>NZ_CP125373.1:0-5947500 GCF_034008205.1 Pseudomonas sp. P9_35 | reverse complement strand
GTCGAGTCGGCCTGCGCGGAAGATGTAACGGGGCTCAAACCATACACCGAAGCTACGGGTATCACGTAAGTGATGCGGTAGAGGAGCGTTCTGTAAGCCTGTGAAGGTGAGTTGAGAAGCTTGCTGGAGGTATCAGAAGTGCGAATGCTGACATGAGTAACGACAATGGGTGTGAAAAACACCCACGCCGAAAGACCAAGGTTTCCTGCGCAACGTTAATCGACGCAGGGTTAGTCGGTCCCTAAGGCGAGGCTGAAAAGCGTAGTCGATGGAAAACAGGTTAATATTCCTGTACTTCTGGTTATTGCGATGGAGGGACGGAGAAGGCTAGGCCAGCTTGGCGTTGGTTGTCCAAGTTTAAGGTGGTAGGCTGGAATCTTAGGTAAATCCGGGATTCTAAGGCCGAGAGCTGATGACGAGTTACCCTTTGGGTGACGAAGTGGTTGATGCCATGCTTCCAAGAAAAGCTTCTAAGCTTCAGGTAACCAGGAACCGTACCCCAAACCGACACAGGTGGTTGGGTAGAGAATACCAAGGCGCTTGAGAGAACTCGGGTGAAGGAACTAGGCAAAATGGCACCGTAACTTCGGGAGAAGGTGCGCCGGTGAGGGTGAAGCACTTGCTGCGTAAGCCCACGCCGGTCGAAGATACCAGGCCGCTGCGACTGTTTATTAAAAACACAGCACTCTGCAAACACGAAAGTGGACGTATAGGGTGTGACGCCTGCCCGGTGCCGGAAGGTTAATTGATGGGGTTAGCTAACGCGAAGCTCTTGATCGAAGCCCCGGTAAACGGCGGCCGTAACTATAACGGTCCTAAGGTAGCGAAATTCCTTGTCGGGTAAGTTCCGACCTGCACGAATGGCGTAACGATGGCGGCGCTGTCTCCACCCGAGACTCAGTGAAATTGAAATCGCTGTGAAGATGCAGTGTATCCGCGGCTAGACGGAAAGACCCCGTGAACCTTTACTATAGCTTTGCACTGGACTTTGAATTTGCTTGTGTAGGATAGGTGGGAGGCTTTGAAGCGTGGACGCCAGTTCGCGTGGAGCCATCCTTGAAATACCACCCTGGCAACTTTGAGGTTCTAACTCAGGTCCGTTATCCGGATCGAGGACAGTGTATGGTGGGTAGTTTGACTGGGGCGGTCTCCTCCTAAAGAGTAACGGAGGAGTACGAAGGTGCGCTCAGACCGGTCGGAAATCGGTCGTAGAGTATAAAGGCAAAAGCGCGCTTGACTGCGAGACAGACACGTCGAGCAGGTACGAAAGTAGGTCTTAGTGATCCGGTGGTTCTGTATGGAAGGGCCATCGCTCAACGGATAAAAGGTACTCCGGGGATAACAGGCTGATACCGCCCAAGAGTTCATATCGACGGCGGTGTTTGGCACCTCGATGTCGGCTCATCACATCCTGGGGCTGAAGCCGGTCCCAAGGGTATGGCTGTTCGCCATTTAAAGTGGTACGCGAGCTGGGTTTAGAACGTCGTGAGACAGTTCGGTCCCTATCTGCCGTGGACGTTTGAGATTTGAGAGGGGCTGCTCCTAGTACGAGAGGACCGGAGTGGACGAACCTCTGGTGTTCCGGTTGTCACGCCAGTGGCATTGCCGGGTAGCTATGTTCGGAAAAGATAACCGCTGAAAGCATCTAAGCGGGAAACTTGCCTCAAGATGAGATCTCACTGGGACCTTGAGTCCCCTGAAGGGCCGTCGAAGACTACGACGTTGATAGGCAGGGTGTGTAAGCGCTGTGAGGCGTTGAGCTAACCTGTACTAATTGCCCGTGAGGCTTGACCATATAACACCCAAGCAATTTGTGAACTCGAAAGAGGCCAGATTGCGGTGTGTGAAGACGAAACGAACCGAAAGTTCGAATCTCACAAAACACCGAAACTATCACATACCCAATTTGCTGAAGCGAGGCCAACTGGCCACGACTCAGTACCCGAATTTCTTGACGACCATAGAGCATTGGAACCACCTGATCCCATCCCGAACTCAGCAGTGAAACGATGCATCGCCGATGGTAGTGTGGGGTTTCCCCATGTGAGAGTAGGTCATCGTCAAGATTAAATTCCGAAACCCCTATCTGCTGATGCAGGTAGGGGTTTTGTTTTGCCCGCAGGAAAGTCATTTTGTGTTTCTATGCAACTGTCTTGTGCATGGCTATCATGCGGGCCTCATTATCAGGGCGCACTCCGCATGCTCACGTTGCTAAAACTTCTGAAGGATGGTCGCTTTCATTCAGGGCAGGCGCTGGGTGCTGCGTTGGGTATCAGTCGTAGTGCTGTGTGGAAGCAATTGCAGCACTTGGAAGCAGAAATAGGGCTGTCTGTTCATAAGGTTCGAGGTAGGGGGTATCAGTTGGCTAAGCCTCTGGTGCTTTTGGATGCTGCAGAGATTTACGCAAAGGGCCTTCATGAGTGGCCTGTCCATATCTTCGACGCTATCGATTCGACCAACGCCGAGGCGTTGCGTTTGATCGAGCCGGGAGCGGCGGCGCCGTTCATGGTTTTGGCCGAGCGACAGACCGCTGGGCGCGGTCGTCGTGGTCGTAAGTGGGTCAGTCCGTTTGCCGAAAACCTCTATCACAGCCTGGTTCTGCGCATTGACGGTGGCATGCGGCAGATCGAAGGGCTGAGCCTGGTCGTCGGACTTGCTGTCATGCATGCCCTGCGTGATATGGGGATCGCTGAGGCGGGGCTGAAATGGCCTAATGATGTCCTGGTGGGAGAGAAAAAGATCGCCGGCATCTTGCTTGAGTTGGTGGGGGATCCTGCGGACGTTTGCCATGTTGTCCTTGGCGTGGGGATTAATGTGAATATGCAATCGACTGATGAGGTCGACCAGCAGTGGACATCCATGTGCCTTGAGGCTGGAAGGGATTTTGATCGAAATGAGCTGGTGGCACGATTGGGTGCGAAGCTTCAGCACTATCTGAGGCTTCATCACGCATCGGGGTTTGCCGCAATACAGTCGGAGTGGGAGCAATACCATCTTTGGCAGGGCAGGGCTGTCTCCTTGATTGCCGGTGTTAATAAGATTGACGGTATTGTGCTGGGCATTGATCACCAGGGTGCGCTGCGTTTGAAGGTAGACGGTGTGGAAAAAAACTTTAGCGGTGGTGAGCTCAGCCTGAGGTTGCGTGATGATTCTTGAGCTTGACTGCGGCAATAGCTTTATCAAATGGCGTGTTCTTCGTGCCGATGGGGTGACGCCGGTCGAAGGTGGCGTGGTCAGCTCAGACAGCGATTTGCTGGTGAGCCTGAGTAATGCCGAGAAGTTCCAACTCAAGAAATGTCGTCTTGTTAGTGTAAGGACCCCGGAGGAGACGGATTCATTGGTCGCCTCTCTCGTTGATGTGTTTGGGGTGTCGGTGACTCGCGCTGTGCCTGCCCGAGAAATGGCAGGGGTGAAAAACGGCTATCAGGATTACGAGCGGTTGGGGCTTGATCGATGGTTGGCCTTGCTTGGTGGGTACCATCTTGCTTCAGGTGCGTGCCTGGTCCTTGATTTTGGTACTGCCATTACGGCTGATTTTGTAGCGGCGGACGGTGAGCATCTCGGCGGATTCATTTGTCCGGGCATGCCTTTGATGCGTAACCAATTGCGTACTCATACGCGAAGAATTCGCTATGACGATATGGCCGCCGAGCGAGCCCATGAGAGTCTCGCTCCAGGTCGGACAACTGTCGAAGCGGTCGAGCGCGGTTGCATGTTGATGCTCAGAGGGTTTGTCCTGACTCAGCTTGAATTGGCGCAGCAATATTGGGGAAAGGATTTCGTGGTGTTTCTCACGGGTGGGGACGCCAATCTGGTTTCCGGGGTTGTTCCTGATGCCAAGGTGGTGCCCGACCTGGTTTTTGTCGGTTTGGCGATGGCCTGTCCTTTGTCTTGAGGTTTCTATGCGGTGGTTGTTTCTGTTGTTGCTGGTTTTGAATGTCTTCTACTACATCTGGCATCAACAGGAGGCCCCACTTCGCGCCAAGGATGTGACTCCACTCAGTTTATACCGTGGTTCTCAGCAGGATATTCACCTGTTGAGCGAGACGGCGGATGCACTTGTCAGGCGCGACCTGGGTAAACCCGGTGAGGCGCAAAAAACTTGTGTTTACTTAGGTGGTTTTGTTCGTCCGGAGCTGGCCAGGCAGCTGGAGCAGCGATTGGCTGCCTCGGGCGTCGCGGGTCGTTCTGCAGCGCCAAACTCGCCAAATGTCCCTGAGGGTGGGGGATTCTGGGTTCAGGTTTCCCAGGAAAGCGCAGGAAAGGTGAATGAAACGTTGCTTCAAAACCTTTCTAAAGAATTCAATGAGTTAAAACATAAAATAATGCCATGCGAGGGGGTTGCACCCGCTGGGTAGTTTGCATAGAATGGCGCCCGCTTCGCAGCGAAGACCTTTAAAGGTTAGCGGTACGAAGCGACGTCAACGCAGCTAACCTC
The DNA here is from genome assembly GCF_034008205.1 of Pseudomonas sp. P9_35. NCBI lineage: Bacteria > Pseudomonadati > Pseudomonadota > Gammaproteobacteria > Pseudomonadales > Pseudomonadaceae > Pseudomonas > Pseudomonas sp. P9_35. The sequence goes on along the minus strand of NZ_CP125373.1, from coordinate 5,943,062 downwards.
AGGTTTTTAATGAGAAAATGCTTGACAGAAGGCTGGCATGGTATAGAATGCCGGCTCGCTTAGGAGGGGTTCCCGAGCGGCCAAAGGGATCAGACTGTAAATCTGACGTCTACGACTTCGAAGGTTCGAATCCTTCCCCCTCCACCATTTTTAGCGTGAGCTGCAAGCTCCGCGGGTATAGTTTAGTGGTAGAACCTCAGCCTTCCAAGCTGATGATGCGGGTTCGATTCCCGCTACCCGCTCCAAGTTTGCAGGTTGTGCAAAGTGTTTCGCTCTTGTAGCTCAGTTGGTAGAGCACACCCTTGGTAAGGGTGAGGTCAGCGGTTCAAATCCGCTCAAGAGCTCCATATAACAAGGCAGATATGAAAATATCTGCCTTTGTTTTAATGGCTTGTGTGACTCGCTAAATTCTTCTCCTAGGGGTGATTTCGATGGCTAAGGAAAAGTTCGAACGTAATAAGCCGCACGTCAACGTTGGTACCATTGGTCATGTTGACCACGGTAAAACCACGCTGACCGCTGCTCTGACCCGTGTCTGCTCCGAAGTTTTCGGTTCGGCCAAGGTTGACTTCGACAAGATCGACAGCGCCCCGGAAGAAAAAGCTCGCGGTATCACCATCAACACCGCTCACGTTGAATACGATTCGGCCGTGCGTCACTACGCACACGTTGACTGCCCAGGTCACGCCGACTACGTAAAAAACATGATCACCGGTGCTGCCCAGATGGACGGTGCGATCCTGGTTTGCTCGGCCGCTGATGGTCCGATGCCGCAAACCCGTGAGCACATCCTGCTGTCCCGTCAGGTAGGCGTTCCGTACATCGTTGTCTTCCTGAACAAGGCTGACATGGTTGACGACGCTGAGCTGCTGGAACTGGTTGAGATGGAAGTGCGCGATCTGCTGAGCACTTACGATTTCCCAGGTGATGACACTCCAATCATCATCGGTTCGGCTCTGATGGCTCTGAACGGCCAAGACGACAACGAAATGGGCACCACTGCTGTCAAGAAGCTGGTGGAAACTCTGGACAGCTACATCCCAGAGCCGGAGCGTGCTATCGACAAGCCGTTCCTGATGCCGATCGAAGACGTATTCTCGATCTCCGGTCGCGGTACTGTTGTGACTGGTCGTGTTGAGCGTGGCATCGTCCGTATCCAGGAAGAAGTTGAGATCGTCGGTCTGCGCGATACTCAGAAAACTACCTGCACTGGTGTTGAAATGTTCCGCAAGCTGCTCGACGAAGGTCGTGCTGGCGAGAACTGCGGCGTGCTGCTGCGCGGCACCAAGCGTGACGACGTTGAGCGTGGCCAGGTTCTGGTCAAGCCGGGCACCGTCAAGCCGCACACCAAGTTCACCGCAGAAGTTTACGTTCTGAGCAAGGAAGAAGGCGGTCGTCATACTCCGTTCTTCAAAGGCTACCGTCCACAGTTCTACTTCCGTACAACTGACGTGACTGGTAATTGCGAGCTGCCAGAAGGCGTTGAAATGGTAATGCCAGGTGACAACATTCAGATGACTGTTACCTTGATCAAGACCATTGCGATGGAAGACGGTCTGCGTTTCGCTATCCGTGAAGGCGGTCGTACCGTCGGCGCTGGCGTCGTAGCCAAAGTCATCGAGTAAACAGTTGTAATGTCTTTTTCGGGCCGGCATAATGGTCGGCCTGATTTTGTTTTAGGTCAGTAGCTCAATTGGCAGAGCGACGGTCTCCAAAACCGTAGGTTGGGGGTTCGATTCCCTCCTGACCTGCCAGATTCACTCAGTGTGTCTGGCTTTCTTTTCACAGGATCTTCATAGATGACTCCTAAAGCTGAAGCTCAAGGCTCTCGCTTCGATCTGCTCAAGTGGCTAGTGGTAGTTGCTTTGGTGGTTATTGGCGTTGTTGGCAATCAGTATTATTCTGCTTCGCCGATCCTGTACCGCGTACTTGCATTGCTCGCCATTGCTGCTGTTGCTGCCTTTGTAGGCCTGCAGACAGCCAAGGGCAAGTCTTTCTTTGTACTCGCTAAGGAAGCTCGCACTGAGATTCGTAAAGTCGTATGGCCGACTCGCCAAGAAACCACGCAGACCACGTTGATCGTTGTGGCTGTTGTTCTGGTAATGGCGTTGCTGTTGTGGGGGCTCGATTCCCTGCTCGGCTGGCTTGTTTCCTTGATTGTTGGCTAAGGGTGTCCCGTGGCTAAGCGTTGGTACGTTGTGCATGCTTACTCGGGTTACGAGAAGCATGTTATGCGCTCGCTGGTAGAGCGCGTAAAGCTGGCTGGCATGGAAGATGGCTTTGGCGAGATTCTGGTCCCCACTGAAGAAGTGGTTGAGATGCGTAATGGCCAGAAGCGCAAAAGTGAACGTAAGTTCTTTCCGGGCTACGTGCTGGTACAGATGGATATGAACGAAGGGACTTGGCACTTGGTCAAGGATACCCCTCGGGTGATGGGCTTCATTGGCGGTACCGCCGACAAGCCTGCACCGATCACGGATAAAGAGGCAGAAGCGATTCTGCGTCGCGTCGCTGATGGTAGCGACAAGCCGAAGCCGAAGACACTGTTTGAGCCGGGTGAGGTTGTACGCGTCACCGACGGTCCATTCGCTGATTTCAACGGCACGGTTGAAGAAGTTAACTACGAAAAGAGCCGGATCCAAGTGGCAGTGCTCATTTTCGGTCGCTCTACTCCGGTAGAGCTAGAGTTCAGTCAGGTCGAAAAGGTCTGATTGAGCAGGCATCCCAACCCCGCAGCCCAAGGCTGTGGGGTTTTGTCGTCACTGGGATAAACGCGCAAGTAACCGGGGAGCCTTTCGAGGCGTTCGAACCCGTAATTGGAGTGCCTCATGGCCAAGAAAATTACCGCTTACATCAAGCTGCAAGTGAAGGCCGCTCAGGCTAACCCAAGCCCACCTGTTGGTCCTGCCCTGGGTCAGCACGGCGTGAACATCATGGAATTCTGCAAGGCCTTCAACGCCCGTACTCAGGGTCTTGAGCCAGGTCTGCCGACTCCAGTGATCATCACTGTCTACAGCGACCGTAGCTTCACTTTCGAAACAAAAAGCACCCCAGCTTCGGTTCTGCTGAAGAAGGCTGCAGGTTTGACCAGCGGCTCCGCTCGTCCAAACACCGTTAAGGTTGGCACCGTTACCCGTGCTCAGCTGGAAGAAATCGCGAAAACCAAAAACGCGGATCTGACTGCAGCTGATATGGATGCAGCCGTGCGTACTATCGCCGGTTCTGCTCGTAGCATGGGCCTTAACGTGGAGGGTGTGTAATGGCTAAGCTGACCAAGCGTCAAAAGGCTATCGCCGGCAAAATCGAAGCAGGCAAGGCCTACAACTTTGTAGACGCCGCCGCTCTGCTGGCTGAGCTGTCGACTGTCAAGTTCAGCGAGTCGTTCGACGTTGCTGTAAACCTGGGCGTTGACCCACGTAAATCCGACCAGGTCGTTCGTAGCGCTACCGTGCTGCCACACGGCACTGGCAAGACCGTCCGTGTAGCTGTCTTCACCCAGGGCCCAGCAGCTGAAGCTGCTCTGGCTGCTGGTGCTGATCGCGTAGGCATGGACGATCTGGCTGCTGAAATGAAGGGCGGCGACCTGAACTATGACGTAGTGATCGCATCTCCGGATGCCATGCGCGTTGTAGGTCAGTTGGGTCAGATCCTCGGTCCACGTGGTCTGATGCCTAACCCTAAAGTCGGCACCGTAACCCCAGACGTAGCCACCGCGGTTAAAAACGCCAAGGCTGGTCAGGTTCGTTATCGCACCGACAAAAACGGCATCATCCACACTTCCGTTGGCAAGATCGGCTTCGACGCCGTCAAGCTGAAGGAAAACGTTGAAGCCCTGATCGCTGATCTGAAGCGTATCAAGCCAGCTTCTTCGAAAGGTATCTACGTCAAGCGCGTTACCCTGAGCACCACTATGGGCCCAGGTCTGGTCATCGATCAGAGCTCGCTCGACGCGTAAGACTCAGATTGGCGCAAGTAATTGCGCCAATCAAAAAATTGGGGTCCCTGCCTGGCGGGGGCTGTCCAAGACCGTAGGCGGCGCAAGTCTTAAACCACAAGCCTACGCAGATGGTGCTCCCGGTTCCTTACCGAATCAGACACCAAAACGACATTCGGTTTCGACTGAATGAAACGGTAACAAGCAGGAGTTAAACCCGTGGCAATTAATCTCGAAGACAAGAAGGCCATCGTCGCTGAAGTCAACGAGGCTGCCAAAGTCGCTCTGTCCGCTGTCGTGGCTGATGCCCGTGGCGTAACAGTAGGCGCAATGACCGGACTCCGTAAAGAGGCTCGTGAAGCTGGCGTTTACGTACGTGTCGTACGTAACACCCTGCTCAAGCGCGCTGTTGCTGGCACTGAATACAGTGTTCTCAACGACGTGTTCACCGGCCCGACCCTGATCGCGTTCTCCAAAGATCATCCAGGCGCTGCTGCCCGTTTGTTCAAGGAATTCGCCAAGGGTCAGGATAAGTTCGAGATCAAGGCAGCTGCGTTCGAGGGCAAGTTCCTCGCAGCTAATCAGATCGATGTACTGGCAACACTGCCGACCCGCGACGAAGCCATTTCGCAGCTGATGAGCGTGATTCAAGGCGCTACCAGCAAGCTGGCTCGTACTCTGGCTGCAGTTCGCGAGCAAAAAGAAGCTGCCGCAGCCTAAGGCTGAGCACTTCCTCTCGCGCTTTTTTGTTTATTTCGATGGCCGCGTAGGCCGTCCCCCAATTCAGGAAATACAGTAATGTCTATCTCCCAAGACGATATCCTCAACGCCGTAGCTGAAATGTCGGTTCTGCAGGTTGTTGAGCTGATCAAAGCTTTCGAAGAGAAATTCGGCGTTTCCGCTGCCGCTGCTTCCGCTGGCCCAGCTGCTGCTGCCGCCGTTGTTGAAGAGCAAACCGAATTCAACGTCATGCTGACCGAAGCTGGCGAGAAGAAAGTAAACGTGATCAAGGCAGTACGTGAACTGACCGGTCTGGGCCTGAAAGAAGCCAAGGCTGTAGTTGACGGCGCTCCTGCCATGGTTCTGGAAGCTGTTGCCAAAGACGCAGCTGACAAAGCCAAAGCAGTTCTGGAAGAAGCAGGCGCTAAAGTCGAGCTGAAGTAAGCATCGACTTTGCGTCTCCAGCCCGAGCGTTAAGCGACAGGCTGATGGCTGGTGGCTCTTGCCACCGGCCTTTTTCCGTTATTGGCAGCCGACTGGGTCGGTGCTGATCGCGAGCTGTAACCACCCGATGTGGTGGCGCAAACCATGGGGTTTGCACGATTTTCTGGCTGCTCCCGTCGGGAGGGGCCAAACAAGCAGGTGACCAAGCTGGGGAACGCTGATGGCTTACTCATATACTGAGAAAAAACGTATCCGCAAGGACTTTAGCAAGTTGCCGGACGTCATGGATGTGCCGTACCTCCTGGCCATCCAGCTGGATTCGTATCGTGAATTCTTGCAAGCGGGAGCGACTAAAGATCAGTTCCGCGACGTGGGCCTGCATGCGGCCTTCAAATCCGTTTTCCCGATCATCAGCTACTCCGGCAATGCTGCGCTGGAGTACGTCGGTTATCGCCTGGGCGAACCGGCATTTGATGTCAAAGAATGCGTATTGCGCGGTGTTACTTACGCCGTACCTTTGCGGGTAAAAGTGCGCCTGATCATTTTCGACAAAGAATCGTCGAACAAAGCGATCAAGGACATCAAAGAGCAAGAAGTCTACATGGGTGAAATCCCCCTGATGACTGAGAACGGTACCTTCGTAATCAACGGTACCGAGCGTGTAATCGTTTCCCAGCTGCACCGTTCTCCGGGCGTGTTCTTCGACCACGACCGTGGCAAGACGCACAGCTCCGGCAAACTGCTTTACTCCGCGCGCATCATTCCTTACCGCGGTTCGTGGTTGGACTTCGAGTTCGACCCGAAAGACTGCGTATTCGTGCGTATCGACCGTCGTCGCAAGCTGCCTGCATCGGTACTGCTGCGCGCGCTCGGCTATACCACCGAAGAAGTGCTGGACGCGTTCTACACCACCAACGTTTTCCATGTGCAAGGTGAAAACCTCAGCCTGGAACTGGTGCCTCAGCGCCTGCGCGGTGAAATCGCTGTCCTCGATATCCAGGATGACAAAGGCAAGGTTATTGTCGAGCAGGGTCGTCGTATCACCGCTCGCCACATCAACCAGCTGGAAAAAGCCGGGATCAAAGAGCTGCAGGTGCCTCTGGACTACGTCCTGGGTCGCACCACGGCCAAGGTCATCGTGCATCCGGCCACCGGCGAAATCCTGGCAGAGTGCAACACCGAGCTGAACACCGAGATCCTGGCAAAAATCGCCAAGGCCCAGGTCGTTCGCATCGAGACGCTGTACACCAACGACATCGACTGCGGCCCGTTCATCTCCGACACGCTGAAGATCGACTCCACCGGCAACCAACTGGAAGCCCTGGTCGAGATCTATCGCATGATGCGTCCTGGCGAGCCGCCAACCAAGGATGCAGCCGAGACCCTGTTCAACAACCTGTTCTTCAGCCCTGAGCGTTATGACCTGTCTGCGGTCGGCCGGATGAAGTTCAACCGTCGTATCGGTCGTACCGAAATCGAAGGTTCGGGTGTACTGAACAAGGACGACATCGTTGCTGTCCTCAAGACCCTGGTCGACATCCGTAACGGCAAGGGCATCGTCGATGACATCGACCACCTGGGTAACCGTCGTGTTCGCTGTGTAGGCGAGATGGCCGAGAACCAGTTCCGTGTTGGCCTGGTGCGCGTAGAGCGTGCGGTCAAGGAACGTCTGTCGATGGCTGAAAGCGAAGGCCTGATGCCGCAAGACCTGATCAACGCCAAGCCTGTGGCTGCGGCGGTGAAGGAGTTCTTCGGTTCGAGCCAGCTGTCCCAGTTCATGGACCAGAACAACCCGCTGTCCGAGATCACCCACAAGCGTCGTGTCTCCGCACTCGGCCCGGGCGGTCTGACCCGTGAGCGTGCAGGCTTCGAAGTTCGTGACGTACACCCGACGCACTACGGTCGTGTATGCCCGATCGAAACGCCGGAAGGTCCGAACATCGGTCTGATCAACTCCCTGGCTGCCTATGCGCGCACCAACCAGTACGGCTTCCTCGAGAGCCCGTACCGTGTGGTGAAAGACGCCCTGGTGACCGACGAGATCGTGTTCCTGTCCGCCATCGAAGAAGCAGATCACGTGATCGCTCAGGCTTCGGCCACGATGAACGACAAGAAAGTCCTGATCGACGAGCTGGTAGCTGTTCGTCACTTGAACGAGTTCACCGTCAAGGCGCCGGAAGACGTCACCTTGATGGACGTATCGCCGAAGCAGGTAGTTTCGGTTGCAGCGTCGCTGATCCCGTTCCTCGAGCACGACGACGCCAACCGTGCGTTGATGGGTTCGAACATGCAGCGTCAAGCTGTACCCACCCTGCGTGCCGACAAGCCGCTGGTAGGTACCGGCATGGAGCGTAACGTTGCCCGTGACTCCGGCGTTTGCGTCGTGGCTCGTCGTGGTGGCGTGATCGACTCCGTCGACGCCAGCCGTATCGTGGTTCGTGTTGCCGATGACGAAGTTGAAACTGGCGAAGCCGGTGTTGACATCTACAACCTGACCAAATACACCCGCTCCAACCAGAACACCTGCATCAACCAGCGTCCGCTGGTGAGCAAGGGTGATCGGGTTCAGCGCAGCGACATCATGGCCGACGGTCCGTCCACCGATATGGGTGAACTGGCGTTGGGTCAGAACATGCGCATCGCGTTCATGGCATGGAACGGCTTCAACTTCGAAGACTCCATCTGCCTGTCCGAGCGTGTGGTTCAGGAAGACCGCTTCACCACGATCCACATCCAGGAACTGACCTGTGTGGCCCGTGACACCAAGCTTGGCCCAGAGGAAATCACTGCGGACATCCCGAACGTGGGTGAAGCTGCACTGAACAAGCTGGACGAAGCCGGTATCGTTTACGTAGGTGCTGAAGTAGGCGCAGGCGACATCCTGGTGGGCAAGGTCACTCCGAAAGGCGAGACCCAGCTGACTCCGGAAGAAAAACTGCTGCGTGCCATCTTCGGTGAAAAAGCCAGCGACGTTAAAGACACCTCCCTGCGCGTGCCTACCGGCACCAAGGGTACCGTCATCGACGTACAGGTCTTCACTCGCGACGGTGTTGAGCGTGATGCTCGTGCACTGTCCATTGAGAAGACTCAACTCGACGAGATCCGCAAGGACCTGAACGAAGAGTTCCGTATCGTCGAAGGCGCAACTTTCGAGCGTCTGCGCTCCGCTCTGGTCGGCCACAAAGCCGAAGGCGGCGCCGGCCTGAAGAAAGGTCAGGAAATCACCGACGAAGTTCTCGACGGTCTTGAGCATGGCCAGTGGTTCAAGCTGCGCATGGCTGAAGATGCTCTGAACGAGCAACTCGAGAAGGCTCAGGCCTACATCGTTGATCGCCGCCGTCTGCTGGACGACAAGTTCGAAGACAAGAAGCGCAAACTGCAGCAGGGCGATGACCTGGCTCCAGGCGTGCTGAAAATCGTCAAGGTTTACCTGGCAATCCGTCGCCGCATCCAGCCGGGCGACAAGATGGCCGGTCGTCACGGTAACAAGGGTGTGGTCTCCGTGATCATGCCGGTTGAAGACATGCCGCACGATGCCAATGGCACCCCGGTCGATGTGGTCCTCAACCCGTTGGGCGTACCTTCGCGTATGAACGTTGGTCAGATCCTTGAAACCCACCTGGGCCTCGCGGCCAAGGGCTTGGGCGAGAAGATCAACCGTATGATCGAAGAGCAGCGCAAGGTCGCTGACCTGCGTAAGTTCCTGCACGAGATCTACAACGAGATCGGCGGCCGCAACGAAGAGCTGGACACCTTCACCGACCAGGAAATCCTGGATCTGGCGAAGAACCTGCGCGGCGGCGTTCCAATGGCTACTCCGGTGTTCGACGGTGCCAAGGAAAGCGAAATCAAGGCCATGCTGAAACTGGCAGACTTGCCAGAAAGCGGCCAGATGCAGCTGTTCGACGGCCGTACCGGCAACAAGTTCGAGCGCCCGGTTACCGTTGGCTACATGTACATGCTGAAGCTGAACCACTTGGTAGACGACAAGATGCACGCTCGTTCTACCGGTTCTTACAGCCTGGTTACCCAGCAGCCGCTGGGTGGTAAGGCGCAGTTCGGTGGTCAGCGTTTCGGGGAGATGGAGGTCTGGGCACTGGAAGCGTACGGTGCTGCATACACTCTGCAAGAAATGCTCACAGTGAAGTCGGACGATGTGAACGGCCGGACCAAGATGTACAAAAACATCGTGGACGGCGATCACCGTATGGAGCCGGGCATGCCCGAGTCTTTCAACGTGTTGATCAAGGAAATTCGTTCCCTCGGCATCGATATCGATCTGGAAACCGAATAACACGTGACGCGAATCGAGAGCGGGGCTGTTTTGCCCGCTCTCTGCTCCGCCAGGAGGAAAGGCCTTGAAAGACCTACTGAATTTGCTGAAAAACCAGGGTCAAGTCGAAGAGTTCGACGCCATCCGTATTGGATTGGCATCGCCTGAGATGATCCGTTCGTGGTCGTTCGGTGAAGTTAAAAAGCCGGAAACCATCAACTACCGTACGTTCAAACCTGAGCGTGACGGCCTGTTCTGCGCCAAGATCTTTGGCCCGGTCAAGGATTACGAGTGCCTGTGCGGTAAGTACAAGCGCTTGAAGCACCGTGGTGTGATCTGCGAGAAGTGCGGCGTTGAAGTCGCGCTGGCAAAAGTTCGTCGTGAGCGCATGGCGCACATCGAGCTGGCCTCGCCGGTTGCTCACATCTGGTTCCTGAAATCGCTGCCGTCCCGTATCGGCCTGCTGATGGACATGACCCTGCGTGATATCGAACGCGTTCTCTACTTCGAGAGCTATGTCGTTATCGATCCAGGCATGACCACCCTTGAAAAAGGTCAGCTGCTCAACGACGAGCAGTACTTCGAAGCGCTGGAAGAGTTCGGCGACGATTTCGATGCCCGCATGGGTGCCGAAGCTGTCCGCGAACTGCTGCACGCTATCGACCTGGAACACGAGATTGGCCGTCTGCGCGAAGAAATTCCGCAAACCAACTCCGAAACCAAGATCAAGAAGCTGTCCAAGCGTCTGAAGTTGATGGAAGCCTTCCAGGGTTCCGGCAACCTGCCAGAGTGGATGGTGCTGACCGTTCTGCCGGTTCTGCCGCCAGATCTGCGTCCACTGGTTCCGCTCGATGGCGGTCGTTTCGCGACTTCCGACCTCAACGATCTGTATCGTCGAGTGATCAACCGTAACAACCGCTTGAAGCGTCTGCTCGATCTGTCCGCTCCGGACATCATCGTGCGCAACGAAAAGCGTATGTTGCAGGAAGCGGTCGACGCACTGCTCGACAACGGTCGTCGTGGCCGCGCTATCACCGGTTCCAACAAGCGTCCTCTGAAATCCCTGGCTGACATGATCAAGGGTAAGCAGGGTCGTTTCCGTCAGAACTTGCTCGGTAAGCGTGTTGACTACTCCGGTCGTTCGGTAATTACCGTAGGCCCGACCCTGCGTCTGCACCAGTGCGGTCTGCCTAAGAAAATGGCTCTGGAGCTGTTCAAGCCGTTCATTTTCGGCAAGCTGGAAATGCGTGGTCTCGCGACTACCATCAAGGCCGCCAAGAAGATGGTCGAGCGCGAGCTGCCAGAGGTCTGGGACGTTCTCGCCGAAGTGATTCGCGAACACCCGGTTCTGCTCAACCGTGCACCGACCCTTCACCGTCTGGGTATCCAGGCGTTTGAACCGGTACTGATCGAAGGTAAGGCTATCCAGCTGCACCCGTTGGTCTGTGCTGCGTACAACGCCGACTTCGACGGCGACCAAATGGCCGTGCACGTACCGCTGACACTGGAAGCCCAGTTGGAAGCGCGTGCGTTGATGATGTCGACCAACAACATCCTGTCGCCAGCCAACGGTGAGCCAATCATCGTTCCGTCGCAGGACGTTGTATTGGGTCTGTACTACATGACGCGTGAAGCGATCAACGCCAAGGGCGAAGGTCGTGTGTTCGCGGATCTGCAAGAAGTTGACCGTGTGTTCCGTGCCGGCGAAGCCGCACTGCACGCCAAGGTCAAGGTGCGGATCAACGAAACCGTGAACGATCGTGACGGCGGCAGCGTGACCAACACTCGTATTGTCGACACTACCGTCGGCCGTGCGCTGTTGTTCCAGGTTGTGCCAAAAGGTCTGTCCTACGACGTCGTCAACCTGCCGATGAAGAAAAAGGCGATCTCCAAGCTGATCAACCAGTGCTACCGCGTGGTTGGTCTGAAAGAGACTGTGATCTTCGCTGACCAGTTGATGTACACCGGTTTTGCCTATTCGACCATTTCCGGCGTTTCCATCGGTGTTAACGACTTCGTTATCCCGGATGAAAAAGCCCGCATCATCGGTGCAGCTACCGAAGAAGTGAAAGAGATCGAAAGTCAGTACGCCTCCGGCCTGGTAACCCAGGGCGAGAAGTACAACAAAGTGATCGACCTCTGGTCCAAGGCGAACGACGAAGTTTCCAAGGCGATGATGGCCAACCTCTCGAAAGAGAAAGTCATCGACCGTCATGGCAACGAAGTCGACCAGGAGTCCTTCAACTCGATGTACATGATGGCCGACTCGGGCGCACGGGGTTCTGCTGCGCAGATCCGTCAGCTCGCCGGTATGCGTGGCCTGATGGCCAAGCCGGACGGTTCCATCATCGAGACCCCGATTACCGCGAACTTCCGTGAAGGTTTGAGCGTACTTCAGTACTTCATCTCCACTCACGGTGCTCGTAAGGGTCTTGCGGATACCGCCTTGAAAACGGCGAACTCCGGTTACCTGACTCGTCGTCTGGTAGACGTTGCCCAGGATCTGGTCGTGACCGAGATCGATTGCGGCACCGAACATGGCCTGGTAATGACTCCGCACATTGAAGGCGGTGACGTTGTAGAGCCGTTGGGTGAACGCGTATTGGGTCGTGTCATCGCCCGTGACGTATTCAAGCCGGGTACCGAGGACGTGATCGTTCCTGCGGGCACCCTGGTTGACGAGAAGTGGGTCGAGTTCATCGAACTCAACAGCATCGACGAAGTGATCGTACGTTCGCCGATCAGCTGCGAAACTCGCTACGGCATCTGCGCCAAGTGCTACGGTCGCGACCTGGCACGTGGTCACCAAGTGAACATCGGTGAAGCGGTCGGCGTTATCGCTGCCCAGTCCATCGGTGAGCCGGGTACCCAGCTGACGATGCGTACGTTCCACATCGGTGGTGCGGCAAGCCGGACCTCCGCGGCCGACAGCGTTCAGGTGAAGAATGGCGGTACCGTCCGTCTGCACAACCTGAAGCACGTTGAGCGAGTGGATGGTCACCTGGTTGCTGTGTCCCGTTCCGGTGAGCTGGCCATCGCTGACGACTTCGGTCGCGAGCGCGAGCGCTACAAGCTGCCGTACGGTGCTGTGATTTCGGTTAAAGAAGGTGACAAGGTCGACGCTGGCGCCATCGTGGCCAAGTGGGACCCGCACACTCACCCGATCGTTACCGAAATGAAAGGTACCGTGACCTACGTGGGCATGGAAGAAGGCATCACGATCAAGCGTCAGACCGACGAATTGACCGGTATGACCAACATTGAAGTACTCGATGCGAAAGATCGTCCAGCTGCCGGCAAGGATATCCGTCCTGCTGTGAAGATGGTCGACGACAACGGCAAGGATCTGTTGCTGCCAGGCACTGACGTTATCGCTCAGTACTTCCTGCCAGCCAACGCCCTGGTCGGTGTAGCGGATGGTGCGAAGATCGCGATCGGTGATGTTATCGCTCGTATCCCGCAAGAGACTTCGAAAACTCGCGACATCACCGGTGGTCTGCCGCGTGTTGCCGACTTGTTCGAAGCCCGTCGTCCGAAAGAAGCCTCGATTCTGGCTGAAGTCAGCGGCACCATCGCGTTCGGTAAAGAGACCAAAGGCAAACGCCGTCTGGTTATCACCCCGAACGACGGTACCGATCCGTACGAAGAGCTGATTCCGAAGTGGCGTCACCTGAACGTGTTCGAAGGCGAACAGGTAAACCGCGGCGAAGTTATCTCGGACGGTCCGAGCGATCCACACGACATCCTGCGTCTGCTGGGTGTGAGTGCGCTGGCCAAGTACATCGTGAACGAGATCCAGGACGTTTACCGTCTACAAGGCGTGAAGATCAACGACAAGCACATCGAGACCATCCTGCGTCAGATGCTGCGTAAAGTTGAGATCGCTGAATCCGGCGATTCCAGTTTCATCAAGGGCGACCAGATGGAATTGACTCACGTACTGGTAGAGAATGAGCGTCTGAGCGGCGAAGACAAGTTTGTCTCCAAGTTCACTCGCGTTCTGCTGGGTATCACCAAGGCGTCGTTGTCCACCGAATCGTTCATCTCGGCGGCTTCCTTCCAGGAAACCACTCGCGTACTGACCGAAGCGGCGGTAACCGGCAAGCGCGATTACCTGCGCGGCCTGAAAGAAAACGTGGTCGTGGGTCGTCTGATCCCGGCCGGTACCGGTTTGGCCTATCACAGCGAACGCAAGCGTCGCCGTGAAGCTGACAAGCCGTTGCGCGTAAGCGCCAGTGAAGTGGAAGCTGCACTGACCGAAGCACTGAACTCGAGTGGTAACTGAGTTCTGCGGTAATTGAGTGCCTGGCCCTGGTCACCCCGTTCGGCGGATCGAGACAAATTGTCGAGATCCGGCGGGCGGGGAGGTCGGGGCCTTGCCTTGACTGGGGACAAGATCCTCTTTAGACTCTTGATCCCCTAAATTTGGCGGGAATTCGTTCCTGCCATTTTGCTTTTCTTGTAAGACAATAGCGTCGCAAGACAACAGTGGAGCTAGTAGATGGCAACTATCAACCAGCTGGTACGTCAGCCGCGTAAGCGTATCGTCGAGAAATCCGACGTGCCTGCGCTGCAGAACTGCCCGCAACGTCGTGGCGTATGCACCCGTGTGTATACCACCACGCCGAAAAAACCTAACTCGGCACTGCGTAAAGTATGCCGTGTGCGTCTGACCAACGGTTTCGAGGTTTCCTCGTACATCGGCGGTGAAGGCCACAACCTGCAAGAGCACAGCGTGGTACTGATCCGCGGCGGTCGTGTAAAAGACTTGCCAGGTGTTCGTTACCACACCGTTCGCGGCTCTTTGGATACTTCCGGCGTTAAAGGTCGTAACCAAGGTCGTTCGAAGTACGGTACCAAGCGTCCGAAATAATCGGCCGTTTTGCAGTTTTTAATTTTATTGAGTCGATAAGAGTAAGGTCGGGCACGCATCTGCTGTCCCGGGCTAACCTGAAGACCGTTTGAGGGCTTATCAATGCCAAGACGTCGCGTAGCAGCCAAACGTGAGATTCTGGACGATCCGAAATACGGAAGCCAGATTCTCGCCAAGTTCATGAACCACGTAATGGAAAGCGGCAAGAAAGCCGTTGCCGAGCGTATCGTTTATGGCGCACTGGACAAAGTTAAGGAACGCAAGAACAGCGATCCCCTGGAAATCTTCGAGAAAGCTCTCGACGCCATCGCTCCGCTGGTCGAAGTGAAGTCGCGCCGTGTAGGCGGTGCTACTTACCAGGTTCCGGTCGAAGTTCGTCCGTCCCGTCGTAACGCCCTGGCAATGCGCTGGTTGGTAGACTTCGCCCGCAAGCGCGGCGAGAAGTCCATGGCCCTGCGTTTGGCTGGCGAACTGTTGGACGCTGCTGAAGGTAAAGGTGCTGCAGTTAAGAAGCGTGAAGACGTGCACCGTATGGCTGAAGCCAACAAGGCTTTCTCGCACTACCGCTTCTAATTTTAGCGTCACTCAATTTGCGAGGGCTTTATGGCTCGTACTACACCGATTAACCGCTACCGTAACATCGGTATCGTTGCTCACGTGGATGCTGGTAAAACCACCACCACTGAGCGCGTCCTTTTTTACACCGGCAAAAGTCACAAGATGGGCGAGGTGCATGATGGCGCCGCGACCACCGACTGGATGGTGCAGGAGCAGGAGCGTGGTATTACCATTACTTCTGCTGCCATTACCGCTTTCTGGAAGGGTTCCGAGAAGCAGTACAAGGACGAGCACCGCTTCAACGTCATCGATACCCCGGGCCACGTTGACTTCACCATTGAAGTAGAACGTTCCCTGCGCGTACTCGACGGCGCTGTGGTTGTATTCTGCGGTACCTCGGGCGTTGAGCCTCAGTCGGAAACCGTATGGCGTCAAGCCAACAAATACGGCGTTCCGCGTCTTGTTTATGTAAACAAGATGGACCGTGCTGGTGCCAACTTCCTGCGCGTGATCGGTCAGATCAAGCAGCGTCTGGGCCACACTCCGGTGCCTATCCAGCTGGCTATCGGTTCCGAAGACAACTTCCAGGGTCAGATCGATCTGATCAACATGCAAGCTGTCTACTGGAACGATGCTGACAAGGGCATGGTCCCTGTTCGCAAGGATATTCCTGCTGAATTGCTGGAAGAAGCCGAGAAGTGGCGCGGCAACATGGTTGAGGCTGCGGCCGAAGCCAACGAAGAGCTGATGAACAAGTACCTCGAGGGTGAAGAGCTCACCAACGAGGAAATCAAGGCCGCTCTGCGTCAGCGTACTATCGCTGGTGAAATCGTCCTGGCTGTTTGCGGTTCTTCCTTCAAGAACAAGGGTGTTCCCCTGGTTCTCGACGCCGTTATCGACTTCCTGCCTGCGCCAACCGATATTCCTGCCATCAAGGGTACCGACCCGGATGACGAGACTATCGAGCTGGAGCGTCATGCAGACGACAACGAGCCGTTCTCGGCTCTGGCGTTCAAGATCGCTACCGACCCATTCGTGGGTACCTTGACCTTTGTTCGAGTTTACTCGGGCGTGTTGAACTCCGGCGACGGCGTGATCAACTCTGTAAAAGGCAAGAAAGAGCGCGTAGGCCGTATGGTGCAAATGCACGCAAACGCCCGCGAAGAGATCAAGGAAGTGCGCGCTGGTGACATCGCGGCCTTGATCGGCATGAAGGACGTCACCACTGGTGAAACCTTGTGCAATGGCGACAAGCCAATCATCCTGGTTCGCATGGACTTCCCGGAGCCGGTTATTTCGGTTGCCGTTGAGCCTAAGACCAAGGACGACCAGGAAAAAATGGGTATCGCTCTGGGCAAGCTTGCTCAGGAAGACCCGTCTTTCCGCGTCAAGACTGATGAAGAGACTGGTCAGACGATCATCTCCGGCATGGGCGAGTTGCACCTGGACATCCTGGTTGACCGGATGCGCCGTGAGTTCAACGTCGAAGCCAACATCGGTAAGCCTCAGGTTTCCTATCGTGAGCGCATCACGAAGAACTGTGAAATCGAAGGCAAGTTCGTTCGCCAATCCGGCGGTCGTGGCCAGTTCGGTCACTGCTGGATCCGTTTTGCACCGGCTGACGAAGGTCAGGAAGGTCTGCAATTCGTGAACGAAGTCGTAGGTGGTGTGGTTCCTAAGGAATACATCCCGGCGATCCAGAAGGGTATCGAAGAGCAGATGAAGAACGGCGTTGTTGCCGGCTATCCGCTGATCGGCCTGAAGGCGACTGTGTTTGATGGTTCTTACCACGACGTCGACTCCAACGAGATGGCGTTCAAGGTGGCTGCTTCCATGGCAACCAAGCAACTGGCCCAGAAGGGCGGTGGTGAGTTGCTCGAGCCGATCATGGCAGTAGAAGTCGTTACGCCTGAAGACTACATGGGTGATGTCATGGGCGACCTTAACCGTCGTCGTGGCATGATTCTGGGTATGGAAGATACGGTTTCCGGCAAGGTTATTCGTGCCGAGGTTCCGTTGGGTGAAATGTTCGGTTACGCGACCGACGTTCGTTCCATGTCTCAGGGTCGCGCAAGCTACTCTATGGAATTCAAAAAATACAATACAGCTCCGTCGCATATCGTCGAGACTGTTACCAAAAAACAAGGCTGATTCAGCCCTTTAGGCAAGGAGTTAATTGTCGTGGCTAAAGAAAAATTTGATCGTTCCCTACCGCACGTCAACGTTGGCACCATTGGTCACGTTGACCACGGTAAAACCACTCTGACTGCTGCTCTGACTCGCGTCTGCTCCGAAGTTTTCGGTTCGGCCGTTGTTGCTTTCGACAAGATCGACAGCGCTCCGGAAGAAAAGGCTCGTGGTATCACCATCAACACCGCGCACGTTGAGTACAACTCTTCGATTCGTCACTACGCTCACGTTGACTGCCCAGGTCACGCTGACTATGTGAAGAACATGATCACTGGTGCTGCCCAGATGGACGGCGCGATCCTGGTTTGCTCGGCCGCTGATGGTCCGATGCCGCAAACCCGTGAGCACATCCTGCTGTCCCGTCAGGTAGGCGTTCCGTACATCGTTGTCTTCCTGAACAAGGCTGACATGGTTGACGACGCTGAGCTGCTGGAACTGGTTGAGATGGAAGTGCGCGATCTGCTGAGCACTTACGACTTCCCAGGTGATGACACTCCAATCATCATCGGTTCGGCTCTGATGGCTCTGAACGGCCAAGACGACAACGAAATGGGTACCACCGCTGTCAAGCGTCTGGTAGAAACTCTGGACAGCTACATCCCAGAACCAGTTCGTGTTATCGACAAGCCGTTCCTGATGCCAATCGAAGACGTATTCTCGATCTCTGGTCGCGGTACTGTTGTGACTGGTCGTATCGAGCGCGGTATCGTCAAGGTTCAGGATCCACTGGAAATCGTAGGTCTGCGTGACACCACCGTCACCACCTGCACCGGTGTTGAAATGTTCCGTAAACTGCTCGACGAAGGTCGTGCTGGCGAGAACTGCGGCGTTCTGCTGCGTGGTACCAAGCGTGACGACGTTGAGCGTGGCCAGGTTCTGGTTAAGCCGGGTTCGGTCAAGCCGCACACCAAGTTCGAAGCTGAAGTGTACGTTCTGAGCAAAGAAGAAGGCGGTCGTCACACTCCGTTCTTCAAAGGCTACCGTCCACAGTTCTACTTCCGGACCACTGACGTGACCGGTAACTGCGAACTGCCGGAAGGCGTTGAAATGGTAATGCCAGGCGACAACATCAAAATGGTTGTCACCCTGATCAAGACCATCGCAATGGAAGACGGTCTGCGTTTCGCTATTCGTGAAGGCGGTCGTACCGTCGGCGCTGGCGTCGTAGCCAAAATCATCGAGTAAGCTCTTTTTGAGTCAGCTTCGATGAGTTGAGAAAGCCCCCGCCCAGCGGGGGCTTTTTTATTGGGTTGACACCTATATGGGGCGTCTATAGAATTGCGCCTCCTTTTAACGGGCGTATTGCGCTCGGTGGGAATAGCAGCCGGAGTCTGAAATCCAATGCAAAATCAGCAAATCCGTATCAGGTTGAAGGCTTTTGACCATCGCCTGATCGACCAATCCACCCAGGAAATCGTGGAAACCGCGAAACGTACTGGTGCTCAAGTGCGTGGTCCAATTCCACTGCCTACCCGTAAAGAGCGGTTCACCGTTCTGGTCTCCCCGCACGTCAACAAAGACGCGCGTGACCAGTACGAGATCCGTACTCATAAGCGCGTTCTGGACATCGTCCAGCCAACGGATAAAACCGTTGATGCACTTATGAAGCTTGATCTTGCGGCCGGTGTGGAAGTGCAGATCAGCCTCGGCTAAGACTCGGTCTTAGTCGTGTAACGCTCTGAAATGGGCGGCCATAGCGGGTGAAAGCCCCGTACACTCATGAGGTTTACAACATGACTATTGGTGTAGTCGGTCGTAAATGCGGTATGACCCGTATTTTCACCGAAGAAGGTGTCTCCATTCCGGTCACGGTCATTGAGATCGAGCCGAATCGCGTCACCCAGTTCAAAACTGAAGAGACCGATGGCTATCGTGCAGTGCAAGTCACTGTCGGCGAGCGTCGCGCTTCGCGTGTAACAGCAGCTCAGGCTGGCCACTTCGCCAAGGCGAACGTTGCCGCTGGTCGTACCGTAATGGAATTCCGCCTTGAAGAAGGCGAGTACCAGGCCGGCGATCTGATCAACGCTGAAATCTTCGCCGCTGGTCAACTGGTTGATGTAACCGGTCAGTCCAAGGGTAAAGGCTTCCAGGGTACGATCAAGCGTTGGAACTTCCGCGGGCAAGATAATACCCACGGTAACTCCGTATCCCACCGCGTTCCAGGCTCTATCGGCCAGTGCCAGACTCCTGGTCGTGTATTCAAGGGCAAAAAAATGTCCGGTCATATGGGCGCTGAGCGCGTGACCGTGCAGTCCCTCGAAGTAGTGCGCGTGGACGCTGAACGCAATCTGTTGTTGGTCAAGGGCGCTGTTCCTGGCGCTACTGGCGGCAACTTGGTTGTACGTCCAGCAGCCAAGGCTCGCGGTTAAGGGGAAGCTGACATGCAATTAAATGTAAATGACGCTCAAGCGATCGAAGTTTCCGAACTGACATTTGGCGGCGAATTCAACGAGACGCTGGTTCACCAAGCAGTCGTGGCCTACATGGCCGGCGGCCGTCAAGGTAGCAAGCAGCAAAAGACCCGTTCCGACGTTTCCGGTGGCGGCAAGCGCCCATGGCGTCAGAAAGGTACTGGCCGTGCTCGTGCCGGTACTATCCGTAGCCCAATCTGGCGTGGCGGCGGTACCACTTTCGCAGCTCGTCCTCAGGATCACTCCCAGAAGCTGAACAAGAAGATGTATCGCGCAGCAATGCGTTCCATCCTTGCTGAGCTGGTGCGTACTGATCGTCTGGTCGTGGTTCAGGACTTCGCTGTTGAAGCACCGAAAACCAAAGATCTGCTGAACAAGCTGAACGGCATGGGCCTGACTGACGTCCTGATCGTGTCTGACGCTGTTGATCAGAACCTGTACCTGGCTGCTCGCAACCTGCCACACGTCGACGTTCGTGACGTGCAGGGTTCCGATCCGGTCAGTCTGATCGCATACGA
This sequence comes from Pseudomonas sp. P9_35, assembly GCF_034008205.1. Classification (NCBI taxonomy): domain Bacteria; kingdom Pseudomonadati; phylum Pseudomonadota; class Gammaproteobacteria; order Pseudomonadales; family Pseudomonadaceae; genus Pseudomonas; species Pseudomonas sp. P9_35. Next base: position 5,923,141 of record NZ_CP125373.1, on the reverse strand, counting down.
CAAGGTGTTGATCACCGTGTCGGCCGTGAAGAAATTCGAGGAGCTGCTGGGATGAACCAGGAACGCGTATTTAAAGTTCTGCTTGGCCCGCACGTTTCCGAGAAGGCTACGGTTCTGGCAGACAAGAAAGGCCAGTTCGTTTTCAAGGTTGCGACCGACGCAACCAAGCTGGAAATCAAGAAGGCCGTCGAAAGCCTGTTCAGCGTGAAAGTAGAGCGCGTGACTACCCTGAACGTTCTGGGTAAAAGCAAGCGCACTGCTCGCGGTCTGGGCAAGCGTAATGACTGGAAGAAGGCAGTTATCTCCCTTCAGCCAGGCCAAGATCTCGATTTCAGCAGCAGTGCTGAGTAAGGAAGGGGTGCATCATGGCAATCGTTAAATGCAAACCGACTTCCCCTGGCCGCCGTTTTGTGGTCAAGGTGGTCAACCAGGAGCTGCATAAAGGCGCTCCTCACGCACCGCTGCTCGAGAAAAAATCGAAGTCTGGTGGTCGTAACAACAATGGCCGTATTACCACTCGTCACATCGGTGGTGGTCATAAGCAGCATTATCGTCTGGTCGACTTCCGTCGCAACGACAAGGATGGCATCGCTGCCACCGTCGAGCGTATCGAATACGATCCAAACCGTACTGCTCACATCGCTCTGCTGCTGTACGCAGATGGCGAGCGTCGCTACATCATCGCCCCTAAAGGCGTGAGTGCTGGCGACCAGCTGATCGCAGGTGCCCTAGCACCGATCAAGCCGGGCAACGCTCTGCAACTGCGTAACATTCCAGTTGGTAGCACCGTACACGGCATCGAATTGAAGCCAGGTAAAGGCGCACAGATCGCTCGTTCCGCTGGTGCTTCGGCTCAGCTGATCGCTCGTGAAGGTGTCTACGTGACCCTGCGTCTGCGTTCTGGTGAGATGCGTAAAGTACTGGCTGAATGCCGTGCGACCCTGGGCGAAGTCTCGAACTCCGAGCACAGCCTGCGTTCGTTGGGTAAAGCTGGTGCCAAGCGCTGGCGTGGCGTTCGCCCAACCGTTCGTGGTGTTGCCATGAACCCGGTTGACCACCCACATGGTGGTGGTGAAGGTCGTACCTCTGGTGGTCGTCATCCGGTATCGCCATGGGGCTTCCCGACTAAGGGCGCGAAGACTCGTGGTAATAAGCGTACCGACAAAATGATCGTCCGTCGTCGCAAGTAAATAGAGGGATACGACAGTGCCACGTTCTCTGAAAAAAGGTCCTTTTATTGATCTTCACCTACTGAAGAAGATCGAAGTGGCGGCGGAAAAGAACGATCGCAAACCAGTTAAGACCTGGTCGCGTCGTTCGATGATCCTGCCACAAATGGTCGGTCTGACCATCGCAGTACACAACGGTCGTCAACACGTCCCAGTTCTCGTTAACGAAGACATGGTCGGCCACAAACTGGGCGAGTTCGCCGGTACCCGCACTTATCGCGGGCACGTGGCAGACAAGAAAGCCAAGCGTTAAGGGGTTAGGAAATGGAAGTAGCCGCTAAGTTGTCGGGCGCTCGAATCTCCGCCCAGAAAGCCCGCTTGGTCGCCGACCAGATCCGCGGGAAGAAGGTGGGCGAAGCGCTCAACCTGTTGGCTTTCAGCAGTAAGAAAGCCGCCGAGATCATGAAGAAAGTGCTGGAGTCGGCCGTAGCCAACGCCGAGCATAACGAAGGCGCAGACGTTGATGACCTGAAGGTCAGCACCGTTTTCGTCAACGAAGGGCGTTCGCTGAAGCGCATCATGCCACGTGCCAAAGGCCGTGCTGATCGCATCGTCAAGCGGTCTTGCCATATCACTGTCAAGGTTGCTGACAAGTAACGGAGTCGAAGAGATGGGTCAGAAAGTACATCCCATTGGCATTCGCCTGGGAATCGTCAAGGAGCACACCTCCGTCTGGTACGCAGACGGTCGGACTTATGCGGACTACTTGTTCGCTGATCTGAAGGTGCGTGAGTATCTCCAAGACAAACTAAAAAGCGCGTCCGTAAGCCGTATCGATATCCATCGTCCGGCGCAGACTGCACGTATCACCATCCACACCGCTCGTCCAGGTATCGTTATCGGGAAGAAAGGTGAAGATGTTGAGAAACTGCGTCAGGACCTGACCAAGCAAATGGGTGTGCCTGTGCACATCAATATCGAAGAGATCCGCAAGCCGGAGCTCGACGGTATGCTGGTTGCGCAGAGCGTAGCTCAGCAGCTGGAGCGTCGCGTAATGTTCCGTCGCGCTATGAAGCGCGCTGTACAGAACGCAATGCGCATTGGTGCCAAAGGCATCAAAATCCAAGTGAGCGGTCGTCTCGGCGGTGCTGAAATCGCACGTACTGAATGGTATCGCGAAGGTCGTGTGCCACTGCACACCCTGCGTGCCGACATCGACTATGCCAACTACGAAGCTCACACCACCTACGGTGTGATCGGTGTAAAGGTTTGGATCTTCAAAGGCGAAGTAATTGGTGGTCGCCAAGAAGAACTGAAGCCACAAGCACCAGCGCCTCGTAAAAAAGCTGCTAAGTAAGGGGTACGCCAAATGTTGCAACCAAAGCGTACGAAGTTCCGCAAGCAGATGACCGGTCACAACCGTGGCCTGGCATTGCGCGGTAGCAAAGTCAGCTTCGGCGAGTTCGCGCTGAAGTCTGTTGCTCGTGGTCGTCTCACCGCTCGTCAGATCGAGTCAGCGCGTCGTGCTCTGACCCGTCACGTAAAACGTGGCGGCAAGATCTGGATCCGTGTATTCCCGGACAAGCCTGTCACCAAGAAGCCACTCGAAGTTCGGATGGGTAAAGGTAAGGGTAACGTGGAGTACTGGGTTGCCCAGATTCAGCCAGGCAAAGTCCTGTATGAAATCGAGGGTGTTTCTGAAGAGCTGGCGCGTGAGGCTTTCGCCCTGGCTGCTGCAAAGCTGCCGCTCGCCACCTCCTTTGTTAAACGGACGGTGATGTGATGAAAGCGAATGAACTTCGTGAAAAATCAGCACAGCAGCTGAACGAGCAACTGCTCGGCCTGCTGCGCGACCAGTTCAATCTGCGTATGCAGAAAGCAACTGGCCAGTTGGGGCAGTCTCATCTGCTCTCGCAAGTTAAGCGTGACATCGCTCGCGTGAAAACTGTGCTCAACCAGCAGGCAGGTAAGTAATCATGGCTGAAGCCGAAAAAACTGTCCGTACGCTGACTGGCCGTGTTGTCAGCGACAAGATGGACAAAACCATCACCGTTCTGATCGAGCGTCGCGTTAAGCACCCGATCTACGGTAAATACGTTAAGCGTTCGACTAAGCTGCACGCGCACGACGAAACCAATCAGTGCCACATCGGCGACAAAGTCACTATTCGTGAAACTCGTCCTTTGGCCAAGACCAAGTCTTGGGCGCTGGTTGATGTTCTCGAACGCGCTGTGGAAGTCTAAGGACTAGGGGTCGGAGAAATTATATGATTCAGACTCAATCCATGCTCGATGTGGCCGATAACAGCGGCGCTCGCCGCGTTATGTGCATCAAGGTGCTGGGTGGCTCCCATCGTCGTTACGCTGGTATCGGTGACATCATCAAGGTTACCGTCAAGGAAGCAATTCCTCGCGGTAAAGTGAAAAAAGGCCAAGTGATGACTGCTGTTGTAGTCCGCACTCGTCACGGTGTTCGCCGTGCTGATGGCTCCATTATCCGCTTTGATGGCAACGCTGCTGTTCTGTTGAACAACAAGCAAGAGCCGATCGGCACCCGTATCTTTGGGCCAGTGACCCGTGAACTTCGTACTGAGAAGTTCATGAAGATCGTCTCGCTCGCCCCAGAAGTGCTGTAAGGAGATCCGACATGCAAAAGATTCGTCGTGACGACGAGATCATCGTGATCGCCGGCAAAGACAAAGGTAAGCGCGGTAAGGTGCTTAAGGTTCTCGCTGATGACCGTCTGGTCGTTGGTGGTCTGAACCTGGTCAAGCGCCATACCAAGCCAAACCCGATGTCGGGCGTACAAGGCGGTATCGTCGAGAAAGAAGCGCCACTGCACGCTTCCAACGTCGCCATCTTCAACGGCGAAACCAACAAGGCTGACCGCGTTGGTTTCAAAGTAGAAGACGGTAAGAAAATTCGTGTCTTCAAGTCGACCCAAAAAGCGGTTGATGCTTGAACACTGCTAGGTAGAAGACCATGGCACGACTAAAAGAGATTTACCGGAAGGAAATCGCACCGAAACTTAAGGAAGAACTTAAGCTTTCGAACGTGATGGAAGTTCCGCGCGTTACCAAAATCACCCTGAACATGGGTCTGGGCGAAGCGATCGGCGACAAAAAAGTCATCGAGCACGCTGTTGCCGACCTGGAAAAGATCACCGGTCAGAAAGTCGTTGTGACTTACGCTCGGAAATCCATCGCTGGCTTTAAAGTCCGTGAAGGTTGGCCGATCGGCGTCAAAGTGACCCTGCGCCGTGAGCGTATGTACGAGTTCCTGGATCGTCTGCTGTCGATCTCCCTGCCTCGGGTTCGCGACTTCCGCGGCCTGAATGCCAAGTCCTTCGATGGTCGTGGTAACTACAGCATGGGCGTTAAAGAGCAGATCATTTTCCCGGAAATCGATTACGACAAGATCGACGCTCTCCGCGGTCTGGACATTACCCTGACCACCACTGCTCGGACGGATGACGAAGGTCGCGCACTGCTGCGCGCTTTCAAATTCCCGTTCCGCAACTGATTGGAGTAGGAAAATGGCCAAGAAGAGCATGAAGAACCGTGAGCTGAAGCGTCAGCTCACCGTTGCCAAGTACGCCACCAAGCGTGCAGCGCTGAAAGCTATCATCGTTGATCTGAACGCAAGTCCAGAAGCGCGTTGGGAAGCTACCGTAGCCCTGCAGAAGCAGCCACGTGACGCAAGCGCCTCGCGCATGCGTAACCGCTGCCGCCTGACTGGTCGTCCGCACGGCGTGTACCGCAAGTTCGGCCTTGGCCGTAACATGCTGCGTCAAGCTGCAATGCGTGGTGACGTTCCAGGTCTGGTTAAAGCCAGCTGGTAAGCACTGTCAAAGTCGCGGCGTTCGGGATCGCAAGATCCTGACCGTCGGTGGCCTTGAACTTGAATCAAGCCCCTTTTGGGGCTTGATTCATTTGTGGGGTGTGTCTAGAATACCCGGCTCGCCTGAGCCCGTGTTTTTATTGCACGGATGAGCTCGGCGACACGTACTAGCCGAAAGGCTAATTTTTTGTGTATTAGGAGCGTCTAGCCCATGAGTATGCAGGACCCGTTAGCGGACATGCTAACTCGTATCCGTAATGCCCAGATGGCTGAAAAGTCCGTCGTAAGCATGCCATCTTCTACTTTGAAGGTAGCTGTTGCCAAAGTCCTGAAGGACGAAGGTTACATTGCGGGTTATCAGATCAGCAGCGAAATCAAGCCTCTGCTGTCCATCGAGCTGAAGTACTTCGAAGGCCGTCCGGTCATCGAGGAAGTGAAGCGCGTTAGCCGTCCAGGCCTGCGTCAGTACAAGTCCGTCGATGATCTGCCAAAAGTTCGTGGCGGTCTCGGTGTGTCTATCGTCTCCACCAACAAAGGTGTGATGACGGATCGTGCTGCGCGCGCTGCCGGTGTCGGCGGCGAAGTTCTTTGCACTGTGTTCTAAGGGGGGATAAGCATGTCACGCGTCGCTAAGAACCCCGTTAAGCTGCCAGCCGGTGTCGAAGTCAAATTCGCAGGCCAACAGCTTTCGGTGAAGGGTGCCAAGGGCACTCTGCAACTGAACATCCATTCGTCCGTTGAGATCGTTGAAGAAGCTGGTGAGCTGCGTTTTGCTGCTCGCAATGGCGATCAACAGACTCGCGCAATGGCTGGTACCACTCGTGCGTTGGTAAACAACATGGTCCAAGGCGTAAGCCAAGGCTTCGAGCGCAAGCTCCAGCTGGTCGGTGTTGGTTACAAAGCGCAAGCAAAAGGCACAGTGCTGAACCTGGCTCTTGGCTTCTCGCACCCAGTGGATTATGAACTGCCGGAAGGCATCACCGCTGAGACTCCTAGCCAGACCGATATCCTGATCAAGGGCATCGACAAGCAGCTGGTAGGTCAAGTGGCCGCCGAGATCCGCGACTTCCGTCCACCAGAGCCGTACAAAGGCAAAGGTGTGCGCTACGCGGACGAAGTCGTCCGTCGTAAAGAAGCCAAGAAGAAGTAGGGCATAGCAAATGACCGACAAAAAAGTTACTCGACTGCGTCGCGCTCGCAAAGCACGCCTGAAAATGCACGAACTCGAAGTCGTGCGTCTCTGCGTGTTCCGCTCGTCGCAGCACATCTACGCCCAGGTCATTTCGGCCGACGGCAACAAAGTCCTGGCAAGTGCCTCGACTTTGGATAAAGAACTGCGTGATGGCGCCACTGGCAACATCGACGCGGCCACTAAGGTTGGCCAGCTGGTCGCTACGCGTGCAAAAGCCGCTGGCGTCTCGCAGGTGGCTTTCGACCGCTCTGGCTTCAAGTACCACGGTCGCGTCAAGGCGCTGGCTGATGCTGCTCGTGAAGCTGGGCTGGAGTTCTAAGTTATGTCAAATAACGACCAAAAGCGCGACGAAGGCTACATCGAGAAGCTGGTTCAAGTTAACCGCGTAGCCAAAACCGTTAAAGGCGGCCGTATCTTCACTTTCACTGCGTTGACCGTAGTGGGTGATGGTAAAGGCCGTGTTGGCTTCGGCCGTGGCAAGTCGCGTGAAGTGCCTGCTGCGATCCAGAAGGCAATGGAAGCTGCTCGCCGCAACATGATCCAGGTTGATCTGAACGGCACCACTCTGCAGTACGCAATGAAGTCTGCCCATGGCGCTTCGAAGGTGTACATGCAGCCTGCTTCTGAAGGTACCGGTATCATCGCTGGCGGCGCTATGCGTGCTGTCCTCGAAGTTGCTGGCGTTCAGAACGTTCTGGCCAAGTGCTACGGCTCGACTAACCCAGTAAACGTGGTTCACGCCACTTTCAAGGGTTTGAAAGCAATGCAGTCTCCTGAATCCATTGCCGCCAAGCGTGGCAAAAGCGTCAAGGAGATCTTCTGATCATGGCTACCGTAAAAGTTACGCTGATCAAAAGCATGACCGGCCGCATCCCTAACCACAAACTGTGCGTTAAGGGTCTGGGTCTGCGTCGCATCGGTCACACTGTAGAAGTCCTGGATACTCCCGAGAATCGCGGGATGATCAACAAGGCTTACTACATGCTGCGTGTCGAGGGTTAATCGATGAAACTCAATGATCTGAGTCCAGCGCCGGGTTCCCGTCGCGAAAAGCATCGTCCGGGCCGTGGTATCGGTAGTGGTTTGGGCAAGACCGGTGGCCGTGGCCACAAAGGTCAGACCTCCCGCTCCGGTGGCACCATTGCTCCAGGCTTTGAAGGCGGTCAACAGCCGCTGCATCGTCGCCTGCCGAAGTTCGGTTTCGTTTCCCTGAAAGCCATGGACCGCGCAGAAGTGCGTCTGTCCGAGCTGGCCAAAGTGGAAGGCGACATCGTCACCGTGCAGTCCCTGAAGGATGCCAACGTGATCAACCAGAACGTTCAGCGTGTGAAAATCATGCTGTCGGGCGAAGTTGCTCGTGCTGTCACCATCGGAAAGGGAATCGGCGCCACCAAAGGTGCGCGTGCGGCTATCGAAGCAGCTGGCGGCAAGTTCGAGGAATAAATGGCTAAGCAAGGTGCTCTCTCTGCGCTCGGCAAAGGCGGTATGTCTGAACTCTGGGCTCGTCTGCGTTTTCTGTTCCTGGCGATTATCGTCTACCGAATAGGCGCACACATCCCGGTTCCAGGTATCAACCCGGACCGACTCGCGGACCTGTTTCGACAGAATGAGGGGACCATTCTTAGCTTGTTCAACATGTTTTCCGGCGGCGCGCTGGAGCGGATGAGCATCTTTGCACTGGGGATCATGCCGTACATTTCGGCATCGATCATCATGCAATTGATGAGCGCCGTTAGCCCGCAGCTGGAGCAGTTGAAGAAGGAAGGTGAAGCTGGCCGTCGCAAGATCAGCCAGTACACCCGCTACGGCACTGTCGTCCTCGCTCTCGTTCAAGCCATTGGCATGTCCATCGGCTTGGCGGGGCAGGGCGTTTCGTTCACTGCTGACTTCAGCTTTCATTTCGTTGCGGTAACCACTTTTGTGGCGGGCGCGATGTTCATGATGTGGCTGGGTGAGCAGATTACTGAGCGTGGTGTTGGCAACGGTATCTCGATGTTGATCTTCGCAGGTATCGTCGCCGGTCTTCCGAGAGCGATCGGGCAGTCTTTCGAGTCTGCGCGTCAGGGTGATATCAACATTTTCGCCCTGGTTGCCATCGGTCTGCTGGCAGTAGCGATTATCGGTTTCGTGGTGTTCATTGAGCGTGGTCAGCGTCGTATTGCTGTTCACTACGCCAAGCGTCAGCAGGGCCGCAAGGTATTTGCTGCGCAGACCAGCCACTTGCCGTTGAAGGTGAACATGGCCGGCGTAATTCCGGCTATTTTCGCGAGCAGCATCCTGCTGTTCCCGGCTTCGTTGGGTGCCTGGTTCGGCCAGTCTGAAGGTATGGGCTGGTTGCAGGACATCTCGCAGTCGATCGCTCCTGGTCAGCCGTTGAATATTCTGCTGTTTAGTGCAGGGATTATTTTCTTCTGCTTCTTCTATACGGCGTTGATGTTCAATCCGAAAGACGTAGCGGAAAACCTGAAGAAGTCCGGTGCCTTTATTCCGGGCATCCGTCCAGGTGAGCAGTCTGCGCGCTACATTGATGGCGTTCTGACTCGCTTGACCATGTTCGGTGCTCTTTACATGACGGCCGTCTGTCTGTTGCCCCAGTTCCTGGTGGTTGCGGCAAACGTACCGTTCTACCTTGGCGGGACCTCGTTGCTGATCGTGGTCGTGGTTGTGATGGACTTCATGTCCCAAGTACAATCGCACCTCGTTTCGCACCAGTACGAATCCCTGATGAAGAAAGCCAACCTGAAGGGCTACGGCAGCGGCATGTTGCGCTGAGTAGCGTCCATAAGGTTCGAGGAGTTGGTGATGAAAGTTCGTGCATCGGTGAAAAAGCTGTGCCGTAACTGCAAGATTATTCGCCGCGAAGGTGTTGTTCGGGTAATTTGCAGCGCGGAACCGCGTCACAAACAGCGCCAAGGCTGAGTGTGATTGTGCTTTAAGCCCGGCAGCTAGTGCGCTGCCGGGTTGATTATTTGTTATTACAGCGATATTATCTCGCGCCCTATTTCTTGGCTTCCGGGGCGTAGGTAGCTGTCAATTGGAGTCCCACTGAATGGCCCGTATTGCAGGCGTCAACATTCCAGATAACAAGCATACTGTTATCTCGCTGACCTACATCTATGGTGTTGGTCGCACTACTGCACAGAAAATTTGTGCAGTGACTGGGGTAAACCCAGCGGCAAAGATCAAAGATCTGAGCGACGAGCAGATTGAACAGCTGCGTGGCGAAGTGGCGAAGTTCACCACTGAAGGTGACCTGCGTCGCGAAATCAACATGAAAATCAAGCGCTTGATGGACCTCGGTTGCTATCGCGGTCTGCGTCATCGTCGTGGTCTGCCAGTACGCGGTCAGCGTACCAAGACCAACGCGCGTACCCGTAAAGGTCCGCGTAAGCCGATCCGCAAGTAATCGCCCCAGCGAATCGACAGGAATTTAATCATGGCAAAACCTGCTGCTCGTCCTCGTAAAAAAGTTAAAAAGACAGTGGTTGATGGCATCGCCCACATCCATGCTTCTTTTAACAACACCATCGTGACCATTACCGACCGTCAAGGTAACGCTCTTTCCTGGGCTACCTCCGGTGGTTCGGGTTTCCGCGGTTCCCGCAAGTCCACCCCGTTCGCTGCTCAAGTAGCTGCTGAACGTGCTGGTCAAGCTGCGCTGGAATACGGCCTGAAAAACCTCGACGTCAACGTCAAAGGTCCAGGTCCAGGTCGTGAATCCGCAGTCCGCGCTTTGAACGGCTGTGGCTACAAGATCGCCAGCATCACCGACGTGACGCCAATCCCGCACAACGGGTGCCGTCCGCCGAAGAAGCGCCGCGTGTAATCCAGGAGATTGTAAAGAATGGCTCGTTACATTGGTCCAAAATGCAAACTCGCTCGTCGCGAAGGCACCGATCTTTTTCTGAAGAGCGGCGTGCGCGCGATCGAATCGAAGTGCAACATTGAAGCAGCACCTGGTATCCACGGCCAACGCCGCGGTCGCCAGTCCGACTACGGCACCCAACTGCGTGAAAAGCAGAAGGTCCGTCGTATCTACGGCGTTCTCGAGCGTCAATTCAGCGGCTACTACAAAGAAGCTGCTGGCAAGAAAGGCGCAACCGGCGAAAACCTGTTGCAGCTGCTCGAATGCCGCCTGGACAACGTTGTATACCGTATGGGTTTCGGTTCTACTCGTGCCGAATCTCGTCAGCTGGTATCGCACAAGTCGATCAGCGTTAACGGTCAGACCGTAAACGTTCCGTCCTACCAGGTTCGTGCTGGTGACGTGGTTGCTGTTCGCGAGAAAGCAAAGAACCAACTTCGCATTGTCCAAGCTCTCGATCTGTGTGCCCAACGTGGCCGCGTAGAATGGGTAGAAGTAGACACTGAGAAGAAGTCGGGCGTTTTCAAGAACGTTCCTGCTCGCAGTGATCTGTCCGCCGACATCAACGAAAGCCTGATTGTCGAGCTCTACTCCAAGTAAGGGCTAGAAAATAGGTGCATCCATGCAGATTTCGGTAAATGAGTTCCTGACACCCCGCCATATTGATGTGCAGGTTGTCAGTCCAACCCGCGCCAAGATCACACTCGAGCCTCTCGAGCGTGGTTTCGGCCACACCCTGGGCAACGCGCTGCGCCGCATCCTGTTGTCCTCAATGCCCGGCTGTGCAGTAGTCGAGGCCGAGATTGACGGTGTGCTCCACGAGTACAGCGCCATCGAAGGCGTACAGGAAGACGTAATTGAAATCCTGTTGAACCTTAAAGGTCTGGCTATCAAGCTGCACGGTCGTGACGAAGTTACGCTGACCTTGTCGAAGAAGGGTTCGGGGGTGGTTACCGCTGCCGATATTCAGCTGGATCATGATGTCGAGATCGTTAACCCCGATCACGTAATCGCTAACCTGGCGTCTAACGGCGCCCTGAACATGAAGCTCACCGTAGCTCGTGGTCGTGGTTATGAACCGGCAGACTCGCGTCAGAGCGATGAAGACGAAAGCCGCAGCATCGGTCGCTTGCAGCTTGACTCTTCGTTCAGCCCAGTTCGCCGTATCGCATACGTGGTGGAAAACGCCCGTGTCGAACAGCGTACCAACCTGGACAAGCTGGTTATTGATCTGGAAACCAACGGTACCCTGGATCCTGAAGAGGCTATCCGCCGTGCTGCAACCATCCTGCAACAGCAGTTGGCTGCGTTCGTCGACCTCAAAGGTGACAGTGAGCCAGTGGTTGTCGAGCAGGAAGACGAGATCGATCCGATCCTGCTTCGCCCGGTTGACGATCTGGAACTGACTGTACGTTCGGCTAACTGCCTTAAGGCGGAAAACATCTACTACATCGGCGACCTGATTCAGCGTACCGAAGTAGAGCTGTTGAAGACTCCGAACCTTGGCAAGAAATCCTTGACTGAAATCAAGGACGTTCTGGCCTCCCGCGGTCTGTCCCTCGGCATGCGCCTCGACAACTGGCCGCCTGCAAGTCTTAAGAAGGACGACAAGGCGACTGCCTGATCGTCGTAATCACCGAACGTTGTGTTTGGTAAGGAATGAACCATGCGTCATCGTAAAAGTGGTCGTCACCTGAGCCGCACCAGCTCGCACCGCAAGGCCATGTTCCAAAACATGGCGGTGTCGCTGTTCGAGCACGAGCTGATCAAAACTACACTGCCGAAAGCCAAAGAACTGCGTCGCGTTGCTGAGCCGCTGATCACTCTGGCCAAGACAGATAGCCTGGCTAACCGCCGTCTGGCTTTCGACCGTACTCGTTCGAAAGCTATCGTTGGTAAGCTCTTCAACGACCTGGGCAAGCGTTACGCTACCCGTGAGGGTGGCTACCTGCGCATCCTCAAGTGCGGTTTCCGCGCTGGCGACAACGCGCCTATGGCGTACGTCGAGTTGGTTGATCGTGCTACCAGCGGTGAAGCTGTATCCGCTGAGTAAGTCGGCAACATACAAAAAACCGGGCCTTGTGCCCGGTTTTTTGTTGCCTGAAGGAAAAAGCCGGCAAGCCGCTTCGACCGGCTTGGTTATTGGCAAGTATTCAGTGTTAGATAATGACTATCGATGTCCATGATTTAATGAATTTGGATACTGTCATTAATATGATCAATACTCCTTTCCAGCCGATTAGCCGGCAGTTCGAAGACCGACCTAGGAAGATTGAGCATGAGCCAGACCAAAACGCTTACGACCGCCAGCGGCGCTCCTGTCGCCGATAACCAGAACTCTCGCTCCGCCGGCCCGCGCGGCCCGCTGCTGCTCGACGATTTCCACCTGATCGAGAAGCTTGCTCACTTCAATCGCGAGAACATTCCTGAGCGCCGTGTGCACGCCAAAGGCTCGGGCGCCTACGGCACATTCACCGTCACCCAGGACATTACCCCGTACACCAGCGCCAAGTTGTTCGAGTCGATCGGCAAGCAGACGCCCACCTTCCTGCGGTTCTCCACCGTGGGTGGCGAGCGTGGTTCGGCCGACACTGAACGCGACCCGCGCGGGTTCGCCCTGAAGTTCTACACCGAGGAAGGCAACTGGGACATCGTCGGCAACAACACCCCGGTATTTTTCATCCGTGATCCGTTGAAGTTTCCAGATTTCATCCACACCCAGAAACGTCTGCCGCAAAGCAACCTGAAAAGCGCCCAGGCGATGTGGGATTTCTGGTCACATTCGCCTGAGGCGTTGCACCAGGTCACCATTCTGTTTTCCGATCGCGGTATTCCGGATGGCTACCGCCACATGCACGGCTTCGGCAGTCACACCTACAGCCTGATCAACGCACAGGGTGAGCGCCACTGGGTGAAGTGGCACTACAAGACCCAGCAAGGGATCAAGAACCTCGCACCGGCAGAGGCAGCACGCCTGGCAGGTACCGACCCGGATTACGCCCAGCGTGATTTGTTCAGCGCCATCGAACGCGGTGACTTCCCGAAATGGAGCGTTTGCATCCAGGTCATGACCGAGGCCCAGGCCGCAGCCCATTACGAGAATCCGTTCGACGTCACCAAGACCTGGTCGCAGAAAGAGTTTCCGCTGATCGAAGTCGGTGTGCTCGAGCTCAACCGTAACCCGCTGAATTATTTTGCCGAAGTCGAGCAAGCGGCGTTTGGCCCTAGCAACATGGTGCCAGGGGTTGGCCTCTCGCCGGACCGTATGCTGCAGGGCCGTGTCTTCGCCTACGCTGATGCGCACCGCTACCGTGTGGGCACCAATCACCAGCAATTGCCGGTGAATGCGCCGCGCAGTCCGGTCAATACCTACCAGCGCGACGGTGCCATGGCGTTCGGCAGCAATGGCGGGGCGGCACCGAACTACGAGCCTAACAGCTACGTGGAAGCACCGAAGCAAGCCCCACGTTACGCAGAGCCAGCACAGGCCCTCAGTGGCGCGGCTGACCGCTACGATCATCGCGAAGACACCGACTACTACAGCCACGCCGGTGCGCTGTTCCGCTTGATGAGCGATGAGCAGAAGGCGCTGTTGATCAGCAACATCGCCGGTGCAATGGGAGGCGTGTCGGCAGATGTGGTTGACCGTCAGTTGCAGCATTTCTTCAAGGCCGATGTTGCCTATGGAGAGGGCATCGCAAAAGCCTTGGGTGTAGCGCTTAACTAAGTCTAAACGAGAAGCAGAACCGCCCTCATTAGGGCGGTTTTTGCGTTATTTAACCTGGTTTTCTCGGATTTTCTTTGCTTTTGTAGCGTTGAGACAGTGACCTTGCGGTCAGCTTGGTTCAAACTACAACCTTTAAAAGCTTGTGGAGATGTAGGGCGATGCAAGGTCACCCAGACGTAATCGATTACCTCAACACGTTGCTGACAGGCGAGCTGGCAGCCCGTGATCAATATTTCATCCATTCGCGGATGTACGAGGATTGGGGTTTTACCGAGCTCTACGAACGTATCAATCACGAGATGGAAGAAGAGACCCAGCACGCCGATGCGCTGATGCGCCGGATCCTGATGCTCGAAGGCACGCCACGCATGCGCGCCGATGATCTCGACGTCGGTACCACGGTGCCCGACATGCTCGCCGCCGACCTGCGCCTGGAATACAAAGTCCGCGCTGCATTGTGCAAAGGCATCGAGCTCTGCGAGCAGCACAACGACTATGTGACCCGCGAGATCCTGCGGATCCAGCTCAACGACACCGAAGAAGACCACACCTACTGGCTGGAGAAGCAGTTGGGTCTGATCAAGTTGATCGGGTTGGAGAACTACCTGCAATCGCAGTTCTGATGTATTGATTGCGGGAGCGAGCTTGCTCCGGGCGGCGATCCGACGATAGCGGTGGGTCAGTCAGCAGAAATGTGGCTGACATACTGATCGCGAGCAAGCTCGCTCCCACAGGGAAACAACAAAAAGCCCCTGCCATCGATGAGATGACAGGGGCTTTTTCGTGCTCGGGTGAAATCAGTCCCGATCACGTTCCAGCAGCGGCTTGAGGTAGTAGCCGGTGTAGGACTGCTTCATCTCGGCCACTTGTTCCGGCGTCCCTACGGCGATGATCTGGCCACCCTTGGAGCCGCCTTCCGGCCCCAGGTCCACCAGCCAGTCAGCGGTCTTGATCACGTCCAGGTTGTGTTCGATCACCACTACGGTGTTGCCGTGGTCGCGAAGGCGGTGCAGCACGTCGAGCAATTGCTGGATATCGGCGAAGTGCAGGCCTGTGGTCGGCTCGTCGAGGATATACAGGGTCTTGCCGGTGTCGCGCTTGGACAGCTCGCGGGACAACTTGACCCGCTGGGCTTCACCGCCGGACAACGTCGTCGCCGACTGCCCCAGCTTGATATACGACAGGCCGACATCCATCAGCGTCTGGAGCTTGCGCGCCAGGGCCGGCACCGCGTCGAAGAACACCCTGGCCTCCTCGATGGTCATCTCGAGGGTTTCGTGGATGTTCTTGCCCTTGTACTTGATCTCCAGGGTCTCGCGGTTGTAGCGCTTGCTCTTGCACACATCGCACGGCACGTAGATGTCTGGCAGGAAGTGCATTTCCACCTTGATCAGGCCATCGCCCTGGCAGGCTTCGCAGCGCCCGCCCTTGACGTTGAACGAGAAACGCCCCGGGCCGTAGCCACGCGAACGGGACTCCGGCACGCCGGCGAACAGTTCACGGATCGGTGTGAACAACCCGGTATAGGTCGCCGGGTTGGAGCGCGGGGTACGGCCAATCGGGCTCTGGTCGATGTCGACCACCTTGTCCAGGTGCTCCAGGCCCTTGATGCTGTCGTGGGCGGCCGCTTCCAGGGTGGTGGCGCCGTTCAGGGCCGTGGCGCTGAGGGGGAACAGGGTGTTGTTGATCAGCGTCGACTTGCCGGAGCCGGACACACCGGTAACGCAGGTCAGCAGGCCGATCGGGATTTCCAGGTCGACGTTGCGCAAGTTGTTGCCGCGAGCACCCTTGAGTGTCAGCGACAACTTCTTGTTGCGCGGCGTACGTTTGGCCGGGACCTTGATCTTGACCCGGCCCGACAGGTATTTGCCCGTCAGCGAGTCAGGGTGCGCCATGACTTCGGCGGCGGTGCCCTGGGCGACGATATGCCCGCCATGCACGCCCGCGCCCGGGCCGATGTCCACGACGTAGTCGGCCAGGCGAATGGCGTCCTCGTCGTGCTCGACCACGATCACCGTGTTGCCGATGTCCCGCAGGTGCTTCAGAGTTCCGAGCAGTCGGTCGTTATCCCGTTGGTGCAGGCCGATGGACGGCTCGTCGAGGATGTACATCACCCCCACCAGGCCGGCGCCGATCTGGCTGGCGAGGCGGATACGCTGGGCTTCGCCGCCGGACAGGGTGTCGGCGCTGCGATCGAGGGTCAGGTAATCCAGGCCGACGTTCACCAGGAACTGCAGGCGCTCGCGGATTTCCTTGAGGATCTTGTCAGCGATTTCGCCCCGACGACCGGTGAGCTTCAAGCCGCCGAAATACTCGGTGGCGTCGCCAATCGGCAGGTTGGTCACCGCCGGTAGGGTCTTCTCGCCGACCCACACATGCCGCGCTTCGCGACGCAGACGGGTGCCACGGCAATCCGGGCAGGGCTGGGTGCTGAGGAACTTGGCCAGTTCTTCGCGCACGCTGGCCGATTCGGTCTCGCGGTAGCGTCGCTCCAGGTTCGGCACGATGCCTTCGAACGGGTGGGAGCGCTTGACGATATCGCCACGGTCGTTGAGGTATTTGAAGTCGACATTCTGCGAGCCGCTGCCCTGCAGGATGAATTTCTGCTGGTCGGCGGGCAGCTCGTTGAACGGCTTGTCCAGGCTGAACTTGTAATGGGCCGCCAGCGAACCGAGCATCTGGAAGTAATAGACGTTGCGCCTGTCCCAGCCGCGAATCGCGCCTTCGGCCAGGGTCAGCTCGCCATTGACCAGCCGCTTGGTGTCGAAGAACTGTTTGACCCCCAGGCCGTCGCAGGTTGGGCAGGCGCCAGCTGGGTTGTTGAAGGAAAACAGCTTGGGTTCCAGCTCGCTGATGGCGTGGCCGCAGATCGGGCAGGCGAAGCGCGCGGAGAAAATGATTTCCTCGCCAGGCTCGTCGTCCATCGGTGCGACCAGGGCGATGCCGTCGGCCAGTTTCAGCGCCGTCTCGAAGGACTCGGCCAGCCGCTGTTGCAGGTCGGCCCGGACCTTGAAGCGGTCGACCACCACATCGATCGAATGCTTCTTCTGTTTATCCAGCTTCGGCAATTCGTCCAGTTCGCACAGCTTGCCGTTGACCCGGGCCCGCACGAAGCCCTGGGCGCGCAGTTCTTCGAAAACCATCAGGTGTTCGCCCTTGCGCTCGCGAATCACTGGCGCCAGCAGCATCAGCTTGCTGCCTTCCGGCTGGGCCAGCACCAGGTCGACCATCTGGCTGACGGTCTGGGCTTCCAGGGGAATGTCGTGATCGGGGCAACGGGGAATACCGACCCGCGCATACAGCAAGCGCAGGTAGTCGTAGATCTCGGTGATGGTGCCGACCGTCGACCGGGGGTTATGGGAGGTCGACTTCTGTTCGATGGAAATGGCCGGCGACAGGCCTTCGATGGTGTCGACGTCGGGTTTTTCCATCATCGACAGGAACTGCCGGGCGTAGGCCGACAGCGATTCGACATAGCGTCGCTGGCCTTCAGCGTACAACGTGTCGAAGGCCAGGGATGATTTGCCGGATCCGGACAGGCCGGTGATGACGATCAGCTTGTCCCGTGGCAGGGTCAGGTCGATGTTCTTCAGGTTGTGGGTACGGGCCCCACGAATCAGGATCTTGTCCAAAGTGGCCTCGCTCGGCGGGCGTCGAAAACGTAGGAGTATACGGGCAAATACTGGATGGATGCACACTATTGAAGGTGCGATTGCAGCCATACATGAAGACTGCGCGGCAAACGGTCGCCATATACCCTCTCAATCGATGGGACTGGTAGAATCGCCGCCGGTTCACATGAGGTTTTTCCATGCAAGATCCCCACAGCGAACGCATGAGTAGTGGCGAGACACGCGCAGCAAGCGGTCTGGCCCTGGTGTTCGCCTTCCGTATGCTGGGCATGTTCATGGTGTTGCCGGTGCTGGCGACCTATGGCATGGACCTGGCTGGCGCGACCCCGGCCCTCATCGGGTTGGCGATTGGCGCCTATGGCCTGACCCAGGCGATCTTCCAGATCCCGTTCGGGGTCATTTCCGACCGCATCGGCCGGCGTCCGGTCATCTACCTGGGGCTGATCGTCTTCGCCCTGGGCAGTGTGCTGGCGGCCAATGCCGACTCGATCTGGGGCGTGATCGCCGGACGCATCCTGCAGGGTGCCGGGGCTATTTCCGCGGCCGTCATGGCGCTGCTGTCAGACTTGACCCGCGAACAGCATCGGACCAAGGCCATGGCCATGATCGGCATGACCATTGGTCTGTCGTTTGCCGTGGCCATGGTGGTAGGTCCCTTGCTGACCCGTGCCTTTGGCTTGTCCGGCCTGTTCCTGGCAACCGGCGCCATGGCGCTGGTGGGGATCCTGATCGTGGCATTCATGGTGCCGCACGCCACCGGGCCGTTGCAGCACCGGGAATCCGGGGTGGCGCGCCAGGCACTGATCCCGACGCTCAAGCACCCGGACCTGTTGCGCCTGGACCTGGGCATTTTCGTGCTCCACGCCATGCTGATGTCCAGCTTCGTAGCCTTGCCGCTGGCGCTGGTCGAGAAGGCCGGCCTGCCCAAGGAGCAGCACTGGTGGGTCTACCTGACGGCGCTGCTGATTTCGTTCTTCGCCATGATCCCGTTCATCATCTATGGCGAGAAACGACGCAAAATGAAACGAGTTTTGCTCGGCGCCGTCATGACGCTGATGCTCACTGAGCTATTCTTCTGGCAGTTCGGCGATAGCTTGCGGGCCCTGGTGATCGGCACGGTGGTGTTCTTCACCGCGTTCAATCTGCTGGAAGCATCGCTGCCGTCGTTGATCAGCAAGGTTTCACCGGCGGGCGGCAAGGGCACGGCGATGGGGGTCTATTCCACCAGCCAGTTCCTGGGTTCGGCGTTGGGCGGGATCCTCGGCGGCTGGCTGTTCCAGCATGGCGGTTTGTCGGTTGTGTTCCTGGGTTGTGCCGCGCTGGCTGCACTTTGGTTCGCCTTTGCTGTTACCATGCGCGAACCTCCCTATGTGACGAGCCTGCGCTTGCCCTTATCGCCCGAGGCGATTCGTGAGGCTGGCCTGACCGAGCGTCTGAAGGCCGTCGTTGGAGTAACCGATGCAGTGGTGGTCGCCGACGAAGCGGCCGTGTATATCAAACTCGACACCGAATTATTGGATCGCGCGACGCTCGAGCGCCTGGTGAACAACCCGGCCCCGACTACGTGCGAAGCCTAGGAGAACGTTATGGCCCGTGGGGTTAACAAAGTCATATTGGTCGGTACTTGCGGCCAGGATCCCGAAGTTCGCTACCTGCCGAACGGCAACGCCGTGACCAACCTGAGTCTGGCGACCAGCGAACAGTGGACCGACAAGCAGACCGGCCAGAAGGTCGAGAAGACCGAATGGCACCGCGTGTCGATGTTCGGCAAGGTGGCTGAGATCGCCGGCGAATACCTGCGCAAGGGTTCGCAGGTGTACATCGAGGGCAAGTTGCAGACCCGCGAGTGGGAAAAAGACGGTATCAAGCGTTACACCACCGAAATCGTGGTCGACATGCAAGGCACCATGCAACTGCTGGGCGGCCGTCCACAGGGCGACCAGCAACAAGGTGGCAACAACTACCAGCAGTCGGCTCCGGCCCCGCGTCAACAGGCGCCTCGTCCGCAGTCGGCGCCACAGCCACAGCGCGAACGCCCGGCCCCACAACAGGCCGCGCCGCAACCGGCTCCGGATTTCGACAGCTTTGATGACGATATTCCGTTCTGATTACTGGTTGAGACTACTCAGCCAATAGTTTGAAAAAAGGCCCCAAGCGCACTCTGCCCTTGGGGCTTTTTTATTTATTGGCGCAGGCCAGGTTCATGACTTGAGGACACCGGGCAATCCCGGTCATGCTCACAAATCCAGATCCAATACTTCCTGCATCCTCTCGCCAATCGACTGCCTCAACCACTCGGCATGGAACGCCATGTCCCGCACCGTTACATCCGAAAACCGAAGTTCGATCGGCTTGCCATTGGCCCCGGCGAAGCACACCACAAAGTGACAAAAGTGGGCGGAAGCGGTCGTTATGTAGGGCCTGATGGAGTGGATATCGCTGTACGGCACGCATTCTTCGGTGGTTTGCCGGGCAGGGCGGCGCTGGGTGAAGGTGAGGCGTTGCTGGCGTTCGTCGAAGCAGAAGCCAAGCACCGTGGGCCCGGAGGCGAGCCAGTTGATCACGCAGACGGCCGCGAATGCGCTGATGAACATGAGCGCTAGAACCAGCGGATCTTCGATCATTCTCATGTGAATGGACGACAGGCCTTCGACCTTGAACAGCATCATGGTAAACACTGCCAGCCCGTAGACGGGCAGGGCCAGCAACATCCCCGCAACGTAAATCATGGTGCCCAGGAATCCCGGCCTGGATACGTCGCTTGAGCAATCCCACGTGGGCGGGTGCCGTGACGCTGATGTAGCGGTCGGGAACGGGGATTCGACCAGGCGCGGCGGGCGTCTGCGTTTCATGCGGCTGGCTCTTGGGAAAAATACCCGGCCATTCTTATCGTTATTGCTCAAGTACGCCTAGTAAAAAACAGTTCGCCCGAGGTTGGGTTCTTCCTGGCCCCCGCCGCCCAGATTTCTTGCCTGCCGTGCTATCACCCTCACGGTCGGTAATTTGCCGGTAACTCATGCCGTGTCGGCGTCTTCTCTTCGTGATAGTGCGGTTTGCCCTGGGGGGAGTTCATCAAGGTCGAATTGGCCAGGATCGTCTCCGTCAGCAAACAGTCCTCGCCTTCCCAGAACCAGCAGGCCAGCGCCGAGTTTCGGTTGCCGTGCATGTCCACGACGGCCGGCCAGTTTTCGACGCCGTAGGCGTCACTGGGGGCAATGTCGGGGTAATGCTTGGGCGGCAGGACCAATGCATCACCGGGCCGCAGCCACAGGTCAGCCAGATAAATTTCCCTGGCCGCAGGACGCCAGCGGGCGACGCTGATCACCAGCGGCAAGCGTCCGTAGCGGGAAAAGAACGCGTGGGGGAAGTCGTGGTATTCGAGGTCGGTCGGGTTGTAGGTCAGCAGCTCGCGCTGGCGCGCCGGGCCCAGGTAGGGCGATTGGTGGCCGGCCCATTTGCCGTAGGTGTATTGGCCCAGGATCAGTTGGTCGTACTCGAAACGCAGGCATTCGCCGTTGCCGAGCAGGGTCATGCCGAAGGCTTGCGCCGTTTCCCTGGTTGCCCAGATGGGGGCGTAGTGCACTTCGCTGGCGTGGAAGTCGAACGTCTTGATCCAGTAGGAGCCGCTGTTCGTTGGAACCTCACGGTCCCTCCAACTGATGCCGGAGTAGCGAGTGCCCAAGGACAGGGATGGATTCTCGGGGCTGAGCGGGATCAGGTTGCCGCGCACCTGGACACTCGGCTGCGCCAACCCATGGTCGTTGAACAGATAGGGAAAGCGGCGGGGATCGAGGGCTGTTTCCACGCCGTCGCCAATAAAGGGAACACTGTTGAAGACTTGCATCGTATGGGGACCACGCACGCAAGAGGGCTAGAGGGAATGGCAGTCAATCAAGCCACGAAACCTGTGGGAGCGAGCTTGCTCGCGATGGCGGCGGCACATTCAACATTGAAGCAAGCTGAACCAGCGCCATCGCGAGCAAGCTCGCTCCCACAGGGGGGTAACTATCGGGTATCAACTATACGGACGATGCTGCTCGCGCAACCAATCCATGCCGTGAGGCTGGCGCCAAGCCCGGACGGCGGCGCGCTTTTCAACCTGGGTCAGGCACAAGGCGTCCATCCAGTAGTAGACCATCAACAGGTGAAACACCTCATCGCCGCGCCGGTCCCAAATGACGTCGTCCTGCTGGCGACCTGGTTCGATGGGCTTGAGCCGGCAGTCGCCCTGGTCATGCATGCCCTGCAGGCAGGTTCCCGTCTCGTAGTTGATCAGCAGTACCGGGTGGTTGATTTCCGGGTAGGGTTTTTCCAACTCGGGCATGTACCAGAATTGCCCTGGGTTGCACCTGTCCGGCGTCTGCATGGCGATACGGGTCCGGTTTTGCGGATCGACTGCCAGCGCCGGTTTGTCTCCAGTATTGTTGCGCACGATGTACAGCGCGGTGCGAGGGTCTTGCTCGGTACTTGCCGTTTTGACCAGCTTGACCTTGCCGAACGAGTCGTGGGAAAGCCGAGCCTTGATCTTCACCGTTGGGTTGAGGTCTTTGCCTGCCTGGCCGAAACCGGCAATGAGGCCATCGACACCAGGCACCTCGAAGTCATTCCCTGCCAGCACATAGGTCAGGCCGGACAACGGGTTGGGTTGCATGTGCTTGGTCAGCGTCTCCCAACGTGCGAGCGACACTTCGCTGGCGCCGTTGGCCAGCAGGGCCTCGCGCATGGCGTACCCCGGGTAGTAGCGTGAGTCGCGCGGCCAGCGTTCAGTGGCCATCAGCAGTTTCTGCCCGCTTTTTTGTCTCAGCAGCAGGGCCAGCCCATCCCAGAACTGTTCAAATTCCGTGGTCGATGCATTCGCGGCGGGAGGGTAGTGGAAGCTCTCGCTGGTTTCCTTGCTTTTGTTGTCGACGAACACCATTCGCAAGGCCGGGCCGGTTGCCGCTGCCTTGGGTGTGGTTTGCCGCCCGGAGCGACCGAGGACCACCACCGACTCCTGCCAATTGGCTTCGATTTCCGCCTTGTAGCTGGTGTACCACTGGTAGGCCTGCTCCAGTGCCGTACGGGCCTCGCCTTCCTTGACGAAACGATAGACCGGCGAGATTTTCAACTCCACGACCGTAGGGTCGTCCGACAGCGATTCACGCCATTTACCGAACTCCACGTTGCAGTTGCTGGGGTCCACTGCATTGAACGCGATAGCGTGCGTACCGCCCTGGGTGGTCAGGTTGGCGTTGCGGTGGGCGATGTTTTTCTTGACCGTTTCCGAGATCGAGGTGGTCGCGCTACCGCTGACAAAGGCGCCGTATTCGGCCTTGACCATCGCATCGAGGGTGTTGGTCTGGCTGAGGAAGCTCTTGAGCGCGGTCATCGCATAGTTCAGCGAGCCGCCGACGGTCACTTCGCTGACGATATCGGCGCCAAAATCGACGAGGAAGTTGAAAAACGCTGTCGGATTGCCCGGATCGAACGCCTTGGGCAGGTCATCGACACGCTTCTTGAACGCTTCAGTCGCATTGGCCGGATTGACTTCGAAGGTCAGTTTCCATAACCGCACCGTGTGACTGTAGAGCGCGGCTTCGCGCTCTTCGAGCGTCTTGATGTCACTGCCGAAGGTGACTTTGAAACCGGCGGAAAAGGCGCCGTATTTACCGGAGGCTTCGACACTGGTCTGGGTATGTTTTTCGAACTCGTCGCGGGAGGAAAACGTCTCGGTTGAGAAATTTTCGGTGGCCACGACGGTGGACATGGTGACGTTTTTCCCTACGTTGTAGGCTGTTTTCCGGTACGGCACGGCACGTTTGCCCGACTCGGTATCACCGACCTTCTGACACTCCTTGCTGTCGCCGGCCCAATCGAGCCGGTTCAGTCCACGCCCCAGCAGTTGCGAACCGCCGATATCGCGCAAGTCGTCGCCTGCGGTGCCCTTCAGTCCATCGTTCATCGCCTTTCTCCCATCGTTCAGGTTGTATCAACTGGGTGCCAATTGATGGGAGTGAGTATCGGGAGGGCCGTGATAACCGGACAGTCCAGAGCAGTGTCAGTCCGGTATCAGTTTGGTATCAGGCCAAATGCCATCTTTTCATTAACCCGCAGAGAGGTGCTGGAGTACACTCGATCGGCTGCCGTTGTCCCAGGGTAGAAGGGTTATCGACATGGACTCCCGACACAATACCTTTGCTGCCCTGCCCAAGCGTGATGCCTCGATATCCGACGGTCGTGTGCTGCTGGACGCGGTGTCGTTGAAAGGACTGCGCAAACAGCATGGACTGAGTCAGGAAACCCTGGCCGAGGCCTGCCTGAACCGGCATTTGTGCGTCTCGATCGCCTCCATCAAGCGCGCTGAAACCGGCAAGCCAGTGCTTTATCGCACCGCTCGGCACCTGGCGACGGCCTTCGGGGTCGATGTGAGTGCGCTGCTGGGCGATCCCGCCTCGGCGGCTTTGGTGCACATCCAACAGACGATGACCGAACTGCACCAGGTGGCCTTTGCGCAACAGGCGCAGAAACAGGTCGATGACAGCGTCATTCGCTATGTACTTGAACTGTCCTTTCGTATCGATGGGTTGCCAGGGGCGACGTTCATGGATGAAGTCGAGCGTCTGGTGCGTCAGTTCGGTGGCGTTCCACTAGGGATGACGCAGGATGTTGTGATCGCCCAATTCGGCTCTCCGCAGGCGTATCGCAGCGATAGCGAACGAGGCCTGCTCTGCGCGTTGGCGCTGAGCCGCGAGCAATTCGTCACGCCCGGGCATGCCTTGGTGCTGAGGCTTGTGCGCTTGAGTGCTGAAGCGACATACCCCCATGTTGAGCCTGCTTTGCTCGCACAAAAGCCGTTGCTGGATCGTCATGGGAATGCGCCGGTGTATGTTGCGCAGAACCTGCTGGAACAACTCGCTGCCCGGTTTGAGTTTTCCGCCTCCGACGATGAGTTTCAGGCCTATCGCAAATGCCTGCGCCCGCGCAGCCTCGACGAAAACGCACCGCGTCCATTGGTGGGGCGAGCCATTGAGCTGTTGCAGTTCAAGGCAGTGATCGAAGCCACCCAGGAATGCCAGGACGGGCACGTCGTCTATGTGCGCGGCATGGCGGGCATCGGCAAGACCCGGTTGGTCAGCGAGTTTCTCGAAATGGCTCGGCAGCGTGGCTTTGCCTGCCATCGCGGCGATGTGCTGGATTTCGGCATGGACAACAGTCTGTGGCCCCTGGGGCAATTGGTGGCCAGCCTGCTCAACCTCGGTGGGGCGCCGCCCATCAGCGCATCGTTGTTGGACGCGGCCCTGTCCCGCCTGAAAGTGGCCGCCGAGCATCGCATGTTCCTGCAAGTGCTGACGGGCGTGTCGTCTGCCGAGCCGCCCATCCTGTATGGCGCAATGAGCAACCAGGCCCGTACCCAGGGGCTGTTCCAGGCTTTGCTCGACGTGTTGCTGCGCGTCGCGGTGCAACAACCCTTGGTGATCTGCTTCGAAGACCTGCACTGGGGCGACACCACGCTGTTTACGCTGTTGGGCAAGCTGCTCGATGCGACTGACGAAGCCCCGGTTGTCTGGCTGCTCACGTCCCGTCCCGAAGATGACCCGCTGGGCGGCGAAATCCGCTCGTATTCCTCCAGCCCCATGAGTCTGCTCGACATCGCGCCGATCCGGGCGCGGGAGGCCACGGTCCTGGCGGAGCAATTCATCGATGTCGATCCGCGCTACCGGGCTGAATGTGTTGCCCGCGCCCAGGGCAATCCGCTGTACTTGACGCAACTGCTGTCGAGCCAGGAAGGTATTTTCCCCGACAGTCTGCGCCATCTGGTCCAGACCCGCTTTGACAAGTTGGCCCCCGAGCAACGTCGTGCCCTGCATTACGCCGCGGTGCTGGGTAATCGTTTCGAGCTGACGCTGTGGCGCCAAGCGCTGGGGCAGCCCGGTTATCTGCCGACGGCGGACATGCGCCAGGGGCTGCTGCGGGAAGTCGAGCCAGGCAGCTATCTGTTTGTCCATGACCTGGTCATGCACTGCCTCTACGACGCGATGCCCACGTTGCTTCGCGAGCAGTTGCACGGTGAGGTGGCGAGCCTCTACCGCGAGCGCGACCGGGTGCTCTATGCCCAGCATTTGCTGCGGGCCAACGATCCGGCGGCGTTCGACGCGCTGTTGCTTGCCATGGGCGAAAAGCGCCTGGCCTGCCAGTACGACGGTGTCCTTGCGCTGGCGCGGCAGTGCGCGGCGTTTGCCGAGCGTACGCAGGGCGATTTTTCCTTCGCGTTGCTGTGCGGCCAGGCGTGCTCGGGCCTGGGCCAGACCTTGGAGGCCCGGGCGCATTTCCAGCGGGCCTTGGTATTGGCCGAGCAGCCACGGGATCAGATCGAGGCTGCGCTGGGGCTGGCAGCGGTCCTCAATACCCTCGATTGCCTGGACGAGGAGGAGCGCCTGATCGAGGACATGCTGCCCATCGCCCGGGCCATGCAGGCGCATACGGCGCTGGCCCGGTTGAATCACTTGCACGGGAACATCTATTTTCCACGGGGCGATTACGCTGAGTGTCGCCGGCTCCATGAAGAGGCCTTGTCCTGTGCCCGCATCGGCCGGGATCTGGAAACCGAGGCCAAGGCCCTGAGTGGCATTGGCGACTCCTATTACGCACAAGGGCGCATGCAGACCGCCTACGAGGTGTTCGATCAATGCGTACGCCTGTGCGAGCGCAATGGGCTGGCGCACGTGGAGGCGGGCAATCGCAGCGCCCGTGGATCGGCGCAGTTGTACCTGGGCCAGCCGGAGCAGGCTTTGCGTGACGCCATGGAGGCCATCGAATGCAGCACCCGGCTGGGCAATCATCGGGCACAGGTTTTCTCGCGGCTCACGGCGGCCTGGGTGCTGGTGGCGGGCGGCGAGGATGCCTTGGCGGAGCAAGAGCTGACCTGCGCCCTGGCCTTGGCGCGCAACCTCGGCGCCAGCCGTTTCGAAGCGATCCTGCTGGAAGGGTTGGCGCGGGTGGCGTTGCGCCAGGGCGAGCGCGGGCTGGCGCAGACCTTGATCATGGAGGCGGCGAGCCTGGTGGAGCGCTTCGAGCTGCAGCGCTACATCGGGCCGTGGGTCTACGGCAGCCTGGCGATGATCAGCGACGATGGGCCGCTCAGCCAGCAGGCCTTGGCGACGGGCGAAGCCCAGCTCACCCTGGCCTGCCTGGCCCACAACGCTTTGCGCTTTCGCGTGGCCGCCGCTGAAACCTGCCTGTTGGCGGGCAATACCGAACAGGCGATCTGGCATGGGCAACAGATGGCGGCATTGCCCGAGTCGGCGTCATGCGCCTGGATCACCCACCATGTGCGGTTGATCGACGTGGCGGGGCAGTGGCTGCGCAGCGCCGATCAAGCCAGCGGCGAGAAGTTGAAAGGGATGGCGCGCGAAGCGCAGCAGATGGGATTCGTGGCGACGATGCCGAGGTTGCTGCAAGTGCTGGATGTGTGAGCGCTTCCAGGCACAGCGTTGATGCTTGAGGCAAAACCGCACTTCGCCGACGAAGCGCGGTTTTTTTGCGGTTTTTTCGATGTGCCGTGTATTCAGCGATTGGCCGCCAGGAATTGCTCGGTGCTCACCGCACTCGCGTAGGCAAAAACCAGCGCGGCCATGAACGCCGCATGCACCTGGGCAGCAGGCACGACGACGCCGTTGAATTCCAGATCGAGGGTGGCGCAGGCATCATGGACCACCGTGACGCCGTAGCCCAGGTCCGCTGCCGCCCGCACCACGCCGTGAACGCACATGTGGCTCATGCTGCCGACCACCACCAGTTGTTCGATGCCGTGCTGGTCGAGGATGGCTTGCAGTTCGGTTTCGCGAAACGAATTGACGAAGTGCTTGAGCACTACCGGTTCATCGGCGCGGTTGAGCACCTTGGGGTGCAACTGTGCGCCTTCGGAGCCTGGGGTGAAGAAGGGCGCGTCGTCGGAGGTGGATTCGTGGCGGATATGCACCACGCTGTCGCCGGCCTGGCGAAAGGCTTCGATCAAGCGTGCGGCGTTATCGGCGGCGGCGTGGGCGCCGACCAACGGCCATTTGCCCTGGGGGAAGTAGTCGTTCTGGATATCGACTACGATGAGCGCTTGCTTGGACATGGGGGCTTCCTCGATCAGATTGGGTGTGAAGCCAGTATTGGCTTTTGCCGTCGCTTCGAGGATTGGCCGCAACGACAATAAGCGAGGGAAAACTGACAATGACGCAGCAAAGGGCAGTCGCCGAGCTTGGGGTGCTCATTTACCCTGGCGCGCAACTGGCGGCGGTGCATGGCTTGACCGATCTGTTTGCCGTGGCGCAGCGGATCGCGGCCGAGCATGCCAGCGTGCAGTTGCCAACGCTGCGGGTGAGTCATTGGCGGGCGGAGGAGGGCGAGGCTCCGCTGCGGGTGTTCGACAGCGAAACCGGCCCGGCGGGCAAGCTGGTGGCGTTGTTGATTCCACCGTCCCTTGCCGGTTTCAGTGCAGGCTTGGTCTCCCAGGCGCTGATGGATTGGCTGCGAGCGCAGCATGCCGACGGCACAGTGCTGGGCGGGGTTTGCGTGGGCTCGATCCTGCTGGCCGAAAGCGGCCTGCTCGACGGACGCAGCGCCACCACCCACTGGACTTCGGCCAAGACCTTTGCCGCGCGTTACCCGAAGATCAAGCTCAACGCCGACAAACCCATCGTCGACGACGGTGACCTGATCACCACCGCCGGGCTGATGGCCTGGTCGGAACTGGGGCTGCGCCTGGTGGACCGCCTGCTCGGGCCCAGCATCGCCACGCGCACCGCGCAATTTCTGGTGGTCGAGCACAGCGACAGCGCGAGCCAGTGCGGCAGTAATTTTGCGCCCATCCTCGGCCATGGCGACCCGGCGATTCTCAAGGTCCAGCATTGGTTGCAGAGCAGCGGCGCGGTGGAGGTTTCCCTCGCTGCGATGGCCGAACGCGCCGCTCTGGAAGAACGTACTTTCCTGCGCCGGTTTCGCGCCGCCACCGGGCTCAAGCCCACCGAATACTGCCAGCACCTGCGCGTCGGCAAGGCCCGGGAAATGCTGGAATTCACCAATGGCACCATCGACCACATTGCCTGGACCGTCGGTTACCAGGACCCGAGCGCCTTTCGCGCGACGTTCAAGAAAATCACCGGGTTGGCGCCGAGCGATTACCGGGCGCGGTTTGGGGTAAGCCCGCCGAATGCTCCCAAGGGCTGACACTGAACCCTTGTGGCGAGGGGATTTGTGGAAGCAAGGCTCCCTCGCCACAGGAGGGGGCGTATGTTGCTGGAGATCGTGCAATTTGCCGGATGCCTGCCATGTGTCGTGCAGAATGAAACAGGCCCGGTGCTATCAATTGCTCCCGACGCGCCCGCTTGGCTGACCCTCATCGCCATTACCTCGTTGGCCTGATCTCTGCACCTTCCCTTATCTAAAGCCATCGAGCACAGGAAAAAGGGCAACGCATGACACCAGTCAATCGCAACAAGCGGGTAGTGGCCTATTCGGTCAATCCACAAGCGCCGCGCCATGAGGTCGAGACCAACCGTGCACTGGCCCAGTGGCTGGCACAGATCCTGGGATGGGAGTACGGCGACAGTCATGACCCTCAGGTCGCTCATGATCCTTATCTGTTGCCCACGCAAACCCTGATCGGCAGCGAAACCTTGATGCGCCTGGGGGTCAAGGGGCCGGAGGATGTGTGGGGCGGGTATGTCGAGCATGATTTTATCTGCACCAAGGCGGTTACCCACGGTCTGTTGAATAAGGACGCCGTGGCGCCCAAAGGCTGGTCGCCGCTGTTTGCCAAGCTCACGCGAGGCGCGGTACTCGATGGCGTGACGGTCTTTTCGCTCAAGGATGCGCGCCCGGCCGCCGAACATTTGCTGTACTCCGGGCCGATTCGCCTCAAGCCGATCCATGCCTGTGCCGGACGTGGGCAACGGCTGATCAAGAGCCTGGCGCAGTTCGATGAAATCGTCGCCGAGCCCGATGCCCAGGCGCTGTTTCGCGATGGGGTGGCGCTGGAACAGCACCTCAACGAGGTCAAGACCCAGAGCGTCGGCCAGAGCTTCATCAACGGCAAGGTCCTGAGTTATTGCGGTGTGCAACACCTGACCCACGACAGCGAAGGGTTGGAGGTGTACGGCGGATCGGACCTGCTGGTGGTGCAGGGCGGCTATATCGAGTTGCTCAGGCTCGAACTGCCCGACGATGTGCGCGAGGCGGTGCGCCTGGCGCAAGTGTTCGATGACGCCGCCAAC
The DNA here is from genome assembly GCF_034008205.1 of Pseudomonas sp. P9_35. Lineage (NCBI taxonomy): Bacteria > Pseudomonadati > Pseudomonadota > Gammaproteobacteria > Pseudomonadales > Pseudomonadaceae > Pseudomonas > Pseudomonas sp. P9_35. The sequence goes on along the minus strand of NZ_CP125373.1, from coordinate 5,893,478 downwards.
CAGGCCTACCCGAGCTTTTTTGCATCGCGGCGTAATTACGACATTGCCCAGGGCCTGGATGCCGCCGGCCAGCCCCGTGGCGGCGTATTGGAACAGTCATGGCGCATGGGCGGCGCCAGCAGCGCCGAACTGGCGGCGTTGCAGGTGTTCGTCGAAACGCCGCAAACCAGCGCGGTGCGGGTGTCCTCGGTGGAGACCTACACCGAGCAACCGCTGCCGCCCGGCGCGAGGGAGGTCTATCGCGGCGCGGCGCACAACGGCGACTTCCTTCTCAAATACGTAACGGTTCAATCCTATGACGGCTAGAAGTGAAACCATTCAGATCGAGATTGACGATGAACGCATGAACGGGACATTCCTGAGTCCCAAGTCGAAGGTCCCTGGCGTGTTGTTCGTGCACGGTTGGGGTGGCAGCCAGGAGCGGGACCTGGAACGGGCCAAAGGCATCGCCGGCCTGGGCTGCGTGTGCCTGACCTTCGACTTGCGTGGGCACACCGGCGGGGCGGGGATCCCGTTGGCGCGAGTCACCCGCGAGGACAACCTGCGAGACCTGTTGGCGGCATACGACCGACTGCTCGCCCACCCGGCCTTGGATACCTCGGCGATTGCCGTGGTGGGCACCAGTTATGGCGGCTACCTGGCTTCGATCCTGACTTCGTTGCGTCCGGTACGCTGGCTGGCCCTGCGGGTACCGGCGCTGTACCGCGACGAGCAATGGCACACGCCCAAGCGCGACCTGGACAAGACCGACCTGCTGGATTACCGCAGCACCCTGGTGCACGCCGGAACCAATCGCGCCCTGCATGCGTGTTCGCAGTTCACCGGCGATGTATTGCTGGTGGAGTCCGAGACCGATGCCTACGTGCCCCATGCCACCATCATGAGCTACCGGGCGGCGTGCCAGCAGACCCATTCGCTGACTCACCGGATCATCGACGGTGCCGACCATGCCTTGAGCGACCCCGTGTCACAGCAGGCCTACACCTCGATCCTGGTGGACTGGATCACGGAAATGGTGGTGGGAGAGCGGTTGAGCATTATCCAGGAGCGGTAGATGTGTGGTGTTCAGGCGGGCCTCATCGCGAGCAAGCTCGCTCCCACAATGAACGCTACAAATCCCCTGTGGGAGCGAGCTTGCTCGCGATGGGGCCAAACCAGGCAACCCATCACTTGAGCCCGGGCTTGACCCGCAACGCCTTGGCCTTCGCCTCGATCACCAGGTACATCACCACGGTAATCAGCAACGGCAGGATGAAGTAGATCGCCCGGTAGGCGATCAAGCCCGCCAGCAGGCTGCCCCGCGAAACTTCATGTTGCAGCAGCGCAACGAACACCGCTTCCAACACCCCAAGCCCCGCCGGAATGTGGGTGATGACCCCGGCAATGCTGCTGATCAGCAACATCCCGAGCACCACCGGATAATCCAGTTTGCTGGGCAGCAACGTGAAGATCACCGCCGCCATCAACGACCAGTTCAGCGCGCCCAGCGCCAGTTGCAGCACCGCCATGCGCAGTGAAGGCAGGTTGATTTCCATGCCGCGAATCGTCCAGGCCCGGCGCTTGGAAAATCGGCAGGCCACCAGGTAACCCGCGCTCACCAGCAGCAACAGCGCGCCGACGCCTTGCAGCGCATCGCTGCTGAGTTTCCAGCCCGGTGGCATGGTCACCAGGCCGCTGCTGAACACCGCGCCGGCCAGGGTCATGTAGCCGAACCAGTTGGTGGCCAGGCTCAGGCCGAGGATCTTGGCAATGTTTCCGGTGCTGACCCCCAGCCGCGAATACAGCCGGTAGCGCATGGCGATGCCACCGACCCAGGCGCTGAGGTTGAGGTTGAACGCGTAACTGATCACCCCCACCGGCAAGATCTGCCGCCAACCCAGTTTCTGGCGGATGTAGGTGCGGCCGATCAGGTCGAAGCAGGCATAGGTGATGAAGCTGGTGATGGTCAGCGCGGCGGCGATGATCAAGGTGCGCACCTTGAAATCGGCCAGGGTGGCGAACACCTCCGACCAGTCGATGCGTCGGGCCAGGGTGGTGAACAGCACGATCAACAGCAGGAAAAACGCCAGGGTCAGCGGTCTTTTCCAGCGGCTCCAGCGGGATTTTGGCTTGGACTGTTCCGGCGCATGGGCATCTCTCGGCGCGGCGTGCGCTTCAGAGTGGTTCATGGGGTTCGCTCCGGACCGCCGTCGGCGGCGAAAATGGTTTCAGACGCGGTTTATGGGCCGGCAGCCAGCCGGCCCAGGCCGGGAAATGGCGCAAAAAGTGGAACACCATGAAACCGATGGTCATGCGCCACAACAGGCCCCGGGGGGCGTGGTCCTTGGGCATCGCGGTGCAATGGTTGCGGCTCAGGTAGTCGAGGCGCTCGAACAACTCGCGGTTGAACGCCCGGTCGCGGATCAGCACGTTGGCCTCCAGGTTCAGGGACAGGCTCAGTGGGTCGAGGTTGCTCGAACCCACCGTGCTCCAGTCCTCATCCACCAGGGCGACCTTGCCGTGCAGCGGGCGCTCGCAATATTCGTAGATCACCACGCCGGCCTTGAGCAGGTAGCTGTAGAGCATGCGTGCGGCGAGCTTGGCGATCATCATGTCCGGCTGGCCCTGCAGGATCAGCCGGACTTCCACGCCGCGCCGTGCCGCGTTGCGGATCTCGCGCAGCAACCGGTAGCCAGGGAAGAAATAGGCGTTGGCGATCACCACCCGCCGCTGGGCACTGCGCAGCACTTGCAGGTAGACCTCTTCGATGTCGCTCTGGTGTTCGTGATTATCCCGGTAGACCAGGCGCACCTGGCCGTCGTGGTCGTTGAACGCCAGCTCGTTGCGGCGGCTGCGGCGGCGTTGCCACCAGTATTTGGCCCGGGCGGGCCGGCCACTCTGCAACAGCGCGAAGTGGTGGATATCCACCACCGCCGGGCCTTTGACCTCCACGGAATAGTCCTGCTTGGCCTCGGCGCCGAAATCGCCCAGGTGGTCGGCGGAAAAGTTGATTCCGCCGATAAACGCAATCACCCCGTCCACCACCACGATCTTGCGGTGCAGGCGGCGGAACCAGTTGGTGCGGATCCCCAGGCGCCGGGGCGCCGGGTCGAACATCTGCAAGCGCACCCCGGCGTCGCTCAACGAGGCCAGGAAACCGGTGGTCAGCTCACCGCAGCCGAAGCCATCGAGGCTGACGGTGATGCGCACGCCACGCGCGGCGGCTTCGACCAACAGGTCCCGTAGTTCATAGCCGACCTTGTCCTCGAACAGGATGAAGGTCTCCAGGAGGATTTCTGCCTCGGCCCGGCGAATGGCTTCGAAGACCCTGGGGAAATACTCTTCGCCGTTTTCCAGCAGCTTGACGCGATTGTTGCCGTGCCAGCCGTATTCGATATCGGCCAGCGCCGGGTTGCGCTCGGTGGGTGACGCCTCGACCTGCTCTACCGTCGCCTTGTTCATCGTCGCGCTCATAATTCGATCTCTACCGACAGCGGTGCGTGGTCGGAGAGGTGCGACCAGGGGCGTACGCTCAACACCTTGGGATGGCGGGCCTTGAGGTTGCGCACGTAGATGCGGTCCAGGCGCAGGACCGGCAGGCGTGCCGGAAAGCTGCGGGCCGGTTTGCCCCACTGTTCGGCGAACACTTCCCGCAGGCCGCAGGGTTCGAGCAGTTCACTGGCCTTGCCGCGCCAGTCGTTGAAGTCGCCCGCGACGATCACTGGCGCGTCGGGCGGCAGTTCGCTCAAGCGCTGGCAAAGCAGCTTGAGTTGCTCGACACGATGACCTTCGCGCAGTCCCAGGTGCACGCAAATGGCATGCACTTGCGGTCCATCGCCCGGCAGGCGCAGCACGCTGTGGAGCATGCCGCGGTTCTCATGGCCGCTGATGGACACGTCCAGGTTGTCGTGGCGGATGATCTGGAATTTCGACAACAGCGCGTTGCCGTGGTCGCCCGCCGGGTACACCGCGTTGCGCCCGTAGGCGAACTGCGGCCAGAGGCTGTCGGCCAGGAACTCGTACTGCGGCATGCTCGGCCAGTTGCTGTAGCGCTGGGGGTGGTGTTCGTGGGTGCCGTGGACTTCCTGCAAGAACACCACATCGGCAGACACGCTGCGCACTGCTTCGCGCAGTTCCGGCAGGATGAAGCGCCGGTTCAGGGCGGTGAAGCCCTTGTGGGTGTTGACCGTCAGTACGGTGAAACGGCTGACCCGGTCGAGAGCCTGGGCCTGTTGCTGGGGCGGCTCGTGGGTCGCTGCGCTGGTTTCCGGGCGGTTCATGGCAATACCCCTTCGGCCGGGCGCTCGCCGGGCGCGGTGGCGAGGTCCTTGTCCAGGTGGAAGTGTTCCAGCAGGTGGCGTGCGTCATAGGGCGCGCGGACTTTGATGTCGTTGTCGAAATAACAGAACACTTCCCGGCTTTTGCGGGCCCGGGGCTTCTTGTCGGGGTCGATCAGGTGGGCGTCGGCGGGTTGCTTGCCGTGGCTCCAGGCCTCGATCCGGTCGCCCCAGCGCTTCAACGCCTCGTCGGTATAGCCGCTGGCGTACAGCTGCTCGGCGCCGTGCAGGCGCAGGTAGACGAAATCGCTGGTGACGTCTTCGCGATAGGGCCATTTACCGGCGGTGTCGGCAATCACCAGGGCCACGTCGTAGCGCTTGAGCAACGTGACGAAGTGCGGGTCGACAAAGCTGTCATGGCGTATTTCCACGGCGTGGCGCAGTGGGCGCTTTTTGTCAGTGGTGGTGCTGGCGTGGCCGTCCAGGCGCGGCTCGTGCTCGCGGGCCAGGGCGGCGGCACCTTCGGTGTCGTGGGGCAGTTGCTTGAGGAAGTCTTCGAACAGCTCGGGGTCGAATTTGAAGCTGGGCGGAAACTGCCAGAGGATCGCACCCAGCTTCTCCTTGAGCTCCAGCACGCCGGAGGCGAAGAAATTGGCCAGGGGCTTGCGGATGTCCCGCAGGCGCTTGATGTGGGTGATGAAACGCGGCGCCTTGACGCTGAACACGAAGCCGGGCGGTGTCTCGGCGTACCACTGGGCATACCGTTCGGGGCGTTGCAGGGCGTAGAACGATCCATTGATTTCGATGCTATTGACCGCTCGCGAGGCGAATTGCAATTCCCGTTTCTGGGTCAGCCCCTTGGGGTAGAAATCCCCCCGCCAAGGCGTGTAGCGCCAGCCGGAAATACCAATGTGGATCGCCGTCATGAATCCCTCCCGTGCCAATGACCTCGTACTGCCTGTGTCTTTTGATGACTGTCGTGCGGCCCGGAAAGTTTCGATGGAGTGCCCAGCGGCGAGAAAGCCTATTGAGGCGAGGCTATCTTCCTGCAGGACTGCGCCTGTAGGAGCTGCCGAGTGCAACGAGGCTGCGATCTTGTCCCAGACAGTTGAGTCGCAAGCGAAAGCTCAAGATCAAAAGATCGCAGCCTTCGGCAGCTCCTACAGACCTTTACATTCCGCCAAAACCGAACTTGCCCGCCCGTTATTGATCAGTTCCTTACCGATCCCGTGTGAAGGAGCCTCGCGTTTTGTCTCGATTGAGCACTGTATTGCTGCTGTTCCTGCTGGCGATGACCGGCACCAGCGCCTACGGGACCGCCGCTGTCCCTGGCACCTCCCAGCCCAGCGAAGCACCCGCCGAACCCGCGCCGCTGGTGCAGGGCGGTTTATTGGGGGCCATCAGCTCGAGCATCGACGATGTCCAGGACAAGCTCGACCTCAACCAGAGCCTGGTGGATGCCTGGCGCCTGCGGGCGGATCGGGCGGCGGATGAGGTGGACCGGCTGGTGGACCAGACGTCCCGTTCTTCCTGGCGCGTGGCGGGGGATTTCCTGTTGTTGTCGAGCGTCTGGATCGGCGCTTTCGCACTGATCTGGTCGGCCGCGCGGCTGCTGCTGCGCCATCTGGGTCGGCGCCGCTGGTTGCGCAGCCGCCAGCGCCTGCGCGACCTGCTCGGTTATCTGCTGCCGTACACCGCTGCGGCGTTGATCTGCCTGCCGCTGACCCTGTACGTCAGCCACTTCCTGCAGGTGTCGGTCGGTCGCGCCCTGGCGCTGTGTTTCGCCTACGCCACCAGCAGCGGTATTTTCTCCACTTCGGTGTTGCTGTGCGTGATCGTGATGTTCAACGCTGGCCACAAACGCCGGGCGGTGGCGATGATCCGGCGTTTCAGCCCGCGGCCGTTGTTCCTGATCGGTTTTCTCGCTGCCCTCAGCGATGCCCTGACCAGCCCGCAGATCGCCCGGCAACTGGGCGGTAACATCACCAGCAGCATCGCGGTGTTCACTGGCCTGTTCGCCTCGGTGATCTTTGGCTGGCTGGTGATTCGCATGCGCCGGCCCGTGGCGCACCTGATCCGCAACCGCCCGCTGGCCCAGCGCTTGAAGCAACCGGCCTTGCAGGAGTCGCTGCGGATTTTCTCCGGGCTCTGGTATTGGCCGATCCTGTTGATGGTGCTGGTGTCGGCGGTGAGCCTGATCGGTGTCGGCGAGGACAACCAGAAAGCCCTGCGTTGTGCGCTGTTCACCACCATCCTGCTGATCGCTACGGTGTTCCTCAGCACCGTGTTCCAGCACGTCTTCAAGTCGCCCAAGGCCGAGGCCATCCAGCGCAACAGCGCCTACAAGGGCCGCCTGTTGAGCCTGCTGCACGCGTTGTTGCGCATCGTCATGGCGGTGGTATTCATTGAGGTCCTCGGGCGGATCTGGGGCATTTCCCTGTTCGAGTTCGCCTCGCGCAACGCCATAGGCCGGGCGATCAGTGATTCCTTGAGCCGCATCGGCCTGATCTTCCTGATGACCTGGCTCACGTGGGTGGTGCTCGACACGGCGATCCAGGAAGCCCTGAAACCGCCGCTGAACAAGCGCGGGGCCCGCCAGCCCAGCACCCGGGTCAAGACCATCCTGCCGCTGTTGCGCAACGCGGCGAAAATCATCCTGGTGGTGATTTGCGCAATCACCACCATGGCCAACCTGGGCATCAACGTCGCGCCGTTGCTGGCCGGTGCCGGGGTGGTGGGGCTGGCGATCGGTTTCGGTTCCCAGCAACTGGTGCAGGACGTGATTACCGGGCTGTTCATCATCATCGAAGACACGCTGTCCATCGGCGACTGGGTGGTGCTCAGCTCCGGCCACGCCGGCACTGTCGAAGGCCTGACCATCCGCACCCTGCGCCTGCGCGACGGCAAGGGTTTCGTGCATTCGGTGCCGTTCGGCCAGATCAAGGCCGTGACCAACCAGTCCCGGCAATTTGCCTTTGCGTTCTTCTCCGTGCAGTTCACCTACGACACCGACGTGGACCAGGCCATCGAACTGATCCGCGAAGCCGGGCGTTCGATCGCCGAAGACCCGTTCCTCAAGTTCAACCTGCAAGGGCCGTTGGATGTGTTTGGCGTGGACAAGATGGACCTCAACGGCGTGGTACTCACGGCGCAGTTCCGTACTGTGTCGGGTGGGCAATATGCGGTGAGCCGGGCATTCAACCAGCAGTTGAAGAAGCTTGTGGATAACCATCCGGCGGTGCATTTTGCGCAGACTTATCCACAGCAGGTGGTGTTGCCCAAGCGGTTGGTCGAGGAGCAAAAAGCGGGGGATGAGCTGCCCGATCAAGCTCAATGATTGCCTGGGGCTGTGGTGGGGCTTATGGCCTCATCGCGAGCAAGCTCGCTCCCACAGTAGGTTTGTGGTGAATGAATAATCCCTGTGGGAGCGAGCTTGCTCGCGATAGGGCCGGCCCAGACACCCTCAACCTTTCTGAATCAGCTTGTTCCTGACCTCAATCATCCCTTGGGCATCCAACTCCACCCAAAGATGCTGCTTGCCGGCAATCTGTGCCGCCACCGGCAACCCATCCCGATACACCAGCCGATTACTCGCCAATGCCGGCACTTTCGCCCCCGGCAGCAAGGTGCCGGCCAAGTTCAGCGGGTCGACGCCGCACACCGCCACCAGGCTGCCATCGGTGGGGCGGCGGCGGGTTTCGCGCAGCAGCGGGATGGCTTCGGGCAGGGCGAATTGTTCGCCCGCCAGGCCGCTGACAAAACGCCCGCCACGAATCGCGCCCCGCGCCTCCAGGCGATGAAAGGTGCGCAGCAGCTCGCGCCAACTTGGCAGCCAATCCGCCTCCCGCTCCAGCAAGCGCCAGAACACCACGCCGTAACGGCGCAGCAGGGTCATGGCGATGTGTTCCAAGGTGTCGGGCGGTGTGGGCGCGGGACGATTGCCCTCCGCAGGCGCGGGCTGGCTGCGGCGCAACAAGGCCCAGCGACCGGCGTCGTCCATGCCGCCGACAAACGCGCCGCGCCCGCGCCGGCTGCTGCGGGCCTGGCGTTTGCTGGCGGGGGTGATCAGCGCGCGCAAGCCGGCGAAGCTGTCGGCATTCACCCACCCGGTGCCCACCAGTTCCTGCAAGGCGATTTCCAGTTCGCTGCGCAGCAGGTGGGCTTCGTGGGCCAGTTCGTCGAAAAACAGCGCGCCGTGTTCGCTGAGGGCCTGATGGACTTTTTGCGTCTTGGGTGACAACTCATCCAGGGCCGTTTGTCCGGCCAGGCTGCTCCACAACGCCACCTGACTGCGCGGCAGCAACACCACCGGCGTGCTGCGCAGGGCGCTGGCGGAAGGCTTCTGGCGCGCGCTCAGGCGCGTCCATACCCACTTGCCACTGCGGCACAACTCATCGAGCCAACTGGGCGAATAGTCCTTGATCCGCGCCGGCAGCAGGTCGCTGTCCCAGGCTGACGCAGCGGCCGGGAAGCCTTCGAACTGGCCGAGGATCGACGGCAGCACGGCATTGCCCCGACCTTGGCTGGACGATGACAGGTGTTGCCAGTCGAACAGGAAGCGCATGAAGTCCTGCAGCATCACCGGCTCGATTTCCCGGCGCAGGCGCTTGACCGTGTAGCGATGGATCCGCGCCAGCAAATGCCGTTCGCACCATTCCTCCTGGCCGGTGCCCGGCGTGAACCGTCCGCGCAGCACATAGCCTTGTTGTTCAAGCTGCGCCAGGGCCTGGGTGACCTGCGGCGTCGACAACCCCAGCGGGTAGGCGATGGCCTTCAACGGCAACGGGCCAAAGGCACTGAGCCGGGCGCGGAGCACTTCCACCAGGGCTTCGTCGCTGGCCCAGGCTTCATCGAAACCGGCCAGGGGCGTCAGCGCCGGCTGCCAGCGGGCCTGTGGATAAAGGGCTTGCAGGCAGGTCAGGCGCTCCAGCGGCACCCACAGACCACGCTCGGCGCTGATCTGCAGGTGACTGGCGCGACCACTGGCGGCCAATGCCTGCAACCAATCCAGCCACGGCGCGTGGGCGTCGGCTTCGCTGTCGGCGATGCAGGCCAGACTCATCAAGGCTTCATGCATCTCATCGAGATTGGCTGGCGTCGGCCAGGCCTCATCGCGGACCGACTGGATGGCTTCGGCGTCCAGTGCGCCAAGGTCGTCGGTGGCCTGTGGATCGCTCCAGCGCCGGTTGATCACCGCTTGGGTGCGCCGTTCTTCCAGCGGCGCGTCGTCGAGAAAGGTGTAGGGCCGGGCGCTGAGGATTTCCGCCGCCAGCGGTGACGGCGCCGGCAGGTCGCGGCTGATCAGGCGAATCTCGCCCGCTTCCATGCGCCGCAACAGCGTCAGCCAGCCTTCGCTGTCCATGGCTTCGTGCAGGCAATCGTCGAGGGTCTGTTCCACCAGCGGATGGTCGGGGATCTCACGCTCCCCGGCGAGGTTTTCCAGGCAGGCGATCTGGTCTGGAAACACGCTGGCGATCAGGTCTTCGCTTTTCATGCGCTGGATCTGCGGGGCGACTTTGCGCCCGCCGGCGTAGCGCGGCAAGGCCAGGGCCACGCCAGCGTTCCAGCGCCAGCGCACGCCGAACAGCGGCGCATCCAGCACCGCCTGGACCAGGATCTGCTCGGCGCTGTGGCTGTTGAGGTAGCGCCACACTTCGTCCAGTTCGAAGCTGTGGCTGGTGGACAGCGAGAGCACGATGGCGTCTTCACTGGCAGCGGCCTGCAATTCGAAGTTGAAGGTGCGGCAGAAGCGCTTGCGCAAGGCCAGGCCCCAGGCGCGGTTGATACGGCTGCCGAAGGGCGTGTGGATGATCAGTTGCGTGCCGCCGGACTCGTCGAAAAACCGCTCCATCAGCAGCGTGTCCTGGGACGGCAATGCGCCGAAGGCCAGGCGCGCCGGGGCCAGGTAATCCACCAGTTGTTCGGCGCTGGCCAGGTTCAGTTGCAGGGTGTCGGTGAGCCAATCGAGGGCCGGTTGCAGGTGGCCCGGCGTAGCGGCCAGCAGTTGGTCGAGCTGGGCTTGCAGGCGCGCCACGGCGAAAGACAATTCGGCGCTGCGCCCCGGCGCTTCGCCGAGCCAGAACGGGATGGTCGGCGGTTGGCCCTGGGCGTCCTCGACCCGCACGCGGCCGGTCTCGACGCGAATGATGCGATACGACGTATTGCCCAACTGGAACACATCGCCGGCAATGCTTTCCACCGCGAAGTCTTCGTTGACGCTGCCGATGTTCAGCCCTTGGGGTTCGAGCAGCACGCTGTAGTCGGCATTGTCCGGAATGGTGCCGCCGCTGGTCACCGCTGTCAGCTTGCTGCCCCGGCGCCCGCGCAAGGTCCGGGCAACAGCGTCCCGGTGCAGGTAGGCACTGCGCACGCCTTGGCGGCCATTGAAGCCTTCGGCGAGCATCTGCAACAAGGCCTGATAGTGGTGGTCGTCCAGGTCTGTGTAGGGCGCCGCGCGGCGGAAATTCTCCAGCAGCGCCTGCTCCTGCCATTCCTGGCAACTGACCTCGGCGACGATCTGCTGGGCCAGTACATCCAGCGGCGCCGTGGGGATGTGCAGGATGTCGAGTTCGCCACGGCGTACGCAGTCGAGCAGGGCGGCGCATTCGATCAAGTCATCGCGGGTGGTGGCGAACAGGCGTCCCTTGGGCGTGCCACCGACTTGGTGGCCGGAACGACCGACCCGTTGCAGGAATGCCGAGATCGAGCGGGGTGAGGCGATCTGGCACACCAGGTCGACATCGCCGATATCAATGCCCAGCTCCAGGGACGCGGTGGCGATCAGCACCTTCAGCTCGCCGCGTTTGAGGCGTTGTTCGGCGTCGAGGCGAAACTCCTTCGCCAGGCTGCCATGGTGGGCGGCCACGGCGTCCTTGCCCAAGCGTTCGCTCAGGTGACGGGTCAGGCGTTCGGCCAAACGCCGGGTGTTGACGAACACCAGCGTGGTGCGGTGTTCCCGGGCCAGCTCGGCGAGGCGGTTGTAGACCAGTTCCCACACGTCATTGGCCATCACCGCCGACAGCGGCACTGGTGGCACCTCGATGTCCAGGTCCCGGGGGCGGGCGTGGCCGATGTCGACGATTTCACAGGTGCGTCCCTCACCGACGAGAAAACGCGACACCGCTTCGATGGGCTTTTGCGTGGCGGACAGGCCGATGCGCATCAGCGGCTCGGCGCACAGGGCTTGCAGGCGCTCCAGACTCAAGGCCAGGTGGCTGCCACGCTTGCTGGCGGCGATGGCGTGGATTTCGTCGACGATGACCGTGCGGGTGCTGGCGAGCATCTGTCGGCCGGAATCGGAGCCGAGCAGCACGTAGAGCGATTCGGGGGTGGTCACCAGAATGTGCGGCGCGGCCTTGCGCATCGCCGAGCGTTCTTTCTGCGGCGTGTCGCCGGTACGCACGGCGGTGGTGATGTGCAGGGGCGGCAAGCCCATTTTTTGCAATTGCTCGGTGATGCCGGCCAGGGGATTCTGCAGGTTGATCTGGATATCGTTGCTCAGGGCCTTGAGCGGCGAGACATAGACCACCAGGGTCTGGTCCGGCAGGCCGCCCTGTTCCAGGCCGCGATGAACCAGGTCATCGAGCACGGCAAGAAACGCCGTCAGGGTCTTGCCCGAGCCGGTAGGCGCCGCCACCAGGGTCGAACGACGCTGGCCGATCAACGGCCACGCCCGGGCCTGTGCGGCCGTGACCGCCGGGAAGGTCTGGCTGAACCAGGCGCGAACGGCGGGGTGAAAGCCGGCCATGGCGTGGTTGGCTGCAAGGGGCAGATTCATGGGGGCAGTTTAGGCGGGTGGGGTGGGGAAGATGCAAGTACCACTTGAAACCTTCATTGCCTGCCAGGCCGCTATCGCGAGCGAGCTCGCTCCCACAGGGATAGCATGGGCACCTGAGATCCCCTGTGGGAGCGAGCTTGCTCGCGATGAGGGCCTCAAGACCTGCACAAACCCGGCGATCTGCACTTTACGGATGACGGTTGCACACTAAACCCGCAAAATGCAACGATTCCGACAACGCCCGCGGGCGTTGTCGACCAAATTCTTGTGCCAATAGACTGGGCCTGCTGACTTTATGCGAATGCGCCTTATGTTACTGGGCGGCGGAAATGCCCTTGGGCAGGCGCTGATTCGCCTCGGTGCAGAAGAAGACATCGGTTTTCTTGCCCCCCGCCCGCCCGAAGACGGTTGGGATGCCGCGAGCCTGACGCAACTGCTCGACGACACCCGCCCGGACGCCTTGATCAACCTGGCGTACTACTTCGACTGGTTCCAGGCCGAGGCCGTCAGCGAGCAGCGCCTGGCCAGCCAGGAGCGCGCTGTCGAGCGCCTGGCCGGGCTGTGCCAGCATCACAACATCGTCTTGCTGCAACCGTCGAGCTATCGCGTGTTCGATGGCTCCCGCGCCACGGCCTACAGCGAGAAAGACGAGCCCGTACCCCTGGGCGTACGCGGCCAGGCGCTGTGGCGGATCGAGCAAAGCGTGCGCGCCACCTGCCCGCAACATGTGCTGCTGCGGTTCGGCTGGCTGCTGGACGACAGCGCCGATGGCATCCTCGGGCGTTTCCTGGCCCGGGCCGAACAGCCTGAAGAGCTGTTGCTGGCCGACGACCGTCGCGGTAATCCGACGCCGGTGGACGATGCCGCGCGCGTGATCATCTCGGTGCTCAAGCAACTCGATTGCGCGGCGCCGCTGTGGGGCACCTACCATTACGCCGGCCACGAGGCGACTACGCCGCTGGCGCTGGGCCAGGCGATCCTCACCGAAGCCCGCGCCCTGCATCCGCTGGCCATCGAGTCACCCACCCCCCAGGCTCACGCCGCACGGCCGGACGCCGCGGAAGAACCGCAGCACGCGGTACTGGCCTGCAAGAAAATTCTGCACACTTTCGGGATCAAGCCCCGCGCCTGGCGCGCGGCACTCCCGGGCTTACTGGATAGGTTTTATCGCCATGGCTGAAGGCCCTGTTTTAATCACCGGCGGCGCGGGTTTCATTGGTTCGCACCTGACCGACGCCTTGCTCGCCAAGGGCCATTCGGTGCGCATCCTCGATGATCTGTCCACCGGCAAGCGCAGCAACCTGCCGCTGGACAATCCGGCGCTCGAACTGATCGAAGGTGACGTCGCCGATGCCGCGCTGGTGGCGCGGGTCATGGCCGGTTGCAGCGCCGTGGCGCACCTGGCGGCGGTGGCCTCGGTGCAAGCTTCGGTGGACGACCCCGTGCGCACCCACCAGAGCAATTTCATCGGCACCCTGAATGTCTGCGAAGCCATGCGCCAGAGCGGTGTGAAGCGGGTGCTGTTCGCCTCCAGCGCAGCGGTCTACGGCAACAACGGCGAAGGCGAGTCCATCGACGAAGAAACCCCCAAGGCCCCGCTCACGCCGTATGCCTCGGACAAACTGGCCAGCGAGTTCTACTTCGACTTCTATCGCCGCCAGCACGACCTGGAGCCGGTGGTGTTCCGCTTCTTCAACATCTACGGCCCGCGCCAGGATCCGTCCTCGCCGTATTCCGGGGTCATCAGCATCTTCAGCGAACGGGCGCAGAAAGGCCTGCCAATCACTGTGTTTGGCGACGGTGAGCAGACTCGGGATTTTGTCTATGTCGAAGATTTGGTGGATTTGCTGGTGCAGGCCATCGAAAAGCCCGAGGTGGAAGTGGGCGCGGTGAACGTCGGCTGGAACCAGGCCACGACCCTCAAGCAGATGCTCCAGGCCCTCGCCGCCGTGGTGGGCGATCTGCCGCCGATCAGCTACGGCCCGGCGCGCTCCGGCGACATCCGCCATTCGCGGGCTGACAACCATCGGCTGTTGCAGCGCTTCAGCTTTCCCCCGCAAACCCCGATGAGCGTGGGGTTGGCGCGGTTGTTGGGACGCTGATTTTCCCGCTACCCAAAAAACTGTGGGAGCGAGCTTGCTCGCGATGACGGTGAGTCAGCCAGCAATCATGTTGACTGACCCACCGCTATCGCGAGCAAGCTCGCTCCCATAGGGATTTTTGTATCTTCAGGTTCGGCTTAGAACTTGTAGCCCAAGCCCACCATGTAGATCCATGGGTCCACATCGACATTCACCTTGGCCCGGGTACCGCCGGCCACGGCGTTGTTGTCCACATACGCGGTGGTGTCGATGTCGATGTAGCGGATCTGGCCGTTGATCATAATGTTGTCGGTCAACATGTAGTCAGCACCCACTTGCCACGCCATGCCCCAACTATTGCTCGCGCGGAAATTGCTGAAGCCGTTGGCGCTGGCTTCGCTGCCGACGTGTTCGTCGTAGATCCAGGTGTAGTTGATGCCGGCGCCGACATAAGGCTGGAACGCCGACTTGGCGTCGAGCGGGTAGTAGACCAGGCTCAGGGTCGGCGGCAGGTGTTTGAGGGTGCCGAGCTTGCCATTGGCCGCGCCCAGGGCGGTGCCTTTGATTTTCACGTCGTGCTCGAACGGCGAGGCCGCCAGCAGTTCGATCCCCAGGTTGTTGGTGATCATGTAGGCGAAGTTCAAGCCCAACTGCGTGTCGCTGCTCATGGTCGCCTTGCCGCCCAGGTCGGCGCCGGCCAGCGGGCCACGGTCGACCTTGACGCTGGAGCTGTCGGCTTCCGGGTTGACGGTGATGGCACCGGCGCGAACGATGATATCGCCGGCCGTGTGGGCCTGGGCGAGTGGGGCCGCGAGCGCGAGGGCCGCGAGGGAAGCGCAGAGCAAGGACTTGTTCATGAGGGCTCCAGAGGGCATCGAAATTAGATGTCCCATGTTACGAAGCCGTCTGGTCCGGTCTTTTGACACAGCTCAATGAGTCAGGGGGTGTTTAATTGACTCAGCTCAATAAAAGCGCTGATGGGAAAATTCGAGGGAACCATCGCGAGCAAGCTCACTCCCACATTATTCGAGGAAACACGATCAACTGTGGGAGCGAGCTTGCTCGCGATAGCGATCTCAAAACCACGCATCACTCCCGGATTCACTCCGGCAGCTCATACACATAAATCTTCTCGGCCTCCATCTGATACCCGGCATCGGCCAGTTCACTGGTGGACGGCTTGACCTGCATCGGCCCTTCGACCCAGTACGGTTGATACAACTCGTCGAGCTTGACCCCGACTTCGCTTTTCACATGCACGATCTGGTTGGACGGCGGTGGCGGTACGTGGATGCAGGCACCGAAATACGGCACCAGCAAGAAGTCCGTGGTGCGACCTTCCTCGCTGACTTCCAACGGCACGATGTAGCCCGGCAAACGAATCTGCTGACCATCGAGGGCCTTGACCACCGGGGCGTTGGGCAAATCCTGCTTGGCCGCTGGGGCGGACTCGGCGGCCAGGGCATCGCTCATCTTCGACAAGTCGTGCAGCGGGGTCATGTTCGGCACTTCCGGCGGCGCGTCCGGCGGGATCATTTCCGACCAGGCCAAGTCCCTCGGCTCGGCCGCCCATAGTGGCAGGGCGACCATCATCAACAGCGCAAGCAGGGCGCGGGGCATCTTCAAGGTCCTCATAGACGAATCGACAGGCCGTCGGCCAACGATTGGCGATAGGCGCGCCAGGCCGGCACGCTGCCCATCAGCAGGGCGGCGACCAGGATGCCAGCCAGCAGCGTCCATTCATATTCGCTCGGCCAGCTCAGCGGCAGGTACAAGCCGTAGGCCGACTGCACGTAACCCTGGGCGGCGGCGATGCCGATGTACAGCAAGGCCAGCCCGGCGGTGACCCCGGCCAGCGCCAGGGCGAAGGCTTCGAGCACCAGCAGCGTAGCGATGTGCCACGGCCGCGCGCCCACCGAACGCAGGATCGCCATTTCCCGACGACGCTCGTTGAGGCTGGTGAGGATCGCGGTGAGCATGCCGATCAACCCGGTCAGGACCACGAACAACGAAATCACGAACAAGGCTTTTTCCGCCGTGCCCATCAGGCTCCACAATTCCTGCAGCGCCACGCCCGGCAGGATAGCCAGCAACGGCTCGCCGCGGAATTCATTGATCTCGCGTTGCAAGGCAAAGGTGGAAATCTTGCTATTGAGGCCGAGCATGAACGCGGTAATTGCCTGGGGCGTGAGGTCCATGTTGCGGGCCTGGTCGGCGCTGATGCGGCCATTGCCCTGGGCCGGCACACCGTTCTTCCAGTCGATGTGGATCGCCTCCATGCCGCCGAGGCTGATGTGCAGCGTGCGGTCCACCGGGGTGCCGGTGCGCTTGAGAATCCCGACCACGGTGAAGGGCTTGTCGTCGTGCTTGACCAGGCTGACCACTGCCACACCGTGGGCCAGCACCAGCTTGTCGCCGAGCTTGTAGTGCAGCGCCTCGGCCACTTCGGCACCGAGCACCACTTCGAACGGATCGGTTGCGAAAGCCCGGCCGTCGGCCAGTTCCAGATGCTGCTGGCGGCCGTACTGGTAATGCTCGAAGTAAGCCTCGGTGGTGCCCATCACCCGATAACCGCGGTGGGAGTCGCCGAGGGACATGGGGATCGCCCACTTCACTTTCGGGTTGCTGGCGAAGTGTTCGAAGCTGTCCCAGCGGATGTTGTTGGTGGCGTTGCCGATGCGAAACACCGAATACAACAGCAGGTTCACTGAACCGGAGCGGGCGCCGACGATCAGGTCGGTGCCACTGATGGTGCTGGCGAAACTGGCCCGCGCCTCGGTACGTACCCGCTCCACTGCCAGCAACAGACAAACAGAAAGGGCGATGGCAAACGCGGTGAGGATCGCGGTGAAGCGGCGGTTCGCCAGGCTGGCCATGGCTAGACGGAACAAATACATCTCAAACCTCGAGTGGCGTGGCGGCGCGATTGAGATCGGCCAGCGACAGGTTGCGGTCGAACAGCGGCGCCAGGCTCTGGTCGTGGCTGACGAACAACAGACTCGACCCGGCCTCGCGGCATTCGGCGAACAGCAGCCGCAGGAAGTTTTCCCGGGCGTCGTAGTCCAGGGCCGAAGTCGGTTCGTCGGCGATCACCAGTTCCGGCTGGCCGATCAGCGCCCGGGCGGCGGCGACCCGTTGTTGCTGGCCGATGGACAACGAGTCGGCGCGCCGTTCCAGCAGGTTCGGGTCGGTCAAGCCCAGGTGGGCCAGCAGCGTGGCGGCGGCCTGATTGACGCTGCCGTGGCGCTGGATGGCCCGTTGTGCGCGCAGCTTGGAGAAGTGGCAGGGCAGTTCGACGTTCTCGCGCACAGAGAGAAATGGCAGCAGGTTGAACTGCTGGAAGATGTAGCCGGTGTGGTCGACGCGAAAGCGATCGCGGCTGCCGGCGCCCAGTTCGGTGAGTTCCTGGCCGAGCAAGCGGATGCTGCCGCGATCCGGCGTCTGCACACCGCCGAGCAGCCCCAGCAAGGTGGTCTTGCCACTGCCGCTCGGGCCCTTGAGAAACAGCGTCTCACCGGCCTCCAGGCGAAATGCCGGGATATCCAGCAACGGTAGATGCCCGGGCCAACTGAAGCCCAGGTCGGAGAGTTCGATGAGTGCTTGGGTCATGTTTGCCGCTTCAAATAGTGGAACCTGTGGAACACCTGTGGGAGCTGAGCTTGCTCGCGATGAGGTCATTACATTCAACTTGGATGTTGACTGTCGGACCGCTATGGCGAGCAAGCTTTGCTCCCACCAGGCTTGCTCCCACATTGGGTTTTGCGGTGGATCAGAACTTCAGGGCTGGCGCCTTGGCCGTCACTTCCACGCCTTGCTGGCCGCTCGGGCTGATCAGTTGTACCTGAATTTTCTGGGTGGCCGGGAAGGTTTTGAACAGGGTCGCCAGGTCCAGGTTCTTCAGTGCACCCGGGGCGGCGCAGGTGAATTGGTAATGGGCATGGATCTCACTGTGCTCGCCGTGGTGCTCGTCGGCGTCTTCGTCATGCTCTTCGTGGTCCGGTTCATCGCCGAACAGCGGGCTTTCCAGTTCCTGTTGGGCCACGGTGCATTTGGCGGCGGCCGGCAGGTTGAACAACGCCAGTGGCTTGTCCAGCTGCGCGCGTACGGCAGCGACCTTGGCCTTGTCGGCATCGCTGGTGGCGGCATGTTCGAAGCCCACCAGGTTCATCGCCGGGCTTTCCAGTTCCAGCTCCAGGGTCTGACCGTCCAGGGCGGCGTTCAACCGGCCCACACCGTGTTCATGGGCGCCCAGGCTGCCGTGCTCGTGGTCATGATCATGCTCGACCGCCGCATGAGCGACAGCTAATGGCAGCAGGGCGAACGGCAAAGCGAGAAGCAGACGACGCATGACGAGTCTCCGAAAAGGTTATGTAATCTTATAACGAAAGTGCGGAGAGTTTGACCGTCTGCTTGGCGTCGCGCAAGGGCCATGGGAGCATGCGAACATGAAATATTCAGGAGCACGGTGATGTTGCGGATACGCGGAACCGTCGGCGATTGGCCGGTGGACTTGTCGATCGAAATGGATGAGGGAGACTGGGCGCAGCTCGGCGCGCAGTTGCAAGTGGCCAAGTCCGAGAGTGTGGCGGCCCCGGCGACCAAACCGGTGGCCAATCCAGTGAGTCAGGACGATGCCCAGTGGCAGATCGCCAAGGAGCTGC
The DNA here is from genome assembly GCF_034008205.1 of Pseudomonas sp. P9_35. Lineage (NCBI taxonomy): Bacteria > Pseudomonadati > Pseudomonadota > Gammaproteobacteria > Pseudomonadales > Pseudomonadaceae > Pseudomonas > Pseudomonas sp. P9_35. The sequence goes on along the minus strand of NZ_CP125373.1, from coordinate 5,874,703 downwards.
TGCGCAAGGCCGGGCAATTGAGCGGCCCGGACTTGCTGGAACAGCTGGAAGGCCTGACCGGCAGCGCCTCGGCGGGCAAGCGCCTGTTGGTGCGCTTGCGCCATAGCCCGGATGTAAAAGTGATCAGCGGCGGTGACACACCGCTCTACAGCTGGCACGAAAACGCGTAGGAGCGTGTAGGAGCGTGTAGGAGCTGACGAGCGAAGCGAGGCTGCGATCTTTACCCAGACGCTTGAATCTCAAGCGAAAGATCAAAGGATCGCAGCCTCGCTTCGCTCGGCAGCTCCTACAGAGGAATCAATACAACGCGGCGAACAGCTTGCGACGATAAGTCGTCACCAGCGGATGATCGTTGCCCAGCAGTTCGAACACCTGCAACAAAGTCTTGTGCGGCAAGCCTTCGCTGTAGCTGCGGTTACGCATGAACAGCTTGAGCAGTGCATCGAGGGCCGCTTCGTACTGCTGGCGCGCCAGTTGCTGGATCGCCAGTTGGTACACCGCTTCATCGTCCTGCGGGTCTTTCGCCAGGCGCGCCTTGAGGTCGGCGGCGTCCGGCAGGTGCTTGGCCAGGCCGAGGAACTGGATCTGCGCCTTGGCGCCGGCGAGGGCGGCCTTGTGCTCGTCGCTTTTCACCGCGTCGAGCACGGTCTGCGCTTCGTCCAACTCACCGCGCTCGGTCAGGCAGCGGGCATACAGGATCAGGGCCTTGGCGTTGGTGTTGTCTTCACCCAGCAATACCGTGAGCAGGGCTTCCGCGTCGGCGAAGCGACCGTCGTCGAACAGCGCCTGGGCCTGTTCGAATGGGTCGGCCGCAGCCGGAGGCGGCATCTGCACATGGGGTTCGAGCATGGTTCGCACGGCCGATTCCGGCTGGGCACCGGCAAAGCCGTCGACGGGTTGGCCGTCCTTGAACAACACCACCGTTGGCAGGCTGCGAATGCCGAAGCGGGCGACAATGTCCTGCTCGATGTCGCAGTTGACCTTGGCCAGCAGCAGTTCGCCTTGATAGCTCTCGGCAATGGTTTGCAGCATCGGCATCAGCGCCTTGCACGGCGCACACCACTCGGCCCAGAAATCCACCAGCACCGGTTTGTGGAAAGAGTTCGCGATCACCGACTGGTCGAAATCGGCGGTGGTGGCGTCGAAGATGTAGGGCGTTTCCTGAGTCATGGGCAATCTCGTAGAGCGCTTGAATGGGGCAACTATACGGCTTGGTGGGGGTGGCTGAAAGCGGGTGGCAGTGAGAGGTGTATTGGTTGGTAGGGCCTCATCGCGAGCAAGCTCGCTCCCACAAGAGATCTCAAGTGTTCATGCGACCCCCGTGGGAGCGAGCTTGCTCGCGATGCTTTTAAGGCTAGCGCCGCGCGTGGTACAGGCTCACATGCCGAAACTCTTCAGGCTCGGCCAGGTCCGGCAAGGTCATGGCCTGGAGCATGTCGATGCGTCGGTACAGCGGATGCTGGAAATCCCGCACCCGGGAGTCGGCCACCAGCGCCTCGCGGCCACGGCTGAGGAATTGATCGAGCAGCGGCAGGTTGGCCCGGTCGTAGAGCACATCGGCGACCAGGATCAGGTCGAAGCGATCGGCCTCGGCGAAGAAATCCGTTGAATACCCCAGCTCCACGCCATTGAGCGCGGCATTGGCCCGGCACGCGGCAATCGCCAACGGGTCGAGGTCGCAGGCCACCACCTCCAGCGCCCCGGCCTTGACCGCCGCGATGCCCGCCACGCCGGAACCGGCGCCAAAATCCAATATGCGCTTGCCCTCGACCCACTGCGGCTGTTCGGCCAGGTAGCGGGCCATCGCCAGGCCGCTGGCCCAACAGAAGCTCCAATAGGGCGGCTCGTGGAGAATGCGCCGGGTTTCTTCCGGGCTGAAGGCACGGTCCATGTTGTCGCCGTCGATCAGCCACAACTTCAAGTCGGCGCCGGGTAGCGGGCAAGCGACCAGGCGCGCGTCACCGAGCAATTCACTCAGCGCCCGTTGCAGGTCCTGCGGTGCACTCATGGCGCTTTGACGAATTGCAGGGCGCCCAGTGCCTGGGTGGTTGGTTGGCTGATGCGCTGCTCCGGCAGGTGCAGGATCAACTGGCCCGACTGGCTGGCGCGGCCGCGCAGCTCGACGCGGGCGCCGACCGGGAAGGCGTCGGGGTTGAAGCGCAGGCGGAAGGGCAGGGCCTGGTTGGTGCCGATCAGGCTGGAGCTGGCGAGCAATTGCTGTGGGCGGTCCTTGTCATCGATCACCAGCAACGCCAGTTCGACCTCGGCCCCGGCCGGCACGCCTTGCAAGGTGCCGCTCAATTCGCGCTGATACGCCGGCAGCGGCCCCAGCTCGGCCGCCTGGCGGGCTTTTTCCTGGGCCTGTTTCGGCGCTGGGGCCGGGGCGGGAGCGGCGGGCTTGGGGGCGTCGCTGCTGCACGCCATCAGCAGGCTGAAAAGACTGAGCAAAACGAGCGATCGTAGCGGCATGTGTGGCTCCAGCAAGGTGAATTCCATGGATCTGACGGTAAGCCCGTCTGTATACCGTAAACCCTATGGCTTGTCTTGCCAGTGGGATGCGCTACCATGGCCCTCCCTTTTTTTGTTGCCTGCCACCATGCACTGTCCCTTCTGCGGTGCCAACGACACCAAGGTCATCGACTCGCGACTGGTCGCCGAGGGCGAACAAGTCCGCCGCCGCCGCGAATGCCTGGCTTGCGGCGAACGTTTCACGACGTTCGAGACCGCTGAACTGGTGTTGCCGCGCCTGATCAAAACCGACGGCAGCCGCCAGCCGTTCGACGAAGAAAAACTGCGCGCCGGCATGCAGCGCGCCCTGGAAAAACGCCCGGTGAGCGTCGAGCGCCTGGAAGCGGCGCTGGTGCACATCAAGCACAAGTTGCGGGCGACCGGCGAGCGCGAGGTCAAATCCCTGGTGGTCGGTGAGTTGGTGATGGCCGAGCTGCAGAAGCTCGATGAAGTCGCCTACATCCGTTTCGCCTCGGTGTACCGGCGCTTCCAGGATCTGAACGAGTTCCGCGAAGAAATCGACCGCCTGGCCCGCGAACCGGTGAAAGAATGACCGCCTCGGCGCAGCAGGCCGTCCTCGACGCCCACTACATGGCCCGTGCCCTGGAGTTGGCGCGGCGCGGTCACTACACCACCCACCCCAATCCCCGGGTCGGTTGCGTGATCGTGCGTGACGGGCAGATTGTCGGCGAAGGTTGGCACATCCGCGCCGGTGAGCCCCATGCCGAAGTCCATGCCCTGCGCGCCGCTGGCGAACAGGCCCGCGGCGCCACGGCTTACGTGACCCTTGAGCCGTGCAGCCATCACGGGCGTACGCCGCCGTGTGCCGATGCGCTGGTCAACGCCGGCGTGGCGCGGGTGGTGGCGGCGATGCAGGACCCCAACCCGGAAGTCGCCGGGCGTGGCCTGCAACGGCTGGCCCAGGCCGGCATCGCCACCGAAAGCGGCGTGCTGGAGGGTGAAGCACGCAAGCTCAATGAAGGTTTCCTCAAGCGCATGGAGCAGGGGCTGCCGTTCGTGCGGGTCAAACTCGCCATGAGCCTCGATGGCCGCACCGCCATGGAAAGCGGCGAAAGTCAGTGGATCACTGGCGCCGCTGCACGCTCGGCGGTCCAACGCCTGCGCGCCCAGGCCAGCGTGGTGCTGACCGGCGCCGACACGGTGCTGGCGGACAACGCCCGGTTGACCGTGCGCGCCGATGAGTTGGGGCTCGATGCCGAGCAGACGGCGTTGGTCATGAGCCGTCCGCCGCTGCGGGTGTTGGTGGACGGGCGTCTGCGGGTGCCGCTGGACTCCGCGTTTTTCAAGGCTGGCCCGGCGCTGGTCGCTACCTGTATGGCGGTAGAAGAACAATACGCCAACGGCCCCGAATGCATGATCGTGGCAGGCGATGACGGCCAGGTCGATCTGCATCGCCTGCTGGTGGAGCTGGCGGGCCGTGGCGTCAACGAGGTGCTGGTGGAAGCCGGTCCGCGCCTGGCGGGGGCTTTTGCCCAGCAGGGGCTGGTCGACGAGTTCCAGATTTTCATCGCCGGCAAGTTCCTCGGTTCTTCGGCGCGGCCGCTGTTGGACTGGCCACTGGCGCAGATGAAAGATGCCCCGCAGCTGAAAATCACCGAAATCCGCGCCGTGGGCGATGACTGGCGAGTCATCGCCGTTCCCGTTGCGCAGGCGAGCGTATAATTCCCGGCTTTCGCGCAAGCGGCGGCCCGTTCTCGAGGAGGACTCCATGTTTACCGGCATCATCGAATCCATCGGCAGCATCCGTGCACTCACCCCCAAGGGCGGCGATGTGCGGGTCTACGTCGAAACCGGCAAGCTCGACCTGAGCGACGTCAAGTTGGGCGACAGCATTGCGGTCAACGGCGTGTGCCTGACGGCCGTCGAATTGCCGGGCAACGGTTTCCTGGCGGACGTCAGCCGCGAAACCCTCGACTGCACGGCCATGAACGACCTCAAGAGCGGCAGCCCGGTCAACCTGGAAAAAGCCCTGACCCCCACCACTCGCCTGGGCGGGCACCTGGTCAGCGGCCACGTGGACGGCGTCGGTGAAGTGGTCTCGCGCACGGATAACGCCCGGGCCGTGGAGTTTCGCATTCGCGCGCCGAAGGAACTGGCCAAGTACATTGCCCACAAAGGCTCGATCACCGTCGACGGCACCAGCCTGACGGTCAACGCGGTGGATGGCGCCGAATTCCTGCTGACAATCATTCCCCACACCCTGAGCGAAACCATCATGGCCTCGTACCGGCCAGGTCGCCGGGTGAACCTGGAAGTCGACTTGCTGGCCCGTTACCTGGAGCGCCTGTTGTTGGGCGACAAGGCCGCAGAGCCGGGCTCCCCACAAAAGCCGGGTAACATCACTGAAAGTTTTCTGGCCGCCAACGGCTACCTCAAATCCTGACCCAAGGGGGTGCCGCGTGGCGCTCAATAGCATCGAAGAACTGGTTGAAGACATCCGCCAAGGCAAGATGGTCATCCTCATGGATGACGAAGACCGCGAGAACGAAGGCGACCTGATCATGGCCGCCGAATGCTGCAAGGCCGAGCACATCAACTTCATGGCCAAGCACGCCCGTGGCCTGATCTGCATGCCGATGACCCGCGAGCGCTGCGAGCTGCTGAAGCTGCCGCTGATGGCGCCGCGCAACGGCTCGGGATTCGGCACCAAGTTCACCGTGTCCATCGAGGCCGCCGAGGGCGTGACCACCGGTATTTCCGCTGCCGACCGCGCGCGCACCGTGCAGGCCGCTGCCGCCCGGGACGCCAAGGCCGAAGACATCGTCAGCCCCGGCCACATCTTCCCGCTGATGGCCCAAGCTGGTGGCACCCTGGCCCGCGCCGGCCACACCGAAGCGGCCTGCGACCTGGCGCGCATGGCGGGCTTTGAACCCAGCGGCGTGATCTGCGAAGTGATGAACGACGACGGCACCATGTCCCGTCGTGCGGAGCTGGAAACCTTCGCCGCCGAACACAACATCAAGATCGGCACCATCGCCGACCTGATCCACTACCGGATGATCCACGAACGTACCGTTCAGCGGATTGCCGAGCAGCCGCTGGACAGCGAACTGGGCCAGTTCAACCTGGTGACCTACCGCGACTCGGTGGAAGGCGACGTGCACATGGCGCTGACCCTGGGCACCGTGTGTGCCGAAGAGCCGACCCTGGTGCGGGTGCACAACATGGACCCGCTGCGTGACCTGTTGATGGTCAAGCAACCCGGCCGCTGGAGCTTGCGGGCCGCCATGGCTGCGGTAGCCGAGGCCGGCAGCGGCGTGGTGCTGCTGCTCGGTCACCCGCTCGATGGCGACGTGCTGCTGGCGCACATCCGCGAAACCGGCGACCAGGCGGCGGTGAAAAAACCGACCACCTACAGCATTGTCGGTGCCGGTTCGCAGATCCTTCGTGACCTGGGCGTGCGTAAAATGCGCCTGATGAGCGCACCGATGAAATTTAATGCGATATCCGGTTTCGATCTGGAAGTTGTAGAATACGTGCCCTCCGAATAATAGCCCGGAGATTTCGGCATTGTTGTTCACTTAAGGCTTGTTGGATTCATTGTGGCGAGGGAGCTTGCTCCTGGCGGGTGTAGGAGCTGCCGAAGGCTGCGATCTTTTGATTTTGATCTTTCGCTTGGGACTCAAGTGTCTGGGGAAAGATCGCAGCCTCGTTGCACTCGACAGCTCCTACGACGTGGTTCGGCGGGAGTTAGTGTCCTCGCCACAAAAGCTTGAAATGAACAGCATGACGGGATTTGCGGTGCAGTATTCGTGGCTAATATCACTGAGGAGCGCGTTATAGAACGCGCTCCGGCTCTTTAAGAGATCTGACGAATGACCCTGAAGACCATCGAAGGTACCTTCATCGCCCCCAAAGGCCGCTACGCTCTGGTAGTGGGCCGCTTCAACAGTTTCGTGGTCGAGAGCCTGGTTGGCGGTGCGGTTGATGCCCTGGTTCGCCATGGCGTGAGCGAAAGCGACATCACCATCATCCGTGCCCCTGGCGCCTTCGAAATTCCGCTGGTTGCGCAGAAAGTCGCTCAAAAGGGCGAATATGCGGCGATCATCGCCCTGGGCGCGGTCATTCGTGGCGGTACTCCGCACTTCGAATACGTGGCCGGCGAATGCACCAAGGGCCTGGCCCAGGTGTCCATGGAATTCGGCGTGCCAGTCGCTTTCGGCGTACTGACCGTTGACTCCATCGAGCAAGCCATCGAACGTTCCGGCACCAAGGCCGGTAACAAAGGTGCCGAAGCTGCCCTGTCCGCCCTGGAAATGGTCAGCCTGCTGGCGCAGTTGGAGGCCAAGTGATTAGCGACGAAAGCGATCGTTTCAACCCGCGCGATCCAAAGCCTGCGGATGCCGGCAAGCCATCGAAAAGCGTCAAGCGTCGCGAAGCCCGTCAGCTCGCGACCCAGGCACTGTACCAATGGCACATGGCCAAGCAATCGCTGAACGAGATCGAAGCGCAGTTTCGGGTCGACAACGATTTCAGTGATGTCGATGGCGCTTACTTCCGCGAGATCCTGCACGGGGTCCCGCAGTTCAAGACCGAAATCGACACCGCGCTCACGCCTTGCCTGGACCTGACCATCGAAGAGCTGGATCCGGTTGAGCTGGCGGTGTTGCGCCTGTCCACCTGGGAACTGCTCAAGCGCGTCGACGTACCGTACCGCGTGGTGATCAACGAAGGGATCGAGCTGGCGAAAGTCTTCGGATCCACCGATGGCCACAAATTCGTCAACGGTGTGCTCGACAAGCTCGCCCCACGTCTGCGTGAAGCTGAAGTGAAGGCGTTCAAGCGCTGATTGGCGTTTGAACGACACTTGATGGGTGAATTTGAGCTGATCCGTGACTACTTCGCCGCCGCGCCTTGCGCGCAGGGCGGCGAGGGCGTTGCACTGGGGATCGGCGACGACTGCGCCCTGCTGGCCGTTCCTCCCGGGGAACAGCTGGCGGTGTCCACCGACACGCTCGTGGCCGGTGTGCATTTTCCAGACCCTTGCGAGCCGTTCCTGCTCGGTCAGCGCTCGCTGGCCGTGGCGGTCAGTGACCTGGCCGCCATGGGCGCCAAGCCTTTCGCCTTTACCCTTGCCCTGACCTTGCCGACGGTGACCGCCGATTGGCTGCAAGCCTATGCCCGCGGTTTGAACCAGATGGCCCAGGCCTGTGGCGTGGCGCTGGTGGGGGGGGACACCACACGGGGGCCCCTGAGCCTGACCATGACGGTGTTTGGCCACGTACCGTCCGGCCAGGCCCTGACCCGCAGCGGCGCGCGGCCCGGCGACCTGCTGTGTGTGGGCGGCGAATTGGGTAATGCCGCCGGCGCGTTGCCGCTGGTGCTCGGCCAGCGCAGCGCCGAACCTGCGATTGCCGAGCCGTTGCTGGCCCATTATTGGTCGCCACGTCCGCAGATCGACCTGGGCCTGGCGTTGCGGGGCAAGGCCAGCGCGGCGATGGATATTTCCGATGGCCTGCTGGCCGATTGCGGGCATATCGCCCTGGCGTCCGGGGTGGCCTTGCAGGTTGAACGGGACCGACTGCCGTTGTCCAATGCTCTGGTAGCGTTTCTTGGCCAGGCGGATGCCGAGCAGGTCGCCCTGAGCGGCGGTGACGATTACGTGCTGTTGTTCGCCGTGCCACCGAGCCGATTGTCGGCGTTGCAAGCCGCCGGCTGGCCGATCCACGTGATCGGCAGCGTACTGGCCGGGCAAGGCGTCACGCTGGTCGACAGCGTCGGGCACGACATCACCCCGCCAGTGCGGGGCTATCAACATTTTCGGGAGACACCGTGACAGATCATCCCAACCAGGTCCCGGCAGAGTTCGTTCCGCCTTCGGTCTGGCGCAATCCCTGGCATTTCCTGGCATTTGGCTTCGGTTCGGGTACGTTGCCCAAGGCCCCGGGTACCTGGGGCTCGCTGGTTGCGCTACCCTTCATACCGTTGTGGCAGATGTTGCCGGACTGGGGCTACTGGCTGATGCTGGGCATCACCATGCTGTTTGGCTTCTGGCTGTGTGGCAAAGTGGCGGACGACCTTCGGGTGCACGATCATGAAGGCATCGTCTGGGACGAAATGGTCGGCATGTGGATCACCTTGTGGCTGGTACCGGAAGGCTGGTATTGGTTGCTGGCGGGTTTCCTGGTGTTCCGTTTCTTCGATATCCTCAAGCCGTGGCCGATCCGCTGGATTGACCGGCACGTACACGGAGGTGTCGGTATCATGCTCGATGATGTGTTGGCCGGGGTTTTCGCCTGGTTGGCAATGCAAGGATTGGTGTGGTGTTTCACCTGAGGGAGTCAGGCATGGGCGTAAGCCGCGCACTACTGCTGTTGCTGTGTTTAGGAACCTGTGTGGGTACAAGGGTGGCCGAGTCGACGCCGCTGCCTGACAAGATCCGTGCGGCCAGCGAAGAGTGGGCCGATTACACCCAGGCCGATGGCCGGGGCATGGGCTGGGACATCTTGCGCGCGGTCTTCGAGCCTGAAGGCGTCAAGCTGGAGATCCGCAGCGTGCCCTACACCCGCTCGATCGGGTTGGTGCAGCGTGGGGAGATGGATGCACAGGTCGGCGCTTATCGCGATGAAACCGAAGGGCTGCTTTACCCGCATTGGCACTACGACGTCGATCATATCTATGCCCTGGGGTTGGCCTCCAAGCCTTCACCGACGCTGGCGACGATTGGCAACTATCGACTGGTGTGGATGCGCGGGTACGAATACAACAACTACCTGCCCAACATCCGGCGTTTCAATGAGATTCACCGCGCCGTGGGTATCTTGCCGATGCTGGCCCATGATCGTGCCGATTTTTATATCGATGCGTTGATGGAAATCCAGGATGTGCTCGCCAAGGCCGACGATCCCAAGCAATTCAAGCTTTCGCCGCTGATCAATTTGCCGCTGTACCTGGGTTTCGCCAACAACGAAAACGGCCGTACGTTGCGGGCGCTGTTCGACCGACGCATGGAAGTGCTGGTGAAGAGCGGCGAGTTGAAACCGATTTTCGAACGCTGGAAGCAACCCTATCCTTTCGACGAGAATGGCAAGCCACCGAAGCCATGATCAATCTTATCGATGATCACTAGCGATAATTCAGCCTAAGCGTCGGTCGGATCGTGCTGTTACAATGCCCGCCTCTGCGAATCTCCAGTACTAGATCAGGAGCACACCGGTGCCTGTCGTTTTTGTTGCCGCTTCCAAGCTGCCAACGCCCTTTGCGCAATTCACCATGCATGGTTTTCTCGATGAAGCCACCGGCCGCGAGCACGTCGTGCTGAGCCTGGGTGATTTCGCCGACGGTGCGCCGGTGCTGGGCCGCCTGCATTCCGAATGCCTGACCGGCGACGCCCTGTTCAGCCAGCGCTGCGATTGCGGTTCGCAACTCGAGGCCGCGCTGCAGGCCATTGCCCGTGAAGGCCGTGGTGTGTTGCTGTACCTGCGTCAGGAAGGGCGTGGTATTGGCCTGCTGAACAAGATCCGCGCCTATGAACTGCAAGATGGCGGCGCCGATACCGTGGAGGCCAACGAGCGCCTGGGCTTTGCCGCCGACCTGCGTGACTACAGCATTTGCTTGCCGATGCTCGAACACCTGGGTATCAAGTCCCTGCGGCTGATGACCAACAACCCACGCAAGGTCAAGGCCTTGACCGACATGGGCATCGTTGTGGCTGAGCGTGTGCCGCTGCACACCGGCCACAACCCCCACAACAAACTCTACCTGGCGACCAAGGCCAGCAAGCTCGACCACATGATGGGTAACGAGCACCAAGGCGAGGTTGACCGGGCGTGACGCGCGGTCAGGTCCGGCGGCGGCTGTCCGTCAGTTGGTGGAAATACCTGGCCCTGGCCTTGCTGCCACTGTTCGTGATCAATGCGGTGTTCGGCCAGGGCGAAGCGATTCTGCCGGTGCTGGCAATGCCGCTGTTCATTGCCGGCGTGGCGTCGATGTTTGTCAGCCTGCGATTCTTCGGACCTTATAAAAAAGCCTTGATCACCACCCAGAAAGCCCTCGACACGCCCGAAGAACCTCAGGCCTGGATTGACCTGGCGGCCCGTCGTCGGGCTGCCTTCCTGGTGGCCGGGCTACCGGCCTGGGTCGGTGCCCTTGCGGTGTTCGTTGGCCTGGAAGCGGTGCCGTTGATGCTGCTGGCCTTGTCGACCGCCGTGTTGTTCTACCTGTACCGCATCCCGCGCCAACTCGGCTGATGAACCGCTGGCTGGCGGTCTTGCTGCTGGCCGTCAGCGCCTCGACGATGGCGGCTTCGCGGGTCGTCAGCCTCGCGCCGTCGTTGTCGGAAATCGTCGTTGAACTGGGCTCCGCCGACCTCTTGGTGGGCGTGCTGGATGGCGGCGATCGTCCGCCAATCCTTAAAGACCTGCCTTCCGTAGGGCGATACGGCCAACTGGACATGGAGCGCTTGCTCAGCCTCCAGCCCGACCTGCTCCTGCTCTGGCCCGGCAGTGTCGGCCCGGCCCAGCGCGAGCAGCTCAAGGGCTTGGGTATTCCCATTTATGTCGCCGAGCCCCGCAGCCTCGACCAACTCATCGCGCAAATTGAAGACATTGCCCTGCAGCTCGGCCGCCCGGAGCGGGGCGTGCACCGGGCGGCGCAGTTGCGTGTGCGTCTTGAGGCCTTACGCCAGCGCTATCGACGGGACCCGCCGTTGCCGGTGTTCTACCAGGTCTGGGACCGGCCGCTGTACACCGTCGGGGGCGGGCAGATCATCAGTGATGCGCTGGCGGTGTGCGGGGCCCGCAACGTCTTTGCCGACCTGAGCGTGCCAGCCCCGCAGGTGAGTGTGGAAGCGGTGCTGCAACGCAACCCTCAGGTCATCCTGGCCACGGAGCAGGCGCAGCTCGATGCCTGGAAAACCTGGCCGGTGGCGCAGGGGCGGTTGTTGCTGGTCAATGACAAAGGGCTGGAGCGGCCCAGTGGGCAGATGATCGAGGCGACGGCGCGGTTGTGTGAGTTGATTGCGCCAGACAGATAGACCGCGGTGCCTGCCATCGCGAGCAAGCTCGCTCCCACATGGATTGTGTTGTGAACACAAAACCTGTGGCCACTGAAGATCAACTGTGGGAGCGAGCTTGCTCGCGATGAGGCCAGCCCAGGCGCGGCTGGCTCTGGATCAGAGTTCCGGGGTCCACGTCACCCCAAGCAACCACGCCCGACCTTCTTCCCGATACCCATACTGCTGACCCTCATGGCTATACAACGCCCGGCTGTAACTCTTGTCCAGCAGGTTATCCACCTTCATCTCCAGCTTGACCTCCCGGGTCAACGCCCAACTGCCGCGCAGCCCGAGCAGGGCATAGCCACCCAGGGCATTGCGGTTGTTTTCATCGTCGTAGCTGCCACTCACCGCTTGCCAGGTGGTGCCCAGGCCCAGGCGATCGAATTGGCGGTCCAGGTCCAGGCTCAAGGTCCGCCGGGCGCGGCGGGCCAGGGTGTGGCCGCTGTCGCGGTCGCGTGGGTCGATGATGGCTAGGCCCAGGTTGCCCTGCCAGCCGAACACATCCTGCAGGTAGGCCATCTCAAAACCGTTGATCCGCGCCGAGGCGACGTTCTGCGGGCGTGAGTTGCTGCCAAAGATGATCGCGTCTTCCAGGTCCGTTCGGTACAGCGAGGTCTCCAGGCGGGCGCTGTCGCTCAGCTGGCTGCGCCATTGCAGCTCGTAGCTCTTGGCCGTTTCGGGTTTCAGGTCGGGGTTGCTGAAGTCCGGGTAGTACAGGTCGTTGAAGGTCGGCGCGCGGAAGCTTTCGCTGTAGGTCAGCAATACGTCGTTGTCCGGGTTGATCGGCAGGGTGAGCGTGCCGCTCCAGCTGTTCTGGCCACCGAATTGCTGGTTCTGGTCGCGACGCAGGCCCAGTTCGGTGGAGAAGGTTTCGGCCTGGAAGCGGTGCTGGATGAACGCGGCACGGTTCCAGCGGCTGTCTTCGTCGAACGGCGTGCTGCTGTTGACCCGGTCCTGATACCAGTCACCGCCGACGATCAGGCTGTTGCGCTCGTTCAGCGTCACGTCGTTCTGCCAGGTCACGGAATCGCGGTAGGTGTTGAACACTTCGCGGACGTCGCTGAGCTTGTCGAAGGTCTTTTCACGGTTCTCGCTGTGGCCCAGTTCCAGGCGTGATTTCCAGGCCTCGTTGATTCGCCCGTCCACATAGGTGCTGAAGCTGCTCACCGCAAACTCACTGTAGGGTTGCTGGGGCAGGGATTCGAAAGTGGTCGGGTCGAAGCGGCCGAACGGGTTGTCGTATTCGCTTTTGCCGCGGTTATCCAGCAGGTTCAGGCCGACTTCCAGGTCATCGCTGACCGCATGGCTCAGGCTCAGGCTGAAGGATTGGTTGCGGTTGGCGTCGTCGTCGCGGTCGCTGGCGTAGGACTCGCGGGTCCGATTGTTTGCGGCGCTCTCGTCGAGGCTGGCGCCGAGGTTGAAATGGGTCTGGTCGTCGCCGCCGGACAGGCCCAGGCTGCGTTCCCAGGTCTTATGGTTGCCGACCCCCACATGCAGGCGCGGTTGCAGGCCTTGCTCGTTGCCGCGGCGGGTGAAAATCTGAATCACCCCACCCACCGCATCGGCACCGTAGATCACCGAACGCGAACCGCGCAGCACTTCCACGCGCTCGATCTGGTTGATGTTCAGGCGTTGTAGGTTGCTGTCGCCGGAGGTGGCGTTGCCGATGCGCTGACCGTCCACCAGTACCAGGCTCTGGGCCGATTTGGTGCCGCGAATGTAAATCCCCGGCAGGCTGCCACGCCCACCCAGCGGCGCCACTTGCACGCCTGGCACCCGGCTGAGCAAGTCGGTGACACTGGCCGGTTGCAAGCGCTCGATGTCGTCGCGGGTGAATACGGTATTGGCGGCACTGCTGTCATTGCGGGCTTCGACCTGGCGGTTGGCGCTGATCACGATGTCGGGCAACTTCAGGGCCTGGTCGCGCTCGAAGGTGTCAGCCAGCAGGTCGGGGGTGGGGAGCAGGGAGAGGGTGAGGGCTAGGCGCAGTTTCATGGGTGTTCCGTGATGACTGGGTCCACACAAAAACCAATGTGGGAGCGAGCTTGCTCGCGATAGCGGTGTGTCAGTCAGTGTAGATATCGACTGGTCTACCGCTATCGCGAGCAGGCTCGCTCCCACAGGGGAACTGTGTGGTCTGAAAATTACAGGCCCAGCAGTTGCAGCCGCTGGCGCACCGCCGCTTCGATCCCCACCTCATCCAACCCACATTCGGCCAGCATCTGCGCCGGCTTGGCGTGTTCGACATAGAGGTCCGGCAAGCCCAGGTGCAGCACGGACTTGAGGATGTTCTCCCGCGCCAGGAATTCGCTGACCGCCGCGCCGGCGCCGCCCATGATGGCGTTTTCCTCGATCGTTACCAGCAGGTCATGGCTGCCGGCCATCTCGCGCACCAGGGCTTCGTCCAGGGGTTTGACGAAGCGCATGTCCACCACGGTGGCGTCCAGGGTCTCGGCGACTTTCAGGGCTTCGGCCAGTTGCACGCCGAACACCAGCAGGGCGGTTTGCTTGCCCTGGCGGCGGATCACACCCTTGCCGATCTCGATCGGCTCGAGGTCGGTCGAGATCGTCGCGTTCGGGCCGGTGCCACGTGGGTAGCGCACTGCCGCCGGGCCATTGAACAGGTGGCCGGTGGTGAGCATCTTGCGCAGCTCGTTTTCATCGCTCGGGGTCATCACCAGCATGCCGGGGATGCAGCGCAGGAACGACAGGTCGAAGCTGCCGGCGTGGGTCGGGCCGTCTTCGCCCACCAGGCCGGCGCGGTCGATGGCAAATAGCACGTCGAGGTTCTGTACGGCGACGTCATGAATCAATTGGTCGTAGGCCCGTTGCAGGAACGTCGAATAGATCGCCACCACCGGCTTGGCGCCTTCACAGGCCATGCCGGCGGCGAGGGTCACGGCGTGCTGCTCGGCAATCGCCACGTCGAAATAGCGTTGCGGGTAGCGTTCGCTGAAGGCCACCAGGTCCGAGCCTTCCTTCATCGCCGGGGTGATGCCCACCAGGCGTGGGTCGGCGGCGGCCATGTCGCACAGCCATTGGCCGAAGACGCCGGAGTACTTCGGTCCGCCGGCCTTTTTCGGCGCGGCCGCCGGAGCGTCCAGGGGTTCGAGCTTGGTGATGGCGTGGTAGCCGATCGGGTCGACTTCCGCCGGGGCGAAGCCTTTGCCTTTCTTGGTGACCACGTGCAGGAACTGCGGGCCCTTGAGGTCGCGCATGTTGCGCAGGGTGGCGATCAGCGTGGGCAGGTCATGGCCGTCGATGGGGCCGATGTAGTTCCAGCCCAGTTCCTCGAACAGCGTGCCGGGGACCAGCATGCCCTTGGCGTATTCTTCGGTACGGCGGGCGATTTCCCAGGCGCCGGGCAGGCGCGACAGCACTTTCTTGCTGCCTTCGCGCATGCTGGCGTAGGTGCGGCTGGAGAGGATCTTCGCCAGGTAGTTGGACAAACCGCCAACGTTGCGCGAGATCGACATGTCGTTGTCGTTGAGGATCACCAGCATGTTGGCGTCGACTTCCGGCGCGTGATTCAGCGCCTCGAAGGCCATGCCCGCGGTCAGTGCGCCGTCGCCGATCACGGCAATGGCCTTGCGCTCGCTGTTTTGCAGGCGAGCGGCAATCGCCATGCCCAGGGCGGCGCTGATGGAGGTGCTGGAGTGACCGACGCCAAAGGTGTCGTATTCGCTCTCGGAGCGGCGCGGGAAGGCGGCGATACCGTCCTTCTGACGCAGCGTGCCCATGCGCTCGCGACGACCGGTGAGGATCTTGTGCGGGTAGGCCTGGTGCCCGACGTCCCACACCAGCCGGTCGTCCGGGGTGTCGAACACGTAATGCAACGCGATCGTCAGCTCGATGACGCCCAGGCCCGCGCCGAAGTGCCCACCGGTCTGGCCGACCGTGTAGAGCAGCTCCAGGCGCAACTCATCGGCCAGGGTTTCCAGCTCGGCTTCACCCAGGCGACGCAGGCCGTCCGGCGTGTTGGCGCGGTCCAGCAGGGGCGTGGTCGGGCGCTTGCGGGGAATCTCTTGAAACGTCGTGGGCATCAGGCGAATCGTTATAGGTATAGAAAGAGGCGGCAGTTTACCTTATGCATCGCAAGCTGCCCACGCGTTGGCCGGAACTTGGCCGATACGCACTTATGAATGGGTTGACCCTGTATCAGCTGCGTCGTTCGACGATATATCGCGCCAAGTCGCGCAACGGCTCGGCCGCCGCGTCAAAGGGTCGCAGCGCGGCCAGGGCCTGGTCGCGCAACTCCAGGGCGTAGGCTTTGGCGGCGTCGAGGCCGAGCAGGGCCGGGTAGGTCGGCTTGTCGCGCGCGATGTCGGCACCCTGGCGTTTGCCCAGGGTTTGGGTATCGCTTTCGACGTCGAGGATGTCGTCCTGCACCTGGAACGCCAGGCCGATGGCTCGGGCGTAGGTCTGCAAGGCTTGCAACTGGGCGGGCGTGGCCCGGCCGCTGGCCAGGGCGCCGAGCCGGACGCTGGCCTCGATCAAGGCGCCGGTCTTGTGCCGGTGCATGTATTCCAGGGCACTCTGGTCCAGCTTCAGGCCCACTGAGCCCAAATCGATGGCCTGGCCGCCGACCATCCCCGCAGGGCCTGCCGCCAGCGCCAGGGCGCTGACCATGTCCAGGCGAACCTGTGCCGGGCAATCGCTCAGGGCCGGATCCAGCAGGGCGGTGAAGGCCAGGCTCTGCAAACCGTCGCCGGCCAGGATCGCGCAGGCTTCGTCGAATTGCTTGTGAGTAGTGGGCTGGCCGCGACGCAGGTCGTCGTCGTCCATGGCCGGCAAATCGTCGTGCACCAGCGAATACGCGTGGATCAACTCCACCGCACAGGCAGCGCCGTTGGCCTGCTCGGCCTGGCCGCCCAAGGCTTCGCACGCGGCGTAGGCCAATAGCGGCCGAACACGCTTGCCGCCGTTCATCACGCTATAGCGCATCGCTTCGTACAGCCGTGCCAGTTCCGGGCTCGGGGCGCTGAACAAGCTATCCAATGCAGCATTGACCCGGGCCTGGCTGCTGGCCTGATAGGCGCCGATCATTCAGGCTGTTCCGCGTCGAAAGGTTCTTCGGTCAGCTCACCGTCACGCTCGAGCAGCAATTGCACCTTCTGCTCGGCCTGGGCCAGCGCCGCCTGGCAGTCGCGAGTCAAGCCGATACCCTGCTCGAAGGCGGTCAGCGAGTCTTCCAGCGACAATTCGCCGTTCTCCAGCCGTTCGACCAGCGTTTGCAGGTCGGCCAGAGATTGTTCGAAATCCAGTGCAGCTTTTTTGCGGGCCATGGCGGCTATTCCGGTTGACTGTTAAACCGGCGCGACACTAGCAGACATGGGGTATTGGGGCAAATCAGGACGGGGTAAACGCCTGCCATGATCCATTGCTTTTGTGGCGAGGGAGCTTGCTCCCGCTCGAGCGCAGCGGTCGCAAATGCTTGGGGCCTGCTTCGCAGTCCAGCGGGAGCAGGCTCCCTCGCCACAAGGTATCCCATCGGCTTACCGGGTATTCAGTTGGCTGGATAGTTGATTCGGTAACGGGTACTGCGCCCGCCGCCGGGCATCCGCTCCAGACAACCTTTCTCCAGCAGTTCCGCCAGGTGTCGCGTTGCTGTCGCCTTGGAGACCTTGGCCACGGCTTGATATTGAGCGGCGCTGATCCCCTGCCCGAAGCCTTTTTCGCCGCCATCGAGCAACCGGTTCAGCACTTTGGTCTGTTCAGGCGTGAGTGCCGAAGCGCGATGGGCCTGCCAGAACCGGGTCTTGCCCAGTACGCTTTCGATCTGTGTCATCGCTTTATGCAGGCTGCGCAACAGTGTCTGCAGGAACCAAGTCAGCCAGTCGGTGATATCCAGCGTGCCTTTCTGGCTGTTTTCCAGGATTCGGTAATAACCGCTGCGGTCGTCCAGGATGCTCACGGACATGGCGTAGAAACGGATCGCCTGAGCCTCACCCTGGGCCAATGCCAAATCGGTCAAGGTGCGGGTCAGGCGACCATTGCCATCGTCGAATGGATGCAGGGTAACAAACCAGAAATGAGCAACGCCGGCACGCAGTAGCGGATCGAGGCTGGCCTGATGGCGACTGGCTTCGAACCAGTCGACGAACGTTTGCAATTGCTGCTCAAGGCCCTGGCGAGGCGGTGCCTCGAAGTGAACGATAGGTCGGTCCAGCCTGCCCGAAACCACTTGCATCGGTTCGTCACCGCGCAGCGCGCCTACGCGGATCTGTCGATAGGCAAGGTCGCTTGTTTGATCAGGAAACAACCACTCGTGCCATTCCAGCAAGCGTTCGACCGTCAGGGGCTGGGTGAAGTGCCGGGTCGCGTCCAGCAACAGGTTAGCCAAGCCTTCGCTGCGTTGGCTGGCCGGCGTGTCGTCGACGTGCTCGAGGCCCAGGCGGCGAGCGAGGGACGAGCGCACCGAGCCGACATTCAATTGTTCTCCTTCGATAGCCGAAGAGGTCACGATGTTTTGCAGCAAGGCATCCAGTTCGCTCTGGGCACTGAGCGAAGCCGTGACCGCGCCCGTCATGCCAAGCAATTGACCTTGGGTCTGCACGCATTCGCGTAACAGGGGCGCCAATGCTTCAGCTTGCCAGCGGAAGTCAGGCCAGTCGGGCCGTTGCCAAATCCAATAGGGGGTCATGCGCCTGTCCAAAGATGAATGAGCCGAATAATAGCGCTATTCGGCTCATCTGGTGAGCCGAATAAACCCTCTATTCGGCTCACGCCCCCCTCAGTACGTGATTTCCCACACAGAATCGCGCGTTCCCCGATTGTGAAAAAACCGTCAAATCGATACTCTTCGCGCCATCTACGGCCCCCTTGCGACGGGGCCTTCAGACGAAGCCCGAATAATGACAAGCAGCGCTGAGGATTGGCGCCGGGTTGCGTCGTGCATGGCAGGAGGCATACGTGCGTTTTCTTTCTTTATTGATCGTGTTGCTCGGCGCGCCGTTGGCGTGGGCGCAGCCTTCTGCCGAGATGTCGGAGCCGGTGGGCGGCTGGCGCTACAGCGGCTTGCTCGATCGCACCGAAAACCCGCAGGTCGCCTATCCCACCCCGCCCATCGACCGGGGCGTGCAGCGCAACCGCACGATGATCGAGGGCCGGATCAAGGATATGGGCACGGCTCGCCAGCCCCATAGCCTGGCGGTCAACGGCAATCCACTGAACCTCTATACCGACGACGAGGGGCGTTTCGCCCGGCCGTATGCGTTCGGCGCCGGTTCCAACAGCGTCGAGGTGCGCAGCTCCGAAGGCCAGTCCCTCAAGCGCGTGCAATTCTATGAAGCCAACAATCTGCGCACCCCGGCGCAGATCCGCGTGGTGCTGGGCTGGGACGACCCCAATGCCGAACTCGATCTGCATATCGTCACACCCGACGGCCAACATGCGTTCTTCGGCCAGCCGGCGCTGAGCAACGGTGGCGGTCTCGACCCGGATGGCGTCGATGGCCCCGGCCCTGAAATGTTCACCATGACTGCGCCGATGCACGGCACCTACCTGGTCTATGTGAACTACTGGGGCAACTACGGCGACGGCGGCTACAACTTCGACGAATCCAGCAACCAGAACGAGGTGATCACCTCGCAGATCAACCTGGTGCTCAACGAAAACACCGTCAATGAAAAACGCGAGACCTTTGTCGTGCCCCTGCGCGCCATTGGCGATCTGTTGCTGGTCAAGACTTTCAATTACTAAGTATCCGCTCCTCGGATGAACAGGCCCTTGTGAATATGAGCGACAACACTGCTTCCCCGACCACGCCGACACCTGTCGCCAAACCTGTGCGCCGCTGGCCGGCGATACTGATCGGGCTGTGCCTGGTAACCGGTGTGGCCGCCGGGCTGGGCTGGTTCATGAACAAGCCCAAGGCGCCACCCATGGAGTTGGCGCTGGAGAAACTCGGCTTGAGCCGTCCCGACGGCTTGCTCGAGGCCCATTCCCTGAGCCAGTTGCCCAAGGACCTGTTGGCGGTACCGTTTCTCAAGGCCACGCTCACCGAGGACTTCGTCTTCTATTATGAGGCTCATGCCGACCGTCTCGGGCTGATCGGCAGCCTGCGCCGGATTATCTACGAGCACGACCTCAAGCTGCAGGACAGCCTGATCGAAGAACTTTTCGACCAGCCGGCCGATGTCGCGCTGTGGCGCGGTGCGGACGGTCGCCTCAAGGACTTCCTGTTGGTGATGGACCGCGGTGGCCTGGCCAAGGTCCTGGAGCCGTTGGCGAAAGTCGCCCTGGACGATACTCAGTTGAGCAAGCTCAGCGACCTGAAGGTGGGCGGTGACGACGTCGCGCTCTACCAGCTCAGCTACAACGCCAGCAAATCCCTGGTCTTCGCCTCCCATGGCGACAAGCTGGTGGTGCTGTCCAACCCGACCAAGCTGTATGACCCGGCCAGCGGCTCCGCGGTTGAGCCGGGCAGCGTTTCGACGACCGCCCTGGCCGCCTTGCTCAACGGCGACAAACTGTTCCCCGAAGCCTTCGGCCTGCCGCCCAAGGCGCCGGAGGTCAAGCAACGCATCTCGGTCAACGCCAGCGTGCTCGCCATGGGCTACCAGCGTTTCATCCCGAACTTCGCCGGCTTGCGTTTCGACATGGACGACAAGGGCTGGCACAGCTTCCTGGCGATGGACGAGCTGGAAAACCAGCGGGACTTCGACTTCAAGCCAATCTGGCAAGCCATGCCCATGGGCGCCAGTGCCTGCGTGGCCTTGCCCCTGGCCTCCGAGCAGCAGAAACCGTTGCTGGTAAAACTCGGCGCCGACGAAAAAGCCGCCCAGGCCATGGTTGACCATGTGGCCGGCGCAGCAGGCCTGTGCTGGTACGCCGATTCGCGGCTGTACACGCCGCTGTTGGTGGCGAGCCTGAATGAAGACGACGGCAAGCTCGACGCCGACCTGGGCAACCTGTTCGGTTCGATGGTCGGCTCCTATGAAAACAACGTCGCCGAACATGCATTCCCGGTGGTCGAGAAGCAGCAAGGCCCGACGCATCAGTGGCTGCGTCAGGTCAGCTCCAATTTCGGTCCCTACCTGGCCAAGGAAGCGGAACAGCCTGACGCGATTACCGGCAAGGCCTTCCTGCGGGTCAGCCTGGCGCGCCACGGTTCGACCTTGCTGTTCTCCCTCGATGACAAACTCGTGGACAAGGCCCTCGGCACCCTCGACAAACGCTTCCCGCCCATGGCCGACGTGGTGCCCAAGGACCTGCTGATGCCGGTCTACTTCGGCCCGGACTCCATGGCGCAACTGATGCAGCGCGAAACCCTCGACAGCTTGCCCCAGGACATGGAACCGGTGTTCTACAACGCCGCGCAAACCTACCTGATCCCGAAACTGCGCACCCTCGGCGGCTACGGCAAATACGCCCTGACGTTGCCTGAAGGCAGCGAGCCGGATGGCCACTGGCAATGGCTGCCGCTGGAATGGAAAGCGCTGTGACAGCACTGATCCGCAACCCCGCGTTGACGCTGCTGCTGGCGTTGCTGCTCGGCGGGCCTGCGCTTGCCGTCGAGGCGCCGGCGTTGGACGTGCAGCAATCCCAGGTCTTTCGCGCCTGGTTCGTGCGCATCGCCCAGGAACAGCTGACCAAAGGCCCGAGCCCGCGCTGGTATCAGCAGGACTGTGCCGGGCTGGTGCGCTTTGCCGCCAATGAAGCGCTGAAGGTCCACGATGAAAAATGGCTGCGCAGCAATGGCCTGTCCAATCGCTACCTGCCGCCGGAACTGCCACTGAGCGATGCGCAACGGCGCCTCGCCCAGCAATGGCAGCAGGGCGGCGGCAAGCTCGGGCCCTACGTCAACGCCATCAAGCTGATCCAGTTCAACAGTCACCTGGTGGGCCGCGATGTGGCCCAGGCCCGTCCCGGCGACCTGATGTTCTTCGATCAGGGCGACGACCAGCACCTGATGATCTGGATGGGCCGCTACATCGCCTATCACACCGGCACCACAACCCCTACCGACAACGGCATGCGCTCCGCAAGCCTGCAACAACTCATGAACTGGAAGGACACCCGATGGATACCCGACGCAGCCAACCCCAACTTCATCGGCGTCTATCGACTCAACTTTCTCTCCCAATGACCGGTGCCCGCATGCTGCGCTTGTGTTCAAAATTGCCCCTGCTGTTTGCCTTGTTACTGGCACCTGTCGTGAACGCCGAAGACACGGTGGAGCCCAGCGGCTACACGCCGGTGTCCGGTGAAAGTTTCTTCCTGCTGGCCGATAGCAGCTTTGCCAGCGACGAGCAGGCCATGGTTCGCCTCGAAGCGCCGGGCCGCGACTACCGCCGGTTCCGCATGGAGCCCTACGGCGGCGCCGATATCCGCGTCTATCGCATCGACAAGCCGCTGGAATTCCTCAAGCGCCAGAAGAACCTGCACCGCGTGGTCAGCGACGGCCAGTTCAAGGGCGAAGGCCTGTCGAACACCCTCGCGTACCTGTGGGACAACTGGTACCGCAAGTCTCGTCGAGTGATGCAACGGGCGTTTTCCTACGAATCGCGCCAACAAGTTACCGAAGAAGTGCCGGAGCTGAAGATCGGTGACGCCCTGGTCGCGCCGACCCCGTACGACGCACCGCCACAGTTCGCCTTGATCCCGGGCTTGCCGGTGGTCAGCCAGTTCCGTTATCCGCTCTGGGAAGCCAAGCCGATCCAGCCGCCTGCGGGCGTCAACCTGGCCGGCTCGTCGAGCGAGTTCGTCAACGTCGCGCCGGGCAACGTCTACGTGCCGCTGGGCCAGTTGAAGCCAGGCCTGTACCTGGTGGAAGCGCTGATCGGCAAATACCGCGCAACCACCATGGTCTTCGTCTCCAACACCGTGGCAGTGAGCAAGATTGCCGGTGATGAGTTGCTGGTCTGGGCCGCACGCAAGCATGAAGGGCGTTCGGTGCCCAAGGTCAACGTACTGTGGACCGACGGCCTGGGCGTGATGAGCAGCGGTGCCACCGATGAAGATGGTTTGCTGCGCCTCAAGCACGTCAGCCCGGAGCGTTCGTTCGTCATTGGTGAAGACGAGGAGGGCGGGGTATTCGTCTCGGAAAACTTCTACTACGACAGCGAAATCTACGACACCAAGCTCTATGCCTTCACCGACCGGCCGCTGTACCGGCCAGGGGATTGGGTATCGCTGAAAATCGTTGGTCGTGAGTTCAAGAACGCCCGTGATTCGGTGCAACCGAGCGCCGCCGACGTCAATGTCAGCGTGCTGGACGCCACCGGCACCGAGCTGCAAACCCTGGCCCTGAAACTCGATTCCAAGGCCGGCACCCAAGGCCGCTTCCAACTGCCGGAAAACGCCGTGGCCGGCGGCTATGAACTGCGCTTCAGCTATAAGGACCAGCTCTACAGCAGCGCCTTTCGTGTAGCCGAATACATCAAGCCGCACTTCGAGATCGCCCTGAACCTGGCCAAGCAGGACTACCGCACCGGCGAGCCGGTCAAGGGCAACCTCGTGCTGCTGTACCCGGACGGCAAACCTGTGGTGAATGCCACGGTGAGCCTGAGTCTGCGCGCCCAGCAACTGTCGATGGTCGATAACGAGCTGCAATACCTGGGGCAATTCCCGGTCGAGCTGACCAGCAGCGAAGTGACCACCGATGCCAAGGGCAACGCGACCCTCGACCTGCCGGCCGCCGACAAACCGAGCCGCTACACGCTCACCGTGTTCGCCAGCGATGGCGCGGCGTATCGGGTCAAGACCACCAAGGAAATCCTCATCGACCGTGGCGCGGCGAATTTCCGCCTGAGCGCTCCCCAGCGGTTCAGCGCCGTCGGCCAGAAGGTGTCGTTCAGCTACGCCAACGAAGGCGGCAACGAACAAGCCAAAGCCGTGACGCCAGGCAGCTATGCCTGGGTGCGCCTGGAAGACCAGAGCACTGGCGAAGGCAAGCTGGCGGCCAAGGACAAGGGCTTCAGTCTGACCTTCGACCGCCCTGGCACCTACAACCTGACGCTCAAGGACGACCACGGCCGGGTCATTGGCGCCGCCGCCCATGCAGTGACCGGTGAAGGCATCAAGGCCGTGCCGGGCACGGTCGAGATCGTCTTCGACAAGCCTGAATACAAGACCGGTGACGAAGCGCTGGCGCTGATCACCTTCCCGGAGCCGGTCAGCGATGCGCTGCTGTCGCTTGAGCGGGACAAGGTCGAGGCCACGGCGCTGCTGTCCAAGGGCGGCGACTGGCTGAAGATGGAAAAACTCAGCGACACCCAATACCGCGCGCGCATTGCCGTGAAGGATAACTTTGCGCCCAACCTGACCTTCTCGGTGCTGTACACCAAGGGCGGCCAGTACAGCTTCCAGAACGCCGGCATCAAGGTGGTCACGCCGCAGATCGACGTTGCCGTCGTCACCGACAAAGCCACCTACCGCCCGGGCGACACGGTGACCGTGGACCTGAGCACCCAGTTCGCCGGCAAGGCGATCCCGGCGCACCTGACGGTCAGCGTGGTGGACGAAATGGTCTACGCCCTGCAACCGGAAGTGGCGCCGACCATCGATCAGTTCTTCTATCACCCGCGTCGCAACAATGTGCGCACCAGTGCCAGCCTGTCGTTCATCAGCTACGACGTGGCGCTGCCAGGCAGCCCTGGCGCGCCGGGCAAGGCCAACCGCAGCGAACGCGGGGTCAAGGTGCTGGAGCGGCCACGTCGTGAAGACGTCGACACCGCTGCATGGCAACCGGAGCTGGTCACCGACGCCAACGGCAAGGCCCGGTTCACCTTCAAGATGCCGGACTCCCTGACTCGCTGGCGCATCACGGTCAAGGCCATTGCCGACGACGGCCAAGTGGGCCAGAAAAAGCAGTTCATCGCCTCGGAAAAACCGCTGTACCTGAAATGGAGCGGCCCGACCCGTTTCCGCACGGGCGACAAGCCGCAACTGGGCCTGTTCGCGTTCAGCCAGTCTGAAAAACCACTGAAGGCCGAACTGCTGATCCGCTACGCCGGCGCTGAACAGCGCATGGTGGTGGACCTGAAAAACGGCATCAACTACGTGGCGCTGCCGGCCCTGGAGCTGAGCAGTGGCGACTTGAACGTGCAGTTGCAATTGAACGGCGAAACCCAGGACGCCCTGGCCATGCGCTTGAACGCCAGCGGCAATGGCTGGCAAGTCACCCAGAGCCAGCGCCTCGATGTGGCAAGCGGCGACACCCCGCTGACCCTGCCGGCCGACGCCAGCGATATTCGCCTGCACCTGGATGACAGTCCGCAAGCGTTGTTCCGTTCGGCCCTGGATGACCTGCTGAGCTACCCATACGGTGGCGTCGAGCAGACCGCCAGCCGTCTGTTGCCGTTGAGCATTGCCTATCCGACCCTGGCGTCGAATCCGCAGATCCGCGACCGCTTGCGGTTGATCATGCAAAACAGTCGCTTGCGCCTGGTGCAGATGGCCGGCCCCTCGGCGAGCTTCACCTGGTGGGGCCAGGACGGTGAACCGGATGCATTCCTCACCGCCTATGCCTATTACGCCGACTGGCACGCCAGCAAGGCCCTGGACCTGAGCCTGCCGCCGGAACACTGGCAACGGGTGCTGGAGGTCTACGCCAAGCAGGCCGGCGATACGCCGCTGCTGCAGCGTGCGCTGATCCTGTCGTTCGCCAAGCAGATGCAATTGCCGGTGAACACCTTGCTCAGCGGTCTGATGGATGACCTGGCCAAGGCCAGTGAAGACAGTACCGAGAGTGTGCTGGACAGTGGCGAAGACAGCCTGGTCATGAACGCCCCGGACTCGGCCCTTGGCTTGGCCAGTGCCCGTGTCCTGACCGCGTCCCTGGCAAAACAGGCCAAGGTACCGTTGCCGGCGGCCTTCAGCCGTCAAGCCGATGCGGCGCAACAGCAACTGGAGCTCAGCTCGCAGCCGTTCGTCGAAGCCCTGGTGTTGTCGTTGCAGAGCTTCGATCAGGCCCGCGCCACTGCATTGCTGGAGCGCGTGTTGCCGCAGCAGTCCACCTTGGAACGGGCCCTGGCCCTGACCTGGTTGCAGCGCAGCATTGAACAGGCGGCACCGGCCGTGGCCCTGGCACCGGGCGAAGGCTGGGTAGCCAAGCAGGGCGCGACCGGTGAAACCTACTGGCAGTGGCAGGGCGCTCAGCTTCCAACGATGCTGACCCTGACCGGCGCCCAGGAGCGTCCGTTGCAAGCGGCACTGAGCTTCCAGAGCCAGCAACCGCCGGTAGCGCCGATGGCCGTGTCCATCACCCGGCGCTTGTCGCGTCTGGTGCCGGGCGACGAGGCCTTCACCTTCAAGCTCGAAGCTGTGGGCAACAAACCGTTGTCCAGCGACAGCCTCTACCTGGATGAAGTGATCATCAACAGCAAGGCGCCGACGCCACTGCGCTACGGCATGCTCGAAGTGCCGCTGCCGCCGGGTGCCGATGTGGAGCGCACCACCTGGGGTATCCAGTTGATGGGCAAGGCCGACAGCGAACCGACGTCCCTGGAAAAAGCCCGCTTCGAGCCCGGCCAGATGGCGTATGCGGTGCCGGTGGATGCCCTCAGTGGCGAGCTGCGCCTGCGGCACTTGGTGCGTTTCTCCCAGAAAGGCCAGTTCAGCTTGCCACCGGTGCGCTTCACCCAGGTCTACGCGCCGCAACATCAGGCGCGGGAACAGAAACCGGCGCTCGGTCAGATCACGGTCAACTGACATGCGCAGGCTGTGGGTTGGGTGGTTGTTGTGCTTGATCCCTGCGCTGGCAACAGCGCAGGACGAGCCGTTGCGCCTGGCCTTCGACGGTCAATTGCTGCGCGTGAGCCAGACCCAGGTGCTGGATCGCCAACCATTGCCCGACACTTTGCAGGCGCCACTGGGCAGTCTGTGGAAGCTGTTTGTCTACGCCTGGCTGGTGGACACCGACGCTCGCGAACCGGTCTATGAGTGCCGCGGCGAGTCGAAGGAAGAAGTCTATTGCTGCAACGCCGGGCAGAGCATCGGTCGTGACCAGGCCCTGGTGAAATCCTGCGGCTTGTATTTCGAGCCGCAGCGGCTCGGGTTGTCGGCTTCGAACTGGCGTGATTACTGGCAGGCCCGTCAGGCGCCGGCATGGTTGTTGGATCTGCCGACCTTGCAACCCCAGACGCAAGTGCCCGTCGCGCAGTTGCTCAAGGCCCTGGCCACGCTACCGGCCCAGGAGCAGGCCCGCCGGGTGCTGCTGGATGTGGCACTTAGCGCGGCCGACGGGCGGCTGGTCGGCGAATTGGGCAGTCGCCTGCGGGTCAAGACCTGGAGCTGGCTGGGTGACCAGGGGCCTTCATCGCGACAGGGCGGTTTCGCCGGTTGGCTGGCCGATGGCACCCCGGTGTGGGCCGGTGGCCGCGGCACCAGCCAGCAGGTCCTGAAGGTCTACGGCGAAGGGTTGGCGGCGGCATTGCCAGTGCGCTGGCCGACGGAAACCGGGCGTTGCGTGGAAGTCGGCCTGTTTGCCCGCTATCCGTTGCAACGGGTGATGTCCGGTGACCGTCCGGCCTCGCCGGGCCAACTGCGCGGCGATTACCGCGTCGAATTCAGCAACGGCAATCAATTGGACATCCACAGCGATGGCGAGCTGTTCCTGATGCCCGGCAAGCTGGTGGCGCGTCTGGACCGGGAGGAATACGTCGCCCGGGTCTTGCAGCGCGAAGCCAAGGCCGAGCCTGCCGAAGCCGCCAAGGCCCTGGCCGTGGCGATCCGCACCTATTTGCTGCAGAACGCCCAGCGTAACGGCGATTGCCTGAGCATCGACGACAGCAGCCATCGCCAGCGTGTCGCGCCACGCC
This sequence comes from Pseudomonas sp. P9_35, assembly GCF_034008205.1. Taxonomy (NCBI): domain Bacteria; kingdom Pseudomonadati; phylum Pseudomonadota; class Gammaproteobacteria; order Pseudomonadales; family Pseudomonadaceae; genus Pseudomonas; species Pseudomonas sp. P9_35. The sequence goes on along the minus strand of NZ_CP125373.1, from coordinate 5,847,412 downwards.
CGGCGGCGCCCGAAACCCGCGCCATTGCCGCCTGGACCAGCGACCTGGTCCTGGCCGGCACCGATGTCACCTACCACTCCGACCAGTCTGGGCCGGACAAACTGTCCTGGGCACAAGCGGTGGAGCAAGCCAGCGCCGGCCAACGCTACGACGCCATTCTGCTGCACGCCTACCCACGTGCCAGCCTCAGCCGCTGGGACAACCCGGTGGCATCCTGCGAAGCGCTGCCTGCCGCCCAGGACTGGCTGCTGAAGCAGCGCCGGGGCTGGCGTGAGCGGTTGGAAAGTGAAGTGGGCTACAACGAAATCAGCGCTTTCGCCGTCTGCCGCGTCGCCTTCGGCCGGCCTTATGTCGACCGCGAGCGCCAGCGCATCTACGTGCGCGGCGTGCTGTCGCTGCAGGATCGTCTCGACCTGACACATGAATATCTGCACCTGGCCTTCGAAGCTCATCCCAACGGCCAGGACGAAACCTATATCGAAGGGCTTGCCCGTCACCTCTTGCTGGAATAGACCATGACACTCCGTTATCCACAGGTCTTGCTGTTGCTCTGCGCCCTGACCGCGTTGCCCTCGGCCATGGCCGCCGACACTGTCAAGCTCGACACTCCGATTGGCGGCTGGCGCAGCGGTGCGCCGGGCGGTGAAGGCGAAAGTTTCAGCCAGACCGTCAACTACCCGGCTTCGTCGGTCAACACGCCCCCAGGCCAGGCCAACACCGCGCGCATTACTGGGCAGATCAAAAGCGCACCCAAGGACAGCAACGCGCCGGGCCAACTCATCGTCAACGGCGTCAGCCTGCCGCTGAAGCTGGATGAGGAAGGTCGCTTCGACCGGCCGTTCTCGTTCCCCAATGGCAGCAACAGCGTTGAAGTGCGCAGTGCCGATGGCCAGCAGCGCCACCGTACGCAATTTCTCAACACCAGCGGCGGCGCCACACCGGCCAAGCTGCGGGTCCTGTTGACCTGGGACAGCGACGGCACCGACCTGGACCTGCACCTGCTCACCCCGGACGGCGCCCACATCTGGTACGGCGACCGCACCGCTGCCAACGGCGCCGCCCTCGACGTCGACGTCACCACCGGCTACGGCCCGGAAATCTTCGCCATGCCCGCGCCGATCAAAGGCCAGTACCTGGTGTATGTGAACTACTACGGCGGCGGTTATCGCAGTGAGGAGGGCGACGAAGAGGGCGAGGGCGGTGGAGAACAAGCGCAACAAGCCCTGACCACCGCACAAGTCACCGTAATCACCGAAGAAGGCACGCCGAACGAGAAGATGGAAACCTTCGTGGTGCCGATGCGGGCGGTGGGCGAGCTGACGTTGGTTAAAAGCTTTAGCTATCCGTAGACCGGATGCTGTGGACCCTGTGGCGAGGGAGCTTGCTCCCTCGCCACAAAGAGCGGTCAGCCTGGAATGACCTGTGGGAGCGAGCTTGCTCGCGATGGCGTCGGTCAGTCCAACATCTCTGCAAACTGATGTACTGCTATCGCGAGCAAGCTCGCTCCCACAGGGGGGGATCAGTTGCTAAAAAAATCTCACGCGTGAGCTATTGTGAGGTTTGGAAAGTACCTGTAGTGTTTCTCACGCGTGAGTTTTTCACAGTGGGGTCAGTACCATGTCAACCAGCTCTCCATCAGATCCGCCAGACGGGTCTGTAACCGATTCAGCGAGCCGCACGGGAGAGCGCGCCAAACCCTCCGCGAAAAAACCGTCGAGCTTCTACATGAAGCAGATGCGCGCGGGCCTGAGTGCCGCCGGGTATGTGAAACACGAGACTTGGGTGCTTCCCGAAAACCGAAGCCTGCTCAAGCAAATGGAGAAACAGCTACGCCAACCGATTCTGGCTGGCTCATTCATGTCGGAGGATTACATGAGCGCAGGTAATAACTGGAACATCGATCGCCTCTACAGCGCCCTTCAGGCCCTGGACGACGTGGTCGCGAACGACATCACTCTTTCTCTCGTCCAAGGTTCCGAGTCCAGCATCAAGCTGGAAATGAATGATTTTGGTGGCCTGCCGATCTACATCGCAGTGGTGGGCGACCAGATCATCGTCGATACCGTTCTGGTGGACGTCGAGTCGATCAACGATGTCGCGGCATTCAATGACGCCGTGCTGCGCAGCCGGGAAATGTTCCCGCTGTCGTCCATCGGCATCGAGACCATGCCCAACGGACAGGTCGTCTACAACATGTTCGGTGCGTTGAGCTCCGACTCCAGCCTGACCAACGTCGTGACCGAGGTCAAAACCCTCGTCGACAACGTCCAGCGCGCCAGCGAAGCCTTCGAACGCTTCTTCAATTAATTCACCGAACAGGAACTATCCAATGACTCAGTCCATCTGGAGCAAATTGTTCACCGCACTGCGTGGCGGTGCCAGCGAAGTCGGTGAATCGATCGTCGACCAACAGGCCCTGCGCATCCTCGACCAGGAAATCCGTGATGCCGACAGCGCGCTGGCCAACGCCAAGCGTGAGCTGGTCACCATCATGGCCAAACACAAGCTGGCGACTGATCGCGTCGGCGAATACAACGCCAAGATCAAGGACCTGGAAGCCAAGGCCCTGGCCGCGATCCAGGCCAACCGCGAAGACCTGGCGCTGGAAGTGGCCGAAGCCATTTCGACCCTGACCAACGAACTGGACGCCGAGCAGAAGCACGCGACCGAATTCGGCGGTTACGCGGACAACATGCGCAAAGACATCACCAAGGCCGAAAGCCGGATCAAGAGCCTGCGTCAGCAAGTGGACATGGCCAAGGCCCGCGAAAGCGTGCAGAAGGCCCAGGTCAGTGCTTCGATCGCCAGCGGCGGCGCCAATGGCAAGCTGGAAACCGCCGTCGGTACGCTCAACCGCCTGCAAGCCAAGCAACAGCAACGTGCCGCTGAGCTGCAAGCCCAGGACGAACTGGCCGAGGCTTCGACCGGCTCCGACCTGGAGCGCAAGCTGCGCGACGCCGGCATCACGCCGAACGAAGGCAGCGCCAATGCGATCCTGGAACGCTTGAAGAAAAAATCGGCTGAGTGATCGGTACACGTTGTCCTGAGTGAACCCGTGGCGAGGGAGCTTGCTCCCTCGCCACAATAGTCTCCGGCACGCCATGGATTTAATTGTGGTGCGGGTACTTTTATCCACGCCGCGCAACAGGTTTAATGCTGTCCGGCCACTACGCTCGAGCCCTCAGACGCCAGAGTGATGATCCCGCCAGGAACGAAGCCCCACGGAGTCAGGGACGAATGTCGATTTTCCTTTTGTTGCGCACGTACGCGTCGTCCTTCTTCCATCGGTTCGGCTGGGCGGGCCTGGCCATTGCGTTGGGCGTGCACCTGGCCACGGCCTGGATCGGCCTGGTGCTGCTGGGCGAGCAACACCTCATCGCCGCCGCCACGTTTATCTACTTCTATCTCACCACCACGCTCACCGTCGGCTATGGCGATCTGTTGCCACAGACATCCGCCGGGCGAATTTTCGTGGCGACCTGGATCATGCTCGGGGGCATTGCCCTGTTGACGACGGTCATCGGCAAAACCACCAGCAGCGTCATCGATGTATGGAGAAAAGGCATGAAGGGCAAAGGCGATTTCACCGGCAAGGTCGGCCATACGGTGCTCATCGGTTGGGAGGGCGCCTCCAGCGAGCGGGTCATCGAACTGCTGCTGCAGGACGAAACCTCCAATGACAACCTGATCGTCATCTGCGATTGCGATCTCGAAGAAAACCCCATGCCCGGCAAGACAGTGTTCATCAAGGGCGACAGCCTGTCCTCCGTCGCGCTGTTGCAGCGTGCCGGCGTGCCGGGTGCCGAACGCGTGCTGGTGCGCACCCATTCCGACGACCTGACCCTGGCCACCGTGCTGGCGGTCAATCAATTGGGCCCTGCAGGACATGTGGTCGCGCATTTCAATGACAGCGAAATCGCCGCCCTCGCCAGCGCCTATGCGCCGAGCCTGGAATGCACCTCCAGCATGGCCATCGAAATGCTGGTGCGTGCCTCCCAGGACCCGGGCTCGTCGGTGGTCATCAATGAATTGCTCTGTGTCGGCCAAGGCGCCACCCAGTACCTGATGAAACTGCCCGAGGCGTTTGAAGCGACGTTCGGCGACCTTTATGCCCGAATGAAAGAACAGCACAACGCTACGCTGATTGGTTACCGCGCCAAGGGCGCCCGACACCCGTCGATCAACCCGCCCGGCGCCACCCGCGTCGTGGGCGGAGAACTCTTCTACATCGCCTCCACGCGTCTCAAGGAAATTTCCCATGGGGTGGTTTAAACAGTTGATGGGGCTTGAGGCCCCGAACGCGAACACGACAGCCAGCAATAACTCGCCTGTCACCGGGCCGCTGGGCCTGGCCTCCGGCAAGCAAGTCATGTTCGACTCCACGCTCAAGTTGCTGCTCGACGGCAACAGCAGCGTGGTCATCCCCGGCTCCCAACAGATCTGGAGCCTGGGCATCGTCGACCTCGGGCAGTCGAACTGGCTGTCGCGCTGCTACATGAACGACGAAGACTACTGGCTGCAAGTACACACCAGTGGCGATATCGCCGGGCAGATCGAGTCGGTGATCCTGTTCAACTACCTCAGCTACGTCACGATCAACAGTGAAGCGGAGTTGCGGCGCCTGGCCGGTCCTGAAAGCCTGATCGGCCTGCCGACCTACACCCACGACGGCGTCGAGTACACCCGCGAATGGGGCACCGAGGCTGGCCAGACAGAACTGGTGACGTTGAGCGAGCGCGTGAGCAATCCGGATGAGTCCTACAGCGTCGAGCACCGTTCGATGCTGTACGCCCGCGACACTGGCCTGACGGATCGCCGGGAGTTCTTGCTGTTCTCCGTCGAAGAGGACGCCGAAGGCACCGTCAGCCTGAGCACTTCGCTGGGTATTTCGCTGTACACCACTGACCTGAACACTCTTTGAATAAGGAAGAAGTCCATGCTTGAAGCGCTCTCCATTTCCCTGAACAAAGCCGCCGTGCTTGGCTTTGTCATGTACATCCTCGGCGCCGCCGTGCTGTTCGCGCTGTTCCAGTTCATCTACACCCGCGTCACGCCGCACAAAGAGTTCGAGCTGATCCGTTCGGGCAACGTGGCGGCGGCCATCGCCCTGGGCGGCGCCGTCATCGGTTTCGCGATTCCGGCCAGCAACGTGATTGCCTATTCGATCAGCATGCTGGATTTCGTTGTCTGGGCGGTGATCGCCGCTGTCGTTCAATTGCTGGCGTTCCTGGTGACCAGCCTGGTGCTCAAGGGCGCTTCCGCGCGGATCAAGAACGGTGAAATCGCCGCGGGTATCTACATCGCCGCCGTGGCCATCAGCGTCGGCATGTTGAACGCCGCGTGCATGACGCCTTCCACGAACTGATTGCGCCACGGAGAACCCGATGAAACGAAGCAAGTACGTCCAGCTTTCGCTGGCCGCGTCGGTCGCCCTGGCGATATCCGGCTGCGGGCCAACGGAAAAAACCTACAAGTTGCAGAAGAAGTACAACTTCCAGTCGGTCCAGCAATGTGTCGATGAAAAGCTGCCGGTGGATATTTGCTCCACCGCCTACATGACCGCCATGGGTGAGCATCGTCGCATCGCGCCGGTGTACGACAGCCAGGCTGATTGCGATGCCGACTTCGTGCCCGATTGGTGCCAGCAGGACTCGGCCGGCAAGTTCCTTCCCAAGCTGGGTGGTTTCGAGCTGAACGCCGATGGCGAAGTCACGCAGTCCGAGGTCGATGCCGCCCGGGCCAAGTTGCCGGCTTCGGAAGCGAACGTCGGTGGTTCAGGCTTCGGCAATCTGCTGACCGGCATGCTGATCGGCAATATGTTGAGCGGCAACCGCAGCAGTTATTACTCCGAGCCGGTCTACCGCTACCGCGATGATCGCGGCGACTACGGGTCCTCGACCCTCAGCCAGCGTGTGTCCAGTGGCTCGACCTTTACCAAGTCCAACCAGGCGCGGTACGGCAGCTACACCGATTCCATCAAGAGCAGCAAGGCGATGGCCGTCGCGTCCTCCACGTCTCGTGGCGGTTTCGGCAGCAAGTCCAGTGCCCGCAGCGGTTGGGGCGGTTCGAGCAGCTCCGGCGGTTGAGGAACCAGCGCCATGAAGAAGATCCATTGCGCAGAACGTCATGACTGGAAACAGACCGCCGAGCAGCTCGGCTTTCTGTTCCACACCATCGACGACGAACCCTATTGGGACGAAAGCGCGTACTACCAGTTCACCCTCAAGCAGATCGAGGACGACCTGGAAGACCCGACCACCGAGATCCATGACATGTGCATGGACCTCGTGGCCCGCGTGGTCCAGAGCGAAGAATTGCTGGAGCGCCTGAGCATTCCCGCGCCGTTCTTCGACCTGGTGCGCACTTCATGGCTCGAAGGCCACCCGCATTTGTATGGGCGTATGGACTTCTCCTACAACGGCACGGGCCCCGCCAAGCTGTTGGAACTCAACTACGACACGCCGACCAGCCTCTATGAGGCGGCGGCGTTTCAGTGGGGCTGGCTGGAGCAATGCATCGAGCGCGGTTTGCTGCCCAAGCATGCCGACCAGTTCAACAGCATCGACACCAAGCTGCACCAGGCCTTTGCCCAGTTGCAGCTCAAAGAGCCGTTTTATTTCGCCTCGATGAAAGGCTCGGTGGAAGACAAGGGCACCACGGACTACTTGCGCCTGATCGCGGAAAAAGTCGGCATTGAATCGCGGCACATCGATATCGAAGACATCGGCCTCAACAGTGACGGGCGTTTTGTCGACCTGGAAGAGCGCTGGATTCCGCACCTGTTCAAGCTGCATGCCTGGGAGTTCATCTTCCACGAGCCGTTTGGTGAAGCGATTGCCCAGTGCGATACGCAGTTTTTCGAGCCGGCCTGGAAGTCGATCATCTCGAACAAAGGCATCCTGCCGCTGCTGTGGGAATTCAACAAAGGCCACCCGAACCTGCTCGCGGCCCACCTGGATACCGACACCAGCAAAGCGGTGCCCAAGGGCTGGGTGCGCAAGCCGTTCTTTTCCCGGGAAGGCGCCAACATCGAGCTGCAAACCGCTGATGGCCTGATCGTAAAAGAAGACGGCCCCTACACCGACGCGCCGTTCATCCTCCAGGAATTCGCGCCACTGCCACGCTTTGGCGACAGCTACACGCTGGTTGGCTCCTGGGTCATCGGCGACCAGGCCGCCGGCATCGGCGTGCGGGAAGACAACAGCCTGATCACCAAGGATTCAAGCCGGTTTCTGCCGCATCTGATCCTCGACTGATTACCCCCTCCACACCCAACCCCCTGTGGGAGCGAGCTTGCTCGCGATGGCGGTGGATCAGCCGATTCGATGTCGGCTGACCTGGCCCTATCGCGAGCAAGCTCGCTCCCACAGGGTCAGGCAGCCCGCTGTTTTCTCAGGTCCACCAGTACCGAACCAGGTGGAAGAAGATCGGCGCCGCGAAGCACACCGAGTCCAACCGGTCGAGCATGCCGCCGTGGCCTTCGATCATGTGGCCCCAGTCCTTGACGCCGCGGTCGCGTTTGATCGCTGACATGACGATGCCGCCAGCAAACCCCAGCAAGTTGATCAGCAAGGCGATGAGGAACGACTGCCAAGGATTGAACGGCGTGATCCACCACAACGCGCCACCGATCAGCGAGGCCAGGAAAATGCCGCCGACAAACCCTTCCACGGTTTTCGAGGGCGACAGGTTCGGCGCGATCTTGTGTTTGCCGAACAGCTTGCCGCAGACGTACTGCAACACATCCGAGAGCTGCACCACGATCACCAGGTACGCGATCAGCAACAGGTTGCGCCCTTCGAAACCGGCGATGTCCAGCGTCAGCAAGGCGGGCACGAAGGAGATGCAGAACACCGCGATCATCAAGCCCCACTGAACCTTGGAAGCGCGCTCCAGGAAGTGCGTGCTGTCGCCGCCCAGGGACGCCAGGATCGGCAGCAGCAGGAACACATACACCGGAATGAAGATCGAAAACAGCCCGTACCAGTCGTAGTAGATCAACAGGTATTGCAGCGGCAGCGCCAGGTAGAACGCGGCCACCAGGGCTGGATAATCGCTGCGTCGGGTGGGTGTGAGGGTCAGGAATTCCCGCAGGGCGTAGAACGACACCGCGTAGAACAACAGGATCACCGCGGCATTGCCGAGCCAGAACGCGATGCCGATCACCAGCACCATGATCCACCAGGCATTGATCCGGGCGTTGAGGTTATCGATAACCGAGTTCGGCGCGCCTTTGGTCCGCAGCCTGAGAATGAAACCGATCAACGAAGCCAGCACCAGAATGGCGCCGATCCCGCCAAACAACATCAGGGTATATCGATCCATGTCAGACGTGCTCCGGGGCCAGTGCCAGCAGCGCGGCGCGGCTGCGTTCAAGAAATTGCTCTTTGCTTTCACCTTCCTCGATGCACAGCGGCGCACCGAAACTGGTGGTGCACAACAGCGGCAGAGGCAGGACGCGGCCTTTGGGCATGACGCGGTTGAGGTTGGCGATCCACACCGGGATCACCTCGACCTCGGGGTGTTTTTTCATCAAGTGATAAATTCCGCTCTTGAAGGGCAACAGGCCTTCCTCCGGATTGCGTGTGCCTTCCGGGAAGATGATCAGCGAGTCGCCGTTTTCCAGCGCATCGAGCATCGGCTGCAATGGGCTGTAGGAAGGATCCTTGCGCTCACGGTCCACCAGCACGCCGTTGAACACCCGGTTGATGATGTAGCGACGCATCGGGCTGGTTTGCCAGTAATCGGCCCCCGCTACCGGGCGGGTGAGCTTGCGCAGCGCCGGCGGCAGCGAGGCCCAGAGCAACACGAAGTCACCGTGGCTGCTGTGGTTGGCGAAGTAGATCCGTTGCACCGGCGTCGGCGCGCAGCCGAGCCACAGGCTGCGAGCGCCCGTGACCATGCGGGCGGCGGAGGTGATGAGGTTAGCGACCACGGGTTCGAACATGAGGATTCCTTGTCCTGAGAAACATAAGCATAACTGTGGCGAGGGAGCTTGCTCCCGCTGGGCTCTTGTAGGAGCTGTCGAGCGAAGCGAGGCTGCGATCTTTCCACAGCCCATTGAGTCGAGAGCAGAAGATCAAGATCAAAAGATCGCAGGCTTCGCCAGCTCCTACATACCTGAAGCTAACCAGGGACTGGCCAGGATGAAGCCCAGTACCAAGACAACTTGTATGGCCAGCAACCGCGATTGCCGACGCAGCAGCAACAACGCGCCGTGCCGGCGTTCGGTCCAGAGACGGCCGGCACGTGCGGCCGGTTGCAGGCCCAGCGAGGTGAGGGCCTGGTCCAAGGTATAGGTGCGTTCGGCCAGGGATTGGGTGCTGTCAGCCATGCGCTGGAACAGATCGGCATCGAATGCCACGCGCAGCGCCCAGTATTTCTCCAGCACGCCGAGGACGATCAGTGTGGCACTCAACAGCAGCAACCACGGATCGATAACGCCCACCAGCCACTGCCCCAACCCCAGCAGCGCCCCAAGCAGCGTCAGCCCGGTGGACAGCTGGTCCAGCGAATGCCCCCGGCGCAACAGGCTCGCCACGGTGTGGAGCTCCATATCAGTGATCATGGACATTCCCCTGTGCTGTGGATAACTGCTCCAGCGCGCGACGGTGTGCCGCGTGCAAGACGATACGCGGCCGAGCGCGCTGGATTTGCACGATTGCCGCGTCAACGTTCGCTGCCCGCCCACTGTGCAACAACCAGGCAACCACCGCCGTGGCGCTGCGCGAATAACCCAGGGCGCAGCAGACCAGCACCGGACCGTGCTGGCGCAGGCTTTCGATGGCCTCTGCGGCTTTCAGGCATTGCTCGGCGGTCGGTGCGGTCAGGTCGAGCACTGGCAACGAGCGATAGGCAACGCCCGTACTGTCCATGGACAGTTCTGCGCAGAGGTCGAGCACGCCGGTAAACGCGCTGTCCTTCAACTCCATCGGCGTGGGGATTCGCCCCAGCCAGACGTTATCCGCCACCTGGTCCGGCTGCGGATGCTTGCGCGTCCAGCCGCGCGAATTGATCCACGCCGCCGCCAGGTAAGGCGCCAGCAACCAGCGCGCCGCCGGACTCAAGCGGCCGTCGGCACGCTTCTGGAAACCGTCGGCACCGAACAGCAGGTAATTCAGCGCCACCACGAGCACCGCGACCGCCGGCCAGATCAGCCAGAGCCACGCGCCGCCCAAGGCAAACGCCGGGATGAACAGCACCGCCGCGCCCAAGCCATAACGCAGGGCCAAGCGTCGGCAGGCAGGATCCGTCGCCAGCCGCGCACTCAGCAGCGGACTCGGACGGTCCAGCGGCCACAACCAGACACACAGCCAACCGGCCAACGCGCCCGTGGGCAGGTCAATGAAGTGATGTTGATAAGTGGTCAGCACCGACACGCCGATCAACGCGAACCAACCGTGCATCACCCAGCGCCAGAAGCCCTGCAGATGCCGCTGATAGCAGACCCACAGCACCACCAGCAACGCGATGTGCAGCGACGGCGCTTGATTGAACGGCTTGTCGAAACCCGCCAGCACTTCGAACAACCAACCGAACACCCCGTCCATTTCCGGGCGGGGGAAGGTGAAGCGCAATGGCCAGAGCAAAAAGCAACTGACCGCAATCACCTGCGCCGTGAGCAGGCGCAAGGCGTGGCGCTTGAGTTCTTCGCGGCTGGTGGGCAACAGCAAGGACAGGCCGTACAGCAGATCGATCGACCAGTACGGCACGATGGTCCAGGCCATGAACGGCATGTGGCTTTCCCAGGCGAACACCAGCGTGCCGACGTCGTCACGCTGGGACGTGACCCAAGTGGCGAAGCCATAGGTGGTGAAGAACAGCGGCGCCAGCAACAGCAGCCACAGCACCGCCGGTTTCAGCAGTGCGGGCTCGCGGGCCGGGGCGATGACGGCGCTCATTACTGCACTCGCTGGGCCAGCGAAACGCTGAAAATGCCCCATTCATCGACCCGCAGGGTGATCTTGCGGAAGCCCGCCGCCTCAACCAATTGATCCATTTCCGCCTGTGTACGTCGACGCATCACCCAGGCCTGACCTGCGCGGTGGCTGGTGAGGGCGCGGGCGATCAGTTCCAGTTGCGGGTGCCACGGCTGGCCGGTATAGACCAGGAAACCGCCAGGCTCCACAGCTTCGGCCAGGCCGGCGAGGGAGCCGCCGACCAGTTGGTTATCGGCAAACAGCTCGTACAGGCCCGACACCACGGCGAGGGTTGGTTTCGGCTCCAGCGCCGCCAGATCCTGGCGGTCGAAGGCATCGCCTTTGACGAATCGGGCGATATCGCCCAAGCCTTTTTCCACGATCAGTGCACTGCCGTCGCGCACGTTGATGTCGCTGTAGTCGCGCAGCAGGATCGACTCGGGCAACGGGCTGACGCCTTGCAGCGCTTCGAGAATGTAGCGGCCATGGCCGGCGGCGATGTCGACGATGCGCACCTCGCGGTCTTGGGCGCGCAATTCGGCCATCGCCAGGCGCAGCAGCTCCTCGACGTTCAGCTTGCGCTGGCGAATGCCGCGCCAGCCGATGGAGTTCAGGTAGTTCTGGTCAATCATCCTGCCCAGCGCCGACGTGCCGGTGGGGCGGTTGCGGTAGACGTAATCCAGGGTGCTGCCGGAGTCGAACCCGGTGTCGAAGCCCAGCTTCACCCCGGCCGACAACTTGCTGCCAAAGCGCATGCTGGCGCGGGTCATGCGCCAGTAGAGGTCGCGCAGCGAGTTGTGCGGCAGCGGCGTGGCCAGGGTTTCGGCTTCGGCGCAGGTCGCGCCCAGGCGATCGGCGTCGAGCAGGGAAGGGCGGTCCAGCGGTCGGGCAAAGTTCTGCAGGATGAAGCGGCGGGCACTGGCAACGGCCGGCGCGCGGTTCTTCTCGCCGAGGGTGTCGTGGAAGAAGCCCGGCAGGATGTGCTTCTCTTTGTGCAGGCTGCCCAGGCGCTCAAAGAACTGCTCCTGGGGTTTGCGGTGCACGACAAAGTCCGATCCGGAGATCAACAGTTGCGTCGGCACCTGGATCGCCTGGGCATCGGCCACCACGCGGTCGGCGGCTTCGTACAGGCCCAGCAGCACGTTCACCGAAATGGCCTTGGTAATCAACGGATCGCTGTCGTAGGACGCCACGCGCTCCGGGTCATGGCTGAGGAATTTCGCCTTGACGTAGCTGTTGACGAAGAAATTGCCACGGAACTTGCGCATCAGCGCCAGGCCCGAACGGGCGAACGGCACGTAGAGCTTGACCTTGAACGCTGGCGACGCCAGCACCAGCGAGCGAATGCGCGGCGCGTAGTCGTGGACCCAGGTGGACGCGATCACCGCGCCGACGCTTTGTGCGACCACGGCGATGTTCGCTTCGTCGATCTGATGCGCCGCGCCGATGTTATCGCAGAAGGTCTGCACATCCCGGGCACTGGTGGCAAAACTCGGGCTGTCGCCCCGTTCGCCAGGCGACTGGCCATGGCCGCGCGAGTCCCAGGCAAAGAAGTCGAACCCGGGCAGGTCCAGTTCATCCACCAGGTGCGCAATGCGCCCGGAGTGTTCATGACCACGATGAAACAACAACACAGCCTGGCGGGGCTCACCCGCGGCCGCGTCGACAGCCGGCCAGTGCCGGTAGAACAACTCCACGCCATCGTGGGTGGTGAACGTCAGTTCCTGGGCTTCGCGCATTGCAAGTTCCTTTATGCTGAGGGAGCGTTTTCCTTCACTTGGCCCAGGCCATGACGGACCCGATTGACCAAGGTATAAACCAGCAGGGCGGCAACTACCGCCATCACACCATCGACCCAGAGCGCCCCGAGCCAACCCAGGGCAATGCCGGTCGCCAACACGCCCAACACAAAGGCGCGATCACTCTTGCCCATCGGCCCGTCATAGCGCCGCGAAGCCCCCACCATTGCCCCGAGCACGCCGGCGTATTCGCTGAACAACGCCAACAGCGTGACCAACAACACGAGCAATAGACTGGAATCGGCAAACAGGGCAAAAGGCAGGATCAGGGCAGCGTCGGCGATGATATCGCATAGCTCATTGAGGTAGGCGCCCAGATGCGATTGCTGGCCAAACTCCCGCGCCAACATGCCGTCCACGGCATTCAACGCCATGCGCAGGAACATCCAGATTGGTACCAGGACGAAGATCCACGGATGGTTGGCAAACCAGGCGATGACCGCGCCGACCAATACCGAAACGATGCCGGCGAGCACCGTGACCTGGTTGGCGGTGACACCGTTGTTGTAGAGGCGTTGGACCATGGGGCGCAGCAGGTTTTGAAAGGCGGGCTTGAGTTGGTAGATGGAGGGCATCGGGGTGAGATCTCGGCCGGTTGCGGGGCTGGGCTTATACAGGTGCGAGATTACGATAGGTTGAGGGCTTGCAGGCGGGTATTTCTCGAGAATGAGCGCGGATAGGCATCTAAAACCAGTGATCTGTGCAAGAAATAACCAATGTGGGAGCGAGCTTGCTCGCGAATGCGGTGTTTCAGTCAACCTCAATGGCGGCTGACCCACCGCATTCGCGAGCAAGCTCGCTCCCACAGGTTTTGTGCCTGAAATGAATTGTGCGCTGTGCATGCGATCCTGTTTCAAGGCTGCATTGGCCGATGTTTTGACTCTGATTTATACTGAGCGAGCTATGAGCACTATTTGTATTTAAATCTCCTTATAAAACAATCTGTTGAGAGTTAATTTTTGTTAGGTGCTGCCGGGAGGTAAGCCATGGTTATCGAAGAGCGGCTTAAAAGATCAATCGCCTTGCGAAAGGACGATGTGTTTCTACGCTCCGAGTTTTCCGACTTCGGCAGCCCCGCGCAGGTATCCCGAGCGCTGCGTCATCTGGTGGCCAACGGTGTATTGGTCAAGCTCGGCGTGGGTGTCTTCGCAAAGGCCAAGGCCAGTGTGCTTACGGGCAAGCCGATACCGGTTCGCCCCCTTGAAGTCTTGGCACCTTTGGTTCTGCAAAAGCTTGGCGTGAAGATCACGGCGGGACGCGCAGTGCGTGAATACAACGCCAGCGATAGCTTGCAGCTACCCGCCGGCATCGTTTTTGACACAGGTTCACGGCGTATTAATCGCAAGCTCGGCTTCGGTGGTCGGTACGTCGTTTATGAAAATCATCACGCCTGAACAGGTCGAGTTAATCGATGCGGTGTTGGCTGAGGTCGATGTCGGGCTGCTTACGGCTAGCATCCTGGAAAAAGACGTCCCCTGACGGATGCTTTGCAAGCTCTGATGGGGATGCGGTTTCCAGGTGTTCGCCTGGTGTTTTGCGGCGGCACAAGCCTGTCGAAGGCTTACCAACTGATCGAGCGTATGTCGGAGGACGTCGACTTAAAGATCGTTTTGGACGAGCCTGATGCGTTAAGTGCCTCGGCTCAGAAGCGGCATCTCAGCAACCTGAAGGCTCAGGTTTGTCATGTCCTCGCCGAGCTCGGTTTCGAGGCAATAGTGGAAGCGCGTGTTGCCCGGAATGAAAACCGATACTTCGCCAGTCGTTGGCAATATGCTCCGCAATACCCTCACGACACCAGTTTGCGCCCTTATCTAAGCCTTGAGCTGACTGCGCGAATCCCACAGTTTGAAGTGACTCAGCAGCCGCTGGAGTACCTGGTCAATCGACTCGCCGCCAGGTCTGGGCGATTGGGTGATATTGCCTGCGTAGCGGTTGAGGAAACGCTTGCGGAGAAAGTCATTTCGTTTCTTCGCCGCTACGCCCAACACCAAGCCGGAGCGATGCTCCAGCCGTGGGACGATACGTTGGTGCGGCATATCTATGATGTTTACTGCATAAGCCGTGGCGATCTGGCTGTCGGCGAACGAGCCGCTCTCGGTTTCAAACGTCTGGTGGAGTTTGATGCGCTCGAATTTGGTCGGCAGTTTCCTCCATTTGCTGACGATCCGGGAAATGTCATGCAGTGCGCTCTCCATCAGGCGAGTTCGGATGCGCAGATTCGTAGCCAGTATGACGCGAAGCTCATGCCGCTGATTTTTGGCAATGTCCGCCCGAGCTTTGATGAAGCTTATGTTGTGTTTCGTCTGCACGCCGAAGCGTTGATTCGGACGCTGTAACACTCTCGGATCATAAACGGGTTAACGGACCCTGCTCGCGGGTGTCTTCTTTCGAGCAAAGCGGGTCAGCAGCCGGCTGACTAAATACAAGGAGTGTTTCAAATGCTGCAGATGGATTGGCTCACTAACCACATGGATAAAAGCGACCAGATGGCCGAGTGGCTCCATCGGGAGTTCAGTTATGAATTCGCCCAGCAATCCCTCGCCAGTTGGCAGCAGGAATTCGCTGCGGGGCAGCACGATGGCCGCTGGAAGTGCCTGATCGCCATGGAACACGACCAGTTGCTCGGCGGCGCTTCACTTGCCAGCCACGACCTGCCTGACCAGCCTGAGCTGGGCCCGTGGCTGGCGTGTGTGTTCATCACCCCAGAGGCTCGACGCAGAGGGCTTGCAGCGCAGTTGATCGAAGGCATCTGCAGCCATGCGCGAGAGGCTGGAATCATCACCTTGTTCCTGCACACCCACAGCCAACGTGATTATTACGCCAAGCTGGGTTGGGACGTGCTGGAGCGTTTTGAGGCTTGGGGGGAAGAGCAGTGGCTTATGGCGCGGTGTTTGTGATTGCGGTATGTGTGCTCCCCCCGGCATGCAATGGCATAATTTTTTACGCGGTTAGAGTCCTACACTTGAGAATTCACGTGCATAATGAACCATCAATATCATTGCAGGTGTCACGAGTCTTCGTGTAGAGATAGCAGCCATCGCTTGTGATAATCTAGCTGAATGTTAATGTCGGTGACTAAATTTTTGTCCTCGTAATCAAAGATTTGGACTATGTTCTCCCTGCCTGCGGCTTTGCCCCAAGAGACTTCGTAAGCTACTAGTCCGCTAGCCATTTGCGAGCACATACGCGAAGGGTAGACGTTGATTTTCGAACCCTTGCACAGAAATTTAATGTTGGGGAAATCTTGTCGTACCTTGCCGAGGCATGTGTAGTAATCAAGGCCTGTGTATGTTTTCTCTGATTTTCCAGGAATTTTTACTGTCAGAGCTATATCTCCTCTGTCGTATTCAAGAGTTGCGTGATTGATTTTTCCGTGAAGCTCAATAGTTATTTTTTTGGCGATCATTTTATGGGATTGCCTGCCGGAAGTGCGCATCAGTAAACTGTCCTAGCTACTCTGCGTCCATAATTTTTCTATACTTGTCGAAAATGACCTCAGCGTGATCGTCGCCCGAGATAAGGTTTTCATAAAATAAGTTATCAGTAGCCCATTCAAAAAAAACTAACTGGGTTTTGTTTCTTCCGGTATTGGTCACTTTAAAGTTGAGCTGCCAGTGGGATGAAAGGCGTCCGTCAGTGATTTTGAAGAAGTCTGCTGCAAGCGGTATTGGGTACTCATCGTACTCATCAATGCAGATGTATAACCAAGGGCAGTTGTCTCGAAACTCCACCCCATAAACAATATATTCTTTGCCAATCACGAGATTCAACTCACCATCGGGGAAGGATATATATCGTTTCAGACGGGCAGCTGTTTCTGGCGTCAGAGCGCTACTACTTAGATTGTTCAATATGCATGTGGCTTTCATTTCTCAAAAATCCCAGGTGGTACCGAGGGGTCATTGCCCCATGGCTTTATGTCGTCGGTACTGTGCTTTTTAAATTTAAAGTCCATCAGTTTGCCTGTGCTCGGGTCACGAACATAATGCACTACGGAGTCATTCCTGTTTTTTGATTTTACTTTTAGTTCCATTTTCTCCATTTTGTAGTAATTTGGATCGTCTAGTTCTTCAATAATTACAAGGCCTTTGTCCGCTTTCGCAGACTCTAGGGCCATCTGGTCTTGGATACTTTTAGGGTGCCGACTCCATTTGTCTGGTTTTGGTGGTGCCGGAGGTGGTGGAGATCCCTCATCCACCCCGACTTTAGCCGCCGGATCTTGCTCCCCAACCGCCGGCTTTTTACACCCATCATTCCCCGGACAATCCACCAACCCCAACGGATCCACCCACCCCGTCGGGTTCAGGGTGTAGCGATAGGCGTTAAGCCCTCCCTTGAGCTTGCTCGGATCCGCCGTCAGATACCGCCCTGTCTCCGGATTGTAGTACCGGTGCCGGTTGTAATGCAGGCCGCTTTCCCGGTCGTGGTACTGCCCTTGGAAGCGCAGCGGTTGCTCCAGTCGCTTGCCGTCGCCGTGCAGCAGTCCGGTGAGTTTGCCGTAGCCGTTATAGCGCGCCGCCCAAACCACTTCACCTTGGTGGCTGGTCAGTTCCTGCGGTGTGCCGAGGTGGTCGAGGTGGTAGTAGAACGGCGTGGCTTTTTCCGGACCTTCGCCTTCGAGCAGTGCGAGGGGGCGGAAGGTGCCGGGCTCGTAGACGTAGCTTTGGTAGTGGCTGTTGCTGCTTTCGGCGATGACTTGGTCGCCTTGCCAGATGAATTCGGTGGTCTGGCTGTCCACGGTCTTGCTGATGCGTCGGCCGAAGGCGTCGTAGCGGTAGGACGTTTCGTTGCCGTCCGGGGTGGTGACGCCGATCAGGCGGTGCTGGCTGTCGTAGCGGTACTCGGTAATTAGGCACTGGGCTTTGCCGCGGCGTTCGCGAGCTAGGTTGCCGTAGGCGTCGTAGTCGTAGTGGCGGTCGCCCTCCATCAGCAGGCGGTTGCCCTTGAGGGTGGTCGGGCCGGGGCGGTCCATCATCAGCAGATTGCCCGCTGGGTCGTGGGCGAAATGTTCCGGGGCTTGGCTGTGGGTGTAGTCGATGCGCAGCAGGTGATCTTGCGCGTCGTACTGGTAGCTGCGTCGGTTTCGTGTGTCGGACAGCGCGGCGAGGTTGCCATTGGCGCTGTAGGAATAGTCGCGCCAGAAAAGTTGTTGCTGCTGGGTTTGCCACACGGTCTGGGCTTTGAGGCGACCCTGTTCGTCGTAGGTGTAATCGCTGAGCAGCAGGCCTTGCTGGCGTTGCCGTTCGCGCCCGCCTTTGTAACGGTGTTCGGTCAGGCACGTGCCGTTGAGGTCGATGGCAAACAGCGCGCCGCCCGGTGCGTGGCGGTAGTCGAGGGTGCTGTGGTCGGGCAGGCGGCAATGGATCAAGCGGCCAACGCTGTCATATCGATAGCGCAGGGTGGCCCAGCCCTGGTGTTCGACGACGAGCCGGTCTTGCGCGTCGTATTCGTAGGCCAGCGGCCAGTGGCCGTCGTCGACGCTGACCAAGCGTCCGAGAGCGTCGTAGCGGTAATCGATCGTCGCGCCGTCCGGCAAGGTTTTGCGCAGCAGGCGGCCGGCGGTGTCGCGTTGGTACGCGGTGATTCGTTGGTTGCCATCGGCGCCAAACTCGGTTTTTTCCAGCAGGTGGCCGTTGAGGTCGTAGGCATAACCGGTGCGCTGGCCGTCGAAGCCGGTTTCCTGTCGGATCAGTCCGCCGGGCGTGTAGTCCAGCTGATATTTTTCGCCGGATTCGTTTTCGATTTCGGTCAGCAACAGCCGCGCCGAGTCGTAGCGGTATTTCAGCTCGCTGCCGTCGGGGTTGAGGCGGCGGCTGATCAGGTGCAGGTCGTCGGCGTATTCGTAGCGGGTCAGACGCCCTTGTTCATCGCACTCGGCGGTGACCTTGCCGTAGGCGTTGTAGCGCCAGGTCCGGGTGGCACCGTTGGGCAAGGTCACCTGCAGCAGGCGGCCGACGGCGTCCCATTGGTAGTGCGTGAGCGCGCCGTGTTCGTCCTGGCGGCTGAGTAAACGCCCCAGGGCGTCGTAGGAAAAACACCGGCGACTGCCGTCGGGCAGGATCTCTTCGGTCAGTTGGCCCAGGCGACTCCAGGTGAAGCGATGTTCGCCGCCGTCCGGGTCGTACGTCGCCAGCAGTTGCCCATGGGCGTCGTAGGCATATTCCGTGCGCCGGCCTTCCGGCTCGATGAGGACGATCACGTCCCCTCGGGTATTGCGCCGGTAGGTCCACACGGCTTTGCCCCGCTGCCGGGCGTGCAGGAAACCGTTGCGGTATTCGTAGGAAGTGGGCTCGCCTTCAGGCGGAATCAGCGCCACCAGCCGTCCGACTTCGTCGTAGCGGTATTCGGTTACCGCGCCGAGCGGGTCTTGTTCGGCGATCAATCGGCCCTGTTCGTCATAGGCCTTGAGGTGCTCGCCGCCATCGGGGTCGACCTGGCGCACCAGCCGCGCCCGCTCGTCGTGGACGTACACTTCCTGGCTGCCATCGAGGTTCTGGACAATGACACTGCCGTCCTCGCTCCAGGTGTAGCGGCTGTCCATCTGCGCGAACGAAGCCCAGTGCCGAGCGCAGCGGACCGCCAGGCCGACGCCTTGCCATTCCCAATAAAAACTCGCGCCACCGGCCAGTTGTCGCTGCAGGATTATGTGTCGGTCGTCGTAGTCGTAGCGTTCGCTTTCACCGGCGGCGTTGGTCGCTTCGATGAGTCGCCAACGCGCGTCGTAGCGGTAGGTCGCCAGCGTCTGTTCGGTGCGCCAGGCTTCATCTGGCAGCCGTTCGGGGTGAAAGCTCTGGTAGTCGATGGCGACCAGGTGACGATGCTCGTAACGCAGGCGCAGGCTGCGCTGGGCACCGTTGTCCAGGCGGCTGATATCGCCGTAGATGTTGCGTTGGATGGTCAGGCGGTTGTCGTACCGATCGCTCAGGGCGATCAGATGACCGTTGCGAAAGTGTAGGAAAGGGGGGCCTTCGCCGGGCTGGGCGACAATCAGTTCGTCCGGCTCGCTGCTCAGGTAGATCGCCGCGCGGGCCAGGCTGTTGTGGATCGCCGGACGTTGCAGGTTCGGTCGGGGGAACGAGGTGCGACGGTTTTCCTGGTCGATCCAGATGACTTCCTCGCCTTCGATCAAAAGGCGATGGGCCAGGGCATGGCTCCAGCCGAGGCCGAGGCCTGCGTCCAGTTCGGCGGCGCTGGTGCGGTAGAGGCGGGTGAAGACAAACGGCAGGCGTCCGTCGAGGGTGCCGTCTTCCAGGGTCAGCAGTTCTTCGCCGGTGACCATCGATACTGGGCAGCCGTGGGTGCGGGTCTGGGCGGCGCTGTCGGCGGGGTCGCCGTTGGGGTTTTTTGATTGGGTGGAAGCGTCGTCGTGGGGTTCGTATTTGCTCAGTCGCGCAGCGGCCTGGGATTTTTCCCGCACGATTGGGGCCGGATTGCTGACCGACAGCGGCGCGGAATCCCCAGCGGTGATCTGCAACGGCCTGACAGGCGCTGGCCCCACTGACGACCCTCGGCCGGCGATGACTACCGGCTTCAGTGCATCGGCATGTTTGTTGAGGCTGTCGCCGCCAAGTTGGCCCAAGCGCTGGCTCGATGCCTGCAACCACTCGCGGGCCCGTTCCGAGCGGATCAAGTGCAGCGCCTTGCCGCTCAGGTGCAGGCCTACGCCCAGGCCACCGGTGACTGCCGCCAAGAGGAAATTGATCAGCACCGAGGCGCGCATTTCTCCCATGACCTCGGCTCTGTACTGCGGCGGCATCATCCGCAACCAACTGGTGAAGGCCGCCGTGTAGACGAGGAGCAAGGGCTCATCACTCAGGATCATCAGGCCTTTGGCAATCGCCTCCGATGAGGCTTTCAGCAGTTGCTCAAGCTCGGCCTCGGTGAGGAATTCCAGCAGCTTTTCACTGTTGGCCCGCAAATCCGCCAACAGATCGAAGACCTGTTTGACGCTGTCCCACAGCCCATACACAGTTCTTTCAAAACCACGCTGCTCAGCTTGTTGCAACACGTTGAAGCGCTTCACGAAGCCGCCTTCAGAAAATTCCTTCCAGAGCGGTTGAAACTCGTTCCACTCGGTTTTCAGCCAACCTTCGAGTTCGACGATCACGAGCTGGTAGGACGCGTACAGCGCCTTGACATGATCGGTCGTGACATTTGGAAAAAAGGTGATGCGGTAACGCTGGCCTCGGTCGCATTCGGGTATTTCCAAAATACCGCTAGGGCCGATGACGTGAGGGACTGGCTCGCCAAAGGTTTCCTTCCCCGGCTCGCCCTCAATAATCGGTTCGAGCGTCACCGGCGTGTTGCCGATCGGGACGAAACGCGAGGCCTGAAACATGTGCACCAACGTCAGCGGGCCTTGTGCCGGACACCTCGCCACTACGGCGCTGAACTGCTCGCTGTCATTTTTTGCGGGCGCGAGGGACACCTCGTTGCCCACCTTGAACACCTGCTCGATGTCTAGCGCTTGGCCGGTCCAGAAGTCTTCCGCCCAAGCGTCGTAGTCGTTCAGGCAGTGGCGAAAGTCGTGCAGCACCGCCTCGACATCCGGGTGATCCGAGTCCATGACTGCCATCACCAGCGAACCAATGACATTGCCCTGGGCAAGAATTTTGTCGTAGTTGGGCATGCAGGAATCTCGGTGCGGGGGCGGACGCGAGACTCTGCCGTGGATGACAGTTGAATTCAGTCAGTGGAAGGGGACAAAGGATGTAGGGCGATTCGCTAAATTCAAACGCTTGGCGTGCGAACCCCGTCGATGACTATAAACACCGCGACAGAAACCAAGGGGTTTTGGCGAAATTCTGGCAACGTTGGCCTAATTTAGAGAATTGCCCTACACCCCCCGCTTCTTTACCTGACTTATTTCCTCTGCCATCCCCGGCACAGTCTCGCGCCCACTCCCGCGCCGCGAGCTGCCTGCATGAAGTTCCCTGACAAGATCCCGTCATTAACCGGCGCCATCGGTTCGCTGGTCTTGGCCGCCATGAACTCGCCCGATGTCGAGGAAGTACTGCAGGACTTTCGCCGCTGCCTGGGTGACTACGACAGTTGGGCGGAAAGATTCTGGACCAATCGGACGCTAGACATTAAGCAGGTGTTTAAAGTTGGCAAGGAGGTGTCGCTCGCACCCGCGAAAGACGATGGCAAGCAGGTCAGCGCCGTGGTGGCGAGGTGTCCGGCACAAGGCCCGCTGACGCTGGTGCACATGTTCCAAGCCTCGCGTTTCGTGCCGATCGGCGACACACCAGTGGTGTTGGAACCGATCACTAAAGACGAGCGGGGGAAGGAAATCTTTGGCGATCCGATCCCTCATGTCATTGGCCCCAGCGGCATTTTGGAAGTACCCGAATGCGACCGCGGACAGCGTTACCGCATCAGTTTTTTTCCAGGTATCACGACCGATCATGTCAAGGCGCTGTACGCGTCCTACCAGCTCGAGATCGTCGAGCTCGAAGGTTGGCTGAAAGCGGAATGGAACGAGTTTCAACCGTTGTGGAAGGCGTCTTCCGAGAGCGGTTTTGTAAAGCGCTTCAACGCATTGCAGGACGCCCAGCTACGTGGCTTTGAAAACGCCCTGTTTGGGCTATGGGACGACGTAAAACAGGTCTTCGATCTGTTGGCGGATCTACAGGCCAACAGTGAAAAACTGCTGGAATACCTCACCGAGACTGAGCTTGAGCAACTGCTGAAAGCCTCATCGGAGGCAATTGCCAAAGGCCTGATGATCCTCAGCGACGAGCCCTTGCTCTTCGTCTACACCGCGGCGTTCATCGGTTGGCTGCGGATGCTGCCGCCGCAGTACCTGGCCGAACTCCTGGGGGAAATGCGCGCCTCGATTTTGATCAACTTCCTCTTGGCGCGTGTGACCGGTGGGCTGGGCGTTGGGCTTCGTATGAGCGGCAAAGTGTTGCGCCATGTCCGCTCGGAGCGCGCCCGCGAGTGGTTGCAGGCATCGAGTCAGCGTTTGGGCCAACTTGGCGGCGACAGCCTCAACAAACATGCCGATGTACTGAAGCCAGTAGTAATCGCCGGTCAAGGACCGTCGGTGGGGCCGGCGCCTGTCAGACCGTTACAGATCGCCACTGGGGATTCCGCGCCGCTGTCGGTCAGCAACCCGGCTCCGATCGTGCGGGAAAAATCCCAGGCATCTACGCGACTGAGTAAATACGAACCCCACGACGACGCCCCCACCCAGTCGAAAAACCCCAACGGCGACCCCGCCGATACCGCGTCCCAGACCCAGACCAGCGGCTGCCCGGTGTCGATGGTCACCGGCGAAGAACTGCTGACCCTCGACGACGGCACCCTCGATGGCCGCTTGCCGTTCGTCTTCACCCGTTTGTACCGCACCAGCGCCGCTGACCTGGACGTCGGCCTCGGGCGCGGTTGGAGCCATGCCCTGGCCCATCGCTTGGAACTTGAGGGCGAGCAGGTCACCTGGGTCGATCAGGAAAACCGCCGCACGACCTTTCCACTGCCCAGCGCCCAGCGTCCGGCGATCCACAACAGCCTGGCTCGCGCGGCGATCTACCTGGGGGCCGAGGCAGACGAACTGATCGTCGCCCAGCCCGGCGAAAACGCAGCATTTCTGCACTTTCGCGACGGCCACCTGAGCGCCCTCAGCGACCGCTACGACAACCGCCTGACCCTCCAGCGCAACATCCATGGCGACATCTGCCGTTTGGACAACGGCGCCGGGCGCGCCCTGCGCCTGCGTTACGAGCAGCGCCACCTGATCGCCGTCGATTACCAGAGCTTCCATCCCGCTATTACCCTCGACGAAGCCTGGCGGACCGAACAGACGCTGGTTTCCTACCGCTACGACGGACGTTTCCGACTGATCGAAGCGACCAATGCCGCTGGTGAAAGCGAACGCTACGACTACGACGACCAACACGTCATCCTCCAGCGACAACTGGCCGGTGGCGCGAGTTTTTATTGGGAATGGCAAGGCGTCGGACCGGCGTCCCGCTGCGTACGGCATTGGGCCTCGTTTGCGCAGATGGACAGTCGCTACACCTGGGGCGAAGACGGCAGCGTCACGGTCCGGCACCTGGATGGTAGTCAGAAGGTGTATGTCCACGACGAGCGGGCGCGGCTGGTGCGCAAGGTCGAGCCCGACGGCGGCGAGCACCTCAAGGCCTACGACGAACAAGGTCGCTTGATCGCCGAGCAGGACCCGCTGGGCGCCGTGACCGAATACCGCTACGACGACGTCGGACGGCTGGTGGCGCTGCTTCCCCCAGACGAGACGCCGACGTCCTACGAATACCGCAACGGTTTCCTGCACCGCCGTGCGCGCGGCAAGGCCGTGTGGAGCTACCGGCGCAATGCCCGCGGCGAGGTGATCGTCCTCATCGATCCGGACGGCCGGCGCACGGAATATGCCTACGACGCCCATGGGCAACTGCTGGCGACGTACGACCCGGATGGCGGTGAACATCGGTTCACCTGGAGTCGCCTGGGCCAACTGACCGAAGAGATGCTGCCCGACGGCAGTCGCCGGTGTTTTTCCTACGACGCCCTGGGGCGTTTACTCAGCCGCCAGGACGAACACGGCGCGCTCACGCACTACCAATGGGACGCCGTCGGCCGCCTGCTGCAGGTGACCTTACCCAACGGTGCCACCCGGACCTGGCGCTACAACGCCTACGGCAAGGTCACCGCCGAATGCGATGAACAAGGGCGGGTCACCCGCTACGAATACGCCGACGACTTGCACCTGGTCAGCCGTCGCCTGAACCCCGACGGCAGCGAGCTGAAGTACCGCTACGACTCGGCGCGGCTGTTGCTGACCGAAATCGAAAACGAATCCGGCGAAAAATATCAGCTGGACTACACACCCAACGGTTTGATCCGACAGCAAGTCGGCTTCGACGGCCAACGCACCGCCTACGCCTACGACCTCAACGGCCACCTGCTGGAAAAAACCGAGGTACGGCGAGGACGGTTCGCAACGGCTCACCCAGTACCAGCGCGATGCGCCTGGGCGGCTGCGGGTCAAGACCTTGCCCGACGGCCAGGTCATCGAGTACCGCTACGACGAACTGGGCCGGCTGGTCCACGTCAACGACGGCAGCGATCATCCCCTGGCCTTCGAATACGACGCCCAGGATCGGCTGGTTTGCGAACACCAGGGCTGGGGCACCCTGCGTTATCGCTACGACGCTTGCGGGCGCCTCAACCACCTGCGCCTGCCGGACGACAGCCAGCTCGACTACCACCATGCCCCAGGTGGCGCACTGACCGCCATCGACCTCAACGGCACGCGCCTGACCGAACACCGCTTTGTCGGCGGACGCGAACGGCAACGCCAGCAGGGCCGGCTGCTCAGTAATTACACCTACGATGAACAGGGCCGCCTCAAGGCCCAGACCGTGTGGCAGAGCCAACAGCAACAACTGTTCTGGCGCGATTATGCCTACAGCGCCAAGGGCAACCTGCAAACCCTTTCCGACAACCGAAGCCGCCGCAGCTACCAGTACGACCCGCTGGATCGCCTGACCCGCATCGACTTTTCCCACAGCGAACCGCCGGAACACTTCTGCCACGATCCGGCCGGCAACCTGATGATGCAGGACCGCCCCGGCCCGACCACCCTCAAGGGCAACCGCCTGCTGAAGGAGGGCGACCGCCACTACGACTACGACGCCTTCGGCAACCTGATCCGCGAACGCCGCGACCAGGCCCTGGTCAGCGCCTACCGCTACGACAGCCAGCACCGCCTGATTGGCGTCACCACGGCCAACGGCCGCGAAACGTCCTACCGCTACGACGCCTTTGGCCGACGCATCAGCAAGACCGTGGACGGCCTGACCACGGAGTTTTTCTGGCAGGGCGACCAGGTCGTCGCCGAAAACAGCCCGCGCCACCACCGCAGCTACGTCTACGAACCCGGCACATTCCGCCCGCTGGCGATGCTCGATGGCGAAGGCCCGGAAAAAGCCACGCCGTTCTACTACCACCTCGACCACCTGGGCACGCCCCAGGAACTGACCAGCTACAGCGGCCAGATCGTCTGGTCGGCGCGCTACAACGGCTACGGCCAACTCACTGAACTCACGCACGGTGGCGGCGAACAGCTTGAGCAACCGCTGCGCTTCCAGGGCCAATACTTCGACCCCGAAAGCGGCCTGCACTACAACCGGCACCGCTACTACAATCCCGAGACCGGCCGTTACCTGACGCCCGACCCGAGCAAGTTGGTGGGTGGGCTCAATGGGTATCGGTACACCCTGAACCCGACGGGGTGGGTGGATCCGTTGGGGTTGGCATGTCAGTGTCCTGGTGATATTGAGGCTGATGGGCCGTTCAGCGAAATTGTGCCGGGAGGAGGGTTGGCTGCGCATGAGGCTCGTGGTGGGCATTTAATAGAGAAACATGTGGGGCGCTCTGAAGATCAACTGAGGAGGCGCCTTGATTTGGAGCCTCGCGTACCTACTGCGTCGACATTCCCTGATAGGGCTACGGCAGAGTCAGCTGTTTCCAGTGTATTAAAAACAAGAAAATTAGAGATAGACGAATTTCTAAGTAGTAGATTGAGAACATCACTTGCTCTACGGCAACCCTTCTCTTCTCCAGTAGGAGTCGGCGTTGTACGTCAAACTGGAAATCTAGAACCACTGTCGGTTGTGGTGTTGGTTATTAGAAAATCTGACAGGTCACCAACCGGATATAATTTACTTACAGGATTTATTGAAAAAAATGAAAGATAAATACCCAGAGCTTTTCCATTTCTTTGGATGCTACTTTCATCAAGATTGGATGTGCGAGTCATCAGATCCTGATGAAATAATAAGAAATTTTGTTTCGGACTCTGCGCCTGAAATCGTTGACATGGTTAAAAATGAAATCTCGACACTATTAACAATTAAATTTTGTGATGAGAAAATGAGAGGATTCATTATGGATAAAATGCCTTGCAATTATTGCTATTGGATGGATTGGGAGTCTGGTGAAATGTGGCTAAAGCATATTCTGGACGTAATGAGTCGCACTGATACCTCTCCGCTTGATGGTAACTAGAAGAAGTAGCCGTATGCAGATTGGCAGACTGAGGTGAAGTCGTTTGGGCCGCGCGCTACAACGGCTACGGCAAACTCACCGAGCTCCGGCACGGCGACGGCAAGCGACTGGAGCAACCGCTGCGTTTCCAAGGGCGAAACCACGTGCCGACGTCACCACAATTTCCAGTGTGGGAGCGAGCTTGCTCGCGATAGCGAAGTGTCAGTCACCCTCAACGGCAGCTGACCCACCGCCATCGCGAGCAAGCTCGCTCCCACAGGTTTATCAGTGACTTACAGGTCGTGGCTTTGCCCTCAGCCATTAAAAAAACCACCCCTTCGATCATTCCCACGCTCCTGCGTGGGAATGATCGAATCTAAACTGGAATGGGTCAAAAACCCAAGGCATGGCACGATGGAGCTGACCATCAAGCGGAATCTAAAATTAGAAAATCCAACCTTTAAGCGGAGAAAGTAATGTTAGAGAGAAATAAGGAAATCGTTATTTCCGGGGAGTCTGCACTTGAAGCTCTAGCTGAAATTGAGTTTATTTTGATATCGCTACACAAGATGGGTAGCTACTACGGTGATAAGCCAATTGAAAAGTACCAGCGCGCCACCACGGAGTTCATAGATAATGAAAAAGTAACCCAGAAGCTCGCTAAAATTAGAAAGATCATCAGTGAAGGGTTTGATACAACTCTAGGCGAAGATGATATGGACGATATCGAGCGGCGTATGGAGGGTATTAATTTCTGGAAGCCCTAATAGATTTTTCGTTACGGTGCCTATGAAATGAACAGCAAGCCAACCAAGCACCATTATCATGAGGGGGTATGGACGTATGAGTTGAAGGGGAATGTGATGGGTGTTGACAATACAGTTGTGCGCGTTCCTTTGGCGAATGGCAAAAAATGAAAATAAAAATAGATGAAGTTAGGAGCGTCAGTGGCAATATCTCAGTAGCTTTTTCGACAGATTTTGGAAGCGCGGTCGCGACTTGGTCGGCCGATATTCCGAAAGTCGGTGAACAACATGATGTGGAATTTGAGATAGATGAAGAGTTTGCGTGGGGAAATAATGTCGATGTTTCCGGTGGTCGTTTTTCATTGAGCATAAAGGATAGGGTCATTTTTCTAAGCGCGTCTCTAGTCTCCATGGCTGAGGATGGGGTTGCGATAATTGATATCAATGGAACGAAAACAATGATTGAGTTGGAGGGCTGTCTTATGCGACCTCCGTTTTTTATAAGTCTAAGTTTCGAAAAATTAACCCTTTGCCCAGCTAATTTGTGAGCTGGAAGAATGATGCAACCAGTGACGCTCTGCGTACATCGAAGATGCATTCAGGGAAGCTTATAAAATGAAGGGGGAGTGTGTGGGTTTGCATGAAGTAACTAAGCTTGGCGGGGCTGTGGTTTTTGATGATCTTTCAAGATTGGATCAGTCAAGGGATGTTCTGCTTGGTATAGACGATTTAAAGGAAGATCTGTTCCAGGCTTCTTTTTCGTTTGAGCAAATAATAGATATTGGTTGGTATCCTGAGTTCTGTGAGAGTGGATGCTTCAGGGTTCTTCTTGTGTCGGGCTGCAACTGGGGCTCTCCTGTATGTTCTACAGAGGCTAAGAGTTGGGCTGAACTAGAAGGTGCTTTGATAGATACGTTAAAACAAGTCAAGGTTGCGTGAGGTAAGTATTGGTTGAGTTAAGTGTCGAAAATAAATCAACGAGGGCGGCCCACACAGCAAAAAATCAACGCCGCCCCCAGTGTTATTGATCGTTCCCACGCTCCCGCGTGGGAATGCATCCCGTGACGCTTTGCGTCACATCCAGAAGCGGAACGCAGAGCGTCCCTGGCGACATTCCCACGCAGGAGCGTGGGAACGATCGATAACCTGTGGCGAGGGAGCTTGCTCCCGCTGGGCTGTGGTAGGAGCTGCCGAAGGCTGCGATCTTTTGATCTTGATCTTTCGCTTGATACTCAACTGGCTTTGGAAAGATCGCAGCCTCGCTTTGCTCGGCAGCTCCTACGGCGCAGCCGAGCGGGAGCAAGCTCCCTCGCCACGATGATTCACACAGCCTTTAAGTCAACGGTCGCCTGTAGGGCTGGCGCTCACGCATTCCCGACGTCACCACAATTTCCAGTGTGGGAGCGAGCTCGCTCGCGATAGCGAAGTGTCAGTCACCCTCAATGGCAGCTGACCCACCGCCATCGCGAGCAAGCTCGCTCCCACAGGTTTATCAGTGACTTACAGGTCGCGGCTTCGCCTTCAGCCATTAAAAAAACCACCCCTTTGGCACCGATAACATCGTTTCTCGGGCGCGCGGCTTTTCCCTATATTGGCCCTCAGATTCGGTGGATGGCTCAACGTCCACCCCCTCAGTGTGAGTAGCCTCAATGAACAATAAACCTGACAGCACAGGGCTTGATAACGCGGGAGCAGGAACCCGGGCGGTTTGGGGTGGGGAGCAAGTCAGGCACCCCTACAACGCCACGCAAACCCCTATCGTGGCCAGCGCCGCGTATGGTTACGACGACATCGACGTCTGGTACGACGTCGCCTTGGGCAAGGCCCCCGGTTTTATCTACAGCCGCATGAGCAACCCGACCGTCGAGACCCTCGAAGCCAAGATTCGCGAGCTGGAAATGGCCGAGTCCGCCGTGGCTTTCAGCAGTGGCATGGCGGCGATCAGCAGCGTGCTCTACACCTTCCTGGCCCATGGCGATCGCGTGGTGTCGACCAAGGACAGTTACGGCGGCACCAACAAGATTTTCGAAGAGTTCCTGCCGCGCACCGGTGTGGCGGTGACCTTGTGCGAGACCTTCGACCACGACGACCTCGAGCGTGAAATCGCCAAGGGTTGCCAGGTGCTGTACCTGGAAACCCCCACCAACCCCACCCTGAAAATCCTCGACATCCCGCGCCTGGTGGCGGCGGCCAAGCGTGTCGGCGCCGTGGTCGTGGCGGACAATACTTTCGCCACACCGCTGAACCAGAGCCCGCTGGCCTTGGGGGTGGACGTGGTAATTCATAGCGCGACCAAGTTCCTCAGCGGCCATGGCGACGTGCTCGGTGGCCTGGTGTGCGGCAGCGAAGCCTTGATGGCCCAGGTGCGGCATTACCGGGAAATCAACGGCGCGAGCCTCGACCCGTTCTCGGCCTACCTGATCATTCGGGGCATGAAGACCCTGGCGCTGCGTATGCGCCAGCAACAACACAGCGCCCGGGCCCTGGCCGAATTCCTCTGCACCGAACCGCTGGTAGAGGCGGTCAATTACCCGGGCTTGCCGAGCCACCCGAACCACGCCGTGGCCTGCGCGCAGATGTCCGGCTTCGGCGCCATCGTCAGTTTTGTCCTGGTCGGTGGCATGGACACGGTCAAGCTGCTGTTGCCGCGCCTGCGCTTCGCCCATTGCGCGGGCAACCTGGGCGCGGTGGAAACCATCTACGGCCCGGCCCGCACCACCAGCCATGTCGAGAACACCTTGGAAGAACGCCTGGCCCTGGGCATCTCCGAAGGCCTGGTGCGGGTTTCGGTCGGCATCGAAGACACGGACGATCTACTGGACGATCTGAAACAGGCCTTCGCCTTCGTCAAAAAGACCCTCGATCCGCAACTCAATGAAGTCCACATCGAGACCGCAAACTGAAGTTTGAAAGTTGGTACCCCATAACAAGGCTGTGAATGGGGCGTTCATGAATAGGAATAATAATAAAAGCTCAGCGGCGCTTGTCTGACTCGCGTAGACGTAGATGCGCGCCCTGACATTTCATGAGAACAACCATGTCCATAACAGAACAACAAACGAGTACGCGGGCCGGCTTCAAGCAGGAAATGCAGACGCGCCATATCGTCATGCTGGCCTTGGGCGGCGTGATCGGCACCGGCCTGTTCCTGACCTCCGGCTACACCGTTAACCAGGCCGGCCCGATGGGGGCGGTGATCGCCTACATCATCGGCGCGCTCATGGTCTACATGGTGATGATGTGCCTGGGGGAACTGGCGGTGCAGATGCCGGAAACCGGTTCGTTCAGCACCTACGCCACGCGGTTTCTAGGCCCGGGCACCGGCTACACCGTGGCCTGGTTGTATTGGCTGACGTGGACGGTGGCGATCGGTTCCGAATTCACCGCTGCCGGCATCCTCATGTCGCGCTGGTTTCCCGACACGCCGGTGTGGATCTGGAGCGCGCTGTTTGCCGGCGTGGTGTTCCTCACCAACGTGATTTCGGTGCGTTTGTTCGCCGAGACCGAGTTCTGGTTGTCGTTGATCAAAGTGCTGACCGTGGTGGTGTTCCTGCTGATCGGCGGTGGCGCGATTCTCGGCCTGCTGAACATCGACCAGGCCCACAGCATCGGCTTGAGCAACTTCACCCGCGAAGGACTGTTTCCTACCGGCTTCATGCCCATCGTGATGACGCTGCTGGCGGTCTCCTTCGCGTTCTCCGGCACTGAACTGATCGGCATCGCTGCTGGCGAAACCAAAGACCCGCAACGCAATGTGCCACGCGCCATCCGCACCACCGTGCTGCGCCTGGCGGTGTTTTTCGTCGGGACCATTTTTGTCCTGGCGACCTTGTTACCCCGCGAGCAAGCCGGTCTGGTCGAAAGCCCCTTCGTCACCGTGTTCACCTACATCGGCATTCCGTACTCCGCCGACATCATGAACTTCGTGATCATCACCGCCCTGTTGTCGGCGGCCAACTCCGGGTTGTACGCCGCCTCGCGGATGCTCTGGACCCTCAGCGACCAAGGTCACCTGCCCAAGCAGTTCTCGGCCCTGACCCGCATGGGCACGCCGCTCAACGCGATCATCGTCAGCATGGCCGGCGGTGCGGCGTCGTTGCTCAGCAGCGTATTTGCCGCCGACACCATCTACCTGGCGCTGGTGTCGATTTCCGGCCTGGCCGTGGTGGTGGTGTGGATGAGCATCGCCGCGAGCCAGATCGCTTTCCGTCGTCACTATGTGGCCAACGGCGGCGACATTCGTGACCTCAAGTTCCGCGTTCGCGGTTATCCGTGGGTGCCGCTGGGGGCGCTGGTGTGCTGCAGCCTGGCGTGTGTCGGGATCGCCTTCGACCCTGAACAGCGGGTGGCGCTGTACTTCGGCTTGCCGTTCATCGCCTGGTGTTACTTCGTGTATTACATTACCCGCAAAAGCCGCGAGCGACGCTTGTCGGTTGCCCTCGTGGCACAACCGTCCGACGCGTTCTAAACCGCGTCGATGGGGCGGGCAAACGTGCCCGGTGCGTGGGGGTTAACGAGGTAAGACCATGAAGCAAAAAACGTTGCCCCCGTTGAACTGGCTGCGGGCGTTCGAAGTGTCGGCCCGCTGCCTGAACTTCACCCACGCCGCCGACGAATTATTCTTGACCCAGGGCGCGGTCAGCCAACAGATCCGCCAATTGGAAAGTCACCTGGGGGTGGCGCTGTTCAAGCGCTTGCCCCGTGGCCTGGGCCTGACCGAAGAAGGCCAGGCGTACCTGCCGGTGGTGCAGGATGCAATCACGCGACTGGCGGTGGGCACTAACGAAATCTTTGGCCAGCACAAACGCCGGCCAATCAAGGTGCGCGGCAGCCTGGCGTTTTTCGTGCACTGGCTGGCGCCGAAACTGGTGGATTTTCGCCAGGCGCATCCGCACGTCGACATCCGCTACATCAGCAACATCTGGGTCAAGGAGCTGGATGGCGAAGACGACATGGAAATCCGCTGGGGCCACGGCCAATGGCCCGGCCTGGTGTCCCAGCGGCTGACCTGGGACACCTTGTTTCCGGTGTGTTCACCTGCCTTGATGGCGACGCTGAAAGTGCCGGCGGACGTGGCCAAGCATCCATTGCTGCATGTGCTGGGCTACGAAGAGGGCTGGGGCTACTGGCTGAAAATGGTCGGTGTCGACTCGGTGGATTCCTCGACCGGCATGCAATTCGACACGCTGGTCTGCACCTTGCGCATGGCTGAACTGGGGCAGGGCATCGCCCTGGCGCGGTCATCGATGGTGAGTGACATGCTCGACGACGGACGCCTGGTCGAGCCCTTCGCCCAGCGCATCGAAGCCAGCGAATCGTTTTACCTGGTGCGCAGTTCCGGGGCCGAGCAACACCCGGACGCGGCGCGGTTTTCCACCTGGCTGGTGGAGCAGGCGCATCGCTTTAAATGAACTGTTTTACGGAGTTGACCATGCGCTATGTGAGTACCCGAAATTCCGCCGTGCAGGTCGATTTCGAAAAAGTCGTGCTGTCGGCCATCGCCGAGGATGGCGGCCTGTTTGTCCCCGTCACATTGCCGCACTTCGAACCCCAGGACATCGCCAATTGGTCGACCTTGTCCTACGACGAACTGGCCTATCGAGTGATGCGTCCGTTCGTGGGCGAGGCGATCCCCGAGGCCGATTTCAAGCGGGTGCTCAAGGAGGCCGGCAGCCAGTTCAGCCATCGCTCGTTGGCGCCGTTGCATCAGGTGGATCGCAACGAATGGGTCCTGGAATTGTTCCATGGGCCGACCCGCTCCTCGAAGGATTTTGCCGCGCAGTTGCAGGCGCGGCTGGTGCAGTACTTCCTGCGTAAACGCGGGCGTCGCGCCGTGGTGATTGGCGTCACCAACGGCGACACCGGCCTGGCCGCCATCGAGGCCTTCAAGCACTGCGACGAGACCGACGTGGTGGTGATTTATCCCGAGGCCGGCGTACCGCAAGACCAGCTTCAAGACCTGCAAGCGACGGCGCATCCGCGGGTTCATCAAGTGGCCGTCGATGGCAGTTTCGATGAATGCCAGACCTTGGTCACCCAGCTGTTCCGGCAGCATGAGGCGATCAGTTTCAATTCCAGCAACTGGGTCAGCGTCATGGCGCAGTTGGTGTTTTATTTCCACGCCGTGCTGCAACTGGGCGGCGGTCAGCGGCCCATTGGCTTCAGCGTGCCAGCGGCGAGTTTTGCCGAAGTCTATGCCGGCTACATCGCGCAGAAGATGGGCTTACCGATCACGCAGATGATCGTCGCCACCAACCAGAATGACGCGCTGCATCAGTTCTTTTTGAAGAACCACTACTCGCGATTGCGCGCCAGCAAGACCCTGTCGCCGGCCATGGATTTGTCGATTTTTTCCAACCTGGAACGGTTTCTCTGGGAACTCTATGGGCACGACGACCAGGCCGTGAGCGCGTTGATGCACACCTTCGAAACCCAGGGTGAAATGACCATCGCCAACGAGTTCTGGTTGCAGGCGCGGATGATCATCGACTCGTACGCGGTCAGCGATGAGCAGACGCTGGAGGAGATCACTTCACTGCATCGCGACACTGGTTACGTCATCGACCCACACACCGCCACCGGCGTGCTCGCGGCGCGTTTGTACCGGCGAAGCCTGGTGGCGCCGATGGTGACCTTGGGCGAGATCTCACCTATTAAATCGGCGGTGTTGCTCGGTGAGTTGGGGATCCCCGTGGCGGCGCAACAACGTCCTATTTCCGAACACGGCCCGGCGCAGATTCATCGCATCCAGCCGGACGACCTCGGTGCCCTCCATCAACTGCTCGGCGCCCTATAACCGGAGGCCCCATGAAGCGAATTCTCGACCCCCTCGACGAACGCATCATCGCCGAACTGCGCCTCAACGCCCGCGCCGCCCACGCCGAACTGGCGGCCAAGGTCAACCTCTCGCGCAACGCCGTGCGCCAACGCATCGAACGCCTCGAACGCGACGGCGCGATCCAGGGCTACACGGTGCGCACCGGGGAGGGCGCTCACGCGTCGTCGAACATCAACGCGGTGATCTTCGTCTACCGCTACGACCGCATGCGCGGCGCCGAGGTGTTGCAGGCGTTGCAGGCCATGCCCGAAGTGCTGCAGTGCGATGTGATGAGCGGCGAATTTGATTTGATGCTGCGAGTCGGCGCGGCGAACCCGGAGCGGGTGCACAAGGTGTGGAAAGAGATCTCGGCGTTGCCGGGGGTGGAGAACACCGTGACGTCGTTTGTGTTGTCGTCGGTGGTCTAGGCGCGCTATCCGTCACAACAGTGAACCCTGTGGCGGGGGAGCTTGCTCCCGCTGGGCTGCGAAGCAGCCCCAACCTGGTCACCCTCAATCAACCTGACCCACCGCGCCGCATGATTTGGGGCCGCTGCGCAGCCCAGCGGGAGCAAGCTCCCTCGCCACAAAAACCGGCGGGAGGTGCATGCCCTGACACCAATAGCCCAAACACTGAAAATACCTGTGGGAGCGAGCTTGCTCGCGATAGCGGTAGACCAGTCGACATCAATGTTGCCTGACCAGGCCCCATCGCGAGCAAGCTCGCTCCCACAGGAGAATGTGCCCGGCCAATGGGTCAAGCACGCTCACCGCTGCTACTGATGTCCGCAGACACCCCAGCCACCACAAACCTGTGGCGAGGGAGCTTGCTCCCGCTGGGCTGCGAAGCAGCCCCAACCTGGTCACCCTCAATCAACCTGACCCACCGCGCCGCATGGTTTGGGGCCTGCTGCGCAGCCCAGCGGGAGCTTGCTCCCTCGCCACAAGAACCGGCGGAGGTGCATGCCCTGACACCAATAGCCCAAACACTGAAAAAAACCTGTGGGAGCGAGCTTGCTCGCGATAGCGGTACACCAGTCGACATCAATGTTGCCTGAG
This sequence comes from Pseudomonas sp. P9_35, assembly GCF_034008205.1. Classification (NCBI taxonomy): domain Bacteria; kingdom Pseudomonadati; phylum Pseudomonadota; class Gammaproteobacteria; order Pseudomonadales; family Pseudomonadaceae; genus Pseudomonas; species Pseudomonas sp. P9_35. Next base: position 5,812,066 of record NZ_CP125373.1, on the reverse strand, counting down.
CTGGCCCCATCGCGAGCAAGCTCGCTCCCACAAAGGGTTGTGTCTGGCCAAACGATTCCTGTTGTTTTTTTTCATGCCTGACGCTTTGCCCACCCCCTGGTCAAAACGCCCAAGAAATAGAGCAAATTGGCATATTTCACTGCCAACCCCGCCCCCCTAACCTAGATCCCAACAACCTCATCACCCGGATCAAGGACATAACAAAAATGACTGAATACAAACTGGCGCTGGTCGGCTTCGGCGGTGTGAACCGGGCATTGGCTCAACTGATTGCCGAGCGCAACCAGCAGTGGAAAACCGAACTCGGCTTCACCCTGAAAATCGTCGGCGTGACCGATCTGTTCCTCGGTTCGGTGATGGACCGTCACGGCCTCGACGCCGCCTCATTGGCCAAACTGCCCACCACCAAGGGCGCCATGGCCCAGCTCCCCGGCGGCACCCTCGATGCCCTCAATGAAGCGGTGATCAAAGACTGCGGCGCCGACATCATCGCCGAAGCCACCTTCACCAACCCGGTGGACGGCGAGCCCGCCACCTCGTTCTGCCGCTGGGCCTTGGAGCGCGGCAAACACGTGGTCACCACCAACAAAGGCCCCATCGCCCTGCACGGCGCCGAGCTCAAAGCCCTGGCCCAACGCAACAACGTCGCCTTCGAATACGAAGGTTCGGTCATGAGCGGCACCCCGGTCATTCGCCTCGCCAAACAATCCCTGGCCGGCAGCTCGATCACAGGCTTCGAAGGCATCCTCAACGGCACCTCCAACTTCGTCCTCACCTGCATGGAAGGCGGCCTCGGGTTCGCCGAAGCCGTCAGCCAGGCCCAAGCCCTGGGCTACGCCGAAGCCGACCCAACGGCAGACGTCGAAGGCCACGACGTGCGCCTCAAAGTGGTGATCCTCGCCAACGAACTGCTGGACGCCAAACTCACCGTCAACGACGTCACCTGCCGCGGCATCTCCGCCCTCAGCCTCGCCGACATCGAAAAAGCCCGCCACGACGGCGCCCGCTGGAAACTCATCGGCGCTGCCACACGCCAGGCCGACGGCTCCATCAGCGCCAGCGTCGAGCCGCGCCTGCTGAGCAACGACCACCCACTGGCGAGCATCAGCGGCGCCACCAACGCCGTGTCGTTCACCAGCGAACTGCTCGGCGCCGTCACCGTCTCCGGCCCGGGCGCAGGCCGCACCGAAACCGCCTTCGCACTGCTGTCGGACATCATCCACATCCACCAATCGGCAACCCGCAAACAGGAGCACACCCTGTGAACGTATCGCGCCTGGCCCTGGCGGTCGTCGAACCGCACATCGAAGTCCTCAACCCGTTTGACGGCAGCATCGTCAGCATCGTCGCCGACGTGTGCGCCTCAGAAGTCCCACACCTGCTCGAGACCGGACGCAACGGCGCAAAAGCCTGCGCCGCACTCCCACGTCATCGCCGCGCCAGCATCCTCGAACAAGCCGCACTGAACATCGAACGCGACGCCAAAGCCTTCGCCCGACTGATCGTCGACGAAGCCGGCAAGACCCTCAAACAGGCCGAAAAAGAAGTCAAACGCTGCGTCAACACCCTCAAACTCTCCGCCGAAGAAGCCAAACGCAACGCCGGCGAAATCGTGCCGTTCGATGCCTACGAAGGCGCCGAATCGCGCCAGGGCTGGTTCACCCGCGAACCTTTGGGGCTGATCGTCGCCATCACCCCCTACAACGACCCGCTGAACCTGGTCGCCCACAAACTCGGCCCGGCCATCGCCGGCGGCAACGCGGTGATCCTCAAACCGTCCGAGCTGGCGCCGTTGTCGGCGCTCAAACTGGTCTCGTACCTGGTCGCGGCGGGCCTGCCTGAAACCGTGGTCACCGTCGCCACCGGCGGCGCCGAACTGGGCAAAGCCCTGGTCGCCGCCCGCGACGTGCGGATGATCTCCTTCACCGGCGGCTTCGTCACCGGCGAACAAATCGCCCGCACCGCCGGCCTGAAAAAACTCGCCATGGACCTCGGCGGCAACGCCCCCGTCATCGTCATGGGCGACTGCAACCTCGACGCCGCCGTCGACAGCTGCATCTCAGGCGCCTTCTGGGCCGCCGGGCAAAACTGCATCGGCACCCAACGCCTGCTCATCCACGCACCGATTTACGCCGCCTTCCGCGAACGCTTCGTCAACCAGGCCCAAGCCCTCGTCGTCGGCAACCCACTGCTCGCCAACACCGACATCGGCCCGATGATCACCCAACAAGCCGCGCAAAACGCCGAACAGGTCGTCAACGAAGCCCTGCAACAAGGCGCCACCTTACTCTGCGGCCACCGCCGCCAAGGCACCTGCTACGCCGCCACCGTCCTGGAAAACGTCGATCATTCCAGCCGACTCTGGCGCAATGAAGCCTTCGCCCCGGTGGTGGTGTTGCAGCCGTTCGACACGTTCGATGAAGCCATCGCGTTGGCGAACGAACCTGAGTACGCGCTTCACGCCGGGATCTTCACCAACGATCTCAACACCGCGATGAGCGCTGCACGGCGGATCGAAGCGGGGGGTGTGATGATCAATGATTCGTCGGATTTCCGGTTTGATGCGATGCCGTTCGGCGGTTCCAAGTACGGCAGTTTGGGCAGGGAAGGGGTGCGCTTCGCGTACGAGGAAATGACCCAGCCGAAGGTGGTTTGTTTGAATACGTTGGGGTGAGGGGCGAGTCAGTCCGAAGGAGTCGCTTTACCTTTCATGTTGCTAAAACGCCATTTTGACGACACGTTCTCTTCTCATGTCGCCGGCAGCGACATGAGAAGAGAACGTGTCGCAGAAATCAAAAAACAGCGACACGTTGTGGCAGCCCTCTGTGGAAGCGGGCTTGTTCACGAAAAGGCCAGTAAACCCAACCCCGCAACCAAGTCAAACCCCTGTGGGAGCAAGGCTTGCCCGCGATGGCGGCACACCAGTCAACATCACTACCGCTGACTCTCCACCTCACGAATAGCTCAAGACGACCCGATTCCTTTCATATCGCCGACGGCGACAAATCAAAGCTTTTTGTTCGGCTCCCCACCTTGCATTGGCCTTTGCGCAAAACCCGCAGCCTCAGTTAACCAATCCCCCTATGCACTGCTTCCACCCATTGCCCAGTTACGCACGCCTTCCACCGAGCTGCGTTCAAAGCACCGACCGTGCAGCCAACGTCGTCAATCTCCCCATGATCTAACTTCTTCAAACGTTCACGGCTGAAACGTATCAGCCCCAACAAAAACTCAAATTATGCACAAATGCATTTTTATGCTTGACCCACATGCATAACCCCCTATAAGGTGGCTTAACTGTATGCACATACAGTATTTCTAAATCGCTATTTATTTGAATCCATTCATGGACGAGGTATTACCTTATGAAAACCACCACTGAAAAATTCGGTGTAACCCCCCATCAACCCAGCCTCTGGACCCGCGCCGACGCGTTGAAAGTCCGGGCAGACGATCCCACCACCACTCAACCGCTGGTCAGCGCGGATTTCCCGACACTGAACAACGACGTGTTCATCTGGGACACCATGCCCCTGCGCGACTTGGACGGTAACGTGACGTCCGTCGATGGCTGGTCGGTGATCTTCACCCTGACGGCCGATCGTCATCCAAACGACCCGCAGTACCTCGACGAGGACGGCAACTACGACATCCTCCGCGATTGGAACGATCGCCACGGTCGGGCAAAGATGTACTACTGGTTTTCTCGTACCGGCAAGAACTGGGAATTCGGTGGTCGTGTGATGGCCGAAGGCGTTTCGCCGACCGCTCGTGAATGGGCCGGTACGCCGATCCTGTTGAACGACCGAGGTGAAGTGGACCTGTATTACACCGCCGTCACCCCAGGCGCGACCATCGTCAAGGTGCGCGGTCGGGTAGTGACCACTGAACACGGTGTCAGCATGGTCGGCTTCGAGAAGGTCAAGCCGCTGTTCGAGGCTGACGGCAAGATGTATCAGACCGAAGCACAAAACGCGTTCTGGGGTTTCCGCGACCCATGGCCTTTCCGCGACCCGAAAGACGGCAAGCTGTACATGCTGTTCGAGGGCAACGTGGCCGGTGAGCGCGGCTCGCACAAAGTAGGCGAGGCAGAAATCGGCGACGTGCCGCCGGGTTATGAAGATGTCGGCAACTCGCGCTTCCAGACCGCCTGTGTCGGCATCGCCGTAGCCCGCGACGCGGACGGTGACGACTGGGAAATGTTGCCGCCACTGCTGACCGCCGTCGGGGTAAACGACCAGACCGAGCGCCCGCACTTCGTGTTCCAGGATGGCAAGTACTACCTGTTCACGATTAGCCATACCTTCACCTACGCCGACGGTGTAACCGGGCCGGACGGGGTGTACGGTTTCGTCGCGGACTCGCTGTTCGGCCCTTACGTGCCGCTGAACGGTTCCGGCCTGGTGCTGGGCAACCCGTCCTCCCAGCCATTCCAGACCTACTCGCACTATGTAATGCCAAACGGCCTGGTGACCTCCTTCATCGACAGCGTACCGACCGACGAAACCGGCACGCAGATTCGTGTCGGTGGCACCGAGGCGCCCACGGTGGGCATGAAAATAAAAGGGCTGCAGACATTCGTGGTGGGCGAGTACGACTACGGTTACATCCCGCCGATGCTCGACGTCACACTCAAGTAACAGCAACACCGGGGTTTCAGGCAGCGGTTTTGCGGTCGATGACAAAACCGTTGTGGATATGATCGAGATATCCCGCCTGATTCATTGCGACATTGCTCGCAAGCCCCATTGAACAACGCGTCGTAACCCTCTTCGCGACTGGCTGCAAGGATGCAGCCGGTCGCGAATGCATTCCCCTTCGACATATGTACACAAGCTCCCCTGTGGGAGCGAGCTTGCTCGCGATAGCGGTGCATCAGCCACATTCCGGCCCGCTGTTTATCGTGACTCCACGAGACCAGCCACGACCGACATCGCCTTGCGCCATTGCCTACAACTACGCCAGAATCCGCCGGCTTGTGCGCCCTTGGCCGCGTCGGTAGCTTTGATCCTGTCACTGCCCATCAGTGATCGGGTTTAGCAGCCCGTCGAGTTGAGTCGCATCAAGCTTCATCAGTCAGGTATTCCCATCCCTGCACTTGATGGTGGCTGTGCGTGGGGCGCCCCCGGGCGCGCCGATTTCTTAACTCGTCGGTCTGCTAACCCGCGTACAGCTGCCTCCCACTCGTTTAGCAGCGAGAGGGTTGTGGCCTCACCAAAGAGAGTTAAGGCTATGGTCAAAATTACACCGAACCCTCCGTCTGCAGATGAGCATGTATCTCGCGCTCAGTCCGCTCGCAACAATAAGCTTGATGACGCTGCCAACCGGGCGTTGGATTACTACCTGAAGCCTACGCCGAAGGACGAAACGTCTGACAAACCCAACACCATCTTCCGTATCGCACCGGATGTTGATTCAGAGTGTCTGCTTGCCAATCTCAGTGAAAACCTGGCTTCGGCCAATGCCATGATCAGTGATTTGGCGTTTGGTCTTGAGGGCTCACGACGGCATTTTGCGTTGGGGATTTTGCAGGTGATTGAGGTGAGTGAGCTGCTGGCGAATCGGGCTTTGGATATTGTTGAGGTGAGGTAGCAAGGGGCCGCGCTTACCCCAGGTATGAAAAAAAGGTCTTGCATGGCAAGGCCTTTTTTATGCCCAACGAGTACCTTGTACATTCCACGCTAATGCCTGTTGCTCACGCAGTAACTGCCAGACTCCGCCGTGCAAACGATGCAGGGACATGCCCTTGAAGACCCGCGTAGTGCTGCCTTCGAACTCCACAAGTGATACCAACAGTGGTACGTCAGCGAGCCATTTGCTGGCGATATATCCCAACTGCCTTTCGATTGTTCCTGCCGGCGCATAGCTGAACAGGAAGCAGAACCTTGGTCGCTCCTTGAAGGCCGCATCGGAGAGCTTTTCTGGTTCGTTGATATTGTTCTCATAGGGACTTAACCATTCCCATTCGGCGAAAACAATGGGGATTCGTTGGGTGTCGCGTATCACCGCGTCAGTACGATTGCCAGACTCGAAGTGTGCGAAATAGCCCATTAGGTCGGCGACGCGTCGCACGGTGTATCCGGTATGGACGTTCCAATCTGAGAGCGAGCCGATGTCACGGCTATAACCGTCCATAGGGAAGTCTCGATACCAGCTGTAGGCAAATAAAGTGGAGAAGTCGTTCAACAGGTCTTGATCGAGCATATGCCGTCTCTTTCGGAGGGGCGCACGCGATAAGTACACCCGATTTATCAAGGAATAGCGGATATCTATTGTTGGGAGATGAGAGACCGCTCAGTACTCTACGAAGTAATCACTATCCAAATGCTTCACTTCGTAAACCTGTTTGACGTTGCAACCGAGATTGTTTTCGACCATCAGCCGCGCCAGCTCCAACCCATCGATCAAGACCACTTTGATATCCAGGCTCATGGCGGCCTCACGGGCTCCGTTGGAGAAGTCCGAAGTAGTAATGAACACACCCTTGCGTGCGCGTTGGCGGGTGAGGGCGCCGATGAACTTATCGATTTCCGGGCGGTGTACGGTATTAGTCCAACGCTTGGCTTGCAGGTAGATGACGTCCAGGCCGAGTTTGTCTTCCTTGATAATGCCGTCGATGCCGTCGTCGTTGGTTTGTTGCGTCGCTCGACCTGCTTCCTTGCGTGAGCCACCGTAGCCCATGGCGATCATCAGATCGACTACCAGTTGCTCGAAAAAAGTTGGTGAAGCTGCACGCACCAGGGCTAGCAGTTCATCCGCCAATGATTGCGTCAGCGCCTGGTGCGCTGCGGCCAGTTGCTCGTCGGGAGTAGCTTGTTCGACCGGTTCGCTCTGCAAGGCTAACGCTGGGTCATCGGCGGGACTGGTCGTATGGAACGCGGCGAATTCAGGGTATTGCTTGAGCCACCTAACAGTAATACGTGCCGGCCCGCTGTTCAGCGCCTCTCGACCGCGTTCGGTGATTTGCACCAGTCCCTTTGCCGGAATGCTCAGCAGCCCCGCCTTATTCAGATAGGTGCGCGCCCAACCGACTCGATTGTTAATGACCGTTTGCTTGCCGGAAGGCAGGCGTTCACTGCGCTCCTCCTCGCTGAGCTGAAACTCGTTGGCGATGCGCTCGCGAAGTTCGCTTAGGGCTAGCGGAGTATTGTCGGCGACGGTGGCCAGTATCGGTCGCATGACGCTCTGGAAATCAGGGATGGGCATGAATAACTTCCTGTTCAGTTGCCGGGGCGTATTAAAGCAGGTGCGGATCGTGGTTGTCGTGCGTTCAAGCTGGTGCCTTGCGACCACGTTTGTCCCTTTATGTGTATCTGCGGCACATTGGCGGGATCATCGTTGAAGGCGTGCGCCAGTTTTCTATGGATAACTTTGGCCTGGATGGCCTTGGTGGAGTGTGAGGCGAAAGGAACTGACTGCTTTGAGAAAGCAATGCGCTTTACCCTGCATCCTGAGTAATTAGTCTGCGCTGTTTGAACAGGGCAACTGCGTTGGCTGACTTACTGAAAAACTACCGGGCATAAAAAACGCTAAATTTTCGCTTAGTTGCCAGAGTAAGCATAGGTATGGCGGGTATGTTGCGTGGAAACTTCTGTACGGCTGCACCGTTTTTCAAGGTGTTTGGCGCTGCGAGGACGAGCGCGGGTGCTGTTTTATTGAAGGTTTGAAACCTGTGCACCCGCGTGTGAATAAAGGTAAGCGTCCTCTGTCCGATGTTCTCAGGGAAAGACTTCTCTACTTGGTGGATCCTATGAATGCGCCCAGCTTATCCAGGTCATGCGCCCAAAAAAGGGCGAGGCCACGTTGCTGAGCTTGCTCTAGGTTCATAACCTTGAATACACCTGAAAGCATAGCTGCCGGTACGACTTGTAAGGTACCAAACATCTTGAGCCAATACTCAGCCTTTACCGCTGCGTCATTATTAAGTCGCTTGACACTGTTGGTCGCGCTATTCGACACCTTGCACTCGATAGCCATTAGGCGAGAGTCATGTAGGCGCACCACGACATCGGCTTTACGCTCACCTAGCAGGCACTCCGCGCAAAACTGCATTGGTTGCGGGCCTTTTACAATCGTTGTTATCGTCGCAGCAGTAACTTCAGTAAAGCCCTGGCTTCGTAGGTAGTCCTTTACTCGAGTTTCCTGCCCGTCTTTTCCGACAATTCTTCTTTCGGTGGCAATTCGCTGGGCTGCAAGAAGCACGGAGGATGCAAGTAGAGCGGCCTCACGCTCTTGGTCCGTGGGAGTGCTCCCCGCGTCAAGCCATGGGAAGCGATGGACGTCAATTACTCGCTCGATTACCTCAAAAAGCTTTCTGACGTCTTCGGGCTTTTTTTTCAGAACTCCAGGAGCAATCGAGTCCACGTCGGCGATTACCTGAAGATCATCGTCCGAAATTGGCGGTCCAGCCAGATAGCGCAGAGCCTCACCCAGACCAGAACCGTAGGCGTCGGCTAGGTTTGCGTCCGTGATTTCGTCGGGATTCAGGTTGTTTAGTTTTTGAAATAGCAACTCGAATTTATTGCGGGCATTTTGATAATGTGACTCCCAGGCACCCGAAACAGATAATCGTTCTGTCCTAAACAATGATGCAGATACAGTGGCTTCCTCGGCTAGTTCCTCGGTTGTCCATCGAGCGGGTGAGCTAGTCATGCCGTTAAAAATTCCAGGCTGGGAACACGCAGACGTTCGATTTCCTTCGGCTCGAACTTAGTCAAGCCACCGGCATATGTTCTGCCACTTCCTGTGTTGATGTTCTCGTTAAGCCACTTAACCAGCCTAGGTAGAGCATGTGGGGCTAGGGTTTCACGAGGGTAAAGACCATGGGCTATGTTGATGTGTCTTGCGGCACAGGTGTTTAGTGTGAACTGAGGTGGCCGCCTCGCCATGTAGGTACAAAGAATGGGCGCTGGAGCCTTGAGGCCCACTGACCACCATGCTCTACGGTGTTGAGCTATATAGCTCTGATCTGCGCCTTGATTTTTTGCCCACAACAAAAAGTCGTTGATACGTCTACGTTCTTCATGGCTAAAGTCATCAAGATCTGGCGGTAAATCGATTACTCGACGCAAAACGTCAGAGGAGCTCAAGTTTGCTCCTGCTTCGATCAAATCCCGGGCTTTAGTAACAGCAGGTAGCATCACGCGCTCTGGCAAGTCCCTCGCATGATCACCAGCAATCCAAATACTATTTGCCCCTGTTACCTGTCCTCTATGCACACGGAACAACTCGCCGAGTTCAATTTCACCAGCTTTTGTCGTCGCCGATGGGCGAACAATGATTGACCAGCGAGCTGCAGCCTGCAGTTGTTCTCGGGGAACATCTGTCCCTTTGGTTAAACCTTTGAGACGGGCCAGTTCTGCTACAGAGTGAACTCGTATGGGTTTGCTGGTTTCGCCAACCTGAAAACAGGTTATAGCAGCAGTGGTCGCGGTCCCTGGGAAAGCCTCAATAGTTGGTTCAAGTACATGTAGAGCAATGCCTCCAAGCTCTTCCAATAGTAACTTGCGTAGCGCAGAACCGTAATTGACATCCATCCATTCCGCTGAGGTGATGAAAGCTCCTATGTCTCCTTTCTTTGCCAAGAGGCGTGTCTGCAAGAAGAAATGTACATGCAGTCCGGCCAAGGCACTTGCTTTAATACCTAATCCGGCGAAGCGGGAGGCGTACCATTCTTTCCAGTCAGTACTAATGTCGTGATGTCGGACGTAAGGGGGGTTGCCAATAAAAGCAGTCATACCCTTGCATCGAGGTAGTTTGACCTCCCTATAATCTTTGACTAGTACGGTAGAACGGTCATCCCAGCCGCGCACGCTAAGATTTGCTCGCAGCATGAGTGCAGCCAAAGGGTCCATCTCAACGGCTATCAGTTGTGCGGCTGGGAACGCGGCGCCAGCCGCCAGAATGAATCGTCCAGATCCCGCTCCTGGGTCGACAATACGAGCCGGATCTCCGTGGCGTGAGAGCCAAGTCATCATCGAGCGTACAATTGGGTGGGGAGTGTATACCGCGCCAGTAGCACGACGCTCGAAGGGCGACCGAATGGCGGAGAAGGCCTCTCCAAGAGGATCGGCACCGCGCAAAATGGCTTTGCGGACGGCGTTGAGCTCAATCTTGGATACACGGAGCTCAGACGCTTCTGCTGTTTTTGCGAGTTTTTGTTCCGCCTTGGAAAGGCTGTCTTGCCCAGTTTGCAGTAGGGCGAGGCACATGGAGATCACGTCTCGTTCTGTCTGCATTGTCATTTTCACTTTCGTTTTGGGTCTGAGAAGAGATAGCCTTGACCGCTGTGCTGTTTCTCTGCAAACGCGCGCATAAAATCCCGCAACACGTCTGCTGCTACACGATCTTGGGCGCGGCAGGCCTGCACGAAAGCTTCGCGCAAATCTCTCTCAACCCTAATTCGCATTCCGGAGTCTTTGATAGCCATGCAGCGAAGGGTAGCATGTGGATGTACAGATGTGTATCCAATTGTGGATTCAGAGCTAGCCTGTCGTTGCCTGTCACTTCTGAGATTTTTACCCGCAATGACTCTTTTTTTTAGCTTGCTATGGTGTCGGCCGAGTTCACGCATTATGAAATGCATGCATTGATTGGCAAAAACGTGCACTTGGCTCTCCCAACCAGCTGGGGGAACTGTTCAGAAAAGGCTCTGATATAGGCTTTTAGCCCCTTTCTTTCCGTGGATCCATAGAGGAAAAAAGTGCTGCGGGTGCCTTCGATAGGTGTAAAAACTTTCCACCAGACATTAAAAAGCCGGCTTATGGCCGGCTTCTCGTTGACTGATTCAGCTCGTTTTTGACAAACCTTACCAGCCTTCAAAACGTACATCCGGCTCTTGCGGCCGGCTGTGGGACTTGGTCAGAAAGTGATCTGCCTTGTCGGTGCGAGGCGTGGGCTCGCAAATGTGGGGCGGAGGATACGCGGGTTTTCTTTGGAAGCCCAGTGGTAAGTGGTGTGGAATCATTGGGTTAGGGGTGATTCAGATAAAGAGCAGGGGGCTGCTGCGCAGCCCAGCGGGGATAAATCCCCTCGCCACAAAAGCTCCTGCCACAGCGCCTACTGCAGTTCCTGCCACGGTTTCTGGTCTTGGGTGGGTTAGTCGAATACGGGCGGTCTCTGTTTGTTGAGGGTGGACCACCAGAACACCCAGCCGATCACGTGGATGTGTTGCGCGTCGATTTGTTCGGCGCTGAAGACCTCGTCGGGATACGCAGCGCTGTTGTGGCTGCGCAGGCGCAGTCGGTTGCCGGGGATTCTGTGCAGGTATTTGATGCGGAGCATGCCGTCGTGTTCTAGGGCATAAATTTGGCCGTCGACGATTTGGGTCAGGCCGCGGTCGATGGCGAGGGTGGAGCCGTCGGCGATGCGTTCGGCCATGCTGTCGCCGACCATGGTGATGCAGATGGCGTCGCTGGGGTTTATTTCCAGGGATTCGAGGTGGCTGCGGGGCAGGCGGATGGATTGGTCGGGGATTTCGGTGATGTGGGTTTTGGTTTCGCCGGGGGCGATGGGGACTTCCTTGTAGAAGGGCAGTTCGATGTCCGTGGGTTCCACCACGCTGTAGACGCCATCGTTTTCGGCCGCCTCATAGGTGGTGCCGGGGCCCAGGCCTAATGGGGTTTGTGGGCCTTCGCCGTGGGCGAGCCATTGCGGGCTGACGGTCAGCAGGCTGGCGATGCTGTGGATGCGCCCGGGTGGGATGCCACGGTTGAACCAGTTGTTCACGTGTTGGGATTTCACGCCGTATAACTTCGCGAAGTCGGCGGAACGGATATTCGCTTCTTTTAGAAGGGCTCGGAAGCGGTCGCCACTGGAAAGTATTTTCATAAACGGAAAGTTTAGGGGCGACTGTGTTTTCGGCAATAAACAAGTCGTTCAAATATATAAGACAATCTTTCCATTTGCGGGATCTGAAAGGTGCGGGCTAAACGTGCTTAAACGGTGTTAATACAGTTTCGTATTAGGAAGCATTAAGGCATAAAAAAACCCCGGGGCAAACCGGGGTTCTTTATCAAGTTTGTATCAGCCTTTGTAGGCGGCAACCGACTTGATGATCGCTTCGCGGGCGGCGTCTGCACCGGCCCAGCCTTCGATCTTGACCCACTTGCCTTTTTCGAGATCTTTGTAGTTCGCGAAGAAGTGCTCGATCTGCTGGATCAGCAGCGGTGGCAGGTCGGTGTATTCCTTCACGTCGACGTACAGTTGCGACAGTTTGTCGTGTGGCACTGCGATGACTTTGGCATCGCCGCCGCCGTCGTCGGTCATGTTCAGGATGCCAACTGGACGGGCGCGGATGACCGAGCCTGGGGCCACTGGGTAAGGGGTCACGACCAGCACGTCGAGGGGGTCGCCGTCGTCGGCCAGGGTGTTGGGGATGTAACCGTAGTTGGCCGGGTAGAACATGGGGGTGGCCATGAAACGGTCAACGAACAGGCAATCGCTGTCTTTGTCGATTTCGTATTTGATCGGGGCGTGGTTGGCCGGGATTTCGATCGCGACGTAGATGTCGTTCGGCAGGTCTTTGCCAGCCGGAATCTTGCTGTAGCTCATTGGGCGGTGCCCCCGTTAGTTGACCAAATGACTGGTCGGATTGACCAAAAAGTGGCGGCGATTATAGGCATATTCAGCCGCTGTTGCCACGTTACCAGGGTCGTAGAGACCTTAGTATGACGCCTGATAGACCGGATCTTCGGCCTGAAGTTGCCGCAGCCGGGCCAATGGGTCCTGGCGGTAGAACGCCTTGAGCTGTTCGTAGACCTTGGGATAGGCCTGGTGCAGCAGGTCTGGGGCGCTGAAGAAGTATTCGCTGGTGACGGCGAAGAACTCCGCCGGGTTCTCGGCGGCGTAGGGGTCGATGACGGTTTCTGCGTCGGGGTTGTGGTCGAGTTGGCGGTCGAGGTCGTCGAAGGCTTGTTGCATGGCTTCGGCCCAGTCGCTGACGCGCATGTCGGCGTGCAGCGGTGGCAGGCCGTTGGCGTCGCCGTTGAGCATGTCGAGTTTGTGCGCCAGTTCGTGGATCACCAGGTTGTAGCCGTCCCAGCCGCCGCTGGCCATCACGCCGTCCCAGGCCAGGATGATCGGGCCTTGGGGCCAGGCTTCGCCGCTGTGTTCGCCGTCCCATTCGTGCTCGATGCCGCTGGCGTCGCGGTAGCGCTGGGGGCTGAGGAAGTCGTCGGGGTAGAGGACGATTTCGTGGAAGCCCTGGTACCAGTTCAGTTCGCCCAGGTGCATCAGTGGCAATTGGGCTTGGGCGGCGAGCAGCAGGCGTTGTTCCTGGTGCAGTTCGACGCCGGGCAGGGCGCTGAGGTGTTTGTCGTGCAGGAACAGGACGCAGGCTTCCCGCAGCCATTGGTCCTCGGCGGCGCTGATGCCGTCGAGGAAGCTCAATTGCTGGCGCACCCGCTGCCAGGTGTCCTCGGCCACGGGGTGTTTGGCGAGGGTGCGTCGACGGCGCCAGTTGCTCAGGGACCACATAACGATCAGCGCGGTTGGGCTTTCGAGGCGCGCTGGCTCAGTTTGCTGCGCACCAGGCTGATGATCATCGGCAGCAGCGACACCAGGATGATGCCGACGACCAGCAGCGACAGGTTCTGCTTGATGAAGGGCACGTTGCCGAAAAAGTAGCCGAGGGTCACCAGGCCGCCGACCCAGAGGACGGTGCCGAGGACGCTGAAGCCGAAGAAGCGCAGGTAATTCATCTTGCCGACGCCGGCGACGAAGGGTGCGAAGGTGCGGATGATCGGCAGGAAACGCGCCAGGGTCACGGTTTTGCCGCCGTGTTTGTCGTAGAAGTCGTGGGTTTGCTGCAGGTAGTCGCGGCGGAAGATTTTCGAGTCGGGGTTGCTGAACAGTTTTTCGCCAGCGGTGCGGCCGATGAGGTAGTTGGTGCTGTCGCCGAGGATCGCGGCGAGCATCAGCAGGCCGCCCAGTAGCAGGGGGTCCATGGCGCCACCGGCGGCTACGGCGCCGGCGATGAACAGCAGGGAATCGCCGGGCAGGAAGGGTGTGACCACCAGGCCGGTTTCACAGAAGATCACCAGGAACAGGATGGCGTAGACCCACGTCCCGTAGTTGGTCACCAGCATGTCGAGGTAGACGTCGAGATGCAGAATGAGGTCGAGGGGATTGAAATCCATGCAAAGCACCTGTGGTGGCGGCCCGACTCGGCAGGCTTGTGGGTCTGGCTTTGAGTATGGCTACAGAGTGTGTAGCTTTTTCTTACAAGCCGGGAAGAGCGGCATTATACGGCGAGGATTGTGAAGCGCGTGTTGAGTTTGTAGCGGGGGATTTCGGTGGATTTGTGGGCGGTGGAGCTCTTTGTGGGGGTGGGCTTGCTTGCGATGGCGGCGGGGCAGTCAGTATTGATGTTGCCTGGTGGATCGCTATCGCGAGCAAGCTCGCTCCCACAATGGGATCGGGTACGACTGGGAGAGCCAGGCCGGCTGTCAGGCCGCCTCGCGAGCAAGCTTTGCTCCCACAGGTCTGACGGGTGTATGAGCGGGAGAATCAGGTTGGCAGGTAGGCCGCCTTCGCGAGCAAGCTCGCTCCCACAATGGGATCGGGTACGACTGGGAGAGCCAGGCCGGCTGTCAGGCCGCCTCGCGAGCAAGCTTTGCTCCCACAGGTCTGACGGGTGTATGAGCGGGAGAATCAGGCTGGCTGGTAGGCCGCCTTCGCGAGCAAGCCCGCTCCCACAATGGGATCGGGTACGACTGGGAGAGCCAGGCCGGCTGTCAGGCCGCCTCGCGAGCAAGCTTTGCTCCCACAGGTCTGACGGGTGTATGAGCGGGAGAATCAGGCTGGCTGGTAGGCCGCCTTCGCGAGCAAGCTCGCTCCCACAATGGGATCGGGTACGACTGGGAGAGCCAGGCCGGCTGTCAGGCCGGCTCGCGAGCAAGCCTTGCTCCCACAGATTTGACGGGTGTACGGCCAGGAGAGCCAGGTCGGCCGTTAGGCCGCCTCGCGGTGGACGTTGATCTCGGGCGCCCCGTTAACCACGCTGGCCGAACGCAGGCATTGTGGAGTGGGCATCCCGGCATGGATGCCGGGATAGCCGCGCTGGGCCATGGATGGCCCTTCGCGGCGGCCCACGGAGCAATGCCTTCGTTCAGGCACACCGAGCCTAGGCGAGGTGCCGAGTGGTGGGGCAAAAGCGCTTTGGTTACTTTCGACTGGGCCGGCTTCCGGGCTTTTCGAAAGTGACCCGCCGTCAGGGCGGAACCCTAAGCCGCCCTCACCGCAGCAATGGATATGTCCCCGATCATTGCTCTGAACGGCTCAAATCCCGTCGCTGATCGGCAACACGTAGTTCTTGAACTCGGTGTCTTCCTTGAACCCAATCGATTCGTAGGTCTTCTGCGCCACTTCGTTGTTGCTGCTGGTGGAGACGCGCATGCGGACGGCGTTGGTTTCCTTGGCCATTTTTTTCGCGGTGCGAATCAGGTTGTCGGCTACCAGTTGGCGGCGGGCGTCTTCGGCGACGTAGATGTCGTTGAGGATCCACACGCGCTTGAGGGACAGGGATGAGTAGCTCGGGTAGAGCTGGCAGAAGCCCAGCAACCGGTGGTTATCGTCATCGGCCAGGGCCAGGTAGATCACCGACTCCTTGCGGCGCAGGCGTTTTTCGAGGAAAGCTCGGGACGAATCCGGGTAGGGCAGGGAGCCGTAGAATTCCCGGTACTTGACGAACAATGGGGTCAGCAGGTCCAGGTGTTCCAGGGTCGCTTGGATAATCCGCATGGTAGGTCTCGTCTGCAAAGGTCGACAGATATTCAGACAACAATGTCGCGCTGCCGTGCTTTTGATGCTGCCTGAAAGCGGATCAAAAACGCAATCGGATAAACGGATCAGTTTCGGGGCGGCGCCAGTAGGAAATTACCTTTCATATCGGCAGCGTTTTCCGAATCCAGAGTGTGAACCTGGGCTTCGTCCTTCAGATTGACCCCCGAGAGCTGGCGGCGACAGGCTTCGCGCATCAGGTAAATCAGGCGATGGGCCGCCATGCCGTAGCTCAAACCTTCGAGGCGGACATTGGAGATGCAGTTGCGATAGGCATCGGTCAGGCCGACCTTGGGGGCGTAGGTGAAATACAGCCCCAAGCTGTCGGGGGAGCTGAGGCCGGGGCGTTCGCCGATCAGGATCACCGACATTTTCGCGCCGAGCCGCTGTGCCACTTCATCGGCCACGGCAACGCGACCTTGCTCCACCAAAACTATTGGCGACACAGACCAACCGTCAGCAGCGATCTGCTCTTCCAGCCGCGCCAGGAACGGCAGCGTATGGCGATGCACCGCCAGCGCCGACAGGCCGTCAGCCACGACGATGGCCAGATCCACGCCGCCAGGGTGGGCCGCCGCGTAATCCTGCAGGACCTGCGCTGAGGCGTCGTCGAGCCGTCGGCCCAGATCCGGACGCTGTAGATAGCTGTGTCGGTCGGCCGCCGCGCTGTGGAGCAACAGGCTCTCACGGCCGCGCTCGCTCAGTTGCGCGCGAATGCCCTGGTGATCGAACGCCAGGTGCACGGCATCGCGGGCCTGGGCGTGGGCGTATTGGAAGTCCAGTTGCGCCTGGGTCGGCAGGCTGGTGCCGGTGCGGCCCAGGGCGATGCGCGCCGGGGTGAGGTTGCGCAGGTTCAGCCAAGGGTTTTGTGGGTCGACAGGTGATTTATCCATGGGCAGCTCACTTATCCCAAATGCGCGAGGGCGTGACGGAACGCCGGTGGCAGGTTGTCGCCAAACCGCACCCGGCCATCGGCCTGGGTGAAGATGCCCATGTTCGCCAGCCATGTTTCGAATTCCGGCGCCGGCTTCAGGCCCAGGGTCTGGCGGGCGTAGAGGGCGTCGTGGAACGAGGTGGTCTGGTAGTTGAGCATGATGTCGTCGGAGCCGGGGATGCCCATGATGAAGTTGATCCCGGCCACGCCCAGCAGGGTCAGCAGGGTGTCCATGTCGTCCTGGTCGGCTTCGGCGTGGTTGGTGTAGCAGATGTCGCAACCCATCGGCACGCCCAGCAACTTGCCGCAGAAGTGGTCTTCGAGGCCGGCGCGGATGATCTGTTTGCCGTTGTACAGGTACTCCGGGCCGATGAATCCTACAACCGTGTTCACCAGGAACGGGTTGAAATGCCGTGCCACGGCGTAGGCCCGCGTCTCGCAGGTCTGTTGATCGACGCCGTGGTGGGCGTTGGCTGACAGCGCGCTGCCCTGGCCGGTTTCGAAATACATCAGGTTGTTGCCCAAGGTGCCGCGATTCAGGCTGAGCCCGGCGTCGTAGCCTTCTTTCAAGACGCTCAGGCTGATGCCGAAACTGGCGTTGGCCGCTTCGGTGCCGGCGATGGACTGGAACACCAGGTCCAGGGGCACGCCGCGGTTCGCCGCTTCGATGGAGGTGGTGACGTGGGTCAGCACGCAGCCCTGGGTGGGGATGTCGTAGCGCTGGATGATGGCGTCGAGCATTTCCAGCATGGCGCAGATCGAAGCGGTGCTGTCGGTGGCCGGGTTGATGCCGATCATGGCGTCGCCGTTGCCGTAGAGCAGGCCATCTAGGATGCTCGCGGCGATGCCGGCCGGTTCGTCTGTGGGGTGATTGGGTTGCAGGCGGGTCGACAGGCGCCCGCGCAGGCCGAGGGTGCCGCGGAACTTGGTCACCACGCGGATTTTCTGCGCTACCAGCACCAGGTCTTGCACGCGCATGATTTTCGACACGGCGGCGACCATTTCCGGCGTCAGGCCCGGGGCCAGCGCCCGCAGGCTCTGTTCATCGGCGGCGTCGCTGAGCAGCCAATCGCGAAAGCCGCCGACGGTGAGGTGGCTGACGGTGGCGAAAGCTTGTTTATCGTGAGTGTCGACGATCAGCCGGGTGACTTCGTCGACCTCGTAAGGAATCAGCATTTCTTGCAGGAAATGGCTGAGGGGCAGGTCGGCCAGCGCCATTTGCGCGGCCACGCGCTCGCCATCGTTGAGCGCCGCGACCTCGGCCAAAAAATCCCCGGAACGCGCCGGGCTGGCCTTGGCCATCAGGTCTTTGAGGCTGTCGAAGCGGTAGGTCTGGGCGCCGACGGAATGGGCGAATGCGGCCATGGGGCGGTGTCCTCCTGGTTCTCTAAATAACTCAAATACACCGCAGATCCAACCCTGTGGGAGCGAGCTTGCTCGCGATAGTGGAATGTCAGTCGACAAATACTCTGCTGACCCACCGCTATCGCGAGCAAGCTCGCTCCCACAGAAGAGCAAAACCGCGTGCACTTCTATATGGCAGGCACCGGACCTTGGGCCCGGTGCCGGTGCAACTTCAGATACCTGTGAGCATAGCGTCCGCCGGTGCATCGGAGCGTTGCTTGGCGGTCAGTTGGAAATACAGGTAGCCGACAATCATGAAGCCAAGGAAAACCAGCCCGATCACGGTGTTGAACCAGGCCATCGCGATCAGGCACACCACCGCCAGGAACAGCGCAATGCCCGGCACAATCGGATAGCCCGGGGCGCGGAAGGTGCGTTCCAGGTTTGGTTCGGTCTTACGCAGCCTGAACAGGCTGAGCATGCTGATGATGTACATCACGATGGCGCCGAACACCGACATGGTGATCATCGCCGCCGTCAGCGTCATGCCTTGCAGGTTGACCAGGCCATCGCTGTAGATCGCCGCGATGCCGATCACGCCGCCGGCCAGGATTGCCCGGTGCGGGGTCTGGAAGCGTGACAGTTTCGCCAGGCCACGGGGCAGGTAGCCGGCCCGGGCCAGGGCGAAGAACTGCCGCGAGTAACCGAGGATGATCCCGTGGAAACTCGCCACCAGGCCGAACAGGCCGATCCATACCAGCATGTGCATCCACGTTGAATTGTTGCCGACCACGGCCTTCATGGCCTGGGGCAGCGGGTCGTTGATGTTCGACAGGGTGCGCCAGTCGCCCACGCCGCCGGCCATGATCATCACGCCGATGGCGAGGAACACCAGGGTCAGGATGCCGCTGACGTAAGCGCGGGGAATCGTGCGTTTCGGGTCCTTGGCTTCTTCGGCGGCCATGGCCGCGCCTTCGATGGCGAGGAAGAACCAGATCGCGAAGGGGATCGCCGCGAAAATGCCCGGGATCGAGGCGAGGGTGAACTCATTGGAGCCCGACCAGCCGTTGAGCACGAAGTTGCTGAAGCTGAAGCCCGGCGCGACCACGCCCATGAACACCAGCAACTCGGCGACCGCCAGCACGGTGACCACCAGCTCGAACGCCGCGGCGATGCTGACGCCGAGGATGTTCAGGGTCATGAACACGATGTACGCGCCGACCGCCGCCAGCTTGGGGTCCAGCTCGGGAAATTGCACGTTGAGGTAGGCGCCAATCGCCATGGCGATGGCCGGGGGCGCAAAGACGAATTCGATCAGGGTGGCGATCCCGGCGATCAACCCGCCTTTCTCGCCGAAGGCCCGTCGGCTGTAGGCAAAAGGCCCGCCAGCGTGAGGAATTGCGGTAGTCAGTTCGGTGAAACTGAAGATGAAGCAGGTGTACATCAACGCCACCATGAGGGCGGTGACGAGAAACCCGAGGGTCCCTGCGGTGCCCCAGCCGTAGCTCCAGCCGAAGTATTCACCGGAAATCACCAGGCCGACGGCAATGCCCCATAAATGCAGGGTGCCGAGTGTGGGTTTGAGTTGAGTGGTAGAAGTCATAAGTCCTCTCTTTCTTTTTTATTGTTTGATCTGTTGGACTTTCGGGATTGCTGTGGAGCGGGCACGCAAGGCTCATGCCAGAGCGGTGGGACGGTAGTTTGATGTTGTCAGTGAGGGCGCTATCGCGAGCAAGCTCGCTCCCACAGTGGATCTGTTGCCAACCCTGGAAACGAGTTATCCACAGATCCCTGTGGGAGCGAGCTTGCTCGCGATAGCTATCTAAAGGGCGAAGCAGTCTGACCTGCCTCGCCCCCAGGGCTTAGAAGAACCCCAACGGATTGATGTCGTAGCTCACCAGCAAATTCTTGGTCTGCTGGTAATGGTCGAGCATCATCTTGTGCGTCTCACGACCCACGCCGGACTTCTTGTAGCCACCGAACGCGGCATGCGCCGGGTACAGGTGGTAGCAGTTGGTCCACACGCGACCGGCCTTGATCGCCCGGCCCATGCGGTAGGCGCGGTTGATGTCGCGGGTCCAGAGGCCGGCACCGAGGCCGAACTCGGTGTCGTTGGCGATCGCCAGGGCTTCGGCTTCGTCCTTGAAGGTGGTGATGCTCACCACTGGGCCGAAGATTTCTTCCTGGAACACGCGCATTTTGTTGGTGCCCTTGAGCAGGGTCGGCTGGATGTAATACCCGGTCGCCAGGTTGCCCTCGAGTTTTTCCACCTTGCCGCCGGTCAGCAGCTCGGCGCCTTCGCCCTTGGCGATTTCCAGGTACGAAAGAATCTTGTCGAATTGCTGCTCGGACGCCTGGGCGCCGACCATGGTCTCGGTGTCCAGCGGGTCGCCGCGTTTGATCTGCAGGACTTTCTTCATCACCACTTGCATGAATTCGTCGTAGATCGACTCCTGCACCAGGGCGCGGGATGGGCAGGTGCAGACTTCGCCCTGGTTGAAGAACGCCAGCACCAGGCCTTCGGCGGCTTTCTCGATGAAGCTCGGCTCGGCTTGCATGATGTCTTCGAAGAAGATGTTCGGCGACTTGCCGCCCAGTTCCACGGTAGACGGGATGATGTTTTCGGCGGCGCATTTCATGATGTGCGAGCCCACCGGGGTGGACCCGGTGAAGGCGATCTTGGCGATGCGCTTGCTGGTGGCGAGGGCTTCGCCGGCTTCTTTGCCGAAACCTTGCACCACGTTCAGCACGCCGGGCGGCAGCAGGTCGCCGATCAGCTCCATGAGCACGCTGATGCCCAGTGGGGTTTGCTCGGCCGGCTTGAGCACTACGCAGTTACCGGCGGCCAGGGCCGGGGCGAGTTTCCAGGCGGCCATCAGCAGCGGGAAGTTCCACGGGATGATCTGCCCGACCACGCCCAGCGGTTCATGGATGTGGTAAGCCACGGTGTTGCCGTCGATCTCGGCGGCGCTGCCTTCCTGGGCCCGCAGGCAACCGGCGAAGTAGCGGAAGTGGTCGGCGGCCAGGGGGATGTCGGCGTTGAGGGTTTCGCGCACGGCCTTGCCGTTGTCCCAGGATTCGGTGATCGCCAGCACTTCGAGGTTGGCTTCGATGCGGTCGGCGATTTTCAGCAGGACCAGCGAACGCGCCTGGGCCGACGTGGCACCCCAGGCATCTGCGGCAGCGTGGGCGGCGTCCAGGGCCTTTTCGATGTCTTCGGCTGTGGAGCGCGGGAATTCGGCAATGACTTCGCCATTGACCGGGGAAGTATTGGTGAAGTACTGACCTTTGACAGGCGCGACGAACTCGCCGCCGATGTAGTTACCGTATTTGCTCTTGAACGAAACGATAGCGCCTTCAGTACCGGGGTGAGCGTAACGCATGATGAGTTCTCCTTGGCTTTTGTGCTTATACGGGAGGGCCGCGCAAAATTGAGCGCTGGTAATTAAGCCTAGAGCAAAGGTTGGGCCATTGCCTTGCAGGGCCCATAAATCAAGACTTTAGGAGGAGTTGGTCGGACAAACGGATGGGTTGTGTGACGCTTGCGATACAGCGGGTGTGACAGTTTGTGCCAGATGCGAGACAGTCTGTGACTGACAGGTCGCGCCAGCATTGCAAAGGCGGTTGGGCTGGAGGATGCTGGGCCTCGACGGCGAGGCCATGGACGGACCGCTTTTGTGGCGAGGGAGCTTGCTCCCACTGGGCTCTGTAGGAGCTGGCGAAGCCTGCGATCTTTTGATTTTGATCTTTTGCTCTCGACTCAATTGTCAGTGGAAAGATCGCAGCCTCGTTGCACTCGTCAGCTCCTACGGCGCAGCCCAGCGGGAGCAAGCTCCCTCGCCACGGGGTAATGTGTCGGCAGGTCCAAAAGGTCCTTCAGGGGAGAACAATAAGAAATGCACAGCAACCATTTGAGTCGCCATGCCCAGCAAGTCCTGACGGTCACCCAGGGCAAGGCCCATTTGCAGGGCCCTGGCAGCGATCCGTCGATTGCCCGTTCCTGGCTGCGCTGCCTCGAGGACTATCACCTCGACCCGGCCCAGAACCTGGCGCCGACGGTGCTCGAACATGGCCGGGTGCTGGAAAGTCGCGAGCGCTTGCAGCAGGTGCTGCACATCGCCGGCAATGAAATGACCAGCCTGCACCAGCAACTCTCCGGCGCTGGCCACGCGGTGTTGCTGACCGACGCCCGGGGCGTGATCCTCAACTGCGTCACGGCCCCCAGCGAGCGGAAGATTTTCGAACGGGCCGGCCTCTGGCTCGGCGCCGATTGGAGCGAAGCCTGCGAAGGCACCAACGGCATCGGCACCTGCCTGGTGGAGCGCCAGGCCCTGACCATCCACCAGGAAGAACATTTTCGTGGCCGCCATACCGGCCTGACCTGCTCGGCCAGCCCGGTCTTCGACCCTCAGGGCGAACTGCTGGCGGTGCTCGACGTGTCTTCGGCCCGGCCGGACGTGTCGCGCCAGAGCCAGTTCCACACCATGGCCCTGGTCAATCTCTCGGCGAAGATGATCGAGAGCTGCTATTTCCTGCGTTGCTTCGACAATCAATGGCTGCTGCGCTTCCACTTGCAGGCCGAGTCCGTAGGGCTGTTCAGCGAAGGCTTGCTGGCGTTCAACGGCGAAGGGCGGATCAGCGCCGTCAACCAGAGCGCGCTGAACCTCTTGGGGCATATTCGCGGCCGCTTGCTGGGCCAGCGGGTGGAGGACTTTTTCGATTGTTCGTTGGACGAGTTGCTCGGCCGCGCGAGTGTAAATGCCAGTGCGAGCTGGCCGCTGCGCACCCGTGACGGTCGGCATTTGTTCGCCGTGCTGCGCGGGCAGCCGCGCAGCGTGCCGGTGCCGGTTGCACCAGCGCTCAAGATCATCGAGCCCGCCCGCCTGCCAGGCATCTGCCTGGGGGATGCGGCGTTGCAGGAGCATTTTCGCAAGGCGCTGCGGGTGTTCGAGCGCGATGTGCCGCTGCTGATCCAGGGTGAAACCGGCTCTGGCAAGGAGGCGTTTGCCAAGGCCGTGCACCACGCCAGCCTGCGCGCCGGCAAGCATTTCGTCGCCCTCAACTGCGCGGCCATCCCGGAAAGCCTGATCGAGAGCGAGCTGTTCGGCTATCGCGGCGGCAGCTTCACCGGCGCACGCAAGGAAGGCATGCGTGGCAAGTTGCAACAGGCCGACGGCGGCACGCTGTTCCTCGATGAAATCGGCGACATGCCCCTGGCCTTGCAGACCCGTTTGCTGCGGGTGCTGGAAGACCGCCAGGTGGTGCCCATCGGTGGCGAGCCCGAGGCAGTGAACGTGCGCATCATCAGCGCCACCCATCGGCAGTTGCTGGAGCGGGTGCAGGACGGCAGTTTTCGTGAGGATTTGTACTACCGCCTCAACGGCCTGGAAATCCCGCTGCCGGCGTTGCGCGAACGCAGCGACAAATCGCAGTTGCTGGATTTTCTGCTGGCTGAAGAGAGCGGGGCCGAGACGGTGTCCATCGAAGAGCCGGCGCGCCAGGCGTTGCTGGCGTTTGACTGGCCGGGCAACGTGCGGCAACTGCGCAACGTGCTGCGGACCCTTGCCGCGCTGTGTGACGACGGGCGCATCGGGTTGGAGGACTTGCCAGCCATGATCCGCCAGCGTCCGTCGATTGCGCTGGTTGAGGCGGTGGCGGAGCGGCCGCTGGAGGATGCCGAGCGGCTGGCATTGCTCGATGCGCTGGAGCGCCAGCGCTGGCACATGACCCACACGGCGGAACAACTGGGGATCAGCCGCAATACCCTTTACCGAAAGCTGCGCAAACACGCGATTGCCCGCTGAGCCACTGATAATTAATCTGCTGACTGCTGACTGCTGACTGCTGACTGCTGACTGCTGACTGCTGACTGCTGACTGCTGACTGCTGACTGCTGTTGTGGCGAGGGAGCTTGCTCCCGCTGGGCTGCGCAGCAGCCCCAAGCTTTCTTTCCAGCCTGAAACCGAAGGCGACTGCTGCGCAGTCGAGCGGGAGCAAGCTCCCTCGCCACAAAAGCCGGGTTGTACATTCAACTGTGGGAGCAAGCTCCCACAGAGGGGAGTTGCGGTGTTCTGGTGGTGGTAAGTTCGAAACACAAGGTGCGATTTCCCCCTCCCTACGCTAACCTGCGGCCATGTTTTACGAGGTCGACTATGCACATCCATATTCTCGGTATTTGCGGCACTTTCATGGGTTCGATGGCGGTCCTGGCCAAGGAGCTGGGCCATCACGTGACTGGCTCCGACGCCAACGTCTACCCGCCGATGAGCACTCAGCTGGAAGCCCAGGGCATCGAACTGACCCAAGGCTATGACCCGGCGCAACTGGACCCGGCGCCGGACCTGGTGGTCATCGGCAACGCCATGTCCCGTGGCAACCCGGCGGTGGAGTACGTGCTCAACAAAGGCCTGCCATACGTGTCCGGGCCGCAGTGGCTGGCCGATCACGTGTTGCAGGGCCGTTGGGTCCTGGCTGTGGCCGGTACCCACGGCAAGACCACCACCAGCAGCATGCTCGCCTGGGTCCTAGAGCATGCCGGCATGAGCCCGGGTTTCCTGATCGGTGGCGTGCCGCAGAATTTCTCGGTGTCGGCGCGCCTGGGCGGCACGCCGTTCTTCGTGATCGAGGCCGACGAATACGACAGCGCGTTTTTCGACAAGCGCTCGAAATTCGTCCACTACCGTCCCCGCACCGCGATCCTCAACAACCTTGAGTTCGATCATGCGGACATCTTCCCCGATCTGCCGGCCATCGAGCGACAGTTCCACCATTTGGTGCGCATCATCCCCAGCGAGGGCCTGGTGATTCACCCGACCACCGAACCGGCCTTGCAGCGTGTGATCGAGATGGGCTGCTGGACCCCGGTGCAAACCACCGGTGCGGGTGGCCAGTGGCAGGTGAAGTTGCTCAAGGATGACGGTTCGCAGTTCGAAGTCATGTTCGAAGGCGTGTCCCAAGGCGTGGTCGAGTGGGACATGACCGGCCAGCACAACGTCGCCAACGCCCTGGCGACCCTGGCGGCGGCCCGGCATGTCGGCGTGGTGCCGTCCATGGGCATTGCCGCGTTGAGCGCGTTCAAGAGCGTGAAGCGGCGGATGGAGAAGGTCGCCGAAGTGCGCGGCATCACCATCTATGACGACTTCGCCCACCACCCGACTGCCATCGCCACCACCCTCGACGGGTTGCGCAAGCGCATCGGCGAGGCGCCGCTGATTGCGATCATCGAGCCGCGTTCCAACTCCATGAAGCTCGGCGCGCACCGTGACGGCCTGCCAGAAAGCGTGGTCGATGCCGACCAGGTGATCTGGTACGCACCGGCCAACCTGGGCTGGGACCTCGGCGCCACCGCCGCGCTGTGCACAGTGCCGTCGATTGTCAGCGATTCCCTGGAAGGCATCATCGAGCGCGTGAAGAGCCAGGCCCAGCCCGGCACTCACGTGGTGATCATGAGCAACGGCGGCTTCGGCGGGCTGCACGGCAAACTGGCCGAGGCGCTGAAATGAGCAATGGTCCGGAACGCATCACGCTGGCGATGACCGGTGCGTCCGGCGCCCAGTACGGCTTGCGCCTGCTCGATTGCCTGGTACGCGAAGACCGCGAGGTGCACTTCCTGATCTCCAAGGCCGCGCAACTGGTGATGGCCACCGAGACCGACGTGACCCTGCCGGCCAAGACCCAGATGATGCAAGCCTTCCTCACCGAATACACCGGTGCGGCGGCGGGGCAGATTCGCGTGTATGGCAAGGAAGACTGGATGTCGCCGGTGGCCTCGGGCTCCGGCGCACCGGCTGCCATGGTGGTGGTGCCGTGTTCCACTGGCACGCTGTCGGCGATTGCCACCGGGGCCTGCAACAATCTGATCGAACGGGCGGCGGACGTGACGCTGAAGGAGCGCCGCCAGTTGATCCTGGTGCCGCGAGAGACACCGTATTCGAGCATTCATCTGGAACATATGCTCAAGCTGTCGAACATGGGCGTGAGCATCCTGCCGGCCTCGCCGGGGTTCTATCACCAGCCGCAGACCATTGATGACCTGATCGATTTCGTGGTCGCGCGGATCCTCAATCTGCTGAACATCCCCCAGGACATGTTGCCGCGCTGGGGCGAGCATCATTTGAGCAGTGATGAATAAGCTGCTGATCGTGCTGTTGGCGCTGCAACTGACCGGCTGCGCCACCGCACGCACCCTCGACGCCGCCAAGCCCGGCGCGCCGGTGGTGTACGCCGGGACGCGCCTGGATCTGTACGCCCTCAACGGTGGCTGCTGCGCCAAGGACCGCTTTGGCGCCGAGGCGCCGAGCTACCCGGGTGTGGATCTGCCGGGCAGTGCGTTGCTGGATACCTTGTTGTTGCCGTTGTCGTTGTTCACGGCGATTGGTGTAGGGTTTCAAGCTACGGGCGGGATGTAGCGAACACCATAGAACCTGTGGCGAGGGAGCTTGCTCCCGCTGGGCTGCGCATGGAAGCTGTGTAGACGCTGTGTAGGAGCTGTCGAGTGGAACGAGGCTGCGATCTTTCCCCAGCCACTTGAGTTCCAAGCGAAAGATCAAAAGATCAAAAGATCGCAGCCTTCGGCAGCTCCTACAGGGCGCCCGTCCAGGCGCAGCAGAATCATTTGCCGAGCTTACGCAACTCATCCGACTCCACCACCCGCACCCCATCCTGCTCTTCCAGCGCCAGACGCCACATGGCCCGGGCCAGTTGGCAGGCTTCGATGCCGTGGTACTTGCCCGGGATCAACTTGGACAAGGGCCCGGCCAGTTGCTCGGCCAGGCGCGGTTCAACCCGGTCGCCCAGCAACAGGGAAGGGCGGCAAATGGTCAGTTGCGGCCAGCCCTGGGCCTTGAGTGCCGCCTCCATTTCACCTTTGACCCGGTTGTAGAAGATTGATGACTTGGCGTCGGCCCCCAGCGCGCTGATCACCACCAGGTGCCGTGCACCCAGTTCCCGGGCGCGCTTGGCAAACGTCACGACCAGGTCCAGGTCCACCGCGCGAAAGGCTGCTTCAGAGCCGGCTTTCTTGATGGTCGTGCCGAGGCAGCAGAAGGCGATGTCCACCTGGCCACTGAGTTGAGGCAGCACCTGGGCCGGCTCCCCAACCGGGTTTTCCAGGTGTGGATGCTCAGCCAGTGGCCGGCGTGAAGGCGCCAATACGCGAGTGATGGTCGGCTCGTTGAGCAGCCGGTCCAGTAGATGTTCTCCGGTCAGCCCGGTAGCACCGGCGAGCAAAACATGCTGAGGCGTCAAGTACATAGTGTTTCCC
The DNA here is from genome assembly GCF_034008205.1 of Pseudomonas sp. P9_35. Lineage (NCBI taxonomy): Bacteria > Pseudomonadati > Pseudomonadota > Gammaproteobacteria > Pseudomonadales > Pseudomonadaceae > Pseudomonas > Pseudomonas sp. P9_35. Next base: position 5,784,746 of record NZ_CP125373.1, on the reverse strand, counting down.
CCTTGATACGATTCAGCTTAGTTGCTCTTTGTGGCTCCGTCGTTCAATGCAGCACTTTGCAATGCTTTACGTGCCTGCTGTTTGCGCAGCAGTTGCCAGTGGGAAAGGACCGTCCTCGGCGCCCACATCTGTGGTTCGGACGCTTCGAAGTTGTCGGCCTGTTCGCGCTCGGCCACGGTGGCCTTGGCCCGCTTGAAGGCCTGCTCCAGGTCGTCGGTCTGGTTCAACGCCTGGGCGAACAGCGCATCGCCGAAATAGGTGAAGTTGGCTTCCTCGGAGCAGCCGAAGGACACCCGGTCGGCCCGTGAAGCGGTCATGATCAGGGTGCGTTCATCCTTGAGCGCCGGGATGAAGCCGCCGGAATAACAGGCCGAAATCACCACGATCTTGTCGCGGTTCTTCAACGGTGCCAGCACCACGGCCAGTTCATCGGCGGGCAGGTCGGCCAGTTCCATGCGCGGCTGGTCGAGCACCAGTTCATGTTCGCTGGTGCCGTGGCTGGTCAGGTAGATGAAAATCAAGTCTTCCGGACCACTGCGTTCGGCCAGGGTGGCGGCGGCGCGGCGCAGGCTTTCGCGGCTGGCCATGGGCCGGTCGCCGAGGTGATCGCGGTGGTTGACCAGGCGGATCTGTCCGAACGCGCCGAAACGGCTGGCGAGCATGTTGGCGACATAGTCGGACTCGCGCAGGAACACGCTTTGCTTGCCGTCGCCGCCCAGGGTCAGGCTGTACAGCTCCACCGCCGGGGTCGAGGCCGGGATGTTGGCGAGGGCATCGTCCAGCAGGCGGCCTTGGGCCAGCAAGCCGAGTTCGAGCACATCCGGCAGCAACCTGCCGTCCGCGTCGCGCACCCGTTGGCCGTTGGCCCAGGTGCCGCTTTGCACGGTGCCGTCGGTCAGCACCAGGGTGCCGCGCCCGTGGTAACTGTCGCTTTCGAACTGGCCGACGTAAAAACTGCCGTCGGGCAGGTTCAGGCGACCATCGCCGGTAAAGCGCCAATCATTGAATTGTCCGAGGTAGTGGCTGCCGTCAGCGCCGATCAGTTCGCCCTTGCCGGTCAGCGCGCCGTCCTTGAACCGGCCGATCCAGACATCGCCGTCGGCATTTTCGTAGCGCCCGCGACCGTTGAGCTGGTTGTTCTTGAAGCCGCCGATGTAGACATCGCCATCGGCACTGTTGAAGGTGCCCTTGCCCTGCAGTTGCCCGTCGACAAAATGCCCGGTGAACTGGTTGCCGCTGGCGTCGAAGCGCTGGCCTTCACCGTTGGGCTTGCCGTTGGCGAACGGGCCTTGGTACTGGCTGCCGTCGTCGAGTTCCAGGCGTCCGAGGCCGGAATAGCGGTCGGCCTTGAACTCGCCCCGGTAGGTCATGCCGTTTTCCTTGAGCGTCCCTTCACCGTCCCGCCGCCCGAGCTTGAAGCCGCCGGTGTAGCTGCTGGTCGGTGTCGTCAGGCTGCCCTGGCCGTGGAACAGGCCCTGCTGGAACTGGCCGCGATAGACCTCGCCATTGCTGCCATGCCATTCCCCGGCGCCGTGCCACTGGCCTTTGTCGAACTGCCCGGCGTACCAGCTGCCATTGGGATAATCGATGCGCCCCTGGCCTTGCAGCAACCCGTCCACCAAGTCGCCGCGATAGCGGCCGCCGTCGGGCAGGCGCGCGTCGGGAGGCAACGGCGATTCGCCGTTGCCACAGGCGGTGAGCAGCAGGGTCAGGGTCAGTGGGACGAATAAGCGCATAACGGGATCCAGGTCATCAGGCCACGAGTATGCCGCAGCTATGCGCTTTAGATACAGAGAAGCGATGCGAAACTGCACGAGCGGTTTCGCGACCGCGCAGGTTTACACGAAGCAGAGCGACAGCGGCTCGGCGATGTAGGCCGGTTTTTCCGAACCTTCGATCTCCAGCGTGGCGGTGGCCTTGAGCAGCCATTGGCCAGGTTTTTTCTCGGTGACTTCCACCAGGTCGACCTTGAGCCGGACCTTGGAATCGACCTTCACCGGTTGGATGAAACGCACGCTGTCCAGCCCGTAGTTGACGACCATCTTCACGCCCTCGGGCAGGATCAGGATGTCTTCCATCAGCTTGGGCATCAGTGACAGCGACAGGAAACCGTGGGCAATGGTGCTGCCAAACGGGGTCTGCGCGGCCTTGACCGGATCGACGTGGATGAACTGAAAGTCGCCAGTGGCTTCGGCGAACAGGTTGATACGCTCCTGATCGATGGTGAGCCATTCGGAACGTCCAAGTTCCTTGCCGACATAATCTTTGAGCGCTGCAACGGGGACGTAGGGCATTGAGACTCTCCTTGGGTTCATCGGTTTTACTTTTTCTGGAGCGGGGATCGGCATCCCCGGAGAACCACTGTAGATCAACATGGCGCGCCGGGAAGGTCATCGACCATGCTTTTTACGAATGCCGAACCATAGCGCGGGCGTGTTTAAATGTGTCGTCTGGTTACTCCCTGTAGGAGCTGCCGAAGGCTGCGATCTTTTGATCTTTCGCTTCAGACTCAATTGGCAGGGGAAAGATCGCAGCCTCGTTGCACTCGACAGCTCCTACAGGCAGTTTCGGCAGGTGGTTTCTACGGGGCGGGGTTTATGGGTGTTTGTGGGGGAGAGAGCGGATGTTGCTACGGGGCCTGACCTGGCTGGTGCTGTTTCAATTGCTGGGTACTGCGATCAATCATTTGTTCCTGCCCGTGTTGCCGGGCCCAATCATTGGCCTGCTGCTGTTGCTGGGCTATCTGGTCATGCGCGGCGAAGTCAGCGAGCCGCTGAACCTGGCCGCCAGCAGCCTGCTGCGTTATCTGCCATTGCTGCTGGTGCCGCCCGCGGTGGGGGTGATGGTCTATGCCCGGGCGATTGCCGCCGATTTCTGGGCCATCGTCGGTGCGTTGACCTTGTCGCTGGTGCTGTCCGTGGCGTTGACGGGGGTGCTGATGCAGCGCCTGGCCCGGCGTCACGTCGCCGCCCCGGAGGACAGTCAATGATGCTCGACTGGCAAGGTGCCTGGGCCTCGGTGATCCATCATCCGTTGTTTGGCATCGGCATTACCCTGGGCGCCTATCAACTGGTGCTGGCGGCGTTCGAAAAGACCCGCTGGGTGTTCCTGCAACCGGTGCTGATGTCGATGGTGCTGTTGATCGTCGTGCTGGTCGGTTGCGGCATCGACTATGCCGAATACCGCAAGAGCACCGAGATCCTCAGCATCCTGCTGGGCCCGGCCACGGTCGCCCTGGCCGTGCCGTTGTATTTGAACTTGCGACGGATCCGGCAGTTGTTCTGGCCGATTTTTACTACTCTGGTGATAGCTGGGGTGTTTGCCACGGGCTCTGCGGTGGTGTTGGGCTGGGCTTTTGGCGCCGAACACATGATCCTGATGACCATGGCGCCCAAGTCCGTGACCTCGCCGATCGCCATGCTGGTGGCCGAGCAGATCGGCGGTGTGGCGGCGATGGCGGCGGTGTTCGTGTTGATCACCGGTGTGCTCGGGGCGATCCTCGGCCCGAGCATCCTGACCAGGCTGGGTGTCCATAGCCCAGAAGCCCGGGGCATGGCCCTGGGGCTGGCGGCCCATGCGGTGGGCACGTCGGTGGCGTTGCAGGAAAGCGAGGAAACCGGCGCCTTTGCGGCGCTGGCGATGAGTCTGATGGGCGTGGCCACGGCGGTGTTGCTGCCGTTGGTGGTGTCGATGACGGTTTAAGGAACTGGTTATGAGCTTGCCGCTTTTCCCGTTGAACACCGTGCTGTTCCCCGGTTGCATCCTCGACTTGCAGATTTTCGAGGCGCGTTACCTCGACATGATCGGGCGCTGCATGAAAAAGGGCGAAGGCTTCGGCGTGGTGTGCATCCTCGATGGCGAGGAAGTCGGCATCGCGCCTGAAGGCTACGCGCGGGTCGGTTGTGAGGCGCGCATCACCGATTTCTCCCAGCAGGACAATGGTCTGCTGGGCATTCGCGTGCAGGGCGGGCGGCGCTTTATCGTCCATGGCAGCAGCGTCCAGGCGGACCAACTGACGGTCGCCGAGGTCGAGTGGCTGGAAGAAGAGCCGGAGCAACCGCTGCAAGAGGAAGACGCCGACCTGGTGGCGCTGCTCAAGGCCCTGGCCGAGCACCCGATGGTCGAAGCCTTGAACATGGGCACCGAAGCGACCGGCCAGCAATCGCTGGCCAATCAACTGGCCTACCTGCTGCCGTTCAATGAGCTGGACAAGATCGACCTGCTGCAACTCGATGATCCCCAGCAGCGGCTGGATGCGATCCAGGCGTTGCTGGATGAGTTGCAGGGCGAACTCTTTGCCTGACACCCCTCATATCCACTGAACAACACCGCCCCCCTGTGGGAGCGAGCTTGCTCGCGATAGCGGTGGGTCAGCTTGCATCCATGTTGACTGTGCCGCCGTCATCGCGAGCAAGCTCGCTCCCACATGGGATCTCCAGTGCCCACAGATAGTGTATTCAATAGGCATACCGCAACATCGCATGCGGCAAGTGCCGCAGGGCGAAGAAGCTGAACACCGCCACCAGCGCCGGCAGGAGCAGCCACCAGACTTTTGGCGGCATGGCCGGTAGCGGGCTCTGGCGCTGGCTCAACCACAGGGCGGCCGCACAGATGCTGGCGGCGAGCATCGCCCCGGCGGCGATGTCGCTCGGCCAATGCGCGCCCAGGTAGACCCGCGACAGAGCGATGGCCAGCGCCGGCAAGCAGCCCAGCAACAGCCAGGTCAGGCGCAGGCGGGGTGGTTGGCCGCGGCCGGCCAGGACGGCGAGAGTCAGGAACAGCGCGAAGGCCCCGGAGGAGTGGCCGCTGGGCATGCTGTAGCTGGTCAGCGGGTCGGTGAGGATTTCCGGGCGCACGCGGGCAAAGAAGTGTTTGCAGCCGGCATTGGCCAGGGCGGTGATCAGCATCGTGCCCCCGGCAAAGATCGCCTGGCGCCATTGCCGTGCCAACAGCAGCAACCCGGTCACCAGGCTGCAGACAATCAACATGTAGCGGAATTCGCCGATCAGCGTGAAGGTCACGGCGATTTCATCCAGCGTCGCGCTGCGGTGCTCCTGGACCAGGGCCATCAAGCCCTGGTCGAACGCCGTCAGGTAGCGAAAGCCGATGAACAGGCCGATCAGGATCACCAGGCCCAGGCCTGCGATCAGTGCCGTGGCATGGCGATGGCGGCGCATGCTGCTGTTGACGCTCAGCCCGATCATCACCGCGATACTGCCGATGACCACGCCGGCCTGTGGCCAGAAACCTTCGGGCAGCGGCAGGCGAAACGCCGCCCCGGTGGCCCAGCCCGGCAGCAGGTACGCCACGGTCCAGCCCGCCGCAGCCAACACGCTGACGGCGGCGAAGCGTGGGAATGGCATGTCGCACATCCCGGCCACCATCGGCAACATCGGCCGTAGCGGGCCGATGAAACGGCCCACCAGCAGGCTGGCGATGCCGTAGCGCTGGAAATAGTTTTCCGCCGCGCTCATCCATTCCGGGTGATGCCGCAGCCCCGGCAGGCGCCGGATGTTCTGATGGAAATGCCGGCCCAGGAAATACGACACCAGGTCCCCGAGCAGCCCGCCAAGCAGGCCCAGCAGCAACGTCTCGCCCAAGGACAACGCGCCGCTGCCGGCCAGCACGGCAATCGCAAACAACAGCACGGTACCCGGCACGATCAGGCCTGCGATGGCCAGGCACTCCACGCAGGCGACGATGAACACCGCCACCGCCAGCCATTGCGGGTTGACGGTCAACCAGCCGGTGATGCTATCGAGCCATGGGCCCATAAATACAACTCCATTGAATAGTGATTGGCATGCACCGAACCCCCCTGTGGGGTTCTGTTGTGAACACAAAACCTGCGGCCACTGAAGATCAACTGTGGGAGCGAGCTTGCTCGCGATGGCGGTGTATCAGTCGGCCCCCATTCTGCTGACCCGACGCCATCGCGAGCAAGCTCGCTCCCACAGGGGGATGCGGTGTTTGTGTTCATGAAAGTAAAAAGTAATCACGCCCTTCGACCTGTCCGCGCCGCAACGGGTTGCGGGTGCACCACGGGGCGTAGGCGGCGTCGACGAAGCGGTAGGGCAGGTGCTCGTCGCGTCCCTGGGGGATACCCAGGCGGGTGGTCTGGATCGCATTGACCGTCGGCACGCCGACATCTTCCACCAGCAAGCGCTCGGGGTCGAAGCGTTTGGCGTCCCAGTCCGGCACTTTCAGCCCCAGGGCTTTGCACAGCAAGGTCTGGCCGGCACAGAGTTTTTGCGGTGTGCGCGGCCGACCTTGGGCGTCGGGGTTGTTGAGCAGCATCTGCGCCAGGCTCGCCGGCCCGCAAAGGGCGTCGACCCACGGGTACGCCGATTTGATCAGCACCGCATTGCCAGGCCCTTGGGCGCTGAAGTTCAGCGAATCGCCGCCCCGGGCGTAGTACATATAGATGTGGCCGCCATCCAGAAACAGAGCCCTGCGTTTTTCTGTGTAGCCCAGCGAGGCGTGGCTGCCTTTTTCGGCGAAGTAATACGCCTCGGTCTCGATGATCCGCGCGCTGAGCCACAGGTCACCGACCTTGTGACGGATGACTTTGCCCAGCAGGTCCTTGGCAAGCACCTGGGCGTCGCGATCGAAAAAGGCGTGGGGCAGGGCGTTGGGCGATGGCAAATCGGTCATGGCGATAAACGAAGTGAGGCCAAAGGAAGCGCGATGATAGCAATGGAAAGCTTAATCACCGCTGAACAGTCGCTTCAACCGGCTGTTTACGCCTGTTTTGCTCCTCCGCCGGTCACCACTGTGAGTCCATGCTGTTAGTCGAGGGTTACGACAGCTATAATCTGCCGCTTTCCTCATCGCCAAGACCACACAGACCATGACTGAGTCCGTTCTTGACTACATGACCCGCCTGGGTCGCGCCGCTCGTGCAGCGTCGCGCATCATCGGCCGGGCCAGCACCGCGCAGAAAAACCGCGCCCTGCAGGCCGCCGCCAATGCGCTGGACGCTGCGCGTGCCGAGTTGTCCGCTGCCAACGAACTGGACCTGGCCGCCGGCCGGGCCAATGGTCTGGAGCCGGCCATGCTCGAGCGCCTGGCGCTGACCCCGGCACGCATCGACGGCATGATCGTCGGCCTGCGCCAGGTCGCGGCCCTGCCGGACCCGGTCGGGGCGATCCGCGACATGAGCTACCGGCCGTCGGGCATCCAGGTCGGCAAGATGCGCGTGCCCCTGGGCGTGGTCGGGATCATCTACGAGTCGCGGCCGAACGTGACCATCGACGCCGCCAGCCTGTGCCTGAAGTCGGGTAACGCGACCATCCTGCGTGGCGGCTCCGAGGCGATCCATTCCAACCGTGCCATTGCCGCCTGCATCCAGCGCGGCCTGGCCGAGGCCGATCTGCCGGCGGCCGTGGTGCAAGTGGTGGAAACCACCGACCGTGCCGCAGTCGGCGCGTTGATCACCATGCCCGAGTTCGTCGATGTCATCGTGCCGCGTGGCGGCAAGGGCCTGATCGAGCGGGTCAGCCGTGACGCCCGCGTGCCGGTGATCAAGCACCTGGACGGCATCTGCCACGTCTACGTCAGCGCCCACGCCGAATTGCCGAAGGCCCAGCGCATTGCCTTCAACGCCAAGACCTACCGCTACGGTATCTGCGGCGCGATGGAAACCCTGCTGGTGGACCAGGCCGTGGCCAAGGACTTCCTGCCGTCGATGGCTGCCCAGTTCCGCGAAAAAGGCGTCGAACTGCGCGGTTGCGAGCGCACCCGGGCGATCATCGAGGCCGTCGCGGCCACGCAAGAAGACTGGGACACCGAATACCTGGCGCCGATCCTGTCGATCCGTGTGGTCGACGGGCTGGAGGAAGCCATCGAGCACATCAATCGCCACGGCTCGCACCACACCGACTCCATTGTCAGTGAAAACCTGGGGGAAACCCGGCGCTTCGTGGCCGAGGTGGACTCGGCGTCGGTGATGATCAACACCCCGACCTGCTTCGCCGATGGCTTTGAATACGGATTGGGTGCCGAGATCGGCATTTCTACTGATAAGCTGCACGCCCGTGGCCCGGTAGGCCTCGAAGGCCTGACCTGCGAGAAGTACATCGTGGTCGGTGACGGCCAGTTGCGCGGACAGGAGTCGGTCTGACTTGGGCGATCTCGACCCGCCGGCCTCTATGACTACGACCGCTGTGACGGCGACCACCGCGCCAAAGCGCATTGGCATCCTGGGCGGCACGTTCGACCCGGTGCACATCGGCCATTTGCGCGGTGCGCTGGAAGTCGCCGACGCCCTGGCCCTCGATGAGCTCCGCCTGACGCCCAGCGCCCGGCCGCCTCACCGGGATACGCCGCAGGTGTCGGCGCAGGATCGCCTGGCGATGGTCGAGTGCGCGGTGGCCGGTGTGGCACCGTTGGTGGTGGACGCCCGCGAATTGCAGCGGGACAAACCGTCCTACACCATTGATACCCTGGAGCTGATGCGCGCCGAACTGGCCGCTGATGCCCAGGTTTTTCTGCTTCTGGGCTGGGACGCGTTTTGCGGCCTGCCCACTTGGCATCGCTGGGAAGAGTTGCTCCAGCATTGCCACATCCTGGTGCTGCAACGCCCGGATGCCGACAGCGAGCCGCCGGATGCCTTGCGCAACCTGCTGGCGGCCCGCTCGGTGAGCGACCCGCTGGCCCTGAAAGGGCCGAGCGGACAGATTGCATTCGTCTGGCAGACGCCGCTCGCGGTATCCGCCACCCAGATCCGTCAACTGCTGGCCAGCGGTAAGTCGGTACGTTTCCTGGTGCCCGACGCGGTCCTGGCCTACATCGATGCGCACGGGCTTTACCGTGCGTCGAACTGAAAAAGGTGTGCTTCAAGGCACGTGAATGCGTGTAGCGAAGCGCCCGAACATACGAGCAAAACGAGTTTTATATGACTGACAAAGACGTAAGCAAAGTAAAGCGCAAAGGCACGTTCAAAAGCGCCCCGCTGCCGGTAGAGGCCCACACCGGCGTCGTACTTGCCGGTGAAGAACTGGTCAAGGTGGCCGTGGCGGCCCTGGAAGACGTCAAGGCCCAGGACATCCAGGTGATCGACGTTCGTGAAAAGCAGAGCATCACGGACTACATGATCATCGCCACCGGTACCTCCAACCGCCAGATCGGCGCGATGCTGGACAAGGTCCGCGAAGCGGTCAAGGCCCAGGGCGTCAAGCCGCTGGGTGAAGAAGGCAAGGGCGACAGCGACTGGGTACTGCTGGATATGGACGACGTCATCGTGCACATGATGACTGCCTCGGCGCGCCAGTTCTATGACCTGGAGCGCCTGTGGGCCGGTGCCGAGCAGAGCCGTTCGGCCAGCGCCGCGCACCACAGCCCGGAAAACCCCCATGAGCACTTCACCAAGCTCAACAAAGACCAGCAATAAGGGACCGCTGTGCGACTGCGCCTGATCGCCGTCGGTTCTCGCATGCCCAAGTGGGTGGAAGAAGGCTGGCATGAATATGCCAAGCGTCTTCCGTCCGAGCTGGCCCTGGAACTGGTGGAAATTCCGCTCAACACCCGTGGCAAGAACGCCGACGTGGCGCGCTTCATCCGCCAGGAAGGCGAAGCCATGCTGGCCAAGGTCGGGCCGAACGAGCGCATTGTCACCCTCGAAGTCCATGGCAAGCCCTGGAGCACCGAGCAACTGGCGGTTGAGCTCGATCGTTGGCGGTTGGATTCGCGCACGGTCAATTTCATGGTCGGTGGCCCGGAAGGGCTGGCGCCGGAAGTCTGTGCCCGGGCCGATCAGCGCTGGTCATTGTCGCCGTTGACGTTGCCACACCCGCTGGTGCGGATCCTGATCGGCGAACAGCTGTATCGTGCCTGGACAGTTCTGTCCGGGCACCCTTACCACAAGTAATCCTGCCCCATGCCCCAGCCGATCCGCATCAAGGACCACGAAAAAGACGCCCGTCTGGTGCGGGGTCGCGTCGTGTTCGGCGCTATTACGGTGGTGACGCTGATCTGCGTGCTGATTGCGCGCTTGTATTTCCTCCAGGTGATCCAGTACGAGTACCACTCGACCCTGTCGGAAAACAACCGGGTGCATGTGCAGCCGATTCCGCCGACCCGCGGGTTGATCTTCGACCGCAATGGCGTGGTGGTGGCGGATAACCGGCCCAGTTTCAGCCTGAGCATGACCCGCGAGCGCTCCGGCGACTGGCAGCACGTGCTCGACGTGATCGTCGAAGTGCTGCAACTGACGCCCGAGGACCGGGCGATCTTCGAGAAGCGCATGCGCCAGGGCCGCCGTCCGTTCGAGCCGGTGCCGATCCTGTTCGAGCTGACCGAAGAGCAGATCGCCCTGATCGCCGTGAACCAGTTCCGCCTGCCCGGCGTCGAAGTGGTGGCGCAGTTGGTGCGTCATTATCCCCAGGGGCCGCACTTTGCCCACTCGGTCGGCTACATGGGGCGGATCAACGAGAAAGAGCTCAAGACCCTCGATCCGGTCAATTACAGCGGCACCCACCATATCGGCAAGACCGGCATCGAGCGTTTCTACGAGCCCGAGCTGCATGGCCAGGTGGGTTACGAGGAAGTCGAAACCAACGCCCGCGGCCGCGTATTACGGGTGCTCAAGCGCACCGACCCGATTCCTGGCAAGGACATCGTCCTGAGCCTGGACATCAAGCTGCAAGAGGCCGCCGAAGCGGCGCTGGGCGGTCGGCGTGGTGCTGTGGTGGCGCTGGACCCGAACACCGGCGAGGTGCTGGCGATGGTCAGCCAGCCGAGTTTCGACCCGAACCTGTTCGTCACCGGTATCAGCTTCAGGGCCTACGCCGATTTGCGCGATTCGATCGATCGGCCGCTGTTCAACCGTGTGCTGCGCGGCCTCTATCCGCCGGGGTCGACCATCAAGCCGGCCGTGGCGATTGCCGGGCTGGACTCCGGCGTGGTGACCGCGTCGAGCCGGGTCTATGACCCCGGCTATTACATGCTGCCCAACTACGACCACAAGTACCGCAACTGGAACCGCACCGGTGACGGTTATGTGGACCTGGAAACGGCCATCATGCGTTCCAACGACACCTATTTCTATGACCTGGCCCACAAGCTGGGGATCGATCGGTTGTCGTCCTACCTGGGCAAGTTCGGCATCGGCCAGAAGGTCTCCCTGGACATGTTCGAAGAGTCGCCTGGCTTGATGCCGTCCCGGGAATGGAAGCGCGTGACCCGGCGCCAGGCCTGGTTCCCCGGCGAAACCCTGATCCTGGGGATCGGCCAGGGCTACATGCAGGCCACGCCCTTGCAGCTGGCCCAGGCCACGGCGCTGGTGGCGAGCAAGGGCAAGTGGTATCGCCCGCACCTGGCCAAGACCATCGAAGGCCAGAAACCGGTGGACCCGGACCCGATGCCAGACATCATCCTGCGCAATCCGTCGGACTGGCAGAAGGTCAACAACGGCATGCAGCAAGTGATGCACGGCGCCCGGGGCACCGCCCGCAAGGCGGCCATCGGCTCGCCCTATCGCATTGCCGGCAAGAGCGGTACGGCCCAGGTCGTCGCCATCAAGCAGGGCGAGAAGTACGACCGCTCCAAGGTCCAGGAACGCCATCGCGACCACGCCTTGTTCGTCGGCTTCGCGCCGGCCGACAACCCGAAGATCGTCGTGTCGGTGATGGTCGAGAACGGTGAGTCGGGTTCCGGCGTCGCCGCGCCGGTGGTGCGCCAGATCATGGACGCCTGGCTGCTGGACGAGCACGGCCAGCTCAAGCCTGAATACGCAAGCCCCACCACTGCGGAGGCTACGGCCCGTGAAGAATAATTTCGACCGGATCCTCTCCAGCGAAGATGTGATGCGCCGCCGTGCCACCTTGTTGCAGCGCATGCACATCGATGGTCCGTTGCTGATCCTGCTGCTGACCCTGGCCGCAGGCAGCCTGTTCGTGCTGTATTCGGCCAGTGGCAAGAACTGGGACCTGCTGGGCAAGCAGGCCACCTCGTTCGGCATCGGCCTGGTGTCGATGATCGTCATTGCCCAGCTCGAGCCGCGCTTCATGGCCCGCTGGGTGCCGCTGGCCTATGTGGTGGGCGTGAGCCTGCTGGTGGTGGTGGACGTGATGGGCCACAACGCCATGGGCGCCACTCGCTGGATCAACATTCCCGGGGTGATCCGCTTCCAGCCATCGGAGTTCCTCAAGATCATCATGCCGGCGACCATCGCCTGGTACCTGTCCAAGCGCACCCTGCCGCCGCAGCTCAAGCACGTGTGCATCAGCCTGTTGCTGATCGGCATCCCGTTCATCCTGATCGTGCGCCAGCCGGACCTCGGCACCTCGCTGCTGATCCTGGCCGGCGGCGCCTTCGTGCTGTTCATGGGCGGGTTGCGCTGGCGCTGGATCCTCAGCGTGGTCGCCATCGCCGTGCCGGTCTCGGTGGCCATGTGGTACTTCGTGATGCACGACTACCAGAAGCAACGCATCCTGACCTTCCTAGACCCGGAGAGCGATCCGCTGGGCACCGGCTGGAACATCATCCAGTCCAAGGCCGCCATTGGCTCCGGCGGGGTGTTCGGCAAGGGTTGGCTGATGGGCACCCAGTCGCACCTGGACTTTCTGCCGGAAAGCCACACCGACTTCATCATCGCCGTGATGGGCGAGGAGTTCGGCCTGGTGGGCATCTGCGTGTTGCTGCTGATCTATTTGCTGCTGATCGGCCGGGGGCTGGTGATCACCGCCCAGGCCCAGACGTTGTTCGGCAAGTTGCTGGCGGGCAGCCTGACCATGACGTTTTTTGTTTATGTTTTCGTCAACATCGGTATGGTCAGTGGCCTGTTGCCGGTCGTGGGGGTGCCGTTGCCATTCATTAGCTACGGAGGAACTTCGCTGGTGACACTACTGTCAGCGTTTGGGGTCTTGATGTCGATTCATACGCATCGCAAGTGGATCGCGCAGGTTTGAATAAGGTGAAGAGTTCAATGCAAGCAATGCGTGGCTGGTCGACGCGATATGCGCCGTGGATCGGCCTGGTCGGCTTCCTGGGCGGTGCGTCCCATGCCCAGGCCGGCGAATACGAAGGCTCGCCGCAGGTGGCCGAATTCGTCGGTGAGATGACCCGCGACTACGGTTTTGCCGGTGAGCAACTGATGGGAGTGTTTCGCGAGGCCGAGCGCAAGCAGTCGATCCTTGACGCCATCTCCCGACCCGCCGAGCGGGTCAAGCAGTGGAGCGAGTACCGGCCGATGTTCATCACCGAGGCGCGTATCGCCCGGGGCGTGGACTTCTGGCGCCAGCACGAGGCGGCCCTGGCCCGTGCCGAGCAGGAATACGGCGTACCGGCCCAGTTCATTGTGGCGATCATTGGCGTCGAGACCTTCTTTGGCCGTAACACCGGGAATTTCCGGGTGATCGACGCGCTGTCGACCCTGGGCTTCGATTACCCGCCGCGCGCCGAATTCTTCCGCAAGGAGCTGCGCGAGTTCCTGCTGCTGGCCCGCGAAGAGCAGGTCGACCCGCTGACCCTCAAGGGTTCCTATGCCGGGGCCATGGGCTTGCCGCAATTCATGCCCAGCAGTTTTCGCGCTTACGCGGTGGACTTCGACGACGACGGCCACATCAATATCTGGACCAACCCGACCGATGCCATCGGCAGTGTTGCCAGCTATTTCAAGCGCCACGGCTGGGAAGCCGGCCAGCCGGTGGTCAGCCGTGCCGACGTGCGTGGCGAGCAGGTGGACGAGGGCCTGACCGAGGGCATCGAGCCGACGAAAACCGTCGGGGAGTTGCGGGCGTTGGGCTGGTCGAGTCATGATGCGCTGCGTGACGACATGCCGGTCACCGCGATACGCCTGGAAGGCGAACAAGGCCCCGAATACTGGATGGGCCTGAAGAATTTCTACGCGATTACGCGTTATAACCGCAGCGTGATGTACGCCATGGCCGTATATCAACTGTCTGAAGAGCTGGTCAAAGCACGGGGCGTCAAATAATGCGGGCATTGCCTACCTATCTACCCCTGAAAGCCAAGCCCCTCAAGCTCGTGGCGTTGGCCGCGCTGTCGCTGTTGGTCGTCAGTTGTTCGACCAGCCGCGCGCCGGCCCAGAAAAACTCCACCGCCGTGCGCGCGACGCCCGGCCTGGACATCAACCGGGCCCACAAGGACGGCGCGCCGTGGTGGGACGTGGATGTCTCGCGCATTCCCGACGCCACGCCGACCCTGCACACTGGCCCCTACAAGGCCAACCCGTACACGGTGCTGGGCAAGACCTATTTCCCGCTGTCCGACTCCAAGCGCTACGTGGCCTCGGGCACGGCGTCCTGGTATGGCACCAAGTTCCACGGCCAGAACACCGCCAACGGCGAAGTGTATGACCTGTATGGCATGAGCGCGGCCCACAAGACCTTGCCGCTGCCCAGCTATGTGCGGGTGACCAACCTGGACAACAACAAGAGCGTGATCCTGCGGGTCAATGACCGTGGGCCGTTCTATTCCGACCGCATCATCGACTTGTCGTATGCGGCGGCGAAAAAACTTGGTTACGCTGAAATCGGCACCGCGCGGGTCAAGGTTGAAGGTATCGACCCGCAGGAATGGTGGGCCCAACGCGGCCGTCCGGCGCCTTTGATGCTCAACGAGCCGAAAGTGGCGCAAAATGCCGCGCCGACCGTAACGGCGTCCACCGGTACGGTCGAGCAGTGGACGCCACCGCCGCAGCAGCACGCGGCGGCCGTAGTGCCCGTTCAGCTCGACGCAAAAAAAAACGCTTCTGCAACAGCGTCTGGCCAGTTTCTGCAAGTGGGCGCGTTCGCCAACCCGGACGCTGCCGAGCTGCTGAGGTCGAAGCTCAGCTCGATGGTGAGCGCTCCGGTGTTCATCAGCTCGATCGTGCGCAACCAGCAGACACTGCATCGGGTGCGCCTGGGGCCAATCGGTTCTCCGGGTGAAGTCCAGCAAGTGCAGAACAGTGTGCGCCTGGCCAATCTCGGTTCGCCGAGCCTGGTCACCGCCGAGTAATTGATTGAGGCCCGCTTGCGGTTGGAGCGGGTCAGGTTGTTGGCTCCATGAATAATAAAAGCCCGGCAAGGGTTGTGAGTGAGCAACTTAAATACGCGGCGACCCGTTAGAAGGTTGCCTGTTTTAGTTTTGCCTTCGGGCAGTCCCATTAGCGATTTCGAGAGACGGATGAACATCACCACCTTTGCCAAACGCCTTTGCCTGCTAGTCCCGCTGCTTCTCTCCCCAGCCGCGTTCGCGGTCGAGATGATGCCTGCGCCTCCTCAATTGGCCGCCAAATCCTTTGTGCTCATGGATGCCAGCAGCGGCGAGGTCCTGGTAGAGAACAACGGTGACCAGCGCCTGCCACCGGCCAGCCTGACCAAGCTGATGACCGCCTACATCGCCACCCTGGAAATTCGTCGCGGCCAGATCGGTGAAAACGATCCGGTGACCGTCAGCGAAAACGCCTGGCGTACCGGCGGTTCGCGGATGTTCATCAAGGTCGGTTCGCAAGTGACCGTCAGCGACCTGCTGCACGGCATCATCATCCAGTCCGGCAACGACGCCAGCGTCGCCCTGTCCGAGCACATCGCCGGCAGCGAAGATGCGTTCGCCGACATGATGAACAAAACCGTGGCCGACCTGGGCATGACCAACAGCCACTTCATGAACCCTACCGGTCTGCCGAACCCTGAGCACTACTCGTCGGCTCACGACATGGCGCTGTTGGCACGGGCGATCATTCACGAAGACCCGGCGCACTACGCCATCTACTCCCAGAAGGAATTCTTCTGGAACGGCATCAAGCAGCCTAACCGCAACCTGCTGCTGTGGCGCGACAAGACCGTCGATGGCCTGAAGACCGGCCACACCGACGAGGCCGGCTACTGCATGGTGTCCTCGGCTGTCCGTGAAGGCATGCGCCTGATCGCCGTCGTCTTCGGCACCAGCAGCGAAGTGGCCCGGGCCGCTGAAACCCAGAAGCTGCTGACCTACGGTTTCCGCTTCTTCGAAACCCAGACCTTCTACCAGAAGGGCACCGAACTGGCCCAGGCCCAGGTCTGGAAAGGCACCACCAATCAAGTGAAGGCCGGTCTGGCCCAAGACCTGACCATGACCTTGCCTAAAGGCCAGCTCAAGAAGCTCGCTGCCAGCATGACCATGAACCCGCAACTGACCGCTCCCATCGCCAAGGGCGACGTGATCGGTAAAGTCGAAGTCAAACTGGACGACAAAGTGGTGCACAGCGCCGACCTGATCGCTCTGGACGCGGTCGAGGAAGGTGGTATCTTCCGCCGCATGTGGGATAGCATCCGTCTATTCTTCTACGGCTTGTTCAACTGATTGAAGTGTTGACCTGCATGGCCTCGTTCCCATCCGGAGCGGGGCCATGTGCGTTACCACGGCTTACGAGGCCGTTACCCCATGACAGACTCTGAAGTAAAAGCGCCAAAGATCGAATTCCCCTGCGCGGATTATCCGATCAAGGTCATCGGCGACACCGGTGTGGGTTTCAAGGATCGGATCATTGCGATCCTTGAAAAACATGCCACCGTTGACCACAAGACCCTGGCCGAGCGCCAGAGTACCAACGGCAAGTACACGACGATCCAGTTGCACATCATTGCCACCGGCCAGGAACAGCTCTACGACATCAACAGCGAGCTGCGTGCGACCGGTTTCGTGCACATGGTGTTGTGATGCCGGGCACGCTGGGCTTTCGCGAGCTGGGCACGATGGCTTACGAGCCGGTCTGGCATGCCATGCAACGCTTCACGAACGAACGCGGCACCACCGCCGACGATGAAGTCTGGCTGGTGGAACACCCACCGGTGTTCACCCAGGGCCAGGCCGGCAAGGCCGAGCACCTGTTGCTGCCGGGGGATATCCCGGTGGTGAAGGTCGACCGGGGCGGGCAGGTGACCTACCATGGCCCTGGCCAACTGGTCGCCTACCTGTTGCTGGATGTGCGCAAGCTGGGGTTTGGCGTGCGCGAGCTGGTCACCCGCATGGAGACATGCCTGATCGAGCTGCTGGCCAGCTACGGTGTGACGGCGGCGGCCAAGCCGGATGCGCCGGGCGTCTATGTCGACGGGGCGAAGATCGCCTCCTTGGGATTGCGAATCCGCCACGGCTGTTCGTTTCATGGCCTGGCGCTGAACGTGGACATGGACCTTGCGCCATTTCGACGGATTAATCCCTGTGGCTACGCGGGACTGGCGATGACCCAGTTGAGCGAGCATGCAGGATCGATTGAATTTGCCGAGGTAAGTGCCCGGCTGCGCGCGCAGCTCGTCAAACACCTCGACTATGCTGAGCAGACGACCCTCACGGGCGGAATCGACTGATATGACTACTGATGCAGTGCAAACCATTATCCCGACGCAGGACGTCACCGAGCGTCCGGCCCCACGTGCCAAGGTAGAGGCCGGCGTCAAGCTGCGCGGCGCCGAGAAGGTTGCACGCATCCCGGTCAAGATCATCCCGACCACCGAATTGCCGAAGAAGCCTGACTGGATCCGCGTGCGCATCCCGGTGTCCCCGGAAGTCGACCGGATCAAGGCCCTGCTGCGCAAGCACAAGCTGCACAGCGTCTGCGAAGAAGCCTCCTGCCCGAACCTGGGCGAGTGCTTCTCCGGCGGCACTGCCACGTTCATGATCATGGGCGACATCTGCACCCGTCGCTGCCCATTCTGTGACGTCGGCCACGGCCGTCCGAAACCATTGGACACCAACGAGCCGGAAAGCCTGGCCATCGCCATCGCCGACCTGAAGCTCAAGTACGTGGTCATCACCTCGGTGGACCGCGACGACCTGCGTGACGGCGGTGCCCAGCACTTTGCCGACTGCATCCGCGAGATCCGCAAGCTGTCGCCGAACGTCCAGCTGGAAACCCTGGTGCCCGATTACCGTGGCCGCATGGACATCGCCCTGGAAATCACCGCCGCCGAGCCACCGGATGTGTTCAACCACAACCTGGAAACCGTGCCGCGCCTGTACAAGGCCGCGCGTCCGGGTTCGGATTACCAGTGGTCGTTGACCTTGCTGCAACGCTTCAAGCAGATGATGCCGCACATTCCGACCAAGTCTGGCTTGATGCTGGGCCTGGGTGAAACTGACGAGGAAGTCATCGAGGTCATGAAGCGCATGCGTGAGCATGACATCGACATGCTGACCTTGGGCCAGTACCTGCAGCCTTCGCGTAGTCACCTGCCGGTGCAGCGTTTTGTGCATCCGGATACCTTTGCCTGGTTTGCCGAGGAAGGGTACAAGATGGGCTTCAAGAACGTGGCTTCGGGGCCGTTGGTGCGGTCTTCGTATCATGCGGATGAGCAGGCTAAGTTGGTCAAGGCTGAGCTTTTGGGTTCCTGAGTTTTTGGGTGGGGTGTGTATCCGTTATTTGTGTAATGGCGGCTTATGGTTCCGCCCTTACGGCGGGTCACTTTCGAAAAGCGCGAAAGTAACCAAAGCGCTTCTGCCCCACCACTCGGTGCCTCGCCTAGGCTCGGCATGCCTTCACTCCGGCATTGGTTCGTGGGCCGCCGCGAAGGGCCATCCATGGCCCAGCGCGGCTAACCCGGCATCCATGCCGGGTTGCCCACGAACCAATGCCTGCGTTCAGCCATCGTGGTTAACGGGGCGCCCCAGATCAACGTCCACCGCGAGGCGGCCTTAGAGCCGACCTGGTTCTCCCGGTCGTGCTCCGATCCAATTGTGGGAGCGAGCTTGTTCGCGATGGCGGTGGTTCAGTCACATGAATATTGGGTCTGCTGGCCCCATCGCGAGCAAGCTCGCTCCCACAGGGGCTGCGGTGTATATCGGTTTTGTGACTGCTGAAGATCCAATGTGGGAGCGAGCTTGCTCGCGATAGCGGTGGTGCAGCTACATAAATGCTGGATGTGCCGCGCTTTGGCTTTTGATCTTGGACGCCCCGTTAAACCACGCTGGCCGAACGCAGGCATTGTGGAGTGGGCATCCCGGCATGGATGCCGGGATAGCCGCGCTGGGCCATGGATGGCCCTTCGCGGCGGCCCACGGAGCAATGCCGGAGTGAGGGCACACCGAGCCTAGGCGAGGTGCCAAGTGGTGGGGCAGAGCGTTTTTGGTTACTTTTGGCGCTCTTTCCAAAAGTGACCCGCTGTAAGAGCGGAACCGCCAGCCGCCGTTACAAAAAAAACGGATATACACACGATCAAAAAAACCGGGAACCCCATGGCCCTAACCCCACACCACCCCGTCCCAGCCCTCCCTCAAGAAGGCCTGATCGCAGTGATCGCCCCCGCCGGTCCCGTCCCCCTGGACACGGAAAAAGCCATCCAATGGATGCGAGCCCGGGGCCATGAGCTGCGAATATTCCCAGGCGTCTATGAAAAGAACGACTACCTGGCCGGCAGCGACGAGACAAGGCTCAACGACCTGCACACCGCCTTCGCCGACCCAGAAGTCAAAGCCATCATCTGCCTACGCGGCGGCTACGGCACCCCCCGTCTACTCGATCGTATCGATTTCGAGCTCTTGAAACGCAACCCCAAACCATTCGTAGGCTACAGCGACATCACCGCCCTGCACCTGGCCATCAGCCGCTACGCAGGCTTCGTGACCTTCCACGGGCCGTTGCTCAACGCCGATCTGCTGGGCGACAAGGAACCCCCAACCGTCACCTCGTTTTTCAGCCTGCTGCATGGACAGTTGAAGTCCGGCAGCACGCTGAACCACCCCGCTGCCTACCCATTGACCACCGTCGAGCCAGGCATCGCCCACGGGCGTCTGCTGGGCGGCAATTTGTCGATGATTGGCGCGACCATGGGCACGCCTTATCAGATCGACGCCGAAGGGGTGATCCTGTTCATCGAAGACGTCAACGAGCCGCTGTACCGCATCGACCGACTGCTGACGCAGCTGCGGTTGGCCGGCACGTTGCACCAGCTACGCGGCGTTTTGGTGGGGGATGTGGCCGGGGTCGACGTCGAGGCGTTGAACCGCTTGCTCAAGCAGACCTTCGAGCCATTGCGCATCCCGGTACTGTCCGGCTGGCGCAGCGGGCACTGCGATCCGAACCTGACCTTGCCCATGGGGGCGTTGGTGGGATTGGATGCGGGGGAGAAGAGGTTGGTGCTGGAGCAGGATGTGGTGGTCGGTCGCTAGTCGTGTAGCGTCTGTCACTCAGTCATCGCGAGCAAGCTCGCTCCCACAGGTTGATCGAATGTGGGAGCGAGCCTGCTCGCGATAGCGGTAGCCGCCAGAACCCAATTCAGCGGCTACGCAACGCCTCCAGCAACTGGTGCGTCGGATACCCATCCGCCGGCCAGCCGAAGAACTGCTGGGCGCTGCGGATGGCCTTGCGAGTGTTGGCGCCGATGATGCCGTCGGGGTTGCCCGCGTCGTAGTTGTGCTTGCCCAGCAGGGTTTGCAGCTCGATGCGTTCGCTGCGGCTCAGGGGCAGGTCCTCCTTGGGCCACTGGCCATAGACCAGCCCGCCGTCGGTAAAGCGTTTTGACAACAGCCCGACCGCCAAGGCATAGGACGACGAGTTGTTGTACTTGAGGATGGCGCGGAAGTTATCGAAGATCAGGAATGCCGGGCCGCGATGGCCGGCCGGCAGGAGCAGGGACGCCGACAGCTGTTTGTCATCCGGGGTTATTGGCAGGCCACCATATTCTGAAACCCCCAGTCGCTCCCATTCAGCAACAGGCTTGCGGATCGTGCCATCGGCCAGTGTGTAGTCGAAGCTTTCTGGGAGATCGACCTCGAACCCCCACGGCTGGCCACGCTGCCAGCCGGAGCTTTGCAGGTAGTGGGCGGTCGAGGCCAGGGCGTCGGTGGAGCTGCCCCAGATGTCGCGGCGACCGTCGCCGTCGAAATCCACTGCATGGGTGTTGTACGTGGTGGGAATGAACTGGGTCTGGCCCATGGCGCCGGCCCAGGAACCGAGCATTTTTTCCGGTGTGATATCGCCCTGTTGCAGGATTTGCAGCGCGGCGATCAGTTGTGCATGGGCAAAACCCGGGCGCCGTCCTTCGTAGGCCAGGGTCGCCAGTGAGTTGATCACCGACTTGCTGCCCTGGAACTGGCCGAAGTTGCTCTCCATGCCCCACACCGCTACCAGCGCCTCACGATCGACGCCATAACGCTGCTCGATGCTTTGCAGGATCTGGGCGTTCTGCTGGATCAGGCTCTTGCCTTTGTTGACCCGCAGTGGTGACAGCGCGCCATCGAGGTATTCCCACACGGGACGGGTGAATTCCGGCTGGCTGCGGTCGGCCTTGATCACGCTCATGTCCGGGCTGACGCCGATGAACGCACGGTCGAACAGGTCGCCACGGATCCCGGCGGCCAGTGCCTCCTTGCGAAACCCGGCTTGCCATTGCGCGAAGGTCTGGGTGGGCGCAATGGCCAGGTCTTCACCGGTCGGCACCAAGGGCGGCACGATGGCCGGAGCGGTCACGGCGGGAGCGGTCTGGAGCGGTTGGGCGTCGGCGGCGGTAGGTTTTTCGGCGCAGGCGACAAGCAGGACAACGCTTGCGGCAACAATCATTTGGCGCAGTGGCCAACGATGGGAAAGACAGAAGGGCATGCACGGGTCCAGAAATACAAATCAGGTGCTGACCTTAACATGCGAAAGGGGCGTAGGGCTTGTCCGGTTGTTTCAAGCGGCCAGAAAGCAAGAAGCCTCCCAGTTGTCAGACTGGAAGGCTTCGCGGCGGTAGCTGCCTTTGCCCTTGGCGGGTCGTTCCTGGCGGCTGCGGAACAGGGGCTGGGCGACGATGGATTTGGCCTTGTTGGGGCCATGCTTGGATGGCTTTTTGCTCATGATGGGTACTCTCGTGGGGTGGTTTTTGCGGGGCAAATCATGGGACAGAGTTGGGTGGTTGTCCAGTCCCTGCATTGCGTAGGAAATTTCATCTGAGATGAAGCGCTTTTGTGGCGAGGGAGCTTGCTCCCGCTGGGCTGCGACTGTAGGAGTTGTCGAGCGCAGCGAGGCTGCGATCTTGTCCCAGGCAGTTGAGTCGCAAGCGAAAGATCAGGATCAAAAGATCGCAGCCTTCGGCAGCTCCTACACGCAGTCCAGCGGGAGCAAGCTCCCTCGCCACAGGTACTGTGTTATTCAGCGGGCAAAGGGAGTCGCTGCCCAGCCATCAACAGCGACAAGCGACTGAGGCTCATCCATGGTGAGCCAGCGGCCTGGCCCTTGATCTGCGCATCGATGCGCTGGGCTTCGAGCAGCAACTGCGCCCAACGCGACGCGGAATAACGTTGCAGGGCCTTGCTCATCAGCGGTTTGCGTTTGTCCCAGACGGGCGGGCGGGCCTGGCTGAAGGCCTTGTCCAGCGGTACGCCCTGGCTGTATTGCAGCGACAGGTTGGCCAGCAGGCGCAATTCCCGGGCCAGGGCCCAGAGGATCACCGGCGGCTCGACGCCTTCGCCCCGCAGGCCTTCGAGCATGCGCAGGGCATGGGCGGCCTCACCGTTGAGGATCGCATCGGTCAGCCCGAAGACATCGAAGCGCGCACTGTCGGCCACGGCAGCCTGCACCGTTTCCACGGTGATCTGCCCGCTCTCGGCCATCAGCTTGAGCTTCTCGATTTCCTGGGCGGCGGCCAGCAGGTTGCCTTCGACCCGGGCGGCAATCAGCTCCACTGCGTCCTGGCTGGCCGAGAGACCGGCTTGGGACAGGCGCTGGCGGATCCAACTGGGCAACTGGCTGACATCCACCGGCCAGATTTGCACGAACTGGGTCTGCGGGCCTTCGACCAGGGCCTTGCCCCATTTGGTCTTCTGCGCGCTGCCGTCGAGTTTCGGCAAGCTGATGAGCAGTACCGTGTCCTCGGCCGGGCGTGAGCAATATTCGATCAGCGCAGCGGCGCCTTTGTCACCGGGTTTGCCAGACGGCAAACGCAGTTCCAGCAGGCGTTTTTCGGCGAACAACGACATGCTCGCCCCGGCCTGCAGCAGCGTGCCCCAGTCGAAACTGGCGTCGGCGGCGAAGACCTGGCGTTCGTCGAAGCCTTGCTGGCGTGCAGCGGCGCGGATGGCGTCGGCGGCTTCCTGGCACAGCAGCGGGTCATCGCCACTGATGATGTAGACCGGCGCGAGGGCGCCTTGCAGGTGTTTGCCGAGTTGGGCGGGAGCGAGCTTCATAAGAGAAGGCGAGCGGGGCGCCGGAACGCCCCGCAAGGCTTATTCAGCCGGGATCTGCATCGGCGACTGTTGCGGGGTTTCCGCTTCAGCCTTGCGTGCCGCTTCCAGCGCATCGGCTTCGGCCTTGGCGCGGGCGTCGGCGGTCTGCTGCAGTTGCTCCAGTTGGGCCGGGTTCAACTGTTGCAGGCGCAACATCATGCGCTGTACGAGCTCACGACGCATTTCGCCGCGCACTTCGATGGACTCCTGGTCGGAGCCGGTGATGTTGTTGCCATCGTGCAGGTAGACCTTCTGCACCTGGAGCTTGTCATCCAGCAGCGACAGGTTGTTGTGGCCACGGATCTCATAGCTCAGCACGTTGGTCAGCTCGTATTCGGCCGAACGGCCGGCACCGGCATAGCTCAGGCTGCGCTGGCTTTGTTGTTCACTCGCCAACACCAGCTTGTACGGTGCACCGCTATAGACCTTGACGCCGCTGTTCTCCAGGGTCTGGCGCAGCATTTTCACGGTTTCGCCATAGGCGTCCCGTGCGCTGAGGTCCAGTTCCTTGATCGCCAGCTCGGTGGTGCCGGTGCCGCGCAGTTGGAAGCCGCAGGCGCTCAACAGGACCGCCAGGCCCACTACCAGCAGATTACGTTTGATCATCTTGTTGCTCCCCTTGAACCCTATGGGGGTCGATCATGCGACCCCGCAGGTTGTATTCGGCGCCAGGCTCAAGCCCGCGCCCGATCCAATTAGCTTGCGACGATGTTGACCAGCTTGCCGGGCACGACGATCACTTTGCGAATCGTCAGGCCATCGACGAAGCGCAGTACGTTTTCATTCGCCCGTGCAGCGGCTTCGACTTCTTCGCGAGTGGCGGCGGCCGGCATTTCGATCTGGCCGCGCAGCTTGCCGTTGACCTGGATGACCAGGGTCAGGCTGTCCTGCACCAGCGCGGTTTCGTCCACCAGCGGCCAGCGTGCGTCAATCACCGGATCGGCGTGACCCAGTTGATTCCACAGTTCGTGGCTGATGTGCGGGGTGATCGGCGCGAGCAGCAACGTCACGGCTTCCAGGCCTTCGTGAACCAGAGCGCGATCCTGCTCGGTGCCTTGCGCGGCTTTTTCCAGCACGTTCATCAGCGTCATCACCTGGGCGATGGCGGTGTTGAATTTGTGGTTCTGGCCGACGTCATGGCTGGCCTGCTTGATGGCCAGGTGGATCGAGCGGCGAATGGCTTTCTGCTCGTCGTTCAGGCTGGCGACGTCCAGTTTGCCCGGCAGGCCCTGGGTGACGTGGGCTTGCGCCAGGCGCCAGACGCGCTTGAGGAAACGGTGCGAACCCTCGACGCCCGAATCGGACCACTCTGCGCTCATGTCAGGTGGCGAGGCGAACATCATGAACAGGCGGCAGGTGTCTGCGCCGAACTGGTCGATCATCGACTGTGGGTCGACGCCGTTGTTCTTCGACTTGGCCATTTTCTCGGTGCCGCCGATTTCCACCGGCAGGCCGTCGGCGATCAGCTTGGCGCTGATGACCTTGGCCTTGCTGTCGCGTTCGAGCTCGACGTCGCTCGGGTTGAACCAGGTGTAGGCACCGTTGGCTTCTCGGCGGTAGTAAGTCTCGGCGATCACCATGCCTTGGGTCAGCAGGTTCTTGAATGGCTCGTTGGAGCTCACCAGGCCTTCGTCACGCATCAGCTTGTGGAAGAAGCGTGCGTAGAGCAGGTGGAGAATGGCGTGTTCGATGCCGCCGATGTACTGGTCCACTGGCAACCAGTGGTCAGCCGCGGATTTTTCCACCAGGCCGCCTTGATAGTGCGGCGAGGCGTAGCGCGCGTAGTACCAGGACGACTCGACGAAGGTGTCCATGGTGTCGGTTTCACGCTTGGCCGGTGCGCCGCATTTCGGGCAGCTGCACTCATAGAACTCGGGCATGCGCGCCAGGGGCGAACCGGCGCCGTCGGGTACGACGTCTTCCGGCAGGACCACGGGCAGTTGATCTTCCGGCACCGGTACGTCACCGCAGGTGTCGCAATGCACGATCGGGATCGGGCAGCCCCAGTAGCGCTGGCGGCTGATGCCCCAGTCCCGCAGGCGGAACTGGGTGCGCGAGGCACCGAGGTTCTTCTTGATCAGGGCAACTTCGATGGCATCGAACGCGCCAGGGAAATCCAGGCCGTTGAACTCACCGGAGTTGATCAGCTCGCCATGTTCGCCATAGGCGTCCTGCCAAGGTTCCGGGGTCTGGTCGCCGGCGCTGGTGCGCACCACGGCTTTGACCGGCAGGTTGTACTTGTGGGCGAATTCGAAATCGCGCTCGTCGTGGGCCGGCACTGCCATGACAGCGCCGTCGCCGTAGTGCATCAGCACGTAGTTGGCGACCCACACCGGCAGTTTCTCGCCGGTGAGCGGGTGCTCGACGAACAGCGAGGTTGGCAGGCCTTTCTTCTCCTGGGTGGCGACGTCGGCTTCGGCGACGCTGCCGCCCTTGCATTCGGCGATGAACGCCTGCAGCTCAGGGTTGTTCTGTGCCGCCAGGGTGGCCAGCGGATGCTCGGCGGCCACGGCCACATACGTGGCGCCCATCAGCGTGTCCGGGCGGGTGGTGAAGACTTTCAGGGTGCCGGCTTCGCCAATGGAGGCGACGTCGTAGGGGAACTGCACTTCCATGCCTCGGGACTTGCCAATCCAGTTGCGCTGCATGGTCTTGACCTGCTCGGGCCAGCCGGTCAGTTCGTCGAGGCTCTCCAGGAGCTCATCCGCGTAGGCGGTGATCTTGAAGTAGTACATCGGGATTTCGCGCTTTTCGATCAGCGCGCCCGAGCGCCAGCCGCGACCGTCGATCACTTGCTCGTTGGCCAGTACGGTCTGGTCCACCGGGTCCCAGTTCACGGTGCCGTTCTTGCGGTAGATCACGCCTTTTTCGAACAGGCGGGTGAACAGCCATTGTTCCCAGCGGTAGTAGTCGGGCTTGCAGGTGGTGACCTCGCGGGACCAATCCACCGCCAGGCCCAGGCTGCGCAGCTGGGTCTTCATGTAGGCGATGTTTTCGTAGGTCCACTTGGCGGGGGCCACGTTGTTCTTCATCGCGGCGTTTTCCGCCGGCATGCCGAAGGCGTCCCAACCCATGGGTTGCAGGACGTTCTTGCCTTGCATGCGCTGGTAGCGGGAGATCACGTCGCCGATGGTGTAGTTGCGCACGTGCCCCATGTGTAGCTTGCCGCTGGGGTAAGGGAACATCGACAGGCAGTAGAAAGTCTCCTTGCCTGGCTGTTCGCTGACTTCAAAGGACTTTTGCTCGTCCCAGAACGACTGGGCGGCGGCTTCGATTTCACGGGGCTGGTAGTGTTCGTGCATGGCTACTTTTGTACTGAATGGGGTGGCCCAATCCTCTTCGTTGCCATGCTGGACGCAGACGACGCCGAATGCGGCGTTTTCGATGCCCAGCCAAGCTGGAAGTGGAGTTACAGGAAGCGCCGTAGCATACATGACCGCGCTCTGCCGAGGGAAACCCTGATTGCTGCCGAACCACCGCCGAGCCATTGCCGATCATCGGCGATGACCCGTGTTCAGGGCCGTTGGTCGCGGCGCCCTGCCGGTTTGCCCAGCGAAGCTAAGCTTCTCAATGGGGAGTGAGTCTTATCTTCAATGAGGTGAGGGATGGTTGAATCACAACGAAAAGTCGCTACACCTGAGTTGTACGAAAAACTGATCGATCGTCTCGGGGTGGCCCTGGACGCTGCAAGAACCGCCGGTCGCTTGCGTGATGAACGCCCGGTAGAGCTGGAACTGCGAGGCTTGAGCCCCGCGGAGTTCGAACTGGTCGAGGCTTACCTCGAACAGGTCGGACATCAAACCTCCACCAGTGGGGCCCAGGTACTCAAGCGTCTCGATACGCCCCGTTCGGCCAAGGTTGTGTGGCTCAAGGACCGGACGCCTGATAAGGATGCTGTAAAGATCCGGTCGCTGCAGTTCAAGTAAAGCCGGATTCACGCGTGTCGCTTTTTTGGTTCAAGGCTTTTTCGAATCTGTTGTCGCTTTGCGTCAACCCACTTAGGCTTCGGGCATCTATGGAGATGCCCGATGCCGTTTCGCTATTTCATCAAACAACTTTTATTGCCGCCCGGCATTCTTTTGCTGCTGTTGGCGCTGGCCTGGTGGTGGCGCCAATCTCGGCCGCGCCTGGCCCGGCTGTGTTTCGCCGTGGGCCTGGGCGGGTTCTGGTTGATGAGCCTGCCGGTGGTGGTGCAGTGGACTGCCAAGGCATTGGAGCGTGAGCCGCCGCTGCTGCGCAGTGAATGGGCGACCCTGGCCCAGCGTGCCGACGCCATCGTGGTGCTGGGTTCCGGTCGCGAGCGCGGCGACCTGGCCTGGGGCGCCGACCAACCCACCGGTGTTGGCCTTGAGCGCCAGCGTTATGCGGCGCGGCTGGCCAAGGCGTCGGGCTTGCCCGTACTGACCACCGGTGGCTTGCACTACGGCACCCCACCCAGCGAGGCCAAGTTGATGGCCGACTCGATGCTGGATGATTTCGGCGTCAACGTGCGCTGGCAGGAGGGGCGTAGCCGCACCACCTGGGAAAACGCCCAGATGAGCGCCGAGATCCTGTTGCCGGAAGGCATCAAGCGGGTCGTGGTGATCACCCAGGCCTGGCACATGCCGCGGTCGGTCTGGAGTTTCGAGCGCGCGGGGTTTGAAGTGGTACCGGCGCCGGTGGGTTTCCTGGGGCAGGACAATGCCCGGCCGTTGGGCGGCTGGATGCCGGAGTTCAAGTCGATCTGGCAATCCGGGCAGTTGATGAATGAGGCGGCGGGGCTGGTGGGGTATTGGTTGTTCTACCGCTGAGTATTTGGGTGTGGGACATCTGTGGGAGCAAGGCTTGCCCGCGATGCAGGCGCCCTGTTCCCACGGCAGGACCGTGTCAATTTCATCGCGGGCAAGCCTTGCTCCCACAGGAAACTCGTTGACCTCAAGAGGTTTGCCCGCAGCGGGATCAGACGGTCCTGGCCATCCGTCCCGCCATCAACGCCCAGCCCAGCAACAACACGCACAAGATGATCAGCGGCCACGAGCGCCATTGCAGGTAAGGCGTCAGGTCATGCATCGGCACCACTTCGCCGTAGAGGATGCCGCGCTCGAATTGCGGGATCTGTGCGGTGATCTGGCCGAAGGGGTTGATCAGCCCGGTCACGCCGTTGTTGGTGGCGCGGATCATCCAGCGGCCGGCTTCCAGGGCACGCATCTGGGCCATTTGCAGGTGTTGCAGCGGGCCGATCGAAGTGCCGAACCAGGTGTCGTTGCTGATGGTCAGCAGCAGGTCGCTGCGCGCTGACAGGCTGGCGGCAAATTCCGGGTAGACCACTTCATAGCAGATGAACGGCGCGATCTGGTAACCCTTGGCTTGCAGCAGTGGCTGGTCGGCCGGGCCCCGGGCGAAGTCCGACATGGGCAGGTCGAAGAAGGCGATCA
This sequence comes from Pseudomonas sp. P9_35, assembly GCF_034008205.1. Classification (NCBI taxonomy): domain Bacteria; kingdom Pseudomonadati; phylum Pseudomonadota; class Gammaproteobacteria; order Pseudomonadales; family Pseudomonadaceae; genus Pseudomonas; species Pseudomonas sp. P9_35. The sequence continues at coordinate 5,756,211 of NZ_CP125373.1, read as the reverse complement.
GGCCGCGCAGGATGTCCTGTAGCGGTACGTACTCGCCGAACGGCACGAGTTTTTGCTTCAAGTAAGTACCGTCACCTTCGCCGGTCACGGTGATGCCGTTGTAGTAACGCTTCTCGTGACGCACCAATTGGCGAATCGGTACGCCGGTAATCAACGCCGAATGCCGCTCGGCGGCGAAGCTGCCCATCATGTCCAGGTAACCCTGCGCAGATTCCTTGAGCACCGGTACTGCGGTCTCCGGCCAGATCAACAGGTCGACGCGCTTGGACGCAAAGCTCATGTCGCGGTACAGCGCCAACTGCGCGTTGAGCTGCTCGGGGTCCCACTTCATGCTTTGTTCGATGTTGCCCTGGATCGCCGCGACGCTCAGCGGGTCGCCCGAGGGGTTGGTCCAGGCATGGCCCTTGAGGGCCAGGCCGGCCACCCATGGGCCGATCAGCAGCACCACGCCCGCGGCGATAAAGCCCTTGCGCCCGGTGCGGATCAACCGCGGCGCGTTGTACAGCAGCGCGGCGGTCAAGGCCAGGGTGAAGGAAATCAGCCACATCCCGCCCAGCGGCGCGAGGCCGGCCAGCGGGCCGTTGAGCTGGCTGTAACCGGAATACAGCCAGGGGAACCCGGTGAGGAACCAGCCGCGGAAAGCTTCCTGGCCCAACCACAGCGCGGCGAACGCCAGGGCATCGGCCAGCGGCGCCTCGTTGCGGCGCAACCAGCGTGCCCACAGCCAGGCGGGCAGGGCGAAGAACCAGGCGATGGCGGCGATGAACAGCAGCATCAACAACCCGGCGAGCAGCACCGAGGCGCCGCCGAAGTTGTGGATACTGACGTAGATCCAACTAGTGCCGGCACCAAACAGGCCAAAACCGAAACACCAGCCTCGGCCCAGGGCCTGGCGTGGCGAGAGTTCGCGTAGCCCGGCGTAGAACAAGCCGACCGCCAGCAATGCCAGCGGCCAGAGGTCGAACGGCGCCAGGGCCAAGGTGGTGATCGCACCGGCCGCCATGGCCAGCAGGTTACCGGGCCAGCCGGGGCGGGTTATCCAGCGCATTTTTGTCCTTAGCGGGTCTCGCAGGGGTTATCGGCTAATGGGCGACAGGCGCAGCAAGTGAATCCGACGGCTGTCGGCATTCAGGATGCGGAAGCGCCAGGAGCCGATTTCCGTGGTTTCGTTGCGCTTGGGCAGATGCCCGAAAGCACTCATCACCAGGCCGCCGACGGTGTCGAACTCATCGTCGGAGAATTGGCTGTCGAAGAACTCGTTGAAGTTCTCGATCGGCGTCAGGGCCTTGATCAGGAAGTCGCCGCTGGGCAGGGGCTTGATGTAGCTGTCTTCCTCGACGTCGTGCTCGTCCTCGATGTCGCCGACGATCTGCTCGAGCACGTCTTCGATGGTGACCAGGCCGGCCACGCCGCCGTATTCGTCGATGACGATGGCCATGTGGTTGTGGTTGGCGCGAAATTCACGCAGCAGCACGTTCAGGCGCTTGGACTCGGGCACGAAGGTGGCCGGGCGCAACAGGTCCTTGATGTTGAAGCTGTCGCCGTTTTCCTGAAGGATCAGCGGCAGCAGGTCCTTGGCCAGCAGCACGCCCATGACGTCGTCATGGCTCTCGCCGACGACCGGATAGCGCGAGTGAGCGGAGTCGACCACGGCGGGCAAAAATTCGCGAGGGGTCTGGGTCGCCTTGATGCTGACCATCTGCGAGCGCGGGACCATGATGTCCCGGACTTGCAGGTCAGCGACCTGGATGGCGCCTTCGACGATGGCCAGCGCTTCGCTGTCCAGCAGTTTGTTCTGGTGTGCGTCGCGCAGCAGCTCCAGCAGCTCCTGGCGGTTTTTCGGCTCATGGGCAAAAGCCTGGGTGAGCTTGCCCAGCCATGACTTCTGCCCGTTGCTCGATCGATCTTCGCTCATAGCGATTACTCTGAATCCTTTGTCGTTACAGGTTGATGTATCAGTGTTCGTCGCCGGCGTAGGGGTCGGGATGACCCAGCTCTGCAAGCAACGTTCGTTCCAGTGCTTCCATTTCTTCGGCTTCGTCATCTTCTATATGGTCGTAACCCAGTAGATGCAAGCAGCCGTGAATCACCAGATGGGCCCAGTGGGCCTCAGGGGTCTTGTCTTGTTCCGCCGCTTCACGCTCCACCACCGGGACGCAGATCACCAGGTCGCCCAGCAGTGGGATGTCGAGCAGTTCGTCGGGTACGTCGGCGGGGAACGACAGCACGTTGGTGGCGTAGTCTTTCTGCCGCCAGGTGTGGTTCAGTTCACGGCCTTCGGGTTCGTCCACCAGGCGGATCGTCAGCTCCGAGTCGGCACTGCGCTGGCGCAGGGCCAGTTCGCACCATTGGCGGAACTGGGCTTCGCTGGGGGCGGCGTGTTCGCAGGCCACTTGCAGGTCGAGTTCAAGCATTGTGACGATTGCCTTTGCTTTCGGCCGAGTCTTCATCGGCGCGATTCTCGAAACGCTCGTAGGCTTCGACAATGCGTTGCACCAACGGATGGCGCACGACGTCCTTGGGCATGAAGTGCGTGAAGCTGATGCCCGGCACGTCCTTGAGGACCTGGATCACATGGTTCAGCCCGGACTTGGTGCCCTTGGGCAGGTCGACCTGGGTGATGTCCCCGGTAATGACGGCGGTGGAGCCGAAGCCGATCCGGGTCAGGAACATTTTCATCTGCTCGACCGTGGTGTTCTGGCTTTCGTCGAGGATGATGAAGCTGTTGTTCAGGGTACGACCGCGCATGTAGGCCAGCGGCGCGACCTCGATGACCTGGCGCTCGATCAGCTTGGCGACGTATTCGAAGCCGAGCATTTCATACAGCGCGTCATAGAGCGGGCGCAGATACGGGTCGATCTTCTGGGCCAGGTCGCCGGGCAGGAAGCCGAGTTTTTCACCCGCTTCGACCGCCGGGCGCACCAGCAGGATGCGCCGCACCTGTTCGCGTTCCAGTGCATCGACGGCGCAGGCCACGGCCAGGTAGGTCTTGCCGGTACCGGCCGGGCCGATGCCGAAGTTGATGTCGTTGCCCAGGATTTCCTTCACGTAGCGCTGCTGATTCAAGCCGCGCGGGCGAATCATGCCTTTTTTCGTGCGCAGGGCCACGGCAGGTTCCGACGGGGCGTGGTTGTCGAGTTCTTCGACAGCCGACTCCTGCAGGAACAGGTGGACCGTATCCGGCGACAGCTCGCTCCCCTTGGTTTCCCGGTAGAGACGGCGCAGCAGGTTTTCCGCGGAGGTGGTGTGCTTGGGTTCGCCGATCAGTTCGAACTGGTTTCCGCGGTTGCGGATCTCGATGGCCAGGCGCTGTTCGATCAAGCGCAGGTGCTCGTCGAATTGCCCGCACAGATTGGCGAAGCGGCGAGCCTCAAAGGGCTCGAGAATAAAGCGATGTGGTTCGATGGGTGCGTTCAAGGTCGTTTTTAGCCGCCCGGGGGCAATTAAGGTGAAATCAAGGATAACGCCAGTAGGCTGGGTGCGAAAGCTCTTAAACAGGCGAATCGGATCACAGGGCTTGGCACAACCCATGTGGGAGCAAGGCTTGCCCGCGATGGGGGCCTCACATTCAACATGAGTATTGACTGTCATGCCGCCATCGCGAGCAAGCTCGCTCCCACAGGTAATCGCGGTTACTGGATCAGCGAACCGCGCAGGGAGTGCGGTTGCGCGGCGTCGATGTGCACGTCGGCGAACTGGCCGATCAGGGCCGGGGTGTCGCAGCGGAAGTTGACGATGCGGTTGTTTTCGGTCCGGCCCTGCAACTCGCCCGGGTCCTTTTTCGAGTAATCGGTCACCAGAATCCGCTGGACGGAGCCGACCATTTGTCGGCTGATCTCGAAACCTTGCTGGTTGAGGCGATGTTGCAAGGCGTTGAGCCGTTCCTTTTTCAGTTCTTCGGGGGTGTCGTCCGCCAGGTCGGCCGCCGGAGTGCCAGGGCGCTGGCTGTAGACGAAGGAATAGGAGAAGTCGAAGCCCACGTCTTCGATCAGCTTCATGGTCTGCTGGAAGTCTTTCTCGGTTTCGCCAGGGAAGCCGACGATAAAGTCCGAGCTGATGCAGATCCCCGGCACTGCCGCGCGCAACTTGCGCAGCTTGGATTTGTACTCCAGCGCCGTGTGATTGCGTTTCATGGCCGCAAGGATCCGGTCGGAGCCCGATTGCACCGGCAGGTGCAGGTGCTTGACCAGTTCGGGGACTTCGGCGTGGGCCTGGATCAGGCTGTCGGAGAACTCCAGCGGGTGAGACGTGGTGTAGCGGATGCGGTCGATGCCATCGACTGCCGCCACGACGCGGATCAGTTCGGCGAGATCCGCCAGGCGCCCGTCATGGGTCAGGCCGCGATAGCCGTTGACGTTCTGCCCCAGCAGGGTCACTTCGCGCACGCCGTGTTCCGCCAGGTGGATGATTTCGGCGATCACGTCGTCGAATGGTCGGCTGACTTCTTCGCCGCGGGTGTAGGGCACCACGCAGAACGTGCAGTACTTGCTGCAACCTTCCATCACCGACACATAGGCACTCGGGCCGTCGATGCGCGGTTCGGGCAGGTGGTCGAATTTTTCGATTTCCGGGAACGAGACGTCCACTTGCGGCAGCTTGGTGCTGCGCGCGGCATCGATCATCTCCGGCAGGCGGTGCAAGGTCTGCGGGCCAAAGACCACGTCCACGTAGGGTGCGCGATCACGAATGGCGGCGCCTTCCTGGCTGGCTACGCAACCGCCCACGGCGATGACCATTTCCGGGTTGGCCAACTTCAGTTCGCGCCAGCGGCCGAGCTGGGAATACACCCGGTCCTGGGCGCGTTCGCGAATCGAGCAGGTGTTGAGCAGGATCACGTCCGCGTCTTCAGCGCGTGCGGTGACTTCCAGGGCCTGGTGTTCACCCAGCAGATCGACCATGCGCGAGCTGTCGTACTCGTTCATCTGGCAACCGTGGGTTTCGATGTAAAGCTTCTTGGCCATGGACGGGATCATCACGTGATTCAAAGAACCGCGCATTATAGAGAACAAGTCCCTGGGTTCCCACCGCTGTGCGAGCAGTGGCTATGCTATAGTTCGCGCCCTCATTTTTACCCGCCGATGTGTTTCGCCAGCCATGACCAAACGTGAAGCTCCAATCTACAAGGTGATTTTCCTCAACCAGGGCCAGGTGTTCGAAATGTACGCCAAGCAGATCTATCAAAGTGATCTGTGGGGTTTCCTGGAAGTGGAAGAATTCGTCTTTGGCGAGCGCACGCAAGTGGTCGTCGATCCGAGCGAGGAAAAGCTCAAGGCGCAGTTCGAAGGCGTGGTGCGCAGCTTCGTGCCGATGCATTCGATCGTGCGCATCGACGAAGTCGAACGCCTGGGCACCCCGAAAATCAGCGAAGCCCGCGGTGCGGTCGGCAATGTGATGCCGTTTCCGATGCCGATGCCTGAGAAGTAAGGCTCAGGACCGAGTTGCCCCAATCGCGAGCAAGCTCGCTCCCACAGTGGGTTCTCTGTGAACACAAGATTTGTGTACACCAGCGATCCAGTGTGGGAGCGAGCTTGCTCGCGATGGGGCCATTAAAGCCTGCTCAATAATCAAGGCAATGGTGAGAAGGGCGTACGCCCATCGGCGTTCTGCAATTCCATCAGGTATTTGCGAAAGATCTGCCCCAGCACCTGGGTTGCCACTTCCAATTCGTCGCGGGGCATTTGCTCGGCGACTTCGTCGGCGGTGTCCAGGGCTTCTTCGGCGCCGTTGACCGCGGCCATCTTCAGGACGATATAGGCCTGGACGTTGTTGGCTGGCACGCCTTCGCCATGGAAGAACATGCCGCCGAGCTTGAATTGCGCCTGGGCATGGCCTTGCAGTGAGGCTTTTTCGAAGTAGTCGAGGGCTTTTTTGAGGTCGCGCGGTGCAGCCTTGCCTTCGTAGTAGAACTCGCCCAACTCGTATTGCGCTTGTGCATCACCTGCGTCCGCCGCTTTTTGACAGGCGTCGAGTGCCGGTGCGAGATCTTGTGGCTGGGTATTGAGCGTGCAACGGCCCAGCGCCGGGATCAACAACGAGTTACCGCCTGCCTGTGCATTCGCGAGCAGGGGCTGAAGGAGCAACAGGCAGCCCAAGGCAAGGGTGCGGCCGGTGCGGTTCATGGGAATCGACTTACCTCTGAGGGGCGCGCGGACCCTCCGGGGGATCCAATAAGCGCGCATTATGAAATAAGCAGGGCCATCCTTACAAAGTCTTTACTCGTTTTTCTGCTGCGAGGGAATGCTAATAGCTGCTTGGGGCATAAATACGTAGGAAAAAGGCGGGAGGTTGTCGGCAATCACTGACGCCAGCTTCAGCCGGCGTCAGTTATCCACAGGCTTATTTCAGCGCAGCAAAGGCCCGTTCGGCCGCATCGAGGGTGATCTTCAGCTCGGTCTCGCCATGGACGATGGAAGTGAAGCCTGCCTCGAATGCGCTCGGGGCCAGGTACACGCCGCCATCGAGCATCAGGTGGAAGAAGCGCTTGAAGCGGTCGGTGTCGCTGGCCATCACGTCTTCGAAGGTGACGATGTCATCGGCGCCACTGAAATACAGGCCGAACATGCCGCCGGCCTGGGTAGTCACGAACGGAATGCCTGCCGCGTCAGCGCGAACCTGCAAGCCGTCGAGCAGGCGGGTGGTGTAGTCGGTCAGTTCGGCGTGAAAGCCCGGGCGGCTGATCAGGCGCAGCGTGGTCAGGCCGGCGGCCATGGCCAGTGGGTTGCCCGACAGGGTGCCGGCCTGGTAGACCGGGCCCAGCGGCGCGATGCATTCCATGATCTTGCGCTTGCCGCCGAAGCAGCCCACCGGCATGCCGCCGCCGATGATCTTGCCGAAGGTGCTCAGGTCCGGCGTGACGCCGTAATGGGCCTGGGCGCCGCCGAGGGCGACGCGGAAACCGGTCATCACTTCATCGAAAATCAACACCACGCCATGCTGGTCGCACAGGCTGCGCAGGCCTTCGAGGAAACCCGGTGCCGGTGGTACGCAGTTCATGTTGCCGGCCACTGGCTCGACGATGATGCACGCCACTTCCTGGCCGACTTCGCCGAGCATCTTCTCGACGGCTTCGAGGTCGTTGAACGGCAAGGTCAGGGTGTGTTTGGCGAACGCTGCCGGTACGCCGGCCGAGCTCGGCACGCCCTGGGTCAGTGCGCCAGAACCGGCCTTGACCAGCAGGCTGTCGGAATGGCCGTGGTAGCAGCCTTCGAACTTGATGATGCTGTCGCGGCCGGTAAAACCCCGCGCCAGGCGGATCGCGCTCATGGTCGCTTCGGTGCCGGAGCTGACCATGCGCACCATTTCCATCGACGGCACGATCGAGCAGACCAGGTCGGCCATCTCGGTTTCCATCGCGGTCGGGGCGCCGTAGGACAGGCCGTGTACCAGTTGCTTGCGCACCGCATCCAGCACGTCCGGATGGCTGTGGCCCAGGATCATCGGGCCCCAGGAGCCGACGTAATCCACATAGCGCTTGTCGTCTTCGTCGGTGACGTATGCGCCTTCGGCGTGCTTGAAGAACAGCGGGGTGCCGCCGACGCTCTTGAACGCACGAACAGGCGAGTTCACGCCGCCGGGGATGTGTTTCTGGGCATCGGCAAACAGGGTTTCGGAACGGGACATGGTTGGGCTCTCGAAAACGGAAAATAGACTATTTGATCTGCAGCAGCTCATTGAAGGCGCGGGCGCGGCGTGTCACTTCAGTGGTGCTGTCGGCGCCGAACAGGCCGTGGACCACCGCCAGCAGGTCGACCCCGTGGGCCACCAGCGGGGCGGCGTTGTCCAGGGTGATGCCGCCAATGGCGCACACCGGGATATGCAGTTTGAGGTGCGCCTGTTCGAGCAGTTCAAAGTTTGCGCTGGGGGCGCCGGGCTTGGTGTTGGAGTTGAAGAAACGCCCGAACGCGACATAAGTGGCACCTTCGCTGGCGGCCTGTTCGGCCAGTGCCAGGCTGGCGTGGCAGGTGGCACCGACGATCGCCTTGTGCCCGAGCAGTGCCCGCACTGGCGCCAACGGGCCATCGGTCTGGCCCAGGTGCACACCGACGCCCAGGCGTGCGGCCAACTCGGCGTCGTCGTTGATGATCAACTGGGTCTTGTAGCGCTCGCACAGGTTGCGCAGTGCTTCGGCTTCCCGCAGGCGGCGGGCCTCGTCGCTGCTTTTGTCGCGGTATTGCAGCAGGGTGACGCCACCTTCCAGCGCCGCTTCGACATAAGCGAGGAACTTGCCGGCCAGCAATTGGCTATCGGTGATGGCGTAAAGGCCACGTAATTTCATTCCACAGGCCTCCGGTGCTACGAGCAGAAATCCAGCGGCAGGCGACGCGGTACGAACTGGCCTTTGCCCAGTTGTTCGGCATCGCGCAAGGTGCGCCAGGTGTAATCCAGCGCCGTCTTGACGGCGCTGGCGAGCTGTTCGCCCTGGGCCAGCCGACCGGCCAGGGCGCTGGCCAGGGTGCAGCCGGAACCGTGGTAACTGCCGGGCAGACGCTGGCAGGTAAAGGTTTCGCGCCCGCCGTCGCGGCTGTACAGGCGATTATGGACTTCATGTTCGTCGCCGTGACCACCGGTGATCAACAGGTGTTTGACGAAGGGCAGCAGTTTTTCCGCGCACTCGTCGGCGCTGCCCTCGGGCAGTTCGGCGAGGATGCGTGCTTCAGGCAGGTTGGGGGTGGCAATGATTGCCAGGGGCAGCAGGCGTTCGCGCATGGCGTAGCCGACCTCATCCTTGCCCAGGCGCCCGCCACCGCCGGCGCGCAGCACCGGGTCGCAGACCATGGGCAGGTGCGGGTGCGCCTGGAGCAGTTCGACCACCGTGTCGACCATTTCCAGTGAGCCAAGCATCCCCAGCTTGACCGCTGCCACCTGGGCGTCGTTGAGCACGGCATTGGCTTGTGCCAGCACCCACTCGCGGTCGAGCACGCGGAAATCGCTGACGTTGACGGTGTCTTGCACGGTCAATGCGGTAACGGCAGGGGCGGCATGACAACCCTGGGCAAGCAGGGCTTCGATATCTGCCTGCAAACCGGCGCCACCACTGGGGTCGTGGCCGGAGAGACAGAGGACAACGGGGCGAGAACTGTAGATATTCATGGTGCGCGAGCTTACCACCAAACCTCTTTTGTCGGTGCTCGGGTTCAGCGGGTTTCTGGTGTATGAGCAACATTGGCGGTTGCTTTATGTGGCGAGGGAGCTTGCTCCCGCTGGGCCGGTCCGACGCTTCGGGCGAAGCGGCCCTGGTTTTTGGGAGCGCTGCGCACTGGAGCGCCAGCCCGGTCCAGCGGGAGCAAGCTCCCTCGCCACATTGATCCGCCAGTTGCCGACCTGACCAAGGCAACAGCTCTATCTCAAGGCTTTGCTCTGAAACGCCCGTTCTAGAGCCTTCTGTAGGAAAGATTTCAATGGTGCAAATTGGCCATCAGCGGCTATGCTAGAGATGGATCCAACTCATAACAGGTAATGCCGGTTTTACGTCTACTCAGGGAATGGGGGGCTTCCTGACTCAACCGGACAGGCCGCGCTGGGGCTTAAATGCGCTATTTGCTGATGTTGTTGCTGTGCTTGTCTCCTTTGGCAAGTGCTCTCGAATTCGATGAATTCACCCAAAACCTGCCCTTGGGCCATGCCCTGCAGGTGTTCGAAGATGCGGGCGGCACGGCCTCCATTGACGATGTCCTGGCCCAGGCTGCCGCTGGTGCTTTCAAGCCCCATGACCAAGCCACCCTGAACGCCGGTTACTCGCGATCAGCCTTCTGGTTGAAAATCGACCTGCACTACCGTCCTGCCAATCCGGACGCCCAGCGCACCTGGCTGCTGGAGCTGGCGTACCCGCCGCTGGACCACCTCGACTTGTATTTGCCCGATGCGGCGGGGGGCTATCGCCTGGTTCGCCAGACCGGTGATGCGTTGCCGTTCGCCAGCCGCGAGATCCGCCAGAACAACTACCTGTTCAGCCTGGCTTTCAAGCCCGAACAACAGCAGACCCTCTACCTGCGCCTGCAAAGCCAGGGTTCGATCCAGGCGCCGCTGACGCTGTGGTCGAGCACCGCTTACCTCGAACAACAGCCCGTGCGTTTGTATGTACTGGGGATCATCTATGGCGTGCTGCTGGGGATGCTGGTCTACAACCTGTTCATCTACCTGAGCGTGCGCGATACCAGCTACCTCTATTACATCTTCTACATTGCCTCGTTCGGCCTGTACCAGTTGTCGGTCAACGGTGCCGCCGTGGAGTACTTCTGGCCGGATAACCCCTGGTGGGCCAATGCCGCGACGCCGTTCTTCATCGGCTGTGCGGGCCTGTTTGGCAGCCAGTTCGCCCGCAGCTTCCTGCAAACCGCCCAGCACAGCCATTGGCTGGACCGCTTGCTGCTGGCGCTGATCGCCTACAGCGCCGTGGTGGTCGGCCTGTCGCTGATGACCAGTTATGCCCTGGCGCTGCGCCTGGCGACGGTGTTGGCGCTGCTGTTCACGGTGGCGATCTTCGCCGCCGGGTTGTTTGCCTGGTGGCGTGGCCTGCGGGTGGCGCGTTATTTCATCATTGCCTGGTCGGCGTTTCTGCTGGGGGGCATCGTCAATACGTTGATGGTGCTCGGTTACCTGCCGAACGTCTTCCTGACCATGTACGCCAGCCAGATCGGCTCGGCCATCGAGGTGGCGCTGCTGTCCCTGGCCCTGGCCGACCGCATCAATGCCATGCGCGAACAGCAGGCCCAGACCCTGTTGGACGCCGGGCAGAAACTCGAAGTGCTCAACCAGCAACTGGCCCACGGCAACAAGCTCAAGGATGAATTCCTCGCCACCTTGACCCATGAACTGCGCACGCCGATGAATGGCGTGATCGGTTCCCTTGAGCTGATGGAAACCGTCGAGATGGACGAGGAACTGACCCAGTATCAACAGACCGCCGCCGGTTCGGCGCGGGACATGATGCGCATGGTCAACGGCATCCTCACCCTGACCGAGTTGCAGGCCGGCAAGCTCAAGGTCTATCCGGCACCGTTCAGCCTGCGTGGGGTGGTCGATGCGCTGCAGGTGCAGTTCGGCGCCAATGCGGCGGCCAAGGGCCTGGATTTCAAGGTCGACGTATCCCCAGGCCTGGCGGACCGGTTGCTCGGCGACAGCGGCAAACTGGCCCAGAGCCTGGAATGCCTGTTGGACAACGCCATCAAGTTCACCCGGGTTGGCGGCCTGGCCCTGCGAGTCAGCGGCAGGCCGACGGCGCTTGATCGGCTGGTGCTGTCCTTTGCCGTCATCGACACCGGAATCGGTTTTACCGACCTGGGGGAAGCGACCTTGTACCAGCGCTTCTTCCAACTCGACGGCTCGATGACCCGTGAATACGGCGGCCTCGGCGTGGGCCTGGCGATCTGCCGGCAACTGGTGGAACTGCTGGGTGGACGCCTGACCCACACCTCCGAACCCGGTCGTGGCAGCCGTTTCCAGTTGGACGTGGAGTTTGACGTGGCCTCGCCAGCGGCGGTCCCGACGCCGTTTTCCTTCGGTGGCCGCCAAGGCTCGCGCCTGCCGCAGGATTGCACGGTGCTACTGGCCGATGACAACAACATCGATCAGTTGGTCATGCGCGGCATGTTGCTCAAGCTCGGTTATCGGGTGCGCACCGCCGACAGTGGCCGCGCCGCGCTGGATCTGCTGCACGGCGAGCGCTTTGATGCGGTGCTGCTCGATTGCCAGTTGCCGCCGCTGGACGGCGTGTCGCTCTGCTGCCAGATCCACACCTTGTCCGGCTGCGAGGAACTGCCGGTGCTGGTGGTCAGCCCGAACGTGGGGCGTGAGTGCTGTCCTTCGGGCGCGCCGGTCGATTACCTGAACAAACCCGTGAAATTCGAGGCACTGCAGGCGATGCTCCAGCGCCGGGTGCTTTGCCCGAGACAGGGTGAAAGCGCCGACATTTAGGCGGATATGACACTTTGTTCGGCCTGGAGGCGGTGCTTAACTGAATCCCTGGCCGATCGAGGAGCCCTGTCATGAACCTGCACCAGTTCGCTGAAACCCACGACGTCACCAACCAGCCGCCGTCCCTGGATGGCGCCAACCTGTACCGCATCGACCTGCCGCTGCAGCAGTGGTCGCAGCGCTTTGGGGCGGGCTGGGCACAGGCGCGGATCGATGCGTATGGGGCGCTGGCCGGCGGGCCGTTGATGGAAGCGGGCTTCCTGGCCAACCAGAATAAACCGGTGTTCTCCAGCCATGACCGTTACGGCCATCGCATCGACCTGGTGGAGTTCCATCCGGCTTATCACCAGTTGATGCGCACCGCCGTCGAGCACGGCCTGCCCAGTTTGCCCTGGGCGCATCCGCAACCCGGCGCGCATGTCGCCCGGGCGTCGATGACCTATTTGCACAGCCAGGCCGAAGCCGGCACCGGCTGCCCCCTGACCATGACCTTCGCCAGCGTGCCGGCGCTGCGCTTGCAGCCGGACCTGGCCGAGCACTGGCTGCCCAAGGTGCTGGCCACCGAGTACGACCCGCGCAACGTCGGCATGGCTCACAAGGCCGGCGTGACCCTGGGCATGGCGATGACCGAAAAACAGGGTGGCACCGATGTGCGGGCCAACACCACCAAGGCCTATCCAGTGGGCGCCAGCGGCCCGGGCCAGGCCTATGAGCTGGTTGGGCACAAATGGTTCTGTTCGGCGCCGATGTGCGATGCCTTCCTCACCTTGGCCCAGACCGACAAGGGCCTGACGTGTTTCCTGCTGCCGCGCCATCGCCCCGACGACACCCGCAATCAGTTCTACATCCAGCGGCTGAAGAACAAGTTGGGCAACTGTTCCAACGCCTCCAGCGAAGTCGAGTTCCGTGGTGCACTGGCCTGGATGGTCGGTGAAGAAGGGCGGGGCGTACCGACGATCATCGAGATGGTCGCCATGACCCGTTTCGATTGCATGGTCGGCTCCAGCGCCCTGATGCGCCAGGCGCTGACCCAGGCCAGCCATCACTGCGCGCACCGCAAGGTCGGTGGCAAGTTGTTGAGTGAACAGCCGCTGATGCAAAACGTCCTGGCTGACCTGGCGCTGGAAAGCGAATCCGCATTGGCCTTGAGCCTGCGCATGGGCCGGGCGCTGGACCACTTGAATGACGAGCACGAGGCCAAGTTCGCCCGGTTGGTGACGGCGGTGGGCAAGTACTGGATCTGCAAGCGCGCCCCCGCGATGATCAATGAAGCCGCCGAATGCATGGGCGGTGCCGGCTACGTCGAAGACAGCATCCTGCCGCGCCTGTACCGCGAAGCGCCGGTCAACTCGACGTGGGAAGGCTCCGGCAACGTGCAATGCCTGGATGTGCTGCGCGCCTTGTCCAAGGAGCCCGGCGTGCTGGAGGTCTTGTTCAGCGAATTGGGCGACGGCCACGGCGACAAGCGCCTGGCTGGCCACATCCAGCAATTGCACGCCGCGTTCAAGGACACCGACGACATCCAGTACCGCGCCCGGCAATTGACCGAAGACATCGCCCTGGGCCTGCAAGCCAAGCTGTTGCTCGAGGTGGGGAACAGTGAAGTCAGCGATGCCTTCATCGCCAGTCGCCTGGGTTCGGCCGGCCGGGTGTACGGTGCCTTGCCTCGGGGCTTGAATGTCGAGGCGATCGTGACGCGCTCCACCCCACACGGCTTCTAGAAACACCCCATTGAATCCTGTGGTGAATGGCAGTCCTGGGTCCCTGAAGATCTATTGTGGGAGCGAGCTTGCTCGCGAAGGCTTCGGGCCATCGAGCCTCTGTGGCGACTGACACACCGCTATCGCGAGCAAGCTCGCTCCCACAGGGGATCTGCGATGAATGAAGATTCCGCGGCCCCCGGCGATCAAGGGTGGGAGCGAGCTTGCTCGCGATGGCGTCGGCCCATCCAGCACCTGTGGTGACTGATACACCGCCATCGCGAGCAAGCTCGCTCCCACAGGGGTTCTGCGGTGAATGAAGATTCCACGGCCCCCGGCGATCAAGGGTGGGAGCGAGCTTGCTCGCGATGGCGTCGGCCCATCCAGCATCTGTGGTGACTGACACACCGCTATCGCGAGCAAGCTCGCTCCCACAGGGAATCGATCGAGTCCACTACGCCACTGTTCCCGTCAGGCGGCGATGCAGGCAAGATGAAGGCCTGCAAGTCAGAACACAGGAAGCTGATCGTGACCGAAGCGTTTATTGTCGTTCAAACCGCCGAACAAGCCGTGGATCGTCTGGCGGCCCTGCACGAGCGTGCGACCACCGCGTTGAACCAGGCGCTGATGCGTTATCTCAAGGACCGCGTCGAGCCGGATGCCGAGCAGCGTGCGTTGTTTCGCTATCCGGCCTTGCGCCTGACCTATCACTGCCACGGCGAAGTCCCGCAAACCACGCGTGCCTATGCCAAGGTCCAGTTGCCCGGCACCTACAGTGTCACCGTCACCCACCCCGCCGCCTTCCGTAAATACCTGCTGGAACAGCTGGTCCCGCTTATGCACGACTTTACCGTCACCGTGGAAGTGGGCGTCAGCGAGCAGAACATCCCGTACCCGTACGTGGTGGAGCAGGGCGACGAACTGGCCGGCTCCGGCGTGACCGCCGCCGTGCTGGCGCGGGTTTTCCCCAGCACCGACCTGTCGGCCGCCACCGACGGCATCGCCGACGGCCTCTATGACTGGGAAAACACCGACCCGCTGCCCTTGGCGCTGTTCGACGCCGCGCGGGTGGACTTTTCCCTGCGCCGGCTGGTGCACTACACCGGCAGCGACTGGCGCCATGTACAGCCGTGGATCCTGCTGACCAACTACCACCGCTATGTCGACCAGTTCATCGTCCATGGCCTGGAGCAACTGCGCAGCGACCCGCGCTTTGTACGCATGGTCCTGCCGGGCAACGTGATCATCGACAAGAACATGGAGCACAGCGAAGCGTCGGCCATCGCCGCCGGTGTGGTCTGGCACCGCTACCAGATGCCGGCCTATCACTTGCAGACCAATGATGGCCATGGCGTGACCCTGGTGAACATCGGTGTCGGCCCGTCCAACGCCAAGAACATCACCGACCACCTGGCCGTGCTGCGCCCGCATTGCTGGCTGATGATCGGTCACTGCGGCGGGTTGCGGCAGTCCCAGACCATTGGCGACTACGTGCTGGCCCACGCCTACATGCGCCGCGATGGCATTCTCGACCGGGTGGTGCCGCCGAACATTCCGATTCCGGCCCTGGCCGAAGTGCAGATGGCACTTCAACAGGCCGCGGCGAACATCACTGGCGAGAAGGGCGACGAGCTGAAAAAACGCCTGCGCACCGGCACCGTGCTGACTTACGACGACCGCAACTGGGAGCTGCGCTGGGCCCAGGAACGTCCGCTGATCAACCTGTCTCGCGCCGTGGCGGTGGACATGGAAAGCGGCACCATCGCCGCCCAGGGCTATCGTCTGCGGGTGCCCTATGGCACGTTGCTTTGCGTCTCGGACAAACCGTTGCACAGCGAAATCAAGCTGCCGGGCTCGGCCAACGCGTTCTATGAGCGAGCGGTCAACCAGCACCTGAAGATCGGCATCGAGGCGCTGGACCTGTTGCGCACCGAACTCAACTCGTTGCATTCGCGCAAGCTGCGCAGCTTCGACGAGCCGCCGTTCCGCTGATGCGCTGTTGAAGGGGGTGGTGGTTATTTAACGGTCGGGCCACTAGCATGGTCGGCCCGAACGTTAAATGTTGTATTCGCCATGCCCCGTCCTCCACGCCCTGCTTCCCGTCGCCCTGGCGCGAAGCTTCCCGCCGCCGCCCCGCGCCGTGTGGCCAAGGCCCCGCCGGCCGAGCCGAAGCTGATCCTGTTCAACAAACCCTTCGATGTGCTGACGCAATTCAGTGACGGTGAAGGGCGGGCGACGCTCAAGGATTTTATCGACGTACCGGGCATCTATCCGGCCGGACGGCTGGATCGCGACAGCGAAGGCCTGCTGTTGCTGACCAATGATGGGCAGTTGCAGGCACGTATTGCCGACCCCAAGCACAAGCTGGCCAAGACCTATTGGGTGCAGGTGGAGGGCGAGCCGAGTGCCGAACAGTTGCAGCGATTGCGCGATGGGGTGGAGTTGAACGACGGCATGACCCTGCCGGCCGAGGCGCGCTCATTGGATGAGCCGCAACTGTGGCCGCGCAACCCGCCGGTACGTTTTCGTAAAAGCGTGCCCACGAGCTGGGTGGAGCTGGTGATACGCGAGGGGCGCAATCGCCAGGTACGACGCATGACGGCCGCCGTGGGTTTGCCGACATTGCGCCTGGTGCGAGTCAGGATCGGCGACTGGACGATCGAAGGGCTCGATCAGGGCCAGTGGAAGGAAGTGCCAGCGCGCTTATAACGCCCCGGACTCGATCAGGCCGATCACTACGCTCTTGATGACGAACGCGGCCACGCCGAGGCCCAGCACGAAAAACAGGATGAACGAGCCGAAACGCCCGGCCTTGGACTTCTTCGCCAGATCCCAGACGATGAAACCCATGAAAATGATCAGGATGCTGACCAGGCCGGTCATCATCCACTCTTCGAAAACAGCAGGATCCATCAGGACACTCCGGCGTGGGCGGGGTTGAAAAGGCGCGGCGAGTATAAGGCATGAGGCGCGGGCGCGGGATTGGCCTGCGGCGGTGTGTCGCAGCTATTCATCGGCTGGGCTGACGCCATCGACCCATGTGGGAGCGAGCTTGCTCGCGATGGCGGTAGCACATCCAACGTCAATGCAAGCTGAACCGCCGCTATCGCGAGCAAGCTCGCTCCCACATGGGATCCGGACAAACGCAACATCTGGATCGCCCCGGGCCCCTGTGGGAGCGAGCCTGCTCGCAATGGCGTCTTCAGCTGCGCAGATGCGTCAACGGCAGTTCGGTGCTGTTGAGCACCTGGTTCAGCACAAAGCTCGAACGCACGCTGGTGACGCCATCGATCCGGGTCAGGTGCCCCAGCAGCAGTTTCTGGTAATGGTCCATGTCCGGTACCACCACCTTGAGCTGATAGTCCGCGTCCATGCCGGTGACCAGGCTGCACTCCAGCACTTGCGGCAGGTTGCGGATGGCGGCTTCGAAGTTCTCGAAGCGCTCGGGTGTGTGGCGGTCCATGCCGATCAGCACATAAGCCGTCAGGCTCAGGCCCAGCAGCTTGCGGTCGAGCAGGGCGACCTGGCGGGTGATGTAGCCGTCATCTTCCAACTGCTTGACCCGGCGTGAGCAGGGGGAGGGCGACAGGCCGATGCGTTCGGCCAGTTCCTGGTTGGAGATGCGCGCGTCGCGCTGCAATTCCGCCAGAATGCTCAGGTCGTAACGGTCGAGTTTGCTCATCGGTCGGGCCTTTATCTTGATAATTGCGGCAGATTATCTATCCGGGGTTAAAAATTGCGCAAGTAATGTTTATTTCCGCAATCTTAGCAATCATCTGTCGGCACCTCAGGTTTACTCTTATTACCAAGATCACTGCTCGGACAAACAGTCCAGTGCAGCCCGCCCAATCAGGCCGGCTGCGGTCGCAGTACCCACCGGTACTGGCAGGCCCCCGAGCTACACACTGTCCAGAAGACGGCGTGAGGTGAGCCGACGTCATAAGCGTCGAGCACGGACGAAATTCTCAAGGGGAGGCCGACGGGCCTCCCTTTTTTATGGGCGCAAGAATTTGCTTCGGCTAGGGCACGTCATAACCGCAGGAGCGCAGGCGCTGGCGGGTCAGGCGCTTGTCGGGGTAATCGCTGCCCCAATTCAGGTGCTGGTCATAACGGGATTTGACGTGGGCGCAGGCGGCCTTGATTTTTGCGTCCGCCTCGGCCAGGGCGGCCTCGGGGAGGCGATTGATTTTCAGACTCTGGAAGAACGGCAGGATAAAGGCCTGCTCAAGGTCATAGCCTTTGGTGCCTTCGGGCAAGCGTTGGCCTGCGCGTACCGAGAACGGCTGTGTCAGGCCGCTCTGGTTTTCCCAACACCAGTATTTGACGACCTCTTCCCAGGAGTCCGTCGGGCTGTGCCATACGTTATGAAAGCGCAGGCATTGCATGCCTTGTCGGGTTACCCAGTCGATCAACTCTGGACGCGCTTTGCTTGGGGTAAGGTCCATCAAGGCGAGTTGGTATTGCAGGAATTGTTCGGGGGGATAAAGCGTTCCTTCCTCTTTGCCGTCGAGTAAACCCTCGACGACGATGGAAAGCGATGAAGCCAGCACTTCGAGCTCGCCGGAGCGAAAGGTGCCGGAGGTGCCCGCCGACTGTATATCGCGCCGCTTGTCGTAGTCGAAGCCACTTTCGATAGAGCCGCACGGCGTGTGCCGCAATGGCCCTGGCAGGTCGTAGGAGAACCGTGGGCTCAGGGTCACCCGTAGTTCCCCCACTTCACACAGCATTCGGCTCAGCCGCTTATCATCTTCATGCACCAGCGGCGCGGGCGCGCAGCCCCACAGGGCTACGGGCAGCAGTATCAGGCCAACAAGGCGGATCCTCGTGACGAGGTACCGCACGAGGTGCCCCTGACCCTGTCTGGATGGAATTGACATGCCTTCACTCCCTTGATTGGCTCATTGCGACAGATGCCGGTAGTCGCTACGGGTGAATGGAAGTCCCTGTCAACCGGCGAAATCGATAGGCATCTTAGAGGAAAACTTTCAGCTGCCTGCGAAATAAACCCCGTGGCTGATAACCTGTCGCAGAACCGGCCTGGGCTTTTCCAGTCTTACTATCAGGCCCTGAACCGTTGTGAGGAATTTCATGAAGTCGCGCATCTGGCGTTTGGCAGGTGTTGGTCTGTTGTGGGCAAGTGTCAGTGCGCAGGGAATGGCCGACGATCAGCAAAACCGTGGCGGCCCCGACGGCGGTCGCGGGCAGGACGGGCGCGGCGGCAACGGCCAGGGTCACTCGGTCCAGCCGCGGCCGCAGAGCAACGAAATCATTCGGGGCGATAACAGTCGTCAGTTCGAGGTCAAGCCACAGCCGCAGTACCAGGGCGGCCAGCGCTATGATCGTGGGCCTCAAGACCCCAACGGCCAGCGCTACGATCGTGGCCCCCAAGACCCCAACGGCCATGGGCGTCCGCAGCCTCAGCCGCAGTCCGGCAACAACCTGCCGATCCAGGGCCGGCCCGACAGCGTGACCCAGACCCGCGAACCGCAACCGGGGTATTACCGCGATGTCCCGCGTCGCAACGACGGTTATCCAAACGGCGGGCCACGCCCAAGCCACGACAACCGTCCCGAGCAGCATTGGCCCGGTCGGCCGGACGGCCATGGCAACGGCTGGGGCTCGGGGCCGCAATACCGTCCGGGTTATGTGATCGACCGTTTCCCGGATCGCAACTACCGCGTGCCCTATCGCGGCCAGGATTATTTCTACTCGGGCGGCTACTGGTATCGCCCTCAAGGGCCGCGTTACATCGTGGTCGAGCCACCGCGGGGCATCCGTACCCGTTACCTGCCCGATTACGCCAGGGAAGTGTGGATCGGCAGCTCGCTGTTCTTTCTCGCTGCCGGCGCCTATTACATCTACGAAGCCAACACCCAGGACTACGTCGTGGTCGAGCCGCCCGTGGCCAACCCGCAGCCTCAACCGCAAGGCAACAGCTTTGACGTGGTGGCCTACCCGGCCAACGGCCAGTCGCCCGAGCAGGTCAATCAGGATGGCTATGACTGCTATCGCTGGGCCGTGCAGCAGAGCGGTTTCGATCCGCGCAACTACAGCTACCCACCGGCGCCGGAAGTGGTGCAGACCTATCGCCAGGCCCAGGGCAGTTGCTTGAGTAGTCGTGGGTATCAGGTGACGTACTGAGTTCTGGCGGGAGACAGGATGCCGCTCTTGTGGCGAGGGAGCTTGCTCCCGCTGGACTGCGCAGCAGGCCCAGGATTTTTACGGTCGCTGCGCAACCGAGCGGGAGCAAGCCCCCTCGCCACGGGTTCGGACATCAAGCGCTGGCGCGCTGCACCACTTCCGACGGATCGGCATGCACCAGCACTTCGGCCTTCGGATAGACATCATGGATCGCATCGGCGGCCTGGTCGCTGATGCCGTGGGCCACTGACAGGGTCAGTTCCCCCGGCAACTCCAAGTGCAGCTGCACGAACCAGTGGTTGCCGGAGATCCGCGTACGCAAGTCATGGGCACCGAGCACGCCGGGCACGGCGCAGGCCAGTTCCAGCATGTGCTGGCTGACGTCGGGCGGCAGTTCCTGATCCATCAGCACGGCGAAGCTTTCCCGGGCGATCTGGACGGCGCTCCACAGAATGTAAATGGCGATCCCCAGGCCGAACCAGGCGTCCAGTTGATACCAGCCAAACCCGGCCAACACCAGCGCCACCAGGATGCTGCCGTTGAGCAACAAGTCGGAGCGATAGTGCAGCGAGTCGGCGCGCACGGCGTTGGAGCCGGTGGCGCGGATGACCCGATGCTGCAACGCCAGCAGCGCCAGGGTCAGCCCGAGGGAAAACACGATCACGCCGACGCTCAGCCAGGGGGCATCCACCGGCACCGGGTTTTTCAGCCGCTCGAAAGCCTGCAAGGCAATCAATACCGCACTGCCGCCGATAAACAGCGCCTGGGCCATGCCGGCCAGGGATTCGGCCTTGCCATGACCGTAACGATGATCATCATCGGCGGGGCGCAGGGCGTAATGCACCGCCAGCAGATTGAGCAGCGAGGTGACGCCGTCCAGTGCCGAGTCGGTCAGGCCGGCAAGCATGCTCACCGAGCCGCTCAGCCACCAGGCCAGGGCCTTGGCGACGACCAGGATAAGCGCCACGGCCACTGACGCCCGGGTGGCCAGGCGCAGCAGACGGGCGTGTTCGGTGCTGGTGGTCATGGCGCGGTCGTTCCTTCAATAGCGCTTGTCATGCGGCGGGCTTGAGGCCGAGGGCGGCCAGTTGTTGCGCGCTGCCCTTGTGCTGGATCAGCCGAGGATCGTCCAGCGGGAAGCTGCGGCCCAGTTCGCGTTCCAGGATCGCCTGCAATTTTTGGTTATTGACGGTGCCGTCGGGGTTGATGGCCGGCTTGAGTTTCTCTGGCTCGATCTGGACACTCTTGCCCGGCTCGAAGTAAATGGCGCCGGTGGCGAAGTCCACGGCGAACGCGATCAGGCCGGGGATGATGTAGAACAGCAGGCCGACGGCATCGAGCGCGGCAATCGCCGGGTCGATCTTGCCGTCGATCTGGCCGCGACGGTCCGGGTAGAAGATCGAGCCGCAGGCGCTGATTTGAGTCAGCAGGGCGGCGACCAGGACGCCACCGATCACGCGAAAGGGAATACGCATAGCAATCTCCTGAACAGGTAAAGGCGTTGCTGGTTGGAGTCCAGACCACGCTAAACAGTTCGCCGTTATACTCGGCCCTCTGTTTTGGAGCCAGCATGATTTCTTTGCCGATTGATGAAGTTTTACCCGCCCTGCGTCAAGCCTTGGCATCGCGCCACGAAGCCGTGCTCGAAGCGCCGCCCGGTGCCGGTAAAACCACCCGTGTTCCCCTGGCCTTGCTGAACGAGCCCTGGCTGGCCGGGCAGACCATCCTGATGCTCGAACCCCGGCGCCTGGCGGCACGGGCGGCGGCCGAGCGACTGGCCAGCGAGCTGGGGGAAAAGGTCGGTGAAACCGTCGGCTACCGGATTCGCCTCGACAGCAAGGTCGGCCCCAAGACCCGTATTGAAGTGGTCACCGAAGGCATCCTCACCCGGCGCTTGCAGGACGATCCGGCGCTGG
Organism: Pseudomonas sp. P9_35; assembly: GCF_034008205.1. Lineage (NCBI taxonomy): Bacteria > Pseudomonadati > Pseudomonadota > Gammaproteobacteria > Pseudomonadales > Pseudomonadaceae > Pseudomonas > Pseudomonas sp. P9_35. The sequence continues at coordinate 5,734,541 of NZ_CP125373.1, read as the reverse complement.
AAGGCGTGGGGCTGCTGATTTTCGATGAATTCCATGAGCGCAGTCTCGACGCCGACCTGGCCCTGGCCTTGAGCCTCAACGGTCGGGAGCTGTTTCGCGAAGACCAGCCACTGAAGATCCTGCTGATGTCCGCGACCCTGGAAGGCGAGCGCCTGGCCGGGTTGCTGGACAATGCGCCGATCCTGCGCAGCGAAGGCCGCATGTTCCCGGTGACGGTACGCTGGGGCCGGCCGTTCCAGCCCGGCGAGTTCATCGAGCCGCGGCTGGTGCAGACCGTGCTGGACGCACTGCACGATGAAACCGGCAGCGTCCTGGTGTTCTTGCCCGGGCAGGCGGAGATCCGCCGGGTCCATCAGCAATTGGCCGAGGCCTTGGGCGAGGGCGGCAATGTGTTGCTCTGTCCGCTGCACGGTGAACTGGACCTCGCCGCCCAGCGCGCTGCCATCGATCCCGCGCCGCCCGGCCAGCGCAAAGTGGTGCTGGCCACCAACATCGCCGAAACCAGCCTGACCATCAATGGCGTGCGGGTGGTGATCGACGCCGGACTGGCCCGGGTGCCGCGTTTCGACCCGGGCAGCGGCATGACCCGGCTCGACACCCAGCGCATTTCCCGAGCCAGCGCCACCCAGCGGGCCGGTCGGGCCGGGCGTCTGGAGCCTGGTGTCTGCTATCGATTGTGGTCCGAAGACCAGCATGAACAATTGGCCGCCTATGGCAGCGCGGAGATTCTGTCGGCGGACCTGGCCGGATTGGCCCTGCAGTTGGGACGCTGGGGCGTGACGCCGCAGCAATTGGTCTGGCTCGACATTCCGCCCACCGCCGCATATGCCCAGGCCCAGGACCTGCTGCAACGCCTGGGCGCGCTGGAGGGCGAGCAACTGACCCGCCACGGGCAGGCCATGGCTGAACTGCCGGCCCACCCGCGTATCGCTCATCTGCTGTTGCGCGGCCAGGCGTTGGGGCTGGCGGACATGGCCTGCAACGTCGCCGCACTGTTGGGCGAGCGCGATATTCTGCGCGGCGCCGGCGCGGATCTGCACAGTCGCTTGGCCTTGCTGTCCGGCGAAGAACGAGCAGCGCGCGGCACCCAGGGCGGGGTGCCGCGGGCGCGACAACTGGCCCGGCAATATCGCGGTTACCTGCGGGGCAAGGCCGAAGAAGCCGTGGCCGATCCCGATCATCCGCGCTGGCTCGGCGCGTTGCTGGCGCTGGCCTACCCGGACCGCGTCGCCCAGCAACGCCGGCCCGGCGGCGCCGAATATCGTTTGGCCAATGGCCGTGCGGCGCTGTTTGCCGAGGCGGACAGCCTGATGAAACAAGCGTGGCTGGTGATCGCCGACCTGGGCAGCCGTCAGGGCCAGCGCGAAGAACGGATCTACCTGGCGACGGATTTCGACCCGGCGCTGTTCGATTCGGTGCTGGCCGAACAAGTCCGTGTTGTAGATCAACTGGATTGGGACGAGCGCGAAGGCGTGCTGCGCGCCGAGCGCCAGCGCAAGGTTGGCGAACTGGTGCTCAGCCGCGAACCGCTGACCGGCCTGGATGAGTCGGCCCGTAGCCAGGCCCTGGTGAACCTGGTGCGGCGCAAGGGCCTGGAATTATTGCCCTGGACCCCGGAACTGCGGCAATGGCAGGCGCGGGTGGCGCTGCTGCGTCGCCTGGACCTGGACGCCAAGGGCGAGAGTGAATGGCCGGATGTCAGCGATAGCGCATTGCTGGGCAGCCTCGAACATTGGTTGATGCCGTATCTGGGGCGCGTCTCGCGCCTCAGCCATTTTGCCAACCTGGACTTGTCTAGCATCGTTCACAACCTGTTGCCCTGGCCCCTGCCGCAACGCTTGGATGAACTGGCGCCGCACCATTTGAGCGTGCCCTCGGGGTCGTCGATCCGCCTGGACTACAGCGAGCATCCGCCGATCCTGGCGGTGCGCCTGCAGGAGCTCTTCGGCCTGGCCGATACCCCGCGCATTGCTGGCGGGCGGCAGGTGGTCAAGTTGCACCTGCTGTCACCGGCGCGCCGGCCGGTGCAGGTCACCCAGGACCTGGCGAACTTCTGGCGCAGCACCTACGCCGAGGTGAAGAAAGACCTCAAGGGGCGTTATCCCAAACATTACTGGCCGGACGACCCGCTGGTGGCGGAGGCGACGGCGCGGGTCAAGCCGCGTAAGTGAGCTGATTCCAGATTCAACACAGAGTCAGTCTTTCTCAAGAAACTTGCTGTAGCTGAAAAACATCTCGTCGCGTATCCAACCTGCAGACTCATAGAGCGCCTGGGCGGATTGATTGGTCTTGGCCGTGCGCAAGTCCATACGGACTGCCCCTTGTTGCCTGGCATATGCTTCGGCGGCCATAAGCAGCTTTTTGCCTATACCCCGTTGGCGCACGTTCGAATCAACGAAAAGATCATACAAAGTGAAGATGCGCGCCGTGAAAACCGAGCAAAAGGTTGGGTAGAGCTGGCAGAACCCCACAATCTCCTTGGCGGCGTTCTCTGCAACGAACACCAGGGACTCACCCTGTTCAATTCGCGCCCTGACATAGGCGGTCGCCCGCTGCACGTCGGCATCCATTCTGTAGAACTGCCGATACGCATCAAACAACACACCAACCGCTTCAACGTCGTTGTGTTCGGCCAGGCGAATCTGGGTGTCGCTCATGGATCTCTCCTTGAAATGGGTGTTCAGTCTGAGAAGGCCTCAGAGCAATACCATCAGGACAGTCAGAGCGTACTGCTCGTGTCGGCCGGGCGTTATCCCAAACCGGCACTGGAATTGCGACATAGATCCACTGTGGGAGCGAGCTTGCTCGCGATGGCGGTGTGTCAGCCAATAGTCATGTGGCTGATCCACTGCTATCGCGAGCAAGCTCGCTCCCACAGTTATTCTGCGGCGAGTCGTACTAAGGCGCAGGCGGCAACAAAAACCGCGCAATCACCGGCAAATGATCGGAGATGCGCAAGGTGTCGTCCTGTCTTACCTGGGCTTCGACTCGTTTGAGGCGCGGGCTGTAGAACAGGTAGTCGACGGTGCGGTCGGGGCCGTTGAGGCCGGGGTCGTTCGGGTAGTGGGTCAGCCAGTGTGCGCGATCGATGCCGCTGGCCTCGTTGTTGGTGGGGATCATCGGGTATTTGTCCCACAACAGGTGCAAGGGGCTGTCAGCGGAGTAGGGCGTGCGTTGCTCGGACGGCAGGCGCCGGTACTGGCCCAGGGGCAGCAGGTTGAAGTCGCCGCCGATCAGCCAGGGTGTGCCCGCGGATTCGAATTTATCCAAGGCCTTGGCCACGGCGGTGATTTGTCTGGGCAGGGTTTCGTCCGGCTCGCTGGCCCGTTCCAGGTGGGTGTTGAGCACCGCCAGTTGGCCGCCGCCGCTCAGCGACAGATAGCTCACCAACAAGGCGTTTTTTGGCTGGAACTGACGGCTGATGATATTGGCGTCTGCCACCGGCAGTTGTACCCGTTCGGCATGGTCGATGCGGTAGCGACTCAGGGTCGCCAGTTGCCGGCCGACGCTGCCGAAGATGTGCGGGTCGGGGATGAAGTCGGCCTTCCAGTCGAAGGCGCTGGTGCCGCACGGATAGAGGTCGGCCAGCCGCTCCTGTAACAGCTTGAGCTGGTCCTGGTAATCGCTGGCCTTGGCGCCCTTGTCCAGTTCCTGGAGCAGCACGACGTCCGGTTGCTCATCGCGGATGACCCGTGCCACTTCGTCGAGGCTGAAGGCCATGTCTTCCTGGGTCGGGCTTTCATCGTTGCCCTGGGCCAGGTCGTGCCAGAACACGTAGCGTTTGCCGGCGAGGAACTGCACGTTCCAGGTCATCACCTTCAAGGCCTGGCCGGGCACCAGCGGTGCTGCGTTGGCGGTGCAACTGACCGGCAGGGTTTCCCGGGGCTGCGGCCGCCAGGTCAGGCCGTAGATCGACAGGGCGGCCAGGCTGACGATCGACAGCAGGCCCAGCAAGGTGTAGCGCAGTAGACGGGTCATGGCTCGGCTTATGGGCGAAACGCGAAAGTGATCCCGAGCATAACCGAGAGCGGTTCTCAAGCCCAAGCCCAGGGCCTTCGCAGTGTGCGATCAGCGGTTGTCAGGCTTGGCTTCGATCAACATGAACATGCGGAACAGCACCACGCTGGTGAACAGTTGCAAGAAGCTGTGGACGCTCTCGATCAGCAGGCTGAGCACAGGGTTCTGAGGCGGTGGATACACCGAGACGCTGACGCCCTTGAGCAGCCACAGCGGGCCCATCACACAGAGGATGCACAGCAGGACCCGCCAGAAGTTACCGCGGGACATGTTCAGGCTTTCCTTCATCGCCGCCAGGGGTGTCAGGCCCCTGAGGACCAACAGGTATTCACTGAAGGCCAGGGTCACCATCAGCCACAGGCCCGGCAGGAAGTACAACGACAGCCCCACCAGGATCAACAGTGTGTTGAGGGCCGTCAGCAAGGCAAAGCGTGGCCACAGGGTGAGGGCCGTTGCGAGCAGGTCACGGGTGCGTGGTGCTTCGCCGCGGCTGCGGGCGTCGAGAAACAGGATCAACGCGGCGGTGTACAAGGGGTACACCAAGAGCCCGACGATCACGCTGTAGCCGGGGAAACCCTCGGGGCCGACGGCGCTGTCCACGCCTTGCTGCAGCAAAGCCTCGAGTATGACCAGCGGCAGGCACAGCTGGGCGATCCGGCCCAGATGGCGCTTGAAGAAATACAAAGAGTCGCGCAGCACGTCAAACGGATTCATGAGTCGGTATCGCAGTTCAAAAGCGGTCCGACACTTTAACCGATCAGGCGCCCGCACAAGCAAACGTAAACATCAGGTAAAGACCATTGAAACCTTTGCGACGAGCCCCATTACTGGTGGGCACCGGTCTTCAGGACCGGAATGGTTTCTACCCGGCAATCTAATGAGGTCGCCATGAACAGCGAAGAACAAACCCTGATCGATGGACTGTTTTCACGGCTGCAACAGGCCGAAAAGGATTCAGCCCCGCGTGACGTCCAGGCCGAGGCGCGGATCAAGGAACACCTGGCCAGCCAGCCAGCGGCGGGCTATTTCATGGCCCAGGCGATTCTGGTGCAGGAGGCCGCGATCAAGCGCCTCGATGAACAGAACAAGCAACTCACCCAGCAAGTCGAGCAGTTGCAGGCCGAGCTGCAACGGGCCCGTTCCCAGCCATCGGCACCCAGCGGTGGCGCAGGCTTTCTGTCGAGCATTTTTGGTGGCAGTGCCCGGGATTCACGCCCGGCAAGCGCGCCGGCTTCCAGTGGGGGAGGCTGGCGCGAACCGTCACAGCCGTCCTTCAATGCCCAGCCCCAGCCCCAACAAGGCTTCGGCGCCTCGCCCGGCAATTATGGCGCACCTCAGCAGCAGGCCCCGGCAGCGGGCAGCTTCCTGGGCGGCGCCCTGAAAACCGCGGCAGGAGTGGCCGGCGGCGTGATGCTGGCCCAAGGCATCAGCAGCCTGTTCCACAGTAACCAGCAACCGCAGGAAATCGTCGAGGTCATCAAGGAGGAACCGGCGCAACCGGTCAACGACACCGCAGACAACGGCTGGGGCGATGAGCCGCGGGTGGCCGATAACGACGCCTACGGCAACGACCAGGGCGGTTTCAGCGACGCGGACTACAGCGACGATTCTTCTTTCTTCGGCGACGACGACTCCTTCGTCTGACCTGCCATTCGTCCGGGGCGCCTTGGTGCCTCGGGCCGATTATTCGCGGAACAATCCTTCGGGCTGGCATACTGGGCGACTTTTCGGCCCTGGTGGCCTGTGTGCGTGTGCATCCAAGAGGAAACGCGGTGAAAAAAATTGCAGTGTTCGCCGATGTCCAGAACCTCTACTACACCGTGCGCCAAGCCTACGGTTGCCATTTCAACTACGCCGCGCTGTGGGCTGATGTCAGCAAGCAGGGGCAGATCGTCGAGGCGTATGCCTACGCGATCGATCGCGGTGACAGCAAGCAGCAGCAATTCCAGCAGATCCTGCGCAACCTGGGTTTTGTCGTGAAGCTCAAGCCCTACATCCAGCGCAGCGACGGCTCGGCCAAGGGCGACTGGGACGTGGGCATCACGCTGGACATCATGGACGCCGCCGACCACGTCGACGAAGTGGTGCTGGCCTCCGGCGACGGTGATTTCGACATGCTGCTCGAGCGCATCATCCAGAAGCATGGTGTACAAGCGGTGGCCTATGGCGTGCCGGGGTTGACCGCCAACTCGCTGATCCGCGCCGCCAGCCGCTACGTGCCCATCGAAGGCGCGTTGTTGCTCAAGAATTGATTTTCACGGAGTTCAAAAGGTTTGGAACGCATCGCAGTCATCGACTTTGAAACCACCGGGATCACCCCGAGCAGCAGTTGCCGGGCCACTGAAATCGCGGTGGTGATGCTCGAACAAGGCCGGATCGTCGACCGCTACCAGAGCCTGATGAATGCCGGTGTGCGTATCCCTGCATTTATCGAGCAATTGACCGGCATCAGCAACGCCATGCTGCGCAGCGCCCCGTCGGCGGAAAAAGTGATGAACGAGGTCAACGAGTTCGTTGGCATCACGCCGCTGCTGGCCCACAACGCCGCGTTCGACCAGAAGTTCTGGGACTTCGAACTGGGGCGAATCAAGCGCACCCGCCTGCAGAATTTTGCCTGCTCACTGTTGCTGGCCCGACGCCTGATGCCGGCGGCGCCGAACCACAAGCTCGGCACGCTCAACGCTTTCGCCGGCCTGCCCCATACCGGCCAGGCTCACCGGGCCATGGCCGACGCCGAAATGGCCGCCAACCTCACCGCGCACCTGGCTTCGCAATTGCGGCAAAAGCACGGGCTGCGGGAGTTGTCCCATGATCTGCTGTGCAGTTTGCAGAAAGTGCCGGCGGCGAAGATCAACGAGCACCTCAAGCGGCATCGCGGGTTCTAAACACACCACAAAGCAACTGTGGGAGTGATGTGTCAGACAGACCGCTTTCGCGAGCAAGCTCGCTCCCACACCATATCCCGGCAACACACTGACCCTGTGCTCACTGAAGATCCAATGTGGGAGCGAGCTTGCTCGCGATTGCGGTCTGTCAGTCGACATTAATGTTGGCTGATCCAAGGCTATCGCGAGCAAGCTCGCTCCCACAGGGTTGGTCTGTGTTGAGCGGATTATTTGCCGTTGCCTTCCAACTGCCCCAACGGCACGCGCTTTTCAATGGCGCTGGATAGCACAATCGAGGTCTTGCTGAAGCCGAACTTGGCGATGCGGTTGATCAGCTCTTCCAGTTCCGGCATCGAGCTCACCGCCGCTTGCATGATCACGCACGGGTCCCCGGTGACCCGGTGGCACTCGGTCAGTTGTGGGATCTTGCACAGTTCGTCGTAGGTCTTCTGGTTGCCATGCTGGTTCATCCGCAATTCGATGACGCACTGCACCGGCAGGCCGATCTTCGCCATGTCGACTTTGGCTTGATAACCGGTGATGACGCCGCTGGCTTCCAGTTTGCTGACCCGCTCGGCCACGGCGGGGGCTGACAGGTTCACTTTGCGGGCCAGTTCGGCGTAGGACGCACGACCGTTTTCCAACAGGGCGCTGAGCAGCATGCGGTCGTATTTATCCACAGGTAGGCTTCCAAATGACGTGGCTTTCGAAAGCGCGACTTATAGCGCCGAACGCCGTGTTTTGAAAAGTGTATGGCCCGGATAAACAGGTTTTGTAGCTTAATTTCCGCCCTTCGCCTTTCTAGAATAGCGTCTCTCATTGTCCTGACTTCGAGCTGACCATGCCTGGCACACGCCGCTTCCCCCTGCCATTGATCGCTGCCTTCTTTGCCTTGTATGTCATCTGGGGTTCGACCTACCTGGTGATTCGCATCGGTGTGGAGCATTGGCCGCCGCTGTTGCTGGCCGGGATTCGTTTTGTGCTGGCCGGTTCGCTGATGTATGGCTTCCTGCGCTGGCGCGGGGCACCGGCGCCGACCTGGGCGCAATGGAAGGCCGGGGCCATCATCGGCGTACTGTTGCTCAGTTTTGGTAACGGCGCGGTCAGTGTGGCCGAGCACACTGGCGTGGCGTCCGGGGTGGCGGCCCTGGCGGTGGCAACGGTGCCTTTGTTTACCTTGCTCTGCGGATATTTCTGGGGTGCGCGTAATACTCGTCTGGAATGGGCGGGGATTGTGCTGGGGTTGATTGGTATCGCGATGCTCAACCTGGGCTCCAACCTGCAGTCCAGCCCGTTGGGTGCGACCTTGCTGGTATTCGCGGCGGCGTCCTGGGCCTTCGGTTCGGTGCTGAGCAAACACGTGCCGTTGCCGGCAGGGGCGATGGCCAGTGCCGTGGAGATGCTGGTGGGCGGTGTGGTGCTGTTGATCGGCAGTGTGGCCAGCGGCGAGCACCTGGACAGCGTGCCGCCGCTGGAAGGTTGGCTTGCCTTGGCTTACCTGACCTGCTTCGGTTCGATCGTTGCCTTCAATGCCTACATGTACCTGCTCAAGCATGTGCGCCCGGCGGCGGCCACCAGTTATGCCTACGTCAACCCAGCCGTGGCAGTGTTGCTGGGGATCGTGTTCGCGGGTGAAACCATTGGCGCTGAAGAAAGTGTGGCGATGTTGGTGATCATCAGTGCCGTGGTGTTGATCGGTTTGCCGCAGTGGCGCAAACCCAAGCCTGCGCCGGCCGCTTCCTGATTTAGGGTAAACTTCCGCGCATTGCACATCTTGCGCTGATTTCTCCTACGGTACTTCCATGACTTTCGCCACCCTTGGCCTGATCGAACCCTTGCTGCGCGCCCTTGAGACGCTCGGCTACCAGACCCCGACCCCGGTGCAGGCGCAAGCCATGCCGGCGGTGCTGGCCGGTCGTGACCTGATGGCCGCGGCCCAGACCGGCACCGGCAAGACCGCCGGTTTCGCCGTGCCGCTGTTGCAGTTGCTGACCACCGAAGGGCCGAAGGTCGCGGCCAACTCGGTGCGGGCGCTGATCCTGGTGCCAACCCGTGAGCTGGCTGAGCAGGTCCATGAAAGCGTGCGTCAGTACGCGCAAAACCTGCCGCTGAGCACCTACGCCGTGTACGGCGGCGTCAGCATCAACCCGCAGATGATGAAATTGCGCAAAGGCGTCGACCTGTTGGTCGCCACGCCTGGGCGTCTGCTCGATTTGTTCCGCCAGAACGCGCTGAAGTTCAACCAGTTGCAGACCCTGGTGCTGGACGAAGCCGACCGCATGCTCGACCTGGGCTTCTCCGAGGAACTGGCGAATATCTACAAGGCCCTGCCGAAGAAGCGCCAGACGCTGCTGTTCTCGGCGACCTTCTCCGACGCCATCCGCCTGCTGGCCGGGCAGATGCTCAACGATCCGCTGAGCATTGAAGTGAGCCCGCGCAACGTCGCCGCCAACACCGTCAAGCAATGGGTGGTGACGGTGGACAAGAAGCGCAAGCCGGAATTGTTCGTGCACCTGATGCGCAAGAACAAGTGGAAGCAGGTGCTGGTCTTTGCCAAGACACGCAATGGCGTTGATGCGTTGGTGGAAAAACTCCAGGGCCTGGGCGTCAACGCCGACGGCATCCACGGTGACAAACCCCAAGCCACCCGCCAGCGCGCACTGGACCGCTTCAAGGCCAGCGAAGTGCAGATCCTGGTGGCGACCGACGTCGCTGCCCGTGGCTTGGATATCGAAGACTTGCCGTTGGTGGTGAACTTCGACCTGCCGATCGTCGCCGAGGACTACATCCACCGCATCGGCCGTACCGGTCGGGCGGGCTCGACCGGGGAAGCGATTTCCCTGGTCTGCGCCGACGAAGTGAACCTGCTGTCGGCCATCGAGATGCTGACGCGCCAGGCGCTGACTCGTCAGATGGAACAGGACTTCGAGCCTGAACATCGGGTACCGGACACCGATGCCAGCGGCCAGGTGATCAAGAAACCGAAAAAGCCGAAGAAACCGAAAACCTCCGGTGGCGGCGGCAAGCGCAACCTGGGCAAGTGGGTGGACAGCGGCGATGCCTCGCCTGTTGAACCTTCGGTCAAGCCTGTGCGCAAAGTGCCGGTGTTCAATACCGGGCCGCGTAAGCGTAAGCCTTGATATCAAAGGCCACATGGGAACTGTAGGAGCTGTCGAGCGAAGCGAGGCTGCGATCTTTTGATCTTACGCTTGAGATTCAAGTGTCTGGGGAAAGATCGCAGCCTCGTTTCACTCGTCAGCTCCTACGGGTTCAACCGTTCAAGAATTCCAGGATTCCCAACCCCGCCGCGCGGCCACTGGCAAAACACGCCGTGAGCAGGTAACCGCCGGTCGGTGCTTCCCAATCGAGCATTTCCCCGGCGCAGAACACGCCGGGCAATTGCTTGAGCATCAGGCGTTCATCCAGGGCCTCGAAGGTCACGCCACCGGCGCTGCTGATGGCTTCGTCCAAGGGGCGGGTCTTCACCAGGGTGACTGGCAAGGCCTTGATCGCCCGGGCCAGCCGCGCCAGGTCAGTGAAACACTCGGCCGGCGTGAGCTCACGCAATAGCGCAGCCTTGACGCCGTCGATCCCCAACTGACTGTGCAAGTGCTTGGCCATCGAACGGGAACCGCGAGGCTTGTTCAGGGCCTGGAGGATTTTATCCACAGGCCGTCCGGGCAGCAGGTCTAGATGGAGGGTCGCGCTGCCATGTTGGTTGATGGCTTCGCGAATCGCTGCCGACAGGGCGTAGATCAGGCTGCCTTCGATGCCGGTGGCGGTGATCACGCATTCGCCGAGGCGCGGTACATCGTCGTTCAGGCCGATGGCGATGTTCTTGAGCGGGGCGCCAGCGAATTTGCTGATCATCAGGTCGCTCCAGGCTTCTACCTCGAACCCGCAGTTGCTTGGTTGCAACGGCGCCAGGGCCACGCCGCGTTGTTCCAGCGGCAGCATCCAGGCGCCGTCGGAGCCCAGGCGTGACCAACTGCCGCCGCCCAGGGCCAGCAGTATCGCGTCGGGGCGTAGCGTTTTCTCACCTTCCGGACTCGCTATGCGCAAGCTGCCATCGGGGTTCCAGCCGAGCCAGCGATGGCGCGTGTGGATCGCCACGCCGGCATCGCGCAGGCGCTTGAGCCAGGCGCGCAGCAGTGGCGCGGCTTTCATGTCGGTGGGAAATACCCGTCCGGAGCTGCCGACAAAGGTGTCGATGCCCAGCCCGTGAATCCATTCGCACAATTGCTCGGCGCCGAATGCCCGCAGCAGCGGGGCAATGTTCGGCGCACGTTCGCCGTAGCGGGAGAGGAAGGCCGGGAAGGCTTCGGAGTGGGTGATGTTCATGCCGCCGACGCCGGCCAGCAGGAATTTGCGGCCCACCGAGGGCATGCCGTCGTACAGGTCGACTTGAAGGCCCGCCTGGCTTAGCACCTCGGCCGCCATCAGGCCGGCGGGGCCGCCGCCGATGATGGCGATGTTTGGGGCGGAAGGCTTGGCGGTCGAGGTCATGATTTGAACTGTGGGGGCTGGGGTAGGCGGGGCATTCTACCAGCACAACTCTTTGTGGGAGCGAGCTTGCTCGCGATAGCGCAGGGTCAGCTACATGAATGTCACTGATACACCGCTATCGCGAGCAAGCTCGCTCCCACAGGGGGTGGGTGGCGCTTTTCAGGAAGTGATCAAAAAACAGCCAAGCCTCTGTACGCTACAGGCAGCATAGGCTGTAGGCCGTTTCGCTCAGGTTATCCACAGGCCGCTCCACAGGCATTGTGGGTAAAGCCCAGGTTTCAGTGACAACCTGATGACGTCCAGACCCTTTGTGCGCTGTGGTGCAGGATTGCGTGGCGGCGGGCCAGGGCCTTGCGGTCCTTGCTGTAGCCTCCACCGATCACGCCGACCACCGGGATGTCGCGTCCCAGGCAATGGCGCATGACGCTCTCGTCCCGGGCGGCGAGGCCTTCGTCGGTCAGCTTCAGGTAACCGAGGGCGTCATCCTTGTGTACGTCGACGCCGGCGTCATACAGCACCAGGTCCGGCTGATAGAGCGGCAGCAAGTAGTTGAGCGCATCGTCCACCACCTTCAAATAAGCCGCGTCTTCCATGCCCATCGGCAGGGGGATGTCCCAGTCGCTTTGCGCCTTGCGTGCAGGAAAATTCTTTTCGCAGTGCAAGGAAACTGTCACGGCGTCCGGGGTGTCATGGAGTATTCGGGCGGTGCCGTCGCCCTGGTGCACGTCGCAGTCGAAAATAAGCACCCGTGAGACCCGGCCGCTGGCCAGGAAATAGCGACTGATCACCGCCAGGTCGTTGAAGATGCAGAAGCCGGCCGGGTGGTCGTAGTGGGCGTGATGGGTGCCGCCGGCGAGGTGGCAGGCCAGCCCGTGCTCAAGGGCTTGTTCGGCGGCCAGGAGCGAGCCGCCCACGGCACGCACCGTGCGACGGGCCAGGGCTTCGCTCCAGGGCAGGCCAAGTCGCCGTTGGTCTTCACGGGACAACTCACCGCCCATGTAGCGTTCGATATACGCACGGTCGTGGGCCAGGGCGAGAATGTCCGGCGGACACAGCGACGGGCGCAGCAGGTCCGCGTCGCGGGTCAGGCCGCTGTCCACCAGGTGATCGCGCAACAGGCGAAACTTGTCCATGGGGAAACGGTGTTCCGCCGGGAAGTCGGGGCTGTAGTCTTCGTGATAGATAAGCGGCAGAGGCATAGTGTTTTCAGCGGTGAGTGAGTGACGGATCCTACCAGCGATGTAGACTCTGGGGCATGGAAGAGGAGTGAAAATGGAGCCGATACTGGAGCTGGAAAGCGCACGGCTGCTCTTGCGGCAGTGGCGCGATGATGACTTGCCGGAATTTGCCGCCATGTGCGCAGACCCGCAGGTGATGCGTTATTTCCCGGCGCGCCTGAGCCGCTTGGAAAGCGCTGCCCTGATCGGTCGCGTGCGGGGGCATTTCGCCGAGCATGGTTTTGGTTTGTGGGCCCTGGAACGCAAGGACACTGGCGCCTTCATTGGCTTCACCGGGCTGGGTGTGGTCGGGTTCGATGCGCCTTTCACACCGGCTATCGAGATCGGTTGGCGCCTGGCCCGGGAGCACTGGGGCCTGGGCTATGCCAGCGAAGCGGCGTGGACGGCCCTGCGTTGTGCATTCGACCAGTTGACGCTGGACGAAGTAGTGGCGTTCACCGCCGTCGACAACCTGCCATCGCAAAAGGTCATGCAGGCCATTGGCATGCTGCACGACCCGGCTGACGACTTCGAACACCCGACACTCGCCGTTGGTCATCCATTGCGTCACCATGTGCTCTATCGCATCAATCGTGAGCAGTGGTTGCAGACCCTGCACGGTTAGCCGACACGGACGTTTACAATGCCCGCCAGAATGGCCTGGGCCACTATCATAGACTGCGCGGTTTTTGCGCTGTGTGAGGAAAGTCTGAATGAGCCACGTGTTGGAAGATCTGGTCGACCTGCTGACCCTGGAACCGATCGAAGAGAACCTGTTTCGCGGGCGTAGCCAGGACCTGGGGTTTCGCCAGTTGTTCGGCGGCCAGGTACTGGGCCAGTCGTTGTCGGCGGCCAGCCAGACCGTGGAAGAGGCGCGCCATGTGCATTCGATGCACGGTTACTTCCTGCGTCCGGGCGACGCTGCGTTGCCGGTGGTCTACCAGGTGGACCGGGTACGTGACGGTGGCAGCTTCAGCACTCGCCGGGTGACGGCGATCCAGAAGGGCAACCCGATTTTCACCTGCAGCGCGTCGTTCCAGTACGACGAAGAGGGCTTTGAGCACCAGAGCAGCATGCCGCAAGTCGTCGGGCCGGAGAACCTGCCGTCCGAGCTGGAACTGACCCAGCAGCGCGCGCACCTGCTGCCCGAGCACATGCGCGAAAAACTGCTGTGCCCCAAGCCGATCGAAGTACGCCCGGTCACCGAAAAAGACCCTTACAACCCGCAACCGGCCGACCCGGTCAAATACGTGTGGTTCCGTGCCGATGGCGCCCTGGCGGATTCGCCGGCCTTGCACAAATACCTGCTGGCCTATGCGTCGGACTTCGGCCTGTTGACCACTTCGCTGCTGCCCCACGGTAAATCGGTGTGGCACAAAGATATGCAGGTCGCCAGCCTCGACCACGCCTTGTGGTTCCATGCCGACCTGCGCGCCGATGACTGGTTGCTCTACGCCATGGACAGCCCGTGGGCCGGTAACTCGCGCGGGTTCTCCCGTGGCAGCGTGTTCAACCGCGCCGGACAACTGGTGGCCTCGGTGACCCAGGAAGGCCTGATTCGTCATCGCAAGGACTGGGCATGAGCCTGGCCGAGGTTCGTCACTGGGTGTTCGACATGGATGGCACGCTGACGATCGCCGTGCATGACTTCGCGGCGATTCGCGTGGCCCTGGCGATTCCGGCCGAAGACGACATCCTCACCCATCTGGCAGGGTTGCCCGCCGAGGAAGCGGCGGCCAAGCATGCCTGGCTGCTGGAGCATGAACGGGACCTGGCGCTGGGCTCCAGGCCCGCGCCGGGGGCGGTTGAGCTGGTGCGCGAACTGGCCGGGCGCGGTTATCGCCTGGGTATCCTCACCCGTAACGCCCGCGAGCTGGCCCACGTCACCCTCGAAGCCATCGGCCTGGCGGACTGTTTTGCCGTGGAAGATGTGCTGGGCCGCGACGAAGCACCGCCCAAGCCTCACCCCGGTGGCCTGTTGAAGCTGGCCGAGGCCTGGAACGTGGCGCCCGAGGCGATGGTGATGGTGGGCGATTACCGCTTTGACCTGGACTGCGGGCGTGCGGCGGGGGCGCGGACGGTGCTGGTGAACCTGCCGGACAATCCATGGCCGGAACTGACGGATTGGCATGCGCGCGATTGTGGGGTGTTGCGGCAGATGCTGTTGGCTTGAGGGCTGGGTTGACTGATCGATCGCTATCGCGAGCAAGCTCGCTCCCACAAGGGGATTTCTGTTGGTCGCGAAATTTGTGTCCACACCCGATCTACTGTGGGAGCGAGCTTGCTCGCGATAGGTCCCTGTCATTCGCGACAAAACTTACTGACCAAACATAACCTTCAACCCCTCGGGCGAATTGAACATCCCACTCCCATCGTGCCCCACCCCGGGCACTTCGATCAGCCGCTGGTTCAACCCCTCGGGATGACGCCGGGTCAGGTAGTCGAAAAAGAAATGCCCGCGCAGTAACCGATACGGTCCCTGGGTTTGTGCTTCACAGCCTTTATCCAGCGCCGGATGTTCCGGGTCGGTGTCTTGTTGCCCGAGCAAATAGACGATGTCGCGCTTGGCGTAGTGATCTTCCAGTTGCGCAGGTGTTTGCCCCGCCGCGTAGGCTGGCAAGTTCTGCAGGCCGTATTTCCAACGATTGAAGCCAGGGCAACTGGCAGGGTCGAACGCCATGGGCCGTTGCGCATCGAAGTAGGCATAGGACGACGGGTTGGCGATGACAAAGCGTGGGCTGATCCGGTATTGGCCGTGGGCGAGCAGGGCATAGCGCTGCACGACCTGGGCGCCGCCGGAATGGCCGGCGATGACGATCTCTTTCACTTCGGGAAACTGCTGCCGGTCACTGACTCGCGCGACGATGTCGTCGAGTACCTGGAAGGAACTGACTGGATTGGGCCCTGTGGATAAGCCACCGGCCATCCAGTCGTTGCCTTGCCAGCGCAGGAGGTCATTGGGCAATTGATGGCGCGCCACGTCCTGTTCGTTGAGAAACTGCGGGGCGATGATCAGGGTGGTGCCCAGTTGTCCGGCCTGCCCGGCAGCCTTTTCGGCGCTGTGCAGGTAGGTGTCGGCATTGCGCAGCCGACCGTGGAGGATGATCAACACGCGCTGGATGGACGCCGGCGGTGGGCTTACACCGACGGCCATGGCGCCGCCCTTGAACTGCAGTCGCCCTTGGGCGACCACGTTGACGCCGTGTTCCTCGGCCTGGGCGACGGCGCAGCACAGCACCAGCCCGATCAACGCCCCCCACTTCATCTACAGGTTTTTCGCCGCGAACGTGTCGCACTGGCTGACCTGGCCCTGGGCGAACCCGGTCTTGAACCAGCGCACGCGCTGCGCCGACGTGCCGTGGGTGAAGGAGTCCGGCACCACGCGACCCTGGCCTTGTTGCTGCAAGCGGTCATCGCCGATGGCATTGGCGGCGTTCAAGGCCTCTTCGATGTCCCCCGGCTCCAGCCAGTTTAGGCGTTTTTGCGCATGGTTGGCCCACACACCCGCCAGGCAATCGGCCTGCAACTCCTGGCGTACCAGCAAGCCGCCATCGCCCTCCATCTGCCGGCCTTGCTGGCGCGCTTCCTGGATTTTCGCCGACACGCCGAGCAGCGTCTGCACATGGTGGCCGACTTCGTGGGCAATGACGTAGGCCTGGGCGAAGTCGCCGGCGGCAGCGAAACGTTGGGACATTTCCTTGAAGAAACTCATGTCCAGGTAGACCTGGCGATCTGCCGGGCAATAGAACGGACCGGTCGCCGACGAGGCAAGGCCGCAAGCCGAGTTGACCCGGCCGCTGAACAACACCAGTTTGGGTTGCTGGTACTGGCGTCCGGCCTGCTGGAACACCTGGCCCCAGGTGTCTTCGGTGTCGCCGAGGATCGAGCGCACGAACTCGGCCTGTTCATCGTTGGCCGGTGGCGCCTGACGGGTTTGTGAAGTGGCAGGCGCGGACTGGTCCATCTGCCCGGCCAGTTGCCCGAGAATCTGCATCGGGTCCTGGCCGGTGATCCAGCCGATGCCGACGATCAGGAGGACGGCCGTCAGGCTCAATCCCTTGCCGCCGCCGAAACGCATTCCGCCGCCGCCCCCACCGTCACCGTCACCGCGAGCGTCCACCACGTTGTCACTGCGGCGACCTTTTTTCCATAACATGTAGGCGTTCCTCTGATTGGCCGGGGTGTCACTGTACTGCCGTTGCGGTGAGTCTAGCTTTTGGGGCGTCAGGATGCGCGTGATACCTGAGCTTTCAGGCAACCGGCGCGGGGTTTGGTTCATCAGGGCATGAACGAATGGCGCGCCAGTTCCAGAATTTGCATTACACTTTGCATATTCTAGAATCGACGAACTTACCTTTGGATCGCTCATGGCCGGCAGTCAAATCGAACGGGTTTTCAATGTGCTGGAAAGCCTCGCCAGCGACCCTCGCGGCTGGCCGCTGCTAGGCTTGGCCGAACAGTTGCAGATTCCCAAGAGTGCTACCCACCGTTTGCTCGCCGAACTGATGCGCCTGGGCTATGTGCGCCAGAATCCCGAGAACCTGCGTTATCACTTGTCGACCCGCCTGGTCGCCATGGGCTTTCGTTATCTGTCGCGAAGCGGTGCCGACATCGTCCAGCCAGTGCTCGATCGCCTGGCGCAGGAAACGGGTGAACTGGTGCGCCTGGGTGTCATCGAAGGGGAGTGCCAGACCTGGATCGCCAAATCTCAGGGGGCCCGTTCCGGCTTGCGCTACGACCCGGACATGGGACGTGAAACGCCGTTGTCCTATACCGCGTCGGGCCATGCCTGGCTGGCTTGCATGAGTGACGCCGAGGCGTTGGCGCTGGTGGCGCGCCAGGCCGTGCAAGTGCCGGCGGACGCCGGACCAAACGCTCCACGCGGCCCGGCTGAACTGCTCCAGTACCTGCACCAGGCCCGCGAACACGGCTATGCCTGTGTCGAGGAAAGCTCGGCGATCGGCACGTCGGCCATTGCCGCTGTGGTCCGTCATCCATTGGACGGCCGGGTCATCGGCGTGTTGAGTGTTGCCGGCCCCAGCGCACGGATGACGCGGGCGCGGTTGCATGAGCTGGCACCGACCTTGCTGGCGTTTGTCGAGGAGTTATCGCAAGCCAGTCAGGCCTCGGAGTTGTTCAGCTGAATGCGGTCTCATCCGCCACAGGCAAGCCTTGCTCCCTACATCACGCAACGCAGGATTCCTACATGACCGTCAGCACTCCGCTTTCCGGCGTCAATCAGGCTTTCAAGGGCATCCTGCTTATTCTGGTGGCGACGTTTCTGTTCTCCAGTCATGACGCCTTGTCGAAATACCTCTCGGGTTTCTACCCGATCATCATGGTGGTCTGGGCACGTTACGTGGTGCACACGTTGTTGATGGCGGGTATTTTCCTGCCGCGCTCGGGGCTGCGGGTCCTGCGGACCAAGCGTCCTTTGTGGCAACTGGCCCGGGCGCTGTGCCTGCTGGGCACCAGCCTGTTCTTCACCACGGCGCTGTTGTATATCCCGCTGGCCGAGGCGACGGCGGTCAACTTTCTCGCGCCCGTGCTGGTCACCGCGTTGTCGGTGCCATTGCTGGGCGAACACGTGACGCGCGGGCAATGGATCGCGGTGATCTTCGGCTTTATCGGAGTGTTGATCATCGTCCATCCGGGCGGGGATCTGTTCACCCCAGCGGTGATATTGCCGTTCTGTTCGGCACTGTTCTTCTGTTTCTACCAACTGCTCACGCGCAAGCTCAGCGAGATCGACAGCCCGACCACCAGCAACTTCTTCGCCGGCCTGTGCAACACCTTGGTGATGAGCGCGCTGGTGCCGTTCTTCTGGCAAGTGCCGAGCCTGTTGCACGGTGCGATGATGCTGGCGCTGGGCGCCTGCGGGATGACGGCGCACCTGATGCTGACCCAGGCCTTCCGCTTTGCCGCCCCGGCGCTGCTCGCGCCGTTCGGGTATTGCCAGATCGTGTTTGCCGGGCTGCTGGGCTGGTTGTTGTTCAACCACACGCCGACGCTGACCACCGTGGTGGGCATCACCTTGATCTGCTTGAGTGGGTTGGCGGCGGCGTGGCAACAGCGGCGGGCGTAATCACTGGCTATACGCGGACGCTTGTGGCGAGGGAGCTTGCTCCCGCTGGGTTGCGAAGCAGCCCTCGCCCTTTAGCGATTGCTGCGCAATCGAGCGGGAGCAAGCTCCCTCGCCACAGGTGAGCCGCTGTCCGTCAGCTTGTGGACAGTCAGTTTTCCAGCGTAGGCACCTTGCGCGGTGCCATGAAGTACAGCCAGGTCAGGGCAATGAAGTACATCGCGGGGATCAGGGTGAACAGCACGGTGTAGTTGTTATTGGTGATCGTGAGGATGTGGCCCACCAGTTGAGTCATGAACATCCCGCCGATGGCCGCGCACATGCCGCCGAAGCCAAACACCGTACTCATCATGTGCTTGGGCGTGTAGTCCATGACCAGGCTCCAGATGTTGGCGGTCCAGGCCTGGTGCGCGCCGATGGCCAGGGAAATGGCGAACACCGCCATCCACAGGTTGCTTGCGCCGGCGGCCATGATCACGCCGATGATGCAGCAGGCGAACAGCAGCATGGACACCAGTCGCGCCTTGATCGGATTGAGGCCACGGCCGATCAGGAACGAAGACAGGATGCCGCCGCCCACGCTGCCGAAGTCGGCGGTGAGGTAGATGATGATCAGCGGGATGCCCATCTGGGTCACGTTGATGCCCAGGTTGTACTGCTGGTTCAGGAACGGCGGCAGCCAATAGAGGTAGAACCAGAACACCGGGGCGGTGATCGAGTAGGCCAGGGCGAACGCCCAGGTGCCGCGCATGCGCAGGATGCGTGAGAACGGCACGCGGACCTGGTCCGGTTCGTCCTGGGCCTGGATGTAGTCCAGTTCCGACTGTTTGACGCTGGGATGGTCTTCGGGGTTGAAGTATTTCAGCCCCCAGAACAGCAGCCAGATCCCGCCCAGCGCCGACATGCACAAGAACGCCGCCTGCCAGCCCCACACGTGCAGGATCAGTGGCAGCAGCATCGGGGTGAACATCGCGCCGACGTTGGTCCCGGCGTTGAAAATGCCAGTCGCCACGGCCCGTTCACCGGCCGGGAACCACAGCCGCGTAGTCTTCACGCAGGCCGGGTAGTTGGCAGCTTCGGTCAGGCCCAGGATAAAGCGGCAGACCATGAAGCCCACCGCCGAGGTGGCCAGGCCGTGGGCGCCGGTCGCCAGGCTCCAGAGCAGCACGGCGCAGAAGAAGACGCGCTTGACGCCGATCCGATCGATCAGCCGTCCTTGCAACACGAAGCCGACGGCGTAACCGACCTGGAACCAGAAGTTGATGTTGGCGTAGTCCATCGCCGTCCAGCTCATTTCCTTGGCCAGGATCGGCTGCATCACGCCCAGGGCGGCGCGGTCGATGTAGTTCAGGGTCGTGGCAAAAAACACCAGGGCGAGCATGCCCCAACGGGTCTTGCCCACGGCCATGGCGCCGCGGATCTTGTCGCCGATGCCGCTGGAGGAGACACCCAGGCCGGGGGCCAGGCGGGAACTTTGGGAAGGGATCATAGCGTGTACCCGTTTTTGAAATTCTTATGGTTGGTCTGGGTCTGTCCATCGAGGTCGGTCGGGCCGGCGTCAATGTGGGAACGATGGTGCGCAGTGAGCAAAAAATCGTCAATTCGGCAATGGCCATTTTGTTCGATAATCGCCCAAAAAACTAACCGGATGGTACATATTAAATTGCTGAAAGAAACCGGCAGCTCAATAATCGGCTCACTCTTTTAAAAGCATTTTCAAAAGCGGCGCAGCTTCTGTAGCCGATGCCTGTCCCGGGAGCCGAAGTCATGCAGCGTTCCATTGCCACCGTGTCCTTGAGCGGTACCTTGCCGGAAAAACTCGAAGCCATTGCCGCCGCCGGTTTTGATGGGGTGGAAATCTTCGAGAACGACCTTCTCTACTACGATGGCAGCCCTCGGGAAATCAGGCAGATGTGCGCCGACCTGGGCATTGCCATCACCTTATTCCAACCGTTTCGTGACTTTGAAGGCTGCCGCCGCGATCGCCTGTCGCGCAACCTGGAGCGGGCCGAGCGCAAGTTCGACCTGATGCAGGAACTGGGCACTGACCTGGTGCTGGTGTGCAGCAACGCCTCGGCCGACAGCGTCGGCGACGAACAGATTCTCATCGATGACCTGCGCCTGCTGGCCGAACGCGCCGGTGCGCGGGGCTTGCGGATCGGTTATGAAGCGCTGGCCTGGGGCCGGCACGTGAATACTTATCAACAGGTCTGGAACATCGTGCGCCAGGCCGATCACCCCAGCCTCGGCGTGTTGCTCGACAGCTTCCATACCTTGTCCCTCAAGGGCGATCCGAGCGCGATCGCCGAGATTCCCGGCGACAAGATCTTCTTCGTGCAAATGGCCGACGCGCCGATCCTGGCCATGGATGTCCTGGAATGGAGCCGGCATTTCCGTTGTTTCCCGGGGCAGGGCGAGTTCGACTTGCCGGGTTTCCTGGCGCCGATCATCAAGAGTGGCTACACCGGACCGCTGTCGCTGGAAATCTTCAACGACGGTTTCCGCGCCGCACCGCCACGGGCCAATGCCGCCGACGGGCTGCGCTCGCTGCTGTACCTGGAAGAAAAAACCCGTCAGCGCCTGGCTGAAGAAGCGCCCTCCATGGGCAATGCCGACATCCTGTTCGCCACGCCGCCGGCCAGCGAATACGACGGCATCGAATTCCTCGAGTTCGCCGTGGACGATAACCTCGGCGCCAAGCTCTCCCATTGGCTGGAACGGCTGGGGTTCGTCAAGGCCGGCCAGCATCGTTCCAAGAATGTCAGCCTGCTGCGCCAGGGCGATATCAACTTGATCCTCAACAGCGAACCGTACTCGTTCGCCCACAGTTTTTTCGAAGCCCACGGACCTTCGTTGTGCGCCACCGCCGTGCGCGTGAAAAACAGTGCCAGCGCCCTGGAGCGGGCCGTTGCCTACAAAGGCCAGCCTTATCGGGGGTTGGTGGGCCCCAATGAACTGGAGCTGGCGGCGGTGCGCGCACCGGACGGTAGCCTGATTTACCTGGTGGACCAGCAGGCCGACGTCTATGGCACCGATTTCAACCTGCAGCCGGGTGCGGTCATTGGGGCCGGGCTCAAGCGCATCGACCACATGGCGATGGCGCTGCCGGCCGACAGCCTCGACAGTTGGGTGCTGTTCTACAAGAGCCTGCTGGATTTCGAGGCCGATGACGAAGTGGTCCTGCCCGACCCTTATGGCCTGGTAAAAAGCCGTGCGCTGCGCAGCCGTTGCAGTTCGATCCGCTTGCCGCTGAACATTTCCGAGAACCGCAACACCGCGATCTCACACGCGCTGTCGAGTTATCGCGGCTCCGGCGTGCATCACATCGCCTTCGACTGCGACGACATCTTCGCCCAGGTCAGTCGTGCCAAAGAGGCGGGCGTACCGTTGCTGGACATCCCGCTCAATTACTACGACGACCTGGCGGCGCGTTTCGATTTCGACGATGAATTTCTCAGCGAGCTGGCGTATTTCAACGTGCTGTACGACCGTGATGCCCAGGGTGGCGAGCTGTTCCATGTCTACACCGAGCCGTTCGAAGGGCGGTTTTTCTTCGAGATCATCCAGCGCAAGAACGGTTACGTCGGTTATGGCGCCGCCAATGTCGCGGTGCGCCTGGCGGCCATGGCCAAGTCCCGCAGCGGTGGTTTGCGACACGCCAAGTTGTAGGGAAATCGTAAACGTGGCGGTAATGGGCCGTGTCGTGACTTCCTTCAGTGCACGGTGCGGCCCATAATCGCCAGCCTGTGCAGTGATGGCCGTGAGCCCCGCAATGACTATGAATCCAGAGCTTTCCGCAGCGCTCGACGAACCCGTCGCCGCGCCGCGCAAGAGTCGCAAGAACAACCCGGAGAAGACCCGGGAAAACATTCTTCAGGAAGCCATCGTCGAGTTCGTCCAGCAAGGCCTGGCCGGTGCCCGGGTCGATGCCATCGCCGAGCGCATCCACACCTCCAAGCGCATGATCTACTACTACTTCGGCAGCAAGGAGCAGTTGTACGTCGAGGTGCTGGAAAAACTCTACGGCGATATCCGCACCACCGAGAGCCGCCTGCACCTGGCGGAACTGGCCCCGGTCGACGCGATCCGGCGCCTGGTGGAGTTCACCTTCGACCACCACGATCGCAATGTGGATTTCGTGCGCATCGTCTGCATCGAGAACATCCACAACGCCGAGTACGTGAAGCAGTCAGGCGCGATCAAGGCGATGACCAATACCATCCTCGATTCCCTGGGCGTGATCCTGCGGCGCGGCGCTGAAGAGGGTGTGTTCCGTGCCGGCCTCGAGCCGCTGGATGTGCATCTGCTGATCAGTTCGTTCTGTTTTTACCGCGTATCCAATCGCCAGACGTTCGGTGAGATCTTTCAGATCGACCTGTCGGATGAAGCGGTCAAGCAGCGGCATCGGCAGATGGTCTGCGAGTCGGTGTTGCGCTATCTGCAAGCCTGAAACCTTGTGGGAGCGAGCTTGCTCGCGATAGCGGTCGATCAGCCAACATCGATTGCGACTGACACACCGCCATCGCGAGCAAGCTCGCTCCCACAAGTAATTCCCCACAAGGGATTTATCACCGGCTTTAGTGGTTCATACTTTGGAAATGCGCCAGCATCCGCTGCGCATCGGGTGCCACGCCGCTGAACAATTCGAACGCCTTCACCGCCTGGAACACGGCCATGTTGCCGCCATCCAGTGTGCGGCAGCCGACCGCGCGGGCGTTGCGCAGCAGTTCGGTTTCCAGTGGGAAGTAGACGATTTCCGCGACCCACAAAGTGCCGCGCAACAGCTCGACCGGCACCGGCATGCCCGGTAGTTTTGCCATGCCCATGGGCGTGGTGTTCACCAGGCCATCGGCCTCGGCCATGGCGGTGGGCAGGTCATGCCCGGCGCGGGCGCGGCCAGCGCCGAAGTGTTGATTCAAGTTGTTGGCCAGCGCCTCGGCACGGCTGACCTCGACGTCAAAAATGCTCAGGGTTTCTACGCCTTCCATCAACAGCGCGTGGGCTACCGCCGCGCCGGCGCCACCGGCGCCCATCTGGACCACACGCTTGCGCGCCACATCCCCCAGGCCGCGACGAAAACCTTCGGCGAACCCCAGGCAATCGGTGTTGTGGCCGATGCGCTTGCCGTCCTTGAGCACAACGGTATTGACCGCGCCGATACCACGGGCCTCGGATGACAACTCATCGAGCAGCGGGATGATCGCCTGCTTGCAGGGGAAGGTGATGTTCAGGCCGGTGAAGTCCATGCGTTCGGCGGCCGCCAGTAGATCGGCCAGGGCGCCGCTGTCGAGTTTCAGCGCATCGAGGTCGATCAGCCGATAGAGGTAACGCATGCCTTGGGCATCGCCCTCATGCTCATGCAGCGCTGGCGTGCGAGAGGCCTGGATGCCCGCGCCGATCAGGCCGGCCAGCACAGTGATATTCGACATGCTCATCAACCCTTCAACCGCTGACTGAAATGTTCAAGGGCCAGGCGATAACCATGGCTGCCAAACCCGCACATCACGCCAATGGCGACGGATGAGACGAAGGAGTGATGACGGAAGGTTTCACGGGCGTGGACGTTGGACAGGTGGACTTCGATCACCGGCACTTCGCTCGCGACCAGGGCGTCGCGGATCGCCACGGAAGTGTGGGTCCAGGCCGCCGGGTTGATGACGATACCGGCACACCGGCCGCGGGCGCCGTGAATCCAGTCCAGCAGCTCGCCTTCCTGGTTGGTCTGGCGAAACTCCACCGCCAGGCCGAACTCTTCAGCGGCGCGGCCGCACAGTGCGGAGATGTCAGCCAGGGTTTCATGGCCGTAGGTTGCCGGCTCGCGGGTGCCGAGCAGGTTCAGGTTCGGGCCGTTGAGCACCAGAACGATCGGAGGCATCGCAATTTCTCCACATTTTTATTGTTGGTGTCGGCGGGATTTCAGCCGCTGGAGATAAATTGTACTAGATGGTTAATTTGGTCAAATAAAGCAGCCGACGTCGGCCAATAAGTGTTCGATGATCGAACATGACCTTTGCCAAGAGAGGAGGGAGGGGATTATCCCCATGTAGGAGCTGCCGAAGGCTGCGATCTTTTGGAGACTCAAGTGTCTGGAGAAAGATCGCAGCCTCGTTGCACTCGTCAGCTCCTACCGCCGAGTCAACAACACCCCGGACTCCATGTGATGGGTCCAGGGAAATTGATCGAACAACGCGCAGCGCGTGATGCGGTGGGTGTCGTTCAGTTGCGCGATATTCGCGGCGAGGGTGTCCGGGTTGCAGGAGATGTACAGGATATTGTCGAAGCGCCGGGTCAGCTCGCAGGTATCCGGGTCCATGCCGGCGCGAGGCGGGTCGACGAAGACGCTGCCGAACTCGTAGCTTTTCAGGTCAATACCATGCAAGCGACGGAACGGCCGGACTTCGTTCAGGGCTTCGGTCAGCTCTTCAGCGGACAGGCGCACCAGCGTGACGTTATCCACCGCGTTTTCGCTGAGGTTGCTCAGCGCGGCGTTCACCGAGGTCTTGCTGATTTCGGTGGCCAGCACTTTGCGCACGCGGGTGGCCAGGGGCAGGGTGAAGTTGCCGTTGCCGCAGTACAACTCCAGCAGATCGTCGCTACGATCGCCCAGCGCGTCATAGGCCCAGTTGAGCATCTTCTGGTTCACCGTGCCGTTGGGCTGGGTGAAGGCGCCTTCGGGTTGGCGATAGCTGAAGGTGCGAGCGCCCACTTCGAGCTTCTCCACCACGTAGTCATGGCCGATCACTTCGCGTTTGCCCTTGGAGCGGCCAATGATGCTCACGCCCAGGTCTGCCGCCAGCTTCGAGGCCGCAGCGTGCCAGTGCTCGTCCAGCGGGCGGTGATAACACAGGGTGATCATCGCATCGCCCGCCAGGGTGGTCAGGAACTCCACCTGGAACAGCTTGTGGCTCAGGGGCGCGCTGGCTTGCCAGGCGGCCTTGAGTTGCGGCATCAACTGGTTGATGCGCAGGCTGGCGATGGGAAACTCTTCAATGAGGATCGGTGTGCGCTTGTCGTCCTGGGAGAACATGGCGTAATGCCGTTCGCCGGCCTCGCGCCAGAGACGGAATTCGGCGCGCAGGCGGAAGTGCTTCAGGGGCGAATCGAACACCGCAGGTTCTGGTGCATCGAACGGCGCCAACAGGTCACGCAAGCGGGTGACTTTGTCCTGGAGCTGAGCGGCGTAGGCCTGGGAATCAAAAGTCATGCGTTGTACCAACCCAACTTGATCACGAACAGGATCGACAGAATGACCAGCGCCGGGTTCAGCTCACGACCACGGCCAGACGCCAGTTTGATGGCGGTCCAGGCGATGAAACCGAAAGCGATGCCGTTGGCAATGGAATAGGTGAACGGCATTGCCAGGGCGGTCACCACCACGGGCGCAGCGACGGTGATGTCGTCCCAGTCGATTTCCGCCAGGCCCGAGGTCATCAGTACGGCGACGAACAACAGGGCTGGAGCGGTGGCGAAGGGCGGGACGCTGGCGGCCAGTGGCGAGAAGAACAGCGCCAGCAGGAACAGGATCGCCACGACGACGGCGGTCAGGCCGGTGCGGCCGCCGGCACTGACGCCCGCCGCCGATTCGATGTAGCTGGTGGTGGTGGAGGTGCCCAGCAGCGAACCGGCCATGGCGGCGGTGCTGTCGGCGATCAGCGCACGGCCCATCTTCGGCATGTGGCCGTCCTTGCCCATCAGCCCGGCGCGCTTGGCGACGCCGATCAGGGTGCCGGAGTTGTCGAACAGGTCGACGAACAGGAAGGCGAAGATCACGCTCACCAGGCCGATGTCCAGGGCGCCCTTGATGTCCAGTTGCAGGAAGGTCGGGGCCAGGGATGGTGGCGCGGAGATAACGCCGTTGAACGGGGTGAAGCCCATCAGGATCGAAACGATGGTGACCGCCAGGATGCCGATCAGCACCGCGCCGCGTACTTTCAAGGCTTCGAGGGCGACGATCAGGACAAAGCCCAGCGTGGCGAGGATCGGCGCCGGTTGTTTCAAGTCGCCGAGGCCGACCATGGTCGCCGGGTTTTTCACCACGATGCCGGCGTTGTTCAGGGCGATCAGCGCCAGGAACAGGCCGATGCCGGCGGCAATGGCCGAGCGCAGCGGCAGCGGGATGCTGTTGATGATCCATTCGCGGATGCGAAAGATCGACAACATGAAGAACAGCACGGCGGAGATGAACACTGCGCCCAGCGCCACTTGCCAGGTGTGGCCCATGTGCAGGACCACGGTGTAGGTAAAGAAGGCATTCAGGCCCATGCCCGGTGCGAGGGCGATCGGGTAGTTGGCGATCAGGCCCATGACCGTGGAGCCAATGGCCGCTGCCAGGCAGGTGGCGACGAACACCGCGCCCTTGTCCATGCCGGTTTCGCCGAGGATGCTCGGGTTGACAAACAGAATGTAGGCCATGGCCAGGAAGGTCGTGACGCCCGCCAGGATCTCGGTCCGCACGTTGGTGTTATGTGCCTTGAGTTGAAACAGCCTTTCCAGCATGTCTGCTCCCCGTGGCGCGCCCGGCGCCGTGAATGTATCGACCTCAACAGCAAAGCACAGGTCGCCAGCGGCGCCCGGGAATTTTCTATGGGTCGGAAAAAGCCGCGCATCATACCAGCAGCGTAGCGTTGTGGCTGCGATCGTCGTCGATGTTTTGCCAACGCGCCAAGTGGGCCATACTGCGCGCGGTTCCGGGAGGTCTCTATGTATTGCATGAATAAAAAGCTGCTGGCGGCGGTGGGTTGCATGCTGGGCTGGTGGTTGTCCGGCCAGACCGCCAATGCCGCGTCGGCACCGCCCTTGAGCGAGGTCAAGGTGCTCAAGGTCGAGTCGCCGGCCTGTGGCTTCGAGGACATCGTCCCGGGGCAGGCACAGACGCGCTGCGATCACAGCGGCCCGAATATCAAGGTCTACGTGCTGGAGGTCGGTTATGGCCGCCAGCCCAATGTCACCCTGGACGGCTTTGAAGTCGACGGCACCCGCTCGCCCGTGTGTGCGTACAGTAACGGCAACCTTAACGACTGCTCCGTGCGGACCAAAGTCGTCGGCTATGTGTACATCTTCGACCTGAAGGGCAAGCAAGAGGGCACCTTCAGCTTCAGCAACATCTCGATCAACGCACCGGGCAACCGGATGTCGACCCAGCTGTACATCAAGTAGCTCGCCTCCTGCGTGGGAATTGCATAAACGCTGTGTAGGCGCTGTCGAGCGCAGCGAGGCTGCGATCTTTCCCCTGACGCTTGAATCTCAAGCGCCTATCAAAAGATCGCTGCCTTCGGCAGCTCCTACACTACAGGCATCACCCAGTGGAGAGAGCGCCCATGATTCCTGGAACCAAGATCCCCCGAGCCCTGATAGCTGTCGCCGAGGGTGTCGACGACTTGCAGACGGTCACCCTGATCGATGTGCTGCGTCGAGCGCAGATCGAAACCGTGGTGGCGAGCATCGAAGGGCGACGGATGCTCACCTGCGCCCGCGGCACGCGCCTGACGGCCGACGGCATGCTGGTGGACGTACTCGTGCAGGATTTCGACCTGATCGTCCTGCCGGGCGGCATCATCGGCGCCCAACACCTGGCGGCCCATCAGCCGCTGCAACAACTGATCAAGGGCCAGGCCGCCACCGGACGTTTCTTCGCCGCCATCGCCGAAGCCCCTGCCCTGGCGCTACAGGCCTTTGGCGTCCTGCGCCAGCGACGCATGACCTGCCTGCCAGCGGTGAGCCAGCAACTGTCCGGTTGCAGTTTCGTCGATCAACCCGTGGTGGTGGATGGCAACTGCATCACAGCCCAGGGCTCGGCCGCCGCCCTGGCGTTTGCCTTGACGCTGGTGGAACAACTCAGCGGCAAGGGTGTGAGGAGCGTGGTGGCGGCGGAGTTGCTGGCCTGACACTCTTCAGCGGGCACCGGCCTGTGGCGAGGGAGCTTGTTCCCGTTAACTTCAATGCAATCTGACCTACCGCTATCGCGAGCAGGCTCGCTCCCACAGGGATTTATGGTGGATGCAGGACTTATGAGCACCCGAGAACCAATGTGGGAGCGAGCCTGCTCGCGATGGCGTCAGCGCATTCAACTTCAATGCGAGCGAACCCACTGAAAGCGCTGGCTTCCAACGTCAATCATTTGCCTTGAACGCTTCGCCTCACCCTGAAGTCGTACCCCTTATGACGGCGGTTTCCCAAAACGCCGCGAGTATGACCAACCGTGAGGTGTTCCATGAGCGCGACCCTGTCCGAAGCGACGCCGGCGTCCTTCGTCCGTCATCCGATCCGCCTGACACTCAATGGCCAGGTGCGTGAGTTGCAAGTGCTGGCCTGGACCACGTTGCTGGACCTGCTGCGTGAGCAACTGGACCTGGTGGGCAGCAAGAAAGGCTGCGACCACGGCCAATGCGGCGCCTGTACGGTGCTGCGCGATGGCAAGCGGATCAATGCCTGCCTGACCCTGGCGGTGATGTGCGACGGTGCCGAATTGACCACCATCGAAGGCCTGGCCGGTGATGACGCATTGCATCCCATGCAGCAGGCTTTCATCACCCATGACGCGTTCCAGTGCGGTTACTGCACGCCGGGGCAGATTTGTTCGGCGGTGGGGCTGGCCAATGAGGGCAGGGCGCAGACCCGCGCGCAAATCAGTGAACTGATGAGTGGCAACCTGTGCCGCTGCGGGGCCTACACCCACATTTGTGATGCCATCGAAGAGGCATTGCCGCTTTGCCGGCAACCGGGAGGTGATCAATGAATCCCTTCCAGTACAGCAAGCCCGACACCGTGCAGGCGGCCGTCGATTTGTCGAGCCCGGTTTCCCGCTTCATCGCCGGTGGCACCAACCTGCTGGACCTGATGAAAGAGAACCTGACCCGCCCCGAGCACCTGATCGACATTACCGGGTTGCCCCTGGCGGACCTCAGTGAAACGCCGTCTGGCGGAGTGATGATCGGGGCCTTGGTGAGCAATGCCGACCTGGCCTGGCACCCGTGGATCGAGCGCCGCTATCCGCTGCTGGCCCAGGCCATCCTGGCGGGCGCCTCGCCGCAACTGCGCAACATGGCCAGCACCGGCGGCAACCTGCTGCAACGCACCCGCTGCTATTACTTCTATGACGCGAGCGTACCGTGCAACAAACGCCGGCCCGGCAGCGGTTGCCCGGCCCGGAACGGTTTGAACCGGATCCACGCGATTTTCGGTGCCAGCGATCAATGTGTCGCCACCCATCCCTCCGATATGTGCGTGGCCTTGGCCGCTCTGGAGGCGGTGGTCCATGTCCTGGGGCGGGGCGGGGCGCGGACCATCGAGTTCGCCGACTTCCACCGCCTGCCCGGCGACGCCCCGGAGCGCGATAACCAACTGGCCGACGATGAGCTGATCACCGCCATCGAGTTGCCTGTCGCCGGTTTTGCCGAGCATAGCCACTACCTGAAGGTCCGGGACCGCGCCTCCTACGCGTTTGCGCTGGTCTCGGTGGCGGCGGCGCTGGAACTGGATGGGTCGGTGATTCGCCAGGCGCGCCTGGCCCTCGGTGGCGTGGCGCACAAACCGTGGCGCGACCGGGCCGTGGAGAGCTGGCTGGTCGGACAGACCGTCAGTCGCGAAGCCTTCGCCGTCGCCGCCGATTCACTGCTGCAAGACGCCGAGCCGTTGGCGCACAACGGCTTCAAGATCCGATTGGCGCGCCGGGCAATTATCCGCGCCTTGAGCGATGCCGCGTTGGGTTGCGCACCGCAGGGAGGACAAGCCTGATGAACGCTCCGAGCAAATCCATAGGGCAACCACTCGATCGGGTCGATGGCCTGCTCAAGGTGACGGGCCAGGCCCGTTATGCCGGCGAATACCCCGAGGACGGCTTGCTGCACGGCAGCGTCGTGTCCGGTACGGTCGCCCGTGGTCGCGTGCTGCGCATCGATGCTTCCCGCGCCCTGGCGCTGCCTGGCGCTGCCTGGCGTGGTCGCGGTCATCGACCACACCAACCGGCCGAGGATCGCCAGCTACGACGAACCCTACCAGGATGCCGATGCGGCGGACGGCTCGCCGTTCCGGCCGCTGTACAACGACCAGGTGCTCTACAGCGGCCAGCCCCTGGCCCTGGTGGTGGCGGAAAATCTTGAGTTGGCCCGGTATGCCGGTTCGCTGATAGACATCGAATACGCAGCCCAAGAGCATCAGACCGATCTGATAACCCTGCAAAACGACGCCCACCCAGCACCGGCTGAATTACCCAAGCCCCGTGGGAATTTTCAGGGCGAGTACGCCAGCTCCGCGCTCAGTGTGGATGTGTCCTACAGCACGCCGATTGAACACCACAACCCCATGGAGCCACATGCCTCCACCGTGCTGTATCAGCCTGACGGCAGCCTGCACATCCACGACAAGACCCAAGGTACGCAAAACGGTCAGGCCTATGTGCAAAAAGTCTTCGGGCTCGAGAAAGAGCAAGTGCGAGTGTTTGCCGCGTTTGTCGGCGGCGCCTTCGGTTCCGGGTTGCGCCCGCAATATCAATTGCCGTTGGCCGTGATGGCGGCACTGGCCCTCAAGCGTTCCGTGCGGGTCAGCCTGACGCGCCAGCAGATGTTTACCTTTGGCTATCGGCCGCGAACCCTCCAGCGCGTGCAACTGGGGGCGGCGGCCAACGGTCGCTTGCTGGCCGTGGCGCACAGCGCCGTCGGCCAGACCTCGCGCTTCGAGGATTTCACCGAGCATGTGGTGGAGTGGAGCGGCATGCTCTATCACTGCGACAACGTCGAGTTGACTTACAAACTGGTACCACTGGACGTCTACACGCCTTTGGACATGCGCGCACCCGGTGCCGCCCTCGGCTTGATCGGCCTGGAGTGCGCCATGGATGAACTGGCCTGTGCCCTGGCGATCGATCCGGTCCAATTGCGGTTGATCAACTACGCCGAACGCAACGAGAACGAAGGCAAGCCGTATTCCAGCAAGGAACTGCGTGAGTGTTATGCCCAAGGTGCCCGTCGTTTCGGCTGGGACAAGCGCAACCCGGAACCGCGCAGCATGCGTGAAGGCCGGCAACTGGTGGGTTGGGGCATGGCCGGTGGTGTGTGGGAGGCCATGCAGCAGAAGGCCAGCGCCCAGGCGTCATTGGATACCAATGGCAAGCTGACCGTCAGCAGCGCCACCACTGACATCGGCACCGGGACCTACACGGTCATGACCCAGATCGCCGCCGAGGCGTCAGGCGTTTCCCTTGAGGACGTCACGTTTGTCCTGGGGGATTCGTCGTTGCCCACCGCGCCGCTGCAGGGCGGCTCGTTCACCGTATCGTCGGTGGGCACCGCTGTGCAGCAGGCCTGTGAAGCGCTGAAGGAAAAACTCCTGGCCGTGGCTCGCCAGGCGTGTCCTGCCTTCAGTGGCGCGACCCTTGAGCAAGTGACGTTCATGGAGGGGCAGTTACGGCTGGGCGAAGCGAGTGTTGCATTAGCGGAGCTGGCGCACAAAAGCGGCGAGACGCCGTTGCAAGCCCAGGTCACTGCCGAGCCGGATGCAAAACGCCAGGCCTACGCCACGGCCACTCACTCGGCGGTGTTCGTCGAAGTGCGAGTGGATGAAGACCTGGGGACGGTGAAGGTCAACCGAGTGGTCAGCGCCATCGCCGCCGGCCGGGTCGTCAACCCGAAAACCGCCCGCAGCCAGATTCTCGGTGGCGTGGTGTGGGGCGTCGGCATGGCCTTGCACGAAGAAACCCTGACGGACCACGCCCTGGGTCGCCACATGAATCACAACCTGGCCGAGTATCACCTGCCGGTTAACGCCGACATTGGCGACATTGAGGTGATTTTCGTCGAGGAACATGACGAGATCGTCAATGCGCTCGGGTCCAAGGGCGTGGGTGAAATTGGCATCGTCGGAGTGGCTGCGGCGGTGGCCAATGCGATTTACCATGCCACCGGCAAGCGGGTGCGGGACTTTCCCATCACCCTCGACAAGCTGCTCTAGGCTTTTGCTTCATCCACCGGTTCGTGCATCCGGTCACGGTTGGCCAGGGTCGGGAACAGTTTGATCCAGGTTCCGGTGACCAGCAGCGTGCCGACGCCGCCCATGACCACCGCCGGCACGGTGCCGAACCAGTGGGCGGTGAGGCCGGACTCGAACTCGCCCAACTGGTTCGAGGCGCCGATGAACAGCCCGTTCACCGCGCTGACCCGACCGCGCATTTCATCCGGTGTTTCCAGCTGTACGAAGGAGGCGCGGATCACCATGCTGATCATGTCCGCCGCGCCCAGCACCACCAGCACCGCCAGGGAAAACCAGAACGAGGTGGAGAGGCCGAATGCAATGGTGGCGACGCCAAACACGCCCACCGCCGTGAACATCACCCGGCCGACCTTGCGCTCCACGGCAAACCGCGCCAGCCACAGCGACATCAGCAAGGCCCCGACCGCCGGTGCCGAGCGCAACAGGCCCAGGCCCCAGGGGCCGGTGAGCAGGATGTCCTTGGCAAACACCGGCAGCAACGCCGTCGCGCCGCCGAGCAACACCGCGAACAGGTCCAGGGAGATCGCCCCGAGAATGTCCGGGCGACTGCGGATGAAGCGAATCCCGGCCAGCAACGAATCCAGCGTCGCCTTGCCTTTGTTCAGCGGCGTCTGCCGGGCGGGCAGGTTGAGCATCAGGCCGCAGGCGATGAGGTAAAGCAGCACCGTCGGCCCGTAGACCCAGACACTGCCGAAGGCGTAGAGCAAGCCGCCGAGCGCCGGGGCGACGATGGTGGCCGACTGCTGGGCCGATTGCGCGGCGGCCACGGCACGGGGAAACAGCGCAGCCGGCACGATGCTCGGCAGCAGCGCCTGGGTGGTCGGCATTTCGAAGGAGCGGGCGGCGCCCAGCAGGAAAGCGAGGATGAAGATCATCTCCCGCGTGACGTTGTCAGTGGCGCTGCCGATCACCAGTGCCAGGGCAATCATCGCCTGCAATGACTGGCAGATGGCCGCCACCTTGCGCCGGTCATAGCGGTCGGCCACATGCCCGGTGTGGAGCATGAACAGCACGCGCGGGGCAAATTCCACCAACCCCACCAGGCCAAGGTCCAGGACGTTGCCGGTCAGTTGATAGAGGTTCCAGCCGATGGCCACGGTGAGCATCTGGAAGCCGCTGGCGGTGAATATCCGGGCCAGCCAGAAGGCGATGAAGGGACGATGGTGACGGAGCAGCAGCGGCGCTTGGCTGGGCATCTATGACGGGTCCGGTGATGAAGGCCTCGAGATTATCACCGAGCTGTAACCGGAAGTTGCAATGGCTGGAAAAATAGTTAGCCAGACATCGATTTCAAGCTGACGCGGGCTTTTGTGGCGAGGGAGCTTGCTCCCGCTCGGTTGCGCAGCGACCGCAAAATCTTGGGGGCCGCTGCGCAGCCCAGCGGGAGCAAGCTCCCTCGCCACAGGGGATTGCGTGCATTTAGAGCGCTATTGCGACACTGAGACAACCTGTCACGCGACAAACGACCACGCCGTTCATCGACGAGAATGCGGCTACTCTTTGATCATTGCTTGATCCAGATCAACACCTTCCAGGGCGTTGGGCTGGCGGCCACCCGGCCAGAGTCCTGCGTTGTGACGGTTTTAAAAAAGAACGATTTGAAAAGCATCGCACTCCATATCCCTGGGGATAGTGATGCAGGCCCCGCCCGCAGCCGGTTTTACCTGACAGAGGAAGACTTATGTTCGGTTTGGAGGCGCTCGATCTCGCCCGAATCCAGTTCGCGTTCACCATCTCGTTCCACATCCTGTTCCCGGCCATCACCATTGGCCTGGCGAGTTACCTGGCGGTACTCGAAGGCCTGTGGCTCAAGACCCGCGATGACACCTACCGCGACCTGTACCACTTCTGGTCGAAGATCTTTGCCGTCAACTTCGGCATGGGAGTGGTGTCCGGGTTGGTCATGGCCTATCAGTTCGGGACCAACTGGAGTCGTTTCTCGGACTTCGCCGGTGCGGTGACCGGGCCGTTGCTGACCTACGAGGTGCTCACGGCGTTTTTCCTCGAGGCGGGTTTCCTGGGCGTGATGTTGTTCGGCTGGAATCGTGTCGGCCGCGGGCTGCATTTCTTTTCCACGGTCATGGTGGCGATCGGCACCCTGATCTCGACCTTCTGGATCCTGTCCTCCAACAGCTGGATGCAAACCCCCCAGGGTTACGAAATCATCGACGGCCGGGTGATCCCGGTGGACTGGCTGGCGGTGGTGTTCAACCCCTCGTTCCCTTATCGATTGCTGCACATGTCCACCGCTGCGTTCGTCGCCACGGCGTTCTTCGTCGGCTCGTCGGCGGCCTGGCATTTACTGCGCGGCCGCGATACCCCGGCCATCCGCCGGATGCTGTCGATGGCGATGTGGATGGCCTTGCTGGTGGCGCCGATACAGGCGGTCATCGGCGATTTCCATGGCCTGAACACCCTCAAGCATCAACCGGCGAAAATCGCCGCCATCGAAGGCCACTGGGAAAACGTCGGCAATGAACCGACCCCGCTGATCCTGTTCGGTCTGCCAGACATGAAGGCAGAGAAGACCAGATACGCCGTGGAAATTCCTTACCTGGGCAGCCTGATCCTGACCCACAGCCTGGACAAGCAGGTGCCGGCCCTCAAGGAGTTCCCGCCCGAGGACCGACCGAACTCGACCATCGTGTTCTGGTCGTTCCGGGTCATGGTCGGCCTCGGCTTGCTGATGATTTTCACTGGGCTGTGCAGCCTGTGGCTGCGCCGCAACGATCGAATCTATCAATCCCGGCCGTTCCTCTACATGGTGCTGTGGATGGGGCCGTCCGGACTGGTCGCGATCCTGGCCGGCTGGTTTACCACGGAGATCGGCCGCCAGCCGTGGGTGGTCTATGGCCTGATGCGCACGGCCGATGCCTCGTCCGGCCACAGCTTCGCTCAGATGAGCATCACCCTGGTGCTGTTCGTCGTGGTGTATTTCGCGCTGTTCGGTGCGGGCCTGAGCTACATGATGCGCCTGGTGCGCAAGGGGCCGGAGGCCCACGAAGCCGAGCCGAGCGACGGTGGCCCGGGCCAGAAACGTACGCCGGCGCGGCCATTGTCGGCCGCCGATGACGGCGACGATGTGGACCACAACGACCGCTCGAACAAGGGGAATTGAGTCATGGGTATTGATCTTCCGCTGATCTGGGCCGTGGTCATCATCTTCGGCATCATGATGTACGTGATCATGGACGGCTTCGACCTGGGGATCGGCATTCTCTTCCCCTTCGTCAAGGGCGAGCGCGACCGCGACGTGATGATGAACACCGTGGCACCGGTCTGGGACGGTAACGAAACCTGGCTGGTGCTGGGCGGTGCCGGGCTGTTCGGAGCGTTTCCACTGGCTTATTCGGTGGTGCTCTCGGCGCTGTACCTGCCGTTGATCCTGATGCTCATCGGCCTGATCTTCCGCGGCGTGGCCTTCGAATTCCGCTTCAAGGCCACGGCTGAGAAGCGCCACCTCTGGGACAAGGCATTCATTGGTGGCTCGCTGACGGCCACCTTCTTCCAGGGTGTGGCGCTGGGGGCGTTCATCGACGGCTTCGAGGTGGTCAATCGCCAGTTCGCCGGCGGCTCCCTGGACTGGTTCACGCCATTCACGATGTTCTGTGGCCTGGCGTTGATCGCCGCCTACGCGCTGCTCGGCTGCACCTGGCTGATCATGAAGACCGAGGGCAAGTTGCAAGAGCAGATGCATGACCTGGCCCGCCCGCTGGCGTTCGTGGTGCTGGCGGTGATCGGCATCGTCAGCATCTGGACCCCGCTGGCCCATGCGGACATCGCGGCCCGCTGGTTCACCTTGCCGAACCTGTTCTGGTTCCTGCCGGTGCCGATCCTGGTGCTGGTGACCATGTACGGATTGTTCCGCGCCGTGGCGCGCAACGCCAATTACACGCCCTTCATCCTGACCCTGGTGCTGATCTTCCTCGGCTACAGCGGCTTGGGCATCAGCCTGTGGCCGAACATTGTGCCGCCGTCCATCTCGATCTGGGACGCCTCGTCACCGCCCCAGAGCCAGGGTTTCATGCTGGTAGGCACGCTGTTCATCATTCCGTTGATCCTGGTGTACACCTTCTGGAGCTACTACGTGTTCCGCGGCAAGGTGACCCACGACGACGGCTACCATTGAGGGCGTCGAGCATGGGCAAACCTGACTTGAAAGACATCGAGGCCGCCGAACGCAAGCCGCTCTGGCTGCGACTCGGCTGGCTGGTGACGATCTGGACCGGTAGTGTGCTGGCGCTGTTCATCGTCGCCAGCCTGATGCGGATGTTCATGAATGCCGCGGGGCTGACGACTCACTGATCGCCCTGTGGGAGCGAGCTTGCTCGCGATGAGGACAATGCAGGCTCGCAGGAGCCGAGGTGCTTGCATCGCGAGCCAGCTTTGCTCCCACAGACGATTTATTTGCGGGCTTTGAGGATCACGAATTTCGGCGTGGCGGCCACTTGCTCGACACCGCGGAACAACCGCGCCAGTTTGCTGTGGTACCCCAGGTGCCGGTTGCCGACGATGTACAGCGCGCCGCCCACCACCAGCGCTTCGCGAGCCTGCTGGAACATCCGCCAGGCGAGGAAATCGCCCACCACTTGCTGCTGGTGGAAGGGCGGATTGCACAGCACCACGTCCAGTGACTGTGCCTCTTGTCCGGCCAGGCCATCATCGGCCCGCAGGGTCACTTCGCGTTCGCCCAGGGCTGCACGCCAATTATCGGCGGCCGATTGCACGGCCATATACGACTCGTCCACCAGGGTGTAGTGGGCCTCGGGGTTTTGCAGGGCGCTGGCGATGGCCAGCACGCCGTTGCCGCACCCCAGGTCCGCGACCCGGGCCGTCCCGAGGTTTTTCGGCAGATGTGGCAGGAACGCGCGGGTGCCGATGTCCAGGCCTTCGCGGCAGAACACATTGGCGTGGTTGAGCAGCTCGATCTTCGGCTCGTCCAGCCAGTAACGCGTGGGGTAGGGCGATATGATCGGCGCACTGCCTTGTGAAGAGCCGGGTTGTGGCGTAGCGATCAACAGCCGTGCTTTTTTCACCGCCAGGGAGGCCTGCACCGGGCCGATATACCGCTCCAGCAAATCGCCAGCGGCCCGGGGCAGGTGCTTGATCATGGCCCCGGCAATCACTTGGGCGCCTGGCGCGAGTTGGCCTTGCAGGCGAATCAGCTGTTCCTCCAGCAAGGCCAGGGTTTTCGGTACTTTGATCAGGACGCGATCGAACGGGCCGGTCAGTGGCTCGCTGGCAGGTAGCGTTGGCACCGCATCGAAGGGGCGGCCGTTGCGCACCAGGTTTTTCTCCAGCGCCTGCAAAGCAAGGAAGGAGTCACCGCTGCTGGTCACCAGGACGTTGCCCGCCAGGCTGGCCGCCAGGGCGCCGAAGCCGTCATTGAGCACCAGGACCCGAGTCTGCGCGCTCGGCTGTTGTTCGGCCAGGTGCGCGAGCAGGTATTCGTCGGCCGCATCGAAGGCTTGCAGCGGTTCGTTCTGCTGTTCGGGTTGGCGGATCAGGTCGAGTTGAGCGAAGGGGCTGTCGAGCAGGGGCATGGCTGGGGACTCTGGAGATCAACGAGTGTCCCGCTGCCTGGAGATAGGTGTCTGTGCGGGACCTCCTGAATGAACGGCGTCGCGTGCAAGAAGCGGCATCATCCAAGTGGAACCGTAAATGGTACGTTTTTTTGTCGCACATTACTCGTGGGTTTTTCAGCTCGACAGTGTCGTGCCACGGGTCAGATCACATGGATCTGGGCGGCTTTAGCCACCGCTGAAATCTTATTGCTGACGTTCAGTTTTCGCATGCAACTGCACACATGGAAATTCACGGTCCGTTCGGAAAGACAAAGGATCCTGCCCACTTCCGAGGCCGTCTTGCCTTCGGCAGACCACCTCAATACTTCGATCTCTCTGGGGGACAAGTGACATTTTGGCTGGACTGCGGTGGCGTCCGCCAGTTTTTTGCTGGCAAGCGCATGCAGCTTTTGACTGGCGAAGATGGCGTAGCCGAGATTGCCATAATGCTCCTCGATATCAATGGGACAATGGGTTCGTGCAAGGCTGAACAGGCTGGACTGTGCCCCTTGTTCGTCATGAACGGCCTGGGTCCAGCCGTACTTGAGTCCTTGTCGATTAAGTTCTCGCCATAACTTAGGGGCCTGAGCGAAAACATTCTCATTCCACATGATCGGAAGTGGTGATTGATTGCAGTGTGCTACTATTGGGTCGTTCGATGCATAACCATTTTGTTCATAAAGCCGCTCCCATCCATAAGGGTAATTATTCAGGTTCACCTTACTGGTGTGATTGTTGGGGCTGCCTAAGTAGGCTGAAAATGCACAATAGTCAAATCCTTGATTGTTAAAGAAATTCACTACTAGACGATAGGCCGTCTGCAGGTCTTTTTCACAGGATAACTTCCTCAGCAACAAGTCCTTCCACCTGTCCATCGCTTTCTCCTGGGTTTGATTCGTCCATGCGGATCCAATCCCTGATGCGAATTTTTATTGTAGGACTTTTCCTAACTTGTAGTGAGATTTTTTTTAACTAGCTTACAGAATTGTAATGTATTAGTTCTGTAGATTGATTTCTTTTGCAGTGCTCTAACTTTGTACAGTTTTGGTAAAAGTTTTAGATGGGGCGAGTGCAACTAAAATGCTATTACTTGCCCGTCGGTGGTGAAAAGGTTCACTTTGCGGGACACTGTATGTCTTGTCCCATAGGAGTGGCTCATGACCGACAGCGCAGAGAAGTTCACCCGCCAAACCCTGCTCGATGTCCAGCCGTTGACGCCTCATCTGTTTACGTTGCGCACGACCCGGGATCGCGGCTTTCGCTTTCGGGCGGGACAGTTCGCCCGGCTGGGCGTCGTCAAGACGGATGGGACCACTGTCTGGCGGGCGTACTCCATGGTGTCGTCGCCGTTCGACGAGTTCCTCGAATTCTTTTCCATCGTGGTTCCCGATGGCGAGTTCACCAGTGAGCTCAGCCACCTGCAGCCGGGTGACGAACTGTTGGTGGATCGCCAGGCTTTCGGCTACCTGACGCTGGATCGCTTTGTCGATGGTCGGGATTTGTGGCTGCTGTCTACCGGGACGGGTGTGGCGCCGTTCCTTTCTATCCTCCAGGATTTTGAGGTCTGGGAAAAATTCGAGCGGATCATCCTGGTGTACAGCGTGCGCGAGGCGCAGGAGCTGGCGTATCAGGCGTTGATCAAGGAACTGTCCCAGCGCGACTACCTGGCCGAGTACGCTCATAAGTTTCGTTTCATTGCGACCGTCACCCGTGAGCAGCATCCGGGGGCGCTCAATGGGCGGATCACCACGCTGATCGAAAATGGCGAACTGGAGCGGGCGGCCGGCGCGACGCTGGCGCCGGAGCATTCGCGAGTGATGCTGTGCGGCAACCCGCAAATGATCGACGAGACACGCAAGCTGCTCAAGACCAGGGGGCTGCAGTTGAGCCTGACCCGTCGGCCGGGGCAGGTGGCGGTGGAAAACTACTGGTAGGAAACCCACGCATGTAGGAGCTGTGTAGGAGCTGTGTAGGAGCTGTCGAGTGCAACGAGGCTGCGATCTTTCCCCAGACACTTGAGTCTCAAGCGAAAGATCGAAAGATCAAAAGATCAAAAGATCAAAAGATCAAAAGATCAAAAGATCAAAAGATCAAAAGATCAAAAGATCAAAAGATCAAAAGATCGCAGGCTTCGCCAGCTCCTACAAAACCCAGCGCGAGCTTGCTCCCTCGCCACAGGTTCTATCGATGGAGGGAGGTTCAGGGCCGCTCGTTCTGGGCCTTGAGCAGGTCGCGAATTTCGGTGAGCAGCAGTTCTTCCTTGGTCGGAACAGGAGGCGCGCTGGGGGCCACGGCTTCTTCGCGCTTGAGGCGGTTGATCGCCTGGACGCCCATGAAAATGGCGAACGCCACGATGATGAAGTCGATGGTGCTCTGGATGAATTTACCGTAGGCCAGCATAACGGCAGGCGCATCACCCTGGGCGGCCTTGAGGGTGATGGCCAGGTCACTGAAGTCCACTCCACCAATCAGCAGGCCGATGGGAGGCATGACCACGTCGCCAACGAATGACGAAACGATTTTGCCGAAAGCGGCACCGATGATGATCCCGACGGCCATGTCGACGACATTGCCTTTGACCGCGAAGGCCTTGAACTCGCTTAGCACGCCCATGAGTTATTCCTTGTGACAGATTAAAGATGAGTGGCAGTGTAAGTCAGCCCAACGAGTCTTGCTCGAAACGCCTGCTTACAAAGCTTCAATTATCGACCTGGTCCTGGGTGAAAAGTTTTCAAAGTGCCATCAATCGCGCGTGATACGCGGTTTCAGCCTGGCACCCCACAACGTTTTTTCTATCGACGCGGTACGGCATTTCTATTTAGGTTTTCCTTTATCGAGCACTAGCCTCTGGATGGCGCACATGGATGCGCTCTATAACATCAGAGGAACACGCCTATGAACACTTCCCTTGGCCACGGGGCTTATTCCCATCGCCGCGCTTTTTTTGTGCTGACCGCGAGCCTTTTGTCCTTGTCTGTCAACGCGGCCACCCTGACCCGGGACAACGGTGCGGCTGTCGGCGACAACCAGAACTCGCAAACGGCAGGCCCCAACGGCCCGACCTTGCTGCAAGACGTGCAGTTGATCCAGAAGCTCCAGCGCTTTGACCGTGAGCGCATCCCTGAGCGCGTGGTGCATGCCCGTGGGACCGGCGCCCACGGTACCTTCACGGTTTCCGAGGATCTCAGCGACCTGACCAAGGCCAAGGTTTTTGCCGCAGGCCAGGTCACGCCAGTGTTCGTGCGTTTTTCTGCCGTGGTGCATGGCAATCATTCGCCGGAAACCCTGCGCGACCCCCGTGGTTTCGCCACGAAGTTCTACACTGCCGACGGTAATTGGGACTTGGTGGGTAACAACTTCCCGACCTTCTTCATCCGCGATGCCATCAAGTTTCCGGACATGGTCCACGCCTTCAAACCCGACCCTCGGACCAACCTGGACGATGACTCACGCCGCTTCGATTTCTTCTCCCATGTTCCAGAATCGACCCGCACCCTGACCGAGTTGTATTCCAACTCCGGGACGCCGGCCAGTTACCGCGAGATGGACGGTAACGGTGTACATGCCTACAAACTGGTTAACACCAAGGGTGAAGTTCACTACGTGAAATTTCATTGGAAAAGTTTGCAGGGCCTGAAAAATCTCGATCCGAAAGAAGTTGTGAAAGTTCAGGGTCAAGATTACAGCCATATGACAAATGATCTGGTGAATCATATTAATAAGGGCGACTTCCCGAAGTGGGACTTGTACGTCCAGGTGCTCAATCCAGAGGACCTTGCCAAGTTTGACTTCGACCCACTGGACGCGACCAAGATCTGGCCGGGTGTGCCTGAGCGCAAAGTCGGGCAAATGGTCTTGAACCGCAATCCGGCGAATGTCTTCCAGGAAACCGAGCAGGTGGCCATGGCGCCGGCCAATCTTGTACCGGGTATCGAACCTTCCGAGGATCGTTTGCTCCAGGGACGAGTATTTTCCTACGCTGACACGCAGATGTATCGCCTGGGTGCCAATGCCCTGCAACTGCCGATCAACGCCCCCAAGGTGGCGGTGAACAACGGTAACCAGGACGGCGCGATGAACCCTGGCAGCACCAGCACCGGAGTGAATTATCAGCCGAGCCGCCTGACGCCGCGTGAAGAACCGCAAGCGGCACGCTACAGCCAGGCCGCGCTGAGCGGCAGCACCCAGCAAGCGAAGATCCAGCGTGAGCAGAACTTCAAGCAGGCCGGTGATTTGTATCGTTCGTTCAGCAAGAAAGAGCGTGATGACCTGATCGACAGCTTCGGCGGCTCTTTGGCGACCACCGATGACGAGAGCAAGCACATCATCCTGTCGTTCCTCTACAAGGCTGACCCTGAGTACGGCACTGGCGTGGCTCGTGTCGCCAAAGGTGACTTGGCCCGGGTCAAGGCCCTGGCGGAAAAACTGACTGACTGATCCACAGCCAGGCAGGTGCATGACCTGTGGGAGCAAAGCTTGCTCGCGAAACAGGTGCTGGGGTCTGAAACCAGACCGAGTTGTCTGCATCGCGGGCAAGCCTTGCTCCCACAACCATGCCCCCACAGTCATCTGCCAGAGGAGACGTCATGATGCGCAGATTTTTTTTATCGATGCTTGCGACCTGGTCAATGAGCGTACTGGCCGATCAGCCAATACCCACTGAACCGGCCGCCGTACAAGAGCAGTTGCAAAACTATTACTTCGATGCCGCTCGCCGCGGCGATGTGCCGATGCTCGAGACTTTTATCGAGGCCGGTTATTCGCTCAATACCCAGGATGAAAAGGGCTACACCGCGCTGATTTTGGCGGCTTATCACGGCCACGGCCCCGCGGTGGAGCGGCTGCTGGCCGCGGGTGCCGATGCCTGTGCCCAGGACAAACGTGGCAACACGGCGTTGATGGGCGCGATTTTCAAGGGCGAAGTGCAGATTGCGCGGCGTTTGTTGTCCACCGATTGCAGCCCGGACCAACGCAACGGTGCCGGGCAGACCGCGGCGATGTATGCCGGCCTGTTCAAGCGCGATGAGTTGCTCGACGCCTTGAAGGCCAAGGGCGCCGATCTGCAGGCCCAGGACCCGTTGGGCAATACCGCGGTGGATCTGGCGAGGGGTGAAATCAGAATGCCGGCCCCGCGCTGACGTCCCCTAGGCTATCATCGCGGTTTTTCTCCGGAGTTCAGATGGCCAAGGCAAAGCGCATGTACGGCTGCACCGAGTGCGGCTCGACCTTTCCCAAATGGGCCGGCCAGTGCAGCGAATGCGGGGCCTGGAACACCCTGACTGAAACCATGGTGGAAAGCGGCGGCGCGGCGGCACCCACCGGTCGCACGGGCTGGGCCGGTCAGCAGGCGCAGATCAAGACCCTGGCCGAAGTCAGTGTCGAAGAAATTCCGCGTTTCTCCACTGCATCCGGAGAACTGGACCGCGTGCTCGGCGGCGGTTTGGTGGACGGTTCGGTGGTGCTGATCGGCGGCGATCCGGGCATCGGCAAATCCACCATCTTGTTGCAAACCTTGTGCAACCTCGCCACCCGCATGCCGGCGCTGTACGTCACTGGCGAAGAATCCCAGCAGCAGGTCGCCATGCGCGCCCGGCGCCTGGGCTTGCCCCAGGACCAGTTGCGGGTCATGACCGAGACCTGCATCGAGACCATCATCGCCACGGCGCGCCTGGAAAAACCCAAGGTGATGGTGATCGACTCGATCCAGACCATTTTCACCGAACAGCTGCAATCGGCCCCGGGCGGCGTGTCCCAGGTGCGCGAAAGTGCGGCGTTGCTGGTGCGCTACGCCAAGCAGAGCGGCACGGCGATTTTCCTGGTGGGCCACGTCACCAAGGAAGGCGCGCTGGCGGGGCCACGCGTGCTGGAGCACATGGTCGATACCGTGTTGTATTTCGAAGGCGAATCCGATGGTCGCCTGCGTTTGCTGCGGGCGGTGAAGAACCGCTTTGGTGCCGTGAACGAACTGGGTGTGTTCGGCATGACCGACAGAGGCTTGAAAGAAGTCTCAAACCCTTCGGCGATCTTTCTGACGCGTGCCCAGGAAGAAGTCCCTGGTAGCGTGGTCATGGCAACGTGGGAAGGCACCCGGCCGATGCTGGTCGAAGTGCAAGCGCTGGTGGACGACAGTCACCTGGCGAACCCGCGCCGGGTCACCCTGGGCCTGGATCAGAATCGGTTGGCCATGTTGCTGGCGGTGCTGCATCGACACGGCGGGATTCCGACGCACGACCAGGACGTGTTCCTCAACGTCGTGGGCGGGGTCAAGGTGCTGGAAACCGCGTCCGACCTGGCGTTGATGGCCGCAGTCATGTCCAGCCTGCGCAACCGGCCGCTGCCCCACGACCTGTTGGTGTTCGGCGAAGTGGGGCT
Organism: Pseudomonas sp. P9_35; assembly: GCF_034008205.1. NCBI lineage: Bacteria > Pseudomonadati > Pseudomonadota > Gammaproteobacteria > Pseudomonadales > Pseudomonadaceae > Pseudomonas > Pseudomonas sp. P9_35. The sequence goes on along the minus strand of NZ_CP125373.1, from coordinate 5,689,915 downwards.
GTCGGGCGAAGTACGGCCGGTGCCCAGTGGCCAGGAGCGACTCAAGGAAGCGGCCAAGCACGGTTTCAAACGCGCCATCGTGCCCAAGGGCAACGCGCCGAAGGAAGCCCCGCCGGGGTTGCAGATCATTGCCGTGACGCGCCTGGAACAGGCGTTGGATGCGTTGTTCGAATAGTACAGAGGCTTGTGCAGGCTTTTGTGGCGAGGGAGCTTGCTCCCGCTGGGCTGCGCAGCAGACCTGAAATCTGCATCTCGGTGTGTCAGGCTGATTGAATTGCTGCTTTTGGGGCTGCTACGCAGCCCAGCGGGAGCAAGCTCCCTCGCCACAGGGGATCTCGGTGCTGTCAGATATGAATCAACGCCGCCAACTCCCGCTCCAACTCGTCATGGTCGCCCAGGTTCAGCTCTACCAGCCGGCGTAGGTGTGCGATGGAGTCCAGGTCAATGTGCTCGCAGGCAAAGCCCAGGTGACCATGGTCATCATGGGCCAACCGAACTTCCATCTTGATCTCAGCATCAGGGCTCAAATGAATATCGGCCATGAAAGGTTGTTCGATATCGCCAAGCCAGGGTTCGGGTTTCTTGATCAGCAAACCCTTGAGGGACAGATCCAGCAATTCTACCGGCCAGATGAACGGGCCCTGGCTCAGCTCGGTCCTGGCATGGAAGTCAACTCGTACGAAGCGGCGACGTTCGCTCATTACGCATTCCCTCTGAAGATTCATTGACTATAGACCCTACTGAGGGAGCCTCGTCACCATTTGGCAATCGACAGACGAATGTCGAGTATGGCCTTTGCCTGGGTTAGCGCTAAACTCCAATGGCAATCTTTCTTGTCCACCCTGGCTGGAATATAAAAATGAAAAATAATAATAGCCTGCTACGCCATCTGCCCTGGCTACTGCTGGCCGTCGTAGGAGCGTGCGCCCTGGGCGTCGTGGCATTGCGTCGAGGCGAGGCGATCAACGCCCTCTGGATCGTCGTCGCAGCCGTGGCCATCTACCTGGTCGCCTACCGCTACTACAGCCTCTTCATCGCCAACAACGTGATGCAACTCGATGCGCGCCGGGCCACCCCTGCCGTGCTCAATAACGATGGCCTGGACTACGTCCCGACCAACAAACACATTCTCTTCGGTCACCACTTCGCGGCCATTGCCGGCGCGGGGCCGCTGGTCGGGCCGGTGCTGGCGGCGCAGATGGGCTACCTGCCCGGTACGCTGTGGCTGATCGCTGGCGTGGTGCTGGCCGGTGCGGTGCAGGACTTCATGGTCCTGTTCCTGTCCACCCGCCGCAACGGGCGTTCCCTGGGGACATGGTCCGTGAGGAAATGGGCCGCGTCCCTGGCACCATCGCGCTGTTCGGCTGCTTCCTGATCATGATCATCATCCTCGCGGTGCTGGCGCTGATCGTGGTCAAGGCCCTGGCCGAGAGCCCGTGGGGCATCTTCACGGTGATGGCGACCATCCCGATCGCGATGTTCATGGGCATCTACATGCGCTACATCCGCCCGGGCCGCATCGGTGAAATCTCGGTGATTGGCGTGCTGTTGCTGCTGGGCTCGATCTGGCTGGGCGGGCAAATTGCTGCCGATCCGGTCTGGGCCAAGGCCTTTTCCTTCACCGGGATCCAGATCACCTGGATGCTGATCGGCTACGGTTTTGTCGCGGCGGTGCTGCCGGTGTGGCTGATCCTGGCGCCGCGGGACTACCTGTCGACATTCCTCAAGATCGGCACCATCGTCGCCCTGGCGATCGGCATCCTGGTCACCATGCCCGAGCTGAAAATGCCGGCGCTGACCCAGTTCACCGACGGCACCGGGCCGGTATGGAAGGGCGGTCTGTTCCCGTTCCTGTTCATCACCATCGCCTGCGGCGCGGTCTCGGGTTTCCACGCGCTGATCTCCTCGGGCACCACGCCCAAGCTCTTGGATAACGAAACCAACGCCCGCTACATCGGTTACGGCGGCATGCTGATGGAGTCCTTCGTGGCGATCATGGCCATGGTCGCGGCTTCGGTCATCGAGCCGGGCGTGTACTTCGCCATGAACAGCCCGGCGGCGATCGTCGGCGGTGACGTGGTGGCCGTGGCCCAGACCGTCAGCAGCTGGGGTTTTGCAATCACCCCCGAGGCGCTGCAAGCGGTGGCCAAGGACATCGGCGAGACCACCGTGCTGGCCCGTGCCGGCGGTGCGCCGACCCTGGCGGTCGGTATTGCGCAGATCCTGCACTCGGTGCTGCCGGGTGAGAACACCATGGCGTTCTGGTACCACTTCGCGATCCTGTTCGAAGCGCTGTTCATCCTCACCGCCGTGGACGCCGGCACCCGTGCCGGGCGGTTCATGCTGCAGGACTTGCTCGGCTCGTTCGTGCCTTCGCTCAAGCGCACCGAATCCTGGCCGGCCAACCTGATCGCCACCGCCGGTTGCGTAGCGATGTGGGGCTACCTGCTGTACCAGGGCGTGATCGATCCGCTGGGCGGCATCAATACCTTGTGGCCACTGTTCGGCATCTCCAACCAGATGCTGGCCGGTATCGCCCTGATGCTCGCCACCGTGGTCCTGATCAAGATGAAGCGCCAGCGCTACGTCTGGGTCACGCTGCTGCCGGCGGCCTGGCTGCTGATCTGCACCACCACCGCGGGCCTGATCAAGCTGTTCGACGCCAACCCGGCGATCGGCTTCCTGGCCCTGGCGCGCAAATACAACGATGCCCTGGCCGCCGGCCAGGTCCTGGCCCCGGCCAAGAGCATCGAGCAGATGCAGCACGTGGTGTTCAACGCCTACACCAACGCGACGCTGACGGCATTGTTCCTGTTCGTGGTCTTCAGCATTTTGTTCTACGCGCTCAAGGTCGGCGTCGCCGCCTGGGGCACCAAGGAACGCACGGACAAGGAAGCGCCATTCCAGGCCTTGCCGGACGCTTGATAGGGGATTGCAACGATGTTCAATGACTTGAGTCGCCTCGGTAAATACCTCGGTCAGGCCGCCCGCCTGATGGTCGGCATGCCCGACTACGACAACTACGTCGAGCACATGCAAACCAAGCACCCGGACAAACCGTTGATGGACTACGAGGCGTTCTTTCGCGAACGCCAGGAGGCCCGTTACGGCGGCAAGGGTGGGCCCAAGTGCTGTTGAACTGAGGTCGATCCCCTTGTGGGAGCGAGCTTGCTCGCGATAGCGTCGGGTCAGCAGTATTGGTGTTGACTGACTTACCGCTATCGCGAGCAGGCTCGCTCCCACATTGGTTTGTGCTTTTCTTTAATTTCGAAACAGGAGAATCATGTTGTCCTCTCCCATCCCGGTCACCATCCTCAGCGGCTTCCTCGGCGCCGGCAAGACCACGCTGTTGCGCCATCTACTCAAGGCCGAGCACGGCCTGAAAATCGCCGTGATCGAGAACGAATTCAGCGATGCCGGCATCGACACCCAACTGCTGGGCGACGAGCCGGTGCAAGTCATGACCCTGGCCAACGGTTGCGTGTGCTGCACCATCCACACCGACCTGACCAAGGCCCTGTACCTGTTGCTCGAGCGGCTGGACAGCGGCGAGATTGCCTTCGATCGCCTGGTGATCGAATGCACCGGCCTGGCCGACCCGGCCCCGGTGGCGCAGACTTTTTTCATCGACGAGGACCTGCGCGAGCGCTATATCCTCGACGGCATTCTTACGCTGGTGGACGCAGCTCATGCCGAGATCCACCTGGCCCAGGCCATCGCCCAGGCCCAGGTCGGGTTTGCCGATCGCCTGCTCCTGAGCAAGACCGACCTGGTGGACACGGCCCAGGTCCAGGCCCTTGGCGAGCGCCTGACGCGCATCAACCGGCGGGCACCCATCAGGGTGGTGGAACACGGCAAGATCGACCTGGCCGAACTGCTCGATATTCGTGGCTTCAATCTCAATGCGGACCTGGGCGCAGGGTTCAGCCTGCGACCGGTCGGCAAGGCCACCCCGGGCGATCGCATCAGCAGCCTGGTGCTGCGTACCGACAAGGCGCTGGATATCGACAAGCTCAGCGAGTTCATGAATCAGTTGCTGGAAGAACACGGCAAGCAATTGCTGCGCTACAAGGGCGTGCTGAACATCGCCGGCGAACCCCGTCGGTTGGTATTCCAGGGCGTGCTCAAGTTGTACGGTTTCGATTGGGACACCGAATGGGCCCCCGGCGAGGCCCGGGAAAGCGTGATCGTATTCATCGCCGACGAACTGCCGGAAGAGAAGATCCGCGCCGGCTTCGAAGCCGCGCTACTTTGACGAACCCGTACCTGCGGCCAGCAGCAGTTTTTGCTCCAGATGGTCCAGGTGCTCGTCCATCAGCCGCACCGCTTCGTTGACGTTGCGGCCTTCCACGGCGTCGACGATTGCCAGGTGTTCCTGCCAGGCACAGTGCCTGCGAGACTTGATCTCGTGTCGGGCCAGGGCCAACGAGGTCAACGGCACCAGGCTGCCGAGAAATTGCATTAACGGCGCGTTGCCGGCCATGGCGGCCAGTTGCAGGTGAAACTCGCCGGACAGGCGGATCGCCGGGCCACGCTCGCCACGAGCCAGGCATTGGCGCTCGCGCTCCACCAGATCGCGCAGCTGTTGCAGGTCCTTGGGCTGCGGCGCCTTGCAGGCCAGGCGCACCAGGGTCTGCTCTGCCAGGCGGCGAGCGTGGAGGATCTGCCGGGTCTGCTCCAGGTCTGGCGCGGCAACCTGTGGCCGGTGGTTGGGCCGCAGGATCACCACTTGCTGATGGGACAGGCGTGCCAGAACGCGGCGAATGACGCTGCGGCTGACGCCGAACACATCCCCCAGGCTTTCCTCGGTGAAGCGGCTGGCCGGGGCAATGCGTTGTTCGAGGATGGCGTCGAAGATCTGCGGATAGATATCGTCCACCGACGGTTTGCCGATCCGGCCGGGCAGGGGCAGGGTGGCCAGCACGTTGTGGTTGTGCTGGGGTTGATGGGGCATGAGGTTGTTCATGGCGGTCTCCACAGGCAATGGCTCAGGTGCCGAGGTTGTCGTCCGGAATGTTCAATTCGATGCCCATGCGCTGGCCTTCCCGGAGAATATGCCGGCGCATTTCGGCGCTGGCCTGGGCGCTGTTCTTGCCCCGGATGGCACGGACCACGGCTTCGTTCTCTTCCAGGCGTTCGGCCAGGTGCTCGGGCGAATTGCGCAACACATCGGCGCTCTGCTTGAGAGCGTTACTGGTCTGCTGGACCACGTTCTGGAAAATCGGGTTGGACGTCAGGGCAAACAATTCTTCATGGAAAGCGATGTAGGCGTTGGCGCAGGCATCGCTGTCGTTGGCTTCCAGGGCTTCGCGCATGTCCATGAGGGTCAGGCGCAACTGGCCGACCTCCTTGCTGCTGATGGACTGGGCCACCAGGCCGACGATGAACGGTTCCAGGGTGTAGCGCAGTTGCAGCAGGTCTTCCAGGCTCGCGCCGGCCATGGCGCTGCCTTCACCGGCAGCATCGTTGAGATGGGCCTCCAGCACCACGACGCCTTTGCCGGGCATCGAGCGCACCAGGCCCAGGGTCTCCAGCACAATCACCGCTTCACGCAGGCTGGGTCGGCTGATGCCCAGTTGCTCGGCCAGCTCGCGCTGGCCGGGCAGCATGTCGCCCGAGCGCCACTGGCCCCGGGCGAGGGCGGCGCGGAGTTTCTCCACCACGGAATTGACGACGGTCGATGAACTGATCACATGTGACTCCTTGAAAATCGATCAGGCGATGCCGGTTCGCGGGCCGGCATCGCCGTCTTTCAGAATTGCTGGTGATGGGCACTGCCCACCGGTTTCCTGGGTTGGAAGGTATAGCCTTGTTGGCCGGACAGCACCTTGCGCGCCCGAGGGATGTCGATGTCTTTTTCCCAGCGGGCAATCGCCACGGTGGCCACGCAGTTGCCAATCAGGTTGGTCAGGGCACGACCGATGCCCATGAACCAGTCCACGGCCAACACCAGCACCAGGCCGACCACCGGGATTGCCGGGATCGCCGTCAGCGTCGCTGCCAGGATCACCAGCGCCGAGCCGGGAATCCCATGGGCACCCTTGGAGGTGATCAGCGAGACCAGCAGGATGGTCAACAGATCGCTCATGGCCAGGGGCGTGCCGGTCGCGTTGGCGATGAAGACAATGGCCAGGGTCAGGTAGATCGAAAAACCATCCAGGTTGAACGAGTAGCCGGTTGGAATGACCAGGCCCACGGTAGAGCTGCCGATGCCCAGGTGTTCGAGCTTGCGCATGATCTGTGGCAGCACGGCATCGGACGATGCGGTGCCGAGTACGATCAGCAGCTCTTCGCGCAGGTATTTGAGGAATGGCAGCATCGGCAGGCCCGACACGCGCATCACCGCACCCAGGATCACCGCGACAAAAGCGCTGCAGGTCAGGTAGAACAGGCCGACGAGGCTGCCCAGGTGCTGTAGCGAATCCAGGCCATATTTGCTGGTGGTGAAGGCAATGGCCCCGAAGACGCCGATCGGGGCCAGGCGCACGATCATGCCCATGATGCGGAAGATCACGTGGCTGAGTTCGTTGATCAGGCGTGAAATGCCGGAAGCAGCGTCACCAACAAGGTTCAACGCGCTGCCGAACAGCACGGCAAACAGCAGCACCTGCAGGATGTTGTTTTCCGCGAACGCGCCGATCACCGAGGTCGGGATCAGGTTCATCAGGAACTGGGTGGTGGTGACCATGTGCTGGCCGCGCTGGGCGATATCGTTCACATCAGCGCTGGAGAGCTGCTCCAGGTGGATGTTCGCGCCGCTGCCAATGCCTGTGCTGAAAGCAAGGACCAGGCCGATGACCAGGGCAATGGAGGTGAGTATTTCGAAGTAGATGACCGACTTGAGGCCGATGCGCCCGACCTTCTTGAGATCGCCGGCGCCGGAGATGCCGCTGACCACCACGCAGAACACGATCAGGCCGATGAGCATCTTGATCAGCTTGATAAAACCGTCGCCGAGGGGTTTGAGCTGTGCAGAATATTCTGGAAGGGTAAGCCCGCAGACGATGCCGAGCACCAGTCCGAGGACAACTTGAAGGAAGATCGACCGCGAGCACCATTTGAGCATGGGAGGGATTCCTGGTTCGGTGTCCTTGTTCGCCAGGGGAGGGCTGGCGTCGGGACTTCATTATTTTGGTCTTACCGGTTTGTCCAGTGCAGGCGCAGTCTAGGCGCTGTTTTCGCGGGGATGCAAGCTCGATTGTGATGATTTGGCTTGGCCGGTCTTACCAGTTGGGGTGAAAGCCCTGTGCTTGAGCGTTTTCTCGGCAGGAAAAAAGTCGCCAGCTGCCTGAGCGAGTCAGTAAGGAAATAACAGCTATGCACACCCTGGTCTTCGGCGTGCATCCGAGCAGGCAATAAAAAAGGCCCGCATCTTTCGATGCGGGCCTTGTTCAACTGCGCTCTGGCGGGCTGATTAAGCGCCGTAGACCGGCAGCTTCTTGCAGATGGCCTTGACCTTCTCACGCACGGCGTCGATGACCGCTTCGTTGTTCAGGTCCGCCAGGATGTCGCAGATCCAGCCAGCCAGTTCCTTGCACTCGGCTTCCTTGAAGCCACGAGTGGTCACGGCCGGGGTGCCGAAGCGCAGGCCCGAGGTGACGAACGGAGAGCGTGGGTCGTTTGGCACCGAGTTCTTGTTGACGGTGATGAACGCCTTGCCCAGCGCCGCGTCGGCGTCTTTACCGGAGATCTCTTGCTTGATCAGCGAGAGCAGGAACAGGTGGTTTTCAGTACCGCCGGACACCACGTCGAAGCCGCGCTCGATGAACACGCCGGCCATGGCCTTGGCATTCTTCACCACTTGTTGCTGGTAAGCCTTGAACTCAGGTTGCAGCGCTTCCTTGAAGCAGATCGCCTTGGCTGCGATCACGTGCTCCAGTGGGCCACCCTGGGCGCCTGGGAAGACGGCGGAGTTCAGCTTCTTCTCGATGTCGGCATTGGCGCGCGCCAGGATCAGGCCGCCACGTGGACCGCGCAGGGTCTTGTGGGTGGTGGTGGTGACCACGTCGGCGAATGGCACCGGGTTCGGGTAGACGCCAGCGGCGACCAGGCCGGCAACGTGGGCCATGTCGACGAACAGGTAGGCACCGACCTTGTCGGCGATCTCGCGAAAGCGCGGGAAGTCGAGGACCTGGGAGTAGGCGGAGAAACCGGCCACGATCATTTTCGGCTTGTGCTCGAGGGCCAGGCGCTCGACTTCGTCGTAGTCGATCAGGCCGTTGCCGTCGATGCCGTACTGGACGGCGTTGTACAGCTTGCCGGAGGAGGAAACGCTGGCGCCGTGGGTCAGGTGACCGCCGTGGGCCAGGCTCATGCCCAGGATGGTGTCACCGGCCGACAGCAGCGCCAGGTACACGGCGGAGTTGGCTTGGGAGCCTGCGTGCGGCTGGACGTTGGCGTAATCGGCACCGAACAGTTGCTTGGCGCGGTCGATGGCCAGTTGCTCGACCACGTCGACGTACTCGCAACCACCGTAGTAACGCTTACCTGGGTAGCCTTCGGCGTACTTGTTGGTCAGTACCGAGCCTTGAGCTTCCATCACCGCGGGGCTGGTGTAGTTTTCCGAAGCGATCAGCTCAATGTGCTCTTCCTGGCGCTGAGCTTCTTGCTCCATGGCGGCAAAGAGATCGGCGTCGTACTTGGCAATAGTCAAATCACGGCTGAACATGGCGGTCCTCAAGGATCGGGGGCAGAAAAGGGGGGCATTCTACCTCAACCGGTTTTGGAAGGCATATGAAAGGGCGTCATGTCGCGGACGAATGGGTTTCACGCGCCATTCTGCGTTGCCCTGGCGGGCCTCATCGCGAGCAAGCTCGCTCCTACATTGGACCTGCGTACACATAACCTGTGGGAGCGAGCTCGCTCGCGATGAGGCCGCTACAGGCGCTGAAGGGCCTCAGTCGAGCATGAACAACGCATCATTGCTGAACTGCGCTTCAAACCGGGTGGCCGGCATCGGCCGGCCGAACAGGTAGCCCTGGACTTCGTCGCAACCGTGTTCGCGCAAGAAGTCCAGTTGCTCGTGGGTCTCGACACCCTCGGCGATCACCGCCAGGTTGAGGCTGTGAGCCATGGCGATGATCGCCCGGGCGATCTGTGCATCCTGCTCGCCGGACGGCAGGCCGTCGACGAAGGTGCGGTCGATCTTCAGCACGTCGATGGGGAATTGCTTGAGGTAGTTGAGCGACGAATAACCGGTGCCGAAATCATCGACGGCGATGCTCAGGCCCAGGTTTTTCAGCCCGGCCAGGATCTGCATCGCCTCGCTGACTTCGCGCATCAGGATACTTTCCGTCAGTTCCAGCTCCAGGCAGGCTGGCGGCAGGCCGGTGCTGCGCAGGATATTGGCGATGCGCGTGCCCAACTGGCCGTCGGAGAACTGCCGGGCCGAAATGTTGACCGAGACCTTCGGCACCCGGACCTTGGCCTGGTGCCACGTTCTGAGCTGCCGACAGGCCTCGGTGATGACCCAGTCGCCGACGTCCACCACCAAGCCGAGTTCTTCGAGTACCGGGATGAAATCCCCCGGCGGCACCAACCCGCGTCGTGGATGGCGCCAGCGCAGCAGGGCTTCGGCGCCAGTCAAACGTTTGCCATCGCCGCTGAACTGCGGCTGGTAATACAGCACGAACTCGTTCTGTTCCAGGGCGTGGCGCAGGTCGCTTTCCAGCTCCAGGCGCTCCAGGGCGCTGGCGTTCATGTCCGCTTGATAGAACTGGAAGTTGTTCTTGCCACGCTCCTTGGCGTGATACATGGCGGTGTCGGCATTTTTCATCAATTGGCTCAGTTCGTTGCCGTCCTGGGGGCTCAGGGCGATACCGATACTGGCGGTGACGAAGAACTCCCGGCCTTCGAGCACGAATGGCCGGACCAGGCTGGCGAGGATCTGCTCGGCTACGTTGATTGCCCGGTTCAGCGCCATTTCGCGGCTGGCGCGTGGTTGCAGCAGCAGGGTGAATTCATCGCCACCCATGCGTGCCACGGTGTCGTCGTCGGCGACGCAGCCGAGCAGGCGCGTGGCCATTTCCTTGAGCATCCGGTCGCCGGCGGCATGGCCGAGGGAGTCGTTGATCGGCTTGAAGCGGTCCAGGTCGAGGAACATCAGCACGACCCAGGACTTCTGCCGCTCGGCCGATTGCAGCGCGGTGTGCAGGCGATCCTGGAACAGCGTGCGGTTGGGCAGGTGAGTCAGGGCATCGTAATAGGCCAGGCGATGAATGCGCTGCTCGCTGGCCTTGCGCTCGCTGATGTCGCTGAAGAAGCATACATAGCTGGCCAGGTCGCCTTCGTCATCCAGCACGGCCGTAATGCCGACCCAGGCCGGGTAATGCTCGCCATTGCGGCGCTTGAGCCAGACTTCGCCTTCCCAGGTGCTGTGCTGTTGCAACTGCTTGAGCACGTAGCGCAAGTGGGCTTCCTGCTGTTCGTCCACGGTCAGCATGTTGGGCAACTGGTCCAGCACTTGCGACACGGCATAACCGCTGACGCGACTGAAGGCTTCGTTGGCCTGGACAATGTAGCCGGCCGGGTCGGTGATCAGGATCGCCGAGGTCGAGTGCTCGAAGACCGTAGCGGCCATGCGCAGGTCTTTTTCGGCGCGACGCTGCTGGCTGATGTCGCGACCGACGCCGAGCACGCCTTCGAACGCGCCGTGTTCATCCCACACCAGTACCAGCCGAAGCTCGATGGGAATCTTGCGCCCGTCGGCACGCAGGCAGTCGAACAGGAACAACTGGGTCTGCATCTGGTTGCGCAGCTCGGCCAGTTGGTCGGGCTTGTCGAGGGCTTTGCTGACCCGGTCCATCATGCTGTAGATGCCGGTCAGTTGTTGCGGGTTGGCGATGATCGATTGCCAGCCGTTCTGGAAGATCCAGTCGGCGGTGTAGCCCAGCACCGCTTGCACCGACGGGCTGACGTAGTTGAGCGAAAGCTTGTTGTCGGTGGAGAAAATCACGTCGCTGATGCTTTCGGCGAGCATCCGGTAGCGTTGCTCGCTGTCACGCAGCGATTCGCTGGCCTCGATCTGCTCGGTGATGTCCTTGGCTACGCCGATGATTCGTGTCACCTGGTTTTCCCGGTCCCGGGCCAGGGCCTGTTCGCGGATGTCGAAGCAGCGCCATTTGCCATTGCGATGGCGAAAGCGCAGTTGGCATTGCAACAATTGCGTGTACCCGCCCCGCCGTTGTGCCTGGCGCAGGCTGTGGTAATGATCGGCATCGTCGCTGTGCAGCAGGATTTCCCAGAAGTACTCGCCCATCTGGTGCAGTTCGGTGCGGTCGTACCCCAGGGTCTGGCCCAGGTGGTGGTTGCTGAAGATCATCCGCTGGCTGATGACGTCCTGCACATAGAGATGATCCGGCACGGTGCGCACCACGTCGGACCAGAAACCCTCGCGTTCGAGCAGCGAGAGCTCGATCAGCTTGCGGCTGGTGATGTCGCTGATGCTCAGGATGACCGCGTTATGGTCTTGCTGTTTTTCCGGCAGGCGCAGCACCAGCCACAGGTACTGGTCGCGGCCATGGGCGTCCTGGAGCTTGATTTCCAGTTCCAGTTGCTTGTGTTGATCGAGCAGCGCTTCGAGCAGCTTCGAGCCGACGGGGTTGTTGTCCTGCGCACCTTTGCCGACCAGCAGTTGCCAGGCCTGGTCGCAGGAATCGACATTGAGCAGCTTCAACGCCATCTGGTTGACTTCGGTGACGTGGACTTCCTGGCGCAATTGCTCGAGTTGATGGGAGGTTTTCGTCCAGGCGCGCAATTGATCGCCCGTGTGCAGGCCGGCCCGCTCAAAAAAGGCCTTGAGCCCCGATAGGTCAAGCACGCACAGGGCCACGCCAGTGCCTTCGAAAATATCCTGGTAGCGCCGCCGACCTTCATGCAACTGCCGCTGACGCCGGCGCATGTTCAGGAGCGCAATCACCGGCAACAACGAAAACGCCAGGCCCAGCAGGCATTTGCCGATGAAGGCCGGCAGCAGTTGTTCGATCACCTGGCGACGGTCGAACAGCCCCCGCAGTTGCCAGTCGCTGCTGCTCAAGGGCACGGTCAGTACGGTGTTCTCCAGGTCATCCGGGGACAAATGGGTAGGGCTGCTCGAGGGCAGGTTTTCGTCGCGGCTGATGATCTGCTGGTTGAGACGGTTTTCCACCAGCCACAGCGGGCGCAGCCCCATATCGGTCTGCTTGGTCAGGGTGGAGAAAAAATTCGGGTTCAGGCGCAGGGCCCAGTAGCCACGGCTACTGCCGCTGGCCTGATGCAACAATAGATGCACCACGGAGCCGTCTTCGGCATTGCTGAAATAATGGGCCTGGGCCCGGCTGCGCCGCACCAGCTCGCCGAGGTAATCGGCGTCGGGGCTGTCGGCGTCGCTGTCACTGAGTACTCGGCCGGAGGGGCTCAGCAGGGCCAGGCTGCGCAGTTCAGGCAGCGATTGCTGGAGTTTGCGCACCAGTGCCTGCTGTTCGTCGGTCGTTTGTGGTTGTTCGACGATTGGTAGCAGGTTGAGGGCGATTTGCGCGTTCAGGGCCATGTTCAGGCTGACCTGCGCGGCGAGATCGGCGGTGTAGTCGATGGTGTATTGGCGTTGTTGCTGTTGGGTTTCGCGCAGTTGGTCGAGCAATTGCCAGAACAGCAAGCCGAGCAACAGCAACACCAGTGTGGCCAGCGCACTCTTCAATGTCCCGCGCAGGGGCGAGCCGGGCACGACAGCGGGTGCGCGAGGGGACAGGGGCGGAGTGACGTTGGACAAGCTGTAATCCTGCAGTTTGCTGGACTGGCGCGACGTGCACTATAAGCCGGACGCCCGAAGGGCGGCTAGCATGCCTTGACTTGTGGCAAAGTGCCAGCCCTTGGCGGCTGGACCTTGACCGACGGTTGAGGTAGCTTTGCCGGTCAAACAAGAGCGTTCCAGCTCCAGATTCCCAGGCTCTATCCGCGCGCAGGCATTGATGACCGTCAAGAGCCGGCGCCGCGCATGGCCTGGCTCGTTCTTTTCACCTGTCACTGACGCTAGGTTCACCATGGCTCAATACGTCTTCACCATGCATCGGCTGAGCAAAGTTGTTCCGCCGAAGCGGGAAATCCTGAAAAATATTTCACTGTCCTTCTTCCCCGGCGCCAAGATCGGCGTACTGGGCCTCAACGGTTCGGGTAAATCCACGCTGCTGAAAATCATGGCCGGCGTCGATAACGAATTCGACGGCGAAGCCCGCCCGATGCCGGACCTGAACATCGGCTACCTGCCCCAGGAACCTCAGCTGGACCCGAGCAAGACCGTCCGTGAAGTGGTCGAGGAAGCGGTCAGCGTGATCAAGGACGCCCAGGCGCGCCTCGACGAGGTCTATGCCGCCTACGCCGATCCGGATGCCGACTTCGACAAGCTGGCCGCCGAACAGGCCAAGCTCGAAGCGATCCTGCAGGCCAGCGACGGCCACAACCTGGATCGCCAGCTGGAAGTCGCCGCCGATGCGCTGCGCCTGCCGGCCTGGGACGCGAAGGTCGAACACCTGTCTGGTGGTGAAAAGCGCCGCGTGGCCCTGTGCCGCCTGCTGCTGTCGGCCCCGGACATGCTGCTGCTCGACGAACCGACCAACCACCTGGACGCCGATTCCGTCGCCTGGCTCGAACACTTCCTGCACGACTTCCCAGGCACCGTGGTTGCGATCACGCACGACCGTTACTTCCTGGACAACGTCGCCGGCTGGATCCTGGAACTCGACCGCGGCGCAGGCATTCCGTACGAGGGCAACTATTCGGGCTGGCTGGAAGCCAAGTCCGATCGTCTGGCCCAGGAATCCAAGCAGCAGTCGGCCCATGAAAAAGCCATGAAGGAAGAACTGGAGTGGGTGCGCAAAGGCGCCAAGGCCCGCCAGTCCAAATCCAAGGCCCGTCTGCAACGCTTCGAGGAAATGCAATCCCAGGAATTCCAGAAGCGCAGCGAAACCAACGAGATCTACATCCCGGCCGGTCCGCGCCTGGGTGACAAGGTCATCGAGTTCAAGAACGTCACCAAGGGTTATGGCGACCGCGTGCTGATCGACAACCTCTCGTTCTCCATGCCAAAAGGCGCCATCGTCGGTGTGATCGGCGGTAACGGCGCGGGTAAATCCACGCTGTTCCGCATGCTGATGGGCAAGGAAACGCCGGATTCGGGCAGCATCGAAATCGGTGAGACCGTGCAACTGGCCTGCGTCGATCAGAGCCGCGAAGACCTGGACGGCAGCAAGACCGTGTTCCAGCAGATCTCCGACGGTTCCGACCAGATCCGCATCGGCAACTATGAAATCCCGTCGCGCACTTATGTGGGCCGCTTCAACTTCAAGGGCGGCGACCAGCAGAAGTTCGTCAAGGACTTGTCCGGTGGTGAGCGCGGTCGCTTGCACCTGGCGTTGACCTTGAAGGAGGGCGGCAACGTCCTGCTGCTCGACGAACCGTCCAACGACCTCGACGTCGAAACCCTGCGTTCCCTGGAAGAAGCCTTGCTGGACTTCCCGGGCGCCGCCATTGTGATCTCCCACGATCGGTGGTTCCTCGACCGCGTGGCGACCCACATCCTGGCATACGAAGACGACTCGCAAGCGGTGTTCTTCGAAGGCAACTACACCGAGTACGAAGCCGATCGCAAGAAACGCCTCGGCGAGGCTGCTGCCCAGCCGCATCGCGTACGGCACAAGAAATTGGCCTGATTCGGTCGGTTGCATGAAAAACGGAGCCTTCGAAGGCTCCGTTTTTTTATGCATGTAAATCCATTGTGGGAGCGAGCTTGCTCGCGATAGTGGTGTGACAGTCAGTGGAAATGTTGACTGGCACTCCCTCATCGCGAGCAAGCTCGCTCCCACAGTATGTAAGGCTTAATTGATGGGGCTACCCGAGCACCGCGTAATATCGGGCCTTGTTAGAAGCTTCAGGCATGTTTAAACCGGTCGGTAGTATCACTGGAGATCTATCGCAACGACCTCGATAACGAGATTTCCCAATGGTCGCTCCCATGTCACCTCATCCCCAACCTTCGCCCCTAGTAGCGCCCGTCCCAGCGGCGAGCCCCAGTTGATCAGCCCACTGGCCGCATCGGCCTGGTCTTCCCCGACCAATTGCACCCGCTGCTCATGATCATGCTCATCGACAAAGGTCACCCAGTGTCCGATCCGCACTTGATCGGATGAAGTCGGCGCAACGACCTGGGCGCTTTGCAGGCGCTGCGTGAAATAGCGCAGATCCCGTTCAAGGTCGGCGATCCGCTGCTTGTCCGCCAGCTCCCCTCGGCTCGCCTGCTGGGTGTGCAGCGCCTGCAACTCGGCGACCCGGGCCTGTAGCTGGGCAAGTCCGGTGGGCGTGACGTAGTTGGGTTGCGCGCTGACCTGGCGTTCGACCGGCTGGTCGGCCTGGGCAGCGGCATTATCTTCGTTGACGAAGGCGCGGCTCATGACATTTGCTCCTCTGCATTGGAGTTTGGGCCATGGTCACAGGGTTTTGGTTTCGACGGATGTCTGTACGCGACTTATGGCGAGCGATAAGCCCGGGCGGCGTCCTGGTCTTTTTGTTGCTGCCAGGCCCGTTCACGCTCGTCCCAATGGCGCTCGCGATAGGCATTACGCTCTTCGCTCTCGCGCATGGCCTGGCACTGGCGGAAGCCATCGCTCCAGCCCTCGGCATAACGCGGATCCTTGAGGTAACGCGGCACGTCTTTCCTGAATTGGCCGGTGATCACCCCGGCGGCTTGCCGGCCACTGCTGCAACCGTCGTCGTAGCCGTCGGCGAACGCTGGCGGATAACCCCGGGCGATCAGGTCTTCGTGGGTGGTTTCACAGCCACCGAGCAACATCAACATACCCAGGACCACTGCCGTGCGCTTCATTTCTGCTTTCCTGCCGAATCCCGCTCATACGATAAGTCTAGAAGTGGATTCGTCAGTAAGGCGTGAAAGCGTGGTGATTAATCCGTTCGTTGCGCAGGCCATGGTCAGTAGTGGTACCACTTCACCTCAAGCATCACTTCGTTTTCCGGCGAGGCCAACTGGCTGAATTCCCGCTGTGCACTCAGGCGCAGGCCGAGGTTGCGGGACAATTCCCATTGTTGATTCAAGCTCAGGCTGCGACGCACTTCGCCGTTGACGAAATAATCACCCTTGGCTTCCAGGCTCAGGTTGCCCAGCGGGTTTTTCCACAGTACCCCGCTGTTGAAACCGGCAGCCGGGGCGATGAATTGGGCGAAGTCATTGTTGTGCTCGACCCGCACCGTGCCCAGGGCAAAACCCAGCACCTCTTCGCCCAGCGCCCAGGTGCCACCCGCGCCACCGTTGACGTGGCTGACCAGGGTTTCGTCGTCGTGTTTGCCCGGCACCCGCTCCAGGCCGCCGGTGACCTGCCAGGACAGCGGTTGCAGTAGCTCATTGCGTGGGGTCAGGGAGCGAATGGTCGCCAGGTCCAGTTGTTGCACCTGCCAGTCATTGCCTTCGTACTGGCGCAGTTTCAATTGCAGGATTTCGATCTGCGCGCCCAAGGGGAAGCTCTCGGCGTTGTCGTTGAGATCGTGATAGGCCATGCGCAAGCCATACTCGCCGAACGCCCGGTCGCCTCGCGTGCCGAGGCCAGCCTGCCAGGTGCGCGATTGATGACCGTCCTCGGGCAGGCCCGGTTGCGGGATATCGAGTTCCGGCGCGGGGTTCTGGTTGATCGCCCGCAACAGTTCGAAACTGCGCTGGGAGCGCTGCGGATCACGTTCCTGGCCGTTGGCGCGATAGCGCTCCAGGCGATAGGCCGCATCGATGATCAGCGCCTGGCGTTCGCGCGGCAGCGCCTTGAAGCCGAGGGCTTGCAGTTGCTGCTGGTCGGCGCTGACTTTCAGTACCCATTGCTGTTCATCATCGCTGAGCGGTTCGGCGCGGCTGAGCAGTTCCCGTTCACGGGACGGTCGATACTGGATGCTTTCCACCAGGCCGGATTCTTTCACTGCCTTGACGGTGTCGGTGGGAATCGCGGTCAGCGGGAATTGTTCGGTCAGGCGCAGGCTGGGGCGAGCCACTTGCAGCAATTCGAGCAGGCGATAGGAGCAGTTTTCGTCGAAGAAAAAATAGTCGAACTGAATCTGCTTGAGTTCCCAGACGTGCTCGACCATGCGCTCGGTTTCCGCCTGGCTCAGGTTCAGGCGATATTCCCACAGGTCGCGGTTCTCCAGGCTACGGTACTCGGAGAGTTTTTCCTGGTACGGCACCAGGGCGAACAGGCCGGGATAGCCGCCCATCAGGCCCTTCCAGGCATAGAGGATGCTGTTGTCCGAGCCTTCGATGTAGGCGCCGAAATTGATCGCATAGCTGAGCAGGGCGGTCTTGTCGCTTTGCACATCGGCCTGGTCGATGCGCAGCAGGGTGTGGCCGAACATCGAGGACGGGCTGTTCAGGTACGCGGCGGGGAAGATCATCACCGCGCTGTGGGGCGAGACGTCCTTGAACCATTGGTTGAAGTCGCTGCAGGTAACGGCCGGCAGATCCGTCAGGTTGAGCTGGGCCTTGAGCCAGCGCGTTCGCGCCGGGTACACGCACTGGGCATGCTGCTGGCCGGCGCTGGCCGGGCCGTACAGGGCTTTTAGCGTGGCGCTCAGTTCACGCTCGGGATGTTCGTTGCCATCGGGCGCGAGGAAGAATTTTTTGTCGCTGATATAGCTGCGCCAACCGCCAAGCTTGGCGGTTTCGTAGTGGCCCAGGGAAATCCAGAAGCGGTCATTGGCCAGTTGCTGCAAACGTTGAGGGTCGACATGAGGCGCGGCGGACAGCGGGGCGCACACGCAGAGCGCCAGCCAGGCAAGGCGTTTGAGCATAGTCGGCTACTTGGAAAGGCGAAAAATAAAGACCGAAGGGGCCCCAAAAAGAAAACCCGCTCCCCGAGAGGAGCGAGTGGTGTCGAGCTTAAGCTTGAGTGGCGTACTTGGCCAGGCGAGGATCGCTTTTCAGCACGGCCAGGGTGTTGGTATGCACGTCTTCGGCGGTCACGTCAGCCTTGCTGAAGATCTGCTGGAAGTGCTCGTGGGTCACAGCGGAGAAGTGTGCGCGGTCTTCCGGCGCCACGCCCAGTACCACGGCATAGGTGGTCAGCGCTTCGCCCTGACCCTTGGCCATGTCTTCGGACAGCTCGTTCATCATGCCATTCATGGCCAGCCAGGACTTGCCACCGTAGGTCAGTGCCGCGTTGGTCGAGCAACCGTTGGTGCCGGATGTCATGCCGAAGGTAGCGTTACCGGACGTGCCGTTGGTAGTGGATGCCAGGAAGTGTGCCGGAGTGCCACGCTGACCTTCGAACAGCATGTTGCCCCAGCCGCAATCCGGGCCGCCCGGCGCCTGAGCCATGGCGTTGATGGATACAGCGGTGAAGAGAGTACCGAGAAGAATCCGTTTCATAGCTATGTTCTCTTTATGTGCATACCGATGGACAGGGTCTGGCCCTATAGCAGCCAGTGGGCCGGTTATTGTTCCAGCCGCGCAATTTGGAGTTTAGGCACGATCCAGGGGTTCCGTGACATTTTGCAAAAACATTACTGGGAGATCGCCTGTCTACTGGGCCCCGCCCGTGGTTTCCCCTTTGACTATGCTTTGGGCAGAGGCGCTCCTTGCCAGTCAGGTACAGGCAGCGCCAGAATGCCGCTATCTGCCCCGCCTGATGTAAGGAAGCCCGATGCCTGATCCTGTTGCTGCCAGCTTGCGTCTAGCGCCCGAAGCGCTGACCCGTCCGTTTTCCGCTGAACAGTTCAGCTTCTCTACCACCAATGATCTGGAGCCCTTCCGCGGTGTGCTTGGCCAGGAACGTGCGGTCGAAGCCTTGCAGTTCGGCGTGGCCATGCCGCGCCCCGGTTACAACGTATTCGTCATGGGCGAGCCCGGCACTGGCCGGTTTTCGTTCGTCAAACGCTACCTCAAGGCCGAAGGCAAGCGCCTGCAGACCCCGGCGGACTGGGTCTACGTCAACAACTTCGATGAGCCTCGCGAACCCCGTGCCCTGGAACTGCCGTCAGGCACGGCCGGTGCTTTCATCGCCGACATCAACGGCCTGATCGACAACTTGCTGGCGACATTCCCGGCGGTATTCGAACACCCGTCCTACCAGCAGAAGAAAAGTGCCATCGACCGCGCCTTCAACCAGCGCTATGACCGCGCCTTGGACGTGATCGAGCGCCTGGCGCTGGAGAAGGATGTCGCGCTGTACCGTGACAGCAGCAACATCGCCTTCACGCCGATGAGCGAAGGCAAGGCCCTGGATGAAGCGGAATTCGCCCAGTTGCCGGAAGCCGAGCGCGAGCGTTTCCATGAGGACATCTCGGGCCTGGAAGAGCGCTTGAACGAGGAGCTCGCCAGCCTGCCGCAATGGAAGCGCGAGTCCAGCAACCAGCTGCGCCAGCTCAATGAAGAAACCATCACCCTGGCCCTGCAACCGTTGCTGGCACCACTGTCGGAGAAATACGCAGAGAACGCTGCGGTCTGCGGCTACCTGCAGGCCATGCAGGTCTATCTGCTCAAGACCGTGGTCGAGCAATTGGTGGACGACAGCAAGACCGACGCCATCGCCCGCAAGCTGCTGGAGGAACAGTACGCCCCGAGCCTGGTGGTCGGGCATCCGTTCAGCGGCGGCGCGCCAGTGGTGTTCGAGCCGCACCCGACCTACGACAACCTGTTTGGTCGCATCGAATACAGCACCGACCAGGGCGCGCTCTACACCACGTACCGGCAGTTGCGTCCGGGCGCCTTGCACCGGGCCAACGGCGGTTTCCTGATTCTGGAAGCGGAAAAAATGCTCGGTGAGCCGTTCGTGTGGGATGCGCTCAAGCGTGCCCTGCAATCGCGCAAGCTGAAAATGGAATCGCCGCTGGGTGAGCTGGGCCGGCTGGCCACGGTGACCCTGACGCCGCAGCACATTCCGCTGCAGGTCAAGGTCGTGATCATCGGTGCCCGCCAGCTCTACTATGCCTTGCAGGACCTGGATCCGGACTTCCAGGAAATGTTTCGCGTGCTGGTGGATTTCGACGAAGACATCCCGATGGGCGACGAGAGCCTGGAGCAGTTCGCCCAGTTGCTCAAGACCCGCACTTCGGAAGAGGGCATGGCGCCGCTGACCGCCGACGCGGTAGCGCGCCTGGCGACCTACAGTGCGCGTCTGGCCGAACACCAGGGGCGCTTGTCGGCGCGTATCGGTGATCTGTTCCAACTGGTCAGCGAGGCGGATTTCATTCGCCAATTGGCCGGTGACGAGATGACCGACGCCGGCCACATCGAACGCGCCCTCAAGGCCAAGGCCACCCGCACCGGGCGTGTCTCGGCGCGAATCCTTGACGACATGTTGGCGGGGATCATCCTGATCGACACTGCCGGCGCGGCCGTGGGCAAATGCAACGGGCTGACAGTCCTTGAGGTCGGCGACTCGGCGTTTGGTGTGCCCGCGCGGATTTCCGCCACGGTGTACCCGGGCGGCAGCGGTATCGTCGACATCGAGCGGGAGGTCAACCTCGGCCAGCCGATCCACTCCAAGGGCGTGATGATTCTGACCGGCTACCTGGGCAGTCGTTATGCCCAGGAATTCCCGCTGGCGATCTCGGCCAGCATCGCGCTGGAGCAGTCCTACGGTTACGTGGACGGCGACAGCGCGTCCCTGGGCGAGGCGTGTACGCTGATCTCGGCCCTGTCGAAGACGCCACTCAAGCAGTGCTTCGCCATTACCGGCTCGATCAACCAGTTCGGTGAAGTGCAGGCGGTGGGCGGGGTCAACGAGAAGATCGAAGGCTTCTTCCGCCTCTGTGAAGCCCGCGGGTTGACCGGTGAGCAAGGGGCGATCATTCCCCAGGCCAACGTCGCAACCCTGATGCTCGACGAGAAAGTGCTGGCCGCCGTGCGCGCCGGGCAGTTCCATGTCTATGCGGTGCGTCAGGCCGATGAAGCCCTGAGCCTGTTGGTGGGCGAGCCTGCTGGCGAGCCGGACGAAAACGGCGAGTTCCCCGAGGGCAGCGTCAACGCCCGCGTGGTGGAGCGGCTGCGGGTGATCGCGGAGATGATCAGCGAAGACGACATCAAGGAAGCGGAAAAGGAACTGGCACAGCAGGCATTGGCGGAGGCCAAGCCGGCTTGATGTTTTCCTGACCGCAGCAAGTGGGAGCGAGCTTGTGGGAGAACAGCCTGTGGGAGCAAAGCTTGCTCGCGATAGCGTTTGTCCAGTCAACAGAAGTGTTGCATGTGACAACCCCATCGCGAGCAAGCTTTGCTCCCACAGGCTTGCTCTCACAATCAATGTTTTGTGGGTTATCACTAAAAAACGCCACCACTTTGGCGTCAATATTCACACTGTGACCGCTCGGCGTATTCTGGTCTCGAAAGTCCTTGCGGCCGGAACTTTTCTTCTATCCTCAGCTCAAGGATAACGAGAGTCATCATCGGATCGAAACAGCCTCCTCCCGGGGCTGAATACCGGATCTACCGAGGGGCGCCGCCATGTCGCGCAACCTTTGCCTCACTCGTCAATGCCTGGGCCTTGTCACCCGTATCGAATGCGCCATCCGCCCCCTGGCGGGAGATACCGGTATGTGGACCTTGCTCTTCGCCGCCGGAATGGCCGGTGAACAACCTTCTGCCATCAAGGCCCAAGGGCCATTCCCCGGCCCGACTGCCGCCGAAACCATCCTCGATACCATTGTGCAAAGCCTGACGCTGCACGGCTACGAGCTGGCCGACGACCCGCAGATCTGGTCCCTGCACATGCAAGCCCAACTGCGTGAGATCAATGGAGGCCGTTGTCGCAACGTCGGCGGCTTCGAGTTTCGTCCGCTGCATTGAAGGCCATCACCGCACGGGCACCGGCAGTAAAATTTTGTCACAAGGGCAGGGACCAGGGAGGGGCCCGGCGTTTGTGGGGCCGGTCGTGGCTGATATACTCGCCGCGATTTTTCAGCCCTGGTATGAGATTCAATGGAACGCTTTATCGAAAACGCAATGTACGCCTCCCGTTGGCTGCTGGCGCCGATCTACTTCGGGTTGTCCCTGGGCTTGCTGGCCCTGGCGCTGAAGTTCTTCCAGGAAGTTTTTCACGTCATCCCCAACGTGTTTTCCATGGCCGAGTCCGACCTGATCCTGGTGCTGCTGTCGTTGATCGACATGGCGCTGGTGGGCGGCCTGCTGGTGATGGTGATGATTTCCGGCTACGAGAACTTCGTCTCGCAACTGGATATCGCCGACGACAAGGAAAAGCTCAACTGGCTGGGCACGATGGACTCTTCGTCGCTGAAGATGAAAGTCGCTGCCTCGATCGTGGCCATTTCCTCCATCCACCTGCTGCGCATTTTCATGGACGCCAAGAACGTCGATCCCGAGCACCTGATGTGGTACGTGATCATCCACATGACTTTTGTGGTCTCGGCATTTGCCATGGGCTATCTGGACAAACTGACCAAGCACTGAGGTCCGTTCACCGCCCTGGCGCAACGCCCGCCTGTAGAATTGCAGGCGGGCGTTGTCGTTTCTGGCGGCTTGCTTTGGCGCAGGGGGCTCGTCACCCGTGGTGGCATCTGTGCTAGTCTGCTCGCCCTTTTGGTTCCGGGCGCTCCGGGAGGCGCTGTGGCACACACGGCAATTCTCGAGCCGTCCGCACAGCGGAGCAGCATCATGTCCGAAGTTAACCTGTCCACCGACGAAACCCGCGTCAGCTACGGCATTGGCCGTCAGTTGGGCGACCAACTGCGCGACAACCCGCCACCGGGCGTGAGCCTGGACGCCATCCTGGCCGGCCTGACCGACGCGTTCGCCGGCAAGCCAAGCCGCGTGGGCCAGGACGAAATGTCCGCCAGCTTCAAGGTCATCCGTGAAATCATGCAAGCTGAAGCCGCTGCCAAGGCTGAAGCCGCCGCTGGCGAAGGCCGTGCATTCCTGGCCGAAAACGCCAAGCGTGAAGGCATCACCACCCTGGCTTCCGGCCTGCAATTCGAAGTGCTGACCCAGGGTGAAGGCGCCAAGCCGACCCGTGAAGACCAGGTGCGTACCCATTACCACGGCACCCTGATCGACGGCACTGTGTTCGACAGCTCCTACGATCGTGGCCAGCCAGCCGAATTCCCGGTAGGCGGCGTGATCCCAGGCTGGACCGAAGCCCTGCAACTGATGAACGCCGGCAGCAAATGGCGCCTGTACGTGCCGAGCGAACTGGCTTACGGCGCTCAAGGCGTTGGCAGCATTCCACCGCACAGCGTATTGGTGTTTGACGTCGAGTTGTTGGACGTACTGTAAGACCCTGTCCGGTTTTACAGCCGGACAAAAAACTGTGGGAGCGAGCTTGCTCGCGAAAGCGGACTGTCAGTCGACACTTTCGTGACTGATACACCGCCATCGCGAGCAAGCTCGCTCCCACATGATTTCTACGCTCATCCGTGGAACCTGCCGCTGAAATCACCCGTCGGGCGCAACGCCCGGGCGTAGCAGAACAGGAACAGATTGCGCACCAGCTCCTTGAGCACCAACGGCTCGCTGGAATTGAGGCTGTTGAGGTCCAGATCCCCCTGGTCCTGCAGCTCGTTCAGGGCTTCTTCTTCAAGTACCGCACAGACTTCCCCGGTTTCCCGATGCAGGATCCTGAGGTAGGGATGTGGGCGGTCCAGCCAGGCATCGATCAAATAAGTCATGGTTCTCATCTCCTTGATGGGGTTCGATGAGAATAATTCTTATTCGCTAAATAGCAAGTCTCTATTGGCGTTGCGATTGTTTTTCTGACGATGGGTTATGGCAGCTCAGGATGGCTGGCACTTGGCTGATGTCCAGGAAATGGGGGACGAAGCGGAGAGGGCGAAGCTCCATCCCACACGCGGGGCGTGGGATGGAATGCCGCAGTATCAGACTTTTCTTACGAACTCGGATTTGAGTTTCATCGGGCCGATGCCGTCGATCTTGCAGTCGATGTCGTGGTCGCCATCGCACAGGCGGATGTTCTTGACCTTGGTGCCGACCTTGACCACCAGCGACGTGCCCTTGACCTTGAGGTCCTTGATCACGGTGATGGTATCGCCGTCCTGCAGGACGTTGCCGACCGAATCTTTCTTCACGGTATCGTCGGACACTGTTTCAGCTTCGCCGCTGGCGGACCATTCGTGGGCACACTCCGGGCAGACCAGTTGAGTACCGTCTTCGTAGGTGTATTCGGAATTGCATTTCGGGCAGGGAGGCAACGTGCTCACTAAGGTTCCTTGGGTATCAGGAGGGCAAAAGGGCGCACATTATATAGGGTTTTGTGGCGAGGGGGGTGATGCGGGGCTTTTGTGGCGAGGGAGAATTTGTGGGAGCAAGGCTTGCCCGCGATGGGGGGCGATGCGGTCCTTCAGAAACCGAGTCGCCTGTATCGCGGGCAAGCCTTGCTCCCACAAAAAGCCCTGTGTGTCAGTGCGTACGGGCGACCGCAAACTCGCTCAGTTCCACCAGCGCATCGCGGTATTCGCTGGCCGGCAGGGCGTCGAGGCATTTGATCGCGCGGGCAACGTAGTCCCGGGCCAGGTTCGCGGTGTAGTCCAGCGAGCCGGACGCTTCGACCGCGACACGGATGCTTTCCAGGTCTTCGATCCCGCCTTTCTGGATCGCCTGGCGAACCAGTGCTGCCTGTTCAGGCGTGCCCTCGCGCATGGTGTAGATCAGCGGCAGGGTCGGCTTGCCTTCGGCCAGGTCGTCACCGACGTTCTTGCCCAGGGTCTCGGCATCGCCCTTGTAGTCGAGCAGGTCGTCCACCAACTGGAAGGCCACGCCCAGGTGGTCACCGAAGGTGCGCAGCGCTTCGCTCTGCTCGGCGCTGGCACCGGCCAGGGCGGCAGCGCTGTGGGTCGAGGCTTCGAAGAGCATCGCGGTCTTGCCGCGGATGACTTCCATGTAGGTTTCTTCGGTGGTGCTGGCATCGCGTACCTTGGACAACTGCAGCACTTCGCCTTCGGCGATGATGCGCGTGGCCTGGGACAGGATCTTCATCACCGGCATCGAGCCCAGCTCGACCATCATTTCGAACGAGCGCGAATACAGGAAGTCGCCCACCAGCACGCTCGGGGCATTGCCCCACATGGCGTTGGCGGTCGAACGACCACGCCGCATGCCGGACATGTCGACCACGTCGTCGTGCAGCAGGGTCGCGGTGTGCAGGAATTCGATGGTGGCGGCCAGCAGGCGCATGTCGTCGCCTTCGCGACCCAGGGCCTTGCCGCACAACAGCACCAATAAAGGCCGCAGGCGTTTACCGCCGGCCGATGTGATGTAGTCGCCGATTTTCGATACCAGCGGCACTCGGGAAGTCAGCTGCTTCTTGATGATGCCGTCGACGGCGCTAAAATCGTCCGCCACCGTGCGGTAGAAAGCTTGGGGTTGCATCAGCGACAGGTGCTCCAGAAGGGTTGCGCGGCATGCTAGGACCCCCACCCAGGCCTGTCAAGGCGCGATGGACGGCTACTTGCAAGGCTGTTGCGCCTTGCGTACAATCGCGCACCCTGAACTTCCTGGGCAGCACCTGCCTTACGCAATTGCATCAGGGCCTTCCAGCCCATGCAGCCATGCCAGCCAATACCTCTTCTTATAAAGCGCTGGGTGAGCAGGATTATCGGAGAAATACCATGTCGTACGCAGTAATTGTTACTGGTGGCAAGCAATACAAGGTCGCCCCAGGTGAATACCTGAAGATCGAAAAACTGGAAATCGCTACTGGCGAATCCGTGACTTTTGATCGCGTTCTGTTGGTCGCCAATGGCGACGACGTGAATATCGGCGCTCCAGTCGTTGCTGGCGCTACCGTTGTGGCTGAAGTGATCTCCCAAGGTCGTCACGATAAAGTCCGCATCATCAAGTTCCGTCGCCGTAAGCACCACATGAAGCGTATGGGCCACCGCCAGTGGTACACCGAGATCAAAATCACCGGTATTCAGGCTTAATTTCAGCCTAATTCCTCACTAGGAGAATTGAACTCATGGCACACAAAAAAGCTGGTGGTAGTACCCGTAACGGTCGCGACTCAGAAGCCAAACGCCTTGGCGTGAAGATGTATGGCGGCCAGAAAATCATTCCGGGCAACATCATCGTGCGTCAGCGCGGCACCCAATTCCACGCCGGTTACGGTGTTGGCATGGGTAAAGATCACACCCTCTTCGCGAAAATCGAAGGCGTGATCAAGTTTGAAGTAAAGGGCGCGTTCAACCGCCGTTACGTGAGCGTTGTCGCAGCTTAATTGCGAGATCGCTGGAAAAGCCCTGTCTTGCGACGGGGCTTTTTCGTTTGTGGGGTGAGTCTCTTGCAAAACTGTTTGTATGGGCTGTCGGCGCTGCGGTTGGGGCGTGTCATCAGGTCGCTGCGCTCATTTTTGCAAGAGTCTTATGTCTTGTTTTTTTGGCTCGTCCGTATGGCGAGAGGCGTGTGTCATGAAGTTTGTTGATGAAGTATCGATTCGAGTAAAGGCCGGCGACGGCGGCAATGGTTGCATGAGTTTCCGTCGGGAAAAATTCATTGAAAACGGTGGCCCGAACGGCGGTGACGGGGGCGACGGCGGCTCGATCTACATGCTCGCCGACGAAAACCTCAACACCCTGGTGGACTACCGTTACACCCGGCACTTCGATGCCGAGCGTGGCTCCAACGGCGGCAGCACCGACTGCACCGGCAAGAAGGGCGAAGACCTGATCCTGCGCGTGCCAGTCGGCACCACGGTGATCGATTCGGCCACCCAGGAAGTGATTGGCGACCTGACCAAGGCCGGCCAGCGTCTGCTGGTCGTCCATGGCGGCTGGCACGGCCTGGGCAACACCCGTTTCAAATCCAGTACCAACCGTGCGCCACGCCAGACCACGCCAGGCAAGCCAGGCGAGCAGCGTGACCTGAAGCTGGAAATGAAAGTGTTGGCTGACGTGGGCCTGCTGGGCTTGCCGAACGCCGGTAAAAGTACCTTCATTCGCTCGGTGTCGGCGGCCAAGCCGAAGGTGGCCGATTACCCGTTCACCACCCTGGTGCCGAACCTGGGCGTGGTCAGCGTCGACCGCTGGAAGAGTTTCGTAATCGCCGACATTCCAGGGTTGATCGAAGGGGCTTCCGAGGGCGCAGGCCTGGGGATTCGTTTCCTCAAGCACTTGTCCCGTACCCGTCTGTTGCTGCACCTCGTGGACATGGCGCCACTGGATGAAACCAGTGCCGCCGATGCCGCCGAAGTCATCGTCAACGAACTGACCAAGTTCAGCCCGGCCCTGGCTGAGCGCGACCGTTGGCTGGTGCTGAACAAGTGCGACCAGATCCTTGAAGAAGAGCATGAGGAGCGGGTCAAGGAAATCGTCGATCGCCTGGAGTGGGAAGGTCCGGTCTACGTGATCTCGGCCATCGCCAAAGACGGCACCGAGCGCCTGTGCCATGACATCATGCGTTACCTGGAAGATCGCGCCGACCGCCTGGCCAACGATCCGGCCTACAAGGAAGAGCTGGCCGAGCTCGACCAGCGCATCGAAGACGAGGCTCGTGCCCAGTTGCAGGCGCTGGACGACCAGCGTGCCCTGCGTCGCAGCGGCGTCAAGTCGGTCCATGACATCGGTGACGACGATTGGGATGAAGAAGATGTGGATGACGAAGACGGTCCGGAAATCATCTACGTCCGCGACTGATCTTGTGCTGATGCCACTTAGCTGAAGCCAGTACCTGTGTGGGCGAATTTGTGGGAGCAAAGCTTGCTCGCGATAGCGGTTTGCAGTCAGCCAAGGTGTTGAGTGTGACGAGGCCATCGCGAGCAAGCTTTGCTCCCACAGGCTTGATCCCCCCAAGGATTCTCGGGTGGCTGGCATTAACTGGTCCAGTGCGGTGTTATCATCGCAATCAGCCGGTTTCCAAGGCGCCGCTCATTCGAGCGGCGTTTTGGTATCTGTAAAACGCAAATACGAATAATCCCATGGGCGGCGCTGGGTCGCGCCGTTCGCTGGCAAAGGTTGAAGATGATGCGGAGCAAGGTGACGGGTGCGCAGCGCTGGGTCGTGAAGATCGGCAGCGCACTGCTGACGGCAGATGGCAAGGGCCTGGACCGCCAGGCAATGGCGGTGTGGGTCGAGCAGATGGTGGCCTTGCATGAGGCTGGCGTCGAGCTGGTATTGGTCTCTTCCGGGGCTGTGGCCGCCGGTATGAGCCGCCTGGGCTGGACGTCGCGACCCAGCGCGATGCATGAGCTGCAGGCTGCCGCCGCCATCGGCCAGATGGGCCTGGTGCAGGCTTGGGAATCAAGCTTCGCCGAGCACGGTCGCCATACGGCGCAGATCCTGCTGACCCACGATGACCTGTCCGACCGCAAGCGCTACCTCAATGCCCGCAGTACCTTGCGCGCGCTGGTGGAGCTGAAAGTCATCCCGGTGATCAACGAGAACGACACGGTGGTCACCGACGAGATCCGTTTCGGCGATAACGACACCCTGGCCGCGCTGGTGGCGAACCTGGTGGAGGCGGATCTGCTGGTGATCCTCACGGATCGCGACGGCATGTTCGATGCCGATCCGCGCAACAATCCCGATGCCAAGCTGATCTACGAAGCCCGCGCCGACGATCCGGCGCTGGACGCGGTGGCGGGTGGCACGGGTGGTGCGCTGGGCCGTGGTGGCATGCAGACCAAGCTGCGCGCCGCGCGTCTGGCGGCGCGGTCCGGGGCTCACACCATCATCGTGGGTGGGCGCTTGGAGCGGGTGCTGGATCGCCTGAAAGCTGGCGAACGGATCGGCACCTTGCTCTCTCCGGAGCGTGGCATGTTGGCGGCGCGCAAGCAGTGGCTGGCTGGGCATCTGCAGACCCGTGGCACCTTGGTGCTGGATGCTGGTGCTGTGACGGCCCTGTCCCAAGGCAACAAAAGCCTGCTGCCGGTGGGTGTGAAGTTGGTACAAGGCAGTTTCCGTCGGGGCGAAATGGTGGTGTGCGTGGCCCCGGACGGTCGCGAGATCGCCCGTGGCCTGGCCAACTACAGTGCGTTGGAAGCGCAGAAAATCATCGGTCAGTCGTCTGATGCGATTGTCGGTCTGTTGGGTTACATGGCGGAGCCCGAGCTGGTTCACCGTGACAACCTGATCCTCGTCTAAGGAAAAATCATGGGTTTGGCAAAAGGATTGATCGGCTTGCTGCTGGCTGTGCCGCTGCTGGCTTCGGCCGAAGAAATTGGCCAAGTGTCGACGGTGTTCAAGTTTGTCGGGCCGAACGATCGGATCGTGGTCGAGGCGTTCGACGATCCCAAGGTGGATGGCGTGACCTGTTACCTGTCGCGGGCCAAGACCGGCGGCGTGAAGGGCGGCCTGGGTCTGGCCGAGGATCGCGCCGAGGCGTCCATCGCCTGCCGCCAGGTGGGGCCCATCAGCTTCAAGGGTGAGCTCAAGGATGGCGAAGAGGTGTTCCGTGAGCGCACTTCGCTGGTGTTCAAGACCATGCAAGTGGTGCGATTCCTCGACAAGAAGCGCAATACGCTGGTGTACCTGGTCTACAGCGATCGCGTGATCGAGGGCAGCCCGCAGAACGCGGTGACGGCTATTCCGATCTTGCCTTGGCGTTAAGTAGCGAATGACGGGCGAGCCGATCGGCTCGCTTTTTTTATCTCCATGGATTTGTTGTGCTTTTGGCGCGAAGGGATTCGTA
Source organism: Pseudomonas sp. P9_35 (assembly GCF_034008205.1). Taxonomy (NCBI): domain Bacteria; kingdom Pseudomonadati; phylum Pseudomonadota; class Gammaproteobacteria; order Pseudomonadales; family Pseudomonadaceae; genus Pseudomonas; species Pseudomonas sp. P9_35. The sequence continues at coordinate 5,660,310 of NZ_CP125373.1, read as the reverse complement.
TGCGTGCGTTTTTGCTGTTGTTTGTATTGGGCTGTTCGGTGTCCGTCGGGGCTTTGGCCGAGCCGTTTTATAGCGAAAAAATCCTGGCCCATCCGCTGATAAAAACTTCCCAGGAGAGTGGGGCGACGCTGGCATTTATCCGCGAGGCCGAGGGTGTCGTGGGCTACTCATGTCTGTGTGATTCGCCGGATGGCGTCCCGCAAGTGCTCGACAGATATGGCGATGCGAGTGTCGAGTCGGTGTTCTACGCCAGCCTCGACAGTGATCTCCAGACGCTGGTCGTGCTGTCGCGGGCAAAGGGGCAGTATGCCCTTCATGGTTATCGGTTCGTGCCGTCCACTGGTGGTTATCGCCGGCTCGAGACATTGCAGTCGGTATTGGATCGTATCGCCGCTGATCGCAAGGTCCTCACTGCCGCGCTGGTCCAGAAAGAGCTGGGCAAGTTGCCGCCCTACGATTACAGCGCCGTTTTGCCCAAGACCGGTATCGCCGAGTTCGACACGCTGGAGCCCGCGAGTGGCACGCTGGTGGGGTACTTTGGCGTCGACGGTGTCCCGGCGTCAGTGGGGCAGCCGCCAGAGGACCCTCATCGCGACACCTACAAAAAGACTTTTCAGCAGCGCGAAGGACGCTGGCTCACGCTGACTTATGAGCGCGTGCCGCCTCAGGACGAGGATGTGGGCTCTGCCTATCGTGTCAGCAGGATGGCCTGGGAAACCCGTCCAGAGGTGTACCAGGGCTCCGAGGATGGGGCGTGGGCGTTCTTGGGTAACGGGCGGCTCTGGGCGCTGGGTGCCTATGTCCAGGGCAAGAGGTCGGGCAAGTGGGCGGAGTTCGACGAGTCGGGCTACGCGTCCACCGGCGCCTATGTGGATGGACTGCGCCAGGGGCCGTGGGTCGTCAGTGATGGCGGCACGGTTTCCAAGGGCATGATCGTCGACGATTTCTATGAGGGGCGCTGGACGATCGAGGCGCAGGACGATGAGGGGGCGATGTCCGGCTTCGATACATACAAACACGGCGATTTTGACGGGCCTTCCGAGCGCGTGCGCCATGGTGAGGTGGTCCAGCGCGGCGATTTCGTGGCGGGGATGCAGTACGGTGGCTGGAAAATGCCGTGGGGTGAGGGGCGTTACGTGCAAGGTGTTCGAGAAGGCCGTTGGACATTGAAGGTGGAAGGCGGTGGTGTCCAGACCGTCGATTTCGTCGCCGACAAGAAGCAAGGCGAATTGCGTGAAGTGGATGCCGCAGGTGTGTTGCGGCTCGTCGAGCATTACCGCGCGGGTGTGTTGGATGGATTGAAAGAAGCCTATGCGGCCAATGGCAAACTCATCTATTCGGCCAGCTATGTCAACGGCCAGATCGAAGGGCGGGCGCTGACCTACACCGATGATGGTGCCGTGCTGCTGTCGGATATCTCGTGGCGCCATGGTTCGCGAGAGGGCGCCTTTCGTCTCTATCATCCCAATGGCCAGCCCGATACGGTGGCGACGTACGAGGGGGATGAGCCCATTGGCAACCTGCAGTCATTTGATGCGACTGGGGTGCTGATCGCGGACAGGAACTATTGCCACGTGCCTGATGGGAAATACACCCGTATCAAGCTTTGCGGCAAACAGCGCGGGGCTTTCAACAATGGGCATTTCGACTCGGAGAGTGATTACCTGTTCGGTAATGAGCAAAGTGCCCGCCACACCCAGGATGGGCGCAAGGTCCGGGAGGTGCTGTTGGGGCCTGATGATCGCGTGACTCGTAACGACTACTACCCCAATGGCCAGTTGAAGTTCTCTGAAGCCAAGCAGGGCTTTCGCCTGATAACGGTCGAGGGGCGCGAATACAAGGACTACTCGTACGCCAAGCGCGAAGGTGAGACGGTCTACTACTACCCGACGGGTGTGGTTGAACGCCGTATGAACTTCAAGGGTGACAAGATAGTGGGTTGTTACACCGGCTACGACGAGGCGGGGGTGCAGAATTTCCCACCACCGGGAGGCTGTCCTCCGCCGAAGCCGGTGGTTTTCAACTTTGGCGAATAGTGCGGGGCTTTAGTGGAGGTATCTGTTTTCACTGACGCCATCGCGAGCAGGCTCGCTCCCATAAGGGGTCTCTGGTGGGCAGTGGATATGCAGCGCACCGAGAATCGATGTGGGAGCCGAGCTTGCTCGCGATAGCGGTGGCACGCCCAGCATGGATGCAGGCTGACTCTCCGCCATCGCGAGCAAGCTCGGCTCCCACAGGGATTTGTGGTGGATGCGATTTGTGTGAGCGCCTCGGAATCGATGTGGGAGCGAGCCTGCTCGCGATGCGGTGGTGCATTCAGTATTAAGGCAAGCTGATCCACTGCTTCCGCAAGGAGGGGTGTTAAATCGCAGGCAATAAAAAACCGACCCTGAGGTCGGTTTTTTAACGAGCGCGTCGCTTAGGCAGCAGCGGCAACGTTCAGGGCCTTTACGTGGCCATTCAAACGGCTCTTATGGCGAGCAGCCTTGTTCTTGTGGATGATGCCTTTATCGGCCATGCGGTCGATAACTGGCACAGCCAGAACGTAAGCAGCTTGAGCTTTTTCAGCGTCTTTTGCGTCGATGGCCTTAACTACGTTCTTGATGTAGGTACGGACCATGGAACGCAGGCTGGCGTTGTGGCTGCGACGCTTCTCAGCCTGTTTTGCACGTTTTTTGGCGGAAGGTGTGTTGGCCACCGTCGAGCTCCTCGAAAGACTTTTTGGGAAATAGCAAACAAAATAGGCCGCGAATCATGCCGATGAGTTGAAGTCTTGTCAAGGGCGGGTGACGCGTTCCGCTGAATGGCAGGTGCTGCGCACCGAAGGATTTCTTTCCGGCGTGCGACCTGTAAACTCGCGGACTTTGGCTCTGCACTGTTTAGCGGCGCGGAGTATCGCACAAGTGGGCGCGTTGTTCGCCTGCTGTTTATCGACAGGCAAAAACTCTTTTCATGAATCTGCTCAAATCGTTGGCCGCCGTCAGCTCTATCACGATGCTTTCCCGCGTCCTGGGGTTCGTTCGCGATACGTTGATCGCACGGATATTCGGCGCCGGGATGGCCACCGACGCCTTCTTCATCGCCTTCAAGTTGCCCAACCTGCTGCGGCGGATCTTCGCCGAAGGGGCGTTCTCCCAGGCCTTCGTGCCGATCCTGGCGGAATATAAAAGCCAGAAGGGCGACGAAGCGACCCGCACGTTCATTGCCTACGTCACCGGCCTGCTGACGTTGGTGCTGGCGCTGGTCACGGCGGCCGGCATGCTCGCCGCACCCTGGGTAATCTGGGCCACGGCCCCGGGTTTCACCGATACGCCAGAAAAATTCCAGCTCACCTCGGACCTGCTGCGGGTGACCTTTCCTTATATATTGCTGATTTCCCTGTCGTCCCTGGCCGGGGCGATCCTCAATACCTGGAACCGCTTTTCCGTACCGGCCTTTGTGCCGACCCTGCTCAATGTCAGCATGATCGTGTTCGCGGTGTTCCTGACGCCGTACTTCGATCCGCCGGTGATGGCCCTCGGCTGGGCAGTGCTGGTGGGTGGCCTGGCGCAATTACTTTATCAACTGCCGCACCTGAAAAAGATCGGCATGTTGGTCCTGCCACGGCTGAACCTGCGCGACAGCGGCGTGTGGCGGGTGATGAAGCAGATGTTGCCGGCGATCCTCGGGGTGTCGGTAAGCCAGATTTCCCTGATCATCAACACCATCTTTGCCTCGTTCCTGGTGGCCGGCTCGGTGTCGTGGATGTATTACGCCGACCGCTTGATGGAGCTGCCGTCCGGCGTGCTGGGTGTGGCCCTGGGTACGATCCTGCTGCCAACCCTGGCCAAGACCTACGCCAGTCAGGACCGCCAGGAGTACTCGCGCATCCTCGACTGGGGCCTGCGCCTGTGTTTCGTGCTGGTCTTGCCCTGTTCCCTGGCACTGGGAATCCTGGCTGAGCCGCTGACGGTTTCGCTGTTCCAATACGGTCAATTCAACGCCTTCGACGCCTTGATGACCCAGCGTGCGCTGATTGCCTACTCGGTGGGCCTGCTCGGGATCATCGTGATCAAGGTGCTGGCGCCGGGGTTCTATGCCCAGCAGAACATTCGCACGCCAGTGAAAATCGCCATTTTCACCCTGGTGATGACCCAATTGTTCAACCTGATGCTCATCGGCCCGTTGGCCCACGCCGGCCTGGCCCTGGCGATCAGCGCTGGCGCGTGCCTCAATGCCGGGCTGCTGTTTTACCAGTTGCGCAAGCAGAAGATGTATCAGCCGCAGCCGGGCTGGGGCAAATTCGGCCTCAAGCTGGTGGTGGCCGTGGCGGTGATGTCGGCGGTTTTGCTGGGGGCGATGCATTTCATGCCGGCCTGGGGCGAAGGGCAGATGCTCGAGCGGTTCCTGCGCTTGGGTGTGCTGGTGGTTGCCGGCGTGGTGGCGTATTTCGGCATGTTGCTGCTGATGGGGTTCCGTCTGCGTGACTTCAATCGCAAGGCCTTGAGCTGAGGGCAAGCACCCGATAATCCCGGGCCGGGCAGTGGTTTTGTCGGTTCGATCACTTTGGGGTGCGGTGTTGCCTGTCGTCGGCCGCCGGGTGTGGTTATAATCGGCCACTTTATGAGCAAGAAGCGCGTTATGCAGCTGGTCCGAGGCCTCCACAACCTGCGCCCCCAGCATCGGGGCTGTGTCGCCACTATTGGCAACTTCGACGGTGTTCACCGTGGCCACCAGGCTATTCTGGCGCGACTGCGCGAGCGTGCACTGGAGTTGGGCGTGCCCAGCTGCGTGGTGATTTTCGAGCCGCAGCCGCGGGAGTTTTTCGCCCCGGATACCGCCCCGGCCCGTCTGGCCCGGTTGCGCGACAAACTGCAATTGCTGGCCGCCGAAGGCGTCGACCGGGTCCTGTGCCTGGCCTTCAACCAAGGCCTGAGCAAGCTCAGCGCTGCTGAGTTCGTCAAGACCATCCTGGTGGACGGCCTGGATGTGAATCATCTGGAAGTCGGCGATGATTTCCGTTTCGGCTGCGACCGCTCCGGGGATTTCGACTACCTGCAACAAGCCGGTATCGCCCATGGGTTTACCGTCGAAGCGGCGCAGACTGTCGAGATGGACGGCTTGCGCGTCAGCAGCACCCAGGTCCGCAATGCCCTGGCGGCTGCCGACTTTGAATTGGCCGAGCGCTTGCTTGGCCGGCCGTACCGGATTGCCGGGCGGATCCTGCACGGGCAGAAACTGGCGCGCCAATTGGGCACGCCAACGGCCAACGTGCAACTCAAGCGTCGTCGTGTGCCGCTGACCGGGGTGTTCCTGGTGAGTGTCGAGATCGACGGCAAAACCTGGCCCGGTGTCGCCAATATCGGCGTACGACCTACGGTCCAAGGGGATGGCAAGGCCCACCTCGAAGTACATGTTCTGGATTTTGCCGGCGATCTGTATGACCGGCGTTTGACGGTGGTTTTCCACCATAAGCTGCGTGAAGAGCAGCGTTTTGCCTCTCTGGAGGCGCTCAAGACGGCGATCCATGCAGATATCGCCGCCGCCCGTGCCCTTGTCGCAACCAGCGCCAATCGCTAATGAAGAGCCTTAAATGACCGACTATAAAGCCACGCTAAACCTTCCGGACACCGCCTTCCCAATGAAGGCCGGCCTGCCTCAGCGCGAACCACAGATTCTGCAGCGTTGGGACAGCATTGGCCTGTACGGAAAGTTGCGCGAAATTGGCAAGGATCGTCCGAAGTTCGTCCTGCACGACGGCCCTCCGTACGCCAACGGCACTATCCACATCGGTCATGCGCTGAACAAGATTCTCAAGGACATGATCATCCGCTCCAAGACCCTGTCGGGTTTTGATGCGCCGTACGTCCCGGGCTGGGACTGCCATGGCCTGCCGATCGAACACAAGGTCGAAGTGACCCACGGCAAGAACCTGGGCGCGGACAAGACCCGCGAACTGTGCCGTGCCTACGCCACCGAGCAGATCGAAGGGCAGAAGTCCGAATTCATCCGCCTCGGCGTGCTGGGCGACTTCGCCAACCCGTACAAGACCATGGACTTCAAGAACGAAGCCGGCGAAATCCGTGCCCTGGCGAAAATCGTCGAGGGCGGCTTCGTGTTCAAGGGCCTCAAGCCGGTGAACTGGTGCTTCGATTGCGGTTCGGCCCTGGCCGAGGCGGAAGTCGAGTACGAGAACAAGAAGTCCTCGACCATCGACGTCGCGTTCCCGATCGCCGATGAAGACAAGCTCGCCGCAGCTTTCGGCCTGGGCAAGCTGGCCAAGCCGGCCTCGATCGTGATCTGGACCACCACCCCGTGGACCATCCCGGCCAACCAGGCGCTGAACGTCCACCCGGAATTCAACTACGCCCTGGTCGACGTCGGCGACAAACTGCTGGTGCTGGCCGAAGAACTGGTCGAATCCTGCCTGGCCCGCTACAACCTCGAAGGTTCGGTGGTCGCCACCGCGCCAGGTTCGGCGCTGGAGCTGATCAATTTCCGTCATCCGTTCTATGACCGCCTGTCGCCGGTGTACCTGGCCGACTACGTGGAACTGGGCGCAGGTACTGGCGTGGTTCACTCCGCGCCGGCCTATGGCGTCGACGACTTCGTGACCTGCAAGAAATACGGCATGGTCAACGACGACATCCTCAACCCGGTGCAGAGCAATGGCGTGTACGCGCCGTCGCTGGAGTTCTTTGGCGGCCAGTTCATCTGGAAAGCCAACCCGGCCATCGTCGACAAACTGACAGAAGTCGGCGCGCTGCTGCACACCACCGTCATCGAACACAGCTACATGCACTGCTGGCGGCACAAGACCCCGCTGATCTACCGCGCCACCGCGCAGTGGTTCATCGGCATGGACAAGCAGCCAACCAGCGGCGACACCCTGCGCCAGCGTTCGCTCAAGGCCATCGAAGAGACCCAGTTCGTGCCGGCCTGGGGCCAGGCGCGCCTGCACTCGATGATCGCCAACCGTCCGGACTGGTGCATCTCCCGCCAGCGCAACTGGGGCGTGCCGATCCCGTTCTTCCTGAACAAGGAAAGCGGCGAGTTGCACCCGCGCACCGTCGAACTGATGGAAATCGTGGCCAAGCGCGTCGAGTCCGAAGGCATCGAAGCCTGGTTCAAGATGGATGCCGCCGAGCTGCTGGGTGACGAAGCGCCGCTGTACGACAAGATCAGCGACACCCTGGACGTCTGGTTCGACTCCGGCACCACCCATTGGCACGTGCTGCGCGGTTCGCACCCGATGGGCCACGAGACGGGCCCGCGTGCCGACCTGTACCTGGAAGGCTCGGACCAGCACCGCGGCTGGTTCCACTCGTCGCTGCTGACCGGTTGCGCCATCGACAACCACGCGCCGTATCGCGAGTTGCTGACCCACGGCTTCACGGTCGACGAGTCCGGTCGCAAGATGTCCAAGTCCCTGGGCAACGTGATCGCGCCGCAGAAGGTCAACGACACCTTGGGCGCCGACATCATGCGCCTGTGGGTTGCGTCCACCGACTATTCCGGCGAGATGGCCGTTTCCGAGCAGATCCTGCAGCGCAGCGCGGACGCCTACCGGCGGATCCGTAACACCGCGCGCTTCCTGCTTTCCAACCTGACCGGTTTCAACCCGGCCACCGACCTGCTGCCGGCCGAAGAAATGCTCGCGCTGGACCGTTGGGCCGTGGACCGTACCCTGCTGCTGCAACGCGAATTGCAGGAGCACTACGGCGAATACCGCTTCTGGAACGTCTACTCCAAGATCCACAACTTCTGCGTGCAGGAGCTCGGTGGTTTCTACCTCGACATCATCAAGGACCGCCAGTACACCACTGGCGCCAACAGCAAGGCCCGTCGTTCGTGCCAGACCGCGCTGTTCCACATCAGCGAGGCCCTGGTGCGCTGGATCGCACCGATCCTGGCGTTCACCGCCGACGAGCTGTGGCAGTACCTGCCGGGCGAGCGTAACGAATCGGTGATGCTCAACACCTGGTACGAAGGCCTGACCGAACTGCCGCAAGGCTTCGAGCTGGATCGTGCGTATTGGGATCGCGTGATGGCGGTCAAGGCGGCGGTCAACAAGGAAATGGAGATCCAGCGTGCGGCCAAGGCCGTCGGTGGCAACCTGCAGGCCGAAGTGACCCTCTATGCCGAAGATGACCTGAGTGCCGATCTGGCCAGGCTGAGCAACGAGCTGCGCTTCGTGCTGATCACCTCCACCGCCAGCGTTGCACCTTTCGTGCAGGCGCCGGCCGATGCGGTGATCACTGAAGTCAGCGGCCTGAAGCTGAAGATCGTCAAGTCGAACCACACCAAGTGCGCCCGTTGCTGGCACTGCCGTGAAGACGTCGGCGTGAATCCGGAGCATCCGGAAATCTGCGGTCGTTGCGTCGACAACATCAGCGGCACCGGTGAGGTTCGTCATTATGCCTAACGCGGCGGGCCGCTTCGGGCGGCTGGGCTGGCTCTGGTTGAGTGTGCTGGTACTGGTCATCGACCAGGCCAGCAAGTACTACTTCGAGAACTCGCTGACCATGTACCAGCAGATCGTGATCATTCCCGACTACTTCAGCTGGACCTTGGCCTACAACACTGGTGCGGCATTCAGCTTCCTGGCCGACAGTTCGGGCTGGCAGCGCTGGCTGTTCGCCCTGATCGCCGTCGTGGTCAGCGCCGTGCTGGTGGTCTGGCTCAAGCGCCTGGGGCGCAATGAGACCTGGCTGGCCGTGGCGCTGGCCTTGGTGCTCGGTGGTGCCTTGGGCAACCTCTATGACCGCATCGCCCTGGGCCATGTCATCGATTTCATCCTGGTGCATTGGCAGAACCGCTGGTATTTCCCGGCGTTCAACTTTGCCGACAGCGCCATCAGCGTGGGCGCCGTGATGCTCGCCCTGGATATGTTCAAGAGCAAGAAAACCGGAGAAGCCGTCCATGACTGAGCAGCGTATCGCTCAAAACACTGAAGTGAAGCTTCACTTCGCCCTGTACCTGGAAAACGGTGACACCGTCGACAGCACCTTCGACAAGGCTCCGGCGGTGTTCAAGGTCGGTGATGGCAACCTGCTACCAGGCTTCGAAGCGGCGATCTTCGGCTTCAAGGCCGGCGACAAGCGCACTGTGGTCGTACCGCCAGAAAACGCCTTTGGTCAGCCCAACCCGCAAAACGTGCAGACCATGCCACGCTCCCAGTTCCAGGACATGGAACTGTCCCAGGGCCTGCTGGTGATCTTCAACGACGCGGCCAATACCGAGTTGCCGGGTGTGGTGAAGGCTTTCGACGACGCCCAGGTGACCGTGGACTTCAACCATCCGCTGGCGGGCAAGACCTTGAACTTCGAAGTGGAAATCCTCGAAGTGAAGGCGGTTTAAGGTTTTACAGGCAGTTCCTGCTGCCACTCGATTTACTGTGGGAGCGAGCTCGCTCGCGATTGCGCAGACCCTTTTAGTCCAGGGGTGACTGCCCCATCGCCATCGCGAGCAAGCTCGCTCCCACATGGGATCTCCATTGTTTTCGGGCCTTTCGCTCGATTAACAGGCAAGCATTCAATTCTTGCGCGCAAGACACGAGGCACAGCATGCAAATCAAACTCGCCAACCCCCGTGGCTTCTGCGCCGGTGTGGACCGGGCGATCGAAATCGTCAACCGCGCCCTGGAAGTCTTCGGGCCGCCGATCTACGTGCGCCACGAAGTGGTCCACAACAAATTCGTCGTCGAAGACCTGCGTAGCCGTGGGGCGATTTTCGTCGAGGAACTGGACCAGGTGCCGGACGACGTCATCGTGATCTTCAGCGCCCATGGGGTTTCCCAGGCCGTACGCACTGAAGCCGCCGGCCGTGGCCTGAAGGTTTTCGACGCGACGTGCCCATTGGTGACCAAGGTGCACATCGAAGTGGCGCGCTACAGCCGTGATGGTCGCGAATGCATCCTGATCGGCCATGAAGGCCATCCGGAAGTCGAAGGCACCATGGGTCAATACGATGCCAGCAACGGCGGTGCGATCTACCTGGTCGAAGACGAGGAAGACGTGGCGGCCCTGCAGGTTCGCAACCCTGAGAGCCTGGCTTTTGTTACCCAGACGACCCTGTCCATGGACGACACCAGCCGTGTGATCGACGCCCTGCGCTCGCGCTTTCCGGCCATCGGCGGCCCGCGCAAGGATGACATCTGCTACGCCACCCAGAACCGTCAGGATGCGGTCAAGCAACTGGCCGATGAGTGCGATGTGGTGCTGGTCGTCGGCAGCCCCAACAGCTCCAACTCCAACCGCTTGCGTGAGCTGGCCGAGCGCATGGCCACCCCGGCCTACCTGATCGACGGTGCCGAAGACATGCAACGCAGCTGGTTCGATGGGGTCGAGCGCATCGGCATCACTGCCGGTGCCTCCGCGCCGGAAGTGCTGGTGCGCGGTGTGATCCAGCAATTGCAGGCCTGGGGCGCAACGGGTGCCGATGAACTGGCCGGTCGCGAGGAGAACGTCACGTTCTCGATGCCGAAAGAGTTGCGCGTGCGCTCCTTGCTTTAAGTCCTTTCTCGCACAGCGCCTGTTCGGCCGCGACGCTTTCCAGGCGGACGCGGCCGGAAGGCGCCAGTATCACTTGATGGTGGCTGACCGGCCCGCGTTTGGCGCAGACATGCAGCCTGCCGGCCTGGAAGGCGCCGCTGGTTTGCAGTGCTTCGCCCTGGTTGCCGAACCTCACCCTGCGTCTCATCGGCTGGTTGCCGACCACACGAGCGCTTGCGGTGCGTTCCATCAGCAAGGTTTTTTCCTTGTTGTCCAGCATGATCCGCCAACCCCGGCCCCAATCGTTGTCTATCCCTTGTATCAATACGCGGCGGTTACGCGTGATGGCTTCGCTGCGGGCAATGCGCAATCCGCTGATCAGCAACTGCGCGGTGTCCTCGCGTTCGATGGATTCGATCAGCTCTTTGTAGCTCGCGCCGGCCCACGGCAGAACAATTGCGGCGATTGCCAGTCCCATGAGCAGTTCGATCAGGCTGAAACCCTGTTGATACATGACGTCTCCTCCCTGGAGTACGAAAACGACGAGCGCCGTGAACCGAAACAACCGCACACAAGGCGGTGGTTTGTTCTAGCGTGTAGAGGCAGGTATAGCCGACGGCAACGGAGGGCATCGATGGATCTTCGTACAAAAGGTTTCACGCTGATCGAGGTGCTGGTGGCCCTTGGCGTGCTGCTGATCCTGATTACCATGGCGGTGCCGTCATTCACGGGCTCGCTGCAGAGCACCAAGGCCGATACCGAGATCGGCGACTTGCGCCGGGCGCTGAACTTTGCCCGGATGGAGGCGATCGACCGTGGTATCACCACGCGAATTCGTCCCACGACCCAAGGCGGTGCCTGGAGCGGCGAACTCACGGTGTATGACAGTACTGGCTCGTCGCCCATTATATTGCGGGTTGTTCCAGCGATGGGCAGTGGCGTGACTCTGACGCTACCCTCAGACGTGACTAGCATCGATTTCAACAACCTCGGCGGGTTATCGGCACCGGCCACGCCAGTGAGCTTCAATTACGTAAGAGGAGCGCAGAGCAGGACGCTGAATGTTTGCCTCAATGGACGAATCGTATTGGGTGGAAATTGCGGATGAAGGGTTGCAGTAAAAGGGCGCAGGCCGGCATGACGTTGATCGAGGTGCTGGTGGCGGTGCTGATTCTCGGCGTCGGCTTGCTGGGGGCGGCGATGATCCAGCTCAATGCGCTCAAGTACACCGACAGTTCGCGCATGACCAGCCAGGCCAGTTTCATTGCCTATGACCTGCTGGACCGCATTCGCGCCAACTCCGGCGCCGACTACACCATCACACCGCCCAGCTCGCCGAACCTCAACGTGGCCCGGGACCAGGATCTCTACGATTTCAAGACCAACATCATCGCCTTCGGCGGCGCCACGGCCACCGGCACCATTGCCCTGAACCAGCGGGTCTACACGATTACCATCTCCTGGGACGACGCCCGGGCCGCCAACACCACCAACGCCGCTGAGGCGCGACGCAGCTTCGTACTGACCAGCCGCGTCGCTGTCGATCCGGCGGGGACGCCGCCATGAACCGGTACAGTCGCGGTTTTGGCCTGATCGAGTTGATGATCGCGCTGGTGCTCAGCCTGATCGTCATCCTGGGTGTCGTGCAGATTTTCATTGCCGCCAAAAATACCTACGTCAGCCAGAATGCCGCCGCGGTGATTCAGGAGGACGCGCGGTTTGCCTTGAGCAAAATGGTCCAGGAAATTCGCATGGTGGGCATGTTCGGCTGCCTGGCGACCATCATCGATGCCTCGACGGATAACAGTTTCGCTGCCAGCCAGACCACTCCAATCCGTTGGGATAACGCCAACCGGAGGCTGACGCTGGTCACCGCGGACATTGGGGGTGGCGGTAGCCTGCCGACCTGGACCGTCGTCTCCGATTGCCGTACCTCGGCGACGGCCTACTCGAACGCCCGGGCGCCAGCGACGGGGCAGTTGGCGTTCCCGATCCGTCGACTGGTCTACAGCTTCAACAACAACCAATTGCTGTTGGGCAGCGGCACCGGCAATCCGCCGACGCTGTCGGTGCTGGTGGACAACGTGCGGGCATTCGATGTGACGTTCGGCATGGCCGCCAGCGCCACGGACATCGCAGCGTCGAGCTACACCGGCAACCCGGCAGACCCGGCACTGATCCGCAGCGTGCGCCTGAGCCTGACGCTCTTTGATCCAAGGAACACGGTGCGCGAGCAGACCTTCAATGTGGTTGCCGCCTTGCGCAACCGGCTTCTATGAGGGGGCGATCGATGATCTCGATGGATCTCAAGCATCGCCAGCGTGGCATGGCACTGCTGGTCAGCCTGGTTTTCCTGTTGCTGCTGACGCTGATCGGCCTGTCGTCGATGCAGAGCGCCACTCTTCAGGAAAAAATGACCAGCAGCGTCATGCAACGCAACCAGTCCTTCCAGATCGCCGAGGCTGCGTTGAGGATGGGTGAGAGTGCGGTGCAGGTCGAGACCTATTCACTGGCGGTCTGCACCACCGCGACTCAATGCGCGCCGCCGGCCGAGTCGGCGACCATCACTGCGGCGGGGCGCAATTCGTCGTCCGGGGTGCTCTGGGTTGCCGCTGCCGGCGGGTTTTATGGCGTGCAGAACATCGGCACTACACTTGCTGCGGTCAACGTGCCGGTCAATACCTCGGCGACGCTGTACCGGATCACGGCGGTGGCGGTGGTGGGCAATAACCAGCGCAGCGTGGTGGAGAGCATCTATGCGAAATACTGAGGCTCGCCGTGGCTGGATAGCGATGTTGTGGGGGGTGTTGCTCAGCCTTTACCTGATGGCCCCGGCTTATGCCTTCACGCCTTCGGATTCACCGCTGTTGAGTGCGGCTGCCGTCACGCCGAACGTGATGCTGCTGATCGATGATTCGGGGAGTATGAACAACATTATCTGGGCGGCGGGGTTTGATCCCTCTGCCACTCAGGTGCGCACATACGGATGCAGCGCCTCGAATAACTGCAGCAGCGTCTTTGAGCTGGATATGACCGATGGCAATGTTTTGCTGGCGAGCCTGTTCCGTGGGGGCTGTTCGAGCGGTTGGTATGGTTTCTATCGACCCAACCTCGGTCGGGTATGCTTGAAGCTACCCGATCCGGTGGGTAATGGGGACACTCGATACACGGCCCAATACCTGGCGTATCTGGTGACCCTGGCCAACGGCTCGAGCCGGGACTTCACCACCGGCACTATCCCCACCGACTATCGAATCAACGTGGCACGGGATGTCTCCAACGACTTGGTCGCCAATAACCGTGCCCTGCGTATTGGCCTCGCCACGTTCAATCCACCTAATTTCAGCAACTCCGGCCCCGGGGGCTACATCGCTCGCGCCATCAGCGACCTGTCACCGGTCAGCGGCAGCGTGACCCAGACCCAGGCCAACAGCAACTACAGCGCCCTGATCAACGCGATCAACGCCTTGGGTGCGGTCGCCAATACACCGTTGGCCGAGAGCTATTACGAAGTCACCCGCTATTTCAGGGGAATGGCGCCGTACTACAACAGCACACCGGCCACCTACACCAGCCCGATCCAGTACCGTTGCCAGAAGAACTTCGGTGTAGTGATCACCGACGGCTTGCCCACCTTTGACCGAACGTTTCCCACCAACGACCCGCAGGGCTTGGCCCGGTTGCCGAATTGGGATGGCATCAACAACGATGGCGACGATCTCAATGGTGATGGCGAGGGCGACACGCTTTACCTGGACGACATCGCCAAGTTCGCTTTCGATATCGACATGCGCACCACCGGCACCGACGCCACCGGCAAGAGCTGGAACGCCACGGATTTTCCCCGGCAATACCTCAATACCTATACCGTGGGTTTTACCGCCGCCAACCCGATGTTGTCCGACGCTGCCCGCTACGGCACCGGGAAGTATTACCAGGCGACCGACAGCGAAGGCCTGAACTCAGCGCTGTCATCGGCCTTGAGCGACATCACTTCCAAGGCCGGCTCCGGGGGCGGCGGCACGACCAATGCCGCGACACTGTCCAGCACCTCCAGCTACTACCAGACCACCTATGATCCCAAGGATTGGCGCGGCACCATCAAGGCGTTCGGCTTCAACTCGACCGGAACGGTCAACACGGCAGCGGTGCAATGGACCACCGACACGGCCATCGTGCCCAGCGCCACGGCGCCGATCTATCAATCCTGGAACACCGCGACCAATGTGCCGGTGACCCTGGCCTATGGCAACTTTTCGCCGGCCCAGCAAACCAGCCTCAGCCAGAACCTGCCCACGGGGATCACCGGCAATGACCTGGTGGAGTGGAGCAAGGGCGTCAATAAAACCGGCCTGAAGGTACGCAGTGTGTTGCTGGGGGACATCATCAATTCGCCGTTGGTGCTGGCATCGCCCAATGACCAGACCGCTGCGGATTTACTCAACGACACCAGCTACAGCACCTACCTGGCGACCAAGGCAACGAACATGAATGCCAACCTGGTGGTGAATGCCAATGACGGCTTCTTCAGCGTCATCAACAGCACCAATGGCACGCGGCGCTATGCCTATATGCCTTCGAGCGTGCTGTCCTCGTTGGAAGATATCGCCGACATCAACTACATCAATGGCGTGAGCCATCAGTTTTTGGTGGACGGGCAGGTCGGCGTGTTCGATGTGCAATCGGGCAGCGCCTGGAAGACCGTCGCCCTTGGCGGAACGGGGGCTGGCGGCAAGACGTTCTATGCGGTGCAACTGTTCGATGCGGCGGCGGGCAATGCGTTGCGGGCGTTGTGGGAAATCAGCGCTCCCACCGTTGCCAACACGGCTAACGTCTTCAATGACTTGGGCTACGCCTACGCACGCCCTGAAGTCGCGCGCCTGGCGGACGGTCGCTGGGCGGCGTTCATCGGCAATGGCTATGGCAGCAACAGTGGTGTGGCGGCGTTGTATGTGGTGGATATCCGCGACGGTTCGCTGATCAAAAAAATCGTCATTAACAGCAGCGAGACTGATAACGGCCTGTCGTCGGTCAAGCTGCGGGTCAACTCCCAGAACGTGGTGCAGTCCGCGTACGGCGGCGACCTGAAGGGACGGATGTGGAAGTTCGACCTCAGTGGTACCTCTCCGACCGCGTGGGGGATGGCGTTTGCTGGCCAGCCGTTGTTCACCGCACCCGGTGGGGCAACCCAGCCGATCACCGTGCAGCCACTGCTGGCAGACAACCCCCAGGGTGGCACCCAGGTGTTTTTCGGCACCGGCAAGTTCAACGAAGCGGCAGACAAGCTCAACAAGGATCTACAGGCGTTCTATTCGATCTGGGACGCCACCGGCGGCGCAGGGCAAATCACTGTGTCGAGCCTGCAGGCCCAGTCGATCACGGGGGTGTTTTCAGGCAGCACGGGGCAGTTCGTGACCACCAGCCAGACCGACGTGACGTATACGACGAAGAAGGGCTGGTACCTGCCTTTGGTGTACAACAATGTGCTGACCGGAGAGCGGGTCATCAACCCGGCCAACCTGGTGCTTGGGCGGGTAGTCTTTACCACGGCCGCCGTGGACACCACCGACCCTTGCGCCAGCTTCGGTACCGGCAAACTGATCGAACTGGATGCATTCAACGGTAAGATGCTCAACTATGCGGTACTCGATACCAACAACGATGGTTCGCTCACCAGCCTCGACACGATTTCCGCCGGTGTGGTGTTCACGGGCGGCATCCCGACCCTGAGCGCCGTCGTCAGTGCCAACGGCGCCACTAACATGATCGTGAACGACTCCAGTGGTGGTATCACCGACCTGGTGGGCAAGTCCGTCGGCGGCAGCCGCCGCATCATGTGGCGGCAAATACAATAGAAGAGGCAAGGCATGCGCAGATCCAACCGAGGTTTCACCTTGATCGAAATCATGATCGTGATCGCGATCATCGGTATCGTGATCACCATCGGCTATCCGAGCCTGACCGAATACATGAAGAAGGGCCGGCGTACCGAAATCGCCGGGCTGTTATCGGAGCAGGCGCAGATTCTCGAGCGCTATTACTCGAAGAATAACGTCTACACCAATGCGACCGGCCTGAGCGGCGGTAACGATTTCTACACCATTACCCCGACGCTGGCGGACCAGAGCTTCACCCTGATCGCCGTGCGCAAGAGCGGTTCGTCCATGGCGACGGACAAGTGCGGTGATTTCAGGATCAACAACACGGGCACGCGAGACGTGGTCAACCAGGCTGCCGGGCTGACCGCCAAGGATTGCTGGGGCCGCTGAGTTTCTTTTTTTGGGGTGCAGCCTTGTGCCCTCTGTCTTATGAGTCGAATCAGAACATGACCAGGCAACAGCAAGTGGTGATTGTCGGTGGCGGAGTCATCGGCCTGCTGACGGCGTTCAATCTGGCGTCCGAAGGGCAACGTGTGGTGCTGCTGGACCGTTCCAGTGTCGGCCAGGAATCGTCCTGGGCTGGCGGCGGTATCGTGTCGCCGTTGTACCCCTGGCGCTACAGCCCGGCGGTCACGGCGCTGGCCCATTGGTCGCAGGATTTTTATCCACAGCTGGGCGAGCGCTTGTTCGCCACTACCGGGATCGATCCGCAAGTGCATGTCACCGGTCTGTATTGGTTGGACCTGGACGATCAGGACGAAGCGCTGGCCTGGGCCGAACGGGAAGGCCGCCCGATGCGGGCTGTGGATATCTCGGCTGTCCACGATGCCGTGCCGGTGCTGGGCGCGGGTTTTTCCCGAGCGATCTACATGGCCGACGTGGCCAACGTGCGCAATCCGCGGTTGGTGAAGTCCCTCAAGGCTGCGTTGCTGGCGATGCCGAACGTCACGCTTCATGAGCATTGCGAAGTCAGCGGGTTCATTCGTGACGGCGGGCGCGTGGTAGGTGTGCACAGTTCTGCCGGTGAAATTCGTGGCGATGAGGTGGTGCTGGCCGCCGGTGCCTGGAGTGGCGAGTTGCTCAAGACCTTGGGCTTGAAGTTGCCGGTCGAGCCGGTCAAGGGCCAGATGATTCTGTACAAGTGCGCGTCGGATTTTCTGTCGAGCATGGTCCTGGCCAAGGGGCGTTATGCGATTCCGCGTCGTGATGGGCATATTCTGGTTGGCAGTACGCTGGAGCGCGAAGGCTTCGACAAGACCCCGACCGATACTGCGCTGGAGAGCCTGAAGGCTTCGGCACAGCAGTTGATTCCAGCGTTGGGCGGTGCCGAGGTGGTTGGGCATTGGGCTGGGTTGCGGCCAGGCTCGCCTGAGGGCATTCCCTATATCGGCGAGGTGCCGGGGGTTGCGGGGCTGTGGTTGAACTGTGGGCATTATCGCAATGGGTTGGTGTTGGCGCCGGCGTCGTGTCAGTTGTTTACGGATTTGATGTTAGGGCGTGAGCCGGTGATTGATCCTGCGCCGTATGCGCCGGCGGGGCGCTTGTAAGGTCCGGCTTTGATACTGTTCCTATACTCAGATCCAATTGTGGGAGCGAGCTTGCTCGCGATGGCGGCCTTACAGTTGGCCTTGTTGATCGAGTACATATCCATTGCTGCGGTAACGGCGGCTTAGGGTTCCGCCCTGACGGCGGGTCACTTTCGAAAAGCCCGGAAGCCGGCCCAGTCGAAAGTAAGCAAAACGCTCTTGCCCCACCACTCGGTGCCTCGCCTAGGCTCGGCATGCCCTCACTCCGGCATTGCTCCGTGGGCCGCCGCGAAGGGCCATCCATGGCCCAGCGCGGCTACCTCGGCATCCATGCCGAGGTGCCCACTGCGCAATGCCTGCGTTCGGCCATCGTGGTTAACGGGGCGCCCGAGATCAACGTCCGCCCCGAGGCGGCCTAGTAGCCGACCTGGTTCTCCTGGTCGTACACCCATCAGATCTGTTTGAGCAGGACCTGTGGGAGCAAAGCTTGCTCGCGAAGGCGGCGGCACATCCAACGCTGATGCAAGCTGACCCACTGCTATCGCGAGCAAGCTCGCTCCCACATTGGATCTTCATTCAGTAGACACAAAATTTCATGTGCGCCCGGGCCTCCTGTGGGAGCGAGCTTGCTCGCGATGAGGCCAGCAAGCCCAACATTCATGTGACTGAACCATCGCCTTCGCGAGCAAGCTTTGCTCCCACAGGAGGAACGCGGTCCCCATCAAGAACCAGGTCGGCTATCAGGCCGCCTCGCGGTGGACGTTGATCTCGGGCGCCCCGTTAACCACGCTGGCCGAACGCAGGCGTTGTGGAGTGGGCATCCCGGCATGGATGCCGGGATAGCCGCGCTGGGCCATGGATGGCCCTTCGCGGCGGGCCCACGGAGCAATGCCGGAGTGAGGGCACACCGAGCCAAAGCGAGGTGCCAAGTGGTGGGGCAAAAGCGCTTTGGTTACTTTCGACTGGGCCGGCTTCCGGGCTTTTCGAAAGTGACCCGCCGTCAGGGCGGAACCCTAAGCCGCCGTAACCGCAGAAACGGATATACACACCGCCCTCACAGCCAACCACCCTTTGTGGGAATGGTCGGACAAAAATCTGATTCAAAAAGAATTTTCCGACGAGTTCTGGCGGTTGCCGGGTGGGAAGAACTCTGGCTAACCTTTTCCCGTCGCTGCCAATTCAGCGTCCGGGCGTCGCGGCCCGAAAACTTGGTAATCCATTCCCTCTTTGGAGTACCGCAATGAGTGACAAATCCCTACCACCTTCAGAAACCAATAACGCTTCTCCTGACTCCAGCCTTAACCCCAAAGGGCTTGATGAAGCCGCCAAGCGCGCCCTCGACTATTACCTCGGCCCAAAGCCCGAAACCAAAAAGAAACCCGCCTCAAACCAGTTATTCACTGTCGTGGCCGGCATCGACACCGAATGCCTCCTCACCAACCTCAGCGAAACCCTGGCTTCCGCCAACGCAACAATCAGCGACCTGGCTTTTGAGCTTGAAGGCTCGCGGCGGCATATCGCCTTGGGGGTACAGCAATTGATTGAGTTGAGTGAATTATTGGCCAATCGTGTTCTGGACGAGCGGGTACCTGTGCCGGAGGGCTAGAGAGCGGCGTTACAGAGGGTGAACGCCGAACCTGTGGCAAGGGAGCAAGCTCCCTCGCCACAGGGGTAAGCGTGAGTTTCAAAACCGTGGCTCAATCCAGCCCAAGCTTCTTTAACCGATACCGCATCGACCGAAACGACAACTTCAGCCGCTGCGCCGCCGCCGTGCGGTTCCAGCGGGTTTCCTCCAACGCCTGGAGGATGAGCTTGCGCTCAACGTCTTCCAGGTAATCCTCCAGGTTGTCGACCTGCATCAAATCGGGATTGCCTGCCTCAGTAGTACTATTGCCCTCGGCCAGGCGCAGGTCATCCGCTTCAATCTGCTGCTGTTCGCAAAGGGTGTAGGCCCGTTCAAGCATGTTCTCCAGTTCCCGCACGTTGCCCGGGAAGCGGTAATTCCTGAGAGCGTCCAACGCCTGGGGATGCAACTTGACCGGTGGACTACCGGCGTTGGCTGCCAGGCGCTGAAGCATGTGATTGGCCAGCAGCTCGATGTCTTCGCGGCGTTCGCGCAACGGCGGGACGCGCAGTTCGATGACGTTCAGCCGGTAATACAAATCCTGGCGAAAGCGCCCGGCGGCGACTTCGCCGTCCAGGTCCTTGTGGGTGGCGCAGAGGATGCGCACATCCACCACTTCTTCCTGCTGGCCGCCAACGGCGCGCACGGCTTTTTCCTGGATGGCTCGCAACAGCTTGACCTGCATCGCCAAGGGCAGATCGGCCACTTCATCGAGGAACAAGGTCCCGCCATGGGCAGCCTGGAACAGCCCGGGCTTGTCCTCGATGGCGCCGCTGAAGCTGCCTTTTCGATGGCCGAAAAACTCACTTTCCATCAGCTCCGTGGGAATTGCCCCACAGTTGACCGGTACAAAGGGCAGGTTGGCCCGGGGGCCTTGTTCGTGGATCAGACGGGCGACCAACTCCTTGCCGCAGCCCGATTCCCCGCTGATGTACACCGGTGCCTGGCTGCGGGCGAGTTTTTCGATCTGCTTGCGCACGCTGAGCATCGGCGGCGAGTCGCCCAGCAGGCTGCGCTCGAGGGTGGTGCCTGGCGTGGCGACCGGCGGCAGGCGCAGGGCGCTGGTGACCAGCTCCCGCAGCCGACCCAGGTCTACCGGCTTGGTCAGGAAGTCGAAGGCGCCAGCCTTGAGGGCGTCGATGGCGGTTTCCAGGCTGCCATAGGCGGTGATCATCGCCACGGGCAGTTGGGGGTAGCGTTGCTGGATGTGTTGCACCAGTTCCAGGCCGGTGCCATCGGGCAGGCGCATGTCGGTCAGGCACAGGTCGAAGGTGTCCCCCGCCAGCAGGGCTTGGGCCTCGGCAAGGTTCTTGGCGCTGCGGGTGTCGAGTTTCATCCGGCCCAGGGTGATGTCCAGGAGTTCGCGGATGTCCGGTTCGTCATCGACGATCAGGATTCGTTGCCGTGAGCGATTATTCAAATCTGTTTCCGTCCGTGAGCAAAGGTGATGCGAAAGCAACCGCCGCCTTGGCGTGGTTTGAAGTCTAGGCGGGCCTGGTTGCTTTCGCACAGCTCACGGGACAGATAGAGCCCAAGGCCGGTGCCCTGGCTGCTGGTGGTAAAGAAGGGTTCGAACAAATGCGCCTGCTGCTCGGGGGTTACACCGGGGCCGTTGTCGATGATGTCCAGCGTGGACAGCTGGCTGTGGGGGTCGATGAACAGTTTCAGCCAGGCCTCGGCCTGTTCGTGGGCCATGGCGCTGTGGCGCCAGGCGTTGCGCAGCAGGTTGTCGAGTACCTGGGTCAACTGGTCGGGGTCCATCAGCGTGGTGTAGTCACCCGGGTCGATGCTCAGGTGCAAGTGCTGGTGCTCGGCCATGCTTTCGCGGGCCTGCCGGACGAACTGGTCGAGCCAGGTCCGCAGGTCGAGGCGTTGGGGGGTGGTTTGCTGGCGGCGAGACAGCTGCAGGACGTTTTCAATGACGCGGTTCATTCGTTGGGAGTGATCTTGAATAATCTGCGTCAGACGCCGATCCGCGTCGTTCAGTTCCTCGGATTCGCGCAGTAATTGCGCCGCGTGGCTGATGGCGCCCAAGGGGTTGCGGATTTCATGGGCGATGCCAGCAGTGAGGCGCCCGAGGGAAGCGAGTTTCAACTGCTGGGCCTGCTGGGCAACCTGGGCCAGGTCTTCAAGGAACACCAGGATCTGCTGCTGATCTTGATGCCCCAAGGCGATGAAGCTCGGTTGCAGGGTCAGGCCCGTGCCGGTAACGGTCAGGCTGGAAGGGCGCAGGCTGGGGTTGTTTCGCCACAATTGCATGCGTTCGACCAGGGCGGTGGAGTAATCGTCGAGCTGCTGGCCCGCCAGGTCGTGCATGCCCAGCAGGTTCAGCGCGCTTTCGTTGGCCAATTGCACCCGACGCTCACGGTCAAGCACCAGGATGCCGGTGCGCATGCGTTGCAGAATCAGGGCGTTGAGCGCTTCCAGGCCTATCACCTCGCTGGCCCGTTGCTCGGCCAGGGTTTCGCTGGCTTCCAAGCGTCGGGTCAGGCCTTGCACCAACAGCGCGGCGGCAAAGCACAGTGCCCCGAGGGTGCCAGCCTGCAAATAACTGCTGGGACGGTTCGAGTCGCTCAAGCCAAGAAAGAAACTCGAACCGACGATGCCAAGGGTGGCGACGGCCGCGATCAACAGGCCGATGCGGCCTCGCAGCAGCGTGTTGCCGATGGCCACCGAGACAATGAGCAGGTTGCCGATGGCACTGGGCACACCGCCCGCGACGAAGAACAGCCACGAGAGCAGCAGCACGTCAGTCAGGGCCAGGCCGAACAGCCGGGCAGGGCGGCGGGTGTTCTCCAGGAACACCACCAGCAGGATATTCAGCACCAGGTACAACCAACTGCCACTGCGCAGCAGGTCGTCATTGGCGAACTCCAGCAGGCGGTTGTCCAGTTTGCTGGAGATCAGCAGCACCAGGGTGATGCCGATGCTCAGACGATAGAGGTGATAGAGACGCAGCAGGCGCTGCGCCTGTTTTTCGCGTGGGCTTGAGGCCTCAGCGCTCACGAGTGCCCGGGCCTTGCTCAAGGTGAGCCTGGCTGCAATACCATTGTTGTTCGAGGGCCAGCGCCCGGTCACGGGGCAGGTGTACGCCGCAATGGGCGCAGCGAACCATGGGCGGTGCATCCTGCTCGCGGGGAGCGTTCGGCGCGGAGGAGGTGCTCTTGAACTTGCGCCAGAACCATACCGCGGCGGCAATCAGGGCGATCCAGAACAGTAGACGAAGCATGATGGGCGGCTTTTTGGCTAGAGATCAGGCAGTTTAGCCAAGGACAGGAACGGCGCACAGCGCAATAAAACCCAGGCACAAAAAAGGGAGACCGTCGGGTCTCCCTTTTTTGAATGCCTTGGTCTCAGTCGAACAGACCAAAGGTCAGGTGGCTGAACCAGGAGCGGTCGCCGGACTCGCTTTCAGGCTCTTCTTCCTCGATCACGTCGCCATTTTCATCTTTAGGCTTGAGTTCGTTCGGGATGGCTTCCTTGGCATCCTGGAACTGGCGCTGTACGTCCTGGTTGGCGCGTGTCTCGCCTGGCGGCAGCGGTGGACGGGACTCGATCAGGCCCAGGGTCGCCTTGCTCAGCCACGAACGGTTGTCCGCTTCGTCGACCCGTGGGGTGAACTGGCCATCGACCAGGGATGGGTGATCCGGGTAGTTCAGCTTGAGGGTTTCCAGGCTGGTGGCCGCCAGTTCGTCCAGGTGCAGGCGCTGGTAGGCTTCGGTCATCACGGCCAGGCCATCACCCACCGAAGGGGTTTCCTGGAAGTTTTCCACTACGTAGCGGCCACGGTTGGCGGCGGCGACGTAGGCCTGACGCGTCAGGTAGTAGTCGGCCACGTGGATTTCGTAGGAGGCCAGCAGGTTGCGCAGGTAGATCATGCGCTGCTTGGCGTCCGGCGAGTAGCGGCTGTTGGGGAAGCGGCTGGTCAGTTGGGCGAACTCATTGTAGGAGTCGCGCGCGGCGCCCGGGTCACGCTTGGTCATGTCCAGCGGCAGGAAACGCGCCAGCAGGCCAACGTCCTGATCGAAGGAGGTCAGGCCCTTGAGGTAATAGGCGTAATCGACATTCGGGTGCTGCGGGTGCAGGCGAATGAACCGCTCGGCGGCGGACTTGGCGGCTTCCGGCTCGGCGTTCTTGTAGTTGGCGTAGATCAGCTCCAACTGGGCCTGATCGGCGTAGCGCCCGAACGGATACCGCGACTCCAGCGCCTTCAGCTTGGCGGTGGCGCTGGTATAGCTGTTGTTATCCAGGTCGTTCTGCGCCTGTTGGTACAGTTCGACTTCGCTCAGGTTTTCGTCTACGACTTCCTTCGACGAGCAAGCAGCAGTCAATGCGAGGATGGCGATCAGCAGCAGGTGTTTCACTTGCATGGCGGCTTGCGTCCCTATGACGGCCGCTGTCTTGGGCGGGGCCGTCCTGTTATGATGAGCGCCCCGTTGAAAGCCTCGGGGCAAAAGACGCCGTATTTAACCACAAGCGCGCAGCCGAAACCAAAGGCTGTGCCGACGCCCAGTCCGAGCATGTCCGATAAAATAGAACTTCGCGCAGAGGTGCCGTCCGAATTGGGCGGCCAACGCCTCGATCAAGTCGCCGCACAACTCTTTGCCGAGCACTCTCGCTCGCGCCTTTCCGCCTGGATCAAGGACGGCCGCCTGACTGTGGATGGGGCGGTGATCCGTCCGCGCGACATCGTCCACGGCGGTGCCATTCTTGAACTGACTGCCGAACAGGAGGCCCAGGGAGAATGGGTCGCCCAGGACATCGCCCTGGACATCGTCTATGAAGACGATGACATCCTGGTGATCAACAAGCCTGCGGGCCTGGTGGTGCACCCGGCCGCTGGCCATGCCGACGGCACGTTGCTCAACGCCTTGCTGCACCACGTACCGGACATTATCAATGTGCCGCGTGCCGGCATCGTCCATCGCCTGGACAAGGACACCACCGGCCTGATGGTGGTGGCCAAGACCATCCAGGCGCAGACACAGCTGGTCACACAGCTGCAAAGCCGCAGCGTCAGCCGCATCTATGAATGCATCGTGATCGGGGTCGTCACCGCCGGTGGCAAGATCAACGCCCCCATCGGTCGTCACGGCCAGCAGCGCCAGCGCATGGCGGTGATGGAGGGCGGCAAGCAGGCGATCAGCCATTATCGCGTGCTCGAGCGTTTCCGTTCCCACACCCATGTGCGGGTCAAGCTGGAAACCGGCCGGACCCACCAGATCCGTGTGCACATGGCCCACATCAACTTCCCGTTGGTGGGCGACCCGGCCTACGGCGGTCGTTTCCGCATTCCGCCGGCTGCCAGCCAGACCATGGTCGAATCGCTGAAGAATTTCCCGCGCCAGGCGTTGCATGCACGTTTCCTGGAGTTGGATCATCCGACGACCGGCAAACGCATGAGCTGGGAATCTCCGTTGCCGGATGACTTCGTCTGGTTGCTGACGTTGCTCAAGCAGGACCGCGAGGCGTTCATCGGATGAGTGACTGGCTGACACCCGACTGGCCCGCGCCGGCCCGGGTCAAGGCCTGCGTCACGACCCGTGCGGGCGGCGTCAGCCTGGCGCCGTTCGACCGCCTCAACCTGGGCGACCATGTGGGCGACGATCCTGCGGCCGTCGCCGAAAACCGCCGTCGCCTCACCGATCAATTCGCCATCACCCCGGCCTGGCTACAGCAGGTCCACGGCATTGCCGTGGTCGAGGCTGATCCGGCCCAGGTGGCGACCGCCGATGCCAGTTGGACCGACACGCCCGGTATCGCCTGCACGGCGATGACGGCGGACTGCCTGCCTGTGCTGTTCTGCAACCGTGCCGGTACTCGCGTCGCGGCGGCTCATGCTGGCTGGCGCGGGCTGGCGAACGGCGTGCTGGAAGCCACCCTCGACAGCCTTGCCGTGCCCGCGGATGAAATCCTCGCCTGGCTCGGCCCGGCCATCGGTCCGCCAGCGTTTGAAGTCGGGCCGGAAGTGCGTAAAGTCTTCATCGCGCAACTGCCCCAGGCCGCCCAAGCCTTCGTCGCGAGCCCCAACGCCGGCAAGTTCCTGGCCGATATCTACGCGTTGGCCCGGCTGCGCCTGGCCGCACGAGGTGTCACGGCCGTCTACGGTGGCGGCCTCTGCACCGTGACCGACCCTCGTTTCTTTTCCTACCGCCGCAACCCGCGCACCGGTCGCTTCGCTTCGCTGATCTGGATCGAACGCTAGACTTCTCTGATCTGTATCAAGGGCGCCCGGCTTGAATCTTCCAGAATCGACCACATCTATAACGGTATCTGGCAGGTTTCTTCATTCAGGATGTTTCCACGGTCCGGCCTGCTCATTAGGAAGGTGACCCATGCGTATTGATCGTTTAACCAGCAAATTACAGTTGGCGCTGTCCGATGCCCAGTCCCTGGCCGTCGGCCTGGACCATCCCGGTATCGAACCGGCGCATTTGATGCAGGCCATGCTCGAACAGCAGGGCGGTTCCATCAAGCCCCTGCTGATGCAGGTCGGCTTTGACGTCAACAGCCTGCGCAAAGAGCTGGCCAAGGAACTCGACCAGTTACCCAAGATCCAGAATCCCACCGGTGACGTGAACATGTCCCAGGACCTGGCGCGGCTGCTCAACCAGGCCGATCGCCTGGCCCAACAGAAGGGCGACCAGTTCATTTCCAGCGAGCTGGTGCTGCTCGCCGCCATGGACGAGAACAGCAAGCTCGGCAAATTGTTGCTCGGCCAGGGCGTGAGCAAGAAAGCCCTGGAAAATGCCATCAACAACCTGCGTGGCGGCGAAGCGGTCAACGACGCCAACCACGAAGAGTCGCGCCAGGCGCTGGACAAATATACCGTCGACCTGACCAAGCGCGCCGAGGAAGGCAAGCTCGACCCGGTGATCGGTCGCGACGATGAAATCCGCCGCACGATCCAGGTGCTGCAACGCCGCACCAAGAACAACCCGGTGCTGATCGGTGAGCCAGGCGTGGGTAAAACCGCCATCGCCGAGGGCCTGGCCCAGCGCATCATCAACGGCGAAGTGCCGGACGGCCTCAGGGGTAAACGCCTGTTGTCCCTGGACATGGGCGCCTTGATCGCCGGTGCCAAGTACCGTGGCGAGTTCGAAGAGCGGCTCAAGGCGCTGCTCAATGAGCTGTCCAAGCAGGAAGGGCAGATCATCCTGTTCATCGACGAACTGCACACCATGGTCGGTGCGGGCAAGGGCGAAGGCTCGATGGACGCCGGCAACATGCTCAAGCCCGCGTTGGCCCGTGGCGAGTTGCACTGCGTCGGCGCGACCACGCTCAACGAGTACCGCCAATATATAGAGAAGGACGCAGCCCTTGAGCGGCGCTTCCAGAAAGTGCTGGTGGAGGAGCCGAGCGAGGAAGACACCATCGCCATCCTGCGCGGCCTTAAAGAACGCTACGAAGTTCACCACAAGGTGGCGATCACCGATGGCGCGATTATCGCGGCGGCCAAGCTCAGCCACCGCTACATCACTGACCGTCAGTTGCCGGACAAGGCCATCGACCTGATCGACGAGGCCGCCAGCCGCATCCGCATGGAAATCGACTCCAAGCCCGAAGTGCTGGATCGGTTGGAGCGGCGCCTGATTCAACTCAAGGTCGAGTCCCAGGCCCTGAAAAAAGAAAGCGACGAAGCGGCGAAGAAGCGTCTGGAAAGGTTGCAGGAAGAGATCGTTCGTCACGAGCGTGAGTATTCCGACCTCGAGGAAATCTGGAACTCGGAGAAAGCCGAAGTCCAGGGCTCGGCGCAGATCCAGCAGAAGATCGAACAGTCCCGCCAGGAACTGGAAGCGGCCCGTCGTAAGGGCGACCTCAACCGCATGGCCGAGCTGCAGTACGGGGTGATCCCGGACTTGGAGCGCAGCCTGCAAATGGTCGACCAGCATGGCAAGAGCGAAAACCAGTTGCTGCGCAGCAAGGTCACTGAGGAAGAGATTGCCGAAGTGGTCTCCAAGTGGACCGGCATTCCGGTCTCGAAAATGCTCGAAGGCGAGCGTGACAAGCTGCTGAAGATGGAAAGCCTGCTGCACCAGCGCGTGATCGGTCAGGAAGAGGCGGTGGTGGCGGTGTCCAACGCCGTGCGCCGTTCCCGTGCCGGGCTGTCGGACCCGAACCGGCCGAGCGGTTCGTTCATGTTCCTCGGCCCTACGGGTGTCGGTAAAACCGAGCTGTGCAAGGCGCTGGCCGAGTTCCTCTTCGACACTGAAGAGGCCATGGTGCGCATCGACATGTCCGAGTTCATGGAGAAACATTCCGTGGCACGGTTGATCGGTGCGCCACCGGGTTATGTCGGTTATGAAGAGGGCGGTTACCTGACCGAGGCAGTGCGTCGCAAGCCGTACTCGGTGATCCTGCTCGATGAGGTCGAGAAGGCGCACCCGGATGTGTTCAACATCCTGCTGCAAGTGCTGGAGGATGGTCGCTTGACCGACAGCCACGGGCGCACGGTGGACTTCCGCAACACGGTGATCGTGATGACCTCCAACCTGGGCTCGACGCAGATCCAGGAACTGGTGGGCGACCGCGAGGCGCAGCGCGCGGCGGTGATGGACGCGATCTCTACGCACTTCCGGCCGGAGTTCATCAACCGGGTCGACGAAGTGGTGATCTTCGAGCCATTGGCCCGTGATCAGATTGCCGGCATTACCGAGATCCAGTTGGGTCGCCTGCGCAGTCGCCTCACCGAACGTGAGCTGAAACTGCAGTTGAGCGGCGAGGCGTTGGACAAGCTGATTGCGGTGGGTTACGACCCGGTCTATGGCGCACGGCCGCTGAAGCGGGCGATCCAGCGCTGGATCGAAAACCCGCTGGCGCAGTTGATCCTGTCGGGTCGCTTCATGCCGGGCGAAACCGTG
Source organism: Pseudomonas sp. P9_35 (assembly GCF_034008205.1). Taxonomy (NCBI): domain Bacteria; kingdom Pseudomonadati; phylum Pseudomonadota; class Gammaproteobacteria; order Pseudomonadales; family Pseudomonadaceae; genus Pseudomonas; species Pseudomonas sp. P9_35. The sequence continues at coordinate 5,631,948 of NZ_CP125373.1, read as the reverse complement.
ACCGGTACGGTGGAGAACGACGAAATCGTCTTCAACTGAGCCGATTGACTGGGCTTTTGTGGCGAGGGAGCTTGCTCCCGCTGGAGGGTGCTGTAGGAGCTGTGTAGGAGCTGTCGAGTGCAACGAGGCTGCGATCTTTCCTCTGACGCCAGGGTCTGAAGCGAAAGATCAAAAGATCGCAGCCTTCGGCAGCTCCTACACAGTCCATCGCTTGCCACAGGGCGTGTTTGCTTGGCGAGGCCATTTTTTTCATCAGGCCGTTGAACTCAAAGGAAAAGGCTTGTAAAGTGCGCCCCGCAGTCAGTTACCCCAAGGGTTACTTCTCGCTGAGAAGGAATCCAAAATAAGTTGCAAATCATTGTCTTGAAAGCAATTTAAGGGGTTGACAGAGGTTTTTAAGATTGTAGAATAGCGCGCCTCAGACACACGAACGCAGCGATGCGTAAGGGTAGAAGAGGTTGAAGCTAGCTTCAACGTTGCAACTTGAAATATCAGTTCCGTGATAGCTCAGTCGGTAGAGCAAATGACTGTTAATCATTGGGTCCCAGGTTCGAGTCCTGGTCACGGAGCCATTTCAATCGGGGTATAGCGCAGTCCGGTAGCGCGCCTGCTTTGGGAGCAGGATGTCAGGAGTTCGAATCCCCTTACCCCGACCATTTTTGGGTCGTTAGCTCAGTTGGTAGAGCAGTTGGCTTTTAACCAATTGGTCGTAGGTTCGAATCCCACACGACCCACCATTTTTGAAACCAGCTCGCTGGAATCGAATCTTAAGATCAGAGGCCAAAAGCGCTGATCGAGAAGGCGACTTGCAAAGGTCGCCTTTTTTTTACCGGGGTATAGCGCAGTCCGGTAGCGCGCCTGCTTTGGGAGCAGGATGTCAGGAGTTCGAATCCCCTTACCCCGACCATATTAAAAATCCTCGTATCGAAAGATACGGGGATTTTTTTTGCCTGCGATAAAGTGGATTGGACTTAAGACATCGTACAACTTGCCGATAACCCGCCGACAGGGGCCTTGCCCCACTTCAGGCCAACAATAAAAAAAGGCATTCCCTATGGTTCTTCGTCAGCTGAATATCGCCCCTCGTGCCGCGTTGGGTTTTGCCTTGATCGCCGTGCTGGTGGCGTTGCTCGGGGTGTTCGCGCTGGGACAGATGTCGAGTATTCGTGACAGTGAAGTCGCGGTGGAAACCCAGTGGCTGCCGAGCATTCGCGGCGGTGATGAGATCCGCGAGTGGATGCTGCGGATCCGCACCATTTCCCTGCGCATGGCCCTGGACCAGGACCCGAAGAACGTTGCGGTGTATCGCGGGCAGATGGACACGCGCGACAAGGAACTGAGCGAAAAAATTGCGGCCTACGAAAAGCTCGTCGTGACGCCTGAAGGCAAGGCGCTTTATGACCAGTTCAAGCAAACCTTCGCCGCTTACCGTACGGGTATCGCCCAATCCTTCACCCTGGCCGAACAAGGGCGTCGGGACGAGCTGATCAAGCTGCTGCTGGTGGACATGAAGACCGTGGTGGACGGTTCCGGCAAACAGCTCAACGACCTGGCGGAGCTGTTCTCCAAGCAGGTGTCCATCGAGAGTCAGAAGTCCCAGGAGCACTACGCCAATTCCCGCATGATCGTCAGCCTGTTCGTTGTGCTCGCCGCCCTGGCCACGGTGGCCCTGGCCATGCTGCTTACGCGCAGTATCGTCAAACCCTTGGGTGAGGCGCTCAATGCTGCGCAGAACATCGCCCGGGGTGACCTGACCCGGCCAATCGAGACCCATGGCAACGACGAAGTGAGCCGCTTGCTCAAGGCGTTGGCGGCCATGCAGCAGAATCTGCGTGAGACGTTGCAGGGCATCAGCGCTTCGGCCGCGCAACTGGCCACCGCAGCCGATGAGCTGAACACCGTCACGCTCGACAGCACCCAAAGCTTGCAACAGCAGAACAACGAAATCGAACAGGCCGCCACCGCCGTCACCGAAATGACCACTGCCGTGGAAGAAGTCGCGCGCAATGCGGTTTCCACCTCCGATGCCACGCGTCAGTCCAGTGAGTCGGCGTCCCTTGGGCAGCAGCGGGTCAGCGACACGGTCGACGCCATCGGCGCTCTCGCCAGCGACGTGCAAGTGACTGGCGGCCTGGTGCAATCCCTGGCCAACCAATCGCAGGATATCGGCAAGGTGCTGGACGTGATCCGCGCCATCGCTGAGCAGACCAACCTGCTGGCCCTCAACGCGGCCATCGAAGCGGCCCGGGCGGGTGAGAGCGGGCGTGGGTTTGCGGTGGTGGCCGATGAGGTGCGGGCGCTGGCTTATCGCACGCAGCAATCGACCCAGGAAATCGAGCAAATGGTCCAGGGCATGCGCAGCGGTGCCACCCAGGCACTCGACTCCATGCAGGCCAGCTCCAGTCGTGCCGCCAGTACCCTGGCCATGGCGGAGCGGGCGGGGGACGCGTTGCAGACCATCACGGCGTCGGTCAATGAAATCCACGAACGCAACCTGGTAATCGCCAGCGCCGCCGAAGAGCAGGCGCAAGTGGCCCGCGAGGTGGATCGCAACCTGGTGAACATTCGTGATTTGTCGGTGCGCTCGGCGTCCGGCGCGGACCAGACCAGCGCGTCCAGCCATGAGTTGTCGCAGCTGGCGAACTCGCTGCGCACGATGGTGCAGCGGTTTCAGGTTTGATTATTGAAGGGACATGAAGGGATGATCGCTCCCACGCTCTGCGTGGGAGTGAATCCAGTGACGCTCTGCGTCACAAAGGACGCGGAGCGTCCCGGCCTGCATTCCCACGCAGAGCGTGGGAACGATCGTCAGTAAGGCCTCAGTGCAACTTCAGCCGAGGCTCAGTCCCACGCCCGATCTTGCTGCCCAGCATCAGCATGGCCGTGCGAAACATGCCGTACAGCGCCATCTGGTGCATGCGGTACAGCGACACGTAGAACATCCGCGCCAGCCAGCCTTCGAGCATCACGCTGCCGGTCAGGTTGCCCATCAGGTTGCCCACCGCCGAGAACCGCGACAGCGAGATCAGCGAGCCGTAGTCTGTGTATTTGTATTCGGGCAGGGCCTTGCCCTCGATCCGCAGTTTCAAGGACTTGGCCAGCAGCGAGGCCTGCTGGTGCGCGGCCTGGGCGCGGGGCGGGACGTTGCGCTCGCTGCCGGGTTGCGGGCAGGCGGCGCAGTCGCCGAAGGCAAAGATGTTCTCGTCGCGGCTGGTCTGCAATGTAGGCAGCACTTGCAGCTGATTGATCCGGTTGGTCTCCAGCCCGTCGATATCCTTGAGGAAGTCCGGGGCGCGAATCCCGGCGGCCCAGACTTTCAGGCTCGCGTCGATCACTTTGCCATCCGCGGTAATCAGGCTGTCGGCGGTCACCTGGCTGACGGCGGCGTTGGTCATGACGTTGACCCCGAGTTTTTCCAGAGTCTTGTGCACCGGTCTGCCGATACGCTCCGGCAGGGCCGGCAAGACGCGTGGGCCCGCTTCGATCAGGGTGATGTGCATGTTCTCCGGTTTGATCCGGTCCAGGCCGTAGGCATGCAGTTCGTGGGCGGCGTTATGCAGCTCGGCGGCCAGTTCGACCCCGGTCGCACCGGCGCCGACGATGGCGACGCTGATGCGCTCGACGATATCGGTCTGCCCGGCGTGGGCGCGCAGATAGTGATGAAGCAGTTGCTGATGGAAGCGCTCGGCTTGTTTGCGAGTGTCGAGGAACAGGCAGTGCTGCGCCGCGCCTTCGGTGCCGAAGTCATTGGTGGTGCTGCCGACGGCAATCACCAGGGTGTCGTAGCCCAGTTCCCGGGCCGGCAACAGCTCGACGCCGGTCTCGTCATAGGTGGCGGCCAGTTGGATTCTCTTGCGCTCGCGGTCCAGGCCGCTCATGCGCCCCAGCTGGAACTCGAAGTGGTTCCATTTTGCCTGGGCGACATAGTTGAGTTCGTCTTCGGAGGAGTTCAAGGAGCCGGCGGCCACTTCGTGCAGCAGCGGTTTCCAGATGTGGGTCAGGTTCGCGTCGACCAGCATCACACTGGCCGTGCCGCGCTTGCCCAGAGTCTTACCCAGACGGGTAGCCAACTCCAGACCGCCGGCGCCGCCGCCAACGATGACAATACGATGAGTCATGGGGATATCTCGCAAGGCTAAAGGAAATCGGTGCCGTTACCCGAGCGAGCGAAACGCGGCTCATAGCGTCAGGTAACTGATCAGTCGGCTCAACAGGCCCAGGCCGATGGTCACGGCCAGTACCACCACCAGGAGCATCCACGGCCGGAAAGGCCGGCGCTCGACTCGGTGCTGGGACAGTTGCAGGTACTCTTCGACATGCTTCTGGTCTTCTGGGTTCAGGCGGCTGGTCATAAAAGGCCTCGTCAGGTAGACGTTGCGGAATGTGAAGACGTTACAGCGTCCGGCTAGCCGGCATTGAAAGCAGCGTAGCCGCTCGCCGGAACGGGTTCGACGATCAGGCTGTCGTCCAGGCGAATGATTCCACTTTTTAACACCCGGGCGGTGATTCCGCCATGGCCGCGTACCGCCTGGAACGTACCTTCGCCGAGGTTTCGCTCCAATCGGGCACACGGCTGGCACCAGCCGGTGGTTTCGAAAATGGCTTGGCCAATGCGAAAGCGCCGGCCCTTGAGGCTGAACAGATTGATGCCGCTGACCACAATATTGCGTCGCAGCTCCTGTGGCAGCAGGGGCCGGCCCTCGGGGCGGCCCATCAGCGAGCCGATCACGGCCAGGTGCTCCCATTGGATCAGCGTCACTTGCCGCGCATTGCGCACGCCGGGGCGGGCATGATCGCCGGTCAATCCAGCCTCCAGGCGGGCTTCCACGGCGTCCAGTTCGATCATGGGTGCATGGCCCTGGGGTCGTACGCCAATCCAGCGTACGCGGCCTTGCTGGGGCACAGCGGCAATCAGTTCCTGCAGTGGGCTCACAGGCTGATCCCGACATCGAACACGATGCTGCGACCCAGGTTGCTGCGCAGGAAGTCCGGCGCGTCGGGGTGGGCGAACAGTACCCGGGCAAACGTCGGCCCCACCAGTGACAGCGAGCGCCAGCCCTGGCGCAGGTATTCGGTCGGCGGTGGGAAGTGACTGTTGAGGTCCAGCACTTCGCGCTTGAGGCTGGCGAAGGCGATGATGTCCAGGTCACCCAGGTCCATGCCGCGCTCGGTGTAGTTGTGAGCTTTCTTGCGCAGGGTCGGGGCCAGCCGCATCAGGAACTCATTGGCCGGGATCCGCCGTGGCTTGGCCTCGCGACGCACTAGCTGGCTCAGGGAGAAGGCGCTGCGGCGGCGTTGCAGTTCATCGCGCCATTCGTCATTGAGGCGTCGACCTTCGTCGAGCACAAAAAACACCTCGAAATTGGCATCGCGAAACAACACGTCCGGCGGCTCGCCGGCCGGCGCGAACTCGTCGGCGCGATAAGGCACGTTCAGCCCTTGCAGCAGGCGCTGACAGACCCAACGCTCACGCTCCCATTTGCGGGCATTGGAGAGAAAGGCGTTGGCTTGCTCGGCCGCGATGGTCAGCAGGCGTAAGTAATCGGAGTCATCCATGAGCCCAAGCTTAGCGTTCAAATGTGATCAAAAAAAATAAAGCTGCTGTGATGGGAGCAAATTTCCGCTCAGGCCAGGTAATGCTATTCACTTGGAGCCTAAAGCAAGGGGTCGAGCCTCTATGCCTCTGCACCACCGCTATCGCGAGCAGGCTCGCTCCCACAGGGATTTTCGGATGTTCACAACATTTACATACGATACAAAAAACTGTGGGAGCGAGCTTGCTCGCGATAAGGCCGGCACATCCAACATCACCGTAAACTGCACCACCGCTATCGCGAGCAAGCTCGCTCCCACAGGAAAAACGCGGTCCCACCAAGAACCAGGTCGGCTACCAGGCCGCCTCGCGGTGGACGTTGATCTCGGCGCCCCATTAACCACGCTGGCTGAACGAAGGTATTGCGCAGTGGGCAACCCGGCATGGATGCCGGGTTAGCCGCGCTGGGCCATGGATGGCCCTTCGCGGCGGCCCACGGAGCAATGCCTTCGTTCAGGCATGCCGAGCCTAAGCGAGGCACCGAGTGGTGGGGCAGAAGCGCTTTGGTTACTTTCGCGCTTTTCGAAAGTGACCCGCTGTAAGAGCGGAACCATAAGCAGCCGTTACCGCAGAAACGGATATACACACCTACGCTGAAACAGACCTCAGAATGGAAGGCCCAATCTCCGATAACCGCTCAAGTGAACAGCATTACCCCCAGGCAGGACCCAATAGATCATCCTGTTCAGCCTGACACGCCAACCAAGCGCAAAACAAATCCAACTTCTTGCTCTGCTGCGCGCTGCGCTTGGCGACATAGACGTAGCGACTCGGGCGAAACCCAAACGGTGCCACCAGGCGGCCAAGACGAATGTCGTCAGCCACCAGATGCCACGGGGCGACACAAATCCCCAGCCCGGCAATCGCCGCCTCCAACGTAAAGTAATAATGCTCGTATTCCAGCCCGGCCGGCGCCGTGGCCTGGTGTCCAATCGCATCCCCCCAGTTTGCCCAGGCATCCGGACGGGTTTTGGTATGCAGGAGGGGATGGCTGAAAATCGAGCCCAAGTCGGTTAATTGAATACGCGCCGATAAGGTGGGCGACAACACGACGCCCAATCGTTCAGGAAATAGCCGGACGGTGTTTTTTGGTTCGCCCACGATGCCCTGTTCAGCCGTGATCATCACGTCATAGCGATCCCGGCCCGGATCGCTCCCATGAACCGGTGAGCTCAGGCGAATCTTGATCTCTGGGTAAGTCGTATTGAAGTCGAAAAGACGCGGTATCAGCCACTTGACCGTAAACGTGCTGAAGCAGGACACGTCCAAGGTGCCTGTCGCCGTGTCTCGGATCCTGCTCACCGCAGCCTCGATCTGATCCAGTGCGGCCGTTAGTTCCGGCAGCAGTTCTCTTGCGGCTGCGGTGAGCTGAGGTTTGTTTTTTGGGCCTTCGAACAGGTCCACACCAAGACTCAACTCCAGCTGGCGTACCTGGCGACTCACGGCGCCAGGCGTGACAGACAGCTCCTCGGCGGCCGCGATCATTTTGCCCAGTCGGGCAGCGGCCTCGAAGGTATGCAGTGCATTCAATGGGGGGAGGCGACGTTTCATAAAGTGACTTTAACTCAATTACATCGCGCGTATAAATCGATATCAGGTATCGCGCGGATTTTGCAGAATTCCCCAGTTCCTGCAGTGTTTGCCGACTGTTCCGGGTCGCCAGGATTGAGGGGCATTCCCTATCAAATTGAGAGCACCTCACATGCCATTCGTTCGTACCGCCGTCATCAAGGGCACCAGCCAGCAACAACGTCAGCGCATCGTCGATGGCATACATCAAGCGCTGGTCGAGAGCATTGGTATGCCCGAGGATGAATTGTTCAACCTGGTCACGGACTACGACCCTGAACAGTTTTTCTACAGCAGCACGTTTAACGGTGTGGCTCGTTCAGACCATTTGATCGTGATTGAGATTACGATGCGCAGGGGCCGCAGTGATGCGATGAAGCGCGAGCTCTACAAAAAAATCGCGGACAATCTCGGGGTTCAAGCCCAGGTTCGTCCGCAAGACGTTTTCATCTTCATGCACGAGAATGACTATTCGGATTGGTCGGTAGGCTTTGGTAAGTTTGCAATGGCCTTGGTACAACAGCCGGGAAGTGTCGCTATCGAGTAGCGCACGGACGGCGTTCAAGTTCTCGCAGGAGTAGCCCATGATCGGTGCCGAACTGCTTTCACCGCAGACCCTGGCGGCCGGTTGGCTGATGTATGTGCCGGTGTTGGTCTGGGCCGTGGTACGGGCACCGTGGGTCGAGCTGTTCACCGACAGCCGTCGCCAGCACCTGTTGTTCGGCACAGTGCTGGCGTTGTTCATGCTGTGGCTGGTGCGCCGGGATTTCGATACGGGTGTCTCGTATCACTTCATCGGCATGACTGCCGTGACGCTGTTGCTGGACTGGCCCTTGGCAATCCTCGGTGGTTTGTGCGCGCAGCTCGTGCTGGTACTGCTGGGCCGTCAGGACATGGCCGCGGTAGGGGTCAACGGTGCGCTGCTGATCCTGTTGCCGGTGCTGGTCACCGAGTGCTGCGCGATCCTGGTGGAGCGCGCCCAGCCGCGCAATCTGTTCGTGTATATCTTCTGTTCGGGTTTTCTCGCGGCCGCGCTTTCGGCGTTGGCGTGCCTGCTGCTGGGGCTTGGCCTGCTGTGGTACGACGGTATATTCGCCATGCCTTACTGGCTGGAAGATTTTGTCGGCTACCTCTGGTTGATCATCTTCCCCGAGGCCTTCATCAACGGCATGGTGATCAGCGCGTTGGTGGTGTTCAGTCCCGAATGGCTGGAGACCTTCAACCGCACGCGCTACCTGTCGGCGCCGTGGAACGATGATGACAAGCCTTGATTCACGTCAAGGCTGCACCACCACACGCCCTTCATGCTTTGGAAAATTTCCAGGAGCACAACCATGAGTGTTTATGAGTGGGCGAGACAAGAGATCAGGCGTAGCCACGATGCCGCAATGGAGATCGGTTTTGACCCGGGCTTGAGCCTGCGCGCCTTGCTCAGTGCGATCGTGCAACAGAGCAAGACAGTGCGCAGCGCTGAAGACCTGGCCGATGAGTTGAGTTTCCTGGCGGAGAACCTCGACGATGAACAGGACTACGGTTTCATGCGGCCTTAATGATGTGAGCGAGGCTCGAAGTCTTCGCTGAACAGCTCGTCCTCGGCGTCGGGGCTGACCGGAATCTTGTGTTCTTCCGACGCCCAGGCGCCGAGGTCGATCAGCTTGCAGCGGTCAGAGCAGAACGGCCGGAATTTGCTCTCCGGGGTCCATTCCACAGGGGCGCCGCAGGTTGGGCAATCAACGGTTGGGGTCTGGCTCATGATTGGCCTCCACGCAAAGTAAGGTAAAAGTGATGCAGGCGCTCGACCTCGCTGTGCAGCCAGGCGAGGTCGCGATCATTGACCACCACGTCGTCGGCATGGCTCAGGCGATCCTGGCGGCTGGACTGGGCCTTGAGAATCGCCTGGACCTGCTGTTCGCTGGTCTGGTCGCGCTGCAACGTACGTTCGATCTGCAATTGTTCCGGCGCATCGATCACCAGGATCCGCTGGGTCGTGGCGTACTGCCCTGACTCGATCAGCAGCGGCGATACCAGGATCGCATAGGGCGATTGTGCCTGGGCCAGATGATGGGCGATTTCCTCGGCGATCAGCGGATGCAGCAGCGCCTCGAGCCAGCGGCGTTCATCGGCATTCTCGAAGATCAGCTTGCGCAACGCCGCCCGGTCCAGGGCGCCGTCGGCCTGCAATACGCCGGGGCCGAAGTGCTCGGCGATTTTCGCCAGGGCCGGGCGCCCGGGCTCGACCACCCAGCGCGCCGCATGATCGGCGTCGATGACGTGCACGCCCAGGTCGATAAAGTGCTGGGCCGCCGCGCTCTTGCCGCTGCCGATGCCACCGGTCAGGCCGAGAATCCAGGGTTTTTTCACTGAGGTATTCATTAAAAACCGACAGACTGCCAATAGAAGTCGGTTATTTGACCACCCCAGAGCAAGGCAATCCAGCCGGCAATGGCCAGATAGGGTCCAAAGGGGATCTGCGTCGACCCCGGGGCATCACGCAAGCGCAGCACAATCACCCCGACAACGGCGCCCACCAGCGACGACAGCAGCAGCGTCAGCGGCAGGATCTGCCAGCCACCCCAGGCGCCGAGCATCGCCAGCAGCTTGAAATCCCCGTAGCCCATGCCTTCCTTGCCGGTGATCAGCTTGAACACCCAGAACACCGACCACAGCGCCAGATAGCCGGCCACCGCGCCCCACATCGCCTGGTTCAAGGACACGAAGAGCCCGAAGCTGTTGATGATCAAACCCAGCCACAACAACGGCAGCACCAGGGTATCGGGCAGCAATTGATGCTCGGCGTCGATCAGGCTCATGCCCAGCAGGCCCCAGGTCAACACCATCACCATCGCGGCGTGCCAGCCAAAGCCGAAATGCCAGGCGACGAACGCCGATAACGCACCGCAGGCCAATTCGGTCAGGGGGTAACGCCTGCCGATGGGCGCGGCGCAGCCCGAACAGCGGCCGCGCAGCATCAGGTAGCTGAGCAGCGGAATGTTTTCCCAGGCGCGGATGCGATGGCCGCAGTGCGGGCACTGGGAGTGTGGCAGCATCAGGTTGTAGACCGGGCCAGGGGTTTCGGCCGGCAGGCCCAGCAGGTCGTGAGCCTGCAGGCGCCATTCGCGGTTGAGCATCTTCGGCAGGCGCCACACCAGCACGTTGAGGAAGCTGCCGATGATCAGGCCGAGCAGTGCTGCAACGAGCACGAAAGCCAGGGGATACAGCACGAAGAATTCGCTCAGGGGCATGTCAGATCGCAGAGCCGAGTTGAAAGATGGGCAAGTACATGGCGACCACCAGGCCACCGACGACCACCCCCAGGACCACCATGATGAAGGGTTCCATCAGGCTGGTGAGGTTGTCCACCAGATTGTCCACCTCGGCCTCATAAAAGCTCGCCACCTTGTCGAGCATGTCGTCCAGCGCGCCGGATTCCTCGCCGATGGCGGTCATCTGGATCGCCAGGTTCGGAAAGATCCCTGAGGCACGCATGGAGAAATTCAACTGCATGCCGGTCGAGACCTCCTGCTTGATGCGCAGCACGGCACGTTTGAACACCACATTGCCGGTGGCACCAGACACCGAATCCAGGGCCTCCACCAGCGGCACGCCGGCGGCGAAGGTGGTGGAAAGCGTGCGGGCGTAGCGGGCCACGGCGGATTTGTACAGCAAGGTGCCTATCAGCGGCAGCTTGAGCAGCCATTTGTCGCGCCAGTCGCGAAAGGGCTCCGAACGCCTGAGCGCGTACTTCACGCCAAAAAATGCCCCTACCAACCCGCCAAGCATCACCCACCACCATTGCTGCATGATTTCCGACAGGCCTATGACCATTACCGTGAAGGCTGGCAGCTGCGCGCCGAACCCGGAGAATACCGATTCGAATTGCGGCACAACCTTGACCAAGAGGATCCCCGTGACCACTGCGGCAACGAGGACCACGGCCGCAGGGTAGGTCATGGCTTTCTTGATTTTGGCCTTGAGCGCTTCGCTCTTTTCCTTGTAGGTCGCGACCCGGTCCAGCAGCGTGTCCAGGGCACCGGCCTGTTCGCCGGCGTCCACCAGGTTGCAGTACAGCTCGTCGAAATATTGCGGGCACTTGCGCAGCGCCGCGGCGAAGCTGTTGCCGGCGGCGACTTCCTGCTTCACCTCGTCCACCAGCTTGCGCATGTTGGGGTTGTCGAAGCCTTCGCCAATGATGTCGAACGCCTGCAACAGCGGCACACCAGCCTTGAGCATCGTGGCCATCTGGCGGGTGAAGAGGGCGATATCCAGCGGCTTGATGCGCTTGCCCTTGCTGAATATCGAGGTGGATTTCTTGCGCACCTTCTGCGGGTTGATGCCTTGTTTGCGCAGTTGTGCCTTGACCAGCGCCGGGCTCTGGCCCGTCAGCTCGCCACTCATTTTTGTGCCTTTGCGGTCCTTGCCTTCCCAAGTGTAAACATCGGTTTTGACTGCCTTGACCGCCATGTTCAATCCTTGGTGACCCGGTTGATTTCTTCGAGGCTGGTGACGCCCTGCATCACTTTGAGCAGCCCCGACGTGCGCAGGTCATTGAAACCGTCCTTGCGCATTTGCAGATCGATTTCCAGCGAGTTGCCCTCGGCCATGATCAACCGTTGCAGCTCGGGCGTGTTCTTGACCACTTCGTAAACCCCCACGCGCCCTTTGTAGCCGTTGTTGCACTGTTCGCAACCGACCGGCTCATAGATCGTGAATGTGCCAATGCGTTCCCGAGGGAAACCTTCCTTGAGCAAGGTTTCCTCGGGAACCTCGATGGCTTTCTTGCAGTGACTGCACAGCTTGCGCGCCAGCCGCTGGGCGATGATCAGGTGCACGGCGGTGGCGATGTTGAACCCTGGAATGCCCATGTTCTGCAGGCGGATCAGGGTTTCGGCGGCGCTGTTGGTGTGCAGGGTGGAGAGCACCAGGTGCCCGGTCTGAGCGGCCTTGATGGCGATCTCGGCGGTTTCCAGGTCGCGGATCTCGCCGACCATGATCACGTCCGGGTCCTGGCGCAGGAACGAACGCAGGGCCTGGGCGAAGTCCAACCCCTGGCGCGGGTTCACGTTGACCTGGTTGATGCCTTCCATGTTGATCTCCACCGGGTCTTCGGCGGTGGAAATGTTGATGTCCACGGTGTTGAGGATATTCAGCCCGGTGTACAGCGACACGGTCTTGCCCGAGCCGGTCGGGCCGGTCACCAGGATCAGCCCTTGCGGTTGCTTGAGGGCGGCCATGTACAGGTCTTTCTGGTCCGGTTCGTAGCCCAGGGCATCGATGCCCATTTGCGCACTGGACGGATCAAGGATCCGGATCACCACCTTTTCGCCCCACAGCGTGGGCAGGGTGTTGACCCGGAAGTCGATGGATTTGGTTTTTGACAGGCGCATTTTCAACCGGCCGTCCTGGGGTTTGCGCCGCTCGGAAATATCCAGGCTGGCCATGACTTTCAGGCGGGCGGCGATACGGTTGGCCAGTTGGATCGGGGGGCGGGCCACTTCCCGCAGCATGCCGTCGGTGCGCACCCGCACCCGATAGATCTTTTCATAGGGCTCGAAGTGCAGGTCGGAAGAGCCGCCCTTGATGGCGTCCAGCAACATCTTGTTGACGAAGCGCACCACGGGCGCGTCGTCGGCGTCCTGGCTGCCGATGGCATCCTGCTTGGTGTCGTCGATCGATTCGATGTCCAGGCCGTCGAGGTCGACATCGCCCATGCCTTCCAGGCCGGTGCTGCTGGATTCGAAGAACTTTTCGATGGCCTCGCTGAGCTTTTCGTCCTCCACCAGGATGGCTTCGGTGGTCAGGCCAGTGCTGAACTGGATGTCGTTGATGGCCTGGTGATTAGTGGGGTCGGAGATGCCCACGTACAGTTTGTTGCCACGCCGCCACAGCGGCAGGGCGTGGTGCTGGCGCACCAGTTTTTCGCTGACCAGGCCGCTGGGTTGGGTTTCTTTGTCCAGGCTGTTGAGGTCCAGCAGGGCGACGCCGAAATGCTCCGAGGCAATCTCCGCGACCTGGCGGCTCTGGACCAGTTTGTTCTGCACCAGATAGCTGACCAGGGGGATGCGGCTGCGTTGAGCCTGTTGATACGCCTGTTGCGCACTTTGCTCGGTGAGCAGTTCGGCCAACACCAATTGCTTGGTCAGGCCGCTGAGGGCGATGTCATTCATGGGAATCCCGACGGCGAACGATTCATGACTTATAGCCTAGTCAAGGCTTGGCGCCAAACCAGCGGGGCAGGGTGACAAAAAACGTCAGATAGTGCGGTTGTTGAGGTAGGACGTCGCCGTTGGGCGGGTTCAACCCCCTTTATTGATGAGACTTGAGGGTTGGCATGTGCCCTGCAATGGCCGTTTCAGGTCATGAGATTTCGACTCATGCTATGGAGATGTCTATGAATAAGCAGAAGGGTTTTACGCTGATCGAGCTGCTGATCGTCGTGGCGATCATCGGCATTCTGGCGACGTTTGCGTTGCCGCAATATTCCAGGTACCAAGCGCGGGCGAAGGCTACCGCCGGGCTGGGGGAAATCTCGGCGCTGAAGGTGGCGTACGAGGATCAGATGAATCAGGGCGTTACTCCAACGTTGACCCTCATGAACGCCCCGACCACAACCAGCAACTGCACAATTTCGGTAACAGGTACGGCTACGACGGCAGGCACCATCGTTTGTACCCTCCTGAACGCCCCTGCCTCCGTAGTAGGTAAGACGATCACCCTCAGCCGTGATGTCAACGGCCTCTGGACATGCGGATCCACCGCAGCCAAGGAATACCTGCCGATCTCTTGCCCTGGCACCTGATACTCGCGCGGCGAAGGGGGCCCGCTCCCTTGCCGTGCAAACCCTTCTTGATTTATCAGCTAAGCGGCAAGGCAGGATCGGCATGTTGCATGTTGAAAATGGGAGGCTCATGCAATTTGCATGATTCTGAATTTCGCCGCTTCGCTTAACTAATTGATTTATAAGGAATTAATTAATTTCTTAAAACTGGCACAACCTTCGCACTACTCCTGCTAACCCTGCCGGGATCCACCTCCGACAGTTTCTGAGAAAAACAGGAGTTACTCGTATGAAGAAGTTCGCTATCACTGCCGCCGCTGCTACCGCTCTGACCCTGACTATGGCTAGCGCATTCGCCGAGACCACTCAAGCAACTCAGGCGCCAATGATGCTGGCTGCGGGCGAAGTGACAGAGGCCAAGGAAGACGTTTCCGATACCTGGATCACCACCAAGGTCAAAGCTGATCTGGTCACTGAAAAAGGCATTCCAGGCACAGATATCAAAGTCGAAACCAACAAAGGTGTTGTGTCCCTGTCTTCGATGACCAAAGTCACTGATGCACAAAAAGACACCGCTGTGGCAATCGCCAAGAAAATCAAAGGCGTCAAGGCCGTATCGGCTGACGGCCTGAAAGCCGAGTAAGGCTAATACTTCTCGCCTGGACTGGGAGAAGGCGCGGCAAGCGGGCCAGGATATACGTTTGCCGTTGCTTTGGAGTTCATGCGAAAGGCCACACGGACGTGGCCATTACAGGCCTCCGGCATTCGTGCCGGGGGCCTGTTCTATTCCGGGAGAGGAAAAGTGCGGGTGAGGTTTGTGGAGCAGGCTGGGAAACCGAGTTGCGCTTATCGCGAGCAAGCTCGCTCCCACAGGGGGGCGGGTTCTTTCAGGAAACAGCGATCAAGCTTGCTTGCGCCGCGACCCGAGTTCTTCCAGCAGGAATGCGATCAAAATGTGGGAGCGAGCTTGCTCGCGATGGCGGTGGTACATTCACCGCCCCCGCTTGCTGTTGATCTGCACCAGCCGATTCCCCTCGAAGCGCAGGTACTGATACATGCCGCTGTTGGGGCCGTAGGTCCATTCTTCCACCGGATATTCCTCCCGGCGATTGACGCTGCGTTTGTAGCCCAGGTCATCCCGCGCCGCTGGCTCCCCGCACTTTTGCAGCACTTCGCTGGAGCGGTCGCCGACGCTGATCAACTGGCTGCCGCAACGCAGCGTGTCGGCAGCCGCGGCCTGGCCGGTGGCGAGCAATAGACCCAGGCTGAGCCCGCACCAGGGTTTCATCTTATTCGGCATCCAGATGCATCGGGGTAATCACCCGGCCATCGCTCTCGGCCTGGCCGAGGTTGGCGTCAATGAAATACACGCGGTCGTCGGCCAACTGGCCTTTGTCCACCAGGAAGTCCTTGATGCTGCTGGCCCGTTCCTGCCCCAGTTGACGCAGCAGCACGTCGCTGCCGCTCCAGAACTTGATCACGCCTTCACGCAGTTTCTCGATGCGCGTCTTTTTGTCCAATTGCGTCCATTCGGCGGGCGGTTGGGTCTTGAGGCGGGTGCGGTAGATGCCTTCGAGCAGCGGTGCCTTTTCATCCTCGGGCACCTGTATCAGCGAGGCCTGGGCCGGTACTTTGTCGCCCCGACGCTGCAGCATCTTGTAGTAGTTGTACTGGTATTCGCGTTCCAGGCGCTGGGCGGCGAGCAGTGGGCCGTCGCTGCTTTCGGCGGCGGTGCCTTCGATCTCCAGGCGCAGCTCCGGACGTTTGCCAAGGGCCTCGGACAGTTTGAGCAGCACGCCTTCATTGTCCTTGCTCAGGTCGCTGGAGCCCGGCGCAAACGCCACGCTGCCCAGGTCTTCCGAGCCGCCACCGGCCACCAGCCCACCGATGAGTTTGAACGGCGCCTGGGCCGCTCGTACCAACAGGTTGCGCAGGGTCTGCCAGACGATTGGCATGATACTGAATTGCGGGTCGTTGAGATCGCCGGACACGGGTAGTTCGATGGAAATCTTACCGTCGGAATCCTTGAGCAAGGCGACCGCCAGTTTGAGTGGCAGGCTCACGGCGTCCGGGCTGTCGACTTTCTCCCCCAGTTGCAGTTGCTCGACCACCACTTTGTTTTCCGCCTGGAGCTTGCCCTTGGTGATCTGGTAATGCAGGTCGAGATTGAGCCGACCCTTGCGGATGCGATAGCCGGCGAACTTGCCGGAGTAGGGCGTCAGGGTGGTCAGCTCGACCCGTTTGAAACTGGTGGCGATGTCGAGGCTGGCCATCGGGTCGAAGGGGTTGACCGCGCCCTTGATGGTGACCGGTGCATAGCGATCGACCTTGCCCTTGATGTCGACGCTGGCCGGTTTGGCCTGGCGGCTGTCGATGGTGCCGATCTGGCCATTGAGCTGCTGGATGGCCGTGGCGAAATTGGGCGTCAGGCTGAAGTCGGCGAAGTTGGCCGAACCGTCATTGATGGCGATACCACCGATGTGGATGCCCAGCGGTTTTTCCTGGGACGGCGGTTTTGCCGCGGCTTTCTTGGTGCCGCTGTCGGCCGGTTGCGGGATCAGCAGGTCATCGACGTTGGTGGTGCGGTCGTCGTTGATCATGAAGCGCGCGTAAGGCTGGAACAGGTTGACCTTGTCGATGGACAGGCTGTCCCCGTGCTGATAATTCAGGCCTTCGAGGACCAGGCTCTGCCACTTGAGGAAGTCGCGGGTCTTGAGCGTGTCGAGGGTGTGCAACTGATCGACCTGGGCACGGCCGGTGACGGCAAATGCCAGCGGTTCGGTGCTTTTGAGGTCGACCGCCAGGTCACTGCCGAGCATCCCGGAGCGCAGCTCCAGGCGAATGAACGGGTTGATGTACGACTGGGCGACGCGCAGGTCGACGTCCTGTGTCTTGACCTTGAGCTTGGCGGTGATCGGGTTCAGGTTGACCTCGCCGTCGGCCAGGATCTTGCCCTGCTTGCCTATCCCGGTGTCCAGCTTGAGGGCAAAGGGTGAGCCGTTGAGGGTGTCGTAGTTCTGCAGGTCGAGGTTCAGCGGGCCGACCTCCAGTGCCACGGCGGGCTGGGCCTGGCGGTCGGCCAAGTGCACCTTATAGTCGCGCAGTTGCACATCCTTCAACATCACCTGCCAGGGTTTGCTGGGCGGTGCCGGTTCAGCTTTTGGCGAGTCTGCCGCTGCCGGGGCGGATGCCGGTTCAGCCTTGACCTGCGGTTTGGCCGGCTGGCTGGCGAAGAGTTTCTGCCAGTCCAGCTGCCCGTCCGCCTCGCGAGCGGCCCAGGTTTCCAGCTTCTGGCTGCGGATCTTGCCCACGATGACTTGCTGCTTGGCCAGGTCTACCGAGGTTTCGCTCACGTCCAGGCGTTCGAGCTTTACCAATGGACGGCCATCGGGTGTCTTGATGGCGAAGGGCGCGACACTGACCGCGGCGTTGTTGAGCAGCAGTTCGGTGCCCTTGGCCAGGTTGAGCTTGTAGTCGGTGCTGAGGTTCAGGACGCCGTTTTCCAGAACCAGCGGCACGGCGTCGCGCACATAGGGCCACCAGGCTTTCATTTGGCCGCCAGTGACTTTGAGCGTGCCTTGGGAGGCAATCGGCGTGAGGCTGAAATTACCGGTCCAGTCGATCTGTCCGCCTTCGGGGCCAGCAGCCACCAGGGTCATGTCGGCATTGTCGTCGGGCAGGGTGCTGAGGTTTTTCAGCTCGAAATCGAGGGTGTCGTAGAGAAACTCAATGGGTTCGCTGGGGCGCAGGTCCTGGAAATGCACATAGCCGCCGGCCAACTTGATTCGCTCGACCCGCAGGGGGAACGGCTTGGCCTCGGGGTTGGCAGGCGTCGGTTCGCTGGCCGGCAGCTTGAACAGGCCCAGCAGGTTCAACTGACCGTCCTTGGCGAACATCACTTCGGTCTTGGGCTTGTCCAGCTCGATGTCGACCAGGTGCAAGGCGCCGGACCACAGGCTGTCGAGCTGCAGATTGGCATACAGCCGTTCGAAGCCGACCTGTTCCTTGCCTGGTTCGCCGATATTCAGGCCCCAGAGGGTGACTTCAAGGCTGAAGGGATTGAGTTCGATGCGCTGGATCTGCGCCGGCACCGTCGCAAGGGCGGCCAGTTGCTGGTTGGCGATGCGCAAGGCGATGCCCGGCAAAATCAGAAAGCCCAACAGGCTGTAGAGGGCCAGTGCGGTCAACAGAGCGCCGATGGCGCGAATCAATCCTTTGGGCATGTGCGGCTTCATCTTGGTGTGAATTCGGAATGCCTTGGAGTATGGCACGCGTTTACGGTTCCGAAGCCACTGTGATTTATGAGAATTGTCTGGTTTTCTCGGTGAGAATCCCGACGCGGACTTAGAGCTGGAGGATCAGCGTCTTGAGCGGCGGCTGCTGATCCCGGGAAGGGAAATCGCTGCCGGGCGTCAGCACGCTCCACTCGCGCACCGGGCGACCGGCTTTTTCCGCACAACGCAACACCTGCTCGCGCCAGTCGTCCATGGGCACTTTTGCCAGGTTGTTGCAGCAGATCAGCACACCATCGTCGGCGGTGGTGAGCAGGGCCGGTTTCAGCAGGCTTTGGTAATCGCGCAACAGGTCGACGGTGCCGAACGCACTTTTGGCCCAGGCCGGTGGATCGAGCAGCACCAGGTCGTACTGGCGTTGCTCCAGGCGCACGTAGCTGGGTAGTTTCTGCCCGCGGCGCTGGCTGATGGGCAGGCCGGCCAGTTGGCGAATCGCCGGAAAGTAATCCGACTGCACGAATTCCATCGGCGGCAAATCGGGGTTGAGCAGGCCATTTTCGCGGCCCACCGCCAGGTTGCCTTCGGCGAAGTCCAGATTGCACACCTCCCGCGCACCACCGGCCGCGGCGCTCAGGCCGACGCCGCAGGTGTAGGCGAACAGGTTCAGCACGCTTTTATTGTGGCTGTGTGCCTTGACCCAGCCCCGGGCGTTGCGCAGGTCGAGAAACAGCAGTGGATCCTGCCCGGCATGGCGACCGCGGACGCGATAATTCAAGCCCCATTCATGCCCGACCAGGTCTTGCAGGGCGGCCTCGTCCGCCTGATAGACAGTGTCCTGGCGGTCGACGCGCGAATTGCCCCGGGCGCGGTCGTTGTAGACCAACAAAGTCTCCAGTCCCAGCCGTTCGTTGACGATGCCGTGCAGTTGCAGCAGGTCGTCGCGCTCCAGCGACTGATGGAAGCTCTGTACCAGCAGTTGCGGGCCGTAGCGGTCGATGGTCAGGCCGGGGGCGCCTTCCTGGCTGCCATGGAACAGGCGATAGCAGTCGGTGCCTTGCTGATGCAGTTGGCCGAGCAGCTCCTGGCGCTGGTCGAGGGCGGCGCGCAGCGCCTGATTCAAGGAAGACATGCCGGGCGCGCCTTAGAGAAATGAGGCGCGGGAGTTTAGCAGTTATGGCCGGCGTGGTCCCTGTGGGAGCGAGCTTGCTCGCGATGGCGGTCTAGATTGACAGGGCCCCATCGCGAGCAAGCTCGCTCCCACAGGAATCCTCAGCGATTGAGGCGTTTGTCGATCAGCCCCTCCACCACACTGGGATCGGCCAGGGTCGAGGTGTCACCAAGGCTGTCGAGTTCGTTGCAGGCGATCTTGCGCAGGATGCGTCGCATGATCTTGCCCGAACGGGTCTTGGGCAACGCCGGCGCCCACTGGATCAGTTCCGGCTTGGCGAAGCTGCCGATTTCCTTGCTGACGTGGGCCAGCAGTTCTTTCTTCAGCTCGTCATTGGCCTCCACACCATTCATCGGCGTGACAAAGGCATAGATGCCCTGGCCCTTGAGGTCATGGGGATAGCCGACGACGGCGGCTTCGGCAATGTTGTCGTGCAGCACCAGGGCGCTTTCCACCTCGGCGGTGCCGATGCGATGCCCGGAGACGTTGATCACGTCGTCGATGCGTCCGGTGATCCAGTAGTCGCCGTCTTCGTCGCGGCGCGCGCCGTCGCCGGTGAAGTAATAGCCAGGGTAGGGTTTGAAGTAGGTGTCGACCATGCGTTGATGATCGCCGTAGACGCTGCGAATCTGCCCGGGCCAACTGGATTTGATCGCCAGGACGCCGCTGCCGGCGCCGTTGATTTCCTTGCCCACTTCATCCAGCAAGACCGGTTGCACGCCGAACATCGGCCGGGTGGCGCAGCCTGGCTTGAGCCGTGGGGCACTCACCAACGGGCTGAGCATGATGCCGCCGGTCTCGGTCTGCCACCAGGTATCGACAATCGGGCAGCGCTGTTCGCCTACCGTGTTGAAATACCATTCCCACGCTTCCGGGTTGATCGGCTCACCAACGGTGCCGAGCAATCGCAGGCTTTTGCGGGACGTTTCCTGCAACGGTCCGGGACCTTCGCGCATCAGCGCGCGCAGGGCGGTCGGTGCGGTGTAGAAGATGTTGACCTGATGCTTGTCGATCACCTGCCAGAAGCGCGAACTGCTCGGGTAGCTCGGCACGCCCTCGAAGATCAACGTGGTGGCCCCATTGGCCAGCGGGCCGTAGACGATGTAGCTGTGGCCGGTGACCCAGCCGACATCGGCGGTGCACCAGAACACTTCGTTGTCGCGGTAATCGAGCACGTACTTGAACGTCATCGCCGCTTGCAGCAGATAGCCGCCCGTGGTGTGCAGCACGCCCTTGGGTTTGCCGGTGCTGCCGGAGGTGTAGAGGATGAACAACGGGTCTTCGGCGTCCATCGGTTCCGGTGGGCAGTCGTCGCTCATCTCGTGCATGGCCTGGTGGTACCACAGGTCACGGCCTTCTACCCAGCCCACCTCGCCTTGGGTGCGCTGGACCACCAGCACGGTGCTGACGTTCGGGCAACTTTCCAGGGCCTTGTCGACGTTACGCTTGAGCGGTACGAAGCGCCCGCCGCGCACACCTTCGTCAGCGGTGATCACGGTGCGGCAGTCGGCATCGAGAATCCGGTCGCGCAGCGAGTCCGGTGAGAAACCGCCGAATACCACTGAATGCACCGCGCCGATGCGGGTACAGGCGAGCATGGCGTAGGCGGCCTCGGGGATCATCGGCATGTAGATGCAGACCCGGTCGCCTTTCTTCACGCCACGGCTTTTCAGCACGTTGGCCAGGCGGCACACATGGTTGTGTAGTTTTTTGTAGGTGATTTCTGCCGACTCGGCGGGGTCGTCGCCTTCCCAGATGATTGCCGTCTGGTCGCCGCGCGTTTGCAGGTGACGGTCGATGCAATTGGCGCTGACGTTCAGCTTGCCACCGGCGAACCAGGTCGCGTCGCCGTTCTTGAGGTCATAGCGCTGGACGGTTTGCCAGGGCGTCATCCAGTCGAGAAAGCGGGTGGCCTGCTCGGCCCAGAAGGCGCTGGGGTGTTCGATGGATTCTTTATAGAGCCGCTTGTACTCGTCCTGACTCAGTTGCGCAGCCCGGCGGACGGCATCGGCTTGGGGGTACTGGCTGATATCGAACATGACGGTTCCTTATTCTTGTTTTGCGACAAGTCATAAAGATGCGCCCAGTCGCCTGGGGGTTCAAGTCATGCACAAAGCAACTGTGTGCGAGCTTGGTGGGAGCAAAGCTTGCTCGCGATGACGGCGTCACATTCAACAGATAGGTTGATGTCAGACCGCTATCGCGAGCAAGCTTTGCTCCCACAAGGCTCGCTCCCACAGGGATCAGCGGTGAGCTGTGGGAGCGTGGGGACGATCAGCCGCGGTGACGACCGCGGAAGTAGTTGATCAAGCCCTGGGTCGAAGCATCTTCGGCCGGGTTTTCTTCACTGCCCACCAGGCGGTTGTAGACGCCCTTGCCCAGTTCCTTGCCCAGTTCCACGCCCCATTGGTCGAAGGCGTTGATGCCCCAGACCACGCTCTGCACGAACACCTTGTGTTCATACAGCGCCACCAGCGCGCCGAGGCGACGTGGGCTGATGCGTTCGACCACCAGGGTGTTGCTCGGACGGTTGCCCGGGATCACCTTGTGGGAGGCCAGTTTCTGCACCTCTTCTTCGCTGGCGCCCTTGTCCCGCAGCTCGGCTTCGGCTTCGGCGCGGGTCTTGCCGAGCATCAGTGCCTGGCTCTGGGACAGGCAGTTGGCGTACAGCCACTGGTGATGATCGGAAACCGGGTTGAAGCTGACGATCGGCACGATGAAGTCGGCCGGGATCAACTGGGTGCCCTGGTGCAGCAACTGGTGGTAGGCGTGCTGACCGTTGCAGCCAACGCCGCCCCAGATCACCGGGCCTGTGTCGGTCGACACCGGCGTACCGTCCAGGCGCACGCTCTTGCCGTTGGATTCCATGTCCAACTGCTGCAAATGCTTGGTGATGTTACGCAGGTAGTGGTCATACGGCAGGATCGCATGGCTCTGCGCACCCCAGAAGTTGCCGTACCACACGCCCAGCAGTGCCAGCAGCACCGGCATGTTCTGCTCGAACGGGGCGCTCTGGAAATGCTGGTCCATGGAATAGGCGCCGGAGAGCAATTCCTTGAAGTTCGACATGCCGATGGCCAGGGCGATCGGCAGGCCGATGGCCGACCACAGCGAGTAACGCCCGCCAACCCAGTCCCACATCGGGAAGATGTTTTCTTCGCGGATGCCGAAGGCCACGGCGGCGGCATTGTTGCTCGACACGGCGATGAAGTGGCGATACAGCTCCGCTTCGGAGCCACCCTGGGCCAGGTACCAGGCGCGGGCGGCTTGGGCGTTCTTCAGGGTTTCGAGGGTGTTGAAGGATTTCGACGAGACGATGAACAGCGTGGTCTCGGCGCGCAGCTTCATGGTCAGTTCGTGGAACTCACTGCCGTCGATGTTCGCCAGGTAGTGGCAGCGAACGCCTTTTTGCGCGTAGGACAACAGCGCTTCGGACACCAGCTCCGGGCCGAGGAAAGAACCACCGATGCCGATGTTCACCACGTCGGTGATCGGCTTTTCGGTGTAGCCGCGCCACAGGCCGTCGTGAATGCGGCCCACCAGGTCGGTGATCTGGTTCAGCACTTTGTGCACGTCCGGCATCACGTTGACGCCGTTGACCAGCAACTTGTCGCCCACCGGCCGACGCAGGGCGGTGTGCAGGGCAGGGCGGTTTTCCGAGGCGTTGACGATTTCGCCTTCGAACAGTGACTTGATCGCGCCCTTGAGGTCGACTTCGTTGGCCAGGCCCACCAGCAGATCGCGGGTCTGGGCGTTGATCAGGTTTTTCGAGTAGTCGAGAAACAGGCCGCAGCTCGACAGGGTGAATTGAGTAAAACGCTGCGGATCGGCATTGAACGCTTCGCGCATGCTGAAATCCTGCATGGCTTTGCGGTGGTCATTCAGCGCTTGCCAGGCTGGCAGAGCGGTCACGTCATGAGGGGTTCGGTAATACGCCATCGCTGCGGGTTTCCTTTTTACTTGAACGGCCTTTTGTACACTAAAAACTCCGGCGCGGCTTGAGGTGGGCGTCCGGACACTGCATCGACATGATCGCCGGACACAGGGCGACTACAGTAAACCTCGTGTTGCGATCTGTCTTGGCTTTGTCTGACCGATTCCCGGTACTTTTTTATACAGCAGGGGGCGGGAATGGTTCGCTGTGGGAGCAAAGCTTGCTCGCGATTGCAATGGACCAGTTGCATGGATGTCACCTGACACACTGCTATCGCGAGCAAGCTTTGCTCCCACAGGCTTGTACACAGATATCGTTCGGGTTCGATCAGGCGAGCTGCACCGGAATCGCATTGCTGGTGTGGCTCAGTTCATTGCCTGGCGCCATGTACAGCATGCGGGGCTTGAAGTTGACCAGCTCAGCTTCGCTGTAGTGGGCGTAGGCGCAGATGATGACACGATCACCCACCTTGGCCTTGTGCGCTGCGGCGCCGTTCACCGAGATCATCCGTGAACCTTCCTCGCCGCGGATGGCGTAGGTGGTGAAGCGTTCGCCGTTGTCGACGTTGTAGATCTGGATCTGTTCGTATTCGCGGATTCCCGACAGGTCCAGCCACTCACCATCAATGGCGCAGGAGCCTTCGTAATCGAGCACGGCGTGGGTGACTTCGGCGCGGTGCAGCTTGGCCTTGAGCATGATGGCATGCATGAATGTTTCCTCTGGTCGGGTCCGAACGGCGGGCAGTCTGCCTGAAGCCTTGTGGGGCGGCAATACGCGAGGGATTTGCAAGTGCAGTCGGTATGTGGGAGCAAAGCTTGCTCGCGATGACGTGGTCAAATTCGACACGTACGTCGAATATCAGACCGCTATCGCGAGCAAGCTTTGCTCCCACAAGGCCCACCCCCAGATTGGGACGGGTGTGGGTTCAGGCGGGGGTGTCGAGGTCCAGGTGCAGGTTGTCGATCAGGCGTGTGGTGCCGAGGAAGGCCGCCACCAGAATCACCAGGTCACGGTCCTCGCTCAATGCCGGGCGCAAGGTCTTGGCGTGACGGATTTCCAGGTAATCGGGACGCAGGCCGGCGGCTTCGAGTTGCTTGAGCTGCTCGTCGATCAGTGCCGGGAAATCTCGTCGGCCCTGTTTGATGGCCTCGGCGATCTGGCTCAGGACGCGATAGACCACGGGCGCGACGGCACGTTGATCCGGGCTGAGGAAGCCGTTGCGCGAGGACAGCGCCAGGCCGTCCTCGGCGCGAACGGTCGGCTCGCCGATGATCTGGATCGGCATGTTCAGGTCATGGACCAGTGCGCGAATCACCGCCAGTTGCTGGAAGTCTTTCTGGCCAAACACCGCCAGGTCAGGCTGGACCATGTTGAACAGCTTGCTGACCACCGTCGCCACGCCTTCGAAATGCCCTGGACGGCTGGCACCGCACAAGCCTTCGGACAATTGCGGGACGCTGACCCGGGTCTGCCCGGCCATGCCGTCGGGGTACATCTCTTCGACGCTGGGCGCGAACAGCAGATGGCAGCCGGCCTGGAGCAGTTTCTCCTGGTCGGCCGCCAGGGTGCGGGGGTATTTGTCCAGGTCTTCGCCAGCGCCGAATTGCAGGGGGTTGACGAAAATGCTCGCCACCACGAAATCGGCCCGTTGCGCGGCCTTGGTGACCAGCGCCACGTGGCCGCTGTGCAGGTTGCCCATGGTCGGCACGAAGGCGATGCGTTTGCCTTCGCCGCGGGCACGGGCCACGGCGGCCCGCAGTTCGCGTACGGTTTTGACGGTGTTCATGCAGAAAACCCGTGCTCGGCGCCAGGGAAGGTTACGGCCTTGACTTCGGCGACGTAGGCACTCAACGCGCCCTGGATGGACGTCTGCCCGGCCATGAAGTCCTTCACGAACTTGGGCACGCGACCGGTGATCGACAGGCCGAGCATGTCGTGCAGCACCAGTACCTGGCCATCGGTGGCGTGGCCGGCGCCGATCCCGATCACCGGGATCTTCACCGCCTGGGTGATTTCTTCCGCCAGCTCGCTGGGCACGCATTCGAGCAGCAACATCGCGGCGCCAGCCTGCTCCAGCGCAATCGCATCGGCGCGCATCTGCCGTGCCTGGTTCTCATTGCGACCCTGGACCTTGTAGCCACCGAAGATATTGACCGATTGTGGGGTCAGGCCCATGTGCGCGCATACCGGGATACCCCGCTCGGCCAGCAGCCGAATCGAATCGGCCAGCCACAACGCACCTTCGACCTTGAGCATGTGGGCACCGGCCTGCATCAGCATGGCGCTGTTGGTCATGGTTTGTTCGAGGGTGGCGTAGGCCATGAACGGCAGGTCGGCGAGAATCAGTGCATCGGTGTTACCGCGTTTGACGGCGGCCACATGGTAGGCCATCTCGGCGGTGGTCACCGGCAGTGTGCTGTCGTGACCTTGCAGCACCATGCCGAGGGAATCGCCCACCAGCAACACTTCGACACCGGCCTCATTGCAGGCGTGGGCGAAAGTTGCGTCATAGCAGGTCAGCATGGTGATTTTTTCACCTTTTTGCTTGAGACCTTGCAGCGTGGTCAGGGTAATAGCTGGCATGAAAAAGTCCTCATTAGGCGCTCGTGAATTACTGCAAGTAACGCGCATGATTCGTTATCGATACAGGCGCACCTTCTTATGTGTGGTGCTTGTAAGGCCTGGATTGCGCCCTTCAGCGCCGTATTGGCGGCAACGGGACGCCTATAGTCGTGAGGAGCACTCGGGAAGTCAATTGGATGTGTTACCGCCGGGTGTTACCGGGGTTACTGATGCGTTTCAGCGTAGAGGCGTGTTTCGGATCTGACGGCTGGGTCCCGGATCCTGTGGGAGCGAGCTTGCTCGCGATGGCGGTATGTCAGTCACCCTGGATGCTGGATGTGCCGACGCTATCGCGAGCAAGCTCGCTCCCACAGGGGATGGTCTTCGTCAGATAGGCGGCAGGCGTTCCAGACCGGCGAATGGGCACGCCGCGAGGAGATCCTTGAGTGAGCGTCCATCGGCGAGCAGCAGGTCGGCGGGCGCCAACTCGGCCAGTGGGTACAGCACGAAGGCTCGGGCTTGCATGTGGTAGTGAGGTACCTTGAGGCGAGGCTCGTCGATCAGGCGATCGCCGAACAGCAGGATGTCCAGGTCCAGGGTGCGCGGGCCCCAGCGTTCCAGGCGTTCGCGACCTTGTCCGGTTTCGATGGCTTGCAGCGCATCGAGCAGGTCCAGCGGTGCCAGGCGGCTGTCCAGCGCCGCCACCGCGTTGGTGTAGCGCGGCTGGCCGGGCAGCAGGGAATCGCTCTGATAAAACGCCGAGACCCCCAGCAGTTGGGTGTCGGGCAATTGCGCCAGCGCCTGGACGGCGCTGCGCAATTGTTCGGCGGGTTCGGCCAGGTTGCTGCCCATGCCGATGTAGATGCGTTCCATCGATTACTCGCCCGATGCGCTCGGTACACCGGCACGCTTGCGCTTGGCACCGCTGCTGCGACGGCGCTTGCGCGGGCCGCTGGCGCCGTCATCCTTGCCGCTGAGGTCGCGAATCATGTCGCGGCGCTCGCTGTCGTTGGCGTCCTGGTAATCGGTCCACCATTCACCCAGGCCATCGGTCTGCTCGCCCGCGCTTTCACGCAGCAGCAGGAAGTCGTAGCCGGCGCGGAAACGCGGGTTGTCCAGCAGCAGGTCGGCACGCTTGCCGCTGCGCCGTGGCAGGCGCTCCTGCATGTCCCAGATCTCGCGGATCGGCATCGTGAAGCGTTTTGGAATGGCGATGCGCTGGCACTGTTCGGCAATCAGCTCGTGGGCGGCTTCCTGCATCGCCGGGATCGGCGGCATGCCACGCTCTTGCAGGCGCAGCACCCGAGCCGGCAGGGCAGGCCAGAGCAACGCGGCGAACAGGAACGCAGGCGTCACCGGCTTGTTCTGCTTGATGCGCAGGTCGGTGTTGGTCAGTGCTTCGCTGATCAAGGTGTGGGTGTAGGTCGGGTTGTGCTCCAGGGCCTCGGCACTGGCGGGGAACAGCGGATCGAACAACTGCAGGTCCACCAGCATCTCGAAGGTGTCTGCGGCGTTGCCCGACAGGAACAGCTTGAGCACTTCCTCGAACAGGCGCGCCGAAGGGATTTCGCGCAGCATCGGCGCCAGTTCACGAATCGGCAAGGCGCTGTGTTTTTCGATGCCGAAATCCAGCTTGGCGGCGAAACGCACGGCCCGCAGCATTCGCACCGGGTCTTCCTGGTAGCGCTGCTTGGGGTCGCCGATCAGGCGGATCAGGCGATTGCGAATGTCGTGTACGCCGTTGGCGTAATCGAGGATGCGCTCGCTGACCGGATCGTAATACAGGGCGTTGATGGTGAAGTCGCGGCGTTGCGCGTCTTCTTCCAGCGTGCCGTAGACGTTATCGCGCAGGATGCGCCCGCTTTCGTTGCGGGAAGACTGGTTGCTGTCTTCCTCTTCATCGTTTTGCGGGTGATTGGCGCGGAAGGTCGCCACTTCGATGATTTCGCGACCGAAGTGGATGTGGACCAGCTTGAAGCGCCGGCCAATGATCCGCGCGTTGCGAAATTCGGCCCGTATCTGTTCCGGCGTGGCGCTGGTGGCGACGTCGAAATCCTTGGGGGTGATGTTGAGCAGCATGTCGCGCACGCAGCCACCGACCAGGTAAGCCTGGTAACCGGCGTTCTGCAAACGTTCGACGATGTTCACCGCATACCGGCTGAACTGGGCCTTTTGCAGTGAATGCTGGCCGCTGTTGAGCACTTCAGGCGTGCTGCGAATGTGTTGCGTACGACGCAAGGGAGAACGGAATGACTGGAACAGCTTCTTCAGCATGGGATGCACTGTTTGAAGGAATATTCGGCCAAAAACGAAGAATGACCGCATGATGGGCCGAGATTCTAGCATTTAGTCGAGGGATGGTGTAGGACGGAGCAGTTTAGAGCTGCAAGCTTCAGCGACAAGCCTTGTAGGCTGCGGGGAGTCGGAACGACAGAAACCACAAGGGGAGCCGAAGCTCCCCCAGAATTAGTTACGTGCTCTGTTTTTATTATTGGTTTTGGGCTTCTTGTTTTTGTTGAGTGCCCGCGTCACGAGGTTTTCCCTTCGTGACCCTCCCAATCGGGAGCCAAGAGCAAACGGATTGCTTTGATCGCTGTGTTGCAGTGATCTATCGATCCAACCAGTTCAGGCACCTGTCTTGAGACAGTTTTTATTGTTCTCGGCCTGGTTGTGGGGCAAGCCCCAAATACAACGCCTCTCCAAAAGAATCAGTTAGCTGCGCCTCTCGCCGTCTTGTTTTTATTGTGCGTGAGTCGATTCGTCTTATTTTTATTGTCTTTTGCATTGCTTGTTATTGTTCTTGTACCAAAGCTATAGCAGGGGGCGTGCCAACTTTTGCGAGGCCCAGCGGAACCGGGGGTTCTAGGGTTATAACCATTTTTTCGGGGCGAAAAAAAGCCGGGGTTTCGTTACCGTAAACCCCGGCTTCTGTTACGTGAAAAAGCTGAGGTAACAGTTTTTTCACATTCAGCGGTGTTACCCCCACACCTCAGCTTTCGCTGGTCGCACCGGTCTTGCGCCGTGGAATCCCCAGGCGCTGGCGACGTTCCCACAGGCACTTGCGGCTTACGCCCAGTTTGCGTGCCAGTTCGGTCTCGGTCATGTGGTCCTGGTGCTCCAGGACGAAGTGCTGGAAGTAGTCTTCCAGGGACAGGTCTTCGGTGGGCTCGTGGCTGGTGTTGTTGGCAGCGCCGCCCTGTTGCGGGGCCAGGCCGATGAACTCTTCGTCGTCCAGGTCGCTCAGTTCGATGTCGATGCCCAGCAGCTCGGCAGAGATTTCCGGGCTCTCGCACAGGATCACCGCCCGCTCGACCGCGTTTTCCAGCTCGCGAACGTTACCCGGCCAGGCGTAATGACGGATGGCCTGTTCGGCGTCCGGGGCGAACTTGAGATCGGTGCGGTTGACCCGCGCGCTCTGGCGAGCCAGGAATGCCTGGGCGATTTCATTGACGTCCGCGCCACGCTCGCGCAGGGCGGGCAGCTTCAAGGCGATCACGTGCAAGCGGTAATACAAGTCTTCGCGGAACTGGCCGATCTTCGCCAGGCTCTTGAGGTCACGGTGGGTGGCCGCGATCAGGCGCACATCGACCTTTTGCGACTGCACCGAGCCGACGCGGCGGATTTCGCCTTCCTGCAGCACCCGCAGCAACCGCGCCTGGGCTTCCAGTGGCAGTTCGCCAATTTCATCGAGGAACAGCGTGCCGCCGTCCGCCGCTTCCACCAGCCCGGCGCGCCCGGCGCTGGCGCCGGTGAACGCACCTTTCTCGTGGCCGAACAGTTCGGACTCGATCAGGCTCTCCGGAATCGCCGCGCAGTTCACCGAGATCATCGGCGCCTTGGCCCGGCGTGACAGATTGTGCAGGGCACGGGCTACCAGCTCCTTGCCGGTACCGGACTCGCCCTGGATCAGGACATTGGAGTCGGTCGGCGCCACTTTGCGGATCTTGCTGTACAGGTCCTGCATGGGCGGGCAGGAACCGATGATGCCAATTTCGCCATTATTGTTGCTGGCGCCGGCTTTCGCCGAGGCACTGGCCTTGCCGACGGGTTCCGCCGGGTTGCTGCTCGCCGCCTGTCGGTCACGCAGGATGCGGGCCACGGCCTGGAGCATCTCGTCGTGGTCGAACGGTTTGGCGATGTAGTCCACCGCACCCATTTTCATGGAGTCGACCGCCGAGCGCAGGCTGGCGTAACTGGTCATGATCAGCACGGGTGTGCCCTGGCCGAGCTTGATCAGCTCGGTACCCGGGGCGCCAGGCAGGCGCAGGTCGCTGACGATCAGGTCAAACGTTGGAATGCTGAAACGTTCTTGTGCTTCCTGCACTGAACCGGCTTCGCTGACCTGGTACTGGTTGCGTTCCAGCAGGCGGCGCAAGGCGGAGCGGATAATTGTTTCGTCTTCGACGATCAAAATGTGCGGCATTGATTCGATTCTCTCGACGGTCTCAGTTCACAGCGGACGTCGCTTCGACATGACGCGGCAAGGTCACCCGGATACGGGTGCCGCGTTGGCTTTGTACATCGGCCGGGCTGTCGATGGTGATTTGTCCATAATGCTCTTCAACGATGGAATAGACCAGTGCGAGGCCCAGACCGGTGCCTTCGCCAGGATCCTTGGTGGTGAAGAAAGGTTCGAACAATCGGTCCATGATGTTCTGTGGGATACCGCTGCCTTCGTCTTCGACGATCAGGTCGACCGTGTGTTCGAAGGCTTCACTCTTGACCCGCACCGCGCTGCCGGCCGGTGAGGCGTCCCGCGCGTTGGATAGCAGGTTGATCAACACCTGGGCGAGCCGCTGGGGGTCGCCGTCGACCCAATGATCCGGATCGCACAGGTTGAAGAATTGCACTTCGAAATTGCGCCGGTTGAGCGCCAGCAGACCAATGGCATCCTGGGCCACTTCGGCCAGACAGACGGGCTCGTCATTGTGCTGGTGACCGCCGGCATGGGCGAAGCTCATCAGCGACTGGACGATGCGCGATACGCGCTTGGTCTGTTCGAGGATCTGGCCGCTGATTTCCGTCAGCTCGCCGTCGTCCTCGCGTTCTTCGCGCAGGTTCTGCGCCAGGCAGGCGATGCCGGTGATCGGGTTGCCGATTTCGTGGGCCACCCCGGCGGCCAACCGGCCGATGCTTGCCAGTCGTTCGGAGTGGACCAGCTTGTCTTCGAGCATCTGGGTATCGGTCAGGTCTTCGACCAGCAGCACCAGGCCGCTGTTACCGGGTGCCAGCGGCTCGTCGATCGCCGCCTTGTGCAGGTTCAGCCAACGGGTCTGGCCGTCGAGGGCCAGGTGCTGTTTGTGCAAGTGCTCGTCCGGCAGGTCGATGAAACCTTGCAACAAGCCTTTCCACGGCTCGCCCAGGGTGCTCAGGCGTGAACCGACCACGCGCTGGGCCGCGATCCCGGTGAGCTCTTCCATGGCTTTGTTCCACATCAGGATTTCCTGGTCCTTGGCCAGGGAGCACACGCCCATCGGCAGTTCCTGCAGGGTCTGGCGGTGGTAACGGCGCAAGGCGTCCAGTTCGGCGGCAAGGCCCGTGAGGCGCGAATGGTAATCCTCAAGGCGGCTTTCGATGAAGTGGATGTCTTCGGTGACGTAGTTCTCGCCGCCGGCCTTGTAGGGCAGGAACGTCTCGACCATGTCCTGGGCTACGCTGGGGCCCATCAGGCCGGACAGGTTGGCCTCGATCCGGTCCCGCAGGCGACGCAAGGCATACGGGCGACGTTCATCGAAGGGCAGGTAGAGGTCGCGCAGGGCCTGTTCGACTTCTTTTTGCGCGGCCTTGGCGCCCAAGGGCTTGGCCAGTTGCGTGGCGAATTCCTGGGGCGAGGCGGCGTGCAGTTCGCGACGCTGCGGGCGGCGGACATTGTCCACCGCGCAAGCTTCGGCGGCGCTGGCCTCTTCGCTGCTGGCGTTGGTGAACAGCGAGATCAGGGTGAACATCAGCACGTTCGCCGCCAGGGAGGCGATGGCCGCCATATGCCAACTGGTGTCGTCGAGCACGTAGATCATGTTCAGCAGCGGAATATAGAAGCCCTGCAGGTTGCCCAACAGCGGCAACAGCATCGCGACCAGCCACACCAGGATCCCTGCCAGCAGGCCGGCGATGAAGCCGCGGCGGTTGGCGGTCGGCCAATACAGCACCGACAGTACGCCGGGCAGGAACTGCAAGGTGGCAACGAAGGCGACGATGCCCAGGTTGGCCAAGTCCTGTCCCTCACCCAGCATCAGGTAGAAACCGTAGCCGGCCATGATGATCGCGACGATCAGCGCCCGCCG
Source organism: Pseudomonas sp. P9_35 (assembly GCF_034008205.1). NCBI lineage: Bacteria > Pseudomonadati > Pseudomonadota > Gammaproteobacteria > Pseudomonadales > Pseudomonadaceae > Pseudomonas > Pseudomonas sp. P9_35. The sequence goes on along the minus strand of NZ_CP125373.1, from coordinate 5,599,834 downwards.
TGTCCATTTCAGCCAGCGGTAGATATTGCCTTCGGCCGGTGGCTGGTAGAGCGGCAGCACCAGGTGGTTGAGGGCCATGCCCGACAATGCCAGCGTGGTGACGATGATCAAGCCGCTGGCCGCCGACAGGCCGCCGACATACGCCAGCAACGCCAGGGCCTTGCTGTTGGCGGCGATGCCGATGCCCAGGGTGAAATATTCCGGATTGGTACTGGCGCCCAGCTTCAAGCCGGCCCAGAGGATCAGCGGTACCGCCAGGCTCATCAGCAGCAGGAACAGCGGCAGGCCCCAACTGGCGCTTACCAGCGAGCGCGGGTTGAGGTTTTCGGTAAAGGTCATGTGGTACATGTGCGGCATCACGATGGCCGATGCGAAGAACACCAGCAACAGCGTGCGCCATGGGCCTTCCTGCAACGGTGTGTGCAGGGCGGCGAGGGCCGTCTGGTTTTGCAGTAGCCACACTTCCAGCTGTTGCGGGCCATCGAACACGCCATACAGGGCATAGAGGCCGACCCCACCGATGGCAATCAGCTTGATCACCGATTCGAAAGCGATGGCGAACACCAGGCCTTCGTGTTTTTCCCGCGTGGCGATGTGTCGGGAGCCGAAGAAAATCGTGAACAGGATGATCAGTACGCAGAAGCTCAGTGCCACCCGGTGCTGCACCGGCTCGCGGGTCAGGATGCTGATGGAGTCGGCCACGGCCTGGATCTGCAGGGCCAGCAGCGGCAACACCCCGACCAGCATGAAGATCGTGGTCAGCGCGCCGGCCCAGGTGCTGCGAAAGCGAAAGGCGAACAGGTCGGCCAGCGACGACAGTTGGTAGGTGCGGGTGATTTTCAGGATCGGGTAGAGCAACACCGGCGCCAGCAGGAACGCCCCTGACACCCCCAGGTAACTGGAGAGGAAACCATAGCCGTACTGGTAGGCCAGCCCGACCGTGCCATAGAACGCCCATGCGCTGGCATAGACACCCAGCGACAGGGTGTAGGTCAGCGGGTGGCGGATGATCGCCCGGGGGATCATGCCTCGTTCGCTGATCCAGGCTACGCCGAACAGCACTGCCAGGTAGGCAGCGCTGATCAGGACCATCTGGGTCAGGCTAAAGCTCATCGGCATCTTTTTGGCTCTGCAGGATGAAGGTCACGACAATCAGGATCAGCCAGAGCAGATACGGCCGATACCAGGCACCCGTGGCGTCGATCCACCAATCCATGATGGCCGGGGAGAACAGATAAATCCCCACTACCAGGAGCAGGACCAAGCGATAGATATACATCCCGGCCTCTCTAATTTATGCGCGTGCCCAAAAAACGTGCGGCGATGGTAACGGATGGGCGCCAAGCTGCAAGGGCCGTCAACGTATTTGCGCTTCGGGCAGGCTCAGTGTGCGCGGGATCTTGCCTGCATCCCAGTGGCGAATGCCCCAAGCCAGCAGTTCGCGTGGGCTGGCATCGACCAGTTCGAGGCCCGGTTGCTGGCCCAGCGCGCGCAACGCCCGTAACAGCAATGGCGTGGCCTGATCGGCCGCCAGGGGCGGTGAGCGGTAGGATTTACCGAGCTTGTGCCCATCAGGCTGGGTGATCAGCGGCACGTGCAGGTAACGCGGTTGCGGCAACCCGAGCAGTTCTTGCAGGTAGAGCTGGCGCGGCGTGGAGTCCAGCAGGTCGGCGCCGCGCACGATATCGGTCACGCCTTGCCAGGCATCGTCCAGGACCACGGCCAGTTGATAGGCGTAGAGCCCGTTGCGGCGGCGGATCACGAAGTCGCCGACCTCACGGCCCAGGTGCTGGCGGAACTCGCCCTGGACCCGGTCGGTGAAGTGGTACTCAAGCTCGGGGACGCGCAGACGGATGGCGGCGTCCTCGGTGCCGTGCCCGGCATTGCGGCACAGCCCCGGATAAATGCCCTGATACGCTTCCAGTTGTTTGCGCGAACAGGTGCAGGCGTAGGCCAGGCCTTGGCTGAACAGTCGGTTGATGACCTGATCGTAGGCGTCATGGCGCTCGCTCTGGCGAACCATCTCGCCGTCCCATTCGAACCCGTAGCTTTCCAGTGCCTTGAGTATCGCCGCTTGTGCGCCCGGTTCTTCCCGGGGCGGGTCGAGGTCTTCCATGCGCAGCAACCAACGCCCGCCCACGGCGCGGGCATCCAGGTACGACGCCAGTGCGGCGACCAGTGAGCCGAAGTGCAAGTGGCCGCTGGGGGTGGGGGCGAAGCGGCCGATGTAGGGGGCGGTGGCAGTCATAGGGCGAATGTTACTGAGTCCGGGCGGTAGGAATACAAATCTTGATGCCGAAGCATATCCCCTGTGGGAGCGAGCTTGCTCGCGATAGCGGTGTACCTGTCACATCAATGCGGGCTGACCCGCTGCTATCGCGAGCAAGCTCGCTCCCACAGGGATATTGAAAGCATCGGAAACAAAAAACGGAGCGTATGAACGCTCCGTTTCGGTGACAGCCCCGGCGATTATTTGCCGACCTGTTTTTCCTTGATTTCCGCCAGGGTCTTGCAGTCGACACACATGTCGGCGGTCGGACGGGCTTCGAGTCGCTTGACGCCGATCTCGACGCCGCAGGACTCGCACCAACCGTATTCTTCGTCTTCGATCAGTTGCAGGGTCTTGTCGATTTTCTTGATGAGCTTGCGCTCGCGATCACGGGCGCGCAGCTCGAGGCTGAACTCTTCTTCCTGACTGGCACGGTCGGCCGGGTCGGGGAAGTTGGCCGCTTCGTCTTTCATGTGATCCACGGTGCGGTCGACTTCCTGCATCAAGTCCTGTTTCCACTTGTTCAGGATCTTGGTGAAGTGCGCGCGCATGGGGGCACCCATGTACTCTTCGCCAGCTTGCGGGACGTAAGGCTCAAACCCGCTGAGCGACTGATTTTGATTTTGCTTTGCTTGGGTGGGCATGAATGGACCGCCTCTACTCTTGTAATCCACTACGCAGGATTGCTCCATCACCGACACCTGCCGGCCCTGCGGCTGCAAGCGGGCGAACTTACCAGATCAAATCGGGCCGCGCTACTCCCGGTTGTCGAGCCTGCGGCGGCCGGGGCTTGTAAAACGTGACCGGGTTCGCTTCGGTGGGGATTTAAACCTGCTCAATGCTTGATTCTAGTCAAGCCTGGGCCAATCGCGGGAGTCATTTCCTGCAATCCGAGGGCTCAGACCGCTTTGGGTTCGCGCTCGTTCCCTCAGTTGTTCCGGACTTGGGTAGAATCAGTCCTTTTTCCCCCTGAAGGAAGGCCAATGGCTCAGCCCTACAGTGCGCGCAGCCGCGCCATCGAACCTTTCCATGTGATGGCGTTGCTGGCCCGTGCCAACGAACTGCAGGCCGCCGGGCATGACGTCATCCACTTGGAGATCGGTGAACCGGACTTCACCACCGCCGAGCCAATCATCCAGGCCGGCCAGGCCGCGCTGGCGGCTGGCAAGACCCGTTACACCGCGGCCCGTGGCATTCCAGAACTGCGCGAGGCCATCGCCGGTTTCTACGGCCAGCGTTATGGGGTGGAGATTGACCCACGGCGCATCCTCGTGACCCCGGGCGGGTCTGGCGCGCTGTTGCTGGCCAGCGCCTTGCTGGTGGACCCCGGCAAGCACTGGCTGCTGGCCGACCCCGGTTATCCGTGCAACCGGCATTTCCTGCGCCTGGTCGAAGGGACGGCGCAATTGGTGCCGGTGGGGCCCGAGGTGCGTTACCAATTGACGCCAGACCTGGTGAACCGCCATTGGGACCAGGACAGCGTCGGTGCGTTGGTGGCCTCACCGGCCAACCCGACCGGGACGATTCTCACCCGGGACGAGCTGGCGGGGCTGTCCAAGGCCATCAAGGGCCATAACGGCCATCTGGTGGTGGACGAGATCTATCATGGCCTGACCTACGGCACCGACGCCGCCAGCGTGCTGGAAGTCGATGACGACGCCTTTGTCCTTAACAGTTTCTCCAAGTATTTCGGCATGACCGGCTGGCGACTTGGCTGGCTGGTGGCCCCTTCGGCGGCTGTCGGCGAGCTGGAAAAGCTCGCGCAAAACCTCTACATCAGTGCGCCGAGCATGGCCCAGTACGCCGCCCTGGCCTGTTTCGAGCCCGCGACCATCGAGATCTTCGAGCAGCGGCGGGCCGAGTTTGCACGGCGCCGTGACTTTCTACTGCCGGCACTGCGTGAGTTGGGCTTCGGTATTGCGGTGGAGCCGGAAGGGGCATTTTACCTCTATGCCGATATCAGCGCGTTCGGCGGCGATGCCTTTGCGTTTTGCCAGCACTTCCTGGAAACCGAACACGTGGCCTTCACGCCGGGCCTGGATTTCGGTCGCCATCAGGCCGGTCACCACGTGCGCTTCGCCTACACCCAGAGCCTGCCGCGGCTACAGGAAGCGGTGGCACGAATCGAACGCGGACTACGGAGCTGGCAAGGCTGATGCATTTTTCCCCTGCGTTGGAAGAAGGTCGCTTGATTCGACGTTACAAGCGTTTTCTCGCCGATATCGAGACCGTTCATGGCGAACTGCTCACTATTCACTGCCCTAACACTGGCTCGATGCTCAATTGCATGGCTGAAGGTGCGCGTGTCTGGTTCAGTCGCTCCAGCGACCCCAAGCGCAAGTTGCCCGGCACCTGGGAAATCGGCGAGACCCCTCAAGGGCGGCTCGCCTGCATCAATACCGCGCGGGCCAATGCGTTGATCGAAGAAGCCTTGCGCGCCGGGGTCATCAGTGAACTGAACGGGTTTACCGGGCTCAAGCGTGAAGTGGCTTATGGGGTGGAAAACAGCCGTATCGATTTTCGCCTGGACTACGACCGAGGCTCGGCCTGGGTCGAAGTCAAAAGTGTCACGCTGGGGTTCGATGGCACGAATGTGGCGGCGTTTCCCGATGCGGTGACCCTGCGCGGGGCCAAGCATCTGAGGGAACTCGCTTGCCTGGCTCGGGAAGGTGTGCGGGCGGTACAGCTGTATTGTGTGAACCTGAGCGGCATCGAAGCGGTGCGCCCGGCAGAGGAAATCGATCCGGTGTACGCCGCTGCCCTGCGTGATGCGGTGGCGGCGGGTGTGGAGGTGCTGGCCTACGGGGTCACGCTGACGCCCGAGCAGATGTGGGTGGACCGTGCGTTGCCGGTATTGCTCGAACCGCTACAACTTGATCCAGATGCCTTGCTCGTCCTCCCGGCTGTCTAGGGCTGCCAGGAACTGACCGGCGCAGGGGCCCGCCACGCATTCGCCGCTCTCGATCAAAAACAGCGCGCCGTGGGTGGCGCATTGGATCAGGCTGGCGCTGGCGTCGAGGAACTGGTCGGGTTGCCATTCCAGCGGCACGCCCCGGTGCGGGCAGCGGTTGAGATAGGCATACACCTGGCCGGCGCGTCGCACGGCCAGTACTTTGCGCCCATCGAGGTCGAAACCGCGACTGCCGTTGTCGGGCAATTGGGCGGCGGTACAGAGAAACTTCATGTGTGTCCTTGGTAAAAAACTGTGGGAGCGAGCTTGCTCGCGATGACGGCGACACATTCAACATCTCCGTGACTGACACGCCGCTATCGCGAGCAAGCTCGCTCCCACAAGGTTTCGTGTGGCAAAAGGTTCACGCTTGACGGTCAAATAAACACAATTATCAAATGGCGCCTTCTTCACAGGTGGCTGAGGATACTTGGCCATGCCCGGTCCTGTGAAAAACTTCTTTGAGGAAAGCTGCCCGATGCGCCTGAACATCCGCGTTGTTGCGCTCTGTGTCGCACTGTTGCTCAACCAGGGGGCCAGCGCGGCCCAATTGCCGCAGCGCTGGGTCAGTGCCGGCGGCGCCGTGTCGGAGTGGGTCGGTGCGCTGGGGGGCGAGTCGACGCTGTTGGTAGGCGGATTGGGCCCGCGGTTGCCACAAAGCCTGGTGACACTGACAGCAGGCTTCTATCCGGTTGCGTCGGCCACGGCGCCATGACCTCGTTGATCAAACCACGCACCTTGTTCATCGGCCTGGGCCTGCTGTGTCTGCTGGCAACCTGGCTGTCCCTGGCCCTGGGGCCGGTGAGCTTGCCGCTGCTCGACACCTTGCGCGCCGCCTTGCGCCTGTTGGGCTTGCCGGTGGCCGTCGACGGCCTGGAGCAGGCCGAACTGATCCTCGGCCAGATCCGTTTGCCGCGCACCTTGCTGGGGTTGGCGGTGGGCGGAGTGTTGGCGTTGTCCGGTGTGGCGATGCAGGGACTGTTTCGCAACCCACTGGCGGACCCGGGGCTGGTGGGCGTGTCCAGCGGTGCGGCGCTGGGCGCCGCGTTCGCCATTGTCGGTGGCTCGGCGCTGGGTGGGTGGCCCGAAGCCTTTGGCCCCTACGTGCTTTCGTTGTGTGCATTCCTTGGCGGGCTCGGCGTTACGGCGCTGGTCTATCGTCTCGGACGACGCAACGGCCAGACCCATGTCGCAACCATGCTCCTGGCCGGTATTGCCCTGACCGCACTGTCCGGTTCGGCCGTCGGTCTGTTCACCTACCTGGCGGATGACGCGACCCTGCGCACCCTGACGTTCTGGAACCTGGGCAGTCTCAACGGCGCGAGCTATGCGCGGTTGTGGCCGCTGTTGCTGGTCAGCACCGGCGTGGCGCTCTGGCTGCCACGCCGGGCCCGGGAGCTCAATGCGCTGTTGCTGGGGGAGTCCGAGGCTGCCCACCTGGGCGTTAACGTCGAAAGCCTCAAGCGTGAACTGGTGTTTTGTACGGCCTTGGGGGTTGGCGCGGCGGTGGCGGCTGCGGGCATGATCGGCTTCGTCGGGCTGGTAGTGCCGCATCTGGTGCGGCTGGTGGCCGGCCCCGACCACCGGGTGTTGCTGCCTGCTTCGGTGTTGGCGGGCGCAAGCCTGCTGTTGTTCGCCGATCTGGTGGCGCGCCTGGCACTGGCCCCTGCGGAATTGCCAATCGGCATCGTCACGGCCTTCATCGGCGCGCCGTTCTTCCTTTATCTATTGGTGCGAGGGCGCGCCTGATGCTGCGAGCGCAGAACCTGCACATTCAACGTGGCCGCAAGACGGTGCTGGCGGACGTCGATCTCGCGCTCAACCCTGGCGAAGTACTCGGAGTGCTTGGGCCCAACGGCGCAGGTAAAAGTACTTTGCTGGCGGGCCTGTGCGGCGAATTGCGCCCGGCCCAGGGGCAGGTCTGGCTCGATGATCGGCCACTCGCCCAGTGGCAGGGTGCCGAGCGCGCCCGGCGCCTGGCGGTCTTGCCGCAGTCCTCGACCCTGGATTTCGCCTTCCGTGTCGAGGAGGTCGTCGGCATGGGGCGCCTGCCGCACCAGAGTGGTCGAGTGCGCGACGAGCAAATCGTCGCCTTGGCGCTGCAAGCGGCAGACGCTGCGCATCTGCACGGTCGCAGTTACCTGGCGTTGTCCGGCGGCGAACGTCAGCGGGTGCACCTGGCGCGGGTGTTGGCGCAGTTGTGGCCGGGTGAAGCGGGGCAAACCCTGTTGCTGGACGAGCCGACCTCGATGCTTGATCCGCTGCACCAGCACACCATCCTCCAGGCGGTGCGTGAGTTCGCCAGTCGCGGCGCTGCCGTGTTGGTGATCCTGCATGACCTGAACCTGGCGGCGCGTTACTGTGATCGCCTGTTACTGCTCGCGTCCGGTCGGCCGGTGGCCCTGGACACGCCCCGGCACGTCCTGCGCCCGGAACCGCTCAAGGCGGTGTTTGGCCTGGACGTGCTGGTGCAAGACCATCCGGAGCGCGGGCATCCATTGATCATTGCCCGCTGAGGGCGCCCTGGAGGATATGGCCGTGCGCCTGCTCCTGATTCTGGCATTGAGTGTACTGACGGCGTGTCAGAGCATCGCACTGCCCCCACTCGGCGGACGAATCCGTGATTTGCACAATGGCCAGGCCGTGACACCCCAGGCATTGGTCGAACGCTTGGCAACGGCGCCTCGGGTGGTGGTGGGGGAGCGGCACGACAATCGCGATCACCACGCACTGCAGGCCTGGCTGCTCCAGGCCCTGGCCGGGCAGCGGGCCCAGGGCAGCCTGTTGCTGGAAATGCTCACCCCCGCCCAGCAGCCACGCGTTGATTCGGTCCGCCAGTTACCCGCCTTGCCGAAAGACCTGCCCGGCGCACTGGACTGGTCGCCCGGCTGGGATTGGAGCCTGTATGGCCCCGTCGTCGAGTTTGCCCTGGCGCAACGCTATCCGTTGCTGGCCGCCAATCTGGACACCGCCGAGATCCAGCGTTTCTATCGACAAGCCCCCAGCTTGATGGGCACTCGCTCCAATGCAGCCACTGTGAAGGACGCGTTGTTGGGGCAAATCCGTGAATCCCACTGCGGTTTGCTGCCTGAGTCGCAGATGCCGGCGATGCTGGCCGTGCAGCAGCAGCGTGACCGACGCATGACCGAACGCCTGCTGCAAGCGCCGACACCGGCACTGCTGTTCGCCGGTGCCTGGCATGCGCGAAAGGATGTCGGCGTGCCGCTGCATGCGCTGGATCTTGGCGCGAGCGAGGCACCGGTCGTCCTGATGCTGGCCGAGGAGGGCAGCGAGGTGACGTCGGCCATGGCGGATTACGTGTGGTACACGCCGGCCATGCCGCCACAGGATTATTGTGCGCAGATGCGCGAACACGCCGGGAAGTGATTTTCTACAGGCAAAAAAAGACCCGGCAAAAGCCGGGTCAAATAACCGTGATTAGCCTGATGAGGAGATATCTGAGAGTCCGAACCAAGGGCTGTTCAAATATCGACCAGTCTCGCGACCGGATGTGGTAATCATAGCGATTCTCATTACCATGTCAAACATTGTTTTGCGATTCGCCGAAATAACCTCGCGGCCAGGGTTCGCGCTGGAAACGAAAGGGGCGTCAGGGCTTATGGCGCGTTGAAATGGCGTCCAGCTGTTTATTCAGGGCTTCTTTGCGCTCGGCGGGGATGTCATTCCAATGCACATCCATCAACGCGCCCTCGATGGCGTACAGCAACACCTTGGAGGCCCGGAAGCCCCGAGTGCGCACGGCGCGATAGGCGTCCACCGCGCCAAGCCGGCGTAGATCCGAGGCACTGTGAATGCCCACGGCGTGCAGCCACTGGGCTGATGTCTTGCCCAGATTCTTCAGGTGTTGCAGTTCATCATTCATCGAGCCTCCTTGCGATGGCCGATTGGTGCAGTGGGCAAGCTTCTGAGCAGTGTAGCGGTCAGTAGGAAAAGCGTGATTGTTTGGTCGGATTCGACGCAAAAGCTTCTAAGGCATTACGCACGATGGGGTGGGAAAAGGCTGCAAACTACATGCTCCAGCGCAAGCGGGGGCGCTGGAGATCCGTTTCAGTCTGTGGCAGGTCCGCTCGCTGGCCGACCCGCTTCAAACAGGTTCAGCGAGTGCGGTAGCGCAACCGGGTGCCGAAGTTCATCGACATCAGGATCTCGTCCGCAGACAGCTCCGGCGGGAAGTAGGCACCGGAGATTTGCGCGTGGGCCAGGCTCGCGCCTTCCAGTGACGATTTGCGAAAATCGATGCCACGCAGATCGGCGGAGCGGAAGTAGGCGTCGCTGAAATCAACGTCGTCCGCGTTCAGTTCCCGCAGATCAAGGCCTCGAAAATCGCCGCCGCGCATGTCGACCGGACCTTGTGGGCGTTCGCTGTTGAATCCGGCGATATCGTCTTTGCGCAGCAGGGCATAAAGCGGGGTAGTGAGAAGCTTGGGGAGACTCATTTCATATCACCTGTTGGTTTTATGACGCCAGTATAGTGCCACTATTTGGCGGCCGTGAAGCCGGGCATCGCTTCACGGCCGAAATAGTTACAGGCTTGGCAGGCGCTGACGGATCTGCGCGACCACGATGTCGAGTGTGCCGCTTTCGTTGGTTTGGACCCGTTTGCTGCAGAGAATTTCCGCCGGGGTCAGGGCTTCGCGGCTGGATTGTTGTGCGGCAATGACCGCCAGATTCGCATCGGAGGGGTCTTTCTGGTCGGCCTGACGTTGTGCCAGGCGGCTTTCGATGACCGCTTGCGGCGCATCGCAGTCGAGGATCAGGAACGGAGCGCCGGTGGCCTCGGCGACTTTTGCCGCGGCGTCGCGCTGATCGTGCTTGAGGTAGGTGGCATCGATCACGACCGGGAAGCCGGCGCGCAGGATCGCCGCGGCGATTTCATGCAGGCGGGCGTAGGTGGCGCTGCTGGCGTCGCTGCTATAGATGCCGGCCTGTGGATCGTTGGGGACCTGTTGCTGGCCGAACAGGCGCTTGCGCTCCACGTCCGAACGCAGGCGAATGGCACCCAGTGCCTCGACCAGGCGCATTGCGACATGGCTTTTGCCGACAGCCGAAACACCGTGGGTGATGGCCAGGAAAGGCGAAGGAATGGTGCTGTAGCTTTCGGCCAGGTTGGCGTAGTTACGATATTGGCGCAGGGTGGTGGCGCGCTGTACCGGATCGGCTTCGGCCGGCATGCTGAACAGCGCGACTTTGGCCCGGACGAGGGCGCGGTAGGCTTTATAGAAGTTCAGCAGCTCCAGGCCCTGGTAGTCACCGGTCAGTTCCAGGTACTGGCTGACGAAGCGCCGTGCCAGCGATTTCAGGCCGCGGTCTTCCAGGTCCATCGCCAGGAACGCAGTGTCGGCGTAGACGTCGGTGAAACGGAACGGTTCGTTGAACTCGATGCAATCGAAAATCACCACCTTGCCGTCGATCACGGTGGCGTTGCCCAGGTGGATATCACCGTGGCATTCGCGGATGAAACCTTCGGCCTTGCGTTGGGTGAACAGCGGCTTGAGGCGTTCGAAACTGCTTTCGGCCCAGGCTTGCAGGGCTTCGAGTTGCAACAGGTCGGCCTTGTCGCTGAGGAACGGGCGGATCTGTTCGAAGTTCTGCAGCACGGGTGCCATCACGCTTTGCGGGGTACCAGCGTCGTTGTCAGCTGGTACCTTGGGCGTGGAGAGGTGGAACTGGGCGATCTGCGCGGCCATCTCGTCGATGTGCGCGGTGGTCAGTTCGCCGTTGGCTTGCAACGTGCTGAGCAGTTCGCTCTGCGGGAACTGACGCATCTTCAGGGCGTACTCGATGGCCGGGCCGTCGCCACCCAGCTGTGGCGCTTCGGCGCTGCCGGTAATCGGCAGGACGTCCAGGTACAGGTCCTGGGTCAGGCGTTGGTTGAGGCGCAACTCCTCACCACAGAAGTGCTTTCGCGCCTCGAGGCTGGTGAAGTCGAGGAAGCCGAAGTTGACCGGTTTTTTGAATTTGTAGGCGTACGGCCCAGTGAGCAATACCCAGGAAATGTGGGTCTCGATGACCTGGAACCCTTCGACGGGATGCGGGTAGAGGGCCGGGTTTTGCAGGGCAGCGATCAGGGATTGGCTCACGGGCGGTCCTTCATAGACTGGAAAAATTCAAGGCCGTCATTATGGCCGCAAGCCGCGCTAACGCAAACCGCGTGGAGGGCTCATGTTGAACCGAGGCAAAGTGCGTATAATCCGCCGCCATGACTCGTACCCGATCCCCCCGTACCCCCAAGAAACCACCCGCCAGCCGCCTGCGGCCCTGGCTGGGCTGGGCCCTTAAACTCAGCCTGGTGGGCCTCGTCGTGCTCGCCGGTTTTGCGGTCTATCTCGATGCCGTGGTCCAGGAGAAGTTCTCCGGCAAGCGCTGGACCATTCCGGCCAAGGTCTATGCCCGGCCGTTGGAGCTGTTCGTCGGACAGAAGCTGAGTAAGGATGATTTCCTGACCGAGCTCGATGCCTTGGGTTATCGCCGTGAAAGCGTGGCCAATGGCCCGGGTGCGGCCTCGGTCAATGGCAATACCATCGACCTCAATACCCGTGGCTTCCAGTTCTATGAGGGCATGGAGCAGGCGCAACCGGTGCGGGTGCGCTTTTCCGGCGATTATGTCGCTGCGCTGACCGGCGCCAACAACGCAAGCCTGTCGGTGGTGCGCCTTGAGCCGCTGCTCATTGGTGGCCTGTACCCCAAGAACCTCGAAGACCGGATCCTGATCAAGATCGACCAGGTGCCGCCGTTCCTGCTCGATACGCTGATCGCCGTCGAAGATCGCGACTTCTACCATCACTTCGGCGTCTCGCCCAAGTCGATTGCCCGGGCCATCTGGGTCAATACCTCCTCGGGCCACATGCGCCAGGGCGGCAGTACGCTGACCCAACAGTTGGTCAAGAACTTCTACCTGACCAACGAACGCAGCCTGACCCGCAAGCTCACCGAAGCCATGATGGCGTTGTTGCTGGAGCTGCACTACGACAAGCCGGAGATCCTGGAGGCGTACCTCAACGAGGTATTTATCGGCCAGGACGGTCAGCGGGCGGTGCACGGTTTCGGCCTCGCCAGCCAGTTCTTCTTCAGCCAACCGCTGTCCGAGCTCAAGTTGCATCAGGTGGCGTTGTTGGTGGGCATGGTCAAGGGACCGTCTTCCTATAACCCGCGTCGTAATCCGGAACGCGCCCTCGAACGGCGCAACCTGGTGCTCGACCTGCTGCAACAACAGGGTGTGGCGACGGCCGAGCAAGTCGAGGCGGCGAAAAAGATGCCGTTGGGCGTGACCAAGCGTGGCAGCCTGGCAGACAGTTCGTTCCCCGGCTTCATGGACCTGGTCAAGCGTCAGCTGCGGGAAGACTACCGCGACGAAGACTTGACCGAAGAAGGCCTGCGCATCTTCACCAGTTTCGACCCGATCCTGCAGATGAAGGCCGAAGCCTCGGTCGAGGACACCTTCAAGCGACTGGGTGGGCGCAAGGGCGCCGACGAAGTCGAAGCGGCCATGGTGGTGACCAACCCGGAAACCGGCGAAGTCCAGGCCATGATCGGCAGCCGGCAGGCCAGTTTCGCCGGTTTCAACCGGGCGCTGGATGCGGTGCGCCCGATTGGCTCGCTGATCAAGCCGGCGGTTTACCTCACCGCCCTGGAAAAGCCGAGCCAATACACGCTGACCAGTTGGTTGTCGGACGAGACGTTCTCCGTCAAGGGTGCCGATGGCCAGGTCTGGAAACCGCAGAACTATGATCGACGCTCCCATGGCACGGTGTTCCTGTACCAGGGGCTGGCGCATTCCTACAACCTGTCGACGGCTCGCCTCGGGCTTGAAGTCGGCGTCCCGAACGTACTCAAGACCTTGGCGCGCCTGGGGGTGAGTCGCGAACTCCCGGCGTTCCCATCGATGTTGTTGGGCGCCGGTGGCCTTACGCCGATCGAAGTGGCGGCCATGTACCAGACGCTGGCCAACGGCGGTTTCAATACGCCGATGCGCGGGATCCGCAGCGTGCTGACCGCCGATGGCGAGCCGCTCAAGCGTTATCCATTCCAGATCCAGCAGCGTTTCGATCCAGCCTCCATTTACCTGATCCAGAGCGCGATGCAGCGAGTCATGCGTGAAGGCACCGGCAGTTCGGTCTATAACGTGCTGCCTCGGACCCTGACCCTGGCGGGTAAGACCGGCACCAGTAACGACTCGCGCGACAGCTGGTTTGCCGGTTTCAGCCAGGACCTGCTGGCAGTGGTCTGGCTCGGACGTGATGACAACGGCAAGACCCCGTTCACCGGTGCCACCGGTGCGCTGCAGGTCTGGACCAGTTTCATGCGCAAGGCCGACCCGTTGCCGCTGGACATGCCGCAACCGGACAACATCGTCCAGGCGTGGGTCGATTCGCGCACGGGGCAAGGCTCCGATGCCAATTGCCCGGGCGCTGTGCAGATGCCGTATATTCGCGGTAGCGAACCGCCACCCGGTGCTGCCTGTGGCGGCACGAATCCCGCCGAATCGGTGATGGATTGGGTCAAGGACTGGATGAATTAAGCAAAGAGGGTTTCAAGTGAACAAGTGGTTGATTCCAGCGGTAACGGCCGTGGCTTTGCTCAGTGGTTGCTCTACCGTACAACGTGGTTCGATTCCGGTCGTTGACTCCGGCACCGCTGTTTCCAACAGTGAGCGGGTTTCTGCCAACGGCGGTTTCCGTCAGACGACGGTGAAGCGGCCGGCGCAGGGTCAGGTCCAGGCAATCCCGCAGGGCGACACCGGTGTTGTCGTGATGGTGCCAGGTGGCGGCGCGACGACCTCGGCGCCGATCAGCAGCACACCGATCACGCCGGGCCCGATCACCCCCGGGCCAATCGAAACCTCGCCGATCGATCAGGGCAGCTACAGCATGCCTTCGACGCCGAGCAGCATCCCGTCGGCAGGCGCCGGTGGCCTGTCCGCCGATGAACAGCTCGACGGCCCGGTGCTGGCCCTGCTGACCACCGCGCAACAACAACAGGCCGGCGGTGACCTCAACGGTGCGTCTTCCAGCCTGGAGCGTGCCCAACGTGTCGCGCCGCGCGAACCTCAGGTGCTTTATCGCCTGGCCCAGGTGCGCATGGCCCAAGGCGATGCGCCGCAAGCCGAACAGCTGGCCCGTCGTGGCCTGACATTCTCCAGTGGTCGTCCGGCGCTTCAGGCCAGCCTGTGGGGATTGATCGCCCAGGCCCGTGAGAAACAGGGCGATTCCGCTGGCGCGGCATTGGCCCGTCAGAAGGCCAAGGTTTCGCTCTGATGGATACGCGTTTTCCTCAGATCGCCGATCAGTTGCTGTTGATCGAGCGGGAACTGCGGGTCCAGGGCTGGTGGAGCGATGTGTCTCCTTCGACGCAGGCGCTGGCCAGTGTCGAGCCGTTCGCGGTCGACACCCTGGACTTCGAGCAATGGCTGCAATGGATTTTCCTGCCCAGGATGAAAGCCATCCTGGAAAACGACCTGCCGCTGCCCAACGCCTCGGGCATCCTTGCCATGGCCGAGATGGTCTATGCCCAGCGGCCAGGGCAGGGCATCGAGTTGCAGCGGCTGCTGGCGCAGTTCGATCAGTTGATCAGCAACGCCGGCTGACCGGCGTTACTGACAGTTCTCCTCGATTTGCTTGCGGGTCTCGTCGATCCGCAGGCGCCGCTCCTCATCGGTGAGGCGGCGCATTTCCCCCTCCACGTCTTCCCGCACCCTGGGATTGTTCTGCAATTGCGCCAGGTTGGTCCGGGCCTGTTCGCAGAACGCCTTGAGTTGGGCTTCCTGCTCGGCAATCTGTTTCTTGACCTGTTGGTCGATGGCCTTTTGGTCGCCAATGACTCCGCCAGACGGCGGTGCCGCCGGTTTGGCGGGCGGCGGGGCGGACTTGATCACGGTCGTGGCCTCCGTGCCTTCGGGCGGCTGGGCGCCGAAGTGGGTAACGCCCTGGGCGTCCACCCATTTGTAGACCTGACCGGCCATGCACATCGGGCTCAGGCCAACCAGCAGGCTGGCCGTCAAGAAAATCATTCGCATGCTGTTTCCTTGTCATGGGTTGCGCAATTGAAGCTAACACAGTTGCCGTTTAAAGGTTTTTTCTTGCGTTCTCATGCGCTTACTTCGAATAAAGCACATAGACGACTTGACTTGAAGGAGGCGAAACAGAAGAATCCAAAGTCCGCTGTAGAGGGACTGCCAGAAGCAGACCCACTCAGCAGATCATGAGGCGCACATCCGCGCCGACCTGTTACACCCGCAACGCGTTACCTCGCGCTGGGTGGGAAAGGCCCGCAACACTTGGGACGATCCCAATACTTGCTCAGTCAGTGCTGACGTAGTCGGCGACCACCGTCGCTCATGCTCTGCCGAGAAGTAAACCTATTAAGACCCGTCCCCTTTTTTGTGGGTCGGTATTCTGGCGTTTTAGAGGTGAACAACGTGGAGCTTTTATCTGGCGGTGAGATGCTCGTCCGCTTTTTGCGTGACGAAGGCGTCAAATATATCTACGGGTACCCCGGTGGTGCTCTTCTTCATGTCTATGATGCCCTGTTCAAAGAACCGGAAGTGACCCACATCCTGGTTCGTCACGAGCAGGCGGCCACGCATATGGCTGACGGCTATGCCCGTGCCACCGGCAAGGCCGGCGTGGTACTGGTGACTTCCGGTCCAGGCGCCACGAACGCCATCACCGGTATCGCCACCGCGTACATGGACTCCATCCCGATGGTGATCATTTCCGGCCAGGTGCCCAGCACCCTGGTGGGGACCGATGCATTCCAGGAAACCGACATGATCGGTATCTCCCGGCCAATCGTGAAGCACAGCTTCATGATCAAGCATGCGTCGGAGATCCCGGAAGTCATGAAGAAGGCCTTCTACCTGGCTGAATCCGGTCGTCCGGGCCCGGTCGTGGTCGATATTCCGAAGGACATGACCAACCCGGCCGAGAAGTTCGAATACATCTTCCCGAAAAAAGCCAAGCTGCGTTCCTACAGCCCGGCCGTACGCGGCCACTCCGGGCAAATCCGCAAGGCAGCCGAAATGCTCCTGGCGGCCAAGCGCCCGGTGCTGTACTCCGGTGGTGGCGTGATCCTCGGCGGTGGCTCCGCGCCGCTGACCGAACTGGCGAAAATGCTTAACCTGCCGGTCACCAATACGCTGATGGGCCTGGGTGCGTTCCCTGGCACCGACCGTCAGTTCATCGGTATGCTCGGCATGCACGGCAGCTACACCGCCAACCTGGCGATGCACCACGCCGATGTCATCCTGGCGGTCGGCGCACGTTTCGACGACCGCGTCATCAATGGTCCGGCGAAATTCTGCCCGAACGCCAAGATCATCCACATCGATATCGACCCAGCGTCCATCTCCAAGACCATCAAGGCAGACGTGCCGATTGTCGGTCCTGTAGAGAGCGTGCTGACCGAAATGGTCGCCATCCTCAAGGAAATCGGCGAGGTTCCAAACAAGGAGTCCGTGGCCAGCTGGTGGAAGCAGGTTGATGAATGGCGCGGCGATCGTGGCCTGTTCCCTTATGACAAGGGTGACGGCAGTGTGATCAAGCCGCAGACCGTGATCGAAACCCTGTGCGAAGTGACCAAGGGCGATGCCTTTGTGACCTCCGACGTGGGCCAGCACCAGATGTTCGCTGCGCAGTACTACAAGTTCGACAAACCCAATCGCTGGATCAACTCCGGCGGCCTGGGCACCATGGGCTTCGGTTTCCCGGCGGCCATGGGCATCAAGTTGAGCTTCCCAGAGGCTGATGTCGCCTGCGTCACGGGCGAAGGCAGCATCCAGATGAACATCCAGGAACTGTCCACCTGCCTGCAATACGGTTTGCCGGTAAAGATCGTGATCCTGAACAACGGCGTGTTGGGGATGGTTCGCCAGTGGCAGGATATGAGCTACGGCAGCCGTCACTCGCACTCGTACATGGAATCGTTGCCTGATTTCGTCAAGCTGGCAGAGGCCTACGGTCACGTTGGCGTGCGCATCACCGAATCGAAGGATTTGAAGTCGAAGATGGAGGAAGCGTTCGCCATGAAGGATCGCCTGGTGGTGATCGATATTGCGGTCGACACCAGCGAGCACGTCTACCCGATGCAGATCAAAGACGGCTCCATGCGCGATATGTGGCTGAGCAAGACGGAGCGTACCTAATCATGCGACATATTATTTCCCTGCTTCTGGAAAACGAACCGGGTGCGCTGTCTCGTGTAGTGGGCCTGTTCTCGCAGCGCAACTACAACATCGAAAGCCTGACCGTGGCGCCAACCGAAGACCCGACCCTGTCGCGTCTGACGCTGACCACCGTAGGGCACGATGAAATCATCGAGCAGATCACCAAGAACCTGAACAAGCTGATCGAGGTGGTCAAGCTGGTGGACCTGTCGGAAAGCGCTCACATCGAGCGTGAACTGATGCTGGTCAAGGTCAAGGCCACCGGCGCCCAACGCGCCGAGATCAAACGCACTACCGATATTTATCGTGGGCAGATCGTCGATGTCAGCGCCAGCGTCTATACCGTTCAGTTGACCGGTACCAGCGACAAGCTCGACAGCTTCATTCAATCGATCGGCACTGCCTCGATTCTGGAAACCGTACGCAGTGGTGTCACCGGGATTGCCCGTGGCGACAAAGTACTGAGCATCTAAACCAAATTAGCGAATGGCCTGAACGGCCGGATATAGGGGAAATTCATGAAAGTTTTCTACGATAAAGACTGCGACCTGTCGATCATCCAGGGCAAGAAAGTCGCCATCATCGGCTACGGCTCCCAAGGTCACGCCCAGGCGTGCAACCTGAAAGATTCCGGCGTTGACGTGACTGTCGGCCTGCGTAAAGGCTCGGCCACCGTTGCCAAGGCCGAGGCCCATGGCCTGAAAGTGACCGACGTGGCTTCTGCCGTTGCTGCGGCCGACCTGGTCATGATCCTGACCCCGGACGAGTTCCAATCGGCGCTGTACAAGAACGAAATCGAACCGAACATCAAGAAAGGCGCCACCCTGGCCTTCTCCCACGGCTTCGCGATCCACTACAACCAGGTTGTGCCACGTGCCGACCTCGACGTGATCATGATCGCGCCGAAGGCCCCGGGTCACACCGTGCGTTCCGAGTTCGTGAAAGGCGGCGGTATCCCTGACCTGATCGCGATCTACCAGGATGCGTCCGGCAACGCCAAGAACGTGGCCCTGTCCTACGCTGCTGGCGTGGGTGGCGGTCGTACCGGCATCATCGAAACCACCTTCAAGGACGAGACTGAAACCGACCTGTTCGGCGAGCAAGCCGTTCTGTGCGGCGGTACCGTCGAGCTGGTCAAGGCCGGTTTCGAAACCCTGGTTGAAGCTGGCTACGCGCCAGAAATGGCCTACTTCGAATGCCTGCACGAACTGAAGCTGATCGTTGACCTCATGTACGAAGGCGGTATCGCCAACATGAACTACTCGATCTCCAACAACGCCGAATACGGCGAGTACGTGACCGGTCCGGAAGTCATCAACGCCGAATCCCGTCAGGCCATGCGCAACGCCCTGAAACGTATTCAGGATGGCGAATACGCCAAGATGTTCATCAGCGAAGGCGCTACCGGCTATCCTTCGATGACCGCCAAGCGTCGCAACAACGCCGCTCACGGTATCGAAATCATCGGCGAGCAACTGCGCTCGATGATGCCGTGGATCGGTGCCAACAAGATCGTCGACAAAGCCAAGAACTAAGTCGCGAACTTGATCGAAAAACGCGGCCTCGGCCGCGTTTTTTCGTTTGGGCGGTGGCTTCTGGTATAAAGCTGCATCGTTTGCGGCCGAACCGTCGTCCCAGACATCTGTCAAATTTTTTCACACCGTTGCAAGGTATTGTCCATGAGCGAACGTCCCGACGAGCCAAACCAGGCTCCTGACGCCGAAAGCCTGTTGCCCATCGATGAGCACGTCGAAGAAGGCCATGACGCTGAAGGCCGTAAGGTCCGGCATCGTGGCATCTATCTGTTGCCGAACCTGTTCACCACCGCGAACCTGTTCGCCGGTTTCTATTCCATCATCAACTCCATGAGTGCCCAGGCTGCCTTGAGCGCTGGGGATAGCGCAGGGGCGAGCCGTTACTTCGCGTTCGCCGCCATCGCGATCTTCGTCGCCATGGTGCTCGATGGCCTTGACGGGCGTGTGGCCCGCATGACCAATACCCAGAGTGCGTTTGGCGCCGAGTATGATTCACTGTCCGACATGGTCGCCTTTGGCGTGGCTCCCGCCTTGCTGGCGTTCGGCTGGGCACTGGGAGACATGGGCAAGGTCGGCTGGATGGTTGCCTTTATCTATGTGGCGGGGGCGGCGTTGCGCCTGGCTCGTTTCAACACCCAGGTTGGCAAGGCTGACAAGCGTTACTTCATCGGCCTGGCCAGTCCGGCCGCGGCGGGTGTCGTGGCAGGTGTTGTCTGGGCATTCAGCGACTACGGCATCCAGGGGTCGAAAATGTCGTTCCTGGTGGCGTTGCTGGTTGCGGCGGCCGGGATGTTGATGGTCAGCAACATCAAGTACAACAGCTTCAAGGAGCTCGACCTGAAGGGCCGTGTGCCGTTCGTGGCGATTCTGGCGGTGGTGCTGGTGTTCGCAGTGGTGTTCAGTGATCCGCCGCGTATCCTGTTGTTGGTGTTCCTGGGCTATGCCGCCTCCGGACCGGTGCAATACTTGTTGCGCCTTCGTCGACGCTAAACGTTGCCTTAATGTAATTTCCCCCATACTCCGCAGTCTATTGGTGCACCTGCCCTCCAATACTGCGGAGTTGTCATGCTGATCAAGATCCCCAAGTCGTCCGACTGCCGTGAATCGGACGTCACGCCCGAATCCCTCTATCTATCCCGTCGGCAAATGCTCGGTGCAACCCTGGCTGGCCTCGCCGTCAGCAGCTTGCCTCAATGGGCCAGTGCTGCCGATGCGGCGCGTTATGCCGATGTCGAGCCCGGCAAGGCGCCGTCCTGGTTTGCCGAGAAACTGCCTTCAGTCCAATGGGGCGCGGTCACGGTCAAGAATGAGCCCATCACGCCGTTCAAGGACGCGACCCATTACAACAACTTCTATGAGTTCGGAACCGACAAGGGAGACCCGGCAGCCAATGCTGGGTCGTTGAAGACCGAACCCTGGAGCGTGGTCGTGGACGGGGAGGTGGGCAAGCCAGGACGCTACGGGTTGGAAGACTTCATGAGGCCTTATCAACTGGAAGAACGTATCTATCGATTGCGCTGTGTCGAGGCCTGGTCGATGGTCATTCCGTGGATTGGCTTCCCCATCTCTGCATTGCTCAAGCAGGTCGAGCCGACCTCCAAGGCCAAGTACATCCGCTTCGAAACCCTGCAGGATCCCAAGGTCATGCCGGGGCAGCGTTCCGGTTTCGCCTTGATCGACTGGCCGTATGTCGAAGGCTTGCGATTGGATGAGGCCATGAGCCCGTTGGCCATCCTGGCGGTGGGAATGTACGGGCGGGAGTTGCCGAACCAGAACGGCGCGCCGCTGCGGTTGGTGGTCCCATGGAAATACGGTTTCAAAAGTGTGAAGTCCATCGTGCGTATCAGTCTGGTGAGTGAGCAGCCGAAGACGACTTGGCAGAGCATCGCGTCTGACGAATACGGTTTCTATGCCAACGTCAATCCGACGGTCGATCATCCGCGGTGGACCCAGGCGCATGAGCGTCGTTTACCAAGCGGGCTGTTCAGTCCCAATGTTCGCGATACGTTGATGTTCAACGGCTATCAGGATGAAGTCGCTTCTTTATATGCAGGGATGGACCTGAGGAAGGATTACTGATGCGTTTTCCAGTCTGGCGAGTCGGCATCTTCATCGCGGCGGCGGTCTGGCCCTTGTTCTGGCTTTACGAAGCCTTGATGAACTCGCTGGGTCCTGACCCGGGCAAGGTGCTGGTGGATCGGCTCGGGTTGGGCACGTTGATCCTGTTGTTGATCACCTTGAGCATGACGCCGCTGCAAAAGCTGACGGGATGGGCGGGGTGGATTGCGGTCAGGCGGCAGTTGGGGTTGTGGTGCTTTACTTATGTGGTGCTGCATTTGAGTGGGTATGCGGCCTTCATATTGGGGTTCGACTGGTCGCAGCTGGGCGTCGAGTTGAGCAAGCGGCCTTACATTATTGTCGGGGCGCTTGGGTTTCTCGGTCTGCTGGCGCTGGCGGTTACATCCAATCGCTACAGTCAGCGGCGGCTTGGCGTGCGTTGGAAGAAATTGCATCGCCTGGTTTATCTGATCCTGGGGCTTGGGTTGCTGCATATGCTGTGGATCGTGCGGGCAGATCTGAAGGAGTGGGCGATATACGCCTTTATAGGGGCTGTACTGTTGATGCTAAGAGTCCCGCCGGTTATGCGCCGGATCCCGCGTTTGCTGGGTGGGAAAGTCCCTTCTGCAACAAAAGCGTAATTAAGTGTTGACGGCAGATTCTGGAAGTCTATAATTCGCCCCACTTCCGGCGCAGTCGAAACGGAAAACTCCTTGAGATTCAATGAGTTAAGTAAGTTTCGAAGGTGTTGGGCTTCAGTTCATCGAGGCCCGGAAGGAGCAGGTAGAGCGGTGTTGTTTGGCTCTATCGGCGGTTCGATCTTCTCGGTCGAAAGCGGTGAAAAAGAGGTGTTGACAGCAGCGAGTAACGCTGTAGAATTCGCCTCCCGCTAACGAGAGATCGGAAGCGCAAGTGGTTGAAGTTGTTGATGTTTCCGAAGCGAAACTTTGAAAACTTCTGAAAATAACCGCTTGACAGATACACGGGGCGCTGTAGAATGCGCGCCTCGGTTGAGACGAAAGACTCAGCCAACCGCTCTTTAACAACTGAATCAAGCAATTCGTGTGGGTGCTTGTGGAGTCAGACTGCTAGTCAACAGATTATCAGCATCACAAGTTACTCCGCGAGAAATCAAAGATGTAACCAACGATTGCTGAGCCAAGTTTAGGGTTTTCTCAAAACCCAAAGATGTTTGAACTGAAGAGTTTGATCATGGCTCAGATTGAACGCTGGCGGCAGGCCTAACACATGCAAGTCGAGCGGTAGAGAGGTGCTTGCACCTCTTGAGAGCGGCGGACGGGTGAGTAATGCCTAGGAATCTGCCTGGTAGTGGGGGATAACGCTCGGAAACGGACGCTAATACCGCATACGTCCTACGGGAGAAAGCAGGGGACCTTCGGGCCTTGCGCTATCAGATGAGCCTAGGTCGGATTAGCTAGTTGGTGGGGTAATGGCTCACCAAGGCGACGATCCGTAACTGGTCTGAGAGGATGATCAGTCACACTGGAACTGAGACACGGTCCAGACTCCTACGGGAGGCAGCAGTGGGGAATATTGGACAATGGGCGAAAGCCTGATCCAGCCATGCCGCGTGTGTGAAGAAGGTCTTCGGATTGTAAAGCACTTTAAGTTGGGAGGAAGGGCATTAACCTAATACGTTAGTGTTTTGACGTTACCGACAGAATAAGCACCGGCTAACTCTGTGCCAGCAGCCGCGGTAATACAGAGGGTGCAAGCGTTAATCGGAATTACTGGGCGTAAAGCGCGCGTAGGTGGTTCGTTAAGTTGGATGTGAAATCCCCGGGCTCAACCTGGGAACTGCATTCAAAACTGTCGAGCTAGAGTATGGTAGAGGGTGGTGGAATTTCCTGTGTAGCGGTGAAATGCGTAGATATAGGAAGGAACACCAGTGGCGAAGGCGACCACCTGGACTGATACTGACACTGAGGTGCGAAAGCGTGGGGAGCAAACAGGATTAGATACCCTGGTAGTCCACGCCGTAAACGATGTCAACTAGCCGTTGGGAGCCTTGAGCTCTTAGTGGCGCAGCTAACGCATTAAGTTGACCGCCTGGGGAGTACGGCCGCAAGGTTAAAACTCAAATGAATTGACGGGGGCCCGCACAAGCGGTGGAGCATGTGGTTTAATTCGAAGCAACGCGAAGAACCTTACCAGGCCTTGACATCCAATGAACTTTCCAGAGATGGATTGGTGCCTTCGGGAACATTGAGACAGGTGCTGCATGGCTGTCGTCAGCTCGTGTCGTGAGATGTTGGGTTAAGTCCCGTAACGAGCGCAACCCTTGTCCTTAGTTACCAGCACGTAATGGTGGGCACTCTAAGGAGACTGCCGGTGACAAACCGGAGGAAGGTGGGGATGACGTCAAGTCATCATGGCCCTTACGGCCTGGGCTACACACGTGCTACAATGGTCGGTACAGAGGGTTGCCAAGCCGCGAGGTGGAGCTAATCCCACAAAACCGATCGTAGTCCGGATCGCAGTCTGCAACTCGACTGCGTGAAGTCGGAATCGCTAGTAATCGCGAATCAGAATGTCGCGGTGAATACGTTCCCGGGCCTTGTACACACCGCCCGTCACACCATGGGAGTGGGTTGCACCAGAAGTAGCTAGTCTAACCTTCGGGGGGACGGTTACCACGGTGTGATTCATGACTGGGGTGAAGTCGTAACAAGGTAGCCGTAGGGGAACCTGCGGCTGGATCACCTCCTTAATCGACGACCGCAGCTGCTTCATGAGCTCCCACACGAATTGCTTGATTCATTGAAGAAGACGATAGAAGCAGCTTTAAGCTCCAAGCTGATAGCTCACAGCTAACAGTTACAAGCTCGAAATTGGGTCTGTAGCTCAGTTGGTTAGAGCGCACCCCTGATAAGGGTGAGGTCGGCAGTTCGAATCTGCCCAGACCCACCAATTTTGTAATGGGGCCATAGCTCAGCTGGGAGAGCGCCTGCCTTGCACGCAGGAGGTCAGCGGTTCGATCCCGCTTGGCTCCACCATAAACTGCTTCTGAAAGCTTAGAAATGAGCATTCCATCAAGGTGATGGTGAATGTTGATTTCTAGTCTTTTGATTAGATCGTTCTTTAAAAATTTGGGTATGTGATAGAAAGATAGACTGAACGTTACTTTCACTGGTAACGGATCAGGCTAAGGTAAAATTTGTGAGTTGCTCTCATGAGCAAGATCGAATTTTCGGCGAATGTCGTCTTCACAGTATAACCAGATTGCTTGGGGTTATATGGTCAAGTGAAGAAGCGCATACGGTGGATGCCTTGGCAGTCAGAGGCGATGAAAGACGTGGTAGCCTGCGAAAAGCTTCGGGGAGTCGGCAAACAGACTTTGATCCGGAGATGTCTGAATGGGGGAACCCAGCCATCATAAGATGGTTATCTTGTACTGAATACATAGGTGCAAGAGGCGAACCAGGGGAACTGAAACATCTAAGTACCCTGAGGAAAAGAAATCAACCGAGATTCCCTTAGTAGTGGCGAGCGAACGGGGACTAGCCCTTAAGCTTCTTTGATTTTAGCGGAACGCTCTGGAAAGTGCGGCCATAGTGGGTGATAGCCCTGTACGCGAAAGGATCTTAGAAGTGAAATCGAGTAGGACGGAGCACGAGAAACTTTGTCTGAATATGGGGGGACCATCCTCCAAGGCTAAATACTACTGACTGACCGATAGTGAACTAGTACCGTGAGGGAAAGGCGAAAAGAACCCCGGAGAGGGGAGTGAAATAGATCCTGAAACCGTATGCGTACAAGCAGTGGGAGCCCACTTTGTTGGGTGACTGCGTACCTTTTGTATAATGGGTCAGCGACTTATTTTCAGTGGCGAGCTTAACCGAATAGGGGAGGCGTAGCGAAAGCGAGTCTTAATAGGGCGTCTAGTCGCTGGGAATAGACCCGAAACCGGGCGATCTATCCATGGGCAGGTTGAAGGTTGGGTAACACTAACTGGAGGACCGAACCGACTACCGTTGAAAAGTTAGCGGATGACCTGTGGATCGGAGTGAAAGGCTAATCAAGCTCGGAGATAGCTGGTTCTCCTCGAAAGCTATTTAGGTAGCGCCTCATGTATCACTGTAGGGGGTAGAGCACTGTTTCGGCTAGGGGGTCATCCCGACTTACCAAACCGATGCAAACTCCGAATACCTACAAGTGCCGAGCATGGGAGACACACGGCGGGTGCTAACGTCCGTCGTGAAAAGGGAAACAACCCAGACCGTCAGCTAAGGTCCCAAAGTTATGGTTAAGTGGGAAACGATGTGGGAAGGCTTAGACAGCTAGGAGGTTGGCTTAGAAGCAGCCACCCTTTAAAGAAAGCGTAATAGCTCACTAGTCGAGTCGGCCTGCGCGGAAGATGTAACGGGGCTCAAACCATACACCGAAGCTACGGGTATCACGTAAGTGATGCGGTAGAGGAGCGTTCTGTAAGCCTGTGAAGGTGAGTTGAGAAGCTTGCTGGAGGTATCAGAAGTGCGAATGCTGACATGAGTAACGACAATGGGTGTGAAAAACACCCACGCCGAAAGACCAAGGTTTCCTGCGCAACGTTAATCGACGCAGGGTTAGTCGGTCCCTAAGGCGAGGCTGAAAAGCGTAGTCGATGGAAAACAGGTTAATATTCCTGTACTTCTGGTTATTGCGATGGAGGGACGGAGAAGGCTAGGCCAGCTTGGCGTTGGTTGTCCAAGTTTAAGGTGGTAGGCTGGAATCTTAGGTAAATCCGGGATTCTAAGGCCGAGAGCTGATGACGAGTTACCCTTTGGGTGACGAAGTGGTTGATGCCATGCTTCCAAGAAAAGCTTCTAAGCTTCAGGTAACCAGGAACCGTACCCCAAACCGACACAGGTGGTTGGGTAGAGAATACCAAGGCGCTTGAGAGAACTCGGGTGAAGGAACTAGGCAAAATGGCACCGTAACTTCGGGAGAAGGTGCGCCGGTGAGGGTGAAGCACTTGCTGCGTAAGCCCACGCCGGTCGAAGATACCAGGCCGCTGCGACTGTTTATTAAAAACACAGCACTCTGCAAACACGAAAGTGGACGTATAGGGTGTGACGCCTGCCCGGTGCCGGAAGGTTAATTGATGGGGTTAGCTAACGCGAAGCTCTTGATCGAAGCCCCGGTAAACGGCGGCCGTAACTATAACGGTCCTAAGGTAGCGAAATTCCTTGTCGGGTAAGTTCCGACCTGCACGAATGGCGTAACGATGGCGGCGCTGTCTCCACCCGAGACTCAGTGAAATTGAAATCGCTGTGAAGATGCAGTGTATCCGCGGCTAGACGGAAAGACCCCGTGAACCTTTACTATAGCTTTGCACTGGACTTTGAATTTGCTTGTGTAGGATAGGTGGGAGGCTTTGAAGCGTGGACGCCAGTTCGCGTGGAGCCATCCTTGAAATACCACCCTGGCAACTTTGAGGTTCTAACTCAGGTCCGTTATCCGGATCGAGGACAGTGTATGGTGGGTAGTTTGACTGGGGCGGTCTCCTCCTAAAGAGTAACGGAGGAGTACGAAGGTGCGCTCAGACCGGTCGGAAATCGGTCGTAGAGTATAAAGGCAAAAGCGCGCTTGACTGCGAGACAGACACGTCGAGCAGGTACGAAAGTAGGTCTTAGTGATCCGGTGGTTCTGTATGGAAGGGCCATCGCTCAACGGATAAAAGGTACTCCGGGGATAACAGGCTGATACCGCCCAAGAGTTCATATCGACGGCGGTGTTTGGCACCTCGATGTCGGCTCATCACATCCTGGGGCTGAAGCCGGTCCCAAGGGTATGGCTGTTCGCCATTTAAAGTGGTACGCGAGCTGGGTTTAGAACGTCGTGAGACAGTTCGGTCCCTATCTGCCGTGGACGTTTGAGATTTGAGAGGGGCTGCTCCTAGTACGAGAGGACCGGAGTGGACGAACCTCTGGTGTTCCGGTTGTCACGCCAGTGGCATTGCCGGGTAGCTATGTTCGGAAAAGATAACCGCTGAAAGCATCTAAGCGGGAAACTTGCCTCAAGATGAGATCTCACTGGGACCTTGAGTCCCCTGAAGGGCCGTCGAAGACTACGACGTTGATAGGCAGGGTGTGTAAGCGCTGTGAGGCGTTGAGCTAACCTGTACTAATTGCCCGTGAGGCTTGACCATATAACACCCAAGCAATTTGTGAACTCGAAAGAGACCAGATTGCGGTGTGTGAAGACGAAACGAACCGAAAGTTCGAATCTCACAAAACACCGACGCTATCACATACCCAATTTGCTGAAGCGGGGCCAACTGGCCACGACTCAGTACCCGAATTTCTTGACGACCATAGAGCATTGGAACCACCTGATCCCATCCCGAACTCAGCAGTGAAACGATGCATCGCCGATGGTAGTGTGGGGTTTCCCCATGTGAGAGTAGGTCATCGTCAAGATTAAATTCCGAAACCCCTATCTGCTGATGCAGGTAGGGGTTTTGTTTTTATCCCCAGGAAAGTCTGCGAAAGCTCGTGATAAATTTGCACAGTTATTTCCGAGCCGGAGCACTAGAATAGCCCCACCTTAGCTGAGCCAGAGCTGTTTATGCCCGATCCGTCAGACATTGATAGGTTGTCAGATCTGCCCCTGAGCGATCTGGTGGCGTGTCATGAGTGCGACCTGTTGATGCGCAAGCCTCAGCTGGCCCATGGTGAAAAAGCCGAGTGCCCCCGTTGTGGCTATGAGCTCTATGCTCACCGGTACAATGTAGTTGAACGCAGCCTTGCCTTGGTTATCGCGGCCCTGCTGTTATATGTGCCGGCCAACTTCTTACCCATCATGGAACTCAATCTGCTCGGGCAGTCCTCCCAGGACACCGTTTGGAGTGGGGTAGTCGGCCTGTTTGATACCGGCATGCAAGGCATCGCGGCAGTGGTGTTCCTATGCAGCATGGGCATTCCACTACTCAAGTTGCTCTGTCAGTTGGTGGTGCTGTTGTCCATTCGCTTGGACTTTGGCCGTAGTTACGGTTTGTTGCTGTATCGCATTTATCACCATCTACGAGACTGGGGAATGCTTGAGGTCTACCTCATGGGCGTGCTGGTGGCCATCGTCAAGTTGGCAGACATGGCGGCCATGACCATAGGCCTTGGCCTGGTGTGCTTCATCAGTTTGTTGCTGGTCCAGGTCTGGCTGGAGGTGGTGATGTCACCCCATCAGATCTGGCAGGCGTTATCAGGAGAAGATGCCCATGCGGGCGATTGATGCAGGGATTCTGATCTGTATGGAGTGCCACGAGTTGAATCGGCAGGATGCTGAGGCCGACAACCAAACCTGTACTCGCTGCGGCGCGCTGGTTCACCCCCGTCGCCCGAACAGCTTGATGCGGACCTGGGCATTGTTGATCACGGCCGCGATTCTTTATATTCCGGCCAACATGTTGCCGATCATGACTATCAACTCGCTGGGCAAGGGCGCCCCGAGCACCATCATGGCTGGCGTCATCGAGCTGGTTCAACACGGCATGATTCCTATTGCCGCCGTGGTGTTCATCGCCAGCATCGTTGTACCCACTTTCAAACTGGTGGGCATCGCCTTGTTGTTGTTTTCCGTTCAGCGGCATCAGCCTATGTCGGCGCAGCAACGCATCCTTATGTACCGTTTCATCGAGTTCATTGGTCGCTGGTCGATGCTGGATATTTTCGTGATCGCCATTTTGGTGGCCGTGGTGAATTTCGGACGGCTCGCCAGTGTCGAAGCCGGTCTCGGCGCGATCGCTTTCGCCAGCGTAGTGATTTTGACAATGATTGCCGCAGTAACCTTCGATCCCCGACTGATTTGGGATAACACGGAGTCGGATGACGACCATGACTGATTTGCCTACCGCTAAAACTCGACCGGCTTCGAACTGGTCGGCCATCTGGGTCCTGCCGTTGATTGCCTTGATCATCGGCGGCTGGCTCGGCTGGCGGGCTTATAACGAGACCGGAATCGAGATCAATGTGCGCTTTGAGAGCGGCGAAGGCATCCAGGTCAACAAAACCGAAGTCGTCTACAAAGGGATGACGGTCGGCAAAGTGACGGCCCTTACCCTCGATGACGAAGGCAGCTCCAAGGGAGTGGTCGCGACCATCGAGATGAACAAGGACGTCGAGCAATACCTCAAGACCGGAACACGTTTCTGGCTGGTCAAGCCGAGCGTGAGCCTGGCCGGGATCACGGGTCTGGAAACCCTGGTATCGGGTAACTATGTGGCTATCAGCCCAGGAGAAGGGGAGTCGACCCGTAAATTCAAGGCCCTGGCCGAAGAGCCGCCGCTGTCGGACGCCAAGCCGGGTTTGCACCTGACCCTCAAGGCTGATCGGTTGGGGTCGCTGAACCGTGGCAGCCCGGTGTTCTACAAACAGATCCAGGTCGGTCAGGTGAAGAGCTACCTGCTGTCCGAGGATCAGAGCAAGGTCGAAATCAAAATCTTCATCGAGCCGACCTATGCCAACCTGGTGCGCAAACACACGCGTTTCTGGAACGCCAGTGGCATCAGCATCGATGCCAACCTCTCGGGCGTCAAAGTGCGCAGCGAGTCCCTGGCCAGCATCGTGGCCGGAGGGATTGCCTTCGCCACGCCGGAAAGCCGCCAGGATAGCCCGCCGACGGACCCAAGCCTGCCGTTCCGTCTTTACGAAGACTTTGACGCCGCCGCGGCGGGCATTCGAGTGAAGGTCAAGCTCAGCGATTTCGAAGGGTTGCAGGCCGGTCGTACGCCGGTCATGTACAAAGGTATCCAGGTCGGCAGCCTGAAGAATCTCAAGGTCGATCCGGACCTGGCCAGCGCCACGGCTGAATTGACCCTGGACCCCTTGGCCGAAGATTACCTGGTAACCGGCACGCAGTTCTGGGTCGTCAAGCCATCGATCTCGCTGGCGGGTATTACCGGCCTGGAAGCGTTGGTCAAGGGCAACTACATTGCCGTGCGACCGGGTGACAAGGGCGGCGCGCCGCAACGCGAGTTCGAAGCCCGGGCAAAAGCTCCACCGCTGGACTTGCGTTCCCCGGGGCTGCACTTGGTCCTGCTGACCGAAAACCTCGGATCGCTGGAGGTCGGCAGTCCGATTCTCTACAAGCAGGTCAAGGTCGGGTCGGTGCAGAGCTATCAGTTCTCCCGCAAGAAGAAGCAGCTGATCATTGGTGTGCACATCGAGAAAGAATACGAAGGGCTGGTCAACGGCTCGACACGTTTCTGGAACGCCAGTGGCATCA
This sequence comes from Pseudomonas sp. P9_35, assembly GCF_034008205.1. Classification (NCBI taxonomy): domain Bacteria; kingdom Pseudomonadati; phylum Pseudomonadota; class Gammaproteobacteria; order Pseudomonadales; family Pseudomonadaceae; genus Pseudomonas; species Pseudomonas sp. P9_35. Next base: position 5,569,619 of record NZ_CP125373.1, on the reverse strand, counting down.
CCCTTACGGGCGGTTTGACGGGCGGGATCCAGGTCAAGAGCGAGTCCCTGCAAAGCCTGATGGCCGGCGGGATTGCCTTCGAAACTCCGGAACCGAATGTGCCGCTGAAAAGACGTATTCCACGTTTCCGCCTGTTCGCCGATCACGAAGCCGCACAACAGCGCGGCACTGAGATCACGATCAAGGTCGATCGCGCCGATGGTTTGCGCAGTGGTACGCCGATCCGGTTCAAAGGGTTGGATGTGGGCAAGATCGAGGATGTTGATCTCAGCGCCGATATGCAATCGGTGCTACTCACGGCGCGTATCACCGAAGTGCCCGAGCGCATCGCCCGGGTCGGGTCCCAATTCTGGGTGGTCAAGCCGGAGTTGGGGTTGATGAAGACCTCCAACCTGGAAACGCTGGTAACCGGCCAATACATTGAGGTGCAGCCTTCGGCGAAAAACCTCGGGCCGCAGAAAAGCTTCGTGGCCCTGGCCAACCCACCGGAAAGCGCTGTGCCCGAAGCGGGATTGAGCCTGGTGCTGAGCGCGGCCCGCCGTGGTTCGTTGAAGATCGGCGTACCGGTGACCTACCGCGAGATTACGGTGGGCAAGGTCACTGGTTATGAACTGGGCCAGACCGCGGACCGGGTGCTGATCCATATCCTGATCGAGTCCAAGTATGCGCCGCTGGTGCGCAGTGGCACACGTTTCTGGAATAGCAGTGGCTTCGGTCTGGACTTCGGTCTGTTCAAGGGCGCGACGGTGCGCACCGAGTCGCTTGAAACGCTTATCCAGGGCGGCATTGCGTTTGCAACGCCGGATGGCGAACGAATGGGCAATCCGGCTCGACCGGAGCAGACTTTCCCGCTGTTCGACAAGTTTGAAGATGAATGGCTGACCTGGGCGCCGAAGATCAGTCTTGGCAACAAGTAGTTGTGGTGCTATCGCGAGCAAGCTCGCTCCCACAGGGATGCAGGATCGTTCATCCAAAGCATTCCCATGTGGGAGCGAGCTTGCTCGCGATGAGGCCATCCTCGCATTGAAGACTCAAAACCAGCGCAATAAAAAAGGCCGCGATCCAATGGATCGCGGCCTTTTTCATGTCCGGCTATTCACCTCACACCGGATCCAGCTCCGGCTCGTCGGCCTGGACGTTCACCGTGGCCTTCACTGCATCGTGACGACGGATGTACTTCCAGTCCGCTTCGTCGATGTAGATACCGTTCGGCCCGCTGCCGCCTTCCAGGTCGATGGCGACACTGGCGCAGACTTGCGGCTTCACACTGGCCAGGATCGGCACGAAGCCCAGTTGCAGGCTGGTTTCCAGCAGTGCGGCCTGGTTTTTCTCGTCGATGTCCGCGGCTTCGTCCAGGTAGTACGGCAGGCGCACGCGGCCGGCCTGTTCGCGGTCCATCAGGTGCAGCAACAAGTACATGTTGGTCAGCGCCTTGATGGTCATGGTGGTGCCGTTGGACGCCGCGCCGTCGATGTCGGTGTGGATCACTGGCTGGCCGTTGACCTTGGTGATCTCGAACGCCAGTTCGAACAGGTCCTTGAGGCCGAGCTGGTTGTGGTTCGCCGCCACCAGCCGCGCCAGGTATTCCTTGGCTTCTTCGTTCTTGTTGTCCTGCTCGGCGCTCTGGCTGAGGTCGAACACCGACAGAGTCTCGCCTTCCTCGTACTGGCCGGCGCTGTGGATGATCTGGTCGATGTGCTTGAGCGCTTCCTTGTTCGGCGCGAGGACGATCCGGAAGCTCTGCAGGTTGGACACCTGACGCTTGTTGATCTCGCGGTTGAACAGCGCCAGTTGGTGCTCGAGGCTGTCGTAGTCGCTGCGGATGTTGCGCAGGGTCCGGGCGATGTCGGTCACCGCCGCACGGCGCGCCTTGCCCAGGGTCAGGGCTTCGTCGGTGCGGTGGGCATAGGCGTTGATCAGCAGTTGCAGGCGTCGCTCCATGTCGTCTTCGCTGTCGAACTTGGCCACACCCTTGAGGCGCACCTGGGCATACAGCGCTTCGATCTGGCCGTCGGCCCGCAGCAGCCCTTGCCAGCTGTCCTGGTAGTCATTGAGCAGCGGCAGCAGGTTGTCCATGGAGTCGTCGACCGGGTCCATGAACGGCGTGCCGAAGGGCAGGTCCGCCGGCAGCAATTGACGACGGCGCAGGGCGTCGTCGAGGGTGCGTTGCTTGGCTTCCATGTCGGCGATCTGCCGGCCCACCAACTGCAACTTGGCGGACAACTGCTGGACGCGTTCGGTGAAGGCATCGCTGGAGCGCTTGAGTTCGTCCTGGGCGGCTTCCATCTGCGCCAATTGCTCGAGCTTCTCGCCTTCTTCGGCACTCAGGGTCTGGCTGCGACGGAAGTCTTCCAGGGCTTTCTGCGCATCCAGGACCTGCTGGTACAGCGCCTCGGTCTGGGTCTTGCTCGCGGCGCGGTCGGCGGCCACGGCTTGCTGGGTCTTGAGCTGCTTGAGTTCTTTTTCCAGGCGTTCCTTCTGGTCGCGCAACGCGGCACGGTCGGCCAGGGCTTGCAGGGCAGGCGGCTCGATGTGGGACAGGTCGATGGACAGGCCCGGCACTTCGAAACGCTCGCCCTTGAAGCCGTCGAGGATCAGTTCCATGGATTTGACCCACTCGCCATTCTCGTCCAGCGCGATGCCGTGTTCGCCCAGCGGCAGGCTGAACAGGGCGCTGTTGAACAGGCGCATCAGGCGTTCGACGTCCTGCTGCGAGAACTCTTCCCGCAGGCGGGCGTAGCTGTTGTTGTCGGCGTGATCGAGTTGCAGCTTGACCGACTTCAGGCGTTTTTCCAGGTCCCGCAGGCGCTCTTCCAAGTCCTCGGCGCTGAACTGCCGGGACTGGGCCAGGGCGCCGGCCAGTTCGTCGTGGGCGTCCTTGGCGGCGAGCAGTTGTTGCTCCAGGACCTTGACGTCATCCACCAGGGCAAACCGATGCTTGAGCACCGACAGTTCGCCGAGCCAACGCTGGATGCCGCTGATTTCCCGTTCCAGGCGCATCAGCTCCTGAGTGCCGCCGCGCTGGTCGTTCTGCAGCGAATCCTGTTCGTTGCGGTAGTGTTCGGCCTGGATGGTCAGCTCTTCCTTGCGCGCACTGGCGTAGTCCGACCAGGTGCCGAGCAACGAATCGAGCAATGGCGACAGGCGATGCAATTTGCCGCGCAGGATATCGCGCTGCTTTACGCCATTGGCCAGGGCTTCCACCAGCGGACCGGCCGCCACCAGGGAGTTGTAGTCCTGCTCCATGCGGCGTACGTCGCGGAAGGCTTCTTCGCACGCGGCGATGTAGTCCACGCTACCGGAGCGCAGGCTGTGCTCGAACGCGTCGAGGAACAGTTGCTTGAGCTTGGCTGCGGTGATTTCGCGCATGTGCAGCAGGTTGATAAACAGTGCGCGGAAGGTCTTGAGGCTTTGTTCGCTGGTGGAGCGCAGCGGGATCAGCGTCAGGTCCAGCGGGATCGAGGTGTGGCCACCCACCAGCAGGCGTCGCAGTTCATCCGGCTTGAGTTCGTAGGCTTTCAGGCCTTCGCGCTCCAGGTTGGTGAACAGCTCTTTCTGACGCAGGCAGGTGTCATTTTTCTGATAGTGGGCCAGGTCCAGTTTGCCGGCGTAGGCAAAGAACTGGTGACCGAAACCGCCACCAGGGCCGCGACCGACCACGCCAATCACGTGCGGGCCGTGGGGCAGGGCGACTTCCACCAGGATGTAGCTGGTGTCCGAGGCAAAGTAGAAGCGCCGGGATTGCTCCAGGCTGTACTTGCCGAAGCTCATGTCCGACATGCGCGCCAGGATCGGGAACTGCAAGGCGTTGATCGAGGCGGATTTACCGAGGTTGTTCGCGCCGTACACCGACAGCGGTTCTTCCAGCGGGAACAGACCGAGGCTGTAGCCGGCGGTGTTCAAAAGGGCAAAGCGGCGGATACCGTAGCGTTCCTTGCTCATGCGTCGGTCTCCTGTTCTTCGGCAATGGCGCGGGCCAGTGCGTCTTCTTCGCTCTCGGCATCAAAGGGGCTGAGGTCCAGCGGATCGTCGGTCTGCAGCAGCTTCTCGTCGCTGTCTTCGTCGATCAGCACCGGCACTGGCAACGGCAACACGCTGTGCAGGCTGGCGGCCAGGTCGCGGTCCTGCTGGACCGACAGGCACACGTCGAGGAAGCGATGCATCGGCGGCAGGAAGCGGTACACACCGTTTTCTTCGTTGGCGAAACCCAGTTGGGTCATGCGCCGCATGATTTTTTCTTCCAGCTCTTCCTGGGTCTGTACTTCGGCCTGGATGAACAGGTCGCGGTATTTTTCCAGCAACGAAGGCAGCTCATCGCGGCCCAGGCTGCCGCCGTCCAGCACGGCAATCGGGTCGCGACCCTGGTCGGCCAGGTGCTCTACCAGAATGAAGGTGAACAGGGCCAGGCGCTGGGCGGTCTTGTTGACTGCCGCGGCGGCCAGGTCCGGTACGAAGTAATAGAAGCCACGGGTGTCGCACACCAGTTCGAAGCCCAGGGCCTTGAACAGCGTGCGGTACTGGTCCTGGAAGTTCGACAGTTGCGCGTACAGCTCCGGGTCGCGGCGGCTGACGTGGTAACCCTTGAACAGCTCGCGAAAGATCGGCGCCAGCTGGGACAGTTCGGATAGATCAAGATGCATGGGGGATGCTCGCAGAATCCTCGGCGGCGGTGTCGCCGGCCGAGAGCAGGGCGAAGGAGCGCAGGCTGACCTGATGCTCGTGAGTGTGATAGTCGCGGCGTTCCAGACGCTCGCGCTTGAAACGTTTTTCCCGCGACAGGCGCGAGAACCAATACAGCAATTCGTCGGTGGCGCCGTCCGGTTCCTGTTCCAGCAGCCAGGTCATCAGGTCCGGCATCGGCAGGGCGTCTTCGCAGCGCTCCACCATCTCGCGCACGGTGCGTGGCGCACGCGGTGCCTCGCCGCCTTTGTGGGTCTTGTGGGACTTGGGGAAGCGCGCCGGTTTCGGCTCGAAACGGGCCAGCGCATAGACGTAGGCTTCGACCTGGCTGGCGCTGCCCAGGAAGGTGCTTTGCGGCCGGGTGAACAGCGGCATGGCGGCCTGCGGCACGGCATCGATGCCTTTGCGACGAATGGCGGCCAGGGCCAGGGCGGCGCCACGGGTCACGGCGTTGTGACGGCGAGCCTCTTCGCGCAGCGGCAGGAGCAGTTCACGGGCGTGCCGCAAGGTTAGTTGGGCGCTGGTCTGCATCTCAAGGATGCGCGCATGGGTGCGCAGCAGCATGTCGTCGTCCACCAGGTGGCCGAGGCGCTGCTGTTCGGTGAGCATGCGCAACAGCACGTTCTCGACCTTGCGCACGCCCTGCTCGAAGGCGCCGTCGGCATTCACCAGTTGGATCATCGGCTCGACGTATTCGTCCCAGGTCGCCAGCACTTCGGCGTAGCGCTGGCGCAGCGGGATCTGCCGGTCGCTGGTCTTGGCCCGTTCGGCCACGGCCACCAGGGCCTGTTCGTCGTTGGCGAGTTTCTTGAGCACATCGCGCACGCGCATGTCCAGCAGGCGCAGTTGGCGGGCCAGGTCGTTGCCGTCGCGAATGTCGAAGGCGTCCTGGATGTAGCCGGCCAGGCGCTCGAGGTGACGCAGGTAGGCTTCGATCTCCAGGCACAGGCCCAGGCGGTGTTCGCGGCGCAGGTAGGCGAGGAAGTCATGGATCTGGGCGTTGAGCTCGAAGCGGTTCGGGCTTTTCGCCACCGGTACGAGAATGTCCAGGCGGATCCACACATCCAGCAGGCTGGTGATGTCCTGGGGCGTGCTGTCCAGTTGTTGGGCGGCCAGCTGTGAACGCAATTCGTTGAGGCTCAGGGTGCCCTGGTCGAAGTGCTCGCACAAAGGTTCCAGCAATGCCCAGTGTTCAGCGAGGGCGCGCAAGACGCGCTTGGGTTCGATCATCGCAATGGCCGTCGGGTTGGCAATTAAAAGCGGCGATTGTACTGCATCGGGCCGCTTGCGATTCACCCCTTGGACGGACTGTCGTTTGCTATCGATCAACTATTGGCTCAACAGGGAAGCGATCCGCGCCGAAGGGCGGTAGAATCCCTCCCACTTTCAGTTATCCACAAGTGGCCGACCCTTGCTTATCGAGTCCCGTCGCCGCGCCTATCTGACCGCCATGCAGGTGGTCAACTGGCTGCCGCGTACCGAATTGCCGTTCGCCGCCCCGTCGCGGCCCGAGCTGCTGGAAACGCCCGAGCCCGAGTACATCGCGCCGGTCGTGACCGCGCCTGTGGCCAAGACGGTCGCCGAGCCGGTGGCGCCCGTGGCCGAGCGGCCGAAAATCGAAGTGCCGCGTCCAAGCCTGGCCTCGACCCGTACCAACGCCAAGCCGGTGGAGGAGGTTGTCGAGGCGCCGCCTAAGGCGCCCTACATCGCGCCGCCGCGTTTCGCCCTGCAGCTTTTGCGGGCCGGGCGTTGCCTGCTGTTGGTGGAGTTGCCCACGGGTGAGCCGTTTCAAAGCCGCGATCCAGCCTACTTGCTGCTCAAGGACATGCTGCGCGCCGCCGGTCTGCCGGACAGCCCGCAGATCATCGGCGAGCCGGTGCGCTGGCCGCTGTTGTCGCGCGGCACCATGGACCAGGGGCCCGAAGCGGCGCGGGATTTTGTCCAGGGGTTCGTTTCGGCGCGCCTCGAAGACGAGCCCTGTGTGTGCCTGTGGCTGATCGGCCTGCCGGCGGTGAAGTTTGCCGGCGAGGCGGATGCCGAGGCGTTCAATCGTGAACTGCAGGTCGAAGGCCTGGGCTCGGCCTGGGCGTTGCCCGGGTTGGAACTGTTAATGGAAACGCCACAGCGCAAGGCTGATGTCTGGCAAGCCATGCGCCGGCTGATGGCGCGCTGGAAAGAATCGAATGAGTGACGCTGTATTGTTCCGCCCGATGACCGAGGCGGACCTCGACGCTGTACTGAAAATCGAATACGCCGCCTACAGCCACCCCTGGACCCGCGGGATATTTCTCGACGGGCTGGGCAAATACCAGATCTGGCTGATGTTCGAAGGCCAGCAGCAAGTGGGCCATGGCGTGGTGCAGATCATCCTGGATGAGGCGCACCTGCTCAATATCACCGTCAAACCGGAAAACCAGGGCCGTGGCCTGGGTTTGCGCCTGTTGGAGCACTTGATGTCGATTGCCTACAAGGCCGAGGCCCGGGAGTGCTTCCTGGAAGTGCGCGACAGCAACCGCACGGCGTTCCGGCTGTATGAGCGCTATGGCTTCAATGAAATTGGCCGGCGCCGGGATTACTACCCGGCAGTGGGCGGGCGTGAGGATGCGGTGGTCATGGCGTGTACCTTGGTGGACTGAAGCGCCGCGACCCCATGTGGGTGCGAGCTTGCTCGCGAAGACGGCGGTACATGCGACATTGATGCAAACTGATCCACCGCTATCGCGAGCAAGCTCGCTCCCACAGGGCTGGGTGGCGTACATTAAATCCTAGGTCATACACAAAACCACTGTGGGAGCGAGCTTGCTCGCGATGGCGATCGTCGGGTCAGCGCTTGCCATCCAGCGGATCGATATCGGCCATTTCCGCCTCGTCCAGCCCATCGCCCCCGCCAATATCATTTTCATCCACCACGCTCAGGTCCCAGTCCGCCTGTTCGTCGTCCCCGGTCTCGTGGGCGTCCCGGGCGCCGTCTTCGCGAATGAGGGTTTCCGGGCTCATGTCGTCGTCGGTCGATTCGTGATCACCCGTCGAAGCCCCGGTCAGCCCGGCTTCTCGGACGCGTTCGCGAGGCATCAGGTGCTCGCGTTCGTTTTCCGGCAGTTCGTCACCGATCTTCGCGCTGGGTTCTTCTTCGTCGAACTCCAGTTCATGCATCGAGCCCATGCGATCCTCATTGTCGTCAATGGGTTCCGGTTGCGTCGCATCGAAGGGACGTCGTGAATCATTCATGGCAATTCCTCATACTGTGGGCCTTACTGGTGTCGACCGGCAGCGCATCCAGGAATTCCAATGCATCGCCGACGTGACCTCGACCGACGGTCGTTTGTCACAGTTGCGCACTCTCAATCGAGGCTAGACAGCATGAACGAATTACAAGATCTGATTGATAACAACGCGCGTTGGGCCGATGCGATCAAGCAGGAAGATCCTGACTTCTTCTCCAAGCTGGCTCGTCAGCAAACCCCGGAATACCTGTGGATCGGCTGTTCCGATGCGCGGGTGCCGGCCAACGAGATCGTCGGCATGCTGCCGGGCGATCTGTTCGTACACCGCAACGTGGCCAACGTGGTGCTGCACACGGACCTCAACTGCCTGTCGGTGATCCAGTACGCAGTGGACGTGCTCAAGGTCAAACACATCCTGGTCACCGGCCATTACGGCTGTGGCGGCGTGCGTGCCTCGATGCAGGACCGGCAACTGGGCCTGATCGACGGCTGGCTGCGCTCGATTCGCGACCTGTACTACGAGCATCGCGAGGCGTTGGGCCAATTGCCGACCGAGGAGGAACGTGTCGACCGCCTGTGCGAGCTGAACGTGATCCAGCAGGTGGCCAACGTCGGCCATACCAGCATCGTGCAGAACGCCTGGCACCGCGGGCAGAAACTGTCTATCCATGGCTGCATCTACGGCATCAAGGACGGACGCTGGAAGAGCCTGGACACCACGATCAGCGGTTTCGAACAGTTGCCGCCGCAGTATCGGCTGCGTCCGGTCGGCGCGCCCTGACGTCGGCTCGTCAGTCGCGATGACACTGACGACGCCAGTGCCGTAGAAATGTCATTCCCTGCTCATTGGGCGGCTCGTCATAGCCGGTAATCCAGCCATGACAGTTGTATGAGCCGCACCGGCAGGCGAACTGTCGATACAGTTTCTGTTCGGTACTGGCGTAGTCCATCGTCAGGGAGTCACCTTCATCGATACGGGCCAGTGACCACAGCCACAGTTCGCTCATGTCGAGGAAGACATTCGGGTTGCAGGAATGCAGCAGCAATCCAGCGAAGCGTGGGTCATACATGTGGACGTCCGGCAGGATCTGCAGCGTGTGCAGGCGCCGTCGGCTCACCAGCAACCCCGACACCCTGCACATCCGCGTCATGGGCGCGAAAGGCTTGCGGGCGATGATGCCGTGGCCGCGCCCGTCGGTCGTCTGGTGCACTTCAAAATCGCGCACAGAAGGGTAGCCCAGGCGGGTGCCGAGTTGTTTTTCCGGGTAGATGCAATCCCGGTGCTGTGAACAGGCGCGATCTGTAATGAACGTGGTCATGACAGTCCTTGTCGGTGCTAAACACTCGACTTTCTGGCGCTGGCGATCCTGCCGGCGGTCGTTGAAAAAACCCTGATAGCTTCGCCCAAGTCGGGTGCGTCATCTACTGTCGACTCTGACAGGTGCCAAAGGCGCTTTCCCGCGTCAGCGCCAGCCTGCGCGGGAAAGCACCTCAAGGTTTAGACCGCCTCGGCTGGCAGCGGCATCGGTACCTTCAGTTGCGGAAGTTGCGACTTGATCGCCGGTGTTTCGCATTGTTTCTCTGCGTCTTCCTCGCTCAGTTTGCGGATCGAGGTGTAGAACAACTCGCAGGTTTTCTCCTTCTGCGTGACCTGCCAGGTCTGCGTGCATTGGTTCAGCAGGGTGTTCGGGTCGGTGCCCGGCTTGCTGCCCATACCGGCCTGCCAGCATGCAGCGCTCAGGTCCTGGCCCATGACTTTCAAACCAGCGGCATCGGCCTTGGCTTCGTCACCGTCGTAGCTGTCCTTGTCGGCGGCGTACCAGATATAGCTCGGATGGTTGGAGCCCAGGACCGGAACCCTGGCCCCGCTGCCGGTTGTGATGGTCGCCAAGCCGAGCACATCCACGGTCTGGCCGTACTGGGTCTTGATCCAGTTCCGAACGGGCGCTCCGAAGGCCACCATCGGCAACGCGGCGCCGCTGGCGGTTTGGGTGACCTGTGTGACCATGGTGGTTTGGTAATCGTTGAAGTAGCTATAGAGTCCCTCCAATGTGCTGCCAGCATTGGACGGCGCTGCGATGGGCGCGATGTCGATGATGGTCTGGTAGGCCGGCGTCTGTTCAACCGCAATGCCGTTGACGGTCAGCAGCGTGGCCCAACGATCGGTGGTCGCCGACTCCAGATAGTCCTGGGCCTGGGTCAGGGAGTAGTCCGGCGGGAAGTGCAGCAACTCGACACTCTTGCGGTTTTCCAGGGCCATGCCCAGCGGCAGGAACAGGTACCAGTTGTAGGACCATTTTTTTTCGCTGTTGAGTTTCGAGGCACCGTTGTACGCCAGGTCCCCGGCGTCAAGCAGGGCCTTGAGCGGTTGGCCATAGCTCTTCGGTACGCCGCTGATGTTGGCATAGACCTTGTCGTTATCGATTTTGACGTGGACCTTGGCCGTGCCGTAGCCGTCGCGCTGCACGCTTTGGGTCAGGTAGTGCTCGACGGTCTGTTCCAGGGTCCAGTCGCGAAAGCAGATGACGTTGCAGTTGTTGGGGTAGGCAAAGAGGCGGGTGACGCGTTCGGTGCTGCCCAGTTGTACGTCAATGTCGGTGGCGTGGGCGGTGGCACTGAAGGCCAGGGCGGCAAAAGAAAGTGCGGCGAGTTTGGACATGCTCAGATCCTTTTCAGCGTGTGGGCCCCTCGAAACAGGGCGCATCCATACTGAAACAGACCGGGCCGAAGAAGAAGTGGGCCGATGGAAATATCGGCCCTTTTTTATGGCTTTATGGCATCACTGGCGGCAAATAACTCAATGTCGTCCCCAGTGCCCATAGCAGCGCCAGCACCAGCGGCGTATGCACCAGCAACTGGACGAAGGAAAAACCGATCAGGTCCCTGGCCTTCAGCCCCAAGACCCCGAGCAACGGCAGCATGTAGAACGGGTTGATAAGGTTCGGCAGCGCTTCGGCGGCGTTATAAATCTGCACCGCCCAACCCAGGTGATAGTTCAGGTCGTTGGCCACCTGCATGACGTAGGGCGCTTCAATGATCCACTTGCCGCCGCCAGAAGGAATGAAGAAGCCCAGGACCGCCGAATAGACGCCCATCAACAAGGCGTAGGTGTCATGGGAGGCAATTTGTACGAAAAAGGTCGAGATGTGGTGGGCCAGGGTCTGGGCATCGCCGCCTTTGACCGTGGTCAGCAGTGCGGCGATCGAGCCGTACAACGGAAACTGGATCAACACGCCGGTGGTGGTCGGCACCGCGCGGGCGACGGCGTCGAGAAAGCTGCGCGGCCGCCAGTGCAGCAAGGCGCCCAGCATGATGAACAGGAAGTTATACGTGTTGAGCCCGGAAATGGCACTGATCGCAGGCTTGGTCGAAAACTCGTGGAACAGCCAGCCGGCTGCCAGCAGCACCAGTGCAATGGTCAGCAGCGGACTGTGCTCCAGCCATTCCCCTGGGCGGGTACGGGGCTGCAACGCCGGCATGCTGAAACTCGGGTCGATGCCACAAGCGGCGGCGTCACGGGCACTGTTCGGCCCGGGAGCGGTGGCGTAGGCGACAATCAACGAGATCACGATCAGCGCCAGCAGCATCACGCCAGACTGCCAGAGGAAAATCGTCTGGGTGAAAGGAATGACGCCAGTAATCGACAGGATCGAGGGCGGCAGGCTGGCCGGGTTGGCTTGCAATTGCGCTGCCGACGAAGACAACCCCAGGGCCCACACTGCGCCCAGGCCCAAGTACGCGGCGGCGCCGGCGGCGCGGTAATCCATCTTCAGGTCGGTGCGCCGGGCGAGGGCGCGCACCAGCAAACCGCCAAACACCAACGACAGGCCCCAGTTGAGCAACGACGCGACCATGGAGATCAGCGCCACCCATGCCACGGCGGAGCGGCCGTTGGTCGGAATCCGTGCCAGGCGGTCAATCAATTTGACGGCCGGTGGCGAGCTGGCGACCACGTATCCGCCGATCACCACGAAGGCCATTTGCATGGTGAACGGGATCAGGCTCCAGAAACCGTCGCCGAACGCCATGGCCGCCGCCGTGGGCGTGGCGCCGATGAATTGTGTCGCCACGGCGACCACCAGCACCGCCAGCGCGGCGAAGACCCAGGAGTCGGGGAACCAGCGCTCGGCGAAACTGGAACAGCGCAAGGCGAAGCGGGCGGAACGGCTGTCTTCGATGTCGGTGGTCACGGCAATTACCTCGTTTTTATGGTTATGGGTATTGATGGCGGCAAAGGCTTCAAAGGTCAGGCGCAACAGTAGAACAATCCAGTGACCATGGGAGGCTTATCGGGTTCGAGGGCGTCCTGGAATATTTTCACCAGGGGCTCGCGCTGCTCTTTAGAAAAAAAACGCCAGGCCGATGGCTAGGGAACAGCATTTCATTCTCCTGCTGTCGGAGCTGCCCATGTTCAACAACCGCCTGAAGCAGGAGCTGTTGGCTCTTCGCCAAGAACTGTCCAGCCTTGCGCAAGTCAAGGAAAGCCTGGATCGCGAGATGCTTGGCCTCACTCTGGATGCCGATGGACGGATTCAATCAGTCAATCAGAATTTCCTCGACGAGATGCGTTACAAGAGCCAGGACTTGATTGGCCGGCCTGTGGATGAACTGGTTCCTGCATATTTGAAATCCAATGAGTTCCAGGTTCGCTTCAAGTCGGCGTTGACCCGTGGCGAGCACTTTTCCGGTGCCGTGCGCCTGCTGCGAAGCAATGGCCAGGAAGCCTGGCTGCGTTCGATCCTCCAGCCTGTACGGGGGGCTGACGGGCGGATCCGCTATTTTTCGATGTACTCCAATGACCTGACCCGCACCATCGAGGCCTCTCGCGAGCATGAAAACCTCATCGGTGCATTGGTGCGCTCAACGGCGGTGATCGAATTCGATCTGGGCGGTCACGTGCTGACGGCCAATGATCGTTTCCTCAACGCCATGGGTTACAGCCTTGCGCAGATCAAGGGCAAGCATCACCGCACATTTTGCGAACCTGAGGAATACAACAGCGCGGCCTACCAGCAGTTCTGGAAGCGCCTGAACAGCGGTGAATTCGTGGCCGGCCGCTTCAAGCGTATCGACAGCAATGGTCGTGAGGTCTGGCTGGAAGCCTCCTACAACCCGGTGGTCGATGCCAACGATCGACTGTATAAAGTGGTCAAGTTCGCCACCAACATCACCGACCAGGTCAACCAGGAAAAAGCCGTCGCCGAGGCGGCCGGCATCGCCTACAGCACTTCGCGGCAGACCGACAACACCGCCCAGCGTGGCACGACGGTGGTGACCCAGGCCGTGGAGGTGATGCGCGACTTGGCCCGGCACATGCAAACCGCTGGCGAAGGCATCGAGGCGTTGAACGAGCAATCTCTAGTGATTGGTACCATTGTCAAGACCATCAGCGGCATCGCCGAACAAACCAACCTGCTGGCGCTCAACGCCGCGATCGAAGCGGCCCGGGCCGGCGAGCAAGGCCGTGGCTTTGCGGTGGTGGCCGATGAAGTGCGCCAACTGGCATCGCGCACCAGCCAGGCGACCGATGAAATCGTTGGCGTGGTCCGCCAGAACCAGGACATGGCCCGTAACGCCGTGGCACTGATGACCGACGGCCAGCACCAGGCCGAACACGGCCTGGCCCTGGCCGCCGAGGCGGGGACGGTGATCGTCGAGATCCAGGACGGGGCGAAGAAAGTGGTCGATGCGGTAAGCCAGTTTGCCAACCAGCTATCGACCTGAGAAACCTGCTGAGCGAGCCGCCGCTATCGCGAGCAGGCTCGCTCCCACAGTTCTCCCTGAATAGCCTTGATATTGTGTTCGCCGCCATCCCCTGTGGGAGCGAGCTTGCTCGCGATGGCGGTCGCATATTCAACATCTGTGCAAGCTGACCCAACGCTATCGCGAGCAAGCTCGCTCCCACAGTTCTCCCTGAATAGCCTTGATATTGTGTTCGCCGCCACCCCCTGTGGGAGCGAGCTTGCTCGCGATGGCGGCGGCACATTCAACACCCGAGCAAGCTGCCTCAATTTGATAGGCGAGCGTTCAATCTCCTAGCGCTGCGCCTTCGCGCCGCGGGTCCGCGCCGCCGGCCAGAGACGTTTTCCCTTGCGCATCACGCACGCGCACGATCGCCTGGGTGCCGCTGTTCATGTCGATCTCGCTCACCGCATGGCCTTTGTCTTTCAGCGCCTGGATCAGCGTCGGGCTGAACTGCCCCTTTTCCAGTTCGGTGGGGCCATTGCGGCTGCCGAAGTTTGGGAAGTTGATGGCGGTTTGCGGGTCCAGGTTCCAGTCGAGCAGGCCAATCACTGACTTGGCGACGTATTCGATAATTTGCGAGCCACCCGGTGAACCAACGGCGGCGAGCAGCTCACCACTTTGACGATCGAAGATCAGCGTCGGTGCCATGGACGAGCGCGGGCGCTTGCCGGGTTCGACGCGGTTGGCGACTTTTTGCCCGTTTTCTTCAGGGATGAACGAGAAGTCGGTCATCTGGTTGTTGAGCATGAAACCCTGGACCATCAAGTGCGAGCCAAATGCCGATTCCACTGTGGTGGTCATGGATACGGCACCTCCCTGGTCATCCACCGCCACCACTTGCGAGGTGGAAATGCGCAGTGGCGAACGGTCCGGCGCATAGGCCACCTGAATGCCCGGCGGTGTCCCGGGCTTGGCGACGCCCATGCTGCGTGGGCCGATCAGGCCTGCGCGGCTGGCCAGATAGCCCGGGTCGACCAGGCCTTTGACCGGCACGGGAACAAAATCCGCGTCGGCGACGTACTGGGCGCGGTCGGCGTAGGCCAGGCGTTCCGCTTCAGCGATCAAGTGCGCCGCCTCGGGCGCGGGCTCGAGGCCGGCGGGTTTATCGGTCTTGAGGGGTTTCAACGGCGCGAGGGCATTGTGGCTGTCGCGCTGTTCGAGGGCCTGCAATGTCCCGAGGATCTGCGCCAAGGCAATCCCGCCAGAAGACGGGGGCGCCATGCCACACACTTGCCAGCGCTTGTAGTCGGAGCACAACGGCGCACGCTCCCGGGCGGCGTAGCCCTGGAGGTCATTGAGCGAAAGGCTGCCGGGATTGGCGTGGCCGCGCACCTTGGCGACCATCTCCTCGGCCACGGGCCCTTTGTACAACGCATCCGGGCCTTCGTTGGCGATGCGCTTGAGGACGCCGGCCAAGGCCGGATTCTTCAGTGTCGTGCCGACGGCTTTCGGGCTGCCATCGGCGTTCAGGAAGTAGGCGGCCATGTCCGGCGAGCCCGGCAGGGACGGATCGGTCGCGATCAACGAATGCAACCTGGGCGAGATCGCGAAACCTTGCTCTGCCAGCGCGATGGCCGGCTCGAACAGCGTCGCCCATTTCAGGCGTCCGTGTTTGCGGTGGGCCAGTTCCAGGGCGCGCAATACCCCTGGCGTACCCACGGAGCGGCCGCCGATCTGAGCGGTGGTAAACGGCATGGGTTTGCCGTCGACTTGCAGGAAAAGTTTTTCGGTGGCGCCAGCCGGTGCCGTTTCGCGACCGTCGTAGGTGCGCACGGCCTTGCCATCCCACAGCACAATGAACGCGCCGCCGCCGATACCTGAAGATTGCGGTTCCACCAGCGTCAGCACCGCTTGCATCGCAATCGCCGCGTCGATGGCCGAGCCGCCGCGCCGCAACATCTCCCGCCCGGCCTCGGCCGCCAACGGGTTGGCCGCGGCCGCCATGTGCTTGTCGGCGTAACGGGTCTGCACGTCGGCGCGGTAGCCGGATGTGATTTCCGGCGGGGAAGGTAATGCCGGTGTGGCAGTGGAGGAGGGCGGGGCCTTACAGGCGATGAGTGTCAGGGCGACAGCCAGCAACGAAACGGCTGACAGGCGATGAAGGTTCGGTTTCAGGTCTATAAGCACGTGTCGCTCCATCCGTGGGCCAGGGAGATAGAGAACGACTGTAGCGACGCGAGGCGTGGGGCGCAAATCAACAAGGCTTCTTGCCACGGGGGGGCGTGCAACCAAATCCTGAGAGGGCAGGCACTTTTCCTGGGGCATAAAAAAACGGCCTATCTTTCGATAGGCCGTTTTTAGTACTTGGTGGTACACAGTCATTTGAACTTGTTCTGTAAGCTATTGAAATATATAGATTTAAAGTAACGTCTTAAGGTGTGGCATACAGCGAGGCATACAAGCCGCTCGTTTCTGGCTACTGGTTTTGCTTGCATCCCCTTCCATGAAGGCACCACCAGACGTTGAGCTGCGTGCGTCAACCAAGCATGGCTGGCTGAAGTGGGAAGCGAGTACGCTATTCTTTTGAACGTCCTTCGGCTGCCAGAGAGGCCAGGGCTAGGGTGATGAATCCTGAGTTTCTATCCAGCGTCTCCAGTGCCCCACGGATATTCTGTGCCACTTCTGTAGATCCACGTTGCTCAACCCAGTTCGATAGTTCCTCAATAGCAGCCCCCAACGCCAACTGGTTTTCATTCATACGCTTAAGCAATGATGCGAGCAGCGAGACATCTTCCATGAGCGTTCTCCCGAGCCGAGGGCATTTTAACTAGGATTGTAAATTCCTGTAGTCATTGAGTTGCGGGGTACAGCTTGATCTCAGCGCTTCTTACCTGCACGCTCATCAGACACGTAAAGGTTGAAACAGAATACATGGATGGTGACTTCGCGTCCCTCATCCTCTTTGGCCCTGAATGTCATCCTCCATTCTCCTAGTTGCTCTGACGGAGAAGACCGAATGAAAAGCTCATGCTGAGGCAGCGATTGAGAAATCGTTTCCTGTATGCCGGCGAAGCCTGATACCGATTTATTGAAGAGAATCAATGCTGCTTTGCAGTCTCTCCAAGTCAAGTAGTCCAACAGCTGGTCGAGAGCTGCAACGAGAACTTTTTCGCCACCCCAAAGCTTGCATTCACCCACGAAGGCAGAGCGAGTTTCCTCCTCGATTCGGATATCAGTTTTGCCGTACTTACGAAACGCTTCTCCTGCTGCGGCCCCCTGATACACACCGTTCAAACTAGCCAACAGAATGTCTCGAAGCCCTTCCTCGCCTAATGATAAGTACGTTTGAGGTGTTCCTTCAAAGGTGGCACCCATGTGGCGAATGTTGCTGAGGATTTCTGTGTAGAGCTCGGCAGTTATAGCAGGTTCGGGCTTGTAGCCAGCAGCGGGAGCTTTCGGAAGGGCTCGAACAGTCTTTTTCTTAACGTCTACGAGGGTGAACTCAGGCATGCCTGGCTTTTTGACCATCGGAATATTGAACGCCGAAGCCAAGCCGTGGAGTTTCTCTACTTCTTGTCGTCGGTGCTGCACTGATTTTCGTACTGAGTCAGGAAGGGCGGAATGGAATTGCGACAGCATCGAGCTTTGAGCAGTGATTGATTGTCGAATTAGTTGCAGGCTGCTATCGAGTTCCTGTCGATACCATTCAGGGGCTGTGTTGCTGGTATTTTGAAAAGAGAGAATGAGCAAATTTCTCCGTGCATCGATTTCTCCTTGAGGGGGCCTCGAGCTCCACACATTCGGTTGGCATTTCCAAAGCCCAGCGTCTCCCGAAAAGGGGACGAAGAAACGAAGCTGATGACCATCCGCTTTGGCTCCCCCAGGAACATCGTCGAAATCAAAGCGGCCGGCGACATCTACTTTTACCTCGGCTTGCTCCATTTGCATTTGGTCTTCATGAAGCACAAGGGGAGAAACTGTTAGTCGATCTACGATATTTTCAATTAGGGTCTCTGCGCTAGTCGCTAGGAATTGGCTCTGAGGTATTTGTTCGACTAGCCCCTTGATAGATCGTGTTTGCTGATCCAGTGTCGTAGCTAGATCGCCATCAGAAAATAGGTAGTTCCGATCATTCCGTCCCATGACATCCCTTCAGCACTGACGATGAGGTCCAGACATACAACAGCCAAACTGTCGAAAGCGCAACGATCCAATGGTAGTCGATCAAAAAACTGCTGGGGACCCTGGGCGTTTTCTTCTGCACGGGGTCGGAAACCCGCGGGATCTTGATAGCGACAGAGATTGCAGCTTACTGAAATTTCAACGTTGAAATTGAAAGGATCCTGACGAAAAAAGGGGATCGTTACCGCAACGGTAAAGGTGAGCCATTGTGTTGTTGATAGCGAACGGTTGCGCCCGGTCAACCTTCGAGGTGGTGTCAACCACGTCAACCTGTCAACCGACGTAGAAAACTCAGTCGCTAACAAGATGCTGCGGGTTCTTTGCCCCGTACCCATTCGAAATGCCCAGGGTCCCCGGCGAGCCACCAAGCGATAGGGCAAATGCACAGGTGAACCATCAGTTCATCAGGTTCACCTGTTCACTAAGCTGTGCACTTCTTCGCTAACACGATCACGCGGGTTTCCGACCCCGTGTCTTTCCGAAATGCCAGGGGCCCTAGCGAGGTTCAGATCCATAGTGAAAAAGCCCTGGCGAACAGCAGCTAACCTGGTTCATTAAGCTGGGCACCTTTCCGCTGACATGATCACGCAGATTTCCGGTCTCGTGTCCATATGGAAACCTCCGGGGCCTCGGCATCTTATTGGATTCCCCTGCCCTTCGCTGGGGGGAATTGAGCTTCCGGGGAGCTGGGGTTGCTAACTGGTCTTAAAATTAGTGTTACGGAGGTTACTGGTGTAACGATTAATGCAAGACATTGATTTTATTGATATTTATGAGTAACACGAGCTCTCTTAGTCGGTAAAGTGCTGTGTTACTGGTTTGGATCGTGTAACGCTTAGGCTGAGGGGTGATTATTTCTAGCGGGTGGTTAGGGCTAATTTCGGTCATATAAGCGGCTGCTATGGCTAAAAGCTGACCATCGCTACAGGCAATAATGATTGGTGCGAAATTAAAATCTGATACCCCGCCATTTTAATGGCAGCGAAAGTCCACTATTGAAAGCTTCTGTTTCTAAACCGAGCACCCCTCGTCCACCTCCCATGGCTCCGCCAGGCCGTAGCCCAAGCACCGAATCACAAATCTATGGCACATGCGGCGAGTCAATCAGAGGGGAGTGTATCTCCGTAATAGACCGTTGGATCTGCTTCAGCTGGATGGGCGATGCTAGAAATTAGCGGAAAAAAGTGTTGAAAGAATTGCTAACTATGGGTAAAATAAATCCTAAGGATTTATTTTACCCATATTAAGTAGTCATCAGCGATAAAGCTCAATATTTTCAGGTGTTTGCTTGACATTTATACTTTTCAGCTATATACGTCCTAAGGACGTATATAGCTGAAAAGCGAATATCTACTGCCTATCTGCCTATCTGCCTATCTGCCTATCTGCCTATCTGCCTATCTGCCTATCTGCCTATCTGCCTATCTGCCTATCTGCCTATCTGCTTATCTGCCTATCTGCCTATCTGCCTATCTGCCTATCTGCCTATCTGCCTATCTGCCTATCTGCCTATCTGCCTATCTGCCTATCTGCCTATCTGCCTATCTGCCTATCTGCCTATCTGCCTATCTGCCTATCTGCCTATCTGCCTATCTGCCTATCTGCCTATCTGCCTATCTGCCTATCTGCCTATCTGCCTATCTGCCTATCTGCCTATCTGCCTATCTGCCTATCTGCCTATCTGCCTATCTGCCTATCTGCCTATCTGCCTATCTGCCTATCTGCCGTTGATGGAAGCCTATTGACAACATACCTTAATGCCGATAAAATAAATCCTAAGGATTTATTTTATCGGCAGATAATTCTAAAAAGTCTTAGCTCATTCATCTTCAGGCTCTGCGCTTGACATATAGGCCTGTGCCGTGTATACGTCCTAAGGACGTATACACGGCACAGGTCGTTACCTTCGGAGTAAGAAATGATTTTTATCGAAGAGGCTTTAACGTCGTGGGTGCTTGATGACTATCCCTATTCAGTTATAAGTAAAGAAAAAATAGCTCTCCAAATTTATAAATTTTATCTCGATAAAAGTTATAAAGGCGAGCGGATACAACAAATTCGTAAAGAGTATGCTGCTCCAAAAGATTATGAAAATAATATTCATAAGCTTCAGCGATCAGGCGTGCTTAGTCCAATTGACGCTGAGTACAATCACTTCTCCACAAATCAGTTGCAGGAGTGTTACGTAATCAAAGGGAAGCGTGAATATACTCCGCAGGAAACCTTATGCGCTCTTTATCCATACGGCTATATATCGCATCTGAGTGCAATGGAGTGGTACGGGCTGACTGACAAAATTCCTGTAGATATTTATTTTACAACATGCTCTCCTTCTGACTGGCGTCATCGCGCAGCAGAAGACATTGATATAGAAGATGCTCATCTCTTCGATCCGAAAAGTTTTGCGGCTAAATATCCAAGAAATATAAAGCTTGACGGGCGGCAGATTGTTATAAGTAGCGAAACGCATTATGTGGAGCCGCTAGAGGTTAGCGAGTCGCCACTTAGGGTTTCAGCAATTGGCAAAACATTTATCGATATGTTGCGAGATCCTCAGAAAAGCGGAGGAGAGGAACATGTGCTGGAGGTTTTCTTAGAGCATGGAAAGAAGTATTCGTCTTTGATTATCACTGCATTGGAAAAGTACGGTCGTAAGATAGATCGGGCTCGAACCGGTTTTGTTTTGGATAAAATGCTCGGCATTAAAAGCTCAAAGCTCGAATTCCTTCGTTTAGAATCAAGCAAAACTCGAGGTAGTTCTAAAGTTTTGAGTCCGAATAGGCCGTTCGCATCAGAATATGATGAAGACTGGTCATTATCTTTGAACGTGGATATGGCAAAAAAATATGGAAATGCACATTGAACAGTGGGTTAACGATTCGCCTCTAGACCAGAAAGCTATTAGGCACGCAACTCATATGATATTGAAGGCAATATCTGGAAGCGATGAGCTAAGCGCTAAGATGGTTATGAAGGGAGGCGCCCTGTTAGGGTTGAGATATGGGAGTAGTAGATACACAACGGACATAGACTTTTCTACAGACTTGCGTTTGGCGGAGGTGAGTCTAGAAGAGTTCACAGGGAGTTTCAATGATTCGCTTGATGTTGCTGAGGCTGAGCTAGCTTATGGCATGAAATGCAAATTGCAGTCGTACAAGATTCAACCCAATGCACAGGGAACTTTCCCGACCGTAAAGTTGAAGGTGGCTTATGCCTATAAAAATGATCAGGCTCAAATGAAAAGGCTTGAGAGTAGGGGAGGGACAAATTTAATTAGCATCGATTATAGTTTTAATGAAAGAAGTTATAATCTCGAAATTCTCGAAATTGACGACGGGCAGCTCAAAGTCTACGGAATATTTGATCTGCTTGCTGAGAAGTATAGGTCGATACTCCAGCAAGTTGTGAGGGAAAGAAACCGAGAGCAAGACATCTATGACGTGAATTATCTACTGACTACCATAGAAGAGCCAACGGCTGAAGATAGATATAATATTCTTGATTCCTTGATCCGAAAAAGTGAAGGAAAAGATGTATGCGAATTCTTAAATGCAGCGGGCATGGACGATCCTCGCATCAAGGAAAGGTCATTTGAGCGGTACGCAGACCTACAGGCGACCGTTAAGGTACTTCCCGATTTTGAAGAGTCTTATAAAAGGGTGTCGGATTTTTATAGGAACTTACCCTGGGAGCTTTTTGAGGAATGATAATCTCAGCAATTTGTGGCAGAGGCGGACGCCTTGAAAATTTAGATTGTATAATCGAATTTCAAGCTGAAGGCTTTAGTGCAGTTCTCGTCGTTGATGCCTATGGTTGTAAGCAGCATGACGTCGAACTTTTTGCAATGGAAATGAAGAGTTTTTCTATTGATGGTGTTTCCTCCGCAAGTGAGTTGCTGGGGCGAATTAGCGTTGATTTCAATATAAAAATGTCTGTTGTTTGCATTGCAAAAAATTATGACAATGTATCTCTAAGTAGCCTGGGAGACTGCCGAGCTTACTCTGAGTGTGGGGAGCTTTTAACGTTAGATCATACTAACGCGTGGGATGATCTGGTCGCCCGTGGTATGGATCAGGCTAGAATCGCTGAATTGGTGAAAAAACACCCTGGGCGGCGTGTTCTAAATAAATTCCTGGAGTTTCCGCGGCCCCTGCATGCTGCGGAGGAAGTTATCTTCAGTTATTGTGGTGAAAGCAATTATTTATTGTGTAGTGATGGTTTTTGGGAACATCTAAATCGATCGCTTATTGTGGATTTGATGTCAGGGGTTCTTTCGGTTGAGGGTTTTTCTGGTACATTGTCTGCTGCATCAGATAATTATACAGCGTGCCTCGTTAGGTTTTGAACAATGCTTAAACTATAGGGGGGGTAATGTGTTCCATTATTATTTCTAGAATTAAGTGGTTATCTGGCCCTGGTGTCCTCTAAATCTTTTGCTGCTGCGCAAGCTCGTGTATTTTTTCTACTCTGAGTGCAACTTGTATTAAAATAGGTTTGCTACAGTTTCGGTTATTATGTTTTCGGGGCAGACTACGCTTTCTGCGTGATAGACCGAAGTCTCTTTAGCTCCCGCAGCGCCCGCCTACTTTAGGCAACAGTCAAACCTGTCGAGTGCCAAAGTCAAAAACGCCACCCTACACTCGCAGTGGGGATTGTCGTTTCATTGCCTCCAGAGCCACGATGCGCGCTGCAAACCTAAAGAAATTTGTCAGACTTCCCAATTTGATATACTGTGCGGATGAACAGTGTCGGAAGGCAAAGGCTTCTAAAACGGGAAAGGAAGACCAAGTTAACCTGTGACCACCGGAGACATTTTGCCATCATTGGAATTAAAATCGGTGTATCTGTGGCTCAGGGAGACAACGCTTGTAGTTTGGTTGCTCAGCTCGCTTAAAGGCGCAATGATCGTGCCGACGAGAGCTTTCATGCAGCCCAGGTGCCATTATCACTCATGGAAGTAGGCCGAAATGCAAGAGACGCTGAGGATCAAGATCGATTTCGCTAGGGAACGACGTAGGCCCGCTGAGATATTCCAGGCTATGAGCGGTTACATAGAGGCTTACCAAGCACTTGGACAGGTTATTGCGGTAAGCGTTGGCGCGGCAGACGACTTCGAGCTTCGACTGGAAAATGTAGAGACAGGGTCGATAGCGAGTTTACTCAAGTCTGTTCCAGGTAGAGTCAGAACATGGGTTGAAGATGCCGTGTTTGATGCAGGCGTGAAGTTAGCCGGCGAACTTTCTGAAGTCGACTCTACTAGTACTGAAGAGGAAGTAGATCTCTTGGCGACGAAGCTGGAAGCTCAATTGAGCAAGCTTAATCTTGGGCAAACTGCGGACCCTATGATTGATCGAAAGGCTTTAGCAATCGCTTTGAGTAAGTTTTCGGAAGCAAACAAACGTTTACTTCCGGAGGAGAGCGCAACGGCTACTCTCGTGGAGGCTCAAAGCGTTACTTCGATCAACACGCACTGGCGATTTAATGCCAATCCAAAAGATATGTTTTTGGGAGTAAAGGATAGTCATGTTGGCGTCGACAAACTTTATGTCAGAGCTCCAGTGAATATCGGAAAGGGTGCGTGGTCGATGCTTAGTGTTAGCACCGGCAGTCGGTATAATGCGAATATTTTTGATCTTGCCTGGCTAGAAGGTTATCAAGATGGGTTGATAAGGCCTATTGGACCCAAAGATGTTATGGAGGCTGAAGTTGCCTATGAGATTTACACCCCGCCTGCCGGGAAAGGTAAGCCTTTCATATCCAGTGCAAAAATAAAAAGAGTAATAGACATTCACCGAGATGTAGGGCTTCAACATGAACCCAGACCTCTCTTCTAGAAACCGCAAGGCTATTTTAGCCGAGCTTATGTCCGAGTACCTTTTTATCGTGATTCCGTTCACGATGCTGGTATTAATAAAACTCTATGCATACACATGGCAAGAAATCGTACTTTCGGCTGATTGGTCGTTAGGGTCTTGCATTATTTTCGGTCAGGTCGCAGTCAGAATGACGAGGTCGGCGATCAAACACCGTTCCACGGATGATAGGTTTTTGGGGTGGTACGCTTCCAAGCGCTTCTTCATGGTGGCGGTGTCTTTATTGTTCTACTTTGGAATGATCGCACAGCCAACCTTGAAGCTTGGGGTTGCTCAATTAATTTTGTTCGGGCTTGCCAGTTACTTCCACTTCAAAGATGGGGTTGCGGCAAGGATCCTTGAGGAGCGCGTTAAAATATAATACGTCTCCTAGAGAGGCGCGCTGGCTCGGTGAATCGAACGGCTTACTAAGGATTAATGGAAATGGTTCGTTTGATTTCGGTAAGTATTAGCTTGGTATTGCGGCACCAAGCTCAATGCACGCATCAACGTTGGGGGGGGCGTAAAAATAGCGGGAACGTATAAAGGAAAAGGCCTCTAGGAGGCCTTAGCAGGCTAGCGATATTTAGCCAGTCATCTTTCAAGCTTGTCCAGAACTCCGTTTCTTTCTTAGGTGGAGCGTTACCTTTCAATGCCTCCAGCGCATAAAGCTGCTCGATCAAGCGCTTTTCATTAATACGGTATTAAGAGCGCCTGATGAGAATTCTCCTCGGGTACGTATTGCATATATTGATCGGATTGTATTACAGCTAACAGGTATAGTATTACTTTCGTCCGCTCAGCTGGCTATCGACGCGGCTCATTTCAGCCTTGATCAAATCGACAGTGAGTGATTGGACTTTCGTAGTTTTTCCGGTTTTCATATCCATGATCTTGAGTAATGCGGTCAGATGGTTTTTGCGCGACCTTAAGGTCTCGGTCCAGCTCGCGCTGCTTTGTATTTGAATGCTCATGATGTTTGTCCTGGCGGGCTCCAAACAGCCTACATGCGTAGGCCGTTTCAGGTGGCTCTGTATATTACGAAGAGAGTACGTCTTGTACGGTGTGCTTGTAGGAACGCTCTACCAAATCATTGCTGTTCCAGTGACCGAATCTTTCACCCTCGAACGGAAGCACCAGCTTTCTGAGAGAGACTTGATCGCGATCGATGAGCCGATAAGAAGCCCAAAGCTTGCCTCCCATATCCAGAAGTTCCTCAGCTTTTGCGTTCCACTGTTCTTCCAGCACCGTATGCGCTAGGAGCAGGGCGTGTCTTTCAATGGCTTTATGTTCTTTTTGAGCTTCGACGATATATTTATCGACGGTGACGAGCTCCTGCTCCAATGCGCTCATGATCAAGTGCTGTCGACGGTTGTGCTCGGTTGCAGTTGCAAGATTTTTCGCAGCCTTTTGTGCGTCTGCACTGGCATTTTTTTCGCCTTCCGTGTCACCCCATGCCACGGCTTGGGCATAGGCAGTTGCTGCATCGGTTTCGGCTTCTCGGGCTGATGCCATGTCCTCGTTTGCTTGCCGCCGAATCTGTTCCAAACGGCTACTGAGACTGTTCCGCTTTTCGTTGAGTTCTTGCTCGTCGGCTTTCCAGTTCGCCATCGCTTCGGTGTAACCCGCCATCAAGGTCTCGTGATTGGCGAGATTCTCGCGTCGTGTAATTTGGCTAGTAATAATGCTGGCGTGGTGTTTTCGCGAGTCATAAGGGCGTTTCAGGTCGTTGTATTGTTTCCGGACTTCATATTGACGATGAGCATCCATGACCTCGTCGCCTTCCAATAGCGCTTCCAGCGGGGCCATCTCGGTATACAGTTGCTCGGCTTCACTCAGGTATTTGTCGCGGCTGATCTTCAGCTTTTCGATTTCGTCGAGTAGTAACTGTTTCTTTTTGCAATGGCCGGTTGCTTCGGTGCCGTCCGAAATAGGCCGGGCAAGGTCTGTAACCTCACGGCTTTCCCGCTCATCGGTCAGTAGTTCGCATTGTTCGGTGTTAGCTTGGAAATCGGTCATCTGTCTTGTTCCTTGAAATTTGATTTTGGGTCGGTTGAGCGGCTGGCGAGGCCGGGAGTGAGCCGGCGCTACCTCGATCAGTAGGGATGCCTTCAGGCAGCCCGAGCCTCGCTCTCATCCGTTCCCGGTATCGTCTTCACGATGTAGCAGCGTTGCGGGCCTAAACCGGGTAACCGGACCAAGCTCGATGCCTTTCCATCGCTGCCAGGTTCCAACACCCCCCGGTGCAGCAGCTCCTTGTTCACGGCGTTGATGTTCATGCCCCGAAATATTTCGGATCGCCATGCCTCGGGCAGCACGTAGTAGGTGTGGGTGGTGTGCATGGTGTCGCCCATGCCGTGCTCCAGGGTTTTGCGAAAGCCCAGCCGATCAATGGTGCGGGGCCCGTGCTCATCGATCTTCGCGGCGGCGGTTTCCCAGCGTGTGAAGCGGCTTTCACCAAAGCGCTCGATGATCTGGCGCAGACGGGCCAAAATCGCATCGCCTTCAAGGTTTCCGGCACCGCCACGCTCATTCAGCCACGCGTTCAGGCACACACGTGCCGCTGTGGTCGCGGTGCCGTCGGGCCAGCCGGTAATGCCGAGAGCGGTCGCCAGCTCTCCGGCAGCGGCGGCCAGCCCAAAGCGTGCGGCGGCTCGGTGTGCCTGCCCACTGGCCGAAGCGGGGAGCGCTTTGGAAACAAAGCCTTCCAGAGTACGGCGGAGGATGGTTGACCATCCATGCATCTTGCCGGGCTCGCAAAGGGCCGCCAGGAACGCGGTGAGTGGCGTGCCGTAGTATTTGGCTACCCGAGCCTTGAGCGCGTCAGAGAGGGCCGCTGCGTCGTCGAAACCACTCAACACATCGAACATGCCGAGGCCTTTACTGGCGTCCGCTGGCACGGCCAACATGCGCACTTCCATGCCGGCTTTCAGCTCCTTGTTGGCCTCGGCCATGTGCTGCGCCAACGTCTTCTCGCCCGTCGAAAGAAACAGCAAGCGCCACTCCTGTACCTGTCGGCCCGCTTGTCCTCGATCATTGGCGCGAGCCTTACCGGTGCCATTGCCCAGCATGTACACCGTTTCACCGATGATGCGCGGGTCGCACATGCCGATTTCATCCAGCACCAGGAGCCCGTCCGAGTGCGCGGCGGCGATGGATTCCAGGGCGTTGTCTGTCGAGCGCCAGGAACGCACCACACGCGGCCCGCCATAGACGGAGGCGGCGACTTGCAGATGCGTGGTCTTGCCGCCGGAGCTGTCGCCGTAGAGGTGAAACCCGCCCGACTCGTGACCCAGCATGTTCAGCAATGGTCCAGCAAAAGCCACACTGACGACGAACGCCAAGCGATGGTTGCCGATGCACAGTGCGCCAATTTGCTCCTGCCATTGCTCCAGCGTGCCGGACTCGCTGATCGGTGGGAGTTGTGCCCCAGCCTCATAGAAGTGCAGATGTTCGTCATGCGAGCCGATCTGGCGTTCGGGTAACAGGAAGGCGTTTCCGTGCCAGCCCAACCGAGTGACCAGACGAGCCCGTTGCGCACTGTCAAAGCCCTGCAAATAACTTTGCAGGTCGTTGCGTGCGTTGCGTCCTGAGCGGCTGCCCGCCAGACGTAGCCCCATGTCCACCAGCGGGCCAAGGACGTCCTTGCCAAAGTCGCCGGTCATGGTGCGGGCCGGAATGTTCCAGCGCTTCTTCTGTCCGTCCGGGTCGTCGAACTCGACCAGCAAGCCCCAGTTGTGGCCCTTGTCGTCACGGGTGCGTGCGAGGATCTCCAGAGGCGAACATACAGGCCGAGCTTCACCGTCGTCGCCGGAATAAAACACGCCTTCTGACGTCAGGCGAAAACCGCCGGGCAGCAGGTCATTTTTTGATTTTGCTGGCCGCTTGGTTTTGGGCTGCGTCTTTGTTTCGATTTCTCCGGTCGGAGCGGGGGCGGGTGCCGAGCCAAACAGCTCGCCAGTGCGCTCCAGCTCGGCGAGGTGGGCCGATGTCCAGCCCTTGGCGAGTGCGTCGGCTGCATCATCGCCATCGTCCCATTGACCGCCCTTGGCAAAGATCGGTTCGCCATTCTTCAGCGTGGGCTTGCGTTTGAAGACGTCCAGGGCGATTGCTTGCACTGAGGCGGCGCCGATTTCACGCAGCTTTTCCGCGACGGCGTCCATGCAGCTCTGACCGCTGGAATCGTTGTCCGGCCACAACAAGACAGACCGTCCTTTGAGCGGTGTCAGGTCGGCCTTGTGCCAAGAGTTGGAACCGTTCGGCCAGCAAGTCGCCACGTAACTCGGCATCAGCTCGGCAGCGGCATCGGCTGCTTTCTCGCCTTCGCACAGTACGACCGGCGCATCGAGCCGTTGCGATAGTTCGTCCAGGCGCAGAAGAGGGCGCGGATCGGGCAGACCTTGCCACCGCCATTGAGTGGTTTGGCCGTCGGCGCGGTGGCACCAGGTCAACGGTGCAAAGACTTTCCTTGGCTTGCCGTCTTCGTCCGGCCTCAGGTCGAAGCGATAAAGCGCCATGAGGGGCTGGCCTTGCGCATCGCGATAGATCCACACCTTGGAGGGCGCACCGTGTTGCCGGTGTTTGGCCGGGCACTTGTTCATGGCCTCGATCGGGACAGGCTGGATGGCGATCCATTCCGGTGCTTTGCTTTTGCTCGGTACAGGCTTCGATTGCGCGGCGCCTGCCGATACGTGCAGCAGATCCGCTAGCTTGTTGCAGGCTTCGACGTCTGTGCCGCCGTCTAGGTAGCGCACCAGATCGATCAGGTCGCCGCCCTTGTCACCGGTAGCAAAATCCGCCCAGGTGCCTTTGCTCAAGTTGACCTTGAGCGACCCGGCACGTTTGTCCGTGCGGGTCGGATTGGGGGCGGTGTATTCCTTGCCGCCATCGACACGCTTGCCGTTGGGGAGCCAGTGAGACAGCACGCGATCAATGTCCTTGAGTGCGGCGCTTTTCACGTCGGCAAAGCTGGGGCGTTTGGTTGGGCTGTTCGTGCGCTGGGTCATGTATCGGCCCCCGGCATAAACATCGCATCGTTTACGTCATCGATCAGGGCTTTGGCCATTTCGCCGAGGTAGAGCGCGCACCAACTGTAGCGCTCGCCCTTATCGCTCATGGCGGCATCGAGGGAGAGTTGATTGGCGTAATGCTGGAGGAGCGAAACCGTTTCGAGTGCATCCTCAATAGGAATGCCCGCATTCACCCGAAACACGCCCTGGCCGGATGTTTTATTGAAAAACGACGCTCGGCCTAGTGTGGTGTGCGCGCTCATACGGC
The DNA here is from genome assembly GCF_034008205.1 of Pseudomonas sp. P9_35. NCBI lineage: Bacteria > Pseudomonadati > Pseudomonadota > Gammaproteobacteria > Pseudomonadales > Pseudomonadaceae > Pseudomonas > Pseudomonas sp. P9_35. Next base: position 5,540,719 of record NZ_CP125373.1, on the reverse strand, counting down.
ACCGCCTTTCTGATCCATCGGAACAGACGTGGTGTCACCGTGCAGGGTGAGAGTTTTGATCAATCCCAGGGTGCCCCGGACATCCCAAATAACTGCGGCGAGGACGTGATTGGCTAGGCGTGGTCTGTCGCTTTCGCTTTCGAAATGGTCCTCAAGCAACATCAGTACGGACTCTGCGCGGTTGATAGCGCAGGTGATTGCATCAACCGGGACACCCTTTTCGATGTCTTTGCTGACGCAGAGCAGGTCTTCGGGCAAGGCGAAGCTGAGGGAGGAATTCATTGGGCACCGCCTGCGGCTTCGAGAGCGCGAGCTTTGACCATATGGGCGTTGTAACGGGCAAGACGAGTAGCGAGGCTGGAGTTGGCGTGTAGAGCGGCGAGAGCCATTGCACGGTGTGCAGCGGCGCGAATTTTGGACGGATTGAGGGCGTGTTGCATTTGTGAAGGCTCCTTGTACTGAGGAACCGCCACCGTCTGCCGCCAAGCAGATTAGGGTGACGGATTGCGCAGGATTGGCGGACCGGCGTACAAGGAGACCGGCGCACCCGAGGGTGCTCCTACGCAACCCGCCATAACACGGGAATGCAGACACAAAAAAAGCGCCTGCAATCGTAATGGGGGCGCTGTTGCGCCTTGTACTGTTTGGGCCGCCAAGCCCATTCGCTGAATTTGCAGCGACGACCAGAGAGTACCGCTCGTTTTTCGAAAGTGCAACTACGCGGGTGGCTTGCGGATTTTTCAGGTGTGGCATAAATTGTTCGGGCATGTAGATTTACCTCAACGCCTCCGGATCGCTCCCGGAGGCGTTTTCGTTTCAGGCATGAAATTCAAAGCGCAGGGAAAGCAGGGGCAGAAAGCCGCCTTGGAGCATTGAGCGGGCGTCTTCGTAGGCTTCTGCTTGCTGGCCTTCGTCGACGATCACCGCCCCGGTCTTTTCGCAGTGGAGGGAGAGCGCGCACCAGGTGCCGTCGGCCCAGCTGAGTACGCTGACCACACGCCCTTGTTTGTCCTGCAGGCTGCGGTAGCGCTCCAGGCGCTGCATGAGGCGGGGCGAAAAGCCGATCTGGCGAAGAATGGAAAACGGGTGCATCAGGGCTTTGTTGGCGATCTTGCGGCTCATGCGGCCACCTGATCACGGGCAGCGATGCGTGCTCGTGTCCATGCTTGAACTTCTGCCAAAACCCATGCAACCGGAGCGCTTCGGGCGTTGCTGTTGCTGAGCTTCACCGGCATTGGGAATCCACTGTCCGGTTGGCGCATGAGCTTGTAGATGGTTGGACGTGCGAGCCCTACGATTGAAATGACCTCGGGCATTCGAATGAGGGTCGATGCTGGGTCATGAGAAGCGATGGTTTTTGATGCGGTATTCATAGCGAGCCTAACCTGTGTGAAATGAGACAACAGGCCATACGCTACGTAGGGGAGGGGGAACGGACTGTGTCCGCTCCCCTTTTTTTATTTGAGTGGTCTAAGACCCAGGATGGTCAGGTGGTCCCTGATGGTTTTTTTGGTTCCATGAACGTTCTGGTCGAAAAGCAGATTGGTTAGCTCTGCATCGCTCAGACTGCGCTTTTCAATCAAGCGGCCACTAATGATTTTTTCGGCTGCTGCCTTGATATTTGCGCGCCTATACATCGTGTCCGATTGTATTTTTGATTCAGGGTCTCGATTTCCCTTACCGGCTTCATGACCCCGCTTTGATGCTTTTGCCGAGAAGGCCTCGTCGAGCATTTGGTGCATCAGGCTGGATGTGTTGAAGCCAGTCTTGAATACGTCGATGTTCTCTGCTTGCCTGTACAGTACTGCCATCGATAGGGTCTGTTTGGCTTCACCCAACAATTCAGCGAATCGCTCTCGCGCTTTGATTTCGGTTCCACTGCGGCGGAATCGTTCTTTTTCGACCAAGACTAGATACTGGCGGGGCGAGTCATTTCTCAACTGCTCTAGCAGTTCTGCATCGATGTCGTATGTCGCAAGCTCAAGTTCGAACAACCAGTTTCCGAGTACCTCTACAGCTTCGGTGCCAAGCACGAGAGCAAAGGTCGCTGCCAGTTGCGAGTCTGTAGCTTGATGATTGAAGCCAGGGAGATGTCGAATGACATTTGGCAATGAGGCTGCTCCCGCGACGCTGGCATGGTCATCGATGACGTCACGTAGTTCAAAGATCGTTGTTGTGACTGGCTCAGCACACAGCGCGTAGGAGCCATCCTCAAGCCAGAATGAAGTGGCGTCGTCGATAAGGTCGAATGCTTGTCGAAAGTGCTCGCTGAACTGGCGATAGAGGGCCAATTCACGAATGGCTCGTTCGACGTCGTCCATGTCCTGGATTAAGCACGTTACGTCGATCCCTGCAATTTCCAGCTCCTCTATGCCAGCGCTCGGTTCAATGTGCACGTTGGGCACCCCGTCGCCCCGGAGCTGGGGGGCAGTTGCAGCGATGCACATGTGAAACCGGCATTGCCCGCAGGGCTGAAGGAGGCGGATTTTCGTTACACGACTTGGTGTTGTTACACTCGGTGTATCGTTGAGGTGGTCGCGGTGTAACTCGAAAAAAACATAATAAATTCAATTGGTTGATGTCGTTCGTTACACGTGTCACACGCGTTACACCGGTTTTGGAGGGGGGCTGGGTATGCGTTCTCATACCGCCTTTCCAAATTGGCCTTGCACGACATTGCCTGCCTCTAGGGCATCAAGGTGATCCGCATACCACTGCATCATTTTCACGCGTTGCTCGAGGTACTGAGCTTTGTTGTAAATACCTCGGACACCCTGTGCCTTGTGACTGAGTTGGGCCTCGATATGGTCAGCGGGGTAACCATGCTCATTGAGGATGGTGCTGGCGATGTGGCGGAAGCCATGACCGGTCTGGCGGCCTTCGTAACCAAGACGCCTGAGTGCCATGAGAAACACGGTGTCGCTTCGGGGTTTGGTGCGGTCGCTTCTACCTGGAAACAGGAGAGGGTATGCACCGGTAAGTTGCCGAAGCTCCAATAGGGCATCTACGGCTTGAGTGCATAGCGGCACCAGATGTTCGCGGCCTTTTTTACGTCCCTTACGTTCGACAGGCACTGTCCACAGTTTCTTGCCGAAGTCGAACTCCACCCAATGAGCTTCGCGAAGTTCGCTGGGACGGACTGCCATCAGGGTCAACAGCCGCAATCCAAGCTGAACATCTTTGGCATGCGGATAGGAACGTATCGCTCTGAGTAACTGAGGAAGCTCGTCAGGTGAGACATGAGCGTAGTTCTCCGCCTTTCCCGATGACAGAAACTTATGCACGCCCTCCAAGGGGTTGTTGACGGCTCTGCCGGTTACGCGAGCCAGGTCATAGATATCTTTGCAGTAAGCCCTCACGCGGCTCATCTGTTCCAAAATCCCCTGGCGCTCAAGCCCTCTCAATAGCTCCATCCACTCCATAGACATGATCGAGGTATAGGGACGTTTACCGAGCGAGGGGAACACGTGGCGTTCGAGTGCGCCGAGTATCCTTTTGGCAGTTCCAGCATCCCAGCCGCTGAGGCGAGACGTATGCCATTCCCTGGCTAGTGATTCGAAGGTGTCATTGGCTGCGTCAATGTCAGCCGCCTGACGAGCCTTCTTGGAGATGATTGGGTTCTTGCCCTCTGAGGCGTCAGCTCTCAGCTCTGCCGCTTTCTGTCGAGCGAAGGCGCCGCTTACTTCTGGATAGCCGCCGAGACCTAGCCAAGACCATTTGCCGTCCGGTTTCTTGTAGCGTAATTCCCAAGATTTTTGGCCGTTTGGTTTGACTCTGAAATACAGCCCAGGACTGTCTAGTTCGCGGTATGCCCCGGCCTCCGGCTCCAGGCTGGAAAGTGTTGTATCAGCGAGAGGGCGTCGCTTGATATCGGCGCGTTTCATCCGTGTATGCCTCCAGTTCAATTAGTTCTGAAGCATACACGTGGGCATACACGGTGGGGAAGGATAGGGGTAGACAGAGGTGAACAGCCAGAAACAAGAAAGCCCGCACTAGGCGGGCTTCTTGAGGTGATTCATAGACTGCTGTAGACATCTATGGATCGGTACTTGGTGGCTACACAGGGACTTGAACCCCGGACCCCAGCATTATGAATGCTATGCTCTAACCAACTGAGCTATGTAGCCAAGTGGCGCGCATTATTCGCCGGTAACGAAGATGTGTCAAGCGTAAATCTGAAATATTTCTCTGCGCTTTCAACCGCTTAACAATCCTCGCTGCAAATCGCTATCAACCGAGCTGAAATCTCCCTGTGTTGGCACTCAGGGCCCGGCTTCCCTGGCTCAGGGTGTCCGCCGCCAAATTCACGGCCCGTGCGCCTTCAAGCAAACGCATCGCTGCCTGGTCGACCTGCTGGATATTGCCGCTGACCTCGTCGGCGGTGCTGGCTTGTTCATCCACGGCAGTGGCGATTTGCGCCAGGGTGTCGGTGACGCTTTGCACCGCGCTGGCAATTTCTCCCAGCCGTTCGCCAAGGCCGGTGACTGCTTGAGCGTCGGTCTGGGCCTGGCCGCAGGCGGCTTCCATCAGGCTGACGGCTTCGTTGACCGTGGCGCGCAGGCTGTCGACGGTGGCGGCAATCTGTTGCGTGGAGGATTGGGTGCGTTGCGACAGGCTGCGTACCTCGTCGGCCACCACCGCGAAACCACGGCCCTGTTCCCCGGCGCGAGCGGCTTCGATGGCGGCATTGAGGGCCAGAAGATTGGTCTGCTCGGCCACGCCACGAATGGTATCGACCACCAGTTGGATCTGTTGCCCCTGTTCGCTGACCCGTCCCAGTGCGGCGGCGGTTTCGTTGAGGCGCTGGTTGAGCTGCTGGATGCTGGCCGTGGTGCGTTGGCTGTCGCGGCTGCTGTCGGTGGCGATGCGGCGGGTCTGCTGGGCGCTATCGGAGGCCTGTTCACAACTCTTCGCCACACCCTGGGAGGTGGCGGCCAGTTGTGTCGCTGCGGCAGCGATCTGGCTGATCTGCATCTGCTGGGCTTCGACTTCGCCCAGGGCGCCGCTGGAGTGGGTATTGAGGGTGCGTACGGCGTTGCTCAACTGCAGCGTTTCGTGGTCGACCCCCAGCAGGCTGTTGCGCAACTGCACCACGGCGACGTTGAGGGCGGTGCTGATGGCCGCCAGTTCATCGCGCCCTTGCACCGGCACTTGCAGGCTGAGATTGCCGTCGCGCAGGGCTTCGGCCAGCAGGGTGATGCCGCTGGCGCTGCGCCGGATCGACGCTTGCAGGCAAACAAAAAGATACAGCGCCGCCAGCAGCAGGCAGCCCAGTACCGTCGCTACCAGGGTGAACTGGCGAATCGCCGAACCGTGGTAGTGGTCCAGGCGCGTATCCAGTGCCACCAGTGACTGTTGCCGCAGGGTCGCCAGCTCGGCGAGGAGGGCGTCCATGTGTTTCTCGAAGTCTTCGGGCTTGAGATTGATGGAACCGCCGAACACGCCGTCATCCAACACTTTCAGGCCGGCATCCAAGTGCTTGAGGCTGCCCTGGTATTGTCCGGCCCAGGTTTGCAGATCGCTGGGCAGGCGGGATTCCAGCAGCGCTCCGGTCTTGACCAGTTGGTCCCGCGCGTCGCCGATACGGCTGCGCAGGTCCCGCAGTTGCAGGCGGCTCTGCAACGTGAACTGGCCTGATACCACGGAAGCCTGTCCAACGCTGGCCAGGCGACCGACCCGTTCGATCAGGTCTGGCGTCTGCTGAGTGGAAATCTGCGTCAGCAAATACGTTTCCAGCCAGGAGGCGAGGGTCAGGCGGTTGTCCATGACCATCTGCTCGCGCAAGGCTTGCAGGGCGCTGAGGGCGGCGGTGAAGCGGTCGTAGCCATCCGGCCACCAGCCCACGCTGCCCAGGCTTTTCGAATCCAGACCGTTGAGGCTGGTTTGCAGGGCTTGATAGCGGGCGAGGGTATCGGCTTCGGCCCCTTCGGTTTGCAGGGCGTTGCCCAGGTCACTGGCGGCCTGGGTGAGGGCCGGTTGCACTGCGTCGTACGCCGCCATGGCGGCCAGCGTCGCGGGTGTCGGCTGCCGATTGGTTTCGGTGGCGCGCCAGCGGGCGGCGCGGTTGCGCTGGGCGGTGAGCAGGTTGTCCAGGTTATCCAGGGCCAGCAATTGGCGCACCCCGGCGCGTTCCCCGGAAATCAGGCTGAGTTTGTCGCGATAGTCCTGGCCGATGAGCCACAGGCTGCCCATGAGCGGCAGGATAAAAAGCAGGAACAGCAATTGGAATTTGCGGGCGAAGCCGAAATGCCCCAACAATCTGATTCCCGGTGATAAAAAAGCCTGCATGCCCATACTCCCCTGAACACCCTGCACTGTTTTTGTGCGTTTTCTACACAAGTGCCGAAACAGGTGCCCTTTTAAAAGGCCTCGAAAGTTTGTCCAAATCGGCTCAGTAGGCCAGCTCTGTAGCGAAACTTCCCATTCTCGGTCCCCTTTGTAAGGAGCCGCGTCGTAGGCCATTAACAAGGCAAGATTCAGACCATGGCGTAGGGCTATCACCTTGGATTTCGACAATTTTTCGAAGTCGATAGCTAGCTAAGGGGATAGCCTTGCTGCACCGAAAAATGGCACATTGACGCACCTGCCCGTGTGCACCCTCTGTCGTATGGAAACTCCCATGGCTATCAGCAATACCCAGGCCGAGATCCCACCCATTGCCGCCACTGCGCAAAGCAGCCCGTTGGTTATGCGGATCATCGGCGCCGTGGCGCTGGCGCACTTGATCAACGACTTGATCCAGGCCGTGCTGCCCTCGATTTATCCAATGCTCAAGGACAGCTATGGCCTGACGTTCACTCAGGTTGGCTTGATCACGCTGACGTTCCAGTTGACCGCCTCTTTGTTGCAGCCTTGGGTCGGCTATCACACTGACCGGCACCCCAAGCCCTGGCTGCTACCGGCCGGGACGGTGTGCACGCTGATCGGCATTGTGATGATGTCCATGGTCGGCAGTTTTGCCTTGATCCTGTTGGCGGCGGCATTGATCGGCATTGGCTCGTCGACCTTTCACCCGGAAGCGTCGCGGGTGGCGCGATTGGCCTCGGGCGGCCGTTACGGGCTGGCGCAATCGACGTTCCAGGTGGGCGGTAACGCCGGCTCAGCCTTTGGCCCGCTGCTGGCGGCGGCGATCATCATTCCTTATGGGCAAGGCAATGTGGCCTGGTTCGGGTTGTTCGCCTTGTTTGCGCTGTTCGTGCTGTACCGCATCAGCCGTTGGTACGCCAACCACCTGAACCTGTTCAAGCTCAAGCAAGGCCAGGCGGCCACACATGGCCTATCCAAAGGCCGGGTCTTGAGTGCGCTGGTGGTGCTGGGGCTGCTGGTGTTTTCCAAGTATTTCTACATGGCCAGTTTCACCAGCTATTTCACGTTCTACCTGATCGAAAAGTTCGACCTGTCGGTGGCCTCTTCGCAATTGCACCTGTTCCTGTTTCTCGGGGCAGTGGCGGCGGGGACCTTCTTCGGTGGGCCGATTGGCGACAGGATCGGGCGCAAGGCAGTGATCTGGTTCTCGATTCTCGGCGTGGCACCGTTCACCCTGATCCTGCCTCATGTCGACCTGTTGTGGACCAGCATCCTCAGCGTGGTCATCGGCTTCATCCTGGCCTCGGCGTTCTCGGCCATCGTGGTGTATGCCCAGGAACTGGTGCCGGGCAATGTCGGGATGATCGCCGGCGTGTTCTTCGGGCTGATGTTCGGTTTCGGCGGGATTGGCGCCGCGCTGCTGGGGCACCTGGCGGACATCCGTGGCATCGAGTATGTGTACTGGTTGTGCTCGTTCCTGCCGCTGTTCGGGGTGTTGGCGATTTTCTTGCCGAGGACTCGAAAGGCTTGAGGCGGGGGAGCATCGATGTAGCTGAGCCATCGCTATCGCGAGCAAGCTCGCTCCCACATGTGTTCTCGGGTGTTCAAGGTATCTACACACGACACAAAACCCTGTGGGAGCGAGCTTGCTCGCGAAGGCGTCGGCACATCCAGCATCAATGCAAACTGACCCTCCGCTATCGCGAGCAAGCTCGCTCCCACATGGGGTTGTGGGAGCTAACAAGGCTTTTTCTTCGAGCGGAACTCCTGCTCGTCATGCCTGCGATTCACCCCTCAAGGACGGTAGACACTGGCCTGGATCGCGCCGGGGTATTGCCTGAACCCGCCCGTGTTGCACAGCGGTGTCGACAATTGGTAGTCGCCCGCCGTCGTGGCGTTGGCGGTGCGTACATTACCGGCCGCGAACCCAGAGTAATCCTGAAAGGCATCGAACGAGGCGATTGGCTCGTCGAAGTAGTTGCCACGGGAAGGGTCGAAGATCGAGAGAGTGATTGCTACGCCACCAGGAAATGCTGCTTCGGCCTCGATCAACACGGTCTCGTAGGGATACAGGGTCTGTGGGGACGGCCCGGCGGAAGTGGGGGACGGATTGAACACCGTGGCCACCAGCGTGTTCGGGCTCAGGTTGGTAAGCGCGATGACCAGGTAATTGGCGTCATTGCCGCCGTAGGTGTAGGGCCGCGTCATGGCGAACGCCCAACCGTTCCTGCTGTTAAAGAAGTTGTCCTTCGAGCCGCCGTTGTCCCAGACCTGGGTGAGCGCGATTTCTTCCGGATAGATTGACCAGTCCGTCGAATCGGCGATCCAGTATTTGAAGTAGGTCCCGTCGATCGCGGGTGTGATGTACTGCGCATAGGCGGGCACACCGTCGATGGGGTTGTTATTGACGTCCAGATATTGGTAGATCTGGTATTTGGCCGGCAGCAGCATCTGCATCACCGACAACACGTAACCCTGCTTGGCGGCTTTCACCATATTTCCGGTTTCACCGGAGTTCCAGAACAACCCGTCGGGCCCTGTGGAAGCGATCAGCGTATAGCTGATCTTCAGCTTGGCCCAGTCGGTCAGGATCGCGGTTCCCATGGTGTCGAAAGTGTCCAACAGCCCTTCGAAGGTGGCGCTCAATTGCCCCCACAGGTCGGCATAGGCCACCTGGAACAGGCTGGGAGAAACATTCGAACTCTGGGCCGCGACCGCCACATTGATGCCGCTCTGGAGAACGTTGGCCGCGACGGCGAAATAATTGATGTCACCTTCCATCGTTTCAGCCGAGAGCACGGTGTAGATGACGCCCGAGAGCACCGCCAGGATGATGCCGCCGATGTTGGTCGAGTCACCGTCCTCGAAGCCGGCATCCTGACCCAGTTCGGAGAGCAGCGCCCCCTGGTCCACGAACAACAGGGTGTGGAAACTGGTATAGCAGGCGAACAGGCTGTTGACGGCGCTCGCTGCGCTGAGCTCCAACTTCAACTGGTCCACTACGGGGTGCCAGACTTGCGCTGGGAACGCGTTGTAGTCCAGGCCGAGCATGTCTTGCCGGTAAGTGTCCAGGGTGCTGGCGCCGTTGGTGTACTGCTCGCGCAGGATCAAATGGGGCTGATTGTTCATGGCCGCCAGTTTGTTGTTGATCCAGTCATAGACAGCCTGTTGGTCAGGCGTAAAGGCCGGGAAGGCCGGGTCGGACGCCGGCAAGGCCATGATGCTGTCCAGGGGCGTGGTAGGCATGAAGTACCATTGGCTCGAGGTGTCGGTGTCTTGCATCTGTACCGAGCCCCCCGCGATGTCGACACTCAGATACTGGTTCGAAGCGCTGTTCTGGATGGCCGTGGGGCCGAGTCCCGTTCCCCAGAGCCAGGTCTGCTCGACCGGGACGGGTACGCTCTGTGTGGTGTTGGTTGGCGTACTGCTGCCGGCATCCTGACCCAGCACCAACCCGGCGAGCAGGCCACTGAGCAGCCGTCCATCGGCGGTGACTTGCCAGATCTGGTTGGGCGAACCAGCTACGAAGGGGCTCAACGTCACGCCGTCGGAACTGGAGGTGAGTACAAAGGGCACGCCTTTCTCGGGTGCGACGAGGCGGCTTTGTACATTGACCCATCGAGTTGGCGGCCAAACCTGATAGTGATTGCTGCTCGAGGCCCAGCAGGCTTGGTTGAGGGTGTTGTACAGCACGAGGTTGCCGTCGGTCTGGACGAGCAGTTCCTGAGGGTCGATGCCGTTGGTGTAGGGCGACCATGCCACGTTGCCGTCGCTGGTGCCCAGGACCAGGTTGCCATCGGTCTGGACATCGAAGTAGGCACCGTTGTTGGTGCCCGTGGCCCAGATCGCGCTACCGGTGAACGAGCTGTTGGCCGCCACGGGGCCAGTGACGACCTGGTACAGCACCAGGTTGCCATCAGGCTGCAGCAGCAACACATAGCCGTTGCCGGCCGCTGCCGCCCACTGGCCGGGCAGCATCCGCGTGTTGGGTGGAATGTTGCCGTTGTCAGCCTGGACCGGATCGCCGAGCGGGACCGTGAGGAAGGTGCTGGGGTTGGTGGATGTTGCCAGCGTTATATCGCTCAGGTTGTTCATGTTGATCTCCTTTTCACGACATTGGGTGGACGCCTTGCGGTTGTTTTCGCACGTGAGAGAGGGCAGTACATGGGCACGGCTGCGCTCCCAGGAATCCGGCGCGCCTGTGCCTGCTACGCCGATGCAATTGATCGGGAAGTCTTTTCAAGTGTTGGGTCGCGAACAGGTCCCGGAGCGAATCAACCGCTCCCGGACTTGAGGTGGCCGAGGGAATACTCAGCCAGGAGGGTGCCGTTCAATGTCGCCAGTGGCTGGCAGCACTGCACGAATGGCGGGGGCGGGGGCGGGTCTCTTCGTATATCCGTAGTTTGCGAGACTGTGCATGAGAATCTCCCTATCCATGCGGAAGAAGGCGCTTGAGCGTTGTGCCTTGCAGGACGCGCATGAAGTGTAGCCCGGCGCTCATATCTTGCCTGAGCTCCCTCTTGCGGGGTGGTGGCCAGTGCGATGCAAAGAGAGAGTCTCAATTTTAATCTTGTACTTGATGAGTACGTTACTGTTGCGACTAAAGTACTGGTTTGTATAAGCCTTAAGTGGGTATTTGTATAAAGGTTGGTCGTGTTAATTTGCTGTTGTGGTTAATGGTTAGAAGGGAATCTGCAGCATTATTCAAGGGTGACCCCTGTGGTGACTGGAAAAGCAGGCTTTCGCATTCTTTCCACCTATCGCCCTTATTGTCGCGGACATAAGGCCTTCGGTTCTTGGTTTGACGACCTCTTCTGCGCTGCGGGTGGACAGGGGTTGCGCCCCCCACCTGCCATATTGAAATTCTTATAAAGAGCTGTATCGCCAAGTTCTTCCAAGGTGTTTGCCTTGGGGGCGGCGTAGCAGCCGTGATCGATTGTTATGCCGTGTCGTGCACACGTTAGATGCTGCCGTCTTTTGACGTTGGCCATAAATAGAATCAGGCGGGGAATGATATGAAGTTCAAGTCATTGCAGGCACGTATTTGTGTCACGGCAGGCGTATGCCTGTTTGTTTCATCCATCAGCCTGATTGTCTACGGGCTCTTTAGCGCCCGGGCCAACGAGCAATATGTCTCGACCGAGGTCAGCGCACTGGTTGAAAAATCAACCATCCGGGAAATTCAGAACCTGGCCGAATCCCGGGCCAACGCCATCCAGGCCAAGTTGCAGAATGCGCTGGATGCAGCCCGCACCATGGCCAATGCCTTTGCCGCCAGCAAGGCCGCGCAAAGCCCCCTGGTATTGGGCCGCGAACAGATCAACAGCGTACTGCTCAGCGTCCTCAAGGATAACCCTGACTTCAACGGCACCTATTCCTGCTGGGAACCGAATGCGTTGGATGGGCAGGATCCGGCGTTCCGCAATGCAGAGGATGGCAATAACCCGCTGACCGGGCGCTTCACGCCTTACTGGACGCGCAGCGCCGATGGCCACGTCGCGGTGCAGCCATTGGTCGAGTATGACTCCCCGGACCGTCATCCCAACGGTGTACCCAAGGGCGGCTGGTACAGCGGCCCGCGCGACACCCTCAAGGAAAGCGTGCTGGACCCCATTCCTTATGTGGTCCAGGGTAAAAACGTCTGGCTGACCACCTTGTCGGTGCCCATCGTGTCCAACGGCAAGTTCTACGGTGTGGTCGGGGCTGACTTCGATATCGCGTTTATCCAGAAACTCAGCGAGCAGATGTCTGCCGATCTCTACGGCGGCAAAGGCACGGTTTCGATCTTGAGTAACCAGGGCTTGGTGGTCGCGGACAGCCAGCGGACCGACCTGATTGGCCAGCCGATCAAGGCCTTGTTGCCTGACTCCTGGGAAAAAGTGCTCCGCGATATCCAGGGCGGTCGGGGTGATGGCCTGCTCAATGCGCAAACACAGAACATCGAAGTGCTGATGCCCATTGCGCTCGGTCGCACGGGCAAGCCCTGGGCGGTGTTGATTCGCCTGCCCAAGGCTGTGGTCATGAGCCAGGCCATCGCCCTGGAGCAGGAACTGCAGGCGCGCAGCCTCAACAACAGCATCTGGCAGGTATCGGTAGGGTTGGTCATTTCGTTGTTGGCCCTGGCCGCCCTGTGGTATGCCGCGGCAAAAATCGTTGGGCCGATTCGCGAAGCCGCCGCCTTGGCAGCGACCATCAGCCTGGGAGATTTCTCTCGTCGCCTGGTGCAGAAATCCGAGGATGAGGTTGGGCAGTTGTCTGCAGCCCTCAACGACATGTCTGAAAGCCTGCAACGGCAGGTGCGGGTGGCCGAGCGCATTTCCGAAGGTGACCTGGATCTGGAGGTCCGCTTGTCTTCGCCCCATGACACCCTTGGCAAGTCGTTGGAGAAAATGGTCAGCAACCTGAACCAGCTGATTTCCGAGGTTCAAGTCAGCGCCACCCAGATCACTGGCAGCTCGGCGCAGGTCACCGACTTGAGTCAGTCACTCTCCGACGGGGCTTCCAATTCCGCCTCGTCCATCACCGAAATCAGCGCGGTGATGACGCAGATGGCCGCTCAGACCCGGGACAATGCCGCCAACGCCAAGAAGGCCGATGAGCAATCCCAGGCCTCGCGGGCCGATGCCGGGGAAAGCGACAAATTGATGAGCGAACTGATTGCCGCCATGGCCGAAATCGACAACTCGGGCAAGGACATCACGGCGATCATCACCACCATCGACAACATTGCCGCACAAACCAACCTGCTGGCCTTGAACGCGGCGATCGAAGCTGCCCGGGCTGGTGAGCTTGGGCGCGGTTTTGCCGTGGTGGCCGACGAAGTACGTAGCCTGGCCGCCCGCAGTGCCGAGGCCGCCCAGCAGACTGCCGCGCTGATCGCCGATTCCTCGAGCAAGACCCAACGCGGCATGATCATCGCCGGCCGGACCGCCGAATCGCTGAAGAACATCGTCAGTGGAACCGGTGCGGTGTCGAGCCTGGTTTCGCTGATCTACCAGGCCTCCAGCGAGCAGGCTTCAGGTTTGCAGCAGGCCAGCATCGGGCTTGAGCAGATCGACGAAGTGACGCAGAAAAACCAGTCGAACTCGCAAGAGTGCGCCGTGGCGGCCAAGGACCTTTCGGAGCGAGCCTCGCTGATGCAGCGGGTGTTGGGACGCTTCAAAGTCAAAAGAGGCTAATGGGCGTCCGTGGCGAGGGAGCAAGTTCCCTTGCCACGGCGGTCACAAACCTCGAATGAACAGCATTACGGCATAGCAGGCTTTTTGTTATCCTCGCCGCCTTCTTTCATGGATGAATACCGGGACAAGCTATGGCTAACGACACCCCGTCACGCATCGGGACGATACTGCTGGGCCTGCTTTTTGCGCTGATTGGCATTGGCTTGCTGGGCATTGCCGTCAATCTCACCCTCGACCGTCGCGACTTCCTCGCCCGTGCACAGACCGCCGATGGCATCGTTAGTAGGCTGAACGCCGGTGGTTCTCACCCCGAAATCGCGTTCACCACTGGCAAAGGTGAAAAAATTTCCTACCCCCAGGGTGGCTTCATCTTCGGCTATGAGCCGGGGCAGCCGGTGCGAGTTTATTATTTGCCCGAGCAGCCGGCCGCCAACCCCCTCGTCGTGGATCGAGGTGCACTGTGGGGGACACCAGTGATGTTGGGTGCCATGGGGCTGTTCTTCACCCTTGTCGGTCTGCTGAAAGCCACCCGCCAACGCGGTCGCGATGCGGTTCATTCACATAAAGGACTTTGAACGTATGAGCTACAACATCCCACTTCCGGTTAATGAGAGTCGCTGGCAGTACCAGACCGCTAGCGGTGGTGGCCTGACCGTGGTCATGGTGGCTGGCAGTGGTGGCTCGATTATCCTGCGCTCGCCCCAGGGCGAAGACGTCAGCTACCGCTATGGCGGGGTCGGCGTGGGTGTCGGGTTTGGCGCCAGGCTGCCGCGTTTCGGCAAGATCAATATCCAGATCAAGGGGAAGGGCGTCAGTGCGGCCGGTGCGGCGGAGTCTTTTTACAGCGTTGGCAGAGTGTTTGTCAGCGACGCCCTGGTCGATCGCGACCTGACCAGTGACGACATCACCGGCCCTTGCATGTATACCGAAGTGGGCTTGGGCCTGGGGATCGGCGGTTCGGCTACAGCGCTGCTGTTCGGGCTCGATCCCAAGTTGCTGGCGTTGTCGGTGGTCCTGAGTTCCAACCCGGCAACCTCGCTCATTGCTTCGACCACAGTCAACCGGCAACTGGCGCGTTCGGCCAAGGGCGCGGTGGTCATGGCCGGGATGAACGCTGGCTTGCAGGCTGGTGGTGGCGCGGCGATCTACATGGGCTACCTGTTCTAGTCAGATTGTGCGAACAGACAACAATCCCGGCATCTAAATCCTGTGGGAATGAGTTTGTTCCCGCAGGGCGTTGCGCCCATAAAAAATGGCATGTGCCGAAAGCATAATGAAAATATTAGTCATCGCTTCGCTAGGGTTTTTATCGCTCATTCAAACATCACTATCCTTTGCGGATAGTGCCAATGGGAAAAATCTCTATTTACAGAGATGTGCCATGTGTCACGGCGCAGATATCAAGGGGACAGGGCCGTTGGCTCATAAAAGCAATCCTCCTACGCCTGACCTTACAACGTCTGCTTTCAAGAAACGACTGAGTGATTATCCGGGTGTCATTGTGTCGTCGATAATACTGCGACCCAATGGGGATTTGATTCCGAGGACCTTGCGAGAGAATGGTGTGAAGCTATCGCCGCATCCTTGGAGTGTTCAGGATTTTCGCGATTTGAATCAGTATATGGGGGGTGTGATTTCAAAGAGTCGATGATCTCTTGAGTGCGATAGAAGCGGTTTGGGATGGTGGGTATATCCGTTTCTGCGGTAAGGGCTACTGGCGGTTCCGCTCTTACAGCGGGTCACTTTTGGAAGAGCCGGGAGCCGGACCAGCCAAAAGTAACCAAAAGCGCTTTGCCCCACCACTCGGCACCTCGCCTAGGCTCGGTGTGCCTGAACGAAGGCATTGCTCCGTGGGCCGCCGCGAAGGGCCATCCATGGCCCAGCGCGGCTATCCCGGCATCCATGCCGGGATGCCCACTGCACAATGCCTGCGTTCGGCCAGCGTGGTTAACGGGGCGCCCGAGATCAACGTCCACCGCGAGGCGGCCTGATAGCCGACCTGGTTCTTGGTGGGACCGCGTTTCCCCTGTGGGAGCGAGCCTGCTCGCGATGACGTCGGCACATCCAACATCATTGCAACTGAACCACCGCTATCGCGAGCAAGCTCGCTCCCACATTCAATCTCCAGTGAACAAAAAATTTATGTTCAACACAAAACCACTGTGGGAGCTAGCTTGCTCGCGAAGAGGCCGGCACATCCAATATCTTCATTGGCCGTGAAACCGCCTTCGCGAGCAGGCTCGCTCCCACAGGAAAAACGCGTTCGCAAAAAAGCCAGGTCGGCTGTCACCCCAGCTTCCGTGCAATTAAGCGGTGGGGGGGTAGTGGGCTGGTTTGAGCATGATCTCGATCTTTGGCTCGAATCCAAAGCTACCTGAACCTCAACCAAGGAGGGCATTAAAAATCGCTGACTACTTCAGACCTTCCCAAGAGCTGTGCCGTCAACGTAATAAGACATGAGGTATTCGACGCTACTTGTTCTCTCGATGGCGCCAGCATAGGACTGCGTGACTTTGGCGTATGAGAGCTTCGGAGTTTCCTCAAGTTCTTGAGACGGCTTCTCGTCCCAGCCAGTTATCTAAACGTGCAGCTAACAGTCGTTTTCATGGGGATTTAGCTCTTTCGTCGTAGTAAGGGAATGTGGTGGTCTGATGCGCCGGGAACCTCGTTCCGCCTAATAACACCAGTTGCCACCTATGCGGCAGCAGTTGCGCGATATCACTAGCCTGGTGCGTGGCAGGCGCATAAGGACATCTTTCAGATAAACATACAGATATCCGGTGGCTGCCCACCCCCGGAGCCCCTCGCATTGTCGGTTTCAGCTGTAGGTGTGCACGCTGACTTCGAACGCCTCCTGGGTCGGCGGGGCGACTATCAGGGTGCCGATCCTGGCCAGCTCGCGTTGGATATAGCCGTTGGCCGCATCGGCATTCTGGTTGGCCTCCGTCTCCCAGACGGTGGTCGAAACGGCTTTTCCGGTCCTCGCATCGGTCAACAGCAAGGCGCTGACGAAACCCTTCTGCTGCCTGGCTACCGGGAGCACGTAGTCGCGGTAGACGGCGGTGGCTTCCTCAAGCTTCCCGGATTGGATCTGAATAGTCATGACTCTGGCGAACATGTTGGATTTCCTGTGAAGTTGAAAAATGAATGACTGAGATACAAAAAAACTTGCTCATGCACCCCTCGGCGACACGCCGGCCGCCTCGACGCGACGCCTCGTCACCAAGGCGATGCCCGGCGGGATGGCCAGCCAGACGCCGGACATGGGCATCAGCACGATGCCCAGGGCCGCGAGCAGCAGCATGCCGACACCCACCGCATGCAGCGTGGCCGTGTCATCGCACCGTTCGAGCGAGGTCACGGTCAGCGCCAGCAGGGCAAGTAGCACACCGAACATCACGAACCACACTGCCACTCCCTTGCGCGGATCGCGGTTGATGCTGTCGAAAATCCCAAGGTGGAGGATGTCGAGCAGTGGGTCGGCAAACATGAATCCGGCGGCGAAGGTGTGCAGGACGGCAACCCCCATCAAACAATGGCCAATCCAGGCCCTGGGGGTGTGAGAGCGCTCAGACATGACGTGACTCCTTGAAGGATGAATGGATCCAGGGGGTTATGGTGACCACCTCGGCGCCCAGGGTTTTCAGCAGCTGGTTGATGCCCAGGAATGCCCGGTCGAAATACGGCAGCTCCGGTGGCACGGCGATCAGGGCCCGTGTGAGGACCTGGCGATGTGCGGCCGTCAAGACCGGAAAGGCAGAGCGGTTCGCGAAGTCGAAGCGGGCCTGCCGGAACGGCTCGATCTGCCAGGTCCGTATCGCGGCGAGGGCCGGCATCAGCTGCTGTTCGAAATCGGCATCCGACAGGCTGGGCGAAATCAGGCCGAGATCGACATAGGCCTGGCGCAGCGGTGTGCTGTCGCCACCCGCCACCTTACTCAGGCCTATACACCAGACCCGGGCGATCCTGTCGGTAAAGGCCGGCGACAACGGCTTGGTGCAGCCGAAATCGATCACCCCTAACTGGCCATCCGGCATAAACAGGAAATTGCCGGGATGAGGATCGGCATTCAACCGATGCCATCCGAACACGCTGTGCATAAACCAGTCGAATAAGCACTGGCCCGCACGGTTGCGCGCCGCCTGGGCGGGTTGGGTGGCCAGCCAGGCATCGAGGTGCAGGCCGCCCACCGCCTGCATGGTCAGCACGCGCCGGGTGGTGTGGCTGAGCACCGGCTGCGGTACCACCACATCCGCCAGCTGCGCATGCTCGCCGAACCATTGCAACTGTCCGGCCTCATGGGTGTAGTCGACTTCCTCGGCCAGCCTGTGTTCGATGTCGGTCATGATCCGGTCGACGATGTCGTGGCCGGGCAGCAGGTCGGACGTCAGCCGTAGGCCCTGCAGCAGGTGGCGGATCAGGCCCATGTCACTGCCGATGGAGGCCGCGATGCCGGGGTATTGCACCTTGACCACCACCCGTTCGCCACCGTGCAGCTCGCCATGGTGGACCTGGCCGAGACTGGCCGCGGCGAAGGCCTGCGGGTCGAAGCGCTGGAACAGTTCGTCGGCGTCCCGCGAGAACTCCTGGCGGAAGACTTTATGCACCAGGGCTCGGTTGAGTGGCGTGGCCTGGTGGAAGCCGCGCGCCAACTCGCGGCGCACCCCCTCCGGCAGCAGGCTGGCTTCCATGCTCAGCAGTTGCGAGGCCTTGAGCGCCGTGCCCTTGAGCTGGTTGAGGGCACCAAAGAAGATGCGACCCAATTCGGCTTCATGTTCGGCTTGGCGCGCATCGACTTCACCCGGTGCCGGTTTGCGGCGCACCAGGTGACCCAGGTGGGCCACGCCGGCCTGGGCGACGGCCAGGCCGGTGATGGCGCCCCGGGCCATACGCCCGGTGCGGAGTTTGGGATCAGTGGCCATGGGACTTCCTTCGGTGCGGCATGTCAGTGAGGGGGCGACGGCAGCTCATACAGAAGCCCCCATCATCCGTGGCCAGGCCTGGTACAACCCGACCAGATGCACCAGCCCGACCAGCATGCACACCCCCGAGCTCCACAGCAGGAACGGCGTGACAGCGGCCCGGCTGAACAGTATCAGCGGAACTATGGCCAGGCCGCGCACCACGTAGACGGCCGTCAGCGCGCACATCACCTGGGGCACCCAAGGCAGCGCCAGACGGAGTCCACCTGCCGCCAGGGCATAGGCCGCCCACAGCCCCAGCACCGCCGCGATGCCGGCCGTCACCAGGGACGGATACACCCGGCCGGCGTCTGCCGCACGGGCAAAACGTTCGCCTGCGCCGAAAAACCGGTACCAGGGCCCGCCACCGAGGATGATCATCAGATGCAGCAACGAGGCTACTGCACTGAGGCCGGCGGCCAGCACCAGCATCGGATTGAGGGGATTTCCCATGTCCATCAGCGCTTGACCAGCGGACGGGCGAGCTTGACCAATTCGATCAGCGACGAGCCGTTCTGCATCAGGCGCGAGAACTGGCTGCGCAGCAGAAACCCGCCCAGATCCGACAGCTTGTTGAGCAGGCCGCTTTCCAGGGTCTGCGCCAGCACCGCCAGGGTGAGGTCGACCAGCCGGGTGGTGTCGGAGAACTCGTCCGAGCTGTCGTTGAGCCAATAGACCACCACCGTGAACAGGTAGTCGGCGAAAAGGCCGCCAATAAGCGGCTTGAAGTCGCAGGCGGCGATGCTGCCGTCGGCCTCGGCGGCCTCGAGAAACCCGGTCACGGCCTCCTTGATGGCGCGCTTGCCCGGCAGGGTATCGCCCATCAATAACATCGGCGACTTACCCACCAGGGCTCGGGCGAGGGCCACGAACTCGCGATCGGGCAGCAACAGTTCCAACAGCGCATCGACGAGACGCTGCAGGCGTTCTTGCAGGCTGAAACTGTCGAACCCAGCCGTGGCCAGGGTCTCGGCGAGGGCGTCGGCCAGGGCCTGCTCGAAATAGCCCAGTACCAGCTTTTCCTTCGTGGAGAAGTACTTGTAGATGGTGGCATCGCCCAGGCCGGCAGCACGGGCGATCTGCTTCATGCTGGTGCCGTCGAAGCCGTGCACCGACATCAACTCGACAGCGGCCTGCAGGAGAAGCCGCTGGTTTTGCTGCTGCTTGGGTTTCATAGATTTATATACTCACTATCATTTAATCGAGAATATACACGTGATTATCGATAGTTTGTATCGTTTTATCTGAAAGGCCAAGCGCGGATCACACTCTGCAGACGATGTTTCTCAAGGCTGCGCAGGCCCCACCGACGCGCGTGAAAGTCGCTTCTTTGCTGTCGGTGGCATCGCTGGGTACAGGCCCGGAAGATCGGCCCACGATGCTTTGCGTCGGATAGCGACCGCTAGCGCGCTTCCTCATGTGCGTTATTCGGTTGATGATTATTGTATGTGCGCTTATGATAAATTCACTTACAAAAAGGAGTCGACATGTCCAATCGCATGCACGCCAGTGCTTCATACCGTCACGAAACCAGCGCACCTGCGGCAACAGTCTGGGATTTTTTTGAAGCCGTTCACCTATGGAAGGACTGGAACGCAGGTGTCTATTCATGCGTGCTTGACGGCCCGTTCGTCGAGGGTGTGTGGATGACGATGGTGTTGCCTGACCAGGAGGTTATCAAGTCGCAGCTGGTCGAGGTCAATGCGCCGATTGGGTTTACGGATGAAACCCTGCTTGGCGATGTAACCGTTCGCGTCAAGCACGAAATCATTGCGCTCCCGAATGGCAACCACTCAATCGCCTATTCGATTGATGTCGCGGGAGAGGGCGCCGAGGATATCTGCGCGCAAGTGTCTTCCGACTTTCCTGAAGTCCTGCGTGCACTGGTGGCCCGCGCAGAAAGTACGGTGAGCGTATGAGCCAGGCGTGGCTGGGTGTTGTATCGCGCTCACACGTCTGGCGAGGTGTGGAGGGCGGCTTTGCGCAGGTCTGTCACGGCAAGGTCCAGCCTCTACGCAAGATGAAGAAGGGCGATATTTTCGTTTATTACTCCCCGACTGTTGAGATGCACGGTGCGCCGCTGAAAGCCTTCACAGCCTTGGGGGAAATCCAGGACGATGAGGTGTTCGAATTCGATATGGGCGAGGGGTTCGTGCCGTTTCGTCGCCGGGTTCGATATGCCGTGGCACAAGAAGTACCCCTGGAAAAATTGCGTGGAGATCTGGACCTGTGTTCCCCGCCAAACTGGGGCATTGTGCTTAGACGCGGTTTGATTCCACTGACCGAAAAAGATATTCGCTTGATTGCCAGCGCAATGGATGTAGATCTGGCTGAGCTGAGGCGTAACCGATGAAGTCGAAACCGCTGCCAACCAGCCATAGCGGACCGTCAGATAGTCCAGGTTTTTTGCTCTGGCGCATCTCCAACACCTGGCAGCGCGAGCAACGCGCCGCTTTGCAGCCGTTGGGCCTGACCCATACTCAGTTTGTCATGCTTGCAGTCACCACCTGGTTCGGTTCACAAGAGCCGCTTACCCAGGCGCGCCTTTCGCAACTGACTGGCAGCGACCCGATGACCACCTCTCAGGTGGTCAGGGCGCTTCTTGCAAACGGGCTGTTTGTAAGAGATGTCCATCCTACCGACACGCGGGCCAAGATTATTTCAGTCTCCGAAGCGGGGCGTGATATCGCACACAAGGCAATCGTCGTAGTGGAGGAAGTCGATCGCAAATTTTTTGCAGCTCTGGGTGAGCAGCAATCCAGCCTCGTCTTTCTTTTCCAAAAACTACTCGATAAGAAATCATTGACAGAATAAAGACGGCTTTGGATTCCAGGCACTATGACCACCAAACCTTGCGCCCAGGCATCGCGCGCCGAGTACACGCGGGGCATGAACCGCATGCTCAACTACACCGATGCTCATCTGGATCATTCTTTGGATGGCGTGCAGTTGGTCGACGTTGCCGATTTCTCGCGCTTTCATTTCATCGAATCTTCGCTGCATGGATGGGCGAGACAATTGGCAGTTAGCTTCCTGTCCTTTGGCGCACAATTTCTGAGTTGCGCGACTGAATCGCCGCTAAGCCGCATGTGCATTCTGAGCAAGTCGCGAAGGGCTGCAGTCGACTCTTGCGGATCTTGCAGCGTGCCGTTTTTGCCTGCTTCGTGACTATTCCAACTGGTTAAAACAGTCGGGTCATCAGCACATAAGGCACGCCAAACATGTCTGGCAGATTGCGCACCACCGCGAAGCCGGCTCGCTGGTATAAGTACTGCGCAGCTTCCATTATCGGGGTTCTATGTAATGCGATTAACGTCGTGCTATCGCGCTTCGCGCGGTTGATGCATTCGTCGAGTAGAGCCTGGCCAACGCCATGGCCCCGTGCTTTTGGCACAACTGACATCAACCGTACCATCGGCCATTCGGGCGAAAAAAAGTCGGGCTTGGGCTGGTTTGGACCGACATAGCCGGCCGCGCCGAAACACTTAGGGACATTATGAAACGAAAAAGCCGCGCGAATGCGCGGCTTTAAAGGTTTTTTGCCATTTTCGTGGTGTTTCATGAAACACCACGAAAGCAGCTAGTCCACTCAGACGTTAAAGCGGAAGTGCATCACATCACCATCCTTGACGATGTATTCCTTGCCTTCAAGACGCCATTTACCCGCTTCCTTGGCGCCCGCTTCACCCTTGTACTGGATGAAATCCGAGTAGGCGATGACTTCGGCACGGATGAAGCCTTTTTCGAAGTCGGTGTGGATCACGCCAGCGGCTTGCGGTGCGGTGGCACCGACGCGGACGGTCCAGGCGCGGACTTCTTCGACTCCGGCGGTGAAGTAGGTCTGCAGGTGGAGCATCTCGTAGCCGGCACGGATTACGCGGTTCAGGCCAGGCTCTTCCAGGCCGAGGGCCTCGAGGAACATGTCTTTCTCTTCACCGTCATCCAGTTCGGCGATTTCCGCTTCGATCTTGTTGCAGACCGGAACGACCATGGCGCCTTCTTCTTCGGCAATGGCCTTGACCACGTCCAGGTGCGGGTTGTTCTCGAAGCCGTCTTCAGCGACGTTGGCGATGTACATGACCGGCTTGGTGGTCAGCAGGTGGAAGCCCTTGATCACCAGCTTCTCGTCGGTGCTCATGTTCTTCATCAGGCTGCGCGCAGGCTTGCCTTCGGTGAAGTGGGTGATCAACTGCTCCAGCAGGCCTTTCTGGACGACTGCGTCCTTGTCACCACCCTTGGCGTTGCGGGCAACTTTCTGCAGTTGTTTTTCGCAGCTGTCGAGGTCGGCGAAAATCAGTTCCAGGTCGATGATTTCGATGTCGCGTTTCGGGTCGACGCTGTTGGAGACGTGAATCACGTTCTCGTCTTCGAAGCAGCGCACCACGTGGGCGATGGCATCGGTTTCACGGATGTTGGCCAAAAATTTGTTGCCCAGGCCTTCGCCTTTCGACGCACCGGCCACCAGGCCTGCGATGTCGACGAATTCCATGGTGGTCGGCAGGATGCGCTTGGGATTGACGATAGCTGCCAAGGCTTCCAGGCGCGGATCGGGCATCGGCACGATGCCGCTGTTCGGCTCGATGGTGCAGAAGGGGAAGTTCTCGGCCGCGATACCGGATTTGGTCAGGGCGTTGAACAGGGTGGACTTGCCGACGTTAGGCAGGCCGACGATGCCGCAATTGAATCCCATGGTGTTTCCCCTCGGATAAGTGTCAGGCCTTCTGGCTGTGCAGGTTTTTCATCGCGCGGTTCCATTCACCGGCGAGGATATCCGGCAGCACGCCGAGGGCAAAGTCGATGCTGGCATCGAGTTTTTCCTGTTCGGCGCGAGGCGCACGACCCAGGACAAAGTTTGAAACCATACTGGCAACGCCTGGGTGGCCGATGCCGAGCCGCAGGCGGTGAAAGGTATTCTGATTACCCAGTTGCGCGATGATGTCGCGCAACCCGTTGTGACCGCCATGGCCGCCGCCTTGCTTGAGCTTGGCGACGCCCGGAGGCAGGTCGAGTTCGTCGTGGGCCACCAGGATTTCTTCAGGCTTGATGCGAAAGAAGCCGGCCAATGCCGCTACGGCCTGGCCGCTGCGGTTCATGTAGGTGGTGGGAATCAACAGACGAACATCCTGACCCTGGTGCGAGAAGCGACCGGTCAGGCCGAAATACTTGCGATCGGCTGCCAGGCTGACGCCTTGTGCCTGCGCGATGCGCTCAACAAAAAGGGCCCCTGCGTTATGCCGGGTCTGTTCGTATTCAGCGCCTGGATTTCCCAAGCCAACGATCAGTTTAATGGCAGTCACGATAGGGGCCCTTCCTGGAGTGTGGATAACGATGTCGCAATCAGGCGGTGTTGCGACAGTGGACGAAAATGGCGGATTTACCGTTAAGTAAACTTCGCGTTCTCGCCCGCTGTCTCGCTACGTTCCAGTCCGCGATGTTTCCAGTCACTCCGGCGACAGAGTGAAATTACTCTGCAGCGCCTTCTTCAGTGGCTTCTGGAGCAACACGTGGAGCGTGGACGTTGGCAACAGCCTTGTCATCGCCGTGTGCCAGAGCAACAAACTCAACGCCTTTAGGAGCCTTGAGGTCGGACAGGTGAATGATCGTGCCGACTTCGGCGTCAGCCAGGTCGACTTCGATGAATTCAGGCAGGTCTTTCGGCAGGCAGGTCACTTCGATTTCCGAAACAACGTGCGAAATTTCGCCGCCTTTCTTGATCGGAGCAGCTTCGCCAACGAAGTGCACAGGCACGATAGCGGTCAGTTTCTGGCCAGCTACTACGCGTACGAAGTCAGCGTGCATCACGTGGCCTTTAGCCGGGTGACGCTGCAGGGCCTTGATCACGACGTTCTGCTTGGTGCCGCCAATGTTCAGCTCGATGATGTGGCTGTAGGCCGCTTCGTTTTCGAGCAGTTTGGCAACTTCTTTGGCCAGCATGCTGATGGACTCAGGGGCTTTCTCGCCACCGTAGACTACAGCTGGAACCAGGCTTGCGAGACGACGCAGGCGGCGGCTCGCACCTTTCCCCAGGTCGGAACGCACTTCAGCATTCAGAGTAAAATCGTTCATGTTGTATCTCCAAAATAGCCATTTCCGAATGACGTCTGCGACCGACGCCAAAGCGGTATGGGCAAAAAAGCCCCGCCCCAACATGAGTGTTGGGGCGGGGCGCTTTTCGTCAACGAGATCTCCTGGAAAGGGCAGGGCCCTTAGCGGAACATCGCACTGATCGATTCTTCGTTGCTGATGCGGCGAACCGCTTCGGCAACAACCGGTGCGATATCCAGTTGGCGGATACGCACACAGGCTTGTGCTGCAGCGGACAGCGGGATGGTATTGGTGACCACCAACTCGTCCAGCACGGAGTTTTCAATGTTCTCGATCGCTCGACCCGACAGCACAGGGTGTGTGCAGTAGGCAAAGACCTTGGCAGCGCCATGCTCTTTCAGGGCCTTGGCCGCGTGGCACAGGGTGCCGGCGGTATCGACCATGTCATCGACCAGAATACAGGTACGCCCTTCGACGTCGCCGATGATATGCATCACTTCGGAGTGATTGGCTTTCTCACGGCGTTTGTCGATGATACCCAGATCCACGCCCAGGGATTTGGCAACCGCTCGTGCACGCACGACGCCGCCAATGTCCGGGGACACGATCATGAGGTTTTCGAAGCGCTGATCTTCAATATCATCCACCAGGACCGGGGAGCCGTAGATGTTATCCACGGGAATATCGAAGAAACCCTGAATCTGGTCAGCATGCAGATCAACCGTGAGGACACGGTCGATGCCGACTACGGTCAGCATATCAGCCACGACTTTCGCGCTGATTGCCACACGTGCGGAACGCGGACGGCGATCCTGACGGGCATAACCAAAGTAAGGAATAACAGCAGTGATACGAGTAGCCGAGGAGCGACGGAAGGCATCAGCCATCACGACGAGTTCCATCAGGTTATCGTTGGTCGGAGCGCAAGTCGGCTGAATAATGAAGACGTCTTTACCGCGAACGTTTTCATTGATCTCGGCAGTGATCTCGCCGTCGGAAAACTTACCGACAGAAATGTCACCGAGAGGGATATGCAGCTGACGTACGACACGCCGAGCCAGATCGGGGTTAGCGTTCCCCGTAAAGACCATCATCTTGGACACGCGCAGTACCTGAAGGCTGAGGGTATACCTGGATGAGTATAGGAAAATGGCAGGGGCGGCTGGATTCGAACCAACGCATGGCAGGATCAAAACCTGCTGCCTTACCGCTTGGCGACGCCCCTGTATCTGTTGCTGCGAGTGCCCAGCACTCGATTCCTTTAGAGCAGGTCTTGCAGCTTGCGATGCAACATCGAAACGTTGCTTCCTTTTGCTACAAACCCTGTAAGGGTCTCTGTCAGAAGGGCCGAGACTTTATCAGCTTCAGCTTTGCTTGGGAAGCCCCCAAACACACAACTTCCAGTTCCGGTGAGTTTTGCTTCGGTAAATTTACCTAACAAATTCAAAGCGTTACGAACATCTGGATAACGCCTTGCTACCACCGGTAAGCAGTCATTTCGACTGTTTCCCTTGGGAACGGGGCGCACTTTAATGGGAGGAGAGTTACGTGTCAACAGTGGATCTGAAAAAATTTCTGCTGTACTTACAGATACTTGCGGCACCAGCACCAAGTACCAGGGTTCTTCGGGTTCCACTGGGGTGAGTTTTTCCCCGACGCCCTCGGCGAAAGCGGCGTGGCCACGCACGAAAACCGGCACGTCGGCGCCCAGTGTCAGGCCCAGGGTCGCCAGGCGATCGATGTCCCAGCCAAGCTGCCACAAGTGGTTTAGGCCCAATAAAGTCGTCGCCGCATTCGAGCTGCCGCCACCGATGCCGCCGCCCATGGGCAGGATTTTTTCGATCCAGATATCGATGCCCAGCGGACAACCGGATTGTGCCTGGAGTTTTTTCGCGGCCTTGACGATCAGGTTGCTGTCGTGGGGAACACCGTCGAATTCGGTGTGCAGGCGAATCACGCCGTCATCGCGTACGGCAAAGGTGATTTCGTCGCCGTAGTCCAGGAACTGAAAAATCGTCTGCAACTCGTGGTAGCCGTCCGGGCGACGACCGAGGATGTGCAGCATCAGGTTGAGCTTGGCCGGGGAGGGCAGGGTCAGGCGTGCGGCGCTCATGTCATTGCCCCAGCTTGCGCGGCTGCCATTGCTTGATCACCAGCGTGACGTCGAGGTTGCTGCCGTGCAGCTTGATGCGTTCGGGTAGCCAATAGCCGTTCTGCTGGGCGTAGCTGAGGTATTCGATCTGCCAGTCATCCTGTTCCAGATTGGACAGGCGGCTGTCGGCGTCGAGGGTCAGGCGGCTTTTACTGTCCGGTGCCGGCAACCCGCGAACCCACCAGGTCAGGTGGGAGACCGGCAGCTTCCAGCCCAGTTGTTCTTCCAGAAGCGCTTCGGGCGTGGGCGCCTCGTAGCGTCCCTGGTTGGCGACTTCCAGCGACACCTGGCCCGGCCGGCCGGTCAGGCGGGCCGCACCGCGACCCAATGGGCCAGACAGGCGAATGTCGTAGTAGTCCTGGCGTTGCAGCCAGAACAGCGTGCCACTGCCGGAGTCTTTCGGGGCGCGAATGCCGATCTTGCCGTCGATCTGCCAGCCGTCGAGGCCGCTCAGTTGTTGCTTGTGCTCGCGCCATTGGGCCTGGTTGCCCTGGCCCTGGACGGATTCACGGGCGCCGAAGCCCGCGCAGCCGGCGAGCAGGGCAATGAAGCTGAAAACGATGAGATGGCGCAAAAACATAATCTTAAAGAGTCTCGGATCCGGTCAGGCGTTTGATGGTGCTGCGCAAGATTGGGCTGTCAGGCTGATCCTTGAGGAATCGGCTCCAGATCTGCCGGGCTTCGCGTTGTTTGCCGTTGGCCCACAGGACCTCGCCCAGGTGCGCGGCGACTTCCTGGTCGGGAAAGCGCTCCAGGGCCTGGCGCAACAGGCGTTCGGCTTCGTCGAGATTGCCCAGGCGGAAATTCACCCAGCCAAGGCTGTCGAGCACCGCCGGGTCTTCCGGATTGATCTGGTGGGCCTGTTCGATCAGCAGCTTGGCTTCGTCATAACGGGTGGTGCGATCCGACAACGTATAGCCCAGGGCGTTGAGAGCCATGGCGTTGTCCGGGTCACGCTGGATGATCAGACGCAGGTCTTTTTCCATCTGTGCCAGGTCATTGCGTTTCTCCGCCAGCATGGCGCGGGTATACAGCAGGTTCAGGTCGTCCGGGTACTGCTTCAAGGCTTTTTGCAGCACGTTCCAGGCCTTGTCGCCCTGATTGTTGGCCGACAAGGTTTCGGCTTCGATCAGGTACAACTGGATGCCGTAGTCCGGTTGGGAGTCGCGTTGTACCGCGAGGCGGCTCTGGGCTTCGGCGGTCTTGCCATTGCCGATCAGGATATCGGCCTGGCGCAACTGCGCCGGCAGATAGTCGTTGCCCGGGCCAACCTGGGCGTACTCGATCAGTGCGCTCTCAGGGTCATTGCGTTCCTCGGCGATGCGTCCCAGGTTCAGGTGGGCCGAGTCGACGTGGCTTTCCCGGGCGATCAGGTCTTCCAGGTAACCCTTGGCTTCTTCCCAGGCCTTGGCTTCCAGGCAGACCAGTGCCAGTGAATAGCGCAGCTCGTCGTCTTCCGGGTATTGCTGGACCAGGCTGGAGAACTCCACCTTGGCGTCGTCCATGCGGTTGTTTTCCACCAGCATGCGGGCGTAGGTGAGGCGCAGGCGTTTGTCGTCCGGGTACTTCTTGATGCTTTTTTCCAGCAGCGGCAGCGCTTCGTCGCCACGGTTCAAGCCTTGCAGCAGGCGTGCGCGCAGCAGGATCGGCGCCACTTCGCCAGCTTCCGGCGGGTTGTCTTCCAAGAGCGTGAGGGCGCCCTGGGTGTCCCCATCCTGTTGCAGCAGCAGGGCCTTGCCGAAAATCAGCTGGCCGTTGTTCGGGTGGCGCTGCAACAGGCGATCGAAGCTTTTCATCAGGCCGTTGCGGGTTTCCTGGTCGGTATCGGCGGCGGACAGGGCCAGGAAGTCGAAATGGGTGTCGCCCTTGCCCAGCAGGACCTTCTCCATATACATCATGGAGTCGTCGTAGCGCCCGGCCCGGGCCAGTTGCACGGCGGCGGCGCGCTGTGCTTCGAGGTCGTCCGGGGCATTCTTGGCCCAGATCAGCGCGGTATCCAGCGCGGGCTGGTCGGCGCCCAGGTATTCGGCAATGCGAAATGCCCGCTCGGAGATCCCCGGGTCCTGGGTATTGATGGCCTGGGTCACGTAGTTATCCAGCGCAATATCGAAGCGATTGCGCTGGCCTGCCAGTTCGGCGCTCAACAGGCTGAAGATGGTTTCTTCGCTGAACGAGCCGTAGACCTTGGGTTTTTCAGGTACCTGCACGCTGTCTTCGACCGGCGGCGTACCGTCCGTCGAAACGGGGGCCATGGACTGGCAGCCGCTGAGCAAGGCAAGAGCGAGGAGCAACGCGGAAGATCTATTCATATAGGAAGAGGACGACTAACCTGCGGTCAGATCATCATGACACAAGCCTTCGGTCAAACATAACCGCCCCGTCGATTTACAACCCAGGGCAGGGCGATAGAGATCGAGTGGTTGTTCTGAATCTGACGAAGTAGGACAATTGCCGGCTTCACGTCACTATCAGCGACCTTGAATGGCCTTCCTTGCACTCGGTATAAACCACAAGACTGCTTCAGTAGACGTCCGCGAGCGCGTGGCCTTTACGCCTGAGCAGCTGGTTGAGGCCTTGCAGCAGCTCTGCCGACTGACCGACAGCCGCGAAGCTGCGATCCTCTCCACCTGCAATCGCAGCGAGCTTTATATAGAACAGGATCACGTTTCGGCCGATTCAGTCCTGCGCTGGCTGGCCGACTATCACAACCTGAGCCTTGAAGAGCTGCGCGCCAGTGCCTATGTGCACGAAGACGATGCGGCCGTTCGTCACATGATGCGGGTCGCCTCGGGGCTCGACTCGCTGGTTTTGGGCGAGCCGCAGATTCTCGGCCAGATGAAATCGGCCTACGCCGTGGCCCGCGAGGCCGGCACCGTCGGCCCGCTGCTGGGGCGCCTGTTCCAGGCGACGTTCAACGCCGCCAAGCAGGTGCGTACCGACACCGCTATCGGTGAGAACCCGGTGTCCGTGGCGTTTGCCGCTGTCAGCCTGGCGAAACAGATTTTCAGTGATTTGCAACGCAGCCAGGCGCTGCTGATCGGCGCTGGTGAGACCATCACCCTGGTCGCCCGCCATCTCCACGACCTGGGGGTCAAGCGCATAGTCGTCGCCAACCGGACCCTGGAGCGGGCCAGTACCCTGGCCGAGCAGTTCGGCGCCCATGCGGTGCTGCTGTCGGACATTCCCGCAGAGTTGGTGCACAGCGACATCGTCATCAGTTCCACCGCCAGCCAGTTGCCGATCCTTGGCAAGGGCGCCGTGGAAAGTGCCCTGAAACTGCGCAAGCACAAGCCGATTTTCATGGTGGACATTGCTGTTCCCCGGGACATCGAGCCTGAAGTCGGCGAGCTGGACGACGTGTATCTCTACAGCGTCGACGATCTGCACGAGGTGGTCGCCGAGAATCTCAAGAGCCGACAGGGCGCGGCCCAGGCGGCGGAAGAGATGATCACCGTCGGTGCCGACGACTTCATGGTGCGCCTGCGCGAGCTGGCGGCGGTGGATGTGCTCAAGGCGTATCGTCAGCAGAGCGAACGCCTGCGCGACGAGGAACTGCAAAAAGCCCAGCGCCTGCTGGCCAACGGCGGCAGTGCCGAAGAGGTGCTGGTACAACTGGCCCGCGGCCTGACCAACAAATTGCTCCACGCCCCCAGTGTCCAGCTCAAGAAGCTGACCGCCGAAGGCCGCCTCGATGCGCTGGCCATGGCCCAGGAACTCTTCGCCCTCGGTGAGGGCTCACCGGATAGCTTTTCGGATAAAAAACCGCAATGAAAGCGTCACTGCTCAACAAGCTGGATATCCTCCAGGACCGTTTCGAAGAACTGACCGCCTTGCTGGGCGACGGCGAAGTCATTTCCGACCAGAACAAATTCCGCACCTATTCCAAGGAATACGCGGAAGTCGAGCCGATTGTCGCCGCCTATAAACAGTTGCTCAAAGTGCAGGGCGACCTTGAAGGCGCCCAGGCGCTGCTCAAGGACAGCGATCCGGACATGCGCGAAATGGCCGTGGAGGAAGTCCGCGAAGCCAAGGATCAACTGGTTGAACTGGAAAGCAGCCTGCAGCGCATGCTGTTGCCCAAGGACCCGAATGACGGGCGCAATGTGTTCCTGGAGATCCGTGCCGGTACCGGCGGCGATGAGGCGGCGATTTTTTCCGGTGACCTGTTTCGCATGTATTCGCGCTACGCCGAACGTCGCGGTTGGCGGGTGGAGATCCTCTCGGAGAACGAAGGCGAACACGGTGGCTATAAAGAAGTCATCGCCCGGGTCGAAGGCGACAATGTCTACGGCAAGCTGAAATTCGAATCCGGCGCCCATCGCGTGCAACGCGTGCCGGCCACCGAATCCCAAGGGCGCATCCACACCTCGGCTTGCACCGTGGCGGTATTGCCCGAGCCGGACGAGCAGGAAGCCATCGAGATCAATCCGGCGGACCTGCGGGTCGACACTTATCGTTCCTCCGGCGCGGGCGGCCAGCACGTCAACAAGACTGACTCGGCGATCCGCATCACGCACTTGCCCTCGGGCATCGTGGTCGAGTGCCAGGAAGAACGTTCCCAGCACAAGAACCGCGCGCGGGCCATGGCCTGGTTGTCGGCCAAGCTCAACGACCAGCAGACCAGCGCCGCTGCCAATGCCATCGCCAGCGAGCGCAAATTGCTGGTGGGCTCGGGCGACCGTTCCGAGCGGATCCGTACCTACAACTTCGCCCAGGGCCGGGTCACCGACCATCGCGTCAACCTGACCCTGTATTCCCTGGACGAGATCCTTGCCGGTGGTGTCGATGCGGTAATCGAGCCGTTGCTGGCCGAATACCAGGCCGACCAGTTGGCTGCGATTGGCGAGTAAGCACAGGTGAACAAATGACCATCATCGCCAGTCTGTTACGCGCTGCCGAGTTACCGGATTCGCCCACGGCACGGCTGGACGCCGAGTTGTTGCTGGCCGCAGCCTTGGGCAAGCCCCGCAGCTTCCTGCACACCTGGCCCGAGCGGATCGTACCCAGTGAAGCAGCGTTGCTGTTCTCCGAATACCTGCGGCGGCGTCGCTCCGGCGAGCCGGTGGCGTACATCCTCGGGCAACAGGGCTTCTGGAAACTCGACCTGGAAGTCGCGCCTCATACCTTGATCCCGCGTCCCGACACCGAGCTGCTGGTGGAAACCGCGCTGGCTTTGTTGCCGGCCACACCGGCCCGGGTCCTGGACCTGGGCACCGGCAGCGGCGCGATTGCCCTGGCATTGGCCAGCGAGCGCCCGGCCTGGAAAGTCACCGCGGTCGACCGGGTGCTGGAGGCCGTGGCCCTGGCCGAACGCAATCGCCAGCGCCTGGACCTGCGCAACGTCACGGTGCTGAGCAGCCACTGGTTCAGTGCGCTGGAAGACACGCGTTTCGAGTTGATCATCAGCAACCCGCCGTACATTGCAGCCAGCGATCCGCATCTGGCCGAGGGTGACGTGCGTTTCGAGCCGGCCAGTGCCTTGGTTGCCGGGCCGGACGGGCTCGATGATTTGCGCCAGATCGTTGCCCAGGCACCGACTCATCTCGAGCCGGGCGGCTGGCTGATGCTCGAGCACGGCTACGACCAGGCCGAAGCGGTGCGCGATTTGCTGCGCAGCCAAGGCTTTGTCGAAGTCCACAGCCGCAAGGACCTGGGCGGTCATGAGCGCATCAGCCTGGGGTGCCTGCCGTGCTGAACGATCAGGAGTTGTTGCGCTACAGCCGGCAGATTCTGTTGCAGCACGTCGACATCGACGGCCAATTACGTCTCAAGCAAAGCCGCGTGCTGATCATCGGCCTTGGCGGTCTCGGCGCCCCGGTGGCGTTGTACCTGGCCGCCGCCGGGGTGGGTGAAATGCACCTGGCGGATTTCGACACCGTCGACCTGACCAACCTGCAACGCCAGATCATTCACGACACTGACAGCGTCGGCCTGAGCAAGGTCGATTCGGCGATGCGACGCCTGGGGGCGATCAACCCCGAGGTTCGGCTGGTGCCTCACCGGGCGGCCATGGACGAAGACAGCCTGGCCGCGGCAGTCGCGGCAGTGGATGTGGTGCTCGACTGTTCCGACAATTTCTCGACCCGCGAAGCGGTGAACGCGGCCTGTGTTGCGGCGGGTAAACCGCTGGTCAGTGGCGCGGCGATTCGCCTGGAAGGGCAGTTGTCGGTGTTCGACCCACGCCGCCCCGAAAGCCCTTGCTACCACTGCCTTTACGGCCACGGCAGCGAAGCCGAGCTGACCTGCAGCGAGGCCGGCGTGATCGGACCGCTGGTGGGATTGGTGGGCAGCCTGCAAGCCCTTGAAGCCTTGAAGTTGCTGGCCGGTTTCGGTGAGCCGCTGGTGGGGCGCCTGCTGTTGATCGATGCCTTAGGTACGCGATTCCGTGAACTGCGGGTCAAGCGCGACCCAGGTTGCAGCGTCTGCGGTGGCCAACATGAGTGAAGCGCCGATCGGTGTGCTCGACTCGGGTGTCGGCGGGTTGTCGGTGCTGGGGGAAATTCGCCAGTTGCTGCCCAATGAGTCGCTGTTGTATGTGGCCGACTGTGGGCATATTCCCTACGGCGAGAAGACCCCGGAATACATCCGACAACGCTGCGCGATCATTGCCGACTTTCTCCTGGGCCAGGGTGCCAAGGCGCTGGTTGTAGCCTGCAACACCGCAACGGTTGCTGCCGTTGCCGATCTACGCCGTGATTTCCCCCATTGGCCCATCGTCGGGATGGAGCCGGCGGTCAAGCCGGCGGCTGCCGCGACCCGCAGCGGTATCGTCGGTGTGCTGGCCACCACCGGCACCTTGCAGAGCGCCAAGTTCGCCGCTTTGCTCGACCGTTTCGCCACCGATGTGCGAGTCATCACGCAACCGTGTCCGGGCCTGGTTGAACTGATCGAGACGGGTGATTTGCACAGCCCGGCCTTGTATCAATTGCTGCAACATTACGTCGACCCCTTGCTGGCAGCCGGCTGCGATACGCTGATCCTGGGCTGCACGCACTATCCGTTCCTCAAGCCATTGCTCGCGCGGATGATTCCGGAGCACATCAGCCTGATCGACACCGGTGCCGCCGTGGCCCGGCAACTTCAGCGCCTTTTGGCTGAGCGAGAGCTGCTGGCTGAGGGGCCAGCCGACGAAACGTATTTCTGGACGAGTGCAGACCCGATACATTTAAGAAAAATCCTACCGACGCTATGGCATTCGTCCGGCGTTGTGCGAAGCTTCGATCTGTAAGAAGAATGTGAAAACCGTGTGAAACGGGCTGAACTTCTGTTTGGGTACGGATTTCTATAACTTTGTCTGTTTGTAACAAAACTAACTAAGTCTGTTCGGAAAAGGATGTTTCTAATGAAGCGCTTATTCTGCTTTGCCGCGTTTGCGGCTGCATTGTTGGGGCACACTTACACTGCACAAGCAGCGGGTGTGGAATTTGGGGTTGGCCAGACCAGCGATTCGACCATGACCTATCGCCTGGGCATGCAGTTCGACTGGGACAAGAGTTGGCTGCAAAGTGATGTCGGTCGCCTGACCGGCTACTGGAGCGGCGCCTACACCTATTGGGAAGGGGACGAGACATCCAGCAATCACAGCCTTTCGTTTTCGCCTGTGTTTGTCTATGAATTTTCCGGCCAGAACGTTAAGCCTTACATCGAGGCGGGTGTTGGGGTGGCGTTGTTCGCCAATACCGAAGTGGAAGACAACAAGCTCGGTACGGCTTTCCAATTTGAAGATCGTATCGGCTTCGGCCTGCGCTTCAACGGTGGACATGAAGTGGGCATTCGCGCCACTCATTACTCCAACGCCGGCATCAAGTCGACCAACGACGGTGTAGAAAGCTACTCGCTGCACTACACGATGCCGCTGTAACAAAACAGTTTGAGAACTGTGGGAGCGAGCAAGCTCGCTCCCACAGTAGATCAGGCCAGCGCTTTATCGATACGCCGTCGCAATCCCTTGGCGTTCTTCCAGGCATTCCGGCGCGCCCATCTCGAACTCGCGGCAGATCAGCGGGCGCTTTTCGTAGATGGTGCACATCATGCTGTCGCGATCCAGGGCCGCGCACCAACCGTCATCCAGCCGCAGCATCACCTCTCCACCCCAGTCGTCCGTGTCGATAAAGCGCTCCGGGACCCCGGTGTCGGTGATCAGCATCACTTCCAACTGGCAGCAGCACGCCGCGCACGTCGAACACGTGACGGCCGGTGTCGGGATTTCACGGACAGGGATGGTTTTCATGGCGCGCAGTGTAAGGCAATCAGCGGCTCAGGGTTGTCCCTTGATCGGATAGCCGTTTTTCGCCTGGCATGAGCCAATATCGGTCGGCACGCATTCGGTCGACGAAGGCAAAGGCCAGAGTGCGGTCATGGACGCGATGGGAAGCGCGACTTCCCGCGGGCGCTCGACCAACTGATTCAGCACGTGCCGCGCTGTTTCGTCCGCCGACCAGTGAATCGGGGGTTGGGGGCAATCGTCGGGCCCCAGCAATGGGGCGTCGTAGCCAGGGTGTACCAACGTCACATCGACACCCGCGTATGCCAGGTCTGCCCGAGCCGATTCGAACAGATGACGCATCCCGCTGCCACCCGCTTCTATTTGTGAAGGGGGCAGGTAAGTTGCCGGGCTGGCAATACCCACAAGATGAGGTTCGGTCCCGGCGCGCAGCAAGGGCATGGCCACTTCGATGCAGAAACTGGCAGCCAGTAGATTGCTGCGCACAATATGCTCGATCAATGTGTGATCAGCCGGCTGCCCGTCAACGTACTCAGCCGTCCCGGCATTGACGATCACCTGATCCAGGGCGCCCCATTGCCGGGCGATCTGTTCGCCGATCTCGCGCACGGCCTGGCTGTCGGTCAAATTGCCGGGCACGGTCAGCACTTGTCCTGGATAACGTACCGAAAGGGTTTCGCATGATTGGGTCGAGCGCGAACTGACGGCCAGGTATGCACCCGTCTGCAGTATCGCTTCCGCCAACGAAGCGCCGATTCCGTTGCCAGCCCCGGTGAGCCAATAGCGCCGTGGCAGTCTTAGACCCATTCCCTGCTCCTTTCGATTGGACAGCGCACTGATTCGCAGCTTTTCAGTAGAGTCCGTACGACTAGTAAGACTATATGTTATCGGGTAAACAATGCATCCCGCAGGCTGGTAATTTCATGTTCGCTAATCGCCCATGCCTTCAAAGGCTGCGTCCTGTCGCGCCGGCAGGTTTCTGAACGCTGCCAGCGCGCGAGCCCTGGATTGGCTCAAGTCGACAATCGGTGCCGGATAATCCACGGCACCAAACAAGCCACCCTGGGTATTTGGGCTATGGACCTGTTGCCTGTCCAGATCGTTCAGTTCAGGTAGCCAGCGTTTGATGAACAGGCCCTCGCGGTCAAATTTTTCCGACTGGCTCAACGGATTGAAGATGCGGAACCAGGGCGCCGAATCGGTGCCGGTGGAGGCGCTCCACTGCCAGCCGCCATTGTTGGCGGCGAGGTCGCCGTCGATCAGGTGCTGCATGAAAAAGCGCTCGCCTTCGCGCCAATCGATCAACAGATTCTTGGTCAGGAACATGGCTACGACCATCCGCAAGCGGTTGTGCATCCAACCGGTCTCCAACAATTGACGCATGGCTGCATCGATAATCGGCAGGCCGGTGCGTGCTTGCTTCCAGGCTTCCAGTTCTGCTGGGGCCTTGCGCCAGGCTAGCGCCTCGGTTTCGGGGCGAAACGCACGATGGCGCGACACGCGTGGATAGCCCACTAATATGTGTTTATAAAACTCGCGCCAGAGCAATTCATTGATCCAGGTCACAGAACCGGCACTTCCGCTCTCGAATTCACCTTGGTTGGCTTGCAGCGCGGCGTGCAGGCACTGACGCGGCGACACCACGCCGGCCACCAGATAGGCCGATAGCTGGCTGGTGCCGGGCCTGGCGGGATAATCCCGTTCGCCTTGGTAATCGTCGATGTGCTGCTCGACAAAGGCGTCCAGGCGCCGACAGGCTTCGATTTCCCCGGCGGGCCAGAGCGCTCGTAGCGCTTCGCCGGGCGGGACGAACCCATCGACTTGCGTCGGCACCGGGTCACGGGCAATGCCGGTGGGGGCCTGCCGGGCAGGCGTGGCGACCAGGCTTGGCAATGAAAAGTGCAGACGGCTGTAGCAGACCTTGCGGAACTGGCTGAACACTTGGAAATAGTTGCCGGTCTTGGTCAGTACGCTGCCAGGCTTGAACAGTAATTGATCGAGGTGGCTGTGAAATTCAACGCCCAGGTCATTCAACGCGCGGGCGACTTCGGCGTCGCGTCGCGTTTCATTCAGGCCGTACTCTTCGTTGACATGCACGGCGCCGACGTTCAGTTCACGACACAGCTTGAGCAGTACCTGCGGTGCCTGGTGCCAATGCGCAGCGGCGCGGATCAGCAGTGGGATGTTCAATTCGGCCAGGACCGCACTCAACGCGCCGAGGTTGCGCAGCCAGAAATCGATCTTGCACGGTGCGTCGTCATGGGCGCGCCATTGTTCGGGGCTGGTCAGGTACACCGCCACGCAGGAGCCTTGGGCTGCGGCCGCCGCAAGGGCGGTGTTGTCGTGCAGGCGCAAGTCGTTGCGCAGCCAGATCAGTTGCATGCTGTCTTCCATCTAGAGGAGTTCTCGGCGACTCAGTTCGCGGTGAGCCGATAACGGGTCTTCGGCCCAAGAGACGTCAATCATCGACACGCCTGTGGATAACCTGGCTTGGTGGATCGACGCGGCCGGGCCGGCAATGACGATCGGACAATCGATTCCACCCAGTAGCCTGGGCAGTTGGGACAGGTTGAGTGCGTGACTGGCATACAGTAGGACGCCGCGGGCCTTGAGGCGCTCGACCGCCAGGGCCAGTTCTCCCGCCGGTAGCGGGCTGTCGAACACTTCCACCGGGCAGTCGGCGCTGCTGGCCAGCCAGGCGGTGAGCCACAAGTGCGGCTCCTGGGGCGAGTCCGAATGATTGACCAGCAACAGTGGCGCGCCGCGCAACTGACGGTTGTTGTGGTAGATCCGGCTGCCGAACTTGCTGCGCAGCCACGAGAACAGGAAGATCCGTTCCAGCTGCGCACCGAACTGGCCTTGCCAGCGCAGGTGCAGCTCGGCCAGCAACGGCAAGAGCAACTGCTCGCACACGGTCCAGGGTGGGTACAGCGCCATCGCCTGGTTGACCAGGTCATCGATCTGGCGCTCGGCCAGTTGCGTCACCGCCAGCACCAGGGCGTGGCGCTGACGCTGCCAGTCATTCTCCG
The DNA here is from genome assembly GCF_034008205.1 of Pseudomonas sp. P9_35. Lineage (NCBI taxonomy): Bacteria > Pseudomonadati > Pseudomonadota > Gammaproteobacteria > Pseudomonadales > Pseudomonadaceae > Pseudomonas > Pseudomonas sp. P9_35. The sequence goes on along the minus strand of NZ_CP125373.1, from coordinate 5,502,824 downwards.
GCACCGGTGCGGGTTCGCTCGTTGGCTGCGGCGTGTCCAGCAACGGCTTGATCTTGCTCACCGCAACGCCACGGTCGATCCAGGTGAGAATGCTCAGGATCCGTTGCACATGGTCGGCATTGAACAGTCGGTGGCCCTTGGGCGTGCGGTGCGGCACGATCAGGCCATAACGGCGTTCCCAGGCTCGCAGCGTGACGGCGTTGACACCGGTTTGCCGGGCGACCTCGCGTATGGGCAGCCAGCCTTGCGCCAAGGCCTTGGCAAAGTCGGCCCCCAGGTCTTCGCTGGCGCTGGAGTCGGGTTCGATCTTCATCAAATAGCGTTTCGCAAGCTGAGGTTTTCCGGGTGTGGTTGCAGGTAGACCTGCTGCGCCAGGTAAGGATCGGGGTGCAGGCGCAAGTGATGCTTGAGCAGTGTCAGTGGCACCACCAAGGGCACGATGCCGAGGCGATATTGCTCGATCAGATGCTGTACTTCCTGTTTGTCATCGGCGTCGATGGCGCGCTTGAGGTAACCGCTCAGGTGTTGCAGTACGTTGGTGTGGGTGCGGCGGGTGGCGCATTTCTTCAAGGCGGCCATCAATGCGCTGAAATAGCGTGGGCCCAACTCATTGGGGTCGGCCTTGCCCATGTTGCCCAGCAAATTGCCCAGGGCCTTGTATTGCACCGGGTTGTGGGCCATCAGCAGGTATTTGTAGCGCGCGTGGAATTCGATCAGGTCGCGACGGGTCAGTCCGTCGCGACGCAAAGGTTGCCAGGCGGCATAGGCGAACACCCGGGTCAGGAAGTTCTCGCGCAGCACCGGGTCGTTGAGGCGGCCGTCTTCCTCCACCGGCAGGTCGGGGTGGCGTTCGCAGAAGGCCTGGGCATAGATGCCGCGCCCGCCGCCGTCCTGGGTCACGCCGTTGTGGTCATAGACCTTGACCCGTTCCAGTCCGCAGGACGGCGATTTCTGCATGAAGATATAGCCGCAGATATCATCCAGTTCCCCAGCCATTTGCTTTGCGTAGTCGGCCAGTGGCCTGGTCACGTTGAGGTCGCGATTCACCGTGCCGAGCGCCTCGGGATGTTCGGGGTCGCCCACCAGGCGAATCGGCTCCCGGGGGATACCCAGGCCGATGGCGACTTCGGGGCACACCGGCACGAAATCGAAATAGTCGACGAGGGTGCGGCTGCACAACTGCGATTGCTTGTGCCCGCCGTTAAAGCGAACTTCAGCCCCCATCAGGCAGGCGCTGATGGCGATTCTGGGTTTGGCGATGGCTGTGCTGGGCATGGGCGACCTCTGATTGCTAAATCTTGTACAGTTTTGTATTTCTGTACAATATTTTCATCATAGGTCCGAACGTGCGCAAGTCAACCGGATTATGTGGCGAGGCGACGTCAGTCTGTGTCGCAGGCAGGCTGCTGTCTCTTTCGACAGCAGCGGATAGCGATGGGTGACGCGCTTTACTGCAGGCTTGCGTGCAGGCGGCGTGCAGCCTCCTGGCCGCTGAGCCATGCGCCTTCGACCCGGCCGGACAGGCACCAGTCGCCGCACACATACAGGCCCAGGTCGGCATCGGCCAAGGCGCCCCATTCGTGGTTGCCGGCGGGGCGGGCGTAGAGCCAGCGATGGGCCACGCTGAAGCTCGGTGCGGGCATCGCGCTGTGCAGCAGTTCGGCGAAGGCGCCGTGCAGATGTTCGATCACCGCTTCCTTGGACAGGTCGATGTGCTGCCGGCTCCAGTCGCTGGTGGCGTGCAGTACCCAGGTGTCGAGCGTGTTGTCGCGTCCCGGCTTGCTGCGGTTGCGCGCCAGCCAGTCCAGGGGACTGTCCTGTACGAAGCAGCCTTCCATGGGCGTATCCAGCGGTGTTTCGAAGGCCAGCGCCACGGCCCAGGTCGGGTCCATCTTCACGCCGGCGGCCACTGCGGCCAGCTTCGGTACGGCCGCCAGCAATGCGGTGGCCTGGGGCGCGGGCGTGGCGATCACCACCTGGCCGAAGGGGCCGTGGGTGAAACCTTCGGCGTCCTGCAAATGCCAGTGTTCCTGGCCGCGGTACACCTCGGTGATCCGGCAGGAAAACTGCACCTGCAACTTGTCGAGCAAGGCGCGGGTGATGGCGCTCATGCGCGGCGTGCCGACCCAACGGGTCTGTTCGTCAGGCGATGGGCTCAGTTGTCCGTTCTGGAAGTTGTAGAGCTGCGGGTTCCATTCCGCCGCCCAGCCGTTGGTTTGCCAGCGCTGGACCTCGGTGACAAAGCGGCGATCGCGGGCGGTGAAGTATTGCGCGCCCATGTCCAATGCGCCGGCGTCGCTGCGTTTGCTCGACATGCGTCCGCCGCTGCCGTGGCTTTTATCGAAGAGTTGAACGATATGCCCGGCCTCCGTCAGGGCCTGGGCGGCTGAAAGTCCGGCGATGCCGGTGCCGATGATTGCGATAGGTACAGTCATGAGGGCCTCGTTTACCTTTCTGTACAGACTACGCCGTCGTTTAAACCTGTACAATTCGGGTTTTTGGTATAAGTTTTACCGTTCGCGTTTGGACAGCTTGTCCTATTGTTAAACACAGACCCTGTCCGATACGAAAAATCCCTGCTTATAAAAATAGACTAATGGGCCGGGTAAAACGCGATACGAGGAACATCTCATGCACATATTGCTGACCGGCGGTACTGGTTTGATCGGACGTCAGCTCTGCCGCCTCTGGTTGGGGCAGGGACATCGCTTGACGGTATGGAGTCGCCGACCCGAAGAGGTGGCGAAAATCTGTGGGGCAGACGTGCGAGGCGTTGCCAGGCTCGATGAAGTTGTCGAGCCGGTGGACGCGGTGGTCAACCTCGCGGGAGCGCCGATTGCCGACCGGCCCTGGAGCCACAAGCGCAAGATGTTGTTGTGGAGCAGTCGCATCACGTTGACGGAAGTTTTGCTGGCGTGGCTGGAGCGTTGCGAGCAGAAACCACAGGTGTTGATTTCCGGTTCTGCGGTGGGCTGGTATGGCGACGGTGGCGAGCGTGAGTTGACCGAGGAATCGGGGCCGGTGAGTGAAGATTTCGCCAGCCAGTTGTGCATCGCCTGGGAAGAAACCGCGCAACGGGCCGAGGCGTTGGGCATGCGCGTGGTGCTGGTTCGTACCGGCCTGGTCCTGTCTGCCGAGGGCGGCTTTTTGTCGCGGCTGCTGCTGCCGTTCAAACTGGCGCTGGGCGGGCGTATCGGTAATGGTCGGCAGTGGATGCCGTGGATTCATATTGACGATCAAATCGCCCTGATTGATTTTCTTCTGCACCGCTTTGAGGCCAGCGGTCCTTATAATGCGTGCGCTCCGAACCCGGTGCGCAACCGCGATTTTGCCAAGGCCCTGGGGCGTGTATTGCATCGGCCTGCCGTGGTGCCGATGCCGGAACTTGCGTTGAAAGTCGCGCTGGGGGAGTTGTCATTGCTGTTGCTCGGCGGCCAGCGCGCCACGCCGGCCCGATTGCAGGCGGCGGGTTTCACATTCCGGTTCACTGATTTGCCTGCGGCCCTGGAAGACTTGTCCAGCCGCCTTTGAAATAGGACGTTGCATGACCGATCACGCGTTGCTTCTGGTGAATCTGGGTTCGCCTGCCTCCACTTCGGTGGCCGATGTGCGCCGCTACCTCAATCAATTCCTGATGGATTCGTATGTCATCGACCTGCCATGGCCGGTGCGGCGCTTGCTGGTGTCGCTGATCCTGATCAAGCGTCCCGAGCAATCGGCCCATGCCTACGCCTCGATCTGGTGGGAGGAGGGTTCGCCGCTGGTGGTGCTCAGCCGCCGACTGCAACAGGCTATGACCGCGCAGTGGACCCAGGGGCCGGTAGAGCTGGCAATGCGTTATGGCGAGCCGTCCATTGAGTCGGCGTTGGTGCGGCTGGCGAGCCAGGGTCACAAGAAGATCACGTTGGCGCCGTTGTATCCGCAGTTCGCCGACAGCACCGTGACCACGGTGATCGAGGAGGCCAAGCGGGTCGTGCGAGAAAAGAAACTCGATGTGCAGTTCTCGATTCTCCAGCCATTCTACGACCAGCCCGAATACCTCGACGCCCTGGTGGCCAGTGCCAAGCCGTACCTGATGCAGGAGCACGATCATCTGTTGTTGAGTTTCCACGGCTTGCCGGAGCGACACCTGACCAAGCTCGACCCCACAGGGTTCCATTGCTTCAAGGATGCCGACTGCTGCAAGAACGCGCCGCCGGAGGTCATGGCGACCTGTTACCGCGCGCAATGCATTCGCACTGCCGAGCTGTTCGCCCAACGCATGGGGCTCAAGGCTGGCCAGTGGTCGGTGTCGTTCCAGTCGCGATTGGGCCGGGCCAAGTGGATCGAACCCTATACCGAAGCACGCCTGGAGGAACTGGCCAGAAGCGGCGTGAAGAAAGTCTTGGTGATGTGCCCGGCGTTCGTGGCCGACTGCATTGAAACCCTGGAGGAAATCGGCGATCGCGGCCGCGAGCAGTTCCGTGCGGCGGGGGGGGAAGAGTTGGTGCTGGTGCCTTGCCTCAATGATGAGCGGCAGTGGGCGCAGGCGTTGAGCACTCTCTGCGAACGGGCGCCGATAGCTTTGTGAGGTTCAAGGGCCTCATCGCGAGCAAGCTCGCTCCCACAGTGGATCTCGAGTGATCACAAAATTTGTGTTCACAACAGATCCCCTTGTGGGAGCGAGCTTGCTCGCGATGGCTTTCTGACTGACAACAAAGTGCTTCAGATCAGCGGCTCATCCGCCTGCTTCTGCTTCCAGCTGTCATTGCCCGGTAGCAGCAGGTTCAGCGCGATCGCCACCACCGCGCACAGCGCGATGCCTTTGAGGCCGAAGTCGTCCGGCCCAGTGCCGGTGCCCACCAGCACGCCACCGATGCCGAACACCAGCGTGACCGAAACGATCACCAGGTTGCGCGCTTCGCCCAGGTCGATCTTGTGGCGGATCAGGGTGTTCATGCCCACTGCCGCAATCGAACCGAACAACAGGCACAGGATCCCGCCCATCACCGGCACCGGGATGCTTTGCAGCAGCGCACCGAACTTGCCGATGAATGCCAGGCTGATGGCAAAGATCGCCGCCCAGGTCATGATCTTCGGGTTGTAGTTCTTGGTCAGCATCACCGCGCCAGTCACTTCGGCGTAGGTGGTGTTGGGCGGGCCGCCGAACAGGCCGGCGGCGGTGGTGGCAATGCCGTCACCGAGCAGTGTGCGGTGCAGGCCGGGTTTTTTCAGGTAGTCGCGACCGGTCACGCTGCCCACGGCTATCACGCCGCCGATGTGCTCGATGGCCGGCGCCAGGGCGACCGGTACGATGAACAGGATCGCCTGCCAGTTGAACTCCGGTGCGGTGAAGTGCGGCAGGGCGAACCACGGCGCGGCGGCGATTTTCGCGGTGTCCACGACGCCAAAGAAAAATGCCATGGCAAAGCCCACCAGCACGCCGGAAATGATCGGCACCAGGCGGAAAATACCTTTGCCGAACACCGCCACGATCAGGGTGGTGAGCAGGGCTGGCATCGAAATCAGCATCGCGGTTTGATAATGAATCAGCTCGGTACCGTCGCCGGCCTTGCCCATCGCCATGTTGGCGGCAATCGGCGCCATGGCCAGGCCGATGGAGATGATCACCGGGCCAATCACCACCGGCGGCAGCAGACGGTCGATGAACCCGGTGCCCTTGATCTTCACCGCCAGGCCCAGAAAGGTGTAGACGAAACCTGCCGCCATCACGCCGCCCATGGTCGCGGCCAGGCCGAACTGGCCCTTGGCGAGGATGATCGGGGTGATGAAGGCAAAGCTCGAGGCCAGGAACACCGGCACTTGGCGCCCGGTGACGATTTGGAACAGGATCGTTCCCAGGCCGGCCGTGAACAGGGCCACGTTAGGGTCCAGCCCGGTGATCAGCGGCATCAGTACCAGCGCGCCGAAGGCGACGAACAGCATCTGCGCGCCGGACAACACCTGGCGCCAGAGCGGATCGTTGAACTCATCCTGCATGCTCAAGCGTCCTTCTGCTTGGTGCCGAAGATCTTGTCGCCGGCATCGCCCAGGCCCGGGATGATATAGCCGTGTTCGTTGAGTTTCTGATCGATGGACGCGGTGTAGATGGTCACGTCCGGGTGGGCATCGTGCACGGCCTTGATGCCTTCGGGGGCCGCGACCAGCACCATGGCGCGGATGTCCCGGCAACCGGCTTTTTTCAACAGGTCGATGGTGGCGACCATGGAGCTGCCGGTGGCGAGCATCGGGTCGATGATCATCGCCAGGCGCTCGTCGATTTCCGGCACCAGTTTTTCCAGGTAGGTGTGCGCCTGCAGGGTCTGCTCGTTGCGAGCCACGCCCACGGCGCTGACCTTGGCCCCCGGGATCAGGCTCAGTACGCCCTCGAGCATGCCGATACCGGCGCGCAGGATCGGCACCACGGTGATTTTCTTGCCGGCGATTTTCTCGACCTGGACCGTACCGGCCCAGCCGTCGATTTCATAAGACTCCAGCGGCAGGTCCTTGGTGGCCTCGTAGGTGAGCAGGGCACCGACTTCCTGGGCGAGTTCACGGAAGTTCTTCGTGCTAATGTCAGCGCGGCGCATCAGGCCGAGTTTGTGTCTGATCAGCGGATGGCGGATCTCGAGGATGGGCATGGGGAAGGCTCCGACGGCGGGCAAAAAAACCGGTCTAGATTAATCTATCCGAGGGTGTTGTCCTATAGACAATACAGAACGTTAGTCCACAAACGCTTGATCTGGCCGGGCGGGATGCGTACCTTTGCCCGTTTTTCCGAACCCGTCCCTCCCCTCAACTTCCCCTGGAGAGCGCCATGTCCGCTGATCTCGAGCATATCCGTCAAATCATGCGAGAGGCTGACTGCCTGTACACCGAAGCCGAAGTCGAAGCGGCTATCGCCCGTGTCGGTGCGCAAATCAACGAGCAACTGGCCGATGCCAATCCGGTGGTGTTCTGTGTCATGAACGGCGGGCTGATTTTCTCCGGCAAGCTGCTGACCTACCTGAACTTCCCCCTGGAAGCGTCCTACCTGCACGCGACGCGTTATCGCAACGAAACCAGCGGCGGCGACCTGTTCTGGAAAGCCAAGCCGGAAGTCTCGTTCATCGACCGCGACGTGCTGATCATCGACGACATCCTCGACGAAGGTCACACCCTGGGCGCGATCATCGACTTCTGCAAACACGCCGGTGCCCGCGCCGTGCACACCGCCGTGCTGATCGACAAGGACCACGACCGCAAGGCCCGTCCGGACTTGAAAGCCGATTTCGTCGGCCTGCCGTGCATCGACCGCTACATCTTCGGCTACGGCATGGACTACAAAGGTTACTGGCGCAACGCCAATGGCATTTTCGCCGTCAAGGGAATGTAATCGATGATCCGGCCAAGCTTTCTGGACCATGCGCTGTTCGATGAATTGGCCGAAAAAGCTGCGGCCAGCCCTCGTGGGCGGCAGCACCATAACTTCCACGAGATGGATGAGCCGTGCCACCGCATGGCGGTGGGCTTGCAGCCTTCGACCTACATCCCGCCGCACCGCCATCTGAGCGCCGACAAGGCGGAAACCTTGCTGGTGCTCAAGGGGCGGTTGGGGGTGTTGATCTTTGATGAAGCCGGCGCGGTGGTGGACAAGCGCATCTTGCAGGCCGGTGGCGATTGCCTCGGCGTCGACCTGCCGGCCGGCGTGTATCACGGATTGGTGGTGCTGGAAGCCGACAGCCTGATGTTCGAATGCAAGGCCGGCCCCTACCGGCCCGTGGGCGAGGGCGAACTGGCCCACTGGGCACCCCGTGAAGGCGAGGCCGGCGTGGCGCAATACCACGCCTGGATGCGCGCCCAGTTCGACTAGTACGCCGTAGCGAGGAGCTTGTTCCCGAGAGTGGGAGCGAGCTTGCTCGCGATAGCGGAGTGTCAGATTACCTGGGTGTCGGACGTGCCGCCGTCATCGCGAGCAAGCTCGCTCCCACAGTTTTGGTATCCGCCCTCGCCACGGTCAGGCAGGGCTTGCGTGAGCGGTGCTGCCAGCAGCCAGCCATTGCTCGCTCTTGACCCGCGCCTGCTCCAGGGTCTGCACATACGCCAATTGCCGCTGCTCGCGATGGATACCGGCACGGCGCAGCTTCAGGCGCACCCTTGGCGCCGTCGCGACCAGGATCAGGCCGATGCCCTGCTTGCGGTAATCCTTGAGGATGTTTTCAAACGCAGCCAGCGCGGTCATGTCCAGCATGGGCACGGCGCTCATTTCCACCACCACCACGCGCACCCCCGGATCGAACTTGCGCAGCACGTCGAGGGCTTTTTCTGCCGCACCGAAGAACAGCGGCCCACGAATTGCGTAGCAGCGTACATGCTCGGGCATGTCCAGCAGGGCCTGGTGGAAGTGGCGGGGCAGTTCGGCGCTGTCGGTCAGTTCGCTCATGCGCTTGATGAACAGCCCGGCGGCCAGCAGCAGACCGACGGCGACGGCCATGACCATGTCGAACAGGACGGTCAGGCTAAGGCAGGTCAGCAGCACCAGTACGTCGCTGCGCGGGGCGATGCGCAAGGTATGCAACACGTGTCCGGCTTCGCTCATGTTCCAGGCCACTATCACCAGTAGCGCCGCCAGTGCGGCCATGGGCAGGTAGCTGAACAATGGCGCCAGCAGCACCATCGCCAGTAGCACCACAAGGCTGTGAATGATCGCGGCCAGCGGTGAAGAAGCGCCGCTGCGCACATTGGTCGCGCTGCGGGCAATGGCCGCCGTGGCGGTGATACCGCCGAACAGCGGCGCCACGAGGTTACCCAGGCCTTGGCCGATCAGCTCGGCATTGGGGTCGTGCTTGCTGCCGGTCATCCCATCCGCCACCACGGCGCACAGCAGCGATTCGATGGCGCCAAGCATGGCAATGGCGAAGGCCGGGCCCAGCAATTGGCGGATCAGGTCATAGGAAAGCGTCAAGGGATGACCCTGGCCATCTGGCAGGTTCCATGGCCACTCGAAACTCGGTAAAAACGGCGGGATACCGGGGTGGCTGACGCCATCGACCACGTAGCTGAAACGCTCACCCAATGTCGCCACCGGCCAACCGCCGCGCTCCAGCGCCAGTCCCAATAGCGCCCCGACCAGCAAGGCCACCAAATGCCCGGGAACCCGCGGTACCCAGCGTGGCCAGGCAATCAGTACCGCCAGGCACGTGACGCCGATGATGCCATCGCCGAGCCGGGCACTGGGCAGTGCCACGATCAGTTCGCCCAACTGTTCGATGTAGTGCTTGGCTTGCCCGACGGTGGTCAGCCCCAGCAGATCCTTGAGTTGCAAGGTGGCGATGACCACGCCGATCCCGGCGGTAAAGCCGAGGATCACCGGGTAGGGGATGTATTGGATCAGCCGTCCGGCGCGCATCAATCCCAGGGTGACGAGAATCAGGCCGGCGAGCATGGTGCATAACAACAGGCCGCCGAGGCCGTATTGTTGGGTGATGGGCAGCAGGATCACCACGAACGCCGCCGTCGGCCCGCTGACGTTAAAGCGCGAGCCGCCGGTGAGGGCGATCAAGGGCGCGGCCACCAACACCGTGTACAAGCCATGTTGCGGCGGCACGCCGACGGCAATCGCCAGGGCCATGGCCAGTGGGATGGCGATGATGCCGACGGTCAGCCCGGCCACCAGGTCGCCACGCAGGCGTTCAAGGGTGTAACCGGCGCGCCAGGTTTGGCGCCAGGCGGCAAACAATGGTGGGGCGGAGAAAGACATGGATACTCCTCGCAAGGTGGGGCTGGCACTGGCCCTGTGGCGAGGGAGCTTGCTCCCGCTGGGCCCGTAGGAGCTGCCGAGTGCAACGAGGCTGCGATCTTTTCCCAGGCAATTGAGTCTCAAGCGAAAGATCAAAAGATCGCAGCCTTCGGCAGCTCCTACACAAAACCAGCAGGAGCAAGCTCCCTCGCCACAAAGGCATGCGTCGCTAGACCGGGGCTGATGGCTCTTTGAGTATGCCGTGCTCGTTGCGCGGATGTATTGATCTGGATCGTTATTTTTACCGCCCAGGCTCATGCTAGAGTGCCCGGCCAAGACCCTGGAGCTTGTCATGCGTGTATCGATCCGCCGCTGCGCTACTTTGCTGTTGATCTCCAGCCTGCCCCTGGCGGCCGAGGCTGCGCCGATGCACAGTCAGTTCCTGCCGCCTGATGACCTGGTGGTGCGACAGGAGCAGCCTGAACAGCAGCAGTTGCTGCAAGTGACCGAGTATTCGGTGGTGCTGGGTAACCAGCGTCAGTCCAATCAGCAACCGATTCCGGTTACTTCGCCGCTGCTGGTCCGCCTCAAGGGCAAGCCGATGAACAAGGGCGCGACCCTCAGCCAGGTGATCCTTAACTTCGACGGCGAAAGCAAAAGCCTGAAGAAACCGGTTTTCGACGAGGCGAGCAAGACCCTGACGCTGTCTTATCCACAGGCCCAGTACCGGGTGGTCATCGATCTGCTGCGCAACAACACGGTCTATGTGCAGTTTCTCACTTACGCCAACGGTCATATCTGGGCGGACCTGCACACTGGTGCCGAACGCCCGCGTTGAGCCCCGAGGCCTGCCGGGGGTAAACTGCCCGCCCCGTGAACTGTGCGAGCTGGAGCCGGCAATGCGTAAAGACAAGAAACAAGTGATTGGCGACGAGATTGGCGATGAACAGATCAAGCTGTTCCTCAATTTCGAACCGGTCGATGCCACGTCGCCGTCGTTGCACAAACTGATCAAGGCCTACCGCGGCCTGCGGGTCGATGACTTTGAACGCTTCCTGACGTTCTTCGTCGAGGCCGGCCATGACCTCAACGGCAAGGATGAGCACGGCAATGATTTCGTTGCGCTGGTTCGCGACCAGCGTAATGCTGAGGATTACATCGAATTGATCGAGAAGGCGCGTGGCTGATTGATCCTGGGCCTGCTTCGCAGGCCAGCGGGAGCAAGCTCCCTCGCCACGAAAGCGTCACCCATAAAAAACGCCCCGCTCTCATGGAGAACGGGGCGTTTTTTTATGCGATCAAATCAAGCGTAGCTTTGGGTCTCGCTGCTTTCTTCAACCAGCTCCAGCGCGATGTTGTTCTGTGCATTGATCTTGCGATACAGCGCCGCGTCGGTTTCCAGCACTTTTTCCCGGGCCGGGAAGATCTCTGCGAGCTTGGCAGCCCACTCGCCCTTGGCTTTGTCCGGGAAGCAGCGCTCGATCAGTTCCAGCATGATCGACACGGTCACCGAAGCACCCGGCGATGCGCCGAGCAGGGCGGCGAGGCTGCCGTCCTTGGCCGCCACCAGTTCGGTACCGAACTGCAGGACGCCACCTTTCTTCGGGTCTTTCTTGATGATCTGCACCCGTTGGCCGGCCACTTCCAGGCGCCAGTCCTCGGCTTTCGCCTCGGGGTAGAAGCGACGCAGGGATTCCAGGCGCTGTTCCATGGACTGCATCACTTCGCTGATCAGGTACTTGGTCAGGTCCATGTTGTCCCGGGCCACGGCCAGCATCGGGCCGATGTTGCCGGCACGTACCGACAGCGGCAGGTCCATGATCGAGCCGTGCTTGAGGAACTTGGTGGTGAAACCGGCGTATGGCCCGAACAGCAGGGATTTCTTGCCATCGACCACGCGGGTGTCCAGGTGCGGTACCGACATCGGTGGCGAGCCCACGGCGGCCTGGCTGTAGACCTTGGCCTGGTGGTGCTTGACCACTTCCGGGTTGTCGCAACGCAGCCACTGGCCACTGACCGGGAAGCCGCCGAAGCCCTTGCTTTCCTCGATGCCCGAGGCTTGCAGCAGCGGCAACGCCGCACCGCCGGCACCGAGGAACACGAACTTGGCGTCGACATCGCGGCTGCTGCCGGAATTGACGTCCTTGATGCTCACGGTCCAGCCACTGCCGTTGCGCTTGAGGCCGGTGACGCGCTTGCAGTATTTGACCTGGGTGTCCGGGGCGCTGGTCAGGTGCTTGAGCAACTGGTTGGTCAGGGCGCCGAAGTTGACGTCGGTACCGTTCATGACGCGGGTGGCGGCGATGACCTCATCGGCCGGCCGGCCAGGCATCATCAGCGGCATCCACTCGGCCATCCGGGCCTTGTCCTCGGTGTATTCCATGTCGGCGAAGGCGTGATGCTGGTGCATCAGCTCGAAGCGCTTCTTCAGGAACGACACGCCTTTCTCGCCTTGCACGAAGCTCAGGTGTGGCACCGAGGCGATGAAGGACTTGGAGGAGCCGAACGTGCCTTTTTTGGTCAGGTACGTCCAGAACTGCTTCGACACCTCGAACTGGGTGTTGATGTGCACGGCTTTCTTGATGTCGACATTGCCGTCGGCCGCCTGGGGCGTGTAATTGAGCTCACACAGCCCGGCGTGACCGGTGCCGGCGTTGTTCCAAGGGTTGGAACTCTCCGCGGCACCGGAATCCATCAGCTCGACGACTTCCAGCGAGATCGCGGGGTCGAGCTCCTTGAGCAGTACGGCCAGGGTGGCACTCATGATACCGGCCCCTACCAGAACTACATCGACTGCTTCGTTATGCGCCATTTAACGCGTCTCCAAAATCTGCAGCACCAAATTGTCGGCATAGCGGCCAGGAGTGGCGGGGCAGGTCAGTTGCGCCCCAGTTATCCATGGCCAGGATCGCCATGTCCGAATCTTCGCAATTTTTCGCACCTACTGCGGATGCATGCAGCCTGGCCTCAAGAGTCACATGAACTCATTTAAGCGCCGGGCAGGCAATTCGACTTATGGCCGAGACATCCGTTCGTGCAACCAAATCCGTAGCGGACAGGCTTCAGGCGCCGGTTCTTGAGCGATATCCGGTCCTGTGTCGTTGGGCTGTTTCAGACGCTAATGGTGCTTGTTCAGACGCAAAACTCTTCATTTGCTCGCCACACTCTCGTGAAGTTGTGAAAACCCGTTTTTTCACGCTCTTTTGAAGACGTGAACCTCAAAAAAGGGCTGTCCCAGCCTGGCACTGCGCCCGGTTTGGTTGCCCCCATGTAGTACATGACAGGCAAAACGGGCAGACAGCTCAGTGACCGAGCGTAATGACAGCTCTGCAGATTCGCGAAAAGTGGTGATTTGCCTGGAGGAACAGCAAGCACGCCAGCTTCACTCGATCTGTGTGGGCGGCTCTCTGTGGGCGTTGCGGGGTGCCAATACCAGCGCATCAGCGGTGTTGCGAGGCCCGATCAGGAGACGTCCTTATAATCGGGGGGAGATTGTATCGAAGAAACGCAGGGAAATGGTCGTGTTTAATGACTTTTATTAGCCGTCCGGTCAGATGGTCAACAGCTGCCGGTTACGTGCGCGGGCAGGAAGCGGTTGCACGCGGGCGCTGGCGGGCAATGGCTGGTGCAGCCAGTTGAGACGGATCTCTTCGATTTCCACCCAGCCTTCGCCCATGGGTTGCAGGCTGCACTGCTTGAATGCCTGGCAACGGCCGTTGCGATCGAGCAAGGCGAAGCTGCGGTGATGAGGGCGAGGGGTGAACAGGGAAATAAGGAAGCGCATGATCGGATACCGGGTCAGGGAGCTTGGGATAAGCCTGACAGCGGCCCATGACATGCCGGTGTAAGGACCGTGACAATGGGGTGACAGGAACCGGCAACCACGGCCCGTGTCAGACATTTCAGTATTCATCGTGCGACGCTAGTTCACGGCGATGGCGCACCGCTATACTGCCGGCCTGTTTGTGCCCGATTCTGGAGAGAAGAGCATGTTGCAACGCCTGTTGTTCGGTTTGATCGCTGTGACCAGTCTGACCCTCGTCGGCTGCGCCCACAGCCCGCAACAACTTAACCCGGAGCCCAAGCTCAATGCCCAGCTGGCGCCTGTGGGTCGTGGCCAGCCGGTGGTGGTGCGGGTGGTGGACGGTCGTCCGTCGCCGACGCTCGGCACCCGTGGCGGCCTGTATCCGGAAACCAGTGTGATCACGGTGCAGGGCGCGCAGATCCTGCCCAAGCTGCAGGCCCAGGCTGAAGCCGCCGTGCGTTTGCTGGGCTTCACGCCGACCGCCAATGCCTTGAATGCGCCGCAACTGACCGTGACCCTGGCCGAGCTCAAGTACCAGTCGCCCAAGGAAGGCATGTACGTGACCGAAGCCACCATCGGTGCGACCTTCCGCTCCGACGTGCAGAACGCCAGCCGCCGCTACAGCGGTCGTTACGGTGCTTCCCTGGACCAGCGCTTCGGCATGGCGCCTAACCAGGACACCAACACCAAGCTGGTCAGCGATGTCTTGAGCGATGCCCTGACCCGGCTGTTCAAGGACCCGACCATTGGCCAGGTGCTGGCCGAGTAAGTAACAAGGCCTCATAAACCCTGTGGGAGCGAGCTTGCTCGCGATAGCGGAGTGTCAGCCACCTCAATGTTGGCTGATCCACCGCTATCGCGAGCAAGCTCGCTCCCACAGTTTTTTCAGGCGGCCTGGGAATAGAACTCCAGCACACTGATCCCGGTCAGCAGGTCTGTCTCCGGAAGGTCGGCATGTTGATGGCCGCCCAGGGCGCAATACACCAGCCAATGTCGGTCCTGCACGTTGAAGGACAGACTGTCGACGAGGTTTTGCTGTTCGTCGCTTGGGCTGATGAGATAGAGGCGATCCTGGTTTTCGGCGTGCAACATGAGGGGTTCCGTGCAGGTTTGAAGGGCGACAGAGTGGCCTAATCAGATGACGAAACCGTGACGGGTGAAATTAACCCTGGGCTTGCTCCTTCGTCATGAAAGAACCCAGCGCTGCGGCGGGATCGTTACTGGTCGGAAAAAACGGTGCAGGGCGGCAGGCTTTCGGTAGAATCCGCGCCCTGTTCGTAGGTCACGGGCGTGTCCTGTCCGTTTTTCGCTTGAGGTTCGTGATGTCGCTGCATCTGCTTTCGTTGTTCGCCGCCCACCCCGCCAAACTGATCAACCTGTTCGCGTTGCTGTTTGCCTGCCCGGGCGGCTGGGTGCTGCATGCGACGCGCCGCCGTGAACAACGGGCGCGGGCCTGCCTTGAAGCGCGCAATCGCGATGGCAACGAACGATTCGAAGCGCTGCTGGACCTGGCCACTCAGCGGATGAACCGGTTTTTCTACCGGTTTGGCTTTGGTTGCCTGGCGTTGGCGTTGCTGGTGTCGTGGATCAGTACGCAGTTCTGATGAAGTCGCTGCGGCAAAAGCGTTTGCAGGGGGCAAAGGAGGTTGCCAGGCAAAGACGCTTTTTGTGGCGAGGGAGCTTGCTCCCGCTGGGTTGCGCAGCAGCCCCCCTCGAACGGTCATAACCCCCAATCCCGTTTTGCGATTGCTGTGCGCAATCGAGCGGGAGCAAGCTCCCTCGCCACAGAGGCCACAGAGGCCACAGAGGCCACAGAGGCCACAGAGGCCACAGAGGCCACACCAGGCCCTCGCAAGCCCGGCTTTAAAGCGCCAACCCCGCCTTGACCCGATACTGATTGCGCACCGGCGTTGCGTATTGCAGCACCAGGAACGGCCGGTGCTCCGGCGGGCAAGCGTCCAGCCGGCGCTGCCATTCTTCCTGGGCCTTGGCCAGCTCCTCGGCACCGAACACCTCGGCCGCCTTAGGCACCTGCAACTGCGGGTCGGCGTCGGCCCATTGGGCGTAAGCCAGGTAGTGCACCGGGAACAGGCGGTAGCCGCCGAGAATCTGCCGGTCCATCTCCTGGGCCAATTGCTTGGTGTCCTCGAACAGCTCGGTGATGGGCGCGGCGAAGTTCACGTGGACCCGGCCCTTGTAGCCGGTGATGCCCTTGGCGATGCTCACGTCGTCCTCGCCCGGGGCCTTGGTGTAGGTGCCGGTGGTGGCGCGGATGTACAACTCGCGGGCCTTGGCCTGGTCGCACGGGTCGTATTCGTAGCTGATCGACACCGGTGTGAGGTTCAGTGACTGGATCACCTCGCCGAACGGCTCGTCCTTGCGGCTCATGTGGAACATCTTGAGGATCGCCGATTCGGTCCGGTCGTCACCGTCCTTGGCCCGTCCTTCGGCCTGGGCGATCCAGATCGAGGCGCAATCGTTGCGGATCGAATGGTTGATGTACGCCGACAACAACTGGTACGCCGCCATTTTTTCCCGTCGCCCGGTGATGGAGCGGTGCACGATGAAACTCTTGTTCAGGCGCATCAGGTCGCTGACAAAAGGCTTTTGCAGCAGGTTGTCGCCAATGGCGATGCGCGGGGTCGGCAGGCCGGCGTGGTACACGGCGTAGTTGACGAAGGCCGGGTCCATCACGATATCGCGGTGGTTGGCGATGAACACGTACGCACTGCCGGACTTGAATTGCTCGACCCCGGTGTAGGTCACGCCATCGGTGGCGCGCTCGATGGTGTGGTCGACGTAGAACTCCACCTTGTCCTGCAACGTGGCAACCGACGTCACTCCGGCGAACTCACGGCGCAATCTTTGCGCTATAAGAGGTTTGAGCATCCAGCCGAAGGCGCCGGCCAGGCGTGGGAAGCGGAAGTGGGTGAGGATATCTAGAAACGCCTTGTCGCCAAGCAGTCGTGCCAGCACCGCTGGGACTTCGCTGTCGTCGTAAGGTCGGATGGCATCGAATTCGCCCATCATGCTCTCTTGTTGGAAACGGCTAGGGTAAGTAAAGGTTCTAACGAAAAAACGACAGGGCACGGTCTGGAAGATAAGCCAGACAAAAATAGCCCTGCAAATAGACCGGCGATTATACGCACAAGTCACTTGGGAGACCGCGATGCTGGAAACCGAACGCTACGAATGTCCTTATTGCGGCGAACCAGCGGAAGCGGTTCTGGATTTGTCCGGCGGCGACCAGACCTATATTGAGGACTGTCCGGTGTGTTGCCGACCGATAACCTTCGTGCTGCAGGTCCATGAAGATGAGTGGCATCTCGAGGTCCGCAGCGAAAACGAGTGAAGGGGGCGCCCATGCAGCGAATCTACGAGCTGGAAAACCTGATGGAAGGTGAGTTGTTGCAAGGGATGCTGGCGAGCGAAGGCATCACGGCGCATCTGGTGGGACGTGATTTGCTGGGCGGTGCGGGGGAGTTGCCCATGCAAGGCCTGTTGGGACTGGCGGTGGAGGACGACCAGGCGCTATACGCCCGGGAGTTGATCGCCGCGTACAATGCCGCACTGCCGTTGCCCGGCGATGAACCGGACAGCTACCCCGGCACGCTGGTCTGTTAGGCTGGCGGTCGTTTGTTCGATCAAGAGTCGTGTTGCCCCATGTGTGGACGTTTTGCCCTGTTTCGCTGGAACCCCAGCTTCGCGGCCCTGCCCGGTTTCCCCGCCGATCAGAAGGCCCAATGGAATATTTCGCCCAACGATTCGGTGCTGATCCTGCGGGCCGGCGCCGAGGGCCAGCGCGAACTGGCCCGGGCGCGCTGGGGCCTGACGCCGCCGTGGCTGACCGACCTGTCCCGCACCCCGGCCCATGCTCGGGCTGAAACCGTGGCCGAACAACCGATGTTCCGCGAGGCCTTGCGCCTGCGCCGTTGCCTGCTGCCGGCCAATGGTTTCTATGAGTGGCGCGGCGGCACGCGCAAGCGTCCGTACTGGTTGACGCCGGGGGAGGGTTCATCACTGTTTTTTGCCGCGATCTGGGAGGCGTATCCGGTACAGGAACAGGTGTGGCTGAGCACGGCGGTCATCACCCAACCGGCGGCGGGTCAGCGCCGGCCGTTGATCCTGGACGAAGAAGGCCAGCGCCTGTGGCTCGACCCCGAGACACCGCTGCATGCCTTGCAAGGGCTGCTGGCAAGCGAGCCGGCGGCACTGCGCGAGCGAGTGCTGGCCAACATGGTCAATGATCCGAAACTCAATGGGCCGGAGTGCTTGACTCCGGCTTGAGTGTTGCGGTGATTGTGCTGGCCCCATCGCGAGCAGGCTCGCTCCCACATTAGGTTCTGGGCGTTACTCGTGATGTGGCTCGCCCAGGAAGGTCAACGAGGTGAACACGCCGCGGGTGGCCACGTCCTTGTTGTCCTTGAGTGCAATTTCCATCTGCGCCGCGATCACATTCAAGCCTTCGTTGCGCACCAGCACCTTGGCCCGGCCTTCTGCGTCGGTTTCAGTCGATACGGTGTTCGGCGCGCTGCGGTAGTCGCCCACCAGTTTCACACCGGCCGCCGGTTTGCCGTCCAGCAGTACCCGTACCGGCAATGACTGGCCCGGGCCAACGGTCAGCGGGTCGACTTCCGGCAGGATCACGAACTTGATCGGTGCAAGCGTCGGCAGTTTCGCTCCCGGCTCATAGATCGCCAGGCTGTACTTGAACGTGTGGGTCGACTCGATCGCCCCGGGCACTTTGCTGCGGCCTTCATTGATCCACTTCTTGTCGGCCGTCTGGGACCACATGCCGTTGTCCAGCGCCACGGCCAGCACCGCGGGCGGCTTGAGCGGTTGCAGGCGGGCGTGGTCCGGCAGGCGCTCTACGGTGACCGGGATCATCTTGCCGCCCAGGTCGTAGGCCCAGGCGCCGCTGATTTTCTGCGCCTTGAAGGCATTGTCTTCGGCGCCGTGGCCGTAGATCACTTCGATGTTGTCGCGACGCTGTTCGGTCCACAGGCCATGGGCCGAGGCCTGTGTGGCCAGGAGCAGGCCGAGCAGGGCGAAGGTCTTGGGGTATTTCATGCGGATTTTCCTTTTACAGAGCGAAGGTGAGACTGACGGTGAAGTTGCGCGGCTCGCCGGGGGTGACCCAGTAGTTGCTGTAGGCGCGCTCGTAGTATTTTTCGTCGAAGACGTTGTTCAGGTTCAGCCCCACGGTGACGTCATCGCTGGCCTTGTAATGGGCCAGCAGGTCCACGGTGTGGTAGGCCGGCAGTTCGAAATCCTTGCCAGCTTCGCCCGAGCGATCGCCGACGTAGGTGAACGCCGCGCCAACATCCGAACCGCGCAGGTGCCCGTCCTGGAATTCGTAGACGCCCAGCAGGCTGGCGCTGTGTTTGGCGACGCCGAGGATCCGGCTGCCCGTGGGGATTTGCTCGTCACCCTGGGTCACTTCGGCATCGATGTAGGCATAGGCTCCGATCACCCGCACGGCGTCGGTCACCTGCCCGGTGAATTGCAGGTCGATGCCCTGGCTGCGGGCCTTACCCATGGCACTGTAGAAATCAGTCCCGGCGATTTGCGCCAGGACGTTTTCCTTCTCTATATGGAACGCCGCCAGGGTGGTGCTCAGGCGGTCGTCGAACAACTCGCTCTTGATCCCCACTTCATAGCCAACCCCTTCCTCGGGATCAAAGGTTTTCCCACCGGCATCCAGGCCGTTGTTGGGCTTGAACGAGGTGGAGGCGTTGGCGAACAGGCCAACCTCGGGCGTCAGTTGATACAGCAGGCCGGCCCGCTGCGTCAGGGCATCGTGACGTTGGCGGTTGGTGCGATTGCGGGTGTGATCGTCGATGCTCTGCTCGAAATGCTCATAACGTACGCCGAGCATGCCCCGCAGCTTGTCGGTGAAGACGATCTGGTCCTGCAGGTTCAGCGCGCGGCTTTGCACATGTTCGAAGAAGTCGGTGCCGGTCCGAGCGCCATTGGGTTTTGGCTGGCCGTAGACCGGCTGATAGATGTCGATGGGGTAAGCGCCGGCGATGTTGGTCACGCGCTCGTTCTTGCGGTAATCCTCGTATTCGCTGCCGATCAGCAGCTCATGCCGCCACGGCCCGAGGTCGAACAAGCCGCGCAATTCCAGTTGGGTGATGCTGTCGTGCCAATTGTTGTCGCGCTCGCGATAGCGGCGGTCCACCGTGTTGCCGTCGGCGTTCAGTGGTCGTGCTTCGGAGGCAAAACCCCAGAGTTCACCCTGCTTGTAATGGCTGGCCAGGCGCAGTTGCCAGGTGTCGTTGAGCTGATGTTCGAGGGCGGCCTGGAGCATGTTGTTGTGATTGTCGATGTCGCCGTCGTTGGGTTCGCCCAGAAAGGTCGAGCGGGAAACGCCACTCCAGCGGTTGTTCGGGGCGACGATGCCACGGTCGAACGTCGAGCTGTGGCGCACGATTTCGCTTTCCACCAGCAACCGGGTGTCGGGGTTCAATTGCCAACTGATGGAAGGCGCGATGAAGACGCGCTGGCTGTCGACGTGATCGCGAAAGCTGTGGTTGTCCTCGATCGCCAGGTTGACCCGCGACAACAGGTTGCCTTCGGTATCCAGTGGCGTGTTGACGTCCAGCGCGGTGCGGTAGCGATCCCAACTGCCGGCGCTGGTTTGCAAGGTGGTGAAGGCTTCGGGCTGGGGTTTCTTGGTGACGATGTTCACCGTACCGCCGGGATCGCCCCGTCCATACAGGCTGGCGGCTGGGCCCTTGAGCACTTCAATGCGTTCGATGTTCGCCGTGTCCGGCGTGCTCGGATAGCCACGGTTGGCACTGAAGCCGTCCTTGTAGAACTCCGATGTGGTGAAGCCGCGCACGCTGTATTCGTAGAGCGTCAGGCCACCGAAGTTGTTCTGCTTCGATACACCGCCGGCATATTCCAATGCCCGTTCGACGTTGGTGCTGCCCAGGTCCTTGAGCACGCTGGCGGGAATCACGCTGATCGATTGCGGGATGTCGCGCAGGGCCGTGTCGGTTTTGGTGGCGCTGGCAGAGCGGGTAGCGCGATAGCCCGTGACGGGCCCGGTGGGGGATTCGTAGTCGGACGTCACGTTGACGGCGTCCAGTTCCAGCGGCTGGATGTCTTCGGCGCAGGCCGGATCGCCCAGCAGGCCCAAAGCCAGGCCGGCGAGGGACATCCGTTTTAGATGCGGCATGTTATATTGTTCCAATTCTTATAATTGAAACAATATAACACTACTAGTGAGAATTCATGCTATTGCTGATTTGCCAATCGAGCGCCTTTCTTTGTGGCGAGGGAGCAAGCTCCCTCGCCACAGGGGGAAAGGCTTGACGCGCCTTACTGCTCTTCCTTGAGCACCACCGGTGCCGGCGGTGGGCGCAGGCCGATTTCAGCGGTGAGCTTGAGCTCCTTGCCGTTGCGCATGACCTGGATCGTCACCTTGTCGGTGGGCTTGATCCGCGCCACCTGGTTCATCGAGCGGCGGCCATCGCCGGCCGGCTCGCCATCGATGCTCAGGATCACATCGCCCAGTTGCAGGCCGGCCTTCTGCGCCGGGCCGTCGCGGAAAATCCCCGCCACCACGATGCCGGGCCGCCCGGACAAGCCGAAGGACTCCGCCAGTTCCTGGGTCAGCGGCTGGACTTCAATACCCAGCCAGCCGCGAATCACCTGGCCGTGCTCGATGATGGACTTCATCACCTCCATCGCCAGCTTCACCGGAATGGCGAAACCGATGCCCTGGCTGCCGCCGGACTTGGAGAAGATCGCCGTATTGATCCCGGTCAGGTTGCCGTTGGCATCCACCAGCGCGCCGCCGGAGTTGCCGGGGTTGATCGCGGCGTCGGTCTGGATGAAATCCTCGTAGTTGTTCAGGCCCAACTGATTGCGCCCGGTGGCGCTGATGATGCCCATGGTCACGGTCTGGCCGACGCCGAACGGGTTACCGATGGCCAGGGCCACGTCGCCGATGCGGATGCTGTCGGAGCGGCCGATGGTGATGGCCGGGAGGTTCTTGAGGTCGATCTTCAGTACCGCGAGGTCGGTTTCCGGGTCGCTGCCGATCACCCGGGCCAGGGTTTCGCGGCCGTCCTTGAGGGCCACCACGATCTGGTCGGCACCGCTGGTGACGTGGTTGTTGGTCAAAATATAACCTTCCGGGCTCATGATCACGCCCGACCCCAGGCTCGACTCCATGCGCTTCTGCTTGGGCGAGTTGTCGCCGAAGAAGCGCCGGAATTGCGGGTCTTCGAACAACGGATGGCTGGGTTTGTTGATGACCTTGGTGGTGTACAGGTTCACCACGGCTGGCGCCGCGGTGGTCACGGCGTCGGCATAGGACACCGGCCCCTGTTGCACCGCCTTGGTTTGCGGCGCCTGCTGCAAGTTGACGTCGAGGCTCGGCAGGCCCACCCATTCCGGGTAGCGCTGGATAATCAGTAGAGCGACAAGCACGCCGGCCAACAGCGGCCAGCCGGAAAAACGCAGCGCCTTGAGCATTAAGCACGTCCTACAGAGGTTGCAGGCGGTATGAGACCGCCCATAATGTCGCGCATTATACGAGGCCGCGCGTGCCTCTGAACGGGATATTTAGGAGTCTTTTCATGGCCGTAGCCCTGAACACCCTGGTCGAAGAAGCGGACCGTTACCTGGCCAGCAGCCGGATTGCCGATTATTGCCCCAACGGCCTGCAGGTCGAAGGTGCGCCCCAGGTGATGCGCATCGTCAGTGGTGTCACCGCCAGCCAGGCCTTGCTTGACGCTGCCGTCGAGGCTGAGGCCGACCTGGTGCTGGTGCATCACGGTTATTTCTGGAAGGGCGAAAACCCTTGCATCACCGGCATGAAACAGCGTCGTCTCAGGACGTTGCTCAAGCATGATATCAGCCTGTTGGCTTATCACTTGCCGTTGGACCTGCACCCGGAGGTGGGCAATAACGTGCAATTGGCCCGCCAGTTGGACATCACCGTCGAGGGACCGCTGGATCCGGACAACCCCAAGATCGTCGGCCTGGTCGGCTCCCTGTCCGAACCGATGACGGCGCGGGATTTCGCGCGCAAGGTCCAGGAAACCATGGGGCGTGAGCCGTTGTTGATCGAAGGCGAGCAGATGATCCGCCGGGTTGGCTGGTGCACCGGTGGCGGCCAGGGCTATATCGATCAGGCGGTGTTGGCTGGCGTCGACCTGTACCTCAGCGGCGAGGCGTCGGAGCAGACGTTCCACAGCGCGCGGGAAAACGGCATCAGTTTCATCGCCGCCGGCCATCATGCGACCGAACGCTATGGCGTCCAGGCGCTGGGTGACTACCTGGCGCGCCGCTTTGCCCTGGAGCACATCTTCATCGATTGCCCGAATCCCATCTGACTAGCGCTGAACCAACTGTGGAAGCGGGCCTGTGGGAGCAAAGCTTGCTCGCGATGACGTCGGCACATGCAACGCCGCTATCGCGAGCAAGCTTTGCTCCCACAGAGTTCACTGGCTCCCCCAGAACTCACCGCAATGCCCGAACCACTGGGCATATCCATATGCTGTTTCGATCTAGTTGGCGCCCTGATTAGAAGAGGTCGCTGTGCTAGGATTCCCCGCTCGAACACGGCCCGCTGGCCGTTCATAAGAAAGTTTTCGTGAGTAGCCATGGTCGACAAACTGACGCATCTGAAACAGCTGGAGGCGGAAAGCATCCACATCATCCGCGAGGTGGCCGCCGAGTTCGATAACCCGGTGATGCTGTACTCCATCGGTAAAGACTCCGCCGTGATGCTGCACCTGGCACGCAAGGCGTTCTTCCCCGGCAAGCTGCCGTTTCCGGTGATGCACGTCGACACCCGCTGGAAATTCCAGGAAATGTACAAGTTTCGTGATCGCATGGTCGAGGAGCTGGGCCTGGACCTGATCACCCATGTGAACCCGGACGGCGTGGCGCAGGGCATCAACCCGTTCACCCACGGCAGTGCCAAGCACACCGACATCATGAAGACCGAAGGCCTCAAGCAGGCTTTGGACAAATATGGTTTCGACGCCGCGTTCGGCGGTGCCCGTCGCGATGAAGAGAAATCCCGCGCCAAGGAGCGCGTGTACTCGTTCCGCGACAGCAAGCACCGCTGGGACCCGAAGAACCAGCGCCCGGAGCTGTGGAACGTCTACAACGGCAAGGTCAACAAGGGCGAGTCGATCCGGGTATTCCCGCTGTCGAACTGGACCGAGCTGGACATCTGGCAGTACATCTACCTCGAAGGCATCCCGATCGTGCCGCTGTACTTTGCCGCCGAGCGTGAAGTGATCGAGAAGAACGGCACGCTGATCATGATCGACGACGAGCGCATCCTCGAGCACCTGTCCGACGAAGACAAAGCCCGTATCGTCAAGAAGAAAGTGCGTTTCCGTACTCTTGGCTGCTACCCGTTGACGGGCGCGGTGGAGTCCGAGGCCGAAAGCCTGACGGACATCATCCAGGAAATGCTCCTGACGCGAACTTCCGAGCGCCAGGGCCGGGTCATCGACCACGATGGCGCAGGCTCGATGGAAGATAAAAAACGTCAAGGTTATTTCTAAGGGGCTGTCATGTCGCATCAATCTGATTTGATCAGCGAGGACATCCTCGCCTACCTGGGCCAGCACGAGCGTAAAGAGCTGCTGCGCTTTTTGACCTGCGGTAACGTCGACGACGGCAAGAGCACCCTGATCGGGCGCCTGCTGCACGACTCCAAGATGATCTACGAAGATCACCTGGAAGCCATCACCCGCGATTCGAAGAAAGTCGGCACCACCGGTGACGATATCGACCTGGCGTTGCTGGTCGACGGCCTGCAGGCCGAGCGCGAGCAAGGCATCACCATTGATGTCGCCTACCGCTATTTCTCCACCGCCAAGCGTAAATTCATCATCGCCGATACCCCAGGCCATGAGCAGTACACCCGCAACATGGCCACCGGTGCCTCCACCTGTGACCTGGCGATCATCCTGGTGGACGCCCGCTACGGCGTGCAGACCCAGACTCGTCGCCACAGCTTCATTGCCTCGTTGCTGGGCATCAAGCACATCGTCGTGGCCATCAACAAGATGGACCTCAAGGACTTCGACCAGGGCGTGTTCGAGTCGATCAAGGCCGACTACCTGAAGTTCGCCGAAGGCTTGAAGATGAAGCCCACCACCATGCACTTCGTGCCGATGTCCGCCCTCAAGGGCGACAACGTGGTGAACAAGTCCGAGCGTTCGCCGTGGTACACCGGCCAGTCGCTGATGGAAATCCTCGAGACCGTGGAAGTGGCGGGCGACCGTAACTTCACCGACCTGCGTTTCCCAGTGCAGTACGTCAACCGTCCGAACCTGAACTTCCGCGGTTTCGCCGGCACCCTCGCCAGCGGCATCGTGCACAAGGGCGACGAAGTGGTGGTGCTGCCGTCGGGCAAGAGCAGCCGCGTGAAATCCATCGTCACCTTCGAGGGCGAGTTGGAGCATGCAGGTCCTGGCCAGGCGGTAACGCTGACCATGGAAGACGAAATCGACATCTCCCGTGGCGACTTGCTGGTGCATGCCGACAACGTGCCACCGGTCACCGACAGCTTTGAAGCGATGCTGGTGTGGATGGCCGAAGAGCCGATGCTGCCGGGCAAGAAATACGACATCAAGCGCGCCACCAGCTACGTGCCGGGTTCGATTGCCAGCATCGTCAACAAGGTGGATGTGAACACCCTTGAAGAAGGTCCGGCCAGCGCGTTGCAGCTCAACGAAATCGGCAAGGTGAAGATCGCCTTGGATGCACCGATTGCCCTGGACGGTTACGAGAGCAACCGCACCACCGGTGCGTTCATCGTCATCGATCGCCTGACCAACGGCACGGTCGGTGCCGGCATGATCGTCGCCCAGCCGCTGGCTCACGGCAGCAGCACGCACCACGGCAAGCTGGCCCATGTGTCGGTGGAAGAACGCGCCCAGCGCTTCGGCCAGCAGCCGGCCACGGTTCTGTTCAGTGGCCTGTCGGGCGCTGGCAAAAGCACGCTGGCCTATGCGGTCGAGCGCAAGTTGTTCGACTCGGGCCGTGCGGTCTTTGTCCTCGATGGCCAGAACCTGCGTCATGACCTGAACAAGGGCTTGCCGCAGGATCGCTCCGGACGTACCGAGAACTGGCGCCGTGCGGCTCATGTCGCCCGTCAGTTCAACGAAGCCGGCCTGCTGACCCTCGCCGCGTTTGTCGCCCCGGATGCCGAAGGCCGCGAACAGGCCAAGGCGCTGATCGGCAAGGAGCGTCTGCTGACGGTCTACGTCCAGGCTTCGCCAGCGGTGTGCGCCCAGCGTGATCCGCAAGGGCTGTATGCCGCCGCTGGCGACAACATTCCGGGCGAGTCCTTCCCGTATGACGTGCCGCTGGATGCCGACCTGGTGATCGACACCCAGGCGCTGACACTGGAAGAGAGTGTCAAGCAGGTGCTGGATCTGCTGCGCAAGCGTGGGGCGATCTAAGTCTCGCTGCGGTAAATAAAAAAGCCCGCGGATGAGTGATCATCTGCGGGCTTTTTTTGTTGTCTGGAGGGACGCCATCGCGAGCAAGCTCGCTCCCACAATGGTCAGCGGTGGAGCCAATGTGGGAGCGAGCTTGCTCGCGATGAGGCCTGTGCAGCCGCCTCAAGACTTGGCGGGATACTCCTGATGCATCTGCGCAAGCAACGCATCCTTGTCCTGCCACAACTGGTTGATCCAGCCCTGGAACTCCAGGCGATACACGCCGTCCTGGTCGTAGTTCTTGCCAATAAACTGCGCTGGGATCTTCAGTTCCTGGAAATGCACCACCACCTCTCCAACGTTGCCGCAGAGCAAATCCCAATACCCCGGACGACCGCCCGGATAATGAATGGTCACGTTGATGATCGACTCCAGTTGCTCACCCATGGCATCCAGTACAAACGCGATGCCGCCAGCCTTGGGCTTGAGCAGGTGACGAAACGGTGACTGCTGCTGGGCATGCTTGCCGTCGGTGAAACGCGTGCCTTCGACGAAATTGAAAATACCCACGGGGTTGTCGCGAAACTTCGCGCAGGTCTTGCGGGTGGTTTCCAGGTCCTTGCCTTTCTTTTCCGGATGCTTTTCCAGGTAAGCCTTGGAGTAGCGTTTCATGAACGGGAAGCCCAGCGCCCACCAGGCCAGGCCGATCACCGGCACCCAGATCAGTTCCTGCTTGAGGAAGAACTTCAACGGCCGGATGCGTCGGTTCAGTACGTACTGCAACACCATGATGTCGACCCAGCTCTGGTGGTTGCTGGTGATCAGGTACGAATGCTGGTAGTCCAGGCCCTCCAGGCCGCTGAGGTGCCAGCGGGTACGACGCAGCAGGCTCATCCAGGCCTTGTTGTTGCTGATCCAGGCTTCGTGGATGTGGCCCATCAGCCAGTTGGTGAAGCGCTGGGCGGCGGGGAAGGGCAGCAACAGCTTGAAGATCGCCACGATGAACAGCGGCGTGCAGCAGGCGATGGTGTTCAGCGCCAACAGCAGCGAGGCAATGACGCCGCGCAAGGGGGCAGGCAGGAAGTCCAGCATTTAAATGTCCAAAGGTCGGTTGGCGGCTTGGATCGCGGTCAGGGCGATGGTGTACACGATGTCGTCGACCTGGGCGCCGCGCGGCAAGTCATTCACCGGTTTGCGCAAGCCTTGCAGCATTGGCCCGAGGCTGACGCAATCGGCGCTGCGCTGCACGGCCTTGTGGGTGGTGTTGCCGGTGTTGAGGTCCGGGAAGATGAACACCGTCGCCCGGCCAGCCACCTGGCTGTTGGGCGCCAATTGCCGTGCCACGGTTTCGTTGGCGGCGGCGTCGTATTGCAACGGACCATCGATCAACAGGCCGTGCTGGGCCTCGTGGGCCAGCAGAGTGGCTTCGCGAACTTTTTCCACTTCTTCGCCACTGGCCGACTCACCGCTGGAGTAGCTGAGCATCGCCACCCGCGGCGTGATGCCGAACGCCGCGGCCGAGTCGGCACTTTGCAGGGCGATTTCCGCCAGCTCCGCGGCGCTGGGGTGCGGGTTCATCACGCAGTCGCCGTAGACCAGCACTTCTTCGGGAAACAGCATGAAAAACACCGAGGACACCAGCGAGCATCCTGGCGCGGTCTTGATCAGTTGCAGCGCCGGACGGATGGTGTTGGCGGTGGAGTGGATGACGCCGGATACCAGCCCGTCCACTTCATCCAGGGCCAGCATCATGGTGCCGATGACCACGGTGTCTTCCAGTTGCTGCTCGGCCATCGGCGCGTTCAGGCTTTTGCTCTTGCGCAACCTCACCATGGGTTCGACGTAGCGTTCGCGAATCGAATCCGGGTCGAGAATCTCCAGCCCCGGCGGCAGTTCGATGCCTTGGGCGCGGGCCACCGCTTCGACGTCGGCCGGTTTTGCCAGCAACACACAGCGGGCAATGCCCCGGGCCTGGCAAATGGCGGCGGCCTGGACGGTCAACGGTTCGCTGCCCTCGGGCAGCACGATGCGTTTGTTGGCGGCCTGGGCGCGCTGGATCAACTGATAGCGGAACACCGCTGGCGACAGGCGCATTTCCCGTGGCGTGCCGCAGCGCTGGTGCAGCCACTTGGCGTCCAGGTGGCTGGCGACAAAATCGGTGATGATCTCCGCACGTTCGCGGTCATCGATGGGGATTTCCTTGTTCAAACCGTTGAGCAGGTTGGCGGTGTCATAGGAGCCGGTGCTCACCGACAGCACAGGCAACCCCGCCTGCAAGGCACCGCGACACAAGTCCATGATGCGCGGGTCGGGCAGGGTGTCGCTGGTCAGCAGCAAGCCGGCCAGCGGCACGCCGTTGATCGCTGCCAGGCTCACGGCCAGGATGATGTCGTCGCGATCGCCGGGGGTTACCACCAGCACGCCGGGCTTGAGCAGTTCCACGGTGTTGCGCATGGTGCGGGCGCAAATGATGATGTTGCTCATGCGCCGGGTTTCGTAGTCGCCGGCGTTGAGCACCTGCGCACCCATCAGGTCGGCCACGTCGCGGGTGCGCGGGGCATTGAGTTCGGGGCGAAACGGGATGCAACCGAGCAGGCGGAAATCGCCGCTGCGCAGCAAGGGCGAGTGCTCCTTGAGCCGTGCGGAAAACGCCTCCATGCTTTCGTCGGTGCGGACCTTGTTCAGGATCACCCCGAGAACTTTCGGGTCCTTCGGCCCGCCAAACAACTGCGCCTGCAGCTCTACCCGGCCAGACAGTTCGGTCAGCACTTCGTTTTCCGGCGCCGACACCAGGATGACCTCGGC
Organism: Pseudomonas sp. P9_35; assembly: GCF_034008205.1. NCBI lineage: Bacteria > Pseudomonadati > Pseudomonadota > Gammaproteobacteria > Pseudomonadales > Pseudomonadaceae > Pseudomonas > Pseudomonas sp. P9_35. The sequence continues at coordinate 5,474,089 of NZ_CP125373.1, read as the reverse complement.
GTCCAGGCTCTTGGCCAGGTGCAGGTTGACCCGGGCGGCGTAGCTGGCGTTGCGGGTCGGGACCATGCCTTCGACGACCAGCACGTCCTTGCCGATGGCCGCCTGCTGGTAAAGGGTGATGATCTCTTCCAGCAGCTCATCGAGCTGGCCGTCGCCGAGCATGCGCTCGACGTGCGCCAGGCCCAGGGGCTGCGGCGGCTTGAGGCCATGGGTGCGGGCCACCAACTCGGTGGAGCGTTCCGGCCCGGTGTCGCCGGGGTGAGGTTGGGCAATGGGTTTGAAAAAGCCGACTTTCAGTCCGGCCCGCTCAAGGGTACGCACCAGCCCGAGGCTGATGGAGGTCAGGCCCACACCAAAATCGGTGGGTGCGATAAAAAAAGTTTGCATGCGGATTCTCTAAGGGAGCATGGCAATGGCGCGACCTATGACTGGTCATCTACCCACAATTCAGTCGCCAAGGTTATCGCTAACAGGGCCTTGAGCGCACCAGCCGCAATCAAAGGGCTGGCCTATTTTTTCAATACGTTGCCCCGGGTCCAGCACCCAGGCCCGGGACTGCCACGGTGGCTGGTGACGCAGGTGTTGAGTGTGGCCACAGGACAGCTCGGCCACCCAGTGCCCGTCCTCGTCCTGATGGAAACCGGTGACCGTCGGTCTGTTCGAGCTAGCCCGTTTGTCCGGGTTCCGTTCGCTTTCGGGCAAATCCTTGTTTAGACTTGTCCGTTCTTCATTCTTATGCAAAAGGTCTCGCCCCATGCTGATCGCCGCCAATAAGGCTGTCTCCATCGACTATACCCTGACCAATGACGCTGGTGAGGTCATCGACAGCTCTGCCGGCGGCGCTCCGCTGGTCTACCTGCAAGGCGCAGGTAATATCATTCCGGGTCTGGAAAAGGCCCTGGAGGGCAAAGCCGTCGGTGACGAGCTGAAAGTGGCCGTTGAGCCGGAAGACGCTTACGGTGAATACTCCGCTGAGCTGGTCAGCACCTTGAGCCGCAGCATGTTCGAAGGCGTGGATGAGCTGGAAGTGGGCATGCAGTTCCACGCCTCGGCGCCCGATGGCCAGATGCAGATCGTCACCATCCGCGACCTGGAAGGCGATGACGTCACCGTTGACGGCAACCACCCGTTGGCCGGCCAGCGCTTGAACTTCCAAGTCAAGATCGTCGATATCCGTGACGCCAGCCAGGAAGAAATTGCCCATGGTCACGTCCATGGCGAAGGCGGCCATCACCACTGATTTGTGCGCTACGCTCAAATGACCAGTGAACTGGAAAGGCGCCATACGGCGCCTTTTTAGTCGGTTGCTGTTAGCATCACCCATGGCTGTTTCGAAAAGATCCGCAAACCTGGAGTTCGTCATGAGTGCTTTCCACGACCTTAAACTCAAAGCCCTGGATGGTCAGGAGCTTGCTCTGGCGCCGTTCAAGGGGCAAGTCGTGCTGGTGGTCAACGTCGCCTCCAAATGTGGCCTGACGCCTCAATACGCGGCGCTGGAAAATCTCTATCAGCAATACAAGGCCAAGGGTTTCAGCGTGCTGGGCCTGCCCTGCAATCAGTTCGCCGGGCAAGAGCCGGGGACCGAGCAGGAAATCCAGGATTTTTGCAGCCTCAACTACGGCGTGACATTCCCGCTGTCCAGCAAGCTGGACGTGAACGGCCATGATCGTCACCAGTTGTACCGCCTGCTGGCGGGCGAGGGGGCCGAGTTTCCCGGAGACATTACCTGGAACTTCGAAAAATTCCTGCTCGGCAAGGACGGGCGGGTGCTGGCGCGTTTCTCGCCGCGCACGGCGCCGGATGATCCTGCCGTGATCCAGGCGATCGAAAAAGCGCTGGGCTGATCCTCAAAAGTTGCAGCCATAATGATGATCTCTTGTGGCTAGGGAGCAAGCTCTCTCGCCACAAGGGATGCGCTTGAGCGAGTCGAAGGCGGTGATACTCGCTGCGTCCTTTTGATCCTTAATCATTCAAATCAATAGTGCTACCCAGCGCTTACCATGCTCCATATTATCGTCGTCATATCCGACCTGTGACTTCGTTCCGTGGAGTGCCTCATGCCTGCAAAAGCCCTGTTCAAACCTTTCCACCTCGGCGCGTTCGAGTTGCCGACCCGGGTGGTGATGGCGCCGATGACCCGTTCCTTTTCGCCGGGCGGCGTGCCCAATGCCAAGGTCATCGAGTATTACCGTCGCCGCGCGGCGGCCGGGGTCGGCCTGATCATCACCGAGGGCACGACGGTGGGGCACAAGGCTTCCAACGGCTACCCGAACGTGCCGCATTTCTATGGCGACGCCGCGTTGGCCGGCTGGAAAAAAGTGGTTGATGCGGTACACGCCGAAGGCGGCAAGATCGTTCCACAACTGTGGCATGTGGGCAGTGTGCGACGCATCGGCACCGAGCCGGACGCCAGCGTGCCGGGCTATGGCCCGACCGAAAAGCTCAAGGACGGCCAGGTGGTGGTCCACGGCATGACCCAGGCGGACATTGACGAGGTTATCGCCGCGTTCGCCCAGGCGGCAAAAGACGCGCAAAGCATCGGCATGGACGGAGTGGAAATCCACGGCGCCCACGGCTACCTGGTGGACCAGTTCTTCTGGGAAGGCAGCAACCAGCGCACCGACGGTTACGGAGGCAGCCTGGTCAATCGTTCGCGCTTTGCGATCGAATTGATTCGTGCCGTGCGCGCGGCGGTGGGCGAGGGTTTCCCGATCATTTTCCGCTTCTCCCAATGGAAACAGCAGGACTACACCGCGCGTCTGGTGCAGACCCCTGAAGCCCTGGGCGAATTCCTCAAGCCATTGTCCGAGGCGGGCGTGGATATTTTCCACTGCTCGACACGGCGCTTCTGGGAGCCGGAGTTCGAAGGCTCCGAGCTGAACCTGGCCGGCTGGACCCGCAAGCTCACCGGCAAGCCCACCATCACCGTCGGCAGCGTCGGCCTGGACGGCGAGTTCCTGCAGTTCATGGTCAACACCGACAAAATCGCGCAACCGGCCAGCCTGGAAAAACTGCTGGAGCGCCTGAACAACGACGAGTTCGACCTGGTGGCGGTGGGGCGTGCGCTGCTGGTGGATCCGGACTGGGCGCAGAAAGTCCGTGAAGGTCGGGAGCAGGAGATCTTGCCGTTCAGTCGCGAGGCGTTGATGACCCTGGTTTAAGCGGGGCCTGATCCGACGCCATCGCGAGCAAGCTCGCTCCCACAGTGGATCTAGGGTGAACACAAGATATGTGTTCCCTGGGGACCGAATGTGGGAGCGAGCTTGCTCGCGATGGCGGCCTCAGCTTCACTGAAGATTCAGCGCACTGTCGGCGCAGCAGGCATCACCTGCTCACCCACACAAACCCCGCGCAACTGCGCCTCGAACTGCTCGATCACCGACGCCCAACCCTGACGGCTGGCATGCTGGCGCGCATTGAGCCGCACGCAACGCAAAGTCTCGCGCTTCTCCAGCAGCCAACGGGCCGCATCGCAGAACGCCTCCTCATCCCCCGGCATCGCCAGCACGCCGTTATAGCCGTGGCGAATATGTTGGGCCGCCGCGGCCTGGTCGTAGGCCACCACGCCCAGCCCGGACGCCAGCGCCTCCAGCACCACATTGCCGAAGGTTTCGGTCAGGCTCGGAAAGACAAACACATCCCCGGACGCATAATGACTGGCCAGCGCCTCGCCGCGTTGCGGGCCGCAAAAGATCGCTTCGGGCAACTCCTGCTCCAGCGCGGACCGCTGCGGGCCGTCGCCGATCACCACCAGTTTCATCCGTCGCCCTGGGAAAGCACTGCACAGCGTGGCGAAACTGCGCTTGAGCAGGCCGAGGTTTTTCTCCGGAGCCAGGCGTCCGACGTGGATCACGGCGATGTCATCGTCGCCCAGGCCCCACGCCTCACGCAGGCTCGCCGAGCGCTTGACCGGATGAAACAGTTGGCTGTCCACGCCGCGCGACAGCAGCGCCACGCGCTCGAAATGTCGGCGCTCCAGTTCCAGGCGCTGGCTGAGGCTGGGCACCAGGGTCAGGCTGGAGCGGTTGTGAAACCAGCGCAGGTAATGGGTGAGCACTCGACTCAACAGCCCGAGGCCGTACTGTTGGGTGTATTGCTGGAAATTGGTGTGGAAACCACTGACCACCGAGATGCCCAGGCGCCGTGCCGCCCGCAGCGCCGACAAACCCAGCGGCCCTTCGGTGGCGATGTACAGCACGTCCGGACGATGGCGTTTCCAGCGCCTGAGCAGTTTGTGCATCGACGCCTGGCCCCACTGCAAACCCGGATAGCCCGGCAGCGGCCAGCCCCGGCACAGCAGCAACTGCTCGTCACTGGCCTGGCGTTGGTCGTCGACCTGGCGCGGCCGTATCAGCTCGACCTGATGCCCGCGGGCGCGCAGGCCGTCGTACAGGCGGCCCAGGGTATTGGCCACGCCATTGATTTCCGGCGGGAAGGTTTCGGTGATCAGGGTAATGTGCAGAGGTGTGGTCATGACCCCAGTGTCGACCGGGGCCATTTCGTCATTGTGACGCCAGGATGATGGATTTGTGACTGGCTCAGCCCTGGCGGGCCAGCGCGGTCTCGGCGCCTTGCTCACGGACCCAGAACAACGTCGCGCCGGCCACCGCTGCCGGCATCATCAGGATGTTCACCACCGGGATCAGCAGCACCAGGTACACGCTGCCGCCAAAGCCCAGGCTCTGCCAGCGTTTTTCCCGCAGCCAGGCGAGCATTTCGTTCCAGCCCAGCTTGTGGTTGTCCGCCGGATAGTCGATGTACTGGATCGCCATCATCCACACGCCGAACAGCAGCCACAGTGGTGCCGCCACCAGGTTGACCACGGGGATGAACGACAGCACGAACAGCCCCAGGGCGCGGGGCAGGAAATAGCCGAGCTTGCGCGCTTCCCGGCCGAGGGTCCGCGGGATCATGGCGATCAACTCGGCCCAACTGAAGGCCGGGAAGTCGTCGGTACCACGGATGACCACTTCGACTTTTTCCGCGAGAAAGCCGTTGAACGGTGCAGCGATGATGTTGGCGAGCATGGTGAAGGTGAAGAACACCATCAGCACGACGAGCACCACGAACAGCGGCCAGAGGACATAGCTGAGGAAACTGAGCCAGTCTGGCAGCGACGGCATCAGCGTATCGACCCACAGGCTGAACTGGTGGCCGGCCAGGTAAATCAAGCCGACGAACAGCACCAGGTTGATCGCCAGGGGCAAGAGTACAAACAAGCGCAGGCCCGGGCTCAAGACCAGCTTGAGACCCTCTCGCAAATATTGCGGGCCGGACAGGACGGGGGCGGGCATAGGTGGCTCCGAGCGAAGGTGAACGCGCCGACCTTACCGGCTTTGCCTCGCCCGGGAAAGCGGCGACATGGCGTGTAACAACGTTTCTTGAGGCGAAGGCGCCTATTGAAAGGACCGCTGGGGATAGAGCTCACCTATGAGCTGGATTGTTAAACCGTATTTCCTTAATCTTCGCTCCCTCGATACGCTGCACCCATTCTTTTCCAGGACTGTCGAACCCAAGCCTTCCCCAAGTGCGTCAACGGTCCTTTTTTATTCGCGCCGCTCACCCGGCGTTCCGGCCCGCAAGGTCCGGTCAACAGGAGCAGGTCATGTCTGAAGTGCGTCATTCGCGAGTGATTATTCTCGGTTCCGGCCCTGCCGGTTACAGCGCTGCGGTTTATGCGGCCCGTGCCAACCTCAAGCCACTGCTGATCACCGGCATGCAGGCCGGCGGTCAATTGACCACCACCACCGAAGTCGACAACTGGCCGGGCGACGTCCACGGCCTGACCGGCCCGGCCTTGATGGAGCGCATGAAGGAACACGCCGAGCGCTTCGAGACCGAGATCGTTTTCGACCACATCAATGCCGTGGATTTCGCCGCCAAGCCCTACACCCTGACCGGCGACAGCGCGACCTACACCTGCGATGCCCTGATCATCGCCACCGGCGCCAGCGCTCGTTACCTGGGCCTGCCGTCGGAAGAAGCCTTCATGGGCAAAGGTGTTTCCGCCTGCGCCACCTGCGACGGTTTCTTCTACCGCAACAAGCCTGTGGCAGTGGTCGGTGGTGGTAACACCGCCGTTGAAGAAGCGCTGTACCTGGCCAACATCGCCAGCACGGTCACCCTGATCCACCGTCGCGAGACTTTCCGCGCCGAGAAGATCCTGATCGACAAGCTCAATGCCCGCGTCGCCGAAGGCAAGATCATCCTCAAGCTCAACGCGACCCTGGACGAAGTGCTGGGCGACAACATGGGCGTGACCGGTGCCCGCTTGAAGAATAACGACGGCAGCTTTGACGAGATCAAGGTTGACGGCGTCTTCATCGCCATCGGCCACACCCCGAACACCTCGCTGTTCGAAGGCCAGCTGGAACTCAAGGACGGCTACCTGGTGGTCAAGGGCGGCCGCGACGGCAACGCCACTGCCACCAGCGTCGAAGGTATCTTCGCGGCCGGCGACGTGGCCGACCACGTCTACCGCCAGGCGATCACCTCGGCCGGTGCCGGTTGCATGGCAGCCCTGGACACCGAGCGCTACCTGGATGGCCTGCAGAACGCTTCGTTCTGATTCAGCGGGCACAAAAAAACCGGCTTCGGCCGGTTTTTTAATGCCTGGATACCTGCCGGTGCCCCCTGTGGGAGCGAGCTTGCTCGCGATGGCGGTGTATCAGTCAACATCGATGTTGGCTGACCTGACGCTATCGCGAGCAAGCTCGCTCCCACAGGGTTCTGTGTGGTCAAGAGGACCGTGTTCAGGCCAGCTTCGCCAAGCACGCCTCCAGGATATCCAAGCCTTCCTCCAGCACTGCCGGCTCGGTCGTCAACGGCGCCAGCAGCCGAATGATGTGCCGCGATTTTCCGCTGGGCATCAGCAGCAAGCCCGATTCCCGCGCCAGGGCCAGCAGTTGCGTCAGTTGTGCCGAGGCCGGGGTGCCGTCGGCGTGGGTCAGCTCGATGCCGCGCATCGCGCCGACGCCGGTCAGGCGGCCCAGGTAGGGCGTCAGCCCACGGTTGCGCCAGGATTGGTAGCGGCTGACGATCGCCTCCTCCTGTTGCGAGCCCCAGGCATGCAGGTTGGCGTCGGTCATTTCATCCAGGGTCGACAGGGCGGCGGCGCAGGCGATGGGGTTGCCCGAGTAGGTGCCACCGAGGCCGCCCTTGGGCAGGTTGTCCAGCAGCGCCTTGCGTCCCACCACCGCGCCCAAGGGCACGCCGCCGGCGATGCTTTTGCCGAGCAGGACCAAGTCAGGCTCGATGCCGAGCCGTGGGAAGGCAAAGCGCTGGCCGGTGCGGCCGAAGCCGGACTGGATCTCATCGACGATCAGCACAATGCCCTTGTCGTCGCAGAACTGCCGCAGAGCCTGGGCGAAGGGCACATCCATCGCCAGGAAACCGGCTTCGCCCTGCACCGGTTCGACAATGAAACAGGCCACGTCATTCACGTCGATCTCGACGCTGAACAGCCGCTCCATGGCCTTCAAGGCTTCTTCGCCGGTGACGCCGTTGTCCTTGCTGGGGTACGGCAGGTGATACACCGGCCCGGGCAGTACGCCGACTTTCTGCTTGTAAGGCGCGACCTTGCCGTTGAGGTTGAGGGTCGCCAGGGTGCGGCCGTGAAAGGCGCCATCAAACGCAATCACGGCGGTACGGCCCGTGGCGCCGCGTACGATCTTCAAGGCGTTCTCCGCTGCCTCGGCGCCGCTGTTGGTGAGCATGCCGCTGACCGGATAATCCACCGGGACAAACGCCGCCAGGCGCTCCATCAATTCAATGTAGGGGGCGTGGGGCGCGGCATTGAATGCGTAGTGCGTCAGCCGGGTGGCCTGTTCACGGATCGCCTCGACAATGCGCGGATGGCAATGGCCGAGGTTCAACACACCGATGCCGCCGACGAAATCGATGTAGCGTTTACCGTCGGTGTCCCAGACCTCGGCATTCTTGCCGTGGCTGAGGCTGACGGGGTGCACGATGGAGATCGATTGGCTGATGGTTTCGCTGCTCATGGATGACGGCCCGGACGATGGAGAAATTTCCGTTATCTAAGCCGCGAGCAGAGGGGCCCGGCAAACGAAATAAAGTTGCCGGGTCAATCTTAAAAGTCGGGATGTGGTGAGGTGCCGCTTACTTGGGGGGGCAACCCGTGGCGAGGGAGGTTGCTCCCGCTGGGCTTGTAGGAGCTGTCGAGCGAAGCGAGGCTGCGATCTTTGCCCGTACACTTGAGTCTCAAGTGAAAGATCAAAAGATCGCAGGCTTCGCCAGCTCCTACAGAGTCCTGCGGGAGCCCTCGCCACAAAAGCGGGACGATCAGCGCCGCTGCAGCGGCTGTGCCTCGAACGTCACACCGGCCAGCCCATGGGCCATCAGCGCGCGGATATTGCCGTGATCGCTGCCTTCGGGCGTGGCCAGCACCGAACGGTAATGTTCGCCAAACGCCAGCAGCGCTTCTTCATCGCTCAAGCCTTCGAGCAGCGCCAGGCCCAGGGTCTTGCACGAACCTTCGTTCTGCCCGGCGGCGTTGTGCACGCCACCGTTGTCGAAGGCCTGGGGCTGGTAGTCGTAACCGGCGGCGATAAAGGCCAGGGTGTCGGCGAAGGCATGTTCGCCGCTCTTGAGACGGGTACGCAGGGTATTGAGATCAGGCATCGGGTTTTCCTTTGGCGAACGCCGCCTGTTGTTCGGCGCTGGCTTCTTTCTGGTATTGGGCTTTCCACTCGGCGTACGGCATGCCGTAGACCACTTCGCGGGCGTCGTCGAGGCTGACCTCGACCTGGCGTTCATCGGCGGCGGCCTTGTACCACTTGGACAGGCAGTTGCGGCAGAAGCCGGCGAGGTTCATCAGGTCGATGTTCTGCACATCCTTGCGGCTGTCCAGGTGGGCAACCAGCCGACGGAAAGCGGCGGCTTCGAGTTCGAGGCGTTGTTGGTCGTTCATGGTGTTCCCTGACGGGCAGCTGCAAGCGGCGAGCTTCAAGCTGCAAATTGGATGGCGTTGATCAGGCTTGAAGTTTACCGCTTGAAGCCAGTAGCGGCTACGAAGCCGCCCGGCTTGCCGCAAGGGTAATCGACACCGACTCGGCAAATCGCAAGGCGTGGGGTTTGTCGACTTCGACTTCGGCGTACAGCACCGATTCGTTGGCCATGACCAGGTCGAGCAATTCCTGGGTCAGACGTTCGAGCAGGGCGAAGCGGTTGCCTTCCACGTGGGCAATGATCGCCTTGGTGATGGTGCGGTAGTTCAGCGCGTGGTCGATGTCGTTGTCGCGCACCGCTTCCTGGGCAGCGTAGAGGATGGTCAGGTTGATCAACACATCCTGCTTGTTGAGGATTTCATCCTCGTTGATGCCGATGAAGGTGCGCAGGCGCAGGTCCTTGACCTTGATGCGTGCCATGGATGGCTGAAGTTGTGGCATTTAATTGCTCCGTCGAATCAATTGCAGGAACTCCTGGCGCGTGGTGCTGGAATCGCGAAAGGCGCCGAGCATCACCGAGGTGTTCATGGTCGAGTTCTGTTTTTCGACACCGCGCATCATCATGCACATGTGCTGGGCCTCGATCACCACCGCCACGCCGGCGGCCTGGGTGACCTGCTGCACCGCGTCGGCGATTTGCCGGGTCAGGTTCTCCTGGATTTGCAGGCGGCGGGCGAACATGTCCACCAATCGGGCGATCTTCGACAGCCCCAGGACCTTGCCCGTAGGAATATAAGCCACATGGGCCTTGCCGATGAAGGGCAACAGGTGATGTTCGCAGAGTGAATAGAGCTCGATGTCGGCGACGATCACCATTTCATCGCTGTCAGAGGCGAACAGCGCGCCGTTGACGATCTGCTCGACGCTTTGTTCATAACCATGGCAGAGGTACTGCATGGCCTTGGCGGCACGGACCGGGGTATCGAGCAGACCTTCGCGCTCGGGGTTTTCCCCCAGGCCTATAAGGATCTCTCGGTAGTTCTGGGGCAGGGATAGCGTCATGGTGCATCCTCGAAACAAGGCTATTTGACGTGCCGCCCGCCGTTGACGGTCAGGGTCGTGCCGGTGACATAAGGGTTATCCAGCAGATAACGCAGGCTCTGGTAGATCACTTCGCTGCCGGGTTCGATGCCCAGCGCGGACTTGGCCAGGGCCTTGGCGCGGTAAGCCGCGTCGTCCTCGGGGTTGAACAGTAGCAGGGCCGGGGCGATGCCGTTGACCTTGATCGCCGGGGCGAACTTCGCCGCGAACGACAGGGTCAGGCTTTCCAGGCCAGCCTTGGTGGCGCAATAGGCGATATGCCGGGCGCTGCCCTTGCGGGTCACGTCATCGCTGATGTGCACGATATCCGCCGGGGTTGAACGCTGCAGCAGCTCGGCGCCGTGCAGGTTGATCAGGTAAGGCGCAAGCATGTGCACGCCGAACATGGCGTTGAAGGCCGTCGCTTCGCTGCCGGGCTCTTCGGCCAACCAGGCCGAGGCGTTGTGCACGATGGCCCGCAGCCGGTCGGTGTGCTGCTTGAGTTGTTCGATAAAGGCCAGGATCCCCGCTTCGCTGGAGAAGTCGGCAAACAGCACCACCGCCCCCAGGTCCCGCAGCGTCTGCACGCCAGGGCGTTCGGTGCGATAGGTCGCGATCACCGGTTGCCCGTCTTCCAGCAATCGCCGGGCACAATGCAGGCCGACGCGCTGGGCTGCGCCAGTGATCAGGATCGGGGCGATGGCGCTGGACATAGGACGGCTCGGTTCACGGCAAGAGCAAAACTATAACAGCGACGCGGTGCGCGTCCTATGTCCAAAGGTGAATCCAGAGTTCCCCTGTGGGAGCGAGCTTGCTCGCGATAGCGGACTGACGGGCAACACTTGGTGTGGATGTACCGGCCTCATCGCGAGCAAGCTCGCTCCCACAGGTTTGGGGCTCCCACACGGATCAATGCGCAGGCTGGCGACATCAATGATTCTGCGTAGCCGGCAACGTCCGCTGTGGCGCGCCGTTGAGCCAGTTCGCCAGCAGATGGGTCGACATCGGGATAAACAGGTAGACCATCAGTGGCGTCAGGATCAGCGTGCTGATGAACACCCGGTTCAACAGGCCCAGTTCGCCCAGCAGCGGCCCCAACAGGAAATTGAACAACAGCGACACGGGAAAGAACGCCAGCCAGATGGCCACTGCCTGTTTCCAACGGGGCGGACGCTGGCCGACCGCACCGAACCAGCCATCGATGCCACGCACCCGATGTTCGGAGGGATGGGCAAACAGATCACTGCCCCGTCCCAGCCAGGCCATGCGAGAAGCAGAGTGTTCCCAGGCGTGCAGCGTTTGCTCGTCGGCAAAACGGAAGATGATCTGGAATTCATCGTCCTCGGGCGGTGGAGCGAGCACGCCGGAACCCAGGTAGCCGGGAAAGTCGGTTGCCAGTTGTTCGCCTTCGCGCAACCAGGCGATCAGGTCCTGATAACGTCCATTGGCAACGCGGCGGGCAACCATCAGGGTGACGGGTGAGGTAGACATTATGTATCTCCGTAAGACAGGCGCGGTACTCCGGGTAGGAGGTTCGCGGGGGACGCCCCGGGGTGGTGGGTAGCGTCTGGTCGCCAAAAAACAGGCAAGAATTATTCCCGATTGCGCATAAAACAACAAAACCGCACATCGAGTACGTTTATTCTTGTCATGACATGTCCTGGGAGGGGTAAACTAGGGTCCAATTTGCCAGCCGGAATTGTCTGCCAAAATGAGTGTAATCACCGAGGATGGCTTCGTTTTCCAGGGATCAGGTGCGTTGAAGCGGGAGGACCTGTTTCCCATTCGCGAAGTCGCGCGCATGACCGGCGTTAACCCCGTGACCCTGCGTGCCTGGGAGCGGCGCTACGGTCTGATCCAGCCTACCCGCACCGAAAGCGGGCATCGCCTGTACTCGTTGAGCGATATCGAAAAGGTGCGCAGCATCCTGGCCTGGCTCGAGCGCGGGGTGGCCGTCAGCAAAGTGGGAAAGATCCTGGCGAAGACCGAGTCGGTGCAACCGGTCTCCACGCTGATCTCATCCGATCTGGTCAGGACCGATCACGCCCGCTGGCAACAACAGGTGGCGGACGCGGTTAGCAATTTTGACGATGTAGAACTGGATCGCGTCTACGGGCAGGTCTTTTCCACCTACACCGTGCCGATCGTATTCCAGGAAATCCTGATGCCGCTTTGGCGACAGCTATTGCAGCGCCAGCAGACGTTCGGGCAAGCCAGCGAATGGGTGTTTCTTGATGGTTTCCTGCGTTCGCGCATCGCCCAGCGGCTCTTGCTCAAGCGCGAAGGTGCGTCGCCGCGTGTCCTGGTCTGCGCGATTGCCGATCATTGCCATGAACTGGAGTTGCTGGTCACGGCGCTGTTCCTGTCCAAGGAGGAAGTGGGCGTCAGGCTGTTGTCGATCGGCCTGCCGTTCGAGGAATTGACCCTGGTGTGCCAGAAGGTCCAACCGGTGGCATTGGTGCTGGTTTCCAATCATGCGCCAGCGGTCGATTTACCTAAACGCTTGGGGAAGTTGGCAATGAGCCTGGATTGCCCGTTGATGCTGGCCGGTGATGCATCCGATCTGGCACAGGAGAGCCTGGTTGGATCGTCGATCGGTTGCCTGGGCAATGAAGGAGCGGTGATGCGCCAGCGCCTGCGTCAATTTCTGGCAGGCAACCTCGACACCTAGAGATGCATGGAGGGATGGGTCAGGCGATGTTGCTGCAGGATGTACTGGCGCAGGCGCTCCGTCTCGTCCTGGTCATTCTGGCTCAGGTGGTAGGCAAACAGGCCGCGATCGGTTTCCCGTTCGAAGGTTCCTCGCAAGGAAATTCTCTCGTAGCCTGATGGGCTGAACCACAAGGCAAACTGCTTCGGCGGTTTGGTCCGACTGCGGTTTTCCAGCAATACGCCTTTGCAGGAGACTTCGTGGACCCACAGCGGTCCCGGCTGACCCTTGATATTTTCCAGCGCCACCGGCTCTTCGAGCGCCAGACGCCATGGGCGTATCTTCGGTCCGTCCTCGTAGATGCTCGGTACACCCAAGCGCAGGTGCATCGCATGGAATTCGTCTTCCACCAGATGCAGCGGAAAGGTCATTTGCTGGTTTTCGAAATTGGCTTGCAGCGTAACCTGCTCATTTGCCGCCAGACGTGTCAGCAAGTCACGGATCTGCGACCCACCGTTTACCAGCAAGCTCGACGTGACATCCCGCTCGTTCAGTTGCGGGTTGTGTTGCATGGTTCGGATGAAATCCAGTTCATCCTGCGTCAGAAGGGCATCGCGCTGCATGATCTGCTCGAAATGATTATTTACGTGTTCACTGGTGATTGTAGTGACTGACCATTAATTCGTGGTTTTGTTTGAACCGTTCGTCGCTTCGAGCCGGGCAATTGTCTCCCGCGCGTCGGCCAGCTCCTTTTCCAGCTGTGCGACGCGTTGTTGAGCCTTGACCTGGGTCGTGACGTCTTTTTGCACACCCACGAAATAGGTATGTCCGTCAGCCTGGTTTTTTACCGTGGACAGTGACAACTCATTCCAGAACGGCGTGCCGTCCTTGCGGTAATTGCGCAGCACCTCACGACAGGTACCACCCTCTTTCAGGGCTTTGCGAATCAGCTCCAGCGAGGGCTGGTCCCTATCACCCGATTGCAGGAACCGGCAATCCTGATAGAGGATTTCGTCGCGGTGATAACCGGTCAATCGTTCGAAGGCCGGGTTTACGTAGATCAGGATATTGTCTTCGCCTTCTTTTTCGGCGATGACAATCCCGTCGTTCGAAGCATTGATGACCAGTTGCATCAGTTGAGCGTTGATCATGGGGAGAACCCTTTGAACATCCTTGTCGAAGCAGCATTCTAAAAGAAATCGACAGGCTGTCCACTGGCCATTAGGGCCGTTGAGAGCCATTCGCAGCCTGACAGGCGCAACTGGTACTATTCCGGCTCTTTTTTCAGGTTCAGGATCAGATTGATGAAAGTCGCCATTCTTTCCGGCTCGGTGTATGGCACCGCCGAAGAAGTCGCCCGGCACGCCGCCAAACTGCTTCGCGAGGCAGGCTTTGAAACCTGGCACGACCCGCGTGCGACCCTGGCGGATGTGCAGGCATTCGCCCCAGAGGCCGTGCTGGCAGTGACTTCCACGACCGGCATGGGCGAGTTGCCGGACAATTTGATGCCGTTGTATTCGGTCATCCGCGACCAGTTGCCCGGGTTCTTTCGTGGTTTGCCTGGCGCGGTGATCGGCCTGGGCGACGCCAGCTATGGGGATACTTTCTGCGCCGGTGGCGAGCAGATGTGCGAGCTGTTCGTCGAATTGGGCGTACGCGAGGTGCTGCCGATGCTGCGTCTGGATGCCAGCGAAAGTGTCACGCCGGAAGCCGACGCCGAGCCATGGCTCGCTGAGTTGATCGACACGTTGCGCGCTTGACGCGGGTGCGCTGACTCGTTCGGCCAGTAAGCTGGCTGCCAACGCAACTACCGCCTCTGAAAGAGCTGACTAGACTGATTTTCTTGCGTACGACGTTTCGATCGAGACATATAACAAGAAACCAGAGGTCAGAGCCGTGAGCGTAGCGCCCGTCCAAACGACACTCAGCATCAAGGATCAGGTCAGTGCGGCCGAATGGCAAACCCGGGTGGACCTTGCCGCCTGTTATCGGCTTGTCGCGCTGCATGGTTGGGATGACCTGATCTTCACCCATATTTCCGCAAAGGTTCCCGGTACCGAGGATTTCCTGATCAACCCGTTCGGGATGATGTTCCATGAAATTACCGCCTCGAGCCTGGTCAAGGTCGATCAGGCCGGCAACAAGTTGATGGACAGCCCCTACGAGATCAACCCGGCCGGCTACACCATCCACAGTGCGGTGCATGAGGTGCGCCATGATGTGGCCTGTGTGCTGCACACCCACACCGCTGCTGGCGTGGCGGTATCGGCCCAGAAGCAGGGGGTGCTGCCGATCAGCCAGCAATCGCTGTTCGTGCTGTCGAGCCTGGCCTATCACGCCTACGAAGGGGTGGCCTTGAATCACGAAGAAAAGGCTCGCCTGCAGGTGGACCTGGGCGAGAGCAACTTCCTGATGCTGCATAACCATGGCTTGCTGACCTGCGGCGGGACCATCGCCGATACCTTCCTGATGATGTTCACCTTTCAGCGGGCCTGTGACATTCAGGTCCTGGCGCAGAGCGGCGGGGCCGAACTGATTGCCATCGAGCCGCAGATCCTGGCTGGCGCCCGGGCGATGATCGCCGGGGTGACCAAAAGCGCCCAGGGCATGGGCGGCGCGTTGGCCTGGCCGGCGTTGTTGCGCAAGCTCGATCAACAAGACGCCGGGTATAGAAGCTGATGCCCCTGGCCCAGATTCCCCTGCGTATCTGGCGCCAGCGCAGCCAGATCTTCATGTTCCGTGGTCATGCCATCCGTTACTGGGTGGCCGGGCAGGGCGAGCCGCTGCTGCTGATCCACGGTTTTCCCACCGCCAGTTGGGATTGGCATTACCTGTGGCAACCGCTGGCGCAACGCTACCGGGTGATCGCGTGTGACATGCTCGGTTTCGGCGACTCCGCCAAACCGACGGATCACGTCTACAGCCTGCTGGAGCAAGCCGATTTGCAGCAGGCCTTGCTGGCGCACCTGAATGTGCGGGGCGCGCTGCATGTGTTGGCCCACGATTACGGCGACAGCGTGGCCCAGGAACTGCTGGCGCGGCATTACGAAGCGCGCATCCACCTCGCCAGTTGTGTCTTTCTCAATGGCGGCCTGTTCCCGGAAACCCACCGCCCGGTCTGGGCCCAGAAACTCTTGCTCAGCCCCCTGGGGTGGCTGTTGGGGCGGGCGTTCTCCCGGGAAAGCCTGGTCAGCAGCTTTCGGCAGATTTTCGGCCCCAGGACCACCCCCACTGAAAGCGAGTTGGATGATTTCTGGAGCCTGGTGCAAGCCCATCACGGTCCGAGGATCATGCACAAGCTCATCGCCTATATTCCCGAACGCCGTGTGCAGCGTGATCGCTGGGTGCAGGCGATGCAGCGCGGCGACGTGCCGTTGCGGGTGATCGACGGCGCGCTCGACCCGATTTCCGGTGAGCACATGGTGGCGCGCTACGAGGTCCTGATCCCGAACCCGGACACGGTGTTGTTGCCCGACATTGGTCATTACCCGCACATCGAGGCGCCGGTGCAGGTGCTCAAGCATTACCTGGCGTTTCGCGAAGCCATCGCCGCGCCGAGCAGACAAATGGCCTGTTCATGACGACACCCTGTGGGGGCTAGCTTGTGTGGGAGCGATTGTGAATACGGAATTTGTGGGTAACAAAATCCCTTGTGGGAGCGAGCTTGCTCGCGATGGCAGCGCCGGAAATTGAATGTGCCGCCGTGGCCTGGGCCTGCATCATCCCCTCACCTTATCGCCCACCATTCACTGGCAACCGTGTTGATTGTGACCGGCCGACTTGTGCCGGACACTCGTGCCCATTGTCCTGTCCGCCTGCTGGAGTTCTGTCATGAGTGAGTCTGTGCGCTTCGAAGATAAAGTCGTGATCGTCACGGGAGCCGGCGGTGGCCTGGGACGCGCCCATGCGCTGCTGTTCGCCAGGCAAGGCGCGAAAGTGCTGGTCAACGACCTTGGCGGCTCGGCTCAAGGGGAAGGGGCCAACGCCTCGGCAGCAGACCGGGTGGTCGCCGAAATCCGCGAGGCGGGCGGTATCGCCGAGGCCAACCACGACTCGGTGACCGATGGCGACAAGCTGGTACAAAACGCCCTCGACGCGTTCGGTCGCGTCGATGTGGTGGTCAACAACGCAGGGATCCTGCGGGACAAGACGTTCCACAAAATGGACGACGCCGACTGGGACCTGGTCTACCGCGTCCACGTCGAGGGCGCCTACAAGGTGACCCGGGCCGCGTGGCCGCACTTGCGTGAGCAAAACTACGGGCGGGTGATCTTCACGGCGTCTACCTCGGGCATCTACGGCAACTTCGGCCAATCCAACTACGGCATGGCCAAGCTCGGCCTCTATGGTTTGACTCGGACCCTGGCCATCGAAGGCCGCAAGAACAACATCCTGGTCAATGCCATCGCCCCCACCGGCGGCACGCGCATGACCGAAGGCCTGATCCCGCCGCAGGTATTCGAACAACTCAAGCCCGAACTCGTCAGCCCGCTGGTGGTGTACCTGGCCAGTGAGACCTGCCAGGAAACCTCCGGCCTGTTCGAAGTGGGCGGCGGCTGGATGGGCAAGGTGCGCTGGGAACGCAGCCTGGGGGCGGGCTTCGATCCGCGCAAAGGTTTTTCGCCCGAAGACGTCGCCGCCCATTGGCAGCAGATCTGCGACTTCGAGCATGCGGTGCACCCGAACGACAACCTGGAAGCCTTGAAAGAAATGATGGCGAACCTGCAACGCCACGCCATCTAAGCCTCATTGCCCGGGCCGGTTGCCGTCAGTCGCGGTAACCGTGCTCATGGAAAATATTTTTTCACCAGGGCCGCCAGGTTCGCGGCGGTCTCGATAGGGCACAGACCTATCCCGCACGGCTCAACATCCAGGCAAAGCGCTCAGCGGGCCATTCCTTGCGGTCTGATACCTGCCCGTCACCGAGCTCGACCACCCGCAGCACACCGTCTGACCTGAGTACTACGTCGACCGAGAAAAAAGGACTGTCAATCAGCCGTGCGCACTCGGTCACCAACTCAGGAATCTCATCGGTGACGCCATAGGTCTGCCCATGGAATACAAAATAGCGACGCTCGGTTTCTTCAATGTAATCCTCTCGTCGCCTGACGCATATACCGCCTTCAATCTGCCCCCGGTATTGGCGCATCTCTTCAACAAGCGGAGCTATGCCTTCGGGAGTGTCCACTAGGCTGCCACCACCGGTGTTAAGTGACTTTACGTAGTCCTTGATGAAGTAGCCTGGCCATTGCAGACCTTCGAGCGCTTGAACGAAGTTTGCATCGCTGTCCAGCACCACCGTTTCGCTCGTATAGGCAGTCAACAACGGATACCACTGTGGCAGGTGATGACAGTGTCGATATTGCGGGGCGTTGGTGACTTCAATGACGCCTTTTTCACGCAGTTGGTTAACCAAAGCAGCATAAGCGTCGGGTGTCAGCATCCACCCGCGGTACAAAATCGAGTCTCCGGGCGTGAGGGACGCAGAAGTCTTGAAAAGGCCCGCTTCGAAATCTTCAAAAGAGAACAGCACACTCCTCAGTCCCGCAGTCATTACCGCTTCGTACTCTTCAGCGTACTGCTCGTCAGGACGTTTTTTATCAAATGGGTCGCTAGGATAGAGGAGGTGCATTGCTTCTTACCGATGAGAAGTGGAGGGTCAAAATGCTGCTGGGTTCGGTACATCATGACGCCGGAGTCGATAGACCCCTGCTGCCGATTATTCAGCAGCAAGGGCGTTCAAATATCTGGAGCGTCAGGGTTGCTTGAAGCCTGGTTTACCGTTGGCTGCACGCCAGTTTTTTATCTCGTCGACTATCGCCTCAGAGCTTTCCTTGCCAGGCTCTGGATAGAATAGTAAATCTGACCCGGCGGGATGCTCTGAGATTCTCTCGAACTCTAGTACTGCATCGATATCCGCTTCTTCTGAAGGGTAATTCCCCTCTGAAATTTCTATAACAAAGGCAAGAAATTCTTTTTCCGTTATATCTGTTGTTATTTTTTTCATTGCTTGCGCTCTCTATGAATTTCAATGTGTCTTTTAGGGGTGGTGAGAGTGATGTTGTCGATATCGTAAACTTGGCCATTTAAGGATACGAAATGTTTATGGTGAAGTTCATACTTTATTCGGGCGCCAATTTTTTCAGCTTTCCTGACGTAGGCGGAGCGTCCGTTCTCCATACGAACCCGATTGCGTAAATTAAACTGTTGAGAAAGTATAGGATCTCCGGCAACGGCCTTCCAAAAAGCCTCCCGAAACTTCCTGAAATTCCTAAACTCCCTCCCCCTCAACTGATCCGCAATCTGCGACGGAATGGCTGCCCCTTCACCTTTCGATGCTGCATCCGTCCACACGCCTGAAACCGGAGCCCCCATTCCCAGCGCAACCCCAGGGTCTTCCCTTCGATCCCTGAACATGACGTACAGAGGCGGCAGGCCCGAGTCGATTGGGAAAACGAAAACATAATCATCGAAGCTGTCTGCGGTTATTTCGGGGAACGGATCGATCCTTCCCTCTATGGGCGTTACCGATGCGCCTGTATAAACAGGCGGGGCGGGTGGTTCGGCGGGAAGGGCCGTGGAGCTGTTGCCGGGTTGAACGACCGGCGTCCACGTCAAGGTTCTGGGTGGGGTTTGTTCAGTTGTAGCGATGTAGAGGTTTTGTTGTGCGTCATAGGTAACCGGAACCACTCTGACTTTCGACGGATGGGTTACGCCGTCGATGTTGATCACGAGGATTTCGGATTGGCTATCCACGGTCGCTTGAGAAGTGAGGCGTACCGGTAAGTCAACGAATCCGTCGGCCGCTGCGATTGCATGAAAGTCGTGGTGTTGGATCGGTGCGAGTTCTGAGAGTGGCGTGCTGAACGCATATCGCTCGGGTAATTCACCGTTCGCCAGCTTGGGTGAATAGAGCAGCGCCGCAAAACCCGCCAAGGTCGGCACAGCCACTGCGGTGAGCGACTCGATAGCCATGGCGACTGCGGCTCGTAGCGCAGCCTGGATTGCCAAGGTCACTTCAGAACTTATGGCCAGGCTACTGCCGACAAGCGTGAGCACCGGACCGGCTGCGGCTGCCGCGCCCGGTATCGGATAGGCGCGCCCCGCCAGGACTTGTTCCAGTGCTTGTGCCTGGGCTACGCGTAGGATCTGGGCTTCGGCTGCCTTGCGTGCCTCTTCCGCGGAAGCCCATTCAGAAGAATTGTTAAAGACGGTATAGATGGGCGGAATACCCGACTCAACCGGGAACACCGTGACGAACCCATTACCAAAATCGTAATCCTCCAGCTCCGGATCCTTATCGACCCCTCTGGTTATGGCCCAGGGGGTTCCGGCTTCATAGAGGTCGATCTTCGGCACGATCGATGGCAGTGTCGTGGATGCATCCGTTTCTTTTACGATAGGCGTCCAGGTCATCAAGGTGGATGAGCCATCTGGACTGTAGGATTTGTAGACGTTGCTGTGAGGGTCGAGTGTTGCAAGCCTGACCGGCACGCTGGAGGGCACCGATGTTCCGTCGGCACTCGCGACGACGAACATCATTTCGTCGTCGGTGGTCATGGAACCCAGCACAATCGGGAGATTGATTTCTCCTTTCGATGCTGCGATTGCCAGCAAATCATCGGTGTTGGCTGGAGCTAGTTCTGATAGGGGAACACTCAGGGCGTAGCGTTCTTCGTTGCCCAGCTCCGACGGGTCAATCAGTGACGCAAACCATGCAACAGCGGGTAATGCCTTTGCGGTAACTGTTTTTAGGATCGCCGACACCGCGGTGCGCAACTCATCCGTGATGCTCGAGGCGGTCACCCGGTTGGGGGCGAAGGTCCCACCTGCGATTGTAAATACTGGGCCAGCGGCTGCGGCGGAGCCCGATACAGGAAATGTACGGGTAGCCCGGGCTGGTTGACGTGCCTTTTGAACTTCTGCCTGACGCCTCGCTTCCTCCGCCTCCAGTTCTTCAGCAGCGGCCCATCTTTCGGCCTCCCATAAGGCCATGGCGGCATCGTGGGCTTGTTTGGCCGCGACCTTTTCCGCTTCTGCCAGTTGTCGGGCTTTTGTCGCCGCGACAGCTGCAATCTTTGCCCGTTCTTCCGCTTCACGTAGAGCTTGAGCCACCTTTTGTGCTTTTTCAGCGGCCAAACGCTGTACTTCTTTTTGCACCTGCTCCTGAGCCTGTACCGCAGCCAGCCATTTAAGTACTTCGACTTGCTGCTGATTCAGCATATTGATGGCTTGGGACAGCAGCCTTGCCTCGTACGCTGCCTTGAGCGATGTGGCCCACGCTTTTATCGCAATACCGTTCGGGGGGACTAGCCTCTCTAGGGTCAGGGCTTTCGGATAGAACGCCTGTAATGGCTTACCGATTGGATCGACGCCGTAGAAACTATTGGCAAGCGCTGTTTTTTGATGGAATTGGGCGGTTTTTCGCGCCAACAGTGTATTGCGAACGCTCAATTCGCGAGCGATTGCCGCTGCGGGGGGAAGAGAGCGTGTCGATCCCTCAAGCCTAATCGCCGCCAGATCGTTCTCAATGGTTTGCGGCAGCTTGCTGAGCTGGGTTTGGTACGTGCTTTCTGCAGTTTTGGTCGTGCTCTTCAACGTATGCAAAACCATACCGATCGCAGGTTCAAAACCTGCATGGCTATAGTCAGAAAAGCTCGGCGAAGCTGAACTGTCACCATCGGTGCCTATATGAGCCCTGCCTGCCGAACGATCCGGCGTGCCGCCATGTCCATGGTTGGGAGATGGTGAAGAAGAAGGTGGCGTGCGAGGTATACCTCTATTCACAAGGATATTTTTTTCTTGCTGCATATCGAGTTCCTTTCGAATCGAATCTGAATAGCCACGCCGTCATTCAACACATGCGGTCGTTCACGGCTATTTGCGTAATCACCCATCCCGGGCGACCAAGGAAACTATAAGTTCGAACTCTCAATGCAGGCAGGTGAGCCTTTCCGACAACAACGTAGGAAACAAGAAGTTTTAACTCGGAAATAGCCGCACATAAAAAAGGCCGCTGCAAAAAGCAGCGGCCTAAGCGTGACGTTGCAAAGGAGCTACAAACCAACGTCGGTAAACACGGGATGATGGATCGATACGCCAATCCATCCGAAGACGGTGTGCCAGGCAGGCATGAGGGATGCCGTGAGGCTTGTGCTTGCAGGCCCGTTGCCCTGAAAGCCCGGCCAGCATAGGCATCGTGCCTTGCGGGAAACAGCCCGGATCCGGACATGCACCGTTGCAGGGCGCGTAACAGTCGAAGGCCGGGCATGAGTATGCGCGGCGCTGATGACCCATCATCCAGTCCATCCATGCACGGCGCAAAGGCCCGCGCCGCATGGGCTGTAATCCTTTTTAGGTACAGCGCGAATACCTCCTTGGTGCGCTTATCGCCCTTGGCGTGCGGCAGTAGGGTGAAGCCTCTGTCACTCACCGGGGAAGACGCATGACAACAATAACAATGCGCGCCATCTTCAAGCCGCAGGCGCTGGCCGTCGCGGTGGCCTTGGGTTGCTGTGCCCAGGCGCAGGCCGTTTCATTCAACATTGGCGAGATCGAGGGTCAGTTCGATTCGTCGTTGTCCGTGGGCGCAAGCTGGGGCATGCGCGATGCCGACAAGGACCTGGTTGGCACGGTCAACGGCGGTCGGGGCCAATCCTCCACCGGTGATGATGGGCGGCTGAATTTCAAGAAGGGCGAGACCTTTTCCAAAATCTTCAAAGGCCTGCACGACCTCGAACTCAAGTACGGCGATACCGGCGTGTTCGTGCGCGGCAAGTACTGGTATGACTTCGAGCTCAAGGATGAAGGCCGCGAGTTCAAGGACATCAGCGACAGCAATCGCAAGGAAGGCGCCAAGTCCTCGGGGGCGCAGATTCTCGATGCCTTCGTCTATCACAACTATTCCATTGCCGATTTGCCGGGCACCGTGCGCGCCGGCAAGCAGGTGGTCAGTTGGGGGGAAAGTACCTTCATCGGCAACTCGATCAACAGCATCAACCCGGTGGACGTGTCCGCGTTCCGTCGCCCCGGTGCGGAGATCAAGGAAGGCCTGATCCCGGTGAACATGCTGTTCGCGTCCCAGGGCCTGACCGACAAGCTCACCGTCGAAGGTTTCTACCAGTTGGAGTGGGACCAGACCGTGGTGGATAACTGCGGCACCTTCTTCGGCAACGATGTGGTGGCCGATGGTTGCACCAGTGGCTACACCGTGGGCAGCCCGGCGATTGCGCCGTTCGTGCCATTGACTCAGGCCTTTGGCCAAGGCATTGAGGTGTCCAGCGAAGGGGTGGTTATTCCCCGTGGCGGTGACCGCGACGCGCGGGATTCCGGCCAGTGGGGCACGGCGTTGCGCTGGCTCGGCGATGACACCGAGTACGGCCTGTACTTCATGAATTACCACAGCCGTACGCCTACCGTCGGGACCACCACGGCGGGGCTCTCGACGCTGGCGGCATTGCCGGGAATGGTCACGATTGCCAACGGCCTGGCCCCCGGCAGCGGTGCGGGCCTGGCGCGAAGCGTCATGCTGGGACGCGGCCAGTATTACCTTGAATACCCGGAAGACATTCGCCTGTACGGTGCCAGTTTCTCCACCACGCTGCCCACCGGCACCGCATGGACCGGGGAAATCAGCTACCGCCCCAACGCACCGGTGCAGGTCAATACCAACGACCTGACCCTGGCCCTGCTCAACCCGATTGCCGGTGGCGCGGCTTCACCCATTGCGACCTCGGCCGGGGCGGATAACACCGGCTACCGGCGCAAGGAAGTCACCCAGGTCCAGAGCACCCTGACGCATTTTGTCGATCAGGTACTGGGCGCCGAACGCCTGACGCTGGTGGGCGAGGCGGCGGTGGTGCACGTCGGCGGGCTGGAGTCCAAGGACAAGCTGCGTTACGGCCGCGATTCGGTCTACGGCCAGTACGGGTTCAATGGCGACACCGATGGCTTCGTTACCTCGACTTCCTGGGGCTATCGCGCCCGGGCGATTCTCGACTACGCCAACGTGATCGGTGGTGTGAACTTCAAGCCCAACGTTTCCTGGTCTCACGATGTGGCCGGCTACGGTCCCAACGGCTTGTTCAACGAAGGCGCCAAGGCTATCAGCGTCGGTGTCGATGCCGACTACCGCAACACCTACACCGCCAGCCTGAGCTACACCGACTTTTTTGGCGGCGATTACAACGTTCTCGAAGACCGCGACTTCCTCGCGTTGAGCTTCGGCGTGAACTTCTGATCTGGCTGACAAGGAAAACCCAATGCGCAAGATGATCCTGCAATGCGGTGCCCTGGCCCTGAGCCTGCTGGCCGCGAACGTGATGGCGGCGGTCTCGCCGGATGAAGCGAATAAACTGGGTACCAGCCTTACGCCGTTGGGCGCGGAAAAAGCCGGCAATGCCGATGGTTCGATTCCGGCCTGGACCGGCGGCATCCCGAAAAACGCCGGTGCGGTGGACAGCAAGGGCTTTTTGGCCGACCCGTTCGCCAATGAAAAACCGCTGTTCACCATCACCGCCGAGACCGTGGACAAGTACAAGGACAAGCTGTCCGAAGGCCAGGTCGCGATGTTCAAGCGCTACCCGCAAACCTACAAGATCCCGGTCTATCCGACCCACCGCAGCGTGGGCCTGCCGCCGGAAATCTACGAGTCGGCCAAGCGCAGCGCCCTCAACGTGAACGCCATCAACGACGGCAATGGCCTGGCCAATTTCACCGGCAACCGCTACTACGCCTTCCCGATTCCCAAGAGCGGCGTGGAAGTGCTGTGGAACCACGTCACCCGTTATCACGGCGGCAACCTGCGGCGCATCATCACCCAGGCTACGCCGCAGACCAATGGCAGCTTCACGCCGATCCGCTTTGAAGAAGAAATTGCCGTGCCGTTCCTGATCAAGGATGCCGACCCGGAGAAGGCCGGCAACGTATTGACCTATTTCAAGCAGGAGGTGACTGCGCCGGCGCGCCTGGCCGGCAACGTGCTGTTGGTGCATGAGACTCTCGACCAAGTGAAGGAACCGCGCCTGGCCTGGATCTACAACGCCGGCCAGCGCCGGGTGCGTCGTGCCCCGCAAGTGGCTTACGACGGCCCGGGCACCGCCGCCGACGGGTTGCGCACCTCCGACAACTTCGACCTGTTTTCCGGTGCGCCGGACCGCTACGACTGGAAACTGGTCGGCAAAAAGGAAATGTACATCCCGTACAACAGCTACAAGCTCGATTCGCCAAGCCTCAAGTACGACGATGTGATCAAGGCCGGCCATATCAACCAGGACCTGACTCGCTATGAATTGCACCGGGTCTGGGAAGTGGTTGGCACGGTCAAGCCGAGCGAGCGGCACATCTATGCCAAGCGCCACATGTACTTCGACGAGGACAGTTGGCAGGCGGCGCTGGTGGATCACTACGACGGTCGCGGCCAGCTGTGGCGGGTGGCCGAAGGTCATGCCCAGTTCTACTACGACCATCAGAACCCGGGCTACACCCTCGAGGCGCTCTACGACATCATTGCCGGCCGCTACATCGCGCTGGGCATGAAGAACGAAGAGAAACACAGCTACGAGTACGGCTTCGAAGCCCGGGCCGCCGACTACACACCGGCAGCGCTACGGTCGACCGGGGTTCGGTAAGGCCTGAAAGGTAACTGTGGCGAAGGGATTTCTCTGTGGGAGCAAGGCTTGCCCGCGATGGCCGCACCGCGGTCTGAAAGCTGAACCGCGTTATCGTTCATCGCGGGCAAGCCTTGCTCCCACAGTGAATCCTTTCCCCACAAGGTTGCGCCTGACTTGATCATCGTGATCGACCGGCAGCGCCCCTGCCGGTCGTTTTTTTATGGGCGCCAATCAGCGCGCTGAATACTTCTCCAAAGCTCGGCGACACAGGACTAGGGTGGTGAGATAACAATAAACAGGATCTGCCCACATGACCGCCATGACCCCGTGTCCGGACCGTCCAGGATTGTTGCCTCGCCTGTCCTCGACGCACGTGCCGCGGCGGTCCCTGAGTGAGCCTTTGCTGACGTCCGAAGCGCGGGTAAAACTGCTTTGCGCCCCAGCGGGCAGTGGCAAGAGTGCGTTGTTCGCCGAGTGCTTCCTGCAGGCTCCCGCCGGGTGTCGGCTGCATTGGTTGCCATTGGGAGGCGCGGCGTTGAGCGCGGTGCAAATGTGCGAGCGCCTGGCCCAGGCCCTCGGGTTGCCGATGCTTGATGAAGCGGGACTGCTGGCCCACCTGGCGCGTTTGCAGACACCCACGTGGTTGTTCCTGGATGACTACTGCCGGGTGCCGAATCCCGAACTGGACCAGTTGCTCGACCGTCTGTTGAACACCAGTAGTCCAGCGTTGCACCTGTGGCTGAATAGCCGCCGCCGTCCCCACTGCAACTGGCCGCGGCTGTTGCTCGATGACGAGCTGCACGAGTTCGATGCGCAGGCGTTGTTCTTCACCCCTGACGATGTCCTGCCATTGCTGCGTCACCTGCCCGGTCCCCAGGCTGCCCGCACTGCCCACGAGGTGATCCAGCGCAGTGGCGGCTGGTGTGCCGGGGTGCGCATCACGCTGCTGGAGCGTTGCGAATGGGCGCGCAGTCATGCAACGCCGGGACGGCCGGGGACCTTGGTCGACTACCTGGAGTACGAACTGTTCAGCACGCTGACCCCGGATCTGGCGCAGGCCTGGCGTGTGCTGGCGCACCTGCCGCGCTTCAATGCCCGGCTATGCGAGCACCTGTTCGGCGACACCGTGGGCGTGCAATGCCTGCCCTTGCTGCTGGACCTGGGATGTTTCATCGAGCCATGGGAGCAGACGTCGGACTGGTTGCAGATTTTTCCGGCCCTGGCCCGGCTGGTACGTGAAGAGCCCTGGCCGCAGGGGCGTTCCTGGCATCGACGGGCCTGCCAGTGGTTTGCTGCCGAGCAGGACTGGCAAATGGCGTTCGAGCAAGCCATGTTGGCCGAGGAGTTCGAGACTGCCGTGAGTTTCCTGCAGCATTTGAGCTTCGAGCATGTCTTGCAGCGTCGCAACGTGGTGCTATTGCTGGGCCTGCACGATCAACAAGGCGAAGCGCTGACCCTCTGTACGCCGCAATCGGTGGGGTTGGTCACCGCTGCGCTGTTGTTCGCCGGACGCTTCGACCAGGCGTCGACATGCATTGAGCAGTTGGCCAGGTTCATGCCGCAGCCTTCGGCCTGCCGGCAGCGACAGGTGCTGGCCAGGTGGCAGGTCTTGCAAGGCTGGTTGCTGCACCTCTCGGGCGATGGCGAACAGGCGCGCGAGCACTTCCTCCAGGCCCAGGCCAGCCTGGACCCTGAGGCCTGGGCCCAACGGGTGCTGTGCCTGGGTGGGCTGACGCAGCAGGCGCTGCTTGCAGGCGAACTGGCTTCTGCGCATCGGATCAACCGCCAGGCACTGTGCCTGGCGCGTGCGCAGGGTTCGCTGGTATTCGAAGGATTGCTGGAACTGGACCACGCCCAAGTCCTGGAGCAACGTGGCGCGCCTCACCGGGCCGATCATCTGCTGGCCGCCGTCCAGGCGCTGCTGGATAAACCAGGCCAGGACTTTTCCCCGTTGTTGGGGCGTATTGCCCTGCGGCGCGGGCGCCTGGCATTGCGCATGGGGTTTGAAGAGCGCGCCGCCGAGCAGTTTCAAGCGGGTCTGGAAACGGGCCTGCACAGCCTGGACAAACAGGTGCTCTACGGATTTCTCGGCAAGGCCAGCCTGGCTGCCAACCAGGGCGACTATGGCGAGGCCTTCATGCAACTGCGCGATGCCGAACGGATCATGCAGCAGCGGCACATCCCCGACACCGTTTACCGTGGCGTGTTGCTGCAAACCAGCTGTCAGTTCTGGTTGCAACAGGGGCGGGCGGAACTGGCCCATGAAGCCTTGACCCGTGTCTTGCGCCATTTTCGCGGGCCGCAGGCCAAGCACGCGCCTCCCGCGACGCTGGAATTGATTGCGCGACTTGAATACCTGCTGGTGCTGGCTGAGGTCTACCTGCAACGGGCACAGGAGCCGCAGGCGTGCCTGCAAGCCATGATCACCCGGGCGCAGCAGAGTGAAATGCACAGCCTGGAAACCGAACTGCACCTGGTGTTGACGGAGGTTGTCTGGTTGTCCGGCGATCGTTCCCAGGCCCGGACACTCCTGCAAGAAGGGCTCAAGCGAGTCACTTGCTGGCGGGCCCAGCAAGCCTTGTGCGAGCTGCGCTTGCGCCAGCCCGAGTTGGTGCGTTGGGCGCAATCGGCAGAGCAGGTCGAGCCGCCTGCCTGCGCCGAGGACACCTTGCTCAGTCATCGCGAACTGGAGGTCCTGGAGCTGATTGCGCAAGGTCATTCAAACCAACAGATTGCCGAACGACTGTTCATTTCGTTGCACACGGTGAAAACCCATGCGCGGCGAATCCACAGCAAGTTGGGGGTGCAGCGGCGTACGCAGGCGGTGGCAAAAGCCAAGGTCATGGGGGTGATGGGCTAATGTCCCCATCGGCAACTGATCACCCTCATCTCAATGATTTAGTGATCAGGATTGTCCCGGATTTACTGGGCTGATCCCGGACCCGCTTCATACCCCATCCGCCAACTCACGGCCCGGGTCGCCGTCAACAGGCGTTGCGCCGCCGGGCCGTTTTCGTCGGCGTGGAACAGCGAGGTCGGACCAACGATGGTCATCACCGCTTTCACCTCACCGACGGCATTGAATACCGGAGCGGACAAGGCATCCACGCCCGGCATCAGCAAACCATGTACATGGTGCAGGCCGCGACTGCGAATCTGCTCGCACAACGCGGCATAAGCGCGGTCATCGGCGAGGGCGTGGTGCTCGCTGCCTTGTACTTCCTGCTCGCGCAAGCCGATGGTCTCGCGCTCCGGCAGATAAGCGCTGAATACCAGCCCGGTGGACGAACTGAGCAGTGGCAATACCGAGCCCAGTTGCGTCACCACGGTCACGGCCCGCACCGCGGGTTCGATGCGCACCACGGTCGCGCCATGGTTGCCCCACACCGCCAGGAAGCAGGTTTCGTTCAAGTCGTCGCGCAATTCGGCCAGGGGCAGGGCGGCCACTTGCAGCACGTCCATGCCGTTGAGCGCTGCCAGGCCTACGCGCAGGGCCTCGCGGCCCAGGCCGTAGTGGTTGGTGGCGGCGTTCTGCTCGGCAAACCCGCTGGCGATCAAGGCCTGCAGATACCGATGAACCTTGCTCGCCGGCATTTGCACGTGTTCGGCCAGCCGCGACAGCGACGTGGAGGGCGACAGTTCGGCCAGGGCCTTGAGTATGTCGGTGCCAACTTCGGCCGAGCGGACTTTCTGTTTACCGTTGCTGAGCGGGGTTTCCATGGAGGCGCTGGGTCCAGAGGCGAATGGGCGTCTTTATAGCTTGACGGTCGCTGTCGAGCAAATTACGTTATGCGTAATCGAATTACGATAAAAATAACCCGGTGCGCCTCAACCACTCCGTTGAGTGACGGGCCGCATTCCTGGAGGCTCCATGAACCTCGATTCCCCAGCGTCGGACCTGGCTTACCAATCAGGCTTGGGCAACGAATTTGCCAGCGAAGCCTTACCCGGCGCACTGCCCGTCGGCCAGAACTCGCCGCAGAAAGCCCCGTACGGTCTCTATGCCGAGTTGTTCTCCGGCACGGCGTTCACCATGGCCCGCAGCGAAGCGCGGCGCACCTGGATGTATCGCATCCGGCCGTCGGCCAATCACCCGGCCTTCACCAAGCTCGAACGGCAACTGGCGGGGGGCCCATTGGGCGACGTCACGCCCAATCGCCTGCGTTGGAACCCGCTGGAGATCCCCGCCGAGCCCACCGATTTCATCGACGGGCTGGTGTGCATGGCGGCCAATGCCGGTGCGGACAAACCGGCCGGCATCAGCCTTTATCAGTATCGGACCAACCGCTCCATGGAGCGGGTGTTTTTCAATGCCGACGGTGAATGGCTGATCGTGCCGCAACTGGGACGGCTGCGGATCATCACGGAGTTGGGCGTGCTGGAACTGGCACCGCTGGAAATCGTCGTGCTGCCCCGGGGCCTGAAATTTCGCATTGAACTGCTCGACCCGCAGGCCCGTGGTTACCTCGCCGAAAACCATGGCGCGCCGCTGCGCCTGCCGGATCTCGGGCCCATCGGCAGCAATGGCCTGGCGAACCCGCGCGACTTCCTGACGCCGGTCGCCCATTACGAGAACCTCGCGCAACCGACCCCGCTGGTGCAGAAATTTCTCGGCGAGTTGTGGGGTTGCGAGCTGGATCATTCGCCCCTCGACGTGGTGGCCTGGCACGGCAACAACGTGCCGTATAAATATGATCTGCGCCGCTTCAACACCATCGGCACGGTCAGCTTCGATCACCCGGACCCGTCGATTTTCACCGTGTTGACCTCGCCCACCAGCGTCCACGGCCTGGCCAACCTCGATTTCGTGATTTTCCCGCCACGCTGGATGGTGGCAGAGAACACCTTCCGTCCACCGTGGTTCCACCGCAACCTGATGAACGAATTCATGGGCCTGATCCAGGGTGCCTACGATGCCAAGGCCGAAGGTTTCCTGCCGGGCGGCGCGTCCTTGCACAGCTGCATGAGTGCCCATGGCCCGGACGGCGAGACTTGTACCAAGGCGATCAACGCTGAACTGCAGCCGGCGAAAATCGACAACACCATGGCGTTCATGTTCGAGACCAGCCAGGTGCTGCGTCCAAGCCGTTTCGCCCTGGACTGCCCGCAACTGCAAACCGACTACGATGCATGTTGGGCCTCGCTGCCTGTCACGTTCGACCCGACCCGGAGATAACCCATGACTCAACTTTCCCCTGCCCGTAGCTGGGTCGCCTGCGCCAACGGCCATACGGACTTCCCGTTGCAGAACCTGCCTTTGGGTATCTTCAGTGTCGATGGCGGTGCCCTGCGCAGTGGCGTGGCGATTGGCGAGCGGATTTTCGATCTGCAGGCGGCGCTGCACGCGGGTTTGTTTGACGGTGCGGCACGCCAGGCTGTCGAAGCCATGGCCGACGGCCAGTTGAATGCATTTTTCGACCTGGGCCGAGACGCCCGGGTTGCCCTGCGTGAACGACTGCTGGAACTGCTGCGCGAGGACAGCCCCCTGCGGGGCAAGGTCGAAGCCCAGGGCGCGAAACTGTTGATCCTCGCTGCCGACTGCCAGATGCACCTGCCGGCCAGGATCAACGACTACACCGACTTCTACGTCGGTATCGAGCACGCGCAGAATGTGGGCAAGCTGTTCCGCCCCGACAATCCGTTGCTGCCCAACTACAAATACGTCCCCATCGGTTACCACGGTCGCGCCTCGACCATTCGCCCGTCCGGCACCGACGTGCGCCGCCCCAAGGGCCAGACCCTGCCGGCCGGCCAGACCGAGCCGACCTTCGGCCCGTGTGCGCGGCTGGACTATGAGCTGGAGCTGGGCATCTGGATCGGCAAGGGCAATGCCCTGGGCGACCCGATCCCCATCGGCGATGCCGCCGAGCACATTGGCGGGTTCTGCCTGCTCAACGACTGGTCGGCCCGGGATATCCAGGCGTGGGAATACCAGCCCTTGGGACCATTTCTGTCGAAGAGTTTCCTGACCAGTATTTCGCCGTGGGTGGTGACGGCCGAAGCCCTGGAACCGTTCCGTCGTCCGCAACCGGCACGCCCGCAAGGCGATCCGCAACCGCTGCCGTATCTGCTGGACAAGCGTGACCAGGCCGGCGGTGCCTTCGACATCGAACTGGAAGTCCTGTTGCTGACCGAGGCCATGGGCGAGCAAAACCTGCCGGCCCAGCGCCTGACCCTGAGCAACACCCAGTACATGTACTGGACCGTGGCGCAAATGGTTGCGCACCACAGCGTCAACGGTTGCCAGTTGCAGGCCGGCGACCTGTTTGGCTCGGGCACCCTGTCGGGCCCTGAAAGCCATCAATTCGGCAGTCTGCTGGAAATCACCGAAGGCGGTAAAAAACCGATCGAACTGGCGTCTGGCGAAGTGCGCCGATTCCTCGAGGACGGTGACGAAATCATCTTGCGGGCCCGTTGCCGCCGCGAAGGTTTCGCGTCCATCGGCTTCGGCGAGTGCCGGGGCAAGATCCTGCCGGCGCGTTGAGGGGCAGGGCATGGAACTTTATACCTATTACCGCTCCACCTCGTCCTATCGGGTGCGCATTGCGTTGGCGCTCAAGGGGCTGGATTACCAGG
Organism: Pseudomonas sp. P9_35; assembly: GCF_034008205.1. NCBI lineage: Bacteria > Pseudomonadati > Pseudomonadota > Gammaproteobacteria > Pseudomonadales > Pseudomonadaceae > Pseudomonas > Pseudomonas sp. P9_35. The sequence goes on along the minus strand of NZ_CP125373.1, from coordinate 5,442,263 downwards.
CCTTGCCCGTCAACCTGATCGCTGCGCCCGGGGGCGAGCATCGCCAGCCGGCCTACCTGGCGATCAACCCCCAGGGTCGGGTACCGACGTTGCGTACCGATGAGGGCGCGCTGCTGGTGCAATCGCCCGCCATCATCGAATACCTGGAAGAACGTTATCCACAGGTGCGGCTGCTCAGCGCCGACCTGGCGGTACGCGCCCATGAGCGTGGCGTCGCCGCGCTGATCGGTTGTGATATTCATCCCCTGCATAACGTCAGCGTGCTCAACAAATTGCGGCAGTGGGGCCACGATGAAACGCAGGTGGCGGAGTGGATCGGGCACTGGATCAGCCAGGGATTGGCGGCGGTGGAGCAGTTGATTGGCGACGACGGCTATTGCTTCGGTGCAGCGCCGGGGCTGGCGGATGTGTACCTGATCCCGCAGTTGTACGCGGCCGAGCGGTTTAATGTTTCGTTGCTGGCGTATCCGCGGATTCGTCGCGTTGCGGCGTTGGCGGCCGGGCATGCAGCGTTCCAACAGGCGCACCCGGCGAAGCAGCCGGATACTCCATAAGGGCTCGTCTCTTGTCCCTGTGGGAGCGAGCTTGCTCGCGATAGCGGTGTGTCAGCCATGAAGGTGCTGACTGAACAAGCGCCATCGCGAGCAAGCTCGCTCCCACAGTTGATCGCATTGAATTCACTTTTGATGTTCAGCGCAGATCCAATGTGGGAGCGAGCTTGCTCGCGAAGGCGATTCACCGTCGACAACGATGTGCAGCCCTACGACAGCTCAATGCACAATCGAATTTGGCGGCAAATGCCCCAGCCGCTCCGTCAGCCGGATCCGCTGGATCGGATCGTCGCTGAGCATCAGGGCATGCTCCAGGTCGAAGCGTTCGGCGTTGGGGCAATCGAGTCGCTGATACAGGCTGGCGCGAGCCAGGTAGTCGGCGGCGCTGGCGTTGCCCAGTTCCAGTACCCGTTCGGCGTCGATCAAGGCCGAGATGTAATCGTCGTTCGCCAGATGCAGTTGACGCAGGTTGCGCGACAGGCGCTGCAGCATCTGCATCGGCTCGGCATTGACCAGGTGTTCAGCCTTGAGCGGCATGTTCGCGCCGTATTGGCGCTGTAGCAGTTCCCGGCAGTCATTGGGGTACAACCGGCGGCCGCCGCACGGATCGAGCAGGTGATCGGCGCCGGGCACCTTCAACAGGAAATGCCCGGGGAAATTGACACCGACCATCGGAATTTCCAGGCCTCGGGCCAGTTCCAGGGCAATCAGGCCGAGGGCCAGGGGCTGCCCGCGTTTGCGTGCCAGGACCTTGTCCAGCAACGCTGCTCGTGGTCGCAGAGGCGTGAAGTCGTCCTGGGCGAAGCCCAAGTCATTGAGCCGTCGCAGCAAGGGCTGGCCCAGTTCGCTGACAGGCAGCATCGGCAGGCCATGGCTGACCCGTTGTTGCAGCTCCTTGAAATCTTTCAGCAAGGCCGGTACGTCGACCTCGCGATCATGTTCGGCAGCGATCCACAGCGCCGCTTCGAACAGCGCCGGTGGCGAGCGGTGCAGACAATCAAAAAAGGCTTGGCGCGGTTTCATCAAACTCTCCGGGCTATGCTCCCGTTTTAGCTCTGCCGTGGATTTTCGTCCAGTCTCGGACAGAGGCGGTAACAGGTTATGCCGAAAAAGACTGACCACCCCGGCGACTTATTCCGGCGTGCTCCAGCAAATTTCGACTGCACGCCTATACTGGCGAAACAAACCAAAGTGATTCGGGAGCCTTTCGATGTTTGCTCTCATGCAAAGCTCCCGCCTTGAATCGCTGCACCTAAGCGTAGACCCGGCAACCGGGTTGAAGGCGGTGATTGCCATTCATTGCAGTCGTCCGGGGCCCGCCCTGGGGGGCTGTCGTTATCTTGCCTACCCCGACGACGAAAGTGCCGTGGCCGATGCCGTACGCCTGGCCCAAGGCATGAGCTACAAGGCGGCGCTGGCCGGCTTGCCCGTGGGCGGCGGGGTGGCGGTGATCATGCGCCCGGCCCATGTCGAGAGTCGGGCCGCGTTGTTCGAAGCCTTTGGTCGCTGTATCGAGCAGTTGGACGGTCGCTATATCACGGCCATCGACAGCGGCACGTCGGTGGCCGACATGGATTGCATCGCCCAGCAGACTCGTCATGTCACCAGCACCACCGCCTCGGGAGACCCCGCACCGCACGCGGCAATGGGGGTTTTTGCCGGCATCCGTGCCACCGCCATGGCCCGCCTGGGCAGCGATAACCTCGAAAGCCTGCGGGTGGCCATCCAGGGCCTGGGCAATGTCGGTTATGCCCTGGCCGAACAACTGCATGCGGCCGGTGCCGAGTTGCTGGTCAGCGACATCGACCCTGGCAAGGTGCAATTGGCGATGGAGCAACTGGGCGCCCATCCGATCGCCAACGACGCGTTGCTCAGCACGCCCTGCGACATCCTTGCTCCTTGCGGGCTGGGTGGGGTGCTCAACAGCCAAAGCGTGGCACAACTGCGCTGCTCGGCCGTTGCCGGCTCGGCCCATAATCAGTTGAGCAACCTGCAAGTGGCCGACCAGTTGGAAAGACGGGGAATTCTCTATGCGCCGGATTATGTGATCAACTCTGGCGGGCTGATCTACGTCGCCCTGAAGCATCGCGGCGAAGAACTGTCGACGATCACCGCGCACCTGTCGAAGATCGGTGCCCGGCTCACGGAAGTATTCGCCCACGCCCAGGCGGAGAAGCGCTCACCGGCGCGGGTGGCCGATGAGCTGGCGGAGCGTTTGTTGTACCGCTGAAAATCCAATTGTGGGAGCGAGCTTGCTCGCGATAGCGGCCGTACATTCAATGTCTTCATCGACTGTCACACCGCTATCGCGAGCAAGCTCGCTCCCACAGGTTTTTCTGGTGCTCACAGACTGATCATTTCAGGCAAACACTCACCCTGTGGCGAGGGAGCTTGCTCCCGCTCGGCGGCGCAGCCGTCGTAAACCGGCTGATGCGGTCTGCCTGAATGATCGCAGCGATCCAATGGGGCCGCTTCGCAGCCCAGCGGGAGCAAGTTCCCTCGCCACCGTTTGTGCTCGCCGCTATATGCGCTTCGTGCTGTCCTTATCCAGCCATTACCTCAGCAGATACACCGGAAAGCACTCGCACAAATGCATCACTCGGCGTCGGGTGTTTTCCAGACGCGCCGCGTTGTCCGGCTGTTCCAGCAGGTCGGCGATCAAGTTCGCCACTTCGGCACATTCCGCTTCGCCAAAGCCACGGGTGGTCAGTGCCGGCGTGCCGATGCGAATGCCGCTGGTGATGGCCGGTTTCTGCGGATCGTTGGGGATCGCGTTTTTGTTCAAGGTGATATGGGCGCTTTCCAGCAACGCTTCGGCGTCTTTGCCGGTGATGTTCATCGAGCGCAGATCGAGCAGGAACATGTGGCAATCGGTACCGCCGGACACCACCCGCAAGCCGCGTCGGGTCAGGACGTCGGCCATGACGCGGGCGTTGTCGATCACCCGCTGCTGGTAATGCTTGAACCCATCGCCCAAGGCTTCGTTGAACGCCACGGCCTTGGCGGCGATGACGTGCATCAGTGGGCCGCCCTGGTACACCGGGAAAATCGTCTTGTCGAGCAGGGCGCCATATTGTGCCTTGGCCAGGATCAGACCGCCGCGCGGGCCGCGCAAGGTCTTGTGGGTGGTGGAGGTGATGAAGTCGGCGATGCCAACCGGCGACGGATATACGCCCGCAGCGATCAACCCGGCGTAGTGCGCCATGTCCACCATCAGGTAGGCACCGATTTCATCGCAGATTTTGCGAAAGCGTTGGAAGTCGATGGTCCGCGAATAGGCCGAGGCCCCGGCGATGATCATCTTCGGCCGGTGTTCCCTGGCCAGGGCTTCCATTTCTTCGTAGTCGAGGGTTTCGGTTTCCGTGTCCAGGCCATAGGAAAATGCCCGGTAGATCTTGCCGGAAAAATTCACCGAGGCGCCGTGGGTCAGGTGGCCGCCATGGGCCAGGGACATGCCCAGGATGGTATCGCCGGGTTCAAGTACCGCCAGGAAAACCGCCTGGTTGGCCTGGGAGCCGGAGTGCGGCTGCACGTTGACGTATTCGCAGTTGAACAACTTGCGAGCGCGTTCGATGGCCAGGTTCTCGATTTCATCGACGACCTTGCAGCCGCCGTAATAACGCTTGCCCGGATAGCCTTCGGCGTATTTGTTGGTGAGCACGGAACCCTGGGCCTGGAGCACTTCCTCGCTGACATAGTTTTCCGAAGCGATCAGCTCCAGGTGGGTTTCCTGGCGGTTGCGCTCGCGGTCGATCAGGCGGGCAATGGTGGGGTCGAAATTTTGCAGGCTCATGGTGTGATTCCCTAGATAAGCGCCTCGGCCAGCGGCGCAGTCACGTGATGCGGCAACACCCGTGGCTGGCTTTTGGTCGAGTCGGATAGAAAAATGGAGGTGTCTTTCAAACCGCTGCCGGTGATCAGGATCACGGCGGTTTGCGGTGTGTCGGGGTGTGTTTCGGCGTACTTGAGCAGGCCGGCGAAGGCACTGGCTGCGCCGGCTTCTGGGAACACCCCGGTGCTGGCGGCCAATCTCGAGGCGGCGGCGACAATGCTCGGGTCGCTGACACAAATGAACTCGCCGGCACTGGCGGTGACCGCACGCATGGCCTTGAGGCGATCACGCGGCAGCGCCACATTGATGCTGCTGGCCAGGCTGGTGGGGGGGCGGCGTTCGGTTTTTTGCATCGAGCGGTCGTTGCGCCAGGCGCGGTACATGAAGTTGCTGTGCTCGGCCTGCACGCCGATCAGGCGTGGGATGCGTTCGATCCAGCCCAATTGCAGCAAGTCGAAAAAGCCTTTGTAGACCGAGCCCAGGATGCAGCCGTTGCCGACGGGCACGAACACCAGGTCCGGCACTTGCCAGTTGAGCTGTTCGCACATCTCGAAGGCGACGGTTTTCTTGCCTTCGCTCATGTACGAGTTGATCCCGGTGGTGCGGTTGTACCAGCCGTGCTCTTCGCAGGCGTTGAGACATTGTTCGAAGGCTTCGTCATATTGCCCGTCGACCAGCACGATCTCGGCGCCGTAGCCCTGCATCTGCGCGAGCTTTTCCCGGGGCGCGCTCTTGGGCAGGTAAATGACGTTGTGCAAGCCCAGGCTGGCGCTCATCCCGGCCAATGCCGAAGCGGCATTGCCGGTGCTGGCCACTGCCACGGTGCGTGCACCCGATTGCATGGCGTGGGCCACCGCCAGGGCGCTGGCGCGATCCTTCAACGACCCGGTCGGTTGTCGCGATTCGTCTTTTACGAAGACTTTGATCCGGGCGCCCTTGCCGAGCAATTCCGGGCGCGAGTACAGCGGCGTGTTGCCCACCAGTAACGGTGGAATGAACTGCGTCGAGCTCAACGGCATCAAGCGGTCATAGCGCCACATGCCACGGGCGTGGTCATGGGCCAGGCTGTCCCGGGACCATTCGCGCTTGAGTGCCGGGTAATCGTAAAGCGCGTCCAGGGCACCATCGACTTTGCAATGAGGGCAGTAATAGCTGACCTCATGGGGCTGGTAGCTTCGATCGCAAACCAGGCATTGCAATACATACTCTCTGTACGAATTTTTCATGTCACCCTCTGAAAGTACGCTGTGCTGGTGCTTTCCTTGCCAACGTCGGTCCAGCTCACCAGACCGACGGGCACTCCGCTGACAGAAGGTGTTTCAGATCACCATGATGGCGTCGATGGCAACCAGGGTGTTGCGTGCCAGTGCACTGGCGCCGGCGGTGGTGCGGGCCGGGTAGGGCTTGGTGAAGTACTCTTCCATGACGCGGTTGAGGGTCGGGAACTCACTCAAGTCAGTGATGAACGCCGTGACCTTGACCACGTTCGCCAGGGTGCCACCTGCCGCTTCGGCCATTTGCACCAGGTTGTCGAGGGTCTGGCGCAGTTGGCCTTCGAAATCCTTGGCCAGCACTTCGTTGTTCAGCGCCGAGACCGGGGTCTGTGCCGACAGGTAGATGGTCTGCCCGTGGCTGACCTTGATGCCCTGGGAATAGGTACCCAGCGGCAATGGTGCCTTGTCGGTGAAAATGACGTTCTCTTCGCCCAGGAAAGGTTTGGCGGCGGGCTGGATTTGAGCGGTGGTTTGCATAGTGACGTTCCTTGTTAAGTGGATGGGGGTTAGTGCAAATCGGCAACCTGCTTGACGGCCAGGCTGGAAAATTCCTCGTCGCGGCAACGGGCCGGGGAAAAATGCTGGTAGTTGAGTTGCAGCGCCGCCAGGTCGTCCGGCATGGCGATGCCCAGCGCCGCATGGCTGCACAGGCGTGCAATGGCGGGCGCGGCCTGGATGCCGTAGCCACCGAGGGCGGCGAGCCAGATAAAACTCTCTTGCTGTGGGTCCTGGCCGAGCACCGGCGAGCGGTCGGCGACGAAGGTTCGCAGGCCCGCCCATTTGTTGATGATCGAGCGCGGGCGCAGGCGCGTGGTGTTTTGCAGGCGATCCATGGTGATGGCCAGGTCAAGTTCTTCCGGCAGTGCGTCGCAGGGCAATGAAGGGCTTTCATCGCAGGGGGAGACGATCAGCCGCCCGGCTTCAGGCTTGATGAAAATGTCCTCGTCGACCGTGCCCAGGTAAGGCGTGTGGTGCACGTCGCATTGTGGATCGACCGCCAGCACGGTGCGCCGCAATGGTCGGACACCGACCTTGGGCACGCCGCAGCGCTCGGCGAATTCATCGGCCCAGGCACCGGCGGCGTTGACCACGATGGCTGCTTGCAATTGCTGGCCGTCCTGGGTGTGCAAGCGCCAGTGCCCGTCGCGATATTCGCCACGCAGCACTTCGGTCTCGCGCTTGATCACACCACCGCGGGCCCGCAGCCCACCGAGGTAGGCACCGTGGATGCCATGCACATCCAGATCGAAGGCGCTGGGCTCGTAGATCCCGGCGTTCCAGGCACCTTCGGCGAGGTAGGGGACCAGCTCCTGCACTTGCTTGTCGTCGAGCAGCTCGGCCGTGGGCACTTGCCCCAGGACGGCGCTGAAACGCGCTTTGAGTTTGTCCACCCGTGCCGCCTGGGCCACGATCAGCGCGCCCCGGGGCGACCATAGCGGATGCTCGGCCAGGCCCTCGGGTGGGTTTTCGAAGAAGCGCCGGGACGCACAAGTCAGTGAGCGGATCTGTTGGTTGCCGTAGCTTTCCATCGAGATCGCGGCTGAACGCCCCGTGGTGTGATAGGCCAGTTGCTGTTCCTGTTCGAGCAGGCAGACGCTGCCATGGGCTGCCAATTCATAAGCGGCAGACACGCCGGCGATGCCGCCACCCACTACAATGAAGTCGTAACGAGCGGTCATGGTCGGCTGCCCTCGGCGATAACGGCGGCTTTGCGTTCGCGGGTGTAGCTCAGCACGAAGTGCGCCACGAGGCCGAAGATCAAGCCCCAGAATGCGGCGGCCAGGCCGAGGAAACTCATGCCCGAAGCCGTCACCAGGAAGGTGATCAGTGCCGCTTCGCGTTGTTTCTCGTCAGCCATGGCGCCGGTCAGCCCGGCACTGATCGCGCCAAACAAGGCGAGACCGGCGAGGGAGGCGATCAATTCTTTCGGCAGTGCCGAGAACACCGAGGCCAGGGTGGCGCCAAAGGTGCCCATCAGGATGTAGAACACCCCGCAGGCGATCCCGGCCATGTAGCGTTTGTCGCGGTCTTCGTGGGCTTCGCGGCCGGTGCAGATCGCTGCGGTAATGGCTGCCAGGTTCAAACCGTGGGAACCGAACGGGGCCATCAGGATCGAGCCAATCGCGGTGACCGAAATGATCGAGCGTGCTGGCGTGTTGTAGCCCGAGGTGCGCAACACGGCCATGCCTGGCACGTACTGGCCGGTCAAGGTCACCAGCGCCAATGGCAGGCCGATGTTGATGATTGCGTGCCAGTTCCATTCAGGGGCGATGAAGACCGGCTGGGCCACGGCGATGGTGATCGAGGTGCTGTTGAGTTCACCGAACGAGGCGGCCACCGCGCAACCGACGATCAGCACCGACAGGATCGCGTAGCGTGGCGAAAAGCGCTTGAAGATCAGGTACGCCGCGATCATCGCCAACACCAGCGCCGGCTGCAGTTTGATCGAGGTGAACAGCTCGGCGCCGAAGCGGAACAGGATCCCGGCGAGCATGGCGGCGGCAATGGCCTTGGGCAGGCGGCTCATCAATTTGTCGAACGCACCGGACAGGCCGACCAGCGCGATGATCACCGACGCCACCACATAGGCACCGATAGCCTGGGGCAGGGTCACGGTGGGCAGCATCGACACCAGTAACGCTGCACCCGGTGTCGACCATGCGGTGATGACCGGAACACGCAGGCGCCAGCTCAGGAACAGGCCGGTAATCCCGCTGCCAATGGAAATGGCCCAGATCCATGAAGACACCACGTCGTTGGGCAGGTGCGCTTCCTTGGCTGCCTGGAACACGATGATGAGCGGGCCAGCGTAGGAAATGATCACGGCGATGAAGCCCGCGATGATCGCCGACAGGGATAGATCCTTTCTGAATGTGTCCATGATGTCTCGACTTGGCGCGACAGGAGCGCGCAGTGAATGATTGAGTCGATTGCTTCGATTCGAGATCAGTGTATTTGAATGAATTGAGTTGATTCAATAGGGGGCGGGATTGTTACGAGATATTTTTCTGCTATGACGGGCTGTTTTCGCGCTTTTCATGAGTTAACTATTTGATTTTAATTGATATTTTTTATTGTAAAAAATTCTCAATGTTGCATTGAGAAACGATTCAATAATCGTATCAATCGATTCAATGTGTCGATTGTGTCGAATTATTAGTTGCCTAACCTCCATGTGATATGCTCGGATATTCATCATTTCTACGATGGGCAGTGATCATTCATGTGGGTTCCCCAGCTAAGCGAGTTCAGCCAACCGATGTATTTGTCGATTGCCGATGCGTTGGCGCGCGATATCAACAACGGCGTGCTGAACGAGGGCGATCGCCTGCCGACCTTGCGGGAGCTGGCCACTACCTTGAATGTCACGCCGGGCACCATCAGCCGGGCCTATAGCGAGGCTCATCGGCGTCGGTTGGTGCAGGGGGAAGTGGGGCGTGGCACCTACGTGCTCAACCAGAAGCAGCTGGAGCTGCCGGCCAGCAACAGTGCTGCCGCGCCACTGAACCTGGGGCAATCCGAACTGCTCGATCTTTCGATCATCAAGCCCTACAGCGAAACCCTGGAGTACTGGTTGCGTGGCGCCCTGGTGGGCATGGCCAAGAGCACCGATTTCGCTCGCGCACTGGATTACGCGCCGGATGGCGGTCACCCGGCGCATCGCGAGGCGGGGGCGCAATGGTTGCGTCATTCATTGCCCGACGCACAATGGCAGCAAGTGGTGATTACCGCAGGGGCCCAGCATGGCTTGATGGTGGCGATGAGCGCCCTGACCAACGCCGGCGACCTGGTGCTCTGCGAAGCGCTTTGCTACCCGGGCATCATTTCACTGGCCCACGGTCTTGAGCGTCGCCTGCGTGGCGTGCCAATGGATGACGAAGGCATCATTCCCGAAGCGTTGCGCGAACTGTGCCTGCGCGAGAAGCCGGCGATGCTGGTCTGCGTGGCGACCTGCCAGAACCCGACGGCGGCGATCATGTCGCAGAAGCGTCGGGCCCAGATCGCCGCGCTTGCCGAGGAATTCGACTTTATCATCCTGGACGATGATATCTATGGCTTCCTGGCCACCGATCCGTCGATCAAGCCACTGTCGGCCTTTGCGCCGGACCGTTCGGTGTACCTGACCAGCCTGTCGAAATCGGTCATGCCGGCGCTTCGCGTCGGTTATATTTACAGCCCGCCGAAACTGCTGTCGCGCCTGACCTCGATGGTGCGCAGCAGCGTCTGGATGCCGTCGCCATTGACCGCGCAGTTGGCCAGCAATGTGATTACCGAAGGCCTGGACAAGAAACTGATTCGCATCCAGCGCAACGAGGCGGCGGGGCGACAAGCGATCGCCCGGGAAATCTTTGCCAATTTCGAGCTCAAGACCCAGCCATATTCCTATCACGTCTGGTTGACGCTGCCGGAGCCATGGACCAGCGACGAGTTCACCATGCTCGCCCGGGCCAACGGCGTATTGGTGCTCAGCGGCACCCAGTTCCAGGCTGAGCGCTCAGGGACCACCCGCTGTGTACGGCTGGTGTTGATGTCCCCCACCAGCCAGGACGAACTGCGTTTCGCCCTGACCAAACTGGCGAGCCTGATCGATTCAGACCCACGTCGTTATTACTGAAAAAGATCGCAGTCTTCGGCAGCTCCTACGCGGTGTAGGCGCTGCCGAAGGCTGCGATCTTTTTTAGTTATTCGTCCGACGGATTGAGCAGTTCGGACAAGGCGTCCGGCTGGCTCTTGAATGCCTTGGCGAACACATCACGATTCTTCGCCATATAGATCCCGGCTTCCTCGACCTGTTGCTCGCTCAGCGATGGAACGGCTTTTTGCAACACCTCTGCCAGCAATTCGGCGAGTTCCAGCATTTTGTCATGACGGTCAGCTTCGGCTTTATCCATGAACAAGCGCTCCAGATCTCGGCTGCTGCGGTATACCACTTCGACGGCCATTCACCACCTCACATGCCTTCACATTGGTTGTCTTTGTGACTACTGTATTTATATACAGGCAAAAGGATAAGCGAATCCTCTTGCTTTGGATAGTGGCTTTTTAATGTAGACCGGTTTCGGCATGTGAGAGCAAAGCTTGTGGGTGCAAGGCTTGCGGGAGTAAAGCTTGTGTGGGAGCAAAGCTTGCTCGCGATCAGGCGCATGAAGCTCCCCAAAGTGCCGAATACCAGCCTATCGCCATCTCACCCCAGTCGCTGGCCTTTTTTCTGCATGCAGAACAACCGTCACGTCCAACCCGCATCATCCGGTCGAGCCGACCTAAGGAAACTACATCGTGAAAATCAACTGGGCCGAGAACCTGCGCCAGAACGTCCATCAACTGGCCGAATCCCTGGGAAACCTGTTCGTCGAGACCTTCCACTACCTGGCGCTGTTCGCCATCGGTGCGGTGACCGCGTGGGCGGCGGTGATGGAATTCTTGCAGATGATCGAAGCAGGACACATCAAGATCGATGACATCCTGCTGCTGTTCATCTACCTGGAATTGGGGGCGATGGTCGGGATCTACTTCAAGACCAACCACATGCCGGTGCGGTTTCTGATCTACGTGGCGATCACGGCGCTGACGCGGCTGCTGATTTCCAACGTTTCCCATCACAGCCCGCCAGACCTGGGGATCATCTACTTGTGCGGTGGCATCCTGCTGCTGGCGTTTTCGATCCTGGTGGTGCGCTACGCTTCGTCGCAGTTCCCCTCGGTGAAGATCGAGCACCCGCACCGTAAGGTCGGCGCGGGTTCCAGCGAACATGCCGAGGTGGAGAAAGGAGAAATCTAGATCCCGGCGGCAGAGGACGCCGGCCCCTGCGCGTGCGGTGGTGGCAGCTTGATGCTGTCACCGCCGGTCATGGCTTCGAGGATGGCCACGGCGCTGTGGCCCTGCTCGATGGCGATGCCGAACTGGATACTTTGCACCAGGCGCTTGAGGCGCTCCGGGTCGTTGCGCTGCAAGGCGCTGATCATGCGTTTGGCGACGATGCGCCCGCTCTTGGACAGGGTCAGCATGATGCTGCCGTCCAGGCCCTGAATGCTCAGGTTGATTTGATAATGCGGCGCAAAGGCGTCGGTAATGATCTGAAAAGGGTTGTCCATGATGCGTCACCGCCTGATTGAACGTGCAGTTGTTGACCGGCCATGATCGGGATTAGTTCGCAACACCGGACCACCGGCCATTCCATGATCGTGTTCAGCTCAAGATTCCAGGGGCCAGGCAGGCCCAAGATCAAAAGATCGCAGCCTGCGGCAGCTCCTGCAGGGAGTTAGCAAGTGGCATGCCGGAAAAACTGTCGGACAATGATCACGGAGCCTGGGCGCCAAACGCTCTGGAATGCGGCTGTGGTCGCTGCCCGTTTCGGGGCAATAAAGCGCGGATGTTCGCTGACGGTGCAGGAGGGGAGGCGATTTACGGTGGGTAGGCAGGGCAGGGGTAACTCCCGACATTAACAGCGCTTTTGCCTGTTGTCTGGCTTTATTTGCGTATGAATATTTATCTTTTTTTAGGGGTTGAATTGTTCTTCCGCCAGCCCGACTCTGTATTCAAGGGGCCGTTGCATCAACGTCGACGGCCCCCGGCGAGCTAGCTGAAATAAGGGATGAACTATGCAAATCCAAGTCAACAGCGATAACCATATTCAAAGCAGCATCCGACTGGAGGAGTGGGTACGTACTACCATCGAAAGCACGCTCGAACGTTATGAAGAAGACCTGACACGGGTCGAGGTTCATTTGCGGGACGAGAACGGCGATAAGCCGGGTCCCCATGACCTGCGTTGCCAGCTTGAAGCACGGCCGAAGGGCCATCAGCCGATTTCCGTCACGCACAAGGCCGAATCGCTGGAACTGGCGATCGAAGGCGCGGCCACCAAACTTGAAAATGCCCTGGAGCATTTGTTCGGCAAACTGCGCGGCAAGCGCGCCGTCGATTCGACGCCGACTGAGTCCATAGCCCTGGCCGATGCGCTGCTGGAAGAAGAATTCCTGGAGAACGAACGGGCCGCGCTTCACGGCTGAAACCTCGTTCATTTCACTTGCGACTGAAAAACGGGCCTGCAATCGCAGGCCCGTTTTGTTTTATTGGTTTGGTTTCCGCTTCTGCATTGATCACATTCTCCTGTGGGAGCGAGCTTGCCCGCGAAAGCGGTGGGTCAGTTTGCAGGGTTGTTGAATGTCCTGACGCCTTCGCGAGCAAGCTCGCTCCCACAAAGGGATTGTGTTGAGTGGGGATTTTGTGAACGCCATGGATCAAGTGTGGGAGCGAGCTTGCTCGCGATGGCAATAGCCGGCGCTAGCGCAAGAACGCCTGCCGATACTCCCCAGGCGTTGCGCCCAGGGCCTGACGGAATCGATTGGTGAAGTGGCTGGCGCTGGCAAATCCACAGGCCAATGCCACCTCGCCCAACGGTTGTGAAGTGGTGCGCAGCAAATGCCGCGCGCAGGTCAAGCGTCTGGCCAGCACATATTGATGAGGAGGCAGCCCGAAGCTTTCGCGGAACATCCGCGCGAAGTGGTATTCGGACAACGCGCACAGCGCCGCCAATTGGCCGAGGCTGATGGCATCGGCCAAGTGGCTGTCGACGTAATCCACCAGCAACCGCCGTAGGTGAGCCGCCAGGCCGCCCTTGAGGCGAAGCCCCTGGCGTTGGCCGACCTGGCTGAGCAGCAGATGATTGAGCAAGTCATGGGCCAGGCTAGTGGTCAGCAGGCGTTCACCGGGCTCGTCCCAGTTCAGCGCGATCAACTGGCGAAAACGCTGTGCCTGTCGCGGGTCGTCGAGGAAGGTCTCCTCGTGCAGTTGCACCTGCCGCGGTTCGCGGTCCAGCAGCGTGACGCACCCCAGGGCGAATTGTTCAGCGCTGAAATACAGGTGGGCAAGGCGAATGTCGCCGTTGATGACCCAGGCCGATTGATGTCCGGCGGGCAGTACGCAGAGTTTGCCCGGCGCGCCCGTGGTGTCGGGCCGCTCGCGGCGAAACGTACCGGTGCCGCCAGCGATGTAGCATGACAGCGTATGGTGAGTCGGCGCCTCGTAGTCCTGGGCGTCGTGGTGATTGCTCCACAAAGCGGCCGCCAAGCCGTCCCCGAGCTCGGCGCTGTGCTCCAGGCGAGCATTGGGCGAGCTGTTGAGGGCTTGAAAGACTTGCAGGGTTTGCAGTGTGGACATGATCGGTTCTCCAACGCTTGCATCCTACTCCGTCGGCCGATCCACGCCAGCCAGCCTGCGGAAAAAACCGCAAGTTTATGCAAGCGCCGGGTCAATGGCAGCGGGACACTGAACGTCATTGTCAGGAGCCGTCCCCATGAACCTCTCGTTGTATCTGCTTACGGTGCTCATCTGGGGCACCACCTGGATTGCCCTGAAATTGCAGTTGGGCGTCGTCGCCATTCCCGTGTCGATTGTCTATCGCTTCGGCCTTGCGGCCCTGATCCTGTTTGCGATGCTCTTGCTCAGCCGGCGCTTGCAGGTGATGAACCGGCGCGGCCATTTGATTTGCGTTGCCCAGGGCCTGTGCCTGTTCTGCATCAACTTCATGTGCTTCCTGACCGCCAGCCAGTGGATTCCCAGTGGGTTGGTCGCTGTGGTGTTTTCCACCGCCACGCTCTGGAACGCCCTCAATGCCCGCGTGTTCTTCGGTCAGCGGATTGCCCGTAACGTGCTGTTGGGTGGCGCCCTGGGGCTTTCGGGGCTGGCGCTGCTGTTCTGGCCGGAACTGGCCGGCCATAGCGCAAGCCCGCAAACCTTGCTTGGCTTGGCGCTGGCGTTGCTGGGCACCTTGTGTTTCTCGGCAGGCAACATGCTGTCGAGCCTGCAACAGAAGGCCGGTCTCAAGCCGTTGACCACCAATGCCTGGGGCATGGCTTATGGCGCGGCGATGCTGGCGGTGTGGTGTGCGTTCAAAGGCATCCCGTTCGACATGGAATGGAACACGTGCTACATCGGCTCGCTGTTGTACCTGGTGATCCCGGGTTCGGTGATCGGCTTTACGGCCTATCTGACGTTGGTGGGACGCATGGGGCCGGAACGGGCGGCGTATTGCACCGTGTTGTTCCCGGTGGTGGCGTTGAACGTCTCGGCGTTTGTCGAGGGTTACCAGTGGACGGCGCCGGCATTGGTGGGGCTGGTGTTGGTGATGCTGGGTAACGTGCTGGTGTTTCGCAAGCCTCGGCCAGTGGCCGCGAAAGTCGCGCTGACATAACGTCTAGCGATAATCCCGTGGCGAGGGAGCAAGCTCCCTCGCCACAGTGTGTTCTATTTCCAGACTTGCGGATTGACCAGGTTCTGCGGTCGCTCGCCCAGCAATGCACTGCGCAGGTTATCCACAGCCAGATCGGCCATGGCGGCGCGGGTTTCGTGGGTGGCTGAGCCGATGTGGGGCAGGGTGACGGCGTTTTTCAACTGGAACAGCGGCGATTCGGCCAGCGGTTCTTTCTCGTAGACATCCAGCCCGGCGCCGCAGATGCGATTGTTCTGCAGGGCTTCGATCAGCGCCGGTTCATCCACCACCGGGCCCCGGGAAATGTTGACCAGGATGGCGCTCGGTTTCATCAGGCCCAATTCGCGCTGGCCGATCAGATGGCGGGTCTTCTCGCTCAATGGCACGACGAGGCAGACGAAGTCCGCTTCGGCCAGCAACTGGTCCAGTTCGCGAAATTGTGCGCCCAATTGGCTTTCCAGTTCAGTCTTGCGGCTGTTGCCGCTGTAGAGGATCGGCATGTTGAACCCCAGTCGGCCACGCCGGGCAATGGCCGCGCCGATGTTGCCCATGCCGACGATACCCAGGGTCTTGCCATGTACATCGCTGCCGAACAGTTGTGGGCCGACTGTCGCCTGCCATTGGCCAGCCTTGGTCCAGGCGTCCAGTTCGGCCACGCGCCGGGCGCTGCTCATCAGCAGGGCGAAGGCCAGGTCGGCGGTGCTTTCGGTGAGTACGTCGGGGGTGTTGGTGAGCAGGATCCCGCGCTCATTGAAGTAGGCCAGGTCATAGTTGTCGTAGCCCACCGATATGCTGGATACCACTTGCAGGTTCGCGGCGCCTTGCAGTTGCTCGCGCCCGAGCTTGCGACCGACCCCGATCAGTCCGTGGGCGTGGGGCAGGGCTTCGTTGAACTGTGCGTTGATATCGCCCTTGGACGGGCTTGGCACGATCACGTCGAAGTCCTGTTGCAGGCGCTCGACCACCTGGGGCGTGATACGGCTGAAGGCAAGTACGGTTTTTTTCATCGTGCAAGGCTCATCGGGGAGAAGATACCAAGCACGCTAACATTCCTGGCGAGGGTTAGGCGAGGGGGAGTTTGATTGGGAATGTAGCCAACCCCTGTGGGAGCGAGCTTGCTCGCGATCGCTGTAGACCATTCAACATGGATGTCGGCTGCCAGTCCGCCATCGCGAGCAAGCTCGCTCCCACAGGGGCTCTACTTCATCCTTTGGATATCTACGCCGCCCGCAGCGAAATAAAGGCGTAATTGACCGGTGCCTCAGTGACCACCCGCGCGCCGCTGGCCGATACCTGGCGGGCCACGTCATCGCCAGACAGGTGGAACTGCCATTCACTGGCGTGCTGTTGTGCAGGTTGCAGGCGTGCCTGATCGAGGGCGGCCACGAATGCGTTCATCTGCGGCAGATACGCGGTGAAGCCGTCGCCCTTGAGCGCGGTGGTGCGGATGCCCAGGGCGGCGCAGATGCGGTCCTTGATGGCGATCTCTTCACGGTCGGCCTGGCGTGAACGCTCGATCAACCGAACCAATTCCTGATCGACCAGTTCACCGCCGAGTATCAGTTGTGGCCCGGTTTCCCATGACTCTGGAGGGCATTCCTTGACGGCGATATTGAGGGGGATGTGCGGGTTGATTTCCATCGGATAGATGCGGCACACCAAGGGGCGACGCTCATAGATGCGGCACAGGTTTTCTTCGTCAAGATTCCGACAACGGCCGACGTTGTAGGCGGCAAAGGTGATCGCCACAAGGGCCTCGGTGCTGCCGCTGCGGACCACCGCCGAGCGGCGCTCGGCATGCTCGCGTTGCCCTGCCGGCAGGCCGAGGCCGTTGGGCAGGAAGGCTTCTACCAGGACAATCACCTGGCCGCCGTCGTCCGCCCACATCCGGGCCTCGTCGAGGGTCAGGGGGACGTGGTGATCGGTGCAGCATTTGCCGCACCCTACACAGGAAAACGTTGTGTTCATTGAGCGCCCGGTCGCAGAAGGCTGGGGACGGCGACAGAAAAACGCCGTGATGGACCGTGCGAAGCAAGTTATGCGCCACTCACCGGTTGGTAGCGGCAGGGCCGATCGAGTCCCACTCGGTCACGTAGGCGGTTTTGGTTTTTTTTGCGGTAGAGGCACAACTCGGTGCCTTGTTCCGGGAAGCCAGGACAAGAGTATGCCCGAGGTTGTCGGACGCTGATCGCTCCCGCGCTGGAACGCAGAAGCGAGCAACCGATATGACTCAGTGACCTTGCTCGGCAACGGCCTTGGCCGCCGTGATCAGGCACTTGGTCAGTTCCGGTGAGGAAAACTTGGTGAGCACGCCGTTGGCGCCGGCCAGCCGGGCTTTTTCACTGTTCATGGCACTGTCCAGCGAGGTGTGCAGCAACACGTAGAGGTGGGCGAAGTCCGGTGTTTCGCGCAGGGTCCGGGTGAGGGCGTAGCCGTCCATCTCCGACATCTCGATGTCCGAGACGATCAGGTTGATCTGTTCGGCCGTGCCTTGCAGGTCCAACAGGCATTCGATGGCTTCCTTGGCGCTGCGGGCGGTGTGGCATTGCAGGCCCAGGTTGCGCAGGGTGTGCACCGATTGCTGCAGCGCGACCTGGCTGTCATCGACCACCAGGATCCGTGCGTTGCCCAGCACTTCGGCGTCTTCCATGCTCAGTTCGGTCGGCGCGGTTTCGATCTGTGCCGGTGCGATGCCGTGGATGACCTTTTCGATGTCCAGTACCTGCACCAGCGTGCCGTCCACCGAGGTCACGCCGGTGATGTACGAGCGCACACCGCCGGAGCCGTAGGGCGGCGGTTTGATGTCGGTGGTCAGGCAATGCACGATCTTGCTCACCGCTTGCACATGCAGGCCCTGTTTGGAGCGGCTGACGTCAGTGACGATCAGGCAGCCGCCATCCGGGTCTTCCAGCGGTCGTTCGCCAATGGCGCGGCTCAGGTCGATCACCGACAACGATGTCCCGCGCAGGGTGGCGATGCCTTTGACGTGCGGATGCGACTCCGGCAGCTTGGTCAAGGGTGGGCAGGGAATGATTTCGCTGACCTTGAGCAGGTTGATTGCCATCAGCTTGCCGCTGCGCAAAGTAAACAGCAGAAGCGAAAGTGAATCTGCGCGGGCTTTGTTGGAAGACATAAAAACCTTCTGTGGAAAAAGGTGGGGCGAGCATAGCGATCGCCAGAACAGCTTGTGATATTGGGTTATCGACTTGTCGGGGACAGGCTTTAGGACGAAAGCTTGTCAATAGCATGGATCGTTGTAACAAGATCCTTGTGCGGGATAGCTTTTTGTGGCGAGGGAGCTTGCTCTCTCGCCACAAAAGCACCCCCAGCCACTATTTCAGGCCAAGCCGTTTTGCCATCCGTCCCAGGTTCGCCCGGTCCAGCCCCAGCTCCCGGGCGGCGCTGGCCCAGTTGTGTTGGTGACGCTCCAGGCAGGCAGCGATCAGCGTGCGCTGGAACGCGTCCACCGCTTCGCGCAAGTCCCCCGTTACACCCTGCGCGGTCGGCACCGGGAGGATGGACGAAGGTGTGGGGTTGTCCACAGGTGCCTGGGGCAAATCCAGGTCCTGGGCGCTGAGGCTGAGGATTTTCGGGCGCGTCGCGCACCGGCCCAAGGCCTTCAAGGCGCTGCGGCCAATCAGGTGTTCCAGTTCGCGCACATTGCCCGGCCAGTCGTACGCCAGCAGTGCGGCCTGGGCGTCGCTGGTCAGGCGCAGGCTGCCCAGGCCCATGCGCGAGCGATTGTGTTCCAGGAAAAAACCGCTGAGCAGCAGCACGTCCCGTCCGCGATCGCGCAGCGCCGGCACCTGCAGCGGATACACACTCAAGCGATGGTAGAAGTCGGCCCGATAACGACCGTTGCGCACTTCTTCGGCCAGGTCGCGATTGGTGGCCGCGATCAGGCGCACATCGACCCGGTGTTCCTTGTCCGAGCCCAGGCGTTGCAGTTGGCCGCTTTGCAGTACCCGCAACAACTTGGCCTGGACGGTCAGGGACAACTCGCCCACTTCGTCGAGGAACAAGGTGCCGCCGTCGGCCAGTTCGAACTTGCCGCGCCGGTCGTTCGTGGCCCCGGTGAAGGCACCTCGTACATGGCCGAAGAGTTCACTTTCCACCAGGGTATCGGGCAGGGCCGCGCAATTGAGGCTGATGAGTGGCTGCTCGGCACGTTTCGACGCGGCATGGATGGCCTGGGCGACCAGTTCCTTGCCCACGCCGGTTTCGCCGGTGATCAATACCGTCAGGTCGCTGCTGCCCACCAGCGCGATCTCTTCCACCAGACGTTTGTGGGCCTTGCTCTGGCCGACCATGTCGCGAGGTTGTTGGCCGCTGGCCTGGCGATAGACCTCGGCGCGACGGTGCTCGTCCTCGGCCTTCAGGGCCAGGCGCTCGATGCGCTCGGCGGCGCTGACCGTGGCGGCGGCGAGACTGGCGAAGGCTTGCAGGGCACTCAGGTCGATGGGCTCGAAGCGCTCCGGATCCAGCGAATCCAGGGTCAGCAGGCCCCAGGGCCGCTCGTCGACGAACAGCGGGCAACCCATGCAGTCATGAACTTCCAGATGCTCGGCGAGTCCCTCGACCAGTCCGTCGTACGGATCGGGCAGGCCGCTGTCGGCGGCGAAGCGGGTGGGCTGCGGGTTGGCCAGCAGCGCTTCGAAGCGCGGGTGTTCGCTGACCCGGAATCGCCGGCCCAGTGTATCGGTGCTCAGGCCATCCACGGCGAGCGGCACCAGGCAGTCGCCGTCCAGGCGCAACAACGCCGCCGCATCGCAAGGCAGCAGGGTTCGCAAGGTGCCGAGCAGGCGCCGATAACGTTCGCCTTCAGGCAGTTCGCGGGACAGATCGGCCACCAGTGGCAGCAGGGAGGTCAGCAGGGCGGTTGCGGTCATAATGACTCCATGTAGTCGTAACGACTATAAGACTGGCCGTGTCGATATGACTACATTGTTTTTAACGTGCTGATTTTAAATGAAAAAATTTATGGCATGAAAACTGATAAGGCGTACCTAACTGTTATCGGTCATACGCCAGGAGTCACCTTATGCTCAGTCGAGAAGAACGCGCCATCATTCGCTCCACCGTTCCGTTGCTTGAAAGTGGTGGTGAGGCGCTGATCACTCACTTCTATCGCATGATGCTGTCCGAATACCCGCAGGTGCGCCCGTTGTTCAACCAGGCTCACCAGGCCAGTGGCGATCAACCGCGGGCCCTGGCCAACGGTGTGTTGATGTATGCGCGGCACATTGACCAACTCGATGAATTGGGCGACCTGGTGGCGAAGATCGTCAACAAGCACGTTGCCCTGCAGATCCTGCCGGAACATTACCCGATTGTCGGTTCGTGCCTGCTGCGAGCAATCGCCGAAGTGCTGGGCGCGGAGATCGCCACACCCGAAGTGATTGCAGCGTGGGGCGCAGCCTACAACCAGTTGGCCGATATCTTGATCGGCGCCGAAGCTGGCATGTACGACAAGAAGGCCGAGGCGCCGGGCGGCTGGCGTGGCGAGCGCGAATTCATCCTGACGGCCAAGGTGCAGGAAAGCTCGGAGATCACTTCGTTTTACTTTGAACCGACGGACAAGGGCCCGATCCTGTTGGCCGAGCCGGGCCAGTACATCGGCATGAAGCTCATGCTTGATGGCGAGGAAGTGCGCCGCAACTATTCACTGTCAGCCCTGGCGGACAATGGTCAATACCGTATCAGCGTCAAGCGCGAGCCGGGCGGACGGGTGTCCAACCATCTGCATCATCATTTCGACGTCGGCAGCCGCATCCAGTTGTTCCCGCCGTCCGGGGACTTCTACCTGACTGCCAGCGATAAACCGCTGGTGCTGATCAGTGGCGGCGTTGGCATCACCCCGACCCTGGCCATGTTGCAGGCGGCGCTGCAAACCGAGCGGCCGGTGCATTTCATTCATTGCGCGCGCAACGGCCGTGCCCATGCCTTCCGCGACTGGATCGACGACCTGGCCAAGCGGCATCCGCAGCTCAAGCGCTTCTACTGCTACGACGAAGACGACGGCTTGAGCCCGGCCGCCGACAAGGTGGGGTTGTTGAGCCAGGAGCAACTGGCGCAATGGCTGCCGCAACAGCGTGACCTGGATGCCTATTTCCTCGGGCCGAAGGGCTTCATGGGTGCCGTCAAACGCCACCTCAAGGCCTTGGGCGTGCCGGACCAGCAGAGCCGTTACGAATTCTTCGGCCCGGCGGCGGCGCTGGAATAAGGTCGCGCTAACCGAGAGACCGGGTTGCCTTCATCGCGAGCAGGCTCGCTCCCACAAGGGATCTGTGGTGGACACGATTCTCGTGAACACCGCAAAAGAGCTGTGGGAGCGAGCTTGCTCGCGATGGCGTCAGTACATTCAACATCAATGCAAGCTGACCCACCGCTATCGCGAGCAAGCTCGCTCCCACAAGGGATCTGCGGTGGATACGATTCTTATGAACACCACAAAAAAACTGTGGGAGCGAGCTTGCTCGCGATGGCGGCGGCAAGTCCATCCTTGTCCAACTGCCAGAATTAATCCGCACTTAACCTTCTTGCGGTCTATTCCCCTTCAATGTCGACGCCCGCTGCTCGTTCACTGTCATGGTCTGCGTGTAGACTTCGGGCATCCGACCGCGCGCCCGAGTGTTGCCGTGCCGCGCGTCGATCCATGCAGACAAAGGGAAACGCAATGAGTGAGGAAATGATGCGCTTAGGCCGTGAGCGGCGCTATCTGGTGCTGCTGGGGCTGATCTGCCTGGCGCTGATCGGCGGCGCGCTGTATATGCAGGTGGCCCTCGGTGAGGCGCCGTGCCCGCTGTGTATCTTGCAACGCTATGCGCTGTTGCTGATCGCGATCTTCGCCTTCATCGGTGCCGCCATGCGCACCCGCCGCAGCCTGACGATCTTCGAAGGCCTGGTGGTGCTCAGCGCCCTGGCCGGTGCCGGTGTGGCAGGGCATCACGTGTACACCCAGTTCTTCCCGGCGGTCAGTTGCGGCATCGACGTGTTGCAACCGATTGTCGATGACCTGCCGCTGGCGAAGATCTTTCCGCTGGGGTTCCAGGTCGATGGTTTTTGCTCCACCCCCTACCCACCGATCCTGGGGCTGTCCCTGGCGCAATGGGCACTGGTGGCCTTCGTGTTGACGGTGGTGCTGGTGCCGTTGCTGGTGTCACGTAACCGCAAACAGATTCGCTGAAGCGCCTTGATGAAACGCCCCGGTTTCTCTCCTGGAGAACCGGGGCGTTTTGCGTTTCACTCTTGAGCCGGACCGTCCTTGATCCGAGGCAAGAATAGCCTGCGACAATGTGCGACATGTTGTCACATATCTTGAGGCGCTCAGCCTTTTCAGGGGCGATTAGACGCTCCTTCCTGTAATAAAAAACCGTCTGGCTTCGCAACCTGCCTATTACCTGCAGCAGGCATTTCTAACAGCGAAGCGTCAGGTGCCAGAGCCCCCGAAAACTGGGCGT
This sequence comes from Pseudomonas sp. P9_35, assembly GCF_034008205.1. Taxonomy (NCBI): domain Bacteria; kingdom Pseudomonadati; phylum Pseudomonadota; class Gammaproteobacteria; order Pseudomonadales; family Pseudomonadaceae; genus Pseudomonas; species Pseudomonas sp. P9_35. Next base: position 5,419,935 of record NZ_CP125373.1, on the reverse strand, counting down.
TTGCCGGGTAAATAACCTCCTCGCGATCCTCCCGAACTGTCTAAATCGGGCATAGTAGCCCTACGTTTTTTGGGGTTCTTGTTGAGAATTAATTTCGATAACATGCTGGCTTGTTGCAATATCTGCGAAAGATTGTTGCCGGATCGGATAAAAATTATTTCGAGATGAGACATGGTCTACAGCGCCTCAGCTCACTACAATCGCCCGCACCGATTTTCCGACCCGGCTCAAGCTTGAGCACGAGGGTGGTCGAAGGGCGCCAGCGCCCCATGCGACCCCAGGTGTCGGTGCCTCCAACTACCCGCACCAAATGGAATTGGGCTTGAACTAGGCCTTTGACCAACGAATAAGAACTCACTGCTGGCCCAGGATGTGTCGAACAGCCGCTGACGTTCGACGGGCAGCCCTTATTCAATCCAAGAAAATGCCAACCCTTGGCAGGGTGAAGTGTTGGCGATCAAAACCCAACTGCATTGCGCAAGCTGCTTTAGAGGTCGTGAGATGAGTAAAAACAGGTACCCCCGATTACTAGGCTTGTTGCCGCTGCTCGGCACGTTGCTGCTGGGAGGCTGCAACATGACCTTGCTCGATCCCAAGGGCCAGGTCGGCCTGGATGAACGAAACCTGATCATCACCGCTACGCTGCTGATGTTGCTGGTCGTTGTGCCGGTCATCGTCATGACCTTCCTGTTCGCCTGGAAGTACCGCGCAACCAATACCAACGCCACCTACACGCCGAAGTGGTCGCATTCGACCAAGATCGAAGTCGCGGTGTGGACCATTCCGGTGCTGATCATCATTGCCCTGGGTTACGTCACCTACAAGTCGACCCACGCCCTGGACCCGTATCGTCCGCTGGATTCCGACGTCAAGCCGATCACCATTGAAGTGGTCTCCATGGACTGGAAGTGGCTGTTCATCTATCCGGAACAAGGCATTGCCACGGTCAACAAGATCGTGTTCCCGGCCCACACGCCGATCAATTTCAAGGTCACTTCCGACACCGTGATGAACTCGTTCTTCATCCCGGGCCTGGGCGGCCAGATCTACGCGATGGCGGGCATGCAGACCAAGCTGCACCTGATCGCCAACCAGAACGCCGAACTCGACGGTATCTCCGCCAACTACAGTGGCGCGGGTTTTACCGGCATGAAGTTCAAAGCAATCGCCACGACCCAGGAAGATTTCGACGCCTGGGTCAACGATGTGAAGAAGGCACCTAAACAGCTTGAAAAAGCTGAATACGAAGCCCTTTCCAAACCGAGCCAGAACAACCCAGTCGAACTCTACTCGTCGGTTACGCCGAACCTGTTCCAGACCATCATCGACAAGTATGAAGGGATGAATCCGGGCAAGCCGATGCACCACGAGAAGAACGAGAAGGAAGTGGCCGACAACATGGAAGGGATGGACATGAGTTCGCATTCAGCTGCCGGGGCAGAGGAGTAAACGATGTTTGGTAAATTAAGTTGGGAAGCGATCCCGTTCCACGAGCCGATTGTCATGGTGACCCTCGCCATCATCGCACTCGGCGGTCTGGCGCTGTTCGCGGGGATCACTTACTTCAAGAAGTGGACCTACCTGTGGACCGAGTGGCTGACGTCGGTCGACCACAAGAAAATCGGCGTGATGTACATCGTCGTCGCCATGGTCATGCTGCTGCGTGGTTTTGCCGACGCCATCATGATGCGTACCCAGCTGGCCATGGCCACCGAGGGTTCGCCTGGCTACCTGCCGCCTGAACACTATGACCAGATCTTCACCGCCCACGGTGTGATCATGATCATCTTCATGGCGATGCCATTCTTCACCGGCCTGATGAACCTTGCAGTACCACTGCAGATCGGTGCTCGTGACGTTGCCTTCCCGTTCCTGAACTCCCTGAGCTTCTGGCTGCTGGTATCCGGCGTGGTGTTGATCAACCTGTCCCTGGGCGTTGGCGAATTCGCCAAGACCGGTTGGGTTGCCTATCCGCCGCTGTCGGGCCTGCAATACAGCCCGGGCGTGGGGATGGATTACTACATCTGGGCGCTACAGCTATCCGGGTTGGGTACGACGCTGACGGGGGTCAACTTCCTGGCCACCGTGGTCAAGATGCGTACCCCGGGCATGAAGCTGATGGACATGCCGATCTTCACCTGGACCTGCACCTGGGCCAACGTCCTGATCGTCGCTTCCTTCCCGATCCTGACCGCTACCCTGGCCCTGCTGACGCTTGACCGCTACATGGATTTCCACATTTTCACCAATGAACTTGGTGGCAATCCGATGATGTACGTGAACCTGTTCTGGGCTTGGGGTCACCCTGAGGTGTACATCCTGATCCTGCCGGCATTCGGGATTTTCTCCGAAGTCATCTCGACCTTCTCCGGCAAGAAACTGTTCGGCCACCACTCGATGATCTACGCCAGCGGCGCGATCTCGGTACTGGGCTTCATGGTCTGGCTGCACCACTTCTTCACCATGGGCTCGGGTGCCAGCGTCAACGCCTTCTTCGGCCTGGCGACGATGCTGATTTCGATCCCGACGGGGGTGAAGCTGTTCAACTGGCTGTTCACCATCTATCAGGGCCGTCTGCGTTTCACCAGCCACGTGATGTGGACCCTGGGCTTCATGGTGACCTTCGCCATCGGCGGCATGACCGGCGTATTGCTGGCCATCCCGGGTGCTGACTTCGTGCTGCACAACAGCCTGTTCGTGATTGCGCACTTCCACAACGTGATCATCGGTGGCGCCGTGTTTGGCTACATCGCCGGTTTCGCCTTCTACTTCCCGAAAGCGTTCGGCTTCAAGCTGCACGAAGGCTGGGGCAAGGCAGCGTTCTGGTTCTGGATCACCGGCTTCTTCGTCGCGTTCATGCCGCTCTATGTACTGGGCTTCATGGGCATGACCCGTCGCCTGAACACCACCACCAACCCTGAGTGGGTGCCGTACCTGTACGTCGCCATGTTCGGTGCGGTGATGATCGCTGTTGGTATCGCCTGCCAGCTGATCCAGTTGTATGTCAGCGTGCGCGATCGCAACAAGCCAGAGAACATGTGCGACCACGGTGACCCGTGGAATGCCCATACCCTGGAGTGGTCGACCTCTTCGCCACCGCCGTTCTACAACTTCGCCGTGCTGCCAAAAGCAGACGTCATCGACCCGTTCACCGAAGCCAAGGAAAACGGCACCGCGTACCCGGTCCCGGCCAAGTACGAGCCGATCCACATGCCCAACAACACTGCTACCGGTGTGGTCATGGGCGCGCTGCTGACCGTGTTCGGTTTCGCGATGATCTGGCACATCTGGTGGCTGGCCATCGCCAGCCTGGTCGGCACCGTGGTGTATTTCGCTATCCATGCTGCCCGTGACGATCAGGGCTACATGGTGCCGGTGGATGTCATCGAGCGCATCGAAGCCGAGCAGCACAAACGTCTGGTAGCGGCCGGGAAAGTCCCTGCCACCGCCACCCGTGTTGAAACCTCGTTGGAACAGGCTTAAACCATGTCGAACTTAGTGACCACTGTTGGACACGCCCATGGTCATGACCATGGGCACGATGACCATCACCACGACTCGGGCGAGATGACCGTATTCGGTTTCTGGCTCTACCTGATGACCGACTGCATTCTGTTTGCGTCGATCTTCGCAGCGTACGCGGTGCTGGTTAACAACGTCGCCGGTGGCCCATCGGGCCACGACATCTTCGAACTGCCGTACGTACTGGGCGAAACCGCGCTGCTGCTGTTCAGCTCGATCACCTACGGCTTCGCCATGCTGGCGTTGTTCAAGGGCAAGAAAACCCAGGTACTGGGCTGGCTGGCCATGACCTTCCTGTTCGGTGCCGGCTTCATCGGCATGGAGATCAACGAGTTCCACATGTTGATCTCCGAGGGCTACGGCCCTAACCGCAGCGGTTTCCTGTCCGGGTTCTTCACCCTGGTCGGCACCCACGGCCTGCACGTGACCAGCGGCCTGATCTGGATGGCGATCATGATGTACCAGGTCCAGAAAAACGGCCTGACCGCCACCAACAAGACGCGCCTGAGCTGCCTGAGTCTGTTCTGGCACTTCCTGGACGTGGTGTGGATCTGCGTATTCACCGTTGTTTATCTGATGGGGACCCTGTAAATGGCTAACGCACATTCCCATGATGGCCACGACGCCGGCCACGGCAGCGTCAAGTCCTACGCCATCGGTTTCATTCTGTCGGTGATCCTGACCGTCATTCCGTTCGGCCTGGTGATGTACCCATCGCTGCCCAAGAGCCTGACCCTGTGGATCGTACTGATCTTCGCCGTGGTCCAGGTACTGGTGCACCTGGTGTACTTCCTGCACCTGGACCGCTCCGCCGCCCAACGTAACAACGTGGTCGCGTTTGTCTTTGCCGCGATCGTGATTGTCCTGCTGGTTGGCCTGTCGTTGTGGATCATGTTCAGCATCCACACCAACATGATGGCGCACTGAGGAAAGTCCGGATGTCCCTGAAGCACTTTATCCAAATCACCAAGCCGGGGATCATTTTCGGTAACGTGCTTTCTGTGGCAGGCGGGTTTTTCCTGGCCTCGAAAGGGCATGTCGATCTGGCCATCTTCCTGGCGGCGATGATCGGCACTTCCCTGGTGGTGGCGTCCGGTTGTGTGTTCAACAACTGCATCGACCGTGACATCGATATCAAGATGGAACGCACCAAGAATCGGGCGCTGGTCCAGGGCCTGATTCCGGTGCAACTGGCCCTGGCGTTCGCCACGGTGCTGGGCGTGGCCGGCGTGGCGCTGTTGTACTGGGTGGCCAATCCGCTGGCGGCGTTGTTCGCGGTGATCGGTTTTGTCATCTACGTCGGCCTCTACAGCCTGTACCTCAAGCGCAAGTCGGTCCACGGCACGCTGGTGGGTAGCCTGTCGGGGGCGATGCCGCCGGTGATCGGCTATGTGGCGGTCAGCAACAGCTTCGACATGGCTGCGCTGACGCTGCTGGTGATGTTCAGCCTGTGGCAGATGCCGCATTCCTACGCCATCGCGATCTTCCGCTTCAACGACTACCTGGCGGCCTCGATTCCGGTGTTGCCGGTCAAGCGCGGTATCCGGGTGGCCAAGAAGCACATCCTGCTCTACATCCTGGCCTTCCTCGTGGCGACGTTGATGCTGACGTTCAGCGGCTACGCCGGCATGAGCTACCTCGCCGTCGCCGCCGCCATGGGCATGTACTGGCTGTACATGGCCTGGACCGGCTACAAGGCGGTGGATGACACGGTCTGGGCACGCAAGCTGTTCGTGTTCTCGATCTTCACCATCACCGCCCTGAGCGTCATGATGTCCTTGGACTTCAAGGTGCCAAGTGAGCTGCTGCTGACCTACGCGCCTTAAGCTTCAGACGCCACAAGAAAAGCCCCGCCTTCGAGAGAAGTGCGGGGCTTTTTCTTGGGTGTTACTTCGGATTTCTGTGGGAGCGAGCTTGCTCGCGATAGCGGTGTGTCAGCTTGCCTGGATGCTGGATGTGCCGGCGTTATCGCGAGCAAGCTCGCTCCCACACTGGAGCTTCAGAGGGCTTGAATTCTATGTTCGGCACAGAACTCCTGTGGGGGCGAGCCTGCTCGCGAAAGCGGTGGGTCAGCTTGCCTGGATGCTGAATGTGCCGGCGTCATCGCGAGCGGGCTCGCTCCCACAGGGGAAACTCAACCTGGGCTTATTGCTGGGCGATGCTGTAGCCGTCGAATGCCTTTTGCTGTTGCAGGGCGGTGACGATGCTTTTGCGGGTGATCGGTTGTTCGGTGCCGTCATTGTCCAGGAAGGTTTCGCTTTCCAGCTCGGCTTCGTCGCCTTCGCCTACGAAATTGAAGCCCAGGAACTCGAAGGCCTCGCGGTCGACGTTCGGCTTGGAGCGTGGCGTGCGCAGGGGCAGGGTAACGCTGATGCCGTCCTTGCTGATGACAAACACTTCGGCTTCCTTCTTGGCCCGCGAGGCCTTGCCCTTGCTGCCGCTCGGGTTGCTGATGGCCTGGTGGGTCTGGTTCAGTACTTTCAGGGCCAGGCCGTAGACCAGTTCCTGGAACGACGGATCGTCCTTGTAGCTGGAGAGGATGCGGCTGATCGGGAAGCGGCTGCTCAGGTCTTCCAGGGCCGCGAAATCGGCGGTTTCGGCGTCCTTGAGTTGTTTGAGCTGGCCCATCAGTTCGTAGGCCTTGTCGTCGTCGAACGCATCGTGAGCCTGACGGATGGCGTTGCGCAGTTCGCGGATCTGGTCGCTTTCGCGATTCGACTGGAACGCATCGAGGACCATTTCGCTGATGGTTTTGGCCTGGGGCAGATGCTGTGAAAGATTGATGGAGTTTTCGTATTCCGCTTTGGACGACAGGGTGACTACGGATTCAGCGGTGTTGGAATCGGACATTGAAATTTCACTACTTCTGTTAGCGGGATGAGGCGAGAAAGGCATTGAGCTTTTTTCCGGTCGCCTAATCTATTGGACGCGGGCGGTGTTGTCACGGTCGGAGCTCATTCACAAATCACATTCTTGCCCGACATCTTGGAGCGATACAGCGCCTGGTCCGCCCGGTGCAGCAACACCGCGTGCTGTTCGTCCTCGAGTCGCTGCACCACGCCAAAACTCATGGTGATCTGGAAGTCGCCCACCGGCAGCAGGTCGGACAGGCCCCGGCGAATGCTCTCAGCCAGCAGGCGGGCGTCGGCCAGGCTGGTGTTGGGCAAGATCATGATGAATTCGTCACCGCCCCAGCGCACCAGCAAGTCGCCGCCGCGCTCGCAGCGCTTGACGCTCTGCACCACTTGTATCAACGCTGCGTCGCCAAAGGCGTGGCCGTAGCGATCGTTGATGTCCTTGAAATCATCCACGTCCATGGCGATCAGCGACAACGGTTCGCGAAAACGCTGCGCGCGCTCACAGGCCAGCGGCAGCGCCTGGTCCAGGCGATAACGGTTGGCGACCCGGGTCAGGGCGTCGGTTTCAGCAAGCTTGCGGTTTTTGTCGAGCTGGATCTGTAACTGATGGTTGACCCGGGACAGTTCGCGGGTGCGTTCTTCAATCACGGCTTCCAGGGATTTGTTGCGCCGTTCCAGCTGTTCGAACAGGCGTTTCTTGTCATCGATACTGCGATGGGCGCCGATCATGCGCGCCACCGTGCCGTCCGGGTTACGGGCGATTACATAGCCGCGATCCTCGATCCAGATGTAGGCCCCATCGCGCGTGCGGCAGCGGTATTCGGCCTGGTAGACGTGGGATCGGTGTTCCAGGTAGTCGTCGAACAACGCCATGACCCGTGGATAGTCATCCGGGTGGATCACGCTCTCCCAGGTCAGCACGGTGTTGTCCAGAGAATGAGGCAGGTAGCCAAGCATCGTGTACCAGCCGGGGTTGCGGTAGACGAAGCCGGTGTTGGCATTCCAGTCCCAGATGCCATCGCTGACCAGTTCCAGGATGGTGTGCAGTACGCCTTCGTCCAGATCGGACAGGTCGAACCGCAGCATATCGATGTTCGAGGCATCTCCCATCGTCGTTCCCTCAATCAGCCTTGATATCAAAATGCGCGTCCAAGGAGGAAGAGTAGTTGATGGGGGGCGGGGTCACTAGCGGGGAGGCGCTTCGGGTGAACACCTGAACTGTGGTGAGGGAGCTTGCTCCCGCTGGCTGCGTAGCAGCCCCAAAGCGGGGCCGCTTCGCGCCCCAGCGGGAGCAAGCTCCCTCGCCACGGGATTTGTCTTCATCCAACGCTCATCGAGCCCATCCTCAGGTTTTGCCCCATTTCTCCAACGCGAACTCGACAAAACTGCGCAGTTTCGGCAAACGGTAGCGATCCTGCGCGTACATCAGGCTCATTGGACGATGTGGCAACTGGTAGTCCTGCAACAACGCCACCAGGTGTCCATCCTTCAGGTCCTGGGCCACCAGCGCATCGGGCAGCATGACCACGCCCATCCCGGCCAAGGCGGCGCGATGCAGGCCCGAGGAGCTGTTGATCAGCATCGGGCCGTTTACCGGGACCTTGATCTCGCCTTCCGGGCCGTTGATCGGCCAGTGATCCTGGGCGAAGCGCCATTCGTCTGCTGCCGAATAGGCGAATGACAGGCAGTCGTGCTGCTGCAGGTCCGCAGGTTTTTCCGGTGTGCCGCGCCGAGCCAGGTAGGCAGGGGAGGCGCAGATGGTCAGGGTGTAGTCCATCAACGGACGGGCAATCAGTTTCGGGTCGGGATGGCCGAGTCGGATGGCGACATCGAATCCATGTTCGAGCAGGTCCAACCGCTGGTTGGTCAGCACCACGTCGAGCTTGACCTGGACGAAGCGCTGGCTGAATTCGGCCAGTGCCGGCGCGAGGCGTTCGGTGCCGAAGGTCAGGGGCGCGGTGATGCGCAGGGTGCCGTTGGGCTCGCCTTGGGTCTGTTCGGCCAGGCGCTCGGAATCGGCCACCAGCCCCAGCACTTCCAGGCAGCGTTGGTAGTAGGTCGAGCCGAACTCGGTCAGGCGCTGGCGCCGCGTCGTGCGGTTGATCAGGCGCACGCCGAGACGTTGCTCCAGTGCACGAAGATGATTGCCCACCATGGTGGTGGACATTTCGCACGCCTGGGCCGCCGCCGTCAGGCTTCCGGTTTCTACCACCTTCACGTACACGGTCATCGCCTGGAACACGTCCATTATCAAGCTCAGCTTTTAAATGATTGAAGTAAAGCAGCGTTTATCCAGCCTTGGTGGCTAACCATACTGGAAAAAACCAACCCAATGGAGCTTGATGCCATGACCGCTGCCTGCCTGATGACCACTTACCAACCCCTGGCGCTGAGTTTCACCCACGGCTTGGGGACGCGCCTGTGGGACCAGGACGGTCGCGAATACCTCGATGCGGTGGCGGGCGTGGCGGTGACCAATGTCGGCCACTCCCACCCACGGCTGGTGGCCGCCATCAGCGAGCAGGCCGGCCTGCTGTTGCACACGTCGAACCTGTACAGCATCGATTGGCAACAACGCCTGGCGCAAAAGCTCACTCAGCTGTCGGGGCTGGAGCGGGCGTTTTTCAGCAACTCAGGGGCCGAGGCCAACGAAACCGCGCTGAAACTGGCGCGCCTCTATGGTTGGCACAAGGGCATTGAGCAGCCGTTGGTGGTGGTCATGGACAATGCGTTCCACGGGCGCACATTGGGCACGATGTCCGCCAGTGACGGCCCGTCCGTGCGGCTGGGCTACAACCGCTTGCCGGGGGATTTCATCAAGGTGCCGTTCGGTGATCTGGCGGCGTTGGAAGCGATCCAGCAGGCTCATGCCGAGCGCATCGTCGCAGTACTGGTGGAGCCGATCCAGGGCGAAAGCGGTGTGCAACTCGCACCGCCGGGCTATCTCAAGGCCCTGCGCGAACTGTGTAGCCGGCGCGCCTGGTTGTTGATGCTCGACGAGATCCAGACCGGCATCGGTCGCACTGGCCAATGGTTCGCGTTCCAGCACGAGGGCATCGTGCCGGACGTCATGACCCTCGCCAAGGGCCTGGGCAACGGCGTACCCATTGGTGCCTGCCTGGCGCGGGGCAAGGCTGCCGAGCTGTTTACCCCTGGCAGCCATGGCAGCACCTTTGGCGGTAATCCACTGGCCTGTCGGGTCGGCTGCACGGTGCTGGAGATCATTGAGCAACAAGCGCTGGTGGACAACGCCAGGCATCAGGGCGAACAGTTGCTGAGCCGGCTGCGCACCGAGTTGGCGGACAACCCGAATGTCTTGGCGATTCGCGGCCAGGGTTTGATGATCGGCATCGAACTCAAGCAACCGGTTCGCGACCTGGCCCTTCGCGCCGCCCGGGACCACGGCCTGCTGATCAATATCACTCGGGGCCAGACCATCCGCCTGCTGCCGCCGTTGACGATCGATGGGCGGGAAGTGGAGATGATTGTCCGGGGCGTGAGCCGCTGTCTGGCGCAGGGGTGAGGGGCGTTCGCCCGGAGGCCGGTTTTTTATCGGTCAGCCGGGCGAAGCGCAACGCAGCGCGACGGAATTTTTAACGATTGCCGCGTTCCAACGCCTGCCAGAGTCGATTGCCTACACTTTGGCATTCAGACTGAAAACCCAGGAGCATCTTCATGTTCACCTCGCGTCGCTTGATCGTTGTCGCAACTGCTGTGGCCCTGTTGTCCGGCTGTGCGTCGCCTAACCCCTATGACAACCAGGGCCAGGCCTCTACCGAGTCTTCGGGCATGAGCAAAACCGCCAAGTATGGTGGCCTCGGTGCACTGGCGGGGGCGTTGGCCGGTGCGGCCATCGGTCACGATAACCGCGGCAAGGGTGCGTTGATTGGTGCAGCGGTGGTGGGGGCTTCCGCGGCCGGTTACGGCTACTACGCCGACCAGCAGGAAAAGAAGCTGCGCGCCAGCATGGCCAATACCGGCGTTGAAGTGCAGCGCCAGGGCGACCAGATCAAGCTGATCATGCCGGGCAACATCACCTTCGCCACCGACTCGGCGAACATCGCCTCCAGTTTCTACCAGCCGTTGAACAACCTGGCCAACTCCCTCAAGGAGTTCAACCAGAACCAGATCGAAATCGTCGGCTACACCGACAGCACCGGCAGCCGCCAGCACAACATGGACCTGTCCCAGCGTCGTGCGCAGAGCGTGGCGACTTACCTGACGTCCCAGGGCGTGAGCGGTGCCAACCTGTCGGCCCGCGGCGCCGGCCCGGACAACCCGGTGGCCAGCAACGGCGACGTCAATGGTCGTGCGCAAAACCGTCGTGTCGAGGTCAACCTCAAGGCCATTCCTGGCCAGCAGTACCAGGCACCGGCGCAGCAGGGCCAGACTTACCAGCAGTACCCATAACGGCTGGGCGGCAAATGAAACGGGGGCTCTGGCAACAGGGCCCCCGTTTTTTTATGGTTGTCAGTTTCTATCCGCCTGATGCCGCCACTTGTGGCGAGGGGATTTGTGGGAGCAAAGCTTGCTCGCGAAACAGGCGCCTCGATCTTTTGAAAGACCGCATCGCTTTCATCGCGGGCAAGCCTTGCTCCCACAAGTCTCCTCGCCCAAAGGTGTTCACAAGGGGATCAATTCGCCTCTTTTACCGCACTCAAGAACGCACACGTACGTTCCTGCTGCGGGTTTTCGAAGATCTGCGCCGGGGTGCCCTGTTCGTGGATCTGCCCTTTGTAGAAGAAACACACCCGGTCGGCGAACTCCCGGGCGAAGCCCATCTGGTGGGTCACCATCAGCATCGTCAGGTTATGTTCGGCCCCCAGTTTGCGGATCACATTCAGCACCTCGCCGCACAGCTCCGGGTCGAGCGCCGAGGTCACTTCGTCAAACAGCATCACCTTGGGTCGCATCGCCAGCGCCCGGGCAATCGCCACCCGTTGTTGCTGGCCGCCGGACAACTGCGACGGGTAATGGTCGAGCTTGTTGCCCAGCCCCACCAGCTCCAACAGGTCGGCGGCGCGCTCCCGGGCTTCTTTCGGGTTCATGCCCAGCACCTGCACCGGCGCCTCGATCACGTTCTGCAGCGCGGTCATGTGGGGGAACAGGTTGAAACTCTGGAACACCATGCCGATCTTGCCGCGCACCCGGCGGATGTGTCGGTCGTTGGCCGGCACCAGCACGCCGTTGCGGTTGGGCATGTGGGTCAGGGAGTCATCCTCGACGCGGATCTGGCCCTGGTCGATGCCTTCCAGGGTCATCAACACCCGCAGCAGCGTGGACTTGCCCGAGCCGCTGGGGCCGATGATCGCGACCTTTTCACCGGGAACGACATCCAGGTTCAGATGATCGAGCACCGTGAAGCTGCCATAGCTTTTGGTCACGTCCTGGAAACTCACGATCGGCCGGGACGTTGTTGGATCTTGCATGGCCGGGGCCTCCTGCTGCGACGCCAGCGTGCTGCGCCGGGACAAATCGGTGGGCGTGGACAGAGGTAAAGTCATTAGCGTAGCTCCATGCGCGTTTCAAGGCGCCGTACCAGATAAGCCAGGGCAAGGCTCAGGGCGAGGAAGAACAGGCCGACCATGGTGATCGGTTCCAGGTAGCGGAAATTCTCGGAACCGATGTTCTTGGCCTGCTGCATGATTTCCACCACGGTGATCGCCGACAGCACCGGCGTGTCCTTGAGCATCGCCACCAGGTAGTTGCCCAGTGGCGGCACGATCGGTCGCAGCGCCTGGGGCAGGATGATGTTGCGATAGGCGTCGTACGGCGCGATGTTCAACGCCGTCACCGCTTCCCACTGCGCCCGTGGCACCGCGTCGAGACCACTGCGATAGACCTCGGCGATGTAGCAGGCGTAGTGCAGGCCGATGCCGAGGATGCCAACCTGCATGGCCGTCAGGCTCAAGCCATAGTTGGGCAGTACGTAGTAGAGGAAATACACCTGGATCAGCAGCGGTGTGCTGCGGATGAACTCGATCACCGCGGTGGCCGGCCACGACAGCCAGAATTTGCGACTGCGCCGGCCAATCGCCAGGAACAGCCCCAGGACAATCGCGATCAGGAAGCCGATCAGGGTAATGCCCACGGTGTTGAGGGAGGCGCGCAGCAGGTCCGGCAGGATTTGTGTGGCGTAGGACCAATCGAACAGCGTCATGACAGACCTCCACGCATCCGGCCCCGGCTCAGTCGTCGTTCGACGTGGCGCATGCCGAAGTTGATGGCTTGGGCGAGGATGAAATACATCACCAGGGCCAGGCTGAAGATCTCCAGGGTCTGGAAGGTCGCCTGATCCAACTGCCGCGCGCGGAAACTTAGGTCCGACAAGGTGATCAGCGACACCAGCGAGGTGTTCTTCAGCAGCTCGATCAACAGGTTGGTGCCCGGTGGGATCGCCGCCAGCAACGCCTGCGGCAGGATGATCCGCTTGAAGCGCGTGAAGCCGCTGAAATTCAGCGCCGTGCAGGCTTCGTATTGGCCCTTGGCGACCGAACTGATGGCGCCGCGCATCACCTCGGCCCCGTAAGCGCCGATGTGCAGGCCCAGGCCGACAATCGCCACGGCGTAAGGGCTCAGCTCAACGTTGAAGGGTGGCAGCGGCAGCACAAAGAACAGCCAGAACAATTGCACCAGCAGCGAGGTGCCACGGAACACTTCGATGTAGGTGATGGAAAACCAGCGCAACGCTCGCCACGGCGAGAGTCGCCCGAGAGCTGCCAGCACCGCCGCGACGATGGCCAGCAGCGAGCCGAAGAAGGTCACCTGGAGCGTGACCCAGGCCCCCTGTATCAATAACGGAAGTAATTCGCCCATGGTTCAACCCAATGTCCGGTGAAGCAGGGAACAGGCATCACGCACCGCGCGTCATGCCCGTTTCGGCACGCCAGTCTTGACGACTACTGAGCGCAGAGCTCGGCCGCGGTCTTGCTGGTCACGTTGGATTTGTCGAACCCGAATGGCGCAACCGTCTTGAGATGCTCTTCGGAGCCCAGCCACTTTTTCAGCTCGGCATTGACCGCATCGCGCAAGTCTTTGTCTTCGGGGCGGAAGGCCAGGGCGCCGTAGCCGATGTGGGATGGGTCGTCCTTGAATTCGGTCATCGCCTCCACCTTGTCGCCACCCTTGCTGGCCAGGCCTTTCATGGTCAGTTGGGTGCCGACGGCAGCGTCCGCGCGTCCGGCACGTACGGCTTGCAGTTGTGCGGTGGTGTCGGGGACCTGGAGGATCTGGTCGTCCTTGACCCCGGAGTCGCGGGCATAAGCCAGGTTCACCGTGCCGGCCATGATTGCCAGTTTCACATCCGGTTGCTTGGCGATGTCTTCATAGCTGTGGAGTTTTTTCGGGTTGCCCTTGGCCACGAGCAAGGCATCGGGCAACTGGTACTGCGGATCGGTGAACAACACTTGCTTGCAGCGCGCCGGGGTGATGTACATGCCGGCGGCGATGACATCGAAACGACCTGCGCGCAGGCCTGGGATCAACGAGCCCCATTCGGTGAGCACGCCATTGACCTGCTTGATGCCCATTTTGGCGAAGATGATCTTGGCGATTTCCGGTGACTCACCGGTAACGGTGCCGTCGGTTTCGGTGAAGGCAAACGGCGTTTCGTTGGCGTAGCCGATCCGGATGCTACTGGTGCTTTTGACCGTATCCAGGGTGGCCGCTTGAACGCTGCCGGCCAGGCCCAGTACGGCACAGGTCAGCAAGAGCCGACGTAGGGGCGCACCGGTGCTGGGAAGAAAATTGCTCATCGATAAAATCTCCTGTTTCTTGTGGATCCGTCGTTTGACGGCTCTGTGGTAGGAGGCAGTGTTACAAGAGCAAAGCGTACAGCGGCGGATCCGGGCGTGGCCTGGAATCGGGAACGGCGCCGGTACAGGTCGATCCGGCTTTTTGTCAGGGCGATGAGCCCGCCTGGGTGACGACCTTGGACCGAGCATACAAAAGCCCCGGCATCGATTGTATTGCACTAGGACAATTGCTTTGCCGCGATGGCCGCGCAATGCTGTGCGCACCCCTACACACGCCGGTTGCAGCTGTTATGGATAAGTGGAAGTCAGCCTTGGACCTCGCCCGCAGCGGTGAATCCAAATACAAGATTCTGGTGCAGGCCATTGCCGACGATATCGAACAGGGCACCCTGGCCAATGACCAGCGCCTGCCGCCGCAACGGCAGGTGGCCGACGCCATGGGGATCAGCGTGCAGACCGTCACCAACGCCTATAAGGAGTTGGAGCGCCAGGGACTGGTGCGCTGTGAGGTTGGGCGTGGCAGTTTCGTCTCGCGGCGCATGAGCGACCGGGTGGCGACGTACATCCTCGACAGTCCCGAGCGAGCGCTGGTGGATTTTTCCATCACCCGCATCCTGCACACCCGTGAGCATGACCAGGCCTGGCGTGATACCTGCGCGGCGCTGAGCACTGAAGAAGACCAGCCGTGGATTCATGCGTTTCGCCCCATCGCCGGTTTCGAATCCCATCGCGAAGCGGCGGCGCAGTGGATCGGTCGGCAAGGGCTGAAAGTCGACCGTAACGATGTGCTGATCACCAACGGCGCGGCCCACGGGATTTTCCTGGCTCTCGCTTCGCTGGCGGGCCCCGATGATGTGGTGCTCTGCGAAGGCTTGACCGACCACGGCGTGATCGGCAACTCCCAGGTGCTGGGCTTCACCCTCAAGGGCCTGGAGATGGACCGCTATGGCATCGACCCCGAACATTTCGAAGACATGTGCAGCAACGAGCGCATCACTGCGCTGGTGTGCACGCCAAACCTGAACAACCCCACCACCAGCCTGATGCCCGACGCCCGCCGCCGGGAAATCGCCGAGATTGCCCGGCGCTTCGGTGTGCACATCATCGAAGACGATGTGTACGGCCCGCTGCTGGACGAACGCCGGGCGCCGCCCATCAGCCACTACCTGCCGGAGCTGTCGTTCTACTGCACGAGCATGACCAAGTCGGTGCTCACGGGGCTGCGCACCGGTTATCTGGTGGTGCCCAAGCGCCTGGCCCTGCGCACCGAGAGCATCCTGCGTGTCAACAGTTGGATGGCCACACCCATGGTCTCGGAGATCGCCACCCGCTGGATTCGCGATGGCCGCGCCGAGTCGCTGGTGCAATTGCAACGTCAACTGCTGGCCGGGCGCCAGGCGATGGTCACCGAGTACATGGGCGAACATCTGCTGGGCCAGCACCCGCATGCCTTGAATGCGTGGGTTGGCATCCCGTCCCATTGGGAAGTGGACAGCCTGGTGCGGGCGCTGCGGCACAAGCACATCGCCGTGACATCCCCCGATCCGTTCACCGTCCGCGGCACCCCCAGGCCCCGCGCGGTGCGGGTCTGCGTCGGCGCTGAATGCAGTGACGAAGAAATGCGCCATGCGCTGATCGGCATGCGGCAGATCTTCAACCAGTACCCGCAGATTCATGATTTCTGATGCACCACACCTTTCCCTGTGGGAGCGAGCTTGCTCGCGATAGCGGTGTGGCAGTCAGCAAAGATGTTGAATGTGAGGGCCCCATCGCGAGCGAGCTCGCTCCCACAAGGGATTTGTGGTGACTTTGGAACTTCATCACTAAATTGCCCTAGTACATTCATCACCACAATCCAGCCCTCTTAGACTGCGCCCAACACATCCGCTCGGGACGCAGTCATGACAGGGTTGCAGCTTCAGGACATTTACCTCGCTCGCCAGCGCATCGAGTCGCAGGTCAGGCGTACACCCATGGAGCATTCCCCGAGTTTGTCGCGGTTGATGGGCGTGGCGGTGTACCTCAAGCTTGAGGCCCTGCAAATCACCGGCAGCTTCAAGCTGCGCGGGGCGAGCAATGCAGTGGCGCAGCTCAGCGCCGAGCAAAAGGCCCGGGGCGTGGTCACGGCTTCGACCGGCAATCATGGTCGGGCACTGGCCCATGCCGCTTCGCAACAAGGCGTCAGGGCGATTGTCTGCCTGTCGAACCTGGTGCCGGCCAACAAAGTGCAGGCGATCCGCGACCTGGGCGCCGAGGTGTGCATCGTCGGCCAGTCCCAGGACGAGGCCCAGCGCGAGGCCGAGCGCATCGCCCGGGAGCAGGGCGCGACTTTTTTGCCGCCCTTCGATCATCCGGCGATTATCGCCGGGCAGGGCACCCTCGGCCTGGAGATCCTCGAGCAGCAACCGGAGGTGGCCCAGGTCCTGGTGCCGTTGTCCGGTGGCGGCCTGTTCGCCGGAGTTGCCCTGGCCCTCAAAAGTGCGAACCCAGCGATTCAAGTCCACGGCATCAGCATGGCCCGCGGTGCCGCGATGCACGCCAGCCTCGCCGCCGGGCAGCCCGTGGACATCGAAGAGCTGCCGACGCTGGCCGACTCCCTCGGTGGCGGCATCGGCCTGGACAACCGCTACACCTTCGCCATGACCCGGCAACTGAGCGATGACGTACACCTGCTCTCGGAAGCCTCTATCGCCAATGCCATCCGCCACGCCTATCACCACGAACGCCTGGTGCTCGAAGGCGCTGCCGTGGTGGGCATCGCGGCGCTGCTCGACGGCCTGGTCGAGCCACGCGGCCCCATTGTCCTGGTGGTCAGCGGGCGCAACGTCGACACCGCACACCATGCCCGCGTGATCGCTGGCGCCAACGCCTGATGACCCTAACGGAGCCAGTCATGAGTGAAGTCACCCTATTGAGCGAAGCCGACCTGCGCAGCTGCGTGGCCCAGGACCTGGCCAGCATCGACGCCATCGAACAGGCCTTCGTGCTCCTGGCCACCGCCGCCGTGGCGATGCCGCCGATCCTGCGGTTGGACATTCCCGAGCACAACGGTGAAGTGGATGTGAAGACCGCTTACCTGCCGGGCCTGGAGCGCTTCGCCATCAAGGTCAGCCCGGGTTTTTTCGATAACCCCAAGCTTGGCCTGCCCAGCCTCAACGGCATGATGATGTTGCTCTCGGCACGCACCGGCCTGCTGGAAGCCCTGCTGCTGGACAACGGTTACCTCACCGCCGTGCGCACCGCCGCGGCCGGGGCGGTGGCGGCGCGTTGCCTGTCCCGCGAGCAGAGCCGCAGCGTCGCGCTGATCGGTGCCGGCGAGCAGGCGGCGTTGCAACTTCAGGCACTGCGCCTGGTGCGACCCATCGACGAGGTGCGGGTCTGGGCGCGTGATGCGCAAAAGGCCGAGGCGTTCAGTCAGGAGCTGGCGCGTGACACTGGACTTGCCGTCACGCCATGCGCCTCCATTGACGATGCCCTGGAAGGCGTGGACATCGCCGTCACCTGCACACCCAGTCGCGAGCCGTTGATCCAAGCCCGCCATTTACATCCCGGCCTGCACATCACGGCGATGGGCTCGGACGCCGAACACAAGAACGAAATTTCCCCGCAAGCCCTGGCGGCCGTCGACTGTTATGTCGCCGATCGCCTGAGCCAGACCCGCGTGCTCGGGGAACTGCACCACGCCCTGGCGGCCGGTGCCGTTCGCGATGACCTGGCGTTGATGGAGTTGGGACAGGTGCTGGCGGGACAGCACCCCGGGCGTTCCGATGCCGCACAAGTGACGCTTTGCGACCTGACCGGCACCGGCGCCCAGGACACCGCCATCGCCAACCTGGCGTTCGAGCGGGCACGGGCGGCGGGCAAGGGGTTTGCGTTCGGCCGCTAGATCATTTTTCTCATGAGTCATTGAACAGAGGGCAGGTGGATGTCTGAGATCGTCGTCAATCTTCCGTTCCTGCGGGAGGAATACACCCAACGCCTGGCGAAGGTGCGCGCGGCCATGCAGGCCCAGGGCCTGGAGCTGCTGCTGGTCACCGATCCGTCGAACATGGCTTGGCTCACCGGCTATGACGGTTGGTCATTCTATGTGCACCAGTGCGTGCTGCTGGCGCTGGAGGGCGAACCCGTGTGGTTCGGTCGTGGCCAGGATGCCAACGGTGCAAAGCGCACGGTGTTCATGCAGGCCGATAACATCGTCGGCTACCCGGACATCTACGTGCAGTCCCGCGAGCGCCACCCCATGGACTACCTGTCCCGCGAGGTGATCATCGCCCGTGGCTGGGGCGCGCTGACCATTGGCGTGGAGATGGACAACTATTACTTCAGCGCCGCCGCTTACCTGTCGCTGCAAAAGCATTTGCCCCAGGCAAAACTGGTGGACGCGGTGGGCCTGGTGAACTGGCAGCGCGCGGTCAAGTCGCCCCAGGAAATCGCCTACATGCGCATCGCCGCGCGCATCGTCGAGAACATGCACAGCCGGATCCTGGAGCGCATCGAACCAGGCATGCGCAAGAACGAACTGGTGGCCGAGATCTACAGCTGCGGCATCCTCGGTGCCGACGGCCATGGCGGCGACTACCCGGCCATCGTGCCGCTGTTGCCCACCGGGGCCGACGCCAGTGCGCCGCACCTGACCTGGGACGATTCACCCTTCGAGGAGGGCGCCGGCACCTTCTTTGAAATCGCCGGTTGCTACAAGCGTTATCACTGCCCGCTGTCGCGCACCATTTACCTGGGCAAGCCGCCGCAACATTTCCTCGACGGCGAAAAAGCCGTGGTCGAGGGCATCGCCGCCGGCCTGGACGCAGCCAAGCCGGGCAACACCACCGGCGATATCGCGGTGGCGTTTTTCAAGGTGCTGGAGAAATTCGGCATTCACAAGGACAGCCGTTGCGGCTACCCCATCGGGATCAGTTATCCGCCGGATTGGGGCGAGCGCACCATGAGCCTGCGCCCCGGCGACAACAGCGTGTTGCAGCCGGGCATGACCTTCCATTTCATGCCGGGGCTGTGGATGGACGATTGGGGCCTGGAAATCACCGAAAGCATCCTGATCACCGAGACCGGCGTCGAGACGCTGTGCGACGTGCCTCGTCAATTGTTCGTGAAGGATTGAGCCATGCCCGATCTGCCTAATAATCCCATCAGCGCCACGGTCGACTTCACCCGCGAGGGTGTGCAGCACGGCTTTCTCAAGCTGCCGTATTCGCGGGACGATTCGGCCTGGGGCGCGGTGATGATTCCCATCACCGTGATCCAGCGCGGCAGCGGTCCGACGGCGCTGCTCAGCGGTGGCAACCACGGCGATGAATACGAAGGCCCGGTGGCCCTGAGCAAACTGGCACAGCAACTGACGGCTGAAGAGGTGAGCGGGCGGGTGATCATCGTGCCGTTCATGAACACCCCGGCCTTCCGCGCCGGACGCCGGACTTCGCCCATCGACAAGGGCAACCTGAACCGCAGTTTTCCCGGCAGGCCGGACGGCACCGTCACCGAGAAAATCGCCGACTATTTCAATCGCACGCTGCTGCCCTTGGCCGACATTGTCCTGGACATTCATTCCGGCGGGCGGACCCTGGATTTCCTGCCGTTTGCCGCCTGCCACGTCTTGCCGGACAAACCGCAGCAAGCGCGCTGCGAGGCCGGGATGCTGGCGTTCAACGCGCCGTATTGCATGCGCATGCTGGAGCTGGACGCCGGGGCGATGTACGACACGGCGGCCGAGTCCCAAGGCAAGGTGTTCGTCACCACCGAGCTGGGCGGCGGCGGTTCGTCGACCGCCCGTAGCGTGGCGATTGCCGAGCGTGGGGTGCGCAACCTGTTGATCCATGCCGGCATCCTGCGGGGCACGATCGAGTTGCAGCCCTCGCTGGTGCTCGACATGCCGGACGCCAGTTGTTTCATCGCCAGCGAACACGACGGCTTGCTGGAAATGTGCCGCGACCTGGGGGAACACGTGACACGGGGCGAGGTGGTGGCGCGCATCTACGACGCCACCCGCAGCGGCGTCGCCCCGGTCGAATACCGCGCCGCCCGCAGCGGCCTGCTGGCGGCCCGGCACTTTCCCGGGTTGGTGCAGTGTGGCGATACCTTGGCGGTGATTGCGGATGTGTTGGCGTGATACACCTCAACTGACACACCACCCTGTGGCGAGGGAGCTTGCTCCCGCTCGGCCCTGTAGGAGCTGGCGAAGCCTGCGATCTTTTGATCTTTCGCTTGAGACTCAAGCGTCAGGGGAAAGATCGCAGCCTCGTTGCACTCGACAGCTCCTACACAGCTCCTACAGGCCCAGCGGGAGCAAGCTCCCTCGCCACGGTAATCGGTGTGATGTCTGAATTGTCTGGAGAGTCCACGGCCCATGCACAAGCTCGATCGCTACGACCTCAAGATCCTGCAAATCCTCGCCGAGGACGGGCGGATTACCAAGTCGAGCCTGGCCGAGTCCATCAACCTGTCGGTGACGCCGGCCTGGGAGCGGGTGCGCAAGCTCGAAGCGGCGGGCCTGATCATCGGCTACCGGGCGCAGATCGATTGGGGCGCGGTGTTCAAGCGTCAGCAGGTGCTGGTGGAAATCACCCTGGCCCGCCACACCGCCCAGGACATGCGCCGTTTCGAGCAACGCATGATCGCCGCGCCAGAAGTGGCGTTCTGTTACGCCACGGGCGGCGGTGTGGATTACCTGGCGATGATCCAGGCGCCGGACGTCGATGCCTACCAGCGTTTCGTCGACCAACTGCTGCTCGAAGACCTCGGCATCGAACGCTACTTCACCTACATCGTCACCAAGATCATCAAGACCGCTGGTGCCTTGCCGGCGGAGTTGGCCGAGCCGTCCTGAGCACCGCAGAAAACCCGGTTTGCCGCCCTCGATTCAGAAAAAAACCAGGGTTTGACCCACGGTAAACCTCCAATTCCCCAAGCGCCGCTGCCCTAGCATGGATTCACGCACACGCTCTGGAGTGAACGTCATGCCTTACCAACATCCGCTGCTGTTCAAAGCGCTTTGCTACATCGACGGCCATTGGGTCCACAGCGACAGCGGCCACAGTGTGGCTGTCCACAACCCGGCCACCCGCACCGTCATTGGCCATGTGCCGATGCTCGATCAGCCGCAGATCGTCGCGGCGGTGGACGCTGCGCATCGCGCCTTCCCAACGTGGCGCGAGCAGAGCCTGGAGACTCGCGGCGCGATCCTGCGGCGCTGGGCGGCACTGATCGTCGAACACCGCGAAGACCTCGCGCACATTCTCAGCCTGGAGCAGGGCAAGCCATTGGCCGAGTCCCGTGGCGAAATCGCCTACGCTGCCAGCTTCATTCCGTGGTTCGCCGAGCAAGCCCGGCGCCTGTACGGTCAGAACATTCCGAGCCATATCCCGAATGCGCATCTGGGGACGGTCAAGGAGCCGGTAGGCGTCTGCGCGCTACTCACACCGTGGAATTTCCCGTCGGCGATGATCACCCGCAAGGCCGCCGCTGCCCTGGCTGCCGGTTGCACCGTGGTGATCAAACCGGCCCACGAAACGCCTTACTCGGCCTTGGCCCTGGCGCAGCTGGCCGAGGAGGCAGGCTTTCCTGCCGGGGTGTTCAACGTGGTATTGGGCGAGCCGCAAATGGCCATGGAAACCCTGGTCAAGGATCGTCGCGTACGCTCGGTGAGCTTCACCGGCTCGACCCGGGTCGGCAAGTTGGTGCTGCAAGCGGCGGCCCATGACGTGAAGAAAGTCGCGCTGGAATTGGGCGGCAACGCGCCGTTCATTGTCTGCGCCGATGCCGACCTCGCCTTGGCGGTGAAAGTCGCCGTGGAGGCGAAGTTCCAGACCTCGGGCCAGGACTGCTGTGCGGCTAACCGAATCATGGTGCAGCGCCCGGTGTACCAGGCGTTCCTCAGTCGTTTCGCCGCCGCGGTGCGCGCCTTGCGCGTCGGGCCGGCGATGGTTGATCAACAGGAGCAGGACGTGGACGTCGGGCCGTTGATGCATCAGGCGGCATTCGATGCGACCGCTGACCGTGTCGCCGATGCGCTGGCCCTTGGCGCTCAACGCCTGGTGGGCGGTGAGGCCCATGCCTTGGGCGGGTTGTTTTATCAGCCCACGGTGCTGGCCGACGTCACGCCGCAGATGCGCATCTACCGTGAAGAAAACTTCGCGCCGATTGCCGGGGTGATGCCGTTCGACACCCTGGACGAAGCCATCGAAATGGCCAACGACACCGAGTATGGGCTGGCGGCCTATATTTGTTCCAATCGCCTGGACCTCATTTATCCGCTGATCCGCCGTCTCGACCACGCCATGGTCGCGGTCAACGGCGTCAAGTTCACCGGCCACCCGATTCCCTTCGGTGGCATGAAAGCCTCGGGCCTCGGTCGCGAGGGGGGCAGCGAGGGCTTCGAGCCCTTTGTCGAAACCAAATATTTTTGCCTGCACCATCAAGGCCAGTTCCCAGGAGAGCCCGCATGAGCCAAGAACTCAACACGCTGTTCGAACAAGACCGTGCGCATTTCATGCACCCCTCGACCCACGCCCACGACCACGCCAGCGGCGCGCTCAAGGGCCGGATCATCAAGAGTGCGTCAGGCATTCGCATTCGCGACCATGAAGGCCGTGAGTTCATCGATGCCTTTGCCGGCCTCTACTGCGTGAACATCGGTTACGGCCGCACCGAGGTGGCCGACGCCATCTATAAACAGGCCAAGGAACTGGCCTACTACCACACCTACGTCGGCCATTCGAGCGAGGCGATCATCGAGCTGTCCAGTCGCATCATGGACTGGGCGCCGGAAGGGATGAAGAAGGTCTATTACGGTTTGTCCGGCTCCGATGCCAACGAAACCCAGGTCAAGCTGGTGCGCTACTACAACAACGTACTGGGCCGGCCGCTGAAGAAGAAAATCATTTCACGGGACCGTGGTTATCATGGCTCGGGCATCATGACCGGCAGCCTGACGGGGCTGGCGACCTTCCACCAGCATTTCGACCTGCCGGTCGAAGGGGTCAAGCACACCGTGTGCCCGCACTGGTATCGCAAGGCGCCGACGGGCATGGACGAAGCAGCCTTCGTGCGGTATTGCGCCGACGAGCTGGAAAAAATGATCCTCGCTGAAGGTCCGGACACCGTGGCGGCGTTTATTGGTGAACCGCTGATGGGCACCGGGGGCATCATCGTTCCCCCCGCCGGTTATTGGGATGCGATCCAGGCCGTGCTGAAAAAATACGACGTACTGCTGATTGCCGATGAAGTGGTCTGCGCGTTCGGCCGCCTGGGTTCGAAGATGGGCAGCCAGCGCTACGGCATGAAGCCGGACCTGATCACCACCGCCAAAGGCCTGACCAGTGCCTATGCACCCTTGTCGGCGGTGATCATCGGGGAAAAGGTCTGGAGTGTGATTGAAAAAGCCTCCCAGGCCGAAGGGGCCATGGGCCATGGCTGGACCTATTCCGGGCACCCGATTTGCGCGGCGGCGGCACTGGCGAACCTCGACATTCTTGAACGCGAAAACCTCACGGCCAACGCCGAGGATGTGGGTGGCTACCTGAATCGTCGCCTGCGTGAAACCCTTGAAGGTCATCCGTTGGTGGGCGAGGTGCGTGGTGACGGCATGCTGGCAGCGGTGGAGTTCATGGCCGACCGTGAACAGCGCACGGCATTCGACCCGGCGCTCAAAGTCGGCCCGAAGGTCTCGGCCGCCTGCCTGGAACGCGGCATGATCGCCCGCGCCATGCCCCACGGCGACATCCTGGGCTTCGCCCCGCCACTGATCCTGACCCGCGAGGATGCGGACCTGATCGTCGACATCACTAAAGGTGCTGTCGATCAGGTGGCGGGTGAAGTGTTGGCTTAGGCTGAGTAAAAATACTTCAGGACAAAAATACCCTGTGGTGAGGGAGCTTGCTCCCGCTGGGCTGCGAAGCGGCCCCAAAACCAGGCAACTCGGTGTGCCAGGAAAATCGAGTTCGCTGCTATAAGGGCTGCTGCGCAGCCCAGCGGGAGCAAGCTCCCTCGCCACAATGGATCAGACATTGAAGTGAGTGGAATTTGAGGCAATAAAAAAGCCCGCCCGATCATGTGATCGGGCGGGCTTTTGGTGTTGCCTGGAGATTACTTCTTCAAACCGTAATGCTCATCGAGCATGCCGGGCGAATTCGGGGCCTTGGGGGCGTAGTCCCGGGGCGGTTCCTGATCCTTTGGCGGGGTCAGGCGTTCCCGTGGCGTCTGTGCCGAATCGGCTTGCAGGGCGGCCAACAGGCGTTGGCGAGTCTGCTCGTCCAGGGCCAGGCGATTGGCACCCTCGGACAAGTGATCCTGGACTTCCTGGTAGCTCTGGGTGAGTTTTTTCACCAGGGACGCGGTGCTGTTGAAGTGAGTGACCACTTCATTCTGATAACTGTCGAAACGTTCCTGGATGTCGTCCAGCTGACGTTGCGTGCTGTTGGGCACCGCGTTGGGCAGCAGTCGGGCAAGCAGGAATCCAATGGCGACACCGGCAACCAGGGCAAGAGTCGGCAACAACCAAACTAAGAGCGAGTGTTCCACGAGTCCTTCCTCTATAAACGGCTTTGCTTTACGTTAACGGCTCGGACCTGCGCTGTATACCGCGAAGAACATCGCAATCATGCCAGGCACAGACTTTAGCTAGACGAGTCGACCCAATTCGAGGTCACGGAGTTCTTTCCCTTGCTTATGCGCGAAACCCCTGTAGTCATCGATGGCCCGGTGGGCCAACTGGAAGCCTTGTACCTGGACAGCGAGGCTCCCCGTGGCCTGGCGCTGATCTGCCACCCGAACCCGGTGCAGGGCGGGACCATGCTCAACAAAGTGGTCTCGACCCTGCAACGCACTGCCCGCGATGCTGGCCTGGTTACGTTGCGTTTCAATTATCGTGGCGTGGGTGCCAGTGCCGGTACTCATGACATGGGCACCGGCGAAGTGGACGACGCCCAGGCTGTCGCCCAATGGCTGCGGGAAAAATACCCGCAGTTACCCCTGACCCTGTTCGGTTTTTCCTTCGGCGGCTTTGTCGCCGCCAGCCTGGGCGGGCGCCTGGAAGCCCAGGGTCAGCCGGTCAAGCACTTGTTCATGGTGGCCCCGGCGGTGATGCGCCTGGACGAGCAGTCGACCTTGCCGATGAGCGGCCAGTTGAGCGTGATCCAGCCGGAAACCGACGAAGTCGTCGATCCGCAGCTGGTTTACGAATGGTCTGACACGCTCCAACGTCCCCATGAGCTGCTGAAAGTGGCAGAATGCGGACACTTTTTTCATGGCAAGCTGACCGATCTCAAGGATCTGATCCTGCCGCGCCTCTCGAATTGACAGCAGTCTGACAAGCGATAACCCATGACGACGCGTACCCGTATCCTGACCGGCATCACCACCACCGGCACTCCGCACCTGGGCAACTATGCCGGCGCCATCCGTCCGGCGATCCTCGCCAGCCGCGACAGCAACGCCGATTCGTTCTACTTCCTGGCCGACTACCACGCCCTGATCAAGTGCGATGACCCGCTGCGTATCCAGCGTTCGCGCCTGGAAATCGCCGCTACATGGCTGGCCGGCGGCCTGGATGTGGACCGCGTGACGTTCTATCGCCAGTCCGATATTCCCGAGATCCCGGAGCTGACCTGGCTGCTGACCTGCGTCGCCGCCAAGGGCCTGCTCAACCGTGCCCACGCCTACAAGGCGTCGGTGGACAAGAACGTCGAGGCCGGCGAAGACCCGGACGCCGGCATCACCATGGGGCTGTACAGCTACCCGGTGTTGATGGCCGCTGACATCCTGATGTTCAACGCCCACAAGGTGCCGGTCGGTCGCGACCAGATCCAGCACGTGGAGATGGCCCGCGACATCGGCCAGCGCTTCAACCACCTGTTCGGCCAGGGCAAGGAGTTCTTCACCATGCCCGAGGCGCTGATCGAGGAAAGCGTCGCCACGCTGCCGGGCCTCGATGGCCGCAAGATGTCCAAGAGCTACGACAACACCATCCCGTTGTTCAGCAGCGCCAAGGACATGAAGGACGCAATCTCGCGGATCGTCACCGACTCCCGCGCCCCGGGCGAAGCCAAGGATCCGGACAATTCGCATCTGTTCACCCTGTTCCAGGCCTTCGCCACTGCCGAACAGTCCGCCGAGTTCCGCAGCGAACTGCTGCACGGGCTGGGTTGGGGCGAAGCCAAGAACCGCCTGTTCCAGTTGCTCGACAGCGAGCTGGGTGAAGCGCGCGAGCGTTATCACCAGTTCATCGAGCGTCCGGCGGACCTTGAAGACATCCTGCAACTGGGCGCGAAAAAAGCCCGGGCCGTGGCAACGCCGTTCCTCAACGAACTGCGCGAGGCCGTTGGCTTGCGTTCGTTTGTCAGCCAGGTCCAGGTGGCCGCCAGCACCAAGAAGAAAGCCGCCAAGGCAGCACGCTTCGTCAGTTTCCGCGAAGACGACGGCAGTTTCCGTTTCCGCCTGCTGTCCGCCGACGGCGAGCAGCTGTTGCTGTCGAACAATTTTGCCGACGGCAAGACCGCCGGGCAGGTGACAAAGCAATTGCAGTCCGGCCAGCCCTTGGACGTACGCAGCGACGACCTGGGTTTCAGTGTCTGGCTCGACGGCGAGTGCGTGGCGAATAGCCCGGCCTTTGCTGACAGCGCCGCGCGGGATGCCGCCGTCGATGCGCTGCGCGTTGCCTTGACGCCTGCCCAGGACTGATCCCGGCACGTCACCCGACCATCGGCCCGAATAAGGGCCGATTGCCATTCCTCTGGGCCGTCGCTACAGTGACGGCCCGTTTTTGTTGCCTTGCTAACGAATATGACGCCCCTAGAACGATATCAAGCTGATCTGAAACGCCCGGAGTTCTTCCACGACGCAGCCCAGGAAACGGCGGTGCGGCATTTGCAGCGCCTGTACGACGACCTGGTCGCGGCAGCGAACAACAAGCCCGGCCTGTTGGGCAAACTGTTCGGCAAAAAAGACCAGGCTCCGGTCAAGGGCCTGTATTTCTGGGGTGGCGTGGGCCGTGGCAAGACCTACCTGGTGGACACCTTCTTCGAAGCGTTGCCGTTCAAGGAGAAGACACGGACGCACTTTCACCGCTTCATGAAGCGCGTGCACGAGGAAATGAAGACCCTGGGCGGCGAGAAGAACCCGCTGACCATCATCGCCAAGCGTTTTTCCGACGAGACCCGGGTGATCTGCTTCGATGAGTTCTTCGTTTCCGACATCACCGACGCCATGATCCTCGGCACCTTGATGGAAGAGCTGTTCAAGAACGGCGTGACCCTGGTCGCCACCTCGAACATCGTGCCGGACGGCCTGTACAAGGACGGCCTGCAGCGGGCACGTTTCCTGCCGGCCATCGCGCTGATCAAGGAACACACTGAAATCGTCAACGTCGACAGCGGCGTCGACTACCGCCTGCGTCACCTCGAACAAGCGGAGCTGTTCCACTTTCCATTGGATGCCGCTGCCCAGGAGAGCCTGCGCAAGAGCTTCCGCGCCCTGACGCCGGAATGCACCCAGGCCGTGGAAAATGATGTGTTGGTCATCGAAAATCGCGAAATCCGCGCCGTGCGTACGTGCGATGACGTGGCCTGGTTCGACTTCCGCGAACTGTGCGACGGCCCCCGCAGCCAGAACGACTACATCGAACTGGGCAAGATCTTCCACGCCGTGCTGCTGAGCAATGTCGAGCAGATGAGCGTCACCACCGACGACATCGCCCGTCGTTTCATCAACATGGTCGACGAGTTCTACGACCGTAACGTGAAGCTGATCATTTCGGCCGAAGTCGAACTCAAGGACCTCTACACCGGCGGTCGCTTGACCTTCGAATTCCAGCGGACCTTGAGTCGCTTGCTGGAGATGCAGTCCCACGAATTCCTGGCGCGGGCGCATAAGCCGTAGGGATATTCGCAACACCAAAAAAGGCCTGCGATTGCGGGCCTTTTTTGTATGTACAGATTCCCCACCCGACCCTGTGGGAGCGAGCTTGCTCGCGATGGCGTCGTGTCACTCAACATCAGTGCTGCTGAGCCACCGCCATCGCGAGCAAGCTCGCTCCCACATTGGATTTGTATTCAGCCTAGGGCTACGCCGCCTGCTGAAACTGCTGCCGATACTGGTTCGGCGACAGGTCGGTATGTTGCCGGAACAGCCGGGCGAAAAAGCTCGCGTCGTCGTAGCCGACTTCATAGCTGATGGTCTTGATGCTCTTGCGGCTGCCGGAGAGCAGGCCCTTGGCGGTTTCGATCCGCAGCCGTTGCAGGTAATGCAGCGGTTTGTCGCCCGTGGCGGTCTGGAAGCGGCGCATGAAATTGCGGATGCTCATGCCATGTTCCCGGGCAACGTCCTCGAAGCGGAATTTATCGGCGAAGTGCTCTTCGAGCCAGTGCTGGATCTGCAGGATGATCACGTCCTGGTGCAGTTTCTGCCCGCCGAAGCCGATCCGCCCTGGTGAATAGCTGCGTTGCACCTCATACAAGATGTCCCGCGCCACGGCCTGGGCGACGTTGGCGCCACAGAAGCGTTCAATGAGGTAAATGTAGAGGTCGCAGGCTGAGGTCGTGCCGCCGGCGCAGAACAGGTTGTCGGCGTCGGTCAGGTGCTTGTCCTGGTTCAGGTATACCTGGGGGAAACGTTCCTTGAAGGCATTGAAGAAACGCCAGTAGGTGGTGGCTTCCTTGCCGTCGAGCAGCCCGGCCTCAGCCAGCCAGAACACCCCGGTGGCTTCGCCGCAGAGTACCGCGCCGCGCGCGTGTTGTTCGCGCAGCCAAGGCAGGACCTGGGGATAACGTTGGCAGAGGGTGGCGAAATCATCCCAGAAGGCCGGCAGGATGATGATATCGGTGTTTTCCAGGCCACCATCCACCGGCATGATCACATCGCTGAAGCTGTTCACCGGTTTGCCATCGGGGCTGACCAGCCGGGTTTCAAAGGCCGGCGTCAGGCCGTGGCCCAGTTGCTTGCCATAGCGCAGGCTGGCCAGGTGGAAAAAATCCTTGGCTTGCATGAGGGTGGAGGCGAAGACCCGGTCGATTGCCAGGATGCTGACGCGCCGCAAGGGCGTGGAGGCGTGCATAGACATAATTCATCTTTATTTTTATAGGGGAAAGTGGTCATCAGACGGCTGGATCGTCTTATTTTTTGTCGGATGTGTCCAGTGTCCTGTCGTACCCCGCAGGCTTAGGCTCTGTCGGATAACCACACCCGACAATAACCAAAGGTGCGCCATGATCCCAAGAACACTGTTCAGTCCCGAGCACGAATTGTTTCGCGACAGCGTACGAACCTTCCTTGAAAAAGAAGCGGTGCCGTACCACAGCCAGTGGGAAAAACAGGGACATGTCGATCGCCAGCTCTGGAACAAGGCAGGGGAGGCGGGCATGTTGTGCTCGCACCTCCCGGAAGCCTATGGGGGGCTGGACGCAGATTTTCTCTACAGTACGGTGGTGATCGAGGAGATCGGCCGCCTGGGGCTGACGGGGATCGGGTTTTCGTTGCATTCCGACATCGTCGCACCGTACATCCTGCATTACGGCAGCGAAGCGCTGAAACACAAGTACCTGCCGAAGCTGGTGTCTGGCGAAATGGTTACGGCCATCGCCATGACCGAGCCGGGCGCCGGTTCCGACCTGCAAGGGGTGAAGACCACGGCGGTGCTGGACGGTGATGAATATGTCATCAATGGCTCGAAGACCTTCATCACCAACGGCTTCCTGGCAGACCTGGTGATCGTGGTCGCCAAGACCGATCCGAAGGCCGGCGCCAAGGGCACCAGCCTGTTCCTGGTGGAGGCGGGTACACCGGGCTTTGAAAAGGGCAAGCGCCTGGAAAAAGTCGGCATGAAGGCCCAGGACACATCGGAATTGTTCTTCCAGGATGTCCGTGTGCCAAAGGAGAACCTGCTCGGGCAGGCCGGCATGGGCTTCGCCTACTTGATGCAGGAGCTACCCCAGGAGCGCCTGACCGTCGCCATAGGCGGCCTGGCGTCGGCCGAAGCGGCGCTGCAATGGACCCTGGACTACACCCGCGAGCGCAAGGCGTTCGGCAAATCCATCGCGGACTTCCAGAACACCCGTTTCAAGCTCGCGGAAATGGCCACCGAAATCCAGATCGGCCGGGTCTTCGTCGACCGCTGCCTGGAATTGCACCTGCAAGGGAAGCTGGACGTGCCGACGGCGGCGATGGCCAAGTACTGGGGCACCGACCTGCAATGCAAGGTGCTCGACGAATGCGTGC
Organism: Pseudomonas sp. P9_35; assembly: GCF_034008205.1. Lineage (NCBI taxonomy): Bacteria > Pseudomonadati > Pseudomonadota > Gammaproteobacteria > Pseudomonadales > Pseudomonadaceae > Pseudomonas > Pseudomonas sp. P9_35. The sequence continues at coordinate 5,389,583 of NZ_CP125373.1, read as the reverse complement.
AGTTGCATGGCGGCTACGGCTTCATGTGGGAATACCCGATTGCCCGGGCGTGGGCGGATGCGCGGGTGCAGCGGATCTATGCCGGGACCAATGAGATCATGAAGGAGATCATTGCGCGGTCGCTTTGATGCAGTGGTGAGCTTGGGTCCGCTATCGCGAGCAAGCTCGCTCCCACATGGATTCGTGTTTGATCGCTATTTTGTGATCAGCATCGAACCCCTGTGGGAGCGAGCTTGCTCGCGATGGGGGCTATGAATCAATCAAGGCGCCGGGTTCGGCTGATCCTTGTGAATCGCCTCGATCCCCGCCAGCACTTCATCCGACAGTTTCAGGTCGAGGCTGGCGATGTTGCTGTCCAGTTGCTCCAGCGTGGTGGCGCCAATGATGTTGCTGGTCACGAACGGCTGCCGGGTGACGAACGCCAGGGCCATCTGCGCCGGGTCCAGGCCATATTCGCGGGCCAGGGCGACATAACGGCTGCACGCCGCTTCCGATTGCGGGTTGAAGTAACGCATGAAGCGGCTGTACAGCGTCAGGCGGCCCTTGGCTGGCCGTGCGCCGTTTTCGTATTTGCCCGACAGAAAGCCGAACGCCAGTGGCGAGTAAGCCAGCAGGCCGCATTGCTCGCGAATGGCGATTTCCGACAGGCCGATCTCGAAGCTGCGGTTGAGCAGGTTGTACGGGTTCTGGATCGACACCGCCCGCGGCCAGCCACGGGCCTCGGCCAGGGCAAGGAACTTCATGGTGCCCCACGGCGTTTCGTTGGACAGGCCGATGTGGCGGATCTTGCCGGCGCGAACCTGTTCGTCCAGGGCTTCGAGGGTTTCCTCCAGCGGGGTGAACGTTTCGTCGGCCTTGTGCTGGTAGCCCAGTTGACCAAAGAAGTTGGTGCTGCGCTCGGGCCAATGCAGCTGGTAGAGATCGATCCAGTCGGTCTGCAGGCGCTTGAGGCTGGCGTCCACGGCTTCGACGATGTGGCGGCGGTTGTGCTTGAGGTTCTTGTCGCGGATGTAGTCGATGGTGTTGCCGGGGCCGGCGATCTTGCTCGCCAGGATCCAGTCGGCACGATCGCCGCGACTCTTGAAATAATTGCCGATGTAACGCTCGGTGGTGGCGTAGGTTTCGGCCTTGGGTGGCACCGGGTACATCTCGGCGGTGTCGATGAAATTGATGCCGGCAGCCTTGGCGCGTTCGATCTGGGCGAAGGCCTCGGCCTCGCTGTTCTGCTCACCCCAGGTCATGGTTCCGAGGCACAGGGCACTCACGTTCAGATCGGTACGGCCTAGCGGGCGATAGTCCATCGGGAGCTCCTTGGGCAAAACAATCATAAAAGCAGGTTGAAATATTTTTCGCAATCTGCATAATTGCGCACCTCTTTCTGCAGTGGAAGTGATGCGCCGCCGCCGAAGAATCTTGCCGTTGAACGGACGCGCCGACCCGAGCCCCCGAAAGCGTCTGTATCCGGCTGCCTTTGACTTGTCAAAGTACGCACTATTCAGTAAGATCCGCCGTCTAATTTACAGGGCGGCCCCTGAGGCTATAAAGAATGAAAACTTTTACTGCTAAACCGGAAACAGTAAAGCGCGACTGGTTTGTCGTCGACGCTGCTGGTCAGACCCTGGGTCGTCTGGCCACCGAAATCGCGAGCCGTCTGCGTGGCAAGCACAAGCCTGAGTACACCCCTCACGTTGACACCGGTGACTACATCGTCGTGATCAACGCTGAGCAAGTACGTGTTACTGGCGCTAAAACCACTGACAAAATGTACTACTCCCACTCCGGTTTTCCTGGCGGCATCAAGTCGATCAACTTCGAAAAGCTGATCGCCAAAGCCCCTGAGCGCGTGCTCGAGACCGCGGTTAAAGGCATGCTGCCTAAAAACCCACTGGGTCGCGACATGTATCGTAAGCTGAAGGTTTATGCGGGCGCTGCTCACCCTCATACTGCTCAGCAGCCCCAAGAACTGAAGTTTTAACGGAATAGTTCATTATGTCGGCGACTCAAAATTACGGCACTGGCCGTCGCAAGACTGCAACCGCACGCGTTTTCCTGCGTCCGGGCACTGGTAACATCTCCATCAACAACCGCTCCCTGGATAACTTCTTCGGCCGCGAAACTGCCCGCATGGTAGTTCGTCAGCCGCTGGAACTGACCGAGACCGTCGAAAAATTCGACATCTACGTCACCGTTATCGGTGGTGGTGTAAGTGGTCAAGCTGGCGCAATCCGCCACGGTATCACTCGCGCCCTGATGGATTACGACGAGACTCTGCGTGGTGCTCTGCGCAAAGCCGGCTTCGTAACTCGCGATGCTCGCGAAGTTGAACGTAAGAAAGTCGGTCTGCGTAAAGCGCGTAAGCGTCCGCAGTACTCGAAGCGTTAATTTCGCTTCCGCTTTCAAAAGGCGCCCAGTTCCTCACGGAGCTGGGCGTTTTTTTATGGGCAAAAGAATTGCTCTGTGACAACTTGCCACATTCGTAGAGCCCCTATACTACAAGGCTTGGCGGTTTGGCCGCTTGGTAATTACCTTGTCAGAATTGGGGCTTTTCATTACCATTCGGCAAAATTTTTATAAGTTCAGATTTTTACTTAGTAGACGCCTGATCTAACAGGCCACAAAGCTGATGGGAGAGGACTGAATGAGCAATGACGGCGTGAATGCAGGCCGGCGTCGCTTCCTGGTAGCAGCCACATCCGTGGTGGGTGCTGCAGGAGCGGTGGGGGCTGCGGTCCCGTTCGTGGGGTCATGGTTTCCCAGTGCCAAGGCGAAAGCCGCAGGTGCACCGGTGAAAGTGAATGTCAGCAAGATCGAGCCAGGCCAGCAGATGATTGCTGAGTGGCGCGGCCAGCCGGTGTTCATCGTCCGCCGTACAGAGGAAATCCTGGGGAATCTGAAAAAGATCGAGGGTCAGTTGTCCGACCCGTCCTCCAAGAACTCGGTCCAACCGGAATACGTCAATCCTGAAACGCGTTCGATCAAGCCAGAGGTTTTGCTGCTGATCGGGATCTGTACGCACCTGGGTTGCTCGCCAACGTTCCGTCCTGAAGTGGCCCCTGCCGATCTGGGCAAGGACTGGGTCGGTGGTTATTTCTGCCCTTGCCACGGCTCCCACTACGACCTGGCTGGTCGCGTCTACAAGTCGCAGCCTGCACCTCTGAACCTGCCAGTTCCCCCGCATTCCTATGAGACCGACGACATCATTGTCATCGGCGTCGATACGGAGAAAGCGTGATGAGCAAATTCATGGATTGGGTTGATGCGCGCTTTCCCGCGACCAAAATGTGGGAAGACCATCTCAGCAAGTATTACGCTCCGAAGAACTTCAACTTCTTCTACTTCTTTGGCTCCCTGGCGCTGCTCGTTCTGGTCAACCAGATCGTTACCGGCGTCTGGCTGACCATGAGCTACACCCCGTCGGCGGAAGAAGCGTTTGCTTCCGTCGAATACATCATGCGCGACGTCGAGTACGGCTCGATCCTGCGTCTGCTGCACTCCACCGGCGCTTCGGCGTTCTTCATCGTGGTCTACCTGCACATGTTCCGTGGCCTGCTCTACGGTTCGTACCAGAAGCCTCGTGAGCTGGTGTGGGTCTTCGGCATGCTGATCTACCTGGCGCTGATGGCCGAGGCCTTCATGGGCTACCTGCTGCCGTGGGGCCAGATGTCCTACTGGGGTGCCCAGGTGATCATCTCGCTGTTCGGTGCGATCCCGGTCATCGGTGACGACCTGACCCAGTGGATTCGTGGTGACTACCTGATCTCGGGCATTACCCTGAACCGCTTCTTCGCCCTGCACGTGGTCGCCCTGCCGATCGTGATCCTCGGCCTGGTGGTGTTGCACATCCTGGCCTTGCACGAAGTCGGCTCGAACAACCCGGATGGCGTGGACATCAAGAAGCACAAGGACGAGAACGGCGTACCGCTGGATGGCATCGCCTTCCACCCGTACTACACCGTGAAAGATATCGTCGGCGTGGTGGTCTTCCTGTTCATCTTCTGCTCCATCGTGTTCTTCTTCCCGGAAATGGGTGGTTACTTCCTAGAGAAGCCGAACTTCGAGCAGGCGAACGCGTTCAAGACCCCTGAGCACATTGCTCCGGTCTGGTACTTCACACCGTTCTACGCGATTTTGCGGGCGATCCCGGACAAGCTGATGGGCGTTATCGCCATGGGCGCGGCCATCGCAGTGCTGTTCGTCCTGCCGTGGCTGGACCGCAGCCCCGTCAAGTCGATGCGCTACAAAGGCTGGCTGAGCAAGATCTGGCTCGTGGTGTTCTGCATCTCGTTCGTGATCCTGGGCGTGCTGGGCGTACTGGCCCCGACACCGGAGCGTACGTTGCTGTCGCAGGTTTGCACCTTCCTGTACTTTGCCTACTTCATTCTGATGCCGTTCTACACCAGGCTCGAGAAGACCAAACCGGTTCCGGAAAGGGTGACTGGCTGATGAAAAAGCTATTTGCTGTACTGATTCTTGCTGCTATGCCTGTACTGTCCTTCGCGGCTGAACACGGTGGTCCGGAGCTGGAAAAAGTCGACATCGACGTTTCCGACAAAGCTGCCATGCAGGACGGCGCACGTACGTTTGCGAACTACTGCATGGGTTGCCACAGTGCCAAGTTCCAGCGCTACGAGCGTGTTGCCGATGACCTGGGCATTCCTCATGAAACGATGCTCGAGAAGCTGGTGTTCACCGGTGCCAAGCTGGGCGATCACATGACCGTCGGCATGCAACCTGCGGATGCCAAGACCTGGTTCGGCGCCGCGCCGCCGGATCTGACCCTGGTTGCTCGTGTGCGTGGGACTGACTGGCTTTATGGTTACCTGCGTTCGTTCTACGAAGATCCTGCACGTCCATGGGGCGTGAACAACAAGGTCTTCCCGAACGTCGGCATGCCTAACGTACTGGTCGGCCTCCAGGGGCGCCAGGTGGTAGGCTGCAAACAGATTCAGATCGTTGAGGGCGGCAAAAAGCAATTCGATCCGCTGACCGGCACCGCTTTGACTCATGAAGCCTGCGACCAGCTGACTGTATTGCCGAACACCGGCAGCCTGACGCCGGAGCAGTTCGACGAGAAGGTCAAGAACCTTGTGACCTTCCTGGCCTACTCGGCCAACCCGGTGAAGCTGGAGCATCAGCGCATCGGTACCTATGTATTGCTGTACCTGGCGTTCTTCTTCGTATTCGCTTACCTGCTCAAGCGTGAATACTGGAAAGACGTGCATTGATAAAGCTGTAAGCCGTTGCTGTTAATCGTGCGCGCCCAAGGGCGTCTCTAATGTAACGAGCCTGGCCAGCCAGGTGTTACGGGAGACGCCCTCTGGGCGCGCTCGTTTTTCCGTTTTTCGATAATTTCAACAAGCGAGGAGGATCGCCATGGGCGTGACCAATCGGTTGGCCTGTTACTCCGACCCCGCCGACCACTATTCCCACCGGGTACGCATCGTACTGGCAGAGAAGGGTGTCAGCGCCGAGATCATTTACGTCGAAGCGGGCCGTCAGCCGCCGAAGCTGATCGAGGTGAACCCTTACGGTAGCCTGCCCACACTGGTCGATCGTGACCTGGCGTTGTGGGAGTCGACCGTGGTGATGGAATATCTGGATGAGCGTTATCCGCATCCACCTTTACTGCCGGTGTACCCTGTCGCGCGTGCCAACAGCCGTTTGCTGATCCATCGCATCCAGCGTGACTGGTGCGGGTTGGTGGATCTGATCCTGGATTCTCGGACCAAGGAGCCGGCGCGGGTCGTGGCACGCAAGGAATTGCGTGAAAGCCTGACAGGCGTATCGCCACTGTTCGTCGATAAGCCGTTTTTCCTCAGTGAGGAACAAAGTCTGGTGGATTGCTGCCTATTGCCCATACTCTGGCGTTTGCCGATTCTGGGTATCGAACTGCCGCGGCCGGCCAAGCCGCTGCTTGATTATATGGAGCGCCAATTCGCGCGTGAGGCTTTCCAGGCGAGTCTGTCTGGCGTCGAACGTGACATGCGCTAAGGCTTAGGGAGCCGCTATGAACTCCAGTCGACCTTATCTGGTCCGCGCGCTCTACGAGTGGATTGTGGACAACGATTGCACCCCGCACATGCTGGTCAACGCCGAGTTTCCGTCGGTGCAGGTGCCGCAGGGTTTTGCCAATGACGGGCAAATTGTCTTGAACGTGTCGCCAGCCGCAGTGCGTCACCTGCACATGGATAACGACGCCGTCAGCTTCGAAGGGCGCTTCGGTGGCGTGCCGCACACTTTGTACGTGCCTATTGCTGCGATCCTGGGGATTTATGCTCGGGAGAATGGCCAGGGCATGGTGTTTGAGCTGGAAGCGCCGATTGATGGCGAAGAAGAGTTCGAGCCGGATGATGACTTGCCGCCACCGGATGACGAGCCGCCGCGTCCTAGCGGTCGGCCTAGTCTGAAAGTGGTGAAGTAGGTAGATCTGTGCCAGATACAGGCTGTTTGAAAGCTTGGTGACTTGGTTAAGAAAATGCCCGTGTCGTGAGATGTGGGCATTTTTTTTGTGTCATGGTTGGTGTGTATATCCGTTGCTGCGGTAACGGCCGCTTTGGGTTCCGCCCTGACGGCGGGTCACTTTCGAAAAGCGCGAAAGTAACCAAAGCGCTTTTTGCCCCACCACTTGGTGCCTCGCCTAGGCTCGGCATGCCCTCACTCCGGCATTGCTCCGTGGGCCCGCCGCGAAGGGCCATCCATGGCCCAGCGCGGCTATCTCGGCATCCATGCCGGGATGCCCACTCCACAATGCCTGCGTTCGGCCAGCGTGGTTAACGGGGCGCCGAGATCAACGTCCACCGCGAGGCGGCCTAACAGCCGACCTGACTCTCCCGGTCGTACATCCGTTAGATCTGTGGGAGCAAAGCTTGCTCGCGATAGCGGTCTGTCAGGCAGCATTAATACTGACTGAACCACCGCCATCGCGAGCAGGCTCGCTCCCACATTTTCGATCTTCAGTGGGCACAAAACTTATGCCCAGCACCGCCCCTCTGTGGGAGCGAGCTTGCTCGCGAAGGGGCCAGCAGCCCCAGCATCCATGTGACTGAACCACCGCCATCGCGAGCAAGCTCGCTCCCACAGGAGAAACGCGATCACCCAGAACCAGGTCGGCTACCAGGCCGCCTCGCGGTGGCCGTTGATCTCGGGCGCCCCGTTAACCACGCTGGCTGAACGGAGGTGTTGTGGAGTGGGTAACCCGGCATGGATGCCGGGATAGCCGCGCTGGGCCATGGATGGCCCTTCGCGGCGGCCCACGGAGCAATGCCTTCGTTCAGGCATGCCGAGCCTAGGCGAGGCACCGAGTGGTGGGGCAGGAGCGTTTTGCTTACTTTTGCGCTTTTCGAAAGTGACCCGCTGTAAGAGCGGAACCCTAAGCCGCCGTTACCGCAGCAATGGATATACACGCCGAGCCCTCCAAAAAAAACGGCGCTTTCCATCTCGGAAGAAGCGCCGTTTTTCTTGAGCAGCTGAAGTTCAGTATCAGTCAATATACTCAAACAACTTGACGATTTTCTGCACCCCAGACACACCCTGCACCAGGTTGGTCGCCTGCGCAGCCTCTTTCTTGGTCAACAACCCCAGCAAATAGACGATGCCATTCTCAGTCACAACCTTGATACGCGAGCCGGGAATGCTGGCGTCGGTGAGCATCTGGGTCTTGATCTTGGTGGTCAGCCAGGCGTCGTTCTGGCGCGCCAGCAGCGAGGAGGGTTGCAGGACCTGCAGTTCGTTATGCACAGTCTTGACCCGTTGCACAGCGCTGGCTTCCTGTTCGGCCTTGGCCTTGAGGTCGGCGCGCGGGGTCTGGCCGGCCAGCAGTACGACGCCATTGAAGCTGGTGACGACGATGTGCGAGTTGTTGTCCAGATCCGGGTCGGCCTTGGCGATGTTCACGCCTACCTTGGTTTCAATCAGGGAGTCGTCGATCTTGCTGCCGAAGGTGCGGGTGCCGCGGTCATCTTCAATCGGCTTTTCCCGGCTGGCGTTAACCACCGATGTGCAGCCGCTGATGCCGAGGCACAGGGTCAGGGCCAGAAGGCCTAGGCGATTAGGGGTCATTCTTCACTCCCGAACAGTTGGCTGTCGATCAAGTCGCAAAGGCAGTGGATCGCCAGCAGGTGGACTTCCTGGATACGTGCGGTGACATTGGCCGGTACGCGGATCTCAACGTCTTCTGGCAATAGCAGGGACGCCATGCCGCCGCCGTCACGACCCGTCAATGCTACGACAATCATTTCGCGATCATGTGCGGCCTGGATCGCTTGAATAATATTGGCCGAGTTGCCGCTGGTGGAAATCGCCAGCAGTACATCGCCGGGTTGGCCCAGGGCGCGGATCTGTTTGGAGAATATTTCGTTGTAGCTGTAGTCGTTGGCGATCGAGGTGATCGTCGAGCTGTCGGTGGTCAGGGCGATCGCCGGCAGGCTCGGGCGTTCGCGCTCGAAGCGGTTGAGCAGCTCCGAGGAGAAGTGCTGGGCGTCGCCGGCCGAACCGCCATTGCCGCACGAAAGCATCTTGCCCTCGTTGAGCAGGGCGTTGACCATCACTTGGCTGGCTTGCTCGATGTGCGGTGCAAGTACGTCCATCGCCTGTTGCTTGGTGTCGATACTGGCCTGAAAAAGCTGGCGAATTCGCGATTGCATGTCCATCTGTGTGACCTTAAGTAGCGCGGCTTATCGGCACAAACATGTGCGGCGCGCAAAGCAAAGAGCAAAAAAGTTAGGTGAAGGTGTCCGGCTCGGCATGGGCGCTCAACTGTCGAAGGCGTTCTGCAGCCAGTTCAATTGGGCGGCGTTGCTGTCGATGGCAACCACGTCGAAGCGGCAGGGATGATCGGCCCAGCGAGGCTCGCTTTGCAGAAAATACTGCGCGGCAAAAACCAGCTTCTGGCGCTTGCGCTCGTCAATGCTGTCGAGCGCGCCACCCCATTGAGTATTTTTTCTGTAGCGGACTTCGACGAATACTACTGTATCGCCGTCAAGCATGACCAGATCAAGCTCGCCGCGTTTACACAACCAGTTCTGCGCCACCAGCCGCAGGCCTTGTTGCTGGAGATGCGCGAGGGCCTGGCCCTCGGCATCCCGTCCGCTTTGCTGGCGTGATCGGTCGGGCATCAGCGCTGGGTATCCGGCAGGCGCTGCACCTGGCCGTTGACGAACTCGGCCCAAGGCAGTTGACGCTGTACGCGCTGGGTTGGAGACACTGCCAGGCTGCCCGACAGGCCTTCGATGCGGCTGTCCGGCAGCGTCTTGAGCTGGCCCAGGCGCGGTGCCAGGCGATAGGCGTCTACACCCATCGCGTACAACCGGCCCAGGCTGCCGCCTGCCTGGGGCCACTGGGCGGTGACCTGCTTGCGCAGCGGGTCATTGGCGTCGAGCAGCCACGGGGTCTCGCAGAAGCGGATACCGCTCATGTCGTTGTACTGGTTCTGGTCACCGCTGGCGCTGAACACTGAAGACGTCGCGTAGACCGGCACATCACCTGCGTACTGGAAGTTCAGGGTGGGCTTGATCTGTTGGGCCTGTTGGGGCGTCGAGGCCAGGAAGATGAATTCGATGTCCTGGCGACGGGACGGCTGGGCTGCGACCGTGGTGCCAACGGTGCTTTGCAGGCTCTTGGCGCGACCTTCGCTCTGGCGCAGTTGGAACATGTCGGCGATCTGCTGGGCCAGTTGCACCGGCTGGTCGACCCGTTCGATTGCGATGATGGTGCCGCCATTGGCCTGCCAGTCCTGGCTGAAGGCTTTCAGGACACGATCGCCCCATTCACCCTTCGGTACCATGGCGGCGGCACGATGCAGGCCGTCGGCGCGGGCGCGACGGGAGACTTCGCGGGCTTCATCCTCGGGGGCCAGGCCGAACTGGAACAGTTGCGGTGGCCCTTGTTCGCCTTCGCTGTAGTTCAGCGCCAGGGTGGTGATCGGCAGTTGCGGGCGGGTGCTGATCTGCTTGACCAGTGGTTTTTCCAGCGGTCCGACTACCAGCTGCACGCCGTCGGCCTGGGCCTTGCGATAGAACTCGTCCATGGAGGTCAGGCTGGAGCTGTCATAGAACTGGATGCTTGGCGGCTTCTGACCGGCCTGCTGGGCCTGGTAGTGCGCGGCCATGAAGCCCTCACGCAAGGCCTTGGCAACCGCAGCCAGCTGGCCATTTTGTGGCAGCAGCAGGGCGATCTTGCTCAGCGGCTGGCTCGCCAGTTCCTTGAGCTTGACCAGGGGTGTCGGCAGTTGCAGGGCGGCGGGGTGCTTGGGGTTCTGTTCGCGCCAGTGGTCGATCGCCGCCTGCTGTTGTTCCAGGGTGCCGGCGGTCTTGACGGCCTGGGCCAGGCTCAGCCAGCCGCCAAGGTCGTCGTTGGAGCTTGGCTGCAACTGGTCGGTGGGCAGCGAGGCGATCAACGACCAGATGGCTTCGTGGTTCTTTGCCGCAGCGTCGTTTTCCAGCAGGGGTGCGATGAAAATGCGCTCCTTGGCGGCGGCCAGGGTCTGGCCATCGGCCTCCAGGGCGCGGGCGCGGACGGTACCGGTGCGAACCTGCTGTTCCACCGGCATTTCGCTCAGGTGTTGCAGGCTTGGGTGGCCCAGGGCGGTCAGTGCCGCCTTGGGCTGGTTGCGGGTCATCGCCAGTTCGGCCGACAGCGTGCTGGCAAAAATCTGCTGGCCGGGCTTGAGTTGTTCCATCGGCACTTGTTGCAGGATCTGTGCGGATTGGCCGGCATTGCCCTGGCGGTAGGCCAGGTCGGCAGCGCTCAGGCGCAGCAGGGCGGCTTTTTCCGGATTTTTGCTTTGAGTGGCCTGTTCGAGCAACTGCTCGATACTGGCATCCGGGGTGCGTGGAAGTTCGCCAAGGCTGGACGAGGGCGAGCTGGCGCAGGCCGCCAGGAGGGCAGCGAGGCAGAGGGCGGAGAGCAGCCGCAGGCAAGCGATCATGTAAGTGTTCCTGATACGAGATCAAATTAGCGTCGAATTGTACCCAAGCGCTGGCCGGGGCGCGATGTTAGTGGTGTGAATCGATCAATTTAGGTATTTCAAAGAGTGCGGTGCACCACAAAAGACGGGGATATTGACCTCCGTGGCGAGGGAGCAGGCTCCCTCGCCACAAGGGCTTGTGTAACCTTCCAGTGAGCGACATTGCCTCGGGTTACCCGTTACCGCGAACAGCCGAGACGGCCGCTACACGCTACAATGGCGGTTTTTACCGATCATGAGGTATGTGTCTTGACTGCTCCAGGTGCTTTGAATTCCGCTGCCGGCTCGCTTTATGTGGTGGCGACGCCCATCGGCAACCTGGACGATATCAGTGCCCGGGCGCTGAAAATCCTGCAGGAAGTTGCACTGATCGCAGCTGAGGACACGCGCCACTCCCAGCGCCTGCTGCAGCATTTTGGCATTTCCACGCCGTTGGCGGCCTGTCACGAACACAATGAACGGGATGAAGGCAGTCGTTTCATTACCCGGCTGCTGGCGGGCGATAACGTCGCGCTGATTTCCGATGCCGGTACGCCACTGATTTCCGATCCTGGCTATCATCTGGTGCGTCAGGCTCGGGCGGCGGGCATCAGCGTGGTGCCGGTGCCGGGCGCTTGTGCATTGATCGCGGCGCTGTCGGCGGCGGGCCTGCCGTCGGACCGTTTCATCTTCGAAGGTTTCCTGCCGGCCAAGGCGTTGGGGCGACGGGCGCGCCTGGAAGCTATAAAGGAAGAACCGCGCACGCTGATCTTCTATGAGGCGCCGCACCGCATTCTGGAATGCCTGCAGGACATGGAACTGGTGTTCGGCGCCGAGCGCCCGGCGCTGCTGGCTCGTGAGTTGACCAAGACCTTCGAAACCCTCAAGGGGTTGCCGTTGGCGGAGCTGCGAGCCTTCGTCGAAGGCGACAGCAACCAGCAGCGCGGCGAGTGTGTCGTCCTGGTGGCCGGATGGACAGCCCCGGAAAGTGAAGACGCTGTCAGCAGCGAAGCGATGCGCGTCCTGGACCTGCTACTCGAGGAAATGCCGCTCAAGCGTGCCGCGGCCCTTGCGGCGCAAATCACTGGCGAGCGCAAGAATGTGCTGTACCAGGTCGCACTGGAAAAACAGAAAGGCCAGTGAAACCAAGGTGAGGGTCTGGCCCAAGGCTTTTAGCGCTTGTTCTTCAAGCGCTCTACCGTTAACCTTCGCGGTGGAGAGTCGATCGGACAGTCGCTGCCCTCTATGAGAATTAGGGGGGGGAGGAAAGTCCGGGCTCCATAGGGCGAAGTGCCAGGTAATGCCTGGGAGGCGTGAGCCTACGGAAAGTGCCACAGAAAATAACCGCCTAAGCGCTTCGGCGCCGGTAAGGGTGAAAAGGTGCGGTAAGAGCGCACCGCACGGCTGGCAACAGTTCGTGGCTAGGTAAACCCCACTTGGAGCAAGACCAAATAGGGTCCCAAGGCGTGGCCCGCGCTGGGACCGGGTAGGTTGCTAAAGATGTCCAGTGATGGCCATCGTAGACGAATGACTGTTCAAGACAGAACCCGGCTTACAGATCGACTCTCCACCTTTTTCCCTCCCTGCCGGAATCACTGGCAGACGCAGTTCCTAATACCAAAAAAATCTTACTCTTAATAAATCACTTTAACTTGTGCGCGCAGCCGCCTGTGCTCATTCGGGTTGAGGCGAAAATTCCTACGTCAGATTCTTGTTACCCCTCCTGAAACGCTCCTAAATCTCCGATCTATAAGGCTTTTCCTTCAATCCGCGCCTTGACGGTGCGGTGGGCGCATTCCTATAGTGTGCGCAAGTGGCGGAAAGTGGCATGAAGTGGGTTTTTTTGAAGGTAAAACGCCAAAAAGTGGAGAAACGCAGACGTGTTTCGCGGAGCTAACGCTATCAGTCTCGATGCAAAAGGCCGTCTCGCTATGCCGAGCCGGTATCGTGACGAGCTCGTTTCGCGAAGTTCGGGGCAGTTAATCGTCACGATCGACGCCGTTGACCCATGTTTGTGTGTTTACCCTCTTGATGAGTGGGAAATCATCGAAACCAAACTGCGCGCACTGCCTTCGCTACGGGAAGAAAACCGCCGTTTGCAACGCTTGCTGATCGGTAATGCCGTCGACCTCGAACTCGATGGCAGTGGTCGTTTCCTGGTTCCACCGCGCCTGCGCGAGTACGCCAAGCTGGACAAGCGCGCGATGCTGGTGGGCCAACTGAACAAGTTCCAACTGTGGGACGAAGATGCCTGGAATGCGGTTTCTGCCGCCGACCTCGCTGCTATTCAACAACCGGGCGCCATGCCTGATGAACTGCGTGATTTGATCCTGTGACTATTGATAGCGGCTTTAACCACATCACCGTACTGCTTGACGAAGCCGTCGAGGCTCTCGCCGTACGTCCTGATGGCTGCTATCTGGACGGCACATTCGGGCGTGGCGGACACAGCCGGTTGATTCTCAGCAAGCTCGGTCCGGGTGGCCGGTTGCTGGGATTCGACAAGGATCCTCAAGCGATTGCCACCGGGCAAGCGCTGGCGGCCGAAGACGGCCGCTTTGTCATTGTGCAACGCAGCTTTGCCGAGCTGGCTTCGGAAGTCGCCGAGCGTGGCCTGGCCGGCAAGGTCAGTGGTGTGCTGCTCGACCTGGGCGTGTCTTCGCCACAACTGGACGACCCGGAGCGCGGCTTCAGCTTCCTCAATGACGGTCCGCTGGACATGCGTATGGACCCGTCCCGTGGCATCAGTGCCGCCGAATTCGTCAATACCGCCCCGGTGGAAGAAATCGCCCGTGTCTTCAAGGAATACGGTGAAGAGCGTTTCTCCGGCCGCATGGCCCGTGCCGTGGTCGAGCGGCGCGACATCAAGCCGTTCGAGCGCACCGGCGACCTGGCCGAGGTGCTGAAAGTTGCCAATCCGGCCTGGGAAAAGGGCAAGAACCCGGCGACCCGCGCGTTCCAGGGCTTGCGCATCCACGTCAATAACGAGCTGGGCGATCTGGAAGTCGGTCTTGAAGCGGCTCTTGAAGCGCTGGAGATCGGCGGTCGGCTGGTGGTGATCAGCTTCCATTCCCTGGAAGACCGCATCGTCAAGCTGTTCATGCGCAAACTCACCAAAGGCGAAGCCGATAACCTGCCGCGCAACCTGCCGGTGCGTTTCGAAGCCTTCGTGCCAAAAATCAAGATCCATGGCAAAGCGCAGTTCGCCTCCGAGGCTGAACTCAAGGCCAACCCGCGCGCCCGTAGCGCCGTCATGCGTGTTGCGGAGAAGTTGCGGTGAGCAAGCTCTTCGCCAAGCCACTGCCCGGCGGCAGCTTTTTCATGCTGCTGCTGTTTATCGGCGTGCTCGTGTCGGCCATCGCCGTGTCCTATAGCGCGCACTGGAACCGGCAGCTTCTCAATTCCCTTTACAACGAGCTGAGCGTGCGGGACAAGGCGCAGGCCGAGTGGGGCCGGTTGATCCTGGAGCAGAGCACCTGGACCGCCCATAGTCGTATCGAAGTGTTGGCCACCGAGCAGCTGAAAATGCGCATTCCCGGCGCTGCCGAAGTGCAGATGGTGGCGCCATGATGAAACTCGAAGGGGCGCTGTTCCCGTGGCGGTTTCGTCTGGTCCTGGGCTTGCTCGGGATCATGGTGGCGGCGATTTCGTGGCGCATCATCGACCTGCAAGTCGTCGACCGTGATTTCCTCAAGGGGCAGGGCGATGCGCGCAGTGTGCGGCATATTCCGATCCCGGCTCACCGTGGCCTGATCACCGACCGCAATGGCGAACCCCTGGCCGTGAGCACCCCGGTGACCACCTTGTGGGCCAACGCCAAGGAAATGCAGCTGGCCAAGGAAAAATGGCCAGCACTGGCCGCTGCCCTCGGGCAGGATCCCAAGGCCCTGGCCGAGCGCCTCGAAGCCCAGGCCAACAAGGAGTTCATCTATCTGGTGCGCGGGTTGACGCCCGAACAGGGCCAGAGCGTGCTCGACCTGAAAGTACCTGGTGTCTATGGCATCGAAGAGTTCCGGCGTTTCTACCCGGCCGGTGAAGTCACGGCCCATATGGTCGGGTTTACCGACATTGATGACCGAGGGCGGGAAGGTGTCGAACTGGCCTATGACGAATGGCTCGCCGGGGTCGCCGGTAAGCGCCAGGTCATCAAGGACCGGCGCGGCAGGCTGATCAAGGATGTCCAAGTCACCAAAAACGCCAAGGCCGGCAAGCCCTTGGCGTTGTCCATTGACCTGCGCCTGCAATACCTGGCCAACCGCGAGCTGCGCAATGCCATCGTCGAGAACGGTGCCAAGGCCGGCAGCCTGGTAATCATGGACGTGAAGACCGGCGAGATCCTGGCGATGGTCAACCAGCCGACCTACAACCCGAACAACCGTCGCAACCTGCAACCGGCGATGATGCGCAACCGCGCGATGATCGACGTGTTCGAGCCCGGTTCGACTATGAAAGCCGTGTCCATGGCCGCTGCCCTGGAAACCGGGCGCTGGAAACCGAGCGACACCGTCGAGGTGTACCCGGGCACCCTGCAGATCGGCAAGTACACCATTCGTGACGTGTCCAAGACCGAGGGCCCGGTGCTCGACCTGACCGGCATCCTGATCAACTCCAGTAACGTGGGCATGAGCAAGATCGCCTTCGATATCGGCGGCGAGACGATTTATCGCCTGGCCCAGAAAATCGGCCTCGGCCAGGACACCGGCCTGGGCTTCCCGGGCGAGCGTGTCGGCAACCTGCCGAACTACCGGGATTGGCGCAAGGCTGAAACGGCTACGTTGTCCTACGGTTACGGTGTTTCCGTGACGGCGATCCAACTGGTCCACGCGTTCTCCGCGCTGGCCAACAATGGCCGTATCGCACCACTGACCCTGATCAAGACCGACAAGGCGCCGCAGACCACCCAGGTGATCCCGGAGAATGTCGCCAAGACCATGCAGGGCATGCTGCAACAGGTGATCGAGGCGCCGCGCGGTGTCTATCGTGCCCAGGTGCCGGCCTATCACGTGGCAGGCAAATCGGGTACGGCCCGTAAAACCTCCGTGGGCACCAAAGGCTATGCCGAGAATTCCTACCGTTCGCTGTTTGCCGGCTTCGGCCCGATGAGCGACCCGCGCTACGCCATCGTCGTGGTCATCGACGAACCAAGCAAGGCGGGCTACTTCGGTGGCCTGGTCTCGGCGCCGGTGTTCAGCAAAGTGATGTCCGGCACCCTGCGCCTGATGAACATTACCCCGGATAACCTGCCGCCGACCCAGCAGGCCAATACCGCGCCGGTCGTTCCCTTGAAAGCCGATGGAGGGCGTGGCTGATGTCCCTGAGCCTGAACAAGATTTTTGCCCACGCCGGTCACGATCTGCTGATTCGTGAGCTGGCCCTGGACAGCCGCAATGTCCGCGCCGGGGATTTGTTCCTGGCGGTGCCGGGTGCCCGTTTCGATGGCCGTGCCCACATCGCCGATGCCCTGAAGCGTGGCGCGGCTGCCGTGGCTTATGAAGTGCAAGGCGCGACTGTGCTGCCGATCACCGATGTTCCGCTGATTCCAGTCAAGGGCCTGGCAGCGCAGCTGTCGGACATCGCCGGGCGTTTCTATGGCGAACCGAGCCGTCACCTGAACCTGGTGGGCGTGACCGGTACCAACGGCAAGACCAGCGTGACCCAACTGGTGGCCCAGGCCCTCGACCTGCTCGGCCAGCACTGCGGCATTGTCGGGACCCTGGGCAACGGCTTCCATGGCGCGCTGGAAAGCGGCCTGCACACCACGCCGAACCCGATTGCCGTGCAAGCGACCCTGGCTGACCTGAAAAAGGCTGGTGCCAAGGCCGTGGCGATGGAAGTCTCTTCCCATGGTTTGGACCAGGGCCGTGTGACCGCGCTGGCGTTCGATGTCGCGGTGCTGACCAACCTGTCCCGGGATCACCTGGATTACCACGGCACCATGCAGGCCTACGGTGAAGCCAAGGCCAAGCTGTTTGCCTGGAATGACCTGAAGTGCCGGGTCATCAACCTCGATGACGAATTCGGTCGGCAACTGGCTGCCGAAAAGCGCGAATCGCGATTGATCACCTACAGCCTGGAAGATGCCAGCGCCTACCTTTATGTACGCCAGGCGCAATTCAATGACGAAGGCGTGCGCGCCACCTTGGTCACGCCCCAGGGCGAGCACCATTTGCGCAGCACTTTGCTCGGCCGCTTCAACCTGAGCAACGTATTGGCGGCCATCGGCGCCTTGCTCGGCCTGGACTACGCGCTGGACGAAATTCTCAAGGTCTTGCCGAAGCTCGAGGGCCCGGCCGGTCGCATGCAGCGTTTGGGCGGTGGGACTCAACCACTGGTTGTGGTCGATTACGCCCATACCCCCGACGCGTTGGAAAAAGTTCTCACGGCCCTGCGTCCTCACGCCAAGGGCAAGTTGCTGTGCCTGTTCGGCTGCGGTGGCGATCGCGATCGCGGCAAACGCCCGTTGATGGCCGAAGTGGTGGAGCGGCTGGCAGACGGCGTGCTGGTCACCGACGACAACCCACGCAGCGAAGACCCGCAGCGGATTTTCGACGACATCCGCGCCGGTTTTGCGGCTGTGGATAACGTCACCTTCGTGGCTGGTCGCGGCCAGGCCATTGCCCAATTGATCGCCAGCGCCTCGGCGGACGATGTCGTTGTCCTGGCCGGCAAGGGCCACGAGGACTATCAGGAAATCAACGGCGAACGCCATGCGTTTTCCGACCTGGTGGAAGCCGATCATGCCCTGACCGCATGGGAGGTGGCCCATGCTTAAGGCCCTGAAGCTCAGCGAACTGACCAACGCCCTGAATGCGCGCCTCATCGCTGCGGACGCCACCTTCAACGGCGTCAGCATCGACAGCCGGGCGATCGCGCCGGGACAATTGTTCGTCGCCCTGGCTGGGCCACGTTTCGATGGTCACGACTACTTGAACGAAGTCGCGGGCAAAGGTGCGGTCGCGGCCCTGGTCGAGCGCGAAGTGACCAACAGCACGCTGCCGCAATTACTCGTCAACGACACCCGCCAGGCCCTGGGCCAGCTCGGTGCGCTGAACCGCGCGGCGTTTGGCAACCCGGTCGCGGCCATCACCGGCTCCAGCGGCAAGACCACGGTCAAGGAAATGCTGGCCAGCATCCTGCGCACCCGCGGTCCGGTACTGGCGACTCGCGGCAACCTGAACAATGACCTTGGTGTGCCGCTGACCCTGCTGGAGCTGGCGCCGGAACACAGCGCCGCCGTCATCGAGCTGGGTGCTTCGCGGCTCGGCGAGATTGCCTACACCGTGGGCATGACCAAGCCTCATGTGGCGGTGCTCAACAACGCCGGGACTGCCCACGTCGGCGAGTTCGGCGGCCCGGAAAAAATCGTCGAGGCCAAGGGCGAGATCATCGAGGGGCTGGATGCCGATGGCGTCGCCGTGCTGAATCTCGACGACAAGGCCTTCGAAATCTGGAAGACCCGGGCGGGCGAGCGCAAGGTGCTGACCTTTGCCCTGAGCAACCTCGCCGCGAATTTCTACGCCAGCGACCTGGACCGCGATGCCCGCGGTTGCCCGGCCTTCAACCTGCACAGCCCGGATGGCGCCGAGCGGGTGCAGTTGAACCTGCTCGGCACTCATAACGTTGCCAACGCCCTGGCCGCGGCGGCTGCCGCCCATGCGCTGGGCGTGTCGCTGCCGGGCATTGTCGCCGGGCTGAACGCCGTGCAGCCGGTCAAGGGGCGCTCTGTTGCGCAACTGGCCAGCAATGGCATGCGCGTGATCGACGACACCTATAACGCCAACCCGTCGTCCATGTGCGCGGCTGTGGATATCCTCGCCGGTTTCTCCGGCCGTACCGTATTGGTGCTGGGGGATATCGGTGAGCTGGGCGAGTGGGCGCAACAGGGGCATCACGATGTCGGTGCCTATGCGCGCGGCAAGGTCGACGCGCTGTATGCGGTCGGTCCGATGATGGCCCATGCAGTCGCCGCGTTTGGCGAACACGCACGGCATTTCACCACTCAGGCCGAACTGATCCAGGCCCTGGTCGCCGAGCAGGATCCGAACACCACCTTATTGATCAAGGGCTCACGCAGCGCAGCGATGGAAAACATCGTCGCGGCACTGTGCGGCGCCTCCACGGAGAAACATTAATGCTGCTGCTGCTAGCGGAGTACCTGCAACAGTTCTACAAAGGCTTCGCGGTCTTCCAGTACCTGACCCTGCGCGGGATCCTGGGTGTGCTGACCGCGCTGTCGTTGTCGCTGTTCCTGGGCCCGTGGATGATCCGCACCCTGCAGAACCTGCAAATCGGCCAGTCGGTTCGTAACGATGGCCCGCAATCGCACCTGTCCAAATCCGGCACCCCGACCATGGGCGGCGCGCTGATCCTGTCGTCCATCGGCATCAGCACCCTGCTCTGGGCCGACCTGGCGAACCGGTATGTCTGGGTCGTGCTGCTGGTGACCCTGCTCTTCGGCGCCATCGGCTGGGTCGACGACTACCGCAAGGTCATCGAGAAGAACTCCCGTGGGCTGCCAAGCCGCTGGAAGTATTTCTGGCAGTCGGTGTTCGGCCTCGGCGCGGCGATCTTCCTTTATATGACCGCCGCTTCGCCGGTGGAGACCACCCTGATCCTGCCGATGCTCAAGGACTACAGCATCCCACTGGGCGCAGGTTTCATCGTGCTGACCTACCTGGTGATCGTCGGTTCGAGCAACGCGGTCAACCTTACCGACGGCCTCGATGGCCTGGCGATCATGCCCACGGTCATGGTCGGCGGCGCCCTGGGGATTTTCTGCTACCTGTCGGGTAACGTGAAATTCGCTGAATACCTGTTGATCCCCTATGTGCCAGGGGCGGGCGAGCTGATCGTGTTCTGCGGAGCGCTGATCGGTGCCGGCCTGGGCTTCCTGTGGTTCAACACCTACCCGGCGCAAGTCTTCATGGGCGACGTCGGCGCGCTGGCGCTGGGCGCGGCCCTGGGCACCATCGCCGTCATCGTTCGCCAGGAAATCGTCCTGTTCATCATGGGCGGTGTGTTCGTGATGGAGACCCTGTCAGTCGTCATTCAGGTTGCTTCCTTTAAATTGACCGGCCGCCGCGTATTCCGCATGGCGCCGATCCACCACCACTTTGAACTCAAGGGCTGGCCCGAGCCGCGTGTGATCGTCCGTTTCTGGATCATCACTGTGATTCTGGTGCTGATCGGCCTTGCCACCCTGAAGCTGAGGTAGAACGAGTGTCCCTGATCGCTTCTGACCACTTCCGCATCGTTGTCGGCCTCGGCAAGAGCGGCATGTCCCTGGTTCGCTTCCTGGCGAGCCGGGGTGTGTCGTTTGCCGTCGCCGATACGCGGGAAAATCCACCTGAGCTGGCCACGCTGCGCCGTGACTATCCGCAGGTGGACGTGCGTTGTGGCGAGCTGGACGTCGAATTCCTGTGCCGCGCCGACGAGCTCTATGTGAGCCCCGGCCTGGCCCTGGCGACTCCAGCCCTGCAGGCGGCCGCTGCCCGTGGCGTGAAATTGTCCGGCGACATCGAGCTGTTCGCGCGTAACGCCAAGGCGCCGATCGTCGCCATCAGCGGTTCCAATGCCAAGAGCACTGTCACGACCCTGGTGGGCGAGATGGCCGCGGCGGCCGGCAAGCGCGTCGCCGTGGGCGGCAACCTCGGTACCCCGGCGCTGGACCTGCTCAGTGACGACGTCGAGCTGTACGTGATGGAGCTATCGAGCTTCCAGCTGGAAACCACCGACCACCTGGGCGCCGAAGTGGCGACCGTGCTCAATGTCAGCGAAGACCATATGGACCGCTACAGCGGCCTGCCGGCTTATCACCTGGCCAAGCACCGGATCTTCCGTGGTGCCCGGCAAGTGGTGTTCAACCGCCAGGACGCCCTGACTCGTCCGTTGTTGGGCGAGGGCATGCCGTGCTGGTCCTTCGGCCTGGGCGTGCCGGACTTCAAAGGCTTCGGGCTGCGCGAAGAGAATGGCGAGAAATACCTGGCCTTCGAATTCCAGAACCTGATGCCGGTGCGCGAACTGAAGATTCGTGGCGCCCACAACCAGGCCAATGCCCTGGCCGCGCTGGCCCTGGGGCATGCGGTCGGCCTGCCGTTCGACGCCATGCTCTCGGCCCTGCGTACCTTTGCCGGTCTTGAGCACCGCTGCCAGTGGGTGCGCGACCTGGACGGCGTGGCTTGGTACAACGACTCCAAGGCCACCAACGTCGGTGCCGCACTGGCGGCTATCGAAGGGCTGGGTGCGGACATCGAAGGCAAGCTCGTGCTGATCGCCGGCGGCGACGGCAAGGGCGCCGACTTCAAGGACCTGCGCGACCCGGTGGCGGCCAACTGCCGTGCCGTGGTGCTGATGGGCCGCGACCGTGAATTGATCGCCCAGGCCCTCGGCGATGCCGTGCCGCTGGTTCGGGTCGGTTCGCTGGACGAGGCGGTGCAACAGTGCCGCGCCCTTGCGCAACCAGGCGATGCGGTGCTGTTGTCGCCGGCCTGCGCCAGTTTCGACATGTTCAAGAACTATGAAGAGCGCGGGCAGCTGTTCGCCCGGGCCGCGGAGGACTTGGCATGAGCCTGATGAATATCATCAAGCCGTACCCGTCGCCGCTGATCACTGGGCGCGGCATCGACCTGGATTTCCCGATGCTTGCCGGTTGCCTGGCCTTGCTGGGCCTTGGCCTGGTGATGATCACGTCCGCGTCGTCGGAAGTGGCCGCCGTGCAGTCGGGCAACACGCTTTACCACATGATCCGCCACTTGGTTTACCTGGTGATCGGCTTGGGTGCGTGCGTCGTCACCATGATGGTGCCGATCGCCACCTGGCAGCGCCTGGGCTGGATGATGCTGCTCGGTGCCTTCGGCCTGTTGGTGATGGTGCTGTTGCCGGGCATCGGCCGCGAGGTCAACGGCTCGATGCGCTGGATCGGCTTCAGTTTCTTCAACGTTCAGCCTTCGGAGATCGCCAAGGTCTTTGTGGTGATCTACCTCGCCGGTTACCTGGTGCGTCGCCAGAAAGAAGTGCGCGAGAGCTGGATGGGGTTCTTCAAGCCATTCATCGTGTTGCTGCCGATGGCGGGCCTGCTGCTGATGGAGCCGGACTTCGGCGCCACGGTGGTGATGATGGGCGCGGCGGCGGCCATGCTGTTCCTGGGCGGCGTCGGGCTGTTCCGGTTCACCCTGATGGTGGCGCTGGCGGTTGCCGCCGTGACGGTGCTGGTGCAGGCGCAACCCTATCGGATGGCGCGTTTGATCACCTTTACCGACCCGTGGGCCGACCAGTTCGGTTCCGGCTATCAATTGACCCAGGCGCTGATCGCCTTCGGTCGCGGCGAATGGCTGGGCGTAGGCCTGGGCAACAGCGTGCAGAAGCAGTTCTACCTGCCGGAAGCCCACACCGAC
The DNA here is from genome assembly GCF_034008205.1 of Pseudomonas sp. P9_35. Taxonomy (NCBI): domain Bacteria; kingdom Pseudomonadati; phylum Pseudomonadota; class Gammaproteobacteria; order Pseudomonadales; family Pseudomonadaceae; genus Pseudomonas; species Pseudomonas sp. P9_35. The sequence continues at coordinate 5,367,248 of NZ_CP125373.1, read as the reverse complement.
TTCGTGTTCTCGGTATTGGCCGAAGAGCTGGGCGTGGTCGGCTCCTTGTGCACCGTTGCCTTGTTCGTATTCGTCTGCGTGCGCGGGATGTACATCGGCTTGTGGGCCGAGAAGGCCAAGCAGTTTTTTGCCGCTTACGTGGCGTATGGCTTGTCGTTCCTGTGGATCGGCCAGTTCCTGATCAACATCGGCGTGAACGTCGGCCTGCTGCCGACCAAGGGTTTGACGCTGCCGTTCCTCAGTTATGGCGGCAGCTCCCTGGTGATCTGCTGCGCCTGTCTCGGCCTGTTGTTGCGCATCGAATGGGAGAGTCGAACCCACCTGGGCAGCGAAGAGATGGAGTTTCAAGAGAGCGACTTCGCCGAGGAGCCGACTCATGGGCGCTAATGTGCTGATCATGGCGGGTGGTACCGGCGGGCACGTATTCCCGGCGCTGGCCTGTGCCCGGGAGTTCCAGGCGCGCGGCTACACCGTGCACTGGCTGGGCACGCCACGGGGCATCGAGAACGAACTGGTGCCAGCTGCCGGCCTTGAGCTGCACCGGATCGACGCCAGCGGCCTGCGGGGCAAGGGCAAGTTGTCGTTGCTCAAGGCGCCGCTGATGCTGCTCAAGTCGGTCTGGCAGGCGCGGGCGATCATCCGTCGGTTGCGCCCGGTGTGCGTGGTCGGGTTTGGCGGTTATGTGACCGGTCCTGGCGGTGTTGCGGCGAAATTGGCCGGTGTGCCGGTGATCGTTCACGAGCAGAACGCCGTGGCCGGTACCGCCAATCGGTTACTGGTGCCGTTGGCCGCCCGGGTCTGTGAAGCCTTTCCCGACACCTTTACCCTGTCGGGCAGCCGCCGCACCACTGGTAATCCGGTGCGTACCGAGCTGTTTTTCGATACACCGCGCCCGGCCCTGGCTGGACGCAAAGCGCGTTTGCTGGTCCTGGGCGGAAGCCTGGGGGCCGAACCGTTGAACAAATTGCTGCCCGAAGCCCTGTCGCAGGTCGCCCCCGAACTGCGCCCGGAAGTGTTTCACCAGGCCGGCAAAAACCACGATGAAGTGACCGCCGAGCGCTACCGCGCCGTTGGCGTCGAGGCGCAAGTGCAGCCTTTCATCAAAGACATGGCCCAAGCCTATGGCTGGGCCGACCTGGTGGTCTGCCGCGCAGGCGCGCTGACCATCAGTGAACTGGCAGCCGCCGGTCTGCCCTCGATGCTGGTGCCTTTGCCCCACGCCATCGACGATCACCAGACCCGTAACGCCGATTATTTGGCCCGTGAAGGCGCTGCCTTCCTGATGCCGCAAAGAACGACTGGTGCCGCGGATCTTGCCGCCCGCCTGACAGAGGTTTTGATGCAGCCGCAACGACTTGAAGACATGGCCCGCGCCGCACGCCGCCTGGCCAAACCCGATGCCACGACCCAAGTGGTCGATACCTGCCTGGAGGTGGCCCATGGTTGAGAATCGCAAAGCCATGCCGCAACCGGAAATGCGCCGTATCCGCCGCATCCACTTCGTCGGTATCGGCGGCGTGGGCATGTGCGGGATAGCCGAGGTGCTGCTGAACCTGGGTTACCAGGTCTCGGGTTCCGACCTGAAGGCCTCCCCGGTCACCGAGCGCCTGGAATCCTTCGGTGCGCAGATCTTTATCGGCCACCGTGCCGAGAACGCCGCCAATGCCGACGTGCTGGTGGTTTCCAGTGCCGTGAACACCTCCAACCCGGAAGTCGCCACTGCCCTGGAGCGCCGTATCCCCGTGGTGCCACGGGCCGAGATGCTGGCCGAGCTGATGCGCTATCGCCACGGCATCGCCGTCGCCGGTACCCACGGCAAAACCACCACCACCAGCCTGATCGCCTCGGTGTTCGCGGCCGGTGGCCTGGACCCGACTTTCGTGATCGGTGGTCGTCTGAACGCTGCGGGCACCAATGCCCAGCTGGGCACCAGCCGCTACCTGATCGCCGAAGCCGACGAGAGCGATGCGAGCTTCCTGCACCTGCAACCGCTGGTGGCCGTGGTCACCAACATCGACGCCGACCACATGGCGACCTACGACGGTGACTTCAACAAACTGAAGAAAACCTTCGTCGAGTTCCTGCACAACCTGCCGTTCTACGGTTTGGCGGTGGTGTGCCTGGACGACCCGGTGGTGCGTGAAATCCTTCCGCTGATCAAGCGTCCGACCATGACCTACGGTTTTGGCGAAGAAGCCGACGTGCGCGCCATCAACGTGCGCCAGCAGGGCATGCAGACGTTCTTTACCGTGCTGCGCCCTGATCGCGAGCCGTTGGATGTGTCGGTGAACATGCCCGGCAATCACAACGTACTCAATGCCTTGGCCACCATCTGCATCGCCACCGACGAAGGCGTCAGCGATGAAGCCATTGTCCAGGGCCTGTCCGGGTTCCAGGGCGTGGGCCGACGTTTCCAGGTCTACGGCGAACTGCCGGTGGACGGCGGCAACGTGATGCTGGTGGACGACTACGGCCACCACCCGACCGAAGTCGCGGCGGTGATCAAGGCCGTGCGCGGTGGCTGGCCGGAGCGGCGCCTGGTGATGGTCTACCAGCCGCACCGCTACAGCCGCACCCGCGACCTGTACGACGATTTCGTCCAGGTGCTGGCCGACGCCAACGTACTGCTGTTGATGGAAGTCTACCCGGCCGGTGAAGAGCCGATCCCGGGGGCCGACAGCCGCCAGCTGTGCCACAGCATTCGCCAGCGCGGCCAGTTGGACCCGATCTACATCGAACGCGGCGTGGACCTCGCGCCGCTGGTCAAGCCGCTGCTGCGCGCCGGCGACATCTTGCTGTGCCAGGGTGCCGGTGACATTGGGGGCCTGGCCCCGAAACTGTTGAACAGTCCGTTATTCGCCGGGGCAATCGTGGCTTCCAGCGAGGGGAAATTGAAATGACTGCTGCCTACGCCAACCTGGTCTCGACCCTTGATCCGAAAGCCTTCGGCCGCGTTGCCGTGCTGTTCGGCGGCAAGAGCGCCGAGCGCGAGGTGTCCCTCAAGTCCGGCAACGCCGTACTGCAAGCCCTGCAAGGCGCCGGTGTCGACGCATTCGGCATCGACGTGGGCGACGATTTCCTGCAGCGCCTGCTGAGCGAAAAAATCGACCGCGCGTTCATCATCCTGCACGGCCGTGGCGGCGAAGACGGCAGCATGCAAGGCCTGCTCGAGTGCCTGGGCATTCCCTACACCGGCAGCGGCATCCTGGCTTCCGCCCTGGCGATGGACAAGCTGCGCACCAAGCAGGTCTGGCACAGCCTTGGCATTCCAACACCGCGTCACGCCGTGCTGGCGTCCGAGGCCGATTGTATTTCGGCGGCCACGGAACTGGGCTTCCCTTTGATCGTCAAACCGGCCCATGAAGGTTCAAGTATCGGCATGGCGAAAGTGAATTCGCTGCCTGAGTTGACCGCGGCATGGAAAGACGCCAGTTCCTACGATTCGCAAGTGTTGGTCGAACAATGGATCTCCGGTCCCGAGTTCACCATCGCCACCCTGCGTGACCAGGTGTTGCCCCCGATTGCGCTGGGCACGCCCCACACGTTCTATGACTACGACGCCAAGTACGTCGCCAACGATACCCAGTACCGCATTCCCTGCGGGCTGGACGCCGCCAAGGAAAAACAACTGATGGACCTCACGGCCAAGGCCTGTGAGGCGCTGGGTATTGCCGGTTGGGGCAGGGCAGACGTGATGCAGGACGCCGATGGGCAGTTCTGGTTCCTGGAAGTCAACACCGCACCTGGTATGACCGACCACAGCCTGGTGCCGATGGCGGCTCGCGCCGCCGGTCTGGATTTCCAGCAACTGGTGGTGTCGATCCTGGCCGCCAGTGTCGGCCATCAAGAGCCAAGAGGTTAAGCCATGCAAGGCGCATCGCTTCGTCATCAGCCATCCGCACCCGGTCGCAAGCCGGTGCCGCGGGGTGCCAGCCGAATGGTGGCCAAAGAGCCGATGTCGGCGCGCTTGCCGAAAGCCAATTTTGGTTTTCTCAAGAGCTTGTTCTGGCCGGTGCTGCTGGTGGCGTTGGGGTTCGGTACGTATGAAGGCGCGCAACGGTTGCTGCCTTATGCCGACCGGCCGATCGCCCGGATCAACGTCCAGGGCGACCTGAGCTACATCAGTCAGCAGGCCGTGCAGCAGCGGATCGCTCCGTTCGTCGCGTCGAGTTTCTTCACCATCGACCTGGCGGGCATGCGCACGGAGCTGGAACAGATGCCTTGGATCGCCCACGCCGAAGTCCGCCGGGTGTGGCCTGACCAGGTGTCGATCCGCCTGGAAGAGCAATTGCCGGTGGCCCGTTGGGGCGACGAGTCGTTGTTGAACAACCAGGGCCAGGCGTTTACGCCGCGGGAACTGGCCAACTATGAACATTTGCCACAACTGTTCGGCCCACAGCGGGCCCAGCAGCAAGTGATGCAGCAATACCAGGTGTTGAGCCAGATGTTGCGGCCATTGGGCTTCTCCATCGCGCGCCTGGAATTGCGTGAGCGCGGCAGTTGGTTTTTGACCACTGGCGCGGGTAGCTCGGGGCCGGGCATCGAGCTGTTGCTCGGTCGCGGCAACCTGGTGGAAAAGATGCGCCGCTTCATCGCCATCTATGACAAGACGCTTAAAGAACAGATTACGAACATTGCGCGCATCGATCTGCGCTACGCCAACGGCCTGGCTGTTGGCTGGCGGGAACCTGTAGCGCCCACGACGGCCGCACCCGCCGTCGCGAAGAATTAAGAAGAGGCAGGACCCATGGCAAACGTGCAAAGCGGGAAAATGATCGTCGGTCTCGATATCGGCACTTCCAAGGTGGTGGCGCTGGTAGGCGAAGTCGCGGACGACGGCACGCTGGTCATCGTCGGGATCGGTACACACCCGTCCCGCGGCTTGAAAAAAGGCGTGGTGGTGAACATCGAGTCCACCGTGCAATCGATCCAGCGCGCCATCGAAGAGGCGCAGCTGATGGCCGGTTGCCGGATCCACTCGGCGTTCGTCGGCGTGGCGGGCAATCACATCCGCAGCCTGAACTCCCACGGCATCGTGGCGATTCGTGATCGCGAAGTCAGCTCCGCCGACCTTGAGCGCGTACTCGACGCGGCCCAGGCCGTGGCGATCCCGGCCGACCAGCGTGTGCTGCACACCCTGCCGCAGGATTACGTGATCGATAACCAGGAAGGCGTGCGCGAACCCCTGGGCATGTCCGGCGTGCGCCTGGAAGCCAAGGTCCACGTGGTGACCTGTGCGGTGAACGCGGCGCAGAACATCGAGAAATGCGTGCGCCGCTGCGGCCTGGAAATCGACGACATCATCCTCGAGCAACTGGCTTCGGCCTACTCGGTGCTGACCGACGACGAGAAAGAGCTGGGCGTGTGCCTGGTGGACATCGGCGGCGGTACCACCGACATCGCGATCTTCACCGAAGGCGCCATTCGCCACACGGCGGTGATCCCGATTGCCGGTGACCAGGTGACCAACGACATCGCCATGGCGTTGCGCACCCCGACCCAGTACGCCGAGGAAATCAAGATCCGTTACGCCTGCGCCCTGGCGAAGCTGGCCGGTGCCGGCGAAACCATCAAGGTGCCAAGCGTCGGCGACCGTCCACCGCGCGAACTGTCGCGCCAGGCCCTGGCCGAAGTGGTCGAGCCGCGTTACGACGAGCTGTTCACGCTGATCCAGGCCGAACTGCGTCGCAGTGGCTACGAAGACCTGATCCCGGCCGGCATCGTGCTGACCGGCGGTACGTCGAAGATGGAAGGCGCGGTCGAGCTGGCCGAAGAGATTTTCCACATGCCGGTGCGCCTGGGCGTGCCCCATGGCATCAAGGGCCTGGATGACGTGGTCCGCAACCCGATTTATTCCACCGGCGTGGGCCTGTTGATGTACGGCCTGCAGAAACAGTCCGACGGGATTTCGTTTTCAGGGATTGGCAGCCGCGACAGCTACAGCAGCGACGAGCCGAAGGCTCCGCTGTTCGAGCAGCTCAAGGCTTGGGTCAAAGGCAACTTTTAAACAGTTTCAAAGCTTCACGCGGCAAGTTTCAGGCTTGGCGCTGGAAGACGCGGCAAACGCAGTAGGCGAAAAAACTAGAGAATGAAAGGAGAGGGAAAATGTTCGAACTCGTAGACAACATCCCCGCTAGCCCGGTTATCAAAGTAATCGGTGTCGGCGGTGGCGGCGGCAACGCTGTCAACCACATGGTCAAGAGCAACATTGAAGGCGTTGAATTCATCTGCGCCAACACTGATGCCCAGGCGCTGAAATCCATCGGCGCGCGGACCATCCTGCAATTGGGCACTGGCGTGACCAAAGGCCTGGGCGCCGGCGCCAACCCGGAAGTCGGTCGTCAGGCCGCTCTCGAAGACCGTGAGCGCATCGCTGAAGTCCTGCAAGGCACCAACATGGTGTTCATCACCACGGGCATGGGCGGCGGCACCGGTACTGGTGCGGCGCCGATCATTGCCGAAGTGGCCAAGGAAATGGGGATCCTCACCGTTGCGGTGGTGACTCGTCCGTTCCCTTTCGAAGGCCGCAAGCGTATGCAGATCGCCGACGAAGGTATCCGTCTGCTGTCTGAAAGCGTCGACTCGTTGATCACCATTCCCAACGAGAAGCTGCTGACCATCCTGGGTAAAGACGCAAGCCTGCTGTCGGCTTTCGCCAAGGCTGACGACGTACTGGCCGGTGCCGTTCGCGGTATCTCCGACATCATCAAGCGTCCAGGCATGATCAACGTCGACTTTGCCGACGTACGGACTGTCATGAGCGAAATGGGCATGGCAATGATGGGCACTGGCTGCGCCAGCGGTCCGAACCGTGCACGCGAGGCCACCGAAGCGGCCATCCGCAACCCGTTGCTCGAAGACGTGAACCTGCAAGGTGCACGCGGTATCCTGGTGAACATCACCGCCGGTCCTGACCTGTCCCTGGGTGAGTACTCCGACGTGGGTAGCATCATCGAAGCCTTCGCTTCCGAGCACGCGATGGTCAAGGTCGGTACCGTTATCGATCCGGACATGCGCGACGAGCTGCACGTTACCGTGGTTGCCACGGGCCTGGGCGCGAAAATCGAGAAGCCTGTGAAGGTCATCGACAACACCGTTCACACTTCCATGGCTTCGCAACCGCAACAACAAGTGGCTTCGCGTCAGGAAGCGCCTGCGGTGAACTACCGTGACCTGGACCGTCCGACCGTCATGCGCAACCAGGCCCAGGCCGGTACTGCGACTGCCGCGAAGATGAATCCGCAAGACGATCTGGATTACCTGGACATCCCGGCTTTCCTGCGTCGTCAGGCCGATTGATGAAATGTATCAGGGGGATACGGGTGATTGGTGTTCAGCAAAGGTCTGGTCTGCTATCATCGCCAGCCTTTGTTGATACCAGTTCGCAATTTGCGCTGAAGCGGCCCATGCCATGATTAAACAACGCACCCTGAAGAATATTATCCGTGCCACAGGTGTCGGCTTGCACTCCGGCGAGAAGGTCTACCTGACCCTCAAGCCCGCGCCTATCGATACCGGCATTGTGTTTTGTCGTGCCGACCTCGACCCTGTGGTGCAGATTCCTGCTCGCGCGGAAAACGTTGGTGAAACCACTATGTCGACCACATTGGTCAACGGTGACACCAAAGTGGATACGGTGGAGCATTTGCTCTCGGCCATGGCTGGCCTGGGCATCGATAACGCCTACGTCGAGCTCTCCGCGTCCGAAGTCCCGATCATGGATGGCAGTGCCGGACCCTTTGTATTCCTGATTCAATCGGCTGGCCTGGAAGAGCAGGACGCAGCCAAGAAGTTCATCCGCATCCTGCGGGAAGTGACAGTGGAAGATGGCGACAAGCGCGCCACTTTCGTCCCTTTCGAAGGTTTCAAGGTGAGCTTCGAGATCGATTTCGATCACCCGGTTTTCCGTGACCGCACCCAGAGTGCAAGCGTGGATTTTTCCAGCACTTCGTTCGTAAAAGAAGTCAGCCGCGCCCGTACCTTTGGTTTCATGAGTGACATCGAGTACCTGCGCAAGCACAACCTCGCACTCGGCGGCAGTGTTGAAAACGCGATCGTGGTCGATTCCGATGGTGTATTGAACGAAGACGGCCTTCGCTATGAAGACGAATTCGTCAAACACAAGATCCTCGATGCAATCGGCGACCTCTACCTGCTGGGCAATAGCCTGATTGGTGAGTTCAAGGGGTTCAAGTCCGGCCATGCACTGAACAACCAGCTGCTGCGCAAGTTGATTGAGCAGAAAGATGCTTGGGAAGTCGTGACGTTCGAAGACGCCAGCACCGCGCCAATCTCCTACATGCGCCCTGTTGCGGCCGTGTAGGCAAAAAAACCTCTCTAGTTTTTGAAGGCTGCCTTTGGGTGGCCTTTTTTTATGGGCGCTTTTTTGGTGTGTATATCCGTTATTTTGGTAATGGCGGCTTAGGGTTCCGCCCTTACGGCGGGTCACTTTTGAGAAGCGCAAAAGTAACCAAAACGCTTCTGCCCCACCACTCGGCACCTCGCCTAGGCTCGGTGTGCCCTCACTCCGGCATTGCTCCGTGGGCCCGCCGCGAAGGGCCATCCATGGCCCAGCGCGGCTATCCCGGCATCCATGCCGGGATGCCCACTGCGCAATGCCTGCGTTCGGCCAGCGTGGTTAACGGGGCGCCGAGATCAACGTCCACCGCGAGGCGGCCTAACAGCCGACCTGGTTCTTGGTTGGACCGCGTTCCACCTGTGGGAGCGAGCTTGCTCGCGATGGCGGTGGTTCAGTCACATGGATGTTGGGCTTGCTGGCCTCATCGCGAGCGAGCTCGCTCCCACAGGAGGTCTGTTTTGGATATGAATTTTGTGTCCGCTGAAGATTGGATGTGGGAGCGAGCTTGCTCGCGATGCCGGTGGTTCAGTCACATGGATGTTGGGCTTGCTGGCCTCATCGCGAGCAAGCTTTGCTCCCACAGATCTGACAGGTGTACGACCAGGAGAACCAGGTCGGCTGTTAGGCCGCCTCGCGGCGGCCCACGGAGCAACGCCTTCGTTCAGGCATGCCGAGCCTAGGCGAGGCACCGAGTGGTGGGGCAAAGCGCTTTTGGTTACTTTTGGCTGGTCCGGCTCCCGGCTCCTCCAAAAGTGACCCGCTGTAAGAGCGGAACCGCCAGTGGCCGTTACCGCAGCAACGGATATACACACTAAGTGAACAGCCACAGGGGGAAGCGTCACATCGCGCAAACCACACGATTACGCCCACTGGCCTTGGCCTGGTAAAGCGCCTTGTCCGCGGCGAACAAAAGTTGTTGGAGCTCGCCATACGGCCCGTTTACCCAAGTGGCGATGCCGATACTGACCGTCATCGGCGCTTCCCCCTCGGTCACAGGTAGCAGCTGTTCAACCGCTTCGCGAATGTTCTGGGCCATGGTGAACGCACCGGCGGTGGTGGTTTCCGGCAGTACCACCGAGAACTCTTCACCACCGTAGCGCGCCGCCAGGTCGGCGGGGCGACGAACATGTTTGCTGATTAACTGTGCCAAGGCTCGCAAGGCCTCGTCACCCTGTTGATGGCCATGGCGGTCGTTGAATGCCTTGAAGTGATCGGCATCGATCATCAGCACAGACAACGGTTGGCCCGAACGTTGGGCGCGTAGCCATTCCTGTTGCAACGTCTCGTCCAGTGTTCGTCGGTTGGCCAGTCCTGTAAGGGAGTCGACGGATGCCAGTTGGGCCAATTCCCGTTCAGCTCTGTAGCGGCGTCGCAATTCGCGGCGCAGCAGCCAGGTGAGCCAGAGCAAACCGATGCACAGCGCGCCGGTAGCACAACTGACCAACAAGGCCGTGCGCTGCCATGACGCGAACACCTCTTGAGAGGAGAGCGCCACCACGACGATCAATGGCAGGCTGCCCACCTGGGAAAAGGTGTACAGGCGCTGTGTCTGGTCGACACTGGAAATGCTGGTAAAACTGCCGTTACCTTCGCGCAGGATGCGGACGAAGTTCGGTCGGTTGCTGAAATCCTTGCCAATCATGTTGTCGGCCAGAGGCGGTTCCTGGGCCAACACAATCCCGTCGCGGCTGACCAGGTTGACCGTGCCGCCATGACCAATGTTCAGGCTCTTGAACAATTGGTTGAAGTAGCTCAGGCGCATCGCGGCCTCGGCCACGCCCATGAACTCACCCCGTTCATCGCTCAATCGATAGCTGAAACTGATGCGCCATTCCTGCCCATGACTTCTGGAGCGGAACGGGCGGCTGATCATCATGCCCGGGTTTGGATCCTGGATATGGGACTGGAAGTACTCCCGATCGGCATAGTTGCCTATACGCGGCGTGATCGAGGCGGAGTCAGCGATCACATTGCCGTGTTTGTCCAGCAGCAGGATGTCGCCTTTATAAGGGGCGGCGGTGGCGCGGTCGAATAGCGCCAGATGGCGGATCGTCGGCGAAACGTCTTTCAGGTCTTCGCGTTTGGCGGCCGCGACCAAACCTTGCAGCGACAGATCGTAGAGCTCCGCGTTACGCAGCACATCGGCGTCAATCAGTTGCACGATATTGGTCGCCGCACGTGTTGCGGCCTGTTGTGCGGCGGCATGTTCGCGAATCAGCAGGGACGTCACGATGCTCAGGATCGCAATGACAACCAGCGAACTGGCCAGTACGAGTACCCGTTCTGAACGTATCGAAGACGGGGTGTTGCCGGGTGTCGCACTGCGCGCGCTCATGGGTCCGATGTCTGCATTGTGATGTGGCTGGGATCCGTCCCAAAGGATTGCAAACCGGCAATGAACCAGATGCTGGCCTTTTGCTGATTGTGCTTGGATCGGTGAAGGCGGGCAATCAGTGTTTGCGCAATAACCGGGTAGGAGCGGCCGAAGGCTGCGATCTGTCGATTTTGGTCGAGTTGGCTTTCGCCCAGCATTCAATGCTGGAAAAGATCGAACCTTGTGGCGGCCTCAGGCTGGTAAGCGGATCCCGAACGTGTTGGTGCCCTGGTCACTGCGCACGAATACGTCCCCGCCATGCATCAGCGCGATTGCCTTGACGATGGCCAGCCCCAGCCCATGGTTGGCGCCACTGTTGCTACGCGAGGCATCGACGCGATAGAAACGTTCGAACAGGCGTGGCAGGTGCTCGCCGGCAATCGGTTCGCCGGGGTTGGTGACCGCGAGGGTGATCTGGTCGCCAAGGGCTTCGATGTGCACGTCGATCACTTGCCCGGGCGCGGTGTGCTGTACGGCGTTGCTCAGCAGGTTGATCAGCGCCCGCCGCAGGTGGGCGATCTCGATGTTGGCCTGGGCGTCGCCGCTGACCCGGACCTGGACCTGGGCGTCTTCGAGAATGAAGTCCAGGTAGTCGAGGGTGGTTGCCACTTCGCCGGCCAGGGAGGTGCTGGTCAGTTTGGTGGCCTTGCTGCCTTGGTCGGCGCTGGCCAGGAACAGCATGTCGTTGATGATCGAACGCAGCCGCTCCAACTCCTCGAGATTCGATTGCAGCACTTCGAAGTAGTGTTCGGCCGAGCGCCCACGGGTCAGCGCAACCTGGGTCTGGCCGATCAGGTTGGTCAGGGGCGAGCGCAATTCATGGGCGACGTCGGCGTTGAACGATTCCAGCCGCGAGTAAGCCTGTTCGACCCGGTCGAGGGTGGCGTTGAAGGAACTGACAAACTGGCTCAGCTCCGGCGGCAAGGGCGACAGCTGCAAGCGCCCGGACAGGCGGGGCGGGGCCAGGCGCCGGGCTTCGTCGGACAGCTTGATCAGCGGCTTGAGGCCGATGCGCGCGACCCAGTAGCCCAGCAATGAAGCCAGAAGCACACCGACAATCGCCAGGCTCACCAGCGCCACCAGCAGGCGATGCTGGGTCTGGTAGAAGGTCTGGGTGTCGATGCCGATCATGAAGCGCAGCGGCGGACGCTGGTCCTTGGCCGGGAATTGGCTCACCAATACTTTCATCGGGTAGTGCCGACGGGGCAAGGTCAGGTCGCGCTTACCCAGGGCGCCCTGGGCAAAGGCACGGATCTGCGCATCGGGAGCGCCGTATTCAAAGCGCGGATCGTCGCTGACGATCCAGAAATGGATGCGTTTGTCTTCTTCACCGAGCAGTCGCAGCTTGTTGTTGATCTTCACCCAGTGTTCAGGCGTGCCGTAGCGGCCAACGGTGGACTCCAGGACACTGTAGCGGGCATCGAGCTCGGCTTCGGGCAACAGGCCCAGGCCCTTGGCGACCTGCTGGTATAAAGCGCCACCGATCAACAGGAACACCAGCGCCGCCACCAGCGTGAACATGCCGCTCAGGCGCAGGGCGATGCTGTCAGGAACGCTCATCGCCGCGACTCTCCAGCACATAGCCCATGCCGCGAATGGTGTGCAGCAACTTCTGTTCGAACGGCCCATCGAGCTTGGCTCGCAAGCGTTTGATCGCCACTTCCACCACGTTGGCGTCACTGTCGAAGTTGATGTCCCAGACCATTTCGGCAATGGCGGTTTTCGAGAGGATTTCACCCTGGCGGCGGGCCAGGACGCTGAGCAGGGAGAACTCCTTGGCCGTCAGGTCCAGGCGCTGGCCGGCCCGTGTGGCCTTGCGGCTGATCAGGTCGATCCACAGGTCGGCGATGCTCACCTGCACCGGCTCATGGCCGCCGCTGCGGCGGGTCAGGGCTTGCAGGCGGGCCACCAGTTCGAGGAAGGAGAAAGGCTTGCCCAGGTAGTCATCGGCGCCGTCGCGCAAGCCCTTGATGCGGTCCTCGACCCGTTCCCGGGCGGTGAGCATGATCACCGGTGTCTGCTTGCGGGCGCGCAGGGCCCGCAATACGCCGAAGCCATCCAGGCCCGGCAGCATCACGTCGAGCACGATCACCGCATAGTCGGTTTCCAGGGCCAGGTGCAGCCCCTCGATGCCGTCCGGCGCCACGTCCACGGTATAGCCCTGTTCGGTCAGGCCGCGGTGCAGGTAGTCCGCGGTTTTTTCTTCGTCTTCGATAATCAGAACGCGCATGGCCCTGCCTCAGTGGTCTGTGCTCGCCAGCGCCGCCGTCGGCGCCGACCCTGGCTGATGGGTGGGCCGATGGAACAGTCGCTCCAGCCACAAGTATATGACCGGTGTGGTGAACAGCGTCAGCGCCTGGCTCACCAGCAGGCCGCCCACCACCGCGATGCCCAGGGGCTGGCGCAGCTCCGCGCCGGGGCCATAGCCGAGCATCAGCGGCAAGGCACCGAGCAGGGCCGCCAGAGTGGTCATCATGATCGGCCGGAAGCGTGTCAGGCACGCCTGGAAAATCGCCTCCTGGGGCGCCAGACCTTTATTGCGCTGGGCGTCGAGGGCGAAGTCGATCATCAGGATGCCGTTCTTCTTGACGATCCCGATCAGCAGCACCAGCCCGATCAGGGCCATGATCGAAAAATCCTCGCCCAGCAGCCAGAGCATGATCAGCGCGCCGAGGCCGGCCGAGGGCAGGGTCGAGATGATCGTCAACGGGTGCACGAAACTCTCGTAGAGCACGCCGAGGATGATGTACACGGACACCAGCGCGGCGAGGATCAGCCATGGCTGGCTTTTTAGCGAGCTTTGGAAAGCCTGGGCCGCGCCCTGGAAATTGCCGGTGATGGCGGCCGGCATGCCGATTTCGTTCTTCGCCTGGTCGAGCAGGCGCACCGCGTCTCCCAGGGCCACTCCGGGCGCCAGGTTGAATGACAGGTTGGCGGCCGGGAACATGCCGTCGTGGGCAATCGACAGCGGACCGTTGCTCGGCGCATCGAAGCGGGCCAGGGCCGAGAGCGGCACCATTTCCCCACTCAGGGGCGAACGCAGGTAGAAGTACGCCAGGCTTTCGGCCTTGCCGCGTTGCTGGGTGTCGAGCTCCAGGATCACGTTGTACTGGTTGGTCTCGGTCTGGAACTCATTGATCTGCCGTTGGCCGAAGGCGTCGTACAGGGCCTGGTCGACATCGGTGGCGGTGAGGCCGAAGCGCGCCGCCGCGCTGCGATCGATGTTGATGTGGGTGATGCTGCCGCCCAGTTGCAGGTCGTTGGAGATGTCACGGAACGCCGGGTTGCCACGCAGCTTGTCGGTGAGCTTTTGCGTCCAGGCGTTGAGGCTCGGCCCGTCGTTGCTCTTGAGCACGTATTGATATTGGGCGCGACTGGGACCAGAGCTGAGGTTGATGTCCTGCCCGGCCCTGAGGTACAGCACCACGCCGGGGATTTTCAGCAATTGCGGGCGGATCCGGTCGATGAAGCCGCTGGCCGACACGTCACGCTCGTTCCGGGGCTTGAGGGCGATCCAGAAACGGCCGTTGGCGATGGTCTGGTTGTTGCCCGAGACACCGACGGAGTGGGAGAAGGTCTGCACCGCCGGGTCGGCGGCGACGATGTCGGCCAGGGCCTTGTGTTTGGCGACCATGTCCGGGAACGACACATCGGCGGCGGCTTCGCTGGTGCCCAGTACCAGGCCGGTGTCCTGTACCGGGAAGAACCCCTTGGGAATGAACACGTAGCCCACCACCGCCAGTGCCAGGGTCAGGCCGAACACGCCGATCATCAGTTTTTGATGGGCCAGGGCCCGACGCAGGCCGTGCTCGTACCAGCCCAGCAGACGCTCGCCGAATCCCATCTTGCTGTGGGCATGATGTACCGGGGCACGCATGAACAGCGCGGCCAGGGTCGGCGCCAGGGTGAGCGACACCACCACCGAAATCAGGATGGTCGAGGTGGCGGTCAGGGCGAACTCCTTGAACAGGCGCCCGACCACACCACCCATGAACAGCAACGGAATGAACGCCGCCACCAGCGAGAAGCTGATGGAGACCACGGTGAAGCCGATTTCGCCGGCGCCCTTGATCGCCGCCTCGCGCATGCTTTCGCCGGCCTCCAGGTGGCGGTGGATGTTCTCCACCACCACAATCGCATCGTCCACCACGAACCCCACCGAGATGACGATCGCCACCAGGGTCAGGTTGTTCAGGCTGAAGCCCATCACGTACATCAGGGCGAAACTGGCGGTCAGTGACACCCCCAGCACCGCCGAGACAATCAGGGTCGCCGAGAGCTGGCGCAGGAACAGCGCCATCACCGCGACCACCAGCAGCACCGCGATCAGCAAGGTGATCTCCACTTCATGCAACGAGGCGCGGATGGTCTGGGTGCGGTCGATCAGGACCTTGACCTGCATGGCGGCGGGCAGCATGGCTTGCAGGGTGGGCAGGGCCGCCTGGATGCGGTCGACGGTCTCGACGATGTTCGCCCCCGGTTGCCGGAAGATCACCAGGTTGACCCCTGGTTCGCTGTCGGACCAGGCCTGGACGTAAGCGTTTTCCGAGCCGTTGACGACCTTGGCGATGTCCTTGAGGTGAACCGGTGCGCCGTCCTTGTAGGACACGATCAGCTCGCCGTACTCCTCAGGCTGGAACAACTGGTCGTTGGTGGACAGGGTGGAAATGCTCGAATCGCCGTACAGGGCGCCCTTGGCCAGGTTGAGGCTGGCCTGCTGGAGCGCCAGGCGGATGTCTGCCAGGGTCAGGCCGATGGCGGCGAGCCGATCAGCCGAGGCCTGGACCCGGATCGCCGGACGCTGTTGGCCGGAGATATAGATTTGTCCTACGCCGTCGATCTGGCTGATCTGGCGCGAGAGCAGGGTTTCGACGTAGTCGCTCAGCTCGGTGCCGGGCATCAGGGAGGAACTGATGCTGAGGATCAACACCGGGCTGTCGGCGGGATTGACCTTGCGCCAGGTCGGCAGGTTCGGCATGTCGTTGGGCAGTTTGCCGGCGGCGGTGTTGATCGCCGCCTGCACTTCCTGAGCGGCGGTGTCGATGCTTTTATCGAGGCTGAATTGCAGGATCAGGTTGGTCGAGCCCAGGGCGCTGCTGGAAGTCATCTGGGTGATGCCGGGAATAGCACTGAATTGCACTTCCAGCGGCGTCGCCACTGACGAGGCCATGGTTTCGGGACTGGCCCCAGGCAACTGCGCGTTAACCTGGATGGTCGGGAATTCGGCCTCCGGCAACGGCGCGACGGGCAGCCGAGGAAATGCGATCACGCCCAGCAGTACCAGGGCAAACGTCAGCAGCACCGTGGCGATGGGGTGGTCGATGCACCACGCTGAAACCGAGCCGCGGCCCTTCACGGTTGCGGCTCCGAGGTCTTGGCCAGGGCGGGCGGATCACTGAGCACCTGGATGTGGCTGCCTGGCTTGAGCCGCGACTGACCGTCGCTCACCAGTTGATCGCCAGCGTTCACCCCTTTGATGATGTGCATGTCGCTGTCCTGGTAAACCATGACCACCGGCACGCTCTCGACCTTGTCGCCCTTGATCCGGTACACGAAGTGTTGCTCCAGCCCGCGCTGGACCACGGTGGGAGGTACCACCAGGGCGTCCTTGTCGAGGGCGGTCTGGATCTTCAGCGTCACCAGTTGCCCGGGCCACAGCCGTTGCGCGGCGTTGTTGAATTCAGCCTTGGCCCGCAGGGTCCCGGTGTTGGCGTTGATCTGGTTGTCGATGAGGCTCAGGCGCCCCTCGCCGAGCAGTTCCCCGGTAGCGCCATCGGCACCGATATAGGCCTTGACCAAGGCTTGCTCGGGCGCCGCGATCAAGCGTTGCAAGGTGGGCAGCATTTGCTGGGGCAGGGAGAACTCCACGGCGATCGGGTCGATCTGGGTCACCGTGAACAGGCCATTGGTGTCGCTGGTGCGCAGGAAGTTGCCTTCATCCACATTGCGAATACCGACGCGACCGCTCACCGGGGAGCGGATCTGGGTGTAGGACAGTTGCACCTGCGCCGAGTCGATGGCCGCCTGGTTACCCTGGGCGGTGGCCTTGAGCTGGTTGACCAGCGCCTGTTGCTGGTCGTAGGTCTGCTTCGAGACGCCGTCATCGACGCTCAGCAATTTGTAGCGCTTGAGATTGACCTGGGCCACCGCCAGTTGCGCCTGGCTCTCGCCGAGCTGGGCCCGGGCCTGGTCGAGGCTGGCGCGGATCGAACGATCGTCGATGGTCGCCAGCAGGTCACCTTTCTTGACCAGTTGCCCTTCCTTGACCAGCAGCCGGGTGAGGATGCCGTCGATCTGCGGCCGGATGACCACGCTGTGCAGCGACAGGACCGTACCGATGCCGCTGGCAAAGCGCGGCACATCCTTTTGCACCACGCTGACGACCCGCACCGGAACGGCGGCGGGAGCGCTGGGCTTGGCGGTCA
The DNA here is from genome assembly GCF_034008205.1 of Pseudomonas sp. P9_35. Classification (NCBI taxonomy): domain Bacteria; kingdom Pseudomonadati; phylum Pseudomonadota; class Gammaproteobacteria; order Pseudomonadales; family Pseudomonadaceae; genus Pseudomonas; species Pseudomonas sp. P9_35. The sequence continues at coordinate 5,350,090 of NZ_CP125373.1, read as the reverse complement.
CGGGCTTGAGCACAAACCAGAGGACGAGGGCCGCCAGGGCGACCAACAGCGCGACGAGCAGGACGGTTTTCTTCTGGGTGTGCATGGATATGAAAGGCCGGTTCGGGACACAGGAGTCTGAGCTTTCTTATATAGCGTTACGAGCCGGTCAGGAAGGTGACGGCTAACTGACAGGCTTGTCAGTTTTGTCCTGGCTTGCTGTCGGATGAATGGTTGTGCCAGATGAAACTGCCCTGCGCGCGGTGATATCGGGCAGGTATACTGCCGCCTTTCGCGGCTCGCCCTTCGGGCCCGACTTGCATGCATGACCCGGAGCCTTACATGACTTCCCCGACACCTTCGCCTGCGGATGAACTCCCCGGCGGCGAACAGGCCGATTTGTCCGACAGCGATGTTTCCAACGCCGAGGACGCCAAAGCGGCGATCCCTGCCTTCAAATTCCCGTTCAAACCCGGTGAACTGGCTGCGGCCAAGGGCGCCGGCCAGCAGCCGTGGTACAAGAACGGCGCGAAGAATGGCCATACCAAGACCCCAGGCGCCGCGCCTCCCGGCACGCGTCGTTCGATGGGCAAGCGCTGACATCATCCTTCACGCACGGGTTCGACTTCAGTTCGCGACCCGTGCGCCTGCCAGGCTTCCACTCAATTCGTAAGCCGCCAGCTCAGACTGGTGCGCCGCGAGGATTTCCGGCAATGAGCCTCGCAGGTACTCGACCCAGGTCTTGATCTTCGCATCCAGGTATTGGCGCGACGGATAGATGGCGTAGAGGTTCAGTTCCTGGGAGCGGTAGTTGGGCATGACCCGCACCAGCGTGCCGTTGCGCAAAGCTTCAATGGCCGCGTACACCGGCAATACCCCCACGCCCATGCCGCTGGTGATCGCGGTTTTCATCGCATCGGCGGAGTTCACCAGGAACGGTGAGCTGTTGATGGTGACCATCTCCTGGCCTTCCGGGCCGTCGAACACCCATTTTTCCAGCGGAATGACCGGGCTGACCAGGCGCAGGCAGGCGTGGTTGAGCAGGTCGCCGGGTTTTTGCGGGCAGCCGCTGGCTTTCACGTAGGCGGGCGATGCGCAGACGATGCTGTAGGTGATCCCCAGGCGCTGGGAGACGAAGCCCGAATCCGGCAGCTCGCTGGCGAGCACGATGGAGACGTCGTAGCCCTCGTCGAGGATGTCCGGCACGCGGTTGGCCAGGGTCAGGTCGAAGGTCACATCCGGATGGGTCTTGCGATAACGGGCGATGGCGTCGATCACGAAGTGCTGGCCGATGCCGGTCATCGTGTGGACCTTCAACTGCCCGGCCGGTCGCGCATGGGCGTCGCTGGCCTCGGCTTCCGCTTCTTCGACATAAGCCAGGATCTGCTCGCAACGCAACAAGTAGCGTTTACCCGCCTCGGTCAGGGCAATGCGGCGAGTGGTACGGTTGAGCAGGCGGGTTTGCAGGTGGGCTTCCAGGTTGGAAACCGCGCGCGAGATGTTGGCCGTCGTGGTGTCCAGTTGCGCGGCGGCGGCGGTGAAACTGCCAGCTTCGGCAACACAACTGAACGCGCGCATGTTTTGCAAGGTGTCCATGGAGGGCTCTCTTGGGAGGTGGCAAATTGTGACACGAAGTTACAGAGCAGCGGGACCCGACTAATGGATTATCGCGTTAACGGTAACAAAGATTCACAGAAAGGTCGGCTTATCGCCGGGGAGGGCGATGCCTAGAATTGCCACCAATCCTGGGTCACTGATTCCTGTGGGAGCGAGCCCTTGTGGGAGCCGAGCTTGCTCGGCTCCCACAAGGGCTCGCTCCCACAAGTTTTGCGTTAACAGGCAGCCATCCTCGTCGTCATGCTCGATCTCAGGAATTTTGCGCAAGTGCCGCGTTGCATCAGCAGAGAGCTGAAGACTCTCAGTGTTTGGGTTCTGACATTAACCATCAGCGGTTGCATCGGGACAGGCGGGATTGGGCCGCAAAGCCAGGTACTGCCGGCCAATCAACTGGCGACCGATGCCGCCATCCGCGAGGCGGCTCGCGACGCCCACTGGCCCACCCGCCAGTGGTGGCAAGCCTATGGCGATCGGCAGCTGGATCGCTGGGTCGACCTGGCCATGCAGGACAGCCCGAGCCTGGCCATGGCCGCCGCGCGGGTGCGCCAGGCCAAGGCCATGGCCGGTGTTGCCGAGGCCGCCGAGTCGCTGCAGATCAATGGCGAGGCGACCCTCAAGCGTCATGACTGGCCCACCGATCAGTTCTATGGCCCGGGCGAGCTGGCCGACACCACGACCTGGGACAACAATGCCGCCCTGGGCTTGAGCTACGCCCTGGACCTGTGGGGCCGCGAGCGCAATGCCAGCGAACGGGCGGTTGACCTGGCCCATGTCAGTGTCGCTGAGGCGCGCCAGGCGCAACTGGAACTGCAAAGCAACATCGTGCGTGCCTACATCCAGTTTTCGCTGCACTACGCCCAGCGCGATATCGTCGCCGCAACCCTCCACCAACAAGAGCAGATTCTCGACCTTGCGCAGAAGCGCCTGGACGGCGGCATCGGCACCCATTTCGAAGTCAGCCAGGCCCAGGCACCACTGCCCGAGACCCATCGCCAACTCGACGCGCTGGACGAAGCCATCGCCTTGAGCCGTAATCAGTTGGCGGCCCTGGCCGGCCAGGGGCCGGGAGAGGGCGCGCAATTGCAACGTCCGACCCTGGCCCTCGGCGCGCCCTTGAAGCTGCCGTCGGCCTTGCCCGCCGAACTGCTCGGCCAGCGTCCGGATGTGGTGGCCGGGCGTTGGCAAGTAGCGGCCCAGGCCCGGGGTATCGATGTGGCCCGGGCCGGCTTTTATCCCAATGTCGACCTGGTGGGTAGCCTCGGCTACATGGCCACCGGCGGTGGGGCGCTGGAGTTCTTGACGGGCAAGAAGCTCACCTACAACGTCGGGCCGGCGATCACGTTGCCGATCTTCGACGGCGGACGCTTGCGTTCACAGTTGGGCGAGGCGGCGGCCGGTTATGACATCGCCGTGGCGCACTACAACCAGACCCTGGTGAACGCCCTCAAGGGCATTTCCGATCAACTGATCCGCCGCCAATCCATGGACAAGCAGCAGGCTTTCGCCGCCGAATCGGTGGCCGCTGCCCAGCGCACCTACGACATCGCAATGGTGGCGTTCCAGCGCGGGCTCACCGACTACCTCAACGTGCTCAATGCCCAAAGCCTGTTGTTCAAGCAGCAACAGGTGCAACAGCACGTGCAGGCGGCGCGCTTGAGTGCCCATGCCGACCTGGTGACGGCGCTGGGTGGCGGGCTTGAGACTGTAGGAGCTGCCGAAGGCTGCGATCTTTCGCTTGAGACTCAAGTGTCTGGGGAAAGATCGCAGCCTCGTTGCACTCGACAGCTCCTACATAGCACCCGCACAGCGTCTACAAGGCACAACCTAAGTGGGAGCAAGCTCCCTCGCCACAATGTTGAGTAGGCCTTTTGTGATGTCTTCACTTGCCCCCGCACGCTGGCTGTACCGTCTCGAATGGCGCCGGGGTTTCTTCGACTGGGCCCGCAGCGACGGGGTGACCTGGGTCTATATCTTCAAGGTCCTGTTTGCCGCGTTCCTGACCTTGTGGCTGGCGATGCGCCTGGAATTGCCGCAACCGCGCACGGCCATGATCACCGTGTTCATCGTCATGCAGCCCCAGAGCGGGCAGGTGTTCGCCAAGAGTTTCTATCGCTTGCTTGGCACCCTGGCCGGCTCGGCGGTGATGGTGGCGCTGATCGCCTTGTTTGCCCAGAACACCGAGCCGTTCCTCGCTTGCCTGGCGGTCTGGGTTGGCCTCTGTTCGGCAGGGGCGGCGCGTTATCGCAACTTCCGGGCCTATGGTTTTGTGCTGGCCGGCTACACCGCGGCGATGATCGGCCTGCCGGCCCTGGCCCATCCGGAAGGCGCGTTCATGGCGGCGGTCTGGCGGGTGCTGGAGATTTCCCTGGGGATCCTCTGCGCCACCCTGGTCAGCGCCGCGATCCTGCCGCAAACCGCCAGTGCCGCCATGCGCAATGCCTTGTACCAGCGCTTTGGGGTATTTGCCCTGTTTGTCACCGATGACCTGCGTGGGCGCAGCAAGCGGGAGGCATTCGAAGCGCGCAACGTGGGCTTCATTGCCGAGGCGGTGGGCCTGGAAAGCCTGCGCAGCGTGACCGTGTTCGAAGACCCGCACATGCGTCGGCGCAACGGCCGGCTCAGTCGCTTGAACAGCGAGTTCATGGGCATCACCACCCGCTTCAACGCCTTGCACCAGTTGCTGGAACGCTTGCGCAGCAGTGCGGCGGATCACGTGGTCAATGCCATCAAGCCAGGTTTGCAAACGTTGGCCGAACTGCTCGACGGTTTCAGTGGCCGCGCCCTGACCGATGCCGATGCGGCCCGTCTGGCGGCGGCGCTGGCCGAGTACAAGGCCGAGCTGCCGGCCCAGGTACGAAGGCTGCGGGCGTTGTTCCAGGAAACGGCGCCCAGTGATGGGCAGCAGCTGGATTTCCATACCGCCTACGAGCTGCTTTATCGCTTCGTCGACGACTTGCACGGCTATGCCCTGACCCACGCCTCGCTGGCCGATCATCGCCACGAACGTGAGCGCTGGGACGAACCGTTCGTGCCGCAGACCAACTGGCTGGCCGCCACGGCATCGGGTGTTCGCGCCGCCTTCATCCTGTTGGTGCTGGGGAGTTACTGGGTCGCCACGGCCTGGCCGAGCGGCGCGACCATGACGATGATCGCCGCTGCCACCGTGGGCTTGTCGGCCGCGACGCCGAACCCCAAGCGCATGGCTTTCCAGATGGCCTGCGGCACGTTGTTCGGGGCGTTGATCGGTTTTGTCGAGATGTTCTTCATCTTCCCGCTGATCGACGGCTTCCCTTTGCTCTGCGTGATGCTGGCGCCGGTGATCATGCTCGGTTCGTTCCTCAGCTCGCGGCCGAAATACGCCGGGGTCGGGCTGGGGCTGCTGATCTTTTTCAGCACCGGTTCGGTGCCGGACAACCTGACGGTCTACAACCCCTACGCCTTCATCAACGATTACATCGCGATGATCCTCGGCATGCTGGTGTGTGCCGCGGCCGGGGCAATCATTCTGCCGCCCAACAGTCGCTGGTTGTGGCGCCGGCTCGAACAGGATTTGCGCGAGCAAGTGGTGTTTGCCATCAGTGGCAAGCTCAAGGGCCTGGCATCGAGCTTCGAAAGTGGTACCCGCGACTTGCTGCACCAGGCCTACGGGCTGGCAGCGGGGCAGCCCCGGGTGCAACGGGACTTGCTGCGCTGGATGTTCGTGGTGCTGGAGGTCGGCCACGCGATTATCGAGCTGCGCAAGGAGCAGGCGATTTTGCCGGTGCATCCGGCGTATGCCGAAAGCCAGCCGTGGCGCCAGGCGATTCGTGTGATGGGGCGGGCGCTGGTGCGGCTGTTCCGCCAACCGAGCCAGAGCAATCTGGAGCGTGCCCTGGTGGCGGTGGACCACGCCATCGGCCGCGTGCAGGCCTCCGACGAACCCTTCGCCCCGCATTTCGACACCTCGGCCCTGCGCCGGGTGAAAAGCTACCTGCATTTCATCCGCTCCTCGTTGCTGGACCCGCAATCGCCTTTGGCCGGCTATGTCATACCGCATGGCCATGCCGCATGCCACACCGCTTCCCCAGGAACCTGAACATGCCCCGTGAGATCGCTTTCCATGGTGTGTACATGCCCACCATGACCTTGATGTTTTTCATCGCCGCCGGCCTGGCCTGGGCCTTGGACCGCTTCCTGTCGGGGCTGGACCTGTACCGCTTCTTCTGGCACCCGGCGTTGCTGCGCCTGAGTCTGTTTATCTGTCTGTTCGGCGCGCTGGCGCTGACGGTCTACCGTTGAGATCGATGCGATGAGAAAGTTTTTCAGCCTGCTGGCGACGCTGTTGGTTCTGGCTCTGGCGCTGTGGATCGGCCGTACGTTATGGGTCCATTACATGAACGAGCCCTGGACCCGCGATGGGCGGGTGCGGGCCGACATCATCAATGTGGCCGCCGATGTCAGTGGCGAGGTGGTCGAAGTGCCGGTGCGCGACAACCAATCGGTGAAAAAGGGCGACCTGTTGATGCGCATCGATCCTGAGCATTACCGCATCGCCGTGAAGCAGGCGCGCTCCCAGGTGGCGTCGCGCAAGGCCACTTGGGAGATGCGCAAGGTCAACGCCCATCGGCGTGCCGACCTGGACAGCCTGGTGATCTCCCGGGAAAACCGCGACGACGCCAGCAACATCGCCGACTCGGCCCTGGCCGATTACCAGCAGGCCCAGGCGCAACTGGAAGCCGCCGAGCTGAACCTGTCGCGCACCGAAGTCCGCGCGGCGGTGGACGGCTACGTCACCAACCTCAACGTGCACCGTGGCGACTACGCCCGCATCGGCGAGGCGAAGATGGCCGTGGTGGACATGAATTCGTTCTGGGTCTATGGCTTCTTCGAAGAGACCAAATTACCCAAGGTGCGGGTCGGCGATCCAGCGCAGTTGCAGTTGATGAGCGGAGAGATGCTCAAGGGGCATGTGGAAAGCATCTCCCGCGGCATCTACGACCGGGACAACCCCGAAAGCCGCGAACTGATCGCCGACGTGAACCCGACCTTCAACTGGGTTCGCCTGGCCCAGCGGGTGCCGGTGCGCATTCATCTCGACGAAGTGCCCGACGGGGTGCTGCTGGCGGCGGGGATGACCTGCACGGTGGTGGTAGAACCCCATGACAAGCGCTGAGATCACTGGCTACTGATGGGGGGATGGAGATTTGATGCACACCACAGCAATTGAAGTTCAGCCCTGTGGCGAGGGAGCTTGCTCCCGCTGGGTGGCGAAGCCGCCCCAAAAAACAGACACCGTAAGCTGAGTCAGCCTGCGACTGCTGCGCAGTCGAGCGGGAGCAAGCTCCCTCGCCACAACAGCAAAAAACCAAATCGCGATGATTACAGCGATTTCCCCAACCCAAACCGCTTCATCAACCCTTTTTCCAGCAACCTCTTGGGCAGCCAGCCGGCCATCAAGGGCAATGCCCGGCTGCCATTGCCCAGGCGCAGCAGGCGGGGGGGCTTGGGTTGTTGTGCGGCCTTGAGCAGGCCGGCGGCGAACTCGTGGGCCGGGGTCGGGTTGTCCTGGGAGGCTTTGGCCCGGGCCCGGATACCGTCGCGCAGGGGCCACCAGGGCGATTGTTCGCTGATCAGCTGTTCGGCTTCATGGCCGGCATTCTTGGCGAAGCTGGAAGCAATGGCGCCCGGTTGGACTTCCATCACGCGGATGCCGAACGGCGCCAGTTCCATGCGCAAGGCATCGCTCAAGGCATGCACCGCGGCCTTCGAGGCGCAGTAGGCCCCGGCAAACGGCGTGACCAGCACCCCGGAAACGCTGCCGATATTCACCACCAGCCCCTTGGCCCGGCGCAACACCGGGAACAGCGCGCGGGTGACCCCGACGATGGCGAACACGTTGGTTTCGAACTGACGCTGCATGGCCGGTACGCCGCCGTCCAGCAACGGGCCCATGGCGCCGTAGCCGGCATTGTTGACCAGCACATCCAGGCCGCCGTGCTGCTGGTTGATCCGTTCGCCCAGTTGTTCCAGGGCGTGGCCGTCGTTGACGTCCAGTTGCACGGCGGTGAATCCGGCGGCGCTGAGTGTCGCTACGTCTTCAACCTTGCGCGCCGTGGCCCAGACCTGATAACCCGCAGTCTTGAAGGCGTCGGCAAGGGCGCGGCCAATGCCGCTGGAACATCCGGTAATCAGCGCAACAGGCATGGCGCATTCCTTGTGCAAAAAGTGGGGGAAGGTAATCAGTTGGAAAAGCTGCCGTGCAATCGCTCGGCGCGAAACTCCAGGGTCTGCGGGCGATACCCCGGACGCAGGGGCGGCAGCGGCAGGCAGTCTTGCCAGTCGGCGCCGGCCTGCAATTGGCCGGGGCCCCGGTAGCGCGGTGCGTCGTAGGGGGTGTCGGCCAGGTTGATGGTGTCGCCAGGTGCATAGGCCGCGACCCGCCAGCGCAGTTCGATCAGCGGCACGTCATTGGTGTTCTTCAGGTTCAGCGACAGCGGTCGGTCGGCGGGGCATTGTCCGGGGGCATAGGTAATGCGCATTTCCAGGCGCTCCAATTGCCGGGTCTCGCGGTTTTCCTGCCAGAGCACCCACGCGGCGACCAGCCCCAGCCCGATGAACGCCGCCAGGGAGACCGGCAAGGCCTTGGCCGGGTAGCGCAACAGCAGGATGAGCCAGGTGATGATCAGCAAGACGCCGATAAGCATGGTGGAAGCCTCCGTTACCGTAGGTACATCCTACCGAAGGGGGCGGGCAATGTTGAAGCAATGATGCCTGCCCATCACCGACTGCAAAAAAAAGCCCCCACCCAACCCACTGCGGATAGGGGACGCAGTGGGCTGGATGGGGGCTTCTTGTACGGCTGATCGTTGCTAGTTGTTACTGCGCGATGGTCTTCACCGAGACGCCGCGTTCGATCGGAGTGGAGCGACCGTAGATGTCTTCGAAACGCTCGATGTCGTCTTCACCCAGGTAGCTGCCGGACTGCACTTCGATGATTTCCAGCGGGATCTTGCCCGGGTTGCGCAGGCGGTGGACCGACGCGATCGGGATGTAGGTCGACTGGTTTTCGCAGAGCAGGAACACGTTCTCGTCGCAGGTCACTTCGGCGGTGCCGCTGACCACGATCCAGTGTTCGGCGCGGTGGTGGTGCATCTGCAGCGACAGGCACGCGCCCGGCTTGACCGAGATGTGCTTGACCTGGAAACGACCGCCCATGTCCACCGAGTCATAGGAACCCCACGGACGATAGACCTCGCAGTGGTTCTGAGTCTCGGTGCGGCCCTGTGCGTTGAGGGTGTTGACCATCTGCTTGACGCCTTGGACCTTGTCCTTGTGGGCGATCATCATGGCGTCCTTGGTTTCGACCACCACGATGTTGTCCAGGCCGATCACCGACACCAGCTTGCCGTTGCCGTGGATCATGCAGTTGCGGCTGTCCTGGACGACCACGTCGCCTTTGGTGACGTTGCCGTTGGCATCCTTGGGGTTGACTTCCCACAGCGACGACCAGCAGCCGACATCGCTCCAACCTGCCGACAGTGGCACCACGCAGGCGCGCTGGGTTTTTTCCATCACGGCGTAGTCGATGGAGTTGTCCGGGCAGCAGGCGAAGGTGGCTTCGTCGAGCGTGATGGTGTCCGGGGTCTGCTCACTGCGCTCAAGGGTCAGCAGGCAGGTGTCGTAGATGTCCGGATCGTGCTTTTTCAGCTCTTCGAGGAAACGGCTGGCGCGGAACAGGAACATGCCGCTGTTCCAGAAGTAACCGCCGGCCTCGACGAACTCGGTGGCGCGCTTGACGTCGGGTTTTTCGACGAAGTGCGAAACGCGGCTCACGCCTTCAGGCAGCAGCGCGTCGTTGGTCGATTTGATGTAGCCGTAGCCGGTTTCCGGTTTGGTCGCCGGTACGCCGAACAGCACCATTTCGCCACGCTCGGCGGCCACGGTGGCCAGGGCCAGGGCGCGTTGCAGGGCTTTCTGGTCTTCCAGCACGTGGTCGGCCGGCAGCACCAGCATCAGCTCGTCGCGGCCTTCGTTGACCAGCATCATCGCGGTCAGCGCCACGGCCGGTGCGGTGTTGCGTCCGAACGGCTCCATCAGGATGCGCTGGACTTCGAGCTTACGGTTGCTCAACTGCTCGTTGACGATGAAACGGTGGTCTTTGTTGCAGACCACGATCGGTGTGTCCATGCCTTCGAACACCAGGCGCTCGAGGGTCTGTTGGAACAGGGTGTGTTCACCGGTCAGGGCCAGGAACTGTTTAGGGAATTGCTTGCGCGAAAGCGGCCAAAGACGTGAGCCACTACCACCTGACAAGATCACCGGAATCATGTTTGTTACTCCTTGAAGCGAAATGGTTGTTAGAGCTACTGCGTTCTGTCGTTTCACTCTCTTGTTCTTGTTCCGTACCCGAATGGCTGATCTTTGTTGTAGGAGCTGACGAGTGAAGCGAGGCTGCGATCTTTCCCCTAACACTTGAATCCCAAGCGAAAGATCAAGATCAAAAGATCGCAGCCTGCGGCAGCTGCTACACAAATAGGCGTTCAGCCCTCAGGTGAATTCATCAGCGGGTCGACGCTGGGCGTTTCACCCACACTGGCGACAGGCTGCTGCCTGAACCGGTGACGTACAGCACGGCCGCTTCGCCGCGCTCCAGGGCCACGGGCTTGAGGTCGCCGACTTTCTTGTCGCCTTCGAACAGCGCCAGGGTCACTTTCACCGGGTTGATTTCACGCTCGCCACGGCCCTTGGCGGCCACGTTCGGCACCACTTCGGTCTTGCCGTCGGCGGTCTTGAGGGTCAGTGCCTTGTCGCTGAGGTTCTGTACGCGGACCAGGGACTTCTGCTTGTTCTTGAACGGCGGCTCTTCGATCAGTTGCGGCTGGCCGCTGGCGTTGTTGACCAGGGTGTAATAGTGATCGGAAGCCAGTTTCACCGGCACGGTCTGGCTGCCGACCTTGGCGCTGTAGTCGCCACCGGGCATGAAGCTGAAGTCGCTGCTGGCCAAGGGGGCTACGTCGCTGATGTTGGTGCTGCCGACGGTGGCGCTGACTTCGGCGTTAGCGGCGTTATAGACCCGCACGAAGCTCGAGCCTTTTGGCGCGACCGGGCCGTACAGGGCCGAATCACCGGCAAAGGCCGACAGTGAGAGGGCGCTCATGCTGGCGACGAGGGCAATGGCCTTGAAGGAGCGAGCAGCGAGACGGCGAGGAGTAGTGTTGAAAGTCATGGTGGACCTCTCTTTCAGTTTTGCGCCCGGTCGGGCGTCTCGGATGGGGTGTTGGCGGCGACGTTCTGTTGGCGCGCGCCGGCTTGCTTGAGCTCTGCGACCCACTGTGGGTCGGCGTCGCCGATTTCGTTGTTCACGGGCAGATAACGTTCAGGGAACTCCCAGATCAGCACCTGTGGCGGGTTGTTCTTGAAGGCATCGCTCTTGAGGTAGCTGAGCATCGGCAGAATCGGGCCATGGCCGTCCTCGGCGTAGTTGACGACGTCGCTGTGCAGGGCTTGCTTGAGTGCACCGACGAAGTTCCAGTTGGGGTTGGCGCTGTAGCTGGTGCCGATCAGGGCCACGGGCACCTGGGCGTCGGCGAACAGCGCGTCGTCGCCGGCCGGCTTGTCGTCGGCTTCGCGGGTGTTGCGCTTGACCAGTGGCTCCTGGGCTGGCATCAGGTTTTCGAACAGCGGGTCCAGGGGCAGGAACTGGCGCAAGTCACCCTTGTGGGTGATTTTTTCCGCAGGCTCAGTGACGAAGCGTTGTGGCTCACCGTTGAGCGGTGTGCCTTCGGCAATGGCCTTGGCCAGGTTCTCGGCAGCGACCTGGGCTCCTTCCGGAGTCCAGTGGGTGTCGGTGCGCAGGAACACTTGCTGGCCGCCTTGCTTGGCCTGTTGCAGCGGGCCGAGCAGGTCTGGCGCGAGGATCTTGTCGGCCGCTACGCGAGCATGGAAATCCTGGTAGAGGTTGGCGTGAATGCTCGATGGCTTCACGTCACCCAGGTGCTCGGGGTACAGCCGCGCCTTGGCCGGCACGATCGCCATGACCAGGGTCACGCCTTGTTCCTTGAGCTTCTGGCGCACGCCTTCGACCAGCGCGTAGTTGCCTTGCAGGTTCAGCTCTTCGTTGACGATCGGGTTGAACTCTTCGTCGCTGTACAGCCACTGGTCGCGGCCCAGGACCACGCCTTTGCGGCCTTCGTTGAACAGCTTGTAGTCCAGCGCAGCCCAGATGTTGGTGCCCAGGCGCTTGATCGGGAACTGGTCGTCGTAGTGCGTTTCCACGGCCTTGGCCCAGCGCCCGTTGAGCACGGTGGCGTCGGGGTTGGTGCTGAAGCCGAAGAAACTGCGCATCGACCACAGGCCCAGTGCTGTCAGGATCAGCATGAACAGTGCGATGTAAAAGATGCGTAATGAGCGGGTCATGTTCAGATCCCTCAGAACTGGAAGTAAAGGAACGGCGAGAAGCTTTGCGCCGAGAGTTTGAGAATCGAGGCGATGAACAGCAGCAGCACCAGGGCGCGCATCACGTAGCGTGACCAGTCCACGGTCCAGTAGGCCGGTTGCACCTGGGCTTCGACACCCACGGTGTAGCCCGGTTCATGGATCGTCGATGGATTGTCACCCGGTACGGCCTTGATCATCCCCGGCTGTGCGGTGGCCGGGCCGTTGGCCTCGGTATTGACCTCAGGCTTGGTCTTGACCGGTGGGCGGTTGGTGTAGAAGTCCCGCAGGCCGAAGAAGGCGAGGGTGATGTAGGCCACCACCAGCGTGGCGATCTGCAGGCCAGTGAGGTTGGCGCGGGTCAGTTCCGACAGCGACCAGTCGCTGAAGCTGAACATGGCGCCGTACATGCGACCGGCCACGTGCAGGTTCTCGGAGCGGAAAATCACCCAGCCCATCACCACCAGCAGGAAGGTCAGCGCCCAGCGGATCGGGTTGATGCTGCGTGGCGTGGTGTTGATGCCCACGGCTTTTTCGATGGCCAGCCAGATACCGTGCCAGGCACCCCAGATGATGTAGGTGATGTTCGCGCCGTGCCACAGACCACCGAGCAGCATGGTCAGGAACAGGTTGCGATAGGTCATCAGCGTGCCTTTGCGGTTACCGCCCAGGGTGATGTAGAGGTAGTCGCGCAGCCAGGTGGACAGGCTGATGTGCCAGCGACGCCAGAACTCGGTGATCGACTGGCTGATGTAGGGCTGCTTGAAGTTTTCCATGAAACGGAAACCCATCATCAGGCCCAGGCCGATGGCCATGTCGCTGTAGCCGGAGAAGTCGAAGTACAGCTGCGCGGTGTAGGCCAGGGCGCCGAGCCAGGCATCGCCCGTGGTCGGGTTCTGCAAGGCGAAGCAATGGTCGGCCACCACCGCCAGGGTGTCGGCGATGAACACTTTCTTGATGAAACCCTGCATGAAGCGGGTGCAGCCTTCGGAGAACTTGTCCAGCGTGTGGGTACGGTTGTTGAACTGGTCGGCCAGGTCGCGGAAACGCAACACGGGGCCGGCGATCAGGTGCGGGAAAATGGCCACGAACGCTGCGAAGTCGATCAGGTTGCGGGTTGCCGGGGTATCACCGCGATAGACGTCGATGATGTAGCTGATGGACTCGAAGATGTAGAACGAGATCCCGATCGGCAACAGCACGTGGGTCAGGATGAACGGCTCGAGACCGAAGCTGGTCATGATCGCGTTGAGGCTGTCCACGCCGAAGTTGGCGTACTTGAAGTAACCCAGGATGCACAAGTCCACCGCCACGCCGAGCAACAGCCAGCGCTGGGCCGGTTTGGTGCGCACGCCGGCGGCGCCGACTTTCAGGCCGATCCAGTAGTTCCACAGGGTGACGCCGGCGAACAGCAACAGGAAGTCCACCCGCCACCAGGCATAGAACACATAGCTGGCGACCAGCAGCAGCAGGTTGCGATAGCGTTGCCCGCTCAAGTAGTACAAGCCGAGAAAGATCGGCAAGAACAGAAACAGGAACACATTGGATGAAAATACCATCCCGATCTCTCCATGTTGAATCAACAGTCAAGGGCCAGAGCCCCCCCAAACCCCCCCATGAAAGCCGGGGGGCTAATGCATTCGAAACAGACCACATTCCCTGTGGGAGCGAGCTTGCTCGCGATGACGGAGTGTCAGTCGACATCCATGGTGAATGTCAGACCGCAATCGCGAGCGAGCTCGCTCCCACAGGTTCCCTGCCAGGCAGGGAACACGGTGTCAGCTTCCTTTTTCACCTTTTTCCCGCGAAGGGTCGTACACCCGGGTCAAGTCACCGCCGAGGCGGAAGGTCTTGAACGGTTGCATCTCGTGCTTGCGCTCCAGCACATCCTCGCTGCAGGTGTAGAGGCTGCAGAACGGTTCGAGCCAGGCGAATTTCGAATCGATCTTCAGGTCCTTCATGTCCTGCTTGTCGCCGTTCTTCTCTTCGAAGATGTCCGGATCTTCGACCCCGGCCAGCACCCGGTCACCCAGTCGCTTGAGGGCGCCGTTGTTTTCCTGGCGCAGGTCCACACCATTGACCTGGGCGAAACTGGCGATCATCGCCAGTGGCGGCAGGGCATAGTTGTGGTAGGACAGGGCGCGTTGCTTGCGCTTGAGTTCGTTGGGCAGGAAACCGTCGGCATCGATCTGGTTGACACCGACCTTGTATTCCTTGACGGACCAGTCGAACAGGTCGCGACGGTTGGTTGCCACGGAGGTGGCCATCACCGACCAGGCGGCCCAGTAGGAGTGGTTGTTGGTCTTGTCCAGCGGCAGGTTGTCCCAGTCGCTGACCACCTGGTCGGCCATCCGGCTGAACCAGCCTTCGATCAGTTGCGCCTGCTCCGGGTGATTGGCCAGTGGGCGGGACTCGGAGAACTTCAGGCGCACATAGGCCGACGCCATGCTGCCCAGCGCCCATTTGCGCATGGACTTGCCGGTGTGGTTGAAGTCCTTGGACATCAGCGCATCGGCCTGGGCCCACGCGGTCAGCCAGTTGAGGGTGCATTCCAATTGTTCGGGACGGCCGTCACGCATGAATTGCATCACTTGCTTGCTGACGCCACGCTCGATCTTGGTGATGTCGGCGGTGCTGTCACGGAAGGCTTTTTCCGACTGCACGTTCAGGGTCGCACGGGCCTTGTCGGAGCCCTCGTACTTGCTGCGAAATTGCAGGGAGCCGGTGTAGGGCGTCGGCGTGGCGTCGCAGCCTTGGGCCGCTTCGCCGGCCTTGACCTTTTCGATCGGTGCGAAGTAACCCTGTGGCGGGCGCAGCGGGGCCGCGGCCTGCGTGGCCCCGGCGAACATCGCCAGGGTCAGCAGGGAGGGCGCCAGCAGCGTTTTCAACGTTCGGGTGCGCGTGGTACTGGTCATGAGACGAGACCTCATTGTCCGATTTGAGCCGTTTGTTCGGCTTGCGGAGATGCGTTGCGTTTACAGATTTTCGCTTCGATCTGCTGCGGCTCTTTACCGGCTTCAGGGCCCTGGACTTCGACAGCCAGAAGGTTTTGCGAAGCCCAGTCCTCGTCGGTGCGCAGCTGGAAGGCGAAACGTCCGTCGGTTTCGGAGGTATCCGGTTTTTCGATCTTGATATCCTCGTGGCGCCCATTCATGTACCAGAGGGTGGCTTGCAAGGTTTTCACCGAGGTATCGGCGAAGCGGATGTCGACCTGGTGGCTGCCGTTACGCAGATCCATGTTCTTGCTATTGACCATCAATTCGTTTTTGCCTGGCTTGAGCGCGGTCTTGCTGCTCATCAATGCCGGCTTGCCTTCGCAACCGTTGTTGTCCAGCAGCGCCATCATCTGGCGATAGATGGTTTCCTGGTCCAGGCGATACAGCGGCGAGAATTCCCAGATGAGGATTTTCGGCGGGTTCTTCTGGAACTCTTCGCTGCCCAGGTACTGGATCATCGCGCCCTCGAAACCGCCGCCGGGGAAGGCTACGTTGAGGATGTCGGCGCCGATGGACTCTTCCAGGAAGCCGGCGAAGTTGTAGTTCTTGCCGCTGTGACTGGTGCCCACGAGGGTGATCTGCGGGTTGCCGGAATCGCTGAACAGGTCGCCGTCACCTGCCTCGCCCTTAGGCTCGGTGGTGAACTGGTCCATGTACTGGATCGCATAGCTGGTGCCGCACAACTGCCCGGCCATGTTGTGCAGGGTGCCGGTCTTGCCCATGCGGCCGGACTTCTTGGTCTCGAACTCACGCTTGGGAATGTCGGCGAAGGCCGGGAGCTGCTTGACCTTCTCGGCGACGATCTTGGCGGTGCGCTGGGCGCCGTATGGCGTCCAGTGCTGGTCGCCACGGAAATAGAAATCGTGGGCCGGCAGGGTTTCGGGCAGGTTTTCGTTGGTCAGCGGCGACAGGTCCGGCACCACGTAACCCATCTGGGCGAAACGGCCGAGCATGGATTTGTAGTTGGTCAGGGCTTTCTCATAGTCGAAAGCGGCCTTTTCCTGTGGGTTGAGCTTGTTGCGGTTCACCAGGCCCCGGGTCGGCTGGTAGACGAGCACCAGCTCGACGCCTTTTGCCTTGAACGCATCGTGCAACTGCTGCAGGCGCTTGTAGCCGGCCGGGGTGGTGTTGAATTCGGTCCGCAGGTCTTCCTGGGTCCGGAACAGCCAGTCGCCCTGGGCCTGCACCAGCGTGGTGAAGTTCTGCTGGTAGCGCGTGGTGTAGTTCTTTGCGTCGTGGGCTTCAGGGCACAGGTTGCAGCATGGCTCGGCGGTGAAGCTCGGGGCCTTGATTTCATCGGCGCGGGCGCCGCTTGCAGCGGCGAGAATGCCGGCAGTCAGGGCGGACAGGCCCAGGAGTTTGATCATCTTTGGGTTCATAAAGGTCATCCTCAGTCCCGCATTTCGGTCTGGCGTTCGACAGGGTCGATCAGCACGGCTTTCTGCTGGCGCACCAGCAGGTCGAGAATTTCATCCTGGCGCTCGCCAAGGATTCCCGTGAAGCTGATGCCGCTGGATTTGGTCGGCGCGAGCATGGACACGCGGTACAGCTCGACGCTCAACGGCGAGTCGATGGACAGCGGGCCGCTGCCGTTGGCAGCCAGTTCGCCGCCGACCACGATCAGCGAGACTTCGGCGTCGAACGGGTCGAGCTTGATGTCACGGTCGGTGTCGGACAGGTCCTTGATGTGACCGTAGATACCGGTCAGGCCGTTGGCCATGGACACGTTTTCGTAGAGGCGAATGTTCACGCTGTTACGAATACGGATGCCGTGGCGGCGGTTGCTGATCACCTTGTTGCCCCACAACAGGTTGTCAGCACTCTCATAGAGCGTGATGCCGTCGGTGTGGTTCTTGTAGATCTCGTTGTAGGCGATCAGGTTGTTCACGCTGTTACGGTCGATCACCAGGCCCGAGAGTTTGTTGTCATAGCTGCGGTTGTTGAAAATGAAGCTGTCGTTGACCTCACGGGAAATAATGATCCCGTGCTTCTTCTTGGTCCCGTAGACGGTGTTGTCGGCGATGATCAGCCGATGGGAACGGTCGTGGGGGTCGATGCCGTAGACAATGTTGTCTTTGTAGGTGTTGCCCTTGACCACGAAGTCGCGGGTTTCGTAGCAGTAGAAGCCGTACCACATGTCCGAGAACTCGGAACCGATGATCCAACCGGTCGGTTCCGGGCGCTTGAGGACCTTGGCCATGTTCGGCGTGTACTGGGAAATACTCACCCCGTACGACTTACTGTTGGCGTAGCCGAAGCTGGCCATCTTGGTGTTGACGATGTAGGTCTCGGTGCCACCCCAGGCCAGCAGGAATGGACGGAATTCCTTGGGTGAACGGAAGGTCGCAGGGCCGTTGTCCTTTTCACGCCAGCCGGTGACCTTGGTGTCGCGGATGAACATCTGGCCATCGTTGACCAGGAACGCGCCGCCCTCCTGGGACATGCGCAATTCCTGGGTCTGTTTGTCGATTTCAAGGATGCCTTTGCGGCCGACCACGATCGGAATCTTCGCCAGGTAGACACCTGGCGAAGATTCGATGATGTACTTGGGCTGTTTCTTGGCCAGCTCCTTGAGGTTCATGTAGCCATCGTCGACGAAGATGGCCTGTGGGATGCCGTGCTGACGCACGACCCACTCGGCCATCTTGTTGTCGCCGCCGATGAAGTCCTTCAAGGCGTCTTCCTGCATCATCCGGCGCACACTGACCTTGCCGGGCTTGGAGCGGACAATTTTTGCCGCGGCCGCTTCGGCGGTGTAGCCGGAGAGGTCGGGCAAGGTTGGCTTGGCCAGCTCCAGTGGCGCGGTCGGTGCACTGTTGACGGTGTAGGTCTTGGCCCGTTGCAGGCCCTTGGCCACGTTGCCCGGCTTGACCACCGGTTCAACGTTGGCGAACGCCGGCGAGCCGGCCAGCAGCATCGCTGCGACCAACAGGCTGATCGAACCTTTCATCGCCTGGCTGTTCCTGAGGTAGCGGTTCATTTCGGGCACTCCCATGGCCATTCGCATCAGAAGCGCCAGATCACGTCGACAAAGGCGCGATGCATGTACGAATCGACCTCTTTGCCGTAGGCGTCGCCTGGCTTGAACACGCCGCCACGAAAGCGCACCAGCGCCGACGGCTCATCAATTGACTGACTCAGCGCGGCCGGCAGCAGGCCTTGCTTGAAGTACTTGGTGACGACCAGATCGACTTCCTGGCCCAGGTCCTTGTCGCCATCATTCAGCGGCAGGGTCGAGGTGGACAGGATGGCGCCGGTCACGTCGTCGGTGTTGTTTTCCACGGCATTGATACCGTTGCTGCCCACTGGCTTGTTGCCGTCCACGCGCCAGAACTTGTGGTACACAAGGCTGGCGTCGTATTCGTCACGCAGCTGCCAGGAACCGAACAGGCTGGCGCTCTGGGTGTTGGCCATTTCGCCACGGAACGCTTCGCCGAAACGGTGCACGCGCGAGCGGGTGCCGGTGAAGTTCGAGCGGTTGCTTTGCAGGCCGTTCTGTTGGTACTCATCGCTGGCGCGGGCATAGGCCGCACCGACTTGCCATTGTGGGTCCAGGCGCAGGCGGATACCCAGGTCAGTGGCCCAGCCGTCCACGTCATCGCTGTGCTTGGCTTGCGCCGGGCGTGTGCCATCGGCGTTGAGCGGGTTGACGGTGTCGCGCTCGCCGCTCATGCCGGTGATGCTGGCCCAGTAGTTGACGGTGTTGGTGTTGCGCCAGTTGTAGGCGTCGCTGTTGGCTTCCAGGCCCAGCCAGGAGATGTCGCCGTTCTGGGTCTTGTCCAGGGTGTCGGTGGGCTCGCCCGGGGTCGGGTAGTCGAGGCTGCCGTTGTCATGGGAGTGGTGGGCACGGATACCGGCCCATTGGCCGGGCATCCACTGGTAGCCCACGTCGCCATAGACGTGCAGGCGGTCCTTGTCCTTGGGGGACAATTCCTTGAGGTCGGTGCGGTATTCGCTGAACCGTTCGGCAACGCCGAGGTTGGCCCGCAGCAAGGTGGTGTCGAAGGTCCAGTTCAGGGCTTCGATGTTGGTGTCGCGCCATTGGCCGTCGTCGTTGCGCAGGCGCTGGCGACCGAACTTCAACTGCTCGCCCGGGTAGGGGGTCAGGCCACGGTAGCCAATCCAGAACTCGCGCATGGCCAGGTAGCTTTTCTTGGCTTCGCGGTCACCGCTGTCGGTTTGCTGAGTGCTGCCATCGGACTGTTGCAGGGTGTCGGTCTCGATGATGTCGCTGGACGTCACGGCCTGGGCCATGGCGTAGGCGCTCCAGGCGCCGCTTTCACTTTCACCGTAGACCCATGGACGCAGGTCCAGGCCGACACCGTTGACGTCGCCACCGCTCTGGGTGCCGAGGTCACGGTCATCTTCGGACTGCCCGGTGATCTTCACTTCCAGGCCGAAATTCTTGCTATCGGTCAGTGCCGCCAGGGTCGGACAGGACCACAGCAGGGCAAACGACAGGCCAATACCAGCCTGCACAAAAGGATTGAGCTTCAAAAGCTTCATAGAGGTTCCTCGCCGTCATCTTCTTTTAGGGCTTGCAGTTCAAGCGTATCGGGGCTCATAGCGCCGCGAATGGCCTGCTCTTGTTGTAGCAGGCGTTTGGCTTGTGCAAGTTGCTGCGGCGGTAATTGTGCTTCGAGAGTTTGGGCAAGCTCGGTGGCTTGTGGGGTGTTCTGCGCCTTGGCCAGCTGGCTGAACACATAGGCGTTGACCGGGTCGGGCTTGGTGCCCTTGCCCTGGGAGAACAGCTGGGCAATGGCGAAATCGGCGCTGTTCTGGCCGTTGCGAGCGGCCTTGAGCAGGTGGTCCAGGGCTTTTTGCGAGTACACCTGGCCCAGGTAACCGCGGCGATAGATCTGGCCGAGGTAGTAGTCGGCGGCCACTTCGCGGCCAACGGCTTTCTGGAAATGCGCCTCGGCGACCTTGGCATCGGCCGGGACCCACTTGCCTTCGTAGTAAAGCTTGCCCAGCAGCAGCTCGGCGCGCGGCTGGTCGGCGGCGCGGCCGTTTTCCAGGTACTGCATCATCTTGTCGACGTCACCCAGTTCCGGGAAGTCGTAGAGCAGTTGCGCCAGGCTGACCCAGGCAGCGGGGTAGCCAGGAGCGATGCCTTCGAGCAACGACTGGGCGGTCTTTTCATCGGTCTTGCCCAGGCTGGCATCGGCCAGGACACGTGCGACGCTGTCCACGCGCTGGGCGGATACGACGCCACGGGCGTGACCGTCCTGCATTTGCTTGAGCAGCGCGGCCTGCTGTTCCGGCTGGCCGCGTTTCTGATAGACCGTGGCCAGTTCGACGTAGCAGATGTCCGTGGTCGCCAGCGCGGCCTTGCAGACCTTCTCGACTTCGTCCAGGTGCTGGTCGTAGGTGCCCTGGGTGCGATAGAGCAGAATCTGCGCCAGGCCCGCTTCCGGGTAACCGGCGCTGCGCCATTGGCTGATCTGCTGCTGGGCGTTGACGTTCGGGAAGCTGTGGGGATATTGCAGGTACAGCATCGCCAGCGGGATCAGGGTGTTGCCTTCTCCGTTGGCGAAGGCTTTCTTCAACAGGCCTTCGGCTTCGTGTTTTTCCGCTTCAGTGGAACCGGGCTTGGCCACCAACAGGCGACCCAGGCGCGCCTGGGCCCGTGGCGAGATGTCGGCCGCGGCGCGGTAAGTCGCCTCGGCTTTTCTCATCTGCTCGGGGTCGCGGCTGTCCACCTGGATGTCAGCCAGGCCCACCTGGGCCTCGCTGTAGCCCAGGTCGGCCAGTTGCTGGTAGTTCTGCTGCGCCAGCGCCGTGTCGCCGCGCTTGAGGGCTTCGTTGGCCAGGCGTTGATCGGGCAGGCCGGCACAACCGGCCAGGCTGACGGCCAGTGCCAGGGCACACAGTGTTCCCATGTGGGAACGAGTTTGCGGCATAGCATCCTGACCGCGTTGATCCTTTCGCGAGCAAGCTCGCTCCCACAGAGTCTGTGGGGTGTTCAGGATTTTTATAATGGTCACGGGCATATCCTCGACTTAAATACCGACGGCCATGGCTTTGTCGATCAGCCAGTTCAGGTTAGGGCCACGGGAGCTGGTGACTTCCACCGGACGGCCGGCCAGCGAGCTGTCCAGGGGTTCGTCAGGTTGGATCAGCACACGGATATCGGAGGACAGGTCGGCACTTTTCAGGCTGGTGCTGCTGACGATCTTGCCGGTACGGGTGGTGTCTTCGCCGGCAACCTGGAAGCTGACAGGCGTACCTGGGCGCACGTCGCCGAACTGGCGATAGGAGAAGCGCGCTTCGACGTTGGCCTCGGTGCCCCGTGGGACCAGTTGGAAGATCACGTCACCCTTGCTGGCGTATTGGCCGTTGGCGACCAGTTGCTGGGACACGATGCAGTCGCACGGCGACGTCAGGGTGCCGGTCATTTGCTTGCCGAACAGCTCCTCGACCTTGGCCGGCTGCAACTGGTTGTCGTCCAGGTGACCCTTGAGCACGTCGAGCATGCTGGTG
This sequence comes from Pseudomonas sp. P9_35, assembly GCF_034008205.1. Lineage (NCBI taxonomy): Bacteria > Pseudomonadati > Pseudomonadota > Gammaproteobacteria > Pseudomonadales > Pseudomonadaceae > Pseudomonas > Pseudomonas sp. P9_35. Next base: position 5,328,602 of record NZ_CP125373.1, on the reverse strand, counting down.
CTGAAGGTCGCCAGCGGGGCGCCCTTGGCAGCCACGCCGTCGGCCTTGACCAGGCTCTGCACGGTGCCGTCGCGCGGCATGGTGATGGCCATGCCCGGTACGTTCACCAGGCCGGCCTGGGCGTGGCTGACGAAGTACATGCCGTACACCGACTTGAAAACGAAACCGAACGCCGCCAGGCCAACGACAAAGACCCCCAGGCTGAAGGTCACGGCGCGCAGGCGGCCAAAGGCACTCATGCCACCGTTTGCGTCTTTCTGCTTGCGAGCCTTGGTGAAGTTATCGCGCTGCAGGGTCGCCAGCACGTCGCCGACACCGACGATGTCGCCGGCCAGGTGCGAGGTGATGATGTGACGCAGTGTCGAGATGTCCCGAGGCTCCAGGTTCTGGAACTGGCAACCGGTGCGGCCGGTCTGGCGGTCGTAGGAACGGATCTGCAATTCAACGTCCATGGCCAGGCCAAGGTTGTCGATGACGAACTGCAGGCGACCTTTGTAGGACTCCCCGGTCTTGAGGGGCATCTGGCCGGCGTTGAAGCTCAGGCCGCCGGCAGACAGGTCCAGGACCTTGACTTCCATCGGCGTACGGTCAGGACCGAAGAAGCGCAGCTTGGCCGGGATTTTGACCCGGGCGTGTTGGCGCTGGGCTTCGGATTCATGCACTACGTTGACATTCACGGCGGTGTTCATAGGGGCGATTTCCTAGTTAATTCATTCAAGTCCGGTCAGACCATCGTCAGCAGCACGGCAACAAAAATGCTGCCGGCGGAGAAGGTCATGGTCCGAGACGACCAAGTGTTGAACCAACGTTGAAAGCTGGCGAGATCACGGGTCAGGTGGGTGGGCTGGCGGGTCCAGGACTGTTGATCGAGGCGGAAGAACACGTAGATCTTCACCAGGGCACCGACGATCTGGTTGTAATAGAGAATCGCCGGGTAGGCAGGGCCGATCCGGTGTCCGGAACACGACAGCAACAGGGTCAGGATCAACCGCGTGATGCCGATCCACAGCAGGTACACCAGGATGAACGCGGTGCCGTACTTGAAGCTGGCGATCAGTGCCACGGTCAGGCCCAGCAGCGACGTCCACATCGACACACGCTGGTCGAACAGCACCACCGAGGTGAACAGGCCCAGACGACGCAGACCCAGGCCCAGTGCCCGGGAGTTCTGCCGCAGGTTGTTGCCGTACCAGCGGAACATCAATTTGCGGCTGGCCTTGATGAAGCTCTTCTCCGGCGGGTGTTCAACGGTGTTGATTGCCGCATCGGGCACGTAGAACGTGTCGTAGCCCAGGCGCATCAGGCTGAACCAGCTCGACTTGTCATCGCCGGTCAGGAACTTGAAGCGACCCAGGCGCCAGTGTTGCAGCGAGTCGCTTTCCACGTCGGCGATGAAGTCCGGGTTGGTGACCACGGTGGCGCGGAACACCGACATGCGGCCGGTCATGGTCAGTACGCGCTTGGACAAGGCCATGGAACACATGTTGATGTGACGCTGGGCGAAACGCAGCTTGTGCCATTCGCTCATGATGTAGCCACCGCGCACTTCGCAGAACTCGTTGGTGGTCAGGCCGCCTACGTTGCCGAACAGCTGGAACCACGGCACGGTCTTGCGCACGACGCCTTCGGCGAGCACGGTGTCACCGTCGATCACCGCTACTACGGCGCGGTCGTCCGGCAAGTGGCGGGAGATGGCGCGGAAACCGTAGGCCAGGCCGTCGCGCTTGCCGGTGCCAGGGATACGCACGAAGTCCAGCTTGACCCGCGCTGGCGGGTTCATGCGGGCCCAGAGGCTCTTGACCAGCAGTTCGTCGGACATTTCCACGATGGAGCAGACCACGGTGGTGGGCAGCCCGCATTCGATGGCCTCGCGAATCACCGAGCCATACACCTGGGCGGTGGTCAGCGCATCGATCCGGAAGCTGGTGACCATCAGGTACACATGGGACGGATCCGCCGCCTTGCCCAGCTTGCGTACCTTGCGGCGCAGGTGCGGGTAGACGATGTACAGGAAGATCATGCCGCGCACGAAATGCGTTGCTCCCATGGAGTAACGCCAGATGCCCACGGCGCCGATCAGGAAGATGAAGTCCTTGGATTCGGAGTCGAACGTGGACGTGGGCAGCGCCATGGCGATGCCCATCAATAAACTCAAGTAAAACAGCCAACCGGCGGCCTGAAGCAGGCCGTGCTTTAGCCTGTGCATAATCTGCATCCGTCTCTATCTCGGGCGGGCCTTGTGGGCGGCCCGATGGGTTAAGGCAGGCGAAAGGCCGGCCGGAGCATGCCCCGGCCGGCAAACAGACTTACCAGCAGATGCCTTCGGTCCGGCCACTCGGGTTGGTGGCCTTGGACATGAAGCCGACCAGGTCGATGACCTGCTTGCCTTCCGGTACGTTTTCGGTCAGCGCGCGGAACTTCTCGTCGCGGTTACCCAGGATGATGATGTCGGAGCTGTCGATCACCGAGTCGAAGTCGGAGTTGAGCAAGGACGAGACGTGAGGGATCTTCGACTCGATGTAATCCTTGTTCGCACCGTGGACGCGGGCGTATTCGACGTTGCTGTCGTAGATCTTCAGGTCGAAACCCTTGCCGATCAGCATTTCCGCCAGTTCTACCAGTGGGCTTTCACGCAGGTCGTCGGTGCCGGCCTTGAAGCTCAGGCCCAGCAGGGCGACTTTGCGCTTGTCGTGGCTGGAAACGATGTCGAAGGCGTTCTGTACCTGGGACTCGTTGCTGCGCATCAGCGAGTTGAGCAGTGGCGCTTCCACGTCCAGGGTGCCGGCGCGGTAGGTCAGGGCGCGAACGTCCTTGGGCAGGCAGGAACCGCCGAAGGCAAAGCCTGGGCGCATGTAGTACTGGGACAGGTTCAGAGTCTTGTCCTGGCAGACCACATCCATCACTTCACGACCATCGACGCCGACGGCCTTGGCGATGTTGCCGATCTCGTTGGCGAAGGTCACCTTGGTGGCATGCCACACGTTGCAGGTGTACTTGATCATCTCGGCGACGGCGATGTCCTTGCGGATGATCGGCGCATCGAGCTCTTCGTACAGCGACTGCAGAACGTCACCGGAGGCGGTGTCGAACTCACCGATAACGGTCATCGGCGGCTGGTCGTAGTCTTTGATCGCGGTGCTTTCGCGCAGGAACTCAGGGTTCACTGCGACACCGAAATCGACGCCGGCTTTCTTGCCGGAGCAGTCTTCCAGGATCGGGATGACAACGTTTGCCACAGTGCCCGGCAATACGGTGCTGCGCACTACGATGGTGTGGCGGGTGGTCTTGTCACGCAGGACAAAACCGATCTCGCGGCACACTGCCTCGATGTAGTTCAGTTCCAGGTCGCCGTTCTTTTTGCTCGGAGTACCGACGCAAATCATCGACAAGTCAGTATCGCGAATGGCTTCGGCGAAGTTGGTCGTGCCGCGCAGTCGGCCTGTTTGAATGCCTTGCGCCAACAGCTCACCAAGACCTGGTTCAACGATTGGCGATTTGCCAGCGTTGATCATGTCGATTTTGTCTTTGGCGACATCTACGCCAACTACATCATGGCCCCGTGCAGACAGGCAACCGGCACATACTGCACCGACGTAACCCAAACCAAATATGCTAATGCGCATCGCATTTACCTCTGTTTTCACGCCATTAAATGGCCGGAGTTAATAGTGTTCAGCGGTCATCGAGCACTCGGAAGTGTGGAATGCAGGCGCCACAGTGCCGTGTGCAGGCATACTAAGTTCCGAGTGTCTAAATAAGTGCACTCAAGTTGTGCGCAAAGCGGCCTAGTTGTTATGACCTGCCCTGTTATGCAGCCAGTCCCTGTAAATCAAGAACGCTCGTGCAAAAAGTCTTTCACCCCTGATCCCTGGCAAAAGCCCACAAAATCAGAAGCTTGTGTGCTCGGGTGAGCACGTTATAGGGGCGCAGCCTTGGCCTTGTAGGGGATAGTAATGGTGCGTTATCTCCTGTCCTTTATAAGGTGGATCCAAATAGGCGACCGTTTCGCTAAATTGCCATGACAACTTGGTTACTTGGATCGACGGCCTGTGTAAGTCATCTCTTACACGCTCCGTGAGAATCGTTACGGGTGGTATGAGCCGTGCAATTTCACATAGTTCCGATCCGCTCATCGTGATTTTCGTAATTTTTCGAAATATTATCGGAGATGGCACTGCCCTCAATATGATGGCACTTGCCGTTTCGCCCTTTATTAATGGGGAGTTAGGGGGGTGAGATAGTTTTGTGCCACTACGGATAAAAATTTTTGGTGCCACTACGCAAAAAACTGACGAGTGTCGAGTGAAAGAAAAGTTAGCGGGGGAGTGGGGCGATTTATTGACGTCATGAAACTGTCGAAACAGGCGGGGAACTAAGATGATAGATCGGGGCTTGATCGAAGCCCCCGATCAGGGGCGATATAAGGTTATGCTTTATTCGGGAGCGTGATCGCGCAAGAACACTAGTTTGTCCTGGCTCGACTGTTGTGCGTTGAAACGATAGCCCTGAACATCGAATTGGCTAAGTGCCGCAGGGTCGTTGATCCGTTCTTCAATGATGAAACGACTCATCAGGCCCCGGGCTTTTTTGGCGTAGAAGCTGATGATCTTGTACTGGCCATTTTTCAAGTCGCGGAATTCGGTATCGATGACGCGCGCTTTCAGTGCGCTGCGCTTGACCGCCGAGAAGTATTCATTTGAAGCCAAGTTCAGCAGTACGTCGTCGCCCTGGTCGGCGAGGGCTTCGTTCAGCCATTCGCTGATGCGCGTGCCCCAGAAGGCATACAGGTCCTTGCCCCGGGCATTGGCCAGCTTCGTGCCCATTTCCAGGCGATAGGGTTGCATCAGGTCCAGTGGCCGCAACAGGCCATAGAGGCCAGAGAGCATGCGCAGGTGTTGCTGGGCGTAGTCGAAGTCGGCTTCGCCAAAGCTTTGCGCATCGAGGCCCGTGTACACGTCGCCCTTGAAGGCCAGCAGCGCCTGTTTGGCATTGGCCGGAGTGAACGCCGGTGTCCAACTGCCGAATCGCGCGGCATTGAGGCCGCCGATCTTGTCGGAGACATGCATCAGCTCGCTGATCTGTGCCGGGGAGAGTTCGCGCAGTTGCTCGATCAGTTCCTGGGAATGATCCAGGTACTGCGGCTGGGTAAAACGCTCGGTGGCCGGCGGTGTTTCGTAATCGAGGGTCTTGGCGGGGGAAATCACCATCAGCATGAAATCGTCTCCTTGAGGGTGCGGCGATTCTAGGGGGTTGTCCGGGTGGACTCCAGCTATTGGGGTGATAGGTGATCGGTGGTGGTGCTTTTGTGGCGAGGGAGCTGTGGGAGCAAAGTCTGTGGGAGCAAAGCTTGCTCGCGATGAACGATGACGCAATCTTGCAGATGGACCTTGTCGCCTGCATCGCGAGCAAGCTTTGCTCCCACAGGTCTGCTCCCTAAGTCCGCTGACCACAAGGGTATTGGGCCAGGATCGGCTATGATGCCGCGCGGGTTTCGTTATGGAGACATCCCTTTTGCGTATCGTTCTTCTGTTATCGGCCTGGCTGTTGAGCCTGGGTGCCATGGCCGCGCCCGCGCCCAATGATGCCGCGACCCTGGACCGCAGCACCTGGCCGGAACAACTCACCAGCCCGACGCTGTTCGACGTGGCCTCGCGGGCCGAGATCCTGATGTTCGCCCGGGTCCTGCTGGACGTCGATGCCATGGACGAGATCGCGCTCAAGCAGTACCTGGGGCTGCGCTCGGTCAACATGGTTGCGATCGACGCGCTTCGCGCCCGGCTGTGGCGGCGGTTGTTGGCCAGCTACAACTTTGCCCAACGCAGTTGCGATCAGGACGCGTCCTTCTGTTACCTGGTCGAGGACATGGCGACCCTGCGCGAAGAGGCGCGCAGGTTTCATCTGGATGACAACTCCTACTACATCAAGTGGGCCGCGCCGAGCCAGATATTTCATACCCAATACCGCGACGAACTGCTGCGTAAAGCCGCGCTTTTTCCGCAAACCAGCAGCGAAATCGCACGTTTTGGCGATTACGAACGCAACGGCGAAGACATGAACGACCGCCTGTTCCTGTTGACCTTCGACAGCGCCGCCAACGTTGTGCCGGACAACACTGCGTGGCTAACCGAATACCTGCGCAAGGCGAACATCAACGGCACCTTCTTCGTGCTGGGCAAGGACATCCAGGCGCGGCTGCAAGAGGGCTCGGTCAACAATCTCCAGGCGTTGTATTCGAGACAATGCGTGGGCGTGCAGGGCTGGGAGTTCCGCTCCCACAGTTATTGGCAGGACTGGCAAGACTCGGTCCGGCGCAGTGTCGAGCTGGTCAAGGGCAAGCTGCCCGAAAATTATGTGCCGCTGTTCCGTCCGCCCCAGGGCCAGCGTCGTGGCGATGCGCAAGCGTTCTTTGAGCAGCAGGGCTTGCAAGTGGCGCTGTGGGACATCGATCCCCAGGACAGCAACAATCGACTCAAGCCTGAGCAAAGCGCCCAGCGTGTGCTCACCCTGATGCTGCTGTGGCGCCACGGGGTGATCAATTTCAATGCCAAGCAGGATGGGGTGAAAACGGCGATGCCCTGGTTGATGACGCAGACGGCGCAAAGCGGGATCGGTTGGGCGGACTGCCAGGAAGCGTTTCGCTGAAACCTGAAAAGGCCCGGAAACATTGGGGATGGCGGAAAAACCGGTACACATTCATGACAACCTGACTTCCGACTTTAACGGCGCAACGGCGGTACGCCAAGCGTTATTCGTCACTCTGAAAAATAAATTTCAAAAAAGCGTCAAAGTGCTTTTTCCTGTCATGGTTTTTGGAGTATCAAGAAGTCAGACCGCCGAAACCTGCAACACAGGTGGCGTCTTCCAAGACCCAGATTGTGTGCAGTTCACCTGAATCCTCGCGGGTGAATTCGGTGGCTACCTCGAGGCGCAGCACTGTCATGGTATTGCGTCGAATGGCCCCCACATAGGTGACCGAGTATGGATGACCACGGACGTAGCCCTTCCTCCAACCAGCCAATCCTCTATGTACTCGATACCAACGTATTGATCCACGATCCAAACGCCCTGCTGAACTTCGAAGAACACCACGTTGCCATCCCGATGACCGTGCTTGAGGAGCTGGACAAACTCAAGAGCGGACACCACAGCGTTGCGGCCGAATGCCGGCAGGCGATCCGCCTGATCGACAAGACCCTGGGTGACGCCTCTCCGGAGGACGTTGAGCTCGGCGTGCCGATCCAGCGCGGCAAAAGTGGTCCCAAGGGCCTGCTTTCGATCCTGATGAGCAAGCGCACCGAACCCAACCTGGTGCTGCCTGAACACCTGAACGACAACATCATCATCAACCAGTTGATCGATCTGCACGCGCGCACCAAGGACCAGGCCGTGGTGCTGGTGACCAAAGACATCAACATGCGCCTCAAGGCCCGCGCCTGCGGGATCGCGGCGGAGGACTACAGCACCGACCAGTTGGTCGACGACGTCTCGCTGTTGCCCAATGGCTACCACAACATGACCGGCTCCTTCTGGGACCGTGTGAGCAAGGTCGAGACCCGCCAGGACCACGGCCGCACCTGGCACCAGGTGCAATTGATCGACAACCTGCCGGCGGTGCACATCAACGAGTTCATCATCGACGAACAAGGCTTCGTCGGCTGGATCAAGGAAATCCAGGTCGACAAGCTGCTGATCCTCGACCTGCACCAGGAGCCTTTGCTGCATCAGGAAGCCTGGGGCCTCAAGCCCCGTGACATCTACCAGAGCCTGGCGCTGTTCGCCTTGCTCGACCCGGATATCCACCTGGTCAACCTGTCCGGCGCCGCCGGTTCCGGCAAGACCATCCTGGCCCTGGCCGCTGCCATCGAGCAGACCATGGTCAGCAAACGCTACCGGCGCATCATCGCCACCCGCAGCGTGCAGGGCCTGGACCAGGAAATCGGTTTCCTGCCCGGTACCGAAGCGGAAAAAATGGAGCCGTGGCTGGGGGCGATCACCGACAACCTCGAAGCCTTGCACATGGATGACGAAAGCACCCATGGCAGCGTCGACTACATCCTCAGCAAAGTGCCGTTGCAGTTCAAATCCCTCAACTACATTCGCGGGCGCAGCTTCCAGCAGAGCCTGATACTGATCGACGAATGCCAGAACCTGACCCCGCACCAGATGAAAACCATCATCACCCGTGCCGGTGCCGGCTCCAAAGTGGTGTGCCTGGGTAACCTGGCGCAGATCGACACCCCTTATCTGTCCGCGACCAGCTCCGGGCTGACCTACCTGACCGAACGCTTCAAGGACTTCCCCAACGGGGTCCACATCACCCTGCAGGGCGTACCGCGCTCGATCCTGGCCGAATACGCCGAATCCCACCTGTAACCCCAGCCAAACCGGGCGACCCTATGGTCGCCCGGTTTTTCATGCCTGACACATAACCCCTGTGGGAGCGAGCTTGCTCGCGATGGCGGCGAGTCAGGCACCTATTTTTATCTGACACACCCTCATCGCGAGCAAGCTCGCTCCCACAAGGGATCTCCGGTGTTCTGCAAATTGCAGGTGCGACAATCAGCCCTGCCGGAATTTGACCCACGGGTTTACAATCGACACTCCCGATCAGGAGTAACCCTGTGCTGACTCATCTCGATTCCCAAGGTCGCGCCAACATGGTCGACGTGACCGACAAGGCCGTGACGTTCCGTGAAGCCACGGCCGAGGCCTTTGTGCGCATGCTGCCCGACACGCTGCAGATGATCGTCAGCGGCGGTCACCCCAAGGGCGATGTGTTCGCCGTCGCACGCATTGCCGGCATCCAGGCGGCCAAGAAAACCAGTGACCTGATTCCGCTCTGCCACCCGCTGCTGCTCACTAGCGTCAAGGTCGAGCTCAATGCCGAAGGCGAGGACCGGGTACGCATCGTCGCCCGTTGCAAACTCTCGGGGCAGACCGGCGTGGAAATGGAGGCCCTCACCGCCGCCAGCGTCGCCGCGCTGACTATCTACGACATGTGCAAGGCCGTCGACCGTGGCATGACCATCGAAGGCGTGCGGGTGTTGGAAAAACTCGGCGGCAAGAGCGGCCATTTCCAGGCGGATGCGTCATGAAAATCAACGTGAAGTTCTTTGCCCGTTACCGTGAAGCGCTTGGTGTGGATTCGGTAAAGGTGGAAGGTGATTTCGCCACGGTCGACGATGTGCGCGTGCTGCTTGCCCAGCGTGATGGGGCCGAAGTGCTGAAGGAACAAAACCTGATGTGCGCGCGCAATGAAGACCTTTGCCAGCTCGACGAACCGCTGGCGGACGGCGACGAAGTGGCGTTTTTCCCCACCGTGACCGGAGGCTGAACCATGGCGATTCGTGTGCAGGTCGAACCGTTTGACGCAGGGGGCGAAGTCAACGCGATGCACGCGGCCAATGTCGGCGTGGGGGCGGTGGTGAGTTTTGTCGGCTACGTGCGTGACTTCAATGACGGCCTCGATGTGTCCGGGATGTTCCTGGAGCATTATCCAGGCATGACCGAAAAAGCCCTGGGCAAGATCGCCAGCGAGGCCGAGCAGCGCTGGCCATTGCTCAAGCTGGAGGTGCTGCACCGCATCGGCGCCCTGGAACCGGGCGAGCCGATCGTCTTCGTCGGGGCCGCCAGTGCCCATCGCCAGGCGGCATTCGACGCCTGCGCCTTTGTCATGGACTACCTCAAGACCCGAGCGCCGTTCTGGAAGAAGGAAAACACCGTCGACGGCCCGCGCTGGGTTGAAGGGCGGGACAGTGATCATGCGGCGGCGGATCGCTGGAAGCAGTAAGCAACCTGTTGTTTTTTCGCAAGCCATAAGTCGCCATCGTCGGATCGCCGCCCGGAGCAAGCTCGCTCCCACATTTGATCTCATTGCGCACAGAATCCTTGTGGGAGCGAGCTTGCTCGCGATGAGGCCATCAACCTCCCATCACATTCCCCTGCCTACCGATTGACGATATGTACATTAAAGTCCAGTATGGATTTATAAGTACACATAAAGTCATCGCTCCACCTTTCTCTGCCAAACCAACAACAACCCGCGAGAGATCGATCATGAAGAAACTCCCCCTTATCACCGGCCTGGCCTTGAGCTTGTTGGCCTCCAGCAGCCTGTTCGCCGCTGAGAAAACCTTGCGCATCGGCATCGAGGCGGCGTACCCGCCGTTTGCTTCCAAGACCTCGGAAGGGAAGATCGAGGGGTTCGACTACGACATCGGAAATGCCCTGTGCGCGCAGATGCAGGTCAAGTGCGAGTGGATCGAAGGTGAGTTCGACGGGCTGATTCCGGCGCTCAAGGTGAAGAAGATCGACCTGGCGCTGTCGTCCATGACCATCACCGAAGAGCGCAAGAAATCGGTGGATTTCACCCACAAGTACTACTTCACCTCATCGCGCCTGGTCATGAAGGAAGGGGCGGTGGTCGATGACCAGTACGCCAGCCTCAAGGGCAAGACCGTCGGTGTGCAGCGGGCCACCACCACTGACCGCTACGCCACTGAAGTCCTCGAACCCAAGGGTGTGATCGTCAAGCGCTATAGCAACAACGAAGAAATCTACATGGACCTGGCGTCCGGTCGCCTCGACGCGATTTTCGCCGACACCATCCCGCTGGAAGACTTCCTGTCGATGCCCCGTGGCAAGGGCTACGCCTTTGTCGGGCCCGAGCTCAAGGACCCCAAATACGTCGGTGAAGGCGCCGGTATCGCGGTGCGCAAGGGCAATACCCAACTGGTGTCGGATTTGAACAAGGCCATCGATGGGATTCGGGCCAATGGGGAGTATCAGAAGATCCAGGGCAAGTATTTCAAGTCGGACATCTACGGCGACTGATACATCGCCTTCGCGAGCAAGCTCGCTCCCACACTGGATCTTTGTACCCAGGTCCCCTGTGGGAGCGAGCTTGCTCGCGATGGCGTCAGGCCAGGTAACACAAACCTCAGCCCTTCAACTCCTTCAAATGCTTGTACACCGTCGCCCGCCCCATATTCAGCACATTGGCCACATAGTTGGACGCGCTCTTGCCCTTGAACGCGCCTTCGGCATGCAGCGCCAGCACCAGCTCGCGTTTGTGGTCGCGGGTCAGCAGGTTCAGGCTCAACTGACGCTCGCGCATCCAGGCATGCAGGAAGGTGTTGATTCGCTCCTGCCAGTCATCGCGAAACAGTGAGTCCGGCTGGGGGATCAACTTGCTCGGCGACAGGAACAGATCCAGCGCGGCCTTGGCATTCTCGAACAGCGAAATATTCAGGTTGATGCACAGCACCGCCAGCGGATGCCCGTCGGCGTCGCGCAGTACGCTGCTGAGGCTGCGAATCTTCTGTCCGTCCCAGTTCAGCTTTTCGTAGGGCCCGATGTTACGTTCGCTGACGTCTTCGCTGAGCATGTCCTCCAGGGACGAGTCATCGCCAATTTCACGCTTGGACAGGTTATTGGCGATGTAATCGACCTTCTGGGTGCGCAGGTCGTGCAGCACCACTTCGGCGTGGGGGTAGAACAGCGTGGCGATAGCGTCGGCGATGGTGCGGAAGTTTTCCAGCGCCGGATCGGGTGGCGAGGCAGTCATGACAGGGCTCCAGGCAGCGTCAGCGCCCCGTGAAACAGGGGCGCGGGGGAGTGTGCCGCAATCGCGGCGATGCGTCACCTCAAGGTGGCTCAGCCCAGGCGCTCGGGTGACAGCATGGCGCTGTTCAGACCAAAGCGGGCCAGGGCCTTGGGCAGCGGTTCGCCACGCACCAGTGCCGCGCTGGCCTGGCCCATGGCCGGCGAGGTCTGGATGCCGTAGCCGCCCTGGGCCGCGACCCAGTAGAGTCCGGGCACCTGTGGATCGAAGCCGGACAGCAAATCACCGTCGGGTACGAAACTGCGCAAGCCGGCCCAGGTGCGGGTCGGGCGGCGGATGGTCAGGGTGGTGGCTTCTTCGATCTGGTAGATGCCCATGGCGATGTCCAGCTCTTCCGGCTGCACGTCGTGGGGTTCCACCGGGTCGGCGTTGGCCGGCGAGCCGAGGAACATGCCAGCGTCGGGCTTCATATAGAAGGATTCGTCCAGGCTCACCAGCATCGGCCAGTCATGGATATCCACGCCCTCGGGCCCGGCAAAAATGAACGCTGCACGCCGCTTGGGCTGCAACCCCAGCTTCCGGGCGCCGGCCATTTCGGCAATGTGATCGGCCCATGCGCCGGCTGCATTGATCAGGACCGGTGCCGTGAATGTCTGGTTGGCGGTTTTCACCTGCCACTGCCCCTGATCATCGCGGCTCAATTGCTGCACTTCGCTGTCGGTGTGCACTTCACCGCCATTGCGCCGAATACCGCGCAAATAGCCCTGGTGCAGTGCATCGGTGTCGATGTCGCAGGCCGTGGGGTCGTAGATCGCCCCGTGGACCTTCTCCCGTCGCAGGATCGGCAGCCGCACACAGGCCTCGTCGACGCTGAGCAGTTGCATCTGCGGCACCGTGGCCTTGGCGCTGAGGTACTGGTTGTTCAACTCGGCCGGGTCACCGGTAAAGTCCACGGTCATTTCGCCCCGTGGGGTCAGCAAGGGGTGTTCGCAGAAACCGGCCGGCGGGGCGTCGAAAAAATCCCGGCTGGCCTGGGTCAGCGCCCGCACTTGAGGGGTGCCGTAGGCGGCGGTATACAGCGCCGCCGAGCGTCCGGTGGAGTGGTAGGCCGGATGGGATTCGCGTTCGAGCACAATCACACGGCCGTGGGGGGCGAGCCAGTAACCGGTGGATGCACCGGCAATGCCGCCGCCGATGATGATGAAATCTGCTTGTTTCATGAATTCTCCTGCGAAGAATGTGCCCGGGAACTCGAAGGCCCCTGTGGGAGCGAGCTTGCTCGCGAAGGCGGCCTGACAGTCGACATTGAAGGTGACTGACCCACCGCCATCGCGAGCAAGCTCGCTCCCACAAGGGGAAATGGGTGTGTCAGTTATGCAACCGATACAGGGCATTCGCCAGCGCAACGTCTTCCAGCCCCAGGCCGATGGAGCGGAAGAACACATGGCGTCCATAGCTTGGGCGCGCCACCCGTTCGCTGAGCAGGTCGGGCAAATCGCCGACAATGCGCGACGCGTCCCAGCCATGCTGTTCGCCGGCTATCAGCATTTCACCGGCCGAGCCTGGGGTGGTCTGACGATAGTCGCAGAACACGTCCATGTCGTTGAGGCTTTGAGGGGGGACTTCATGGGCGCGCGGAGCGTTGGTGCTGATGGAGGTGATCAGCGACGGTTTGCCCAGGGTCTGCGGGTCGAGTACCGCTTTGGCGGACGAGGTGCAGAGCATCACCACGTCGGCGTCGTGCAGCGCCGCTTCAAGGCTGGCGGCGATGTGCAGGCGCGGGTCCAGATCGGTGATGGAGGCAAGTTCTTCTGCCGACTTGGTCTTCAGGCCTGGCGAATAGAGGCTGATACCTTGCCAGTCCCGCAGGCCCTTGACGTATTGCACGTGTGCCCGCGCCACGGCGCCGCTGCCAATGACCGCCAGGCGCCGGGCGTTGTGCGGGGCGAGGGCATCGACGGCAACAGCCGTGGTGGCAGCGGTGCGGGCGGTGGTCAACTCGGCGGCATCGCACAACAGCAGCGGCTGGCCGGTCTGCATCGACATCAGCAAGGTCCAGGCAGTCACCAGCGGGCCTTGCTCGCGCACGATGTAGGGCGAGGTCTTGACCCCGTAGACCTGGTCTTCAGCCAGCACACCCAGGTAGTTGATGAAGTCCCCGGCGCCCTTGGGAAATTCCACAAGCTGCTGAGACGGTTGGACCGCTTGCCCGGCGGCGAGGTCGCGGAACAGCTTGCGCAGGATTTGCGGCACATCGACTTGCGCGAGCAGTGCTCGGGCCTGGGCTTGGGTGATGACATAAGGCGTGCTGGACATCCTGGACTCCGGAGCGCTTTTTATAAACTAATTTGTCCATTATGGACTTTTAGTTTGCTTGAGCAATATCCCGGGCGAAAAAAAAGCGCAGCCTTTGTGGCTGCGCTTTCTGTTTGGCCGCGATTCAGGGTGAAGACGAAACCCGTGGCGAGGGAGCTTGCTCCCGCTGGGCTGCGCAGCGGCCCCCAAGCTTTTTGGTGGTTGCTGTGCAACCGAGCGGGAGCAAGCTCCCTCGCCACGGGGATTGGGGGGTGTCAGTTATTTGGTTTTGCTTGTGCCGGCCTCATCGCGAGCAAGCTCGCTCCCACAGGGTCTGGTGTGGATCACACGTTTTGTGAACAACACAACTCCACTGTGGGAGCGAGCTTGCTCGCGATAGCGGACTTTCAGACAACGAAAGCTCAGGCTTTGACATCCGCCTGACGACTCAGCACCACCGCCTCCAACGCCCGCTTATGAAGTGTGGCGGTTGGAGGACTTCTGATCTTCCTCGCTTAAATGAAAAACCCGCTGATTGGATCAGCGGGTTTTTATTGGCCGTCAGGGACGCTTGCGCTCAACCGGCCGCAACAGATGCGTCGGCGGAGTTTCGCAATTGATCTTTTTCCCCAACAACGCCTCGATCGACGGCAACTGGTAGGAGTCATCTTCGCCAGCGAAGCTGATCGAAACCCCGGCGGCCCCGGCACGACCGGTACGGCCGATGCGGTGCACGTAGTCGTCCGGCACTTCCGGCAGGGTGAAGTTGATCACGTGGCTGATGCCGTCGATGTGGATGCCGCGACCGGCCACGTCAGTGGCGACCAATACGCGGATCTTGCCTTCGCGGAAGCCTTCGAGGGTCTTGATGCGCTTGTGCTGCGGCACGTCGCCCGAGAGCTGGGCCGCGTTGACGCCATCGCGCACCAGGCGTTCTTCGATGCGGCGCACTTCGTCCTTGCGGTTGGCGAATACCATCACGCGTTCCCAACCGTTGTCGTTGACCAGGTTGTAGAGCAGCTTGTACTTGTCGGCACCAGCGACTGCGTAGATATGTTGCTCGACGTTTTCGCTGGCGACGTTCTCGGCTTCGATCTCGACGATGGCCGGGTCGGTGGTCCATTGCTTGGCCAGGTTCATCACGTCTTCGGTGAAGGTGGCGGAGAACAGCAGGGTCTGGCGTTCGCTTTTCGGTGGCGTCTGGCGAATGATCTGGCGCACTTGCGGGATGAAGCCCATGTCGAGCATGCGGTCGGCTTCGTCCAGCACCATCACTTCGACCATGTCCAGGTGCACGTCGCCGCGCTGGTTGAAGTCCAGCAGGCGGCCCGGCGTGGCGACCAGGATGTCGCAGTGACGGGCCTCGAGGTGCTTGAGCTGCTTGTCGAAATCCATGCCGCCCACGAACGTCATGACGTTCAGGCCGGTGTACTTGGTCAGGTCGGCGGCGTCCTTGGCGATCTGCACCACCAGCTCGCGGGTCGGCGCGATGATCAGCGCCCGCGGTTCGCCCATGTAGCGTTCCTTGGGCGGCGGGGTCTGGAGCAACTGGGTGATGATGGAAATCAGGAACGCGGCGGTCTTGCCGGTGCCGGTCTGGGCGCGACCGATGGCGTCTTTGCCGGCGAGGGTGTAACCGAGCACTTGCGCCTGGATCGGCGTGCAATACGGGAAACCCAGGTCCTGGATGGCATGCATCAGTTCCGGGGCGAGCTTGAAATCGTGGAAGCGGGTCTTGCCTTCCTGGGGTTCTACGGCAAAGTCCTCGAGCTTCCAGGCGACGACCGGCGGTTTTGGTGCGCGTTCGCGGCGTGGCTTGGGGGCTTCGTTGCGTGGTTTCTCGGGCTCGGGGGCCATAACAGGCTGGGCGACGGGTTCTTTTGTTGCTTGTGCAACGGGTGCCGCCTGGCGTGGTTGTTGTGCATCGGTACGGCTCGGGCCGTGGGTCGGCGCAGTGGAGCCAGGCGCGAGTTGCTCGGCCTCGCTTTTACCGAACATCTTCTTGAGTGCTTTGAGCACGGTCATCTCATCGATTGGTTAAGGAATGTACGCCGGCCAGTGTAATGCAAGAAACGGGCGCGGCGTAGTGTGATCGTCAAAGGACCGGCGTGGCGATCTGCCTCTTAGCGCAACCGCTCGGCCAGCCAGGTACCGATGTCGCGAATCTCCTCGGGTAACACTTCGTGGCCCATTGGGTATTCTTGCCATGTCACGGTGACACCATGCTGCTTTAAATACTCTTTCGCGGTCCGCCCCATGGGGTTGAGTACCACTTCGTCGTATTGCCCGTGCAGCGCCAGGACCGGAATGCGTTGCTGGCTGGCCGACAATTGCAGTTCATCGCTGAAAGTCGGTGCATAAGTAGACAGCGCGACCACGCCGCCCAGCGGGCCCTGCCATTTCACGAATGCCGTGTGATAGACCACTGCGCCACCCTGGGAAAAACCCGCCAGGAAAATCCGCGAGGCGTCTATTCCGCTGGCTCGCTGGGTTTCGATCAGGTCGATGACCCGTTGTGCCGAGGCTTCGAGTTGCTGTTCGTCAATGGCCCGCGCCGGGCTCAAGGCCCGGATGTCGTACCAACTGGGCATGGCATAGCCGCCGTTGATCGTTACTGGTTGGGTCGGTGCCTGGGGTAGAAGGAAACGTGTGGTGAGCAAACTTTGCTGCAACATTTCGGCGACTGGCAGGAAATCAAAACGATCGGCGCCCAGGCCGTGAAGCCAGATAACGCACGCGTCGGCAGTGCTGCTGGGCTCGAGAATCAGGGGGTCGGTCATGGTTGTGCTCCAAATCTGTGCGGGCGCGCCCTATCAGTGCGTGATTACAGTGCGTGCCCGGTGTCTCAGTTAATTAGATGTCGCAAAATTGAAAGTTTTTGTCTTGACGTGTTTTACAAGGGCTAAGCGCAGCGGTCTGGTACGGGCTTTGCTATGGGTGTACCTGAGTGATGATTCTTACGCTGTGCGGTAACACTATCAGTTCACCGCTACGCATGGGATATCAGAAATCCGGTGATGAATGTTCGCCAGCAGCCGCTACGGGCTTCGCGAACGTGAAGGGCTACAGCCCGTTCGGCCGATTGGTGAGAGATGGGCATGACCACTGTTTACGGACATCCTCATTATTAGACTCATAGCGAAGGTCCAGACGTCGGTTGACCCTAAAAAAAGCCAACAAGGGTCGGCAACGCCCCAAAAGGGTGCGACAGGACTCGAGCTCCGACACAACAAGAGCAAAACTGGAGGTTTGAATGAAGTTACTGAAATCCACCCTGGCCGTCATGACTGCAGCAGCAGTCCTTGGTGTCAGCGGGTTCGCTCAGGCGGGTGCAACTCTGGATGCCGTGCAGAAAAAAGGTTTTGTGCAATGTGGTGTGAGTGATGGCCTGCCGGGTTTCTCGGTGCCTGATTCGACCGGCAAGATCGTCGGTATCGACGCTGACTTCTGCCGTGCCGTGGCCGCTGCTGTATTTGGCGATGCGACCAAGGTCAAGTTCAGCCAGTTGAACGCCAAGGAGCGCTTCACCGCGCTGCAGTCGGGCGAAATCGACATGCTCTCGCGCAACTCCACCATGACCAGCTCCCGTGACGCGGGCATGGGCTTGAAATTCCCAGGCTTCATCACCTACTACGACGGCATCGGCTTCCTGGCCAACAACAAGCTGGGCGTCAAGAGCGCCAAGGAACTGGACGGTGCAACCATCTGCATCCAGGCCGGTACCACCACCGAACTGAACGTTTCCGACTACTTCCGCGCCAACGGCCTGAAGTATACCCCGATCACTTTCGACACCTCCGATGAAAGCGCCAAGTCGCTGGAATCCGGTCGTTGCGACGTACTGACCTCGGACAAATCCCAGCTGTTCGCCCAGCGCAGCAAGCTGGCTTCGCCAAAGGACTACGTGGTTCTGCCGGAAACCATTTCCAAGGAGCCTCTGGGCCCAGTCGTGCGTAACGGTGACGACGAGTGGCTGGCCATTGTCCGTTGGACTGGCTACGCCATGCTCAACGCAGAAGAAGCCGGCGTGACCTCGAAAAACGTCGAGGCCGAAGCCAAGTCCACCAAGAACCCTGACGTCGCGCGTATGCTCGGCGCTGACGGTGAATACGGCAAAGACCTGAAACTGCCGAAAGACTGGGTTGTGCAGATCGTCAAGCAGGTCGGCAACTACGGTGAAATGTTCGAGCGCAACCTCGGCAAGGGCACTCCGCTGGAAATCGATCGCGGCCTGAACGCTCTGTGGAACGCTGGCGGCATTCAATACGCACCACCAGTGCGCTGATGGTTCTATCACCCGGTGGGCCAACCACCGGGTGATGTTCTGTTCCATTCTTTGCGGGGCACTTCATGCAAAATTCAATCGGCGCACCTAAGCAGAGGCTCAGCCTCAGCGATCCACGAGTGCGTGCGTGGGTATTTCAAATCGTCACTGTCGTGGCGGTTATCGCGCTGGGCTGGTTTCTGTTCGATAACACACAAACCAATCTTCAGCACCGAGGCATCACCTCCGGTTTCGGTTTCCTGGAACGCAGTGCCGGTTTCGGCATCGCCCAACACCTGATCGACTACACCGAAGCGGACAGCTATGCCCGGGTCTTTCTCATCGGGTTGCTCAATACGCTGTTGGTCACGTTCATCGGTGTGATCCTGGCAACCATCCTGGGGTTCATCATCGGTGTGGCACGGCTGTCGCAGAACTGGATCATTTCCAAGCTGGCAACCGTTTATGTCGAGGTTTTCCGTAATATCCCGCCACTGCTGCAAATCCTGTTCTGGTACTTCGCGGTATTCCTGAGCATGCCAGGACCGAGGGCCGCCCATAACTTCGGCGATACCTTCTTTGTCAGCAGCCGGGGCCTGAACATGCCTGCCGCGCTGATGGCCGAAGGCTTCTGGCCGTTCGTGATCAGTGTTGTGCTGGCGATCGTCGCCATCGTGCTGATGACGCGTTGGGCCAACAAGCGTTTCGAAGCGACTGGCGAGCCGTTTCATAAGTTCTGGGTCGGCCTGGCGTTGTTCCTGGTGATCCCGGCGTTGAGCGCGCTGCTTTTTGGTGCGCCGGTGCATTGGGAAATGCCGGAGCTCAAGGGCTTCAACTTCGTCGGTGGCTGGGTGCTGATCCCGGAACTGCTGGCCTTGACCCTGGCCTTGACCGTGTACACCGCGGCGTTCATCGCCGAGATCGTGCGCTCGGGCATCAAGTCGGTCAGCCACGGCCAGACCGAAGCCGCCCGTTCCCTGGGACTGCGCAACGGTCCGACCCTGCGCAAAGTGATCATCCCGCAGGCCCTGCGTGTGATCATTCCACCGTTGACCAGCCAATACCTGAACCTGGCGAAAAACTCCTCCCTGGCGGCCGGTATCGGCTACCCGGAAATGGTTTCGCTGTTTGCTGGCACAGTGTTGAACCAGACGGGCCAGGCCATCGAGGTGATTGCGATCACCATGAGTGTGTACCTGGCGATCAGTATCAGCATTTCGTTGCTGATGAACTGGTACAACAAGCGCATTGCGCTGATCGAGCGGTGAGGAAACGCGCATGACGACTCATACTTTCAAACCAGACATGCCCCCGCCGGGCAGCAGCATCGGCGTGGTGGCGTGGATGCGCGCCAACATGTTCTCCAGCTGGATCAACACGCTGCTGACCCTGTTTGCGTTCTACCTGATCTACCTGATCGTTCCACCGCTGTTGCACTGGGCGATCCTCGATGCCAACTGGGTCGGTACCACCCGCGCCGACTGCACCAAGGAAGGCGCCTGCTGGGTGTTCATCCAGCAGCGTTTCGGTCAGTTCATGTACGGCTATTACCCGACGGATCTGCGCTGGCGCGTCGACCTGACCGTGTGGCTGGCAGTGATCGGTGTGGCGCCGTTGTTCATCTCGCGCTTCCCGCGCAAGGCGATCTATGGCCTGAGTTTCCTGGTGCTGTATCCGATCATCGCCTGGTGCCTGCTGCACGGCGGCGTGTTCGGCATGGACGCCGTGGCGACCAGCCAATGGGGCGGCCTGATGCTGACCCTGGTGATCGCCACCGTCGGTATCGTCGGTGCACTGCCGCTAGGTATCGTCCTGGCCTTGGGCCGTCGTTCGAACATGCCGGCGATTCGTGTAGTCTGCGTGACCTTCATCGAGTTCTGGCGCGGCGTGCCGTTGATCACGGTGCTGTTCATGTCCTCGGTGATGTTGCCGCTGTTCCTGCCTGAAGGCATGAACTTCGACAAGCTGCTGCGGGCGTTGATCGGGGTGATTCTGTTCCAGTCGGCCTACATTGCCGAAGTGGTGCGTGGTGGCCTGCAAGCCATTCCCAAGGGGCAATACGAAGCGGCCGCAGCGATGGGCCTGGGTTACTGGCGCAGCATGGGCCTGGTGATTCTGCCGCAAGCCCTGAAGCTGGTGATTCCGGGTATCGTCAACACCTTCATTGCGTTGTTCAAGGACACGAGCCTGGTGATCATCATCGGCCTGTTCGACCTGCTCAACAGCGTGAAACAAGCTGCCGCCGACCCGAAATGGCTGGGCATGGCCACTGAAGGCTATGTGTTCGCCGCCCTGGTGTTCTGGATTTTCTGTTTTGGTATGTCCCGCTATTCCATGCATTTGGAACGCAAGCTGGACACTGGCCACAAGCGTTAGGAGCGTAGTTTATGAGTGAAGCGATCAAACAGCCTGTGAGCCCTGAAGGCATTATTCAGATGCAGGGCGTCAACAAGTGGTACGGCCAGTTCCACGTGTTGAAAGACATCAACCTGAACGTCAAGCAGGGCGAGCGTATCGTGCTGTGCGGTCCGTCGGGCTCCGGCAAGTCCACTACCATCCGCTGCCTCAACCGCCTGGAAGAGCACCAGCAGGGTCGCATCGTGGTCGACGGCGTGGAACTGACCAACGACCTCAAGCAGATCGAAGCGATCCGCCGTGAAGTCGGCATGGTGTTCCAGCACTTCAACCTGTTCCCGCACCTGACCATCCTGCAGAACTGCACCCTGGCGCCGATGTGGGTACGCAAGATGCCCAAGCGCAAGGCCGAGGAAATCGCCATGCATTACCTGGAGCGCGTACGCATTCCAGAGCAGGCGAACAAGTACCCGGGCCAGCTCTCCGGCGGTCAGCAACAGCGTGTGGCCATCGCCCGTGCCCTGTGCATGAAGCCGAAAATCATGCTGTTCGACGAGCCGACCTCGGCCCTCGACCCGGAAATGGTGAAAGAGGTGCTGGACACCATGATCGGTCTGGCCGAAGACGGCATGACCATGCTCTGCGTGACCCACGAAATGGGCTTCGCCCGTACCGTGGCCAACCGCGTGATCTTCATGGACAAGGGTGAAATCGTCGAACAGGCCGCGCCGAACGACTTCTTCGACAACCCGCAGAATGACCGCACCAAGCTGTTCCTGAGCCAGATCCTGCATTGATCCGGCCTTAGGCAGTGAAATAAACCCGGACTTGTCCGGGTTTATTTTTTTGCAGCAGACTCAGTGAGTCGTGAGGGTCTCGTGCTCTTTGTGCACCGTAGTCTTGAACCCTCTCAAGTCCGCACCTTCAGCCAGGGCTCGCGCGTCTGCAAGCAAATGCGGGTAGCGATCAAGCAGGCGCATCAGCAGCATCAACGCTCTTGGCGGCAACACCTCACCGCGCTCGTAGCGGGAAAACGCGTTGTGCCCGCCACCTGACAAAAACGACACCGCTTCTTTTTGCGACAGATGCAGTTTGCGACGGATGCGTTTCATCTCTTCGCCAATCATCTTCCTGGCGGCGATGACCAGTTCATCCCCCGCATCTGTGTAACGATCCGAGCAACCGGGGTCGAGTTCGACCTCGCCACACATCTGGCATTCCCAGCCAGACAAATCATCGATCCGGCGTTCCAGTCCCTTGACGCACAGGGTCTCTGCGCGCCCCTCGAAATGCAACATGCCCTGCGGAGCGCCGCAGCTGAAACACTGCTGAGCTTTCATGGGGTTTTCTCCTTGAATGAAATCACCGGTGGGCCGCCGCTTGGGCGGTAGGTCACCTTGATGTAAATTTCCAGACCCTGTGAGTCGGTGTGATAAACGTCGTGCCAGACCCGATGGTCATCGTAGGTCGTTACGGACTTGTAGAACTGCTGGCGCCGAAGCCCACAAGCGACCTCCAACATGTCCGAAACTGCCAAACCCAGCGTCCCGGCGGTTTTTGTCGCGGTGATGGTGAACGTCTTTCTTCCAAGCCGCTTGATATCCGCCTTGATCACGCCTAGGTCGTAATGGGGTGTGCTCTTTTCCATGAGGTCTTGTTCCAAAATTACCCTTATAGGGTAGTTTTTACTAATCAAAAATTTAGTTTCTTTTCCCTCCATTGACCCTAGGCGGTTGCTGTCCTACGCGAAGCTGACTAACATGTCAGAAAATTCATCCCATGATTGGATGAAAGGGCGAACTCCATGTCAGATATTTCTCCATTAATAAAACGCTCCCTGGTCGATCAGGCCCTGGAGCAATTGCGTCGGCGTATCAGCGACGGGGTATGGGCTGTCGGCCAGCGCTTGCCCACCGAACCGGAGTTGGTCGCGGAGCTGGGGATCAGCCGCAACACCGTGCGCGAAGCCATGCGTGTGCTGGCGTTTTCCGGTTTGATCGAGATCCGTCAGGGCGACGGCAGCTACGTGCGTGCGGTGGTCGATCCGCTGGATACCCTCAAGGTGCTGTCGCGCTGCTCTCTGGAACAGGCCCGGGAAACCCGGCACATCCTCGAAGTTGAAGCCATTGGCCTGGCGGCGCTACGGCGCACCGAGGCGGATTTGCTTGCCTTGCGCCAGGCGTTGCGAACCAGTGCCGAGCATTACCACGGGGACCTGGAGCACTACATCGCCTGCGACCTGGTGTTCCACCGTCTATTGGTGGATGCCGCGCACAACCCCGCACTTAGCGAGCTGTATCGCTACTTTTCGAGCGTCATCGGCGCACAGCTGCGCCAGAGCCTCAACATCATTCCCCGCCATCAACATGTGTTCGACCTGCACGTCGAAATCCTTGAGGCCGTCGAACGACAGGATCCGGAGCAGGCCAAGGCCCTTTGCCGGCAGTTGATCAATGAACCCTGAACCCGAGCTTTC
Source organism: Pseudomonas sp. P9_35 (assembly GCF_034008205.1). Classification (NCBI taxonomy): domain Bacteria; kingdom Pseudomonadati; phylum Pseudomonadota; class Gammaproteobacteria; order Pseudomonadales; family Pseudomonadaceae; genus Pseudomonas; species Pseudomonas sp. P9_35. Next base: position 5,305,649 of record NZ_CP125373.1, on the reverse strand, counting down.
CATGTCCCGCGATCTGCTTGACCCTGCCACTTCGACGGCGCCCAAACGCGCCGCCGAACTCGAAGAACTGTTGATTGACGCCGAGGCCGACGATGAGCAGGCCCAGCAGCGCCATCCGTTGGTGCGTCGTCCCTGGCTGTTGCTGCTCGGGTTGATCCTGGTGGCGCTGAACCTGCGTCCGGCGTTGTCGAGCATGGCGCCGTTGCTCAGCGAAGTATCAAGAAGCCTCGGCCTGTCGGCTGCCCAGGCCGGTTTGCTGACCACATTGCCTGTGCTTTGCCTGGGCCTGTTCGCGCCGCTGGCGCCGGTGCTGGCGCGGCGCTTCGGTGCCGAGCGCGTGGTGCTGGGGATCTTGTTGACGCTGGCGGGTGGGATTGTCTTGCGCAGCGCCTTCGGTCAGGTCGGGCTGTTTGTCGGCAGCATCCTGGCCGGCGCGAGTATCGGTGTGATCGGCGTGCTGCTGCCGGGCATCGTCAAGCGTGACTTCGCCAAGCAGGCTGGCACCATGACCGGTGTCTACACCATGGCTTTGTGCCTGGGCGCGGCGATGGCGGCCGGGGCGACCGTGCCGCTGAGCGAGCAGCTTGGCCACAGCTGGGCCTTGGGCCTGGGCTTCTGGGTGGTCCCGGCGCTACTGGCCGCGATGTTCTGGTTACCGCAAGTGGGCGAGAAACACGGTGCCCACCAAGTGGCGTACCGGGTCCGCGGTTTGCTGCGAGATCCCCTGGCCTGGCAAGTAACCTTGTACATGGGGCTGCAATCGTCCCTGGCCTACATCGTCTTTGGCTGGCTGCCGTCGATCCTGATTGGACGCGGCCTGACGCCAACCCAGGCCGGGCTGGTGCTGTCCGGTTCGGTCATCGTGCAGTTGATCAGTTCCCTCGCGGCGCCCTGGTTGGCAACACGTGGCAAGGACCAACGCCTGGCCATCGTGATCGTCATGCTCATGGTCCTGGGCGGGTTGTTCGGTTGCCTCTACGCTCCGCTCGATGGCTTGTGGGGCTGGGCGATCCTGCTGGGGCTGGGGCAGGGCGGATCATTCAGCCTGGCGCTCACGCTGATCGTGCTGCGTTCGCGGGACGCCCACGTGGCCGCCAACCTTTCCAGCATGGCCCAGGGCTTCGGCTATACGCTGGCGTCCCTGGGGCCGTTCGCGGTGGGTGTGGTCCACGACTTGACCGGCGGCTGGAATGCCCTGGGCTGGATCTTCGGCCTGGTTGGCCTGGGGGCGATCGTCGCGGGCATCGGCGCAGGCCGGGCGTTTTACGTCGGGGTCAGCAGCGAAAGGGTCACTGACCTTCGTTGATATCATTTTCATGGCGAATGACGATAGTCTTCCCTGCGGCGGCAGATTATCGTACTGGCCTACTGAAACGTTTTTCGGAGCCTGTCCATGAGTGATGCCCACAACGCCTTGATCAGTCGTTTTTATCAGGCCTTCCAACGCCTGGACGCCGAAGCCATGAGCGCTTGCTACACCGACGACGTGCTGTTCAGCGACCCGGCGTTCGGCGAGCTGCGCGGGCGCGATGCCGGCGACATGTGGCGCATGCTGACGACCCGGGCCAAGGACTTTTCCCTGACCTTCGATAACGTGCGCAGCGATGAGCGTACCGGTGGTGCTCATTGGGTGGCGACGTACTTGTTCAGCCAGACCGGCAACGTCGTGATCAATGACATTCAGGCGCGCTTCGTTTTTCGCGACGGCAAGATCTGCGAGCACCACGACAGCTTCGATCTGTGGCGCTGGTCTCGCCAGGCATTAGGTGCCAAGGGCCTGTTGCTGGGCTGGACACCACTGGTGCGCAACGCCGTCAGGGCCCAGGCGCTCAAGGGGCTGCGGGCGTTCCAGGCCAGTCGCTGATAAGATCGCGGCTTGTCTTTGCCGATCTGTTGAACATCTAGTGACGACCGCCACCCCCTCTCCCGATCTGCCTGCACAAGGCCCAGCCGAAGCGGACAAAACCTGGTTTGTCTACCTGGTGCGGGCCGCCAACGGCTCGCTGTACTGCGGCATCAGTGATGACCCGGTGCGGCGTTTCGCCAAGCATCAAAGCGGCAAGGGGGCACGCTTCTTCCTGTCCAGCCCGGCAGTGGCTTTGGTGTACACCGAGGCCTGTCGCGACAAGGGCGAGGCCCTACGCCAGGAGCGGCTGATCAAAAAACTCAAGAAAAGCGCCAAGGAATGCCTGGTGGCCAGTGCGCTGTCGCTCGATCAGCCGGGCTGATAGGCCTTTATCAGGCCGGTAGGCTGTCTCGATCAGGCGCGCTAAGCTGTAGGACTTCATTCCTGCAGTGGCTAATCTCATGTCAGAGCTGATCCTTCATCATTACCCGACGTCTCCTTTCGCGGAAAAAGCCCGGCTGCTGCTGGGCTTCAAGGGGCTGTCCTGGCGTTCGGTGAGCATCCCGCCGATGATGCCCAAGCCTGACCTGACGGCGCTGACGGGTGGTTACCGCAAGACGCCGGTATTGCAGGTCGGCGCGGATATCTATTGCGATACGTCGCTGATGGCCCGCCGCCTGGAGCAGGAAAAAGCCTCGCCGGCGCTGTTCCCCGAAGGCCGGGAAATGCTTGCCGCGTCCTTTGCGGCCTGGGCCGATTCGGTGGTGTTCCAGCATGCGGTGAGCCTGGTGTTCCAGCCGGAGTCGGTGGCGGTGCGGTTCGCCAAGCTATCGCCCGAAGCGATCAAGGCGTTCATCAGTGATCGTGCCGGGCTGTTCAGTGGCGGCACGACTACACGCTTGGCCGCCGAGCAGGCCAAGCACCAATGGCCGACGATCATGGCCCGGCTGGAGCAACAGTTGCAGCGTGAGGAGGGCGATTTCCTGTTGGGTGATCCGTCGATTGCCGACTTCGCCATGGCCCATCCACTGTGGTTCCTCAAGGGCACTCCGGTCACCTCGTCGCTGGTGGATGCGTATCCGGCTGTCTCGGCCTGGCTGGCGCGGGTGTTGGGTTTCGGCCATGGTGCCTCGAGCCAGATGAGCGCCGAAGAAGCCTTGGACGTTGCCCGCACCGCTACGCCGGCAGCGCTGCCGGATGAGGCATTCGACGAGCCGAACGGGTTCATGACAGGGCAACAGGTGAGTATCGCTGCGACCGACTATGGCGTCGATCCGGTGGTCGGGGAGTTGTTGTTTGCTGGCAGCGAAGAATTGATTCTGCGTCGCGAAGACGCGCGGGGCGGGGTGGTGCATGTGCACTTTCCGCGGTTTGGCTTCCGGATCGAAGCTCGATGAACAACGAATGACCCTGTGGGAGCGAGCTTGCTCGCGATGGCGCCAGATCAGTCGATATTGATGTTGAATATCGGTCCGTTATCGCGAGCAAGCTCGCTCCCACAGGGGCGGTGTGTGGTTGACTGGATCTGCGTTTGCCGCCAATCACTGTGCGTGAGCGAGCTTGCTCGCGATGAGGCCCTCATACCTATATCGCGGACAACGCCCTGAGAATATTCTCCGGCTCATACCCACGAATCAACGTGCCGTTCACGTCCAGGATCGGAATCCCTCGACCGCCTAGAGCCTCATAGGCCTTGCGCGCCTGGATGTCCTTTTCGATATCGAACTCGCGAAACGGCACGCCTTTCTCATCCAGGAACCGCCGGGTTGCCTTGCAGTAGCCGCACCAGTCGGTGGCATACAGCACGACGCGGGCGTTGCTGCGAACCTGCTCGGAAACCATCTGTGACGGGTTGAACACCCGCTCGATCTTGCCCCAGTTCTGATAGGCCACCACCACCAGCAGAATCAGCAGGAATTTCTTCAGCACCCCACCAAACATCAATTGCGACGCTTGAGCTGGTCGGTCAGCGACGTGGGCAGGCCCTTGATGATCAGCGTGCCGGCCTCTTCGTCGTACTCGATCTTGGAGCCCAGCAAGTGCGCTTCGAAGCTGATGGACAAGCCCTCGGCGCGGCCGGTGAAGCGGCGGAACTGGTTGAGGGTGCGTTTATCCGCCGGGATTTCCGGCGACAACCCGTAGTCCTTGTTGCGGATGTGATCGTAGAAGGCTTTCGGGCGATCTTCATCGATCAGCCCGGACAGTTCTTCCAGGCCCATCGGCTCGCCGAGCTTGGCCTGGCTGCTGGCGTAGTCGACCAGGGTCTTGGTCTTTTCCCGGGCATCGTCTTCCGGCAGGTCTTCGCTTTCGACGAAGTCACTGAAGGCCTTGAGCAGGGTGCGGGTCTCGCCGGGGCCGTCGACACCTTCCTGGCAGCCGATGAAGTCACGGAAATATTCCGAGACCTTCTTGCCGTTCTTGCCCTTGATGAACGAGATGTACTGCTTCGATTGCTTGTTGTTCTGCCATTCCGACACGTTGATCCGCGCCGCCAGGTGCAACTGGCCCAGGTCCAGGTGGCGGGACGGGGTCACGTCCAGCTCATCGGTCACCGCCACGCCTTCGCTATGGTGCAGCAGGGCGATGGCCAGGTAGTCGGTCATGCCTTGCTGGTAATGCGCGAACAGCACGTGGCCGCCCACCGACAGGTTGGACTCTTCCATCAGCTTTTGCAGGTGTTCCACCGCCACGCGACTGAAGGCGGTGAAGTCCTTGCCGCCGTCCAGGTACTCCTTCAGCCAGCCGCTGAACGGATGCGCCCCGGACTCGGCATGAAAAAAGCCCCAGGCCTTGCCTTGCTTGGCGTTATAGCTCTCGTTGAGGTCGGCGAGCATGTTCTCGATGGCCGAGGACTCTGCCAGTTCGGAGTCGCGGGCATGGAGCACTGCTGGGGTGCCGTCGGGTTTTTTGTCGATCAGGTGGACGATGCAATGACGGATCGGCATGGATTTCTCGGCTGTTGAAAGAGAGGAGGGCGCGCTCCCCGAAAAAGGGCCCAGTGTACCGCAATCACTGGTTTTGGAATCCGGCAAAGGCCCTTTCAGACCCGTCCGACACCCTATATGCATTTTTTTAACGTTTTAGCGCAAGAAAGCTGACCAAATGGGTAGCTAGAGGCGGATATTTCAGAGGCGTTGTGCTAGTTTTGCCCGGTCTTACGCGAAGTCACTGCGTTAAGCGTGCATTCAGCATCTGTCAGGTCGAACCAAACCCGGTTTTCGGCATCTATTACCCCGATCCGTCGCGGTGATTGCCGAGGGTGCCTGATCAAGAGAGATCGGGCTCGATGGCTGACACTGCACTCTGCAATCCATATGAATTTGATAGGGAAGGAACACTACATGGCTCTTACTAAAGACCAACTGATCGCTGATTTGGCTGAATCTGTAGACGCACCAAAAGCTACCGTGCGTTCGCTGCTGGACCAACTGGGCCAAGTCGTTGCCGATCAGCTGGAAAATGGCGGCGAAATCACTCTGCCAGGTGTTGGCAAGCTGAAAGTCACCGAGCGTCCTGCCCGTACCGGCCGCAACCCTTCGACTGGCGCTGCCATCGAAATCGCTGCCAAGAAAGTGATCAAGCTGGTTGTGGCCAAAGGCCTGACCGACGCGGTCAACAAGTAAGACCGAAGTAAAAAAAACCGTGCCTCGGAGCGATCCGGGCACGGTTTTTTATTGCCTTGAAACCACCTGTAGGAGCTGCCGAGTGAAGCGAGGCTGCGATCTTTCCCCTGGCAGTTGAATCTCAAGTGAAAGATCAAAAGATCGCAGCCTCGCTTCGCTCGGCAGCTCCTACAGTAGAGCAGCGTCTTTCTAATCCTTGCGAACCCAACGCGACTGGCGCCAGGCTTGTTGCTGGGCCTCGGTCTGGAAGGTCCAGGCCACGAAACGACTCTGCTTCTGGCCCTGGGACATCTCCACCACCTGGCTGTGCAGCGCCCCGGCCTTTTTCAGCGCGGTTTGAATCGCCGGCAGGTTCGACGCCTTCGACACCAGGGTGCTGAACCACAGCACTTGCCCGGCCAACTGCGCGCTTTCGCCGATCAGTTGCGTCACGAACCGGGCTTCCCCGCCCTCGCACCACAACTCCGCAGCCTGACCGCCGAAATTCAGCACCGGCAGCTTGCGCTTCGGATCGGCCTTGCCCAGTGCCCGCCACTTGCGCTGGCTGCCCTTGGTGGCTTCCTCCAGGGACGCATGGAACGGCGGGTTGCACATCGTCAGGTCGAACCGTTCGCCATCCTCCAACAGGCCCAGGAGGATCTGCTTGCGGTTGGCTTGCTGGCGCAACTGGATGGCCTTGTTCAAACCATTGGACTGGACGATGGCCTTGGCCGAGGCGATGGCCGTCGGGTCGATCTCCGAACCGAGGAAGTGCCAGCGGTAGTCGCTGTAGCCGATCAACGGATAGACGCAGTTGGCGCCGGTGCCGATGTCCAGCACCTTGACTGCCGCCCCGCGGGGGATTTCACCGGCGTTGTGGCTGGCGAGCAAATCGGCGAGAAAGTGCACATAGTCCGCCCGACCTGGCACCGGCGGGCACAGGTAGTCGGCCGGAATATCCCAGTGGGCGATGCCATAGAAAGCCTTGAGCAGCGCCCGGTTGAACACCCGTACGGCGTCGGGGCTGGCAAAGTCGATGCTTTCCTTGCCGTAGGGGTTGGTGATCACGAACTTTGCCAGTTCCGGCGTGCTCTTGATCAACGCTGGGAAGTCGTAGCGGCCCTGGTGGCGGTTGCGCGGATGCAGGCTGGCCTTCTCACGCGGCGCCACGGTTTTAGCCGCTGGGGCGGGCTTGGGCTTCTGGCGGGCAGGTTTGGGTGTGCGGGGGGCGGTCATGGGCGAGTCGATTCGGGGATGGTTCAAAAAGTGGCGGGCATTGTCCCACATCCGGCCCGGTCTTGATGGCTGCGCGATTTAAATGTGGGAGGGAGCTTGCTCGCGATAGCAGTTTGTCAGTTGGCATATGGGTTGGCTGACCCGCCGCTATCGCGAGCAAGCTCGCTCCCACAGGGGTTGCGGTACTTGAAAGGAAAGGGGTGGGCATGAAAAAGGAGGTCCAATAGGACCTCCTTTTTCATTGCGAACCGCCGTTACAGGCTGGAGATCCGCCCATGTTGCTCGGCCAGCTTGCCCAAGGCCTGTTCAGCCTCGGCCAGTTTAGCCCGTTCCTTCTCGATGACTTCGGCCGGCGCCTTGTCGACGAAGCCGGCGTTGGACAGCTTGCCGCCGACCCGCTGCACTTCGCCTTTGAGGCGCAGGATTTCCTTGTCCAGGCGCGCCAGTTCCGCGGCCTTGTCGATCAGGCCCGCCATCGGCACCAGCACTTCCATCTCGCCAACCAGGGCGGTGGCCGACAGTGGTGCTTCTTCGCCGGCGGCCAGGACCGTCACCGATTCAAGCTTCGCCAGTTTCTTGAGCAGCGCCTCGTTTTCGTTGAGGCGGCGCAGGTCTTCGGCGCTGGCGTTCTTCAGGAACAAGGCCAGTGGCTTGCCCGGGCCGATGTTCATTTCGGCGCGGATGTTACGCAGGCCGAGCATGAAGGTCTTGAGCCACTCGATGTCGTCTTCGGCCGCCGGATCGATGCGGCTTTCGTTGGCCACTGGCCAAGGTTGCAGCATGATCGTCTTGCCTTGGACGCCTGCCAGCGGTGCGATGCGCTGCCAGATTTCCTCGGTGATGAACGGCATGAACGGATGCGCCAGGCGCAGGGCCACTTCCAGTACGCGCACCAGGGTGCGACGGGTGCCGCGCTGGCGTTCGACCGGTGCGTTTTCGTCCCACAGCACCGGCTTGGACAGCTCCAGGTACCAGTCGCAATACTGGTTCCAGATGAACTCGTACAAGGCTTGCGCGGCCAGGTCGAAACGGAACTGATCGAGCTGGCGGGTCACTTCGGCTTCGGTGCGTTGCAACTGCGAAATGATCCAGCGATCGGCCAGGGTCAGCTCAAAGGCTTCGCCGTTCTGGCCGCAGTCTTCGCCTTTGTCCAGCACGTAGCGCGCGGCGTTCCAGATCTTGTTGCAGAAGTTGCGATAGCCTTCGACGCGGCCCATGTCGAACTTGATGTCGCGACCGGTGGACGCCAGTGAGCAGAAGGTGAAGCGCAGGGCGTCGGTGCCGTAGCTGGCGATGCCCTCGGCGAATTCTTCGCGGGTGGCTTTCTCGATTTTCTTCGCCAGTTTCGGCTGCATCAGGCCGGAGGTGCGTTTCTGCACCAGGGTTTCCAGGTCGATGCCGTCGATGATGTCCAGCGGGTCGAGGACGTTGCCCTTGGACTTGGACATCTTCTGGCCCTGGCCGTCGCGCACCAGGCCGTGGACGTAGACGGTCTTGAACGGCACTTGCGGCGTGCCGTCTTCGTTCTTCATCAGGTGCATGGTCATCATGATCATCCGGGCGACCCAGAAGAAAATGATGTCGAAGCCGGTGACCAGCACGTCGGTGGAGTGGAATTTCTTCAGGAACTCGGTCTGCTGCGGCCAGCCCAGTGTCGAGAAGGTCCACAGGCCCGAGCTGAACCAGGTGTCGAGGACGTCGTTGTCCTGCGCCAGGGCAACGTCCGGGCCGAGGTTGTGCTTGGCGCGGACTTCGGCTTCATCGCGGCCGACATAGACCTTGCCCGACTCGTCGTACCAGGCCGGAATGCGATGGCCCCACCACAGCTGGCGGCTGATGCACCAATCCTGGATGTCGCGCATCCACGAGAAGTACATGTTTTCGTATTGCTTGGGCACGAACTGGATGCGGCCGTCTTCCACGGCGGCAATCGCAGGTTCAGCCAGCGGCTTGGTGGACACGTACCACTGGTCGGTCAACCACGGTTCGATGATGGTGCCGGAGCGGTCGCCTTTCGGGACTTTCAGGGCATGGTCGTCGACGCTGACCAGCAGGCCGGCGGCATCGAATGCCGCGACGATCTGCTTGCGTGCTTCGAAGCGGTCCAGGCCGGCGTATTCGGCCGGGATCTGGCCGTCGACGCTTTCGTTCAGCGTGCCGTCGAGGTTGAATGCCTGGGCTGCCGGCAATATGTTGGCGTTCTTGTCGAAGATGTTCAGCAGCGGCAGGTTGTGGCGCTTGCCGACTTCGTAGTCGTTGAAGTCGTGGGCCGGGGTGATTTTCACGCAGCCGGTACCGAATTCAGGGTCGCAGTAGTCGTCGCCGATGATCGGGATACGACGGCCAACCAGCGGCAGTTCGACGAACTTGCCGATCAGCGCCTGGTAGCGTTCATCGTTCGGGTTCACCGCCACGGCGGAGTCGCCCAGCATGGTTTCCGGACGCGTGGTGGCAACGATCAGGTAATCCTTGCCTTCGGCGGTCTTGGCGCCGTCGGCCAGAGGGTACTTCAGGTTCCACAGGAAACCTTTCTCGTCGTGGTTCTCCACTTCGAGGTCGGAAATGGCCGTGTGCAACTTGGTGTCCCAGTTGACCAGGCGCTTGCCGCGATAGATCAGCCCGTCTTCATGCAGGCGCACGAAGGCTTCCTTCACCGCTTCCGAGAGACCGTCGTCCATGGTGAAGCGTTCGCGGCTCCAGTCCACGGACGAGCCGAGGCGACGGATCTGGCGGCTGATGTTGCCACCGGACTCGTCTTTCCATTCCCAGACTTTCTCGAGGAATTTCTCGCGACCCAGGTCATGGCGATTCTGGCCCTGGGCTTCGAGGCGGCGTTCCACCAGCATCTGCGTGGCGATACCAGCGTGGTCGGTGCCCGGCTGCCACAAGGTGTTGCGACCTTGCATGCGCCGGAAACGGATCAGCGCGTCCATGATTGCGTTGTTGAAACCGTGGCCCATGTGCAGGCTGCCAGTGACGTTTGGCGGCGGGATCATGATGGTGTAGGAATCGCCCGCGCCTTGCGGAGCGAAATAATTCTCGGACTCCCAGGTGTTGTACCAGGAAGTTTCAATGGCGTGCGGCTGGTAGGTCTTATCCATGCGCGGCGGGACCCTATTGGCATTTATTCAGGAAAAGCCGGGAAGTATAGCGGGCGGGGCTGGTGCAAGCCACATGCAGCAAGCTGGAAGCTTGGCAGATGGCTTGTGGGCGCAACGGAACGATGTGGGAGCGAGCTTGCTCGCGATAACGGCAGATCAGCAACATTGATGTTGACTGACACACGGCTATCGCGAGCAAGCTCGCTCCCACAAGGTGTTCGGTGGTCAGTAAGTCTGGGGGTTACTCGTACTGGCTGAGCAACCGCTCCATCCGCGCATCCAGCCGACGCTTGATCTCGGTCTCGATGTGCGGGGCGAAGTCGTCGATGACGTCTTGCAGGATCAACTGCGCGGCAGCGCGCAGTTCGCTGTCCAGGTGCAACAGGGCGTCGGGTCCTTTGGCTTCGGTCTTGGCAGCAGGCTTGGGTTCCGGCTGGCCGTTGATCGGGTCGAACAGCAGGGGGATCTGTTCGTCATGCACCGGCTCGTGCACGACCGTGTCGGTCAGCAGCGGCGGTTGCAGGTTGTCGTCGCCGAGCAGTTGGCGGATCGACTCGAGGTCATCCAGCAGGTGCGCGGGCTTTTGTGGCGGTTTTGGAGTGTCCATCGTAGGGCTCAGAGTCGCTGTAAACGGTGGTCTTGCAGAGGATAGCCCTGTTCGCGGTAGAAACGGAAACTCTCCCGCGCGGCTTGTCGGATGGCCGGGTCTTCGACCACCACTTCCGCCACACGGGCGAAGCGCTGGGCAAAGGCCGGTACTTTCAGGTCGAGGTTGACCAGCAGGTCCTGGTGCTGGCCGCAGTCATCCCCCAGCCCAAGCACGATCAACCCTTCGGGTTCGTTTTCGGCCGGGCCGTGGGGCACGAAGCTCTCGCCCTTGAAAGCCCACAAGCGTGCGTCCAGGTCCTCGCGCTGGGCGGCATCGCTGCAATGCAGGTAGATGCGGTGCCCCATGCGCCAGGCCTTTTCAACGAGCTTGCAGGCGAAATCCAGCCGCGCCGACGGGTCGGCGCTGGGCAGGATATAGAAATCGACTTTGGTCATTGCGGTTCCTGAGCCGCCGCTGACGCCACCCGAGGGTGACGCCAACGACGGTCATTGGTGTCAGGCCTTGGCGCGGTCCAGCAGGTACTGGGTCAGCAGGGGCACCGGACGACCGGTGGCGCCCTTGTCCTTGCCACCGCTGGTCCACGCCGTGCCGGCGATGTCCAGGTGCGCCCAGTTCAGGTTCTTGGTAAAGCGCGACAGGAAGCAGGCTGCGGTGATGGTCCCGGCTTTCGGGCCGCCGATGTTGGCGATGTCGGCAAACGGGCTGTCCAGTTGTTCCTGGTACTCGTCGAACAGCGGCAACTGCCAGGCGCGGTCGTCGGCTTGTTGGCCGGCGCTGAGCAGTTGGCCGATCAGCTCGTCGTTGTTGCCCAGCAGGCCCGAGGTGTGGGAGCCGAGGGCGACGATGCAGGCGCCGGTCAGGGTCGCGATGTCGATCACTGCTTGCGGCTTGAAGCGCTCGGAGTAGGTGAGGGCATCGCACAGCACCAGGCGGCCTTCGGCGTCGGTATTGAGGATTTCCACGGTCTGGCCGCTCATGGTGGTGACGATGTCGCCTGGGCGCGAGGCCGTGCCGCTGGGCATGTTCTCGGCGCAGGCCAGGATGCACACCAGGTTGATCGGCAGTTGCAGTTCGAGCACGGCGCGCAGGGTGCCGAACACGCTCGCGGCGCCGCCCATGTCGTACTTCATCTCATCCATGCCTGCGCCCGGCTTGAGGCTGATGCCGCCGGTGTCGAAGGTGATGCCCTTGCCGACCAGTGCGTACGGCTTCTCGGATTTCTTGCCACCGTTGTATTGCATGACGATCAGGCGCGGTGGCTGGGCGCTGCCCTGGCCGACGGAGTAGAACGAACCCATGCCCAGGTCCTTGATTTTCTTCTCGTCGAAGACTTCGACCTTCAGGCCCTTGAATTCCTTGCCCAGTGCCTTGGCTTGTTCGCCGAGGAACGTTGGGTGGCAGATATTCGGTGGCAGGTTGCCCAGGTCGCGGGTGAACGCCATGCCGTTGGCAATCGCGGTGGCGTGGGTCACGGCACGCTGGACTTCAGCCTGGGCGGCCTTGATGGTCAGCACGGTGATTTTTTTCAGGGCGCGGGGTTCGGCTTTCTGGCTCTTGAACTGGTCGAACTGGTATTCGCCGTCTACCAGGGTTTCGGCCAGCAAGCGGTTCTTGCCGTAGCTGTCGCGGCCCTTGATCACCAATTCGTCCAACGCCAGGGCGGCCTCAGCGCCGCCAAGGCCCTTGAGGGTGCCCAGCACGCCGGCAATGATTTTACGGAACGGACGATCGCCCAGTTCAGCGTCCTTGCCCACGCCCACCAGCAGCACGCGCTCGGCCTTGAGATTGGGCAGGTTGTGCAGCAACAGGCTCTGGCCGACCTTGCCGGCCAGGTCGCCGCGCTTGAGTACGGCGCTGATGGCCCCGCCGCTCAGGGTATCGAGCTGGGTGGCGACTACGCCGAGCTTGCGGTTTTCACCGACGGCGACTACCAGTGTGGCGGTTTTCAACGTTTCTGGGCTGACGCTTTTTACAACCAGTTCCATGTCCGGATCCCTGAGTCAATGGTCAAGAGGCCAGGCGCCGACACAATGGCGCGCTGAGCGAGCTTCTTCTATATAAAAGAAGCGCCGGTGCTTGCCGGCGACAAAGGCCGCAGTTTGAACCCCGGCGCCCGAGCCTGACAACCCTCGACGGCGCTAACTTTTGGCTTTAAGCACCGGCTTAAAGCGTGCGAAGTGACAGGCGCCTCCAATCACAGGATAATGCGGCTCTTTTTTCGGCGGCTCGCGTTGGCGGGCCGACTCGATACGTTTCTTGTTTGGCCGCCTTAGCCTGACAACCCTGGAGTGTCTGGTTTGATCGTCTTTCGTTATCTATCCCGTGAAGTCCTGCTGACCCTGAGCGCCGTCAGCGCCGTGCTGCTGGTCATCATCATGAGCGGGCGCTTCATCAAATACCTCGCCCAGGCGGCCTCCGGCGCCCTGGACCCGGGCTCGCTGTTCCTGATCATGGGGTTCCGCCTGCCGGGTTTCTTGCAATTGATCCTGCCACTGGGGTTGTTCCTCGGCATCCTGCTGGCCTACGGGCGCTTGTACCTGGACAGCGAAATGACCGTGCTGTCGGCCACCGGCATGAGCCAACAGCGCCTGTTTCGCATGACGCTGTTCCCGGCCACGTTGGTGGCGCTGGTGGTGGCCTGGCTGAGCCTGAGCCTGGCCCCCCAGGGCGCCAACCAGTTCCAGTTGCTGATCAACCAGCAGGACGCCATGACCGAGTTCGACACCCTGGTGCCGGGGCGTTTCCAGGCCCTGCGCGACGGTACGCGGGTGACCTACACCGAACAGCTCTCGGACGACCGGATCGACCTGGGTGGCGTCTTCATTACCCAAAAGAACCTGTCTTCGGATACCAAGAAGGACCGCGGCATTTCCGTGCTGGTGGCCGAGAAGGGCCGGCAGGAAATCAGTCCCGACGGCAACCGCTACCTGATCCTGAAAAACGGCTATCGCTATGACGGCAAGCCCGGGCAGGCCGATTACCGGGCCATCCAGTACGACACCTATGGCGTGCTGTTGCCCAAGCCCGAGGTCAGCGACGAAGTCACTGATCGCGACGCGATGCCCACCGCCAGCCTGCTGGGCAACAAGGACATTCGTGCCCGTACCGAGCTGCAATGGCGCCTGTCCTTGCCGCTGCTGGTGTTTATCGTGACCCTCATGGCGGTCCCGCTGTCGCGGGTCAACCCGCGCCAGGGGCGTTTCCTCAAGCTGCTGCCGGCGATTCTTCTGTATATGGCTTACCTGACCATCCTGATTTCCGCTCGCGGTGCGTTGGAAAAAGGCAAGATCCCGCCAGCCTTGGGCCTGTGGTGGGTGCACTCGATCTTCCTGGCCATCGGCCTGGGGCTGCTCTATTGGGAGCCGCTACGCCTGAAGCTGGCCAGTCGTCGCAGCGCGCTGGAGGTGGCCCGTGGTTAAACTCGATCGCTACATCGGCAGCAGCGTGTTCATGGCGATCCTCGCGGTGCTGGGGATCATCCTCGGCCTGGCGACCCTGTTTGCCTTCATCGATGAAATGAGCGATGTCAGCGACACCTACACGCTGACGGACGTGGCGAGCTACGTGCTGCTGACGGCACCACGGCGTTTGTACGACATGCTGCCGATGGCCGCGCTGATCGGTTGCCTGATCGGCCTGGGCAGCCTGGCCAGCAACAGCGAGCTGACCATCATGCGCGCCGCCGGCGTGTCCATTGGTCGGATCGTCTGGGCGGTGATGAAGCCCATGCTGGTGTTGATGCTGGTGGGTGTGTTGATCGGCGAATACATCGCCCCAGCCACCGAAAATACTGCCCAGGCCAACCGTTCCCTGGCCCAGGGCGGCGGCGATGCGCAAAGCGCCAAGCACGGCCTGTGGCACCGCCAGGGCGACGAGTTCATCCATATCAACTCGGTCCAGCCCAACGGCATTCTGTACGGCGTGACCCGTTATCGCTTCGACGACCAGCGGCACATGCTGTCGTCGAGCTTTGCCAAGCGCGCCAATTTCGCCGAGGACCACTGGCAGTTGAGCGATGTCACGACCACCTTGTTTCATGACAAGCGCACCGAGGTGGTCGCCGCCCCGCAGGAGCGTTGGGACGTGTCGATCAGCCCGCAGCTGCTCAGCACCGTGGTGATGGCGCCTGAATCCCTGTCGATTACCGGCTTGTGGGGGTATATCCACTACCTGGCGGACCAGGGCTTGAATAACGGCCGCTACTGGCTGGCTTTTTGGGTCAAGGTGTTGCAGCCGTTGGTCACCGCTGCCCTGGTGTTGATGGCGATTTCCTTCATTTTCGGTCCGCTGCGTTCGGTGACCCTTGGCCAGCGGGTGTTTACCGGCGTACTGGTGGGCTTCACTTTCCGCATTGCCCAGGATCTGCTGGGGCCGTCGAGCCTGGTGTTCGGCTTCTCGCCGCTGTTTGCGGTGCTGGTGCCGGCCGGTGTCTGCGCGTTGGCCGGGCTCTGGCTGTTGCGTCGGGCCGGTTGATTGCACGTGTAGCGAGGGGGCTGTGGAAGCAAGGCTGTGTGGCAATCTGTGGGAGCAAGGCTTGCCCGCGATGAAGGCCCTGCGGTCTTTCATGGATCGGGGCGGCCGTTTCGCGAGCAAGCTTTGCTCCCACTCGCGCGGTGTATCAGGTACAATTCCCGGCTATTTTTCGGCGGGCTATGCCTGCAGCCTTTTTGAGTGTTGATCCGTGAGTGATTTGAGTCATATCCGCAATTTCTCCATCATCGCCCACATTGACCATGGCAAGTCGACGCTGGCCGATCGCTTCATCCAGATGTGCGGCGGCCTGGCCGAGCGTGAAATGGAAGCCCAGGTCCTGGACTCCATGGACCTGGAGCGTGAACGCGGGATCACCATCAAGGCCCACAGCGTTACCCTCTACTACAAGGCCCGCGACGGCATCACCTATCAGCTGAACTTCATCGATACCCCGGGCCACGTCGACTTCACTTATGAAGTCAGCCGGTCGCTGGCGGCCTGTGAAGGTGCGCTGCTGGTGGTCGACGCCGGCCAGGGCGTCGAAGCCCAGTCGGTTGCCAACTGCTACACGGCCATCGAGCAGGGCCTGGAAGTCATGCCGGTACTGAACAAGATCGACCTGCCCCAGGCCGATCCGGACCGCGTGAAGGAAGAAATCGAGAAAATCATCGGCATCGATGCCACCGACGCGGTCACCTGCAGTGCCAAGACCGGCCTGGGCGTGGACGAAGTGCTCGAGCGCCTGGTGCACACCATTCCCGCACCGACCGGCAACATCGAAGATCCGCTGCAAGCGTTGATCATCGACTCCTGGTTCGACAACTACCTGGGCGTGGTGTCCCTGGTTCGCGTGCGCCATGGCCGCGTGAAGAAGGGCGACAAGATCCTGGTCAAGTCCACCGGCAAGATCCACCTGGTGGACAGCGTCGGTGTATTCAACCCGAAACACACCGCCACCGTAGACCTGAAGGCCGGTGAAGTGGGCTTCATCATCGCCGGTATCAAGGACATCCACGGGGCGCCGGTCGGCGACACCCTGACCTTGAGCTCCACCCCCGACGTCGATGTGCTGCCAGGTTTCAAACGCATCCAGCCGCAGGTCTATGCCGGCCTGTTCCCGGTCAGCTCCGACGACTTCGAGGATTTCCGCGAAGCCCTGCAAAAGCTGACCCTGAACGACTCGTCCCTGCAATACACCCCGGAAAGCTCCGATGCCCTGGGCTTCGGCTTCCGCTGCGGGTTCCTGGGCATGTTGCACATGGAAATCATCCAGGAGCGCCTGGAGCGCGAATACGACCTGGACCTGATTACCACGGCACCGACCGTAATCTTCGAGCTGCTGCTCAAGAACGGCGAAACCATCTACGTCGACAACCCGTCCAAGCTGCCGGACCTGTCGGCCATCGAGGACATGCGCGAACCGATCGTGCGGGCCAACATCCTTGTGCCTCAGGAGCACCTGGGCAACGTCATTACGTTGTGCATCGAGAAGCGTGGCGTACAACACGACATGCTGTTCCTCGGCACGCAGGTCCAGGTGACCTACGACCTGCCGATGAACGAGGTGGTACTGGACTTCTTCGACCGCCTCAAATCCACCAGTCGCGGTTATGCTTCGCTGGACTATCATTTCGATCGTTACCAATCGGCTAATCTGGTGAAGCTGGATGTGCTGATCAACGGTGAGAAAGTCGATGCCCTGGCATTGATCGTGCACCGTGACAACGCGCACTACAAAGGTCGTGCATTGACCGAGAAGATGAAGGAACTGATTCCGCGGCAGATGTTCGATGTGGCAATCCAGGCCGCCATTGGCGGGCAGATTGTGGCGCGTACAACCGTCAAGGCGCTCAGAAAGAACGTATTGGCCAAATGCTACGGTGGCGACGTCAGCCGTAAGCGCAAGCTGTTGGAAAAGCAGAAGGCCGGTAAAAAACGCATGAAGCAGGTCGGTAACGTGGAAATTCCACAGGAAGCCTTCCTTGCGGTGCTCAGGTTGGATAGTTAGGTCCTATGTCGCTAAATTTCCCGCTGTTGCTGGTTATCGCCGTGTTTGTCTGCGGCCTGTTGGCGTTGCTTGATCTGTTGTTCCTGGCGCCTCGGCGCCGGGCGGCCATCGCCTCTTATCAGGGCAGCGTCAGCCAGCCTGATGGTGTAGTGGTCGAAAAGCTCAACAAGGAACCGCTGCTGGTCGAGTACGGCAAGTCGTTCTTCCCGGTGCTGTTCATCGTGCTGGTGCTGCGCTCGTTCCTGGTGGAGCCTTTCCAGATCCCGTCCGGCTCGATGAAGCCGACCCTGGACGTGGGCGACTTCATCCTGGTGAACAAGTTCTCCTACGGGATCCGCCTGCCGGTGATCGACAAGAAAGTCATCGAAGTCGGTGACCCGCAACGCGGCGATGTCATGGTGTTCCGCTTCCCGAGCGACCCGAACGTCAACTACATCAAGCGTGTCGTCGGCCTGCCGGGCGACACGGTTCGCTACACCGCCGACAAGCGCCTGTTCGTCAATGGCGAATCGGTGGCCGAACAGTTGCTCGGCTCCGAGCCGGGTACGCTGGGCAGTGCCGAGCTCTACCGGGAAAAACTCGGCGAGGCCGAGCACCTGATCCGCAAGGAAATGAGCCGCTACCGCGCTACACCGGACCATTCGTGGACCGTACCGGCGGGGCACTACTTCATGATGGGCGACAACCGCGACAACTCCAACGACAGCCGGTACTGGGATGATCCGAACATTCCCAAGGACCTGCTGGGCATGGTCCCGGACCGGAACATCGTCGGCAAGGCCTTTGCGGTCTGGATGAGCTGGCCGGAACCCAAACTCAGTCACCTGCCGAATTTCTCGCGGGTTGGCCTGATCAAGTAATCACCCACGGCGCTGTTGAACACAGCGCCGAATGCTTTTCTGGAGCCTGCGCAAGGTTGCCCGAAGGCATGAAGCCAACGATAGTCAGGACGTATTTTTGAACACAGCGTTAATTGTCCCAAGCCAACGGCGCCTTGCCGCCGTGGCGGTGGAATCCAGCCACGAACTCAGCGTGGGTAAACCGTGAGCGTTTCTCTAAGCCGTCTCGAGCGTCAGCTCGGCTACACCTTCAAGGATCAGGACCTGATGCTCCTGGCCCTCACTCACCGCAGTTTTGCCGGGCGCAACAACGAACGCCTGGAATTCCTCGGTGATGCCATCCTCAACTTCGTGGCCGGCGAGGCGCTGTTCGAGCGTTTCCCGCTGGCCCGCGAAGGCCAGTTGTCGCGTTTGCGCGCACGATTGGTAAAAGGTGAGACCCTGGCCGTACTGGCCCGTGGTTTCGACCTGGGCGACTACCTGCGCCTGGGTTCCGGTGAGTTGAAAAGCGGCGGTTTCCGTCGTGAGTCGATCCTGGCCGATGCCCTGGAAGCGTTGATTGGCGCGATCTACCTGGATGCGGGCATGGAAATGGCGCGCGAACGCGTGCTGGCCTGGCTGACCTCCGAGATCGACAGCCTGACGCTGGTGGACACCAACAAGGATCCGAAGACCCGTTTGCAGGAATTCCTGCAATCGCGCAGTTGCGAGCTACCGCGCTACGAAGTCGTGGATATCCAGGGTGAGCCGCATTGCCGTACCTTCTTCGTCGAATGCGAAGTGGTCCTATTGAATGAAAAAAGCCGGGGTCAGGGTGTGAGTCGTCGTATTGCCGAACAGGTAGCGGCCGCCGCAGCACTGATTGCCCTGGGTGTGGAGAATGGCAATGACTGATACAACCGTCACCCGCTGCGGCTATGTCGCCATTGTCGGTCGGCCGAACGTGGGCAAGTCCACGCTGCTGAACCACATCCTGGGCCAGAAGCTGGCGATCACCTCGCGCAAGCCCCAGACCACCCGCCACAACATGCTGGGCATCAAGACCGAAGGCGCCGTGCAGGCGATCTACGTCGACACCCCGGGCATGCACAAGGGCGGCGAAAAGGCCCTGAACCGCTACATGAACAAGACTGCCTCGGCGGCGTTGAAAGACGTCGACGTGGTGATCTTCGTGGTCGACCGTACCAAGTGGACCGAAGAGGACCAGATGGTCCTCGAACGCGTCCAGTACGTGACAGGTCCCTTGATCGTGGCGTTGAACAAGACCGATCGCATCGAAGACAAGGCTGACCTGATGCCGCACCTGACCTGGTTGCAGGAACAGTTGCCGAACGCCCAGATCATCCCGATCTCTGCCCAGCACGGCCATAACCTCGACGCGCTGGAACGGGTGATTGCCGAACACCTGCCGGAAAACGATCATTTCTTCCCCGAAGACCAGATCACCGACCGCAGCAGCCGTTTCCTCGCCGCCGAGCTGGTGCGTGAGAAAATCATGCGCCAGATGGGTGCCGAGCTGCCGTACCAGATCACGGTCGAGATCGAAGAGTTCAAGCAGCAGGGCAAGACCCTGCACATCCATGCATTGATCCTCGTCGAACGTGACGGCCAGAAGAAAATCATCATTGGCGACAAGGGCGAGCGCATCAAGCGCATCGGCACCGAGGCGCGCAAGGACATGGAGCTGCTGTTCGACTCCAAGATCATGCTCAACCTGTGGGTCAAGGTGAAGGGCGGCTGGTCCGACGACGAGCGAGCGTTGCGTTCGTTGGGTTACGGCGACCTCTGATCAGCTGACTGGATGTACCGAGAACCATTGTGGGAGCGAGCTTGCTCGCGATGAGGGCCTGATGTTCAACATGGATGTTGACTGACAGACCGCTATCGCGAGCAAGCTCGCTCCCACATTGGTTTGGGGCTGTTTAAAACTCTGCTCGTCCATTGAGAACTCTGATTCCCATGCCCCCAACCCAACCCACCGGCCAATCCGCCTACGTCCTCCACAGCCGCGCCTACCGCGAAAGCAGCGCCCTGGTGGACTTCCTCACGCCGCAAGGGCGGCTGCGGGCGGTGTTGCGTGGGGCGCGGGGCAAGGCCGGGACGCTGGCGCGGCCGTTCGTGCCGCTGGAAGTCGAGTTCCGTGGCCGGGGCGAGTTGAAAAATGTCGGGCGCATGGAAAGCAATGGCGTCGCGGCGTGGCTCAACGGCGAGGCATTGTTCAGCGGCTTGTACCTCAATGAACTGCTGATCCGCCTGCTGCCCGCCGAAGATCCCCACCCGGCCGTCTTCGACCACTACGCCGCCACGCTGCTGGCCCTGGCTGAAGGCCGGCCGCTGGAGCCGCTGCTGCGCTCCTTCGAATGGCGTCTGCTGGATGACCTGGGCTACGGCTTCGCCCTGAACACTGATCTGCACGGCGAACCCATTGCGGCGGACGGTCTTTACCGCTTACAGGTGGATGCCGGCCTGGAGCAGGTCTACCTGTTGCAACCGGGGCTGTTCAACGGTGCCGAGCTGCTGGCGATGGCCGAGGCCGACTGGAGTGCGCCAGGCGCCTTGTCGGCAGCCAAGCGGCTGATGCGCCAGGCCCTGGCTGTGCATCTGGGCGGGCGGCCACTGGTCAGTCGCGAGTTGTTTCGCAAGCCCTGATCAACCCGTATGCTGTGGGCCGACTATTCGTCCATTCAGGAGCCTTTTCGTGAGCACCAGCAATCGCATTCTTCTCGGCGTGAACATCGACCATGTCGCCACCCTGCGCCAGGCCCGCGGTACGCGTTACCCGGATCCGGTCAAGGCCGCATTGGACGCGGAAGAGGCGGGCGCCGACGGCATCACCGTTCACCTGCGTGAAGACCGTCGTCACATCCAGGAGCGTGACGTGCTGCTGCTCAAGGATGTGCTGCAAACCCGCATGAACTTCGAAATGGGCGTGACCGAAGAAATGATGGCGTTCGCCGAGCTCATCCGCCCGGCGCACATCTGCCTGGTGCCGGAGACGCGCCAGGAACTGACCACCGAAGGCGGCCTCGACGTGGCGGGGCAGGAGGCGCGGATCAGCTTGGCAGTGGAGCGCCTGTCGAAGATCGGCGCCGAGGTATCGCTGTTCATTGATGCCGACGAACGACAGATCGAGGCGTCCAAGCGTGTTGGCGCGCCAGCCATCGAGCTGCACACGGGTCGTTACGCCGATGCCGAGACCCCCACGGACGTAGCCGACGAGCTGCAGCGAGTCGCTGACGGCGTCGCCTTCGGCCTGGCCCAGGGCTTGATCGTCAACGCCGGCCATGGCCTGCATTACCACAACGTCGAAGCCGTCGCGGCCATCAAGGGCATCAACGAGCTGAATATCGGCCACGCGCTGGTGGCCCATGCGTTGTTCGTCGGGTTCAAGTCGGCTGTGTCGGAAATGAAAGCGCTGATCCTGGCTGCCGCCAAGTCCTGAGCCCATCCCATAAAGCTTACTTAAGGCTTGCCTGATCCATTGTGGCGAGGGAGCTTGCTCCCGCTGGGCCGGTCCGACGCTTCGGGCGAAGCGGCCCCAAGATTTTGCGGTCGCTACGCAACCGAGCGGGAGCAAGCTCCCTCGCCACGGGTTCATCTCACAGCATCAGAAGTTGTGTACAGCTTATAGCTGCGGGGATTCCTGGTTAGGCTTGCTCTTGTCGACACCCGGCACGTGCAGGTTGCCCTCGGCCACCTGGTTGCCTTCGAGCTGCGGCTGCGTCACCCAGGTCAGGATGTCGTAGTAGCGACGGATGTTCGCCACGAAATGCACCGGCTCGCCGCCCCGGGCGTAGCCATAGCGGGTCTTGCTGTACCACTGTTTCTGCGACAGGCGCGGCAGGATCTTTTTCACATCCAGCCACTTGTTCGGGTTCAGCCCTTCCTTGGCCGCCAGTTTGCGGGCGTCGTCCAGGTGACCGCTGCCCACGTTATAGGCGGCGAGGGCGAACCAGGTGCGGTCGGGCTCCTGGATGCTTTCGTCCAGTTGGTCCTTCATGTAGGCCAGGTACTTGGCGCCGCCCATGATGCTTTGCTTCGGATCCAGGCGGTTGGACACGCCCATGGCCTGGGCCGTGTTCTGGGTCAGCATCATCAGGCCGCGCACGCCGGTCTTGGACGTGACCGCCGGTTGCCACAACGATTCCTGATAGCCGATCGCGGCCAGCAGGCGCCAATCGACTTTCTCTTGCTTGGCGTAGGCCTTGAAGTGCTGTTCGTATTTGGGCAGGCGTTGCTGCAAATGCTGGGCGAACGTGGTGGCGCCCATGTAGCCGAGGACATCGACGTGCCCGTAATAGCGGTCTTTGAGGCGCTGCAGGGTGCCGTTCTTCTGCACCTTGTCCAGATAGCTGTTGATCTCGTTGAGCAGGCTGTTGTCCTCGCCGGGGGCGACCGCCCAACTCTGGCTGCGGGCATCGCCCAGGTCGAAAGCCACGCGCACGTTGGGGAAGTACACCTGGTTCATCGCCACTTCGTTGGAGTCCACCAGCGTCAGGTCGATCTGGCCCTCGTCGACCATGCGCAGCAGGTCGACAACCTCGACTGCGTCGGACTCTTCGTATTCGATGCCCGGGTACTGCTGTTTAAGCTGTGCCAGTTGTTCGGCGTGAGTGCTGCCCTTGAGCACCATGATCTTTTTGCCGGCCAAGGCGGCGGCGTCGGTGGGGCGTGACTGGCCGTTGCGGTAGATGATCTGCGGGGTGACTTCCAGGTAGGAGCGGGAAAACCGTACCTGCTTCTTGCGCTGTTCGCTGCTGACCAGGCCCGCGGCCGCGAGTACCGGACCGTTGGGCTTGCCGATCTGGCTGAACAGGTCGTCGAGGTTGTCGGCGGTCTCTATCTTCAGTTCCACCCCCAAATCGTCGGCGAAACGCTTCACCAGCTCGTATTCGAAGCCGGTTTCACCGTTACGATCCTCAAAGTAGGTGGCGGGGCTGTTTCGGGTAACCACCCGCAGCACGCCATCCTCCTTTACGCGCTCCAGTGTGTTGGGTTTCTCAACACAACCACTGAGCACCAGGAAGAGTCCGGTTGCGATCAGCCATCTGGCATATCGCGGACGCAAAGCCGTTGGGGAAAACATCTGCGCAGTATACGCAAACGGCCCCTACCGCCATATCTCGACAGCAAAAGGCCAGTCTGCTAGCCATTGCAAAACATGTCCGCAGCACCGGCCGGCCGGGGTGCGCAGGGCTTTGCATCGCTGAAAAATATCTCTGCGAAAACCTTGGCGCGGGTGTCCAATTGCGCCGTGCGCGCAAAGACCGACATTCGGCCAGCACTGCGCGTGCCGTTTCGGGTGCCGTTGCCGGCGGTTTAGGCTAGAATGCACGGCCTCAAAGCACACCCCTTCCCGAGGCTGTCCCGAAGATGTTGATCCTGCGCGGCGCTCCTGCCCTTTCTGCCTTTCGCCACAGCAAACTCCTTGAGCAACTGAGCCAGAAGGTTCCGGCTGTCAGTGGCTTGTATGCTGAATTCGCTCACTTCGCCGAAGTCACCGGCGGTTTGACCGGCGACGAACAGCAGGTGCTCGCGCGCCTTCTGAAGTACGGTCCCAGTGTTCCTGTCCAGGAGCCGGCCGGACGCCTGTTCCTGGTACTGCCGCGTTTCGGCACCATTTCGCCGTGGTCGAGCAAGGCCAGCGACATCGCCCGCAACTGCGGCCTGGCGAAAATCCAGCGCCTGGAGCGTGGTATTGCCTTTTATGTCGCCGGTGAGTTCAGCGAGGCCGAGGCCCAACTGATCGCCGAAGGCCTGCATGACCGCATGACCCAGGTCGTCCTGGGCAACCTGGAGCAGGCTGCCGGCCTGTTCAGCCACGCCGAACCCAAGCCACTGACCGCTATCGACGTACTGGGCGGCGGCCGTGCCGCGCTGGAAAAAGCCAACGTCGAGCTGGGCCTGGCCCTGGCCGAAGACGAGATCGATTACCTGGTCAGCGCCTTCCAGGGCTTGAAGCGCAACCCGCACGACATCGAACTGATGATGTTCGCCCAGGCCAACTCCGAGCACTGCCGCCACAAGATCTTCAACGCCAGTTGGGACATTGACGGCCAGGACCAGGAAAAAAGCCTGTTCGGCATGATCAAGAACACCTACCAGATGCACAACGAAGGTGTGCTGTCGGCCTACAAGGACAACGCGGCGGTGATCGTCGGCAACGTTGCCGGTCGTTTCTACCCGAACCCTGAGACCCGCCAGTACGGTGCGGTCCAGGAGCCGGTGCACATCCTCATGAAGGTCGAGACCCACAACCACCCGACCGCGATTGCCCCGTTCCCGGGCGCATCCACCGGTTCCGGTGGCGAGATCCGCGACGAAGGCGCCACCGGGCGCGGCGCCAAGCCCAAGGCCGGCCTGACCGGCTTCACCGTGTCGAACCTGCAGATCCCGGGCTTTGAACAGCCGTGGGAAAAGCCGTACGGCAAGCCTGAGCGCATCGTCAACGCTCTCGACATCATGATCGAAGGCCCCCTGGGGGGCGCGGCGTTCAACAACGAATTCGGCCGTCCGGCCCTGACCGGCTATTTCCGTACCTTCGAACAGTCCATCACCACCCCGCGTGGTGAGGAAGTCCGTGGTTACCACAAGCCGATCATGCTCGCTGGCGGCATGGGCAACATCCGCGCCGAACACGTGCAGAAAGGCGAGATCCTGGTCGGCTCCAAGCTGATCGTCCTCGGTGGCCCGGCCATGCTCATCGGCCTGGGTGGCGGCGCCGCTTCCTCCATGGCTACCGGCACCAGCTCGGCAGACCTGGACTTCGCCTCGGTCCAGCGGGAAAACCCGGAAATGGAACGCCGTTGCCAGGAAGTCATCGACCGTTGCTGGCAGTTGGGTGAACACAATCCCATCAGCTTCATCCACGACGTCGGCGCGGGCGGCCTGTCCAACGCCTTCCCGGAACTGGTCAACGACGGTGGCCGCGGTGGCCGCTTCGAACTGCGCAACATTCCGAACGACGAGCCGGGCATGGCCCCGCACGAAATCTGGAGCAACGAATCCCAGGAGCGTTACGTCCTGGCGGTCGGTCCGGCCGACTTCGAACGTTTCCAGGCCATTTGCGAGCGCGAGCGTTGCCCGTTCGCGGTAGTGGGTGAAGCGACCGCCGAGCCGCAACTGACCGTCACCGACAGCCATTTCGGCAACAGCCCGGTGGACATGCCGCTGGAAGTGCTGCTGGGCAAGGCCCCGCGCATGCACCGTTCGGCCGTTCGCGAAGCAGAGCTGGGCGACGATTTCGATCCGTCGACCCTCGATGTCGCCGAGTCCATCGAGCGCGTGCTGCATCACCCGGCCGTGGCGAGCAAGAGCTTTCTGATCACCATCGGCGACCGCACCATCACCGGCCTTGTGGCCCGTGACCAGATGGTTGGCCCGTGGCAGGTGCCGGTGGCTGACGTTGCCGTGACCGCCACCAGCTTCGACGTCTACACCGGTGAAGCCATGGCGATGGGCGAGCGCACGCCGCTGGCACTGCTGGACGCCCCGGCGTCGGGCCGCATGGCGATCGGCGAGACCCTGACCAACATCGTGGCTTCGCGCATTGGCAAGATTTCCGACATCAAGTTGTCGGCCAACTGGATGTCCGCCGCCGGTCACCCGGGTGAAGATGCGCGCCTGTACGACACCGTCAAGGCCGTCGGCATGGAGCTGTGCCCTGAGCTGGGCATCACCATTCCGGTGGGCAAGGACTCCATGTCCATGGCCACGCGCTGGAACGACGAAGGCGTGGACAAGAGCGTGACCTCGCCGCTGTCGCTGATCGTGACGGGTTTCGCCCCGGTCACCGACATCCGCCAGACCCTGACCCCGCAACTGCGCATGGACAAGGGCACCACCGACCTGATCCTGATCGACCTGGGCCGTGGCCAGAACCGTATGGGCGCTTCGATCCTGGCCCAGGTGCATGGCAAGCTCGGCTCGCAAGCGCCGGACGTCGACGATGCCGAAGACCTGAAGGCGTTCTTCGCCGTCATCCAGGGCCTCAACGCCGACGGTCATCTGCTGGCCTACCACGACCGTTCCGACGGCGGTTTGCTGACCACCGTGGTGGAAATGGCCTTTGCCGGCCACTGCGGCCTGAGCCTGACCCTCGACAGCGTTGCCGAGTCCAAGGCCGAAATCCCGGCCATCCTGTTCAACGAAGAGTTGGGCGCGGTGATCCAGGTTCGCCAGGACGCCACCCCGGACATCCTCGCCCAGTTCAGCGCGGCTGGCCTGGCCGACTGCGTCTCGGTGATCGGCCAGCCGATCAACAACGCCCACATCAACATCACCTTCAACGGCGACACCGTCTTCGAAGGCCAGCGCAGCCTGTTGCAGCGCCAGTGGGCGGAAACCAGCTACCAGATCCAGCGCCTGCGCGACAACGCCGACTGCGCCGAGCAGGAATTCGACGCGCTGCTGGAAGAAGACAACCCGGGCCTGAGCGCCAAGCTCAGCTACGACGTCAACGAAAATGTGGCCGCGCCTTACATCAAGAAAGGCATTCGCCCACAAGTGGCGGTCCTGCGCGAGCAGGGCGTCAACGGTCAGGTGGAAATGGCGGCGGCATTCGACCGCGCCGGTTTCAACGCGATCGACGTGCACATGAGCGACATCCTCGCTGGTCGTGTCGACCTGAACGACTTCAAGGGCATGGTCGCTTGTGGCGGTTTCTCCTACGGTGACGTGTTGGGTGCCGGTGAAGGCTGGGCCAAGTCGGCGCTGTTCAACAGCCGCGCCCGCGATGCGTTCCAGGGTTTCTTCGAGCGCACCGACAGCTTCACCCTCGGTGTGTGCAACGGTTGCCAGATGATGTCCAACCTGCACGAGCTGATCCCGGGCAGCGAGTTCTGGCCGCACTTCGTGCGTAACCGTTCCGAG
The DNA here is from genome assembly GCF_034008205.1 of Pseudomonas sp. P9_35. NCBI lineage: Bacteria > Pseudomonadati > Pseudomonadota > Gammaproteobacteria > Pseudomonadales > Pseudomonadaceae > Pseudomonas > Pseudomonas sp. P9_35. The sequence continues at coordinate 5,279,063 of NZ_CP125373.1, read as the reverse complement.
CAGTTCGAAGCCCGCGTGGCGATGGTCCAGGTGCAGGAGTCGAATTCGATCTTCCTGCAGGGCATGGCCGGTTCGCGCATGCCGATCGCCATCGCCCACGGCGAAGGCCACGCGGAATTCGAAAGCGAAGAAGCGCTGCTCGAAGCCGACTTGTCCGGTTGCGTGTCGCTGCGTTTTGTCGACAACCACGGCAAGGTCACCGAAACCTACCCGGCCAACCCGAACGGCTCGCCGCGCGGGATCACCGGCCTGACCAGCCGCGACGGCCGCGTCACGATCATGATGCCGCACCCGGAGCGTGTGTTCCGCGCGGTGCAGAACTCGTGGCGTTCGGATGACTGGAACGAAGACGCACCTTGGATGCGCATGTTCCGCAACGCGCGCGTCTGGGTGAACTAAGGCGGTGTACAAGCTCTGCTTCTTCGTCCCGGCCAGCCATCTGGACGTGGTCAAAAGCGCCGTATTCGCTGCCGGTGGCGGGCGAATCGGCGACTATGAGCACTGCGCCTGGCAAGTGTTGGGCCTGGGCCAGTTTCGCCCTCTGGACGGCAGCCAGCCGTTCATTGGCGAGGCGGGGCAGGTTGAGCAGGTCGAGGAATGGAAGGTGGAGCTTGTCGTTGCTGATGAGTTGATTCGTGCGGTGGTGGTGGCTTTGAAGCTCAGCCATCCCTATGAGACGCCGGCGTATGAGGTGTGGCGGTTGGAGGATTTTTGATCTTCTCCGCTTAAATGAAAAACCCGCTGATTGGATCAGCGGGTTTTTTATTGGGTGTGGGTTTTGTGTGTATATCCGTTGCTGCGGTCACGGCTGCTGACGGTTCCGCTCTTACAGCGGCTCACTTTTGAGAAGCGCAAAAGTAAGCAAAACGCTCTTGCCCCACCACTCGGTGCCTCGCCTAGGCTCGGCATGCCCTCACTCCGGCATTGCTCCGTGGGCCGCCGCGAAGGGCCATCCATGGCCCAGCGCGGCTAACCCGGCATCCATGCCGGGTTGCCCACTGCGCAATGCCTGCGTTCGGCCATCGTGGTTAACGGGGCGCCCGAGATCAACGTCCACGCCGAGGCGGCCTAGTAGCCGGCCTGGCTCTCCTGGTCGTACACCCGTCAGATCTGTGGGAGCAAAGCTTGCTCGCGAAGACGGCGGTACACCCAATACTGATGCAAGCTGACCCACCGCTTTCGCGAGCAAGCCCACATAAATTTTGTGTTCACTGGAGATTAAATGCGGGAGCGAGCTTGCTCGCGATGGCGGTGTGAGCTGGTCTAATAGTCCCGGACACCTCAATAGGTGAAACTACACCTATTGAGGAATATTCCATGACCAAGAAGTACAGAAAATTCGACGCCGCTTTCAAGCTAAGAGTCTGCAAGATGATTGTTGACCAGGGCCTGAGCGTGAACTCCGTTTGTACCGATTTAGACTTGAGTGACACGGCCGTGCGCCGCTGGGTCCAGCAGTACCAAGCCGAGCAGTTAGGTGGTACAGGGATTGGCAAACCGTTAACCAGCGAGCAACAGCGTATTCGTCAGCTTGAGCAGCAGATCCGCGAGCTGAAGACGGACAACGACATATTAAAAAAAGCTACGGCCTTCTTTGCCCGCGAATTGAAGTGATCCACCAATTGGTTCACCAAATGCAATGCAAGGCCTACCCGCTAATACGTATCTGCCGGGTTTTGCGGATCAGCCGTTCGGGGTTCTATGAAGCTCGTCAGCGGTCTTTTAAGCCAAAAGCTGTCTGTCCGATTGCAGCTCGGGTCAAAGCTACGTTCATGACCAATGAGCACTGTTATGGCAGTCGTCGGGTGATGAAAGCGCTGCGTAGCGATGGTGTATCCATTGGGCGGCACAAGGTCCGTCGGCTGATGAAACAACAGGATTTACGCCCGATCTGGAAGCGCAAGTTCGTTCATACCACCGACAGTAATCATAATTTCCCGGTAGCTGAGAACCTGCTCAACCGCCAGTTCAATCCCGAGCAGATCAACCAATCATGGGTTGCTGACATCACTTATATTCGCACCCGAAGCGGCTGGCTGTACTTGGCGGCTGTCATGGATTTGTATTCACGCAAGATCGTGGGCTGGGCCATGGCACCGCATATGCGCGCAGAGTTGGTGTGCGGCGCTATGCAACTGGCCATCACACAGAGACAGCCTGAACCGGGTCTGATCGCGCACTCAGATCGGGGCAGCCAGTATGCAGGCGTTACTTACCAAACCTTGCTGACACGACATGGCTTGCGCTGCAGCATGAGCCGCAAGGGCAACTGCTGGGACAACGCAGTCATGGAGCGTTTCTTCTTGAACCTGAAGATGGAGCGCGTTTGGAGGAAAGACTATGCCAACCATGATGAAGCAATCAAGGACGTCACGGATTACATTGTGCGGTTCTACAATGAACGACGAATGCATTCATCGTTAGACTATTTGCCGCCCAATCAGTACGAGCGGCAAACAGCCTGAAAACACCGATTGAGGTGTCCGGAAAAAGTTGACCACCTCAGTGGTTCAGTCAAATGGATGTTGGGCTGCAGGCCTCATCGCGAGCAAGCTCGCTCCCACAAAGGAACTCCGGGTGCACACGAATATTGTGTCTGCTGAAGATCCGATGTGGGAGCGAGCTTGCTCGCGATGGCGGTGGTTCAGTCACATGGATGTTGGGCTGCAGGCCTCATCGCGAGCAAGCTCGCTCCCACAAAGGAACTCCGGGTGCACACGAATATCGTGTCTGCTGAAGATCCAATGTGGGAGCGAGCCTGCTCGCGATGGCGGTGGTTCAGTCAAATGGATGTTGGGCTGCTGGCCTTATCGCGAGCAAGCTCGCTCCCACAAAGGAACTCCGGGTGCACACGAATATTGTGTCTGCTGAAGATCCAATGTGGGAGCGAGCCTGCTCGCGAAGGCGGTGGTTCAGTCACATGGATGTTGGTCTGCAAGCCTCATCGCGAGCAGGCTCGCTCCCACAGGAGAAACGCGGTCCCACCAAGAACCAGGTCGGCTACCAGGCCGCCTCGTGGTGGATGTTGATCTCGGCGCCCCGTTAACCACGATGGCCGAACGCAGGCATTGTGGAGTGGGCATCCCGGCATGGATGCCGGGATAGCCGCGCTGGGCCATGGATGGCCCTTCGCGGCGGGCCCACGGAACAATGCCGGAGTGAGGGCATGCCGAGCCTAGGCGAGGCACCGAGTGGTGGGGCAGAGCGTTTTTGGTTACTTTTGGCGCTCTTTCCAAAAGTGACCCGCCGTCAGGGCGGAACCCTAAGTGGCCGTTAGCGCAGCAACGGATATGTACCCAATTCAATCCAAAAAAAGCCAATCTGAATTTGTGCGAAACATCCCTGATCAGATGGCTGGTCTGTCAGACGCACCGAAGTTTCCGACATGTTTTTAAGGTTGTCCCTCAGAAACGGGGGCTCTAGTTTTCGGGGCCTACATCTCCAAACGCAGGGATCGCTCACTGCTCTTTGGCAAGGCCAAGTGGCAGATCCCAGTTTCAAGGAGCAACATCAGCCTCTGAGGTTCAAACATGGAAATGCCGGATACGATCGCCCCCCACCTCAATACAAGTACCGCGCTGGGACAGGCTTTGGTTTCAATGTTCAAGTCCGTCGAAGCGGAGCTGACTTCTGAGAATGCAGTGCCTGGGGTGGTCAGAGTCATCGTTTTTGGTGGGTGTGCAGTGCACCTTTATACAAACCATCGTGTCTCCACGGACGTTGACGCCGAAATTTATGAGGCTAGCCTTCCAGAAGGCTTTCATCTTCGAACGTTACTTGCGGAAGTGCCTGAGCAATTTGTCGACGAAAAGTCCGGCCGATTGATGGAGCTCAACTACGACCTCCAATACAACACTAGCTTTGGTCCGATTCACGAGGACTATTGGGCTCGAAGCCTCCCTCTTGAAGAGTTCCCGGTAGAGTCTCCTCTACACGTTCACGTTGCTGCCCCTGTAGATATTGCGATTTCGAAGTTGGGCAGAGCAACGGATCAGGATATTGGCGACATCATGGCGCTCCTAAGGGCCGGCTTCATATTGACCACTGAGCTGCGTCGACTGGCATTGCAGGCAATTGATGTATATGTTGGCAACAAAGAGCCTCCAATTTCTGTTCTTACTCAAATTTTGCAAGATTATTTGGAGAATACAGATGGCGAAGCCTGCTAACGGCCACGTCCTCTCAGCCGCTCTGGACACATTGGTCAAAAGCCCGTTGGATCACGCAGATGATGCCGCACTCGTGAGCGCGGCCAAGGCTGTCTGGTATTCCAACTCGGACTTGATAAGCGCAGCTCAAGCTTTTCTGAGTCAGCACACTGATGAGATCGAGCTGCGTCGTGCAGGCTATCTGCTCGAACGACTCACCCGATTTTCGTGTGTCACGGACAGTCGTGCATTGGAAGTCTTCAAAGCCCTCGAGCTATTTTTACGCTCGACACCCAAGCAAGCCATAACCTCACAAACCGCTGTTGCGCTTCGCAGACGCCGTGATGAACTCGCTCTCTCTTGGGGATTGAATGAAGGTCTTGGCTTGAAGGTGCAAACCCTCTTGCCTTTCCAGACCCGGCATTATGAGGCTGAGCAGCGCGCGGCGTTTGTGTAAGCCCAAACGCCATCCTCGAAAACCGGCTTCGGCCGGTTTTTTGTTGTGTGAATGATCACCGCTTGGTCTGTCAGACGCACCGAAGTTTCCGACATGTTTTTAAGGTTGTCCCTCGGAAGGTAGGGCTCTAGCCTTTGGGTGTCGCTGCCAATTCAGCGACCGGGTTTGACCGTCCGAAAAAAATCAAGGGGCAATAGGCCCGGACGTTTTGTCCTGGGCTCCATTAATTTAAAGGAGCTTCAATTGAAAAATAATTCTGACATGCCAAAACCCACCTCCACCTTCCCCTACGGCGACTACGCCCCCGAAAAGCTGAAAGAAGCCGCCGACCGCGCGATGGACCATTACCTCAAGCCCGACGACAGCGAACCAGACCCCCAACCCTCGGTGCAGTTGTTCAGCGTATCGGACAACGTTGACACCGAAACCTTGCTAGCCAACCTCAGCGAAACCCTGGCCTCGGCCAATGCGGTGCTTAGCGACCTCCTGTTTGACTTGGACGGTTCGCGGCGGCATGTGGCGTTGGGCGTGGCGCAGATGATCGAGCTGGGAACGTTGTTGGCGAACAAAGCCTTGGACCGGGTAGAGCTTCGGACTTGATGCCACGTAACCTGTGGTGAGGGAGCAATCTCGCGCGGGGCTCTGTAGGAGCTGGCGAAGCCTGCGATCTTTTGATCTTTTGATCTTTTGATCTTTCGCTTGAGACTCAAGTGTCTGGGGCAAGATCGCAGCCTCGTTGCACTCGACAGCTCCTACAGGCGCAACCCAGCGGGAGCAAGCTCCCTCGCCACAAAAAAGGGTGTTACGGTCGGATTTCGATCATCGTCCCATCCGGCACCAGGTTCCACACCTCGCGTATGTCCACATTGCGCATGGCGATGCAGCCATCGGTCCAGTCCAGCGTGTGGAACAACTGCTCAGGGTTCTCTTCCGAATCCGGCGTGCCGTGGATCATGATCATCCCCCCTGGTTCCACGCCTTCGCGGCGGGCGCGGGCGGCGTCGCTGATGTTGGGGTAGGAAATGTGCATCGACAGATAGAACCGGTCGCTGGTCTTGCGCCAGTCCAGCCAATAGAAGCCTTCAGGGGTGCGCTTGTCGCCCTCGATCAGCTTGGGGCCTTTCTTGGCGCCCTTGCCCAGGGAGATGCGATAGGTCTTGAGCGGCTTGTCGTCGTTGATCAATTGCAATTGATGGGCGGACTTGAGCACCAGCACTTTTTCGATGACCTTGCCGTTGTAGGTTCCCACCGCAGCGGCCTGGGACATAGCAGTGAACGACAAGCAGAACAGGACAAGCAACCAGCGCATTGAAACGATATCCCTAGGAGGTGTCGCGGCTATATTGGATTGGTTTTTTCAGGTGTTGGCAGGTTGGGCCAGCGGTGGGATCGATTCGGATCGCACGGGGTAATCCTCCGCCCGGCGGTCCGCGTAGAAGTATTCCAGGGTGCGGCCCACCGTACGGAAAGCCAACTCGTCCCAAGGAATGTCCGCTTCTTCGAACAACTGCACTTCCAGGCTCTCGGGCCCGGCGGCGAAATCCTCGTCCACCAGTTCGGCGCGGAAGAATACATGTACCTGGCTGATATGCGGTACGTCAATCAGCGTATAGATGCTCAAGTTTCGCACCCGGGCGCAGGCTTCTTCGGCGGTTTCGCGTACGGCGGCCTGTTCGATGGTTTCGCCGTTCTCCATGAAGCCCGCCGGCAGCGTCCAGTAACCGCGCCGCGGCTCGATGGCGCGCCGGCACAACAGGACTTTAGTGCCCCAGGTCGGTACGCAACCGGCCACGATGTTGGGGTTCTGGTAATGGATGGTGTGACAGGTGTCGCAAACAAAACGCAGGCGCGAGTCGCCTTCGGGTATGCGTTGGGTCACCGGGTTACCGCACTGGCTGCAGAATTTCATGCTTGGGTTCCTGAATGCTGCGCCTATCTTGGCGTGCGTAGGCCGGTGCGGCAAGTTGTCGTTTCGCGACACGGCGCGGTGCGGGGGTTGGGCCGCTTGAACGATTGGTGCATGATGCAAGGTAGCGAACAAATCGAGAAGTCTCATGCTGGACGAGCTACTGCATCGAGTAAGCAACCATACCCCGCACGATCTGCAGACCGACCAACGTTTCCCTGAAGCCGCGGTGCTGGTGCCGATTACCCGCAGCGATGAACCGGAGCTGGTACTGACCCTGCGCGCCAGCGGCCTCTCGACCCATGGCGGCGAGGTGGCGTTCCCCGGCGGGCGCCGTGACCCGGAAGACCCGGACCTGATCTTCACCGCCCTGCGCGAAGCCGAGGAAGAAATCGGCCTGCCGCCCGGCCTGGTGGAGGTGATCGGTCCCCTCAGCCCGCTGATCTCGCTGCACGGTATCAAGGTCACGCCGTATGTCGGGGTGATTCCGGACTACGTCGAATACCAGGCCAACGATGCCGAGATCGCTGCGGTATTCAGTGTGCCGCTGGAGTTTTTCCGCAAGGATCCGCGTGAACACACGCACCGGATCGATTACCAGGGCCGTAGTTGGTACGTGCCCAGCTATCGGTTTGGCGAGTACAAGATCTGGGGCCTGACGGCGATCATGATCGTCGAACTGGTCAACCTGCTGTACGACGCCGACATCGACCTGCACACACCGCCCAAAAGCTACATCAATACCTGATGACCCGAGGACCCTCATGAAATACCGCCTGGGCGATGCCCGTGTCGAAACCCACCCACAGAGCTGGGTCGCGCCCAACGCCACGCTGGTGGGCAAAGTCCGCCTCGAAGAGGGCGCCAATGTCTGGTTCAACGCCGTATTGCGCGGTGACAACGAACTGATCCTGATCGGCAAGAACAGCAACGTGCAGGACGGCACGGTGATGCACACCGACATGGGTTATCCGCTGACCATCGGCACCGGCGTGACCATCGGCCACAACGCCATGCTCCATGGCTGTACGGTGGGCGACTACAGCCTCATCGGCATCAACGCGGTGATTCTCAACGGCGCGAAGATCGGCAAGAACTGCATCATCGGCGCCAACTCGCTGATCGGCGAAGGCAAGGAAATTCCCGACGGTTCGCTGGTGATGGGCTCGCCCGGCAAGGTGGTGCGTGAACTGACCGAGGCCCAGAAGAACATGCTTGAGGCCAGCGCGGCGCACTATGTGCACAACTCCCAGCGCTACGCCCGCGACCTGTTCGAGCAGGAACCATGAGCGCCCCTGAACGCCCGGTGCCTTCGCCCTGCGTGAACATCTGCGCGCTGGACGATGACGACGTCTGCACCGGTTGCCAGCGCACCGTGGCGGAGATCACCCGGTGGAGCCGGATGGACAACGAGGAGCGCCGCGGTGTCTTGGCGTTGTGTCATGAACGGGCCAAGGCCAGTGGGTTGGTGTGGATGTTGCCGGCCAGGCGGTGATACCGGAGATGGAATACAAACCCCTGTGGGACACCTACCTGTGGGAGCAAAGCTTGCTCGCGATGCAGGCGCCGTGGTCTTCAGGTAAACCGCGTGATCTTCATCGCGGGCAAGCCTTGCTCCCACAGGTTTGGCTCACACAGCTATGTGCTCTGCAGGCCTCTATTTCAACGATGCCCACCGATCCACCCCCACCACCCCCAGCGCAATCGCGATAAACCCCAGCAATATCCCCCCGGCATTGATGAACACCTGTGGATAACCCAGGTTCGCCACATCGATGAAAGGGTAGGGGTAAGCCGCCAATAGATCCCCGCGCAGCAGGACATAGGCGAAATACACCAAGGGGTAGATCACCCAAAGCCCAACGTGGCCCAGGCGCAAGGTGCCTTTGGGCACCCACAGCCACCAATAGGCGACGTACAGCAAGGGCACCACGTCGTGCAGCAACTCGTCGGCCACGAACTGCCAGCCTTCGGGCTGCCAGAGGTGGCGCAGCAGCAGGTTGTAGGCCAGGCCGACCAGGGCGATGCTCACGGCGATGCCGCTGCACACGCTGGGTAGCAGGAACCAGCGCCGGGCCGCCGACTCCCGAGGGGTCAGTTCCCAGGTCAGTACCACGGCCACCAGGGTGTTGGTCAGGACCGTGAAGAAACTGAAGAAACTCACCAGCCCGCCCAGCAGGCTCGCGTCCAGTTCCCAGCGTCCCAGCAGGATCAGGTACAGCTGGATGCTCAATCCCACCCAGCCCAGCAGTGCCGTCACGCAGACAAAACGCTGTCGCAGCGTGAGGTGACGACCCTGGTCACTTCCCACGGCTCAGACCGGCCGTTTGGTGCGCATCAACTTGATGTACAGGCGCTCGACCTTCTCCCTCGCCCACGGCGTCTTGCGCAGGAAGGTCAGGCTCGACTTGATGCTCGGGTCGCTCTTGAAGCAACGGATGTCGATGCGTTCGGCCAGGCCCGACCATTCGTAGTGCTGCACGAGGGCGTTGAGGATCTGCTCCAGCGTCACGCCGTGCAGCGGGTTGTTGTTGGGTTCGGTCATGGGAGGCCTTCGCGCTAAAGGTGTAAAGCCGCGCACCTTAGCCGAGGTGCCCCTTTGGTGGAAGCATAGCCTTCATCATGGCCGCCAGCGCCAGGCGCACTGTTACCGAATCCGAGATGATTCATGTCAGCAAAAGCCCTTTCTCTATTGAGAGCAGGACATTATCCTTGCGCCGCCTGCTGAAACGCTTCTTCTGTTGTGCCGAAGCCTCTGCGTCCAGCTTATTCCCACTAAACGATCTGATGAATGCTCAATGTCCTGACCCTGAAAGACAGCGCTGTCTCGTTGACTTCCTGTGGGAGCGAGCTTGCTCGCGATAGCCATTGCACATTCAACATCGAAGCCAACTGACACGCCGCCATCGCGAGCAAGCTCGCTCCCACAAGGGATCGCGGCAACCGAATTTGCCTTTTTTCAACTGAACCATGCCCCCGCAAGATCGTCATCTACAGTGACTACTTGCGCGGGACTCCTTAAAACGTCACGGAGAAACACACTATGAGCACTGAGGGTGCTTTGAGTCGAAGCCGTCTGCTACCGAGTCTGCTCGGCATTCTGCTTCTATTGATGGGCCTGGCCCTGCTGGCCGGGGGAGTCAAGCTGAGCACGCTTGGCGGCTCGTTGTACTACCTGCTGGCCGGTATCGGCCTGGCGCTGACCGGCGTGTTGCTGATCATGGCCCGTCGCGCGGCCCTGGGCCTGTACGCGCTGGTGCTGTTCGCCAGCACCGTGTGGGCGTTGTGGGAAGTGGGCCTGGACTGGTGGCAACTGGTGCCGCGCCTGGCGATGCTGTTTGCCCTGGGCATCGTCATGTTGCTGCCGTGGTTCCGCCGCCCGCTGTTGACCGCCGATGCCTCGGCCATGGGCACCCGCACGTTGGGCGCCGCCGTGGTCATCGCCGGTATCGCCGCTCTCGCCAGCCAGTTCACCACCCCGGGTGAGGTCAAGGGTCAACTGGACCGCGACAGCGTGCCGGGCATGGCTAACACCGCACCGGCCATGCCGGACGGCGACTGGAACTCCTACGGGCGCAGTGCCCATGGCGACCGCTATTCGCCGTTGGCGCAGATCACCCCCGAGAACGTCAGCAAACTGGTGCCGGCCTGGACCTATCGCACCGGCGACCTGCCAGGGCCGAACGATCCGGGTGAAACCACTGCCGAAAACACCCCGCTGAAGGCCAACGGCATGCTCTACGTGTGCACGCCTCACAGCCAGGTGATTGCCCTGGAGCCAGATACCGGCAAGGAAATCTGGCGTTTCGATCCGAAGCTTTCCACGCAAAAAGCGCAGAACTTCAAGGGTTGGGCCCACATGACCTGCCGTGGCGTGACCTATCACGATGACGCCGCGTACGCCTCTGCCGAGCAGAGCCCTACGGGTGCCGCCAGCACCACGCCGGCCAGCACCGTATGCCCACGGCGGATCTTCCTGCCGACCGCCGACACCCGTCTGATCGCCCTCAATGCCGACACCGGCAAGATGTGCGAAGACTTCGGCGACAAGGGCCAGGTCGACCTGACCGCCAACATCGGCGGTTTCACGGCCGGCGGTTACTACTCCACGTCGCCACCGGCGGTCACCCAGAACCTGGTGGTGATCGGCGGCCACGTCACCGATAACGTCTCCACCGACGAGCCAAGCGGTGTCATCCGTGCCTACGACGTGCATACCGGCAAGCTGGTGTGGAACTGGGACAGCGGCAACCCGGACGACACCACGCCGATTGCCGAGGGCAAGACCTACACCCGCAATTCGCCGAACATGTGGTCCATGTTCAGCGTCGATGAAAAACTCGGCATGCTCTACCTGCCGATGGGCAACCAGACCCCCGACCAGTTCGGAGGCCTGCGCACGCCGGAATCGGAAAAATACTCCGCCGGCCTGACCGCCCTGGACATCGCCACCGGTAAAGTGCGCTGGTACTTCCAGTTCACCCACCACGACCTGTGGGACATGGACGTCGGCGGTCAACCGACCCTGATGGACATGAAGACTGCCGATGGCGTGAAACCGGCCGTCCTGGCGTCGACCAAGCAGGGCAGCATCTACGTGCTGGACCGCAGCAATGGCCAGCCGATCATCCCGATCAAGGAAATCCCGGTGCCCCAGGGCGCGGTGGAAGGCGACCACACCTCGCCGACCCAACCGATGTCCGACCTGAACTTCGTGCCGCCGGTCCTCAAGGAACGCGACATGTGGGGCGTGACCCCGTTCGACCAGATGCTCTGCCGGATCGACTTCAAGTCGCTGCGCTATGACGGCATGTACACGCCGCCGTCGCTGCAAGGCTCGATCGTCTACCCGGGTAACTTCGGCGTGTTCGACTGGGGCGGCATTTCGGTGGACCCGGTGCGCCAGATCGCCTTCGTCAACCCGAGCTACATGGCGTTCAAGTCGAAGCTGGTGCCGGCCGCCGAAGTGGCTGGTGGCCCGGGGCGCAAGAGCGAAACCGAAGGCGTGCAGCCGAACAAGGGCGCGCCATATGGGGTGATCCTCGAAGCGCTGCTCTCGCCAATGGGCCTGCCTTGCCAGGCGCCTGCGTGGGGTTATGTGGCGGCCGTGGACCTGACCACCAACAAGACCCTGTGGAAGCACAAGAACGGCACCGTGCGTGACAGCTCGCCGGTACCGATCCCGCTGAGCATGGGCGTTCCGAGCCTGGGTGGCACGTTCACCACCGCCAGCGGCCTGGCGTTCCTGAGCGGCACCCTCGACCAGTACCTGCGTGCCTATGACGTGAAAAACGGCAAGCAATTGTGGGAAGGCCGCCTGCCAGCCGGCGCCCAGACCACGCCGATGACCTACACCGGCAAGGACGGCAAGCAATATGTGCTGGTTGTTGCCGGTGGCCACGGTTCCCTGGGCACCAAGCAGGGCGATTATGTGATTGCCTACAAACTGCCGGATTAAGCTCAACCGGCGACCATGAAAAAGGCGACACCCTTGCGGGTGTCGCCTTTTTTTGTCGCAGTGCTGAGCTTTTGTGGCGAGGGAGCTTGCTCCCGCTGGGCTGCGAAGCGGCCCCCTGCTTTGCCAGCCATCACACCGCAGGGGATGCTGACGCATCCAGCGGGAGCAAGCTCCCTCGCCACAGGGGACTGTGCTCAGCCTTGGGTTTTTACAACTCGATCTTGACGGCCTGCGAGGCGCGGGTCGCCTTGGCACGGGCCGCTTCGATGGACTCATCGCGGGCCAGGGCCACGCCCAGGCGGCGCTGGCCATTGACTTCCGGTTTGCCAAACAGACGCAGGGCGGTGTCCGGTTCACTCAGGGCCGCGCCCAGGTTGGCGAAAGCGGTCTGGGTCGATTGGCCTTCCACCAGGATCACCGCCGAGGCCGACGGGCCGAACTGGCGGATCAGCGGGATCGGCAGGCCGAGAATGGCGCGGGCATGCAGGGCGAACTGCGACAGGTCCTGGGAGATCAGCGTCACCAGGCCGGTGTCGTGTGGGCGCGGCGAGACTTCGCTGAACCACACCTGGTCACCCTTGATGAACAGCTCGACGCCAAACAGGCCGCGACCACCCAGGGCCTCGGTCACTGCCTTGGCGACGCGCTCGGATTCGGCCAGGGCCACCGGACTCATGGCTTGTGGCTGCCAGGATTCCTGATAGTCGCCCTTTTCCTGACGGTGGCCGACCGGCGCGCAGAACGTGGTGCCGCCGACGTGACGCACGGTGAGCAGGGTGATTTCGTAGTCGAAATCGATGAACCCTTCGATGATCACCCGGCCCTTGCCGGCACGGCCGCCTTCCTGGGCGTAGTCCCAGGCTTTTTGCACGTCATCGGTACTGCGCAGCAGGCTCTGGCCCTTGCCCGAGGAACTCATCACCGGCTTGACCACGCATGGGAAACCCAAGGTTTCCACGGCCTTGCGGTAGTCTTCCACGGTGTCGGCGAAGAAGTACGGCGAGGTCGGCAGACCCAGCTCTTCGGCGGCCAGGCGACGGATGCCTTCACGGTTCATGGTCAACTGCGCGGCGCGGGCGGTGGGGATCACGGTGAAGCCTTCGGCTTCCAGTTCCACCAGGGTGGCGGTGGCGATGGCTTCGATTTCCGGCACGATGAAATGCGGCTTCTCGGCCTCGATGACCGCACGCAGGGCAGCACCGTCGAGCATGTTGATCACATGGCTGCGGTGGGCCACTTGCATGGCCGGCGCGTTGGCGTAGCGGTCCACGGCAATCACCTCGACGCCCAGGCGCTGCAGTTCGATTACCACTTCCTTGCCCAGCTCACCGCTGCCACACAACAAAACGCGGGTCGCGGTGGGCGACAATGGGGTTCCGATACGGGTCATCTGAAGGTCCTCAAACAGGAGCGGATCATCGCGGGTTGCGCGCCGGGCGAGCTTCCCATGGGAGAAAGCGCGGCATTTTACATGAACCGCCCGGCGATGGCCTGTTTGCGTAAACGCCAGGCCATGATCAGCCAGACGGCCGTGACCCCGGCGAATTTCGAGAGCAGGGCGGTGATCACCACGGCGGGCGTCAGGGCGTCGATCAGGCCGAAGAAGATGAACGTGTCCAGGGGAATGCTCAGGGCCGAACTGATCCACAACCGATCATGCAGTGGGCGCTTGGTGATGGTGAACACCAGCCAGTCGATGCACTCGGACACCGCGAACGCCGTCGCGCTGGCCAGGGCGATGGTCGGGTCCGAGGTGGCATAGGACAACACCAGCGCCGCCAGCATCGCCGCGATAGCGCCGTGGCCGAAACGGGTCTGCACCATGTCCCGCAGAATAAACACCAGGCCGCCCCAGGCCGACCAGATGACGTCCAGGTGCGGCGCGGCGGAAAACGCGAAGTTGATCAGCACGACGCTGCTGATGTAGGCGAGCAGGAAAAGCATGGGGCGGGGTACCTGGTGGAAGGTTGATCAAGACATTAAAGGACCGCGATGGCCCTGTGGCGAGGGAGCAAGCTCGCGCTGGGCTCTGTAGGAGCTGGCGAAGCCTGCGATCTTTTGACCCTGAGCTTTCGCTTGCGACTCAACTGTCTGGGACAAGATCGCAGCCTCGTTGCACTCGACAGCTCCTACAGCCGCCGTCAGTCCCTCAATCTTCCTCACTGTCATCCAGCTTCCAATACCCCACCGCCTTTACGAAATCCTGGTCCAGGCCTTTCTCTTCCAGCAACACCTTGCGAATCTGCCGCGACACCTTGCTCTCGGTCGCGACCCAGGCGTACAGCTTGCCGCCGGGCATGTCCAGCTGTTGCACGGTGCGCAGCAGGTTGTCCTGGCGCCCCTCGCGCAGCACCCAGATCACGTGCACCTGCGCCGGGCTCTGGAGAATCTGCTGCTCGGCGCCGTTTTCCACTTCCACCACCACCAGGGCACGCCGGTTGGACGCCAGGCCTTCGAGGCGACGGGCGATGGCGGGCAGGGCGGTTTCGTCGCCGATCAGCAGGTAGCTGTCGAAGATGTCCGGCACGATCATCGAGCCCCGTGGCCCGGCGATGTAGAGGTATTGCCCGGGCGTTGCCTGGGCCGCCCAGGTCGCGGCGGGGCCGTCGCCGTGGAGCACGAAATCGATGTCCAGCTCCAGGGTATCGAGGTCATAGCGGCGCGGGGTGTAGTCGCGCATCTGGGGCATCGGGCCCTGGGCCTTGTCGATGCTGGGGCTGAAGTTTTCCAGGGCGGCGTGTTCCTCGGCGTTCTGCGGGAACAGTAATTTCACGTGATCGTCCGTACCCAGGCTGGCGAACCCGGCCAGTTCCGGCCCGCCGACGGTGATGCGGCGCATGCGTGGGGTCAGGTCTTCCACACGCAACACTTGCAGGCGACGGCGTTTAATCTCGTGGCTGACACGGTGAATGGTGTTTGGATCGACTTCGGTCATTGGCTTGACTCCGAGACAGGTGGACGGTCGGGGCCGTCGATGATGGCTTTGGCGGTGTCGTTGAGCAGGTCGCGCACCCGCCGGATTTCTTCCGGGCTCCAGTGGCCAGGGTGCTTTTGCAGGGCATGGCGCAGGTTATACACCGCTTCATGGATTTCCGGGGGACGATCATGGCCGCGCAATATGCGCTTGCTGATTTCAATGCGCGTGCGCACCTCATCCAGCGTTTGGGCCTGGTCCTCAAGTGATAGACGTCCGGCATCGGTCACGCTGTAGCATTTTTTTCCGTTTTCGACACCGCAGGTGACCATTGCACTCATTTCCAGGAAGGACAGGGTCGGGTAGATCACACCGGGGCTGGGGCTATAGGCGCCGTCGAACATGTTTTCGATCCGGCGGATCAGGTCATAACCGTGGCAAGGTTGTTCGGCAATCAGCGCCAGAGACAGCGACTTCAGGTCACCGGCGGCAAAGACCCGGGGGGCACGGCTGTTACGTTCACGGCGCACCGGGTGTTGTTCGAAACCGTCGTGTTCGTATTCGCGTTTGAAATGGGAATAAGGGTCTGTCATATGCGTTCTCCGTTCTGCGCAAGATAGGGCTGAGATATAACTTTGCCGTGAGATATATCTTTGAAGCTGGATATGCCTTGGAACTAAGATATATCTAGTTTCGTTGCCGGCTAATTCTGATGAAACAAGACCTTACCTGAATACGATATGGCAGCGGATGATGGGATTTTGCTGCGGTTTTTCTTGACTTTGAAGGACGCCGCGCTGCTGCTGGGCGTGTGGGTAGTTTCTGACATACAAACTTAAGTTTTATAAAAGGTCGGGTATTTTTCGCGCATTCGTGTGCCGGATTTACTACACGCTTGTGGGAATCTGCCTGCTTTTTTTTAGTTGCAAAGAGTCGATCATGCCCCGGCGTTGGAGGAGCAGATCAAGTTGTTGTTGAGCTGCTACTTCAACCTTTCTCTTTATGCCAAGAACAGGTGTTAACAACATGCTCAAACAACTCGTATCCAGTACTGCCCTGGTCGCCGCCACCCTGGGTTCTTCGCTGGCATTTGCTGCCGGTGATGCTCGCTCGTCGATCCACATCACTGCGAACATCCCGACCCAGCAGTTCCATGTGCAGCCACGCAACCCTGACTTCGGTGAAAACGAAGTCATGAGCTACAACACGGTCAGCGGCACCTTGACTTCGTTGCGCCAGACCTACGACGTGAAAAACACCGAAGGTTCGGTAAACGCCTACATCGAAGGCGGCCCGGCTGCGCTGTACAACGGCAGCAACTCCATCGCCCTGACCACCGCCTTCAACGGCGTCATCCTGACCGCCACACCGCAGGAAGTGGTGGACGATGCGACCTCCACGCCAGGCACCCAGGCCGACATGACCATCGTCCCGGCCAGGCCCCTGGACACCCAGAACGGCCTGTACACCGCTGACATGACCGTCATCTTCGACGCCGTGCCGCGCCCGTAAGGCCATTCGCTGCCCGGTGAGTCTCTCCTCGCCCATGGGCATCGCCGCAGGCCGACCGGCCCTCCCCAGCCGGTCGGCCTGTACCTGAAACGCCCCGATAGCACGCTGAATATGAGAATCCGTTGATGTTTCCGATGACACCCATCGCAGGTGCGCTCGCGCTGTTTTTGTGCGCGACAGCATTGGCCGCGCCAATCGCCCCCGGTACGACGCCAAGAAGCCTGTTGTCCCAGGCCAAGGGCCTGCCGGCGGAGTTTGAAGCCCACTTCTTCGATGTGCCACTCGCGGTTCGTATTGAACTCAATCAACAGTATCTCGGTGAAGCCATGGTGGTCTTGACGCGGGATGATCGTATTACCTTGCTGGAATTCACCGAAACGCAAGACAGCACGATAAAGGCCGTCGAGCGCGAACAATGGGAGCAACGCCTCAAGCAGGGACAAGTGCTGGGCGCGTGTGAAACCAACTGCACCGGCGGGCTGTTGGCCGTGCATTACAGCCTCGAGAATTCATTGGTGTCGATCCTGACCCAGGATGTCGAGCGCGCAACTGAAGCCAAGCGTTTCTACGATCAGCCGGAAGGCGGCAGCCTCGGCCTGATCTTCAATAACCAACTCAATATCAACGGTGGCCAGAAACAGGACACCGGCGGACGTTATGGCCTCAACGCCAGTTCCAGCGTGGGCAACTGGAGCCAGTCGCTGGACCTTCAGCTCTCGCGTCTTGGCGGGCCGGACGACAAGCTCTACCACGCGGTCCATGAGCTCTATACCCAACGGGAAATGGAAGGCAATTTCTTCCGCCTGGGTTACTTCACGCCCAGTTCCGATGGCTTGAATCGCCAGATCCGTTCGTTCGGCGCCAACCCGGACACCGCGCTGGGGGTGATGTACGGCAGCTCCGACAGCCTGGTGATCGACAATCCCAAGCCCAGCGTCTACCCCATTTATGTCACCGCCAGCCGCCAGGCGTCGGTGGAAATTTATCGCAGCGGCCTGCTGATCAATACCCAGGCCGTCAGCGCAGGCTTGCAGAGCCTGGACACCCGCCCGTTGCCCGGCGGTATCTATGAAGTGGAAGTGCGGCTGATTGAAGATGGGCAAACCACCGCCACCAGCCAGGAGCTGGTCTACAAGCCCAACAACTGGAACAGTACCGAGGACCGCTGGCGCTATAACCTGTTCGCCGGTCGCGAAACCCGGCTGTGGAGCAACTGGGAAGATCAGCCCTCGGGTTTCACGACCGCCGGCGTCGGCGTCAACTACCTGCTGCACCCACGGGTGATCCTCGGTGCGTCCACGCGCCAGGTGCAGGACAAACTGCAAGTGGGCACTTCGATCGACTGGACGCTCGCCAGCAACACCAGCCTGTACGCCAACGTCTACCAGACCCAGCAGTACGGCACCGGCATGGACTTGCAAGGCCTGTACAGCTACGGCCATGGCAGCATCGTCGCCAGTCACAACCGCAGTTGGCTCGACACCCGCAACACCTACGAAACCTTGTCGGACGGCACCCGTATCCGCCAGCGCAACGTCTACGTCGGCCAGACCAGCAATTCATCGCTGTCGGTCAATCATCGCTTGAGCAACAAGAACTCCATCAACGGCCGGTTGGCCTACAGCGAAGGCAACGTCCAGGGCACCGGCCTGGACTTGGGCTGGACCCAACGCACCGCGCTGCGTGGCAGCGATGCCAACTGGCGGCTGTCCGTGTTCGACCGCCCCGGCACGTCGAGTACCAACGACCGACGCAATCGAGGCGTGGACCTGAGCGTCAGCGTGGCGTTGGGCGGGCCGGGTGAGTACTGGTCGGGCAGCGTTGGCACCCGCACTTCGCGCGATGGCGCGCGGGACAACAATGCCTCGGTTTCATATCGCCGCAACTTGGAAGACCACGTCTTGCAAAGCGTCTCCGCCACGGCGCTGGCCGACACCTATGGCGTGGGGCTGTCGGGTATCGCCAGCTTCATGACCGAGTCGATGTACGGCGATGGCTTCATCCAGCGTTCCTCCTACAACGACAACCTCACCGGCGGTTTGAACCTGAGCAGCACGGTGGCGGTGGGCGGGCAGAAAGCCGCCTTCACCGGCGTGCCCCAGGGACGCGGTGCCGGCATGATCGTCGACGTGGAAACCGACCTGGACGACATCATCCTGCGGGCCGACGACTTGACCGGCGGCAGCACCACCTTGCACCCGGGCCGCAATTTCGTGCCGATCACCGCCTACAAGAACAGCATGGTGACCTTCGATTTCGACGGCGTGCATCCGCCAGCGGCGAACATCGAGCCGTCCCGCACCCGTTATCACCTGAACAAGGGCGGGGTGGACTACCGCAAGGTCAGCGTGATGAAAACCGTGACCGTGCTGGGTCGTCTGTTGGACGAACAAGGGCAGCCGCTCAAGGGGCATCACGTCATCAATCACGCCAGTCGCGGTGTCAGCGAGGCGGACGGGTTCTTCTCCATGGAAATGAATGCCGGCTCGCCCACCCTGGAGGTGCGTTATGGCAGCGAGTTGTTCTGCCGCTTCCGCCTCGACCCGGACAACGCCGATCGCGAAGGCGACGTGTTGATGATCGGTGACTTGCGCTGCACGCCGGACACCCTGGCCGATACGACGCTGGCCGAGGCCGGGGCGAAGCAGCGCTCATGAGAGTGTGGGAGCACAGCTTGCTCCTGAAACTGTGGGAGCAAAGCTTGCTCGCGATGAACGATAGCGCAATTCACCTGAAGAGCGAGGCGCCTGCATCGCGGGCAAGCCTTGCTCCCACAAGTGAATTGCTCACCTACCTATTTGCAGTGATTTGTCTTGATGTATGAGGTTGTATAAATGAAACCCTTATCGGTTGCAGTGCGCAGCGTGGTCTCGGTGTTGTTGTTTTCGTGCGTGCCTGCGGCCAATGCCTTGACCCAGGATATCAGCGCTCTGTTCAGGCCTGACCCATCGAAGCCCAATGAGAATACCTTTCTCAATACCACGCCTATCAGTGGTTACTGCGCAGATAGACCGTCGGACTGCAGGGCGACAGGAATGTTCAGCGTTCGATTACGTCTCTCTGCCAATACGATCAGTCCTATCCAGGCGAATCATGAAGATCCTCGGCAAGGTGCGATGTTTAAAGTGCCTGCCAGTTGGCGTCCGGTACAAGTTACCCATACGGGGACGGGCGAAATAGAAACTGTTGAAGTGCGCTGGTCCGGCTTTGGGTCGAGACAATTGTTCTCCAATAGTGTGATCGAATTGGTAGGTGGCGGCGCGAGCGTTTGGGGAGCCCACCGGGCGTTATGGAGCGGTCTTGAATGGGTGTATGCGCCTTTGCCATGTCAATACAGCGGTGTTTCACTCTATAACATTACGAGTTATGCCTTTTTCTGGAAGGTGCCGACAGAAGGTGTGTGTGGGAAAACGGCCCGATACTTGATCCCTGCCATGAGCTACAACTATCTGGACTTTGCCTACGAGCTGCGCACCCCCAACCCACTGAAAATGTCGTCCGGCCAATACACCGGGTCGCTGACCTATAGCGTTGGGCCAGGGCAGGACATTGATATGGGCGATGTCATGATCCCCAACGATTCGGCGCTCACGCTCAACTTCAAGCTCGACGTCGAACACACCCTCAAAGTCGAAGTCCCCCCCGGCGGCAACCGGGTCGAACTGGTCCCCCAGGAAGGCTGGCAATCCTGGCTGAACAGCGGTCGCAAACCCACGCGCCTGTTCCGTGACCAGAGCTTCCATATCTCCGCCTCATCACGTTTCAAGATGGGCCTCGAATGCCAATACATCAGCGGCAATACCTGCGCGATCTCCGAAGCCGGCACCGGCCATGCCGTGCCAGTGGACGTCAGCGTGACCCTGCCCAATGGCTTGACCGACGCCGCCGGACAACCGGTCAATCGTCGCCGGTTGCTGCGTGACGGCAGCGGTACCGAACTGTTCCTGCCGGGTTTCTACGTCGATCGTAGGCCGGGCACCCTGCACTTTGAAGTGGCCCGTAGCAGCGTCGAAGAGATGCTGGACAGCGGCGCCAAGGCCTATACCGGTGACGTCACGGTGATCTGGGATTCAGAGATTTAAAAGAACTTGGTCTATTCAACGGAATTGAATGAGGTCGTACCAATGAAAGGATCACCGCTAGTCGAGCGCTGTGTGGTTTCAACGTTTTTGTTTGCTTGCGTGCCCATGGCCAATGCCGTTACCCAAGACATCAGCGCGGTGTTCAGGCCGGATCCGTCGAAGCCTCAGGAGGCTGCTTTTCTCAATACCACCCCTATGAGTGGTTATTGTGCAGAACTGCCTTCGCAATGCCAGATGTGGAAGATGTTCAGTGTCCGGCTGCCGCTGAGTGTCAATTCCATCAGGGCTATTCAGGCCGGGCACACAGATCCTCGGCAGGGGGCAATGTTTCAAGTGCCCGCCAACTGGCGCACGGCGCAAATCGTTCATTCAGGTACGGGCGAAACCGAGATCGTTCAAGTGCGTTGGGTCGGCATAGGCTCTCGATACCAATTCCCCGGCAGTGTCGTCGATCTGGTGGGCGGGGGCGTGGATCCAGGCACCGCTCACACCAAATTGTGGACCGACAACTGGGGTTACCCCCCGACAGGCTGTCATTGGAGCGGTTTTGGCCGTTTCGGGGAGAACTATTACGAGTTCTTCTGGAGGACGCCGATGGAAACTGTGTGCGCCAAAAAAGCCCAATATCTGATTCCCAGCATGGCCTATTCCTACGTGGACTTTGCCTATGAACTGCGCATGCCCAACCCTATGCGAATGACCGCAGGCCAGTACACGGGAGATGTGACGATTGGTATTGGGCCGGGTCGGGAATTGGACATGGGCGATGTCATGCTGCCCAACGATTCGGCGCTCACGCTCAATTTCAAGCTCGATGTGGAGCATGCCTTCAAAGTGGAAATCCCGCCCGGCGGCAACCGGGTCGAACTGGTGCCATCGGAAGGCTGGCAAGCCTGGCTGAACAGCGGGCACAAACCGACTCGGCTGTTTCGTGAGCAGCGCTTTCATATCTCGACGTCCTCACGCTTCAAGATGGCGCTCGAGTGCCAATACATCAGTGGCAATACGTGTGCGATCTCCGAAGCCGGCTCCGGTCATGCCGTACCGGTGGATGTCCGGGTAAGCCTGCCTGATGGGTTGACCGACTTCGCCGGTCAACCGGTCAACCGACGGCGCCTGCTGCGAGATGGCAGCGGTACAGAGTTGTTTTTGCCCAATGTTTATGTCGATCGCCAGCCGGGAAATCTTTCTTTCGAGATCGCCCAAGCGAGTGTCGAGGAGATGCTGGACGGTGGCGCCAGGACCTACATCGGCAATATCACGGTGATCTGGGATTCGGAAGTTTGATGGGCCCGCGGGCCGGCAATATTCAGTGAATTGTGTTTAGTGCAGAGGTTGAAAAAGTGATGAAACGGTTATTGGCATGGATGGGTGTTTTTTTGTTTTGCGGCGTGGCCCAGGCCGGGCCGCAGATCGGTGTCGGGGTGGTCTACGACTACCTCGACGGCGACAAAAGCACCTACATGAAACGGGTGTTCAACGGCGGGACGTCCACGGCGTTCGTCAAGGTCAACATCCTGGAAATCATCTACAACCAGGATGGCACCTATCAGGAAGTTCCCTTGCAGAACCAGGCCAGCGTCACGGCCAGGGACGGCCTGATGGCCAGCCCGGCGCGGCTGATCGTACCGGCCAACGGGGTGCAGGGCACGCGGTTGCTGTTCATGGGCAACCGCGACAAGGAGCGCTATTTCCGCGTGCGTTTTGTGCCGGTAGTGCCGGAGGCGGAGGATGAGTTCGCGGTCAGCGAGCAAGAGCGCGAAGCGTACAAGAAGGAACGCGTGGAGGCGGGGGTCAAGGTCCTGGCGGGCTACGGCACGGTGTTTTTCGTGCGGCCCAAGGATACCCGTTTCGAGACCGTGATCGATGACAACCCCGATCGTTACCTGATGCGCAACAACGGCAATAGCGTCCTGATTATCGATGAGTTCAAGGATTGTGTCGCGAAGCAGGAAAACGACTGCCGGCCCACCACCAAACACCACGTCATGGCCGGGCGCACGTTTTCGTTCGACAAGGAGGCGGGCCGTGAATATCGCTTCACGTTGATCGAAGGCGGCGTGACCAAAAACATCGAGATCAAGGGGTGACGATCACCTTCGTCGAACCCAGGCTGATGCCAAAGGTAATCAAAATGTTCAAGAAAACGGTATGCCCTCTTGCAGTGATGGCGTTGACGTTACCCTGGGTTTCGGCTTGGGGGGCGGTGGAGCGGGAGACGTTCGAGCTCTACGTGACCATTCCGACGGCGGATTTTTATGTGCTGCCCCTCGACCCGCAGCTAGTCCAGCGCGAACAACGCTTGCCGTTCAGCACCATCACCAATGAGCTCAGCCCACTGCGGGCGACCTACGAGGTGAAGAACAGCAATGGCTCCATCGGCGCACGCTTGAGTGAAGAGGCGTATTTGTCCAATGGCCGTGAACGAATCGACCTGCGGGTGAAGTTCAACAACGTTGAACTGACCCTGGATTCGACCCAGGTCGTATCGGCCATCGAGGCCCGGCCTGGACGTCAGGTGCCGTTGGAAATCGCCGCCATCAAGCCCGACGATGAATACAAACCGGGTGACTATTACGGCACGGTGCACATGGTGTTCGATGCGGTGGCGCCGTAGCCCTTTGAAGAACGTTGGCCTATCTGGCCCCACGTGGCGAGAGCACTTGCTCCCGCCGGCCTGCAAAGCAGGTCAAAACTAAAAGGTGCTGGCCGTTTAGGCGGGTGTGTACCTTTCATTGTTTAAAATATTATCAACAGGAGTTAAACATGTTTGGAAAATTGCTCTGCGCGACCGTACTTGGCGTCGCGGCCTTGAATACCTCTTTAATATTCGCTGCCGATAACGCACAGACGGCTATTCATATTACAGCGAACATTCCTAATAAACAGTTTCATGTGCAGCCACGCAATCCGGATTTTGGTAACGATGAGTACATGTATTACAACCCTGTAACCTACGAGTTGAGTTCCATACGCCATACCTTTGATGTAAAGAATACCGACGGCTCGGTTCATGCTTACCTTGAGGGACGCCCTGATCTGTCTAATGGTAGCGTGATCAGACCTTTGCGCGTCTGGTTCAATAACGTATTGTTGGGCTATGCGCCTCAAGAAGTAGTAGATGATGCCACGTCTACGCCAGGGACTCAGGTGGAAATGGTCATCAACCCGGTTAATTATGGCATCCCTCACTGGTCCGGGGGGCTGTACACCGCGAACTTCACTGTCATCTTCGATGCAGTTCCTCGCGTAACTCTTTAATCCAGGATCCCTGTACACGTCATTCGCTCGCCACCAACGGCTTGCACTGGGTATGAGTCCCCGGCTGCAAGTAGGGCGAGAGAAACGGCGCCATGCCTTTGAGAACCTGCACCGGCAAGGCCGAGGTGAACTTGAAGTTCTGCGCCGAGGCGCCTGGCACGAAGGCGGTGAGGGTGCCGAAATGGCTGTCGCCGATGTAGAACACGAAGGTGGCGGTGCGGTTGATCGACTTGGAACTGATCACCCGCCCACCGGAGCCGATGGCTTCGATGCGGTTGTCGCCGGTACCGGTCTTGCCACCCATGGCCAACGGTGTCCCATCGGCCAGTTTGAAACTGCCGGCCACGCGTTTCGCGGTGCCGGCATCCACCACCTGGGACAGCGCACCGCGCAAGGCCTGGGCCACTTCCACCGGCATCACGCGCTTGCCGTTATCCGGATTGCTCACCAGCCGTGTCTCGTAAGGCGTACCGACGGCAAAGTCCAGGCTGTCGACGCGCAGCGCGGGCTTGCGGATGCCATCGTTGAGGATAGTGCCCACCAGTTCCGCCAACGCGGCGGGGCGGTCGCCGGAGCTGCCAATGGCGGTGGCCAGCGACGGCACCAGGTGGTCGAAGGGGTAGCCGACTTGTTGCCAGCGCTGGTGGATATCCAGGAAGGCTTCGATCTCCAGCATGGTGCGGATGCGACTGTCGCGGGCGCTCTTGTGCCGGCTCTTGAACAGCCAGCTGTAGACTTCCTGGCGCTCGAACTCACTGGCCTTGACGATCTGGCTGAACTTGGCGTCGGGGTTGTTCAGCAGGTAACCCATCAACCACAGGTCCAGCGGGTGGACCTTGGCGATAAAGCCTTGGTCCGGCAGGTCATAGGCGCCGGGGCCGTAACTCTGGTAGAGCCGTTCCAGGCGTTCGTCGGTGAGTTTTTCGGCGCTCTTGGCCGATTTCAAGTGCGCGCGTACGAAGCGGTTGAAATTTTCCTGGCTGTCGTTGGGAAAGAAATAACGGTGTACGGCGGCCAGGCGGATCGCCGTAGGGCGCATGCCGTCGAGGAAGGTTTCCAGGCGTTGGCCGGTGTCCTTTTTCTGGTACTTCTTCCAGAACCTGAGCAGGAACGAGGTGCCTTCGCGGTCGGCGAACTGGGCCAGGTATTCCTGGCGGCGTGGGTCCTTGTCGTCCTTGAGCAGCTCGGAACTGTTATTGGGGCCGGCATAGGTGGCGTAGCGCACCAGGTCGCGCATCAGGCGGATGAACGGCAGGTTGATCGATTCACGCAGGGCGTCGCGCAGCGTGGGGATGCGGCCGTTGTCCTCGTTACGGAAGTTGTGGAAGGTGTGCAGCCCGCCACCGGTAAAGAACGCTTCTCCGGGGCTGGCTGAATAGGTCCGGTCCAGCGCGGCCTCGAGCATTTTCGGCAGGCTGCGGTCGGTGTTCTGGATCAGGTAGTCCACGGCCCAGCGGGAGAGGCGGTCCGGCTCGGCGATGTCGACTTTATTCAATGCCGCCGGGGTTTGCTGGGCATAGCGCTCGTGCAGCTCGGCGATGATCTGCAGATACGTGGTGAGCACCCGCAACTTGGCGGTGGAGCCCAGTTCCAGCTTGCTGCCTTCGTTGATGTCGAAGGGCTGGTCGGTGCTGTCGGTCTGCACTCGCACGCGCGAGCCGTCGGGGGTCAGTTCCAGCAGGGTGAAGCTGTACCGCACCTGGGTGGTGCTGGTGGGGGTCAGCAGGCGTTCGCCCATCAGGCCGATCTCGGTCGCGAAGGCCGGGTCGGCCAAGCGCTTGAGGTAGTCGGTGGCCTGGGCCTGCAAGTCGCTTTGCAAGGTGCTGGTGGCGGAGAGGTCGAGGCGATCGAGGTCGTACAGCGGACGATTGAGCAGGGCGGCGAGGCGACTGCGGGCGGCGCTGATGCCTTTGTTGGTTTCGTTGGGCTGGACGGTCGGGTCCTGGATCCAGTCGCGATAACTGACCTGGCTCGCCAGGGCCGCCTCGGACAACGCCGCATCGATCACGCCGTTCTGCGCCAACAGCCGGATGTGGCTGTCGGTCAGGCGCGCCAGTTCATCGTGACCCTTGGACAGGTAATGGGAGGGGCGGCGCTGGGCGATCATCAACGACAGCATTTCCCGCAGGGCCAAGCCTTTTTCCGCCAGGCTCTTGGGGTCGGTGGCGGTACTGAACAGCTGTTCATTGGCCCGCTTGAAATCGGCGCCGTACCAGACCCGCAAGCCTTCAGCCATGCCATGGACTTCACCATGCCCGGGCACGGCGGAGAGCGGCACGCTGTTGAGGTAGTCGCGGATGATCCGCTGCCGCGCCTCAAGGGTTTGCGGGCCGGGTTGGTAAGCGCGGACACTGGCGGAAATCATCTGGCGGATTTTTTCCGCGCCGGACACGGTCAGGCCCTCAGGCGAGTGACGGTACTTCTCCAGTTGTGTCGCCAACGTGCTGCCCCCGGCGGACTGCCCCGGCAGGCTCAACAGCTTGGCGACTTGCGACCAGGCCGCCATGCCGAAACGCGGCCAGTCCACTGCCGGGTTGGCCAGAGGTTGCTTGGGGTCGAGCAGGAAGCGGTTCTCGATAAACAACAGGCTCTGCACCACCACCGGCGGGATCGCTTCGAAGTTCGCATACAGTTGCTGCGGGTACTTGAACTGATAGACCGGCGCGGCGCGGCAGTCGGTGATGGTCAGGCCGGCCTGGATCTTTTCCGAATAGGGCACGAACAGGCCTTTCTCGACGTAGCCCATCAAGGCCGGCGAGAACCGCGCCTGGGCCTGGATCACGTAGTCGCGCTTGAGCAGGCGCGGCAGGAATTCCCCCAGCGCGCTGTAGCCCAAGCGCCGGTCGAACGGGCCTGCGCCCGGATAGACGATGGCATCGCTGGGCCCCGGCTGCACCGCATAGCTCAGGGCCGTGGCGTACTTGCTGATCTCCCGGGCCTGAAACCGCGAGGTGCGCATTTCCTTGGCCACCGCCAGGCCGACCACCACCACGATAATCAGCAGCAACAACCAGAATGCCCGCCAGCCATGCCGTGCGCGGCGTTTTTTTTGAGGTAAAGGCGCTTCTTCCATACGTTCAGTCGGGACCACAGGTTCATTCGAATCGGTTTGCCACAAAGCGCCCATAGTCGACTGATCCATTCACGCAGATTGATCGGACTTGCTTGAAGCTTAGACGGTGGTTGGCGTGGGGGGAGGGGAAATTATGGGTAAGTCCATACACAAGCACTTGTGGGATGCCGCTGGCCAACGAGCTTTTGTGGCGAGGGAGCTTGCTCCCGCTCGGCTGCGCAGCAGACGCAACGGTGGTATGGCTGAAGAGCTTCAGCGGTTGAAAAGCGAGGGCGGCTTCGCCCCCCAGCGGGAGCAAGCTCCCTCGCCACGGTCGGTGTGCCTTCAGGATGGGGAGTTGCCAGCCTTGCGTGAAGAATGCACAGGTGCTTGCGGCCGTCATGGTCTGAGGCGTTTTTGTGGCGAGGGAGCTTGCTCCCGCTCGGCTGCGCAGCAGACGCAACGGTGGCATGGTTGAAGAGTTTCAGTGGTTGAAAAGCGAGGGCGGCTTCGCCGCCCAGCGGGAGCAAGCTCCCTCGCCACGGGGATTACGTCGTTTTCGGAAAAGTCGCTCAACCATCATCGCGTCGGATCGTCGCAGGCGAAGCTACCGTAGGTAGATCCTCCAACCATAGGAAGCCAAGGAATGCATCCTTCACGCCCAAACTCTCATCGCTTGCGTCACGGACGCTCTTCGGAACCGGGGCGAGGCTACCTCGTCACTGCGGTCGTTCACCAACGCACACCGATCTTCAACGACTTGCAACTGGGCCGCTTATTGGTGGCAGAAATGCGCCTGGTTCATGAGCGAGGTCAGGTCAATTCGCTGGCCTGGGTTGTGATGCCGGACCACCTGCATTGGTTGGTGCAGCTAGAGCAAGCTCAGCTCACGCATGTGATGCAGGTAGTCAAATCCCGCAGCACCCTCACAATCAATCGAGCAATGAATAGAAAAGGCGCCTTCTGGCAAAGCGGCTTCCATGACCGCGCGATCCGCGACAACGAAGATCTGAAGCCCTCCGCCCGCTACATCATCGCCAATCCGCTTCGGGCGGGGCTGGTGGATCGCATTGGCGATTACCCGCTCTGGGACACAGTATGGCTCTAGCAGCTCTTGTGGCGAGGGAGCTTGCTCCCGCTGGGTGGCGAAGCCGCCCTCGTTTTTGAGCTTTTAAAAGCTGGCGACTGCTGCGCAGCCGAGCGGGAGCAAGCTCCCTCGCCACAAGGTGAAGTGGTGCCTGAAAGCCTTGTACTAGAGCCATCGGTCTGCGTCCATACATGACGCTGCACCAATGCTGTGCAATACTCGGCGCCGTTTCCGTATGACCTGTCATCCCAGACAACGCCTCTCCAAAAGCCACTTGTGGCGCAGGCTTATCCCTGAATTTCACAGGTTTTACAGTGAAACTCTCTATCCCTGGCTTTTTATACTGCATGGCCCGCTGATCCTGAGGTTGTCGTTCCACAGGACGGTCCGTCCACAAGACAGACCCGGCTTCGGCAAGGTGGCAGGCCTATCGGCCTGTGGCTTTGGACGCTCGGGGGCTAATCCAATAACAAGACGAGGTTGTATCCCTATGCCTGTCGGCAATCATCTGCCCCATGGCGAGACCGCTCAGGGCGGTCCGCTCAAACGTGAACTCGGTGAGCGGCATATCCGCCTGATGGCGCTCGGCGCCTGCATCGGTGTCGGGCTGTTCCTCGGTTCGGCCAAGGCCATTGAAATGGCCGGTCCGGCGATCATGCTGTCCTACATCATTGGCGGCCTGGCGATCCTGGTGATCATGCGCGCCCTCGGCGAAATGGCCGTGCATAACCCGGTGGCCGGTTCGTTCAGCCGCTATGCCCAGGACTACCTCGGCCCACTGGCAGGCTTCCTGACCGGCTGGAACTACTGGTTCCTGTGGCTGGTGACCTGCGTGGCGGAAATCACCGCGGTGGCGGTGTACATGGGCATCTGGTTCCCCGATGTACCCCGCTGGATCTGGGCCCTGGCCGCGCTGGTCAGCATGGGCTCGATCAACCTGATCGCGGTCAAGGCCTTCGGTGAGTTCGAATTCTGGTTCGCCCTGATCAAGATCGTCACCATCATCGCCATGGTCATCGGCGGCGTCGGCATTATCGCCTTCGGTTTTGGTAACGACGGCGTGGCCCTGGGCATTTCCAACCTCTGGACCCACGGCGGCTTCATGCCCAATGGCGTGCAAGGCGTGTTGATGTCGCTGCAAATGGTCATGTTCGCCTACCTGGGCGTGGAGATGATCGGCCTGACTGCCGGTGAGGCGAAGAACCCGCAGAAAACCATCCCCAACGCCATCGGCTCGGTGTTCTGGCGGATCCTGTTGTTCTACGTCGGCGCGCTGTTCGTGATCCTGTCGATCTACCCGTGGAACGAAATTGGCACCCAGGGCAGCCCGTTCGTGATGACCTTCGAGCGCCTGGGCATCAAGACCGCCGCCGGCATCATCAATTTCGTAGTGATCACTGCCGCGCTGTCGTCCTGCAACGGCGGGATCTTCAGCACCGGGCGGATGCTCTACAGCCTGGCGCAGAACGGCCAGGCCCCGGCCGGTTTCGCCAAGACCTCTACCAACGGTGTACCGCGCCGCGCATTGCTGCTGTCCATCGCCGCGTTGCTGCTGGGCGTGCTGCTCAACTACCTGGTGCCGGAGAAAGTCTTCGTCTGGGTGACGTCCATTGCCACCTTCGGCGCGATCTGGACCTGGGTGATGATCTTGCTGGCCCAACTCAAGTTCCGTAAAAGCCTGAACGCTTCAGAGCGTGCGGCGCTGAAATACCGCATGTGGCTGTACCCGGTCAGCTCGTACCTGGCGCTGGCCTTCCTGGTGCTGGTGGTGGGCCTGATGGCGTACTTCCCGGATACCCGCGTGGCGTTGTATGTCGGCCCGGCGTTCCTGGTGTTGCTGACGGTGTTGTTTTATACCTTCAAGTTGCAACCGACTGAGGATGTGCGGGGAGGTGTGCGTTCGGTTTCGTAAGATAAAGCGCGAGGTAAAAAAGAAAGCCCTGGTCAGATGACCGGGGCTTTTTTGTAGGCGTCAGCCTGACCGTCCGTCGGAGTCAGTACCCGACCTGTAAGATCTGACAGTAGACCACCGCAGGACCCTGGCCTAGCTTGGAAGCCCGCCAATTGGCGAATGGCAAGGCTGCACAATGAACGGTTTTTCTGCGTTGATGGTTATCGCACTGGTCAATGGATTGATTCATTGCCAGGTTTTTTTCGTGCTGTATGGCGCTGTTGGACTGACTCAGGGGAGCAGCAACCTCGCGGCGTTCGGCGTGGCGGCGGCGTTTTCGTTTTATGTGAATGCGTTGTACATCTTCGAGCCCGGAGAGTCATGGCGCAGCTATTTGCTGTGCAATGGTTTGATGGGGATATTGAGTTACGCGGTCGGCTCGATGGGCGATGGCCTGGGTTCGCCTGGATGGGTGACGGTGGCTTTGTATTGCCTATTGAACCTGGCGATGGGGTACAGCTTGTTCCGGTTCAAATCGCTTCGTGCCTCTCAGCAGCCATGAACGAATCCCGAAAAGCAAGATGGAGCACTTTTTTTACTTATTCACTGGTCGGCCTCGCCAATACGCTGCTTCATTGGCAGATATTTTTTGTGCTGCGCGTAGCGGTCGGTCTCGATCAGTCGACCAGCAATCTTGCTGCGTTCTGTGTGGCGGCTTCCTTTTCCTATTACCTCAATGCGCTCTATACCTTCGAGGCCAAACTCTCGGTAACGGGGTATGTCACTTTCCTATGTGTCATTGGAGCGCTCAGTTATGCCGTGGGTTATCTGGGAGACCGCTGGCGGCTCCATGGATTGCTGACGGTGGCGGTATTTTCGCTGTTGAGCTTGGTGTTCGGATTTTTGCTCTCCCGGTTCGTGGTGTTTCGTGGATACCGTCCATGAAGATCTCGCTGATCGTTCCGGTGTTCAATGAAGAGCAGACCCTGGGACTGTTCTACAAGAGTGTCCGTCAGCATCCGGCGTTGGCCGGCTACAGCGTCGAAATCATATTCATAAACGATGGCAGCGCTGACCAGACGGATGCGCTTGCCCGTGACATCGTGCTGGTCGATAACCTGGTTGTGTTGATCAGTTTTTCCCGAAATTTCGGCAAGGAGCCCGCCTTGTTTGCCGGGATCGAGCACGCCAGCGGGGACGTGGTCATTCCAATGGACGTCGACCTGCAAGACCCCATCGAGGTTATTCCCAAGCTTGTTGCCGAATGGGAAAAGGGCGCCGAGGTAGTGCTGGCCAAGCGTCGTGATCGCTCGTCCGACAGTTACCTGAAGCGTGGATGTGCTGCGCTGTTTTATCGCTTGCTGGATCGGATCGCTTCTCCCCATATCGAGCGTAACGTAGGGGACTTCCGATTGATGGACCGTAAGGTAGTGGAGGTGATCAAGACCCTTCCCGAATATCAATTGTTCATGAAGGGTGTGCTGTCGTGGGCCGGTTTTACCACTGTCATTGTCGAATACGACCGCGCCGGTCGCGCCGCTGGTAGCAGCAAATTCAACGGCTGGAAGTTATGGAATTTGGCGCTCGAAGGCATCACGTCGTTCAGCACTGTGCCGTTGCGGTTGTGGACTTACCTCGGCGGTTTCATTTCATTGGTTTCGCTGGTGTATGCCGGGTACATGGTGCTGGACAAGCTGATCTTTGGAAACGATCTGCCCGGTTATCCATCCTTGATGACCGCGATTTTGTTTTTGGGTGGTGTGCAGCTGATTGGTATTGGTGTGTTGGGTGAGTACGTCGGACGGATCTATTTAGAGACAAAGCATCGTCCGAGGTACGTCATCAGGGAAATAGTTCGGGGAGAGTCGGGCGTGCGTGGAACTGACGAGAGCATTTGCGAACGGGTCGGTGATTATTCGTGACTAACTTTCGAGCCTATTCAGGAAAGCCTCCCAGCCGATTCGTCGACGGCGCAGCCTTGGCAGCCGTTGTGGTCCTGGCGCTGTGCGTACGTTTTTACGGCATCACAACACCGGCGATCTGGTACGACGAGGCCTTTAGCATCCTGCTTGCCAGGCACGAGCCGTGGCAGATCTGGTCTATTACGGCACGAGATATTCACCCACCGCTTTATTACCTCGCGCTGCACTACTGGATGATTTTGTTTGGCGACGGGGTCTTGGCTGTTAGATCGCTCAGTGTGATAGCCGACGTGGGCTCGGTTTTGCTGAGCATAAAGTTGATGAGCCTGGTTGCCACGCGAAGAGCAACCTGGATGGCTGCGTTGCTATTGGTGTTGCTGCCGATTTCGATTCGTTACAGCCAGGAAGCGCGCATGTACACCCTGCTCGGATTCTGGCTGATGGGCGCAACCGTGGCGTTGGTGTGCTGGGTTAAAGAACCAGAAAAAAAGCGGTTCCCAGCCATTTATGTGCTGTTGATGACGGCCGCTTTTTACACGCATTATTTCGCCGCATTGGGCGTGCTGGTTCATGGGTGCTATTGGCTGAGTCGCTTGAAGGCGCGTCCAAATGTACTCTCCGCGCGCCTCTGGATTTTGGTCTGCTGTGCAATCCTTGTCCTGTTTCTGCCCTGGCTACCTCATTTCATCGATCATCTCTCAGGCCGGCCGGGGCTTGGTTGGATACCGGCTATCACTTGGCAGGCGGTTGTGAATGTTGTCTGGCAGTTCACTGTGATGACAATCTGGGAGGGGCAATCGTCGCTTACTCGCGTTTTGCCTTGGTTGGTGGTGATCGCCTGCGCAGCGCTGCTGGTCTGGAAAGACACCGGTCTGCATCGCTTCAGTGTGTTATTGACCGGTTACTTTTTTATTCCCGTCCTCGCGCTGGCCTTCATGTCGTTGATTGCCCCGCTATTCATTCCGCGCTACTTGGTCTTCGCTGCAGTCGGGTTGCCGCTTCTGCTCTCAGCCGCGCTGGATGCAGTGGGGCTGCGACCTACGACCTTGTGCTTGGCCATCATGATTATGGCAGCAGCAGAAGTACAGGGACTGCTGACGGTGTATCGGCAAGCGGACGGCCTGAATGGAACTGAATTAAGAACGGATTTCCGACTTGACGGGTTGGCAGCTGAGGTTAGGCAAGCGGCTCGGCCGGGCGACCAGATCGTATTGGATAATGCCATCTGGTATTTGCCATTCGCTTATTACAATCACACGGGCATACAGCCGAAGTTCTATATCTCATCATTCAAAGCCAATGATCTGGACGCCTTGGAACAGGGGGGGAACGCCCTCATTTCCGAAGGAAGTCAGTGGATATATTTCAATCAGTTGAAGGTGTTAACTCAAGGTGGAAACAGGGTTTGGTGGGTAGGGATGTCAGTTGATGCCAGCCCACTCCCGGAAAAAGATTGGGAAAAGACCGTTACCTTTGTGGATGGGCAGATGAATGCCTCACTGTTTACCCTTAAAGCGGCACCCGCCCAGGTCGAGACGAGTTCAGCCGGTCACTAGTTCGTGCAACTCAGCAAACGCCGTGATGGCTCATTCAGCGCATCGATTAATCACGCAAGGTGCGTGGGATGGCTGGACCGGGGCCGGTCAGTTGTGCACTGGTGATGACTTCAAACTTCGCCTGATTATCAGTGGCAGAAGTGCCGCCGATGAACACCGTAAAAATGCCTGACTCCACGAATCGCAAGAGGTCATGGTTGAGCAACGCCCAGTCGTCCTGATCGAGCAGAAAGCTGACGGTTGTGCTTTCTCCTGGAGCGAGTCTGACTTTGGAAAAACCGCGCAGCATGCGCACCGGGCGCGTGATGCTCGCGACGTCTTGCCGTAGATACAACTGCACGGTTTCCTCTCCGGCTCGTTGACCGCTGTTCTGAACATCTACTTGGATGGTCAATGTTTCATCGAAGGCCAAGCGCTGTTTACTGAGTCTCGGGGTTCCATAGGTGAATGTGGTGTAGCTCAGGCCATGACCAAACGGGTAGAGAGCCGTCCACTTGGAATCGATGTAGCTTGAGGCGTATGCATTGGTGCCGCTCGGCGGTCGCCCAGTGTTTTTGCGGGCTAGATAGATAGGAACTTGCCCCACCGTGCGCGGGAAGGTAATAGGTAGCTTTCCGCTGGGGTTCACATCACCGAAAAGTACGTCCGCCACTGCGTGGCCCATTTCGGTACCCAAAAACCAAGCCTCAAGTATCGCGGGAACATGTTCGTCCACGGTGGGAATGGCCAGCGGACGTCCATTCATTAGGACGACTACCACAGGTTTGCCTGTTTTGATCAGTTGCGCGACCAGCGCATCTTGCGCTCCTGGCAGGCCAAGGGAAGTACGGCTTCGTGCTTCGCCGCTCATGTCTGCCGTTTCTCCCAGCGCAGCCACGATCACATCGGCATCCACGACCGCACGCTGAACCTCTTCAATGCCGGAGGTGTCCGTACTGCCGGGAGAGGCCGCCGGGACATAGACAACCTCCGTCATGGGCGATACGGCGCGCTTTATCCCCTCCAGTACGGTGATTGATTCGCTGGCACGACCGTCAGCGCTCCAGGAGCCCAAGCTGGACACACCGTCATTTGCGAGGGCGCCCACCACGACGAGCTTGCGTAGATTCTTTGAGAGTGGCAGCAACGCATCGTCGTTTTTTAGCAATACGATGGATTTTTGCGCGGCCTCTCGTGCCAGCGCGCGTGTGGGGGGCTGGAGCAACTGCGTTTTTTCGCGGGTAGGGTCGCTGTAGCGATATGGGTCGTCGAACAGGCCCAGACGCTGCTTCGCTTGAAGCACTCGACGCACGGCTCCATCAATAGCGTCTTGTGAAAGTTGACCGCTGCGCACCAGTGCCGGTAGTTCAGCGTTGTAGTCACCGCTGACCATGTCGATATCAACAGTCGCATTGAGAGCAAGTCGCGCAGCCTCTCGGGGAACGGAGGCAACGCCGTGCGGTATCAATTCCCTTATGCCCGCCCAATCACTGACGACGACTCCCTGGAAGCCCCATTCATCGCGCAGCTTCTGTTTGAGCAGTTTCTTGTTGGCGTGCATCGGCATACTGTCCACTTCATTGAAACCGGGCATGATCGTATCGACGCCCGCTTCGACAGCGGCCCGAAAGGGCGTGAGATAGACTTCTTCCAATGTGCGCTCGGACAGGTCGGAAATGTTGTAGTCAAGGCCGCCTTCGGCCGCGCCATAAGCGACGAAATGTTTGGCTGTAGACAGTATTGACGAGGTGTCGGGGGGACCTTTACCGCGAAATCCTCGTACACGCGAAGCGGCGAGGGCAGCCCCCAGGAATGGATCTTCACCGGCGCCCTCTATCACTCGACCCCAACGCGAATCCCGTGCGATATCGACCATAGGGGCGAAGGTCCAATGAAGGCCGCTGGCCGTTGCTTCGACTGCGGCGGCCCTGGCGGTTCGTTGCGACAGGTCTGGGTCCCAGGCCGACGCTTCGGCCAATGGGACGGGAAATATCGTGCGGAAACCGTGGATCACATCGAACGAGAACAACTGCGGAATATGCAGACGCGAGCCTTGGACTGCTTCGTGCTGCAATCTTCGAGTGTTTTCGGCGCCATAGGCACCTAATAGCGAACCGGCCTTTGAGGTGCCGATTTTTTTGGGGTCATTGGCGTCTTCGATTGGGCCGGTGGGTATGGTGAGTACACTCAGTTGGGTCAGTTGATCGGCCTTTTCTTCAAGGGTCATTTGCCCGATCAACCGTTCGATGAATGCCGCGTCCTCTTGTGATTTTTGAGTGCGTTCATTGGCTTGGGCAATGGAAGCAAGCCATGTGGCGACAATCAACATACCAAGCAAGATTGCCGAGACCAGGTGGGTCCAGTCCATGGGATTAGACCTTCGGTACGCTTGGCGACGATTGTCCAGCCGCCGCACGGCAAACCTCACCGAACCCAATGCCACAAAAAGCGAAGCAAAACCAACCAGATCGCGTCGGGTCAACATAAGCACCTTCCATGACGAGCGAACCATCGGGGTGGATGGTCAATCGTGAGGAAGTTGGCGTCTACTGTCAGAACTTACAGGTGCGTTGTGGGTTCGGCGTAAAAAGTCGGGTAATGCAGTGCACTTGAGAGGCGTAAGGACCTTGTGGCGAGGGAGCTTGCTCCCGCTCGGCTCTGTAGGAGCTGTCGAGTGCAACGAGGCTGCGATCTTTCCCCAGACTATTGAGTCCTGAGCGAAAGATCAAAAGATCGCAGCCTTCGGCAGCTCCTACGCGCAACCCAGCGGGAGCAAGCTCCCTCGCCACAAAAGCAGGTGCGCACCAGCAGATATCCGGTGCTTAAGCCGCGGCTATTTCCAGCGGCTCAAAACTATCCGCCCGCGCCATCTGCCACATCCGCGAATAAAACGCCCCATTGACCTCACCCGTCAGCAATTCCCCCGGCTTCAAAAACACATGCAACTGAGAGAACAACTTCACCTCGGTGGCCGACATGCGCCGTACCAGATGCTTGGGCTGCAATTGCGACGGATGCTCAAGCCCGGCGGCGGCGAGCATTTCGGCCAGGGCCTTGAGGGTGTTGCGGTGGAAGTTGTAGACCCGTTGGGCTTTATCCGGGACGACCAGTGCGCGCTGGCGCAGGGTGTCCTGGGTGGCGACGCCGGTGGGGCATTTGTTGGTGTGGCAGCTTTGCGACTGGATGCAGCCGATGGCGAACATGAAGCCGCGCGCGGCGTTGGCCCAGTCGGCGCCGATGGCCAGGACGCTGGCGATGTCGAAGGCGCTGACGATCTTGCCGCTGGCGCCGAGCTTGATCTTGTCCCGCAGGTTCAGGCCCACCAGCGTGTTATGCACGAACAGCAGGCCCTCGCGCAACGGCACGCCGATGTGGTCGGTGAATTCCACTGGCGCCGCGCCCGTACCGCCTTCCTTGCCGTCGACCACGATGAAGTCGGGCAGGATCCCGGTTTCCAGCATGGCCTTGGCGATACCCATGAACTCCCACGGATGCCCCAGGCAGAACTTGAAGCCCACCGGTTTGCCGCCGGACAGTTCGCGCAGTTGCTGGACGAACTGCATCAGTTCGATCGGCGTGGAAAACGCGCTGTGACGTGACGGCGAAACACAATCCTCGCCCATGAGGATGCCCCGGGTCTCGGCGATTTCCCGGGTGACCTTGTGCTTGGGCAGGATCCCGCCGTGGCCGGGTTTGGCGCCCTGGCTCATCTTGATTTCAATCATCCGCACCTGCGGGTCCTGCGCCTGGGCGGCGAAGCGCTCCGGGTCGAAGCGCCCGTCGCTGGTGCGGCAGCCGAAATAACCGCTGCCCAGTTCCCAGGTCAGGTCGCCACCGTGTTCGCGGTGGTAGGGGCTGATGCTGCCTTCACCTGTGTCGTGGGCGAAGTTGCCCAGCTTGGCCCCCTGGTTCAGCGCCCGGATGGCGTTGGCGCTCAGGGAGCCGAAACTCATGGCCGAAATGTTGAACACCGACGCTGAGTACGGCTGGGTGCATTGCGGGCCGCCGACCGTCACGCGAAAACCGCTGGGATCGCTCAACGGTGCCGGACGCATGGAATGGCCGATGAATTCGAAGCCGGTCTGGTAGACGTCGATCAAGGTGCCGAACGGTTTGTCGGCGCTTTCGTTCTTGGCCCGGGAATACACCAGCGAGCGCTGGGCCCGGGAGAAGGGCAGGGCATCGCTGTCGGATTCGAGCAGGTACTGGCGGATCTCCGGGCGAATGCCTTCGACCAGGTAGCGGATATTGCCCAGGATCGGATAGTTGCGACGCACGGCGTGACGGCTTTGCAGCAGGTCGAACAGCCCCAGCAGGCTCAACAGCCCGGTCACCAGCGCGAGCGGCCAAAGCCAGTCGTGTTGCAGGAACGGCAGGCTGGCCAGGGTGAAGATGACACAGCCGGCAAAGAAGGCGTAACGACTCAGCAAAGACAGGCTCATACGGTTTCCTTGGGGGGAGCGATTGGCGAGACATTAGCTTGGAATGCAGCTTGTGGCGAGGGAGCTTGCTCCCGCTGGGCTGCGAAGCGGCCCCAATTGGATCGCTGCGATCATTCAGGTAGACCGCGTCAGCCGGTTTGCGACGGCTGCGCCGCCGAGCGGGAGCAAGCTCCCTCGCCACAGGGGCTGCGTATTGGCTGGAATCACAGTTTATGAGCGCCAGAAAAACCTGTGGGAGCGAGCTTGCTCGCGATGGCGGTTGCACACTCAACACCTGCATTGACTGACCCACCGCTATCGCGAGCAAGCTCGCTCCCACAATTTGAACTGCCGGGGGGCTCAGCTCGCCTGCTTCATCTGCCGCACCGGCAATTCCACGCGGAAGGTAGTGCCGACGCCGACTTCGCTGCGTACCGTGATTTCGCCGTTGTGTTTTTTCACGATGCCGTAGGACAACGACAGCCCGAGCCCTGTGCCCTGGCCGATGGGTTTGGTGGTGAAGAACGGGTCGAAGATTTTCTGCAGGGTCTCGGGGGGGATGCCCGAGCCGTTGTCGGCGACTTCGATCCAGACGGTTTCGTCACCAACACCGTTGCGCAGGGTGATGGTGCCGCGCTCGGGGCCGATGGCCTGGGCGGCGTTGACGATCAGGTTCATGATCACCTGGTTGATCTGCGACGGCAGGCATTCCACTTCCGGCAACGGCGTGTATTCCTTGACCACGTCGGCCTTGTACTTGATTTCATTGGCGACGATGTTCAGCGTCGAATCCATGCCCTGCTGCAAATTGGCCATCTGCCATTCCTGCCTGGAATCGACGCGGGAGAAGTCCTTCAGGTCCTTGACGATCTGCCCGACCCGGCCAATGCCATCCTTGGACTCCTTGATCAGCAGGGGGATGTCCTCGACGAGAAAGTCCAGCTCCACCTGTTCACGCAGCTTGCGCAAACTCACCACCAGTTCCGGCGAGGCGATGGCCTCCTCGGCGCTGCCGTAGGCGCTGAGCATTTCCTGGAGTTTGCCGAAGTAGCCGTCCAACGCTCCCAGGTTGGAAGAAATGAAACCGATCGGGTTGTTGATTTCGTGGGCCACCCCGGCCGCCAACTGGCCCAGCGAGGCGAGCTTTTCCGATTGCACCAGTTGGGTTTCCAGCATCTTGCGTTCGTCGATCTCCATTTGCAGCAGCTCGCTGGCCTGTTTGAACGCCTGGGTGCGTTGTTCCACCAGATCTTCGAGCTTGTTCATTTTCAGTTGCGCACGGGAGGTCATTTCCCATTTGGTGGTCAGGGTGTTGGCCATCTGCTGGACTTCGATGTTGTCGAATGGCTTTTTCAGGATCAGCAAACGGTCGTGGCCGTTCAGGCGGTCGAGCAGTTCATCCCAGGAATAATCCGAATACGCGGTGCAGACCACCACTTGCAGCAACGGGTCGCGTTTCCATAGTTCTTCGATGGTCTTGGCGCCATCCCAGCCTTCGGGCATGCGCATGTCGACAAAGGCCAGGGCATAAGGACGCCCTTTTGCCGATGCCTCCAGCAACTTGTTCAGGCCTTCCTGCCCGCCATAGGCCGAGTCGAGTTCGAACACCGTGGCGGCAGGTTTTGGCGCATCGCCGAACAGCGCGCTTTCCATGTCCAGCAAGTCAGCGTTGCTGTCATCCTCCGGGGTGAGGATCTTGCGGAAATCTTCATGAATGGCGGGTGTATCGTCGATCAACAGGATACGGCGGTTACTCATGCTATTCATGGCTCACCTTCTGCAAGTTTCAGGGGCAGTTGCAGTTGGAACGTTGCCCCCGTGCCTGGCCCCTCACTATGGGCGGTGAGTTGGCCGTTCATTTCAATGGCCGCCAATGCGCAGCTGTGCAGGCCAAAGCCGTGGCCTTCCTTACGCGTGGTAAAACCGTGGGCGAAGATACGCGTCATGTTTTCCTCCGGGATGCCTTCGCCTTCATCCTTGACACTGATTTGCAGGGTCTGTCCATCGACGACGGCAGCCTTCAGGGTCATGTTCCGCGCATGGTTGGACACTCCGGCCATGGCGTATTTAGCGTTGCTGATCAGGTTGATCAGGATCAACAGCAAGCGGTGCTTGTCACCCATGATCCGCGGCACTTCGCCGTATTCCTTGATCACCGTAACATGATGGCGGGTCAGTGCGCCGGAGTTCATGCGCAGGGCATCTTCAAGCAGCTCGCTGACTACCAAAGGTTCCAGCAGGCTGTTGGCCCCGGCATAGGATTGCTGGGTGGAGACGATGTCCTTGATGTGGTCCACGCTCTTGCTCAACTGGGCCAGTTCGTCGGTCAGGCCCTGTTGCTCGAGCGCGATGGCCTCGACCAGTTGGTTGAGGTAGCCGGGCAGCAGCTTGCCTTTGGCGTCCTCGGTGAGAAAGTGCCCGAGGTCATCGGCGTGCTCGTTGAACAGTTGCATCGCCTTGCCCAGCCCCAGGGCCTTGCTGCTGCGCAGTTTACGGCTGACCAGGTCGGCGGAGATGTTCACGCTGTTGAGGACGTTGCCGACGTTGTGCAACACGTTGGTCGCGATTTCCGCCATGCCGGCCTGGCGGGCGGTGTCCATCAATTCACTCTGGGTGTCCTTGAGCTGGCGGGTACGCTCCTCGACCCGTTGCTCCAGCTCGTCGTTGGCGGTTTGCAGGGCGTTGTTGACCCGCTTGATCTCGGCGAAGCTGCGTATCAGCCGGATTGCCAGCCAGATCAGGATCAGCACCAGGACCGTGGCGAACACCAGCAGGTAAACGTGGTTGCGCTCGTATTTGGCGGCGGCTTTTGCCTGGTCTTTCTCGAGCAGTTGGGTGATGGTGTCCAGGCGACTGGCCAAGGGGATCGCTTCGATGCCCAGTAACAACTCATTGACCCGTGGCTGTTCGCGCAGGATCACCCCGATGTGTCTGCGCAGGACTTCGACGGAGTTGAGCAACCCCTCAGGCAGGCGCTCCTTGTTGATATCCAGCTGGTTCAAGCCCAACAGGACCTGGGCTGCTATCTCAGGGGAGCTGAGCTGCGCGAACTCCATGGCGCTGAGCAACAGGTCGTAAGTGTCGATGGCAACGCTCTGCAACTCCAGTTTGTACGTGTCGGGCAGCCGGGCGAACTGGCCCTGGATGTCGTCCTCGCCGGTGGGCAGGAAGGCCAGGGAGTTGCGCAACACCGCGTTATGGGATTTGAACTGTTCTACCAGACGGGTTTTTTCCTTGACCGCCTTGAGGTATTCGTCGCGCTGGGCCTCCCAGAGTGACGGCCCATGGCGCCCCGGTTCCGATTCGATGGCGTCCAGGCGCTGCCACAGGCGCGACATTTCGTGCAGGGGGGAGACCAGCGGGTCGTAGTTGTGGGTCAGGGCGATCCGCGACTTGAGTACTTCGTTGTCCCAGATGGCGTCTTGCTGCTTGAGCAGGCGGATCAGGTCCCGGGACTCAATGTACGAGGCGGCCTGCTGGGCCCCTGAATTGATGTACATGAACAGCAGGACCGATGCCAGCAACAGACCGATGAATGCAAGACCGAGGCGACGGAGAGTGGTCATAGAGGCTTGCCCTCCGATTCGCCGGTCAGGGTCTTGAGGAACTCGACGATCAGGGTCGTATCGTTCTTGAGGGGCTCACGGCCCAGTTGGTACTTGAACATGACCTCCACCGCGTGTTCCAGGGTCGGCGCCGACGCGTCATGGAAATACGGGGCGGTGACGGCCACGTTGCGCAGGCTCGGCACCTTGAAGACCTGGCGGTCGGCCTCATCGCCAGTGATGTTGTAGCGTCCTTCGTCGGCTCGGGTGGGGTTGCCCCGGTCCTTGATGTAGTCGCCCATGACCCCGAACTTCTGGAACATGTTGCCGCCGATGTTCACGCCTTGGTGGCAGGCGATGCAGCCGTACTCCTTGAAACGCTGGTAACCGAACTTTTCCCGGGGCGTGAGGATGTCGGTATTGCCCTGCAGGTATTGGTCGAAGCGCGAATTGGGTGTCTGCAAGGTGCGCTCGTAATCGGCCAGGGCACTGCGGATATTGGGCTCGTTCACCCCGTCGGGGTAGGCCGCCTTGAAGTCCTTGCTATAACCCGGGTCATCGGCGATGCGCTTGACCACCGATTCCCAGGTATTGGCCATCTCCGTGGGGCTGATCACCACGAAGTGCACCTGTTCTTCCAACGTTTCGACGCGGCCATCCCAGAACTGATGGAAGTTCAGCCCGGCATTGAACACGGTGGGTGTATTGACCTCCACGGGCTTGCCGTCGAACCCCAGGGAAAACGGCTTGTCGTCGGCGCCGCCCTTGTCCAGGTGATGGCAACTGGCGCAGGACAGGGTGTTGTTGACCGACAGTCGCGGGTCATTGAACAGCCGAAGCCCCAGTTGGACGCGCTTGGGGTCCAGGGCCGGAACCGGTGGCAGGGGTTTGAGGGGTTCGTCCAGTGGTTCGGCGTG
Source organism: Pseudomonas sp. P9_35 (assembly GCF_034008205.1). Taxonomy (NCBI): domain Bacteria; kingdom Pseudomonadati; phylum Pseudomonadota; class Gammaproteobacteria; order Pseudomonadales; family Pseudomonadaceae; genus Pseudomonas; species Pseudomonas sp. P9_35. Next base: position 5,236,955 of record NZ_CP125373.1, on the reverse strand, counting down.
AGCGGTCACGCTTGATCCCACGAGCAGGCCGAGAGCCAGAATCAGTCCATGTAACGCCATGGGATGCTTTCCTTGAAACTTTGGTTGATAACACTCAGGTGTTCACGAAAACGGGTTCTGGCGTTTTTCCCACTCGGTCATCCAATCGGCGAAGGCCTGCGGTTCGACGGCCTTGCTGAAGTAATAACCCTGGACCTCCTCGCAGTGGTGCTGTTTGAGAAACTCAAGCTGCTCACGGGTTTCCACCCCTTCGGCAATGATGTGCAGGTTCAGGCTCTTGCCCAGGCTGATGATGGTGCTCACCAGCTTGGCGTCGTTGCTGTCGATGCTCAGGTCACCGACGAACGACTGGTCGATCTTCAACACATCCACCGGAAATTTCTGCAAATAGCTCAGGCTCGAATAGCCGGTGCCGAAGTCGTCGATGGCCAGGCGAATCCCCTGCTGCTTGATGGCCTTGAGGATGGCGACCGTGGTATCGACGTTCTGCATCAGGACGCTTTCGGTGATCTCCAGTTCCAACTGTGTCGGAGCCAGGCCGGTTTCCTTGAGGGTGCGGGCGATGCCTTCGACGAAGCCGCGCTGGCGAAAATCGATGGCCGAGACGTTCACCGACAGGTACAGCGGGCGCATGCCCTGGGCTTGCCAGCGGCAGGCCTGCTGGCAGGCTTCCTGCAACACCCATTGGCTCAGCGGAACGATCAGGCCGCTGTCCTCGGCCACCGGAATGAAATCCGAGGGATAGACCAGGCCATGATCCGGCCTGTTCCAGCGCACCAGCGCCTCGACACCGACCACCTTGCCGCTCTTGAGGTCGAGCTTGGGTTGGTAATGCAGCACGAACTCCTTGCGTTGCAGGCCCAGTCGCAGGCCGGATTCGATGGTCTGTTGCTGACGGGCCCGGCGGTTCATGTCTTCGGTGAAAAACCGGTAGTCGTTGGGGCCGGTTTCCTTGACGTTACGCATCGCTGTCTCGGCTTTCTTGATCAGCGCCACGGCGTCGAAACCGTCGGAGGGGTACACGCTGATGCCCAGGCTCGCGGTGACGGTCAGGTCATGGCCGTCGATGGGTTGCGGGGAACTGATGGCCGCCAGCAGTTTGTCGGCCACGCCTTTGGTCTGTTGCGGGTCGACCACATCTCCCAGTATCACCACGAATTCATCGGAACCGTAGCGAAACACCGAATCGGATTCGCGCACTACGGTCGCCAGCGCCCGGGCCACGCGCTTGAGCATTTCATCGCCCACGGGATGGCCCAGCGCGTTATTGATACGCTTGAAGCGGTCCAGGCCGATGAACATCACCGCCAGCTGCCGATCGTGCCGGCGGCACTGGGCCATGGCCTGGGTCAGCCGATCGCCGAGCAACATGCTGTTGGGCAGTTCGGTGAGCACGTCGTATTGCAGCAGGTGGGAGACCTTGAGCAATTCCTGGACGCGCTCTTCGATCGTGCGTTCCAGGCTGCGCATTTTTCTCGCCGCATCCTGGGCCAGCTGCCATTTCCAGGTCATGGCGCTGGCCATCTGGCGGATTTCCAGGGTGTCGAAGGGTTTCTTGAGGATCAGCAACTGATCGTCGAACTCGATCCGTTCGGACATGGTTTCCCAGGTGTAGTCCGAGAACGCCGTGCACAGGGCGATTTGCAGGCGCGGGTCGGCCTCCCACAGCGCCTCGATGGTTTGCAGGCCGTCCCAGCCCGGTGGCATGCGCATGTCGGCGAACACCAGCGCATAGGGCTGGCCTTCGGCCTGGGCGCGCTTGACCAGTTCCAGCGCTTCCTCGCCCTGGTAGGCCGAGTCGATCTGGAATTGCAGCCGGCTGACCTGTGGGGTGCCGAACAGCAGGCTCTCGGTATCGTCCAGTGAGTCATCGCTGCCGGCGCTGGGGCTGAGGATCTTGCGAAAGTCCTGATGGATCGCGGGCGTGTCGTCCACCACCAGGATTCGCCGGTTGGCAGGTACCGACATGGGGTTCATGGATTGCTCTCCGATAGCTGGCTCGCCGGTCGGGTCCAGTGGTCTGTCGCGGGAATGATGGTGCCGGCCTTGAGCAGTTCGGCGGCCTGGCCGCTGTCGACCACGGTGCTGAAGTAATGCCCCTGGGCCTGCATCGCTCCACCGCTGGACATCAGCGTGGTGCGTTGCTCCTGGGTCTCGACACCTTCGGCAATGATCCCGATGCCCACGTCCCGGGCGAAGTTGATGATCGCCCGCAACGTCGTGGCGTTCTCGGGGTCGGCGTTGGCGCTGTCGAGGAAACGCTGGGCGAGCTTGAGGTGATTGACCCGGTAGGTCTTGAGGTAATCGAACGAGGAGTACTCGGTGCCGAAATCATCGATGGCGATCTGCACGCCCAATTCACAGAGACGCGGCAGCACGTCGTTGTGGGTCCACTTGGTCTGGGCCAGGGTGGCTTCGGTGACGTCGAAGCGCAGGTCCCAGGGCGCCAGTTCCCAGCGCGCGGTGGTGCGCAGCACGTCGTAGATCAGTTCCGGCCCGGTCTTGAGCTGGGTCAGGGACAGGTCGATGGCGATCACGGGAGGCGCCATGCTCTGGTCGCGCCACTGGCGCATTTGTTGGCAAGCCTGGTCCAGTACCCAATGCCCCAGGCCGATGATGATCCCGGTTTTCTCGGCGGCGGGCATGAAGGCCGCCGGTTCCAGCCAGCCACGTTGGGGGTGGTTCCAGCGTACTTGCACGCCCATGCCGAGGATCTTGCCGGTGCCGAGGTCGACTTCCGGCAGGTAGTGCAGGTGCAGTTCGTTGTTTTCAATGGCTTGGCGCAGGTCATTGGCGAGGGCGACCCGGTCGGTGACTTCCTGGTTAATTTCCTCGTTATGGAAGTGGTACTGGTTGCGGCCCTTTTCCTTGGAGCGGTACAGGGCCATGTCGGACTGCGCCATCAGGCTGTCGGCACTCAGGCTCTGCGGGGTGTACAGGGCGATGCCGATGCTCACCGAGATCCGCACATCGTTGCCGTCCAGGGAATACGGCGCCACGAGGGCATCGCGGACCTTGCCCGCCAACGCGGCGCAATGGGTCGCTTCATGGACATCCAGTTGCAGGAGGGCGAACTCGTCGCCGCCCAGGCGCGCCACCACGTCGTTTTCCCGGGTGCAGGCCTTGATGCGAGCGGCGACCTCCTGCAACAGCAGGTCGCCGATGGGGTGGCCCAAGGTGTCGTTGATGCGTTTGAAGTGGTCCAGGTCCAGGTAGAACATCGCAAACGGTGCGGCACCCCGACGAGCGGCGGCGAAGGCCTGGTGCAGGCGCTCGATCATGGTGGCGCGGTTGGCCAGCCCGGTCAGGCCGTCGGTGCGGGCCAGCAGGGCGATTTTTTCTTCGGCCAGCTTGCGTTCGGTGATGTCGAGGATGATGCCTTCTATTTCCAGCAACAGGCCTTGCTCGTTGCGCACCGGAATGTAGCGGTTCTCCACCCAGCGGAACGTGTCGTCGCCGGTGTGCATGCGGAACTCGATGGACGCCCCTGCGGAATCGCGGTCCAGGACGCGGACCATGGCCTCATGGACCTTCTCCTGGTCGTCGGGGTGGATCAGGGTTTGCGCCCAGTCCGGCGAGTTGGTCAGTTGCGCTGCGGAATGGCCGAACTTGGTGATGTTGTGGGAGATGTACATCAATGCGAACGGTGGCTCGCCCCGCAGGCGATAGAGAATGGTCGGGCTGTTCTGCACGATGATGTTGGCGTCGGCCAGTTCGCGGGTGCGTTCCTCGACCGCGCGCTCGAGCATGTCCATTTTCAGCGCCGCGTCTTCGGTCATCTGCCATTTGACGGTCAAGGTGCAGGCCATCTGGCGGATCTCGATGGCATCGAAGGGTTTTTTCAGGATGAGCAGGCGATCGCCCAGTTCAAGGCGGTCGGCGATGTCTTCCCAGGAATAGTCCGAGTAGGCGGTGCACAGGGCCACTTGCAGCTTGGGGTCGGCGCGCCACAGCCGCTCGATGGTTTCCAGGCCGTCCCACCCCGGCGGCATGCGCATGTCGATGAACGCCATGGCGAAGGGTTGCCCTTGAGCCAGTGCCGTTTCGACCTTGTTCAGGGCTTCCATGCCCTGGAACGCCGAATCGAGCACGAAACTCGTGCCGGAGACCGCCACGGGCGAGCCGAACAGTGCTTCTTCGGCGCTGCTCAGATGGTCATTGGCGTCCGCCTGGGGGCTGAGGATCTTGCGAAAATCCTCATGGATGGTCGGTGTGTCGTCGACGATCAGGATCCGCCGATTGGTTTTATCCAATGGCAGGCTCATGGCCGTGCACCACTTTGATGCTGACTATAGAACCCTGGGAACATCTGATATCCCTTTCGCTGGCATGAGTATTCGGCCTGTACTTGGCCCTTCATGGGATACAGCATAGTCGTCTCATCGGGATACGCTCGGCCAGTGATGGCAAATGTGTCTAAATGTTCGCAATCTACTAGCCTGTATTTCGGGGGTAAGGTAGAACGGTTGTCGTGAATAGGAGGGGGGTTTCAAATGGAAGATCAATCGCCGGATGTTCCGGTAAGGAAACCAGCGGTGCTGTTGGTCGATGACGAAGAGTCGATCCTCAATAGCCTGCGTCGGCTATTGCGCAGCCAGCCGTACGAGATTCTGCTGGCCGACAGTGGCGCCAAGGCCTTGGAAATTCTCAAGGAGCGGCCGGTCGACCTGGTGATGACCGATGCGCGCATGCCGAACATGGATGGCGCCACGCTGCTGGCCGAAATCCGCAAGCTGTACCCATCGACCTTGCGCATCCTGCTCACCGGTTATGCCGATGTGGACATGATGACCAAGGCCATCAACGAGGGGCAGCTCTATCGCTACCTCAGCAAGCCCTGGAACGATGAGGAACTGGTGCAGGCCTTGCGCCAGGCCCTGTCCCACCAGCATTCCGAAAGCGAGCGCCAGCGCCTCGAAGCGCTGAACCGCGAGCAGAACCAGCAACTCAAGACCCTTAACGCCACCCTGGAAAAACGCGTGGCGTCGCGCACCTCCGAGCTGCAGCAGACCGCCGACATGCTCGATTTGGCCTATGACGAGCTCAAGCGCAGTTATGTGACCAGCACCGAGGTGTTTTCGCTGATCGCCAACCTGCGCCTGCCCAAGGCCAAGCAGACCAACCGGCAGATCATCGAGTTGATCAGGGTCTATAGCCGGCTGCATTTCCTCGATGAGTCCGCCGACCGCGACCTGACCATGGCCGCGGCGCTCTACAACATCGGCAAGCTGAGCTGGACCGACAACATGATGGTCACGCCTGCCGACTTGCTGCACCACAACGAACTTGAGCTCTATCGGGCCTATCCGAAGCAGAGCGAATCGCTGCTGATGACCCTGGACCCGATGAAGGACGCGGCGCGGATCATTCGCCATCACCAGGAGCGTTGGGACGGCAGCGGTTTCCCCGAGCACCTTCGGGGCGAGGCCATTCCGTTCGGTTCGCGGCTGTTGAAACTGGCGGTGGACTTCATCGAGCTGCAGCGCGGGTTGATCCTGGAGCGGCAGATGAACAGCGACGAAGCGCTGGTCTACATCCGCAAGTACGCGGGCAAGCTGTACGACCCGGATATGATCGAGGATTTCATCCAGGCGTGTGCCGAATACCTGGAAGACGTGACCCTGTCGGACCCGACGGTACAAGTCTCCACCACGCGCGAGTTGACCGCGGGGATGATCCTGGCGCGCAACCTCAATGCCGACAACGGCATGTTGCTGCTCAACGCTGGCAAAATCCTGAGCGGGCCGTTGATCGAAAAACTCATTGCCTTCGAAGCGATGGAGGGGGCGCGGTATAGCGTGTTCGTCAAGATCCCCGAAGAGCAGGCCGACCCTACGGCGCCGAAGCCGATTTTGGGGTGACTGGGGTCTGGGTTGGGTTGGGTTGGGTACATATCCGTTGCTGCGGTAACGGCGGCTTAGGGTTCCGCCCTGACGGCGGGTCACTTTTGGAAGAGCCGGGAGCCGGACCAGCCAAAAGTAACCAAAAGCGCTTTGCCCCACCACTCGGCACCTCGCTCAGGCTCGGTGTGCCCTCACTCCGGCATTGCTCCGTGGGCCGCCGCGAAGGGCCATCCATGGCCCAGCGCGGCTACCTCGGCATCCATGCCGAGGTGCCCACTGCGCAATGCCTGCGTTCGGCCATCGTGGTTAACGGGGCGCCCGAGATCAACGTCCACCGCGAGGCGGCCTAACAGCCGACCTGGTTCTCCCGGTCGTACACCCGTCAGATCTGTGGGAGCAAAGCTTGCTCGCGAGGCGGCCTTACAGCCGACCTGATTCTTCCGGTCGTACCCCGATCCCATTGTGGGAGCGAGCTTGCTCGCGAAGGCGGCCTAACAGCCGACCTGTCTCTGGCGGCTGTACTTCAATCCAACTGTGGGAGCGAGCCTGCTCGCGAAGGCGGCGGCACATTCAACATGGATGCAAGCAGACCCATCGCTATCGCGAGCAAGCTCGGCTCCCACAGGGATCGGCGGTGGACACGGATCTTATAAACGACCAAAAACCTGTGTGGGAGCGAGCTTGCTCGCGATGGCGGCCTGACAGCCGACCAGGATTGTGGGAATGGTCGGACAATCCTCCGGGTTGCAGCAGATTTTTCCGACGAACTCTGGCGGTTGCCGGGTGGGAAGGGCTGTCGCTAGTCTTTTCCCGTCGCTGCAAATTCAGCGGCCGGGCTTGGAAACCCGATAAGTAGACGGCGCGAAAGCGCCCTTCATGACGTATGCTTGCGGTCGTTTTTTGACCATGCTTTCGTTATGGCGGCTGTGCGCGGGAGACCTTCGGGTCTGTCGGGCTCGTTTACCCCGGTTTTCCAACCTGCGTACGGCTGCCACCCCTCGCTTGGAAACGAACGTGGCAGCTCCAACCTGTAGACGGAGTGTCACCCTATGTTCAAAGCCACACCCAATCCCCCCGAAACCGATCCCCAAGAACTCGATGAAGCCGCCAAGCGCGCCATCGACCATTATCTCGACCCCAAGCCTCAAGCCAAAAAGAAAAAGCCCTCAGGTCAACTGTTCACCGTCGTGGCCGGTGTCGACACCGAAAGCCTGCTGGCCAACCTCAGCGAAACTTTGGCCTCAGCCGATGCCATGGTCAGCGACCTTGCCTTCGACCTTAAAGGCTCGCGACGCCATGTTGCCCTTGGCATTCAGCAACTGATCGAGCTGGGCGCTTTATTGGCGAATCGGATGCTGGATAACGTCAATACACAACCCTGACCACACCGCGCGCAGAAGCGAGAAGGCTCGCTTCCACAATTGGACCGGAGTACGACCGGGAGAGCCAGGTCGGCTGTCAGGCCGCCTCGCGAGCAAGCTTTGCTCCCACAGATCTGATGGTTCCCACAGATCTGATGAGGTGTACGACCGCAAGAGCCAGGCCGGCTACTAGGCCGCCTCGCGGTGGACGTTGATCTCGGCGCCCCGTTAACCACGCTGGCCGAACGCAGGCGTTGCGCAGTGGGCACCTCGGCATGGATGCCGAGGTAGCCGCGCTGGGCCATGGATGGCCCTTCGCGGCGGGCCCACGGAGCAATGCCGGAGTGAGGGCACACCGAGCCTGAGCGAGGTGCCGAGTGGTGGGGCATGAGCGTTTTGCTTACTTTTGCGCTTCTCAAAAGTGAGCCGCCGTCAGGGCGGAACCCTAAGTCGCCGTGACCGCAGCAACGGATATACACACCAACCCCAATCGGTCGAAACTGACCACAGGGAAACTGCGCTGATTTTTAGTCCCGCACCAGACTTTGCTCCCACCCCTACGCGCTGTAATCTCCCCGCCATTTCCCGGCCAAGGCTTCGATTACCCATGACCACTTCCCTCATCCGCATCGCCGCCGCCCTGTTGCTCGGGCCCGACGGTCGAACCCTGCTGGTGCGCAAGCGCGGCACCCGGGCCTTCATGCAGCCGGGCGGCAAGATCGAGGCCCATGAACAACCGGTGCAGGCGCTGGCCCGCGAGCTGGAAGAAGAGCTTGGGTTGCAGATCGACCCGGCACAGGCCCGTTACCTGGGCGTGTTCAGCGCGCCGGCGGCCAACGAACCGGGGTTTACCGTGCAGGCCGAGGTGTTTTTGCTGAGCATCGACGCCCCGGTTTCGCCGGCTGCCGAAATTGAAGAGGTGTGCTGGATCGACCCGGTCCTCGACAGCAATCTTTTGCTGGCACCGTTGACAGGCGAGGTGATCCTGCCGTTTTATCGAGCGACACTTCTCGCTACCTGCTGATTCACGCCTCAAGGACTGATGCTCATGATTCCATTGCCGGACCTGTTGATTTTCGCCGCCGCCGCGTTGCTGATGGTACTGACGCCCGGCCCGAACATGATCTACCTGATCTCCCGTTCGATCTGCCAGGGCCGCAAGGCCGGCGTCACCTCCCTGCTGGGGGTGGTGGCGGGGTTCTTCGTGCACATGTTCGCCGCGGCCGCCGGGTTGACGGCGGTGTTCCTGGCGGTGCCCGTGGCCTATGAAGTATTGAAATGGGCCGGTGCGCTGTACCTGTTGTGGCTGGCCTGGCAGGCCGTCAAGCCGGGCGCGCGTTCGCCTTTCGAGGCCCAGCAGTTGCCAGCGGACTCGACGCGCAAGTTGATCACCATGGGCTTTCTCACCAGCGCCCTGAACCCCAAGATCGCGGTGTTCTATCTGTCGGTGTTCCCGCAGTTCATCAGCCCGGAACACGGTTCGCTGTTCACCCAGAGCATCATCCTCGGGCTGACCCAGATCAGCGTCAGTTTCAGCGTCAACCTGTTGATCGCCCTGTTCGCTGCCGGCATTGCCTCGTGGTTCGTCCACAACCCGACCTGGCTGGCGGCGCAGCGCTACTTCATGGGGTTTGTCCTCGGTGCGCTGGCGTTGCGCCTGATGTTTGAGCAACGGCGTTCGGCGTGAGCATCCGACGGTTGAGGGCCGGCGATGCCCAGGCGTATCGCCAGCTGATGCTCCAGGCATACGCATTGCACCCGCAGGCCTTCACCTCCAGCGTCACCGAGCGGGCCAAGCTGCCTATCAACTGGTGGGAGTCACGCCTGGGCAGCCGGCTCGATGTGTTGTTGGGGGCGTTTGTCGAGCAAGAGCTGGTCGGCATCGTCGGCCTGGCCCTGGAGCCTCGGGAAAAAGCCCGACACAAGGCGCTGCTGTTCGGCATGTACGTCGCCGATGAACAGCGCCACCGCGGGCTCGGCTACCAACTGGTCCAAGCCGCCCTCGCCGAAGCCCGGCGCCATCCCTTCCTGCGCCTGGTGCAACTGACCGTCACCGCCGGCAACGACCCGGCGCTCAAGCTCTACCAGCGCTGCGGCTTCGTCCTGTATGGCCTTGAGCCGATGGCGATCTGCGTGGGCGACGAATACCACGACAAAATCCATATGTGGCTTGAACTTTGAGCTGACCACTGATTTGAGTGATGGAGCTTTTGTGGCGAGGGAGCTTGCTCCCGCTGGGCTGCGCAGCAGACCCGTTTTGTGGCCGCTTCGCGCCCAAGCGGGAGCAAGCTCCCTCGCCACAAAAGCAGTCAGCGCACGGCACTGACACCATCCAATGTCGAAAACGACGTGTCCTTGGCCGTCAGCAAAAAGTCGCGCATGTACGGCGCGTCGAGCATGTCGGTGCGCACCGCCGCGTACAGCGTGGCAAACAAGCCTTTCTCCCCCAGCCGCTTGGCCTTCACGTAGCCCCGCGAGCTGTATTCATGCAGGGCCCAGTGCGGCATGCCGCAGACGCCGCGACCGCTGGCCACCAGTTGCATCATCATCACCGTCAGTTCAGAGGTGCGCACCTGGGCCGGTTCGATGTCGGCCGGTTCCAGGAAACGGGTGAAGATGTCCAGCCGGTCGCGCTCCACCGGGTAGGTGATCAGGGTTTCGCTGATCAAGTCCTCGGGCACGATGTAGGGCTTGCCCGCCAGTCGATGCTGGTTGGCCACGGCGAGCATCGCTTCGTAGGTGAACAATGGCACGTAGGTGATGCCGGCCAGCTCCAGCGGGTCGGAGGTCACCACCAGGTCGAGGTCGCCCCGGGCCAGGGCTGGCAACGGCGCGAAGGCGAAGCCCGAGGCCAGGTCCAGTTCGACTTCCGGCCAGGCATCGCGGAACTGGTCGATGGTTGGCATCAACCACTGGAAGCAGCTATGGCACTCGATGGCCATGTGCAGCCGTCCGGCGGTGCCGCCAGCCAGGCGGGCGATGTCCCGTTCGGCGCCGCGCAGCAAGGGCAGGGCGGCATCGGCCAGTTGCAACAGGCGCAGGCCGGCGCTGGTGAATCGTACCGGCTTGGTCTTGCGCACGAACAACTGCATGCCCAGGCGCTCTTCCAGTTCCTTGAACTGGTGGGAGAGGGCGGACTGGGTCAGGTGCAGGCGTTCGGCGGCTTCGACCAGGCTGTCGGCTTCGCGCAGGGCGTGCAGGGTCTTGAGGTGACGGAGTTCAAGCACCGGAGTTGCTCCATGAGTAAAACTTGTGATCAACACGAAAAGGTTGAGTTTGTCTCATGCAGGGTCTGCTGTCGACAATGGCGCCATCTTTTACAGGAGGACGCACACCATGGCCCTGGCCCACACCCTCGGTTTCCCGCGCATCGGCGCCGACCGCGAACTGAAAAAAGCCCTCGAAGCCTACTGGAAGGGCGACCTGGCCCCGGCCGCGTTGCAGGCGGTGGGTCGCGAACTGCGGGCCCGGCACTGGCAATTGCAGAAAGACGCCGGCATCGACCTGCTGCCCGTCGGCGACTTTGCCTGGTACGACCAGGTGCTCAGCCACTCCTTGACCCTGGGCGCCGTGCCACAGCGTTTCCACAGCACCTTGAATGCCCAGGGCCGGCCGACCCTCGACACCCTGTTCGCCATGGCCCGTGGCGCCACGACCAGTTGCTGCGGTGCCGACCACGGCCAGGCGCAATACGCCCAGGAGCTGACCAAGTGGTTCGACACCAACTACCACTACCTGGTCCCGGAGTTTTCCGCCGACCAGACCTTCGCCCTGAGCTGGGAACAGTTGTTCGACGAAGTGGACGAGGCCCATGCCTTGGGTCATCAGGTCAAACCGGTGATCATCGGTCCGTTGACCTACTTGTGGCTGGGCAAGGCCAAGGGCGAGGCGTTCGACAAGCTCGACCTGCTGGAGCGCCTGCTGCCGGTCTACGGTGAGATCCTCAACCGCCTCAAGGCCCAGGGCGTGGAATGGGTGCAGATCGACGAACCGATCCTCACCCTGGACCTGCCCCTGGCCTGGAAGAGCGCCTTCGAGCGGGCTTACCACATCCTCCAGTACTCGCCATTGAAAAAGCTCGTCGCCACCTATTTCAGTGGCCTGCAAGACAACCTCGGCCTGGCGGTGAGCCTGCCAGTGGACGGTTTGCACATTGACGCGGTACGTGACCCGGAACAACTGGGCCAAGTGCTGGACCGCCTGCCGACCTACAAGATTCTCTCGGTGGGCCTGGTCAACGGGCGCAACGTCTGGCGCTGCGAACTGGAACAGGCGCTGGCGCAATTGCAACCGGCCCAGGAGCGCTTTGGCGACAATCTCTGGGTCAGCACCTCGTGCTCGCTGCTGCACAGCCCGGTGGACCTGGAGCGCGAAGACCAGCTCGATCCGGAACTCAAGAGCTGGCTCGCCTTTGCCGTGCAGAAGTGTGGTGAAGTCGCGGTGCTGCGCGATGCCCTGAACGATCCACAGGCCCCCGCTGTGCAGCAGGCCTTGGCCGATAGCCGCGTGGTGCAGGCCAGTCGCGCCAGCTCGGCGCGCATTCACAAACCCGCGGTCCAGGCGCGCCTGGCGGCAATCGGGCCACAGGACAGCCAGCGGCGTTCGCCGTTTGCCAAACGCATCGAACACCAGCGCGCCCGTCTGAAACTGCCGGCCTTTCCCACCACCACCATCGGCTCCTTCCCGCAGACCCCGGCGATTCGCCTGGCGCGCCAGGCCTACAAGCAAGGCAAGCTATCGGCCAATGACTATCAGGACGCCATGCACACCGAGATCCGCCATGCCGTGCAGATCCAGGAACGCCTGGGCCTGGACGTGCTGGTGCACGGTGAAGCCGAGCGCAACGACATGGTCGAATACTTCGCCGAGCAATTGGACGGCTACGTCTTCACCCGTTTCGGTTGGGTGCAGAGCTACGGTTCGCGCTGCGTGAAACCGGCGATCATCTATGGCGACATCAGTCGGCCGAGCGCCATGACCGTCGACTGGATCCGCTACGCGCAAAGCCTGACCGACAAGGTCATGAAAGGCATGCTCACCGGTCCCGTGACCATGCTGATGTGGTCGTTCCCCCGCGAAGACGTGTCGCGCCAGGTCCAGGCCCGACAACTGGCCCTGGCCCTGCGCGACGAAGTGCTGGACCTGGAAAAGGCCGGGATCAAGATTGTGCAGATCGACGAGGCGGCGTTCCGCGAAGGGTTGCCGCTGCGTCGCGGGCAATGGCAGGAGTACCTGGATTGGGCGGTTGACGCGTTCCGTTTGTGCGCGTCGGGGGTGGCTGATGAAACCCAGATCCATACCCACATGTGCTACAGCGAATTCAATGATGTGATCAAGGCCATCGCCGACATGGACGCCGATGTCATCACCATCGAGACCTCGCGTTCGGACATGGAGTTGCTGGAGGCTTTCGAGGCGTTCGACTACCCGAACGACATCGGCCCGGGCGTCTACGACATCCACTCGCCACGGGTGCCGGACACGGCCGAGATGGTTGCGTTGATGAGCAAGGCGGTAAAACGGATCGCCGCCGAACGGCTGTGGATCAACCCCGACTGCGGGTTGAAAACCCGGGGCTGGCCGGAAACGGAAGCAGCACTGGTGAACATGGTGGCGGCGGCGCGGCAGTTGCGTAGCCAGCTGGCCTGAGACTCGGATGTTGTGGCCGAGCACCATGTTTCTGGCAAGGGAGCTTTTTGTGGCGAGGGAGCTTGCTCCCGCTGGGCTGCGCAGCAGCCCCAAAATTCCATGCCTTGATCATATTTCGAGGTTGAAGCGTTTTGGGACCGCTTCGCGGTCCAGCGGGAGCAAGCTCCCTCGCCACAGAGGGCCCACATAGCTTCAAAAGTAACCATTCGGCAATCTTCATCAAACTGTCACGCAACTGTGGCAGCGCGCTTGAACAAACTTCATCAGACTCGCGCTCTACTGGGGTTCTGCGTTTCGGTGTTTCTTCATGCGTGTATTCATTTTCCTGGCCGCGTTGTTTTTCGGCCTGCCGTCGATGGCGGCTTCTCGGTGTGACATCAATGTTGCGACCCAACGGGTCGATCTGGATCAGGTGAGCCTGGCCTACCAGAGCGTTGGTCGTGCCTCGGATCCGGCGTTGTTGCTGGTGATGGGCCTGGGTGGGCAGTTGATCCATTGGCCGGACGAAGTGGTGGTCGCCCTGTGCGAGCAGGGTTTCCGAGTGATTCGCTACGACAACCGCGACGTCGGCCTGTCCACCTGGCGCCAGGCCCCCGGCAGCGCCAACCTGACCTTCGAAGCCCTGCGCTACAAACTCGGCTTGCCCGTGGCCGCGCCTTATACCTTGACCGACATGGCCGACGACGGGCTGGGGCTGATGGACGCCTTGCAGGTGCAAAGCTTCCACGTATTGGGCGTGAGCATGGGCGGGATGATCGCCCAGCACATGGCCGCGATGGCGCCGCAGCGGGTCGAAAGCCTGACCCTGATCATGACCAGTTCCGGGGCCGAAGGCTTGCCCGCACCCAGCGCCGCGCTGGTGCAGTTGCTGTCGCGGCGCAGTGCGCCGGATCGTGAAGCGGCCCTGCAGCAGCAGGCCGATCTGCTGGCCGCGTTGGGCAGCCCGATGGTGGTGGATGATCGCCAGGTGCTGCTGCATCAGGCCGCCGTGGCCTATGACCGGGCCTTCAACCCCGAAGGCGTGAAGCGCCAGATCATGGCGATCATGGCCGAGCCGAGTCGGGTGGCACTGCTCAATCAACTGCGGGTGCCGACGCTGGTGGTCCACGGCACCGCCGACCCTTTGCTGCCGGTGATGCACGGCGTGCATCTGGCGGCGCATATCCAGGGCAGCCAGTTGAAGCTGATCCCGGGCCTGGCCCATCGTTTCCAGGAGGCGTTCAAGGCGCCGTTGCTGGGGGCCGTGTTGCCGTATCTGCAGCAGCACCGCGAAGACACGTCGCACTGGGCGCAGATCGAGCCGGTGCAGGCGCCTAATCTGCTCTGATAACCCTGATGGCTTGAGGCCTGCCCGGCTTTTGTGGCGAGGGAGCTTGCTTCCGCTGGGCCTGTAGGAGCTGTCGAGCGAAGCGAGGCTGCGATCTTTCCCCTGGCAATTGAATCAAGAGCGAAAGATCAAGATCAAAAGATCGCAGCCTTCGGCAGCTCCTACAGTGCAACCCAAGCGGGAGCAAGCTCCCTCGCCACAGTTTCATTCACCCTTGAAGGGGGCAGTTGCTACCGCGCCCGTGCCTGCTCCACCAACCACCCCATCAACTCCTGCAACGGCCCTGACACCTGGGGTTTGTGCGGATGCACCAGGTGATAACCCAGCCCGGTCTTGACCTTCAGCTCGAACGGCATCACCAGCCGGCCGGCGCTCAGGTCGTCACCGATCAGCGACCAGTCGCCAATCGCCACGCCCGTGCCTTGGGAAGCCATGGACATCGCCAGGTCCAGGGTTTCGAAATGCTGGCCCTTGCTGACATTGCTCAAGTGCACATCGGCTGCCTTCAGCCAGGCGTTCCAGTCGCGCTCGTCACGGGTGGGGTGCAACAGCAGGTGTTGTTGCAGGTCGGCGGGTTCACGCAGCGGCACCGGGCCTTCCAGGATCGTGCGGGAGCAGACGGGCGTCAGTTGTTCATCGAACAGATGCACGCACGCCAGCGAGGCGTCGGGTGGTGGGCCATAGACCACCGCGGCGTCGAAGGCTTCGCGCTGGAAATCCACGCCGTGCCTGACCGTCGTGGTCAATTCCACCGGCACGTCCGGCCGTTCCTTCTGCCATTGCAACAGGCGCGGCAGCAGCCAGCGCATCACGCAGGTGGGGGCCTTGAGTTGCAGGGTCTGGCGTTTTTCGCCGACCTGCTCGACCGCGTCCCCGATCAGGCTGAACACCTGCTGCACCCGGGGTAGCCATGCCTGGCCTTCGGCGGTCAGGCTCAGGCCGCGTGCCTGGCGCTGGAACAGCGCATAACCCAGGTGATCTTCCAGCCCGGCGATCTGCCGGCTCACCGCGCCCTGGGTGATGTGCAGTTGTTCGGCGGCCCGGGTGAAGTTGCAGCATTGGGCCGTGATCAGAAACGTGTGCAGCGCCGGCAGCGGGGGAAGTCGTTTCATTTCGGATCCAAGCCATGACGTGAGGACATGGCTAGTATGACTTTTTATCCATTGTTGCCGCTATGGCCTGCCCGTTCCAATAACGCCATTCCCAAGACAAAAAAGGGTCCCGCCGCAGGCTGTGCGAGGTCCTTTACACGACAAGAAAAAGGCAATGGCAATGGCGACGTGCGGCGAAGTATTGGTCAAGTTGCTCCAAGCATATGGCGTGGAGCAGGTGTTCGGCATTCCTGGCGTGCACACCGTCGAGTTGTACCGCGGGCTGGCCCGTTCCAGCATCCGCCATGTGACGCCGCGTCATGAACAGGGCGCAGGTTTCATGGCCGACGGTTACGCCCGGGTCAGCGGCAAGCCCGGCGTGTGTTTCATCATCACCGGCCCCGGCATGACCAACATCACCACCGCCATGGGCCAGGCCTACGCCGATTCGATCCCGATGCTGGTGATCTCCAGCGTGCAGTCGCGCAGCCAGTTGGGCGGCGGGCGCGGCAAGTTGCATGAACTGCCGAACCAGGCTGTATTGGTGGGCGGTGTCGCGGCGTTTTCCCACACGCTGATGTCCGCCGCTGAATTGCCCGGCGTGCTGGCCCGGGCGTTTGCCGTGTTCCAGGCTGGGCGCCCGCGGCCGGTGCACATTGAAATCCCGTTGGATGTTCTGGTTGAAGACGCCGATGCCTTGCTCGCCAGCGTGCCGGTGAACATCAACCGCGCCGGTGCTGCGCCGAGTGCCGTGGCGCAAATGGCTGCGAGGCTGGCATCGGCCAAGCGGCCATTGATCCTGGCCGGCGGCGGCGCCCTCGACGCGGCGGCCGAATTGACCGAACTGGCCGAACGTCTTGGCGCGCCAGTGGCGTTGACCATCAATGCCAAGGGCCTGTTGCCGTCCCAGCATCCGTTGCTGATCGGCTCCACGCAGAGCCTGGTCGCCACTCGCGCGTTGGTGGCTGAGGCGGATGTGGTGCTGGCTATCGGCACCGAACTGGCCGAGACCGACTACGACATTACCTTTGCCGGCGGCTTCGAGATCCCCGGTGCGCTGCTGCGCATCGACATCGACGCGGACCAGACCGTGCGCAACTACCCGCCGCATCTGGCGCTGGTGGCCGACGCCCGTGTCGCCGCCCGGGCCTTGCTTGATGAGCTGGACCGGCAACCCTTGGCCGAGCGCCGCGCCGATTGGGGAGCGACGCGTGCCGCCCGGTTGCGCGCGGATCTTCAAGGCAGTTGGGACGAGGCGACCCGCGCCCAGACCTTGTTTCTCGACACCGTCTTGCAAGCGCTACCGGAGGCGGTGTTCGTCGGCGATTCGACCCAACCGGTGTACACCGGCAACCTGACCTTCAACCCGGAGCAGCCACGCCGCTGGTTCAATTCATCCACCGGCTACGGCACCCTCGGCTACGCCTTGCCGGCGGCCATTGGCGCCTGGCTTGGTGGCAAGGACCAGGGCCATGGTCGCCCGGCGGTGGTGTGTTTGATTGGCGACGGCGGGTTGCAGTTCACCCTGCCGGAACTGGCCAGCGCCGTGGAAGCGCGCACGCCAGTCATCGTGCTGCTGTGGAATAACCAGGGCTACGAAGAGATCAAGAAATACATGGTCAACCGCGCCATCGAACCGGTGGGCGTGGACATCTACACCCCGGATTTCATCGGCGTCGCCAAGGCCTTGGGCTGCGCTGCCGAAGCCATCGACGGCGTGGCGCAACTGCACGATGCGTTACTCGCCGCTTGCGACCGGCAGGGCCCGACGCTGATCGAAATCGACCAGGCAACCTGGATGGCGCAGGTGTCGAAATGAATTTCCCTACGACGCAAGACGGGCTGTACATCAACGGTGAGTGGCTGGCCGGCGATCAACCGCTGCGGGTGATCAACCCGGCGACCGAAGCGCTGCTGACCACCGTTTATGGCGGCGATGAACGCGCCGTCGATCAGGCGTTGAACGCCGCGACCCAGGCTTTCACGCACTGGTCGAGCACCACCGGCGCCGAGCGTGGCGCGGTCCTGCGCCGGATTGCCGCTGGCGTGCTGGACGCTCGTGAACGGTTGATGCACCTGCAATCGAGCAACAATGGCAAACCGCTGTTCGAAGCGGCCATCGATGTCGACGATGTGGTCGCCACCTTCGAGTATTACGCCGAACTGGCCGAAGGCCTGGACGCTCGGCAAGACAGTCCGCTGGCATTGCCCAGTGCTGATTTCAGCGCACGCCTGCGCCGCGAACCTTGCGGCGTGGTCGGCCTGATCGTGCCGTGGAATTTTCCGATGGTCACCACGGCCTGGAAACTCGCCCCGGCGTTGGCCGCCGGCTGCTGCGTGGTGCTCAAGCCTTCGGAGGTCACGCCGTTGCCGGAGCTGGAACTGGCCTCGATCATCGCCGGATGCGGTTTGCCCCACGGGGTGTTCAACCTGGTCTGCGGCACGGGCCTGGCAGTGGGGGCGCCATTGGCGGCGGACCCGCGCGTGGCAAAGATTTCCTTCACCGGCAGCAATACGGTGGGTGTGCAAGTGATGCAACGGGCGGCGGAAACGGTGAAGGGCGTGAGCCTGGAATTGGGCGGCAAATCGTCTCTGCTGGTGCTGGCCGATGCTGACCTGGACTTGGCGGTGGAGCTGGCCTGTGGCGGCGGTTTCTTCAATGCCGGGCAGATGTGTTCGGCCACCAGTCGTGTGCTGGTCGCGGATGAACTGGCCGATGAATTCCTGCAACGGCTCAAGACCCGCGCCGAGGCGATCCGCGTGGCCGACCCGTTTGACCCGGATGTGGAGATGGGTGCGCTGGTCAACCAGGCGCAATACCAGCGGGTGCTGGGGCACATCGACCGAGGCTTGAGCGCCGGAGCGACGCTGGTGTGCGGTGGGCAGCGGCCCGCGCATCTGTCGCGCGGCTTTTTTTTACAGCCGACAATCTTCACCGATGTGCCCCTGGACAGTGCGTTGTGGTGCGAAGAGATCTTCGGGCCGGTGCTGTGCGTGCGCCGTTTCAGCACCCCGGCGCAGGCCATCACCCAGGCCAACGACAGCCGTTTCGGCCTGGTGGCCAGTGTGGTCAGCCGTGATGCGACGGCTGCCGAACAGGTGGCCAACGCTTTGCAGGCAGGGCTGGTGTGGATCAACGCGCCCCAGGTGATTTTTCCCCAGGCGGCGTGGGGCGGTTACAAGCAGAGCAGTCTGGGTCGCGAATTGGGGCCTTGGGGATTGGCCGCGTTTCAGGAAATCAAGCATGTGATCCGGGCGGTCTGACGGCACGTTCTCAGGTCACGCATGCCTCGAAAAAAGGCATGCGCCAGGAACATGGCTCCAATGAGTTTTTTTCGATAGTCAGGGATTTTGCACAACCTCAGGATGGCCGCAGGCGGCGGTGAAACCCTTGTGGTACGGGGCTTTGCTCGACGTCGAACGGTGCGGGCGCAACGGTTTTTACCCACCTCATACTTAAAAGAATAAAGGGAGTCCTCCATGGGCGAGCATGATCTGAACAGACGTCAATTCATCAAGACTGCAAGTGTGGTTTCGGTAGCGGCGGCCGCCATGAGCGTGCCTTTCATCAGCGCCCGGGCCAGCGATACGCGGTTCGTCGGCAAGACCCTGCGCCTGCTCACCTGGTCCGACGACACCGGGCTGGCGGCGTTGCGCAACATCGCAGCCACCTTCGAGGCCAAGACCGGGGCCAAGGTCATTGCCGACCGCACCGGCAGTACCTCGGAAATGGTCGCCAAGCTCAAGGCCGGTGGCGACCGGCCGCAGTACGACATCATCACCCTGGCCGGCGTCGGCGCCGAGGGCCTGGCCGCCGCCGGGTTGCTGGAAAAGCCCGACCTCAACCGCATTCCCAACCTGGCCGACGTGCCGGCGCAATACCGCACGGGTGCCGGCGGCCATGGCATTGGTTACCTGCTGTGGTGCAACAGCCTGGTCTACAGCACCCGGACCTTGAGTCAGGCGCCGGACAGTTACGCCGCGCTTTGGGATGCGGACCTGGCGCCGAACATTTTCCTGCCGCCGCCGAACTGGACCGAGGCCATGGACCTGATCATCATCGCTGCCAAGCTGGCCGGTGGTGACGAACACAACATCGAACCCGGCTTCAAGAAACTCGCCGAGCTCAAGGACCGGGTGGTGACCCTGGGGGAAAACCCGAACCAGATCGCCGAGTTGTTTCGCACCGGCTCCCTGGACATGGGCGGCTTGTACGCTCCGGCGTTTTTCCCCAAGCAGATCCGCGACCCGGCCTACAGCCTGGGGGCGACGTTCGGCATGAAGGAAGGTTTCTACACCGACCTGATGCTCTCGGTCATGCCGAAAAATCGCCCGGGCGACACCGACCTGGCCTACGCCTTCATCGACCACTCCCTCGACCCGCTGGTGCAGGGCAAGATGGCCGAAGATATCTTCAACGGCCCGGTCAACGCCAAGGCCATCATCTCCAGCGAAGCGCGCAAGAGCCCCTACATCCTCACCCCGGAGCAAATCGCCGACAAAGCGATCATGCACGACAACGCCTTCCTGGCGACGGTGCATGACCAATGGATTCGCCGGTACACGGAAATCTTCTCTTCCTGAAACAAACGCTGCACGTCGCCTGCCCGGCATAAGAAATTGAGGGGTACGCGGCCTCTGTGACCGCCCGAGACCCAGCTTGCTCGCGATAGCGGTGGTTCAGTTGCTGGAGATGTTGACGGTGCCGCCGCCTTCGCGAGCAAGCTCGCTCCCACAGGGGAATTGCGGTGTGCATTGGTCTTTCGGCCCATCCGAGAGCCAGTGTGGGAGCGAGCTTGCTCGCGATAGCGGTGGTTCAGTTGCTGGAGATGCTGACGGTGCCGTCGCCTTCGCGAGCAAGCTCGCTCCCACAGGGAATTGGGTTGTTTTGAGATTGTGTTTTTTCTGTCGTTTTCCACTGACGAGATCTTGCCATGGAACACCTACCGTTAACCCATCACCAGAGCGTCGCGCCCATGCGTCCACCCCGGGAGAGCTCACCCACCCGCCGAGCCTGGCTGTTCCTGTCGCCGTCGATGTTGTTTCTCGGTGTGCTGATCGCTGCCAGCCTGTTGGTGCTGCGCATGAGCGTCGGCACCAAGGGCGCGGAGTGGAGTGGGTTCAGCCTCGCCAGCTACGGGCAGTTGCTGGAGCCTTATTACCTCAAGTCCCTGCTGCTGACCTTGCGCCTTGCATTGATCAGCGCGGTGATCGCCGTGCTGCTGGCGATCCCCGTGGCTTACACCATGTCGCGCCTGGCCTCGCCGTTGTTGCGGCGGGTGTTCCTGGCAGCGGTGCTGTTGCCGCTGTTGGTCAACCTGCTGCTGCAAAGCTATGGCTGGCTGGTGATCCTCGGCCCTGCCGGCATGCTCAATCAGGCACTCATGGGCCTGGGCCTGATCAAGCGGCCGATCATGCTGCTGTACAACCAGAATGGTGTGTTGATGGGCCTGGTCCAGACGGCCTTCCCGCTGGCCGTGCTGCCCATCGCCAGCGCCATGCGTGGCGTGGCCCGCAGCTATGAAGAGGCCGCCGCCACCCTCGGCGCCAGCCGCTTCCAGGTGTTTCGCCAAGTGGTGCTGCCCATGAGCCTGCCGGGCATCATCACTGGCGCGACGCTGGTGTTTGCCTACAACGCCAGCAGCTTTGTCGTGCCGCTGCTGTTGGGCGGTCGGCGGGTGCCGATGCTGGCGGTGATGGTCCACGACCAGATTGCCCCGTTGATGAACTGGCCCGCCGCGTCCGCCGCCGGGGTGGTGCTGATTGTCACCACGTTGATGATCATGACCCTGTCCGAATATTTCACCGGCCGTCGTCGGCGGATGCTGGAGGCTTCTCAATGAGTGCGTTGAGCAAAAAACGCCAGGCGCTGTTGCCCGGTGAAACCGGACGCGCAGTGGGGCTGCTGTCGGGCTTCATCCTGTTGCTGGCGGTGCTGCCGATCCTGACCATGATCGTCATGTCCTTCAGCGGCGCGGCGAACCTGGATTTTCCGCCAAGCAGCTACAGCCTGCAATGGTATCGGGCCGCCTGGCACACCTTCGTATCGCCGGATGCCAGCGATGTACTGAGCCTGGGCCAGGCCATGGGCACCAGTTTGTTGGTGGCCTGCCTGACGATGATTTTCGCCACGCTGATCGCAGTGCCGGCGGCCTACGCGCTGACCCGTTGCGAGTTCCGTGGCAAGGCCGTGGCGTTGCAACTGATGTCGCTGCCGCTGGTGTTTCCCATGGTGGTGCTGGGGTTGGCGCTGCTGCTGGTATTCGACAGCCTGCCATTCCAGATGACCACCTCGCGGCTGGTCATTGCCCACGTGATCCTCGCCTTGCCGTTCGTGGTGAAGAACTGCACCGCCGCCATGCTCGGCATCGGCAGCGAAGTCGAAGAAGCCGCGCGAATGCTCGGGGCGACACCACGGCGGGCCATCGTCGATGTGGTGGTGCCGTTGATGAAGTCGGGGATTCTCGCCGGGATGCTGCTGGCGTTCATTGTCTCGTTCAACGAATTCACCGTGACCTATTTCCTCTACACCATCGATGTCATGACCGTGCCGATCTGGATGTACAGCCGCACCGTGTCGTCGCTGGACCCCACCGTTTTCTCGTTTGCCGTGCTCATCGTGCTGATCGACTTCGTGCTGATCTGGGCGTTGGAGAAGCTGGTGGGCGAGGGCGGCGTTTCCTTTTGATTTCGAGGTGAAGACATGACTGGACTGATACTGGAAAACGTCGAGAAACATTACGGCTCGGCCTGCGCGGTCACGGACGTGAATCTGCATTTGCCCGAGGGCAAGCTGGTGTGTTTTCTCGGGCCTTCGGGCTGTGGCAAGACCACCTTGCTGCGCATGATCGCCGGCCTGGAAAGCCTCAGCGGCGGCGAAATCCGCCTGGATGGCCAAGACATCGGCCACACCCCGGCGCACCTGCGCAACTTCGGCATGGTGTTTCAATCGTTGGCCTTGTTTCCCCACATGACCGTCGGCGAGAACATTGCCTATCCGCTGAAATTGCGGGGCGTGGGCAAGGCCGAGCAACAGGCGCGGGTGGTGGAGTTGCTGGAACTGATCCAGCTCCAGGCGATGATCGACCGGCCCGTGGCGAAACTGTCTGGCGGCCAGCGCCAGCGCGTGGCGATTGCCCGGGCCATTGCCGCCCGGCCGAAGATCCTCTTGCTGGACGAACCGCTGTCGGCCCTGGACGCCAAGTTGCGCGAGTCGATGCAAGTGGAAATCCGCCAACTGCAACAGCGGTTGAACATCACCACTATTTTGGTGACCCACGATCAACGCGAAGCCATGACCATGGCCGACATCGTCGTGGTGCTGGGGGAACATCGGGTGCAGCAGGTCGGTACGCCGATCGAGATCTACCGCCACCCGGCCAATGAATTCGTCGCCGACTTCATCGGCTCAGGCAACATTTTTCCGGCGACCACCCTGGGCAATGGCCGGGTCGGGCTGCCGGGCGGGGACACGCTGGACGTGCCGGCCAGCCATAGCGTCATCGCTGGCGAGAAGATCAAGTTGCTGGTGCGCCCCGAAGACCTGCAACTGTCCTCGCCCCAGGCCACGGCGGGTAACCGGTTGCTGGGCAAGGTGACGTTCGTGCGGGACATCGGTGCGACCGTCGAGACCACGGTGGAATGTTCCGGAATCTCGTTCACGGCGCTGAGCACGCCTTGCCAGGGCATGGACCTGGGGATTGGGCATGCGGTGTCGGTGACCATACCGGCGCAGGCGTGTCGGTTGCTCGGTGCCTGAGTTCAAGAGACGAGGTGTTTTTGCTGGCCTCATCGCGAGCAAGCTCGCTCCCACAATAGATTGTTGTGAACAGGGAGCCCCTGTGGGAGCGAGCTTGCTCGCGATGGGGCCGGCCCAGTCAACACAAAATCCAGGGTCAAACAGTCATCCGCAACCGCGCCAGATCCCGTAACGGCGGCGCGCCGAACAACCGGCTGTACTCGCGGCTGAACTGCGAAGGGCTTTCATAACCCACCCGATACCCCGCCGCCGAGGCTTCCAGCCCTTCGGCGAGCATCAGCCGGCGGGCTTCCTGCAGGCGCAGTTGCTTCTGGTATTGCAGCGGGCTCATGGCGGTCATGGCCTTGAAGCGGTGATGCAGGGTCGAGACGCTGAGGTTCACTTCCCGGGCCAGGTCATCGATGCGCAGCGGCTGTTCGAAATGGCCGTTGAGCCATTTGATCGCCTGGCTGATGCGATGGCTCTGACTGTTGGCGATAGCGATTTCGTACAGCCGATAGCCCTGGGGACTGCGCAGCAGACGATAGAGGATTTCCCGGCGAACCAGCGGCGCGAGCATGGCGATGTCTTTCGGTGTATCGAGCAACCGCGCCAGGCGCAGTACGGCGTCGAGCATCGGCGTGTCCAGGCGTTCGACGTACAGCCCACGCCCGGCGGGGCGGGTCGGCACGCCCAAGGGGCCGGCATCGGCGATCAACGCGGTGATTTCCGTCGGGTCGATATCCAGGCGCAGGGCCAGGATCGGCTGCTCGGGCGAAACGTCGGCAATGCAACCACTCAACGGCATCGAGACCGAGACCACCAGGTAATGGAGTGGGTCGTAGTTGAACAACTCATCCGCCAGGCGCACCTGTTTGCTGCCCTGGGCCATGATGCACAGCGCCGGTTGTGCCAACACCGGAGCGAACTTATGCGGCTGGCTGTGCCGTGACAGATTCAGCGAGCCGATGGCCGTGGCGTAGCTGCCGTCTTCGCTGGTGTTGCGGTCGATGATCGACGCCAGTTCGGCGCGCTGTTGTTCCAGGTACGTGTCCAGCGGGACGTGGGCGTGGTCGAGTGGCGACATGCCGGGATCCTCAGGCGATAGGGAGCGATGAACAAAAGCTTATGTTTGTGCAAGGCGCAGCGATAGCAACATCCTGTTGAAAGCTTGCCTGATCCTGCACGGTGCAAGGGGCCATGACGCTGCAATGCTATGGAAACTTGCTTGAAACCTTTTGTTTCAACTTCCCGGGTTTCGACCGGATCGATGGCAAATTCTGTGATACCGATGCGCAGGATTGTGCAATGGGTCGGCAGGAATCGACTAACGAAACTGGCGTCGTGGCGCTTAACCTTTGATCCTGTCGCAGCTGTCCCCGGCTGCACAACGGATTACCTGGGAGGGTTGAACATGACTACACAGATCCCCGTCAGTCACATGGCTTTCGTCCGGGCCCGTACCGGTTGCTCCAGGCAACTGGGGGCGCGCCTGAGTACGCTGATCGCGCCCTCGCGCCTGGCTCCCGGTTGTTTGCACTTTGCCTTGCAGCAATCGCAATGTGACGCTGATTTGTGGCTGGTGTCGGGGCTGTGGGTCAATCAGTCGTCGATGGATGCCTACTTCAATTCACCGGCCATGGCGATTTTCGCCGAGCTGGTGCAGGACCTGGTGGTGAGCAGCCTGGATTTTCATACCTTCAGGGAAGTCTCCGCCGCCCAGGCGACCGAAGGGTGCCGGGCGCAGGTACACAAACTGGCCGGTTGAAGGTTTAATGAGCGTCATTTTCCACCGCCAGGATGCACAAGACATGGCACGTAAAGCCTTTGAAACCTTTGAAGCCGTTTCCGCAGTCGTTCCCAAGGAAGGCGGCGGCTACCATGCCGCCATTGCCACCAAGGCCATCGGCGGTTCAGGTGCGCCGCGCTTCAACAAGATCCTTGAAGAGCAGACCTTCGAGACCGCGGTTAAAGCCGATGAAGCGGCAGCCCTGCAGCTGACCCACCTCAAGGGTGTCGACGAGGAGGGCGGGTTGGTCTGGTAAATCAGCATTGATGGGAATGCTTTTGTGGCGAGGGAGCTTGCTCCCGCTTGGGTGCGAAGCACCCACCAGAAAAGGGGCTGCTTCGCAGCCCAGCGGGAGCAAGCTCCCTCGCCACAGGGGATCGCGCTGCTCCTACTTTGGGCGATGCATCTTGAACAACGCCTCAGGCCCCAACTGGAAATAATCCGCCGGCCCGCCACCGCGCAAGATCGGCTCGGCGGCGGCGGTGTCGTATACCCCATCCTTCAACAGCCACTTGGCGATATGCACGGCGACCACTTCGCCGAGGATCAGCCAGCTTGGCACCAGCCCTTTGTCCGCCCGCTGCAGTTGAATGATCTGCGTGACCTTGCATTCGAAGGACACCGGGCTTTCGGCGACGCGCGGAACCTGGATTACCCGTGACGCCGCCGGCATCAAACCCGCCAGTTCGAACTCATTGACCTCTGGCGCGACCATCGCGCAGCTCTGGTTCATCTGCTCGGCCAGCGGGCGCGTGGCCAGGTTCCAGGCGAATTCGCCGGTCTGTTCGATGTTGTTCAGGCTGTCTTTGCGCCCGACGCTGGAGAACCCGATGATCGGCGGAATGTAGTTGAAGGCGTTGAAGAAACTGTAGGGCGCCAGGTTCAGGCGGCCTTCGGCATCCTGGGACGAAATCCAGCCAATGGGGCGCGGGCCGACGATGGCGTTGAACGGGTCATGGGGCAGGCCGTGGCCTTGGGTGGGTTCGTAGTAGTGGATGTCGTCGGGCATGAGAATGTACAGGTCCGGTGCTATTGGGAGGGATCCGACGATAGTGCAGCGATCAACCCGTTTTGTCAGCAGCCTAAAACCCTGTGGGAGCGAGCTTGCTCGCGATGGCGGCGTATCGGCTAAAAATATTTTGGCTGACACACCGTCATCGCGAGCAAGCTCGCTCCCACAGGGTGTAGTGATGAATGGGATCAGTTGGTAGACGCCGCATCCGCACGGTCCGAGCCATCGGCGGCGACGGCGGGCTCAATGGCGTGGTTTTCATTTTTCTTGGCAACGGTGGCTGAACCGACGCGTTCGTGGGCAGTGGCGATAAAAGCGGCTGTGCCGGTGCGGTCGAAGCCATCGTCGGCGAAGGCGCTACTGGCCAGTACAGAAAAGGTCAGGGCGGCAATCAGTTTGGTTTTCATGGTGGTCACTCCGGATTCGTTGGCGATGTGTCTTGCATGGATTGAATGCCACGCCAACTAAATTGATTAAAATGTGCAAATTAATGCTAAAAGCAATCGATTAAATAGATATTAAGGGCGGCGTATGTCATTCGCTTCCATCGTCGGAGCGAACATCGCGCAGGTCATCGATCAGGTGAGTCCAAGATGCGGCGTCAGCATTAACGGGTGATTAATCGCTGTTTTGGCGTGTGTGACAGATTTTTCATACATTCCCGACCTGTTTTTCACCCACGCATCCCCAGTCTGCCCCCCGTGGCCACCAAGAGCCTGCCGTCACACACTGGAGATTGCCCTGCGATGAATAAATTGCCCCAAATTACCCTGGCCTTCTGGGTCATGAAGATCTGCGCGACGACCCTGGGCGAAACCGCAGGGGATTTGCTGTCGATGACCCTTGATGTCGGTTACGCCATCAGCTCGCTGATTCTGATCAGCGTGTTCGTCCTGACGCTGGTTACGCAACTGATGGCCAAGACCTACAAGCCGATGCTGTACTGGATCGTGATCCTGTCCACCAGCACTGCGGGCACCACGATGTCCGATTTCATGGATCGCACCCTTGAGCTGGGTTACGCCACAGGGTCGATGATCCTGATTGCGATTCTGTTGGCGATTTTCGCGGCTTGGCGCTTGAGTGGGGATTCGCTCAACGTCACCAAGGTGCAGACCTTTCGCGGCGAGATGTTCTATTGGATGGCGATTCTGTTTTCCAACACCTTGGGCACCGCACTCGGTGATTACCTGGCCGACGATTCGGGCCTGGGCTTTGCTGGCGGCGCATTGCTGATCGGCTCGACCATTGCCGTGGTCGTGCTGCTCAAGTACTTCACCCGTATTTCGTCGGTGGTGTTGTTCTGGATCGCGTTCGTGCTGACGCGCCCCCTGGGAGCGACGCTGGGCGACTTGATGACCAAGTCTCATGACAAGGGTGGCCTGGACTTCGGCACCATCGGTTCGTCGGCGGTGCTGGCGGGGATATTGATTGCGATGATCGCTGGCGCAACCTATGCGCAGAACCGTTATGGCAAGCAGGGCACTGCTGAGTTGACTTGAAACCGAGTCGCTTCCAATCGCGAGCAGGCTCGCTCCCACAGGGATTTACGCCAACCCTGTGGGAGCGAGCCTGCTCGCGATGGGGCCATTGCAGTCACCGTTGCAGTAACTGCAGGAACACTCATCAGTCAGTCACGATCCGCGAGTGTTTGCGGGTGTCTTTCATGGTGATGTACACCAGCAGCGACACGGCGATGCACGCCGTCACGTACCAGTAGTAGCCAGTTTCCATGCCGACGCTCTTGAACCACAGGGCGATGTATTCAGCGGTGCCGCCGAAGATCGACACGGTCAGTGCGTACGGCAGGCCGACGCCCAGGGCGCGGATTTCGGTGGGGAACAACTCGGCTTTCACCACGGCGTTGATCGAGGTGTAGCCGCTGACGATGATCAGCGCGGCCATGATCAGGAAGAACGCGCCCCACCAGGTCTGGATGGTGTGCAAGGTGGTGAGGATCGGCACGGTGAACAGGGTGCCGAGGATGCCGAAGGCAATCAGGATCGGCCGACGTCCGATCTTGTCCGAGAGCCCGCCGATCACTGGTTGCAGGCACATGAACAGGAACAGCGTGGCGGCGGAAATAGTGGTGGAGTCGGAGATGCTCATGCCGACCGTGTTCACCAGGTATTTCTGCATGTAGGTGGTGTAGGTGTAGAACGCCAGGGTGCCGCCCATGGTCAGGCCGACCACGGTCATCAGCTCTTTTGGATGGCGCATCAAGGTGCGCATCGCGCTTTCCTTGGCTTTTTCCTTCTTGGTGAACGACTCGGTTTCTTCCATGCCGCGTCGCAGGTACAGCGCCACGACCGCACACAGCGCGCCGATGGCGAACGGGATGCGCCAGCCCCAGGCATACAGCTGTTCGGTGGTGAGGGTCTGTTGCAGCACGATCAACACGCCCAGGGCGATGAGCTGGCCGGAGATCAGGGTCACGTACTGGAAGCTGGAGAAGAAGCCGCGACGTTCCTTGGTCGCCATCTCGCTCAGGTAGGTCGCCGAGGTGCCATACTCGCCACCCACCGACAGGCCTTGGAGCAGGCGGGCAAACACCAGCAGGATCGGTGCGCCGACGCCGATGGTTTCGTAGCTCGGGCTCAGGGCGATGATCAGCGAGCCGAAGCACATCAGGTACACCGACGCCATCAACGCACGTTTGCGACCGGCACGGTCGGCGTACAGGCCCATCAACCACCCGCCGATCGGGCGCATCAGGAAGCCTACAGCGAAGATCGCGGCGGTATTGAGCAATTGGGCGGTGGTGTCGCCCTTGGGGAAGAAGACTTTGGCGAAGTACAACGAGAATGCGGCGTAGACGTACCAGTCATACCACTCGACCATGTTGCCGACCGAGCCGCTGAAGATCGATTTGATGCGGCTGGCGGTGGTTCTTTCACGGGCGGGCGCGGCAGCCGACCCAATGGGCAGGGCGTTGGAGTTGTCCATTGAAGGATCCTTCGTTTAATTGTTTTTGTGGAGCGCGTTGGAACGCAGCCTGACAGGGCTATAGCAGGAGCTGTGCCAGTTGCTGGAGGGCCGGTTTAGAGGGGGGCATGGCGCTGGATGAGCGGAAAGCCGCTCATTGTGGTTGGGGGTGTGGGCGGGAATCCGCTTATGCAGGGGAGGTCTGTTGTCTGTACTGGCCCCATCGCGAGCAAGCTCGCTCCCACATTTTGCCCGGTGTACACATGCCCCTGTGGGAGTCTTGCTGTCCCTGGAAAGGATGGCTAAATAAACCATCCAAGACAGTTGCTCTCACATTTTGGCCGGTGTACACAGGCCCCTGTGGGAGCGAGCTTGCTCGCGATGAGGCCGGTACAGACACAGCAAATTCAGCCGGCCCTACAAAAACATCTCCCGACTCAACCCATGCCGCTGCATCTTCTCATTGAAGGTGCGGCGCGGCAGTTGCAGTTCCTCAAGCACGGCTTTCACATCACCTTTGTGCCGGGTCAGGGCGGCGCGCAGGCATTGGGCTTCGAAGGCTTCCTGCTGGGCCGCGAGGGACTGGCCCGGCTCCGTCTCCAGGACGGGCAGTTGATCGAGCCCCAACACCTGGCGTTCGGCGACATTGGCCAGTTCCCGCACGTTGCCGGGCCAGTCGTGGCTGAGCAGATGGCTCAACTGCGGGCCGCTCAGGGGCGCGGCGGGGCGGCCCAGGCGTTCGGCGGCGCTGTGGGTGAAATGTTCGAACAGCAAGGGAATGTCCTCGCGCCGTTCACGCAGCGGCGGCAGGCGCAGCTCGGCGATGTTCAGGCGATAGGCCAGGTCTTCGCGAAAACGCCCGGCCCGGGCTTCGTCCAGCAGATCGGGCTTGGTGGCGGCGATGATGCGCAGGTCCACCTGTATGCTCTGGTTGGAGCCCAGGCGTTCGAGCTTCTGTTCCTGCAATACCCGCAGCAACTTGACCTGCTGGGCCAGGGGCATGCTCTCGATTTCGTCGAGAAACAGCGTGCCGCCGTCGGCGTATTCGAGCTTGCCGATGCGCTTGCCTTGGGCGCCGGTGAAGGCGCCGCTTTCGTGGCCGAACAGCTCCGCTTCGAACAGTGCCTCGGGAATGGCCGCGCAGTTCAACGCGACAAAGGGTTTGCTCGCCCTCGGGCCGAAGTCGTGCAGGCAACGGGCGACCAGTTCCTTGCCGCTGCCGGTTTCGCCGCGGATCAACACGTTGACCGGCAGTGCGGCCAGGTCCAGCACCTGGCGCCGCAGGTTTTGCAACGCACGGGAAACCCCCAGCAGCGTCCCATCGAGTCGGACCCGGGCGTCGGCCTGTTCATGCAGGCGACGGTTTTCCAGGACCAGGGTGCGCTTGTCCAGGGCCCGGCGCAGGCTGCCGAGCAGGGCTTCGGGGCTGAAGGGTTTCTCCAGGAAGTCGTAGGCGCCGTCGCGCATGGCCTCCACGGCCATGGGTACGTCGCCGTGGCCGGTCAACAGAATCACCGGCAGGTCGGGATCGCGGCGGCGCACTTCGGCCAACAGTTCCAGGCCGCTGAGGCCGGGCATGCGCACATCGCTGAGGATCACCCCGGGGAAATGCTCCGGCAACCGGGCCAGGCATTCGTCGGCGCGGCTGAACAACTGCACCTGGAACCCCGACAGGCTCAACCACTGCTCGACGGCACTGCGGATGCTGCCTTCGTCATCCACGACCATGACTGAATCAAGCATGCAGTTGCGCCTCCTGATCAATGGGCAAGGTCACGCAGAATACCGCGCCGTGCTCATGGTTGTCCGCCGTCAGTCGTCCACCGGATTCATGGATGATTGCAAACGAAACCGCCAGCCCCAGGCCCAGGCCATCGCCCACCGCCTTGGTGGTGAAGAATGGATCGAACACCTGGGCCAGGTGTTCCTCGGCGATCCCGGTGCCGCTGTCACTGACGGTCAGGCGCCACAATTGCTCATCGGCCTCCAGGCGCACTTCCAGGCGCTTGATGGGTTGGTCGGCCATGGCGTCGAGGGCGTTGCGCAGCAGGTTGATCAACACCTGTTCGAGGCGGATCGCATCGCCGCGCACCCAGGCCGGTCGAGTCACGTGCAGCACGGTGTTGATCTGTTCGTCGCGCAGGCGCGTGTCCAGCAATTGCAGCGCCTGGTCGACCACCGCCGCCAGGTCCAGGCGTTCGCGCAGACCGCTGGGGCTTTTGCGGGCAAAGGTCTTCAGGTGACCGGTGAGGGCGGCCATGCGCGTCAGCATGTCGTCCACCGGCTTGAGGGCCTTGTAGGCGTCATCGACCCGGCCGTGATCGAGCAACAAGCGCAGGGTCGCCAATTGCATGCGTTGGGCGGTCAAGGGCTGGTTGATTTCATGGGCCAGGGCCGCGGACATCTGTCCCAGTGCCGCCAGCTTGGCCGATTGCACCAGCCCGTCCTGGGCCGTGCGCAGATCCCGGGTACGTTCTTCGACCAACCGTTCAAGCTCTTCGCGGCTGCGCTGGCGCAATTTTGCCAGGCGCCAGCGCTGGTTGAGAAACAGCAGCAGGAACACCAGCGCCAGCCACGACCCGGCGGCCGCGAGCCCGGCATTGCGCCGGTCTTCGAAGGCGATCTGCGGACGGCGCAGCAAGTGCAGCGTCCAGCCTTCGGCGGTCAGCGGCAAGGATTCCCACAGGTAGTCCGTCGAGCCATCGGGGGTCTCGACCCGGGCCAGATGGCTATTGTCGTCAAAGCGCCGTAACGGCTCGTAAACCAGCGGTTGCAGCGGTTGCTTGTCGTATTGACGGGTGGCCTTGAGCTCGGCGCGGTCGCTGTCGCTCAGCGGCTGCAAGTGGCGATAACGCCAGCCCGGGCGGTTGGCGATGAAGATGATGCTCCGGGCATCGCTGACCAGCAGGGTGTCGCTGCCCTGGCGCCATTCGCGCTCAAGCTCCGGAAACTCCAGCTTTACCACCATTGCGCCGAGGAACTCGCCGTTGTCGTCGGTCACGGCGCTGGAGAGAAAGTACCCCGGGATGCCGCTGGTCACGCCCACCGCATAAAAACGCCCGGTGCCCTGGGTGCGGGTCTGGAGGAAATACGGACGAAAGCCATAGTTGTGCCCGACATAGCTGCTGGGCAGGCGCCAGTTGCTGGCCGCGACGGCCAGGCCTGTGTGGTCGAGCAATTCCAGGGTGGATGACTGGGCGGCGCCATTGATCTGTTCCAGCTTGCGGTTCAACGCATCCTGCTGCGCGGCGCTGACCGGCCCCTTGAGGGCCGAGCGTAACTCCGGGTCCAGCGCCAGCACGGCGGGCAGGGCGCGGTAGCGTTCGATCAGGGTATGCAGCGAAGTGGCGTACAGCGCCAACTGCTGGTTGGCCCGGCTGGCGTCTTCTTCCAGGGCCGCGCGTTCGGCGTGGCGCACGGCGAGGGTGGCGGCAACGGCCGCGCCGGTGAGGATCAGCAAGGTGTACAACGACAGACGCAAGGTACGGGTAGTCGGCAGCATGCTGGCGTAAACCAGTGGAAAGTCGGGCGGGCACGATAGCATGTTGGAACGTCTTGGGGCCTGTACCACCGCCATCGCTCGCCCTGAGCCCTGTAGGAGCTGGCGAAGCCTGCGATCTTTTGATCTTCCGCTTGGGACTCAAGTGTTTGGGGAAAGATCGCAGCCTCGTTGCACTCGACAGCTCCTACGCTCCTACGTACCTACGCCCTCGGAGGGCGCAAGCGCCTTTTCGGTATCTGCGCACAAAAAAAGGCCGGTGGGCTTGTCGCCCCACCGGCCTTTTTCACCGCGCCAAAATGCCTGTTACTGCACTTCGACCGCCAGGCTGTCACTGATCTTCTTCTGCCAGATGGCAGGACCGGTGATGTGTACCGACTCGCCTTTGCTATCGACCGCAACGGTCACCGGCATGTCCTTGACCTCGAACTCGTAGATCGCTTCCATCCCCAGTTCGGCGAACGCCAGGACCTTGGATTTCTTGATCGCCTGGGCCACCAGGTAAGCGGCGCCGCCGACGGCCATCAGGTAGACAGCCTTGTTGTCCTTGATCGCTTCGATGGCGGTCGGGCCGCGCTCGGATTTGCCGATCATGCCCAACAGGCCGGTCTGCTCGAGGATCTGACGGGTGAACTTGTCCATCCGCGTGGCGGTGGTCGGGCCGGCTGGGCCGACGACTTCTTCGCCTACCGGGTCGACCGGGCCGACGTAGTAGATGAAACGGCCCTTGAGGTCCACCGGCAAGGTTTCACCCTTGTTCAGCATCTCGACCATGCGCTTGTGCGCGGCATCGCGGCCGGTGAGCATCTTGCCGTTGAGCAGCACGGTCTCGCCCGGTTTCCAGCTCTGCACGTCTTCCGGGGTCAGGGTGTCGAGGTTGACGCGACGGGCCGACGGGCCGGCTTCCCAGACGATTTCCGGGTAGGCGTCCAACGGTGGCGCTTCCAGCGACGCCGGGCCGCTGCCATCGAGCACGAAGTGGGCGTGACGGGTGGCGGCGCAGTTGGGGATCATGCACACCGGCAGGGAGGCGGCGTGGGTCGGGTAGTCCATGATCTTCACGTCGAGCACGGTGGTCAGGCCACCCAGGCCCTGGGCACCGATGCCCAGTTGGTTGACCTTCTCGAACAGCTCCAGGCGCATCTCTTCGATACGGTTCTGCGGGCCGCGAGCCTTGAGCTCGTGGATGTCGATGGATTCCATCAACACTTCCTTGGCCATGACCGCGGCTTTCTCGGCGGTGCCGCCGATGCCGATGCCGAGCATGCCCGGTGGGCACCAGCCGGCGCCCATGGTCGGAACGGTTTTCAGCACCCAGTCGACGATGGAGTCGGACGGGTTGAGCATGGCCATCTTCGACTTGTTCTCGGAGCCGCCGCCCTTGGCCGCCACGTCCACTTCCACGGTGTTGCCCGGGACGATGGAGTAGTGGATGACCGCCGGGGTGTTGTCCTTGGTGTTTTTGCGTGCGCCTGCCGGGTCGGCGAGGATGGAGGCACGCAGGACGTTTTCCGGCAGGTTGTAGGCGCGACGCACGCCTTCGTTGATCATGTCGTCCAGGCTCATGGTCGCGCCGTCCCAACGCACGTCCATGCCCACGCGCACGAACACGGTCACGATGCCGGTGTCCTGGCAGATCGGCCGATGGCCGGTGGCGCACATGCGCGAGTTGATCAGGATCTGCGCCATGGAGTCACGGGCTGCCGGCGACTCTTCGCGCAGGTAGGCCTCGTGCATCGCCTGGATGAAATCCACGGGGTGGTAGTAGGAAATGAACTGCAAAGCGTCAGCAACGCTCTGTATCAGGTCATCTTGCTTGATCACGGTCATGAGTCGCGCTCCTCTCTAAAGACGGGAACATTCAATAAGGTGCCGGCCGCTTGGGTGCATCGGTCGACGGGCGGCACCTCTATAAGGCACGCCGGGCATGCTGGCGCGACGCTAAAAAGGCGCGGCAGTATATCGCAGGCCGGCCCCCTGTGGGAGCGAGCTGTGAGAGCAAGACTGTGGGAGCAAAGCTTCTGTGGGAGCAAGGCTTGCCCGCGATGAAGACAACGCGGTCTCCCGGGGAATCGAGGCGCCTGCATCGCGAGCAAGCTTTGCTCCCACAGAAACCTTGCTCCCACAGCCCAACAGGGCGATGTGCAGGCTATGTGTCAGGCCTCAAAACACTGCGTCAATATAGGCCATTGCTTTGACGCCATTTTTCTGCTCCAGAATTGAATGGTCATTTGTCCTACACGCCACTAAAGTGGCGTCTGGCCTGTAGCGTAGGACGCCTCCTGTCAGTTTCCTTTCCCATGGTGAGTCAACGATTGACCCATAACGCCATTCAACGTCTTTTGCTGAAACGCTTCGCTTTGGCGACCGCGACGTACGCGCTGGCACTGGTTTTGTTGTGGCTGGCATTTTTCAGTGGTCATTACCTCGATTCGTTGCGCGATGTCATCATCGGCAGCGTGTTGGTGGTGCTGTGCCAGGCCGGACTGTTCGCGCTGTTTATCACCGACCGTAACCTGCGCTTCGCCGACCCCAGCCTTACCGAAGCGCAGGTGTTGATCGGCCTGGGCTGGCAGACCTGGATGATGGCGCACCTGGACCAGGCTCGGGGCGTGTTCCTGGTGTTTTATGTATTGATCCTGCTGTTCGGGCTGTTTCACCTGTCACGCCGGGCCTTTGTGCGCTGCGCGGCGCTGGTGTTTATCAGCTTCACCGCTATTACCCTGTGGGACGGTTACTTCTTCCGGCTTCCCGATCCCACCTTGGCCGGGTTGCAGGTGGCTGTGCTGTTTCTTGTGCTGGTGTGGCTGGTGTTCTACGCCCGCTACGTCCAGACCTCACGCCAGCGCATGCGCCAGCGGCGGTTTGCCCTGCAGGCGCACCAGGACACCTTGCGCGGGATGATGCGCCAGCTCGAAGACCTGGTGGCCACCGATGAGCTGACCGGGCTGTTCAATCGCCGGCACTTCCTGCGCCTCGCTTCGCGCGAACTCAACACCCTCAGACCCGGCATCGCCCATGGCCTGGCCCTGATCGATCTCGACCATTTCAAGCGCATCAACGACCTGCACGGCCACGCTGCTGGCGACCAGGTGCTGCAGGCATTTGCCGCGGTCGCCACGGCGTGCCTGCGCGAGGGCGATGTATTGGCTCGTTATGGCGGCGAGGAATTCGTCATGCTGCTGCCCGCCTGCGACCCCCAGCGCCTGACGGCCTGCTGCGAGCGGCTGCGGCTGGCGTTCACTGAAGTCGAGCTGATCGGCCTGCAGGTCGGCGCCCTCAGCTTGTCGGCGGGCATGACGATGCTGGAAATGGGCGATGACCTGGACAACGCGTTGCAGCGTGCCGACCAGGCCCTTTACCGTGCCAAGCGAGACGGTCGAAATCGGTGCGCTGCCGCCTGGGAGAACGTCGATGCCTGAACTGACAGTCGCCGGTCGGCAATGGACGGTGGCGGCGGGCAGTAACCTGTTGGACGCCTTGAACGGCGCTGGTGTGGCAGTGCCCTACAGTTGTCGTGCCGGCAGTTGCCACGCGTGCCTGGTGCAGTGCGTGGGCGGCGATGTGCGCGACAGTCGTCCCGACGCCTTGAACCCGGCGCAACGCGACCAGGGCTGGCGGCTGGCCTGCCAATGCCAGGTGGTCGAGGATGTGCAGATCCACACCTTCGACCCGCAACGCGACGGCCAGGCCGCTCACGTAGCTGCGGTGGATTGGCTCGGTGGCGAGGTCCTGCGCCTGCGCATCACCCCCGAGCGGTCGCTGCGTTATCAGGCCGGGCAGCACCTGGTGCTGTGGACTGGTGACGTGGCCCGGCCGTATTCCCTGGCGAGCCTGCCCGAGGAAGACCGATTCCTGGAGTTCCACCTCGATTGCCGCGAGCCCGGCCAGTTCATTGATGCGGCCCGGCAGATGAAGGCCGGTGATCCGATCCGCCTGGGCGAGTTGCGCGGCGGTGCCCTGCATTACGACCCCGACTGGCACGACAGGCCGTTGTGGCTGCTCGCCGCCGGCACCGGCCTGGCGCCGTTGTTTGGCTTGCTGCGCGAAGCGTTGCGCCAGCAGCATCAAGGCGCGATTCGCCTTATTCACGTGGCCCATGATGCGGCCGGGCATTACCTGGCCAAACCCCTGGCGGCGCTGGCGGCCAAGCATCAAAACCTCACCGTGGAGCTGCTGAGCGCAGCCGAGGCGCCGTCCGCCTTGGCGCAACTGCGCCTTGTTTCACGGCAAACCCAAGCCTTGCTCTGCGGCCATCCTGACCGGGTCGAGGCCTTTGCCAAGCGCTTGTACCTGGCCGGTTTGCCGCGCAATCAACTGCTGGCCGACGTCTTCCTGCCCCGTGGTTGAGCGTTTCCAGGCCGGGAACAGTTGCGCGAGGTGATTGACAGGCGGTTCACCCAACGGCTGCGCTCGCCCGAGGCGGTAGCGGCGTTGTCGGGGTCTATCAACAGGCATTGGGTTTTGCAGCGGCTGGACTGGCCCTATCGCGAGCAAGCTCGCTCCCACAGGGGATTGGGGGGCGGTCGAAAAATCGCGGAACACCACAAATCCCAATGTGGGAGCGAGCCTGCTCGCGATGGCGGCGGCACATTCAACACCAATGCAATCTGACCCACCGCTATCGCGAGCAGGCTCGCTCCCACAGGGAGGTTGTGTTGAATACATTATTCATGAACACCACAAACCTACTGTGGGAGCGAGCTTGCTCGCGATAGCGGCAGTTCAGGCACTACATTCTCCAAGAGCAAAAACCAAAAAGCCCCGCCATTCACATGGCAGGGCTTTTGTTTTTCAGCGCTCGGTCACTCAGACCATCGGGTCGCCAACATGCAGGATTTTCATCCCGTTGGTGCCGCCGATGGTGTGGTAGCTGTCGCCCTTGGTCAGGATGACCCAGTCGCCGGTCTGCACCACGCCACGCTTGACCAGTTCATCCACCGCCGCCTGGCTGACTTCGCCCGGTTGCAGGGCGGCCGGGTCGAACGGCACGGTGTAGACGCCACGGAACATGGACGCGCGCGCCTGGGTTTCGCGGTGCGGGGAGAACGCGTAGATCGGCACCGAGGAACGGATGCGCGACATGATCAGCGGCGTGTAGCCACTTTCGGTCAGGGCGATGATCGCCTTCACGCCCGGGAAGTGGTTGGCGGTGTACATCGTCGCCAGGGCGATGCTCTCGTCGCAGCGCTCGAAGGTCTTGCCGATGCGGTGGCTGGAGGTCTTGCTGGTCGGGTGCTTTTCAGCGCCGATGCAGATGCGTGCCATGGCCTGCACCGCTTCGAGCGGATAGAGGCCGGCGGCGCTCTCGGCCGAGAGCATCACGGCGTCGGTGTAGTCGAGTACGGCGTTGGCTACGTCGGACACTTCGGCGCGGGTCGGCATCGGGTTCTGGATCATCGACTCCATCATCTGGGTCGCGACGATCACCGCTTTGTTGTGGCGGCGTGCGTGCAGAATGATCTTCTTCTGGATGCCCACCAGCTCGGCGTCGCCGATTTCCACGCCCAGGTCGCCACGGGCCACCATCACGGCGTCGGACGCCTTGATCAGGCCATCGAGGGTTTCGTCGTCGGCCACGGCTTCGGCGCGTTCGATCTTGGCCACCAGCCAGGCAGTACCGCCGGCTTCGTCGCGCAGTTGACGGGCGTATTCCATATCAGCAGCGTCACGCGGGAAGGACACGGCCAGGTAGTCGACTTCCATTTCCGCGGCCAGCTTGATGTCGGCCTTGTCTTTTTCGGTCAGGGCCGGAGCGGTCAGGCCACCGCCGCGACGGTTGATGCCTTTGTGGTCCGACAGCGGGCCGCCGATGGTCACGACGCAGTGCAGTTCAGTGGCGGTGGCGGTTTCGACGCGCATCACCACGCGACCGTCGTCGAGCAGCAGCTCGTCGCCCACGCCGCAGTCCTTGACCAGGTCCGGGTAGTCGATGCCGACCACCTGCTGGTTGCCTTCGGTCAGCGGATGGCTGGTGGAGAAGGTGAAGGCGTCACCGATCTTCAGCTCGATGCGCTTGTTGGCGAATTTGGCGATACGGATCTTCGGGCCTTGCAGGTCACCCAGCAGGGCAACGAAGCGGCCGTGCTTGGCGGCGAGGTCGCGCACCAGCTTGGCACGAGCCTTGTGCTCGTCGGGGGTGCCGTGGGAGAAATTCAGGCGGGCAACGTCCAGGCCAGCCAGAATCAGCTGTTCGAGAACTTCCGGCGAATTACTGGCCGGGCCAAGGGTAGCGACGATTTTGGTGCGACGGACGGACATGCAAGACTCCTCAAGTTCAAGCGCCAGCGAAGGCTACTATGCTCTTTGGGTGTAGTCATTGTTCATATGCACTACTTTTTCGTTTGTTTTTCGAAATGAACATTCCTGAAAATTTTTGCGCCTTTTGTGACGCGGTGACCCCTTTGTCATGTGAACTCATCCTGTAGGAGCTGCCGAGTGCAACGAGGCTGCGATCTTTCCCCAGGCACTTGGATCCCAAGCGGAAGATCAAAAGATCGCAGCCTTCGGCAGCTCCTACAGATTTTCCCAGCCAGGTCGATACAGAGCTCAAGACAGGAGAACCTCCCATGCGATTCGTGCTTTTTGTTGCCCTGGCCCTGAGCGTCACGGGCTGCACCCGTTGGTCGATGAACCATCACATGAACCTGGCCTACAAGGCCTATGACCGCGGCAATTGCGAGCAGGTCATGCTCGAACTGTCCCAGGTCGACCGCGCCAGCCGTGCCCGCCGCTATATGCAGCCGGAAGTCTCGATGCTGCGCGGCCAGTGCCTGGAACGGCAGAAGCTGTTTGTCGATGCGGCGCAGACCTACCAGTTCATCATCATGCAATACCCTAACAGTGAATACGCCTTCCGCGCCCGCGCCCGGCTCGAGACCCTGCAGAGCCTGGGCCATTATCCGACCCGCAGCGCCTCGGCGATCCGCCCGACGGCGTCCTGACAGGCTCACCAAGCCATTGGCCGGGGCGATCCCCGGCCACAAGCGCCTGGCATGTTTTTGTTTATGAAAGGTTTGCACAAGGACTGGCCTCCACACCACCTTGAGCTATATTTGTACAAATCGTCATTAGAGCTAAATCTCTAACTTCAAGCGGCACCTGTGACCGGCAGCACTAGGGCCTGAACGCTTGTGAGCGTCTGGCACCGGGATCGGGGAGAGCGAGCTGGCGTGTGCTCGTTCCGAAGTATCAGGTTGCCCCGATTCGGGGTCGTTCAAAAAGCGATACAGGACATGTACAAAAAGCGGCGAATCGAACGGCATCAGCTGCCGTGTTTCCTGAGAGTGTTCAATGGTGTCAACGGCAGGCCTATCGGTTTCCTGGGCAATGTCTCCGCAGATGGCCTGATGCTGATCAGCCATTTACCGTTAATGGTCGGCGCGGACTTTGACCTGCTCCTGAAAATCCCTGCCGATGAGGGACCGCAGCAGAACATTGTGCTCAGGGCCAATTGCCTGTGGTGCCACGAAGACGTGACGCCGCAGCATTTCGACGCCGGTTTCAGCCTGAAATGGGCGCCGCCGGAGTACGGGCAACTGATCAGCGCATTGCAGCAATATTTCAGTTTTTATCCGTTGCCGGAATC
Source organism: Pseudomonas sp. P9_35 (assembly GCF_034008205.1). NCBI lineage: Bacteria > Pseudomonadati > Pseudomonadota > Gammaproteobacteria > Pseudomonadales > Pseudomonadaceae > Pseudomonas > Pseudomonas sp. P9_35. Next base: position 5,197,133 of record NZ_CP125373.1, on the reverse strand, counting down.
GGCCTGAGCCCCGGTCACTTTTGTTGGCGTAACACTTTGTGGGAGCGAGCTTGCTCGCGAAGGCGGCGATACATTCAGCATTGCTGCAAGCTGATCCACCGCTATCGCGAGCAAGCTCGCTCCCACAGGTTTCTCATACACCTCTTCTAGCGCTGAACCTTCGCCTCGTTATCCAGCATCTTCTCCAGCAACAACACCCCCATCTCGCCCATCTGGTGAATCGCCAGGGCCAGGTTGCGCGGGGCGCCTTCCAGGTCTTCCGATAAATCCAGGATCAACGTGCTCACCGAGCAGAAGGTTTCGTAGGTGTGCGCGAGCATGCCTTCGGGGTCGGCGTCGGGGGCGACGATGAAGTAGTCCGGTTGTTTGTAAGGCCTTTTGTCGGGTTGGCCGTGGTTGGGCTTGAGGTAGTAGTCGAGGGCTCTTTGAGCGGCTTCGTCGAGCTTTTCGGGGTCGAGGGTTTCGTGGGGTGGATTTGGGGTCGGCTTGATCATTTACTGCTCCTTTAGAAATGGAGCCGTCACTTTTTCGCGACTAAACGATGGGGGTGGCGGCTATACGCAGGTTAGTCGACCGGGAGGAGTAGCAAAACCGGCGCGCCCGAGAGCGCCCTGCGTACAGCCACCATCAAGTGCAGGGATAGGGAGGCCTGACTGGATGACGCTTGTGCACACGCTACTACTGCCCGGGCGACTAAACCCGATCGCTGGATATCAGCGACGCGAATCAAGTTACGGGGCGACGTCAAAGCGCACAAGCCGGCGGATTCTGGCGGATCTGTAGTCCGTTGCGCAAGACGCTGTAGTCAGCCGGAGTTTTGCCGGCTCGCTGTAGGACCTAGGCCGTCCCAGCCTTTTTCCAGGCCAGGTATTGGGTCACCAGGTCCGCACCTAATTCACTAGGACGCGAATCCAGGGCCGGGACGCCGTGGGCGGCCAACTGCTTGTGCAGTTCGGCCCGTGCATTCAAATAATCCACCGTCCCGCAGTAGGCCAAGGCCTCGGGCAAGGTTTGCACCGGCGTCTGGCGCAACCGGTCGAGGGCCTCTTCCCGCAGGCTGGCCACCAGCACCCGATGCTGCTGGCCCAAGCGTTTGACGGCCGCGAGCAGATCCGCGTCGTCCTCATCCCGCAAGTTGGTCACCAGCACCACCAGGGCCCGGCGTTTTTGCCGGGCCAACAGCTGGGTGACTGCGGCCTGGTAGTCGGCGGGGCGTTGGCTGCTGTCGAGGTCGTACACGGTGTTGAGCAACACGTTGAGCTGGCCGGTGCCTTTGACCGGGGCGAGGTAGCGGGTCTGATCGCTGGCGAACGTGTTCAGGCCCACGGCATCGCCCTGGCGCAGCGCGGTGTAGCTGAGCAGCAGGCAGGCATTGAGGGCGTGGTCGAAGTGCGACAACTCGCCGTCCTGGCTGCGCATGCGCCGGCCGCAGTCGAGCATGAAGATAATCTGTTGGTCGCGCTCGTCTTCGTATTCCCGGGCAATCGGCGTGCGATGGCGGGCCGTGGCTTTCCAGTCGATCTGGCGCAGGCTGTCGCCCTCGCGAAATTCGCGCAGTTGATGGAATTCCTGGCCCTGGCCGCGTCGTTGCCGCTGGCGGATGCCGAGCTGGCTCAGCCAGTTGTCCACCGCCAATAGTTGACCGTCGTAGAGCCTGGCGAAATCCGGGTAGACCCGAGTCTCATCGACCGCGTCCAGCAGACGCTTGTCGGTCCACAGGCCTAGCGGGCTCGGCAGGTTGATCTCGCAATGTTCGAAGGCGAAGTGCCCGCGCTTGAGCGGGCGCAGGCGGTAGCCGACCTGGCTGCGCTGGTCGGGTTGCAGCTCGACCGACAGCGGCAGGTTTTCGAAGTCCAGGCCGTTGGGTACATGGTCGAAGAGCTGCACGTGCAACGGCTGGGCAACGTCATGGCTGATGTTCAAGCGGATTTCCCCCCAGCGTCCCAGGGCCAGGCTGCCGGGCATCTGCCGTTGAACCCGCGGCGAGGGCAGGCGCCTGACGCGCACCGCGTCGAGCAGCGCCAGGGCCAGCAAGGCCAACAGCAGCCCCCAGTTGATCGACAGCAGCGCCGATGGCACCGCCATGCCCAACGCCCGCAGCGCGCCGAGCACGATACTCACGGCCAGCAGCACGGCGAGCCAGGTCAGCAGCAGGCGCGAGGGTTTCATGGGTGCGTGCCCTTGCAGGGGATGTTGGCCTTGGCAAGGAAATTTACTGCAGTGAGGTTTCCTGTGGCGAGGGAGCTTGCTCCCGCTGGACGCGCAGCGTCCCCTGGCGGTGTGTCAGATAGAACTTGGGGGCTGCTTCGCAGCCCAGCGGGAGCAAGCTCCCTCGCCACAAAAAGCATGCCTGCCACAAAGAATTTTCCTGGCACAAATAGCATTCCTGGTACAGAAGACATTCCTGCCATAGAAGGTATTCCTGGCACAAAAAGAACGCTTGGCACAGACGCCCTCATCACAACCGCGGCGCCGGCACTTGATCGAGCAGTTGCCCCAGCACCTGGTCCACCGACAGCCCTTCGATGTCCAGTTCCGGCGCCAGGCGCACGCGATGGCGCAGCACGGCCAGGGCGCAGCCCTTGATGTCATCCGGCACGACGAACTCGCCGCCACGCAACAACGCCCGGGCCCGGGCGCAACGGACCAGCGCAATCGACGCACGCGGGCCGGCGCCGAGGGTCAAGCCCGGCCAACTGCGGGTGGTGCGGGCCAGGCGTACGGCGTAGTCGAGTACCTGATCATCCATCGGCAGGTCGCTGGCAATGCGTTGCAGCGCTTGCACGTCCTTGGCCTGCAACACCATGCGCAGCGGCTGCACGTCGAGCATGTCGGCGCGGGTCGAGCGGCTGACCTGGCGCACCATGTCCAGCTCCTGGTCGGCGTCCGGGTAGTCCATGCGCACCTTGAGCATGAACCGGTCGAGCTCGGCTTCCGGCAGCGGGTAGGTGCCTTCCTGTTCGATAGGGTTCTGGGTGGCAAGGACCATGAACGGCTGGCTGATGGGCAGGGCGCGGCCTTCGAGGGTGACCTGGCGTTCCTGCATGGCTTCGAGCAGCGCGGCCTGGGTCTTGGCCGGTGCGCGGTTGATCTCGTCGGCCAGCAGCAGGTTGGTGAACACCGGGCCCTTGCGCAGCTTGAACTGCTCGGTCTGCAAGTCGTACACCGCGTGCCCGGTGACGTCGCTGGGCATCAGGTCGGGGGTGAACTGGATACGCGCGAACTCGCCGTTGAAACACCGGGCCAGGGCCCGCACCAGCAAGGTCTTGCCCAGCCCGGGAACGCCTTCGAGCAGCACGTGCCCACCGGCGATCAGCGCGGTGAGCACATCGTCGATCACCGCGCTCTGGCCGACCACCGCTTTACGCAGCTCGGTGCGGATGGCCTGGGCCAACTGACTGGCGCGCTGGCGCTGTTGGGCGGCGTGGGCCTGGCCGTCGACAGGTTCGTTCTGTTCAGTCATAAGGCATTCCTAAGGGTTTGCAAATGGGCAACCTGGCGGCAGAAATCGGCGCGGGACGGGCGCTGTTTCGGCCGTGGGCTCAAGGCCTGGCTGATGGCTCGCGTCGGTTGTCGGGTCAGGCGGGCGAGTACCTGCCATTGTTCGGCGACGGCCAGTTGTTCGAAGCCTGGGTGGAGATGACGTGCCCGGCGCAGCACGTCTTGTTGCAAGGCATGCAACAGGTACTCCTGGCCGTTGTGCCGCAGGTGGAAACCGGCGCCGGCCTGCACATGCTCTTCCAACTGACGCCGCGCCTTGGAGGCCGGTTGTTGCAGTGGGCCATGGCGCACCGCTGAACGCCAGAACCACAGGGCAATCAAGGCCAGCAGTGCCACCAATGCCTGGGGAAAATAGCGCAGCAGCAGGGTCAGCAAGTTGTCGTGGTCGCTGTTGAACAGCAGCGTGACGTCCGTGTCGGCGCTCAAATACCAGAGCAGCCAGGCGTTGTCGTACTGGTCGATGGACTCGTTCTTCCACAGCTCGGCGTCGGTGATCACGGTGATCGAGCCGAGGCCGAGGTTCAACTGCATCATATGGGTCGACAGCGCGCTGTTGGCCCAGGCCTGGGCCAGGTTATGCGGGTCTTCGAGGTGGAAGTCGGTGTCGAAGCCGATATACGCCGGCGCCTCTTCGTCTTCCAGGTAGAGCTTGGTCAGTTCCGGGTAATGGTCCTTGATCAATTCAGGGGCCGGTTCCTTGAGGTCCTTGCTCAAAAGTTGCCGCAGGCGCACGCGGTCGAGCAGCAGGTCGCCGCTGCTGCCGGTGCTGTCGTCCCACAAGGCTTCGGCAACGAAGAGCAAGCGCCCGCCGGCCCGGGTCCAGTTCATCAGTTGTTCGACTTCCCGTGGCGTCATGTGGGTTCGCTCGCCCAGCAACAGCAGGCTGTGCTGGCGAGGTTCCAGGGTGGGCAGCACGTCCAGGCTGTTGGCATGCTCGACATTGATACCCCGCTGGCGCAGGAAAAGTTCGGCGGCCAGGTAAGGATTGGCCTGGGCTTCAGGGGAGGGGCCGTGCTCGACGACCTCTTCATAGGGCTCGGCCTTGGTGTAGAGGTAGAGGCCGAATGCGCACACCAGCGCGGCCAGCACGGCGCCGATCAGCCACCCTGCGTGCCGGCTCATCGAGAGGCTCCCGGACCGAACAGTTGGCGCCAGCCGTCACACAATTCCTGTTGCAGGTGTGTCGGCGGTGGACGATGCCCGTAGGCAATGTTCTGCCAATGCAGGGTCAGGTTTTTGCTGAAGCCCAGCAGGTTGTCCTGCTTGAGCTGTTCGACGCGTTCCAGCACCTGGCCTTCGGTGTCGGCCGGCTTCAAGGGGATCTTGAAGTCATGATGCAACCGGCTGAGCAGCGCCCGATACAGCAGGCCCAAGGCTTCACGGGGTTGCGTGGCCCACAGTTGTTCGACGCTGGTGGCCACGTCGGCGGGCAGGCTCTCTTCGCGAATATCCAGGCCGAACATGCGCGCCGGTACGGCGCGTTCCACCGGCAGGCGCTGCCTCGGTCGGCGATTGGCCAGGGCCTTGAGTCTTTCACGGTAGCGCCAGGCCAGCCAGACGATTGCCGCCACCAGGCAGGCCCACAGCACCACCTGGATCAGTGCGGCGGCGATGTCGAAACGTTGGCTGCCGAGCCATTTGAACAGGTCCTTGAGCCAGCTCGGTTTGGCCTCGGTCTCGGTCTCGGGGGATTCGGTCGCTTCTTCGCCGAAACGATAACGGATGACGGTCTCGGGGTTCTTGAACGGTGGGGCGTCGAGGATTGCCTTGATACCGTCCCGGGAGGCTTCGCTGGTGAGGGGCTGGTTGAGCAGCCGCGGGCTATCGGGGGCGTCGCTGTCTTCTGCAGCAAATGCCGGGGGCGTCAGCGGCAGCAGCATGAGCGCCAGCAGCATCAACACCGGGGCCACGCCGCTCAGGCGCTGGCGCAGGCGCCGGAACACCAGTTCGATGTCCCACGCCTCGAGGATCGTGCGCCGGTTCAGGTAGAGGCTGAAGCCGCAGGCGACATACACCGGCTCCCACAAGATCAGCAGCAGCGGGTAGAGGAAGTTGACCAGGTGTTCGAACCACAACCAGTCGTGCTCGGCCGCTGACACCAGCGTCTCCCAATCCCATTGCAGTTCGACTTGTTGCGGCACGAACAGGTAGAACAGGGCCATCAGGCCGAACCACAAGGCGGTTTCCAGGTGCACGCCGATGATGGTCAACCATTGCGCCGCGCCGCGGTTGCGTTGCAGCAGTACCCGCAAGCGCTGCGTCCGCGCCTCACCGCTAAGCCCCTCGAGTTGCACCACCGGCATCAGGAAGCTGCGGCTCAGGCTCAGCCGGCGCCAGGTCAGGCTGGCCAGCAACTGCGGCTTGAGCAGCGCAGGCCACTGGCGCAACGCCTGGCGCAAGGTGGGGGTTTCGCCAAACAGTGCCTTGGACAGAATGTACAGCGGCAGCCGGTCGAAGGCCGGCTTCAACCACCAGAACAGCATCACCACCAGCGACGGTGAGTCCCACAGCAGCAGGGTCAGCAACAGGTACACCGGCAGCGTGATGAGCGCCCAACTGGTCATCAGCAGGCGGCGATGCTGCTGGCTCATCAACACCCCAAGGTCCATGGCTTCCCAGGTGGTGCGTGGGCGGATGACGACGGTGGCGTCACTCAGGCGCATGGCGGACCCGTCCGGCAAGCGACAGATAGCTGATCACCAACAGCCACAACAAGGCGCCCACCGTGTATTTGGTGGCGGGCGTCACGGCGCTGGAAGACCAGTAGGCCTCGATGAACGCGGCAATGAGCAGGAACAGCATCACACCGCCGATCATCAGCACGCTTTTGCCCGCCGCGAGCCGCAAGGCCTCGCCTCGGGTCAGGCGTCCCGGCGCAATCAAGGCCCAGCCCAGCTGCAGGCCTGCGGCCCCGGCCAGGGCGATGGCGGTGAGTTCGAAGGCGCCGTGGCCAATCACGAACGACCAGAACGTTCCCCCGGAGCCGATCTGGGTCAGGTGCCCGGCCACCGCGCCAATGGTCAGGCCATTGAAAAACAGGAAAAACGCGCTCCCCAGGCCAAATATCAAGCCACTGGCAAAGGTCTGAAAGGCAATGCCGATGTTGTGCATGATGTAGTAACCGAACATGACCCAGTCCTCGCTGGCGGCCCGCTCGACCGAGCGCCCCAGGTGCCCGGACGCAGGGTCGTACATGCTGCGGATCTGGCTGATTTCGTCAGCGCCGAGCACGCTGTAGACCAGTTCCGGGAACAGATAGACCAGCAGCCCGATGCCCACCAGGCTGCCCAGGAACATCAGGCTGGCGGCCAGCACGAATCGCCATTGTTCACGCACCAGTCGGGGAAAACCGGCCAGGATAAACGCCGAGAGACTGGCCGAGGGCCGGCTGCGGTCCCGATAGAGTTGCTGGTGACCGCGCAACGCCAATTGTTGCAGTGTGTCGACCAGCAAGCTGCTGTAGCCCCGGGCCTGGGCCAGTGCCAGGTGATGGCAAAGCCGTCGGTAGGTGGCAGGGAAGTCGCTGCTCTGGGGCACGCTGCGGCTGCGCTCCAGTTGGTCGAGTTGCCGGGTCAGGTGCTCCCATTCCCCTTGGTGACGGCTTTCGAACAGGCTTTGCTTCATGTTGGCCCCAGCAGGCCGCGGGCGACGCCATTGAGTTCGGCCGCGGCGTTTGGCACCTGGACGTTCAGTGGCGCGGCCAGGATGGCAGCCAGTTCGCTGACCCGCGCCTGGGACAGTTCTGCCTGGCGTTCGGCGAAGCCCAGCACGGCGCGTTGCTCATTCAGGCTGAGGGTGAAAGGCGTGCGTATCGGCGGGGCCATCGGCAAGGCGGGGCGTTTGACCGGCTGTTCGCGATACACCACCAGCGTGCCGGCCGCGAGATCGCCCAAGCGCTTGAACGCCGGATGCTGCAGGCAACTGATGGCCCCGAAGGTGTAGCCGAAGGGCAGCATGTCGACGAAACGCAGCAGGTTGCGGATCAGCGACGCCGACCAGCCGATGGGCCGGCCATCGTCCTGCACCACGCGCAGCCCCATGATCTGCTTGCCGGGAGAGCGCCCCTGGTTGAGCACCTCGAACAGCACCATGTACCACCAGCTGACGACAAACAGCAGGATGGACCCAAGGCCCATCCCCAGTTCGCCGAAAAACGCCAGGACCAGGAAGAAAAGCCCCAGGACCAGCCCGCGTATGCCCAGGTCGATGGAGAAGGCGATTGCACGCGGCATCAGTCCCGCCGGGCGCAGCGGCAGGTCGATGCCTTCGGGCGTTTCAACCTGATAGCGCGTGTCCAGGGGCGCGGGCAGCGTCGCGTTCCTTTGCAGTGCTGGTGTCTCGAGCATGGGCAACCTGTGATGGGCCAGACCGAATGTTCAATCTCGGCCCAGATGCTAGCAGTCTTCGTGCGGGCAAACGATAGAGCTGTGTGTGTCATTTATGGTTTGCAACAGGATTCGTGGGCACCGCAGATCAACTGTGGGAGCGAGCCTGCTCGCGATGACTGCAATCCATTCGACATCAATGCAAGCCGACCCACCGCTATCGCGAGCAAGCTCGCTCCCACATGGGAGGGTGGTGAGCATTGAGTCAGTGGGCAGCGCAGATCAACTGTGGGAGCGAGCTTGCTCGCGATGACGGCAGTCCATTCAACATGGATGCAAGCCGAGCCACCGCTATCGCGAGCAAGCTCGCTCCCACATGGGGTGGGTGGTGGAACCCTGTGTTGGCATTCAAAAGTTACAGGACTGCTGGTCGCAGGCGGGTTCGAGCGCCTAGACTTCGCCAGTCTTCAGTTCAGGAACAGCCCGTGACTTCCATTTTCTGGTACGACTACGAAACCACCGGCATCAACCCGCGTTGCGACCGGCCCTTGCAGGTGGCGGGTATCCGTACCGATTTCGAACTCAATGAAATCGACGAACCGGTGAACCTGTATTGCCGGCCCAGCGATGACATCCTGCCGCATCCGGCGGCCTGTGCGATTACCGGCATCACCCCGACATGCCTGGCCGAAAAAGGTTTGAGCGAAGCCGATTTCATGACCCGTGTCCACGGCCACCTGGCCGCGCCCGGTACCTGTGGCGCCGGCTACAACACCCTGCGCTTCGACGATGAAATGACCCGCTACAGCCTCTATCGGAATTTCTTCGACCCGTACGCACGGGAATGGCAGGGCGGCAACAGTCGCTGGGATTTGATCGACCTGGTGCGTGCGGCCTATGCGCTGCGCCCGCAAGGCATTGTCTGGCCGCAAGAAGACGGTCGCGTGACCCTCAAGCTCGAGCGCCTGACCGCCGCCAATGGCATCGACCATGGCCAGGCCCACGATGCGTTGTCGGACGTGCGCGCGACCATCGCCCTGGCGCGGCTGATCCGTCAGCAGCAGCCCCGGCTCTACGACTGGCTGTTCCAGTTACGCAGCAAACAGAAGGTGATGGACCAGATTCGCCTGTTGCAGCCCATGGTGCATATTTCCGGTCGCTTCTCGGCGGCGCGCAACTACATCGGTGTGGTCTTGCCGCTGGCCTGGCACCCGAAAAATCGCAACGCCCTGATCGTCTGCGACCTGCACCTGGACCCCCAGGGCCTGCTGGACGACGATGCCGAAAGCCTGCGCCAGCGTTTATATACCCGCCGTGAAGAATTGCTCGAAGGTGAGTTGCCGGTGCCGCTCAAGCTTATCCATATCAACAAATGCCCGGTGATCGCGCCATTGTCGGTGCTGCGTGCCGAGGACCAGCAGCGACTGGAATTGGACATGGAGGGCTATCAGCAACGGGCATTGCGGCTAACTGACGCACAGAAAGTTTGGCAGGATAAACTTCAGGCTATTTATGGTCGGGAGGATTTCACCGCCAGCGAGGATCCCGAGCAACAGTTATACGCGGGCTTTCTGGGGGATCGCGATCGACGTTTATGTGAACAAGTGCGTATGGCTGACCCCGCGCAATTGGCTCAAGAACGCTGGCCTTTCGATGATGAGCGTTTGCCAGAACTATTGTTCCGATATCGCGCGCGCAACTTTCCAGACACGTTGAGTCCTGAAGAGCAGGCGCGTTGGAGACTTTTCTGTCAACAACGGCTGTCATCCCCGGAGTGGGGCGCGCCTAATACCTTGGAAAGTTTTGATGCGGCGATGGGGGAGTGGATGGCTCTGTCTACACCCGTGCAGCAAGAAGTACTCAGGGAGTGGCAGGGCTACAGTCAGCAATTGCGCAAACGTTTAAGCCTTGAACCGTGATGAAGTAAAAAGATGACAGGCATAAAAAACGCCAGCAATCGCTGGCGTTTTTTTGTTCGCTAAGAACGGTGCGAACCGGTGAGGCTTAGCCCAGCAGGGTTGCCCAGCCTTCCACCACGTCACCGCCCCACTTGGCTTTCCACTCTTTCAGAGTCTTGTGGTTGCCACCTTTGGTTTCGATGACTTCGCCGTTGTGCGGGTTCTTGTATTGCTTAACTTTGCGAGCGCGTTTGGTGCCAGTAGTTTTCACGGCGCCACGTGGTGCTTTGCTCGACTTGGCTTCTGGATCCAGCAGGGCAATGATGTCGCGCAGCGACTTGGAGTATTCGCCCATCAGAGTGCGCAGTTTGCCTTCGAATTCAAGCTCGGTTTGCAGTTTGTCGTCTTGGGACAGGTTTTTCAGGCGAGCTTGCAGTTCTTTGATAGCTTCTTCTGTGGCGCGGTATTCATTGATCAAGGACATGTGGACTACCTTATGTAGGACGCGGGTGACAAGGACACAGTGCGGCAATAGTAATCAGACAGTTTCATCAAGTAAACATTTAACCGGTGTTTTATTTAATTAATTAGTGCTGCGCCACAAAAACGCCTGTTGCAGTTAAATACCGCGACAGAGTCTTCACATCTGTTCACACATATAGCCTGCTTTCCCGGGCCACGCCGGTCGTGGCTTTGGGGCCGTCGTCGAGATTTGGCGTCTCATCGATACTGCAGTTTTGCCGCGCAATGGCTAGAATGGCCGCCTTTGCGAAGTTCTGGAGTTTCCCTAATGCGCACTTTTCGTCTGGTGATTGCTTGTCCGGACCGCGTCGGCATCGTTGCTAAAGTCAGTAACTTTCTGGCGTCCCATAACGGCTGGATCACCGAAGCAAGCCATCACTCGGACAATCAAAGTGGTTGGTTTTTCATGCGTCACGAGATTCGTGCCGATTCGCTGCCCTTCGGTATCGAAGCCTTCCGTGAAGCATTCGCCCCCATTGCCGAAGAGTTCTCGATGGACTGGCGTATCACCGACACCGCGCAGAAAAAACGCGTGGTGCTGATGGCCAGTCGTGAGTCCCACTGCCTGGCCGACCTGTTGCACCGCTGGCACAGCGATGAGCTCGATTGCGACATCGCCTGTGTGATTTCCAATCATGACGACTTGCGCAGCATGGTGGAATGGCACGGCATCCCTTACTACCACGTGCCGGTCAATCCGCAGGACAAGCAGCCGGCGTTCGCCGAAGTCTCGCGGCTGGTCAAGCAGCACGATGCCGAGGTGGTGGTGCTGGCCCGCTACATGCAAATCCTGCCGCCGGCCTTGTGCCGCGAATACGCCCATAAGGTCATCAACATCCACCACAGTTTCCTGCCGTCGTTCGTCGGTGCCAAGCCGTATCACCAGGCGTCGATGCGTGGTGTGAAGCTGATTGGCGCCACCTGTCACTACGTGACCGAAGAGTTGGATGCCGGCCCGATCATCGAGCAGGACGTGGTGCGCGTCAGCCACAGCGACAGCATCGAAGACATGGTGCGTTTCGGCCGTGACGTAGAGAAGATGGTGTTGGCCCGGGGACTGCGTTATCACCTGGAAGACCGGGTGCTGGTGCACGGCAACAAGACCGTGGTGTTCTGACTGGCTTTGGGCACTTGTAGGAGCTGCCGAAGGCTGCGATCTTTTGATTTTGATCTTTCGCTCGAGACTCAAGCGGTAGGGGAAAGATCGCAGCCTCGCTTCGCTCGTCAGCTCCTACAGGCGCAGCATTCATGCAACCTTCTTACGGGAGCAGCATTGCGCCATGACCGATCCATTGGACAAAGCCACCTCCAAGGCGCCGGCGACCCTGGGCGAGGGCTGCCTCAGCCGCTATGACCCAGATGCGTTGGGCCCGGAGGACGGCACTGAGTTTCCCGATGCTGCGCAATTGTGGGAACAACTGCATCCCCAGGACGAGCCCGAGCAGAAGCCGTGATACGTCAGGCCTGTCTGAGCCTGATCAGTTTCTTGAGCAACGGCCGCCCGACCATCAGGAAGAACACCGGCCCACCGGCCACCAGATAAAAGTAATAGGTCACCGCCCGCCAGATCAGAATCGCCGCCGCCGCGGTAGATTTGCCCACCATGGGTGCCAGCAGCGCCGCGGAAGTCAATTCGGCCGCCCCGGCGCCGCCCGGTAGCAGGCTGAACTGTCCCGCGCTCAGGGACAGCATCTGGATCAGGAAACTCCAGGCCCACTGCAAATCTGCCCCCAGCCCCTTCAATGCCAGGTACAACACGCTGTAGCGCAGCGCCCAATGCAGGCAGGTCAGGCCGAAGACCTGGAACAGTGTCTGTTTTGGCAGTTTCAAGGTGTCGGTGAACGCCGCCAGAAAGCTCAGGATCTTGCGGGCCCAGCGCCGACGGGTGACAGCTTTGACACGCAAGTGGCGCAGCAGTCGAGCGCCCAGCAGAATCAATCTGCGGTGATAGCGGGCCACCAGCACGCAGCCGAACAACCCGCCAAACAATGAAATCGCGCTTAACGCCAGCATCCATTCCATGCGCTGGCTGAGGTTCTGGAACAGCGCGTAAAACAGAATGCCCACCAAGGCGCAGAGGAAGAACAGCAAGTCACTCAACTGATCCATGGCAAACACCGCGCTGCCATGGGCCGGGCGCACGCCGTTGCGCGCCAGCAAGGCCATCAGCGTCAGTGGGCCGCCACTGCCACCGGGCGTCGCGCACATGGCGAACTCGGTGGACATCACCACGCCGATGCTTTTCAGAGCGCCGATGCGCCCACGGTGCTCCCCCAGCAGCAGGCGCAAGCGCACGGAGTTCAAGCCCCAGCACAGCACGATCATGCCGAGCATGGCCAGCAGTAGCGGCAAGGGAAAGCGCTGCACCCGCGACCACATTTCCCCGCCACCGACCAGCAGCGGCACCAGTAGCGCCGTGAGCAGGGCGGCGCCCAACCAGATCAGCCGTTTCATGCGGCGCTGCGGGCCCGCAGCCCCTGGGTCGCCAGCCAGTCGACTTTGGTCATGGGTACACGACCGTCGTTGAGCAGGCGTTCGAGGGTGCGCAGCCAATAGTCCCGGGAAAAGGCATGGCGCATGTCCACCGGGTGCAGGCCCAGGCGAATCACCGGGGCCTGGCGCCAGCGCTGTTCGCGTTGGTCACTGATGACTTTCGACAGGCCACGGCGCCAGGCGCTGCGGGCACTCCAGACCAGCCCCGGCGCATCGATGGCGGTGAAGTCAGGCAGGCGATAAAGGTGTCGGGTGTCGCTGGTGTAGCTCAGCGGCAACTGGCGCAAGGCCTGGCGCGTGCCTTCGCTCATCAGCCAGGCCGGGGCGACGAAACCTTCCAACGGCCAGTGGTAGCGTTCAAAGGTTTCGATACCGGCGCGCAGGCGGGCGAGGGCGGCGGCCTCGGACAGGTTGTAGAACTCACCCTCATGGGTATAGACCCGGCGCATGAACCAGTCCTTGGGGTGGCGGGCGACAGGGCCGTCGTCGCAATGGTAGTAGCCATGCAACACCAGTTCGTCGCCGCGCTCGACCCGGCTGTCGAGCAGGCGCCGAAAGCCGGGGTGAGCCTCCAGGGCGTTGTTGCGGTGAAAGTCAGGCACCACCAACCAGGTCATCGGCACCTGGCCGAGGGCGTCGACGGCTTCGACGAAGGGCTGGTAGTCGGGCCAGGTTTGCGGTGCCACGTCGTGCAGCACCAGCAGGAGCGCGCGGGGCGAGCGGTTCATCGACACGGACCTCACCTCAACCATTGGCCAGCAGTGGCATCTGCCCGCCGAGCACCGCGTAGTAGTGCCCCAGCAAGCTGTTGACCACGGTATCCCAGGCGTAATGCTGCTCCACATGCTGGCGCGCCAGCACACCACGGCGCTGGCAGCCTTCGGCAAACAGTTGGCGCACGGCATTGGCCATGGCCTGTGGATTGTTGGGTGTGCACAGCAGGCCGCAGTCTTCATCGACGATTTCGGTAAAGGCCCCGGCCGCCACCGCCACCACGGGAATGCCACTGGCCATGGCTTCGAGGATCACCAGGCCGAAGGTTTCCTGGTCGCCGGCGTGCAGCAGGGCATCGGAGCTGGCCATGAGCCGGGCGACTTGCGGTGCCGGGCAGAATTCATCGATCACCGTGACGTTGTCCGGCACCAAGGCGGGCATCGACGAGCCCACCAGCAGCAGGTGGTAGCGCTCGCCCAGGCGTTTCATGCACTTGAGCAGCACCGGCAGGTTTTTTTCCTTGGAGCCGCGCCCGGCGAAAATCAGCAGGCGCGCGTCTTCGGCGATGCCCAGCTCGGCGCGCAGCTCCGGGTCGCGGGCGGCCGGGTTGAAGGTTTGCAGGTCGACGCCCAACGGTTGCACGTAGACGTTCTTGACCCCCAACCCGGTCAGTTTGTCGGCCATGACCTGGCTCGGCGCCAGGACCCGGTCGAAATTGCCGTACAACTTGCTGACATAAGCTTCGATGTTGGGGGTGAACCAGTTGCCCATGCGGTTGCTGACCAGCAGTGGCAGGTCGGAGTGATAGAAACCGATGACGGGCACGTCGAGCTGGCGACGGGCATCCAGTGCGGCCCAGGCCGTGAGGTAGGGATCGCCGACTTCAATCAGATCGGGCTGTAGATCGCGCAGGACATTGCGCCAGGGGGCCAGGCGAAGGGGGAAGCGATAGCCCTTGCCGAACGGCAGTGCAGGGGCAGGAACCTTGTAGATCCCATCGTGCTCGCTCAAATGCGCGCCGGGGATCAACAGGCTGTGGCGAATACCGGGCCGATCGCCCAGGCGCCGGTGCTTGGCATCCAGATAAGTGCGCACGCCTCCGCTGGCGGGGGCGTAGAACATGGTTATGTCCGCTATATGCACGATGAACGTCCCTCCGGTCAGTGTTCTCCTGTGTTGACCTTTAGTAAGAATAGATGTTCGGTTGGGGTTGTGGGGGTGGGGTGTCAGTGGAGTATTGCCGGGTTTGACAGGGCCCTATCGCGAGCAAGCTCGCTCCCACAGGAGGGGCACCGATCCCATGTGGGAGCGAGCTTGCTCGCGATAGGGCCAGTCCTGGTTCGCCGGCTATTATTCCTGGCGCCAGGGGCTTAATGCGCCAGGCATGCTTTTATATAAACGTGCAAAATGGCGTCATATCGCAAACACCACGGGTGACCACATGCCTGACTCATCGCAACTCGTTATCGGGGCCGACCTTAGCGGCCAGCCCATCGCCCAGGCCATGCGCCTGGCGAACCGTCATGGTCTGGTGGCGGGTGCCACCGGTACCGGCAAGACCGTCACCTTGCAGCGCCTGGCCGAAATGTTCAGCGATGCCGGCGTGGCGGTGTTCGCGGCGGACATCAAGGGTGACCTGTGCGGCCTGGGCGCGGCGGGCAACCCCCAGGGCAAGATCGCCGAGCGCATCGCCGGCATGCCTTGGCTCAACCACAAGCCCCAGGCTTACCCGGTGACCTTGTGGGATATCCATGGCCAGTCCGGTCATCCACTGCGCACCACCTTGAGTGAAATGGGCCCGTTGTTGATCGGCAGTCTGCTGGAACTGACGGACAGCCAGCAGTCGGCGCTCTACGCCGCGTTCAAGGTGGCCGACCGCGAAGGTCTGTTGCTGCTGGACCTCAAGGACCTGAAGGCGCTGCTCAACCATCTCAAGGACAATCCCGAGTTGCTGGGGGACGACGCGGCCTTGATGACCACCGGTTCCAGCCAGGCGTTGTTGCGACGCTTGTCCACCCTGGAACAGCAGGGCGCGGACGCGTTGTTCGGCGAGCCAGCCTTGCAGCTCGAAGACATCCTGCAACCGGCCAGCGATGGCCGTGGCCGCATCCACTTGCTCGACGCCAGCCGCCTGGTCCACGAGGCGCCGAAGGTCTACGCGACATTCCTGTTATGGCTGCTGGCTGAGCTGTTCGAGCAATTGCCCGAGCGCGGCGATGCAGACAAACCGCTGTTGGCGCTGTTCTTCGACGAGGCGCATTTGCTTTTTGCCGGCACGCCCAAGGCCTTGCAGGAGCGCCTGGAGCAAGTGGTGCGGCTGATCCGTTCCAAGGGCGTGGGGGTGTATTTCGTGACCCAGTCGCCGGGCGACTTGCCGGACGACGTGCTGGCGCAGTTGGGCTTGCGCATCCAGCACGGGTTGCGGGCCTTTACTGCCAAGGAGCAGAAATCCCTGCGGGCGGTGGCCGACGGTTTCCGGCCCAACCCGCAGTTCGATGCCCTGGCGGTGCTGACCGAACTGGGCATCGGTGAAGCCTTGGTGGGCACCTTGCAGGAAAAAGGTACGCCGGAAGTGGTCCAGCGCGTGCTGGTGGCGCCACCGCAATCGCGCATCGGGCCGCTGAGCGAAGCCGAGCGCGCCGGGTTGATCGCCAGTTCACCGTTGCAAGGGCGCTATGACAAGCCCATTGATCGCGAATCGGCCTATGAAGTGCTGATGGGCCGCAAAGGGCTGGAACCGCAGGCCGAAGAGGCGCCGGGCAAGCCGACGGCGGAAGAACCGAGCTTCACCGAAAAGGCCGGGGAATTCCTCGGCACGGCAGCCGGCCAGGCGCTTAAATCGGCAATGCGCCAGGCGGCCAATCAGTTGGGCCGGCAATTGGTGCGTGGGTTGATGGGGTCGTTGCTGGGGGGCAGCAAGCGCCGGTAGTCAGGACCGAGTCACCGCTATCGCGAGCAGGCTCGCTCCCACAAGGGATCGGCGTCGTGCACGAAACAGGTGCCCGCCGCAGATCCCCTGTGGGAGCGAGCTTGCTCGCGATAGCTATCTAACTGCCGCCGAAAATCTCAATCCTTGGGCCGCGCATGCGCCGCCAACCGCTCCAGCGCCGCCCGCAGGTTGGGATCGCTGATGCCATCCGCCGTGGCTTGAATGGTTGCGGCGGCGTCGGTGGACAAATCCAGCGTGTGCCCCTTGACGCCGACCTGGACGGTGGGCGGTTGTACCTTGAACAGGATCCGTGTCAGGTTGGCGAATTCTTCGAAGACCTGGAGTTGGCGCAGCAGGCGTTTTTGCTGATAGCGCAGGCGTGTGGCCCAGTGGCCGTCGGTGACGATCAGCAGCAAGCTGCCTTCGCGCCAGGAGGCCACGTGGCAATGCTTGCGCGCAGCCGGTTGCAACTGGCTGTCGAGCAGGCGTTGCAGGTGACCCAGGCGTTTGGCGTGGCCAAAGATGGCTTTCAGCGGCTTGGCTTCGCGCAGCAGAACGGCGGGCGCCTTGGCTGGAAGAGGGCGAAAGGCCATGAATGAATACCGCAAGTGACAGAGGCGCCATGGTAGCAGAAAGCGCCGGATGCGCCTCGACCCTCTCGCCCAGCGGCTTTTGGCTGCACAATCAATGAGTAACTTCTGCTCTGGATGGGTTGAAGTTCGCGCAAAAGCCCTTATTTTATGCAAGCCCCGTCACAGCGCTGTGCCAGCATCGTGGAATAACGCCACTTTCCTCTCCATCGTTTCCGGGTAGAATGCTCGTTCGCATGCGGCCATGAGGGCTGCACGGGCGACTCACGGGGCCGCCCTCCATCCCTTTAGTGTGGAAGATCCTGCCGATATGTTTGCGCCTTTGTTAAAGAAACTTTTTGGAAGCAAGAACGAGCGTGAAGTCAAGCGCATGCTCAAGACGGTACAGACTGTCAATGCCTTCGAAGAGCAAATGGTGGCCCTTTCGGACGATCAGTTACGCGCCAAGACTGCCGAATTCAAGGACCGCATCGCCAAGGGGGAAACCCTTGACCAGCTCCTGCCTGAAGCCTTTGCGGTCGCCCGTGAAGCCGGCAAGCGGATCATGGGCATGCGCCACTTCGACGTTCAGTTGATCGGCGGCATGACCTTGCACGAAGGCAAGATCGCCGAAATGCGTACCGGTGAGGGCAAGACCCTCGTGGCGACCTTGGGCGTGTACCTCAACGCGCTGTCCGGCAAGGGCGTGCACGTAGTGACGGTCAACGACTACCTGGCCCGTCGCGACGCCAACTGGATGCGCCCGCTCTACGAATTCCTCGGCCTGACTGTCGGCGTCGTCACGCCGTTCCAGCCGCCGGAAGAGAAGCGCGCCGCCTACGCTGCCGACATCACCTACGGCACCAACAACGAATTCGGGTTCGACTACCTGCGCGACAACATGGCGTTCAGCATGGAAGAAAAATTCCAGCGTGAACTCAACTTTGCCGTGATCGACGAAGTCGACTCCATCCTCATCGACGAAGCCCGTACCCCGCTGATCATTTCCGGTCAGGCCGAGGACAGCTCCAAGCTGTACATCGAGATCAACAAACTGATCCCGCAGCTCAAGTTGCACGTCGAGGAAGTCGAAGGCGAAGTGACCCAGGCCGGGCACTACACCGTTGACGAGAAGACCCGTCAGGTCGAGCTCAACGAAGCGGGTCACCAGTTCGTCGAGGAAATGCTCACCCGTATTGGTTTGCTGGCCGAAGGCGAGAGCCTGTACTCGGCCCACAACCTGGGCCTGCTGACCCACGTTTATGCTGGCCTGCGTGCGCACAAGCTGTTCCATCGCAACGTCGAATACATCGTGCAGGACGGCCAGGTCGTACTGGTGGACGAACACACCGGCCGTACCATGCCGGGTCGTCGCCTGTCCGAAGGCCTGCACCAGGCCATCGAAGCGAAGGAAGGCCTGAACATCCAGGCCGAGAGCCAGACCCTGGCCTCGACCACCTTCCAGAACTACTTCCGCCTGTATAACAAGCTGTCCGGCATGACCGGTACCGCTGATACCGAAGCGTTCGAGTTCCACCAGATCTACGGCCTGCAAGTGGTGGTGATTCCGCCGAACAAGCCGCTGGCCCGTAAAGACTACAACGACCTGGTGTTCCTGACCGCCGAAGAGAAGTACGCGGCGATCATCAACGACATCAAGGACGGCATGGCCCAGGGCCGTCCGATCCTGGTGGGTACCGCCACCATCGAGACCTCCGAGCACATGTCCGCCCTGCTCAACAAGGAAGGCATCGAGCACAAGGTCCTCAACGCCAAGTTCCACGAGAAGGAAGCCGAGATCATCGCCCAGGCCGGCCGCCCGGGTGCGCTGACCATCGCCACCAACATGGCGGGCCGTGGTACCGACATCCTCTTGGGTGGCAACTGGGAAGTGGAAGTCGCCAGCCTGGAAAGCCCGACCCCAGAGCAGATCGCGCAGATCAAGGCTGACTGGCAGAAACGTCACCAGCAGGTACTCGAATCCGGCGGTTTGCAGGTGATCGCTTCCGAGCGTCACGAGTCGCGTCGTATTGACAACCAGCTGCGTGGCCGTGCCGGTCGCCAGGGTGACGCCGGTTCCAGCCGTTTCTACCTGTCCCTGGAAGACAGCCTGATGCGCATCTTCGCCTCTGACCGGGTGAAGAACTTCATGAAGGCCCTGGGCATGCAGCCAGGCGAGGCGATCGAGCACCGCATGGTGACCAACGCCATCGAGAAGGCCCAGCGCAAGGTCGAAGGCCGCAACTTCGATATCCGTAAGCAATTGCTCGAGTTCGACGACGTCAACAACGAACAGCGTAAAGTGATCTATCACATGCGTAACAGTTTGTTGGCCGCCGACAACATTGGCGAAACCATCGCCGATTTCCGCCAGGACGTGCTCAACGCCACTGTCAGCGCCCACATCCCGCCGCAGTCGCTGCCGGAACAGTGGGACGTCGCCGGCCTGGAATCCGCCTTGCAGAACGATTTCGGCGTGGCATTGCCGATCCAGCAATGGCTCGACGAAGACGATCACCTGTATGAAGAAACCCTGCGCGAGAAACTGCTGGCCGAACTGATCGCGGCCTACAACGAGAAGGAAGATCAAGCGGGCGCCGAGGCGCTGCGTTCCTTCGAGAAGCAGATTGTGCTGCGGGTACTGGACGACTTGTGGAAAGACCACCTGTCGACCATGGACCACCTGCGTCACGGTATCCATTTGCGCGGTTACGCCCAGAAGAACCCGAAGCAGGAGTACAAGCGCGAGTCCTACACGCTGTTCTCCGAGTTGCTCGACTCGATCAAGCGCGACTCGATCCGTGTGCTGTCCCACGTTCAGGTTCGCCGCGAAGACCCGGCCGAAGAAGAAGCCCGCCTGCGCCAGGAAGCCGAAGCCCTGGCTGCGCGCATGCAGTTCGAACACGCCGAAGCCCCGGGCCTGGAAGTGGTTGCCGAAGAGGGCGTCGATGTGGATGTCGCCCTTGCGACCGCACCGGTGCGCAACGAGCAGAAGCTGGGCCGTAACGAACTGTGCTATTGCGGTTCGGGCAAGAAATACAAGCATTGCCACGGGCAGATCCAATAAACCCGTTCCAACGCTGAACCACCCGCGCCGCGACCGGATTTTATCCGTCGCGGCGTTTTGCCATTTTGATTCGCCGTCTCGATGAGGACGGCGTCGATAGACATCTCATTTAGGAGCGCATTCATGGCTGTTGGTCTTGGTCCGTTGCCAACGTTGCACCCGGTTGCCGGTTTTGAACTCGGTATTGCCTCGGCGGGCATCAAGCGCCCCGGGCGCAAGGACGTCGTGGTCATGCGTTGCGCCGAAGGCTCGACGGTCGCTGGCGTGTTCACCCTCAATGCCTTTTGCGCCGCGCCGGTCATCCTGGCCAAGCAGCGCGTGCAGGGGCCGGTGCGTTACCTGCTGACCAACACCGGTAACGCCAACGCCGGTACCGGCGCGCCAGGCCTGGCCGCTGCCGAGCGTACTTGCGCCAAGCTGGCTGAGCTGACCGGTGTCGATGCCAGCCAGGTGCTGCCGTATTCCACTGGCGTGATCGGCGAGCCGCTGCCGGTCGAGAAGATCGAAGGCGCGCTGCAAGCCGCGCTCGATGACCTGTCGGAAAACAATTGGGCCGCGGCCGCCACCGGCATCATGACCACCGACACCTTGCCCAAGGGCGCGAGCCGCCAGTTCGAGCACGATGGCGTGACCATCACGGTCACCGGTATCAGCAAAGGCGCTGGCATGATCCGCCCGAACATGGCGACCATGCTCGGCTACATCGCCACCGACGCCAAAGTCTCGCGCCAGGTGCTGCAAGACCTGATGCTCGACGGTGCCAACAAGTCGTTCAACCGCATCACCATCGACGGCGACACCTCCACCAACGACTGCTGCATGCTGATCGCCACCGGCAAGGCTAGCCTGCCGGAAATCACCGAAGCCAGCGGCCCGCTGTTCGCGGCTCTGAAACAGGCGGTGTTTGAAGTGTGCATGGAAGTGGCCCAGGCCATCGTCCGTGACGGCGAAGGCGCGACCAAGTTCGTGACCGTGCAGGTCAACGGCGGTGGCAATCACCAGGAATGCCTGGATGTTGGCTACACCGTGGCCCACTCGCCGCTGATCAAGACCGCGCTGTTCGCCTCCGACCCGAACTGGGGCCGCATTCTCGCCGCCGTTGGCCGTGCCGGCGTGCCTGAGCTGGACGTGAGCAAGATCGACGTGTTCCTCGGTGAAGTCTGCATCGCCAGCCAAGGCGCTCGCGCTGCGACCTACACCGAAGCCCAGGGCGCGGCGGTCATGCAACAGGAAGAAATCACCATCCGTATCGAGCTGGGACGGGGGGATTGCAGCGAAACCATCTGGACCACCGACCTGTCCCACGAGTACGTGAAGATCAACGCTGAGTACCGGACTTAACAGGCCCGGGAGCGAGCTGCTCCAATCGCGAGCAAGCTCGCTCCCACAGGGATTTGTTGGGTGACTTAGAAAGTGTTCACACCACCGATCCACTGTGGGAGCGAGCTTGCTCGCGATGGCGCCAGAACAGACACCTCAGAACCACAAGAAAGGAATCCACATGAGCCTGCACCTGATCATCGGCGACAAAGATCTATCTTCCTGGTCCCTGCGCGGCGCGTTGGCCCTGGCGCTGACCGGCGCGAAGTACACCGAAGAGCTGGTCAGGCTCGATCAACCCGACACCCGCGAGAAGCTGCTCAAGTATTCGGCCACGGCCAAGGTCCCGTTGCTCAAGACCGAGTTCGGCGTGATCGCCGATTCCCTGGCGATTGCCGAATACCTGGCTGAACAGTTTCCCGAGGCCAGTCTCTGGCCCAAGGATGTGGCCGCCCGGGCCCAGGCACGCTCGGCCTGTGCGCAGATGCACAGCGGTTTTTTTGCCCTGCGCAGCCACATGCCCATGGACCTGCTGCACGATGCGCCGTTGTCGCCGATGCCATCTGATGTGCAGGCGGAAATCCAGCGGATGCTGGCGCTATGGGCCGAATGCCGTGCCACGGCGACCGAAACCGGTCCCTATCTGTTTGGCCGCGTGAGCCTGGCCGATGCGTTTTTTGCTCCTGTTGCCGTGCGCTTGCGCACTTATCAGGTGAAACTGTCGGAGGTCGATGAGGCCTACGTCGAAACCCTATATCAATGGCCAGCGTTCAAGGCGTGGCAACAAGCTGGCCTGGAGGACACTGCGCGGTGAAACGAGTCCATGTGGCGGCGGCGGTCATCCGCGATGCCGCCGGTAAAATCCTGATCGCCCGACGGGCCGACACCCAGCACCAGGGCGGCCTGTGGGAGTTCCCCGGTGGCAAGGTCGAGGCCGATGAGTCCGTCGAAACCGCCCTGGCCCGCGAACTTCATGAAGAGCTGGGCATTGTCGTCGAGGCTGCTCGACCGTTGATCAAGGTGCGTCACGACTACCCGGACAAACAGGTGTTGCTGGATGTCTGGGAAGTCTCTGCGTTCACCGGTGAGCCCCACGGTGCCGAAGGGCAGCCGTTGGCTTGGGTGACGGCCCGCGACCTGACGAACTATGAGTTTCCGGCCGCCAATCAGCCGATCGTCGCGGCGGCCCGTTTGCCGGGCGAGTACCTGATTACCCCTGAAGGTCTTGAGACGCCGGCCTTGCTGCGCGGCATGCAGAAGGCGATTGCCGGTGGGATCAAGTTGGTCCAGCTACGTGCCCCCAATGGTTACGACCCGCAATACCGCGATCTGGCGGTGGACGCGGCGGGGCTGTGTGCCGGCAAGGCCCAGCTGATGCTCAAGGGGCCGTTCGAATGGCTGGGGGATTTTCCTTCCGCTGGCTGGCACATTACCGCCGCACAACTGCGCAAGCATGCTGCGGCCGGTCGACCGTTCGGCAAGGACCGCTGGCTGGCGGCCTCCTGCCATAACGCCGAGGAACTGTCCCTGGCGCAGCAGATGGACGTGGACTTCGTCACGCTCTCGCCGGTGCAACCGACCCAGACCCATCCTGACGCACAGCCGTTGGGGTGGGCAGAGGCGGCGCGGTTGATCGAGGGCTTTAACAGGCCGGTTTATCTGTTGGGCGGAGTCGGGCCTGGCGAGCGACAAAAAGCCTGGGAGGCCGGGGCGCAGGGTGTGGCGGGGATTCGGGCGTTTTGGCCTGAGGCTTGATTTTGTGGTGTAACCGCTGACGCCATCGCGAGCAAGCTCGCTCCCACAGGGGTTCTGTGAGCGTCGAAGATCCCGTGTGGGAGCGAGCTTGCTCGCGATGGCGGCCTCAAGAACGATTCAGCCCCCAGGCTTGGCCGCCGCCACCCAAAGCACTTCCGCCACCCCTTGCCGCCGGGCAATGACCCGCGCGGCCACGAACAGCAGATCCGACAACCGATTGATATAGGCCAGCCCCGGCCCGGCCAGCGGTTCCATGGCGTTCAGTTGCTGGCAACGCCGCTCGGCGCTGCGGGCCAGGCTGCGGCAGACGTGGGCCTGGGCTACCAGCGTCGAGCCACCGGGCAGGATGAAGTTTTCCAGGGGGCCCAATTCCTCGTTCCACCCATCGATCGCCGCTTCCAGCCGCTCGATTTCCGCGACGTTCAAGGCCTGATAAGCCGGCATCGCCAGTTCCCCGCCGAGGTCGAACAGACGGTGCTGACAAGGCGCCAGCACGTCACTGACCTCCTTCAGCCCCGGATGTCGGGTCGTTTCAGTGGCGAGCCCGGCCAGCAATAAACCCAGTTGGCTATTCAGTGTATCCACTTCGCCGATGGCCTCGACCCGTGGGTGGTCCTTTGCCACGCGGCGACCATCGCCCAACCCGGTTTCACCTTTGTCGCCGGTGCGGGTGTAAATCTTCGACAGGCGAAAACCCATGCTCAGCGCTCCAGTTGTCTGTTTTCCTGCGGCACCATCGAAGTGCCCGCCAGGGGCAGGCGCAAGGTGAAGCAGGTGCCTTGACCCGGCGCCGACTGCACTTCCATCTGGCCCTTGTGGTTGTTGGTGATGATGAAGTACGAGACCGACAGCCCCAGGCCCGTGCCCTGGCCGATCTCCTTGGTGGTGAAGAAAGGCTCGAAGGTGCGTTTGCGCACGTTCTCGCTCATGCCGATGCCGTTGTCCTCGACCTGGATTTCCGCCCACGGTGGATTCAACCGCGTACGCAGGATGATACGCCCCGGTTCGCTGTCGTCCTGGCGTTGATGGATCGCCTGGGCGGCGTTTTTCAGCAGATTGAGCAGCACCTGTTCCAGCTCGTTGGCCGTACCGGGTACCGGGCCCAGGTTCGGATCGAATTGACGGGTGATCGCCTGGCCCTTGAAGTCGAAGCCGATGGCCAGGTCGAAGTCGTTGCCGGCGATTTCCACTGCCTGGTCGATCAGCGCGGGCAGGTCGCAAGGCGCCATTTGCCGGGTACTGCGCCGACTGAAACTGAGCATGTGGGTAACGATTTTTGCCGCCCGGGCGCCGGCTTGCTGGATGCCGTCGAGCAACTGCGGGATCTCCCTACCCTGGAGGTAACGATTGACCTCCTCTAACGGGATACCCAGCAGCTCGGCCTGTTCGAGGTTCTTGGGCAGTTCCGGCGACAGGCGTCGGCGGATGTTCTGCACGTTGTGCAGGATCGCGCCCAACGGGTTGTTGATTTCATGGGCCATGCCCGCCGCGAGGCCGCCGACCGAGAGCATTTTCTCCGATTGCACCATCATTTCTTCCAGCGACAGGCGCTGGGTGATGTCATCGATCCGGATGACCACGCCACGCCCGGCGCCCCCCATCAGTGGGTAGAAGGTGAGGGCGTAGTGGCGGGCTTCGTCGTCCTTGGTCCAGGTGACGCGTTCGATCTTGGCCACCGTGTGCTGCTCGACGGTCTGCTTGAGTTGGGGCAGGTACGGCTTGAGCGGTTCGAAAGCGAGGAAGATCGGCTGGTTCAGCGCCTCGTCCAGCCGTGTGCCGGAGAGGGCGCTGGCTTCCTGGTTCCATTGGGTGACGTAGAGCTGCTCGTCGAGGGCGATTAGCGCCGACGGCATGGAGTCGATGATGCTGTTGAGGTAATTCTGGAAACCGGTGAGCTTTTTCTCGATCTTGCTGCGCACCTGGACTTCCAGCTCCAGCTTGCGATTGGTATGGCGGGTTTCTTCCGCCAGGCCCTGGGCCTGGTCGTAGGCGGCCTGGGAATCGTCCCGCGCGCGCTTGAGTTGCTGCTCCCGGGCTTCGATCCGCGACAACATGGTGTTGAACGCCTCGGCCAGGCTGCCGATCTCATCGTGGTTGCCGCGTGCGGCACGCAGGGCATAGTTCTCTTCGCGAGTGACCTGGCGTGACAGTTCTTCAAGTTGATGAATCGGCTGGGTGATCAGGCGCTTGATCTGCTGGGCAATGATCAGCCACAGCAACACGCTGAAAATCAGGATGCCGAGGCTGGCAGTCAGGGTGCCGGTGTAGAACGCGGTCGGCAATTCGCTGCTGGCCACCAGTAACAGATGGCCGGGCAGCGTGCCGGGGCGGGGCAGGGTAATGACCTGGTTGCTGCGAAATTCGCCCGCCTGCCAGGTTTGTATGTTGCGGTATTGGTCCGGCAGCTTGAGCTTTTCGCCCTGTTGCAGTTGTGCCAGGCGTTCGCCCTGGCCGTCGTACAGCGCCGCCGCCCGCAGCGGTGCGTAGCTGTTGAGCTCGTCGAGCAAGCGCTGGGCACTTTGTGGCGATTGCAGGGCGTCGGAGATCAGGCTCGGATTGGCCACCAGTCGGCCAATGGTCTGCAGGGCCTGGGGTGCCATGCTTTCCTGGGAGATGTAGTAGGCGGCGCTGATAAAGGTCAGGTTGGCCACCAGCAGGACAGTGGTCAACAACACCAACAGGGCGGCCAGCAGTTTCTGGCCGACCGGGAGGTTTTCAAGGCGCTGGCGCAATGGCATCAGACTCGTCGCTAAAAAGGAATACGAGGGCCAGCGTAGCCGCTGCTCAGTCGCTGGGCAATCCGAGGTTGTGCAAGTGGACAATCAGTCGCTGTCGCAGTTGTTCCAGGTGCGGCACGCTCAGTTCATGGCGTTGGGCGACCTTGCAGGCATAACCGAGCAAGTAGCTGATTTCGGTGCGGCGCCGATTGGCGACATCCTGGTACATCGAGGAGTAATTGGCGGCGGTGGCCTGGATCACCCGTTCGACTTCCGGCTGCAAATCTTCGGCCGCCGCGGGCTGGCCGCAGCGTTCGAGCAGGTCGGTGAGCTCTGCGCATAAGGTCGCCACTTCGCAGCGGTGTTCCTGCAAGCCGCCGTTCTTGCAGTGGTGCAGCACGGTCAGCGGGTTGATTGCGCAATTGAGCGCCAGCTTGCGCCAGAGCCGGGTGAGGATGTCGGCGCTCCACTCGTGGGGAATGCCGGCAGCGGCCAGGTCGTCGAGCCAGAACGGCGCCACTGGGTGAGCAGGGTCGCCCAGCCAGGTGTAGCCGTGGCCGGCGAATACCACGCGCCAGTCACCGTCGCGGAACGCGCCTTCGGTGCTGGAGGCGCTGAGGCAACGGGCTTGGGGGACGCAATTGGCCACCGCATCCTGGCTGCCGAGGCCGTTCTGCAACAGGATCAGTTCCGATTCGGCGTCCAGGCGATGGGCCACCGAGGCCACGGCCGCTTCCGCGTCGTAGGCTTTGCAGGCCAATAGCAGGCGCCTGATCGGTTCCGGGTTGTCCGCCGTTTCGCCAGGTATCGGGTAGCTCTGCGCCTGGCCCTGTTCCACCAGCGTCAGGCCGCCGGCGCTGCGGTAGGCCTGCAGGCGGGCTTCGTTGCGCAACACCAGCCGAACCGGCAACCCGGCCCGGGCCAGGCGCGTGGCCCACAACGTGCCGAGACTGCCGGCCCCCAGGACATGCCAGGTGGTAGACATCAGTTTTTTACTCGGATTGGCGCAGGCATCTGAGGGCTCGCAGTGTCGGCAGGAAAAGAGCCGTTATAATGAGCCCGATTTTAACCACAAGCCAAGCGCGCGCCGTTGATACTGGCGCGCCTTTTTATTTGGAGAACACTACATGCCGTCATTCGACGTGGTATCCGAACTGGACAAGCACGAAGTCACCAACGCGGTTGAAAACGCCGTCAAGGAACTCGACCGTCGTTATGACCTCAAGGGCAAGGGCAGTTTCGAGTTCAAGGAAAAAGACCTGACCGTGAACCTGACCGCCGAGGCCGACTTCCAGCTCGAGGCGATGATCGAGATCCTCAAGCTGGCGCTGGTCAAGCGCAAGATCGACGTGCAGTGCCTTGAGGTCAAGGACGCCTATGCCTCGGGCAAGCTGATGAAGCAGGAAGCCGTGCTCAAGGAAGGCATCGACAAGGAGCTGGCGAAGAAGATCGTCGCTCATATCAAGGACGCCAAGCTCAAGGTGCAAGCCGCCATCCAGGGCGAGCAGGTGCGAGTCACCGGCAAGAAGCGTGACGACTTGCAGGAAGCCATTGCGGCACTGCGGGGCAAGGAATTCGGCATGCCGCTGCAATTCAACAACTTCCGCGACTGATACTGGGTTGTATTAAACATTGTGGCGCGGGGATAAATCTCCGCGCCACAAAATGCCGCGTGCAACAGGAATAGGAGAGAAAGATGGATTTGAATGCTGAAGTGGACAACCTGGTCAAGGCTTCCCAGACCTGGATCCCCATGATCATGGAATACGGCAGCCGCGTGCTGCTGGCCGTCATCACCCTGGCCATCGGCTGGTGGTTGATCAACAAGGTGACGCAGAAACTGGGTGCGCTGCTGGCTTTGCGTAACGCCGACCTGGCGCTGCAAGGGTTTATCAGTACCCTGGCAAACATCATCCTGAAGATATTGCTGATCGTCAGTGTCGCTTCGATGATCGGTGTGGAAACCACTTCGTTCGTCGCCGCTATCGGTGCGGCCGGCCTGGCGATTGGCCTGGCCCTGCAAGGTAGCCTGGCGAACTTCGCCGGTGGCGTGCTGATCCTGCTGTTTCGCCCGTTCCGCATCGGTGACTGGATCGAAGCCCAGGGTGTGGCCGGTACGGTCGACAGCATCCAGATCTTCCACACCGTGATTCGCACCGGTGACAACAAGACCGTCATCGTGCCAAACGGCAATCTGTCGAACGGCATCATCACCAACACCAATCGCCAGCCGACCCGCAAGGTAGTGTTCGATGTCGGCGTGGATTATCAGGCTGACCTGCAGAAAGCCCGGGAGGTGTTGTTGGCGTTGGCCAAGGATGAGCGCGTGCTGGCCGATCCAGCACCGGAAGCGGTGATTTCCACCTTGGGCGACAGTTCGATCACTGTGTCGTTGCGGGCATGGGTAAAAACGGCGGATTACTGGAGCGTGATCTTCATGCTCAATGAGCAGGCGCGCGATCGTTTGAAGGACGCCGGTATTGATATTCCGTTTCCACAGCGAGTGATTCGGGTGGTTCAGGAATCGACATCGGTGTAACGATCAGTCGTTCGGCTCATGTTTGACCGCTTGATCAGATTTTTAGAAAGAGTGGGTCGGTTAACTAAAGCCAATAAAAAAGGCCCATCCGAGGATGGGCCTTTTTTTGATTACCGCGAACTAGCTTTCGGTGATTACAGAACCGAAATCGGGTAGTCGACGATCAGGCGGAACTCTTTGATATCGCCTTCGCCTTCGTCAGCGTTAGCGTAGTGCCAGGCTTGACGAACACGGAAGGAAAGATCTTTGGCCGGGCCAGACTGAACAACGTACTTGGCTTCCAAGTTGGTTTCGTTGTGCTTGCCGTCTGCACCGTACAGACCAGCGTAAGGGCTGCCTGCTGGAGTGTTGGTGCCGTCGATGTCCCAACCTTTAACGTAACGGGTCATGAAGCTCAGACCAGGAACGCCGTACTCAGCCATCTTGATGTCGTAACGGACCTGGGCAGATTTCTCGTTAGGACCGTTGAAGTCAGAGTACTGGATGGAGTTGGCGAGGAAGATCGAGTCGCCGCCGCGGTTGTTCTTGCCTACACCGATGTAGTCGAACGGCGTGTCGCCGTTGATTTTCTGGAAGCCAACGGTGATGGTGTGCGCTTTCAGGAACGAGAAAGCAGCTGCGAGGGAGAACGCGGTGTTGCTGATCTCACCAGCCTTGGAGCTGCCAGTGTCGGTGGTGCGGTAGATGTTACCGTCCAGGTTCAGGGACTGATCGCCACCCATTGGGATGGTGTAGTTCAGGTTACCGTAGTACTGGTTCCAGATGTCTTCCAGCTGGGCGCCGTAGATCGATGCGCTCAGGTTGTCGCTGAATGCATATTTACCACCAGCGTAGTCGATGGTGTTGGCTTCTACGCCAGCGTAGGTTGCAAACAGGCCGCCATCACGAGCGTTACGGTCCTGGCTGGTTGCCGAGTAGAAGTGGCCGGCTTCGAGGTCAAGGTCTTTGACTTCGCTGCTCTGCAGTTGGAAACCGCTGGCAGTTTGAGGCAGGACACGGGAGCCACCGACAGCGAACACTGGGGCAGTGCTTGGCTGCTGGTCACCGACTTTCAGCTCGGTCTTGGAGACGCGGAATTTAACCGCCGCGCCGGCTTTGCCTTGGCTGTCGTTGACGTGGCCATCGGCATCGCGGCTCATGTTGCCGGTGCCGCCAGTGCCGTCACCGCCGTCCAGTTTGACTGCCAGGTAACCGAACGCATCAACGCCGACGCCTACGGTGCCTTGGGTGTAACCGGAGTTGAAGTTGCCCCAGATACCTTGGGTCCAGTCTTTCTGATCGGTTGCGCCATCTTTGCGATCACGGTTGAAGTAGTAGTTGCGCAGCAGCAGTTTAGCGCTGGCATCTTCAACAAAACCTTTGGCTTCAGCCTGGTCACTTACGAAAGGTGCGGCCGAGGCCATTTGAGTACTGGCTGCTGCTGCAACTGCCAGTGCGATCATGCTCCACTTCATCACGCGCATCGTGATTTGCTCCTTTGGTTTTAGAAGAGTACTGCCGTCCCACCTGTTTTATTATCTGGGCGGCTCTTTCTTTTTGTGTCGGCGCAAACTTATATCACGCCGACCCTATTGGCGATACTTGCCCATTCAACCTTTCAGCTTCTTTACGACCATGTCGCCAATGGCTCGATCCATGTCGCATTTCAGCTGTTCCGACGCAACCGTATTCACAACTTTAATGTTGTTTTTTCTTTTCCGGCATCGGTGTAAAGAGTCCGTCATTACCGCGTTTGAAGCTCCTGAGGGCAGCCTTGCCACTTTAATTTGTATGTCGGCAGGTTCCCATTTCCGGCGGGTCCTTTGGACAGTGCGGGGATGAATGCAACAAGCATGCTCAAACCCGGATTTCGTTTACATTTTTTTCACATTTTACCGATTGACTCGGTGAAACCTCATGAAACCGGGCTCCAAAGGCCTTGTTTTAAATAGGGTTGACTCGTGTGCGGCTCTCGTGTTTGACGCCGGCAAACGTGGCAAGACAATCAAAAACGTTACCGGTTCACCCTACCCAGTGAGTAAATCACGGATACTTTGTGCACTGAGCGTAGACGCACTGTGCAGTTTTGGTGCAAAAAATTTTCAAGCTGTACGAAAATCTTACAGCCTCGATGCCTTTCCCGAGCCCTGGCACGGTCCTGTCAGGACCCTGTCGTGCCGCCTGCGCCGTGTTGGTGCGTCAGCTTGCACAGGTTGATGCGGTGTGTTGAAAAAAACATTCGAAGACCGGGCATCAGGACGGTACGCAGTGATCGATCCGGCGTTCGCAGGTATGCTGCGCGTCTGAGTCCGATGCAGGCCTGCGGGCCGCCAAACCGGGCAGAACCGATAACGAGCGAGGAGTACACGCGGTGTTCGCTTTAGATCCACGACTGCAACAAGACACATTGCCCATCGGTGATTTCCCGTTGTGCCGATTGCTCTTGTCCAACGATTCGAACTACCCGTGGTTCATCCTCGTACCGCGGCGGGAAGATATCAGCGAATTGTTTCAATTGGATGACGCTGATCAACAGCAGCTGTGGAAAGAAACCACGGCGTTGGCCGAAACCCTCAAGGATTCGTTTGATGCCGACAAGATGAACGTTGCAACCTTGGGTAACGTTGTCAGTCAATTGCACATGCATGTCATCGTGCGTAAGCGTGATGACGCCGCCTGGCCTGCGCCGGTCTGGGGCAAGCACTCGGCCCAGCCTTATAATGCAGGGCAGGTCGCGGCCATTCGTGAACGGTTGCGAGTGGCCTTGACCGATGATTTCAAGTTTCTGGAGGGTTGAACCATGAACCTTGAAGACCGCGTAACCGATCTGGAAAGCCGCCTGGCGTTTCAGGATGACACCATCCAGGCATTGAACGATGTGCTTGTGGAGCAGCAGCGGATCGTCGAGCGGCTGCAGCTGCAGATGGCGGCGTTGCTCAAGCGCCAGGAAGAAATGGTCGGGCAGTTCGAGTCGTTCGAAGAAGAGGCGCCGCCGCCTCACTACTGACTGGGCCCGACTCTCGTTTGACGGGCAATAAAAAACCGCGAGCAGCCAGGCTGCATCGCGGTTTTTTTACGCTGGGATCAGCGGCGCGGCAGCGCGGCGATCACATCTTCGGCCTGCAGGCCCTTGTCGCGGTTCATTACGGAGAACTCCACGCGCTGGCCTTCCACCAGGACGCGATGGCCTTCGCCACGAATGGCCCGGAAATGCACGAAAATGTCATCGCCGGAGTCGCGGGAGATGAAGCCGAACCCCTTGGACGTATTGAACCACTTCACCGTGCCGGTATCGCGGTTGGACATGTCGTAGTTCTGCGCAGCGGCGGCCGGCGACGACTTCTTGTAGAAGCTGACGGCCAGGTGCAGTGCCACGGCGAGCAGTGCTGCGCCCAGGCTGAACAGAATGGCCGGTTGACCACCGATTTCCGGCATGGGCGCCAGCAGGGCCAGGGTTTGCAGGGCGACGGCCAGCACCAGCAGGGCGCTGACCAGGTTTTGCAGTTGGTGACGTGGACCTTTGTTCCAGTAAGGAATGACGGGTGCAAGGGTCAGGTTGAGCAGGCCGAAAAAGGCCAGGTACAGTGCATCGGGGTGTTGCAGGTAAGGTGTGGCTTCGGAACCCAGGCTAGGGATGAAGGACAGCAGCAGGGCAGCTGCGCCCATTAGCAAGTGGACGATTTTCAACATTTTGATTGGCTCACGGTTAAGACAGATCACAAGGAAGAGCTGGTCGGGGGCGGTTCGCTTCGAAACAATGAGAGGCGTTGGACACGTACCCGAATCAGCCTATGCGCCACACCCGGGAAAATAAGCGTAGCGACACACTGCCTATTTAACAGCAAAGCCCCGGCCTTCTCAAACTCGTTACGGGCACGTACCGCGCTGTTCGTCGGCCAGAAAAGTCCCGCCGGTGCTTACTCGGTGTACGCGCGCCTTTCTTCTATTAAAGAAGAGGGAGGCGTGCCGGGTGCCGAAGACATGATCCGGCAAGTGATGACGTGGCGTGGGCCACATTCCCAGCGTGCGGCGTGTAGGACGACGTAATTCGTCGCCTGCCTGCTGTTGGCTTGTCCTACGCCCATGGTCATAAAGTCGTCTGGAACTGGCGATGCCGTTGAGCTTCCATAGAGCCACAGATGGAGTGTTCCAACTGAGAGGCTCGTATGGCAAAGGAGTGTCAACGGTATGATTCAAGGAAAAGAACCGGAGGAGGGTGTGCGTGGACGCTTTCAGTCCATCCGCGTCGATCCGTTCGTCAGGGGGTTCGACATGCAGCTGGTGCGTCCCCTGGCCCGATCCATTCGTCTGAACGGGTTCGCCACCTGTCTGCGGCTGGAACAGGTCTATTGGGATATCCTCGGCGACATGGCCCAGCTCAACCGCTGTTCCATCAGTACGTTGTTGTCCCATGTCGACAGGGAGGTGCACCTGCGCCATGGCGGGGTGCGCAATTTCAGCGCGCTGGTGCGTGTGGTCTGCGTGGTGCACAGCTTGAAGGACGCCGGGATGGAGCATGGTGGGGCGTAGGAGCTGCCGAAGGCTGCGATCTTTTGATCTTGATCTTGATTTTTCGCTTGCGACTCAAGTGTCTGGGGCAAGATCGCAGCCTCGTTGCACTCGTCAGCTCCTACACGCGGTCTTACGGCTGCACAGGCCGCATTTAATGGATATAATCCCGCTCTTTGCCGCAAAGCCCAGCCTTTGCGCGAGTAACCTGATCGCCGAGACAACCCCATGCCGATGTACGACTATCAATGTGCTTCCTGTGGTCATCAGATGGAAGCCATTCAAAAGATCAGCGCGGCACCGCTGGTCGACTGCCCTGCCTGCCAGGCGCCAGAACTGAAAAAGATGCTGTCCATGCCTGGTTTCCGCCTCGGCGGCACAGGCTGGTATGAAACCGACTTCAAGACCGGCGCCAAGAAGAATTTGGCCGGTGGCGACAAAGCTGATTGAGTTGAACACGCGCGAGTGCTTGCACGGGCAGGTCCTCCAACCGAATTTCGAATTACGAGAAGTGAAACCACTATCATGATGCGCAGCCATTATTGCGGCCAACTGAACGAAAGCCTGGAAGGTCAGGAAGTTACTCTTTGCGGATGGGTCCATCGTCGCCGTGACCATGGCGGGGTGATTTTCCTCGATATCCGTGATCGTGAAGGCCTGGCCCAGGTGGTGTTCGATCCGGACCGCGCTGAAACCTTCGCCGCCGCCGACCGCGTGCGCAGCGAATACGTGGTCAAGGTCACCGGCAAGGTGCGTCTGCGCCCGGCTGGCGCCGGCAACGCCAACATGGCGTCTGGCATGATCGAAGTGCTGGGCTACGAACTGGAAGTGCTCAACGAATCGGAAACCCCGCCGTTCCCGCTCAACGAATACTCCGACGTGGGCGAAGAAACCCGCCTGCGCTACCGCTTCATCGACCTGCGTCGCCCGGAAATGGCCGAGAAGCTGCGCCTGCGTTCGCGCATGACCACCAGCATCCGTCGTTACCTGGACGAGAACGGCTTCCTCGACGTCGAGACGCCGATCCTGACCCGCGCCACGCCGGAAGGCGCCCGCGACTACCTGGTACCGAGCCGTACCCACCCCGGCAGCTTCTTCGCCTTGCCGCAATCGCCACAGCTGTTCAAGCAACTGCTGATGGTTGCCGGGTTCGACCGCTATTACCAGATCGCCAAGTGCTTCCGCGACGAAGACCTGCGTGCCGACCGTCAGCCTGAGTTCACTCAGATCGACATCGAGACCAGCTTCCTCGACGAAAAAGACATCATGGGCCTGACCGAAGGCATGATCCGCAACCTGTTCAAGGAAGTGCTGGGTCTGGAATTCGGCGAGTTCCCGCACATGACCTTCGAAGAGGCCATGCGCCGCTACGGTTCCGACAAGCCGGACCTGCGTAACCCGCTGGAGCTGGTGGACGTGGCTGACCAGCTCAAGGAAGTGGATTTCAAGGTGTTCAGCGGCCCGGCCAACGACCCGAAATGCCGTATCGCAGCTCTGCGCGTTCCTGGCGGGGCCAGCATGCCGCGCAAGCAGATCGACGACTACACCAAGTTCGTCGGCATCTACGGTGCCAAGGGGCTGGCCTACATCAAGGTCAACGAGCGCGCCGCGGGTGTTGATGGCCTGCAATCGCCGATCGTGAAAAACATCCCTGAAGCCAACCTCAATGTGATCCTCGATCGGGTGGGCGCGGTTGACGGCGACATCGTGTTCTTCGGCGCCGACAAGGCCAAGATCGTCAGCGAAGCCCTGGGCGCGCTGCGCATCAAGCTGGGTCACGACCTGAAGCTGCTGACTTGCGAGTGGGCGCCAATGTGGGTCGTTGACTTCCCGATGTTCGAAGAAAACGACGACGGCAGCTTCTCGGCGCTGCACCACCCGTTCACCGCGCCGAAGTGCTCGCCGCAAGAGTTGGAGGCCAACCCGGCCACCGCTCTGTCGCGCGCTTACGACATGGTCCTGAACGGCACCGAGCTGGGTGGCGGTTCGATCCGTATCCATCGCAAGGAAATGCAACAGGCCGTGTTCCGCCTGCTGGGCATCAACGAAGCCGAGCAGGAAGAGAAGTTCGGCTTCCTGCTCGACGCCCTGAAATACGGTGCACCGCCCCACGGTGGCCTGGCCTTCGGCCTGGACCGCCTGGTGATGCTGATGACCGGCGCCCAGTCGATCCGTGAAGTGATCGCGTTCCCGAAAACCCAGAGCGCGGCCGATGTCATGACCCAGGCGCCGGGTGTGGTGGACGCCAAGGCATTGCGCGAGTTGCACATTCGTCTGCGTGAACAGCCAAAGGCTGAGTAAGGCTGGCACCTGAGAGGGCGCATCTTCGGATGCGCCTTTTCATTGGGGTCGATATTTCTGATTGCCGGCCACTGCGTGCGCGCAGGGCGGGCAATGTTCCAAAGAGAAACGGAGCGAGTTATGGCAGGTCATTCCAAGTGGGCGAACATCAAGCACCGCAAAGAACGTCAGGATGCCAAGAGAGGCAAGATCTTCACCAAGTGGATCCGTGAGCTGACGGTCGCGGCCCGCCAGGGTGGCGGCGACCCGGGTTCCAACCCGCGCTTGCGCCTGGCCCTGGACAAGGCGCTGGGTGCCAACATGAGCCGTGACATCATCGACCGGGCCATCGCCCGTGGCGCCGGTGCGACCGAGGCCGACAACGTTGAAGAGCTGACCTACGAAGGTTATGGCCCGGGCGGTGTGGCGGTGATGGTCGAATGCATGACCGACAACCGCAACCGTACTGCCGCCGCCGTGCGTCACGCGTTCAGCAAATGCGGTGGCAACCTGGGCACCGACGGCTCGGTGGCCTATCTGTTCGAGCGCAAGGGGCAGATCAGCTTCGCGCCGGGCCTCGATGAAGATGCCCTGACGGAAGCGGCCTTGGAGGCCGACGCCGATGACGTGGTCAGCCACGAAGACGGCTCGTTCGACGTGTTCACTTCGTTCGCCAGCTTCTATGCCGTGCGCAACGCCCTGGAGGCGGCCGGCTTCAAGCCTGCCGACGCAGAGATCGTCATGCAGCCGACCACCAGTGCCGAACTGGACCTGGAAGGCGCCGAGAAGGTGCTCAAGCTGATCGACATGCTTGAAGACCTGGACGATGTGCAGAACGTCTACTCTAACGCGGATATCCCGGAGTCGGTGGCTGAACAGCTCGGCTGAGAAGGCCTGTTCAAATATTGACGATTGCCAATGATCAACCTGTGGGAGCGAGCTTGCTCGCGATAGCGATACGTCAGTCAACACAGTGCTTGCTGACCCGACGCCATCGCGAGCAAGCTCGCTCCCACAGGTCTGGATAACTCCCCTTCAAACCGCAGGCGCTATGACTTTAATCCTTGGTATCGACCCTGGTTCGCGCATCACCGGCTACGGTGTGGTTCGCGATACCGGGCGCGGCTGCGTGTACGTCGCGTCTGGTTGCATCCGCACCGGGGCGGGTGAACTGCACGAGCGCTTGCAGATCGTTTATCGCGGCGTGCGCGAAGTTATCCAGACCTACGGCCCGGTCACCATGGGCATCGAAAAGGTTTTCATGGCGCGCAACGCCGACTCGGCCTTGAAGCTGGGACAGGCCCGGGGCGCGGCAATCGTTGCCGGCGCCGAGGAAAACCTGGAAATCGCCGAGTACAGCGCGACCCAGGTCAAGCAGGCAGTCGTCGGAACCGGGGCGGCGAACAAGGAGCAGGTGCAAATGATGGTGATGCACCTGTTGAAACTGGTCAGCAAGCCGCAGATCGATGCCTCCGACGCCCTGGCCATTGCCATTTGCCATGCCCATACCCGTTCCAGCCTGTTGCCTCACGGCCTGGGAACCGCACGCAGTCGTGGCGGGCGCCTGCGTCTCTGATAGCATCAGCGCAATCTTTCGTGAGCCCGAGCATCTTGCGCCTGTGTCGTCGGCCTTCATGCACGGGCTGTTACTCGCCAGCCAGCAGGCTGGCCAACACCCAAGGATCTGAAACGTGATTGGACGCTTGCGCGGCACCCTGGCTGAAAAACAGCCGCCGCACCTGATTCTGGATGTAAACGGCCTGGGCTATGAGCTGGAAGTGCCCATGACCACGCTGTATCGCTTGCCGTCGGTCGGCGAGCCGCTGACCCTGCACACCCATTTGGTCGTGCGCGAGGATGCGCAGTTACTCTATGGCTTTGTCGGCAAGCGCGAGCGGGACTTCTTTCGCGAACTGATCCGTCTCAATGGCGTCGGCCCGAAACTGGCCCTG
Source organism: Pseudomonas sp. P9_35 (assembly GCF_034008205.1). Classification (NCBI taxonomy): domain Bacteria; kingdom Pseudomonadati; phylum Pseudomonadota; class Gammaproteobacteria; order Pseudomonadales; family Pseudomonadaceae; genus Pseudomonas; species Pseudomonas sp. P9_35. The sequence continues at coordinate 5,160,064 of NZ_CP125373.1, read as the reverse complement.
GCCTTGATGTCGAGCCTGGAAGTCGATGAATTGGTGCGTTGTGTGCAGTCCCAGGACACCTCGGCCCTGACCAAGGTGCCGGGTGTGGGCAAGAAAACCGCCGAGCGCCTGCTGGTCGAACTCAAGGACCGCTTCAAGGCCTGGGAGGCGGTGCCGGCGATGTTCGCCCTGGTGCCGAACCAGCCGGACGCGCCTGCGCCTGCGGTCAGCGCCGAAAACGATGCAGTCACCGCGCTGATCTCCCTGGGCTACAAGCCGCAGGAAGCCAGCAAGGCGATTTCCGCTATCAAGGAAAAAGGCCTGAGCACTGAAGACATGATTCGTCGTGCCCTGAAGGGAATGATTTAAGTGATTGAAGCTGACCGCCTGATCGCCGCCACGGGCGCGCCCCGTGACCGCGAGGAAATCCAGGACCGCGCGATTCGTCCTGTCAGCCTGGCCGACTACATCGGTCAACCGACCGTGCGCGAGCAGATGGAATTGTTCATCCAGGCCGCCCGTGGGCGCAGCGAGTCGCTGGACCACACCTTGATCTTCGGCCCGCCGGGCCTGGGCAAGACCACCCTGGCCAACATCATTGCCCAGGAAATGGGCGTCTCGATCAAGAGCACGTCCGGGCCGGTCCTTGAGCGGCCGGGTGACCTGGCGGCGCTGCTGACCAACCTTGAGCCCCATGATGTGCTGTTCATCGACGAAATCCATCGGCTGTCGCCGATCGTCGAGGAAGTGCTGTACCCGGCCATGGAAGATTTCCAGCTCGACATCATGATCGGCGAAGGACCGGCGGCACGCTCCATCAAGTTGGACCTGCCGCCCTTCACCCTGGTGGGCGCCACCACCCGCGCTGGCATGCTGACCAACCCGTTGCGGGACCGCTTCGGTATCGTCCAGCGCCTGGAGTTCTACAACAACGCCGACCTGGCGACGATTGTCAGCCGCTCGGCGGGCATCCTCGGGTTGCCGCTGGATCCGGACGGTGCGTATGAGATCGCCCGGCGTGCCCGGGGCACGCCGCGGATCGCCAACCGCCTGCTGCGCCGGGTCCGGGATTTTGCCGAAGTCCGGGCCAAGGGCCACATCACCAAGCCGATTGCCGACCTGGCATTGAACCTGCTGGACATCGACGAGCGTGGTTTCGACCACCAGGACCGGCGCCTGCTGCTGACCATGATCGAGAAGTTCGACGGTGGCCCGGTGGGCGTGGACAGCCTGGCCGCGGCCATCAGTGAAGAGCGCCACACCATTGAAGATGTGCTGGAACCGTACCTGATCCAGCAGGGCTACATCATGCGTACCCCTCGCGGGCGCGTGGTGACCCGTCATGCTTATCTGCATTTTGGCTTAAACATCCCGACACGAATGGGTGAGATGCCGGTGGTAGACGAATTCCTCGATGCCGTGGACGATTGAACGAGCTCTGTACGCCGACTTTTTTCCAGTTCGTGCTGTCCCAGACGACGCCTGGAGCGTCAATGCGTTCGAGAATGAAAAAACAGTTGCCTGGCCGATTGGCAACCTGAGGAGTAAGCACTAGAGTATGCGCGCGCAAAACGGGCTGGAGTCGTTCGCACATCGCTGTCGCGTTTATTACGAGGACACCGATGCTGGCGGCATCGTCTACTACGTCAATTACCTCAAGTTTATGGAACGGGCTCGAACCGAACGGCTGCGGGAACTGGGTTTTGCCCAATCCGCGCTGGCAGGGGAGGACCTGTTATTCGTCGTGCATTCCAGCGAAGCGCGCTACCACGCGCCGGCGCGACTGGACGACGAACTGGTGGTAAGTGCCGATGTCATCGAATTGAACCGTGTCAGCCTGCGTTTCAAGCAGCAGGTCAGGCGGGCTACGGATAACGTGCTGCTCTGTGAAGGGCAGTTTTTGGTGGCCTGTGTGCGCACCCATAGTTTGAAACCCCGGGCCATTCCCGAAGCTCTACGTGCGGCCTTTGCCGGCGTGAGCGGCGCGGGTACACACTCAGAGCAGGAGATAAAGCGTGGAAGCTAACGTCGTCGACCATACCTCCATGTGGAGCTTGGTCAGCAATGCCAGCGTCGTGGTGCAGTTGGTAATGCTGATCCTGGTAGCCGCATCGGTGACCTCATGGATCATGATTTTTCAGCGCAGCAACATGCTGCGCGCCGGTCGCCGTGCCCTGGAGAGCTTCGAAGAGCGCTTCTGGTCCGGCATCGACCTGTCCAAGCTCTACCGTCAGGCCGGGAGCAACCCGGACCCGGATTCGGGCGTGGAGCAGATCTTCCGTGCCGGCTTCAAGGAATTCTCCCGTCTGCGCCAGCAGCCAGGGGTTGACCCGGAAGCGGTGATGGAGGGCGTGGCCCGTGCCATGCGCGTGGCCATCTCCCGCGAGGAAGAAAAACTCGAACAGGGCCTGTCGTTCCTCGCCACCGTCGGTTCGGTCAGCCCGTACATCGGTCTGTTCGGCACCGTGTGGGGGATCATGAACTCCTTCCGTGGCCTGGCCTCTGCCCAACAAGCGACCCTGGCCACCGTAGCCCCGGGTATTGCCGAGGCACTGGTTGCCACCGCCATCGGCCTGTTCGCGGCCATTCCAGCCGTGATCGCCTACAACCGCTTCGCTGCCCGTAGCGAAGCGCTGACCAGCCGTTACTACACCTTCGCCGATGAATTCCAGGCGATCCTGCACCGCAAAGTGCACACCAGCGAAGAATAAGCAGGTATTTCCCCATGGCTTTAATCGCTCGAGCCCGAAACAAGCGCAAGCCGGTTGCCGAGATGAACGTGGTGCCCTACATCGACGTGATGTTGGTGCTGCTGGTCATCTTCATGGTGACCGCGCCGATGCTCAATCAGGGCGTGAAGGTCGATCTGCCCAAGGTTTCCAGCGAAGCCTTGCCGCAGGACAACAACACCCAGGTACTGACCATTTCGATCAAGGCTGACAAGACCTACTACTGGAACCTTGGCAGCGAAGTCGACACCGAGAAGCAGCAGGACCGGGCCATGACCTTGCCGCAGATGACCGATGCGGTGACCAAGATCATTCGTGTCGGCAACGATGCAGGCAAGCGCACGCAGGTCTTCATTCGCGGTGACAAGACCGTCGACTACGGTGCCGTGATGGGCGCCATGGGCGGCCTGCAGAAAGCCGGGGTCGGTAATGTTGGCTTGATCACCGAGGCCCCCTGATGCAGCAACAGCGAGAGCCGTCCGCCTCGGAAAGCTACTTCTGGCCTAGTGTCCTGGCAATCGGTCTGCACGTACTGGTGTTCGGCATGCTGTTCGTCAGTTTTGCCATGACCCCTGAGCTGCCGCCGGCCAAGCCGATCGTGCAGGCGACGTTGTACCAGCTCAAGTCGAAAAGCCAGGCGACCACCCAGACCAACCAGAAGCTTGCCGGTGAGGCGAAGAAATCCGCCGCGCGCCAGACTGAAGTCGAGCAGATGGAGCAGAAGAAGGTCGAGCAGGAAGCGATAAAGGCTGCGGAACAAAAGAAAGAGGACGCGGCTCAAAAGGCCGAGGAAGCCAAGAAGGCCGATGAGGCGAAGAAAGCGGACGAGGCGAAAAAGGCTGACGAAGCCAAGAAAGCCGACGAAGCGAAGAAAACCGCCGAGGCCAAAAAGGCAGAAGAGAAACAATTGGCTGATATAGCCAAGAAGAAAGCCGAAGAAGAAGCCAAGAAAGCTGCTGAAGAAGAGGCCAAGAAAGCGGCCGCTGAAGAAGCGAAGAAGAAGATCGTCGAGGACGCGAAGAAGAAAGCGGCCGAAGACGCCAAGAAAAAAGCTGAAGCTGACGAGGCGAAAAAGAAAGTCGCCGAGGACGCGAAGAAGAAAGCCGCCGCCGACGCCGCCAAGAAAAAGGCCCAGGATGCAGCGCGTAAATCCGCCGAAGACAAAAAGGCCCAGGCCTTGGCAGATCTGCTTTCCGACACGCCGGAGCGCCAGCAGGCATTGGCTGATGAGCAGGGCGATGAAGTCGCCGGCAGCTACGATGACTTGATTCGCGCACGAGCGGCAGAAGGCTGGGCTCGTCCCCCTTCGGCGCGCAAAGGCATGACGGTAGTATTGCAAATCGGCATGTTGCCCGACGGTACGGTTACCTCGGTCAGCGTCGCCAAGTCCAGTGGTGACGGTCCGTTCGACGCTTCGGCGGTCGCAGCGGTCAAGAACATTGGGCGATTGACGGAAATGCAAGGAATGAAACCGAGCGACTTTGCTCCCTATCGTTCATTCAAGATGACATTCACACCTGAGGATCTAGCCTTGTGAGAAACCTTCTTCGATCAATGCTGGTCGTTATCTGCTGCCTGGCAGGGATAGCGGTAGCAGAGGAAAAGAACATCCTGGTCACCAGCGGCAGCGACCGGGCGACCCCGATCGCCGTCGTACCGTTCGGCTGGCAGGGCGGTAGCGTCCTGCCGGACGACATGGCGGAAATCATCGGCAACGACCTGCGCAACTCGGGTTACTACGCGCCGATTCCGAAGCAGAACATGATCAGCCTGCCGACCCAGGTCAGCGAAGTCATCTACCGTGACTGGAAGGCCCTGGGCGCCCAGTACATCATGGTCGGCAGCATCGTTCCGGCTGGCGGCCGCCTGCAGGTGCAGTACGCCCTGTTCAACGTCGCCACCGAACAGCAAGTGCTGACCGGCAGCGTGTCGGGCAGTGTCGATCAGTTGCGCGACATGTCGCACTACATCGCCGACCAGTCGTTCGAGAAACTCACCGGCATCAAGGGTGCGTTCTCCACGCGCATGCTCTACGTGACGGCCGAGCGCTTCTCCGAGAACAACACCCGCTACACCCTGCAGCGCTCCGACTATGACGGCGCGCGTGCGGTGACCTTGCTGCAATCGCGCGAGCCGATCCTGTCGCCGCGCTTCGCCCCCGATGGCAAGCGCATCGCCTATGTCTCGTTCGAGCAGAAGCGTCCGCGCATTTTCGTGCAGCACATCGACACTGGTCGTCGTGAGCAGATCACCAACTTTGAAGGCCTGAATGGCGCGCCAGCCTGGTCGCCGGACGGTTCGCGCCTGGCGTTCGTACTGTCCAAGGACGGTAACCCGGACATTTATGTGATGAACCTGGCTTCGCGTTCGATCTCCCGCGTCACCAATGGCCCGGGCATCAACACCGAACCGTTCTGGGGCAAGGATGGCTCGACCATCTACTTCACCTCCGACCGTGGCGGCAAACCACAGATCTACAAGACCAGTGCTGGTGGTGGCGGTGCCGAACGCGTGACGTTCGTCGGTAACTACAACGCCAACCCTAAACTGTCGGCAGATGAAAAGACCCTGGTGATGATCCATCGCCAGGATGGTTTCACTAATTTCAAGGTGGCGGCCCAGGATTTGCAGCGCGGTAGCGTAAAAATCCTCACTGATAGCACTCTGGACGAGTCACCCACTGTTGCGCCCAACGGCACCATGGTAATCTACGCCACCCGCCAGCAGGGCCGGGGAGTCTTGATGCTCGTGTCCATTAATGGACGCGTGAGGCTCCCGCTTCCTACCGCTCAAGGCGAAGTCAGAGAACCGTCCTGGTCCCCTTACCTGAACTGACGCGGCGCTATACGTTTTACTTAACACACTGGGGTTCATTAGGAGTTTCACGATGGAAATGCTGAAGTTTGGTAAATTTGCTGCGCTGGCTCTGGCCATGGCTGTAGCTGTAGGTTGCTCGTCCAAAGGCGGCGACAATGCCGGTGAAGGCGCTGTTGATCCAAACGCTGGTTACGGCGCTAACACCGGTGCAGTTGACGGCTCCCTGAGCGAAGAAGCTGCTCTGCGCGCAATCACCACCTTCTACTTCGAATACGACAGCTCGGACCTGAAGCCAGAAGCCATGCGCGCTCTGGACGTTCACGCCAAAGACCTGAAGTCGAACGGCGCTCGCGTTGTTCTGGAAGGCAACACCGACGAACGTGGTACTCGTGAGTACAACATGGCACTGGGCGAGCGTCGTGCGAAAGCCGTTCAACGCTACCTGGTACTGCAAGGTGTTTCCCCAGCTCAGCTGGAACTGGTTTCCTACGGCGAAGAGCGTCCAGTTGCTACCGGCAACGACGAGCAGTCCTGGGCTCAAAACCGTCGCGTCGAACTGCGTAAGTAATTCGTCATGCGAACGTGCCGTCGTGCTGTAACTGTTCTGGCTCTCAGCCTCGCGCCGCTTGCGGCGTGGGCTGCGGTTCCTGTGGTCGATAACGATGCCGGCTATAACAATAGCGGGAGCAGCTATCCGCCTGCAGGTTACGGTACGAACGGCGCCTATGCCGGGGGAGGGGTTTCGGCCCCTGTCTCGGCACAGGGCGAGCTGTTCAACCAGCTCCAGCAAATGCAGGATCAGCTTTCGCGCCAGCAAGGCGTGATCGAAGTTCTGCAGAATGATATTTCGCGCATGAAGCAGGAAAACCTGGAGCGATACCAGGATCTTGATCGGCGCATAGGAACCGGCGTTGCACCTGCACCTGCCGCGACTCCTGAGAATTCTCCTGCCGGTGGCGACTTGAACGCCCCCGGTGCAGCCGCAGGCGCGGGGGCAGCTGCTCCCGCAGCACCTGCCGCCGGTGGCGAGCCGGCTGATCCGGCGAAGGAAAAGCTCTATTACGATGCTGCCTTCGACCTGATCAAGGCCAAGGATTTCGACAAGGCCAGCCAGGCCTTTGCCGCTTTCCTGCGCAAATACCCAAACAGCCAGTACGCGGGCAATGCCCAATACTGGTTGGGCGAAGTGAACCTGGCCAAGGGCGACCTGCAAGGTGCCGGCCAGGCATTCGCCAAGGTTTCGCAACTGTATCCCAAGCACGCCAAGGTGCCGGATTCGCTGTACAAGCTGGCTGATGTAGAGCGCCGCCTCGGTCACACCGACAAGGTAAAAGGCATTCTGCAGCAGGTGGTGGCCCAATATCCGGGTACATCTGCCGCCCAGTTGGCCCAGCGTGATCTGCAACGCATGTAAGCTGGCTTGACCTGTTTTGAAGAAACCCGCGCCTGTCGCGGGTTTTTTCGTTAGAATTCACGCCCTTTTTATGAAACACGCTTTTTGGGATCTGCGCGTTGGCGGGGTTCCTTGAAGTGCCTGACGGAGGCGGACAGCCTGTTTAGCTGTTACGCCCGTGGCGACTATGCAAGACACATTGAGAATCACCGAAGTTTTTTACTCGTTGCAGGGTGAAACACGGACGGCTGGGCTGCCCACAGTATTTGTGCGCCTCACCGGTTGCCCGTTGCGTTGCCAATACTGCGACAGTGCCTATGCGTTCAGCGGCGGCACCTTGCGAACCCTCGACGATATCCTTGAGCAAGTGGCCAGTTATCGTCCGCGTTATGTCTGCGTCACGGGCGGCGAGCCATTGGCGCAACCCAACGCCATCCCCTTGCTCAAGCAGTTGTGTGATGCCGGTTACGAGGTTTCCCTGGAAACCAGCGGCGCCTTGGATATCTCGGCTGTCGACCCGCGCGTCAGTCGCGTCGTGGACCTGAAAACTCCAGGCTCCAAGGAAGCGCACCGCAACCGTTACGAGAATATCGAGTTGCTGACCCCCAACGATCAGGTCAAATTCGTGATCTGTTCACGGGAAGATTACGACTGGGCCGTGTCCAAGCTGATCCAGTACGGGCTCGACCAGCGGGCCGGCGAAGTATTGTTGTCGCCGAGCCATCACGATTTGAGCGCCCGGGACCTGGCGGACTGGGTGGTGGCGGATAACCTGCCGGTGCGCCTGCAACTGCAGCTGCATAAATATCTTTGGAACGACGAGCCGGGGCGCTGATATGACTGAACATTCGAACATTGCAGAAAAACGTGCGGTCATCCTGTTGTCCGGCGGCCTGGATTCGGCCACCGTCGTGGCCATGGCCCATGCCGAGGGGTACCGCTGCTACACCATGAGTTTCGATTATGGTCAGCGCCACCGCGCAGAACTGCACGCTGCCGAGCGAGTGGCCCGGGACCTGGGCGTGGTGGAACACAAAGTGATCGGCCTGAACCTCAACGGCATTGGTGGCTCGGCCTTGACCGACAGCTCCATCGACGTGCCGCAGGCGCCTAGCGAAGGCATCCCGGTGACGTATGTGCCGGCGCGTAACACCGTATTCCTGTCCTTGGCATTGGGCTGGGCCGAAGTGCTGGGCGCCCGTGATATTTTCATCGGCGTCAATGCCGTGGATTACTCCGGTTACCCGGATTGCCGCCCGGAGTTCGTCGAAGCCTTCGAGCGCATGGCGAACCTGGCGACCAAGGCCGGCGTAGAAGGGCAGGGTTTCCGCATCCAGGCGCCGTTGCAGAATCTCAGCAAGGCCGACATCGTCAAGGCCGGTGTGAAGCTTGGCGTGGACTACGGGCTCACTGTTTCCTGCTATCAGGCCGACGATCAGGGCCGTGCTTGCGGCAAGTGCGACAGCTGCCGCCTGCGCGCAGAAGGCTTTGCGGCGGCGGGTGTGAGCGATCCAACCCGTTATTTTTGATTTATTTCAAACTAGGTGTTGAATAGTCCTTAGAAATCAGTATTATACGCGCCACCACACAGCGGGTCGTTAGCTCAGTTGGTAGAGCAGTTGGCTTTTAACCAATTGGTCGTAGGTTCGAATCCCACACGACCCACCATTTTTTGCAGTTTTAAAAGTCTGGAAGGCCCACGAAAGTGAGGATTTCCGGATTTTTTTTTGCCTGAAATTCAGCGTCCCCCCGCCCAAGGGCAGGGAGTCAGTAGTCCTGTCGTGGAGCAGTCGCCATGCTCACGACTGCCAGGGCCTTCAGCCCTTTTTCTCGCCCGACGCGGAGCGATGAACGCCAGGAACCAGCGCTTCCCATGCGAGCCAACGTCCTGCCTGGATCTGCCATGAGGGCACCCGGCAAGCCCATTCTTTCTGTGGTTTCCTGGCGAATACCGGTAGCCGAGGTTTGCGCACAACCTTGCTATTGAGCGTGCTGACACAGAACTTCGAGTAGTTTTTCAGTTCTTTGAGTTCAAGTGACAGCATGTCTTTTGGGCACAGTAACAGTACGTCCCCAAAGGAATACAACTGGAACGCCTCGACTTCTATTTTTTGCGCAGCAACCTGACGTGTTTTCCACATGGTCGCGCTCAGGTCTTGCAGTTTTATCTCTTCTGGCAAGGCGTATCGCTCCGCCGTTTGTTGGCGAACCGATAAGCCTCCTGCTGCGATGTAGGTGATCTGGCTCAAACTGCCTGGCGAGAGCAATGTGAAGACGCAGAAGGCCAGGATCATTGCGACCAGGCCATTGAAGGTCCGCCTGTAGATATCCCCCTTGAAACAATAAAATATGATGACCGGTAACAGCGTGAAGATGAGAGTCAGCCAGGAAACGCCCGCCACGTAGGGGACGGTGTCGGGCGTTTCCCTCTCCATATAGGAACGTATCGTCAAAAGGATTGGAAAGGCGGCGAAGATCACCGTCAGGAATATGGAGAACGAGAGCAGCGTGACGAGCCCGAGTGCTTTGCGAGCCCTTATCCATGACAGGAATCGCTGCCATTTTTCTTTTATCCAGAGCCGTGCGGACGCCGTCTTATTTCCGTGCGCAAACGCGTACCATTTTTTCAGCCAGGCTTTCGGCGGGCGGGTCGCCTTATGCGGCGAACGCTTCTTCTTTGTTTGCTTGTGGGTCTCCAAGCGTTTCAAGCGGGCGCGATTCAGCCTGGCTTGGACTAGTGTGCTTTTCCTGACAATTCTCTTGAAAGGTGTGACGGCGTACATGAGCCAGCACACAACGAAGACGATCAGGAGCAACGCTATAAATGTCTCCCAGGCGTTCAATAGTATGGGTGGGAAGAAGGTAGCCCAGATGAATGCGCTAAACCCCACCACGGTCAGGATCGTCAGATAAAACAGGACTCTCGGTTGATCATCTTTCAAATTAGAAAAAAGCAAAACCGAGCAGCCGAACATCCACGTGGTTCCCCCAAGGATGAATAGATATGAAAGCATCAGCAGCAGGACCAGCACGACCCAGACCAACAGCGCAGACTTCACATCAATCGACGGCATGAAAAGGTCGATACGTCCAATCGTGCGGGTATAGAGATACAGCGTGATGAACCCTAACCCCGTCGCGAGCAGGCCGAAAGTGACCGTAATTTGAGTCCAGTAGGAAAGAATGCGTTTGACGGTTCGCTTTAGCACTTCAGCGAAGGTTCTGTCAGGCGTGACGGACAAGGCGTAGCTCCCTTACGAGGTAAAAATCCTGGCAGGTATAGTAACGCCAAGTCGCACCCGCTAAATCTTCAACCTATCAAGTCCTCCTACTGGAAATTCAGCGGATGTGCTGTCCGTAATGTTTCGGGTCCAGGCGCAATACCATCACCATCATCAACGCCATGACCGCCGTGAGCGACCACCAGGCCCACTCAAAACTCCCCAATTGGTCGCGGATCATCCCGGCAATCAATGGCGAGAGGCCGGCGATGAGATAGCCGACACCCTGCACGAACGCGGTAAGGCCACCGGCCCGGCGTGGGTTGTCCAGGTGGTCGAGGGATACGATCAGGCTCATGGGGAACAGGCCGCCGATACCCAGCCCCAGCAGGCAGGCCCAGAGCAGGCTGAAGCGTTCCGGACTGAGGATCAGGCCGCAGAAGCCGCCGATGATCAGGGCCAGCAGGACGGTCAGGACCAGGCGTTTATCCCGGCTGCGGTTGGCAATCGCCGGAGTGACCAGGCCGGATAACACTTCCATTGCCGTGAGGAACCCTAGCAGCAGGCCAGCGTGCTGTTCGCTCCAGCCCTTTTCCACGTAGTACGGCGCCAGCCAGGCCAGCACGCAGGTGTAGGAGGCGGTGCCCAGGCCAAAGAAAATCGCCAGGAGCCAGGCCCGGGCGTTGCTGGAAAACGCTTCGTGATGCCGGGACGCTGTTTCGGGCAAGGGCGTGATGTTCGAGCGCTGGGCGTACCAGCAGCCCAGGGCGACCAGCGCCAACAATGCCCAGATCGCCAGGCCGACGCGCCAACTGCCGGTCTGCGTCAGGACAAAGGGTGAAAACGATGCGGCAATCGCCGCCCCGCCCATGATGGAGGTGACGTACAAACCCATGAACAGCGAGACGTTGTCGGCGAAGCGCGACTTGATCAGTGCCGGCATCACAGCCTGGATCAAGGCGATCCCGAGCCCGGCCACGATCGCACTGGCGATCAACCCGGCGGCGCTGTCCAGGTACAAGCGCGAGGCCGTGGCGATGCCAATGATCAACAGCGACAGCACGATGGTGCGGTGTTCACCGATGCGCAGGGCGATGCGCATGCCCAGGAACATCGCCAGGCCCATCGCCATGACGGGCAACATGGTCAGCAGCGAGGCGGTACTGAAACTCAAGGGCACCTCGCCGCGAATGGCCGACAACAACGGCCCGACCGCCGCCATCGAGGGCCGCAGGTTCAGCGCCACCAAGACGATGCTGACCATCAGCCAGATGGCGTGGGTGGTTGAGGTTCGAATGTTTTCCATGGAGCCGCCTTTGCTGGACAAAAGGGCATTTAGGCCGGCTGCAGTCGTTGTGGGCAAATTGAAAATCGGAAAGAGGTATTTAAAAATTCGATGGCGCTACAGGCGCTTGTCCGAGAATTAAATGTTCGATGCCCATCCCTGTGGGAGCGAGCTTGCTCGCGATAGCGGTGGGTCAGCTTACATTGATGTGGATGTATTGCCGCCATCGCGAGCAAGCTCGCTCCCACAGAGGGGAAGGTTTAATCCGGTGTCGGGCTCAGCGTCCCCAGCCACGCCACCAACCCAAGGACGGTCACCGCCACAGCGAACTCCAGGACCATGCTGCGCCGCAGGGCATTCACCGCGACCCTGTGCTGGCCGGTCTGTCGAGCCTGCTCCAGCAGTGGGCTCAGGTGAAAGCGGTTCAACGCGGCGAACACCAGCATGGCGGCGAACAAGATGAGCTTGAGCGCCAGCAACTGACCGTAGGTGCTGTCCAGCAACCCTTCGACGCTTGGGCCGGCGATGAACAGATAATTCACCACTCCCGTCACACTGATGACCGCCACGATCACCGCCCCGGCGGTTTCAAACCCGGTCAATGTCCGGGCCAGTACCGCCAACTGCGGTTCGGCCTGGCGAAGCAGCAGGGCAAACGCGGCCAAGGCCCCGACCCAGCCACCCGCCGCCCACAGGTGCAGGAAGTCGGTGATGAAGTGCCAGTTGCGGCGTGTGCCTTCGTCCATGGCGCCGTGCCCTGCCCAGGCCAGCGTCGCCAAGGCCACGGCTCCGCCGAGCATGACCAGGCCCAGGCTGGCGGTCGGCCAACGTTTATTGAGCGTCACGGCGACACCGGCCAGCAGCAGCGCCGCTATCCGCAGTGTCCAACTCGAACCGACGTCGGTCTCCAACACCATCATTTCAATGTGCGGCCACAGTTCGGCCCAGTCTGAAACACCGCTCATGGCCCAGGCCATGCACGCCATGGCGGCGAAGGAGAGCAACCCGCCCAGCACCGCCGAGATCAGCAGCAGCGGTGTGAAAGGCAACTGCGCACCCGACACCCGCTCCTGGCCTCGCAGGCTATAGAGCCCGAACGCGGCCAGACCGAACAGCAACATCAGATCCAAATACAGGGCAAAACGCAGGGCAATGTTGATCGAGTCGCTCATCAACTCACTTCACCTTGAACGTGACGTTACCGGTGATCGGGTGAGTGTCGGACGACACCGCGCGCCACTGGACCTGATAGGTGCCGGCGGTGAGGGGACCATTCGGGACAATGACCATGGTTTTCGGGTCATCGCTGCCGGAGACCTTGGCTGGCATAGGCATGGGCGAATGCGCCGCCATGCCGGGCATCTCGGTCATCATCAGCTTGGCGCCGGAAAACTTGGTCATCAGGTTTTCGGAAAAATGCAGCTCGATTTTTGCCGGTGCCGCCCCGTCTGCACCTTCGGCAGGGGTAGAGGACAGCAGTTTCGGGTGGGCCTGGGCCAGGCCACAGACCAACAGGCCGGTGGACAAGGCGACAGCGACAACAGCGGTTTTGATGAATGACATGCAAGGACTCCTACAGCTTGGTTTTTTAGTTTTGAGTGAAACAGGTCAGTGGCTCAGAACCACATGCGCACGCCCAACACCAGGCGGGCTTCGCTGCGGTCTTCGCCATCTTCACGGGCGTAGTCGGCGGTGTTGCCGTAGACCCGATTCCAGGTGACGCCAATGTAGGGGGCGAATTCGCGGCGTATTTCATAACGCAGCCGCACGCCGAGTTCGGTGTCCGACAGCCCTGAGCCGACGCCGCGTGCGGGGTCGTTCTTGCCATAGAAGTTGACCTCGGCGGTGGGCTGCAGGATCAACCGATTGGTCAGCAAGATGTCGTAGTCGCCTTCCAGCCGCGCCGCGCTCTGGCCACCTTCGCCGATGAACGCGGTGGCTTCGGCTTCGAAGTTGTACAGCGCCATGCCTTGCACGCCGAAGGCGGCCCAGGTTTGCGCATCGCCCGGCTTGAAGTCCTGGCGTACGCCGGCCACCACGTCCCACCAAGGACTGATGGCGTGGCCCCACAGGGCCTGAAGTTCCGCCTCTTCGGTCTTGCCGTTGAGGCGTTCACCTTCGGAGCGCAGCCACAAACGATCAATGTCGCCACCGATCCAGCCGGAGGCATCCCAGCTCAGGGCGCTGCCGTCATCGGCGTCTTGCCACTCCAGTTGGTCGATGAGGAAAAACGAATTGATAGCGCTGTCGTGCATCGCGTGTCCGCCATGATCCTCGTAGACGGCGGCGCGGTCGGCGGCGGTCAGTTCCGGGATCGGCGTGCGGCTGCTGGTCGGCGCTGATTGCATGGGTTCCATGCCCTGCATCGAGTCCATGCCTTGCATCTGGCTATGGTCCATTCCGGGCATCTGGCTGTGATCCATGCCTTGCATGTCGTTGCCCGCCGCCCAGGCCGAGGTGGCGCCGAGGGTCAGGCTGGCAATGAGTGCCATGGGGTATTGAAAAACACTGGTCATGGTCGGCTCCTCATTCCTGCACCCGAACTTCACGGAACATCCCCATCTCCATGTGAAACAGCAGATGACAGTGGTACGCCCAGCGCCCGAGGGCATCGGCGGTGACGCGGTAGCTACGCTTGGCGCCCGGTGGCACGTCGATGGTGTGCTTGCGCACCATGAACTGGCCGTTCTCGTCCTCCAGGTCGCTCCACATGCCGTGCAGGTGGATGGGGTGGGTCATCATGGTGTCGTTGATCAGCACGATGCGCAGTCGCTCGCCGTACTTGAGCAGCAGCGGCGCGGCGTCGGAAAATTTCACGCCGTTGAACGACCAGGCGAATTTCTCCATGTGCCCGGTCAGGTGCAGCTCGATCGTACGGCCCGGCTCGCGGCCGTCGGGGTCGGGGAAGGTGCTGCGCAGGTCTGAGTAGGTCAGCACTTTGCGGCCGTTGTCGCGCAGCCCCATACCCGGGTCGTCGAGCTTGGGCTTGACGCTCATGGCCTGCATGTCCACCAGGGGGTTGTCTTTCTCGGTGTCGGGGTGCGAGAGCATGCCGTCCATGCCTTGCATGGCACCGTGATCCATCCCGGCCATGTCGCCCATGCCCTGCATCTGGCTGTGATCCATACCTTGCATCGAGCTGTCGTCCATCCCGGCCATGCCCTGCATCGAGCCGTGGTCCATGCCGCTCATTTGCCCCATGTCGGCCATGCTGCCGTGGTCCATGCCACCCATGCCCATGTCGTCCATGGTCACCAATGGCCGCGGGTCCAGGGGCGGCACCGGTGCCGACAACCCGGCCCTGGCCGCGAGAGTGCCGCGGGCATAGCCGGTGCGGTCCATGGACTGGGCGAACAGGGTGTAGGCCTCCTCGGTCGGTTCGACGATGACGTCATAGGTTTCGGCCACGGCGATCCGAAACTCATCGACACTCACCGGTTTGACGTATTGGCCGTCGGACGCCACCACCGTCATCTTCAAGCCGGGAATGCGCACGTCGAAATAGCTCATGGCCGAGCCGTTGATAAAGCGCAGGCGAAGACGTTCGCCAGGCCTGAACAGGCCGGTCCAGTTCATGTCCGGCGCCTGGCCGTTCATGAGGTAGGTGTAGGTGGCGCCACTGACATCGGCCAGGTCAGTGGGATTCATCTTCATCTCGGCCCACATCTTGCGATCGGCCACGGTGCTGGCCCAGCCGTTCTTGCCCACATCGTCAATGAAGTCGCCGACGGTGCGTTTGTTGTAGTTGTAGTAGTCCGACTGTTTCTTGAGCTTGCGAAGGATGTTGCCGGGGTCTTCATCGGTCCAGTCGGTGAGCATCACCACGTAGTCCCGTTCGTACTGGAAGGGCTCCGGTTCCCTGGCGTCGATCACCAGCGGGCCGTAGACCCCGGATTGTTCCTGGAAGCCGGAATGGCTGTGGTACCAGTAGGTGCCGTTTTGCCGGACCTTGAACTGATACACGTACATGCCGTCGGGTTCGATGCCCTTGAAACTCAACCCCGGAACGCCGTCCATGTTGGCTGGCAGCAGGATGCCGTGCCAGTGGATGGAGGTTGTATCCTTCAAGCGATTGCGCACCCGCAGGGTCACGGTGTCGCCTTCACGCCAGCGCAGCAGCGGGCCGGGAATGCCGCCGTTGATGGTTTGGGCGGTACGTGGGTGGCCGGTGAAGTTGACCGGGCTTTCGCCGATGAACAGATCGAACTCGGTGCCGCTCAGGACGTTGGGCTGGCCCGGCCCGGTGACCGCCCAGACAGGCGCGCGCCACAAGCCCAGGCCGCCAAGGATGCCGCCGGCAGTCAGGCCCTTTACGAAGGTTCGCCGGGAAGTTTTTGTTTGCATACGATGGAAGTCCGTCAGTCGATTCGCAGCGAACACGGGGGCAATCCCCCTGTGTCGCTTTGAAAAGAAGATGACATAAGCCGGCCGGGCAGGTGATTACATTTCGGTCAGCTTGCCCTTGCTGGGGCGCGCGTCCGGTTCCAGGGTCGGGTACAGGTCAGAATGATCTTTTGCATCGACGGGATATTCTGTAGCCTTGCCGGCTTCACGCTGTCCCGTGCCTGATTGATACCCACTTTCCCGGCGGTACCCGAGTGGTCCGGAGCCGGGTGTATACTCGACTTTCGCGCTAAACGCGCTTGCAGGTCTTGCGAACATGACGCAAATTTCCGAACGCCTTCTGGTCCAGGCCCACCTCGACGCCAAGCAGCCCAAGCCGCTGACCGCCGAGCAAGAGGCCTGGTACCGCGCCGCCATCGCCGCCGAGCTCAAGGCTCAGGACGCGGTGCTGGTCGCGCACTTCTACTGCGACCCGATCATCCAGGCCCTGGCCGAAGAGACCGGTGGTTGCGTGTCCGACTCCCTGGAAATGGCCCGCTTCGGCAATGCCCACCCCGCCAAGACCGTGGTGGTGGCGGGGGTCAAGTTCATGGGCGAGACCGCCAAGATCCTCAACCCCGAAAAGCGTGTGCTGATGCCCACCCTGGAAGCCACCTGCTCCCTGGACCTGGGCTGCCCGGTGGACGAGTTCTCGGCGTTCTGCGACCAGCATCCGGAGCGCACCGTGGTGGTGTATGCCAACACCTCGGCGGCAGTGAAGGCCCGGGCCGACTGGGTGGTGACGTCCAGTTGCGCGCTGGAAATCGTCGAGAGCCTGATGGACAACGGCGAGACGATCATCTGGGGCCCGGACAAGCACCTTGGCACTTACATCCAGCGCAAGACCGGCGCCGACATGCTGCTCTGGGACGGTGCCTGCATCGTCCACGAAGAGTTCAAGTCCAAACAGTTGGAGGACATGAAGGCGCTGTACCCGGACGCTGCGATCCTGGTGCACCCGGAGTCGCCGACGTCGGTGATCGAACTGGCGGATGCCGTGGGCTCCACCAGCCAATTGATCGCCGCGGCCCAGACGCTGCCGAACAAGACGCTGATCGTCGCCACCGACCGGGGCATTTTCTACAAGATGCAGCAGCTGTGCCCGGACAAGGTCTTCATCGAAGCCCCTACCGCTGGTAACGGCGCGGCGTGCCGCAGTTGCGCACACTGCCCATGGATGGCGATGAATACCCTGGAGCGTACGCTCAAGAGCTTGCAGGAGGGTGCCAACGAGATCTTCGTCGACCCGGCGCTGATCCCCCAGGCGATTCGCCCGCTCAAGCGCATGCTGGACTTCACCCAGGCGGCGCGGATGAAGCTGGCGGGCAATGCCTGACTGTTGGAAGGCTGAGGCTTCAAGACGTTGATCGTTCCCACGCTCTGCGTGGGAACGCCTCCGCGGACGCTCCGCGTTCGGCTTTTTGGGACGCAGAGCGTCCCGGGCTACATTCCCACGCAGAGCGTGGGAACGATCAAACCCACTGACGTGGTGTTCTTACTTGGTCTTCTTGGGAATCCGCACCAACTGCGTATCCGAGTAGATGTCATGCCAGCTGCGCTTGCGCTTGTCGAACAGCACCCAGATGAAGCCCAGCCCCACCAGCAGCAATGACGCAATCGATACCACGAACCGCAACAGCGCCTGCCATAGGCTGATGGCCGTGCCATCGGCATTCTGTACGCGGATGCACCACACCTGCATGCCCAGGGTCTGGCCGTTGTGGGTCCAGAACTTGGCGAAGAAGCCGAACAGCACGAACAGCAGCACGGTGGATAGCAGCGGGTCACCGTCCAGTGCGCCGGCTTCGGTCAGGGCACGCATTTTTTCTTCGCCGATGATCGCCATCTGGATCATCTTGTAGGCGCCGCTGGTGACGATCAGCAGCGCGGTGCACAGTAAGAAGTCATAGAACATCGCGGCCAGGCGACGACCCAGGCCGGCGGGAGGAAAGTCGCCCTGGGGGGTGAGCAGGTGTTTCGGCATGACGGCCTCGGACGAAAAAAGAAGCCATTTTACGGATTTACGCCCATAAAAAAGCCCCTGATATCAATCAGGGGCTTTTTAGTGTGCGAAAGCCTTAGGCTTCTGCTTGAACCTCGTCAGCCTGCATGCCTTTCTGGCCTTGCACAGCAACGAAAGTGACTTTCTGGCCTTCTTTCAGGCTCTTGAAGCCGTTGCCCTGGATGGCGCGGAAATGCACGAACAGGTCCGGACCGCTTTCAGGCGTGATAAAACCAAAACCCTTCTCGTCGTTGAACCACTTGACGGTACCGCTCTGACGTTGAGACATTTTCTTATTTCCTTTGACGCTAAAATTGATGACAGCCTCTTTCGCATGAAAGAGTACTGGGGCTGGGTTGCAGGAAAGTAAGAGACGTCGAACGGGATGTAGCGAACTTCATAAGCTACTGCCCAGGTCACGATTCCAAGCGACCCATGCAAACACAGTGACCAAACTCTACGCCAACTACGAATGAAAAAACAACCCCCCGGGGAAGCCCCGTATTTGCTCAGCTTGCAAGCATTTACATACACCACCGGGCGGAGCTTATTCGATAGGCTAGTTCAATTGTTTGCGACCGTTATAAGCGTTGTTCAATGTCTAAAGATATGCACCTTTTTATGGCGGTTGCGTTACACATTAGTGCACGTATAACGCAATCGCGTTACTTATAGAAACAGTCAATCAGCCGCGGTAGTAGCGTTGTGGGACGAATGGCATTTTGCTTACAAGTAAAGGCACCTTTTTCCCACGCACGATGGCCCAGACTGGCGTATCCAGTGCGACATAGGCGCTGTCCAGGTAACCCATCGCCAACGGACCGCCCAGGGTCGGGCCGAAACCGCCGCTGCACACCGCACCGATAATCTCGCCCGCTTCGTTGACGATCTCTGCGCCTTCGCGCACTGGTGTGCGTTCCTGGGGCAGCAGGCCGACGCGTTTGCGCTTCACGCCGCCCTGTTGTTGGGCGAATACGGTTTCAGCGCCGGGGAAACCGCCAGCGCGGGCGCCGTCGGCACGACGTACTTTGGAAATCGCCCACAACAGGCTGGCTTCGATCGGCGTGGTCTCGGTGTTCATGTCGTGGCCGTAGAGGCACAGGCCGGCTTCCAGGCGCAGGGAGTCACGGGCACCGAGGCCGATGGCCGCGACTTCCGGCTCGGCCAGCAGGGCGCGGGCCAGTTTTTCCGCATCGGCGGCGGGTACCGAGATTTCGAAACCGTCTTCACCGGTGTAGCCCGAACGGCTGACAAAGCAGTCCATGCCCAACAGCGTGACGCGCTGGAACTGCATGAAGGTCATCTTCGCCACGTCCGGCGCCAGGCGTGCGAGCACGGCGACGGCGGCCGGGCCTTGCAGGGCGAGCAGGGCGCGGGCTTCGAACAGTGGCTCGATGCTGCACTGCGCGCCAATGTGGGCCCGCAGGTGGGCCAGGTCCTGGTCCTTGCAGGCCGCGTTGACCACCAGGAAGAGTTCGTCATTGCCCAGGTTGGCGACCATCAGGTCGTCGAGGATGCCGCCGTTCTCGTTGGTGAACATGGCGTAGCGCTGCATGCCCACCGGCAGGTCGATGATGTCCACCGGCACCAGGGTTTCCAGGGCCTTGGCGGCGCCTGCGCCGGTCAGGCGGATCTGGCCCATATGGGACACGTCGAACAGCCCGGCCTGATCACGGGTGTGCTGGTGTTCCTTCATCACCCCCAGTGGGTACTGCACCGGCATGTCGTAGCCGGCGAACGGCACCATGCGGGCGCCGAGTTCGAGGTGCAGCGCGTGCAGCGGGGTCTTCAGCAGTTGTTCGGTGGACATATCAGCTCCTGGAAAAAATGTGGAAGTGAGGCCGCATCAGCATTCGATGATGTTGACCGCCAGACCGCCGCGGGCGGTCTCCTTGTATTTGCTTTTCATGTCGGCGCCGGTCTGGCGCATGGTGCGGATGACTTTGTCGAGGGAGACGAAATGATGCCCGTCGCCGCGCATGGCCATGCGCACCGCGTTGATGGCCTTCACCGAACCCATGGCGTTGCGTTCGATGCATGGCACCTGCACCAGGCCGCCAATCGGGTCGCAGGTCAGGCCGAGGTTGTGTTCCATGCCGATCTCGGCGGCGTTTTCCACTTGCTGCACGCTACCACCGAGCACTTCGCAGAGGGCGCCGGCGGCCATGGAACAGGCCACGCCCACTTCCCCCTGGCAACCGACTTCGGCGCCGGAGATGGAGGCGTTTTCCTTGTACAGGATGCCGATGGCGGCGGCGGTCAGCAGGAACCGCACCACGCCATCCTCGCTGGCCCCGGGGATAAAGCGCATGTAGTAATGCAGCACGGCCGGGACGATACCCGCCGCCCCGTTGGTAGGCGCGGTGACGACGCGGCCGCCATAGGCGTTTTCTTCGTTGACCGCCAAGGCGTACAGGTTGACCCAGTCCAGCACTGACAGTGGATCACGCAGTGCGGCTTCGGGGTTCTTGCACAGCTGGCGGTGCAACGCCGCGGCGCGGCGCTTGACCTTCAGCCCGCCTGGCAGAATCCCTTCGTTGCGACAGCCGGCCGCCACGCAATCCTGCATCACCTGCCAGATCTTCAGCAGGCCGGCACGGGTCTCGGCTTCGGGGCGCCAGGCGCTTTCGTTGGTCAGCATCACCTGGCTGATGGACAGGCCATAGGTGCTGCAATGGCCCAGCAGGTCCTTGGCACTCTTGAATGGGAAGGTCAGGGGCGTGGCGTCTTCGACGATGCGATCGGCGCCAGCCGCGTCTTCATCGACGACAAAGCCGCCACCGACCGAGTAGTACTCGCGGCTGCGCACTTGCAGCCCTGCGGCATCGAAGGCGCGGAAGATCATGCCGTTGGGGTGAAAGGCCAACGGCTTGCGGATCATCGCCAGGTGCAGCTTTTCATTGAATTCGATGGAGTGTTCGCCGAGCAGGTTCAGGCGACCGCTGCTGCGGATCGCTTGGAGGCGGGCGTCGACGGTTTCGGTGTCCACGGTGTCGGGATGCTCGCCTTCCAGGCCCAGCAGCACGGCCTTGTCGCTGCCGTGGCCCTTGCCGGTGGCGCCGAGCGAGCCGTAGAGCTCGACCTTGACGCTGGTGGTGCAATTGAGCAAGTCATCGCGACGCAGCCCCTCGGCGAAACGGGCAGCGGCACGCATCGGGCCGACGGTATGGGAGCTGGAAGGGCCGATACCGATCTTGAACAGGTCGAACACGCTTAACGACATGGTGTTTCTCCGGTTTCTTTTTATGAGGATCGACGATTATGAAGTCGGGTACAGGTTCCTTGTGGGAGCGAGCTTGCTCGCGATAGCGGAGTGTCAGTCAACATCTCTGTCAGCTGTCACACCGCTATCGCGAGCAAGCTCGCTCCCACAGGGGCTGTGGTTTCCCCTGGGAAAGTGTTTTCACAAGGGATGCGGCGTGTCTGGTGGGGGCGAGCAAACCCGCCCCCTTCAGGTCAAGCGTAGCTTTCGATCGACGGGCAGGCGCAGACCAGATTGCGGTCGCCGAACACGTTGTCGACCCGGCCCACAGGCGGCCAGTACTTGCCTTCGATCAACGACGCCACCGGGTACACCGCCTGTTCGCGGCTGTAAGGGTGGGTCCATTCACCGACGATTTCCGCCGCAGTGTGCGGGGCGTTCTTCAGTGGGTTGTCGTCTTTGTCCAGGCTGCCGTTTTCCACCGCGCGAATTTCTTCGCGGATGCAGATCATGGCGTCGCAGAAACGGTCCAGCTCTTCCTTGGATTCGCTTTCGGTCGGCTCGATCATCAACGTGCCGGCCACTGGGAACGACATGGTCGGCGCGTGGAAACCGAAATCGATCAGGCGCTTGGCCACGTCATCGACGCTGATGCCGCTGCTGTCCTTGAGTGGACGCAGGTCCAGGATGCATTCGTGGGCCACCAGGCCGTTGCTGCCGGAGTAGAGCACGGGGTAGTGCTCTTCCAGGCGACGGGCGATGTAGTTGGCGTTGAGGATCGCCAGTTGCGAAGCGCGCTTGAGGCCGGCGCCACCCATCATGCGGATGTACATCCAGGTGATCGGCAGGATGCTCGCGCTGCCGAACGGCGCCGCGCACACCGCGCCTTCCTTGCGTTCCATGTTGGCGTGGCCCGGCAGGAACGGTGCCAGGTGTGACTTGACGCCAATCGGGCCGACGCCCGGGCCGCCACCGCCGTGGGGAATGCAGAAGGTCTTGTGCAGGTTCAGGTGCGACACGTCGCCGCCGAACTTGCCTGGGGCGCAGAGGCCGACCATGGCGTTCATGTTGGCGCCGTCGATGTACACCTGGCCGCCGTTGTCATGAATGATGCCGCAGATTTCGCGGATGCCTTCTTCGAACACACCGTGGGTGGACGGGTAGGTGATCATCAGCGCGGCGAGGTGTTCGCGGTGCTCGATGGCCTTGGCCCGCAGGTCTTCGATGTCGACGTTGCCGCGGGCATCGCAGGCGGTCACGACCACGCGCATGCCGGCCATGTGGGCGGTGGCCGGGTTGGTGCCGTGGGCCGAGGACGGGATCAGGCAGATGTCGCGACGGTCTTCGCCACGGCTCTGGTGATAGGCACGGATCGCCAGCAGGCCGGCGTATTCGCCCTGGGAACCGGCGTTGGGTTGCAGCGACACCGCGTCATAGCCGGTGGCGGCGCAGAGCATGGCCTCCAGCTCGTCGGTCAGTTGCTGGTAGCCAGCGCTCTGCTCGGCCGGGGCGAACGGGTGCAGGGCGCCGAACTCGGCCCAGGTCACCGGGATCATTTCGCTGGCGGCGTTGAGTTTCATGGTGCAGGAACCCAGCGGGATCATGGTGCGATCCAGGGCCAGGTCCTTGTCGGCGAGCTTGCGCAGGTAGCGCATCAGCTCGGTTTCGGAGTGGTAGCGGTTGAACACTGGGTGGCTGAGGATCGCCGATTGGCGCACCAGCTCGGCCGGAATGCGGCTTTGCACGCTGGCGGCCAGTACCGCGAAGTCCGGCAGCGCCTTGCCGTCGGCCAACAGCTTCCACAGGGCTTCGACGTCAGCCTGGCTGGTGGTCTCGTCCAGGGACAGGCCCAGGCGTTGCGCGTCCACCACACGCAGGTTGATGCGCTGTGCGCGGGCCTTGTCGTGCAGGGCAGCGGTTTGCGCGCCGGTGCGCAGGGTCAGGGTGTCGAAGAAGCTCTCTTGCTCGACGCTGAGCCCTAGCGCGCCCAGGCCCTTGGCGAGGATCGCGGTCAGGTGATGGATGCGATTGGCAATTTGCACCAGGCCCTTGGGACCGTGGTACACGGCGTACATGCTGGCGATGTTGGCCAGCAGCACCTGGGCGGTGCAGATGTTGCTCGTGGCTTTCTCGCGGCGGATGTGTTGCTCGCGGGTCTGCATCGCCAGGCGCAGGGCCGGCTTGCCGAAACGGTCCACGGAAACGCCGACCAGACGGCCCGGCATGTCGCGCTTGAAGGCGTCCTTGGTGGAGAAATACGCCGCATGCGGGCCACCGAAGCCCAGCGGCACACCGAAGCGCTGGGCGCTGCCGATGGCCACGTCGGCGCCAAACTCACCTGGCGGGGTCAACAGGGTCAGGGCCAGCAGATCCGCAGCCACGGCCACCAGGGCGTTGGCCGTGTGGAAGCGTTCGGTCAGTTCGCGGTAGTCGAACAGGTCACCGTTGCTGGCCGGGTATTGCAGCAGCGCGCCGAAGAAGCCGCTGACGTCGCTCAGTTCGCGCTCATCGCCGACCACTACGTCGATGCCCAGGGGCTCGGCACGGGTGCGCAGCACGTCGAGGGTTTGCGGGTGGCTGTGCACGGAGGCGAAGAACGCGTTGCTGCCCTTGTTCTTGCTCAGGCGCTTGCAGAAGGTCATGGCTTCGGCGGCGGCGGTGGCTTCGTCGAGCAAGGACGCGTTGGCGATCGGCAGGCCGGTAAGGTCGCTGATCAAGGTCTGGAAGTTCAACAGCGCTTCGAGACGGCCCTGGGAAATTTCTGGCTGGTACGGGGTGTAGGCGGTGTACCAGGCCGGGTTTTCCAGCAGGTTGCGCAGGATCGGTGACGGCGTATGGCAGTTGTAGTAGCCCTGGCCGATGTAGGTCTTGAACAGTTGGTTCTTGGCGGCGATGGCCTTGATCGAGGCCAGTGCATCGGCTTCGCTCTGGCCGTCGCCCATGTCCAGCACGCTGGTGCCCTTGATGCTTTCCGGGATGACGCTGGCGCTCAGGGCTTCCAGGGAGTCGTAGCCCAGGCGCTCGAGCATGGCTTGCTCGTCGCTGGCACGCGGGCCGATGTGGCGGGCGATGAATTCGTTGGCGGTGCCGAGATTAACGGTCATATGGCGCTCCTCAGGCTTGGGCGTTGGCTTTGATCAGGCGATCGTAGGCGTCTTGATCCAACAGCTTAGCCACTGCGTCGACGTCGATCGGTTTAAAGCGGAAGAACCAGCCTTCGCCCATCGGATCTTCGTTGACCAGCTCCGGGCTGGCGTCGAGTTTGTCGTTCACTTCGAGCACTTCACCGTCCAGGGGCATGTACACACCGCTGGCGGCCTTGACCGACTCCACGGTGGAGGCTTCGGCGCCTTTTTCATAGGCCTGCAATTCAGGCAGTTGCACAAAAACCACGTCACCCAATGCGTTCTGCGCGAAAGCGGTAATGCCGACGGTGACGCTGCCGTCGACTTCGGTGCGCAGCCATTCGTGATCTTCAGTGAAACGCAACTCGCTCATGGAAACTCCTGGGGCCAGAATCGTCTGGTGGACGCGAAGAAAGGCGCGGGGCTTGGCCCGGCCGAATGCTAATACCCATAGCAAGAATGCGGCCAATGTTAATAATTGCTTACATATCAACGGTTTGACTGGTTTTGTCGAAGCTTGGACCGACTTCGCTGTAGCGAAATCGCTACAGCTGGGAGGCTGGAAAAAATCGTTGTGGGATCAAAGCCTTGCGCAGCGCTGCTTAGCGATGAGTGTATCGATATCGTTCCGCTGTAGCGCTTTCAGTACAGGTGGAGGTCGTTTTTAACGCGATTCTCAACCACAACACAGAACCCCTGTGGGAGCGAGCTTGCTCGCGATAGCGGTGTGTCAGCCAACCTATGGCTGACTGGGCTACCGTCATCGCGAGCAAGCTCGCTCCCACAAGGGGATTGCGGCGGGTTTATGGCTTGTTGGAAATCCCATACTTGCGCAACCGATGGGCAATCGCGGTGTGGGAAGTTTGCAGGCGGCTGGCGAGCTGGCGGGTGGAGGGGTAGTTGACGTAGAGGCTTTCGAGCAGGTGCTTCTCGAAGCTTTCCACGGCCTGTTCCAGGCTTTCGACTTCCACATCGCCCTGGCGCGCCACGGAGGTGCCGGCGATGTCCAGGTCGCCGATGTCCACCAGGCTGCTTTCGCAGATGGCCGCGGCGCGGAAGATCACGTTTTGCAATTGCCGCACGTTGCCCGGCCAGCGGTTGCCCAGCAGGGCCGGGTAAGTGCCGGGGGCCAGGCGGCAGACCGGGCGCTGGATCTGCGCGCAGGCCTGCTGCATGAAATAACGCGCCAGCAGCAGGATGTCCTGGCCGCGCTCCCGCAGCGGCGGGACTTCGACATTGAGCACGTTCAGGCGATAGAACAGGTCTTCGCGAAACGAGCCCTCGCTGACCATTTTCTCCAGGTTGCGGTGGGTGGCGCTGAGGATCCGCACGTTGACCTTGATTTCCCGGTCGCCGCCCACCCGGCGGAAGCTGCCATCGTTCAGGAAGCGCAGCAGCTTGGCTTGCAGGTACGGCGACATCTCGCCGATTTCATCGAGGAATACCGTGCCCTGGTTCGCCAACTCCATCAGCCCTGGCTTGCCACCCCGTTGCGCTCCGGTGAAGGCGCCGGGGGCATAACCGAACAGTTCGCTTTCCGCCAGGTTCTCCGGCAATGCCGCGCAGTTCAGGGCCAGGAACGGTGCGCCATGACGGGCGCTGATGGCGTGGCACGCCCGGGCCACCAGTTCCTTGCCGGTGCCTGTTTCGCCCTGGATCAGCAGCGGTGCATCCAGCGCCGCGACCCGCTGGGCCCGGGCCTTGAGGGTGCGGATCGCCGGGGATTCGCCCAGCAGCGCGTCGAAACCTTCGGCGTGATCGTGATGCAGTGCCGACAGGCGCTCGCCGATGCGGTTCGGCTGATACAGCGTCAGCAGCGCGCCGGCATCGGTGATGGGCGTGGCGTCCAGCAGCAAGGTCTGGCCGTTGAGGGTGATTTCCCGCAGCGGCAAGCGAAAACCGTTCTCCAGCAAGGCGTCCAGCAAGGCCTCGTCACCGAACAGCTCGGCCACGCTTTCCCCGGCCGGTTCACGCCCGTACAGGGCAATCAGCGCTGGGTTGGCCAGCAGCACCTTGCCGGCACTGTCCAGGGCCAGCACCGGGTCGGTCATGGCCGCGAGCAAGGCGTCGAGCTGCAAGTGCCGACGCTGGCCCGGCAGGATGTCCACCACGGTGACCGCCTGCACGCCGCGCACGCTGAACAGCGCCTCGCGCAACTCGTCGAGTACTTGCGGGCTGAGGGTCGGGGCGTCGATGTAGACGTTGGGCGGCACCATCTCCACCGCATCCAGATTGAGATTGCGCCCACCGAGCAAGGCCAGGACTTCCTGGGTGATGCCAACTCGGTCGATGAAACTGACGTGGATACGCATGGGGCGATGGGTTCTGGAACTCGGAGGGCCGCAAGTATGCCTTGGGGCGGGCTAATGGTGAAATCCTGGTCATACGCCGATCTCCATTGTGGGAGCGAGCTTGCTCGCGATGGCGGTGTATCAGTCATTAAATGGGTGGCTGACACTCCGCTATCGCGAGCAAGCTCGCTCCCACACAGGCGTTCACAAGTGGCAGCTACAACCCCACATCCCACTCCGGCATCTCGGGAAACTTCAGCACCAAAAAATCCAGCAGGCTGCGCAGTGCCGACGGCATGTGTTTGCGTGAGGCGTACACCGCGTACATGTTCATCCGGCGGGGTTCGGCGTGGGGCAGCAGGCGGGTCAGTTCGCCGTTCTTGATGTGGGCGCCGGCCTGGTAGCTGGGCAGCATGGCCACGCCGGCACCGGCTATCGTTGCCTGAAGCAACGTGCTGGCTTCGTTGGCGCTGATATTACCTTGCACCGGCACCGAGACCTGCTCGCCGTCCTGCTCGAAATGCCACAGGCTCTTGCCGACGTAGGAGTGGGTCAGGCAGTTGTGCCGGCTCAGGTCTTCCACGCGCAGCGGTGTCGGGTGCTCGCGCAGGTACTGTGGCGAGGCGCAGATCACCGAGCGGCAGACCGTGAGGCGACGGGCAATCAGGTTCGGGTCCAGGTCGTTGCTCATGCGGATCGCCAGGTCGATGCGCTCATCCACCAGGTTCACGGTGCGGTCGAGCATTTGCAGGTCGACGCTCACCCCTGGGTAGCGCTTGACGTATTCGGCCATGGCGCTCGCCAGTTGGGCCTGGCCGAACGAGGTACTGGCACTGATGCGCAACATGCCCCGTGGCGCATCGTCCGGAGTGCTGACGGCGGCTTGCATGTCGCCGGACAGCTCGAGCATCTGCCGGCACCGCGGCAGGATCTCGGAGCCTGCGGCCGTCAGGCTCAGTTTGCGAGTGGTGCGGTGCATCAGCCGGGCACCGACCCAGTCCTCCAGCTCCGCCAGATACCGCGACACCACCGGCCGCGACAGGTCCAGATGCTCGGCCGCCGCCGACTGGCTGCCCAGGTCCACCACCGTGACGAACACCCGCATTGCTTGTAGACGATCCATGATCTGCCCGATTTCAGAAACAAACTATGTTCGATCATCGCATTTTTTGAAACGAGTCAGGTCACTAAGCTCAGTCTCATTCCCCTGACGGGTTTTTGGACAACGGAGCACACCATGACCGGATTTATCCCACTCAAGCGCCTGCTGTTGGCAACCGCCGCCCTGGCCTTCACCGCCCAGACCTGGGCCGCCGGCCTGACGCTGGACGTCTACAACCCCGGCGCGGCGGCGGTTTTTCCGGTGACTTCGGTTTTAGTCAGCGGTGAAAAAGAGGCAATCCTGGTGGACGCCCAGTTCGGCAAGACCCAGGCCGCACAGGTGGTGGAAAAAATTCGCGCCAGCGGCAAGCGATTGACCACGATCTACATCAGCCACGGCGATCCGGACTACTATTTTGGTCTGGAAACCCTCACCGCCGCGTTCCCCGAGGCCAAGGTGCTGGCGTCCGCGCCGACTGTCGCGCACATCAAGCAGACCATGGACGGCAAGCTGAAATATTGGGGGCCGATCCTGAAGACCGATGCCCCGGCCAAAGCCATCGTGCCCCAGGTGCTCAAGGGCGACAGCCTGACCCTGGAAGGCCAGCGCTTGCAGATCGTCGGCCTCGATGGCCCACAGCCGGACCGCAGTTTCGTGTGGATTCCATCGATCAAGGCCGTGGTAGGCGGTGTGGTGGTGGCCGAAAACATTCATGTCTGGATGGCTGACACCCAGACGCCGCAGTCCCACAAGGACTGGCTGGCGACCCTCGCCGGTATTGAAAAGCTGCAACCGAACACCGTGATCCCGGGCCACTACCTGGGTGAAAGCGCCCGGTCCCTGGCCCCGGTGACATTCACCGCGGGCTACATCAAGGCCTTCGATGAAGAAACCGCCAAGGCCAAGGATTCCGCCGCGCTGATCGCAGCCATGAAGCAACGCTACCCGAACCTGGGTGAAGACAGTTCCCTGGAGCTCAGTGCCAAGGTGGCAAAGGGCGAGATGAAGTGGTGACAACCCTGATTCTGCGCTTCTGTGGCGAGGGAGCAAGCTCCCTCGCCACAACGGTGTACATACCGAAAAGATTTGTCATGCCCGTTTCGAGCACAGCTTCAATAGCCCCTATGTGTAATCACTGGAGAACACCATGAGCAAAATCGCAATCATCGGCGCCACCGGTCGCGCCGGCAGCCAATTGCTGGAAGAAGCCCTGCGCCGTGGTCACAGCGTGACGGCCATTGCCCGCAACACCGCGAAAATCGGTGAAAGGGCCGGGGTGGTCAGCAAGCAACTGGATGTATTGGACAGCGAGGCATTGACGGCGGCGGTGACCGATCACGATGTGGTGATCAGCGCGGCCCACTTTGCCAGCGTGCCGGCCGACAAGCTCATCGCGCCGGTGAAAGCCGCTGGGGTCAAGCGTTTGCTGGTGGTCGGCGGGGCCGGTTCGTTGTTGCTTCCGGACGGCTCTCGTGTGATCGACAGCGATGGCTTCCCGGAGGAATACCTGGCCGAAGCCAGCGCCGGAGCATTGTTCCTGGACGTACTGCGCCAGGAGCAAGACCTGGACTGGACCTTCCTTTCGCCTTCGGCAGAGTTCGTCGAAACCGAGCGCACCGAGCAGTTTCGCCTCGGCAAGAATCACCTGCTGTTCGACGATGCCGGGCGTAGCTGGATCAGCTTTGCCGACTACGCCATCGCGATGATCGATGAAGTGGAAACACCGCAGTTTTCGCGGACGCGATTTACCGTCGGTTATTGATCACAGGTTTGTGTAGGAACTGTGTAGGAGCTGTCGAGCAACGCGAGGCTGCGATCTTTTGATCTTTCGCTAGAAACTCAAGTGTCCAAGGAAAGATCGCAGCCTCGCGTTGCTCGGCAGCTCCTACAGGGATTAGCCGTGGATGCTTACCCAGGCGCTGACCAGCACCGTCGCGGCCATCAGCCACGCCACCGCCGCTACGGCCAGGGACGCCTCCAGGCGCATGCGGTCGACCATCACGTACAGCGTTGCCAGATAGACAAAGTACGGAATGATCGACCACATCCCAAACACGATGGTGGTCTTCAGGTCGTCCACCGAGCGGCCCTTGCCGACGATGTAATGGGCGATCAGGACGAAGGTCGGGAACAGCGGCACGAGCCCGGCGATGTAATAGTTCCTGGTCTTGGCCAGCATCGCCAGGATGACCACCACGGCTGCACCGAGCGCTGCCTTGAAAATCAGATCCACAGTTTCCCGCCCAGTTGATTAATGGCTCAAGCCATACTTTTTGACTTTGTCGAACAGCGTGGTCTTGGCCATGCCCAGTTCCAGGCTGGCCTGGGTCAGGTTGCCACCGCTGCGTTGCAGGGCGTCCACCAGCAGGTTGCGCTCGAAGGCTTCGACTGCTTCGGCGAAGGCCAGGCCCTGGTTGCCGCCGCTGGCACCGGAGCGCTTGAACGCCGGCAGGCCCAGGGCGTAACGCTCGGCGACGTTGCGCAGTTCGCGTACGTTGCCCGGCCAGTCGTGGCTCATCAGGTTCGACAGGGTCTGGTTGTCCAACTCCGGCACCGTGCGGTCGAAGCGCAGGGACGACTGCTGGAGAAAGTGCTTGAACAGTTGCAGGATGTCTTCGCGCCGCTCGCGCAGTGGCGGCAGTTCCAGGGTCACCACGTTGAGGCGGTAATACAAGTCGCTGCGGAACTGCCCGGACCGGCCCATTTCGTCCAGGTCGGACTTGGTGGCGGCGATGACCCTGCAATCCACGGCCACGCTCTGGTTCGAGCCCAGGCGCTCGAGGGTGCGTTCCTGCAGCACGCGCAGCAACTTGATCTGCAAGGGCAGGGGCATGCTTTCCACTTCGTCGAGAAACAGCGTGCCACCGTCGGCGTGTTCGATCTTGCCGATCCGGCGTTTGCCGGCACCGGTAAAGGCATTGGCCTCGTGGCCGAAAATCTCGCTTTCGAACAGGTTCTCCGGCAGGCCGCCGCAGTTCAGCGCGACGAACTGCTTGTCGTGGCGTCGGCTGAAGTCATGCAGGCAACGGGCGACCAATTCCTTGCCGGTGCCGGTTTCACCTTCGATCAGCACGTTGGCCGAGGTGTCGGCGACGTTGGCGATCAGCGCGCGCAGGTGCTGCATGGCGGGTGAGCGGCCAATGATCCGGCCTTCCAGGGAATCGCGTTCGGCCAATTGCCGACGCAGCGATGACACTTCCCGAGCGAGGCTGCGCTGCTCCAGGGCACGGCGGGCGACGTCCACCAGGCGTTCAGGGGAGAAGGGTTTCTCCATGAAGTCATAGGCGCCTTTTTGCATGGCGCCGACGGCCATGGAGATGTCGCCGTGGCCGGTGATCAGCACCACCGGCAAGCTGCGGTCCCGCGCCTTGAGGCGGGTCAGCAGTTCCAGGCCATCGATGCCCGGCAGGCGAATGTCGCTGATGACGATGCCGGCAAAGTTATCGTCGACGCGCTCCAGGGCCTCTTCGGCGCTGCCCACGCCGATGCAGGGAATGTCTTCCAGGGTCAGCGCCTGCTTGCAGCCCAGCAGGACATGGGGGTCGTCTTCGACGATCAGTACGCTCAGGTCGTTGTTCATAGCGGCTCGGCAGGTAATAGGCTTACCAACGGTAAACTGAGGACAAACGTGGTTCCACTGCCCTCGACCGGGTGTTCGACGCCCAGGTATCCACCCGTGGCGGCGGCCAGGCTGGCGGAAAGCGTCAGGCCCAGGCCCAGGCCTTGTTCGCCGGGTTTGGTGGTGAAGAAGGGTTCGAACAGATGCTTGCGTGCTTCTGGGTCAATACCGTGGCCGTTATCCCGCACGCGCAGGCGATATTTGCCATCGCCGGCCTGGCCTTCGAGCCACAGCTGCGGTTCGGGTTGCGTCTGCATGGCGTCCAGGGCATTGCCGATCAGGTTCACCAGGATCTGCTCCAGGCGCGTCTGGTCAATTTGCACCTGGACGTCGTCGAAGCTGGAATGAATCTGGATGTTCAAGCTTTCAAGACGAGCGCCCAGCAGTTGCAGCGCGGCCTCGACACCTTTGCCGAGGCTGGCCTGGCCCTGGTCGTCCCCACGCCGGGCAAAGGCGCGCAGGCTGGCGGTGATCCGGCCCATGCGGTCGATCAAATCGTTGATGGTCTTGAGGTTGGCGCTGGCGATGTCCAGCTGGCCGCGTTCCAGGAAGCGCACGGTATTGCCGGACAAGGTGCGCAGTGCCGCCAGCGGCTGGTTGAGTTCGTGGGCGATGCTGGTGGACATCTGCCCGATGGCCGCCAGTTTACCGGCCTGGACCAATTCGTCCTGGGCCCGGCGCAAGGTCTCTTCGGCCTGCCGCCGTTCGCGGATCTGGCCCTTGAGTCGTTCGTTGCTGGCGCGCAGGTCGGTGGTGCGTTCGGTAATCCGACGCTCGAGCTGGTTGTTGGCTTGCTGCAAGGCTTCCCGGGCCGCGAGACGGGTGGCGATGACCTTGCGCCGTTCGTTCCAGGCGATCAACAGGAATGCCACCAGGGCGAAGGCCACGGCCACCAGGATGCCTTGGTTGATCGCCTGGCGACGCAGGTCTTCAAGTGGGGTCAGCAGGGTGAAATTCCACGGTGTATCGCTCAAGGGCCGGGTCTGCGACAAGTAGCTGATGGCGCGCTCGTCGGACACCAGTTCGCTGTTGGCCGGGAACGTCAGCTTCTCCATGCCTTCGGCCAGGCGTTCCCGGGCCAGGGGCACCAGTTCATTGAGCGGGAACCAGTAGTACTGCAGGCTGCGGGCCAGGCGTTCCTTGGTGTCGTCGCTCAGGGGGCGAACCGACTTGAGCCGCCGCGCCGGGTCGCTGGACAGGATGATGATGCCGTTCTCATCACTGACGAACGCCTCCAGCCGCGCACGCTGCCAGCGTTCCTCCAGGGCTTCGAGGCGCACCTTGACCACGGCGACGCCGATGATCTTGCCTTGTTGCTCCAGGCCATGGGCCAGGTAGTAGCCGGGTTCGCCGTTGGTGCTGCCGATGCCGTAGAAACGCCCCGGCTGGCCGCGTACGGCATTCTGGAAGTAGGCACGGAAGGACAGGTCTTCGCCCAGGTAACTGTCGACATCGCGCCAGTTGCTGGTGGCCATCACCCGGCCGGTGGTGTCCATCACGTAGATGGCCCGGCTGCGGCTGCGACGGTTCAGGCCTTCGAGGTATTCATTGACGGTCCTGCGGTGCTCGGGCGTCGGGTCGTCGAGCAGTTGCGAGACACTTGATTCAAGCTCCAGCAGGCTGGGCAGGTAGGTGTACTTGCTGATCTCGCTCTCGACCGCACGGGCGTGCAGTTCCAACTGACGCTCGCCATTCTCGGCGAGGCCGCGTACGCCATAGTGCTCGCTGATCCAGAAGCCGAGGTAACCCAGGCCGATCATCAGGGCAATGACCAGTGGCGGCAGGAACAGATGGCGGATCAGGCGGGGTTTCACGGCGAGTGATGGCGGCGCGGCGCGATAGAGGGTGGGGTCGCATTTCATCACAGAAGCCTTGGGTCAACCACTACACAAATCGACAAGCCAACTCCGATCCCTATGTGGGAGCGAGCTTGCTCGCGATAGCGGACTGTCAGGCAACACAATGGTCGATCCGTAGGCAGTCATCGCGAGCAAGCTCGCTCCCACAGTGGGGAGCGGTGTTGTTTAGTGCTGCAGGATTTTCTCAAGGAAATGCTGCGCGCGTTCGGAGCGGGCGCTGATGTCGCCGAAGAACTCTTCTTTCTTGCAGTCTTCGATGATCTGGCCCTGGTCCATGAAGATCACCCGGTTCGCCACTTTGCGGGCGAAGCCCATTTCGTGGGTCACGCACATCATGGTCATGCCTTCGTGGGCCAGTTGCACCATCACGTCGAGCACTTCGTTGACCATTTCCGGGTCGAGGGCCGAGGTCGGCTCGTCGAACAGCATCACCACCGGGTCCATTGCCAGGGCACGGGCAATCGCCACGCGCTGCTGCTGGCCGCCGGAGAGCTGGCCCGGGTGCTTGTGGGCGTGGGCCGAGAGGCCGACCCGCTCAAGCAGTTGCAGGCCTTTCTTGGTGGCTTCTTCCTTGCTGCGACCCAGCACCTTGATCTGCGCGATGGTCAGGTTTTCGGTGATGGTCAGGTGCGGGAACAGTTCGAAATGCTGGAACACCATGCCCACGCGCGAACGCAGTTTCGGCAGGTTGGTCTTCGGGTCGGCGATGGACGTGCCATCGACCACGATGTCGCCTTTCTGGAACGGTTCCAGGGCGTTCACGCACTTGATCAACGTGGACTTGCCCGAACCCGACGGCCCGCATACCACCACCACCTCACCCTTGCTGACCTCGGTGCTGCAATTGGTCAGTACCTGGAAGTCCCCATACCACTTGTTGATGTTCTTGATAGAGATCATACGGCGAACCTTTTTTGCAGACGCTTGACCAGCTGCGAGGCGGCAAAGCTGACGGTGAAGTACACGAGACCTGCGATGATCAGGAACTCATTGGAGCGGCCGATGATGTCACCACTGGCCCGCGAAGCATTGAGGAAGTCCACCAGGCCGACCGTGTAGACCAGCGAGGTGTCCTGAAACAGGATGATGCTTTGTTGCAACAGCAGCGGGGTCATCTTGCGAAACGCCTGGGGCAGGATGATCAGGCGCATGGTCTGGCCGTAATTCATGCCCAGTGCCTGGGCGGCGCCCATCTGGCCCTTGGGAATCGACTGCACGCCGGCCCGGACGATTTCGCAGAAGTACGCCGCTTCGAACATCATGAACGCCACGATGCAAGAACCGAATGCCCCGATTGGCGTGTCTTCGCCGGTGATCCAGCGCAGCACGAACGGTACCGCCAGGTAGAACCAGGTGATCACCAGCAGCAGCGGGATCGAGCGGAAATAGTTGACGTAGGCGCCAGCGATATTGGAGACCAGCTTGTTATGGGACAGGCGCATCAGCGCCAGGATCGTGCCGAGGATGATCCCGCCGACCACGCCCAAGGCCATCAGCTTGAGGGTCATCACCATGCCGTTCCACAAACCGGGAATGGCCGGGATGATGCCAGTGAAGTCGAGTTCCATTATTTACCCCCCACGGAGATCAGGCCGGGCACCGCGACTTTCTTCTCGACCATGCGCATGAGCAGCATCAGGCTCATGTTCAGGGTGAAATAGATCAGCGTGGCCAGGGTGAAGGCTTCGAACAGGTTGGCGGAGAACTCGGCGGTCTGCTTGGTCTGCGCGAGCAATTCCATCAGGCCGATCAGCGAGGCCACGGAGGAGTTCTTGAAGACGTTGAGGAATTCCGAGGTAAGCGGCGGAATGATGATCCGATAGGCCTGGGGCAGCAGCACGTTCCAGTAGATCTGCGGCAGCTTGAAGCCCATGGCACGGGCGGCGGATTCCTGGCCGCGTGGTAGCGCCTGGATACCGGTACGCACCTGTTCGCAAACACGGGCGGCGGTGAACAGGCCCAGGCACACCACGACGCTCAGGTAGGCCGAGGTGGTCGGGTTCAGGTCCTGCTTGTACCACTCCTGCATATCGGCGGGCAGCAGGTCCGGCACCAGGAAGTACCAGATGAACAGCTGAACCAGCAGCGGCACATTACGAAAGAGTTCCACGTAGCAGGTAGCGATGCCAGACACCAGCCGGTTCGGCACGGTGCGCATGACGCCTAGCACCGAGCCCAGCAGCAGGGCGATGATCCAGGCTACGACGGCGATGGCGATGGTCCAGCCCAGGCCGGACACGTACCAGTCGAGATAGGTCTCGCTGCCCACGCCGGTGGACTTGAAGAACACGCTCCAGTCCCAGTTGTAATTCATTAGGGTCTCCCCTCAGATCGTTCGATGTACAAATGCCCGCCTGGGGAAACTCCGTTCCCGCCCGACTTGAAGGCCAGGCACACGCGATCGGCTCGACAGCCACCGGTTCGAGTGTTTCCAGATTTGCCAGCAGGGAGTGACCATCCCCTGAAAGGGCCGGGCCCCTTCAGGAGATAAGGTTAGTCAGAAATCAGGATTTCTTGTCGTCAGCCGCTTTATCGGTCGGCTTGGCGATCAGTGCCTTGAGTTCGTCGCTCATCGGGAAGTTCAGGTTCAGGCCTTTTGGCGGGATAGGTTGCATGAACCATTTTTCGTAGATCTTGTTGATCTCGCCCGAAGCGTAGGTGGCCTTGATGGCGTCATCGACAGCCTTTTTGAACGGCTCGTCGCCTTTGCGCACCATGCAGCCATAGATTTCGTAGGACTGTGGGGTACCGGTCACGGCCCAGTCATCGGCTTTCTTGGCCTTGGCGGCTTCGCCAGCCAGCAGGGCGTCGTCCATCATGAACGCGACGGCACGACCCGATTCCAGCATCTGGAAGGATTCGCCGTGGTCCTTGGCGGAGATGACGTTCATGCCCATCTGCTTGTCGGCGTTCATCGCCTTGAGGATGCGCTCGGACGTGGTGCCGGCGGTGGTCACGACGTTCTTGCCCTTGAGGTCGTCGAAATCCTTGTACTTGGAATCTTTCTTGGACAGCAGCTTGGTGCCGATTTCGAAAATGCCAACGGAGAAGTCAACCTGCTGCTGACGCTCGACGTTGTTGGTGGTGGAGCCGCATTCCAGGTCCACGGTGCCGTTCTGCACCAGCGGGATACGGGTTTGCGAGGTGACCAGGTTGTATTTGACCTGCAGGTTGGGCAGGTCCAGGTCTTTTTTCAGCGCTTCGACGACTTTCATCTGGATATCGTGGGAGTAGCCAACCGGTTTGCCGGAAGCGTCCGCGATGTAGGAAAACGGAATGGAAGCGTCGCGATGGCCAAGCGTGACAACGCCGGACTCTTTGATCTTTTTCAGTGTGCCGGTCAGTTCGGCTGCGAAAACCGGAGTGCTGATCAGAGCGGCAGCCATGGCTGCGCCCAGGAGATGGGGAACGATACGCATCGATGTTTCCTCGACATTGTTTTTTTTATTTCGGCCGGTTTGTCGGCCCTGAGTACTTCGAAGTGCCTGGCAGCTCCTGTTGTGTCGGCGTACAGGCATTCGTCTCCAGGAGTGTAGAGCATGACTCGTGCCAGGCCAGTCATATCTGCGTAATACATTGTTTTTAAAGGTAATTAATGTTTTGTTTCAGGTTTTTTGCGACCTGCTTCATCCGGTTAGCCGAACTGACTGGTGGGTCGTGTTCGGAAAACCGAATGCTTTGGGCCCGCATCAATCCATTGTGGGAGCGAGCTTGCTCGCGATAGCGGTGGGTCAGTCACAGAGGTTGAATGTGCTGGCTTCATCGCGAGCAAGCTCGCTCCCACAGGGGGCGGCGGTGTATTGCAGAATGCAAAAAGCCCCTGAATCGCAGGATTCAGGGGCTTTGGGTTCAGCGGGCTAGCGTTCAGGCCGCTTCGATCTTGCGGCGGTTGTGCTCGACCTTGTCCAGGTACTGCTGCAGTTTCTCCTGCTCGACCGGGGTGGTGAACAAGCCCAGCTTGCTGCGGCGCCACAGGATGTCCTGGGCATCGACGGCCCACTCGTCGCTGCACAGGTAGTCGACTTCGCGCGTATAGAGCCCGGCGCCGATGTGCTCACCCAGGTCGCCCAGGTTGTGCACGCCTTCGAGCATGCGCCAGGTGCGGCTGCCGTAGGTGGTGGCCCAGCGGCGGGCGATGTCGGTTGGCAGCCAGTCGAACTTGTCGCGGATCGCCGAGCACAGCGCCTGCGGGGTG
Source organism: Pseudomonas sp. P9_35 (assembly GCF_034008205.1). Lineage (NCBI taxonomy): Bacteria > Pseudomonadati > Pseudomonadota > Gammaproteobacteria > Pseudomonadales > Pseudomonadaceae > Pseudomonas > Pseudomonas sp. P9_35. The sequence continues at coordinate 5,122,862 of NZ_CP125373.1, read as the reverse complement.
GTCATGTTTTCGCCACCGGGGAGGGCCTCTACGGCGGTCCAGCTCGGACGCATCTGGGTGAAGTACGGGGCCAGTTGCGCCATCGCCGATTCGGCCAGTTTGCGGTAGGTGGTCAGCTTGCCGCCGAACACCGACAGCAAGGGGGCTTCTTCACCGCCACCCGACAGCGCCAGGGTGTAGTCGCGGGTCACGGCCGATGGGTTGTCGGATTCGTCATTGCACAGCGGACGCACCCCGGAATAGCTGTGCAGGATATCGTCGCGGCTGATCTGCTTCTTGAAGTGGGCATTGACCACCTTCAACAGGTAATCGGTTTCGCCCTCGGTGATCGCCACTTTGGCCGGGTCACCGGTGTATTCGCGGTCAGTCGTGCCGATCAGGGTGAACTGGTTCAGGTACGGAATGGTGAACACGATGCGCTGGTCTTCGTTTTGCAGAATGTGCGCATGTTCGCCTTCGTAGAGTTTCGGCACGATCAGGTGGCTGCCCTGGATCAGGCGGATGCCGTAGGGCGATTCCAGCTTCAGGTCATCGCGAATGAACTTGGCGACCCACGGGCCGGCAGCGTTGACCAGTGCCTTGGCGCGGATCGAAAACAGGCTGCCGTCGGCACGTTCCAGGTGCAAGTGCCACAGGCCTTTGCTGCGGCGGGCATTCACGCAGCGCGTGCGGGTGTGGATATGTGCGCCTTTTTCCCGGGCGGCCATGGCGTTGAGTACCACCAGCCGCGCATCGTCGACCCAGCAGTCGGAATATTCGAAACCTTTGGTGATCTCGCTTTTCAATGCGCTGTCGGCACCGAACTTCAGGCTTTTGGAGCCGGCGAGCTGCTCACGCTTGCCCAGGTGATCGTAGAGGAACAGGCCGGCGCGGATCATCCAGGCCGGACGCAGATGCGGGCGGTGAGGCAATACGAAGCGCATTTGCTTGACGATGTGCGGGGCCTTGGTCAGCAGCACTTCGCGCTCGGCCAGCGCTTCGCGCACCAGGCGAAATTCATAATGTTCGAGGTAGCGCAGGCCACCGTGGATCAGCTTGCTGCTGGCCGACGATGTGTGGCTGGCCAGGTCGTCCTTTTCGCAAAGGAACACCGAAAGACCGCGACCGGCAGCGTCCGCGGCAATCCCCACGCCGTTGATACCGCCACCAATGACGGCGATGTCGTAAACCTCGGCGAGAGGGGGCGTAGGCAAGGTAGAAGTGGGCATCGGCTAGCCTCGGGCTCTTGTTCGCAATATTTGAATTCGAACATAAATGTTCATTTGCGAAAATACTAGCCCATAAAGACGGCAACAGCCAGTTAACTTCGATTGAAAATACTGATCAAGAGAAGCTGAAAGGAAAATTTTCGAACATGTAAGGAAGAAGAAGGTGCCTGGGCACGCTGGCGAGAGGGATTTGTGGGAGCAAAGCTTGCTCGCGAAACAGGCGCCTCGTTCTATGTAGAAACTGTGTCGTCTTCATCGCGGGCAAGCCATGCTCCCACAGCAGCCTTGCCACAGGGTATTGAGGAGGTGGTCAGACCACCTCCAGCCGAATCTTGTGCTGGCTCAGCAATTGCGCCAGGGCCGGCACGGGTTGCTGGTCGGTCACCAGGCAGTCGATCAAGCTGATGGGCCCCAGGCGGACCATGGCGTTGCGCCCGAATTTGCTGGAGTCCGCCGCCAGCAGCACTTGTCGGGCGTTGGCGATGATGGCTTGGGAAACCCGCACTTCCTGGTAGTCGAAGTCTAGCAGGCTGCCGTCTTCATCGATCCCGCTGATGCCCACCAGGGCGAAGTCGACCTTGAACTGGTTGATGAAGTCGACGCTGGCCTGGCCCACCACGCCGCCGTCACGCCGTACGTTGCCGCCGGCGATCAGGACTTCGAAGTCGTCCTTGGCGCTGAGGATCGAAGCCACGTGCAGGTTATTGGTGATGACCTTCAGATGGTTGTGATTGAGCAGCGCCCGGGCAATGGATTCGGTGGTGGTGCCGATGTTGATGAACAGCGAGGCATGATCGGGGATCTGGGCGGCGATGGCTTCGGCGATGCGTTGCTTCTCGTCGCGCATCTGATCGGCGCGCATGGCGTAGGCGGTGTTTTCCACGCTTGAATCGTAGGCGGCGCCGCCGTGGTAGCGACGCAGCAGGTTCACTTCCGCCAGTTGGTTGATATCGCGGCGAATGGTTTGCGGGGTGACGACGAATAGCTGCGCCATTTCCTCGATGCTGACATAGCCGCGTTCGCGGACCAGTTCGAGGATTTGCTGTTGGCGGGGAGGCAGATTCATGGGGCTTCCTTTGGGCTGCCGTACAAAATTTGCCCATGATGCCGCAGGAATCCACTCCCGACCAGTTTCAGAACCTTATAAGGCTTTATTCAGCGTCTTCATGGGGTTCCCAATCGCGGGTGCGGCTGACCGCTTTCTGCCAGCCGGCGTAGAGTTTTTCCTTCGCCTGCTCGTCCAGTTGCGGTTCGAATTCGCGCTCGATCACCGCTTTGCCGCGCAGTTCTTCCAGGCTGCCCCAGAAGCCGCACGCCAGGCCGGCCAAATACGCAGCACCCAGGGCGGTGGTTTCACGCATTTTCGGGCGCTCGACCTGGGTACCCAGGATGTCGGCCTGGAACTGCATCAGGAAGTTGTTTGCCACCGCGCCACCGTCCACGCGCAGGGCCTTGAGGCGTTCCCCCGAATCCTGCTGCATGGCATCGAGTACGTCGCGGGTCTGGTAGGCAATCGACTCCAGCGCTGCGCGAATGATGTGGTCGACGCGTACGCCACGGGTCAGGCCAAACAGCGCGCCACGGGCATAGGGGTCCCAATACGGGGCGCCCAGGCCGGTGAAGGCGGGCACCAGGTACACACCGTTGCTGTCCTTGACCTTGTTGGCAAAGTATTCGGTATCCAGCGCATCGTTGATGATTTTCAGCTCATCGCGCAGCCACTGGACCGTGGAGCCGCCATTGAAGACCGCACCTTCCAGGGCGTAGGCAACTTCGCCGCGCGGGCCACAGGCGATGGTGGTGAGCATGCCGTGATTGGATTTGACGGCCTTGCTGCCGGTGTTCATCAGCAGGAAACAGCCGGTGCCGTAGGTGTTTTTCGCCTGGCCTGGCTCCACGCACATCTGGCCGAAAAGCGCCGCCTGCTGGTCGCCGGCAATGCCGCCGATGGCGATGCCGCTCTTGGTGCGGCCATAGATCTCCGAGGACGATTTCACTTGCGGGAGCATTTCGCGGGGGATGTCGAGGATGTCGAGCATCTTCGCGTCCCATTCCAGCGAGTGAATGTTGAAGAGCATGGTGCGCGAGGCGTTGGTGTAGTCGGTGACGTGGACCTTGCCGCCGGTGAATTTCCAGATCAGCCAGCTGTCGACGGTGCCGAACAGCAGTTCACCGTTGCGCGCACGCTCGCGGCTGCCTTCGACGTTGTCCAGGATCCACTTGAGCTTGGTGCCGGAAAAGTACGGGTCGGTGACCAGGCCGGTGGTTTGGCTGATGTATTGCTCGTGGCCATCGCGCTTGAGCTGCTGGCAGATTTCGGTACTGCGGCGGCATTGCCAGACGATGGCGTTGTAGATCGGCCGGCCGGTGGTCTTGTCCCAGACCACGGTGGTTTCACGCTGGTTGGTGATGCCGATGGCGGCCACCTGGTCATGGTGCAGGCCGGCCTGGGCGAGGGCTTCGACCATGACCGCGCTCTGGGTGGCGAAGATTTCCATGGGGTCATGTTCGACCCAGCCGGCCTGCGGGTAATGCTGGGCGAATTCGCGCTGGGCGGTGCAGACCACGTTGGCGTCACGGTCGAAGATAATCGCCCGCGAGCTGGTCGTACCCTGGTCGAGGGCAATGATGTAGTTCTTGTTCTGGATATCGGTCATGTCGATTGCCTTGGGACGTAAATTAGGGAAGAAGCCACGGTGCAGGCTGGAATGGCAGGAGCCTGCGCCGACTGTTTCAGGATGTTCTGGGCTTGCCGTCAATGGCCGGTTCTGCATCCTTTGTAGCAGTTATGGCGCTGGGCAGGTGGCGGGCAATCAGGCCGCGATAAGCCGCAGCACCCAGGCACGCACCCACAATCGGGGCAAAAATCGGAACCAGGAAGTACGGGATGTCGCGTCCACCCGTGAGGGAAATTTCACCCCAGCCGGCGAAGAAAGTCATCAGTTTAGGACCGAAGTCCCGCGCCGGGTTCATCGCAAAGCCTGTCAGCGGCCCCATGGAGCTGCCGATCACCGCAATCAACAGGCCGATCAGCAGTGGCGCCAGTGGGCCGCGAGGCAAACCATTGTTGTCATCGGTCAGGGACATGATCACTCCCATCAGGATGGCCGTGATGATCACCTCCACGAGGAAGGCCTGGCCGGTGGACAGTGCGGCGTGCGGGTAGGTGGAAAACACCGAGGCCAGTTCGAGGCTGGCTTCGGAGCCTCGAATCATGTGCCGAGACTGTTCGAAATCGAAGAATAGGTTGCTGTACAGCGTGTAGACCAGAAGTGCGCCGCAGAAAGCGCCGGCCACTTGGGAGAGCATATAGAAAGGCAGTTTGCGCTTTTCGAAGCCGGTGAAAATGCACAGGGCAATGCTGACGGCGGGGTTGAGATGGGCGCCGGAAATGCCCGCGCTCAGATAGATCGCCATGCTGACACCGACACCCCAGATGAGGCTGATTTCCCACAAACCGAAGCTGGCACCCGCTACCTTGAGGGCCGCGACGCAACCAGTGCCGAAAAAAATCAGTAGGGCAGTGCCCAGGAATTCAGCCAGGCATTGGCTGGACAGGGACGGCTGTTGTAAAGCAGTTGTCATTCAAACCTCGGTTTTTTGTTGTTTTGCTGCGCCTTCGATAAAGCTCGATTGCGCGATCTCCGCCGAGGCAGGATCCCCATCCTGATCTCGGGTTGCTGCTTGAGACCTGCGATATGACTTTCAGTTTCGAAAAAATATAGACAAGAAACGCTGGTGTCAAAGGTCGAAAGTGAACCGTCGGTCACATTTCAACTATTCGTGGCGTGAATGACTCTTCCACTGACGGTGGGGTACCGGTACTCGCGACCCCGTCCCAAGCCTTTTCATTGGCGATGGCTTAGAATCCGGCCACTCTTTTTTCATTTCCTTGTCAGGAGCAGTCATGACACCCGCGTTGGATCTGCTTAAGAAAGTGCGCGCCGAACATCGTATCCACAGTTATGAACACGATCCCAAGGCCGCGTCCTACGGCCTGGAAGCGGCGGAAAAGCTCGGCCTGGATCCGGCGCAGGTGTTCAAGACGTTGTTGGCGGCCAGCGAAAAGGGTGAGCTGTTGGTGGCGGTGGTGCCCGTGGCCGGAAGCCTGGATTTGAAAGGCCTGGCCCATGCCGCCGGGGTGAAAAAGGTCGAGATGGCCGACCCAGCCGCTGCGCAGCGTTCGACCGGTTATCTACTGGGTGGGATCAGCCCGCTGGGGCAGAAGAAGCGCCTGCGCACTTTTATCGACAGTTCGGCACAGCCGCTCGCCAGTATGTTTGTCAGTGCGGGAAGGCGCGGCTTGGAAGTCGAGTTGGCGCCTTCGGTATTGAAGGAGCACACCGGGGCGGTGTTTGCCGATATTGGGCGTGCTTGAATAGAGCCGGGTGGCTGCTGCGCAGCCAAGCGGGAGCAAGCTCCCTCGCCACAGGGGTAAGGCTTGAGCTTTATCTGTGTTTTCATCGGCTCTGTAGGGTGAAAATTCTACTGATCTGTCACTGGATAAGCTGCGCCGCTGCACCGCATGCTGGCGCATCAAAAAAAGGAGAAGTGCCATGCAGCTTGCGTTTCATCAGGTCGATGCGTTCAGTGACCGGCCGTTCGGCGGTAACCCGGCGATGGTCTATCGCCTCGACGGCTGGCTTGCCGATGACTTGATGCAGAAGATCGCCGCCGAACATAACCTGGCTGAAACCGCGTTTCTGGTGCGTGAAGGCCAGCATTGGCATATCCGCTGGTTCACGCCCGCCACCGAAGTCCCTCTGTGCGGGCACGCCACGTTGGCCAGCGCTTATGTACTGTTCGAGGTCTACCACGAAACGGTCGAACGACTGGATTTCATCTGCAAGTCCGGTTCGTTGAGCGTTACGCGCGAGGGTGACCGGTTGTGGCTGGATTTTCCGGCCGTCGTGCCTGCCGAGTTGGGCGCGTCCTTGGCCGTCCAGAGTGCCTTGGGTGTCGAAGCGGTGGACGTGCTGAGCTCCAACGAACTGTTCGTGGTGCTGGAGTCGGAGCAAGCGGTGCTCGATTGCAAGCCGGACATGGCGGCCCTGGCAAAGCTGCCTTGGCCCGGCGCTATCGTGACCGCGCCGGGGAGCAAGCATGATTTTGTCTCGCGCTATTTTGCCCCGGCGATCGGCATCAACGAAGATCCAGTCACCGGCTCGACCCACTGCAGCCTAATTCCCTATTGGTCCAAACGCTTGGGCAAGCATGGGCTGACGGCTTACCAATGCTCGGCCCGGGGCGGGGCGTTGTTCTGCCGGTTGGAGGGTGAGCGGGTGAAGATCGGCGGGAATGCGACGTTGGTGGCCAGTGGGACGTTGATGCTGGGTTGATGGCATTCCCCGCTGGTTTGCGCCCTGTAGGAGCTGGCGAAGCCTGCGATCTTTTGATCTTTTGATCTTTCGCTTGAAATTCAAGTGGCTGGGGAAAGATCGCAGCCTCGTTCCACTCGTCAGCTCCTACAGGCTATAGCGCCGCACACCGCTGTCCACCGGCGGGATGTGCGCCGCGGTGCTGCCTGAGGCCTGGAACAGCACCAGGTGTTCAGCCGCCACGCGGATGCCGACACTGTCCCCGAGCTGATGGTCGGCGTGGCTGGGGAAGATCGATTCCAGTTGCGCGCCTGTGGGCAATTGCAGGCGATACAAGGTTGAAGCGCCCAGGAAGGTCTTGCCGACAATGCTGGCGGTGAGCGTGCTCTCCGGTGCGTAGACGATATCGTCTGGGCGCAGCAACACATCCACCGCTCCGCCGATGGGCCAGGTGTAGGCTCGGTTACCGCGCAGGGTGCCCAACTCGGTTTGCACCGATTCCGGGCTGTCGAGCCGGCCGCGAATGAAGTAGCCCTGGCCAATGAAGCTGGCGACGAATGGTGTCAGCGGTTCGTGATACAGGTTGTAGGGCGTGTCCCACTGTTCCAGTCGACCTTCCTTGAATACCCCGACATGATCACTCACGGCGAAGGCTTCTTCCTGATCGTGTGTGACCAGGATCGCGCTGGTGCCGCGGGCCTTGAGAATATCCCGCACTTCATGGCTGAGCTTGCGTCGCAACTCGCCATCGAGGTTGGAGAACGGCTCATCGAGCAACAGCAGTTGTGGTTCTGGTGCCAGCGCGCGGGCCAGGGCCACACGCTGTTGCTGGCCGCCGGACAACTCATGGGGAAAGCGCTTGCCCAGGTGCTTCAGGTTGACCAGTTCCAGCAACTCTTCGACGACGCGATCCTTGTCCGGATGCTTGCGAATGCCAAAGGCGATGTTCTCGGCCACGCTCAGGTGGGGAAACAGGGCATAGTCCTGGAACACCATGCCGATACGGCGTTTTTCCGGGGCGAGGGTGAAACCGGCGCGGGAAATGGTTTCCCCTGCCAGTTGGATTTCACCCTCGTGCACTGGTTCGAAGCCGGCGATGGCACGCAACGTGGTGGTCTTGCCGCACCCGGACGAACCGAGCAGGCAACCGATATCGCCGGCATTGAGGTGCAGGTTGAGGTTCTGCACGACCCGCTGGTTTTGGTAACCGCAGGCCAGGTCATGCAAATTCAGCAGCAGCGAATGGCTCATGCGTGGTGATACGCCGGCTCGACAAGGAACTCGAGCAGTGCCTTTTGCGCGTGAAGTCGATTTTCTGCCTGGTCCCAGGCCACCGAGCGCGGATCGTCCAGCAAATCGAAACTGATCTCCTCGCCACGGTGGGCCGGCAGGCAGTGCATGAACAGCACGTCGGCATCCGCCAGGTCGAGCAAAGCCCGGTTGACCTGCAGCGGCGCGAACAACTCGAGGCGCTTGGCGGTTTCTTCTTCCTGGCCCATGGAGGTCCAGACGTCAGTGCTCACCAGGTGCGCACCGGCCACGGCCTGTTTGGGATCACGCACGATGGTCACCCGGTCCCCGGCCTTGGCCAGCAACTCGGCATTGGGGTCAAAACCTTCGGGGCAGGCAACGCGCAGTTGGAAGTCGAACTGCAGCGCCGCTTCTATATAGCTGTTGCACATGTTGTTGCCATCGCCGATCCAGGCCACGGTCTTGCCCTGGATCGAGCCACGGTGCTCGAGGAAGGTCTGCATGTCGGCCAGCAACTGGCAGGGGTGCAGGTCGTCGGACAGGCCGTTGATCACCGGTACGCGGGAATGGGCCGCGAACTCGGTCAGGGTGCTGTGGGCAAAGGTACGGATCATCATCGCGTCCAGCATGCTCGACATGACGATGGCGCAATCGCTGATGGGTTCGCCGCGGCCCAGTTGGGTGTCGCGGGGCGACAGGAAGATCGCCTGGCCGCCCAGTTGGATCATGCCGGCTTCGAAAGAGATGCGGGTGCGGGTCGATGACTTCTCGAAGATCATCCCCAGCACGCGGTTTTTCAAGGGCTCGAACAGTACGCCGCGGTTACGCAGGTCCTTGAGCTCCACGCCTCGACGGATCACGCCGAGCAACTCATCGGGCGTGAAATCCATCAGGGAGAGAAAGTGCCTTGCGCTCATGATTGACTACCTTTTTGTAACTGACCGCAGATGCTCAAAGCCTTGTTTATTCAAAAAACGGGCGAGACCTGCGGCAAAAGCCGCACGGGGCGACGAAATAGGGGAAGGCGCGATCTTATAATTAAATGTCGCGTCTTACCAATAGGGCTACGGTTTTTGGGGATTTCAGCGAGGCCATCACGCGAATGCGATGGCATATTTGTGGCCGGTTTCCTGACAGCAGCGACCCATTTGTACACTGGCGTTGCTTGGCTTGGCAATCAAGCGCGGCGGGCGTGCCATGGATGAGAGTCGGTTTGCGCCGTGGCGTCCCAGCCTTTCGCCTGTCTGCTGGTGGCTGTGAAACATTTCCTAATGCAAAGGCCTGGGTTATAAATGAGCCTCAGCGGCACAGGAGCCCGAAATGGATTCGAAAGAGCAACAATTGATGGAATTGCTGGGGCTGACTGCACGCTCGCTGACGCACCTGACGGCTTCGGTGACTTCCATGTCATTCGAATTGCTGCGCAGCGATGATGAGGTGACCAAGGCTGCGGGACGTCGGATGATCGACCGCATGGCCACTATCAGCAGCGGCCTCGACGAGCATTGGCGGCTTATTGGCGAGCTCACGGGTGTGCCCATTGCCCAGGAGCAGGTGGAAACCGTCGAAGAAATCCAGATGCTGGCACCGCCTTCCGATCAGCCTTGACGCCCTCTCATCGGTGGGCCTGATGCCCGGCAATTCACAGGACGAACGTCGCTGGCGCTGCCGGGAATCACGCGCCATAGTTTTGTTCCCGCGGCCGAAAGCGCCCGCCACGAATAAAACAGAGACTGGCCATGACCAAGACTCTCCACCACCGTGCGTGCCACCTGTGTGAAGCCATCTGCGGCTTGACCCTCGAAACCACCGAAACCGACGGCCAGGGCCTGGCGATCACCTCGATCAAGGGCGATGCGCTGGACACCTTCAGCCGCGGTCACATCTGCCCCAAGGCGGTGGCCCTGCAAGATATCCAGAACGATCCAGACCGGCTGCGCCAGCCCATGCAGCGCGTTGGCAATGAATGGCAACCCATTGCCTGGGACGACGCCTTCGCGTTGGTGGCCGAGCGCCTGGCGGATATCCAGGCGCGCCACGGCCAGAACGCGGTGGCGGTCTACCAGGGCAACCCCAGCGTGCATAACTATGGGCTGATGACCCACAGCAACTATTTCCTGGGCCTGTTGAAAACCCGCAGCCGTTTCTCGGCGACTTCGGTGGACCAACTGCCCCATCACCTGACCAGCTATTTGATGTACGGCCACGGCCTGCTGCTGCCGATTCCGGACATCGACCACACCGACTTCATGCTGATCCTGGGCGGCAACCCGCTGGCTTCCAACGGCAGCATCATGACCGTGCCGGACGTGGAGAAGCGCCTCAAGGCGATCCAGGCCCGTGGCGGCAAGGTGGTGGTGGTCGATCCGCGCCGCAGCGAAACGGCGGCCATTGCCAACCAGCACGTCTTTGTACGCCCCGGTGGTGATGCTGCACTGCTGTCTGGTTTGCTCAATACATTGTTCAGCGAAGGCCTGATCCGTGACAGTCACCTGCCGGTGGACGGCCTGGACGAGGTGCGTGAGGCCGTCGCCACGTTCACGCCTGAAGCCATGAGCCCGCTCTGTGCGGTGCCGGCAGCGCAGATCTGGCAATTGGCCCGGGACTTCGCCGCCGCGCCGTCAGCGGTGTGCTACGGGCGGATGGGGGTCTCGACCCAGGCGTTTGGCACGCTGTGCCATTGGCTGATCCAGGTGATAAATCTGGTCACCGGCAATCTTGATCGGGTGGGCGGGGCGCTGTGCACCGAGCCGGCGGTGGACCTGGTCGCTACCACCTCGGGCGGGCATTTCAACCGTTGGCAGAGCCGGGTGTCCGGGCGTCCCGAGTACTCAGGGGAGTTGCCGGTGTCGGCCCTGGCCGAGGAGATGCTCACCGAGGGTGAAGGCCAGATTCGTGCGCTGGTCACCGTGGCCGGCAACCCGGTGTTGTCCACACCCAACGGGCGGCAACTGGAACAGGCCCTGGACGGGCTGGAGTTCATGGTCAGCGTCGATTTGTACATCAACGAAACCACACGTTACGCCGACCTGATCCTGCCCTCGACCTCGGCCCTGGAGAACGATCATTACGACACCACGTTCAACCTGTTCGCGGTGCGCAACGTGACCCGTTTCAACCGGGCGATCCTGCCCAAGCCCGAGGGTGCGCTGCACGATTGGGAAATCTTCGTCGGCCTGGCCAAGGCCTTTGCCGCCCGAACCGGCAAGGAACTCAAGCCGACCATGCCGCCGGCGCAGATGATCGATTTCGGCCTGCGTAGCGGGGCGTATGGCGACGCCTCTCCGCACAAGCTGTCCCTGACGACCCTGTTCGATCATCCCCATGGCATCGACCTCGGTGCGCTCAAGCCCAACCTGGCAGCACGCCTGAAAACCGAAAACCAACGTGTGCAGGCCGCGCCAGCGGTGATTCTTGCCGACCTTGTGCGCTTTGCCGCGTTGCAGGCGCCAAAACCGGACGAGTTGCTGATGATTGGCCGCCGCCATGTGCGCAGCAACAACTCCTGGATGCATAATTTTCATCGACTGGTGAAGGGCAAGCCACGTCATCAGTTGCTGATGCACCCGGATGATCTCGCCAGTCGCGGTCTTGAGGACGGGCAGCGCGTGACGGTCAGTTCGCGGGTGGGCGTCATCGAAGTCGAGGTGCTGGGCAGCCTGGACATGATGAAAGGCGTGGTCAGCCTGCCCCATGGCTGGGGTCATGCCCGGCCAGGCGTGCAGATGACCATTGCCAGCGGGCAACCGGGCTCCAGCGCCAACGACCTGACCGATGATTGTCAGCTCGATGAGTTGTCCGGCAACGCGGCGCTTAACGGCGTTCCGGTGAAGGTGGCCGCTGCGTAAAATTGTCTCTGGAGCAGGTTCGGCTTTCCGTTACAATGCGTCACCGTGTCGACAACTTAAGTCGCAAAAGTTTTAAGCCGAGGTGCTCCATGGATATCATCGAAACGATTAAAGACCAGATTGCCAACAACACCATCCTGCTTTACATGAAAGGCTCGCCGAACGCGCCACAGTGCGGTTTCTCGGCCAAGGCTGCTCAGGCTGTGATGGCGTGTGGCGAGAAGTTTGCCTACGTGGACATCCTGCAGAACCCGGAAATCCGCGCCAACCTGCCCAAGTACGCCAACTGGCCAACCTTCCCACAGCTGTGGGTGGGTGGTGAGCTGATCGGTGGTAGCGACATCATGACCGAGATGGCCGCTGACGGCTCTCTGCAGGCCACGATCAAGGAAGCGGTAGAAAAAGCGGCGGCGAACAAGACCGAAGCCTGATTCATGGATGTATGAAACCATGTGGGAGCGAGCTTGCTCGCGATAGCGGTAGGTCAGTCAGTATTTCTTACCTGATCCACCGCTATCGCGAGCAAGCTCGCTCCCACAGTGGATTTAGGTGGGCCTGGAAACCCAGGCAATAAAAAGCCCCGCCTCTCGAAAGAGGGCGGGGCTTTTTAGTGGCTTGCTTTCGGAGAAACTTACTCTTCACCCATCTGCGATTGCAGGTAGTTCTCAAGACCGACTTTGTCGATCAGGCCCAGTTGGGTTTCCAGCCAGTCGATGTGTTCTTCCTCGGACTCGAGAATGTCTTCCAGCAGTTCACGGCTGCCGAAGTCACCAACGCTTTCGCAATGGGCGATGGCGACTTTCAGGTCCTTGTGGCCTTCGCGCTCGATTTTCAGGTCGCACTCAAGCATCTCGCGGGTGTGTTCGCCGATGTGCAGCTTGCCCAGGTCCTGGACGTTCGGCAGGCCTTCGAGGAACAGGATGCGCTTGATCAGCTTGTCCGCGTGCTTCATCTCGTCGATGGATTCGTGGTACTCGTGCTTGCCCAGCTTGTTCAGGCCCCAATCCTCGTACATGCGCGCATGCAGGAAGTATTGGTTGATCGCGACCAGCTCATTGGCAAGGATCTTGTTGAGATGCTGGATGACTGTAATGTCGCCTTTCATGATGAGGCCTGCCCTGTAATAGCTGTGTATAAGGCAGAGTTTGAGCCGCGCATTTACGAGTGTCAAACCTAAGTTATTGAATAATAAATGAAAATTAATCGGAATAAGAATGTTTGTGTTCCGCGTCTGGACGCTAAGCATTTGATTTGCAGGCATAAAAAAACCGGACACTGGGTCCGGTTCCTTGAAAACTATTTATTACGCGTTATTACGCGGCGGTAAATTCTACCGGGTAGGGGATCGAGGCCTGTGCCGTTTGCACTTTGGCGAGGGTTTCACGAACCACTTCCTTGGCCAGGCAGGCACATTTGCCGCATTGGCTGGCTACGCCGGTGGCCTGGCGGACTTCGCGATAGCTGCAGCAACCTTCGTAGATCGCTTCGCGGATTTGCCCGTCGGTGACGCCAGTGCAGAGGCATACATACATAAGTGAGAACCGTCGCTGGTTGTGACTCAATTGAGACGGATCTTAATGTTAACGAGAATGATTGTCAAAGTGGTTTCTCAAGGTCTTGCGCCAGAGCGTTGCCGGGCTGACGAACGGTTTATCCAGGACGACTGATGCGACATGAAACCGGACGGCGATTTTTCGATACCACCGAAAAACCGTTGAAGACAGTCCAAATGCGCGGTGTATGATGATCGGCCCTTGCAAGCGGGTTCGTGTCACAGGGCTGTCGCCTGAGGGTGGCAGGCTGGCCCGGACCTTGTTTTCACGCTATTACATCAGGAGATATCCAATGAGCGTACTCGTAGGCAAACAAGCCCCAGACTTCACCGTTCCAGCCGTCCTCGGCAACGGCGAAATCGTCGACAGCTTCACCCTGTCCTCGGCCATCAAAGGCAAATACGGCCTGGTGTTCTTCTATCCACTGGACTTCACCTTCGTCTGCCCGTCCGAGCTGATCGCACTGGATCACCGCATGGATGATTTCAAGGCGCGCAACGTCGAAGTGGTCGCTGTTTCGATCGACTCGCACTTCACCCACAACGCCTGGCGCAACACCCCGATCAACAATGGCGGTATCGGTCAGGTGAAATACACCATGGCTGCCGACATGAAGCACGAAATCGCCAAGGCCTATGACGTTGAATCCGAAGGCGGCGTGGCCTTCCGTGGCGCGTTCCTGATCGACGACAAAGGCGTTGTCCGTTCGCAGATCATCAACGACCTGCCACTGGGCCGTAACATGGAAGAACTGATCCGTCTGGTCGACGCGCTGCAATTCCACGAAGAGCACGGCGAAGTCTGCCCGGCCAACTGGAAAAAAGGCGACAAGGGCATGACCGCTTCGCCTGAAGGCGTTGCCGCTTACCTGGGCGAGCACAGCGACAAGCTGTAAGCGCACCGAGGCATAAAAAAACCGGCTCATGATGGGCCGGTTTTTTTATGGGTGTTTCAAACTTGTCGGCTGAAACACAGAACCTTATGGCGAGGTGATTTATCTGTGGGAGCAAGGCTTGCCCGCGATGGCAGCGATGCGGTCTTCAAAAACCGAGTCGCCTGTGTCGCGAGCAAGCTTTGCTCCCACGGGCCGCCACAATGGCTCTACTAGTCAGTCGTCGAAATCCTGCCAGCCACCCATCTCTTTCCACCGGTTGACGATGCCGCAGAACAGCTCGGCGGTCTTCTCGGTGTCGTAGCGGGCCGAGTGGGCTTCACGGCCATCGAAATCGATATCGGCGGCCTGGCACGCCTTGGCCAGGACGGTCTGGCCGTACGCCAGGCCAGCCAGGGTCGCGGTGTCGAAGCTGGAGAACGGATGGAACGGGTTGCGCTTCATGTCCAGGCGCGCGACGGCGGCGTTGAGGAAGCCCAGGTCGAAGCTGCTGTTATGGCCGACCAGGATCGCTCGCTTGCAACCGTTGGCCTTGAGCGCCTTGCGCACGCCACGGAAGATGTCGGTCAGGGCCGTTTCTTCGCTGACTGCCATGCGCAACGGGTGATCGAGCTTGATCCCGGTGAACTCCAGGGCCGCTGCTTCGACGTTGGCGCCTTCGAACGGCTCGACACGGAAGAAATAGGTGTGGTCAGGGAACACAAAGCCTTTTTCGTCCATGCCAATGGTGGTCGCGGCGATTTCCAGCAAGGCGTCGGTGGCGGAGTTGAAACCGCCGGTTTCTACGTCGACGACGACCGGCAGGTAGCCACGGAACCGAGCAGCCATAGGGTGACGGGCGCCGCCCGAACCACCGTTGCCGTCCTGTTCGTCGTCGAAATGATCTTCACTCACACGTTTTCCTCCAGCAGGCGCCAGCGCAGTTTTTCACCGGCGCGCAGCGGGATGACAGCCAGATCGCCGAAAGGCAGGCTGGCGGGGGCGGTCCATTCGTCACGGACCAGGGTAATACGATCGGTGTTCACCGGCAGGCCATAGAAGCGTGGGCCATGCAGGCTGGCGAAGCCTTCGAGTTTGTCCAGCGCGTTGCGCTGTTCGAAGGCTTCGGCGTACATCTCGATGGCGGCATAGGCGGTGTAGCAACCGGCGCAACCGCAGGCCGCTTCCTTGGCGTGCTGGGCGTGGGGTGCCGAGTCGGTGCCGAGGAAAAACTTGGCGCTGCCGCTGGTGGCGGCGTCCAGCAAGGCTTCCTGGTGGGTATTGCGCTTGAGGATCGGCAGGCAATAGAAGTGCGGCCGGATCCCGCCCACCAGCATGTGGTTGCGGTTGTACAGCAGGTGATGGGCGGTAATGGTCGCGCCGACGTTGGCCGGGGCCTCGTTGACGAACTGCACGGCATCGCCGGTGGTGATGTGTTCGAACACCACCTTGAGGGTCGGGAAGCGCTCTACGACGCGGCGCATGTGCTCGTCGATGAAGATTTTCTCGCGGTCGAACACGTCGACGTCGCCCCGGGTGACTTCACCATGGATCAACAACGGCATGCCGACTTCGGCCATGGCCTCCAGCGCCGGGAAGATCTTGTCGATGCTGGTGACGCCGGAATCGGAGTTGGTGGTGGCACCGGCCGGGTACAGCTTGGCGGCATGGACGAAGCCGCTGGCCTTGGCCTCGCGGATTTCTTCGGGCTGGGTGCGGTCGGTGAGGTAAAGCACCATCAACGGTTCGAAGCGGCTGCCAGCAGGGCGTGCGGCGAGGATGCGCTGGCGATAGCCGTCGGCCTCGGCGGCGTTGCGCACTGGCGGAACCAGGTTAGGCATGATGATTGCGCGCCCGAAGGTGCGCGCGACATCGGCGACGGTATGGGTCAACACAGCACCATCGCGAAGATGAATATGCCAGTCGTCGGGACGCAGCAGGGTCAGGCGGTCGGACATTGGGGGGCTTCCAGGCGGGTCAAACTGTGGGAATGCTACCGGAAAAGACCGATTCAGGCACCCGCTATCAAGTTCTGGCACAACTTACCGATAGCTCCTACAGGTGTGCCACGAATCCGTGCAGTGCGCCGGACAGGCGTCATGCCCTCGGCATGCGTCGATCTTTGTATAAAAGTCAGTGGAGCCTCCCGTGCGCCAGCGTTATCTAGCCTTGCTCAGTGTGTTTGCCAGCCTTCCCGCCATGGCGCTCACTTTCCAGACCCGTCTGGAGAGCATTGAGTGGACGGTCGAAGGTGACAAGTTCGAGTGCCGGCTGAGCCAGCCGATCGCTGATTTTGGCAGTGGCGAATTCGTGCGCCGGGCGGGCGAACAGGCGACGTTTCGCCTCAAGACCTATAACCCGATGCTTGGCGGCGGTTCGGCAACCTTGCTGGCGGCCGCCGCACCATGGCAGCCGGGGCGGGGCGATATCAACCTGGGCTCGGTCAGCATCGGCAGCGGCGACGTACTGTTCAACAGCTCCCAGGTCCAGGCTGGCCGTTTGATCAGTGGGCTGATGGAAGGTCGCAGCCCCGTGGTGCGCCGCAACACCGAGGACGGGCGAGTCTCGGAAGTCCGCCTGCTGCCGGTGCGTTTCAGCAAGGCCTTCAACGACTATCAAGGCTGCGTGGCAAAACTGTTGCCAAAGAATTTCGAGCAGGTGAAGCAGACACAGATCGGCTTCCCTGGCGAAGCTGTCGAGCTCGATGCCCATGCCAAGGCACAGCTGCAGGTGATGCTCGACTTCATCAAGGCCGATCCAAGCGTCAATCATGTCGAGCTTGACGGCCACTCCGACAACAGCGGCAACCGCCTGACCAACCGTGAGCTGTCACGCCGCCGGGCCCTGGCGGTCCAGGACTTCTTCAAGGCCAATGGCTTCCAGGAGTCGCAGATTACCCTGCGCTTCCACGGCGAGCGTTATCCCCTGGTGCCCAACACCAACGCCGCCAACCGAGCCAAGAACCGTCGCGTAGTCGTGCGCCTGGAGCGCGTGGCGCCGACTGATGCGCCGGCACCGCAGGCACCCGCCGCGCAGCCCGCGCCCGCTGCGGCGCCCGCCAAGGCTCCGGCGCCAACCGCAGCGCCGGCCAAGACGCCCGCTGGGGCGACGGCGCGGACGTCCTGAGTCGATTTTGACCGTCGCGCAATCGACATAATCTGTCGCTTCGTCGTCATAAGCTGTCGCGCCCCTGTAAATTATCCGCGCTGGACGTTAGACTTCCCGGCTTTCCGTACAACCCGTGGAGTGATGGCATGGCGGACGTAAACAAGGTCGTTCTGGCGTATTCCGGCGGCCTGGACACTTCGGTGATCCTCAAGTGGCTGCAGGACACTTATAACTGCGAAGTGGTGACCTTCACCGCTGACCTGGGGCAGGGCGAAGAAGTCGAGCCTGCACGCGCCAAGGCCCAGGCCATGGGCGTCAAAGAGATCTACATCGATGACCTGCGCGAAGAATTCGTCCGCGACTTCGTGTTCCCGATGTTCCGCGCCAACACCGTTTACGAAGGCGAGTACCTGCTGGGTACCTCCATCGCCCGTCCGTTGATCGCCAAGCGCCTGATCGAAATCGCCAACGAAACCGGCGCCGATGCCATTTCCCATGGCGCCACCGGCAAAGGCAACGACCAGGTGCGTTTCGAGCTGGGTGCCTATGCCCTCAAGCCAGGCGTGAAAGTCATTGCCCCGTGGCGTGAATGGGACTTGCTGTCCCGTGAAAAACTGATGGACTACGCCGAGAAGCACGCGATTCCGATCGAGCGCCACGGCAAGAAAAAATCCCCGTACTCGATGGATGCCAACCTGCTGCACATCTCCTATGAAGGCGGCGTGCTGGAAGACACCTGGACCGAGCACGAAGAAGACATGTGGCGCTGGACCGTCTCCCCGGAGAAGGCTCCCGATACCCCGCAATACCTGGAACTGACCTATCGCAACGGCGATATCGTCGCTCTGGACGGCGTTGAGATGAGCCCGGCCACCGTGCTGGCAACCCTGAACCGCATCGGTGGCGAACACGGCATCGGTCGTCTGGACATCGTCGAAAACCGCTATGTGGGCATGAAGTCCCGCGGCTGCTACGAAACCCCGGGCGGCACCATCATGCTGCGCGCCCACCGGGCGATCGAGTCGATCACCCTGGACCGCGAAGTGGCTCACCTCAAAGACGAGTTGATGCCCAAGTACGCCAGCCTGATCTACACCGGCTACTGGTGGAGCCCAGAGCGCCTGATGCTGCAACAGATGATCGACGCCTCCCAGGCTCACGTGAATGGCGTGGTACGCCTGAAGCTGTACAAGGGCAACGTGATCGTCACCGGGCGCAAGTCCGACGAGTCGTTGTTCGATGCCAACATCGCGACCTTCGAAGAAGACGGCGGTGCCTACAACCAGGCTGACGCGGCCGGCTTCATCAAGCTCAACGCCCTGCGCATGCGCATCGCGGCGAACAAGGGTCGCAAGCTGTTCTGACCCTGGTGACATGAAAAACGGCCTGCCATGAGCAGGCCGTTTTTTTTGCCCTTTTTTTTGTGTGGCCTTTGTTGCGGCGCTTCCCCCGCTCGCTCATTCATCCTGCCTGTGCGTTGCCAGGCCTGCGTTGCTGTAGATGACGTACACGACGATGCCGGCGTGTTTCAAATGTCTTGATCGACAAGTCTCGATCGGACGTTTCGATTGGCTGCATACGATACAAAGGGTGTCTGGTTCGCGCCTGCGTCGATGAAGACGTATCACCAGCAGTTCCTTGACGTCGTCCGCCCGACGTAGTTGTCGTTTGCGTCGACAGGGCGAATCATCCATGGTCTTTATGAAGTGTTTGTTCTTGCGAAAATCCGAAGGTGAATACAAGGAACGGTAATTGAAGTTGAGCGTTATGAAAAAAAGCAGCAATAGGTAAAAAGGAAAGCTGATCAGGAACCACAGATAATATTCACGATCCTGGTCATCCAGAAAGGGCAGGGAAATCGCTGCGGAAGTTTCGGATAAAGTAGCGAATATGGCGATGAGGGTCATGGGGTTGGTTATAGTCTTCAAAGGTTTGTTCATGGTTAATGCTCATGGAATACTTGTGCTCGGTGAGTGGGTTGGAAAGTGGTTGTCCATGCCGAATAAATATAGGCATGGTCGCAATGGCTGCCCATGTTGGATGTCAGGCGCCTGAGTATGTTTTATATAGGATTTCCCTTCCTTAAGTGAGTGGAAGGCAGTTTTAACAGTAAATAATTCAGTTACTTTCTATGAGTGAATAACTTTTCAATGGGCTGCCCATAGGTGGGTGGGGCGGTGAAAAGCGCATTGTTCACAGGGTTACCGAATTGTTAAGAAAGGTCATTCCTTCTCAGTAAAAAAATCCATGACACATTTTTTCTGCGGCGATTTGTAGGAGTTTTCTGTATAGCTTGTAGGTTCTGTCTCTCGGTGCGAGCGTTCAGGGGGGGGCAGCATGCCAAGGTAGAAATGACTAGGCTATTGTGCGTGCTCTAAAAATTCGAACAGCGAAGTTGGATTTGCCCATGAATAAAGTGCTGATCGTGGATGATCATCCCGTCATTCGTCTTGCTGTACGTTTGCTGATGGAGCGTCATGGTTATGAAGTCGTTGCCGAAACCGATAATGGCGTCGATGCGTTACAGTTTGCTCGCGAGCTTATGCCCGATATCGTCATTCTCGATATTGGTATTCCGAAGCTGGACGGGTTGGAAGTCATTGCCCGCCTGACGACCATTCCTTCACCCATGAAAGTGTTGGTGCTGACTTCCCAGGCGCCGGGACATTTTTCGATGCGCTGCATGCAGACAGGGGCGGCCGGGTATGTATGCAAGCAACAGGATCTTACCGAGTTGTTAAGTGCAATCAAGGCAGTACTGTCTGGTTACAGTTACTTTCCCAACCAGGCATTGCATACGGTGCGGTCGAGTCTGGGTAATGCCAGTGAGTCCGATATGGTCGATCGATTATCGGGGCGGGAAATGATGGTCTTGCAGCAACTGGCGCGCGGAAAGACCAACAAGGAGATCGCCGATGGAATGTTCTTGAGCAACAAGACCGTCAGTACCTACAAGACGCGCCTGTTATTGAAGCTCAATGCCCGTTCGCTGGTCGACCTGATCGAACTGGCGCAGCGCAATGGCTTGGTGTGAGTTTTCGGGTTACGCGTACTCAGTAAAAAGCCTCCATCAGGGAGGCTTTTACGTGTCAGAGGTCAAAATCATAATCGGCCAGTTGTTTCTGCAGGCGACGCTCTTCCAGCAGGTTATCAATGGTGCGGCGCTTGCTCAGGTTGGTTTTCGCCACTTCCACGACCACAGGTTCGACGTCGTCGGCCTCAGTGGCGATGAATTCGTCTTCTACATCCAGTTGTTCTTTGCCAGCACTCATGGGTTCGACTCCAGGCTAAGACTGCCATTGGCGCTCCTTATATCGATAAACCACGGGCGGGTAAAAAAGATTTTTTCAATCGATGGATCGATAAAAGCAATAGCGCCTCAATCGTCGGAGGTCTTGTGCTTGTATTCGCATAAATCTTCGATTCGGCAGCTGCCACAGCGAGGCTTGCGCGCCAGGCAAACGTAGCGGCCGTGAAGGATGAGCCAGTGATGGGAGTCCAGCAG
Source organism: Pseudomonas sp. P9_35 (assembly GCF_034008205.1). Lineage (NCBI taxonomy): Bacteria > Pseudomonadati > Pseudomonadota > Gammaproteobacteria > Pseudomonadales > Pseudomonadaceae > Pseudomonas > Pseudomonas sp. P9_35. Next base: position 5,102,200 of record NZ_CP125373.1, on the reverse strand, counting down.
GAATTCCTTGGGAACAAATTTCATCAATTTCTTCTCGACCTCCACCACGTTTTTGCCGGGGGCCAGCCCGGTGCGGTTGCTGACGCGGAAAATGTGGGTGTCGACCGCCATGGTCAACTGCCGAAACGCGGTATTGAGCACGACGTTGGCGGTTTTGCGGCCGACGCCCGGAAGGGCTTCCAGCGCTTCGCGCGTCTGCGGGACTTCACTGTCGTGGCGCTCGATCAGCAGGCGGCAGGTCTCGATCACGTTTTTGGCCTTGCTGTTGAACAGCCCGATGGTCTTGATGTATTCGGACAGTCCTTCGATGCCCAGGGCATGGATCGCCTCCGGCGTATTGGCCACCGGGAACAGTTTGGCCGTGGCTTTGTTGACGCCGACGTCGGTGGACTGGGCTGACAGAATGACCGCGATCAGCAACTCGAACGGCGAGGAATAGGCCAGTTCGGTTTTCGGTTCCGGGTTGTCCTCGTGAAGGCGACGAAATATTTCCAGGCGTTTTGCGGCGTTCATGGGCGCGGCATTTCCTCAGCGGATGAATGGGGTTTGGCGGCCCTCCAGGCCTGTCGGGCCGCCAACAGCAGCCCGAGCAGAATGAACCCGCCAGGGGCGAGCAAGGCCAGGGGCAGGCCGCTGCCGATCAGCCCACGCACGGCGCCCAGGCTGATCATCAAAAGGCCAAACAGCCCGGCCAACCTGAGGCGTCCGGGCCAGCGAGAGTCAACGAAGAAGCCCTCATGCTCCAGCGCTACGCAGCTCAGGGCGATCCAGCCAACGTAAAGGCTCAACGGTCGATACAATTCCAGTGCCCAGGCCTGGCCGACAAGGCCAATGCAGGTGCTCAGGGTAGCGGCCAGCACGAGGGAGGCGAGCAGCCGTTGACAGGCTGCCAGGTGTTGCCGGACAAGCCCCATTGCCAAGCCATGGCTGAAAAGAACCAGGGCCCAGGCCAGCCATAACCCCAGCGCGCCAACCAGCGAGTCGCTCGCGCCGACCAAGGGGACGAGCAGCAGGCCGTGTATCAGTCCCCATGGCTTATTCATTGGCCGCCACCCCCGTCAACTGAGCCTTGTGCTCGTCGAAGTAACGCAGCGCATCGTGAACAGCCTGGAGGACCGCCCGGGACGTCACTGTCGCGCCTGCCAGTTGATCGAACTGCCCCTGGTCCTTTTTCAAGGCCCAGCCGCTGTCATCAGGTGCCTGGCGTGATTTACCCGTGAAGGTCTGCAACCAGGCGTTCGGCCAGCCGGCAATCGCCGCGCCCAATCCGGGTGTCTCGGATTGGCGCAGGGTCTTGACGCCCAGCAACCGGCCCTGTGGATCGATGGCGACCAGCAATTCGATGCTGCCTTCATAGCCCAGCGCCTGGCTACGCAGCAGCACGGCGCTGGGTTGGCCGCTGCGAGTCGCCAGGTAGCCACCCAGCAGCGTGCTATGGGCCAGGGGCACCGAAGTTGTGACAACGGGGTGCGCCAACGGCTGGTTATCATAGTGGTCGGTGGGCAGCACCTCGAGCAAGGCCCTGTTCGCCAGTGCTTGCTGCTGGGCCTCGATACGCCCGGCGGTGCCGAGGTGCGTGAGGTAAGTGGCACCGATACCCAGGCCGATCAATAAGGTCAGGATTGCCACGCCGACGGGATTGTTCATGTCAGTGGCCGCCGTTGTCGCGCCTCGGCAAACCGCTCCAGCGCCGGCACGCCGAGGTTCATCAGCAACACGGCGAACGCCACGCCGTCGGGGTAGCCACCCCAGGTGCGTATCAGATAGACCAGCAATCCCATGCCCGCGCCAAACAGCAGGCGGGCGAGAGGAGCCTTGGCACCCGAGACCGGTTCGGTCGCGATAAAAAACGCGCCGAGCATGGTTGCGCCGCTGAACAGATGAAACAGCGGCGAGCCATGGGAGTCGGAGCCCGAACCGTTCCAGCACAGCAGGCTGACGACGGACAGGCTCAGCAGCATGCCCACCGGCGCATGCCAACTGAACACCCGTTGCTGCAGCAGAAACAGACCGCCCCCCAGGAAGGCCAGGTTGACCCATTCGACACCCCGGCCACCGAAACGCCCGAACGCCGGATCGTTGGCGAACAGTTCATCGACGGTCAGGCTCGTGTTGATTCGCAGGCTGTCCAGTGCGGTCGCCCCGGCCCAGGCATCGGGCGCTGGATGAGCGCCGAATACCTGCTGCAAGCCTTCAGACAGGCCCATGCCATGGAGCGCCGGCCAGTGACTCATCTGGGAAGGAAACGCCACCAGTACCAGGGCGTACCCGAGCATTGCCGGGTTGAACGGGTTGCTGCCGACGCCGCCCCACAGGTGCTTGCCGAACAGCAAGGCGCAGGCGGCCGCCGTGACGGTCAGCCACCAGGGGCAATAGGCCGGCAAGGCCAGGGCCAGCAGCGTGGCGCTGACCAGCGCGCTGCCATCGCTCAGGTCGGGCCTGAGTGGCTGGCGTCGCAAGCGCAGCACCAACGCCTCGATTGCCAGCGCAGTGACGCCGGACAACAGCAGGTTGAGCGCCACGCCCCAGCCATGGAACCACAGCAACGCCAGCACGCCGGGCAGCGTTGCCAGCAACACTCGCGTCATTGCTTGGCGCAGCCGTTCGTCCACGGGCTCAAGAGGCGGCATGGACGTCCACCTGGCGTTCGGCATCCTTCACCGCTTGTTCCAATGCCTGCAGTTGTTCATCCGATGCTGTAGCTGCCCGGGCTTTGCTGAGTTCGGCGCGGCGCATCGCCAGTTGGATCTTGGCTCGCTTCAGCTCGGCGTTTTGCGTCGGTGCGGGGGCTGGCGCGGCCGTGGGTGTGGGTGCGGCGTTTTCCAGTTGGCTCAGCGCCTGTTCGGCCGCTTCGAACTGGCGTTGCAGCACGATCAGTTGCGATTGCTGCTCGAAGGTTGGCGGGTGGCCGAACGCTTTCAAGGATTTATTCAACTGCGCCCGGCTCATGGCCAGGTCGACCTTGGCTTTTTTCAAGGCGGCATCGGCAGTGGCGGCTTTTTGCGCGCGTACGCGCTCCAGTGCGGCTTGCACGGGGTCGAGTGCCGGGTCCTGGGTTTGAGCCTGGGCCTGCGCCGCCCGTTGGGTTCGAGCCAGGCGTTCGGCCTGGCGCTGCTCTTCTTCGCGGCGCAGGCGCGCATTGCGTTGTTCGAAGCGGCGCCGGGCATGATTGCGCTTGGCGGTTCGCGCCTGCTGTTCTTCGACGCTGAAGGCCAGGCCGCCGACGATCGGCAGCACGTTTGCGGTCGGCAGAGGATGCATTTCGATGCAATCGACCGGGCAGGGCGCCACGCACAGATCGCAGCCTGTGCATTCGTCGATGAGGACGGTGTGCATCAGCTTGGCGGCGCCGACAATCGCGTCCACCGGACAGGCCTGGATGCACTTGGTGCAACCGATGCATTCGGCTTCACGGATAAAGGCGACTTGCGCCGGGGCCACGCCGCGGCTGGTGTCCAGCTCCAACACCGGTATTTTCATCAGCTCGGCCAGGGCGGCGATGGTTTCGCGCCCCCCGGGCGGGCATTTGTTGATCGGCTCGCCCTGGGCGATGCCTTCGGCGTAGGGTTTGCACCCGGGATGGCCGCACTTGCCGCATTGGGTCTGCGGCAGCAGGGCGTCGATACGTTGAATCAGGCTCATGTTTTGACCAGCCCACGCAATCCGAGAAAGGCCACCGCCATCAGTCCGGCGCTGATCAACTGAATCGGCAGGCCCCGAAAGGGCAGGGGAATATCGTTATTGAAGGTGCGCTGGCGCAGATCGTCGAACAGGCCCAGCACCAGCCAGAACCCCAGCCCGGCACCCAGGCTCAGGGCGATGGCGTGGCCCATGCCTCGGTCATCCTGGCCGTTGAGCAGTGTGACGCCAAGTATGCCGGCATTACCCAGCAACAGCGGCCACAACCCCTCGAACGGCATTGCCGGCCGCCAGCGTGCCAGCAGGCGCAGCAAGGGGCCAATCAGCAACACGCTCAAGGACAGCCAGGCCAACAGGCGCAGCGAGACCAGGTTGGTCGGTGCCAGCAGCCCATGATCGATCAGGTAGCCCAGGGTGCCGACGATCAGCATCAGGCATGCCGTCGCCAGGCCCAGGGCGTGTACCTGCTTCCTGCCGTTGACCGCCAGCAGCGGATCGACGCCCAGCGGCCAGTGCAACACCAGGTTGTTGATCAGGGCAGCGCTGAACAGCGTGAGGACGATTTCGGTCATGGGTGTGTTGGCGACAAAGGACCTGTTACAAGATTAGGCATTATCCGGCACGCCGGGGGCGTGGGCCAGATATGAAAATCCCACAGCCACCTGCAAGGCGACTGTGGGATCGGTGCAGCAAGCGGTCGCGTTACTTGATCCGCTGGCCCGGCTTGGCGCCGCTGTCAGGGCTCAACAGGTAGATTTCCTCGCCGCCGGGGCCTGCCGCCATCACCATGCCTTCGGAGATACCAAAGCGCATTTTGCGCGGCTTGAGGTTGGCGATCATCATCGTCAACCGGCCTTCGAGCTTGGCCGGGTCCGGGTAGGCACTCTTGATGCCGGAGAACACGTTGCGTTGCTCGTCGCCGATGTCCAGGGTCAGGCGCAGCAGCTTGTCGGCGCCTTCGACGGCCTCGGCCTTGACGATCAGCGCCACGCGCAGGTCAACGGCGGCAAAGGCGTCGAATTCGATTTCCGGCGACAGCGGGTCCTTGGCCAGTTCGCCGTTCCCGGCAGGCGCGCCGGTGTCGGTCTGGCTGGCGGCCAGGTCTTCCTTGGAGGCGTCGGTCATGGCTTGCACCTTGGTCGCGTCGATACGGGTCATCAACGGCTTGAACGCGTTCAACTGATGGTTGCTCAGCAGCGTCTGATGATCGTTCCAGGTCAATGGCGGGACGTTGAGGAACGCCTCGGCATCGGCGGCCAGCAGCGGCAGCACCGGCTTGAGGAAAATCACCAGTTGGCGGAACAGGTTGATGCCCAGGGCGCAGATCGCCTGGACTTCGTCCTGCTTGCCTTCCTGCTTGGCCAGCGACCACGGGGCCTTGTCGGCGATCCAGGCATTGGCGCGGTCGGCCAGTGCCATGATTTCGCGCATGGCACGGGCGAAGTCGCGGGACTCGTAGGCTTCGGCGATGCTTGGCGCGGCCGCCAGGAAGGCGTCGGTCAGTTCCGGCGCGGCATTGCCGGCGACCAGGACCCCGGCGTTGCCCTTGTGGATGAACCCGGCGCAACGGCTGGCAATGTTGACGACCTTGCCCACCAGGTCGGAGTTGACCTTCTGCACGAAGTCTTCGAGGTTCAGGTCCAGGTCGTCGACGCCGCGGCCGAGCTTGGCCGCGTAGTAGTAGCGCAGGTATTCCGGGGACAGGTGGTCCAGGTAGGTCCGGGCCTTGATGAAGGTGCCGCGGGACTTGGACATTTTCTGGCCGTTGACGGTCAGGTAGCCGTGGACATTGATGCCGGTCGGCTTGCGGAAACCGGCACCTTCAAGCATTGCCGGCCAGAACAGTGCGTGGAAGTTGACGATGTCCTTGCCGATGAAGTGATACAGCTCGGCGGTGGAGTCCTTGCCCCAGAACGCGTCGAAGTCCAGCTCCGGCGTACGGTCGCAGAGGTTCTTGAAACTCGCCATGTAGCCGATCGGTGCGTCCAGCCACACGTAGAAATACTTGCCGGGCTCGTCGGGGATCTCGAAGCCGAAGTACGGCGCATCGCGGGAAATGTCCCACTGCTGCAGGCCGGCATCGAGCCATTCGGCGATCTTGTTGGCGACGGCGTCCTGCAGGGTGCCGCTGCGGGTCCAGGCTTGCAGCATCTGCTGGAAGTCCGGCAGCTTGAAGAAGAAATGCTGGGAGTCCTTGAGCACCGGCGTCGCGCCGGAAATCGCCGATTTCGGGTCTTTCAGGTCGGTCGGTGCGTAGGTGGCGCCGCATTTTTCGCAGTTATCGCCGTACTGGTCTTCAGTGCCGCATTTCGGGCAGGTGCCCTTGATGAAGCGGTCGGCCAGGAACATTTTCTTTTCCGGGTCGAAATACTGGGTGATCGAACGGGTGGCGATGTGCCCGGCGTCACGCAGTTTCAGGTAGATCTGGCTCGACAGCTCACGGTTTTCTTCGGCGTGAGTGGAGTGGAAGTTGTCGAAGTCCACCAGGAACTCGGCAAAGTCGGCGCTGTGTTCAGCCTGGACGTTGGCGATCAGTTGTTCCGGGGTGATGCCTTCCTTTTCTGCGCGCAGCATGATGGCCGAACCGTGGGCGTCGTCGGCGCAGACATAGATGCATTGGTTGCCGCGATGCTTCTGGAAGCGCACCCACATATCGGTCTGGATGTACTCCAGCATATGGCCGAGGTGAATCGAACCATTGGCATAGGGCAGGGCGCTGGTGACGAGGATCTTGCGTGGCTCGGACATGGGGCTCGGCTACTTGATGAAACGGAGGTCGGCCACTATAAAGCGCTGGCGGCTTTTTTTCACCCTTCGGGGCTGTTTCGGGATGCATCGTCTGGTAACAGCGTAGGCACAACCTGTGGCAAGGGGATTGTGGGAGCAAAGCTTGCTCGCGAAACAGGCGCCTCGATTTCTGAAAGACCGCATCGCCTGCATCGCGGGCAAGCCTTGCTCCCACACAGCGGGAGCAAGCTCCCTCGCCACAAGAGCGTTCGTCGCCCTTAATCGGGTCGCCACAAAAGCATGCGCGGCGTAGGATAGCGGCCTGTTTTCAAGTCTTGCTATCGGAGTTGCCCATGAGCGCCGTCAATCGCGCAGCGGTGGAAGCCGTCCTTCGCCAGTACACCGACCCTTATCTGAACCAGGACCCGGTCAGCGCCGGATGCGTGCGCGCCATCGACATCCAGGGCGATCGCGTCAGTGTCCAGCTGGAAATCGGCTACGCCGCCGACCTGTTCAAGAGCGGTTGGGCGCAGATGCTGCAAATGGCGATCGAGGCCCTGGACGGGGTGAGCGCCGCCAAAGTCGACATCACCAGTGTGATCGCCGCCCACAAGGCCCAGGCGCAGGTGCCGGGGCTGGCGAACGTCAAGAACGTGATCGCCGTGGCCTCGGGCAAGGGCGGCGTGGGCAAGTCCACCACTGCGGCCAACCTGGCCCTGGCCCTGGCCCGTGAAGGGGCGAAGGTCGGGATTCTCGATGCAGACATCTACGGCCCGAGCCAGGGCATCATGTTCGGTGTTGCCGAGGGCACCCGACCGCAGGTCAAGGACCAGAAGTGGTTCGTGCCGATCCAGTCCCATGGCGTGGAAGTCATGTCCATGGCCTTCCTGACCGATGACAACACGCCGATGGTCTGGCGCGGGCCGATGGTTTCCGGTGCCCTGTTGCAACTGGTTACGCAAACCGCCTGGGGCGACCTGGATTACCTGGTGATCGACATGCCACCGGGCACCGGCGATATCCAGCTGACCCTGGCGCAGAAAGTCCCGGTGGCCGGTGCGGTGATCGTCACCACGCCTCAAGACCTGGCCTTGCTGGACGCGCGCAAGGGTGTGGAAATGTTCCGCAAGGTCAACATCCCGGTGCTGGGCGTGGTGGAAAACATGGCCGTGCACATCTGCTCGAACTGCGGGCATGCCGAGCACCTGTTCGGCGAAGGTGGCGGGGAAAAACTGGCGACCCAGTACGGCGTCGAATTGCTGGCTTCGCTGCCGCTGTCGATGCTGATCCGCGAACAGGCCGACGGCGGCAAGCCGACGGTCATCGCCGAGCCGGACAGCCAGATCGCCATGGTCTATCAGGAACTGGCCCGCCACGTGGGCGCGCGGATCGTGTTGCAAGAGGCTGCGTCACCGGCGATGCCAAACATCACCGTCAGCGACGATTGATCGGCTGAACTGCAATCCATGTGGGGAGCAAGCCTGTAGGAGCAAAACCTGTGGGAGCATAGCTTGCTCGCGATGACGGCATCACACCCAACATCTCTGTTGGCTTTAAAACCGCTATCGCGAGCAAGCTATGCTCCCACAGGCTTTGCCCTCCACAGGCTTGCTCCCACATTTTGTTAGGCGGTAGGTTTAGATCCGCAACCCGCCATCCATCTCCAGAATCCGACCGGTGTAATAGTCGTTCTCGAAGATATACGCCGCCGAATGCGCAATCTCCTCAGGCTTGCCCATGCGCTTGAGCGGGATCCCCGAGGTCATTTTTTCCAGGGCCTCGGGCTTCATGCCCAGGGTCATCTCGGTTTCGATGAAGCCCGGTGCGATGCCGGCGACACGGATGCCGTAGCGCGCCAGTTCCTTGGCCCAGGTCACAGTGGCGGCGGCCACACCGGCCTTGGCGGCCGAGTAGTTGGTCTGGCCGACATTGCCGGCGCGGGAGATCGACGAGATATTGATGATGGCGCCGCTGTTCTTCAGCTCGACCATTTTCGCCGCCACTTCACGGGTGCACAGGAATACACCGGTGAGGTTGACGTCGATCACGGCCTGCCACTGGGCCAGGCTCATCTTGGTCATTTCGCCGTCCTTGACCTTGAGCAGCAGGCCGTCACGCAGGATCCCGGCGTTGTTGATCAGGCCGTGGATCGCGCCGAAGTCCTCGGCGGCCCGGGCGACCATGTCGCTGACCTGCTCCTCATTGGCAACGTTGCACAGATACGCCCGGGCCTCGACGCCCTTGGCTACACACGCGGCAACTACCTGGTCGAGTTTTTCCTGGTTGAGGTCCACCAGGGCGAGCTTTGCGCCTTTGCCCGCGAGATACTCGGCCATGGAGCGGCCCAGGCCCTGGCAACCGCCGGTGATAATGATTACTTTGTCAGTGAGTTGCATGCTCATGTCCAGGTGGCGCAGCGATGGAGGGGACCTTTTGGGACGTCTCTCGATTGGCGACGGTGTAGCCCGGTTGCACACGAGAACTGTCCTATCGGTGTACCGGAACATTACTCCAGTCGCCTGACCGTTTTCTAGACGGATTTCATTAAAGGAGTCATAAGTTGAGCGTTGAAGCTGCCAAGCATGCCCGGGAACTGCTGCTCAAGGAATACCGTGGAGTGCTCGCCACTCATTCCAAATCCATGCCCGGCTTTCCGTTCGGCTCCGTGGTGCCCTATTGCCTGGACGAACAAGGCCGGCCACTGATCTTGATCAGCCGTATCGCCCAGCACACTCACAATCTGCAGAAAGACCCCAAGTGTTCGATGCTGGTGGGCGAGCGGGGCGCCGAGGATGTGCAGGCCGTGGGGCGCCTGACCTACCTGGCCGAGGCCCGCAAACTCGAAGACAGTGGCGCCATCGAGGCCGCCGCTGAGCGTTACTACCGCTATTTCCCTGACTCGCAGAACTACCACAAGGCCCATGATTTCGATTTCTGGGTGCTCGAGCCGGTGCGCCATCGCTACATCGGCGGCTTTGGCGCTATCCACTGGATCGACCAGCTCACCCTGGCCAATCCCTTCGCCGGCAAAGCCGAAGCCAGCATGGTCGAGCACATGAATGCCGATCACGCCAAGGCCATCGCCCATTACGTGGAATTGACCGGCCTGCCGAAAAGCGAACCGGCACAACTGGCGGGCATAGATAGCGAGGGCATGCACTTGCGCATTGGCCAGGGCCTGCACTGGCTGGCGTTTCCGACGCCTTGCAACACCCCGACACAAGTGCGCGAAGCCTTGGTTTATCTGGCTCACGCCGAGCAATGGCCAAAAAATGCGGAAGTCGACGCTTGAATTCACGAAAGGGCGACGTCATTTAGGGTTTCATAGCAAGGCATTCTTGCGTTGAGGAACCATTTGATGCGCCCTTTTTTGTTGCTCTTTCTGCTGTTCCCGGTGTTGGAGCTGTTCGTATTCGTCAAGGTCAGCGGTGCGATCGGGTTTTTCCCGGCCCTGCTGCTGGTCATTCTCGGCTCGATGCTCGGCGTGTTCGTGCTGCGTATCGCCGGCCTTGCCACGGCATTGCGGGCCCGTGAAAGCCTGAACCGCGGCGAGCTGCCCGCCCAGACCATGCTCGAAGGCCTGATGCTGGCCCTGGGTGGCGGCCTGTTGATCCTGCCAGGCTTTATCAGCGACGTGCTGGGCCTGGTCATGCTGTTGCCGTTCACCCGGAGGCTGCTGGCCAATAAAATGCGCCAGCGCGCCGAAGAGCAGGCGATGCGTCAACGCGCCTTCGCCGATGACCTCCAACCCCGTGGCGGGCCGGCGCCGCGCGAGCCTGTGGGCCGCGAGCCCAACGTGATCGAAGGCGAATTCGAACACCGCGATTCCAAGTAAAACCATCAGCACGGCGCCTTCGGGCGCCGTGTTCGTTTTGGTGGCACGGAGTAAAAAATTTTCTGTCCCCGCCCTTGTAATCCACTTGTGCGCCCTTATGTAACGGTCACCGCAAGGTTTCCGGTGGTGACACCGGACAGACTTCCGCGGTTCGACTGACGAACCGCACCCGGCTCCGCCGGCTTTGTTAAACCCGCCGGGACTACACCGGCCGATGAAAACCAAAAATTAGGAGAGATCGACAATGAAGCTTCGTCCTCTGCATGACCGCGTCGTCATCCGTCGCAGCGAAGAAGAGAAGAAAACCGCTGGCGGTATCGTCCTGCCAGGTTCGGCTGCTGAAAAAGCCAACCACGGTGAAGTTCTCGCTGTAGGCCCAGGCAAGGCACTGGAAAACGGTGAAGTACGTGCGCTGGCCGTGAAAGTGGGTGACAAGGTTGTGTTCGGCCCTTACTCCGGCAGCAACACAGTGAAAGTCGACGGCGAAGACCTGCTGGTAATGAGCGAGAACGAAATCCTCGCTGTTCTCGAAGGCTGATTCCCCCGCCCATTTTCCCGTTACTACAAAGTATTTAAGGAATATCGATCATGGCTGCTAAAGAAGTTAAATTCGGCGATTCCGCCCGCAAGAAAATGCTCGCCGGTGTCAACGTCCTGGCTGACGCAGTAAAAGCGACCCTGGGCCCGAAAGGCCGTAACGTGATCATCGAGAAGAGCTTCGGCGCTCCGACCATCACCAAGGACGGCGTTTCCGTAGCCAAAGAAATCGAGCTGAAAGACCGCTTCGAAAACATGGGCGCGCAACTGGTCAAAGACGTTGCCTCCCGTGCCAACGATGACGCCGGCGACGGCACCACCACCGCTACCGTCCTGGCTCAATCGATCGTCAACGAAGGCCTCAAAGCCGTCGCTGCCGGCATGAACCCGATGGACCTCAAGCGCGGCATCGACAAGGCGACCATCGCCATTGTCAAAGAGCTCAAGGCCCTGTCCAAGCCATGCGCTGACACCAAGGCAATCGCTCAGGTAGGCACCATCTCCGCCAACTCCGACAACTCCATCGGCGACATCATTGCCGAAGCCATGGAAAAAGTCGGTAAAGAAGGCGTGATCACCGTTGAAGAAGGCTCGGGCCTGGAAAACGAACTGTCGGTTGTAGAAGGCATGCAGTTCGACCGTGGCTACCTGTCCCCGTACTTCGTCAACAAGCCAGAGACCATGACTGCCGAGCTGGACGGTCCGCTGATCCTGCTGGTCGACAAGAAGATCTCCAACATCCGCGAAATGCTGCCAGTGCTGGAAGCCGTTGCCAAAGCCGGCCGCCCACTGCTGATCGTGGCTGAAGACGTTGAAGGCGAAGCCCTGGCGACCCTGGTCGTGAACAACATGCGCGGTATCGTTAAAGTCGCAGCCGTCAAGGCTCCAGGCTTCGGCGACCGTCGCAAGGCCATGCTGCAGGACATCGCCGTACTGACCGGCGGTACCGTTATCTCCGAAGAGATCGGCCTGAGCCTGGAAAGCACCACCCTGGAGCACCTGGGTAACGCCAAGCGCGTGATCCTGTCCAAGGAAAACACCACCGTGATCGACGGTGCCGGCGTTGAGACTGACATCCAGGCTCGCGTTCTGCAGATCCGTCAGCAAGTGGCCGACACTTCGTCCGACTACGACCGTGAAAAACTGCAAGAGCGTCTGGCCAAGCTGTCCGGCGGCGTTGCAGTGATCAAGGTTGGCGCTGGTTCCGAAGTTGAAATGAAAGAGAAGAAAGCCCGCGTTGAAGACGCCCTGCACGCTACCCGCGCAGCCGTTGAAGAAGGCGTGGTACCTGGCGGCGGCGTGGCACTGGTTCGTGCCCTGCAAGCCATCAGCGAACTCAAAGGCGACAACGATGACCAGAACGTGGGCATCCAGTTGCTGCGTCGCGCTGTAGAAGCGCCGCTGCGCCAGATCGTTGCCAACTCCGGCGACGAGCCAAGCGTTGTGGTCGACAAGGTCAAGCAGGGTTCGGGTAACTACGGTTACAACGCTGCTACCGGCGAATACGGTGACATGATCGAAATGGGTATCCTGGACCCAGCCAAAGTGACTCGTTCGGCTCTGCAAGCGGCTTCGTCGATTGCCAGCCTGATGATCACCACCGAGGCGATGATCGCTGAAATCAAGGAAGACGCTCCAGCTGGCGGCGGCATGCCAGACATGGGCGGCATGGGTGGCATGGGCGGCATGATGTAAGCCAGCCTTACCCCTGTAGCGAAAAACCCCGCCTGCGAAAGCAAGCGGGGTTTTTTATTGCCTTGGGTTTGCCCAGCATCGAGCTGGACCCAGCTGCCTCTGTGGGAGCAAAGCTTGCTCGCGATTGCGGTGGGTCAGCTTGCCAGGATGCTGAAGCTGCCATTGCGATCGCGAGCAAGCTTTGCTCCCACAGGGTTTGTCCGAGACGCTTTCAGGCGTTGGCGGGCTGGCTCAGCGCTACGCGATCAGTCATGACGGCCGGTCGGTACAGGATGTAGTAGTAACACCCCAGGCAGATCAGCCAACAGAACACCGCTGTCCACACATTGTGGGAAAAGAAGTGCGCCCCTTGCATCATTCGCCCCAGGGAGAACACCGTTCCCAACGTGAAGGCGAATATCAGAGCCTGGCGGGCCAGGCGTGGGCGGCGGTCGCGCAGGACGAAGAACAGCGCAAACAACGTGAACCCGGTAGCGGCGTGACCGCCGGGCCAGCATCGACCGGGTTTGTCCGTGGCCGGGCGCGGGCTTAGCAGCTCACTGTAGGTTTCCTTGCCACCGAACTCCTTCAGGCTCCAGGGGCATTGCACCGCCGTCACCGCTTTCATCGGCGTGACGAAGGACGTCGCCAGTGCCAGGGACAACACCAGGCAGCCCAGTTCGCGTTTGAATGGTTTGAGGCGGGCGATGAAAAACGTACCGATGAACCCGAGGATGGCAAACACCGAAAAGGCGATAACCACCTGTTTCGCTCGGTCATGAAGGATGTTTTCCAGAAAGTAACTATGACGCCCGATGAAGTTGCCGGCGGTAGGGTCATAAAACAGTTTGGCCAGCTGCATATCCAGGTCGGTCCACTCCAGCGGTACCAGAAGGAGCGCTATCAAGATTGGAGCTCCGAGGCACAACCAGAAATTCAGCGGGCGAGGGACAGGGCGTAGAACGCTTGATGACATGACAGGTCCTGAACAAAGAAAACGCCCCAGGGCATCAGCCTGGGGCAGTTCGATTAACGTTCGCTGACTTGCTCGGCACCCTCCTTGGGTGCTTTCCAGCCAAGCAGCTGTTGTTTGAAGCCATAACTGGCGGTTTGGTAATACGTGATGGCGCGGCTGATCAGCGGGTCTGCGCTGTCCGCCCGGGATTCGCGACTTTCGGTCAGCGCATCGTCATGCCGTCGCAGGCCCTGGCGTGGACTGAGGATTGCCAGGTCCTTGCCGTCGAACAGGCCCAGGTGCTGGTAATTGCCTACGACGACGCGGGGTGGCAACGGGTTGTCCTGCAACAGGTCGCGACCAAAGAACGTCGACTCGTAATCCATGTTCAGCAAGCCGAGCAAGGTGGGTGCGAGGTCAATCTGACTGGCGAGTTGGCCGTCTTCTCGCGGTTCGATCAGCTTCGGCGCGTAGATGAACAACGGGATCTGATAATTGCTGATCGGCAGGTCTTCCTTGCCAGCGCTGCCGGCGGTGTGGTCGGCGACGAAGACGAAGATCGTGTTATCGAACCACGGTTTTTGCCGCGCCTGCTCCAGGAACTGACCGATGGCATAGTCGGTGTACTTTACCGCGCCATCACGGCCATTGCCGGACTTGATGTCGATCCGGTTATCCGGGTAGGTATAAGGGCGATGGTTGGAGGTGGTCATCAACTGCAATAAAAATGGCTGTTGCTGGGCATGATTGGCATCGGCCAATTTCAACGTCTGTTTGTACAGGTCCTCATCGGCCATGCCCCAGGCATTCTTGAAGTGGATCTCGGATTCATCGACGCTGGTTTGATCGACGACCCGATAGCCATTGCCGCTGAAAAACGCGTTCATGTTATCGAAGTAACCGCGCCCGCCATAGACAAACACGCTGTCGTAGCCGACCGCGTTCAACTGCTGGCCAAGGCTGGCGAAGCCGCTTTCCCGGCCAATGCGCTTGACGATCGAGCGTCCCGGGGTAGGCGGAATAGCCAGGGTGATGGCTTCCAGGCCTCGATCGGTGCGAGTGCCTGTGGCGTAGAAGTTATTGAAATACAGGCTCTGTTTGCGCAAGGCGTCCAGATTGGGCGTCAAGTTGCGTTGATCACCGTTGCTGCCCAGGTATTTGGCGCTGAGGCTTTCGATGGTCACCAGCACGATGTTCGGTTTACGGGCGGTGCCGGGGCTGTCGATCATTCGGCGGATATCTTGTGGGTCCTCACCGACGAAGCGTGCATTGGGCTCGCTCAGTTCAGCACGTATCTGCTGGGCGACGGTCGCTGGGGGCAAGCTGCTGTAGAACTGTCCGTAGTCCAGTTCGTTATTACGAAACGCCGCGAAAAACTGATATGGGCCGTTGCTTGCCAGTTCGTTCTGGTAGGCATTGCCGCCCTGGGCACGTGGTGCATCCTGGCTGAGCAATTGCAGGCTCAGGCCCGCGACAGCCAACAGGCCTAATGCATTGAGCAGGCGTCCGCGCAAGGGCGGCAATGGGGCGGCCAACGCGGCATTGAACGGTTTACCCAACGCCAGGCTCAAGCCCACGGCCAGTACCGCAAGAGTCGTCAACAGAGTGCCGATTGGATACGATTCCAGCACGTTGTTCAGCACTTCATCGGAATAGACCAGGTAGTCGACAGCGATGAAATTGAAACGTACGCCGAACTCGTCCCAGAACAGCCATTCGGCGACCGAGGTGAACAGCATGACGAACACGCTGACCGTCAGCAGCCCGCGAAGAAACCAGCGGTGACCGCGACGGTGCCATAGGGCTGGAGGGCAAAGCAGCAGATACAGCCCCATCGGCAGGATGGCATAGGCGAGGAACCCCAGGTCATACAGCAGGCCGGTGCCAAACACGGAAAACGCGATGCCTCCGGCCTCATCCAAGTGGGTGAGCAGCAGAACGGTTCGGGTCAGGATAAACACTGCCAGCCAGACGCTGGTGACCAGCAGCAGAAAGCGCATGGGCGCCGCTTTGATAAAGTCCATTTACTACTTTCCTTATATATCAATCCGATAGCGCGAGAGTCTTGCTCCCTCACTGTAGTCAGGTTGTGAATCGATAGTGAAAAAACCATTAAAAACTGACGTACGGCAGGTGTCAATTTTCCGCCGCCTCCAGCCCTAGCCCTGAATCGGCATTGGCCGTAAGCTGCGCGGGCCAAGATGGCCGTTAACTGTGTACACAGAGGTGCCCATGCGAATTCTATTGGTCGAAGACAACCGCGATATCCTGGCCAACCTGGCCGACTACCTGGGGCTCAAGGGCTACACCGTCGATTGTGCCCAGGACGGTTTGTCGGGGTTGCACCTGGCCGCGACCGAGCACTACGACCTGATCGTGCTCGACATCATGCTGCCGGGCATCGACGGCTACACCTTGTGCAAACGCCTGCGCGAAGACGCCCGGATCGATACGCCGGTGATCATGCTCACCGCGCGAGACCAGTTGGATGATCGCTTGCAGGGTTTCAAGTCCGGGGCTGACGATTACCTGGTCAAGCCCTTTGCCTTGTCGGAGCTGGCGGCGCGGATCGAAGCCGTCATGCGTCGGTCCCAGGGTGGTGGTCGCCGTGCCTTGCAGGTCGGCGACCTGAGCTACGACCTCGACACCCTGGAAGTTACGCGTGAAGGCAAGCTGCTCAAGCTCAACCCTGTGGGCCTCAAGCTGCTGGCGGTACTGATGCAGAAAAGCCCTCACGTGCTGCGCCGCGAAATCCTCGAAGAAGCGTTGTGGGGCGATGATTGCCCGGACAGCGACAGCCTGCGCAGCCATGTCCACCAACTGCGCCAGGTCATCGACAAACCGTTCGAAAAACAGCTGCTGCATACAGTGCACGGCGTTGGTTACCGCTTGACCGAGGGCCGTGATGGAGTTTAAGCAAAGCCTTGCCCAACGGATCATCATCGCGTTTGCACTGATGAGCGCGTTGGTGGCGGGTGCTTTTGCCCTGGGCATCATCGCGACGGTCCATCTGGTTGAAGAGAAATTGATTTCCGCCGGACTGGGCGGGGACCTGCAACGCCTGTTGCTGATGGACAGTGTTTCCGACTGGAGCCATCGCCCAGAGCCCGACCAGTTGTTTTATTTCAGCGGCGGCCCGGGGGACTTCGAGTTGCCCAAGGATTTGCGCCATCTGGAGCGCGGTTTCCACGAGGTGTTCCGCGAGCAGCTGTCCTATCACGCCATGGTCGAGATCGTTGACGGCCGGCACTACGTGTTGCTGCAGGACCAGAGCGACTTCGAAGAGCGCGAACGGGTGCTGTTCGCTGTGGTGCTGGTGGGCTTTGTGCTCAGCCTGGCACTGGCGGTATTTTTGGGCTGGGTCCTGGCACGCCGGGTAATGGCGCCGGTGGTTCGCCTGGCCCGGCAAGTGCGCCACCGCGACCAGCTCCTGGGCCTGGCTCCGCCGCTGGCTCCGGATTATGCCGCCGATGAAGTGGGTGAACTGGCCGTGGCGTTCGACGCAACACTGGGGCGCTTGCGCCAGGCCCTGACCCGTGAACGATTGTTCACCAGCGACGTGAGCCACGAATTGCGCACACCGTTGATGGTCTTGGCGACCTCCTGTGAATTGCTGTTGGAAAATCCGGCATTGGACCAGCGTGGTCGCACCCAGGTCGAGCGCATCAACAGGGCCAGTGAAGAGATGCGCGAACTGGTGCAGACCTTCCTGATGCTCGCCAGGGCCCAGCGCGAAGACAACGGCATGTCGCCTCGGCGGAACCTTGCACAGGTGGCTGAAAATCTCCTCGGAGTATGGCGCGGCTCCATCGAATCCAAAGGCCTGACGCTGATCTTCGAACCGGGGCAAACCCTGGACACCCTGTATAACGCCACGTTCCTGACCGCCGTCATGGGCAACCTGCTGCGAAATGCCTTGCACTACACCGACCAGGGGTTCATCCGTCTCTCGTTGTCTGCGACCGGCTTCGTGGTCGAGGACAGCGGCGTGGGCATCCCGGAGGAGAAGCGCGAGGCGATGTTCGAGCCATTCGTGCGCGGCAACGAAAAGCGTGGCGAGGGGTTGGGGTTGGGACTGTCACTGGTGCAACGGATTTGCGAGAACCAGGGCTGGACGGTGAGTCTCAGCACGATGGAACCCAACGGTTGCCATTTCGAGGTGGAGTTGAATCCGAAGGTATGATCGTTTAGCTTGGAAAAATCTTGTAAAAATTTGGTCATTTACATGACGAATTTTTCACAGAGTGATGACCTGACCCTGACATACCAATTCATAAGGTGGGGGCTATTCAGACATGGAGGCCCCCATCAATGCCCGACCCGATCAAACTCGATTTTTCCGAGAAATACGACGAGCAGCACGCCAAGAAGTATTTTCATAAGCATCGAGGCAGCTTGAGTCGCCGTCTTTCCAACCTACGAGACCAGCAACTGGCCCGCCGCGCATTGGCACTGGTGGGTGATCCAGGCCTGGTATTGGATTTGCCATGCGGTGCCGGGCGATTCTGGTCTTTGTTGGCCGAAAAACCGAACCGGGTCATCATCGGCGCGGACAATTCCGAGGCCATGCTCAAGACCGCAATGGAGGCTCAACCGGCCGATGTGGTGAAACGGGTACAACCCTTGCACACTTCTGCGTTCGACATTGCCTTGCCTGATAACGCCGTCGACAGCATTTTTTGCATGCGCCTGTTGCATCACATCGGTGAACCCGCGCACCGACTGGCGATTCTTAGGGAATTCCACCGTGTCAGCCGCGACAGCGTGCTCGTTTCGTTATGGGTCGATGGCAATTTCAAGGCCTGGAAACGCAAGCGCCAGGAACGCACTCGTGGGCAAAAAGACTACCAGAATCGATTTGTGTTACCGGTTGCTACAGTAGAGGAGGAGTTTCGGCAGGCAGGGTTTCGCATTCAGGAACGACTGGATTTTCTACCGCTCTATGCCATGTGGCGAGTTTATGTATTACGCAAGAGGTAAAGGCATGGGTGTACAGGCAGCAGAACCATCGACGATTCTTCTCGACGACTTCGAACATTTCTGGAGTCAGCAGGGTGAGTGGGTGGAAGAACCTAATGTGCGTCGCGGCGGTGAAAGCGGCGTACAGCGGATCAAGAGCAAGGACGGCAAGCTGCTTTATGCCAAGCGTCAGACCGGACATATTTATCGCAGCTGGTTGCACCCGTTCGGTAGACCGACCGTGCTGCGCGAGCAAGACGCACTCCTGGCGTTGACCCGACTGGGTGTTCGCGTGCCCCAGCTCATTTTCTGTGGCGCCCAACGGGACCCGGTTCACAAATGGCGTGCGCTGCTGGTAACCCAGGCGCTGGAAGGTTTTGAAGAGATCGAGCACTGGTATGCCGGCGGTGGCCGCGAGCGCCATGGCGAAGCCGTGCATGATCAAATCCTCCTGGCACTGGCTGAAAACCTGGCCCGCATGCACAAGGGCCGTTGGCAACATGGCTGTATCTACATCAAGCACGTCTTTGTGCGCGTGACCGGGGAGGGCGAGGCGGCCAAGGCCGAAGTGGCTTTGCTCGATTTTGAAAAGTGTCGCCAGCGTCTGACCGCCCAACGTGCGGCATCCCATGACCTGAAGCAGTTGCGGCGCCACTCGTCGTTCAGCGAGGCTGACTGGAAAAAACTGGTCTACTTTTACGAGGCGGCGTTTGGCAGCGCTATCAAAGGTTTATAGCGATGAAACTAGAAATTGCTAGAGGTTTGTTTTTAGTCGGAGCCCTGGCAGTTGCATCGATGGCGGTGGCTGTGTGGGAGCAGCCACGCTCGCAGATCCTCAGTGCCTCCAATGCGGGTGCGCATTGTCCTTTGCCGCGTGTGGCAAAGGTCAGCGAGACGATCCGACCGGATAATGACCTGCTGCTGTTCATGTTCAGCCTGTCCCAGGGGATGAGGCCGCAAAGTTGAGAGACATGAAGCCAAAATAAAGGCCTCGCTTGTGCGAGGCCTTTATTTTTTGACTGCAGAAAAACCATTGTGGCGAGGGGATTTTGTGGGAGCAAAGCTTGCTCGCGAAACAGTCGCCCCGATTCCTGGAAGACCGCATCACCTTCATCGCGGGCAAGCCTTGCTCCCACAGTATCCCTCGCCACAGGTGTTCACTTCAGGCCTTGTCCGGCTTGGCCAGCAGCGTGTAGACGCAAGGCAACACGAACAGCGTGAACAAGGTGCCAATCGACATCCCGGTGGCGATCACCGTGCCGATGTCGAAGCGGCTCACCGCCCCGGCGCCTGTGGCGAAGATGAGCGGCACCATGCCGAACACCATTGCCGCGGTGGTCATCAGCACTGGCCGTAGACGAATCGACGCGGCTTGTTCCACGGCTTCGCGCGGTGTCAGGTTCTGTTCCCTGCGCAGTTGGTTGGCGAATTCGACAATCAGGATCCCGTGCTTGCTGATCAGGCCAATCAACGTCACCAGCCCCACCTGGGTATAGATGTTCATGCTTGACCAGCCGAGGAACAACGGAATCAAGGCGCCGCAAATCGACAGCGGCACGGTCACCAGGATCACCAGCGGGTCCCGGAAACTTTCGAACTGCGCGGCCAACACCAGGAAGATGATTGCCAGTGCCAGGGCAAAGGTCGCCCACAACGCGCTGCCTTCCTGTACGAATTGGCGCGACGCCCCGGCGTAATCGAAGGCGAACCCCACCGGGGCTTCCTCCCGGGCGATCTGGCGGACGGTCTCGATCGCCTCGCCCATGCTCACGATGGGAAAGCCCGAAATGGTCACCGCATTGAGCTGCTGGAACTGGTTCAGTTGTCGCGGTCGCGCCCGGTCGCTGACCTTGATCAGGGTCGACAGCGGGAGTGATTCACCCTTGGCATTTTTCACGTAGTAGTTGTTCAACCAGTCCGGGTTGTCCCGGAAGGGGCGTTCGACCTGGGCAATGACCTTGTAGCTGCGCCCCTCGAGAGTGAAGCGGTTGATCTCGGCTTCACCCAGCAGTGTCGCCAGGGTACCGCCCAGGTCCTGCATCGAGACGCCCATCTGGGCGGCCTTGGCGCGATCGATATCCACCACGACTTCGGGTTTGTCGAACGCCAGGTCAATGTCCATGAAGGCGAACTTGCCGGATTCCAATGCGCGCTTTTTGACCCGGTCGGCAATCTCCAGCAGCGTCGCATAATCCTTCGGCGAGTTGATGACGAAGGCAAATGGCAAGCCTTCGCCGGTGCCCGGCAGCGAGGGCAGGTTGAAACCGAAGATCTGCAAGCCAGGCACGTTTTCCAGCTTGGCCTGGACCTCTGGCAGGATTTCCATCTGGGTGCGGCTGCGTTCGTTCCAGGGCTTGAGCAGGAAGCCGCCGATGCCCGACTGTACGCCGTTATAGCCGTTGATCTGGAACGAGGAGTAGTACTCCGGGAACTCCTTGAAGATGGTAATGAAGTGATCGGTGTAGGTGTTCAGGTAGTCGAGGTTGGTGGGTTGCGGGGCGTTGGCCATCATGAAGATGATGCCCTGGTCCTCGTCGGGGGCCAGTTCGGACTTGGTGAACATGATCAGCACCGGGATCAGCAGCAGGACGATCACGGCGAACACCAGTACCACCGGCCGGGTGTTGAGCGTGCCGTGAAGCATGCGCTGGTAACGGCTCTTCAAACGTTCGAAAACCATGTCCAGCCGATGGGCCAGCCCCGAGGGGTTCTCATCGTGGCGCAGGAGCATGGCGCACATCATCGGTGACAAGGTCAGGGCGACGATCCCGGAGATCACCACCGCCCCGGCCAGGGTCAATGCGAACTCCTTGAACAAAGCGCCCGTCAGGCCCTGGAGCAGGCCGATCGGCGCGTACACCGCCGCCAGGGTGATGGTCATCGAGACCACCGGCATGGCGATTTCCCGGGCACCTTCTATCGCGGCGTCGAATGGGGTCTTGCCTTCCTCGATGTGCCGGTGAATGTTCTCCACCACCACGATGGCGTCGTCCACCACCAGACCGATGGCGAGCACCATGGCCAGCAGGGTCAGGAGGTTCATCGAGTAGCCCATCAACTGCATGAAGAACATCACGCCGATCATCGACAGCGGGATGGTCACCACCGGGATGACCACCGAACGCAGGGCGCCGAGGAACAGGAACACCACGACGATGACGATCAGCACCGCCTCGAACAGGGTTTTCAC
The DNA here is from genome assembly GCF_034008205.1 of Pseudomonas sp. P9_35. NCBI lineage: Bacteria > Pseudomonadati > Pseudomonadota > Gammaproteobacteria > Pseudomonadales > Pseudomonadaceae > Pseudomonas > Pseudomonas sp. P9_35. Next base: position 5,080,684 of record NZ_CP125373.1, on the reverse strand, counting down.
CACTTCGTCGATGGAAGCCTGGATGAACAGGGTGGCGTCGTAGGCGATCTCGGCCTTGAGGTTGGCCGGGAGCTGGGCCTCCATGTCCGGCATGATCTTGCGTACTTCCTTGATCACATCCAGCGGGTTCGCACCCGGCGTGGCCTTGATCCCGATGTACACCGAGGGCGTGCCACCAAAGGAACTGATGGAGTCGTAGTTCTCGGCCCCCATTTCCACGCGGGCCACGTCCCGTAGCAACACGCGGCTGTCGCCGTCGGTCTTGAGCGGGATTGCGCCGAAGGCCTCGGCGGACTTGAGTTCGGTGTTGGCGTTGATGCTGGTGACCACATACTCGCCCTTCACTTCACCAGCAGCGGAGAGGAAGTTGTGCTGGCGCACGGCATTGGTCACGTCGGCGGCAGTCAGGCCGAAGCCGGCGAGTTTGACCGGGTCCAGCCACAGGCGCATGGCGAAGACCTGGTTGCCGAGGATTTCCGCCTCGGCCATGCCTGGCAGGGTCGCCAGTTTGGGCTGGATCACCCGTGACAGGTAGTCGGTAATCTGTGGGTTGTTCAGTTCCTTGCTGAAGAAGCTGATGTACATCAGTGCCGAGGCATCGGCGGCCTCGCGGCTGAGCACTGGGTCCTCGGCATCCTGGGGCAGTTGGTTCTTGACCTCGTTGGCCTTGGCCAGCAGTTCGGTAAAGAGCCGGTCGCTGTTGGAGCCGATGCGGGCATAGACCGAAATCACCGAGAAATTCTGGCGGCTGACCGAGGTCATGTAGTCGATGCCCTCGGCACTGGCCAGGCTCTGCTGCATCGGCTGGGTGATGTAGCCCTGGATAGTCTCGGCATTGGCCCCGGGGTAGGCGGTGGTCACCGTGATCAGGGCGTTCTCCATTTGTGGATACTGACGCAGGGGCAACTTGCTCCAGGCCTGGAAGCCCAGTAGCACGATCAACAGGCTGACCACGGTGGCGAGCACCGGACGGCGGATGAACGGATCGGTAAAAGCCATGGGGGTTCCTTGATCAGTCCGCGCGCGGCGGGCTGTTCTGTTCGGTCAGGGTCTTGTCGTCGCTGATGGCGATCGGCGTACCGTTATCGAGCTTGAGCTGGCCGGCAATCACGACTTGCTCGCCGCTCTGCACGCCTTTGGTAACCAGCACCTGCCCGTCGCGTCGTTCGCCGGTTTCCACGAAACGCCGTTCAGCGATCAGGACCGGCTGGCCCTTGTCGTCTTTCTCGACATTGCCGTCGGCGGTTTTCTTCTGGGTCACCACGTACATGGAGTTGCCGTAGAGGGTGTAGGTCACGGCGCTTTCCGGCACGACGATTCCGGCGGCCACGTCCGGCAGGATCACCTGCAGGTTGGCGAACATGCCGGGCAGCAGCTTGCCGTCGGGGTTGGCCAGGGTGGCGCGCACCAGCACGTTTCGGGTGCTGTCCTCGACCTTGGGGTTGATCGCGCTGATGGTGGCGACGAAGTTTTGCCCGGGATAGGCCGAGACACTGACGTTGACCGACTGGGCAACGGCGAGCCTGGGCACGGTTTGCTCGGGGACGTAGAAGTCCACGTAAAGGCTGCTGAGGTCCTGCAGGGTGGCGATCACCGTGCCGCTGGCCAGGTAGTCGCCAACGTCCACCTGGCGAATACCGATGGTGCCGCTGAATGGCGTCAGAATCTGTTTTTTGGCCAGCGAAGCCTTGAGCTGGTTGACCGTGGCCTGGTTCTTCTTCAGTTGCGCCGAGAGCCGGTCGAATTCGCCCTTGGAGATCGCCTGGCTGCCCACCAGTTGTCGGCCGCGACCGAAATCCAGTTGCGCCAGGCCAAGGTCGGCCTCGGCGGTTTCCAGCAGGGCGCTTTCGACTTCACTGTCCAGTTGCAGCAGCGGTTGGCCGGCCTTGACCTTCTGCCCGGACTGGAATTGCACCTTCTGCACGGTCCCGGCGATTTCCAGGCTCAGGTCCACGCCTTGCAGCGCCTTGAGGCTGCCAACGGTGGGCAGGCGAGCTTGCCAGGGTTGCTGGGCGGCCGTGGCCACGGCCACGCTGACCGGTGGTTTGGGTGCAGAAAACATCTGGATCTGCTGGTAGACGGAGAAGGCCTTGTAGCCGGCGAGCAGCAGCACCACCAGCAGGACAACACCCAACATGATCAGCATGCGGCGTCGCAGCATGTTCCACTTCCTTGGAAAAGAGCTGAGAGAAAATACAGATAGGCGGGCACATTACTCTGAGTGTGCGGGCTATTCCAGATGTTGGCGGGCCGGTGATGCGTGGGATTCTTCCGAAAAATCAGGGAGCTCGGCACCGAGGTGCTTCGCTCCCTGGCTCAGGCCAGATGCAAATGGTTGTCCCAGAGGCCTGCCGGCAGATCCAATGGTTTTGCAACCAGTTGTGTCTGCCGGCAATCGTAATAGCGGCAACGCCCTTGGCCCGACGTCACGACAAACCCGTCGGCCACCGCGCCCACGCCGGCACAGTCCGGCAGCGGCGCATCCAGGCGTACTTCGCCACTGTCCAGGTCCCAGATGAAGAAGCGGTTGCCACGAGGAGCGGTCAGGGCCACCAGGCGCAGGTCGCTGTGCACGGCGACGCTGGCAGTGTAGTGCCCCATGGCCTGCAATTGCTCTTCAGGCACTGGGAACGCCTGGAACGGCTGGCCCGGCCGCTTGATCGCCAGCAGTTGCGACGACTCGTGGGCAGCGCCCATGAACTGCTGGCCGGAGACGATGGTGCCGTCGCTGGCGATGCCCAGGTGGCGCACGCTATTCATCGACTGGGCGAGGGTTTCCTTGCTCAGCAGGGTGCCATCGCGTTGCATCAGCACCAGGCTCGGCTCCATGGCGTCGAGGTTCATTTCGACCCGGCTTTCGGCCTCGGTGCGAATGCCGCCATTGGCCACCACCAGGGTTTCGCCATCAGGCATCCATGAGACCTGGTGCGGACCGATGCCATGGGTGGAGATCTCGCCGCTGTGCACCAGCCGCTCGCCTTCGAAACGGTACACGCCCAACAGGCCGCGCCCCGGGTCGGTGGTGTCGTTCTCGGTGGCATACAGCCATTCGCCGCTTTTGTGGATCACCGCATGGCCGTAGAAATGCCGGTTCGGCAACGAAGTGATGGTTTGCAGCAGCGTCCCGTCGCGCAGGTCGATCAGGTAGCTTTCGGTACCTGGACGGCGGGCGACGAACAGCGCAATCGGCTGTGTCGGATGATTGATGATGTCATGGCAGCGCTGGCCGACCTGGGTGGCGAACACCCGGGTGCCGTCCAGTCGATAGCCGACGGCGTAGTGCTTGCCGTCGCCGTCGTCCCGTGCCGAAAGCAAGAGTGGGTGCTTGTCCTTTTGCTTGAACAGCGTCCAGCCGCCCAGGGTGACGGCGCCGAGCAGCAAGCTGCCCAGTGCCAGAACCTGACGTCGAAACATGATCAGTCACCGTCGTTGGCATTGAAGCCCAGTTGAATGCCCAGCGCCTTGGCCAGTTCGCCTTCGTGCAGGCGATGGACGACGTTGAGGCTGTCATACAAATCGTTGAGTTGCTGGCGCCCGGCATCGTCGTTGAGCATTTCGGTCAGCGAACGCTGGCTGCTGGCGAACAGCTTCAAGGAGGCATCGTAGGCGGCATCGATCTTGTCGGCCAGTGGCTTCTGGTCGCTTGGCAACAGGCCGCGCAGGCCCTTGTTGTCCACGCCTGCCCAGACGGTCCTGGCCGCGCTCAGGCTGGCCTCCAGGCCTTGCAGCGACGACTGGCTGCGCCAGGCATCGGCCTGGAACGGCTGAGGCACGCCTTTGCTCTGGCGGCCCATCGGTGTGCCGAGCTTTTTCTTCAGCGTGTCCAGGGCGGTGACCTGGACACGCAGCAGGTCAGCGATGGCCTCGTGGGAGTCGGCGTAGCGCTGGTTGGGGAATTTGCTCATCTGGGCGAGCATGCCGTCGTTGGTGTTCCAGCGCGACAGGATCTCTTCGGCCAGTTGTTTCTGGCGTTCACCAATGGCGGTGAGCAGCGGGCAATACTTGGCTTTTTGCGTACTGTCGGCCATGTCGATCTTGGCGTCGAACAGCAGGTATTCATAGGCCGAGAGGCCTTGGACCACGACGCTGGACTTGGCCAGGCCAGCGGCGTCGATCTGTGGCTCGCTGTTGACCAATTGCTCGACCTGACGGCCCACCAGGTTTTTCTTGTCCGGCCAGAACTGCACCTGCCAGGCGCGGTTGCCTTCGGCCAGCGGACCGATCAGCAGCGGTTGCAACTCGGCCCAGGCTTTTTGCGCCTTGAGGAAATCGGCGCGGGCGGTTTCCAGGTTTTCCTTGCCTTGGCAGAACGCCAGGGCGCTGCTCGCCAGTTGCCGGTCGGCATCGACCCAGCGGCTGTAGGTCGGCAGGATCACTTGCTTGGCGATGGCGGCCGAGGTGACGGCTTGTGGATCCTGGGGCGAGCAGGCACCGAGGGCGATGGCGGCGAGGCTGGTGAACAACAGCTTGGGACGGAACATGTCGTGCTCCCACTTCTGGAAAAGGCGTTTAAAGGGAATTCAGGAAGGCCAGCAACGCAGTGCGCTGCTCGGCATTGAACGCTAAAACCTGGCGCTGCGCCGCTTGTGCTTCGCCGCCATGCCACAGCACGGCTTCGAGCAGATTGCGGGCCCGGCCGTCATGCAGGAACTGGGTGTGGCCGTTGACGGTTTCGGTCAGGCCGATGCCCCACAGAGGCGGGGTTCGCCAGTCACGGCCGCTGGCCTTGAATTCGCTGCGGTTGTCCGCCAGGCCTTCGCCCATGTCGTGCAACAGCAGGTCGGTGTAAGGGCGGATGACCTGGTTCGCCAACTCCGGTTCGGCAGCGTTGGCGGCGGTGGTGTATTTCGGTGTGTGGCAGGACTGGCAACCGGCCTGGAAGAACAGATTCTTGCCCGCCAGCACCTGGGGTGAATTCACCTCGCGCCGGGCCGGTACGGCGAGGTTGCGGCTATAGAACAGCACCAGTCGCAGGATGTTGTCGCTGACTTCCGGTTCGCCATCGGGGCCGTTGCCGCTGGGCGCATGCTTGCAGTCGACCTGGGTCTGGGTGCAGTCGTCGAAGGGCCGCAGGCTTGTCGTCAGGCCCATGTCGCCGGAGAAAGCGTGGACGTTCTGCTGGTTGAGGTTGGGCTGTCCGGCCTTCCAGCCGAACCTCCCCAGGACGGTTTTTTGCTGGGCATCGTCCCAGACCTGGTTGGGACGCCCGGCGATGCCGTTTTTCTCCCGGGCCTGGGCTTCGGCGTTTGCCAGGATGGCTTCGTCGGGGATCGCCTCGAGCAGCCCCAGGCCGATCATCGGCGGGGCGACGCGGGCGGAAAAGCGCGTGTCCGGGTGCATCGGCCCGTAGGCCAGTTGGGTGATCTGCAGGTCGGGCTTGCGCAGTTCCACCACGGTGCCGTCCTTGAAACGCACCGGGACCGGCGTGTAATCGACCCGCACCTTGCCTTCAGGGGCGACGCCAGGCACGGACATGTCCTGCAACTGCCCGCCGTAAACCGGTTCCGGCACGACTCCCAATTGTTCGATGACCTTGGCGTAAGGCGGCGCGTCGGGGATCGACAGGCGTACCAGCATCGATACTGCGGTGGTCGCGTCCGGCGCGGGTGGGTGGCCGCGGCCGTCCTTGATGTGGCAGTTCTGGCAGGCGTTGGTGTTGAACAAGGGCCCGAGGCCATCGCGAGCGGTGGTGGTCGAGGGTGCGATCACCCAGGGGCTGCGGAAGAAACTGTTGCCGACGCTGAAATCCACGCGCCGTGAGGGCGGCAGGTTGGCCGAGGGCAGGGAAAAGGCGTTCTGGTCTGTCTTGCGTACCGTCGCGGCGCCACCGGAACGGGCTTCACCCGGTTCGGCCTGGGTAAAACGCGGGGCATCATCGCAGGCGCTCAGGCCCAGGGCCATGAACAGCGCACATAAACGAAGAGGCAACGACGGCATCGGGCGTCCTGGGAGATGAGTGAAAACGAGGGCGCAAAGTCTAACAGGGCGGGGCAGTTTGAATAAGAGGAATTATCGTTTGGTTTAATGAGATCGCGCTTGCTTCACTGTGGCGAGGGAGCTTGTTCCCGCTGGGCTCTGTAGGAGCTGCCGAAGGCTGCGATCTTTTGATCTTTCGCTTGAGACTCAACAGTCAGGGGAAAGATCGCAGCCTCGTTGCACTCGACAGCTCCTACAGAGCCGAGCGGGAGCAAGCTCCCTCGCCACAGGTTCACCTAAGGCGCTCAGGGCTGGACGACAGCCCCCGGCACCAACGGCAACTCCAGCGTTGCGATGAACCCGCCGTCGGGATGATTGCCCAGTACCAGCGTGCCGCCATGGCGTTCGGCGGCGCGGCGTGCGATGGCCAGGCCCAGGCCATGACCGGCGGCGGTCTGGCCGGGGGCGCGGTAGAACGGCTCGCCCAATTGTCCCAGGTGTTCGGCCTCCACGCCTGGCCCGTGGTCGCGCACGCTGATCAGGATCCGTTCGCCCTGGCGCGCCGCGCGCATCTCGATCGATTGCCCGGCTGGATTGAAGCGTTGGGCGTTGCGCAGCAGGTTGTCCAGCGCTCGCTCGATCATGGTCGGCCAGCCCTTGAGGGTCAGGTCCGCCTCGGTTTCGAGCTGCACGGTTTGTTCCGGTGAGGCCAGTTGCGCATCTTTTTGCAGGGTGACCAGCAAGCCGTTGAGTTCCACCTCTTCGGCGCTGGCGTTGTCGGCATCGACCCGGGCCAACACCAGGATTTCACTGATCAGCGCTTCCAGGCGATCGCATTCGCGGGTCAGGCGTGGCCAGAGTCTTTCACGTTCCTCGGGGCTGGCCCGTTCAGCCAAGGCCAAGGCAATGCGCAGCCGGGCCAGGGGCGAGCGCAGTTCGTGGGACACGTCGCGCAGCAGTTGTCGCTGGCTGGTGATCAAGCTTTGCAGGCGCGCGCCCATGCGGTTGAAGTCAGTGGCCAGTACGCCGAACTCATCCCGCCGGTTGGCCAGCTTGGCGAGGCTGTTCTGCTGATAGGCGGCCTGGCCCAGGTCATGCACCGCACCACGCAGGCGACTCAGCGGGCGAGTGATGGAAAGCGTCACCAACAGGCTGAACAAGGTCAGCACCACCAGCGCGATCCCCAGCGCACTGAGGGGCCAGAGCAGGCTGTCGCGGTGCCAGGCGTCCAGTTCGGGATGGGGGATGCGGTAGATGAACAGATACGTGTCACCGGTTTTGGCACTGGTGAATTCGTCGGTCAGTCGCCGCCAGGGCAGGCGTCGCTCGTTGCTGTTCTGCCGAGCCTCGAAGGCCTCGGCGCGATGGGGGAAGGTGCCGCGCACCACCGGGTCGCCGCTTTCATTGAACACTTGGACGTCGATGTGATACTGACGCTTGCGCTGTTGCAGGATGTCCTGCGCGGCGTCCTCACCCTGGCTTTCGTAGGTTTGTGTCCACTCTTCGGGCAGGGTGTTGAGACCCGGATGGCGGCTGAGGATCCAGGCGTCCTGATTGAGCATGTGGCCCATCAGGAGCGAAAGTCCTGCAACCAGAGCGATGGCCAGCCAGAAACTGGCCAGGATGCGCCAGAACAATGAACGCACGGTAGATCCTCGAAAACAAAGAAAGCCCAACGGCAATTGCCGTTGGGCTAGGGGGCTTCAGTGCATTATTGCGCTTTTTGCGGCTGTTGCGCTTTCCAGGCCTTGAACTCAGCCCACTCGGCGCGACGCTCGGCCTGTTTCTTCTGGATCGCGTCGAACTCTTTCTGCTGCTCAGGCTTCAACAGCCCGCGGATCTGGGCATCGATCTTCTGATGCCGGGCTTGCATTTCGTCCTGCATGGCTTTCTGGTCGGCTGGCGACAGCTTGGCCAGGTACTTGTCTACCAGTTCGCGTTGTTCGTGGCGCTGTTCGCCCATGATCCGGCGAATCTGCTGGCGCTGTTCGTGGCTCAGGTCCAGTTGGCTGTACGGACCTTTGTCGTGCATCTGGCCGCCGTGGCGTGGGCCGTCCATTGGTCCCATCGGGCCGGCGCCTTCGGGCATGGCCATGGCGACGGTCGGCAGGGCGGCAGCGAACATCAGAGCGATAAGGGTCTTGCGCATGGTGTGTCTCCTTGTCTCATTCCCGGTCAGTTCCGGATGAGTGCAGATTACGGAGATCAAGGTCAGCGGCGGTCAGGGGTGAGTAAAGCTTGGGTAAAGACGGTTTGGTGCGGACCTGACAAATCTGCAGGGCCGAACACAAAGCCCTGTGATGGGGGTACTTGCTGTGGTGAGGGCGCTTTTGTGGCGAGGGAGCTTGCTGTGGCGAGGGAGCTTGCTCCCGCTGGGCTACGAAGTAGCCCCAAGATTCTGCGGTTGCTGCGCAACCGAGCGGGAGCAAGCTCCCTCGCCACAAAAAGCCTCTTGGGCAGGAATAGCAGCCAAAGCCTCTAGAGGCTGTAGTAGTAACCACGGCTACGCAGCGCCACGATGCGCGGGCGGCCGTCGGGGTGGGGGCCGATTTTCTTGCGCAGGTTGCTCACGTGCATATCGAGGCTGCGGTCGTACAGGGTCAGCTTGCGGCCCAGGGCGATCTGCGCCAGTTCCTGCTTGTCCAGCGGCTCGCCCGGCTGCTTGAGCAACGCTTCGAGCAGGCGGCTTTCGGAAACGGTGAGGGTCTGTTCCTGTTCATCGATGCTGACCACGCCACGTACCGGGCTGAAAGTCAGGTCACCCAGTTCGATCTGGCTGGACACGGCTGTCGGGTGGCTGCGGCGCAGCACGGCGCGCAGGCGGGCGGTCAGTTCGCGTGGGTCGCAGGGCTTGGCCAGGTAGTCATCGGCGCCCAGTTCCAGGCCGAGGATCCGGTCCAGGGGTTCACCCCGGGCCGACAACATCAGCACCGGCAACTCCGGATGATCGCTGCGCAATTGCTTGAGCAGTTCCAGGCCACTGCCGTCGGGCAGCATCACGTCCAGTACCACGGCTGCCGGGGCGGTTTCGGCCAGGGCCTTGCGGGCACTTTGGCCATCGTGACAGGCCCGGACCTGAAAACCTTCCTGGCTCAACCAGCTGACAAGGAGCTCGCACAGCTCCTGGTCATCGTCTATCAGTAACAGCTCGCTCATGACTCACTCAATTTAGCCATTGCCGACGTTGTCTACGTCCACCGCTGGCAAAGATACCGCAGAGCAGGGCCAATAGCGCTACCCCGGCACCGATGACAAACCATTGCTGTTGATCGGTCAACAGGCGTGGCAGGGGGCTGGCCTGGGCTTCCTTGAGTTGCAGCTTCAGGCGTTGGTTCTCCTGGCGCAACCGGCCCAGCAATGCGCTCTCGCGTTCGCTGTCGGCGCTTTGCAATTGCTTGCTCAGTTCTTCGCGCTGGCGTTCGCTGTCTTTCAAGCGTTGCTGCAGTTCGGCGATCTGGCTGCCAGCACTCAGGGACAAAGGCGTCGAATGACTGCCCTCGGTGCTCTCCTCGCCATGGGCGGGTGCCCCGATCGCCAACGTGACCAATAACAGGCACAACGGACCTTTGCGCATTGCAACTCCTGAATTCCAATCGAGATTAGACAGGTTGTCGGCAGGCAAACGAGAACAATGAGCAATTGAACGCAATGAGCCGCGAAGGCTCATCGCGCCAGGGGCATTTACGGCATGGATTGCTTGAATGGCTTGACCACGACATTGGCATAGACGCCGGCCGCAACGAACGGGTCGGCCTCGGCCCATTGCTGCGCAGCGGACAGGGAGTCGAATTCGACCACCATCAGGCTGCCACTGAAACCTGCGGCGCCCGGATCATTGCTGTCCACCGCCGGATGCGGGCCGGCCAGCACTACGCGGCCTTCGTTCTGGAGTTTTTGCAGGCGCTCCAGGTGCGCGGGACGAGCGGCCTGGCGTTTTTCCAGGGAGTTGGCGACGTCGGTAGCAATGATTGCGTAGAGCATGTCAGTCCTCGGTTTTTGGCGTGGTGGGGTCGGCATCATGCAGGTGACGGGACAGGTAGATACCCTGGCCAATCAGGAACAACAGCGTCATGCCCAGGCTACCGAAGACCTTGAAGTCGACCCAGTACTCCTGGAACGTGAACGCAACGAACAGGTTGGCGGCGCCGCAGAACAGGAAGAACGCGATCCAGGCGATGTTCAACCGGGTCCAGATCAGTTCCGGCAGGTTGATGGCATGGCCCATGATGCGCTTGATCAGCAAGCGGTCACCGATGAAGTGGCTGCCGATGAAGGCCAGGGCAAACAGCCAGTTGACCACCGGGGCCTTCCACTTGAGGAAGGTTTCGCTGTGGAACGCCAGGGTCAGGCTGCCGAACACGAGGCAGGCGACCAGGGTCAGCCACTGGCTCTTCTCCAGCTTGCGCTGGGACACGAACAGTGCGCCGTAGACCACCAGGGAGCTGATGATCAGCACTGCGGTGGCGCTGTAAATACCGCCTACAGTCAAGGAATGACCGGCGAAGTCGACGGCCCGGGGATCAAGTTTGTAGACGATGAAAAACAGCAGGAGCGGGATGAAGTCGATGAATTGTTTCACAGTGGCAGCCAGAAGCAGGATGTGGCGGCATAATAACAAACATCCTTGGCCGCGATAGGGCCAGCTGATTTGAGGTAACAAACTCTCGTGAATGTTGATTTGCACTGCCATAGCACGGCCTCCGATGGCGCCCTGGCGCCTGCGGTTCTGGTGGCGCGGGCGTTCGAGCACGGCGTGCGAGTCCTGGCCCTGACCGATCACGACACCCTCGAAGGCCTCGACGAGGCCCGCAGTGCCGCCACGGCACTGGGCATGCAGCTGGTCAATGGGGTCGAGCTGTCCTGTACCTGGGGTGGGGCGACGATCCATGTGCTGGGCTATGGTTTCGATGTGAATGCGCCGGCGTTGGTCCAGGCCATCGCCCAATTGCGCGACGGGCGCTGGCTGCGTTCCGAAGAGATCAGCCGCAAGCTGGCCCTCAAGGGCATGCCCGGTGCGCTGGACGGCGCCCGGCAGATCCAGCAGGCGCTGGGCGACAGTGGCAACGCACCGGCCCGACCACACTTTGCCGACTGGATGGTGCGCGAAGGGTTCGTCAAGGACCGCGCCGAAGCGTTCCGCAAATGGCTGGGGGCCGGCAAGCTGGGGGACGTCAAGCAGCACTGGCCGACGCTGGAAGAAACCGTCGGGACCCTGCGGGCCGCTGGCGCCTGGGTCAGTCTGGCACATCCATGGCACTATGACTTCACTCGCAGCAAGCGCCGCCGCCTGGTCGCCGACTATATTCAAGCGGGGGGCCATGCCATTGAGGTGGTCAACGGCCATCAGCCTGCCGAGCAGGTTGGCAGCCTGGCGATCCTGGCCCGTGAGTTCGGCCTGCTGGTCACCGCCGGCAGTGATTTCCATGGCCCTGGGGGCTGGTCCGAGATTGGCGAATACCGCCCATTGCCGGAAGATCTGCCACCACTCTGGTGTAGATTCAAACATGATCCCGTTACCGCCGCCGTCTGAACAGGTAGAACACGTGAGTCAATTTTTCCAGATTCATCCGGAAAACCCGCAAGCGCGCCTGATCAAACAGGCCGTGGAAATCATTCGTGGCGGTGGCGTGGTGGTCTATCCCACCGACTCGTCCTACGCCATCGGTTGCCAGATCGGCGACAAGAATGCCGTGGAGCGGGTAAGACGCCTGCGTCAACTGGACGACAAGCACAACTTCGCGCTCATCTGCAGCGACCTGTCGCAGTTGGGGCTGTTCGCCAAGATCGACACCGGCACCTTCCGCCTGCTCAAGGCGCATTTGCCGGGGCCATATACCTTTATTCTCAATGCCACGCGGGAAGTCCCGCGGCTGTTGCTGCACCCGAAAAAGCGCACCATCGGCCTGCGGGTGCCGAGCCATCCCATTGCCCTGGCGCTGCTGGCGGAACTGGGTGAGCCGCTGATGAGCGTGACGCTGATTATGCCCGGCGAGACCGATCCGCTGACCGATCCCTATGAAATGCGCCAGATCCTCGAGCATCAGGTGGACCTGATCATCGACGGCGGTTTCGGCGGCATGTCGGCGTCCACGGTGATCAACCTGGCCGATGGCGAGCCCCAGGTGGTGCGCGTCGGTTGTGGCGATCCGACGCCGTTCATGGTCGAGGCCTGAATGTCCGCCGTGGAAACCGCAGTGGACAGTGCAGATAGCCAGGCCGGCGCGCAGCAGGAGCTGCCGTTCGCCATGGTCTATGGCCAGGCGGTCATGGAAATGCCCCTGGACCTGTACATTCCGCCGGATGCGCTGGAAGTGTTCCTCGAAGCCTTCGAGGGCCCGCTTGACCTGCTGCTGTACCTGATTCGCAAACAGAACATCAACATCCTCGACATCCCCGTGGCGGAAATCACCCGCCAGTACATGGGCTACGTCGAGTTGATGCAGTCGGTGCGCCTGGAACTGGCGGCCGAGTACCTGGTGATGGCGGCCATGCTGGCCGAGATCAAGTCGCGAATGCTGCTGCCGCGCTCGGCAGAGGTCGAAGCGGAAGAAGACGATCCGCGGGCCGAGCTGATCCGCCGCTTGCAGGAGTACGAACGCTTCAAGGCCGCAGCCGAAGGCCTCGATGGTTTGAAGCGGGTCGGGCGCGACGTGGTGGTGCCCAAGCTCGATGCCCCCGAGGCGCGGGCGCGCAAGTTGCTGCCGGATGTGAGCCTGGAAGAGTTGCTGATGTCCATGGCCGAGGTCCTGCGCCGGGGCGATATGTTTGAAAGTCACCAGGTCAGCCGCGAAGCGTTGTCCACCCGCGAGCGCATGAGCGATGTGCTGGAGCGGCTCAAGGGCGGCGGTTTCGTGCCGTTCGTCGAGCTGTTCACCGCCGAGGAAGGGCGCTTGGGGGTTGTCGTGACGTTTATGGCGGTCCTGGAATTGGTCAAGGAATCCTTGGTCGAGCTGGTGCAGAATGAGCCGTTCGCAGCGATCCATGTGCGGGCACGAGCCGAATAACGAGCAAATCAATGAATCTGACTGAACCCCGCGAGCTGGCCCCCTTGCTTGAAGCTTTCCTGTTGGCCTCGGGAAAGCCGCAATCGATGGAGCGCCTGTTCGAACTCTTCGAAGAAGGCGAGCGACCTGAGCCGGCCGTATTCAAGAAAGCCCTGACGCTGTTGGGCAAATCCTGCGAGGGGCGGGCCTTCGAACTCAAGGAAGTGGCGTCCGGTTATCGCCTGCAGATCCGCGAGAAGTTCGCGCCATGGGTCGGGCGCCTGTGGGAGGAGCGGCCGCAGCGCTACTCCCGCGCCATGCTCGAAACCATGGCATTGATTGCCTATCGCCAACCGATCACCCGCGGCGAGATCGAAGATGTGCGCGGCGTGGCGGTCAACAGCCATATCGTCAAGACGCTGTTGGAGCGCGAGTGGATCCGTGTCGTTGGCTATCGCGATGTGCCCGGCAAACCGGCGATGTTCGCCACCACCAAGGCCTTTCTCGATCACTTCAACCTGAAGAACCTGGATGACCTGCCGCCGCTGGCCGAACTGCGGGAGCTGGAACCCGAGCCGATGCTGGAGTTCGACGACGCCCCGGTGCCCCAGGGCCTGCAGGAATTGGCCGATGCCAGTGCCGAGCCTGAGGAACCGAAGGAAGAGACCAGTTTCCACTCGTTGTTGCTGGAGCTGGACACCATGGAGGAGGGCTTGAAGACCGATTTCGACGACCTGCTGCGTGAGGGGCCGGGGCCTGACAGCGAGTCGGAACCTGAGCCAGAGCCAGAACCAGAACTAGAACCGGAAGAAGACATCCTCGGCGTTGCGCAAGCCCGGGAAAAACTGCTGGCCGCCGTCGCCGCTCTCCAACCGTCGGAACCCGAGCTGAGCGACGAAGAAGCCGAAGCCCGCGCCCTGGCCGAAGCGATCGAAAACGAACGGCGCCAGTTCGACGACTGATTCAACTGGTTTGCAAACACTGGCTGATCCACCGCCGTCCCCTGTGGGAGCCGAGCTTGCTCGCGATGACGGAGGAACATTCAGCATCAATGCAGGCTGACCCACCGTCATCGCGAGCAAGCTCGGCTCCCACAGGGGCCTTCATTAAGCCGGGTGCCACCGGTCGGCGGAAAAAGCGCCGGGCGTGCGTCGATCAGCTAGTCTCTGATGCGCAATCGCCTCAACGAGCGTATGATTCGCGACCCTTTGGCGATCCCTTCGTCGAAGACCCGTTTTCAAAGCGTCAGGCCAAGCCTGGCTCGACCACACCGGGAGGTGCCCAGAATGAAAGACCAAGACCAGAACGACAGCCAGGAAATCGGCCCAGCAGGCGAGAAGCTGCAAAAAGTCCTCGCCCGTATCGGCGTCGGCTCGCGCCGCGACGTGGAGGCCTGGATCACCCAGGGCCGGATCAAGGTCAATGGCAAAGATGCCACCTTGGGCCTGCGTGTCGACATGCACGACGCCATCACCATCGATGGCAAGGTGATCAAGCGCGAAGAGGCCGCCGAAACGGTGCGCCGCGTGATCATGTACAACAAACCCGACGGCGAAATCTGCACCCGTGACGACCCGGAAGGCCGTCCGACGGTGTTCGACAAGATGCCGCGTCCCAAAGAAGGCCGCTGGATCAACATCGGCCGCCTGGACATCAACACCACCGGTTTGCTGATGTTCACCACCGACGGTGAACTGGCCAACCGCTTGATGCACCCGTCCTACGAGATGGACCGCGAATACGCTGTGCGTGTGCGTGGCGAAGTCGATGACGAGATGATCGAGCGCCTCAAGGCCGGCGTCGTGCTGGAAGACGGCCCGGCGCGTTTCACCGACATCAAGCAGGCGCCCGGCGGCGAAGGCTTCAACCACTGGTACCACTGCGTGGTGATGGAAGGCCGCAACCGTGAAGTGCGGCGTCTGTGGGAATCCCAGGGGCTGGTGGTCAGCCGCCTCAAGCGCGTGCGTTTCGGTCCGGTGTTCCTCAATTCCGACCTGCCGATGGGCCGCTGGCGCGAAATGAGCCAGTACGAAGTCGACATCCTGGCGGCCGAAGTGGGCCTCAAGCCGGTGGCAATGCCGCAGATGACCGCCAAGAGCAAGGACAAGCTGGAGCGGATGCAGCGTAAATCCTCGCGCCCGATGGGCAAGACCGAGCGCGTGCGTACGCTGCGTCCGGCTGCCGAAGGCGCGCCGACGGGGCCGCGTCCTTCCCGCGAGCCGCAGATCGAAGGCGAACGCCCGGCCCGCAAGCCTGCTCCGCGTCAGGACGGCGAGCGTGGTCCACGCACGCCGCGTCCGGCCAATGGTCGCACTGAGCGCGGCGAAGGTCGCGGTGCCCCGGCTGGCCGCGGTACGCCAGTTGCCGATCGCCCGGCCGACACCAAGCGTCCGGCCAAGCCGGCACCGAAAAAACGCCCGGGTATCATCCTGGCCGACCGTGACACGCCATCGGGCAAGCGCCGTGGTGCACCGGCAGGTTCGGGACAGCGTCCGGGGTTTGGGCGTCGTAAGCCGGAGTGATCGGCGAGCGTCCATGAAAAAAAGCCAACTTTCGAGTTGGCTTTTTTTTGCCTGGCTTTAGTTGAAGGGGGAGGTTCACAGATTCGGCATTTGGCTCAGATCTTCTGTGGGAGCGAGCTTGCTCGCGATGGCGGCGGTCCAGTCAACATCACCTTTTCAAGCAGGCCGCTATCGCGAGCAAGCTCGCTCCCACAATGGGATGGCGTGTGGGAGCGAGCCTGCTCGCGAAGAGGCCAGTAGCCTCACAGATACCTCTAAAGCACAAACCGCCCATCAAACATCGGCTCATTATCCAGCGCCAACATCCCCTTCTCGAAAATCAGATCCAGGTGATGGCTGCCCTTGGCCCCGCCGCCGAGTCCCAGGTGCAGGCCGCAATGGCGCTCCTCGAAACCGGCATTGCGAGCGTACAGGCTCTTGACCCCTTCGTTGGTGCCAATCCCCAGTTCCTCGATGCGGCGGTTGGACGGGTTGGCGTCCAGGTATTTGTTGAAGTCGTGCTCCAGGCCCGGTACGTCGGTGGCGATTTTCTGGATGGTGGAGTCTTCGATCCACAGCTCCAGCGGCGATTGCAGCACGCCGTATTTGCGCGCGAACGGGATGGTGCTCAGGAAGGTGCCGACGAAATTCACTCGGCCATTGATGGTGTCGCTGTGGGTGGCGATTTCGCCGGGGGCCAGGTCGTAGTTGCCGAGGCCGTTGATGTCGGTCCATTTCTTCACACTGCCCAGGGCGGTGTCGAAATACGAACCGTGGTCATCCTGGAAGCTCAGGGTCGTCGCCTGGGACATGCGCCGGATCAGGTGACTGTTGAGCCCGGCGATACGCTGGGGAATCACGCTGAAGGTGTCGTAGAAGTAGTCGCCGTAGTCCTTGAACAGCAGCGATTTCCTCCAGTTGTCGGCCATCACGCCTTGCAGTGCGCGGACAAAGTCCGGGCCGTCGGGACGAGGGTTGGGCAGGGTGGAGGAGTCGTAGAAGAAAATGTACAGATCGCTGTCGGCGATGGCCTTGGACAGGCGCTCCGTGGGTTCAAGGTCCAGGCGCATGGCACTGAACCGGAAGGGCGAGCCGCTGCCCGCTTGTTCGGCAATGGCGCCGGTCAGCGCTTCGTAGTCAGCGGTATGGCCGAGCAACACCTTGGCGGGCTGGATGCCGACCAGGGCGGGATGGTGTTCGAGGTAGTAAAGGAAATGTGAGATGGCTCGTTGTGTGTCCATGCTTATTCTTCCCTGACAAGTTCATTAAACGTCCCTGGCAACCGGCAAAAGTGGCGGAGTCGACCGGCCGGATCGCCTCCGCCGGGCGGTGCCTACAGAGGCCACATCGCCGTGCCGAATGGAACGACGGCGTCGGCCTGCATCATTTCAACGGCGGCTTCATGGGTTGGGGCTTCAAACCATTCGTCCAGTTGCAGTTCGGTTTCCAAGTCTTTGTCCAGTGCTTGCATAGTGAATCTCCTAGATGACTTTTACGGAAATAAGCGGCTCGATTCGGCGAATGGAAGCAGGCCGGCAACGGCACCGCAGAACTTGTCGGCACGATGCCTTGGCAAGTCGCTGAAAACCTAGTCGAGGGATTTTTGGATTGCAAAAAAATAATTTCATTTTTTTTGTTTGAACTTTTTGTTCCATTTTCAGCGGCGGTATTAGTCATTCAAAAACAGCCGCCTGGGTGCTTTTTTAAATAGGTAGCTACCTACCGTCAATTTGCAGTCAGCCTACGGAAATTTCCTCTTTGGAAAGTTTGCGTTACGCACCGTAAAGGAATACTGACAATTTTTGCCTTGTGAACGGGCCTCTATCGGCGTTTAGGGTGGCTGTAAGAAAAAGCTGCCGAGGGCACCGGTTTGACGCGTTTTTTGATACTTCGCAGCGCTTGTTTCAGGCCAACGGGAAGGGTCAGATGCGCGCCATACCTGAAGTGCGGGGGGAGACGCTGATCCGGTGGTGTCTGGCAGGAGGAGGGCCGCAGTGTACAATGCGCGGCGTTTTACTGTGACCCTTCGCGTACCCACGCATTTTCAAGGTTATCCGCCTTGTTCACTCCGCCATGCCATAAGCGTGTCGGGTTCGATTTCGTCACAGATAAAAACAAATAGGTGACGCATGACCGTTGTAGAAAATACGCATTCGGGCGAGCTGAAACGCGGCCTGAAAAATCGCCACATTCAACTGATCGCCCTCGGTGGCGCGATCGGTACCGGCCTGTTCCTCGGCTCGGCGGGGGTGCTGAAATCAGCCGGCCCGTCGATGATCCTGGGCTACGCCATCTGCGGCTTCATCGCCTTCATGATCATGCGCCAGTTGGGTGAAATGATCGTCGAAGAGCCGGTGGCCGGTTCCTTCAGCCACTTTGCCCATAAGTACTGGGGCGGTTTCGCCGGGTTCCTGTCGGGTTGGAACTGCTGGATTCTCTACATCCTGGTGGGCATGTCCGAACTGACTGCAGTCGGCAAGTACATCCATTACTGGGCCCCGGACATTCCGACCTGGGTGTCGGCGGCGGCGTTTTTCATCCTGATCAACGTTATCAACCTGGCCAACGTCAAAGTCTTTGGCGAGGCCGAGTTCTGGTTCGCGATCATCAAGGTCGTGGCGATTGTCGGCATGATTGCCCTGGGCAGCTATTTGCTGGTCAGTGGCAACGGCGGGCCGCAAGCGTCGGTGACCAACCTGTGGTCCCACGGTGGGTTTTTCCCCAACGGCATCAGCGGCCTGGTGATGGCCATGGCGATCATCATGTTCTCCTTTGGTGGCCTGGAAATGCTCGGTTTCACTGCCGCTGAGGCCGACAAACCGAAAACCGTGATTCCCAAGGCCATCAACCAGGTGATCTACCGGATCCTGATTTTCTACATCGGTGCGCTCGTGGTGCTGTTGTCCCTGACCCCTTGGGACAGCCTGCTGACCACGCTCAACGCTTCCGGCGATGCCTACAGCGGCAGCCCGTTCGTGCAGGTGTTCTCGATGCTCGGCAGCAACACCGCGGCGCATATCCTCAACTTCGTGGTGCTGACCGCCGCGCTGTCGGTGTACAACAGCGGCACCTACTGCAACAGCCGCATGTTGCTGGGCATGGCCGAGCAGGGCGATGCGCCCAAGGTCTTGTCCAAGATCGACAAGCGCGGCGTGCCGGTGCGTTCGATCCTCGCCTCGGCGGCGGTCACGCTGGTGGCGGTGCTGTTGAATTACCTGATCCCGCAACATGCGCTGGAGTTGCTGATGTCGCTGGTGGTCGCGACCCTGGTGATCAACTGGGCGATGATCAGCTACTCGCACTTCAAGTTCCGCCAGCACATGAACCAGACCCGCCAGACGCCGCTGTTCAAGGCGCTGTGGTACCCGTACGGCAACTACATCTGCCTGGCGTTCGTGGTGTTCATCCTGGGCGTGATGCTGCTGATCCCGGGCATCCAGGTATCGGTCTATGCGATTCCGGTGTGGGTGGTGTTCATGTGGGTGTGCTACGTGATCAAGAACAAGCGCAGTGCCCGGCATGAACTGGCGGTGGCGGCTGCCACCAAGTAAGCCAGCCTGAAATACAACAAACCCGGCCAAGCGCCGGGTTTGTCGTTTCAGGCAAGACACAAATCCCCTGTGGGAGCGAGCTTGCTCGCGATGACGGCACGACAGCCAATATCTTCACAACTGACACACCGCCATCGCGAGCAAGCTCGCTCCCACATTGGATCTTCAGTGTTCACAGCGTGTGTGGTCACCACCGCTCCCGCAGGGGGCAGGTGTTGTCTGGGGGATTCGCGGTATCCTGTGGGTCCTGATACCGGACACTTTCCATGCTGGCGATTTCCAACACCGTGCACATCCCGGACGCCGAGATCGAGCTGACGGCCATCCGCGCCCAGGGGGCAGGGGGGCAGAACGTCAACAAGGTCTCCAGCGCCGTGCACTTGCGCTTCGACATTCCGGCCTCGTCGCTGCCCGAGTTCTACAAGGAGCGGCTGCTGGCCCTGCGCGACAGTCGCATTACCAGCGACGGTGTATTGATCATCAAGGCCCAGCAATACCGCACGCAGGAACAGAACCGGGCCGATGCCCTGGAGCGCCTGACTGAACTGATCCTCAGCGCCACCAAGGTCGAGAAGAAGCGCCGTCCGACCAAACCGACCCTGGGTTCGAAAAAGCGTCGCCTGGAATCCAAGACCAAGCGCGGCTCGATCAAGGCCGGGCGCGGCAAGGTGGACTTCTAGCTTTTCTCCCGTTCCTGGCGATGCCTCGGCGCCTGTCGGTACAGGTAGACGCTCAATGCCAACCCGCCCAGGGCCGCCAGTGCGGCGAACAGAAAGATCGAGGCAAAGCCGAAGCCCGCGGCAATCGCACCGGCCAGCGGTCCGGTGATCCCCAGCGACAAATCAATGAACAGTGAATAAGCGCCCACCGCCGCCCCGCGGCTGGAGGCCGGCACCAGGTTGACCGCTTCCACGCCCAGCGCCGGAAACACCAGGGAAAAGCCGAAACCGCTCAACGCCGCGCCCGCCAGGGCCCAGTGGGCATCCGGTGCGAGCCACAACAGCAACAGGCCCAGGGTTTCCACCGACAGGCAGGCAATCGCCACGCGAAAGCCGCCCAGACGGTTGATCAGGTTGCCGAACAGCAGGCGCGCGCCGATGAAGCTGGCGCCGAACAGGCTCAGGCACAGCACGGCGTTGTCCCAGTGCTGGGTGGCGTAGTACAGGGTGATGAAGGTCGCGATGGTGCCGAACCCGATGGAACCCAGGGCCAGGCCGCAGCCGTGTGGCAGCACACGTCCCAATACGTGCATGAACGGCAGGCGTTCGCCAGTGACGATGGGCGCGGCGGTTTTGCGCCAGGCCAATGCCAACCCCAGCAAACCGAGCAAGATAATGCTTACGCCCATGCTCCACAGCCCCAGCGCATTGACCAGCCACACCCCCAACGGAGCGCCGATCGCCAGCGCGCCGTAACTGGCGATACCGTTCCAGGAAATCACTTTGGCGGTATTCGCCGCGCCGACTCGGCCGATGCCCCAGCCAATCGAACCGGAGCCCACCAGGCTTTCCGCGCTGCCGAGCACCAGGCGACCGATCAGCAGGCTGATCAGGCTGATCAGGCTGAACGTGGGCAGGTGGGGCGTCCAGGCAGACACCAGCATGAACACACCGCTCAGCCCGCAGCCGGCGAGGCCGAACATCACCGCGCGCTTGCTCCCCAGGTTATCGATGATTCGCCCGGCGTAAGGACGACTGAGCAGGGTGGCCAGGTATTGCACGCTGATCACCAACCCGGCGATCACCGCGCCGAAGCCCAGTTCGCCGTGGACGAACCCGGGCAGCACGGCCAGGGGAATGCCGATATTCAGGTAGCCGATGAACGTGAACAGGACGATGGAAACGACTTGCAGCGTGACCGCCAGGGGGCGCTGGGAATCTGACATGGGGTAAAGGTCCACGGAGCAGCAGGATAGATAGGCTGCTTATGATAACGGCGACCGTGGGCTCAGGGCGGGGGAAAGTAAAACTATTTGCCCAACGGTGGTTCAGCTGCCGTTCTCACTGCTGACCAGGCGTGTGGTGACCAGTGCGGCGATGGCGTTTTCTTCGCTGCCAAAGCGCGCCAGCAGGGCCGCTTGTTTTTCGGCAGGAAGGCGGGTCCAGATCTCGACCATTTTTTCGGCAGTGCCGATCAGCACGCTGGCCTGGGCTTCGCTGAAGGGAGGGGTGTCATCGGTCATGGAGGGCTCGGGATTCAGGCGGTGTGGAAAGCGCATCTTAGCGCTTTCCACACGGTCTGGTGGAGCGGGTCAATCAGTCTTCGCTGTCGGCCTGGCGGCGTTCAGTGGCTTCTTTTGGCTCGGGTTGCTGGGCGTCTGCTTGCCCCCCGGCTTGCAGCGTGGTCGTCTGCTCAGTGTCGTGCAGGCTTGGGAAGGGGAGATTAGGGATCTCGTGCATATCGCGCTCCTCGCAAGGTCTGTGGATAGATCTGGTAGATCCGCGCTTTTACAAAGCCTGGGCAGGATACAGCAGGAGAAATGACAAAAAGACTGTTAAATCCCCTCGGGCCGACAAAAGGGATTGTCTAGACACGTCATGTTCAATAGTCACGTCGCTTGCGAAATGCCCAGCGGCCGGCAATCAGCGTGAAGGTTGCCACCAGCGCCACCAGGATCCAGAAGCCTTCGGGATCGCCGGCAAGCGGCACGCCGCCAACGTTCATGCCAAAGAAACCGGCAATGATGTTGATGGGCAAGGCCAATACCGTGACCACCGTCAGGGTGAACAGGGTGCGGTTGCTTTGTTCGTTGAGGTTGGCGGCGATTTCTTCCTGGAGCAGCTTGATCCGTTCGCTCAACGCGGTGAGGTCGTTGATGATCAGGGCGAACTCCTCGGTGGATTTGCGCAGCTCCTTGACGTCCTCTTTCTGCAACCATTGCGGCGGGCGGTTGAGCAGACGTAGCAATGAGCCCGGCTCCAGGGCCAGCAAGCGCTGCAAGCGCACCAGCACCCGGCGGTTGCTGCCCAGCTCGGCGCGGTTGGTGGACAGCCGCGAGGACAGCAACTGATCTTCGACCTGATCGACGCTCAGGCTGGTCTTGCGCACGATCTGGGTCAGCACTTCGCCCTGGTCGCGCAGCAAGTGCACGAGTAATTCCACTGGTGAACGAAAGCACTCGCCGGCCTTCACCGACGAGCGCAGCTTGTCGACCGAGTGCAAGGGTTGCAGGCGCGCGCTGACGATCAATCGACTGTGCACGCAAACCCACAATGTGGAGACATCCGAGGACACCATGTTGCTGAGGTTGAACACGACATCGTTCACCACGGCCAGCAACGCCGAGTCGACATGCTCGATGCGGGTCGAGCGCGAGCCTTCGTGCAAGGCTTCGAAAAACTCCTGGGGCAGGGCCAGGTGACCTTTCATCCAGCGCTCGCACGCAGCGTGGGCCAGGTTCAGGTGCAGCCAGAGGAACTCATCCGAGTCTTGCGGGTGTTGCAGGCTCCGTAAGGCCTGGGCCGAATCGATCTCCTGCCCGCGTTCGCCGGGGCGGAAACGGAACCCGTAAAGCAGGCCGAACAGGTCCGGATCACGGTGGCTTTGATCAATGCTGTGGTTCATGAAGTCTCGCTGGCGGGAAGTGCCTGTGGCGGCTACAGGTTCACTTGAACGCCATCTTCGCAAGCTTTCTTGATGGTTTTGTGACAGTTCCATTCGCACCGCCAAGCTGGCGCTACCGACCGTCGCCAAGGTTCAAGAATGCCCCGCGCAGGCCGATGGTATGTGCATATCCCCCCGTATTCGGGTTGCGACGCGGTGTGTTGCGGACATGGAGGTCGGGACGTCGTTCCTGTTCTCCTTGCTTAGAGATTGCTGCCCATGATTCTACAAAAATCCCTTCGAGCTCAGATTCTCGCCCTGTTGGGCGGCAGCCTGCTGGCGATGTTGCTGATCGCCCTGGCGTCCTTTCATTTCCTCTCCAATGGTGTCCAGAACTATCGCAACCTGATCGATGGACCGTTGCGTGCCTCGCAATTGATCGACGAGGCCAACCTGCAGTTCAAGGTGCAGGTGCAGGAATGGAAAAACGTCCTGCTGCGCGGCAAACAGCCGGCGGACCTGGATAAATACTGGAAGCAGTTCGAGGAACGTCAGCGTGAGGTCCAAGACATCCTTGGCCAATTGAGCGGGCGTGAAGGTGTGCCGGCGCCCATCAAGACCCGCATCGTAGCCCTGCGCGATGAACATCGTCAGTTGGGTGCTGCCTACCAAAAGGGCCGTGACGCATTTGTCGCCTCCGGTGGCGATTCGGCGGCGGGCGATGCGGCAGTCAAGGGCGTGGACCGTGCGGCCAGCGAGCAAATGAGTGCGCTGGTGGTGGAGTTGCGCAAGCTGGGCACCGAGGAATCGACACTGATCAGTGTCGGTGCCGATCGCACGATCATGCTGGGCACCGTGATCATGCTGGTGTCGGGTGTGCTGATTGGGCTGTTCAGCCTGTGGCTGGTCAATCGCAACCTGGTTCAACCGATTCGTAGCCTGATCGACTACGTGACCCGACTCAGTCATGGGCGGTTCGCCGAGCGTGTGACGAGCAACCGTCAGGACGAGCTGGGCAACCTGGCGGTAGCGGCCAACACATTGCGCGATTTCCTTGCCGAAACCTTTACCCGCCTGCAACGCAGTGCCACGGAGCTGGACAGTGCCAGCGGTGAGCTCAATGCCATCGCCAGCCTGATGAGCCAGGGCACCGGCGAGCAATTCGAACGCACCGATCAGGTGGCGACGGCGATGAACGAAATGTCCGCCACGGCCCAGGAAGTGGCCCGCCATGCCGCCGACGCGGCGCAGGCGGCCGATGATGCCGATCAATCGGCGCAACAGGGCGGCAAGGTCATGCAGGGGACCATCCACACCATCACCCGGATGCGCGGCGAGATCGCCAACACGGCTGCGGTCATCCGTCAGTTGGAAACCGACAGCGGGCGCATCGGCAAGGTGCTGGAGGTGATCCGCGGGATCGCCGAACAGACCAACCTGCTGGCCCTCAATGCTGCCATCGAAGCCGCGCGAGCCGGGGAGGCGGGGCGCGGTTTCGCGGTGGTCGCCGATGAGGTCCGCAGCCTGGCCCAACGCACGGCCTCGTCAATCATCGAGATCAACCAGATCATCCAGACTGTACAAACGGGTGCGGTGGACGCGGCCCATGCCATTGAGAGTGGGCAGTCGCGCAGCGAAGAAAGTGTGGAGCAAGTGACCCAGGCCGGTGTGATGCTCGAACGCATCACCCAGGCTGTCGAAGCGATTCGCGACATGAACCGCCAGATCGCCACTGCAGCCGAAGAGCAGACTTCCGTGGCCGAAGACATTTCCCGCAACCTGACGGAAATCACCTGCATTGCCAGCACCAACATGGACAATGTGCAGCGCACCGAAGCCGCCAGTCGGGATCTGCACGGCTTGTCAGGACAGTTGAATGAAGTGACGGCGCGGTTGAGTGCCTGACGGTCGTTCGCGACAGGTATTGATAAACGCAAAAGAGCCGCGCAACCCTAAGGTTGCGCGGCTCTTTTTTTCTGATGGATCAAGTGTCTTGCTTGTTGCTCAAGACTTTGCCGGTCGTGGCATCGAAATCAACATCAAACTCTTTGCCGTCGGCGGTTTTCAATTCAACTTCATATTCATAACCGTTGAAGTGGTTATCCAGGTCGGTGTCGGTGATGGTCGCGCCCGGGTGCAACTTCAGGGCTTCTTCGTT
This sequence comes from Pseudomonas sp. P9_35, assembly GCF_034008205.1. Taxonomy (NCBI): domain Bacteria; kingdom Pseudomonadati; phylum Pseudomonadota; class Gammaproteobacteria; order Pseudomonadales; family Pseudomonadaceae; genus Pseudomonas; species Pseudomonas sp. P9_35. Next base: position 5,056,032 of record NZ_CP125373.1, on the reverse strand, counting down.
CATCGATTCAAGGGACTTGATCTTGCCTTCCTTGACCAGTTGAGGAATCTGATCGACGCGAACATCTGCCTGGGCCAGGCCAGCAGTCAGGGTCAGGGCAGCGGCGGTAAACAGGGCAGTCAAAGTTTTCATAGGTCTTTCCTTGGTGTCGTTAAAGGGTGATTCGTTTAAGTGGGCTCAGATTATCTGTGGCAACTTAATTCACCCTTAATTCGGAAAACTTGCAGCGACTGCACCGACCCGGTCCTGATGTTTCAGTAACCGTTCTTCTCCAATAGTTGCGCCACACTGCCTGTTTCGGGACGCTTGAAGTACTTGAGCAACTCACTGGCCCGATTGGTGAAAATGCCATCCACGCCGGCATCCATCACTTTCTTGAAGTCCACCGGCTCATCAACAGTGTAGACATGCACCAGCAGACCCTGGTCATGGGTGTACTGGTTCATCCACGGCTGCACCAGGTCCGCGTAACTCTGGCTGCCGCCATGGGTCAACGCCGCGGATGGCCCGGTACCAATGGCGCCCTGGGCCTTGGCGTACTGAATCCATTTCTCGAATTCAGCCTTGTCCTTGGGTTCCTGCTTGGCGTAATAGGCGGCCTTGTCCGTTTCGCCGGACTCGGCAAAAGGCACCTTGGATTTTGGCTCGATGTTGCCTTCGCCCACCCACAACAGCAGGATCTTCGGCACCTTCGGCATCTCTTTGTGCAGCAGTTCGAGGCTGCTCTTTTCAAAGGTCTGCAAGACCACTTTGCCTTTGCCCTGGCCGACCCCCGTGGCCCGCTTGGCCAGTTTCGACCCGGCCGGGCTCAGCCAACCGCGGTCCTGCAGTTTGTCCTTCAGGTCGCGCTCGATGCCGGGGAACAGCTTCGGCGCCTTGGTTTCGATGTACAGCCCGGGTTTTTGCTGCGGGTTGCCCTCGGCGATATTGATCACTTCATCGAGGGTCAGGATTTTCAGGCCGGCGAACGAAGGGCGCGCGCGGTCCGGGTAAGCGGTGTTGAACCAACTGCCGGCATCGAGGGTTTTGAGCTCCGCCATGGTGAATTCGTTGGCGGTGCTGCCCTTGCGCTCGGGGAATTTGACCGCGACATCCGTGGTGCGCAGCAGGCTGTCGTCATGCAGGACGAACAACACGCCGTCCTTGCTGCGTTGCAGATCCAGTTCCAGGTAGTCGGCGCCCAGGTCGCGGGCCAGCTTGTAGGCGGCAGCGGTGGATTCCGGCGCGTCGAACGAGGCGCCGCGGTGGGCGATCACGGCGGGGTGCGGAATGCCCTGGAGGGCTGCCAAGGCCTTGGGGCTCGGGGCCTCGGACGCTTGGGTCTGGCCGAAGCCGAGCAACAGGCTCAGCATCAAGGCGGTGCGGGTGAAGGTGACAGGCATGCTCGAAATCCTTTCGTAGGTGTATGCAAAAAACTATCTTTTAACAATTGAACGCTGTCGGCGCTATCGCCATACCGACATAATCCTGTGCAAAGAAGATTTTTCCCACGCATTTCCAGGCCGCTTTGCAGTACCCTTGCCGCATCAGTTTCCCCGGCAGAGGGAAACCTTAAATCCTGTGTCCGCTTGCCCTGCGTGTAAACCATTGATCAGACGTCCTGAGGGACGCATCCATGAGGTTTACCATGCGCACCACTTCGACATTCATCTGCCAGGCCGCCGACCAGCTCAAGGGTTTTGTCGGCTTGAACCGCAAGACTGGCCAGTACATCGTGCGTTTCAGCGAAGACGCTTTCGGCATGGACGTGGCCGACGACGGCATCATCCCCACCTGCGAATTTGTCTGGGCCCCCGTGGCGGACGGCACCATGGCCCTCAAGCGCGAGCGGATCCAGTTATTGCTGGACCAGCACATCGACGACCGGATCAATCTCTCCGAACCTTTGCGGGTGTATATGGCCCGCAGCGACCTGCCGGAAATCATGGCGGTGCGGCAGTTGGTGACAGGCTGAGCCTCAATCTTGAATCGAACAGAGATCCTGTGGGGGCCCACAAGGATTTTTGGAATGGCACGGTCCTGTGGCGAGGGAGCTTGCTCCCGCTGGGTCGCGCAGCGGCCCCCAAAAAAGCGATGAGCGCTGCGCACTCAAGCGGGAGCAAGCTCCCTCGCCACAAAAGCTTCCCAGCTATCACGCTACAGATTGATCAACGGTAAACACTGTGACACTAGATTGGGTGTTGGAAGGCGTAGTCGCGTTCGACCTTGCACACCCTTGTATGGCAATGGGTATACCAGGTGGAGCGGCCGCGCTCGCGGATCGCGCTGTGTTCAGGATGCTGCTTCCAGGCCAGGATTGCAGCTTCATCGCGCCAATAGGACACGGTAATCCCCAAACCATCGTCTCCGCGCGCCGATTCGACACCGAGAAACCCCGGCTGCTCTCGAGCCAAGGCCAGCATGCGTTCGGCGGCTTCGGCGTAGCCTTGGTCCCCTTCGGTGCGCAGGGAGGTGAATATCACCGCGTAGTAGTGGGGGCTCATGGCGTTGTCCTGGCGCAGGCTTCGACAAACGCGCTGACCAGCGGCGGCACGCGCCCTTCCAGTGCGGCACGTTCGGGCTGGAACAGCGTGGCGACAAAGAACGGATGGTCCTGCAGTTCCACCGCTCGCAGGCTGCCGGCCGAGTCCCGGGCCACGGGGTGCAGGCGCTGATTGAGCAAGTCTTCTTCAAAGTCCGGGTTGACCCCGAAGCGGCAATGGTAGCCCTCGAATACCCTCTGGCGACCATAAGCCTTGGCAGTCAACGAGTCCGAATCGAGCTGAAGGCAGTCGATGGTTTCGATCAAGGCACAGCTCAGCGGCGTCAGCAGCGCGCGCTCAGCCTCGGGGTCGGTTTCGCCATGGGCGGCGTCGGCCCAACCCATCACGTTGCGGGCGTATTCCAGCACGGCATGTTGAAAACCACCGCAGGTGCCCAGGAAAGGGCGACGCTGTTCGCGGGCAAAACGAATCGCCTGCAAGGCGCCGGCTTCGTTTTGGTAGGGGCTGCCTGGTACGCACCAGATACCGTCGAAGTCCTCCAGCACTGCGTTGTCGACGATGAGCGACGTTGCCAGCCATTGGACGCGAATGTCATGGCCGGTTTGCCTGCCGGCCAGCTCAAGTGCAATGGGAATCGCCCGGTGAGCGGTGATGTGTGGGTCGTGGTCGCCGACCAGGGCGATGTGTAAAGGACGCTGTTTTGCCATGAGAGACTCGCCGCTTGTTGATTCTTGGTCGCCACTATAGATTGGCGTTCACGCAATCAATATTGGCGTTTATCCAAGTGATCAATGCAGCAGCGCACTATCGTCTGGACTATCCCGACCTGTCCCTGATCCTCGCACTGGTCCGTGGCGGCTCACTGGCCCGGGCCGCTCGATTGCTGCAGGTGGACGTGTCCACGGTGTTCCGTTCGGTACGTCGGCTGGAGGCGGCCCTGGGCCAGCCCTTGTTCGAAAAAAGCCGTTCCGGGTACTTGCCCACAAGCCTGGCCCAGGCGCTGGCCGAGCAAGCCGAGCGCGCCGAACAGGCCTTGGAGGCGGCGCGGGTGGGGGTGGAGCAGGGCGGCGCGGTCATCAGCGGGACGGTACGCCTGACGTGCAGCGACTCAGTCCTGCAAGCGTTGCTGCTGCCTGCGCTGGCGCGCTTCATGCCCGCTTACCCGGCGTTGACCCTTGAGCTGAGCACCTCGAACGACTTCGCCAACCTGAGCCGCCGCGATGCCGACATTGCGTTACGCCTGACCCGTACGCCGCCGGAACACCTGGTTGGTCGAAACCTGGGCAACGTGGCTTACCGGGTATGTGCCAGTGCCACGTATCTGCGCTCGGCGGATGCGAATGACCTGGCTTCCATGACCTGGATCGCACCGGACGATTTCCTCCCGGATCACCCCACCGTAGCCTGGCGCCGCCAGCATCTCCCCGGCGTGGTGCCCGCCTATCGCTGCAACAGCATGCTCTCGGTCACCGAACTGGTGCGAGCCGGCTTGGGTGTGGCGGCGCTGCCGGACTTTCTGATCGATGAACACCTGGGCCTGATACCCCTTGGCGAACCGCTGGAGGGGTATGACACAGCCCTGTGGCTCCTGACTCGCCCCGACTGCCGGGCCTTGCGCTCGGTGGTGAGCTTGTTCGATGAGCTGGGGCGCAATCTGCGCTGGCGCTGACTTTTAACGAGTAGGGTGTGCATGACTCAATGGATGACGGCCCCCCAACGGTTATAGTGCCTCGAGCACCAGCCCCTGGCAGAGAACATCACGATGACGAAATCTTCCCTACCCACTCCCGCCGCACCCGTTGACCACTTGCGTTTTCATCGCCCCCACGCGCATCTGGCGCCGACCTTTGGCAATGACCGCTTTGCGCTGAGAGCGGAGGCGTTCGCGCGTTTTTTCGGGACGCCGATGTTCCTCGGCGCGCAAACCTTGATCGTGCTGCTATGGGTCAGCCTGAACCTGGTGGGGGTCTTTCATTTCGATGCTTACCCATTCATCTTGCTGAACTTGGCATTCAGCCTGCAATCGGCCTATGCCGCGCCGCTGATTTTGCTGGCGCAAACCCGCCAGGCCGCTCGGGACAAAGCCCAGGCGGAAGCCGATGCCCAGCATCGTGAAGCCTTGGCCATCGCCAACAGCGAGCGCCAGGCTCAGGCCGCGCTGAATACGGCGCAGTTGCTGGAGTTATTGGAGCAGAACACCCGCCTGACGGAAATGACCAAGGCATTGACCGAGCGTATCGACAACTTGACCACTGAAATGCACCAGAAGGTCGTGCACAACCCATCGCTGCAGTAGCCCTTCACGCCAGGACTTCTTGATCAAGCCTGGTAACGGCTCAGGAACATGTCGAGGGCCGATTCGATCACCTGGGCCTGCTCATCCTGGGTCAGGCTGGGTTGCCCCATCGAAACCTGCGGCCAGAAGGCGAACGTCTTGAGCAGCCCATGCATTTGCTGGGCGGCAAATGCCGGTTCCACGGGTTTCAAGCGGCCATCGGCCTGGGCTTGGCGAATCCAGGCCGTCAGGCCTTCTTCACGCTGGCCCATGCGCGACACCATGTCTTGGGCCCGCTCGGGGGAATGAATGGTTGCGGCGATGGCGATGCGCGCCAGGTCGAGGAAGTTCTCGTCCGCCAGCAAGTGCAGTTTGGCTTGCAGCAACGTTTGAAGCTGCTCCCGTAGCGGCTTTTGCGGGCTGTAGGGCATGTCCTGCTCTGCGGTAATGCTGTTCCATAACCGATTCAGAATTTCGGCAAACAATTCTTCCTTGCTCGGAAAATGGTTATACACCGTGCGCTTCGATACGCCGGCAGTCGCCGCGATCTTGTCCATGCTGGTTATCTCGAAACCGCTGCTACGGAATTCAGCAATCGCGGCCTGGAGGATGGCTTCGCGTTTTCGCTCGGTAAGGCGCTGCGGTACGGTCATGGGCAATTCGTCGGTTGAGATGAGAGAACTTACACTCGGCAGTTTACTTGCTCCCGGGATTCATGCAATCTAGAAACTACACCGAGTGGTGTAGTTTTGAGTCAAGCGGCTGAGCGTGCATGCAACGGCCATCCAGCGTCCCACAACGGCGAAGCGCAATTGCGCCGACGCCCTTGGAGTTATCGCACCATGACCATTCCCTCTCTTTCGACCGACAATCCGTCCGCCCATGACGCATCCCGGCATGAACAGGGCAAGTATCGCAATCATGCCTTCACGCCTCGGGAAGGTTTTGGCACGACCCTGCGCATCATCTGGAACATGATCTTCCACAAGCCGCGCACCACTCGGCCTTCGGGCGCCATTGAGGTTCAAGCGCTGACGCGCGCCGCGCTGCTGGCGGCGCCGAACAACAGCGTATTCCGTCTCGGCCATTCCACCCTATTGCTCAAGCTGCGGGATAAATTCTGGCTGACAGACCCGGTGTTCGCCGAGCGCGCCTCACCCGTGCAATGGGCCGGCCCGAAGCGTTTTCACCAGCCGCCCATCAGCCTGGAAGAGTTGCCGCCGATCGAAGCGGTGATTCTTTCCCACAATCATTATGACCACCTCGATCATCATGCCATCCTCAAGCTGGCGGCGAAGACCCGCCACTTCCTGGCCCCCCTTGGTGTGGGCGACATCCTGATCAAATGGGGTGTCGACGCCAGCAAGGTGCGTCAGCTGGACTGGTGGCAAGGTACCGAGGTGGACGGTATCGAGTTCGTTGCCACGCCCTCCCAGCACTTTTCCGGGCGCGGCCTGTTCGACAGCAACAGCACCTTGTGGGCCTCGTGGGTGATGATCGACGGCGCTACGCGAATTTTCTTCAGCGGCGACACTGGCTACTTCGAGGGTTTCAAACGCATCGGCGAGCGATATGGCCCCTTTGACCTGACACTGATGGAAACCGGCGCCTATGACGTCGATTGGCCCCACGTTCACATGCAGCCAGAGCAGACCCTACAGGCTCATATCGATCTCAAGGGCCGTTGGCTGCTGCCGATCCACAACGGTACGTTCGACCTGGCGATGCATGCCTGGTATGAACCCTTCGATCGCATCCTGGCCCTGGCCTGGGAGCGCAATGTCTACATTGCCACGCCGCAAATGGGCGAAGCATTCACCCTGACGCAGCCGCAACGTGGCCGCGCCTGGTGGCTGGACGTGGAGCCTTCGGCGTACCAGGACCAGGCCGGTATCGCCTAGCACTCACAGGATTGGCGTTATTCAATCATTGCGTAATCGGAGCGCCCCATCGGGTCCGGTGTCGCACCCTTGATGTTCATGCCGCGCCCCGGTGCGAAACCGGGGAAGAACACCAGGCCCTCGGCCTCCAGGCGAAAGGCCAGTGCCAGGCGAGTCACATCGAGCAACTCGCCGCCGGCCTCGAAGCGGCGGATGGCCTGGACCGAGACGCCGGATTGGCGGGACAGCTCCTCGACACTCCAACCCAGCATGGCTCGCGCCTGTGCACTGTGAGCAGGGGTGAATTGATAGACAGCGATGCGTTCCAGGGTGGTTTTGATTGCGAGAGAGGCCATGGGGGGCTCCAAAGCTGTGGGATTAAAAAATACTGTGTTTTTGTACAGTTGTTTTGAATCCCGATCAATCTCATTTTTTTGATCAATGACCGGCGGTCTTCTCCAGCCAGGCGCTCGGGGCGTGACCCAGTATGCGACGAAACATCGTGGAGAATGCCGCGGGGCTGTCGTAGCCCAGGTCCAGGGCGATTCGGGTCACTGAATGGCCGACGGCCAACCGGGACAATGCCGACATCACGCAGGCTTGTTGTCGCCATTGGCTGAAACTTAACCCGGTTTGCTGGCTGAACAGGCGATTGAACGAACGCAAGCTGATAGGCAATTGCGCCGCCCATTGCACGGGCGAGACGTGGGCGTCCGGGCGTTTCAGAAAAGCCTGGCACAGGCCGAGCAGGCGCGGGTCTTGGGGCAGTGGAAGGTGCAGTGGCAGATGGGCGCTGCGCAGCAGCTCGTGCAGTAGCAGATCGATCAGCGCACCATCGCGTCCAGCCTCGTCGTAGTCCAGCGCAAGCTCCACGGCTTCCATCAGCAACTGACGCATAAGCGGCGACACGCTGATGACCTGGCAACGGGCGTCCATGGCCGTTACCGCAGCCGGTTCGATATACAAACTTCGCGTGCTGACGCCCAGCATCAGCACCTCATGGGCAACCCCGGGCGGGATCCACACTGCCCGTTGCGGCGGCACCACCCAGTTGCCGTCTGCCGTGCTGACCTGCATGACTCCGGTGGCGCCGTAGAGCAACTGCGCGCGCCGATGGGTATGGCGCGGCAACCGATGACCGTCAGGGTAATCCGTGCCGATAGCCACCACTGGCCGTGGCGTGTCGTCCAGCAGGTCAATCGAAACATTGCGCATCGAGCGGTATCCAACGATTGGCGTAAACGCAAACATTATTGGCTTACTTGCTGAAGCAGGCCAAGCCCCATCGCTCTATCGTGGCCTCTCTCAATTAACGGATGCTGCGCGATGTTCTACCTCTTGTTGGCACTCTTCGGCTGCATGACTGGCGTCACCGCCGTGTTGTTCGGCTTCGGCGGCGGATTCGTCGTGGTGCCCTTGCTATACCGCATGCTCACCGCCAGCCACGGCGCTGACGACCCTATCGGCCAATCGGCGATGCATATTGCCGTGGCCACCTCGACCTGCGTGATGATCGTCAACGCGCTGATCGCCACCGCCAAGCATCACCGCGCCGGTAACCTCATTCGCCACTACGTGTGGCCGTTGGGTGGCTTCATCGGCCTGGGCGCTATCGTCGGAGCCGTTGCCGCGATGTGTGCGAGTAGCGAAGTCATTCGCTATGCCTTCATCGTTTATCTGGGCGTGACCATTCTGGACTGCTTGTTCAGACGCGGTTTTCTGACCCAGTCTGACGCTGTAGTCCCACGGCGATTGGGCAGGGCAGAGGTATCGGCAGGCGGAATCAGCATCGGCGTCATCGCCACTTTTCTGGGCGTGGGTGGCAGCGTCATGACCGTGCCGTTATTGCGTCGTTGCGGGCTGAACATGTCGCGCGCGACGTCCATGGCTAACCCGCTGAGTTTGCCGGTTGCGGTGGCCGGGACGCTGACTTACATGGCCATGGCCGGGTTTACCGAGTTTGATTTGGGGCCGTGGTTTGTTGGGTATGTGGATTTGCAGGCGTTTGCGGTTTTGACACTGGGCTCGTTAGTGGGGATTCGATTAGCTACGCCATGGATCGGGGGGATACCGGATCGTTTTCACGCCGGGGTCTATATCGGATTGTTGATCGTGGTGATGTTGGGCATATCGGTGCAGTAAGTTGCTGCATGGCATTGCTCAACATTTTGTGGGAGAGGGTGGCATATCGATTCTATGAGGCTGATTCGTCATACTTCGCGCCACTCATTTCGTGAGCTGACGCTCGCTTTTTCCAGGAAGATTCCATGTTCAAAGGACTGTTGCTCCTCGCATCCAGCGCCGTGTGCCTGATCGCGCTCTGTTCGACAGCCAGTGCCGATGGTGGTAGTGGCGTCTTTACCGGCACCTTGGGCAAGATGCCGATTGTGCTGGGACTCAACACTGCTCAAGAGGACGAGGTCATCGGTCGTTATTTCTATGAGAAATACCATCGTGACTTGGGATTGAGCGGCTCGCTGCAAGGAAAGACCCTGACGCTGGTCGAGGGCGGTACCCGCTACGACGACGGCCAATCGCTGCCAACCCTGACGCTGCAAAAAACGGCCAACGGCTGGCAGGGTGAATGGAAAAGTCTCAAGGGCAAGGTTCTGCCCGTGCAGTTGACCGAAGCCACGCTCCCTGCACCCGGAGCTGATCTTCCCCCCGTTATCGCCGAGCTGCGAAAAAGTGACCCTTATGAGTATCTCCGTCTGCTGGGCTTGAAACTCAAACCGGGCAAGAAAGAATCTTTCATGGGCCATGACTTGCAATGGTGGACGGAGCCACAATCCGGTATTTCCATGTTCAGCGTCGAGTCCGGCTACTCGAAAGACGAACTACAACGGGTCAATCGGCAATTGTTGGGGCGGCTCTGGACCGAAGTCATCAGCTACCACGGCTGTCTGTTGCAGGGCGCGGATAATGCCGAGTTCGACCAAGGCGTCGCGCCCAAATTCCTATCGCCCGATGTGATCAGCCTGAACATTTCCACAAGTTACTACTGCGGCGGCGTGCATCCTGATTTTGGCAATTCGCCGCTCAATCTCGATGCTCACACCGGCCACAGTTTGTCGCTGGAAGATGTGCTCTGGGTTGGCACAGGTAAGCCACCGCTGTACGCCGGCCACAACGACGCGGGTGATGCTCCGTTGACCGATGAAGAGAGCCAGGCGCGATACACTTACCAACGCGAGGTATTCGCGCCATGGCTGATCAAGCAACTCACCACGCTGTACCCCGACGAGATGCTGAAGCCAGCGGATGAAGACAGCTGCGACTACACCGATGAAGGCGTCTGGGGATATTCCAATTGGTACTTCACTGAAAAAGGTTTGTACCTGGGACCGTTCTTCGTCCGCGCGCAACGCGTTTGTGATGACCCCGGCTGGTCGGTGCTGCCGTACGCAGTCGTAAAACAACACCCCGGTGCGGTCAAACTTCAATTGCCCGGGACTGGTGACTAACCCTCAGCCAAACCGGGCGCTTCCCGAATAACGAAGTGATCCAGGTTCTCGATATTGGCACTGAACACCCCGAACGTCTGTTCGGGGTTCTTCTTGCTCGGTACCTGTTTCAACTCCGGCGTCACGCCATAAAAGAAGCAATACAACGGCGCGTCACTGTCGACGGCATGCTTGATCTCTTCCAGGAACGCTTTGCGCTTGCGGTAGTTATCGATCAGCTTCTTGCTCAGGTAAACGTTGACCGAGTAAGGCTTCTTCTTCGCCTCGTCCGGTTGCTTGAACCAGACCTTGGGTTCGAAATCGATGCGAAAGCTTTGCGTGTAATCCTTGATCTCCTTGATCTTGCCCCAGTAAATCAAGCCCTTGTTGTCCTGCAAATACTCGATCTTCTTGAAGAACGATCCATAGGGCGCCGTGTGCTCGCCAATCTTCAACAGCTTGCGCTTGAGCAGGTCCTTGTCCGCGAAGTTCGACACAAAACACTCCACCGGGTGGGCGAAGACACTGGTCTTGTCGGGTGTTGAATCCTGGGCGGAATGAGCGTCATCACCGTGGGACGATAGGGTGGGCGACGTAGGCCGAGTCGCTGCTTCAACGTCCTTCGACGGATCGGACGGCTTGCGTACGTACTGACGCCGAGTCAGCAACAGCTCCGACGGAAAATGCTCCTCACGGTCGTCATCCGTTTGTGCCTCAACACTCTCCGCACCCAACCCCGGCGTTTTCGGACTGACATAAGGGCAGCCCTCGATATGCTGGGTAGTCGGTTGATTCTTGAAATGTGGCGTGCGGATGTAATTGACGTTCTTGGCGTTGAACGTCGTCAGCCGATTGTCCTCATCAAACGCCGCCCGACAGGCATCATTGGGGCACTGAAAGCGCTCCTTGGCCGAATCGAAGGCCATGGTCTCGTCGAAATTCAGATCCCGAACGTCATAGATCGAAAGCTTGGCATCGAGGCTGAGGCAGTAGGCGGTATCGAATTTCATCGGGGCTCGGGTCCATGAGAGGAAGTGTATTAATACCGAAGGACGCGGCGGGCTGCACCCAAAGTTTCAACACACCACAAACCCCCTGTGGGAGCGAGCTTGCTCGCGATTCCCAAACCCAACCCAACCATCAAGCCTGCCACCCACCTGCGCCCTGACACCAACCTGTGGCGAGGGGATTTATCCCCGCTGGGCTGCGAAGCGGCCCCGGTTTTACGGCCCCAAACTTGTATGAGTCGGTATCATAATGCCGGTTATAACCCGACCTTTCAGATAACCGGCAATATATTGCCGGAAACAGCGAATAAGAAACTTCGATGAAAGAGAACACCGGTGAGCGGCGCAGGGAAATCATTGACGACATCGTCATGCAGCATGTCACGGGGATCGAGACCCTGGGAACCGCTATTCACCGGTTACGGCTTGAGGTGACCGGCCTGGATCAGGAAACCTTTGCTGCCATGTGCAAGATGTCGACCAAGGCCCTGTACCAGATCGAGAAGGACAAGGGTAACCCGACCATCAACACCCTCGAAGCTATTCTGAGAAAGTTCGGGCTGCGACTGGGGCTGACCAAGGCCGCGACAAACCTTTACTCGCCACCGCTTGTGCAACAAAAGCCGGTCTCCGAAGTGCCCGTTCGTGGCGCCAACCCGAAACGTAAGTTGCGAGATAGCTCGGTATAGTTGCCGCTCTACGAGCTACTGGGAAAGACAGCGCTGTTGACTAGGATGTGGGCAGGTTCATTCATGAAAAAGCCCCCGTCAGGGGGCTCAGTCTGGTCTTGCAGTGGTTTTTGATTGTTGCCCAGTGATACACCTTCGGTCGTCAGTTCGTCTCCGGCTCCGTGCCTGCTAGGCCAGTATTTCGATACCGTGTTTTTCCACGATACTGAGCAGCTTAAGGGCCATCCCTCCTGGACGTTTGTCGCCGGCTTCCCACTGCTTAACTGTCGATGCGCTTGTGTTCAGGTAGCGGGCAAAAACCGGCTGACTGACGTGACTGCGCAGACGAATTTTCTTGATCTGGGCAGGTGGGATCTCAGCAGGCACCTCAGCAATGCAGGTCTCATCGAATTCCCGCATGGTGGCCTTGTCGATAGCGCCGATTTTTAGCAGTGCCTCAGCCGAGCTATGAATCGACTCGAAAGCCTCACTTTTGAATTTTTTCGCCATTACATATCTCCACAAATTCTTTTCCGTCCAGCAGATGCTGGACTTGCTCCTTGCTCAAACCTTTATAGGCATCAGCAAGCTTCTTAAACGCGGCCAGCTCTTTTTCAGTGATGTTGTCTTGGTCTTTCTTAGCAAACAGAAACTGATAAACCCAATAGCTACGACCCTTGGCAAGGATGATCGAGCGGTGACGATTTTCATTGAGGCGTTTTTTCCAGACGCCTCCGCCCAAATCATCGGCTTGTCCGTTCACTACCTCCTGCACCGCCTTGCAGAGATCAGCATCTGTGATCGTTGCCTTCTTTGCTGCAGCAGCAAAGGTCTTCGTTTTGAATACCCTCATTGGCATATGCTTTCCCTTTGATGTGTAAAGCTACCACTCAGTGGTATATGTGTCAAAAACCTGAATCTTGCAGATAGCGCCATCTAGTATGGGGACGGGGGACACGGCCGTGAGGGGAGCGGGGCTCTGATATTGTTTCAACAGATCGCAAAATCTGTGCGAGCGAGCAGCAATCGAGCCTCAACACCAAACACCAGTGGCGAGGGAGCTTGCCCCCGCTGGGCGCGTAGCAGTCCCAATTCCATATCACCAACAAAAAACCGCCGCCCGAACAACGGACGACGGCCTCTGATTGATTCTCAAAACCCTCGCAAAATCCGAGAAGCTCTCCGCCACCAGGATTCATGCTGACTAAACGGATCATCCACCAGCACCGCCGGCATATCCCGCAAGCGAATCCACGGCTCATCCTGCCAGTGCAGCATGCAGAGTGACATCTTCGGCCAATCCAACACGCTCAGCGTAGGCCGTTCCACCTTATGCGAGTGGCGCTCATCCCGCAGGGTTGGCACCACCTGATGCGTGATCCACTCACGCAACAATCGATACTCAGGGCAGTAGTGATAAACCAGCAATGCATAGACGCCTGACTCGCTCAGCATCAGACGCTCTTCAGTCAAACCGTGGACATGCACGAGCATCATCCGACGCTGGTCGGGGTCAAGCTTGCGTGTCATGCGCTCATCGAGGTGCTTACTCATCAACCGCCCCAAATCCGAGGCGCTGAACCAGGCTTGGTTTTCAACCAAGAGGGTATGTAGTTGGAGGTTGTGACGGGTGAAAACGGTCGGAATATAAGCATCAGGCATGATGGGTCTCCGAGGTATACGGAGAGCGGGGTGAAATTTTTGTGGGCATAACGACCTCTACGTTCGAAGGTTAGCGGCGCGAGCCCGACGTAGAGGATGCAAGAAAAATCCCAACTAGCTATCTTCTCCACACAGAATTGCAAATGTCCTTAGACAGTACGCGGTTCTATGTTCGGCGATTAGCTACTACGTTGGGCGTTTCTTAGGCACCTGCGACTAAGATAGGTAGCGAGACGATACGGCGTCAATGCGGAAAGATTCTGAGTTTTTCGTAGGGTAAAGGTAGTGTGCCGGTCCCCGAGTTAAACGCAGTTATGGTCCTGTAGAAACACAAAAACCCCGTTTTCACGGGGTTTTTAGTTACGCGTGGAGCCTAGGATTTTTCTTTCAAATCAATCCCAGCTCAAAGCCCCACCCGTCTGATACTCAATCACGCGCGTCTCAAAGAAATTCTTCTCTTTCTTCAAGTCCATGATCTCGCTCATCCAAGGGAACGGGTTAGTCGTTCCTGGATATTCTTCCTTAAGACCAATCTGCGACAAACGACGGTTAGCAATGAACTTGAGGTAGTCCTCCATCATCGCCGCGTTCATGCCCAACACGCCGCGAGGCATGGTGTCGCGGGCGTATTCGATCTCCAGTTGGGTCCCTTGCAGGATCATCTGGGTTGCTTCTTCCTTCATCTCGGCATCCCACAGGTGTGGGTTTTCGATTTTGATCTGGTTGATCACATCGATACCGAAGTTAAGGTGCATGGATTCGTCGCGCAGGATGTACTGGAACTGCTCGGCGACGCCGGTCATTTTGTTGCGGCGGCCCATGGAGAGGATCTGGGTGAAGCCGCAGTAGAAGAAGATGCCTTCCAGGACGCAGTAGTAAGCGATCAGGTTGCGCAGCAGCTCTTTGTCGGTGTCCGGGGTGCCGGTTTCGAACTTCGGATCGGAGATCGAACGGGTGTATTTCAGGCCCCAGGCGGCTTTTTTCGCGACCGATGGGATCTCGTGGTACATGTTGAAGATCTCGCCTTCATCCATGGCCAGCGATTCGATGCAGTACTGGTAGGCGTGGGTGTGGATCGCCTCTTCGAACGCCTGGCGCAGGATGTACTGGCGGCATTCCGGGTTGGTGATCAGGCGGTACACGGCCAGGACCAGGTTGTTGGCAACCAGGGAGTCGGCGGTGGAGAAGAAGCCCAGGTTGCGCATCACGATGCGGCGCTCGTCGTCGGTCAGGCCTTCCGGGTCTTTCCAGAGGGCGATGTCGGCGGTCATGTTGACTTCTTGCGGCATCCAGTGGTTTGCGCAGCCGTCCAGGTACTTCTGCCAGGCCCAGTCATATTTGAACGGCACGAGCTGGTTGAGGTCGGCGCGGCAGTTGATCATGCGCTTTTCATCGACGGCGACACGGGCGGCGGCGCCTTCGAGTTCGGCGAGGCCTTCGGCGACGTCGAGTTTGTCGAGGGCGGCCTTGGCGCGAATGATCGCGGCCGAGTCGCTGGCTGTCACGGCCCGCGCTTCGAGGGCGGCGGCACCGCCAGCGCTGTCGAGGCGGTCCATGTTGGCTTCAGAAGCGTGGCCGGCGTTGGCGCCTTTTACAGCGACTTCGCCGCTGTCTTCTTTGTCGAATTCGTCCCAGCTCAGCATGACGTGTCGTCTCCTGCGTGAGGGCCAGATGCCCGATGAGGGCCTACTGGCCGCGGTGGATCTTGGAAAAATCGTTTGTTGCAGCAGCTGACGCAGGCAATAAACAGAAAAATGTACGGGTCATTCCGGAGCGGCTGTGAACGCGAGGAGGCGATTTGGCCTCTGCGTGGGCTCCAGGCTGGCGTGATCCCCTGTAAGGGAATATTGCAGGCCCGTTTAAGGCGGCATTATAAGGACTTTTTTGCCTACGTGCTGCGGCGAAATAGCTCACAGAAGGAGCGGCGGGTGGGATATCCGCGTGGGAGCGAGGGTTTACAAGGCTTTGGCCGCTGAAGATTTTTTTTGCATGGATCGTATCGCGGTTTTTTTTGATCAAAAAACGAGCGCTTTTTGAAGGTTTGCACTACATGTTGTGTTTGCGGAGGGGTTTAGGCGGTTCTAGACACAACCAGGCCCGATCGAAACCGGGCCGTGGAAAATGTCAGTAATGATCAATCGGTATGGGCTGAACCGGTGTGATCGCTGCCGTCGCTAGCCACCGCGGTGGGGTCAGTGGTGGCGTGATCGTCACTGGCGATCGTGGCGCAATCCGCCTGGTCGTAACCCTTGATCGCGGCTGCGGAACCGGTGCGATCAAAACCGTCGGCGGCGAAAGTATTGGCGGCCAGCACGGACAGGGCAAGGGCGAAGATCAATCTGCTTTTCATGGTGGTTGTTCCTGGTTCGATGACGTTGATCAGCCGTTGGAGCAGCCGTTGCCCATGACGCTGTAGCGCAGGATGTGGCGTTGGCCCTTGGAGTCGTCGTATTCCATCTTCGCCGGGACCACTTCGCAGACGTTCGGGATGGCGCTCATGGAGATGACTTTGGCGATGTCCAGGTGGGTGGAGTAGGTGTACTCCTCAATGGCCGGTTTTTGCTGTGCAGCATCGGTCGGGAGCTCGTCTGCCATCGCGGTGGCGCAAAGGCTGCCGAGGACCAGAACCCATAAAGCTTTCATCTGTATTTCACCTTTTTGAAGTCGAGTAGGGTCACGCAACCTTTTTGGGGTTGCGTGTGGAGCAAGTGTTGGAAGTTGGATTAACGGCCTTCGTGGGGGCTGTGTTGCGTTAATCGTGTTTGCCGGTTGGCGAGGTGGATTTTAGAAGGTGAGGGTGGGGGTAAACAGACTCGGTTTTGATAAACACTGTTGGTTGATCTGGTAATAATCGGCTGGGAGTCGGTGGCTGTCTGGTGGACTGATGTTGGATGGGCGGGCGCTATCGCGAGCAAGCTCGGCTCCCACAGGCTCGGTTCCCACAGGAAAATGGCGGTAGGCAGGGCTTGCACGTTAGTACCGACATTTTGTAGGGACTTGTTACTACCATCGTCGAATGGTTCTATAGGCCCGCCCCGGGCTACAACGGGATCATACAAAAACAACTATTCACCGAGGTAAGAAAGATGAGTGCGGCTTCTGTGTATCCCGTTCGTCCCGAGGTTGCGGCCAATACGCTGACTGACGAGGCGACCTACAAGGCCATGTACCAGCAGTCGGTCGTCAACCCGGACGGCTTCTGGCGCGAGCAGGCCAAGCGCCTCGATTGGATCAAGCCTTTCACCACGGTGAAGCAGACGTCCTTCGACGATCACCACGTCGACATCAAGTGGTTCGCCGACGGTACCCTGAACGTTTCCTACAACTGCCTCGACCGTCATCTGGCCGAGCGCGGCGATCAGATTGCGATTATCTGGGAGGGCGATGACCCTGCCGAGAGCCGCAACATCACCTATCGCGAGCTGCATGAAGAAGTCTGCAAGTTCGCCAACGCCCTGCGCGGCCAGGACGTGCACCGCGGCGACGTGGTGACCATCTACATGCCGATGATCCCTGAAGCCGTGGTCGCGATGCTGGCCTGTGCCCGGATCGGTGCGATTCACTCGGTGGTGTTCGGCGGTTTCTCCCCTGAAGCACTGGCCGGCCGGATCATCGACTGCAAATCCAAAGTGGTGATCACCGCCGACGAAGGCGTTCGCGCCGGCAAGAAGATCCCGCTCAAGGCCAACGTCGATGATGCGTTGACCAACCCGGAAACCAGCAGCATCCAGAAGGTCATCGTGTGCAAGCGCACCGGTGGCGGCATCAAGTGGAACCAGCACCGCGACATCTGGTACGAAGACCTGATGAAAGTGGCCGGCACCGTTTGCGCGCCGAAGGAAATGGGTGCCGAGGAAGCGCTGTTCATCCTCTACACCTCCGGTTCTACCGGTAAGCCTAAGGGCGTGCAGCACACCACGGCCGGCTACTTGCTGTACGCGGCGCTGACCCATGAGCGAGTGTTCGACTACAAACCGGGCGAGGTGTACTGGTGCACCGCCGACGTGGGTTGGGTCACGGGCCACAGCTATATCGTCTACGGCCCGCTGGCCAATGGCGCGACCACGCTGCTGTTCGAAGGCGTGCCGAACTACCCGGACATCACCCGGGTGGCCAAGGTCATCGACAAGCACAAGGTCAGCATCCTCTACACCGCACCGACCGCCATCCGCGCGATGATGGCCTCGGGCACCGCCGCTGTCGAAGGCGCCGATGGCAGCAGCCTGCGCCTGTTGGGCTCGGTGGGTGAGCCGATCAACCCGGAGGCCTGGGACTGGTACTACAAGAATGTCGGCAAGGAACGCTGCCCGATCGTCGACACCTGGTGGCAGACCGAAACCGGTGGCGTGCTGATCAGCCCGCTGCCAGGCGCTACGGCATTGAAGCCAGGTTCGGCCACGCGTCCGTTCTTCGGTGTGGTGCCGGCGTTGGTGGACAACCTCGGCAACCTGATCGAAGGCGCCGCCGAAGGCAACCTGGTGATCCTCGATTCGTGGCCAGGCCAGGCGCGTACGCTGTACGGCGACCATGACCGTTTTGTCGACACTTACTTCAAGACTTTCAGCGGCATGTACTTCACCGGCGACGGCGCTCGTCGTGACGAGGATGGTTACTACTGGATCACCGGTCGGGTGGATGACGTGCTCAACGTGTCCGGCCACCGCATGGGCACGGCCGAGATCGAGAGCGCCATGGTCGCCCACCCGAAAGTCGCCGAAGCGGCGGTGGTCGGTGTGCCGCACGACATCAAGGGGCAGGGCATCTATGTCTATGTCACCCTCAATGCCGGCGAAGAAACCAGCGAGGCCCTGCGCCTGGAACTGAAGAACTGGGTGCGCAAGGAGATCGGTCCGATTGCTTCGCCGGATGTGATCCAGTGGGCGCCGGGGCTGCCAAAAACCCGCTCCGGCAAGATCATGCGCCGCATCCTGCGCAAGATCGCCACGGCGGAGTACGACGGGTTGGGTGATATCTCCACCCTGGCCGATCCGGGTGTGGTGGCGCATCTGATCGAGACGCACAAGACCATGAACGTCGCCTGACGGTAACCCGTAAAACCGAAAGCCCCGCCCGGCAGTGCCGAGCGGGGCTTTTTTATGGGCGCGCTGGGAGGGCTTGAAGTGTGGTGCCTTTGTGGCGAGGGAGCTTGCTCCCGCTCGGCTGCGCCTGTAGGAGCTGTGTAGGAGCTGTCGAGTGCAACGAGGCTGCGATCTTGCCCCAGACAATTGAGTCCCAAGCGAAAGATCAAGATCAAAAGATCGCAGCCTTCGGCAGCTCCTACCCCCAGCGGGAGCAAGCTCCCTCGCCACAGGTTTGGCGAATGAATAAATATCGGCGTTTAAACTAGGAAGTGTCTGAACGTTACCGGTGTTTCGAAATGTGTAACAAAAGGCGCCACAACGGGGCGATGTGAAACGCCAAGCCCCGATACAGGGCGCTTGCAGGCCTCTCCAAAAATAAGCCGACACGCTGTGCTTGCCGGATTAGAAGGGTTTGCGAATAATGGGCCCGCTATTTGCAGCATAGATCGGTTTCCCTTCTTTTGCTCTTGCATGAATTTGCGGGGCTGTCAATGCGCTCGAACAGCTTTCTCGGTGCTTCTGTAATTTGTTGTCGCATTGAAGAAATATCGGCTTCGGGCCTGTCGTTAGAATGCCGATCACTCGCTCGTCGTGGCTCGTGTTGAATAAAACGTGAGCTTCCTAGGACGCAGCACCAAAGTTCGTTTCACCCATTCGCATATTGGGCTGTTGCTCACTCTGCCGTTTTTGCCCTTTACCGATGGAGTCCCAAGATGAAGAAACTTGTGCTGCTTGGCGCCCTGGCACTGTCCGTGCTGTCCCTGCCGACCTTCGCTGATGAGAAGCCCCTGAAGATTGGTATCGAAGCGGCTTACCCTCCGTTCGCCTCGAAAGCCCCGGATGGCAGCATCGTCGGTTTCGACTACGACATCGGCAATGCGCTGTGCGAAGAGATGAAGGTCAAGTGCGTGTGGGTCGAGCAAGAGTTCGACGGCCTGATCCCGGCGCTCAAGGTCCGCAAGATCGACGCGATCCTGTCGTCCATGTCGATCACCGAAGATCGCAAGAAGTCGGTTGATTTCACCAACAAGTACTACAACACCCCGGCCCGTCTGGTGATGAAGGCCGGTACCCAGGTCAGCGACGGCCTGGCCGAGCTCAAGGGCAAGAACATCGGCGTGCAGCGTGGTTCGATCCACGAGCGTTTCGCCCGTGAAGTCCTGGCCCCGCTGGGTGCCGAGATCAAGCCATACGGTTCGCAGAACGAGATCTACCTGGACGTGTCCGCTGGTCGTCTCGACGGCACCGTGGCAGACGCTACGCTGTTGGATGACGGCTTCCTCAAGACCGATGCCGGCAAGGGCTTCGCGTTCGTCGGCCCGGCCTTTACCGACGTCAAGTACTTCGGCGACGGCGTCGGCATCGCGGTGCGCAAGGGCGACGCGTTGAAGGACAAGATCAATGGCGCGATCGCGGCCATTCGCGAGAACGGCAAGTACAAGCAAATCCAGGACAAATACTTCGCTTTTGACATCTACGGCAAGTAACGACGTCCCGCCACTCGTGCGAAATGGCGCAAGCAACAGGATCTCTGCGGTTTGCGCCATTTTTTCATCCCACTTTCGAGGACCTGAATCATGTTGAAAGGCTACGGGGCTGTCATCCTCGATGGCGCATGGTTGACGCTTGAGCTCGCCTTGTCGTCCATGGCCCTGGCCATCGTCCTGGGGTTGATCGGCGTTGCGTTGCGCCTCTCTCCGGTGCGCTGGCTGGCGTGGCTGGGCGACCTGTATGCCACGGTCATTCGCGGTATTCCCGACCTGGTGCTGATCCTGCTGATTTTCTACGGCGGCCAGGACCTGCTCAACCGCGTGGCGCCGATGCTCGGCTACGACGATTACATCGACCTGAACCCGCTGGCGGCCGGTATCGGCACCCTGGGCTTCATCTTCGGTGCCTACCTGTCGGAAACCTTCCGCGGTGCCTTCATGGCGATCCCCAAGGGTCAGGCCGAGGCGGGCATGGCGTACGGCATGAACGGGTTCCAGGTGTTTTTCCGGGTGCTGGTGCCGCAGATGATTCGCCTGGCGATCCCGGGCTTCACCAACAACTGGCTGGTGCTGACCAAGGCCACCGCGCTGATTTCGGTGGTGGGCCTGCAAGACATGATGTTCAAGGCCAAGCAGGCGGCAGATGCCACGCGCGAGCCTTTCACCTTCTTCCTCGCAGTGGCGGCGATGTACCTGGTGATCACCAGTGTCTCGTTACTGGCATTGCGTCACCTTGAGAAGCGCTACTCGGTAGGCGTAAGGGCGGCTGATCTATGATCTTCGACTACAACGTCATCTATGAAGCCTTGCCGCTGTATTTCAGTGGCTTGTTGACCACCCTGAAGTTGCTGGCCCTGTCGCTGTTCTTCGGCCTGCTGGCGGCGTTGCCCCTGGGGCTGATGCGGGTGTCCAAGCAGCCGGCGGTCAACATGACGGCCTGGCTCTACACCTACGTGATCCGCGGCACGCCGATGCTGGTCCAGCTGTTCCTGATCTACTACGGGCTGGCGCAGTTCGCGATCGTTCGCGAAAGCTTCCTCTGGCCGTGGCTGTCCAGTGCGACCTTCTGTGCGTGCCTGGCGTTCGCCATCAACACCAGCGCCTACACCGCCGAAATCATCGCCGGCAGCCTGCGGGCCACGCCCAACGGTGAGATCGAAGCGGCCAAGGCCATGGGCATGTCGCGCTACAAGCTGTATCGCCGGATCCTGCTGCCATCGGCCTTGCGTCGGGCGCTGCCGCAATACAGCAACGAAGTGATCATGATGTTGCAGACCACCAGCCTGGCATCCATCGTGACCCTGATCGACATCACCGGTGCCGCGCGCACGGTGAACGCGCAGTACTACTTGCCGTTCGAGGCCTACATCACGGCCGGCGTTTTCTACCTGTGCCTGACCTTCATCCTGGTGCGCCTGTTCAAACTGGCCGAGCGCCGCTGGCTGGGTTACCTGGCCCCGCGCAAGCACTGATAACGCATCGATCCGATCGACTGCTCAACGACTGACGTTTTGTGAGAACCGACCGCATGTACAAGCTTGAAGTCCAAGACCTGCATAAACGCTATGGCAGTCACGAAGTGCTCAAGGGGGTGTCCCTGAAAGCCGCCGCTGGCGATGTGATCAGCATCATCGGCTCCAGTGGCTCCGGCAAGAGTACTTTCCTGCGTTGCATCAACCTGCTTGAGCAACCCCATGCCGGCAAGATCCTGCTCAACAACGAAGAGTTGAAGCTGGTCGCCGGCAAGGACGGCGCGTTGAAGGCCGCGGACCCCAAGCAACTGCAACGCATGCGTTCGCGGTTGTCGATGGTGTTCCAGCATTTCAACCTGTGGTCCCACATGACTGCGCTGGAAAACATCATGGAAGCGCCGGTGCATGTACTGGGCGTGGCCAAGGCTGAAGCGCGGGAGAAGGCCGAGCACTACCTGAACAAGGTTGGCGTGGCCCATCGCAAGGACGCCTACCCGGGCCATATGTCCGGCGGCGAGCAGCAGCGTGTGGCGATTGCCCGTGCGCTGGCGATGGAGCCGGAGGTGATGCTGTTCGACGAGCCGACCTCGGCCCTCGACCCGGAGCTGGTAGGCGACGTGCTCAAGGTGATGCAGGCCCTGGCCCTGGAAGGCCGGACCATGGTGGTGGTGACCCACGAAATGGGCTTTGCCCGTGAAGTGTCGAACCAACTGGTGTTCCTGCACAAAGGCATCGTCGAAGAAAGCGGCAACCCGCGCGAAGTGCTGGTCAATCCGCAATCCGAGCGCTTGCAACAATTTCTTTCGGGCAGCCTCAAGTAATCGCTCCCGTTACGCACCTGATTTGGGTCATGCTGCGCACCGCGCGCCAGATGGTCTAATTTGGTTGCAGCCGCTTTTGGCTTTAACACTGTTTTCGCTTCGGATTGCTCGCCATGACTGCCCATCGAATAGGTTTCCTGATTTGGCCCAGCACTAAAGCCTTGACGCTGGCGCTGGCCGAGGAGGCCTTGCGTGTTGCTCAGCGGGTGCATCCGGATGTGGTCTACGAACTGTCGTTCTTGCAGGCCGAACCGCCGGCCGACGGCGCCTGGCAACTGCCGGGCGAGCCTTGGGCCGGTAAGCTCGAAGGCTTCCAGAAGCTGTTCCTGCTGGCCGATGAGCCGCCGACTGCGTTGGCCTCACCCCTGAGCAGCGCCCTCAAGCAACTGGTGCGTGCCGGTTGTGTGATCGGCGGTTTGTCTGCCGGCGTCTATCCCCTGGCCCAGCTGGGTTTGCTCGACGGTTACCGTGCCGCCGTGCATTGGCGCTGGCAGGATGATTTCTCCGAACGTTTCCCGAAGGTCATCGCCACCAGCCATCTGTTTGACTGGGACCGCGACCGCCTGAGCGCCTGCGGCGGCATGTCGGTGCTCGACCTGTTGCTGGCGGTGCTGGCTCGCGATCATGGCGCGGAGCTGGCCGGTGCGGTGTCGGAAGAATTGGTGGTCGAGCGCATTCGCGAGGGCGGCGAGCGTCAGCGCATCCCGTTGCAGAACCGTCTTGGCTCCAGCCATCCAAAGCTCACCCAGGCGGTGCTGCTGATGGAAGCCAACATCGAAGAGCCGCTGACCACCGACGAGATTGCCCAGCATGTCTGTGTATCCCGTCGACAGCTGGAGCGGATCTTCAAGCAATACCTCAATCGCGTGCCTAGCCAGTATTACCTGGAGCTGCGCCTGAACAAGGCCCGGCAGATGCTGATGCAGACCAGCAAATCCATCATCCAGATCGGCCTGTCCTGTGGCTTCTCCTCAGGGCCGCACTTCTCCAGCGCCTACCGCAACTTCTTCGGCGCCACGCCGCGGGAAGACCGCAACCAGCGCCGCAGCAGCAGCCCGTTCGAATTGTCCTCGGTGCCGTCCGAGCGCGGCTAGTGGCACAACACGCTTCTGTGGGAGCAAGGCCTGCCCGCGATGCAGGCGACGCGGTCCTTGGTGAACCGAGGCGCCTGCATCGCGAGCAAGCTTTGCTCCCACAGATAAGTCCCCCTCGCCACAAGTGTTTTGCATGGCCGAGGGAAATGTGGAAGCCAGCCCCTCAAATACACCAGCAACGTTTAAACTGCGCCTTTGCGACGCTATTTGTCGCATTGCCGTAAACCCGCGAAAAACGTGGGTTGGCGCTATAAGAAGTTGTCGCTTGGCGGCAAGGCCGGGCTGAAAACTGTCCTTACAATCCTTACCAAGCCCGCCAGTTCCAGGCGGGTGTTCCTCATCAGGAGACTCCGATGTCCGTTGAGCAAGCCGCGGTACAACGCGCCGATTTCGACCAGGTTATGGTTCCCAACTATGCACCTGCTGCCTTCATACCTGTGCGTGGCGCCGGTTCCCGCGTATGGGACCAATCCGGTCGTGAGCTGATCGACTTTGCTGGCGGTATCGCAGTTAACGTACTGGGCCATGCCCACCCGGCGCTGGTCGGTGCACTGACCGAACAGGCCAACAAGCTGTGGCACGTGTCCAACGTATTCACCAACGAGCCGGCCCTGCGCCTGGCCCATAAACTGGTCAACGCGACTTTTGCCGAGCGCGCGTTCTTCTGCAACTCCGGCGCCGAAGCCAACGAGGCCGCCTTCAAGCTGGCCCGTCGTGTCGCGTTCGATCGTTTCGGTAGCGAGAAGTACGAAATCATCGCCGCGCTCAATAGCTTCCACGGTCGTACCCTGTTCACCGTCAACGTCGGTGGGCAGTCGAAGTACTCCGACGGCTTCGGACCTAAAATTACTGGCATCACCCACGTTCCTTACAACGACTTGGCCGCTTTGAAAGCCGCTATTTCGGACAAGACCTGCGCCGTGGTGCTGGAACCGATCCAGGGCGAGGGCGGTGTGCTGCCGGCCGAGCAGGCCTACCTGCAAGGCGCCCGCGACTTGTGTGATGCCCACGACGCGCTGTTGGTGTTCGACGAAGTGCAGACCGGCATGGGCCGCAGTGGTCACCTGTTCGCCTACATGCATTACGGCGTGGTCCCGGACATCCTCACCAGCGCCAAGAGCCTGGGCGGTGGTTTCCCGATCGCGGCGATGCTCACCACCGAAGCGCTGGCCAAGCACTTGGTCGTCGGCACCCACGGCACCACCTATGGCGGTAACCCGCTGGCCTGCGCGGTGGCCGAAGCGGTGATCGATGTGGTCAATACCCCTGAAGTGCTCGCGGGTGTCAAAGCCAAGCATCACAAGTTCAAGGCTCGCCTGGAGCAGATCGGCGAGAAGTACGGCCTGTTCACCCAAGTGCGTGGCCTGGGCCTGCTGATCGGCTGCGTGCTGAACGACGCCTGGAAAGGCAAGGCCAAGGACATCTTCAACGCCGCCGAACAGGAAGGCCTGATGATCCTGCAAGCCGGTCCGGACGTGATTCGCTTTGCTCCGAGCCTGGTGGTGGAAGACGCCGACATCGACGAAGGCCTGGATCGCTTCGAGCGGGCCGCGGCGAAGTTGACCCAAGCCTAAGGCTGAGTCGGACCCCTTGTGGGAGCGAGCTTGCTCGCGATAGCGGTGCCTCAGTGAAATGAATGTTGGCTGACACTGCGCTATCGCGAGCAAGCTCGCTCCCACAGGAGTCTTGCAGCGGCTGAAAAATCGAAGACCGCCGCAGATGCAATGCGGGCCAGGGTGTTCGTTTAGTTTTTTTCTGTGTATCGACCCCACGGTCGAACCCTTTATTTCAAGTTAAGGAGTGACACCATGCTGGTGATGCGCCCCGCGCAAATGGCTGATCTGGGCGAGGTACAGCGTCTGGCTGCGGACAGTCCGATCGGTGTCACTTCCTTGCCGGATGACGTGGAACGCCTGAGCGACAAGATCGCCGCAAGCGAAGCCTCGTTCGCCGCCGAAGTCAGCTTCAACGGTGAAGAGAGCTATTTCTTCGTCCTTGAAGACACTACCACCGGCAAGCTGGTGGGCTGTTCGGCCATCGTCGCGTCGGCCGGTTATTCCGAACCGTTCTACAGCTTTCGCAACGAGACTTTTGTTCATGCCTCCCGTGAGCTGAAGATCCACAACAAGATCCACGTGCTCTCCCAGTGCCACGACCTGACTGGCAACAGCTTGCTGACCAGTTTTTACGTGGTGCCGGAACTGGTGGGTTCGCCATGGTCGGAACTCAATTCCCGCGGGCGCCTGCTGTTCGTCGCCAGCCACCCGGAACGGTTCGCCGATTCGGTGGTGACCGAGATCGTCGGCTACAGCGATGAGAATGGCGACTCGCCGTTCTGGGACGCCATCGGTCGCAACTTCTTCGACCTCAACTACGCCGCCGCCGAGCGCCTGTGCGGGCTGAAAAGCCGTACTTTCCTCGCCGAGCTGATGCCCCATTACCCGATCTACGTGCCGCTGTTGCCGGACGCCGCCCAGGAAGCCATGGGCCAGGTCCATCCGCGGGCGCAGATCACCTTCGACATCCTGATGCGCGAGGGTTTCGAGACCGATCACTACATCGACATCTTCGACGGTGGCCCGACCTTGCATGCTCGTGTCTCGGGCATCCGCTCGATCGCCCAGAGCCGCGTGGTGCCGGTCAAGATCGGCGAACCGGTCAAGGGGGCCGGCCGCCAGTACCTGGTGGCCAATGCCCAATTGCAGGATTACCGCGCCGTGCTGCTCGAGCTCGATTACGCGCCGGGCAAACCTGTGACGCTGGACATGGAAGCGGCCGAAGCCTTGGGCGTCGGCGAAGGCGCCAGCGTGCGTCTGGTAGCCGTATAACGCTTTACAGCTGAGTTTCGCGGGTGGCGTGAGCGACCCGTTTGAGGAGATAGCATGATCGTTCGTCCCGTACGCAGCAGCGATTTACCCGCTCTGATCGCCCTGGCCCGCAGCACGGGCACCGGCCTGACCACCTTGCCGGCCAACGAAGAGCGCCTGGCCCATCGGGTCGGCTGGGCCGAGAAGACCTTTCGCGGCGAAGCCGGGCGCGGTGACGCGGACTACCTGTTCGTGCTCGAAGACGATGACGGTCGCGTGGTGGGCATTTCCGCCATCGCCGGTGCCGTGGGGTTGCGTGAGCCCTGGTACAACTTCCGGGTCGGCCTGACGGTCAGCGCTTCCCAGGAACTGAACATCTATCGGGAAATCCCGACCCTGTTCCTGGCCAACGACCTGACCGGTAATTCCGAGCTGTGCTCGCTGTTCCTGCATGCCGATTTCCGCAGTGGTCTCAATGGCCGCATGCTGGCCAAGGCGCGGCTGTTGTTCATTGCCGAATTCCCACGGCTGTTCGGCAACAAGATCATCGCCGAGATGCGCGGCATGTCCGACGACAAGGGGCGTTCACCGTTCTGGGAAAGCCTGGGCCGGCACTTCTTCAAGATGGAATTCAGCCAGGCCGATTACCTCACCGGCGTGGGCAACAAGGCGTTCATCGCCGAGCTGATGCCCAAGTTCCCGCTGTACACCTGTTTCTTGTCCGAAGATGCCCGGACCGTGATCGGCCAGGTTCATCCGGACACGGAACCGGCATTGTCGATGCTCAAGAGCGAAGGTTTCAGCTACCAGGGTTACGTCGACATCTTCGACGCCGGCCCGGCGGTGGAATGCGAAACCGGCAAGATTCGCGCGATTCGTGACAGCCAGGCGCTGGTGCTGGCCATCGGCACGCCGGGCGATGACGCCACGCCGTTCCTCATCCATAACCGCAAGCGCGAAGACTGCCGCATCACCGCTGCACCGGCGCGCTTTGCCGCCGGCACACTGGTGGTCGATCCGCTGACCGCCAAACGTCTTCAACTCAACGCCGGTGACCAGGTACGTGCCGTCGCGTTGTCTGCTGCCCGGGAGTCGAAATGATGAACTCGCTGTACATCGCAGGAAGCTGGCTGGAAGGCCAGGGCGACCTCTTTGAGTCGTTGAACCCGGTGAGCCAAGAGGTGTTGTGGTCGGGCAACGGCGCCACGGCCGCGCAAGTGGAGTCGGCGGTGCAGGCCGCGCGCCAGGCGTTCCCGGATTGGGCTCGGCGCTCGCTGGATGAACGCATCCAGGTGCTGGAAGCCTTTGCCGCTGCCCTGAAAAGCCACGCGGACGAACTGGCCCATTGCATCGGTGAAGAAACCGGCAAACCGTTGTGGGAAGCGGCGACCGAAGTGACCAGCATGGTCAACAAAGTCGCCATTTCGGTGCAGAGCTACCGCGAGCGGACCGGCGAGAAGAGCGGCCCCCTGGGCGACGCCACTGCTGTACTGCGCCACAAGCCCCACGGTGTGGTGGCGGTTTTCGGCCCCTACAACTTCCCTGGTCATTTGCCCAACGGCCACATCGTGCCAGCGCTGCTGGCCGGCAACAGCGTGCTGTTCAAGCCGAGCGAACTGACGCCGAAAGTCGCCGAGCTGACGGTCAAGTGCTGGGTCGAGGCGGGTCTGCCGGCGGGCGTACTGAACCTGCTGCAAGGGGCGCGGGAAACCGGTATCGCCCTGGCGGCGAACCCAGGCATCGACGGGCTGTTCTTCACCGGCTCCAGCCGCACCGGCAATCTGTTGCACCAACAATTTTCCGGGCGTCCGGACAAGATCCTCGCGCTGGAAATGGGCGGCAACAACCCGCTGGTGGTGGATGAGGTGGCCGACGTCGATGCGGCGGTCTACACCATTATTCAGTCCGCTTTCATTTCCGCCGGGCAGCGCTGCACCTGTGCGCGCCGCCTGCTGGTGCCGGAAGGCGCCTGGGGCGATGCCCTGCTGGCGCGCCTGGTGGCGGTCAGCTCGACCCTTGAAGTCGGTGCTTTCGACCAGCAACCGGCACCGTTCATGGGCTCGGTGATTTCCCTGGCCGCGGCGAAGGCGCTGATGGATGCGCAAAACCATTTGCTGGGCAAAGGCGCCGTGCCGCTGTTGAGCATGACCCAACCGCAGGCCCAGGCCGCATTGCTGACGCCGGGTATCCTGGACGTGACGGCCGTGGCCGAGCGGCCTGATGAAGAGCTGTTCGGGCCGTTGCTGCAAGTGATCCGCTACAAAGATTTCGCAGCGGCAATCACCGAGGCCAACAATACGCAATATGGCCTGGCTGCCGGGTTGCTGTCCGATTCCCAGGAGCGTTACCAGCAGTTCTGGCTGCAAAGCCGCGCCGGTATCGTCAACTGGAACAAACAGCTGACCGGGGCCGCCAGCAGCGCGCCGTTCGGCGGTGTCGGCGCCTCGGGCAACCATCGCGCCAGCGCTTATTACGCGGCCGATTATTGCGCGTATCCGGTGGCTTCCCTGGAAACCCCGAGCCTCGTCATGCCGGCTGCCCTGACCCCCGGCGTGCGAATGGTGTGAACCCCGATCGCGAGCAAGCTCGCTCCCACAAAGGATTGCGCAGAACCTTGTGGGAGCGAGCTTGCTCGCGAAGGCCGCGCCGCGGTTGTTATTTGATGCCTATAAAAAACAGATTCTCGTGGAGCCTCGCTGATGAAATCCTATGAAGTCAACTTTGACGGTCTAGTGGGGCCGACCCATAACTACGGCGGGCTCTCGTACGGCAACGTCGCGTCCCAGAGCAACAGCCAGCAGTCCTCCAACCCCAAGGAAGCGGCGTTGCAGGGCCTGGCGAAAATGAAAGCGCTGATGGACATGGGTTTCCAGCAAGGTGTGCTGGCGCCGCAGGAGCGCCCGGACGTGGCGGCCCTGCGCCGGCTGGGTTTTGCCGGCAGCGATGCCCAGGTCATCCAGCAGGCTGCGAAAGAAGCGATGCCGTTGCTGGTTGCCAGTTGCTCGGCCTCCAGCATGTGGGTGGCCAACGCCGCCACGGTCAGCCCGAGCGCCGACACGGCCGATGGCCGCGTGCATTTCACCGCCGCCAACCTGAACTGCAAATACCACCGCAGCATCGAGCATCCGACCACCAGTCGCGTGCTGGGGGCGATGTTTGCCAACCAGCAACACTTCGCCCACCACGCCGCCTTGCCGGCGGTGGCGCAGTTCGGCGACGAAGGCGCGGCCAACCACACCCGTTTCTGCCGCACCTACGGCGAGGCCGGTGTCGAGTTCTTCGTGTTCGGCCGCAGTGCTTTTGACACCCGCTATCCCGCGCCGCAGAAATACCCGGCGCGCCAGACCCTGGAAGCTTCCCAGGCCGTTGCCCGCCTGCATGGGCTGAGGGAGGAGGGCGTGGTGTACGCCCAGCAGAATCCGTCGGTGATCGACCAGGGTGTGTTCCACAACGACGTGATCGCGGTGGGCAATGGCGAAGTGCTGTTCTATCACGAGGATGCGTTCCTCGACACCGACAAGATGCTGGCCGAGCTGAGCAGCAAACTCGCCAAAGTCGGTGGGAAATTTCAATCGGTGTGTGTGCCGCGTTCGGCGGTCACCGTCGATGACGCGGTACGTTCCTACTTGTTCAATAGCCAGTTGCTGTCGCGCCCCGACGGCTCGATGCTGTTGATCGTGCCGGAAGAATGCCGTAGCAACGAACGTGTCTGGCAATACCTGCAGGGCCTGACGGGCACTGGCGGGGTGATTCGCGAAGTGAAGGTCTTCGACCTCAAGCAAAGCATGCAGAACGGTGGCGGCCCGGCTTGCCTGAGGTTGCGCGTGGCGCTCAATGAAACCGAGCTGGCGGCCGTCAACCCAGGGGTTATCATGACCGCGCCGCTGTACGATTCGCTGACCCAATGGGTCGAGCGGCACTACCGCGACCGCATGACCGAAAATGATCTGGCAGACCCGCAGTTGCTGCTCGAATGCCGTGCGGCACTGGATGAACTGACACAAATCCTTAAACTTGGCTCGGTTTATCCTTTCCAGATCAATTGAAAGCGCGCGCGACCTGACTACAGTCAAAGCAGGGCGCGTTGCCTTATCCCCAGACGAGAATGTAAAGACATGAGCGATACCTTGCAGCTGATCCTTGAAGACACCGACGGCACCCAACTGGAAACCTCCTGCACCCGCGTCGCGGTGATGTGGCAAGGCAAGGAGTTGTGGATCCAGCAGGATGGCCGCGGTCAGTTGCTGATCGGCGTCGATGTCGAGGAAGGGGACGAGGAATACGCCAACCTGTTGTTGCGTCCATTGGCGACCAACCTGGTCAGCCTGCAACTGGAAATGGAACCGGCGGACGTCGGCGACGATGACCATGTCCATGGCCCGGATTGCGGCCACGACCATTAAGGAAACCGCGCTATGCTCGCCCTCGGCAAACTGCTTGAACTGACCCTCGCCGGCCGTGAACCGGCGGAGAAGACTCAACTGACTGTCGAAGGCGTACGGATGCGCTGGTTGAGCGAGGGCGCGCTGGAGGTCAAGCCGCCCGAAGCCCGGGATAACGGCCTGGACCTGCTGCTGTCGGCCGGTATCCACGGCAACGAAACCGCGCCGATCGAGTTGCTCGACCGTTTGTTGCATGACATCGCCCGTGGCCATTTGAAGCCGCGGGCACGCGTTCTGTTCCTGTTCGGCAACCCCGAGGCCATCCGGCGCGGAGAGCGTTTCGTCGAACAAGACGTCAACCGCCTGTTCAATGGCCGCCATGAGCTGAGCGGCGGTCCTGAGGCGCTACGGGCCTGCGAGCTGGAGCGCTTGGCCGCCAGTTTTTTCAGCCGGCCAGAGCGCAGTCGCTTGCATTACGACCTGCACACTGCCATCCGCGGCTCGAAGATCGAGCAGTTCGCCCTCTACCCGTGGAAAGAAGGTCGCCAGCATTCACGCCGTGAACTGGCACGCTTGCGTGCCGCGGGCATGGAGGCGGTGTTGCTGCAGAACAAGCCGTCCATTGTGTTCAGCGCCTACACCTACGACCAGCTCGGTGCCGAGTCCTTCACCTTGGAACTGGGCAAGGCCCGGCCATTCGGACAGAACGACGGGGTCAACGTCAGCCTGTTGGAAACCCGCCTGCAACAGATCATCGAGGGCAACGAGCCGGAGCTGGATGAAGGGCTCGATGGCCTGCAGCTGTTTAGCGTCGCCCGGGAAATCATCAAGCACAGCGACAGCTTCCGCCTGAATCTGCCGACGGACATCGAGAACTTCTCGGAATTGGGGAAAGGCTACGTGCTGGCCGAAGACATCGCCCAGACCCGCTGGGTGATCGAAGAAGAGGGCGCCCGGATCATCTTTCCGAACCCCAAGGTCAAGAATGGCTTGCGGGCTGGCATCCTGATCGTGCCGGCGACCGATGAAAACCTGATCTAAAATCCCCACAAAACCATTGTGGGAGCGAGCTTGCTCGCGATAGCGGTGTACCAGTCAATGTTGAAGGCGACTGACACTCCGCTATCGCGAGCAAGCTCGCTCCCACAGGTTTTTTAGCGGCTTTTAGACCGCTACCGCCCGCTGCTCACTACGGCGTAACGCCCGGGTCTTGTGCAACGTATCGGCGCAGGTCTTCGCTGCTTCCTGACCCTTGTGCACGAAGTGCTCGAAGAAGAACTTCTGATGTTCTTCCCCAGCATGGAAGTGATGCGGCGTGAGCACGACCGAGAATACCGGCACTTCGGTTTCCAGCTGGACCTGCATCAGGCCGCTGATCACCGATTGGGCGACGAACTCGTGACGGTAGATGCCACCGTCCACCACCAGGCCGGCGGCGACGATGCCGGCGTAGCGGCCTGACTTGGCCAGCAGCTTGGCGTGCAGCGGAATCTCGAAGGCGCCACCGACTTCGAAGAAGTCGATATCACTTTCCTGGTAACCCTGGATGATCATTTCGGCGACGAAGCCTTTACGGCTCTGGTCAACGATTTCCTTGTGCCAGCAGGCCTGGATGAACGCGACGCGCTCGCCCGGATGACTTTTGCTTTTGCTGTCGATTGCAGTGGGTTGCATGTTCTGGTTCCTGTTTGTGTGAAAAACAGGGCGTCATGAATCGAAGGGGATTCGAGGGTACGCCGCGCACGGACAGTCGCAGTCGGCCCTTGGGTGCCAATCCCGTTCTCTCTTCATCCGGACTATGACCGTCGGCCCCGGAATCACACCGGGTCTGCTGACCTTGCCGCTACACCCCAAAAACCGGTGCACCACCAAGCGCTCGCGGGCTATGCACGTTGCGTGCAATTACCGCCGGTGGGGAATTGCGCCCCGCCCTGAGAACGTTTTGCCGCCACGCTGTGTGACGGCGGATAATTTTTAACACATAACCCCTTGTGGGAGCGAGCTTGCTCGCGATGGCGGTGGGTCAGCTTGCATCGGTGCTGAATGTGCCGCCGTCATCGCGAGCAAGCTCGCTCCCACAGGGGATTTGAATAATCTGTTGGTTCGTGTCGTTCTGGGCTTGATTATTCCTCGCCATGACCGCAGTAATTGCCCTTCGAAAGGGATTTCCCTCCACTTGAGCCCGAGGCCAGATTCATGAGCGTTATCGATCTTCGCAGCGACACGGTCACCCAACCTACCGCCGGCATGCTCGATGCCATGGCCAGCGCGCCTACCGGTGACGATGTGTATGGGGAAGACCCGACCGTCAATCGCCTCGAGGCCGAACTGGCCGCTCGCCTGGGGTTTGCCGCAGCGCTGTTCGTGCCCACGGGGACCATGAGCAACCTGTTGGGCTTGATGGCCCACTGCGAGCGCGGCGACGAATACATCGTCGGCCAGCAGGCCCACACCTACAAATACGAAGGCGGTGGTGCGGCGGTGCTCGGTTCGATCCAGCCCCAGCCTCTTGAGGTGCAGGCGGACGGCTCCCTGGACCTGGCACACGTCGCTGCGGCGATCAAGCCCGATGATTTCCACTTTGCCCGCACCCGCCTGCTGGCCCTGGAAAACACCATGCAGGGCAAGGTGCTGCCACTGGAATACCTGGCCCGGGCCCGGCGTTTTACCCAGGAACATGGCCTGGCCCTGCACTTGGACGGGGCGCGGTTGTACAACGCTGCGGTCAAGCTGAATGTCGACGCCCGGCAGATCACGCAACATTTCGATTCGGTGTCGGTGTGCTTGTCCAAGGGCCTCGGCGCGCCGGTGGGGTCGGTCCTGTGCGGCAGCGTCGAGCTGATCGGCAAGGCCCGCCGGCTGCGCAAGATGGTCGGCGGCGGCATGCGTCAGGCCGGGATTCTCGCGGCGGCGGGGCTGTACGCCCTGGAACATCAGGTCCAGCGCCTGGCCGATGACCACGCCAATGCCCAGCGGCTCGCCGAGGGCTTGCGCGCGGCGGGTTACGAGGTCGAGCCGGTGCAGACCAACATGGTCTACGTGCAAATGGGCGAACGGGCCGAGGCGATCAAGGCATTTGCCGATGAGCGGGGCGTCAAGCTCAGCGCTGCGCCACGCCTGCGAATGGTGACGCACATGGACGTGAGCGCGGCGCAAATCGACCAGGTGATCGCCACTTTCGTCGAATTTTCCCGCCAATGACCCGTCAACCGGGGCAATTGACAGTTTCTATCGTATAAACACGCTGTACCCCACGCGCAGGGCCGATATAATGCGGCCCTTTGCCGTTGCTTCGTCTGTTGACGTTTTGCACAGGCCTTTGGCCGCAGCCTCCGTGGAAGAACCTAATGAAAAGCGCAGAAATCCGTGAAGCCTTCCTTCGCTTCTTCGAAGAGCAAGGCCACACCCGAGTAGCCTCCAGCTCTTTGATTCCGGGCAACGACCCGACCCTGCTGTTCACCAACGCGGGGATGAACCAGTTCAAGGACTGCTTCCTGGGCCAGGAAAAACGTGCCTACACCCGTGCGGTGAGCAGCCAGAAGTGCGTGCGTGCCGGCGGCAAGCACAACGACCTGGAGAACGTCGGTTATACCGCTCGTCACCACACCTTCTTCGAAATGCTGGGTAACTTCAGCTTCGGTGACTATTTCAAGCGCGACGCCATCACCTTCGCCTGGACCTTCCTGACCTCCGACAAGTGGCTGAACCTGCCCAAGGAGAAGCTCTGGGTAACGGTCTACGCCACCGACGACGAAGCCTATGACATCTGGACCAAAGAGGTCGGTGTCCCGGCTGAGCGCATGGTGCGCATTGGCGACAACAAAGGTGCGCCTTACGCCTCCGATAACTTCTGGACCATGGGCGACACCGGGCCGTGCGGTCCGTGCACCGAGATTTTCTACGATCACGGCGCCGACATCTGGGGCGGCCCACCCGGCTCGCCGGAAGAAGACGGTGAC
Organism: Pseudomonas sp. P9_35; assembly: GCF_034008205.1. Lineage (NCBI taxonomy): Bacteria > Pseudomonadati > Pseudomonadota > Gammaproteobacteria > Pseudomonadales > Pseudomonadaceae > Pseudomonas > Pseudomonas sp. P9_35. The sequence continues at coordinate 5,021,508 of NZ_CP125373.1, read as the reverse complement.
CGCTACATCGAGATCTGGAACAACGTATTCATGCAGTTCAACCGCACCGCCGATGGCGTGTTGCATCCGCTGCCAGCGCCGTCGGTCGACACCGGCATGGGCCTGGAGCGGATCAGTGCGGTGCTGCAGCACGTTCACTCCAACTACGAGATCGACCTGTTCCAGAGCCTGCTGAGCGCATCGGCCCAGGCCATCGGTTGCACCAACGACAACCAGGCGTCGCTCAAAGTGGTGGCCGACCACATTCGTTCCTGCGGTTTCCTGATTGCCGACGGTGTGCTGCCTTCCAACGAAGGCCGCGGTTATGTGCTGCGCCGGATCATCCGTCGCGCCTGCCGTCACGGCAACAAACTGGGCGCCAAGGGCAGCTTCTTCTATCAGATCGTCGCGGCATTGGCGGCCGAGATGGGCGAAGCCTTCCCGGAACTCAAATCCCAGCAGGCGCACATCGAGCGCGTGCTCAAGGCTGAAGAAGAACAATTCGCCAAGACCCTGGAGCAAGGCCTGAAGATCCTCGAGCAGGACCTGGCCGAGCTCAAGGGCAACGTGGTCCCGGGCGATGTGGTGTTCAAGCTGTACGACACCTACGGTTTCCCGATGGACCTGACCGGCGACATCGCCCGCGAACGCAACCTGACCCTCGACGAGGAAGGTTTCGAGCGTGAGATGGACGCCCAGCGGGTGCGTGCGCGTTCTGCCAGCTCCTTCGGCATGGACTACAACAGCCTGGTCAAGGTTGATGTGGCCACCGAGTTCACCGGTTATGCGGGCACCACCGGCTCGGCCAAGATCGTCGCCATCTATAAGGATGGGCAATCGGTCGACATCCTGAGCGAAGGCCAGGAAGGCGTGATCGTGCTGGACAAGACGCCGTTCTACGCCGAATCCGGCGGCCAGATCGGCGACAGCGGCTACCTGCAGGCCGGCAGTTCGCGTTTCGACGTGCGTGACACCACCAAGACCGGCGGCGCCTTCCTGCACCACGGCGTGCTGGCGTCGGGCAGCCTGATGATCGCCGCCCCGGTGGCCGCCCATGTCGACGCCGACGTTCGGCATGCCACGTCGCTGAACCACTCAGCCACGCACTTGCTGCACGCTGCGTTGCGCCAGGTGCTGGGCGAGCATGTCCAGCAGAAGGGTTCGTTGGTGGACAGTCAGCGCCTGCGCTTCGACTTCAGCCATTTCGAAGCCATCAAGCCTGAGCAGCTCAAGGCGCTGGAAGAAATCGTCAACGCCGAGATTCGCAAGAACTCCCCGGTGGAAACCGAAGAAACCGACATCGAGACCGCCAAGCGCAAGGGCGCGATGGCGTTGTTCGGCGAGAAATACGGCGACAACGTGCGCGTGCTGAGCATGGGCGACTTCTCCGTTGAACTGTGCGGTGGCATCCACGCCAACCGCACCGGTGACATCGGCCTGATGAAAATCATCAGCGAAGGTGGCGTGGCATCCGGCGTGCGCCGGATCGAAGCGGTCACCGGCGCGGCGGCCCTGGCGTACCTCAACGCGGCCGAAGAACAACTCAAGGAAGCGGCAACCCTGATCAAGGGCAGCCGTGACAACCTGATCGACAAGCTATCGGCTGTGCTGGAGCGCAATCGCCTGCTGGAAAAGCAACTCGAGCAGTTGCAGGCCAAGGCCGCCAGCGCTGCGGGCGACGATCTCTCGGCCCAGGCCGTGGACGTCAAGGGCGTGAAAGTGCTGGCCGTGCGTCTGGACGGCCAGGATGGCAAGGCGCTGCTGGCGCTGGTCGATCAACTGAAAAACAAACTCGGCCGCGCAGTGATCCTGCTCGGCAGTGTCCATGAGGAAAAGGTCGTTCTCGTCGCAGGCGTGACCAAAGACCTGACTGGCCAACTCAAAGCCGGTGATTTGATGAAGCAAGCCGCTGCGGCAGTGGGCGGCAAGGGCGGTGGTCGTCCGGACATGGCGCAAGGCGGTGGTACCGACGTCGGCGCACTGGACGCGGCACTGGCCCAGACCGTTGCATTTGTAGAGCAGGGTATTTAAGGCAGCGTCCCGGGCTTGCAGTCTAGTGGCCGGCCCGGTTGCTGTTGAGTGATTATTGGGCGCCCTTCATGGGCAGAGGCGGCTTTGAAATGGCTTTGATCGTACAGAAATTTGGAGGCACCTCGGTCGGCACTGTCGAGAGAATCGAACAAGTCGCCGACAAGGTTAAGAAATTCCGCGAGGCGGGCGATGACCTGGTGGTTGTGCTGTCGGCAATGAGCGGCGAGACCAACCGTCTGATCGATCTGGCCAAGCAAATCAGCGGCGACCAGCAACCGGTTCCCCGTGAGCTGGACGTGATCGTTTCCACCGGCGAGCAGGTGACCATCGCCTTGCTGGCCATGGCGCTGATCAAGCGTGGCGTGCCAGCGGTGTCCTACACCGGCAACCAGGTGCGTATCCTGACGGACAGCGCGCACAACAAAGCGCGTATTCTGCAGATTGACGACCAGAAGATTCGCGGCGACCTGAAGGCTGGCCGTGTCGTGGTCGTCGCCGGTTTCCAGGGTGTAGACGAGCAGGGCAACATCACCACCCTCGGCCGTGGTGGTTCCGACACCACGGGCGTAGCGCTGGCAGCGGCCCTCAAGGCTGACGAATGCCAGATCTACACCGATGTGGACGGTGTCTACACCACCGACCCACGCGTGGTGCCTGTGGCCCAGCGCCTGGACAAGATCACGTTCGAAGAGATGCTGGAAATGGCCAGCCTCGGTTCGAAGGTGTTGCAGATCCGGGCGGTCGAATTCGCCGGCAAGTACAACGTTCCGCTGCGCGTTCTGCACAGCTTCAAAGAGGGTCCGGGCACCCTCATTACTATTGATGAAGAGGAATCCATGGAACAGCCGATCATTTCCGGCATCGCTTTCAACCGCGATGAAGCCAAGCTGACCATCCGTGGCGTGCCAGACACCCCCGGCGTGGCGTTCAAGATTCTCGGCCCGATCAGTGCCGCGAACATCGAAGTCGACATGATCGTGCAGAACGTCTCGCACGATAACACCACTGACTTCACCTTCACCGTGCACCGCAACGACTACCAGTCTGCCGAAGCGATACTGAAAAAAACCGCTGGCGAGATCGGTGCCCGGGAAGTGGTGGGCGATACCAAGATCGCCAAGGTCTCGATCGTCGGTGTCGGCATGCGCTCCCACGCAGGCGTGGCCAGCCGCATGTTCGAATCCCTGGCCAAGGAAAGCATCAACATCCAGATGATCTCTACCTCGGAAATCAAGGTTTCCGTGGTCATCGAAGAGAAGTACCTGGAACTGGCCGTGCGCGCCCTGCACACGGCTTTCGAACTCGACGCTGCTGCCCAACCGGGCGAGTAAAGCGTTGTCTGGAGGGCGCGGCTGGACCGCGCCCTTTGTTTTTCTGAATGGCGCGTCCCAAAACTGTTCTTTTGCCCGCGCTGGTCAATACTAGGCCTGTAGGCTTCGACCGTTTCGGTTGTAGGTCCAATGCCTTTTTTTTTCAGACTGTTGTCCCTTAAGTGAATTGCGTGAGGAGAAAGGTATGCTGATTCTGACCCGTCGGTGTGCAGAAAGCCTGATTATTGGCGATGGCGAAATCACCGTGACCGTGCTCGGCGTCAAAGGAAACCAAGTGCGTATCGGCGTTAATGCCCCGAAAGAGGTTGCTGTACACCGCGAGGAAATTTACCTGCGTATCAAGAAAGAGAAGGACGACGAACCAAGCCATTAATTTTTATCGATTTTTATGTTTGCAAACGGGGATGAAGGTGGTTAATATACGCCCCGTGTTGCGGAGAGCTGGCCGAGTGGCCGAAGGCGCTCCCCTGCTAAGGGAGTACACCTCAAAAGGGTGTCGGGGGTTCGAATCCCCCGTTCTCCGCCATTATTTTTTAGTGCGTCAAAACCTGGCTTGATCAGTAAGTGCTTGAAATTACTGAAAAAAGCGCTTTACAAAAGGAATTGACGACCTATAATGCGCGGCAACAAATGCACTCGTAGCTCAGCTGGATAGAGTACTCGGCTACGAACCGAGCGGTCACAGGTTCGAATCCTGTCGAGTGCACCATTTAAGAGTTGTTTGCAGCAATGCAAATAACTTGGCTTCAACCAGTTGTGATCTGGTATAAAACCACAACCTGCACTCGTAGCTCAGCTGGATAGAGTACTCGGCTACGAACCGAGCGGTCACAGGTTCGAATCCTGTCGAGTGCACCAAACACCAAGAAGCCCGCGTTTTACGCGGGCTTTTTGCTGTCTACGATTTGCCTTTTACGCATCCCCTCTCATCGAACACGACCTCTGCGCTGCGGCGTTTCTTCGCCTTGTAGCTATACCGCGTGCTCGAATTCCGAACTTTGATCGAATCTGGCTTGCCCAGGGCGCTCTCTACGTCCTGTTGGCTCATGCCGGCGATGATGCGTCGGCCCAGGATGGCGTCGCGGCGTTGCCTGGCGTCGATGAGGTTCCCGCAGCGGTCCTGGAACTGGCCAACCACGGTCGGTTCCTTGCGCGTGGTTTTGTTGTCGGATGTTAGCCCGCGCTCCGCTTCAGGCAGCATCGCCTCGGTCGTCGGTTTGATTGTCGGTTCGGTCGAACCTGGGCGATACGGATGGATCTGTTGTAGCGACAGGGCTTCTCCCGGGCCGCAGCTCAGGGTGGTGAATGTCACGTGTCCTGCGACGTTTTCGCAGCGATGCACGGTCTGCCCGGCAGCCGATAAAGGCAGGCAGGGCAAGCAGGCGAGCAGGAACAGGCAGTGGTTGAGGTGCATCCGGTCGTCCTCCTTGACGGTGCAGAAGAGAAGGGTAGTCGCCGCATTTCTGCCGCGGCGTGTGTTTTCTTTTCTGGATAAGTCGTCGTAAGGGAACAGGTTCAGCCTGTGTTCAGGTTTGTCTCGCAAGCGCTTGTTCTTGCCATGATTTTTTAGCGTTTTAAAGCGTCAAGCGGTGTATGATTGCGCCCGTCAGCCCCGCCGGGGCTTTGGAATATCTCCATGGACTTACCCAGTAGTTACTCAATATTTAGTTTTGCCAATCATGAATTGACTGATTGATCCTTCCGGCGTGCTCCACTGCTGGGAGTGGAGTTCGCCTATGACCCAAGTAGATGTAAAAAAAACGCAGGAAAGCCTTCAGGATCGCCTCGCTCAAGTTGTTGAGCTGCTGCAGCGCCAGCGTGTCGTCGAAGACCTGACGCATCGCCAGGAAGGTCCGCATCATGACCGGGTCGAGAACCTGGTCCACCGGCAGAATCTCGTCGAGCTGCAACGCAAGCTCGATGATCTGCACTCCGCCGACGTCGCCTACATTCTTGAAGCCTTGCCACTGGAAGAGCGTCTGACGGTCTGGCAGTTGGTCAAGGCTGATCGCGACGGTGACATCCTGCTCGAAGTGTCGGACTCGGTTCGGGAAACCCTGATCGCCGACATGGATGATCACGAGTTGCTGGCGGCGGCCAAGGAAATGGACGCCGACGAACTCGCCGACCTTGCGCCCGAACTGCCGCGGGACGTTGTCCACGAACTGATGGAAGCCCTCGACGGCCAGCAGCGTGAGCGTGTGCGTTCGGCGTTGTCCTACGACGAGGAGCAGGTCGGTGCGCTGATGGACTTCGAGATGGTGACGATCCGAGAGGACGTCAGCCTTGAAGTGGTATTGCGCTACCTGCGTCGCCTCAAGGAACTGCCTGGGCATACTGACAAGCTGTTTGTGGTCGACTACGACGGCGTGCTCAAGGGCGTTCTGCCCATCAAGCGTTTGCTCGTCAACGACCCGGAAAAACAGGTGGCCGAGGTGATGGCCAGCGATCCGGTGAGCTTTCACCCGGACGAAGACGCCTATGATGCGGCCCAGGCGTTCGAACGTTATGACTTGATTTCGGCGCCGGTGGTCGACAAGAACGGCAAGCTGATCGGTCGTCTGACCATCGATGAAATGGTCGACTTGATTCGTGAGGAAAGCGAAAGCGAAGTCCTCAACATGGCCGGTCTGCGCGAAGAAGAAGACATCTTCGCCTCGGTCTGGAAATCCCTGCGTAACCGCTGGGCCTGGTTGGCGATCAATCTGATCACCGCGTTTGTTGCCTCCCGGGTCATCGGCCTGTTCGAAGGCTCCATCGAAAAACTGGTGGCGCTTGCGGCGCTGATGCCCATCGTCGCCGGTATCGGTGGCAACTCTGGCAACCAGACCATCACCATGATCGTCCGTGCCATGGCGCTGGACCAGGTCAGTACCGGCAACACTTCGCGATTGATGCGCAAGGAACTGGCTGTGTCCCTGATCAACGGCGTGATTTGGGGTGGTGTGATTGGCGTGGTGGCTTATCTGCTCTATGGCAGCTGGTCGCTGGGGGTGGTCATGACGGCCGCGATGACGCTCAATCTGTTGTTGGCGGCATTGATGGGGGTCCTGATCCCCATGACCCTGGCCCGCATGGGCCGTGACCCTGCCATGGGCGCCAGTGTCATGATTACCGCGGTGACTGACAGTGGCGGGTTCTTCATCTTCCTGGGGTTGGCGACGATTTTCCTGCTCTGAGTCGCTCATCGAGAAACCCGCCTGTTTGGCGTAATACTGTCTACATAGAAAAACGGCGCTTCTTTCAGAAATGGGAAGCGCCGTTTTTTTTTGCGCTTCTTTTGGGGGGTGTTTGATCGGTGTGTATATCCGTTTCTGCGGTAACGGCTGCTTATGGTTCCGCCCTGACGGCGGGTCACTTTCGAAAAGCCCGGAAGCCGGCCCAGTCGAAAGTAACCAAAGCGCTTCTGCCCCACCACTCGGTGCCTCGCCTAGGCTCGGCATGCCTGAACGAAGGCATTGCTCCGTGGGCCCGCCGCGAAGGGCCATCCATGGCCCAGCGCGGCTATCCCGGCATCCATGCCGGGATGCCCACTCCACAATGCCTGCGTTCGGCCATCGTGGTTAACGGGGCGCCGAGATCAACGTCTACCGCGAGGCGGCCTGATAGCCGACCTGGTTCTTGATGAGACCGCATTTCTCCTGTGGGAGCGGGCTTGCTCGCGAAGGCGGAGGGTCAGTTTGCGGTGATGTTGGATGTGCCGGCCTCATCACGCGCAAGCTCGCTCCCACAGGTTTTTGTGTCGTTTGCCCCCCTGAACGGCAGATCAAAATCTCCGAGCACTAACCTATTGGCGGTTTTGTTCATCACGCAAAATCCCCCACGCATCACTGCATCAACGCCAATCGCGTCGCCAGTAACAAAAAAGCTGCCGAGAATAGCCGGCGTATCCACTGCAACACGGATGGGCGCTCCAGAACATGGCGGCGCATCGATGCGCAGAGCACGCCATAGATGACGAAGACGGCAAAGGTGATCGCCATGAAGATGAAGCTCAGTTGCAGCATGCGCCACATGGCATCCGTTTCTCCTGGCGCGAGAAATTGCGGTAGAAAGGCCAGGAAAAAAATCGACAGCTTTGGATTCAGCAGATTGATCAAGATGCCCGACAAAATCACCGCGCCATTCGATCGCGGAGTCTTGTGCGGATCAATATGCAATGCCCCATGGCTCTGGAGCGTGTTCCATGCCATCCACAACAGGTAAGCGACGCCCAGGTACTTGACGATCTCGAAGGCCAATGGGCTGGTGTGCAGCAGTGCAGCGAGGCCCGTGATGGCTGCCAGCATGTGCGGCACAATCCCCAGGGTACAACTCAATGCCGCTACCACGCTTGCGCGCCAGCCCCGGGCCAGGCCGGCCGCCACCGTATAGACCACGCCAGTGCCAGGCGAAGCTGCCACGATCAGGGAAGTGATAAAAAATTCGAGGTTCATGCGACGCCGACCTTGGCAGTTATGAAGTCTCCAGCCTGCCTGCAGTGAGAAGGGGCGTCTTGAACGAAATTGCAGGTCGCTATGGGTGTCCTTACCGGACGTACATGCCCGGTGAGAATCCAAAGCTGCGCACGAAGCATCGAGTCATATGGCTCTGATCGGCGAAACCGCTGGCCAGGGACGCATCGGCCAGCGGCATGCCAGCAGCGATCAGTTGTCGTACTCGGTGGATGCGTCGTTGCAGCAGATAGGCGTGGGGTGTCAAACCGGTCAGGCGGGTGAAGGCGCGTACCAGTTGAAAGCGGCTTAAATCGGCCTCCCTGGCGAGCAGGGCAAGCGACATGGACGACTGCGGATCGTCGTCGATCAAGGCTTTTGCACGGTTTGCCGCGACCTCCGGCAAAGACGCTATCGGCATGGAGCGATCCAGCAGATGTTCGAGCAAAAGCACGAGCGTTTCTTCGATCTTCAAGTGATCGCCAAACTCCTCGGCTTGAGCGACGGCTTGGTACAAAGTGCGGAACAATTCTGCTGCACGCGGGCTTTGCAGTACCGGATAGGCGAATTCCTGGGCGCAGATGCCCCCATCGTGCGCCATATCCTTGAATGCCTGCGCAATCAACGGCGGGTCGAAATACAGCATCTGCCAACGACGCGTTCCGTTTCCGATGGGGACGCCGTCATGCACTTCGGCCGGATTGACCGATATAAGGTCGCCAGCCGTCGCTTCTACCTGGCCTCGGCCGCTGGCTGAGCGTTGCGCTCCGCGCACAAGCAAGCCAATGCCGAAATGCTCGTGCATATGCCGGACAAACGTTCGATCTGAATCGGCCTCGACGATTTCCACGCCCAGCCCTGGGATTCTTTGAATCTTGAATGCGTGACCTGTCATGCAGGCCTCCATGCCCATACTTTTTAGCGGATCAATTTAGCATCACTGCCATGGATCAGCAGTGGTGTTGGATCGATGGCTCTGATGAGTGCTTGAAAAGCAGGCTTGAGGCCAAACGCCAGGCAAAAAAAAGCCAGCACGAGGCTGGCTTGAGTATTTTTGGGCTATCAGGTCGCGTCTGCGGCCATTTCTGCGTCATGGGCAATCAGCGAAACGAGGGCGTTCTGCTGGCGATGGGAGAGTTGTCGGAAGCGTTGAAGCAGTTCGCGCTCATGCAATGACAGCTCTGGGCTGTCCAGGCGCATGCTCAACTCTTCACCCAGCGCGCCTTCCTGAATAAGGCTTTGCTCAAGACGCGCGATGATTTCAGAGTTCATGCTGCGGTGATGATTGCGAGCCACTTCGGCAATGCGTTCCCGCATTCCGTCTGGCAGACGTACGACGAACTTGTCAGCCGTACGGCTGGAATAAATTGCCTGTTTCATTGGGCGCATATATTTAACCGGTTAGTTCAGGGGAGCGGTTCTCGGGATTGGCCGCAGGATGTCGATAGGACAAGCTCCATTGCCAAATGTTCAACCTGAATTGTTAAGAGGCCCGCATCATGCCTCAAAATTGCCAGATCATTGGCGCCAATTCTGTGACAAATTCTGATCCGGGTAAAGGCGTTCTGCCAGTACCCTTCATCAAAAAATGCGGACTGGTTGGTAAAAAACAACAGGTTCGCATCTGTGACCGTCGGATTGTGTCTATGTGCCATACCGTCTGGCGGATAACGGAAATGGACAAAAACGTGTGCCGTCCCTGTCTTGTACAGGATAGTGGCAAATGGCCGATTTACTAGGATAAGCGAGCCAGGACAGATGAATGGCGGCCTAAGCTCGACGTCCAGGATCTGTCAGCCTTACAGGGACTACTATTTGCCTACACTTAAAAAGCCATGGGCGACATGACAAACGCAGGGCAGGTCGTTAACATGCACGCCGTCCTGCGCACCGCGTCTCTCGTGGTCGACTCGTGTCTCAGTAGCTCAATTGGATAGAGCATCCCCCTCCTAAGGGGAAGGTTGGCAGTTCGAACCTGCCCTGGGACACCATTATAAACAATGGGTTAGCGAAATTGTCGCTGACTTTTCCTGCTCGCATCCCCATCTCCCGAACGATCAACAACCTCGCCACGGGTTCTGTGTTTAGCTGATCCTTCGCACTCGGTTTCTCCCACACCTTCCCCTTAACGGAACGCCATCTCCTGCCGATAACCCGATGAGCCCGTTTCTCTCCAACGTTTCGGCTCGCAATGTGCGTCACGACTCAGCCAGGCCAAGCGGTTGCTGAAATCCCTTGAACGTTGCTGGTTGGTGGCTATCATCTGCGCGCCTCGGGGCTGTGACACGGCGTTTCGTTGTTATGCCATTGGGTTATTTTCTTACTTGCCTGGACATCCTCGATGCTGGCGTACCACCAAAAAAGTTTTTTGATCGTCGATGATTTCTCGGATTTCCGCAGTTCGATCCGCTCCATGCTGCGTGAGCTGGGCGTCAAGGACGTGGACACCGCCGACACCGGTGAAGTGGCGCTGCGCATGTGTTCGCAGAAACGCTATGACTTCATCTTGCAGGACTATCACCTGGGCGATGGGCGCAAGAATGGCCAGCAGGTGCTTGAAGACCTGATGGTCGAAAAGTTGATCAGCCATGAAAGTGTCTTCCTCATGGTGACCGCCGAGACCAGCCAGGCGATGGTGCTCAGTGCCCTGGAGCATGAGCCCGATGCGTACCTGACCAAACCGTTCAACCGCTCCGGCCTGGCCCAGCGGTTGGAGCGGCTCGAGCAGCGCAAGACCCTGCTCAAGCCGATCCTGCAAGCCCTCGATCGTGGCAAGCCGATGGAAGTGCTCAATGCCTGTATCGCCCTGTGCAAGCAGGATCCGCGCTACGGACCGTTGTGCCTGCGTTATCGAGCCGATGCGTTGCGCGACCTGAATCAGAACGAGGCCCTTGAGCGGCTATACAACTCCATCATCGCGGATCGCCCGTTGCCGTGGGCCTACGTGGGGCTTGGGAAGTTGATGTTCAAGCGTGGCCAGGTGGCGCAGGCCAAGGCCGTTTATGAAAAGGCCCTGAAAGTCTTTCCAATGATGCCGGCGTTGTACGACGGCATGGCCGACGTGCTGGTGGCCGAAGGTGACACCAAACAGGCGCAGCACGTGCTGGAAGAGGCGGTGCGCCTGTCGCCGCTGGCGGTGCGTCGCCAATCGTTGTTGGGCAAGCTGGCGATGACCAACGAAGACTACGACACGGCTTCCCGGGCCTATCGCCAGGCGGTCGGGCAGGGCGCGCAGTCGCGCTTCAAGGACCCGGAAAGCAACCTCGGCCTGGCCCATGCGTTGATCAGCAAGGGCAGCGAAAAAGGCCTCGATACCCGAACACGGCTGGAGATCAACACCACGCTCAGCGCCGTGGCGAAGGAGAACCTCAACGACCCGGGGCTGCAGGTTCGGGCGCGGCTGATGAAGGCCACCAGCCTGTTGCTCAACGATGCCGAAACTGCCGAGAAGCTCACCGAACAGGCTTTGCAGCGCCTCGATGGCATGGAGCAATTCATGAGCGCCGAGGCCGCGTTGCTGGTGGCCAAGCAGTTGCAAATGCTTGGCCAGACCAGTGCCGGCGAGTCGATGCTCAAGAACTGCGCGGAAATCTACGGTGATGACCCGACGGTGATGCAAGGCATCGCCAAGCTGACCGACGATCCGAACATCCTCAACCAGGGCAATGCCGCCGCCGAGTTGAACCGCGAAGGCGTGCGGGTCTACAAGACCGGCGCGTTGCCGGAGGCGCGGGAGCTGTTCCGCCGCGCCCTGAAGATGCAACCGAAGAACATCAGTATTGCCCTGAACATGGCGCAATCGCTGCTGCATGGCACCGACACCAGCGTGGAGTCGGAACTGCTGCTGGAGTGCCGCGCCTGTCTGAAACTGGTGGGCATGATGCCCGACACCGATGCGCGTTTTGCGCGTTATCAAAAACTGCGAAGCAAGGCATTTGGCGATGAATGACAGCGAACAGGCCCTCGATTTTTCCACGGTGATCGCGTCGACCGTGCACGACATGAAGAACTCCCTGACCTTGCTCATGCAGACGCATACGCAATGGCTCGAGCGCCTGCCCGACGCCGAGCGCCAGACCTCGGAGCAAGGCGTCATCGAGTTCGAGTTCGCCCATCTCAATGGTTTGCTGGTGCAACTGCTGGGGCTGTACAAGCTCGGTGTCAACCAGTTGCCGCTGCACCCGGCCTACCATGAGCTGGATGACTTCATCGAGGCGCAACTGGCCGGCCATCAGGACGTGTTCCGCAGTCGCGGGATCATGGTCACCTATGACGTAGATCCGCTCAGCCCCTTGGGCTTTTTCGACCGTGAACTGATTGCTTCGGTGCTCGACAACTGCATCAACAATGCCATTCGCCATGCGCGCCAGGCGCTGCTGATCAGTGTCAGCGATGAGGCCGGGCAACTGGTGCTGACGATCAATGACGACGGCGAAGGTTACCCGCCAGAGATGATCGAGCGTCAGGCCGAGTACGTGCAGGGTATCAACCACAGCAGCGGCAGCACCGGGCTGGGCCTGTACTTCGCCGCGCGGATCGCCGGGCTGCACCAGCGCGGCGGCGTGAGCGGGCGTACCGAGATTGCCAATGGCGGTGTGTTGGGCGGTGGGGTGTTCCGGCTTTACCTGCCCTGAGCGTGCGCTTTATAAAAAACAGCAAAATCCCCTGTGGGAGCGAGCTTGCTCGCGATAGCGATGTATCAGTCAGCTCAATATTGACTGAGCCGAAGCCATCGCGAGCAAGCTCGCTCCCACACTCGTATTGCACAAGATTTTAATTGTCTGTGGGTGCTTGATATTCCGAACAGCCGAAGCCTATTTTGTACGGGTTGCCGTTCGCGGCTCGCACATAACAAGGATTGCGTCATGACGACCGATGGCCAGCGTTCACTCGCGCAGCGACTGACGGGCATTGATGAGATTGAATGTGTCACACCGGATTTGAATGGCGTGCCGCGGGGCAAGGTAATGACCGCTGAGGGTTTCCTCGAAGGCCGGCGGTTGCAGTTGGCGCGGGGCGTGCTGCTGCAATGCATCATGGGTGGTTATCCGCCGTCGCGTTTCTACGGCAGCGACGACGGCGACCTGGCGCTGGTGGCCGATCCGAAACAGATTCATCGCCTGCCCTGGAGCCAGCAGCCCCGTGCCCTGGCGGTCTGCGATGCCGACGAGTTGACCGGTGAAAGCTCCCGGCTCTCGACGCGCGGCCAGCTCAAGGCGGTTGTCGCGCGCTATGCCGCCCTTGGCCTGGCCCCGGTGGTGGCGACCGAACTGGAATTCTTCGTGTTCGCCCCCAATCCGGACCCGACCCAGCCGTTCCAGCCGCCGATGGGCCTGGATGGACGTCGCGAAGACGGCCATTCGGCGTTCAGCGTCAGCTCCAACAATGGCCTGCGCCCGTTCTTCAGTGAGGTCTATGCATGCATGGCGGCGCTGGGCCTGCCTCGCGACACCTTCATGCATGAAATGGGCGTAAGCCAGTTCGAGATCAATCTGCTGCACGGCGACCCGCTGTTGCTGGCCGACCAGACTTTCCTGTTCAAGCACCTGCTCAAGGAAGTGGCGCTCAAGCACGGCCTGACCGTGGTCTGCATGGCCAAGCCCCTGGCCCACACGCCGGGCAGTTCGATGCACATCCATCAGAGCGTCGTCGAGGCGGACAGCGGTCGCAACGTGTTCAGCGACGAGGCAGGCGAACCGACGGCGACTTTCCGGCATTTCATCGGTGGGCAACAGGCGTGCCTGGCGGATTTCACCGCGTTGTTCGCGCCGAACGTGAATTCCTACCAGCGCCTGTGCCACCCGTTCGCCTCGCCGAACAATGCCTGCTGGTCCCACGACAACCGTTCGGCCGGGTTGCGGATTCCCGCCAGTTCGCCAGTGGCCCGGCGGGTCGAGAACCGCTTGCCGGGGGCCGATGCCAACCCCTACCTGGCGATTGCCGCCAGCCTGGCCGCCGGGCTGTATGGGATTGAACATCGGCTGGAGCCGAGCGCGGCGATCCAGGGTGAATTCGAAGTGCCGGATAATCTGTCGCTGCCATGTACCTTGCATGCCGCCTTGGAGCGTCTGAAGCGTAGTCATCTGGCGAAGGAACTGTTCGGTACGGAGTTCATCGAAGGCTACATCGCCTCCAAGACCCTGGAACTGACCAGCTTCTTCGATGAAATCACGCCCTGGGAGCGGCGTGTCCTGGCGGCCCAGGCCTAACGAACCGTCGCATTCGGGCTATCTTCAACAGGTAGCCCTTACTCACCTCAAGGAGCCGCTCGGAACGCCGATGCGCCAAATCTGGAAACCTTTTCGAGCGCTTTATTTCGCCTCGCTGATGATGTTGATCGGCTCGGGCCTCTTGAGTACTTACCTGGCCTTGCGCCTGGCCGCCGACCATGTGGACAGCCTCTGGGTCGGTGCGCTGATGGCTGCCAACTATTTCGGCCTGGTGCTGGGTGGCAAGATCGGCCACCGGCTGATCGCTCGTGTCGGCCACATCCGCGCCTATTCGGCCTGCGCCGGGATTGTCGGGGCGGCAGTGCTGGGCCATGGCCTAGTGGACTGGCTGCCGGCCTGGATCGTGCTGCGGATGATTGTCGGCCTCGGGATGATGTGCCAGTACATGGTCATCGAGAGCTGGCTCAACGAGCAAGCCGATGCCAAGCAGCGTGGGGTGGTGTTCAGCGGCTATATGATCGCCTCGTACCTGGGGTTGGTGCTGGGTCAGTTGATCCTGGTCATGCACCCGGCCCTGGGGCTTGAGCTGTTGATGCTGGTGGCGCTGTGCTTCGCCTTGTGCCTGGTGCCGGTGACACTGACCCGGCGGATTCACCCGGCGGCGCTGCATCCGGCGCCCATGGAGCCGCGCTTCTTCATCAAGCGTGTGCCGCAGTCATTGAGTACTGTGCTGGGCTCCGGGTTGATCGTCGGCTCGTTCTATGGCCTGGCGCCCCTGTATGCCTCTCAGCAGGGCCTGTCGACCGAGCAGGTCGGTCTGTTCATGGGTAGCTGCATCTTCGCCGGACTGCTGGTGCAGTGGCCCCTGGGCTGGCTGTCCGATCGATATGACCGGGCGCTGCTGATCCGCTGCTTTGCGCTGGTCCTGACGATCTGTGCGCTGCCATTGGCGATTCTTCCGACGGTGCCGCTGGAGGTGCTGTTCGTCGCGGGGTTCTTCTGTTCGCTGGTGCAGTTCTGCCTGTATCCGCTGGCGGTAGCGTTCTCCAACGACCACGTCGAAGCTGATCGAAGGGTGTCCCTGACCGCGATGCTGCTGGTGACCTACGGCGTGGGGGCCAGCATCGGGCCGCTGGTGGCCGGCGTGCTGATGAAGATGTTCGGCAGCCAGATGCTCTACGCCTTCTTCGCCTTCTTTGCCTTGGTGCTGGTGTGGCGGATCCGGCCGAAAGCGGTGACCAACTTGCATCAGGTCGATGACGCACCGCTGCATCACGTGGCGATGCCGGACAGCATGTCGAGTTCGCCTTTGGTGGCGTGTCTTGATCCGCGGGTGGATGAGCAGGTGGTGCAGGAGCAAATGCAGGCGCCGGCCAATCCGGACGTGGAGCCTGAGCCGGCCACTGAGACTGCGGCGGAGGCTGAAACTGAAGCCGAGACGCCTGAGACACCGAGTTTTACCCAGGCCAGACCTTGAAGCAGGCATAAAAAAACGGGCAGTCGCCGCAAGGGACTGCCCGTTTTTTATGCCTCGAAAATCAGAGGTCGTCTTTATCGAAGCGCCGGGCTTCTCGTTGGAGCTGGTAGACGAACCGCTCGACCTGCCGTTGCACCAGGCCACTGATGTTGTGGAAGCGTACACCGGCGAACGTGGTGTTGATCCTTTCTTCGAAATGCAGGTAGCGCAGCTCGACTGGGGCGGTCATGTTGCCAAACGGCAGGGCTGCGATGAAACGCTCATACACCTGGCCCAATTGCAGGCGCTCTGTGATGTCGCCCTCGAAGCGTAACTTGCAACCGGTGGCGGAAATGTCCAGCAGCTTGCCATCCACCGGGGACTTCATCTTGTCGCCGCCCAGTTCAACGCTTACCAGCTGTGCCAGTTTCAGGGCGGCGCGGAAGGCGTTGCGACGTTGGTGGTAGACCACTTCGTCGGGCAGGGCGCCGCGATAGCAGCGACCGTCGCTGGATTCATCAATGGTCAGTGGGCCCTTGCCATCCCATGCGATACGCACGCCGTCATGGAAACCCTCGACACGAAAAGGCTCGCCGGCCAGCAGGAAACGCTCGCCATCCCGGGGAATCATTTCATCCAGGGCGATGGAGTTGGTCTCGCGGTCGACGTCGACCAGGTAGCTCTGGAAGCGCTGGGTACGTTCATGGAAGGTAATGATCAGCGGGTCGTGGCTATCTTGCAGCATCCGCAGGTTGCCGGCGATTTCCAGGGGTGTGGTGAGGACCTTGGGGGGCTGCGGAGCATCATCCGCGTTTGAGGCATTGAACACGGTGAGTCAATCTCCAGGCAAAATACGACTACGAATGGCCGGCATTTTGCCAGCATGTATCGCGCGTTGATAGAGCGAAGGCATTGTTCGTTTCATGCCTGGCTGAGCGGGCGGTGCTTGACCATTCTGGCCGTTGAACCGCTAGCGTCATACAGCGTCGGGATCTCGCCACCGTTGAGAATGCGCAACTGGTTGGCGGTGGCGGCCTGCTGCATCAGGATCGACTGGCCGTTGCGAGCGTTGGTTGCCTGGCATTGGGCGAGCAGGTCGTTGAGCACTTTGCTCTGGGAGCGCAACTGGTCGCCGACGGTCGACTGGCTGGCCAGCTGCTCAAGGCCGTCAGGACTGGCGGGCAGGTTGAGGCTGGTGAGGATCTCGCTGCGCTTGCGGCCATGCTGGTCGAGCAAGATGATCAGTGCCTGTTTCTGCGCCAGGATAGTTTCCAGCAAAGGCATGTCACGACCGTGCAGTGCCAAGGATTCGGCCTGCAATAACTCCAGCAATTGTTGCGCTGGAACGAAGTCGTCGATGATCAGTTGCAATAAAGTAGTGTCGTGCATGGCTGGCCTTGGGTCTTAGCGTCCAAAAGCCTGGCGCAGGCGGCGGCCTAGCGCTGGGCTTCGAAGTTGAGCAGTTTGCTGGCTACGCGGTTGCTGTCGACTTTGTAGCTGCCATCGGCGATTGCTGCTTTCAACTCGGCCACGCGGGCGTTGTCGACGACAGGTTGATCGCGCAGCTTGTCAGTGACCTTCTGCAACTGCTGAGCCTCAGTGCTGAGGTGTACCGACTCCCCGTTGCTGATTTGTTCGGCGGGTGTAGGCAGCGGCGCGGATTTGCCGGCTTCGGCGGTTTCTTTGGTGGCGCTGGTACGCGTAGTGCCTGTCAGCGGTGAAGAGCTGTTTAAACGATTGAAATCGATGACCATGGTAAAAAACCTCTGGGTATTTGGACGCTTGCCATGTTTTCGGCCATCCCCAAAAAAACTTTAGGCTCATTTATGAAATGAACGTGCGCACGTCTGCGCTTGCCTTTGCGTAAGGCACAGTCTAGGGAACACCGGGATCAAGCGCCAGCTTTCTACCTCCTCTACCTGATCACTACATCGCCACTTCCACTTGGCCTGGGGCCGTCACCTGCGCCTTGATCACGCGCTGGGAATTAAGGTTTTTTACCCGTATCTGTTCACTCATGCCGCCGTTGGACAGGGCTTCGCCGGGCATCCGCACGGCCAGGGAGCCGCTGCGGGCGGTGATCACCACCTGGTCGCCCTTGCGGACCACCTCGGCCTGCTCCAGATGCACCAGCGTCACGACCTGATCGGCGACCATTGGTCGGACAAGTTTCTGCCCGATGGCCTGATCGACGGAGGTCAGGAAGCCCTGGGTGATCTGGCTGATGTCCCGTTCACGCAACATCACGTCCTGGGGCTCGACGATCCCGGCCCGCTTGAGCGGACGAGTGGTGGTGACAATTTCCCGAAACAGGCGCACTTGAGCGGGCACGAACACCGTCCAGGGCGCGGCGCTGTCGCAACGAACCTTCACCGTGACGCGGCCCAGCGGGCGAGCGGGACTCTCCAGCGAAGCAGTCAATTCCTTGTCGCACATCGGCATGCGCAGGCGAGGGTCGAGTTGGTTGACTTCGATTTCGTAACGCCCTTCGGTTTGACTGGTAGCCAGATAGTCTTCTACGGTGAATTCAAGAAAGCCCTGAGTGACGCCGATAAGGAGATCAGGCAAGGTAACCGGAACAGCAGCAAGGGCAGGACCGCCCGAAGTGAACAGGCAGACAGCCAGCAGTGCACCGAGCCAGTGGCGGCAGTGAGTGGTCAGGCGTCGAGAAAATGTCGTTTGTGCGTTCATGCCGGTTCAATAGCAAGCCCCGTGCCGTTTAGTGAATGAATGCGCGTCGGACACATTAGCGTTAGGTAGGAGTCAGGGCATGGCGGGAGTAATGGATTCGGTAAACCAGCGCACTCAGCTGGTCGGTCAGAATCGCCTGGAGCTGTTGTTGTTCCGTCTCGACGGCCAACAAATGTATGGGATCAACGTGTTCAAGGTTCGCGAGGTGCTGCAATGCCCCAAGCTGACCTTGATGCCCAAGTCCAGCCCCGTCGTGTGCGGTGTGGCCAATATCCGGGGTGCGACCATCCCGATTCTCGACCTGGCGATGGCGACCGGTTCCGGTCGGCTGCTGGACCAGAGCAATCCGTTTGTGATCATCACCGAGTACAACACCAAGACCCAGGGTTTCCTGGTCCGCTCGGTGGAGCGCATCGTCAACATGAACTGGGAAGAGATCCATCCACCGCCCAAGGGCACCGGCCGCGATCACTACCTCACGGCAGTGACTCGGGTCGATAACCAGTTGGTGGAAATCATCGACGTGGAGAAGATCCTCGCCGAAGTAGCGCCCACGCCGGAAGCGATCTCCATGGGAGTGGTGGATGCCGAAACCCAGCACAAGGCGATTTCGCTGCGGGTGTTGACCGTCGATGACTCTTCGGTGGCCCGCAAGCAGGTGACCCGTTGCCTGCAAACGATTGGCGTCGAGGTGGTGGCGTTGAATGACGGGCGACAGGCGCTGGATTACCTGCGCAAACTGGTCGACGAGGGCAAGAAGCCTGAGGAAGAGTTCCTGATGATGATCTCCGACATCGAAATGCCGGAGATGGACGGGTACACCCTGACGTCGGAAATCCGCAGCGACCCGCGCATGCAAAAGCTGCACATCATCTTGCATACTTCGTTGTCCGGGGTTTTCAACCAGGCGATGGTCAAGAAGGTCGGCGCCGACGATTTCCTGGCGAAATTCCGTCCCGATGACCTGGCTTCCCGGGTCGTCGAGCGGATCAAAGCAGCAGAATAAAAGGTTGGGCGCGTTGTGCGCCCGGCAAGTCAACACGATGAAAGAGGCGGTATCTTGTCTACGGGTAATTTGGATTTCGAACAGTTCCGGGTCTTCCTGGAAAAAGCCTGTGGCATCTTGCTTGGTGAAAACAAGCAGTACCTGGTGTCGAGCCGTCTCAATAAATTGATGGAGCAACAGGGCCTCAAGTCATTGGGCGAACTGGTGCAGCGTATCCAGACCCAGCCGCGCAGTGGCTTGCGCGAGATGGTGGTGGACGCGATGACCACCAACGAAACCCTGTGGTTTCGCGACACCTATCCGTTTGAGGTGTTGAAGAACAAAGTGCTGCCGGCGGCCATCAAGGCGAGCCCAGGCCAGCGTCTGCGGATCTGGTCGGCGGCCTGTTCGTCGGGACAGGAACCCTATTCGCTGTCGATGTCCATCGATGAGTTCGAGCGGTCCAACCTCGGCCAGTTGAAAGGCGGCGTGCAGATCGTCGCCACCGACCTGTCCGGGACCATGCTTAATAACTGCAAGACCGGTGAGTACGACAGCCTGGCCATCGGCCGTGGCCTGTCGCCGGATCGCCTGCAACGGTTCTTCGATCCGAAAGGGCCGGGTAAATGGGTGGTCAAGGCGCCGATCAAGAGCCGGGTGGAGTTCCGCTCGTTCAACCTGCTGGACAGCTATGCCAGCCTGGGCAAGTTCGACATCGTGTTCTGCCGCAACGTACTGATCTACTTCTCTGCCGAAGTGAAGAAAGACATCCTGCTGCGCATCCACAGCACGCTCAAGCCGGGCGGCTACCTGTTCCTCGGCGCCTCCGAGGCGTTGAACGGTTTGCCGGATCATTACCAGATGGTCCAGTGCAGCCCGGGGATCATTTACCAGGCGAAGTGATTGGCTTGAACTGTCAAAAAAACGGGAGTCCCCACGGGCTCCCGTTTTTTTTGCCCGCTAATTTCCTCCCCATCACCATTATCCCTGTGGGAGCGAGCTTGCTCGCGATAGCGGTATTGCAGGCGACATCAATGTTGACTGACACACCGCTATCGCGAGCAAGCTCGCTCCCACATTTGATCCCCATTGCCTGGGCGAAAGCGGCAGAAAAGCGGCAGCCGGCGGAAGCCAGTTGCCGCTTTTCTGGCATTGCCGCTTTGCCGATGCCCGCAAAGCCCCAGTTTATGGGCTTTTCCAAAGTGGCACGGCGCTTGCTAAGTCCATCGTACGTACATTCTGGTCACCCAAAGGTTTCCGACATGAGCATCAGCTTCGATAAAGCGCTCGGTATCCACGAACAGGCCCTGAGCTTCCGCGCCCAGCGTGCCGAAGTCCTGGCCAACAACATCGCCAACGCCGACACCCCGAACTACAAGGCTCGGGACCTGGACTTCTCCAAAGTGCTCGCCGAGCAGAACGAGAAGACCAAGAACGGCAGCTTCGCCCTGAACATGACCAACAGCCGGCATATCGAAGCCGAAGGCCTGGGCAATGGCGACGAATCGCTGATGTATCGCACGCCGATGCAGCCTTCGATCGACCAGAACACCGTGGACGCTCAACTGGAACAGTCCAACTACGCGGAAAACTCCGTGAACTTCCAGGCCAGCTTCACCCTGCTCAACAGCAAGTTCAAAGGGCTGGTATCGGCCCTGCGCGGAGAGTAAGCCATGTCGATTGCTAGCGTATTCAACATTGCCGGCAGTGCCATGAGTGCCCAGACCACTCGCCTGAACACCGTCGCCAGTAACATCGCCAACGCCGAGACCGTTTCGTCGAGCATCGACCAGACCTACCGCGCCCGCCACCCGGTATTCGCCACCATGTTCCAGGGCGGCCAGTCCGGCGGCAGCGACTCGCTGTTCCAGGAGCAGGACGCGGCCGGGCAGGGCGTACAGGTGCTTGGCGTAGTCGAAGACCAGAGCAACCTCGAAGCACGTTATGAGCCGAACCATCCGGCCGCTGATGCCAAGGGTTATGTCTACTACCCGAACGTCAACGTTGTCGAAGAAATGGCCGACATGATTTCCGCCAGTCGTTCGTTCCAGACCAACGCCGAAATGATGAACACCGCCAAAACCATGATGCAGAAGGTCCTGACCCTCGGTCAGTGATAAGGGGCGATTCACATGAGCGTTACCAACACTACCAGCGGCTTGAGCCTGAACGAGATCCTGGCCAATTCCTCGGTCAAGACCAACACCACCACCGATGCCCTCGGCGCGGCGACCGGTGCGGCGACCGGCAAGAAGGAATTGGGCAAGGATGCGTTCCTGCAGTTGCTCGTGACCCAGCTGAAAAACCAGAACCCGCTGGAGCCACAGGATAACGGCGAGTTCGTTGCCCAACTGGCGCAGTTCAGCAGCCTGGAAGGCATCACCACCCTTAACGACACCGTGAGCGGTATCGCCGGCAACTACAACTCGTCCCAGGCCCTGCAAGCCTCGTCGCTGGTCGGTCGCTCGGTCATCGCTCCGGGCGACAAAGCCGTGGTCGATACCTCCAAGAGCCTCAACGGCACGGTGGTGGTACCGGCATCGGTGTCCTCCGTCGCGGTCAAGATCGTGGACAAGGACGGCAAGACCGTTCGCACCATCGACTTGGGCAGCCAGAACGCCGGCAACTCCGCGTTCATCTGGGATGGCAAGAACGATGCGGGCACGGTCGTTGAATCGGGCACTTACACCTTCGCGGCCTCGACCACCATCGACGGCAAGGCCACGTCGCTGATCACCAACCTGCCGGCCACGGTCAGCAGCGTGACGATCAGCCAGACGGGCGGTGAGCTGATGCTCAACCTGGCCGGGCTGGGCAGCATTGCCCTGTCCAAAGTACAAACTATTGGTATGTAGAGCCGACTAACCGGCAAAAGGAGTCAACATGTCTTTCAACATCGGCCTTAGCGGTCTCTATGCAGCCAACAAACAGCTGGACGTGACCGGCAACAACATCGCCAACGTGGCGACCACCGGTTTCAAATCGTCCCGCGCGGAATTCGAAGACGTCTACTCGGCCACCAAATTGGGTTCGGGTAGCAAGACCGTCGGCAACGGCGTACGCCTGGCCAACGTTTCCCAGCAGTTCGGCCAGGGTGATGTGAACAACACCGGCAACGTGCTGGACATGGGCATCCAGGGCCAGGGCTTCTTTGTCCTGAGCAACGACGGTTCCCTGAGCTACACCCGTGCCGGTACCTTCAAGACCGACAAGGAAGGCTTCATCACCAACAGCGACGGCACGTCGCGCCTGCAGGGCTATGGCGTGGATGCCAACGGCAAGATCCAGAACGGTATCCTGACCGACCTGCGCATCGACACCTCGAACCTGCCGCCGACTGCCACCAGCCTGGTTTCGTCGACGATCAACCTGAACTCGACGGCGACGCCGATCACTGCGGCGTTCAATCCGGCTGACACGGCCACGTTCACCAAGCAGTTCACTACCCCGGTCTATGACACCCAGGGCAACCAGCACTCCATGGACCAGTACATGGTCAAGACTGCCGGCAACACTTGGAATGTCTATACCTTGATCGATGGTCGTAACCTGAACGGCAGCTTGCCGACCACGACGGGTGCGACTGCGCCGGTTCCTTCGACCATGAACTTCGATTCGAGCGGCAAGTTGACCACGGTCACCACTCCGCCAGCGACGGTCAATAGCGATCTGGTACTGACCGGTTGGGTTCCCGGCACTGTGACCAACGGCGTATGGACCGCCAACGGCGCCGCCAGTGCGCCGACCATCACGATTTCCATGGGCAACACCACCCAATTCAACGCTGACACCGCCCGGTCGATCCCAACCCAGAACGGCTACGCCACTGGCCAGATCACCAACCTGACCATCGACGGCAGCGGTGTATTGCTGGCCAACTTCAGCAACAACCAGACCAAGCCGATCGGCCAGCTCGCCCTCGCCAGCTTCACCAACGAGCAAGGCCTGCAGCCAATAGGCGGCACCAGCTGGAAGGAAACTTTTGCCTCGGGTATCCCAGGCTACGATGCTCCACAAACCGGCACCCTGGGTTCGATCGTCTCCAACTCCCTGGAAGAGTCCAACGTCAACCTGACCAACGAACTGGTCGAGCTGATCAAGGCCCAGAGCAACTACCAGGCGAACGCCAAGACCATTTCCACCCAGAGCACCATCATGCAGACCATCATTCAGATGGCCTGATATCGATGGTTGTTTGAAGGCTGCACAAGGAGCCCCTCGAAAGAGGGGCTTTTTTGTGGGCGGCTATTTTTGTGGTGCCTGTGCCGGCCTCATCGTCGGATCGCCGCCCGGAGCAAGCTCGCTCCCACAGGGTTATGTGTACGCATTCCAATGTGGGAGCGAGCTTGCTCGCGATGGGGTCGGGACAGGCGCCAACTTTTCTCCAGGCAAAAGAAAACCCCCGATAAACCAGCGGTCTATCGGGGGCTTCTTTGAGTAGGCGCCTTTACGCGCCCACTCGCTCAGCTTATTGGCAAGCTTCGCAATCCGGCTCGTCGATCGCGCAGGCCTTTGGCACTGGCGCAGGGCCTGCTGGAGCAGCCAGGACCGAATCGTCACCGTGGTTGCCGCCGCTGGAAACAGCGTTCAGCTTGCCGGTGTTGATGGTCGACTTCTCGGTGCTGGTGGCGGCCAGGGCACGAAGGTAGTAAGTGGTTTTCAGGCCACGGTACCAAGCCATGCGGTAGGTCACGTCCAGCTTCTTGCCCGACGCGCCGGCGATGTACAGGTTCAGCGATTGAGCCTGGTCGATCCACTTCTGGCGACGGCTGGCGGCGTCGACGATCCACTTGGTGTCCACTTCGAACGCAGTGGCGTAGAGCTCTTTGAGCTCTTGCGGGATACGCTCGATCTGCTGCACCGAACCGTCGTAGTACTTCAGGTCGTTGATCATGACCGAGTCCCACAGGCCACGGGCCTTGAGGTCGCGAACCAGGTACGGGTTGATCACGGTGAACTCGCCCGACAGGTTCGATTTCACATACAGGTTCTGGTAGGTCGGTTCGATCGACTGCGACACGCCAGTGATGTTGGCGATGGTGGCGGTCGGTGCGATGGCCATGATGTTGGAGTTACGGATGCCTTTCTGCACACGGGCGCGAACCGGTGCCCAGTCCAGGGATTCGTTCAGGTCAACGTCGATGTACTTCTGGCCGCGCTGGGCGATCAGGATCTGTTGCGAGTCCAGCGGCAGGATGCCCTGGGACCACAGCGAACCCTGGAACGTCTCGTAGGCGCCACGCTCGTCGGCCAGGTCGCAGGAAGCCTGGATCGCGTAGTAGCTGACCGCTTCCATGGACTTGTCGGCGAACTCGACCGCGGCATCGGAACCGTACGGGATGTGCTGCAGGTACAGCGCGTCCTGGAAGCCCATGATGCCCAGTCCGACCGGACGGTGCTTGAAGTTGGAGTTCTTCGCCTGTGGCACCGAGTAGTAGTTGATGTCGATCACGTTGTCGAGCATGCGCACGGCGGTGTTCACGGTGCGTTGCAGCTTGGCGGTGTCCAGCTTGCCGTCGACGATGTGGTTCGGCAGGTTGATCGAGCCCAGGTTGCAGACCGCGATCTCATCCTTGTTGGTGTTCAGGGTGATCTCGGTGCACAGGTTCGAGCTGTGGACCACGCCCACGTGCTGCTGCGGGCTGCGCAGGTTGCACGGGTCCTTGAAGGTCAGCCATGGGTGGCCGGTTTCGAACAGCATCGACAGCATCTTGCGCCACAGGTCTTTGGCCTGGACGACTTTGAACAGCTTGATCTTGTTGTACTCGGTCAGGGCTTCGTAGTACTCGTAGCGCTCTTCGAAAGCCTTGCCGGTCAGGTCGTGCAGGTCCGGCACTTCGGATGGCGAGAACAGGGTCCACTTGCCGTCATCGAAGACACGCTTCATGAACAGGTCAGGGATCCAGTTGGCGGTGTTCATGTCGTGGGTACGACGACGGTCATCACCGGTGTTCTTGCGCAGCTCGATGAACTCTTCGATGTCCATGTGCCAGGTTTCCAGGTAGGCACAGACCGCGCCCTTGCGCTTGCCGCCCTGGTTGACCGCGACCGCGGTGTCGTTGACCACTTTGAGGAACGGCACGACGCCCTGGGATTTGCCGTTGGTGCCCTTGATGTACGAGCCCAATGCGCGAACCGGGGTCCAGTCGTTGCCCAGGCCACCGGCGAATTTCGACAGCATGGCGTTGTCGTGGATGGCGCCGTAGATGCCCGACAGGTCATCCGGAACGGTGGTCAGGTAGCAGCTCGACAGCTGTGGACGCAGGGTGCCGGCGTTGAACAGGGTCGGGGTCGAGGCCATGTAGTCGAAGGACGACAACAGGTTGTAGAACTCGATCGCACGGTCTTCGCGTTGCTTCTCTTCGATCGCCAGGCCCATGGCCACGCGCATGAAGAAGATCTGCGGCAGTTCGAAACGCACGCCATCCTTGTGGATGAAGTAACGGTCGTACAGGGTTTGCAGGCCCAGGTAGGTGAACTGCTGGTCGCGCTCGTGGTTGATCGCCTTGCCGAGTTTTTCCAGGTCGAATTCGGCCAGGACCGGGTTCAGCAATTCGAACTCGATACCCTTGGCAACATAAGCTGGCAACGCCTTGGCGTACAGGTCGACCATTTCGTGGTGGGTCGCGCTCTCGGCGACTTCCAGGAAGCTCAGGCCTTCGGCACGCAGGGTGTCCATCAGCAGGCGGGCGGTCACGAAGGAGTAGTTCGGCTCGCGCTCCACCAGGGTCCGCGCAGTCATCACCAGGGCCGTGTTGACGTCCTTGAGTGCAACGCCGTCATAGAGGTTCTTCAGGGTTTCGCGCTGGATCAGGTCGCCATCGACTTCTTCCAGGCCTTCGCAGGCCTCGGTGACGATGGTGTTCAGGCGGCCCATGTCCAGCGGCGCCAGGCTGCCGTCGGCGCGGGCGATGCGGATCGATGGGTGGGCCTGGACCGGAGCGTCGGCCGGGGTGCGGATAGCACGTTCCTTGGCGCGGGAGTCACGGTAGATCACGTAGTCGCGGGCCACTTTCTGCTCGCCGGCACGCATCAGGGCCAGTTCGACCTGGTCCTGGATTTCTTCGATGTGGATGGTGCCGCCCGAGGGCATGCGACGCTTGAAGGTCGCGGTGACTTGTTCGGTCAGGCGGGCCACGGTGTCGTGGATTCGCGACGAAGCGGCAGCGGTGCCGCCTTCAACTGCGAGAAACGCTTTGGTGATGGCGACGGTAATCTTGTCATCGGTGTAAGGAACGACAGTGCCGTTACGCTTGATCACGCGCAGTTGGCCCGGCGCGGTGGCGGACAGATCCGGGTTCGAATCGGCGGCCAGCGGCGCGGTGCCCTGCGGGTTCTCGCGAGTTGTGTCGGTGTGCATGGGTGTCTCCACGTTCTCTATGTTTGTTTGGGCACCATCACGGTGCCCACCGTTCCGTCCTGAAGCACTACAACCGACTGGCGCCGGGCATAACAACTTCGGGACAGTAGGAAGCAGGCGTTTAATACCGCTTCCATCCGAAGTTCTCAGGTTGCGAGCGGGGCTCGAAACCGGGTTGCCGGGGTGGCAGCAATTGACTGCAACACCCGTACCGTTTCGGTCGTTTTCGACCTGGAAACAGTTGCCATCCGCAGGGGCGGTCTGGGCTTGGGGAAATGCACTGTTTCAGTTGGACAGAAGCAAGAAAAGCGCTTGAATTCTCTGTCCGACTTGTGTTTGGTTTTTGGCCTGAAACCCTACATGTAGGGTTTTTTGCGCGGCGGGCTACAAGATAATGCGTTTTTGGGGGGTATGCAACGTACTACCTGTGGATAAGCCTGTGCGTAATTTGTGTGCGAAACGTGGAACGGCTCTGTAGGCCGCGACCTAGCTGGAGTGGACCTTTTTTCATCGGTTTCGACGATCTGAAAACAGCCCGGTGATTTTTGCGGGCGCGGACATTACCACATAAAACCCAGCCGATCGAAACGCATTTGTCCGCTTGTTTTCTACGCAGGTGACGTTTATACAATCGGCCCGTGCATGGGGGTGTTTATCCTCCTTTAACATGACAAAAAGACGGGAGTGACGCAGGACCATAACCTGTGGGAGCGAGCTTGCTCGCGATAGCGTAGGGTCAGCCGTACCAAGGGTGCCTGACACACCGCCATCGCGAGCAAGCTCGCTCCCACAGGGTTCGCGCCTTGTCAGTGATATTGGCAACACGCCTTCCTTATTTAGCTAATCAGCCAAAAGGTCCCCCAGTGGAACAAGAAGCCTGGCAGGTATTGATCGTCGAGGATGACCAGCGTCTGGCCGAGCTGACCCGGGAGTACCTCGAAAGCAACGGGTTGCGTGTCGCCATCGAAGGCGACGGCGCGGTGGCGGCGGCGCGGATCATTGCCGAGCAGCCGGACCTGGTGGTCCTGGACCTGATGCTGCCCGGCGAAGACGGCCTGAGCATCTGTCGCAAGGTGCGCGGGCATTATGACGGGCCGATCCTGATGCTCACCGCCCGCACCGACGACACCGATCAGATCCAGGGCCTGGACCTGGGCGCCGATGACTACGTCTGCAAGCCGGTTCGCCCGCGATTGCTCCTGGCGCGTATCCAGGCCTTGCTGCGGCGCAGCGAACCGGAGCCGAGCGCCGCGCAGAAGCCGCGACGCCTGCAATTCGGCCCGCTGGTGGTCGACGACGCCCTGCGCGAAGCCTGGTTGCAGGGCGACGGTATCGAGCTGACCAGCGCCGAATTCGACCTGCTGTGGCTGCTGGTGTCCAATGCCGGGCGCATCCTGTCCCGGGAAGAAATCTTTACCGCCCTGCGCGGCATTGGTTATGACGGCCAGGACCGTTCCATCGACGTGCGCATTTCACGCATCCGCCCCAAGATCGGCGACGACCCGGACCATCCACGGTTGATCAAGACCATTCGCAGCAAAGGTTACCTGTTCGTTCCTGAAGCCTGCGTAGACCTGGCACCGTGAATTCGATCTTCCTGCGTATTTATGGCGGCATGTGTGCGGCACTGGTGCTGGTGGCGGTCCTCGGTGTACTGGCCTTGCACCTGCTCAACCAGACCCGCAGTGAGCAATACCGCGAGCGCCTGGCCCACGGCACGTTTTCGTTGATGGCCGACAACCTGCGGCCGATGAACGACACCGAGCGGCGGCGGGCGTTGCTGGTGTGGGAGCGCCTGCTGGGCATTCCCCTGGCGTTGCAGACCTTTGCCCAGACCGACCTCGACCTCGGCCAGCGCACCCGCGTACTGCGTGGCCAGGCGTTGGTCGAACAGACCGGGCCGCATGCGGCGAAAGTCTATCGGCTGGTCAGCGATGGCGAGCAACTGATGTTGGTGGGGGAAGTCCAGCAAATCAGCGAACAACTGGCCCGCGCAACCATTTACCTGTTGGCTGATGAGCTGGTGCGTTATCCGGTGGCCGAACAACCCAGACGGCTGGCGCAACTGGCGCAGGAAAAAGGCTTTGGTTTCGACCTGCGACTCATGACCGCCGAGCAGGCGGACATGGACGAAGACCAGCGCCGTCGTGTGTCCGAGGGCGATACGGTGATGGCGTTGGGCAAGGGCGGCGATTCCATCCGGGTCTTCGCCGGCATGGTCGGCACGCCGTGGGTGCTGGAGATCGGGCCGCTGTACCAGATGAACCCTTATCCGCCGCAATGGCTGGTGCTGATCGCGGCGCTGGGCTTGAGCCTGATCGGCTTGATCGTCTACCTGTTGGTGCGCCAATTGGAGCGGCGCTTGCGTGGCCTGGAGTCGGCCGCCACGCAGATCGCCCAGGGCAGCCTGGAAACCCGGGTGCCGGCCCGAGGCGCCGACTCGGTCGGGCGACTGGCCGCGGCGTTCAATGGCATGGCCGAGCACCTGCAGCAACTGTTGGCGATCCAGCGTGAGCTGGTGCGGGCGGTGTCCCACGAATTGCGTACCCCGGTGGCGCGCCTGCGCTTCGGCCTGGAAATGCTCGGCAGCGCCACCACGCCCCAGGCCCGGGACAAATACCTGGCGGGCATGGATCACGACATCGAAGACCTGGATCGGCTGGTGGACGAAATGCTCACCTATGCGCGGCTGGAGCAGGGTTCACCGGCCCTGAATTTCCAGCGGGTGGATCTGGATGCGCTGGTCAATCAAGTGATCGATGAGCTGGGACCATTGCGGACCGGGATCACGGTCGAGCGCGGTCTATGCCTGTCGGCCGCCGATTGCGACGGCGCCTGGGTCGAGGCCGAGCCACGCTTTCTGCATCGTGCCCTGCAGAACCTGGTGGGCAATGCCATGCGCCACGCCAGCTCCCGGGTCACCGTCAGCTACCAGGTGGGCCAGCTGCGCTGCCGGGTGGATGTGGAAGACGACGGGCCCGGTGTGCCGGAAGCGGCATGGGAGCGGATCTTCAAGCCCTTCCTGCGCCTGGACGACAGCCGCGCCCGGGCGTCGGGCGGCCATGGGCTGGGGCTGTCGATCGTGCGGCGGATCATCCACTGGCATGACGGCCGGGCGCTGATCGGCAAGAGCAAGAGCCTGGGCGGGGCGTGCTTCAGCTTGAGTTGGCCGAGGCATCAGGACAGGTCTTGATAGGTGGGGGGCCTGTACTGGCCTCATCGCGAGCAAGCTCGCTCCCACATGGGCATGCGTTCAACCTGTGGGAGCGAGCTTGCTCGCGATGAGGCCCTCGAAAACACCCAAGATCTCAGGCCCTGATCCCCACCAGGCTCAATAGCTGCCCATCCTTCACTCCAAACTGCGCCTGCAACTCACTGCCATGGCGCCACTCGGTCGACAGGTCCGTCAGCAGGCGCAGGCGCACTTGTCCGTCGCGTGTCCAATCCAGCACCTCGGCATGCTCGAAATAAAAGCGCTGCCTGACGATGGGGTACAGAGCCTTGAACAGGCTTTCCTTCACGGAAAAGGTCAGGGTCACCAGCAAGGCCCGGTCATCGCGGGCGAGCTTGGTCATGCGTTGCAGCTCTGGCGGGGTGAGGATTTCACCGGCCAGGCGTTCGGCGCGTTCGGGGTCGAGGAGGTTTTCCACGTCCATGCCCAGCCCTTGCCAGTGATCTTTTTTCGCGACGATGGCCGCTGCCCGACCCGTGCTGTGGGTGATCGAACCGCTGACATGGGCCGGCCACACCGGGGCGCGGTCTTCGCCGATGGCCGGCACGCAGGTCAGGCCGTCGAGCCGCTGCAACGCCGCCCGGGCGCAGATCCGCCCGGCCAGGAATTCTGCCTGGCGCTTGGCGACCGAGCGCTGGATGCTCGCCGGGGGCTCGATGGCACTGCTTGAGAAGTCGGCGCCCACCAGCAACAACGGGTCGAAGCGCGTGCTCAGCAGCACCGTATCGGGCAGGGCATCGGGCAATAGCCAGTGCTCGTCCAGGGGCGAGCAGCAGGCGGGTAGGGTAGGGAGTGTGTTCATGCCGGGCATTTTGCCGGGTTGGCCTGAGGCTGGGTAGTGGGGGGCATGTGTATGGAGCAGGGGCCGGCTCTTGTGGCGAGGGAGCTTGCTGTGGGAGCAAGGCTTGCCCGCGACGAAGGCGATGTGGTCCTCCATAAAACGAGTTGCCTGGGTCGCGAGCAAGCTTTGCTCCCACAATTCCCTCGCCACAAGGGGATGTATTAGAAGATTTTCTTGAAGAACTTCTGCATATCCGCCCATGACTTCTCATCGGCTTCCTTGTTGTAGCCAATGTCCGGCCCGCCATGTTCGCCGTGGCTCAAACGGTCGGCATCGGGGTTGCTGAAGCCGTGCTTGGCGCCTTTGAGGCTGACGAATTTATAGTCGGCGCCGGCCTTGTCCATCTCGCTCTTGAACGCGGTGACGTTGTCCTGGGTGACCATGCTGTCCAGGGCGCCATGCTCGACCAGCATCTTGGCCTTGACGCTGCCAGGCGTTGCCGGGGTGTTGGTCACCAGCGCACCGTGGAAACTCACCACGCCGGCCAGCGGCACACCCTGGCGTGCGGCATCGAGCACCACCTTGCCGCCGAAGCAGTAGCCGATGGCGGCAAGTTTGTCCGGATCGGTCTGGGGTTGTTTCTTCAGCAGGTCGAGACCGGCCTGGAAGCGGGCACTGGCCGCCGCGCCGTCCTTGAGCGCCGCCTGCATGAAGGCCATGGCGTCGTTGGGGTGCTCGGTGTTCTTGCCGTCGCCGTACATGTCGATGGCCAGGGCGCTATAGCCCAGGCCCGCGAGGTCACGGGCACGGCGCTTGGCGTAGTCGTTCAACCCCCACCATTCATGCACCACCACCACGCCCGGGCGCGGGCCTTTGACGGCGTCGTCATACGCGTAATAGCCGATCAGCTTGGTGCCGTCGGCACTGGTGTAGGGGAGCTCCTGGGTCTGGATGGCGGCGTGGCTCACGCCGCTAATGGCCAGAAGTACAACAGCAAGCAGCCTGCGCATGATGGATCTCCTTAAAAAGTGCTGGGACAGGACACTCTAGTCGATTCATTCAGCGCAGGTTCAGAGAACGTTCAAGGGGTGTTCAGGGATCGCTGGTTAAGGTGACGGCGACTTCACAATTCACCCACGTTGCAAAGGAACTTGATCATGACTGCCATGAAAAAACTGCTGCTGGCTTTCACCGTGCTGGGCGCCAGTGCCCTGGCCCACGCCGATGACAACTTCGCCAGCCTGACCCTCGGCCAGACCAGCGACAAGGTGAAGAAATCCAACGCCTTGGACAACGCCCTGAACAACCCGAACGCCGACGGCGTCATCGGCAAGGACACCACGTATGGCCTGCGACTGGGCAAGCAAAACGACCAGGGCCGCTACTACGCCACCTACGACAACGTCTCGGGCACCCACAACGGCATCAAGCTGCGCCAGGAAAACCTGCTGGGCAGCTACGATGTGTTCTATCCGGTCACCAGCAGCACCAAGCTGTTCGGTGGCGGCACGGCGGGCCTGACCAAGCTGACCCAGGATTCTCCCGGCTTCAGCCGCGACAGCGACATCGGCTACGCCGTGGGCTTGCAGGGCGGCGTGCTGCAACAAATTTCGCAAAACACCTCGGTTGAACTGGGTTACCGTTACCTGCGCAGCAACGCCAGCACCGAGATGAGCCCGCACGGTGGCGACAAGGTTGGCTCGCTGGACCTGACCAGCAGCGCCCAGACGTACCTGTCCGCCAACTACACGTTCTAAGCGGTCGATGGTGAGCGTATCCAGCCGGATCGGTCGAAGACGATCCGGCGCCTTTCGTTGAAGTGCGCCGCACTGGATTGTTTGATTTGCCTGGGGAGAGGCTCCATGAAATTACTGGTCGTCGAAGACGAAGCGCTGTTGCGTCACCACCTGCAAACCCGTCTCACCGACAGCGGCCATGTGGTGCAGGCCGTGGCCAATGCCGAAGAGGCCTTGTACCAGATCCGGGAATTCAACCATGACCTGGCGGTGATCGACCTGGGCCTGCCGGGCATCAGCGGGCTGGAGCTGATCCGTCGGCTGCGCTCGCAGGACAAGACGTTTCCGATCCTGATCCTCACCGCCCGCGGCAACTGGCAGGACAAGGTCGAAGGCCTGGCCGCCGGTGCCGATGACTACGTGGTCAAGCCGTTTCAGTTCGAAGAGCTGGAGGCCCGGCTGAATGCCCTGTTGCGCCGCTCCAGTGGTTTTACCCAATCGACCATCGTCGCCGGTCCGTTGCTGCTCGACCTCAATCGCAAGCAGGCGTCCCTCGATGAGGAGCCGCTGGCGTTGACAGCCTACGAATACCGCATCCTCGAATACCTCATGCGCCATCACCAGCAGGTGGTGGCCAAGGACCGCTTGATGGAGCAGCTTTACCCCGATGACGACGAGCGTGATCCCAATGTCATCGAAGTGCTGGTCGGGCGCCTGCGTCGTAAGCTGGAAGCGCCGGCTGGCTTCAAGCCGATCGATACCGTGCGCGGCCTGGGCTACCTGTTCAACGAGCGCTGCCAGTGATTCGTTCGCTTCGCCTGCGGTTGATGCTGGCCGCCATGACCCTGGCGGTGCTGTTCATGCTGGCCTTGTTGCCGGCCATGCAGGGCGCGTTCAGCCTGGCGTTGCAGGAATCCATCGAGCAACGCCTGGCCTCGGACGTGACCACGCTGATTTCCGCCGCCCGAGTGGAAAACAACCGCTTGAAGATGCCGGCGCAATTGCCCGATGAGCGTTTCAACCTCGCCGATGCCCGCCTGCTGGGCTACATCTATGATCGCGAGGGGCGATTGGTCTGGCGGTCGAAGGCCACCCAGGAAGAAAACATCAACTACACGCCGCGCTATGACGGCCAGGGCAACCAGTTCGCGCGCATTCGCGAAAACGACGGCCAGGAGTTTTTTGTCTATGACGTCGAGATCAAGTTGCTCGGCGGTCAGAGCGCGGCGTTCAGCATCGTCACGCTGCAACCGGTGCGCGACTACGAAGTGACCCTGCAGGGGCTGCGGGACAATCTCTACCTGGGCTTTGGCGCGGCCTTGTTGGTGTTGCTGGCGCTGTTGTGGATCGGCCTGACCTGGGGCCTTCGGGCGCTGCGGCGCTTGAGCCAGGAACTGGACGAAATCGAAAGCGGGGCCCGGGAAAGCCTCAGTACCGAACATCCCCGGGAACTGTTGCGCCTGACCGGCTCCCTCAACCGGCTGCTGTACAGCGAGCGGGAACAACGCAGCCGTTATCGCGATTCCCTCGATGACCTGGCCCACAGCCTGAAGACCCCGTTGGCGGTGTTGCAGGGCGTCAGCGAGGACATGGCCCGGCGCCCCGAGGACCGTGGACAGGCTTGGGTGCTGCAATCCCAGATCGAGCGCATGAGCCAGCAGATCGGCTACCAGTTGCAGCGCGCCAGCCTGCGCAAAAGCGGGCTGGTGCGTCATCAGGTGCGCTTGCGCCCAGTGCTGCAAAGCTTGTGTGACACCCTGGACAAGGTCTATCGCGACAAACGGGTCAATGTCAGTTTCGATCTGCCGGAGCACTGCCAGGTGCCGATCGAACAGGGCGCCTTGCTGGAGATGCTCGGCAACCTGCTGGAAAACGCCTATCGGCTGTGCCTGGGCGAGGTGCGCGTCAGCGTGCACCAGACCCTCGGCGGTACGGAGTTGAGTGTCGAGGACGACGGGCCGGGGGTGCCACCGGATCAACGTGCGCGGATTCTCCAGCGGGGCGAGCGACTGGATCGCCAGCATCCGGGGCAGGGGATCGGGCTGGCCGTGGTGAAAGACATCATCGAGAGCTACGGCGCCAAGTTGACCCTGGGGGATTCAGAGTTGGGCGGGGCGGCGTTCAGGATTCATTTTCCGGTGGTTTGACTGGAGTGTTTTCGGTGTGTGTGCGGGCCTCATCGCGAGCAAGCTCGCTCCCACAGGGGATTTGTGAGCGCCGAAAATCCGGTGTGGGAGCGAGCTTGCTCGCGATGAGGCCAGTCAGCACACCACAAAAAACCACTCAAGAAATCAGTTCTCCAACTCCCTGTAAGCCCCCGGCGTCAGCCCCGTCCACTTCTTGAACGCCCGGTGAAACGCCGATGGCTCTGAGAACCCCAACTGCTCGGCAATCTGCTGCAACGACAAGTCCGCCCGCCCCAGATGGTAGATGGCGATATCCCGCCGCAGCTGATCCTTGAGTTCCTGGAAGCTGGTGCCTTCCTCACGCAAATGCCGGCGCAAGGTCTGCGGGCTGATGTGCAGATGGCCGGCGACGGTGTCCAGGTCGGGCCAGCGGGCGGTGTCGCGGCTGAGCAGGCGGCGCAGTTGGCTGCTCAGGCTGTGGCCATCGTCCGGGCGCGACAGCAGGTCGGCGGGGGAGCGTTCGAGGAAATGCTTGAGGGTGCGTTCGTCCTGCAGCAGTGGCATATCCAGGTAACGGCTGTGGAACAACAGGCTGCTGCTGCGCGCTTCGAACACCAGCGGACAGGGAAACAGTAAGTCGTATTCGGCACCGTGGGTGGGTTTGGTGTAGCCGAAGGTCGCCTGTTCCAGGCCGATCCGCTGGCCGATCAGCCAACTGGCTAGGCGATGCCAGACTACCAGCAAGCTTTCAGTCAGGAAGTGATCCGGGTCCCACAGCGTCGAATCGTCCAGCACCAGCCGCACTCGCTCGCCTTCGGCTTCCAGGGTCAGGCTCGGCGCGTCGGGGAACAGGCTGTAGAACAGCAAGCCGCGTTGAAGGGCCTTGCCCAGGGTCCGACAGTGGATCAACGCGTGACACATCATGGCAAACGTCCCGGGTTTACTCGCAGCCCTGCCGAACCCCAGGTATTCGTCCCCCAATGCCAGCCACAGCGCCTGCAACAGGCGCGCGAACTGCTCGGGTGCAATCCGTGCGCGCGGCTCATCCAACAGCTCTGGGCTGATGCCCAGCTGTTGCAGCAAAGGCAAATAGTCGAAGCCTTGCCGACGCGCGCCGCCCAGGGCTGCGCGGGCGAAATGGCTGGCGATCGTGCGTTGGCGCATGGCTGAAGTCCGTCCGTTGAGCGGGCGATGGTAGCAGGGGAGGGAGGCTGAACAAGGCGGATATCCGCCAAATCCCGGAACAGTAAACGGCCTGTAGGCGGAAATCCGCCACCTTATACACCTCGTTTAATCCATGTGAAATCCGCTAACCCGTCTGCTATACCGGATGTAGGGGGTTTCGCAAAAATGGCACGCGCTTTGCGATGGGTTACGTAGGTCTGCCGCGTGCAGCCGAAAAAAACAAATCCCTCCAGCGCAGGAGGGTTCGCAATTGAGGTGCCGTGGACGACAGGTGGATGTCGTCAAACGGGACTCTTGAGGAAGGTTTGCCATGACGACTCGTCAGCCACTGTACAAATCCCTGTATTTCCAGGTGATCGTAGCCATTGCCATCGGCATTTTGCTCGGCCACTTCTACCCTCAGACCGGTGTTGCCCTCAAGCCATTCGGCGACGGGTTCATCAAACTGATCAAAATGGTCATCGCCCCCATCATCTTCTGTACCGTTGTCAGCGGCATCGCCGGCATGCAGAACATGAAGTCGGTGGGCAAGACCGGCGGCTACGCGCTGCTGTACTTCGAAATCGTTTCCACCATCGCCCTGCTGATCGGGCTGGTCGTGGTCAACGTCGTGCAACCGGGCGCCGGCATGCACATCGATGTGTCGACCCTGGACACCAGCAAGATCGCCGGTTTCATCTCGGCCGGTAAAGACCAGAGCATCATTGCCTTCATCCTCAACGTGATCCCGAACACCATCGTCGGCGCGTTCGCCAACGGCGACATCCTGCAAGTGCTGATGTTCTCGGTGATCTTCGGTTTTGCCCTGCATCGCCTGGGTGCCTACGGCAAGCCAGTGCTGGACTTCATCGATCGCTTCGCCCACGTGATGTTCATCATCATCAACATGATCATGAAGCTGGCTCCGCTGGGTGCGTTCGGTGCCATGGCGTTCACCATTGGCGCCTACGGTGTCGGTTCGCTGGTGCAACTGGGCCAGCTGATGATCTGCTTCTACATCACCTGCGTGGTGTTCGTGCTGGTAGTACTGGGCGCCATCTGCCGCGCCCACGGCTTCAGCGTCGTCAAGCTGATTCGCTACATCCGTGAAGAGCTGCTGATCGTGCTGGGCACTTCCTCGTCGGAATCGGCCCTGCCACGCTTGCTGATCAAGATGGAGCGCCTGGGTGCCAAGAAGTCGGTCGTAGGCCTGGTCATCCCGACTGGCTACTCGTTCAACCTCGACGGTACTTCGATCTACCTGACCATGGCTGCGGTGTTCATCGCCCAGGCCACCGACACCCCGATGGACATTACTCACCAGATCACCCTGTTGCTGGTGCTGTTGCTGTCGTCCAAAGGTGCTGCTGGCGTGACCGGTAGCGGCTTCATCGTACTGGCCGCCACCCTGTCGGCCGTGGGCACCTTGCCGGTGGCCGGCTTGGCACTGATCCTGGGTATCGACCGCTTCATGTCCGAAGCCCGCGCCCTGACCAACCTGGTGGGCAATGCCGTCGCCACGATCGTGGTTGCCAAGTGGGTCAAGGAACTGAACGTAGATCAACTGCACACCGAGCTGGCTTCCGGTGGTCGCGGTATCTCCGACGTTCGTGAAGATGACGAGCAGATCGCGTCGGCGCAGATTGCAGCGGCTGAGTCCTCTGCTCCAGGCGCTGTGAAGTAATCTTCAGGCTGCAATGAAAAGCCCGCTTCGGCGGGTTTTTTCATGGGCCGGAGTTCTCGGGGTGAGAGTGCTTTTGCGTCGAGGGGATGTATCCCACACTCTGTGGGAGCAAGGCTTGCCCGCGATGCAGGCGATGCGGTCTTTCAGAAGTCGAGGCGTCTGTTTCGCGAGCAAGCTTTGCTCCCACAGCCCTGCGTCGCCACAAAGGGATCTGCGCCAGCCATGAGCGCAATGGTCATCTCCTGTGACAGCTGCGGTAATTGCCCCATCACCAACCCCTGCCTAGTCTTCAACCATCACCCTCTCGGAGATCGCCCATGCAAGGCCCACTGGCATCGCTAAAGGTTCTGGACTTCTCGACCCTGTTGCCCGGCCCGTTCGCCTCGCTGTTGCTGGCGGACATGGGGGCCGAGGTGTTGCGCATCGAGTCGCCGACCCGCCAGGACCTGCTGCGGGTGCTGCCGCCCCACGATCAGGGCACCTCGGCCAGCCACGCCTACCTCAACCGCAACAAACGCAGCCTGGCCCTGGACCTCAAGCAACCGGAAGCGTTGGCGGTGGTCACGCAATTGCTGAAGGACTACGACATCCTGCTGGAACAGTTCCGCCCCGGCGTGATGGAGCGACTGGGCCTGGGGTACGAGGCCTTGAAGGCGATCAATCCGCGGCTGATCTATGTGTCGATCACCGGCTACGGCCAGACCGGGCCCTACAAGGACCGCGCCGGTCACGACATCAATTACCTGGCCCTGGCGGGGCTGGCCAGCCACACCGGCCGCGCCGACAGCGGTCCGTTGCCGCTGGGGATCCAGGCGGCGGACATCGCCGGTGGTTCGTTGCACGGGGTGATCGGGTTGTTGGCGGCGGTCATCGCCCGCCATCAAACCGGTCAGGGGCAGCATCTTGACGTGAGCATGACTGACTGTGTGTTCAGCCTCAACGCCATGGCCGGTGCCGGTTACCTGGCCTGCGGTGTCGAGCCGGGTTGGGAAAAGCAGATGCTCAACGGCGGCAGCTTCTATGACTATTACCGCACCCGCGATGGTCGCTGGATGTCGGTGGGTAGCCTGGAGCCGGTGTTCATGCAGGCGCTGTGCGAGGCCTTGGGGCGGCCGGAACTGGCGGCCCAGGGGTTGTCGCCCAAGCCTGAACAACAACACGCCCTTAAGCAGGCGCTGCAAGGCGAGTTTGAAAAACACGATTTTGCCGAGCTGTGCAGCCTGTTTGCCGGGATCGATGCCTGCGTCGAGCCGGTCCTGAGCCTGGAGGAAGCTGTTCGGCAT
Organism: Pseudomonas sp. P9_35; assembly: GCF_034008205.1. Lineage (NCBI taxonomy): Bacteria > Pseudomonadati > Pseudomonadota > Gammaproteobacteria > Pseudomonadales > Pseudomonadaceae > Pseudomonas > Pseudomonas sp. P9_35. The sequence goes on along the minus strand of NZ_CP125373.1, from coordinate 4,983,066 downwards.
CCGCAGTTACAGGCTCGGGAGCTGGTGACACAGGTGCCCCGCGGCGATGGTTCGAGCCAGGCGCAGATGGCTTGCCCGTTGAGATTTTCCGAAGGGTTGCCCGAGCCTCGGTATATTGGCGCGGAGTTGGGGGCGCATACGGATCAGGTGTTGGGGGAGTTGGGGTTTAGTGCGCAGCGGATCGCTCAATTGCGGGATGCCAAGGTGATTTTGTAGTGCCCTTTAGGGCCTCATCGCGAGCAAGCTCGCTCCCACAGGGGATTTGTGAACGCCGAAGATCCAGTGTGGGAGCGAGCTTGCTCGCGATGAGGCCAGCCCAGACACCACAAAGCCTGACTACTCGACCCGGGTTTCTCCACTGAACACCAAGGTATTGCGGCAGCTCCGGCACAAATACCGCCGCCCCTGGCGCACCAGGCTGTGGCGCTGGGCCGAGAACGGGAAGTCGCTGCCGTCGCAGGGGCATTTGTAGATGTAGCGGGTCACGCTGCGGCGTTTGATTTCGTAGGTGTGGCAGCGGTTGGGCGGTAGTTCGTACACCCCGCGCATGATCAGTTGCCATTCTTCGCCATGGGGCTGGATGCGTTCGCCAAACAGTTGATGGGCGATCAGGTGCGCGACTTCATGGGCGACGGTCTGCTTGAGGAAGTCTTCGGCGTTTTCCCGGTACAACTGTGGATTGAAGCGCAGCAGATTTTCATGCAAGTGCGCAACACCAGCCTTCTGGCCACGCAACTTGAAGCTGACCACTGGGCGTTTGAAAGGACGTTTGAAAAAGGATTCGGCTTGTTGGTAACACTCTTCGACGCGGGTATTGAGTTGCTCGAGCATGCTTTACGGGTCTCCAGAAGCCCGAGTATGCCGCAAGCGTCGGTCGTTGCGAATCGTCCAGGCGCCCAGTGGTCGTTTCGAGCGGCTCAAACACAGGAAGGCCGCCTTGCGGCGGCCTGTGTCGGCAGATCCTGCTTTCTTATTGGAGGGTACTATCGGGATCGTTTCAATCCTTCAATTGGTATAGACCGGGCCGACGCCGAGCCCCCAGACAATCACCGTGAACGCCATGATGGCGACCAGCACCACCAGGCCGACGGCGAGCACCGAACTGGAAAACAGAAAACCTTCGTCCTGGGGAATGTTCATGAACGTCGGCAAGCCCACATACAGCAGGTAGACCGTGTAGCAGATTGCCGCCGTGCCGACAATCATCCCCAGCCACATGTGCGGGTAGAGCGCCGCCAGGCCGCCGATGAACAAAGGTGTCGCGGTGTAGGTGGCGAACGCGACGCAACGGGCCAGGCTCGGGTTGGCGTCATAGGTGCGGGCCATCCAGTGGATGAAGGCGCCCATCACTGCCACACCGCCCAACATGGCCAGGTACGACATGACGGTCATCCACAGCGCACTTTCCTGGGTAAGCATGACCGGTGCACGATTGCCAATGACCCATCCCACCTGCGTGGTGCCGATGAACGCCGATATCGCGGGAATGGCCGCCAGGATCAGCGTGTGGGTGAGGTACATGTGGCTGATGCTTTCCTCCTGATCGCCACGGATTTCTTTCCATTCTTGATCAGGGTGGGTAAAGAGCCCCACGACATGATGGATCATAGTCAGTCACTCCTTTGTTATTGCCATCGCCCCCCAACGGAGCGCCTACGGGCCAAATGGCCGGGTAAGTGAAGGTCTGTAAGTGTGTGCGACCTTATGTCGCAGTATAGAAAGGAGTCACCCCGAGGGGGATGGGGGGCTTAGAGCAAATCGCGCTGTTGGCCGTGGTGCTAATCGCCGATGGGTCTGTACACAACCCTTGGCAAAGAAATTCACCTTGTAGCGAGGCGATTGTGGGAGCAAGGCTTGCCCGCGATGGAAGCGATGCGGTCTTTCAGAAACCGAGGCGTCTGTTTCGCGAGCAAGCTTTGCTCCACAAACCCTGACCACAACAGTGGTGCATCAACTCTTCGCCGAAAGCCGGTTTTTGCGTAAAATGCCGGCCCTTCGTCACACCTCACGGATTTCGCGTCATGGGCACTCTTACGGTCAACCAGAACAAACTGCAAAAGCGCCTGCGCCGCCTGGCCGGTGAGGCGGTCGCCGATTTCAACATGATTGAGGACGGCGACAAGGTCATGGTCTGCCTGTCCGGCGGCAAGGACAGCTACACCTTGCTCGATGTGCTGATGCATCTGCAGAAGGTTGCGCCGATCAAGTTCGACATCGTCGCGGTAAACATGGACCAGAAGCAGCCCGGGTTCCCCGAGCATGTGCTGCCGGCTTACCTTGAGTCGCTGGGCGTGGAATATCACATCGTCGAGAAAGACACCTATTCGGTGGTCAAGGAACTGATTCCCGAAGGCAAGACCACCTGTTCGCTGTGCTCACGCCTGCGGCGCGGAACGCTCTACACCTTCGCCGACGAGATCGGCGCAACCAAGATGGCCCTGGGGCACCATCGCGACGACATTGTCGAGACCTTTTTCCTGAACATGTTCTACAACGGCTCGCTCAAGGCCATGCCGCCCAAGCTGCGCGCCGATGATGGGCGCAACGTGGTGATCCGCCCGCTGGCCTATTGCAGTGAGAAAGACATCCAGGCCTATTCGGATTTCAAGCAATTCCCGATCATCCCCTGCAACCTGTGCGGCTCCCAGGAAAACCTGCAACGCCAGGTGGTCAAGGAGATGCTCCAGGAGTGGGAGCGCAAGACGCCGGGCCGTACCGAGAGTATTTTCCGCGGCTTGCAGAACGTCATTCCGTCGCAACTGGCGGATCGCAACCTGTTCGACTTCACTAACCTGCGCATCGACGAAAACGCCACGCCGCGGTTCGTCAATGTGGTGAATCTCTGACTCTACCGATAGTTATTACGGCGCTTTCAAGCGCCGTTTTCATTTTTAACCCCCAGGAGAGGGCATGCGCGATTACAAGTGGCTGCACGAGTACTGTCTGAACCGCTTCGGTTCGGCGGCTGAACTGGAAGCCCGTCTGCCGGTGCCCAATACCCCGGCGCAACTGCGCAAGATCAGCGACGACCGCTACCTCTCGACCATGGCGCTGCGGGTCTTTCGCGCCGGGCTCAAGCACAGCCTGGTGGACGCCAAGTGGCCGGCGTTCGAGGAAGTATTTTTCAAGTTCGACCCGGAAAAAGTCGTGCTGATGGGGGCTGAGCATCTGGAGCGATTGATGCAGGATACGCGGATCATCCGCCACCTGGGCAAGCTCAAGAGCGTGCCGCGCAACGCGCAGATGATATTGGACGTGGCCCACGAAAAGGGCAGCTTCGGCGCGCTGGTCGCCGACTGGCCGGTGACTGACATCGTCGGCCTGTGGACCTACCTGAAAAAGCACGGCCATCAACTGGGCGGCCAGTCGGCACCGCGCTTCTTGCGAATGATGGGCAAGGACACCTTCTCGCCCAGTTATGACGTCGTGGCGGCGCTCAATGCCCAGGACATCATCGACAAAGTCCCCACCAGTCAGCGAGACCTGGCGACGGTGCAGAATGCCTTCAACCAGTGGCATGAACAGAGTGGCGGGCGGCCGATGTCGCAGATTTCGATGATGCTGGCTTTCACCGTCAATCATTGAGACCGCGCCGCGCCCATCGCGAGCAGGCTCGCTCCCACACTGGATCTTTGGCGTTCCAAAACCCTGTGGGAGCGAGCTTGCTCGCGATAGCGGCGTATCAGGCGACGGAGACCTCGCCTTCGCCCGCCAGCCGCCGATTCAACTGAAACCGCCAGCGCACATACAACAACGCCGAGCAGAACACCGCCACGCTCGCCGCCATTTCCAGCACGCCGAACAGTTGCCGGTTCGGGTCATAGGCTGCCAGTGCGCCCTTGATGAAATACAGGTTCACCACGAAGCACATCCACGAGTGTCCGCGGGCGCTGCCGGTGAGCATGCCGGGGGCGAGTATCAGCAGCGGCACCAGTTCGATCAGCAGAATCACCCAGGGGCGCGCGCCGTGCAGGTCGGCGATCAGCAGGTAGTAGGCGCTGAGCAACCCCACCAGGCCGAAAAAGCACAGCAGGCTGAGTGCGCGGGCGATGCGTACGCGCGGTTCCAGCCATTGGATCGAAGGCAGGATCTTCGGCTTCTTAGCCACGGCCGTTCTCCAGCAACAGGGCGGTTTTCGCCAGGCGCAAACCCAAGGCGCGACACAGGGCGACCTCATGTTCGTTCAAGCCGCTTTTGCCGTCGGTCCCGGCGTGATGGCTCGGTCCGTAGGGCGTGCCACCGCCCTGGGTGTCGATCAGGGCTGATTCGCTGTAGGGCAGGCCGGTGATCAGCATGCCGTGGTGCAGCAGCGGCAGCATCATCGACAGCAGGGTGGTTTCCTGGCCGCCGTGCAGGCTCGCGGTGGAGGTGAACACCCCGGCCGGTTTGCCCACCAGTGCGCCGGTCAGCCACAGGTTACTGGTGCCGTCGAGAAAGTACTTGAGCGGCGCGGCCATGTTGCCGAAACGGGTCGGGCTGCCCAAGGCCAGGCCAGCGCAGTTCTTCAGGTCATCAAGGCTGGCGTAGAGCGGGCCCTGTTCCGGGATGTCTGGCGAAACCGCTTCGCACTCGGCAGAAATGGCCGGCACCGTACGCAACCTGGCTTCCAGCCCGGCCTGCTCGACACCACGGGCGATCTGCCGGGCCATTTCGTTGGTGGAGCCACTGCGGCTGTAATACAACACCAGGATGTACGGCGTGGTCACGGCAGGATCTCCAGGATCTTCTCCGGCGGACGGCCGATCATGGCCTTTTCCCCGGCTTCCAGAATCGGCCGTTCCATGAGTTTCGGGTGGGCGGCGATGGCCGCGATCAACTGGGCTTGGCTCAGGCTTTCGTCGGCCAGGTTCAAGTCTTTGTATTCGTCCTCGCCGGTGCGCAGCAATTGCCGGGCGGTGATGCCGAGCTTGCCCAGCAGGCGTTCCAGGTGCGCGGCGTCGAGCGGGGTTTCCAGGTAGCGGACCACGGTGGGCGTCAGGCCACGGGCCTCCAACAGTTCCAGCGCACCGCGGGATTTCGAGCAGCGCGGGTTGTGATAAAGCGTCAGATCGGTCATGAGCGGGTCGCATCTTGCGTAAGGTGGCGGCTATTCTACTGTGCCGCGAAGCCCCTAGCACCTGAGAGAGGCGACGGGTCGCAGCAGCGTTCACATTCAGACAAGGATTGGCACATGGCAAGGCGATTGACGGCGGCACTGACATTCATCGGGATTTTGTTGCTCGCCGGTTGCGGGAACGACTACGGCGTGGACCAGAACGGCCAGGCCATTGCTTCGCAGCGGCTGGACAAACAATGGGTGGTGCTCAACTACTGGGCCGAGTGGTGTGCGCCGTGCCGTACCGAAATCCCGGAATTCAATGCCTTGGCCGAACAGCTCAAGGGGCGCAACGTCGGTGTATTCGGGGTCAACTTCGACCAGGTGCAGGGCGAAGAACTCAAGAGTGCCAGCGACAAGATGGGGATTCGCTTCACGGTGCTGGCCCGGGATCCGGCCGAGATCTTCGACCTGCCTCGCAGCGAAGGGCTACCGGTGACGTACATCATCGATAACCTGGGCAAGGTGCGCGAGCAGTTGCTAGGGGAGCAGACGGCGGCGGGGGTGATGGCCAAGCTTGAGGCGTTGCAGGCGTTGCAGGCGTTGCAGGCGCTGTAGGAGCTGTCGAGTGCAACGAGGCTGCGATCTTGTCCCAGACAATTGAATCTTGAGCGAAAGATCAAGATCAAAAGATCGCAGCCTTCGGCAGCTCCTACAGGGCAGTCCAGCGGTCAGCCTCAGCCCTCTTCCAGCCACCACCGCAGCGGCTTGCCCTGGGCCGGCCAGAAGCGTATCTGCTCGATGGGCGAGATGTCCCAGCGCTCGACCTTTTCCAGCGCCTGCAAGAAGCGCGTTTCTTGCTCCATCACCGCCGGGGCGCAGAGTTTGCGCGTGCTGCCGATCTTGCCGAAGCTCAAGCGGTGGCCCTCCTGGGTATAGGGCGCGAACCAGTGGTTGCAGCCGCCGTTGCCATAGGCACGACCGTCATCCCCAAGGGTGATGGTCAGGTGGCTGTAGTCCATCAATGGCCGCTCACCGATCCACTCCAGGATGTAGCTGCGGTTATGTTGCAGCTGCACAGGTTCAGCGGCACACCCCATCAGGCTCATGCCGATCGACGCGGACAGGGCCAAACGTTTCATCAGGCGGCTTCCTGGCATTTCGGGCACAGGTGTTTTTCACCCACGGCGGTCCAGCCCAGTTCGGCGATCCGTGCGGTGGCGGCCGGTTTCTGGGCCTTGACGCCGAGCTTGGCATCAACGGCGAATTCGAAGCTCAGTTCCTTGGCGCAGCTGTCGCAGTTGACCTGCCAGGTGTGGATCGCCAGTTCGCCGAACACCGGGCCGGTGGTCATGGCGGTCCATTGGCCCATGGGCTTGAGCAGGTGCCGCACGGTGTCCACGGTCAGGCGCATGGACAAGTCCTTGCTGCCCTTGAGCGTGACGAGCAATACATCGTTGGCCTGGATCGAACCGCCATTGCCGGTGACCTGGTAGCGGCCCGGCGCCAGTGCGCGGACTTCGGTCAAGGTGTGCTGCGGGTTCATCAGGGTGTAGCGGAAATCGTGTTCGGCCATGGGTCCTCCAAATAGGCGCGACATGCTAGCACGGGGCATGGCTTTGGATGGTCTCGATGGCGGGCATCTGGAGATCAGGCCGACGAAACTCCATCCCCTGTGGGAGCGAGCTTGCTCGCGATGGCTGTGTGTCAGTCAACATCGAGGCTGGCTGTGATACACCGCTATCGCGAGCAAGCTCGCTCCCACAGGGTTTGTGCTGGTTCAAGGGTTAGCTGTCCACCAGGTTTTGCGGCGTGCCGGCCGCCCAGGCGGCAATGTTGTCCAGGGTGGTCATGGCAATCGCAGCCAAGGCTTCATGGGTCAGGAACGCCTGGTGGGCGGTGACGATCACGTTGGGGAAGGTCAACAGCCGGGCCAGCACGTCGTCCTGCAAGGGCAGGTCGGAGCGGTCCTTGAAAAACAGCTGGGCTTCTTCCTCGTAGACATCCAGGCCCAGGTAGCCCAGCTGGCCGCTTTTCAACGCCTCGATCAAGGCCGGTGTGTCCACCAGGCCGCCGCGCCCGGTGTTGATCAGCATCGCGCCGCGTTGCATCGCAGCAAGCGATTGGGTGTTGATCAGGTGTCGGCTTTGTTCATTGAGCGGGCAATGCAGGCTGATGATCTGCGCCTGCGCGAGCAGCTCGGCCAAGGGCAGGTAGCGGGCGCCCAAGGCTTCGACCTGCGGGTTGGGGTAGGGGTCGTAGGCCAGCAACTGGCAGCCGAAGCCGGCCATGATCCGTGCGAACGTCGTGCCGATCTGTCCGGTACCGATCACCCCGACCGTCTTGCCCACCAGGTCGAACCCGGTCAGCCCATGCAGGCTGAAATTGCCGTCCCGGGTGCGGTTGTAGGCGCGGTGCAGGCAGCGATTGAGGGCCATGATCAATGCCACGGCATGTTCGGCCACGGCATGGGGCGAGTAGGCCGGCACCCGGACGATGCTCAAGCCCAGGCGCTGGGCGGCGAGCAGGTCGACGTGGTTGTAGCCGGCCGAGCGCAGGGCGATCAGCCGCGTGCCGCCTTCGGCCAACTGCTCCAGCACCGGGGCGCTGAGGTCATCGTTGATGAAGGCACACACCACTTCATGCCGTTCGGCCAGGGCCACGGTGTCGAGGTTCAGGCGGGCGGGCTGGAATTGCAATTGAAGGCCTGCGGGCTTCGGGGCCTGGGTGAAACTGTCGCGGTCGTAGGTCTGGCTGCTGAAAAAAATCACGCGCATGGCGGCCTCCTGGCAGAAAAAACAGGCCCGTAGGAGCTGTCGAGCGAAGCGAGGCTGCGATCTTTACGCTGACAATTGAGTTGCAAGCGAAAGATCAAAAGATCGCAGCCTCGCTTCGCTCGAAAGCTCCTACGGTCCGGGGTCGGAGCGTGGATTTTCAGTGATTCCGATTCCCGGGGTATTGCCCTGGATCAGGCGCTGATACGCGCCTCGCTGGCCAGGCGGTTGATGGCCCGCTCCAATTCTTCCAGGGCGGCGGCGGCCTTGGGGTCCTGTTGCTTGAGCAGGGTTTCGCTGCGCTGGCAGGCCGCCCGTAATTGCGGTACGCCGCAGTAGCGGGTGGCGCCGTGCAGGCGGTGGACGCGTTCGATCAGTGCGTTGTGATCGTTGGCCTCGCAGGCCTGGCGGATCGCTTCGCGGTCGGCTTCCAGGGAGGCCAGCAGCATCGCCAGCATGTCCGCCGCCAGGTCGGCCTTGCCGGCGGCCAGGCGCAGGCCTTCTTCGTGATCGAGCACCAACAGTTCGCTGCCGCCCGGGGCATCGCCGCTGCGCTCCGGTGACTGGTTGCGCAGGGCCAGGCCAGTCCATTTGAGCACCACCTGGGCCAGTTGCCGCTCGCTGATGGGTTTGGTCAGGTAATCATCCATGCCACTTTGCAGCAGGGCGCGCTTTTCGTTGGCCATGGCGTGGGCGGTGAGGGCGACGATCGGCAGCGGCGTGCAGTGCCGCTCGCTTTCCCACTGGCGGATCGCCTCGGTGCTCTGGCGACCGTCCATGCCGGGCATCTGCACGTCCATCAAGACCAGGTCGAAGGTTTCCTTCTGCACGGCCTTGACCGCCGCATAGCCACTTTCCACGGCCAGCACCTTGGCGCCCATGTCTTCGAGCAGGGTCTGCACCAGCAGCAGGTTGGCCGGGTTGTCGTCCACGCACAGCACTTTCGGGGCGCGGCTGGAAACCGGTTCGTGGGGTTCGCTGCGGGTCGGGCGCGGGTTGACCAGGTCGGAAAGCGCGCGGCGCAACTTGCGGGTGCAGGCCGGCTTGGCCTGGAGCTGGCTGTGAGGGTTGGGCACCGAGAGGTGGTACAGGGTCTGTTCGGTGGTGGGGCACAGCACGAGTACTTTGCAGCCCAGATGCTCAAGGTCCCAGATGTGTTGGTTGAGGCGCTCCGGTGGCATGTCGTTGCTGGTGATGCCCAGCACGGCCAGGTCGATCGCCTGATCGGTCTGGTGGGCGATGGTGATGCCGTTGGTCAAGCTTTCCAGGGTGTTGAACGGCGTCACTTGTAGGCCACAGTCTTCGAGTTGGTGCTGCAAGGCCTGGCGGGCCAGTTCGTGATTCTCCAGCACCGCTACACGCCGGCCCAGCAAAGGCGGGCCGGGCAGGTCCTCGGCATCGTCACGGGTCTTGGGCAGGCGCAGGCTGATCCAGAACTCCGAGCCTTCGCCCGGTGTGCTGTCGACGCCGATTTCCCCGCCCATCTGTTCCACCAGGCGCTTGGAAATCACCAGGCCCAACCCGGTGCCCCCCGGTTGCCGCGACAGCGAGTTGTCAGCCTGGCTGAACGCCTGGAACAGCGCTCGCACATCCTGGTTGGACAGGCCGATACCCGTGTCCTGGATGCTGATGCGCAACTGCACGCTGTCTTCGTGCTCGTCTTCGAGCATGGCCCGGGCGACGATGGTGCCCTCGCGGGTGAACTTGATGGCGTTGCTCACCAGGTTGGTGAGGATCTGCTTGAGGCGCAGTGGATCGCCCACCAGCGACAGCGGCGTGTCCCGGTAGACCAGGCTCACCAGTTCCAACTGCTTGGCATGGGCGGCGGGGGCGAGGATGGTCAGGGTGTCTTGCAGCAGGTCGCGCAGGTTGAACGGAATGTTGTCGAGCACCAGCTTGCCGGCCTCGATCTTCGAAAAGTCGAGGATCTCGTTGATGATCCCCAGCAGGCTGTCGGCGGATTTCTCGATGGTGCCCAGGTAGTCGAGCTGGCGCGGGGTCAGTTCGCTTTTCTGCAACAGGTGGGTAAAGCCGAGGATACCGTTGAGCGGCGTGCGGATTTCATGGCTCATGTTCGCCAGGAACTCGGATTTGATCCGGCTCGCTTCCAGGGCTTCCTTGCGAGCCAGGTCCAGCTCGATGTTCTGGATCTCGATGGTTTCCAGGTTCTGGCGCACGTCTTCGGTGGCCTGGTCGATGCTGTGCTGCAATTCTTCCTGGGCGTTCTGCAAGGTACTGGCCATGCGGTTGATGCCCGAGGCCAGTTCGTCCAGCTCCTGGCTGCCCAGCGGCGGCAGACGGGTTTCCAGGTGACCGTCCTTGAGTTGCGCCACGGCCTGTTTGATCTGGCTCAGTGGGCGGTTGATCGTGCGGCCCATGCGCAGGGCCAGCAACGCGGTCAGGCACAGGCCGGCGCCGATCAGCAGCAGGCTGGCGAACAGGCTGCGATAGCCGCGCAGCAACATACCGCTGTGGGACAACTCCAGCTCGACCCAGCCCAGCAGGCGGTCGGCTTCTTCGGGAATCAGTTCGCCCGCCAGGTTGCGGTGCTTGCCGAATACCGGCAGCAAGTAGCGCGTGGCGTCGTTGCCGGTGCGTTGCAGCAATTGCGTACTGTTGCCCTCCGGCGCCCGGTTGAGCATGGTCGGGCCGGCGTGGGCCAGCGGTATGCGGTCGGGGGCGAGGAAGGTTACGGCGCGCACGTCCGCCTGTTCGAGGGACTGGGTGGCGATGCGCTCCAGTAGATCGGTGTCCTGGCGGCTCATGGCCGGGGCGACCAGCGGCGCAAGTTGTTCGGCGATCATTTCACCACGTTGCAACAACTGGACGTGCAGCTCCGATTGCTGCATCCAGGTGAAATAGCCGCCCAGGACCAGCGCCATCAGGCTGGTTGGCAACAGGGTCAGCAACAGCACGCGGCCTTTGATTCCCAGTTTCTTGAGCACACTTGTCTCCTGCATCCAGCGTCTGATTGAGCGGTGCGCGCATCCGGCACGCATTACCTGCGCAGTGTAGCGATTTGCGGGCGGGCGATCTTTGTAAAATTCACAAGGCGATGGGGTTATGGTTTATGGAATCACCGTCAAGGAAGAACCGAGCACTCCCTCGGCTTTCGCTTCGCTTATTCCTATAAGCCATAACCCCCTTACTTTGCGTGATATGGCCGCGCCAGGTTTGCCGGTATGATAGGCGCCCCCGCAGTCCGGATTGCGAATACGCCATGACTCTGCAGTACCCAACCATCGCCGATTGCGTCGGCAACACTCCGCTGGTCCGTTTGCAACGCTTGCCCGGCGTGACCACCAATACGCTTTTGCTCAAGCTCGAAGGGAATAACCCGGCGGGTTCGGTCAAGGACCGGCCGGCGCTGTCGATGATCACCCGTGGCGAATTGCGCGGGCAGATCCAGCCCGGCGACACGCTGATCGAGGCGACTTCCGGCAACACCGGGATTGCCCTGGCGATGGCGGCGGCGATCAAGGGCTACAAGATGATCCTGATCATGCCCGACAACTCCAGCGCCGAGCGCAAGGCAGCGATGACGGCCTACGGTGCCGAGTTGATCCTGGTGACTCAGGAGGAGGGCATGGAAGGCGCCCGGGACCTGGCCGAGCGCATGCAGGCCGAGGGTCGTGGCAAGGTGCTGGACCAGTTCGCCAACGGCGACAATCCCGAGGCCCACTACACCACCACCGGCCCTGAGATCTGGCGCCAGACCGACGGCACCATCACCCATTTCGTCAGCTCGATGGGCACCACCGGCACCATCATGGGCACCTCGCGCTACCTCAAAGAACAGAACCCGAACGTGCAGATCATCGGCCTGCAGCCGATGGAAGGCTCGGCCATCCCCGGCATTCGTCGTTGGCCCGAGGAGTATCTGCCGAAGATCTACCAGGCCGAGCGCGTGGACCGCATCATCGACATGGCCCAGAGCGAAGCCGAGGACGTGACCCGTCGCCTGGCGCGCGAAGAAGGCATCTTCTGCGGCGTGTCTTCGGGCGGTGCCGTGGCGGGGATGCTGCGCCTGTCCAAGGAAGTTGAGAATGCGGTGATCGTCGCGATCATCTGCGACCGTGGCGACCGTTACCTGTCGACCGGCATTTTCGACGCGCCCAACTGATGGCCAAACAAGAAAGAGGCTTGCGCTTCCAGCCCAGCGGCGGAAGCCGGGCCCCGCAAGTGCCCACCGGTAAAAAGCAGCGCTTGACCATCGAGCGTCTGGCCAACGATGGCCGCGGCATCGCCTTTGTCGAGGGGCGCACCTGGTTTGTCATCGGTGCCCTGGCCGGCGAAGAGGTCGAGGCGCGGGTGCTCGGGGCCCATGGCAAAGTGGTCGAGGCGCGTACCGAGCGGGTGTTCCTGTCCAGTGAACTGCGTCGTGCGGCGCCGTGCATCCATGCCGGTCGCTGCGGCGGTTGCAGCGTCCAACATTTGCCCCATGACGAACAACTCGCCCTGAAACAGCGCATGCTCGCCGAGCAACTGTCGCGGGTGGCCGGGGTGGCGCCAGAGGAATGGGCGGCGCCGTTGAGCGGGCCGGAATTCGGTTATCGACGTCGCGCCCGGGTGGCGGTGCGTTGGGACCAGAAAGCGAAAAAACTCGAAGTCGGTTTCCGTGCCGTCGGCAGCCAGGACATCGTGGCCATCGGTGATTGTCCGGTGCTGGTACAGCCCTTGCAGCCGATCATGAGCCGCCTGCCGGAGATGCTGCGTCGCCTGAGCAAACCCCAGGCGCTGGGGCATGTGGAGTTGTTCGCCGGTTCGTCCCTCGCGGTATTGCTGCGCCACATGGCGCCGCTGTCGGAGGCCGATCTGACGATCCTCAAGGACTTCTGCGCGTTCCATGAAGCCCAGTTGTGGCTGCACGGTGAAGGTGAGCCGCAACCGGTCGAGCCTGGGCAGGCCCTGGGGTTTCGCCTGGATGCCTGGGACCTTGAGCTGGCGTACCGGCCCGGGGACTTCATCCAGGTGAACGCCGGGGTCAACGAGGCGATGATCGCCCAGGCCTTGCAATGGCTGGCACCGCGAGCCGAGGAGCGGGTGCTGGATCTGTTCTGCGGCCTGGGCAACTTTGCCTTGCCGCTGGCCAAAAGCGTGCGCCAGGTGGTGGCTGTCGAAGGCGTGCAGACCATGGTGGATCGTGCGGCGGCCAATGCCGTCAGCAACAATTTGAATAACACGGCCTTTTTTCAGGCCGATTTATCCCAGCCTCTGGCTGATGCCGAATGGATCGGCGAAGGCTTTTCTGCGGTACTCTTGGACCCACCCCGTGACGGTGCTTTCGAGGTGGTGCGCAAGCTGTCGTCCCTGGGTGCCAAACGGTTGGTCTATGTATCGTGCAACCCGGCAACTTTAGCCCGGGATACGGTCGAACTGATCAAGCAGGGCTACCGGTTAAAACGTGCCGGGATTCTCGATATGTTTCCTCAAACGGCGCATGTCGAGGCCATGGCGTTATTTGAAGCGAGCCAGGATGGCTTGTCCGACTGACCCGTTCGTGCCAACCCGCCACAGTCCTGGGCGAAAACACGGGCATGAAGGTCAGCGAAGTTGACGCATTGAATCTGCGTCGTAGGGAAGGTAAGTAAAGATGGTACAGGTGAGAGCACACCAGCCGATCAACACCGACGGCAGTATCAATCTCGAGGCTTGGCTCGATCATGCGGTCAGCGTCGACATGGCTCTGGATCGCGAAGCCTTGAAGGCCGCCTGCGAGTTCGCTCGTGAGGCGGAGCAGCAACATAATGCGGCGAAGAACCTGTGGTCCGAAGGCACCTCGAGTTTCCAGACGGGCCTGGAGATCGCCGAAATTCTCGCTGACCTCAAGCTCGACCAGGATTCGCTGGTGGCGGCGGTGCTGTACCGCGGCGTGCGCGAAGGGCAGATCCAGCTACCGATGGTCAGTCAGCGCTTCGGCACGGTGGTGGCCAAGCTGATCGACGGCGTGCTGCGCATGGCCGCCATCAGCGCCAGCCTCAGCCCGCGCCAGTCCATGGTGCTGGGCACCCAGGGCCAGGTGGAAAACCTGCGCAAGATGCTGGTGGCGATGGTCGACGATGTGCGCGTCGCGCTGATCAAGCTGGCCGAACGCACCTGCGCCATCCGCGCCGTGAAGTCTGCCGATGACGAAAAACGCAATCGCGTCGCCCGGGAGGTGTTCGATATCTATGCACCCCTGGCCCACCGTCTCGGCATCGGTCATATCAAGTGGGAGCTGGAGGACCTGTCCTTCCGCTACCTGGAACCCGATCAGTACAAGCAGATCGCCAAGCTGTTGCATGAGCGGCGCCTGGATCGCGAGCGTTTCATCACCGATGTGATGACCCAACTGCGCGAAGAGTTGCAGGCCACCGGCGTGGTAGCCGACATCAGTGGCCGGGCCAAGCACATCTACTCGATCTGGCGAAAAATGCAGCGCAAGGGCCTGGAATTCAGCCAGATCTACGACGTTCGCGCCGTTCGCGTCCTGGTCCCGGAAATGCGTGACTGCTACACCGCGCTGGGGATCGTCCACACCTTGTGGCGGCACATTCCGAAGGAGTTCGACGACTACATCGCCAACCCCAAGGAAAACGGCTATCGCTCGCTGCACACCGCAGTGATCGGCCCCGAGGGCAAGGTACTGGAAGTGCAGATCCGCACCCATGCCATGCACGAGGAGGCCGAGCTGGGCGTCTGCGCCCACTGGAAATACAAGGGCACCGACGTCAAGTCCGGGTCCAACCACTACGAAGAGAAAATCTCCTGGCTGCGCCAGGTCCTCGAGTGGCATGAGGAGCTGGGTGACATCGGCGGTCTGGCCGAACAGCTGCGGGTCGATATCGAGCCGGACCGGGTCTATATCTTCACCCCCGACGGCCACGCCATCGACCTGCCCAAGGGCTCGACGCCGCTGGACTTCGCCTACCGGGTCCACACCGAGATCGGCCACAACTGCCGTGGCGCCAAGATCAACGGGCGGATCGTGCCGCTCAACTACAGCCTGCAGACCGGTGAACAGGTCGAGATCATCACCAGCAAGCACGGTACGCCGAGCCGCGACTGGCTGAACCCGAACCTGGGCTACATCACCACCTCGCGGGCACGGGCGAAAATCGTCCACTGGTTCAAGTTGCAGGCTCGCGACCAGAACGTCGCCGCTGGCAAGACCCTGCTCGAGCGTGAGCTCGGTCGCCTGGGCCTGCCGCAAGTGGATTTCGACAAGCTGGCCGAAAAAGCCAACATGAAAACCGCCGAGGACATGTTCGCCGCCCTCGGTGCCGGCGATCTGCGCCTGGCGCAGTTGGTCAACCTGGCCCAGCAACTGGTGGAGCCGGAGCGGGGCAACGAGCAACTGGAGCTGATCCCGCGCAAGGCCACCGGCTACAAGCCAGGCAAGCGCGGCGATATCCAGATCCAGGGCGTGGGCAACCTGATGACCCAGATGGCCGGCTGCTGCCAGCCATTGCCGGGGGATGCGATCGTCGGCTACATCACCCAGGGCCGTGGTGTGAGCATTCACCGCCAGGACTGTGCCTCGGTGCTGCAACTGTCCGGTCGCGAGCCGGAGCGGATCATCCAGGTCAGTTGGGGCCCGGTGCCGGTGCTCACCTACCCGGTGGACATCGTCATCCGCGCCTACGACCGATCCGGCCTGCTGCGTGACGTGTCCCAGGTGTTGCTGAACGAGCGGATCAACGTGCTGGCGGTCAACACCCGTTCGAACAAGGAAGACAACACCGCGCTGATGTCCCTGACCATCGAGATTCCGGGGCTGGATGCGCTGGGGCGGTTGTTGGGGCGGATTTCCCAGTTGCCGAACATCATCGAGACCCGGCGTAACCGGACGCCGGGGTGACCCCGTGATTAATGTGGGAGCGAGCTTGCTCGCGATGAAGGATGTAGTGACTGAAAAGCCGCAATCGCGAGCAAGCTCGCTCCCACAGGGCTTTTTTGTGATGGGATGGATTGATGTACAGCCTTGAAGATCTGCTCCACCTGATGAACCGCCTGCGGGACCCGCAGTACGGCTGCCCGTGGGATATCCAGCAAACCTACGCGACCATCGTCCCTCATACCCTGGAAGAAGCCTACGAAGTGGCCGATGCCATCGAGCGCGGCGACTTCGATCATTTGCAGGGCGAGTTGGGCGACCTGTTGTTCCAAGTGGTGTATTACAGCCAACTGGCCCGGGAAGAAAACCGCTTTGAGTTCGCCGGCGTGGTCGACAGCATCACCCGCAAGTTGATCCGCCGTCATCCCCATGTGTTTCCTACCGGTGACCTGTATGCGCCTGTGGATATCCCGCGCCTGAGCGAAGAGCAGGTCAAGCAGCGCTGGGAAGAAATCAAGGCAGAGGAGCGGGCCGAGAAAGCCGCTGCGCCCGAGCAGTTGTCGTTGCTCGACGATGTGCCGGGGGCGCTGCCGGCGTTGTCCCGTTCGGCGAAGTTGCAGAAGCGTGCGGCTCAGGTCGGTTTCGACTGGCCAGGCCCGTTGCCGGTGCTCGACAAAGTCCGGGAGGAATTGGACGAAGTGCTCGAAGCCATGGCCGACAACGATCCGGTGGCCATCAGCGACGAGATCGGCGATCTGCTGTTCAGCGTGGTGAATCTGGCTCGCCACCTCAAGGTCGACCCGGAAACCGCCCTGCGTGGCGGCAACGGAAAGTTCGAGCGGCGGTTCCGATTTATCGAACAGGCATTGCGCGACACCCACCGTCCCATGGAAGATTGCACCCTCGAAGAGTTGGACGCCTTGTGGGGCGAAGCCAAACGTCAGGAAAAGAATTTGCCCAGCTGTGGCTGAGGCCGTTGCCTAAGTGAGTAAGCACCATGAGCCTTTCCCTTCGCGACCAGTTGCTCAAAGCAGGGCTGGTCAACCAAAAGCAGGCCAAGCAGGTCGGCAAAGAGAAACAGAAGCAGCAACGCCTGGCCCATAAAGGCCAGATCGAACTGGATGACTCCCAGCAGCGTGCCGCCCAGCAAGCTTTGGCCGAGAAGGTCAAGCGCGACCAGGAACTCAACCGTCAGCAGCAGGAAAAGGTCGAGCAGAAAGCTCGGGCCGCGCAGATCAAGCAATTGATCGAAGTCTCGCGCCTGCCGAAGCTGACCACTGAGGACTATTACAACTTCGTCGACGACAAGAAGGTCAAGCGCATCTCGGTCAACACCCTGATGCGCAACAAGCTGAGCAGTGGCTCGCTGGCGATTGTCCACCATGCCGGCGGCTACGAAGTGATCCCGCGGGAGGCGGCCCTGAAGATCCAGGAACGCGACCCCCTGCGCATCGTCCAGCTCAACACCCAGACCGAAGAAGTGGATGCCGATGATCCGTACGCGGCGTATCAGATTCCTGATGATTTGATGTGGTAAGCAGGAAGCAATGCCATTGAGTTGAAACACAACACCTGTGGGAGCGAGCTTGCTCGCTCCCACAGGGGGTGTTGTTATCGTTCAGGATTCTGCCATCTCACGCGAGCGCTGCCGCTCCTCACACTCCAGCTCGGCCTTGTAGCTGTGGGCGTCCGTTTCGGAGTGGAACATCCCCACCAGTAAATCCTGTTGATGCACATCCCAGATCCGGATACCGGCGGCAATGCCTTCGTGGGACATGTGAGCGTCGTCGCGTTCAGTTACTTTCACAGTCATCTTGCAAGCTCCAATCTCTGTTATCTGCAGCAAGGCGTGTGCAGGACTTTGTTATAGATTTTGGTAGCGTGCTAAGTAAATGCTTCGGCGCGTTAAGAAATTTTCATGGAAAGCGCAGCAATCCTGCAGGCCAGGCAGTGCGCGGCATTCGGTCGCAGGTATTGTTCATGAAAAAGGTTTCATGTTGCAGCGGCAAGCCTTGAGGGAGCGCAAGCCCTCTGTGGGAGCGAGCTTGCTCGCGAAGAGGCCATCACAGTCAATGACAATCCCTCCCCCCAAAGCGGAGGGTCAAGCCGTCGCAACAGGACAAGCTCGACGATTGGCATGCCTGCAAGAGATTTTTTAGCGCACCTGTCAACTCTGACAGTTACCCCGTTCCCCAAAATCTTGTTTACTTCTATCCAGTGCGGCGCGACGGGATGTGTTTGGGTGATAGTCGACAGTGCTTAGTCTGTTTTCGAGATGAAACAGTCGTAGAAGTCCATGGCGGGTGGTAGTCAGAGGAGTTATATGATGAATCTTTCCAACGTTATATTTGTTGGGTTTGTCGTTATATCCAGCTGGGTGGGGGGCTATTCAGTAATGGCTGCTGATATGCCAAAGGGGGTCGTTAAGTTTTCTGAGAGAGAAGGAGGGACAGGCGATTCCTGTAGTCTTCCTACTGATAAAGATGGCTATTATGATATGCAGTATTATGGATGTAAAAATGATCAGATGACTTACTTTCAACTTGATAATGTACCTTCGGCCACGACGATACGGTTTGAATCAGAAAGGTGCGACGGCTCTACGCAAGAGTGGAATTTCGAAATAAAAACCATTATTCATCCTATTACTACTCGTTGGGTTAACTTGGAGGAATTGAAAAGTATTCCAGAGGGCTCAGTTGCAGTGAGAGGGGTTGTGCTGGTAAAGAAAAAAACTAATACCTCTGTGCCGATTAAGGGGAAACTAAGTTGCGTTCGCACGAAACCTTCGGCGCAGCCATAAATAAATTAAATTTAAAATATATTGGATTTAAAAAGGGCGTAAAGCGCAGATTTTTCATGACTTTCACCCGTATGGGTGAGGTTTATAAAAGTGGCCGTTGCTCCTCTATGCACTCGAACCTGTGGGGCGCGAGTTTGGAATCCGGGCAATAAAAAGCCCCGCATCGGCGGGGCTTGGTGTTATCGGTGTCGATCAACTGCCTTTCACAGCCTTGCCGTTGACCGTACCGTCCAGGAGCATGATGTTGTACTCCTTGCCGTCGGTCTCGACCTGTTGCAGGCGCACCAGCAGGTAGTCCCAGTCCTTGGCGAACCAGAGCACGGTGATGCGCTTGCTTTGTGTCGGGTCGCGCACGCGCTCGACCTTGATCGCATCGATCTGGCCGGCCTTGGTGTCGACTTTTTCCGAGCCCAGCACGCGGAAGTCATAGGTATCGACTTCGCCATCATCGACGACCTGATAGCTCATGCTTTTCTTGCCGGCCGCCACGTCGTGCTGCAGGGCCAACTGGTAAGTGGATTTATCGACCATGCCACGGTTGAGCGGCAGCTTGACCGCGTCACCGCGATCGGTGCCGGTGACCATCTTGGTGTTCCAGTCGAAGTCCAGGTCGGCCTTCTTGGCTTTGCCCAGGCCACCGCGTTCGAAGTGGTAGGACTGTGGCAGCAGCGTGTCCTTGTCCAGGGTCAGCGTGCTTTCTTCGGTCAGGCTGGCGATCATCATCGAAGCCTTGAAGCTCAGCTTCCAGGTGCCGTTGGCTTCCTTGGTCAGGCTGCGCTCGGCGGTGCCGCTCATGGGCAACTGTTTCCAGTCGGCGGTGTAGCTGGCGGAGAACGGTTGTAGTTCCGAAGCCTGTGCCAGGGGCAAGGCAAGCAGAGCGCAAGCGAAGAGCAGGGCGCGACGCATAAAATCTCCTAGTATCGAATCAAATGGCCGCTGGCGGCGAGCAACTGGCCGTCCAGTGAGGCTCCGCGATCGTCGAGGGTCAGCCTTCCTTCGGCAAACCAACGCACGGCCATCGGGTAGATCTGGTGCTCGCGGGCGTGAACCCGTTGCGCCAGGCTTTGCGGCGTGTCGTGCAACTCTACCGGTATTACTGCCTGTACGACCAGTGGTCCGCCATCGAGTTCCTCGGTGACAAAGTGCACAGAGCAGCCGTGCTCCGTGTCTCCGGCCTCCAGCGCCCGCTGGTGAGTGTGTAACCCTTTGTATTTGGGCAGCAGCGAGGGATGGATATTGAACAGGCGGCCCTGGTAGTGACGCACGAAGCCAGCGCTGAGGATGCGCATGAAGCCAGCGAGGACCACCAGTTGCGGATTGAAGGTGTCGATTTGCTCGATCAGCGCGGCGTCGAAGGCTTCGCGGCCCTCGAACGCCTTGTGATCCAGGACGCGGGTGTCGATACCCGCCTCTTTGGCGCGTTGCAGGCCGTAGGCATCGGCGCGGTTGGAAATCACCGCGCGGATACGGACCGGGCTGTCGCCGGTCCGTGTGCTGTCGATCAAGGCCTGCAAGTTACTGCCGGTGCCGGACAGCAGCACCACCACGTCACAGGTTGCGGACATCAGTGCGCCTTAAGGTTTTTCAGCTCGACCTGTGCAGCGCCTTCGGCCGCGATAGCGATCTGGCCGATGACCCAAGGCTGCTCGCCAGCTTCACGCAGTACGTTCAGGGCCGTCTCGACGTGCTCCTGGGCCACGCAGATGACCATGCCCACGCCGCAGTTCAGCACGCGGTGCATTTCGGTTTCATCGACATTGCCTTTCTCTTGCAGCCAGTCGAACACCGCCGGGCGGGTCCAGCTCGCTACGTCGACCACGGCCTGGGCGCCTTTTGGCAGCACGCGCGGGATGTTGTCCAGCAGGCCACCACCGGTGATGTGGGCCATGGCCTTGACGGCACCGGTGTCCTTGATCAGCTTGAGCAGCGGCTTGACGTAGATGCGGGTCGGGGCCATCAGCAGATCGGCCAGTGGCTTGCCGTCGAGCTGGGTGTTTTCGATGTCGGCACCCGAGACTTCGATGATCTTGCGGATCAGCGAGTAGCCGTTGGAGTGCGGGCCGGAGGACGGCAGGGCGAGCAGGGCATCGCCAGCGGCGACTTTCGAGCCGTCGATGATCTCGGCCTTTTCCACGACGCCGACGCAGAAGCCGGCCAGGTCGTAGTCTTCGCCTTCGTACATGCCAGGCATTTCAGCGGTTTCGCCGCCGACCAGGGAGCAGCCGGACAGCTCACAGCCAGCGCCGATGCCGGTCACGACCTGGGCGGCGGTGTCGACGTTCAGTTTGCCGGTGGCGTAGTAGTCGAGGAAGAACAGCGGCTCGGCGCCGCAGACCACCAGGTCGTTCACGCACATGGCCACCAGGTCGATGCCGATGCTGTCGTGCTTGTTCAGGTTCAGGGCCAGGCGCAGCTTGGTGCCGACGCCGTCGGTGCCCGAGACCAGGACCGGTTGCTTGTAGCCGGCCGGGATCTCGCAGAGGGCGCCGAAACCGCCCAGGCCGCCCATGACTTCCGGACGCGCAGTGCGCTTGGCGACGCTCTTGATGCGTTCGACCAATGCTTCACCGGCGTCGATGTCTACACCGGCGTCCTTGTAGCTCAGGGAGGGTTGCTTGCTCATGATCCAGGCCTTTAGGGGGGGATTTCTGGGTAACGACCGACGCCGGGGCCATTGAATAACCGTTGTACTAATTATTCCGGGAGCCCAGCCATTGCCGGTCTGCGAAGGCGCGCGATTTTATCAGGCTTGAGGGGCAGCGGCCATCCTCGCGCCGACGGGCAGGGACATATCCACGGAAAAAAACCGATATTTCTTATATTGGTACTGCGTAGCGCGTCTGTATAAGGTGTAGCGGTAACCGGTTATGGTGATGACCGTGCGAAACTTCCACCGGGCGTGTGAATGTTTTGCCGGGTGCTGTGGTCACAGCCATGCTCAATCTTCTTCACACGGCCTGTTCCAGCCGTTATGTCCGGGAATCTTCCATGCGTTTGTTCAAATTCTTGTCCGTGAGCTGCTTGTCGCTGATCAGCCTGGCGAGCCATGCCGAAACCGTCAATGGCCTCTATCAGGTGCTCGAACCGGTCAGCAACCAGACCCCGGAGGAGCGTAACCAGGCGACCCTGCGCGCCCTGGACACCCTGGTGCTGCGCCTGACCGGCGACGCCAAGGCTGCCCAGAATCCTGGCCTGGCGGCGATCCGCAAGGACCCGCAACAGATCATTCTTCAATATGGCTACGACGCCGGCCCGCCGGAAAGCCTCAAGGTGGACTTCGACCCGGCGAGTACCGACCGGGCATTGCGCTCGGCAGGCTTGTCGCTGTGGGGCGCGAACCGGCCATCGATCCTGGGCTGGTGGCTGAACGACTCTGCCGAGGGCTCCAGCCTGGTGGGCGATGGCCAGGCCAGCGCCACGCCATTGCGGCGTGCCGCCCAGCATCGGGGGCTGGCATTGCACCTGCCGCTGGCGGACTTGAGCGAGCAGATCGTTGCCACCGCACCCAACCTGGAAGGCAGCGACCCGGCGCCTTTGCGCGATGCCTCGGAGCGCTACGCGACAGACGCCTTGCTGGCGGTCCATGCCAAGGAAGAGGGTGGACAGTGGCACGGCATCTGGCGCCTGTGGCTGGGCGATCAGCGTGAGCAGGGCACTGCCCAGGGCGCCGATCCGGCCGCACTGGCTGACGCGGTGATGCTGGCGGTGAACCAGCGCCTGGCGCCACGCTTCGTCGCCAAGCCGGGCGTGGCGACTGAACAGTTGCTGGAGGTGCAGGGTATGAACCTTGAGCGGTATGCGGCGCTTGGGCGTTTGCTCGAACCATTTGGTGGGCAGTTGCAGCGGGTCGAAGGCGACCGGATCGTCTATCGGGTCAACGGCAGTGCCGAACAACTGAAGGCGCAGTTGGCCCTGGCGAAACTGCAGGAGATCCCGCCCGGCGAGGCCGTCGCGCCAGTGCCAGTGGCGCCGCCCGCCGCCGATGGCTTGGCCCCGGTTGCAGCACCTGTGCCGGCGCCGGCAGCCAATCTGCGGTTCCGCTGGTAGGTTTTCTTTCTTTATATAGCTAGGAGTGGTTCATGGTCGATACGCGGCGTTGGTTCTGGTTGGGCGGGGTTGCCCTGCTGATTGCGCTTATCTATTTGCTGCATCCGATCCTGACGCCGTTCCTGGTTGCGCTGCTGCTGGCCTATCTGTTCGACCCGGTGGTGGATCGCCTGGAAAAACTCGGCCTGTCGCGAACCTGGGGCGTTGTGGCGGTGTTTGCGTTGTTCACCTTGATTGTGGGCGCACTGTTGCTGGTGCTGATCCCGATGCTCGCCAAGCAACTGTTGCGCCTGTACGAATTGGCGCCGCAGATGCTCGATTGGTTGCAGCACAGCGCGGTGCCGTGGGTGCAGTCGAAGCTGGGGTTGGCGGACGGTTTCTGGAAGTTTGACAAGGTCAAGGCGGCTATCAGCGAGCACATGGGCCAGACCACCGACATCGTCGGCGTGGTGTTGAGCCAGGCCACGGCCTCGGGCCTGGCGTTGATCGGCTGGCTGGCGAACCTGGTGCTGATTCCAGTGGTGGCCTTCTATCTGCTGCGGGACTGGGATCTGATGATGGCGAAGATTCGCAGCCTGCTGCCGCGTCATCGTGAAGAACGCATCATGACCCTGACCGGCGAATGCCACGAAGTGTTGGGGGCGTTTGTGCGCGGGCAACTGCTGGTGATGGTGGCCCTGGGTTTCATCTATGCGGCAGGCCTGATGTTGGTGGGACTGGAGTTGGGGCTGTTGATCGGCCTGATCGCCGGCCTGGCCGCCATCGTGCCGTACATGGGTTTTGTGATTGGTATTGGCGCGGCATTGATCGCCGGATTGTTCCAGTTCGGCGGCGACCTGTACCCGATGGTGGGCATCGTCGCGGTGTTCATGGTCGGTCAGGCCCTGGAGGGCATGGTGCTGACGCCGCTGCTGGTGGGCGATCGTATTGGCCTGCATCCGGTGGCGGTGATCTTCGCGATCCTGGCGGGGGGCGAGTTGTTCGGCTTCACCGGGATCCTGCTGGCGCTGCCGGTGGCGGCGGTGATCATGGTGCTGGTGCGTCATATGCACGATTTGTACAAGGATTCGGACATCTATAGCGGCGCCGAAGACCCTGATCTGTAGGGCGAATGTCGGGCGGAGCGTCAGGGAAACCGCCGCTCCGCTGTCTTACCGCTGCAAACCTTTGATTTTGCTCGTGGTCCGGCGCATTGTGCGGTCCGCGCCACGGGTATAAACTTTGCGCACTTTACACAGAGGCCACTAACGGTTCCCGAGGAACTGTTCAGTCAGCATGAAACCGATTCAGCTGCCCCTAGGTGTGCGTCTGCGTGATGACGCCACCTTTATCAATTACTACCCAGGCGCCAATGCCGCTGCACTCGGCTATGTCGAGCGGCTTTGCGAAGCCGACGCCGGCTGGACCGAAAGCCTGATCTATCTGTGGGGCAAGGACGGGGTAGGGCGCACGCATCTGTTGCAGGCCGCGTGCCTGCGGTTCGAGCAATTGGGCGAACCTGCGGTGTACCTGCCGTTGGCCGAGTTGCTCGATCGCGGCGTTGAAATCCTCGACAACCTTGAGCAGTACGAACTGGTCTGCCTGGACGATCTCCAGGCCGTGGCCGGCAAGGCTGACTGGGAAGAAGCGCTGTTTCATCTGTTCAATCGGTTGCGCGACAGCGGTCGGCGCTTGCTGATCGCCGCGTCGACGTCGCCACGGGAGCTGCCGGTGAAGCTGGCGGACCTCAAGTCCCGTCTCACCCTGGCGCTGATTTTCCAGATGCGCCCGCTGTCCGACGAAGACAAACTTCGTGCCTTGCAGCTGCGCGCGTCCCGGCGTGGCCTGCACCTGACCGACGAAGTCGGGCATTTCATCCTCACCCGGGGCACCCGCAGCATGAGCGCGTTGTTCGAACTGCTCGAACGCCTCGACCAGGCCTCACTCCAGGCCCAGCGCAAGCTGACTATTCCTTTTTTGAAAGAAACTTTGGGCTGGTAGAACCGTTGCAAGTAGTGGCTCTTGGCCTGTTCTGGGCGCGGCGAAACCCGCGGTCCTGCTGGGCTGCAGGCCACGTGACGTTCAAAATGGGCTTAAGCGCTTAGATGTAAACGTAAAACCGAGAAGTCACATTTGCATCGATTGAATTTGCAAATGAGGTTGATAGAAGGCATAGTCTCGCCATCTTTACTACTTCAGCCACGGTCGTGCCCATGCTAAATCGCTTCGCACCCCTCGTGCCTCTCGCACTTGTTACCCTGTTGTTTGGTTGCGCTGCCCACTCTCCAGTGACCCAGCAAGCGCCACAACCTCAGGTCAAGAACTCCGTTACCGCCCAGTCTTCCTCCGTTGCGTTCCAGGAAGAAATGGCCTCCGACAAAGAGCTCGCAGCCTTCGCCGGCAGCAAGCCTTACCAGCTTCCAGTACTGGCTGACAGCATCCTGGAACGCGGGATGTCGTTGATCGGTACCCGCTACCGTTTTGGTGGTACCTCTGAAGCCGGCTTCGATTGCAGCGGTTTCATCGGTTATCTGTTCCGCGAAGAGGCCGGCATGAACCTGCCGCGTTCCACTCGCGAAATGATCAACGTGAACGCCCCACTGGTGGCTCGCAACCAACTTGAACCCGGTGACCTGCTGTTCTTCAGCACCAACGGTCGTCGCGGTCGTGTCAGCCACGCCGGTATCTACCTGGGCGACAACCAGTTCATCCATTCCAGCAGCCGCCGCAGCGGTGGCGTGCGGATCGACAGCCTGGGCGACAGCTACTGGAACAAGACCTTCATCGAAGCCAAGCGCGCCCTCGCCATGGCACCGACTGTGGTCACTGCCCGCAAGTAAGCACACAGTTTGTAAGGCAAACTTAAAGTCTTACTTGAAGTTTGCCATATAGTCGCTAGAATCCTGATCATTGTTTGATGGCAATCCGCCTGCGTACTCCGCAGGCGGATTTGTTTTCATGCCCACGGCAGAAAAGCCGCATCCAGATCAGGATTGTTCTGCATATGTCGACGCCGGCCCGCCTCGCTCTCATGTTCCTCGCCGCGCTGCTCAGCGCGTGCGCCAGCCGCACTCCACCGCCGCCTGCTCCAGTGCGGGCTCCGGTGGTCTTTGCTCCCGCGCAACCCTTTTCCCCGGCCGCCGAAGATGTGCTCTTCCGGGCGCTTGGCCTGGTGGGCACGCCTTATCGCTGGGGTGGTAACACGCCGGATTCGGGTTTTGATTGCAGTGGCCTGATTGGCTATGTGTACCGCGACGCTGCGGGCATTTCCCTGCCGCGTTCCACCCGCGAGATGATCGGCATGCGCGCCCCGGATGTCGGCAAGGAAGCCTTGCAGACCGGCGATTTGATTTTCTTTGCCACCAACGGCGGCGCCCAGGTCAGCCATGCCGGTATCTATGTCGGTGAGGGGCGTTTTGTTCACGCGCCGGCCACGGGTGGCACGGTCAAGCTCGATAGCCTGTCCAAGGCTTATTGGCAGAGGGCTTACCTGGGCGCCAAGCGTGTGCTGCAGCCGGAGCATCTGGCGCGTAATCCCTGACGATTAAGAAGATCGACTCTGCTGGAGTGGCTCTTGTGGCGAGGGAGCTTGCTCCCGCTCGGTTGCGCAGCAACCGCAAAAGGCTTGGGGCTGCTGCGCAGCCCAGCGGGAGCAAGCTCCCTCGCCACGGTTCGGTTCCAGTCCTTAGTTCTTCGAAACACGCCAGATTTTGTTCCCCACATCATCGGCCACCAACAACCCACCCTGCTTGTCGATCACTACGCCCACTGGCCGGCCCTGGGCTTTTTCGGCGGTGTTGAGGAAGCCGGTCAGCACATCCACGGGTTGCCCCACCGGTTTGCCACCGTTGAACGGTACGAAAATCACTTTATAACCACTGTGGGGTTTGCGGTTCCAGGAGCCGTGCTGGCCGATGAAAGCCCCTTCGGTAAACGGTGCAGGCAAGCTGCTGCCCTCGGCGAAGGTCAGGCCCAATGAGGCGGTGTGAGGGCCGACGGCGTAGTCCGGGGCGATGGCCTTGGCCACCAGGGCCGGGTTCTGTGGTTCGACCCGGATATCGACGTTCTGCCCGTAGTAGCTGTAGGGCCAGCCATAGAAGGCCCCGTCCTTGACCGACGTGATGTAGTCCGGCACCAGGTCGCTGCCGATCTCATCCCGTTCGTTCACCGCCGTCCAGAGTGCGCCGCTGCGGGGTTCCCAGGCCAGGCCGTTGGGGTTGCGCAAGCCCGAGGCGAAGATGCGGTGATTGCCGCTGGCACGGTCCACTTCCCAGATGGCGGCGCGACCTTCTTCCGCCTCCATGCCGTTTTCCGCGACGTTACTGTTCGAACCGGTGGTGACGTACAACTTGCTGCCGTCGCGACTGGCAATCACGTTCTTGGTCCAGTGATGGTTGAGTGTGCCGCCGGGCAGATCGACGACCTTGGTCGGCTGCGCCTGGATTTGCGTGTCACCGTCCTTGTAGGGGAAGCGGATCAGCCGGTCGGTATCGGCCACGTAGAGGTCATTGCCGACCAGGGTCATGCCGAACGGCGAGTTGAGGTTTTCCAGGAACACCGTGCGGGTTTCGGCGATGCCGTCGTGATTGGCGTCGCGCAACAGGGTGATGCGATTGGGGCTGGGTACGCCTGCGCCGGCGCGGCCCATGACTTTTTTCATCACCCAGCCCCGGATGCCCTTGGCGTCGTCCGGCTTGGGCGGGGCGTTGGTTTCGGCCACCAGCACATCACCATTGGGCAGCACATAGAGCCAGCGCGGATGGTCCAGTCCTTCAGCGAATGCATCCACTTGCAGGCCCGGGGCCGGGGTTGGCTTGGCGCCTTGCGGCCAGCCGACGGCTTCGGCGATGTTGACGGTGGGGATCAGGGTCTTGTTCGGTTCGGGCAGTTTCGGCGCAGGGCCGGTGCCGTCGGACACTTGCAAGGTGGACGACTCGCCACAAGCGACAAGTCCGGCGGCAAGGGCGACGATCAGGAGGTGGGGGGGCTTGAGCATGCTGGCTTCCCTATGAATGCATGTAGTTATTCATAGAGGAGCGTAGACGCGCGATGGTTCAACCGTGGGTAGGCCTGTCAGCCAGGCAGTATCTGGATTTTGTGCATGCTGAAAATCCAGTGTGGGAGCGAGCTTGCTCGCGATGGCGGTGTATCAGCCTGTGTTGATGTTGACTGGCACACCGCTATCGCGAGCAAGCTCGCTCCCACAGTTTCTTCCACAGTTCCCAGTGTGCAATGAATCAACCGTGGGCCTGCTTGAACAGCACCGCGATGCCAGGATGGTAATGCCCGGCTTCGTTGCGCAACTTGCGGTAGGCGTAAGGGAAGTACCAGGCCACGGCGCAGGTGTTTTCCTTCTGCAGGTCGTCGATCATGTCCTGCAATTCTTCGGGCGTGGCGCTTTGCTGGGCTTTTTGCGGCGAGACGAACAGGCAGCCCAGCTTCAGATCGCTGGCGTAGCTGATGCGCTTGGCATCGCTGGTGGCTTCCAGCAGCGGCTGGGTCAGGTTCAGGTTGCTTACCTTGGGCCAGCGCTGGGTGGCCTGGATGAAGGCGCGCTCCTCGGTGCTGGCGATGAACAGATCGGCGCTGACGTTGCGTTCGCCTTCTTCATTCTGCTTGCGGGTCGGGGCGTTCTGCAGCGTGACCATCTCGGCCATCCAGGCTGCGGCCGAGAGCAAGCCGAGGTTGGCTTTTTCATCGAACCAATAAGGCGTGTCGTTATCGCCACGCACCGCGTTGTAGCGGTCGATACAGTCAAACCAGCGTTCCAGCGCCGGGCGCAGGAATTCCAGTTTTGGATTGCTGATGATCATCCCTTGCATGCTTTTGCCCTCTTGTTCTTGTGATATCGGGTCGTAATGTCGCTTTGATATCACTTGCCGCAGAATCCCACAAGATTGCCGTCATTTTATTGATCGGCGCCAATGATCGCCCCGACAGGCGGCTTTAATTGACGCTCCACCCCCAACCCTCTAACCTTCGCCGCTTGTTTCAGGTGCTCTGTGGCTGTGGTCGACAGAGTGAAACAGGGAAGCCGGTGAGTGCACACGAACCCGGCGCTGCCCCCGCAACGGTAAATGAGTCAACGCTGTGCTCAAGCCACTGTGTCGCCAGACATGGGAAGGCGCACAGACCGGCATTGCGCCGCTCATGAGCCCGGAGACCGGCCTGATTCATCCAACGGCATCACGGTGGGCGATGCCAGGCTTGTTGCCGTCTTTTTTTGTGCCCGCCCGCCGTTATCCAATCCCAACGGAGGCTTCCCCATGACCGACTCCCCCACGATCGATGCATCCGATCGCGACGAACGCCACCTGGCGCGCATGCTGCGCAAGAAAGCCGTGATCGACGAGCGCATCGCCAACTCGCCGAATGAATGCGGCTTGTTGCTGGTGCTGACGGGCAACGGCAAGGGCAAGAGCAGCTCGGCGTTCGGCATGCTGGCCCGGGCCATGGGCCACGGCATGCAGTGCGGCGTGGTGCAGTTCATCAAGGGGCGCAACAGTACCGGTGAAGAGCTGTTCTTGCGCCGCTTCCCGGAGCAGGTGCGCTTTCACGTCATGGGTGAAGGCTTCACCTGGGAAACCCAGGATCGCCAGCGCGACATCGCCGCCGCCGAAGCCGCCTGGGCGGTATCGCGCCAGTTGCTCAGCGATCCGTCCATCGGCCTGGTGGTGCTCGACGAGTTGAACATTGCCCTCAAGCACGGTTACCTCGACCTCGATCAGGTGCTGAGCGATCTGCAGGCCCGCCCACCGATGCAGCATGTGGTGGTGACCGGTCGTGGGGCCAAGCCCGAGATGATCGAGCTGGCCGACACCGTGACTGAAATGGGCATGATCAAGCACGCGTTCCAGGCAGGTATCAAGGCGCAGAAAGGCGTCGAACTGTGAGCGATCCCGCCATGACCCGCCGCCGCTGTCCGGCGGTGCTGATCGCAGCGCCGGCCTCGGGCCAAGGCAAGACCACCGTCACTGCGGCGCTGGCCCGCTTGCATCGCAACCAGGGACGCAAGGTGCGTGTGTTCAAATGCGGCCCGGATTTTCTCGACCCGATGATCCTGGAGCGGGCCAGTGGCGCGCCGGTCTATCAATTGGACATGTGGATGGTCGGCGAGCAGGAAAGTCGCCGGCTGTTGTGGGAAGCCGCTGCCGAAGCGGACTTGATCCTGATCGAAGGGGTGATGGGGCTGTTCGACGGCACCCCGTCGAGCGCCGACCTGGCGCGGCATTTTGGCGTGCCGGTGTTGGCGGTGATCGATGGCACGGCCATGGCCCAGACTTTCGGCGCCCTGGCCCTGGGCCTGGCGCGTTATCAACCGGACCTGCCGTTCGCCGGGGTCTTGGCCAACCGGGTCGGCACCTTGCGCCACGCGCAATTGCTCGAAGGCAGCCTGACCGAAGGCCTGCGCTGGTACGGCGCGCTGTCTCGGGAAACCGGCATCGAATTGCCCAGTCGTCATCTCGGGTTGGTCCAGGCCAGCGAGTTGAACGACTTGGACGCGCGCCTCGACGTGGCCGCCGAGGCCCTGGCCGGCAGTTGCGAAGTGGCGCTGCCGCCAGCGGTGGAGTTCGCCGCGCCTGAGGTGATCACCGTTGAGCCGTGGCTCGCCGGGGTGCGCATTGCTGTGGCCCGTGACGAAGCGTTTGCCTTCACCTATGGCGCCAGCCTTGATCTGCTGCGGGCCATGGGCGCGCAGTTGTGTTTCTTTTCGCCGATTCATGACAGCGAACTGCCCGAGGCGGACAGCCTTTATTTGCCTGGCGGTTATCCGGAACTGCACCACGTTGCGTTGGCTGGGAACGCGCCGATGCTGGCAGCGATCCGTGCTCACCAGGCCGCCGACAAACCGTTGCTCGCCGAATGCGGCGGCATGTTGTATCTGCTCGATTCATTGACCGATGTCGAAGGCGTGCGCGCCGAACTGCTGGGTTTGCTGGCCGGTGATGCGCAGATGCAAAAGCGCCTGGCAGCCCTGGCGCTGCAAGCGGTGGATTTGCCGGAAGGCACCTTGCGTGGGCATACCTATCATCATTCCCTGACCAGCACCGAGCTTGAACCGATTGCCCGTGGCCATAGCCCCAATGGCGGGCGCGGGGCGGAAGCGGTGTTCCGGCAGGGGCGGATGACGGCTTCCTATGTTCATTTTTATTTCCCGTCCAATCCCAAGGCGATTGCTGCGTTGTTTGCGCCTGATCCTGAGACCGCTATCGCGAGCAAGCTCGTTCCCACAGGGGACCCCGTGATCTCAAGTGCAACGCTAGCCAATGTGGGAGCGAGCTTGCTCGCGAAGAGGCCATGACCGACACCGCTTTCTCCCAGGCCGAACGCGACGCTATCTACCGCGTCATCGCCGAACGCCGCGACATGCGCCACTTCAGCGGTGGCACGGTTGAGCCGGCCTTGCTGCGCCGCCTGCTGGAAGCCGCGCACCAGGCCCCCAGCGTCGGCCTCATGCAACCATGGCGCTTCATCCGCATCAGTGACCGCGCCTTGCGTGGACAGATCCGCGAACTGGTGGAGCAGGAACGCATTCGCACCGCCGAGGCCCTGGGTGAGCGCAGCGATGAATTCATGAAGCTCAAGGTCGAAGGGGTCGACGACTGCGCCGAAGTGCTGGTGGCGGCGTTGATGGAAGATCGTGAGCGGCACATCTTCGGTCGCCGGACCTTGCCGGAAATGGACCTGGCCTCGCTGTCCTGCGCGATCCAGAACCTGTGGCTGGCTTCCCGCGCCGAAGGGCTGGGGATGGGCTGGGTGTCGCTGTTCGAACCCCAGGCCCTGGCCGACCTGCTGGGCCTACCCGCTGGGGCCAAGCCGCTGGCGATCCTCTGCTTGGGCCCGGTCGAGGGTTTTTACCCGGCGCCGATGCTCGCCCTGGAAGGGTGGGCGCAACCGCGTCCGCTCAATGAACTGCTGTATGAAAACCATTGGGGAGTGAGCCCATGAGTGTGGCGTTGCTCAGTGCCGCCGCAGTGGCGCTGGATGCATTGCTGGGCGAGCCCCGACGCTGGCATCCGCTGGTGGCGTTCGGCGGTTTTGCCGATCGCATCGAACAACGTTTCAATTCCGGCGGACGTGGTTGGCGCAGCCATGGGGTGACGGCGTGGATCATTGCCGTGGTGCCGTTGACCTTGCTCGCCACGGCCCTTTCGTGGGCGCCAATGGTGGGCTGGCTGGTGGAGATCCTCGCCTTGTACTGTGCCCTCGGCCTGCGCAGTCTCGGTGAACATGTCGAGCCGGTGGCGCGGGCGTTGCGCAGCGGCGATCTGGAGGAGGCGCGCAAGCGTGTCGGCTATCTGGTCAGCCGCGAAACGGCTGAGCTGGATGAAACCGCCGTGGCCCGCGCCGCCACCGAATCGGTGCTGGAAAATGGCAGCGACGCGGTGTTCGCCGCGTTGTTCTGGTTCGCCGTGGCCGGCGCGCCCGGCGTGGTGTTGTATCGCCTGAGCAATACCCTCGACGCCATGTGGGGTTATCGCAACGAACGCTTCGAGCGCTTCGGCTGGGCGGCGGCAAAAATCGACGATGTGCTCAACTATATTCCGGCGCGCCTGGTGGCATTGACCTACGCGCTGCTCGGCAAAACCCGTCTGGCGCTCAAGTGCTGGCGCACCCAGGGGCCGACCTGGGACAGCCCCAACGCCGGACCAGTGATGGCCGCCGGTGCCGGAGCGCTGGGTGTCGAGCTGGGCGGGGCGGCGGTTTACCACGGCGAACTGCATCAACGTCCAGCGCTGGGCGAGGGCGTGCCGGCGAGTGCCGACGCCATTGATCGCGGCTGGCAATTGGTCCAGCGCGGCGTATGGTTATGGCTGCTGATTCTCTGCCTGGGAGCTGAGTTTTATGCTTGAGCACGGTGGCCGTTTGCGCAACGCAGCCCGGCAATACGGCATTGCCGAAGCGGATTGGCTCGACTTGTCCAGCGGTCTGGCGCCTTGGCCGTTCGACGTCCCGGCGATTCCCCTGCGGGCCTGGGCGCGCCTGCCGGAAACCGATGACGGCTTGGAACAGGCCGCCTGCGATTATTACGGCGCGCTGAATGTGCTACCGGTGGCCGGTTCGCAGATGGCGATCCAGCTGTTGCCGCGCCTGCGCCGGGCCGGCAAGGTCGGTGTCTTGTCGCCCTGTTACGCCGAGCACGCCGAAGCCTGGCGCCGCAGCGGCTACATCGTTCGCGAAGTGCTGGAGTCGGAGGTGGATTTCTTTCTCGACAGCCTCGACGTGCTGGTGGTGGTCAATCCGAACAATCCCACGGGCCTGAGCCTGGCGCCCGAGCGCTTGCTGGACTGGCATGCGCGCCTGGCCCAGCGCGGTGGCTGGCTGGTGGTGGATGAGGCCTTCATGGACGTCACGCCGGCGCTGAGCCTGGCGGCGCACACCCATCTGGTCGGGTTGATCGTGCTGCGCTCGTTCGGCAAGTTCTTTGGCCTGGCCGGGGTTCGCCTGGGGTTTGTATTGGCCGAGCGCCGCTTGCTCAAGTTGCTCGCCGAACAGGTCGGGCCGTGGGTCGTCAGCGGGCCGACCCGGGTGCTGGGCCAGGCGTGCCTGCTGGACACTGATGCCCACGCCTACCAGCGCCAACGCTGCGAAGCCACCAGCCAACGCCTGGCGCTGATGCTCGAACGCCACGGCTTCAAGCCGCAGGGCGGCTGCGGGTTGTTCCAATGGCTGGTCACCGAACACGCCCTGGGGCTTCATGATTTCATGGCCCATCGCGGCATTCTCCTGCGCTTGTTTACCAACACCAGCAGCCTGCGCTTCGGGCTGCCGGCCGATGACAGCGAATTCCTGCGCCTCGAACGGGCCTTAGAGGCCTACGCCAAGGACACCCGATGACCACAGTGATGGTGCAGGGCACCACGTCCGATGCCGGCAAAAGTACCTTGGTCACGGCTTTATGCCGCTGGGTCCGACGCCAGGGTGTAAGCGTGGTGCCGTTCAAGCCGCAGAACATGGCCCTCAACAGCGCCGTGACGGCCGACGGCGGCGAAATCGGTCGCGCCCAGGCGGTGCAGGCCCAGGCGGCGGGGCTGGAACCGCACACCGACATGAACCCGGTGCTGCTCAAGCCCAACAGCGACACCGGCGCCCAGGTGATCATCCATGGCCGTGCCGTGACCACCATGAATGCGGTGGCCTATCACGATTACAAAGCCATCGCGATGCAAGCCGTGCTGGCCTCCCACGCGCGCTTGAGCGCGGCCTATCCGGTGGTGATGGTGGAGGGCGCCGGCTCGCCGGCCGAGATCAACCTGCGCGCGGGTGACATTGCCAACATGGGCTTTGCCGAGGCGGTGGATTGCCCGGTGCTGCTGATCGCCGATATCAATCGTGGCGGGGTGTTCGCTCATCTGGTCGGTACCCTGGAGTTGCTTTCGCCCAGCGAACAGGCGCGGGTCAAGGGCTTCATCATCAACCGTTTTCGCGGTGACATCGCCTTGCTGCAACCGGGCCTGGACTGGCTGGAAGCGCGCACCGGCAAACCGGTGATCGGCGTGTTGCCGTACGTGATGGACCTGCACCTGGAAGCCGAGGATGGCCTCGACCAACGCCAAACCGACAAGGCTGAACAGGTGCTCAAGGTGGTGGTGCCGGTGTTGCCGCGCATCAGCAACCACACCGATTTCGATCCACTGCGCCTGCACCCGCAGGTCGACTTGCAATTCATCGGCCCCGGCCAGCCCATCCCGGCGGCCGACCTGATCATCCTGCCCGGTTCGAAAAGCGTGCGCAGCGACCTGGCCTACTTGCGCGCCAACGGTTGGGCAACGGCGATCAATCGTCACCTGCGCTACGGTGGCAAGCTGCTGGGCATCTGCGGTGGTTTGCAGATGCTCGGCCAGCAGGTCCACGACCCGTTGGGGCTCGAAGGCGCGGCCGGTTCCAGTGCCGGGCTGGGCCTGCTGGACTTCGAAACGACCCTGGAACACGAGAAGCAATTGCGCAATGTGCGCGGGCGACTGGCCTTGGAAGAGGCTGAGGTCAGCGGCTACGAGATCCACGCGGGCGTGACCACTGGCCCGGCCCTGGAAAACCCCGCGGTGCATCTGGAGGATGACCGTTGCGACGGTGCCCAGAGTCTCGACGGGCAGGTGTTCGGCACTTACCTGCATGGGCTCTTTGAATCGCCGGCGGCCAGTAGCGCGTTGTTGCGCTGGGCCGGGTTGCAGGATGTGCAGGCGGTGGATTACCACGGGTTGCGCGAGCGGGACATCGAGCGGTTGGCGGATCTGGTGGAACAGCATTTGGATACTCGGTTGTTGCGTGAACTCTGTGGGATTTGACGTGGCTGTACCGGCCTCATCGCGAGCAAGCTCGCTCCCACTTTGGATCTCTGATGATCACCGAATTCATGTACACCCTGGATCAACTGTGGGAGCGAGCTTGCTCGCGAAGAGGCCAGTCGCCACACCGTCAAATAAAAGGTAATGACCCATGCTGCAACTGATCCTCGGCGGCGCCCGCTCCGGCAAGAGTCGCCTGGCGGAAAAACTCGCCACAGACACCCAATTGCCAGTGACCTACATCGCCACCAGCCAACCCCTGGATGGCGAGATGACCGCGCGCGTCGCGCAACACCGCGCGCGGCGCCCGACCGAATGGGCGCTAGTGGAAGAACCCCTGGCCCTGGCGCGGGTGCTACGGGAAAACGCCGCCCCCGGGCAATGCCTGCTGGTGGATTGCCTGACCCTGTGGCTGACCAACCTGCTGATGCTCGACGACCCCGAGCAACTGAACGCCGAACGCGAGGCGCTGCTGGACTGCCTGGCCACGCTGCCCGGGGACATCATTTTTGTCAGCAACGAGACCGGCATGGGTGTCGTGCCGCTGGGCGAGCTGACTCGCCGTTACGTCGATGAAGCCGGTTGGCTGCATCAAGCCTTGGCCGAACGTTGTCAGCGCGTCGTGCTGACCGTCGCCGGCCTGCCCCTGACTCTCAAAGGTACTGCGTTATGAATCATTGCTGGTGGCTGGACCCGTGCAAGCCCGTCGATAACCAGGCCCTGGAGCAGGCCACGGCCCGTCAGCAACAACTGACCAAGCCGGCGGGTTCCCTGGGCCGGCTGGAGTCGGTGGCGGTGCAACTGGCCGGCCTGCAAGGGCAGGTCAAACCGAGCCTCGATCAGCTATGGATCGCGATTTTTGCCGGTGACCATGGTGTGGTCGCCGAAGGCGTATCGGCCTATCCCCAGGAAGTCACCGGGCAGATGCTGCTCAACTTCGTCAGCGGCGGCGCGGCCATCAGCGTCCTGGCGCGGCAACTGGGCGCGTCGCTGGAAGTGGTGGACCTGGGCACCGTCACGCCTTCGCTGGACCTGCCCGGCGTACGGCACCTGAACGTCGGGCCGGGCACGGCGAATTTTGTCCAGGGCCCAGCCATGACGGTGAGCGAGGGCGAGCAGGCCCTGCAAGCTGGGCGCGACAGCGTGGCGCGTGCGGTCGCGGCCGGGACGCACTTGTTCATTGGTGGCGAGATGGGCATCGGCAACACCACGGCCGCCAGCGCCCTGGCCTGCGCCTTGCTCGAATGCCCGGTGGCGCATCTGGTGGGGCCGGGTACCGGGTTGGACGCGGCGGGTGTCAGCCGCAAGGCCCAGGTGATCGAACGGGCCCTGGCGCTGCACGCGGCCCAGGGCCACGACCCGTTGCAGACCCTGTTCAACCTCGGCGGTTTTGAAATCGCCGCGTTGGTCGGTGCGTACCTGGCCTGCGCCCAGCAGGGCGTCGCGGTGTTGGTGGATGGCTTCATCTGCAGCGTTGCGGCCCTGGTGGCGGTGCGGATCAATCCCGCGTGCCGGCCATGGTTGCTGTTCGGCCATCGTGGCGCCGAGCCGGGCCATCGCCACGTGCTGGAAACCCTCGGCGCCGAACCGCTGCTGGATTTGGGCCTGCGCCTGGGCGAGGGCAGTGGCGCGGCGTTGGCAGTGCCGCTGTTGCGCCTGGCCTGTGACCTTCACGGGCAAATGGCGACGTTTGCCGAAGCGGCCGTGGCGGATCGCCCGGCATGACCTTGCGCCTGGACCTGCTGCGTCACGGCGAAACCGAGCTGGGCGGTGGCTTGCGCGGCAGCCTCGACGATGCCTTGACGGCCAGGGGCTGGGAGCAGATGCACACGGCTGTCGAGCAAGGCGGCCCCTGGGATCGCCTGGTGAGTTCGCCGTTGCAGCGTTGCGCCCGCTTTGCCGAGCAACTGGGTGCCCGACTCGGCGTGCCGGTGCAACTGGACAAAGACCTGCAAGAGCTGCATTTCGGCGCCTGGGAAGGCCGTAGCGCAGCGGCGCTGATGGACACCGACGCCGAGGCACTGGGCCAGTTCTGGGCCGATCCCTATGCCTTCACGCCCCCCGAAGGCGAGCCGGTGCTGGCGTTTTCCAGCCGCGTGCTGGCGGCGGTCGAACGCCTGCACGCGGCCTATGCCGGTGAGCGAGTCTTGCTGGTCAGCCATGGCGGTGTGATGCGCCTGCTGCTGGCCCAGGCCCGCGGCCTGCCTCGGGAGCAATTGCTCAATGTCGAAGTCGGCCATGGCGCGCTGTTTTCCCTGACGGTGTCGGCAGGGCCCGTGCTCAAAGAGGCGGATTGACGATGTTGCCCTTCTGGATCGCCTTGCAGTTTCTCAGCAGTCTGCCGGTACGCCTGCCTGGCATGCCCGAGCCTGAACAGCTGGGCCGTTCGCTGTTGTTCTATCCGGTGGTGGGGTTGTTGTTCGGTGTTTTGCTGTGGCTGTTCAATGCACTGCTGCTGGGCACGCCGTTGCTGCTGCACGCCGCGCTGTTGCTGAGCGTGTGGGTGTTGCTCAGCGGCGGCCTGCACCTCGATGGCCTGGCCGACAGCGCCGATGCCTGGTTGGGCGGTTTCGGCGACCGCGAGCGTACGTTGCTGATCATGAAAGACCCGCGCAGTGGGCCGATCGCGGTGATCACCCTGGTGCTGGTGCTGCTGCTCAAATTCACCGCGCTGCTGGCGTTGATCGAGCAGGGACAGACGTTGACCTTGATCGTCGTGCCGGTGCTGGGGCGTGCCGCGTTGCTTGGCCTGTTCCTGACCACGCCGTACGTGCGTGCCGGCGGCCTGGGCCAGGCCCTCGCCGATCATCTGCCCCGCCGTGCGGGTTGGCAGGTGTTGTGGGTGTGCGCGCTGGGAGGCGTGCTGGTGGCGGGTTGGGCAGGTGTCGTTGCCCTGTTGGCCGCCTCGGCGGTCTTTATCGGCTTGCGCCAGATGATGCTGCGCAGGCTAGGGGGCTGCACCGGGGATACCGCCGGGGCGTTGCTGGAATTGCTTGAGATGGCGATGTTGGTGGGGGTGGTGTTGCGCTGAGTTTGTCCTGATCTTGTCCCGGCGACCTGTCAACTCTGACAGTATCGCGTCATTGAAAACGCGGGCTTAATTCGCTCAAGGCCTCAGCTGCCGCGCAGAGCGATGGGAAGCGTTGTGTCGTGTCCGGTGTTATCGATCTGCCAGGAAAATTGGATGGCCGTTGACGTTTCAACGGCTGAACGTTGTCAATGGGAGAGCGATAGCATGGCAAATGCGGATAACAGACTGGCGCGACGTGAGGCGCACAGCGCTTATCTCAGGATGCGCACCGAGCACCGGTCGGGGTTGGGCGATCAGTCGATAATCATCGATCATCCTATAGTCGACATTGCGACTGGTCTGATCAACGGTCCCAGTCTGAAGAACGGAATGAAGGTAAAAATTCCCAAGTGGGCTAACTTGCCACCTCCCCAGGCCCCGGAAAAAATTGAAGTTCTGCTTGATCGGGGCACGGGTCGTTTTGAAGTCGTGGCTGATCATGAATTTGTAATCCCGGCAGGTGCTACCGACTTTACGGAAACCTTTCCTTACGAGATGCTCATCCAGCCGAGGGATCTTCCGCAACTTGCTGCGTGTCGTCTTATGTATCGCCACCACTCTTATCAGGATGAAGAAGACGATTCACCAATATCCCCGATCGTTATCGATCAACAACCACCTTATAGACACGACCCGCCAGAGGCGTTGAAGTTTTCGGACGTGTACCTCGACGACACAAACCTGGCGCCTGGCAGCAGTTTGACTGCCACAATTCCTGGTTACGCTGATTGGCAAGCTACGGATAAAATCGCCGTTTACCTGGTGGATGCCGCCGACATTCCCGAGGACCTGAATGGACTCTCCCCGATTTTCTTCAACGATGTTCCCCCCCCGGGCACCTCAGACACTCCGATCGAAATCGACGGCGATCGTATTCGTGCGTTTGGCGATGCCGAATGCGTGTTCATCTACGTCCTGATCGACAAGGCGACCAATCCCAGCGCTCTGTCGCTTTGGCAGAAAATAAGCCTCACCTTCGGGCCGCTACCGACCAATCTAAAAGTTCCGGAAGTCCCCCAGGCAGATCCGGGCCCTTTGGTGGTTGAGCATGCTTTGTCGGGGGTGAGCGTGTGGATTCCCATGTATGACGATCCCAAGAGCTACGACGACATTCGGTTGAAGTGGGGAAATACAACCTTGGCCGACCAACCCGTTGGCCCCAATCCACCTCCCAAGATCGAGATACTGGTGGAACCGAAACTCCTCATGCTCGAGGAATACGGCGAAAACACCACCGGCGACAAGACGACCAACGTCAGTTATCACGTCGTGCGTAAAGGTCGGCCATTCGGACCTGAAGACACCGATATCGAGGTCAATTTCGAGGTGCCGATCCCCTGGGTTCCCTGGCCATCTCCCGATTGGCCGGATCCGGTGCATCCAAGCTTGACGGTAGGCGTAGTCAAGAATTGGGATGATAGCCGGACCAACGAGTTGACGCGGGCCGACAAGGACGAGGACGCGAAATTCACCTTTACCTGGTACGCCGAGGCGGTTAACGGTCATGTCATCGATTTTTTCTGGAATGGCACGCGTGTCGTTGAGGCCCGGATCACCTTCGATGATACAGATCCTGATCACGTACCTGGCCAGGATCAAACCGTCGACATCCCTTGGAACTACATCAAGGACGGTGGCAATGGCCAGGCCGTGCCGGTGCACTATCAATTGAGCGCGCCAGGCATTGAGAATGATCTCGAATCCACGCCAACCCTGGTCGATGTCAATGCCATTGCGGTTGAGCTGCCACCTGCGAGTTTTCCCACCATCCCTAACCCGACCGGTTATCCAGGCTGCTCGGTGCTTGATCCCGATGGCGCGCTCCAGGTCGCCATCCCTGACCTAACCGGAGTGCTTGAGGATGGTGACGAGATCACGTTCGTCTTCACCCCCATGAGAGGGGAGGATTTGAACGCACCTGAAGATCCGATCCTCGGCGCGGAATTTGAGCGGACTTACGTGCTGGGCACCGCCGGTGCACCTGTCAGCGGCTTCACCATCCGGGTGGAACCTTACACGACCCATATCCTGCCGCTTTATGACGAGAACGCCGCATCGAATCGCAGGGGCCGGGCGAAGATCCAGTATTTCCACGATGACGGCTCGGAGACGCTTGAATCGACGCCGTTGACAACCCGCACGGCTTTCCACCGACCGAATGATCCGTGCGAGATCCCAAGGCCTTAACCTCGAAGCCGGCACCCGGGCGTCTGCTGCCCGGATGTGCCTGCTGGGGGGAGCCATAGGAAAGGCGCCAACATTGATATTTCATGTAGAAGCAATAAGAAAAGTCTCACAAACACAAGGATAAATCCTACATATATCCAGGAAGCGAGTGCTTAGGATTGCCGCCTTTTGATCGTTCGGACCCAGACGGTAAACGCCAGGCTCGACGGTTGCCAGACAGCTTGTTTATCCAGGAGTTATCCATGCCCGTTAGCCACTCATTCTCTATCACGCCGCTTGCGCGTTTTCTCAAGCTCGCAACCCTCGCGCCGTTGCTGTTGCTCAGCCCGACCGGCCTGGCGCAGACACTCATCGACAATGGTGCGTCCAAGACCATCGACGCCACCACCACGCCCGATGATTACCTGGTGGAGAACGAAAGCAAGCTGACGGCCAATGGCGCCACGACGCACCAGATCCGGGCGACCACAGGGTCGAATATCACCCTCAACGGGACTCAGGTCACCGCTCAGGGCACGACCAACGGAGTCGATCTGTCTGCCAGTGAAACGACCATCGCCAATAAAAGCAAAATTGTCAGCAGCCGTATCGGGCTGCGGCTGGCGCAAACGGCCAGCGGCGGATCTACCGCGGTGGTCAGCGACAGTGAGATCATCGGTGGACAAGTGGGGGCAACCCTCAGTGCCCTCAGCCAATTGACACTCGAAGCAGGCTCCACCGTAACTGGCAGCAACGCCGATGGCATTGGCGTGCGTAGCTTCGGCGGCAAGATCGCCGCCACCGACAGCACCATCATCGGTGGGCTCAACGGTGTGTACCTGTTCGCCGATCTCAACCTGTCCGCCGACAACGCGTTGATCCTGGACAATTCCCGTGTCGAAGGGCTGGCCGGCTCGGCGATCATCGTCGACGGCCAGACCCAGACCAACACCGAACGGGTGAATATCCAGGTCAACAACGGCTCTACCCTGGTGGGCGGTAACGGCACCCTGCTGGAAGTCGTCAATGGCTCTTCGGCGAATTTCAGCGCCGATAACAGTCAACTGGTCGGCGACATCATCGTGGAAGATGGCAGCAGCGCCAACGTGGTGTTCGATAACTTCGCCACGCTCACCGGTCGCCTGGAAAACGTCGAGAGCCTGGCCGTCAACAACGAAGCCCGCTGGATCATGGTCGGCGATGGCGAGGTCGAAAAACTCTCCATGAACGGCGGTGGCATCCAGTTCGGCAATCCGGGCGAATTCTACAAATTGACGGTGGGCGAGCTGTCGGGCAACGGCACCTTCTTCATGCACACCAACTTCAGCACCGGCCAGGTCGACACCTTGACGGTGACCGGGACAGCCACCGGCAATCACCTGGTGGCGCTCGACAGCAGTGGCTCGGAACCCGGCGCCGCCGCTTCCATCCCGGTGGTTCACATCGGCGGTGGCGATGCCCAGTTTTCCCTGGCGGGTGGTGAGGTGGACTTGGGGGCCTACTCCTACAACCTGATCAAGCAAGGCGACAATGATTGGTACCTGAACACCGCTTCGAAAATCATCAGCCCCGGTACCCAATCGGTGATGGCGCTGTTCAATGCCGCACCCACGGTCTGGTACGGCGAACTCAGCACCTTGCGCAGCCGCATGGGCGAAGTGCGCCGGGACCAAGGCAAGGCCGGTGGTTGGATGCGTGCTTATGGTAACAAGTTCGATGTCAGCGCCAGTTCCGGCGTGGCTTATAAGCAAACCCAGCAGGGCTTGTCGTTGGGTGCCGATGCGCCGTTGCCGGTCGGTGACGGGCAGTGGCTGGTGGGGGTGATGGGTGGCTACAGCAAGTCCGACCTGGATTTGAGTCGCGGTACCACCGGTGAAGTCGACAGTTTCTACCTTGGTGCCTACACCACGTGGCTGGACGAGGAAAGCGGCTATTACTTCGACGGTGTGCTCAAGTTCAACCGCTTCCAGAACGAATCCGACGTCCGCCTGAGCGATGGCAAAAAGGCCAAGGGCAGCTACGACAGCCACGGCGTCGGTGGCTCCCTGGAGTTCGGTCGTCACATCAAGTTGGAAGACGACTACTTCGTCGAACCGTATACACAGCTTTCGGGCGTGATCATCGAGGGCAAGGACTATCGCCTGGATAACGGCTTGTCCGCCGAAGGCGACCGCACGCACTCGTTGCTGGGCAAGGTCGGTGCGACGGTTGGGCGCAACTTCGATCTGGGCGAAGGCAATGTGCTGCAGCCGTACCTGCGTGCCGCGTATGTGCACGAGTTCGCCAATAACAACGACGTGCAGGTCAACGATAACAAGTTCAGCAATGACCTCTCCGGTTCGCGCGGTGAGCTGGGTGCGGGTGTGGCGATGACGTTGACTGACAAAGTGTCGGTACACGCCGATTTCGATTACAGCAACGGCAATAAGATCGAGCAGCCGTGGGGGGCCAACGTGGGCGTGCGCTATCTCTGGTAATTCAATGGGCTGACGCTGCACGGCACGTTCAATGTTCTTTACACGATGCGAGGATACCGGCTGCGGCCATTGTCCTCGTGCTTCTTTGAGGAGTCTTGTTCATGAGCGAGTCAGCAGATAAGTCGTCTTCCGATAACCCTAGAGAATTACTTCCACCCCGCATAGATGAACTGTTAGATAACATTCCGGGCGGTGAAATCAATCTGCTTCCAGAAGCCGCCACGCATGATGATCTGAAGGTTTGGTTCGTGTTATGGGACAATTCTGATCCGACGTTGGGTGAGGAGTCGGTTGAGCTGTTCCTTGACGGTGCCCAGAATTGGGTAGATCGCCGAACTTGGAACGCTTTCATAGAGCCGTCAGACCGATATGTGACGTTGCCCCAAAGACTACTGCGTGGTAATGACGGGCTTCATCGGTTGCACTACAGGGCGACGGCTTATAACAATGAGTCTGACGACTCTGCCGAGTTGGAGATTACCCTCGATACGACGCCGCCTGTCCTTGCTGCTGACAGCAAGCTGGTTTTCCCTGCCGAAGTCCTTCCGCCCAATAAACTCACTGCCCGCTACCTTGAGCAGAACAATGATGAGGTCAAGGCCAATCTCCCGGGATACACGGACCCCCGACCCTGGGATCGGATCACCTGGTACTGGGGATCTACACCAGGCACCCTGGATAAAGGCGGTGTCATCGAACTTGATGACCAGAATTTTTCTGATCCCGTCGTGGTTACGATCAGCGCCGATTTAATACAGGACAGGGGCGATGGGTCCCGGTATGTGTGGTATGAGGTGCAGGACCGCGCGGGTAATGTCAGCCCTAGGTCTGTGGCGGTTGTATTGGATGTCGATGCCACGCCGATTCCCCGTACCCTGCCGCCTGCCAAGGTCAAGGAAGCGCCGGGCGGATCATCGAGCGGTGTACTG
Organism: Pseudomonas sp. P9_35; assembly: GCF_034008205.1. Lineage (NCBI taxonomy): Bacteria > Pseudomonadati > Pseudomonadota > Gammaproteobacteria > Pseudomonadales > Pseudomonadaceae > Pseudomonas > Pseudomonas sp. P9_35. Next base: position 4,939,683 of record NZ_CP125373.1, on the reverse strand, counting down.
GACCCGTTTAATGCGGTCAATGGCGTGACGGTGATCATTCCGCAGGAGGCGGTCATTTACGACGGCGAGGGCGTGTTCGTGCAATGGGCCGAGCCGGGTACCGTGGGGGCGTATCGTACCGACACTCCGAACCCCGCAGGCTCGCGGGACTATAAAATCCCGAACGACAAGATCGCCCAGCACCTGGGCAAGACGATTTCCGTGCGATACGAGGTATTCGAGCCCGGGGTCGTCGAACCGCATGAGTCGAACAACTACAGTTTGCGAGTCGATGAGTTGAATGGCTTGCCGACCATTCAGTGCGACAAGGTTTCCGGCGGCAGGTTGAGCTTGGGGAGTATTGCGGATGGTGGGTATGCCAGTTTCACACTCGAACGCTGGACCTTCATGGCCGTCGACCAATTCCTTACGGTCGAGGTAAGAGGAGTCGACAGCGGCAATCAACAGGTCAGGGTTCCGGTGCTGACCGAGTCCCCGGTCCCGGAGGTGGCTCAGCGCATTTCTGCCGGGCAAATTTCGAAGACTGATTTGCAACGTTTCAAGATTGGTAGTCCGCTTGAGGTGCGGGTGAGCATGAGCTTCGATGCCAAGCAGACTTGGAAAGACTTTCCGAGGTTGACGCCGACATTGGTTGCTTGAGATTTGCCTGGGTAGCGGGTTTGTCGGTATGGATGGGCTGTCCAGACTTCGGCGGCAAAACAGATTGTTTTGTCGCCGAAGGTAATAGGGGCTTTTATTTACGGAGTTCCGTATTCGGGAGGTACATATCCTTAGCTCCTGCAGTCGGGCGCATGTTTACTCCAATACGGTTATTTTGCCAATCCTTCATCCTTCTATGCATTTCTTTCACATAGGCGCTTACATTTATAGTGACGGGTTTTCCTGACCGGGCATGCGGCATTGTGAACCAATTGCTATCCACAGTATCAGCGCTAACGCCACCCCGATTTAAAGTGGGACGAGGTATCTGGAATGGCTTTTTCCCGAGTGGAGATTTTTTTATGATGCGAACCGTACTCTTTGTTATTCCTAGCGCTGCTTGTCGAGTGACCGGTGCAACAATGCCATTCTTACCCGCAGCGCTAGCAGGTTTTACGATCTGTTTTACGCCCTTGAAAGCACTCTGAGCAATCAGGGGCGCCGACGCAACCACCGCCGCGTAACCCAAATACTGCCCCCATTTACCGGCTTCCTCATTGTTGTCCGCGATTGCCACTGCGCTAGCGATGGTGGAGCCTGCCGAGAGAGCGGTACCCACTGCGATCATTGCAAGGGAGACTGGGCCTGAAGTTCCTAATGAACCAATGAATGTAGCGACGCCAATCGCCACGAACACCGCCCCCACCGCCACGGAAATCCAGCCTTCAATACCCCCCCCGCCAACTGATGGCAGGGTAATGTCCTCATCCGGCCGTCGCAGTCTGCCACTCCAACCGATCGCCTCATGCCCCGTGGGGTCACGCAGGGCAATCGGGTTGCCCAGGCAATAGGTGTAGGGATTCACGTCGCCGCTGCCGAACGGACTGAACGAGTCCGGGCTGTGGAAGCGCATCAGTCCCGGGTTGTAGGCCCGGTAGCCGCGGCCCAGCAAGTACCAGCCGCTGGCTTCATCGCGCACTTCGCCGTTGAATGCCAGCAGGCTTCGCAGCGTGTTGTCACTGTGGCGTTCCCCGTACGCACTGTAGACGGCAGTTCGCAGGTCTCGCTGTCGGCTTTCACCGATAACGCTCTGATTGGCGTCGGTCAGCAACAATAAGGTCTGTGAGTTGTCCGAGGCCTGTTGTCCCAGGGGACCCTCGGCGTGGTAGAGAAGGTGGGTCTGGCGGCCGTCCTGATCGACATTGCTCAGTTGTTCTTCTTGGTAGAAGCGCAAGGTTTCACTTTCATTGCCTTGTTTTGACGTGACCAAATGATCGTGGCCGTCATAACGGTATTGGCTGACGACTTGGCCGGCGGCACTTTCGACACTCAACAGGCGGTTCTGGCTGTCATAGCTCAGGCGTTGATCCCGTTCATCGTTGAGTTGGCAGCCATTGAGGTTGTAGGCGAACGTCGGGTTCGCAGTCGTTCTTGGCGGCGTATAGGTAATGCCCTGTAGCTGGCAGGGGTTATTCTCGTCCGTGTAGGCGAACATGGCCCGTTCGGTTTTACCGTCGGCGAATGTCGTCAGCGTCAGCTTGATATTGTCAAGGGCATCGAACGCGAAGATCTGGCTGCGGATCTCCCGCCCTTCGCTGTCCCTGGGCAGTGTGCTGCCCTCGCATTCATGCTTGACCAGCCGGCCACGGGGGTCATAGGTAAACGTCTCTTTGAGCAGAGTGACCCCGTCCTGCTGCAGGTGCCGGGTTTTCAGCAGGCCGTCGACTTGCCAGGTTTGCGCCTGGGTGCGTGGCGACAGCTGGTTCAAGGTGAGCGTGCGCAATATCTCGCGGTCTTGATCGTCATACTGCAATTGGGTCACCAGGGTACTGTCCGCCGCCCGGTCCTGGGTGGTGGTGCGATAGAGTTGCCCCAGGCTGTTGTATTCGAACGTGGCTTCAAGTTGACCTTGCTGGATGCTATTTAACCGTCCGGCGTCATCGTAGCCGTAGACAGTGTCGAGGCCGGCGCTATGGTCTTGTTTCAAGTCGGTGCGCTTGAGCTGGCGGCCTTGCATGGAACTTGAATGAAGGGTCTCCCAGACGGTGTTTCGATTGTCGACCCAACGCTCGACGCGCAACTGGTTGGTGGTGTTGTATTCGTACTCGCGGCGACCTTGCTCATTACGTGCATGGGTCAGGCGCGCGCTGGTCGAGTGATAGGTAAAGTCCACGTCTTCATCTGGAGCACGACTGCTGACGGGTTCGTCGGTGAGTGCCAGGTTGTAGTCGTATTCAATCGTGTCGTTTGCGGGGGTGATCCTGGTCTTTATCTGCATTTGCTCAGTGTCGTAGGTGTAGCGCTCCGTGCGTGTGCCGACCGTGGTCCGGGTCAGGCGTCCCAAGCCATCGAACTGTTGTTCGCCCACGCTGGTTTCGGTCACGCCGTCAGCGCTTACGCTCATGCCCACCGGTAATTCCAAGGTGCTGTGTTCGGCATAGCTGCGTTTGACGATACTGTCATCGGGCAGTGTGCTAGTGACCAGGCGTGACCAGGTGTCATAAACGAAATGGGTGGTGTATTGCGATGCGTCTGTGTGCTCGGTGCAACGGCCCAGGCCGTCGTAGAGGTAGGTTTCTTTGGCGACTTCTTGCTCCGCTGAATTCAGGATCCTGACTCGAGAGGGCTTGCTGAAGAGGTTGAGCCAAGTCTCGCTTAGGCCGCTGATCATCGGGGCCGGCCCGGGACTCTGGCTCCAGTTGCGCTGGATCGGTCCTTGGGACTCGGACGTACCGATGGGGTCCAGGCTCTGGTGGATCTCGACCCCATCAGGGCCGATCACATAGCATTGCTGCGCCCAGTCGTCATAGTGAAAAGTGCTCTCGAGCGCCCGAGATTCTCCGTCGAGCCAGTCATATTCGGTCTCTTCAGCCAAATTCCCCCAGGCGTTATAAAGGGCCGCATAGGTTTGTCGCGTCCGGTTCGAGTTATCGCTACCGATATGGTCGCTCTCCTGGAAAATCAAGCGACCCAATCCGTCGAGCACACTGCGTGTCTTGATTTGCCTGGCGTTGATGCTCAAGTGCTCGGCCTGTTGCCCGCTGGTGGCGCTGAGGGTGTATTCATAATTGCGGGTGGCCGCGTAGGTGGTATCAGGGGCGACGACTTCCTTCGTCAATCGATTCAGGACGTCGTAGTAATAGTGAGTTTCCACGCCGTCTATCCGATTCATCAGTTCTTGCGATGTGAGTCGCGAATGTTGGCGAACAGTGGTTTTCCTGGCGTTATCGAACGTAGTGCTCGTCGTTTCCGTGGTTTGCTGCACGGGCATGCTGAATTGGGGGCTGTCAAATTTGCGGTAGTCATAATCGACGCGGGTCGACTTGCCATTCAAGGTCACTGTCTGGCGCGAGACGCGGCCATGCAGGAACGCATCGGTGCGGTCGTCGACATGCTCGAACAGCGTGCGCTCCAGTTCGATTTCGGTGGCGCCAAGCTGCACCAGGGTCTGGTTTTCAACCGTGAGCCATTGTTTCAGAAGCACGTCTTGCGGCGGGCACTCCTCCGGCAGGCTGTCCCCCAGTTCCGGCAAGCCCTTGTAGCGATAACGGGTACATAGCATTGGGGCCTGGCCGTTGGGGGACGGGGCCGGGGCGACGGTTTGCTCTTTCAGGTTGCGCACAAAGCCTTCGGGATCGGCTGGACAGCCATCGCCCCCTGAGGCGGGATACCAGACGTTGGTTTCGATAACGCCATTGGCAAGGGTTCGGACCCGCAGGTTGCCGTGTGTGTCATACGTGTTGCTGACGGTTTCGCTGCGCCTGCGGTTTGGATTATCGAGTAGCGACCAGGTCGTTCTGACCGTCTTGGGTAACTGGCAATACTTGGGTTGTTGGTCGAACTCGACGCCGGAGGTCAGGTAATACGTGGTTTCGACCGTCTCGACGTTATTGTTCTGGGTCGTCGTTTCGTGGGTCAGCAGGTGGAATTGGTTGAATTTGCGTTCAATTTTTCGTACCGGACGTGCCTCCGGTTCCGTGTCATCGGGGACCCAAAGGGTCTCAACGCACACGTATTCGTAGGTGCCAATGTACTTATAGAGATTGTCGAGGCCGTCGTCATCCCAGAGCAGACGAAGCCCGGCGCCAAGAAAATTGGTCTCGCCTTTCTCCGGATCTTCGCTCCTGTAGGTATAGCGGACATCAATCGGCGGCTGGCCAAAGCCTGGGACGGTGAGGTGTCGGGTGACACGGGGCAGCGGCGCGCGACCGCTGCCTTCCGGGAACTGATGGCCGGCGTCTTGATAGAACATTTCCTCGCGCCCGCCAGCGGGTGTCTCCACCCAAGTGATGCAGAGGTGATCGCGAATCAGGTTGTAGCCAAAACGCCAGGACGCCTCGTTCTCGGTCGGCAGCGTGATGCGGGTGACGTATTTGTCAGCGCCTCCCAGGTTCATGGCAAAGCGCCCCAGCGGGCGGCCATCAGGGCCAGCGAACGGCTGCAGCAACACTTCGACGGAGGTGCTCTGGCGCTCGACCGTCAGCAGGGTCTGGTCCGAATCGTCCTTGACCCAGGCCAGTATGTAATCAGCGCCGCCAAACAGCGTATAGCCGAGCGTGACCTTGTGCCCCGTGGGTGAACGAATCTCCACAGGCAGGGCCACCCGGTTCTGGGTGCTGCCCATGACTTCGAGTATCTCGACCAGGCCGGACTTGTGCACGACCCGGTAGTGATCCTCGTCCTGATGGAAATGAAAACTGTCGAGTTTTTTTTCCTTCATCACCAACTGCCCGCTGACACTGTCGCTGCCGGTGACCTTGAAGGTTTCACCGGTGCTCAGGGACAGGATCTGGTTGCCAGGCGTGTACTGGGACAACTGCAGGTTCCAGCCATAGCCGTAGCCACTGTCTTGCCTGTTGAGCGAGCTGTACGCCAGCGCCAGGGCAAAACCCGGACCGCGTAAATCATTGGTTTTAACTTCGGGGAAGTTGATCGCTATCGTGTAGAGACCGGTGCGAGGATCAACACCGTTCTGTACGGAACTCATGAAGTTAAGTGCATTGGAATGAACAGAACTGGCGGCAGTCATTGATATGAACCTCATCGAGGGTAATAAAAAAACGTCGATCGATGTGCAGTCGGACATAAACAACGCCAGTACCGGCTACAGCAGCTGAAAGTGGATCCCAGGGAATAAATACCGACGTCCGACGAGACAATAGCAACTGGATAACTCCGGGTAACCTAACAGTTCTGATAGTGGGCAGATCGATAGACGAGGCGTAAAAGGGAGGCAACTCGATTGTTGCGACAGTGAAATAACTGGCCATCGATACATGCCTCTAGGGAGTTCAAATAATGGCAGCCGTGCTACCTCAGTCCGAAGTCTTCTCGGTGTTACTCCCGGTTCCCCAGTTCAAGGAATCCCATGATTGCGAGGTGGACTTGACGACGGTGGGAGATGCGGGTGCCACGGTGGTCGCGCCACCCTATAGGGCGATGTCAGTGGGTGACACCGTGACGTTTACCCTGAAAAGATTCTTCGATGACGGTGTCCCCTGGGAGGATTTCACGCGTCGGAAAGTTCTGGTCGATGGCGACATAGGGCAGCCCCTGCAATGGACGGTGCCGCTCAGTGAGCTGCAAATCATCGATGGCGGTTCTGCGTTGATGAGCTACAGCGTCGTTTATGCCACCCCGACGGTGCCAACGCTCTCCGATGAGCAGGCGCTGCGTTTCGTTGCGCCGCAAACCCCGTTGTTGCCTGCGCCCAGGGTCAAGGGTTTTACCGGCGACATGCTTGATCCCGAGGCATATCCCAATGGCATCAAGCTGGTCATTGAAATCTACCCCGGTATCCAGGTGGAGGATGAGGTGGTGCTGTATGCCTCGGGCGATCCGCAGGTGATCAAGACATTGCGCGTCGATCCGTCAACGGTTGATAGCCAGGTACTTGAAGTCGATGTTGATTACGAGTGGTTGTCGGCCAATCACGGCAAGGCGATAGAGCTGATGTACCAGTATGCCCGGGTGGGCAGTGCGGGTACTTCGATGCCATTGTCACTGACGTTGCGCCAGCCCCTGAATCTGCCACACCCCCTTATCGAGGGCGTGATCCGGGACGGTGAGGATGATGAGTACCGAGGCTATTTGTTTGCCAGGAATATCACGGGGGGGGTCTACGTCAAGGTTCCGGATGAGGCAGTGATTGGTTTGGACGACGAGGTTCAGATGCACTGGGAAGGCTATGGCGATACCGGCCGTCATATCGCTGATCCTACGGCCGGTAATGCGAGGCGTTTCTACATCCCTCCAGGCTTTGTGCCGGCGAACATGGGCAAGCGCCTGGACGTGTTTTATAAAGTGACCCCGCCTGGGGAGCAGCCGTATAGGTCGGGGGGGTTCGATCTGGAAATCAAGGACGTGGACCGCGGCTGGCCGACCCTTCAAATCAGTTCCCCGCCTTCGCCGAGTAATAGAATTTCCTTGGCTACGGTAACCGAGGCTGGGGTGACCTTTCGCTTGGAATCATGGACCTACATGGAACGCGGCCAGCGGGTGAAAATATACGCCAACGGCCTCGTGATAGGCGGAGGCGAGGAAAGGTTCGACTTGCGCGGGGGCGATGCCGAGACGGTCACCGACTCAGAATACTTCGCCGGGGAGTTATTTGCGAGCCTGCCCCGTTCCTTTCTTCAAAGGCTGCAACTTAATAACCAGTTCGATGTGTTCGTCGAAACCAGTTTCGATGACGGCTTTTCCTATAAGAGCTTTCCCATGATATCCCCGCAGTTGGTGGAGTAGCGCGCAGCGGGAAACGATTCAATTTGATGAGGACGAGATCATGTCAAGTAATTCACTCGAGACGTTACTGGCTTGGATGAAAGAGACTTCACGGATGCTAGGTTGGGGGATGATTGTTGCCCTGGAGCGACGTAAATCGAATTTATTGATGAGCCAGGAGTACATACGTCGGTTCGATGCCGGAAGTTATCTGCCTCCGATCAGGGGGGAAGTGACGATTGTCGAAAATCAATGGGTGCAAGTCATTCATGATTTTGTGATGGATGTCCCGTTACTGTCCTTCGAGAATGCCGATCTCAATGATTCCAAAGCTATGTTGAGTATGTCTGTCGTAGGCGGAAGTCAGCTTACACTAAAAAAGGAAAGCGCTGGATGGACGGCGGTCATGGTGGATGAGATAGATTCGCTGCAAGGTCCGAAGTTATATTTGGATTTGCTGCTGAATCAAGTGCCGGGTAATGTCGATGTCGATGGGCGAATCATATTGGATTTGAGCCGAAGCGATAATTTCAGATTGACCTTTGCCCAGTCACCAACCGAACAACGGTTGGGAGGGGATTTTTTCAAGGATTTGTTCAATGGGCTTGCTCCGGATAAGCGTATTTGGCCGTTGGGCAGGATCGAGCGCGGAACGAATGACTTGATGCATCCGCAATCATTTGGTTTACGCACCCAGGCGAGCGGAGCGGCTGCCCGGGATCCACAATCGTCCGAACACGGTAACGGCGCTATCCTGGCCTTCGTACGTATGGAAGGTAGCAACGAAGGGGATTATCCGGGCGCTAATTCCGGTTTCAGGTATTTGATTCCCGATGATGCCGGTAAAGACTACTCGGCTACCGTACTGTTCGATAGCCGACGGATGTTGATGTCGCTGCTGGCTGAAAGTATCGGGGAAATGATCGGAAATCGTAATTTTGAATATACATACAGTGATCGCGAGCTGGTTTCTGCAATTGCACTAGGAGGGCGGATTGTTATTCCTCAACTTTATTATTATGAGACGCTTGCTGATCCGGAGTATCCTGGCGGGATTGAATGTGGTATGGGGCATCATGGTCTAGAAATCTTGGCTGCCAACGTTCTGATTATTGAAAAAAGCGAAGATGGCGTTGTTTTGCGGTGGGAGTACTCTGGAGAGAGTACTATGGCGGGGTATGTTCGTACTAACCCGCCTCAGAATGTTACTTATTCTATGGGTTATGAAGTTTCCATGATGGCGACTTATAAGGTTGTTGTTGAGTTCGGTGATTTTGTTTTGAAGCGAATGAGTTGCGATGTTGTCGCCGATATTTCTCTGCCCGATCTGCTTGCTGTTCCGCTAGAGGCTAAGGGGTTACCTGTTGATTACTGGGCTTATCTGGCTCGAAAGTTGCGTGAGTTGGTTGATGCTCGGGATTTAAAGGCATTGATCGAATCGACACTGGAAGAAACTGTTCCGGTTAATTTATCGCTCACTGCCTTGGTAGAGAATACTGTTCGATTAAATTTTGGTCAGGCAATTCAACATCTCGATATTGCTCTTCCTTACGATATTGGTTTGTTCGGCCGAGTCAATCCCACCCAGACTTCTTTCGTGATCAGCCCGATGCGGCCGCTGATGTCGCAAGGCGAAACCCAACAGTTCAGCACCGAGCCGGTTATCCATGGGGTGCAGTGGACTGTGGAAAACCTGCCTGAAGACTCTGGCAGTCCAGGAACTATCAGTGCCGGCGGGTTGTACCAGGCTCCAGCGGCCGCCTCGATCGAGGGGCGTTTCAAGCGGGTGCGGGTCACGGCAACGGACCCGAGTTCGGACTACCACAGTTCGGCCTTGGTAACGGTGTTGCTTGACGAACTGTCAGTTCATCCTTTGATCCAGATTTGCGACGTCGGAACCCGTGTCGAGCTGGCGGCCGGTGCGTTGAAGGAAGGCGAATTGATCTGGTCGATCAAGAACCCTGTCGCGAACGAAAGTGGTGAGGTACGGCCCAGCGACGAATCTGAGGGTGATCACACCTATCACCACGGGCCGGTGGTGCCGAATAAAACTTATGTACTCGATGAGATAGAAGTCAAAAACAACCGGACGAATAAAACCCGATCTGTCCATGTTCTGGCGCTGCAGAAAGGCCCTGGCGCGCCGGTTGGGATTCTCCACAGCGATATTGGGCTGGGGCAGGTTCAACTGGAGACCCGCGTCAATGGTAATCCTATGGCCGCTGAGTGGAGCCTTCCTTTGGGGGGGCCAGGTTCGATCGATTCAACGGGCCTGTACCGTGTGGCCCCGACGGCCACCGAACGATTCGTGCTGATTTTCGCCCTGGTGGATGGTGGTGGATTTGGCAAGTTCGAAGGCCATCTGATCTTGCCATTGCCCCTGGTTGAGTTCCCGCAGTTGCTCGAGGCGTTGAGTCAATGAATATCGCTCATCAAGCACTCGACACTACCGTTGTTATTTTGTGCCTATCCCTTTGGAGCCAATGTCATGGCCGGTAATTCGTTGGAAAGTTTATTGGCATGGATGAACGGCAACTCCCAAATGCGCGGTTGGGACCTCATTGTCGCCCTGGAGGGCGGCAAACTTAACCAGGGGTTGCAGCAAGACCATATCACTCGATTAAGCCAGGGCACGGACCTGGGCGTTTTTACAGGCTCCGTGGACATCCCCGAGACCAATATTACCCATTACTTGACGGGGTTCCGATTGGCTGCGCCGGCACTGTCCTTTGAACACGCCAGCCTTCAGAGTACTCGGGCATTCTTGAGCCTGTCGGTGGCGCAGGGGCTCCATATGATGGTGGAGACCGCCCAGGGTCAAAAGAAAGTCACCCGCCTCACCGCCCTCGATCCCCTGAATGAATCGCAAGTGACGCTGGACTTGATCATGACGGCAGATGCCCAAGGTGTGAGGTTGGATCTGGCCAACAGTGAGGAGGTCTTGCTGAAGTTGTTCGGTACCCCGAAGGAGCAACGCGAAGCCGGGGCGCTTTTGAAGAGCTGGTTCCAGGGGCTGGACGCAAACCGGCGGGTCTATGCCCTGGGTACCTTCCCCAGCGAGGGGAATCCATTCATGTTCGCCAGCAACGTCGATGTGCGGACCCAGGCTCGTGATGTGCAGGCGTTGACACCCGGGACCGAAGACGGTGCCGTGCTGTTGTTCACGCGTATGGTCGATGGTCGCCCAGGTACATTTCCTGGCGATGATTCCGGCTTCCGGTACCTGATTCCCGATGATGACGCGCAGCAAACCTATTCGGGTACGGCGCTGTTTTCACAAGGGTTGATTCATCGCGCTGCGTTCGGCCATGCACTCGTGCAGTTACTTGAAGATGCCGAATTCGAGCGTACCGTCGACCAGGACGGTGCGTTGGCAAAAATGGTGGCCACGCGCGGCGCCCTGCAGGCGGCGGCGGGCAGTTATCAGAGCCTTGATTATGAGTTCGAGTCCGAGACCTTCAATCTTTCGGCTACGGGCGGGGCCTCGCCGCTGACGGTCGAGTTAGCTCAGAATGAGGTGCTTCAACGTTGGCAAGGCACATTCTCCCTGTCGTTCAGATACCGGCCTTTGAGTGGAACCACCTGGAGTTCCCATACGGCTACCTTCAACATCGACTTGCAGCATGAGTTCCGTTTGCTGGCGGATGAGTCCGGCGTTTCGGCCATGGAAGGTGAGTTCTTCGTGCCGTATACCGATACGCAAGAGGTGAGCCACGTGTCCGGGCTTCCCGGGACGATTGAGCCCGCGGATCTGGAGCAGATCAAGGATTTCGTCGCCAATACGGTGAAAAGGGCACTGCTTGAGCGGTACGCCACCACCCTGACGACTACCGCGTCGGAAACCTTCCTGGCGGGCATGGAAATAGCGGGCAGCAGCATCGCGCAACCGAGCCATGCCTCCTTGCCCTTCGACTTGGCGATGTTTGGTCAGATCAATACGTCCGGCGCGTCATTTGCCATTGTCGAGCAGCAGCCCAGGGTCGCGGCCGGCAGACCGCTGCAACTGAGCACGGAACCTGAACATGGCGACCTGCGCTGGTCGGTGGAAAATCTTTCGGGCAGCGGCAGCAACCCGGGCGCTATCGACGAGCGAACAGGCTTGTACCAAGCGCCACCGGCCCATGCGATCAATGGCTCGTTCAACCGGGTGCTGGTCATTGCCAGTGACCCGCTTACTGGCGAGCGGAGCGTGACATTGCTCACGGTCCTGACGAACCCGATTACCGTCAATCCGCAAATCCAGGTGTGTTATCACGGCCAGTGGGTAGAGCTGTCGGCAGGTCACCTGGACGGGAGCGTACTGAGCTGGGCCATCAAGAATCCCGTTGCGGGTGAAAGCGGCGAAATAGTTCCCAGCGACAAACCAGAGGGTGATCACACTTACATCGCCGGCCCACAGGTGGCCGAAAAAACCTATGTGCTCGATGAAATAGAGGTGAGCCAGGGCGCTCAAATCCAGTCTGCCTATGTTCTGGTACTTCAGAGCGAGCCCGGGGCCACGATTAAGCCGGTAGACAATCCGGACTTGCCAGAAGGGCAGATTCAATTGCAGGTCTTTGTCAATGATCAACACCAAAGCGGTCAATGGTCGCTGCCACTCGGTGGGCCGGGATCGATCGATGCGGCGACGGGACTGTATAGCGATGACTTTGCGGCCAAAGAGCGATTTGTTCTGATTACGGTGGCGGTGGACGGCGGTGATTTCGGTACGTTCGAGGGCTATATAATTTTGCCGCTACCCCTTTCGAGTTTTCCTTCCGTGCTTGACGCTTTGGCTAACTAACACGGTTTATTGCTTTGCTTCTTAAATGAATCAGAGGGCAATATCATGTCTGTCAATTCGTTAGAAAGTTTGCTGGCGCGTATGCGGCAGGGTTCTGTCACCCAAGGGTGGGGTGCTATTTCAATCTTCAGCCGCGGTCGCTTGAATCGTTTGTTGGAACAGCAATATATTGAGCGATTCAATGGGTACGGCTTCCTGCCGGCTTTTAGTGGGCAAGTTTTTTTAGACGATCTTCAAAGTCGTTCCATTGAGTTGGAAGGTATTATGTTGGGTCAGCCGCGGTTATCGTTCAATACTGCGTCGCTGACCAATTCGACAGCCGTAGTGACGATGAATATCTTGAGTGGTCATTATGCCGCATCGCGTCATCCCGCCGGCGCGGTAAAGGCCTTATCGTCGACATTCAATATTAGTGAAGCGCAGGGCTTTACACTGGAAATGGACATTGACCTGTCCATGGTGGTCGGTGAAATCGACAAGCAGGGCAAGGTGAAGCTGAACTTGTCTGAGGGGGTTAACTTTCGCTGCAACCTGGCCGGTGATGACGAGGCAACGAATACGCGGCTGTCTGATTTCTTGAAAGAAAGTTTCGAGGATTTGCCGGCGCATCGGAGTGTCTTTCAGCTGGGAATGCTTGAGCTCAAAGGCTACAGCTATTTGACCCCCACTTCATTTCGGATTCTCACCCAGGCGGCCCCCGGAGCGAAGGTCAGGGGCGCGTTGAATTTTGGTGAAGGGGGGGTGGTGATTTTCATACGGCTTGCGGGCAATGCGACCGATGGGCGCTTCCCGCCGGACAGCAGCTTCCCGTATTTGCTTCCCGATGATCAGGAGCCCGATGGCAGTGATCGATATTCGGCTGCCTTGATCCTTTCTGAAGCGATGATTCCTTACATCGAGAATGGCCGGCTGGATGTACTCAATAATTTGGTGTTTCCCGGCGACAATGTATTTGAAGAGGTCGAGCGACACATACCTACCGATCTGGGGGTGTTCGGTAACATCAATGCGAAACGGACCCGTATTTCGCTGGAGCCCACGTTCCAGACCATCCAGGCTGGCGGCACGCAGCGCTTTACGTTACGTAATTGGAATGGAGCGGTAATCCAGGCCAGCGAGTGGGAAGCTGTCAGCTTGCAGAGTCATACCGCCCCGGGACACGGCACGATTACCGACGGGCTGTACACCGCTGCCGCCAGGAACCTTATCGGACATGACTCGCTACATGTGGTGGTGACCGCCAAATATGTCGCTGGCGGTATCACCTACACCGCATCGGCCTTGCTGTTAGTGGTGTATGACAGTGTGACGGTGGCGCCGCGAACATCGGTTTATCCCACCAGGGCGCAATCACAACCCATCGTGTTGAAGGCGACAACGATGAACGCCACGAATGTGACCTGGGCCCCGCTCATGCCCGAATATGGAACCCTGACTCATCAGGGTAACCAGGCAACGTTTACACCGGACGCCCGATCGAGAACCAAAGGCCTGGTCGTTCAACAGATTGAAGTCACAGGTGCCGAGACACGGCGGTTATCCCTGGTGCTGCTGAATGCGCAACAACAGCTTCGTATCGATCCGGCCTATGTTCCCGCGGTCAGGAAGTCTGTGGACTTGCAACTGAGGGATGATGCCACGCTGCTGCCCGGCCTTCCCAGGCGTTGGAAAGTGATCAGCGGTGACGGTACTGTCAGTTCCACTGGGCATTTCACCGCATCGGCACAGGGCCCGGCCTCCAGCAGTGTCGTGCAATGCGAAATCGTCAGCAACGGAGTGGTTTTGTCCAGTGGCTACAGTGTCGTTGAACTTTCCGAACTGGAGCCGGAGCCTACCTGGGAAACGCTTTCACAATTCACTATAAAGGTGCCCGGCGGGCTCGAAGGGGGAAAACTTGGCTCGTTGTATGCCAATGGCTATCAACAGCTCAAGACGGAGATCGTGGTTGAGACGACCCCTGTCGATAATAGGGAGTACCCGTTGAGCGTAAGCGAGAAGGCCAGTATGAGGCTGGTGGACGATGGGGTGGGCGATGAGATAGAACCTGTCGATGAACCCCATGAGGGGATGCCAGTATCGGATCGCGAGAAGTGGCGCAGCCGTTTGGTTGAGAATCGTTTTGATCTGGCCGAACCCCGAGTTGCAACGCAAGATAACTCGCCCAGTGCAGCCATCAGTAGGATCGATATCTATCTCCATACGCGGGACACAGCGAACGCCGTAAAAACTTTTCATGCGAAGTTTCAGAAGGACAGACCTACTAGATGGATTAAGTCGACCGATTATACCGATCCCAACAGTAAGATCGAAATTACACCGCGTGCAATCCCGCAGTTTCAACCGAGTGACTACGAATTCGAGCGAGTCAGGGTCGACGGAGGGTCAGGTGGCCCGGGTGATCCGGAAGATGATGACTTCGACTTTCATTTGCGCACTGTCGATTACTGGAAGTTGCGATACGTGGGGAATCTGGTTTTGTCAGGGACTGCTTTCGAGGCACTGGAGTTCGTGTCCGTTGACGCAAACGATGTGCATATGTCGATCTCGACGTCGACCATTCGTTGGGAGAGCGAGCAACTGGCCGAAACCATGTTCAGTTGGACAGGGTATATCTTCAAGGATCCGCTGAAAGGGGAGCCGCTCGATAAGGTGAAGTTCGATGACGCGCTCAAGGATGTCGTCAAGGACGAGTCGCTTGATATTGATGTCAACAGCTCGGTATTTGAAGATGGCCTGTTGGTCATCAGCTTGCATCGTTCTGATCGCATCCCTTATATCCGTCAAGGAAATCAATCTCGAGACAAACTGTCCCGAGACTTGGCGGTGATGTTGTTCGACAAGCGTGGAAACCCACACATCCGACGGATTTCTTTCCTTCCGCCCAGTACTGTGGGTGACCGCAATAGATTGGTGCATTCGCTGTTCACGCCTGCGCAATAAATAGTAGGCAGATAAATGAATATTGAGACTCGGGCGATGGGCGGGTAATGGCTGGTCACTGAATGTTAATGGCGATGCCCTATCGAGACTTTATAAATTTCAAGTGCGTGAGGACTACTAAATGACCATCTCGAATTCAGTCCATTCCAATGCCTTCAACTTTATGAGTTTTATAGAGGGCGGCGTTGACCCCCGCACCGGGCAATATACGTTTGCAATCAGTTTGCCCGACGTGAAAACCAATCACCTGCAAGGTCCCGGTGTTCCGCTGAACCTGGCGTACAACCCACTCAACAGGCAAGACAGTGGCTACGGCTATGGCTGGAACCTGCAGTTGTCCCAGTACACGCCTGGCAACCAGATCCTGTCCCTGAGCACCGGTGAAACCTTCAAGGTCACCGGCAGCGATAGTGTCAGCGGGCAGTTGGTGATGAAGGAAAAAAAACTCGACAGTTTTCATTTCCATCAGGACGAGGATCACTACCGGGTCGTGCACAAGTCCGGCCTGGTCGAGATACTCGAAGTCATGGGCAGCACCCAGAACCGGGTGGCCCTGCCTGTGGAGATTCGTTCACCCACGGGGCACAAGGTCACGCTCGGTTATACGTTGTTCGGTGGCGCTAATTACATACTGGCCTGGGTCAAGGACGATTCGGACCAGACCCTGCTGACGATCGAGCGCCAGAGCACCTCCGTCGAAGTGTTGCTGCAGCCGTTCGCCGGCCCTGATGGGACCCCGTTGGCGCGCTTCTTTATGACCCTGGGGGGCTCTGACAAATATGTCACGCGCATCACCCTGCCGACCGAGAACGAGGCGTCCTGGCGTTTTGGCTACAACCTGATTCGCGATCACCTCTGCATTACTTGGGTGGAGACACCTGCTGGCGGGCGCGAGGAAATGTTCTATCAAGACGCCGGCCATCAGTTCCCGGAAGGCAGCGGTCGCGCGCCGCTGCCTCGTGTCACCCGACACCTCACCGTCCCAGGCTTTGGCCAGCCGGAGATCGACGTACGCTACACATATAAGCTCTTTGACAGCGACACCGAAACGAATTTTCTGGGTTACGGACTTCGTCTGTCGTGGGATGACGATGGCCTCGACAATCTCTATAAGTACATTGGTACCTACGAGTATGGAAGTATTGAAACCCTCGGGGTCCTCGATGACTCGGAACCGCAAGAGCGTGCGGTACGAATAATCGAGCGAAAATTCAACCAGTTCCATCTCCTGACTCACGAAACCACCACTCAGAACAATAACGTCAAGACGGTCGAGACCACATACTCCCTGACCCCGAACGTCGAGTTCGACAGGCAACCCAACGACTGCCAATTGCCCAGGAACGTCAGAACCAGTTGGTCGTTACTCAATAATCCGAGCCGCAGGCGCAGCGAAACTGTCAGCAACACGTATGACACACACGGCAACCTGCGGGTCCGAACCCTTGCCAATGGCGTTATCGAAACCAACGTCTGGTATCCCGCCTCAGGGGGCGATGGCTGTCCAGCCGATCCCGAAGGCTTTGTGCGCAACCTGAAAGAGCAAACCGTCGCCCCGGCCCCGTCCCCCAACGGCCAGGCCCCAATGCTATGCACCCGTTATCGCTACAAGGGCTTGCCGGAACTGGGGGACAGCCTGCCGGAGGAGTGCCCGCCGCAAGACTTGCTTCTGAAACAATGGCTCACGGTTGAAAACCAGACCCTGGTGCAGCTTGGCACCACCGAAATCGAACTGGAACGCACGCTGTTCGAGCATGTCGACGACCGCACCGATGCGTTCCTGCATGGCCGCGTCTCGCGCCAGACAGTGACCTTGAATGGCAAGTCGACCGTCACCGACTATGCGTATAGCACGCTCGACAGCCCGGTGTTCAAGGAAAGCGTGCTGCAGACGGTTGAAACCCTGACCGGTTTCGACCACGAACAAGGTGGAAGAAACGTACAAAAAATCGTCACGTTGTGGCATTCGATGCTCAATGGCGAACCACTGCTCAACCGCGATGACAACAACGTAGAAATCCATTACGAATATGACGCGCTACGGCGAGTGACCCGTGAAACTGTGGCGCCCGGTACTGCTTTTATGGCACACCGCAGCTATGAGTACTTTCTTTGTGCCAATGCCGGGGACCAGGCCGAACAATGGATGTCTGACGTCAAGCAGGTCAAAACGTGTACGAAGTTCGACGGGCTCAACCGGGCGATCTACGAAGAGCGGGATGACGCCGATAACCCCAGCCGCGCCAGCACGCCTCGCCAGATCTATGCTGCGGGCTACGACGTGTTTGGTAATTTGATCAAGGAAGCCGAGCACGATTGGCTGGGTGAAGATGTACGGATTCTGACAACAGAATACGAATACGACGACTGGGGCGCGCAATATTGTGTCACCGGCCCGGACGATGTGAAGACGTTCGAGCAGACTGACCCGATCGGTACGTCCGAGTCGCAAGGGCCGATTCAGCGCAGTTGGCGCGAAGGCTTATTACCTACCCCGAAAATCAGTGGTGTCACCGAAACCTGGCTCAATTTGTTCGAAAAGCCGACCCGTATCGAACGGTTCGATTTGGTCGAGCAGCCTGTCAGTTTGCAACGGAATTTTTATGACGGGCTTGGGCGGGCCGTGAAAGAGATAGTCGGATTCTCAGTGCTGGAGCGCGAGACGCTTTATAGCTACGACGCTTTCGACCGGCTCACCGAAAACACGCTGCCGGACACCGCCGTGGTTCGGCGCAGCTACGCCGAGCACAGCCGCGAAGACCTGCCTATTTCGATCAGCGTCAATGGTATTGAGCTTGGGACCCAACTGTTCGACGGTCTTGATCGCATGATCAGCTCGACTACGGGCGGTCGCGAGCAGGTGTTCACCTACGAGCCCGGGCAAACACAACCTCATACGGTGACCACCCCCAGCGGCAAAGTCATCGAGTACGAATATCAGCCGGAGCTGGGCACCGAACCGCTACGGCGGAGCCTGACGGGGAATATCTCGGCCGATTACGAGTACGACCGGAAGAACGCACGCCTGACCAGTTGCCAGGAACAAGGCTTGCAGCTCACCCGCGAGTACTACAGTACCGGCGAGCCGAAAAGCGAGCGGCGAATCGTGGAAGGCAATGAATACACCATGCATTACCGTTACAGCCGGCTCGGTCGCTTGTGTGCCTACACGGATGTCTTGGAGCAGGAGCAGAGTTATGAATATGACGCTCAAGGACGTCTGGAGCAAACGCAACTGGGCACGACTGTCTCGACGTTTACCTACGATTCGCTGGGCCAGACGGCAAGTATCCACACCCGCGATAGCTTCAGTGGGCAAAGCGTAGGCATTACGTTGCAGTATGATGAGTTTGGTCGCGAAACCTTGCGTACCTTCGACCTCGACGGGGTCGAACAGCAACTGAGTCAGGTCTACAACGATGTCGATGGTCTGAAACAGCGGACTTTGCGTCAGGGGGCCGTCGTGCTGCGTGACGAATCCTATGTCTATGACTTGCGCGGGCGTCTGACAGACTACACGTGTACTGGCACCCAGCCGCCCATTGATCCGTATAACAAGTCCATTACCCGTCAGGTGTTTTCGTTTGACGAACTGGACAATATCAAACTGGCGCTGACCTACTTTACCGGTGGCATCAACAGGGCGATTTATACTTACGACACCACTTCCGATCCGACGCAACTGCTTCGCGTCGCTAATAATCATGCGGATTACCCTGACATCGAGTTGGCATACAACCTAGACGGTCATCTTATCCGCGACGAAGAAAACCGGACGCTCGAATACGACCCCCTCGGCCGGTTGATTTCCGTCAGTGGTCTGTCGGGCGAGCCCCCCGCTGGCTATAGCTACGACCCGTTGGACACGTTGACCGGCCTGGACGATGGGAGCGGGAAAGAGCAGCGCTTTTACCAGGACGGTGAATTGACGAGCCAGGTCAAAGGCGCCAACAGCAGCAGTTTCCTACGCGCAGATGGCGTCGTGCTCGCCGAGCACCAGGCGGGTGCTGACCCAAAGTCGTTATTGTTGGCCGGTGATGACAAGAACAGCGTGCTGTGGGAAATCAATCGCAATGCAACGCAGGAGGTTGTTTATGCACCGTATGGCCATCGCGCGGATGAAGCGTCGGTCAGCAGCCACCTGGGTTACAACGGTGAGCGGCGGGAAACCCAAACGGGTTGGTACCTGCTGGGGAAGGGCTATCGGGCGTTCAATCCGGTGTTGATGAGGTTTCAGAGCCCGGATAGTTGGAGCCCGTTTGGGGCGGGAGGGGTGAATGCTTATGCGTATTGTCAGGGGGATCCGGGTAAGGTTGATCCGAGCGGGCATTTTGGAATAGGTGCATTTATTTTCGGAGTGATAGCGATCGGGACCGGTATTGGAGCCGCTGTCACAGAGGGCAAGACGCAGATAGCGTTGTCGGTGGTTAGTGCGATTGCGGGCGTCGCTGCAATTGGAAATCTATTTCCAAAAGCCCGGGCGCCCAGTCGATTTGCCAACCGAGCTCGTCCTCCTCGAGCCCGAAATGTCTACGCCAGAACAGCAGCGGACAATGGAAACACCAGTCTCTCCAGAGGGGAAAGGGGCGCGCGCGCACCTGCTAACGCTCCTCGAAGGGGTGGGGAACGGGGTGTGCCGAGAGTATCATCGAGCCGGGTTGACACTCCGCCGCCTTACGACGCCGTCCCGCCATCTGAGTTGCCCCCAAGATACAATGATCCCTCGATACCGAAGCAGCCACCAGCGCATGTGTTTGAAGACGCCAAGGCGATTCAGGCGCAACGAATCAGACAGATGGTTAGTTAATCAAGCCCTGTTCACGCGCTATCTTGCCCGCGAGATGCCGCGAACTGACGCCGAATTTTCGGCGGATGTTATTGAAGTGATAATTGACGTTGGCTTCGCTGCAATCGACGATCATGGAGATCTCCCAGGACGATTTGCCGGCCTCGCTCCACTGCAGGAATTCCTTTTCCCGTTTGGTGAGTCGAATCGCTTGGGGCTGGTTGCTCTCCGTGGAGTGGTGATGGTCCTGGTATGGCGACGAACGTCCAGAAATCGCGGTGCTGTGGTACATGACTGAAACTCCCATTCATCATCAATGATGGCGTGGGGGCGGCGGAATCTTCCTACTTCTTGATGGCATGGTTCACACGACCCGTCTTCAAGCCCTGAGGCAGGGCTGGAGGCACGGGGTCGTTATATCTCGATTCAAGCCACCTGAAACCTGTCAGACATTACAGGTGGTGAATATCAATCAAGGGTTATCGGAACGGCTTTGAGGCAAAAGCCTTTGATAATCATGGTTTTTTTCTATGCGCATGAGACCGCGAGCAAAAGCGCAAGAACGGATGACGGGAAGGGCGCGGCGCTGCGAGTTCTGTGCACGACCCGGAAAAACTGTGGGAGCGAGCTTGCTCGCGAAGGCGGCGGCACAGTCAACATCACTACAAGCTGACCTACCGCTATCGCGAGCAAGCCCCTCTTTGATGAGTGCTTCGCACTCAAGCGGGAGCAAGCTCCCTCGCCATGGATTCAATCAATCCTTAAATGAGCAAGACCGAAACGCCTCATTTAAATTTGCATTCCGCCAACCCCGGGTATATACACGCACCATGCTTCCTTCCCAATGTCTGTGCATCAACCTGCGTCGTGCCGCCCGTGGCGTCAGCAGGTATTACGACGGCGCCCTCGACGGCTTCGGGATCAACGTCGCCCAGTATTCTTTGCTGAGCAACCTGGCGCGCCTGGACCAGCCGAGTATTTCTTCCCTGGCCGAGGCCATGGGCCTGGACCGCAGCACCCTGGGGCGTAACCTGCGGGTGCTGGAAGGCGAGGGGCTGGTGGCGCTGGCCGAGGGTGACGACCTGCGCAACCGCATTGTCGTGCTCACTGAAACGGGGCAGGCCCGGCTGGCGGCGGCGTTGCCGGCCTGGGAAGCGGCGCAGCAGAAACTGATCGATAAGCTGGGCGCGGAAAAGCGCGCGACTTTGCTAGCCTTGCTGGATGAACTGGCGTGAAGCCGGTTCGTTCGATGATAAGTGGGTATATACCCGCGACTGGAGAACAAGAATGACCTCGATGTGGCGTACCTGTGGTTGGGTCCTGGTGGGCAGCGCGCTGATCCTGGCGTTGTCCCTGGGCGTGCGGCATGGCTTCGGCCTGTTCCTGGCGCCCATGAGTAGCGAGTTCGGCTGGGGCCGCGAGGTGTTCGCCTTTGCCATTGCCTTGCAGAACCTGATCTGGGGCCTGGCGCAGCCGTTCACCGGTGCGCTGGCCGACCGCTTCGGTGCGGCGAAAGTGGTGCTGATCGGTGGCGTGCTGTACGCGCTGGGCCTGGTGTTCATGGGCATGGCCGACTCGCCATGGTCCTTGTCGTTGAGCGCGGGCCTTTTGATTGGCATCGGCCTGTCGGGCACGTCGTTCTCGGTGATTCTGGGGGTGGTCGGACGGGCCGTGCCGCCGGAAAAACGCAGCATGGGCATGGGTATCGCCAGTGCCGCCGGATCCTTCGGCCAGTTCGCCATGCTGCCCGGTACGCTGGGGCTGATCGGCTGGCTCGGTTGGTCGGCGGCGTTGTTGGTGCTGGGGTTGCTGGTGGCGTTGATCGTGCCGTTGGTGAGCATGCTCAAGGACGCGCCGTTGCCAGTCGCCGGCCATGAGCAAACCCTGGGCGAAGCCTTGCGCGAGGCGTGCAGTCACTCCGGGTTCTGGCTGCTGGCGGTGGGCTTTTTTGTCTGCGGGTTCCAAGTGGTGTTCATTGGTGTGCATTTGCCGGCGTACCTGGTGGACCAGCACCTGCCCGCCAGCGTCGGCACCACCGTGCTGGCCCTGGTCGGATTGTTCAATATCTTCGGCACCTATACCGCCGGCTGGCTGGGCGGGCGCATGTCCAAGCCGCGCCTGCTGACCGGGTTGTACCTGGTGCGGGCGGTGGTGATCGGTTTGTTCCTGTGGCTACCGGTGACGACCACGACGGCGTACCTGTTTGGCATGGCGATGGGCTTGCTGTGGCTGTCGACCGTGCCGTTGACCAACGGCACCGTGGCGACCCTGTTTGGTGTACGAAATCTCTCGATGTTGGGTGGGATCGTGTTCCTGTTCCACCAGTTGGGTTCTTTCCTCGGTGGTTGGTTGGGCGGGGTGGTGTACGACCGCACCGGAAGCTACGACTTGATCTGGCAGGTGTCGATCCTGCTCAGCCTATTGGCGGCGGCGTTGAACTGGCCAGTACGTGAACGTCCGGTGGCGCGCCTGCAAGTCCAGGCCGGCGCAGCATGAGTCGCGTCGCCCCGTGGTTGATCGCTGCCGGTGCCGGCCTGCTGCTGGCGTTCGCCTGGTGGGGCTGGCATCAGGGCGGGCTGGCCTTGATGCAGCTGGGCATGGGCAACTGCTGAATAATGGACGGCATCGGACGCTGCGAGTAACGTCGTGGTCTGACGTGCTTTTAAGGAAAATTGACATGTTGATGCGCTGGTTTGCTGTTCCCACCCTATTGCTGGCTGTGACCGGGCAAGTCTGGGCCGCCGGTTGCCCACCGTTGCTGGAGGGGTCGTTGCCCAAGCTGCGGGCCAAGGAAACCATTGATTTGTGCCAGCGCTTCGCCGGCAAGCCGCTGGTGGTGGTCAACACTGCCAGCTTCTGTGGGTTCGCCCCGCAGTTCAAAGGCCTTGAGGCGCTCAATCAGCGCTACAAGGACCAAGGGCTGCAAGTGCTGGGTGTGCCGTCCAATGACTTCAAGCAGGAGTCCAAGGATGGTGCTGAAACCGCCAAGGTCTGCTACGTCAATTACGGTGTGACCTTCACCATGACCGAACCACAACCGGTGCGCGGCGCGGATGCGATACCGCTGTTCAAGCACTTGGCCGAACAATCCGGCGCGCCGAAATGGAATTTCTACAAGTACGTGGTGGACCGCCAGGGCAAGGTCGTTGGCAGTTTTTCCAGCCGGATCAAGCCTGACGATCCCGATTTCATCAAGGCGGTAGAGACGGCCATTGCCTCAAAACCCTGATCGCCGCCCACGAAAAAGCCCCGCCTCTTTGCAGAGTGCGGGGCTTTTTTTCGCTTCAGGTGGCGAGTGGTTCAGGTTCGCCGTGAAACATCAGAAGCGGTAGGTTGCACCGACACCGAAACCGTTGGCGCTGTTTTCATATTTGGCGTTGTAGGACTGGCCGAGGGCGTTGCTGCCGCTGACGTTGACTTTTTCTTCCTTGAGGTAGGAATAAGCCACGTCGATGGTCAGGTCGTCGGTTGGGCTCCAGCCGGCACCGAGGCTGAAGATGGTCCGGTCGCCAGTAGGGATGCGTGGCGAGCGGTCGGCGTTGTTGGTTGGCGCCTGGTCGAAAGACAGGCCTGTACGCAGTACCCACTGTTTGTTCAACTGGTAGGAAGTACCGATGGCGTAGGCCCAGGTGTCGTGCCAGTTTTGCTCTTCGGTGATGTTGGTGAAGAAGTTGGGAGCCAGGGGGCCAGTCACACCTTCATTGTTCACGGTGATTTCTTTCAGGCGGCTCCAGCGAGTCCAGGTGCTACCGGCGTAGACGGTCCAGGCATCGTTGATTTGCTGGGTGACCGAAAAGTCCACCGATTCAGGAGTCGTGATATCCAGCGAGGCATCGTAGCGACCGCTGTCGAGCAGGAAGGCAGGTGTGCCGGCTCCCGGATTTACCTCAGTGTGGCCTTCGAGTTTGTACTTGACCTTGGAGTGGTAGGTCAGACCAACGCGAGTAGTGTCGGTCGCCTGGACCAGCACGCCGATATTGTAGCCATAGCCAATGTCGTCGCCCTTGATCTTCACGTCGCCGTCATTAGGCGACAGTGGTGTGGTCAGGGTCGATTCCAGGGAGCCGGAAATACGGTTGATGGTCGGGCCGAAACCGATCGATACCTTGTCGTTGAAGGCATAGCTGACGGTTGGCTGGAACGTGACGACCTTCACTTCGCTCTTGCTGCCGAAGTTGCCGCCCTGGAAGCCATTTTCATAGTCGGTGATCAAGCCGAACGGTGCGTAGACACCCAGGCCGAACGCCCACTGATCATCGATAGGCTTGACGTAATAGCCCATCGGAACACCGGTCAGCGGGACCATGTCGCCCTTGTTGGTGCCGGACTGGGTGCCGCTGGCATCGTCGATATCGGTGGAGGCATCAATGGCGGCGAAGCCACCGGTGACTTGCTGGCGCTTGAGGCGCGACATGCCGGCAGGGTTGCCAAACACGGTACTGGCGTCATCGGCAGCGGAAGAACGACCTGCGAAACCAGTGCCCATGCCACTGATGCTTTGTTCGTTCAAGGCAAAGCCACTGGCGAAAAGTTGGGTGGATGCCAAGGTCACGGCAAGGCCAAGGGTGGTTTTGAGCATGATTTTTTTCATTGTTAGAACTCCTGATGATCACCGGGGCGAAAATTACCAACATTTTCGTGCAAGCGCTATAGCCCTTATCGCTTGATTTAGAGGGGTTTTGTAGGACAATCCGACCAGATTCGCGACCGTTGCAGGAAGTTTCCAAATTTCCCATCAGCAAGCGACCTGATTCAGTGGTGAAACACAGCTTCGCCAGGCGCAGGTGAAATCTCGCAGGCGCCCTTGGGGGTGAAAGGTTTGTCGCCAGATGCGGGCCATGCCAAGCAGGTCATCGGATTCGGGAAGCGGAGTGTTCTGTTCCTCCACCAGCAGCCAGGCAATGGCGGTGGCATAGCGCAGGTTGACGGTCAATTCCAGGTGCGGGCCGCTGAGAAAGGCGTGCTGGCTGGCCAGGCCGCGTACCAGGCTGGCACGTTCCGGGTCCAGCGCCAGGTAATGGTCCCAGAGTGCCTGGTGTCGGGGCTCGGTAATGCGATACAGGCCATGCCCGCGGCGATCATGCAGGGCTGAACCCAGGGCGGACTGGCTGGCGGCAATACCCAGCAACAAGGATTCCGCAGTTGCGCTGTGACGCTCAAGGTAGAGGAGCGTCGGGCGGATCACATATCGACACAGTTCGCTGGCAGCGATACCCATAAAACCCTCGAAGTGTGAAATGGGCGGAGCCTGAAGAGTGTGGGCTTGGCAGCGGTGGATCGGTCCAGGCCCCGCCGGAAGCGGATCATGCCGCTTGACTTGAAGTGTAGTGTCATATTTACGTTGTAAAGGACTGTTTTTAAAACATCTTCAACGAACGGTTATAACTGTTATATCCCTTGGTACTTACGCCGTTTCGCTTAATCGAGGAATTCCAGGCAATAAAAAACCCCGCTTTTTGGGCGGGGCCTTTGGGGTTTCAGCCTTTCTGGCGTCTCAGGCAACCAGTGCCTGGCGGGTACGCTCGATCACGGCCTGCAGCGGTTCGGCGCTGGAGTACTGATCGGGGTACAGGCGTTCGCTGTGACGGGCGATGCCGTGTTCGTTGACTAGGGTGAAGCTGAAGCAGCCTTTGCGAGCGGCCATGATCAGGCAGTTCATCGGGGCAAAAGCGTTGGTTAGGGTGCGGATAGCATCCTGTGCGTGGATTTGAGTAGACATGTTATGGGTGTTCCTACAAATGACACGGTTAAGAACCGTGCAACGTTAAAACGTTCCAGTAACGTCGACCACCATTGGTCGAACGAAGAACCCGACTGGAACAAAGCAGCCAGTTTGAGCGCTATATAAAGTGCGCGCTTGGGCTGGCAGGTAGGTACTTAGGAGGGCAGGCAACACATCGAGGGCAAAGGTTCTGGGCCCGGGGTGAAGATCCTGATCAATTTTGCAGGTTGGTTCGGTCAGAGTAATTAGCCTGGCAACACCCTTTGCATTCGATCAAAGGCTATGTTGACGCAAGGTTTACCTGGAAACCATCGAGGGGGCCGGTCTCCTTTTTTCGGTGAGGCGTCCTTTGAAGGATGGCTGACCGTGGAGATGTGTTCGACCCGGAATTGACTTTCAGCTTGGTACTAACGCTGCGGATACTAACGGATCGAGCTTGTGAAGGGAAGGGCGTTGGTTAAAAAATATTCAAGTAGGGCCTAACCCTGATGCCGACTAGTTAAGAGAACAGCCTAGTAATATTCTCGTGGCGAGGGAGCTTGCTCCCGCTGGGCTGCGTAGCAGCCCCAAAACAGGGCCGCTTCGCGCCCCAGCGGGAGCAAGCTCCCTCGCCACGGGTTATCCCCAGGTTTTACCGCCAGATGCGCCAAAAAAGCACAGCGTTATAACCCATTCGGCTGTTACTTGTGCACACTCGCTGCACCACGTGTCACTGTACTGTCATGTCGAAACAATCCGGGGTGGGTGCCTGCATCCAAAATTTAAGTCAATGAAAAACATCGCTTTTTTTTACTGGTGAAAAAATCGTCAGTTTGAGCGCAGGCCCCGTTCCACAGGGCTTTGCGCGAGTTCAGGGTGGGTTGTCCACTGAGTTATCCACAGCTTCTGTGGATTGTCCCAAGCGCTTGCTCTAGCACGGGCGTGCTGGTTTTTTTCGGCTTTACCCCTACGAAAAAAGGAGTAGAGTGGCGCGCCTTCCGATCTATCCCACAGTGTTTTATGAAGTTTCGCTCCGTATCAAATCCTGTTACCTCCACACCCCATGGTGTTACCCCACCCAAGCGTATTTCGATGCGGGTGGCCGAGTGGCTGCTCGACAGCCCGCGACTGGGAGATAGCCCCAGCGTCAAGCACCTGGCCGGCCGTTTACTCAAGCAACCGGCCCGTGAAGGCGTGGTGGCCGCACAAAGTCGCCTCGGACAATTGATGTGCCGTGAATGCGGCAACGCCCGGGATCGCCGCATCGGCCAGGACCTGCTGCGCCAGGCTGCGCGGGCCGGCGATGATCGAGCCCGCCGGGCCCTCGGTGAAATCAAAGGCTGAAAACGAAGACCGAGCTGGGCAACCCCCGGCCGCTTGGTTAACCTTCGGGCTTTATTTGATCGGCAGGAATTGTCATGGCTATGGATTTGACCAGCCTGTTGTTTGGCCTGGCGGGCGCTGCGGTGCCGTTGCTGGCACTGGCCTGGCACCTGCAACGCCAGGCCGGCGCTGCGCAGACCGAACAGGCCCTGCTGGAAGAACGCCTGGCCACTGCGCACATGGCCCACGACGGCCTCAATGCCCAGCTCGATGCCTGCCGCGATGAGATCAGCGACCTGAGCCAGGCCAACGCCGCCAAGCAAGCCGAGCTTGCCGCGGCCTGTCGTGAAGTCGAGTTGTTGCAGATCGAGCGCGACAACGCCCGGGATGCGGCCCACGCCTGGAACCTCGAGCGCGCCAACAAGGAAGCGGAACTGCGGCGGCTCGATGCCCAGGCGGCGTCGTTGCATGCCGAACTGCGTGAGCAGCAGGAAAGCCATCAGCAACGCCTGGATGATCTGCAAGGTTCGCGCGACGAGTTGCGGGCACAGTTCGCCGAGCTTGCCGGAAAAATCTTCGATGAGCGTGAGCAGCGTTTCGCCGAGACCAGCCACCAGCGCCTGGGTCAGTTGCTCGATCCGCTGAAGGAGCGCATCCAGTCCTTTGAAAAACGCGTCGAAGAAAGTTATCAGGCCGAGGCCCGGGAACGTTTTTCCCTGGGCAAGGAGCTGGAGCGCTTGCAACAGCTGAACCTGCGCTTGAGCGACGAGGCCACCAACCTCACTCGGGCACTCAAGGGCCAGAAGACCCAGGGCAACTGGGGCGAGCTGATTCTGGAGCGAGTGCTCGAACATGCCGGCCTGGAGAAGGGCCGCGAGTATCAGACCCAGGTCAGCCTCAAGGGCCCGGACGGTGAGCGTTTCCAGCCGGACGTGTTGATTTACCTGCCTGGCGACAAGCAGGTGGTGGTCGACTCCAAGGTCAGCCTCACGGCCTATCAGCAATATGTGGCCGCCGAAGATGACGCCATTGGCCAACTCGCCCTCAAGCAACATGTGGTGTCGTTGCGCGCCCACGTCAAAGGCTTGGCCGGCAAGGACTACAAACGCCTGGACGGTTTGCACAGCCTGGATTTCGTGTTGTTGTTCGTGCCGATCGAAGCGGCGTTTTCCGCCGCCCTGCAAGCCGAGCCGAACCTGTTCCAGGAAGCTTTCGACCGCAACATCGTGATCGTCAGCCCGACCACATTACTGGCGACCCTACGGGTGATCGACAGCTTGTGGAAGCAGGAGCGCCAGAGCCAGAACGCCCGGGAAATCGCCGAGCGGGCCGGGTGGCTGTATGACAAGTTCGTCTTGTTCATCCAGGACCTGGACGAGATTGGCAGTCGCTTGCAGCAGCTGGACAAAGCCTACAGTGCTGCGCGCAACAAGCTGACGGAAGGGCGCGGCAATCTGATCAGCCGCAGCGAACAGCTCAAACTGCTCGGCGCTCGGGCCAGCAAGAGCTTGCCCAGCGAATTGCTCGAACGGGCGATGACCGATGCGGATGGGCTGCCTGAGTTGCCGGAAGAAGCCAGCGAGAAAACCCAGGGCTGAAGCAGATCCCAAGGCTGAAGCGGAACCCTGTGGCGAGGGAGCTTGCTCCCGCTGGGCTGCGCAGCGGCCCCTTTTTTTGTGAGTGCTGCGCACTCAAGCGGGAGCAAGCTCCCTCGCCACAGGGTGAACAGTGTGTCCATAGAGGGCACGCTGTGCTCACGGGGACACATCATTACAACGGCAAATGCCGACTCAACAACGCCCGCAACGCCGCCGGCTTCACCGGCTTGGCCAGGTAATCCAGGCCTGCGGCATGCACCTGGGCGACCATCTCAGGTCGGCCGTCGGCGCTGATTACCACACCGGGAATCGGTTCCCCCATGCGCGTGCGCAACCAGGCCATCAGTTCGGTGCCGGTCTCGCCGTCGTCCAGATGAAAATCCACCAGCGCCAGTTGCGGTCGACCGCCCTGGGCCAGCCAACGCTCGCATTCTTCCCGGTTGCGCGCCGTCCACACCTGGCAACCCCAGCGTGTCAGCAGGCTGTTCATGCCGATCAGGATGCTGTCTTCGTTGTCGACACACAGCACCTGGGCACCGATTGGCAAATGACCGTTGAGTTCAGCCGCGGGGCTCGGTGCGACGACCTGTGTATGGGCCAAGGGGACGCTGACGCTGAACACGCTGCCACGCCCCGGCCAGGAGCGCACGCGCAAGGTATGGCCCAGCACGCGGCAGAGCCCGTCGGCGATGGCCAGACCCAGGCCCAGGCCTTTTTCGGCGCGGGTCTGGTGGCTGTCCAGGCGTTTGAACTCTTCGAAAATGACCTGCAGCTTATCCTCGGCGATGCCCGGCCCGCGATCCCAGACCTCCAGGCACAACTCGCCGTTGCGCCGACGTACCCCCAACAGCACCGGGCCCTTGGCGTAGCGGAAGGCGTTGGTGAGGAAGTTCTGCAAAACCCGCCGCAACAACTTGATGTCGCTGTCGACCCGCAGCCGCGAGCCCCGCATTCGGAATTTCAGGCCTTGTTCCTGGGCCTGTGCCGTGAACTCGGCGCCCAAGGTGTCGAACAACTCGTTGAGGACGAACGGCTTGCGGTCGGGGTTGATCTTGCCGTTTTCCAGGCGGGAGATGTCCAGCAGGTCGGTGATCAGGTCTTCAGCGGAACGCAGCGAACTGTCCAGATGCTGCACCAGTTGCCGGGCCTCGCTCGGCAAACCCTCGTGCTGGTGGGACAGCGCGGCAGAGAACAGCCGCGCGGCGTTGAGCGGTTGCATCAGGTCGTGGCTGACCGCCGCCAGGAACCGGGTCTTGGATTGATAGGCCGCTTCGGCGGTGCTCTTGGCTTCGGTCAGGGCCAGGTTCAGTTGTGACAATTCCCGGGTGCGATCGGCCACCCGTTGCTCCAGCCCCTCGTTGGCTTCGGTCAGCGCTTGTGCGGCCTCGCGGAACGCGGTGATGTCGGTGAAACTCATGACGAAACCGCCACCGGGCATCGGGTTGCCGATCAGCTCGATCACCCGGCCGTTGGGGAACAATCGTTCAGAGGTATGAGCGCGGCCCTGGCGCATCCAGTGCAGGCGTCGGGCGACGTGGACTTCGGCTTCGCCTGGGCCGCAGAGACCACGCTCGGCGTTGTAGCGGATGATATCGGCAATGGGCCGGCCGACACTGATCAAGCCGTCCGGATACTTGAACAGTTCCAGGTAGCGACGATTCCAGGCCACCAGCCTGAGGGACTGGTCGACCACGCTGACGCCCTGGCTGATGTTCTCGATGGCGCCTTGCAGCAGGGCACGGTTGAACTGCAGCACTTCTGAGGCTTCGTCTGCGATCCGGACGACGTCTTCGAGCTGCATCTCCCGACCTTCAATGGCGGCTTTTACCACAGCCCTTGTCGAAGAGGCCCCGAGTACACCGGCCAGCAGGCGCTCGGTGTGGGCGATCCATTCGCTGTCGGCGTTCTGGGTCGGGTTGAAGCCTTTGCCCTGGCGGTAGGCAAAGCGAATGAAACTCTGCCGCGCCCGCTCCTCGCCGACGAAGCGCGCGGCCAGTTGCAACAGGTCTTCGATGTGCACCGCCAGCATTGAGCGGGGGTTGGGGCGGGCGCTGATTTCCTGGCCGATGAAGCGTCCGGCCTGCCAGTGTTCCGAGACGCGTGTGCGCGAGAGCACGGACACCCAGGCAAACAGCGTGAAGTTACCGGCCAGGGACAGGACCACCCCTTGGGTCAGAGGGGTAATCGGCAGGTTCAATGGATTGCCGTGCAACCAGGCCAAGCCCGGGAAGCTGCTGAGCGACCAGCCAAGGCTGTGAGCGGCGATCGGTAACACCAGGGTGTAGAACCACAGGAAAATCCCCATGGCGAGGCCGGCGAATACACCGCGGCGGTTGGCCTGTTTCCAGTACAGCGCGCCGAGCATGGCCGGGGCCAGTTGGGTCACGGCGGCGAAGGCGATCTGGCCGATGGTTGCCAGGCTCGCCGTCGAGCCCAGCAGGCGGTAGCTGACATAGGCCAGCAACAGGATCACCACGATGCTCACCCGACGCACCGACAGCATCCACTGGCGAAACACTTCGAAAGGCCGCTCGGCGTTGTTGCGGCGCAGCAGCCACGGTAACAGCATGTCGTTGGAGACCATGGTGGACAGCGCCACGCTGGCCACGATCACCATGCCGGTAGCCGCCGAGGCGCCGCCAATGAACGCCAGCAACGCCAGGGCCGGATGGGCCTGGGCCAGCGGCAGGCTGATGACGAACGAATCTGGCAGTACCGAGCTGGGCAGCATCATTTGCCCGGCGAGGGCGATGGGCACCACGAACAGCGCGGCCAGGGCCAGGTAGGCGGGGAACACCCACTTGGCCAGGCGCAGGTCCTGAGGCTCGATGTTCTCCACCACGGTCACGTGGAACTGCCGCGGCAAGCAGATGATCGCCATCATCGCCACCCCGGTCTGCACTACCATGGATGGCCAGTTGATGGTTTCTTTCCAGTATTGCTCCAGCCGTGGGGCGAGCATGGCCTGGTTGAACAGGTCGTCGAAGCCGTCGTACAGGCCGTACGTCACGAATGCACCGACCGCCAGGAAGGCGAACAGCTTGACCAGGGATTCGAAGGCAATCGCCAGCACCATGCCACGGTGGTGTTCGGTGGCGTCCAGGTTGCGGGTACCGAATACGATGGTGAACAGTGCCAGGATCAGCGAGACGATCAGCGCGGTGTCCTGGGCGCGGGTGCCCATGGCATCGGCGCCGGCACCGATCAACAGGTTCACCCCGAGCACGATGCCCTTGAGCTGCAAGGCGATGTACGGCAGCACGCCGACCAGGCAGATCAGCGCGACCACCACTGCCAGGGATTGGGACTTGCCATAGCGGGCGGCGATGAAGTCGGCGATGGAGGTGATGTTCTCCTGTTTGCTGATCATCACCATTTTCTGCAGGACCCACGGCGCCAGCACCAGCAGCAGGATCGGCCCGAGGTAGATCGGCAGGAATGCCCAGAGCTGTTCGGCGGCCTGGCCGACGGCGCCAAAGAACGTCCAGCTGGTGCAATACACCGCCAGCGACAGGCTGTAGACCCAGGCCCGCACCCGTGGCGGCAACGGTGTGCTGCGCCGGTCGCCGTAGAAGGCGATGGCGAACATGATGGCCATATAGGCCAAGGCGACAACGGCGATCAGCCCGCTGGACAGCGACATGGAAACTCCCGGACAGAGACACCGGGACTTGAGCCCGGCAGGACAGTCTCGCATGCCCGCTCGGGTTCGTCAGTGTCGACCAAGGTCGAGGCGTGGTGGGGTGTCGCAGGCGGGGGGATTCTTGGGTTATGCAGGGGTTTTGCTGGCCTCATCGCGAGCAAGCTCGCTCCCTCACTGTGTCTTGGGCGAGCATAAATTTTGTATTCGCAGCAGATCAAGTGTGGGAGCGAGCTTGCTCGCGATGGCGGCCTACTGAGCCAACGCAATATCCACCAACCGATACAACTCCCCAACCTCAAGTGGCGCGGTAGCAAAGAGGATGCGAAACACCGTCGGCGCCACGATCACATTGATCAGCCGTTCGACGCCTGGATTGGGCTCATCGGGGTAGCGCTCCAGAATGATCTGCAACTGACGGCTGATGATCCCCACGCAATACCCCGGCGTGGCGCAGGCCTGGATGTCGCGCATCATGTTGCGACCGGGCTCGGAACTCATTTCGTCCAGGTACTGTTCGGCCCAGGCGAGCAGGTCGCCGCGCAGGCTGCTGGTGTTGGCAGGTTCGCTGTCGGGGCGCAAACGAGCGATGGCGACGTCGGCCAGCAACGCCGGCAGATCACCCCAGCGTCGGTAGATGGTGGACGGCGTCACCCCGGCACGCGCAGCGATTTGCGGCACGGTCAGGGTCGCGCGGTCCTGCTCTTGCAGCAGGTCGCGGACCGCCGAATGAATCGACTCTTGGACCCGGGCGCTTCTACCGCCTGGGCGTAAACCTTCTTTAATTGCCATGCGTCAGACCTTAACACAAAGAATTTGCTTTAAGCGCACACCGGTAGCACACTCCACAAAAGCAAAAAATTAGCTTTTGCGAATACTCCTGTGGAGCGTGCCCATGTCCCGTCCAGCTTCGACCCGCGCCAGCCTGATATTCCTGGCGCTCACCTTGCTCGGTTTTCTCGCCGCGTCCAGCGCGCCGACGCCGTTGTACCACCTCTACCAGGAACAATTGCAATTTTCCCCGGCCGTCCTGACGCTGATTTTCGGTGTGTACGCGTTCAGTCTGTTGGCGGCCTTGCTGACCGTGGGATCGCTGTCGGATTACCTGGGCCGCAAACCGGTGATCTTCGCGGCATTGTTGCTCAATATGCTGGCGATGCTGCTGTTCATCAGCGCCGACAGCGTTGCCTGGTTGATCAGTGCCCGGTTGATCCAGGGATTTGCCACCGGCATGGCCACCAGCGTGCTGGGGGCTGCCTTGCTGGATTTCGACCGTCGCCAAGGCCCATTGATCACCAGTGTCGCGCCGCTGTTGGGCATGGCGTGCGGGGCGCTGGGCTGTGGCCTGCTGGCTGAGTTCGCGCCCTTGCCCTTGCAACTGACGTACTGGCTGCTGTTGGGCTTGTTCCTGGCCCAGGCCGTTTACCTCTGGCGCCTGGCGGAAAGCGTCAGCCCGCAACCCGGTGCCTGGCAGTCCCTGCGGCCAACCCTGCATGTGCCGCCCCAGGCGCGGCAAGCCTTGTGGCGGGTCTTGCCGCTGGACCTGGCGGCCTGGGCCGTGGGCGGTTTCTACCTGTCACTGGCACCGTCCCTGGTGCGGGCGGCAACCGGATCGACCTCCAACCTGATCGGTGGCGCGCTGGTGGCGGTGTTGACCCTCAGCGGCGCGTTATCCATCTACCTGTTGCGCAACCAAGGTGCAGACAAAATGTTGCGCCTGTCCGCGAGCTTGCTGGTGATTGGCCTGGCATTGGTGCTGGCGGCGGTGCATGGCGCTAGCTTGCCATTGTTCTTCATTGGCACGCTGGTCACCGGTGGCGGCTTTGGCGCAGGATTCCTGGGGGCGCTGCGCAGCATCATGCCGCTGGCCTTGCCCCACGAACGGGCCGGTTTGATGTCGGCGTTCTATGTCCTCAGTTACCTGGCCTTCAGCCTGCCGTCGCTGCTGGCGGGGAACCTGACGCGAGTGTTCGGATTGATCCCGACCACCGATGGCTATGGCGCGGTGTTGATTGTGCTGTGTGTCGCTGCGCTGTTGGGGTTACGTCAATCCATGAGACCGGTCAGCGATGGCGCGCGGCCTTGAAACCAAGGGTGCAGGCGCCGCTGGCAGTGGGTTAGTCTTGGCGCCTCGGTCTTTTTTTCGGACGATCTCTTGAAAATCATTCGCAGCAAATCCTTCATCGGGGACCGCGCCTGGGCGGCGCTGGATATCGCCAACATGAATGGCATCACCACGCGCCTGCACTGGACCGACCAGCCGTACAAATGGCACATCAACGACGGCGAGGAAGTCTTCGTGGTGCTCGATGGGCAAGTGCGGATGTGCTATCGGGAAGAGGGTGTCGAAAAGGAGACCTTGCTGGGGGCCGGGGACATTTTTTACGCCTCGGTGGGCACCGAACATGTGGCCAGGCCCTTGGGCGAAGCGAGAATCCTGGTGATCGAGACCGAAGGCAGCGTCTGATAATTATCTGTGAAATCGATAACATATAGAGAAATTACCCGTTATATAGATATTCGATCCGGCTCTAGCATGGCTCCACCTCATCCGAGGACAGGAGTTCGCCATGACATGCTGCGCTGCAAAAAACCGCTTGCGTCCATTGAGCCATTTGCCCAGGCCGCTGGAGGCCATTCGCCAATTCACGCCTAACTGGTTTGCCGTGGTCATGGGCACCGGAGTGCTGGCGCTGGCCTTGGCGCAATGGCCTGGGAATGTGCCGGGCCTGCGCCTCTTGGGTGAGGGTTTGTGGTTGTTCAACACGCTGTTGTTCGTGGTGTTCGCCCTCCTGTACACGGCCCGTTGGGTGCTGTTCTTCGACGAAGCGCGACGGATTTTCGGCCATTCAACGGTCTCGATGTTTTTCGGCACCATTCCCATGGGGCTGGCGACCATCATCAACGGCTTTTTGGTATTTGGGCTGCCGCGCTGGGGGGAGGGCGTGGTGGCGGTGACAGAGGCGTTATGGTGGATCGACGTGGTCATGTCGCTGGCCTGTGGTGTGCTGATCCCGTTCTTGATGTTCACCCGCCAGGAACACCGCATCGACCAGATGACCGCCGTGTGGCTCTTGCCGGTGGTGGCTGCCGAAGTCGCGGCGGCCAGTGGCGGGCTGTTGGCGCCGCATCTGGCCGACGCTCATGGGCAACTGGTCATGCTGGTGACCAGCTTCGTGCTCTGGGCCTTTTCCCTGCCGGTGGCGTTCAGCATCCTGACGATTTTGCTGTTGCGCATGGCGCTGCACAAACTGCCTCACGAAAACATGGCCGCCTCGAGCTGGCTGGCCCTCGGCCCGATCGGCACCGGCGCCCTGGGCATGTTGCTGCTGGGCAACGATGCCCCGCTGATTTTTGCCGCCAATGGCCTGCCCGGCGTGGGCGAAATCGCCGCCGGGTTGGGCCTGGTGGCCGGTATCACGCTGTGGGGGTTGGGGTTGTGGTGGATGTTGATGGCACTGCTGATCACCGCGCGCTACCTGCGCGCAGGCATTCCCTTCAACCTCGGCTGGTGGGGCTTTACCTTTCCCCTGGGCGTATACGCGCTGACCACGCTGAAGCTTGCGGACCTGCTGGGCCTGGGTTTTTTCAGCGTGTTCGGGGCTGTGCTGGTGGCGATGCTGGTGGTGATGTGGCTGATCGTCGGGCGGCGTACGGTGCAGGGCGCCTGGCACGGTGAGTTGTTTGTGTCGCCCTGTATTGCAGGGCTGGCGAAATAATCGCTAAAGACAGGTAATGTGTGGCCTGGATCGAAAAACGTTCACTCCAATAAGCGTCCACGCCACTCAGGAACATGGAAGATGAGTCACCCTTCGCAGTTCACCTTGCTTCGCACGCGGCGATTCCTGCCGTTCTTCATCACGCAGTCCTTGGGCGCGTTCAACGACAATATTTTCAAGCAGTCGCTGATCCTCGCCATCCTCTACAAATTGACCATCGAGGGGGACCGCTCGATCTGGGTCAACCTCTGCGCGCTGCTGTTTATCCTGCCGTTCTTTCTGTTCTCCGCTCTGGCAGGGCAGTTCGGGGAAAAATTCGCCAAGGACGCGTTGATTCGTCTGATCAAGCTCGGCGAAATCGCCATCATGGCGGTCGGCGCAGCAGGGTTTCTGTTCGATCACTTGTCGCTGATGCTGGTGGCGCTGTTCGCCATGGGCACGCATTCGGCGTTGTTCGGCCCGGTGAAGTACTCGATCCTGCCCCAGGCCTTGCGTGAGGAAGAGTTGGTCGGCGGCAACGGCCTGGTGGAGATGGGCACGTTCCTGGCGATCCTGGCCGGCACCATCGGCGCCGGGATCATGATGTCCTCGGCGCAATACGCACCCGTGGTGTCCACCGCGATCATCGGCGTTGCCGTGCTCGGTTACCTGGCCAGCCGCAGCATTCCGCGCGCGGCCGCGGCCTCGCCGCAAATGCGCCTGAACTGGAACATCTTCAGCCAATCCTGGGCCACCCTGAAACTGGGGTTGGGGCAAACCCCGGCGGTGTCTCGTTCGATTGTCGGCAACTCCTGGTTCTGGTTCGTCGGTGCGATCTACCTGACGCAGATCCCCGCCTATGCCAAGGAGTGGATGCACGGTGACGAAACCGTGGTGACCTTGATCCTGACGGTGTTCTCGGTGGGGATCGCCTTGGGTTCGATGCTCTGCGAAAAGCTTTCCGGGCGCAAAGTCGAGATCGGCCTGGTGCCGTTCGGCTCGTTCGGGCTGACGGTGTTCGGTCTGCTGTTGTGGTGGCATTCCGGTGGAATCCCCGACAGCGTCGAGGGCCATGGTTGGCTTGAAGTGCTCGGTTTCGGTCACGCCTGGCTGGTGTTGATCGACATCCTGGGCCTGGGTGTCTTTGGCGGTTTCTACATCGTGCCGCTGTACGCGCTGATCCAGTCGCGCACGGTGGAGAACGAGCGGGCGCGGGTGATTGCTGCCAACAATATTCTCAACGCGTTGTTCATGGTGGTCTCGGCCATCGTCTCCATCGTGCTGCTGAGCCTGGCCAAGCTGTCGATCCCGCAGTTGTTCCTGGTGGTGTCGTTGCTCAACATCGGCGTCAACGCCTACATCTTCAAGATCGTTCCCGAGTTCAGCATGCGTTTCATGATCTGGCTGCTGAGCCATTCCATGTACCGCGTGGAGCACCGCAACCTGGAGGCGATCCCGGATGAAGGCGCTGCGCTGTTGGTCTGCAACCACGTCTCCTTCGTCGATGCCTTGCTGATTGGCGGCGCGGTGCGTCGGCCGATTCGCTTCGTGATGTACTACAAGATCTACAACCTGCCGGTGTTGAATTTCATCTTCCGTACCGCCGGGACGATCCCGATTGCCGGGCGCCAGGAAGACATTCACATCTACGAAAAAGCCTTCAAGCGAATCGCCCAATACCTGAAGGACGGCGAGCTGGTCTGCATCTTCCCTGAAGGAAAACTGACTGGCGACGGTGAGATCAATGAGTTCAAGAGCGGACTGACACGCATCCTCCAGGAAACCCCGGTACCGGTGATTCCCCTGGCGTTGCAGGGTTTGTGGGGCAGCTTCTTCAGTCGCGACCCGGCCAAAGGGCTGTTTCGTCGGTTCTGGTCGCGGGTGACGCTGGTGGCGGGTTCGGCGGTCGCGGTGGAAGTGGCTGAGCCGGCGAAGTTGCAGGCGTTGGTGGGGGAGTTGCGTGGGACTGTCCGCTAGAACGAAAAACTGTGGGAGAAGGCCTGTGGGAGCAAAGCTTGCTCGCGATGGCGGCCCTGAGATCGCTATCGCGGGCAAGCCTTGCTCCCACAGGTTTTGTTCCTACAAGTTCCACTGTTCCTGGAAGGTCTTGCTCCTACAGGGAGGGCTCAGGTGCTGACCTTGAGCCCGATCAACCCTGCAACGATCAACGCCACGCTGGCCAGGCGCACCAGTGCCATCGACTCACCAAACAAAATGATCCCGGCGATCACCGTGCCCACGGCACCGACCCCGGTCCAGATCGCGTAGGCCGTACCCAGCGGCAGTTCTTTCATTGCAAGGCCGAGCAGGCCGAGGCTGATCGCCATGGCGGCGATTGTCAGTGCAGTGGGGAGAGGGCGGCTGAAGCCGTCGGTGTATTTCAGGCCGACAGCCCAGCCGACTTCGAACAGGCCGGCAAAAAACAGAATGATCCAGGACATCACACACCTCATCGATGGATGGGGTCGTCCCCGGATAATGATCGCTCTAGCGTTGCGGGGTCGTCCCCGCATTGGGCGCAAGAGTGCCCAATGCTGACGACTCGGTCAAGATTGTCCTTCAGTCCGCCGCTTGACGGGCCTGTAGTTCACGGTCCTGTTTTTCGCTCATGCGCCGGAAGTACGTCGAGAGCAGGGCACCGGAAATGTTGTGCCAGACGCTGAACAGTGCGCTGGGTACCGCCGCCAGTGGCGAAAAGTGTGCACTCGCCAACGCAGCACCCAGGCCGGAGTTCTGCATGCCGACTTCCAGCGCCAGGGATTTACGCTGGGCCAGCGGCAGCTTGAACAGATGCCCGGTGAAGTAACCCAGCAAAAAGCCGAAGCTGTTGTGCAGCATCACCACGGCCATGATCAACAGCCCCGACTCGGCAATTTTTGCCTGGCTGGCGGCAACGACGGCGGTGACGATGATGACGATGCTCACCACCGACACCAACGGCAACACCTCCACCGCATGACGCACCTTGTCCCCCAGCAGCCGCTGCGCCACCACGCCCAGCACGATTGGCAGCAGCACTACTTGCAGGATCGACCAGAACAGCTCCATGAACGATACCGGCAGCCAGGCCGAGGCCAGCAGCCAGATCAGCGCCGGGGTCAGCAGCGGCGCGAGCAGGGTCGTGACGGCGGCGATGGCTACCGACAGGGCCAGGTCGCCACGGGCCAGCCAGGTCATGACATTCGACGAGGTACCGCTTGGGCAGCAGCCCACCAGAATCACGCCGACGGCGATTTCCGGTGGCAGGTGGAACACCTGGCAGAGCAACCAGGCCACACCGGGCATGATCACGAAATGCGCGACCACGCCGAGGGCCACGCGCCAGGGATGGCGTGCGACTTCGGCGAAGTCTTCGAGCTTGAGGGTCAGGCCCATGCCGAACATCACCAGGCCCAGCAGCGGCACAATGGCGCTTTTTAGACCGATGAACCAGGCCGGCTGCAGAAACGCCACCACCGCGAAAATCAGAACCCAGTAAGCGAAGGTATTGCCGACAAAGCGGCTCAATGCAGCCAGTGCGCGCATGACCTGATCCTTATTAATAAGAACACCGAATACTAATGTGGGAGCGAGCTTGCTCGCGATGGCGGTGTGTCAGTCAACATCTCGGTGGCTGTCATACCGCTATCGCGAGCAAGCTCGCTCCCACAGGGGAGGGGTGGGGTTTAGATCCCCTGCGGAATCTCTTCCCCACCCAAGGCTTCAACCAGCGCCGGCAGGAACTCGCCGAACGTCAACATCATCAGTGTGAAGCTGGCGTCCAGTTGGCCGAGGGCTTCGTCGCCACCGTCCTGCTCTGCCTGGTCCTGCAGCAGGTCTTCGAACTTCAGGCGCTTGACCACCATCTTGTCGTCGAGCACGAAGGACAGCTTGTCCTGCCAGGCCAGGGACAGTTGCGTGACGACCTTGCCGGTGTTCAGGTGCAGCTGGATTTCGTCGCTGGTCAGGTCCTGGCGCTTGCAGCGCACGATGCCGCCGTCTTCGTGGGTGTCGCGCAGTTCGCATTCATCCAGCACGAAGAAATCGTCCGCGGCTTTCTGGGTCTTGACCCAGTCGGTCATGGTGGCGGTCGGGGCCATTTTTACTGTCAGTGGACGTACCGGCAGCGAGCCGATGACTTCGCGCAGGGTAGACAGCAGGTCTTCGGCGCGTTTCGGGCTGGCCGAGTTCACCAGGATCAGGCCCTGTTTCGGCGCGATGGCGGCGAAAGTGGACGAACGACGGATGAACGCACGGGGCAGGAACGCCTGGATGATTTCATCCTTGAGCTGGTCCCGTTCCTTTTTATAGACCTTGCGCATTTGCTCGGCTTCGATCTCTTCGACCTTTTCCTTCAGGGCATCGCGTACGACGCTGCCCGGCAAGATGCGTTCTTCCTTGCGCGCGGCGATCAGCAGGAAATCCTGGCTGACGTGCACCAGTGGTGCGTCTTCGCCTTTGCCAAACGGCGCGACGAAACCGTAAGTGGTCAACTCCTGGCTTGCACATGGACGCGCCAGTTTGCTGGCCAGTGCAGTTTCCAACGCCTCGGCATCAAAAGGCAGATCTTGGGTCAGGCGATAGATAAGCAGGTTTTTGAACCACATGGGGTGAGTCTCTCCTTTATACAAAGGGGGGCATTATTCTCTTCGCAGCGCCATAGGCCAACCCTTCGCTAAGCCTTTGGAAGGCCTGAAAAAATTAATTTAAAAAGTGCTTGCCAGCTCAAAGAGTGCTCCGTAGAATGCGCGCCACACCGAAAGCGAAGGGTGATTAGCTCAGCTGGGAGAGCGTCTGCCTTACAAGCAGAATGTCGGCGGTTCGATCCCGTCATCACCCACCATTCGTTCAAAGTGTTACGCGCAGCGGTAGTTCAGTCGGTTAGAATACCGGCCTGTCACGCCGGGGGTCGCGGGTTCGAGTCCCGTCCGCTGCGCCATATTCGGTAACCTGGAACACTGAACGCCAGGTCACCACGGAAAGCCCGCTAACGCGGGCTTTTTGCTGTTTGCAGTTCCTGTGGTGTGCGTTGCTCATATTTTTTTTGCTGAATTTGCTAATTAAATCAGCACGTTACAAAAAACTGTGAGAGAATGCGCCCCGCATCGAAAGTGAAGGGTGATTAGCTCAGCTGGGAGAGCGTCTGCCTTACAAGCAGAATGTCGGCGGTTCGATCCCGTCATCACCCACCAAACTTTCAGTGTTACGCGCAGCGGTAGTTCAGTCGGTTAGAATACCGGCCTGTCACGCCGGGGGTCGCGGGTTCGAGTCCCGTCCGCTGCGCCATATTCGGTTATCTGGAATGCTGAACGCCAGGTGGCTACTAGAAACGACGCTTTTCCTTTACGAGGGGAGAGCGTCGTTTTTTTTGCTCTTTGTTTTTTGGAGTGGTGTGCATATCCGTTGCTGCGGTAACGGCTGCTTAGGGTTCCGCTCTTACAGCGGGTCACTTTCGAAAAGCCCGGAAGCCGGCCCAGTCGAAAGTAACCAAAGCGCTCATGCCCCACCACTCGGCACCTCGCTTAGGCTCGGTGTGCCCTCACTCCGGCATTGCTCCGTGGGCCCTTCGCGGCGGCCCACGGAGCAATGCCTTCGTTCGGGCATGCCGAGCCTAGGCGAGGCACCGAGTGGTGGGGCAAGAGCGTTTTGCTTACTTTTGCGCTTTTCAAAAGTGAGCCGCTGTAAGAGCGGAATCGTCAGCAGCCGTTACCAAAAAAACGGATATACACCCCAATCCAACCTCTACAGCTCAGCATTCCGCCGATGACGATAATCGCTGACCGCCTCATACACCGCCTTGCGCAAGCGATTGATCCCACCAATAGGCCGATGCGCCTCAATCCCAAACCAAGGATTGAACGACTGATTATCACAAGCCAGATTCAACTTGGGCGTATCAAAATCCTGAGCCGGCACCTTGATCCGCGCCACGGTCTCGAACGGCGCATCACTTTCCTGCCACTCAATACTGGTGTCTTCGATCGGCATGTACTTGCCCGGATCCTGACGCTGGATCTGCAACACAAAACACGCCGGCACCCGGTCGGTGGATAACTGCTGGTTCAATGCGCTACGCAAGAAGTTCGGCAGGTCCTGATTCTGCGGAGGCAAGGTGTAGCTTGGGCAACTGTCCGGGTCCGGTGCGACGCGAAACTTGGCGTTGGCCTCGCCGAACTTATAGGGCGATACCGAGAAGTAAGTGGTCTGGGTCGGACTGGCCGGTGGCGGTGAGAGGGTCGCCAGGGCGATGAATAAATGCCGAATCTGCCAACTGCGCGGGTCGAGGCTCGGAAAAAAGGCCATCGCCTTCTTCCCGTCAGCCTGAGCGGCCACATTCTGACGGTACTCGGCGACATCACTGACAAAGAAGTTCGGATGGTTGAACATCACGAAATCCTGCTCACCTTGTGATTGCCGGTCAGCGAGCAGTTGCTTGCCCGGTACGTTCATCAGCTTGATCGCCATCCCCCGTGCATCGCGCAGGCTGTCGAACTGCGGATAGGCGTTGCCGTTGGACAGGCGAATCGTCGCCTGCCAGACCTTCCCCGGCTCGGCGAATACCCCTTGGCGCAACGGTGCCGGCAGGTCGCTCGGCACCTGGACTTCGGCCATGACACAGCCGTGGGCCTTGGCGTGGGCGTCGCGCAGGTAGCGTGTGCTTTCGCGGTGCTGATCGACGATGCGAATAGCGGTCTGGATGATGTCCTGGGTCATGGCCGCTTCGCCGGGCGCAACCTGTTCCTTGTCCGGGACCGGTCCCTTGTGTTGCCAGGCAAACCAGGCCGTGGACAGTGCCCAGCCGAGCAACCCGATGCCCAGCAGCCACAGGAGCGTCTTGCCCAAAAAGGCACCGAGGCGCAGCCAGAGCGTGATCAACATTGAAACTTCCTTTTACCTGTGGGGTTCATCATTACAGTTGCGTCTCTAATGGCCCGCCCAGCACCTTTAAATACTCGAGCAAGGCCCAGCGTTCCTGCGGTTGCAGCAGACGCCCGATGACGCCGTTGCCGCGCTCGCCCGCGCGGAATTCATGGCCGCTGTTGTGGTTGCCAGTGATCCGGGTATCGAAGAGAAATGCGTTGGTGAAGGCTTCGGTGCGATAGCCCAGGTGGCGCGGGTCGTATTCGAAGTTGCCTTTATAGAACGCGGTCGCGCGCTCGTCCTGGGGGGACAGCAGTTGATAGATCGTCGGCACCGAGCCGTTGTGCAGGAACGGTGGCGTGGCCCAGACGCCCGCCAGCGGCCGGGCCTTGTAGGCGCGCAATTCACGTACGCCGATGGGCAAGCCGAAACCGTCCAGCGCCGGGCGCTCGGCGGGGGTGACGCCGGCGTCG
This sequence comes from Pseudomonas sp. P9_35, assembly GCF_034008205.1. Lineage (NCBI taxonomy): Bacteria > Pseudomonadati > Pseudomonadota > Gammaproteobacteria > Pseudomonadales > Pseudomonadaceae > Pseudomonas > Pseudomonas sp. P9_35. The sequence continues at coordinate 4,896,539 of NZ_CP125373.1, read as the reverse complement.
CGGTAAGCGCGGTTTTCGACGAATGCCGTAACGTAGGCCAGGCCCTTGGCGACCGTGAGTTGGCTCAGGTCCAGCGGTTCTGTCGGGGTCGGGTGCAGTTGCACGTCCAGCTTCGCCAGCTCGGCCGGATCCCACTGCAGGCTGGTCAGGTCGAAGCGGTGGTCAGCGATGTTATTGGCAGTGCCCGGGTCGGTGCCGATCACCTGCACGGGCAGCATGTGCAATTGCTGGACCGGCCTGTCGGGCCCTTGGACCACCTTGGGTACATGGCAGCCGGCGCAGTTTTCGGTAAACAGGGCTCGGCCCTTGGCGGCCAGAGGTTTGTCGATGGGGCCCAGTAGCGCTTCCGGCCATACAGGCGGCTTGAGCAGTTGCAGGGTTTCTTCGATCTTGTTCAAGTCGCGCACACGCACGCTGGAGGGGTATCGCGCATCGCCCTGCAGCGGTTTGCCTTGGGCGTCGAAGAAATTCAGCGTGGCGCCGACCCCCAACGCCTCACCGACGTTGCGGGCCATCGGTTGCTGGGCCGATCCGTTCCACTGCACCCAGTCGAACGTCCATATGTCCCACAACTGCGGGTAATCCACGGGGGCGTTGGCCACCCGGTAGTTTTGCGGCGAAATGGCGTCGCCGAAGCTGGCGTTGGCGATGCGACCGAAGGCGTCGGTACGGCCAGGCCCTTCTTCGGTGGGGTAGAGGCCACGATGGGTGTCGTTCCAGGCCACCCGCAGGAACGTATCCAGGGAGACTTTGAAGGCCTTGCGCAATTCCTCGTGGCGGGCGTCGTAGTCCTTGCCCAGCACTTGGCGGGCGAAGCGCTCGAATTTCCAAGGGTTGTAGTAGGTAGACGCCAGACTGGCGACCAATGCTTGTCCGAAACTGCCACCACGTAATGTAGGAACACTGGAGGGCAGCACGTGCTGAGCCGAGCCGCCGTCGATCCGTATCGCCTGGCCCTTGAAGCGCAATTCGCCGGTATGGCACGCCGCGCAGGTGATATCCAGGAACTGCTCGGTGCTGCCCGGGTTCTGGTGCCGCGCAAATCCTACCGGCAAGTTGCCGGGATTGGCCGACGAGGCTTTCTGCGCCGGATCGACCAGGAACCCAAAGCGCGCCAGGTACTCAGGCGATGCGAAGCGTTGTTGCGAAAACGGTAATTCGAGGGCGGTGAACCAGTCGTAGCGCAGGCCTTTGACCTGGGTGCCCTGGGGCGTGAAGTAATACGTCTGGCGCTCGGCGGCACTCCATTGGTCCAGGTAATTCACCTGTTCGACGGGCGTGTAGAACGGCAAGCGAGGATTGGCGACGTAATAAAGCACCACGGCCACGACAATGATCAGCAGCGCGAGGAGCAGCAAGAGGATGCGAGAGAGAAGGCGCACGGGTAACGTCCTTGTTTTTTTGATAAGCCCTTATGCCTCAGTGCCGCCCGGCGGGCAAGTGGCCATTACCCCTGGCCTGTGTAGGGCGGCAATTTGTCCCTGTACGTAACAGATGACAGATGCTTCATTCTTCCAGGATTAAAAAGCGTTTGCGGACCTGAACTTATCATTACTTTGTGGCTCACATGCCGGTAGCCATTGGTCGTGGCCGCCTGATAAGCTCGCGGCTTTATTCGATTGCCCTTTAGGCGCATGAACAAGGAAATAGCATGAAACAGCATCGGTTGGCGGCGGCGGTGGCCCTGGTTGGCCTGGTACTCGCGGGTTGCGACTCGCAGACCAGCGTAGAGCTGAAGACCCCGGCGCAGAAAGCTTCCTACGGTATTGGCCTGAACATGGGCAAGAGCCTGGCTCAGGAAGGCATGGATGACCTGGACTCCAAAGCGGTCGCCCAGGGCATCGAAGATGCCGTCGGCAAGAAAGAACAGAAGCTGAAAGACGAAGAACTGGTCGAAGCCTTTGCCGCACTGCAAAAGCGTGCCGAAGAGCGCATGGCCAAGATGAGCGAAGAGTCGGCAGCCGCCGGCAAGAAATTCCTCGAAGAAAACGGCAAGAAAGCCGGTGTTACCACCACCGCTTCCGGCCTGCAGTACGAAGTGGTCAAGAAAGCCGACGGTCCACAGCCTAAGCCGACCGACGTAGTGACTGTCCACTACACCGGCAAGCTGACCAACGGCACTGTGTTCGACAGCTCCGTTGAACGTGGCAGCCCGATCGACCTGCCGGTCAGCGGCGTGATCCCGGGTTGGGTCGAAGGCCTGCAACTGATGCACGTCGGCGAGAAGTACAAGCTGTACATCCCGAGCGACCTGGCCTATGGCGCCCAGAGCCCGAGCCCGGCCATCCCGGCCAACTCGGTCCTGGTGTTCGACCTGGAACTGCTGGCGATCAAGGATCCGGCAAAAGAAGACGCAGCCAAGTAATCGCGTCTGCTATAACGACAACGCCTCGCTTATGCGGGGCGTTGTCACATCTGGGCTTCGGCAAAATGGCAAAAAAACCGAACGCACGATGCAGGGTATAGTCATAGGCAATACAGGCGCTGTGCTAGACGCAGTCAGCCGGTCAAGTCAATGAAATATTGGGTTTTTTTATGTGAGTAAAAAACGCCCGATCTAAGCCGGGCCCTTATGAAACGGGGGCTTCAGCGGTGAAATGCAGCTCTGTTCACAAGGTTATCCACAATTTGTGTGGATAACATTTCAGTGGGAGAAAAAATGAAGGCCCCGTGGAATTTTGCGCGATTTCTGCCCTTGGCAGGCCGCCTGCTGGCCCGCGGTCGATTGCCTACGTTGTTGTTCGCCGTCGCCAGCAAAGGCGCCCGAGAGGGCGGACGACTGGGCAAGCTCAAGGAAGACCTGCGTCTGTTGCAGGCCTTGTGCCTGGCCTACTGGCGGGGCGAATACCGCGCTGTCAGCGCCAAGTCGATGCTGTCGGTGGTGGCAGGGCTCATGTATTTCCTCAGCCCCCTGGATGCAATTCCAGATATCTTGCCGATGTTTGGCATGTTCGACGATATCGCGGTGCTGGCCTGGGTCATGAAAACCCTCGACGTTGAACTCGAGGCTTTCCGCGCCTGGCGTTATCGGCAATCGCCCGAGAAGCTTGCCCGGGTCGAAAGGCTTCCCGATACCCCGGAACAACTTCAACTCCAAGGTCAGAAAGAAACCTGATTCGGTAGCACTTGCCCCAGAGAATTCATCGCCCCGCGACCTTAGCCGGTATTAGGATTACACTTCTAAGAAAAAAGGCTGGCTCGCTAAGTGTTGTTGTCCTACGGGGTAGACATGGATATTCAAGTAATCACACGTGACGGAGAGCCCGAATACGCGGTTTTGCCGTGGGATCAGTACCAGTCGTTGTTGAAGGCAGCAGGCATCGATCAAGCTCCGCCGCGCGAAGCGACAGTCCGTCACGCGGCGGCACCGGGCCAGGTTCTCCCTGGCCTGGATCAATTACGCAGTTTACGCGAAGGGAAGGGCATCGCCATCGAGGCGCTGGCCCGCACGGTAGGTATCAGCCCGTCTTATCTGGCCTTGATCGAGAGCGGCGAGCGTCAGCCCGATGCCGCGATTCGGCGCAGTCTGGCCTGGGAGTTGACGGTGCCGGGTTGGAGGGAAGAATCGTGAGCGTACGCATCAGTCGGCAGCATTGGGATGGGTTGTTGGGTGAGTTGGACCAGGCGCGCCGCCAGCGCCATTTGTTGACCTACCGCGCGTTGCTGGAGCGTCTGCAGCTGCCCAGCCCGGCCATGCAGACCTTGACCGCGGCCCTGGAACACCTGGCGGCGCTGGACGCCCGGGCGGAACAGCCGCTGCGCAGTTCATTGGTGATCAGCCAGGGCGCCAGTCGGTTGCCGCGCACGGGGTTCTTCGAGTGTGTAGAACGCTTGGGTCGTTTTTCCGGGCCTTCCGATGGCGTGGCCGCTGCTTCCTGGCACGCTTCGGAAGTGGTCCGGGTATTTGAATACGAATACCCCGAGTCGGCGGAGGCCTGAGTGCTCTGGCGACTCAAGGCGCGGGCCGGTTACTGGCTGGCGCGTCGGTTGTTTCATTGGTCCTGGTTCGTTCGTCAGCCGCGTGGCTGGGCCTGGCTCGAGGGTCAGTTCTCGCGCATGGCGAACTTGGGCGACGTCGGTGCGCAAAGCTTCTATGGGCATATCCTCACGTTTCGCGGCCAAGGGCTGGGCGCCCGGGAAGAAGGAATTCGCCTGCTGCAGCTGGCGGCATTGGCCGGTGATGGCAAGGCCGCCTACCAGGTTGGCGTGATCAGCCTGGCCGGCACAGCCAGCAAGGCGCCGGACCCGGTTGAAGCGGCGCGTTGGTGGACCTTGGCGGCGAAAGCCGGGCATCCGCTGGCCGAAATCAAGCTCAAATCACTTGAGGCTCACGATATCTAGGGCTATCCACAGGCGATTCGTTGTGCAGGTCAGACGAATTTAGCGAATCGCCCTACGCGCTCTGTCTCCTTCCCCTGACTTAATTCCCCTGTCATCCCCGGCAAAGTCTCGCGCTCCCTGAGTGCTGCGAGACGTCTGCCCATGTTCGACCGTTTTTTCCTGCCGGCCCTTGAGCGAGCCCTGTCCTGATGGATCAGGTGAGCCGAATCGAGCAGGAACTCGACAGCTTCAAAGGCACCTTGTCGGTCTACCGCGAGCAGCTCGAGCGCTGGTACAGCCGAGCGGCGGACCGTGCCAGTCATGCCGCTGACTTGCCGTCACTGATGGGCATGGAGCGGCTGATCCGCTTTGGCGACAGCACCACCGCTGTCAGCACCGGTGACGATGACTTCCTCTCCACGGTCGTCCAGTGCCCCAAGGGCGGGCCGATGACGATCGAAAGCAAGTTCGAGTCGGTGTACGACATCCCGCTGGGCGACATCGTGGTGGATGTGGTGGATGTGGCCAGCGGCGAGGTCACTCCAGTCACCCTGGATGCCCAAGGCCTGGGGACCTTCACGGGGGAGGCGGGCAAGTCCTATCGGGTTCACGTTCAGGGCGAGGTGTCCGCCAAGCAAATCGCGAATCTGTTTTCTTCCTACGATGGTCTGACCACCGATCTGACGGACTGGCTGCGCGGCGAGTGGCAGGGTTTCAAGCCGCGATGGGCACAACAATCGCTGTCGACTTCGGCGGCGGCGGTGGGCAACGGGTTACTCGCCGGCAGTTGGGCGGCGATTGAAAGTGTATGGGACAGCATCAGTTTGCTCTCGGACATCCTCAAGGACCCCGGTCAGTTTGTTGAGCGGTTGGGCGAAAGCGCTGATCAGTTGAAAAAACTGGCTCAGGACACGCCGCAAGTGATGGCCAAGCTGCAACTGCTGGCCAGCGACGAAGCGGCACTGTGCCTGTTGGTGCGCACTGCCAGCCTCTGGCTGGAGATGTTGCCGCCTAGTGAAGTCGCTGGCGAAACGGCCAAAGGGCTCTCGACCGTGGCGGTGCAACTGGTAATCGACTTGCTGATCGGTGTGGTCTTGACCTTTGCCGGGGCAGGGGCCGGGATTGCCTACCTGTCGATGCGGTTGGCCAGGCACGGTGCAACCCTGCTGAACGCCATGCAGCGTTTTATCCGTGCGATCTTCGCGGTGGTCAACGGCTTCATGACCTACGTGGATCGCTACAAAACCGTGGCGGCACGCGGTATCGCGGCTGGCGTGAAAAAGGGCCGGATGCAACTGCGCTGGGATGCGCAGCGCAACACCACGCTGAAAAAACACGAACCCCACGACGACGCCCCCGCCCAGTCGAAAAACCCCAATGGCGACCCCGCCGACACCGCGTCCCAGACCCAGACCAGCGGCTGTCCGGTGTCGATGGTCACCGGCGAAGAACTGCTGACCCTCGACGATGGCACCCTCGATGGTCGCTTGCCGTTCGTCTTCACCCGTTTGTACCGCACCAGCGCCGCTGACCTGGACGTCGGCCTCGGGCGTGGCTGGAGCCATGCCCTGGCCCATCGCTTGGAACTTGAGGGCGAGCAGGTCACCTGGGTCGACCAGGAAAACCGCCGCACGATCTTTCCACTGCCTAACGCCCAGCGTCCGGCGATCCACAACAGCCTGGCTCGCGCGGCGATCTACCTGGGGGCCGAGGCAGACGAACTGATCGTCGCCCAGCCCGGCGAAAACGCAGCATTCCTGCACTTTCGCGACGGCCACCTGAGCGCCCTCAGCGACCGCTACGACAACCGCCTGACCCTCCAGCGCAACATCCATGGCGACATCTGCCGTTTGGACGACGGCGCCGGGCGCGCCCTGCGCCTGCGTTACGAGCAGCGCCACCTGATCGCCGTCGATTACCAGAGCTTCCATCCCGCTATTACCCTCGACGAAGCCTGGCGGACCGAACAGACGCTGGTTTCCTACCGCTACGACGGACGTTTCCGACTGATCGAAGCGACCAATGCCGCCGGTGAAAGCGAACGCTACGACTACGACGACCAGCACGTCATCCTCCAGCGACAACTGGCCGGTGGCGCGAGTTTTTATTGGGAATGGCAAGGCGTCGGACCGGCGTCCCGCTGCGTACGGCATTGGGCCTCGTTTGCGCAGATGGACAGTCGCTACACCTGGGGCGAAGACGGCAGCGTCACGGTCCGGCACCTGGATGGTAGCCAGGAGGTGTATGTCCACGACGAGCGGGCGCGGCTGGTGCGCAAGGTCGAGCCCGACGGCGGCGAGCACCTCAAGGCCTATGACGAACAGGGTCGGTTGATCGCCGAACAGGACCCGCTGGGCGCCGTGACCGAATACCGTTACGACGACGTCGGACGGCTGGTGGCGCTGCTTCCCCGGACGAGGCGCCGACGTCCTACGAATACCGCAACGGTTTCCTGCACACTCGTTCGCGCGGCAAGGCCGTGTGGACCTACCGGCGCAATGCCCGCGGCGAGGTGATCGTCCTCATCGATCCGGACGGCCGGCGCACGGAATATGCCTACGACGCCCATGGGCAACTGCTGGCGACGTATGCCCCGGACGGCGGCGAACATCGCTTCACCTGGAGTCGCCTGGGTCAACTGACCGAAGAGATCCTGCCCGACGGCAGTCGCCGGTGTTTTTCCTACGACGCCCTGGGGCGTTTACTCAGCCGTCAGGACGAACACGGCGCGCTCACGCACTACCAATGGGACGCCGTCGGCCGCCTGCTGCAGGTGACCTTGCCCAACGGTGCCACCCGGACCTGGCGCTACAACGCCTACGGCAAGGTCACCGCCGAATGCGATGAACAAGGGCGGGTCACCCGCTACGAATACGCCGACGACTTGCACCTGGTCAGCCGTCGCCTGAACCCCGACGGCAGCGAGCTGAAGTACCGCTACGACTCGGCGCGGCTGTTGCTGACCGAAATCGAAAACGAATCCGGCGAAAAATATCAGCTGGACTACACGCCCAACGGCTTGATCCGACAGCAAGTCGGCTTCGACGGCCAACGCACCGCCTACGCCTACGACCTCAACGGCCACCTGCTGGAGAAAACCGAGCACGGCGAGGACGGTTCGCAACGGCTCACCCAGTACCAGCGCGACGCGGCTGGGCGGCTGCGGGTCAAGACCTTGCCCGACGGCCAGGCCATCGAATACCGCTACGACGAGCTGGGCCGGCTGGTCCACGTCAACGACGGCAGCGATCATCCGCTGGCCTTCGAGTACGACGCCCAGGACCGGTTGGTCTGCGAGCACCAGGGCTGGGGCACCCTGCGTTATCGCTACGACGCCTGCGGGCGCCTCAACCACCTGCGCCTGCCGGACGACAGCCAGCTCGACTACCACCATGCCCCAGGTGGCGCACTGACCGCCATCGACCTCAACGGCACGCGCCTGACCGAACACCGCTTTGTCGGCGGACGCGAACGGCAACGCCAGCAGGGCCGGCTGCTCAGTGACTACGATTACGACGAACAGGGCCGCCTCAAGGCCCAGACCGTGTGGCAGAGCCAACAGCAGCAACTGTTCTGGCGCGATTATGCCTACAGCGCCAAGGGCAACCTGCAAACCCTTTCCGACAACCGAAGCCGCCGCAGCTACCAGTACGACCCGCTGGATCGCCTGACCCGCATCGACTTTTCCCACAGCGAACCGCCGGAACACTTCTGCCACGATCCGGCCGGCAACCTGATGATGCAGGACCGCCCCGGCCCGACCACCCTCAAGGGCAACCGCCTGCTGAAGGAGGGCGACCGCCACTACGACTACGACGCCTTCGGCAACCTGATCCGCGAACGCCGCGACCAGGCCCTGGTCAGCGCCTACCGCTACGACAGCCAGCACCGCCTGATTGGCGTCACCACGGCCAACGGCCGCGAAACGTCCTACCGCTACGACGCCTTTGGCCGACGCATCAGCAAGACCGTGGACGGCCTGACCACGGAATTTTTCTGGCAGGGCGACCAGGTCGTCGCCGAAAACAGCCCGCGCCACCACCGCAGCTACGTCTACGAACCCGGCACCTTCCGCCCGCTGGCGATGCTTGATGGCGAAGGCCCGGAAAAAGCCACGCCGTTCTACTACCACCTCGACCACCTGGGCACGCCCCAGGAACTGACCAGCTACAGCGGCCAGATCGTCTGGTCGGCGCGCTACAACGGCTACGGCAAACTCACTGAACTGCAGCACGGCGGCGGCGAACAGCTTGAGCAACCCTTGCGCTTCCAGGGCCAATACTTCGACCCCGAAAGCGGCCTGCACTACAACCGGCACCGCTACTACAATCCCGAGACCGGCCGTTACCTGACGCCCGACCCGAGCAAGTTGGTGGGTGGGCTCAATGGGTATCGGTACACCCTGAACCCGACGGGGTGGGTGGATCCGTTGGGGTTGGTGGATTGCCCGGGGAAGGGTGGGTGTAGGCCGGCGGTTGGGGAGCAGGATCCGGCGGCTAAGGTTGGGGTGGATGAGGGGGAACCGCGGCTGCCGATGACGGCGGAGCAGCGGCGGGCGCGGATTGATGAGTTGGCGGAGGCGAATGCCTACCGGCGCTTGGATGAGATGGAGCGATCTATCGACAAAGCGCATTTCTTACAAAAACACGGTGCTCAAACTACGACGGATGCTCAGCTGGAACGCGTTACGACAGGGCGAAATCCTGGAACAGGCGAAATAGAAATTTATACCCAAGGCAATAAAATAGGTCAGGCGAAGATTCCCTCTGCAGCGACACGCTTCATAAGCCATAGAGATCAATTGAACGCTATATATAGGGCGAAACTAGTTTTTAGGCAAAGCGGCCTTCAACAATCTCGCGAGCCGATTGAATTTGGAAAAACGATAGGGGAAGGTTACAAGAAAGAAGGATTGCAGTATGGGCAACAAACGAAAGCAGTAGTGATACTGAATAATGCAGGTTTTCCAATAACTAGCTACACGGAATTTGAATGATGACGAAGTCGTCTGATATGGTTGTGCTAAGAAGTCTCCTTTTTGTATTTGATATTGAAAATACAATAGATGAGGCTAGAGAGGCGTATATCGTTTCGAAGGATGTTAACTCAGACTCTGAGTTGGCGGAATTATTTGATCACTTGCTTAAGCCGGATTTTTTGGCATTTCAAAGTCATGAGCGTGAATGGTTTATCGAAAAAATTTCGTTTTATTTGGAGGGGGGATCCGATTTTGATGAGATCTTTTCTAAGATAACGACCTATTTTGATGATGATGTTAAGGATTCGCGTCAATTTATGAAGATTTTATTGGGTTGTCTGCGTCGATATCATTTAGATTCAGTTCAATGACATGATTTAGGGAGGCAGTTGTTTGAAGAAAACAAAAAGATATGGTTCGTACATGTCTGATGAAAGCTCATCGGAAGCTCGCACCGAAAACGTGAAATTCTCAAGGCAAAGGCAGTGGAGAGCCAACTGTAGCACCAAATTCAATAGTTTTCGAATACAGCATCAAGCCATAAATGAAGCACTGACCCGCGAAGCCAGAGGTCTTCCACGTTTTACCGGCGAAGACAAAAGAGGGAATCCAGTCGTGCGCATGTATATGCCCAAGGTTGGGCAGGGATACATACCCAACGTAAATGACAGAGAGAATCCAATATTTCAAAGCGAAATTAATGTATTCGAAGTCAGATTCGATTACGAAACGCTACGTCCGGTCACCGCTTATCCCGTAGGAGGTTTTGATGTTGATGCATCCGTTTCTTGATCGTCCCTATGATCCTCAGGTCGGACATTTTCTCGGCGGCTTCGAGATATATGACTGTGAAGAGACTCTGGGGGAGGAACTGTCGCAGTTCGATCTCAATAATGCTGACGATCGGAAAGAGTTGATTTATAAGTACGTGATCCATCGTTTTAGAAATCTAAGCTATCGTCACAAATTTTTATTTTTTTGTGTGCTCGCAATTGCACTCGACGATCCGGAGTATGACTTCGGTGAGGTGTTCGAACACGAAGTGGTTTCACATTCAGCCCTTCCGCCGGGATGGGATGAAATGGAGGATTTCAGAGTTTTCTTTGAGGATATCTATAAGTATCTAGCAGAAGAGTGGAGCGAGGAGCTTGATAAAGCCAGCCAGGAAGATCCTGCAACCTGGTAGTTCAGATAAGGCAAATGTTTAATCACCCCACCACCGCACCGTTTTTCGTGCCGAGGGAGCCTTCTCCTACTGGGCCTGTAGGAGCTGCCGAGCGAAGCGAGGCTGCGATCTTTTCCCTGACAGTTGAATCTCAAGCGAAAGAGCAAGATCAAAAGATCGCAGGCTTCGCCAGCTCCTACAAAGCCCAGCGGGAGCAAGCTCCCTCGCCACGGGGCCGCGCCAGATGCTTCACACCGTCAAACCCAACCCCACCACAGACTCCCGCTCCGCCAAACCCTCCACCAAATACACACTCCCTCCCAAAATCTCCTTGGCATGATGCTTGGCCTGCGAAGCCAGTTCCGCCAACTGGCTGGCATCCAATTCCTCACAGGCCTCGGCGCGCAGGTGCACTACCCCAATCGACAGCGACAACAACGCGAACTCCTGTCGAACGCCCTGTCGGTTCAACGCTGTAAAGCATCCCGCCTCCAGGTGCTCGGGGCGGTAGAAGCGGCGGCAGTGGGTCTGGAAGTCGCTGAGGAGCTGGTCCAGGCGTCTGCGCCAGTCTTCCGGGCCGAGGACCAGCAGGAAGTCGTCGCCGCCGATGTGGCCGACGAAGTCGCGGCTGGGGTCGATGCGTTCGTTCAGGCATTGGGCCAGGCACAGCAGGACTTCGTCGCCGCGACCGTAGCCGTAGATGTCGTTGAAGGGTTTGAAACTGTCGATGTCCACGTAGCAGATCACCGATTCCTGCCGTTGTTGCAGCAGGCGCGTGAGGCATTGCTGGATCGGGACGTTGCCCGGCAGCAGGGTCAGGGGGTTGGCGTAGCGGGCCTGTTGGATTTTCAGTTCGGTGATGAGCTTGAGCACATCGATCACCCGGCCCAGGCCCAGGTAACCGCCGTTGAGGGTGATGATGAAGTCTTCTTCGATGCGTTGTCGGGCGCGGCTGGTGATCAGGCGGCTGACTTGTTGCAGCGACTGGTTCAACTCCACGGCGAGAAAGTCGTCGCTCATCAAGCGGCTGATGGGTTTGCGGGCGAACAGGTCGGTGGCGAAGGGCTTGAGCAAGGCATCCGAGAGCGAATGGCGATGAACGATGCCGCAGGGCTGCCCTTGATCATCCAGCACCGCCAGGGAGTTGAGGTTGGCCTGGCGCCGAAATGCTTCCAGCACGGTGGCTGTCGGTGTGTTGTGGGCCACTGCCGGTTGTTCGTTGAGCAGCGCACTGAGGTCGTTGACCTCATCGTTCAACGTCGCCACGCCGCTGTCCTGCTTGGGCATCAGCGCCCTGGCATCGCGTGACGGTTGTTCCTGAGGCCGGGCCAGCAGATAGCCCTGGACCAGGTCGACGCCCATTTCGATCAGCACCGCCAGTTCTTCCGGCAGTTCGATTCCCTCGGCAATCACCTGGGCGCGGGAGGCCCGGGCGATTTTCAGGATCGAGCCCACGAACTCGCGCTTGAGGGCGTCCTGGTGGATGCCGTCGATGAAATGCCGGTCGATCTTCACATAGTCGGGCCGCAATTCAGACCACAGCCGCAGGCTCGAATAACCGGCGCCCAAGTCGTCCAGGGCAATCGAGAAACCCATCGCGCGATAATGATGCAGCGCGGTTTGCAGGAGCTGGAAGTCATCGATAGGGGTTTGTTCGGTCAGTTCGATCACGACCTGGCTGGGGGCAATGCCGAGGTCCTGCAGCAGTTGCAGTGTGCGCCCGGTCTGGTGCGCGGACTCCAGCAGCGACTCGGGCGAGACGTTGAGAAACAGCTTGCCCGGGAGTTTTTGCTCGTTGAAGCGCTGGCAGGCGCTGCGGCGGCAGGCCAACTCTAGTTCGCTGAGGCGGCCGGCCTGGCGGGCCACGGAAAGCAGCGCGATGGGGGAGTGCAACGGGCTGTTGGAGGGGCCGCGGGTCAAGGCTTCATAACCCACGATGCGCCGTTCGGAAAGGCAGATGATCGGTTGGAACAGGCTGTGCAAACCGCTTTGAGCCAGGATCGAACTCAAGGCACTCAGCTGTTCTGTCGTGGTCATGGCAATCTCTGGCGATAAAAAAAGGACCGGGTGCGCGGCACCCAGTCCTGTATTTCACGACAGACTGATGTCAGTTTGATGACACTCCGACGAGCATCACCATTAAATGGCCATCATCTTAGTGCTTGGCGATCGCCGTGTTGAGTTTCAGGTAATCCAGCAGGATCCGCCCGGTCTCGCTCAGGTAGGCATCGTCTTCCGGCTTGGTTTTCTCTGGCTCGGTGATCAGGTCTTCGTCCTCTTTCTTCAGCTCTTTGAGCGGTTCTTCGCCCTTGGCCTTGCGACGCAGGTTTTCCATGACCAGTTGCTTGGCCTCGATGTCGGCATGCTGCGCGCGACGGTCGGCTTCGTTGAGGGTAACGGTTTTCTCCAGCATCAACTTCTGCGCCAGGGCCAGCTTGTCGCGGATGAAGACAAACTCTGCATCCTGGGCCGTGCGGGTGTCATGCTCGGACTTGAGCTGGGCCAGGAACGGCTTGAACGGATCCACGGCCGGTTTGATCGCAGGCCGGATGGTATCCCACGGCATGGCTTCGGGCAGGGCGCTTTCACCGATTTCCTTGGTGTCGATGATCGACGGGTAATCGATGTCAGGCAGCACGCCCTGGTGCTGGGTGCTCTGGCCGGAAACCCGGTAGAACTTCGCCAGGGTCAGCTTCAGTTCGCCATGGTTGAGCGGCTGGATGGTCTGCACGGTGCCTTTGCCGAAGGTCTGGCCGCCGATGATCAGCGCACGGTGATAGTCCTGCATGGCGCCGGCGAAAATCTCCGAGGCAGAAGCGGACAGGCGATTGACCAGCAAGGCCATTGGCCCCTTGTAGAACGCACCGGGGTTTTCGTCTTCCAGCACATCCACTCGACCATCGGCGTTACGCACGAGCACGGTCGGGCCTTTGTCGATGAACAGGCTGGTCAGCTCGGTGGCTTCCTGCAGGGAGCCGCCGCCGTTGTTGCGCAAGTCGATGACCACGCCGTCGACTTTTTCCTTCTGCAGCTCGGTCAGCAGTTTCTTGACGTCGCGCGTGGTGCTCTTGTAGTCCGGATCCCCGGCGCGGAAGGCCTTGAAGTCCAGGTAGAAGGCCGGGATCTCAATGATGCCGAGCTTGTAGTCCTTGCCATCCTGCTTGAGGTTGAGGACTGATTTCTTCGCTGCCTGTTCTTCCAGCTTCACCGCTTCACGGGTGATGGACACGATCTTGCTGGTCTGGTCGTTCGGCGCATTGCTGGCCGGGATGACTTCCAGGCGCACGACCGAGCCTTTCGGACCACGGATCAGCTTGACCACTTCGTCCAGGCGCCAGCCGACCACGTCGACCATTTCCTTGTTGCCTTGGGCGACGCCGATGATCTTGTCCGCCGGGCTGACCTGTTTGGTCTTGTCCGCAGGGCCCGCCGGGACCAGGCGCACGATTTTCACCTGGTCGTTGTCGCTCTGCAGCACCGCACCGATGCCTTCCAGGGACAGGCTCATGTTGATGTCGAAGTTTTCCGCGTTATCCGGCGACAGATAATTGGTGTGCGGGTCGTAGGACATGGCGAAGGTGTTGATGTACGCCTGGAAAATGTCCTCGGCGCGGGTCTGGTCCAGGCGAACCAATTGGTTCTTGTAGCGCTTGGTCAGGGTTTCCTGGATCTGCTTGGAATCCTTGCCGGCGATCTTCATGCGCAGCACTTCGTCCTTGACGCGCTTGCGCCACAGGTCGTCGAGTTCGGCTGTGCTTTTGAGCCAAGGGGCATCCTTGCGATCGACCAGCAAGGTTTCCTTGGTATTGAAATCGATTTTGTCGACGCCTTTGTTCAGCTCGGCAATGGCGTAGTCCAGACGCGCCTTCACGCGGTCCAGGTAGCGCTTGTAGATAGTGAACCCGGCGTTCAGGTCGCCGCTCTTGAGGAAGTCGTCGAACTGGGTTTTCCACTTGTCGAATTCAGCGATGTCGCTGGCCAGGAAATAACTGCGCGACGGATCGAGCAGCTTCAGGTAGCTGTCGTAGATGATGACCGAGCGCGCATCATCGAGCGGCGGCTTGCTGTAGTGATGGCGCTTGAGCAACTCGACCACGTTAAGGCTGGCAATCACCTCGTCACGATCGGGCTGAAGCTTGTCCCAGCTGTTGGCTGCGAACGTATCGTTCGACAACGGTAACAGGCCGAGGCCAATGACTAGCGCGAGGGCGGTACTGGGGAACAGATGCTTCATGCTGATTCGACGCAGGGACAATTGATAACGCATATTAGGCCGTCTTTGAAGTCGCCGGTTCCATGTGGCCCGGGCGCATAATGCAAGAAAGCCCGGCGTTGAAGCAGCGGGCCCAGTCGAGACTCACTATGGAGGCACCGTGAAAGCATTGCAAGGCGTTGAAGGCCAAGTGGTATGGGCAGATGAGCCGAGCCCGGCGTGTGATGTCGGGCAAGTTCGTATTCGTGTGGCAGCCGCCGGCCTGAATCGGGCCGATTTGCTGCAAAAAGCCGGACTTTACCCGCCGCCACCCGGCGCCAGCCAGGTGTTGGGGCTGGAGTGCGCCGGGGTGATCAGCGAGGTCGGGCCGGGCTCGTCCTGGCAGGTGGGCGACCGCGTTTGCGCGTTGCTGGCCGGCGGTGGGATGGCCGAGGAGGTGGTGGTCGATGGCCGGCATGTATTGCCGGTGCCGGAGGGCCTGTCATTGACTGAAGCGGCCGCGCTGCCGGAGGTCTACGGCACTGCGTGGCTGAACCTGTTCCAGCTGGCGGCGCTCAAGCCGGGTGAAAAAGTACTGTTGCACGCCGGGGCCAGTGGCGTCGGTTCGGCCGCGATCCAGCTGTGCAAGGCGTTCGGCAACCCATGTTGGGTCAGTGTCGGTTCGACCGAGCGGCTGGCCTATTGCGAGGCCCTGGGCGCCCAGGGTGGCGTGGTGCGCACCGACGGCCTGGAGAGTTTGAACGATCTCGGTCCGTTCGACGTGATCCTCGATCCGGTGGGCGGTAGCTACGCCAAACTCAACGTGAAACTTTTGTCAGTTGACGGCCGCTGGGTATTGATCGGTCTGATGGGCGGGCGCTCGACCGAACTCGATCTGGCGCAGGTGCTGGGCAAACGCATCCAATTGCTCGGTTCGACCTTGCGCAGCCGTGACGAGCAGTTCAAGGCCGACCTGATCAGCGAGCTGGGCCAACAGGTGTGGCCGCTGTTTGCCGACAAGCGCCTGAGCCCGCAACTGGCCAAGACCTTCGCCATCAAGGACGCCGAAGCGGCGTTTGCGGAGCTGGCGACCAACCAGGTGTCCGGGAAGCTGGTGTTGGTGATCGATGAGAGCCTGAGCTGATTTCGGCCCTGTGGGAGCGAGCTTGCTCGCGATGGCGGTGTGTCAGCTAAATCAATGCCGGCTGATCCAAAGCCATCGCGAGCAAGCTCGCTCCCACAGATGTCTTTATTTGCAGGAACATTTGCAGGCCCGCGCCGACATGACTGGCAACCTCATCCCTATCGACGGTGGCTTGCACCTTCGGTCGGCAGCCCGTATCCGATGCGCGGGCCCTGCTAGCGTTAACTAATGGGGGATGGGGTAACCGCAGCTTTCATTTCACCCGCCAGGTGAAGAGGTTGATCATGGCCATCGCCGAATGGCGCATGCAGGGCGTCGAATTCATTGCCTGCAACTGCAATTGGGGCTGCCCCTGTCAATTCAATGCACCCCCGACTCAGGGTCACTGCCAGGCGGTGGCGTCGATGCGAGTGGAACACGGGTATTTCAATCAGGTAGCGCTGGACGGTTTGTGCTGGGCCGCCACCTTCGCTTGGCCGGGTGCCATCCATGAGGGCAACGGCAGTTGCCAGGTGTTCATCGATGAACGCGCCGACGAGGCACAACGCCAGGCCCTGCTGACCATTCTTTCTGGCTTGGAGAGCGACCCCGGGGCCAACGTGTTTCAGGTGTTCAGTAGCACCATGAGTGAAGCATTCGAACCGCTGTTCGTGCCCATCACCCTCTCCATCGATGTCGATCAGCGCTTGGCGCACCTGGACATTCCAGGCGTGCTGCAGGCCAGCGGCGAGCCGATCCGCAGCCCGGTCGACGGCTCACCTCATCGAGTCCGCCTGTCCTTGCCCAACGGCTTCGAGTTCCTTGAGGCCGAAGTGGCCAGCGGCAGCTACCAGACGCATTCAGCCCTCAAACTGCAATCCCAGGGCAGTCATAGCCACCTCGCCCACGTGCACTTCACCGGCCATGGCATAGAGCCGTAATGGCAGAACCTCAGGCGGTGACGCCGAGCAAGCGACTGACAGGCGAGCAGTGGCTGCTCCTGCTCTGCCTGCTCGCGCTGACCGCCCTGGCCTGGCTGCTGCTGTTGCGCATGGCTCGCGACATGAGTGCGCCGGGCGGCATGGCTGATACGGCAATGGGCGGCATGCTCATGTCCTGGAGCCTGGCCGATGCGCTGCTGATGTTCGCGATGTGGGTGGTGATGATGGTCGGCATGATGCTGCCCAGCACCTTGCCCATGCTGTTGATCTACCAGCAGATGCTGCGCAAGCGCATGCCGGCACCGCGGCGACACCTGGCCCTGCTGCTGTTCTGCGGCGCCTATGTCCTGGTCTGGGCCGGTTTTGCCCTGGGCGCCACGGCGCTGCAATGGGCGCTCGAGCAGCTCGCCCTGCTCAGTCCGGGGATGCGCAGCACCAGTACCGCGCTGGGCGCCGGCCTGCTGTTGGTCGCAGGCGTCTATCAATGGCTGCCAAGCAAGGCGGTCTGCCTTGAGCATTGTCGCGGACCGCTGCATTTTCTGCTCAGCTACTGGCGCCCCGACGTGCTCGGCGGCTGGCGCATGGGCCTGGCCCATGGCGCTTACTGCCTGGGCTGCTGCTGGGCCCTGATGGGCCTGCTGTTCGTGGTCGGCGTGATGAACCTGCTCTGGGTGGCAGTGATCGGTGCCTTCATCTTGCTGGAGAAAAACCTGCCGCAGGGACTCTGGCTCAGTCGTCTCTGCGGTGTGTTGTTGCTCGGCTGGAGCCTGTGGCTGCTGTTGGGCTGAACCTGAACCTGAACCTGTGGGAGCGAGCTTGCTCGCGATGGCGGTGTATCAGATAAATCAATGCCGGCTGATCCACCGCTATCGCGAGCAAGCTCGCTCCCACAGAGGGCTTATTTCCAGGTATGGATTGGCCACCCGGCCGATTCGGCATGAGCCTTCAATACCGGGTCGGGGTTCACTACGTGCGGGTAATCGACCTTGAGCAACAGCGGCAGGTCATTGCGCGAGTCGGAATAGAAACTCGCGCCTTCCAGGTTCTCCTCCTCGGCATCCAGCCAGTCCAGCAGCCGCGCGATCTTGCCTTCGCGGTAGGTCAGGGTGCCCACGGTCTTGCCGCTGTACACCCCATGGGCCACTTCAAGTTCGATCGCCAGGATCTCGTCGATGCCCAGGCGCTCTGCAATCGGCTTGACCAGGTGCGTGCCCGAGGCCGAGATCACCAGGATCCGGTCGCCGGCCTTGCGGTGTTCGGCGATGGTCTTGGTGGCGTCGCTGAAGATGATCGGCTCGATGAAGTCTTCCACCCACGGTGCCACCAGGTGCTCGATTTCTTCCGGTGTGCGGCCGATCATCGGTTCCAGGCTGAAGTCCATGTACTCTTCCATGCTCAGCTTGCCGTGGCTGTAGGCGTCCATCAGCGCGTTGTTGCGCTGCATGAACGACTCGGGATCGACCCAGCCCAGGCGCCCCATCTGTTCGCTCCAGAGGGTGGCGCAGTCGCCGTGGATCAGGGTTTCGTCCAGATCAAAAATTGCCAGGGCCATCAGCGCGTTTTCCTCTTCAAGATCAGCTTCAAAATCGATACAGCCATCAGGCTACCTCACACAGCGCCGACGGATCGATGGAAAGTGACAGGCGTGCGCCATCGGGGTGCAGGTCGGCGGCCGAGCGATTGAGTACATCCACCACCAGTTCCACGCCACGGGCCTCGACCCGGTAGCGAATCACGTTGCCCAACAGGCTGTGGCTGCGGATCAGCGCATCGGCCTCGCCGTTGCGGCTCAGCTCGATGGCTTCCGGACGGATGGCGATACGGCCACTCACCGGCCGTTGCAGCAGTTTGGTCGCGCTGTCGGCGTCCAGCAGGTTGTAGTTGCCGATGAAACCGGCGGCAAAGACGTCGACTGGCGCTGTGTAAAGGGTTTCGGCATCGCCGCTTTGTACGATCTTTCCCTGGTTCATCAGGAAAATCCGGTCAGACATGGTCAGGGCTTCTTCCTGGTCGTGTGTGACGAAGATCGTGGTCAGGCCCAACTCACGCTGGATCTGTCGGATCTGTTCGCGCAAGTGCTTGCGAATCCGTGCATCCAGGGCCGACAGCGGCTCGTCCAGCAGCAACAGGCGCGGCCGGGTCACCAGGGAGCGGGCGAGGGCGACGCGCTGGCATTGGCCGCCGGACAGTTGATGGGGATAGCG
Organism: Pseudomonas sp. P9_35; assembly: GCF_034008205.1. Classification (NCBI taxonomy): domain Bacteria; kingdom Pseudomonadati; phylum Pseudomonadota; class Gammaproteobacteria; order Pseudomonadales; family Pseudomonadaceae; genus Pseudomonas; species Pseudomonas sp. P9_35. Next base: position 4,877,616 of record NZ_CP125373.1, on the reverse strand, counting down.
GCCGGCAAAATCATGCAGCTCCACCAGGCGCAGGATCTCCAGCACACGCTTGTGGCTGTCCGAGGCGTCGACTTTTTGCATGCGCAGGCCGAAGGCGACGTTCTGTTCCACGGTCATGTTGGGGAACAAGGCGTAGCTCTGGAAGACCATGCCGATCCCGCGTTTCTGCGGGCTCAATGGGACGATGTCTTGCCCGTCCAGGATGATCTGGCCGGCATCCACTGCGGTCAGGCCGGCAATGCAGCGCAACAGCGTGGATTTGCCACAACCGGAAGGGCCGAGCAGGGTGACGAATTCGCCCTTGCGGATCTCGCAATTGATGTCGCTGAACACCGGCGTGCCGGCGTAGCTTTTTTGCAGGTGTTGGACGCTGACGTAGCTCATTGGCTTTTGTCCTTGTTCAAGATGTTGGCCGCCCAGGTCAGGACCAGTACGAAGAAGAAGTAGGAAATCACCAGCGCACTGGTGAAGTGACCGCTGCTGTTGCGCATGTTGTTCAGGTACACCTGCAGGGTTTCATAGCGAGTGCCGACGAGGATGTTGGCGAACACGAATTCGCCGAACAGGAACGAGAAGGACAGCAGCAGCGCCACCATCAGGCCCTTGCGCAGGTTCGGCAGCACCACCAGGAATGCGGCCTGGAAGGTGCTGGCGCCGAGCAGTTGGGCGGCGTCCATCAGGTCGCGCAGGTTGATGGCTTGCAGGTTGTTGGTGATCGCCCGGTACATGAACGGCAGGGCAACGGTGAAGTAGCAGCCGATCAGGATCCATGGCGTGCCGACCATCGCCAGCGGCCCGGAGCCGTAGAGTTGCAACAGCCCCACCGACGACACCACCGGCGGCACCGCGAAGGGCAGCAGGATGAGGATGTTCATCAGCGCGTCGAGTCTGGGGAAGTGGTAATGCACCACGAACAGCAACGGCAGGATCAACACCACCGAGAGCACCAGCGCACCGACGCAGACCAGCAGCGATTGGCCGAAGGCGTGGAGAAAACGCGGATCGCTCCACAACTGCACATACCATTTGAACGTGAAGCCGCTGGGTAGCACGGTGGCCGACCAACTGCTGGCGATGGAGTAGACGAGCGTGCCGGCCAGGGGCAGCAGCAGGATGGCGAACAGCAGGTACACCACCGCCCGATGATAGAGTCCGACGGAGCCCGGTTCAGCGCGAGACATGGTAGCTCCTCTTGAGCAGCAACTGATGGACGATGGTGACCACGGTCATCAACGCCACCAATATCACGGCCAGGGCACTGGCCATGTTCGGGTCGAGGGAAATATCGCCGGAGACCATGGCGGCGATGCGAATCGGCAGCACGTTGAAGTTGCCGGTGGTCAGCGCATAGACCGTGGCGTAGGCGCCGAGGGCGTTGGCCAGCAGGATCACGAAGGTGCCCAGCAGCGCCGGGGTCAGCACCGGCAAGCCGATGTGGCGCCAGAACTGCCAGCCGTTGGCGCCCAGCAGCTCGGCGGATTCGCGCCAGTCTTCGCGCAGGGCGTCGAAGGCCGGATAGAGCAGCAGCACGCCCAGGGGGATCTGGAAGTAGGTGTAGAGGATGATCAGCCCGGTTTTGGAGTACAGGTTGAAATCCTCGATGATCCCCGCCTGTTTGAGCATGATCGTGATGCTGCCGTTGAACCCGAGCAAAATGATGAAGGCGAAGGCCAGGGGCACGCCAGCGAAGTTGCTGGTCATGTTGGCGAAAGCGTTGACGAAGTTGCGTAGCCGCGAATCCACCTGGCGCAGGGAGTAGCTGCCCAGCACGGCGATGACGATGCCGAACACACTGGACCAGAAGCTGATCTCCAGGCTGTGCTGGATCGCTTGCAGGTAGAACTTGGAACTGAAGATCTTGCTGAAGTTGGCCAGGCCCCAGCCGAACTCTTCCGATTCCAGGCTGTTGACCAGCACCCAAAGCAGCGGGGCGATCTGGAACACGATGAAGAAAATCGCGAAGGGCACCAGGCACAACGCTGCCAGCCATTTGCCGCGCGTCATGGCGTTCACTTGAGTAACTCCTGGCAATAGGGTTTGTCGTGGGCGACGCCGAGCAATTGGCAAATGGTGCCGCACAGTTCGGTCTGCCGGGGCTTGGCGGCGGGATCGAAACTGAAGCCGCTGCCCAGGACGAACAGCGGTACTTCCCGTTCTTCGGCCAGCAGGCCGTTGTGGGAACGGTCGTTGTTCATGCCGTGGTCGGAGGTCACCAGCACCTGGTAACCGGCGTCGAGCCAGTCTTGCAGGTAGACCGCCAGGTTGATGTCGGCCGAGCGGGCGCTGTTGCGGTATTGCGGGGTGTCGAGGCCGTGCTTGTGCCCGGCGTCGTCGATGTTCATCGGGTGCACCAGCAGGAAGTTCGGCAAGTAGCGCTGGCGCAGGTGTTCGGCGTCGGCGAACAGATGGGAATCGGGGTAGTGGTCATTCCAATAGAAATGCCCGTACTGGATCGGCAAATCGGGGTTGTCGGTGTGACGATCACGACCGGCCACGAAGGGCGAGACGTTGTAGAGCTCGCTGACCCAGTGATACGCCGCAGCCGCCGTACTCAAGCCGGCCTGGGTGGCGTAGTGGAAAATGCTGCGCTGGTTCGACAGGCGCGAGACGTTGTTGTGCACGATCCCGCTGTCGATGGGCACGACGCCAGTGAGGATGCATTCATAGAGCGGGCGGGACAGGGCGGGCAACTCACATTCCAGTTTGTAGAGGGCCGCGCGTCCTGCGCCGACGTAAGCCTGCAAATGCCCCATGGCATGCCGGGCGACCTCATGGTTGAGACCGTCGAGCACCACCAGGATGACGTTGTGCTTCATGGGTACCGGGACTCCGGGCAGATACCAGAAAGCTCGAATCCCCGGGAACCTGATGCGCAAGCCAGCTTCTGTGGGAGCGAGCTTGCTCGCGATGAAGGCGACACGGTTCAACTGCAAGACCGTGTCATCGTTTATCGCGAGCAAGCTCGGCTCCCACAGGGATTGCTTTCACATTTGGGTGCCCAGTGGATAGCCGAGCGGGAGCTAGCGCCTCACTTCATCTCGACGATGACTTGTTCATTCCACGCCTGCGGCAGCGCCTTGGAAGTCTTCTCCCAAGCATCCGCATCCTTGATCGGGGTCACGCCTTTGTACTGCTCGTTCGGCAGCAGCTTGGCCTTGACCTCTTCCGGCAGGGTCAGGTGCTCGGCGCGGATCGGACGGGCGTTGCCCTTGGCCAGGTTGATCTGGCCGGCGTCGCTGAAGATGTACTCGCGAGCCAGCTTGGCGGCATTCGGGTGCTTGGCGTATTTGTTGATGATGGTGGTGTAGCCGGAGATGACCGAGCCGTCGGACGGAATCAGCACGACGTAGTCATCCGGGTTGGCCATCTTGGCCTTGTAGCTCAGGCCGTTGAAATCCCAGACCACGCCGACTTCGACTTCACCTTTCTCCATCGTGGCGATGGTCGGGTTGGCCATGGACAGGCGCCCTTGCTTGGCGATTTCGGCGAACATCAACAATGCCGGCTGGACGTTCTTCTCGTTGCCACCGTTGGCCAGGGCCGCGGCCAGCACGCCGTTGGCGGCTTGGGCGGCGGTGCTCACGTCACCGATGGAGACTTTGTATTTGCCGGTCTTCAGGTCCGCCCACTTGGTCGGCACTTCGGAACCGTGCAGCAGCTTCTTGTTGACGATGAACGCGATGGTGCCGGTGTAGGCCAATGCCCAGTTGCCGTCCTGGTCCTTGGCCCAGGCAGGGACTTGTTCCCAGGTGCTTGGCTTGTAGGGTTGGACCACGCCCTGCTTGACCGCGATCGGGCCGAACGCTGCACCGACGTCGCCGATGTCGGCGCTGGCGTTGTCTTTCTCGGCGGCGAACTTGGCGATTTCCTGGGCCGAGCTCATGTCGGTGTCGATGTGTTTCAGGCCGTAGACCTTGGCCAGGTCGTCCCAGGTGCCTTTCCAGTTTGCCCAGTCATCGGGCATGCCGACGCTGTTCACGGCGCCTTCCGCTTTCGCAGCGGCTTCCAACGTTTTCAGATCGGTGTCAGCGGCCATGGCGGCGGTGCACATGGCAATGGTCGAGCCTAACAGTGATGCCAGGAAAAGCTGTTTCATCCGAAGCTCCTATGGGCGTTTTCAACGCTGCGATTGCGGTTGTGTTGGTCTAGGTCAGCAATACCTGAGCCAATGTAGGCGAGCCCTGTGACATTTTGATGTCGGTGTTGGAGGGACCAGGAAATGCCCGGCTCGTGGAGGTTGGCTGCAAATTAAGCGTAGACCATGGTTAAACAGCTGATATGAAAGGACTTGGCCGTTAATTTGCACGCTTGCAAAACGACCGTTCGGCGGCTCTGTCATCTGCCAGTCATGTGCAGTGCCTAGGCTTGCTGGACCAAGAAGCGGGTCGATGGACAGTCGATCTTGCCCCGAAACAGTGCTGGTCTAGTCCAGATAGGTAACGTTGATGCGCATCGATGCAACCAAAGCGGTGACAGCCATCGGACAGGTCTTGCAAGAGCAGCTCGACCACGGGTTGCTGGCGCCTGGCAGCAAATTGCCGGCCGAGCGCAAGCTCAGTGAATTGTTCGGGACCACGCGGATTACCGTGCGTGAGGCGTTGTTGCAGCTCGAAGCCCAGGGGCAAATTTATCGGGAGGAGCGCCGGGGCTGGTTCGTCTCGCCGCCGCGCCTGGCCTACAACCTGATGCAGCGCAGCCATTTCCACGCCATGGTCGCAGCCCAGGGGCGTGTGCCTTCTACCCAAGTGATCTCGGCGCGTCTGCAACCCGCTTCGGCGGCGGTGTGCGCCTGGTTGCAGTTGCCGGCATTGTCCAGCGTGATCCAGATCTGCCGCGTGCGGCGTATCGACGAACGGCTGGTGCTGTACGTCGAGCACTACCTGAACCCGCAGTATTTTCCGGACATCTTGGGGTTTGACCTCAACCAGTCCATCACCGAACTGTACGCCCGCCATTACGACCTGCACTACGGCCGGGTGAAGTTTGAAATCGTGCCCACCTCGTTACAGCCGGAAGCGGCAGCGGCGTTGAAGGTTTCGGTGGGCAGCCCCGGGCTTCGCATCGCACGGGTCAACTATGACCAGCACCAGCGGCTGATCGATTGCGACCTGGAATTCTGGCGACACGATGCGATCCATGTCGGCGTGGATGTGCCGGAGCAACCTGTACCGGAACAATCGCCCGCAGCCTGAGGCAGGGTCAGAGCGACTCGTTGAGCTTGCTCAGGATCTTGATCACCACCGTGGCGAGGATCAGCAACATGCCGATCCACATGGCAAAGACCCCGACGCTCTTGTCACGGAAGTTGAAGCCGATGGCCAGCAGGATCATGCCGGCAATAATGGGCACCAGCATGGCGTTGAACGAAGACATCGAGATCATGGCGACAGCCTTGTCGGGGAAGGATAGGGCCAGTCTAGTTGGGGTTTTGCCGGGGTGTGCTGATGTATGTCACGGCCTCCTCGAATCTTGAGGCGGACATCATTGTGGCGAGGGAGCTTGCTCCCGCTGGGTTCTGTAGGAGCTGGCGAAGCCTGCGATCTTTTGATCTTTCGCTTGAGATTCAAGTGTCAGGGGAAAGATCGCAGCCTCGTTGCACTCGACAGCTCCTACGGCCCAGCGGGAGCAAGCTCCCTCGCCACAGGGTTTAGCTGCAACTGCAACTATGGCAACTCGCGAGAGGCGTAGAACGCGCTCAGCACCTTCACCAGATGCGCCAGGTCATGGCTGCCGCACAGTTCGCGGATCGAATGCATGGCGAAGGTCGGTAAACCGATGTCCACGGTGCGCACGCCCAGCTGGCTGGCGGTGATCGGGCCGATGGTCGAGCCACAGCCCATGTCGCTGCGCACCACGAAGCTCTGCACCGGCACTTCTTCTGCCATGCACAGGTGGCGGAAGAACCCGGCGGTTTCGCTGTTGGTGGCGTAGCGCTGGTTGCTGTTGACCTTGATCACCGGGCCGGCGTTGAGCTTGGGGCCGTGGTTGGCGTCGTGCTTGTCGGCATAGTTGGGATGCACGCCGTGGGCGTTGTCCGCCGACACCAGCAGGGATTTCTGAATGGTGCGGACGAACTCTTCACCTTCAGGCAGCAGGCGACGCAGGGTCTGTTCCAGCATCGGGCCGTCGGCGCCACAGGCCGAGCACGAGCCGACTTCTTCGTGATCGTTGCACACCAGCACGCAGGTTTCTTCGGTGTCAGCGTTCAGCAACGCTTGCAGGCCGGCGTAGCACGACAGCAGGTTGTCCAGGCGCGCACCGGCGATGAAATCGCCGTGCAGGCCAATGACCGCAGCGCTTTGCGTGTCGTAGAAACTCAACTCGTAATCGAGTACCACGTCGGCATTCAGGCCGTGTTCGCGGGCCAGTTGATCGGTGAGCACAGCCCGGAAATCAACGCGCTCGTCCCCGGCGAACTGGGCAAGGATCGGCGGCAGTTCATTCTGCGGGTTGATGGCCCAGCCCTGGTTGGCTTCGCGATTGAGGTGGATGGCCAGGTTCGGAATCGTGGCGATCGGCGCCTTGAAATCGATCAACTGGCTTTCGACCTTGCCATCGCGGCGGAAGGTCACGCGCCCGGCCAGGGACAGGTCGCGGTCGAACCACGGCGCCAGCAACGCGCCGCCGTAGACTTCCACGCCCAGTTGCCAGAACCCGTGGCGTTGCAGTTCCGGCTGCGGCTTGACCCGCAGGCAGGGGCTGTCGGTGTGGGCGCCGACCAGGCGGATGCCATCGTGCAACGGTGAGTTGCGGCCGAGCTTGAAGGCGATGATCGAGGAGTCGTTGCGCGTGACGTAGTAGCGACCGTTGGCCTCGGTGGCCCAGGTCTCGCGTTCGTCAAGACGCTGATAGCCTGCCGCCTCCAGGCGTTTGGCAAGGCTGGCGGTGGCATGGAACGGGGTAGGGGAGGCCTTGAGAAAGTCGATCAGGCCCTGGTTCAACTCTGCGCGCATAAGAAACTCCAGACAGCAATGGGCGGCAGTTTACCCCATCGACCGCCTGCATTGCAGACCCAATCCCCCGTCACGGATTGTTCTGTGGTCCGGCGATCGATCAGCCCGAGACAGCGATCCGCTTGCGCAAGTGCGCCATGATCAAGGGCTTGTCTTGTGCCTTGGACGGTTCTGGCAGGTGCTGCGGCCAGTGCTCCAGTTGGCCGAACAGCTGTTGCTGGCGCTCCGGGTCCAGGCGGAGAATCTCCCGCGATGCCGAATCCCACCAATGGTGGCGGCAAAGGTTGTAGTAGGGATGCTCCGGTGCTGCGCTGCCATACAGCAGGTCGCGACCGATCTTGTGCAAGGCGCCGCGCTGGTGGCGCAATTTCCATTTGATCTTCAGCCGCCGCCAGGCAGAGGGGAAAGGTCGGGTGCGCGGTACGTCATGGCAACGCTCGATCAACTGCGCGCTGAACGCCTCGCCGTGTTGGGCAAAGAAGTGCGCCAACATGGTGTGGAAGAAGCGTTTCTCGGCGAAGTAGTGATAGACGTGTTTGTTGGTTTCGTTAATGGTCTGGTTGCGTAGCGTGAACGAGATCGCGATCTGTTCGATGGTGTGGATGTCGAAGCCACCTTCGGTCCATTCATCGATCAGCTCGACGGCCTGGCCCAGCAGCGCAGCGTCGTTGTCAGTCACGCCGCACAGCCCGCTGTTGTAGAGCTTGAAGCTGTTGTCCGGGGTGATGCCGTGGCGGCGCAGGCGCGTACCCAACTTGAGGTAATCCTCGCGCTTGCAGACGTAGTCCCAGTTGTATTCGAAGCTGTCCATCAGGTATTGCCCTGGCTGGATTTGCTTGAACAGCAGGTCGGGATCGGCGAGGAACAGCGTGTCGGTGTCGACGAACAGGGTTTTTTCCGCCAGTGTCAGGCTGGCCTCGATGGCGCAGGCTTTGCGCCGGTGAATGTAACCATTATTGCCTTGCCACTCGGTCAGCAACTGCGGGCTCAACGCGAGGGTCTCCACCGGCCAGCCCTGATAGTCCTCAGGCCGGTCGGTCAGGATCCTGATGGTGGGCAGGGTCGACGGATTGCCGTGGGCGAGGGCAGTCAGGATGCTGAACTTGGCCTCGTGGCGATAAGCGTCCTTGTCGCCATAGACCAGGTACAGCAACTGATGGCGGACTTTTTTGACGGGCGTTTCCTGAAAATCAATAACCTGCATGCCAAGCCTTTATCGAATTTAGAACGGTGCCGGGCACTCGAAGCGCAAGCGCTCACCGCTTTGCGGATGGGTGAAGCTCAGCATGCTGGCGTGCAGGCACAGGCGCGGCCAGGCAGCGAGGGCCTGCGGGTGGGCGTAGAGTCCGTCGCCCAGCAGCGGATGACCGATGGATAGCATGTGCACGCGCAATTGGTGCGAGCGCCCGGTAATCGGCGTGAGTTCGACCCGGCACCAGTCGCCGCAACGTTCCAGTACGCGCCAGAAGGTCAGGGCGTGTTTGCCGTGCTCATGGTCCACCACATGCCGAGGTTTGGTCGGCGGGTCGTAGCGCAAGGGCAGGTCGATGCTGCCGCTGTCCAGTTCCGGCTGGCCCCAGCACAGCGCCGTGTAGGCTTTTTCGGTTTCGCGATCATGAAATTGCCGGGACAGTTCGCGATGAGTGTCCGGGTCGCGGGCCAACAGGATTATGCCGGAGGTTTCCCAGTCCAGTCGGTGCACGATTCGCGCTTCCGGATAGCCGTTTTCCTGCAGGCGGGTGATCAGGCAGTCCTTGTTGTCGTCGGCCCGGCCGGGCACGGAGAGCAACAGGGTCGGCTTGTCGACCACCAGGACGGCGGCGTCCTGATGAATGATGCGGATGTTGGACAGGGGCATTGAAAACAGTCTCGTTACAAACGCCAACGGCGGCTCGGGCCTGTCGTCCTATATGTAGGAGCTGGCGAAGCCTGCGATCTTTTCCGAGCTTCCTTGAGTTCAAGTCAAGATCAAAAGATCGCAGGCTTCGCCAGCTCCTACACAAGGGCGCTGAGCCCGAGCCGCCGTGGCTACCGCAGGATCTATCAGCGATCCGGCAGGGTGATGTTGAGTTCCAGGATCGAGCAGCTGCCCTGGCTTTCCAGTGCCACATGCACGTCATCGCTACCGATGTTGACGTATTTGCGGATCACTTCCACCAGTTCCTTCTGCAAGGCCGGCAGGTAGTCAGGGGTGCTGCGTTGGCCGCGTTCGTGCGCCACGATGATCTGTAGACGCTCTTTCGCGACCGAGGCGGTACTGGGCTTTTTGTTGGCACGAAAGAAGTCAAAAAGGTTCATTACCTACCTCCAAACAGGCGCTCGAAGAAACCCTTCTTCGTTACATCGAGGAAACGATGCTCCACGGTTTTGCCCAGCAGGCGATCAACGGCATCGCTGTATGCCTGGCCGGCGTCGCTCTGGTCGTCGAGAATCACCGGCACGCCGGAGTTGGAAGCCTTGAGTACCGCTTGGGATTCGGGAATGACACCCAGCAGGGTGACGGCGAGGATTTCCTTGACGTCTTCGACGCCGAGCATTTCGCCATCGCTGACCCGTTGCGGGTTGTAGCGGGTCAGCAGCAGGTGTTCCTTGATCGGCTCTTCGCCCTTCTCGGCGCGACGGGATTTGCTCGCCAGCAGGCCCAGCATGCGGTCGGAGTCACGGACCGACGACACTTCCGGGTTGGTCACGACAATCGCTTCGTCCGCGAAGTACATGGCCAGGTGGGCACCTTTCTCGATACCGGCCGGGGAGTCGCACACCACGAACTCGAAGTCTTCCTTGAGTTGCATCAGGACTTTTTCCACGCCTTCCTGGGTCAGCGCGTCTTTGTCGCGGGTCTGGCTGGCGGCCAGCACGTAGAGGTTCTCAAGGCGCTTGTCCTTGATCAGGGCTTGTTGCAGGTTCGCTTCGCCGTTGACCACGTTGACGAAGTCGTAGACCACGCGACGCTCGCAACCCATGATCAGGTCCAGGTTACGCAGGCCGACGTCGAAGTCGACGATGACTGTCTTGTGGCCGCGCAGAGCGAGACCGGTACCGATAGCGGCGCTGGTGGTGGTCTTACCCACACCACCCTTGCCGGATGTAACCACGAGAATCTTGGCCAAGGTGTTTCACCCCTAAGGAAAAAGGACTTTTTCAGCCCCTGAAAAACATCTCTGGAAAACTGCTGCAATTGGACAGGCTTGGCTGGAATCGGATGTCGGGCGGGGTCTACCTCCGGTAAACACTGCCTGATCCTTTTTCCTACGTCGTTTAAGCCGTTTTCGCTCGTTTTAGAGATGCTTGGAAAATGCGGCAGTATCCGTTAAAGCCGAATGATGTTCAACACGTCGCCCGACAGGCTGATCTGAACGCCGGCCCCCCACAACGGATCGCGGCGCAAATCCTCGGAGACCTTGTACTGCCCGGCGATGGAGACCAGTTCAGCGCTCAATTGCTGACAGAAGATCCTGGCTTTCGTATCGCCCTTGACGCCGGCCAGCGCGCGGCCGCGCATCGGGCCGTATACATGGATGTTGCCATCGGCGAGAAGTTCCGCCCCCGGGCTGACCGAGGACACGATGACCAGATCGCCACCCTGGGCGTAAATCTGCTGCCCGCCGCGTACTGGCGAGGTGATGACGCGTGTCGGCTTGATGGTGGGTTCCGGTGGTTTTTCCGGGACTTTCTTGGCTTCGACCGGGCTCAGTTCCAGCACGCGCTCCCGGGCGCCGGACGGCGGCAGCACCGGAATGTCCACGGCGATGGCGGCGGCGATGTCTTCGATGCGGCTGGCGCGGATCGCCAGGGTGCGCAGGCCGTGTTGGCGGCAAACGCGCATCAGGCCTGGCAAGTCCACCGCGCCTTCGCCGGCCGGCAGTTTGTCCAGGGCCAGCACCAGTGGTGCATTGCTGAAGAAGTTCGGCGCCTGGGCGACTTTGGCCGCCAACTGCCGGTCGAGGCCTTCCAGGTCGTTGCGGGCCAGCTCCAGCACCGTAATGGCGAGCATGCTGCCCTTCAACTGGAACACGGGATCTTGGTCTAGCGGTTCGGTTTGGCTCATGGTCGGCGTACAACGGCTTGTCACTAAAAGTGCCGAGACTTATAACGAGATCGTCCGCCAGCCGCAACCCGGGTCGAACAATGTAGAATGCGCGGCCCATGTCTTAATGGAAGCTGTAATGGATCGCCCGCGTTTTCGAGCTGCATTTTTTCATCCGCGTTTCTGGCTGCTGTGGTGCGGCCTGGGCCTGTTGTGGCTGATCGTTCAATTGCCTTATCCGCTGTTGCTGCGGGTCGGTCGCGCATTGGGTGCGCTGATGTATCGAGTGGCCGGCGACCGACGGCGCATCGCCCGCCGCAATCTGGAGCTGTGTTTCCCGCAAAAGTCCGCCGCCGAGCGCAAGCGTCTGCTCAAGGAAAACTTTGCCTCCACCGGCATCGCCTTTTTTGAAATGGCCATGAGTTGGTGGTGGTCGCGTTCGCGCCTGGCGAAACTGGCCCATGTCGAAGGGCTGGAGCATCTCAAGCAGGCCCAGCGCGAGGGCAAGGGTGTGATCCTGATGGCGCTGCATTTCACCACCCTGGAAATCGGCGCGGCGTTGCTCGGCCAGCAGCACACCATCGATGGCATGTACCGCGAGCACAAGAACCCGCTGTTCGACTACATCCAGCGCCGCGGCCGCGAGCGGCACAACCTCGACTCCCTGGCCGTGGAGCGTGACGACGTGCGCGGCATGCTCAAGCTGCTGCGGGCCGGACGGGCGATCTGGTATGCGCCGGACCAGGATTACGGCGCCAAGCAGAGCGTGTTCGTGCCGTTGTTCGGCATCCAGGCCGCGACGGTCACCGCCACCAGCAAGTTCGCCCGCCTGGGCAAGGCGCTGGTGGTGCCCTTCATCCAGGAACGCCTGGCCGACGGTAGCGGTTATCGCCTGGTGATCCAGGCCCCGCTGACGGATTTCCCGGGCGAGACCGAGGAAGCCGATTGCATCCGCATCAACCAGTGGGTCGAGCAGTCGGTGAGTGATTGTCCCGAGCAATACCTCTGGGCCCACCGGCGCTTCAAGAGCCGTCCGCCGGGCGAGCCGAAGCTGTACGACAAACGCGGTTGAGCCGGTAGTCCGCCATTTTTCAGCAGCACCTTGAGCACGGAGCATTGCGATGACCCCAGCTGAACCGGTTACAGGTTTGATTCTTTCCGGCGGCGGGGCTCGAGCGGCGTATCAGGTAGGCGTACTGGCGGCCATCGCCGAATTGTTGCCGGACGGTGCGGACAACCCGTTCCCGGTAATCGTCGGTACGTCGGCCGGGGCGATCAACGCAGTCAGCCTGGCTAGCGGGGCGATGGACTTCAAGACCGCCATCGAGCGGCTGACGGCGTTCTGGCAAGCGGTGCACAGCCATCAGGTCATGCGCAGCGACTGGCGAGGCGTGATCGCCCAGGCGATGCGTTTCATCAGCCACAGCCTGTTGGGCCTGGGGGCCAAGTTGCCGGTGGCGCTGATCGACAGCTCGCCGCTGCGCGAGCTGCTCCAGGCCCAATTCCACGCTTCGGGTATCGAACTGGCCATCGCCGAGCAGCAACTGCGCGCGGTGGCGGTGACGGCATTCGGCTATGAATCCGGCCAGGCCGTCACGTTCTACCAAGGGCGCGGGACCATCGATGCCTGGCTGCGACATCGACGTATCGGGGTGCCGACGCAGTTATCAGTGGAGCACCTGCTGGCCAGCTCGGCGATTCCCTTGTTGTTCGCGCCGGTCAGGATCGGCCCGCAATACTTCGGTGACGGCGCGGTACGGCAATCAGCGCCCATCAGCCCGGCCTTGCACCTGGGGGCCAATCGGGTGCTGGTGATCGGTGTCAGCGGCAACCCCCGTGGCGCTGGTGGGCAGGATCCCGCCGAGCGCAGCTACACCGGCCTGCAACCGACCCTGGCGCAGATCGGCGGCCATATGCTCAACAGCACGTTCATTGACAGCCTGGAAAGCGACATCGAGTTGCTTGAGCGTCTGAACGGGTTCAGTCACCTGCTACCCGACGACGTACCGGCCCACGCCCTCGGCGCGGCGCCGGTGGACGTGCTGGTGATTTCCCCAAGCCAGCCGATCGACGAAATCGCCGCCCGCCATCGCCAGGAACTGCCCCGTGCGCTGCGGTTATTCTTGCGCGGACCGGGCGCGACCAAGACCAGCGGCGCGGGGGTGCTGAGTTATCTGTTGTTCGAGTCGGGCTATTGCAGCGAACTGATCGAGCTGGGACGCCAGGATGCGTTGGCGCAGCGTGAGGCGTTGAGTCGGTTTTTGGGGTTGTCCTGACTGATGCAAGCAGGTCCACCGCTATCGCGAGCAAGCTCGCTCCCACAAGGGGTTTGCGGTGGACGCTTAAACTGAGCCCAACACACAACCAATGTGGGAGCGAGCTTGCTCGCGATGACGGCGGCACATTCAGCATCGACTCAGGCTGACCCACCGCTATCGCGAGCAAGCTCGCTCCCACAGGGTATTGCTGCGGATGTAGATCCCAGGATCAGAAATGGTACTTCAGCAAGAAGCTGGTATTGCTCTGGTTGGTCTTGAACCCGTCGCTGTCTTCGATCCCGTACTTGTTCTTCCAGTAGTCATACTCCACGCCCACATACAACTGCTTGGCACCGAGCTTCAACGCCTTGCCCAGGTCATATTTGATCTGCGGGTTGATGTGCAGGTTGGCGTGGTAGGTGCCCTTGGAATTGGTGTCGTTGTCCACCACCCAGTCGATGAAACCGTCGATCAGGAGGTCGGATGAGCCCATGGGGATGGTGTAGGCCCAGGTCGGGGTGATCTGCCAGACGTTGTCGCCGGCGCGTGGACCTTCGGTCTGGCGGTTGTAGAAGTTCAGCTGGAAGTAGTCGAAGCCGGGAATCGCCAGGTCGAACCCCGGGCCGATCAGGTAGGACTCGTTGTCGCCTTCGCCGAATTCATACGTCATGGCCAGCAGCACGTCCTTGATCGGGCCCAGTTCCAGCTTCTGGTCGAAGATCTTGCCGAACGACAGGCGTGGGCTGAACTCGCCGTAGTAGGTGTTCGGGCCGGACTGGCTGTCGTCCTGGCCGTTGTAGAAGATCCGATCGAGGAAGAAGAAGTTGTCCCCGTATTTCCAGGCGTCGGCGTGTTCGAAGGTCACGGTCTGCTGGATGCGCGGGTTGACCTGGAAATCCTTGCCATACAGGTAGGTCAGGCTGTTGTTCTGCCACTGGAACAGGTCGTCGGCCATCGCTTGGCCCCCGGCCAACAAGGCTCCTGCGAGTATCAGGCTGGTGCACGTACGTTTCATTCGGTTTGCTCCCAAAGGTAAGTGGTACCGCTTTTTTTTCAGGTCAGCGCTCTGGTGTGGCGCCTTTTTCCTCGGATAAAAAACATCCGTTCGGTCAGCTTTTTGCGCGTGGCAAATGCTGATAGCAAGAGCTGAGCCAAGGCCGGGGCAAACCCGGAAAAGACTCATCCAGCTGTTTGGAACAGTCGAAAAAGGTGTGTTCAGAAGGGCGCTTATTCTATCCGCCGGCGCCTGGATAAGTTGGCGGGCCGGTCAGGATCGGAGGGGGTTTTTGTGTCGGCCGGTTTCGAACGGCCGCGCAGGATACGGGCTTGCCTTAAGGGGCTCAAGTGCCCTGCAACGGCGCATCCGTGGCGAATTTGGGGCGTACTGGCGGGACTGGATCATCAGGTGCTTTCCTCTTGTTTTTATTGTTGAGGCGCAGGCAGTCGCTGACGGGCGACCGGTGGTGTGCCGGCCGGCCTGTCAGCGGTATGACGTGTGACGTTATTGGCGCGCGAGGTTCAGTTGGTCCGCGCGCCCTGGTTGATCCACGCGCCGATCAGATCGCGTTCCTGCTGGGTCATCTGGGTGATGTTGCCCAAGGGCATGATCTGGTTGGTCACGGCCTGGGCCTGGATGCGCGCGGCCTGTTGCTGGATCTGCTCTGGCGTATCGAACATCACTCCACCCGGCGCGGCGCTGAACAGCGGGCTGGTGGGCTTGGCCGAATGGCAGACCGAGCAGCGTTCCTGGATCACGCTATGGACCTTTTCGAACGACGGGCCCTGGGCGTTGGCGGCCTGGGTGGGCGCCGCTGTCGGTGCGGCGGGGGCTGTCGCCGGTTTCGCGCCACCACCCACCGCCGTTTCCGGTAGCGGTTGGTACTCGATGGCGGCGGGTGCCTTGGCCACGTCGGGTGCGCTGGAGATGGGCTTGGGACCGGTAACGTAAGCCAGGCAGATCATCGCCAGGGCACCGACTGGCAGCGTCCAGGCAAACCGGTTGCTGTCATGGCGGGTGTTGAAGTAATGGCGCACCAACACCGCCGCCACGGCGATCCCGGCCAGGATCAGCCAGTTGTACTGGCTGCCGTAGGTGCTCGGGAAATGGTTGCTGATCATGATGAACAGCACTGGCAGGGTGAAGTAGTTGTTGTGGCGCGAACGCAACAAACCCTTGGCCGGCAGTGCAGGATCGGGCGTGCGGTTCTCGGCGATGGCCGCCACCAGCGCACGCTGGGCCGGCATGATGATGCGGAACACGTTGCCGACCATGATCGTCCCGATGACCGCCCCGACGTGCAGGTAGGCACCGCGACCGCTGAACACCTTGCTGAACCCGTAGGCCGCGGCGATCAACAGCACGAACAGGATCACGCCGAGCAGGGCAGGGCGCTTGCCCAGGGCCGAGTCGCAGAGGAAGGAATAGACGAACCAGCCGACGAGCAACGAACCGAGGCCCAGGGCGACGCCTTCGGGGCCGCTCAGGCTGCTGCCGGGAGCCAGCAAGTAGACAGTCGGGTTCCAATAGAACACCACGCACAACAGCGCGATGCCCGACATCCAGGTGAAGTAGGCTTCCCACTTGAACCAGTGCAGGTTGTCCGGCATGGACGGTGGCGCGAGTTTGTATTTTTCCAGGTGGTAGATACCGCCACCGTGGATGGCCCACAGGTCACCGGCCAGACCGCTCCTGGGGTTGACGCGATTGAGGTTGTTTTCCAGCCAGACGAAGTAGAACGACGCGCCGATCCAGGCCACGCCAGTGATCATGTGAACCCAGCGTACGCTCAGGTTCAGCCATTCCAGCATATGTGCTTCCACAGTCTTTACCTCTCGCCCGTCACGCTTGTTTTTGCGTGATCGGACCTTCTCTTATTGGTGGGGGGCGAGGATCAATAACTCATCCTCTTTGAAAAAATGCTCATCGCAGTTATTGCCTGTGCCACTGCGATCAACCACCAGGAAGTCATCCCGCTTTTCGATCGTCAGCACCGGGTGGTGCCAGACGCCGCGATGGTAATTAATGCCCTGCCTGCCGTTGGTGACGAAGGCGCGGACCAAACCTGATACAGGTGCATCGCCAAGTGGCGCGACCACGATCAGAAAGGGGTTGCCGAGCAGCGGAATGAACGCCTGGCTGCCCAGCGGATGGCGCTCCAGCATGCGTACGGTCAGCGGCATGTCCAGCGCGTCGGCGCGGAAAATGCTGATGATCGCCTTGTCGTCTGGCGTGGCGGTTTCCACCGTCGTCAGGCGATGGAAGCGCATGGTCGAACCGTTGTTGATCATGAAGTGATCGCTGCCATCGGTTTCGATCACGTCACCGAATGGGGCGAAGGCTTCTTTGGTCAACGGTTCGATCTTGAGTGTGCGCATGCTGGTCTTCTTATCCAAAAATTCTGTGTTGTGGTTCAGCTTTTGTGGCGAGGGAGCTTGCTCCCGCTGGGTTGCGAAGCGACCCCGCTTTTCAAAAAATGGGACTGCTGCACAGTCCAGCGGGAGCAAGCTCCCTCGCCACAGGTGCGTCGTTTACTTCGATACCTTGCCAAGCACCCGCAGGCGACTCACACCACCATCCGGGAACACGTTCAGGCGAATGTGAGTAATCGGCCCCAGGGCCTTGATCTGCTCGGCGAAGGTGTGTTCGGCGTGCATTTCCAGTTTCTGGCTGGGCAACAGCTCACGCCAGAACAGCGATTGGGTTTCGATCTGGCTGTCGGTGCCGCCCTTGACGAACGCGCCCTGGATCGAGCAGCTGTCGGGGTAGTTGCCCTTGAAGTGCAGGGTGTCGACGATGACTTTCTCGACTTCGCCGGCATGGCCCAGGGCGACGATGACCCAGTCATTGCCCGGGGTACGACGACGGGCGGTTTCCCAGCCATCACCCATGTTGACGCCACGACCCGGGTTGAGAATGTTGCTCATGCGGCCGAAGTGTTCGTCGGAACAGGCCAGGGCACGGCCACCATTGAGGGCTGCGGCCAGATCGATCTGTTCGTTGTCACCCACGGCTGACCAGTCGCGGTACGGAATGCCGTAGACCCGCAACCGGGCCACGCCGCCATCGGGGTAGATGTTGAAACGCAGATGGCTGAAGGCCTGGTCGTTGTTGATTTCGTGATAGTGGTGGCTGTTGCCTTGCAACTCGACGGCCGACAGCACTTCAGTCCATTGGGTGTTTTCGTCTGGTTCGCCTTCGGTCAGGAAGCAGGCTTCCAGGGAGGCCGACGGTGGGTAGTTACCGGTGAAGAATGAGGTGTCGATGTCCACGCCTTTGATCGAGCCGGCCACACCCAGGCGGATCACCGCGCTGTCGTAGCCTTCGAAGCGCTTGCGCCGCGATTCCCAGCCGTCCATCCACTTGCCGTTGTCATCGAACACGCCCTCCTTCCATACGGCTGGGGTCGGTTGGAACAAACGGTTGGCGTCGGCGAACCAGTCATCGGTGACCGAAATGATCTTGGTGCCGAGGCGGGCGTCGGCCAGGTTGACGAACTTCTCGAAAGGTACGGCGTAAGCTTTCATTCTTCTTGTCTGCCTTTAAATAAGTTGGCTGGGGATGCTTGCAGGACCTGGGGTAGCAGGGCTGCTCGCTAAAGGGTCAGTAATCGGAACAACGCGATCTTGTTGATCTCTGCCAGCGCGCATTTGAATTCGGTGTCTACCGAGTGATGGATGCGCGTTTCGAACGCCGCGAGGATCTGATGCCGGTTGCTGCCTTTTACCGCCATGATGAAGGGAAACTTGAACTTGGCCTTGTAGGCGTCGTTCAGCTCGGTGAAGCGCTGAAACTCATCGCTCGAGCATTGGTGAATACCGGCGCCGGCCTGTTCGTTCGTGCTGGCTTCGGTCAGTTGGCCCTGGACGGCGGCTTTGCCTGCCAGGTCCGGGTGAGCGTTGATCAGCGCCAGTTGGCTGGCGTGATCGGCACTGAGCAGGATGTCGCTCATGCGCTGGTGCAGGGTTTCGATCTGGTCGATCGACGGGGCCTGGCCCAGGTCGAAAGCCTTTTCGGCGACCCATGGCGAATGTTCGTAGATATCAGCGAAGGCTTTAACGAACGCTTCGCGGTTCAAGGTGGAAGGCTTGAGAGTCTGGAAGGCCGTCATTTCGAAGCTCCTGGTTTCGAAGCTTGCGGGCACGGGTGAGTCTGTTGCCAGTGGCGGGCGATGTCGACGCGGCGGCTGAACCAGACCTGTTCATGACCCTTGGCATATTCAAGGAAGCGCTTGAGGGACGCGAGGCGGGCAGGGCGGCCGATCAGCCGGCAATGTAGGCCGATGGAGAGCATCTTGGGGGCTTCGGCGCCTTCGGCATACAGCACGTCGAAGGCGTCCTTGAGGTATTGGAAGAAATCGTCGCCCTTGTTGAAACCCTGCACCTGGGTGAAGCGCATGTCGTTGGTATCGAGGGTGTAGGGGATCACCAGGTGCGGCTTGCCGTTGGGTGTGTTCGGTTCCCAGTAGGGCAGGTCGTCGTCGTAGGTGTCGCTGTCATAGAGAAAACCGCCTTCCTCCATGACCAGCCGGCGGGTATTGGGGCCGGTGCGACCGGTGTACCAACCCAACGGACGCTCGCCAGTGATTTCGGTGAGGATGCGGATCGCTTCGAGCATGTGCTCGCGCTCCTGGGCCTCATCCATGTATTGGTAGTCGATCCAGCGATAGCCGTGGCTGCAGATTTCGTGACCGGCGGCCACCATGGCGCGGATCACGTCCGGATGGCGCTGGGCGGCCATGGCCACGGCGAAAATGGTCAGCGGGATATCGAATTCCTTGAACAGCTTGAGGACCCGCCAGACCCCGGCGCGGCTGCCATACTCGTACAGCGATTCCATGCTCATGTTGCGCTCGCCCTGCAGCGGTTGCGCCGCGACCATCTCCGAGAGGAACGCCTCGGATTCCTTGTCGCCATGCAGGATGTTGCGCTCGCCGCCTTCTTCGTAATTGAGCACGAAGGACAGGGCGATGCGGGCATTGCCCGGCCACTGGGGATGGGGAGGGTTACTGCCGTAACCGATCAGGTCGCGTGGGTAGTCAGCGCTCACTGCAGTTTTCCTTCTTGTTCGAACCATGTGGGTGGCGCCCTGGCGATGGATCATAGGCTGGCGTCACGACGATGGAGTGATTGTATACAACTTTATGTGCGATTTGTAAGCCTGATTTTTTGCATTTTTCACCGCTGTCCCTGGTTTGTCTACACTGCAAGAAACCTGCCCACCTGGTCAATTAATGGCTTCAAGAATGGCGTATCCGTTGGTTTGGCTTAAGATTGGGCAGGAACCTTTGTCGGAACGCGCGTGGACTAAATATCTGTTTTTTATTGTGTACAATTTTCTTTTAAAGTGTCTTAATTCTCTCATCGCCGTGGCGTTTCGTGCTCCGAAACGGTGCGGCCTGTCTTTCAACTGATTCAGGAGGCGTCGGGCCGGACTGCATAGCAGCGAGGCGCGCACAATCAATGGGACGTTTGACTACTCACGTTTTGGATGCTGCACACGGCTGCCCGGGCAGCTCAATCAAGGTCGAGTTGTACCGCGTGGAAGGTTCGCAACTGCAGCTGGTCGCCAGTGCGCTGACCAACAGCGACGGTCGCTGCGACGCGCCGCTGCTGCAAGGGGATGACTACCGTTCGGGCGTCTATCAGATTCAATTCCATGCCGGCGATTACTACCGCGCCCGTGGTGTCCAGTTGTCCGAGCCGGCGTTCCTGGATGTGGTGGTGCTGCGCTTCGGCATTTCGGCCGAGCAGGATCATTACCACGTGCCCCTGCTGATTTCGCCTTACGCCTATTCCACCTATCGAGGCAGCTGACCCCAAGCGGCTGCCTTGTCCTGGAAGCGACTGCGCATGGCGCTTCTTTGGTTTTTCGCCCGCTCACACTGCGGGCTTTTTTTCGTCCGTGGATATGTGGCGTCTTGGAGAGCCTCATCGCGAGCAGGCTCGCTCCCACACTGGATTTTGCCGCTCACAAAAAAACTGTGGGAGCGAGCTTGCTCGCGATGCTTTTGCTTTTGCTTTTTTAGCGGCTCAACAACGACGCCGCCCCCGCACCGCCAAACAACCCGGCACTGACCCGGTTGAACCAGCCCTGGCCCTTACCCGTACGCAGATACCGCGCGGCGCCATGGGCACCAAGGCCGTAGGCCAATTTGCACAGCAGGTCGAGTACGGTCCAGGTGGCGATCATGATCAGCAGTTGTGGCAGGAACGCTTGTTCGGCGCTCAAGAATTGCGGCAGGAACGCGGCGAAGAACAGGATGTCCTTCGGGTTGCTGGCGCCCAATACGAACGCCCGGCCGAAGAGGGCGCGAAAGCGCGGGACGGCGGCGGCCTGGGGCACGTCGGCGCCTTGGGACGGTTGGCGTGATTGCTGCCAGCTCTGCCAGGCCAGGTAAAACAGGTACAGGGCCCCGACAATCTTCAGGGCACTGAACAGCTGCTCCGAGGCCATCAACAACGCACCGAGCCCCAGCGCCGAGGCGCTCAGCAAGCAGATCGAAGCGATCACGCCACCCAGGAATGCCGGATACGAGCGGCGCAGGCCGTAGTTCAGGCTATTGCCGATCATCAACAGCGACAACGGGCCGGGGATGAGGATCACCACCAAGGCGGCACCGCTGAACAACAGCCAGGTTTCCAGATTCATTGCTTTGCTCCTGATGTACAAAAGCCTCACCCATTGGGTGAGGCGGGTGGATATGTTGTCGCTTACAAGAAGATGAACTTGGCGATGAAGATCGCGCAGAGCACCCACAGGCTGACGGAGATTTCCTTGTGTTTACCGGTGCCGGCCTTGAGCACCACATAGGTGATGAAACCCAGGGCGATACCGTCGGCGACCGAGAACGTCAGGGGCATCATGATGGCCGTGACAATGGCCGGGATGCTGTCAGTCGCCTCGTCCCATTCGATGTGGGCCATGCCGCCCATCATCAGCATGGCAACGTAGATCAAGGCCCCGGCCGTGGCGTAGGCCGGGATCATCCCGGCCAGCGGTGCGAAGAACATGGCGGCAATAAATAGCACACCGACGGTCACGGCGGTAAGCCCCGTGCGGCCACCTGCCGCCACGCCGGCGGCGCTTTCCACGTAGCTGGTCACCGGCGGCACGCCGACCATGGCGCCAAATACGCTGGAGGCGCTGTCGGCTTTCAGGGCGCGGGACAGGTTCTCGATCTTGCCATCGGCTTTCACCAGGCCGGCGCGCTGGGCAACGCCCATCAGGGTGCCGGCGGTGTCGAACATGTGCACGAACAGGAAGGCCAGCACCACGCTGATCATGCTGACGTTGAACACACCGGCCACGTCCATCGCCATCCAGGTGGGGGCCAGGCTCGGCGGTGTCGACATGACGCCGTTGTACTGCACCAATCCCAGGCCCCAACCGGCCAGGGTCACGGCGATGATGCTGATCAGGATCGCGCCGAACACGCGGTGATAACTGAGCACGGCGATCATCAGGAAGCACACCGCGGCCAACAATGGGCCGGGCTCCCGCAACGAGCCGAGCTTGATCAGGGTGGCGGGGCTGTCGACAATGATCCCGGCGGTTTTCAGGCCGATCAGCCCGAGGAACAACCCGACCCCCGCGCCCATGGCGAACCGCAGGCTTACCGGAATGCTGTTGAGCAGCCACTCCCGTACCCGTGACAGGGTCAGGACCATGAACAACACACCGGAGACGAATACCGCGCCCAACGCAGTCTCCCAGTTGTAGCCCATGGTGCCGACCACGGTGTAGGTGAAGAAGGCGTTCAGGCCCATGCCTGGCGCCAGGCCCACCGGCCAGTTGGCGTACAGGCCCATCAGCAGGCAACCCAGGGCCGCGGCGATGCAGGTGGCGACGAATGCGGCGCCGTGATCGATGCCGGCGTCGGCCATGATGTTGGGGTTGACGAAGATGATGTAGGCCATGGTGATGAAGGTCGTCAGGCCGGCAATCAGCTCGGTCTTCACCGTGGTGCCATGCAAGCTGAGTTTGAAGATGCGCTCCAGCCAGCCACTGCGTAGTGGCGGCGAGAGGTCCAGCGTCCGGGCTTCGGGTTTGCGGCTTTCCACAGCGAGTACTCCTCAAGAGTCTTATTGTTATTTCCAGCACCGCATACGCCCTGGGGTGGCTGCGATGCGCTGAGGCAGGTAAGGCTGGCGAAGTATGTTGACCTGATGGTCAGGAACTCGCACGAAGCGAATTATGCTTTTGTATACAAATAAAGCAAATAATGTTTTCTATGTTGTCGACGAAATGTCGGGCGATAGGGGTATATCGCCCTTGAGGGCGCTATCGCGAGCAAGCTCGCTCCCACAGTGGACTGTGGTGAAATGCAGGAATGAACCCTGTGGGAGCGAGCTTGCTCGCGATGACGTCGGATCAGGCGCCTTCAATCACTGGATTTCCCCAGTGCCAGGTTCACCGCCAGCCACCCATCCACCGCCGCTTCCCCGGCCTCGGCAAACACCCGCTCCAGCAATTTCACCTGCTCACGCCGCAACGCCTGCTCGAAGCGTTCGCCCTCGGCCGTCAGTTCCAGTAGTCGCTTGCGCTTGTCGGTCTCGGACGCGACGCTGTTCACCAGGTGCATTTCCATCAGCTGCCGCAACGGCATGTTCAGCGCCTGCTTGCTTACCCCGAGCAATGCCAGAAGCTCCTTCACGCTCAATGATGGGTAGCGGGCGATGAAGAAAACGATGCGCTGGTGCACCCGGCTCAACCCGCGGCGCTCGAGCATTTCATCGGCCTTGGCGGTGAACGCCTGGTAACCGAAGAAGAACGCTTCCATGGCCATTTGTTGGGAAGTCGGATTTTTAAGGTCAAGCATATTGACGTATCCACGGAGGTCGGCGTAATTTCGGTCAACCAGTTTGACTCATTCCTCCCGTGCCCCGCTACAGGTGACCTCCATGGCTTTTTCCGAACGTGTCTCGCGCCTCAAAAGTTCTTTGATTCGAGAAATCCTCGCGGCGGCGCAGCGCCCTGAAGTGATGTCGTTCGCCGGCGGCCTGCCGGCCGAAGCCATGCTGCCGAAAGTGGAATGGGCGGCTATGCCGTTGTCCATGGGCCAGTACGGCATGAGCGAAGGCGAACCCGCCCTGCGCGAAGCCCTGGCGGCCCAGGCGCGGGCGCTGGGTGTGGCCTGTGAGGCGAGTCAGGTGCTGGTGGTCAGCGGCTCGCAGCAAACCCTTGACCTGGCGGCCAAGCTGCACATCGACGTCGGCACGCCAGTGATGCTCGAAGCGCCGACGTATCTGGCGGCGTTGCAGATTTTCCAGCTGTTCGGCGCCGACTGCATCACCGTGCCCCTGGAGGCCGACGGCCCGGACCTGAAACAGTTGCGGGCCCGGCTGGAGCAGCATCGGCCAGCGTTCATCTACCTGATCCCGACGTTTCAGAACCCCTCGGCGGTGCGCTACAGCGAGGCCAAGCGCAATGCGGTGGCGGCGCTGTTGGACGAGTTTGGCGTGACTCTGATCGAGGACGAACCCTACCGCGAGCTGACGTTCGATGGCGGCAGTGCCACGCCGATTGTCAGTCGCTTGAAGAAGGCCAGCTGGATCTACACCGGCACCGTGTCGAAAACCCTGTTGCCGGGGCTACGGGTGGGCTACCTGATCGCCAGCCCGGATCTGTTCCCGCATCTGCTGCGACTCAAGCAGTCGGCGGACCTGCACACCAATCGCATCGGTCAGTGGCAGGCGCTGCAATGGATCGGCACCGAGCAGTACCGCAGCCATTTGAGTGAGTTGA
Organism: Pseudomonas sp. P9_35; assembly: GCF_034008205.1. Taxonomy (NCBI): domain Bacteria; kingdom Pseudomonadati; phylum Pseudomonadota; class Gammaproteobacteria; order Pseudomonadales; family Pseudomonadaceae; genus Pseudomonas; species Pseudomonas sp. P9_35. Next base: position 4,853,634 of record NZ_CP125373.1, on the reverse strand, counting down.
GGGATTTCTATCGGGACCGTCGCGATCGGTTCCAGGCGGCATTGCAAAAGCATTTCTCTGATATCGCGGACTGGAATGTGCCCCAGGGCGGGTTGTTTTTCTGGCTGACCCTCAGGCAGCCGCTGGACACCCGCACCTTGCTCCCCGCTGCGCTGGCGGCCGACGTTGCGTTCATGCCAGGGGAGCCGTTCTTTCCTGAACCGGACCAGCACCCGGGGCACTTGCGCTTGAACTTCAGCCACATCGATCCGGCGCGGTTGGATGAAGGGCTCAAGCGGTTGGCGGGGGTGGTGCGGGAGGCGTTGGCTGCAAAAGCAGCCTGATATCAGGGGGCTTTGCCGGTGGCTGTCCGGGCCCCATCGCGAGCAAGCTCGCTCCCACAGTGGGCCATCCACCACTGTCCCCTGTGGGAGCCGAGCTTGCTCGCGATGAGGCCAGTCGCCACACCAGAAAACTATCAGGCTGCAGAGAACCGCTTATCCAGATAATCAATGATTACCTTGGACTCATACATCCAGGTGGTCTCGCCATTTTCTTCAATCCGCAGGCACGGCACTTTGATCCGGCCACCTTGCTCCAACAGTGCCTGGCGATCCTGTTCGTTGTTTTTCGCATCGCGCAGGGCCACCGGCACATTGAGGCGGCGCAGGGTGCGGCGGGTCTTCACGCAGAACGGGCAGGCGTGGAACTGATACAGCGTCAGGCTGCGAGCGGCCTGCTCGACCTGCGCCTGGGCCTCGGCCGGGCGCTTTTGCTTGCCCGGGCGGGTGATGAAGTCGATGAAGATGATGAGCTGGCCCAAGCCAACCCGAAGCGCTTTGACGATCACGGTATTAAGCCTCGCGGCAGGGAAGAAGAGGGCGCGCAGCTTACCTGATTTTTCACAGGCGAAAAAAAACCGGCGATCAATGCCGGTTTTCTTCATGCGGCGGATTACTTGATGAGGCTGAGGAATTCGCTGCGAGTGGCGGCGTTTTCCCGGAACTCACCGAGCATCACCGAGGTGATCATCGAGGAATTCTGCTTTTCCACGCCACGCATCATCATGCACATGTGCTTGGCCTCGATCACCACCGCCACGCCCAGGGCGCCAGTCACTTGCTGGACCGCATCGGCGATCTGGCGGCTGAGGTTTTCCTGGATCTGCAGGCGACGCGCGTACATGTCGACGATGCGCGCGACTTTCGACAGCCCCAGCACCTTGCCGCTCGGGATGTAGGCCACGTGAGCCTTGCCGATGAAAGGCAGCAGGTGATGTTCGCACAACGAGTACAACTCGATGTCCTTGACCAGCACCATCTCGCTGTTGTCGGAGCTGAACAAGGCACCGTTGGTGACTTCTTCCAGGGTCTGTTCATAACCGCGGCAGAGGTACTGCATGGCCTTGGCAGCACGCTTGGGCGTGTCGAGCAGGCCCTCGCGGGAAACGTCCTCGCCCAGTTGGCCGAGAATCGCGGTGTAATTCTGTTCCAGAGACATGAAACTACCTGTGGGATTTTACGCAAAGGGCAAGGGTACGGTGGCGGACACGGCGCTGCAAGCTCGGCAATCGAGGGCTATTCGTCGCGACCTTCCATCATGGTGCGCTTGAGCATCACGTAGACCGCCCCGGCGCCGCCGTGTTTTGCCTGGCAGGAGGTGAAGCCCAGCACTTGCGGGTGCTGGCGCAGCCAGGTGTTGACGTGGCTCTTGATCATCGGCCGCTTGCCGTCCAGGCGCACGGCTTTGCCATGGGTGACGCGCACGCAGCGGATTTCGAACTTGGTGGCTTCGGCCAGGAATGCCCAAAGGGTTTCCCGGGCTTTTTCAACGCTCATGCCGTGCAGGTCGAGGCTGCCCTCGAAGGGGATCTGGCCGACCTTCAGCTTGCGCATCTGGCTTTCCTGGACACCGTCGCGTGCCCACATCAACTCGTCTTCCGGCCCGACGTCGATCACGAACTGATCGGACAAGCCATCCACGGTCGTGGCGTCGGTACGCACGGTGGCGGCCTGGCGCAGCTTGGCGATTTGCGCGCGATCGGCCTTGGGCTTGCCGGTCTCGGCACGGTCGTGCTTGATCGGTTTTACGCCCTGAATCGCACTTTTGAACAGGGAAAAGTCATCGTCTTGCATGTCAGCCTCCGCGAAGCCGGCCAGTTTACCCAACTCTGGCGGGATCAGGCGCGACAAAACGTCGGATGGCGGGTCAGTCGTGCTTTCTCATCAGGTGCGGAGCCATGGCCAGCTCCAGGGATTGGCGGGCGCGACGGCGGCAGCGGCGCCAGAGCCAGACGCCCAGCAACAACACGAAAAGACCGACTGCCAGGATGATCGCCGAACCCATTGGGGTGGCATTCAACTCGCCCAGTGCGGGCGGGCGGCCCAGCAGGCTGGCGGCACCGGCCATGGCCAGCAGTACCCCGAGTGTTGCCAATAGCGCGGCGATCGCCGCGCCAAAACGAAACCGCCAGTTGCTCGGGCCCTTGGGCCGCAAGCGACGTGCGTCAAAACCATCGGATAACTTCATTCCGACCTTCCTCAATGGGTATCGGCCCTTCGACCGGAAGATGTTCGGGTTGTTCCTGATACTCCGGTAATTGCGGCAAATGAGAGGCTTTTGCGGATGAGCGGCGTCACGGGCCGCTCATCGAAGGACATCAGGTGAAGTCGCGGGTCAACGCCAGGGTGGCGAAGTTGTCCGCCATGATCGCCATTTCGGTCTGCTGAACGTGTTCGGCACTGAGGACGCCGCCCTTGTACGGCAGGTCGCGCGTGGCACAGGCATCTTCCACCAGGGTACAGCGAAAGCCCAGGTTCTTGGCGGCACGCACGGTGGTGCTGACGCTGGAGTGGCTCATGAACCCGCACACGATCAGGTCCAGGGGGCCGAAGTCTTCCAGGCGCTTTTTCAACTCGGTGCCGTGGAACGCGCTGGGCAGCAGCTTTTCGATCACGGTTTCGTCGGCCTGGGGTTCGAGGCCGGGAATGAACTCCCCGCGCTCGCCTTGTGGATCGAACAGCCCGCCATGGGTGCCCAGGTGGCGCACATGCACGATCGGCCGACCGGCTGCACGGGCCGCACCGAGCAATTGCTTGATGTTCGCGACGGCTGCATCCATGCCGCTCAGGGCCAGGGGGCCGGCGAGGTATTCTTTCTGGGCATCGATGATGATCAGGGTCGCTTGACTCAGGTTGGCCGCTGCATAACCACGGCCGCTGAGTTGAAACATCGTTTTTGGAACGGACATTCTGGGGCTCCTTCGAGTGGGGCTTTTGCGACATTCTCCTCTGGCTGAGCGGTTCTGTGAATCGCTTCCATCGCAAGGGCCGCCGTTGCTGGCCTACAGCCTTGTCAAGATGCTCGTCTTGTTCAATAGGCGGATCAAAAAACGGATAATTCCTACGATTGGTCCGGGGTTTTTCGTTCGTCATCGGGGCGTGTTTGGGTGGGGCCGCGTTTGGCTGGTAGACTCGCCCGTCGATTTTTCTGGAGTTTGCCGCCGTGATCACTTCCCGTCTCCGTACCCTGCGCGACCATATCCGTTGGGCCGTCAGCCGTTTCCATGGGGAGGATCTGTTTTTCGGTCATGGCACCGACAATGCGTGGGACGAAGCCCGGCAACTGGTGTTGGGCGCTTTGCACCTGCCATGGGAAATTGCCGACAGCTACCTGGACTGCCGTCTTGAAGACGAAGAGTTGGTCCATGTGCAGCGTCTGCTGCGTCGGCGTATTGCCGAGCGCATCCCGACAGCCTACCTGTTAGGTGAGGCCTGGTTCTGCGGGATGTCTTTCATCGTCGACGAGCGCGTGCTCATTCCGCGCTCACCCATCGGCGAGTTGATCGAAAAGCATTTCGAGCCGTGGCTGGGCCAGGAACCGGCACGAATTCTTGATCTGTGCACCGGTTCCGGCTGCATTGGCATTGCCTGTGCCTATGAGTTCCCGGAGGCCGAGGTGGTGCTGGCCGACCTGTCGTTCGAAGCGCTGGAAGTAGCCAACCAGAACATCGAGCGCCATGGCGTCGACGAGCGCGTGTTCACGGTCCAGGGCGATGGCTTCGACGGTCTGCCGGGGCAACGTTTCGACTTGATCGTGTCGAACCCGCCCTACGTCGATGCGGAAGATTTCGCCGACATGCCGCAGGAATACCAGCATGAGCCGGAGCTGGGCCTGGCCTGTGGCGATGACGGCTTGAACCTGGTGCGCCGAATGCTGGCCGAGGCGGCCGATCATCTGACCGAGAAGGGATTGTTGATTGTCGAGGTGGGCAACAGCCAGGTGCACGTCGAGGCGTTGTACCCGGAAGTCGATTTCGCCTGGCTCGACTTCGAACGCGGTGGCCATGGCGTGTTCATGCTCAGCGCCGAACAGTGCCGCCAGCACCAGGGATTGTTTGCTTCGCGGGTTTGATCCCCCTTATCCATCTGGACACACCCACTGTGGGAGCGAGCTTGCTCGCGATGGCGTCGGATCAGCAGCATTGAAGTTGGCTGATTCACCGCTATCGCGAGCAAGCTCGCTCCCACAGGGTTATTCAGGCGCTGTCGGGCTTAGTGCCGTGTCGCAATCCAGATCAGCAATCCCGCCTGGAACATGGCGAAGGCCACCAGGCAGGTGATGGTGAAGCGCAGGCCGGCGTCTTCGCGCTTGAACTTGGTGACCTTTTCGTCCTGCTGCTTGAGTTTGACTTCCTGTTCCGCCAGGTTCTGCTCGGCCTGTTGCAGCATCTGCGCCGCTTCAAGGATTTCCACGAACTGCAGCTTCTCGGTGTTCCAGTCTCCGAGCAGGTCGCCAACGTGGGTTGGCTTGACGCTGCCCTTGAGGTGCTGGGCGTCGGCGTAGACCACCTCGAAACCCAGGGCCTTGAGAAAGCGGTCGCGGCGCAGGCGAGTGTCTTCGTTCAGGGCGTCCTTGTTATCCAGGTCGGTGCCGTGCACCTGGTAGGCCGACCAGCGTTTCTTGGCCCAGGTAATACCCTGGGCCGCCAGGAAACGGCCGATGCCACGGTTGGACGGCTCGACTTGCAGGTTGTCCGGGGAAAAAAACAAGCGTTTCTCGACGTGGTCGGCCCAGACGTCCAAGTGATTCTGTTCCTTGCGCACGCGCTGGTTCGGCAACAGGATGCTCATGCGCAGCAGGCTGCGTTCCTTGCTGTGGCGCTCGGCATAGCTGAACTCGACAAACCGCAATGGCCGCGCACCGGTGGCGCGGTCGGTCTTGAGCGGCGCCAGCCGGAGCATTTTGTGATGCTCGGTATGCACGTCGGCCCACGGCAGCTCTACCGCAGGCGAGGCGGGGGCTTCGGCGGCGGTGTCGGGGGAAGCTTGAGTTTCAGTCATAACGGCAAAATCCTGTCCAGGCCGGCTGGTCGGCAGCCATAGCGCTGCCCGACACCGGGCTATCGGCCGTTTTTGCCAGTCCTGAAGCTAAATCGACTAAAACCGCCTAACGCGCGGCTAACGAGTCAATAAAACGCAGAACTCGCGCACCGAGCTCGGCCGCCAGGGGCAGATTGGGATCCTTGTAGGACGCCAGTTGCCGTTTCACGTCGTTGGGCACGATACGCATCACGTGGTTCATGCCCTCGATCAGCGCCAATTCAGCGTCGGGCTTGGCGGCTTTCAACTGCCTGGCGTCATCGACGCTGACCTGGATATCGTTGCTGCCCTGGGTGATCAAGGCTGGCACTTTCAATGCTGCGAAGGCCCGGGCCGGGTCCTGGCGGAACAACGAGATAAGGTAGGGCTGTACGCTGGGGCGGAAAATGACCTGCAACTGTGCCGGCACGTTATCGTCGAGCCGACCGGCCTTGAGGCTGTCGAGCAACTCGTTGCTGCGCAACATCAGCGGCGGTGGCAGGCGGTTGCTCAGTTGTTGGCGCAGCACCTGGTCGATCGGCCGGGCGCTGCCAGACAGCGAAATCACCGCCGCCGCGTTGGCCTGGGGCGCGGCGAGGCTGGCGATCAACGCGCCTTCACTGTGGCCCAGCAGGATCAACGGGCCCAGGCGCGGATCGGCGGCGAGCTTGTGGCTCCAGGCCACGGCATCGGCCACATAGGCCTCGACGCTCAGGTTGCGTTCGTCCGGTGTCGCCGCGAGGCTGGCCGCTACGCCGCGCTTGTCATAACGCACGCTGGCAATGTTGTGCCTGGCCAGGACCCAGGCCAGGCGCTTGAGGCTGTCGTTGCGCCCGCCCTCGGGGTTGTTGCCGTCGCGATCCGTAGGACCTGACCCGGAAATGATCAGGACAACCGGCACCGGCGTGTCGGACTTGGGCAGCAACAACGAGCCGAAAAGCTCACCATTGCCCGTGTCGAGGCTGATCGGGCGTTGCAGCACCGTGGCCTGGGCCAGGCCGCAAAACAGGCCGGTGAACAAAGTAAGGCTTAAGGCAAGCAGCTTTAACATCATCACGCCATTAGTTGCGAAGGTGCCGGTTGGACTGGTGGTCGCCGATAAGGTTCGAGGATGAACTACGCGGGGAGCCTGCGTATACTGGCGCGCATTACGAATCCAAGGTTGAGTCTCTCAGCGATTTCACGGAGCACCCTGCATGTCCGGCAATACCTACGGCAAGCTGTTCACTGTCACCACCGCGGGCGAAAGCCATGGCCCGGCGTTGGTCGCCATTGTCGACGGCTGCCCGCCGGGCCTGGAGATTTCCCTGGACGACCTGCAACGTGACCTGGACCGCCGCAAGCCCGGCACCAGCCGCCACACCACCCAGCGCCAGGAAGCCGATGAAGTCGAAATCCTCTCCGGCGTGTTCGAAGGGCGCACCACCGGCTGCGCCATCGGCCTGTTGATTCGCAACACCGACCAGAAGTCCAAGGACTACTCGGCCATCAAGGACCTGTTCCGCCCGGCCCACGCCGACTACACCTACCACCACAAATACGGTGAGCGCGACTACCGTGGCGGCGGTCGCAGCTCGGCGCGGGAAACCGCCATGCGCGTGGCGGCCGGGGCGATCGCCAAGAAATACCTGGCCAGCCAGGGCATCGTCATCCGTGGCTACATGAGCCAGTTGGGCCCCATCGAAATCCCGTTCAAGACCTGGGACTCGGTGGAGCAGAACGCCTTTTTCTGCCCCGACCCGGACAAGGTGCCGGAACTCGAGGCCTACATGGACCAACTGCGCCGGGACCAGGATTCGGTCGGTGCGAAGATCACCGTGGTCGCTGAAGGGGTGATGCCGGGCCTTGGCGAGCCGATCTTCGACCGCCTCGACGCTGAGCTGGCCCACGCGCTGATGAGCATCAACGCGGTAAAAGGCGTGGAGATCGGCGCCGGTTTCGCCTGTGTCGCCCAGCGCGGCACCGAGCACCGTGACGAACTGACTCCGCAAGGTTTCCTGAGCAACAATGCCGGCGGCATCCTTGGCGGCATTTCCTCGGGCCAGCCAATCGTGGCGCACCTGGCCTTGAAGCCAACGTCCAGCATCACCACGCCGGGCCGCTCCATCGACATCCATGGCAACCCGGTGGACGTCATCACCAAGGGCCGTCATGACCCGTGCGTCGGCATCCGTGCCACGCCCATCGCCGAGGCGATGATGGCCGTCGTGCTGATGGATCACCTGCTGCGTCATCGCGGCCAGAACGCCGACGTTCGCGTCAGCACTCCGGTGCTGGGGCAGCTTTGATGGTTGGCCTGCCGACCGCCGTGGCCTGACGACCGTGGCGGCACTGCCGTACTGGCGGCTCTCCAGTTTCTATCTGTTCTATTTCGCGCTGCTCGGTTCGACGGCGCCGTTCCTGGCGCTGTATTTCGATCACCTGGGGTTCAGTGCGGCGCGCATCGGCGAGCTGGTGGCGATTCCCATGCTGATGCGCTGCGTGGCGCCGAACATCTGGGGCTGGCTGGGGGACTACACCGGCCGGCGCCTGGCGATCGTGCGTTTTGGCGCGATCTGCACGCTGCTGGCCTTCTCGCTGATCTTCATCGATAAAAGCTACGCCTGGCTGGCGATGGTCATGGCGCTGCATGCGTTCTTCTGGCACGCGGTGTTGCCGCAGTTCGAAGTCATTACCCTGGCCCATCTGGGCGGGCAGGCCTCGCGCTACAGCCAGATCCGCCTGTGGGGTTCCATCGGTTTCATCATCACCGTGGTCGTGCTCGGCCGCTTGTTCGAATGGCTGAGCCTGGATATCTACCCGGTGGCGCTGGTGTTGATCATGGCCGGCATCGTGCTCGCCAGCTTCTGGGTGCCCAACGCCCAGCCACTGCAGGGGCCGCGCATCGCGGGGGAGGGCTTCCTGCGGCAACTGCGCAACCCTGGCGTGCTGGCGTTCTATACCTGTGTGGGCCTGATGCAGGTGAGCCACGGGCCGTATTACACCTTCCTGACCTTGCACCTCGAACACCTGGGCTACAGTCGCGGGTTGATCGGCCTGCTCTGGGCCCTTGGCGTGGTGGCGGAAGTTTTGGTCTTCCTGCTGATGAGCCGGATCCTGACGCGGTTTTCCGTGCGCCGGGTGCTGCTGGCGAGCTTCCTGCTGGCGGCGTTGCGTTGGTTGTTGTTGGGCTCGCTGGCCGAGTTTCTCTGGGTATTGTTGTTCGCCCAGGTGCTGCATGCGGCGACCTTCGGCAGCTTTCACGCCGCGGCCATCCATTTTGTGCAACGCAGCTTCGGGCCTCGCCAGCAAGGCCAGGGGCAGGCGCTATATGCGGCGCTGGCCGGCACGGGCGGGGCCTTGGGCGCGTTGTATTCCGGCTATAGCTGGAACACCTTGGGTGCCAGTTGGACGTTCAGTCTCGCCAGCCTCGCGGCTTTCGCGGCAGCCGTTATCATTGCCACACGTATGCAAGAGGACCGGCCATGAGCCTTCGAACCGTTAATTTGCTGGAGCCTTTGTCATGAGCAGCCTGTCCGTCTATCACGTTTCGAGTCCTGACATCCCGAACAAGGTGTTGACCCACGTCGAGGACATCGCCGCGACCCTGGCTGAACAAGGTATCCACTTTGCCCGTTGGGAAGCTGCGGTGAAAATCCAGCCGGGTGCCAGTGAGGAGGGCATCATTGCGGCTTACCAGGCTCGGATCGATGGGTTGATGACTGAGCGGGGTTATGTGGCAGTCGATGTCGTCAGTGTCAGCAGTGATCATCCGGAACAGGCTGGGGAGCTCCATGAGTATCGCCATAGCCAGGATGAAGTGCGATTTTTCGTTGCTGGTCGTGGCTTGTTTAACCTGCACGTTGGGGATTATGTCTATGCGGTGCTGTGTGAAAGGAGCGACTTGATAACGGTGCCAGCTGGTATGCCGCATTGGTTTGACGGGGGGGAGCGGCCGCATTTCGTTACGATTCGTTTGTCTGGTGATTTGCAGGGGTTGGTTGCTGAGGTTACGGGGGATGATATTGCTCGGCGGTTTCCTCGTTTGGAGGATTGACCTGCGTTCTTAGGGGGTGTGTATATCCGTTATTTCGGTAACGGCGGCTTATGGTTCCGCCCTTACGGCGGCTCACTTTTGGAAGAGCGCCAAAAGTAAGCAAAAACGCTTTGCCCCACCACTCGGCACCTCGCCTAGGCTCGGCATGCCCTCACTCCGGCATTGCTCCGTGGGCCGCCGCGAAGGGCCATCCATGGCCCAGCGCGGCTATCCCGGCATCCATGCCGGGATGCCCACTGCGCAATGCCTGCGTTCGGCCAGCGTGGTTTAACGGGGCGCCCAGATCAAGATCAAGATCGAGATCCAAAGCAAAGCAAGAGCGGGGCATGTCCGGCATTTTTATGTGGCTGAGCTACTGCTATCGCGAGCAAGCTCGCTCCCACATTGGATCTTCATCAGATACAAAATCCATGTGCACCGCAAAACCTGTGGGAGCGAGCTTGCTCGCGATGAGGCCGGCACATCCAACATCTTCATCGACTGTGACATCGCCTTCGCGAGCAGGCTCGCTCCCACAATGGGCTGCAGTGAACACATAACTCATGAACATCCAAGATCCCCTGTGGGAGCGAGCTTGCTCGCGATGAGGCCGGCACATTCAACATCACCGCAAACTGACCCAGCGCCTTCGCGAGCAGGCTCGCTCCCACAATGGGCTGCAGTGAACACATAACTCATGAACATCCAAGATCCCCTGTGGGAGCGGGCTTGCTCGCGATGAGGCCGGCAATATCCAACATCACCGCAAACTGACCCAGCGCTTTCGCGAGCAAGCTTTGCTCCCACAGATCTAACGGGTGTACGACCGGGAGAGCCAGGTCGGCTGTTAGGCCGCCTCGGCGTGGACGTTGATCTCGGGCGCCCCGTTAACCACGCTGGCCGAACGCAGGCATTGTGGAGGGGCATCCCGGCATGGATGCCGGGATAGCCGCGCTGGGCCATGGATGGCCCCTTCGCGGCGGGCCCACGGAGCAATGCCGGAGTGAGGGCATGCCGAGCCTAGGCGAGGCACCAAGTGGTGGGGCATGAGCGCTTTGGTTACTTTCGCGCTTTTCGAAAGTGACCCGCTGTAAGAGCGGAACCGTCAGCAGCCATTACCGAAGAAACGGATATACACACTAAAACCAAAAGCGGGCTCGCCCAAAAGAATGCGCAAAAAAAACGGCGCTTCCCATTTCTGAAAGAAGCGCCGTTTTTTCAAGCAAGCAGCACCGCGTTTTTCCAGCAGGCTCAAGCGCTATGGTAAGTCGGCAAAGCAAACCGATGCTGGCTCTGCAACAAGGTGATCTGTGGCAACTCGCTAGCCTGTTCAGCCAGGTCACGACGAATCGCGCTGATCGCCCAGGACAACTGATCCCCAGCGTGCAGTTGAGCATAGGAAATCGTGCGTTTGAACAGCTTGCCGTCGCTATTGCGCAAGGTCAGCAGAATGCCGCCATCCGGGCGGGGCTGGGTGGTCACTTCGTAGTTGGAAAACAGGGACGCAAACTTTTCTTGAATCATGTTCATAGTTGACTGCTCCATGGTATGGCAAACCGTGGAGGGGAAGTTGCACTGTCTGTGCCAGCATTCGGCTTTGTATAAAACCCTTAAAAAACAGTTAGTTATATTTTTCCTGCATTTTTGATTTCGTGCATCTTGCATGAATAGCCATCGTGCATCCTGCATTTTGCGTGGTCGGCCAATGATTTTTGGAACCAAATCGTTTTGCGGCGCTCACGCTTCGCCTATATCGGGCAGCGGATACAAAACATTGCAAAAACCGCGTGTACAGCGCCGCAATCGCCGGCGTACTTTCGAGCCCAATCACCTGCTGCCCGACAACAAGAACCGAGACCCACGCGGTCGAACGGGGAAGATCACCATGAGTCGAACACCCAGCGACGCGATTACCTGGGGCATGATGCTGCGCAAGCTGCCTGCCATTGCCAAAGCCGTCCCCCGGATCGTCAAGGGCATGAAGCAGGCCAACGTCCAGGACTCGACCCAGCCTTGCGGCCTGGGCTGGTGTTTCGAACAGGCCACGCAACGCAATCCCCAGGGCCCGGCACTGCTGTGCGGCGAGACGGTGTTGAGTTATGCACAGGTCAACGCGCAGGCCAATCGCATCGCCCATTACCTGCTGGCCCAAGGCATCGGCAAGGGCGATTGCGTGGCGATATTCATCGAGAACCGGCCACAGCTGTTGATCAGCGTGCTGGCGATGGCCAAGGTTGGCGCGGTCAGTGCCATGCTCAACACCTCGCAAACCGGCGACGCACTGGTGCACAGCCTGGCCCTGGTCAACCCGGTCGCGGTGGTGGTCGGGGATGAACGGGTTGCGGCCTTCAACGACATACGAGAGCGAACCACTCTGTCGAGCAGCAGGACCTGGTGGCTGGCGGATCAGGACAGGGTCGAAATCTCGTCTTATGCCCCGTCCGGTTTCATCGACCTGATGGCTGGCAGCGAGGATTACCCAAGCGATAACCCGGCGTGCAGTCGGCAGGTCTTCTGCAACGACCCGTGTTTTTATCTCTACACCTCGGGCACCACCGGGCTGCCCAAGGCCGGGGTGTTTCGCCATGGTCGCTGGATGCGCACGTCCACCAGCTTCGGCCTGATCGCCTTGGACATGCAGCCCGACGATGTCGTGTATTGCACGTTGCCGCTGTACCACGCCACCGGCCTGTGCGTGTGCTGGGGCGCGGCGATCTGTGGGGCATCGGGGTTCGCGATTCGGCGCAAGTTCAGCGCCAGTCAGTTCTGGAGCGACGTGCGCCGTTACCGGGCGACCACGCTGGGTTATGTCGGTGAGTTGTGCCGCTACCTGATCGACCAGCCTGCCGCTGCCGATGACCGTCACCACGGTGTGAAGAAAATGATCGGCAACGGCCTGCGGCCCGGGGCCTGGTCGACCTTCAAGATCCGGTTTGGCATCGACCATATCTGTGAGCTGTATGCCGCCAGCGACGGTAATATCGGTTTCACCAACATCCTGAATTTCGACAACACCATCGGGTTTTCCCTGATGGGCTGGGAGCTGGTGCAGTACGACCATGCCAGCGGCCTGCCGGTGCGCAACCTGCAAGGTCGCATGCAAAAAGTGCCCAGGGGCCAACCGGGCCTGTTGCTGGCGCGGATCGACGAGAAGGCGCCACTGGATGGCTACACCGATCAGGCCTTGACCGAAAAAACCATCTGCAGGGATGTCTTTGCCCCGGGCGACCGTTACTTCAATACCGGAGACCTGTTGCGCAACATTGGTTTCGGGCATGGGCAGTTCGTTGATCGACTCGGCGATACCTATCGCTGGAAAGGCGAAAACGTCTCCACCACGGAAGTTGAAAATGTGCTGCTGCAACATCCGCAGGTGGCCGAGGCGGTGGCCTATGGCGTGGAGATCAATGGCACCAATGGCCGTGCCGGCATGGCGGCAATCACCCCGTCCGAATCCCTGGCGACCCTGGATTTCAGCGAGTTGTTGCAGTTTCTGCAATGCAAGCTGCCTGCCTATGCCGTGCCGCTGTTCCTGCGTATCAAGGTGAAAATGGACACCACCGGCACCTTCAAGTACCAGAAGACCCGCCTCAAGGCCGAAGCGTTCGACCCATGCGTTACCGGGGATGAGCCGATCTTCGCCTGGCTGCCGGGCACCGATACTTACGTGCGGGTGGATCGGCAGTTGGCCGTTCGGATTCAGGGCGGACAATTGCGTTATTGATTCTGGCTATGACGGGCACAGTGAAAAAAGGGATGACAGCGCCCGGGTCCCTCGGGAAACTAGCCGCTTTGCGAAGACCCGAGTGGAGTTTCCCATGTCCGATACAAGCCGCCAGATGACCCCGGAAGAGGCTGCGGAGTTTGCCGAGCAGGTGTTCAACGTCGCACGCCAGGGTGATGCGGCCATGATGGCTGCGTTGCTGAGCAAGGGCCTGCCGCCCAACCTGCGTAACCACAAGGGCGACACCTTGTTGATGCTGGCCGCTTACCACGGGCATGTGGAAACGGTGAAGGTGTTGCTGGAGCACAAGGCCGATCCGGAAATCCGCAACGACAACGGCCAGAGCCCGATTGCCGGCGCGGCATTCAAGGGCGACCTGGCAGTGGTTTCGGCGTTGGTGGATGGCGGCGCGCAAGTGGAAGGCGCCTCCTTCGATGGTCGTACCGCGCTGATGATGGCGGCGATGTTCAACCGCGTGGAAATCGTCGACTACCTGATCGGCAAAGGTGCCGACCCGAAAGCCAAGGATGCCAACGGCGTCTCGGCTCTCGATGCCGCCAAGACCATGGGCGCGGTGGACACCACGGCGCAGTTGGAAAAGTTGTTGGCCCTGTAGGAGCTGCCGAGCGAAGCGAGGCTGCGATCTTTTCCCTGACAGTTGAATCTCAAGTGAAAGATCAAAAGATCGCAGCCTCGCTTCGCTCGGCAGCTCCTACGGACCGATATGATGCGTTATCCTGCCCGCCCTCAAAACACCCTTCGCCACAGGATTCACCCCATGAAAGCCGCCCTCATCGAACTCATCGGTAAAATCAGCTCCGGCTGCCTCGGCGAGGCGGACATCGCGAAAATCGCTGACGAAGCGGCCCAGGCCTACGCCGATCCGATGGCTTTCCTGGCGGCCAACCCCGATATCAACTACGACGACACGTTCCCGATCCCGTTGGGTGAGTGGATCGTGGTGGGCAGCCTGCCGGACACCGTGCTGTTCCAGGCCGACACCTACGTGGACCTGTTCGAACAGATCGTCGCCTCGTTCGGCCCCGGCGTGGCGTTCAACCTCAAGCCCAAGCAACTGGCGAAAACCGAAGCCCTGACCGCGCTGAACCGCATCCAGATCCAGATGAGCAGCCTGAACAAGGAAAACGGCGGCTACGTGCTGATGAACTTCAGCCAATTGCTCGACGATGAATTGCAAATGGTGCTGGTGTACGGCAACGACGTGCCGCGGGTGCTGGAGCTGTGTGCCGAGGTCGGCATTGCTGCCACGCCGTCCCTGGAAGCCCTCAAGGTCGCGGTCCACGTCTGAAGCAATAAAACGGAACCCTTGCCTGGGGCCCGCTATCCTAAGTGTGCACATCACCATTTGGGAGCGACACCATGGGTTCCACTTTCAACGGCCTGGTCGGCCTGATCATCCTGGCGCTCGATATCTGGGCGATCATCAACGTACTCAAGAGTGGCGCGGAAACCGGGATGAAAATCCTCTGGGTGCTGCTGATCCTGCTGTTGCCGGTACTGGGCCTGATCATCTGGGCGATTGCCGGGCCGCGTGGCAACGTGCGGATTTGACACGCTCCACCAAAAAGCCCGGGCGCTGAAGGCGACCGGGCTTTTTTATGCGTGGGGTATTCAGGCCGTAGCCAGGGACTGCTTGCGCGAGGTGCTCAAGAAGCGCAGCAAGGCCAACAGTGGGAAGGCACTGCCGACAATCACCACCCACAACCAGCCGCCGTGTTCGTACACCGCACTGGCAATCGATGAGCCGAAGGCGCCACCGACGAAGATGCTGGTCATGTACAGCGCATTCAGCCGGCTGCGACTCTTGGCATCGAGGGCATAGATGGTGCGCTGGCCCAGGACCATGTTCATCTGCACACAGAAATCCAGGACCACGCCGGTCACCGCCAGGCCGATCACGCTGTAGAGCGGATGGATGAACGTCGGCAGGAAACTCAGGCTGGCGAACAGCATCGCCAGCAGCGATGCGATGCGGGTATGGCCGGCATCCGCCAGGCGACCGGCGATGGGCGCGGCGATGGCACCAATGGCACCGACCAGGGCGAACAAGGCGATTTCAGTCTGGGACAGGCCATGGTTGCGTGACAGTTCCAGCGGCACGGCGGTCCAGAACAGGCTGAACGTGGCAAACAGGCAGGCCTGGTAGAACGCCCGTTGCCGCAACAGCGGTTGTTGACGCAGCAGGGTGCCGAGCGAGCCCAGCAGTTGGCCATAAGAGGCGCTGTGGTCGGGCTGGCGCTTGGGCACGGTCAGTGCCAGGACGATGCAGATGGCGGCCATCAACGCGGCGGCGATGATGAACATGGCCCGCCAGCCGAAGTGATCGGCCACCACGCTGGAGACTGGCCGCGCCAGCAGGATCCCCAACAGCAGGCCGCCCATGATCCCACCCACGACCCGACCCCGGGTCTCCTCCGGCGCCAGGTGTGCGGCCAGCGGAATCAGGACTTGTACCGACACCGAGCTGAACCCCACCAACAGCGAAACCAGCAGGAATACGTTCGGTTGATCGGTGAACGCTGCCCCTAACAAACTGGCAATCGCCACCACGGTGGTGATGATCATCAGCCGACGGTTTTCCAGCAAGTCCCCCAGTGGCACCAGGAAAAACAGGCCCAAGGCATAACCGATCTGGGTCAGCGAAACGATCAGGCTGGCCATGGTGCTGCTCAGGCCGACGTCGGGAGCGATCAGTTCAATGATCGGTTGGGCGTAGTAGATGTTGGCGACGATGGCACCGCAGCAGAAGGCGAAGAGCAGGACCATGCCGCGGGTCAGCGGGCTGCCGGGTGAGGTAGGTGAATGAGCACTCATGGCAATCTCGTCGATCAATTGGAAGGATGGCGTGAGGCTAAAGACTTAGAGGGGGCAGGAACAGGGCTTGTGATCGATAGCTGTCATGCCTGCGGTTGATGATAGGCAGCACCACAGGAGATAAGGGAGTGCTCTTGTGGCGAGGGAGCTTGCTCCCGCTCGGTTGCGCAGCAACCGCCAGAATGGGGCCGATGCGCGCCCAGCGGGAGCAAGCTCCCTCGCCACAAAAGCCTCCCTACCCACCGATGAATGAAAAAGGCGACCCGGAGGTCGCCCTTTTATTCGAATCAGCGCCTCACTGCCCGCTGTAGATCTGGTCGAAAACCCCACCGTCATTGAAGTGAGTCTTCTGCACCGTGCGCCAGTCGCCGAAGGTTTTTTCCACCGACAGGAAGTCCACTTTCGGGAAGCGGTCGGTGTATTTGGCCAGTACCGCCGGGTCCCGTGGGCGCAGGTAGTTGGCGGCGGCGATTTCCTGGCCTTCGGGCGACCACAGGTACTTGAGATACTCTTCGGCGGCTTCGCGGGAGCCTTTTTTCTCGACGACTTTGTCGACCACGCTGACCGGTGGCTCGGCTTCGGCGGAAACGCTCGGGTAGATCACCTCGAACTGGTCGCGGCCGAATTCGCGGGCGATCATTTCTGCTTCGTTTTCAAAGGTCACCAGCACGTCGCCGATCTGGTTGGTCATGAAAGTGGTCGTCGCGGCGCGACCGCCGGTGTCCAGTACCGGCGCCTGCTTGAACAGTTTGCCGACGAAGGCCTTGGCCTTGTTCTCGTCACCGCCATTTTTCAGCACGTAACCCCAGGCCGAGAGGTAGGTGTAGCGACCGTTGCCGGAGGTTTTCGGGTTGGGCACGATCACCTGCACACCGTCCTTGAGCAGGTCAGGCCAGTCCTTCAAGGCTTTCGGGTTGCCTTTGCGCACGATGAACACCGTGGCCGAGGTGAACGGCGCGCTGTTGTTCGGCAGGCGGGTGACCCAGTTCTCGGGCACCAGTTTGCCGTTGTCCGCCAGGGCGTTGATGTCGGTCGCCATGTTCATGGTGATGACATCTGCCGGCAGGCCGTCGATCACCGAGCGCGCCTGCTTGCTGGAGCCGCCGAACGACATTTGCACGGTGATGTTTTCGTTGTGCTCGGCCTGCCAGTGCTTCTGGAAGGCTGCGTTGTAGTCCTTGTAGAAATCGCGCATCACGTCGTAGGAAACGTTGAGCAGGGTCGGGGCGGCGTGGGCCAGGCTGCCAAAGGTCAGGCCAGTGGCGAGAAGGGCGGCGCCAAAGAAGTTCTTCACTACGAATTCCTTTTTATCAACGGGGGTTCCGGGCAATTAGCCAGCACACTAGCTGCAAGCCTATAGACCTTCAAGCATCAAAAAGTGCTTTGCTTATTCCAATTTCTTAAACAGCGCATTGCCACAACGGGAGCAGAAAGCGGCACCGTGTTCGTGGTTGTTTTTGCTGCACACCGGGCAATCGTGCTGGAGCTGGTCGCCGCGCATGGCGGTGGCCAGTTCAGCCGTGAAAATACCCGTCGGCACGGCGATGATCGAATAGCCGGTGATCATTACCAGGGATGACACCACCTGGCCCAGCGGCGTCTTGGGCACGATGTCGCCGAAGCCCACGGTGGTGAGTGTCACGATAGCCCAATAGATGCCCTTGGGAATGCTGGTAAAGCCATGCTCGGGACCTTCGATGACGTACATCAGCGTGCCGAAGACGGTCACCAGGGTCGAGACGCTGACCAGGAACACGATGATTTTCTGCTTGCTCCCCCGCAGCGCCGCCATCAGGTAATTGGCTTGCTTGAGGTAAGGACTGAGCTTGAGCACGCGGAAAATCCGCAGCATGCGGATGATCCGAATGATCAACAGGTACTGGGCATCGCTGTAGTACAGCGCCAGGATTCCCGGCACGATCGCCAGCAGGTCCACCAGCCCGTAGAAACTGAAGGCATAGCGCAGCGGCTTGGGCGAGCAGTACAGGCGCAGGCCGTACTCGACGATGAAGACGAAGGTGAAGCCCCACTCGATACCGGCCAGCAGGGCCGCGTAGTTTTTGTGCACGCTGTCGATGCTGTCGAGCATCACGATCACCAGGCTGGCGAGGATGATCAACAGCAAGGTGCTATCGAAGCGTCGACCGGCGACGGTGTCGGTCTGGAAAATGATCACGTAGAGGCGTTCGCGCCAGTTGTTGCTGCTTTGCATAATCGTCGCCTGAACCGGAATCAGCGAAGCCTAGGGCGATTGCCCTGCAGAGCGCAAGGCGCGCTGTCGAGGTTGGCCTGGCGCCACGCCCGGCCGGTGGCCTGGATCAACCAGCACGCGAGGATGAACGGTGCCGTCAGGGGAGGCAGGCCGAGGGTGATAAAACCTGGGGCAAGCATGAGCGCCAGGAGAATGCCCGCCAGTGGCAGCCAGGCATGGCGGCGCTGTTGGCTGAGGGCCAGCGCCACCAACACCGGGTTGTAGCCACCCAGCCCGCAAAGGGCGGTTACGTTTTCATGTTGCGACAAGGCGAAGGCCAGGCCGGCGGCGGAACCGAACAATGCCCAAACGGCGGCACGACGGTCGGCCAGCAGCAGGCCCGCCGCGATCAGCGCACCCGCCGCCGGGTGGCCAAGAAACATGACCTGGCCCAGACCGCTCAAATGCGCGGCCAGCAGGTTGGGTACTGTCATTTCAATCGAGGTGGTTGGGGGCGGCGGCAGGGTGAAACTCATCAGCAGCCAAGCCAACCCTACAAAAGGCGCGGTGTAGGCGGGCAGGCATCGAGGGCCTCGGGTGCGCTTGAGCCATTGCTGGGTCAGCATCGCGCTGAGACCGCCTGTGGCGAGGATCAACGGTGGCAACAGGACGGACCAGGGCAACGCGAGGCTCAGCAGCAAGCCCAGCAGGATGCCGTTGTAGCTGAACAGCCCGGCTTGCCGGTCGGCCTTGGCGTAACCGCGTCGCTGGGCCGTGAGCAACCCGGCCACCCCACCCAGCAACGCACCGCCGAACAGAGCGGGCGCAGTGAGCAGGATCGCCAGCAGGCACAGCAGGCCGCACAACGGATGGCGCTGGAGGAAGACTTGGCTGAAGCCGTTGAGCAGGGCGGTGGCCCAGTCGGGGCAGGGGGTGTTGGGCATAGTAGGTGTGTCAGAGGGACTGAGTCGACTTCATCGCGAGCAAGCTCGCTCCCACACTGGACTTGTGGCATTCACAAAACCCTGTGGGAGCGAGCTTGCTCGCGATGGGGCCAGTAGAGCCGCTAGATCAGGGTCTCAATGCGCAGCGAATTGGTCGACCCCGGCTGCCCGAACGGCACGCCCGCCGTGATCAGCAAGGTATCGCCGCGCTGGGCCATGCCTTGGGCCTGGGCGATTTCCAGGGCGGTGGAACAGACTTCATCCACTTGCTTCAACCGATCGTTGACCACCGAGTGCACGCCCTAGGCCACTGTCAGGCGGCGAGCGGCCTGCAGGTTCGGCGTGAGGTTGAGGATCGGCACCGTCGGCCGTTCCCGCGCCGCCCGCAGGCTGGAACTGCCCGATTCGCTGTAGTTCACCAGCACCGCCACCGGCAGCACGTTGCTGATACGCCGGATCGCGCAACTGATCGCGTCCGACACCGTGGCTTCGGCTTTCGGCCGGCTGACGTCCAATTGCGCCTGGTAGTCGGGGCCGTTTTCCACTTGGCGGATGATCTTGCTCATCATCTGCACGGCTTCGAGGGGGTAATCCCCTGAAGCGGTTTCCGCCGACAGCATCACCGCATCGGCCCCCTCGGCCACGGCGTTGGCCACGTCGGTGACTTCGGCGCGGGTGGGCGCCGGGGAGAAACGCATCGACTCGAGCATCTGCGTCGCCACCACCACCGGTTTGCCGAGGGCGCGGCAGGTGCCGATGATGTTCTTCTGGATCTGCGGCACGCTCTCGGCCGGGACTTCGACACCCAGGTCACCGCGAGCAACCATGATCGCGTCACTCAATTCGGCGATTTCCCGCAGTTGGGTCACCGCCGACGGTTTCTCGATCTTTGCCATCAGGAACGCCTTGTCGCCGATCAGCGCCCGGGCCTCGCGGATGTCCTCGGGACGTTGGACGAACGACAACGCCACCCAGTCCACGCCCAGCTCCAGGCCGAAACTCAAGTCGCGCCGGTCCTTGCTGGTCAACGGGCTCAGGTCAAGCACGGCCTGGGGCACGTTCACGCCTTTGCGGTCCGACAGCTCGCCGCCGTTGAGCACCTCGGTGTCGATGGCGTCGCTGTGCCTGGCGGTCACGCGCAGGCGCAACTTGCCGTCGTCCAGCAGCAGGTCCATGCCGGGCTCCAGGGCCGCGATGATCTCCGGGTGGGGCAGGTTGACCCGGCGTTGATCGCCGGGCGTCGGGTCCAGGTCCAGACGCAGGGCCTGGCCGCGTTGCAGCAGGACCTTGCCGTCGGCGAACCGGCCGACCCGCAGCTTCGGGCCTTGCAGGTCCATCAGGATACCCAGCGGGTAATTGAGCTGCTGATCGACCTGGCGAATCCACTGGTAGCGCTGGGCGTGGTCGGCATGCTCGCCGTGGCTGAAGTTCAGGCGGAAGATGTTCACGCCGGCCTGTACCAGCGCGCGGATGTCATCGATGCCGCGGGTGGCGGGGCCGAGGGTCGCGAGGATCTTGACCTTTTTATCAGGCGTCATGTTCGGGGTTCTCGAGGATCAGGATGGCGCGAAAGTCATTGACGTTGGTGCGGGTCGGTTCGGTGACGATCAGCCCATCCAGGGCGGCGAAGTAGCCGTAGCCATTGTTGTTGTCCAACTCGTCGCTGGCGCACAGGCCCAGCGCGGCGGCGCGGCGATAACTGTCCGGGGTCATGAGGGCACCGGCGTTGTCTTCGGAACCGTCGATGCCGTCGGTGTCGCCGGCCAGCGCGTAGATGCCAGGATGACCCTTGAGGCTGTCGGTCAGGCTCAGCAGGAATTCTGCATTGCGCCCGCCACGACCGTCGCCGCGCACGGTGACGGTGGTTTCGCCGCCGGAGAGGATCACGCACGGCGTCGCCAGTGGCTGGCCGTGCAGGGCGATTTGCCGGGCGATGCCGGCGTGGACTTTCGCCACCTCCCGGGATTCGCCTTCCAGGTCACCGAGGATCAATGGGCTGAAACCGGCCTGGCGCGCCTTCACTGCCGCGGCCTCCAATGACTGCTGGGGGCGGGCGATCAATTGGAAGTGGCTGCGGGCCAGGCTTGGGTCGCCGGGCTTGACGGTTTCCGATGCCGGGCTGTGCAACCAGTTGCGCACTGAGGCCGGCACCTCGATCCGGTAGCGCTGGAGAATCGCCAGGGCTTCGGCCGACGTGCTGGGGTCGGCCACGGTGGGGCCGGAGGCAATGACCGTGGCAAGATCCCCGGGCACATCGGAGATCGCGTAGGTGTACACCGTCGCCGGCCAGCAGGCCTTGCCCAGGCGCCCGCCCTTGATCGCCGAGAGGTGCTTGCGCACGCAATTCATCTCGCCGATGGTCGCGCCGGATTTAAGCAGGGCTTTGTTGATCGATTGCTTGTCGGCCAGGGTGATGCCTTCGGCGGGCAAGGCCAGCAGGGCAGAACCGCCGCCGGACAGCAGGAAGATCACCCGGTCGTCTTCGCTGAGGTTGCTGACCATTTCCAGCACCCGCTGGGCCACGGCCAGGCCTGCGGCATCAGGCACCGGGTGGGCGGCTTCCACTACTTCGATTTTCTGACAGGGCGCGCCATGGCCGTAGCGGGTCACCACCAGGCCAGACACTTCGCCCTGCCAGCAGCGCTCGACCACTTGCGCCATGGCCGCCGCGGCCTTGCCGGCACCGATGACGATCACCCGACCGCTGCGGTCGCTGGGCAGGTAGCGTTCAAGGACGTGTTGCGGATGGGCCGCGTCGATGGCTGTGGCAAACAGCTCGCGCAGCAGTTGTTGCGGATCGACCGACATGGCGGGCTCCCGATTTTTATTATTGGCTGAGGCGACTTGGTTACCTGTGGGAGCGAGCTTGCTCGCGATAGCGGTTTTACATTCAACATCAATGCAGGCAGATCCACCGCTATCGCGAGCAAGCTCGCTCCCACAGGGTTCTTTGGTGTGTCAGTTATCGCGGATGGAGAAATTGGCCATGTGCTCCAACCCCTTGATCAACGCCGAGTGATCCCAGTTGCTGCCACCAATGGCCGCGCAGGTGCTGAACACTTGTTGGGCGTTGGCGGTGTTGGGCAGGTTGATGTTCAGTTCCCTGGCGCCTTGCAGGGCCAGGTTCAGGTCCTTCTGGTGCAGGCTGATGCGGAAGCCCGGGTCGAAGGTGCCCTTGATCATGCGTTCGCCGTGCACTTCGAGGATCTTCGACGAAGCGAAACCACCCATCAGCGCTTCACGGACCTTGGCCGGGTCGGCACCGTTTTTCGAGGCGAACAACAACGCTTCGGCTACCGCCTGGATGTTCAAGGCAACGATGATCTGGTTCGCGACTTTGGCGGTCTGGCCATCACCGTTGCCGCCCACCAGGGTGATGTTCTTGCCCATGGCCTGGAACAGCGGCAGGGCACGCTCGAAGGCGGCGCTGTCGCCACCGACCATGATGCTCAGCGTCGCGGCCTTGGCGCCGACTTCACCGCCGGATACCGGAGCGTCGAGGTACTGCGCGCCTTTTTCATTGATCTTCGCCGCGAAGGCCTTGGTGGCGGTGGGGGAGATCGAGCTCATGTCGATCACCACCTTGCCCGCGCCCACGCCCGCCGCCACGCCGTCGGCGCGCAACAGTACGTCGTCGACCTGCGGGGTGTCCGGAACCATGACGATGATGAACTCCGCTTCCTGGGCCACTTCCTTCGGGTTGGCCAACGCTACCGCGCCGCCCGCCAGCAGGTCGGCCGGGGCCGTGTCGTGGTGCTGGGACAGGAACAGGCTGTGACCGGCCTTTTGCAGGTTCAGTGCCATGGGGTGGCCCATGATGCCGGTGCCGATGAATCCGATTTTAGCCATGGGGAAATCCTCTTGTTGTTATCGCTGCTTCAAGCAAATGGGAGACGGTTTTTTTGTGGGAGCGAGCCTGCTCGCGATGGCGGTTCTACATTCAACAACGATGTGGGCTGGACTACCGCTATCGCGAGCAGGCTCGCTCCCACAAGGTTTTCAGCCAGCCCAATCCCGCTTCGGTGGTGGTCAGCGGCTTGTATTCGCAGCCGACCCAACCCGTGTAGCCGATGCGGTCCAGGTGTTCGAACAGGAAGCGATAGTTGATCTCGCCCGTGCCCGGCTCGTTGCGTCCCGGGTTGTCCGCCAGTTGCACGTGGTTGATCTCGCCCAGGTGCGCCGACAGGGTCCGGGCCAGGTCACCTTCCATGATCTGCATGTGGTAGATGTCGTATTGCAGGAACAGGTTGGCGCTGCCCACCTGCTCGCGGATCGACAGGGCCTGGGCGGTGTTGTTCAGGTAGAAGCCGGGAATGTCGCGGGTGTTGATGGCTTCCATCACCAGCTTGATGCCTTTGGCCTGCAGCTTCTCGGCGGCGTATTTCAGGTTGGCGACGAAGGTTTTTTCCACCAGGGTTTCACTGCAGTTCTGCGGGCGAATCCCCGACAGGCAGTTGACCTGGGTGTTGCCCAGCACCTGGGCGTAGGCGATTGCCAGGTCGACACCGGCGCGGAATTCCTCGACCCGGTCCGGCAGGCAGGCAATGCCGCGCTCACCCCTGGCCCAGTCGCCGGCCGGCAGGTTGAACAGCACCTGGGTCAGGCCGTTGGCGTCGAGCAAGGCCTTGAGTTCGGCGGAGCTGTAGGCATAAGGAAACAGGTATTCGACACCACTGAAACCGGCCTTGGCGGCGGCTTCGAAACGGGCGAGAAAATCCTGCTCGGTGAACAGCATGGACAGGTTGGCGGCGAAACGCGGCATGGTGGTCTCCTTAAATAATGTGAACGCACCCCTGTGGGAGCGAGCTTGCTCGCGATGAAGGCAGTACAGCCAACATCACCGGCACTGACCCACCGCTATCGCGAGCAAGCTCGCTCCCACAGGAGGGCGTCGGCAGTCAGTCGAGTAGCGAAATGGCAGTCGGTGCATCGTTGCCCACAAGCGCCAGATCTTCAAATTCATTGACGGCGTTGATCTCGGTGCCCATGGAAATGTTGGTCACCCGTTCCAGGATGATCTCGACGATCACCGGCACCTTGAACTCCTCGATCATGGCCTGGGCCTGGCGCAGGGCTGGCTGGATACCGGACGGTTCGAACACCCGTAGCGCTTTGCACCCCAGGCCTTCGGCCACGGCAACGTGATCCACGCCATAACCGTTGAGTTCCGGGGCGTTGAGGTTGTCGAAGGACAGCTGCACGCAGTAGTCCATGTCGAACCCGCGTTGGGCCTGGCGAATCAAGCCCAGGTAGGAGTTGTTCACCACGACGTGGATGTAGGGCAGCTTGAACTGCGCACCCACCGCCAGCTCTTCGATCATGAACTGGAAGTCATAGTCGCCCGACAGCGCCACGACCTTGCGGCTCGGATCGGCCTTGACCACCCCCAGCGCGGCCGGAATGGTCCAGCCCAACGGCCCGGCCTGGCCGCAGTTGATCCAGTGGCGTGGCTTGTAGACGTGGAGGAACTGCGCCCCGGCGATCTGCGACAGGCCAATGGTGCTGACGTAGCAGGTGTCCTTGCCGAACACCTGGTTCATTTCTTCGTACACACGCTGTGGCTTGACCGGTACGTTGTCGAAGTGCGTCTTGCGTTGCAGGCTGGCTTTGCGTTGCTGGCAGTCTTGCAACCAGGCGTCGCGGTTTTTCAGCTTGCCGGCGGCTTGCCATTCACGGGCCACTTCGATGAACACCGTCAGGGCCGAGGCGGCATCGGAGACGATGCCCAGGTCGGGCGTGAACACGCGGCCGATCTGGGTCGGCTCGATGTCCACGTGAATGAACGTGCGGCCTTCGGTGTAGACGTCCACCGAACCGGTATGACGGTTGGCCCAGCGGTTGCCGACGCCCAGCACCACGTCCGACTTGAGCAAGGTGGCGTTGCCGTAGCGATGGGAGGTTTGCAGGCCGACCATGCCGACCATCAGCGGGTGATCGTCGGGGATGGTGCCCCAGCCCATCAAGGTTGGGATGACGGGGATGCCGGTCAACTCGGCGAACTCCACCAGCAGTTCGCTGGCATCGGCATTGATGATGCCGCCGCCAGCCACCAGCAATGGACGCTCGGCCTGATTGAGCATCGCCAGGGCTTTCTCGATCTGCACGCGGTTGGCCGCGGGTTTGGCCAGGGGCAGTGGCTGGTAGGCGTCGATGTCGAATTCGATCTCGGCCATCTGCACGTCGAACGGCAGGTCGATCAGCACCGGGCCCGGACGGCCGGAGCGCATCTCAAAGAACGCCTTCTGGAAGGCATACGGCACCTGGCCGGGCTCCAGCACGGTGGTTGCCCACTTGGTCACGGGTTTGACGATGCTGGTGATATCCACAGCCTGGAAGTCTTCCTTGTGCATACGGGCGCGGGGGGCTTGCCCGGTGATGCACAGGATCGGGATCGAATCGGCCGAGGCGCTGTAGAGCCCGGTCACCATGTCGGTGCCGGCCGGGCCCGAGGTGCCGATGCACACGCCGATATTGCCAGCCTTGGTGCGGGTGTAGCCCTCGGCCATGTGCGAGGCGCCTTCAACGTGGCGAGCAAGGACGTGATCGATGCCACCCACCTTCTGCAGGGCGGAGTACAGCGGGTTGATCGCGGCACCCGGGATACCGAAGGCGGTGTCCACGCCTTCACGGCGCATTACCAGAACGGCGGCTTCGATTGCTCTCATTTTGCTCATTGTTTTGTGCCTCTTACGTTTTGTAATTGTATACAAGTGGCTTTGCGCAGAGTGTATTCACGGTAAACGGCGCAGGTCAATCCATTTCCTCAAGCAGCTGTTTCATTCGTCGGAAGGCCAGGTTTTGCTGCGGTCTTCCATCGATTAAGGTGCTTTATGAAAATTATTGTATACAAAAATATGCATTGTTGTGTTCTATTTGTTGTGTTCGGTTTTGCTGAAAGTGAAGCCCACAAGGCTCTCCCATAACAAAAGAAGGACAGCACCCATGAGCGTTCTAACCTTGAAAATCGCCGTCAACCTGGCCGGGCAAGCCCTTGTCGCCGGTCGTGAAATCAGCGCAGCACCCCTGACCGTCGCGGTCCTGGACAGCGGCGGGCACCTGGTTGCCTTGCAACGCGAAGACGGCGCCAGCCTGCTTCGCCCGCAGATCGCCATCGCCAAGGCCTGGGGCGCCATCGCCCTGGGCAAAGGCTCACGCCTGCTCGCCCAGGACGCCCAGCAACGCCCAGCGTTTTTCGCGGCATTGAACGGGCTGGGGCAGGGCAACGTCGTACCGGCCCCGGGTGGGGTATTGATCAGGGATCAGGATGGGAAGGTGCTGGGGGCGATTGGTGTCAGTGGTGATGTTTCGGATGTGGATGAGCAGGTGGCGGTCAGGGCGGTGGAGGCGCTGCGGTTGAGGGCGGATGCGGGGGGTACTGTTTGATTTTGCGGTGAATTGACTGACGTCATCGCGAGCAAGCTCGCTCCCACAGGGCCTGGTGATCGACACAAAATGTGTGAACGTCGCAAATCCCCTGTGGGAGCGAGCTTGCTCGCGATGACGATCTACCAGACACATCCAGCCAAGAGTCTGTCCGGCATTCAAAAATCTACAGGCCTAGCCTTTGATGACCTGATCATTGGAGAGGCGAAGGAATGCCTGATCTACCTGCTTCACATCGCTTGCACACCGGTCGTTACGGTGAGTTGAATCGAATCTATTTATTGACCACTAAGACGGCAGAGCGAAAGCCGATTTTCAAGGATTTCGCTTTAGGTCGATTGGTCGTTGAGCAATTTAGGTGTGCCCAGGATGAGAGATGGGCGAAGTCATTGGCTTGGGTGATCATGCCTGACCATTTCCATTGGTTGATTGAATTGCAGCAAGGCTCGCTGAATGAGTTGATGCAAAAAACCAAGTCCTTGAGTGCTCGGGCGGTAAACATGTCCACAGGGCACAGAGGCAGCCTTTGGCAACCGGGTTACCACGATCGAGCTTTGCGGCGGGAAGAGGATTTGGTAAAGCTGGCTCGCTATGTTGTGGCAAATCCACTGCGGGCAGGCCTGGTAGAGCGACTTGGCGACTATCCGCTGTGGGATGCCATTTGGCTTTGACTTGAAATCGAGTTGTCTTCAATCGCGAGCGAGCTCGCTCCCACAAGGGCACCGCGGTCCCCTGTGGGAGCGAGCTTGCTCGCGATGAAGGCAGCTCGGTCCATCAGTCGGGCTCACACCCCTTCAACACCAACCGAATAATCGTCTGCGCCGCCGCTTCGTAATCCGCCTCATCGAGCTTGGCCTTGCCGGTCACGGCGCTGATCTGCCAGTCGAAATCGGCATAGGTCTGGGTGGCGGCCCAGATGCTGAACATCAGGTGGTTGGGGTCGATGGGGGCGATCTGGCCGCGGTCGATCCAGGTCTGGATGCAGTCGATGTTGTGCCGGGCCTGGGCGTTGAGTTGGTCCACCAGGTCGGGGCTCAGGTGGGGGGCGCCGTGCATGATTTCGCTGGCGAAGACTTTCGAGGCGAAGGGCAGGTCGCGGGAGATGCGGATCTTGGAGCGGATGTAGTGGCTCAGTACCTCGCCGGGCACGCCGTCGGCATTGAACGGTGTCGAAGCCTGGAGAATCGGCTCGATGATGCTTTCCAGTACCTCGCGGTAGAGGTTTTCCTTGGATTTGAAGTAGTAGTAGACGTTGGGTTTGGGCAGGCCTGCCTTGGCCGCGATGTCGCTGGTCTTGGTCGCGGCGAAGCCCTTGTCGGCAAACTCTTCGCTGGCGGCACGCAGGATCAATTCTTTGTTGCGCTCGCGGATAGTGCTCATAAACCCAGGGGTTCCTTGCCTGTTCTGGCGGTGGCGCATGGTAGCACCGGCCTCGCGCGGCGCTCAAGAATGCCCCTGGTGGCCTGTGTGGCTAATTCGTGCACTCAACTTCGGCGCCAGTGCTTGCCAAGCTGCGTTACCATTCCTCGCCGTAGCGGGCTACGACTCGTCATGGCGCCTTGCCTGGCAAGCACTGGCACTCGAATTTGAGTACTCGAATTAACAGTACAGGCCACAAGGCGCTGCGGCTCGCGGTATGCTGCGCGGCATTATTATTCAAGGAGCCCCTCCATGGCCGGAAGCAGTTTGCTGGTACTGATCGACGATATCGCCACCGTGCTCGACGATGTTGCGCTGATGACCAAAATGGCCGCCAAGAAGACCGCTGGCGTGCTCGGCGATGACTTGGCGCTCAATGCCCAGCAAGTCTCTGGTGTACGGGCCGAGCGGGAACTGCCGGTGGTGTGGGCGGTGGCCAAGGGATCGTTCATCAACAAGTTGATCCTGGTGCCATCGGCGCTGGCGATCAGCGCCTTCGTGCCCTGGCTGGTGACGCCGCTGTTGATGGTGGGCGGCGCCTACCTGTGTTTCGAAGGGTTCGAAAAACTGGCCCACAAGTTCCTCCACAGCCCGGCCGAAGACCAGGCTGAACATGCGCAACTGGTCGAGGCCGTGGCGGATCCGGCGGTCGATCTGGTGGCCTTTGAAAAGGACAAGATCAAGGGCGCGGTACGCACCGACTTCATTCTGTCAGCGGAAATCATCGCCATCACCCTCGGCACTGTTGCCGACGCCGCGCTGACCCAGCAAGTGATCGTCCTGTCGGGCATCGCCATCGTCATGACCATTGGCGTCTATGGCCTGGTGGCCGGGATCGTCAAGCTCGATGACCTGGGGCTCTGGTTGACGCAAAAGCCAGGGCAGACCGCCAAAAGCATCGGCGGCGCCATCCTGAGTGCAGCGCCCTATATGATGAAAAGCCTGTCGGTGATCGGCACGGCAGCGATGTTCCTGGTGGGCGGCGGCATCCTGACCCATGGCGTGCCAGCGGTGCATCACTGGATCGAAAGCGTGACGGCCAGCGCCGGTGGTGCCGGGTTTATCGTGCCGACGTTGCTCAATGCGGTGGCGGGCATTGTCGCGGGGGCGGTGGTGTTGGTCGGTGTGCTGGCGGTGGGCAAGATCTGGAAGACGCTCAAAGGCTAAAACTGACAACTCATAACCCCGTGGGAGCGAGCTTGCTCGCGATGAGGGCCTGGCATCCAACATTAATGTTGCCTGACAGACTGCTATCGCGAGCAAGCTCGCTCCCACAGTGGGTTTTGGGGTGGCCGAAAGTTATTCGGCAATCTGCAACTTGCGCGACTCGGTGTACACGTAGCGCACCTTCTCATACTCGAATGGCGAGTTCAGTTGCCCGTAGCGGAAGCTGGTCTGGTAGCGCTTGTCCACGCCGCGCAGAAGCAGCAGCTCCGGGTGGTTGGAGCTGACTTCCGAGACGTTCAGGAAGTTGATCGCCGATTCGGCCGTGTAGTCCACCAGCAGGCCTGAGGTGTCGCGCAAGTTCGACGGGCCAAAGATCGGCAACACGAAGTAGGCGCCGCCCGGTACGCCGTAGAAACCCAGGGTCTGCCCGAAGTCTTCGCTCTGGCGCGGCAGGCCCATGGCGGTGGCTGGGTCCCACAGGCCGGCGATGCCGACGGTGGTGTTGAGCAGCAGGCGCGCCGTGGTTTCCATCGAACGCTTGCCCTTGAATTGCAGCAGGCTGTTCATCAGGTTTGGCACGTCCCCCAGGTTGTTGAAGAAGTTGCTCACCCCAGTGCGCACGAAGCTTGGCGTGACGTAGCGGTAGCCATCGACCACGGGCAGGAATACCCATTGGTCGAAGCGATAGTTGAAGTGGTAGACGCGGCGGTTCCAGGACTCCAACGGGTCATAGACGTTCAGGGCGTTGAGGGTCGAGCGCTCGAATTCGCGCTGGTCCAGGCCCGGGTTGAACTTGAGCTTGCTCGACGGCTCCTTGAAGCCGTCCGAATCCACCACCACAGGCGCATTGGCCTTGCTGTTGTCGGCGTGGACCATGCCCGCACTCATTAACGCAGCGATAAGCAGCAGATATTTAGCCACGGAAGAACTCCAGCATGGCGTCGCTGTTGACGCGGTAGTTAAGGTTGCCGCAGTGGCCGCCCAGCGGATAAACCGTCAGGCGATCGCCAAAGGTCTTGCGCAGGAAGCCCAGGTCGCCCGGACCGAGAATGACGTCGTCGGCATTGTGCATGACGGCAATCTTCGGGCTGTCGTGCAGGTAATCCTTCAGCGCGTACAGGCTGACCTGGTCGACCAGTTGCAACAGGCTGCCGCCGTCAGTACGCGCGCGCCACATCGGAATCACCTGCTCGGTGAGGTAACAGTCGAAATCGCATTGCAGCGCGCGCTTGAGGAACGGCGTCAGGCTGGTGCTTTCGGTAATCGGGAACTTGGGCGGGATGATCAGCCCGCGCCGATTGATCAGGTCCGAAGTGAACGCGATGTCGGCCGCCGAGAAACGGAACGAGGTGCCGATCAACATGGCCATCTGCTCGTTGCTCAGGTGTTGCTTGGACTGCTGGAAGTCGTAGACCAGGGCATCGTTGAGGTCGATGTAGCCTTTTTGCTGGAAGTAGCGCGTCAGCTTGTTCAGCACCAGCTCATAGAAGGTGGTGGTGTTGTTGATGCCCTTGACCTCGGTCTGGACCAGTTTGTCCAGGTTGGTGATCGAGGTGTAGAGGTTCACCGGCGGGTTCAGCAGCAGCACCTTCTTGAAATTGAAGCTGCGCCGGGTTTCGTCCAGGTGTGCGACGAAGGCCGCGTCCAGGGCACCTAGGCTGTAGCCGGTCAGGTAATACTCGGTCACCGGCAGCTTGGGGTTCTGCGCGCGCACGGCTTGCATCACCCGGTACATGTCTTCGGCGTCTTCCTTGGAAATGCCTGGCGTGGCGAAGCGCGAAGCGGCGCTCATGAAGTCGAAGCTGGTGGGCGAGGACAACTGCACCACGTGGTAGCCGGCCTTGTAGTAGAGGCGCTTGAGGTATTCATTGATGCTACTGTCAAAGCGCGCACCGGTGCCGGCGATGAGAAAGATCAGCGGCGCGGGTTTGTCCTGGGTGGCCATGCGGTAGGTGAGGCTTTTCACTGGCCAGAAGTTGTCCGGCAGGATGAACTCGCGTTCCGGGCGCAGGGTCAGGCTGTGGTCTGCCTGGTCGATGTCTTCGATCAGCGGCAACTCCGGGCGCAGGTCCGGTGGCGTGGTAGCGATGGTCGCCTCGAACGGGTTGGTCAAGGGGTAGCCATAGCTGGCGGCGTCAATATCTGCCGCCAGCGCGGACGCACTCAGGATAAGGCCGCCGAGAAGGGCAGCGAAGCGCAAGGAACGGAGCATGACTGGATCCCTTAGAGGAAGGTGCCGAATGAGGTTCGCAGGCTATGACCACCGAAGCAGAGCCAAGTGCCATGATGGGCACAAAACAGGCACGGACGGGGCGCGATAGTAGCGGGACGATACACGGTCGTGCGTGCTGGCGGCTAGTTATCTGGCGTTTGCCGGATTTGACCGCTAAATTTCACGTGTGACGGAGCTACAAATGCCCGGAACTGAAAGCTGGCGTTCTGATGTCGTTTCTCGTTGCCTCGACGTCGCAGACAGAGCAGGTTCCGGATCGGCGCAGGTCGATGATCAACGAGTCAGTACTCCACTGGCGTTCGAGCTGGTTTCAGGCGAACGTGATGGGGGCGCTGTGCACCATAACAATACGTTGACGCTGCCCGACATCCGTCGGGCGCAGCACTTTCGGGGAAGTAACGATGAAGATGCGACGACTCTTGGGCGCAGGTGCCGCACTGGTACTGGCGATCAGCTCCACCCTGGCCAGCGCCGAAAACAAAACCTTGAGCATCGGTTACGTTGACGGCTGGTCCGACAGCGTCGCGACCACTCACGTGGCCGCCGAAGTCATCCAGCAGAAGCTTGGCTACGATGTGAAGCTGCAAGCGGTCGCGACCGGGATCATGTGGCAAGGTGTGGCCACCGGTAAACTCGACGCGATGCTCTCGGCCTGGCTGCCGGTGACCCACGGCGACTATTGGACCAAGAACAAGGACAACGTGGTCGATTATGGCCCCAACTTCAAGGACGCAAAAATCGGCCTGATCGTGCCGGAGTACGTCAAGGCCAAGTCGCTCGAGGATCTCAAGACCGACGACTCCTTCAAGAAACGCATCGTCGGCATCGACGCCGGTTCAGGCGTAATGCTCAAGACCGAACAGGCCATCAAGGATTACGACCTGACCGGTTATCAACTCAAGGCCAGTTCCGGCGCCGGCATGATTGCCGAGCTGACCCGTGCCGAGAAGAAAAACGAATCCATTGCCGTCACCGGGTGGGTGCCGCACTGGATGTTCGCCAAGTGGAAACTGCGCTTCCTGGAAGACCCGAAAGGCGTCTACGGCGCGGCTGAAACCGTGAACAGCATCGGCAGCAAGGAACTGGAGGCCAAGGCACCGGAAGTGGTCGCCTTCCTGAAGAAATTCCAATGGGCTTCGAAAGACGAGATCGGCGAAGTCATGCTGGCGATCCAGGAAGGCGCCAAGCCTGACGCCGCCGCCAAGGACTGGGTTGCCAAGCACCCGGATCGCGTGAAGGAGTGGACCGGCAAATAATCGGCCTGGTTTAGCTGTTCCGAAAAACCGCATGACCGTGTGTCATGCGGTTTTTTTGTGCCCGAAATTCCTGTTTCCCCCAACCCCCTGTGGGAGCGAGCTTGCTCGCGATAGCGGTGTGTCAGCTTGCATCTACACTGACTGTGCTACCGCCATCGCGAGCAAGCTCGCTCCCACAGGGGAGGGGCTTGGGTTTTTTTGCGGAAAACTGGCAAAACCGTCATGTCGTTCTAATACTAAGGTCGTCTGGAACCTGGCCTTGAGCCGCATAGAGTAGGGCTGTTCCAATTAAATCTGTGCTGCGAGGATAAAAACAATGAACGACAGCATTTACCTCTCGATTCAAAACAGCCCGCGCTTCAAGGAGCTGGTGAGAAAAAGGGAAAAGTTCGCCTGGATTCTCTCGGCGATCATGCTTGGGCTGTATTCCGGCTTCATTCTTCTGATCGCCTACGGGCCACACATTCTCGGGGCCAAGATTACGCCTGAGTCCACCATCACCTGGGGCATTCCCATCGGTGTCGGCCTGATTGTCTCGGCCTTCGTCCTGACCGCTATCTACGTACGACGCGCCAACGGCGAGTTCGACGACCTGAACAATGCGATTCTCAAGGAGGCTCAGCAATGATCCGGCGTCTACTGGCTCTATTGAGCATCGCAGCGTTTGCCCCGGGCGCCTGGGCGGCTGAAGCCCTGACCGGTGCCGTGCAGAAACAGCCTCTGAATGTCTCGGCCATCGTGATGTTCGTGGTTTTCGTCGGTGCGACCCTGTGCATCACTTACTGGGCCTCCAAGCGCAACAAGTCGGCCGCTGACTACTATGCGGCGGGCGGGCGGATCACCGGTTTCCAGAATGGCCTGGCCATTGCCGGTGACTACATGTCGGCGGCGTCCTTCCTGGGGATCTCCGCACTGGTGTTCGCCTCCGGCTACGACGGCCTGATCTACTCGATCGGCTTCCTGGTGGGCTGGCCGATCATTCTGTTCCTGATCGCTGAACGCCTGCGTAACCTGGGTAAATACACCTTTGCCGACGTGGCGTCCTATCGCCTTGGGCAAACCCAGATCCGCAGTCTGTCCGCCTGTGGCTCGCTGGTCGTGGTGGCGTTCTACCTGATCGCGCAAATGGTCGGTGCCGGCAAGCTGATCCAGCTGCTGTTCGGCCTGGACTACCACGTTGCGGTGATCCTGGTCGGTATCCTGATGTGCCTCTACGTGTTGTTCGGCGGCATGCTGGCCACCACCTGGGTACAGATCATCAAGGCGGTGCTGTTGCTGTCGGGTGCTTCGTTCATGGCCCTGATGGTCATGAAACACGTCAACTTCGACTTCAACATGCTGTTTGCCGAAGCGGTCAAGGTTCACCCTAAAGGTGAGGCGATCATGAGCCCTGGCGGCCTGGTGAAGGACCCGATCTCGGCCTTCTCCCTGGGTCTGGCGCTGATGTTCGGTACCGCAGGCCTGCCGCACATCCTGATGCGCTTCTTCACCGTGAGCGACGCCAAGGAAGCGCGCAAGAGCGTGCTGTATGCCACCGGTTTCATCGGCTACTTCTACATCCTGACCTTCATCATCGGCTTTGGCGCGATCCTGCTGGTCAGCACCAACCCGGCCTTCAAGGACGCGGCAGGTGCCTTGCTCGGCGGCAACAACATGGCGGCGGTGCACCTGGCCAACGCTGTGGGTGGCAGTATCTTCCTGGGCTTCATCTCGGCGGTAGCCTTTGCCACCATCCTGGCGGTGGTAGCGGGCCTGACCCTGGCCGGTGCCTCGGCGGTGTCCCATGACCTGTATGCCAGCGTGATCAAGAAAGGCAAGGCCAACGAGAAGGACGAGATTCGCGTTTCGAAAATCACCACCATCGCCCTGGCGGTGTTGGCGATTGGCCTGGGCATCCTGTTCGAGAAGCAGAACATCGCGTTCATGGTCGGCCTGGCGTTCTCCATTGCGGCGAGCTGCAACTTCCCGGTACTGCTGCTTTCGATGTACTGGAAGAAGCTGACCACCCGTGGCGCCATGATTGGCGGTTGGCTGGGCCTGGTCAGTGCCGTGGGCCTGATGATCCTCGGCCCGACCATCTGGGTGCAGATCATGGGTCACGAGAAGGCGATCTTCCCGTATGAATACCCTGCGCTGTTCTCGATGGCCATCGCCTTCGTCGGCATCTGGTTCTTCTCCATTACCGACAAGTCGGCTGAAGGTGCAAACGAGCGGGCGCTGTTCTTCCCGCAGTTCGTGCGTTCGCAGACGGGCCTGGGGGCGAGTGGGGCGGTTAACCACTGATACGGTAAGTTGCAAGCGTATTGCTTGAGGAAATACCCCGGTCGAGAGGCTGGGGTATTTTTTTGTGCCGGGTTTAAGGGGGGGGGCAGGGCTGTCGTCATCGCGAGCAAGCTCGCTCCCACAGGTAATGCTGTTCACTTAAGGCATTGGGGGAAGGGTGTATATCCGTTGCTGCGGTAACGGCCACTTAGGGTTCCGCCCTGACGGCGGGTCACTTTCGAAAAGCCCGGAAGCCGGCCCAGTCGAAAGTAACCAAAGCGCTTGTGCCCCACCACTCGGCACCTCGCTTAGGCTCGGTGTGCCCTCACTCCGGCATTGCTCCGTGGGCCCGCCGCGAAGGGCCATCCATGGCCCAGCGCGGCTATCCCGGCATCCATGCCGGGATGCCCACTGCGCAATGCCTGCGTTCGGCCAGCGTGGTTAACGGGGCGCCCCAGATCAAGATCAGAAGCGAGGCGGCCTGATAGCCGACCTGGCTCTGGGTGATCGCGTTTCTCCTGTGGGAGCGAGCTTGCTCGCGATAACGCCGGCCCATCCAACATCTCCATCGACTATGAAACCGCTATCGCGAGCAGGCTCGCTCCCACAGTTGGATTGAAGTACTGCCGCCAGAGGCAGGTCGGCTGCCAGGCCGCCTCGCGGTGGACGTTGATCTCGGCGCCCCGTTAACCACGCTGGCCGAACGCAGGCATTGCGCAGTGGGTACCTCGGCATGGATGCCGAGGTAGCCGCGCTGGGCCATGGATGGCCCTTCGCGGCGGCCCACGGAGCAATGCCTTCGTTCAGGCACACCGAGCCTAAGCGAGGTGCCGAGTGGTGGGGCATGAGCGCTTTGGTTACTTTCGACTGGGCCGGCTTCCGGGCTTTTCGAAAGTGACCCGCCGTCAGGGCGGAACCCTAAGCAGCCGTTACCGCAGCAACGGATATGTACCCAATCCAATCCAACCCAACCCCAAAGGAAACGGCGCTCCCTCGGAAAAGCGCCGTTTCCTTAAGTGAACAACATTACGCTCCCACAGGGGATTTGCGTCATACACAGGGTCCAATGTGGGAGCGAGCTAGCTCGCGAAGGTGTCGGACCAGTCGCAGCAGATATCAAAGAGGGCACAAACAAAACAGCCCTTGCTCTTATATAAGAAGCAGGGGCTGTTTCAGTACAGCTTGGGACCTATAGCAAGGAAGGCCTTACTTGCGGTCTTCCAGCTGGGTGATGTCACGCGACTCGTAGCCGGTGTACAGCTGGCGCGGGCGGCCGATCTTGTACGGGCTGGAGAGCATTTCCTTCCAGTGGGAGATCCAGCCGACGGTCCGCGCCAGGGCGAAGATCACGGTGAACATGCTGGTTGGAATGCCGATCGCCTTGAGGATGATCCCCGAGTAGAAGTCGACGTTCGGGTACAGCGAGCGTTCGATGAAGTACGGGTCGGTCAGGGCGATCTCTTCCAGGCGCATGGCCAGTTCGAGTTGCGGATCGTTCGTGATCCCCAGTTCCTTGAGCACTTCGTCGCAGGTCTGCTTCATGACGGTGGCGCGCGGGTCGCGGTTCTTGTAGACCCGGTGACCGAAGCCCATCAGCTTGAACGGATCGTTCTTGTCCTTGGCCTTGGCGATGAACTTGTCGATGTTCGAGACATCGCCGATTTCATCGAGCATGGTCAGTACCGCTTCGTTGGCACCGCCGTGGGCTGGGCCCCAGAGCGCGGCGATACCGGCGGCGATACAGGCGAACGGGTTGGCACCCGAGGAGCCGGCCAGGCGCACGGTGGACGTGGAGGCGTTCTGCTCGTGGTCGGCATGGAGGATGAAGATCCGGTCCATGGCCTTGGCGAGCACCGGGCTGATCGGTTTGATCTCGCACGGGGTGTTGAACATCATATGCAGGAAGTTCTCTGCATAGGTCAGGTCGTTGCGTGGGTACATCATGGGCTGACCCATGGAGTACTTGTAGACCATGGCTGCCAGGGTCGGCATCTTCGCCACCAGGCGGATCGCGGAGATTTCGCGATGCTGGGGGTTATTGATGTCCAGGGAGTCGTGGTAGAAGGCCGAGAGGGCGCCGACAACGCCGCACATCACGGCCATCGGGTGGGCATCGCGACGGAAGCCGTTGAAGAAGGTCTTCAACTGCTCGTGAACCATGGTGTGGTTCTTCACGGTGCTGACGAACTGGGCCTTTTGCTCTGCGGTTGGCAGCTCGCCATTGAGCAGCAGGTAGCAGGTTTCCAGGTAGTCCGATTTTTCAGCCAGTTGCTCGATCGGGTAGCCGCGGTGCAGCAGGATGCCGTTGTCGCCGTCGATATAGGTGATTTTCGATTCGCACGAGGCGGTCGACATGAAACCTGGGTCAAAGGTGAAACGGCCCGTGGCCGTCAGGCCCCGTACGTCGATTACATCGGGACCAACGGTGCCGGTTAAAATGGGCAGCTCGACGGGGGCTGCGCCCTCGATGATCAACTGCGCTTTTTTGTCAGCCATGTGGCCTCCTATTAATGCTTGGAATCATCAGACAGACCCCCCACGCAGGGCCCGCACCACTATAGTGAGATAAATCCGAATGTCAATTTGCCTAAAGTCTTGCTCCAGAAGGCTTTAACCGGACTTTTTCCGCGAAATTACCTGCCGTTTACGCCTTTTGCGCCGTATGTGCAATGCGCTATTAGGGGAAGGTGAACGCGTTGTCATTAGTAGCCTAACTGTCTATACTCGGCCACCGACCGCCAGGGGCTTTTGGGCCTGCTTTCTTGGGGGTCGTCACTCCCTGGGTGGTGAGTACCTGACCAGTGCGCGCCCCAACAACTTTGCCCTGATTGTTAGGGGCTCTTCAGTGTGAAAAAAAAGCCGTGAAAAGCCAACGACCTGTAAACCTAGACCTAAGGACCATCAAACTCCCAGTCACTGCTTACACGTCCATTCTTCACCGTATTTCCGGTGTCATCCTCTTCGTCAGCCTGGCCATCATGCTTTATGCATTGGACAAGTCGCTCGATTCGGAAGAAGGCTTCGGTCAGGTGAAAGCGTGTCTGACCAGTCCGCTAGCCAAGCTAGTGATTTGGGGCATCCTGTCCGCCTTGCTGTATCACTTGGTTGCCGGTGTGCGCCACTTGATCATGGACATGGGCATCGGTGAGACGCTGGAAGGCGGCAAGCTGGGCTCGAAAATCATTATCGCCGTGTCTGCGGTGCTGATCGTTCTGGCAGGAGTCTGGATATGGTAACCAACGTCACGAACCTTTCGCGTTCGGGCCTCTATGACTGGATGGCGCAGCGTGTGTCTGCGGTCGTTCTCGCGGCTTACTTCATCTTCCTGATCGGATATGTCGTAGCAAACCCAGGCCTGGGCTACGCCCAATGGCATGAACTGTTCGCAAACAACTGGATGCGTATCTTCAGTCTGCTGGCACTTGTCGCACTGGGCGCTCACGCCTGGGTCGGCATGTGGACCATCGCGACCGACTACCTGACGCCAATGGCGTTCGGCAAGTCGGCGACTGCCGTACGTTTCCTCTTCCAGGCAGTATGCGGCGTTGCGATGTTCGCTTACTTCGTCTGGGGTGTGCAGATTCTCTGGGGTATCTGATCCATGGCTAACATTCCAACGATTTCTTTCGACGCTATCATCATTGGTGGTGGCGGTGCCGGCATGCGCGCAGCGCTGCAACTGGCACAGGGCGGTCACAAGACTGCCGTGATCACCAAGGTTTTCCCTACCCGTTCGCACACTGTTTCCGCCCAGGGTGGCATCACCTGCGCCATCGCTTCGGCCGACCCGAACGATGACTGGCGCTGGCACATGTACGATACCGTCAAGGGTTCCGACTACATCGGTGACCAGGACGCTATCGAATACATGTGTCAGGAAGGCCCGGCCGCAGTGTTCGAGCTGGACCACATGGGTATGCCATTCTCGCGTACCGAGCAAGGTCGTATCTATCAGCGTCCGTTCGGTGGCCAGTCCAAGGACTACGGCAAGGGCGGCCAGGCTGCGCGTACTTGCGCGGCGTCCGACCGTACCGGTCACGCGCTGCTGCACACCCTGTACCAGGGCAACCTGAAAGCCGGTACCACGTTCCTGAACGAGTACTACGCCGTTGACCTGGTGAAGAACCAGGACGGCGCCTTCGTCGGCGTGATCGCGATTTGCATCGAAACCGGCGAAACCACCTACATCCGCGCCAAGGCCACCGTACTGGCGACCGGCGGTGCAGGCCGTATCTACGCATCCACCACCAACGCCCTGATCAACACCGGTGACGGCGTTGGCATGGCCCTGCGTGCTGGCGTTCCGGTGCAAGACATCGAAATGTGGCAGTTCCACCCAACCGGCATCGCCGGCGCCGGTGTACTGGTGACCGAAGGTTGCCGTGGTGAAGGTGGTTACCTGATCAACAAGCACGGCGAGCGTTTCATGGAGCGTTATGCTCCGAACGCCAAGGACCTTGCCGGTCGTGACGTGGTTGCCCGTTCGATGGTTAAGGAAATCATCGCTGGCAACGGTTGCGGTCCGAATGGCGACCACGTGATGCTCAAGCTCGACCACCTGGGCGAGGAAGTGCTGCACAGCCGCCTGCCAGGTATTTGCGAACTGTCCAAGACCTTCGCTCACGTCGACCCGGTCGTCGCGCCAGTTCCAGTAGTTCCAACCTGCCACTATATGATGGGCGGCGTTGCCACCAACATTCATGGCCAGGCAATCACCCAGAACGCCGAAGGCGTGGACGCAATCATCCCTGGCCTGTTCGCAGTGGGTGAAGTGGCGTGCGTATCGGTCCACGGTGCCAACCGTCTGGGCGGCAACTCGTTGCTCGACCTGGTGGTCTTCGGTCGCGCTGCCGGCCTGCACCTGGAAAAAGCGCTGTCCGACGGTATCGAATATGACGATGCCACCGACGCCAACATCGAAGCCGCCCTGGCGCGTCTGTCCGCTCTGAACGAGCGTACCGAAGGCGAAGACGTGGCGACCCTGCGTCGCGAGTTGCAAAACTGCATGCAGAACTACTTCGGTGTATTCCGTACCGGCGAATACATGCAGAAGGGTATTGCCCAGCTGGCGCAATTGCGTGAACGAATCGCCAACGTGAAGATCAACGATAAGTCGCAGGCGTTCAACACTGCCCGTATCGAAGCGCTGGAGTTGCAGAACCTGCTGGAAGTGGCCGAAGCCACCGCCATCGCCGCAGAAGTGCGTAAAGAGTCCCGTGGCGCCCACGCCCGCGAAGACTTCGAAGACCGTGACGACGAAAACTGGCTGTGCCACACCTTGTACTTCCCGGGTGATAAGCGCGTCACCAAGCGTGCCGTGAACTTCTCGCCGAAGACTGTTCCGACTTTCGAACCAAAAGTCCGGACTTATTAAGGGTGACCGCTATGTTGCAAGTCAGTGTTTATCGCTACAACCCTGATCAGGACGCTGCGCCGTTCATGCAGGACTTCCAGGTCGACACCGGTGGTAAAGACCTGATGGTGCTGGACGTGCTGGCCCTGATCAAGGAGCAGGACGAGGGTTTCTCCTATCGTCGCTCTTGCCGTGAGGGCGTTTGCGGCTCCGACGGCATGAACATCAACGGCAAGAACGGCTTGGCTTGCATCACGCCGCTGTCTGCCGTGGTCAAGGGCAACAAGCTGATCGTTCGTCCGCTGCCAGGTTTGCCGGTTATCCGTGACTTGGTCGTCGATATGAGCATCTTCTACAAGCAATACGAGAAGGTGAAGCCATTCCTGCAGAACGACACGCCGGCTCCGGCCATCGAGCGTCTGCAGACTCCTGAAGAGCGTGAGAAGCTCGACGGTCTGTACGAGTGCATCCTGTGCGCTTGCTGCTCGACCTCGTGCCCATCCTTCTGGTGGAATCCGGACAAGTTCCTGGGCCCGGCCGCCCTGCTGCAAGCGTACCGCTTCCTGGCAGACAGCCGTGACACCAAGACGTCCGAGCGTCTGGCTTCGCTGGATGACCCGTTCAGCGTATTCCGCTGCCGCGGGATCATGAACTGCGTCAACGTCTGTCCGAAAGGCCTGAACCCGACTAAGGCCATCGGTCACATTCGTAACATGCTGCTGCAAAGCGGCGTGTGATTCAGCTGCTGTACCCGTAGGACCGCTTTACCCGTAGAAGGCCAGGCGCGGGCTTCAACCCGCGCTCAGGCTATAACCAGAACAGCCGCTCACAAAGCGGCGGTTCTTATTTTGAAGAAATGAGACAAGCAGGGGCATCCGGGCTGGTACCCGGACTATCAGCGTGATCCTAAGTGGCTTGTTTTAGTCGCTGCACTCGGACTTCTGCAAGTTTGCTCGGTGTTTTCGCCGGTGGTGTTCCCCTAATCGAGGGTGACCAAGCATGCAAGAAAGCGTGATGCAGCGCATGTGGAACAGTGCCCACCTTTCCGGTGGTAACGCTGCCTATGTGGAAGAGCTTTACGAGCTCTACCTGCACGACCCTAACGCTGTGCCAGAAGAATGGCGCACCTACTTTCAGAAGTTGCCGGCTGACGGTAACTCTGCCACTGATGTTTCGCACTCGACGATTCGCGATCATTTCGTGTTGCTGGCAAAGAACCAGCGCCGCGCTCAACCGGTATCTGCCGGCAGCGTGAGCAGTGAACACGAGAAGAAGCAAGTTGAAGTGCTGCGACTGATCCAGGCCTACCGGATGCGTGGCCACCAGTCAGCCCAGCTTGACCCGCTGGGGCTGTGGCAGCGTCCTGCACCTGCAGACCTGTCGATCAATCACTACGGCTTGACCAATGCCGATCTTGATACGACCTTCCGTGCCGGCGACCTGTTCATCGGCAAAGAGGAAGCGAGCCTACGCGAAATTCACGAAGCGTTGCAGCAGACATATTGCCGCACCATCGGCGCTGAATTTACGCATATCACCGATTCCGAGCAGCGCCAGTGGTTCCAGCAGCGTCTGGAAAGCGTGCGCGGCCGTCCGACGTACTCTGTCGACATCAAGAGCCACCTGCTTGAGCGCGTCACCGCCGGCGAAGGCCTTGAAAAATACCTCGGGACCAAATACCCGGGTACCAAGCGTTTCGGTCTGGAAGGCGGCGAGAGCCTGATTCCGATGCTCGACGAGTTGATCCAGCGTTCCGGTTCCTACGGCACCAAGGAAATCGTGATCGGCATGGCCCACCGTGGTCGCCTGAACGTCCTGGTCAACACCTTCGGCAAGAACCCGCGCGAGCTGTTCGACGAGTTCGAAGGCAAGAAGAAGGTCGAGCTGGGTTCCGGTGACGTGAAATACCACCAGGGCTTCTCGTCCAACGTGATGACCGCAGGTGGCGAAGTGCACCTGGCCATGGCGTTCAACCCGTCTCACCTGGAAATCGTTTCTCCAGTGGTCGAAGGTTCGGTTCGCGCCCGTCAGGATCGTCGTAACGACCCTACCGGCGAGAAGGTACTGCCGATCTCCATCCACGGTGACGCGGCATTCGCCGGTCAGGGCGTGGTCATGGAAACCTTCCAGATGTCGCAGACCCGCGGTTTCAAGACCGGCGGCACCGTGCACATCGTGATCAACAACCAGGTCGGTTTCACCATCAGCAACCCGCTGGACTCGCGCTCCACCGAGTATGCGACCGACGTTGCGAAGATGATCCAGGCGCCGATCCTCCATGTGAATGGTGATGATCCGGAAGCCGTGTTGTTCGTGACCCAGCTGGCCATCGACTACCGCATGCAGTTCAAGCGTGACGTGGTGATCGACCTGGTCTGCTACCGTCGTCGCGGTCACAACGAGGCCGACGAGCCAAGCGGCACCCAGCCAATCATGTATCAGCAGATCACCAAACAGCGCACCACCCGTGAGCTGTATGCCGATCATCTGACCCAGAGCGGTGTGCTGGACGTTGAGCGTGTTCAGGCGAAAGTCGACGAATACCGCAACGCGCTGGACAACGGTCTGCACGTGGTAAAAAGCCTGGTCAAAGAGCCGAACAAAGAGTTGTTCGTGGACTGGCGTCCGTATCTGGGCCACGCCTGGACCGCGCGTCACGACACTCGCTTCGATCTGAAAACCTTGCAGGAACTGTCCGCCAAGCTGCTGGAAATTCCGGAAGGCTTCGTGGTTCAGCGCCAGGTCGCGAAAATCTACGAAGACCGGCAGAAGATGCAAGCCGGCGGCCTGCCGATCAACTGGGGTTACGCCGAAACCATGGCGTACGCGACCCTGGCGTTCGAAGGTCACCCGATTCGCATGACGGGTCAGGACATCGGTCGCGGTACGTTCTCGCACCGTCACGCTGTCTTGCACAACCAGAAAGACGCGGGTACCTACGTCCCGCTGCAAAACCTGTACAAGGGCCAGCCACGTTTCGACCTGTACGATTCGTTCCTGTCCGAAGAAGCCGTGCTGGCGTTCGAATACGGTTACTCGACCACCACGCCTGAGGCGCTGGTGATCTGGGAAGCCCAGTTCGGCGACTTCGCCAACGGTGCCCAGGTGGTTGTCGACCAGTTCATCACCAGCGGCGAGCACAAGTGGGGCCGTCTCTGCGGTCTGACCATGCTGTTGCCACACGGTTATGAAGGGCAGGGGCCGGAGCACTCTTCGGCGCGTCTGGAGCGTTACCTGCAACTGTGTGCCGAGCACAACGTC
This sequence comes from Pseudomonas sp. P9_35, assembly GCF_034008205.1. Taxonomy (NCBI): domain Bacteria; kingdom Pseudomonadati; phylum Pseudomonadota; class Gammaproteobacteria; order Pseudomonadales; family Pseudomonadaceae; genus Pseudomonas; species Pseudomonas sp. P9_35. The sequence goes on along the minus strand of NZ_CP125373.1, from coordinate 4,810,252 downwards.
CAGGTCTGCGTACCGACCACGCCAGCACAGATCTACCACTTGCTGCGTCGTCAGGTCATCCGTCCGCTGCGCAAGCCGCTGATCGTGCTGACACCGAAGTCGCTGCTGCGTCACAAACTGGCGATCTCCACGCTCGAGGATCTGGCCGAAGGCTCGTTCCAGACCGTTATTTCGGAAATCGACACCCTGGACGCGGCGAAGGTCACTCGCCTGGTCCTGTGCAGCGGCAAGGTCTACTACGACCTGCTGGAAAAACGTCGTGCCGAAGGCCGCGAAGACATCGCCATCGTGCGGATCGAGCAGCTTTACCCGTTCCCGGAAGAAGACCTGATGGAGGCCATCGCGCCTTACACCAACCTCACCCACGTGGTGTGGTGTCAGGAAGAACCGATGAACCAAGGCGCGTGGTACAGCAGCCAGCATCACCTGCGTCGCAGCATCGGCAACCACAACAAGGCCCTGGGCCTGGAATATGCCGGCCGTGATGCTTCTGCTGCACCTGCGTGTGGTTATGCGTCGATGCACGCCGAGCAGCAGGAAAAACTGCTGCAAGATGCCTTCACTGTTTAACGCCTTCGCGCTGACTGAAACCGAATTTTAAGGACCCACAGATAATGGCTATCGAAATCAAAGCCCCGTCATTCCCGGAATCGGTTGCCGATGGCACCGTTGCCACCTGGCACAAGAAACCAGGCGAGGCCGTCAAGCGTGACGACCTGATCGTCGACATCGAGACCGACAAGGTCGTGCTGGAAGTATTGGCCGAAGCTGACGGCGTGCTGGGCGCAATCATTGCCGAGGAAGGCGCTACCGTTCTGTCGAACCAGGTCCTGGGCTCGATCGAAGAGGGCGGCGCCGCCGCCGCTCCAGCCGCCGCTGCTGCACCGGCTGCCGCCCAGGCTGCTGCTCCAGCCGCTGGTGGTGAAGACGATCCGGTCGCTGCCCCTGCTGCTCGCAAGCTGGCTGAAGAGAACGGCATCAACATCGCTTCCGTTGCCGGCACCGGCAAGGGTGGTCGCGTGACCAAGGAAGACGTGGTTGCAGCCGTTGCCGCCAAGAAAGCCGCTCCGGCCGCCGCGCCAGCCAAGCCTGCCGCACCTGCCGCTGCCGCTCCGGTGTTCGCTGCCGGTGATCGCGTTGAAAAACGCGTTCCGATGACCCGCGTTCGCGCTACCGTGGCCAAGCGTCTGGTAGAAGCCCAGTCGAACATGGCGATGCTGACCACCTTCAACGAAGTCGACATGACCGAAGTCATGGCCCTGCGTTCGAAGTACAAGGATCTGTTCGAGAAGTCCCACAACGGCGTACGCCTGGGCTTCATGTCGTTCTTCGTCAAGGCTGCCACCGAAGCGCTGAAACGCTTCCCGGCCGTCAACGCGTCGATCGACGGTTCCGACATCGTCTACCACGGCTACGCCGACATCGGTGTTGCTGTTTCCAGCGACCGTGGCCTGGTGGTTCCAGTACTGCGTAACGCCGAACTGATGAGCCTGGCCGAAATCGAAGGCGGCATCGCCACCTTCGGCAAGAAGGCCCGTGACGGCAAGCTGTCCATCGAAGAGATGACCGGCGGTACGTTCACCATCACCAACGGTGGTACATTCGGTTCGATGATGTCGACCCCGATCGTCAACCCGCCACAAGCGGCTATCCTGGGCATGCACAACATTCTGCAGCGTCCGATGGCGATCAATGGTCAGGTCGTGATTCGTCCGATGATGTACCTGGCACTGTCCTACGATCACCGCCTGATCGACGGTAAAGAAGCCGTGACGTTCCTGGTAACCATCAAGAACCTGCTTGAAGATCCGGCTCGTCTGCTGCTGGATATCTGATTTTCGCCGCGAGGGCCGGTCTGTTTTGACCGGCCTCTTGCTGAAACAACCGGTTTCGTCCCTCGACGGTCATCACAAGTGATCGTCCGGTTTGATTCGAAAAGGAATGACTCATGACTCAGAAATTCGACGTGGTAGTGATTGGTGCGGGCCCTGGCGGCTACGTAGCGGCCATCAAGGCTGCGCAACTGGGCCTTACCACTGCCTGCATCGAGAAATACACCGACAAGGAGGGCAAACTGGCCCTCGGTGGTACTTGCCTGAACGTCGGTTGCATTCCTTCCAAGGCGCTGCTGGACAGCTCCTGGAAGTTCCACGAAGCCCAAGACGGCTTCGCGATCCACGGCATCAGCACGGGCGACGTGAAGATGGACGTGCCAGCGATGGTGGGTCGCAAGGCCAACATCGTCAAGAACCTGACCAGCGGTGTTGCCACCCTGTTCAAGGCCAATGGCGTGACCTCGATCCAGGGCCACGGCAAGCTGCTGATGGGCAAGAAAGTCGAAGTGACCAAGCCAGACGGCTCGGTTGAAGTGATCGAAGCCGAGAACGTCATCCTGGCGCCAGGCTCGCGTCCGATCGACATTCCACCGGCTCCGGTCGACCAGAACGTGATCGTCGATTCCACCGGTGCCCTGGAATTCCAGACCGTGCCAAAACGCCTGGGCGTGATCGGCGCTGGCGTGATCGGCCTCGAGCTGGGTTCGGTATGGTCGCGCCTGGGTGCGCAAGTCACCGTACTGGAAGCCCTCGACACCTTCCTGATGGCCGCTGACACTGCGGTTTCCAAGGAAGCGCTGAAAACCCTGACCAAACAGGGCCTGGACATCAAGCTGGGCGCTCGCGTCACCGGTTCGAAGGTCAACGGCGAAGAAGTCGTGGTGACCTACACCGACACCAACGGCGAACAGACCATCACCTTCGACAAGCTGATCGTCGCGGTCGGCCGTCGTCCTGTGACCACCGACCTGCTGGCTGCCGATAGCGGCGTGGAAATCGACGAGCGCGGCTTCATTGCCGTCGACGACCAGTGCGCAACCGCAGTACCGGGCGTCTTCGCCATCGGTGACGTGGTTCGCGGCATGATGCTGGCACACAAGGCATCCGAAGAAGGCATCATGGTTGTCGAGCGCATCAAGGGCCACAAAGCCCAGATGAACTACGACCTGATCCCTTCGGTTATCTACACCCACCCGGAAATCGCATGGGTTGGCAAGACCGAGCAGGCCTTGAAAGCCGAAGGCGTTGAAGTTAACGTCGGCACCTTCCCGTTTGCAGCCAGTGGCCGTGCCATGGCAGCCAACGATACCGGTGGTTTCGTGAAAGTCATCGCCGATGCCAAGACGGATCGCGTATTGGGCGTTCACGTCATTGGCCCAAGCGCTGCCGAGCTGGTACAGCAAGGCGCGATCGGCATGGAATTCGGCACCAGCGCTGAAGATCTGGGCATGATGGTCTTCTCCCATCCGACCCTGTCCGAAGCCTTGCACGAAGCGGCCCTGGCCGTAAATGGCGGCGCCATTCACGTGGCCAACCGCAAGAAGCGTTAATAGACAATAAGAAACCACGGCGGTATGGCCCGTCGTGAGCCTTGCGAGCAAGACTCACCGCGGAATATCCGCTGGACGCAGCCTTGCGTAGCCGAACCGGTTAACTGGAACGCTACGCAAGCAGCAGTCACAGGTGGTGCGGCACCAGAACGGTGCAGCACCGAATGCGCAGTACCTAACGAAGACGGTAATAAGCATGAATCTTCACGAGTATCAGGGTAAGCAGCTGTTCGCTGAGTACGGCCTGCCAGTATCCACCGGTTACGCGGTAGACACCCCGGAAGCGGCAGCAGAAGCTTGCGACAAAATCGGTGGCAGCGAATGGGTTGTCAAAGCCCAGGTTCACGCCGGTGGTCGCGGTAAAGCGGGCGGCGTCAAGCTGGTTCGCAGCAAAGAAGACGCCAAAGCCTTCGCACAGCAGTGGCTGGGCAAGCGTCTGGTGACTTACCAGACTGACGCCAACGGTCAGCCAGTCACCAAGATCCTGGTTGAATCGTGCACTGATATCGCTAAAGAGCTGTACCTGGGCGCTGTCGTTGACCGTTCGAGCCGCCGCATCGTGTTCATGGCTTCCACCGAAGGTGGCGTGGACATCGAGAAAATCGCTCACGATACCCCTGAGAAAATCCTCAAGGCCACCATCGATCCACTGGTTGGCGCACAGCCATTCCAGGGTCGCGAGCTGGCATTCCAGCTGGGCCTGGAAGGCAAGCAAGTTGCTCAGTTCGCCAAGATCTTCGTAGGTCTGGCCAAGCTGTTCAAGGATCACGACCTGGCACTGCTGGAAGTGAACCCGCTGGTGATCAAGGCCGACGGCGACCTGCACTGCCTCGATGCCAAGATCAACATCGACGCCAACGCCATGTACCGTCAGCCTAAGCTGAAGACTTTCCACGATCCGTCGCAAGACGATCCGCGCGAAGCGCACGCTGCCAAGTTCGAACTGAACTACGTAGCCCTGGAAGGTAACATCGGCTGCATGGTCAACGGTGCTGGCCTGGCCATGGGTACCATGGACATCGTCAACCTGCATGGCGGCAAGCCAGCCAACTTCCTCGACGTGGGCGGTGGTGCTACCAAGGAACGCGTAACCGAAGCGTTCAAGATCATCCTGTCCGACACCAACGTCGCTGCAGTACTGGTCAACATCTTCGGCGGCATCGTTCGCTGCGACATGATTGCCGAAGGCATCATCGGCGCCGTGAAAGAAGTTGGCGTGAAAATCCCGGTTGTTGTTCGCCTTGAAGGCAACAACGCTGAGCTGGGCGCTAAAGTACTGGCAGAAAGCGGTTTGAACATCATCGCTGCTACCAGCCTGACCGACGCTGCTCAACAAGTTGTCAAAGCTGCGGAGGGCAAATAATGAGCGTCCTGATCAATAAAGACACCAAGGTTATCTGCCAGGGTATTACCGGTTCGCAAGGTAGTTTCCACACCCAGCAAGCCATCGAATACGGCACCAAGATGGTTGGCGGCGTAACACCGGGCAAGGGCGGCACCGAGCACCTGGGCCTGCCAGTGTTCAACACCGTGAAAGACGCTGTAGCCGCCACTGGCGCCACCGCCAGCGTGATCTACGTTCCAGCTCCTTTCTGCAAGGACTCCATCCTTGAAGCGGCGTTCGGCGGCATCAAGCTGATCGTCTGCATCACCGAAGGCATCCCGACCATCGACATGCTGGAAGCCAAGGTCAAGTGCGACGAGCTGGGTATCACCCTGATCGGCCCTAACTGCCCAGGCGTGATCACTCCAGGCGAATGCAAGATCGGCATCATGCCAGGTCACATTCACTTGCCAGGCAAGGTCGGTATCGTTTCCCGTTCCGGCACCCTGACCTACGAAGCTGTGAAGCAGACCACTGACGCCGGTTTCGGTCAGTCGACTTGCGTCGGCATCGGCGGTGACCCGATCCCAGGCTCGAACTTCATCGACATCCTGAAGCTGTTCCAGGAAGACCCGAAGACCGAAGCGATCGTCATGATCGGTGAGATCGGCGGTTCGGCTGAAGAAGAAGCGGCTGCCTACATCAAGGCCAACGTGACCAAGCCGGTTGTTTCCTACATCGCTGGTGTGACTGCTCCTCCGGGCAAGCGCATGGGCCATGCTGGCGCAATCATCTCTGGCGGCAAAGGCACTGCAGACGAGAAATTCGCTGCACTGCAAGACGCAGGCGTGAAAACCGTGCGTTCGCTGGCAGACATCGGCAAGGCCCTGGCCGAGCTGACTGGCTGGGAAATGAAGAAGTAAGCTTCGGCTGACCTTTTCGTTCCAGCAACAAAGGCCACCTTCGGGTGGCCTTTGTCGTTTCTGGCCCTATGCCTGTGCAGCCGCCGAGGGCTCTTGTGGCGAGGGAGCTTGCTCCCGCTCGGCTGCGCAGCAGTCGTAAACCAGACAGTACCGTTTTACCTGAATAGATCCGGTTGCCTGTATTGGGGCTGCTGCGCAGCCCAGCGGGAGCAAGCTCCCTCGCCACAAGGGTACTGCTGCGGCCTGTACACGCTAGAGCGACCCGGAAAAATAGATGCGTAAACGCGACACACGAACGTCGTGCATCGGATAGTTCGCCCCTTAACAGTGCGCTTTCTCGCTAAATTCGTTAGGCTAGCAGCCATTTTTGCGACCGCTGCCCACAAGGAAGCGCCGCGCTAAACGGGTCGGTCCCATACGGATCGGCAGCATTTCCCTCATCCATAAGGGAAATCCCTCTCTAAATTCCGATTCAGTAGTGTGGTTTCCTTAATGAAAGTGTTGAAAGGCCAGGACATCCTGGCGCTAGGTTTCATGACATTTGCCCTGTTCGTCGGGGCCGGCAACATCATCTTCCCGCCTATCGTCGGTTTGCAGTCCGGACCTCATGTCTGGATGGCGGCGCTGGGCTTCTTGATCACGGCGGTCGGGCTGCCGGTCATCACGGTCGTTGCACTGGCCAAGGTGGGCGGTGCGATGGACGCCTTGAGCAGCCCAATCGGCAAGCTCGCCGGTGGTGTACTGGCGGCGGTGTGCTACCTGGCCGTCGGCCCGTTGTTCGCCACGCCGCGTACCGCCACCGTTTCGTTCGAAGTCGGCTTGGCGCCGTTTACCGGTGAAAGCCCGCTGGCGCTGTTCCTCTATAGCGCAGCGTATTTCCTGCTGGTGTTTTTCATCTCGCTCTACCCGGGCCGCCTGCTGGACACCGTCGGGCGCTTCCTCGCGCCACTGAAGATCATCGCCCTGGCCGTGCTCGGCATCGCGGCGTTTGCCTTGCCCGCCGGCGATGTCGGCGTGGCGACCCCCGAGTACATCGCGGCACCGTTCTCCCAAGGGTTCATCAACGGCTACCTGACCATGGATACCCTGGGCGCCTTGGTGTTCGGTATTGTCATCGTCAACGCGATCCGTTCCCGGGGCGTCGAGTCGCCGGCCTTGATCACCCGCTATGCGATCATCGCCGGGCTGATTGCCGGGGTGGGCCTGGCGCTGGTCTACGTCAGCCTGTTCCGCCTGGGTTCGGGCAGTCATGAGGTGGCAGTGGGCGCAACCAACGGCGCCGCTGTGCTGCATGCCTACGTGCAACACACCTTCGGCAGCCTGGGCAGTGGTTTCCTCGCCGTACTCATCTCCCTGGCGTGCCTGGTGACCGCAGTTGGCCTGACCTGCGCCTGCGCCGAGTACTTCAGCCGCGTCCTGCCGCTGTCCTACAAGACCTTGGTCGTGATCCTGGCGGCCTTTTCGCTGCTGGTCTCCAACCTGGGCCTGACCAAGCTGATCGCGTTCTCGATTCCGGTCCTCACCGCGATCTATCCGCCGTGCATCGCCCTGGTGGCCCTGAGCTTCTGCAAGGACTTCTGGCACGAGCAGGGGCGCATCGTTGGCCCGGTGATGCTGGTGTCGTTCCTGTTTGGCCTGATCGATGCGCTCAAGGGCGCTGGCCTGGCGGACTGGATGCCGGCGCAACTGGCCCACCTGCCGCTGAGCGAGCAGGGCCTGGCCTGGCTGGTGCCTTCGGTGATGACCCTGGCGGTCGCGGTGGTGTGCGATCGCCTGCTGGGCAAGCGCAGCGAAGCGTTGGCTTAAGCGGCCTACTGGCAGATCCATCGGCAAGAACTGAAATGCCCCGTATCAATCGATACGGGGCATTTTTTTTGAGTGCAGTGTCTTTTTCCGTGGGCTAACGTCGAAGCAGTGTCTTGAAAAACCTGCACAGAACCCTGTGGGAGCGAGCTTGCTCGCGATAGCGGTCTATCAGCTACCTCATGGCTGACTGATCCGACGCCATCGCGAGCAAGCTCGCTCCCACAGGTCGGCATTTCAAGGCAAGTCTGGCTTTAGACGTCATGTTTTTAGACACACAGGAAATCGAATGTCATTCATCCAAGCCAACCTGATCCACCTGCTTGCCGCCGCCTGGTTCATCATCTGCTGGGCGGGCTACACCCGTTATGCCACCTGGAAGGCGCGCGACACGGCGTGCCTGGCCAGCGTGATGCACCTGTACCGCGAAGACTGGATGCGCCGCATGCTGCTGCGTGAGAACCGTATCGCCGATGCCAGCGTGATCGGCAACCTGGAGCGCAACGCATCCTTCTTTGCCTCCAGCACATTGATCATCCTGGCCGGTATCCTGACGGTACTCGGGGCGTCCGATCGGGCGGTGTCGTTGCTGGCGGACATACCCATGGTGCAGCAGGCGTCCCAGGGCATGGCGGAGGTCAAGTTGCTGTGCCTGGCACTGGTGTTCGTGTATGCGTTCTTCACGTTCAGTTGGTGCATGCGCCAGTACAACTTCGCGGCGGTCCTGATTGGCTCGGCACCGATGATCGGCGAGCGCCATGTGTCGGAGCAGGAGCGCAAGGCCTTTGCGCTGAGGGCAGCGCGAGTGATCTCCATGGCCGCCAACCAGTTCAACTTCGGCCTGCGTGCCTATTATTTCGGCATGACCATGTTGGCGTGGTTCGTCAGCCCCTGGTTATTCATGTTGATGAGTGCTGGCGTGGTGTTCGTGCTGTATCAGCGCGAGTTTCACTCCGATGTACTGGACGTGATGGTCTATACCCCCACCGAAGCACCCGTGTCCGAGGTGGGCAAGGAAGCAGCCTGACAGGCGGCGCCGCCAAATCGCAGGCAAAAGAAAACCCGCACCAGGCGGGTTTTCTTTTGCTGCTAAAACCGTATCAGTTGGTTTTAGCTGGAGTCGCTGGAGTAGCTGGGGCTGCTTCTTTCGCGGCCGCTTCGTTCGATTCAGCCTGCTTTTTGGCGGCTTCGGCGTTTTCTTTCGCCGCGTCGTTCACTTTATCCTGTGCTTTGTTCATGTCTTGCTGAGCTTGCTCAGCGTGTTGTTGGGCATCTTGAGCTTTGTCCTCGGATTTTTTATCGCAGGCAGCGAGGCCGAGGGAAGCGGCCAACATCAAGGCAATAGCAAAAGTCTTACGCATGGGGTGTTTCTCCTTATGGAAATAACTACTGGCCTTTTGAACGCCTCCCCTCGGATTAAGTTCCTGTTGTGTAACAGATATATAACTTTGCACTGCGATGGAACTTTGTGCATCGCGCCTGTGGTCAGGTCTCGTCACTCATTGGAGCGTTAATCGAATGGCCGAAGACCCCGTTTTTGAGCGTGCAACACGTTTTTTATCCGCACTCAGGCATTGCCAGGTGCTGGGCTTGAAGTTGCACAGTGCCAGTCGTGACGGGCTGACGGTCATCCTGCCGTTCAGCCCGCAAATCGTCGGCAATCCCCTGACGGGCATCATCCACGGCGGGGCGTTGACCTCGTTGATGGACACCGCGTGCGGCATGTCGACCTTGTGTGTGCTGCCGCAATTCGAAGTCTGTCCCACCCTCGACCTGCGCATCGACTACATGCACGCTGCCGAGCCCCACAAGGACGTCTACGGCTTCGCGCAATGCTATCGAGTGACCCCGGACGTGATCTTCACCCGGGGTTTCGCCTACCAGGACGATCCCGAGCAACCCATCGCCCATGTGGTGGGGACATTCATGCGCCTGGGCCAGCATGCCAGGGGAATGGGGAAGGGCGTTCCGATGACCGCTGTGGGCCAGCCATGACCGATATCCTCCAGGAACAACTGCGCCGCGCCTGCGAGCAGGGCGACTATGCGCTGCTGCTCGCCTCGATTCCCTATGCCCAACTCATCGGCGTCGAATGCACGCGCCAGGGCGACGACTTGTTGTTTCGCCTGCCGGCCAACAAAGACAACATTGGTAACCCTTTACTGCCGGCCATCCACGGTGGGGTCATCGCCGGTTTCATGGAACTGGCCGCTGCCGTGCATCTGTTGATCGCCACTGGCACGCCGGGCATACCGAAAATCATCGATTTCTCCCTGGATTACCTGCGCACCGGACAGTTTCGCGACACCTATGCCAAATGCCAGGTCTGGCGCCAGGGCCGGCGGGTCGCCAACGTCGCGATCACCGCCTGGCAAGACGCCGAGGCACAACCCATCGCCACCGCCCGGGCGCATTTCAAGATTCAGGAGCCGTCAAAACCGGATCGTCCTTGAGCTGATCACTCGGGGCTTGGTGAAGTTGACGATGGCATGTTCTTTTGTTCGACCCGGAAGGTCAGATAGTTTGAGGCGAAGATAATCACCGCGCCGACCAATACCCAGATTTCGAGAGGCTCGCCGTAGAGAAAAAAACCAACGACGGCAATGAGGGGCACCCTGAAAAAATCAATCGGGATGGCAATGGAGGCCTCCATGACGCTCAGTGACTTGGCCATGGCGAAGTGCGCACTTAAACCCGTTATACCCAACAGCAGGATCCAGGGGAGACAGGCGAGCGTAGGGGTACGCCATTGTGCCAGGGACAGACCAAGGCCCAAGGGCAATTGTAGAAGCACCATCCAGATCACGATGATGGCGGGACTGCTGGTCAACGTCAGTTTTTTCACCATGATGATGGATGTCGCGTAGCCCATGGCGGCCAGAAGAACGATGAACGCGGCGGGTTCAATGCTATCAAGGCCGGGCCTTAGGACGATCAGGACACCCAGGAAACCGCCGATGGCGGCGAATACCCTGGCGGTGGAGAGTTTTTCCTTCAAGAATAAAAACGCCAGGAGGGAAACCCATATCGGGGTGGTGAACTCCAGGGCAAAGACCTTAACCAACGGAAGCGATGCCACGCCAATGGTCCAGGCATATTGTCCGGCGAAGTGAACCGCGTTCCTGCCAATCTGCAGACCCAGGTCTCGGGCTTGTTTGAGCTTGGCGCGCTGTTGGTAAATAACCGGAAAAACAATGATCAGTCCGACCAGGGACCTGAAAAACAGGATCTCGAAGATCGACATGAACTTGGAAAGCTCTCGTGCCGCGACAGCCATGCCTATGAATGAAAGCAGGCTTGCTGCCATCCATAATGCTCCACCTAATGGCAGCTTTACCTGATGCATTGACGCTCCTTTTTACTCGGCCATTGTTCTTCGTGAACCGCCGTCGGGTATTAAAGCAGCGATTATCCGTGGCTCAGGCAATTTCTTCGCAACACATTCCGTCAGCACCCGGCCAGGTGCCAGGGGCGGGTCGCCAACGTCGCGATCACCGCCTGGCAAGACGCCGAGGCACAACCCATCGCCACCGCCCGGGCGCATTTCAAGATCCAGGAGCCGTCAAAACCGGATCGCCCTTGAAATCATCAGCGTTGCCCCCACCTTGAGGACATCCCGCCGCCAATCTCAGCGAGGCGGACACCACCATCCACTTGGAGTTTGATGACCATGAGCGTGGAAACTCAAAAGGAAACCCTGGGCTTCCAGACCGAGGTGAAGCAACTGCTGCACCTGATGATTCACTCGCTGTATTCCAATAAGGAAATTTTCCTTCGCGAGTTGATTTCGAACGCCTCTGACGCTGTCGACAAATTACGTTTCGAAGCCCTTTCCAAGCCAGAATTGCTGGAAGGCGGCGCTGAGCTGAAAATCCGTGTGAGCTTCGATAAGGACGCGAAAACCGTCACCCTCGAAGACAACGGCATTGGCATGAGCCGCGAAGAGGTGATCACGCACCTGGGCACCATCGCCAAGTCCGGCACCGCCGACTTCATGAAGAACCTGTCCGGTGACCAGAAGAAAGATTCCCACCTGATTGGTCAGTTCGGCGTCGGTTTCTATTCCGCGTTCATCGTTGCCGACCAGGTTGAAGTGTTCAGCCGCCGTGCCGGCCTCGCGGCGAGCGAAGGCGTGCACTGGTCGTCCAAGGGCGAGGGCGAGTTTGAAGTCGCCACCGTCGACAAGGCTGATCGCGGCACCCGCATTGTGCTGCACCTCAAGTCCGGTGAAGACGAGTTCGCCGATGGCTGGCGTCTGCGCAACATCATCAAGAAGTACTCCGACCATATCGCGCTGCCAATTGAGCTGCCGAAGGAAGTCACCGCTGCCGAAGGCGAAGAAAAGCCTGAAGTGGAATGGGAAACCGTCAACCGCGCCAGTGCCTTGTGGACCCGTCCGCGCACCGAGGTGAAAGACGAGGAATACCAGGAGTTCTACAAGCACATCGCCCACGACTTCGAGAACCCGCTGAGCTGGAGCCATAACAAGGTCGAAGGCAAGCTGGAGTACAGCTCGTTGCTGTACGTGCCGGCCCGTGCGCCGTTCGATCTGTATCAGCGCGAAGCGCCACGCGGCCTGAAGCTGTACGTGCAGCGTGTGTTCGTGATGGACCAGGCGGAATCGTTCCTGCCGCTGTACCTGCGCTTCATCAAGGGTGTGGTGGACTCCAACGATTTGTCGCTGAACGTTTCGCGGGAAATCCTGCAGAAAGATCCGATCATCGATTCCATGAAGTCGGCACTGACCAAGCGCGTGCTGGACATGCTGGAAAAACTGGCGAAGAACGAGCCCGAGCAGTACAAGGGCTTCTGGAAAAACTTCGGCCAGGTGATGAAAGAAGGTCCGGCCGAGGACTTCGCCAACAAAGAGAAGATCGCCGGCCTGCTGCGTTTTGCGTCGACCCAGGGTGACGATGGCGAGCAGATCGTTGGCCTGGCCGATTACCTGGCCCGCACCAAGGAAGGCCAGGACAAGATCTACTACCTGACCGGTGAAACTTATGCACAGGTCAAGAACAGCCCGCACCTGGAAGTCTTCCGCAAGAAAGGCATCGAAGTGCTGCTGCTGACCGACCGCATCGATGAATGGCTGATGAGCTACCTCAGCGAGTTCGACGGCAAGAGCTTTGTCGACGTGGCCCGTGGTGACCTGGACCTCGGCAACCTGGATTCGGAAGAAGACAAGAAAGCCGCCGAAGAAGTCGCCAAGAGCAAGGAAGGCCTGGTCGAGCGAATCAAGGCGGCCCTGGGCGATGCTGTCAGCGAAGTGCGTGTCTCGCACCGCCTGACCGATTCCCCGGCGATCCTGGCCATCGGTGAGCAGGACCTGGGCCTGCAAATGCGCCAGATCCTCGAAGCCAGCGGCCAGAAAGTCCCGGACTCCAAGCCGATCTTCGAATTCAACCCGGCCCACCCGCTGGTGGAAAAACTCGACAACGAGCAGAGCGAAGAGCGTTTCGGCGATCTGTCGCACATCCTCTTCGACCAGGCGGCCCTGGCGGCTGGCGACAGCCTGAAGGACCCGGCGGCGTATGTGCGTCGCCTGAACAAGCTGTTGGTTGAGCTGTCAGCTTAAAGTAAGTGCAGGAAAAACCCGCTTCGGCGGGTTTTTTCATTTCTGGTGTTCAGTCAAAAAGGAGTCCGTCATGAGTCAGGTTACGGTTCGTTCGCTGGTCTATCAGATCGATGGTCAAAGTTATGAAGGTCGCCTGGCCTTCGACGTCAGCCAACAGGGCTCGCGCCCGGGTTTGCTGATGGCGCCGAATTGGATGGGCGTAGGGGCGGGGGCCGAGGACATCGCCAGATCGGTGGCGGCGAACGGTTATGTGGTGTTGATCGCCGACCTGTACGGGCAGGCGGTTCGCCCGAGCAATGCCGATGAGGCGGGAGCGGCGATGATGCCCCTCAAGAACGACCGGGCGTTGTTGCGCAAGCGCATGCAGGCGGCGCTCGAGCAACTGCAGAGCCAGGGCGAAGCGCAGGTCGACGCTTCCAGGCTGGCCACGTTCGGCTTTTGCTTCGGTGGCTGCTGCGCCCTGGAACTGGCCCGCAGCGGCGCACCGCTGAAGGCGGCGATTTCCTTCCACGGCACCCTGGATACACCGACCCCGGCCGACGCGCAGAACATCAAGGGCGCGGTGTTGGTCATGCATGGCGCCTCGGACCCGCTGGTGCCGAAAGAGCAGCTACCGGCCTTCGAAGATGAAATGAACGCCGCCGGGGTGGATTGGCAACTGCTGAGCTACGGCGGTGCGGTGCATTCGTTCACCGACCCGCAGGCCAATGTGCCGGGCAAGATGATGTACAACGCCAAGGTCGCCGGGCGGGCGTTCAGGTCGATGCATAATTTGTTGGATGAAGTGTTCAGGGGCTGAATGCTTCAAGTTGAACCTGTGGCGAGGGAGCTTGCTCCCGCTGGGCCTGTAGGAGCTGTGTAGGAGCTGTGTAGGAGCTGTCGAGTGCAACGAGGCTGCGATCTTTCCCCAGTCACTTGAACCTCAAGCGAAAGATCAAGATCAAAAGATCGCAGGCTTCGCCAGCTCCTACAGAGCCAAGCGGGAGCAAGCCCCCTCGCCACAGGATGTTATGAAGCTAGGGCAACTCGATCCGCTCGCTTTCCCCCGGCACCGTCGGCCAGTCTCCAGCGGCCCAGCGCCGGCGGGCCTCATCGATCCGGGCCGGGTCGCTGGAAACGAAGTTCCAGTTGATCCGTCGCGGTCCGTCCAGGGGCGCACCGCCGAACAGCACGGCATGGCAGTCACTGTCGGCAAACAGCGTCATTTCTTCCCCTGTCGGCAGGATCACCAGGGAATGGGCTTCTATCGGCTCGCCATCCAATGACGCCTCGCCGCTCAGCACATACAGGGCCCGCTCTGCATGTTCGGTGGGAATCAGCAAGGTCGTCGCGGTTTGCAGCATCAACTCGGCATACAGCGTTGGCGACAGCACCGGCACCGGCGATTCCAGGCAAAAGCCTGACCCGGCGATCATCCGGATGCTGACCCCCAGGTTCTCGCTGACCGGCAGGCTGTGTGCCGGGTGATGGCTGTAGTGCCCGGGGCCTTGTTCGTGGGCCTTGGGCGAGGCCAGCCAGACTTGCAACCCATGCATGACGAATGCGCTGCCCAGCAATGACTCTGGGGTGCGCTCGACGTGGGCGATGGCGCTGCCGGCGGTCATCCAGCTGACATCCCCGGCGTCCACCACCTGGTCGGAACCCAGGCTGTCCTTGTGCTGGAGTTTTCCTTGGAACAGGTAGGTGAGGGTGGACAGGCCGATATGCGGATGTTGGCGGATGTTCATGCCTCTGCCGGCCGGGTAGGTGGTTTGCAGCATGTGATCGAAGAACACGAAAGGCCCGACGCTGCGGCATTTGGCGGACGGCAGCGGGCGAAGAATCGGCTGGCCTTCGACATCTTCGGCGCGGGGGCGAACGGTCAGGGGAGTGCTCATGTTGTCTTCCAGGTTGAACAACGGTTGCACGAAGCATAACCCGTCGTCGGCAGACACGGCAGATACGCCTTGAACCCAGGCGGGACGGTTAGGGTCTACGCTGTTCAAGGCTTCTGGAGACTGCCCGTGCCCCTGAACCGTTTGATCTGCGCCTGGCTACTGGTCGTTTCCAGCAGCGGCGCCGTGGCTCGCGAATATGCCTACAGCGATGCGCACCTGCATTACGTCGATTTCTTCCAGGAAACCGCCGGCATGCCCAAGTTGCTCCAGGCGATGGCGGACAATCGCATTGAGCATGTGATGATTTCCGGTGTGCCGGTGGCCAAGAAATGGCATGAGGACGAGCCCAAGCGTCCGCGCTATTACGCCGGTGACGATGCGGATGCCTATTGGTATAGCGCCACCGACGTGATTGTCGCCGCGGCGGTGAGCAAGCTGACCGACGAGCAGCGCCGGCACTTTCATCCCTTCCTGTCGGGCTTCAACCCCAACGACAAGAACTCCGCCGCCCATATCCAGCGCATGCTCGATCTCTACCCGGGTTTGTGGCAAGGCATCGGCGAGGTCTTCACCCGCCACGACGACCTGACGGCGCTGACCTCGGGCGACACCCCGCGGGCCAACAATGAAGCCATGACGCGGATCTATCACCTGGCGGCCGAGAACGACTTGCCGGTGATGCTGCATTCCAACATCACTTCCAAGCGTGAGAAAAATCCGCTGTACCTGGCAGAAATCGAGGAGCCGTTGCGCAATCATCCGCATACGCGCTTCATCTGGGCTCACGCCGGTACCAGCATGGAGATCCATCGCCACCAGACCCGCTTGGATTTTCTGTTGCCGACCCTGACCCGCATGCTCGAGGCTTACCCCAATCTGTACATAGACCTGTCCTGGAGCGTGCTCACGCCGTACTTGCTGGACGAGGCGGGTAAGCCGCGGGATGAGTGGCTAACGCTGGTGGAGCGCTTTCCTGAGCGCTTCATGGTGGGTTCGGATGTCGTCGGACGGTTCAACAAGTTGGGCAAGGAGCTGCGCAGCTTCGATCCGTTTCTCGATGCCTTGCCGCAAGACGTGGCGCGGAAGGTGGCGCGGGATAACTTTCTTTCGGTATTGCCGCGCTCAGTGGCCCGCTGAGTCCGCTTTTGTGGCGAGGGAGCTTGCTCCCGCTGGGCTACGCAGTAGCCCCAAATCTGGCGACTGCTGCGCAGTCGAGCGGGAGCAAGCTCCCTCGCCACAGGTCAACCCTATCCCCAAGTTATAGCTGGCATGGCCAACATCGCTTTGTCATCAGCCTGTCACTCCCGCGTCATACCCTCGCGCTCATCTCAATCAAGGAGCGCACTATGCACCTCACCCGTTCAAGCGCACTGGTCGCGCTGTTGTTGACCTGCGGCCTGGCACAGGCCGAAGTCCGTGTCGAAGGCCCGGTGGAGTACGGTGTTTTCGACGGGCCGCAAGCCGAGCTGCAATCGGGAGAGCGGGTCCTGCGG
Source organism: Pseudomonas sp. P9_35 (assembly GCF_034008205.1). Taxonomy (NCBI): domain Bacteria; kingdom Pseudomonadati; phylum Pseudomonadota; class Gammaproteobacteria; order Pseudomonadales; family Pseudomonadaceae; genus Pseudomonas; species Pseudomonas sp. P9_35. The sequence goes on along the minus strand of NZ_CP125373.1, from coordinate 4,793,872 downwards.
CGCAGCAACGAGCAGATCCGCCAGACCGAGAGCGTGCCGGCGAAGCTGGGCACCAAGTTCGGCATGCGCTACCAGTTGGCCGGCAAGGTCGCGGATGACCAGCCGTTGACTCTGTTGTACTTCACTCCCGGCATCCGCACCCCCGATGGCGTGCGCCACGACAAGTTCGAGGTCATCCAGAAACTGGTGCCCGGCGCGCCTCAGGATGTCATGGCCTACGAATTCACCGAAAGCCACGAAGTGGTGCCGGGCGAGTGGCGGTTCATGGTGTTCCAGGGGGATCGGCTGCTGACGCAGCAGCGGTTTGTCGTGCGCTGATTGAGGGAGCACTGTGGGAGCGAGCTTGCTCGCGATGGCTGCGGCACATTCAACATTGATGCAGGCTGATCCACCGCTATCGCGAGCAAGCTCGCTCCCACAATGAGCTCAGGCATATTTGCCAGGCAAAAAAACGCCCCGAACCAGTCGGGGCGTTTTTGTGTGTGGCGTAGCGACGGGGCTTACTTGCCCTGCCAGCGCTGCATGACCAGGGTGGCGTTGGTGCCGCCGAAGCCGAAGCTGTTGCTCATCACGGTATTGATGGTGGCGTTTTCGCGAGTCTTGGTCAGGATTGGCAGGTCGGCCACTTCCGGATCCAGTTCGTCGATGTTGGCGGAACCGGCCATGAAGTTGCCTTCCATCATCAGCATGCAGTAGATCGCTTCGTGAACGCCGGCGGCGCCCAGGGAGTGACCCGACAGGCTCTTGGTGGAGCTGATGGCCGGGGCCTTGTCGCCGAACACTTCGCGCACACCTTTCATTTCCGCGACGTCGCCGACCGGAGTCGAGGTGCCGTGGGTGTTCAGGTAGTCGATCGGTGCATCAACGGTGGACATGGCCATCTGCATGCAACGCACGGCGCCTTCACCGCTTGGTGCGACCATGTCGTAGCCGTCGGAAGTGGCGCCGTAGCCGACGATTTCCGCGTAGATCTTGGCGCCACGGGCCAGGGCGTGTTCCAGCTCCTCGACCACCACCATGCCGCCGCCGCCAGCGATGACGAAGCCGTCACGGTCTGCATCGTAGGCGCGGGAAGCCTTGTCCGGGGTGTCGTTGCGCTTGCTGGACAGGGCGCCCATCGCGTCGAACAGGAACGACTGGCTCCAATGTTCTTCTTCGCCGCCACCGGCGAACACGATGTCTTGTTTGCCCATCTGGATCTGCTCGACCGCATTACCAATGCAGTGGGCACTGGTGGCGCAAGCGGAGGAGATCGAGTAGTTCAAACCCTTGATCTTGAACGGCGTGGCCAGGCAGGCGGAAACGGTGCTGCCCATGGTCCGCGTGACGCGGTACGGGCCAACGCGCTTGACGCCTTTCTCGCGCAGGATGTCCAGCGCTTCCATCTGGTTCAAGGTGGAGGCGCCACCGGAACCGGCGATCAGGCCGGTGCGCGGGTTGGAAACCTGCTCTTCGGTCAGCCCGGAGTCAGCGATGGCGTCCTTCATGGCCAGGTAGGCGTAAGCCGCCGCGTGGCCGACGAAACGGTAGATCTTGCGATCGATCAGCTCTTCGAGGGGAAGGTCAATGGAGCCGGAAACCTGGCTACGCAGACCCATTTCGGCATATTCCGGATTGAACCGGATGCCAGGGCGACTTGCACGCAGGTTAGCGGAGACGGTCTCTTTGTCATTGCCCAGGCACGAAACGATGCCCAGACCAGTGATAACGACGCGGCGCATGCGGATAACCCTTAGAAGTTGTCAGTGGAGGTGAAAACGCCAACCCGGAGGCCTTCGGCGGTGTAGATCTCGCGACCATCCACGGCGACCGAACCATCGGCAATGGCCATGTTCAGCTTGCCCTTGAGGACACGCTTGATATGAATGTTATAGGTGATTTTCTTGGCGGTCGGCAGGACCTGACCAAAGAACTTCACTTCGCCCGAGCCCAGGGCGCGACCGCGACCCGGCAGGCCTTGCCAGCCGAGGAAGAAACCGACCAGTTGCCACATGGCGTCAAGGCCCAGGCAGCCCGGCATGACCGGATCACCTTCGAAGTGGCAGGCGAAGAACCACAGGTCCGGAGTGATATCCAGCTCGGCGACCAATTCACCTTTGCCGTACTTGCCACCCTCTTCGCTGATATGGGTGATGCGATCCACCATCAGCATGTTCGGGGCGGGCAGTTGCGCGTTACCTGGGCCGAACAGCTCACCGCGACTGCAGCGCAGCAGATCTTCCCGGGTAAAGGCGTTTTGTTTGGTCATGCGAGCTCCTCAATAGTCCCATGCGGCAGGGTGGGGCAAATCTTCCCGGCCGACCGAAGCGTTCATGCCTCGAATCGACAGCCTACTCATAGACTATTGCGTTGTAGTGAAAGTCACAGCACACGGGAAATGAATGTACACCTGTGCACTGAAATTTTTATTCAAGCCCCAATCGAGGCTTGTTCGGGTGCTTAAGACTGCCGCACTTTCGCCTTTCACGCCAGTCACAGATGGTCCAGTGACCTGTTCTAATTCACCCAGCGCTGCAGAATCTGCTGCAGGTCGTTCCTTTTGAACGGCTTGGCCAGGTAATCGTTCATGCCCGCCGCGAGGCAGGCTTCGCGGTCACCCTGCAAGGCGTTGGCCGTCAGGGCGATGATCGGCACCTCGCCGCAGCCCGGCAACTGACGGATCTGCCGCGTGGCTTCGTAGCCATCGATGATGGGCAAACGGCAATCCATGAGGATCGCCTCGAAAATCAGGCTTTCGGCGCTGCGTACAGCCTGGGCGCCATCGGTGGCGATGCTGACGGTGAAGCCCAGGCTGCGCAGCATGGCTTCGACCACTGTCTGGTTGACCGGATTGTCTTCCACCAGCAATACGTTGCGGCCTTCGCCTTCGCCATCGCCGCTGCCGATAGGCAGGCGCGGCGCCAGGGTCACTGGCGTCTGGCGCGACAGGGCCAGCGGGATTTCGAGGGTGAACACCGAACCCTGGCCTTCTTCGCTCTGGGCCCGCAGCGTCCCGCCCATGCGCTCGGCCAGGGTACGGGCGATCGGCAGGCCCAGGCCGGTGCCGCCGTAGCGCCGGGAGATCGAATTGTCGGCCTGCTGGAAGGCGTCGAACATGCGCTCCAGGCTCTCGGCCGGGATTCCGATGCCACTGTCGCGCACTGCGCAGGTGAACCACAGCAGTTCGTGGTCCAGGGCCTGCCACTGGCATTGCACGGTGACACGGCCTTGCTCGGTGAATTTCAGTGCATTGCCGATCAGGTTGACCAGGATCTGCCGTATCCGTGTCGGATCGCCCTGGACCTGCAAGGCCTGCAGGTCGTCCGGGACCAGCAGGTCCAGGCCCAGTTTGCGCTGCGCGGCGCTGTGCTGGAACGACTGCGCGCAACTGCTCACCAGTTCTGCCAGGTTGAACGGGATGTGCTCCAGCTCCAGGGCCGAGCGTTCGATGCGCGAGAAATCGAGGATGTCGTTGATCACCTTCAGCAGGTGTTCGGTGGATTCCGAGGCCAGCGCCGTGTACTCGTGCTGTTCGTCGGTCATGCGGGTGGTTTCCAGCAACTGCAGCATGCCCAGTACGCCGTTCATGGGCGTGCGCAGTTCATGGCTCATCATCGCCAGGAATTCGGACTTGGCGCTGTTGGCTTTTTCCGCTTCTTCACGGGTCTTGATCAACTGCGCCATGGCCTGGTGCTGTTCGCGGCTGGCTTGCCCCAAACCATCGGCCAGGTTGTTGATGTGCCGCGACAAGGCCCCCAGCTCGGCGTCATCGACGATGGGCAGCGGGGTGCTGTAGTCGCCTTGCTGGATGGCCTTGACCGCGTTACCGATGTCGCGGATCGGCCGGGACAGGTTGGTCGCCAGCCGGCGCGCCACCAGGAAGGTGAACAGCAGGGCGAACAACGCCAGGATCGCGGCCTTGAACAGAATCTCCTGTTGCCGCTGACTGAAGGCGTCGCTGGACATGCCGACGATCACGCGGCCCAGGTAATCTTCGCCGGAGGCCTCCACGGATGGGCTGTTGCCCTGCAGGAAATCATTGTTCAGGGCGATGCGCTGCAGGCGCACCGGGGCCTGGAAGACTTCAACCTGCTGGCCACGGCTGCGGGTTTGCTCGGGTTGTTCGACGTACACCAGGACCTTGTCGGTGCTGTCCTGGATCTCCAGGAAGCGCACGTGTGGGGTCGCCAGGGTGGCGGTGAGCAGGCTTTCCAACACTTCTTTATTGCCGGAAATCACCCCGTATTCCGTGGCGGGGGCCAGTTGGTTGGCGATCAGTTGCCCGGTGTGATTGAGTTCCTGGCGCAAGTCCTGGATCCGCACGAAGGTAAAGAAACTGATCAGCAGCACAGTCAGCAGCAACGCCGGGCCGAGGGCGATGAGCTGGGTTCGGGTGTTGATGTCCCAACGGCGACGCAAGGTCATGGGCGGTGTTCTCCTTCGGCCAACGTTGCCGCGACGGATTCGGCATCAATCGGTTCGATCCCCAGTGAGCGGGAGACCTGCCGGTTGCCCAGGACCTTGAAACGGTCCGGATACAGGGTGCGCGGCCAGGTGGTGGCGGGGCGGTCGAGCAACTCGTCGAGAATCGCCAGCCAGTCTTGTTGGTCGCTATAGGTGCTGGCCAGGCTGCCGGCCTTGACGAATGCGGCGCTGGGCCCGATCAGGGCGCGTTGCCGGGCGTAGCTGCTGAGCAACAGGTTCTTCACGGTCTTGGGGTTGTACAAGTCGGGGTCATCGAGACCCAGCAGCACGTCGCTCTGGCCCAGCAGGTTTTGCAGGGAACGGCTGTCATTGGTGTCGTCCCAGCGTTCGCTGACGAGGGTCAGGCCCAGCGGTGCCGCGGCCTGTTGAATGTCCTTGAGCAGGAATTCGCTGTGGGTGTCGTAGAGTACGCCGACCCGTCGCACCTGCGGCAGGATGGCGCGGATCAGCCGCAATTGCCGCGCCATCGGTGGATCGCTCCACAGCAGGCTCAGGTGCGCAGGCGTTGCTTCGCCCAGGCGATCACGGGCTTGCTGGCGGCTGATGCGCAGCACCAGGGTGGCCGGGCCCCGGGCGTCTTGCAGGCGCCAGTCGAGGCTGGGCAGGTCAAGCAGGATCAGGCGGACATTGCCCGGCAGCTTGTCTGGTGCTGGCAGGTTGGCCAGCGGCGTAAACCGCACGCTGTCTTCAGGGCGCAGGGTTTTCAGGGCATGGGTGAAAGATTGCACGCCGGGGCTGTCCTCGGCGCCGGTCAGCAGGATCTCGGCGGCCTGGGCCTCGATGGTCGCCAGCCAACCGGCAAACACCAGGCATAGGGCTAGCGTCAGGCGGCCATGAAATGGCGTCTTGCGGGGTGGGCGTCGGGACATCTAGAAAGACAACTCCGCGCTGAAGTACACGACATGGCGGGAGTCGTAGCGATTGTCGATAAACGTGGTGGGCTGGTTGTCCAGGCGCTGCTGCAGGACTCCTGCCAGTTCCAGGCTGGCCTTGCCCAGGGGAATGCGTCGGGCAAGGCGGGTGTCTACCCGTTCGTAGCGATAGCCATTGAGGGCGTCGGCGGCGTAATAGAACAGCGCACTGTTCCAGCCTTGGCCCCAGTCCCGTAGCCAGCCGGCCGAACCGCTGTTGCGGGCGGTCAGTTGTTCGTCGAGGGGGTTGCTGGCCTGGGCGTCGACATAGGCATAGGTCAGGCGCAGGCGGTCGGCGCTGGTCACGCGCCAGTCGACCTGGGTTTCGGCCCCGGAGAATTGCGATTCGTTGCTGTTGCTGGCGATGTACTGATTGTTGCGCAACGGTTCGCTGATCATGTCGGTGATTTCGTCATGGAACAGTTTCACGTCGACCGCCAGCCCCAGGTCCACGAAATAACCGTTGTAGCCCAATTCCCGGGAGCGCATGTGCTCTTGTTCCAGGTTGCCCGGGCCGCGGGTCCGGACGAAGTAACGGGCACTGTTCTGGCCGAAGGCGGCGGGTTGCAGGTTGGTGACTTGATAGCTCCAGTTGACGTTGTTCTCGAACATGTCCGGGGAGCGCACGGCTTCGGAGTACACCGCCCGCAGTCCGTGGCGCGGGGTGATCAGATAGTTGACCGCGACCCGTGGGGTCAGCGAACTGCCGGTCAGGCGGGTGTCTTCGAACATCGCGCCGCCCTGCAACAACCAATGCTCGGTGGCCCGCCATTCGAGCTGGCCGAACAGGCGCCAGGTGGTGTCGTCCAGGGTGCCGTTGAAGTATGTCTGCGAATCGGCCCGGTCATAGCGATAGTTGGCGCCGGTGACCAGTCGCAGGCTGTCGGACAGGCTCAGGGTGTCCTGGATCTCCAGGTCGTAGCGCGATTCCCGGGCGCTCTGGTCGATGTCGCCGCACAGGGTTTGCGAGGCACCGTTGCGCCACTGGTCGAGTACCTGATTGGCCAACGCCTGTTCCTGTGGCGTGCCGGCTGGCGCGCCGCTGCTGATGTAGCTGGGGATATTGCGCGCCAGCTTCTCGGCATAGTAGGGGTTGAGCTGCCACAGGTCGGTCAATTGCGGGCTGAAGGACACCTCGGCGTCGCAGGCGCGCCAGGTCTGCTGGCGATCCCAGTGCTGGATCGAGCCCTGTACATAAAGACTGTGGTCGGGGTCCAGGTCCAGGTTCCAGCGCAGTGAGCCGGCGTAGTCCTTGGCGATGACGTCGGAATTGTCGCCGGCGGCGGTAATCCCGGCGAACACCGGGTGGTAGGTGTAGGGCCGCTGATTGGTCCCGTCCTTGGCGTTCAACTGCCAATCGATACTTTGCTGCTCGTTCAACGTCTGGCTGACGGACAGGTTGACGCGGTTCAGGCGGCGGCTGTCGCGGTAATCGGCGCCGTTGCGGTCGCTGTCAAAGCCATCGTCTTCCTGGCCGGACAACGACAACCGCAGGTCGCCGCCGTCCCAACCGCTGCCCTGGCTGGCGTACCAGTCGCTGATGCCGCGTTGGCCACGGGTGATTTTCAACCGGGTGCCGTGGCTGTCGGCCGGGGCACGGGTGATGATGTTGACCACCGCCATCAGCGCATTGGCGCCGTAGCTGACGGTGTTGGGGCCGCGGAAGACTTCGATCCGCTCGATGTCCTCCATGGCCACCGGAATATCGCTCCAGTCCACCGTGGCCAGGCCGGCGCGGTACACCGAGCGGCCGTCGATCAGCACTTGCATGCGGCGGGCTTCGCTGGCGTTGGTGCCATGGTAGTTCACCGCGGCCTGGTTGCCGCTGATGTTGCCGACCATCATGCCCGGCACCAGGCGCAGCAGTTCGCTGATATCGCGGGCGCCGCTGGCCTTGATCAACTCGCTGTCGAGCACGGTCATGCTGCCTGGCACTGCCGCTGGTGATTGCTTGAGGCGCGTGGCCGTCAGCACCTGGGGCATGGGCTGGCTGTCCACGAACAGGTCGTCGCCCAGCACTGGCGGGCTGATGATCAGTGCCAATAGCAGGGACGAGCCTGGACGGGAAGGGCCAACGGACACGGCACAGCCTTTGAGATAGGGTGGATGGCGGGCATGTTAACCGAGCTGAACGACTTTTCCATTCGCGTTGACAGCATTTTCCTAGGAATTGATGGTCAGCTTCCTACAGCTGGTGGTAATTGTTGCCGGGGCTGGTCGCGCTCTGGCCGCTCCGTATAATGCCCCGCATTGCCACTTGGTATGGATGAACGGATTGCATATGACTGAACAGCGCCCGATTGCGGTCCTGGGAGGCGGGAGTTTCGGCACCGCCGTGGCTAACCTGCTGGCCGAGAATGGTCACCCGGTGCGCCAGTGGATGCGTGACCCGGAGCAGGCCGAGGCCATCCGGGTCAATCGCGAGAACCCGCGTTACCTCAAGGGCATCAAGATCCGCCCGGAAGTGGAACCGGTGACTGACTTGCAGGCAACCCTGGAGGGCAGCGACCTGTTCTTCGTCGCCTTGCCATCCAGCGCCTTGCGTTCGGTGCTGGCGCCCTACGCAGAACGCTTGAGCGGCAAGCTGTTGGTGAGCCTGACCAAGGGCATCGAAGCCAAGACCTTCAAGCTGATGAGCGAGATTCTCGAAGAAATCGCGCCCAAGGCTCGGATCGGTGTGATCTCCGGGCCGAACCTGGCGCGGGAAATCGCCGAGCACGCGCTGACCGCCACCGTGGTCGCCAGTGAGGATGAGGAGCTCTGCCAGCGGGTCCAGGCGGCCTTGCATGGCCGCACCTTTCGGGTCTACGCCAGTGCCGACCGTTTCGGTGTGGAGCTGGGCGGGGCGTTGAAGAACGTCTATGCCATCATCGCCGGCATGGCGGTGGCGCTGGGCATGGGCGAGAACACCAAGAGCATGCTGATCACCCGTGCGCTGGCGGAAATGACTCGCTTTGCCGTCAGCCAGGGCGCCAATCCGATGACCTTCCTGGGGTTGGCCGGCGTGGGCGACCTGATCGTCACCTGTTCCTCGCCCAAGAGCCGCAACTACCAGGTCGGTTTTGCCCTCGGCCAAGGCTTGAGCCTCGACGAGGCCGTGTCGCGCCTGGGTGAAGTGGCCGAAGGGGTCAATACCCTCAAGGTGCTCAAGGCCAAGTCCCAGGAGGCGGGGGTGTACATGCCGCTGGTCGCCGGGCTGCACGCGATCCTGTTCGAAGGGCGCACGCTTGAACAGGTGATCGAGCTGTTGATGCGTGGCGAACCGAAGACCGACGTCGATTTCATTTCCACCAGCGGTTTCAACTGAACCTTTATTGACCGCAAGCAGGAGCGAGCCATGAACGATCCGCAAGGACAACCCCAATACGAATCCATCCTGCTGCGTGTGCTGTGGATGGTGATTTACCTGCTGGTCTGGCAGGTGGCGCAATTCATCCTCGGCGCCGTGGTACTGGTGCAGTTGATCTATCGGCTGATCTACGGCGCTCCCAGTGCCAGCCTGATGAATTTCGGCGACAGCCTGAGCCAGTTCCTGGCCCAGATCGGTCGTTTCGGTACCTTTCACAGCGATCAGAAACCCTGGCCGTTCGCGGACTGGCCGACCCCGCGCACGCCTGAAGGTGAAGCGCCTCACACTGTGGCGCCGGCCCCGCATCCGGCCCGGGACGAGGAGCCGAAGCTATGAGATTGTGGGTGTTGCGTCATGGTGAGGCTGAGCCGTACGGTGCCCGTCCCGATCCAGAGCGGGCCCTGACGGCTCACGGTCGCGAGGAGGTGTTGCGCAGTGCCGCGCAATTGATCGGCCAGCCCCTGACCGCGATTTACGCCAGTCCCTATCTGCGCGCCCAGCAGACCGCACAACTGGTGCGCGAGGCACTGGGTTTTCAGCCTGAGCTGATCACGGTGAACTGGCTCACGCCGGACACCCGGCCGCAAAAAGTCCTGGAACGCCTCGAGGACCAGGACAATGTGCTGCTGGTCAGCCATAACCCTTTGGTGGGCAGCCTGCTGGGCTTTCTGCAGCACGGCCATCTGCAACACCCCGAGCAGGTGCAAACCGCCGGCCTGGCCGAGCTGGAAGGCGACATGCCGCTGGCCGGGGCGATGACGCTCAAGCGTCTGTAATACCTGATCCACCCCAGCGTCTGCATCGCGGGCAAGCCTTGCTCCCTCAGTGCTGTGCAGGATTGAATGCAATAAACAACCACACAGGAAGGGCAACGATGAGTCTGTGGCGCACCACCCCCAACATCGAGCAACTGAACGCTGCCGGTAAAAATACCATCAGCGAAATGCTGGACATTCGTTTCGAGTCTTTCGACGACGAATCCCTGACCGCCAGCATGGTGGTCGATCATCGCACCCACCAGCCGTTCGGCCTGCTGCATGGCGGTGCCTCGGTGGTACTGGCCGAAACGGTCGGGTCCATGGCGGCCTATCTCTGTGTCGATGCCAGCAAGTTCTATTGCGTGGGCCTGGAGATCAATGCCAACCATCTGCGCGGTGTGCGCAGCGGACGGGTGACCGCCACGGCCCGGATGGTCCACCTGGGCCGCACCACCCAGGTCTGGGACATCCGCCTGGTCAATGACGAGGGCAAGGTCAACTGCGTGTCGCGCCTGACCATGGCCGTGGTGCCGCTGGGCGAGCAGCCGCCGGCGCGTTGAACCCGAATGCATTTGTGGCGGGGAAGCTCTTGTGGCGAGGGAGCTTGCTCCCGCTGGACTGCGCCGTAGGAGCTGCCGAAGGCTGCGATCTTTTGATCTTTCGCTTGGGACTCAAGTGCCTGGGGAAAGATCGCAGCCTCGTTGTACTCGACAGCTCCTACACAGCCCAGCGGGAGCAAGCTCCCTCGCCACAGGTTTTCATCGCTCATACAACCCCATAGCCCAAGCCCGACTGTCATCATTCCTGTCAGTTACGGTCATTGCCGTGCCGTCGGGTTCTGCGGACAATCTGCCCCAGTTCCCCAATGGATCGGCTGTCATGTCGCAACAGATTTTTTTCGCCCACGCCAACGGTTTTCCCTCGGCCACCTACGGCAAGCTGTTCGCCGCGCTGGCGCCGCAGTACCAGGTCGCGCATCTGGAGTTGCACGGCCATGACCCGCGTTTTCCGGTGGACGATAACTGGCACAACCTGGTGGACGAACTGATCCATCACCTGGAGCAGCAACCGACGCCTGTGTGGGGCGTCGGTCACTCACTGGGCGGCGTGCTGCACCTGCACGCGGCGTTGCGCTGCCCGGAGCTGTATCGGGGCGTGGTCATGCTCGATTCGCCGCTGCTGACCCGTACCGACCAGTGGGTGATCCTGGCCGCCAAGCGCCTGGGCTTCATTGACCGCCTGACGCCAGCGGGCCGGACCCTGGGTCGGCGTGAGGAGTTCGCTGACCTGGCATCGGCCCGGCAGTATTTTGCCGGCAAGACCCTGTTCCGCAGCTTTGATCCGGATTGCTTCGACGCCTACCTGCAACACGGTCTGCAACAAGTCGGCGACCGGTTACGGCTGCGCTTCGACCCTGCCACCGAAATCAGCATTTACCGCGGCGTGCCGCACACCAGCCCCGGGCGGCCCCGTAAGCTCAAGGTGCCGCTGGCCGTGGTGCGCGGTCGGCAGAGTCGCGTGGTGATGCGTCATCACACCCGTTCGGTGGGGCGTATGCTCCATGGCGAATCCCTGAGCATGCCCGGCGGCCATATGTTCCCCCTCGAACGTCCACAGGACACGGCCAACCTGCTCAAGAACCTGTTCCAGCGCTGGGAAGGGCACAGCGCATGAGTGTGGTCGAGGAAGTCCGCCTGAGCCTGCCGCACATCGAACTGGCGGCCCACCTGTTCGGGCCGGAAGATGGGCTGCCGGTGATTGCCCTGCATGGTTGGCTGGACAACGCCAACAGTTTCGCCCGCCTGGCGCCCAGGCTCGAGGGCCTGCGGGTGATTGCCCTGGACATGGCCGGCCACGGTCACTCCGGGCATCGGCCGCCCGGTGCCGGTTATGCCCTCTGGGACTACGCCCATGATGTGCTGCAAGTCGCCGAGCAACTGGGCTTGAAGCGTTTCGCCCTGCTGGGGCACTCCATGGGTGCCATTGTCTCGCTGGTGCTGGCCGGCTCCCTGCCGGAGCGGGTGACGCACCTGGGGCTGATCGACGGGGTCATTCCTCCGACAGCCAAAGGCGATAATTCGGCCGAGCGCATGGGCATGGCCCTGCAAGCCCAGTTGGATCTGCAGCAGAAACGCAAGCCGGTCTACAAAACCCTCGAACGGGCCATCGAAGCACGGATGAAGGGGCTGGTGGCGGTCAGTCGCGAGGCCGCCGAATTGCTGGCCCAGCGCGGCCTGATGCCGGTGCCCGGGGGCTATACCTGGCGCACCGACAACCGCCTGACCTTGCCATCGCCTTTGCGCCTGACCGATGAACAGGCCATGGCGTTCGTGGCGCGGGTCGGTTGTCCGGCGCATCTGGTGGTGGCAGCCGACGGCATGCTCGCCCAGCACCCGGAGTTGCTGGAGCGTCTACCCTTCAGTCATGAGCAGTTGCCCGGCGGCCATCATCTACATCTGAACGACGAGGTCGGTGCCACGCTTGTAGCAGACTGTTTCAATCGGTTCTTCACCGTTCCTTGACTTGCGGCGGGCAACTGTCGAGGCTGGGCGGGTTGAAAGGGAGACAACCATGACAGACCTCTGTTTATCAGCCTCGCGGTGCATCGACGACGCCCGTTGCGTCCAAGCGTCCCAGGCCAAGCCGACCCGATGAAATTATCCGTTCACTCACTCGTCCTGCTGGTGCTGGCCTGCTTCAGCCCGGCGTCGTTCGCCGTCGATGTGCCAGGCAGTCGCGACCTGGAGCGTGTGCCGCGCATGCCCGACGCGCAGATTGTCGATTACCGGCAAACCAGCGACATGGAACGCGTCTATCCCATGGGCTCGATCCGCAAGATCAGCGGCCAGTTGCGTTTCGACGGCCAGGTCGATGCCCGTGGGAACGTCACGTCTGTTACTTACGAACTGCCGCCGGAACATTCCGCCACCCAGGCCTTTACCGCAGCGCGCGAAGCGTTGCAGAAACAGGGCGCCGAGCTGTTGTTCTGGTGCCAGGCCCGCGATTGCGGCGAAAGCAGCCTGTGGGCCAACGACGTCTTCGGCAACTCCAAGCTCTATGGCGCCGACAACGACCAGGCCTTCCTGCTGTTGCGCCTGGCACCACCGGCGGACAGCACACTGATTGCGCTGTATGCCATCACCCGCGGCAATCGCAAGGCCTACCTGCATGTCGAGCAGTTCGAGGCGAACGCAGCGCTGGGGGACTTGCTGCCGACGTCGGCCACGCTGCTGCGCCAGCTCAAGGACACTGGGGTCCTGGATTTGCCGCGTCTTGCCGGTGAGCCAGACGACACCTGGTTGCGCCTGTTGTCCCGGGCGCTGAACCTGGACACGGGCTTGCGGGTCAATATCGCCGGTCCCCGGGCTGAGGATTGGATTGAGGCTCTGGCGGGCCAGGGCGTTCGGGCGGCGCGCATGGAGGCCGCCAGCGGCGAGGCGGCGGGATTGCACCTGGAGTTGCTGCGCTAAGCTGTCTCGGGGCAGCGGGTTTCACGCCGCTGCCGCGCTCCTGTTCATTTTTTCGAGACCCTACATGATCAATAACGATCGGCTGTTGGTGCAGATCCTGCTCCTGGTGTTGTTCGGCGCAAGCCTCTGGGTCATGGCGCCGTTCTGGTCGGCGCTGTTCTGGGGGGCGGTGCTGGCGTTCGCCAGTTGGCCGCTGATGCGCCTGCTGACCCGCTGGGTCAATGGTCGCGAATCCCTGGCGGCGGCGCTGCTGACAGTCGGCTGGATGTTGTTGGTGGCGGTGCCGCTGGTGTGGCTGGGTTTCAACCTGGCTGACCATGTGCGCGATGCCACCGCGTTCATCAAGGACGCACAGGTCGACGGCTTGCCCGAAGCCCCGACCTGGTTGGCCGGTGTACCGCTGGTGGGCGAACGGCTGGTCGGCATCTGGAACAGCATCGACCAGCAGGGGGCCGCGCTGATGGTGTCCGCCAGGCCTTACCTGGGGCAGGTCGGCAACTGGCTGCTGGCGCGCAGTGCGCAGATTGGCGGCGGCATACTCGAGCTGACCCTGAGCATCGTGTTCGTGTTCTTTTTCTATCGCGACGGCCCGCGCCTGGCGGTGTTCGTCCACGGGTTGCTGGAGCGTCTGATCGGCGACCGTGCCGGTTACTACATCGAGCTGGTGGCTGGTACGGTGCAACGGGTGGTCAACGGCGTGATTGGCACCGCGGCGGCCCAGGCCGTGCTGGCGCTGATAGGCTTTCTGATCGCCGGGGTCCCGGGGGCGCTGGTACTGGGTATCGTCACGTTCCTGTTGAGCCTGATCCCCATGGGGCCACCGCTGGTGTGGATCCCCGCCACGGCGTGGCTGGCGTGGAAGGGTGAGTACGGGATGGCGGTGTTCCTCGGCATTTGGGGCACGTTCATCATCAGTGGCGTGGACAACGTGCTCAAGCCTTACCTGATCAGCCGTGGCGGAAACCTGCCCTTGGTCATCGTGCTGCTGGGGGTGTTCGGCGGGTTGATTGCCTTCGGTTTCATCGGCCTGTTCATCGGCCCGACCCTGCTGGCGGTGGCGTATAGCCTGTTGACGGACTGGAGCAAAAGCCAGGCGCGATAGCTTGAATGCCGAGTACCTGTGGCCCGAACACTTGTGGCGAGGGAGCTTGCTCCCGCTGGGTTGCGAAGCGACCCCAAACCTATGACCTCGATCCGTCTGATGCACCGTGTCGGCTGGCTTCAGGGCTGCTGCGCAGCCCAGCGGGAGCAAGCTCCCTCGCCACAGGGTTATTGTCGACCCATCAACCGCCAACCTGGCGCCCGAAGGGCCAGGTTCGAGTGAATCAGGTCGCCACGTTCAGGTGTTTCCCTACAGTGGCGACGTTATCCAGCGAGTATTGCCGGCTGAGGTTGGCGATCATTCTGTTCAACGCTTCGCTGACATTGGCCTGTTCGGTGGAGCTGTCGCTGCGGCGACCGGCCTGCAAGGCGCTGCTCAGTTCGCTGGCGGTGACGGTGGCGTCGCCATCGGCATCGAGCTGGCTGAACAGCTCTTCACTGGAGGCCTGTTGCGGTGGTGGCGGTGGCGCAAGGCTGGCGGCAAGTTCGTCGAGGCTGACAGTGCCGTCTTCATTCTTGTCCAACGCCGAGAACACTTGCTGGCTGTCGGCATCGCTGCCAGTGCTGGCCAGGCCGTTGCTCAACTCATCGCTGCTGACCACGCCATCACCGTCGGTGTCCAGGACACTGAGCAGCGCATCGGCCAGTTCGGTATTCGGCGCCTGGTCCCGTGGCGGTGGAGGTGGCGGCGCCATTGCGGCCATTTCCTCGCTGCTCAGGTCACCGCTGCCGTCACTGTCCAGGTCGCCGAAATTGTCGCTCAGGCTGACCAGGATGCCATCGTCGCTTTTTTGCGACAGGGCGGTGCTCAACTCTTCCTGATTGACCGAACCGTCGCCGTCACTGTCGAGCTTGCTCAGCAGTTCCTTTTGAAACTGCTGGCTGCGGGCACTGCTGGTGGTGGTACTGCTGGTGCTGGTATGGGTCAAGTAACTGCTGACGCTACCAATCATGGGCGCTCTCCTTGGGCTGGGATAGCCGGTGGGTGCACCGGCTTATGCAGCCTCTGCGGGGGAGTTGTCGGGGGTATGTGGAGTTTGTACCGAGAGAAATACACAGCGTTCGCCCCTGTGGGAGCGAGCTTGCTCGCGATGGCGGTGTATCAGTCCACCTTGATGTGCCTGACAGGCCTCTATCGCGAGCAAGCTCGCTCCCACAGGGGAGATAAGAGGGCTTAGAGACGAGGCAGGCTGATCACCGCCGTCAACCCACCCCCTGGTGTCTCTTCCAGGGTTAATTGCCCGCCCAGGCGTTCGCTGGCTTCCCGGGCGATGGTCATGCCCAGGCCGACGCCGCCGGAGTTGCGGTTGCGCGAGCCTTCCAGGCGAAAGAACGGCTCGAACACCGCTTCGCGTTTGTCCGCCGCAATACCGGGACCATGGTCGATGACTCGAATCAGCACCTGCTTGTGTTGGTCGTCCAGGCTAATCAAGGCACGGCCGGCGTAGCGCAGGGCATTGTCGATGAGGTTGTTGAGGCACGAACGCAGCGCCATCGGTTGCACCTGCAGCGGCGCGCAGGTACCGCTGACCTGCACATCGGCGCCCTGGTCCTGGGCGTTTTCGCTCAACGATTCCACCAAGGCCTGCACGTCCATCCATTGCAGCGCTTCACTGGTGCGCTGTTCATGCAAGTAGGTGAGGGTGGCATCGAGCATGCCGATCATGTCGTCCAGGTCCTGGCGCATCTGGCCTTGCAGCTTGATGTCATCGATCTGCTCCAGGCGCAGCTTGAGCCGCGAAAGCGGCGTGCGCAGGTCATGGGACACCGCGCCGAGCATGCGCGAACGCTGCTGCACCTGCTCGAGAATCCGTTGCTGCATCAGGTTGAACGTATGGGCTGCCTGTCGCGCCTCACGGGGACCGTTTTCATCCAGCGGCGGGCTGTCGAGGTTTTCGCTCAGGCGTTCGGCTGCATCGCTCAGGCGCTGGATGGGTCGGGTCAGGAGCTTGGCGCCGTACCAGGCCGCGATGATCAGGAACACGAACTGAAATGTCAGTGGCACCACCGGCCCGCCGAACCAGGGCCGCGGAGGGCGGCTGGGGGGCGGACCGAAGCGCGGGGGGCCTTCGGCTTGTCGGGAAAATTCCGGCGCAGGCCCGGGAGGCGGCCTGTCGTAGTGAGAAAACCAGGCAAACGCCAACAGATGCGCCAGGACAATCGCCAGCAACAGCACGCCAAACAGGCGGCCGAACAGGGAGTCGAGGCGCAGTTGCATCAACCGATGTCCCGCGCGTCGAACAAATAGCCCTCACCGCGCACGGTCTTGATCAGTTGCGGGGCCTTGGGGTCGTCGCCCAGCTTCTGGCGCAGGCGTGATACAAGCAGGTCGATGCTGCGGTCGAAGGCCTCGATGGAGCGCCCGCGAGCCGCGTCCAGCAGTTGTTCGCGGCTGAGCACTCGGCGTGGCCGTTCGATGAAGACCCACAACAGGCGGAACTCGGCATTGGACAGCGGCACCACCAGCCCATCGGCGGAGATCAGTTGGCGCAGCACGCTGTTGAGTCGCCAGTTGTCGAAACGGATATTGGCCCGCTGCTCGCTGCGGTCGTCGCGCACCCGGCGCAGGATGGTCTGGATACGCGCCACCAGCTCCCTGGGTTCGAACGGCTTGGCCATGTAGTCATCGGCGCCCAGCTCCAGGCCGATGATGCGGTCGGTGGGCTCGCAGCGGGCGGTGAGCATCAGGATCGGGATGTCCGATTCGGCGCGCAGCCAGCGGCACAACTGCAAGCCATCTTCACCTGGCAGCATCAGGTCGAGCACGATCACGTCGAAGTGCTCGGCCTGCATTGCCTGGCGCATGGCCGCGCCATCGGTCACGCCGCTGGCGCGTATGCTGAAGCGGGCCAGGTAATCGACCAGCAGCTCGCGGATCGGCACGTCGTCATCGACGATCAGCGCGCGGGTGTTCCAGCGCTTGTCATCGTCGGGTACTTTTTGATCGCCAGAATTTGCAACAGGGGTGTTCTGCATGGATGCATCATCTGCCAGGTAGGCTGCCAACCGCAAAGCAGGTGGCGAGGTTGAGCCCTCAGCATAGGCTTCGTGCCGCGAGGCGTGAAGCGCTGAAAGGACGGGTTGCGGTGGCGGACGGTAGCGTGTCGACGTGTTGTACGCATGTCATGAATGTATCGGCTTCGACACAAAGGCCGGTATCGTCCATGCTGCTGGGGGGATGATGAGATTTACCGATCATCGGGTCCCGCACGGGCGCTCGTTCCGCTACAATGCGCGCCGATTTCGACTTGCCTGAGAGCCCGCTCATGTCCGCCTGCCAGACGCCCATTATCGTCGCCCTGGATTTTCCCACCCGTGACGCCGCCCTGAAGCTGGCCGACCAGTTGGACCCCAAGCTTTGCCGGGTCAAAGTCGGCAAGGAACTGTTCACCAGTTGTGCTTCGGAAATTGTCGGGACCCTGCGCGACAAGGGTTTCGAAGTGTTCCTGGACCTGAAGTTCCACGATATTCCCAACACCACCGCCATGGCCGTCAAGGCCGCTGCGGAGATGGGCGTGTGGATGGTCAACGTGCATTGCTCCGGTGGCCTGCGCATGATGGCGGCCTGCCGTGAAGTGCTGGATCAGCGCAGCGGCCCGAAACCGTTGCTGATCGGCGTGACCGTGCTGACCAGCATGGAGCGCGAGGATCTGGCCGGGATCGGCCTGGACGTCGAGCCCCAGGAGCAGGTGCTGCGGTTGGCGGCGCTGGCGCAGAAGGCCGGCCTGGACGGTCTGGTCTGTTCGGCCCTGGAGGCCAGCGCCCTGAAAGCGGCTCACCCGTCGCTGCAACTCGTGACGCCGGGGATTCGTCCGACGGGCAGCGCCCAGGACGACCAGCGTCGCATCCTGACTCCGCGCCAGGCGCTGGACGCCGGTTCCGATTACCTGGTGATCGGCCGTCCGATCAGCCAGGCCGCCGATCCGGCCAGGGCGCTGGCGGCGGTCGTGGCTGAACTGGCCTGACCTGACCCCGAAGATCCCTTGGTGTGGGAGTGAACCTGTGGGAGCGAGCTCCCACAGTGGTTTTGTGTCAGACCTTGAGCACTAGCTTCCCGAAGTTCTCCCCACTGAACAATTTGGTCAGTGTCTCGGGAAATGTCTCCAGGCCTTCGACAATGTCTTCCTTGCTCTTGAGCTGCCCCTTGGCCATCCAGCCGGCCATTTCCTGCCCGGCGGCGGCGAACTGCGCGGCGTAGTCCATGACCACGAAGCCTTCCATGCGCGCCCGATTGACCAGCAGCGACAGGTAGTTGGCGGGACCCTTTACCGCTTCTTTATTGTTGTACTGGCTGATTGCGCCGCAAATTACCACGCGGGCCTTGAGGTTCAAGCGACTGAGCACGGCATCGAGGATGTCGCCCCCGACGTTGTCGAAATACACATCCACGCCCTTGGGGCATTCGCGCTTGAGGCCTGCGTGGACGTCTTCGTTCTTGTAGTCGATGGCGCCGTCGAAACCCAGTTCATCGACCAGGAACTTGCATTTGTCGGCCCCGCCGGCGATGCCCACCACGCGACAGCCTTTGATCTTGGCGATCTGCCCGGCGATGCTGCCCACCGCACCGGCGGCACCGGAGAGCACCACGGTCTCGCCAGCCTTGGGCGCGCCGACGTCCAGCAGGGCGAAATAGGCGGTCATGCCTGTCATGCCCAGTGCGGACAAATAACGTGGCAGCGGTGCCAGTTTCGGATCGACCTTATAGAAACCTCTTGGCTCGCCGAGGAAATAATCCTGCACCCCCAGCGCACCGTTTACGTAGTCCCCGACGGCGAACCCCGGGTTGTTGGAGGCAATTACCTGGCCGACACCCAATGCCCGCATCACTTCGCCGATGCCGACCGGCGGGATATAGGACTTGCCCTCGTTCATCCAGCCGCGCATGGCCGGGTCCAGGGACAGGTATTCGTTTTTCACCAGGATCTGGCCGGCTGCCGGTTCGCCGACCGGTACTTGCTGATAGGTGAAAGTCTCGCGGGTCGCCGCGCCTATCGGGCGTTTGGCGAGCAGGAACTGGCGATTGGTCTGGGCAGTCATGGCGGGCACTCAAGATGAATGAAGCCTTGTTGATAGACCTTCGAAGCGCTTGTCGCAAGGTTTGCTGACATAGCGAATGCAGTTCGATCCAACCCAGTGATAGTTCGCCTGGGGGCCTTATCACTGGCGCCCATGAGTGCTCAAACGGCAGTTGGATAGTGCTGCCGCGCCCTCGGGACCTGTGACTAGACTGGCGGCATCTCCCGCATTCTTCGAGGAACAGACAATGAGCATGACGTTTTCCGGACAGGTCGCCGTGGTTACCGGCGCTGCCGCTGGTATCGGCCGGGCCACTGCCTTGGCGTTCGCGGCAGAGGGCCTGAAAGTGGTGGTGGCCGACCTGGACGTGGCGGGCGGCGAGGGCACGGTGCAGTCGATTCGTGATTCGGGCGGCGAAGCGGTGTTCGTGCGCTGCAACGTGACGCTGGAAAACGATGTGCAGCAACTGATGGACGAAGTGATCAAGACCTACGGTCGCCTTGACTACGCCTTCAACAACGCCGGGATCGAGATCGAGAAGGGCAAGTTGGCCGACGGTACCCTCGATGAGTTCGACGCGATCATGGGGGTCAATGTGAAGGGCGTCTGGCTGTGCATGAAATACCAACTGCCATTGCTGCTGGCCCAGGGTGGCGGGGCGATCGTCAACACCGCCTCGGTGGCGGGCTTGGGGGCAGCGCCGAAGATGAGCATCTATGCGGCGTCCAAGCATGCCGTGATCGGCCTGACCAAATCGGCCGCCATCGAATACGCCAAGAAGAAAATCCGCGTCAATGCAGTCTGTCCGGCGGTGATCGACACCGACATGTTCCGTCGTGCCTATGAAGCAGACCCGAAGAAGGGCGAGTTCGCCAATGCCATGCACCCGGTGGGGCGTATCGGCAAAGTCGAGGAGATCGCCAGCGCCGTGCTGTATTTGTGCAGCGACGGAGCGGCTTTCACCACGGGCCATTCCCTGGCGGTGGACGGCGGCGTCACAGCGTTCTGAGGTCGTGCCCATTAGCTTGTAGGACGAAGCCCGCACTGGTTGCGGGCTTTTTCGTGTGAGGCCGAAAAAACCTCGGAACGGCCCTCAATGTGTTTCAAAGGGTGAGAATCGACGGTTTTGGCGACGTTGTCGTACATCGTCCCGTAGCGGCCTGTGCTTAACTGTTTCCGGAAATAAAACAAACGCTTAGGAGCTTGGTTACTCATGGAGTTGAGAATCGACCGACAGGCCCTGGTGCCTGTCGTGCAGCAAATCGTTGACGCGCTGACCGGCTGGATCCGACAGGATGCGGTGCAACCGGGAACTCGGCTGCCATCCGTGCGCCAACTGGCGCGGGAGAACCTGCTCAGCCAGTCCAGCGTCAATGAGGCGTGTGAACGCCTGGTCGCCCAAGGCCTGTTGGCGTCCCGCCATGGTTCCAGCTTTTTTGTCGCCCCACCCCCTCCGCCCGAGCCCACCGATCAGAATCGACAGCAAGACACGTTCACCGACGGGGGCGACAGCTCGCAATGGGAATTGAAGCTGGGGTGTGGCGGGCTGCCCGAGAGCTGGCGTGAAAGCGATGACCTGGGCTACGCGATCCGTCAGGTCACTCGCACCGACATGGCGGGATTGTTCAACTACAGCACGTCGTTGGGGCTGCCTGCCCTGCGTGAGCAACTGTCCAGGCGCTTGAAACAATTCAATATCGAGGCCGATAAAGACCTGATCCTGACCACCACCGGAGCGACCCACGGGCTGGACCTGATCGTACGGACACTGTTGCCGCCGGGTTCCTGCGTGGTCGTGGAGAGCCCCGGCTATTCAAGCCTGTTCGACCTGCTCAGGTTGCACGACATCGACATGATCGAACTGCCCAGGACCCCGCGCGGCCCGGACGTCGATGCGCTGCAAGACCTGCTGGCGATGCACCGGCCCACTGCGCTGTTCGTCAACAGCGCCTGCCATAACCCGACCGGCACCAGCCTGGCTCCGGCCGTCGCTCAACGGCTGCTGCAATTAACGAAGGAACACGGCGTACTGGTGATCGAAGACGATGCCTATGGCGATTTCCAGAGCTCGGCACGGACCCGGCTGGCGGCACTGGATCCGGAGGTGGTCTACGTGGGCAGCTTCTCGAAAACCCTGAGCAGTTCGTTGCGCGTCGGTTTCGTGGTGGCCGGGCCTTCCATCATCGCGCGCCTGAGCGAGGTCAAGGGCATTACCAGCATGGGTGGCTCGCGGTTCTGTGAGTCGGTCCTTGCCTGCCTCCTGGCCAATGGTGCCTATCGCAAGCTGGTCCAGCGCCAGCGGCAGCGTCTGGGTGCCGATATGGCGGCGCTGTTGCAGGTACTGGAAGACGCCGACTGGGAGGTCTTTGGCAAACCGGTCGGTGGGCTTTTCATCTGGGCAAGACCGCCATTGTGTGACTACGCTGGAGTACAACGTCTGGCCAGGCGGTTCGGCGTGCTGTTGTCTTCGCGTACCGCGTTCAGCCCTTCGGGCGCCGACAGCGACTGGCTACGGATCAACGTGGCGTATGCCCGTGACCCCAGGGCGCTGGCGTTCTTCCGGGCCGCGGCTCTGGATCGACCTCTAGTGTCCTGAAAACGACGCGGCTGTAGCTTTTTGCCATTATTCCGACGCCAGCATCTTGTGTTGCAGGGCGTCTCGTTGCGAATCTGCAATCAACACACGCTGGCAGAGGACTGAGCGCAATGATTTCGGCCGTGCAAGGACGTTTTGCCAACCTCGGTATGGCAAAGAAACTGGGTATCGGATTTGTCCTGGTGCTGTTGCTGACCGCAGTGGTCGCGGCCATCGGTGTCTGGTCCCTGCAGACCATCAGCTATCGCTTCGATGGCCTGAAACAGATGTCCTCCCTCAACAGCGGGTTGCTCAAGGTCAGGCTGCTGGAGCAGGAATACGCCTCGCGCTCCGATCCCAAGACGGCCGACGCCCTGCGCCAGGGCGTCGATGGGCTGGTGGCCCAGGCGAACGAACTCAAGGTGCAGTCGGCTGCCAACGTGCCAGTGATGAACGACGTGGAGCAGGCGCTGGCCGCGTATCGCAAGGCGTTCGACGAATTTGTCGGGTTGAGCCAGAGCAAGGACCTGGCGCTGGAAATGGCCAGTTGGTCGGTGTCCAGTGTCGCCAATAACCTGGATGTGTTGCAGGCCGGGCTGGCGGATGACGGCGCCTATACCTTGAAAGATTCCGAGGGCAAGGAGGGTGCCGAGTTCATCGAGCAGGCTAACCAGGTCAGCGAAGTATCACGCTTGATGTTGCAGGCCATGAACGAAGCACGGGTCCGCCTGGACCAGAGCCGCAAAGGCAATGTCGAGGGCGCCGGAGAAGGCAGCATCGAACAGGCCGAGCAGGCGATGAAACAGGCCGAAGTGCTCAAGACCACGGTCAAGGACCCGGGTTACCAGACCGTGCTGAATGAAGTGGCCGGGCATATCGCCGGGTTCAATGAACAATTGGCCGAATACACCGGCCTGCTGGCGAAGGAAAAAGTCGTCTACCAGCAACTGCACGAGCGGGCCGACCAAGTGGTGGCGCGGGTTGACCAGGCCTTCAGTGCCGAAGACCAGGCCATGCAGACCGAGCTGAAGAAAAATTCGCTGCTGATCATCGGTTCGTCGGCCTTGGCGTTGCTGGTGGGATTGATCGCGGCGTGGGTCATAACCCGGCTGATCGTGACGCCGCTGCGCAGTGTCATTCGCGTGGCCCGGCAGATTGCGTCGGGTGACTTGAGCGCCACGGTCGAGGTGACGCGCCGGGATGAAATTGGTCAGTTGATGCAGGCGATGCAACAGATGGGCGCGGGGCTGAGCAGTATCGTCAGCGGCCTGCAGGCCGGCATCGAGCAGTTGGCCAATTCGGCCCAATCGCTGTCGGCCGTGACTGAACAGACCAACCTGGAAGTCAGCAGCCAGAAAGAGGAAACCGAGCAGGTCGCCACGGCGATGAACCAGATGACGGCGACTGTGCATGATGTGGCACGCAACGCCGAGGAAGCCGCACAAGCGGCCCAGACCGCCGACGACAAGGTCGAAAGTGGCCAGCAGGTGGTGCGGCAGAGCATGGTGCGCATCGAGCAGTTGGCCGATTCGGCCACGTCGGCCAGCTCCAGCATCGAGAGCCTCAGCGCCGAGATCCAGAACATCGGCACGGTGCTGAGTGTGATCAAGAGCGTGGCCGAGCAAACCAACCTGTTGGCACTCAATGCCGCTATCGAGGCGGCCCGGGCCGGGGAGCAGGGCAGGGGCTTTGCGGTCGTGGCCGATGAGGTGCGGGCGTTGGCCAGGCGCACGCAACAGTCCACCGAGGAGATCGAGCGACTGGTGAGTGCCCTGCGTTCAGCGGCCCAGGCTTCCGTGCAGCAGATCCAGAGCAGCGGCGAGTTGGTGAAGATGGCGGTCAGCGATGCACTGCAGACCGAAAGCGCCTTGGGCAGTATTGCGGCGGCGGTATCGCTGATCCAGCAGATGAACCAACAGATCGCGGCGGCGGCCGAGCAGCAGAGTTCGGTGGCCGAGGAGATCAATCGCAGTGTCACCAGCATTCGCGCCAGCGCCGATCAATCGTCCCTGGCGATGCGCGGCAATGCCGCTTCCAGCATCGAGCTGGCGCAGTTGGGGGTTGAGCTGAAAGGGATGGTGGGGCATTTCAAGTTGTGAGCCGGTGGTGGCTCGACATATACCCTGTGGCGAGGGAGCTTGCTCCCGTTTGAGTGCGGAGCACTCATCATTAAAGAGCTGCTACGCCCGAAGCCCGCGGCGTCGGACCGGCCCAGCGAGAGCAAGCACCCTCGCCACAAGGGTGCTTGATCCAGCCAAGTAATCTCAGTCGTAAACCTTCTTCTTCTTCCACTCGTCGTTGACTTCGGCGTCCTTCAGCCCTTCGGTCAACTGGTTGACCTCGCCTTCGACCGGCTGGGTGCTGGCCAGGACCTGGGCATTGGCGCGGGCCAGGAGTTTCTCCAGGTAGGCCAGTTGTTCGGCGTAGACCTGGGGTTCCTGTTGCTTGCGCAGGTACTGCACGCCGCGCTCGAAGGCCAGGCGGGCCTGCCCGGGTTGTTCCTGCTGCAGGGCTTGCTGGCCGAGGTTGTTGAAGAACTCGATGTGCAGCAGTACCAGGATGTGCCGCACTTCGCGAATCCAGCGCTTGGCTTCGTTAGACGGCAGGAAACCGTCCTGGGCGGCGCGAGTGATCTGGCCGTGCAAGGCCTCGAGCAGAAAACGTACGTCCTTGGCCTTGGCTTCTGTCAGGATCGGTGCCGGTGGATTGTTCACCGGGATCGATTCACCTTGGGCGGCCAGTGCGCTCAATTCGTCCAGGCGTGCCTTGACCGCGGAATTGGTCTTGTCCAGGTTCAGCAAACGCTGGCAGGCGTTCATCTCAAGGCGCGTCATCAACAACTTCAGGGCAGGGGTCATCAACTGCCCGGGGAAGGTTTCGGTGAGCTCGCCACAGCGACGCATGCGGTCGTTGAGTTCTACCTTGGTGCGGGCCTTTTCCAGCTTGTTGTTTTCCACCACGTGGTTCATGTAGCCAATGGCGATCAACAGGGCGATCCCGGCTACGACGAGCAGGGTGATCATGAGTGGTGTCACCGGTAAGACCTCTTTATTGTGGTACGCATGTCATCAGTGTAGTGGCTTGGCTTTTAAGCGCATAGGCCCGAGCGACGCGATTAGACGGGCGTCGTGCTGTTTATAGGAAGCATAAACGGGTGGATGCACATTGCCATCATTTGCCGGGCGCGACTATAGCGTCTCGGCGGCTGACAGAATATAGGCGTCAGAGACCGGGCGGACAAAATGTCCGGATTGCCCCCAAACCGGGCGAAGTCATTGATTTAAATAAATTTATATCTGGGGGTTGACGACCCTTCAATCCATCCATAGAATGCGCGCCACTTACAGCGTAAAGCACTCAGCTAAACGCTCTAAGCAGTGAATGTTGTACGTGTGTCCCCTTCGTCTAGTGGCCTAGGACACCGCCCTTTCACGGCGGTAACAGGGGTTCGAGTCCCCTAGGGGACGCCAATGCGGGAATAGCTCAGTTGGTAGAGCACGACCTTGCCAAGGTCGGGGTCGCGAGTTCGAGTCTCGTTTCCCGCTCCAATTTTAAACAGCGTTGCTTTCGGGCAGCGCTGAGTGAAACCAGAGCCAAATCTTCGGAGGCGGATCTGGGCAC
This sequence comes from Pseudomonas sp. P9_35, assembly GCF_034008205.1. Classification (NCBI taxonomy): domain Bacteria; kingdom Pseudomonadati; phylum Pseudomonadota; class Gammaproteobacteria; order Pseudomonadales; family Pseudomonadaceae; genus Pseudomonas; species Pseudomonas sp. P9_35. The sequence goes on along the minus strand of NZ_CP125373.1, from coordinate 4,768,607 downwards.
TGGAACACACACCATGTGTTCCGGGCAGCGTGTCCCCTTCGTCTAGTGGCCTAGGACACCGCCCTTTCACGGCGGTAACAGGGGTTCGAGTCCCCTAGGGGACGCCATTTGCGGGAATAGCTCAGTTGGTAGAGCACGACCTTGCCAAGGTCGGGGTCGCGAGTTCGAGTCTCGTTTCCCGCTCCAAATTCAAAAAAACGCCGCTCATTTGAGCGGCGTTTTTTTATGCGCGTAAAAAAGCCATCTCAATGCCCAGGGTTATGTATCCGGCGCTCAAGGGCCTTTAACCAGCGATTTGCCTTGTATGAGGGGGCTGGCGACGATTTTCCTTAATATTGAAGGGGAGTGGAGAATACTTCCTGCAAAATTTAAGGGAAAACGCTTAGTAAGATTAATAGTTCATTCCTAAAGAAATGCACTTCTCCTAACCTTCCAGTACCCCTTCTGGAGATGCATTTATGCTGATATTCGTTAAATCGATGGTCATTGGGCTGTGCATTGCAGCCCCTGTGGGACCCATTGGGCTGTTGTGCATACAGCGAAGTCTGATGCTTGGGTGGAGAGCCGGTTTCGCGACGGGATTGGGCGCGGCCACAGCCGATTCGATCTATGGATTCATCGGTGCCCTGGGTGTCACCGCCATCATTGCGACGCTCATCAGCTTTAAACCCTGGTTGTGTATTTTTGGTGGGTTGTTCCTCGCCTACATTGGTTATCAGACAATACGATCGAAGGGCGGCTCGACGGCCATGGCGGGTGAGCGGGCCAATATGTTCAAAGCCTACTCGACGACGCTGTTCCTGACGCTTTCCAACCCCATGACCATCTTGTCGTTTATCGCGATATTTGCCGCGTTGAGTGATGGTATGGCCAGTGACCAAGGCGGCCAGCACGCCTTGCTGCCGATGGTGACCGGTATCTTCCTGGGCTCGGCTGCCTGGTGGCTGGGGTTGAGTGGGTTCTCCTCCATTTTCAAGGCGCGGATTGCCGAATCAAAGCTAAGGCTGATCAACTACTTTTCAGGGGCAACCATCACCGTCCTGGGGGCCTACCAGGTCGCCACTGGCGTCATGCTGGCCACGGGAGCCTGACCCGGAGCTTATGCCTCGCTGAGCGAGGCATAAGCCTTGGTATTCCCCCTGCAATACACGCAGACGTTTTATTGCAGCTTGAACTCGACGTACGCCCTGAAACGGCCTATCGCCTGGGTGATTTGCGAGGTGGTTGCATTGCTGAACGACAGCCTGACCTGGGTGGTGGCCTCATTCATCAGCGAAAACAAGGTGGTGGGAAATACAATCACCTTGAACAACCTGGCGCATTCGCGCATTTCAGAATATCCAAAGGCGAAAGGCAGCTGCACGTTGATGAAGAAGCCGCCTGCCGGATGATTCCAGCTGACCGCTCTTTGGGCGCCGACCTTGAATGGGAATTCGCGCTCAAGGCATTCAAGCATGTGATTTCTTTTCTTTGTGTAAGACAACACCCTGGGTTGGTTCAGCCCTTTCAACGAGTAGTCGTGCTCGATCAGCAAGCCTGCGACAACCGCTTGGCACAGAGCGGGGGTATTCACCGTGATCAGGCTTTTGGCCTTGCTCAATCGGCCGCTGAAGGACATGACCCCCGTGCCCTCTGGGGCGACCACATAGCCCATGCGCAAGCCCGGGAAAATCGATTTGGCAAACGAGCCCAGCAAGAATACCCGACGGCTGTCGATGGACTTCATGGACGCAATGGCATCGCCGTCGTACCTGAAGTAACGGTAGGCGGTGTCTTCGAGGATGAAAAAATTCTTTTCATCGGCCAGGGAGAGCATGGCTCTCCTGTTGTCATGGGAAAGGCTGTCGGCGGTAGGATTGCTAAAGTCCGCAATTGCATAAAGCGCCTTGATTCTTTCACCTCTGGATTCCAGTGCTTCGATGAGCCTGCGCAGGGCGATCGGATCAAGAAAGGCAGCCATGGGGACGGGGGCTACTTTTATCCCCAGCAATTTTGCGATGCCGGTGATCCCGGAAAACACCGGGTCAGGTACCAATAAAACCCCACCGCCTTCAAAAATGGACAGGAGCGTCAAGGTGCAGGCTTCTTGAAAGCCCATGCACACCACAATGCTTTCAGGGTTGGAAACGTTGATCGCTTCATCCACCTGCAAATGGTTGGCGATTATTTCATTGATGATTCCAGAGGTTTTTCCATATTGGCAAAGCAGCGTCGCCAGTGACTGTTCGGTGCCGGCAACGTGATCCTTGTATTGGGCCAGGCCCCTGTCGATGAGCGAAGGGTCGCACTGCTCATCATCGGGTCGACCGGAGGCCAGTGAAATGGCCTCCGGGTTTTCTTGGGCAATGGAGTTCAGTAGGTGGATGACGTTCAGGATGGGGTCGTCGAATATCGTGTTTTCGAATGCGCTGGACACTTCGCTTCTCCATAAAAAAAGCAACGAGCCATTGAAGGCCCGTTGCTCATGATCAACACCCGCTACGCAGGATCGAGTGAGCGTTCTTGATCGACCTTGCTCTGCGTGGCTTCGAATGCTTGCAGCAGGTCCTCCTTGAGGTCTTCCAGGTCCTCCAGGCCAAAGCACAATCGAACCAGGCCTTTCTCGATGCCCATGTCCGCTTTTTCCCGATCCGTCATCGAGGCATGGCTGCCACTGAAGGGCTGGGCAACCATTGATGTCACGCAGGCCATCCCAGTGCCCGTGCCAAACCATTTGAGCGCGCTGGTGAACGTTTTGTAGAAGGGAACCAGATCGGGCCGAATATCAACAAACACAATGCCGCCATAACCGGTCAGTTGTTTGCCATCGACGCGTGGGTAATAGACATGCTCAATAAAAGGCAGCTCGCGCAGATAGTTGAGCATGCTGGATGTCGTCTGGCTGTGTTTCTCCATGCGCAGGTTGAACGTCTGCATGCTTCTGCGAAGCAGCCATGCGCTATTGGGGGTTAATATCGTGCCTGAGTAAAAGCGACCTTCAAGCAGGCGGTTATAAATCTTCTCGTTGTTGACCAGAACCAGGCCGCCCATGACATCGCTATGCCCAGAGAAGTATTTGGTTGCGCTGTACAGGGAAATGTCGGCGCCAAAATTCAACGGCTTCTGGAATATCGGCGTGGCCCAGGTATTGTCAACGACTACCAGCGCCTGCGGGTTGATTTGCTTGACGGCCCGGCTGACTGCATGAATATCAATGTCTTTCAGGAACGGATTGGTCGGTGTTTCGAAAATGACCATGTCGACGTTCGCCGGCAATGCCTTCAACCCGTCTGCCGTGGTGAGATCCAGAATCGTCAGGTCTGCGCCGATACGTGCCGCATACCGCTGGAACAATTTATAAGAGCAGCCATAGATGTATTTGTTGATGACCAGTGAAGCACCCGGTTTCAACAGTTCCAACACCATGTAGATGGCGCTCATCCCGGTGCTGTAGGCCAGGGCATATTCGCTGCCCTCCAAGGATGCGACAACCTGTTCCAATTCACTCACATTGGGATTGGCCTTCCTTGAGTAGAAGAAGGCCGAGTCAGCGCTGAAGGCGCTGCACTGATAAATAGGCGTGACCGAAGGGCGCGCGTCCCGGTCATCGACCTTGATATGAAGTATTTCAGTAGACACTTTCATGCCTGGCTGACCAGTTTGATGACCTGTTCATACATGTTCTGCTTGCCCTCGTAACCAATGGTCGGGGTAATGTCGTTTTGCGAAATACCAATTTCTTCAATCGATTCCGTGGGGAAGTGAGCCCTGTCGAATACTTCATGAAGGTTCGAGTTCACCCCGTTGGGCAGCCAGACCTCAGGACCGGTTTCATCGATGCGTGCCTTGGCAATAATGAATCGATAGCTTTCGTGTGGCCGCAGCGTCAGTGATTTCCAATCGCTGTTGTGCCCGTCCGTATAGTTGCGCCGCAGGTAGACGGTCTGTTCGAAATCTTCGGTATTGAGCACTTGGGCGTGCAGCGACACGATATCCCCATGCCACTCGAACTTGCGTTTCTCGTAAGCGCTCAGCGCGTCCTCGCGCAGCTCGACAGGGGCGTTCGCCTGATGCTCGCCGAGCAATTTGAAATGCGCATCGTGCCCGCATTGAGAGCAGCAACCCTTGCTGTCCAGCCCGATGATTTCAGCGTTCAAACCGTAGCGGGTGACGAGCAGGGCGTTACATTTGTTGCAGCTGGTATTGGTTCCCTCGACGTCATTCACGTTGCCCAGGTAGACATGCTCAACGCCCATGCTCCGAGCAACGTCCCGAGCCTTCAGCAGCCGGTCCACAGGGGTACGGATGCTGTTGCTCATCTTGTAATCGGGGTGGAACCTGACGAAGTGCAGCGGCACATTCGGGCCCAGTTCATCCAATACCCACTGGCTGATTTTCCGGGCCGTTTCCTCGTCGTCGCTGATGTCGGTCACCATCAAGGTGCTGACCTCGACATATTTGCCGGCGTCGTAGACCTTCTTGATACCTGCCAGGACTGGCTCTACCCAGCCGGTGGTGACCTTGCGGTAGTATTCCGGGGAAATGGATTTCAGCGAAATCGAGAAAATATCGATGACCGGCAGTAATTCATCAATGGCTTCTTCACTGATAAAGAACGCCGATTTATACAGGTTGATCAGGCCCGCTTCCTTGGCCAACTTTGCCGTGTCGAGGATGAATTCATGCCAGACAACGGGATCGTTATACGTCCAGGAAATGACGCGTATTCCGTGCTTGAGTGCGGTTTCCACAACTTGTTCAGGGGTGTAGTAGTAAACGTCTTTGTCGGTGACGTACTTGGCTTGCGAGGTCTTCCAGTTGTGGCAATAACCGCAGTTGAGCATGCAGCCGATATTGCCCAGGGACAGGATCCGCTCTCCAGGGGCAAAGTGGAAAACGGCTTCGGTCTCAATCGTTTCTTCCGTGCTGTGAACGCCTTTGCCGTAGTTCAATGTAACGAGTCTGCCGCCGCGGTTTCCGCGCACTTTGCAAAAACCTACCTTGCCCTCCTGTATGACACAGTTTCGTGGGGAGAGATGACACTTGACGACGCCCCCCGGAAGTATTTCTTCCAGTTTTGCCGGGCTGCTTTCCAAGGTCCAGTTCTTATTTTTTGTAGTGTCCATCTTTCTCAGTCCTCATCACGGAAGTTGCTATCAATATCATCGGTTGAAAAAGTCGAGGCGAAACAATCCCGCTGCCATGGATGGCAACTATCTTTATGGGTATTAGTAGGCGGATGAAGCGCGAATCAATCCATAGTTCTTGAGAGAAAAGCGCTTGGCATTCATGTTCATGAAGGGTTGAATAAGCGGGCCGATCACTAGCAGGAATGCAATCGTTCCCACGCCGAACGGGCCGCCTAAAAGCCATCCGCTCGAAAAGATGCCGATTTCAATGATCATTTTGGCTTTGGTGAATGACCAGCCCCACTTGGAGACCATGGTCAGGACCACCAGGTCCATGATTCTGATTCCAATACCGCTCATGATGATCAACGCGGAGGAGTAGGCACATAACATCAGTCCCGTCGCCAATAACGTGTACTCATTCATTCTCGCGATCAAATACTCTCCGAGCCCCAACCATGACCAGAGATCAATCAACAGACCGGTCAGTGTTGTTGTAATAAAGGGACTTATCGGCGGGTATTTTTTGTTCCAGAGCATCCACCATGTGAGGAAGAAGAGGGACACGATAGCCGAACAAATGCCCATGCCAAGCATAAGTATTTTATCGATGGAAATGATCAAGACGTCTAATGGATCGGTACCCAGTTGACTGATGATGAAGCACTTGGCACCCAGCGAAAAGAAGCCGACCCCCGTCAAGTACATGAGGATCTGGTCCTTCTTGAAGCGGCGAAGATTTAGCACTTGCGTGCCAATGTGCTGGGTGAAAGAGTATGACTTTTTTCCACACTTTATCTTTTCATCTTCCATGCGAATACCATCCCTGGAGAGAATATTTTATTATGAGTGCGTCACGCTAAAGAGCAGGGCTATTGATTGCCCTCGGCTTTCAGGCTGGAAATAGACTAGCGTCCTGCTTTATTTTGGTGCATGCTTTTTTTAATGAAAAACGCGCGCTTTTCATTAAAATTTATACTTTTAACCGGGGAAAACGCACATGGATCGTATAGACGTCAAAATCCTGGGTAAGGTACAGGACTGTGGTCGCATTTCCATCACAGAGCTTTCCAAGCACGCAGGTCTTTCTATTCCTGCCACCAATGACAGGTTGCGTAAACTTGAAGACTCAGGGGTCATCAAGGGCTATTGCGCTCAGTTAGATCCCACCAAGCTGGGGTACGGCATATCGGCTGTCGTCGGCATCACCACCCTCAAGCCGGCGAAATCCAAACTGATCGCGACGCTCACCGACATACCCGAAGTCGTCGAGTGCCTGCACATCACGGGAAACGACTCCTATCTGATCCGGATCTACGCCAGATCCATGGCTGAAATCGAGGACATCATTGCGAAAATCAACGCGTACGGAGAGACGCGGACCAGCATTGTCCTGTCCATTCCTATCGAGAGAAGAAAGCTCGCCCCATGAGCCTGGGTGCTGCGCACTGACTACGTGCCTTGCTAAACAAATAGGGCTCACCCCTCAAGACTGTGCACCAGGTTTTCAATCGCTTCCAGAGCCGCTTCATCCACAGAGGATGGCGCAGGACGTGCGCTGCGTACCTGGTACGCAAGACGGTACTCACTGGGGGTGCAACTGGCGTATTGCTTGAAGGCGCGGGCGAAGTAGGACGGGTCCTTGAAGCCGGCCTCGTAGCCGATGCTGGTGATGGGCATCTGGCTGTTGTCGAGCAGTTCCTTGGCAAAGCTCATGCGTTTGTTCAGCACGTAGTCGGTGAAGCCGAGCCCGTTGGCTTCCTTGAACACCCGGCTGAAGCGAAATGTGGTCATGCCGCAGCGCTTGGCCAGATCGCGCTGATCGATGCTTTCGCGAAAATGCTGGTCGATGTACAGCATGATGTGGCTGAGGGCCTGGTGTTTCTGGTGCCCGGAGGTCAGGCGGATACTGTCCGGCAGGGTCGGGGAGTGGTCGATCTGCGAGGTCTTTGCCCGGCCATTGGTATTGCGACGCAACTCGCACAGTTGCACCACGGCCGTCAGGTAGCGCCTTCTCTCGGCGGTAGACAGGGGCACCACCATGTATTCCCAGACGCTGGAGCGCATGGCCCACACCGCCAGTTCTTCGGAGTGCTGCACGGTGAACATGGTGATGGGGATGGCCGGAACGGTCCGCTTGATCTCCAACAGGCGCCGCAGGCCCGGCGTGTCCGGGCGATCGAAGTGGATGCAGATCATGTCGACCTGTTCCCCGCTGGGCAGCATGGCGTTCTTTGCCAGCGTGCAGTCGCAGCTGTCCTGGAACTGGGAGACGAGTTCCTGGGTGGACCGATCGTGAGTCAGATCGAACCATAACAGCTTTGGTTTTTCAGTCAGACTTGGCGCCATAGGACGACTACCCAGAGGTTCTTCCTGCCCTTTAGCTAGCAGTATTGTCACAGTGCTATCACTTCGCCGAATAAATTTTTATAAAAACCCGGTCTTTTAGCGCCGTCCCTGCCACGAGACGCTCGCGGGCGCCCGTTTGCGCTGCGGCACGGATGGATTTTCCGACCTCCTGGCGTTTCTCATCCCCCGCAAAAAAATCCTAGCGATGTGCAAAATCCTCCTAACGGCTATGACCACCTGCTGACTAGGGTTGCATCAGGCAGTTCGCAATGTACTGCCTCTTTGAAAAACAACCCCAATGAGGTGTGCGAAATGACTCTTCAAACTATCAAGGCTTCGGTACTGAAGTTCGCCAAAGATGAAGACGGCCTGACCATTGTGGAATACGCCGTGGCCGGTGGGTTGATCACCGTATTGGTGGCCGCAGCCTTTGTGCTTCTGGGTGGTGCCGTGAATACCAAGATCCGTGCACTGTGCCAGGCGGTCAACGGCAACGTTGCCTGCTGACAGCGACAACTTGCGGTGACGGGGACACGGTAACTTTCAAGGAATAACGCTTGCGACTCTTTTGCAGTGAGTACAACGAATAAATCAAATGGACTTCGCGCTGTCCCCCTCCAACCAGGTTCTAGCAGTACTTCTTACCAGCGTGAGGTTCATGAAATGACTCTCCAGACAATAAGCACTTCGATCAGCAAGTTCGCCAAAGATGAAGACGGCCTGACCATTGTTGAATACGCGGTGGCGGGTGGCTTGATCACGGTGTTGGTGGCGGCGGCATTCGTCCTTCTGGGCGGCGCCGTGGATACCAAGATCCGGGCGCTGTGCCAGGTCGTCAATAGCAACGTCGCCTGCTAACGCTAATCACACTAGGGAGATGCATCATGTCCATGGAACTGCTGGTGTCGACGGTACTGCTGCTAGGACTGCTGGGTGTGGCGGTGGTGAGCGATCTGCTTCGCCACCGCATCCCCAACACCCTGGTCCTGTTGGGCCTTGCCCTGGGCTTGGCCGGCCAGGTGTACGCCGATGGGATCGGTGGCCTGGGCGACAGCCTGTTGGGCATGCTGATCTGTTTCGGGCTGTTCCTGCCTATGTACGCGGTCGGTGGCATGGCCGCCGGTGACGTCAAGCTGATGACCATGGTCGGCAGCTTCCTGCCTTTTCATTACGCACTGTGGGCGGCGCTGTTCAGCCTGATCGCCGGCGGTGTGTGCGGTTTCCTGATCGTCCTGGCCCGGGGCCAATTGCTCCAGACCCTGGGGCGCTACTGGTTGATTGTGCGAGCCCAGGCCTACCTGGCGCCGACTTCCGATGAGGTGGCCGGCAAACCCTTTCCTTATTCGATTGCGATCCTGATCGGTACTTTGAACAGCGTTTACTGGCAACTGGTTGCCGGCGGCTGGGGAGTCTAGTCATGCACGTCATCAACGATAGCGATGCCTACCCCAGCGAACGGGAAGCGGTCCAACGCCTGGCGCCACAACCTTGCACCATTCGCGACACCGGCCTGACCGACAGCTTCCTGGGTGAGTTGGTGTGCAAGCACCTGCACGATGCCGGTGTGCTGGACATGTCGCGGCTGGTGGAGCGCCTGGCCCTGACCGGCGCGGTACTGGAAGAAGTCCTGGCGTTCCTGCGCAAGGACGGTCGCGTCGAAGTACTGGGCCAGTTGGGGCAATCAGGCGGGCAGACGCTGCGTTATGGCCTGACCGAGCGCGGCCGCAGTTCGGCGCGTGACGCCCTGGCCCGTAGCGGCTACATCGGCGCGGCGCCGTTCCCGGTGAGCACCTATCGCTCGCTGATCAAGATCCAGACCATTCACCATGGCCGCATCACCGCCAAGGACATGCACCAGGCGCTGGCCGGCATGGTGTTGAGCCAAGGCATGCTCGATCAGTTGGGCGTCGCCCTGAATTCCGGGCGGGCGATCATGATCTACGGCCCGGCGGGCACGGGCAAAACCTATGTCAGCAGCCGATTGATCCGGCTGTTCGCCGAGGCGATCTGGGTGCCCCATGCCATCGTCATCAACGAGTCGGTGATCGAGATCTACGACCCGCAGGTGCACCAGCGCCTGGATGACAACGGCCAATCGAACAACCTGATGCTCAACGAAGGCATCGACCGCCGGCTGCTGTGCTGCAAACGCCCGATCGTCATTACCGGCGGCGAGCTGAACATGGAACAGCTGGACGTGCGCTACGACCCGTTCACCCGGCAATACCAGGCGGCGTTGCAGCTCAAGGCCAGCAATGGCCTGTTCATCATCGATGACATGGGCCGCCAGCGCATGGCCCCGGCCGAATTGCTCAATCGCTGGATCGTGCCCATGGAGGAGAAGCGCGACTTCATCAACCTGGGCGGCGGCCGGCATTGCGAATTGCCGTTCGACCTGGTGCTGGTGTTTTCCACCAACCTCAATCCCCTCGAATTGGCCGACGAGGCCTTCCTGCGGCGCATTGGCTACAAGGTGCAGTTCGGCTACCTCAAGCCCGAGGAATACGAACAGATCTGGCGCCAGGAGTGCGAACGCTTGGGCATCCCCTATGACCCGCTGCTGGTGCGCTATGTCCTGCAGCGGTTGTATGCAGCCGAAGGCATGCCGCTGGTGCCTTGCCATCCCCGTGACCTGTTGAACATGGCGCTCGACCGCCAGCGTTACCTGGGCGGTTCCGGGCCCCTGTCGCCGCAAGAGCTGGAATGGGCCTGGCACAACTATTTCGTTCAGCTCGACTTCCTTTGATCTGGAGATACCGACATGAGCTCTCGTACGCTTCCGCTGATAGGCATTTCCCTGGTAATGGGCCTTGGTGCCGCATGGATGGCTGACTCCTGGCTGAGCGCGCGACTCAACGCGACCCCCGACGATCACTTGCGAAGCGTGGTGGTCGCCACGGTGGAAATCCCCTTCGGGCAAATGGTCGAGGCCCAGCAAGTCACGACCGTGCGCATGCCCATGGACACGATCCCGGACGACGCCTTCGATTCCAGCGAACAGGCCGTGGGCAAGATCGCCACCTTCGACATCCTGCGCGGCGACATCGTGCGGGGTGCGCGGCTGAGCGAGCACTTGGGCGGCAGCACCCTGGCTTCGCTGATCGCACCGGACAAACGGGCCATATCGGTGCGTGTGGATGATGTGGTCGGCGTGGGTGGCTTCCTCTTGCCCGGCAACCGAGTCGATGTCTTGGCGACCAAGACCACCAGTGCCGGCAGCAACAGTGCGACATCCCGGACTCTCCTGGAAAACCTGCGGGTACTGGCCGTGGACCAGACCGCAGGCACGGACAAGACCCAACCCGTAGTGGTGCGGGCCGTGACGCTGGAAATGTCCGCCACCGAAGCGGAATTGCTGGTCACTGCGCAGACCGAGGGCAAGTTGCAATTGGCCTTGCGCAACCCGTTGAACCTGGAGAAGAAGGCCGTGGCCGTTGCGCCGCCAGCCCCTGCGCCGGTCATGGCGATGGCGGCGGCCCCGGTGCCAAAACCTGTGGTGCTGCGCAGTGCCAAGCCGCAAGGCGGGGCGATCACGTTGATCCGTGGGATTGAAAGCAGCGTGATCAATGTTCGCTGAGTGACGCCTCCATGCCAGGCCGTTACGGGCCGTGGCGATGCCGATCCTCAAACGTTGTATGAGGGCTCGATGATGAATGCCAATATCCGGCGCCAGGGAGGGGCGGTGAGTGTACTGATGGTGATCGCGCTGGTAGCGATTTCGATGATGGCGGCGTTGGCCCTGGATGGCGGGCACATGCTGCTGAACAAGACGCGCCTGCAAAATGCGGTGGATGCCGCGGCCTTGGGCGGCGCCAAGACCCTGAGCCAGGTGAGTGGCGGCATCAACATGGCCAGCAGCACCCGCGCGGCGGCCCTGGACACGCTCAACAGAAACGCCAACGCCGCCGGCAACACCGAGCTGGCAACCGCCGTCGCCGGCAACCCGGGTGCGTTTGCCGTGGTGGAGCTCTCCAGCAGCGTCTACGGCCCGTTCTCCTATCCCGGGCCTACCGATGCCAAATACGTACGGGTGTCGGTGTCCAGCTATCAGTTGAGCGGGTTCTTCTGGAGTTTCGTGCAAACGATGGGCAGCGCCGGCTTGGGCAATAAGCGCGTGGCGGCGATTGCCACTGCGGGTCCCAGTCCGACCTCTCCTTGTGACCTGGCGCCGTTGATGGTCTGTGGCGATGCCACTCAATACAACCCGGCCGCCGGCAACTTCTGGGGGTATCAATTTGGCGACCTGGAAGTCTTGAAAACGGCGGCGGGGAACTCGTCGCCCATCGGCCCGGGGAATTTCCAACTGCTGGATTTCGGCTCAGGCGGCAGTGCAGTCCGGGAGGATCTTGCCGGCGGTGGCTCGGTTTGCCGCAGTGTCGGCGACAACGTCCAGACTGCACCAGGTAATAAAGCCGGCCCAACGTCCCAAGGCATGAACACGCGCTTCGGTATCTACAACGGTCCGGTCAGTTCTTCGGACTACCCACCGGACCTGGTCACTACGTCGAGCACCCCGGCGATGACCTACAACGATGTGCTCTCCCAGGCGCAATACAAAGGCAAAGCCGTCACTTCGAGCAACGGCGATCTCTCGGCGGGCGGCGAGGCGATACAGGACTACAACGATTGGCGGACCAAGGTTGCCGCCTGTGTAGCGGGAGGGGCGAGCGGCTGCCAAAGCAACGGGGTTTTCGAACGTCGGATGCTGAAGATCGTGATTGGCAATTGCACCGGCAAGCAGGGCGGTTCCACCTCGATTCCGGTCCTGGGGTTCGGCTGCTATTTCGTCGTGCAGCCGGTGGATGGCGGGGGCTCGGACTCCCTGGTTTTTGGCCAGTTCGTCAAGGAGTGCGAGGGCGATAACGTCCCCGGCCCCACGCCGTCCAGCGATGCCGGCCCGCAGATCATCCAGCTCTACAAAACCTATCTCAACGGCAGCGGCACTCCGAGCACCGACTCGTAGGAGGCGTCATGAGACTTGCCCGATTCAAGCCACCGCAAGCCGAGCAAGGCGTGGCGCTGGTGGAGTTCACCCTGGTGCTGCCATTGCTGCTGTTGTTGCTGCTGGCCTTCGGTGAGTTCGGTCGCATGCTCTACCAGTACAACGTGCTGCTGCAGGCCAGTCGCGATGCCGACCGCTTCGTCGCCAGCCAGGCGTGGAATACCACCCTGGGCGGTATCACGCTGAACAACACGTTGCTGACCCAGACAAAAAACGTTGCGGTGTATGGCGTGCCCAGCGCTGCCGGCACCGCCGCGGTGTCAGGGTTGACCACGGCTAACGTGCAGGTCGCCGCCGTGGGCATCGATCATGTGCGCGTCACTATTACCTATACCTTCTGCCCGGTGATTGGTGCGGGTAACTGCACGGGTTCGATTCCAGGATTTTTCGGCAATGCCATTCCACTGGGCATCCAGTTGGTCGCAACCACTGTCATGAGGGCGCTGTGATGAATAACAAACACATGCGCGGCACTTACATCGTGGAGTTCTCCTTCGTGGGTTTGCTGGTCTTCATCCTGCTGTTTGGCGTGGTGGAAATGGGCCGGCTGTACTTTACGGTCAACGCCCTGGATGAAGCCGCGCGTCGTGGTGTGCGTTTGGCGGCGGTGTGCAATATCAGCGACCCGGTAGTGTTACGCCGGGCCATCTTCAACGCCGCGACGGACGCCGGTACCAGTCAACTGATCAGTAGCCTGGCGACCTCGAACCTGGCGCTGACCTACCTGGACGTCAACGGAGCGGTGGTGGCGAACCCCGCCAACACCACCGGCACCACCGGCTTTAGAGCCATCCGCTATGTCCGGCTGAGCGTGCAGAACTTCGTTTTCAACCTGTTCATTCCCGGCTTAGGCGTGCCCATCACCTTGCCCACGTTCAGGGCAACCTTGCCACGCGAAAGCCTTGGGCGTCATTCCGATTCCGGGGAGATCACACCATGCTGAACACCAAGGAAACTCCGCTTTCGACCGCGACTGGCAGAGGCGGGCTGCGGATACTGATCAGCAGTCGCGATGCCACGTCGCTGCGCGACCTGCAATGCGTCTGCCAGCGCATGCCTGGCCTTGAAGTGAGCACGCGCCTGGTCAGCAACGGCCATGTCGACCCGCTCTACGGCCTGGACCGCATGCCCGATCTGCTGCTGCTACGCGTCAGCCACCTGTGGCGCGAAGAACTGTCGGCGTTGCTGCAACGTCCGGCCCATGAACGTCCGCCGATGCTGGTATGTGGTCCCTTGGGTGAGCAGGAGGGCATGCGCCTGGCGATGCAGGCCGGCGCCCGGGATGTGCTGCCTGAACCTATCGCCGATACCGAATTGGTAGCGGCGCTGAATCGCCTGGTGACGGAAGTCCGCCTCGGCAACGGCAACGAAGGCAAGCTGGTCGCCGTGATCAGCGCCAAGGGCGGCTCCGGCGGAACCCTGGTGGCCTGCAACCTGGCCCAGCAGCTCAGCGCCCGGGCAGGCAATACCTTGCTGCTGGACATGGACCTGCAATTTGGCAGCGTGACCCATTACCTGGACGTGGCGCAGTCCCACAGCCATCTGGAAGTACTGCAGCAGATCGATGACATGGACAGCGTCGCGCTGCGGGGTTTTTGCAGCCACTTCAGCCCGACCCTGCACGTACTGGGTGGCCGGGCTGGCGAATTGTGCCTGCCCCAGGACGCCCAACCGGAACAGCTTGACGCCCTGTTGCAACTGGCCCGCGCCAGTTATGAGTGGGTGGTGGTGGACCTGCCGCGGCAGATCGATCACCTCACCGGTTCGGTGCTGGAACAGGTGGACCGGGTGTACGTGGTGGTGCAACAGAGCGTCAGCCACCTGCGCGATGCCAGCGCCCTGGTGCGGATCCTGCGCGAAGACCTGGGCGTGCGCGGGGATCAATTGCAGATCGTGATCAACCGCTATGACAAAAACGCTGCTGTCAGTCTCAAGGATATCGGCGAGGCCCTGCGTTGCACGAACCTGTCGAAATTGCCCAATGACTTCAACCTGGTCAGCCAGAGTCAGAACACTGGCGTGCCGTTGGGGCTGCATGCGCCGAAGGCGGCAATCACCGCCGCCCTGCGCGATTTGACCGAAGACCTGGTCGGTCACCAGATGGCCACAGACAAGGGCCTGCTTAAACGTGCCTTCAACCGTTTTTTCGGGGGATGACCCATGATCAGCGACTTTCGTAACCGCTTGCGCAAACAGCCCGCCAAACCTGGTGCTTCAGTGGGCGCCCAGCCCGGCGACGGCCTGCCTGACCCGACAGACGCGTTAATGGCCTGGGAGCAGGCCATCCCCGACGTGCTTTACGAAACCCGCAGCCAGGTCACGCCGGTGGAGGCCGAGTGGCGGGAAAAGATCTACCAGCAACTGCTCAAGGTCATGGACCTGTCGTTGCTCGATGCCTTGGAACAAGTCGAGGCCACGCGGCAGATACGCGATATCTGCCAGCGCCTGCTCGAGGAACATTCGGCGCCGGTGAGTACCGTCAGCCGGCAACTGATCATCAAGCAGATCACCGATGAAGTGCTCGGCCTCGGGCCGCTGGAACCGCTGTTGGCCGACCATAGCGTGTCCGACATCCTGGTCAACGGGTTTGCCTCGGTCTACGTCGAGCGCTTCGGCAAGTTGCAACGCACCGACGTGCGTTTTCGCGACGACCAGCATTTACTGAACATCATCGACCGCATCGTTTCCAGCCTGGGGCGACGTATCGACGAGTCCTCGCCCTTGGTGGACGCCCGGCTCAAGGACGGTTCGCGGGTCAACGCGATCATTCCACCGCTGGCCATCGACGGTCCGAGCATGTCGATCCGGCGCTTCGCCGTGGACCTGCTCAACACCGACAGCCTGATCCAGGTCGGCACCATGACCCCGGCCATTGCCTTGCTGCTCAAGGCCATCGTTCGCGGGCGCCTGAACGTGCTGATCTCCGGCGGGACCGGCAGCGGCAAGACCACCATGCTCAACGTGCTGTCCAGTTTCATTCCCCATAACGAACGCATCGTCACCATCGAGGATTCGGCCGAGTTGCAACTGCAGCAACCCCACGTGGTACGCCTGGAAACCCGGCCGTCGAACATCGAGGGGCGCGGCGAGGTGAGCCAGCGGGAGTTGGTGCGCAACAGCCTGCGGATGCGTCCGGACCGCATTGTCATTGGCGAGGTGCGCGGCGCCGAGGCGATGGACATGCTCACGGCGATGAACACCGGTCACGATGGTTCGCTGACCACCATTCACGCCAACACCGCGCGGGATGCCCTGGGGCGAGTCGAGAACATGGTGTCGATGACCGGGGCGACTTTTCCGATCAAGGCCATGCGTCAACAAATTGCCTCGGCCATTGATGTGGTGATCCAACTGGAGCGTCAAGAAGACGGCAAGCGACGCGTGGTGAGCATGCAAGAGATCAACGGGATGGAAGGAGAGATCATCACCATGACCGAAATTTTCTCCTTCGTGCGCCAGGGCATCGGCGAGCACGGCGAGGTGCTTGGGGAGTATCGGCCCAGTGGCATGATCCCGGCCTTCCGCGATGTGCTGGCCAAGCGCGGCATCGAACTGCCACTGACCCTGTTTCGCCCTGAGTGGATGGAGGGCCGGACGTCATGAGCAATATCCCCAGTGAATTCATCCTGATTTTCCTCGGCATGGTGTTCATCGCCGTATTCCTGCTGTCCCAGGGCGTGGTGGTGCCGGTGTTCGGCGAAGCCGGCAAGATGCGCAAGCGCATTCGCGGGCGCCTGCATGTGCTGGAGAAAGCCAACCACTTGCCCAACATGCAGACCGTGTTGCGGCAGAAATACCTGACGCGGCTGTCACCCTTGGAGGCCCGCCTGGAACAGCTGCCGTTCATGGCCAACCTGACCCAACTGATCGAGCAGGCCGGGCATGAATACCGGGCTTATCGGGTCATGCTGCTCGGTCTGATCCTGGGGGCGGCGGCCGGTGCCTTGGTGCTGATGGTCTCGCCCGTCTGGTGGCTGGCGCTGCTGGCGGCATTTGCGCTGACCTGGGTGCCGGTGCTGAAAATCCTGCGTGACCGCAACAAGCGTTTCGCCGCGTTCGAGGAGGGTTTGCCGGATGCGCTGGACGCCATGTGCCGGGCCCTGCGCGCCGGGCATCCGTTCAACGAAACCCTGCGCCTGGTCGCCGAGGAGCACAAAGGACCGGTCGCCCAGGAATTCGGCATGACGTTTTCCGACATCAACTATGGCAACGATGTGCGCCGGGCCATGCTCGGCCTGCTGGAGCGCATGCCGAGCATGACGGTGATGATGCTGGTGACCTCGATCCTGATCCACCGTGAGACCGGTGGCAACCTGACCGAAGTGCTGGAGCGCCTGAGTCGCTTGATTCGTGGGCGGTTTCGTTTCCAGCGCAAGATCAGGACGCTGTCGGCGGAAGGGCGCATGTCGGCCTGGGTGCTGGTGGCGATCCCCTTCGTGCTGGCGATCGCCATCGTGCTCACCAGCCCCAGCTACATGCCAGTACTGATCAATGACCCCATAGGGCACAAGCTGATCATCGGCGCGTTCTGCGCCATGTTGATCGGGATTTTCTGGATAAGAAAGATCATCCGGATCCAGGTATAAGCGCTGTTGCGCCGAGAGGTTTCAGTCATGGACTTTTTGCTCGGATTGTTGAGTCGGTTTACCGGCAACGAAGAGCTGGCACGCCTGTTGTTCGTCACCGTGGTCGGCGTCAGCACGGTGTTGGCGGTCGTCGCGCTCATGCTATTGATGTTGGGCTTGCAGGATCCGGTGCAGCGGCGCTTGGCGCTGATCAAGCGCGGTTACGCTGGCAACACTGTGGGGCAGGAGGCGCCCAGTAACCTGCAGCTCTTGCTGGAACGGGTTGGCCAGCGCTTTGCCTCGACCGATCAGGCCCACACGTCCGCGACCCAGACCTTGCTGACCCATGCCGGTTACCGGTCTGCCTCGGCGGTGCAGATGTATTGGGCGGTGCGCCTGATGTTGCCGTTGTTGATGGTCGGCGTTGCGTTGTTGCTGCTGCCGATGGTCAAGGTTTCAGTGGCCATCGGCCTGCTGGCGGTGACCCTTGTGGCGGGCATTGGCTGGTTGCTGCCGGCGATCTACGTCGGCAAACGCAAGGAGGCACGGCAAGGCCGGCTGCGTGCCGCATTCCCGGATGCGCTGGACCTGATGGTGGTTTGCGTCGAGTCGGGCCTGGCCCTGCCCACGACGATCGAGCGGGTGGCTGAAGAGATGTCGGTCAGCCAGGTTGAACTGGCCGAGGAGCTGGCGCTGGTCAATGCGCAGATCCGGGCGGGCATCACCAGCACCGAGGCCCTCAAGCAACTGGCCGTGCGTACCGGCCTGGAGGATATCCAGGGTCTGGTCAGCCTGCTGGCGCAGAGCATCCGTTTCGGCACTAGCGTGGCCGATACCCTGCGGATCTACGCCGATGAGTTTCGCGACCGGCGTACCCAGGCTGCCGAAGAAATGGGGGCCAAGATTGGCACCAAGCTGATCTTTCCGCTGATTTTCTGCCTGTGGCCGAGCTTCTTCCTGGTTGCCATTGGTCCGGCCATGATCGGTGTGTTCAGGGCCTTCGGGAATATGTAGATCGGTGGGTGTTCATGGGGCTTGTGTTCACCACAGTCCCATTGTGGGAGCGAGCTTGCTCGCGATGGCGGCCTGACAGTTGGCCAGGGTTTTGTTGATCGAGTACATATCCATTGCTGCGGTAACGGCTGCTTAGGGTTTCGCCCTGACGGCGACTCACTTTTGAGAAGCCCGGAAGCCGGCCCAGTCAAAAGTAAGCAAAACGCTTCATGCCCCACCACTCGGTGCCTCGCCTAGGCTCGGCATGCCCTCTCTCCGGCATTGCTCCGTGGGCCGCCGCGAAGGGCCATCCATGACCCAGCGCGGCTATCCCGGCATCCATGCCGGGATGCCCACTGCGCAATGCCTGCGTTCGGCCAGCGTGGTTAACGGGGCGCCCGAGATCAACGTCCACCGCGAGGCGGCCTAGTAGCCGACCTGGCTCTCCCGGTCGTACACCCCACAGATCTGTGGGAACCATCAGATCTGTGGGAGCAAAGCTTGCTCGCGAGGCGGCCTGACAGCCGACCTGGTTCTCCCGGTCGTACACCTTATCAGATCTGTGGGAACCATCAGATCTGTGGGAGCAAAGCTTGCTCGCGAGGCGGCCTGACAGCCGACCTGGTTCTCCCGGTCGTACACCTCATCAGATCTGTGGGAGCCATCAGATCTGTGGGAGCAAAGCTTGCTCGCGAGGCGGCCTGACAGCCGACCTGGCTCTCCCGGTCGTACCCCGATCCATTGTGGGAGCGAGCCTGCTCGCGATAGCGGTGGGTCAGCTTGCATGGATGTTGGATATGAAGGCCTCTTCGCGAGCAAGCTCGCTCCCACAGGTTTTTTATTCCTACAATCTTGCGCCTTTAGTCAGCCGACCGTTCAAGCCAAAAGACCGCAGCCTCCGGAAGTACCTACATCGGATCAAATGTAGGTACTTCCAGAGGCCGCGGTCTTTCGTTTCCAGCATGCTTCATTTGCTGCTGGTGATTTCTCCTGCCGAGTCCTGGTCAAAGAATTCCGGGATCGGGTAGTTGAAGCTGTTGAGCCAACGCTGCATGGCCATCTCGCGTTCGGCGGCCGAGGCGGTTTGCAGGTTGGTGGAGGCCACCACGCCGCGAATCTGCAGTTGCATCCAGCTCTCGGTGCCTTGCTGTGCGGGCGAAGAGGGGCCCGGGTCAATGGCCCAGGCACTGCTGGAAAGGCTCACCATGCATGCAATCATCAATTGTTTGGTCATCATTTCTTGGACTCCTCGTAACGCTCTACTTGACCGCGCCAGTTGAGGCGTCGACAACCTCGGTCAGGCGGTTGGCTTGTGACGTCACGGCGTTAGCGGCCGAACCCCTGATTTTTTCCGCACGGGCTTGGGCATCTGCCACTTGTTGGGGGCTCAGCTTGGCCATGTTCGCGAGCTCGGCGGCCTGCTTCCAGTTGTCCTGGTAGATCAGCAGGGTCACCATGTTGAGCGCTGCCAGCGTGTCTGACTGCTGGAGCTCCATCGCGGTCATGAACTCGAAGCGGGCTTCTGAAATGCGTCGTTGGTTGAGGTAGACGACCCCCAGGTCGTTGCGAATCTTGCCTTCGGTCGGGGCCATTTTCGCTGCGCGTTCGAGGTATTGCGTAGCCGTCGCATTGTCATTTCTGGCAGCCGCCAACTGCCCAAGACCATGTTCACCGTCTGCGGCCAGGCATGTCCCGAGCAGGCTTTTGTACAACGGTTCGGCCTCGTTGCGACCCATCAGGCGCAGCACCCGAGCCTTGCGCAGGCGGACCTGGACCAAGTCATCGGGCAAGCGTTCGAGGTTCGCCAGGCTGGCGTACAAACGACCTTCGTTGGCCATGTCTTCGGCCATGTTCAGGGCCAGTTCCTGGTCGGATTCGGGCTTGGCGCACTGGGTCGAGCGTGAAGCCACTACGCCGTTGCTGGCACAGCCGGCGAGCATCAAGGTCGCCGCTATTGCGATCACTGCTTTCATTGAATGCCCCTTGGCAAGCCGTTGGACAATAGGTGCTTCGCACGTCTGGCGCCGGCTCATTGGGAAAGCCCGCTGCGGTTGTCGAACTCGCCATGTTCGAGGAAGTACATGCGGTAGAAATTCGGGTCGTAATTACGCAGTTGCTCGCCCGGCAACGTTGGCAGTTGCGCGTCGGCGGCCAACGGTTGGACCAGGTGCGGCGTGACGATCATCAGCAGCTCGCGCTCTTCGCGGTTGATGGAGTTGTCGCGAAAGAACGCGCCGAGAATCGGTATATCGCCCAGCCCCGGAAACTTGTTCACCTGGGAGCTGTTGCGGGTGCTGATCAGGCCGCTGATGACGAAGCTTTCGCCATCGGCCAAGGCGATGCTGGTGTCGGTACGACGCACCGTGAGTGCAGGCACCAGTGTCCCGGCGATGTTCACCGCGTTGGTGAAGTCCAGCTCACTGACTTCCGGCGCCACCTTCAGCGCGATGCGATTCTTGCCGATGACGGTGGGGGTCAGGGTCAGGCGAATGCCGAACTCCTTGTACTCGATTGACACGTTGTCGCTGCCGGCACTGGGCACCGGGATCGGCACTTCGCCGCCGGCCAGGAAGCTCGCGCTTTGCCCGCTGAGGGCCACCAGGCTCGGCCGCGCCAGGGTATAGGCGAAACCACTGCCTTCCAGTGCGTTGATCATCAACAGCGTTTTACCGGTGGCAAAAGACAGGTTGAACATGTCGTTATTGACCGGCAATGAAGGCCGGACAATACCGCCGACGGTGGGCAAGGTCCTCGGCGAGCCGAACAGGAAGTTGCCACGGCTGCCAAAAATCGACGTCGAGGCTTCCTTGAGTTTGGTCCGGCTGACTTCAACGAAACGAATGTCGGTCTGTACCTGGGCAAGCAGCATCGGATCTTCGGACGGGATGCTCGCCGCGCCGGTCAGCGCCTCGGTGGCCCGGCCTTTGACAAAGACCATGCTCTGGCGCGGTATTTTCGAACAGTCGGTCCAGACCATCAGGCTGGTGGCGCCGGGCGCCAGGCCCGTGAGAATAAAGGCATCGTTGCCACTGGGCTGCACATCGGCAATTTTTGGGTCGCCGACGGCCAACTTCGTCACGGGGGCGAGGATGCGCAGTTCGCTCTGGAGCCCTTGGCCGACCTCGAAGGTTGCCGGCAAATTGTCCAGCTGCGAACAATTTGCCGCTGCGGCCTGGGCCGCATCCAAGCCAAGACCCATCCAGAACAGGCCATGAAGGAAATGTTTTAGAACGGGAGCAGTACGATGGGTCATGAAGTGATCCTCGATGAAGAGACCATCCCTAGGCTTAACTATTTGCCGCGGATCACTTAAGAGGCCCGGGCTACCCCTTTCCATCTAACCTGATCGTTCATTGGTTCCGGTTTCAGGCCGCGTCGCTTACCAGCAAACGGGCGCATTTCACCGGCCTGACTGAACGACAGGCTGCTTGCAAACAACGTTTCGGTACCCGGGGGATCCGGGATTTACGAAGGCAAAGACGGTGTCGATCAGGTCGCTTCAGGAGCGTTTTGCCGACCCTGTCATCGCTTCTGTTTGACGGTAGTTCAAGCATGGCAAAGCGCCACGCCTTAAATAAAAAAAATGACTAAAAAGTGACGGAAGGGAAAAACTCGCGCAAGCGGGCGTCAATAATCTGTCTTTTTGTGTTGTGAAGGGGATTTGCAGGAGCCAGACCTGACAGGGGGAGGCGAGGCCTGCGAGCCATTGCGGGTCGCAGGGGCTGGCGGATATCAGGCCACGTGGTAGTGCACTGACAGTGTTCCTTTCTTTTGCGAAAGCGAGGCGATGGTGACGGTTCCCAGTTCCTGCAGGTGCTGCACGTGAGTGCCGCCGCAACCGTAGGCGGCCAGCTCACCGAAACCGACTTCGCGCAGGCCCTCGCGCAACGTGATCAAGCGCGACAGGTCGTTGGCAATCCATTCGTCGATGCCTTGCTGAATGATCGAGATGTCCAGTTCCTGAGGATTTTCCCCTGGCTGGAACTGCACGCGGCTTTCACCGGGCCAATGATGGGCCTTGATCGGCGTCCAGCCACGGGTCTCGGCGAAATGGCCGATCAGATGCCCAGCCGAGTGCAGACGCGCATTCAACTGTCGGCGCTGCGCATCCACGCGGATCGCAGCCGTGCCCAAGGCCACCGGGCGGTCGACGTAATGGACGATCTGTGGCCCTTCCTGGACCACGCGCAGCACCTGGCTTTCACCGATCCATCCGGTGTCGCAGGGCTGACCGCCACCCTGGGGATGGAACAGCGTGGCGTGCAGCACCACGGCAAATTCATGTTCCCGGGGGCTGCAATCCAGGACTTCCACGTTGGCCTTGAGGTCATCGCTATGGAAAAAGAGGCGAAGCGTCATGTGCCATACCCACATCAGAAATTGTGACGGGATTATAAGTAGGGCATAAAAGGGTGATAATCCGTTCAAATTTCAAAGGACTGTTGCGCCATGAGCACAAATCTACCATTGCCGTTGCTGGCCGAAATGGCCATCTTCGTCAAGGTCGTGGAGACCGGCAGTTTCTCCGAGGCGGCCCGCCAGTCAGGTTCATCACCATCGGCCATCAGCCGCAGTATTTCTCGCCTGGAGAAAGCCCTGGCGACCCGTTTGTTGCAACGCACCACCCGCAAGTTGCGTTTGAGCGATGGTGGGGAAGAGGTGTTCAAGCGCTGTCAGGAAATGGTCGCTGCCGCTCGGTCGGTGATGGAAATCAGCGGGCAGTTCACCCAGGAGGCTGAAGGCCGCATCCGCGTCAGCGTACCCAAGGCGGTGGGGCGTTTCGTGATTCATCCGCACATGCCCGAATTCTTGCGTCGTTATCCGAAGGTCGATGTGGAGCTGTTCCTGGAGGATCGGCAGGTTGACCTGATCGACGATCATGTCGACCTGGCCATCCGGATTACCGATCAACCTCCGGTCGGGCTGGTGGGGCGTCAGTTGCTGACCATCGATCACCTGCTCTGCGCCACGCCGCAATACCTGGCCGAACACGGTACGCCCACGCATCCTCACGACTTGTTGGAACACAGCTGCATTTACCTGGGGGCAACCCCGAACGACGCGCGCTGGAAATTCAAGAAAGGCAGCAAGTCCGTCACCGTCGGCGTGCATGGGCGCTACGCGGCCAATCACACGGGCGTGCGGTTGGGGGCCGTCTTGCAGCACATCGGCATTGGCAGCCTGCCGTACTTCACCGCCCGTCATGCCTTGGAGCAAGGCTTGATCGTGCAGGTATTGGCCGACTGGACGTTCCTGGCTTCCTACCACGGTGGCTTGTGGTTGCTGCATTCACCGACTCGTTACCTACCGCCCAAGCTGCGGGTGTTCATTGATTATCTGGTGGCGTGCCTGGAGAAAGAGCCGACCTTGAGCACGGTGGGCGGCGGGAGTGGCCCCAGCCAGGTCGCGACGGGTTATGAGTTGCCGGAGAGTGATGGGTTGTTTTGACCGGCCTCATCGCGAGCAAGCTCGCTCCCACAGAAGCCGCTGCGTACATGAGTTTTATGATCAACCACAAACCAGTGGGGAGCTTGCTCGCGATGGCGGGGTGTCAGTCGACATGGATTTTGTTGACCAGGTACATATCCGTTGCTGCGGTAACGGCTACTTAGGGTTCAGCCCTTACGGCGGCTCACTTTTTTTCAGACGCCAAAAAAGTAAGCAAAAAAGGCTTGCCCCACCACTCGGTGCCTCGCCTAGGCTCGGCATGCCCTCTCTCCGGCATTGCTCCGTGGGCCCGCCGCGAAGGGCCATCCATGGCCCAGCGCGGCTATCCCGGCATCCATGCCGGGTTGCCCACTCCACAATGCCTGCGTTCGGCCATCGTGGTTAACGGGGCCTCCAGATCAAAAGCAAAAGCGAGGCGGCCTGATAGCCGACCTGGCTCTTGCGGTCGTACACCCTTCCGATCTGTGGGAGCAAAGCTTGCTCGCGAGGCGGCCTGGCAGCCGACCAGGCTCTCTCAGTCGTACACCGATCCAACTGTGGGAGCGAGCTTGCTCGCGATGAGGTCCGTCCAGGCAACACACTTTGGCAAGGCAAAAAAAAGCCCGCCGGGTTAACCGTGCGGGCCTTTGCATGACGGATCGTAATCAGTGCTTGCTGTCCTGCTCCGACATCGCCAGCAATTGCTTTTCCTGGTTCCAGTCGAAAGGCTCGTCGTTTTGCTCGGCTTCGAAACGACGCTCCTCCAGGGCCTGGTACAGGGCGATTTCTTCGTCGGGCATGTAGTGCAGGCAGTCGCCGGCGAAGTACCAGAGCAGGTCGCGAGGCACCAGGTGGGCAATTTGTGGATAACGGACGATCACTTGGCACAGGAGATCCTGGCCCAGGTACTGGCTTTCGATCGGGTCGACGGGCAGTTGCGCGCGCAACTCGTCGAAGCGCTCCAGAAACAGGGCGTGGCTTTCTTCGGGCACCTGTTCGGCCTCACCCACGGCGACCAGGATGCTGCGCAAGTGGTCAAGCAAGACAAGGTGATCGGCAACGACATTGGACACGAGATAAGTCCTCAAGAGCAAAACGGGCGCAGGAGTATAAAGCCCTTGCGCCGGCTTTTATAGGTGAAGAGCTGTAGCTCACGAGCGTAGCCTGTCGTCAGGATCAACGGACCTTGTCCTGCGCCAGCGTCAACTCCTCCTTATCGAAGTCATCCACATCGATGACCTTGCGCCGCGCCGCCTCGGCCGCGCGCAAGGTCTGCGCTTCACCGGCTTGCAGCACACCCGCTTCCAGGGCTGCGTCGATGAGGGGTTCGCCCGGCGCTGGGTTGAGCTGACCCTGCTTGAGCGCCACGTGCAGTTTCTTGTGCAGCGGATGGGCGGCGGCCAGCAGGTCGGCGGCGTGTTGCAGGGCGCCCACCGGGTCGTCGGCTGATTGTGGGCGATAGCAGCCCTGCAGCAACTCTTCGAGGGTCGGGTCACCCTTGGGCCGACCAATGACCGCCGCCACCTCGGCGTCGAGCCTGTCGCTCGGGCCCTTGTGACGACGACCGAAGGGGAACACCACCAGGCGCAACAGGCAGCCCAGCACCCGGTTCGGAAAGTTGTCCAGCAGTTCATCCAGCGCACGCTCCGACTGGCCCAGGCTTTCCTCCATGGCCCAGGTGAACAGCGGTGTCATGTGGTCCGGCGAGTCCAGGTCGTGATAGCGCTTGAGCGCTGCGGACGCCAGGTACAGGTTGCTCAATACGTCGCCCAGGCGGGCCGACAAGCGTTCCCGGCGTTTGAGTTCGCCCCCCAGCAGCATCATGCTCAGGTCCGCCAGCAGGGCGAACGCCGCAGCCTGCCGGTTGAGGGCGCGGAAATAACCTTGGCTCAAGCCATTGCCGGGGGCCTTCTCGAAATGCCCCAGGCCGAGGTTGAGCACCAGGGTGCTGGCGGCGTTGCTCACGGCAAAACCAATGTGCTTGAGCAGCAAGGCGTCGAACTCGACCAGCGCCTGGTCCTTGTCTTCACGGCTTGCCAGGGCCATTTCCTTGAGCACGAACGGATGGCAGCGAATGGCGCCCTGACCAAAGATCATCAGGTTGCGCGACAGGATGTTCGCGCCTTCGACCGTGATGAAGATCGGCGCACCTTGCCAACTGCGACCCAGGTAATTGTTCGGGCCCATGATGATGCCCTTGCCGCCATGCACGTCCATGGCGTGGCTGATGCACTCGCGGCCGCGTTCGGTCAGGTGGTACTTGAGAATGGCCGACAGCACCGAAGGCTTTTCCCCCAGGTCCACGGCGTTGGCGGTAAGCATGCGCGCAGCATCCATCATCCAGGCGTTGCCACCGATGCGCGCCATGGCTTCCTGGATACCTTCGAACGCCGACAACGGTACGTTGAACTGTTCGCGCACCTGGGCGTACTGGCCCGTCACCAGGCTGGTGAACTTCGCCGCACCGGTGCCCACCGCCGGCAGGGAAATCGAACGCCCGACCGACAGGCAGTTCATCAGCATCATCCAGCCCTTGCCGAGCATGTCCTGGCCGCCAATGAGGAAGTCCAGCGGGATGAACACGTCCTTGCCCCAGTTCGGCCCGTTCATGAACGCGGCGCCAAGGGGCAGGTGACGGCGGCCGATATGCACGCCAGGGGTGTCGGTGGGAATCAAGGCGAGGCTGATGCCCAGGTCTTCTTCCTCACCCAGCAGGTGGTCGGGGTCATACGCCTTGAAGGCCAGGCCCAGGAGGGTGGCTACCGGACCGAGGGTGATGTAGCGCTTTTCCCAGTTCAGGCGCAGGCCCAATGTTTCCTGGCCTTCCCATTCACCCTTGCAGATGATGCCGGTGTCGGGCATCGCCCCGGCGTCGGAACCGGCCAGCGGCCCGGTCAGGGCGAAGCAGGGAATATCGTCGCCACGGGCCAGTCGCGGCAGGTAATGGTCGCGTTGCTCATCAGTGCCGTAGTGCAACAGCAGTTCTGCCGGGCCAAGGGAGTTGGGGACCATCACGGTGGAGGCCAGGTCGCCGCTGCGCGTGGCCAGTTTCATTGCCACCTGGGAATGGGCGTAGGCAGAAAAGCCTTTGCCGCCGTATTCCTTGGGAATGATCAACGCGAAGAACCCGTGCTCCTTTATATGAGCCCAGGCTTCAGGCGGCAGGTCCATGGCCTGGCCGATCTGCCAGTCGCTGACCATTGCGCAGAGGGCTTCGGTGGGGCCGTCGAGGAACGCCTGCTCCTCCTCGGTCAGTTGCACCTTGGGGTAGGCCAGCAGCAAGTCCCAGTCCGGGCGGCCGCTGAACAGTTCGCCGTCCCACCACACCGTGCCGGCGTCGATGGCGTCGCGCTCGGTCTCGGACATGGGCGGCAGGGTTTTCTGGAACCACTCGAACATCGGTGCACTGAAGTATTTGCGGCGCAGGTCCGGTAGCAGCAGCGGGGCGGCGACAGCCGCGAGTACCACCCAGAGGATCAGCAGCAGCCAGCCGGGCGCATGGCTGAAAATACCCATGGCCAACAGATAGACCGCGACGATACCCAGCGCGGGCAGCGGGTCGGTGCGCCGATGCGCCAGCCAGGCGATCCCGACGACCAGGACCAGTATCCACAACAACAGCATATGTAATCCTCCGTGAACCAAGGCAAAACCGACCTTCAGAGCTTAGACGGCATCTGCAAAACCGGCGGTCAGCGCGATGTGATTGATTTCGTGGGAAACCCTGGGTGCATTGCGCCAGTCTGGTTGGCAACAGCCGTGGGAAATCGTTCGTTAACAAGGTGAGAAAACGCCATTGTTTGGCCGGAATGCCGTTATCGTTGGCTGAGGGCTGTGGATAAACTCGAGGCAAGCGGTGATGTTTCTCCAGAGGCCTTCCTTTTATGCAGCAATACCTGAACCCCGGCCCCTTCATCGACAGCGATCACCTCGCGGTCATCGACTTCGCCGAAACCCACCGCGGCACCGACCGCGACCCGCTGGCGCAAGCGGTCAGCCTGTATTACGCCGTGCGCGAGGCAGTGCGCTACAACCCCTACACTTTCAGTCGCGACCCGGCGACCCTGCGCGGCAGTTACGCGCTGGCTGTCGGCGAAAGCTATTGTGTGCCCAAGGCCACCTTGCTGGCCGGCTGCGCCCGGCATTGCGGCATCCCGGCGCGCATCGGCCTGGCGGATGTCCGCAATCACTTGTCCACACCGCGCTTGCTGGAATTGCTCAGGAGCGACGTGTTCGCCATGCACGGTTATACCGAGCTGTACCTGAACGACCGCTGGGTCAAGGCCACGCCGGCATTCAACCAGGGGCTGTGCGAGTTGTTCGACGTGGCCCCGCTGGAATTCGACGGTCGCCACGACAGCGTGTTCCACCCATTTAATCGGCAAGGGGCGAAGCTGATGGAGTACCTCACCGACCACGGCCAGTTCGCCGATGTGCCCGAAGCGTTCTTCTTCGAACACCTGGAGAAATGCTACCCGCACCTGTTCGGCGCGCAGGTGCCGCGCTTGCTCGGCGACCTGCAGGGCGATTTGAGTCGCGCCTGATCCGGCGTATGCTGCTGCGGCATTTATCCATCGAGGACGCCGTGATGCTGAAGATATGGGGCCGGAAAAATTCATCGAATGTGCGCAAGGCGTTGTGGTGCGCAGAAGAGTTGGGGCTGGCCTACGAGGCCATTGATGCGGGCGGGGCATTCGGTGTGGTGGACACGCCCGAGTACCGTGCGAAAAACCCCAATGGCCGGGTGCCGATGATCGAAGACGACGGCTTCGTGCTCTGGGAATCCAACACCATCGTGCGTTACCTGGCTGCTCGCCATGCGTCGGGTTCGGCCTGGTATCCCGCTGACGTACAGGCACGTGCCCAGGCTGAAAAATGGATGGACTGGACCACCTCCAGTTTTGCCGCACCGTTTCGCACGGTGTTCTGGGGCGTCTTGCGCACCCCGGCCGAGCAACAGGACTGGGCGGCCATCGACGCGGCGATCAAAGAGTGCGACGGCTTGCTGGCGATGGTCGAGCAGACCTTGAGTGAGCAGCCCTACCTGTCGGGTGCTGAAATCGGCATGGGCGACATTCCCCTGGGCAGTTTCATTTATGCCTGGTTCGAGATGCCCATCCAGCGCGCCGAGCTACCTGGCGTGCAGGCCTGGTACGCGCGGTTGCAGGAGCGTGCGGCCTACCGCAAGGCTGTCATGACCGCGTTGACTTAATACTTACTATCGACACACTTGACTGTACTTGTGCGGCGACGCCAAGCACCATTGCCTTCGTGCGCCGTGGTTGCATTGCTCGCCGCCCGCCCTTATCTATTCTTTTCCTCCCTCCCTTCTTGGTGCGTAATCCGATATGAGTTCCGCTCTGTCCATCCGGCAGCTAACCAAAACCTACGGCAACGGTTTCCAGGCCTTGAGTGGTATCGATCTGGACGTCGCCGAAGGTGACTTTTTCGCCTTGCTCGGCCCCAACGGTGCCGGCAAATCCACCACCATCGGTATTCTTTCCACGTTGGTGAACAAGACCAGCGGCACGGTGAATATCTTCGGCCATGACCTGGACCGCGAGCCTGCCGCCCTCAAGCGCTGCATTGGCGTGGTGCCCCAGGAATTCAACTTCAACCAGTTCGAAAAGACCTTCGACATCGTCGTGACCCAAGCCGGTTACTACGGCATCCCGCCGAAGATCGCCAACGAGCGCGCCGAGCAGTACCTGACCCAGCTGGGCCTGTGGGATAAGCGCGACGTGCCGTCCCGTTCATTGTCCGGCGGCATGAAGCGTCGCCTGATGATCGCCCGCGCGCTGGTGCATGAGCCGCGTCTGCTGATCCTCGACGAACCGACTGCCGGCGTGGACATCGAACTGCGTCGTTCGATGTGGACCTTCCTCACCGAACTGAACCAGAAAGGCATCACCATCATCCTCACCACCCATTACCTGGAAGAGGCTGAGCAGTTGTGCCGCAACATCGGCATCATCGACCACGGCACCATCGTCGAGAACACCAGCATGCGCCAGTTGCTCAGCCAACTGCATGTGGAAACCTTCCTGCTGGACCTGAAAAACGACCTGGCGACGGCACCCCAGCTCATGGGTTATCCGGCCCGCCTGGTAGACAGCCACACCCTGGAAGTCCAGGTGGACAAGGCCGTGGGGATCACCGGGCTGTTCGCCCAACTGGCCCTGCAGAACATTGAAGTGCAGAGCCTGCGCAACAAAACCAATCGCCTCGAGGAGTTGTTCGTGTCCCTGGTGGAGAAAAATCTGGCGAAGGTGGCGGTATGAGCATGAGTTCCGAATTGCGCCCCAACCTCATCGCCCTCAATACCATCGTTTACCGTGAGGTTCGGCGTTTCATGCGGATCTGGCCGCAGACGCTGCTGCCGCCCGCCATCACCATGGTCTTGTACTTCGTGATCTTCGGTAACCTGATCGGCCGGCAGATCGGCGATATGGGCGGCTTCACGTACATGGACTACATCGTGCCGGGGCTGATCATGATGTCGGTGATCACCAACTCCTACGGCAACGTGGTGTCGAGTTTCTTCGGCAGCAAGTTCCAGCGTTCGATCGAAGAACTGATGGTCTCGCCGGTGTCGCCCCATACGATCCTCATCGGCTACACCCTGGGCGGTGTGCTGCGCGGCCTGGCGGTGGGTCTGATCGTGACCCTGCTGTCGTTGTTCTTCACCCATTTGCAGGTGCATCACCTGGGGGTGACGGTATTGGTGGTGGTGCTTACGGCCACGATCTTTTCGCTGCTGGGTTTCATCAATGCCGTGTTTGCGCGCAACTTCGATGACATCTCCATCATCCCGACGTTCGTGCTCACGCCGCTGACCTACCTGGGCGGGGTGTTCTACTCGATTTCCCTGCTGCCGCCGTTCTGGCAGACCGTGTCCCTGGCCAACCCGGTGCTGCACATGGTCAACGCCTTTCGCTATGGCATTCTCGGGGTGTCGGACATCAAGATCAGCATCGCCATTACCTTCATGCTGGTGGCGACCTTGGTGCTTTACATCGGTTGCGCGCGGTTGCTGGTCAGCGGGCGCGGGATGCGTACCTGACCCCATCCCCCTGTGGGAGCGAGCTTGCT
This sequence comes from Pseudomonas sp. P9_35, assembly GCF_034008205.1. Classification (NCBI taxonomy): domain Bacteria; kingdom Pseudomonadati; phylum Pseudomonadota; class Gammaproteobacteria; order Pseudomonadales; family Pseudomonadaceae; genus Pseudomonas; species Pseudomonas sp. P9_35. The sequence goes on along the minus strand of NZ_CP125373.1, from coordinate 4,738,071 downwards.
CGCGATGGCGTCAGTACGAACTCCACAAAAAAAGGCCTCCATTCCCAGGAGGCCTTTTTGCATTTCACATCCGGCTTTTCTTGCGCCGCTTCCACTGTCGGGCCACCCACCAGCGCCAGTAACTCATGGTGACGAAGTAGGCGAGGGCGCCGAGTACCAGGCCGGTCACAACCGAGCCGAGCAGGAACGGCTGCCACAAGGTGGACAACTGGCCGCTGATCCATTCCCAGGTCAGCTCTTCGGGCAGCGTCCGGGCGGGCACGTCCATCAGCCAGGCGCCGGTCTGGTAAGTGCAGAAGAACACCGCCGGCATGGTGATCGGATTGGTCAGCCACACCAGGCTCACCGCAATCGGCATGTTGCCGCGCACCGTGATGGCCAGTGCGGCGGCCAGCAACATTTGCAACGGGATCGGCAAGAAGGCGGCAAACAGGCCAACAGCCATCGCCCGGGCGACCGAGTGCCGATTGAGGTGCCAAAGGTTGGGATCGTGCAGCAGGGTGCCGAGAAAACGTAAGGATTTATGTTCCCGAATGCTCTCTGGGTCTGGCATGTAACGTTTGAAAAGGCGCCGGGGCATAAGGCTTCTCGGTCGGTTCAACGCAGTAAGGCCGCAAGTATGTCCGGATTCTACGGCTGACAGATTCAGACTTTGTGACAATTGATAACGCCAGCGGTGCCGTAGACCGTCTATGCCTGAAGAGGGCACTCTCAAGGACGGGTTATGCGCACAGGGTTAGTCGCGCTTGCACTGGGGCTGTTGGCCCCGATTTTTTTGCCGGCACTGCCGCCGTTGTGGCTGATTGCAGCCATGCCGGTGCTGGCGCTGATGGCGTTGCCGTTTCGAAGCTACCCTCTGGGTTTTTTCCTGTTCGGGCTGACCTGGGCCTGCCTGTCGGCGCAGTTTGCGCTGGACGACCGGTTACCCATCGCGCTTGACGGCGAAACCCGCTGGGTCGAGGGGCGAGTGGTCGGTTTGCCGCAACAGGGCGAAGGCGTGGTGCGCTTCGAACTGGCCGATGTCCATTCACGCCGTAGCCGTCTACCGACGGCGATGCGCCTCGCCTGGTTCGGTGGGCCGCCGGTCAACAGCGGCGAACGATGGCGATTGGCGGTGAAGCTCAAGCGGCCCAGCGGGCTGCTGAACCCGCACGGCTTCGACTATGCCGCCTGGTTGTTGAGCCGCGGCATCGGCGCGACCGGTACGATCAAAGATGGCCATCTCCTGCAAGCGGCCCGGGGGGCCTGGCGCGATGAGGTGCGCCAGGCCCTGGCACAGGTCGATGCCCATGGCCGCTCCGGTGCGCTGGCGGCGCTGGTCCTGGGCGACGGCGGCGGGTTGAGTCGCGAGGATTGGCAGGTGCTGCAAGACACCGGCACCGTCCACTTGCTGGTGATCTCTGGGCAACACATCGGCCTGCTTGCCGGCCTGGTGTACTTGTTGGTGGCCGGTGCGGCGCGTTATGGCCTGTGGCCGGTGGGTCTGGCCTGGTTGCCTTGGGCCTGTGGGCTGGCCTTCTGTGCCGCCCTGGGCTACGGCTTGCTCGCCGGCTTCGAGGTGCCGGTGCGGCGGGCCTGCGCGATGATCGGCCTGGTGTTGCTGTGGCGCTTGCGTTTCAAACAGCCAGATCCGTGGTGGGCATGGCTGCTGGCCTTCGTCGGGGTGCTGGTGTTCGACCCGCTTGCCAGCTTGCGGCCGGGGTTCTGGTTGTCGTTTGCAGCCGTGGCCATCTTGATGTTCACCTTTGGCGCTCGCCTGGGGCCCTGGCGCTGGTGGCAAACCTGGACCCGTGCCCAGTGGCTGGTTGCGCTTGGCCTGTGTCCGTTGTTGTTGATCGTGGGCTTGCCGGTCAGCCTCAGCGGGCCGTTGGTGAACTTGCTGGCGGTGCCCTGGATCAGCCTGTTGGTATTGCCGCCAGCGCTGCTTGGCACGGCGTTGTTGCCGGTGCCGTTCATGGGCGAAGGCCTGTTGTGGATCGCCGGCGGGCTGCTCGATCTGCTGTTCAAGGGGCTGACGCTGGTTGCCGGACGAATGCCGGCGTGGGTTCCTGCCGCAGTCCCGCCCTGGGCCTTGGGTATCGCCGCCTTCGGTGCTTTTTTGCTGCTGTTGCCCAAAGGTGTGCCGCTACGTGTACTGGGGTGGCCGATGGTGTTGCTGATGGTTTTTCCACCGCAAGAACACCTGCCGCAAGGGCACGCCGAGATCTGGCAGTTGGACGTGGGCCAAGGGCTGGCGGTGCTGGTGCGGACCCGGCGGCACGCCCTGCTTTACGACGCCGGGCCGCGCTTTGGCGAGGCTGACGCGGGCGAGCGGGTCGTACTGCCGACCTTGCGCAAACTGGGTGTGCGCGGCTTGGACCTGATGTTGCTAAGCCATGCCGACGCCGATCACGCTGGCGGTGCCCGCGCCGTGCGCAATGGGCTGCCGACGATGGAGGTGATCAGCGGCGATCCCGACGCGCTGCCCGCCGAGCTGCTGGCCGGGCCTTGCGACAGTGGCAGACGCTGGGAATGGGACGGGGTCAGGTTCGAGCTGTGGCGGTGGGCCTCTGCTGTCGAGAGCAACCAGAAGTCCTGCGTCTTGCTGGTGGAGGCCGGCGGTGAACGCCTGCTCCTGACCGGCGATATCGACACCCCGGCCGAGCGCGCCTTGCTCGACGAGGCCCTGGCGGTGCCGATCCAGTGGCTGGCCGCGCCGCATCACGGCAGCCGCAGTTCGTCGTCGATGGCGTTGCTGTCGCGTCTCCAGCCGCATTCGGTATTGATCTCCCGAGGGCAGGGCAACGCGTTCGGCCACCCACATCCCCAGGTGATGGCTCGGTATCGACGCTCGGGCCTGGCGGTCTACGACAGCGCCGAGCAGGGCGCCATTCGTCTGCAACTGGGCGCTTTCGAACTGCCGCGCACCGAGGCCGGGCATCGCCGCTACTGGCGTGATCCGCCAGCCGTCGGGCCAGCGGGGCAATATTGATCCAGCGCAATCGGCTGATGCGCTTATCGGTGGGGCGGGTCTGCAAGGCGAGTCTGTGTGATAAAGTGGCGCACTTTTTCGAGGGGGCAGTCACTGTGTGGGAATTGGTCAAATCCGGCGGCTGGATGATGTTGCCGATCATTCTGAGTTCCATCGTGGCACTGGGTATCGTTGCCGAACGCCTGTGGACCCTGCGGGCCAGCCGCGTGACCCCGGAGCATCTGCTCGGGCAGGTCTGGGTCTGGATCAAGGACAAGCAGCTGAACAAGGACAAGCTCAAGGAGCTGCGAGCCAGTTCGCCCTTGGGGGAAGTCCTCGCCGCCGGCCTGGCGAACTCCAAGCATGGTCGCGAGATCATGAAGGAGTGCATCGAGGAGGCTGCCGCGCGGGTCATCCATGAGCTGGAACGCTACATCAATACCCTGGGCACCATCGCCGCCATGTCCCCGCTGCTGGGCCTGCTGGGTACGGTGCTGGGCATGATCGACATCTTCAGTGCGTTTACCGGCTCCGGCATGACCACTAACGCCGCAGTACTGGCGGGGGGTATTTCCAAGGCATTGATCACCACCGCCGCCGGCCTGATGGTGGGTATTCCGGCCGTGTTCTTCCATCGGTTCCTGCAACGCCGCGTCGACGAGTTGGTGGTCGGCATGGAGCAGGAAGCGATCAAGCTGGTCGAGGTGGTGCAAGGTGACCGTGACGTGGACCTGGCTGGGGGCAAGAAGTGAAATTCCGCCGCAAGCCACGGGAAAACATCGAGATCAACCTCGCGTCGCTGATCGACGTGGTGTTCATCCTGCTGCTGTTTTTCGTCGTGACCACTACGTTCACCCGGGAAACCCAGCTCAAGGTTGAATTGCCGCAGGCCATCAGCGGCTCGCCGGCCGAAGACCAGCAACTGAAGAACCTGGATATCACCATCAGCGCCGAAGGGGCGTTCTCGGTGAACAACCAATTGCTGCCCAAGAGCGACCTGGCGAGCCTGATCGATGCCTTGCAGAAAGAGTCTGGCGGCGACACCAGCCTGCCGCTGTCCATCAGCGCCGACGGCAAGACCCCTCATCAATCAGTGATCACCGCCATGGACGCGGCCGGCAAGCTCGGTTTCAGCCATCTGCGCATGACCACGGTCGAGGCGGCCCCCGCACCCTGATGGCCATGTCCGATCGATTGCTTGCCGCGTGGTATGAAGGTCACCCGGCGCTGACCTTGCTACGGCCGCTGGAGTGGTTGTACCGCCGGGTGGTGGTGGGCAAGCGCGAGCGTTTCCTGGCGGGTGAAGGCCAGATCTACCAGCCTCCCGTGCCGTTGGTCGTGGTCGGCAATATCACGGTTGGCGGCACCGGCAAGACGCCGTTGATCCTGTGGATGATCCAGCACTGCCAGCGCAGTGGCCTGCGGGTCGGGGTGGTCAGCCGGGGTTACGGCGCCAAGCCGCCGCAACTGCCTTGGCGGGTAACGGCCGAGCAGGGCGCCGACGTCGCTGGTGATGAACCGCTGTTGATCGTCCAGCGCACCGGTGTGCCGTTGATGATCGACCCTGATCGCAGTCGCGCGATCCAGGCGCTGCTGGAGGCCGAGCCGCTGGACCTGATCCTGTCCGACGACGGCATGCAGCATTATCGGATGGCCCGCGACCTCGAGCTGGTGTTGATCGACAACGCCCGTGGCCTGGGCAACCGCCGTTGCCTGCCTGCAGGGCCATTGCGCGAGCCGGTCGAGCGCCTGCAATCGGTCGACGCCGTGCTGTACAACGGCGCCAGTGCCGACCGCGAAGACGGTTTCGCCTTCCAATTGCGCCCCACCGCGCTGGTGAACCTGGCCAGCGGCGAGCGGTGCTCCCTTGAGCATTTTCCACCCGGCCAGGCCCTGCATGCCGTGGCCGGAATCGGCAATCCCCAGCGTTTCTTCAAGACCCTCGAAACGCTACACTGGCGGCCAATACCGCATGGGTTTGCCGACCACGCCGCATACAACGCCCAGGCCTTGAATTTCACGCCATCGCTGCCGGTGGTCATGACGGAAAAGGACGCAGTCAAATGCCGTGCCTTCGCCGCACCCGACTGGTGGTACCTGGCGGTAGACGCCGCGCCGTCGCCGGCCTTCGCGGCCTGGTTCGATACGCAGTTGATGCGCCTGTTGCCGGATCGGCTTTTGCCTTAAAACCTTTTATCCAGGGGAATTCCATGGACACCAAATTGCTCGATATTCTGGCCTGCCCGATCTGCAAAGGCCCGCTCAAGCTCAGCGCCGACAAGACCGAGCTGATCAGCAAGGGTGCCGGCCTGGCTTACCCGATTCGCGACGGCATCCCGGTGATGCTCGAAAGCGAAGCTCGCACCCTGACCACCGACGAGCGCCTGGATAAATGACCGCAGCCTTTACCGTTGTCATTCCGTCGCGTTTCGCTTCGACGCGCCTGCCCGGCAAGCCGTTGCTGTCGATTGCTGGCAAGCCGATGATCCAGCATGTCTGGGAGCAGGCCTGCAAAAGCAGCGCCCAGCGTGTGGTGGTGGCGACTGACGATGCGCGCATCGTCGAGGCCTGCAAAGGCTTTGGCGCCGAAGTCGTGCTGACTCGTGAAGACCATAATTCCGGCACTGACCGCCTGGCTGAGGTCGCGGCGAAACTCGGTCTTGCCGCCGACGCTATCGTGGTCAATGTGCAAGGTGACGAGCCGTTGATCCCGCCGAGCGTGATCGATCAGGTCGCCGCCAACCTCGCGGCCCACACCGAGGCGCGCATGGCCACCCTGGCCGAGCCTATCGAGGATGTGCAGACCCTGTTCAACCCCAACGTGGTCAAGGTGGTCAGTGACCTCAATGGCCTGGCGTTGACCTTCAGCCGCGCGACGTTGCCCTGGGCGCGGGACGCATTCGCCCAAAGCCGTGACGTGATGCCGGAAGGCGTGCCATACCGCCGCCACATCGGCATCTATGCCTACCGCGCCGGCTTCCTCCAGGACTTCGTCGCCTGGGGCCCGTGCTGGCTGGAAAACACTGAAGCCCTGGAACAGTTGCGGGCCCTGTGGCACGGCGTGCGGATCCACGTCGCCGATGCGCTGATCGCCCCGCCGACCGGTGTCGACACCGCCGAAGACCTCGAGCGCGTTCGTCGCCTGCTGGAGGCTTGATGCGGGTCCTGTTTGTCTGCCTCGGCAACATCTGCCGCTCGCCCACCGCCGAAGGTATCCTGCGCCACAAGTTGCGTGAGGCCGGGCTGGCCGGGCAGGTGGAAGTCGCTTCCGCCGGCACCGGTGACTGGCACGTCGGCAAGGCCCCGGACAAGCGCAGCCAGGCGGCGGCCCTGAAGCGTGGCTACGACTTGTCGGCCCAGCGTGCGCAACAGGTGACCCGCGCTGATTTCGCTGCCTATGACCTGATCCTAGCGATGGACAGCAGCAACCTGCGCAACCTCAAGGCCCTGCAACCGGCCAATGGCAGGGCCGAGCTGGACCTGTTCCTGCGGCGCTACGAAGCCGAGCTCGACGATGTGCCGGACCCGTACTACGACGGCGAACAAGGCTTCGAGCAAGTGCTGGACTTGATCGAACGCGCTACCGATCGCCTGGTGATCGAATTGAAGGGGCGGTTATGACCTTGCAGGTTCGGGCGGGCGTCAGCCTCAAGTCCTTCAACAGTTTCGGTGTGGACGTCACTGCCCGGTTGTTCGCCGAAGCCCGTAGCGATGGTGATGTTCGCGAGGCGTTGGCGTATGCCACCGAACATGCCGTGCCATTGTTGGTAATCGGCGGCGGCAGCAACCTGCTGCTGACCGGCGACATCGACGCGCTGGTGCTGCGCATGGCCAGCCACGGTATTCGCTTGCTCAGCGATGACGGCGAACGCGTAGTGGTCGAAGCCGAAGCAGGGGAGCCGTGGCACCCGTTCGTCCAGCACACGCTGGCGCAGGGCTGGTCCGGGTTGGAGAACCTCAGCCTGATCCCCGGCACTGTGGGCGCGGCACCGATGCAAAACATCGGCGCCTACGGTGTGGAGATCAAGGACGTCTTCGCCGGCCTCACCGCGCTGGATCGCCAGACCGGTGAGCTGCGCGATTTCAGCCTTGAAGACTGTCGGTTCGCTTATCGCGACAGCCTGTTCAAACAGCAAGCAGGTCGCTGGTTGATCCTGCGGGTGCGCTTCGCCCTCAGCCGCGCCGCACACTTGCATCTGGAGTACGGTCCGGTTCGCCAGCGGTTGACCGAGCAGGGCATCGAGCAGGCGACACCCACCGATGTGAGCCGGGCCATTTGCAGCATCCGCAGCGAGAAACTCCCGGACCCGGCCGTGCTGGGCAATGCCGGCAGCTTCTTCAAGAACCCGCTGGTGCCGGCCGCGCACGTAGCACACCTCAAGCTGCAATACCCTGACCTGGTGGCTTATCCACAGCCTGAAGGGCAGATGAAAATCGCTGCCGGCTGGCTGATCGAGCGCGCCGGCTGGAAGGGCTTTCGCGAAGGTGATGCCGGGGTGCACAAGTTGCAGGCGTTGGTGCTGGTCAACTACGGCAACGCCACGGGCCCGCAACTTCTGGACCTGGCCCTGCGCATCCAGAAAGACATTGCCGAGCGTTTCCAGGTCGAGCTGGAAATGGAACCCAATCGGTACTGAGCGACTTTCACGCAAGCGTCTGAAAAAACGCCCTGCACACCCTGCACACAAGCATTTGTGCAGGATTGTGCAGGGCGTTTTGCGTGATCCTGGGTTAATTTAGCTTCCTAACGATGCGACCATTGCATCCTAAAGGCCCGATGCAGACGCCTGCGTGCGCCGGCATAAGAGAGCCCGATCAGCCTGAGCCAGTCTGCGACAACCGAACCGTCAACCCGGCGGCAGATTGCTCGACCCCATAACTCGATCACTATGCGGGCGTGCCCATGATTACCCTGAAACTCAATGGAAAAGACCATCAACTGGATGTGACCGAGGACATGCCGCTGCTGTGGGCTATCCGGGATGTGGCCGGTTACAACGGCACCAAATTCGGCTGCGGCATGGGCCTGTGTGGCGCCTGCACCATCCACATCGACGGCGCCCCGGCGCGCAGTTGCATTACGCCAATCGGTTCTGTGAATGGGCAAAATGTCAGCACCATCGACGAACTTCATGTCGATCCGGTTGGGCAAATCGTCCAGAAGGCCTGGCTCGACACGGCGGTGGCCCAGTGCGGTTACTGCCAGGGCGGGCAGATCATGTCGGCGACCGCCTTGCTCAAGACCAACCCCAACCCGAGTGATGAGCAGATCGAAGAAGCCATGGTCGGCAACATCTGCCGTTGCGGCACCTACAACCGGATCAAGACCGCGATTCGCCAGGCCTCCACTCACCTGAAGGAGGCCAAGGCATGAGCCGCTTGCCCAATGATTTTGTCCTGAGCAACCTCAGCCGTCGCGGCTTCCTCAAAGGCGCGAGTGCCACCGGTGTGCTGGTGCTGGCGGCCACGTGGGGCCTGCCGGAGGCCTTTGCCGAGGAAAAGAAATTCGGTGCCGAGGGCATGCCCCATGGCGCGGTCGACGACCCGAAGGTGTACGTCAGCATTGCCGCCGATGGCAGCGTGACCGTGATCTGCAACCGTTCGGAAATGGGCCAGGGTGTGCGCACCAGCCTGAGCATGGTCGTGGCCGATGAGCTGGAGGCCGACTGGGCGCGTGTGAAGGTGCAACAGGCGCCGGCCGATGAGGCGCGCTTCGGCAACCAGGACACCGACGGCTCGCGCAGCATGCGTCATTGGTACGAGCCGATGCGCCGTTGCGGTGCCGCTGCGCGGACCATGCTGGAACTGGCCGCCGCTGCGCAGTGGAAGGTGCCAGTGAGTGAATGCCATGCCCAACTGCACAAAGTGCTGCACCAGCCTTCGGGGCGTGAACTGGGCTATGGCGAATTGGCCGCTGCTGCCAGTGCCTTGCCGGTACCGGGGCGTGACAGCCTGCGCCTCAAGTCGCCATCGGAGTTCCGCTACATCGGCAAGGAGGCGAGCCGGGCCATCGATGGCGCGGACGTCGTCAATGGCCGTGCTGTGTTTGGTGCTGATGTGCATTTCGACGGCATGCTCTATGCCGTCATCGCGCGTCCGCCGGTCTATGGTGGCAAGGTCAAGAGCGTGGACAGCAGCGCGGCGCTGAAAGTACCGGGTGTGGTCAAGGTGGTGCAGATCGAAGGGCGCCCGCTGCCCTCGGAATTCCAGCCGTTGGGCGGCGTGGCGGTGGTGGCGAAGAACACCTGGGCGGCGATCAAGGGCCGCGAAGCACTGAAAATCCAATGGGACGACGGCCCGAATGCCGGTTATGACTCCATTGCCTATCGCAAGGAGTTGGAAGCGGCGGCCCTCAAGCCCGGAAAAGTCGTGCGCAGCAGCGGCGATCTCGACGACGCTCTGGCCAAGGCTGATTCGACGTTGGAAGCATCGTATTACCTGCCGCACCTGTCCCAATCACCGATGGAACCGATGGTTGCCGTTGCCCGGTTCAAGGACGGCCAATGCGAGGCCTGGGCACCGAGCCAGGCCCCGCAGGTAACCCGTGAACGTGTCGCTGAACGCCTGGGCATTCCTTTCGAGAAGGTCACGGTGAACATCACGTTGCTGGGCGGCGGTTTCGGACGCAAGTCAAAACCCGATTTTGTCGTCGAAGCGGCCGTGCTCGCCAAGGAGTTTCCCGGCCAGGCAGTACGGGTGCAATGGACCCGCGAGGACGACATCCATCACTCGTATTTCCACACGGTATCGGCCGAATACCTCAAGGCCGGCCTGAACCAGGACGGTATGCCGTCCGGCTGGTTGCACCGCACCGTAGCGCCGAGCATCACCGCACTGTTTGCGCCGGGCATGACCCACGAGGCGCCGTTCGAAATAGGCATGGGCGTGACCAACATGGCCTACGCCATCCCGAACCTGCGCCTGGAGAATCCCGAAGCGGTGGCCCATGCCCGGGTGGGCTGGTATCGCTCGGTGTCGAACATCCCCCATGGTTTCGCGATCCAGAGTTTCATCGACGAATTGGCCCACAAGGCCGGCCAGGATCCGCTGAAGTACCAGGTCAAATTGCTCGGGCCGGACCGTAAGATCGATCCGCGTACCTTGAGCGAAGAATGGAACTATGGCGAATCCCCCGAGCGTTATCCGATTGATACCGCGCGGATTCGCACGGTGCTGGAAACCGCTGCCAAGGCCGCCGGTTGGGGGCGGGAGCTGCCCAAGGGCCGTGGCCTGGGGTTGGCGGTGCACTACAGCTTCGTCACTTACGTGGCGGCGGTGATCGAAGTGGAGGTCAAGGACGACGGCACGGTGATCGTGCACAAGGCGGACATCGCCGTGGATTGCGGTCCGCAGATCAACCCAGAGCGCATCCGTTCCCAGTTCGAGGGCGCCTGCGTCATGGGCCTGGGCAATGCCATGGTAGGCGAAATCAGCTTCAAGGACGGCAAGGTGCAGCAGGACAATTTCCATATGTACGAAGTGGCGCGCATGTCCCTGGCGCCCAAGGAAGTGGCGGTGCATCTGGTCACGCCGCCGGGTGAGGTGCCGTTGGGCGGTGTCGGCGAGCCGGGCGTGCCGCCGATTGCGCCTGCGCTGTGCAACGCGATTTTCGCCGCCACTGGCAAGCGTATTCGTAGCCTGCCTGTGCGCTATCAGCTGCAGGGCTGGCAGCAGGCGAAGGCCTGATGGACAGCGTTGATCTGAACGTCCTGCGCAGCGTGCTCGAGTGGCGCCGCGCCGGGCAGCGGGTGGTGCTGTTCACTGTGGTCCAGACCTGGGGCACAGCGCCAAGGCCGCCGGGGGCGATGCTGGCCCTGCGCGAAGATGGCGTGGTGATTGGTTCGGTGTCGGGCGGTTGTGTCGAGGATGACCTGATCGCCCGGCTGCACGACGGTCGCATTCCGGCGGACGGTCCGCCGGTGCAACTGATCACCTATGGCGTCACCCGCGAAGAAGCGGCGCGCTTCGGCCTGCCGTGCGGCGGCACCCTGCGCCTGACCGAAGAGCGGGTGGGCGATCCACACTGGGTTGCGCAATTGCTGGAACGTTGCGAAGCCCATGAGATTGTTGCCCGTGAGCTAACGGTGACCAGCGGCAACGTGGTCCTGACCCCCGCCAGCAAGACCGACGCCCTGGTGTTCGATGGGCAGGTCCTGCGGGCCATATACGGTCCACGTTGGCGGCTGCTGCTGATCGGCGCCGGGCAACTGTCGCGCTACGTGGCGGAAATGGCCCGGTTGCTGGATTTCGAAGTGTTGATCTGCGATCCGCGCAAGGAGTTTGTCTACGGTTGGGAAGAGCAGCATGGCCGCTTCGTCTCGGGGATGCCCGACGAAGCGGTGCTGAGCATCCAGACCGACGAGCGCACCGCCATTGTGGCCTTGACCCATGACCCACGCCTGGACGACATGGCGCTGCTCACGGCCCTGGACTCCAGGGCTTTTTATGTCGGTGCCCTGGGCTCGCGAGTCAACAGCCAGAAGCGCCGGGATAACCTGGCTCAGCTAGGCTTGTCAGCAGAGGCCATTGAACGCTTGCATGGACCCATCGGCTTGCACATTGGCAGCCACACCCCGGCGGAAATCGCCTTGTCGCTGCTGGCCGAAATCGTGGCCATCAAGAATGGCGTTGAACTGCGGCAGAAAAAGTCGCTGTAAGCCGTGGGCGAGGAGGGCGTATGAGTGAGTCGATTGGCGTGATCATTCTGGCGGCCGGATCGGGCAGCCGTTTCCGCCGTATTGCAGGTCCGGACAAGGATAAATTGCTGGCTGATTGCACAGGGCGTGACGGTGCCGTGCGGTCGGTGATCGAGCAGGTGCTGGTGAATCTGCCTGCCTCCCTGGAAAAGCGCGTGCTGGTGACGAGCAGGGACCGGCCGCAAGCCATTCGCATGGCCCAGGCCTATGGCTGCGATTTCGTGGAACTGGACTCGCCCGGCCTGGGCGACAGCATTGCCGCAGGCGTCCAGGCCTGCCCGGACCTTGATGGCTGGCTGATGGTGTTGGGCGACATGCCCTTCATCCTGCCGTCGAGCATCGAACAGGTGGTGGCGGGGATCCGTGCGGACGGCATCAGCGTGCCGGTCCTTGCAGGGGAGTACGGGCATCCGGTGGGATTCGGTCGTGGGTTTGGGCCGAAACTGATGGCATTGACCGGCGATCGAGGGGCCAAGGTATTGTTTGCCGGCGCGCAAGTGGTCGAAGTTCCGGTGGATGACCCAGGCGTGACGTGGGATGTCGATGTGCCAGAGGCACTGGCCTTCAAATAACAAACGACGCAGAACCCTGTGGCAGCGAGCTGGCATTCAACACTGATGCAAGCTGACCCGGCGCCTTCACGAGCAAGCTCGGCTCCCACATTGGATCTTCGGTGGTGCATAAATCTTGTATCCGACCCAGGGCGCCCTGTGGGAGCGAGCTTGCTCGCGATAGCGGCCTGGCATTCATCATTGATGCAAGCTGATCCGGCGCCATCGCGAGCAAGCTCGGCTTCCACATTGGATCTTCAGTGTATATAAGACTTGTGTCCGGCCCCGGCTCCCACATTGGATTTTCAGTTGGCATAAGTCTTGTGCCTGGGCTCAGATCCACTGTGGATAAGTATGAAGGCATAAAAAAGCCCCGCCTGGCATGACCAGGCGGGGCTTTTTACTGGGCGGTGGAATCAGGCGTGAGGTTTAGGCTCGTGCTCTTTTTCCAGGGCTTCAGTGTGACGCGGCGCGACTTCTTCAGCGGTGTGCTGAGGTTCGTCGAATGTCGGAGTCGATTCAGTCGGGGTCTCGGCGACCGGGGCAGGGGCTGCCTCGGCGACTTCTTCCACGGCTGGAGCTGGCTCGGCAGCAGGCGCTTGAGCGGCAGCTTGTTCGGCTTCCTTCTGCAGACGCTCGGCTTCACGCTTGCGACGACGCACTTCACGCGGATCGTTCGGCGCGCGGCCATTCGCGGTCAAGGCGCTGGCAGGTTCTGGCTCTTCAACCTGGGCAGGTACTTCGACAACCACGGGTGCCTCGACCACTGGAGCAGGCTCGACCACTTCAGGCTCGACCGCTTTCACGGGCTCTGGTGTCGGTTCTGGCTCGACAACAGGTGCCGGTGCAGCTGGCTCGGCGGTCCAGTTGAACGCAGTCTGCTCCTCGCGGGCAGGCTCTGGGGCCTTTTCCTCGGTCGGTGCTTCGAAGGCCGGCTCAGCGGCTACCACTGGCTGCTCGACGACCGGTGCAGGCTCGGCGACCACTTCAGTTTCAGCAACCTGGGCTTCACGGGCTGGGGCGACTTCCACTTCTGGCGAAGCAGTGGCTTCTACCGGGGTAGTGGCTTCGACCACAGGCGCTTCAACCGGCGCGCTTTCCACCGCCGCGGTAGCGCGTTCGGCTTGTTCGTGAGCCTGGGCTTCGGCCGGGGCGCTGATTGCGCTGCTGGCAACGGCCGCAGTCACGGCCAGGCCGGCGGCCAGGTCCGCAGCGCTTGGCGCTTCGGCGTTCTCGGTGGACTCGGACTCTTCCGAACCTTCGATCACGTTGCCGTTGGCGTCGCGCTGACGCTCACGACGGTTGCTGCGACGACGCTGGCCACGGGAGCGGCGGCGTGGACGATCGCCTTCGGCGGTGTCCTGGCCGTCTTCCTGCAACTGCTCTTCGGTGCTCAGCACTTCTTCTTCGCTGGCAGCGGCGGCTGCCTGCTCGGCGCGTGGCTGGCGCTCTTCACGTGGCGGACGCGGTGCACGTTCTTCACGAGGCTGGCGGGCCGGACGCTCTTCAGCGGTGGCAGTGGCAGTGGCGGTGGCGGCAGCAGCCGGGGCGGCATCCAGTGGCTCGCGCAGTTCGCGAACACGTTCTTCACGCTCGCCACGTGGCTTGCGATCTTCACGCGGTGCGCGCGGCTGACGTTCTTCACGCGGCGGACGTGGTGCACGTTCTTCGCGGGCTACGGCTGGCGCTTCCTCACGGGCTTCGCGCGGCTGACGCTCTTCACGCGGCTCACGTGGCGCACGTTCTTCACGCGGTGCACGTTCTTCGCGAGGCTTGCGTTCTTCGTCGCGACGACCGTTGCGGTTGCGGGTCTGCTGGCGACCGTTACGACGTTCTTCGTTGCGGGCAGGGCGCTCGGTCGTGGCAGGCTTGGCGACGACGGCCGGGGCAGCAGGTTCTTCCTTGGTGGCGAACAGGCTGACCAGCGACTTCACCAGGCCTTTGAACAGGCTTGGCTCTGGTGCAGCGGCCGGGGCGGCAACCGGAGCGGCCACTTCGGTCGGAACCGGAGCGTTGGCGCGGGCCGGAGCGGTCTTGACCGCGGCTTCCTGGCGAACCAGGGTACGAGTGGCGGCGGCGGCCGGCTGGACTTCTTCCACTTCGGCAGCGGCAGCAGCGATTTCGTAGCTGGACTGGTTGGTGTGGGCTTCCGGGCTGTCATCGCGCAGGCGCTGCACTTCGAAGTGCGGCGTCTCGAGGTGATCGTTCGGCAGGATGACGATACGGGCACGGGTGCGCAGTTCGATCTTGGTGATCGAGTTGCGTTTTTCGTTGAGCAAGAACGCGGCCACCGGGATCGGCACCTGGGCGCGAACTTCGGCGGTGCGGTCTTTCAGGGCTTCTTCTTCGATCAGGCGCAGGATCGCCAGGGACAGCGACTCGACGTCACGGATGATGCCAGTGCCGTTGCAACGCGGGCACACGATGCCGCTGCTTTCGCCCAGGGATGGACGCAGGCGCTGACGGGACATTTCCAGCAGGCCGAAGCGCGAGATGCGACCGACCTGTACGCGGGCACGGTCGGCTTCCAGGCATTCACGGACCTTTTCTTCCACGGCGCGCTGGTTCTTGGCCGGCGTCATGTCGATGAAGTCGATGACGATCAGGCCGCCGATGTCGCGCAAGCGCAACTGACGGGCAATTTCTTCGGCCGCTTCAAGGTTGGTCTGCAGGGCGGTTTCTTCGATGTCGCTGCCTTTGGTGGCGCGGGCCGAGTTGATGTCGATGGACACCAGGGCTTCGGTCGGGTCGATGACGATGGAGCCGCCGGACGGCAGTTCGACGACGCGCTGGAAGGCGGTCTCGATCTGGCTTTCGATCTGGAAACGGTTGAACAGCGGAACGCTGTCTTCGTAGAGCTTGATCTTGCTGGCGTACTGCGGCATCACCTGGCGAATGAAGGTCAGGGCTTCGTCCTGGGCTTCGACGCTGTCGATCAGCACTTCGCCGATGTCCTGGCGCAGGTAATCGCGGATGGCGCGGATGATCACGTTGCTTTCCTGGTAGATCAGGAACGGCGCGGAGCGATCCAGCGAGGCTTCTTTGATGGCGGTCCACAGTTGCAGCAGGTAGTCGAGGTCCCACTGCATTTCTTCGCTGCTGCGGCCCAGGCCGGCAGTGCGCACGATCAGGCCCATGTCAGCCGGGGCAACCAGGCCGTTCAGGGCTTCACGCAGTTCGTTGCGCTCTTCGCCTTCGATGCGGCGGGAGATGCCACCGGCGCGAGGGTTGTTCGGCATCAGGACCAGGTAACGGCCGGCCAGGCTGATGAAAGTGGTCAGGGCGGCGCCCTTGTTGCCACGTTCTTCTTTTTCGACCTGAACGATGACTTCCTGGCCTTCGCTCAGGACGTCCTTGATGTTGACGCGGCCTTCAGGGGCCTTCTTGAAGTATTCGCGGGAGATTTCTTTGAGGGGCAGGAAGCCGTGGCGCTCGGAGCCGAAATCGACAAAGGCAGCCTCAAGGCTTGGTTCGATGCGAGTAATCCGGCCTTTATAGATGTTGGCCTTCTTCTGCTCGCGTGCACCGGATTCGATATCCAGGTCGTAGAGGCGCTGGCCGTCTACCAGTGCAACACGCAACTCTTCGGGTTGAGTTGCGTTAATCAGCATTCTTTTCATGTAGTACCGTCGGTTTCCGGGCTGCCGGAAACGGCGTTCGGCACACACGACTTCTCACGGTCGGTGTCAGGTGCGTCCTGGAGATGGCAAGGCCACTCCAGTGTCCAGCGAGTTCGACCCAATGATGGCGAAGTCGCGACGGACGCGTCCTGCTTGCTGGTACTCAAGCACTCAGTCAGGAGGAGGAATCAACCGGCGCCTGTGGACGAGATGAAGCGTCTAAATATAAGCCTAGTGCTACACAGTCCGACGGTTGTACATCTCCACCCTACACGTATCCCTGATAATTCGGGTGCTGCCGCGCGCAGAATCCGCAGCGGGTTGGCATTTACCGTGAGCTCCGGAAGGGGAGGTCACGCATCATGGCTAATTTAGGCGTTGTTTCCGAAGCATTCGCTCGGGGTCGTCCGCAGCTGACTGCACTTTGTGAACTGGCCGTGAATGTGGCGCGCAAGGCGAGTCAAAACTCTGCTTTGCGGCGTATTTCAGGCCTCATGTCACCTGCGCTCGTTACACCTGAAAACTCTACCGTTACGTAGCGAAAGCCCCGTAGGACGGCCTCTCGTCCTCGTGAATTGCGTTGGTCAGGGCCGGTTTTTGACCGTTAGTCCACTGGCCAGCCACTTTTGGCGGCGTTCGCGACTATAGCAGCAATGATTAAGTGCTTCAATTCCATAAAAAATTGTTATGATCGCCGCCATGACAACTACTGCCCCTTCGACCCCTGGCGTTCAACTGCTCGAGGTCTCGCCGGAATATGCCGGCCAACGAATCGATAACTTCCTGCTGGCCCGGCTCAAAGGCGTGCCCAAGACCTTGATCTACCGCATTTTGCGCAAAGGCGAAGTGCGGGTGAATAAAGGTCGGATCAAGCCCGAGTACAAGCTCCAGGCCGGTGACATCGTGCGCGTGCCGCCGGTTCGCGTGCCCGAGCGCGATGAGCCGGTGCCCCTGGCCCAGGGGCTGCTGCAACGCCTTGAAGCCTCGATTATCTATGAAGACAAAGCCCTGATCGTGATCAACAAGCCCGCGGGCATTGCGGTTCACGGCGGCAGTGGCCTGAATTTCGGTGTGATCGAAGCCTTTCGTCAGTTGCGTCCGGACGCCAAGGAGCTGGAGCTGGTCCATCGCCTCGACCGCGACACCTCCGGCCTGCTGATGATCGCCAAGAAACGCAGCATGTTGCGCCACCTGCACGAGCAATTGCGCGGCGACGGCATCGATAAGCGCTACATGGCGCTGGTGCGTGGCCGCTGGGAAACCTCCATCAAGCAAGTCCGTGCGCCGTTGCTCAAGAGCAACCTGCGTTCCGGCGAACGCATGGTCGAAGTCAACGAGGAGGGCAAGGAGGCGCTGACGGTGTTCAAGGTGCTGCGCCGCTTCGACGACTTCGCCACCCTGATCGAGGCCAAGCCCGTGACCGGGCGTACTCACCAGATCCGTGTCCACACCTTGCATGCCGGGCATTGCATTGCCGGCGACAGCAAATACGGCGATGACGATTTCACCAAGGAAATCCGCGATCTGGGCGGCAAGCGCCTGTTTCTCCATGCTTACATGCTGACTGTGCCACTGCCCGATGGTGGCGAGCTGAAATTGCAGGCCCCGGTGGATGACATGTGGGCCAAGACCGTGGAGCGGTTGAGTGCATCCTGACTACAAGCTGCTGATTTTCGATTGGGATGGCACTCTGGCCAACTCCATTGGTCGGATCGTGGAGGCGATGCATGTCGCCTCGGACCGCATGGCGTTTGCCCGGTGCGACGACTTGGCAGTGAAGGGCATCATCGGTCTCGGGTTGCCAGAAGCCATTCGCAGCCTGTATCCGGAAATTGACGACAATGAGCTGGTGGTTTTTCGCCAGCATTACGCTGATCACTACATCGCGCTGGACGCCGAGCCTTCACCGTTGTTCGATGGCGTGGCGGGTACGCTGGAGGCTCTGCGTACCGAGGGCTATCACCTGGCTGTCGCGACCGGCAAGGCTCGTCGCGGGCTGGATCGAGTGCTCAAGTCCCATGGTTGGGAGGATTATTTCGATATCACCCGTGCTGCGGACGAAACCGCCAGCAAGCCGCACCCGTTGATGCTCGAGCAGATCCTGGCGCACTGCAACGTGCGACCGGAGCAGGCGCTGATGGTGGGGGATTCGTCATTCGACCTGCAGATGGCGCACAACGCCGGCATGGGGTCGGTGGCGGTCAGCTACGGCGCTCAACCGATCGAGGCGCTACGGGCATTCGAGCCGCGACTGGCCATTGATCATTTTCCTGAGTTGCACGCCTGGCTGAGCCAGCGGGCTCTTTAAGTTTTGCTGGGGATTCGCGCATGACCGATGAATGGAAAGCACCTGTCAAGGCGAGCGCCGAGAGCGGGGATGACAAAAGCTGGAAGCTGTTGGAGAAAACCTTGCTCGCCAGCGTGCAGGAACAGCGTCGCTCCCGTCGCTGGGGTATTTTCTTCAAGTTGCTGACCTTTACTTATCTCTTTGTTGCATTGGCGTTGTTCACGCCGCTGATGGACATGGAGAAAGGCGCTGTCGCCGGCTCGGCGTACACCGCCTTGATCAATATCGAGGGCATGATCGCCGACAAAGAGCCTGCCAGCGCCGACAATATTGTCGGTAGCTTGCGGGCTGCCTTCGAGGACTCGAAGGTCAAGGGCGTGGTGCTGCGCATCAACAGTCCCGGTGGTAGCCCGGTGCAATCGGGATACGTTTACGACGAGATCGTGCGGTTGCGCGCATTGCACCCGGATATCAAGGTGTATGCGGTCATTTCCGATCTCGGTGCTTCCGGTGCCTATTACATTGCCAGTGCGGCGGACCAGATCTATGCCGACAAGGCCAGCCTGGTGGGCTCCATTGGTGTGACAGCGGCCGGCTATGGCTTTGTCGGGACCATGGAGAAGCTGGGCGTGGAGCGTCGGGTGTATACCTCCGGCGAGCATAAATCCTTCCTTGATCCGTTCCAGCCGCAAAAGCCTGAAGAAACCGCTTTTTGGCAGAGCGTGCTCGACACCACTCACAAGCAATTCATTGCCAGCGTCAAGAAAGGCCGGGGCGAGCGCCTGAAGGACAAAGAGCATCCTGAGTTGTTCTCCGGGCTGGTCTGGTCGGGGGAGCAGGCGTTGCCGCTGGGTCTGATCGACGGCTTGGGCAGTGCCAGTTCGGTGGCGCGGGATGTGATTGGTCAGAAGGATCTGGTGGACTTCACGATCGAAGAGTCACCGTTCGATCGCTTCTCGAAAAAGCTGGGGGCAAGCATCGCCGAGCATCTGGCGATGTGGATGGGCTTCCAGGGGCCTGCGTTGCGCTGATCGTATTGGGAGCTTCAATGCAGGGGGCGGCTGGTGCTGGCCCTTGTGGCGAGGGAGCTTGCTCCCGCTGGGCTGCGAAGCGGCCCCAAATTTCTGCGGTCGCTGCGCAACCGAGCGGGAGCAAGCTCCCTCGCCACGGATGATTCTCAGGTCAGGGAATCTGCACGCCCTCGGCCAGCAACATATCCACAAGACGAATCAGCGGCAGGCCGATCAGGCTGGTGGCGTCTGGCCCTTCGGTGCTCTGGAACAGGCTCACGCCAAGTCCTTCGGCCTTGAAGCTGCCGGCGCAGTCGTAAGGCTGCTCGGCCCGCAGGTAGCGTTCGACGCGCTCTGGGTCCAGGGTGCGCATGGTGACGGTAAACGGAATGCAGTCGACCTGGCAGGCGCCGGTCTGGCTGTTGAGCAGTGCCAGGCCGGTCAGGAACGTGACCTTGGTACCGCTGGCAGCCAGCAGTTGCTCGCGAGCGTTCTCGAAGGTGTGAGGCTTGCCCAGGATGCGTTCGCCGAGCACGGCGACCTGGTCTGAACCGATGATCAGGTGTGCCGGGTGGCTGTCGGCCAGTGCCAGGGCTTTTTCCCGGGCCAGGCGCTTGACCAGTTCAAGGGCGAGCTCGCCGGGGCGATGGCTTTCGTCGATGTCGGGTGAGCAGCAGACGAACGGCAGTCCCAGGCGGGCAAGCAATTCCCGGCGATAGACCGAGCTTGAGGCAAGTAATAAAGGCAGCATGGGTGGCTCCAAAAGGCAGGGGCGAATTCTAGCGAGGCGCGCAAGTGACGGACAGGGCTGAATTTCCTTTGACATGGCCGGGGGCATCCCTATAATGCTGCGCCTATGTTGAATGACCCGATTCCACCTCACGTTGACCCGCGCAAATTGGCTGACCGTGGCACCACCCTTCAAGGTGAACTGCTGCTGGCCGATTTGAAGAGACTCTGCGACCCGCTTTCCGACAATGTCGGTACGGTCCAGGCCAAATTCGTTTTTGAACGAGATGAACGTAAATCTGTGGTAATCCACAGCTTTATCGACACTGAAGTCAAAATGGTTTGCCAGCGTTGTCTTGAGCTGGTCACCCTGCCGATCCACAGCGAATGCAGTTACGCCGTGGTGAAGGAGGGTGCGAATACCCAGTCGTTGCCGAAAGGTTATGACGTGCTGGAACTGGGCGAAGATCCATTGGATCTGCAGTCACTGATCGAGGAGGAGCTTCTGCTCGCCTTGCCCATTGTGCCTGCTCATCATCCGGAAGAATGCCAGCAGCCGGCGGGAGCAGATGAGCCCGAACCGAGCGAGGACGAGGTAACGCGGTCCAACCCGTTCAGTGTATTGGCGCAGTTAAAGCGTGACCCAAACGTTTAGGAGTTAATCAATTATGGCTGTTCAGCAGAACAAAAAATCCCGCTCTGCCCGTGACATGCGCCGTTCGCACGACGCTCTCGAGGCTAGCACCCTGTCCGTAGAAAAAACCACTGGTGAAGTTCACCTGCGTCACCACGTATCGCCAGAAGGCGTATACCGTGGCCGTAAAGTGATCGACAAGGGCGCTGACGAGTAATCACTTGTCCGCTCAAGTCATCGCGATTGACGCAATGGGCGGGGACTTCGGTCCCCGCAGCATTGTTCAGGCCAGCCTTGCTTGTCTGAATGCTACGCCCTCGCTGCACCTGACCCTCGTCGGTCAACCCTCCCTCCTGGAAGAAATGCTCAGCGGCCAATCGGCTGTCGATCGCGCGCGCCTGACGATTGCTCCGGCGTCCGAAATCATCACCATGGACGAAAAGCCGGCCCAGGCCCTGCGCGGCAAACCTGACGCCTCGATGCGGGTAGCCCTTGAGCTGCTGCGCGATGGCAAGGTCCAGGCATGCGTCAGCGCTGGCAATACCGGTGCGCTGATGGCGCTGTCGCGCTACGTACTCAAGACCTTGCCGGGTATCGACCGGCCCGCGATGGTGGCGGCGATCCCGACCCAGCGTGGGTTTTGTCAGTTGCTCGACCTGGGGGCCAACGTCGATTGCAGTGCCGAGCATTTGCTGCAATTTGCGGTGATGGGCTCGGTCGCGGCGGAAACCCTGGGCATCGTGCGTCCTCGTGTGGCGTTGTTGAACATCGGCACCGAAGACATCAAGGGCAACCAGCAGGTCAAGCTGGCGGCCACGCTGCTGCAGGGCGCGCGCGGCATCAACTACATCGGCTTCGTCGAAGGCGATGGCTTGTACCGTGGCGAGGCCGATGTGGTGGTGTGCGATGGCTTCGTTGGCAATATCCTGCTCAAGTCCAGCGAAGGCCTGGCGACCATGATCGGCCAGCGCATCGAGGCCTTGTTCAAGCAAAGCTTCGCCTCGCGGGCAGTCGGCGCACTGGCGCTGCCATTGATGCGTCGGTTGCAGGCCGACCTGGCGCCGGCGCGGCACAACGGTGCGAGTTTCCTCGGGTTGCAGGGGATCGTGATCAAGAGCCACGGTTCGGCGGGCGTGCAGGGTTTCCAGAGCGCGATCAACCGGGCGGTGATCGAGATCCAGGAAAACCTGCCGGAGCGCCTGCACGGTCGCCTCGAGGATTTGTTAACTTAGGCGTTTTCGTCCGACAATGCTTAAATGTGACCGGTCGGTTCAAGCCGCCATCCAACTTTCAGTTTGCTAACGCCCCCAGGGGCGTCAATTTTTGACGACAAGATCATTAGGGGCTTTGTTTTCATGTCTGCTTCCCTCGCATTCGTCTTTCCAGGACAGGGCTCGCAGTCCCTCGGCATGCTGGCCGAGCTGGGCGCGCAATACCCGCTGATCCTCGAAACATTCAAAGAAGCTTCCGCTGCGCTCGGCTATGACCTCTGGGCACTGACCCAGCAAGGGCCGGAAGAGCGCCTCAATCAAACCGATAAAACCCAACCAGCCATCCTGACCGCCTCGATCGCATTGTGGCGCCTGTGGCTGGCTGAAGGCGGCGCGCGTCCGGCATTCGTCGCCGGTCACAGCCTGGGCGAATACAGCGCCCTTGTAGCCGCTGGCAGCCTGAGCCTGGGCGACGCCGTGAAACTGGTGGAGCGTCGTGGCCAGTTGATGCAGGAAGCGGTTCCGGCCGGGCAGGGCGGCATGGCCGCGATCCTCGGCCTGGAAGACGCCGATGTGCTGGCCGCCTGTGCCGAAGCGGCGCAAGGCGATGTGGTCAGTGCGGTGAACTTCAACTCCCCGGGCCAAGTGGTCATTGCCGGCGCCAAGGCTGCTGTCGAGCGCGCCATCGAGGGCTGCAAGGCCCGTGGTGCCAAGCGCGCCATGCCACTGCCGGTTAGCGTGCCGTCGCACTGCGAGCTGATGCGTCCGGCTGCCGAGCGCTTTGCCGAATCCATTGCCGCCATCGACTGGAAGGCCCCGCAGATCCCTGTGGTGCAGAACGTCAGCGCCAACGTGGCGCCGGATCTCGAGACCCTCAAGCGTGATCTGCTGGAGCAACTCTACAAGCCGGTTCGCTGGGTCGAATCGGTGCAGGCCCTGGCGGCCAAGGGCGCGACCGAGCTGGTCGAATGCGGCCCTGGCAAAGTGCTGGCAGGCCTGAACAAACGCTGCGCCGAAGGCGTGTCGACTTCCAACCTCAACACCCCAGACGCCTTCGCTGCCGCCCGTGCAGCGCAGGCCTGAACAGGAGAAGCTTGCATGAGTCTGCAAGGTAAAGTTGCACTGGTGACCGGTGCAAGCCGTGGCATCGGCCAGGCCATCGCCCTGGAACTGGGTCGTCAAGGCGCCATCGTTATCGGCACCGCGACTTCCGCTTCGGGCGCCGAGCGTATCGCTGCGACCCTGAAGGAAAACGGCATTCAAGGCACCGGCCTTGAGCTGAACGTCACCAGCGACGAATCCGTTGCGGCGGTGCTGGCAAGCATTCAGGAGCAGTTCGGTGCGCCGGCGATCCTGGTCAATAATGCCGGTATCACCCGCGATAACCTGATGATGCGCATGAAAGATGACGAATGGTTCGATGTCGTCGACACCAACCTGAACAGTCTGTACCGGCTGTCCAAGGGCGTTTTGCGTGGCATGACCAAGGCTCGCTGGGGTCGAATTATCAGTATCGGTTCGGTTGTGGGTGCCATGGGCAACGCAGGCCAAGTAAACTATGCTGCGGCGAAGGCCGGTCTGGAAGGTTTCAGCCGTGCGCTGGCGCGTGAAGTGGGTTCGCGCTCGATTACGGTAAACTCGGTTGCACCGGGTTTCATCGACACCGACATGACCCGTGAACTGCCAGAAGCACAGCGTGAAGCCTTGTTGACGCAGATTCCCCTGGGTCGTCTGGGGCAAGCTCAAGAAATCGCGTCCGTGGTCGCTTTTCTTGCGTCGGACGGTGCGGCATACGTGACCGGGGCTACAATCCCGGTAAACGGCGGGATGTACATGAGTTAAATGTGACGGATTGCTTCAAAAAAATGTCATACGAGCTGTCTAAAATCCGTTATAAAGCTGCAATCAATTTATAGACGGCGGGCCGCAGGGTTTGAGGAGTGAAGCTTTCGGTTGAAAAACCGAAAAGTTCTTCTATACACTTACCCACCGGCCAGCTGCCTGAATTTGTCCATTAGGAGTGAAAACAAGGTATGAGCACCATCGAAGAGCGCGTCAAGAAAATCGTTGCCGAGCAACTGGGCGTTAAAGAAGAAGAAGTTGTGAACACCGCTTCCTTCGTTGAAGACCTGGGTGCCGACTCCCTTGACACTGTTGAGCTGGTGATGGCTCTGGAAGAGGAATTCGAGACCGAGATTCCTGACGAAGAAGCTGAGAAGATCACTACTGTACAAGCTGCTATCGACTACGTTACCAGCCACCAGGCGTAATCGTTTTTAGTCGTCGCTAGCTGTCATGGAAAAACCGCACTGCCATCACGGCGTGCGGTTTTTTCTTTAGGCCTGATGCAAAGTCGTCATTAGAAAAAGGAGAGTGCTGTGTCGCGTAGACGCGTCGTAGTCACCGGTATGGGTATGTTGTCGCCACTGGGCACGGATGTGCCGAGCAGTTGGCAGGGCATTCTGGCTGGCCGCAGTGGCATTGGTCTGATCGAACACACCGACCTTTCTGCCTATTCCACCCGTTTTGGCGGCTCGGTAAAGGGCTTCAATGTCGAGGAATACCTGTCGGTCAAGGAAGCTCGCAAGCTTGACCTGTTCATTCAATACGGCTTGGCAGCCGGTTTCCAGGCAGTGCGCAACGCCGGGCTGGAAGTCACCGACGCCAACCGTGAACGCATCGGCGTGGCCATGGGTTCGGGTATTGGCGGCTTGACCAATATCGAAGAAACCAGCCGCACGCTGCACGAATCGGGGCCGCGACGGATTTCTCCGTTCTTCGTGCCGGGCTCGATCATCAACATGATTTCCGGTTTCCTGTCCATCCACCTGGGTGCCCAGGGACCTAACTACGCCATTGCCACGGCGTGCACCACCGGTACCCACTGTATCGGCATGGCCGCGCGCAACATCATGTACGACGAAGCCGACGTGATGATTGCCGGTGGCGCCGAGATGGCGGCTTGCGGCCTGGGCATGGGTGGCTTTGGTGCTTCCCGTGCGCTGTCGACCCGCAACGACGAGCCCGCCCGCGCGAGCCGGCCGTGGGACAAGGGTCGCGATGGCTTCGTGCTGTCCGACGGTGCCGGTGCGCTGGTGCTCGAGGAGCTGGAGCACGCCAAGGCGCGCGGCGCGACCATCTACGCCGAGCTGATCGGTTTTGGCACCAGTGGCGATGCGTACCACATGACGTCGCCACCGGCCGATGGCGCCGGTGCTGCCCGTTGCATCGCCAACGCCTTGCGTGATGCGAAACTCAACGGCGAGCAGGTGCAGTACATCAACGCCCACGGCACTTCGACCCCGGCCGGCGACCTGGCCGAAGCCCAGGCGATCAAGACCGTGTTCGGCGAACACGCCTACAAGCTGGCGGTCAGCTCGACCAAGTCCATGACCGGTCACCTGCTGGGTGCGGCTGGGGCGGTGGAAGCGATCTTCAGCGTCCTGGCGATCAACAGCCAGACAGCGCCGCCGACCATCAACCTCGATGAGCCGGACGAAGGCTGCGACCTGGACTTCGTGCCGCACACTGCCCGTAGCATGGACATCGATGTGGTGCTGTCCAACTCCTTCGGCTTTGGCGGGACCAACGGTTCGCTGGTGTTCCGCCGGTTCGCCGGTTGATGGAAAGCTGGGTCGACGGTCAGCCGGCCGACGTCCTGTCGCTGAAAGATCGCGGCCTGGCTTACGGCGATGGGTTGTTCGAGACCCTCGCCGTGCACGATGGCGCGCCAGTGTTGCTGGAGCGTCACCTGCAACGCCTGGAAACCGGTTGCCAGCGGTTGGCGCTCAACGTCGACATGAGCGCGTTGAGCACCGAGTTGAATGCCTATGCCCGCTGCCTGGGCGCCGGCGTGCTGAAGCTGATCGTGACCCGTGGTGACAGTCTGCGCGGTTATGCCGCAGATCCCTCGACCCCGGCCCGACGCATCTTGCAAGGGAGCCCACCCGCCGCTTATCCCGCCGCCCATGCCGAACAAGGCGTTCTGCTGTTTCCCTGCAGCGTGCGGTTGTCCGAGCAGCCCTTGCTCGCCGGCCTCAAGCACCTCAATCGCCTGGAACAAGTGCTGGCCCGTGCCGAATGGAACGATGGGCAGTACGCCGAAGGCTTGATGCTGGATACGTCCGGACGGGTGATCGAAGGTGTGTTCAGCAACCTGTTCCTGGTGCGCGATGGCGTGTTGTTCACGGCGGACCTGAGCCGTTGCGGCGTGGCCGGCGTGATGCGTGCAGAATTATTGTTTCAAGCCAAGTCCCTGGGCATCGCCACGCAAATCACGGACATCAGTCTCGAACAGCTGCACCAGGCTGATGAAGTCTTCGTCTGCAACAGCGTTTATGGCGTGTGGCCGGTACGCGGATGCAGTTCGGCGCGCTGGTCGGTTGGCCCGCTCACCCGTAAACTGCAAACCCTTGCCCGTGCGCTATTGGATGTTTGATTCGTGAGACGTAAATTCTTGCTGCTGCTGGAGACC
Organism: Pseudomonas sp. P9_35; assembly: GCF_034008205.1. Taxonomy (NCBI): domain Bacteria; kingdom Pseudomonadati; phylum Pseudomonadota; class Gammaproteobacteria; order Pseudomonadales; family Pseudomonadaceae; genus Pseudomonas; species Pseudomonas sp. P9_35. The sequence goes on along the minus strand of NZ_CP125373.1, from coordinate 4,711,909 downwards.
GGACTGGTTCTGGCAGGGCTGTTGTTGGGCGCTTCGGCCTGGAAGATTCATTCGGCGCTGCAACAGCCGCTGAACATCACCCAGGAAGAATTGCTGGACGTGCCCAACGGGACCACCCCGACCGGAACCCTCAAGCGCCTCGAAGCCGATGGCCTGATCAAGGACGCCTTCTGGCTGCGGATCTATTGGCGCTTCAATCTTGCCGACCAGCCACTGCATTCCGGTGAATATCGGATGGTGCCGGGCATGACCATGGAGGGCCTGATCGGCGTCTGGAAACGCGGCGAAGTGGTGCAGTACAGCGTGACGCTGGTGGAGGGCTGGAATTTCCGTCAGGTGCGCGCCGCGCTGACCAAGGATGAAAAGCTCCAGCAGACCCTCACCGGCTTGAGCGACGCCCAGGTCATGGACCGTCTTGGTCACTCCGGGATATTTCCCGAAGGCCGGTTTTTCCCCGACACCTATCGCTTCGTGCGCGGCACCTCGGATGTCGACCTGCTGCAAAAAGCCTACGACCGCTTGGAAGACGTGCTCGCCAAGGAGTGGGCACTGCGTGCCGCCGATGTGCCTTACACCCAGCCGTATCAAGCGCTGATCATGGCGTCGTTGGTGGAGAAGGAAACCGGCGTACCCCAGGAACGCGGGCAGATTGCCGGCGTCTTTGTTCGGCGCATGCGCCTGGGCATGCTGCTGCAGACCGATCCCACGGTGATCTATGGCCTGGGCGAGCGCTACACCGGCAAACTCACCCGCGCCCATCTGAAAGAAGAAAACCCCTATAACACCTACCTGATCCCGGGCTTGCCGCCGACGCCGATTGCGATGGTGGGGCGCGAAGCGATTCATGCGGCATTGAACCCGGCGTCGGGCAATAGCCTTTACTTCGTCGCGCGCGGTGATGGTAGCCACGTGTTTTCCGATGACCTGGAGTCGCACAACAACGCGGTGCGCGAATTCCAACTCAAGCGCCGTGCCGATTACCGCTCCAGTCCGGCCCCGGCAACACCGGACGAGCAGGCACCCATTCCCGCGGCATCACCCGACACGGCGCCGGAAGCCGTGCCCCAGGTGCCGCCCCAAGTGCCTGCTCCCGAACCGGATGCCAGCGAGCCGCCGAGCCCGCAATGACTTTGATTAAGGATCGCCTGTGACTGGCTTGTTTATAACGCTGGAAGGCCCGGAAGGCGCCGGCAAGAGCACTAACCGCGAATACCTGGCCGAACGCCTGCGGGCTGCCGGCATCGAGGTGGTGTTGACCCGCGAGCCGGGCGGTACGCCGCTGGCCGAGCGAATTCGCGAGGTGCTGCTGGCACCCATTGAAGAGGTCATGAACCCCGACACCGAGCTGTTGCTGGTGTTCGCGGCCAGGGCACAGCATCTGGCCGAGGTGATTCGCCCGGCGCTGGCCCGTGGCGCCGTTGTGCTCTGCGATCGCTTTACCGATTCGACCTATGCCTACCAGGGCGGCGGCCGGGGCTTGTCCGTGGAGCGCATCGCCGCGTTGGAAACCTTCGTCCAGGGTGACCTGCGACCAGACCTGACCCTGGTGTTCGACCTGCCGGTGGAAATCGGCCTGGCCCGCGCCAGTGCCCGTGGTCGCCTGGATCGTTTCGAGCTTGAGGGCCAGGCTTTCTTCAATGCCGTGCGCAGTGCCTTCCTGAGTCGCGCCAAGGCCGATCCGGCACGTTACCTGCTGATCGATGCCGCGCAACCGCTGACCCAGGTCCAGCAGTCCCTGGACGGCTTGCTGCCGCGTTTGCTGGAGCGTGTCCGTGGCTGAAGCCTATCCCTGGCAAGACAGCCTCTGGCAGCAACTGGCCGGTCGTGCCCAGCATGCCCATGCCTATCTGTTGCACGGCCCGGCCGGCATCGGCAAGCGGGCACTGGCCGAGCGCCTGATGGCCAGCCTACTGTGCCAGCGCCCGGGTGTCTCGAATGCCTGCGGCGAGTGCAAGTCCTGCCTGCTGCTCAAGGCGGGCAGCCATCCCGATAATTACGTGCTGGAACCGGAAGAAGCGGACAAGGCGATCAAGGTCGACCAGGTTCGGGACTTGGTCAGCTTCGTGGTCCAGACCTCGCAGATGGGCGGGCGCAAGGTGGTGCTGATCGAACCCGTCGAATCGATGAACATCAACGCTGCCAACGCCTTGCTCAAAAGTCTCGAAGAACCTTCTGGCGACACCGTGCTGTTGCTGGTCAGCCACCAGCCGAGTCGCTTGCTGCCGACCATCAAGAGTCGCTGCGTGCAACAGGCCTGCCCGCTGCCGAGCGAGGCGATGAGCTTGCAGTGGCTGGCCCAGGCCTTGCCCGACAGCAGCGACGAAGAGCGTGTCGAGCTGCTGACCCTGGCGGCCGGCTCGCCCCTGGCGGCTGTCAGCCTTCAGGCCCAGGGCGTGCGGGAGCAGCGAGCTTTGGTGGTGGACGGGGTCAAGAAACTGCTCAAGCAGCAGCAATCCCCCACGCAACTGGCCGAGGGTTGGAACGCGATCCCGTTGCTCTTGCTGTTTGACTGGTTCTGCGACTGGTCGAGCCTGATCCTGCGTTACCAATTGACCGAGGACGAGACAGGCTTGGGGTTGGCGGACATGCGCAAGGTGATCCAGTACCTGGCGCAAAAAAGCAGCCAGGATAAAATCTTGAACATTCAGGACTGGATTCTTGCCCAACGTCAGAAGGTGCTGGGCAAAGCGAACCTCAACCGGGTGCTGTTGCTCGAGGCGCTGTTGGTGCAGTGGGCGAGTTTGCCTGGTCGAAACTGACAGGTACCGCCTAAACTCAGCTCAATCGCAGCGGAGATCAGCATGAACGAACCTGTCAGTCCCGGGCCACGCAACGGCATCCTGTCCCTGACCATCAAGGACAAGTCGGTGCTCTACGCCGCCTACATGCCCTTCATCAAGAACGGCGGCCTGTTCATTCCGACCAACAAGAATTATCGCTTGGGTGATGAAGTGTTCATGCTCTTGAGCCTGATGGATGAGTCGGAAAAGATCCCGGTCGCCGGCAAGGTGATCTGGATAACCCCCAAAGGCGCCCAGGGCAACAGGGCCGCCGGCGTCGGCGTGCAATTCAGCGACGGCGACAATTCCGCCCGCAATCAGATCGAAACCCACTTGGCCGGCTCCCTGAAGTCCGACCGTTCCACTCATACGATGTAGCCCGGCCTTTTATGCTTGTAGATTCCCATTGTCACCTTGACCGTCTCGACCTCGCTGCCCATGGCGGCTCCCTGGATGCTGCGTTGGACGCGGCTCGTGAGCGGGGTGTCGGTCATTTCCTGTGTATCGGCGTCACCGTCGACAACGCCGCCGACGTCAAGGCCCTGGCCGAACGTTATGCCGATGTCGATTGCTCGGTCGGTGTCCACCCGCTGGATGTCCAGCCCGATGCCGCGCCGGCGCTCGATTGGCTGTTGCGTGAGCTGGACCATCCACGGGTAGTCGCCATCGGCGAAACCGGCCTGGACTATCACTACGAACCGGAAGCTGCCGACGTGCAGCAGGCGTCATTCCGACTGCACCTGGAGGCCGCCCGGCAAACCGGCAAGCCGGTGATCATCCACACCCGTGGCGCCCGGGCCGACACCCTGGCCTTGCTGCGTGACGCCGCGCTGCCCCAGGCCGGGGTGCTGCATTGCTTCACCGAAGACTGGGACATGGCCAAGGCCGCCCTGGACATGGGCTATTACATTTCCTTGTCCGGGATTGTCACGTTCCGCAATGCCGATGCATTACGCGACGTAGCCAGCAAGGTGCCGGCTGATCGGCTGTTGGTGGAGACCGACTCGCCTTACCTGGCGCCCATTCCCTATCGTGGCAAGCCGAACCTTCCGCAATACGTACGGGAAGTGGCAGAGTTCCTGGCGATGCTGCGCGGTGAGTCCTACGAACGGTTTGCCGAGCAGACGACGGAAAATTTTAAGCAATTGTTTCCACTGGCTCACGTGCGTGCGGCGCAAGCCTGAATTCCATGCAAAAAAAACCCGGGTTCTGGGGGGTGAATCCGGGTTAAGACCATTAGGAGTAAAACAAAGGTACGCGGTCCGTTGGTACCTTCATCAGCGCGTCACTTGGGGGAGATGTCGCGCTGACAGTTCAAGTATTGATCAGTATGCCAACCCGTCCAGTCTGGCCGGGGCGGTTTTTAAACAAATTTGGAATACGCTCGCTTCGGATAAGTTCTCACTGTCGCCAAAGCTCGCAGGCGCGGCGCATTGGCGTGGGAAACGGCGAGCCGGGTGTGTACGGTTTTGTGAAGAACAGTGGCCGAGAACGGATGATCCGTGCATTTTTGCGTAAGTTAGGCATAATACCCGGCTTCGAATTTTGACCCTTCAGACCTTTTTCTTATGCACAAAGAACCCCGTAAGGTCCGTGAGTTTCGCCGCCGCGAGCAGGAAATTCTCGACACCGCGCTCAAGTTGTTCCTCGACCAGGGTGAAGACAGTGTCACCGTCGAGATGATTGCGGATGCCGTGGGTATCGGCAAAGGCACGATTTATAAACATTTCAAATCCAAGGCGGAGATCTACCTGCGCCTGATGCTCGACTACGAGCGCGATTTGAACGAGCTGCTGCACTCGGCCGATGTGGACAAGGACAAGGAGGCCCTGTCCCGGGCCTACTTCGAGTTCCGCATGCGCGACCCGCAGCGCTACCGCTTGTTCGATCGCCTGGAAGAGAAGGTGGTCAAGGGCAACCAGGTGCCGGAGATGGTCGAGGAGCTGCACAAGATCCGCGCCTCGAACTTCGAACGTCTGACCCTGCTGATCAAGGGCCGGATCAGCGAAGGCAAGCTCGAAGACGTGCCGCCTTATTTCCATTACTGCGCTGCCTGGGCGCTGGTGCACGGCGCTGTGGCGCTGTATCACTCGCCGTTCTGGAGCAACGTGCTGGAAGACCAGGAAGGTTTCTTCCAGTTCCTGATGGACATCGGCGTGCGCATGGGCAACAAGCGCAAGCGCGATACTGACGTCCCGAGCAGCTAAGGCCGCACAGGCCAAGACATTCAGCTGTCTTATTGCGCCATGTCCGCTTACATGGCGCAGTGTCCCAGTAATATACTCGGGCTTGGGTCTTGCGAAATCTTGATTTCTAGGTCAATTTTCGTGAGTCCGTTTTTTCTCGTGCCGGAGTGATCCATGATCGTTGACCGTCAAGGCAGGCGTTTCCGTAATCTGCGGATAAGCCTGACCTCAGCCTGCAATTACGCCTGTACCTATTGCGTGCCTGACGGCAAGCGGTTGGTGGCTGCGCAGGATGAGCTGTCAGCCGAGGCCATGGCGCGTGGCGTGGCCTATTTGATCGAGGCCGCCGGCATCGAGCGGCTGCGCATCACTGGCGGCGAACCGTTGGTCAGCCCCAAGCTCGAACGTTTCATGATGGCGGTGGGGCAGATGGGCCTGGAGGACATCAGCCTGACGACCAATGGCCAGTTGCTGGCGAAAAAACTGCCCTTGCTGGTAGACGCCGGTATCCGTCGCATCAACGTTTCCCTCGACACCCTGGACCCTGCCGCGTTTCGCAGTATCGCCCGTGGCGGCGACCTGGCGACTGTGCTTGATGGTATGGAGCAGGCCCGGGCCACCGGGATGAAGATCAAGGTCAACATGGTGCCGTTGCGCGGGCAGAATCTGGACCAGGTGATGCCTTTGCTCGAATACTGCCTGGAACGTGGCTATGAGTTGCGTTTCATCGAGTTGATGCGCATGGGACACCTGGCCAGCGACTCCAACGCCTTCCTGCAACAATTCGTCAGCCTCCAGCAACTGCTCAGCCTGATCGGCGATCAGTACGAATACCTGCAAGCCGATGCGCCGGTAGATGCTACCGCGGTGCGCTATGAGATACCGGGGCTGGGGCACTTTGGCGTGATCGCCAACGAAAGCGTGCCTTTCTGCCGTACCTGCTCACGGTTGCGGTTGTCTTCCACGGGTTGGCTGCATGGCTGCCTGTCGTCGAGTAACCGTCACTTCGTCGGCGATCTGCTGGACAAGCCCCGCCACCAGGCCTTGCCGGCGCTTCAGCGCTTGTTGGTCAAGGCGTTGGGGGACAAGCAGGAAGTGGCATTCTCCGGCGGGGCGACCATCATGAAAATCATCGGCGGCTGACCGACTCGACCAGGTGCACTCTGCTGTAGGAGCTGTAGGAGCTGTAGGAGCTGTAGGAGCTGTAGGAGCTGTAGGAGCTGTCGAGTGCAACGAGGCTGCGATCTTTACCCAAACCATTGAGTCGTGAGTGAACGCCCAGTAGATCAAGATCAAAAGATCGCAGCCTTCGGCAGCTCCTACGGGTTACTGCGCACCTTCATCCTGCAAGCTGGCGCAAAAGCTGCATCCCACGACCATTCGCCGGTTTTCCGACACCGGTTCTTTGGAGGGTAGGATGCGTAGCCTGGTTTTGCTGCTGGCCATTTTGGCGCTTGGTGGCTGCATGAATGTCAGCGACATGGGAGAGGGCGTTCGTTATCACATGAGCGACGCCGGCCTGCTGGACCATAGCGACAGCCGTCGTGTGAACAACCTGCGTATTCAGCCCGACTCGTTCATCTACATCGCCCAGGGCGCTTTCGCTCCGCCAGGCAGCGCTTATCCGCGTCCCAACGTCGTGGCCGAAGAAGCCTTCAATGGCTTCATCGAATATTTCCCCATGGTCCGTCGCGCCCGCGTTCCCGAAGGCCTCGACCAGGCCATGGGCGAGGCCCGTTCCGCCGGCGCCCATTATTTGCTGTACACCCGCTTCGCCAAGGCTGACAACCGCATCGGCAACACTGACGAATGGCAGGATGAAGAAGCCTTGGATCGCTTGGGTGTCGATACCAGCGTGATTCAAATCATGTTGATCGAGACCAGCACCCAGTATTTGATTGATACTGCACGGATCAAGAGTCGTGGCGGTTTACTGACGTTGCACGACAAGCAGCCACAAGACCTCATCGCCACGCCTTTGCGTGAATATGCCCGTAGCCTGCTGGGGATGAGCGACGAATAAATAATCAGGAGTCACCATGAGCGGACCGCAAAAAGCCAATGACTTGCTGGGGCAGATCCCCAAGACCAAAGGCCTGCCGCCGGTCCATTTGTGGAATCCCGACTTCTGCGGCGACATCGACATGCGCATCGCCCGGGACGGCACCTGGTACTACCTGGGTACGCCCATCGGGCGAAAGCCGATGGTCAAGCTGTTCTCCACCATCATCCGCCGCGACGGCGATGATTACTTCCTGATTACCCCTGTGGAAAAAGTCGGCATCAAGGTCGATGACGCGCCGTTCGTGGCCGTGACCCTTGAGGTCGAAGGGCAGGGGGAAGGGCAATTGTTGCGCTTCACCACCAATGTCGAGGAAACCACCGAGGCCGGTGCCGAGCATCCGCTGCGGGTGGTGATCGATCCCCAGACCCAGGAACCTGCGCCCTACGTGCATGTGCGCAGCAATCTCGAAGCGCTGATCCATCGCAATGTCTTCTACCAACTGGTAGAGCTGGCGGTCAGCCGCGAGATCGACGGGCAGCGCTGGTTGGGCGTGTGGAGCAGCGGCGAATTTTTCCCCATAGGCCTGGAACCATAACCCCTGTGGGAGCGAGCCTGCTCGCGATGACGCCGGCACATCCAACATCTCCTTAACTGACCCACCGCTATCGCGAGCAAGCTCGCTCCCACACCAGATGTGTAGCGAACACAAACAATGTGAACGCCCGGAATCTACTGTGGGAGCGAGCTTGCTCGCGATGACGCCGGCACATCCAACCTCTCTCCACTGACCCACCGCTATCGCGAGCAAGCTCGCTCCCACATCAGATGTGAGCGAACACAAACAATGTGAACGCCCGGAATCTACTGTGGGAGCGAGCCTGCTCGCGATGACGCCGGCACATCCAACATCTCCTTAACTGACCCACCGCTATCGCGAGCAAGCTCGCTCCCACATCAGATGTGTAGCGAACACAAACAATGTGAACGCCCGGAATCTACTGTGGGAGCGAGCTTGCTCGCGATGACGCCGGCACATCCAACATCTCCTTAACTGACCCACCGCTATCGCGAGCAAGCTCGCTCCCACATCAGATGTGTAGCGAACACAAACAATGTGAACGCTCGGAATCTACTGTGGGAGCGAGCTTGCTCGCGATGACGCCGGCACATCCAACCTCTTCTCCAGCTGACCTACCGCTATCGCGAGCAAGCTCGCTCCCACACCAGATGTGTGGTGAACACAAACAATGTGAACGCCCGGAATCTACTGTGGGAGCGAGCTTGCTCGCGATGACGCCGGCACATCCAACACCTCCTTAACTGACCCACCGCTATCGCGAGCAAGCTCGCTCCCACAGGGGTATGCAAAATTCAAATTGACACTCAATCGTATGATGATTAGCGTGGGCCTCCAATAAGAGCGGCCCGCGGGGTTTTCATGTCCAGCAGTTTTCATGCATCGACCGTCGATTGGCTGGGGGGCTGGATAGCCGCCGGCCAGGTCAAGCCTGGGCAAACCATCAAGGTCGAAGCGGACTTGGGCGAGCAACTGGGCGTCAGTCGCACGGTGATTCGCGAGGCGATCAAGACCCTGGTGGCCAAAGGCATGCTGGAAGTCGGGCCGAAAGTCGGCACGCGGGTATTGCCGGTGCGGCGCTGGAACCTGTTCGACCCCCAAGTGGTTGGCTGGCTGTCACGCAGCGGCCTGCCGGAAAATTTTGTCGATGACTTGCTGGACCTGCGTCGCACCATCGAGCCGATGGCGGTGCGCTGGGCCTGTGAGCGGGCCACGGCTGATCAGGTGCAGGCGATCCGCCTGGCCTACCATGCGCTGGAGCGCGCCGTGGACAGCGGCGCCGATTACAACCGTGCCGACCAGTTTTTCCATGAGTGCATCCTCGCGGCCAGCCATAATCAGTTCATCGAGCAAATGGTCCCGGCCCTCGGAGCGCTGCTGGCGGTGTCGTTCGAAGTATCGGCGGCCGACCCGGATGAGCTGCGCCGCACTTTGCCCATCCACAAGGACATCGCTGACGCTATCGCCGCCCGTGACGCGGCGCGGGGCGTCTGGGCCTGCATGACCCTGATCGATAACGCTGACCTGGCCATCAAACGCTTTTACCCCAATGTCATGGCCGGTCGAACAGACGCTGCCGGGCAAGCCGGGAACGGGAGGTTTCAATGAAGTGGACGGCTGTGACGGAACACCGGGCGAAGTTGGGCGAAGGGCCCTTCTGGGACGAGCCGACCCAGGCGTTGTATTGGGTCGATATCGCCGGCAAGCAGGCACTGCGGCTGATCGGCGCCAACGTACAGATCTGGCAGATGCCCGAGCATGTGTCCGCTTTCATTCCGACCCAGAGTGGCGACGCCTTGGTGACCCTGAGCAGTGGGGTCTACCGCCTTGATCTCGATTCTCCGGGCCTGGAACCGCGCCTGACGCTGCTGTGCATGGCCGATCCCCAGCCAGGCAATCGTCCCAACGAGGCCCGTTGCGACGCCCTGGGTCAACTCTGGCTCGGCACCATGCAGAACAATATCGGTGACGAAGGCGAGGACTTGCCGATCGAGCGGCGTTCCGGCGGGCTGTTTCGCGTCGCCGGTGATGGCAGGGTCATGCCCTTGCTGCGCGGGCTGGGTATTCCGAACACGTTGCTCTGGAGCCCCGATGGCACCACGGTGTATTTCGGCGAGAGCCTGGATGGCACGTTGTATCGGCACTTTATCTACCCTGAGGGCAACCTGGCGCCTGCCGAGGTCTGGTTCGGCCCCCATCCCCGTGGCGGCCCGGATGGCTCGGCGATGGATGCCCGGGGCTATATCTGGAACGCTCGCTGGGACGGCAGTTGCCTGCTGCGGCTGAGCCCGGATGGACAGGTCGATCGGGTGATCGAACTGCCCGTCAGCCGCCCGACCAGTTGTGTATTCGGCGGCGAAGACCTCAAGACGCTGTACATCACCAGCGCGGCGAGCCCATTGGGTCATCCGCTGGACGGTGCCGTGCTGTCGATGCGTGTCGATGTGCCTGGCGTGGCGTGTACAAGGTTTGCAGGCTGAATCCCAAAATATGGGATGTAAATATATATATTGAGATTATTTGGTGGCCGGGTTTATAGTCGGCTCCATCGGCAATACGCACTCACACTAAAAAAACAAAACAGGTGAAGTGATGCAACGATCTTTCCCCGTACGCCCCGGTGGCGTACGCCGGCCACTGTTTTTTCAAGCGTCTTTGCGCCGGTCATCCGTGGATGCCCGGTTTTTGTCGTGCCCGCGAGCAGGAGGCGTAAACCATGGCTGAGCCCTTGGTCTTGCCCCCCGTGCCGGAGCCACCGAAGGGCGAGCGCCTGAAAGACAAGGTCGTGCTGTTGACCGGTGCCGCCCAAGGCATTGGCGAGGCCATCGTCGCGGCGTTCGCGTCGCAACAGGCCCGGTTGGTGATCAGTGATATCCAGGCGCAGAAGGTCGAGGCGGTGGCCGCCCACTGGCGTGAGCGCGGGGCCGATGTGCAAGCGCTGCAGGCCGATGTGTCGAAGCCGCAGGACTTGCAGGCCATGGCCCGGCGCGCCCTTGAGCTGCACGGTCGCATCGATGTGTTGGTCAACTGCGCTGGCGTCAATGTCTTCCGCGACCCACTGGAAATGACCGAAGAGGACTGGCGTCGCTGCTTCGCCATCGACCTGGATGGCGCCTGGTACGGTTGCAAGGCGGTGTTGCCACAGATGATCGAGCAGGGCGTGGGCAGCATCATCAACATTGCCTCGGTCCATTCGTCCCACATCATTCCCGGCTGTTTCCCTTACCCGGTGGCCAAGCATGGCCTGCTCGGCCTGACTCGCGCCCTGGGCATCGAATACGCGCCCAAAGGGGTACGCGTCAACGCCATCGCCCCGGGTTATATCGAAACCCAACTGAACGTCGACTACTGGAACGGCTTTGCCGATCCCCATGCCGAACGCCAGCGTGCGCTGGATCTGCACCCGCCACGGCGCGTCGGGCAACCGATCGAAGTGGCAATGACGGCCGTGTTCCTGGCCAGTGACGAAGCACCGTTTATCAATGCCTCATGCATCACCATCGATGGGGGACGTTCGGTCATGTACCACGACTGAATATTCCTGGATTGCAGTGGGAAACTTCGCCTGTAATCCAATCATCATACGATATGACTATTCAGGCCTATGCTGTGTAGCAACTTGATGTAACCGCCCAGCCTGCGCATTTCCACCGACGGTGGAGCAGAAACCTGGACGTTTGGCTTTCAATAAAAAAAACAAGGAGTCAACTATGAAACATCGTCGTGGGATCCGTTCCCTGTGTCGCGCCGCCCTGGCGGTTACCGCCGTCAGCCTCAGCAGCCACTTGCTGGCGGCCGAGGCGGTAAAAATTGGTTTCCTGGTCAAGCAGGCCGAGGAGCCTTGGTTCCAGACCGAATGGGCGTTTGCCGAGAAGGCGGCCAAGGATAAAGGCTTCCAGTTGATCAAGATCGCCGTACCCGACGGCGAGAAAACCCTCTCGGCCATCGACAGCCTGGCCGCCAACGGTGCCAAGGGCTTCGTGATCTGCCCGCCGGACGTATCCCTCGGCCCGGCCATCGTGGCCAAGGCCAAGCTCAATGACATGAAAGTGATCGCTGTCGACGACCGCTTCGTCGGTTCCGATGGCAAGTTCATGGAAGACGTACCGTACCTGGGCATGGCCGCGTTCGAAGTCGGCCAGAAGCAGGGCGCCGCCATGGCCGCTGAAGCGAAAAAACGCGGCTGGGATTGGAAAGAAACCTATGCGGTGATCAACACCTACAACGAACTGGACACTGGCAAGAAGCGCACCGACGGTTCGATCAAATCGCTTGAAGATGCCGGTATGCCGAAAGATCACATCCTCACAGCAGCCCTGAAAACCCTCGACGTACCCGGCAGCATGGACTCCACCAACTCGGCCTTGGTGAAGCTGCCAAGCGCCGCGAAAAACCTGATCATCGGCGGCATGAACGACAACACCGTGCTGGGCGGCGTGCGCGCCACCGAAGCCGCCGGGTTCAATGCCAAGAACGTGATCGGCATCGGCATCAACGGCACCGACGCTATCGGTGAATTGAAGAAACCTGACAGCGGCTTCTTCGGTTCGATGCTGCCAAGCCCGCACATCGAAGGCTACAAGACCGCCGAAATGATGTACGAGTGGATCACCACCGGCAAGGAGCCGCCGAAGTACACCGCCATGGACGAGGTGACGCTGATCACCCGGGAGAACTTCAAGCAAGAGCTGGAAAAAATCGGCCTGTGGAACTGACGGCCGGTTGATTCAAAAGCGGCCCTGGTCACTTGAGTGGCGGGGTCGCTTGATCTCTGTAAGTTCGAGGTGGTTATGCAAGCGCAAACAGCGACACGGCAACACAACATCGGCGGCAGCTTGCGATTCAACGGGATCGGCAAGTCCTTTCCCGGCGTGCAGGCGCTGGCCAATATCAGTTTCGTGGCCCATCCGGGGCAGGTCCATGCCTTGATGGGTGAAAACGGCGCCGGCAAGTCCACGCTGCTCAAGATCCTGGGCGGTGCCTACATCCCGAGCAGCGGCGACTTGCAGATCGGCGAACAGACGATGGCGTTCAAAGGCACTGCTGACAGCATCGCCAGCGGTGTGGCAGTGATTCACCAGGAGCTGCACCTGGTGCCGGAAATGACCGTCGCTGAGAATTTGTTTCTTGGCCATTTGCCGGCACGTTTCGGCCTGGTCAATCGTGGCGTGCTGCGCCAACAGGCGCTGACACTGCTCAAAGGCCTGGCCGACGAAATCGACCCCCAGGAAAAAGTCGGTCGCCTGTCCCTCGGCCAGCGCCAATTGGTGGAAATCGCCAAGGCCTTGTCTCGTGGTGCCCACGTCATTGCTTTCGACGAGCCCACCAGCAGCCTCTCTGCCCGGGAAATCGACCGTTTGATGGCGATCATCGGCCGGCTGCGAGACGAGGGCAAAGTGGTGCTCTACGTCAGCCACCGCATGGAAGAGGTGTTTCGCATCTGCAATGCGGTGACGGTGTTCAAGGACGGTCGTTACGTGCGGACCTTCGAGAACATGAGCGAGTTGACCCATGATCAACTCGTCACGTGCATGGTCGGTCGCGATATCCAGGACATCTATGACTACCGTCCTCGGGAGCGCGGCGATGTGGCGCTGCACGTGAAGGGCCTGTTGGGGCCGGGCTTGCGCGAACCGGTGAGTTTCCAGGTGCACAAGGGCGAGATTCTCGGCTTGTTCGGGCTGGTCGGCGCCGGTCGTACCGAGCTGCTGCGCTTGCTCAGTGGCTTGGAGCGTCAGCGCGAAGGAAGTCTCGTCCTGCACGACAAGGAACTGAAACTGCGTTCACCTCGGGATGCCATCGCCGCGGGCGTGCTGCTCTGCCCGGAGGATCGCAAGAAGGAAGGCATCATCCCGTTGGGCAGTGTGGGCGAGAACATCAACATCAGTGCGCGCCCGTCTCATTCCACGCTCGGCTGCCTGTTGCGTGGCGACTGGGAGCGGGGCAATGCCGACAAGCAGATCAAGTCGCTGAAAGTGAAGACCCCGGCGGCCAGCCAGAAAATCATGTACCTGTCCGGCGGCAACCAGCAGAAGGCGATTCTTGGTCGCTGGTTGTCGATGCCGATGAAAGTCCTGCTGTTGGACGAGCCTACTCGCGGCATCGACATCGGCGCCAAGGCGGAGATCTACCAGATTATCCACAACCTGGCAGCCGACGGTATCGCGGTGATTGTGGTGTCCAGCGACCTGATGGAAGTGATGGGCATTTCCGACCGAATCCTGGTGCTCTGCGAAGGGGCCATGCGCGGCGAGCTGCCGCGTGACCAGGCCAACGAATCCAACCTGCTGCAACTGGCGCTGCCGCGCCAACGCGTTGCCGACGCGGCGAACTGAGAGGTAAATCATGACCATTCAAAACAATGCACTGCCAACGGCACGCAAACCCCTGGACCTGCGCCGTTTCCTGGATGACTGGGTCATGCTGCTGGCGGCCATCGGCATCTTCGTGCTCTGCACCCTGATGATCGACAACTTCCTGTCGCCGCTGAACATGCGCGGCCTGGGCCTGGCGATTTCCACCACCGGCATCGCGGCCTGCACCATGTTGTATTGCCTGGCGTCCGGGCACTTCGACTTGTCGGTCGGTTCGGTGATTGCCTGTGCCGGCGTCGTCGCGGCGGTGGTGATGCGCGACACCAACAGCGTGTTCCTCGGCGTCAGCGCAGCGCTGGTGATGGGGCTGATCGTCGGCCTGATCAACGGCATCGTCATCGCCAAGCTGCGGGTCAACGCGTTGATCACCACCCTGGCAACGATGCAGATCGTCCGCGGCCTGGCCTACATCTTTGCCAACGGCAAAGCGGTGGGTGTGTCGCAGGAATCGTTCTTCGTGTTCGGCAACGGCCAATTGTTCGGCGTACCGGTGCCGATCCTGATCACCATTGCCTGCTTTCTGTTTTTCGGTTGGCTGCTGAATTACACCACCTACGGGCGCAATACCATGGCCATCGGTGGCAACCAGGAAGCAGCGTTGTTGGCGGGGGTGAACGTTGATCGCACCAAGATCATCATCTTCGCCGTGCATGGTTTGATCGGCGCTCTGGCCGGGGTCATCCTGGCGTCGCGCATGACCTCGGGCCAGCCGATGATCGGCCAGGGTTTCGAACTGACGGTGATTTCGGCCTGCGTGCTGGGCGGGGTGTCGTTGAGCGGTGGCATTGGCATGATTCGCCACGTCATCGCTGGCGTGCTGATTTTGGCGATCATCGAAAACGCGATGAACCTGAAGAACATCGACACCTTCTACCAATACGTCATCCGCGGCTCGATCCTGCTGCTGGCGGTGGTGATCGACCGCTTGAAACAGCGCTAGACGGCAGGATTACCGGCGACTGATCTACCGTCATCGCGAGCAGGCTCGCTCCCACAGGTTTTTGTGCCAGGGCGCAGAACCCCGGCACAGCACAGATCCCCTGTGGGAGCGAGCTTGCTCGCGAAGGCGTCGGTACATTCAACACCTTCTAACCTGATCCACCGCCATCGCGAGCAAGCTCGCTCCCACAGGTTTTTGTGCCAGGGCGCAGAACCCCAAACACCCCCCCCACCCCCTTTTAACCTCGACACAGCACAGAACCCAGTGTGGGAGCGAGCCTGCTCGCGATAGCGTCCTCCCTGACGCCACCAATCACCCCGCCTTGCGCAACGCCTCAACCAATTCCTGCTTACGCATCCTCGAGCGCCCGGGAATGTTTTTCGCCCGCGCCTCCTTCATCAGGCTGTCCACCGTCTGAGTCGCATGGGAGGCTTTGCTGGTACGCGGGTGACCTTCGCGGGTCTTGGCGGCGCGGCGGGCCGATTCCTTGCGGTCGGTTTTCTTGGCCGTTGCCGGCTTTTCCTTGCCCGAACCACCGGAGCGTTCGCCACCACCGGACTGCTTGTTCACGGTCGCCCAGGCGCGTGCCTCGGCTTCGTTCTCGGACACACCTTTTTTCTCGTAGCTTTTTTCAATGTGTGCGGCCTTGCGCTTTTGCTCGGCGGTGTATTTGTCTTTGCTTCCACGAGGCATGGGATGTTCCTCCTCAAATGTCCGGGCAGAGGCTATTGGCTGGCGGAGCCACCTTCGGAGCCCGAACCACCGGTCGTGGTTTTCGAGCCCACCCCGGTCTCGGCGTTATCAGGCGCTGTCGAGTCCGGTGTATTCATGCCGCCCTGACGACCCGTGTCATTACCCTGCACGCGCGGATCAGTGCCGGTGGCGGGTGGCTGGCCATTGTTCAGGCCGCCGCCGGTACCGTCGGTGTTCAATTTGGGCAGGCCTTGCGTGGCGGGGGAGTTGGGCGCTTGCACGGGATCGGTCGGCCCGGTGCCGGAGGTCGAAGCCGCGAAGGCTACCGAGGACAGCAACGCGGCGAAGGTGAACGCGGTCAGCCTTGAAGTGATCATGGGTGTCGCCTCCATTTTTCAGAATGCTTACCTGATCTTGGGCCTCGCTGGATTTGGGTTGGTGCCTCGGGTGCGACGAATGGTCTAGTCGTCGAGTCCGGCTTCTTCCATGAATTGCTCCATGAAGTTTTTTAGTTTTTCGTGACGGGTCAGCGCCATGTGTTGCCCGGTGGCAGTCTGGAAACCGTCGGCCAGGTGCAACAATTTGGTCTGGAAATGATCGAGGCAGAAACGTCGATCATCGTAATCCCGGGATTTGGCCTGCGGATCCTGAGGGTCATAGAGCGCACTGCCCATGCGTCCGGCCACATAGAATGTGCGCGCCACCCCGAGCAGGCCCAATGAGTCTAGGCGGTCGGCGTCCTGGAGAATTTTGGCTTCGAGTGTGATTGCTGCGATATTGGCCGAAAAACTGTGAGCCTCGATGGCATGGGCAACGGCGCTGATTTTTTCGTTTGGCCAGTTCAGTGTCGACAACAGTGTCGATGCCTTATCCGCTGCCAGGCGAGAGGCTTGGGCGCGCAGCGGTGAATTCTTTTCCACTGCCACGCAGTCATGCAGCAACGTTGCCGCCAGCAGGATAAGCAGGTCACCGCCTTCATGACGGTGGAGCAAGCGTACGTTGTGCCAGACCCGTTGCAGGTGTGACAGATCGTGAGCGCCATCCTCCGATGGCTCCAGTGCGTGAGGCAGCAACTGGGCAGCGACGGTTTGAAAAGGTGCAAAGACGGCAGCGGTCATGACAGATCCTTTGTATGTCGGTACTTCGTGGGTTCGTGGATGATGTTCATTTTCATATGTGACGAGCGCCCCGTGGCGGCTTAGTATGGCGCTTTCAATTGGCTACAAGGCCTGTTCATGTCCATCGAGATCCGTCCTGCGCAACCCAGCGATGCGCCTCAAATCCTTGCCTTCATCACCGAGCTTGCCGATTACGAAAAGGCCCGCCACGAAGTCATCGCCAGTGTGGCGGACATCGAGCGCAGCCTGTTCAGCGAAGGCGCAACGGCCCACGGGTTGATCTGCCTGCGTGATGGCGTGCCAATCGGTTTCGCGGTGTTTTTCTTCAGTTATTCCACCTGGCTGGGCAGCAACTGCCTGTACCTCGAAGACTTGTACATCACGCCTGACCAGCGCGGTGGCGGGGCGGGCAAGACGTTGCTGCGCCATTTGGCGAAAGTTGCCTGTGACAACGATTGCGGGCGTTTCGAATGGAGTGTGCTGGACTGGAACACGCCGGCCATCGAGTTCTACAAATCCCTCGGCGCGCAACCACAGGAAGAGTGGGTGCGCTACCGAATGGACGGCAAGGTGCTACGGGATTTCGCTAACGGCAACTGAGCACTTCATGAGTGCGCGGCGGATGCGTACTCGGCAAACCCCGGTCGCTGTTCGAGGCGTTTGCAGTAGGCCGCCACGGCCGGATAGTCGGGACGCTCCATGGGCGCCTGGCGCCAGCGGTGCACCGACAAGCCGATGAGCACATCCGCAAGGGAAAGCGCCGTACCGGCCACGTAGGCGCCGGTGCGGTTCAACTGCTGCTCCAGCAAACCCATCTTCTCGTTCCAGCCTTTGACGCCGGCGGCGATTCGCTGTGGGTCCTGGAAGTCCGGATTCTTGCGTACCAGGGCGTGGAATGCGTAACCCCATGACGGGTTGAGCTCTGTGGCTTGCCAGTCCATCCACTGCTCGACACGCGCCCGTGCGGCAGGTTCGACAGGCAGCAGGTCGTTGCGCCCATGTTTGCCCACCAGATAGCGGCAAATGGTGTTCGACTCCCAGAGCACACCGTTCTCATCAATGATCACCGGCACCTGGGCGTTGGGATTCAAGGCCAGGAAATCCGGGTCTTGGGTCGAAGAAAAACCAATGCCCCAGTCTTCGCGCTCGTAGGCGATTTCCAGTTCCTGGCAGGTCCACAGCACTTTCCTGACGTTGATCGAGGAAGTGCGGCCGAGGATTTTCAGCTGTTGTCCCATCACTTTTTCCCTGAGTTGTTTGGCGTCCGTTCAGAAACGTAGCAGGGTCTTGGACGGATGGCGATTGGCTTTGTGGTTGGTTTACTAGATCCCAATATATGGGAGTGATATTTATATATTGAGATATTGTCGCGCCCAGGTTTATAGTCCGTTCCACTCACTGCCAAAAAACAGAACAGGTGAAGCGGATGCAGGCGCAATTGATCGCGCTCGATTGGGGGACCACCTCATTACGGGCTTACAAACTCGCAGCCGGTGGCGAGGTGCTCGAGCAGCGCTCGCTGTCATCGGGGATCATGCAGTTGCCTTCCGGGCCGCGAACCGTGGCCGGCCGGGTGTGCATCGACGGTTTCGAACTGGCCTTCGACGAGGCCTGCGGCGATTGGCTCGATGCGCAGCCTGGCTTGCCTGTCATTGCCTGCGGCATGGTCGGCAGCGCTCAGGGCTGGCGTGAAGCGCCGTACTGCGACACACCCGCCAACGTCGCCAATCTCGGACATTCCCTACGAACCGTTCGCAGCCTTCGCGGTGTCGATGTGCACATTGTGCCCGGCGTGATTCAGCGTTCACGCTTGCCCAATGTCATGCGCGGTGAAGAAACCCAGGTGCTTGGCGCCTTGCACAGCCTGCCGGACGAAGCGGTGCTGATCGGTTTGCCCGGCAGTCATTCGAAATGGGTGGAAGTGGCCGATGGCTGCATCGTGCATTTCGACACCTTCATGACCGGCGAGATCTTCGCCGTGCTCAGTGACCACAGCATTCTTGGCCGCACCCAGCAACGGAGTACGACCTTCGATGGCGTGGCCTTTGATCGTGGCGTACAGGTGGCGTTGTCGGTGGACGGCCGGATCGGGCCGTTGTCCACGGTGTTCAGCGCTCGCAGCCTGGGCTTGACCGGCGAACTGGAGGCCAGCGCCCAGGCCGATTACCTCTCGGGCCTGCTGATCGGCCATGAGCTGACGGCGCTGGCCGAGGTGCAACGCCGTCGCCGCGACAGCCTGCACCTGCCGACGGTGGTGCTGATCGGCAACTCCCAACTCTGTGTCCGTTATCAACGGGCCCTAGACGCCTGCGGCTTCGCCCGGGTGGTCTTGGCCGAACAGGCCACCGAACGCGGTTTGTGGCAACTGGCCGTAGCGGCCGGGTTGCTCGATTCCACCGTCCCCTGAACCTGACTGGAGGTCTCACATGCTCACACAAGCACTGGCGCACAACGGGCTGATCGCGATCCTGCGTGGTCTGCGTCCCGAAGAGGCGGCAGCCATCGGCGAGGTCCTGTACAGCGCCGGATTTCGCGTCATCGAAGTGCCGCTCAATTCCCCCGAACCGTACGAAAGCATCCGCATCCTGCGCAATACCTTGCCCGCCGATTGCCTGATCGGTGCCGGTACCGTGCTCACGCCCGAACAGGTCGAGCAGGTGAAAGCCGCTGGCGGCCAAGTGATCGTCATGCCCCACAGCGATCCGAAGGTGCTGCGCGCGGCGAAAGCGGCGGGCTTGTACCTGTCGCCAGGCGTCGCCACGCCCACCGAAGCCTTTGCCGCGCTGGCTGAAGGGGCCCATGTACTGAAGATGTTCCCCGCCGAGCAAATGGGCCCGGCGGTGGTCAAGGCCTGGCTCGCGGTACTGCCGGCCGGGACTGTGTTGGTGCCGGTGGGCGGGATTACGCCGGACAACATGGCGGTGTTTGTCGAAGCCGGTGTCAAGGGTTTCGGCCTCGGTTCCGGGCTGTTCAAGCCGGGCCTGACAGCGGATGAAGTGGCGGTGCGGGCCAAGGCCTACGTGGCCGCATGGAACGCCTTGAACTGAAGACTTTTCCAGCGCCCCGTGCGCTGCATCTGACAAGAGAGACAACAAGATGAAAATCACCAAGCTGACCACGTTTATCGTTCCGCCGCGCTGGTGCTTCCTCAAGGTCGAGACCGACGAGGGCGTGACCGGTTGGGGCGAGCCTGTGGTCGAAGGGCGTGCCCACACAGTGGCGGCTGCCGTCGAGGAATTGTCCGACTACCTGATCGGCAAAGACCCACGCAACATCGAAGACATCTGGACCGTGCTCTATCGCGGCGGCTTCTACCGCGGTGGGGCGATTCACATGAGTGCCCTGGCCGGTATCGACCAGGCGCTGTGGGACATCAAGGGCAAGGCCCTGGGCGTGTCGGTCAGCGACCTGCTGGGCGGCCAGGTGCGCGACAAGATCCGGGTGTATTCGTGGATCGGCGGCGACCGGCCGGCGGACACCGCCCGGGCGGCGAAAGAAGCCGTGGCGCGGGGCTTCACGGCGGTGAAGATGAACGGCACCGAAGAGCTGCAGTTTCTCGACACCTATGAAAAAGTCGACCTGGCCCTGGCCAACGTCGCGGCGGTGCGCGATGCGGTGGGGCCGAACGTCGGCATTGGCGTGGACTTCCATGGGCGGGTGCACAAGCCCATGGCCAAGGTGTTGATGAAGGAACTCGACCCCTACAAGCTGATGTTCATCGAAGAGCCGGTGCTCAGTGAAAACTACGAAGCCCTCAAGGAGTTGGCGCCGCTGACCAGCACCCCGATTGCCCTGGGCGAGCGCTTGTTCTCGCGCTGGGACTTCAAGCGCGTACTCAGCGAAGGCTACGTGGACATCATCCAGCCGGATGCGTCCCACGCCGGCGGCATCACCGAAACCCGCAAGATCGCCAACATGGCCGAGGCCTACGACGTGGCGCTGGCATTGCACTGCCCGCTGGGCCCGATCGCCCTGGCGGCGTGCCTGCAACTGGATGCGGTCTGCTACAACGCGTTCATCCAGGAACAGAGCCTGGGTATCCACTACAACGAGAGCAACGACCTGCTGGATTACATCAAGGATCCACAGGTGTTCGACTACGACAAGGGCTTCGTGAAAATCCCCAATGGTCCGGGCCTGGGCATAGAGATCAACGAGGAATACGTCATCGAACGCGCAGCCATCGGCCACCGCTGGCGCAACCCGATCTGGCGGCATGCCGATGGCAGTTTTGCCGAGTGGTGAGTGAGCCCTGACTCTCTTGGTTTGATCGTTCCCACGCTCTGCGTGGGAATGCAGCCAGGGACGCTCCGCGTCCCTCAAGAGCCGAGCGCGGAGCGTCCGTAGAGGCGTTTCCACGCAGAGCGTGGGAACGATCGGGCGTGCTCGACTCCTCAATAAACATAAAAAGAGGCACCTCACATGCAAGCGCACACCCTGAGCGCGCAGGCGTCGTTGGTGACGCCCAGCCGCAAGCGTTTTTTCATCATGGTCCTGCTGTTCATCACCGTGGTGATCAATTACCTGGACCGCAGCAACCTCTCGATCGCCGCCCCCGCATTGACCAGCGACCTGGGCATCGATCCGATCCACGTCGGGCTGATTTTCTCGGCGTTCGGCTGGACCTACGCTGCCATGCAGATCCCCGGTGGTTGGCTGGTAGATCGAGTGCCGCCGCGCATTCTGTACAGCGTGGCACTGCTGTTGTGGTCGGTGGCCACGGTAATGCTGGGTTTTGCCGCCAGTTTCATCGCGCTGTTCGTGCTGCGCATGGCGGTCGGTGCCCTGGAAGCGCCGGCTTATCCGATCAACAGCCGCGTGGTCACCACCTGGTTTCCTGAGCGCGAGCGGGCCACGGCCATCGGTTTCTATACCTCCGGGCAGTTTGTCGGGCTGGCCTTCCTGACCCCGGTATTGGCCTGGCTGCAACACGCCTTCGGTTGGCACATGGTGTTTGTCGCCACGGGCGCGGTGGGCATTCTCTGGGCGGCGATCTGGTACGCGGTGTATCGCGAGCCACGGGATTTCAAAGGCGCCAACGCCGCCGAAATCGAATTGATCCGCGAAGGCGGCGGGCTGGTGGATATCCAGGCCGATACCGCCAAGGTCAAGGCGAAATTCAGTTGGACCGACCTGGGCATCGTCCTGACCCAACGCAAGTTGTGGGGCATTTACCTGGGGCAGTTCTGCCTCAACTCCACGCTGTGGTTTTTCCTGACGTGGTTCCCGACCTACCTGGTGAAATATCGCGGCATGGACTTCATCAAGTCCGGCTTGCTGGCGTCGTTGCCGTTCCTCGCGGCGTTTGTCGGCGTGCTGTGCTCCGGGTTCTTTTCCGACTGGCTGATTCGCCGCGGCGCGACCGTGGGGTTCGCGCGCAAGCTGCCAATCATTGGCGGCTTGCTGATCTCGACCTCGATCATCGGCGCCAACTTTGTCGAGTCGACGCCGTTGGTGATCGCTTTCCTGGCCCTGGCGTTCTTCGGCAATGGCCTGGCGTCGATCACCTGGTCGCTGGTCTCCACACTGGCGCCGGCGCGACTGCTCGGGTTGACCGGTGGGGTGTTCAACTTCATCGGCAACCTGGCGGCCATCGCCACGCCGATCGTCATTGGCTTCCTCGCCAGCGGCGATTCGTTTGCCCCGGCCATCACCTATATCGCTGTCCTGGCACTGGCTGGCGCGCTGTCCTACATCCTGCTGGTCGGGAAGGTCGAGCGCATCGAGTTGTAGTCCGACGGGGCGGGCGACCATAATGCCGCCCGTTCCCCGCTCACTGTTGAAGGCCGGCTATGCAGCAAGACGATCCAAAAATCACCAAGGACGCCGCGCCCACAGGCACGCAGACATTGTTGCGTGGCTTGGGTGTGGTCCAGGCGGTCGCCAGCGGCGCCCGTGACTTGAAGGAAATCGCCCGGCTGATCGGCACCACCCGCAGCACCACCCATCGCCTGGCCAGTTGCCTGGTGGACGAGCGTTACCTGCGCGTGGTGCCGCAAGTGGGTTACCTGCTGGGGCCGAAACTGATCGAACTGGGCTTTCAGGCCCGGGAAGAGTTGCCACTGGTGAGCCTGGCGGGGCCGTACCTGGACGAGCTGTCGGCGCTCACCGGGGACACCGTGCACTTGGCGATTCGCGAGGGCGACGAAGTCTTGTACCTGCTGAAAAATCCAGGGCGCAACGGTCCGGAAATGCGCTCGCGCGTAGGCCATCGCATGCCGTTGGCGCGCACCGGGATCGGCAAGGCGCTGATGCTCGATGACTCGCAGGAACAATGGAAGCGGCTGTATGAAATCAGCCTGCCAGCGGGTGGGAAGAATCAGTTCTGGCCCCAGCATCAGGAACAATCCTGGGAACAGTTCCAGCAACGGATGGTGGAGTACGTGGCAGGGGGCTATGCCTTCGACCTGGAAGACAACGAACCGTCGATTCGCTGTGTGGCGGCGCCGATCCGTGACGCCGGCAAGCGCATTGTTGCCGGTATCAGCATCGCCAGCACCGTGCCGTACATGCCGCTGGAAAAGATGGCCGAGCTGATTCCCCTGGTCAAAGGGGTCACAGCCCGGCTGTCGGCGGAACTGGGCGCCAAGGCTTGACGAGCGTCAGGCCTTGAGCGTGGCCATGTCGATGACAAAGCGGTATTTCACATCCCCGGCGATCATGCGGCTGTAGGCCTCGTTGATCTGGCGGATGTCGAGCATTTCAATGTCGCAGCTGATGTTGTGTTCGGCGCAGAAATCCAGCACCTCTTGGGTTTCTGCGACACCGCCGATCAGCGAGCCGGCGAGGACGCGGCGACCCATGATCAGTTTTGCCGCGTGTACCGGCGGATCGATCGGCTCGACCAGGCCCACGATGATGTGCACGCCGTCGAAACGCAGCGTGTCAAGGTAGGGATTGAGGTCGTGCTGCACCGGAATGGTGTCCAGCAGGAAGTGGAATCGTCCGGCTGCGGCGGCCATCTGTGCGGCGTCGGTGGACACGATCACATGGTCTGCACCCTGGCGACGGGCTTCTTCGGCCTTGCTCGCCGAGCGGGTGAACAACGTGACTTCCGCGCCCATGGCCTTGGCGAACTTGATGCCCATGTGGCCCAGGCCGCCCATGCCCAGCACGCCAACCTTGTCGCCAGCCTTCACGCCATAGTGCTTGAGGGGCGAGTAGGTGGTGATGCCAGCGCAGAGAAGTGGTGCGGCGCTGGCCGGGTCGAGTGCTGCCGGAATGCGCAGTACGAAGTGTTCGCTGACCACGATGCTGTTGGAGTAACCGCCCATGGTGTGGCCGCCACTCACGCGGTCCGGGCTGGCGTAGGTCTGGGTCATGCCTTCCAGGCAGTATTGCTCCAGGTCAGCGCGGCAAGCTTCGCACTCGCGGCAAGAGTCGACCATGCAGCCCACGCCGACCAAATCGCCTGCTTTATAGCGGGTGACATTCGCACCGACGGCGGTGACTTTGCCGATGATTTCATGGCCGGGCATCAGCGGGTAAACGGCGATGCCCCATTCATTGCGGGCCTGGTGGATGTCGGAATGGCAGACGCCGCAGTAGAGAATGTCGATCGCCACATCGTCGGCTCGCGGGCTGCGACGCTCGAACTTCATGGGGGCGAGGGGAGTGGTGGCCGACTGGGCGGCATATCCGATGGCTGTGTACATGATGGACCTCGCTAAGCAGTGAACGGTGAGGGGTTCCATTCTGGGAGTCCTGGCGGCCGGCGGCGATGGCGATTCCTCCGCGTGTCATGCCTAATCCTCCGGTCTTGGCCAGGATCTGATCCTATGTGACGCCAGACCTGCGATGATGGTTTCATCCCATTTTTCGTGAAGTTTTTGCCCATGTTGTTGACCCGTCATCTTGATGCCAACGCCACGCTGGTTTCACTGATAGAACCCCTGGCGACCCGTGACGGCTTCGTCCCGACGCCACTGCCCGGCGTACATGCGCTGCGGGCCAGCCAGGACGTCGCCCGTGGCCCGCAGCTCTATGAGCCGAGCCTGGTGATCATCGCCCAAGGCAGCAAATTGGCGTACCTGGGGCCGCGGACACTGGAATATGGCGCTGGGCACTATCTGATCCAGGCCTTGCCGGTGCCCTTCGAATGCGAAACCTACGCCATGCCCAATGCTCCGCTGCTTGGGGTTTCCGTTGCGATCGATCGGGCGCTGCTTGGGGAGTTGGTACTGGCCATGGGGCTGGTGCCGGGGCGGAGCCTGGCGCCGCAGACGCTGGAATCGATGACCTGCGCCGTGCTCGATGACGCCATGCGTGGGTGCGTCGAACGCTTGTTGCGTTGCTTGCACGACCCACTGGAGTGCCAGGTCATGGGCCAGGCGCGGCTGCGGGAGTTGCTGTTCGTCGCGTTGCGCGGGCCCCAGGCCGATGTGTTGCGGGCGCTGGTGGAGCAGCAAGGTCAATTCGCCCGGATTGCCGCGGCCCTGAGCCATTTGCATGCGCACTTCACTGAGCCGCTGAACGTCGAGACCTTGGCCAGTTGCGCGAACATGAGCGCCTCGACCTTCCATGAGCATTTCAAGCGCAGCACCTTGCTGTCGCCAGTGCAGTACCTCAAGCGTTTGCGCCTGCTCAAGGCCCAGCGGCTGTTGATCACCGAGGGCATGGGCGTGGCCCAGGTCGCGCACCAGGTGGGGTATCAGAGCTCGTCGCAGTTCAGTCGGGAGTACAAGCGCTACTTCGAGCGCAACCCCGGGGAAGAGCGCGCCGCCTGAGTCTTTGAAAATCCCTTGCTCGCGATCGCGGTGTGTCGGTCGACATCTGTGTTGAATGAAAAATCCCTATCGCGAGCAAGCTCGCTCCCACATTTGGACTGTTGTGTTGCTTGAATCGGAGGCAACAAAAAGGCCCCCATTACGGGAGCCTTGATGTTCAGCGCAACGGCTTACATGTTCGGGTAAGTCGGTCCGCCAGCGCCTTCCGGCGACACCCAAGTGATGTTCTGCGAAGGGTCCTTGATGTCACAGGTCTTGCAGTGCACGCAGTTCTGGGCGTTGATCTGGAAGCGCTTCTCGCCGTCTTCCTTGGTCACCACTTCGTACACGCCGGCCGGGCAGTAGCGCTGGGCCGGTTCGTCGTACAGCGGCAGGTTCTTGCTGATCGGGATGCTCGGGTCGGTCAGCTTCAGGTGGCAAGGCTGTTCTTCTTCATGGTTGGTACCGGAGATGAACACCGAGCTGAGTTTGTCGAAACTGATCTTGCCGTCCGGTTTCGGGTAGTCGATTTTCTTGCAATCGGCTGCCAGCTTGAGGCAGGCATAGTCCGGCTTGGTGTCGTGCAGGGTGAACGGCATTTTGCCGCCAAGGATGTTCTGGTCGAACCAGTTGAAGCCGGCGCCGATAATCGGGCCGAACTTGTGCATCGCCGGGCCAAAGTTGCGGCTGGCGAACAGCTCTTCATACAGCCAGCTACTCTTGAAGCTGTCGACGTAGTTGGTCAGTTCATCACCGCCTTCGGACTCGGCGAACAGGCGATCGGCCACGGCCTCGGCGGCGAGCATGCCGGATTTCATCGCGGTGTGGCTACCCTTGATCTTGGCCACGTTCATGGTGCCCAGATCGCAGCCGATCAATGCGCCACCCTTGAAGACCATTTTTGGCAGCGAATTGATACCACCCTTGGCCAATGCACGAGCGCCATAGCTGACACGCTTGCCGCCTTCCAGGTACTGCTTGAGCACCGGGTGATGCTTGAGGCGCTGGAACTCGTCGAACGGCGACAGGAAGGTGTTGCTGTAGGACAGGTCGACGATCAGGCCGACCACCACCTGGTTATTTTCCAGGTGATAGAGGAAGGAGCCGCCGGTGTTCTCGGTGCCCATGATGTCCAGCGGCCAGCCGGCGGTGTGCACCACCAGGCCGGGTTGATGCTTGGCCGGATCGATTTCCCAGATTTCCTTCAGACCGATGCCGTAGTGCTGGGCGTCGGCCTCGCTGTCGAGGTTGAAGCGCTTGATCAGTTGCTTGCCGATGTGGCCACGGCAGCCTTCGGCGAACAGCGTGTACTTGCCACGCAGTTCCATGCCAGGGGTGAAGAGGCCTTCCTTCGGGTGGCCTTCGCGGTCGACACCCAGGTCGCCGGTGATGATCCCGCGAACCACGCCGTTCTCGTCGAACAGCGCTTCCTGGGCGGCGAAGCCCGGGTAGATTTCCACGCCCAGGTTCTCGGCCTGCTGGGCCAGCCAGCGGCACAGGTTGCCCAGGGAAATAATATAGTTGCCTTCGTTGTGCATGGTCTTGGGCACAAAGAAGTCAGGGATTTTGCTCGCGGCCTCGGCGTTTCTCAGGACATAAATGTCATCGCGCACGACGGGCGTGTTCAACGGGGCGCCGAGTTCTTTCCAGTCCGGGAACAGTTCGTTCAGGGCGCGGGGCTCGAACACCGCACCGGAGAGGATGTGCGCACCGACCTCGGAGCCTTTTTCGACCACGCAGACGCTGATTTCCTTACCGGCTTCGGCGGCCTTCTGTTTCAGTCGGCAAGCGGCAGACAGGCCAGCGGGGCCGGCACCGACGATTACCACGTCGAATTCCATGTATTCGCGTTCCACAGGGCTATCTCCTACTCAAGGCTCACAGTTTTTTCTAATTGGAGGTTTGGCGTTGCATCCGTTGTTTCCTTCGCGAAAAGCGACGAAAGCGACAATGGATGAAACGCGTGTCTCTCTTAAGCGGCGCATTATATCTACACCACTCTCAGGGTCCAATACAAACGTTTGTTTGAAATTGCCGCAGCCCAGATAAATCACAGACGTACGGCTTATGACTGACCATTTTGCCGTATTGACCGGAATAGGCGTTCCGGTCAAGATACGGGCGGTTTTGCGCTCGCCGTAGGCTGACTGTTGGTTTCAAGAGCACCTCTAAAAACAGGGCGAAGGCAGCACAAAGTGACGCATTGCGTGGTTCCGACGCGCAGTTTACACGCCGCGATAATGAATGACTCATCAGTCATCACTGACGAATGGTCTTCACTCCCGTGAGCTGGGTCATGTGTGGTTCATGCCGGCGTTTTTAGAGGTGCCCTTGCGCCCATGAGCATCAACCGCCAGGTTCGCCTAGGCGACTTTTTTTCACCGGAGAGTAACGAGGAATCCATGAAGGTTCTTGTAGCTGTCAAACGAGTGGTCGACTATAACGTCAAGGTTCGCGTCAAGGCGGACAACTCCGGCGTCGACCTCGCCAACGTCAAGATGTCGATGAACCCTTTCTGCGAAATCGCTGTAGAAGAAGCCGTACGCCTGAAGGAAAAAGGCGTGGCGACTGAGATCGTCGTCGTCTCCATCGGCCCGACCACCGCCCAGGAGCAACTGCGCACCGCGCTGGCACTGGGTGCCGATCGCGCCATCCTCGTCGAATCCGCCGAAGACCTGACCTCCCTGGCCGTGGCCAAGCTGCTCAAGGCTGTTGTCGACAAGGAACAGCCATCGCTGGTGATCCTCGGCAAACAAGCCATCGACAGCGACAACAACCAGACCGGCCAGATGCTCGCTGCTTTGAGCGGCTACGGTCAGGGCACCTTCGCGTCCAAAGTCGAAGTGTCCGGCGACAGCGTTGCCGTGACTCGCGAGATCGACGGCGGCGCGCAGACCGTTTCCCTGAAACTGCCAGCGATCGTCACTACCGACCTGCGTTTGAACGAGCCGCGCTATGCGTCGCTGCCAAACATCATGAAAGCCAAGAAGAAGCCGCTTGAAGTGCTGACGCCTGACGCTTTGGGCGTTTCCACCGCTTCCACCAACAAGACCCTCAAGGTCGAAGCGCCGGCTGCACGCAGCGCGGGCATCAAGGTCAAGTCGGTGGCTGAACTGGTCGAGAAACTGAAAAACGAAGCGAAGGTGATCTGATCATGACTATCCTCGTAATCGCCGAACACGATAACAAGGCGCTGGCTCCGGCCACGCTGAACACTGTTGCGGCTGCCGCTAAAATCGGTGGCGATATTCACGTGCTGGTCGCTGGCCAAGGCGCTGGCGCCGTGGCTGAAGCCGCTGCGAAAATCGCTGGCGTGGCTAAAGTGCTGTCGGCTGACAACGCTGCCTACGCTCACCAGCTGCCGGAAAACGTTGCGCCACTGGTTGCCGAGCTTGGCAAGGGCTACAGCCACATCCTGGCTGCCGCCACCTCCAACGGCAAAAACATCCTGCCGCGCGTGGCCGCTGCACTGGACGTCGACCAGATCTCCGAAATCATCTCGGTAGAAAGCGCCGACACCTTCAAGCGTCCGATCTACGCCGGCAACGCCATTGCCACCGTGCAATCGAACGCTGCGGTCAAGGTCATCACCGTCCGTGCCACCGGTTTCGACCCGGTTGCCGCCGAAGGTGGCTCGGCTGCCGTTGAAGCGGTAGGCGCTGCCCATGACGCCGGCATTTCCAGCTTCGTCGGCGAAGAACTGGCCAAGTCCGATCGTCCTGAACTGACCGCCGCCAAGATCGTCGTTTCGGGCGGGCGTGGCATGCAGAACGGTGACAACTTCAAGCACCTCTACGCCCTGGCCGACAAGCTAGGCGCTGCCGTCGGTGCTTCCCGCGCCGCGGTCGACGCCGGTTTCGTACCCAACGACATGCAGGTCGGCCAGACCGGCAAGATCGTTGCGCCACAGCTGTACATCGCCGTCGGTATCTCCGGCGCGATCCAGCACCTGGCTGGCATGAAAGACTCCAAGGTGATCGTTGCGATCAACAAGGACGAAGAAGCACCGATCTTCCAAGTGGCCGACTACGGCCTGGTGGCGGACTTGTTCGAAGCCATCCCTGAGCTGGAGAAGCTGGTCTAATCCGGCGTCTTCACTTATAAAGAGCCCGGCCCTTTGGCCGGGCTTTTTATTTCTGCCTCAGAGGAGCGTATTGCCATGGATCTGCGTCGTTTGGCTGGCTGGTCGTGGTTGTGGACGTTGGCGTTCGTGCCAGGCCTGTCTGTTGCCGCCGGCAAATGTGAACGACTGATCGCCACCGGCAGCCCGGATGCACCGCCCTATCTCTGGCAGGACCCCCAGGACCCCAAGCACTTGATTGGCGCCGGTGCCGACCTGCTGGCGCACGTCGCGCAAGAACTGGGGATCAAGATCGAACTGCTGTATGCCGGCAAGCGCGCCCAGGCGTTGGACGAAGTGCGCAGCGGACGCATGGACCTGCTCACCGACGCGCCACTGACCGTTACCGGGCTTGAAGTGCTGGATTACGTTCATCCGCCCTTGCTCGAAAACGATTACCTGGTCTGGACCCGCAAGGACTCGACGCTGGTCATCAACCAGCCCGCAGACCTTCACGGTCATCCCGGGGCCTTGTCGGAAAAGGCCCGCATGACCCAGGGATTCGGTATCTTTGCCGAGCAGCAATTGTCCTTGGTGCGCACGCCCAACCTGACCCAGGCCTTTCAGAAACTGCTGCTGGGCGAGGTGGAATATGTCCTGGCGGGGCGCTACTCGGGCTTGGCAATGGCGCAGACACTGGGGATGGCCAACGACCTGCAAGCCGCACCGCAACCGGTGGACAAACCCGGGCTGTTCCTCGCGATTTCCCATAACTCCGCCTGCAATGACCCATGGTTACGCGGACAGCTGGCGCAAAAGATGACAGAATTGGCCGCGTCCGGCCTGGCGGAGGCTGTGTTGCAACGCAATCTCGAACGTTGGAATACACAGTTGCAGCCATCTGTCAGTGCCCCAAAACAGTAGGGAACATTAGTGACTATTCGACCTCTTTTCGCTGCCCTGGCCGTTCTGGCTCTGGCGGGCTGCGCAGCCGATCCGGCGCCGAATGAACAGATCCGCCTGACCGAACAGGCACTGGAGCAAGCCCGGGCCGTTGGCGCTACTGCCGACGAAGTGCCCGAATTGAAACTGGCAGAAGAAAAGTTCGCCCGCGCCAAATCCAACATGGCCGACGAATCCTACAAGAAGGCGCGCATGCGGGCCGAGCAGGCCGAACTCGACGCCCGCTTGGCCGAAGCGAAGGTGCTGACCCTCAAGAGCCAGGAGCAACTGAACGTGCTCGACACCCGCATCAAGCGCTTGCACAAACAATTGCGGGAGGATGCCCAATGAAGCACTCCCACGTATTGGGCAGCCTGGTCCTCGTCGGCGTGGCCAGCTTGTATGGCTGCGCCGGCCAGCGTAGCGAAGCGGCGCTTGAGCAGGCCAGCACCGACTTCCAGAAGGTCAAGGAAGACGCGAACGTATTGCGTGCCGCGCCCCGGGACGTGATCCGCGCTGGCGAATCCCTGGCCCGCGCTGATCGTTTGTCCAGCTACTGGGGCAGCGGCGAAGATGTGCAGCATTACGCCTACCTCAGCCAGCGCTACAGTGCGATCGCCCGGGAGCACAGCAACCAGGTGGTCAACGAAGAACGTGCCGCTAAGCTCGAACTGGAACGCCAGCGCCTGCAATTGGCCCTGCGTGAATCCAAGTTGCTGAGCGTGCAGCAGCAGGGCAAATGGCTTGAAGAACAGATCATGGCGATGGCGACCACGCAAACCGATCGCGGCCTGGTGATGACCCTGGGTGACGTGCTGTTCGATACCGGCGAAGCGGAACTGAAGAACTCGGCCAACCGGGTCGTGCTCAAGATCGTGCAGTTCCTGCAGCTCAACCCCAAGCGTGTGGTCCGTATCGAGGGGTACACCGATAGCACCGGTGGCAAGCAGGAAAACCTCAAGCTGTCTCGCGACCGCGCCCAAGCGGTCGCGGATGTGCTGGTGGACCTGGGGATAGACGAAAAGCGTATCCAGGTCGAAGGCTACGGCGATGAATACCCGGTGGACGTCAACGCTTCCGAGCGCGGCCGGGCACAGAACCGTCGCGTTGAAATTGTGTTCTCCGACGAAAAAGGCCAGCTCGGCGCCGCCCGCTGAGGGCTGCGTCACTGGAAAACCCGGCCCCTGCAAAAGGCGCCGGGTTTTTTTGGCCCTGCAATCGATGCACGATGAGTACAGTTAGAGCTGTCACTCCACTGTACTGTCGAGTAATCTGGCAACTGTCCCAGTACACTTCTAAACTGTTCCGGTATCGTTTCCGACAAGAATAAAATGCCCGTGAAATCGAGTGCTGCGTCATGACCAACCTTCTGCTCTATCAACGTATTGCTCAACAGCTGGCTGAAGATATCCGGCGCGGTGTGTATCAGCCCGGTGAACGCGTGCCTTCGGTGCGCAAGATGAGCTCGCAGCTCAACGTCAGCCATGCCACGGTGCTGCAGGCCTACGCCAACCTTGAAGACCAGGGGCTGATCCGCGCGCGGCCGCAGTCGGGCTACTACGTGCACCAGACGCCGGCCCTGACGGCACCGACGCCGGACATTGCCCGGGTCGAGCGTCCGGGGCTGGTGACGCGCAGCAGCATCATCCAGCAAGTATTGGTCGAGTCGCGCCGCGAAGGGGTGTTTCCCCTGGGAGCGGCGGTGCCGAGCGTCGACTATCTGCCGGTCCGGGCCCTGCATCAGCAATTGGCCAAGGTCACACGCTTCCACAGCCCGCGGGCGTTCAGCTACATGTTCAGCCCGGGTTTCGAGCCATTGCGCCGCCAAGTGGCGATTCGCATGCGCGATGCCGGCGTCGTGGTGGACCCTTCCGAGGTGGTGATCACCCACGGTTGCGTCGATGCCTTGCAGATGTCCTTGCGGGTGCTGACGCGGCCGGGGGACTTGATCGCCGCCGAGTCGCCGACCTATTACGGCTTGCTGCAACTGGCGGATTTGTTGGGCCTCAAGGTCATCGAGATCCCCAGCGACCCGGTCACCGGCATGAGCCTGGAGGCCTTGCAGTTGGCGGCCAACCAATGGTCGATCAAGGCGCTGGTGCTGACCACGCGCCTGAGCAATCCTCTTGGCGGCACCATGCCGGAAGAGCGGCAAAAGCAACTGCTGCGCCTGGCGTCGGACTTCGACATCCAGATCGTCGAGGATGATATCTATGGCGAGTTGATGTTCGAGCAGGGGCGCACCAAGGCCCTCAAGGCCTACGACCGACTGGATCGGGTCATCTACTGCTCGAGTTTTTCCAAGACGTTGTCGCCGGGTGTGCGCATCGGCTGGATGATCGCGGGGAAATTCCAGCAGGAAATCCAGCGGCTCCAGACCTTCAGTACGCATTCGGCGTGCAGCGTCACGCAGATGGGCATTGCCGCGTACCTGGAAAACGGCGGCTATGACCGGCACTTGCGCTATATCCGGCAGGAGTACCGCAAGAACCTCAGCGCCTTTCAGCTGGCGGTGCAGCAGTACTTCCCCGAAGGCACGCAGATGAGCCGTCCCACTGGAGGCTTCATCCTGTGGGTCAGCCTGCCGGGGCGGGTCAATACCCAGGAGTTGCATGTGCGGGCGTTGCAACAAGGCATCAGCATCGCGCCAGGGCTGATTTTCAGTAACACCGAGCAGTTCAACCACTGCATTCGCTTGAACTGCGGTACGCCCTGGAACCGTGAGGCGGAGCGAGCCCTGATGACGCTCGGGATGTTGGCCACTCAATTGTGCCAAGAGACGGCCAACGGATTTCTTTAGACGTCAGTGGCTTAGCTCGATGTGCTTGTCAGCGCCTCATTATCAGGCGAGCATGGGGGTCTCTGCCGTCAATGCCGTTGTATCTATGAAAGCCATTGTTCCTGCTGCCTGGATTTTGATCGGCCTGTTGAGCGTCTTCCACATGGGAGGCGTCGTCGCGGCAGCGCCAGCGCAGGAAAAACCGGCTGCCAGTGCCACGAAGGATGCGCCGAAAAAAACCACAGCGACCAAGAAGCCTTCCGCCAAGAAGGTGGCACCCGCGAAAAAAAAACGCGCGCCCATCGCCTCCAAGAGCAAATCCGCCCACGAGGTCGCCAAGACCCCATTGCCGCCGGCCAAGCTGGATTTGAGCTTGCCCCATGAAATGGTCGATAAACTGCAACCGCCGGGTAAGGTGATGCAGTTCAAGCGTGAACCCCTCTTGCCGTCGATGTTCGGTGAGAAACCTGGGCCGTTTCAGCTCAATGGCCGTTTGTTGAGCAATGAAATGCAGCTGCCACTGCGCAACCAGGAGCGTAATGAGGTGGAAGGCGCGGCGCTGGATTTTGAATTCAAGCAATAAGCCTTCGGCAGGCCTGCAGTTCGTCGCTGACCATTCGGTCATCCCGCCGTGGTCAAAAAAACACGCAGACGGTAATTTAAAACGAGTGTTTTAGCCGTTACTCTGTGTTCTGTTACTAACCATTACCTGTCGTGAGGATGTTGTCGTCATGAAATGCCGTGAAGGCTGTGGCGCCTGTTGCATCGCCCCTTCCATCAGCTCACCTATCCCTGGCATGCCCCAAGGCAAGCCGGCGGGAGAACGTTGCGCGCAATTGTCGGTCGATAACCTGTGCCGGATCTTCGGCCAGCCGGAGCGTCCGGCGGTGTGCTCGGCGTTCGAAGCCGACATCGAGGTTTGCGGCAGCAGCAGTGAAGAGGCCATCCGGCTGATCGGTTGGTGGGAGCAAATTACGGCAGCGTAATGAGTCAATGAACGGATCCTAACTGAACGAACTTGGACAATAAGGAAAAGAACTATGGGTTCGCTGCATCGTATGGCTGTGTTGTGTGGGTTGACCGTGTTGCTGGCAACGGCCACCGCTCAGGCAGAGGACTGGCAGGTTGCCAAGGAGAAGGACGGTATCAAGGTTTCCCTCAGTGAGGTGGCGGGCTCCAAGTACAAGGCCTATCGCGGCGTGACGGTGATGAAAACCACCATGGCCAAGCTGCGGGCCCTGCAGGAAGACGTTTCCGGTGCCTGCGCCTGGATTCATGAATGCAAGAGCCAGAAACTGCTCAAGCACGAAGGCAATCAGAGCTGGACCTACACTCAGTTCAACACGCCGTGGCCGGTGACGTCCCGGGACTCGATACTGGAAGTGACCACCGAGGAGGGCGCCGATGGCAGCCTGACCCGCAAGCTCAAGGGTGTGCCGAAATACCTGCCCGAAGAGCAAGGTTTCGTGCGAGTGACCCAGGTCGACGGTTTCTGGAAGTTCACGCCAAAGGGCGCTGACCAGATCGAAGTGACCTATCAGGTCCACACCGAACCAGGGGGTGACGTGCCGTCCTGGCTGGCGAACAAGTTCGTGGTGGATGCACCGTTCAACACCTTGAAAGCCCTGAAGGAACGCGCCGAGAACTGATCGGCCACGGCTGCACTGCAAGAGACCGCCCCAGAGGCGGTCTTTTCATGTGTGCCGTCCAGACGCCCGGCGGAACGATTGTCCGGCCCTCAATGTCGAGATAAAGGTAAGCCAGGCCCTGAATTGATCAAGGAGACACCGATGCAAAAGTGGGAAATCACTTTCGTGGATGATCATGGCGAAGCCATCGCCGAGCAGTTCGACTACGAGCAGGAGCCTACGATGGAGCAGGCTGCACAACTGATTCGCGAAAAATTGCTGCCCGTTTCCGCCCAATTGGACCTCAACGACCTGGAAGGTCGTACTGAGGATCCCACCGTCAAGAACCTCAAGTCCCAGCACAGCATTGAAATCATCAGCATTACACCGATTTCATGAAACGGTGCCTGGTCTCGCTTGGCAGCGGCTGCCACTTACGGCTACTCTGCAATTGAGATCAGCGAAAGGATCGCCAAGGTCCGGTCTTGTCAGCTACATGCTTGTGTCCCGACGGCCATTTGATGCCGTACCGCTTGCAGCCTGAGGGCTTCACGCACGGGAAGACGGAAAGTCTATCCATTGGTTTCAGGAGGACGTTTCATGAGCACAGCCTATCAAGAAGACATCAGCACCAGCGTGTTGCGCCGCATGAAAGAAGGCGGTTTCGATTTTTCCCGATTCCATCCCATTGAGTTCTACGCCATTTTCCCGGACGAGGAGCGGGCGCGCAGGGCGGCAGGTCATTTTCGGGGAGAGTCGCTGAACGCGCAGATCAGTGCACGGGACGACGGGGCTTGGTCATTGGAACTGAGCCGGGTGATGTACGCCACTTACGATGACATAGGAGACTTCGAGCAAGACTTTGAGGCAGTCGTCGAACCCTTGGGTGGTGTGATCGAGGGCTGGGGCGTCAAGCAAGAGATCCGGCGCCTGCAGGCCTGACAGTTACTCACCGCAACCACAGCAACGGCTGACCTTTGTGTCGGCCGTTTTCATGTCTGTGAACTCCGCAAGAATCCTGTGGGAGCCGAGCTTGCTCGCGATGACGGCGGGTCAGCTTGCATCAATGTTGAATGTGCCGACGCCATCGCGAGCAAGCTCGGCTCCCACAGGGAATGTCATGCACCCGCCAACACCACAACCGCCAGGTTTTGTACCTAACTGTATCCAGATCAAGCCGCGTCGTTTTTCCGAGACTATGCTCAGCAGAGCGACGCCCCTGCGTCGCAATGAAGCGGGGGCAGCGGGGTGGGGGCATTTGTTGCACTAGAAAAGTGCACGGCCTCTCAGAGGAGAATCCAACCCGTTGATCATAAAGCGTTTATGCCGATGGCACGGGGCTTGCGAAGCCTTGCTGCCAGGGTGACAAGGAGCACGGCATGATCCGCAGCGGTTTTGATGAAATGTACGATGCCAACGGCCAGGTCCGTCCGCATTACCAGGCGTTTGCCCGCTGGCTGGCTGAAACGCCTGACGAGCTGCTGGCGCAACGCAGGCGCGAAGCCGACCTGTTGTTCCATCGTGCTGGCATTACGTTCACGCTCTACGGCGACGAGCAGGGGACCGAGCGGCTGATCCCTTTCGACACGATCCCGCGCAGCATCCCGGCCAGTGAATGGCGGGTGGTCGAACGTGGCTGCATCCAGCGGGTCAAGGCGCTGAACATGTTCCTGGCCGATCTCTACCACGAACAACGGATCATCCGCGCCGGCATCATTCCCGCCGAGCAGGTGCTGGCCAACGAGCAGTACCAATTGGCGATGCAGGGGCTGGATCTGCACCGTGACATCTACGCGCACATTTGTGGTGTCGATCTGGTGCGCGACGGTGACGGCACGTACTACGTGCTCGAAGACAATCTTCGTACGCCCAGCGGCGTCAGCTACATGCTCGAAGACCGCAAGATGATGATGCGCCTGTTCCCCGAACTGTTCGCCGCCCAGCGCATTGCCCCCATCGACCATTATCCGAACCTGCTGCTCGACACCCTGAAAAG
This sequence comes from Pseudomonas sp. P9_35, assembly GCF_034008205.1. Taxonomy (NCBI): domain Bacteria; kingdom Pseudomonadati; phylum Pseudomonadota; class Gammaproteobacteria; order Pseudomonadales; family Pseudomonadaceae; genus Pseudomonas; species Pseudomonas sp. P9_35. The sequence continues at coordinate 4,675,126 of NZ_CP125373.1, read as the reverse complement.
CTCCAGCCCGCTGGACGATCCCAGCGTCGTGGTGCTCACGCCGGGGCGTTTCAACAGCGCGTTCTTCGAGCACGCGTTCCTGGCCCGGGAGATGGGCGTGGAGTTGGTGGAAGGCGCCGACCTGTTCGTACGCGATGACAAAGTGTTCATGCGCACCACCGACGGCCCGAAAGCGGTGGATGTGATCTACCGTCGCCTCGACGACGCGTTTCTCGATCCGCTGGCCTTCAATCCGGACTCGATGCTCGGGGTGCCGGGCCTGTTGTCCTCCTACCGTTCCGGCAACGTGGTGCTGGCCAATGCCATCGGCACGGGCGTGGCGGACGACAAGTCGGTGTACCCGTTCGTCACCGACATGATCCGTTTTTACCTGGACGAAGAGCCGATCCTGAAGAACGTTCCTACATGGCAATGTCGTAATCCTGCCGAGCTTTCCCACGTGCTGGCGAATCTTCCCGACCTGGTGGTCAAGGAAACCCAGGGTTCCGGCGGTTATGGAATGCTGGTGGGGCCGGCCGCGACGACGGCGCAGATCGATGCTTTCCGCGAGCGGATCAAGGCCAAGCCGCACGCCTACATCGCCCAGCCGACGCTGTCGCTCTCGACCTGCCCGACCTTTGTCGAAAACGGCATCGCTCCGCGCCACATCGATTTGCGGCCGTTTGTGCTGTCGGGGCGCGAGACCCGCGTGGTGCCTGGTGGGCTGACGCGGGTGGCGCTGCGCGAAGGCTCCCTGGTGGTGAATTCATCCCAGGGCGGTGGGACCAAGGACACTTGGGTCGTCGAGGATTGAGGTGCTGCCATGCTGAGTAGAACCGCCTCGGACCTGTACTGGATGTCGCGCTACCTGGAGCGTGCGGAAAACCTCGCACGGATGCTCGACGTCAGCTATTCGTTGTCACTGATGCCCCAGGACGGGCGTGGCGACGGCCTGCACGAGCTGGCCATGCCATTGCTGATCACCGGCACGCTGGATGATTACCGGGAGCGACACGGCGAGCTGCACGCCGAGCGCCTGCTGCATTTCTTTGCCCTGGAAGCGGCCAACCCGGCCAGTATCTACAGCTGCCTCGGTGCCGCGCGAGCCAGTGCCCACGCGGTACGTGGGCGAATCACCGCCGACATGTGGGAGAACATCAACGCCACCTGGCTGGAAATTCGCGGTATCGCCGAGCAAGGCTTGAATCGCTACGGCATGAGCCGTTTCTGTGAGTGGATCAAGGAGCGATCCCACCTGTTTCGTGGCGCAACCTACGGCACCATCATGCGTAACGACGCGTTCCGCTTCATTCGCCTGGGGACCTTCATCGAAAGGGCCGACAACACCCTGCGCTTGCTCGACGCCCGCTACGAAATGGCCGGTGACCAGGCCGACACGGTCAGCGATGGCACGGCCCACGCGTATTACCAATGGAGCGCCTTGTTGCGGGCCTTGTCGTCCTTTGAGGCCTACACCGAGATCTACCGTGACGCCCCGGGCGCTCGGCATGTGGCCGAGTTGCTGCTGTTGCGCGCCGACGTGCCGCGTTCGCTGCGCGCCTGTACCGAAGAAATCAACCAGATCCTCGCGAGCCTGCCGGGCACCAACGGTCGGCAGGCACAACGGCTGGCGGCGGAAATGGACGCGCGCCTGCGCTACACCGGCATCAACGAAATCCTCGACGGGGGCCTGCATGCCTGGCTCACCGAATTCATCCCACTGGTCCGTGAACTGGGCAATGCCATTCACAGTTCCTACCTGGAGGTCATATGAGACTCTCGATCAGCCACGAAACGGCCTACCACTATGAAGATCAGGTGCGCGCCAGCATCCAGTACCTGCGCCTGACGCCCCACGACAGCGAACGCCAGCATGTGCTGAGCTGGCAACTGGATTTGCCCCGGCCGGTGCGGGCGCAGCTGGACCCGTTCGGCAACATCCTTCACGTACTGACCCTGGACGAACCCCACGAAACGGTCATCATCGGCGCCCGTGGACAGGTGGATATCGATCCGTTGCGTGAAGCCGAGCACGAGAGCCAATCGGCGCTGCCGTTCCTGCGCTTCACCCGGCTAACGGAAGCAGACGAGGCCCTTCGAGCCTTCGCTGCGCAGCAGTGCCAGCAGCGTCGCGATCGCACGGCGCTGATCGACCTGATGCACGGGCTGAACCAGCACATGATCTACACACCTGGCACCACTGAAGTGGAGACAAGTGCGGCCCAGGCTTTTGCCGGACGTAGCGGGGTGTGCCAGGATCACACCCACGCCTTCCTGGCCTGCGCCCGTAGCTTGGGGGTGCCGGCGCGGTATGTCTCGGGGTATCTGTTCAGCGAAGAGAGCGAACACCTGGCAAGCCATGCCTGGGCGGAGGCCTGGCTTGACGACGCCTGGTACAGCTTCGACGTGACCAACCAATTGGCCCGTCCGGAGCGCCACCTGAAGCTGGCCGTGGGCCTGGATTACCTGGACGCCTGCCCGGTGCGTGGCATGCGCCGTGGCGGCGGTTGTGAGCAGATGCATGCCAAGCTGGTCGTGCCACCGGCGCCGGTGATTACGGTGCAACAGCAATAACTCTCCAGAGGGGGAGCTTTTGTGGCGAGGGAGCTTGCTCCCGCTGGGCTGCGCCCTGTAGGAGCTGACGAGTGCAACGAGGCTGCGATCTTTCCCCGGTCACTTGAATCTCAAACGAAAGATCAAAAGATCGTCCGAACGCGGCCCGAGCCTTCGGCAGCTCCTACAGAGCCCAGCGGGAGCAAGCTCCCTCGCCACAAAAAAAGCAATCTCACGGGGCCAATGGCTGCTTGCGTCCCGCCATATGCTTCAAATAACCCACCAGCAGATCCAGCTCCGAATCCGCCAGCACCGCAGCCGAGAACCCGGGCATCTTGCCCTGGGGCCAGTGACGCAGCGCTTGCGGGTCGCGAATGTAGCGCTTGAGGAAATCCCCGGAGAAGTATTCGGTCGGGTTGAAAGGGATGTTCAGGTCCGGGCCGAACTGCGCATCACCCGCGCCATTGAGCCGATGGCACGCCAGGCAGTTTTTCTGGAACAGTTCGAAACCTTTATTGACCGGGTCGTCCTTGGCCAGGCTGGGCGCCGGCAGCAGGGCGGGGAAGCGTTCGGCCACGGCCGACAGGCGCTTGATAGTCGCCACCGCGTAGGGCCATTGCTCCGGGCTTATATGGCCAGCCTGCGGATCGGTCCAGACCAGGTAGAAAGGCCCGGCGCTGTGCTTGCCTTCCCCCAGCGACGGCCATGGCTTGGCCGGGTCCTCGATCGCCAGCCAGGCCCGGGCCCCACTCTTGTTGAGTAACGGTGCCGCAGGCATTTCGGCAGCGAAGCCGTCCAGGGCCACGGCTTGCAGGTGGTCGTCCGCTTGGACGCCCGTCAATAGTGCCGTCAGCGGCACGGCTCGATAGCTCATCGGTTTCTTGTAGGAAGCGTCATCAGCGATCTGGACCGTTTGAGCGTCCGGGTGCTTGAGCAGTTCTTCGGTTTGCCAGGTGCGCGTGCCCGCGCCCAACTCCAGCACCAGTTGCGCGGCATAAAGGGGCGTGCTGAGCAGCAACGCCCCGAACACAATAAGAGCTTTCAAGTCGATCGCCTTCCATGTCGAGGGGGGGGCCGCAAAGGTTGGCACAGCCATCGCGGCTCGAACAGAGAACCCGTTACATTTTTTGGCGACACAACTAATGGATGATGCAGATGCCCTCGCGCAGGATTCAGCCAATCACCTTGGTGATATTCGGCAAAATCAACAGCAGCGTCGTGGCAAAGAGAATGAGTCCGGCTTGGCGAACTTTCGAATGTTTGAACATGGCTGACCCGCCTTTATTGTTATTTCCTAGAAGCCAGCCTGCATATCCATGGCGGCTGGCGTTGCACTTCCTGTTCGACAAGCGCCTCGGCAAAACCCGACGACTTTCTTGTACAAGGATTACATTAGGGGCCGCGGCGGCCTTGGCTTAGATCCAATTCATATCAGCTTGGTACAGGTTGCTCTAAAAAAGGTATGAGGCCTATTGCCACCTTCCTGCCGGCCCTTTTGCTAGACAGCTTGCCCTCCTGAATCGGTTAACCCGATAGCTCGCTACCGTTCGTCTGAGCGTGGCCGTCAACGCCATTGAGCGCTGTGGTCATTGAATCCGGCGCCGCTGGGCTTATGGTTGAAGGCATCGCATTACCCCGTGGTTTCGAGGACGTCATGATCCAAGCTTTGATTTTCGACGCATTACGCACGCCCCGCGGCAAGGGCAAGGCCGATGGTGCCTTGCACAGCGTCAAGCCGGTGAACCTGATGGGCGGCCTGCTCAGCGCCTTGCAGCAGCGCATGGATCTGGACACCAGCCAGGTCGATGACATCGTGCTCGGTTGCGTGACCCCGGTGGGTGAACAGGGGGCCGATATCGCCAAGACCGCTGCGCTGGTGACCAATTGGGATGTCAGCGTGGCCGGTGTGCAACTCAATCGGTTTTGCGCCTCGGGCCTGGAAGCGGTGAACCTGGCGGCCATGAAAGTGCGTTCCGGCTTCGAAGACCTGGTGGTGGCCGGCGGCGTCGAATCCATGTCCCGGGTGCCCATGGGCAGCGATGGCGGTGCGTGGGCGCTGGACCCGCAATCCAACCTGCACGGTCACTTCGTTCCCCAGGGCATCGGCGCCGACCTGATCGCCACGCTGGAAGGCTTTAGCCGTGAGGATGTCGACGGTTATGCGCTGCATTCCCAGCAAAAAGCGGCGCGTGCCCGGGGTGACGGTTCGTTCAATAAATCCCTGGTCGCCGTGCGGGACCAGAATGGCATCGTGCTGCTGGACCACGACGAATTCATCCGCGCCGACTCCACGCTCGACGGCCTGGGCAAGCTCAAGCCAAGCTTCGAGGCCATGGGCCAGATGGGCTTCGATGGCACAGCGCTGCGTGTCTACAGTCATGTCGAACGAATCCATCACGTGCACACACCGGGCAACAGTTCCGGCATCGTCGACGGCGCGGCACTGATGTTGATCGGTTCCGAAGCCAAGGGGCGCGCCATGGGCCTGCAGCCCCGGGCGCGGATCGTCGCCACCGCTGTCACCAGTACCGACCCGACCATCATGCTCACCGGCCCGGCGCCGGCTACCCGCAAGGCCCTGGCCAAGGCCGGGTTGCGGGTGGAGGACATCGACCTGTTCGAAGTCAACGAAGCCTTCGCCTCGGTGGTGCTCAAGTTCATCAAGGACATGGCCATCGACCCCGCCAAGGTCAACGTCAATGGCGGCTCCATCGCCATGGGGCACCCCTTGGGCGCCACGGGGTGCGCAATCCTTGGCACGTTGCTCGACGAATTGGAGGTGCGTCGCCTGCGCTATGGCCTGGCGACCCTCTGTGTCGGCGGCGGCATGGGCATTGCCACCGTCATTGAACGCCTCTGAGCCCGACTTCAAGGAACACTTTTTCATGACCGATGCCATTCGTTACGAAACCGGCCAGGACCGGATCGTCGTCCTGACCCTGGACATGCCGGGCCAGAGCGCCAACACCATGAACGCGGTGTACCGTGAGGCCATGGCCGCCTGCGTCGCCCGTTTGCAGGCTGAAAAGGACTCGATTGCCGGTGTGATCATCACCTCGGCCAAGCACACCTTCTTCGCAGGCGGTGACCTCAACGAATTGATCAAGGTCGGCAAGCCCGAGGCCAAGGCTTTCTACGACATGGTCCTGCTGCTTAAAGCGCAACTGCGAGCCTTGGAGACCCTGGGCAAACCCGTGGTGGCGGCCATCAATGGCGCGGCCCTCGGCGGTGGTTGGGAAATCTGCCTGGCCTGCCATCATCGCGTGGCCCTGGACCTGCCGTCGCTGCAGCTCGGCTTGCCGGAGGTCACGCTTGGCCTGTTGCCGGGTGGCGGCGGGGTAGTGCGGATGGTGCGCCTGCTCGGTTTGGAAAAGGCCTTGCCGTATCTGCTCGAGGGCAAGAAGGTCAATGCGCAACAAGCGCTGCAGGCCGGTTTGATCGATGAGCTGGCGAAGGATCGTGACGAGCTGCTGGCCAAGTCCCGGGCCTGGATTCTTGCCAACCCCAGCGTCATCCAACCCTGGGATGCAAAGGGCTATCGACTGCCGGGCGGCACGCCGTCTGACCCGAAAGTTGCGCAAATGCTGGCAATTGCCCCTTCGATCCTGCGCAACAAGACCCAGGGTTGCCTGCCAGCACCGGAGAAAATCCTCTGCGCAGCGGTGGAGGGCGCCCAGGTTGATTTCGACACAGCGCACCTGATCGAAACCCGTTACTTCACCGAACTGACCACCGGCCAGGTGGCGAAGAACCTGATCGGCACCTTCTGGTTCCAGCTCAACGAGATCAAGGACGGTGGTTCCCGCCCACAGGGTTTTGCGCCTTATCTGACGAAAAAAGTCGGCGTGCTCGGCGCGGGCATGATGGGGGCGGGTATCGCCTATGTCAGCGCCGTGGCCGGCATCGCAGTGGTACTCAAGGATGTCGATCTGGCGGCGGCCGAGAAGGGCAAGGCCCGTTCGGCGGCGTTGCTGGATAAAAAGGTCGCACGCGGTCAACTCACCGCCGAGCAACGCGAAGCCACGCTGGCGCGGATTCACCCCACCGACAGCAACGCCGACCTGGCCGGCTGCGACCTGATCATCGAAGCGGTGTTTGAAGATCGCGCCCTGAAAGCCAGTGTGTCGGCCGCCGCCCAGGCGGTGGTGGGCGAGGATGCGGTGATCGCTTCCAACACCTCGACCTTGCCCATCACCGGCCTGGCCATGGCTGTGCCAGACCCGACGAAGTTCATCGGCCTGCACTTCTTCAGCCCGGTGGAGAAAATGCCTTTGGTGGAGATCATCAAGGGCGCACGCACCGGTGACGCGACCCTGGCCCGGGGGTTCGATTTTGTCCTGCAGATCAACAAGACGCCGATTGTGGTCAACGACAGTCGCGGCTTCTTTACGTCGCGGGTGTTCGGCACCTTTACCAACGAGGGCATCGCCATGCTCGGCGAGGGCGTGAGTGCGCCGATGATCGAGACCGAAGCGCGCAAGGCCGGGATGCCGGTCGGGCCTCTGGCGATCTCTGACGAAGTTTCCCTCAGCCTGATGAGCCATATCCGCGCGCAAACTGCCAAGGACCTGCGCGCAGAAGAGAAAGCGCCGATTGAGCACCCGGCGTTCGCCGTGATCGACTTGCTGCTCAACGAATACAAGCGACCGGGCAAGGCCGCCGGTGCCGGTTTCTATGAATACCCGGCCGATGGGCAAAAGTACCTGTGGCCGGCGCTCAAAAGCCGCTTCGAGAAAGCCGACGGGCAGATTTCCCCGCAGGATATCCGCGATCGCCTGCTGTTCATCCAGGCCCTGGAAACCGTGCGCTGCATGGAGGAGGGAGTGCTGACTTCGACGGCCGACGCCAACGTCGGCTCGATCTTCGGCATCGGTTTCGCCGCCTGGACCGGTGGTGCGCTGCAGTTTATCAATCAATACGGCCTGCAAGACTTTGTCGGTCGCGCCCAGTATCTGGCCGAGCAATATGGCGAGCGCTTCTCACCGCCGGCCTTGTTGCTGGAGAAAGCCGCCCGCCACGAACTGTTCTGACAGACCCGGGAAGGGGCTTGCCTTGGGACCGTGTTTCAGGGCAGGCTCTGGGGTGTGCAATATTCCCATCATCGTGTCAGGTATTTTTTATGTCGCTACGCATCTGCATTCTGGAAACCGATATCCTGCGTCCGGAACTGGTCGACCAATATCAGGGTTACGGGCAGATGTTCCAGCGCCTGTTTTCGCAGCAGCCCATTGCGGCCGAATTTGTTGTGTACAACGTGATGGAGGGGCATTACCCCAGCGATGACGAGCAGTTCGACGCTTATCTGGTGACCGGCAGCAAGGCTGACTCCTTCGGCACCGACCCTTGGATTCAAACCCTCAAGACTTACCTGTTGGAGCGTTACCAGCGCGGCGATAAATTGCTCGGTGTGTGCTTTGGTCACCAACTGTTGGCGTTGTTGCTGGGCGGCAAGACCGAGCGTGCCACCCAAGGCTGGGGTGTCGGCACCCATCGCTACAAACTCGCCGCCAAGGCACCTTGGATGAGCCCGGTGATGGAAGAACTGACCTTGCTGATCAGCCATCAGGACCAGGTCACCGAATTACCCGAAAGCGCGACGGTCATCGCTTCCAGCGATTTCTGCCCGTTTGCCGCCTACCACATCAACGACCAGGTGCTGTGCTTCCAGGGTCACCCAGAGTTCATCCACGATTATTCCCGGGCCTTGCTGGAGATTCGCCAGCAGCACCTCGGCGAGCAGATCTATAGCCAGGGCGTGGCGAGCCTTGCCCACGAGCACCACGGCACCACGGTGGCGGAGTGGATGATGCGTTTCGTCGCTCACAAGCCGCAGGCCGAAGCCACCCAAGGCTAAAGATCACCACTCTCTAATGTGGGAGCGAGCTTGCTCGCGATGACGGCGGCACATCCAGCATCAGGCCAACTGATCCACCGCTATCGCGAGCAAGCTCACTCCCACACTGGATCTGTGTACGACGCAAATCCCCTGTGGGAGCGAGCTTGAACTGGTCAAGTAAATCCGGACACCAGTTACGGTGTTTATGCTGCTTTTTGCTCCATGGCTATTGGCGATAGGTAGTCGTTGTAGCTGTGGAGCCTGGTGCGGTTGTAGTACATGAAGAAGCGCACCATATCGGTTTGTGCTTCCTCGCTCGTGCTGTAACCGTTGCGAGGGACCCATTCTGACTTCAGGGTGCCGAAAAAACGTTCTGTTGGAGCATTGTCCCAGCACTGCCCGCGATGACTCATGCTTTGCAAAATGCCATTGCGCATCAACTCTTCTTGAAACTTGCGGCTGGTGTACTGACAGCCCTGATCCGAATGAAACATCAATCCAGGTGGGCATGTTCGAAGCTCTATCGCCATGCGTAACGCCTTGCTGACCAGGTTGGCGTCATTGACCAGCGAAAATGCCCAACCAATGACCCGGCGAGCAAACAAGTCGATCACGATGGCCAGATGAACCCAGCGTTTACCCACCATCAAGCTTGTAACGTCGCCACACCAGACCTGATTGACCACGGTCGGCTTGAAATTACGCTTGAGCAGATTGGGTGCGACAAATGCTTCAACTCCTTTGGACCTGAATGGATGAGGCTGGCGTTGTTTACTGACAATGTTGGCTTCCCTCATCAGTGTTCTAACAAGGCTTCTGCCGACCGCTATGTTTTGGGCCTTCAGATGCTTGCTGATCGTTCTGGACCCCATGGCTTCCCGGCTTTCGCTGTGCAGTTCAACCACCTTCCCCTTGAGTTCTTCGCGCTCGATCTTAGGCCGCGAGAGCCGCTGTAGCCATTCGTAAAAGCTGCTGCGCTTCACATCGAAAACGCGACACAGGATGGCGGTCGGGAATGACTCTCTTAGCTCCGCGATCATCGAAAACGATCGGGATCCGACATCAAGAGAGCGGTAGCCTTTTTAAGATTTCGGCTTCCATTTCCATGCGTTTGATCTTGGCTTTCAGATCCTGAATCTGCCGTTGATCCTCAGTAATGGCCTTGGTGCCTTGAACTGGCTGACCTTTTTGTTCCTTGCGAACCTGGTCCACCCACCGTCGTAACGCGGTAGCACTGATGTCCAGCGACGCGCAGACTTCCTGTACTGAACAGTTGTCATCAATCACCATGCTGGCCGCACGATGTTTGAACTCGCGGGAAAAGACTCTTCTTTCTTTCATGGAACCTCCAAATTGGCGAAATCATATCGCCCTTAAGAGGTGTCCGGAATTATTAGGCCAGTTCAGCTTGCTCGCGATGAATCCCACACAAATTCCACTGTTCGCCTACAACCAACCCGATCGCTTGAAGCTCCACCACAGCGACGAGCAGCCCACCGCAATAACCCCCAGCACCGCGAAATAGCCGTATTGCCAACTCAGCTCCGGCATGTCCTGGAAGTTCATCCCATAGATCCCGGCCACAGCCGTGGGAAACGCCAGGATCGCCGCCCAAGCTGCAAACTTGCGCTGCACCACGCTCTGGCGCGACGCTTCGAGCAACACGCCGACTTCGATGGTCTGGCTGGCGATGTCGGCCAGGGTCGTCAGGTCTTCCATTTGCCGCGTGACATGAATCTGCACGTCGCGGAAATACGGGCTCATGTTCTTGTCGATGAAGGGGAAGTCCAGTCGCTGCAACTCTTCACTGATCTCCACCATTGGCGCCGCATAACGGCGCAGGCGCAATACGTCGCGGCGCAAGCTGTGCAGGTTCTGGATGTCCCGTTCGTTCAGGGAGCTGCACATGACATTGTGTTCCAGCTCATCGATTTCGGCGTGAATGGCTTCACCCATTGGCTGGTAGTTTTCAATCACGAAATCAAGGATGGCGTAGAGAACGAAATCTTCCCCGTGTTTCAGCAAAAGCGGACGCGCCTCACAGCGCTGCCGGACGTGGGCGTAGGACGCGGAATGGCCGTTGCGAGCCGTGATGATGTAGCCCTTGCCGGCAAAGATATGGGTTTCGATGAACTGCAGCTTGCCGTCCTTGCGTATCGGCGAATACGTGACGATAAACAGCGCATCGCCAAAGGTCTCCAACTTGGGACGGCTGTGTTTCTCCATGGCGTCTTCGATCGCCAGTTCGTGCAGGTTGAATTGACGCTGCAGGTTGGTCAGCTCCAGGGCGCTGGGCTCTTCGAGACCGATCCATACAAAATGACCAGGTTTGGCAGCCCAGGCGCTGCCTTCGTCGAGGGTGATATTGGTGACTTTCTTACCGGCGCTGTAGACCGCAGCAGCAACGACTCTACCCATAATGGTGGTTCACTTCTTATTGAAAATGGCAGTGGCAGGCAGCGTCCAGCTTAACGCGCCCTGTAGCTTGAGAGTCAGCAAAATCTGCGGAGTTCGGCGGCAAAAGAAAACCCGCCGAGGGGGCGGGTTTCCATTCAGGCGGTTTGCAGCTGCCGGTCCATTGTCGCGATGCACTCGCGCATCTGTTCACGGCATTGGGCAATGAGCCGGGGCAGGTCATCCATACTCAATCCGGCCGTAGGAATCGCCGGCAATGAACGTATGAGGATGTCACCGCTGCGCCAGCGATTGAGGCGCATGTGCTTGATGTAGCTGCTCACGCACACCGGAACAATCGGCACTCCGGCGGCTATTGCCATCTGGAAGGCGCCTTTCTTGAAGGGCAGCAGGTCTTTGCCCAGATTGCGCGTGCCTTCCGGAAAAACCCAGATCGAGGTGTCCTCATGCTGCAACGTATGGGTGGTGGTCAGCATCGACTTTCGGGCCTTGATCGCGTTGCCGCGGTCGATCAACACGTTGCCCGCCAGCCAGAACAATTGCCCGAACAGCGGCACCCATTTCAGGCTCTTCTTGCCGATGCACACGGTACGGCGCGGCACCACGTTGCCGAACATGAACAGGTCATAGTTGGATTGGTGGTTGGCGATGATAACGCAGCCATTGGGCTTGTTCACCAGCGTGTCGACTTGCGTCCGGACCCGCAGGCGCAAAATGCACATCGCTGGCAACGCGTACAACCTTGCGCATAAACGGCTGTTGTCCGGGTTGAACGGCCGGCACAGGCCCACAATCACCCCGAGCACGCCAGCCAATACAAAATGCAGGCCCATCAACAACATACGCAATACAAACAGCATCTACAGGCCCCATCGGGACAAAAGGTGGCGCAGTGTACGGATGTGCACTGTTTTCGGCAATTGCCCCTATAGATGTAGGAAATGGACGATGTTTAAGCGCATGTTGCGAAATAAGGCGACAGAAGCGGCCTAGAGCGGTTGCGGACTTTTAAACGACGCGCGTAGGAAAAAGCCCGGCTCTAGGGGAGGACTGCACCTGTGGCGAGGGAGCTTGCTCTCGGTGGGCCCGTAGGAGCTGACGAGCGGAGCGAGGCTGCGATCTTTCCATTACCAATTGAGTCCGGAGCGAAGGATCAAAAGATCGCAGCCTCGCTCCGCTCGACAGCTCCTACAAGCCTCAGCCCATATGCTCCTGATCCAGGAGAATCGCACTGTCCAGCGTTTCCAGCAGAGCCTTGCGCACTTTCAGCTTGGTGTTCTTGTGGGCGGACATGTTGATCTTCTTCAACTGACGCGCCGCTTCCAGGGCCGCGCCCTGCAGTTCTTCGGCCGACACCACCTTGTCGAGGAAGCCGGCATCCACAGCACCCTGCGGATTGAACATCTCGGCATTGATTACCGAGCGATGGAACGCCGACTTGCGCAGGCGATCACGGGCCAGCTCGATACCAGCGTGGTGCATGGTCATGCCGATCTGCACTTCGTTCAGCCCGATGCTGAACGGCCCTTCCACGCCAATGCGGTAGTCCGCCGAGAGCAGCAGGAACGCACCCTTGGCCACCGCATGCCCCGGGCAAGCGACAACGACAGGGAAGGGGTGCGACAACAGGCGACGGGCCAGGGTCGAGCCGGCTGTGACCAGGTTCACCGCTTCCTTGGGACCGGCGGTCATTACCTTCAGATCGTAACCGCCCGACAAAATCCCCGGTTGCCCGGTAATGATCACCACCGCCCGATCCGCCGTCGCCTGGTCCAGCGCAGCGTTGAACGCGGCAATCACATCTGGCGAGATGGCATTGACCTTGCCGTTGTTCAAGGTCAGGGTCGCGATACCGTCGTCGAGATGGTAGGCAATCAAGTCGCTCATGACGCTATTCCTTGTAAGAGAAGTGACGCAGACGTTACCCACCGCCGCAGGTCAGGTAAAGCGCCGTGACTGACTCACCGGTCAGCCTCAGGCTCTGCAAACAGCCTGGCCCGCCCATCCTGCTTCGCCTTCATCTATAGAGCAGCGCCTGCATAGCCCCGAAGATTGGCCGGTTTGCCATGCCCAGGCGTGTTTGAAATGCCCGACCAAGCTTAACCGCATGAAAATTCTGAAAAAAACCTTTGCCATCGGAAAAGCTTTCGACTACATTAGCGCGCCTCGACAGACTGAACAGTTTGCCGAGATACGGTGAAGTGTCCGAGTGGCTTAAGGAGCACGCCTGGAAAGTGTGTATACAGGAAACTGTATCGAGAGTTCGAATCTCTCCTTCACCGCCACATTCGATACACACAAAACCCCTGGTTTTCCAAGAAAACCAGGGGTTTTGTGGTTTCTGCCGTCTGAAAAATACACAAGGCATGTGGAGTATCCAGGAATAAGCACCGCCCCCCTGTGGGAGCGAGCTTGCTCGCGATGACGGCCATACATCCAACATCAAAGTGACTGATCCACCGCTATCGCGAGCAAGCTCGCTCCCACAGTGGCCTGATTACCAAACAGCATCAGACAACCTCACAGCAGTATCGGGCAAAGGTTTCTGGGCACATGCCGTTAAGGTCCTCCTGGAAGAGCGCCTTATCAACTGCATTGCTGTGAGAGAACATCATGACCAGATGGATGAATTTTGCTTGGCGCGTCCAGGCGCTTGCACTGTCTTTAATATTTTTTACGAACAACGTCTGGGCTTCGGAAAACACCCAGCACGCGAATGCGACTCTGGTCCGCCAGGCGTTCACTCACTGGCAGCAGGGCAAAGGCACGGTGTTCGATCTGCTGGCGCCCAATGCGAAATGGACCGTGGCCGGGACGAGTCCTGTTTCCGGTGTCTATAACAGCAAGGCTGAGCTGGCCCAAGTCGTGCGGCCGATTACTGCGCGACTGACAACACCGATTGTCCCCACGGTGCAGAGCATCGTTGCCCAGAATGATGTCGTGGTTGTTCTGTGGAATGGAACAGCCACGGCGCTTGATCACAAACCCTACAACAACACCTACCTGTGGCACATGACCTTCAAGAATGGTCAGGTCATTGAAGTCACAGCCTTCCTGGACACCTACGTGTTGAACGATCTTATGCGGCGCGTAAAACCCCCACAGTAGTGGCTGGGCTATCTTGTTGGCTGTGAAGCAGTTCGCTTTTGCGTAGCGTGCTCTTCAAAAGGTCTACTCGATTCAGAACAAAAACCGGAAATGCGTGGTCTTTGTCAGTACCCCAAGTTCGTCTCTCCCTGAGGTCGCACATGAGTCTGATCGATTGCCCTGAATGCGCTTCCCGAATTTCCGACAAGGCCTACGCCTGCCCACATTGCGGCAATCCTTTCCGGGAGCCGAGTTTCCGCCTGACCGAAAAGAACGTGGGGCAGATTGCCGGGGTGACCGGCGTCTGGCTCACCGCGCCCTGGATCGCGCGGATGGTCTTTGGTGTGGTGGCCGTGATTGCGGTGGCCGCGGTGTTGATCTTGCGGTGACCCGTATCCGCGACTGTCGGCTTATGTGTTCAACGGCAACTGCGGACTGTCCGGATTCAACTGCTGCCGCCTGAACTGCCCCGGCGGCTGCCCATGTATCTGGCGAAACCGCCTGGAAAAATATGCCTCGTCGGCAAACCCGCACAACCTCGCCACTTCGCCTACGGGGCGGGTGCCATTGAGCAAGTAATTGCGCGCCGCATGCATCCGGCGTTCGAGCACCAGTTCGGTGAAGGTCTTGCCGATTTCCTTGCGCAGCCAGTGGGTCAGGTACGTCGGCGACAAGTAAGTCGCCGCGGCCACTTTGATCAGGTTGAGGTCAGGATCGGCGATGTTCTTGCGCAGGTACTCGGACATCCGGCCCAGCGCATCGCGTCGGCTGACTTCGGCGGCGTTCTCTTCGGCCAAGCGCTTGAGCGGCTCGGCGTACAAGGCGCAGACGCTGCCGATCAGTTGCAGCAACAAGCCTTTGAGCATCTCGCGGGTGCCGAACTGACGGTTCTGGTCCAGGCCACGCATCTGCTCGATCAGCGCGCAGGCTTTGGCGAAATCCTCATCCCCCAGAATGAAGTCCAAGTGTTCCTGGAAACGGAACGGCGACAGTTCCGGCGCCAGCAGAATCGAGACCTCTTCCAGGTCCATCGGGTCGCACTGCAAATGCGGCAGCAGGAACGTCTGGGAAAAATTGATCACCATGAAGTTGCTCTCGGCCGGGTGCGGAATCACGTGCACGCGGTGGGGCAGGATGAAGGCCAGGGTGTTGCGCGGAAACGGACGTTCGACGTTGCCAATGTGTTGCACGGTGTCGCCGCCAAGGTTGATCTGGATCTGGAAGTACTCGTGGCGGTGCGGGCTGGTTTCGGCGCGCCGGCCCTTTTTGTCGCGGATGTAGAAATCCGTCAATTCGCTGCGTTGCTGCATGACGTAGGTGGGGACTCGGCTCGGTGATGACATCTCCTGGGAATCCTTTGCGGTGCATGACGGTGATGACGATTGTGACGGTGCATCTGGATGATTTTCAAGAAGTCATACGATGACAAAGCTATTGGCGTTAATTTTCTGCCTCTCGAAAATGGAGGGCGCTTGTCCAAAAACGATAAGTTTTAGATTGTTAATTTATCTTTTAAAAACAAATAGTTAAGTTTGTTGTAGCAGGAATGATAAAAAATTCACCAATCTGATTTTTTTGGACAGGTTCCTTGGACGCGGTTTTAAACGGGGAAAATGATCTAACAGCTCAGTTGATTTTGAGTTGTTGTACGACCACTGTTGAGCCACGCAACCCGACCCTCCATCCAAAAACAATCAAAAGGTGCGCACATCATGAACCTGTTCCTGCTTCACGCTGACCCTCCCGACCGCTCCTGCAACAGATCCTGTTGCAAGGCCTCTTCGAACACCTGACACCGGCTGTTCGTACCTCTCATTCCAGTAGCGATTGTTCTGCCCCGGCATCGAGGGCATTGATTTCGGCTGCTCGTAAACATTTCGACGCTTCTAACAATAACGAGGTCCACTCATGTCGAATTCCCACACCTCCCAGACCGCCGCCGCACCGGTGGTTGCCGGCGCCCGGGACGCCGCAGTGCCAGAGCGTCTGCCGTCGCGGCGGCGTTGGTTCATGCTGTCGTTGCTGTTGATCGCGACGATCATCAACTACATCGACCGGGTGAATATCTCGATTGCCGCGCCGTTCCTCGCCAAGGACCTGGGCCTGGACAAGATCGAGATGGGCCTGATTTTTTCCGCGTTTGCCTGGACCTACGCGATCGCACTGGTGCCGGCCGGCTTCATCGCCGATCGCTTCGGTTCCCGGTTCACCTACGGGGTGTCGCTGATCAGTTGGTCGACCGTCACCGTGTGCCAGGGCTTGGCCACGGGCTTCGCTTCGCTGTTCGGTCTGCGCCTGGCCGTCGGCGCTATGGAAGCGCCGGCGTTTCCGGCCAACAGCCGGGCGGTCACGGTGTGGTTCCCGGCGCGGGAGCGGGGCCTGGCCAGTAGCATTTATGTCTGCGGCCAGTACTTGGGCACGGCGCTGTTTACCGGAGCGCTGCTTTGGCTGGCCACCACCTATGACTGGCGCCATGTGTTCTACAGCACCGGCGCACTCGGCATCGTCTTCGGTGTGGCCTGGCTGTTCTTGTATCGCGACCCGATGAACTGCAAGAAAGTCAGCAAGGAAGAACTCAAGTACATCGAAGCCGGGGGAGGGCTGGTCAAGAGCAGCCAGGAGCGCACCCGCTTCAACTGGCGGCAGATCGCCGAGCTGTTCAGCTATCGGCAGGTCTGGGCGATTTGCATCGGCAAGTTCGCCAGCACGTCGGCGCTGTACTTCTTTCTCACCTGGTTCCCCACGTACCTGATCGAAGAGCGTCAACTGACCATGATCAAGGCCGGGATCTTCGCCGTGCTGCCGTTCGTGGGCGCGACGGTGGGCATCCTGCTCGCCGGGATCGTGTCCGACCTGCTGATCCGCCGTGGCTACTCGCTGTCCTTCGCCCGCAAGTTGCCGTTGGTGGTCGGGTCGATGCTGGGCATGTCCATCGTCCTGGTGAATTTCACCGACTCGAACGTGTTCTGCATCGCCGTGCTGACGATTGCTTTTTTCGCCCAGGGCATCGCTTCATCCTCGTGGGCGGCGGTGTCGGAAGTGGCGCCCAAGGAACTGATCGGGCTGACCGGTGGGATCACCAGCCTGGCGGCCAACATCGGCGGGATTGTCACCCCCATCGTGATTGGCGCAATCGTCCACAAGACCGGCTCATTCGCCTTGGCCTTCTGGTTCATCGGCGGCGTGGCGCTGATCGGCACCTTGTCCTATTCGTTGCTGCTTGGCCGTTTGTATCGCATTGAACTCAAGGTGCGCTGAACGCGGAAAAAACCGTTTTTCTCCAACACGAGGCGGTATTCCTCCAACTTCGCCAGGGATTGCCGCCGTACGCTGACCCTTCCAACAGGACTTTTATCAGGATGAACATGCCCGAGTATGTCTTTACCCCGGACCTGCCAGTGACCTTGCCTATTGTCGGCACCCCGCAGCGTTTTCCCGTTGGCCGGGTCTTTTGCGTGGGTCGCAACTATCCCTGGCCTGATACCCAGGGTGAATCCCGAGTGCCACCGGTGTTCTTCATGAAGCCAGCCAGCTGCGTGGTGGAAGCGGCGGGTGAGGTGACGTTTCCATCGGTAACCGAGGAGTTTGCCCACGAAATCGAATTGGTCGTGGCCATCGGTGAGGGCGGCGCCAACATCCCTGAGAGCCAGGCGTTGGCTTATGTGTGGGGTTACGCGGCGGGTCTGGATCTGACCCGGCGTGATGTCCAGCGCATGGCCAAGCGCAACGGTTTGCCGTGGGAGGGCGCCAAGGTGTTCGACGGCGCCGCGCCAATGACCGCCATCGTCCCGGTCTCCCGGGCGGGGCACCCCGATGGCGAGTTGTGGCTGAACGTGAACGGCGAGGAGCGCCAGCGCGACAGCCTCGACAGCCAGATCTGGTCGGTCAGTGAAGTGATCGCCCGCATCTCCCAATCGGTGGCGCTGCGGGCCGGCGACCTGATCATGACTGGCAGTCCGGCAGGCGTCGATGTATTGCAGCCGGGTGATGTCATCACGGCCGGCATCGATGGCATTGGCGAATTGGAAATGCGCGTCGGTCCGCGTTTGTCTTACTGAATTCGAGAAAGGAGAACCCACATGTCCAACACATTGAAAGTGGCTTTGGTGACTGGCGCCGGCAGCGGGATTGGTCGTGCGGTGGCCCTGGGCCTGATGGAGGACGGCTACACACTGGTGTTGGCCGGTCGCCGGCCAGAGCCCTTGCAGGCATTGGCCGAGTTGGCGGCCAGCCAGGGTCGCGAAGCTTTGGCGGTGCCCACCGATGTGCGCGATCCGGTCAGTGTCGATGGGTTGTTTGCAACCATCGCCGAGGTCTATGGACGCCTG
This sequence comes from Pseudomonas sp. P9_35, assembly GCF_034008205.1. Classification (NCBI taxonomy): domain Bacteria; kingdom Pseudomonadati; phylum Pseudomonadota; class Gammaproteobacteria; order Pseudomonadales; family Pseudomonadaceae; genus Pseudomonas; species Pseudomonas sp. P9_35. Next base: position 4,656,928 of record NZ_CP125373.1, on the reverse strand, counting down.
GACGTGGTGTTCAACAACGCCGGGGTCAACGCGCCCGCCGTGCCGTTGGATGAGCTGACGTTCGAGCAGTGGCGAAACGTGATCGACACCAATCTCAACGGCGTTTTCCTTTGCGCCCGTGGTGCCTTCGGCCTGATGCGCCGGCAGCAGCCCCAGGGTGGACGCATCATCAACAACGGATCGATCTCGGCCCACACCCCACGACCGCTCAGCAGCGCCTACACCGCCAGTAAACACGCGGTGCTGGGGCTGACCAAATCCCTGGCCCTGGACGGACGTGAATACAACATCGCCTGCAGCCAGATCGACATCGGCAACGCCCTCACTGAAATGTCCGTGCGCATGACCAAGGGCGTACGCCAGGCCAACGGCAGCATCGCGGTGGAGCCGATGGTGGACGTCAAGCACGTCGCCGATGCGGTGCGCTACATCGCCGGCCTGCCGTTGTCGGCCAACGTCCTGAACATGACCGTCATGGCCACGGCCATGCCGTTTGCCGGTCGCGGTTGAGCCAGTCTTTTTTATTCTGTTACGAGGTCTACATGAAGCCAGAAGTCTTGCAACTCAGCCCGATCCTGATCCCTGAAATCAACGCCCGGCTCAACGAGCTGTTCACGATGCGGCGCTATTTCGAGCAGGCCGACAAACAAGCCTATCTGCAAGAACACGGTGCCAATATTCGCGGTGTGATCACTGGCGGGCATACCGGCATCAGCCAGGCGCTCATGGCCCAACTGCCCAAGCTGGAAGTGGTGGCAGTCAACGGCGTAGGCACCGATGCCGTGGACCTGGCCTACGCCAGGGATCGCGGAATCCGTGTGACGGCCACCATCGGCGCGCTGACCGAGGATGTCGCCGACCTGGCGATTGGCCTATTGATTGCGGTGTGTCGCGGGCTGTGCACCGGTGACCGTTACGTGCGCTCCGGCCAATGGCCCCAGAGCCCGACGCCACTGGCCCCGCTGCCATTGGCCCGGCAGGTGTCCGGCATGCGCATCGGCATCGTTGGCATGGGCCGGGTCGGCCGCGCCGTGGCAACCCGCGCCGCCGCGTTCGGTTGCCCGATCAGCTACACCGACCTGCAACCCATGAGCGACGTGAACCACACCTTCGTCGCCGACCTCAAGCAACTGGCCCGCGACAGCGATGCCCTGATCCTCGCGGCCGCCGCAGACAAGGCTGAAGCCATCATCGATGCCGAGGTGCTGCGCGCCTTGGGCCAGGGTGGGTATCTGATCAATGTGGCCCGGGGCAAACTGGTCAACGAGGCCGACCTGGTCGCGGCGCTGACCGCTGGTGAAATCGCCGGTGCGGCGCTGGATGTGTTTGTCGATGAGCCGCATGTGCCTGAGGCATTGTTTGGCAATGAACAGGTGGTGCTGCAACCCCACCGCGCGAGCGCGACGTTGCAGACCCGCACGCGGATGGGGGAGATGGTGGTGGCGAGTCTGGTGGATAGTTTTGCTGGGAAGGTGCCGCAGGGTGGTGTGACGGGGTGAGGCGCAAGAGTTGCGGCGTTGCGGTCAAATTGATGGATGTGCTCTGTTGAGCTAGGGGGCGGCAGGTAGGTCTCAGGTGTGCGATGGCTGTGCTTGCTCGATCAGTCAATAAAGACCAAAATAACGACCTATTTAAGCGGGAGCCGCCTCCATGCAAATCGTTTTGGCTGATGTGGCCGTCAGCGTATCCGAACTCAAAAAAAACCCATCATCCGTCCTTAACGGCGCCAACGGCGCGCCGGTGGCGGTGTTGAACCATAACCGGGTCATGGGCTACATGGTCCCGGCTAGTGTCTACGAGGCGATGGTTGATCGCTTGGAAGAACTGGAATTGGCGCAAGTGGTCAAGGCACGCATCGAGGCCAACGAAACACCTGTTCGGGTGTCTTTTGACGAGCTTATTGGCGAGGCTGAGGCTGATATCGTCAATGGGCGTTGATTACGATGTCGAATGGGATCCGAAGGCACTCTAGGAGCTTAGAAAAGTTGATGGTGCTATCCGTCTGCAGCTTCTGCAGTTTGCGATGGAGCCGAGTGCTTTCTTGACCGCGGCCTCAGCAAAGGTGACGGCTCATATCGAAACTGTCCCTCTTTCCGTTAGTAACACTTCAGCTCATTACGTTTTGCACGAGGGCTCTCCGGTCGCATATTCAGTTGAAGAGGCCGGTGCCAGTGAATACAACGTGGTGACTTCGAACGGCCGCAGAAAGACAGCCAAAGAACCGGATAAGGGGTAGGGCAATCATCTGCTGATCAAGGGGCGGGGTTGGTTGTCGATTCACGGAAGTTCAGGATGACACGCGCCCTGATACATCGGCCATTGCAGCCAATCCCCGAACCCTCTATAAAATCTCGCGCTGGCATCGCGTTCATCTCGACCGTCGTTGGCCATGGATATCTGACCCGCATGGAGCATCATCGTGAGCCAATCGCCACGCCCCCTCAACTCCCGAACTGACATTCGCCCGCGCATTACGTCCCGCGTCCTGCGACAGACCTGGAACTTCACCTTACTGACCCTGCTCACCGGCTGTGGAGCGCTGTCGGATGTCCGCTCTTTCTCCACGCCCTATTCAACGCCAGACGGTGGTGAGACAGCGCGCTTGCGGGTGATCAGCGATGGCATGGTCAGGGCTGTACCCAAGTCCGATTGCGTGGACTTCCGCCTGCCGGGCGCCGGGGTCATGGTGGCGTTCCGCGATGGTTACGCCAATCGCAATGGCGAAAGCCTGGGCATGCCAGATGACGATAAACACTCATCTTCCACGGTGATGACTGAGTTGCTGGTGCCTGCCGGGCAGCCCATCGCGTTTCATTACATCGGTGCTCAATGCTACAACATGTTCCGCTTTGTCCCTAAAGCAGGGGCGGACTACCAACTGGACGCCGCGGGGCGATACAAGTGCACGGTGACTCTCAAGCAACTGTCCGTGAAAACGACTGAGCTTCCCCCTTTATCCTTGGAGGACAGCAAGCTGTGCAGGATGACGGATAACTTTTAGCGTGGAGGGTTTTCCAAGGACGCCATAACGTTGAAAAAGGAGTTTCAGCATGAGCCCCATCCCCACGTTCCAAACCCGCCGCCTCATCCTAACCCCCCTTGAGCTGACAGATGCACCGGCGATCCAACAGCTATTTCCCCATTGGGAAGTGGTCCGTTACCTGGACAGCCGCGTACCCTGGCCTTACCCGGATGACGGCGCGCTGGCCTACGTGCGCGACCATGCGCTCCCCGCTATGGCAGCCGGACGCGAGTGGCACTGGATGATCCGTATTGCCGAAGAGCCGATACAGAGCATCGGCAGCATCAGCCTCTACGACCAGCCTGGCAACAACCGGGGTTTCTGGTTGTCGCCGCAGTGGCAGGGGAAAGGCTACATGCGCGAAGCGTGCGAGGCGATCAACACCTATTGGTTTGAAACCCTGGGGCGCCCCGTCATGCAGGTGCCCAAGGCAGTGGGCAACCAGGCTTCACGTAAAGTTTCGGAACATGAAGGCATGCGCATGATTGCGACGCAGCAGGGGGACTTCGTTTGTGGGACGTTGCTTAAGGAAGTCTGGGAAATGACGCGGGAAGATTGGCTTGAGAGATAGCCATTATTTACCCGCCAAAGGACGCCACGCCGTGGTCTGTAGATAAGGCCACTGTTTGAGCAGTAGACCACGCGTTGTTTCCACGCCCTGCAAGGTTTCAGTGCAATTGACCATCGCGGTAAAGCTGCGGTCGGTCAGCATGAAGCTCTCCGACCCCAGCGCCTGGCACTGTTCGCTGGCACCGATTGGCTGGCAGAACATCGGTTGCATTTTTACGTCGTAGCCTTGGGCCCGAGTGAATGCCTGGAACTCTGGCATGGCGAGCCGAGCCGGCGTACCGCTCAATGCCGGGCCTTGCCAGACGGGGGTGATCAGGCCTCTTGATGGATAGTCGCTCAGCCCCTGGACTTGTCTGGCCTCGAACAGGGCAAAACAGAACGAAGTATTGGTCGCGCTGTTGCTTGCTGGCGATGTAACGGGAGCAGCCAAGGGGAGCGTCGGTGCGGCAGCCGCCGGAGGCGCAGTCGCTACCGAGGGTGCCAAGCCCGATGATTCGCCTATTTCCACCAGCGCGTCGATGGGGGTCCGATTGCGCCATACCTTCAGTGGCGCGGTGAAACCAGGTCGAATACGGTTGGCGACAGCTGTCAGCTCGGCCGGGCTATTGACCAGGGTCCCGGCAATTTGCAAAACGATATCGCCGGCCAATATGCCTGCTTTTTCCGCGCCACTTCCTGGCACTGGCCCTACGACCAATACACCGCTGACGCCGGTTAAGCCGAATTGCCGAGCCACCGTCGGTGTAACAGGGGTGATGTGCAGGCCCAAGGCTCCTGACTGATTGGACACCGGTGCGGGCATTGCCGCTGGCGTCACGGGCGTCGGTTGCACTGCAGCCGCGCTGGGCACAGGAGCGCCGCTGGCTGAACAGTCGCGTTGTGTGGCGACCTGTTGGATCACCAGGTTGACGGGGTCGGCCGCCATGTTGGGGTATTTTTCCCAGCCCCGTTTGGTGGCCAGGAACGTCTCACAATCCATGGCGTAGTAGGTCGCCGGGTCTCTGACCTTGCGCAGGTATTCCGCTGTTTCGGCTCGCTCGGCGGCGCTGTACATGGGGTTGACGCAAGACGCCAGGAGAGGGGAGAGCACCAGTATTGCGGCAAGGCATTTTGTTGACATGGGCTTCTCTGAGATCGGGGCGTTCAGGTGGGTCCAGGCAAGGTACTATTTGGCCATCATCCTGTCCAACCGCAACCAGGCGCTTCGCTGGCGTGGTGATTGAGACGAGCGGCATTCGGGCAAACATGCATTCGATATACAACTTAAAGGCACTTTGCCATGATGCGGCACGATCCATTCGAATCCATCACTGAGAAGCGAAATGTCTGCTCCTGCCTTCAAATCAAGCACCAGGCTCGCCGTTGCGCTGTCATTCACTGCCTTGGCTGGCTGTGCCTCTGATGGCGGTCTCGGTGAGGCTGCGGTAGTCGGTGCGATGCTCCTTCCCATGCCGGGTGGAGTCGACACCAGCGTAATGACCAGTGCCGTAGGCCTGGCGGCCGGCGCCTACGTGGTTTCCTCGGTCGCGACAGCGGACTCCGCCAGTGTCTCTCCCGCGACCTCCACCATCGCTGCGCCCCAAGGCCTGCCTCCCATTGACCTGCAAAAACTGGTGACCCGGGAAACGCCAGACCGGTATCGCTCCAAATCCTGTGAGTACATCGAAATGTCCCTCAGCGAGGTGCCGATGTACCAGGCGAGCGCTGAGCCGATCATGAAGCAGGTCGCCACGGCTCGAAAAGAAGCGGCCAGCCAGGTATGGCTTGAAAAAAGTTGCCAGCCAGCCAATTTGCCTCGCGGTCGGATCGGCGCCAACATCGACACCATCGATCCGAAGCGGGCCATGGCCCTGTCACTTCCCCCCGCTGGGGTTGTGGTTTTGGCGACTGTTCCGGGGAGCGGTGCGCAACAGGCCGGGATCTTGTCTCAAGACGTGATCGTGGCGGTGGACAACGGGCTTATTGCCGACTCAATCGATTTCAGGGTGGCCGTTGCAAAAGCGCCAATCGGCTCGCGGGTCAACCTGAAAGTCTGGCGAAACAACGCGTTCAGCATCGTTCCGGTTCTGGTGGGGCCTGGCGGGACTCAAGTCTCGGTGACCCCGACGGTGATGGCGAACGGTGCCACGGCGATGATCCCGGCCGCTGCAATGTACTGCACCGCCGTGCTGTCCACCCAGCATACGTACGGCGCTAGCGTCAGCCCGGTCAAATTGATCGCCGGGGCCGCGAGCGACATGCAACCGTCGCTCAAGAGCTACATCGCCAAGGTGAAGCAGGAACAGCCCGGCGTTTGGGGTGATTTCAAACTCAACAGTGCCATTTGCGCACCGGGCGCTGTTGTGTGCATGGCCGAGGCCAAGGGGCCGACCGGCAAGAAACAGAACGCCTTCGAGTTCTGCCACGCGACGCAAGCCAAGGCGGATGCTGAACTGGCCCAGATGCGTCAGGGGGATCCGAAAGCGGTGCTCGTTGATTGGCCTTGAGCGGTAGTTGTCCTGTGCGGTTATGATCGAGCGGTTTGAAGTGCTAGAGCGCCTGGAGGCATGCGCATGATGGGGCCGCTGTGGTGCATTGCTTAAGACGGTGGGTAATCATGAGTACCTGTCACCGGCGATTGACGTCCAAATCCGTTAACGACGATGTACAACAGTGGACCGATTGATACGAAGATGGCCGTGATCACGAGGTAAGGCAGCAGCGATGTGAGCGACCTGCCTTTCGCACGGGTGTCCCGGTACATCCAGATGCACGCCATGCAAGCGAGCAAATAGAGATCAATGACTACCTGCGTGGTGTCCGGGCTAGACATGAGCCTGATGCCGAACGCCAGGAGCGATTGCTCGGCGAGAAACAAAGTACTCGCCGTGTACACGGAAAAAAACAGCAGCGTGACAAGTGCGATGTAAGGTTTCTTCACGTTGCCTCCTTGGACAAGTTCATTGATCAGTGGAGGTAGGCTAGTGATTTGACCGTCATGGTTTCAATGACCTCAGAGGTCATCGACGCCGCTCCCCCGCAATGCCAGAGTCAACGGATGACCAGTCGACCTTTTTCTCGAACAACGCCAGCAACCTCAGCCGGTGAACAACTGCGTCACTTGCGCCAACAGGCCGGACTGAGTCAGCTGGACTGCGCACTGATCACAGGTATCTCTCAGCGTCACCTCAGTTGCATCGAGACGGGGCGCGCCAAACCAAGCCCCGGCACGCTGCATAACTTGTTGACTGCCCTGGATGTACCTTTGGAGCGATGCAACGACATCTTCATTGCCAGTGGCTATGCCCCTCGCTACGAAACGACGCCGCTCACGTCTTCGTCAATGGAAGTGGTACGTGATGCCATTAATCATGTACTTCACGCCAATAACCCCGCTCCGGCGATTGTTCTGGGTGCCCAATGGGACATCCTTGCAGCCAACACCAGCGCGGGTGTTCTGTTCGATCTGGTGGGTCTTGCCAGGGATGCAGCCGATGGGCTCAACCTCTTGGTGACACTGCTGCAACCCGGTGGCTTGGGCGATCATTTGAGTAACGCCGAGGAAATAAGATTAGTGGCCTGGCAACGGGCATCTCGGGAAGCCTTGAGTAATCCCGCGTTGGCTGAGATTCTGAAGAGCCTGCCGGCCCCATACAGCTCTGCGGCGCTGGTTAACGAGCTGCCTCCGCTGTTACTGACGCGAGTCGAGTCTCTCCATGGGGAGCTGAAGTTCATGTCAACGTTCACCACCTTCGGCATGCCGCTCGACATCACGATGAGCTCATTGCGTATCGAGCATCTGATTCCTGCCGACGCCAAGACCTGGGAGGTCATGACCAAGGCATATGAGCAGGCGCAACACCCACAATGATCAAGGAAGAACCCATGCAACCGTCACTCAATCGAACCATGTTGTATGCCCGGAACGTTCAAGCGACCTGCAATTTTCATTACGTTCATTCCATTTCCATCGCCAGCAGAGCGTTTGCATGCCACTGAGCTTTCATAAGATGCATGCCAATGGCGATGACTTCGTTATTGTCGATTCGCGCAATGCAGCCAGCCCGGTGACGGGTGCCATGGCCCAGCGAATGGGTGACCGTAACCGGGGCGTAGGCTTCAACCAACTCGCGGTGTTGCTCGATTGCGACGATGCCGATGCGCGCGTGATGTTCTGGAACGCCGATGGCTCTGCGCTGGATGTTTGCGGCAGCGCGACGCGGGGGGCGGCGGACCTGCTCATGCGCGAAGCCAATATTACTTCGCTGGTGCTGCGCACTAACCGTGGTCTGCTCACGTGCGAACGTACCCCAACCGGCGACATTTCCGTCGATATGGGCGCGCCGCTTTTCGGCTGGTCGGACATTCCTTTGGCGCAAGAACTGGACACCTCCGCCTTGCCACTTGCCGGCAGTCCAGCCGCGTGCAGCATGGGAAATCCCCACTGCACTTATTTTGTCGATGACCTGGCTAGCGTTGATATCGCGACCATCGGCCCGGCCATCGAAACCAACGCGCTGTTCCCGCTCAAGACCAATGTGCATTTCGTCCAGATCATTGATCGCACGCATATTCGGTTGCGCATCTGGGAACGCGGGGCGGGTATTGCGCTGGGTTCGGGGTCCTGTTCGTGCGGTGCGGTTGTTAATGGGATTCGTCGTGGGTTGTTGGACAGCACCGTCGAGGTTGAATGTGATGGCGGGTGTGTGACCGTGCAATGGGATGGCGTGGGGGCGGTCTTTCTTATCGGGCCGGTGGAGGTGAGTTTTTCGGGGACGATGAGTCAAGGCTGAGTCGGGTGTTCTAACCCTGATACTGGGATTTGCAGGACGTTGTGAATCATTAAATCAAAAGGAAGTTTTATTCATGTCGGAGCAACGCATTCGCCCCCTAGCTCTTTGTATCTTTCATCATCATGGAAAAATACTGGTCAACCAGTTTTACGACGCCAACAAACAGCAGATGTTTTTTCGTCCCGTTGGTGGTGGTATTGAATTCGGCGAGAGGAGCCACGATGCCATTGTCCGAGAAGTGCAAGAAGAACTGGGTGCCTCGATCAGTGACCTTCGGCTGATTGGCACTTTGGAAAGCATTTTTACCTACGCCGGCAAGCCTGGGCACGAGATCGTCCAGGTCTATGACGCAAGGTTCGACGACGCTGATCTCTACGAAAAAACCTGGTTGGAAGGCTTTGAAAGCGACGGTGCATCGTTCAGAGCAACGTGGTGCTCCAGTGCCAGTTTCACCGCCCTATCACCGCTGGTGCCTGAAGGACTTTACGATTTGCTCAAGTCGGCTTCGCTCCTGGAGTGAGTCGGATCAGTGAAGGTCATCCATGATTCGGAGCCACTGCCAGCGAGCTTGATAACTCTTCGCCTTCTCACCGAACAGATCTGGCTGGGGGTTCTTTGGATTGATACGAAGAACACCTTGCTCTATGTCGTCCAGGCCATAGGGCGCATAGACGTCACCGGTTTCAACATCCAACCCAATACACGTTCCCGCAATCAAGTAACGATCAATGCCATCCTTGGCCGACTGAAGCTGAGGATAAGGTTTGCCAAACCGCTGACCGTACCAAAGGTGGACGCGGGCCTGGTTCTTGACCTCGATGTTGACGTCCAGGTCCTGAAAGAGACGCTGGGCGGCGTTGATGACTTCATTCTCGGCTTCCCAAGACAGGTCAGGGTCGAAGTAAAAAACATCGTAATCCTTCACGCCCCAAGCGGGTGGCCGTTGCGACTGATGATTCCAGACGGCTTGGAACAGGCAGCCAGCCGTAAGTATGCATTGATTCAACCCGAGTGAAGGCAAGCGCGAGGTGATCTGCGCGTTGATTGGATTGGTCATTGCTATCCTGACCAAACGTTCGACCGTCAATGTCATATTCATCCTTTTGGAATCGGTCCGGTCCTGGCGCCCCGACAGATGTTTGAGCAAAATCTGGTGAGCCAGGGCACTAAGTGCATAGATCTCAAGGACGCCCAATGATATTGCAAAGCAGGCCAGTGATGGCTGATGACATCAAGACCCTCTGTAGCTTTGCGCAGGACGCTCGGGAACTGTTCTATATGTTCCCGAAAGCTCAATACCCTCTGACTGAGGCTCAGTTGTCTGAAGCTATCGCTCGACGATTCGATTCGACGGTCATCGAGGCAGGGAACCGTGTCATTGGTTTTGCTAACTTCTATCGGGCTGAAACAGGTGGGGTTTGCTGTATCGGTAATGTCATCGTTGCCCAAGAGGCTCGAGGTAAAGGTGTTGCCAGTTTTCTCGTGGAAACGATGACGGCCCTGGCGTTCGACCGCTATGACGCCACTGAGGTGCAGGTATCGTGTTTCAATGAAAACACGGCAGGCTTGCTGCTTTATCCAAAGCTGGGCTTTTTGCCCTTCGCTGTCGAAGAGCGAGTTTCTCCAGATAATCGTAGAACCGCACTCATCCACATGCGTCGCGTTAGATCGGGTCGACCTTAGATTCTTTTGAGCGGCTACCCCCAGAAAATGCTTGAAAACCCAAGCCCAGCCCAACGCGACTGATTTACAATGCCGCTCCTTCGACAGAGACCGGCCTTTCGTGGATGCGTTTTCCCTTGTCTATCAACACCTGGGCGCATGGGTAATCTCCCCCATCACCCAGCAGTTCCTCGACATTTTCAACTTGAACGGTCGGTTCGGCGTCCTGTTTCTCTGCGCCTCCTACGGTGTCGCCTATGGCCTGTTCCGTTTCAGAAAACACCGTGGCCTGACTGACGCTCGTTCGTTCTGGCAATTCATCGGTGGTCGTGGGGTTTACCTGCATCGTTCGGCGTTGCTGGACTATCGCTACTACTTCGTCCGGGCGATTCTCAAGATTGCCTTGGTGTTGCCCATTGTTCATCTGGTCGATCCGTACATCCTGCGCTCCGGAGATTACTCGGCTTTTTTCAGCAACCTCTGGGGCGCGCGTCCGCGCCTCGGCGAGAATTTTTCGCTCGCGTTGCTTTATGGGCTGGGGGTGTTCCTGGTGAAGGACTTCGTCCACTACTGGGCGCACCGGGCGTTTCATTCACGCTGGCTCTGGGCGTTTCACAAGGTTCATCACTCGGCGCCAGTGCTGGTGCCGGCTACGGCCAGTCGGATGCATTTTTTGGAAAAGATCGTCGAGAAGCTCGGCATCACCGCCTGCATGGGCCTCTTCGCGGGTGGCTTCTGGTACGCCTGTGGTGGTGAGATCAGCCGCTACACATTGTTCGGCGTGACGTACCTGGTGTTCATCTTCAATAGCCTGGCGGCCAACTTGCGTCACACCCATGTCTGGCTGTCCTTTGGCCCGGTGCTGGAACATGTGCTGAACAGTCCGGCCCAGCACCAGATTCACCACAGCGATGCACCGCGTCATTTCAACCGCAATTTCGGCGTCAACCTGTCGCTGTGGGACTGGATGTTCGGCACGCTCTATGTCACCAACTCGCAGCCTGAGCACTTGCGTTTCGGCACCGGAGAACAGGACCACCAGCGTTACCTGACGGTGTATAGCCTGATTGTCACGCCTTTCGTCGAAACTGCTCGCAAGTGCCTGCCCGCGTTTTCATATCAACGCCAACACGCCACAATGCGCCCAACGCCTGCCATCGGATCAGCGAGCGCTGTCACGGGTGAGGCTGAGCGAACATCCAGCAAGGAACGCCCATGAATTTCTTCAAGAAGCTCTTCGGTTCATCGAAAACCCCTGAAACCCAAGACGACCAGCCCGCGCCGCAACCCCACGAGCTTGGCGACCTGACCGAGGCTGAAGCGGCCAATCTGGCCGTTCGAGAAGCCGGTGCAGCGTGCCTGGATCGTCATTGGAGCGCTGTCGGCACGGTCGAGCGGGATGTCCTTGCCTACCTGATCAGCCCGACTTTTTCCGGCGGCCCGTACTGGCCTTCGACCCGCCAGGCCTACCGTGTGGTTCGCCGTGGCGACACGATCATTCTCGCCACTGAAGGCCTGTCCGATCCGTTCGATGATACGGAAGGCATGGGCAACGGCTTCGAGATGGAATTGTTCGTCGAAACCGCGGATATCCCCGAGCACGCCTATGGCCCCGTGGGGGAGGTCGATCCTTTCAAAGGCAGCTGGGCCTTCGAGCTGCTGGAGCACGTCGCCAAAACGGTGGCCGACGCTGGCGGCATCACCCACCAACTCGACCAATACGGGACGCTATCCCTTGAGCTGCCCGGGCTCAGCCAATCGCATCACATGAGCGATCAACTGCCCAAGCTCTTCGTGACCGATGACGACTCCACCGGCGTTCTGCTCGGCGCGCCGGCACCGGATTTTCCTACCCAACTGGATGACATGCCCTTGTCTCCGGTCAGATTGGTGCCGGTGGTATTGATTACGGCGGCGGAGCTGGAGTATGTGCGTTCCGGCGGGCGAGCGGCGCGGGAGGATCTGGTGAGCCGTTTGCAGGCGGCGGGTGTTGGGCATATGAGCAGCCTGCATCGGGCGAGTGTGGTGTGAGGCTTAGCGGCAATTGATTAGAAGCGGACTAACCGTCGCATTGGATATTCAAGGACAGTGAAGCACCCATGGAATTGATTGAAGAAATCGAAAAAGCATGGGGCTGGGTTGGGCTCAAACCTGCAGTAGTTATTGGGGATAACGATTTTGGCAACCTCATCATCAAAGATGCAGCAGGTAGTTACTGGCGCCTGTGTCCCGAAGATCTTTGCTGCAATCGTGTTGCCAATGATCGCGCGGAGTTTGACGCACTCGCTCAGAGTCAGGAGTTTTTGCATGATTGGTACATGGAGGCGTTGGTCAACCAGGCAAGGGATAAACTCGGCCTGCTTCGTCCTGGGTACAAGTACTGTCTGAAAATCCCTGCCGTGTTGGGTGGGAAGTACGAGGAGAGTAATCTGGCGATCATCTCACTTCATGAGCTGGTGGCAGTTTCAGGCTACCTTGCTGAGGAAATCGACGGTTTACCCGATGGCGCACAAATCCGCCTTAGTGTTACGAGGTAGCGCCTCTTTAAACAGAGCTTCATACCCCGAGACATACCGTTGCACAGGAATCTGACAGCCTGCTTCGGCTCGATTGCGGCGCTCCCTGAGGGGCAGCCACCTGCCAGAGGAGAACCTCCGAAAGCTCGTCCTTCCCTTTCCAATAATAGTGCGTACCCGACAGCGATCTTGGTCATTACGGCTATCATCATGTAACTGTGCTTTTTTATTATTGGATTCAGAAACTGGGAGCGTCACAGCAGATCACTGTGTCGTCTAGTCTTTTTGGGAGTGAGTCATGAAATGGACTTCGCACTTGGCACTCGCGGTCCTTTGTAGCTCCATTGTCCAAGCTGCGGATGTGTACAAATGCACGACCCCGGATGGTCACGTGGTTTTCTCGAACTTCGGGTGCGGAACCGCAAGCGGGAGCGCAGAACTACAGGAGCTGAAAATCAACAACATGGGGGAGCCCATCAAACCATCATCTGAGCAACGAAAAATCCAACGCGTAGATCGGAATTTGCCTGCTAACTCGTCGACTGTAGTTCGGGATTCCGCTGATGAAGATACAAGGGATGGTCGTATCAAGCGACGCTTAAGGGCTCAGGAGGAATACCTCGACAGCCTGAAACCGAAAGTTCCGGGCGTGACGGTGATCAAGAATAAGGGTAGCGAAACCAATCACGAAAAAGCTATACGTCTGAGAGAGGAGGCTCGAGAGCTTTACTACCAACAGTAATTTCTTGAGTGACGAGTTTGGATTGAAAGTTGCGCGTGACTGGGCTTTTCGTGCTGCTCAAGACTCTAACGCATAAGTGATACCTCTTTCTGGTCCATGGGGCGAAGCAATTCTTTGCCCTAGATAGCATCCAGCCAAAAGCGCCCCGATACGAAGCTTCCATCGTGGGCTTTAGCAAGCTTTCGGACCGCTATCAGTAGCTGTTTGGGTCATTGGAAAGCTCTCTACCTACAGCTCTGTAATGCGCACTTAAGAGCGATGAATGCGTGGCGAGGGAGCTTGCTCCCGCTTGAGTGCGAAGCGCTCACAAAAGGGGCTGCTCCGCAGCCCAGCGGGAGCAAGCTCCCTCGCCACAGGTTGTCGGCTGGCAGGCTTATAGAGTGGAACCTGCCGGGGCCGCATCCAATCGTCGTGCAATCACATCCATCACGTCGCACCCATCACGCAGGGGGATGCAGCAAAGTTGTGCCAGATCCTGCAAGGTCGCGGGGTCGATGGTCTGTTCATCGCGCATCGCCAAATTTTCCAGGAACTGGGTAGCGGCACGGATTCGGTAGGCGGCTGAGTCGAGCAGGATGTGTAGCGGCGCGGTGGTATCGACGTAGAGGGGTTGGTCGTCGGCGTTGCTGGTAAGGCCCATATATCGGTTCATATCTATTCCTTGTGTCATGAATGAACTGTCACGCTTTGTCGCCAAACAAAGGGTGACAGCTGTACGCAGGTTGGCGAACCGGAGACACAAGGAGCCGGCAGACCCGAAGGTCTCCCGCGCACAGCTGCCATAAAGCAGTTTCTGTGAGCACAAGGGTGCTTCTGCCACAGCAGAAAGCACCGTTGCACTTGTGTCAATCGGGTCGCCAAACCCGGCCGCCATTTGGGCGACGCCAAGACTATAGTCGCCACAGTAAAAAATACGCAAGGGATTGATAGGGAAGGGGATTCCCAATCATATGTAGGACGTTGCCATAATCGTAAGCGTCCGAGCTGTACGTCTTACAAATCAGCAGGGCCACCACCTACATCTTCCGCGGGCAAGAACATTGCTAATACTGGGGGCGAATGGCAGCGTTCACAGCGTTTAAGGAATGACGAGTGATTCAAGCCATGCAAACCAGAGAAGTAAGATTGATCGCAATCCTCAAGCGGCACAAGTTTGCCAGGCCCAGTGAACAGCTGAGCCCTGACTAAGGCAGCCTCCTCGACGATCTGCTCGATACCGATCTTGCGGCCATCGAAGCCGAGCTAAAGGCGGTCAATCCGTCACCTGCACGGGCCGAGCCACGTGAGAAGCCCAAGTGTGCTCCGCTGCCTGCGCAGTTCCCGCGCACCGTGATCCGCCACGAGCCGGACAACACCCAGTGCGCCTGCGGCTGCCAGCTTCAGCGCATCGGCGAGGACACCAGCGAGAAGCTCGATTACACGCCCGGTGTGTTCACCGTCGAACAGCATGTGCGCGGAAACTGGCCCTGCCGCCAGTGCGAAACTTTGATCCAGGCCCCGGTATCGACACCTAATCTCTCCAGCGGCTAGCGTGGTCAGGAGGTTTGAGCGATATCCTCTTCTAGCTCTCGCACAGCCTTGCTGGCTTTGATTTCAAACCTGCGTTCCACCTCCGCGTCGCTCAGCTTCAGCGCGTCATCGCCAAGCCACATGGCAAGTTTCTCGCGCTTCTGGCTGATCGTGAGAGCATCGAGGTTCGGTATGTATCCGTTATTCGCTTTCATGCCCCGCTGCAGCTCGTAGAAAGTCTTGATCAGAGACTTCGGATGGATCTCACCGCTTGGGCAAAAGCGGTCTGTGAGCTTCCTGACCGTGTGATTGATGGCACGCAGCTGGGAAGTCGTGGTGATTTGGCAGAAATAGGCAGCCCAGCCGAGGCGCTTGCCTTTGAATATGCAGCCAGTAATCCTCAGGTTTAGCTTCCACTGGCAGTAGGCCAGGGCGCGCTCCTTATCAGCAGGACGTCGGGCTGTCGTCAGTTTGTGCCGGTATGCCGTGAAGATTTTGGCGATCGATGACTCGAATCTGAGAATACTCTCGTGGCGAATGAGCACCTGGCCGCCCTCGATCTGGTACCCCAGAAAGCTGAAGGGGTCGGTTAAGCTCTCTACCTTGGACTTCGATCCCGGTTCGAAGTCGTGCGGATTGAGCTTCAAGGCCTTCAATTCTGCGATGAGCTCATTAGCCGTAGAGCGCGCCACTCCTGCCGGCCCCAAGATCAGGATGTCGTCAACGTAACGCTTGTACCAAATCCCCGTCCGAGACTCGAAGAGGGTATCAATGCCTTGCAGCGCAATCTCCGCGAGCACATTTGAAATCGCGAGGCCTTGCGGAACTCCGACTGTAGGACGATCGGCTCCTTTACTTCCCCTGGATTCAGGAACCGTGGGCGTTGTGAGCGCGTCGGTAATCAGCTGTCTGAACTCGGGTTTCTGAATTTTTTTTCGCGTGGCGGCGGCGACCAATTCGTGAGGAATGGATGGGTAGAAGCTTTTAAGATCAATTTTGGCGTATTCGGCATACACGCCGGAATGGAGCGCAGTTTTCAGGGAATCGATGACGGTCTGGGGGAGGGTGAGTTTCGCCATGGGGAAAACGTCAGATAGGCAATTGCACAACGCACGTAGGACGATCCTGTCTCTGGCGGTTGGAATGGATATCTGCCGAGGCGGCGACGAGGCCCCCTTGAGAATCAGTTTTTCCTTGTAGGCAGTGAAGCGATATTCACCCTGGTGAACCTTCTCAATGATGTGATCAAGCTCCGCGCTTAACTGCTTATCGAGGTTAGCCGGACGCATTCGGTCGAGGCCGATGGCCCCGGAGTTTTTGATTTTATCGGTGTAGATTTCCTGGAGACGCTTTCGGGTAAATACCTTTTTAAAGCTTCTCGCCGCGCTCATGGCTTGTTCCAGAAAGAGTAGAGGCCTGCCAGTACCGGGAGTGCATAGAGCAACGCTGTGATCAGTAATCGCATCGTCAGCCAAAATATGGCAGCAATGTATTCAAAGCCTGTGGGCATTCGAGTGGTGAGGCCGCTGGCAAAAACGCGTGCGATCCGATCATCGATTTCCCGATGATTTTCCGATTCAGCCAACAGTTCGTCATATCTGGTGACCTGTGCCGGCGTTGGCGCAGGGGATATAGCGGTCGGTGAGCCATCAGGCAGTCCCCGATGGAGCTTCTGCAGCTCCAGATAGTTGGTGCGCATTAGCATTGCTCGGCCTCGAAAGTCACGGTTCGCAACCGCAAGCGAAATGCCGAGCAGAGCAACCGAAAGGATCGTCGCAACGACATCTGTATCGGGGCCAAGGATAGTGCTGTGTCTGATTGTCAGCACACCCAGCGCTGTGCTGAGGATCGCGTACCATACCAGCAAGAGTTGCGAGTGAAAGTCTAGCCACTCCAGGCGCTTATGAGCCTGAATGCGTGCCTTGTAAGTGAACCAGACGCTGTCCTTTTTCACGCACATCTCTCCATAGAAAGGGGTGAAGGGGTGGGGGATTTGAGTACCGTTGAACATCCCGTAGGGATCAGTGGGCCGAAACCCAACAGCCGAAGCTGTTAATTATCAGAACCGCCCTCGTTCGCACGAGAGGAAATACCCACCCCTTCACGATTGATTCTACAGTGCCATTATGAAGCGTGGAAGCCACCTAGCCACTCGACCGTTCTCTTCGGCCTCAGATGATTTGCGTCGAACCCCCCGGAGGCCTTGCCGCATCTGTCCCGCTGACCCTTGGGCTTGCGTGCCTTGACAGCAAGTGTCCGGCGAATTCACCTAGACCCTACGGTGAGATGAGGGCTCGGCTCGACCGGCCATGCTTACTTAGAATGATCCCAAAACGCGTGATTCATGTTGTTTTCGATGTCCCGGATCTTCTTCACGAGCTCTTTGGCTTTATCCTTATTGATCAGTTTCTTGCTTGCCAGACGCTGGATCTCTTTGACTTGCTCCCTACGCTCCTCAAAGCGCTTTCGATTCAACTTTAGCCCTTCGATCATCAGCCGTGAGGCACCCTTCATGAGTTGGGGGTACTTCATGCAGAACCCGATCGCCGGTCTAACATGCTCGGTGACATCGTCCCATTCAGAGTGATTGTCGGCCAATGCATCAAACCGCCCTGGGCTCAGAACGCTGTCATTGGGGATTCCGATGCCGGTGATGCCCGTGTGCAAGAAAACCTTGCGTGCGAGCTCGGAGCAATAGGCTGCCGCCTTCATCGGCTTTTTAGCTGGGAGGATCTTGTAGGGTTGAGCGAGGTAGAACGCGCAGGCCCGGTAGACAGCATCGGTGTGCTCAGGAACTAGCTTTTTACAGCGGATCACCCGCCAGTCTGGTTTCACATCGGTCAAGACTTCGGAAATCAGCCGATTAGACACGCCGGCGCCTGGCATGGCATCAATGCAAACATAGTCCGCATGAATCAGCGCCACATGGCTTGAGCGAGCGTGCTCGTAAGCATACTTTTGCCCTTTCGTGATGACTTTTGCGCCAAACGTACTACCTGTGCACAGGATAATGTCCCCCGGATGCAGCAGACCGTCGACGCTGGTTGCCTCTTGGATGAAGGCGTTATCTTCACCTCGGATCATGGCACGATAGATGTCCATCTGCTCGGCGGGTATGCCTTCGATGCGGGCGGTGAGCTCAATCTGAGCATCGGTCTGCGCTCGAATTTGCGCAAGAAGCTGCTCACTTTTTTCTTCCGACGACATGGTCGCAAAAATATTCGCGGCAGCGGCGTGCCGAGCATTCTGTTGCATTTTATCTAGATCCATCGTGAAGCCCATGTCGTCGTTTACCTATCTCTTCATCAGCTTGGCCCTGGTGGGGATTGGAGCGCTGGAGCCCGTTTCTTGCAAATCACACGCATGACGTAACCCCAGCGTCTCTAGTCCGCAGGCTTCTTGGCCAACATATGCAATAACCTGGTCAGAATTTCAAACAATGACACGAGCGCCCAACAGTGGGCGTTCGTCTAGCGGCGGATTTGAATCATTTACCCCGATTGAAGGGGAGCACTACAGCACTGTCGTCAGACTTAACCGCCGAGTCGCCGCTCACCATGGACTTAAGCTTCGCTAGATGGAAAACAGAAGCCTTCCCCGACAGATAACGCTCCGGCAAGCCCGCCAGCTTTTCGACATCATTTGCAGCCAAACCGATATAGCTCGATACCGACTCGATCGGCATAACCCCAGAAGACGACAACAACTCAATGGTGCGCTTGAGTAGCCGAGGTTGTTCAGGCGCGCGTGCATCATCACCTGGCTCTGATTTAGCTCCCCATCTGGCAGAGCGGCGCTTGAACAAAACAAGTTTTTCGTCAGCATCTATGATCTTGAGCGCTTCGAGGCGCATGATCATGGCCGCAACGGAGACGCCCCAGCGCTGCTTGAGCAATAGTAGGCTATCAAGTGTGACCGGAGTCCTCACATCGGCTGCAAACGATTCTGCTGGCAGTAGGAAAGCTCCGGCGAACCGGTGAGCCTGTGACTCCATCAACTTGTAGCGCTCGGGATCGGTTGAGCGGTCTATGCCTTTGTGAAGGATGAGGTGGCCGAGCTCGTGCGCCAAGTCAAATCGACTGCGAAATCCATTACCTTTATCGGCTGACAGAAGTATCAGTGGCCGTTGAAGTTCGTAGCTCCATGCAGAAAGGCCTTCGATCGGCGCGATACCTGTTTCTTCCCGTACTACGATAACGCCGGCACCCTCCACAGCCAGTGCCAAATCAGGAATTGCACGACGGCCAAGACTCCAGAAGTCTCTGCATTCACTGGCCGCTTCTTCGATGTCGGAATTGGCGATTTGCTGAGGATCGATGAACGATCTGACCGGAAGATTTACGTCCGGAAAGTCCACGAATTCGTTCATCGCCAAGACGATGTCCTGCGTCCATTCTAGCCGGGCTTCCAGCATCGCCCTCGCAGAGACGTGCGCAGACGCATTGCTTCGGAAAAGAGGCAGCGACCCTTTCTTAGGAAGAGGACGGGTGAACCATTCAGGGCTGACATTGATGACCTTGGAGAGGCTATTTAGCGCCTCCGCTTCGGGTGCCTGCTGCCCAGACTTCCACTTGCTGATCGTGGCCGGCGATACGCCGACCATGGCAGCGAGTTGTACTTGCGAAAGCGCGCGGGCAGCCAATGCTTGAATCAATCGACCTGGCTGAAAATCTGTAATGCCCCGGCTCATGTTTCTTCCTGTCCTCCGAGCTCGATGAAGCCCGTTTTGAGTTTTACTGTTGCGTTGTCGGCCTGTTTCGGAGCCGCCTCATAGCGATCCAGGAACTGGCACAAAGGTTCCCGAAACAGCCACCCGTCCATTTTCGGATTGGGCACTGCGATGTAGATCTGCAGTGGCTTCTCGGGATGGTGATGCAGTGATCCACTGAAGCGTGCGACGAAGAAAAACGCCCCCGAGGTCACATCCTGTGGCCCAAAAAGAGACGGCTGCACCAGTTGGCTCATGGCTTCATTCGCTTCAGCCAGCGAACGTCGGATGGTGCTACGAGTGGGGCGATTCCAGTTCGTCGTACTCATGTTCAAGCGCGCAAATTTGAACATCCCAGCCTCGCCCACGATCACGCGGTTGCCTTGGGAGGAAATCAGCTCAGCGTTGGATGCTTCCAGCAAATCACTGAAGCGCTCGTTCATCTGGATGTGCCGCATGTACCCCAGCGCAGTTTTCCGCTGCTTTTTACTGACCTCTTTCGTCAACCCGAAGGCTTGTAGCGCACCGGCGGCGAAGGCGTCTTCGACACCCATCACAAGGTCACGCGGAACGTTGGCGATTAGCAAAGCGGCGATAGCATCTGGGTTGGGGGTCATTTAGTCGTGCTCAGGTTTCGGTTTGCGAGATTATATACCTGAAAAATTTCGTGTGAATAGGTGTTTGCGGTGCTTTGATGCGGTTCGGCGCCTTCTTATCGTTTTTGCACCTAGCGCTTGCACAAGGTCGTAGATGAATCGTACATATTATTTAGCCTTGACCGTCCACAGCTGCTCTACCTTGGTTGTGTAACGCTGGCTCATAAGGTCTGTTCCGATATCCACATTGCTGTCCATTGGCTCAACTCGAATACGCCCCACTGAATAGGGGAAGGCGCCCCTCTCAGGGTGCGTTTCGAAGCGCTTGTGGAATGAGCGCTCTTGGCCGATTGTTGTCTATTGGGACGAGCAACAACCCAAAACGGATATTGGCAAGTGGTGAGTGTTGGCCGGCACTGGCTTGGTTCCTAGTGGAAACACATCAGCGCATCCAAGCACGAAGAGCTTCGAACTCGGTTGGGTTGGGATGGCGTAGTCGGGCGGCTAACGATTCCTCTTCTTCTTGAGAGATGAAGGCTTTGACAATTTTCGAGATGCCTCGAGCGCCAGCCTGGTAATTTATGGCGACACACTGTCGACTAAACAGGGCCTCAAGAAACGCATAGTCTGCGGGTAGTAGAGCCGTTTCGATCAATGCCACTTCACTTTTCAGTGCGATACTGAAGTCCATCTGAGGCGGTAGCCAAGATAAGTCCGTAGCGACGCGCACGTATTCCCTTGTCACGAACGACGAGATGTCGGCATGGGCAAGTGGAGATGGCTGGGCAAAATGAAGTACCTGAGCAATCCCCGAAGTCCCGTTTTCCAATCGAACCAGGCAGTAAGGCTCACCGCCGCCTGTAGCCGCAAAGGGAAGAAAGGTTCGACCTTGTTGGTCATCAGGGTTAAGCCACTCATTGATTTCTCGTTCGGCTTCTTCGGCATCGAGCCAGTGAAAATCTACAAGGCTACTCAGTGCAGCCTTTGAAGGGGGTGTATGCGCTATTCCCATGAGTGCTGCGAGGCGCTCTGGAAATTCAATGTCAATTCTGTGTGCAAGATTTTGAAAGGCTTCGACGACTGCAACAGCTTGTCCATAATTCAAAGTAGAAGAATCTCCATATCTGATAGCAGCGCAATCGCAGTCTGGAATTTAAATCAACGCCCTCGATTTCCAGACTTGACGTGCTGTCCATGTGAACCGCTATTGTCGGTGCGCTCGCAGGATCCTACAAAGCTACAACTAGAGGCGCAAGCACCCTAAATCCACTGACCGCCTCTGGCCGATTCTGTTGAAAAAGTCGGCCACCGTTTTCACTGCAGAAAAGTACGCGCCTGAGATTGAACTTTTTATTTTGAGTAAGGTGGGGCTCAGATTTCACGTAGCTGCGCGCAAGAAAGGCGTTTTCAGCAGTCAATACGCGGGCAGCCTGGAAAAACCGACTTTTTCAACACGATCGGCTGAAAGCGGGCCCCTAGACTCACTTCGGTCAAAGACCTCATGCGATATCAAGTTGTGTGTCGGATGGCGGAGTCTTGCGGCAGCGCAATGAGTTGCCGCCTTACGTCCAGTGCTATAGCTGCGAATCCTTTTCTCACACCTCTCTTCGACACTGAGTAGTCCTGATGAGCAGAGATGTCCTCCCAGCGCTCCACCGTTTGAAGCTTTCGGTGTGCGATATCGGTGTCAATCTCGAACGCAATGAATCGTTCGGATTGAGTGAGCAGTAGCCCGAATAGGCGGGGCATGCCGGGAAAATCTATTTCCAATTCGAGGACGATGGTATCTGACCAGACTACACCTTGTTCTTCGGCGTACTCGGCCAGGCAAGCAGGAATTTCCCGGTCCCGCCAAACGCTAGCGGTCATCGCGATTTCATGTGCAGTGATCGTATTCTGTTCTTGAACGTTCAGTTGCCGCTTTTTCAGTAACCTGTCGATATCCAAGAGAAGTCCCTCAGCACAGTTCTGGTGCTCCGATGATGACCCGCTTGTACTCGTCAGTGTTGAACACGAACGGCCCGACGTCGTAAATTGGGCGGGGGGCTTCATACCCGTTCTCATAAGCAAATGAATCCCAGACAATGCGGGTATCACTCATGTGAATCTCGACAGAGTAAGCTCCGCATCCAATGTCTCCGCACTCCGGGCAGATATAAATGACGACTCGGGCATCCCCCCCTCTGGGTAGGTCGCAGACTAGAAGGCTGGCGACAAATGTTTGGCTTTGCTGGGGAAAGCCTCCGACAAAGCGAGTCATGAAATCAGAGTGACCACCGTCAGCCGTCGTAAGGAGATCCAGAACGGAACGCCCGTTGATGCGAAAGTCCAGGTAGGTACGCTCAGTGGAGGTACACCCGTCCGATGAGGAACCTGGGCGGTTCATTCGAGCAAAGGTGAGTGCGCTGAGGTGCATATTATTGAACAGTAGGCGAGTGACGACGCAATTACACACGTTATCAATATATCTATCAACGCGGATATCTTCGATGGTCCGCTTCTGGCCGATCTCAGTCTGTCTCGAAGGGCAGCAGCGACGCCTTACGGATTATCAGCGTCATCAATATCGTGGTCTGTCCCCGATGCCGATGGGTCGCTGCAGTGCTACAGGTCCAAGATTTTCGTCATGATGATCGTGCGCTCAGATTTGTGAAACTCATCCCTGACTTTTATAAAGCCAAGCGAAGCATAAAAGCCTTCTGCGGTGATTGAAGAGGGAACCCGTAGCAGGTTCAGACCTGCATCTATGGCGATCGATTGAAGCCGCTCCATCAGGTGTCTCCCGAGACCCTGCCCTTGATAGCTCGGCTCGACAAACACGCTTCGGACAACGTCCTGATCAAGACTCGCCGTTGCAACAATATGATTGTCGACTATTGCTACGAGTACCTGACGTTGAGCCAACAATTGAAGAATTGCCAAGGGAGAAAAACTTTGCGCCACTTGATCGATAATTTCGGATGAGTAGTCTTGGGCATTGGACTGGCGCAGAGCATTGATGATCGTTTGACTGATGGCCGGGGCATCGGCAGCCATAGCGTTTCGAATCAGGTAACCCATCAAGGTAATTCCTTGCGCATAATGGCTGAGCATAGAAGGATTCGGCCTCACTGACCAAAACGAAAGCCGCAATGGCTGCTGTCGTCCACGATCTCTCTTTCACGAAGGGTAGCTATGGATGACAGCTCTCGTTCCGAAGCGATCATAGAACCTGGCGGTATCCCTTTGGCCTCCTGCTGACTCTTTCAACCCCATCTTCAAGGACGAACCCGTGACCGCATCCCCCTCCAAACTCATCTTCCTGCCCGGCGCCTCAGGCAACACCCAGTTCTGGCGTCCGGTCGCCGAGCGCTTGGCCCACCCGGCGCAGCAAGTACACATCGGCTGGCCCGGCTTTGGAGACACGCCGCCCGTGCCTGACGTGACCGGCATGAGTGACCTGGTGGCGCGTGTGCTGGCCGAGATCGACCGACCCACAGCGCTGGTGGCGCAATCCATGGGCGGTATCGTCGCTGTGCTCGCAGCACTTGAATGCCCTGAGCTGATCACCCACCTGGTGCTGACCGTCACCTCGGGCGGGGTGGACATGTCGGCGCTGGGCGCGCAGGACTGGCGCCCGGATTTTGCGGCGGCCAACTCGACGCTGCCGAGTTGGTTTCTCGACGACCGCACTGACCTCACGTCCCGCTTGGTCGAGTTGCGCATGCCGGTCCTGCTGCTCTGGGGCGACGCTGATCCGATCAGCCCCGTTCGCGTCGGCCAGTACCTTGCCCAACTATTGCCCCGTGCTGAACTGCACGTTTTCCCTGGCGCCGATCACAGCCTGGGCTTTACTCACGCAGATGAGGCGGCGAGGCTGATCGAGAGACATCTGGCCAGCGAGTGAGCGGAGCACTTGTTATCGACGTGTCGGACTGATTGTGCGGCGCGGCGTGTTTCAAGACCTTCAGGACCCAATACCTTTTCGAGACATCAATGACTGACTACCGCGGACTCATCCTCGAAGACACCCGTGAAGGCGCCACCGAGCGTGCCATCACGCAACTGGAAAGCAGCCTGGGGGCTCGCTTGCCGGACGACTATCGCCAGTTCCTCAAGACCTGCAACGGCGCCTACGTGGAATACGATGTGCTGGCGACCCTGGCCAATGGCGACGAGGAACTGCTTAGTTTTTCGCTGTACGGGCTGGACCCGGACAAAGAGTATGAATCCAACCCCTTCGAACTGGAGCAACTGCGGGCCCAGCCCGGCTTCCCCGCAACGGGATTGCTGCCGATCGGTCGCGACGGCGGCGCGAGTATCTTGCTGCTGGACCTGCGGGAAGGGCGCCAGGACGTGGCGGCGATGGTCGCGGGCTTGCCTGCCTGGACCGGTCGCCGTCAGCAGGGCGATGAGTACGTGGTGCTGGCGGATTCTTTCAATGGCTATCTGGATTCGCTGCATTTATCGCAAGAGCGGATCGAGGAGCATATCAATCACTTCATGATCAGCCCTGAGAGTATCGAGGCGACGTTGGAGTGGTTGGATAAGGGCAGTCCGGGGTGGCGGGAGCGGTATCGGGAATTGTGGAATACGAGGGTTGTGGATCGGTTGATCTGAAGACTGATTGGGTGGATGAATTCCGGTCTTGTTCCCTGGAGGCTGTTTACCTCTACTTCCCAAGCCGTCGCCACCATTTCGTAAGCTATGAGCGATGCAAGTGGGCGCTATAGACACGAAGCGGCCTTGGTCAGCACAGTAGCTGTAACTTCGATCTTCAGTCAGCAAGGACATCTCATTGAACGACTCTGAACATGTGAAAGAACTGTGCGTCCGTTTCAACTCTGGAGAACATCTGACGTTTACGTTTTTCTGGGGGCACCAGCGCAGCAAAATTGCCGTTACGGCTTCGTGCTTCAGCCAATGGTTCGAGGCCGGGTTCATTGTCGAGGGGCAACATTACCCGACAGCCGAACACTTCATGATGGCCGAGAAAGCGGCCTTGTTCGGCGATCAGGACATTCGTGCGCAGGTGCTCCACGCTCCTACTCCTAATGCCGCCAAAGCACTGGGCCGCAACGTGCGCGGCTTCAATGATAAGGTTTGGCTGCAACACCGATACGACATCGTCGTTCGAGCGAACCAGGCCAAGTTCTCTCAGAATCCGCAGTTGCACGAATACCTTCTACAAACTGGTTCGAGCGTTATTGTCGAAGCCAGCCCGGTTGATAACATCTGGGGTATAGGGCTCGCACAGGACAACGCGGATGCGAACAATCCTAATCTGTGGAAAGGCTTGAATCTGCTGGGGTTTGCGCTGATGCAGGTGCGGGACGGGACGAGTGTGCCAGCCCCAAGGTAGTGTCCTACTTACAGACTCCCTCGGGCCGGCAGTGGTAGCGATTTTCCGACGCAGAATCATCATTCCCGCAGATACAAGGCGAGTTGCACTGCTGCTCGCGGATGGCCGCCGGCCACCCGCGAGCCCGTGCCATCAAGCCAGCAGCTTAAGCTCGTCTTTACCGTACTTGAGCGATTTCTCGTCTGGAATCATCAGGCCGGTGTGCTCGTCGCGCCCCTGCAGGACGAAGCGGGCGTCCGGCTTGCCCAGTTGGGTAGCGGCCTGCTGGCTGTCGGCGCCGATCTCGCCCTTCTTCATGCGGTTGACGATCACCCCCACCGCCGTATCGTTGAAGTCGCGCAGCATCCAGGCATCGCCATCGCTGTCGCCAGCCACCAACACCGGGCCATAGCCCTTCTGTTTAACCATTACGTTCTTGATGCCGACGGTCTTGCCCGGACCGTAATTGAAGTGCCAGTCTGGCTGATAACGAGTGGTGTACTTGCCGTCTTCCATCGCCATGCGCAGGCCGATCACGTTCTCAGGCGGCACGCCGTATCCGTAATGAGGATTGCCCGCGAATACGCGTACCACATCGTCGATCGAGGCGGTGCTGATATAGACGTCGATGCCGTTGGCGCGCAGCGTGTGCATCAGGCCGCGAATCTCCTCATGGATACGAATGCCATGGAAGTGGGTATCGGCCACCACCCCGGCCCTGCCCGGTAATGTGCGCGAACTCTCGTACTTGACCTTGCGCAGCGCGTCGCCGATGGCGTAGTTGTTGGAAGCCTCGGCCATCGCCTGCAACTCAGCCGTGGTCATGTTCTTGTAGAAATACAGAATCCACTTGTAGCCGATCTCCACCGGGTAACTTTCGCAGATCGCGTCGTACATGAAGTAGAGCTTGGCGAGAAAATCCTTGTACTGCTCGCTGGTCTGGATCTCTTCCAGGCTCTTGTCGCCAGCGAGCCCCTTGTAGTTGGCGTGCAACCAGCGGTAATCCGCTTCCACATCGCTGGCGATGTCTTCCATCTTGACCGGCTTGCCGTCCACCGTGGTGTAGTCCTTCATGAACGCGCCGTTCGGCACGTCCTGACGCACCACGGCAGCGAACTCATCAGGTGTCAGCTTGTACTGCAAATGATTGATCTGGTAGACCAGCAGCGCTTCTTCACAGTCGTTCATGATGCAGGTGTTGTCCCAGTCGAACACCGCGTATGGGCGCTGGTCAGGACGGTAGGACGCGCTTTTTACGCCGTGCTGATCGATCACTGCTTGCAGACGCTTTTGGTTAAGCGGCGACCAGCGCGCTGGGTCCAGTGCACTCGGTGTGGCCGCAGGCGTGGCGGCTTGCGTTATGCGGGATGACAACAACAGTGGAGAGACGACGGAAACGGTGGCGAGGGTGTTCAGAAACTGGCGACGCTGCATGGCATAGCTCCTACTTCTAGACGAGAGGTTGCAACCGAGGCGATGGCGAAAGCGTGTTTCGAAATACGGACGAGGGGAAGAGACCGTCCGGCCACGAGGCTAGCTCCAAATACACAAAAAAACAATATTGCCTCAATATTACACAAGCATGCCGCGCAAACCGTGTCAGCGCATTGATCCTGGGGCCGCGCCAAACTTGACAGCGACTGACGCCCCTCCACAATGCGTGCTCGAACAGCAGGGACACACGGTATGTGGCAAGAAGAGCGTTACCAGCGGATCCGCGCACTGCTATCGACCTTGCAGCGCGTCACCACCGACCGCATCGTCACGGACCTGAATGTTTCTCGCGAGACAGTGCGGCGCGACCTGGTCGCTCTGGAAGAACAGGGAGAGTTGAAGCGGATACACGGCGGCGCCATCCGCGTCGAGGACGAAGCGCCCATCGCCGAGCGGGCGCAAAGCAACGTCAAGTTCAAGCGTGACCTCGCGCGCGCCGCAGTCAGTCTGCTGTCACATGGGCAGACAGTGTTCATCGACGCGGGCACCACCACCGTCATCCTTGCCGAAGAGCTGGCCAAGCTGGGAGGGCTGACCGTGATCACCAACTCGTTCAACGTGGCACTGCAACTGCGCAACCCCGCTGCGTCGGGCGGTCGGCATAACGAGGTGCTCGTACTGGGCGGTTCACTCGACGATCGTGCGCCGGCGACGGTCGGCAGCACCACGGTGGCGGAAATTGCCCGCTATCGAGCCGACCTGGCGCTGTTGTCGCCGGTCGGCATCGACGCCCAGCGCGGTGCCAGCAACTACGACCACCGCGAAGCCGAAGTGGCGCGCGCCATGGCCGACAATGCCGAAGGCGTAGTCATCCTCGCCGATTACAGCAAGATTGGCGTGGAGAGCCGCGTCGCTTTCTGCCCGCCAGAACGCATCGACGTGCTCATCACCAACCACAAGGCCAGTACCGAAGCGGCGTTCGCCGCACTGAACGCCAAGCTGAAACGTATTGTCCTGGTGTAGCGGTGGTTTGGCGGTTGCAACAGGCATTGACGCAGCGTGATGCTCAAGTGCAGGCAACCGGGTAGATCTAGCACGATACGACTCTCGGCGCGGGCAAACTGACGGTAACTGTATTGGCCGCTAAAAAGAGCAGGAACGAGATGGGAGCGAGTACTTTGAGGGCCTGCTTCTCGAAGCGATGAAGCGAGTGCAGTCAGGGGAGTAAGTTATCCCTTCGCCGCTTGAATCCAGTCCTCAGTCGAGGCGGCCGATGACGCGTGCAAGATTTGCGTGTGCCTGCTGCTCGAATGCGTCGAAGTACGCTGCGGTCGTATAGATCCGCCCGCGCGCCTGGAATCCCTCCAGGACCTGGCGCCGCTTTTGGCGGTACACAGGCAGAGGCACAAACTGGTACTCGTGGCGAATTTGTTGGTCGTATTCCTCGAACCGTTCGAACGACGCTCCAAGGATCGCCAGATCCGTGTCCACCAACACCGCTTCGTCTGCCGACTTCGGGGCGCCATCGTGTCGCGTCACCATGATCAGGTCGTAAAGCCTGCGTCGCGTTTCATCGCCCAGGCCGCTATCACGTGCCACGTCGTCCAACCATTGCGCACTGCGCAGCTCGTTGTCGCTGCGAAGGGGGTCGTAGATCGCGTCATGGAACCACAGCGCGAGGTCGATTTCGGCGGGGGCCTGGCAGGCCGCGTTGACGAATCGGCGCACTTGAAGGCATTCCTTCAGATGCTGGAGGTTGTGGTAGGCGCGGTGGGGCTCGCAGTAATGCCGAATGAGTTCTTCGTACGCCTCTCGTGACGCGCATCCGACGCCAAGCTCCGCCCAGACGCGAGCCCAGGCGTCGAAACCCGTGCCATCAGCCACGTCTAGGTCGCCGGGTGTGCTGGCCGGGAATTGACCGTTCTCTTCTGGCGAACCCGTCATCGTTTCTCCTGCGCTTCAAAAATGAAAAAGACAATTATTGGGCATCACCCGCCGGCTCATCGTCGGCATCCTCCGCTGGTGCCCCATAAGGTGCGCCAATCTCGACCCGATCAGCCTTTACCCAACCGGTATAGTCGTCGCCGCTCTTGGCGATGAAGTTCACTTCCAGCCATGATTCGTCTTCAAGGCTGGAGTAAACGGTGAGAGAGTCGCCGGGTATGACGAAAATCTTCTTATTGGCACAGGCTTCATCCGGCGCTTCGTGGAAATGCAGGCGCCCGGTGCCAATGACCTTGCCTTGCACTGACGGATGAAACTCAGGCACCGTTCCGGAGATCTTTTCCGCCAGGGCCGAACAGTTAACAGCGGCCTGGCTCAGGCTGCTGAAAAGGCACAGGCACAACACGCTTGAACGCAGATACATCGTGGCGAATCCGTTTGGGGTGGGGGCGTAGGATAGTTAAGTCAGAAACTCTTGGGAAAGAGAAAAAAGGGGACTCGAACAATGGCAGAAAGGGGTGCCCATCTGCCAATACCCCGCTATCCAAACCATCCACTCAGCACCGCCGCGCCCAACGCGACTAACGCGGTATTGAGACAGACCAGCGTGAAGCCAAACCTTACCAGTTCGCCTTCCTCCTTGGCCTGGGTCTTGGCAAGTCCCAGGATCAGCATGACAACCGACAGCGAGCCCAGCGCAGCATGCCCGGCCGAGCTGTTCTGGACGGCAGCCAGCAACAGGCGAGAGGATTCGGGCAACATCGCGATGGCCGGCATGAAGATCGCATTGCCGCCAACATTCGACCCGGTCATGTAGCCTGACAGCGCGCCAAACAGGGCAACCAGCGACGTCGCGGCGGCGGGCGACAGGCCCGCCAGCAGTTGCATCAAACCCGCGAGGAAGCCGGCCTTCACCATCATCTGCGACATCGCGAGGAAGAAGAAAATGGTCAACAGTGGTCGCTTCGCCCGCGCCACCAACGCAGCAGGCATGCTGACGTCGAGTGCTGTCTGGTGTTGGGTGTGGCGTGTGTGAAACCCTAGCCCGATCAGCACCAGAACCAGTGCCAGGCCTGGTGAGGCGAGTGGCTTCCAGGTGACCTGGGCGCCCTGTACAAGCCAGTGATCCTGCCAAGAGGTGATCGCCCACACCATCTTCAACGCGACAATGCAGACAATCAGCACCAGATACGGCCATGCCTGGCGCGGCCATTGCACCGTACCGCGCTCGCTATCGTTGCGGCGCAAGCGCCACAGCCCCGCAGAGAGTACCGCTGCGGCCGTCACCAGGCCCGCGGCCACGCCGGCCACTTCCGGCCCCAGCCACCGACTGGCACTGTAAAGCACGCCCACAAACAGCAGCCAGAAAGCGCCCAGCGCCCTCCATTCCCGCGAGTCACGAACGCCTGCAAGAAATAGCGCGATTGCACTGAGGACCAAAAAAACCGGTGCGCTGGTCAGTGCCGAGGTCGACGCCAGCGTGGGTGCGTCCAGGTGAACCAACGAAGCACCAATGACCGATGCCAGGCCCAGCGTTCCCCAGGGCATGATTGCCATGCCGGTCAGTGCTATTCGTAGCGCGACCCGACGTTCGAAGAGACTGAGCAGCAGGGGCACCGTGGCGATCAACGACACGCCGAAGCCGGTCATCGCTTCGAGCAACGGTGCCAGTCCAAGAACGATAAACACGACTTGATCGCCGCGTCCAAGCCCCAGCGACCGCACCCATTGGCTAAGCGCCAGGTTCACGCCCATGCGCTCGATAAAAATCACGAAGACCAGACCTGGAACGATCACGAAAGCCGTACTTGCAAACAGCACGGCCGTATCTTGAGCAGCGGCCACCATACTGCCTAGGCGCCACGCGTCAGCAGCACCGGCGAGCCAGAGCACCATGACTAATGCAGTGCCTGCAATGGCGGCGTGCACGGGTGGCCGGCGCAGCACCACGAGCATGGCTGTCACCAACAGGACAGGGGAAAGATGGAACAGTGCGAGCATGCCAATAATATCCTGTGTGTGTTGCGACTAAGGCTGCGTACGCAGACTGCTGGCAAGATAATATTTCTCTTGGCTAGATAAAGGGGTGCGGTTTTCTGTTAGTTTTCGAGAAAATTTCTCACGGGTTTACCATGGCCAAAAACGACGCAGCACTTGAATCGTTGGACAAGTTCGACCGGGCCATCCTGGACCTCGTCCAGCGCGACAACACGATGCCGCTGCGCCTCATGGCTGAGCAGGTCAATCTTTCCACGGCCGCCGTTCAGCGTCGCATCAAGCGGATGGAAGCGGGGGGCGTCATCACGGGCAACGTAGCCATCGTGGATCCCACCGCCGTAGGACGGCCGATCACGATCATTGTGGAAGTGATGGCAGAGCGCACCAGCATCGAGGCACTGGAGGCGATGAAGGCACACTTCGCGGTGCCCGAAGTTCAGCAGTGCTACTACGTCACCGGCGAAGTGGATTTCGTCCTGGTATTAACCGTTGCCAGCATGAACGAATACCAGGCGTTGGCGCGGCGATTGTTTGCCGAAAATTCCAACGTTACCTGGTTCAAGACAATCGTGGCGCTGGACCGTGTGAAAGTCGGGCTTAATGTGCCGAGCATGCCTGTGGGAAAAGTGGTGGAAAAGGGGGATTTACTTTTACTTCCATAAAACAAATCCGGCCGGGTCGGGCACGTGACTTTGACAGACGCTCACGTGGGGCGAAGCGCTTACCCATGTTCCGCTGCCAACATCGATCTGAACTGAGCAATGATCTCTGAAGATAACCCGGCACCTTCGAACACTGCGCAGGTGAAGCTCACGGGAGCAGGGCCTGGAGCCGTGATGATGCGGTCCGCAACCACAGCTACTGGGCTGCTTCGATAAAACTCATTGCCTTCATAACCCACGGCATTCTTTTGCAAGAAGTCGGCGCTGTTCGAGGTATGAGGAACCGTGTCGAGAAGCCCAGCCCTGGCCAGTGCCAGCGTTCCTCCGCAGATACCGGCAATTGTCGCTCCACGTGATCGACTCGCCTGAAGAAAATCGCCAATATCGGGCGCTTCTGCACGTTCCCAGACCATTCCACCAATGACCACGACAACGTCCGGTTTCCAGTCCAGGCATTCATGCAAATTGCTATCAACCGTTACGGCCAATCCACCCTGGGAACGGAACTGCCCCGTAGCAGGAGCGAAAAACCTGACGTCGATCCCGTAAAAAGGGGACGCAGTTCCAGCGATGAAAGCATATTCCCAGTCCGCAAAACCGGGTGTCAGTATCAAACCCACGCGTGCCATCGATCAGAATCCTCCATGAATGCCAAATGACTGCCACGGCCTTTTCGTTAAGCCGCAGCGAGTCAGTTCCACCGGTTACAAACTGTCTTTTTTGTCTGCAGGTGATTGCGCCAGAAACTCCGCGATCAGCGATACAACCTGCTGCTGAATCACCCCGCGAGCACGACCGCCATCACCATCCCGACAAATGATTCCATCCCCCGGCACGTCCTCTTCGAGCATCCCCTGCGCAC
Organism: Pseudomonas sp. P9_35; assembly: GCF_034008205.1. Classification (NCBI taxonomy): domain Bacteria; kingdom Pseudomonadati; phylum Pseudomonadota; class Gammaproteobacteria; order Pseudomonadales; family Pseudomonadaceae; genus Pseudomonas; species Pseudomonas sp. P9_35. The sequence goes on along the minus strand of NZ_CP125373.1, from coordinate 4,624,611 downwards.
CAGGTTTGCACATCGACGTGAAGCTGAAGTGGCTTGCGTCTTTGATCTCGATGTAACGGCTTGACGCCGAGGGCAGGCGCTTGGCCAGGTTGGCAGATTCCAACTCGGCGGGAAGTTCTCGCGACGGTACGCCAGCCGCGATCACCAGGGCGGGGACAGGCAGCGCGGTCAAGCTTTTATCGGTCATGCCCCGTGAAAGGCCCAGGTCCAATGTCACCACCGCAGTAACGCGTTTATCACGCCAATCGGCGGCCAGTTCGGCCTTTGATTCAGCGGTGCTGGCGGGGTTCATCTGTTCGTAAACGGAGCAACTGGATAACTGCGAATGGGCTTTGCAGTCTTGGGCGAAGCGCTCTGGGTCGAAGCGAGCGCCGACGATTTCCAGGGCGGTCCAACCACCGAGTGAATGGCCCACGGCTGCAATTCGGCCATTGGCGACCCGGCCAAATTTTTCAGGCTGAGTCGTGACCGCATCGATGGCTCGACGCAGATCGCCGGGCCGCTGCCATAACTGCGCCGCTGCTTGCGGGCTGCGGTCATGGGTGGTGCTGCCGGGGTGGTTGATGGCGGCGACGATGTAACCCTTCTGGGCCAACGAGCTGGCCAGCCAGATCTGGTTGCTCCAGTTGCCCCTGTAGCCGTGGGAGAGCACCACCAATGGATGTTCGCCGGCAGCGGGTGGTGCGTTACGCACGGCAGCAGCGCCGACAAACACCGCGTTATCGGCGATCAGTTGCGGGGTTTCGGTCGTTGCGCTGGGGTACCAAACGACCATCTCCAGTGCGCGGCCATTATGCGGATCCGGCAGGGTGGAGGATTGGAAACCGACGGGGTTTTCGTCAGCAAATGCGGTAGTTGTCAGGCAAGCCAACAACAGGGCGCCGAAAGCTGTTTTCAATGTCGTTTCTTCCTTGATTAGACGAATGGGGGTGTCGATAAGCATGGGCATTAAAGCTCAGATTCGAACCGCTGCGCACAACTTTTATCGACCAAAAACCTCGCCCCCGAAAGCAAACTCCGAAGGGGCGAACCGGTCGCTGGTGTCCATACGAATATTGCGCAGTACCACGGTTTCCAGGTGTGACGCGTAGAGCGACTCCGAGAAATAACTGATCAGAATGGAACGACGGCGTGCGCCGATCACGTTCAGGCTGCCCGCGTGCACCAGATCGACATCGAACACCAGGATGTCACCGGCAGAGCCGGAAAGCTGTACGGCGCGTGACTCGTCATTGAAGTCGAAAGGTGGGGCGCCCGGCTCAGGTCGATGGCTGCCGGGGACGATCCGTGTCGCGCCGTTCTCGGGGCCGTAATCGTCGAAAAAAGCCAGGGCGATGGCGATGTCGCCTGGCCGTTGGGCCGACAAGTCGCGGTGCAGTTGTTGGTGGCCGCCACTGGCAAGAGGCTCGCGGCCTTCCACTTGGGAGAGGAAGAATCGCTCGCCGATCAACTCTCCCGCCACCGACAGTAGCTGGGGTAGACGACACACGGCCTGAATTGTTGAATCGTCATCCAGCATCGAATAGCGCCAGTCCATGCCGCGGGGCACTGGCCATTGATCCGACGGTTTCACGCCCGCATCAAACACTGCACGAAGGTCGGCCAGCCACTCGGTCGGGATTGCTTGACGGAGCAGGGCGTAGCCGTCTTGGTGGAGTTGTTTGCGGTCAGGCATGGTTTTCTCCACGTCCTTGTGCGGGCATTTGGAAGGCTAGTATGCAAACCAAAGTGGGACCACCAGCCCTTGATGAGTCAGGGGCCCTGTAGGAGCTGTGTAGGAGCTGTCGAGTGCAACGAGGCTGCGATCCTTTGATCTTTCGCTCCGAACTCAATTGGCAGTGAAAAGATCGCAGCCTCGTTGCACTCGACAGCTCCTACAACGCAGTTCAAGCGGGAGCAAGCTCCCTCGCCACAGGTTGTCGGCTGGCAGGCTTATAGAGTGGAACCTGCCGGTGCCGCATCCAAGCGTCGTGCAATCACATCCATCACGTCGCACCCATCACGCAGTGGGATGCAGCAAAGCTGCGCCAGATCTTGCAAGGTCGCGGGGTCGATCGTCTGTTCATCGCGCATCGCCAAATTTTCCAGGAACTGGGTAGCGGCACGGATTCGGTAAGCGGCTGAGTCGAGCAGGATGTGTAGCGGGGCGGTGGTGTCGACGTAGAGGGGTTGGTCGTCGGTGTTGCTGGTAAGGCCCATATATCGGTTCATAAGTAAGCTCCACTGGATAGTTTTGCCCACTGCGGGTCGCCAAACCCGGTCGCCATCTGGGCGACGGCAAAACTATAGACTCCCCCACAAAAACGACGCAATAGATGGATAGGCAGGCCAATTCCCAACGATATGTAGGACCTTTCTGTAGCCACACCCCCCATTTTCGCCTTTCATCTCCCATTTGCCCCCCGACACATCCCACAATCCAATCGCGCATTCCCACCCGGCGCGGGATAATACAGTCCTGCTTGGGGTCACAAGCTTTTCCCCCTCGTTGGTATTGGCGGCTCAGAAGGATCGAACGCAATGACAGATTGGCTCCAGAGCTATGGAGAAATGGCTGAGCGGGTTCGCCGCCATCCTTGGGAGGACACGCCGCTCGGGCCGCTTGCCCACTGGCCTGATGTATTGAAGACCACCGTGGCGCTGAGCCTCGCCTCGCATTTTCCCCAGGCCATCGTATGGGGGCCGGGCCTGATTACGCTGTACAACGATGCGTTCCTGCAGATCCTCGGCAGCAAGCCCGAGGCGCTGGGGCGGCCGTTCGATGAGGTTTGGCAGGAGGTCTGGAGCGATATCGGGCCGATCGTGCAGGGCGCCTTCGATGGGCAAGCGACTTATATAGAGAACTTCCCCCTGGTCATCGAGCGCGGCGGCGGTCCTGAGCAGGCTTATTTCACGTTCTGCTACAGCCCCATCCGTGACCAGTTCGGCAAGGTCGTGGGCATGCTGGATACGGTTACCGAGACCACGTCCACGGTGTTCATGACCCAGCGGCTGGCGGTGCTCGATGCCATCGGCAATGCCGTGGCGAATGCCACCGACCCGCAAAGCATCATGGCGGCCACCACACGGATCCTGGCGGCGCACCTGAACCTGTCCAATTGTGCCTACGCGGACATGGATGAAGACGAGGACGGCTTTACCATTCGTGGTGATTGGGCCAGGGTGGGCTCGCCGCATATCCTTGGGCATTATCGACTGGCTGATTTTGGCCGACTGGCAGTCACTAACCTGCGGGCCGGCAAGCCGCTGGTGATCAACGATAACCTCAAGGAACTGGCGCCGGAGGAAGCGGCGACGTTCCAGGCCATTGGCATCGCGGCCACCATCTGCGTGCCGTTGATCAAGGGCGGGCGATTGACCGCGTTGATGGCGATCCACGATAAAGCGCCGCGGGTCTGGTCATCCTACGACCTGGCGCTGCTGATGGAGGTCACCGAGCGATCCTGGGCCCACATCGAGCGCGCCCGTGCCGACGCTGCCGTGCGCGAAGGCCTGGCGGCCCTGGCCGAATTGAACGCGACGCTGGAAGAACGGGTCGAGGAGCGCACCACGCGCTTGAAACAGACCGAAGCGGCGCTGCGCCAATCGCAAAAGCTCGAAGCCATCGGCCAGCTCACCGGCGGTGTGGCCCATGACTTCAACAACCTGCTGACGATCATTCGTTCTTCGGTCGACTTCCTGCGCATGCCCAGCCTGTCCGAGGAACGTCGGCAACGCTACATGACGGCGGTGTCCGAAACTGTGGAGCGCGCCTCCAAGCTGACCAGCCAGTTGCTCGCGTTTGCCCGGCGCCAGCCGTTGAAGCCGCAAGTCATCGATGTGGGCAAGCAAGTGCAGAGCCTGGGGGACATGCTGCAAACCGTCACCGGGGCGCGGATCCAGGTCCACGTCGAGCTGTGCGATCGGCCCTGTTACATCCGCGCGGATCTGAGTCAGTTCGAGACGGCGCTGATCAACATGGCCCTCAATGCCCGGGATGCCATGAATGGCCAGGGCACGCTGTGGCTTCGGCTCAGTTGCGGCGGTGGCATGCCGCCGATCCGTGGTCATGCCGGGGCCGGGCAATCCTTTGCTGCCATTACCCTGGCGGACACCGGTACCGGTATTGACTCGCCAGTGCTCGAGCACATCTTCGAACCCTTCTTCACCACCAAGGAAGTGGGCAAGGGCACGGGGCTGGGCTTGTCCCAGGTGTTTGGCTTTGCCAAGCAGTCCGGTGGCAACGTCGATGTTTCGACCGTGGTGGGCGAGGGCACGGTGTTCACCTTGTACCTGCCGGAGGTGGCGCCCGAGAAAAACCATGAGCCTGTCCGGGAAGAACACACGCATCTGCTGCCGGAAAAGGGCAAGCGTCGGGTATTGATCGTGGAAGACAACCTGGAGGTGGGGCGTTTTGCCAACCAGATCCTCCAGGACCTGGGCTACGAAACCGCCTGGGCGACCAACGCCGAAGAAGCGCTGGAAATGGTCGGCCCGGATGCGATGGCGTTCGACGCGATATTTTCTGACGTGGTGATGCCCGGCATCAGCGGCATTGCCCTGGCCAGGGAACTGCGCCAGCGGCGCCCGGATTTGCCGGTTGTGCTGACTTCTGGTTACAGCGAAGAGTTGGCCCACAGCGGCCATGAGGGCTTTGAATTCTTGTCCAAACCCTATTCGGCCGATCAGGTTTCCCGGGTTTTAAACCGGACGATCCTGGGGGCTGAATGAGTGTTTCCTTTCTGAAACAGTGAGTTCCATTCGTCGGCCAACGGCTTTGTTGAATCAACAGTCTGTTGATGACCGACTAGTCTCATTGTCGTGAGGGTCGATATTGTCAGGCAACCGGTTGTTGCCGGTATGGGCCTCGATGAAAGGGGAAAGGCAATGGGAACACCGTACAGCGAGGAGAACACTGCCGCGTATCCGATCAATGAGGGGTTGCAGTGTGGCCAGTCGGCCTATCATGCGGACTTCGGTGACGAGCCGATCAAGTCCATCAGGACGAAGGTGGCCAAAGTACAGCGAGGGGAGAAGGCCAAGTTCTTGCCCAGGGTCCCGGTCAGAAAGTGACGGCGGATCGTGGTAGGGGAGCTTGCTCCCGCCGGGCTGCGTAGGAGCTGTCGAGTGCAACGAGGCTGCGATCTTTCCCCAGACAAATTGAGTCTCAAGCGAAAGATCAAAAGATCGCAGCCTTCGGCAGCTCCTACAGGGCGATTTCGGCTTTTGCGTAAATATTTTTCATCTTTTCTCAACTGGCATTTTCTTTCACGTTTCTTTCACAAGCAGGTACGTAGTCTCAGCTCATCCGTTAGAAAGCAGTACCTGCCCGTTTCCCCAGCGGGCTTTTTTTTGCCTGTCATAAAATAAACCCCCGTTTCGTTGTCCAACCATCATGGCTGACGCTGTCTGGCGTAAACTCGCGCCCGCGCGCACCGGCCATTTCTCCCCGATGCGGCATTTTTGAGGTTTCTATCATGCGTTTGACTTTGTCCACCTTGGTACTGGGGTTGGTGGTTGCCCAGGGCGCGATGGCTGCCGGCGATGGTACCGCCGCGGTCGGCGGTGGTCTGGGCGGTGTATTGGGCAACGTGGTCGGCCAGCAGATGGGCGGCAGCACCGGCGCCGCGATTGGCGCGGGCGTTGGCGGCGCAGCCGGCAGTGCCGTAGGCGCTCGCAAGGGCAGCCGCACCGAAGCGGCCATTGGCGGTGGCTTGGGGTCGGCCGGTGGTTCGGTTGTCGGTAACCGTCTGGGCGGCTCCACCGGTTCCACCATCGGCGCAGGCATCGGCGGCGCGGCGGGCGGCGCGTTGGGCAGCAACCTGTCCAATGACAACGACCGTCACTCCAGTGGCAAGAAGTACAAGCACAAGAGAAAGCATCGTTAAGCGGATGCTTGGATGAATAGACCCGGCCTTGTGCCGTGATGCTGTTCGCTTGGAAAAAACGGCGCTTCTTTCAGCAATGGGAAGCGCCGTTTTTTTTGGGCTTTTTTGGGTTGGCGGGCTAAGTACCCAAGGCAAGTCCAGCAGGCAAGTCCAGCCGCTATGCAACTGCACTACCGCTATCGCGAGCAAGCTCGCTCCCACATTGGATCTTCAGCAGACACAAAATCCACTTACACCACAAAACCTGTGGGAGCGAGCTTGCTCGCGATGACATCGGCACATTCAACATCTATGTAACTGAAATACCGCTATCGCGAGCAAGCTCGCTCCCACAGGAGAAACGCGGTCTCCATCAAGAACCAGATCGGCTGTCAGGCCGCCTCGCGGTGGGGCATGAGCGTTTTGCTTACTTTTGACTGGGCCGGCTCCCGGGCTTCTCAAAAGTGAGCCGCTGTAAGAGCGGAACCATACGCGGCCGTTACCGAGGAAATGGATATACACTCCCACTGAAACATACCCCCCAGAACGGCAAATCAAAATCTCCGGAACGATTGCCATCCCCCCGCTTCGAACTCATACATCCATCAACAATTGCGAGGTGTACCATGACGCCGCAAACGCAAGACAAGGACGAGAACGACTCCTCGGGCACGCCTGTCGTCAATGACCCAGGTAATGAAGACCCCGGTTCCCTGATGGATGACGCCCAAGTTCCCTTGATCGAGGAGGATGAAACCCCGGAATACCCGCTGCCTTCGCCCACCAACTCCCTGAGCCGCGACCAGCGTCCACCCGATGACGATGCGGGCGTCGAGCAGGTCCCCAGCGACGATGAGGAGATCGAAGCGAGCCCGGATGACCCGGACATCGCCGGTGACGATGCCTCCGGCAAGCCGAGCTGATCGCAGGCCCGTCTGTCGATTCAGCGGCACCATCGTCCCGCCACGCGTGCCACACATCAGGTAAGGATCTTGAAAAGGAGACTCACCATGATGAAGTCCAACATGACAGCGCTGACACTCGCCGGGATTCTTTCGCTCAGTTTACTGGCTGCCTTGGCAGAATCTTCGGGCGGCACGCCCCCCGTGGACAAGGGCGGGATGCCACCTTCCACGGAAATGGAGGCCGGCTCCAATTCCGGTGCCAACGGTAACGCCTTGCCCCCGGGCTCTGTGAGCGGCGGGAACGGCGGCGATGCCAACGGCAGCAGCACCAGCCCCGGTACCGGCAGCGGTTCGATGAGTGGAGGCAGCACGATGGGCGGTGCCGACGCCGGCGGTGGGAGCAACGGAGGAACCGGTACCCGCGACAGCGGCGGCAGCTCGGGCAGCAGTGGCTCGGGATCGGGCGGCTCCGGCAGCTCGGGTCAATAACCATCCCTCCACACCCATCCGCTTTCTGTGGCGAGGGAGCTTGCTCCCGCTGGGTCGCGAAGCGACCCCACGATCCAACGGTCGCTGCGCACCCGAGCGGGAGCAAGCTCCCTCGCCACAAAAACCCATTCATAGATTGCCCATTGCCGCCTCCAAGCCCCCTTCGTTATCCTGCTGAATCCTTTAAGGCGAACACGCTGCCCTGGCCGCACCTGAGCCATCCCTGGAATGTTGTGTTGATAACGGATCAGATGCGATGAATGCACCGCTGAAAGAGTTTGGCCCGATCAAAGCTGTGATTTTCGACATGGATGGACTGTTGCTGGACACCGAGGGGATCTACACCGAGGTCACGTCCATCATCGCCGAGCGCTACGGGCGCACGTTCGATTGGAGCGTCAAGCAGAACATCATCGGGCGCGGGGCCACGGACCTGGCCAATTACGTCGTCCAGGCGCTGGAATTGCCGATCACCCCCGAAGAGTTCCTGGTCATCCGCGAGCCCTTGATGCGCGAGCGTTTTCCTCATGCCCTGGGGATGCCCGGCGCCGAGGAGCTGGTGCGGCATTTGAAAGCCCACAACGTTCCCATTGCGGTGGGCACCAGTTCGTCGAGCCCGACCTTCGCACTGAAAACCACCTTGCATCGGGACTGGTTCGCGCTGTTCGACTTCATCGTGACGGCGGATGACCCTGAGGTCGGGGCGGCGAAACCAGCGCCGGATATCTTCCTCACGGCTGCCCGGCGCCTGGGTGTCGAGCCGCGCGACTGCCTGGTGTTCGAGGATTCGCCGTTCGGCGTGACGGCGGCGAAAGCCGCTGGCATGACCGCCATTGCCATTCCGGATTCGGCCATGGCGGATGAAAAATACGCCCACGCCGACGGGATCATTCGCTCCTTGAAAATGTTCCAGCCGAGCCTTTGCGGTCTGCCGGAGTTGGAGTGGGCCTGACACTGTCGCGTTACACAGCAAAACGCCGGTCATGGTTAAAGCCATGACCGGCGTTTTTTCATGCCTGGATCAGGCGCCGAAACCACCGTCGATGGTCAGGCTGGCACCGGTGATGTAACCGGCCTCCGGCCCTGCCAGGTAAGCGACGAAGCTGGCGATTTCATCGACGTTGCCGTAGCGCCCGACGGCCATCAGCGACATCAGGCTGGAGGCGAAATCGCTGTCGGCCGGGTTCATGTCGGTGTCTACCGGGCCGGGCTGCACGTTGTTGACGGTGATACCACGCGGGCCGAGGTCACGGGCCAGGCCTTTGGTCAGGCCAACCAGTGCGGCCTTGCTCATGGCGTAGGGCCCACCGCCGGCGAAGGGCATGCGGTCGGCGTTGGTGCTGCCGATGTTGATGACCCGACCCCCTTCGCCCATGTGCGGCGCAGCGGCCTGGGTGGCGATGAACACGCTGCGCACGTTGATGGCCAGGGTCTGGTCGAAATCTTCGAGTTTGAATTCATCCAGCGGCCCTATCGCCAGCACGCCAGCATTGTTGACCAGGATGTCCAACCGGCCAAAAGCCTCGACGGTGGCCGCGACGGCGTTACGGATGGCCTCGGCGTCGGCGCTGTCGGCCTTGATCGCCAGGGCCTTGCCGCCTGCTACGGTGATGCTGTTCTGCAGTTCTTCAGATTTTGCGCCAGAGCTGACGTAGGTGAAGGCCACGGCGGCGCCTTCTGCTGCCAGGCGTTTGACGATGGCGGCGCCGATGCCGCGAGAACCGCCCTGGATCAAGGCGACTTTACCGCTCAGTGCTTGGTTACTCATGATGATCTCCAAAAAGTGCCGGGGCGAGATGCCGCGGTGATGGGGCGAGTATCAAGAAGGTGCCGTGGGCTGTGTAGACCGTCATTGCTATAGTCTGTCTAAACCAAAAGTTTAGAGTGAGGCTCATGGAGACCTTCAACAGTATCGAATGCTTCGTGCGCAGCGCCGAAGTCGGCAGCTTTGCCGAGGCGGCGCGACGTCTGAGCGTGACCCCGGCCGCGGTGGGTAAAAGCGTCGCCAAGCTGGAGGCGCGAATGGGCGTACGCCTGTTCCAGCGTAGCACCCGCAGCCTGAGGCTGACCGAAGCCGGCCAGTTGTTCTTGGGAGAAGTTGGCAGCAGCTTCAACACCATCCAGAACGCCGTCGCCACTCTGGCCAGCGCCGGCGGGCAACCGGCGGGGACGCTGAAGGTGAGCATGGGCACGGCGTTCGGTCGATTGTATGTCGTGCCGTTGCTGGGGGAATTTCTGCGACGTTATCCGGCGATCAACCCGGACTGGCATTTCGATAATCGCCAGGTGGACCTGATCGGCCAGGGCTTCGATGCCGCCGTCGGCGGCGGTTTCGAGCTGCCCCAGGGGGTGGTGGCGCGCAAATTGACGGTGGCTCATCGGGTGCTGGTTGCCTCGACCGGCTACCTGCAAACCCATGCCGCGGTGACAGAGCCGGACGATCTGTCACAGCATCAAGGCATCCTGATTCGTTCCCCACAAACCGGGCGCGTGCGTTCCTGGCAACTGACCAGTCGCAATCGGGAACACAGCCCGCTGACGCTCAAGACGCGCATGACCATGAGCGATTCGGAAGCCGACTGCGCGGCCGCCACCCAAGGCCTGGGTATCGGTCTGGTGAGCATGCCGATCGCCGTTCCTTTTCTGGAAAGCGGGGCACTGCAGCGGGTGCTGCCGGACTGGTATGTCGACGATGGCAACATCTCCATCTACTACGCCGAACACAAGCTGTTGCCAGGCAAGACCCGGGCGTTTGTGGATTTCATCATCGAGCAGTTTGCCGAGCAGGGGTTGGCGCGGCGGTTTAGTGCGGTTTGAGCTGGGCTCTGGACCGCGTTGGGCCGAATCGCGAGCAAGCTCGCTCCCACAATTGATTTTTGTGAACACAACCAACCCTGTGGGAGCGAGCTTGCTCGCGATTCGAGGCACCTCAGTCTAAAGTCATGAACTCACCGCCCAAACCGCCCCGGCCAACCAATGATGGTTTTGGGCCGAGGCGTCGCGTAGGTGCGCACTTTCGAGGTCGACAACCCCAGCCGTACCAGCGCTTCGGCAATGGTCACCGCCGCCGTCACCCCATCGACCACCGGCACGCCGGTGCGCTGGCGGATCTGCTCGTCGAGCCCGGCCATGCCGCCGCAGCCCAGGCAGATCACTTCGGCTTTGTCCTGGCTCACTGCCAGTTCGGCCTGTTGCACGATGGCTTCAACCGCCCGTTGCGGATCCTGCTCCAGTTCCAACACCGCCAAACCACTGGCCCGTACCGAGGCGCAGCGGTCGAACAGGCCGGACAGCTTGAGCCGGTCTTCGATCAGCGGCACGGTGCGGTCCAGGGTGGTGACCACCGAATAAGCGTGGCCGAGGAACATGGCGGTGCTCGCGCCGGCATCGGTGATGTCCACCACCGGCACGTTCAGCAGTTCCTGCAAGCCTTCACGACCGTGTTCGCCATAGCCGGCCTGGATCACCGCGTCGAACGGCTGGTCGTAGGACATCACGCGGTCCATCACCGCGATGGCCGCCAGGTAGCTTTCAAAATTGCCCTCGATGGAGTCGGCACCGAAATGCGGCGTGAGCCCGACGATCTCGGTGCCCGGCGCGGCCACGGCCTGGGCCTGGCGGGCGATGGCCTGGGTGATGGATTCGGTGGTGTTGACGTTGACCACAAGAATTCGCATGAACTGTCCTCCTTAACACATAAAAGTAAGCGGCCCGAACCTGGCGGGCCGTTCGAGCGATCAATGATTGACGTTATCCACAGCGATGGATTCGCCGCTGACGTCCTCGTAATACGGCTGGCGCTTGGCGATGATCAGGTACAGCAGCCCTGCAATCGAAGCGCCAATCAGCCAGGAGAACGGTGACACGCTGTCAAAACCAGGCACCAGCGCCAGGATAATCGCGATCAGCGCCGCCGGAATGAATGCCGCCACCGCCCGCAGGTTGACCCCATTACTGTAGAAATACGCACCGTTTGGGTCCTCGCTATACAGTTGCGGCACGTTGATGCGGCCTTTTCGCAGCAGCCAGTAGTCGACCATGATCACCCCGTACAGCGGCCCGAGCAGGGCGCCGAGGCCGGACAGGAAATACACGATCACCAACGGGCTGTTGTAGAGGTTCCACGGCAGGATCAGCACGGCAATGGCGGCGCTGATCAACCCGGCGCGACGGAAGGTCAGGTATTTGGGCGCCAGGTTGCTGAGCACGAAGGCCGGGGCGACGAAGTTGGCCATGATGTTCACGGCCACGGTGACGATCAGGAACGCCAGGCAGCCCAACACGAGGAAGAAGGTGTTGGGGATCGAGGCAATCACCTGGGTCGGGCTTTCAATGATTTGCCCATTGATCTGGAACTGCGCGCCGCAGAGCAGGATGGTAATCCCGGCAAACACCAGGATGTTCACCGGCAGGCCCCAGAAATTGCCGACGACGATGGTCCGGCGGCACGGCGAGGAGCGGGCGAAGTCGCAGAAGTTGAGAATCAAGGTGCCGTAGATCGATAGCCACAGCGCGCCACCGGCAAAGATATTGCGCCACATCTCGCCACCGGTCAGCGGTTCGCGGATCGACCAGGCAATGGTGGCGTCGGCCTGGGTGTACATCCAACCGGCCAGGGCCGCGACGGTTACCAGGATCACCGGGCCGGCAAAACCTTCGTAGCGGCGCACCGTTTCCATGCCGTAGGCCAGGATCACCAGTTGCACGAACCAGATCGCCACGAAACACACCCAGCCCAAGCTCGACAGGCCGAGGATCGAATCGTGGTCGTAGTCGGCGAAGCCCGGGTGGATCGCCACCAGCAATACGCGAAACACCACCGACGCCAGGTAGGTCTGGATACCGAACCAGGCAATGGCGATGACCGCCCTGATCAAGGCAGGAATCTGCGCACCGTGGATACCGAAACTGATCCGGCTGATCACCGGGAACGGCACCCCGGTTTTCTGGCCCATGTAGCCGGACAGGTTCATGAAGCCATACACCAGCGCCGCGCCTATCCCCAGGGACAGCAAGATCTGCCAGCCACCCAGGCCCAGGGCATAGAGGCCGATGGCGAAGGAGTAGTTGGCGATGTTGTGCACGTCGTTGGTCCACAGGGCAAAGATGCTGTAGCGACCCCAGCGTCGACCTTCGGCCTTGGTCGGCGCCAGGTCCTTGTTGTGCAGCCTCGGGCTCAGGGCCAGGGACGCGGCAGTGTTGTCGTCGAGGGCCGTGGTGGTGGAGGGCAGATCCAGCGCGATGTTATTGGAGAGACTTGTACGCATTCCGGCAGGCTCCTGATTCTCGGCGCAGCGATGACTGTGCATGAGCGCGGGGCTCGACAAATCTTCGTCGCGGCGGTCGAGCATCATTGATTACGGGGCATCTGCAGCCTGTACGGGATAGGGCGCTTCAGGCTTGCGGATCTAAAGTGTGTGTATGTTTTATATAAGTTGTATACAAAACACGTGTCGACTCAAGCCAGATCTATGCCACTTACGGATCTATCCGAAGAAGCGCTAATTTCGTTTCGTTATGATCTTTGAATAAGTAACTGAAATACCGTGATTTAAAACTGACCGTTTAAACAGGTATTTATTTTTTGGCGAACGCCACTGGAGTAAGGAGGGCAGGCGAGGCGGGAAGGTGTGTGTAACCTTTGGGGGCAGTAACGTAATAAGTGCACACAAAAATGCCACTTGCAGTGACATTTTTGTGTACAGGGTGCGGCGGGCGCTTAGACGGTCTTGGATTTGGCGATGATGTTCCCGGCGTGCAGCCCGCATTCTTTCTGCGTGGCTTCTTCCCACCACCAACGGCCTTCGCGCTCGTGCTGGTTTGGCAGCACCGGGCGGGTGCAGGGCTCGCAGCCGATGCTGATGAAGCCGCGTTCATGCAGGCTGTTGTAAGGCAGTTCCAGCATGCGGATGTAACCCCAGACTTCTTCGCTGGTCATCTGCGACAGGGGGTTGAACTTGTACAGGGTGCGCTCCGGGGTGGAAAACGCCGTGTCGATTTCCAACACCGCCACCTGGCTGCGGGTGCCGGGGCTCTGGTCGCGGCGCTGGCCGGTGGCCCAGGCGCGGACATCGGTCAGTTTGCGCCGCAATGGTTCGATCTTGCGGATGCCGCAGCACTCGCCGTGACCGTCCTTGTAGAAGCTGAACAGGCCTTTTTCCTTCACGAAGGGTTCAAGTTTCGTGTAGTCCGGCGAAACCAGCTCGATGTCGATCTTGTAGTGCTCGCGCACCTGGTCGATGAAACGATAGGTTTCCGGGTGCAGGCGGCCGGTGTCGAGGCTGAACACCTTGACGTTCTTGTTCAGTTTCCAGGCCATGTCCACCAGCACTACGTCTTCGGCGCCGCTGAAGGATATCCACAGCTCGTCGCCGAATTCGGCGAAGGCCAGTTTGAGGATGTCCTGCGGGGACTTGTTGGCATAGGTCGTGGCGAGTTCCACGACGTCAAACGATGGGCTCATCAGGGCGGTTTCCTACAGGTCGGTGGCGCTGGGCGCTCTATATAGGGCTGATGGTAACAAAAGCTGTCGGGGCTGGCGCGTTCCTGTGCGTTGCGCAGGCTTCGACGAATGGCTAGAGTCGGCAAGCCTTTTGTTCGCTCAACCAATAAACATCAGAAAAAATGGGAGTGTCTTGTGGAAATTGCCTGTCTCGACCTGGAAGGTGTACTGGTCCCGGAGATCTGGATCGCCTTCGCTGAAAAAACCGGGATTGACTCCCTCAGGGCAACCACTCGGGACATTCCCGACTACGACGTGCTGATGAAGCAACGGTTGCGCATCCTCGATGAACACGGCCTCAAGCTTTCCGATATCCAGGAAGTCATCGCCACCCTCAAGCCGCTGGACGGCGCCATCGAGTTCGTCAACTGGCTGCGCGAGCGCTTCCAGGTGGTGATTCTTTCCGACACGTTCTACGAGTTTTCCCAGCCATTGATGCGCCAGTTGGGCTTCCCGACATTGCTCTGTCATCGGCTGATTACTGATGACAGCGGGCGGGTGACCGGCTACCAGTTGCGTCAGAAAGATCCCAAGCGCCAGTCGGTCCTGTCCTTCAAGAGCCTGTACTACCGGGTGATTGCCGCGGGAGATTCCTACAACGACACCACGATGCTGGGCGAAGCCGATGCCGGGATTCTGTTCCATGCGCCTGAAAACGTGATTCGTGAATTCCCGCAATTCCCGGCGGTGCATAGCTTTGCCGAGTTGAAGCAGGAATTCCTCAAGGCTTCGAACCGCAGCCTGAGCTTGTAACCCCAACCCCTGTGGGAGCGAGCTTGCTCGCGATAGCGGTGTATCAGTTAGCACAAAGGCTGCTGGCCCAACGCAATCGCGAGCAAGCTCGCTCCCACAAGGTCTTGGGTCAGGCCAGGGGGCTGTTCAGAGGTTCTGCAAGGTTTCCAGCAGCACCTTCACCTTGGTAATCGACTCCTGATACTCGGCCTCCCAGTCCGAGTCCGCGACAATCCCGCCGCCGCCCCAGCAGCACACCTGCCCATCCTTGACCAGCAAACTGCGGATGGCGATGGAGCTGTCCATTTCCCCGCGCACGTCCAGGTACAGCAACGAGCCGCAATACAGGCCGCGTCGAGTCGGTTCGAGTTCGTCGATGATTTGCATGGCGCGGATTTTCGGCGCCCCGGTGATCGAGCCGCCGGGAAAGCTACCAGCGATCAGGTCGAGAGCATCTTTATCCACAGCCAACTCGCCGGTCACGCTGCTGACCAGGTGATGCACGTTCGGGTAGCTTTCCAGGCTGAACAACTCCGGCACCCGCACCGAGCCGATGCGGCAGGTGCGGCCCAGGTCGTTGCGCAGCAGGTCGACGATCATCAGGTTTTCCGCCCGGTCCTTGGGGCTGGCCAGCAGCTCGGCGGCGTGGGCCGCGTCTTCGCTGGGTGTTGTGCCGCGGGGCCGGGTGCCCTTGATCGGCCGGGTTTCCACCTGGCCTTCGCTGACCTTGACGAAGCGCTCGGGGGACAGGCTCAGCACCGCGCCGCCATCGGGCAGGCTCTGGAAGCCGGAAAACGGTGTTGGGCACGCCGCCCTCAGAGCTTGGTAAGCGGCCCAGGCATCGCCCTGGCAGGGCGCGCGAAAGCGCTGGGCAAAGTTGACCTGGTAGCAGTCACCCGCCTGGATATACGCCTGGATACGCTCGAAGGCCTGTCGATAGGCTTCGGCGCTGAGGTCGGGGGTCATCGCTCCTTCGAGGCTGAAGACGCCAACGGATGCCGCAGTCGGCTGGCTGAACAGCGCGATCAGACGCTGGCGTTCGCCTTCGCCACAATGGGGGTGGAAGACCAATTGACTGGTGCCGGCCTGGTGATCGCTGACCAGCGCCCAGTCGTACACGCCAAAACGCGCGTCGGGCAGTTGCAGGTCGTCCTTGGCGTGGGACGGCAAGGTTTCGAGGTGACGGCCGAAGTCATAGCTCAAATAGCCGATCAGGCCGCCGGCAAAGGGCAATTGCACCGTGGTCGGTAGTACCGCGTCGCCCAGTTGTGTCAGTTGAATGCGCAGGCGTTGCAAGAAGTCGCTACCGCTCTCGTCCGGCAACACCGCCAGTTGCGCCAGCGGCCAGGCGCTGAGCAGATCGTAACGCCCGCGCTCGGCACTCGGCCGGCCGCTGTCGAGCAGCACGCTGCCGGGGGCATGACGGATCGCCGCGAAATACTCGGCAGGGTTGGCGCGGTAGGGCAGCGGGTGTACGGAGCAGGTTGGCATGGGCGGGGCAGGTCAGCCGTTCAGGCGGGGGAGCGATTGTAATCCCTCTGTAGGATTTGCTCCTAGAGGGATGTCGGAGATGGGCATGTCTGGAAGGATCGACGATATCTGTGGCAAGGGAGCTTGCTCCCGCAGGATTGCGCCCGTAGGAGCTGTGTAGGAGCTGACGAGCGAAGCGAGGCTGCGATCTTGTCCCAGACAATTGAGTCGCAAGCGAAAGATCAAGATCAAGATCAAGATCAAAAGATCGCAGGCTTCGCCAGCTCCTACAGAACCCGGCGGGAGCAAGGTTCAATTTTCAGCCGTCAGCCGTCAGCCGTCAGCCGTCAGCCTTCAACCGGCGGAATATGCCCAAACAACGCCTGGGCAAACGCCACGCGCTCTTCCACGGTTTCGGTAACGCCGCGGGCCTTGAGTTCTTCCAGGTGGGCTTCCACCGCGTGGGTGCGCAAGGTCAGGCCGCAGTCGTTGGCGATCTGGATGTTCAGGCCTGGCCGGGCGTTCAATTCCAGGATCAACGGGCCTTTTTCCTGGTCCAGCACCATGTCGACGCCGATGTAGCCCAGCCCGCACAGCTCATAGCAACCGGCGGCCAGTTTCATGAAACCGTCCCAGTAGGGCAGTTGCACGCCGTCCACCGCGTTGGTGGTGTCGGGGTGTTTGGTGATGATGTTGTTCAGCCAGGTGCCGCGCAGGGTCAGGCCGGTGGCGAGGTCGACACCCACGCCGATGGCGCCCTGGTGCAGGTTGGCCTTGCCGCCGGACTGGCGGGTTGGCAAGCGCAGCATGGCCATCACCGGATAGCCCATCAGCACGATGATGCGGATGTCCGGCACGCCTTCATAGCTGATGCTTTTGAAGATCTGGTCCGGCGTCACGCGGTATTCGATCAGTGCCCGGTCACGGTGCCCGCCCAAGGAGTACAGGCCGGTGAGGATGCTGGAGACATGGTGCTCGATTTCCTCATGGCTGATGATCTTGCCGGACACCGTGCGATAGCGGCCTTCGAAGCGGTCGGCGATGACGATGATGCCGTCGCCGCCAGCGCCTTGGGCCGGCTTGATCACGAAGTCGGTGCGCCCGCCGATGATCTCGTCGAGCTTGTCGATTTCCTTTTCGGTGGAGATCACCCCGTACAGCTCCGGCACATGAATGCCGGCGGCGATGGCCCGTTCCTTGGTGATGATCTTGTCATCGACGATGGGGTACAGGCTGCGCTTGTTGTACTTGAGCACGTAGTCGGCGTTACGCCGGTTGATGCCCATGATGCCCCGGGCTTCCAGGGCCTTCCAGGTCTTCCAGAAGCCGAACATCAGGAGTCTGCCTTGAGGAAGGCCTTGAACCGTACCAGTTCGGTCAGGCGGTAGCCGCGATAACGACCCATGGCCAGCATGAAGCCCACCAGGATCAGCAGGATCGCCGGGAAGGTGAACACGAAGTACACCAGTTCCGGCACGCTCATGATCAGGTGTGCCAGGGACGCGGCGAACAGCGTGCCGATGGCGACTTTCATAGCGTGGCCGGCGCCGCGCTCTTCCCAGGTGATGGACAGGCGTTCGATGGTCATGGTCAGGATCACCATCGGGAACAACGCCACCGACAAGCCGCGCTCCAGGCCAAGCTTATGGCTGAACAGGCTGATGGCGGCGATCAGCACCACCACGAACGTCAGCACCACCGAGAGTCTCGGCAGCATTTGCAGCTTGAGGTGCTCCAGGTACGAACGCAACGACAGGCCCAGCGTGGTGATCACCGAGAACAGGATGATGCCAAAACCCAGTTGGGTCTCGCGAAAGGCCAGGGCGATCAGTACCGGGGTGAAAGTCCCCAGGGTCTGCAGGCCGATCAGGTTGCGCAGGATCAGGATGACCAGCACGCCGATCGGGATCATGACCATGATCATGAAGGTTTGCTGGGTTTGCAGCGGCAGGCCGTAGAGCGAGTATTCGAGGAAGTTGGCGTCGGTGTTCTCGTCCGTCAGCTTGGCCAGGCGAATGGCGTTCATTTCGCTGTTGTTCATGCTGAAGGTGACGGTGGCTTTCTTGCCGCCATCGACGGTGATCAGGTTTTCATCGCCGGTCCACCACAGCAGACGGTCGGTGGGCAGGCCCTGTTCGCCGGTGTCCGGGTTGAAATACAGCCAGTCGGTGCCGTTGAAGCTGCGCAGCCACAGCTCAGGTGTCTGCGGCTGCTCGGCCACCAGGCGGATGGTGTGGACCTTTTCCACCGGCACGTGGGCGATGGACAGCACCAGTTCGACGATGCGCGCCTTGTTGGCCGAGGACGGGTCGCCGGCCAGCAACAGCTTGACGTTGTCGTCGTTGAGGTTGTTAACCCGCTTGATGGCTTCGCTGATGAACGTCTCGACGTCGGCCGAATGCTGGCGGATCGGCGCGAGCAGGGCTTCGGCGGCCAGTTTCTCCGGGCCTTCGACGGCGATGCTGTCGCGGAAGGTCGGGCCCTTGACCTTGGTTTTCTCGGCGCTGTAGCGCTTGGTCAGCACCAGGCGGTAATACAGGGTCTGGTTACCTTTGGCGCGCCGGGCCGACCACGTCACCTTGCGGTTACCGTCGACCCGGTTCACCGCTACGCCGTAATTATTGGAAATGAAACTCTCGTTGAGGCTCACGTAGTCGCGGCTCAGCGGTGGCACGAACATCTGGATCTTCACCGGGTCCTTGGCATTGGGCACGAACTCGACCTTGGCGTCGATGTTCCACAAGTCGTCGGTGGCGTCTTCGGTGACCGGAATGCCGAGCACGAAAATCTGATAGGCCGTCACCGACAGGCCCAGCACCACCAGGATGGCGATCAGCATTTTCAGATGGAGGGTAAGGGAGCGCATTGGAATTACTCTGCGGTTTGAGCGGCATTGGCGCAGGCGGGTTTGCCGGCAGCGTATTTAAGACTGGGGTCGACCAGCGCGTCGAAGCGCTTGAGCGCCTCGGAACCGATCAGCAACGGGTATTGGAAGGCGCTACGGTCGGTCAGGTTCACTTCAATGCTGCGCAGGGCCGAGCCCATGCAGATGTCCAGTTCGATGACCGGCCGGGCCGTGTATTTCTTGCCTTCTTCCGGGTCGTAGTCACCGGCGCGGCGCTTGATCTTGCTGACCCGGGCCAGCGGACGTTCGATGGGGTGCGAGTGGGCCGCGTCAATGGCCAGGTAAAAGCGCACCCAGGACTCGCCATTGCGCTTGAAGCGCTTGATGTCCCGGGCGCTGAGGGACGCGGTCTTGGCGCCGGTGTCGAGCTTGGCGGCGACCTCCAGGTCGATGCCCTGCAGGGCGGCATATTCGTTGAGGCCGTACACGGTTTTTTCACCCGCCACGGCAAGCCCCGGCAGGCACACGAAATAAAGAGCAGCGGTGAAGGGCTTGAGTGTCATAGATCCTGGTGCGCAGCGTTCCGTTTATCGGTTCAGGCCCTGGCATTACTGCACAAGCTCCCTGGGCAGCCTTCCCTATAAAAGGAGAGCGGCAAATCGCGCGGCATTCTAGCACGGTGGTTTTCTGACGCCACCGCTGGCCGGACGCTACGACGCATTCAAACGAGCGGTTATGGCGGGTGAGCTTATTAGACGATTGTCGACAATGTTGATTTTTGCTTTGACGTTAACGCCGCTATTGGTTAGTTTTTGCCGTATTGATTTGCAAGGTGTCGACAATATGCTCGATCAGCTCGAAACCCCGGTGATGGCCCAAGACGATTCGGAGACGCTTTCCGAGAACGTCTTCCGACGTATCCAGGCCGCCATCGTCAAAGGCGAGATCGCCCCCGGCAGCAAGATCTCCGAGCCCGAGCTGGCGCGCACCTACGGCATCAGCCGCGGGCCGCTGCGCGAGGCGATTCATCGCCTGGAAGGCCAGCGCCTGCTGGTGCGGGTGCCTCACGTCGGTGCCCGGGTGGTGTCGCTGAGCCATGCCGAGCTGCTGGAACTCTACGAAATCCGTGAATCCCTCGAAGGCATGGCCTGCCGCCTGGCGGCCGAACGCATGACCCTGGAAGAAATCGACGAGCTGCGCCGGGTGCTGGAAACCCACGAGCGCGATGCGGCGTTCCAGGCCGGTGTCGGTTATTACCAGCAGGAAGGCGATTTCGACTTCCATTACCGGATCATCCAGGGCAGCGGCAACCGCACCCTGACGCAGATGCTCTGCGGCGAGCTGTACCAACTGGTGCGCATGTACCGCATCCAGTTTTCCACCACGCCCAACCGTCCGCGCCAGGCCTTTGCCGAGCACCACCGGATTCTAGACGCCATCGCCGACCGTGACGGCGAACTGGCTGAATTATTGATGCGCCGGCACATCGGTGCGTCCAAACGCAACATTGCGCGTCATTTCCAGGACAGCGCCGCCACTGAACGAGGTGAGTCATGAGTTCCAGCAAGAGCACGCCAGGCCAGCGTTTCCGCGATGCGGTCGCCACCGAGCATCCGTTGCAAGTGGTGGGCACGATCAACGCCAACCACGCGCTGCTGGCCAAACGCGCCGGTTTCAAGGCGATCTACCTGTCGGGTGGCGGCGTGGCGGCCGGCTCCCTCGGCGTGCCGGACCTGGGCATCACCGGCCTGGATGACGTGCTGACCGATGTGCGCCGTATCACTGACGTGTGCGACCTGCCGCTGCTGGTGGACGTGGACACCGGTTTCGGTTCCTCGGCGTTCAACGTGGCGCGCACGGTCAAGTCGATGATCAAGTTCGGCGCGGCGGCCATTCATATTGAGGACCAGGTCGGCGCCAAGCGTTGCGGCCATCGCCCGAACAAGGAAATCGTCTCGCAGCAAGAGATGGTCGACCGCATCAAGGCCGCCGTCGATGCCCGCACCGATGACAGCTTCGTGATCATGGCCCGTACCGATGCCCTGGCGGTGGAAGGCTTGGAATCAGCCCTGGACCGCGCCGCGGCCTGCATCGAGGCGGGTGCCGACATGATTTTCCCGGAGGCCATCACCGAGCTTGAGATGTACAAGCTGTTCGCCAGCCGCGTGAAAGCGCCAATCCTGGCCAACATCACCGAATTCGGCGCGACCCCGCTGTACACCACCGAACAGCTGGCCGGTGCCGACGTGTCCCTGGTGCTGTACCCGTTGTCGGCCTTCCGGGCCATGAACAAAGCGGCCGAGAACGTCTACACCGCGATCCGCCGCGACGGCACGCAACTGAATGTCATCGACACCATGCAGACCCGCATGGAGCTTTACGATCGCATCGACTACCACACCTTCGAGCAGAAGCTCGATGCGTTGTTCGCGGCGAAGAAATGAAAAGATCGCAGCCTCGCTTCGCTCGACAGCTCCTACAGGGTGGGGCCGCGTAGGAGCTGTGTAGGAGCTGTCGAGTGCAACGAGGCTGCGATCTTTTTCCAATCTCTACAAATCTAAAAAATGGAGACAGCAAATGGCCGAAGCAAAAGTACTCAGTGGCGCCGGGCTCCGTGGCCAGGTGGCCGGGCAAACCGCATTGTCCACCGTAGGCCAGTCGGGCGCCGGCCTGACCTATCGTGGCTACGACGTTCGCGACCTGGCGGCAGATGCGCAATTTGAAGAAGTGGCCTACCTGCTGCTGTACGGCGAGCTGCCGACCCAGGCACAGCTGGACGCCTACACCGGTAAACTGCGCCAGTTGCGGGACTTGCCCCAAGCCCTGAAAGAGGTTTTGGAGCGCATTCCCGCCGACGCCCACCCGATGGACGTCATGCGCACCGGCTGCTCGTTCCTGGGCAACCTGGAACCCGAGGAAGACTTTTCCCAGCAGCACGACAAGACCGACCGCCTGCTGGCCGCGTTCCCAGCGATCATGTGCTACTGGTATCGCTTCAGCCACGAAGGCCAGCGCATCGAATGCGTGACCGACGAAGTGTCCATCGGCGGCCATTTCCTGCACTTGCTGCACGGCAAGAAACCGAGCGAGCTGCACGTCAAGGTGATGAATGTTTCGCTGATCCTCTACGCCGAGCACGAATTCAACGCCTCGACCTTCACCGCCCGGGTTTGCGCCTCCACGTTGTCGGACCTGTTTTCCTGCATCACTGCCGCCATCGGCTCGTTGCGCGGCCCGCTGCATGGCGGTGCCAACGAAGCGGCGATGGCAATGATCGAGCGCTTCAGCTCGCCGCAGGAGGCCATCGAGGGCACCCTCGGCATGCTGGCGCGCAAGGACAAGATCATGGGCTTCGGTCACGCGATCTATAAGGACAACGACCCGCGCAACGAGGTGATCAAGGGCTGGTCGAAAAAACTCGCCGATGAAGTGGGCGACACGGTGCTGTTCCCGGTCTCCGAAGCTATCGACAAGACCATGTGGGAACAGAAGAAACTGTTCCCCAACGCCGATTTCTACCATGCCTCGGCGTACCACTTCATGGGCATCCCGACCAAGCTGTTCACGCCGATTTTCGTCTGCTCGCGCCTGACCGGCTGGGCCGCCCACGTGTTCGAACAACGCGCCAACAACCGCATCATCCGACCGAGCGCCGAATACACCGGCGTCGAACAGCGCAAGTTCGTGCCAATCGAACAACGCTGAGCTGGAGGGTTCTAGCCGCAGGAACTGGATACCCCCGAAACCCTGTGGGAGCGAGCTTGCTCGCGATTGCGCACTGACATTCAACATTAATGTCGACTGATACACCGCTATCGCGAGCAAGCTCGCTCCCACAGTGGCCGGGGGCGCTTCAAGTCCGGCGCCAACCTTCTGAAACCACCGTGACCCGAGTCCTGACGATGAACACAGAATTTCGCAAACCGCTGCCCGGCACTTCGCTGGATTATTTCGACGTTCGCGAGGCCGTGGATGCCATTCGTCCCGGCGCCTACGACGGCCTGCCGTACACCTCCCGCGTGCTGGCGGAGAACCTGGTACGGCGCTGCGACCCGGCTACGCTGGGCGAGTCGTTGCTGCAACTGATCGAGCGCAAGCGCGACCTGGATTTCCCGTGGTTCCCGGCGCGCGTGGTGTGCCATGACATCCTCGGCCAGACCGCGCTGGTGGACCTGGCTGGCCTGCGCGACGCCATCGCCTTGCAGGGCGGTGATCCGGCGCAGGTCAACCCGGTGGTGCCGACCCAACTGATCGTCGACCACTCCCTGGCGGTGGAAAGCGGTGGTTCCGACCCGCAAGCCTTCGCCAAGAACCGCGTCATCGAAGACCGGCGCAACGAAGACCGCTTCCACTTCATCAATTGGACCAAGAAGGCCTTCAAGAACGTCGATGTGATTCCGCCGGGCAACGGGATCATGCACCAGATCAACCTGGAAAAAATGTCCCCGGTGATCCAGCAGCGTGACGGTGTGGCGTTCCCCGACACTTGCGTGGGCACCGACAGCCACACGCCCCACGTCGATGCCCTGGGCGTGATCGCCATCGGCGTCGGTGGCCTGGAGGCCGAAAGCGTCATGCTCGGCCGCGCCTCGTGGATGCGCCTGCCGGAGATCATCGGCGTCGAGCTGACCGGCAAGCTGCAACCGGGCATCACCGCCACCGACATGGTGCTGGCGCTGACCGAATTCCTGCGCAAGCAAAAAGTCGTCGGTGCCTGGCTGGAGTTTTTCGGCGAAGGCGCCAGTGCCCTGACCTTAGGCGACCGCGCGACCATTTCCAACATGGCCCCGGAATACGGCGCCACGGCGGCGATGTTCTACATCGACCAGCAAACCATCGATTACCTGAAGCTCACTGGCCGTGAAGACGAGCAGGTGCGACTGGTCGAGACCTACGCCAAGCAGGCAGGCCTGTGGGCCGACAAGCTCAAGGGCGCGCAATACGAGCGGGGCCTGAGCTTCAACCTGTCGTCGGTGGTGCGCAACATGGCCGGTCCCAGCAACCCGCACGCCCGTGTCGCGGTGTCGGATTTGGCTGCCAAAGGCATTTCCGGGCAATGGGACGATGTGCCGGGGCAAATGCCCGACGGTGCGGTGATCATCGCCGCCATTACCAGCTGCACCAATACCAGCAACCCGCGCAACGTGATCGCCGCCGGCCTGCTGGCGCGCAACGCCAACCGCCTGGGCCTGGTCCGCAAGCCGTGGGTCAAGTCGTCCCTGGCGCCGGGTTCGAAAACCGTGGCGCTGTACCTGGATGAGGCGGGCCTGACGTCCGAACTCGAGACGCTGGGCTTCGGCGTGGTGGGGTTCGCCTGCACCACCTGCAACGGCATGTCCGGCGCGCTGGACCCGGTGATCCAACAGGAAATCATCGACCGCGACCTGTACGCCACCGCCGTGTTGTCGGGCAACCGCAACTTCGACGGGCGCATTCACCCGTACGCCAAGCAGGCGTTCCTCGCCTCGCCACCGCTGGTGGTCGCTTATGCCATCGCCGGGACCATCCGCTTCGACATCGAGAAGGATGTACTGGGTGTGGTGGACGGTCGGGAAATCCGCCTCAAGGACATCTGGCCGAGCGACGAAGAAATCGACGCGGTGGTCAAGGCCTCGGTGAAACCGGAGCAGTTCCGCCAGGTGTACATCCCGATGTTCGCCATCCAGGAAGACACCGGGTCGAAAGTGACGCCGCTGTACGACTGGCGCCCACAAAGCACCTACATCCGTCGTCCGCCGTATTGGGAAGGCGCGCTGGCCGGTGCGCGACCGCTCAAGGGCATGCGCCCGCTGGCGGTGCTGCCGGACAACATCACCACCGATCACCTGTCGCCGTCCAACGCCATCATGCTGGACAGCGCCGCCGGCGAATACCTGGCGAAAATGGGCCTGCCGGAAGAGGACTTCAACTCCTACGCGACCCACCGCGGCGACCACCTGACCGCGCAACGCGCCACCTTCGCCAACCCGAAACTGTTCAACGAAATGGTCCAGGAAAACGGCAAGGTCAAGCAGGGCTCCCTGGCCCGGGTCGAGCCGGAAGGCAAGGTCATGCGCATGTGGGAAGCCATCGAGACCTACATGGAGCGCAAGCAGCCGCTGATCATCATTGCCGGCGCCGACTACGGCCAGGGTTCGTCCCGGGATTGGGCGGCCAAGGGCGTGCGCCTGGCTGGTGTCGAGGCGATCGCCGCCGAAGGTTTCGAGCGTATCCACCGCACCAATCTGGTGGGCATGGGCGTGTTGCCGCTGGAGTTCAAGCCCGGCACCGATCGCAAGACCCTGGGCATCGACGGTAGTGAAACCTATGACGTGATCGGCGAACGCACCCCGCGTGCGACGCTGACCCTGGTCATCACTCGCAAGAGCGGCGAGCGCGTCGAAGTGCCAGTGACCTGCCGCCTCGATACCGCTGAAGAAGTGTCGATCTATGAAGCCGGGGGCGTGCTGCAACGCTTTGCCCAGGACTTCCTTGAATCGGCGGTTGCCGTCTAAATCAAAGCTGCGGACACCCGGCGTGTCCGCTTGAGGAGCATCATGGCTCACGCACCGCAAATCAGAATTCCCGCTACCTATATGCGTGGCGGCACCAGCAAAGGCGTGTTCTTCAGCCTGCAAGACCTGCCCGAAGCGGCTCGTGTCCCTGGCCCGGCCCGGGATGCCCTGTTGCTGCGGGTGATCGGCAGCCCCGATCCGTACGAGAAACAGATCGATGGCATGGGTGGTGCGACGTCCAGCACCAGCAAGACTGTGATCCTGTCCAAGAGCACCCGGGCCGACCACGATGTCGATTACCTGTTCGGCCAGGTGTCCATCGACAAGCCGTTCGTGGACTGGAGTGGCAACTGCGGCAACCTGTCGGCGGCGGTCGGTTCATTCGCTATCAGCAGTGGTTTGGTGGACGCCGGTCGCATCCCACAGAACGGCGTGGCCGTGGTGCGGATCTGGCAGGCCAACATCGGCAAGACCATCATCGCCCATGTGCCGATCACCGACGGCGCGGTGCAGGAAACCGGTGACTTCGAACTCGACGGCGTGACTTTTCCGGCGGCCGAAGTGCAATTGGAATTCATGGACCCGGCCGCCGAGGAAGAGGGCGGTGGTGGTTCGATGTTTCCCACCGGCAATCTGGTGGACGACTTGGAAGTGCCCGGTGTTGGCACCTTCAAGGCGACGCTGATCAACGCCGGGATCCCGACGATTTTCATCAATGCCCGGGACGTCGGTTACACCGGCACCGAATTGCAGGGCGCCATCAACGGCGATCCCAAGGCATTGGCCATGTTCGAAACCATTCGCGCTCACGGCGCTCTGCGCATGGGCTTGATCAAGCACCTGGACGAAGCCGCCCAGCGCCAGCACACACCGAAAGTGGCGTTCGTCGCGCCGCCGGCGGACTACGTTTCATCCAGCGGAAAAGCCGTGGCGGCCGGGGACGTTGACCTGTTGGTACGGGCGCTGTCCATGGGCAAGCTGCACCACGCCATGATGGGCACCGCAGCGGTCGCCATCGGCACGGCCGCAGCGATCTCCGGCACGCTGGTAAACCTGGCAGCCGGCGGTATCGAACGCAACGCCGTGCGTTTCGGCCACCCCTCCGGCACCCTGCGCGTCGGCGCCGAGGCCAGCCAGGTCAACGGCGAATGGGTCGTGAAAAAAGCCATCATGAGCCGCAGCGCGCGGGTGTTGATGGAAGGGTTTGTGCGGGTGCCGGGGCAAGCCCCGAGCTGAGTTGAACCCTGTGGGAGCGAGCTTGCTCGCGATGGCGGTGTGTCAGCCGATATCAATGTTGGATGTGCCGGCCTCATCGCGAGCAAGCTCGCTCCCACAGTGGATGTGTGGTGAACACAGAATCTTCGAACATCCACGATCAAACCTGTGGGAGCGAGCTTGCTCGCGATGGCGGTGTGTCAGCCGATATCAATGTTGGATGTGCCGGCCTCTTCGCGAGCAAGCTCGCTCCCACAAGGGATGGCCGTCAGCCTCCCGTCAGTGCGGTGACCACCAGTCCTACATTGCTTTCCAGTTCCGCCACCGGATCGGCGCCATCGGTGCTCAACACCAGCAGCCGGCTACCTCCTTCGGTGATAGCTGCCTTCAGCGCATCCGAAGGCTGGCGATGATGCAGCACCAGCGCCACGTCATTGTCTTTCAACGTCGCGCTCAACTGCTTGAGGGTTTCGGCTGTCCATTCGGCGTCGGGCCGGGTATCGGTGCTGATTGCGTCCAGGTTGAGCCCGCTGATCAGGTAGCCGAAATGCTCGCTCAGGCTGACCACGCTCAGGTTATCGGCACTGGCGAGGCGTTTTTCGCTGTCGGCGCTGAGTTTGAGCAGGCGCTGCTTGAGGGTTGCCAGGTTGGCGTCGATCTTCGGTTTGTCCGCCGGGGCCAGGCGCACCAGATCGGCGGCGATCACGTCGGCCATGCGCCCCAGGTTATGGCTGGCCATCCACGGCTGGCTCGCCAGGCCGTCGGCCATGCCCGGTTGCACGGCGATACCGGGCAGGGCACCGTCCACCGGGCGCGCGGCATCGACCTCGACGATGCGGATATTGCTGCGTCGCGCCATGGGGTACAGCGGATCGCCCGGCCATAGCGAGCGCAGCCCGATCACCCCGTCAGCATCGCTGGCCAGTTTGCTCAACGCCGGCGCGCCACGGCCGCTGAAGTAGGCGCTCTGCCGGGTGCCAGGCAGATTGGCGGGCGCGGCCCGCTCCAGGCTGACCTCGGTGCCCTTGAGCAAGGCCTCGCCCAATCCGTAGGTGACCGGCAGCGATGCCAGCAGACGGACCTTTTCGCTGGCGAATGACGAAGTAACGGCCACGCCGCACAACGCCACGGCCAGGATCAGTTGTCGCAATGAAAAAACCATTTATCCAAGATTCCCTTTGAGGCTGGGGACGACACCGCGGGCGATGGCGCTCAGGGCGAAGGCGATGCCGGCCACCAGGATGATCGCAGCGCCGGACGGGATCGGCAGGTCGAACACAATTGGCGCGAGAATCCCGCACAAGGTGCTGGCGGTGGCGATCAGCACTGAACACCAGAAAAAGCCTTTCAATGATTGGCTGAGCAAGCGCGCCGCCGCAGCGGGGATCACCAGCAACGCGCCCACCAGAATGGCGCCAATGACTTTCACCGCCGCCACGGTGATCAGCGTCACCAGGATCACGAACAAGTAGTCCAGCGTCTTGACCGCCACCCCGCGCACCGCCGCCAGTTGCGGGTTGAAGCTGGCAAGCATGATGCTGTTGTACAGCGGCAAGGCCAGGGCCGTCACCAGCGAGCCGACCACCGCCAGCACCAGCAGGTCATTGCCATTGACCGTCAGTACCGAGCCGAACAGTACGTTCTCCAGGATGTGCACGTTGATCTTGCCTGCCAGGATCAACAGCAGGCTGGCGCCCAGGGCCAGGGACACCGACAGGAAGACGCCGATCAACGTGTCGGGCGCCAGGCCGGTGCGGTTGCGCAGGTAATTGAGCAGGATGCCGAACAATAGGCAGTAGCCGAACAGGCTGCCGTAAGGCCCGGTGTAGGGTTCGCCGAGCAGGATGCCGATGGCCACGCCGGTCAGCGCCGCATGGCCCACCGCCTCGGAGAAAAACGCGAAGCGCTTGACCACCACCAGCGTGCCGAGACCGCCCAGCACCGGGCCGATCAACAGCCCGGCCAGCAAGGCATTGACCACGAACCCATAGGCCAGCGCTTCGGGCAGATAACCGGCCGAAGCCCAGCCCTGGACCATCAGACGAAAGGCTTCATAACTCATCAGGCAGCGCTCCCGTTCGTGCGCGGATGGGTGGAAAACAGCGTCAGCAGGCGTTCTGGAGTCAGGGTCTGACGGGGCGGACCGTCGAACAGCACCCGGCGGTTCAGGCCGGTGACACGGTCGGCCAGACGCCCGACGGCTTCCAGGTCATGTTCGATCCACAGCACGGTGATCCCGGCTTGGCGCCAGTCCTGCAGCAACCGTTCAAACACCTGGATGCCGGCCTCGTCCAGGGCCGACATCGGTTCATCCAGCACCAGCAATTGCGGCGAGGGAATCAGCCCCTGGGCCAGCAACACTCGCTGACGCTCGCCGCCGGACAGCGCGCCCATGCGCCGCTTGCGCTTGTCCTGCATGCCGACCCGCTCCAAGGCCTGTTCTATGGCGCCGGCGTAGTGCTTGCTCAAGCCGAGAAAGGCCGGCCGCCGCTGACACATCGCCGCCATGAAATCGTCCACCGTCAAGGGCAGGCCCCGGTCGAACTCCAGCGCCTGGGGCACGTAGCCGATCACACCGGGCTCGCCTGGCCATTGCAGGCTCAAGCGTCCCTGGTGCGGCATCTGCCCCAGCAAGGTCTTGATCAGCGAACTCTTGCCGCCACCGTTGGGGCCCACCAAGGCATGGATGCTGCCGGGCTCGACCTGAAACGCCACGCTGTCGAGAATGGTGGTGCGGCCCAGGTTCAGGCTGACGTCGGCGAACTCAATCAAGGGCCCGACGCGCTGCAGAGTGAGGGTTTCCTGGACGGTCATGCGCCAGACTCCTGGATGGCCCGGACCACGGTGTCGAGGTTGCCGGCCATTTCCTTTTCGTACTTCTCGGGGCTGTAGTCGCCGTAGGAAATGTGTGAGAGCGGGTACAGCTTCACGCCCGATTCACGCTGGATGGTGTCGACGTAGGTGGACGGGAAATCCATCTCCGAGAAGATCACCTTCACGTCCAGCTCGCGCAGTTGGTCGATGGTTTTCTTCAACTGGCTCGGGCTCGGTTCGATGCCATGGGCCGGCTCGACCACGGCGGTCACTTCCAGGCCGAATTCGCGCAACAGGTAGTCGTAGGCGGCATGCACCGTGGCGACCCGCAACTCGGCATTGGGGGCCTGGGTCAGCTTCGCCAGGGCAGCGGCGCGCATCTGCCGCAGGCGCTTGCCGTAGGCGCGGGCGTTCTGGGTGTAGGCCTTGGCATTGTCCGGGTCGAGCTTGCCCAACTCCCGGGCGATGTTATTGACCTGGGCAATGGAGGCGCTGATGGACAGGAACGTGTGCGGGTTCACGACCTTGCCCGCGCCACGGGCCGCCGTGCCGGTGGCTGCCAGCAGGGGCACGTTTTCGTTGGCCTCGATCACTTTCACGTTCGGGGTTTCGCTGGCGGCGATCATGCGGTCGGCGAAGTCGTCGTGGCCCACGCCGTTGAGCACGATCACGTCGAGGCCGCTGATGCGCTTGATGTCCTCGGCCCGTGGTTCATAGGCATGGGGGTTGAAACCGGCCGGGATCAGCGGCACGACCTCGGCCTTGTCGCCGACGATGTTGGCCACGTAGCTGTAATAAGGGTGCAGGGTGATGCCGATGCGCAGGCGCTTGGCTGTTTCGGCGCTCACCGGCGAGGTGAACAGGCAGGCCAGCAGGCCGATCAGCAGCAGGCGCAGCAAGGGGCGGCGTTGGGATGCAATAGGCATGGGCAAACGGTCTTCT
This sequence comes from Pseudomonas sp. P9_35, assembly GCF_034008205.1. Classification (NCBI taxonomy): domain Bacteria; kingdom Pseudomonadati; phylum Pseudomonadota; class Gammaproteobacteria; order Pseudomonadales; family Pseudomonadaceae; genus Pseudomonas; species Pseudomonas sp. P9_35. The sequence goes on along the minus strand of NZ_CP125373.1, from coordinate 4,594,357 downwards.
CTCGAATGAAGGCGTGGGGTCAGTGCCGGTGCTGGCGGGTTACGCCGGCATCGAATTGCGCGACGATCTGTTGCCAGCCGGCGGCGGACAAAGCGGCGTCGTCCAGCGCGGTAGGTGTCGCGAGGCCATTGCTGCGGTTGAGCCAGATGTCCGGCGCAGCGTCGGACGCTTCGCCGATGCGCATCAGAAACGAACCTGCGACGGAAGAATTGGCACTGGCGCCGAAGTAGGCCTGGTCCTGCAGCAGTTGCCAGGCGTGGCCGCCCCGGCTGACAGCGCTGGCGTCCTGGGCGAACGGCGCGAAGCCTTCTTCGGCCAGGGTTTGCGGGCCGGGCAGGGTGGATTGGTCTTCGCGCAGCAAGCGGATTTCATCCAGGGTCACCCGCAGGTCAGCGTAGATGCCCTGCTCGGCGGCGCTGAGGTCGCGGCGGGCGTCGAGCTGGTTCGAGGCCAGGTGCGTGGTGTCTTCGGCTTTGCCATGCCAGGCCACCACAGACCCGGCGACCAGCACGATGACCAGGCACAGCAGCAACACATACAGGGTTTCATGGCCCGCGCCAGCGGGGCGGATGACTTGAGTCGTGGTGTTGGTCATGGGGCCTCGATGTCGGCTTGGTCGATTTCCACCACGTGGCCGGGGCCGGCGTCGAAGAGCACGTAGAACTCAGCGTCCGGCTTCTTGAAGGTCAGCTTCGAATCGGCGCCGAGCTTGCCCGGGACGAGGATGGTCTCGTCATAGCCGATCACGTCCAGGGTCACTCCGGGCGCGCCGCTGCCGTCGGAAAAACCGCCGGTGCATTGGATCTGCTCGGCGTCGATGGCCTTGCATTCGCACATCGGGTTGTGGGCCAGGGCGCTGGTGCTTGCGCCTGCGCAGAACAGCAACGCCAGGCCGTTGGATAAGGCGCGGAAGGTCATGGTTTGGGTCCTTGGTTCTTCAGCCAGGCGACGGTGGCCGGGGAGGCCTGGCTCAGGGGAATGGAGGCCTGGTGCATCGAACCGTCCCAACCCTCGAGGGTTATCCACAGTTCGGCATCGGGCTGGGTCTTTGGCGGGACCGGCAACAAGGCGCTCATGCGATAGGGCGAGCCGAAGAAAATCACCCCGGCGGCCCTTAGGCTGCGAGGTTTGCCGACGCGCAGGTAGGTGGCCTTGACCTGACCGATACAGCGTTCGCACAGGGCCGCGTTGAAATGCTTCATGGGCCCGGCAGGCCCCTGGACTCGTGGGGCTTCGTTGCGAAATTCCGCCAGGCGCAGGCTCCAGGGTCCGACCTGGACTTCGCCGACTTCCCGCTCGCCAAGCCCGGCGTCCCCGCGAAACAGCGCGGCTTCGGATAAATATTTGGGCATGAACCCCAAGGGGATCAGCAACAACAGCACGTTGAGGTGGAAGCGCCATTTATGCCAGAACAGGCTCAGGCGTGACGGTGATGAAGTGGTATTGGACGGATTCACAGGCTGCCCTCCGACGACTCACGGTGGACCGACGGCTGCAATGCCTGCGCGATGCGGGTTTCACGGGAGGGTTTCTGGCTACGCTTGAGGGCATTGGCGGTGGCCAGGGCCGTGCGTTTGGTCCAGATCAGCAGCCCGCTGAGAACCATCATGCTCAGGACCAAACCGAAGAAAAACCAGATGAGCTTGATCCACAGGCCACCGAAGTCGCCGGTGTGCAACGGGCGCATGGATTCGGTGACGAATTCCAGGGTCGTGCGGTCGGACAGCAGTCGTGAGGCGGCGACGTCACCGGTGTAGGGATTGATGGTGGCGGTCTGGAACATCAGTGGATACCAACCGCGGCCGCCGACTTCGAGATGGCTGTAGGCATTGCCGGGCAGGCTGACGAAACTCGCTTCCAGGCCCGGGATGCGTTGCTGGGCGATTTCAATGGCCCGGTCCAGGTTCAATTGCTGCGGTGCAAGACCATCGGCTGACAACGGAACGTTTTCACGGGCCACCACCGGGATGACCGGCTCGCTGGAAATGGATATCTGGTTGTCCGATAGCAAGGCTTCGATCAGGAACCAGGTGCCCGTAACGGAAATCACCGCGATGAACCAGATCGACCAGATACCACTGAGTCGGTGGAAATCCCCCCAGAAAATTCGGGCGCCGTGGCGGATCCGCAGCGTCGGACGGAAAAAGCCTTTCCAGAAACGCTTGTAGACCACCAGCCCGGTCACCAACGAGGCCAGCAACGGCAGCCCCAACAAGGACACCAGGTACCAGCCCCAGCTGTAGCCGTTGGTGAACGGCACCAGCCACCAGCCATGCAGGGCACGGGTAAACCCCCTGAAGTTGAATGTCGGCGCCGAGCCTTGGATGACGCCGCTGTAGGGGTTGACGTAGACCTTGTCGGGGCGTCCGTCGGGGTAGGTGACGCTGACCTCCAGCGCAAAGTGCGACTCGTCCGGGCGGACGATGCCTTGCACCTGGGTGTGCGGCTGGGTTTGCTTGATCGCGGCGATCACCTGGTCATAGCTGAGCAGTTGGGCATCGTCCGAGGGCTTGCTGGCGCGCATGTCGGGGTTGACCAGCCAGACAATCTCCTGGCTGACCACCGCGAGGGTGCCAGTGACGCAAACGATGAGCACGAAAAACCAGATGGGCAATGCCAGCCAGCTATGGACCAGGAACCAGAGTTTGGAGCGGGACTTCTTCGACATGATTGAACGTCTTGATTCGATGAAAGGTTCGGTATTACGGGCTTCGCAGTACCGTGAACCGTAAAAAGCAGACCGTGGCTTTTGCCGACGCGGCCTGCTGCATCTAATTAAGACGAACGAGCGATCGCAATCCTGAAGGGGAAGATGAAAGAAAATGTTTCGCGTGGTAGGAGCTGCCGAAGGCTGCGATCTTTTGATCTTTTGATCTTTTGATCTTTTGATCTTTCGCTTGAGATTCAAGTGACTGGGGAAAGATCGCAGCCTCGTTGCACTCGACAGCTCCTACACAGCTCCTACACAGCTCCGACGGGGCGAAACCCTGCGGGAGCAAGGGCAAATCAGCCTTGCTGTTGGAACATCTCCCTGGCCCGTTGCTCGATCTGTTCCTGGCTCAGATCTTCCTTGTGCGTCGCCAGGAACCACAGATGCCCATAGGGATCTTTCAAGGTGCCGGTACGATCGCCGTAAAACTGGTCCTTGACCTCTGAAATCACTGTGCCACCGGCAGCAATGGCCTGGGTAAATGCGCTGTCCACGTCCTCGACATATAAATGCAGGCCGACCGATGGCGATTTGTCCGGATTGCTCAGCGGGCCTTGGTCGCAAGGCGTGCCGAGCATGATCGGAAATCCGTTGATCCGCAGTTCGGCATGCCCGATGCCGCCGTCGGGCATGGCCAGGCGCATGACCTCGGTGGCATTGAAGGCTTTTTTGTAGAAGTCGATGGCTTCGGCAGCTTTTTGAATGCCCAGGTAGGGCGTGATGTTATGGAAACCTTCGGGAATGGCTTTGACGCCCATGACGGTTCTCCTTGTTGTTATGGGAGGCGAAGAGAGTCTTCGTCGGTTTTGCGCCCATCCACTATAGGCCAGCCGCCGTGGACGGGCTCATGTCCCGACGAACGCTTCACGGCTGCTCCAACAGGTGAGCCCCTGGCCCGTGTTTTCCCAGCACGTCGCCCTGATTGCGCAGCGGGCAAGCCTCCATCGACAGGCATCCGCAGCCGATGCAGCCGTTGAGTCGATCACGCAGCGCCACCAATTGGTTGATGCGCTCGTCCAGGTCCCGGCTCCACTGCGCCGACAAGGTCTGCCAGTCGGCGGCCGTTGGCGCACGGTCGTCCGGCAGGTTTTTCAAGGCCTCGCCGATTTCCGCCAAGGGAATGCCCAGGCGCTGGGCAACCTTGATCAGCCCCACGCGGCGCAATACTGCCCGTGAATAGCGACGTTGGTTGCCCTGGTTGCGCGTGCTTTTGATCAGCCCCTTGGATTCATAGAAGTGCAGGGCCGTGACCGCCACGCCGCTGCGGGCGGCCACTTGGCCGACGGTGAGTTCCTTGTGGATTTCGATCTGCGTCATCGCTTCAATTCACTGCTTGACCTAAAGTTAACTTGAGGTTTTACCCTGCACGCGTTCGGGTCGCAAGATCCGCCTTACGTGCAGAGGGGACCTTTCATGCAATTACCAAGGAACAATCGCAGCTTCACCCAGTTGATGGAATTCGATATCGAACCGCAATGGCAGCAGGCGCTGGTAACCGCCTTGTCGGAACAAACCGAGCGCCTGGCTCGGGATCACCAGGGGTTCCTGAGTGCCAGTATCCAGGCCAGCGAGGATGGTCGGCGGGTGCTCAACTATTTGCAGTGGCAAACCCGCGAGGCAGGCGAGGCGGCGCTTCAAAGCTTCGAAAGTGGCGAGCAGGATTTCTGGCGGCTGATCCAGGCTCATCGAGCCAAAGCCGTGACGTTCGGCTCGTTCCAAGTGCTGCGCAACATCGAGCGCAGCCCGGACAACGCGCTGCATTGCCAGTTGGTCGACTGAGTGCAGCGGCTGATCCGCAAAGGCAATAGCCACTATTGAGAGGGTTGATTTCTGCCGCGCAGGGCTGGCGGGTAGCCTTTGTTCATCGCCCAACTCCAGTACACCGGACACTTGCCATGAACCGTACCTTTGCTGTTTTGCTGCTGTTGACCGCCACCCTCCTGGGTGGTTGCGCCAGTTCTTCCCCGGAGCTGCGCCCCTACACCGCCGACGAGACCCGCGAACTGGCTCTTGAGGCCTTGAATCGCCGCGGCCTCTCGTTCGATGAGTACCACGCGAAAAAAGCCGAGCTGCTTGGTTCGTCGCAGAAAAACGTGGGTTTCGACGATCAGGGCCAGATGAGTGCCGAGCGGGTCGTGCAACAGCCAGGCCGGTCAAGCTGAGGGACTGTACCGCTTAAAGTTTTGCCCAACTGTCCGTGGGTTTGCGCCAAGGCGTGGGGTAGGGTCATGACTTGACTGACCTGCCCTGATGGACTGACCTGACATGACCCTTTCGTTTGACCTGCTGCTGGGCTTCGCCCTGTTTGCCCTGGTGACCTCGATCACGCCTGGCCCTAACAACACCATGTTGTTGGCCTCGGGTGTCAATTTCGGTTTCAACCGCACCATTCCTCACATGCTGGGTATTACCTGCGGCTTCTTTTCCCTGGTGCTGGCGGTGGGCCTTGGCCTGGGCGCGGTGTTCCAGACTTATCCACTGCTCTATACCGCGCTGCGCTACATCGGCGCGGCGTACCTGTTGTACTTGGCGTGGAAAATCGCCCACTCCGGTCCGGTTTCGGAAAACCAGCCGGGAGACAATACGCCGATCAGCTACTGGGGCGCAGCGGCGTTCCAATGGGTCAATCCCAAGGCCTGGATCATGGCCATCGGTGCCATCAGTACGTACACGCCACTCCAGGGTTATTTCTTCAACGTGTTGGTGATTGCGGCGGTGTTTGCCCTGATCAACCTGCCAAGCGTGAGCCTGTGGGTGGTGTGCGGCAGCCTGTTGCGCAACCTGTTGCGTGATCGTCGCTGGCTACGCGTGTTCAACTGGGGCATGGCGCTGCTGTTGGTCGCTTCGCTGTATCCGTTGTTGCTCGAAAGCATCAGTTGAGGGCTGAGCTTCGCCGCGATGCCTGCTAAGCTCGCTGTTCAGGAGCGTTCCTACGCACTTTTAAACGAAGTCCGACTTCTTTAAGGTCTTTGATCAGGTATTGCTAGTCTCGAACCCAACGAGGGCGCCTGATCCCGGAGCAGGCTCTGCGAGTTTCCTATGAAAAAACGTCCTTTGTATTTCGACTACGCCGCCACCACGCCGGTGGATGAGCGGGTCATCCGGGTCATGGTCGAGTGTCTGGGCTTTGACGGCAACTTTGGCAACCCGGCTTCCAGTTCCCATGCCTTTGGCCAGGAAGCCCGGCGCTCGGTAGAGCGCGCCCGCCAGCAGGTGGCGCAACTGGTCGGGGCTCAGCCCGAACAGATCGTCTGGACGTCCGGCGCTACCGAATCCAATAACCTGGCCCTCAAAGGGGTGGCCCAGGCGCGCGGTGGTTCCGCCGGCCATGTCATCACCAGTCTGATCGAACACAAGGCGATTCTCGACACGGCGCGCCAGCTTGAAGAGAGCGGCGTCGCGGTGACCTGGCTGGCGCCGGACGCCGAGGGCCTGATCAGTCCGCAAGCGGTTCGCGAGGCGCTGCGCGAAGACACGTTCCTGGTGTCGCTGATGCTGGTGAACAATGAGTTGGGCACCGTCAACGATGTCATCGCCATCGGCGAGATCGTGCGCGAGCACGGTGCGCTGTTTCATGTGGACGCGGCCCAGGGCGCCGGCAAGGTGCAGATCGACCTGTCTCGTTGGCCGGTGGACCTGATGTCTTTTTCCGCGCATAAGATCTACGGCCCCAAGGGCATCGGTGCGCTCTACGTCGGCGACCGTGCCCGGCCACGGTTGTCGGCGCAGATTCACGGCGGTGGGCATGAAGGCGGTTTGCGCTCCGGGACCCTGGCGACCCACCAGATCGCAGCCATGGGCGCCGCATTCGAACTCGCAGCCGAGGCATTCGACGAAGAACTCGCAAAAATCGCCCGGTTGCGCAATCGTTTGCTTGAGCCGCTGCTGGCCTTGCCCGGTGTGCGTATAAACGGCAGTGCGAGCCGTCGGATTCCCCACACGCTGAGCCTGACCTTCAACGAAGGTGAGTTCAACCCGGCGACGTTGGGCGCATCGATTGCATTTTCCGCCACCTCGGCCTGCAATTCGGCGCAGAACAGCCCGTCCCACGTGCTGCTGGCCCTGGGGCACGATGCGCGCGCGGCCGGGCGGACCATTCGCTTGAGCCTGGGCCGTTTTACCACCGAACAGGATATCGACGAGGCGGTGCGGCTGATCCAGGCGGCGTGCGCGACAGCGCCGGCGTTCTGGGCCACGACCCCATAAGCCGTCTTCGGCATCGAACAACAATATCAATGAGCAGGAGAAACAATGAGCACCGAGCCCTTGTCCCATGGACTGGTTCCCCAGCGCCTGGCCCAAATCCGCCAACTGATGAGCCGAGAGGGCATTCATGCGCTGCTGGTGCCATCGGCCGACCCGCATCTGTCCGAATACCTGCCGGGCTATTGGCAGGGGCGGCAATGGCTGTCGGGGTTCCACGGCTCGGTGGGTACCTTGATCGTGACCGGCAGTTTCGCTGGCGTCTGGGCCGATAGCCGTTATTGGGAGCAGGCCACCAAGGAGCTGGAGGGCAGTGGTATCGAGCTGGTCAAGCTCATTCCCGGCCAGCCTGGGCCTCTGGACTGGCTGGCGGAACAAACGCCTGAGGGTGGAGTGGTCGCCGTTGACGGTGCGGTCATGGCCGTGGCATCGGCCCGCACCCTGGGCGGCAAGCTTGCGGAACGCGGCGCACGGTTGCGCACCGACATCGATCTGCTCAAGGCGGTCTGGAGCGATCGCCCAAGCTTGCCGGATCAGCCGGTCTATGCCCATTTGCCTCCCCAGGCGACCGTCAGCCGGGTCGAGAAACTCGCCAAGCTGCGCGAATCCCTCAAGGAGCGTGGTGCCGACTGGCATTTCATCGCCACGCTGGATGACATCGCCTGGTTGTTCAACCTGCGCGGCGCGGATGTGTCGTTCAACCCCGTGTTCGTCTCCTTCGCCTTGATCAGCCAGCAACAGGCAACGCTGTTCGTGGCCCTGGACAAGGTTGACGCAGCGCTGCGTGCCGTTCTTGAACAGGATGGCGTGGCCCTGCGCGATTACAGCGAAGCCGATGCCGCATTGCGTGAAGTGCCGGACGGCGCAAGCCTGCAGATCGATCCGGCGCGGGTGACGGTCGGCTTGCTGGATAACCTGGGCAGCGGCGTGAAGCTGGTCGAAGGTCTCAATCCAACGACGCTGGCCAAGTCCCGCAAAAGCCTGGCCGATGCCGAACACATCCGTCGGGCCATGGAGCAGGATGGCGCGGCGCTCTGTGAGTTCTTCGCCTGGCTGGAAGGGGGCTGGGGGCGCGAGCGCATCACCGAGTTGACCATCGACGAGCACCTGACCGCCGCCCGCACGCGCCGGCCGGACTTCGTCTCCCTGAGTTTCAACACCATCGCCGCCTTTAACGCCAACGGCGCGATGCCTCATTACCACGCCACGGAAGAAGCCCATGCGGTCATCGAAGGTGATGGTCTGTTGCTGATCGATTCCGGCGGCCAGTACTTGGGAGGCACCACCGACATCACTCGCATGGTGCCGGTTGGCACACCCACTGCTGAGCAGAAACGTGATTGCACACGCGTGCTCAAGGGCGTGATTGCCCTGTCCCGGGCCAAATTCCCGCGGGGCATCCTTTCGCCGTTGCTGGATGCTATCGCCCGTGCACCGATCTGGGCGGAGCAGGTGGATTACGGCCACGGCACCGGCCATGGCGTCGGCTATTTCCTCAATGTCCACGAAGGCCCGCAGGTGATTGCCTATCAAGCCGCTGCCGCGCCGCAAACGGCGATGCAGGCTGGCATGATCACCTCCATCGAGCCGGGCACTTATCGTCCCGGTCGCTGGGGTGTGCGCATCGAGAACCTGGTGTTGAACCGTGAAGCAGGAAGCAGCGAGTTCGGCGAGTTCCTTGAGTTCGAAACCCTGACCCTGTGCCCGATCGACACCCGCTGCCTGGAACCTTCGCTGCTGACCCAGGACGAAAAAGACTGGTTCAACGCCTACCACGCCGAGGTTCAGCGTCGCTTGAGCCCGTTGCTGGACGGTGACGCACTGCAGTGGCTCAACACGCGAACGATGGCGATTTGAAGTAGAGGGTCAGGCGAGGGCTTCACGGACGAAGTCCAACCGATCCTGGCCGAAGAACAACTCGTTGCCGACAAACATGCTCGGGGCGCCGAACACGCCCCGTGCGACGGCTTCTTCAGTGGTGGTCTTGAGTGCTTGCTTGACCTGCTCGTCGTTCGTCAAGGCCAGCACATAGACGGCATCGAAACCGCCCTCGTTCAGGACCGCTGCGACAGTCGTCGGGTCATTGAGGTTGCGGCCATCCACCCAAAAGGCGCGGAACAGGCAATCGACGAAGGCCTCGAAGCGTTCAGGTTGGCGCAACTGCATGCCAGTCACCGCGCGCATCAGTTGCAGTGTATTGATGGGAAAGTGTGGATTGAACTTGAAGGCGACCCCGTAGCGCTTGGCGAAGCGATTCAGATCCTTGAACAGGTAAGGGTTCTTGGCCGGCACTGTCGCCGGTGATGCATTGCCGGTTGCCTTGAAGACGCCGCCCAATAATATCGGACGATAGATCAACTGGCTGTTGGTCTGCGCGCACAGCGTCGGCAACTGGGTGTAGGCCAGGTACGTGGTCGGGCTGCCGAAATCGAAGTAAAACTCCACCGATTTGCTCATGGGATCTGCTCTCTTGTTGTTGTGAGGGGAGGGTTTACCAGCGTTCGCTCCAGGGCCGCAGGTCCAGTTCGAAGGTCCAGGCGTCGCGGGGTTGGCTGTGCAGGTACCAGTAATTGTCGGCGATGTGTTCAGGGTTCAGGATGCCGTCCTGATCCTTGGTGGCATATTTTTCCGGGAAATTATCGCGGATGAAGTCGGTGTCGATGGCGCCGTCCACCACCACATGGGCCACATGAATATTCAGCGGCCCCAACTCACGGGCCATGCTCTGGGCCAGTGCCCGGATGCCATGTTTGGCGCCCGCGAATGCGGCAAACCCCGAAGCGCCGCGCAATCCCGCCGTTGCCCCGGTGAACAGAATCGTCCCGCGCTGGCGCTTGACCATGCGCTTGGCCACTTCCCGTGCATTGAGAAAGCCTGAGAAACAGGCCATTTCCCAGATCTTGAAATACTTGCGTGCGGTTTCTTCGAGGATGCTGCAGGGGACGTTGGCGCCGATGTTGAACACAAAGGCTTCGATCGGGCCGATCTGGTTCTCGATTTGTTCGATGAGTGCGATCACGTCGTCTTCTTTACGCGCATCACAGGCAAACCCGTGGGCTTCGCCGCCTTGGGCGCGGATTCCATCCACCAGTGGCGCGAGCTTGTCGGCGCTACGGCGGGTAACGCAGGCAACAAAGCCTTCCTGTGCAAAGCGTCTGGCAATCGCGCCACCCGTGGCATCGCCTGCGCCAACAACCAGTACGACCTTCTTGTTATTCATGGTCAGCCTCATTGGTAAACGATCGTTAACTGAACGGACGTTATGCTAAGATCCGGCAAGCGTCAAGGTGAGCAATCAGGGGCAGGACCATGCGATATTCAGCCAATCACAAAATGGAAACCCGCGAGAAGCTGCTCGCCAGCAGTGCCGTCTCTGCCAAGAAGTCGGGTTTCTCCACGGTCGGTGTCGATGGCTTGATGAAAGCGATCGGGTTGAGCGGCGGTGCGTTTTATAGCCACTTCTCATCGAAGGATGAGCTTTTCAAGGCCATTGTTGAGCGGGAGTTGGCCCAAAGCCTGGATCGTCTGAGTGGCGACGGTGCCATGGACTCAATGAAGCTGGAGCGCTGCCTCAAGCAGTACTTGAGCATGGGCCACGTTGAGCAGCCCGAAGCAGGGTGTGCGTTGCCAGTACTGGGTGCCGAGATCGCGCGATCGGATGTCGAGGTGAGGGAGGCGGCGCAAACATGGATATGTCGTTTGCACGAAAGCTGGGCGCGGATATTGGGAAGCGACAGTCTGGCCTGGGCCATCCTGTCTCAATGCGTGGGAGCATTGGTCGTTGCGCGGATGCTGGTCACGCCGCAGGTCCAGCGTGACGTCCTCAAGTCCAGTCATGAGGAGATCAGGCGCCGAATGGCCGAGCAAGGGCTCGACTGACATGGCCTATTTACAGATGACGATCATGCTGCGGCTGGTATAGCCAGCGGGGTTGAGCCCGAAGGGATAATCCCCGGGTTCCTCGACGGCATCGCCGGACTTGGCAATGACCTTGTAACCCTTGGGAGCACATGAGTTGGCAGCGCTGGCGGCGCACTGATCCCAGGATGAGGACAGGCCGGAGCAATTGATGTGCAGGCCTTTTTTACCGCGCTTGACTTCAGTTTTCGATGTTGCCGCACAGCCCGCTACTGCAAGTACGGCGATCAGTATCAAAATTCGTTTCATTCCCATCCTTATAACCGTCGTGGATCTTGTGTCCACGTACGATTGTGTTCGCTCTTGCTTGAAGCGTTCATGACGTCCTGTATGAAAAATCCATGTCTGACATTGGGTTAGCGGTCTAAACATGGCCTAAATGCGTGGCAAATACCAGACCTTCGTTAAATCCTGCTTCAATCTGCCGCGACGGCAGGCTTTGCGGTGTTGGCCATGGTCATCGTTGCGCCGACCGACGCGAGGATAATGCAGGTAATGGCTAGCCATTGGGCCAAGGACAGGTACTCCTGGAGAAAGACCAGCCCCGACAGGGCCGCGACTGCCGGTTCGACGCTCATCAGAGTGCCGAAAGTGCGGGCTGGCATTCGGGTCAGGGAGATCATTTCCAGGGTATAGGGCAGGGCCGTAGACAGAATGGCGACGCCGATGGCGATTGGAATCAGGCTCGGTGTGAGCAGTGCGGCGCCTGCGTGCACGATCCCAATCGGTGCGACGAACAGGGCGGCGATCATCACCCCTAATGCGGCGGTTTGCACACCATTGTCCGCGCCAGCCTTCTGGCCAAACAGGATGTACAACGCCCAGCAAACACCTGCGCCCAGCGCATAGCCGGCTCCAAGCAGGTCAATACCGGCATTGGTCGCTCCGGTCGGTATAAGCAGAAGCAGGCCAGCGACTGCCAGGGCGATCCAGAGAAAGTCGATTGCCCGGCGTGAGGCGTAAATGGCAACTGCCAGGGGCCCGGTGAACTCCAGTGCCACGGCAATGCCCAGTGGAACGGTACGAACCGACATATAGAAGAGAAAGTTCATGCCGCCCAGTGCCATTCCATAAACGATCACGGTGCGCAGGGATTGGGCGGTGAGCTTGGCGCGCCAGGGACGTAGCAATAACAGCATGATGAGGCTGGCAAAAATGAGTCGCAGCGTCGTTGTGCCCTGTGCGCCCACTACCGGGAACATGCTTTTGGCGAGGGAGGCTCCCGATTGGATGGAGGCCATGGCTATTAATAGCAGGGCAACCGGATACAGGGTGGAGGCCAGGCTGCGATGTGGAGGGGGTGTCATTACGAAGTGTCGTCCAGAATAAAGGCGGGGGAGGCTGCATTGAGCAGTATATTGCGCATGTGCGACGATTCCGTCTATATACCGGGCAGATTTAAGTGTGGTTTCGGATTATAGATAGAAAAATCAAATTAAGGGTTGACGGCAGATTCTGGAAGTCTATAATTCGCCCCACTTCCGGCGCAGTCGAAACGGAAAACTCCTTGAGATTCAATGAGTTAAGTAAGTTTCGAAGGTGTTGGGCTTCAGTTCATCGAAGCCCGGAAGGAGCAGGTAGAGCGGTGTTGTTTGGCTCTATCGGCGGTTCGATCTTCTCGGTCGAAAGCGGTGAAAAAGAGGTGTTGACAGCAGCGAGTAACGCTGTAGAATTCGCCTCCCGCTAACGAGAGATCGGAAGCGCAAGTGGTTGAAGTTGCAAAGGAAACTTTGAAAACTTCTGAAAATAACCGCTTGACAGATACACGGGGCGCTGTAGAATGCGCGCCTCGGTTGAGACGAAAGACTCAGCCAGCCGCTCTTTAACAACTGAATCAAGCAATTCGTGTGGGTGCTTGTGGAGTCAGACTGCTAGTCAACAGATTATCAGCATCACAAGTTACTCCGCGAGAAATCAAAGATGTAACCAACGATTGCTGAGCCAAGTTTAGGGTTTTCTCAAAACCCAAAGATGTTTGAACTGAAGAGTTTGATCATGGCTCAGATTGAACGCTGGCGGCAGGCCTAACACATGCAAGTCGAGCGGTAGAGAGGTGCTTGCATCTCTTGAGAGCGGCGGACGGGTGAGTAATGCCTAGGAATCTGCCTGGTAGTGGGGGATAACGCTCGGAAACGGACGCTAATACCGCATACGTCCTACGGGAGAAAGCAGGGGACCTTCGGGCCTTGCGCTATCAGATGAGCCTAGGTCGGATTAGCTAGTTGGTGGGGTAATGGCTCACCAAGGCGACGATCCGTAACTGGTCTGAGAGGATGATCAGTCACACTGGAACTGAGACACGGTCCAGACTCCTACGGGAGGCAGCAGTGGGGAATATTGGACAATGGGCGAAAGCCTGATCCAGCCATGCCGCGTGTGTGAAGAAGGTCTTCGGATTGTAAAGCACTTTAAGTTGGGAGGAAGGGCATTAACCTAATACGTTAGTGTTTTGACGTTACCGACAGAATAAGCACCGGCTAACTCTGTGCCAGCAGCCGCGGTAATACAGAGGGTGCAAGCGTTAATCGGAATTACTGGGCGTAAAGCGCGCGTAGGTGGTTCGTTAAGTTGGATGTGAAATCCCCGGGCTCAACCTGGGAACTGCATTCAAAACTGTCGAGCTAGAGTATGGTAGAGGGTGGTGGAATTTCCTGTGTAGCGGTGAAATGCGTAGATATAGGAAGGAACACCAGTGGCGAAGGCGACCACCTGGACTGATACTGACACTGAGGTGCGAAAGCGTGGGGAGCAAACAGGATTAGATACCCTGGTAGTCCACGCCGTAAACGATGTCAACTAGCCGTTGGGAGCCTTGAGCTCTTAGTGGCGCAGCTAACGCATTAAGTTGACCGCCTGGGGAGTACGGCCGCAAGGTTAAAACTCAAATGAATTGACGGGGGCCCGCACAAGCGGTGGAGCATGTGGTTTAATTCGAAGCAACGCGAAGAACCTTACCAGGCCTTGACATCCAATGAACTTTCCAGAGATGGATTGGTGCCTTCGGGAACATTGAGACAGGTGCTGCATGGCTGTCGTCAGCTCGTGTCGTGAGATGTTGGGTTAAGTCCCGTAACGAGCGCAACCCTTGTCCTTAGTTACCAGCACGTAATGGTGGGCACTCTAAGGAGACTGCCGGTGACAAACCGGAGGAAGGTGGGGATGACGTCAAGTCATCATGGCCCTTACGGCCTGGGCTACACACGTGCTACAATGGTCGGTACAGAGGGTTGCCAAGCCGCGAGGTGGAGCTAATCCCACAAAACCGATCGTAGTCCGGATCGCAGTCTGCAACTCGACTGCGTGAAGTCGGAATCGCTAGTAATCGCGAATCAGAATGTCGCGGTGAATACGTTCCCGGGCCTTGTACACACCGCCCGTCACACCATGGGAGTGGGTTGCACCAGAAGTAGCTAGTCTAACCTTCGGGGGGACGGTTACCACGGTGTGATTCATGACTGGGGTGAAGTCGTAACAAGGTAGCCGTAGGGGAACCTGCGGCTGGATCACCTCCTTAATCGACGACCGCAGCTGCTTCATGAGCTCCCACACGAATTGCTTGATTCATTGAAGAAGACGAAAGAAGCAGCCCGAAATTGGGTCTGTAGCTCAGTTGGTTAGAGCGCACCCCTGATAAGGGTGAGGTCGGCAGTTCGAATCTGCCCAGACCCACCAATTTTGTGTGGGAAACGCCTGTAGAAATACGGGGCCATAGCTCAGCTGGGAGAGCGCCTGCCTTGCACGCAGGAGGTCAGCGGTTCGATCCCGCTTGGCTCCACCACTACTGCTTCGATTGTATAAAGCTTAGAAATGAGCATTCCATCAGTACGATGGTGAATGTTGATTTCTAGTCTTTGACTAGTTCGTTCTTTAAAAATTTGGGTATGTGATAGAAAGATAGACTGAACGTTACTTTCACTGGTAACGGATCAGGCTAAGGTAAAATTTGTGAGTTGCTCTCATGAGCAAGATCGAATTTTCGGCGAATGTCGTCTTCACAGTATAACCAGATTGCTTGGGGTTATATGGTCAAGTGAAGAAGCGCATACGGTGGATGCCTTGGCAGTCAGAGGCGATGAAAGACGTGGTAGCCTGCGAAAAGCTTCGGGGAGTCGGCAAACAGACTTTGATCCGGAGATGTCTGAATGGGGGAACCCAGCCATCATAAGATGGTTATCTTGTACTGAATACATAGGTGCAAGAGGCGAACCAGGGGAACTGAAACATCTAAGTACCCTGAGGAAAAGAAATCAACCGAGATTCCCTTAGTAGTGGCGAGCGAACGGGGACTAGCCCTTAAGCTTCTTTGATTTTAGCGGAACGCTCTGGAAAGTGCGGCCATAGTGGGTGATAGCCCTGTACGCGAAAGGATCTTAGAAGTGAAATCGAGTAGGACGGAGCACGAGAAACTTTGTCTGAATATGGGGGGACCATCCTCCAAGGCTAAATACTACTGACTGACCGATAGTGAACTAGTACCGTGAGGGAAAGGCGAAAAGAACCCCGGAGAGGGGAGTGAAATAGATCCTGAAACCGTATGCGTACAAGCAGTGGGAGCCCACTTTGTTGGGTGACTGCGTACCTTTTGTATAATGGGTCAGCGACTTATTTTCAGTGGCGAGCTTAACCGAATAGGGGAGGCGTAGCGAAAGCGAGTCTTAATAGGGCGTCTAGTCGCTGGGAATAGACCCGAAACCGGGCGATCTATCCATGGGCAGGTTGAAGGTTGGGTAACACTAACTGGAGGACCGAACCGACTACCGTTGAAAAGTTAGCGGATGACCTGTGGATCGGAGTGAAAGGCTAATCAAGCTCGGAGATAGCTGGTTCTCCTCGAAAGCTATTTAGGTAGCGCCTCATGTATCACTGTAGGGGGTAGAGCACTGTTTCGGCTAGGGGGTCATCCCGACTTACCAAACCGATGCAAACTCCGAATACCTACAAGTGCCGAGCATGGGAGACACACGGCGGGTGCTAACGTCCGTCGTGAAAAGGGAAACAACCCAGACCGTCAGCTAAGGTCCCAAAGTTATGGTTAAGTGGGAAACGATGTGGGAAGGCTTAGACAGCTAGGAGGTTGGCTTAGAAGCAGCCACCCTTTAAAGAAAGCGTAATAGCTCACTAGTCGAGTCGGCCTGCGCGGAAGATGTAACGGGGCTCAAACCATACACCGAAGCTACGGGTATCACGTAAGTGATGCGGTAGAGGAGCGTTCTGTAAGCCTGTGAAGGTGAGTTGAGAAGCTTGCTGGAGGTATCAGAAGTGCGAATGCTGACATGAGTAACGACAATGGGTGTGAAAAACACCCACGCCGAAAGACCAAGGTTTCCTGCGCAACGTTAATCGACGCAGGGTTAGTCGGTCCCTAAGGCGAGGCTGAAAAGCGTAGTCGATGGAAAACAGGTTAATATTCCTGTACTTCTGGTTATTGCGATGGAGGGACGGAGAAGGCTAGGCCAGCTTGGCGTTGGTTGTCCAAGTTTAAGGTGGTAGGCTGGAATCTTAGGTAAATCCGGGATTCTAAGGCCGAGAGCTGATGACGAGTTACCCTTTGGGTGACGAAGTGGTTGATGCCATGCTTCCAAGAAAAGCTTCTAAGCTTCAGGTAACCAGGAACCGTACCCCAAACCGACACAGGTGGTTGGGTAGAGAATACCAAGGCGCTTGAGAGAACTCGGGTGAAGGAACTAGGCAAAATGGCACCGTAACTTCGGGAGAAGGTGCGCCGGTGAGGGTGAAGCACTTGCTGCGTAAGCCCACGCCGGTCGAAGATACCAGGCCGCTGCGACTGTTTATTAAAAACACAGCACTCTGCAAACACGAAAGTGGACGTATAGGGTGTGACGCCTGCCCGGTGCCGGAAGGTTAATTGATGGGGTTAGCTAACGCGAAGCTCTTGATCGAAGCCCCGGTAAACGGCGGCCGTAACTATAACGGTCCTAAGGTAGCGAAATTCCTTGTCGGGTAAGTTCCGACCTGCACGAATGGCGTAACGATGGCGGCGCTGTCTCCACCCGAGACTCAGTGAAATTGAAATCGCTGTGAAGATGCAGTGTATCCGCGGCTAGACGGAAAGACCCCGTGAACCTTTACTATAGCTTTGCACTGGACTTTGAATTTGCTTGTGTAGGATAGGTGGGAGGCTTTGAAGCGTGGACGCCAGTTCGCGTGGAGCCATCCTTGAAATACCACCCTGGCAACTTTGAGGTTCTAACTCAGGTCCGTTATCCGGATCGAGGACAGTGTATGGTGGGTAGTTTGACTGGGGCGGTCTCCTCCTAAAGAGTAACGGAGGAGTACGAAGGTGCGCTCAGACCGGTCGGAAATCGGTCGTAGAGTATAAAGGCAAAAGCGCGCTTGACTGCGAGACAGACACGTCGAGCAGGTACGAAAGTAGGTCTTAGTGATCCGGTGGTTCTGTATGGAAGGGCCATCGCTCAACGGATAAAAGGTACTCCGGGGATAACAGGCTGATACCGCCCAAGAGTTCATATCGACGGCGGTGTTTGGCACCTCGATGTCGGCTCATCACATCCTGGGGCTGAAGCCGGTCCCAAGGGTATGGCTGTTCGCCATTTAAAGTGGTACGCGAGCTGGGTTTAGAACGTCGTGAGACAGTTCGGTCCCTATCTGCCGTGGACGTTTGAGATTTGAGAGGGGCTGCTCCTAGTACGAGAGGACCGGAGTGGACGAACCTCTGGTGTTCCGGTTGTCACGCCAGTGGCATTGCCGGGTAGCTATGTTCGGAAAAGATAACCGCTGAAAGCATCTAAGCGGGAAACTTGCCTCAAGATGAGATCTCACTGGGACCTTGAGTCCCCTGAAGGGCCGTCGAAGACTACGACGTTGATAGGCAGGGTGTGTAAGCGCTGTGAGGCGTTGAGCTAACCTGTACTAATTGCCCGTGAGGCTTGACCATATAACACCCAAGCAATTTGTGAACTCGAAAGAGGCCAGATTGCGGTGTGTGAAGACGAAACGAACCGAAAGTTCGAATCTCACAAAACACCGAAACTATCACATACCCAATTTGCTGAAGCGAGGCCAAATGGCCGCGACTCAGTACCCGAATTTCTTGACGACCATAGAGCATTGGAACCACCTGATCCCATCCCGAACTCAGCAGTGAAACGATGCATCGCCGATGGTAGTGTGGGGTTTCCCCATGTGAGAGTAGGTCATCGTCAAGATTAAATTCCGAAACCCCTATCTGCTGATGCAGGTAGGGGTTTTGTTTTTGTCCGCAATAAAAAGCTTTGGCCAAAAAAAGGATGACCTGTAGAGGTCATCCTTTTTTGCATCCGGGCCCTTAAGCCTCGGGTACTGGGCAGCTCAGATCCCCTTCCTTGCACTTGAGATAGGTCTTGAATGCCTCGACCCGGGCTTTAGTCTGGGCGGTGATGCAGTTGCTGTAGATCAGCGGGTAGACGCTACCGCCCTCGACCCCGGAGGCGGAGAAATTGCATTCGGCATCACGGAAACCTATCCAGGCACGCTGCGCCTTGACCAGCATCTGCTTGGCCTGCGGGTTGTCCTTCAGGCGTGCTGTGATCTGCTTGTACAAGCTGTTCAGCTCGTTGTCGGCGGCCTTGTTTTCTTTGGCTGCGCATTGGTTCATTTCGCCTTGAGTGGTGGCGTCGGCGCAGTCGTCGGCCTGGGCAACAGTGACGAAAAGCAGCGGCATCAGGGTCAGAAGCAAGCGCAGGGACATGTTCGGTCTCTCCTCGAGGGGGTTGAAAACGCCGGGTGAGTTTACATCGCTCCATGCAGTTTTAAAGAAGGCGATCCTGATACAACTTTCTGGTTGGCCTTGTGGTCTTACAAGCCTACTGTTGAAACACAGGAGGTGACCCATGCATTCATCCGACCGCATTGAAAGAAAGATCCTGCTCAAGGCTCCGCGCTCTCATGTCTGGCGAGCCCTGGCCAATGCCGAAGCTTTCGGCCAATGGTTCGGTGTCGCCCTTGAGGGGAAACGGTTTGTGGCAGGGGAGCGTACCCAGGGGCAAATCACTTATCCAGGTTACGAGCATCTCATCTGGGACGTAGCGGTGGAGCGGGTGGAGCCTGAGCGGGTGTTCTCGTTTCGCTGGCATCCTTACGCTGTCGAGCCGCAGGTGGATTACTCTCAAGAGTCCGAAACCCGGGTGCTATTCGAACTTGAAGACATGGATGGCGGTACCTTGCTCAAAGTCGTGGAGTCGGGTTTCAACAACATTCCCGAGGCTCGCCGGCTCAAGGCTTTTCGCATGGACAGTCGTGGCTGGGACGAGCAGATGGCCAATATTGAAGCCTTCCTGAGCAAGTCTTGACGGGGACTGCTGAGGGGCTAAGGGTTTTCGGAAGGGCGGTATAGCGAATGTCTTACACGAGATGGTAGCTATGTCGTCTATTTCGTTTTGGATCCGAGGCGTAATCTGGACTCATCCACTGAAGCACAGGAAGTGCTCAGGATCAGGGACGATCGACCTTGCAAGGAAAGCTATCGACAGGGAGTCGTAATGGTCTTGGAAAAACCCGCTTCGGCGGGTTTTTTTTCGCCCGCAAAAATCTGAAAGGGTCCTATAGCGAAACGCTTACACGTCGTTGCTGCTTTCTCGTCTTTTTCCCAGATACCGATGGGCCTAATCTATGTTCATCCACTGGGTACAGGGAGTGCTCGGGGTCATGGATGATTGGACCAGGCATGGAATGCCGGACAGGGAGTCAAATTGGTCCTCAAAAAACCCGCCTAGGCGGGTTTTTTTTCGTCTGCGAAAAAGTGGCCTGATCATACCAGGCGCCGGGTCATGGTGCGGTCGGAACCATCGGCAGCGAGAGTCTAGGATCAGGCGCTACTGGCTTGCAGCGCCTGGGCCCGCAAACGAGCGATGTCCTTGCTCGGGGAGGCGCCAAATAGACGGCTGTATTCACGGCTGAACTGCGAAGGGCTTTCATACCCCATCTTGTAGCCAATTGACGAAACGTCGCTGTTCTCCGCCAATAGTAACCGTCGGGCTTCCTGCAAGCGCAGTTGTTTCTGGTATTGCAGCGGGCTCATGGCGGTCACGGCTTTGAAGCGGTGGTGCAGCGCCGAAGGGCTGAGATTGATCATTTGTGCCAGGCTGTCGATGCTCAGCGGTTCGGCGTAATGGGTATTGAGCCATTCGATGGCACGGCTGATGCGATGGGTCTGGGTGTCGGGAATGGCGATTTCGTGCAAGCGCTGGCCTTGGGCGCCACGCAGCAGCCGATAGAAAATCTCCTGTTGGGCCAACGGCGCGAGGGTGGCGATATCGTCCGGGCTGTCCAACAGCCGCAGTAAGCGCAACAGCGCGTCGAGCAATGGCGTATCAATGCGATCCAGGAATAGCCCGCGCCCGGCTCTTTCGGCCGGCACGCCGATAGGGCTGGCGTCGGCAATCAGGCGGCAGATCTGTGCCGGGTCGATGTCGAGGCGGATGCACAAGTAGGGGCGCTCGGGGCTGGCTTCAATCACCTGGCCGGCCAGCGGCAGGGTCACCGAGACGACCAGGTAATTGAGCGGGTCATACACGTAGCATTCGTCCGCCAGGCGCACTTCCTTGCGCCCCTCGATAATCACGCATAAACCAGGTTTGTGCACGGTGTGCAGGGCTTCGGTCGGCTGGTCGCTACGGATCAGGTGCAAGGCCTCGATGGCCGTAGGGTGAACGCCGTATTCCGGTGCAAAGCGCTTCATCAGGCTCGCCAGTTCGGCACGGCGCTGGCTGACGCCGTCGTCTGGCGCAATGTGGATGGACGTGGATACCGACATGCCGATCAATCTCCCAGGCCAAATTGAGTGGACCGAGCTAGTAAAGCCGATTGCGCGGCTGTCGGCCAGAGTCGGTTTTATCGCCACAGGATCGTGCAAGTGCGCAGGAGGATCCGGCTAACCCAGGCCGTGGTCGGTTCCCTAATCTGGACCTGTCAAAACGCTCCCACCGGGGCAACACATCCAGACGAGGGAACCATCATGTCCGATATTCAAAACAAAGTAGTGGTCATCACTGGCGCCAGCAGCGGGATTGGTGAAGCGGCGGCGCGGTTGCTCGCGGCTCGCGGTGCCCGTGTCGTGCTTGGCGCCCGGCGCATCGATCGTCTGCAAACACTGGTGCAGGAACTCGAAACCGCCGGCCAGCAGGCGGTCTGCAAAGCGGTGGACGTGACCCGCCGCGAGGATGTCCAGCAGTTGATCGACTTTGCTGTCGAGCGATTCGGTCGGGTCGACGTGATCATCAACAATGCCGGGGTCATGCCGCTCTCCAAGCTCGAGGCGCTGAAAGTCGAGGAGTGGGACCGCATGATCGACGTCAACATCCGTGGTGTGCTGCACGGTATCGCCGCCGGCCTGCCGTTGATGCAGCGCCAGCGCAGCGGCCAGTTCATCAACATCGCGTCCATCGGTGCCTACGCCGTCAGCCCGACTGCCGCCGTGTATTGCGCGACCAAGTACGCTGTGCGGGCGATTTCCGAGGGCTTGCGCCAGGAAGTCGGGGGTGATGTTCGGGTGACGGTGATTTCCCCCGGCGTGACCGAATCGGAACTGGCCGAGAGCATTTCCGATGAAGGTGGTCGTGCCGAAATGCGCGAGTTCCGCAGGATCTCCATTCCGGCCGAAGCCATCGCCCGGGCGATCGCCTACGCCATCGAACAACCAGCGGATGTGGACGTCAGCGAACTGATCGTGCGCCCCACTGCCAGCCCGTTTTGAATCGAGTTGACCCGACAGGAGACCGCTCATGAGCGAGTGGTATCGCATGAGGGAAACCTGAGCTCTGTGGCAGGCCCAGCTGTGTGGGAGCAAGGCTTGCCCGCGATAGAGGCGATGCGGTCTTTCCAGAAATAGAGGCGCCTGTTTCGCGAGCAAGCTTTGCTCCCACAGCACAACACAGCACAGCACAGCAGTGCCTGGCTGGGGCTTATCGTTACGCCCGCTCCAACCGCGCCGCAGCTCGCTGAGCGATCTGCGAGCGCACCCGGAACGACTCTGCGGTACGCCGGTGGGCTTCTTCCAGGACGCGCGTCGGCGCGGTGTCGGGGCTGCCGGCGTTGAACGGCGGGGCAGGGGCGTATTCGAGCTGCAGCTGGACCAGTTCGGCGGTGTCCTGGTCGAACAGTTCGGCCGCCAGGGTCAAGGCAAAATCGATCCCGGCCGTGATGCCGCCACCGGTGAGCAGGTTGCCATCGCGGACCACGCGATCCTTGACCGGTGTCGCGCCCAAGGTTTGCAGCAGGCTGTGATAGGCCCAATGGGTGGTGGCGCGCTTGCCTTGCAACAGGCCCGCCGCACCGAGCACCAGCGAACCGGTGCACACGGACGTGATGTATTTCGCCTCGGCGGCCTGCCGCTTGATGAAGGCCAACGTCTGCTCGTCTTCCATCAGGGGCCCGACGCCGGTCCCGCCGGGAACGCAGATCACGTCGAGCTTCGGGCAGTCCTCGAACGTGGTGGTGGGTAGCAACACCAGCCCAGTGCTGGCAGTGACCGGCGCCAGGTCCTTCCAGATCAGGTGGACCTTCACGTCTGGCAACGAGGCCAGTACGTCATAAGGGCCGGTCAGGTCCAACTGCTGGACTTGGGGGAATAACAGCAAACCGATCTGCAGCGTCATGTCGCGTGCTCCTTTGGATGATGCCCGAGGGGTGGACGGTTTTACTTTAGATCCGTAGGCTCTGGCGTATACGCCAATAAACCCACGAATCACGCCAATATGCCCAACCCACCGAAAACCGTTCATGTACTGGCCTTCGCCAACGTGCAAGTGCTGGATGTCACCGGGCCCCTGCAGGTGTTTGCCTCAGCCAACGACCTGGCCCGCCAGCAAGGCCTGCCGTTGCCCTACACGCCGACAGTCATCGCTGTGGGGGGCGGGGCGGTGATGTCCTCGGCAGGGTTGGCGCTGTTAGCCGAGCCGCTGCCGAGCGAAGGCAGCGACACGCTGTTGATCGCTGGTGGCTGGGGCGTGTACGAAGCGGCGAAGGATCCGGCGCTGGTGGCCTGGGTCAAGGAGCACGGCCTGCGTTCGCGAAGGGTGGCGTCGGTGTGCACCGGGGCGTTCCTGCTGGCCGCCAGCGGTTGGCTGGACGGGCGACGCGTGGTGACGCACTGGACCCGCTGCGAACAACTGGCCGAGCAGCATCCGCAGTTGCGGGTCGAACCCAACCCGATTTTCATCAACGACGGTCCGGTCTGGACCTCGGCCGGGGTCACGGCCGGCATCGACCTGGCCTTGGCGCTAGTGGAGGAAGACCTGGGCCGCGCGGTGGCGCTGGAAGTCGCCCGGCACCTGGTGGTGTTCCTCAAGCGGCCTGGCGGGCAATCGCAGTTCAGCGTGACGTTGTCGCTGCAAAAGCAGGGCAGTCGGTTTGATGACCTGCATGCCTGGATCGCTGAAAACCTCACCCGTGACCTGGGCCTGTCGAGCCTGGCCGCCGAGGTCGGCATGAGCGAACGCAGCTTTGTGCGGCACTACCGCGCCGACACCGGCCAGACCCCGGCGCGGGCGGTGGAGTTGATTCGCGTGGAAACCGCTCGCCGCCTGTTGTCCGACACCGCTGTGTCGATCAAGCGGGTGGCGGTGCAATGTGGCTTCGGCAGTGAGGAAACCTTGCGCCGCAGCTTTTTGCGGGCCATGGGGGTAACGCCACAGGCCTATCGCGAGCGGTTCGCCGTCAGCCCTCAAGCAGATCCAGCAATGCCTTGAGCGTGGCCTCGGGGGCTTCCTGTGGGATGTTGTGGCCGACACCGGCCAGCACGCGGCGCTCGTAAAAACCTGTGAAATGTTCGGCGTCTTCATCATGTTCCGGCGCTGGCCCCACGCCGTCGTCGGCGCCGCACAGGGAAATGCTCGGCACGCTGATGGCCGGTTGTGCCGCCAGCCGTTCCTCCATCCACTCCAGCGTCGGGTCGCCCGGTGCGTACATGAAGCGATGGCGGTAGGAGTGGATCACCACGTCGACGAAGTCCGGGTTGTCGAACGACGCAGCACTGAGGGGATACCGTTCGGCGCCACGTTTCCAGGTCGGTGACCACAGGCGCCAGAGCAACTCACACAGTTCACGTCGGTTCCGGGTCAGGCCCTCGACGCCCCGCGCCGTGTGGAAATAGTACTGGTACCACAGGCGATGTTCGGTTTCCGAGTCCAGCGGCTGCGTGGAACGGGGAATGTCCTGCAGGTTGTAGCCGTCGCCAGTCACCAGGCAGCGAACGCGCTCGGGCCACAGCGCCGCGACGATACACGCCGCCCGACCGCCCCAGTCGTAGCCGCACAGCGCGGCCTGGGGGATGGAGAGTGCGTGCATCAGGTCCAGCAGGTCCTGCGCCAGTGCCGCTTGCTGGCCGGAGCGCAGGATGGCCGGGTTGTTGAACCGGGTCGGGCCGTAGCCGCGCAGGTAGGGCACGATGACCCAATATCCACGCTCGGCCAGGGCTGGTGCGACTTCATCGAAAGCCCTGGGGTCGTAAGGAAAGCCGTGCAGCAGGATGACGGGCTCGCCGCTGGCGGGACCGTGTTCTTCGTAGGCGATGCGCAACAGCGGCGTCACGGCGAAGTTGACCTTGGGATCGAGGTTCATGTTGGCCTCCGGCATTGCTCGGTTGCGGTCAGGCGGGTTCCTGGTTCACGTATTTGGCCCGATCCGGCGTGAACGTCACGATCATGTTCGTGCTGGAGCAGGTGAGGGTGCGCTCCTGGGTCAAGTCGATGTCCAGGTCTTCACCGCGCAGGCCCTGCCATTGGGCGAGGTACTTGAGACAGCCGAATTTTTCGCTTTTCTTCAGGCTGCGGCTGACGCCACCTTTCCAGCCCAGTACCGGCAACTCACCGGCCAGGCAGCGCTGCGCCAGTTCGGGAAACTTCACCGCGCGGTCGCGGCCGATTTCCCAGCATTTGATCAGGCCCCGGTCCTGGCCCTCCCAGAGGTCTTCGCGGGTAAGGCCTCTTCGGGGTGGGGTGGTGATGGGGCGTTTGATATGGGTCATGTCAGGTCCTTGAGTCGGGTTTTTATCGGGCAGCTCCGCTGCACCCGTGAGAGCATCGATCTTAGGAGGGGTTTGGGGGGCTGGCAACTCGAAACGGGACGTAACGATAAATGGGAAGCGGGTACTGCAATGCTCTTGTGGCGAGGGAGCTTGCTCCCGCTGGGTTGCGAAGCGACCCCAAGATTTTTGCGCCTGCTGCGCAGTCGAGCGGGAGCAAGCTCCCTCGCCACGGGGTTGTGTTCCTACAAAAAAATAGGTGAACCGGAATTTTCTGACGAGTCGCGGCGGTTGCCGGTTAGGAAATAGCGGGGATAGGCTTTGCTCGTCGCTGCAAAATCAGCGACCGGGTTTGGTCACCCGTCCAATGTCAGGCGCACACGCGCCAACCTCAGCATGTCGGCGCTTTTTTGCGTGCTTGTCGGTATGCTTTGCGGTGGGCTGTGCGCGGGGCACTTTCGAGTGCGCCGGGTGCCTGACTTCCCGGTTGACCAACCTGCGTATAGCCCACCACCCTCGTTTGGTCACGAGGAGGGGTGAGCTCAACTTCAAGTCAGGAGTTTCACAATGGTCAAGATCACCCCCAACCCTCCACGCGCCGAAGACCTCTCTGCCTACACCACCCTCGATACAAAAAAGCTCCGCGAAGCCGCCGACCGGGCGCTGAATATCCATTTGTCGCCCACGTCGCCCAAACCCGACACCCAGGACGGCCAGGTTTTCACCGTGGTCCCCGGCCTCAACACCGAATCGGTGCTGACCACCCTCAGCGAAACCCTGGCCTCGGCCGATGCGCTGGTCAGTGACCTGGGGTTCGATCTGGAGGGTTCTCGGCGGCATGTTGCGCTGGGGATTCAGCAACTGATCGAGCTGGCCAGGTTGTTGGCCAACCGTGCGTTGGATGACCTCGAATTGGCCGATTCAACGCAATAGCCAGCACACCGCTTTCCCTGTGGCGAGGGAGCTTGCTCCCGCTGGGTTGCGAAGCGACCCCAAGATTTTTGCGCCTGCTGCGCAGTCGAGCGGGAGCAAGCTCCCTCGCCACAGGGACTGTGCCCAGTCTGAAGGGCAACTCAGTTCACGGCTGCCAATGAGTTTTCTCCCCGCTCAACTTGCGATCCAGGAAGCTCGCCGCGCTGATCAGCGCAAGATGGGTCAGGGCTTGGGGAGTGTTGCCCAGGTGGTAGCCGTGGCTGTCGAATTCTTCGGCGTACAGCCCCAGCGGGTTGGCGTAGCGCAGCAGTTGTTCGAACTCCAGCTGGGCTTTTTCCACGCGGCCGGCGCGGGCCAGGCATTCGACGTACCAGAATGAGCAGGCCGCGAATGAGCCTTCGATGCCGCTGAGGCCGTCGATGGGGCTGTCGTCGTTGCGGTAGCGATAGACCATGCCGTCGCGCACCAGGTTTTTTTCGATGGCATCGAGTGTCGAGAGCCAGCGCGGGTCGCGGGCGCTGACGAAGCGCACCAGCGGCATCAACAGCATCGAGCCGTCCAGGGCGCTGCTGCCCAGGCGCTGGATGAAGTGCTGGTGTTCGTCGTTCCAGAAGTTCGTCCAGATGTCCTGGTAGATGGCCTGGCGCGTCTCGTCCCAGCGGGCGAACGGGGCGGGCAGGGAGCGTTTTTCGGCCAGGCGGATGGCGCGATCCACGGCGACCCAACACATGAGCCGCGAATGCAGGAAATGCTGTTTGTCGCCGCGCATTTCCCAGATACCCACATCCTTGTCCTGCCAGACCTTGCACACTTGGTCGACCACCTCGACGGTGTGTTTCCAGCCTTGATGGGAGATGGCTTCGCCGTATTTGTTGACCAGGTACACCGCGTCCATCAGCTCGCCGAAAATGTCCAACTGCACCTGTTTGTAGGCCAGGTTGCCGATGCGCACCGGTCGGGCGTTGCCGAAGCCACTCAGGTGCGGCAGTTCGGTTTCCGGCAGTTCCAGCCTGCCGTCCAGACCGTAGAGAATATTGAGTTTGGTCGGCTGATCGCAGCAGTCGCTGACCCGGCCGCGCAGCCAGCGCATGTAGGCGTTGGCTTCTTCGACGAAGCCCAGGCGCATGAACGCATAGACGGTAAAGGAAGAGTCGCGGATCCAGGTGTAGCGATAATCCCAGTTGCGTTCGCCGCCGCGGGTTTCCGGCAGGCCGAAGGTGGCGGCGGCGAGGATGGCGCCGTGCTTGCGCGAGGTCAGCAGCTTCAGCGCCAGGGCCGAGCGGTTGACCACTTCCCGCCAGCGGCCCCGGTAGGTGGACTGGCCGATCCAGCCGCGCCAGAACGCCAGGGTGCGTTCCAGGCAAATCGCGCTGACATCGTCCTGAAGGCGCGGGTCGTCGATGCCACCCAGCAAGAATTCGGCGCTCTGGCCCTGCGCCAGGGTGAACTCGGCCACCGCCGCATTGCCGTCCAGCGTCATGGGCTGATCGGAGCATAAGCGTAGGCTCGGTTGTCCCGGCGCCTCGAAACAGATGTGGGCAGCGTCCTGGCGCGCAGTGGTGGCGGCCCGGGCGTAGTCATGCCGCACGGCGCAGCGCATGCGAAACGTCGCGCTGCCGACGGTCATGTGCACCTTGCGCATCAGCACCGGCAAATCATCCTCGCTGTCGCCAATGGGCAGCAGGTCGGTGACTTCCACCACGGCACCGTCGCTCAGCCAGCGGGTTTGCAGCACGTTGGTGTCGGGCAGGTAGATCTGCTGGCGGCGGGCATTCGGCAGGTCTGGCGCGAGTTGGAAAATGCCCGCTTCGGGCGTATCCAGCAGCGAACAGAAGATCGACGGGCTGTCGAATTCCGGCCAGCAGAAAAAATCTATGCTGCCTTGGTCATTGACCAGCGCGGCGCTGCGCATGTCGCCAATGATGCCGTGGTTCTCGATGGGGCTTTGTGGTTCGTCATGATCAGCCATTGCCGCGAAACCCCGGATAAAGGCTCATCCCGCCATCGATGAACAGCGTGGTGCCCACCACATAATCGGACAAGTCCGAGGCCAGCCAGACCACCGCGTTGGCGACGTCCTCCACATCGCCGACGCGACCGTAAGGAATCAGCTCCAGCAGTTTCTGTTCCTGCTCGCC
This sequence comes from Pseudomonas sp. P9_35, assembly GCF_034008205.1. Taxonomy (NCBI): domain Bacteria; kingdom Pseudomonadati; phylum Pseudomonadota; class Gammaproteobacteria; order Pseudomonadales; family Pseudomonadaceae; genus Pseudomonas; species Pseudomonas sp. P9_35. The sequence goes on along the minus strand of NZ_CP125373.1, from coordinate 4,566,477 downwards.
CTCGGTGGCGTCCTGGTTGATGGCGGTGCGGATGGCGCCGGGGGCGATGCTGTTGATGCGGATGCGTTGGTGGCTGGTTTCCTGGGCCAGGCTCTGCATCAGCAGATCGACTCCGCCCTTGGACGCGGCGTAATTGGCGTGGCCCGCCCAGGGAATGCGCTGGTGCACCGAACTCATGTGAATGATCTTGCCTGCGGCCCGGGACACGCCCTGGCGAATACCCTGGCGGGTGAAAATCCGCAGGGCGGCGCGAGCACAGAGGAACTGGCCGGTGAGGTTGGTGCCGATCACGGTGTTCCAGTCTTCCAGGCGCATGTCGACGGTGGCGGCGTCTTTTTGCAGGCCGGAGTTGGCGACCAGGATGTCCAGCGCGCCAAACGCTTCGAGGGTCTGGGCGAACAGCCGCTCGACGTCCGGCTCCTTCGACACATCGGCCCCGACGGCGATGGCGCGGCCGCCGGTGGCGTTGATTTCACGGGCCAGTGCTTCGGCCGGGCCGGCGCTGGAGTGGTAGTTGAGTACCACCGCGGCACCCGCGTCTGCCAACGCCCTGGCCGCGCCTGCGCCAATGCCGGAGCTGGCGCCGGTGACCAGGGCAACCTGTCGGGCGAGGGATATCTGCATGGTCTAGCACCTTGAACGGAGGGGCCTTACCTGCTGACTGGTGTGAGGGGGGCAGAGTTCAGTTGGGTGAAGCGGTCTTCATATTCCAGGTCCAAACACAAACCTGTGGCAAGGGGACTGTGGGAGCATAGCTTGCTCGCGAAACAGGCGACTCGATTTCTGAAAGACCGCATTGCCTTCATCGCGGGCAAGCCTTGCTCCCACAATCCTCCAGCCACAAAGAATGTTGCTTCAGGTCGGTTGTTACCAACCCCGCCCCGAACTCACCCAGAAATTCACCGACAACGACGTAGACACCGACTCCACCTGATGGAACCAGCCCTCAGGCAAAAACAGCAAATCCCCAGCTTCCAATGTCACGCGCATGAAGGTCACGTCGCGGGCGTGGGGGAAGCGTTGGTAGTCCGGCGCGTCCGGGTTGAAATCACAGCCGTCCAGCCCGCCTTGGGGCGCCGTGGACCAAGTGCCCAGGGCTTCGCGGTGGTGAGGCGCGGCGAGGGTGAAGGTTTTCTGGCCCCAGACCTGGGCGAACAGGTTGTCGGTGTCGTCGCGGTGCAGCGGCGTCAGGGTGCCCTTGGGGCCGATCCAGATGCGCGGCGGGATGAACAGCGAGGCGTCGAAGTAGGGCGGGTACTTGATCTGCTCCATCAGTTGCGCCGGCAGGATGTTGTTGCCCATGTAGGCCGGTGGTTCGCCGTCGGCGCCCCTGGTCGCCGGGCTGTCGAGGGAGGCGATGAAGTCGGCCATGGACGTGGAGCGGAAATCCCGCTCGGTGGAGAAGGTCTTCTTCACGTAGTCGCCGTGGCGGGTGATGCCTTGCAGCTCGGCAAAATGCACCAGGGATTCTTCGCGGCTGAGCTTGAACAACGGCCAGTCCTGCAAGGCATCGCTGATGACCAGTGGAATGCCGTGGGGTAAATAGCGTGCTTGAAACTCCTGCACCGACAGCCCGCTGCGAGGCCGACGCTCCACGCTGCGTTGGGGCGGCAGGCTGGCGGTGAGTTTTTCGCTGAAGCGCGACGGGGTGGGGTAGCGCTTGTTCATGTCGACCTTTTCCACCACGCCACTGCCATGCCGGGCATGGTCGATGATCTGCGGCAGCAACGTCGCCAGGCCCATGTTGCCGCCGATCTTCAGGCGCCCGCTGGCGAACAGTTCCTCGACATTGGCCAGGCCGGCCATGATCCCGAGGAAGTCCTTTTCCGCCACCTCGATGGTCACGTCAGGGCTGGTGTGACGGCCGGCCTCGGTGCGGCTGCTGGCCTTGACCTCGGACCAGTACGCCTGGTGCGGGCCGAACACGAATTGGAAGACGCCTTCGATACCAACGGCGCCGGCATTGGCGAACAGCTTGCCCAGGATGGTGTGCAGGTCCACGGCGGTCACTCTTGCGGGTTTTTGGTCTTAGCAGGTAACGAGGGCCCGGATCAGAAATTTAGGCCCCGTCGCTGCGTTATCGACCGTCGCCCTAGCGCGTCGCGACCATGAACAACCGGGGAAACGGCAGCAGCACCGTCCCATCGTCCTGGGCTGGATAAGCCTGTTCGATCGCCTTGAGGTACTGCGCCAGGTACTGCTCGCGTTGCGCCTCGTCCAGCGGCTCGAGAAACGGCCGCAAGGCGCTGCCCTTGAACCATTCCACCACGCCTGCGGCACCGCCGGCCAAGGGGTGATGGTAGGTGGTGCGCCACACATCGACGCGGCTGCAGTGGGGCTTGAGGATCGAGTAATAGGTGCTGGCATCCGCCATCTCGGTACGCGAATCAGCCGCCGCGGCCAGTTGGCTGGCCCAAGGCCCGTTGGCGGCGATTTCCCGCATCAAGCGGTGGGAGGGCTGGTGCAGGTTGTCGGGCATCTGGATCGCCAGGCTGCCGCCGGGAGCGAGCTTGCCCACCAGCGAGGGCAGCAGGCTGGCGTGGTCGGGCAGCCATTGCAGCACGGCGTTGGCGAAGATCACGTCGAACGGCCCGGGTTCATCCCATTGGCCGATGTCGGCGGTGTCGAACGTCACGGCGGGCAAGCGTTTGCGTGCGGCGTCGACCATGTCGCTGGAACTGTCCAGGCCGCGCACCGTGGCGCTGTTGAAATGTTCCACCAACAGTTCGGTGGAATTGCCCGGGCCGCACCCCAGGTCGATCACCGAGCGGGCCTGTGTGGGGGGGATGGCGGCGAGCAGGTCCCGGGACGGACGGGTGCGTTCCTGTTCGAAGGTGACGTATTGCTTGGCGGACCAGCTCATGGCGTTCTCCCGTGTGGTGCAGTGATCAAGGTATCGCCAGTATAAGGTCGGGTGGGAAGATGAACCGCGTTATCGTTCATCGCGGGCAAGCCTTGCTCCCACAAGGTGCCGTCATCGCGTAGCGAACGTCACGGTTTTGACTAATTCCATGGGTTACGATTTCGTTATCTTTTCTACACGACCGATCGGAGAAAACCGCAGTGACCCAACTGACCCTGCTGTGCCTGCCTTATTCCGGCGCCAGCGCGATGGTGTACAGCCGCTGGCGGCGCACGTTGCCGCAATGGCTGCACGTGCAACCGGTGGAACTGCCGGGGCGCGGGGCGCGCTTCGACGAGCCGCTGCATACCGACATGGGCCCGTTGGCGATGCAACTGGCGCGGGAGCTGTCCGCGACACTCCAGGCCCCTTACGCCTTGTTCGGCCACAGCCTGGGCGCGCTGCTGGCCTGCGAGATCGGCCATGCCCTGCGTGAGCTCGGCTGCCCGGAACCAGTGGCGCTGTTTGCGTCCGGCACCGCGGCGCCGACGATGCGCGCCGACTATGACCGCGGTTTCGCCGAGCCGAGAACCGACGCTGAACTGATCGAGCAACTGCGCACCCTCAACGGCACCAGCGAAGAGATATTGGCCAATGAAGAGCTGATGGCCCTGACGTTGCCGGTCCTGCGGGCCGACTTCCTGCTGTGTGGACGCTTCCAACCGCGGCAGCGGCCGCTGCTCAACTGTCCGGTGCACGTGTTCGGCGGCACCACCGACAAGGCCACCACGGAGCAACTGATTGGCTGGCGCCAGGAAACCACGGGCAGCTTCTCGGTGGACATGCTGGCCGGTGGGCACTTCTTCATTCATGAGCACGAGGCCAAGGTGCTGCGGCTGATCAAGGATCAGTTGAGCGTGCATCATCGGCGGCATGGGTTGGCCATCAGCGCCTGATCCAAATGCAGCCCCCACAGTGGATGGGGGTGATATACCCCCTTGTGGGAGCGAGCTTGCTCGCGATGGCGTCGTGTCAGTCAACGAACAGCAAGCTGACCCACCGCCATCGCGAGCAAGCTCGCTCCCACATTTAGGGGGCTGCATCCTTCTGAAAATCCCTGTTCTGCCTCCCTTCCTGACACAAATTCTCAAACGCTAATTTTTCCGGTCTGCATTCGTTTTATAGGGACGACTTGCCTTTGTGCCTTGTGCCCACTGATTCCGGATACCCCAGAAATGAATGCTGAAGACGCCTTGAAACTTGCTCGCCGGTTTATCGGGTTGCCCCTGGAAAAGCGCCGGATGTTCCTGGCCGCGCTGGACAAGGAGGGCGTGGAGTTCAGCGGTTTCCCTATCCCTCGGGGCGTCGAGGCCGAGGATCGCCAGGCCTTGTCTTATGCCCAGCAGCGCATGTGGTTTCTCTGGCAGCTGGAGCCGGACAGCGGCGCCTACAACTTGCCGGGAGCGGTGCGGCTAAAGGGCGCGTTGAGCCTGCCGGCGCTGGAGCAAGCTTTCGCCAGCCTGGTGGCCCGTCATGAAACCCTGCGTACGGTGTTCCGGCGCCAGGCCGACGACAGCCTCCTGCAAGTGCCGACCGACGCGCCGTTGGTGATCGAGCACAGGGACTTCAGCGCCATGCCGGCAGCCGAGCGCGAGCAAGCGGTGCGTCGGGCCGCCGAGGAACAATCACTGCGGCCCTTCGACCTGTCCAGCGGCCCCTTGCTGCGGGTCGAACTGCTCAAACTCGATGATCAGGAGCACGTGCTGCTGCTGACCTTGCACCACATCGTCTCCGACGGCTGGTCGATGAACGTGCTGATCGATGAATTCATCCGCTGCTACGACGCCCATGAGGCGGGCGTTGCGCCGCAACTGGCCGACTTGCCGATCCAGTACAGCGACTATGCCCTGTGGCAGCGGCGCTGGCTGGAAGCGGGCGAGCTGCAGCGTCAACTCGATTACTGGCAAGCGCAGCTGGGCGATGAGCATCCGGTGCTGGAGCTGCCGATCGACTATCCGCGCCCGGTGCTGCCGAGCTATCGCGGTCGCCGCCTGGAGCATGTGGTGGACGCCGCGCTGGTCGAGCAACTGCGCGGCGTTGCCCGCCAGCATGGGGTCACGTTGTTCATGCTGCTGCTGGGGACTTTCAATATCCTGCTGCACCGCTATACCGGACAAGACGACTTGCGGGTCGGCGTCCCGATCGCCAACCGCAACCGCCGGGAAATCGAAGGGCTGATCGGTTTCTTCGTCAACACCCAGGTATTGCGGGTGCAACTGGACGGCCAGACTCGCCTCGGCGACCTGTTGCGTGACATCAAGGAAATCGCCCTCGGCGCCCAGGCCCACCAGGATCTGCCCTTCGAACGGTTGGTCGAGGCGCTGAAGCTTGAGCGCAGCCTGAGCTACAACCCATTGTTCCAGGTGATGTACAACCACCAGCCGGAAGTGGCCGACGTCACCACGCTGAAAGTCGGCAGCGGTCTGGAGTTGGGCGTCATCGAGTGGGAAACCCGCAGCACCCAGTTCGACTTGAGCCTGGACACCTACGAAAAGGGCGGGCACTTGCATGCGGCGTTCACCTACGCCAGTGACTTGTTCAACCCCGACACCATCGAGCGCATGGCTCGGCACTGGACGCTGCTATTGCGCAACATCGTCAACGACCCGCAGCAGCGCGTCGGCGAGCTGGCGTTGTTGGCGCCGGCCGACTATCGGCAGGTGGTGACAGAGTGGGCGCGCCACGACACGAGCTGGCCGAGTGAGCGACCGGTGCATGAACTGTTCGAGGCCCAAGCTCAACGTAGCCCGGACGCCGTCGCCTTGATCTGCGATGGACAACGATTGAGCTATGGCCAGCTCAATGCCCGATCCAACCGCCTGGCGCGCACATTGGTGGCGGCGGGGGTCGGTCCTGACGTGCTGGTGGGCATCGCTGTTGACCGGAGCCTGGACCTGGTGGTGGCCATTCTTGCCGTGCTCAAGGCCGGCGGTGCCTACGTGCCGCTGGACCCCCAGTACCCGGTGGATCGCCTTCGATTCATGATCGAAGACAGCGCCAGCCGTTTGCTCCTGAGCCAAAGCCATTTGCTTGAACGACTGCCTGTGCCTGACGGCGTGCGTTGCCTGTGCCTGGATCAGGCCGAGTCCTGGGAAAGCGCCGAGCCAGGCAACCTGCAACGCACGGTGTGGGCCGACAGCCTGGCCTACGTCATGTTCACCTCCGGCTCGACCGGGCGGCCGAAAGGCGTCGGTATCAGTCATGGCGCGCTGAGCAAGCATGCGTTTGCCTCGCAGTACTATTACGGCTTGAACAGCGCCGACTGCGTGCTGCAATTCGCGACGTTCAACTTCGATGCCTTTGGCGAGCAACTGTTCGGCCCGCTGACCTGCGGCGCCTCGGTGGTGCTGCGCGGCAACGAGGTCTGGGACAGCGAAACCCTGTACCGCCAGATCGTCGAGCAGGGCATCACGGTCATGGACTTGACCACCGCCTACTGGAACATGATCGCCAAGGAGTTCGCCGCTGTCGGGCCGCGTGACTATGCGGCGCTGCGTCAGGTGCACAGCGGGGGTGAAGCCATGCCGCCCGAAGGCGTGCAGGCCTGGCGCCGGGCCGGGCTGGAGCAGGTCAAGCTGCTCAACACCTACGGCCCGACCGAAGCCACGGTCACGGCCACCACCCTCGATTGCAGCGATTACGTTTTCAATCGCCGGCCGCTGCCGCTGACCTTGCCCATTGGTCAACCGCTTCCAGGCCGGCATACCTATCTGCTCGATGCGCACCTGGCGCCCACGCCGGTGGGGGTGACCGGGGAGTTGCTGATTGGCGGCGAGCTGCTGGCGCGTGGTTACTTTCAACGCCCGGCCTTGACCGCCGAACGTTTCATCCCCGATCCGTTTTCCACCAGCGGTGCGCGCCTGTATCGCACCGGCGACTTGGCGCGCTTCAATGCCTTGGGCGAAATCGAATACGTGGGCCGCGTTGACCATCAAGTGAAGATCCGCGGCTTGCGCATCGAGCTGGGCGAGGTCGAAGCACGCCTGTTGGAACTGGCGGCGGTCAGTGAAGCCGTCGTACTGGCGGTGCAGGGTGGCAGCAGCTTGCAACTGGTGGGTTATGTGGTGCCCAACGACACTTCGCTGGTGTCGGCCTCGGCTGATGAGCAGGGCGCTGCGCGGGAAACCCTCAAGGCGCAACTCAAGGAGCACCTGCCGGACTACATGGTGCCGACCCAGCTGGTGTTCCTTGCGCAAATGCCATTGAGCCCCAACGGCAAGCTCGACCGCAAGGCCTTGCCGTCAGCGGATGCCAGCCAACTGCAGCAGGCCTATATCGCCCCCCGCAGCGAACTGGAGCGAGGTATCGCGGCCATCTGGCGGGACGTGCTCAAGCTTGAACAAGTTGGCTTGACCGACAACTTTTTCGAGCTGGGTGGCGACTCGATCATCTCGATCCAGGTGGTCAGCCGCTCGCGGCAGGCCGGCATCCATTTCACCCCCCGTGACCTGTTCCAGCATCAAACCGTGCAAGGCCTGGCGAGCGTCGTGCAACAGGGTGGCAGCGGGCTGCAGATCGATCAGGGGCCGGTCAGCGGCGAGCTGCCGTTGCTGCCCATCCAGCAGCTGTTTTTCGAGGACGCCATTGCCCAGCGTCACCACTGGAACCAGGCCGTCTTGTTGCGCAGCCATCTACCGTTGCAGGCCCCGGCGCTGCGGCAGGCCCTCAACGCCGTGTTGGTGCATCACGATGCCTTGCGTTCGCGCTTCGTCGAAACCCCGGCAGGCTGGCGGGCCGAGGTGGCGCCGATGGTGGTCGACCCTGAGTTGTTGTGGACGGCGGACAACCTGAGCGCCGCTGAGCTGCAAGACCTGTGTGCCAAGGCCCAGTGCAGCCTCGACCTGCACAATGGCCCGCTGCTGCGTGCGGTGCTGGCGAGCATGGCCGATGGCAGCCAGCGGCTGTTATTGGCCGTGCACCATCTGGCCGTGGACGGTGTGTCGTGGCGCATCCTGCTGGAAGATCTGCAACGGGCTTATCAACAGGCCAGCGCCGGCGCCGCCATCAAGCTGCCGGCCAAGACCAGCGCCTACAAGGCCTGGGGCGAACATCTGCAGGCCTACGCCAGCACTGAAAACGTTCAGGCCGAACTGACGTTCTGGCAGCAACAACTGCAAGGCGCGGGAGTGGATCTGCCATGGGATAACCCCGAAGGCAGCCGGCAGAGCCGTTACGCCAAAGTGCTGCACAGCCGTCTCGACAAAACCCTCACCCGGCAACTGCTGCAAGAGGCTCCCGCGGCGTATCGCACCCAGGTCAACGACCTGCTGCTGACCGCCCTGGCGCGGGTGATCTGTCGCTGGACCGGCCACGCCGACACCTTGATCCAGCTCGAAGGCCATGGCCGCGAAGAGTTGTTCAAAGGCGTCGATCTGACCCGTACGGTCGGCTGGTTTACCAGCCTGTTCCCCGTGCGGCTGACCCCGGCCGATGGCGTGGGCGCCGCGATCAAGCAGATCAAGGAGCAACTGCGGGCGATCCCGAACAAGGGCATCGGTTTCGGTGTGCTGCGCTACCTCGGCGACGATGCGGCGCAAGCCTGTCTCAAGGCCTTGCCATTGCCATGCATCACCTTCAATTACCTCGGCCAGTTCGACGGCAGTTTCGATGCCCGGGAGGGTGCGCTGTTCAGCCCGGCGGGGGAAAGCGCCGGGCGCGAGCAGAGCCTTGATGCGCCATTGGATAACTGGCTGAGTGTCGAAGGCCAGGTCTACGACGGCGAGCTCGACTTGCGTTGGACGTTCAGCCATGAGCAATTCAACGAGGCGACCATCGCTCGTCTGGCCGATGACTATGCCCGCGAACTGGAAGCGCTGATCGGCCATTGCTGCTCGGCCGCCTCCATGGGCACCACGCCGTCGGACTTCCCGCTGGCGCGCATCACCCAGGCGCAGTTGGACGCGATCCCCGTGCCGGCTGCCGCCATCGAAGACATTTATCCACTGTCGCCGATGCAACAAGGCATGCTGTTTCATACCCTGTACGAACAGGGCACCGGTGCCTACATCAACCAATTGTGCGTGGATGTCGATGGCCTGGACCCCGAGCGTTTCCGCGCGGCGTGGCAGGCGACCCTGGACGCCCATGAGATCCTGCGCAGCGGCTTCATCTGGCAGGGCGAGTTGCAGCAACAGTTGCAGATCATCCACCGCCGTCTGGCGCTGCCCTACACCGTGCTCGATTGGCGCGAACGCCAGGATGTCGCCCTGGCCCTCAAGGATTTCATTGCCGCTGACCTGGCCATGGGGTTCGACCTGACCCAGGCCGGGCTGCTGCGGGTCACGCTGATTCAACTGAGCGATGAGCGTCATCACCTGATCTTTACCAACCACCACATCCTGATGGATGGCTGGAGCAGCGCGCAGATGCTCGGTGAAGTGCTGCAACGTTATGCCGGTCAACAGCCGCCGCGCCCGGTCAGCCGCTATGCCGATTACATCCAATGGTTGCAGCGCCAGGACGCCGCCCTCAGTGAAGCGTTCTGGCGGGGGCAACTGACCGATCTCCAGGAGCCGACGGTACTGGCGAACGCCGCTGCGGCGAGTGGCGAAATGCGCAGCGAAAGCGCTCATGCGCTCAGGCATTACCACCTGGATGCGCCGGGCACTGGCCGTCTCAACGCGTTCGCCCGCCAGCAGAAAGTCACCGTCAACACCCTGGTACAAGCGGCTTGGCTGCTGCTGTTGCAGCGCTATACCGGCAGCGACTGCGTGGCGTTCGGCACTACCGTGGCCGGGCGGCCGGCGGAGCTGGTAGGCATCGAACAACAGGTCGGCCTGTTCATCAACACCTTGCCGGTGATCGCCGGCTCGCGTCCGGACCAGACCGTCGCGGCCTGGCTGGCCGCCGTACAGGCCCGGAACCTGAGCCTGCGCGAGTTCGAGCACACGCCGCTGGCGAGCATCCAACGTTGGGCCGGGCAGGGCGGGGGAGCGCTGTTCGACAGCCTGCTGGTGTTCGAGAACTTCCCGATTTCCGCGGCGTTGCAACACGGCACCGCCCAAGGCGTGGTATTCGGCGAAGTCGCCAACCAGGATCAGACTCACTATCCGCTGACCCTGGGCGTGACCTTGGGCGAGACGCTGGCGCTGCACATGAGTTTCGACCAGGCGCATTTCAGCGTTGCAACCATTGAGCGCTTGAGTGCGCAGCTGCTGCTCCTGCTGGAGCGGTTTGCCGAATCCGCCGAGCGCCGCCTCGGCGAGATCGCCCTGGCCGATGACGAGGAGCACAGGGCGCAACAGGCTGCCAACCACCCGCAGCCCTACCCGACCGACATGGCCGTGCATCAGCGCATCGCCCATCTGGCGGCGCTGAAACCGCACAGTACGGCGGTGATCTTCGACGGCCAGCGCTTCAGCTATGGCGAGATCGACCGGCGGGCCAACCAGTTGGCGCACGCCCTGATTGCCCGTGGCGTGGCCCCGGAAACCCGCGTTGGCGTGGCCCTGCCGCGCAGCGAAGGGGTGATCGTCGCACTGCTGGCGGTGCTCAAGGCCGGCGCGGCCTATGTGCCGCTGGACACCAGCTACCCCCGTGAGCGCCTGGCCTACCTGATCGAGGATTCCGGGCTGGCGCTGTTGCTCACCGACTCCCGGGTGTCGGCGCAATTGCCGCTGAAGGGCGCCGCCCAGGTGCTGGAACTCGATCGCCTGGACCTGAGCCTGCAATCGTCTGATGCACCTTCGATCACCGTCGATCCGCAGAACCTCGCCTACGTCATCTACACCTCCGGTTCCACCGGCAACCCGAAAGGCGTGAGCGTGGCTCACGGTCCGCTGGCGATGCACTGCCAGGCCATCGGCGAACGCTATGAGATGCGCGACAGCGATTGCGAATTCCATTTCATGTCGTTCGCCTTCGACGGTGCCCATGAACGCTGGCTCACCAGCCTGACCCACGGCGCCTCGCTGCTGATTCGCGATGACAGCCTGTGGACCCCGGAGCAGACCTACAACGCCATGGGCGAGCACGGCGTGACGGTGGTGGCGTTCCCGCCGGTGTACCTGCAACAACTGGCCGAACACGCCGAGCGCGAGGGCAACCCGCCGAAGGTGCGCATCTACTGCTTTGGCGGCGATGCGGTGCCCAATGCCAGCTTCGAACGGGTCAAGCGCGCCCTCGACCCGGACTACATCATCAACGGCTACGGCCCGACCGAAACCGTGGTCACGCCGCTGATCTGGAAGGCCGGTCGCGACGTGGCGTGTGGCGCCGCCTATGCGCCCATCGGCAGCCGCATCGGCGACCGCAGCGCCTACGTGCTCGACGCTGACTTGAACCTGCTGCCCCAGGGCATGGCCGGCGAACTGTACCTGGGCGGTACGGGGTTGGCGCGGGGTTACCTGAACCGTCCGGGCCTGACGGCCGAGCGATTTATCGCCGACCCATTCAGCCGCGGCGGCTTGCTCTACCGCACCGGCGACCTGGTGCGCCAACGCGCCGATGGCACTTTCGATTACCTGGACCGCATCGACAACCAGGTGAAAATCCGCGGCTTCCGCATCGAACTGGGTGAAGTCGAAGCCAGCCTGCAAGCCCTTGAAGGCGTGCGCGAAGCGGTTGTCGTAGCCCAGGAAGGTGCTGCTGGCAGCGGCAAGCGCCTGGTGGCCTATGTGGTGGCCGATGAGTCCGTGGGTGATGTGTTTGCCGAGCACTTGCGTGACCAGCTCAAGGCGACCCTGCCGGGACACATGGTCCCGGCTTATCTGCTGCTGCTCGACCGCCTGCCGTTGACCCCCAACGGCAAGCTCGACCGCAAGAACCTGCCCAAGCCCGACGTCAGCCAATTGCAGCAAACCTACGTGGCCCCGCGCAGCGCGCTGGAGCAGCAACTGGCGTCGATCTGGCAGGACGTGCTCAAGCTCGAGCAAGTGGGCCTGCGGGACAACTTCTTCGAACTGGGCGGCGATTCCATCGTCTCGATCCAGGTGGTCAGTCGTGCTCGGTTGGTCGGTATGCACTTCACGCCGAAGGACCTGTTCCAGCACCAGACCATCGAGGCCCTGGCCGCCGTGGTACAGACGGGCGCGCCGCTGCAATTGATCGACCAGCAACCCGCGACCGGCGAAACCGCGCTGCTGCCGATTCATCATTGGTTCTTCACCCAGCCGATCCCCGACCGCCATCACTGGAACCAGTCGGTGATGCTCAAACCGACCCAGGCGTTGGATGCGCAGGCGCTGGAACAGGCCTTGGGCGCACTGGTCGTGCACCACGACAGCTTGCGCCTGGACTTCATCGAGCAGGGCGAACGCTGGACCGCGCGTTACCGTGACGTCGAGGCGCAGGCCGCCGACACGCTGCTCTGGCAAGCCGACGTCGTCGATCTCGCCGCACTGCAAGTGCTGGGCAACCAGGCCCAGCGCAGCCTGCGACTGGCGGGCGGGCCGCTGATCCGCGCGCTGCTGGCGAACCTTGCCGATGGCACGCAGCGGCTATTGCTGATTGTCCATCACCTGGTGGTGGACGGTGTGTCCTGGCGGATACTGTTCGAAGACCTGCAAAGCGCTTATCGGCAGGCCCTGGCCGGTGCGGCGGTGCAACTGCCGGCCAAGACCAGCGCGGTCAACGCCTGGACGGCAGCGTTGCAGGACTATGTCGCCAGCGCACCCGTGCAGGCCGAACTGGGCTTTTGGCAGCAGCAGTTGCACGGCGCTCCGGCGGGCTTGCCGTGGGACAACCCCCAGGGCGGGCAGCAACAGGGCCAAGCCGTGACGATTCGCACGGCACTGGACAAAAACCTCACCCGGCAATTGCTGCAGCAAGCCCCGGCGGCCTATCGCACCCAGGTCAACGACCTGCTGCTGACGGCGCTGGCGCGGGTGATGGTGCGCTGGACCGGCGATGACAGTGTGTGGGTGCAACTCGAAGGCCACGGCCGTGAAGATCTGTTCACCCACGTCGACCTGAGCCGCACCGTAGGCTGGTTCACCAGCCTGTTCCCGGCTCGCTTGACGCCGGTCGCCGAGATGGGCGCCTCGCTGAAGCAGATCAAGGAGCAACTGCGCGCCATCCCCAACAAGGGCATTGGCTTCGGGGCCTTGGCGCACCTGGGCGATGACGCCGCACGTCAAACCCTACAAGCCTTGCCGAAACCGCAACTGACCTTCAATTACCTTGGTCAGTTCGACGGCAGTTTCGATGCGGCCGCCGATGCCTTGTTCGTGCCGACCAAAGAGCGCGGCGGCGAGGAAGTGAACCTGCAAGGTCCGCTGGGCAGCCCGCTGGCCCTTGACGGCCAAGTGTTCGGTGGTGAATTGGACTTGAGCTGGACCTTCAGCGGCGACCTGTTCAATACCGCGACCATCCAGCGCCTGGCCGATGACTACGTGCAAGAGCTCACTGCGCTCATCGGCCATTGCTGCGACAGCCACAGTGGTGGCGTGACGCCGTCGGATTTCCCCCTGGCGCGGCTGACCCAAGCACAACTGGACACCCTGGTCCAAGTACCTCAGGCCATCGACGACATCTACCCGCTGTCGCCGATGCAGCAGGGCATGCTGTTTCACTCCCTGCTCGGGCAGGGCGGCGGCGACTACATCAACCAGATGCGCCTCGACGTCGAAGGCGTCGATCCGCAGCGTTTCCGTGCGGCCTGGCAAGCGGTGGTCGATGCCCATGACATCCTGCGCAGCGGCTTCTTCTGGCAGGGTGACCTGGAGCAGCCGGTGCAAATCGTCCAGCGTCAGGTCGAGGTGCCGTTCCGTATGCTCGACTGGAACGGGCGGGCTGATATTGATGGCGCCCTGCAAACCCTCGCCGATGAAGAACGGGCCCAAGGCGTGGACCTGACCCAGGCACCGCTGATGCGCCTGGTGCTGGTACGCATTGGCCCTGATCGGCATCACCTGCTCTACACCAACCACCACATCCTGATGGATGGCTGGAGCAGTGCGCAGTTGCTCGGTGAAGTGTTGCAGCATTACCGCGGTGACAGCGTGGCCCGTCCGGCGGGTCGCTACCGCGATTACATCGCCTGGCTGCAACGCCAGGACGCGGCCATCAGTGAAGCGTTCTGGACGCCTGCGCTGCAACGCCTGGGGACACCGACGCGCCTGGCCGACGTCATGGCGAAGCCGGCGCAGGCCCAGCCCGGTTATGGCGATCATGTCCAGGTGGTGGACGAAGCACTGACCCGACGCCTGGAAGCCTTCGCCCGCACCTCGAAAGTCACCGTCAACACCTTGGTGCAGGCCGCGTGGCTGCTGCTGTTGCAGCGTTACACCGGCAAAGACACGGTGGCTTTCGGCGCGACGGTGGCCGGTCGTCCGGCGGATTTGCCCGGCATCGAGCAGCAGATCGGCCTGTTCATCAACACCTTGCCGGTGATCGCCAGCCCACGGGCCGAGCAATCCCTGCACAGTTGGTTGCAAGCGGTGCAGGCGCAAAACCTGGCGCTGCGCGAGTTCGAGCACACCGCGTTGCTGGACATCCAACGCTGGGCCGGGCAGGGCGGTGAAGCGCTGTTCGACAGCCTGTTGGTGTTCGAAAACTATCCGATTGCCCAGGCCCTGGAGCAGGGCGCGCCGGACGGTTTGCGCTTTGGTCCGCCGCTCACCCAGGAACAGACCAGCTACCCGTTGACGCTGTTGGTGGGATTGGATCGGCAACTGTCGGTGCACATGAGCTACCAACGGGCCAGTTTTGCGCCCGCCACCGTCGCGCGATTGGCGGCACATCTGACCCAACTGTTGGGCCAGATGACCGCCCATGGCGAGCGCTGCCTGGGTGAACTGTCGATGCTGGAGTTCGATGAGCATCAGCGCCTGACCCATGACTGGAACCCGGTGGACGCACCGTTCGAGCAAGCGCTGTGCATTCACCAGATGATTGCCCGCCAGGCCCAAGCCTCGCCGGATGCTCTGGCGGTGACCTTCGCCAAAAACCAACTGAGCTACAGCGAACTGGACGGCCGCGCCAATCGCCTGGCCCATAAACTCATCGAACTGGGTGTGGGGCCGGAAGTGCGCGTCGGCGTGGCGATGCCGCGTTCCGAGCACCTGCTGATCGCCTTGCTGGCGGTGCTCAAGGCCGGTGGCGCCTACGTGCCGCTGGACCCGGATTATCCGGTCGAGCGGGTGGCCTACATGCTCGACGACAGCCGTGCTCGGGTGCTGCTGACCGAAGACGCGGTGGCGGCGACGCTGAGCGTGCCGGCTGAAACCGCCGTGCTGATGCTCGACCAGCTCGATCTTTCACGCTATCCATTGAGCGCACCGCACAGCAGCGTCACGCCAGACAACCTCGCTTACGTGATCTACACCTCTGGTTCCACCGGTAAACCCAAGGGCGTGGCGATTGCCCATCGCAACGTGCTGGCGCTGATCGACTGGTCCAAATCGGTCTACAGCCGCGACGACATCCAGGGTGTACTTGCCTCCACGTCAGTGTGCTTCGATCTGTCGGTGTGGGAGCTGTTCGTGACCCTGGCCAACGGCGGCTCGCTGATCATCGCCCGCAATGCCCTGGAATTGCCGCAACTGCCGGCCCGCGATCAGGTACGCCTGATCAACACCGTGCCCTCGGCGATTGCCGCGTTGCAGCGCAGCGATGAGATCCCGGCCAGCGTGCGCATCATCAACCTGGCCGGTGAGCCACTGAAGCAAAGCCTGGTCGACAGTCTGTACGCAGATGCCAACTGTGGGAGCGAGCTTGCTCGCGATAGCGGTGGATCAGACGCCCATGGGCCAACTGACAGGACGCCATCGCGAGCAAGCTCGCTCCCACAAGGGATAGCGCATGTCTACGACCTCTACGGCCCATCCGAGGACACCACCTATTCCACCTGGACCCGTCGCACCCCCGGCGGCACGGCGAACATCGGCCGGCCCCTCAAACACACCGCCAGCTACCTGCTCGACGCCGACCTGCAACCAGTCCCCCAAGGCGTCTCCGCAGAGCTGTACCTGAGCGGCGCGGGCATCACCCGTGGCTACCTTGGCCGCGCGGCGATGACCGCCGAAAAATACCTGCCCAACCCGTTCTCCACGGCCGGCGAACGCCTGTACCGCACCGGTGACCTGAGCCGTTACCGCGTCGATGGCGTGCTCGAATACCAGGGCCGCATCGACCATCAAGTGAAGATCCGTGGCTTCCGTATCGAGCTGGGGGAAATCGAAGCGCGGCTGTTGCAACAACTCCAGGTGCGTGACGTGGCGGTCCTGGCCCAGGACGCCCCGGGCGGTCAGCAACTGGTGGCCTACGTGGTCGCTGCGGCGCTGAACCTGGATGCCAGCGAAGCCCAACGTGCACTGCGCGAGCAACTCAAGGCCGGGCTCAAGGAACACCTGCCCGACTACATGATCCCCGCGCACCTGCTGTTCCTCGATCAACTGCCCCTGACCCCCAACGGCAAGCTCGACCGCAAGGCGCTGCCGGACGTGGACACCGGCCTTTTACAAGTTGGTTATGTCGCGCCGGTCAGTGACCTGGAACAGCAGGTCGCGGCGATCTGGGCCGAAGTGCTCACGTTGAATCGCGTGGGCTTGAACGATCACTTCTTCGAGCTGGGCGGCCATTCGCTGCTGGCGGTCAATGCCGTCTCGCGCATGGCGCTCGAACTGGGGCTGACGCTGACCCCGCAACTGATTTTCCAGCACCCCGTCCTGGGGGATTTTGTCGCGCAACTCGACACCGGGGATGGGCCAATCAATGAACAGAAACTGAACAAGCTGGAAGCCCTGCTTGATGAAATGGAGGAAGTCTGATGGACAAGAGTGTTGCTTTGAGGATCGCCAAGCGCTTTATCACTCTGCCGCTGGACAAACGTAAGCTGTACCTGGAAAAGATGCTCGAAGAGGGCGTCTCGCCGGCCAACCTGCCGATTCCCGAGGTCCGTTGCGGGTTCGAAAACATCGCGCTGTCCTACGCCCAGGAACGTCAGTGGTTCCTGTGGCAGATGGACCCTCACAGCTCGGCTTATCACATTCCCAGTGCCTTGCGCCTCAAAGGGCCACTGGACGTGCCGGCCCTGGAGCGCAGCTTCAACGCACTGGTCGAGCGCCACGAAAGCTTGCGCACCACCTTCATCGAGCGCGGTGAGCAAGCTGTGCAGGTCATCCACCCGCAGATGCCATTGTGTGTTGCGGTCCAGGCGCTGCCCGCCGGTTCACCGGCCAGCCAGGACGACAGCATCAAGGCTTTCGTCGAGCGCGAAATCGCCCGCCCGTTCGATTTGCGTCAAGGGCCGTTGTTGCGGGTTTCGCTGTTGAAAATCGCCGAGGGCGATCATGTGCTGGTGCTGATCCAGCACCACATCGTTGCCGATGGCTGGTCGATGCAGGTGCTGGTGGATGAGCTGGTCCGCCACTACGCCGCCGATACGGCCGGCGAGTCACTGGTGTTGCCGGAATTGACCGTGCAATACGCCGACTACGCGATCTGGCAGCGTCACTGGCTCGAGGCCGGTGAGCGCGAGCGCCAGTTGGCCTATTGGGTCAAGACCCTGGGCGGCGAACAGCCGGTGCTGGAGTTGCCGTTCGACCATTCGCGCCCGCCCGTGCAAAGCTTTCGCGGTGCGCGGCTGGACCTGAACCTGCCGCCGCAACTGGGGGCAGCGCTCAAGCAGTTGGCCCAGCGCCAAGGGGCCAGCCTGTTCATGGTGTTGCTGGCCTCGTTCCAAGCCTTGTTGCACCGCTACAGCGGCCAGCCGCAGATCCGCGTCGGGGTGCCGGTGGCCAACCGCAACCGGGTCGAGACCGAGGGCCTGATCGGCTTTTTCGTCAACACCCAGGTGCTCAACGCCCATGTCGATGGACAGTTGCCGTTCGAGCGCTTGCTCGATCAGGTCAAGCAATCGGCGATGGCGGCCCAGGCGCATCAGGACTTGCCGTTCGAGCAGTTGATCCAAGCCCTGCAACCGGAGCGCAGCCTGAGCCACAGCCCGATCTTCCAGGTCATGTTCAACCATCAGACCTCGGGTGATGCCCAGGCCCGGCAAATGCACTTGCCGCAATTGCGCATCGAGGACCTGGTATGGGAAGGGCGCACGGCCCAGTTCGATTTGACCCTGGGCACTTATGAAACCGAGCAGGGCGTCGCCGCGGAACTGACCTATGCGACCGACCTGTTCGAGGCGCAGACCATCGAACGCCTTGCCCGCCACTGGCAGAACCTGCTGCAAGGCATCGTCGATGCGCCGCAGCAACGTATCGGCGAGTTGCCGTTGCTCGACACCGACCAGCAGCGTCTGACACAGCACGACTGGCGCCGCATGGTTGAGCATGGCCCCGCGGCGTGTGTGCACCAGCGCATCGCCGAACAGGCCCGCATGACCCCGGACGCACTGGCGCTGACCATCGATGGACAGGCCCTGACCTACGGGCAACTGGACGCGCGCGCCAACCAGCTCGCCCACCGTTTGCTGGCCTTGGGCGTGATGTCGGACCAGCGCGTGGGCATCGCCGTGGAGCGCAGCGTCGAGATGATTGTCGGCCTGCTGGCGATCCTCAAGGCCGGCGGTGCCTACGTGCCACTCGACCCGGCGTACCCCGAGGATCGCCTGGCCTACATGATTCAGGACAGCGGCATCGAGCTGCTGCTGACCCAGGCCCGTTTGCAGGCGCGCTTGCCGATCCCGGCGACCCTGCGGACCCTGCTGCTGGACCGGCCGGACGCTGCATTGCAAGCAGCCCCGCGAACCTGCCCGGCCGTGTCGCTGACTGGCGAACACCTGGCCTATGTGATCTACACCTCAGGTTCCACCGGCAGACCCAAGGGCGTGATGGTGCGCCATGGCGCGCTGAGCAATTTCATCACCAGCATGATCGCCCAACCGGGCCTCACGGCCAGTGATCGCATGCTGTCGCTGACGACGTTTTCCTTCGATATTTTTGGCTTGGAGATCTACGGGCCGTTGTCGGCTGGAGCCAGCATCGTGCTGACCGGCCAGAACGTCCACCAGGATCCGCAAGCGGTGCTGGCGCTGATCGAACGGTACGATGTGACGGTGCTGCAAGCCACCCCTTCGAGCTGGCGCATGTTGCTCGATCATGAACAATCTGCGCTGCTGGCCGGTCGCACCTTCCTGTGCGGTGGCGAGGCGTTGCCCCAGGAGTTGGCGCAACGGCTGCTGGCGCTTTCGCCGAAGGTCTGGAACCTCTACGGCCCGACCGAAACCACGATCTGGTCGGCGCTGCATCCGTTGAGCCCTGAAAACAGCCGTCCGTTCCTTGGCAAACCCCTGGACAACACCGCGCTGTACGTGGTCGGCAGCGACCTGACGCTCAACCCGCCCGGCGCGCCGGGGGAACTGCTGATCGGTGGTGACGGCCTGGCTCGCGGCTACTTCCAGCGCCCGGCCCTGACCGCCGAACGTTTTGTGCCGGACCCGTTCTCCGCCACCGGCGAACGGCTGTACCGCACGGGCGATCTGACCCGTTATCGGGCCGAAGGCGTGGTCGAGTACATCGGCCGCATCGATCATCAGGTCAAGATCCGCGGCTTGCGCATCGAACTGGGGGAAATCGAAGCCGCACTGTTGGCCCAGGAGAGCGTGCGTGAAACCGTGGTGGTGGCCCATGAAGGCCCGACCGGCGCGCAACTGGTGGGCTACGTGGTGCCCGCGAACGGTGAAGTCGCGGACGAGTCTTCGTTACGCGCTTCGCTCAAAGCCGCGCTCAAGGCGCAATTGCCCGAGTACATGGTCCCGGCGCACCTGGTGTTCCTGGCGCAACTGCCGTTGACGCCCAACGGCAAGGTCGATCGCAAGGCGTTGCCAGCCCCTGACGCCACAGATCTGCAACAGGCTTACGTGGCGCCCCGCAGTCAACCTGAGCAGCAGGTGGCGGCGATTTGGCAGGAGGTGCTCAAGCTCGAGCGGGTAGGTCTGGAAGACAACTTCTTCGAATTGGGCGGGCATTCGCTGTTGGTCACCCAAGTGGTCTCGCGGGTCCGGCGCACGCTGGGTATCGAGGTGCCGCTGCGCAGCCTGTTCGAGCACAGCACGTTGCGCGATTTTGTCAGTGCCTTCGAGCAGGGCCACGGTGAACAAGCGTTGGCGATGGTGCCGGTGCCCCGCGACAAGCCACTGCCGCTGTCGTTTGCCCAGGAGCGCCAATGGTTCCTGTGGAAAATGGACCCCGACAGCGCCGCCTACAACATTCCCACAGCGCTGCGGCTGCGTGGCGTGCTGGACAAAATGGCCCTGCGTCGCAGCTTTGAAGCACTGGTGGCGCGTCACGAAAGCCTGCGCACCCTGTTCGTGGAGGACGATGGGGTGACCTGCCAGGTGATCCGTGCGCAAGGGCAGGTCGATTTCGTCGAACAGCGTCTGGCCGGCGATGACGAGACCAGTATCCAGGCCTTCATCGAGCAGCAGACGCAAGCCCCGTTCGACCTCTTGAACGATGCGCTATTGCGCGTGGCATTGCTGGCGTTGGGTGAGCAGGAGCACATTTTGGTGCTGACCCTGCATCACATCGTGTCTGACGGCTGGTCCTTGCAGGTGATGGTCGACGACCTGATGAGCCTGTATTCGGCCTTCGCCCAGGGGCAGCCCGCGCAGTTGCCAGCGTTGGCGGTGCAATACGCCGACTATGCCGTCTGGCAGCGCCAATGGATGGCTGCCGGTGAACGGGATCGCCAACTGGGCTACTGGACCGAGCAACTGGGCGGTGAGCAGCCGCTGCTGGAACTGCCCACCGACCATCCGCGCCCGGCGCAGCAGAGCATGCGCGGCGCGCGTTTGCCGATTGTGCTGGATCGCGCGTTGAGCGATGCCCTCAAAGCGCTGGCTCGACGGGAAAACGTCACGCTGTTTGTGCTGCTGCTCGGCTCTTTCCAAGCGTTGTTGCACCGCTACAGTGGCCAGGCCGACATCCGGGTCGGGGTGCCGATTGCCAACCGCCAGCGCCTGGAAACCGAGCGCTTGATCGGGTTTTTCGTCAATACCCAGGTGCTGCGGACCGAATTCCACAGCGATCTGACCGGCGCCGGTTTGCTGCAACAGCTCAAGCAGACGGCCATGGCCGCGCAGATGCATCAGGACCTGCCGTTCGAGCAATTGGTCGATGCCTTGCAGCCGCAGCGTAACCTGAGCCACAGCCCGCTGTTCCAGGCCATGTTCAACCATCGCAACGAAACCGCTTCGGCCTTTGAAGACGCATTGCCGGGCCTGGCGGTCGAACCCCTTGGCTGGGAGCAGCGCACCGCACAATTCGACCTGAGCCTGGAAACCACCGACAGCCCGCAAGGCCTGCATGCCGCGCTGATCTACGCGACCGACCTGTTCGAGCCGGCCACCCTCGAGCGCATGGGCCAGCATTGGCTCAACCTGTTGCAAGGCATGGTGCAGGACCTGCACCGGCCCATTGCGCAGTGGACGTTACTGGACGATGACGAACGTCGGCAGATGCTCGTCGACTGGAATGCGACGGCGGTTTTATACCCGCTCGAGCGCAGTGTCCAGGGGCTGATCGAAGAGCAGGTGCGCAGGACCCCGGATGCTGCGGCCCTGGTGTTCGGTGAGCAACGCCTGAGCTACGGCGAGCTCAACGCCCGGGCCAATCGCTTGGCGCACACATTGATCGAGCATGGCGTGGGCCCGGATGTGCTGGTGGGCATCGCCGTGGAACGTTCGATGGAAATGGTCCTGGGGCTGTTGGCGATTCTCAAGGCCGGCGGTGCCTATGTGCCGCTGGACCCAGAATACCCACGGGATCGCCTGGCCTATATGTTCGAAGACAGCGGCATCGGTTTGCTGCTGACCCAGCAGCATCTGTTGGAGCAGTTGCCGATCCCGGACGGGTTGCGCAGCCTGGTGCTGGACCTGCCTGGCGACGGGGTGTACGCAGCTCGCGAGACGAATCCGGACGTCGAGGTTCACGCTGAAAACCTGGCGTATGTGATCTACACCTCCGGTTCCACCGGCAAGCCCAAGGGCGCGGGCAATCGGCACTCGGCCCTGGTCAATCGGCTGTGCTGGATGCAGCAGGCCTATGGGCTTGATGCCACGGACAGCGTGCTGCAAAAAACGCCGTTCAGTTTCGACGTGTCGGTATGGGAATTCTTCTGGCCATTGTTGACCGGCGCGACGCTGGTGGTGGCCGCGCCGGGCGCTCATCGCGACCCGACGCAACTGATCGAACTGATCACCGCGCAGCGCATCACCACGCTGCACTTCGTGCCGTCGATGTTGCAGGCGTTTGTGCAAGACCCACACGTGGTCCAATGCTCCAGCCTGAAGCGGATCGTGTGCAGCGGCGAAGCCCTGCCGGTGGATGCGCAGCAGCAGGTGTTCGCCAAACTGCCGAGCGCCGGCCTGTACAACCTCTACGGCCCGACCGAGGCCGCCATCGACGTCACCCACTGGACCTGTGTCGAGGAGGGGCGCGACAGCGTGCCGATCGGCCAGCCGATTGCCAACCTGGGCACCTACATTCTGGATGATGAATTAGCGCCGGTACCGATGGGGGTGATTGGAGAGTTGTACCTTGCGGGGGAGGGCTTGGCCCGTGGTTACCATCGACGTGCAGCGCTGACGGCCGAGCGGTTCGTGACCGGCCCCTTCGGTCACGGTCAGCGGCTGTATCGCACCGGTGACCTGGCGCGCTACCGCACCGATGGCGTGATCGAATACGCCGGGCGCATGGACCATCAGGTGAAAATCCGTGGCTTGCGCATTGAGCTGGGGGAAATCGAAGCGCGCCTGGCCGAGCACGCCGAGGTGCGCGAAACCGTCGTCATCGCCCAGGACGGCACCTTGCTGGTGGCCTACCTGGTGCCAGCCCGCGCAGAACTGCTGAGCGCCGAAGACACCGTCCGCCAGGCGCTGCAAGGTCGCCTCAAGGACCATTTGAGCCAGTCCCTGCCCGGCTACATGGTGCCGCAGCACTGGGTGTGGCTGGAAAAAATGCCCGTCAGCCCCAACGGCAAACTGGAGCGCAAGGCGCTGCCAAAAGCCGATATCAGTGCCAGCCCCAAGGCTTACATCGCACCGATCACCGCCCTCGAACAGACCCTGGCCGCGATCTGGCAAAGCGTGCTCGGGCGCGAGCAAGTGGGGGTGGGTGACAACTTCTTCGAGCTGGGGGGCGATTCGATTATCTCGATCCAGATGGTCAGTCGGGCGCGGCAGGCCGGGATTCATTTCAGTCCCAAGGAGCTGTTCGTCCACCAGACCATCCAGGGCCTTGCCAGTGTGGCGACCCAGGGGGACAGCGGCCCGGGCATCGACCAGGGCCCGGTGATGGGCGACGCGGTGTTGCTGCCGTTCCAGCAACTGTTTTTCGAACAGGACATGGCCGAGCCGCATCACTGGAACCAATCGGTGCTGCTCAAGGGGCTGCGGCCAGTGGACGCCGCTCATCTGGAGCAGGCGTTGCAGGCGTTGGTTGCCCACCACGATGCCTTGCGCCTGGCCTTCACCCGTGAGAACGACGCCTGGACCGCTCGCCATCAAAGCCTCGCCGAGCAGCAGGCGCTTTGGCAACGCTCACCGCTGTTGTGGACCGCCGAGGTGGCAGATGCTGCGGCGCTTGAACGGTTGGCCGAACAGGCCCAGCGCAGTCTCGAACTGCAGAGCGGTGCGCTGTTGCGCGGGGTTTTGGCGAGCCTGGCCGATGGCAGCCAGCGGCTGTTGCTGGTGATCCATCACCTGGTGGTGGACGGGGTGTCCTGGCGCATTCTGCTGGAAGACCTGCAACAGGCTTATCAACAACTGCAGGCCGGCCAGGCCCTGAAACTGCCCGCCAAGACCAGTGCCACCCAGGCTTGGGCGCAACGGTTGCAGGGGCATGCCGGCAGTGCGGCTTTACAGGCCCAAATGGCCTATTGGCAAGGGCAACTGCAGGGCGCTCGCGCCGATTTGCCTTGCGATCGGCCCGAGGGCGAACTGCGCAGGTGCCATGGGGCGCAGGTTCAGACGCGGTTGGATAAAAACCAGACCCGACAACTCTTGCAGCAGGCGCCGGCGGCCTACCGCACCCAGGTCAACGATCTGTTGTTGACGGCCCTGGCCCGGGTGATTGGCCGCTGGACCGGCGACGCCTCGACCTTGATTCAGCTGGAGGGTCACGGCCGTGAGGCGCTGTTCGATGACCTGGACCTGAGTCGTAGCGTCGGCTGGTTCACCAGCCTGTTCCCGGTGCGCTTGACGCCGGCCGCGACCGCCGGGGATTCGCTCAAGACCATCAAGGAGCAATTGCGGGCGATACCCGACAAAGGGCTCGGATTCGGTGTGCTGCGCTACCTGGGGGATGAGCCGACCCGGCGTACCCTCCAGGCGTTGCCGCTGCCACGCATCACCTTCAACTATCTGGGCCAGTTCGACAGCGGATTCGCCGATGATGCCGACGGCTTGTTTATCCCGGCCATTGAATCGGCGGGCGCACCACAGAGCCCGCTGGCGCCGCTGGATAACTGGTTGACCCTCAATGGCAGTGTCTACGCCGGCGAACTGAGCATCGACTGGACGTTCAGCACGCAGATGTTCAACGAATCGACGATCCAGGCGCTGGCCCTGGACTACGGCCGAGAGTTGCAGGCCCTGATCGAACACTGCTGCCAGGCACCGCACCAAGGCTTCACGCCGTCGGACTTCCCGCTGGCCGGGTTGACCCAGGCTGAGCTGGACGCGTTGCCACTGGCGCCCCGGCAAGTCGAAGACATTTATCCGTTGTCGCCCATGCAGCAAGGCATGCTGTTCCATACGTTGTATGAGCAACAGGCCGGCAACTACATCAATCAGTTGCGGGTGGATGTCGAAGGGTTGGACGTCGAGCGCTTCCGCCAGGCCTGGCAGGCGGCCCTGGACGCCCATGAAGTGCTGCGCAGCAGTTTCGTCTGGGAAGGTGAATTCAAGCGTGCACTGCAGGTCGTGCACAAACAGCTGGACGTTGCCTTCCTGTTCCATGACTGGCGCGCCAGTGCGCAGCTGTCCCAGGACCTCGACACCCTTGCCCTGGCGCAGCGCCAACAGGGTTTCGAGCTGGAGGCGGCGCCCTTGCTGCGCCTGGTGGTGACACGCGTGGCAGAGGACCGCTACCACTTGATCTACACCTGTCATCACATCCTGATGGACGGCTGGAGCAACTCGCAATTGCTCGGCGAAGTGCTGCAACGCTACAGCGGCCAACCCGTCGCCGCATCGGGCAGCCGCTACCGGGACTACATCGCCTGGTTGCAACGCCAGGATGCGGCGGCCAGCGAAGCGTTCTGGACCCCTGCGCTGCAACGCTTGGAGGCCCCGACCCGACTGGCCGATGCCGTTGCATCACCGGCCCAGGCCAGCGCCGGTTATGGCGACCACGTGCAGGTCCTGGACGAAGCGCTGACCCGGCGCCTGGAAGCCTTCGCCCGCACCTCGAAAGTCACCGTCAACACCTTGGTGCAGGCCGCGTGGCTGCTGCTGTTGCAGCGTTACACCGGCAAAGACACCGTGGCTTTCGGCGCAACCGTGGCCGGTCGTCCGACGGACCTGCCGGGCATCGAGCAGCAGATCGGCCTGTTCATCAACACCTTGCCGGTGATCGCCAGCCCACGGGCCGAGCAATCGTTGGACAGCTGGCTGCAAACGGTGCAGGCGCAAAACCTGGCGCTGCGCGAGTTCGAGCACACCGCGTTGCTGGACATCCAACGCTGGGCCGGGCAGGGCGGTGAAGCGCTGTTCGACAGCCTGTTGGTGTTCGAAAACTATCCGATTGCCCAGGCCCTGGAGCAGGGCGCGCCGGACGGTTTGCGCTTTGGTCCGCCGCTCACCCAGGAACAGACCAGCTACCCGTTGACGCTGTTGGTGGGATTGGATCGGCAACTGTCGGTGCACATGAGCTACCAGCGGGCCAGTTTTGCGCCCGCCACCGTGGCGCGACTGGCGGCGCATCTGACGCAACTGCTGGGCCAGATGGCCGCCCATGGCGAGGGCTGCCTGGGTGAACTGTCGATGCTGGAGTTCGATGAGCATCAGCGCCTGACCCATGACTGGAACCCGGTGGACGCACCGTTCGAGCAAGCGCTGTGCATTCACCAGATGATTGCTCGTCAGGTTGAAACCACGCCAGATGCCCTGGCGGTGACCTTCGCCAACACGCGCCTGAGCTACAGCGAACTCGACGGTCGCGCCAATCGCCTGGCCCATAAACTCATCGAGTTGGGGGTGGGCCCGGAAGTGCGAGTGGGCGTGGCAATGCCACGCTCCGAGCACCTGTTGATCGCCTTGCTGGCAGTGCTCAAGGCCGGTGGCGCCTACGTGCCGCTGGATCCGGATTACCCGGCCGAGCGCGTGGCCTACATGCTCGACGACAGCCGTGCGCGGGTGTTGCTGACTGAGCAAGCGGTGGCGGCGACGCTGAGCGTGCCGGCTGAAACCGCCGTGCTGATGCTCGACCAGCTCGATCTTTCACGCTATCCATTGAGCGCACCGCACAGCAGCGTCACGCCAGACAATCTCGCCTACGTCATCTACACCTCCGGTTCCACCGGTAAGCCCAAGGGCGTGGCGATTGCCCATCGCAACGTGCTGGCGCTGATCGACTGGTCCAAATCGGTCTACAGCCGCGACGACATCCAGGGTGTATTGGCCTCCACGTCGGTGTGTTTCGATCTGTCGGTGTGGGAGCTGTTCGTGACCCTGGCCAACGGCGGCTCGCTGATCATCGCCCGCAATGCCCTGGAATTGCCGCAACTGCCGGCCCGCGATCAGGTACGCCTGATCAACACCGTGCCCTCGGCGATTGCTGCGTTGCAGCGCAGCGATGAGATCCCGGCCAGCGTGCGCATCATCAACCTGGCCGGTGAGCCACTGAAGCAAAGCCTGGTCGACAGTCTGTACGCAGATGCCAACTGTGGGAGCGAGCTTGCTCGCGATAGCGGTGGATCAGACGCCCATGGGCCAACTGACAGGACGCCATCGCGAGCAAGCTCGCTCCCACAAGGGATAGCGCATGTCTACGACCTCTACGGCCCATCCGAGGACACCACCTATTCCACCTGGACCCGCCGCACCCCCGGCGGCACGGCGAACATCGGCCGGCCCCTCAAGCACACTGCCAGCTACCTGCTCGACGCCGACCTGCAACCAGTCCCCCAAGGCGTTTCGGCAGAGCTGTACCTGAGTGGCGCGGGCATCACCCGTGGCTACCTTGGCCGCGCGGCGATGACCGCCGAAAAATACGTGCCCAACCCGTTCTCCACCGCCGGCGAACGCCTGTACCGCACGGGCGACCTGAGCCGTTACCGCGTCGATGGCGTGCTCGAATACCAGGGCCGCATCGACCATCAAGTGAAGATCCGTGGCTTCCGTATCGAGCTGGGGGAAATCGAAGCGCGGCTGCTGCAACAGCCTGAGGTGCGTGACGTGGCGGTCCTGGCCCAGGACGCCCCGGGCGGTCAGCAACTGGTGGCCTACGTGGTCGCTGCGGCGTTGCAACAGGACGAAAGCAAGCTGCGCGCCCAGCTCAAGGCAGGCCTCAAGGAACACCTGCCGGACTACATGATCCCGGCGCACCTGTTGTTCCTCGAACAATTGCCGCTGACGCCCAACGGCAAGCTCGACCGCAAGGCCCTGCCGGCCGTGGAGACCGGGTTGTCGCAAAGCGGTTACGAGGCGCCCGTCAGCGAACTGGAGCAACAGATCGCCGGTATCTGGCAAGAGGTGCTGGAAGTGGAACAGGTCGGTCGCAATGACCATTTCTTCGAGCGCGGTGGCCACTCCTTGCTGGCAACCCAGGCGGTCTCGCGTTTGCGCAAGCTGACGGGTTATCCGCTGAGCCTGCGTGACTTGTTCAATCATCCGCAGCTCAAGGCGCTGGCGGTCCTGATGGCCGGCACTGCCGATGGGCCGGTCCGGGCGGGCGATTCCCATGAGGTCCGGCTCAAGGCCCATGGGCCGCGACGTTCGGCACCGCTGTCGTTGGTGCAGCGACGTTTGTGGATCGCCGAACAATTGTCCGGCGGCACGTCGGCCTATGGCATGCCCATGGCGCTGCGCCTGTGCGGCGAGTTGTCGCTGGCGCACCTGATGAGCAGCTTTGCCGATGTGGCTCGCCGTCATGACGTACTGCGCACCGCGTATGTCCAGGACGAAGAAGGCGATCCGCTGGCGCTGATTGCCGATGAGGTGCAACTGGACTTCCCGGTGATCGACCTCTCTGGCCTGTCGCCCAGTGCCCAGCAGGAACAAGTGGCCCGGGCGACGCTGGAAAACGCGCGCATCCCCATCGACCTGGAACAGGCACCGCTGTTGCGCGGGCGGATCCTGCGCCTGGGGCCGACCGAGCACGTGTTGTTGTATGCCATGCACCACATCATCTCCGATGGCTGGTCGATGGGGCTGTTGATCAACGAACTGGTGCAGGTCTACGAGGCATCCCTCAAGGGTGAACCGATGCCGCTGCCGCCCCTGGAGGTTCAGTACCATGACTTCGCGCTGTGGCAACAGGCGCTGGAGGAGCAGGGCGTACTGGCGCGACAGGCCGAGTACTGGAAACACCGGCTCGGCGGCTACGAAGGGCGCCTGGACTTGCCGCTGAGCAGCCCCCGGGGCCAGACGGCGTCCTACGACGGCGATGCGTTGCAGTTCCAGCTTTCCACCGCGCTGAGCGGGGCCTTGCGCCGGTTAGCCAGCGAGGCCGGTGTCACGCTGTACAGTACGCTGCTGGCGTCCTTCCAGGTGTTGTTGCATCGGCTCTGCGACGCGCAAGACCTGGTGGTCGGGGCCGACGTGGCGGGTCGTGAACAGCCTGAGCTGGAGCGGCTGATCGGTTTCTTCGTCAACGTACTGCCCCTGCGTTCGCGTTTCGACGCCGGGGCCACGTTCTCGCGCTTCCTGGGGCAGACCCAGGACAACCTGCTCGGTGCCCTGGAGCATCAGGACTTGCCGTTCGACCAGATTGTCGAAGCCTCGGGCGTACCGCGACACAAGGGCATGAACCCGTTGCTCCAGGTGTTGTTCGTGATGAACAACGTGCCGGTGCGCACCCGCTCCATGACGGGGTTGAGCGTGGAACTGCTGCCAGCGCTCGAGACCCATTCTAAATTCGATATGGCGTTGTTCGTTGACGAAGAAGAAGGGCAATTGCGCGGTAATTGGCAATTCGCCACAACCTTGTTCGGACATGAGCGCATTCAGCACCTGATTCAGGCCTGGACAGCCCTGTTGGAACAGATCGTCGCTGATCAGGACATTCAATTGGGAGCTATCAGCATGCCAGTCGACAACATGGCGGCGGCCGTCACGCCTGCCACCGTCCCGGGGCCCAAGGCCGACAAATTGGGCAAGTTTCTCAAGCGTTCCGTGACACCGCTCGCCAAGCCTCGTGCGGCGCGGGTGCGTGAATCACTGGTGGCTGCACCGCAGCGCTTTCCCTTGATGCTGGAGCCGGGCGAGCCCCATCTGGATGTCATCGAGTGGATCCACCAGAACCGGCCGCTGCTCGAGCAGAAGCTGGCCGAACATGCGGGCATTCTGTTCCGCGGTTTCGCGCTGGACGGTATCCAGGGTTTCGAAGCGTTCGCCGAAGCGGTACAGCCAGGGCTTTATGGTCAGTACGGCGACCTGCCGAAGAAAGAAGGCGGCAAGAACACCTACCGTTCCACGCCGTACCCCGAGCGCAAGATGATCCTGTTCCACAACGAAAGCTCCCATCAGGACCGCTGGCCGCGCAAGCAGATGTTCTATTGCGAGCAAGCCGCACCCGTAGGCGGCGCGACCCCGGTGGTGGATTGCCGGTTGATGTATGAACGACTGCCGGCGGACCTTCGCGAGAAGTTCGAAGACAAAGGGTTGCTGTACGTACGCACCTTCACCGACAAACTCGACGTGTCGTGGCAGCACTTCTTCAAGACCGAAGACCGCCTTGAAGTGGAGGCCCGCTGTCGGGCGGGCGGCATCCAATGGCGCTGGCTCGATAACGACGAGTTGCAGACCCGCACACCGGGGCCCGCGATCATCACGCACCCGATCACTGGAGAGAAGTCGTTCTTCAACCAGGTGCAATTGCATCACATTTATTGGTTGGACCCGGACGTGCGGGAGGACCTGTTGTCGATGTTCGGCCTGGAGCGCATGCCTCGGCATGTGTATTACGGCGACGGCACACCGATTGAAGACGAGGTGATGGCGCGTATCGGTGAGCTGTATGAAGCCTGCGCGGTGCGTTTCGACTGGCAAAAAGGCGATGTGATCCTGCTGGACAACATGCTGGTGGCCCACGCCCGCGACCCGTTCGAGGGCCCGCGCAAGATCGTGGTAGCCATGGGCGATATGTACGACCGTAGCGCTCTGGACAACCCGGCCAGTGCCGGGCACGCGATTCAGGGCCGGCGCAATCTGGAGGAAACCGGAGCATGAGCGAAGCAAGGATGGATCAACAGGCCCCAAGTTTCCCCCTGACGCCCGAGCAACAAACGCTGCTCGAACAACTGTCGCCCACGGCGACCTGTGGCGAGGCGTTGCGCTGGCTGAACGTGGTGATCGACGGCGATCTCGATCCGCAGCGCTTGCAGGTCGCGTTCGATACGCTGCTGGCGCAACAGCCGATGCTGTTGGCGCGGCTGGGCAAAGTCGCCGGTTTCCACGGTTGGCGCCAGGCCGCCGCCAGCGCCGCTCGCTTCCCGCTGACAGTACAGGCCAGCGAGCAACAGGCCGAGGACAT
This sequence comes from Pseudomonas sp. P9_35, assembly GCF_034008205.1. NCBI lineage: Bacteria > Pseudomonadati > Pseudomonadota > Gammaproteobacteria > Pseudomonadales > Pseudomonadaceae > Pseudomonas > Pseudomonas sp. P9_35. The sequence continues at coordinate 4,535,985 of NZ_CP125373.1, read as the reverse complement.
CCAGGCGCAGATCAAGGATTCGATGGGTCGCGCTTTTGTGCTCTGCGAATCGGAAAGCCTCCAGGCCGGGCTTTATCGTCTGGCGCCACGGCAATGGCAACTGGTGCTGGGCATCGCCCGCTGCTGTGCCGATGGGCAATCCCTGAATCTGCTGCTTGAGCAGGTGCAGCAAGCCTACGCCGGGATCCAGGGAACGGAAGACGACGCGCCGGGCGAGTTCACCCAATACCTGGAATGGCGCAGTGAGGTGGTGCTGGATGAAGATGCCGCCACCGGACGCAGCTACTGGCAGCAACACCTGCACGGTGTGCAGACGGACATCGCCACGCCGTGGTTGGCCGCACGCAGCGCCGGCAGTGAGACCGGTGCAGGCGACAGGTGCGTGTCGTTGACGCTGGAATCTGCCCAGCGTGACGCTTTGCAACGTCTGGCCGAGCAGCTCGGCCAGACGCTTGCCACGCTGCTGCAAGGCGCGTGGTGGGTGCTGCTGGGACGTTTGAGCGGGCTTGAGCAGGCGCTGGTCGGCGTGCGCCATGACAGCCGTGGCGACTATGAATACTTCGCCAATGCCGTGGGCGTGTTCGAGAAAACCCTGCCGCTTTGCGTTTCGTTGCCCGCCAGCGTGGCGTTCAGTGAGTGGTTGAGCGAACTGGCGGCGGGCCTCGAAGCCCATCGTACCTGGCAGGAATACTGGACCCCGGACCTGGCGCCTGACGCACGCCCGGCCTATGGCTTTACCCTGGGGCAGGCGAGCGGTGCAAGGAACCGTGACGGCTTGAACTGGGCGCCGGAGCCAACGCTTGTGCAGGCCGATGCGTTCGAGTTGCTGCTACAGGTTCAATTGGACGATGCCCAGCGGCTTGCCGCGGTCAATCTGTCTTACGCCGGTTCGCGTTATTCGCCCGCATCGGCCGGCGTCGTGCTGGAACAGTACGGCGTGCTGTTGGCGTCGATCCTTGCCGCCCCGCAAACCGCACTGGCGCAGCTCAATGTGCTCAGTCGCAGCGAGGAGCAGCGCTTGCGGGCGATCAATCCGCCGATGCAGGCATTGGCGGATGGCCGTTATCTGCCGCAGCGCATCGCTGAGCTGGCGATTCGTACGCCGGACGCCATCGCCCTGACCGACGCCCATCAGCACTTGAGCTATGGCCAGTTGCAAGCCCGTGTCGACCGTGTAGCGCAGGGCCTCAAGGACCAAGGTCTGGGCCAGGGTTCGATTGTCGCGCTGGCGTTGCCGCGCTCGGCGGAGCTGGTGATTGCAATGCTGGCGAGCTGGCGCATAGGGGCGGCGTACCTGCCCTTGGATGTGCAGTGGCCCCAGGCGCGCCAGGCGTTGATGCTGGAACAGGCCGACGCGGCCGTGTTGCTCACCGATGCGACGCATCTGCCGGCCTGGCACGGGCAGCCGTACAAGGCGCTGACATTGGCTGAACTCAGTCAGTCGGCAGCGCCATTACCGGTGCTCGCCACCCAGGGCAACGACATCGCCTACGTGTTGTTTACATCCGGCTCCACCGGGGTGCCCAAAGGCGTGGTGATCGAGCATCGGCAATTGCTCAACTACACCGCCCAGGCCAGCCAGGCCCTGGGGCTGGCACAGTGCAAAAACGTCGGTTTCAGCTCCACCGTGGCGGCGGACCTGGGCAACACGGCGTTGTTTGGCGCGTTGTTCAATGGCGCCACCCTGCATGTGGCCAGCGATGAGCAGATGCAGGACGGCGCGTTGTTTGCCGGGTACCTGCGCCAGCAACGGATCGACTGCCTGAAAATCGTGCCGTCGCACCTTGCGGCGCTGCTCGACAGTGAGCAGGCGACACTGCCGCTTACGCTGATTCTGGGCGGCGAGCCGATCCCCGCGACGTTGATCGAGCGCATCGCCCGGTTGCGCAGCGATTGCCGCGTGTTCAACCACTATGGGCCGACCGAAGCCACGGTGGGAGTAATGATTCATCCGTTGTCGCTGCACGGCGCGGTCGGCGATTGTTCGGCGCTGACTCAGGTGCTGGGCAACAACCAGGTTTACGTGCTGGACGCCGATCTGCGCTTGGCGCCGGTGGGCGTGCTGGGTGAGGTGTACCTGGGCGGCGCGCAGTTGTGTCGGGGCTATCTGAATGCCGAGGCCGATGAGCAGACGTTCATCCAGAGTCCATTTGATCCGGCGCAGCGTTTGTATCGCACCGGCGACCTGGCGCGTTATCGCACGGATGGGGCGATCCAGCTGTACGGTCGGCGTGATCAGCAGGTCAAGGTGCGCGGGTTCCGTATTGAACTGGCGGAGATCGAGGCGGTGCTTCTGCGCATGCCGCAGGTGGCCGAAGCCCTGGTGCTGCCGGCGGCGTCGGTCGAGCAGGGACTGTTGGCCTTTATCGTGGCGCAGCCGGGTAGCGCCACGGGCGTGTTGGACGCCGCCCGTGCCGGGTTGAGCGCCCGCCTGCCCAGCGTGATGGTGCCCCAGCACATGCAGCTGATCGAAGCGTTCCCGCGACTGGTCAACGGCAAGATCGATCGCAAGGCATTGCAGCAGTTGGCGGGTGCGGCAACGGATGACAAAGACGCCGCGCCGCGCGATGCGCTGGAGCAATTGCTCGCCACACGCATGGCGCAATTGCTGGGGCTGGAGCGATTGGGCATCGATCGTGACTTCTTCGCCGCCGGAGGTCATTCGCTGCTGGTGATCAAGTTGGTGGCCGGTATTCGCAAGTTGTTGCAGTGCGAAATTCACCCGGGCCTGGTCTTCGATCATCCGACCGTGGCGTCGCTGGCACTGGCCTTGCGGGCGCTAGAGAGCAGTCCGGGGCAACTGGAAAAAATGGCCCAGGTCCGCTTGCGCATGGAAGCGATGAGCCCCGAGGAAAAGCTCCGCCTGACCGAACAGGCTCGGCAGCTGCAAGCCGCCAGGGCTGCGCAAAGCAACTGACATCACACGAAACAAAAGGCCGTCGCCCAACAGCGCCGGCCTTTTTTTTAATCTTTTTCGCGAATGATAAATAAACTCATTCCGGTTTTTGGCAGGTGCTGCGTCTTACTTAGGTATGTGGGCAAATCGGGTCGGGCAGGACGTCCAGGCACCGGGCTTGTTCAGAAAAAATTTCGCCGTCTTCCAGCCAGATGACCGTGCCCGGGGAGGGGCCGGTCGGCCACGCACTGACATTGCCTTGGGGCAATCGACCGTGCGGGTTCACGTGTGCTGGCGAGCGGCGGGCCCTTCGGCCCCATGGACTTTTACTTCTACCAATAATAGAGAGCACGATGTCATCCATTCATGAGTTGAAACCTCTGTTCAAGGCACTCGTCATGTCCCGCGGCCTGCGTTCGCGGCGGGTGTTGGCCGGTCTGGGGTTGGTCTGCGTACTGCCCCTCAGCGCTCAGGTGATGGCAGAAGACGTCAGCATCAACATTCCTGCGCAACCGCTGCCGCAGGCACTGCAAGCGTTCGGTCAGCAGACCAACCAGCAAGTGATCTACAACGCTGCAGATATGGCCGACCTGAAGAGCACCCGCGTCAGCGGTAAGATGAGCCCGCAGGCGGCCATTGCCGAGTTGCTCAAGGGCACGGGGGTGCGTTACAGCGTTGAGGGCAATACCCTGATGCTGGTGCGCGGTTCTGCCACGGGAGGCCTTGAGCTGGGTGCGACCACCATCAGTGCACAAGCGTTGGACGCGACAACCGAAGGCAGTAACACCTACACCAGTCACGCCGTGACCATTGGCAAGGGCACCCACACCCTCAAGGAAATTCCCCAGTCGATCACCGTGATGACGCGCAAGCAGATGGATGACCAGAACCTGGTCAGCCTCAAGGACGCCGTCAACCAGACCACCGGCATCGTCGGCCTGCAGGGCGTCGGCCAAGGCATGATCCTGTCGTCCCGCGGTTTCCAGATCGACGATTGGCAATACGATGGTGTGCCGATCCTGCGTAACAACTATTCGCTGGGCAACTGGGCGACCCAGGACCTGATCTTCTTCGACCGCCTGGAAATCATGCGCGGCGCGGCCGGCCTGCTGCAAGGCACTGGCAGCCCCGGTGGTGCCGTCAACCTGGTGCGCAAGCGTGGCCAGAGCGCACCGACCGTGACCCTGACCGGCAAGGCCGGCTCCTGGGATCACTACGGTCTGCAATTGGACGCCGGCGGCCCGCTGAACCAGGCCGGCAACATTCGCGGCCGCGTCGTCGTCGACGAAGACCAGAGCAATTCGTTCGTCGACCATGCGTGGACAAAGACTCACTCGCTGTACGGTGCGTTGGACGTCGACCTGAGCGAAGACACCACCCTGGGCTTCGCCGTCAGCCAATCCAACGGCGAATCGCGCGGCAACATCCGTGGCCTGCCTCGTTATGCCGACGGTTCGATGCCGGACGTGTCGCGTTCGACCTACACGGGTGCGCGTTGGAACCGTTCTGAAATCGATGTCACCACCTACTACACCGACCTGGAGCATCACTTCAACGAGGACTGGGCGTTCAAGGTGGGTGCTGTGTACATGACTGAAGATAACCAGGCGAAGAACCAGCGAGTCCAAAGGGGGGGTGGTCTCTTGGCTGATGGCAGTGGCGTGCAATATGCCGACTTCGTGACGGATTTCCAGTCCACGAAGTCTGGTCTGGACATGAACCTGACCGGCAAGTTCGAAGCCTTGTCGATGGAGCAGGAAGTCATGCTGGGTGGCAACTTCTCGCAGTTGGAGACGGATGATAAATTCGCCCGTACATTCAACAATACCAGCGACTCCATCTTCGACCTGAACAATGACCGTCCGGACATCAGCTATGAGAGTCTGATCAACAGCCCGGGCGGGCGAGGCACCCTCAGTAAATACGATATCCGCCAGAAGGGTGTGTATGGCACCTGGCGCGTCAAGCCGATCGATGATCTGACGCTGGTGCTGGGGTCTCGGGTCAGCTGGTATGAGTCCAGCTACAAGTCGAAAACCCAAGACTCGGCCGGTATCACACGCAACGACCCAAGCACCGCAACTGAAACCGGGGTGGTCACGCCCTACGGCGGTATCATCTATGACCTGAGCCGTGAGTGGGCGGTCTACGCCAGCTACACCGATGTGTTCCAGCCCCAGACCGAGGTCAGCCCCAGCGGTTCGGTGCTCAAGCCTATCGTAGGCACCAACTACGAAGTTGGCCTCAAGGGTGAGCTGATGGACGGTCGGGTCAATACCTCCCTGGCCATCTTCCGTTACGATCACGAGAACCGTGCCACCGACATCCCTGGTTGTAATGACGTGAACTGCTCCACTGCCTCGGGGAAAGTGCGCAGCCAGGGTTTCGATGCCGAAATCAGTGGTGAAGTGATAGACAATCTGCAGTTGTTCGCGGGCTACACCTACAACACCACCAAGTACCTGGAGGACCCGGAAAATGAAGGGCGTGTCTACAGTAGCTGGACGCCGAAACACATGCTGCGCGTGTGGGGCAATTACCAACTGACCGGCGACTGGAGCCGCGTCAGCACTGGCCTGGGCTTCACCACCCAAAGCCACACACTGGTTTACCAAGAAAAGACCGACGTACCGGGTTATACCGTGTGGAATGCCCGTATCGGCTACCAGCTGACGCCGGAAATCGCTTTGGCGCTCAATGCCAACAACCTGTTTGACAAGACGTACATAACGTCCGCTTACAACCAGCTCGATGGCAACAACAACTTCGGTGATCCGCGCAACTTGATGTTCTCGGTGAAGTACACCCCGGAGTTCTGATTCTCGCGGGAATGAAATAGACCCGCCTTGTGCGTAGTGTTGGTCACTAAAAAAACGGCGCTTCTTCAGAAATGTGAAACGCCGTTTTTTTTGGCTTTTTTTGGATGGGGTGGTGTGTATATCCGTTGCTGCGGTAACGGCCACTTATGGTTCCGCTCTTACAGCGGCTCACTTTTGAAAAGCGCAAAAGTAAGCAAAACGCTTCTGCCCCACCACTCGGTGCCTCGCCTAGGCTCGGCATGCCCTCACTCCGGCATTGCTCCGTGGGCCCGCCGCGAAGGGCCATCCATGGCCCAGCGCGGCTATCCCGGCATCCATGCCGGGATGCCCACTCCACAATGCCTGCGTTCGGCCATCGTGGTTAACGGGGCGCCTGAGATCAACGTCCGAAACGAGGCGGCCTGATAGCCGACCTGGTTCTGGGTGGGACCGCATTCCCCCTGTGGGAGCGAGCTTGCTCGCGATAGCGGAGGGTCAGTTTACGGTGATGTTGGATGTGCCGGCGTTATCGCGAGCAAGCTCGCTCCCACAGAAGGACCCCGGGTGCATACGGATATTGTGTCTGCAGAAGCTCCAATGTGGGAGCGAGCCTGCTCGCGAAGGCGGCGTTCCAGTCGATGAAGATGTTGGATGTACTGGCCTCTTCGCGAGCAAGCCCGCTCCCACAGAAGGACCCCGGGTGCACACGGATATTGTGTCTGCAGAAGCTCCAATGTGGGAGCGAGCTTGCTCGCGAAGGCGGCGTTACAGTCGATGAAGATGTTGGATGTGCTGGCCTCATCGCGAGCAAGCTCGCTCCCACAGAAGGACTCTGTATGCATATGGATGTTGTGGCTGCTGAAGATCCAATGTGGGAGCGAGCCTGCTCGCGAAGGCGGCGTTCCAGTCGATGAAGATGTTGAATGGACTGGCCTCATCGCGAGCAGGCTCGCTCCCACAGAAGGCCCCCGGGTGCACACGGATATTGTGGCTGCTGAAGATCCAATGTGTGCGAGCTTGCTCGCGAAGGCGGTGTCACAGTCGACGAAGATGTTGAATGGGCAGGCCTCATCGCGAGCAAGCTCGCTCCCACAGAAGGACCCCGGGTGCATACGGATATTGTGGCTGCTGAAGTCCAATGTGGGAGCGAGCTTGCTCGCGAAGGCGGCGTTACAGTCGATGAAGATGTTGGATGTGCTGGCCTCATCGCGAGCAAGCTCGCTCCCACAGAAGGACTCTGTATGCATATGGATGTTGTGGCTGCTGAAGATCCAATGTGGGAGCGAGCTTGCTCGCGAAGGCGGGTGTCACAGTCGATGAAGAGGTTGGATGTGCTGGCCTCATCGCGAGCAGGCTCGCTCCCACAGAAGGACCCCGGGTGCACACGGATATTGTGTCTGCAGAAGATCCAATGTGGGAGCGAGCTTGCTCGCGAAGGCGGGGCTACAGTCGATGAAGATGGTGGATGTACTGGCCTCATCGCGAGCAGGCTCGCTCCCACAGAAGGACCCCGGGTGCACACGGATATTGTGTCTGCAGAAGATCCAATGTGGGAGCGAGCTTGCTCGCGAAGGCGGGGCTACAGTCGATGAAGATGGTGGATGTACTGGCCTCATCGCGAGCAAGCTCGCTCCCACAGGGGAAACGCGGTCACCTAGAACCAGGTCGGCTACTAGGCCGCCTCGCGGTGGACGTTGATCTCGGCGCCCCGTTAACCACGATGGCCGAACGCAGGCATTGTGGAGTGGGCATCCCGGCATGGATGCCGGGATAGCCGCGCTGGGCCATGGATGGCCCTTCGCGGCGGGCCCACGGAGCAATGCCGGAGTGAGGGCATGCCGAGCCTAAGCGAGGCACCAAGTGGTGGGGCATGAGCGTTTTGGTTACTTTTGACTGGGCCGACTCCCGGGCTTCTCAAAAGTGACCCGCCGTCAGGGCGGAACCCTAAGCCGCCGTTACCGAAGAAACGGATATACACACCACCCCTGAAATCCGGCAACCCAGTGTGTCAGGCAAATTGAGTTCGCGCCTTTGGGTCTGCTGCGCAGCCCAGCGGGAGCAAGCTCCCTCGCCACAAAAGCGACCTTGCCACCGTATCGTCTATTGGCGCTATTTCCCTTCCACCGTACTGGCCAGAAAAACCTCGACCAGTGAATCCAGCAACACATCATCAAAAATCATACTGCGATGACGCAACGGGGAATGCACCGAGCATTGCAGCTCACCCGTCAGGCTATAGCCCTTGATCAAGGCTTCGCAGAATGCCAGTTCCCCAGGGGTTTTTTCCGCCTGTGTCCACCAGCAACTGGGACGTACCTGGACTGGTTTGAAGGTGAACCCGTCAAAGGCTTCGAGCAACCGGTCATGCACCGAAAACGCCTGGGCGTTCATGACCTCATCCTTGACGCTTTGCACGATCGACAGCAAGTCGCCTCGGCCCGGCTCGATCTGGCTGGCGGCCCACTCATGGAAGGCCTGGACCGTGCTGGCGGGGTGTTCTTGCCGGTAAGCCGCCGTGCGTTCGGTGAGGGTTGGAAACAGCAAGTCGAAGTATTCGATGGCCTCGAGCAGATCCTGGGAGGCCGGGTCGGCTTGCTCAGCGCCTGGCAAATGTCGATGACGCGACAAGGTTGCCGGGTACAGATGTTCAGGAATCGTGGCGTCCACCAGGCCGAGGAAGCTGACGGTGTGGCCCTGGTTTTCCAGCGACGCGGCGATGTCCAGCGCGATGGTTCCGCCCAGGGACCAGCCCATCAGGTAATACGGGCCTTGGGGTTGGGCGCTGACGATTTCCCGGCTGTAATCGGCGATCATCTCGCGCCAGGCCTCAGGGCTCGCATGGGGTTCGCTGAAGCCGCGGTGCATGACGCCAATGGTGCGCGCCCGATGTTGGAGTTTGCGCGCCAAGGGTTGGTAGCAGAACACGATGCCACCGCTGGGATGCAGGCAAAACAACTGCGGCGCATTGGTGGGAGCGGTGTTCAAGGGAACAAGACACTGAGTCTGCTGCCGATGCTCCTGCGAAATGAACAGTGCCAGCTCCGCGATGCTCGGGTTGACCAGCAGCGCCTGCAGACGCACGGTGATGTTCAGGCGTGCCTTGAGGTTGGCGATCAGCTCAATCGCCAGGATCGAATGCCCACCCAGTTCAAAGAAGCTGTCGTTGATCCCCACGCGCTCAACCCTGAGGGATTCTTGCCAGAGCTGCGCCAGCGCCTGTTCCAATTGAGTACGCGGCGCCACGTAATCGGTCTGCCGAAGACGCGCGTCCGGTTCCGGCAAGGCCTTGCGGTCGAGCTTGCCATTGGCATTGAGCGGCAAGTGATCGATGAACACCAGGTGACTGGGCACCATGTAGTCCGGCAACTGCGCTTTGAGAGCGGCCAACAGACCTTCGCGTAACCCACTCATGGACGCTTGCGTGGCAATCACATAAGCGACCAGTTGCAGGCCGGCCGGGCCTTCATGGGTCAACACGACACAATCCCGGACCGCCGGCAGCGCTTGCAAACGTGCCTGGATTTCGCCCAATTCAATGCGGAATCCGCGGATCTTGACCTGGTGATCCAGGCGCCCGATGTATTCGATGCTGCCGTCGCTGCCATAACGTGCCAGGTCGCCGGTGCGATACAGGCGACCACCCGGCAGCGGATCGAACGGGTCGGGGATAAAGCGGCTGGCGGTCAGGTCGGCGCGTTGGTGGTAACCACGGGCCAGGCCGGCCCGACCGACATGCAGCTCACCGATGCAGCCCTTGGGGACCGGGTTCAGGTGCGCGTCGAGCACATACCAGGACAGGTCGACGATGGGCTGGCCGATAGGGCTCGCGGTCTCGCTGTTCAAGTCGTCGATCGACAGCGGTCGCCAGGTGACATGGACGGTCGTTTCCGTGATGCCATACATGTTGATCAATCGAGGCGACTGGTCGCCGAAACGTTCGAACCAGGGGCGCAAACTCTGCACATCGATGGCTTCGCCGCCAAAAATGACCTGGCGCAGCCGGTGACCAAGCGGCTGATGAGGCTCGCAGGCGACTTTTAGCAACGACCTGAACGCCGAGGGCGTCTGGTTGAGCACGGTGACGTGTTCTTGGCAAACCAGGGCGTAGAACTCCTGCGGCGAACGACTCACCGCGTGGGGCACGATGACCAGTCGGCCGCCGTGCAGCAACGCACCGAAAATTTCCCACACGGAAAAGTCGAAGGCATAGGAATGGAACAGGCACCAGACGTCCTGGTGATCGAAGCTGAACCAGCGGTCAGTGGCCCGGAACAATCGGCTGACGTTGTGGTGCGTCAGCAATGCGCCTTTGGGCTGGCCGGTCGAGCCGGAGGTGTAAATCACATACGCCAGGTTATCCGGGTGCATCGGCACATCCGGATTGTGTTCGGGATAGTCGCCCTCGATCTCGACGGGGTCGAGCGACAAACAGTTCATGTCGGCTGGCAACGCCAACGATTCACGCAGATGAGCCTGGGTCAGGATCTGCGTCACGCCACTGTCCTGGATCATGTAGGCCAGGCGATCGGCCGGGTAGGCCGGGTCCAGCGGCACGTACGCGCCACCGGCCTTGAGAATCGCCAACAGGCCAATGATCATTTGCGGCGTACGCTCGGCGGCGATGCCGACCAGCACGTCGGGCCCGACGCCTTGCTCGATCAGCCGATGGGCCAGTTGATTGGCCTGTCGATTGAGCTCGGCATAGCTCATGTGCTGCCCTTCAAAGGTCAGTGCCGTGGCGTCACCCGTGGCGGCGGCATGGGCCTCGATTAACTGGTGCAGGCACTGTTCGCAAGGCAGTCGGGTGGGCTGGCGGTTCCAGTCGTGCAGGGTGTGTTGCCGTTCCTCAGCGCTCAGCAATTGCAATTCGCCGAGGGCGCGTTCAGGGGTTTCGATCAGGTCCTGCAACAGGTTTTGCCAGTGGCCGGCCATGCGCTCGATGGTTTCAGTGCGGTAGAGATCACGGCTGTATTCGAACGTCGCCAGAATCTGCTGCTGTGAATAATCGACATCCAGCGACAAGTCGAACTTGGCCTGGCTGTCGCCTGTATCGAGAAACTCCAGGGCCAGTTCGCCGTTGGGCGAGATCGTCAGGGGCGGTGAGCCGGTGCGCCAGTTGAACAAGACCTGGAACAAGCCCTGTGCGCCGGGACGTTGCAGTTGATCAAGGATCAGCTCCAGCGGGTAGTCGGCATGTTCCAGCGCGGCGAGGGACTGGGCGCGCAAACTGCGCAGGAAATCCGACACGCTGTGGGTCGAGTCGATCCGCGTCCGATACACCTGGCTGCTGACAAAGAACCCCACCAGGTCCTGGCATTCATGGCTGTTGCGGTTGGCGTTGGGCACGCCGACGGTGAAATCGTCCTGGTTGCTGTACCGGCCCAGCAACAGCTGCCAGGCAGCCAGTGCCACCACGAAAGGCGAAAGGCCCTGGTGTTGGCAGAACGCGTCCAGGGCCCGGGTCACTGCGGGGGCAAGTGTTACGTGCACACGTCCGGCCCTATGCTGCTGGCCGGCGGTGCGGGGGAAATCCAGGGGCAGTTCCAGCGTGGGCAGGTCGCGACCCAGGTAGTGGCGCCAGTATTCACCGCTGCGCTGGCAGGCCGTGCCCTGCAAATACTCGCCTCGCTGATGGGTGGCGTAGTCGGCGTATTGCAGGGACAACGGTGGCAGCGGTGACGGATCACCGAGCAAGGCCTGAGCGTAGGCCTGGGTCATGTCCTGCATGAGGATCGTGTTGGACCAGGCATCGGAGACAATGTGATGCATGTTGAGCAGCAGTACATGTTCGTCGCTGCCCAGCCGCAGAAGCGTCGCCCGCATCAGCGGCGCGTGGCTGAGATCGAACGGTTGCCGGGCGTGCAACTCGATGCGCTGTGAGAGTGCCATGGCTCGTGCCTGGGGGGCGAGCGCGCCGAGGTCCTCCCGATGCAGGATTAGGCAGACGTTGCGCTCGACGACCTGGACTGCCGCACCGTCGAGGTCATTGAACGCGGTGCGCAGGATGTCGTGTCGGTCGATGACCCGATTCAGCGCCTGTTCCAGGGCGTCGGCATCGAGTCTACCGGTCAGGCGCAGGGCCCGTGGCAAGTTGTAGGCCGAACGGGCCGGGTCTCGCTGATGCTCCAGCCACAAGCGTTGCTGGGCGAAAGACAACGGCGCGCGGTCCAGCCGGCGGCTGGCGCTGGCGTGCATGTCGCCGGCGACATCGTCGAGCAGCAGCATCAGCAGATCATCATCTAGCAGTTCGTTCATGGTGTTCTCGATAAACAGCATTGCGTCGGACGGGTTCAGGCAAAAGCCGCCGCAGATTTTTCACTGACCACCTGACCGGCCTGCATGCGGACCAGTTGATCGGCGATGTCGAAATAGCGGTCGTCATGGGAGATGACAATGATGGTTTTGCCCAGCGCCTTCAGTTCCGGCAGCAGTTCGGTATAGAACACGCGCCGGAACACCGGATCCTGGTCGGCGGCCCATTCGTCGAACACCAGCACTGGGCGCTCCTCAAGCCAGGCGTTGAGCAAAGCCAGGCGTTTGCGTTGGCCGGTGGAGAGGTCGGTGGTGCTGAAGGCGCCGTCCTGAATACTGACCTTATGAGCGATTTCCAGGCGTTCCAGGTAGCGGTTGGCGTCTTTGGGCACCTGCTGGTCGCCCTGGACCAGCTCGTCGAACAGGTAGTAGTCGGCAAAAATCGTCGTGAACAACTGGCGATAATCGTCCCGTTGAGCGGCCCCTACCGGCGCGCCGTCGAGGAGGATTTGGCCGCCCTGGGGGAAGTAGAGGCCCAGCAGCAGCTTGATCAGCGTGGTCTTGCCGCCACCGTTTTCACCGACGATGAACACGATGTCACCCTGGGCGATGGACAGGTTGACCGGTCCCAGGGCGAAGGGTTGGCTGCCTTCGACCACGGGGAAGGCGTAGTGCACATCGCGCAACTCAAGGTGCTGGATCGTTGGTTTGCACAGGTGCTTGTCGTTGAGCAGCAGATGCGGCTCCGGTGAGGAAAACTGCTCGGCCAGTTCGGCGATGCGCTTGAACGCAACGTTCGCCCGGCTGATCACCGGCAACGTCATCACCAGGTATTCCAGCGGGCCCTTCATGTACAACAGCACCAGCACGAAACCGCTGAGCACCACCCGGTCCGTGCCCAGCCACAGCGATTGCAGGGCCAGGACCAGGCCGATGACCACAAAAAACAGCATCGAGCCGAACGTCTTGGCCACCACGAATGTATTGACCGAGCGGATGTTGGTGTCGCAGATGTAATCGGCGGTCGCTTCGATGCGCTGGCTGAACATGCGCTGGCGGCGTGGGCGATGAATGCGCAATTCCTTGGCCCCGGCAGCGATAGCGCCGTAGTGTTTCTGCAGCGCGTCTTCGGCCTCCCGGGCGTCTTCGAAACCCCTGATGCCACGGGCGCGAGCCAGGTATTGCACGACCGTGCCGATGACCAGTGCCACCAGCAGCAGCAAAAACATCGGCACTGACAGGTAGGCCAGGTAGCCCAGGCAACCGAGGGTGACCGTGAAGGCGATGGCCAGTGGCGCGAAGGAAAACGCGAAGTCGCTGACGGTGTTGACGTCGTGGGTCAGTACCGGGATGAGCCGATGGCTGCGATAGCGTTCGATCTGCTCGATGGGGGCCAGCAAGACTTTCTTGCCCAGGGATTTACGCAGCTCGGCGATGATGTTCTGGCCGACATGGTTGGTGCCGATGTCTGAAAGAATCGAGGTCAGCAGCGCTGCCGCGCAAAGCCCCGCGAACGTCGCCAGCATCTGGAACGTGGGCGTTGTGGCGGCGTTCAGGGCGTCGTTGATGGTTGCCAGCAGGGCAGTGATGCTCAGGCCGCCCAACATGCCCAAGAGGATGGAGCCCACGACAATCAGCCGGAAGGGTTTGAGCAGGGTGAACAATTCAGTGATCACCCCGCGTTTTGGTTGGCTCATGGAGGTTTCCCTGCTAGATGAAAAAGGGCGAAGGCCATCGCGGGCGTTCACCGCATGGGCTGGAGGACGGCGGCACGCCGGTTGGGGCGCGCCCACCTGTAGAACGATTGGAGGGGAAGGGGATTTAGCGAGGAGCCGCCTGACACACATTATTGTGGCGAGGGAGCTTGCTCCCGCTGGGCTGCGCAGCGGCCCCTGGATTTTGCGGTCGCTGCGCAACCGAGCGGGAGCAAGCTCCCTCGCCACAAAAGCCGGCCTTCAAGTGCATCGGCGAGGCGTCTTCACATATCCCGCGCCACCCGAAAACCGATCCAGTCGCCGCGATCGCCGGGCACCAGCGCGTTGCGGTTGCCGGAGCGGGAGAACACCGGCGCCTCGCCCCAATCATTGCCACGGATGCGTTTGAATTCGCACTTGCCGGTCAGCCACGCGCTGTCGTCGCTCGGGGCGCCCACATAGTTTTCGTTGTAGCAATCGGCGGTCCATTCGTAGATGTTGCCGTGCATGTCATACACGCCGAAGGCGTTGGGCGCGAAGCTGCCGGCCGGGGCGGTGAAGTTGTAGCCGTCGGCCGCGCCGTAGGTGTTGGCGTGCTGGGCGATGCTGTACTCCTTGCCTTCATCGAACGGGAAGGGGAACGGGCCGGTGCTGCCGCCGCGTGCCGCGTACTCGCGCAGGGACTCGCTGACCAGCCGGTAGTGTTTGCCGGTTTTTTTCGACAGCCACGCGACGTAGGCATTGGCCTCGGCGAAATCCATGCACACCGCCGGGTGCCGGTCGGTGTATTGCTTGCGAGGGTCGCTGCCCTGGTAATCCGGAATGCCGGCCTTGCAGGCGCGGCCGGGGCGCTCATCGCCGTCGGGCATCGTGTAGCCGGTGTCGCGCAGGTAGGCGAACCATTCGCCCTTGAGCACCTGGAAGCGACTGATCGCCAGCGGTTTGGCGAACGTCACCGGGTGCATCGGGCCTTCGTCGGGCTCGCGGCCTACTTCGTCTTCCGGGGTGCCCATCTGGAAGGTGCCGGTGGGCAGCACGACCATTTCCGGGCAGTCCTTGCAGTCACGAAAGACCTGGCCCGCTTGCGAGGCCTGGGCGCCGGAGGGCAGCAGGGCGGCGACGGCCAGTGCCGGGAATAGCTTCAACAAAAAACTGTTCATCCATCTCTCTCGATAAGTCAGGTTCAGAGTGTCTTGCCCAGCAAGCCCATGAAGCGATCGATCTCGGCTTCGGTGTTGAGCAGCCCCGGCGCGGTGCGGACCACCGGCCCCGCATCGCGATGCACGGCGTCGGCGATTACGCGGTTCTTCATCAGGTAGGCGGCGACTTCGTCGCTGTCGCGGCCCTTGACTCGGAAGAAGGTGAAACCGGCGGACAGGTCGGGGCTCAGCGGGGTGACCAGTTCGATCTGCGGCTGTGCCACCAGCTGTTTTTTCAAATAGCTGTTGAGGGCATGGATGCGCGCCTGCACCTCGGCCTTGCCCAGTTGCAGGTGCAACTTGAACGCCTCGTCCGCCGCCCAGCGATGCTCGAAGGCGTGGTAGCCACCCGGCGTCATGGTGGTGGAAAACGCCGTGGCCTCAGAGAACGTTGGAATGATCGGCGTGACGTACTTGAGCTCTTCGCTGCGGCTGCACACCAGGCCGGTGCCGCGCGGGCCGAACATCCACTTGTGGGTGCCGGCGATGAAAAAGTCGCAATTCATGGCGGGGAAGCTGAGGTCTTCGACGCCGAAACCGTGCACGCCGTCCACCACGTAGATGATCCGCTGTTCATCGCTGCGGCCCTGGTTGTGCTTGTCCACCAGGGCGCCGATCTTGTCGATCGGCAGTTTCACACCGCTGCCCGAGTGCACCCAGGTCATGCCCAGCACCCGGGTTTCGGGGCGGATGTTGCGGTCGATGGCTGTGAGGATCTGTTCGTGGCTGGCGTCGTGAGCGTTGTCGAACAGCTTGATCTTGCGCACCCGTGTGCCAGTCCGTTGGGTGCGCAGGTCGAGAATGGTGTGGGTGGCGTAGTGTTCGTGGACGGTGGTGAGGATTTCCTGGTCGGCCGCCACGTGGACGCCGCCGTAGATGATCGACAGGCCTTCGGTGGTGCTGCCGGTGAGGGCGATCTGTTTCGGGCTCGCTTGCAGGTAGCGGCCGGCCCAGCTGCGGACGTTTTCCTCGCGTTCTTCGGTTACGCCCAGGTCCCAGTCCATCAACAGCCCCGGGTTTTTATCCAGGGCGGCGCGGTGCCGGTCGATGGCCTCGCGCACCGGGCGCGGGTGGGTGGTGACCAGGAAATTGGAGAAGTGCAGATAGTCCGGGTCCTGGTTGAACAGCGAGCGCAACTGCGCCCATTTGTCCTTCGGCAGCGGTGGCAGTGGATCGGCGCTGGCCGTGACGGGCAGGCTGGCAGCGAGCGGCAGGCCGGCGGCGAGGATCCCGGCCTGCTTCAGGAAGGTGCGACGCTCGTTCATGGCTGGACGGCCTTCTGGGTCGACGCGAGGGCGGGGCGGGCGGCTTTCTGGACCTGGTCCCAGACCCGCAGGAAATTGCCGCCCCACAGTTTGGCGATGTCGGCTTCGGAGTAGCCGCGGGTCAGCAGTTCGGCGGTGACGTTGCGGATGTCGCCGACGTTCTCCCAGCCCTTCACACCGCCGCCTTCGTTGAAGTCCGAGCTGATGCCGACGTGGTCGATGCCGATCTTGCGCACGGTGTAGTCGATGGCATCGCCCAGGTCCTTGAGGCTGGCCTTGGGTTCTTCTTCGAGGATGCCGTAGAGCTGGCCGGCGTATTCGCCGAATTTCTGTTCCGGCCAGGCGGCGATGATCGGGTCGCCGGGCATCAGCGCCATCGCCAGGTTGGGCAGCGGCGGCAGGTCGAAGCGTTCGCGCAGGGCGTTGAGCTTGTCCTGGGTCTTTTGCGTCAGCGGCCGCAGGTATTGGGAGAAACCGACGATCTGCACCACGCCGCCGCTGGCCTTGATCAGTTGCATTTCCTTGTCGCTGAGGTTGCGTGGAATGTCGACCATCGCCCGTGGCGCCGAATGGGACGCCACCAGCGGCGTGCGGCTCAATTGCGCGACTTGTTCCAGGGCCGGGGTCGACATTTGCGACACGTCGATGATCACGCCCAGGTCGTTCAGGCGCGTCACCGCTTGCTTGCCGATGTCCGACAGGCCGCCGAGGGCGTCGGGCGAATCGTTGAAGAACGGCAGCGGACGGGAGGAGTCGGCCCAGTCGTTGTTGCCGATGTAGCTGAAGCCGAACATGCGCATGCCTCGCGCGGTCCACAGGTCCAGCAGGCTCAGGTCATGGCCGAGGGGATAGGCGTTGAGCATACTGATGAAGATCGCGAACTTGCCTTCGCCGTGCAGGCGGCGGAAATCATCCGGGGTGTAGGCGATGGCGACCTGGTTGGGAAAGTCCCGGACCAGGCCGGTGATGATTTTGTAGCGCACCTCCTGCTGGTTGCGCGCTTCCTCGACGAAGCCGGCGGTGGGCTTGTGCGGCGCGTTGGGGCCGTTCCACAACTCCGGCCAGCCAAACACCGTCAGGGCCGCGCCGGACAGCTGCCCGCGGTTGGCTTTCACCAGGTCGAACTGGCCGCTGCCGTCCTTGTCGGCTTCATTGCCGGCGGTGCCGAAATCCAGCGGCACGGTGATGTGGCTGTCGAAGGACAGCAGGCGTTCGTGCAGCTCCCTGGCTTCGTTCATGACTTTGACCGGGTAGCCGGGGTTATCCCGCCACCAGTGGTCCCAAGCCGCGACGCCCGCACCCACGGTCAACGCCAGGGCCAGGGGCAGGCCGATGAAAAGAGCCTTTTTCGAACGTGGTGTTGTCATTGCCGATCTCAGTCAGGTTCGCCTTGGAAGGACAGGCGCGGGGGCCTTTGCTATCTGGGGAGAACGAGTGATCGGCGGGGAAATTTAGGTGTTCTCGGGGCCGCCATCGCGAGCAAGCTCGCTCCCACAGGGGACCGCATCCAATTCCACTGTGGGAGCAAAGCTTGCTCGCGAGGCGACCTTGCAGTTGACCTGTTTCTCCTGAATGTACCCAGCCCCCCTATGGGAGCGAGCTTGCTCGCGATAGCGGCCTTGAAACCCACCCATCTCTTGCGAATGACTCAGATCCATTGTGGGAGCGAGCCTGCTCGCGATGAGGCCCTCACAACTGCCTATAAATTTGTCAGCCCACCCATCGTTCTAGCTTGGATAAAGCCCGCTCCAGGGCTGGACACAGGTAAGGCAATGACGATTTCTCGACGATGGTTCATGGCAGGCCTGGCGCTGACCGGTGCCGCCGTGCCTGCGGTGTATTACGGGCATCGCGAACTGACCCGGCCGGACCCGACCATCACCCCCGGCGAGGCCTCGTTCGACGTGGCTGACGTAGCGGGCCAGCGCCGCGCCGATACGTTGCGGGGCATCTGGACGCTCCGTTTCACCGGCCGTGACGCCGGTCTCGAAGGCTTGCCGCGGGACGATTTGCAACTATTCCTCGATATCGGCCACAGGGGCCGTGGCCTGGTGGGCTACCTCGACACCGCCGAACGCTTGCGTGGCGCCGAAGAGCCGCGTTACCGAGTGTTGGGCGACCTGGCCGGCACCGACCCGAAGCAACTGAGTTGGCGGCTGATGAGTGCTCGCCAGGACGCGCCGGACTATGAATGCATCATGACCCTGGACGAAGTCTGGGCCGGCTTCGGCAATGCCGGCAGCGCCACCCTCAGCGGTCGGGTGTTGCGCCTGGACCGTCCCATGGCGCTGCCTGAACAGGACAATCATTTCATCGCCCTCAAGCAACGCTTCCCCGAGGCCCGGGAGCGCACGCCGCTGAGCCCGCCGTTGCTGGCCTGGCTGGTGTCGCCCGAGCATCGGCTGTTCCACCAGCTCTGGCATGCCACGCGGGACAAATGGCACACCCTGGACGAGGACAAGCGCAATGCCCTGCGCGGCATCGGCTGGCAGCCCGGCCCACGGGACCAGGAGCGTGATGCCCGCGGCCCGCGCAAGGATCGCAATGGCTCGGGCGTGGACTTCTTTTTCATGCACCGGCACATGCTCGGCACGGCCCGTTCGTTCCAGCCGCTGCCGTCGTGGCCGCGCTTCCCCTTACCGCAACCGGAGCTGGAACGTGATCGCCTTGGGTTCGCCCGCTACCTCGATAACCACGATGGCACGGCCTTGCCGCCGACCTGGCTGGCCGATGGCGACGCGCAGTATGCCCAGTGGGTCAGCGACATCAAGACCGCCGAGACCTACCACAGCAATTTCCAGGTCTGGGAATCGCGTTACCGCGACCCGCGCTACCTGGCGAAACTGACCTTGGGCCAGTTCGGTTCGGAAGTGGAATTGGGCCTGCACGACTGGTTGCACATGCGCTGGGCCTCGGTGCCGCGTGACCCTTCCAACGGTCACCCGGTGCCGTTCGCCCGCGACCCGGACGACTTCGCCCAGCGCTGGTTCGCCGCGGAAAACGACTTCCTCGGTGATCCGTTTTCCTCCCACGTGAGCCCGGTGTTCTGGGCCTTCCACGGCTGGATCGACGACCGCCTCGAAGACTGGTTCCGCGCCCACGAGCGTTTCCATCCGGGCGAAGTGAGCCGGCTCGACGTCAACGGCGTGCCCTGGTACGCCCCGGGCCGTTGGGTCGAAATCGCCGATCCCTGGCTGGGCCCGGACACCCACGGTTGCAGCACCACGCCGGGGTTGCAGGTTGGACGTTCGGTGGAGATGGACCCGGAAACCATGAAACTGGCCCTGCGCATCACCTTCGGCAGCGATGACAAAAAGCTCTCCGACCTGTTCCGCCGCGTGCCGCAACGGCCGTGGTATGCGCGTAATCTAAAATCCAAACCGGTGTGAACCCTGGCCCGAACTGACCGAACCTGGGCTGTGTAAAAGACTGCTTTTGTGGTGAGGGAGCTTGCTCCCGCTGGGCTGCGAAGCGGCCCCAATGGCCAGCACCTCAGTGGGTCAGATATTACTGATCGTTCCCACGCTCTGCGTGGGAATGCAGCCAGGGACGCTCCGCGTCCCAAAGGGCCGAACGCAGAGCGTCCGTAGAGGCATTCCCACGCGGAGCGTGGGAACGATCGAACCTGGGCTATATGGATGGCTGCTTTTGTGGCGAGGACGCTTGCTGCCGCTGGGCTGCACCCTGTAGGAGCTGCCGGATGCTGCGATCTTTTGATCTTTCGCTTGGGATTCAAGCGTCAGGGGAAAGATCGCAGCCTCGTTGCACTCGTCAGCTCCTACGGGACGTAGCCCAGCACAATGACTCGGGCGCTTATCGCGGCGCGGCGATGTCCAGGGCGCGGTTCGCCAGCAGCTCACTCAGCTCGACCATCTGCTGGATCCCCAGGGCAAAACTCCGTCGCGCGCCTTCCAAATCAAAGGCCAGTTCGTTGGCCATGGCATTGACCGAGGCGAGGGCGCGGTCGGCGGCTTCGTTGAGTTTTTTGGACTCGTCACCCTCGCTACCAAACGATTGGGTGGCGGCCGTACGCGGGTTGGTAGACCGGAGCACTAGGAACCCGGCGCGCCCGAAGACGCCCTGCGCACGGCCACCATGACACAGGCGCGAGAGAGCATCTGTAGAAGGTGGCGCTTGCGCCTAGTTGACTCGCGGGCTACCAAACCCGATCGCTGAAATCAGCGACCTGGGAACAGTAAAAGCCACAAGCCAAGCGCACAAGCCGGCGGATTCTGGCGTAGTTGTAGGCAATGACGCAAGGCAACGTAGCCTTGCTCGGGAGTCCTACATGGCCGGATAAACAGAGCCAAAGCCGAACACCATTACTGATCGTTCCCACGCTCCGCGTGGGAATGCAGCCGGGGACGCTCCGCGTCCCAGAGAGCCGAACGCAGAGCGTCCGTAGAGGCATTCCCACGCGGAGCGTGGGAACGATCGAAAGATGAGCCTGGGGCCTACATCACCCGCCAACCCCCACCCAGCGCCTTGTACAGCGCCACGCTCGCCTGCACCCGCGCCAATCGCAGTTGCACGTTCATGTCCTGGGCGGTGAAGAGGGTGCGTTGGGTTTCCAGTACGGTGAGCAGGTCTTCGGCGCCGGCCTGGTAGCGGCGTTGGGCGAGGTCGAAGGCGGTCTGGGCCTGGTGCAGTTCTTCGCTTTGCCATTGCCGTTGGCGGTCCAGGCCGTTGATGCCGTTCAGGGCTTTCTCGACGTCGGCGAAGCCGTTGATGATGGCGGCGCGGTACAGCTCGAGTAGTTCCTCCTGGCGCGCGGTGGCTCGGTCGCGTTCGGCGCTCAGGCGGCCGTTGTTGAAGATTGGCGCGGCCAAACCGGCGCTGAGGTTGTAGAAGTTGTTGCGCAGCAATTGGTCGGCGATGTCGGCCCCAGTGCCCAGGCTCAGGCCCAGGGTCACGCTGGGCAGCATGGCGGCGCGAGCGACGGTGATGTCGGCCTGGGCGGCGGCGAGGCGGGCTTCGGCGGCGGCGATGTCCGGGCGGCGGCTCAGCAATTGGCTGGGCACGCCAGCGTCGATGGCCGGCC
This sequence comes from Pseudomonas sp. P9_35, assembly GCF_034008205.1. NCBI lineage: Bacteria > Pseudomonadati > Pseudomonadota > Gammaproteobacteria > Pseudomonadales > Pseudomonadaceae > Pseudomonas > Pseudomonas sp. P9_35. The sequence goes on along the minus strand of NZ_CP125373.1, from coordinate 4,514,840 downwards.
AGTGCAGGCGGTCGAAACTGTCGTCGTCGAGCCTGACCGACTGCACCGGTTGCCCCAGCAGCGTCGCCAGGGTGATCAACGCTTCCCGGGCTTGTTGCTGCACCTGAGGCAAGCGGCGTTGCTGGGCCGCCACCAGGCTTTTTTGCTGGGACAGTTCCAGGGCTGTGGCACTGCCGGCGTCGTAGCGGGTCTGCACCAGGTCGAGCACGCGTTGGGCGTTGCCCAGGTTCTGTTCGGCGATGCGCTGTTGCTCGCGCAGGGACAAGGCCTGGGTGTAGCTGTTGGCGACGCCGCTGAGCAGGGTCAACTCCACCGTCGCGCGGTCGAACTGGCTGGCCGCCAACGTCTTCAGCACACTGTCCCGGGCCGCCCGTTTGCCGCCCCAGAAATCCAGCTCATAAGTGGCACTGAGGTTGGCGTCGTAGTAATCGATGGTGCGGTTGTTCCGATCCACATCCAGCTGGCTGTAGCCCTTGCCCCGTAGCAATTCCTGGCGATTGCCGTTGAGCCCGGCCCTGATCTCCGGCAGCAGCGGCGCGCCGGCAATGACGGCGCTGGCCTCGGCCTGGCGCACTCGGGCCATGGCCGCGGCCAGGTCGTGGCTGTCCAGGCGCGCCTGCTCGATCAAGCGGTTCAATTGCGGGCTGCCGAAGTGCGTCCACCATTGCTGGTTATCCGCCCGGGCGCTGGGTGTATCGAGGTTCTGCCAGGCCGGTGGCGGTTGGAGGCCGCTGTCCGGCGCCGACGCAGGGGTGGCGCAGGCCGCCAGCAACAGGCTGGCGGCCAGGAGGGTCAGGTGGACTTTCATAGCGTGGGGTTCATTCACTGGTAAGGGCCGCGACCGGGTCGAGGCGGGCGGCCTTGCGGGCCGGCATGAAACCGAAGACAACGCCGGTGACCAGCGCGCAACCGAAGGCGCCGAACACCGCCAACCATTCGAAGGCCACGGCGATCTTGCCCAGCAGCAACGCGCCGCCCACCAGCAGGGCCAGGCCGATACCGGTGACCCCACCGACCACCGAGAGCATCACCGCTTCGGTGAGAAACTGGCGCAGGATGTCGCGCTGGCGGGCGCCGGTGGCCATGCGGATGCCGATCTCGCGGGTCCGTTCACGCACGGTCATGAGCATAATGTTCATCACGCCGATGCCGCCCACCAGCAGCGAAATCGCCGCGATGGCGCCGAGCATCAGCGACAGCGTGCCCTGGGTGCGTGCTTCGGCCTGGATCATCGCGGCGTTGTTGGTCAGTTCGAAATCCTGCTTGCCGTCATGCAGGCGCAACAGCGTCCGCGAGACGGCTTGCTCGGCCTGTTGGACTTTGCCTGCGTCCTTGGCGGCAATCACCACGTACTCGGGATGGCGCGTGCCGAACAGCCGCACGCTGGCGGCAGAGTAGGGCACCGCGACGCGGTTGTCGGCGTCTGAGTCCCCGGAGCTGGCGCCTTTCTCGGCCAGTACGCCGACCACTTGGAACGGCACGTTCTCGATCAGGATGTAGCGACCGATGGGGTCGGCGACATCCTTGAGCAGTTTCTGTCGGACCCTGTGGCCGATCACCGCCACCGCCGCCGCGCTGCGCTCGTCGGCCTCGCTGAAGTAGCTGCCCTGGGCCACCGGCCAATTGAAGATGATCGGGAAATTGGTGTCGTTGCCGCCGACGTAGCTGGTGTGGTCGAGGTTGCCGAAACGCACGCTGGCCTCGGCACCGTTGACCGGCATGATTCGCTGCACCTCGGGCAACGCGGCGAGGGCGGCCAGGTCGTATTCGCTGATAATGCCCTTGGTAGCGCGCGGTGTGGGCGCGATGCCGTTGAGGTAGATGATGTTCGAGCCGAAGGCGCCCATCTGGGCCATGACCTGGCGCTTGCTGCCTTCGCCCACGGCCAGCATGACCACTACCGAGGCCACGCCGATGACGATGCCCAGTAGCGTCAGGGCGGTGCGAAAACGATTGATCCACATCACCCGCCACGCCGCCTGTACCGCGTCCACCAGCTCACCTTTCCAGGCGCCGTTGTGTTCGCTACCGGCACTCAGGCGCTGGCGCAGGTCCACGGCTTGCAGTGCCTTTGGATTGGCTTGCACGTCAGTTGGCAAAGAAGTGGCGCTGTCGCTGATGATCAGCCCGTCGCGGATCTCGATGATGCGCTTGGCCCGGGCCGCCACTTCGCGGTCGTGGGTGATCAGGATGACCACGTGGCCCTGGCTCGCCAGTTCGTCGAGCAAGGCCATGACCTCGATGCCGCTCTGGCTGTCGAGGGCGCCAGTGGGTTCGTCGGCGAGGATGATGTGGCCGCCGTTCATCAAGGCCCGGGCAATCGACACGCGTTGCTGCTGGCCGCCGGACAATTGATGGGGGCGGTTGCCGGTGCGGCTGGCCAGGCCCAGGCGGTCGAGCAGGGCGCTGGCCCGGGTATGGCGCTCGGCGGCCGAGGTGCCGGCGTAGATGGCCGGCATCTCGACGTTTTCCTGGGCGGTGCCGGAGGGGATCAGGTGATAGCCCTGGAACACGAAGCCGAACGCTTCGCGCCGCAGCCAGGCCAGCTCATCACTGCCCAGGCCGGCGACGTCTTCGCCGGCGAAACGGTACTCGCCGCTGGTGGGGCGGTCGAGGCAGCCGAGGATGTTCATCAAGGTCGATTTGCCGGAGCCGGACGCGCCGACAATCGCCAGGAATTCCCCGGCGTGAATGGCCAAGTCGATGCCGCGCAGCACCTCCACCCGAGGACTGTCGCCACCGCCGTAGGCCTTGCGAATGTCCCGCAGTTCGATCAGGGGCGTGTTCATTCAGCCTCCGCTGCCGGTGGCCGGGCCGATCAGCACCCGGTCGCCTTCGCTCAGGCCGTCGACAATCTCGGTACGCAGTCGATCGCTGACGCCAGTGCGAACGGTGCGTGGCTGGACATCGCCATTGTCGGCCAGCACCCGTACCTGGCCGGCGTCCTGCAAGGCGGCGATGGGCACGGTCAGCACGTCCTTGGCTTGGGCGGCGACGAAAAACACCTGGGCGGTCATGTCGGTCATCAGCGTGCGGTCGGCGTTGTCGACGTCGAGCAACACGGTGTAGAGCACCACCCGCTCGCTGCCGCTGCGACCGCCCGTGGGGCTGCCGCCCTGGCTGGCTTCCAGCGGGCGTGGCGGCACCGGGAGGATCTGGCGAACGGTGCTGCTCCAGCGTCGGCTGCCGCCGGCCAGGGTGGTGAAGTAAGCGGTCATGCCCGGTTTGACGTGGCCGATGTCGGCTTCCGAGACTTCGGCCCAGACGGTCATCGGCGACAGGCGCGCGATGCGCAGGATCAATGGGGTTTGCTGCTGGGCGTTGAGGGTCTGGCCTTCCCGGGCACCGACGGCGACCACGGTGCCGCTCATCGGCGCATAGATGCGCGTATAGCCCAATTCAGCCTCGTCACTGCGCAGGCTGGCCTGGGCCTGGCGGATCTGGGCCTGGAACATGTCGATGCGCGCCTGGGTCGCCCGCACTTCGGCCTGGGCAGTCTGCACGTCTTCCTCGCGGGTGGCACCGCCGGCCTTGAGCTGTTGCTGGCGGCGGGATTTCTGCTGCGCCAGGTCATGCTGGGCGCGCTGTTCCTGGAGCTGGGCCTTGAGGTTCTCGATTGAAAAACGCCCGGCGTCGAGCCGGGCTTTTTGCGTGGACGGGTCGATTTCCACCAGCAACTGGCCTTCGCGCACCTCGTCGCCGGCTTCCACATGAATCTTCTGGATCTGCCCGGACGCCTGGGCGCCGACGTCGACATAACGCCGTGGTTGCAGGGTGCCCAGGGCGGTGACGCTGTTTTCGATATCGCCACGGGTGACGGGCGCGGTGACCAGGGGCGCACGGCTTGGCGCCACCGCTTGCCACGCGGCGAAGGCCACGGCCGGAAGCAGGGCGAAGGTGAGAAGCCAGGCGCGTCGGGTAGGGCGGGGACGTTTCATGCAGGGTTCCGGCCGGTGATATCGGGCCCGTCCGAGGAAGGGCAGGGACGGGAGGCTGTCCTGGTAAACGAGCGTTCCGGGCGGGAATTTACTGCTGTGAAACACTTACTGTAGGAGCTGCCGAGCGAAGCGAGGCTGCGATCTTTTGATCTTTCGCTTTGAACTCAATTGGCAGCGGAAAGATCGCAGCCTCGCTTCGCTCGACAGCTCCTACAGAGTCCAGCGGGAGCAAGCTCCCTCGCCACAAAAGCGGCCCTGGCACCCCATTTATCTGAACGAATCAGTCCTGATACAAACCAAAGCTTTAAATCTATATGAGAATTACTATAAATTACGCGATCGAATCTGCCACTATCGTGCCATTGCCTGTCCCGGGCATGCCGAGTGGGCACAGGGATAGCGGTCGCAGCCATTGCGCATGGGAGTCATGTTGGAAAACTACTATCGCGAGCTGGTGTGTTTCCTGAACGCCAGGCTAGGCAACCGTCAGGCGGCCGAGGATGTGGTGCATGACGCCTATGTGCGGGTGCTGGAGCGTGCCAGCGACGTCCCCATCGAGCAACCGCGGGCGTTTCTCTACCGCACGGCGCTGAACCTGGTGATCGACGGGCATCGGCGCAATACCCTGCGCCAGGTCGAATCCCTGGAGGTGCTGGACAGCGAAGAGCGCTTCTTCACCCCGTCGCCCCATTCCAGCCTCGACCATGGCCAGCGCCTGGACATGCTCCAGCGTGCCTTGGCCGAGCTGCCACCGCTGTGCCGCGAGAGCTTCCTGCTGCGCAAGCTCGAAGGCTTGTCCCACCCGCAAATCGCCGAGCGCCTGGGCATTTCCCGGGCGCTGGTGGAAAAACACATCGTCAACGCCATGAAGCACTGCCGCGTTCGCGTGCGGCAGTGGGACGCGCATTAATCTGCCCACGCCGGTCGCCTCGCGGTAAATTTTTTTTCATTGTCCTCGTTCCTCTCAACACACGACTTGTTGGCCCCTTAAACGCTGGGCAGGTCACCCCAGGCTTTTTGCGCCCTGTTGAGGGCTTTTCCAGAGGACACTGGACATGACACAGGCAATTGCATCGCCCATCGTTCACGACTTGATCGGCATCGGTTTCGGCCCCTCGAACCTGGCGCTGGCCATCGCGCTGCAGGAGCGCGGGCCGGTCCAGGGTGAACTGGACGTGCTGTTCCTCGACAAGCAGGCCGACTACCGCTGGCACGGCAACACCCTGGTGACCCAGAGCGAGTTGCAGATTTCCTTCCTCAAGGACCTGGTGACCCTGCGCAACCCCACCAGCCCGTATTCGTTCGTCAATTACCTCAAGCACCACGGTCGCCTGGTGGATTTCATCAACCTCGGCACCTTCTACCCGTGCCGCATGGAGTACAACGACTACCTGCGCTGGGTGGCCGGGCATTTCACCGAGCAGAGTCGCTATGGCGAAGAAGTGCTGCGCATCGAGCCGGTGTTGCACAACCAGCAGGTCGAAGCGCTGCGGGTGATTTCCCGCGATGCCCAGGGCGAAGAGTTCGTCCGCACCACCCGTGCGCTGGTGGTCAGTGCCGGCGGTACGGCGCGCATCCCCGAGGCGTTCAAGGCCTTCAAGGATGACGCGCGGGTGTTCCACCATTCCCAGTACCTGGAACGCATGGCCGGCCAACCATGCGTGAAGGGCCAGCCGATGAACATCGCCATCATCGGCGGTGGGCAGAGCGCGGCGGAGGCTTTCATCGACCTCAACGACAGCTTCCCTTCGGTGCAGGTCGACATGATCCTGCGCGGCTCGGCCCTCAAGCCGGCGGATGACAGCCCATTCGTCAACGAAGTGTTCTCGCCGGAGTTCACCGACCTGGTGTTCCAGCAACCCCACAGCGAGCGCGAGCGCCTGGTCAACGAATACCACAACACCAACTATTCGGTGGTGGACATCGACCTGATCGAACGCATCTACGGGATTTTCTATCGCCAGAAAGTCTCTGGCATCGCCCGTCATGCGTTCCGCACCCTCACGACGGTGGAGAAGGCCACGGCCACCGCCACCGGCGTGGAACTGGCGGTGCGCAACAACGCCACGGGCGAATTGACTGTGCGCCGCTATGACGCCGTGGTGCTGGCCACCGGTTACGAACGGCAGATGCACCGCACCCTGCTGGAGCCGCTGGCGCAATACCTGGGAGATTTCGAGGTGGATCGCAACTACAAGCTGATCACCGACGAGCGCTGCAAGGCGGCGATCTACATGCAGGGCTTCTGCCAGGCCAGCCATGGCCTGAGCGACACCTTGCTGTCGATCCTGCCGGTGCGTGCCGATGAAATCGCCGGCTCGCTGTATGAACACGGAAACCATCGCGGGCAGGCGCGCCCGGTGCCTGATTTGCGGTTGGCCGCTGTGTAGGAGCTGTGTAGGAGCTGTCGAGCGAAGCGAGGCTGCGATCTTTCCCCAAACACTTGAGTCCCAAGTGAAAGATCAAAAGATCAAAAGATCGCAGCCTCGCTTCGCTCGACAGCTCCTACAAAACAACCGCAAGCCAGTCAGGAAATTCTTCAGAAATTTCCTACACTCACTCACAGCCTCCTGCTGTTTGAAAGGCTCGGTTCGCTGTTCCCTCGTATTGGCAGTCTGAACCCCTCAGCCGGTCCACCCTGACTGAACGTGCAGTCGGTGTGCGCCGGGCCGACTACGCCAAGCGAAACACCCTGACCAGATGATTTTGCTTTTACGCACAGGCCTGGTGGCGCTGTTGCTGGGCTCATTGAGTGTGGTGCCACCGGTGGACGCGGCCCCCGAGGCGCTGCAGGTGCTCGGGCGCTCCAATGTGAGCGATTATTCGGTGTCCCTGGACGATGCCGACTGGACCTGGCTGCGCCAAAAGGGCACGTTGCAGCTGGGTGCCTCGGCGCCGGACTACGCGCCGTTCAGCATCACTGGCAATGGTCGCGACTATGAAGGCCTGACCGCCGACTATGCGCAATTGCTCGGGCAACTCCTGCACGTCAAGGTGCAGGTCCAGCGCTACCCATCCCGTGCCGAATCGCTCCAGGCCCTGCGCGGCGGCGAGATCGATATGCTCGGCACCGCCAACGGCTTCGAAGCCGCCGATCCGGACCTGGCGATGTCCCAGGCCTATGCCGATGACCTGCCCACCCTCGTGGCCCGCATCGACGACAGCCAGGACTTGCCCAGCGACCTGGCGGGCAAGCGCGTGGCGATGCTGTATCACTACTTGCCGCCGGAGACGGTCGAGGCGTTTTATCCCGAGGCTTCCTTGCAGCTGTTCCCCTCGACCTTGAGCGCCATCGGCGCCGTGGCGTTTGGTCAGGCCGACGTTTATCTGGGGGATTCGATCAGTTCCAACTACCTGATCAGCAAGAATTACCTGAACAATATTCAACTGGCCGATTTCTCGCGCATGGAAGTGCAGCCGTTCGCCTTCGCGGTCAGCCGCGACAACGCGCGCCTCTTGCGCATTATCAACGCCGCGCTGCAAGCCATTCCCGCCAGCGAACACATGAGCATCCTGAGGCGCTGGAGTGCCGGCGGCGCGAGCATGCCGGGTCAGCAGGCGCTGCACTTCAGCGTCAAGGAGCAGCGCTGGCTGGATGCCCACCCACGGATCAAGGTCGCCGCCAACGAAAACTTCCTGCCGCTGACGTTCTTCGATGAGCAAGGCCATTTGCGCGGTATCGGCGCCGATGTGCTGGCGAGGATCAGCTTGCGCACCGGTTTGAAATTCGATGTGCAGCGTGGCGGTTCGGTTGACGATTTGATCGGGCAGGTCAAGAGCGGCAAGGCCGATGTCCTGGCGACCGCCATACCCAGTACCGAACTTGAAGACGAGTTGCGCTTTACCCGACCGTACCTGACGAATCCGTTCGTGCTGGTGGTGCCCGCTCGGGCCAAGGGCCCGCTAACCCTGGACCAGATGGCCGGCAAGCGCCTGGCGCTGGTGCGCGGCAACGTGTTGCGCGAGTTCCTGCTGGAGCAGTTCCCCCGCGTGCAGTTGGTGACGGCACAAAACACCGCCGACGCCATGGCCATGGTCGCCGCCGGCACGGCGGACGCTGCGGTCAATCCGCTGATCAGTGCCCGCTACATGATCTCCCGCCAGTACCGCGACAAGCTGCAGGTCACCAGTACCGTCGGCACCTTGCCCGCGCGCGTTGCGTTGGCAACGAACCGGGGCGCATTGGAGCTCTACTCGATTCTCGACAAGGCGCTGTTGAGCATTTCTCCCGAAGAGATGGACGAGTTGACCAACCGCTGGCGCAGCGAGGTGGTGATCGACGACAGTTACTGGCTGCGCAACCGCACCACGATTCTCCAGGGGTTCACCGTCGCTGCGCTGCTGTTGCTGGTGACCTTGGGCTGGGTCATTTACTTGCGGCGCCTGCTGGAGCAATTGCGCGTCGCCAAGGAAAGCGCCGACGACGCCAACCGGGCCAAGACCACCTTCGTGGCGACCATGAGCCATGAGATCCGCACACCGATGAACGCGGTGATCGGCCTGCTGGAACTGGCCCTGAAAAAAGCCGACCAAGGCATCGTGGACCGGTTCGCCATCGAGGTCGCGTCGGGGGCCGCCCATGGCATGCTGGACTTGATCGGCGACATCCTCGACATCGCCCGCATCGAGTCGGGCAAGCTGTCGCTGGTACCGCAACGGGCCAATCTGCGCGAATTGACCGAGTCGGTGGCGCGGATTTTCGAGGGCCTGGCCCGGCAGAAACACCTGCGCCTGCAACGGGCACTGGACGCCGAGGTCAATCGTGACGTGTTGATCGACCCGTTGCGCTTCAAGCAGATCGTCTCGAACCTGTTGAGCAACGCCATCAAGTTCACCGACCAGGGCGAGGTGCGCCTGAGTGTGCGCGGCGAGCCGGACATTGAACACGGGCGCCTGGGCATTTGCCTGCGAGTCGAGGACACCGGCTGCGGGATTTCGCCTGAGGACCAGCGCCGCCTGTTCAGCCCCTTTACCCAGGCCAGCCACACGACCCAGTCGGCGCGCAGCGGTTCCGGGCTGGGGCTGGTCATCAGCCGCACCTTGTGCGAAATGATGGGCGGCACCCTGACGTTGCGCAGCGTGGCGGGGGCGGGCACGCAGGTCGAGATCCTGCTGGACCTGCCCCTGCTCGATGCCTTGCCGACCGCGCCGCCTGTCGAGGCCGAGGCGCTGGTACCAGGCCGGGCGCTGAGTATCCTGGTGGTCGATGACTACCCGGCCAATCGCTTGCTGCTGTCCAAGCAACTGGGCTACCTGGGCCATCGTGTCCAGGAGGCACAGAACGGTGTCGAAGGTCTGCACGCCTGGCGCAACGAACACTTCGATGTGGTCATCACCGACTGCAACATGCCCTTGATGAGCGGCTACGAACTCGCGCGGGCCATTCGCGACGAAGAGCGTGCGCAAAACCTGTCGCCCGGGGTGATCCTGGGGTTCACGGCCAACGCCCAGCCTGAGGAAAAGGACCGCTGTGCCGAGGCCGGGATGGACGATTGCCTGTTCAAACCCCTCAGCCTTCGGGAGCTTAACGCGTGCCTGGCTTCGGTCACGCCGGACGTGGGGGCGCCTCAGCCCGACGATGAAATCGACTTGACTAGCCTGGAACAACTGACCGGAGGCGACACGACCGCCATCAGGGCACTGCTGGAGGAACTGGTCAGCAGCAATGCCGACGATCAAGCGCGACTGTTGCACCTGTCCAGTCGACAAGACTTGCCGGGCCTGGCGGACCTGGCGCACCGGATCAAGGGTGGGGCGCGGATCGTCCAGGCGCAACGCCTGATCGCCGCCTGCGAGGCGCTGGAAAGCGCTTGTCGGGGCGGCGATACGTTGCTGCTCGCCCAAGCCGTGGAAGATATTCGCCAAGCCATCGAGCACCTGGCGGAACAACTGAAGACCTACATGGAGGAGTAGGAGCTGTAGGAGCTGACGAGTGCAACGAGGCTGCGATCTTTCCCCAGACACTTGAGTCCCAAGCGAAAGATCAAAGATCAAAAGATCGCAGGCTTCGCCAGCTCCTACAAAAGCGTCGAGCGTAGGGTGAATTCCCTCGTCGCAGGGGCTTGGTCCGTCATCATTTTAGGAATAATCCTACATCGTCTTTCAAACGCTTCCTCTAGCCTGACGGCCCTTAATGTTCTGAGCCGGTTTCTACCTGGCGCGTTGCTATTGGAAAGCTTGCCATGCCGAACAAAGCACTCCGTATCCTGATTGCCGACCCACACCATGCTCATCGAATCGTGCTGGAGCGCCTGTTCAACCAACAGGGCTATTTCCGGATTGTCCCCGTGAGTCATGTGCAAGAGTTGCTGACGCTGGTGGAGTACGGCAGCGAGCCGTTCGACCTGATCGTCGTCAATGCCGGGCTGGCAAGCGGGGCGTTGGACTTGCACGATTTTGTTATCTATAACCCACAGGTTCGTCACGGGATGATTTACAACGCGCAACCGGCCAGCCTGTCGCCGGTGCCGGTCGCGCGCCGATCGAGCATGCACCTGAGCCAGGCACCACTGCCTGACCTTGCCTCCCTGCGGTGCCTGATGGAGCGGGTCGACCCTCAAGCCAGTGAGTCGCTGCAACCGTGGACGCGTGCCCTCAGGCAGGGCCATGGACGCTGAGGAAGACCGCTGGTCTGCACTGTCGGATCTGACAGGTGGCAGGGCCTGGCGCTTGTGCGAGAGTCCGGCGCAGTCATGGCGCCGGTGCCGTTTGTAATGACCTGGGGAGTTGCCTTGAAAGACGTGTTGATCGTGGATGACCACCCTGTCATACGAGGGGCGCTGCGGCTTATTTGCCAGAATGAGGCGTTCACCCACATCCGGGACGCCAGCGGCGCGGCCGATGCCAGGGCCCTCATCAAGGCGTGCGTGCCAGACCTGGTGATCCTCGACCTGGTGATGAACGGTTTCGATGGCCTGGACCTGCTGGTCTGGATCATGGCCCAGTTCCCTGAGTGCAGCGTGCTGGTGTTCACTTCCCAGGATGCGCAGCACTTCTGCAACCGCTGCATCTCGGCCGGGGCCCGGGGTTTTGTGACCAAGAAAAGCGATCTCAAGGAACTGACCAAGGCCATCCAGGCCTTGAAGTCCGGTTATGCCTATTTTCCACAGATGTCCGTCAGGCTGGATTTTCAGCAGCGCAGCGAACAGCAGGCGCTGGAAAGCCTCTCTACCCGTGAGCTGTCCATCCTGCGCATGCTGGCCATGGGCATGCGCGGCAAGGACATCGCCGAAAGCCTGTTCCTGAGCCCAAAAACCGTCAGCACCTACAAGACTCGCCTGTTGGAAAAGCTTGGCCTGCAATCCTTGGTGGGGCTGTCGGAGTTTGCCAAGCGCAATCACCTTTGAATGACACCAGAACCTGTGGGAGCGAGCTTGCTCGCGATAGCGGTCTGCCCGTCGATGCATCTTCGGCTGATACAGCGCTATCGCGAGCAAGCTCGCTCCCACAGGTTTTTCAGTCGTTCTCTAAATAGAACGCTAAAGCCGATTTTTGCAGTCTAGTGCTGCAAAGGTGTCGGTTCTAAGCTGTGTCCATTGAATCGCAGTACCTGATTTTGGAGACACAGCATGAAAAACATCATCGGCCTCTACACCAGCCCACGGCCCCATTGGGTTGGCGATGGCTTCCAGGTTCGCACGCTGTTTTCCTATGACAACCTGGGCAAGCACGTCAGCCCGTTCCTGCTGCTGGACCACGCCGCCCCGACTGAATTCACGCCCACCACCGAGCGTCGTGGTGTCGGCCAGCACCCGCATCGCGGTTTCGAAACCGTGACAATCGTCTACCAGGGCGAACTGGAGCACCGTGACTCCACCGGCAGCGGCGGCAAGATCGGTCCCGGCGACGTGCAATGGATGACCGCCGCGTCCGGCATCATCCACGAAGAGTTCCACTCCGAAGCCTTCGCCCGGCAGGGTGGGTTCATGGAGATGGTCCAGTTGTGGGTCAACCTGCCCGCCAAGGACAAGATGGCCCCGGCCGGCTACCAGACGATCCTCAAGGGCGACATTCCGAACATCGCCCTGAAGGACAACGCCGGCAGCCTGCGCCTGATCGCCGGGCGCTTCGAAGGGCAGCAAGGCCCCGCCAGGACCTTCACGCCTATCGATGTCTGGGACATTCGCTTGAATGCCGGGAAAAACCTCATTCTTGACCTGCACGAAGGTCACAACACCGCCTTGGTGGTATTGCGCGGCTCGGTCCAGGCCAATGGTCGCGAACGGGTCGAGGCCGGGCAGATGGCCCTGTTCGACCGGGCCGGCGACCAATTGAGCCTGCAAGCCAATAACGACGCGGTGGTGCTGCTGCTCAGTGGCGAGCCGATCGACGAACCCATCGTCGGCCATGGTCCGTTCGTGATGAACAGCGAGCAGGAAATCCACCAGGCCTTCAATGATTTCCACTCGGGGCGTTTTGGCCGGATGGACGATTGAGGCGAAACAACAGCCACGCTGAACCCATTGTGGGAGCGAGCTTGCTCGCGATAGCGGTAGGACATTCAATGATGGGTTGACTGTCAGACCGCCATCGCGAGCAAGCTCGCTCCCACAATGGGGATCTGCATGGGGATCTCTACAGAGTATTCATTCTGTGCCAATCTTCGCCAATCGCCTTCCTGGAGCTGTCCCGATGCTGTCTCTGATCTCCGAGCACCCGCTGCTCTGTTCCCTGGCGCTGCTGGTGCTCGACCTGTTGATGTGGCGCCTGGTCAGTGCGGATCGGATCTATTGGAAAGTCGGCGCAAGGCTGGTGATTTTTTCGCTGTTCAGCGTGCTGCTGTTCAACGAAGGCCTCAACCCCATGGAGCCGGCGCAGTGGGTTGACGATGTGCCGCGGCACCTGGCCGCGACCGGCCTGCAGATCGCCTGGTGGCTGTTCGCCGCGCGAACCCTGACGGTGCTGATCGGTGCGGCGATGATGCAACGGGTCGGCCATACCGGGCGGTTGCTGCAGGATTTGCTCGGCGCGGTGATTTTCCTGATCGCCGTCATCGCGGCAATGGCCTACGTGCTGGATTTGCCGGTCAAAGGCGTGTTGGCGACGTCCGGCGCGATGGCGATCATCGTCGGCTTGGCCTTGCAGAGCACCCTCAGCGACGTGTTCTCCGGGATCGTGCTCAACACCACCAAGCCTTATCAGCTTGATGACTGGATTTCCATCGACGGCACCGAAGGCCGGGTCACTGACATCGACTGGCGGGCCACGCGCTTGCAGACCGCCCAGGGCAGCATGGCGGTGATCCCCAACTCGCTGGCGGCAAAGGCCAAGGTCATCAACTTCAGTCGACCCAGCGACGTCCATGGCTTGTCCATCAGTATCCAGGTCAGCCCTCATGCGCGGCCACAAACCGTGATCGACGCGCTGGAGCGGGCGATGATCGGCTGTCGTTCCCTGCTCGCCAGCCCGCCCCCCTGCGTGACGCTTAAAAGCAGCGGCAGTGGCGGCGCGGAGTACGAGATCAGCGGGTTCGTTGCCTCCATGGCCCAGAAACGCACGGTGCGCAACCAGCTGTTCGACCTGGCGTTCCGGCATTTGCAGGCGTCGGGCGTGAGCCTGTTGTCCACCAGTGAAAGCGCGGTGCCGCAGGAGGTGTCGCGACCCCGGGCCCTGCTGGAAAGCTCGAACATTTTCTCTACCTTGCGCCAGGACGAGAAAGACACCTTCAGCCAGAACATGACCCTGCAGACCTTCCGTGCGGGTGATGTGATCCTGGCGGCCGGGGAGGTCAGCGATCATCTGTTCATCATCGAGTCCGGGGTGGTCAGCGTGAGCCTCATGCGCAACGGCCAGCCACTCGAGGGCGGGCGCATGGGGCCGGGGGAGGTGATCGGCGAAGCCGGGATCGTCGCCGAACAGGCAGCGCTGGCGAACTTTAACGCCAAGACCTTCTGCACCCTGTACCGCATCGAGAACAGCTACCTCAAGCCGTGCCTCGAGGCCCGTCGCGACATCAACGACGCGATGAAAAACCTGCTGGACGTGCGCATGCACCTGGCCCAGAACCTGACCCGCGAAGCCCCCAAGCCGATCGTCAAGAAGCGTTTTTTGCAATGGTTGCGCAGCCGGGCCTGACTGAAGTGCTCATGGCCCTGTGGCGAGGGAGCTTGCTCCCGCTGGGTCGTAGGAGCTGTCGAGTGCAACGAGGCTGCGATCTTTCCCCAGTCACTTGAGTCCCGAGCGAAAGATCAAAAGATCGCAGCCTTCGGCAGCTCCTACAGCGCAGCCGAGCGGGAGCAAGCTCCCTCGCCACAGAGAAGCCTCTCTCCCTTTGATAGGTTGTTCCCACCGCCTGCCATTGGCCACCCGAACTTCCCAACAATTGGCTATTTGTACCGCGCCACTGCACGGCTAACGTAGCGCCACACCCAATTGTTCTGGAGTTCACCATGCAACCGCGTACCGATTTCTACACCGCTTCCCCTGACGCTTTCAAAGCCATGCTGGCCCTGGAAACCGCCGTCTCGAAGCTGGGCCTGGAGAAGTCCCTGCTGGAGCTGGTCAAGCTGCGTTCCTCACAGATCAACGGCTGCGCCTTCTGCATCGACATGCACACCGCCGATGCCCGCAAGGATGGCGAGACCGAACGTCGCCTGTACGCCGTGACCGCCTGGCGTGAAGCGCCATTCTTCACCGGCCGCGAGCGCGCGGCCCTGGCCTGGACCGAAGCCCTGACCCGCCTGAGCGACACCCACGCGCCGGACGCCGACTATGCCTTGCTGAGCGAGCATTTCAGCCCCAAGGAAATGGTCGACCTGACCGTGGCGATCAACGCCATCAATGGTTGGAACCGCTTGGCGGTGGGCTTTCGCAAGATGCCTGAAGCGTAATCAGAAGAAAAAATACCTGTGGGGGCAAGCCTTGCTCCCACAAGGTCTGTAGAGAACTCAGACCTTCAACACCTTCCCACTGGCCGCCACCGCCACCAGCGATAGCGCAATCAACCCAAAGGCAATGCTCAAGCTGCTGCCATGGGCGACGAAGCCGATCAGCGCCGGGCCGGCAAGGATGCCGGCATAGCCGATGGTGGTGATGGCCGGCACAGCGATCGCTTCCGGCATCAGGGTCTGTTTGCCGACGGCGGTGTACAGCACCGGCACGATGTTCGAACACCCGGCGCCCACCAACGCATAGCCCAGTAGCGCGGCTTGCCACATCGGTGCGAGGGTCGCTAGCAGGAACCCGGCTGCCGCGATCGATCCGCCATAGATGATCACGCGTCTGGCCCCCAGGCGGTGCACCACTGAATCGCCGGTCAGCCGGCCGACCGTCATGGTCAGCGCGAAGGCGGCATAACCCAGCCCGGCATAGGCGGTATCCACTGCGCGTTCGGTGGTCAGGAACACGGCGCTCCAGTCGAGCACCGCGCCTTCGGCCAGGAACACGATAAAACACAGGATGCCGATAAACAGCACCACGCCGTGGGGAATGGCGAACGCCGGTCCGGAGCTCTCACTGCCGTAGGGCAGCAGGTGCGGCGCAGCCTTGAACAACGCCACCAGCAGCACCCCATTGACCACCAGCGTCGCCCCCAGCGGCGAAAGCCCCAGGCCAAGCAGGGCACTTACACCCGCCGCGCCAATGATCCCGCCGAGGCTGAACATGCCGTGGAAACCCGACATCATGGTCTTGCCGCTGGCCCGCTCGACGATCACCGCTTGCAGGTTCACGGTCGAGTCCACGGTGCCGAGCCCGGCGCCAAACAGGAACAAGGCGGCCACCAGCCAGGGCAGGGAGGTCATTGTCGCCAGCAACGGCAACGCCAGGCAGATCAGAATCGTGCCGCCGCTGAGCACCCGCCGGCAGCCGAAGCGCGTCGCCAGCGCACCGGAAATCGGCATCGCCAGGATCGACCCGACCCCCAGGCACAACAGCAGCAACCCGAGGGTGCCTTCATCCAGGTTCGCCCGCACCTTGGCGTACGGCACCAGCGGCGCCCAGGCGGCGATGCCGATGCCGGCGATGAGATAGGCGATGCGGGTGGACATCTGTTCCAGGCGTCCGGGGATAAAGGTGGGCGGGGGCGTAATGGCAGTCATGAAACGTCCTTGGCTGTCGTGCGGTGTGGTGCGGCGGGCAGGGGCCTATGCTTGCACATCCACTGACCGCACCGCGAGCCCAAGGTGCCGACGCGAATATCCGGGTCGCCAGCAGGCTTTGCTCCCCCAGCCTTTGCCGGCATAAAGTACTGCCCCTTGCTGGCTGATACCGGGTTTGGTCCATGACGCAGTTTTATGACGCACGCGGCAATATCTATGGAGTCGTTTCACCTCGACAGGTCCGTGACCAGGGCATTGATCTGCCACCGTCGGCTGCCGAGGCTGCACGCACACGCGAATCCTGGACAAAGGCTGCGGTGCAGGCCTTCTGCAGTCGGGCTCCGGGCGAAGCGCCGCCGGACGCCAAGGCCCATCGCAGTGACGGTCTGTTGATCGGCCCGTTCCAGAGCGAACCGCCTTTTGATCTGTTGATCGTCAACACCGACGGCACCCTGGCCGAGCGCAGCGGCAACGGCCTGACGATTTTCTCCCAGGCGTTGCAAGCGCAAGGCTTGATGCCGGGCGCGGGTGAGTGTGTGCTGCAGGTTAATCACGATAAACCCGACGGCTTGTCACCGCTGCACACCTCGGTTCGTGCCGCTGAATTCGACGGCGTCCAAGGTTTCTGGCTGGACCTGGGCAAACCGCTGTTCGGGCCCCAGGCTGTTGGCGCCCAGGAGGTCGAGAGCGTGCTGTTCAACCAGTGCGATGTCAGCCGTGTGGCGGCGCTTGAACGGTTGAACCCGGCGTGGGGCCACAGCCAGTTCGTGAGCCTCGGCAATCCTCATTGCGTGACGCTGGTGGCGGGTGTCGAGGCGTTGCCGGGCAATTCGCAGATGCGTGTTGCGGCGCTCTCGCAAAGCCTGACCCAAATTGCTTATGCGGCGCCCGGTGGGGCCGGTGTTCCGTGCCCGAGGGGGGTGAATCTGCAATGGGCCTGGCGCGAAGCCGAAGGGCGAATCGCGGCCCGGGTGTTTGAGCGGGGCGAGGGGCCCACGGCTTCCTCGGGCACCAGCGCCAGTGCCGTGGCCAGTGCCGCATGGCGGGTGGGTTGGGTGCAGGCGGGGGCGGTGAGTGTGGTGATGCCGGGGGGGACTGCGCCGATTTTGCTGGAAGAAGAGGCGGGTGAGTTGGTGCGGGTCAGGTTGTTTGGGACGGCGCGGTCTGTGCCGTAGAGCTTTCTGGAAGTTTTGCGGTGTGGCTGATGCCGCTATCGCGAGCGAGCTCGCTCCCACAGGGGGGCTTCAGTGGATAGAAATGGTGTATCCGACACAGATCCATTGTGGGAGCGAGCTTGCTCGCGATAGCGGCGGGTCAGTCACATCCATATCAACGGGTAGACCGCCATCGCGAGCGAGCTCGCTCCCACAAGGGGTTGTGGGAATCAGCCTGGCTGCTGCGCAAACTCCACCACCGGCATCTGCCGCTTCATCAGCACTTCACCGTTGCGAATCGAATAGAGCGGCAAGCCCTGGCTGCGGATCACTTCGTAGTCACTGTCCGCCGACAGGATCAGCAGGTTCGCCGGGCGACCGGGTTCCAGGCCGTAGCGCTCGCCCAGGGCCATGGCCTTGGCGCTGTTGTCGGTGACCAGGTCCAGGGCGCTTTGCAGGTTGCGGTAGCCGAGCATGTGGCAGATGTGCAGGCCGGCTTCGAGGACCCGCAAGATGTTGCCGTTGCCCAGCGGGTACCACGGGTCGACGATGGAGTCCTGGCCGAAGCACACATTCATCCCGGCCTCGAGCAGTTCATTGACCCGGGTGACACCGCGGCGTTTGGGGAAGTTATCGAAGCGCCCTTGCAGGTGAATGCTTTCGGTTGGGCAAGAGACAAAGCTGATGCCTGAGTGCCCGAGCAGGCGGAACAACTTGGCGCAGTAGGCGTTGTCGTAGGAGCCCATGGCCGTGGTGTGGCTGGCCGTGACCCGCGCGCCCATGTCGCGGCTGCGGGCTTCTTCGGCGAGCACTTCGAGGAAACGTGAGTGCGGGTCATCGGTTTCGTCGCAATGCACATCCACCAGGCACCCGGTGCGTTCGGCCAGGTCCATGAGGAATTTCACCGAGCTGACACCCTGGTCGCGGGTGTACTCGAAGTGGGGAATGCCGCCCACCACGTCGGCGCCCATGCGGATCGCTTCTTCCATCAGCTCGCGGCCGTTGCGATAGGACTCGATGCCCTCCTGGGGAAACGCGACGATTTGCATGTCGATCAGGTGACGGCTTTCCTCGCGCACCTCCAGCAGCGCCTTGAGCGCCGTAAGCTGGGGGTCGGTCACGTCGACGTGGGTGCGCACATGCTGGATGCCATGGGCGGCGAGGGCCTGGATGGTTTTCTTGGCGCGGGTCTTGGTGTCTTCTTCGGTGATGGTGGCCTTGCGTTCGCCCCAGCACTCAATGCCTTCGAACAGTGTGCCGCTCATGTTCCAGCGCGGCTCGCCCGCAGTGAGGGTCGCGTCCAGGTGAATGTGCGGTTCGACGAAGGGCGGGACCACCAGGTTGCCGCCGGCATCGAGGTCTTCCGGGCCGAGGCTGGGGGCCTCGGTCTGGCGGGCGATGTTGGCGATCAGGCCGTTTTCCAGGTGCAGTTCATGCAAGCCTTCACGGTTACGCAGACGGGCGTTGATGATGTGCATCAAGCGAATCCTTTAGAGGTCTTGTAGGGGCGCATCAGCGGTGCGAGTACCCATTACGCTGATCAATAGCACATACGTTAGCGCGCCGGCAGCGATTCCTACCAGTGGCGCGATCCATGGCGAATTGAACGCCGCGACGGTGCCAACCCCATAGGCCAACAGCCCGGGCCAGTTGAACGCCGGCAGTTGCGCCTCGGCCAGGCGCGGGTAACGACCACGCCAGCGGAAGAAGAAATCGGCCATGATCACCCCGCCGATGGGTGGGATCACCGTGCCCAGCAGGATCAGGTACGGCACCAGCAAATCGTACATGCCCAGCAGCGCCAGCAGCGTGCCGATCACCGCGCCGCCCAGGGTCACGGTTTTGCGCCGGCGGGTGCGCAGCAGGTTGCAACCTGCCACGGCGAAATTGTAGATGGTGTTGTCCTGGGTGCTCCAGATGTTGAGCAGCAACATGGCCATCGCCGCCATGGCGAAGCCCTGCAGCAGCAACACTTCGACCACGTCCGGTTGTTGATAGACGATGGCTCCGTAGGCGCCGATCAGCACCATCAGGCCGTTACCCAGGAAGAAGCCGATCAGGCTCGCCAGCACCGCGACCTTCGCCGAGCGGGAAAACCGCGTCCAGTTGGTCGCCTGGGTCGCGCCGCTGACGAAGGTGCCGAACACCAACGTGATGGCAGTGGACCAGTCGAGACTGCCCGTCGGCACCACCGCCAACAAGCCCTCGAGACCGCCGACCTTCACCGTCGCGACCCACATCGACAACATCAGCAGCAACATCATGGCCGGCACGGCGAGGTACGAGAGGATTTCCAGCCCGCGATAACCAACATAGGCCGTGGCACAGAACCCCAGGCCGAACAGCACCATCAATCCCAGCACGGTGCCTTCGCTCAATTGGAAATACTTGCCCAGCACCACCGCGGCGGTCGCTGTGCCCCAGGCGTACCAGCCGATCTGGGTGAACCCCAGGATCAAGTCGCTGAGCTTGCTGCCCACCTCGCCGAAACAGAAGCGGCCCATCAGCACCGAATTGAGCCCGCTCTTGAAGGCGATGTAGCCCAGGCCGGCGGCGTAGAGACCCAGCAGCAGATTGCCGATGACGATGACCGTGAGCATTTCGGCAAAACCGAACGCTACCCCCAGCTTGCCGCCGGCAAACATGGTGGCGGTGAAAAAGGTGAAACCCAGCAGCACCATGGCCGTGGAGGCCAGGCCCTTGCGAGCGTGCATCGGGACTTCGCTCAAGGGGTAGTCATTGCCCGGATCGTTCTGAGTCATGTGGCGGTCCTTGCGGGTGAGGGGTATATCGCAAGCGTGCAGCGGCCGTGCCAAGCGAGTGATCGCGAGGTTATTTATAGACAATCCTGGGGATTGGGTGGGCGAAGGGATCGAAAGCGGTGCGGCGGTGATTCAAGTTGGAACACAGTTCTCACTGCCTATCCGGTTTCCCTGTGGGAGCGAGCTTGCTCGCGATAGCGGTAGATCAGTTGACGGCGATGTGGCTGACCTGACGCTATCGCGAGCAAGCTCGCTCCCACAATGGAATGCAGGGTTCTTCATGCCAGGAACCGCAACACCGCCGCCACGACGGCCTCCGGCGCGTCTTCCTGGACCAGGTGCCCGGCGTTCGGAACAGGGTGGAACTGTGCACCTGGAATCAGCTGGTGCAGGGCCCGCCCGCGCTCGATGGGGATCCACTGGTCATCCTCGCCCCACAGTATCTGCGTCGGGCAGCGCACGGTCGGGTACAAGCCCTCGGCTTCGCGGGTATAACGCTCGTCCATCTGCGCAATCTGCCGGTAGAACGCCGCCTGGCCGGGCTCGCCAAGCCACGGCTGCACGTAGGGCGCCAGTTCGGCGTCCGGGATGTCCCGTTTGATCGCACCGCGGATATAGGTCGGCACGATCGCCCGCTGGATGTAGTCGGGCAGGCCGCTGAACGCCGCTTCATGCTGGCGTACATGCTGGACAAAGGGTGAACCCCAGGGCGACAGGGCCACCGGGTCGATCAGGGTCAGGCTGCGGTAGTCCTTGCCATTGAGCAGGTGCGTGCGCAGGGCCGTGGCGCCGCCAAAGTCATGGGCCACCACATCCGGGCAGTCCAGGCCCCAGTGCTCCAGCAGTTGCGCGAGTAGCTGGTTTTGCACGCCCAGGGACACATCGGCATCCGGTTGCGCGGACTGGCCATACCCCAGCAGGTCGAAGTAATGCACCGTGTGGGTTGCGAAGAACAGCGGGGCGATGCGGTGCCACACGTAGGAAGAGAAGGGAGTGCCGTGGACAAACACCAGCGGCGGGCCGTCGCCGTGGATGGCGTAGCGGATGGGGTGTCCGTTGAAGTCGTATGTGTGATCCAGCGGCCAGTGGGTCATGCTCGATACTCCCCTGAAAATGGCTCAGGGGGTAGAGCATAGGTCAATGCTGACGGGACAGGGAAACCCCAATGGTGGCGCCAGATTTTGTGGGAGCAAGGCTTGCCCGCGATACAGGCGCCTCGGTTCCGAAGAGACCGTGCAATCTTTATCGCGAGCAAGCTTTGCTCCCACAGGTGGGACCCTACAGGCGGATCCCACAGGTTTTATTCGCCGTGGTAGATGCAACCGCTGGTGCAGGTCTCATGGATGCGGATGGCGCTGAGTTCCGGCAGCAATGGCTTCAATTCATTCCAGATCCACTTGGCCAACACTTCGCTGGTGGGGTTTTCCAGGCCAGGAATGTCGTTGAGGTAGTTGTGGTCCAGGCGCTCGTAGAGCGGCTTGAAGATCGCCTTGATTTCCGAGAAGTCGCGAATCCAGCCGGTGTGCGGGTCGATGTCGCCGCTCAGGTGAATCGCCACCTTGAACGAGTGGCCGTGAAGGCGGCCGCACTTGTGGCCGTCCGGCACGTGGGGCAGGCGGTGGGCGGATTCGAAGGTAAACTCTTTGAAAATTTCCACAGGTTCGGGCTCTTTAGATATCGGTCGCGAGGCAGGCGGCGCAGTTTATCAGTTTGATAACGGCGTTGCGCGACCGTGCTGACTAAAGGGTCAGCAAACGCTCGCCCAACCCGCCGTTGGCCGCCAGTTCCAGGAACTCATCACCGAGCCGGCGGCTCTCGTCCATCGCCGTGCGCCAGTACTGGCGACGGCTCGGGTCATCGCCCATGAAACGCTTGAAGTCGTTGCGGTCCGGCAGTTTGCCGTAGGGCAGGCGCGCCAGGTATTCACGCGACGGTGCCAGCAACAGCACGTCTTGCAGGCGGTCGACGTTGCCCCGGCGCCACGGCAGGCCCTTGTCGAACCAGCCGGGAATGACCCGGTCGGTGAAGTGCGGATAGAGCACGATGTCTTCGCCGCTGTACGGCAGGTCGAGGTGGTAGTCCAGCAGACCGCCGTCGCGGTAGGTGCCAGCCCCGGCACCCGGCAGGTCGCGCACGCCTTCCATGACCATCGGGATCGAGCCCGAGGCCAGCAGGGCCTGGCGCAGGTTGCCGGCAGCCAGCGGAACGAAGCGTGACGGAAAGTCATTCAACGGATGCAGGGGCGGGGCCAGGCGCGGGTCATGAATGATCAGCCGTTCGAAATGCCGCGACAGCCGTGCCCGGCCTCGCAGGTTGTCGGCGATCACCGACGACAAGCCCAGGCCCAGTCGGCCGCGATGATCCTGGGCCAGCAGGCCGTGGCTCTTGACCACCATGATGTTGAGCCGGTATCGCGGGTTATCGAGGATCGAAGCGTCGCGGCCGTCGAGCAAATCATCGAGCATGCGTTGCGAGCTCTGGCTGACCCCGGCCATGGTCACGCCTTTGGCAAAGCTTTGTTCGTTGTACAGCGTGCCCAGGCGCCGGATTCCCTCGGCGGCATCCGGCAGGCAGGCGCTGGCGAAGCGCCAGGCACCCACCGAGGCCCCGATCAGCGAGCGCTCCCGGGGCTCGGCGGGCAGCCATTCGCCGAACAGCGCCAGGTCCAGCCCCTGGATGCCCAGGGCCTTGGGACCACCGGCAGCGCCCGGCAGGATGCCGACGTCGGCAGCGTTCAAGCCGGCCTGGCGAATCCGCCCGAACGCACGGGGGCCGGCCTTGAGGGTGAGGGCGGGAAACTTGATGTGGATGGCGGTCATACCGGTCTCGAATACGGGTAAGCGGCTGATTATAACGACACAAAACCCTGTGGGAGCGAGCTCGCTCGCGATAGCGTCAGTTCTGTCACATCGATATCAACGGATAGACCGCCATCGCGAGCAAGCTCGCTCCCACATTGATGTGGGTTCCATGATGGCCATTCAGTTTCAGTTAAGTTCACCCCGATACAGTCCCCCCGGTAAAGATTATAAGAAGGAGATAACCCATGAACCGCCTGACTGCCTTTTTCATCGCGACCCTCATGGCACTGGGAACCAGCCTGGTTCACGCACGAGACCTGGACACGGACGAAGCCCGCAAACTGCAAGACGCTGGTACCATCCTGTCCTTTGAAAAACTCAACGCCGCTGCCCTGGCCGAACACCCTGGCGCCACCTTGACCGATACCGAGCTGGACGAAGAGTACGGCAAGTACATTTACCAAGTGGAACTGCGCGATACGAAGGGCATTGAGTGGGATCTGGAATTGGACGCCACCAACGGCAAGGTGCTCAAGAATCATCAGGATACGTAATGAAGCTTAATCTGCGCGCCCATAGTCGATGGGCGCTGGCGCTGCTGGCGTTTTGTTCGCTGGCCGTGGCCCGGGACCTGGATCAGGACGAGGCCCTGCAACTGCGCCAGCAGGGTGTGATCTTGCCGCTGGAGCACCTGCTGCAACAGGCGCTGGACTTGCATCCCGGCGCCAAACTGCTGGAAGCCGAGCTGGAGGAAAAGCACGGCGTCTATATTTATGAGGTCGAATTACTGGACACCGACGGCGTCGTGCGCGAATTGGACCTGGAGGCCGCGACCGGCCGCCTACTCAAAGATAAGGAAGACTGATGCGCCTGCTTCTGGTGGAAGATCATGTGCCCCTGGCCGACGAACTGATGGCCGGGCTTGCACGCCAGGGCTACGCTGTCGACTGGCTCGCCGATGGTCGCGACGCGGTGTACCAGGGCAGCAGCGAACCCTACGACCTGATCATCCTCGATCTCGGCCTGCCGGGCGTGCCGGGGCTCGAGGTGCTCGCCCAATGGCGTGCCGGTGGCCTGAGCACGCCGGTGTTGATCCTTACCGCACGCGGGTCCTGGGCCGAGCGCATCGAAGGCCTCAAGGCCGGGGCCGACGATTACCTGACCAAACCTTTTCATCCTGAGGAGCTGCAGTTGCGGATCCAGGCGTTGCTGCGCCGCTCCCACGGCCAGGTCAACCAGCCGACGCTGAAATCGGCCGGATTGCACCTGGATGAGAGTCGCCAGTGCGTGGTCCGCGACGGCACCGACATCCAGCTCACGGCGGCCGAGTTCCGCCTGTTGCGCTATTTCATGCTGCATCCCGAGCAGATCCTTTCCAAAAGCCATCTCGCCGAACACCTGTATGACGGTGAGACCGAGCGCGACTCCAACGTGCTCGAAGTCCACGTCAATCACCTGCGGCGCAAGCTGGGACGCAGTGTGATCGAAACCCGTCGCGGCCAGGGTTACCTGTTCGGCGGGCAGGCGCAGTGAGATCCATCCAGCGGTGCCTGAGCCTGGGGTTGATCGGTGTGATGGTGGTGGTCGGCCTGGTCCTGGCACAGACCAGCCTGTGGCTGTTCGAGCTGGGCTTGCAGCGTTACCTGGAAGCCGGGCTGCGCAACGACAGCGAAAACCTGCTGGTGGCCCTGGTGCGCGGCCCACAGGGGTTGCAACTGGATGAACGACGTTTGTCGCCGGCCTATCAGCGGCCGTTTTCCGGGCATTATTTCCGCATCGACTTTGCCGATGTGCACTGGCGCTCCCGCTCCCTGTGGGACCAGGAATTGCCCCGGCTCGACCACCCGGGCCTGCACAGCAACCTGCAACTGGGGCCTGAGGGTCAGAAGCTGCTGGTGCTGCGTACCGACTATCGACGGCTGGGCCAGGCGATCTCCATCAGCGTGGCCCAGGATTACACGCCGGTGCGTGACAGCTTCCGCCGAATGCAGCAGATCGGCCTCGGGCTGGGGTTGGCGGGGCTGCTGTTGATTCTGTTGCTGCACCGCATCACCGTGCGCCGCGCCTTGCGTCCGCTGGACCGGGCGCGGGAGCAGATTGCCCAGTTGCAGCGCGGGCAGCGTTCGCAACTCGACGAACAGGTGCCACGGGAACTGGAGCCGCTGGTGGCGCAAATCAACCATCTGCTGGCCCACACCGAGGACAGCCTCAAGCGTTCGCGCAACGCCCTGGGCAACCTCGGCCATGCCTTGAAAACCCCGCTGGCGGTGCTGCAAAGCCTGGCTTCGAACGAGAAGCTCGATCCGTATCCCGAGTTGCGCAAACTGTTGCTCGAGCAACTGGAGCAGGTCCGCCAGCGCCTGAACCGCGAACTCAACCGCGCCCGCTTGTCCGGTGATGCCTTGCCCGGCGCGCACCTGGACTGCGACGCCGAGCTGCCGGGGTTGCTGGCCACGCTGAACATGATCCACGGCGAACACCTGCACCTGAGCTACGTCGCCCCGTCTGGCCTGCACCTGCCGTGGGATCGTGAAGACCTGCTGGAACTGCTGGGCAACCTGCTGGACAACGCCTGCAAATGGGCCGACGCCGAAGTGCGACTGACCATGATCGAGACAGCCGACGGGTTCAGCCTGGCCGTGGAAGACGACGGCCCCGGCATTCCCAGGGATCGCCGCGACCAGGTGTTCAGCCGCGGCACGCGACTGGATGAACAGACCGATGGACACGGCCTGGGCCTGGGCATCGTGCGGGACATCGTCGACACCTGGGGCGGCCTGCTGGCGTTGGACGACAGCGAGTGGGGCGGGTTGAAGGTGGTGATCGAATTGCCCAAGCGCTGAAGTCCACCCCCCTGTGGGAGCGAGCTTGCTCGCGATGGCGGTGTGTCAGGCAATGATGCATGGACTGTCAGACCGCTATCGCGAGCAAGCTCGCTCCCACAGGGGGCAGTGGTGGCTGCAAATATTGCGAGACTTGAAAACCCGCCCCACGGCCCTTGCAGCTTGCCGCCGCTTGCTGCAAAGTCGCGACCTTTTTGTCCGGTGGCTTTCCATCGCTGTGCTTTGAGGTAATGATGATAAATGCAGTAATTGCCGCGGTTGGCGTCATGCTGGTGCTCAGCCTGTCCCGCGTGCATGTGGTGATCGCGCTGATTATCGGCGCGTTGGTGGGTGGCCTCACGGGCGGCCTGGGGATCGAGGCGACGCTCAAGGCGTTCAATGCCGGCCTGGGTGGCGGTGCGACAGTGGCGTTGTCCTACGCCTTGCTCGGTGCCTTCGCCGTGGCGATTGCCAAGTCCGGCATGGCCCACGCCCTGGCGGACAAAGCCCTGGCCCTGGTGGATCGCCAGGACGCTGCCGGCGGCACGGGCGTCAAATGGGTGCTGATCGGTCTGCTGGGAACGGTCGCGGTCGCCTCCCAGAACATTTTGCCGATCCACATCGCTTTCATCCCGCTGTTGGTGCCGCCGCTGCTCTACGTACTGACCAAGCTGCAGTTGGACCGCCGGTTGATCGCCTGCGTCATGACCTTCGGCCTGATCACGCCCTACATGTTCCTGCCAGTGGGTTTCGGCAATATCTTCCTCAACGAAATCCTCCTGGCCAACATCGCCCGCAGCGGTGTGGACGTCAGCGGCATCAACGTCACCCATGCCATGGGCATTCCGGCGCTGGGCATGGTGTTTGGCTTGCTGTTGTCGTTGTTCTCCTACCGCAAGAAGCGCGTCTACGACCTGAAGAAAATTGCCCGGGTCGAGCAGGTGAAGGTGAACTACAACCCGCTGAGCCTGATGGTGGCCGGGTTTGCGGTGGCGGCGGCGTTCGCGGTGCAACTGCTGGTGGACTCGATGATCATCGGCGCCCTGGTCGGGTTCCTGATTTTCTCGCTGTCGGGGGTGGTGCGCTGGCGCGAGACTGACGACCTGTTCACCGAAGGCATGAAGATGATGGCGATGATCGGCTTCATCATGATCGCGGCCTCAGGCTTCGCCGAAGTGATGAAGGCCACCGGCGAAGTCCAGAGCCTGGTGGAGTCTTCGGCGGCCTGGATCGGCCACAACAAGGGCATCGGCGCGCTGATGATGTTGCTGGTGGGGCTGCTGGTGACCATGGGCATCGGCTCGTCGTTTTCCACGGTGCCGATCCTGGCGACGATTTTCGTACCACTGTGCCTGCAACTGGGCTTCAGCCCGCTGGCGATCGTCTGCATCGTCGGCACCGCCGGCGCCCTGGGCGATGCCGGCTCGCCCGCCTCGGACTCGACCCTGGGCCCGACCTCGGGCCTGAACATCGACGGCCAGCACCATCACATCTGGGACACCGTGGTCCCGACCTTCATCCACTACAACCTGCCGCTGCTGGTGTTTGGTTGGGTGGCGGCGATGGTGTTGTAACCTCAATACCGAGTTGCCTCAATCGCGAGCAAGCTCGCTCCCACAGTGGAATGCGTTCCCCTGTGGGAGCGAGCTTGCTCGCGATGAGGTCCTGAATCCAACGACCCTGCCGACGGACCGTTCACCTTGCCCTACAGTTTTGCCGTGCGATGCCGTTAATACAGCTAACCACGCCAATAACACCTACAAGAGTGAACAGCATGCGCCTGAGCCTGAAGGCTAAAGTCCTGTCCCTTGCGATACTGCCGGTATTGCTGTCCGCCGTGATCATCAGCCTGACCACGGCTTTCATCTTGAAGGAGCAAGCTAGCAAAGAGGTCCAGCAGACCCGCGAGCGCCTGCTCAGCGAGGCCAAGGCCACGCTGCAGAACTACGTGGCGGTGGGCCTGACCGCCATCAAGCCGCTCTACGATGCCGCCGCGCCTGGCGATAACGAGGCGCGTGCCCAGGCGATCAAGCTGCTGTCGAACATCAGCTACGGCAAGGACGGCTATTTCTTCGGCTACGACTCCGAGACCATTCGTCTGTTCAAGGCCAACAGCCCCGATGGCGTGGGCAAGAGTTTCAAGGACAACCGCGACCCGAACGGTGTCTACGTCAACCGCGACCTGGTGAAAGTCGCCAAGGACGGGACTCACTACCTCGAATACAGCTCGCCGCTGCCCAACAGCAAAGACCTGGTGCCCAAGCTCGGCTACACCGAATACCTGTCCAAGTGGGACCTGGCAGTCGGCAGCTCGGTCAACCTGGACGGCATCGAAGGCCAGGTGGCGTTGGTGCAAGCCACGGTCCATGAACGTCTGCAAGGTGTGATCTTGAGCATCGTCGGGATCGCCGCGGTGGTGTTGCTGGTGATTGCGGTGGTGGGCCTGGTGCTCGCCAACACGATCCTGCGTCCCTTGAACCTGATGAAGGACAACCTCGACGACATCGCCGCGGGTGAGGGCGACCTGACCCGCCGCCTGGCTATCACCAGCCAGGACGAGCTTGGCCAGTTGGCCGGTTCGTTCAACCGCTTCGTCGACAAGATCCACGGCCTGGTGCGGCAGATCACCGACATGACCTCGCAACTGACCGGCCTGGTGACGCAAGTCTCCGAGCAGGCCCAGCGCTCCGAGCAGGCGATGGAACGTCAGCGCCACGAAACCGATCAAGTCGCCACGGCGATCAACGAGATGTCCTCGGCGGCCCAGGAAGTCGCCCGCAGCGCCCAGGGTGCCGCCGTCGCGGCCCAGCAGACCGACGAGGAAGGACAGTCGGCCAAGCGCGTGGTGGCCGGCAGCATCCAGCAGATTCATGCGTTGGTGAACGATATTCGCAGCAGTGGCGTGTCCCTGGATAGCCTGCAGCAGGACGTGGCCTCGATTGTCAGCGTGCTCGGGGTGATTCGTTCGATTGCCGAGCAGACCAACCTGCTGGCCCTCAACGCCGCTATCGAGGCCGCGCGTGCTGGCGAGGCCGGGCGTGGTTTTGCGGTGGTGGCCGATGAAGTGCGGGCCCTGGCCAGCCGGACCCAGCAGAGCACCCAGGAAATCCAGGGCATGATCGATCGCCTGCAATCAGGCACCCACGCGGCGGTGGAAGCGATGCGCCGTTCCAGTGAGGCCGGTGACGGCACCTCGGAACGGGCCAACGAGGCCGGCGCCTCCCTGGACACCATGGCGCAACTGATCGGCACCATCAACTCGATGAACGCCCAGATCGCCAGCGCTGCCGAAGAGCAGACCGCGGTGGCCGAGGAAATCAACCGCAGCGTGCATCAGATCGCCGTGGCCGTGGACAGCGTCGCCGACGAGACCCAACTCGGCGCCCAGACTTCCCGCAGCCTGGCCGACCTGGGCCAGCGCCTGGGCAAGCTGGTGGGGCAGTTCCGGATCTGATCCCATCGCAGCAGGAGCTGCCGAAGGCTGCGATCTTTTGCTCTCGATCCAGATGTTTTCACCTGGGCAACCGGGTCTTATCGAGAAAGAAGGATCGCAGCCTTCGGCAGTTCTTGCCGTGCACGGCAGACCGTCCCAAACCTGTGGGAGCGAGCTTGCTCGCGATAGCGGTGTGTCAGTCAAATGAATATTGGCTGATCCGACGCCATCGCGAGCAAGCTCGCTCCCACAGTGTTCTGCGGCGCCTGCATTATTGGATCAGTGCCAGTGCTAAGGCTCGCGCACATCGCGCATCAACAACCCGAACCGCAGATCCACCGCATCCGGGATGGGCACGTACACCACGTGCCCATCCCCCGGTGCCACCTCGATGCCCTGGCCTTTGGCGTTCTGCAAGTGATGCAGGTCGAAGTGGAAATTGCCCTTGGGGGTCATCAGTTCCATGTGATCGCCGAGGCCAAAGCGGTTCTTCACCTTTACTTCGGCCAGGCGTTCGCGCCGTTCGCCGGTCAGTTCGCCGACGAACTGCTGGCGCTCCGACACTGAGCTGCCGTTCTGGTAGTTCTGGTATTCGTCGTGCACGTGGCGCCTTAGAAAACCTTCGGTGTAGCCGCGCTGGGCCAGGGACTCCAGGTCGGTCATCAGGCCACGATCAAATTCCCGGCCGGCCACCGCGTCATCGATGGCCTGGCGATACACCTGGGTGGTGCGCGCGCAATAGAAGTGCGACTTGGTCCGGCCTTCGATCTTCAGCGAATGCACACCCATGCGCGCCAGGCGCTCGACGTGTTGTACGGCGCGCAGGTCCTTGGCATTCATGATGTAGGTGCCGTGCTCGTCCTCGAAGGCCGGCATGGATTCTTCCGGGCGGTTGGCTTCCTGAAGCAAAAACACCTGGTCGGTGGGCGCGCCGAGGCCCAGGGTCGGCTCGGGCTGATAACTCTGCACAATGTCGCCCACGGCGTTTTCCACCGCCGGTTGGGCCGAATATTTCCAGCGACAGGCGTTGGTGCAACTGCCCTGGTTGGCGTCGCGCTTGTTCAAATAGCCGGACAGCAGGCAGCGTCCGGAATAGGCCATGCACAGCGCGCCGTGGACGAACACTTCCAGCTCCATGGCCGGCACCTGCTCGCGGATCTCGGCGATTTCCTCCAGGGACAGTTCCCGGGACAGGATGATCCGGCTCAAGCCCTGCTGCTGCCAGAACTCGACGCTCGCCCAGTTCACCGTGTTGGCCTGCACCGACAGGTGAATCGGCATCTGTGGGAAGTGCCGGCGCACCAGCATGATCAGCCCCGGGTCGGACATGATCAGCGCGTCCGGCGCCATGGCAATCACCGGTTCAAGGTCTTTGAGGAAGGTGCGCAGCTTGGCGTTGTGCGGGGCGATGTTCACCACCACGTAGAAGCGCTTGCCCATGGCCTGGGCCTCGGCAATGCCCAAGGCCAGGTTCGCATGGTCGAACTCGTTGTTGCGCACTCGCAGGCTGTAGCGCGGCTGGCCGGCATACACCGCATCGGCACCGTAGGCGAAGGCATAGCGCATGTTTTTCAGGGTGCCGGCGGGGGCCAGTAGTTCGGGGGCGGCGAGGGTCATGATGGCGTCGGATCGCAAAAGGCGGCGAGGGTAGCCCATGGTCGGCCAGGCCCTATTGATCTGAATCAATGCACGGCGCAAACGAGAAGGCACTCCCACGAGTCCTGGCTGACTAATGTTTATCCCGCCTTTGGACATGGAAAGCTGATGAATCGAAAGATGCTGCAAAACAAAGCCCAGATGTTGCTCCTGGTGCTGGTCACCATTGCGTTCATCTGGATTCTGCTGCCGTTTTACGGCGCGGTGTTCTGGGCGGTGATCCTGGGCATCGTCTTTGCGCCGATGCAGCGCCGCCTACAGTTGAAATTCGGCTGGCACCGCAATGTCACCTCGCTGTTCACGTTGAGCATCTGCGTGGTCAGCGCGATCTTGCCGGTGATCATCATCAGTACGTTGTTGGTCCAGGAAGGCGCGGCGCTGTACAAGAGCCTGGAAAGCGGAGAACTGGACATTGCCGATTACCTGGCCCGTTTCAAGGATGCCTTGCCGCCGTACTTTCAGCACCTGCTGGACCGCTTCGGCCTGGGCAACCTGAACGGCTTGCGCGACAAGATCGTCAAGAGCGCGATGCAGGGCAGCGAGTTCTTCGCCACCCAGGCCTTCAGTTTCGGGCAGGGGACCTTTCAGTTCCTGGTCAGCTTCTTCGTGATGATCTACCTGCTGTTCTTCTTTCTGCGCGACGGCGCGGAGCTGGTGCGCAAGGTGCGCACGGCCGTTCCCTTGGCCGAACACCAAAAGCGCCGCCTGCAGTTGAAATTCAATCGGGTGGTGCGCGCCACGGTAAAAGGCAACCTGCTGGTCGCCATCAGCCAGGGGGCGCTGGGTGGGCTGATCTTCTGGGTCCTGGGGATTCCAACGGTGTTGCCCTGGGCGGTGCTGATGGCGTTCCTGTCGTTGTTGCCGGCGGTGGGGGCGGGCCTCGTCTGGGCGCCGGTGGCGGTGTATTTCCTGCTTTCGGGGGCGATCTGGCAGGGCGTGGTGCTGACGCTGTTCGGGGTGTTCGTGATCGGCCTGGTGGACAACTTCCTGCGTCCGATCCTGGTGGGCAAGGACACCAAGATGCCCGACTACATGGTGCTGGTCTCGACACTGGGCGGGCTGGCGGTGTTCGGGCTCAATGGCTTCGTGATCGGGCCGCTGATCGCCGCGCTGTTCATGTCGAGTTGGGCCCTGTTCGTCGAAACCACACCGCGGGTGCAGTTGCCTTAGGCGCTCAGCAGGTAGGGGCCAATACGTTGCGACAGGGCCTGGGCGGCGGGCAGTGAAGTCAGCGGGCCGCTGATGGTTACGCCGTCTTGCACCAGATACCAGCAGGCCAGCAACCCGAGCTCCCGGAGTGGGGCGGGGACGGCGCTGCCAATGACAGACATGATTTGAACCTTGGGCATGGGAAACCTCCATCAATCGATGGGGTTACCTTACGACTCAGTGGGGGTAACGAAAAATCAACCGGCTCAATAGTAGGAATCGATGCCGCTCAATCGACGACCAGATCGAGCATGTGCACCACTTCCTGCTCGTTGAGCAGGCCCTTGCGCACCAGGTTTTCCGCCAGCAGGGAAAGGAACTTGGCGCTGCGGTGGCCTTCCAGTTGCTTGAGTTCGGTCAGCACGTTGTACACCTTGCTGGAGGTGCACAGGCCGACGATGCGATGGGGGTTTTGTGTGGGCATACCTTCGTCCTTGTTTTTATGAAGCTGTTGTTGGCGGACAGAGCCAGTTTGCGGCCCGGTCATGACGCTCACGTGACAGCTTGGGTTGTTGGAGAAAAGAAAGCAGGATCCGGACCATAATGCCTTTTTGGCGCCGGATTATTGTTCCGGTAGCGACCTCGGCCAGGCATATACGGCCATTAGTCTATTTTTTACCCACAAAAAAGCCCCTGGATCTTTCGATTCAGGGGCTTTTGTTTGTTGCTGTCTGGCTCCACGACCTGGACTCGAACCAGGGACCCAGTGATTAACAGTCACTTGCTCTACCAACTGAGCTATCGCGGAATGGCGCGTATGTTACTGATTGGCAAAGAGAAGTCAAGCGTCCATTGCCGGACGGCGCATTCCTGGTGCCCTTTGACGGTCAATCAACGATTGGCAGTTACCGCCAGGGCAGGAGAGGACTACCATGGTCGCCCGGAAGTGGCAGGACGCGCTGCCGGCCATTCGCCGACATTAAGGTACGCGCCATGAACCACCTGTTACCCCTTCTCTGTGTCCGCCGCGCCGAGGTGCTCTTGTGAGTACCGCTCAGATCAGCTTGCCCAAGGGCGTGGGGCCTCATGCCGAGAAACTGTACGACGCCATCACCCAGGCCAGCACCGCTGAAGAACTGAACCGCGCCGGCGGCAAGGCCGAGGGCTTTGTCCTGGGGCTGGAAAGCACCAAGGCGATCAAGAGCCAGGTGGCCGAGTCGTTGTATGTCATTTATGACGATGCGGCGAGCCAGCGGGCGACGGAGTTGTAGCCTCACCGAGAGTCGTGCCAGATGCTTTTGTGGCCTTGCTTTTGTGGCCTTGCTTTGGTGGTTTTGCTTTTGTGGCGAGGGAGCTTGCTCCCGCTGGGCTGCGAAGCAGCCCCAAAACAGTCAACTCACTCAGCCTGACACACCGAGTTGCCTGGTTTAGGGCCGCTTCGCACCCCAGCGGGAGCAAGCTCCCTCGCCACAGAAGCAGGCCACAGAAGCAGGCCACAGAGGCATCAGGCCAAAAAAAACGGGAAGCCAATGGCTTCCCGTTTTTCATTCGGCGCCGAGGCGTCAGATCACCTGGACGATGGCCTTGGTCACCGCATCGATGTTGTTCTGGTTCAGCGCGGCCACGCAGATGCGACCGGTGTCCAGAGCATAGATGCCGAACTCGTTGCGCAGGCGCGTCACTTGTTCAACGGTCAGGCCGGAGTAGGAGAACATCCCGCTCTGGCGTGCGACGAAGCTGAAGTCGTGGTGCGGGGCGGCCTTGGCCAGCATGTCCACCATCTGGACGCGCATGCCGCGAATGCGCAGGCGCATTTCGGCCAGCTCGGCTTCCCACTGGGCCCGCAGTTCAGGGCTGTTGAGCACGGCGGCGACGATGCTGGCGCCGTGGGTCGGTGGGTTGGAGTAGTTGGTGCGGATCACGCGCTTGACCTGGGACAGCACGCGGGCACTTTCTTCTTTCGATTCGCTGACAATCGACAGGGCGCCGACGCGCTCGCCGTACAGCGAGAACGACTTGGAGAACGAGCTGGAGGCAAAGAAGGTCAGGCCCGACTCGGCGAACAGGCGCACGGCCGCCGCGTCTTCGTCGATACCGGTGCCGAAGCCCTGGTAGGCCATGTCCAGGAACGGAACGTGGTTCTTGGCCTTGACCACGGCCAGCACGTTTTTCCAGTCTTCCGGGCTCAGGTCCACGCCGGTCGGGTTGTGGCAGCAGGCGTGCAGCACAACGATCGAGCGGTCGGGCAGGGCGTTGAGGTCTTCCAGCAGGCCGCTGCGGTTCACGTCGTGGGTGGCGGCGTCGTAGTAGCGGTAGTTCTGCACCGGGAAGCCGGCGGTTTCGAATAGGGCGCGGTGGTTTTCCCAGCTTGGGTCGCTGATGGCGACGACGGCATCAGGCAGCAGTTGCTTGAGGAAGTCGGCACCGATCTTCAGTGCACCGGTGCCGCCCACGGCCTGGGTGGTAATGACGCGACCGGAGGCGATCAGCGGCGAATCCTTGCCGAACAGCAAGGTCTGCACGGCCTGGTCGTAGGCGGCAATGCCGTCGATCGGCAGGTAGCCACGGGAAACGTGCTGAGCCACGCGAGCCGTCTCGGCCTCGACAACGGCGCGCAGGAGTGGAATACGCCCCTCTTCATTGCAGTAAACACCTACACCCAGGTTGACCTTATTGGTACGGGTGTCGGCGTTGAAAGCTTCGTTGAGGCCCAGGATGGGGTCGCGGGGTGCCAATTCGACAGCGGAAAACAGGCTCATTATTGCGCGGCTCTAATGGAGAGTGAGGGGAGATGTGGCGCTCCAGCCGAATGCACTAGAGCGGTGCACAAACGGGGAGCTAGTATAGAGGCCATCACCCGGCACGGCGACAGGCGATTCGGTTTTTACGCTAAGTTTTTACGATTTTTTTCGACCGTTAGTCCTCTCGCCGCGTCAAAGTCTTCAAGGCGTGTAGGACGTTCGTCTTGAAAGCGAAGGCATTCACCTCCACATTGTGTGCATTCCAGTTTTTTCCTCGGGCGACATCAGTCGTTTCGGTCTTTCTCGTTCCTGTCGGCTGGCCGACAGGGGTGAATCCAGAGGTTATGTCATGTCTGAATTCCAGCTAGTCACCCGCTTCCAGCCCGCCGGCGATCAGCCGGAAGCCATCCGCCTGATGGTCGAGGGCATCGAGGCCGGGCTGGCGCACCAGACGCTGCTCGGTGTGACCGGCTCGGGCAAGACCTTCAGCATTGCCAACGTGATCGCCCAGATTCAGCGCCCGACCCTGGTACTGGCGCCGAACAAGACCCTGGCGGCGCAGCTGTACGGTGAGTTCAAGGCGTTTTTCCCGAATAACGCCGTGGAGTACTTCGTTTCCTACTACGACTACTACCAGCCCGAGGCCTACGTGCCGTCGTCGGACACCTTCATCGAGAAGGATGCCTCGATCAACGACCACATCGAACAGATGCGACTGTCGGCGACCAAGGCCTTGCTCGAGCGCAAGGACGCGATCATCGTCACCACGGTGTCGTGCATCTACGGTCTGGGCAGCCCGGAAACCTACCTGAAGATGGTGCTGCACGTGGACCGTGGCGACAAACTCGACCAGCGCGCCTTGCTGCGGCGCCTGGCGGACTTGCAGTACACCCGCAACGACATGGATTTCGCCCGGGCGACGTTCCGGGTGCGTGGCGATGTGATCGACGTCTACCCGGCGGAATCGGACCTGGAAGCGATCCGCATCGAGCTGTTCGACGATGAAGTGGAGAGTCTCTCGGCGTTCGACCCGCTGACCGGTGAAGTGATCCGCAAGTTGCCACGCTTCACCTTCTACCCCAAGAGCCACTACGTGACGCCCCGGGAAACCCTGCTGGACGCCATCGAAGGGATCAAGGTCGAGTTGCAGGAGCGCCTGGAATACCTGCGTTCGAACAACAAGTTGGTGGAAGCCCAGCGCCTGGAGCAGCGGACCCGGTTCGATCTGGAGATGATCCTGGAGCTGGGCTACTGCAACGGCATCGAAAACTACTCGCGCTACCTGTCGGGCCGTCCGGCGGGCGCGCCGCCGCCCACCTTGTATGACTACCTGCCGGCCGATGCCTTGCTGGTCATTGACGAATCCCACGTCAGCGTGCCCCAGGTCGGCGCCATGTACAAAGGCGACCGTTCGCGCAAGGAAACCCTGGTGGAGTACGGCTTCCGCCTGCCCTCGGCGCTGGACAACCGACCGATGCGCTTCGACGAATGGGAAAGCGTGAGCCCGCAGACGATTTTTGTCTCGGCCACCCCCGGCAACTACGAGGCTGAGCATGCCGGCCGCGTGGTCGAGCAAGTGGTGCGGCCGACCGGGCTGGTGGATCCGCAAGTCGAGGTGCGCCCGGCGTTGACCCAGGTCGATGACCTGCTCTCGGAAATCTCCAAGCGAGTGGCGGTGGAGGAGCGGGTGCTGGTCACCACGCTGACCAAGCGCATGGCCGAAGACCTCACCGACTACCTGGCCGACCATGGTGTGCGGGTGCGCTACCTGCACTCGGACATCGACACCGTGGAGCGGGTCGAGATTATCCGCGACCTGCGCCTGGGCACCTTCGATGTGCTGGTGGGCATCAACCTGCTGCGCGAAGGCCTGGACATGCCGGAAGTGTCGCTGGTGGCGATTCTCGACGCCGACAAGGAAGGTTTCCTGCGTTCCGAGCGTTCGCTGATCCAGACCATCGGTCGCGCGGCGCGTAACCTCAATGGCCGGGCGATTCTGTATGCCGACCGCATCACTGGCTCCATGGAGCGGGCCATCGGCGAGACCGAGCGCCGTCGCGACAAGCAGATCGCCTTCAACCTGGCCAACGGCATCACCCCCAAGGGCGTGTTCAAGGACGTCGCCGACATCATGGAGGGCGCCACCGTGCCTGGCTCGCGCAGCAAGAAGCGCAAGGGCATGGCCAAGGCGGCCGAAGAGAGCGCTCGTTACGAGGCCGAACTGCGCTCGCCGAGCGAAATCACCAAGCGCATCCGCCAGTTGGAAGAGAAAATGTACCAACTGGCCCGGGACCTGGAGTTCGAGGCGGCGGCGCAGTTGCGTGATGAGATTGGCAAGTTGCGTGAGCGGTTGCTGGCTGTCTGAGGTTCTTTGGCGGCTTTAAGGGCCTCATCGCGAGCAAGCTCGCTCCCACAGTTTGATCGAGTCCCCCTGTGGGAGCGAGCTTGCTCGCGATGAGCGCGACTCGGTCTGACGACTGGCGACACAAATCCCGCTCTCACTGGAGCCCGCCCGCCATCGCCTGTTACCATTCGCCCCCTGTTTGATCTTCGCTTTTATATTCTTTCCGAGACATGCCATGACCACCGTCCGCACCCGCATCGCGCCTTCGCCCACTGGCGATCCCCATGTTGGCACCGCCTACATCGCTTTGTTCAACTATTGCTTTGCCAAGCAGCATGGCGGCGAGTTCATCCTGCGGATCGAGGACACCGACCAGTTGCGTTCGACCCGCGAGTCTGAACAGCAGATCTTCGACGCCCTGCGCTGGTTGGGGATCGACTGGAGCGAAGGCCCGGACGTCGGCGGCCCGCACGGTCCGTACCGCCAGAGCGAGCGTGGTGACATCTACCAGCAGTATTGCCAGCAACTGTTGGACATGGGGCATGCGTTCCCGTGTTTCTGCACCGCCGAAGAGCTGGACCAGATGCGCGCCGAGCAAATGGCCCGCGGTGAAACCCCGCGTTACGACGGCCGGGCGCTGCTGCTGTCCAAGGAAGAAGTCGCCCGTCGCCTGGCGGCCGGCGAGCCCCATGTGATCCGCATGAAGGTGCCGAGCGAAGGCGTTTGCGTGGTGCCGGACATGCTGCGTGGCGATGTCGAGATCCCGTGGGACCGCATGGACATGCAAGTGCTGATGAAGACCGACGGCCTGCCGACGTACTTCCTGGCGAACGTGGTCGACGATCACCTGATGGGCATCACCCACGTCCTGCGCGGTGAAGAATGGCTGCCATCGGCGCCGAAACTGATCCTGCTCTACGAATACTTCGGCTGGGAGCAACCGCAGTTGTGCTACATGCCGCTGCTGCGTAACCCGGACAAGAGCAAGCTGTCCAAGCGCAAGAACCCGACCTCGGTGACGTTCTACGAGCGCATGGGCTTCATGCCCGAGGCGATGCTCAACTACCTGGGGCGCATGGGCTGGTCTATGCCGGACGAGCGCGAGAAGTTCTCGCTGCAGGAAATGGTCGAGCATTTCGATCTGTCGCGCGTGTCCCTCGGCGGGCCGATCTTCGACGTCGAGAAACTGTCGTGGCTCAACGGCCAGTGGCTGCGGGACCTGCCGGTCGAAGAGTTCGCCGCACGTGTGCAGAAGTGGGCATTGAACCCTGAGTACATGATGAAGATCGCGCCCCATGTGCAGGGCAGGGTAGAGACCTTCAGCCAGATCGCCCCGCTGGCCGGCTTCTTCTTCGCCGGTGGCGTGACGCCGGATGCGAAGTTGTTCGAATCCAAGAAGCTTTCGGGCGACCAGGTGCGCCAGTTGATGCAACTGATCCTGTGGAAGCTCGAAAGCCTGCGTCAGTGGGAGAAGGACAGCATCACCGCGACCATCCAGGCCGTGGTCGAGTCGCTGGAGTTGAAACTGCGCGATGCCATGCCGCTGATGTTCGCCGCCATTACCGGCCAGGCCAGCTCGGTGTCGGTGCTCGATGCGATGGAAATCCTCGGTCCGGACCTGACCCGTTTCCGCCTGCGCCAGGCCATCGATCTGCTCGGTGGCGTGTCGAAGAAGGAAAACAAGGAGTGGGAAAAACTGTTGGGCGCGATCGCCTAAATGGCCTGTAGGAGCTGTGTAGGAGCTGTCGAGCGAAGCGAGGCTGCGATCTTTTGATCTTTCGCTTGAGATTCAAATAGCTGGGGGAAGATCGCAGCCTCGTTGCACTCGTCAGCTCCTACACAGCTCCTACGGAACAGGCGAGGCCCCAGTTTTATTGGGGAAGGTGGTAAGTGATTGTTATCCCGGCAAAAAATTTTCAAATTTGTTGAAAATAAATTTGACAGCCCTCCGATACGCCCTTAAGATTCGCCCCGTCCTCAGCGATGAGGGGCTATAGCTCAGCTGGGAGAGCGCTTGCATGGCATGCAAGAGGTCGACGGTTCGATCCCGTCTAGCTCCACCAATTTACACTTCAAGGCCTGGCCACACCGGTCTTGAAGCGATCAACACTCAGCGTTGATCAGTTGTATAGAAGGGTTTGCGTCCCCTTCGTCTAGTGGCCTAGGACACCGCCCTTTCACGGCGGTAACAGGGGTTCGAGTCCCCTAGGGGACGCCAGTTTTACAGAAGCGATGTTGCAAGATGTCGCTCCGCCGCGAGGCGAAAAATCTGGGGCTATAGCTCAGCTGGGAGAGCGCTTGCATGGCATGCAAGAGGTCGACGGTTCGATCCCGTCTAGCTCCACCAATTACAGGTTCGAGGTCTGGCCACACCGTCCTTGAATCGATCAGTTCTCAGCGCTGATCAAGTCAGAAGGTTTGTGTCCCCTTCGTCTAGTGGCCTAGGACACCGCCCTTTCACGGCGGTAACAGGGGTTCGAGTCCCCTAGGGGACGCCACGATTACCCGCTCTGCGGGATTTTATAAGGGTCATTCAATTCTTGAATGGCCCTTTTGTTTGTCTGGCGTTCGGCCAATTCCCTTATCCTTGAAAATAGACTTCTGACCGGCGGTCAACATTTCCGCTTGCGGAAAATTATTATAGGAATAATATTTCAGTCGTAATATTCGGAGGCGACGATGAGCGATAAAAAGGCACAAACCCGTGAGCGCATTCTCAAGGCTGCCAGCGATGCGCTGATCCAGCGTGGGCCGGCTGAGCCGAGCGTGGGCGAGGTGATGGGCGCGGCCGGGCTGACGGTGGGCGGTTTTTATGCCCATTTCGAAAGCAAGGATGCCTTGATGCTGGAGGCATTCAAGCAATTGCTCAATCGGCGCCGCGGCCTGATCGCCGACATGGACGGCGAACTGACAGGCGAAGAGCGGCGCGCCCTGGTGGCGGCGTTCTATCTGTCCCGCAAGCACCGTGACTCCACCGAACACGCCTGCCCGATCCCCGCGTCGGTCGGCGAGCTCGGCCGGCTGCCGGATGCGTTTCGTGAAGTGCTCAATGAGCATATCGAGTTGATGGTCGCGCAATTGGCGGCCAGCCCGGAGGACGCCGACAAGGCCCTGGCCGACATCGCCTTGATGGTAGGTGGCCTGGCCCTGGCGCGAGCGCTGGGCCCTGGAGAGTTATCGGATCGTTTGCTGCGCGCCGCCAAGTCGGCGGTGCGATGAGCTAAGGCGCAAGCCCTGGAGATGAGCGATGAACAGGTTGAGCTGGATTCGTAGCGTCAATGGCACGCTGGGTTGGGTGGCTCCGCGCCTGGTGGCCAAACAGATGCGTTCGCTGTTCATGCGCCCGCGCAACTTGCCGCCGCGGGATTGGGAACTGCCGCTGCTGGCCTCGTCCGAGCGTATCACCTTGCGCTTCGGTCTCTCGGCCTTGCGCTGGGGCAAAGGCCCGGCAGTCTTGCTGATGCATGGCTGGGAAGGGCGGCCGACCCAGTTCGCGGCGCTGATCACGGCCCTGGTGGACGCCGGTTACACGGTGGTGGCGCTGGACGGTCCGGCCCATGGTCGCTCACCGGGTCGCGAGGCGAATGTCCTGTTGTTTGCCAGGGCCATGCTCGAGGCCGCTGCTGAGCTGCCGCCGTTGCAGGCCGTTATCGGGCATTCCATGGGCGGCGCCAGTGCCCTGTTGGCCGTCCAGTTGGGGTTGCGTACCGAGACGCTGGTCAGCATCGCCGCACCCGCCCGCATTCTTGGGGTGCTGCGCGGTTTCTCCCGGATGATGGGCCTGCCGCCCAAGGCGCGTTCGGCGTTCATTCGCCAGGTGGAAAGCGATGTGGGCATGCCTGCCTCGAAGATGGACGTCGCGCATTACCAGCTGGACGTGCCGGGGTTGATCGTCCATGCCGAGGACGACACGTCGGTTTCGGTGAGGGAGTCGCAGTTGATCCATGAAGCCTGGTTCGACAGTCGTTTGCTGCGACTGCCACAGGGCGGGCACCAGCGGGTGCTGGCCGATCCACGGGTCATTGATGGGGTGTTATCACTGCTGGCCGGGCGCAGCCTGCAGGCGCGGCAATCGGCTTGATCTGTGGGAGCAAGGCTTGCCCGCGATGGCGGTCGAGCTAGGATCCGTTACACTGCCCCGATCCAAATTCGACCAGGAGAGAGGCATGGGCTGGGATCGCGCAACACCGTTCATTATTGATCTTCAGGTCAATGCCGAAGACATCGACGGGCTGGGCCACGCCAACAACGCGGTGTACGTCAGCTGGCTCGAGCGCTGCGCCTGGCGCCATTCCCAGCGCCTGGGCCTGGATCTGGTGGAATACCGGCGCCTCGACCGGGCCATGGCAGTGGTGCGGCATGAAATCGATTACCTGGCGGCCGCCTATGAAGGCGATGAGCTGCAATTGGCGACCTGGATCGTCGACTGGGACCAGCGGTTGAAGATGACTCGGCATTTCCAGCTGGTCCGTCCCAGCGACAACGCCACGCTGCTGCGGGCCCAGACCACCTTCGTCTGCATCGAATTGTCCACCGGCAGGCCCAAGCGCATGCCGCCGGAATTCATCGAAGGTTATGGTCCTGCGTTGAAACCATCCGGGGTCCTCAC
Source organism: Pseudomonas sp. P9_35 (assembly GCF_034008205.1). NCBI lineage: Bacteria > Pseudomonadati > Pseudomonadota > Gammaproteobacteria > Pseudomonadales > Pseudomonadaceae > Pseudomonas > Pseudomonas sp. P9_35. Next base: position 4,473,393 of record NZ_CP125373.1, on the reverse strand, counting down.
CGACTGACCCACCGTAATCGCGAGCAAGCTCGCTCCCACAAGGGATTTGTGGTGAGCGCAGGATTCTTGAACGCTCGAGACCCCCTGTGGGAGCGAGCCTGCTCGCGATGACGGCAGCACATTCAACATCTCCGCAAACTGACCCACCGCTTTCGCGAGCAAGCTCGCTCCCACAAGGGATTTGTGGTGAGCGCAGGATTCTTGAACGCTCGAGAACCCTGTGGGAGCGAGCTTGCTCGCGATAGCGGCACTACATTCAACATCTCCGCAAACTGACCCACCGCCTTCGCGAGCAGGCTCGCTCCCACAGGGATTGGTGGTCAATTCCGATGTTGTGGGCAAAATCCGGTAAACTGCCGCACGTTTTTTCGTTCGAGTGTGTGTTTCCATGCAAATTGCCCTGGCGCCCATGGAGGGGTTGGTCGACAACATCCTGCGGGATGTCCTGACCCGTGTTGGCGGGATCGACTGGTGTGTCACCGAGTTCATCCGTGTCAACGACCGTCTGCTCACGCCTGCCTATTTCCATAAGCTCGCCCCTGAGTTGTTGACCGGTGCCCAGACGGCTGCCGGTGTGCCGTTGCGGGTGCAGTTGCTCGGTTCCGATCCGGTGTGCCTGGCGGAAAACGCGGCGTTGGCGTGCGAGTTGGGCTCGGAGGTTATCGACTTGAACTTCGGTTGCCCGGCCAAGACCGTGAACAAATCCCGGGGCGGGGCGGTGTTGCTCAAGGAGCCGGAACTGCTCAACGAAATCGTCGAGCACGTGCGTCGTGCGGTGCCAAAACACATTCCGGTCACCGCCAAGATGCGCCTGGGTTTCGATAGCCCGGACGGTGCGCTGGTGTGTGCCACGGCACTGGCCGAAGGCGGCGCGGCGCATATCGTGGTGCATGCGCGGACCAAGGTTGATGGCTACAAGCCTCCGGCCCACTGGGAGTGGATTCCCCGGGTGCAGGAAGTGGTCAAGGTGCCGGTGTTCGCCAATGGCGATATCTGGAGCGTTGAGGATTGGCGCCGTTGCCGCGAAATCAGCGGTGTCGAAGACATCATGCTCGGTCGCGGTCTCGTTTCCCGTCCTGACCTGGCCCGGCAGATCGCCGCCGCTCGGGCCGGTGAGGACGTGGTCGAGATGTCCTGGGCCGAGCTGCAGCCGATGCTCCACGACTTTTGGGTGCAGGTGGTCGAGCAACTGACACCACGCCAGGCTCCAGGCCGGTTGAAGCAGTGGCTGGCGATGCTGACCCGCAATTACCCCGAAGCGGTGGCACTGTTTACCGCGTTGCGCCGGGAAACCGACCTGGATGCGGTGGGCCATTTGCTGGGTGTGCAGCGCACCGAAGCGGCCTGAAAAAATTTCAGAAGAAGCTCTTGAAAAGTTTTTGGCGGTCCTTAGATAAGGGTTACGCGATGCCGAATTCGGGTCGCGGAGACAAAAAACTTGCTGAATTTTTCAGGAGATTTGAATCATGAGTACTGCATTTTCGCTGGCCCCGCTGTTCCGTTTCTCGGTAGGTTTCGACCGTTTCAACGACTTGTTCGAAACCGCCCTGCGCAACGAGCCGGGCAGCAGCTATCCACCCTACAACGTGGAAAAACATGGTGATGACGAGTACCGCATCGTGGTCGCCGCCGCTGGGTTCCAGGAAGAAGACCTGGACCTGCAAGTGGAAAAAGGTGTGCTGACCATCAGTGGCGGCAAGCGTGAAGCCAGTAACGACAGCGTCACCTACCTGCACCAGGGCATCGCCCAGCGTGCGTTCAAGCTGTCCTTCCGGTTGGCCGATCATATCGAGATCAGATCCGCCGGCCTGAGCAACGGTCTGTTGAGCATCGACCTGCTGCGGGTGATCCCGGAAGAGGCCAAGGCCAAGCGCATCCCGATCAACGGAGCGCGGCAACAACCGGCACTGCAAAGCTGATGCAGCGCAAATGAAGAAGGGCGCCCAACGGCGCCCTTCTTCATTTTGTGTATCGGTGGGAGACCAATTGTGGCGAGGGAGCTTGCTCCCGCTGGGCCGGGCTGGCGCTCCAGCGCGAAGCGGCCCTGAAACCAGTCAACTCGGTGTGTCATGCTGGTCTGAGGCGAATATTCTATTTTTTGGGGCCGCTGCGCAGCCCAGCGGGAGCAAGCTCCCTCGCCACAAAAGCCCCGTTTCGCATTGTCATGGCAACAACCGCTCAAACGCCTCCAGCGGCAGCGGTCGGCTATGCAAATAACCCTGGTACAGATGGCAATCGAGCCCTTGCAGGAATTGCAATTGCTCCAAGGTCTCCACGCCCTCGGCAATCATGATCAGGTTGAGGCTGCGGGCCATGGCGACGATGGCGCGGATGATTTCGGCGTCGTTGGGGTCGCTGGTGGCGTCGCGCACGAATGACTGGTCGATTTTCAACGTGTCCACCGGCAGGCGCTTGAGGTAGGTCAGCGACGAGTAGCCGGTGCCGAAATCATCCATGGCGAAGCTCACCCCCAGTTTCTTGAGCCGGCGCATCTTGGCGATGGTGTCGTCCAGGTTCTGGATCACGATGCCTTCGGTGATCTCCAGTTTCAGCAGGGAGAAGGGCAGGCCGTGAGAGAGGAGACTGTTTTCGATGCATTCGACAAAGTCGCTCTGGCGAAATTGCCGTGGGCTGATGTTCACGCACAGGCTGAATTGCTGGGGATCGATCTTGCCCTTGGCGATCAGTTGCTTGAAGCCGTCGCAGGCTTCATCGAGGATCCAGGTCCCGACTTCCAGGATCAGGCCACTGTCCTCCAGCACTTTGATGAATTCATTGGGCGATTGGGCGCCCAGGTCCGGGTGATGCCAGCGCACCAGGGCTTCGGCGCCGATGATGCGGTTGTCCCGGGCATCGACCTGAGGTTGGAAATGCACGCTGAACTCGCCACGGGCCAGGGCAAGGCGCAGGTCGGTCTCCATCCGCAGCCGTTCGCTGGCGGCTTTTTGCATGGTGGTGTGAAACATCTGCGAGGTGTTGCGCCCTGAGTCCTTGGCGCGGTACAGCGCAATGTCGGCGCGCTTGAGCAAATCGGTGGGCGTGGAACCGTGATCGGGAATCAGCGCGATACCGATGCTCGGCGTGACCTGCAGGCGCTGGCCATCGAGAAACATCGGCTCCGAAAGCAGTTCGCGCAGGGTGTCGGCCAGGGTCCGCACTTGCTCGCTGACTTCGTTGCGCGAGCCTTCCAGGCCGCTGAGCAGTACCACGAATTCGTCGCCACCCAGCCGCGCTACGGTGTCTTCCAGGCGCACGCTGGCTTCCAGGCGCGCGGTGATGATCTTCAGCACGGTGTCGCCCACCGGGTGACCGAGGGAGTCGTTGATGTGCTTGAAGTGGTCCAGGTCGAGAAATAGCAGGGCGCCGCGCAAGTTGTGGCGCTTGAGCAGGGCGATCTGCTGGCTCAGCCGGTCCATCAGCAAGGCCCGGTTGGGCAGGTTGGTCAGCGAGTCGTGGTAGGCCAGGTGGCGGATCTGGGCTTCGGCATTGCGCAACAGGCTCACGTCCCGGGCGGTCAGCAGCAGGCATGCGGTTTCATTGAGGGTGATGGGCTCGACCGAGACCTCCACCGTCAGGATTTCCCCCTGTTTATTGCGCCCGAGCATCTCCTGGTGGACTACGCGGCCCTTGAGTTGCAGCTCGGCCAGCAAGGCGGCTCGCTGTTTTTCTTCGGCCCAGATCCCCACTTCGTAGACGGTGTGCCCGATCACTTCGTCGGCGCGGTAGCCGGTCAGCCGGCAGAAGCCGTCGTTGACCTCGAGGTAGCGACCGCTTTCGAGCTCGGTGATGGTGATGGCGTCGGGGCTGGAATGAAACGCCTTGGCGAATTTCTCTTCACTGGCCTTGAGGGCGGCTTCGGAGCGTTGTTGCTGCGTGATGTCGCGCAAGGTCGTGACGATGCAGGGCTGGTTGCCGACGTTGATTTTTCGGCTGGAAATCACGCAGGTCAATGGCTGGCCGTTCTTGTGGTGAACGACGATGGCGACATTGTTCAGCGATTGTTCGCGGATCACCCGTTCGATGCGTTGCAGGCTGCTGCCCGAGGCGTCCCAGAGGCCGATTTCGTCGGCGTTGAGGCCGATCACGTCGCTGGTGGTCCAGCCGAAGGTCTGGGTGAAGCTGGAGTTGATCTCGAGGAACCGCCCGCTGTCCTGGTGGGTGACGCAGATCGGGTCGGGACTGACCTGGAACAGCGTGGCGAATTTCTCTTCCGAGGCGGCCAGGCTCTGTTCGCGCTCCACCTGGTCGGTGATGTCCAGCAAGGTCCCGGCCATGCGCAAGGGGCTGCCGTCGTCGTTGCGGTAGAGGCGGGCACGGCTTTCCAGGTAGCGCGAACTGCCGTCCGGCAGTTGTATGCGGTAGGTCAACTGATAGTTGCCCGCCGGGCCTTCGCGCAGGCTGCGATAGGCATTGCGCATGTTGTTGCGTTCTTCAGTGGGGACGCCTTCGAAAAACGCATCGAACGATTCGTGGAACGGCTTGGGCTCCAGGCCATGGAGTTGCGCGGCCCGAGCCGAGCCGTAGAGCATGCCGCTGGGAATGTGCCAGTCCCAGGTGCCCAGTTGCGCCGAGTCGAGGGCCAGGTCCAGGCGTTCCTGGCTATCCTTGAGGGCCTGTTCGGCGAGTTTGCGCTCGGTGGTGTCAAGAAAGGCGCTCAACAGGTAGGGTTGGCCCTCCAGCTCGACTTTCTGCGCGCTGAGCAGGCCTGTGTGGATCTGGCCATTGCTCGCCCGCAGTTCCACCTCCATGCTCGCCAGTTCGCCCTTGGCCTTGATGGCTTCCAGCAGTTTTTCCCGTTGCCCGGAGTCGACCCACAAGCCCAGTTCCAGGGTGGTCCGGCCAATCACATCGTGCAGCGGCCAGCCGAACAGGCTTTCGAAATACTGGTTGGCCTCGCTGATCATCCCGTCTTCCTCGCGGGTCAGCAGCACCATGTTCGGGCTCAGGTGGAACAGCGTGGCAAAACGTTTTTCCGAGCTGCGCAGCGCCTGTTCCCGCTCGCGCTGATGGGTGATTTCGCGGATCACCCCGATCATGCGCGGGCGCCCGTGCTTGTCGGGCAGCACGCTGCCGCTGATCTCCAGCCAGTGCAAGCTGCCATCGGGCCAGACGATGTGGTGATGCATGGCCTGTTCCAGTGGCGCCCCGGCCACTGCCGCATGAAAGGCACGCAGGGCCTTGGCCCGGTCTTCGGGCAGCAGCAGGTCCAGATAATCCACATCCGCTGGCAATGGCTGGCGCGGATCGAAGCCGAACAGCGCCTGGGTACCCCGGGACCAACTGATCTTCCCAGTCTCGATGTCCCACGACCAGGCCCCCAGCCGCGCACCGTTCAGGGCGGCCAGCAACTGCGGCGCGCTGTCCCAGCTCTGCTCGGACCGTTTCGGGTCGAGCGCCTGGATGCGTGGCAAGGGCGGGAGGTGGTCAGCGGGTTTTGGCATTATCTAGCGAGCCTTGAGCGGGTTAGGGCATAAAGCACAGGCGTCAGGCCCTACAGACGCGGCACAACCTATGCCCTTGTCCCTGGCAAATCGATTTGTGCGTCCAGTAAGGCCATGAAGGCCCGTGCGGCGTTCGACAGCGTCCGTTCGGTGTGCAAGATATAGCCTAGCTGGCGACTGAGTTGTATGCCCGGCAAAGGAATGCGCGCCACCTGTTCGTCGAGCATGGTGCGCGGCAAAACGCTCCAGGCCAGGCCGATGGAGACCATCATTTTTATAGTTTCCAGGTAATTCGTGCTCATGGCGATATTCGGTGTCAGGCCCTGGGCTTCGAACAGCCGTCGCACGATGTGATGGGTAAACGTGTTGCCCCCCGGGAAAACCGCCGGATGCAGGGCAATGTCCGCCAGGCTGACCGCGCCGTTTTCCAGCAGCGCATGCTCCGGGGCAACCACGAAATCGAGGGGGTCGTCCCACACCGGTGTGGCCCGTACCAGCGTGTGGGGTTCGGGGGCGAGGGTGATGACGGCCAGTTCCGCCCGGCCATGGAGAATTTCTTCGTAGGCCACTTCCGAATCCAGGAACTGGATATCCAACGCCACCTGGGGGTAGCGTCGGGTGAATTCCCGCAATAAAGGTGGCAGGCGGTGCAGGCCGATGTGGTGGCTGGTGGCGAGCGTCAGGCGCCCGGTCACTTCGCCGCTCAGGTTGGTCAGGGCGCGGCGGGTGTCGTCCAGTACGTTGAGGATCTGATAGGCCCGTGGCAACAGGGCCCGGCCGGCCTCGGTCAGGCCCACTTCACGGCCCAGGCGATCGAACAGGCGCACCTTGAGCTGTTGCTCGAGGCCGGCAATGCGCTTGCTAATGGCCGGCTGGGTCAGGTGCAGGCGTTCGCCGGCGCCGGAGAAACTGCCCGTCTCGGCGATGGCTATAAAGGCATTGAGGTTGGCGAGGTCCATGGCGGTTCCGGTCGAATTCCAGTTGGTTATGCAAAGTATGAAAAATATGAATTTGAGTTATTTAATGTAACCCCATAGGATCAGCCTCACAAGCCAAGGGGTTATTGATTCGTTCAAGGCCCGGGGCATAGAAACAAGCTGATGAGGAACCGTCTGATGGCCGGCAAAACGCTCTACGACAAGCTCTGGGATTCGCATTTGGTCAAGCAGCGCGACGATGGCTCGGCGCTGATCTACATCGATCGTCACATCATCCACGAAGTGACTTCGCCGCAAGCCTTCGAAGGCCTGCGCCTGGCCGGGCGCAAGCCTTGGCGTATCGATGCCAACATCGCGACCCCGGACCACAACGTACCGACCACCCCGGAGCGCAAGGGCGGCATCGAAGCCATTGCCGACCAGGTCTCGCGCTTGCAGGTCCAGACCCTCGACGACAACTGTGACGAATACGGCATCGTCGAATTCAAGATGAATGACGTGCGCCAAGGCATCGTCCACGTCATCGGCCCGGAGCAGGGCGCGACCTTGCCTGGCATGACCGTGGTCTGCGGCGACTCGCACACCTCGACCCACGGTGCTTTCGGGGCCCTTGCCCACGGCATCGGCACCTCCGAGGTGGAGCATGTGCTCGCCACCCAGTGCCTGGTCGCCAAGAAAATGAAAAACATGCTGGTGCGCGTCGAGGGCAAGTTGCCGTTCGGCGTGACCGCCAAGGACATTGTCCTGGCGGTGATCGGCAAGATCGGCACCGCCGGCGGTAACGGCCATGCCATCGAGTTCGCTGGCAGCGCGATCCGCGACTTGTCCGTCGAAGGCCGCATGACCATCTGCAACATGTCCATCGAGGCCGGTGCCCGCGTTGGCCTGGTGGCCGCCGATGAAAAAACCGTGGAATACGTCAAGGGCCGTCCGTTCTCGCCAAAAGGCGCGGAATGGGACATGGCGGTCGAGGCCTGGAAAGACCTGGTGTCGGACGCCGATGCCAAGTTCGACACCGTGGTCGAGCTCGACGCTACGCAGATCAAGCCGCAAGTCAGCTGGGGCACTTCGCCTGAGATGGTGTTGGCGGTGGACCAGAACGTACCGGATCCGGCCAAGGAAATGGACCTGGTCAAGCGCGACTCCATCGTCCGCGCCTTGAAATACATGGGCTTGAGCGCCAACCAGGCGATCACTGACATTCAGCTTGACCGTGTGTTCATCGGCTCTTGCACCAACTCGCGGATCGAAGACCTGCGCGCTGCAGCAGTGATCGCCAAGGGGCGCAAGGTTGCTTCGACCATCAAGCAGGCCATCGTGGTGCCAGGCTCGGGCCTGGTGAAGGCCCAGGCGGAAGCGGAAGGGCTGGACAAGATTTTCCTTGAAGCCGGTTTCGAATGGCGTGAGCCGGGGTGCTCGATGTGCCTGGCGATGAACCCGGACCGCTTGGAGTCGGGCGAGCATTGCGCTTCCACCTCCAACCGTAACTTCGAAGGCCGTCAGGGCGCCGGTGGCCGTACGCACCTGGTGAGCCCGGCCATGGCCGCGGCGGCGGCTGTCAACGGCCGTTTCGTCGACGTCCGCGAATTGATCTGAAGGAGCGCAGCATGAAAGCTTTTACCCAGCACACCGGTCTTGTCGCGCCTTTGGATCGTGCCAACGTCGACACCGACCAGATCATTCCCAAGCAGTTCTTGAAGTCCATCAAGCGCACCGGTTTCGGCCCGAACCTGTTTGATGAATGGCGTTACCTGGATGTCGGCCAGCCTTACCAGGACAACTCCAAGCGGCCTTTGAACAAGGACTTCGTGCTCAACGCCGAGCGCTACCAAGGCGCCAGCGTGTTGCTGGCCCGTGAGAACTTCGGCTGCGGCTCGAGCCGCGAGCACGCGCCATGGGCCCTGGAAGAATACGGTTTCCGCAGCATCATCGCGCCGAGCTATGCCGACATTTTCTTCAACAACAGCTTCAAGAACGGCTTGCTGCCGATCATCCTCAGCGATGCTGACGTGGATGAGCTGTTCCAGCAGGTCGAGGCCAACCCAGGCTATCAACTGCAGGTCGACCTGGCCGCCCAGACCGTGACCCGTCCCGACGGCAAGGTGCTGGGTTTCGAGATCGACGCGTTTCGCAAGCATTGCCTGCTCAATGGCCTGGACGATATCGGCCTGACCTTGCAGGACGGCGAGGCGATTGCCGCGTTCGAGGCCAAGCACCGGGCGAGCCAGCCTTGGTTGTTTCGCGATGCTTGATGGATTGATGTAGGCAGTACCGGCCTCATCGCGAGCAAGCTCGCTCCCACATTGGATTTGCGGCGTTCACAAAGCCCCTGTGGGAGCGAGCTTGCTCCGGGCGGCGATCCGACGATGAGGCCCGCCCAGGCAACACAACACCACAAGGACATCCCATGACCAGCACCGCCCACAGTCAGGTTGTACAAAAGCAATTCGGTGAACAGGCCTCGGCCTATCTGAGCAGTGCCGTGCACGCCCAGGGCGCTGAATTCGCGTTGCTGCAAGCTGCGTTGGCCGGCCGTGGCGATGCCCGGGTGCTGGACCTGGGGTGCGGCGCCGGCCATGTGAGTTTCCATGTAGCGCCGCTGGCCGGTGAAGTAGTGGCTTATGATTTGTCCCAGCAAATGCTCGACGTGGTCGCCACGGCAGCTGCCGAGCGTGGCCTGGGCAATGTCGGCACGGTATGCGGCGCCGCTGAGCGCTTGCCGTTCGCCGACGCTGAGTTCGACTTCGTGTTCAGCCGCTATTCGGCGCATCATTGGAGCGACCTGGGCCTGGCGTTGCGGGAAGTGCGCCGGGTGCTCAAGCCGGGCGGCGTGGTGGCGTTCATCGACGTCCTGTCGCCTGGCATGCCGTTGCTGGACACGTACCTGCAAAGCGTCGAAGTGCTGCGCGACACCAGCCACGTGCGCGATTATTCTGCCGGCGAGTGGTTGCGCCAGGTCAGCGAGGCGGGGTTGCACACCCGCAGCACCTCGCGCCAGCGCCTGCGCCTTGAATACCGCTCCTGGGTCGAGCGCATGCGCACCCCCGAGGTGATGCGGGCGGCGATTCTCCAGCTGCAGCGTTCGATGGGCGATGAAGTGCGTGAATATTTTGAGATTGAGGCCGATGGTTCGTTCAGTACAGATGTGTTGGTGCTGTGGGCCGAGCGATAGCATTTTTCCCGGCCAGGCGTTGGGTACAAAGCCCAGGCGTGTGCCGACAGAGCAAACGAGGAAAGCATGAGCAAGCAGATTCTGATTCTCCCAGGTGATGGCATTGGTCCGGAAATCATGGCCGAAGCGGTCAAGGTCCTGGAACTGGCGAACGACAAGTACGGCCTTGGCTTCGAACTCAGCCACGACGTGATCGGCGGCGCAGCCATCGACAAGCACGGCGTGCCCCTGGCCGATGAAACCCTGGACCGTGCCCGTGCAGCCGATGCCGTGCTGCTGGGCGCCGTGGGCGGCCCGAAATGGGACAAGATCGAACGCGACATCCGTCCTGAGCGCGGCCTGCTGAAGATCCGTGCGCAACTGGGTCTGTTCGGCAACCTGCGTCCGGCGATTCTCTACCCGCAACTGGCCGATGCATCGAGCCTGAAGCCGGAAATCGTCGCGGGCCTGGACATCCTCATCGTCCGCGAGTTGACCGGCGGCATCTACTTCGGCGCCCCGCGTGGCACCCGTGAGCTGGAAAATGGCGAGCGCCAGGCCTATGACACCCTGCCGTACAGCGAAAGCGAAATCCGCCGTATCGCCCGGGTTGGCTTCGACATGGCCCGCGTGCGTGGCAAGAAGCTGTGCTCGGTGGACAAGGCCAACGTACTGGCTTCCAGCCAACTGTGGCGTGAAGTGGTCGAGCAGGTGGCCAAGGATTACCCGGACATCGAGCTGAGCCACATGTACGTCGACAACGCCGCCATGCAACTGGTGCGTGCGCCGAAGCAGTTCGACGTGATCGTCACCGACAACCTGTTCGGCGACATCCTGTCCGACGAAGCGTCGATGCTCACCGGCTCCATCGGCATGCTGCCGTCGGCTTCCCTGGACGCCAACAACAAGGGCATGTACGAGCCGTGCCATGGTTCGGCGCCAGACATCGCCGGGCAGGACATTGCCAACCCGTTGGCGACCATCCTGTCGGTGTCGATGATGCTGCGCTACAGCTTCAATTTGAACGATGCCGCCGACGCGATCGAAAAAGCCGTCAGCGTGGTCTTGGACCAAGGCTTGCGCACCGGTGATATCTGGTCGCAAGGTTGTACCAAAGTCGGTACGCAGCAAATGGGCGATGCAGTAGTCGCCGCGCTGCGGAATCTGTAATCTTTCGGGCCCACCGCTCCGACGGTGGCCCACTTTTGTATAGGTGTAGTTGCGATGAAACGTGTAGGTCTGATCGGTTGGCGCGGCATGGTCGGTTCCGTGCTCATGCAGCGAATGCTGGAAGAGCAGGATTTCGATCTCATTGAGCCGGTGTTCTTCACCACTTCCAATGTCGGTGGCCAGGGCCCGTCCGTGGGCAAGGACACCGGTGCGCTCAAGGATGCCTACAGCATCGAAGAGCTCAAGACCCTCGACGTGATCCTGACCTGCCAGGGTGGCGACTACACCAGCGAAGTTTTCCCCAAGCTGCGTGAAGCCGGCTGGCAGGGTTACTGGATCGACGCCGCTTCCAGCCTGCGCATGCAGGACGACGCGGTGATCGTCCTCGACCCGGTGAACCGCAAGGTCATCGACCAGCAGCTGGACGCGGGCACCAAGAACTACATCGGCGGCAACTGCACTGTCAGCCTGATGCTGATGGGCCTGGGCGGCCTGTTCGAAGCTGGTCTGGTGGAGTGGATGAGCGCCATGACCTACCAGGCGGCGTCCGGTGCCGGCGCGCAGAACATGCGTGAGCTGATCAAGCAGATGGGCGCCACCCACGCCGCCGTCGCCGACGACCTGGCCAATCCGGCCAGCGCCATCCTCGACATCGACCGCAAGGTCGCCGAGGCGATGCGCAGCGATGCCTACCCGACCGAGAACTTCGGCGTACCGCTGGCCGGCAGCCTGATCCCCTGGATCGACAAGGAACTGCCTAACGGCCAGAGCCGCGAAGAGTGGAAGGCCCAGGCCGAAACCAACAAGATCCTGGGTCGCTTCAAGAGCCCGATCCCGGTGGACGGCATCTGCGTGCGCATCGGCGCCATGCGCTGCCACAGCCAGGCGCTGACCATCAAGCTGAACAAAGACGTGCCGATCGCCGACATCGAAGGGCTGATCAGCCAGCACAACCCTTGGGTCAAGCTGGTGCCGAACAACCGCGAAATCAGCATGCAGGAGCTGAGCCCGACCAAGGTCACCGGCACCCTGAACGTACCGGTGGGCCGTCTGCGCAAACTGAACATGGGTTCGCAATTCGTCGGTGCCTTCACCGTCGGCGACCAACTGCTGTGGGGCGCGGCCGAACCGCTGCGTCGCATGCTGCGGATCCTGCTCGAGCGTTGATCGATTGCTGCGGTGAAAGAACCCGTGCCTTGTGAGAGGTGCGGGTTTTTTATTGGGGGGCAATTGTGTATCAGGGCGGGCCTCATCGCGAGCTCGCTCCCACAGGTTTTGTGGTCACTGAAGATCCCATGTGGGAGCGAGCTTGCTCGCGATGAGGCCCGCCCAGGCACTGCAAACCCTCCGGCCAATTGCCTGCATACCCACCACCCGGTAAAGTGCCGCTCCCCACGTTTTACCTGAGGTAGACCCATGAGCCAGTCCTTTGATATTGCCGTGATCGGCGCCACCGGTACTGTCGGCGAAACCCTCGTCCAGATTCTCGAAGAGCGGGACTTCCCGGTCGGCAACCTGCACCTGCTGGCCAGCAGCGAATCGGCAGGCAGCTCGGTGATGTTCCGCGGCAAAAACGTGCGGGTGCGCGAAGTCGACGAATTCGATTTCAGCAAAGTCCAACTGGTGTTCTTCGCCGCCGGCCCGGCGGTGACCCTGAGTTTCGCCCCGCGGGCCACGGCGGCTGGCTGTGCGCTGATCGACCTGTCCGGCGCCTTGCCGCCCGAACAGGCGCCGCAGATTGTGCCGGAAGCCAATGCCCAGGTGCTCGCCGGTTTGAGCAAGCCGTTGCAGGTCAGCAGCCCCAGCGCTTCGGCCACGGCCTTGGCGGTCGTGCTGGCGCCGCTGCGCGAATGCCTGGACTTGCAACGCATCAGCCTGACCGCCAGCCTCGCCGTGTCGGCCCAGGGCCGCGTGGCCGTGAGCGAATTGGCGCGCCAGACCGCCGAGCTGCTCAACGCCCGTCCGCTGGAGCCGAAATTCTTTGATCGGCAGATGGCGTTCAACCTGCTGGCCCAGGTCGGCACCCCGGACGAGCAGGGCCATACGCAGCTGGAAAAGCGCCTGGTCCGCGAGTTGCGCCAGGTGCTGAATCAACCTTTGTTAAAGATTTCCGTAACTTGCATTCAAGCCCCGGTGTTTTTTGGCGATAGCTTTAGCGTGACTGTGCAGTCTGCGAGCCCCATCGACCTGGCCAAGGTCAACACGGCGTTGGAAGCGGCACCCGGTATCGAGCTGGTGGAGGCGGGCGATTACCCGACGGCGGTGGGCGATGCGGTGGGGCAGGATGTGGTCTACGTTGGTCGTGTGCGCGGTGGGATCGACGATCCGGCGGAACTAAATATGTGGCTGACGTCAGATAACGTGCGCAAGGGCGCGGCGCTCAATGCCGTGCAGGTGGCTGAGTTGTTGATAAAAGACTTGCTGTAAAAGATACTTGGCGTCAATTTGTCGAATGATTCTAGCCGGGCGCTATGCTTGGTCGGAATGCTGAAGGCGAACATCCCTCTGGGGGACTTTCCCGGGGCATGAGTGAAATGATCGCGCGCACCGTCGCTTCGGGGCTGCGCGCAATGCCTTACGGCAGCGGCATCAATACCTTCTCGCTGGCCGAGGAATGTTCAAACAAAGGAAGAGGCTATGGTTCAAGTTCGCAAACTGGTGTTAGCAATAGCGGCCGCCTCGGCGCTGTCCTCCGGTATGGCGCAAGCGCTCGGGCTCGGGGAATTGACCCTGAAGTCGACGCCGAACCAGCCCCTGGTCGCCGAGATCGAGTTGCTCGACGTCCAGCAGCTGACCGCCGCCGAAGTCGTGCCGAGCCTGGCCTCGCCCGATGACTTCGCCAAGGCCGGCGTCGACCGCCAGGCCTTTCTCAATGACCTGAGCTTCACCCCGGTGATCAACGCCAATGGCAAGAGCGTCCTGCGGGTAACGTCCAGCCGGCCGCTGTCCGAACCCATGGTCAAGTTCCTGGTGCAGGTGATGTGGCCCAACGGCCGTCTGCTGCGCGACTACAGCGTATTGCTCGATCCTTCCAAATTCTCGCCACAGGCCGCCGACGCCGCCCGGGCGAAACCGCCCCAGGTCGTGTCCACGCCGGTCACCGGGGCCACCAAGCCTTCGCAATACACCACCACGCCGCGCGATACCCTGTGGGAAATCGCCGCCAAGGCGCGCAACGGTGGGTCGGTCCAGCAAACCATGCTGGCGATCCAGGCGTTGAACCCGAACGCATTCATCAACGGCAACATCAACCTGCTCAAGACCGGTCAGGTCTTGCGCCTGCCGGACCCCGTGCAAAGCACTGCGTTGCCGCAACCCCAGGCCATCGCTGAAGTGGCTGCGCAGAACGCCGCCTGGCGCTCGGGTCGTCGTGGCGTGGCGGGTGCTGGCAAGCAGCAGTTGGATGCCACCAAGCGTGGCCGTGGCGAAGGCGCGCCGGCACAGGCTGCCGGTCGCGACAACTTGAGCCTGGTGTCGGCCGACTCGGCGAAGGCGGGCGGCAAGGGCAAGGGCGCTGCCGGCGATGCCCAGGCGCTCACCAACAAGCTTGCAGTCACCCAGGAAAGCCTCGACTCGGCTCGCCGGGATAACGAAGAACTGAAAAGCCGCATGGCGGATCTGCAGAGCCAACTGGACAAACTGCAGCGCCTGATCGAGCTGAAGAACAACCAACTGGCCAAGATGCAGGCCGAAGGTGCCGCCGTTCCTCCTGCTGGCGAGGCACCTCCTGCAATGTCCGCAGAGTTGACCCCTGCGCCAGCGGCACAGGCCCCGACGGCTGCGCCTGCGCCAGAGGCGGTCCCGGAAGCGACGCCGCCTGCCGCTCCGGTCGAGCCGACGCCTGCCGCGTCCAACGAGCAAAAATACAACGACCTGCTGACCAACCCGATCCTGCTGGGATTGATTGGCGGCGGCGCGCTGCTCCTGCTGTTGCTGCTGTTGCTGCTCGCCCGTCGCCGCAAGGCTCAACAGGAAGCGGAAAAGCACTTGCGCATGGCCCGAGCCCTCGAGGAGGAGGCTGACTTCTCCCCGGAGCTCGATCTGCCCCCGAGCAGCTTCGAGGGCATTGACGTTCCGCCACCGAGCGTAAAACTCGAGCCAAAACCCGCGCCTGCCCCTGCACCAGTCCCCAAGCCGGCCCCGGTGGTCGCGCCTGTGGTGGTCACACCGCCTATCGCGGCGCCATTGGTGGCTCCGGCTGCCGAGCGCTCCGACGACGTGCTGCCCCAGGCCCAGTCCCATATCGACCGCGGTCGCTTGAACCAGGCCGCCGACCTGCTTGAACAGGGCATCAAGGCCGAGCCCCAGCGCAGCGACCTGCGCCTGAAGCTAATGGAAGTCTACGGTCAGCAGGGCGACCGCGACGCTTTCGTCGCCCAGGAACGCCAGTTGGTGGCCAATGGCGAGAATTTCGCCCAGGTCGAACAGCTGAAAAGCCGTTTCCCGGCCATGGTGGTCGCCACCGCGGCAGGCCTGGCCGCCGCGACAGTGGCAGCGGAGCTGGACGCGCAGTACGTCAAGGACCTGTTGGAAGACAAGACGCCGACCGACGAGGAGCTGGACAGCGCCTTTGACTTGAGCCTGGATGACCTGGAAACGACCCCGGTCGCACCGACACCAGAGCCTGTCGCTGAGCTGGACGCGTTCCCGGAAGACGACGACCTGAGTTTCGAGTCGGTGCTCAAGCAACAGACTCAAGCCAACGAAAGCCTGGACGACCTGTCGGAATTCGACCTGGACCTGGGTGCCGATGCGCCGACCCCGATCCCGGCGCTCGACGATGAAGACTTCCTGCTCGATCTGGACGACGACCTCAAGGGCCTGGACTTGCCTGCGACTGAAACGCCAGCCTTGGCCGACATCCCAGCCGACGATCTCGAACTGCCGGCGGATTTCGATCTGTCCCTGTCTGACGAAATGGACGCGCACGATGCGCCCAAGGATGCCTTCGAGTCCGAGCTGGACGATGTAAACGCCGAGTTGGATCGCCTGTCCGACACGCTGGGCCAGCCAACGTTTACCGCCGAAGATGCTCTGGTCGGTGCTGAAGACGAACCCGACTTCGACTTCCTTAGCGGTACCGACGAAGTGGCGACCAAGCTCGATCTGGCCCAGGCCTACATCGACATGGGCGACAACGACGGCGCCCGCGACATCCTCGGCGAAGTCCTCAGCGAAGGCGACGCCACCCAGAAGAGCGAAGCGCAGGAGATGTTGTCGCGCCTGGCTTGAGTCAGCGATTGAACAAAAACGGCAGCCGGTGAGGCTGCCGTTTTTGTTTGTGGGCAATTCACGCTGCTCTTGTGGCGAGGGAGCTTGCTCCCGCTCGAGTGCGCAGCGCTCGCAAAAGTGCTCGACGCGCCATGGAGAGGGTCTGCTTCGCAGCCCAGCGGGAGCAAGCTCCCTCGCCACAAGGACTTGTCTTGGTCTGAAAAATCATCTGGGCTCCTGTGGGAGCGAGCTTGCTCCGGGCGGCGATCCGACGATGGCGCCAGACCATTCAACACAGGATCACCCGTCGGACTGGCATCCCAAGCCATCGGCCTTATAATGCCCGCCTTTGCGTACCTCAGCAGGCTGTAATTCCTTGGCAAACATAGACAACCCGGCCGCCGAAATGGCGGCCGACGGCTTTTTCCGGATCGCCTTGGGCGTTGAATACAAAGGCTCGCGCTATCGTGGCTGGCAGCGCCAGGCTTCCGGTGTATTGACGGTGCAGGAAACCCTTGAAAACGCCCTGTCCAAAGTCGCCGACTCGCCCGTGTCGCTGCATTGCGCCGGCCGTACCGATGCTGGCGTGCATGCCTGCGGCCAAGTGGTGCATTTCGACACCCAGGTCGAGCGTTCGATGAAGGCTTGGGTGATGGGCGCCAACATCAACTTGCCCCACGACGTCAGCGTCAGTTGGGCGAAGGTGATGCCGGCGCACTTCCATGCCCGCTTCAAGGCCATCGCCCGGCGGTATCGCTACGTGATCTACAACGATCAGATCCGCCCGGCGCACCTGAACGAAGAAATCACCTGGAATCACCGCCCGCTGGACGTCGAGCGCATGGCCGAGGCCGCGCAATACCTGGTCGGCGTGCACGACTTCAGCGCCTTTCGCGCCGGCCAGTGCCAGGCCAAGTCACCGATCAAGGAATTGCACCATCTGCGCGTGACCCGTCATGGCAAGATAATCGTGCTCGACATCCGCGCCAGCGCGTTCCTGCATCACATGGTGCGCAACATTGCCGGCGTGTTGATGACCATTGGTGCTGGCGAACGGCCGGTGGAGTGGATCAAAGAAGTGCTCGACAGTCGTGTCCGTCGCTCCGGTGGCGTCACGGCGCACCCGTTTGGCTTGTACCTGGTAAAGGTCGAATATCGCGATGAGTTCGAGCTGCCGGAGCGTTACATCGGGCCACATTTCCTCACGGGCTTCTCGGAACTCGACGGCTGACGCCCTCCGCAGCATTTGCTACCATCCGGGACTTTCACGGATTTGCCTGAGGTTTTACCCATCATGCCGGTCGTTCGCAGCAAGATTTGCGGGATCACCCGCGTCGAGGACGCGTTGGCGGCTGTCGAGGCCGGGGCCGATGCCATCGGGCTGGTGTTCTACGCCAAGAGCCCGCGCGCGGTGACGGTGCAGCAGGCGAGGGCGATCATCGAGGCCTTGCCGCCATTCGTGACGTCCGTGGGCCTGTTCGTCAATGCCAGTCGTTGCGAGTTGGGCGAAATACTCGATGCGGTGCCGCTGGGCTTGTTGCAGTTCCATGGCGACGAGGCCCAAGCCGATTGCGAAGGCTGGCATCGTCCGTACATCAAGGCGTTGCGGGTCAAGGCCGGGGATGACATTGCCGCCAGTTGCGCAGCGTTCGCCAGTGCCAGCGGCATTTTGCTGGACACCTATGTGGAAGGCGTTCCCGGAGGGACCGGCGAAGCGTTCGATTGGTCGCTGGTGCCCCAAGGCTTGGACAAACCGATTATCCTGGCCGGTGGCCTGACCGTGGACAACGTGGCCCAGGCCATTCGCCAGGTTCGCCCTTACGCGGTGGACGTGAGCGGAGGCGTGGAGCAGAGCAAGGGCATCAAGGACCCTGCAAAGATTCGTGCATTCATGGCCGCTGTGCGCAGTAACCAGTCGTCAATGTGACGGCTGGCAGACTGCCGCCGTCCATACCAGCACTGTACAAAACAGGCAGGCGCCGCCTCCGGGTGGGCCGATAGCGAAGTGGCAGCCGCCGTGCGGTTGCCGGGATGGCTGAGGAAGGTTGGGTTGCACGCAGGTCATGTCTTGCACTGACCGTGGCGGCCCCTCGACTCGCCGCACAATGAATTTAGCTCAAGGGCATACGCGGGGCCGCGAACCAAAGCGTTCGGGCCGCCGGTACTGGAGAAAGAAAGCATGAGCAACTGGTTGGTAGACAAACTGATCCCTTCGATCATGCGTTCCGAGGTGAAGAAAAGCTCGGTGCCTGAAGGTCTGTGGCACAAATGTCCATCCTGCGAAGCGGTGCTGTACCGTCCTGAGCTGGAAAAGACCCTGGACGTTTGCCCCAAGTGCAACCACCACATGCGCATCGGCGCGCGTGCCCGTATCGACATTTTCCTCGATGCCGAAGGCCGTGTTGAGCTGGGTGCCGACCTGGAGCCAGTGGATCGCCTGAAATTCCGCGACGGCAAGAAATACAAAGACCGCCTGACCGCTGCCCAGAAGCAGACCGGCGAAAAAGACGCGCTGATATCCATGACTGGCACCCTGCTGGGCATGCCGGTGGTGGTCTCGGCCTTTGAATTCTCCTTCATGGGCGGTTCCATGGGCGCCATCGTCGGTGAGCGCTTCGTTCGTGCCGCCAACTACGCTCTGGAAAACCGTTGCCCGATGATCTGCTTCGCCGCTTCCGGCGGTGCGCGGATGCAGGAAGCGCTGATCTCCCTGATGCAAATGGCCAAGACCTCCGCGGTGCTGGCGCGTCTGCGCGAAGAAGGCATTCCGTTCATCTCGGTGCTGACCGACCCGGTCTACGGCGGTGTTTCCGCCAGTCTGGCGATGCTGGGCGACGTGATCGTCGGCGAGCCGAAAGCCTTGATCGGGTTTGCCGGCCCGCGCGTGATCGAACAGACCGTGCGTGAAAAACTGCCGGAAGGCTTCCAGCGCAGTGAGTTCCTGCTGGAGCACGGCGCCATCGACATGATCATCCATCGTCAGGAGCTGCGTCCACGCCTGGGCAACCTGCTGGCGCAACTGATGGGTCTGCCGACGCCGAAATTCGTCGCCGCACCGATCGAGCCGATCGTGGTTCCGCCAGTGCCTGCCGGGCTATGACCCAACGCACCCTGGGCGACTGGCTTGCCTACCTCGAGCAGTTGCATCCATCGGCCATCGACATGGGGTTGGAGCGCTCGCAAACGGTAGCGTCCCGCATGGGACTGGCCAAGCCGGCGCCCCGGGTCATCACCGTCACCGGCACCAACGGCAAGGGTTCGACCTGCGCCTTCGTGGCTTCGCTGCTGCGGGCTCAGGGGCTGAGCGTCGGTATCTACAGCTCGCCGCACCTGCTGCGCTACAACGAGCGGGTGCAAGTGAACGGCGTCGAAGCCACTGACGCCCAGCTGTGTGAAGCCTTTGCCGCGGTGGAAGCCGGGCGAGGCGATACAACCCTCACTTATTTCGAGATGGGCACCCTGGCGGCGTTCTGGTTATTTGCCCGTGCCGGTCTCGATGCGGTCGTGCTGGAAGTGGGCCTGGGCGGACGGCTGGATACGGTCAACCTGGTGGACGCAGACATTGCCCTGGTCACCAGCATTGGCGTGGACCATGCCGATTACCTGGGCGATACCCGCGAATCCGTGGCCTTCGAGAAGGCCGGCATCTTTCGCCAGGGCGCGCCTGCGCTTTGCGGCGATCTCAATCCCCCCCAGCCGTTGCTGGACAAGGTTCGCGAATTGAGCTGCCCGTTCTTTCTACGCGGGCGGGATTTCGACCTGGCGATGACCGAGCAGCATTGGCAATGGCGCGGCAGCGACCTGCAGGGCAATCCGGTGGAGTTGCACGATCTGCCCTTGCTGGACCTGCCGATGGAAAACGCCGCGCTGGCGCTGCAGGCCTACCTGTTGCTGGGCTTGCCATGGGATGCCGGGCAAATCGTCCGGGCGCTGCAGGCGACCCGTGTGGTCGGGCGCCTCGATCGTCGTCAGTTCGATTGGCAAGGCAAGCGCCTGAACCTGTTGCTGGATGTCGGCCATAACCCCCACGCGGCGCAGTACCTGGCCGAGCGCCTGGCACGGCGGCCCGTGGTGGGGCGGCGCCTGGCGGTGTTCGGGCTGCTGTCCGACAAGGATCTGGATGGCGTTGTCGAGGCGTTGGGTGCTAGTGTCGAGCATTGGGCGGTGACGCCACTGGATTCGCCGCGCTCGCGTACAGCGGCTGAGCTGCAGGAAGCCTTGCAGCGCCATGGCGCTTCAGTGCAAGCCTACGCTAGCGTGGCCGCCGCGCTGGAAGGGCAGTGCGCCCTGGCGACGGCCGATGATGAAATCCTGCTGTTCGGATCATTTTTTTGTGTTGCCGAGGCCCTTCAATGGTTGGCCCGGCGCTCCACGGAGGAGGCTGCAGATGGCATTGCTGGATAAGGCGTACAAGCAGCGCATGGTCGGGGCCCTGGTGTTGGTGGCCCTGGCGGTGATTTTCCTGCCAATGCTGTTTTCCCGTCAGGACGAGCAACGCCAGGTCACGGTCGACGCGCCGGCCGCGCCCCAGGCGCCTTCGGTGCCGCCTGTGCAAGTCGAGCCAGTGGCGGTGCCCGAGCCCCAGGCGTTGCCTCAGGAGCCTGTGCCAAGCGACGAGGAATTGGCTGAGCAGCCTGCGGTGCCTTCTACGCCGATTGCACCTGCCCCTGCCACGCCTGCCCCCGCCGCGCCAAGCAAACCGACTGTCGCGCCGGTGCCTGTTCCAGCAACACCGGCTATCAAGCCGGCCCCGAGCCAGCCGATCACTGCGGCGCCCACCAAGCCGGACACCACGCAGAGTCGTGTGGATGCCAATGGCCTGTCGGTCAGCTGGTCGGTGCAACTGGCCAGCCTGACCAGTCGCGAAAGTGCCGAGAACTTGCAGAAAACCCTGCGCAGCCAGGGCTACAACGCCTACATCCGTTCCGCCGATGGCAAGAATCGGGTGTTTGTCGGGCCGCTGATCGAGCGTGCCGAAGCCGACCGCCTGCGTGATCTGCTCAGCCGCCAGCAGAACCTCAAGGGTTTTGTGGTGCGCTTCCAGCCAGAGCGCGGTTGACAGCGATTTAGCTGATTTGAATCGTGCAGCTTACCGACAGCCCTGCGCTCTGCTAAAATGCGCCGCCTTATCCGTCTGTAGGCTGCACCGTGCCATTTACCTGGGTTGACTGGGCGATCGTTGCGATCGTCGCCATCTCCGCATTGATCAGTCTGAGCCGCGGCTTCGTCAAGGAAGCCCTCTCGCTGCTGACCTGGATCATCGCGGGAGTCGTGGCCTGGATGTTTGGTGGTTCGCTGTCCCAGTACCTCGCCGGATACATCGAAACTCCGTCGGCTCGCGTGATCGCGGGCTGTGCCATCTTGTTTATCGCCACCTTGCTGGTTGGCGCAATGATCAATTATCTGATCGGCGAACTGATTCGCGTCACCGGGCTTTCCGGGACGGACCGGTTCCTGGGCATGGCCTTTGGCGCGGCGCGTGGCGCGTTGCTGGTGGTCGTGGCCGTCGGGCTCTTGAGCCTGGGGCCGGTACAGCAGGATACGTGGTGGCAGGAGTCCCGGCTCGTGCCTCAATTTTTATTGGTCGCAGACTGGTCCAAAAACCTGATCCTGGGTTGGAGCAGTCAGTGGCTTGCCAGCGGTATCAGCGTACCCGCTGAAATACCGTTCAAGGAACACCTCTTGCCGATGGCCAAAACGCCGCAGTAAGTGTGTTCAGTTCAGATCCATTAAGTAGGGGTTGCGTCGCATGTGTGGCATCGTCGGTATCGTCGGTAAGTCGAACGTCAATCAGGCGCTGTATGACGCGCTAACCGTGCTCCAGCACCGCGGCCAGGACGCTGCCGGTATCGTGACCAGCCATGACGGCCGGTTATTCCTGCGCAAGGACAACGGCCTGGTGCGTGATGTGTTCCACCAGCGCCATATGCAGCGCCTGGTCGGTCACATGGGTATCGGCCACGTGCGCTACCCGACCGCGGGCAGCTCGACGTCGGCTGAAGCCCAGCCGTTCTACGTCAACTCGCCTTACGGCATCACCTTGGCGCACAACGGCAACCTGACCAACGTCGAGCAACTGGCCAAGGAGATCTACGAATCTGACTTGCGCCACGTCAACACCAATTCCGACTCGGAAGTGATGCTCAACGTCTTCGCTCATGAGCTGGCCCAGCGCGGCAAGCTGCAGCCTACCGAAGAAGACGTGTTCGCCGCCGTGACCGACGTGCACAACCGTTGCGTCGGCGGCTATGCGGTGGTGGCGATGATCACCGGCTACGGCATCGTCGGCTTCCGCGATCCCCACGGTATCCGCCCGATCGTGTTCGGCCAGCGCCACACCGACGAAGGCGTCGAATACATGATCGCCTCCGAAAGCGTGTCCCTGGACGTGCTGGGCTTCACCCTGATTCGCGACCTGGCCCCGGGCGAAGCGGTCTACATCACTGAAGACGGCAAGCTGCACACCCGTCAGTGCGCGACCAACCCGTCCTTGACCCCGTGCATCTTCGAACACGTCTACCTGGCGCGTCCGGACTCGATCATCGACGGCGTCTCGGTCTACAAGGCCCGCCTGCGCATGGGTGAAAAACTGGCCGACAAGATCCTGCGCGAGCGTCCGGACCATGACATCGACGTGGTCATTCCGATCCCGGACACCAGCCGCACCGCGGCCCTGGAGCTGGCGAACCACCTGGGCGTCAAGTTCCGCGAAGGCTTCGTGAAGAACCGCTACATTGGCCGGACCTTCATCATGCCGGGCCAGGCAGCACGGAAAAAATCCGTACGCCAGAAGCTCAACGCCATCGAACTGGAATTCCGTGGCAAGAACGTGATGCTGGTGGACGACTCCATCGTGCGTGGCACCACGTGCAAGCAGATCATCCAGATGGCCCGTGAAGCCGGCGCCAAGAACGTGTATTTCTGCTCTGCGGCCCCGGCCGTGCGCTACCCTAACGTCTACGGCATCGACATGCCGAGTGCCCATGAGCTGATCGCTCATAACCGTACCACCCAGGACGTGGCCGACCTGATCGGCGCCGACTGGTTGATCTACCAGGACCTGCCGGACCTGATCGAAGCGGTCGGTGGCGGCAAGATCAAGATCGAGCACTTCGATTGCGCGGTATTCGACGGCAAGTACGTCACCGGCGACATCGACGAGGCCTACCTGAACAAGATCGAGAACGCACGTAACGATGCGTCCAAGGCCAAGACTCAGGCGGTCAGTGCGATCATCGATCTGTACAACAACTGATTAACCAACCGGCCCTGAGGGGCCGGTTTGCGTTTAAACCGATTTTAGGAGTGACAGCATGAGTCAGGATTGGGATGCCGGTCGGCTGGACAGCGACCTTGAAGGCGTAGCGTTCGATACCCTGGCGGTTCGCGCGGGTCAGCACCGTACACCGGAAGCCGAACATGGCGATCCGATGTTTTTCACCTCCAGCTACGTGTTCCGCACCGCTGCCGATGCAGCCGCACGGTTTGCTGGCGAAGTGCCGGGCAACGTTTACTCGCGCTACACCAACCCGACCGTGCGGGCCTTCGAGGAGCGCATTGCCGCCCTGGAAGGTGCCGAGCAAGCCGTGGCCACTGCCACCGGCATGGCTGCGATCATGGCCGTGGTGATGAGCCTGTGCAGCGCTGGCGACCACGTGCTGGTGTCGCGCAGCGTCTTCGGCTCGACCATCAGCCTGTTCGAAAAGTACTTCAAGCGCTTTGGCGTGGAAGTCGATTACGTGCCCCTGGCGGACCTGTCCGCTTGGGATGCGGCAATCAAGGCCAATACCAAGCTGTTGTTCGTCGAGTCGCCTTCCAACCCCCTGGCCGAGCTGGTGGACATCGCCGCGCTGGCGGAAATCGCCCACGCCAAGGGCGCCATGCTGGTGGTCGATAACTGCTTCTGTACCCCGGCGCTGCAACAACCGCTGAAGTTGGGTGCGGACGTGGTGGTGCATTCGGCGACCAAGTTCATCGACGGCCAGGGCCGTTGCATGGGTGGCGTGGTGGCCGGTCGTAGCGAGCAGATGAAGGAAGTAGTGGGCTTTTTGCGCACTGCAGGCCCGACCCTCAGCCCGTTCAACGCCTGGATCTTCCTCAAGGGCCTGGAAACCCTCGGCCTGCGCATGAAAGCCCATTGCGCCAACGCCCAGGCCCTGGCCGAGTGGCTGGAGCAGCAGGACGGCATCGAGAAAGTGCATTACGCCGGCCTCAAGAGCCATCCGCAACATGACCTGGCCTTGCGTCAGCAACGCGGTTTCGGCGCTGTGGTGAGCTTCGAGGTCAAGGGGGGCAAGGAGGGCGCCTGGCGCTTCATCGACGCGACCCGGTTGATTTCCATCACCGCCAACCTGGGTGACAGCAAGACCACCATCACCCACCCGAGCACCACGTCCCACGGTCGCCTGTCGCCCCAGGAACGTGAATCGGCGGGTATTCGTGACAGCCTGATCCGCGTTGCGGTCGGCCTGGAAGACGTGGCCGATCTGCAAGCCGACCTGGCCCGCGGGTTGGCGGCCTTGTGATCGAGCTGGCTACGCCGCCGAGCGGCACTCATGGCCGGGTTGCACTGGTTACGGGCGCCGCACGGGGTATCGGCCTGGGCATCGCTGCCTGGTTGATCTGTGAAGGCTGGCAGGTGGTGCTGACCGACCTGGACCGCGAGCGCGGTTCCAAGGTGGCGAAGACCCTGGGCGACAATGCCTGGTTCATCGCCATGGACGTGGCGGACGAGGCGCAGGTCGCCACTGGTATCGCCGAGGTGCTCGGGCAGTTCGGGCGGCTCGACGCGCTGGTGTGCAACGCGGCCATTGCCGATCCGCACAACATCACCCTGGAAAGCCTGGACCTGGCTTATTGGAATCGGGTCCTGGCGGTGAACCTGGGTGGGCCGATGTTGCTGGCCAAGCACTGCGCGCCGTATCTGCGCGCTCACAACGGCGCCATCGTCAACCTGGCCTCGACCCGCGCCGCGCAATCGGAACCCGACACCGAAGCCTATGCGGCGAGCAAGGGCGGCTTGCTGGCCCTGACTCATGCCCTGGCAATCAGTCTCGGGCCGGAGATCCGGGTCAACGCCGTCAGCCCTGGCTGGATCGACGCGCGTGATCCCTCTCAGCGTCGCGCAGAGCCGCTGACCGACGCCGATCACGCCCAGCATCCAGCGGGCAGGGTAGGCACGGTAGAGGACGTGGCGGCGATGGTGGCGTGGCTGTTGTCGCGCAATGCCGGTTTTGTCACGGGGCAGGAGTTCGTCGTAGACGGCGGCATGACCAAGAAAATGATTTATACGTAAGTGCAGTTGCGGGTGCCGTTTGAACTGTTTTGAAAAAACTTCAACCCTGCTATTGACTTAGCTTCGGTACCTGCGTAAATTTCGCGGCCTCAACGAAGCAAAGGGTGATTAGCTCAGCTGGGAGAGCGTCTGCCTTACAAGCAGAATGTCGGCGGTTCGATCCCGTCATCACCCACCATGTTTTACGAGAGTTTTGCGAAAGCAAGACGGAAGCTGTCAAAAGCCTCCACCGACGCGCAGCGGTAGTTCAGTCGGTTAGAATACCGGCCTGTCACGCCGGGGGTCGCGGGTTCGAGTCCCGTCCGCTGCGCCATATTTTCCGAAGCAGGTTCGCCTGGTTCGAGATTCAAGCCCAAGGGTTTGGATCAGATGAGTTAACTGGACGCAAGTCCATAGCGATACGCAGCGGTAGTTCAGTCGGTTAGAATACCGGCCTGTCACGCCGGGGGTCGCGGGTTCGAGTCCCGTCCGCTGCGCCATATCTGCTTCGAGGCCCACTGAACGCCTTGAAGCTAAGAAGAAAGCTGCAAAGCTACTTCTAGTCGATAGCAAAGACCCTGGTCGAAAGACCGGGGTTTTTTGTTTTCGGGATTTGAAAGATTGGAACAAGCCCGTGGCCAGGGGGCTTGCTCCCGCTGGGCTGCGAAGCAGCCCTTGGTGTTGGCGGCTTCAGAACCCCAATTTATCCCGCAACCCGTAATACCAGGCCCCCAGCGCCGCAAACGGCGTACGCAACAACTGACCGCCAGGGAAAGGATAGTGGGGCAGGTCCGCAAACGCATCAAAACGCTCAGCCTGACCACGCAGCGCCTCAGCCAGGACCTTGCCCGCCAGGTGCGTATACGTCACGCCATGGCCGCTGCAGCCCTGGGAATAATAAATGTTATCCCCCAGCCGCCCGACTTGCGGAAGACGCGACAACGTCAGCAGGAAATTTCCGGTCCAGGCGTAATCAATCTTCACATCCTTGAGCTGCGGGAAGGCCTTGAGCATCTTCGGCCGAATGATCGCCTCGATGTTCGCCGGATCCCTCGCGCCATACACCACGCCGCCACCGAAGATCAGGCGCTTGTCGCCCGTCAGTCGGTAATAATCGAGCAGGTAGTTGCAGTCTTCGACGCAATAATCCTGAGGCAGCAGGCTATGAGCCAGTTCATCGCTCAGCGGCTCGGTGGCGATTACCTGCGTACCGCAAGGCATCGACTTGGCCGCCAACTCCGGCACCAGATTGCCCAGGTAAGCATTGCCCGCCACGATAATGAACTTGGCCCTGACCTTGCCCTGTGGCGTATGCACAACCGGGCTCGCGCCACGCTCGATGCGCACTGCTGGCGACTGTTCATAAATCACCCCACCCAGCGACTCCACAGCCGCCGCTTCGCCCAGCGCCAGGTTGAGCGGATGAATATGCCCGCCGCTCATATCGAGCATGCCGCCCACATACTCATCGCAAGCCACCACCTCGTGAATGCGCCGCTGATCCAGCAACTCCAGCTGGGTATGCCCGAAACGCTCCCATAAACGCTTCTGCGACTCCAGGTGGCCCATCTGTTTAGCGGTGAGGGCAGCGAATACACCACCGTCCTTCAAATCACACTCAATCTGATACTTCGCCACCCGCTCACGAATGATTCGTCCACCCTCAAACGCCATGTTGCCCAGCAACTGCGCCTGCTGAGGGCCGACGCTGCGTTCGATCACATCAATATCGCGGCTATAACTGTTAACGATCTGTCCGCCGTTACGACCCGAAGCCCCAAAGCCGACCTTGGCGGCCTCAAGCACGGTGACTTTGAAACCGTTCTCCAGCAAAAACAGCGCAGAGGACAGGCCGGTGTAACCAGCGCCGATCACGCAAACATCCGTCTCGACGTCATCCTGCAGGGCAGGGCGCGGAGGAACCGGGTTGGCCGATGCGGCGTAATAGGACGCTGGATAGGATCTGTTCGCCATTCTGCAACCTCTGTTTTATATTTTTTACGAATGCAGCGATCCTACCCGAGATAAAAATCGGCCGCCAGCCACCGCCAAATCTTCGTCGCATCGGCGAAATTAAATATTTTGCATATTCATAGGGTTAGGTGAAAAAAAGGTGTTGACACCCCTCCGGAATTCCGTAGAATGCCGCCTCACAGCAGGCACGTAGCTCAGTTGGTTAGAGCACCACCTTGACATGGTGGGGGTCGTTGGTTCGAGTCCAATCGCGCCTACCAAACAAAATCCGCTCTGCTGGGCGGTCTAGAAGGGCCCACCGAAAGGTGGGCCCTTTTTTGTTGGCGTACACATAAGGACATGGTCATGCGGGTTGTCACTTCCGTAACTTTTCTTGCTTTAGCACTTGCTGGTTGCTCTGGAATACCATCAGTTCCATACGAAGAGCCTGCTCAATCAGAGGGAGTGGCGCGTGTTCGCGTTATCACGAACTCCGATGTGTACGGAGATAGCGTCGTCGGCAGTTGTGCTCCTGCTACCCGGCATAAAATGGCTGAAGCCGGACGTTTCGGGCAGGACGGTACGGCGAGCATCAACTATCCGCAGTATCCCCTGAAGTCGGCGAGCATTGGCATACCGAAAAGAGTTTGGCCCAGTCTTATCCAGTACATCCCTGCAATTCGGATGGGAGAAGGGGCTTACAAAGAGGTCGTAACCGAGTATCGCGTCAGGACGGATTTGCCATTCCAGATTGCGACTCAGGGCGCGACCATTGCGGGCAACGGCAGCTCTTACCGGACCTGTGGTGGCCAGGCGTTCGTTTACAAGCTGGAACCAGGGAAAGACTACGAAGCGGTGGTAGGGGTGGATAGCAGACCAAGCGAAGATGGCGAGCCAGCGCTAATTTGCATGTTGGCGGTTCTCGAGTTGAGCGCGGTGCCTGGCACTTCCATTGTGGTCCCACAAAAGCTGACGCATGCTGCGGCTCCGCAGGTGCTTTGCAAAAACTAATAAGCACAGCCCGCCGTCGAGGGGGTTTTGCGTCTAGCAGAAACGAGAAAGCCCCGACTTGGATCGGGGCTTTTGCGTTGCGGTGGATAGAGAGAGGGCGGTTTCAGGTTGTGCGCGCGAACACGTCCTGAGGTCAACAGATTGCGGAACCAGCCTGCAAGTCAGCCAAGGCCCCTCATTGCTTGAGCGAGCAGGGGGGCGGTACCGTGGCTCTCCTTTCAGAAGAAAAACGGCGACTGGCCACGATTATTAGATGGGCCGATTACAAGTGACTCAAATCGGGGTTTGTCCCGTTTTTTACGTACTGTTTCAGCAGCGAAAAAGGGGGCAGTTTATTTTTTGCTTCGTTGCGCTGCGAGCTTCCATCGAATGGATTTGCCTGGATCAACTAGCTGCAGGCTAGAAAAATAAATCCATCCCCCTTCCCTCCCGGCGATTCGGATGGATTAAGTGTCTGATCGGGGACAGATCACTGTGATGAGAAGGGCTGATTATAAATTAACTGGTCCGCCCCCAGTTTCACTTACTGAGCTTCGAGACCAGGAATAGAAAGTGGGACAGGAGTATCAGTTGCTGGCGCAACGGGCGGAGCTACAGGAGGGGGCTGATTGCCAGGTTGGCCTTTGACCTGGGGCAAGGCATGGGCGGTTACGAATAAGTTGCGGCGCTCGTTTAGTGCAAGTATTTGTTTGCTAAGAGTAGACTTTTCTTCGGATGAAAAACCCAAACTTGAGTCGTTGAGTAAGTTTTTTATTCTATTTATTTCATTGTCAATTGAGAGGATTGCAGCGCTGTTATCGATGGCGCTAGTTGGGGCTGCTTCTGCCTTGTTTACTAAACCTACAAGAGCGAATGGAATGGAGCAGAGGTTGTGGTAGGCAATTGCGTCCACTATTGCTAAAGGGTATGGGTAGGCACTAATATCATCTTGCTGGCGCGTAGCAATCTTTGCGTATAGATCCTTTCTTGTTTGAAGAATTTCTTTGGTGATAGCGGGCATTAAGATGCCCTGGTACATCTCTTGATTAATCGAGTTGTTGGTGGAGCTGAGGACGGCGGCTGTACCTGCAAGGTTCTGACCTGCTCTGCCTGCCACGATGGCAGCAGCAGTTGAGGCGATAGTTGTCATTGTGCCGAAGCTTATATTTCTTGCGGCGCGCTGGTTGTGGATACTCTCAACAAAGTAGTTGCAATTTACTTCTGATTTGGCAAGGAGTTTAGATTGCTCAAAGTTTCTGATTTTCCTTTGCTCATTCTCCGATCTACTTGAATCCTCTCCCTTCTTAAGCAGCTCTTCAATGCTGGTAGGGGCCGTGGATTCGGGGGTTATTAATCTGGATGAATAGCCTTGATTGGCAAGGTTTTGTTGCTTGAAGGCTTCAAAAAATTTTTCAGTGGTGGTACAGCCGCTCAAGAGTATCGCTGAAAGCAGTAGGCCGGCTCGCATAATTGCTTCCTTTCGGCGAGAGGACAGGGTTTCCATACTTATAGCGTACTAATGGCACAATGCAAGCAGTGCTCATTTTTGACATGCGATGCCACTCTCGATCTACCGCGTGCTTGGCAGGGGAAAACGAGGATAGACCAAGACTATGAGGCGGGTCGATTACAAGGGAACTCAAAATTGTGGTCTGTCCCTGAGGGCTCCCCAAATCTACTCCAATGCCTGCGCCTCTTGATGGACCTCTGCTCGCAACGCGTGCTCAACCCTCTCCAGGGTGTTTCGAGAATTTGAGCCGCGTCCGCTGCGCCAGTATTCCAAGCCCAGCCGCCACAGCGATAGCACTCGTCGGCGTTTAAGGCTATTGCTTTGAACGCGACGCTCATGACCCGCCTCACGGGCCTGCAACCCAGTTAAACAAACAATGTTATTAGCCAAAGCCGAGATCAGCAAAAGTACCTCGATTCGGCGTGGACATTGGCTTCGGTGGCGAGTGACGCCTACGCCAAAGTGCTCGCTTTTGACATCTCTGAAGCCTTCTTCTATCTGCATACGCTTTTTGTAAATGGCCACGATTCTCGATGGATTCCATTGATCTTTCGGCAGATTGCTGGCCAACAACCAGGGCTCTCGTTCACGATTGGCCGATTGCCTACTGAGTTTGTTTTTGGCAATTGAACTGGTGACACGCAGGTGTTTTCGCCCCTTTGCCGAATGCCTAACGCAGTACAGATGAATGATGTACGGGGCGCTTTGGGTCATCTCGATCCGCCCCAATGACTTCGGTGACGACGATGCCAGAGCGTAGAGGTTTTTAACGGGCAGCCAAGTGTCTGATTCATTTCGGTAGAGATCCCGGTTATGCACGCGCCCCACTTAATACCAGCCTTGCGCCTCGACGGCTTTGATCCATGGCCGGCGAAAACCTGCATTAGCCACAAGGATCGGAACGCAGTCTTTTGGGAGCATTTCGGCCAACGTTTGCAGCAATCGTTTTTGATATTTGGGACAACCCTCGCGCTCATGAACGCTTTCATAGATCGGGAACGAGCGTCCTGCCAACGGGATGGCAGCGCGCAACAAAAAGAACTCTCCAGCCACATCAATGGATGACCAATCAACCAGGATCAACGGATGCTTCAGTGAGCCCAACAAGGCTCGCAGCATGACCCAGTAGAACAGCGGGCGCTCGGTTTGCAGATGCCGATTACCCAGTAACCGATCCACTCGTTTGATGGTGTGTTTGGGATAGGCTTTGCTTGGCAAGAATCGACCAAGCCCCGTCAGAGTGAGCCGACGTCCTCGCAGTAATGTGCTAACACAACACATCAACGTTTTCAGGCGACGAGAATGAACACCGGGAAGTGCTTGGGCGAGCGCGCTGTGTAAGAATCGGATGGCCTAAATGGGGCGGGATCTTGTTTTGTGTGGAGCAACACAAGCTGCCGACTCATGCAGGTCTCTTCAATATTCCAACTTCTTGATTTTGCGTAAGAAAATTCGGGGATCCCTCAGAGTCCGTCCCCTTAACTAGCCAGCATATTTATTAGTGTGTTCGTTCTGTGACGTGACCAGATGGGGGCTCTGAGCATGGTTGTGGCCTGATCGGGGCATAAACGGATCGGGGGGCGCGCGTGGTATATGCTTGAAGTGCTGAAAATCTTTGATAGAGAAAATAAAGGCTACATGCCATTATGCGAGTTCTGATGTGCTTTTATGTTACCAAGGAGATGCTCATGGCGAAAGGTACGGTGTCGACACCAGACGCAGCGCGAGAAAAAAATACTCGTGAAACAATAACTTGTGGGCTTGTAATGCCTATCTCAACTATTGATGGTTGTTCGGCCGAGCATTGGATAGAAGTAAAGAGTATTATATTGGAGTCTATAGTTGCAATTAATGATTATGATATTTCGGTAAAGTTGGTTAGCGAGCAAGATGACGTGGGGGTGATTCAAAAAAGGATCGTACAGAATATCTATTCGTCTGATATTGTAGTTTGTGATGTCAGTTGCAAGAACCCTAACGTGATGTTTGAACTGGGTATGCGACTTGCATTTGATAAGCCGACCGTGATTATTAAGGATGATAAAACAGACTATTCGTTCGATACGGGCGTGATTGAACATATTAGCTATCCTCGCGATCTTCGGTTTAGCAAGGTAACGGCTTTTAAAGCTGCCCTCGCGGAAAAAGTCATCGCAACCCACAAAGCAGGGATTGCTGGAGGCGAAACGTCGTTCCTGAAAAGCTTCGGGACATTTTCTGTTTCTTCGCTGGAGCAAAGAGTAGGCAGTCCAGATCAAGTTATGCTTGAAATGTTGCAAGATCTATCTGCCGATGTGGCTCGAATAAAGAGATTAACCTATTCCAAGGAAAGGAATTACGCTAGCCCGATTCGGCGGTCGATACGCAGAGCTATTGAGAAAACAATGTCTGAGCATCCACAGTCCGTTAACCTGGATTTAATGGGTAATCACTCCTTTTATGATCATGTCCTTACATCTGTTGGGGATGTAAATGATCAGAACAGAAGTCGCCTTTATGAAATTGTTTCCGAAGAGCTTGCTAATTCGCTACTTTAAGTGATTCGCTTTTCGGAAGCTGGAACTGAAGGGCGCCGCTATGGAGTAGAGTGATCAGGTCGATAATGGCCGTCGTTCTTCGCATTAAGCGCCCGCTTCGTTGGCTTGTTTGAGTTGTGGTGGTTCGCCAAGCCTGTGTAGAGGATAGACTATGCAAGCACCTCCAGATAACTTGCAGAAAAGGGGGCGGATTTATTTTTGCCCCGCTGCTCTGAGAGTTCCCATCAAATGGATTCGCTTGGGTCAACTGGCAGCCGGCTAGAAAAAAATCTGTCCCCTTTTCTCCTTAGTCTTTACGCCTCAAGTAGTAAGCTCGCCCTTCAGCAGTAAGGCGATAGCATATTCCCCGGACATTGCCAGACGCGGAAACCAATCCAGCTTCTAGTGAGTACATCCAAAGAAGCATGACTTTGTATCTTCCCGATTCTTACCAGAGATTCGATATTGTCCAACTCCACCTTTACATCACGCTCAGTTAAAGTAGCAATGGCATTGAGCACAGACAGAGAAGTTCTGTCGATATTGATATTTTTTGACTCAGTTGAGATAGCTATTCCGGCAGCTTCCTTTTTCAACTCTTCATTCTGTGCGACCAAGTCAGAATTTGAAAGCGTTAGCGCTTCAACTGAGGTCAGAAGCTTGGCATGATCAGACGTTAATTTTTTGTGCTGTTTCTCCAGTTGATTCTTAGCGGCGTCAGTAGCTATCAACATATCATTCTGAGTATTGTAGTCATCTACATCAACAGAGTTTTTCCGTAACAGCATAACTATAAGCGCACCTAAAATCGCACAGGGAGTTAGAAATGCTATGAGAATTTCCCAGAACGCCCAAGGTACTTCAGCCCGTAAGAAGCTTGAAAGCCCACTCAGAGCAGATGATATCCAAGTAGGTAAATCCCCATGCTCAACAACGTATGCGATCAGTGCCACGCCAGCAGCACCTAATGTGCCGACTGACCACTTAGTAATCCGTCCCCAAATTCCCTTCACAGTGCTATCCCATCATGCGAAAAGGTCATTCTATCAGAGCGTAGTGAGGCCGGAGCATGGAACTTTTTCCGTTTGGCGCCGCCAGATAGGAATCACTTTTCAAGGCGGGATCTGACACACCATACAGAAAAAAAGCACTGGTTTTTTTACATAGAACCAAAGTTTTTCGCCAAGATTGCGGAAGAAAAGAGGACAGATTTATTTTTTGCTCCGCTGCGCTGCGAGCTTCCAACGGATGGATTCACTTGTATCAAATAGCTGCCGGCTAGAAAATAAATCCGTCTCCTTTTCCCGTCATTTGTGACCATCGAAGTAATCAGCTATGTTTGGATGAAGGATCATGAGAAGGGATTGATCATGCCGAACGTGGTTTACTTTGCGAGCGACGACAATTTGAACTGCGTCCCGGTGATGCGACGGCGTTTCGCCGCAGACACCTTCACCGCCGTAGCGGCCAACGCCAACCCAGCGACCCTCCTCGCAGTCCTCGCCAAGGCCCAGCCAGTCGACTTGCTGATCATTGGCACGCACGGAGAACACGCGGCCTTTCTCACCATATCCGGCCACGAGGAATCAGCTCAGCCAGGCTGCGACATTTCCTACAAGACCGGCCACGCGCGGCATCTTCACCCCGCCACCTTCGGAACGACGGTGAGGCCCTACCTAGCGGCCGGTGCCGTGATCTCGCTCATCTCTTGCTCCGTGGCCGGGGGCGCGCACGGGAAGACCTTTGTCATGGCCATGTCAGCGACGGCGGATGCCACGGTGCGTGCAGCCGACAACGAGGTCAAGGTTTCCACGGTGGGGACTGAGACTGTCTACGTCACTGTCAACGGAGGTGGCGTATGGGAGAGCACAAAGGGGAGCTACCCGCTGGAGGTGACGAAGCGCGGGAGTCGCTACCAGTACTGGTGAGGGCGGCCGTGAGCGCGCGGTGCTCACGTACGGGTGAGCCGACTGTCTGGCGAAGGGGGTTACTGGCAATTCGTACAGGCGGAGACCGGTGCCAAAGTCAGCTCTTTCAGGATGAGGACGAGCCATGAGGATTATCAACTTCGCCGTCACTGCTGTATTGGCGCTTGTGCTTTCAGGCTGCGCAGGGACGAACTTTTCGTACGATGATGCCAGGAAAGTTAAGGTCGGGATGACCGAGGACGAGGTCACTCAAATCATGGGACCTCCGTACTCTGTGGTTTCCCGAGCTGACGGTCAGATGTGGATATGGAGCCATGCGAACGGGATGAGCGGAGCAAGCCGCGTGATTTCCTTCAGGATGGTGGACGGGAAGGTCGTAGAGGTGCCTGTGATTCCGTCCAGCTTCAAGTAGTTTCCAGAGATTGAATGCCGGCCCAGCCCACCCGCTGGCTTTTTCATTTCTGACATCCAATGCAAGCAAGGATGCTTGAGTGGTGCTGTCGTAGTAGATTTCCGCCAACTAAGAGGGGTAGCCATGAAGCGCTTGGTAGTTTTCGCAATGGCAGGGATGTTGGCGAGCTGTGTCAGCTACACCGAGCCTCCTAAGGCGGCGACGCCGACCCCAGATAACCGCTTGCTTGCCTTCCAGGAAGGATCGAAAAACTCTGCAGTGATGGTGGTCACTCGAGATGACGGATATATGGCAGGGGGTGGTTGTTACACTGCTGTGTTGATTGATGGCGTTGTTGCTGGGCGTCTTGGAATTGGCGAGAGGGCGACTTTCTTCCTTGACCCTGGTCGACACGTTTACGGACTCTCCGGTGATCCTATGGGCAGAGGATTATGCGCTCTAAAAATTGCCCAGCCACAGAAGGAGTCCTCCAGCGACTTCAAGGCGGGCGAGACTCAAAAGTATCGGATATCCGGGAGCAGCTCTGAAAGCTGGCTGGATATCCGGCCGACAACTATGTGACGCTGATCTGTACTTGCTGAAGTTCGGGCTTTCACTGAGGGAGCGACATGCGAATTTTGATAGCAGTTGTAGGGAAAAAGGGGACAGATTTATTTCGCCGCGCTGAAAGTCTTTTTTGGCTGGTTTGGGAAAAAAACTGCCCTATTCCTTTCCCCCACGTCCCTTCGCTGTGGCTTATGAGGGCTCAAACGAGCA
Source organism: Pseudomonas sp. P9_35 (assembly GCF_034008205.1). NCBI lineage: Bacteria > Pseudomonadati > Pseudomonadota > Gammaproteobacteria > Pseudomonadales > Pseudomonadaceae > Pseudomonas > Pseudomonas sp. P9_35. The sequence goes on along the minus strand of NZ_CP125373.1, from coordinate 4,438,143 downwards.
CCGCGAGAGGCATTGACGCAAATTCCTACACAAACCTCGGAAGCCAGCGCATTGCAGTATCAGAGTGGGGTAACTTATTGTCTCTCTGTCGCCCAGATGGCGATTCGGGTTTGGCGACTCGATTGAATGAAGCGCAGAAGCTCCTGCTACACTGCGGGGCTTTTTTGCAGTTGCAGACTGCTTTATGGCAGCTGTGTGCGGGAGACTTTCGAGTCTGCCGGTTCGCTTTCATTCCCGGTTCGCCAACCCGAGCACAGCTGCCACCCTTTCGTTTGGCGACGTTTGAGTGGTAGTCCTTATCAATTGAATGAAGGTACTACTCATGACCCGATACATGCCCATCACCGGCATCGACTGCATCCCCGCAACCCTGCTCATCGACACCGAAGCGCCTCTGGACGTCCTTTTCGAAACCGCCGATTACCGCATCCGCACGGTGACCCAAGTCTTGGAAAATATCGCGTTTCGCTCGGACATCAGCTCAGACACGGTGGTGCTGACTGATTTTTGTAAATTGCTGACCACATCGTTACGTGATGGTTGTGATGTCATGGATGTGATCGGGCGACGATTGCGGGCGCAGGCGGCGGAATAATGAAGACGGGCGACTTATAAGCCGCCCGTTTCACAAAAGGAGAACGGGGGACGGACTACGGTTATGAGGAGGTCCGATTACAAGTGAACTCTAAACCGTGGTCTGTCCCCAGGCTTTGTGTCCCCAGCCTTTGTTAGCTGTGTTGCGTCGACCGGTTGAATCCACAACCCTGATTCATCGACGTCAGTTCAGGGTCAAAAACTGCTTGCTCCGCTATTGCAGCGGAACATACACATCAGTTTGCCATTGATCCTGCGGTGTCTCGGGATAGATGCTCAGATAATGGAAGAACAGCGGCTGGTCACGAAGTTCCTCTCCACTGGCGGGAAGCCAATCGCGGTAAATCGGATAGATCGTTTCGCCGATGTGATCCGGTGACCCCACATGTCGTACCACGACACAGCGACCGCCGGGAATGACGATTTCGCGCACGCCGAACTCATTCGGCGCCACGGCCTCGTGAATCTCGCCGCAGATTGCGAAGCGAAATGCTTGCGCAGGTGTCGTATCGGGGTTGCCATAGGGAATGCCAAAGCTGCGACTCGACGCCACCGGCGACTGTCCGCTCTGCTTACGCCACTCGATGAATTTGCGCACGCTCTCATTGACGAGCCCGGCGGGCCCGCAGTGTTCAAATGCTGCGACCCTGACTTCAGGGAATTGCACGATTCGTATCTGCATGATGATAGTCCTGGAAAAATGAGGGATTGCGAACACCGCATTCCAGACCTGCCAGTTCGGCTCCTTCCTGAACGCACTCGGCGTCATACCGAACGCCCGCCTGAACGCCCTGCTAAATGCTTCCGGACTTTCGAAGCCGGCACCGAGTGCGGCCTCCAGTACCGAGTGATCAGCGACGGCGGCCAGGCGATGCGCCGCGCGTCGTAATCGCATCAGTTGCACATAACGTGAAACAGGCACGCCTACGAACGCGGTGAATTGTCGATGGAAGTGAAATGCCGAAAAGTTCGCCACATGGCTCAACGTATTCACCGACAGATCACCTTCGAGATTCTCATCAATGTAGGCGAGGACGGCGTTGAAGCGTTTTGTGTAAGCGAAGTTGGTCGACATGTCAGACACTGGGAAAAGACTCCTGGAAGTACGGTCGGCAATAGAGTCGACTATAGCGGCATGAACGCGCCTAGCCGCGTTTGCTCAAGGCACGTTTTGGGTTGGCACATGCGATCTCTTCCAAGGCGATGTGAAGGTCGGGGGCATTTCAGGTGACCACTTCTGGCCGTCCTCTGCCGGTGTTCACTACTCGTGTGCTGGTCAAGTCGAAGGGGAAAAAGGGGGCGAAAAAAGGGGGCAGATTTATTTTCGCTGCGCTGAGAGCTTTCGTCGAATGGATTCGCTTGGATCAACAGCCGACTAGAAAATAAATCCCTCCCCTTTTCCCATAAGTCAGCGCTCTGTGAGTGATAACCTACGAGTTCTTCTATAAATGATATTGGATACAGTTATGACAAGCTGTTTGAGGACGCTCGGAGCTAGCCTCGCTAACAGTATAGTGATCCCCGCCGCCTGGTTATCGGGGCTTGTGACGATGGGACTCTTGTGGGGCATGATAGCGTTTTGGCCCGATAAGCTTTCAGTCGAAGGACGTCAGCTCTTCCTGGCTTCTGTTTCTATTTTTTGCCTCGCCATATGGCACTTGATACGGCGCAAGCGACGAGCAAAAGCACTTGTAGCATCCATCAACCTAAAAGAAGGTCTGAGCCTCGACGACACTCAGCTGCTCGGCTATCCAAGCCCCCTATTTTTTGTCTTCGACCTCTCCAACAAGAAGCTCGCTCAATGCCAAAGCGCCACCGGCGACTATCAAATTCGAGACTTCACGTGGGTAACAGGCTGGCAGTGTGAGTGGCAACAGATTGACAGCATGGTGTCGGGCGGCGTTATTCAAATAGTCGATGGGGCGGGCATGAGCGTTCCAGCCGACGAGATTCGGCGTAGATTCATAGGATTCTCACTGGTTTTGACGGTTGCCGATACAAGTCATCCTCTTCTCCGTTTTCCAATGAACCGGAGCGCAGCTGAAGGGTGGTGTGCCCGGTGCAATGTACTTTTCAAGTGCTAAGCACGAAGCATCACACCGGAAAATAATTATCTGTAGAGCTCGCGGCAGCGCTGCTATGAGGGCTCAAACGGGCGCCGCGAGAGGCATTGACGCAAATTCCTACACAAACCTCGGAAACGAGCGCATTGCAGCATTTGGGTATGCAACTTATTGTCTTTGTGTCGCACAAATGGCGATTTGGGTTTAGCGACTCGATTGAATGAAGCGCAGAAGCTCCTGCTCCTTATCAATTGAATGAAGGTACTACTCATGACCCGATACATGCCCATCACTGGCATAGACTGCATCCCCGCAACCCTGCTCATCGACACCGAAGCGCCTCTGGACGTCCTTTTCGAAACCGCCGATTACCGCATCCGCACGGTGACCCAAGTCTTGGAAAATATCGCGTTTCGCTCGGACATCAGCTCGGACACGGTGGTGCTGACTGATTTTTGTAAATTGCTGACCACATCGTTACGTGATGGTTGTGATGTCATGGATGTGATCGGGCGACGATTGCGGGCGCAGGCGGCGGAATAATGAAGACGGGCGACTTATAAGCCGCCCGTTTCATAAAAGGATAACGGGGGACGGACTACGGTTATGAGACGGTCCGATTACAAATTAACCCAAGATCGTGGTTTGTCCCCCGGTGTCTACGTTCGTCAGGCAGGTGAATGATTAGCTGCATGCCCAGGCTGCGCATGAAGATCAATGCCTAGCGCATGAATGACCTTGAGTACGGTATCAAATCTCGGCTTTGATCCGGGTGCGAACGCCTTGTACAAGCTTTCTCGCCCCATGCCAGAGTCCTTAGCGATTTGCGCCATGCCTCGGGCCTTGGCGACATAGCCGATCGCTCGGAGAAACTCCTCGCTATCACCATCAGCCAGCACTTGGGAAAGGTATTCACTGATGGCTTCGTCGCTATCGAGTAGTGCCGCCATGTCAAATGTCGTCAGGTGTTGGCTCATGTTCAAATCTCCTTTGCCAATTTCTTCGCTCGCCGGATATCAGCACTCTGTGAAGACTTGTCACCACCCGCCAGTAGCACGATGACCACTCCACCGCGCATGGTGAAATAGACCCGGTAGCCAGAGCCTACATCCACACGCAACTCTGAAATACCATCACCGACAGGTTTCACATCGCCCAGGTTACCTGCTGCGGCGCGATCAATGCGGCGGGCGATAGCGATTTTTGCTCGCAGATCACGGACCGATGAATGCCAAGCAGTGAACGTCTGCGTTTGCTGGATGAGATAATTTATGAGTGGACCGTATCCAGTTGGATACGGGAAGTCAAGATGCTGATTCTGGTCGTCCCCCTGTATTCTCAAGCCGGGGTGCTGGGGGGAAACGAGGACAGACCACGATCTGATGATGAGTGAACTCAAAACCGTGGTCTGTCCCCAGTCTTTGCAGTCTTTGCGTAGCAGCAAAAAGGAATCAGTGGGATGTATTCGAGGGCTTGTTACGGACTGCGCGGAAACGTCGAGAGGGCGGATACGGCACGCATAAAAAAGCCCGCGAGAGAGGCGGGCTTATTCAGGGCTGACCTTCAAAGACAATCGGACTTGTCTATCTGAAAGTCAGTGATCGGAGCACTGCTTGAGTCATTGATTGTGTATTTGATCAAGAGCCCCGACTTCACGAACTGTCCTAGACCTTTTTCATCGCAGGATACAGAGGCCGCAAGGGCCTTTTTGTCCTTCGTAAATGCGTCGGAATCGATTTCATCTTTCGAGACTTTTGTAAGCGTGTAGGAAATACGCATGATCTCGTCCTTATAGGTTACCGAATCAAGGCGAGCGTCATCGATCATCTTCGGGGACTGTGCATTCATGATGAGCGCGATCCCTTTAAGCTGGCGTTCTCGCTCTTCCTTTTTGTCTTCCGAAGCAGACCGTGCATGCCAGAGTTGAAGCAGCACAAAGAGTGAGATCATTGCTGAAAAAAAGAGGATGGGTCCGCGGTACTGCTTCAACTGAAATATCCATGTCAAAAGGCTATCAGTTATTTGACCATGCCATCCCCCCCATCTCAAGCTGGAAAAGTGCCGATGATTCGTGTGGTTGAAAAGGATCGTGGTCAGTCCCCAGCGCCCGCGTAGTCCCCTCACAGGGCGGGCGCTGGGCACGCTCGATGACCCGGGTGGCAATTGCCGGGCGCGCCAGCAGTTCGGCGAGCAGTCGCCAGGATAAATTGAGCATCGCTAATCCTGACCTGATAGCGTTGCGTGAAAGGGTCACGGATGGGAACAGCGAATGGCCAAATCATGTGTTCCGATGTCTATTCGGAATGAGGACCGTTAATGCCGTACAACTACACGAACGGCCGCTACCTGGTCTTCAAAGGCCGGGGCAGCGATGGGGCGCCCTTTGGCCGGATTCACCAGGACGGAAAAGTTCGAAACCTCCTGGGTGAGCCGCTGTACTACATAGACATGGACGAACGTGCGTTCATTTCGGTCGATTTTGTCTTTCAGGGTGAAATACAAAAATGTCGCGGCACGTTTTGTGTGCTCAGCGACAAAACGCTTTTCACATTTTCCGAGATGGAGGTTAAGCCACTGGGAAACGAGACCGAGGAGCAGGCGCTTCACAGGGAGTTCAAAAGGAGGGCGCTAAGTTTGGCAGGGCAGATCGTTCAGGCGAAGAATGAGATGGTGCAGGCACGCTTGGATATAGCCTGGTCCAATTTAAACCCTTGCCGTCGTTTCCGTGCCTTCTTCACGAGCCGAGCCCGCAGGGAGCGAGCATCGCTAGGGTGGCGTTACAGTGGGCTGGAAAGTGCTCATGAGTTCAAATCGGAGTCTGTCTCTATCTCCTCATCGTCAATCGCGACAATGGTCTTGTGGGCAGCGAGTGCAAGGAAAACGCAGGCAGACCACGATTATGAGGCGGTCCGATTACACGTGAACTCAAATCGCGGTCCGTCCCCAGCTTTCTGGTTTCCACCGATTGAGGTGGGTGCTATAGCGGCACTTGCAGCAAGTCCTCGTCGTAGCTCGCGCTGGGAAAACATCCAGTCAATCTACACTCCGCGTTTTGCCCAGACACTCGTCAATTAATTGGGACTTAAATGAAAAAGGTAGTTTTGGCTCTCTCGCTGGTCACACTAGTAGCCTGCATGCCTTATCAATCAGTGACCTCGCCAGATCCAAATTGGATGCGTCTGGGTGGAGAAGCGCCTGAAGGCTATCCAAGGTCGTTTGTTGAGAACCTAAGTGGCAATTGTGCTCTGGTTACCGAGTCATGGTCTGAGGGAAGAATCAATGGTCGTCTGCTGTGGACCAAGAAGCAGTCTCGAAAAGCTATTAGCTGCCCATAGGCATCTGTGTAAGGGCTGCTTTCGTGCCGATAAGAAGTGACAAACCACGATTCTGAGGCCGCCAGATTAATGCACGCACCTGGTCTGTCCCAATCTTTGCTGGCCCATCCTTGGCTCGTAGCAGCGAAGTAATGGTGCTAAATTCTGCGCGTCCAGCGTGTGGGCCCATCTGGCTCTGCGGGATATTTAACTCTTCTCTCAACCGGTTTTGTGGATATGGAAATTCAATGAACACATCCAAGCTTTCGATTGCGCTGTCCTGCGCTGTAGCTGTTTTGATGTTGAGCGGATGCGCTGCCTCTGTAAAAAGCGGCGGGACTGAAACGCTCGTCATTCAGGAGTCAGCGAAGCAGAACCTGATCGTAAACTTTCAAGGCAATAGCAAGGTTCAACAAAACGAGGACTGGTCTCGCTTGAAGCAAGAGTGGAATGACGCCCTGCAAGTCGAAGCAACTCGCGCCGGCTACAGCCTTAAAGAGGCTCAGGCATCAAGCCTCGAGGGCAAGGACGGTGTCGGTATCAAGATCAACGTAACCAATTTCCGTTACCTGACTCCAGGCGCACGCTACGGAGCCGGGGTCATGGTGGGAAATGCGTGGGTCAATTCCAGTGCAGACTACTCGGACTTGAAATCGGGTCGCCTGATTGGAACTCGCACCTATGACACGTCCTCGTCGGCTTGGGAAGGTGTCATGTCGGCTATGACCAAAGAGCAGGTCCAGGCTATTTCCCAGAAAATCATCAGTGACATCAAGAGCGCAAAAGCCAAGTAATGCGATCCTGGCTAACCTGCGTCATGAGTCGGCGAATAAAGCGGGTTGCGGAAGAGCGCGGATGACTCAATGGAAAACACAGGGAGTCTGGAGCAAGGCGTGGACCTATGCGTTATTGGTATTTCTCGTAGTGTTTTCCTTTTACTCCGACGCGACCTGGTTGGGCGACGGCCCATCCAAGCCCAAGCGGGTCTTCAGCCCCGGTTTCATCGCGTTCTGCGCGCTGGTGGCGGTGTTTGAGCTGATGGTGCTGAACCACTTCTATGATGCGAGTGGATGAGGCGAGGGCGGAGAGGATCGAGGGGGCAGGCTGATTGTAAGTGAGCTCAAAACTGTGGCTTGTCCCCAGTTTTTCCTGAAGCCGATGAGCTACGCCCCGAGGGAGGTTTAATCAATGCCAAAGAAACATCAGGAAAGCAAAGCCGCGACTGCTGCTGACATTGAGCGCTCCATCCAGGCACTGAACAAAATGGCCGAACGCCTCTGGGGCGATGGTCGGGAGGCTGAGGCGAAAGCCTTGCTCGATGCCTTGGATGCTTTAAACAGGGCGCTCGACAGGATCAGGATTGGGGAGAGTCGTAGGGTTCTTCATTGAAGCGTGAAGGAAAAGGGGCAGGCCCAAACGGCTGACCATAAAAATAAATCTGGCTCTTTTTCCCATAAGCGTCTGGAAAGCCATCTGGTCATCCCTGCGAAACCTGGTGACTCTGCTGGTAGGGCCAATGATGGTGCAGTAAGTGGCCCTCATGCGACACTCCCCGCCCTACAAAATCAGGGAGCGTGTTGACATGGTGCGTTTGCTTGCAGTTTCAGGGAGTCTTCGCGAGGCCTCCTCCAACTCATTGCTATTGCGTGCAGCTGAGGTTCTCTGTCCCAAAGGGCTGTCGATAACGCATTATCACGAGGTTGGCCAGTTACCTCATTTCAACCCGGACTTCACGCAAACTCCTCCTGAATCCATCATGAGCTTACGCTCCAGTATCGCCCACGCGGACGGCGTTCTGATCTCTTGCCCTGAGTATGCTCGCGGAATTCCCGGCTCATTCAAGAATATGCTGGACTGGCTCGTCAGCTCTGAGGAGTTCCCAGGCAAACCCGTTGCGCTTTTCAACGCTTCACCTCGGGCTTCGCACGCGCAGGCGGCACTGCGGCTGGTTCTGGAAACAATGTCGGCTTGTATCGTGGAGGAAGCATCAATATCCGTAAATTTGCTTTCCACGGAATTGAGTGCGGAGACCATCGCAAATGATCCAACGATCCGCCCACTGATTGTTTCCGCACTTGAAGCATTCAAGCAGCAAATCGATGGCAAAAAGAGCGGGCTATCTTCATAGGAACTCCGCTAGTTAAGTCGATAGCAAGCGTTTGGGTAGCTGATTGCAGATAAACTCAAAATCATGGATTGTCGCCGGTTTCCAGGCGTCGGCGAATCTTTGGCGCGCAAAGAAAAGCCCGACTGGGGAGGCCGGGCTAAAAGGATTTCACTAGGAGCTGAGATGACCATAGGCGCTCGGCTGTGAAAGGGATGTGAAAGATTGCGTTCAGTACGAGTTTTAAAATCGTGGTCTGTCCCAGGTTTCACTTAAACAGGGCGCTCGACAGAGTCAGGATTGGGGAGAGTCACAGGATTCTTCATTGACGCGTGAACAAAAGGGGACATTCCCATCGATGAAGCGGGCCGATTACAAGAGGCCTAGAAAATCGTGGTCTTTCGCTGATTTCGCAGTAGTTTTTTCCCCAGTATCTTCTCGATCCCCCACGTCAGTGCCAGTAGGTTTCAACGATGCGTGCGGCGAGCGGCATAACTTCGTCCTTGGCGCTATAGCGGCTGACTTTGAAGAGGGAGGGGGAGTAGAGGTTTTCGGAGCTACGGCTACTATCATAGGAGTGGACTAGCGTGGTGACGCTGATGCTTAACGAAACTGACACTGTGGGGCACACGTTCAAAAAGGCTTTCTATCGCGTGGACGGCGTGACGATGTACGTCTTCTGGGCGATATGGATCGCGATATGGATTTGGATTCTGTTTGATCCAAACCAACCATCCATTGCCGCATTGCTTTGTTTCATGGTCGGCATGGTGAACCCATTCCTTTTCATTCTGTTTGGCCTGATGCGCTTTCCTGGGCTGCTGACGGCATTTCTTATTATTGGTCTGAATGTTCGCGCATTGCTGGCCCTTGTGTGACGTTACGCGTAGCTTTTGCTGATTGCGTTTCATGCTGCTTTTGCTGCTGTTCTTGGCTAAACGCCTGCTGAACCGCGGCGATGATGCGGCACGGTAGTGCTAGGCGGGATTCGGCTCGATCGCCTTTTCATCCACGATATATGCCACCACTCCGGGTCGAATAGGTCTGTTCCCGGTTTCACGGTTTCAAAACGCCTACCTAACGCTGGCCGATACTTCTGGCAAAACCACGCAGGTACTTTACGAAATAGGCGGTATTCCATGCCCATCCTCCGACCACGAAGCACGTTATTAGCACCGAATTAAAGATGGCACTGTCAGAAAAAGGACGCTTCGATATTTCAAGGCAGCTAAGCGCGAGAATAAACACGGCCACCAGGAAATAAATGACTGTCGTTCCCAGCAAATAAAGCACGTCGCGTAAGGTATAACGGGTGATCCACTGGTCGAGGTTATCTCGGTCTAGCGCTGCCCAAATTAAATGGAAAAGCGACGCATAGGCAAAGCACACCAATAGATAGCGGGCGACCCTGTCACTGATGGCAAACCATGAGAACGGCGGAAACGGTTTTAGGACTTGGCCATAGCTGAGATTCCCCGCGCCCAATGCATAGAGCCCCAACCCCAATAGCATGTACAGCCCTATTAACAAAACGGTTTTCAAGTAGCCTCGTCTCCATTCAAACCCAGCATTGTACGGATACGGGTTTTAGAACTGGTGCAGTGCCACCATTATCGCAATCACCACAGCAGCAATTCCTAATCCCATCGTCCAGTTCGACTCGGGCGTCTCCTTGAACCACATACCTTTACTCGGGTAGCGCCCCAAGCTGATGAGCTTGACTATCGGCCAACCGATTGGATAAAAAATTGCCCGCGCCACAGGTTCGAGAACGAAGTCCACTAATATGTCCAGCATCGTAGCTCCACCTCGCGATCCTCGGTAAGCGTACCGCAAGCACACCTTGCGTAGTACACGGACGTTCACTTACGCGACGGGCTGATTGCAGGTGAGCTCCAATCGTGACCTGTCTCCGGTTTAGTCATGCCCGCTCGTTCAATGACCGTTGCGATTGCGCTGCAGCCACTCGTCAACGACCTCTCCAAGCGTCTTAGGGACACCATCACGTATCCAGTCCATAAAGCCTCTATCAAATTTAAACTTCGCACCGCAGTGCTCCACCATGAATCTGCGGACATTCTGTGTGTTTCGGTAATGCTTGCAAACGGTCGTATCTCTTGTGAGTTGATCACTGTGCCAATTAAAACTCATGGGGCGGGCTCCGTGCTTAGTGGTCTGATTTATGAGTTCATGGCATGGAATGCTTGGCGTCTTGCAAGCGGTATCCACACGTTCACGTAACCCTTCCCTCGGGAGGGTTCGAAATCAGGACTGTACTGTTCGAACTCAGGCGCGTCGGCAAGCTCGTATTCGGATTCAGGCAACCAGTGAGTGAAAATGGTGAAGAACGTCTGATGGATCGTCGAGATATGGCCTTGGTGCCGAAACACGGCATAGTTTTGCTGCGGCACCCTGAAATACCGAAAAGCCGGAGCAAGACCGTCGACGCTGGACACCTCGGTGCCGGCGATGTACTCAAAACTACCATCCGGTTCAGGATTACAGCACAGGCCGTAGCTCCCGTTGTTTACCTGATTGGGTACCTGTCCCAGGTAGGGGGAGAACGCTTGCCACAAGCCGACGATGCCTTCGTTCTTATCGAAGGTAAAACGATCCCCCAGACCTGCGATGAAAAACTCTGCTCTCGTTTCAAAGCAAGGTTCAGAGAGTGTTACGAGCTTCCTTTCTTTCATGCGTAAAGGCTCCACTAGTGAGAGATGTTCATCCTCGTGCCCACGCACCTGCTTTGGAGTGAACCCAAACAGATCGCAGAAGGCACGTGTAAAGGCCTCATGGGAGCCGTAGCCAGCATCCAGTGCTACTTGCAGGATATCCGGCGCACCTTGACGCAAGGTCGATGCCGCTTGGCTCAAACGCCGTGCGCGGATGTAACGCATCACCGACCAGCCCGTCGACAGCGCAAACAAACGGGCCAAGGCAAAGGGAGACATGTTGCAATGGCGCGCGACACGTCCCAGATCGAGTTGGGATCCCAGCTCCAGCTCGATATACCACAGGGCCCTTTCGATACTCAGCATGACGAATCTCCATGAATGCTGAAGCAACGTTAGCAAATGGATGGGGACAGGATTTGATCGTTCTTGCGGTTTCTGCTTTAGACTCCTTTCTGAAACCGCCGATTACCGCATCCGCACCGTGACCCAGGTCTTGGAAAATATTGGTCGCCAAATTCCTTGACTGGTGGCAAATTGACGCTATTCGTTTTTGTGAGGTTTGAGGTAGGCGGTCTTTTACTGAAAAAATGTGGATTGCTTTCTGTTTTGGTGCTCGCGTTAAACAAAATCAAAGGATGGAAAAATAATGAAGTTTTCGTTGTTGGGTGGTATCTGGCTTCTATCATTCAGCGTATTTTTTGCCGGGTGTGCATCTTCAGTTTCGTATCCGGCTCCAACTTCCAGTTCTGGGCAGTTACCTTATCCCACGCCGGAATACAGGACTGAAGCTTTTGCGCCAGTGAAGGTCAGCTATGCAACAAATAGAAGAAAAGCGCCGGATGGCAGTCTATTACCTGAGTTGAATGTTTCCGGTGACCCCCTGTCTTATGGTCAGGAGACCGTTCTGATTCCTTTTAAACGGGATGTAGGAAGCTTTAAAGATTCACATAGCCCTGCATTTAAGATGTTAATGGAGCTTGGGGTCGTGGATGAGCAGGATGATCCAATTATCACCTTGCTTAATGACCAGTCGCTAACATTGACTGAGGCTGACTTCTTCAAGCAGTTCAAGTCGGCGAAAGGTTTTAAAAGCGGTGATGTATTGCTTTTCGTACATGGCTTTAATGTGAAGTTTGAAGACGCTGTGAAGCGTGCAGCTCAAGTTTCTTATGATATTAATCCTGATTTGCAACCGGTGGTGTTCAGCTGGCCTTCTATTGGGGATCCGTTAAAGTACAATCGCGATTTTGGTAGAGCGTTGGACTCCGTTGATGACTTCGAAAAATTCATGTTAAAGCTGGTGGCTTCTACGCAGGGAAAGAGGGTTCATGTCCTGGCTCATAGCATGGGGTCAAAAGTAGTCATTCCTGCACTGGCTAAACTCTATTCTACTCATCCAAAACTATTTGATAAGAAGCTGGGCAATATCATACTGGCTGCACCTGATTTTCCCAGGGAGACGTTTATTCTAAAATATAAGGCCGCGTTTAGTAAGTTTGGCCGTGCGACAATCTATATGTCGTCGGAGGATAAGGCGCTAAAAGCTTCCTCTAGCACCTATCTTGCTGATCGAGGAATGCTTGGCTTTAGTGGCCCTGAAGGGTTTTTCTTTCCCGGAATTGACTCTGTTGATATAACTCGTGCGGGAGGTGTTGATGATCTTCTTGGGCATTCAAACTATGGTAGTTCGGCGCGTGTGCTAGTGGATATGCATGATATGATCGGAAGTAATTTGAGAGCTAGCAAAAGGAAAGGTTTTATCGTTGTGCCACCTTACAAGTATTTTTTTCTACAGCCCTAGTGGTTTTGGGGACTGGGGAGCGTGGGCAGAAACTCGCAGAGTCTAAACTACTAGCTAACAACGCACCCTAGGCTGCAAGCGTCCCGATTCGTCGGGACGTAGGCAGAACTGATTCAACCAATACTCCGCCCCAACAACCACTCACTAAACCCCCGCACCGTCGCCTGCCGCTCCCGTCCCGGCACACACACCACCGTATACTGCGCACCCGCCAAGCGAACCTCAGGGCGATATTCAATCAGCTCTCCACGCGCAACAGCCTCAGCAACCAGCACATTGCTGGCGAGCACCAGCCCGTGCCCGGCGATCGCCGCCTGCAGGGCGTGCTGTTCCTCGTCATAACGCCGGAAACGCGCGTTCTCCAGCCAGCCCAGGGTCTCGGCCTTGGCGCACCACGCAGGCCAGTCGACCGTCACCTTTGCACTGCTCAGCCACGGCACGTCGATCAGTTCGACGGGCGAGCCCGCGGCGGGCGGTTGCCAGCCGGGGCGGCAATAGACGCCAAAGTACTCGTCCAGCAAAGGCTGTTCGAACAACTGTGGGTCAGGCGTGAAGAGGGCGCGGATCGCCAGATCGATACTGGCGTCACGCTGCAGGTCGACCACGTCGTTGCTGGTATGCAGCCTGACGTCGATATCCGGGTACAACCGATGAAAATCCCCGAGCCGCGGTATCAGCCACAGGCTGGCGAATGCCGGCGTCGTGCTCACCACCAGCGACTGTGCAGCACAGGGCGGCGACAGCACCTGCAGGCCATGTTGGATATCAAGCAGGGCGCGGTGCATGAAAGGCTGAAGGCGCTCGCCGTCGGCGCTCAGGCGCACGTTTTGGCTGGAACGTTCGAACAGTCGCACGCCAAGGAAGGCTTCAAGGCTTTTGACCTGATGGGAGATCGCCGCCGGGCTGACGTTCAGTTCCTGGGCCGCTGCCTTGAAGCTGCCCAGCCGTGCAGCGGACTCGAAGCCGCGCAAGGCGGTGAGGGGCAGTTTGGCGAACATGCGGGTGGGTTACTCAGGTTGAGCGTGGCTCAATTTAGCTCAATTGTGCGCGGATGCTCAACTTGCCAGGCTGTGGTCTCCCAAGCCCAACCCAGGAGCCCAGCGATGCAAGGCACGCCCCGTAAAATCCTTCAGGCCATCCTCTACGAAGCCGGCGGTGTGCTGTTCGTGGCACCGGCGCTGGCGCTGACCTACGGTCAGGGCATGGGTTATTCAACCCTGCTGTCGCTGGTGATTTCCGCCGTCGCGCTGGCTTGGAACATGCTTTTCAATGGCCTGTTCGAGTGGTGGGAACGTCGCCAGCGCAGCCGCCATCGCAACTGGCTGCGACGACTGCTCCATTCCCTGGGGTTTGAAGGCGGCTTGACGTTGATTCTTACCCCGGTGATTGCTGCCTGGCTAGGTATCACTCTATGGCTGGCACTGATGACCAACCTGGGGCTGTTTGTGTTCTTCTTTTTTTATTCGTTGGTTTTTCAATGGCTGTTTGATCGGGTGTTTGATGTTCCGCTTTCGGCGCAGTCCGGTCAGGGTTCTGCGTCCAGCGCCCGCTGAGTCAGTTGCAGGAATTTGTAGGGGAGGCGGTGAGTCATTCCTGGCCGAAAGCCGTTACAATTTGGCACGACGCGGGGCATACGCAACGCGCCGCATTTCATTGAACATTTATCCGTATTCTCGGTTCGTCTACGAAAGCGTTGTCGGCTACATCATGGGCAACATGTTTTTTTCGTGAATGCACTGTTCATGCTGATGATGAAGGCTTTCACCATGGCCATGTGCTGGTCGTTCGCGATTTTCGTAGCGCCGGTGGGGTTGGCGTATCTGTTCTGGCGCAACAGCCGTTCGGTCGTTGAATAGGTCTATAGCTCAACGCGTTTGCAGTTGAAAATTGGTGTGGGTAGGGCAAACGTGAACAGACCATGATTATGGGTAAACTCATCATCTTGGTTTGTGCCCTGTTTCCCTGTACGAGGAAAGCCGCAGGGTGCTCCATTGATCCGCTACCAGATGTGAGTCCTCAATTTACGATATGGAAATCTCATGAAAAAAAACCTCGCAATACTTGCTCTCTTGGCCCTGACCGGCTGTGCCTATCAGAAATCTCAGTACGTTCTCGATATCGAGAGCGCGCCCCTGCCAACGACTCCTGAAGCAACAGCCAGCGAGTGCGCTCGCATCTACGACGAAATCGACAAGAATAACCAGGCTATGGCTCGCAGCTACCAAGACGGTGGCTTCACCATGAAGGCTCAGAACGAAAAAGATGCGCGTAATGAAGCCCTATCTATTCGGACGTTCAAGATAGGCTGCCCTCGGCGGTAACGTCAGCACTAGCAGTGCTGATGGTCATTAACCAACTCCGATCCTGCTATGATGCAGGGCTTAGATGGCGACTGTAGATAAAACTATGCAAAGGTTGTCATTCTTCGTCAGAGTGTTGTTTGCATGTTGCCTTCTTGTCGCCACGGCTAATCACATCCGTGCAGATGCTTTACATGGTTTGCTCTGGGACTACGGATACGGACCTGGCGCTTATTTGGCGAGCCGTATCTTTTGGGGAGCGCTTACATTTTTTGACCCGCTCGCAGCTCTGCTTCTGTTCCTCAAACCAAGAGCCGGAATCGTGCTTACGGCTGCGATCATCGTGGTCGACGTAGCTCACAACACTTTATATGTCGCTTTGAAGCAGCGGTGGCTGGAGCCGTTTTACCTGTCCCAGGCGGCGTTCCTTATCTTTGTATTCCTGCTGTCCCCCATCGCTTGGCGCGGCTTGACTCCAGACGCTGTAATTACCAGTCCAGCTTGAACGTAACTCACTCGCCGGCTGCGTCGTCGGGCGCGCGAGAAAGACTGGATCAAACTCATGGCCGCTGCCCATTTCCCGCAGTAAGCACTCAGCGAGGTACCTCCCTGATGTGCATCAGGGGCGGTGCCCTTTACGGCTGGTTAAGTTATTCGAGGTGGTAATCCAACCAGATATGGTGCGTTCCGTCGGTGTCAATCGTGATCCCTCCTGACCCGGATATTCCTTCCAAGCCATCCGTACCACTACCCCCAACTATGCAGAAAAACTCGTCTGCACGATCAGTTCCGGTAGTGGAGGCGGAATGAATGAAGTTAAAGGAACCCTCTACGCCATTCACTGTGCCCGTGAAGCTCTCCAGCGCAATGTAGCTGCCCCTTCTTGAAGCTTGGTCGAACGCCGCAGTAAAGGATGTTGAAGAAATACCATCGATAGCGCCTGTATAGGACTTTTCCATGAAGCTGATCGACACTGGTAAGCCTGTTGTAATGTTGGGCGTGGGAGTCAGGTCAGTGGGTTTGAAATTCTTGGTGGAAAAAGTGGCTCGCGCTTCCATTCGGATCAGTCCTGTTCCATATGAGTTGAGCGGTCATTCTAATGTAAGGACCCCTCACGTTGAGAACATCTGGCAGAGAGCCAATTCTGTGGTAACAGCTGTCCGGCCTTCATGAGCGACGTGACATTGCACCTGGTTATTGCTGATCGTCAGTCGTAATCGGGCGTCGGTGCTGGAAGAACTCCTCCCGATCTGTTTCGTGGGCTTCATCAAGGACATAAGCGCAAGGGGGCCGGTAGAGGCCAGCCAACGCAGCCTTGCCGCTTCGTCGCGTAGCTCGCTCAACGCTCCGGCGTGCAGGGTGTCATTGGTCGGCGACTCGTCTAGACCGGGGGTTTATGCCGGGCTAAGGGTTGCCACGCAGGTTGTTGGCGACTACCCTGAAAATGTTTGGATTGTTACGAGAAATTTCAAGCGTGGCGATTTTCGGTCAACCCACTTAAGGATGAGGTGAACACAATGTTTTCTCATGAAGGCACTGCAATAGAGGTATTGCTCTTCATTTTTGGCTTCGCCGGCTTTGCCCTGGCACTGTGGTTTTCTCATGCCTATTTTGAGCGAAAGACTAAAAATGGTGTAAAAAAACAACATTCAGGTCGTTAAGGCAGTTGAGCTTCGGCTGATGTTTCTTCGTAGACGTCTGCCGAACCTGCCTTCCTGATGGCCACGCTCAGGGTGATGGCGTCCATCTATTGAGATGCACTCTCCCGTGGGGCAAACTCCTGTCGCTTCATTGGCCGATAACAGGAGTTTACGGATGCCATTTCCACTGATGGAACAGAATGCCTTGTTGGCCCTAAAAGGCGTAGGGCCGGCCGTTATCGCTCGCCTTGAACAGATGGGCATTGATTCGCTCGCGGTGCTCGGCAAAGCGAATGTTTGTGACATCCTGGCTCAGGCATCGGCTGCAGTGGGTTCGACTTGTTGGAAGAATAGCCCCCAGGCTCGGATCGCCATTAACGCGGCCATTGAGTTTGCAAAGAGCTCTCAGTTGAGCGCACCAGGTGCGTAAAGCGGATCGCTTATTTCAATTGGTGAATCTGATTCGTGTCCATCAGCCTATCTCTGCTGAACGACTGGCGAGCCGAATTGGCGTTTCCGTTCGCTCGATCTATCGATACATCGATGACCTTTCCTTCAGTGGAATCCCAATCTATGGGACCGCCGGTGTGGGATATGCCTTGGATGCCGACTTCGAGATGCCGCCTTTAACGTTGAACAGGCTCGAACTGGATGCGTTGATGCTCGGGATGGAAATGCTTTCAGCCTCCGCCGATAACGATCTGAGTGCTGCTGCAAGGATGTTGTTGAGCAAAATCTCAGCGTCTCTGGTCCATCACAAGGTTGACCCCAGCACGGCAAAAATCAGGGCACTTGGAACAACACCTTCCTCCACGCGTGGTCATCTGGCAACGCTTCGAAATGCCATCGAAAACACTCAGACACTGAAAATAACGTATACCCGTTTGGACGGTGCGGTTTCGCAACGCCTCATTTGCCCCCTTGGCCTTTTCTACTGGGGAGGAAAGTGGACAGTTGGAAGCTGGTGTTGCACCAGGGTGGCTTATCGCGATTTTCGGGTTGATCGCATCACCTCCATCGCTGTTGCCCAACAACCGCCACCCGACAATCCTGCCCTGGACCTCCAAGCGTATATGAAGCACCAGGCAAGTCAGTGGAAAGCGATCATCGCTACTGACACTACGCTGTCAGTATGAGCCACTGATAATGAGGACTACTTAACACGCGGAAGGTCATTCCTATGCAGCACTCGTCTCATGTACTCGAACTTGCCATTTTCAAGGTCAAACAGGAATGCGTTGCGCAAATGCCTGGGCTCCGCGCAGGGCTTCGTGAAACGTTAAAGACCTTTCCTGGTTTGATCGAGTACCGTGCCTACTGCCCTATGGGCGACGATCGAGTCTTCGTGGATTTAGCCATGTGGGACAGTCTTGAGAACGCACAAGAAGCGGCAAAGGCGTTCAACGATGGAGATCCGAGATTCTCTGGGTATATGTACGCCATTGAAAACCTGACGTTCATGAGTCACCTCGTTCCAGAGATGAGGTGACCCTCGACGGACTGCCAGAGCGGGGTTCATGGAAAGGCCTACGGGCAGAAAACGGCAAATACCAGTTCCTCTCCTGGAAAAATGACTTCAAGCCCGACGGTCGCTTCACCATCACCTTTTTCCGGGATGCCCAGCAGACTCAGCCGATTCAAACCGAACATGGCATCTGGTCCGCTGCCAATGGCAAGAATGAATTGAGAACTGATGGTGTGCGTATGCCAGATGTCTACACGTACAAGTTGATAGACGTCGACACGGTGCACTACGTAAGTCTCGATGCCTTGGATGCTTTAGGCAGGGCACTCGATAGAATCTGGATTGGGGAGGGCCGCGGGCATTTACTCAGTTTCTAGTGGTCTGTGCCCAGTTTCCCAGATGCCTGGCTGTGGAGAGGAGTAGAGGGTGGATTGGACAGACTCATGGCAAAACAGTAGCTTTCAATCCCAACTCAAAAACTCCACCATCAGGGATGGCTATGTCGCTCAGACTTGTTTCGCTAATGGCAGCCGTCTCCCCGTTGCTTGTGGGCTGTATCTTTCTGCCCATGGGAGCAGAGGAAAAGGCGAAGTATGCCGAATATCATCGTGCTACCGAGTCTCCTGCGACCTATGAGGCGATGGACTGCAATACGTTGTTGATTACTCGGGACAGCTATGATCAGTACCCCACGCCTCGAACAGAAAAAATCAGGCAAGTGATTCATCAAGTGGTCGCTCAGCGAGACTGCTCCCGCAGCAGCGCAATCCAGCCAAGCATTACCGCCAGTCCTGCTCCCACTGCGACGGCCGCGCCTGCCCCGATACCTGCCCAAAGCATTACCGCTCCCGTGCCCGTTGCGGCTGGACATCTAGGGGCGCATCTCGGCGTGGTCACACCTGCTGTTGTAAAAAGCTTCGGTTTGCCTTCCGAGAAAGGGGTGCTGGTGTTTGGCCCGGAAGCAGGTGCCGATACCGCGAAAATGGGGCTCTTGGCAGGGGATATCATTTTGGAGATCGCCGGTGCGGCGGTGAACAGTCCTTCCGAGGTCACAGCCATCATCGGTCGCATGACGCCAAGTGACAGTGCCTTGATAAAGGTCTGGCGCTACCGGGCCGTGACTGACGTTCGGGTCGTTGTTTCTGACGGGAGTACGGCGCACTGATGCAAGACATGCAACTTATGTCGCCCGTTTCACAGGGCTTGGAGTAGAGTGCGGATCGCCCTTCTTCCGGCCCGTATTCGTGAGTGATCGCATGAAATTGTTCCTAGGCATATTGGCCGTTGTGCTGCTGGCAGGTTGTTCGACGCTCTCTGAAACCTTCGATGATCGTCCACGTTGTGGTCCCCATCCGTATTGCGGGTCCTCCACCGATATTGAAGTGATCAAGGCCGCAACGGATGAAAACGCCGGAGTGTTTCGTGCCTTGGTGCCATTGGCGTTGATTGACCTGCCGTTCAGCTTGGTCGCCGATACGCTATTGCTGCCGTATACCGTGTTTGCTGAAGAACCGACTCGGAACTAATCGGGCCCGCCCGAAGACTTCGCAGGTCCGTAGGCTGGGTTATCCAGATTCCCACGACTCAGAAACAACAAGCCCGCACACTCATGATGAGGTGCGGGCTCTTGATGACCCAAGCCTGCAATCAGAGACGCATGCCTTTGAACGGGTTCCAGCCTTGCTCGCCTTTCACTTCCTTGAGGTAGTAGGCGTAGTTGGCCATGAGTGCGTACATCATCGACAGGGCGATGCTCAGGCCTGTACTCAACGGCCGGGGAAATTCCATGCCGAGGATTGCGAAAATCACGCTCAATGCGATATTGATCGCCAGGAAAATACCCAGCAGGGCGAGGTTTTTCTTCCAGAGACCGAGGACGAACAGGTAGATAGGGCCAAAGAAAAACGCAATCACGTTGGCGTTGATGAGGATTTTCTTCTTGACGCCAGGCAGCGTCTTGACGGCTTCCTTGTAGCGCGGGTCGTTTGGTGCGCCATAGGTTTCAAAGAAGTCAAAGCGTTCCTGCCACTTGGCGCTGTATTTACCCGTGCTTTGTACTTGTTCAGTTGTGCTCATTTTGCAAGGCTCCTGCTTTCCATTAGTAATTTTTCTTTCTTCCAAGAAATCCTGTGCTCTGTTTCCAGCGCATTGATTGCTTTGATCTTTGACGAAGGGCGCGAGTGAATCGCCTGAGGTGCTTATTTTGCCGTTTTATGGCCCTTGGTGTGGAACATTCCGCATTGGCCGTTTGAGCGGTCGCCTGGTCTGTGACGTGCTTCACTCTATTTTTTCAACGGGGGCACCGGCCGACCTTCAGGAGCGGCTGACGCTGTCACCGTAGACACGGATCATGTCCAGCAGGTTCTTGACCCGCAACGGCAGGTTGCCGGCTGGATAGACCGCATGCATGCGCGGGTCTTCACCCGTGCTGGAGGTCAGCTTGTACTCGGGGAACACCCGCGCCAGGCGTCCCGCCGCCACTTCCGGCTCCGCCAGCCAGTCGGCCAGGCGGGCAATCCCGGCACCGGCCAGCGCAGCCTGGAACACCGCCGCGCCGGAACTGAAGCGAAACTTGGGGTGCACGCGAAAGCTGCCGGCCTGGCCCGGCCCACGAAAATTCCATTCCTTGAGAATCCGCGGCGCCGTGTGCAGGATCAATGCGTGCTGTTCCAGCGCCTCGATGGACGCCGGCAGCCCGCATCGCTCCAGGTAGCCAGGGCTGGCGTAGAGGTAGCGCGAATAGCTCCACAGCGGGTAGCCGATCAGGTCGCTGGATTGTGGAAAGGCGCCACGAATCGAAAAGTCCAGCTTGCCCTTGACCGGATCGACCGCCGCATCGGTGAAGATCACATCCACGCTGACATCGGGATAACGCTGGCTGTACTGGGTGATCAACCCGGGGACCACCGTGTGGGCCAAGGATTCCGGTGCGGAAAAGCGGATCCAGCCGGTGGCCAGGCCGCTAAGCCCGGCCAGGTCCTCGTCCGCCTCACGTTGCAGATCCAGCATTCTGTAGGCGTGGGGCATTAGCCGCTCGCCGGCCTCGGTCAGCGTCACGGCATTGGCCGAGCGATTGAACAGCTTGACCCCGCTGCGTTCTTCCAGCCCTTGAATGGCGCGGGTCAGCGAGCTGGGGGAGCGCCCCAGGCTGCGGGCTGCGACGACAAAGCTGCGCTTGCGGGCCACCGTCGCAAAGGCTTCAAGATCAGCCAACATATCCAGTGCCACCGGCTACCTCATTGCGCTTTTCACAATATGACATTGCAACACAAAAAAGCCCCTTCCGTTAGCCTTCCTGCTCTCGGCACAAGGACGTAGATAAACAGGAGCGATGGATATGTCGACGCTGGATGAAACACTCAGAAAAGCAACCGGCCTTGCGGGCGAAGCGACCCACGAATGGCTGGAGCCAAAAGCCCCCCTCTCGACAGAACAGCCCTTGGTCGAATTACAGCTTTCCTACGAAGAGAAAAGAAAATTCCACAACGAACTCAGGCATTTCGCAATCGGCGACAGCGCCTGCGGCCTGCGGCAGATGCCGGCCCTCGGACGCTGCCTGGAACAACTGCTGGCTCCGGAAAAATCCCGCTTGCTGCGTGACTTCCAGCACTGCGACGAGGTGGCGCTGGTGATCCGTGGCCTGCCGGTCGACGAGCAGTTGCCGGCGACGCCCTACGGTGGCAACCCGGATCTTGCCGAACTGCCGGTGGTCGCCGGGGCGATCCTCGCGGTACTCGCCGTGCTCGGCACCTGCCCCGTGGGCTACCAGGGCGAGAGTGAGGACAGCGTATTTCGCCATGTCTCGCCCAAGCAACAGCGGGAAACCGAGAAGAGTTCTTACGGCTCGCGCCTGGATCTGGGCATGCATGTCGATAACCCACACCTGCCGCTCAGCTGCGAGGCCGTGCAGCAGTTGTCCGCCTGTCCCGAGTACCTGAGCCTGACCGGCTTGCGCTGTGAACTGACGGTGCCGACGCGGATCGTCGCGATTGCCGACGTGCTCAACATGCTGCCGGACTTCGTCGAGCAGGAGCTGCTGCGCCCGAGCTTTTCGGTACGCCGGCCGGACTCGTTCGCCCGCCAGGGCAAGGTCCAGGAACATGTCCCGCTGCTCTACCGGCCCAGCAGCGGCGGCCTGCACTGTCGCTACAACATGGCCAGCGTCAGTGCTCACTGCGAGCACTCGCGACTGGCCCTGCAACTGTTCGCCGCCGCCGCCAATCACCCCGACGTGGTCCGCTCGGTACTGCTGCAGCCCGGCGACATGCTGATCTTCAAGAACCAGCAGACCCTGCACGCGCGCGATGGTTTCACGCCGCGCTACGACGGCCTGGACCGCTGGATGCTGCGGGTCTTCGGCGTCAACGACCGCGAGCGTCTGCTCCCGCTCTCGACCACCCACCCCTTTATCGCCAGAGCCTGATTCAATGTTCGATATCGTCCTGCTATGTATCTTCGCCTTCGCCGCCGGCCTGATCGATGCGGCCGTCGGCGGTGGCGGCCTGATCCAGATCCCGGCACTGTTCAATGTGCTGCCCAGCGCCCAGCCCGCAGCGCTGCTCGGCACCAACAAGGTCGCGGCGGCCTGCGGCACGGCCTTTGCTGCGCGCTCGTTCGTGCGCAAGGTGGTGATCGACTGGAGCCTGGTGGTTCCTGCCGCCGGCGCGGCCTTTGTCATGGCCTTCGCTGGCGCAGCGACGGTATCGATCGTGCCGCAGGCACTGATGCGCCCGGCGGTATTGGTGCTAATCATGCTGATGGCGATCTACACCTTCTGGAAAAAGGACTTCGGCAGCCTGCACAAGCCCATGCGCATCGGCACCAAGGAGAAGCTGCTGGCGGTACTGATCGGTGGCGCCATCGGTTTCTACGACGGTTTGTTCGGACCGGGTACCGGCAGCTTCCTGATCTTCCTGTTCATTCGCTGCTTCGCCTTCGACTTCCTGCACGCCTCGGCGTCGGCCAAGCTGGTGAATATCGCCACCAATGTCGCGGCGCTGCTGTTCTTTATCCCAAGCGGCAACGTGCTCTACTTGATAGCGCTGCCGATGGCGCTATTCAATATCCTCGGCGCGCTGACCGGCACCTGGCTGGCGGTGCGCAAGGGAGTGCCCTTTGTCCGCGCGCTGTTCCTGGTGCTGCTGGTGATTCTGATCAGCAAGCTGTCCTATGACCTGATCTCGGTGGGTTGAGTTGCCCATTGCCCCGCCAAACAGTGTTCGACAAGCAGATTCAGCCCCATACTCTCGTTTTTTGTATCGCAGATATTCAGAAGAGGCCCTGTTTTGTCGAATGTTGAACCCCACCTGCACGCGCTGACGTTGAATCACATCTACGACGGTTTCAAACAGCTGATCCCCATCTCTCTTTTCGTCGTCGTGTTCGGCGTTGCTTTCGGCCTGGCCGCTGCGCAAACGGGCTTGAGTGATACATCAGCCGTGCTCATGAGCACGCTGGTCTTTGCCGGCGCTTCTCAATTTGCCGCGCTGGACCTGTGGGGCCAGCAAGTGCCGGTCGTCCCGCTGATGATCACAGTCTTCGCTATCAACGCCCGGCACTTGTTGATGGGCGCGACGCTTTACCCGTGGCTGCGGGAGCTGCCCGTTGCCAAACGCTACGGTGTCATGCTGGTTGTTTCGGACGCGAACTGGGCCATGGCGATGCAGGCGTTCAGTCGGGGCAAGCCGGGGCTCGGGCTTTTATTCGGCGGCGGCATTGCACTCTGGGTCGCGTGGATCCTGGGCAGTTGGCTGGGGCTTCATTTCGGCAGCGCCATTGAGAACCCGGTCAGTTTCGGGCTCGATATGGTGATGGGTTGTTTCTTGCTGGCGATGGTCGTGGGCGGGAAGAAAAACCTGCGCATGTTCATCATCTGGACCGTGGCGGCCTGCTCATCGCTGTTGGCTTACTGGTACTTGCCGGCGAACAGTCATGTCGTGGTCGGCGCTTTGGCGGGGGGCATTCTGGGCGCGCTGTGGATGGAGAAAAAACAATGAGCATTGAAACGGCGGGTTACGGCACCCTGGTGGTCATATTGATAATGGCCGCGGTGACATTGGCGACTCGGTGGGGCGGTGTTTTCGTGATGTCGTTCGTGCCGATCAACTATCGGGTGCAGCAGTTCATCACGGCCATGTCCGGTTCGGTGTTGGTGGCGGTGTTGGCTCCGCTGGCGGTTAAAGGTGACAACGGCGCACGCCTGGCTTTGCTGACCACGGCAATCGTCATGCTGGCACTGAAAAAACCGCTGCCGGCAATTGCGGCCGGCATACTTGCAGCTGCTTTAGCCAGGCAGTTCTGAAAGGTCGAGTCGCCCGCGAACAAGCGAGCGACGAAACCCCATCAACACCCAGGTCAAAAACTCAGCGCCGCCGCTTCCCCAAACGAGTGATCCTGTACCCCTGCCATAAAGTGCAGCGACATCTCCTGGGGGGCCTCGATGGGTGGAATTTCAAAACTCCCCACCACCTGACCCTGAAGCGCACTCAGCCGCATCGACTCTTCTTCCTTTAACTTTGCCATTCTCGCGTGATTCGCTGCGATTTCGTTGAGAGTTGACACGGTACATCTCCGTTTGCTGACCAAGCATTGATTAATTTGCCGCCGCGTCAGAATTACGTCGTTCTTGGCTGCTGAGACAGGCCAGTGCAAACCCTGAGCCAGACGTGGCCGCCTGTTGGCCCCGACACTCGACAGGTGACGAATGGCGGGGCAGACGCGCATTGACGCCGGCAACGTTGCAACCATGCCTCAATAATAAGTCACTGATAATACAAACCGCTCCTCGGCAGGGTCAGTCGCTCTCGGCGCTGTAGATGCTCGACCGGTGTGTCGAATACCTGTGCACCACAACCACCCCGGCTCCGATCAGGCTGGTGGCAACCGCCAGCAGCACAATCACCTGCTGCGTTCCAATCGGCGCGGCCAGCACCGCGACCAGCAGGCCCGCGAGCGGTTGCGACAGGTTGTTGAGCAGCGTGATGACGCCGACGGTCTTGCCGAAGTCCTGGGGCGGAATCACTTGCTGGCGGAGGGTGCGGAAGTAGACGTTGAACATTTTGTCGAAACCGACAATCAGCAAGAAACCGACGACGTAGCCCCCTGTGTTCGGGCTGAGTGCGGTGATGAAGGCGCCGACGGCGATCAGCGTGTAGGAGAGGGCACCCAGCAGTTTCAAGGGCAAACTCACCCGGGCGAGGAAGAACAGGATGAGGATGGTGGTGACGGCACCGGCTGCCTGTAAACCTGCGTAGTCATCCTTGCCGGCGCCGTAATGGCCGATGACCATGGCCGCCGAGGTGGCCAGGGTGACGCCGATGATCAGGTTGACGCCCACTGCCAGGCTGATGATCTTTTTCAGTTCCGCCAGGTTGCGAATGTGGCCGAAGGCAATGCGCAGCGGGTTCAGCCAGAGGTCGTGATGCTGCGCGAAGGTTTCCAGGGTGACCGAACTGACGCGTTGCCAATACAGCATCGCCAGGTCTGCCAGCAGGAACAGCCCGGCAATCGCCAGCACCACCCAGTGCCACGCCCACACATCAAGCAGCAGCGCAGCGATCAGTGGGCCCAGCACCAAGCCGGTCTGGTCGGCGATTTGCGAGTAGGACAGGGTCTTGTTGTAGGTGTAGTGCTTGAAGATGTACGGCATCACCACTTCGCGGGCCATGATGCCCTGGGTGGTCAGCACGCCGCACAGGGCCGAGAGCGCGACGATCCAATAGATCCCGCCGAAGACGCCATGGAGCACGACCGCCACCGCGCAGGCGACGGCGCGATAGACCTGGCTGATGTGCAGGATGCGAATCGGCGAGAACTTGTCGCACAGCGCGCCGCAGATCGGGAACGAGAGGTAGCGTGGCAAGGACTCGACGAAAAAGGCCAGGCCTGCCCAGGCGACGCTGTTGGTGGTCTGGAAAACAATCAGCGGGACGATGAACAGCAAAATCTGGTCGGCCAACCGGGAAAGGAACATCGAGACGAAAAAAGCCAGGTAATCCTTGCGCATGAAACTCCTTGATTGCTGTGTTCAGGTGTATCCGGTCCAGGCAAGCGGCGCGCAGCGTGATATGGAACTAATATCACCGTTAGTCTCTATATCTTTACAGGGGACATCCCTTTTTTGAGAGAACCTGCCATGTTCAAATCCCGCTCGTTGATTGCTGCAGTGACCTGTTTCGCCCTGGCGGCTGGCCCTGGCATTGTTGTCGCGGACCCGGGCAACGGCAAGGGAAATGCTCAATTCGATCAAGGTCCTGGCCACGGACAAGGAGGCAAAGGCGGGCAGGGCAACAAGGGCGGTCAAGGAAATCCCGGCAATAAGGGAGGCAAAGGCAACCAAGGCGGTGGCGGTGGTGGCGGCGATTGGCATAACGGCCCGAGCCTTGACCGCGGCGGCATCCTCGGTGTGATTGGCGGTTATCGCGATTACTGGAGCCCCGGCCCGGCGCTGCCGCCAGGCATCCAGAAAAATCTTGCACGGGGCAAGCCGTTGCCACCCGGAATCGCCAAGAAGCTCGATGGGCGACTCCTGGGGCGGTTGCCGCACTATGACGGTTATGAGTGGCAGCAGGTCGGCACGGACCTGATCCTGGTAGCGATCGCCACTGGCATCATTTATGAAGTGCTCAATGGCGCGTTCGACTAAGTCGGAGTAATGCCAATCAGTTAAGCAACACACCTGTGGGAGCGGGCTTGCTCGCGAAAGCGGTGGGTCAGCTAGCGATGATGTTGGCTGTGCCGACGCCTTCGCGAGCAGGCTCGCTCCCACAGTTTTTTCCGAGTTGTTCTCGAACATCACATTCAGCACAAATCCCCTGTGGGAGTATGACTGGGAGAGCCAGGTCGGCTGTCAGGCCGCCTCGCGAGCAAGCTTTGCTCCCACAGGTCCTGCTCAAACAGATTTGACGGGTGTACGACCGGGAGAACCAGGTCGGCTACTAGGCCGCCTCGCGGTGGACGTTGATCTCGGCGCCCCGTTAACCACGATGGCTGAACGCAGGTATTGCGTAGTGGGCACCTCGGCATGGATGCCGAGGTAGCCGCGCTGGGCCATGGATGGCCCTTCGCGGCGGGCCCACGGAGCAATGCCTTCGTTCAGGCATGCCGAGCCTAAGCGAGGCACCGAGTGGTGGGGCAGAAGCGCTTTGGTTACTTTCGCGCTTTTCGAAAGTGACTCGCCGTAAGGGCGAAACCGTCAGCCGCCGTGACCGCAGCAACGGATATGTACTCAATCAACAAGAGCAAGCCCACCCCCACAAGTTTCGTATCAGCTTTCAAGTTGCCGCAGCCGTTTGTACAACGTATTGCGGCTGACCCCCAGCCGTCGCGCCAGGTGTGAAATATTCCCGCCCACTGCCTGCAACTGACGGTTCAGGTCCTCGGCATCGTTGAGGTCCACCGTCAGCGGCTCAGGCGTTTCCACCGGTTCCATTTCAAGGTCGACAAAGAAGTCGTCGGGCAGGTGTTCCGGGCGGATCGGTTGTTCTTCGGCCATCGCCAGGGCCACTTGCAGCACGCTGCTGACCTGCCGCAGGTTGCCCGGCCATGGATGGCGTTCGAACAGGTCCAGTACCTCGCGGCTCAGGCCGGCCCATTGGGTCGGTTCGCGGTGGTGTTCCCAGAGGCGTTTGAACAGGGCCTGTTTGTCGCTGCGGTCGCGCAGCGGTGGCAGCTCCAGGGTCAGGCCGCCGATGCGGTAGTACAAGTCTTCGCGAAACCGCCCCAGTTGCACCTGTTCACGCAGCGAGCGGTTGGTGGCGGAGATGATGCGGATGTCCACCGGGAACAGCTCGGCGCTGCCCACCGGCTGTACGCAACGTTCCTGCAAGACCCGCAGCAGCCGGGCCTGGGTTGGCAGGGGCATGTCGCCGATCTCGTCGAGGAACAACGTACCCCGGTCGGCCTTGCGGATCAGGCCGATGCTGCCTTTCTGGTTGGCGCCGGTGAAGGCGCCTTTTTCATAACCGAACAATTCCGATTCCACCAACTCGGCGGGGATCGCTGCGCAGTTGACGGCAATGAACGGCTGCTTGCAGCGCGAACTGGCCTGGTGCAGGGCTTTGACGAAGACTTCCTTGCCGACGCCGGTCTCGCCGTGGATCAGCAGCGGAATGTCCTTCTCCAGCAAACGCTCGGCCTGGCGCACAGCCTTCTCCACACGGCTGTCACCGAAGTGCAGGGTGTTGAGGCTGATAGCGTTACTGGCGGGGGCCGGCGCAGGTGCTGTTTCGGTGAACACGCGAGCCTTGATCGACACCTGGCTCGGGCGCCTGAGCAAGCACTGGAAACGATTGCTGCCGGACGCTTGCAGGGCGAACGGCAGGCCGTCGGGCTGGTTCAGCAGTTCCAGCAGTGAGACCTTGAACAGGCTTTCAATGCTGACCCGCGACAGGCTCAAGCCCAGCAGGTTGTCGGCGCGGCGGTTGGCGGACAGGACCTGGCCGCTCTCATCGAAGACCAGCAGTCCGGCCCATTGGCTGTCGAGGTTGTTCAGGCCGGTGTTGAAGGTCAGTTGGAAGTGTTCACCGCGAAACAGGTTGAGGATCAGCCGGTTCTCCACGGTCTGGCTCATCATCTTGACCATGCCCAGGGTGTGGGAGGGCGGCAGGTAGCTGTCGCTGGAGACGTCCAGCACGGCGATGACCTTGCGCTCGGCATCGAAAATCGGCGCGGCGGAGCCGGTCATGAAGCGGTTGGCCTTGAGGAAATGTTCATCGTGTTCGATGTGCACAGCCTGTTCGCAGGCCAGCGCGGTGCCGATGGCGTTGGTGCCGGTGCAGCGCTCCATCCAGCTCGCCCCGGCGCTGAAGCCATGGGCCAGTTTCGGTTCGATGAAGCGCTGGGTGCCCCAGGAGGTCAGCACTTGGCCCTGGTTGTCGGCCAGCATGATCAGGCAGTTGGAGTTGCTCAGGATGTTTTCGTAGTACGGCAAGACTTCCTGGTGGGTGGTCTGCACCAGCGAATGCTGGCTCTCCAGCAACTGGGCGATGCCTTGGGCGGGCAACTGGTCGAAGGCCGGCACGCTTTGATGGTTCAGGCCGAAGGCGCGGCAACGGGACCAGGAGGCCTGGATGATGGCCTCGTGGGACAAGGCTGGAGCAGGTGCGGCCATGGGGCACTCTCGCAGGAGCTGTTTTTATTGTTGTGGCAAGTCTCGCACAGACTCCTTGTGCTGGGGCAGGCCTGAATACCACTTCATACACAAACCCTTGTGGGAGCGAGCTTGCTCGCGATAGCGGTGGATCAGCAGCATTGATTTGGCTGACACACCGCTATCGCGAGCAAGCTCGCTCCCACAGAGGGCATGGCCAGGCTAGCCGAAAACGTTCTTTCAGTGTTGTTCAAAATTGTTCATTGTCAACCCGGGCGTTGTTCAGTTGTTCATTCATGGCTGTTCACTTGTGTTCATCAATGAACGTATTTTTCCTGCAGATAAGTGGAAATTTCAGGCTAATCAAGGGGTTGTGATTTCTGGCACGGCTTTCGCTTTCTAACTCGGGTCGCTTGACTCCAATAATAAAAAGGCCGAGCCATGTCATTAAAGCTTGAGCACATCTGTCGCACCGTCGAAGGCCAGACCTGGATCGACGATGCCAATCTGAGTTTCGAACCCGGATCCTTCAACGTCCTGTTGGGCCGCACGCTGTCCGGCAAGACCAGCCTCATGCGCCTGATGGCCGGTCTGGACAAGCCCGACAGCGGCCGCATCCTGATGAACGGCGTCGACGTCACCAAGCGCCCGGTACGGCTGCGCAACGTGTCGATGGTCTATCAGCAGTTCATCAACTACCCGACCATGACCGTTTTCGAAAACATCGCCTCGCCGTTGCGCCAGGCCGGTGTGTCCAACGAGGTGATCCAGAGCAAGGTGCTGGAAACCGCCAGGATGCTGCGCATCGAGAAATTCCTGCAGCGTCATCCGCTGGAGTTGTCCGGCGGCCAGCAGCAGCGCACGGCCATGGCCCGGGCCTTGGTCAAGGACGCCGAACTGATCCTGTTCGACGAGCCGCTGGTGAACCTGGACTACAAGCTGCGTGAAGAGCTTCGCCAGGAAATGCGCGAATTGTTCCAGGCCCGCCACACCATCGCCGTCTACGCCACCACCGAGCCCAACGAGGCGTTGGCCCTGGGCGGCACCACCACGATCCTGCATGAGGGCCGGGTGATCCAGAGCGGCAAATCGTCCTCTGTGTATCACCAGCCGCAAACCGTGCTGGCCGCCGAATTGTTCTCCGAACCCCCGATCAACCTCATGCCGGGACGCATCGCCGGCAACGAGGTGAGCTTCGCCAATTTCGTGCACTTTCCGCTGAACGTCGACCTGCGCCCGGTGGGCGAGGGTGAGTTCCGTTTCGGCGTGCGCCCCAGCCATATTTCCCTGGTGCCGAGCAACGACGACGACCTCGAACTGGCGGTGACCGTCGAGGTGGCCGAGATCAGTGGCTCGGAGACCTTCCTGCACGTGCGCAACGAGCATTTCCTGCTGGTGTTGCACCTGCCAGGGGTGCATGAGTACGACGTGGATGCGCCGATCCGCATCTACATTCCGACCCATAAACTGTTTGTCTTCGAC
The DNA here is from genome assembly GCF_034008205.1 of Pseudomonas sp. P9_35. Classification (NCBI taxonomy): domain Bacteria; kingdom Pseudomonadati; phylum Pseudomonadota; class Gammaproteobacteria; order Pseudomonadales; family Pseudomonadaceae; genus Pseudomonas; species Pseudomonas sp. P9_35. Next base: position 4,407,616 of record NZ_CP125373.1, on the reverse strand, counting down.
GCCCAGGGCAAGCTGGTCCAAGCCCCAGGGCAGCGTATCGCGAGGGTTGCCTGATGGCCGAAATTCGTTTGCAGAACCTCGCCCACAGCTACACCAGCACCCCGGCGGGCCCCGAGGACTACGCTATCCGCGAGATGAACCACATCTGGGAGCAGGGCGGCGCCTATGCGCTGCTCGGGCCTTCGGGCTGCGGCAAGTCCACGTTGCTCAACATCATTTCCGGATTGCTCAGCCCTTCCGAAGGGCAGGTGATGTTCGACAGCAAGATCGTCAACGAGCTGACCCCGGAACGGCGCAACATCGCCCAGGTGTTCCAGTTCCCGGTGGTCTACGACACCATGACCGTGTTCGACAACCTGGCGTTCCCGCTGCGTAACCAGGGCATGGCCGAGGCGAGAATCTACACCAAGGTGCAGGAAATCGCCGAGGTCCTGGACCTGCAGAACCTGCTGGACAAAAAGGCCCGCAACCTCACCGCCGACGAAAAACAGAAAGTCTCCATGGGCCGCGGGCTGGTGCGTGACGATGTGTCGGCGATCCTGTTCGACGAGCCGCTGACGGTGATCGACCCGCACCTGAAATGGAAACTGCGGCGCAAGCTCAAGCAGATCCACGAGCAGTTCAACATCACGATGGTCTACGTCACCCACGACCAGTTGGAGGCCTCGACTTTCGCCGACAAGATCGCCGTGATGTACGGCGGCCAGATCGTGCAGTTCGGCACGCCTCGGGACTTGTTCGAGCGTCCCAGCCACACCTTTGTCGGCTACTTCATCGGCAGCCCGGGGATGAACCTGATCGAGGTCACGGCACAGCCCGGTGGCGTCGGCTTCGCCTCGACGCACTTGCCGCTGTCGGAAACCTTGCAACGTCGGGTCGCCGAAGCCGAAGGCAAAAGCCTGAAGGTCGGTATCCGCCCGGAGTTCGTGCATGTCTGGGATGGCCCTTACGACGATGCGATGCGCGCTGACGTGGTCCACGTCGAAGACCTGGGCACCTACAAGATCCTGACCCTCAACCTCGATGGCGCACCGCTGAAAGTGCGCCTGGCCGAAGACAAGCCCGTGCCCGAAGGCACGGCGTACATCAGTTTTCCGGCCCAATGGCTGATGGTCTATGCCGATGAGTATTTGCTGGAACCGTTGAGTGAGGTGCAGCCATGAACAAGGTGCAGAACAACAAGGCCTGGTGGCTGGTATTGCCGGTGTTCCTGCTGGTGGCTTTCAGTGCCGTGATCCCGATGATGACCGTGGTCAACTATTCGGTGCAGGACATCTTCGACCAGTCCAGCCGCTACTTCGTCGGCGCCGACTGGTACAGGCAGGTGCTGCTCGATCCACGGCTGCACGATTCGCTGCTGCGCCAGTTCATCTACTCGGCGTGCGTGTTGCTGATTGAAATTCCCCTGGGCATCGCCATCGCCCTGACCATGCCGACCAAGGGCAAATGGTCGTCCCTGGTGTTGATCATCCTCGCGATCCCGCTGCTGATCCCGTGGAACGTGGTGGGCACCATCTGGCAGATTTTCGGCCGCGCCGACATCGGCTTGCTGGGCTCCACCCTCAATGGCCTGGGCATCAACTACAACTATGCAGCCAACACCATGGACGCCTGGGTCACCGTGCTGGTGATGGACGTCTGGCACTGGACGTCGTTGGTGGCGCTGTTGTGCTACTCGGGGCTGCGGGCGATTCCCGACGTGTACTACCAGGCCGCGCGGATCGACCGGGCCTCCAGCTGGGCGGTGTTCCGGCACATCCAGTTGCCGAAGATGAAGAGCGTGCTGCTGATCGCCGTGATGCTGCGTTTCATGGACAGTTTCATGATCTACACCGAGCCGTTCGTACTCACTGGCGGCGGGCCGGGCAACGCCACCACGTTCCTCAGCCAGACCCTGACGCAGATGGCCATCGGCCAATTCGACCTGGGCCCGGCGGCGGCGTTTTCCCTGGTGTACTTCCTGATCATTCTGTTGGTGTCCTGGCTGTTCTATACCGCCATGACGCACGCCGACGCCAACCGTTGAGGCCCGCACAATGAGCAAGAAAAAGCTGATACCGCTTTTGATCTACATCCTGTTCCTGCTGGTGCCCATCTACTGGCTGCTGAACATGTCGTTCAAGAGCAACACCGAGATCCTTGGCAGCCTGACTTTGTGGCCGCAGGATTTCACCTTCCACAACTACAAGGTGATCTTCACCGACCCGAGCTGGTACACCGGTTACCTCAACTCGCTGTATTACGTGAGCCTGAACACGGTGATTTCCCTGGCGGTCGCATTGCCGGCGGCCTATGCGTTTTCCCGCTACCGGTTCCTCGGCGACAAGCACCTGTTCTTCTGGCTGCTGACCAACCGCATGGCGCCACCGGCGGTGTTCCTGCTGCCGTTCTTCCAGCTGTATTCGTCCATCGGGTTGTTCGACACCCACATCGCCGTGGCCCTGGCCCACTGCCTGTTCAACGTGCCGTTGGCGGTGTGGATTCTCGAAGGGTTCATGTCCGGGGTACCGAAAGAAATTGACGAGACCGCCTACATTGACGGCTACAGTTTCCCCAAGTTCTTCACCAAGATCTTCATTCCGTTGATCGGCTCCGGCATCGGTGTCACGGCATTCTTCTGCTTCATGTTTTCCTGGGTCGAGCTGTTGCTGGCCCGGACGTTGACCTCGGTGAATGCCAAGCCGATCGCGGCGGTCATGACCCGTACGGTGTCGGCGTCCGGTATCGACTGGGGCGTGCTGGCGGCGGCGGGGGTGTTGACCATCCTGCCGGGCATGCTGGTGATCTGGTTCGTTCGCAACCACGTGGCCAAGGGCTTCGCCCTGGGCCGGGTCTGAGGAGTCGATGATGGAATGGATGAACTGGACCGCCCCCACGGCGGTATTTTTCGGGGTTATCGCCTTGTTCCTGGCAGGCATGACCACCTGGGAGTTGCGTTCGCCGAGCATCCCTCGGCGTGGTTTCCTGCCGATTACCACGACCCGTGGCGATCGGTTGTTTATCGGTCTTCTCGGTAGCGCCTACCTGCACCTGCTGGTAATCGGCGCCACCGACTGGAGCATCTGGATAGCGTTCGCGTTGTCTTGGGTGTGGCTGTTGGCAGTGATGCGGTGGGGCTAGTCGCGAAGGTTCGCCGATCAGGCTCTTAAACCCAAACAGGAGGTCTCTATGTTCAATAAAAACAATAAGCTGCGACATAGCGTTTCATTGGCAGCCATGCTGGCACTCAGCGGGCTGAGTGCTGCGGCCTGGGCCGACGCCTATGAAGACGCCGCTAAAAAATGGATCGGCAGTGAATTCAAGCCGTCGACCCTGACAGCCGAGCAGCAGCTCGAAGAGCTGAAGTGGTTCATCAAGGCCGCCGAGCCGTTTCGCGGCATGAGTATTAACGTGGTGTCGGAAACCCTCACCACTCACGAATACGAGTCCAAGGTACTGGCCAAGGCCTTCACCGAAATCACCGGGATCAAGTTGAACCACGACCTGCTGCAAGAAGGCGACGTGGTGGAGAAGATGCAGACGGTGATGCAGTCGGACAAGAACATCTATGACGGCTGGGTCAACGATTCGGACCTGATTGGTACGCACTTTCGCTACGGCAAGACCGAATCGATCACCGACCTGATGGCCAACGAAGGCAAGGCTTACACTTCGCCAACCCTGGACATCAAGGACTTCATCGGCATCTCCTTCACTACTGCGCCGGATGGCAAGATCTATCAGCTGCCCGACCAGCAATTCGCCAACTTGTACTGGTTCCGTGCCGACTGGTTCGAACGCCCGGAGCTGAAGGCCAAGTTCAAGGAGAAATACGGCTACGAGCTGGGTGTACCGGTGAACTGGTCGGCCTATGAAGACATCGCCAAGTTCTTCTCCGAAGACGTCAAGGAAATCGACGGCAAGCGTATCTACGGTCACATGGACTACGGCAAGAAAGACCCGTCCCTGGGCTGGCGCTTCACCGATGCCTGGTTCTCCATGGCTGGTGGCGGCGACAAGGGCCTGCCCAATGGTCTGCCGGTGGACGAGTGGGGTATTCGCGTCGAAGACTGCCATCCGGTCGGCTCCAGTGTCACCCGTGGCGGCGATACCAACGGCCCCGCGGCTGTATTCGCCACCACCAAGTACGTGGACTGGCTGAAGAAGTACGCGCCGCCGGAAGCGGCGGGCATGACCTTCTCCGAGTCCGGCCCGGTACCGTCTCAAGGCAACATCGCCCAGCAGATTTTCTGGTACACCGCGTTTACCGCCGACATGACCAAGCCGGGCCTGCCGGTGGTGAACGCCGATGGCACGCCGAAATGGCGCATGGCGCCTTCGCCACGTGGTCCGTATTGGGAGCAGGGCATGAAGCTGGGGTATCAGGACGTGGGTTCCTGGACATTCATGAAGTCTACGCCTGAGAAACAGAAACTCGCGGCCTGGCTCTATGCGCAGTTCGTGACGTCCAAGACCGTGTCGCTGAAGAAGACCATCGTTGGCCTGACGCCGATTCGTGAGTCGGACATCAACTCCCAGGCGATGACCGACCTGGCGCCGAAACTCGGTGGCCTGGTGGAGTTCTACCGCAGCCCCGCCCGTGTGCAATGGACCCCGACCGGGACCAACGTGCCGGACTACCCGCGCCTGGCGCAACTGTGGTGGAGCCACATCGCCGAAGCCGCCAGTGGCGAGAAGACCCCGCAGCAGGCCCTCGATGGCTTGGCCAAGGACCAGGATGCGATCATGACGCGCCTGGAACGCTCCAAGGCCCAAGCCACCTGCGCCCCGAAAATGAACCCCGAGCGCGACGCGCAATACTGGTTCGATCAACCGGGTGCACCGAAGCCGAAACTGGCGAACGAGAAGCCTAAAGGTGAAACAGTGAGCTACACCGAGCTGTTGAAATCGTGGGAGGCAGCACGCAAGTAAAGCCCCAAGCGTGAAAACGAACGGCACCGAAAGGTGCCGTTTTTTTTTGCGTGCGCTTGTACCGCTATCGCGATGTTGACTGGGCTGACACTTTCGCGAGCAAGCTTGAACTGGCCTAATAATTCCGGACACCTCTTAAGGGCGATATGATTTCGCCAATTTGGAGGTTCCATGAAAGAAAGAAGAGTCTTTTCCCGCGAGTTCAAACATCGTGCGGCCAGCATGGTGATTGATGACAACTGTTCAGTACAGGAAGTCTGCGCGTCGCTGGACATCAGTGCTACCGCGTTACGACGGTGGGTGGACCAGGTTCGCAAGGAACAAAAAGGTCAGCCAGTTCAAGGCACCAAGGCCATTACTGAGGATCAACGGCAGATTCAGGATCTGAAAGCCAAGATCAAACGCATGGAAATGGAAGCCGAAATCTTAAAAAAGGCTACCGCTCTCTTGATGTCGGATCCCGATCGTTTTCGATGATCGCGGAGCTAAGAGAGTCATTCCCGACCGCCATCCTGTGTCGCGTTTTCGATGTGAAGCGCAGCAGCTTTTACGAATGGCTACAGCGGCTCTCGCGGCCTAAGATCGAGCGCGAAGAACTCAAGGGGAAGGTGGTTGAACTGCACAGCGAAAGCCGGGAAGCCATGGGGTCCAGAACGATCAGCAAGCATCTGAAGGCCCAAAACATAGCGGTCGGCAGAAGCCTTGTTAGAACACTGATGAGGGAAGCCAACATTGTCAGTAAACAACGCCAGCCTCACCCATTCAGGTCCAAAGGAGTTGAAGCATTTGTCGCACCCAATCTGCTCAAGCGTAATTTCAAGCCGACCGTGGTCAATCAGGTCTGGTGTGGCGACGTTACAAGCTTGATGGTGGGTAAACGCTGGGTTCATCTGGCCATCGTTATCGACTTGTTTGCTCGCCGGGTCATTGGTTGGGCATTTTCGCTGGTCAATGACGCCAACCTGGTCAGCAAGGCGTTACGCATGGCGATAGAGCTTCGAACATGCCCACCTGGATTGATGTTTCATTCGGATCAGGGCTGTCAGTACACCAGCCGCAAGTTTCAAGAAGAGTTGATGCGCAATGGCATTTTGCAAAGCATGAGTCATCGCGGGCAGTGCTGGGACAATGCTCCAACAGAACGTTTTTTCGGCACCCTGAAGTCAGAATGGGTCCCTCGCAACGGTTACAGCACGAGCGAGGAAGCACAAACCGATATGGTGCGCTTCTTCATGTACTACAACCGCACCAGGCTCCACAGCTACAACGACTACCTATCGCCAATAGCCATGGAGCAAAAAGCAGCATAAACACCGTAACTGGTGTCCGGATTTACTTGACCAGTTCAAGCTCGCTCCCACAGTTTTTCCGCGTCGTTCACGGACCTCGCATACGCCACAAATCCCCTGTGGGGACACTGATCTTGTAAACAACCAAAGAACTGTGTGGGGGAGATCTGTGGGAGCAAAGCTTGCTCGCGATAGCGGTGTGACCGTCAATGAAGGTGTTGGGTATCAGCCGGGGGCTTGTGCGTTAGCCGGTCTTGGCCGAGCTTACCTGGATGGGCGATGGTTTGTTTTTCATCAACGTGTCCAGCGCTTGCCGGTAGTTTTTACCCGCCAGGCTCATGCTGTTGTTATGCGTCGCCCCCGGCACCAGCAGCAGGCGCTTGGGCTCCCGGGCGGCGTTGAACAGTTGCTCGCTGAAGCGTGGTGGTACGTAGCGATCGGCAGAGCCATGGACCACCAGCAGCGGCATGTTGATCTCGCCGATTTTGTCGATGGAATCGAATTTCTGCGACAACAACCAGCGCACCGGCAGGGACGTATTCGCCATCGCGGTGGCGACATCGCCCAAGGAGGTGAACGTGGATTCGATGACCAGGCCTCGGACCTGGGCAGCGCCATTCTTCGCGGCCTCCTGGCCCAACTGCGCAGCGAGGTCCACCGCGACGGCACCGCCCAGAGAATGACCGTAGATCAGCCGCAGGTCCGGGTCCGGTTGCAGTACCTTGAGGCGTTCCCAAGCGATGCGTGCATCCTCATAGACGCTGGCTTCCGACGGCAGATCCCCATGGCTTTTGCCAAAGCCACGATAATCGATAGCCAGCACCGAATAACCCAGCGCCCTCAGTTGCTGGATACGAAACAACTGGCCGGTCAAATTCCAACGCACACCGTGCAAGTACAGGATGGCCGGCGCATTCTTGCGTTCGGCCGGCCACCACCAGCCGTGGATATTTTCCCCGGTCTTGAAACTCTTGGGCTTGAGATCGAATTCCTGCACACCGCTGGGAAGCCCACTGAACCAGCTCGCCGTCCCCGGCTCGATGCGAAAGACCAGCTCGCGTTCCTTGTGCTGCAGCACTGCACAGCCCACCGGCAGCCCGACCACCATTGCGCTCATGACAAGGAAGGCCAGCCAGCGCCGCCGAAGGCGAGAGAATAAACGTAAAGGCATCGACGCAATTCGCTACTCGAAACAGAAGATGCCTTGTAGCAGATTCTCCGGAAGCGGCGCAGGGATTTCGGACGGTCGTGGCGAGGTAGCAAACGCCCTGGCCACAGGTATATACCGCGTCCCTGTCAGTGCACATCCCCATACTCAACCAGCGTCAATACCTGCGCGCTCCGACCGTACGCGACCTTGGGCACACCCGCCAGGCGCTTGTGCAGTACTTGGGTCAACGACTCGCCTGGCCTCAGGCTGGCATCGCCAAAATCCCCGTCCAGTTGCATCGGGTGCACGATGACCTCAAGCGAGCCATAGGCCGGTGGCGCGGCGTAGTCCAGGTCGGCCGGGGTGCAGACGTAGTCCGCTGTCGCGCCGCACAGGCTGTGCATGCGCCGGTTGAACAGGGTCTTGAAGATGCGCTTGGGCAGGGTCAAGTTCGCCCCCAGGTTGCGCGCCAGGCGCATGGGCACACCTTGCCTGGCGGCGAAGCGGGCCACCAGCTCGCCGATGGGCCAGATGTTGTGCACATGTTGATGGGAATCGAGATGGCTGGGACGCAGGCCGTGGTCCAGGCAGTGTTGCCATTGCGCCTGCAGTTCATCTTCCACTGCCGCCAGATCCTTTGAGCGCAGGCGCAGGCAATAACGCGACAGGTTCAGGTCGAACTGGCCATTGGTGTCGCAAAAAACCGCTCGTGAGGTGATCGTCTGGCCCAGCGGCGGGCCGTAGCTGAGGTTGAAATGCAGGCCTACGTGGCCGTTGAGCAGCGGTTGCCGGGCCATTTCACACGCCTGCTCGAAACCCGGCATGTTGGCCATGGCCGTGGCCGAACTGATCACGCCGGTCTCGAAGGCCCGCAGGATCAGCGCGTTTTCACTGAAGCTGAGCCCGAAGTCGTCAGCGTTGACGATCACTTGACGCGGCATCTGTCTTCTCCTGGTTTTTAGGGGGGGACGATGCCGTCGTCGCGGTCGGTTTGCTTCGGCGTTTGCCAAACCATGGCTTCAAGCTTTTCCATAGTCGCAGGGCAAATCCCAGGAGCAAGCCACCGGGCTGCCATGAATAGAAACTCCAGCGCCAGTGTTCCAGTTGGCCGGTCATGCGTTCGTGTAACTGATGGTTGGAGTTCTCCAGGCTGACCCGTGATGCGTCGATCCAGCGCCAGTTTTCGTCCAGCCCCCAGCGAATCCACTCCTCGAGCAGCACCCGGCCGCTGCCCAGGTCGGCATGCTGCGGCAGGAATGCCAGGTTGTAGTCATACAGCCGCCCCTGGTCCAGCAGGCCGAGGCGATAGCTGATGCATTCGCCGTTCAGCTCCAGCATCACCACCCGCACCAGGCCTTGGGCGGCGAGGGCGGTGAAGGCGAGGTTCATCCATTGTCGGCGCCTGGGGTCGGCGAAAATGCCGACGCCTTCCTCGCCTTTCCAGCTGACATCCTCGACATCGGCCAGGGCTCGCAACAATTGCCCCATGCTGATAGCGTCCGGTTTCACCCGGCGGATCTCGGCACCACAGGCAGCGATCCGCTTGCGTGCCCGGCGCAACTTGTAGCGTGGGTCGCCAGAGATCTCCTGATGGTCGCTGTCGCTGATCAGATGCACCGGAACCCGGCAACTGAGTCGTCGCTCTCCGGTGGAACTCAGCGCCATCCAGGCGCTGAGGACGCTTTGCTCACCGACCGGCTCGATCACTTCATTCAATTGCAGTAACGCGTGAGGCAAGTGTTGACGGATCTGCATCAGCGCCTGACCCATGCCTTCGGCGTCCAGGCGTGCCAGCAGGGCGATGCGGTCGGCCATTGGAAAACCCAAATGATGCAACACCCGGAACCGCAGCCCGCCGATACGTTCAAGTCCTGATATCAGAGGCAGGCAAAGGCACAAGGCCTGGTCCTGCCAGCCCAGCAGCACATGCAATTGCTCTTCGGGCAACAGGGCGAATTCCGCCGCTTGCAGCCAGGCCAGGGTGTTGAACGGCGTTGCGTCGGCCACCTGGGTTCGCAGCTGTTCATAAGCTGATACAGGAAAGTCCGCCGCGCCCAGGGAGCGACACCATTGGAACCGGATCGCCATGGAGATCAGGCCGCTGAAGTCGAGGTGGCCGGTTGGGCCGGTTTACGAAAGGCGTCCAGTACCGTGCCGGTGTATGACGTATTGCGCAGAAGCCGCCAGCGACCGAGCAAGCGGTATAGGTGGGTGATCTGCCCGCGCTCCTGGAAGCCCATGCGGATATGCATCTTGATCGCTTGGATGTTTTGCAAATCGCAGACATCGACCATTGTGCTGCAACCGTGGTCCGCCATGACTTTCCACACCTCCAACTGCATGTCCGCCGATATACTGGAACCCCAGTATTCACGGATCGCCTCGCCACCGAACTGAAAGTACTCGCCAGGCTTGATCGGAAAGTTGCAGTGATAGAAATGGCGGTCGAAATAGTCCCGTGTACTGGCCCAGGCGAACCCCACGGTGTCGCCCTGATCATCCAGGTACATCAAGCCTGTGTAGTCTTCGGCCGCCAGCTCGCGCATGGTTTCGACGCGGTCGCCGAAGTGCCGGGTAAAAGCATCGGCATTGCTGATCGTGATGTGCTCCAAGCGCATCGGTGGGTAGGGCCTGAGGTTATGTGGGGGGAGTGGGGTCCGTACATCGTGCTCCAGCCACACCAGTCGGGTGTGGGAAAATAGGTAGCGCCTGCACAGCTGCTTTAGAACGGCGCGCAGACCTTTTTTCTGAATGCGATCACGCAATTTTTGCAGAGCGTTCATGGTGCCTCCTGACGGGTGGCAGGTTGGGGGGGAAGGGGTGCTGTCCAACTGAGGGAGAACACGGTTTCCCCTGGCAGGAGAAACCCGACCTGGCCGGCCTTGCAATCAAACGCAACGCTGTGGCTGCGGTTGTCCGGGCCGAAATACATCAGGGTCATGCCTGGTTGAGGGCAGACCGCGCCGTCGAGGCTGACCTGATGGGCTCGCGTGCTTTTGTTCACACCCAGCAGATTGCGTTGCTTGCCGGTGGCCATGGCCAGGACATCGACTTCAAAAGCATCGTTGTCCAGGCGCAGTACCTGATCAAGCCAGTGCTGCTGAATGAACTGCTGGGCCAAGCCCACGGGCTTGAGTTCGAAGCGCTGATTGTCCAGCACTCGCACCATGCCTTTGGGGTATTCAGGTTCGTCGGCGAGCATGAACCAGTTGAGCATGTCGAGCCAACCATCCGCGGAGGCGTTGATCGCCACCGACGTCCACCACAAGGCGGCGTAGTGGGTTTCCTGGTCGTAAGGGCTCAGGCTCGAGCCGCTGGACATGTTGGTCTGGTCCAACAGCAAAGCCTTGCGGGGCCGGCCCTGGCTGTCCAGCCCCACCAGGTTGGCGGCCTGACGGACACTGTCGCGGTAGACCCGGGTCGCCAGCAGGTCGCGGACCATCCATTCATGCCAGGCCAGGGCGTCGATCTGGTCGTCGGACGTCGCGAGCAGGCGCCGTGCCCAGTCGATCCCGCGCCTGTCAGCCGCGTTGTCGGCTAAGGGGCCGTTGGTGAACCGCGAGCTGGCCGGTATGGCGATGCGGACACCGGCGCGTGCGTTGGCAGGATCGGCGCGGACCTGGGCAGCCATGCTCTGGAACAGTTGCTGGAAACTGGCGAAGTCTGGGTAGTTCAGGTTTGGCTCATCGGCAAAACTGAGGTAATGGATGCCGTTGTCGCCCGAAGCCCGGGTCGACATGAGCCAGGCTTGCAAACCGCTGAGACTGGTCCGGTCTGCCTGCAGATCCGCCCGGCGCTGGCTGCCGGCCAGCAGGGTGAGGTCTTGGCTGATGCCGAAGCGGTCCCGGTACAAGCGCCGGAAGGCATCTTCATGATTGACCTTGGCCGCCATGACATCGACAAAGCTGTAGAGGGTTGCCGCCTGGGGTTTGAGCGCATCGAGCACAGCGTAGCTGGAGGGCGGCAGTAACTCATAGGGCAGGTATATGCCCAGCTTGGGGGTCTTGCCGAGCGCCTCGGTGTACAACTTCAGGTGGGTCTGCCCCGGATCCTGGCGCAGCGGTTGCAGGTGCGCCGGATCTTGGGCGAACAGGTTGGCGGTGCCGTCCAACCAGAACGCGGCCTTGCCGTTGCCTTGCAGATGCAGGCGCCAGATTTGGTCCACGTCCGCCACCGGGAGGGCCACCTGATCGAATTGCCAATAGGCCCGGTATGGCTTGAGATTCAGTTGCACCTGCTTTCCGTCGTCGACGCGCCGGCCTTGCAGCGCACGTACGCCGCCATGGAACTTGCCTGCCAGCACGGCCTGTTCGCCGGCTGCGACTTTGAAATACAGCTCATCGCCATCGTGGGTCTCAGCGCTGAAATGCACCTTGGCCGGGGCAAACAGGGCACGGGTGCGCGCGTCGTGTTCGACGCTATAGCGCCGGAAACTGTAGCCGGGAATTTCCAGCCGATAACTGGTGGCACCCGGCAGCAGCGGCCATTGCTGTTCGCCACGGGTCTGATCCGCCTTGACCAGGCGCTCGCCCGCCAATCGGCCGTGGCCGTCGAGCAGATACAGGTGTTCGGCATTGGCCTCGGCTTGCCAGGCGGGCACCCAGCGCACGGTGACAGAGTCCGGGCGGTCGGTTTGCAGGTACAGGCTGCCGTCACGGATACCGGTCCACTCCATCGCCGCGCCCTGGGCCAAAAAGGCCAGGCTCCAAAGGCACAGGCCAGCAGTCACTTTCCACCAACGCTGCACTGGCCCCATCGCGAGCAAGCTCGCTCCCACAGTTGATTTGTGGTGGTCGCAGATATTGCGCTCGGCACCGTGGCCCTGTGGGAGCGAGCCTGCTCGCGAAGGCGTCGGCCCATTCAACATCGATGCAAGCTGACCCAGCGCTTTCGCGAGCAAGCTCGCTACCACAGGGGATCGGTGGTGGTTGTGGAGGGTGTGTTCGGCACAAGGCTCTTGTGGGAGCGGGCTTGCTCGCGAAGAGGGCGGCTCATCCACCCTCACTGCAAGCTGGCTCAGTGCTTTCACAAGGGCATCACCGCCCCCTGTGGGAGCGAGCTTGCTCGCGATGGCGGTTTGGCAGGCAATCACACTCATGCCGATTTCCCCAACAGCATCTGGCGCATCGGCAGTAAATCGCTGGGCAGGATAATCAGCGTTTGCCACAGCGCCACGCCGCTGAGACGGCAATACATCACCAGCAGCCCCAGGGTCACGCCCAGATAGGCAATAGAGGAAGCCGCTGCGGCACCGACGATGCCGTAGTGTGGGATCAGGAGCAGGTTCAGCCCCAGGTTCAATAGCGCTCCTACGCCCATCAGCAGCGAAACAGTGCCGGGGCGGTCCTTGCCCAGCAGGTCCAGGCGCAGGATGCTCGCAAAGCACAACCCGAACACCCCTGGCAGCAGCGCCAGCAGGGCTGGGTACGCCGGTTGATAGGCGACGCCGAACAGGGTGACGATCAGCCATTCGCCGACCAGTACCATGCTCAGGCAGGCGCCCAGCATGGCCGTGGCGGTCAGGCGCAAGGCCAACGGGGTCAGGCGCTTCATGTCTGTGTCTTGCTGCAGCAGGCGTTTCATCAGCGGCGTGGTGACCGCTTCCGGCACGATATGCAGCAGTTCGGCCGCCGCGCTGGCCATGGCGTAGTGCCCCAGCGCCGTGCTGCCCAGCAGTGCGCCGATGAACAGGTAATCCGAGCGCAGCATCAGTTGCTGGAACAACAGGTCCGGATGACTGCGGACACCGTAACGCAACAGTTCGTTCTGGACGGTGCGATCCCAGCGCAGAGTGAACGCATGATCTCGGCGCAGCCACATCCAGCCCGCCAGTACTACCAGGCTCAGGCCCGCCAGCCAACTGATCAGAGCCGCTTCCAGCGCCGTGTCTTTCCACATCCAGAACAGCGCCACGAACAGCAACAGCGGGACCAGGGATTCCATCAGCCGCAACGCGTTGAACGCGCCGACGCCGCCGGAGGCGTTGTGCAGCGTCAGCAGGCCGCTCTTGAGTACCGCCAGCGGCACGGCCAGCAACAGCAGCCAGGCCAGCAGTCCCAGTTGCGTGGTGACGTCCAGTTCGGCACCGAACTCACGCACCAGCGCCACCACCAGCAGCGTCAGCAACCCTGCAAGCAGACAACCGAAGACCAGCACGTGGCTGAGCAACAGGCTCATCGAGCGATGCTGCGCCGCCTGATAACCCACGGCGGAATTCAGGCCGCCACTGGTGGTAGCGCTGATCAGGTCCGGCAGGGTGCTGAGCAGCGCCAACAACCCGCGTTCGCTGGGCCCCAGGATCCGTGCCAGCAACACGTTGCGCAACAGGCGCAGGCCTATCATCGCCAGGCTAGTGCCCATGCTCAACGCCAAGAGCTTGAGATAATGTGCGCGATTCATGAGCGGGCTCCTCGGCGAATGCGCCAGGCCAACAATTCAGGGTGACAGGCGTTGCTCTGGCTGACGCCGAAACGTGGCAGGTTCAGAGGGTCGCCGTCATGACGATACAGTCCGGCCTCGGTGCCCAGTGCGAACGTAAAACCGTGGGCTGCCACCTGCTCGCGCACGCGGGCGTCATTGTCACCGTTGGGGTAGCAATACACCGGCAAGGGGTGGGCGCAGCCGTTTTCCAGGGCGATCCAGCTGCGCGTCAGTTCTTCGTGCAGGCGCTGGTCATCCAGCCCGGTCAGGATCGCGTGGCTGGCACCATGGGGACCGAAGCGGATCAGCCCGGAATCTTCGAGCATGCGCACCTGGGGCCAGTCCAGGGCCTGGGGCTGGGAACCCTGTGGGCAGGCGTCGGTAAGGTCGCTCAACGTGTGGGTATCGAGACTCTTGAGGCTTTGCAGGTAATGCAGCAGCGCCAGGCTGCGGCGCTCGTCGTCGATGTCATCGAGCAGCACCGGCAACGGTCGACCGACGTGCTGCAAGTGCTCGATCAATGAGCGCCGTGCCACCTGGCCATGGCTGCCCCAGAGGGTTTCGCCGATGCTTTCCCACCAGAAGTGCTGGCGACTGCCGATGAAATCGGTGGAGAGGAAAATACTCGCCGGCACCTGGTATTGGCGCAGCAACGGAAAGGCATTCATGGCGTTGTCGCGCCAACCGTCGTCGAAGGTCAGGGCCACCCGCGGGCGGTTCGGAACGTTTTCAGGATCGGCCAGCAACAAGGTCATCAGCGGCACGCACTCGAAATGCCGTAGCAGCCAGATCAGCAAATGTTCAAACGCTTCGGGCCCCACGCACAGTTCGTTACGGTGGGGCAGTTCGGCGGCGCGGTCGTTGTTCAGCACACGATGGAGCATCAGTATGACGCCGGCGCCACGCAAGGGATGGCGACCCAGGGACGTGTTCAGGTACAGCCAGCCGCCGGTGCGCTTGAAGACTTGTTTGATCGACATCGGCCGTACTCCTTAGCGATTCTGCTCTGGGTTCCACTGGCTATAGCGCTGGCCCCGCAGGAACTGCCAGAGCCCGATGCTCATGCCCGCCAGCGTCACCAGCACGAATGCGGCCAGGCGAAAGGGCCGGGGCAGGCGGTGGCGCGCGTCCATCAAGCCGATCAGCGCCATGGCGTAACCGAGCAATTGCGCCACCAGGCTCAGGCGATAGAACGTGTGGTCGTTCCACAGCCAGGCATTGCTCAGCAAGAGCGGCAGCAGCAACACCGGCGCCAGGCGGCGGATCAACTTGTGGCTGATCAGCCCGATGGCGTAGAGCCCATGGCGCAGCGGGTTGAGCAGCTCACGGCGCTGAGCCAGGCTCTGCAACCCGCCGACGGTGACCCGCTGGCGACGGCGAAACTGCTTGTCGGCTTCGTCCACGCCCTGGTCGGTCACCCGGGCCATGGGGGCATAGACGATGGACTTGCCGGCAGCTGGTGCGCAGGTGCTGAGGAAAAAGTCATCGTTGACCTGGGCCGGTATCGGGTGGAACAACCCCCGGCGCAGGGCCAACAGCGCGCCGTCGGCCGAGACCATGCAACCGGTGCGACTCTCCACCCGACGCAACCAGCCTTCGTAATGGCGATACAGGCTGTCGCCCAGGCTCAGGCCCTTGCCCGGCACCGGGATTTCCATGTGCCCGGCACAGGCGCCGACTTCCGGATCGCCCAAGGGCGCCAGCAGATGGCTGAGGGTGTCATTGGCCCATTGGTTATCGGCGTCGGTGAACACCAGGATCTCGCCGCTGCTGTGGGCGACACCGGTATTGAGGGCAGCGGCCTTGCCCTGGCGTGGCAGGTCGAGCACGGTGATGCGCGGGTCGATCACCTTGCGGGCGCAGGCCACCGTGTCGTCGGTGGAGCCGTCGCTGGCGAGGATGATTCGCAATGAATGGGCCCGATAATCCTGGGCCAGCAAGGTGCGCAACTTTTCCTCTATGTGCCGCGCCTCGTTGTGGGCGGCAATGACGATGCTCACGTCCATTGGAAACGCCTTGCCGTAGCGCCGCACCGGAAACAGCGGCGCCAGCAGGCTCAACATCAAGGGATAGCCGAGGTAGGCGTACACCGGCAGCAACAGGCACGACCAGTAAATGAATTCAGCCACGGGCAGGTCTCCTGACGTTCCATTGAAAAATATTGAGTAGCAGTGCGGCGCCGGTCAGGTGCAGGCGCACCCCGTGCAAGGCCCACAATTGCAAGGTCAGGCGCGGATCACGCCGGCTCTGGCGCAGGCTCAGAACCAGAGCCGGCAACGTGCTGAGCAACAGCAGGGTCAGGCCCAGGCGTGCCTGACCCTGGAGCAGGGCGATCAGGGCCAGGACGTCCAGGCCCCAGGCGCCAATCGACAGCGCGGGGAAGCGCAACAGGCGCAGGCTCGGCCCATGGCTGCGCAACAACTGCCAGTGGCTGCCCTGGCGCCACAGCTCCTTGCTCATCCACTCGCGCCAGCTGGCTTCGTAGCCCCAATGCAGGGCCACGCTTTCATTGACCAGCAACAATTGCGCGCCGGCTTGACGCAAGCGCAGGGAAAAATCCTTGTCTTCGCCAGTGCGCAGGGTTTCGTCGAAGCCGCCGACCTGTTCGAACCAGCTTCGGCGCATCAGCAGGTTGGCGCTGGGCAGCCACTGCACCCGGTGCAAGGGGCGCGAACCCGGACGTTGGCTGCGGCGCTGCCAGGCGCGGGCGAACCATGGCGCCGGTCCGGGCGTGTCCAGGTCGAGGCCCAGCACATCGCCCTGACAGCCTTCCATTTCGATCAGCCGCTTGAACCCGTCGGCGGGCATTTCGATGTCGGCGTCGATGAACACCAGCCATTCACCGCTGGCGACCGCCGCGCCACGGTTGCGCAGGGCGCCGATGTGCACGCCAGGTACGATCAGCACTCGCGCGCCCAGCTCGTTGGCGATGCGCGGGCCGTGGTCGTCGGAGCCGTTGTCCACCACGATCAACTCACACGCCAGGCCTGCCTGGCGGGCGGCTTCCTGCGCCGCCTGCAGCGTACGGCCGATGTGCCGGGCTTCGTTGTACATCGGGATGACGACGCTCACGCAACTCATGAACGGGCCTCCTGCGGCTCGGCCTGTTCGGCGTCGTAGCGCAATATGCTGGTCAAGGCGAGCATGATCCACAGCAACTTGTGGTTCGGCGCGCTGAGGAACATCAGGAACAACGCCAGCGACAGGAAACTCATGCCCAGGTGCGTCAACAGGTCGGCCTGGGCCCAGTCCCGGCGCTGGAGCCAGAGTTGGCGCGCGCGCATCAGGTTATAGAGGCCCAGCCCAATCGTACCGACAAACATCAAGCCGCCTGGCACGCCGATTTCGCTGAAGATTTCCAAGTAAGTGTTATGGGCCTGGCGGTACAGATCCCCCCGTTTGCGATTGGCCGAGAACGCCTTGGCGTAGCCGGTGGGGGCGTAGTGCTCCGGAAATGTCCCTGGGCCTGAACCGAGTATCGGGTTCTCGCGGATCATCTGGCTGCCCACGATAATGTACGAGGCGCGGCGCCCCAGGGATCCGTCCTTGCTGGCGTTGGCGCCGGAGCTGAGGATGCTCAATGACTGGATGCGTGCCACGTAGCCAGCAGGCATCAAGGCGACTGTCGCCGGAACCATGAGTGCCACGCCGAGCATCGCGAACCCCAGGTGCCGAGGACGTATGCGTGGCAGCTGTGCCCGATAGTGATACAACCCGATCATCAGACTGAGCAACAGCACGACCAGCCCGGAACGCGATTCGGTCTTGGTCATGCCGCCTAGCAACAGGATGAGAGCGCCACCCCAGAACAACCGGTGCAACAGGTTTTTGCTGCGTATTGTCAATAACAAGGCCAGCGGTACGGTAAACGCAATCAACAGCGCAAAGGCGTTCGGGTCTTCCAGCAAACCCGAGGCGCGGCCTTGATCCTGGTATTTGGCCGAAAACATCGCGAGTACGCAGGTAGTGGCGACGCTCACTGTCATCAGGCGGGCGAGTATCTCCAGGTTCAGCTCGCGACCGATCAGCAACGTGATCACGAACAGAATCAGCCCTACTGAGAGTTCACGCAGTTGCGTCAGGGACAGGTCCATGTTTTCTGAAATCAACAGACTCAAGCCATACAGCATCATGAAGCCGATCAGGGGCTTCCAGATATTGCTGCGCAAGCGCGTCGCGGGAATCTGGTGCAGGGCCAACTGCAACATCAGGATCAGGATCAGCGCCAGGCCAAAGAACTTGCTGGCGGAAAACGCACTGTCCTTGAACAGGCCTTCGAACGGCACCAGCGCGGCAATGCCCAGCAGGCCCCAGGCGGGCTTGCGATACAGCAGGGTGACGCCGACCAGGCCGAGCACCGCGCCCGGTGCCAGGAACGGATAAGGGCTGGCCAGCAATGCCAGGCAGACCAGCCCCAGCAGACTGACGATCGAGAGCGGGACGATCATGGCCGAGCCTCCCGTGCCGTGCGGATATAGAGTTGTGACCAGCGTTCGGCCAGCGTGCGCAGGTCGTAGCGGTCCTGTTGGGTGCGGCGTGCGTTGTCGGCGAGGATCCGCGCCAAGGGCGGTTCGCTGAACAGCGTTTCGATCTGCGCCGCCAGTTCCGCGCTGTTGGCCGGTGTCGCGAGCAGGCCGTTGTGGCGGTCCTGCAACACGTCGGGAATGCCGCCGACGCCGAACGCCACCACCGGCACGCCGGCCTGCATGGCTTCGAGCAGAATCATCGGAGTGCCTTCGGTACGTGAGCTGATCACCAAGGCATCGAGGCGACTCCACCAGGCGTTCATGTCGGTCTGATAACCCGGCAATTCGATGCGCGTGGGCAGTCCGGCGTCGGTGATGCGCTTGAGCAGCGCCTGGCGTTCCGGGCCGTCGCCGAGCATCACCGCGTGCAGCGATGAATGCTTCTGGCACAGTGGGATCATGGCGTCGAGGAACAGGTCCGGGCCTTTCTCGCTGCTCAAACGTCCAACGTAGCCGACCCGCCAGCGCTGCTTGTCGTCACGATGGGCCAACGGCGTGCTGGGCGCTGGCAGGCCATTGGGGATGACATCGAGTTTTTCCGCCCGCACGCTGGCCCGGCGGTGCAGCGTGGCGATGCTTTCGGCCACGCAGACCACGCGCTTGACCGAGGCGGTGCGACACAGTTGCAGGCTCAGCCAGGTATAGAAACGCTGCTTGGGGCTGCGCGGCGTGAAGCCATGCTGGGTAATCACCAGCGGCAGGCGCAGCAACGTGGCGGCGGACCAGCCGAACAGCAGCCCCTTGAAGTTGTGGGTGTTGAGCAGCGGTCGTTCGTCCCGGCGCTCGCGCAGGTGTTGCAACAGCTCGGCCCAACTGGCGCAGTGACGGCAATCGACCCCGGCTTGGCGAAAGCGCGTGATCAAGGTCGGCGGTGCCGCCAGGAACAGCACCTGGTGCTGTCCGGGCGTTGCCAGGCAATGATCGAGCAGCATCCGCTCGGCCCCATAGAAGCCGCCGCTGTCGAGCAGATGAATGATCGACAGGGGGCTGTCTTGGCGGGACGGGCCGAACGGCGCGTTCAATTTTTCACCCAATGGACAAGGCTGGGCACACTCCAGTTGCGGTGCGGGTTGATCTGCTCGGGCGATTGCTCGTTGATCACCAGCAGCACCGGTAGATCCAATTGGTGGCTGATTTGCGCTGGGTGCTTGAAGCGATGGTCGAAGAACTCACGTACATAGACCAGGGCGATCGCCAACAGCAGGCCGCTGAACAAGCCGAACGCAATGATCAGCACCGGCTTGGGAAACGCCGCAGCGGTGGGTTCGAACGGCGGGCTCAGGACCCGGGCGTTGGACAGATCGTTGTCCAGCGAACGCGCGGTGCTGGCCTCGGCGAAGCGCTGGGCATAAGTCGAGAAGGCCGCATGCAGCGCGTTGATCTCGGTGTCCATCTGCCGCAGCTTGCTCTGGGTTTCCTGCAACTGGTGGATGCGCTCCTTGAAGGCGGCGATACGTTCGACCTTCTGGTTGATCACCGAGCTGACCACCGCCAGGTCGGTGGTGCGTTCCTGGATGCGGTTGTTCACCACTTTGAGGAATTGCTGGCGGGTGCGCACGATCTGCTCCCGGGCCAGCAGCATGGGTTCACTGCTGGGCTGGAAGATCGCCAGGTCGTTCATGTAGCGGCTGACCTGGCTGGTCAATTGCTCGCCCATCTGCCTGATTTCCCGATCTTCGAAGGCAATGTTGTCCACGGTGGTGGTGAACGTGAACGGGAAGGTGTAGTCGTTGAACCGCGAGCTGTTCGCCGTCGCCAGGCTGGTCTTGAGGTAATCGAGCCAGCGTTGGCTTTGTAGGAAACGGTCCTGAAACAAGTTCAAGGCCTGCTCTTCGGTGTTGATGGCGTTCAGGCGGAAGGTGATCTCTTCCTTGGGATCGGACGAACCGATGCCTTCAAGCAGTGTCAGGCGGTTGCCCTCCAAGCCATCGAGGCGCGTCTGGTACTGAAGCTTTTTCTGCTCATAGAACGCCTGTGGCAGTTCGATCGATTGCAGGTCCTGGCGACCGGTGAGGTAGTTCTGCAGCAGTTGCGCCACGAACCGGGTGCCCTGGGCCGGGTCGCCGAAACTGTAGACGATGGAGATGACGTTGGAGCCGGGCAGGGTCTCGATCTTCAGGTTTTCGATGGCCTCGTCGGTCAGCGTATCGAGCACGGTGTCGCGCACCGGATCGACCTCCAGCCCCAGGCCGTCGCGCAACGGGTTGATGACGTACTCGCGCAGGGGCAGGGTGATGTAACGCTTGAAGGGATCGCTCACCCATTTGTTGAAGATGCCCGGGCTGGGCGTGTATTCACCCTGGTCGCGCAGGGTCTTGATGGTTTCGCGAATCAACGCCGGCGAGCGCAGGATATTGCTCTCGGTTTCCATGTCCGCCAGGGACGGCGGGATGAAGGTGGCATTTTCCTGGTTCAGCGACGTGGTGGCGTCGCCCTGGGAGAGTTTTTTCGACTGGACGATCACCTGGGCGGTGATATCGAAGCTCTGCTTGAGCATCAACGGCAGCACCAGGGCGATCACGGCGAAAATCAGGAAGATACGCTTCACCCACTGCTTGTTGGCGAAGAAGATCCTGAAGAACTCATGCAGATAGTTTTCCTTGGGGTTCATGATCGGTCACCTGGGTCAGTTGCTGTTGCTGCTTTTGTTGTCGAGGCGGTAGCCGAAGCTGACCCCAACCCCCTGGAACAGCACCACGTCGGCCAGTTGCCTGGCCAGTTCGCCGGCGCTGGCTAGCTTGGTCTTGGGCACGAAAAGCATGTCTTCCGGCTGCAGGTAGGCGATCTGCGACGCGTCGCCGCTCAAGGCCTTCTCCACGTCGTAGTGGCGAGCTTCGACCATATTGCCGTTGCGGCGCATGATGACCACCGAGTCGAGCCTTGCCTTGACGTTCGTGCCCCGGGCCAGGGTCAGCGCCTCGAGAACGGAGATCGGCCGGCGGATCGGGTAGGAACCGGGTTGGGCCACTTCACCGAGGACATAGATCTCGTTGCCGGCGGTGGACTTGAGCAGCACGTCCACGGTCATGTGGCCGGGCAGTTGGGCATAACGCTCGTTGAGAAAGACCTCCAGTTGGGTAACAGTCATGCCCTGCAACGGCACCGAGCCTATTTCCGGGAAGCTGGCGTAACCATCCCGGCCCACTATGATTTCCCGGCTCATGCCCGTGGCCGGGTGGGTCAGGGTGTTGCGCAGGTTCGTCTCGCCGGACAGCGGACTGGTCACCATTACGGTCAATTGGTTGCGGTTGGGCTGGAACAGCATCTTCTGGTTATAGGCACGCTGCACCGCCAGGCGCGCCTCATCGGTGGTCAGGCCGGCGACTTTCACCGAGGTGTTGGCGCCCGGCAATTCGATACTGCCGTCGGGCATCACCTGTTGCGTGCCGTTGAGCTGGCTGGCGGCGGTGAAGTTCAGGGCAACCTGGTCGCCCGGCTGCACTCGATAAGCCTGGGAAGAGGTGGTGTCGATGTGAAAAATCACATCCAGCACGTCCTGGGGCCGCAGGGTCTGTTCGACCTTGGGCATGTCGGTGGCCTGGGCGTTGGCCGGCGCGGCCGTGAGGATCTGCACCGGCATCGAGTGGGTATCGGTATTGCTGGAGCAACCGGCAAGCGGCAGCAACAGCAGGACAAGCATTCTGGCGTTCATCTCGTCATCCTTTTGCAGGCTTACAGGTTGTTGTAGAGCCACTTGGGCATGTAGTACTTGCGGCGATTGAACACGCTGCCCACCACTTTCGCGCCGGCCTGGGACAGGCGCTGGCGGGTGGCCTGGGCCACTTCCCAGCGAGTCTCTTCACCACGCACCACCAGCACCACACCGTCGACCTGGGTGCTGAGCACCAGCGTGTCGCTGGCCGAATACACCGCGTCGGCGTCGATCACCACAAAGCGGTATTGCGCCGCCAGTTGCCTGAACAGTGGGCGCAGTCGCTCGGGGCTCAAGCGTTCGGCATTGCGACCGAGGCGGCCATGGGGCAAGACGTCGAAGGGCAGGCTCGATGCCTGCACCACGCAGTCTTGCAACAAGGGCGGGGCGAGGCTGTTGAACAGCAGGTCGGTAAAACCGCGCTCCTTGTGCAACGACAGTTGCTGGCTGAGGTTGCGCGGTGACTGGCTGGCATCCACCAGCAGTACGCGACCGCTGCTCATCTGCGCCAGTTGAGCGGCCAACGCCATCGCGCTGGTGCTGGTTCCGGTGCCGGCGTTGGCGGCCGTCAGAAGAAGAATCCGCAGGGAAGGGTCGAGCACGGTCGAGGTCAGGTTGGTCTCGCTCGGGCTTGCTATGGTGAGGGTATTGGTTGAACCGTCCATTTAACTCGCTCCGTGGCCGCTGAAAACTTTGAAGGGGGTAATCATCAGGATCTTCAAATCCAGCCACAGGCTTTGTTCAGCGATATAGCTGAGGTCCAATTCCACGCGCTGGTCGAAGTCGATATTGCTGCGTCCGGAGATCTGCCAAAGGCCGGTCATGCCGGGGTAGATGCTCAGGCGCACAAGATGGTTGTCCTTGTAGCGGTAGGCGTTGAACGAGGTCGGCCGCGGGCCCACCAGGCGCATGTCGCCGGTCACTACATTGATCAGGTTCGGCAGTTCGTCGAGGCTGCTGCGTCGCAGGAACCGGCCGATGGGGGTGATGCGCGGATCGTTGTCGATCTTGAAGTCGATGGCATCGGCACCGTGCTTGTTGAGGTGGCGCAGCGACTCCTTGAGAGCCTCGGCGTCGGCAACCATGGTGCGGAACTTGTACATGCCGAAGACTCGGCCGCGATACCCGGTGCGCTTCTGCACGAACAGCACGGGACCGGGGCTGGAGAACTTGACTAGCAGCGCCAGGCCCAGCAGCAGCGGGCATAACAGCACCAGGATCGCCAGCGCGCCGAGGCAGGCCACTACGCGATTGGTGCGCGAGACCGTCCAGGGCCGGCCGCTGTCGCGACCGGTCAACCAACCACGGCCCTGGCGGTGGATGGCCGCGTCCAGGCGCCTGCGGTGCTCCGGATCGACGCGCTTGTCGCGTCCAGGGGCGTTGATCTCGATGACTTGCTCATGTCGGGTCATGGATTCCTCCGCTGAGGTTGGGCCGCAAGCGTTCAGTCGCGAGCGGTGCGTGGGCAGGCCGTGGGTAGTAATCGAGGAACCACTGGATGAAGCGGCCCAGGCCTTCGTCCAGTTCGATACACGGCTTGAAACCGGTGGCCCGTGCCAGGTCGCTGGCATCGGCGCAGGTGTTGAGCACATCCCCCGCTTGCAGGGGCAGCAGTTCGATGCGGGCGGTTTGTCCCAGGTGCTTTTCCAGCAGTGCGACATAGGTGCGCAGCGCCACCGGGTGTTGCCCGCCGATGTTGTAGATCCGCCAGGGCGCACGGCTGGTGGCCGGGTCCGGTTGTTCGTGATCCAACAGGGGCGTGACCTGGGGCGCATGGTCGATCAGGCGGGCGATGCTTTCGACGATGTCGTCGATGTAGGTGAAATCGCGTTGGTGCTCGCCGTGATTGAACAGCTGCAGCACACGGTCTTCGACGATGGCGCGGGCAAACTGGATCGGCGACATGTCCGGGCGGCCCCAAGGACCGTACACCGTGAAGAAACGCAGGCCGGTGCTGGGAATGCCGAACAGATGGCTGTAGCTGTGGGCCATCAGTTCGTTGGCTTTTTTGCTGGCCGCGTACAGCGACAGCGGATGGTCGACGTTGTCCTGCACCGAATAAGGCGTGCGCGGGTTGGCGCCGTATACCGAGCTTGAGGAGGCGTAGATCAGGTGCTTGACCGGATACCGGCGGCAGCTTTCCAGGATGTTCAGGAACCCGGTGATGTTGCTGTCGACATAGGCCCGCGGGTTTTCCAGGGAGTAGCGCACGCCGGCCTGGGCGGCAAGGTGAATCACTACGTCCGGGCGCCGGGCCTGGAACAGTTCATCGATGGCCGGCGCGTCGACCAGGTCGATCCGCGCCAGGGGAAACGCGCCGGCTTGCTCGTTTACCCAGGTCACGCGGTCGTGCTTGAGCTGCGGGTCGTAGTAGTCGTTGAAATTGTCCAGCCCGCACACCCGATGGCCGTCGCGCAGCAGTCGCAGCACGACGTGGGCGCCAATGAAACCGGCCGCGCCGGTGACCAGGATGTTCATGCTTGCGGCCCGGGTAGCGGGGTGCCCGGCACGGTGTGCCGCAGCCCGATACCGCGATACAACAGTCCGGCGGCGGCCAGGTGTTCGGGGTTGTACAGGTTGCGGCCATCGATGATCACCCGGGCGCGCAACTTGCTGGCCAGCAGGTCGAAGTCCACCACGCGAAAATTCTTCCACTCGGTGCAGATCACCAGGGCGTCGGCGTCTTCCAGGGTGTCGTCGCGGGTGGCGCAGAGGTTCAGGTCCTTGCGATAGCCGTAGAGGCGCCGGCATTCGGACATGGCTTCCGGGTCATAGGCGTGGACCCGGGCGCCTTCGCGCCACAGCGCTTCCATCAGGTAGCGGCTGGGGGCTTCGCGCATGTCGTCGGTGTTGGGCTTGAATGCCAGGCCCCAGATGGCAATCGATTTGCCGGCCAGGCCGTCCTGGAATTGTTTCGCCAGTTTCTCGAAGAGGATGTGCCGCTGGCTGTCGTTGACGTCGGTGACGCTGCGCAACAAGCGCAGTGGCATGCCGCTTTGTTCGGCGGTGTGCAGCAAGGCTCGCAGGTCCTTGGGAAAGCACGAACCGCCGAAACCGCAGCCGGGGTAGATGAAGTGGTAACCGATACGCGGGTCCGAGCCGATGCCTTTGCGCACCGCTTCGATGTCGGCGCCCAGCCGTTCGGTGAGGTTGGCCAGTTCATTCATGAAGCTGATGCGGGTGGCGAGCATGGCGTTGGCGGCGTACTTGGTCAGTTCGGCGCTGCGGTTGTCCATGAACATCAGTTTTTCGTGGTTGCGGCAAAAGGGCGCGTAGAGCTCCGTCATCTGGTCGCGGGCCAGCGGGTCGGCGGTGCCGACGATAATCCGGTCGGGGCGCATGCAATCGGCCAGCGCACTGCCTTCCTTGAGGAACTCGGGGTTGGACACCACCCGCACGTTCAACTGTTTCAGGCCGCGCCGGGCCAACGCCTGGCGGGCGCATTCGGCCACCTTGTCGGCCGTGCCCACCGGCACCGTGGACTTGATGACCAGGGTGCGGTCGCTGTCCATGAAGTCGGCGATTTGCTGGGTGACGGCCAGCACATGGCTCAGGTCTGCCGAGCCGTCTTCATCGGCGGGGGTGCCGACGGCGATGAAAATCAGTTCGCCATGGTTGACCGCGTCGCTGGCCTGGGAGCTGAACGACAAGCGTCCGGCCTTGATGTTGTCTTCGAGCAAGCTGGACAGCCCCGGTTCGCTGATGGTTGGTACGGCTTGTTGCAGTTGCTGGATTTTTTTCGGGTCGATGTCGATGCACAAAACGCGGTGCCCGACGTCGGCCATGGCGGCGGCCTGGATCAGCCCGACATACCCCGTACCAAATACGCTCACGTCCATTCTTGGCGCGCCTCGCAAACCGAATGATGTAACTCGGATGAAACTGTTTAGAGGGGTATAGCGCAGGCTTCAGAAAAGCGTGTCAGCAAAATGACAGTTGTCAGTGTTGGCAATTCAAGTGAAGTCGGGCATTTTGATATCAAGTCCTTGACTGTCTTAGTAAAGTGGCTGTTTTATTGGGCTTCACGGGAATTTGACAAAGCGATAAACGGTAGTAATCCATAGATTTTTACATTTTGTGACGGGTTTTCGTGTCATTTTTGGGGTAACTATTTTTTGACGCTTGGTGAGATCAAGCATTTCTTGCGCTTTGAAAATCGGCTGCTAACGTGCAGGAACGAAGTGCTTTTGACACGGCGATCTGGTCGAGGAAAACATGGTCCGTTACCTCAAGGAACTGCTGCTGGTTCTGTACCTGCTCAAGGGGTACGACTATTACCTCGACCGTCTCGACGCGTTGGGCTTGGGCTTGGCAACCTTGCTGTTCGGCGCCATGTTCGTGCTGTTGGTGCTGGCGCTGTGGATGACTGCCTACATACGCCAGACATTGGTGCGGCATGTGTTTGCCTTGGCGATGTTTGTTTCAGCGGTGTTTTTCGAGGTGTACGCCCGGGTCACGGACAGTTACCTGACCTATAGCCAGTTTGTTTCGCTGGTGTACTCGGGGGGATTTATCCAGGAGGCGGCCTATCAGTACCGCGACGTGATTATCAGCGTGGTGATAGGTGGTTTGTTGCTGTTATTCGGCATCGCGCTCAAGCCTCGGCGGGCGGTGCGGTTGCCCGGTTATCTGCCAATAGCGGCGCCGGTGCTGGGTGTGTTGTTGCTCAGCGGCGTGTTGTTCGTGCGGGCCGGCGAGGGCGCGCGCGGCCTGCCGGTGATGTACACGCCGTTGGCCTATTTGAATCTGTTTGCCTACGAGTCCTTGCACAACACCATCGGCCCTCGGGAGCCGGTCACCCTGGCGCGACGATCGTCTTTGATCGAGCAGGATATCGTGCTGATCATCGATGAAAGCGTTGGCGGTAATTACCTGGATATCAACGCGCCGTTCGGCGTGCACACCGGCCTGAAGACGCCGCCCGAGGGCGTGGATATTTTCAATTTCGGCTACGCGGCCTCCGTCGCCAATTGCAGCGCCGACACCAACGTCACCCTGCGCTACGGCGGCACGCGCGCCGACTATATGCGCATCAACAGTACCCGACCGTCGATCTGGCAGTACGCCAAGAAGGCCGGTTTGCGTACCGTCTACATCGACGCCCAGCGCACCGGCGGTAACCTGCAGAACCTGATGACCGGCCTGGAAAAACAGGACATCGACGAATTCGTCCAATTTGACCAGGCCAGCGTGCGCGACCGCGACATGGCCGCTGCGGCGAAGTTGATCGAACTGCTGGGTGACAACCAGGCCGAACTGGTGGTGATCAACAAGGTGGGGGCGCATTTCCCGGTACACGACAAATACCCCGACGACTTCATGGCATACCGTCCGGCCTTGCCGCGAGGGCAGTTCCAGGAAGTGGCCGACACCGGCAGTCGCGATGGCTTCAACGGCCAGAAAGATGACTGGTTGCTGTACCGCAACGCTTACCAGAACACCTTGCTGTGGAACGTCGGCGAGTTCTTCAAGCGAATCTTCCAGCAGGGCGATTTGAGCCATGCCGTGCTGATCTACACCTCCGACCACGGCCAGGACCTGCACGAGCGCGGCAACCCCGGGCTCAACACCCATTGCGGCGGTGACCCGGTGGCGGAGGAGGGGTTGGTGCCGTTGGTGGTGATCCAGGGCAGCCAATTGCACACCCTTGATTGGCGCGATGCCTGGGCCCGGAACAAGGACCGTTCGAGCCACTACAACATCTTCCCGACGCTGCTGCAGTTGATGGGCTACGACCCGGCCGGGGTTGAATCGGCCTATGGGAAATCCCTGAGCCAACCGACCGATGACGACTTCACTTTCAACTATCGCTTTAATGCGCGGTTGGGGGCGAAACCGGCTTGGAAACACATCGACTTGGGCGACATCGTGACACCGCAGTCCGGCCAGGTTGAGATGGCGGCGGGGCATTGACTGGCGCTGAGCTCTTGTTGATTGAGTACATATCCATTGCTGCGGTAACGGCCACTTAGGGTTTCGCCCTTACGGCGACTCACTTTTTTTCAGACGCCAAAAAAAGTAAGCAAAAAAGGCTTGCCCCACCACTCGGCACCTCGCCTAGGCTCGGTGTGCCCTCACTCCGGCATTGCTCCGTGGGCCGCCGCGAAGGGCCATCCATGGCCCAGCGCGGCTACCTCGGCATCCATGCCGAGGTGCCCACGGATCAATGCCTGCGTTCGGCCAGCGTGGTTAACGGGGCGCCCAAGATCAAAAGCCAAAGCAAAGCAAGAACCGGAGCATGTCCAGCATCTATGTGGCTGAACCACCGCTATCGCGAGCAGGCTCGCTCCCACAACGGGCCTGCGGTGAACACAAGACTCATGGACACCCAGAATTCCCTGTGGGAGCGAGCTTGCTCGCGATGAGGTCGGCAAGCCCAACATCCCTGTGACTGAACCACCGCCTTCGCGAGCAAGCCCGCTCCCACAGGAGAAACGCGGTCCCACCAAGAACCAGGTCGGCTATAAGGCCGCCTCGGCGTGGACGTTGATCTGGGGCGCCCCGTTAACCGCGATGGCCGAACGCAGGCATTGTGGAGTGGGCATCCCGGCATGGATGCCGGGATAGCCGCGCTGGGCCATGGATGGCCCTTCGCGGCGGGCCCACGGAGCAATGCCGGAGTGAGGGCATGCCGAGCCTAGGCGAGGCACCGAGTGGTGGGGCAAAGCGCTTTTGGTTACTTTGGCGCTCTTCCAAAAGTGACCCGCCGTAAGGGCGGAACCCTAAGCGGCCGTTACCGCAGAAATGGATATACCCCCCCAACCCGACGAGCGATGAGAAAACCCGTGGGTGGGGACCGTCCCTCAACTCCGCTATCCTGACCCCCACGTTCATCCATCGAGCCTTTTCATGCTTGAAGTCCGCGATGTTTTCAAAAGCTACCCCACGCCTCAGGGCCCATTGCCGGTGCTGCAGGGTGTCGACCTGACCCTGATGCCCGGTAGCAGCCTGGCGCTGATGGGAGAGTCAGGCAGCGGCAAGAGCACTCTGCTGCACCTGGTCGCCGGGCTGGACAAAGTCGATCGCGGCAGCATTCGCAGTGGCGAGTATCGGCTCGATGGCATGAGTGAAAGCCAGTTGGCGAATTGGCGACGCACGGAAATCGGCCTGGTGTTCCAGCAGTTCAACCTCATCAGCAGCTTGTCGGTGGAGGACAACCTGGCGTTCCAGGCACGCCTGTGCGGCCGTTATGACGCAGCGTGGCAAGCCCATCTGGTGCAGCGGCTCGGGCTTTCAGCGCTGCTGCGGCGTTATCCCGAGCAACTGTCCGGCGGCCAGCAACAGCGGGTGGCGCTGGGGCGGGCGTTGGCTTCGCGACCGCCCTTGTTGCTGGCCGATGAACCCACCGGCAGCCTCGACGAAGCCACCAGCGACGAAGTCCTGCAACTGCTGCTGGAACTGCTGGAGGGCAGCCCCACCAGCCTGCTGATGGTGACCCACAGTCCACGGGTGGCGGCTCGCCTGGCCCAGCGCGTGGTGTTGCACGGCGGGCAGTTGGCGCAGGTGGCCCAGGGGTGATGATTTTTCGCCAGACCCTCAAGGCCCTGCTCAGCCACTGGCGCCAACACCCGGTGCAATTCTTCAGCGTGCTGACTGGCCTGTGGCTGGCCACCAGCCTGCTCACTGGCGTGCAAGCGCTGAACAGTCAGGCCCGGGACAGCTACGCCCGGGCCAGCCAATTGATCGGCGGCGAACCCCAGGCCAGCCTCAGTGCGCCCGGTGGCGGCACCTTTCCCCAGCAATGGTTTGTCGAGCTGCGGCGCCAGGGCTGGCCGGTGTCGCCAGTGTTGCAGGCTCGGGTGCTGCTCAAGGACCGCGAAGATCAGCGCCTGCAACTGATGGGCATCGACCCGGTGTCGCTGCCGCCCGGTGCCGCGCTGGCGGGGCAGGCGCGGGAGATGACTGAGGTGGTGGCGTTCTTTACCGACCCCGGCCGCACCTGGATCGCCCCGCAAACCTTGCAAGCCCTGGGACTGACCGAGGGTGACCGACCCCGGAGCGTCGATGGGCAATCCCTGCCACCGTTGCATGCCCAGGAGGACATGGCGCCGGGCGTGCTGTTGATGGACATCGGTTTTGCCCAGCAGGTACTCGGGTTGCCGGAGCAACTGTCGCGACTGTTGTTGCCCGCCACGTTCAGTGCCGCATTACCGGAAGCGTTCAACGGTCGCCTGCAACTCAAGCACGCCGATGAAGAAAACAACCTGTCGCGCCTGACCGAAAGTTTTCACCTGAACCTCGATGCCTTGGGGTTTTTATCCTTTGTGGTGGGGCTGTTCATCGTTCACGCGGCCATCGGCCTGGCCCTGGAACAACGCCGCAGTCTGTTGCGGACCCTGCGCGCCTGTGGCGTCAGTGCGCGGGTGCTGGTCACCAGCCTGACCATCGAACTGGGCGCGTTGGCCCTGCTGGGCGGGATCGCCGGGGTGCTCAGCGGCTATTGGCTGGCGAGCCTGTTGTTGCCCGATGTAGCGGCGAGCCTGCGAGGTTTGTATGGCGCCGAAGTGGCCGGGCACTTGAACCTCAGCCCGTGGTGGTGGTTCAGCGGTGTCGGCCTGAGCCTGCTCGGTGCACTGCTGGCCGGCGCTGACAGCCTGTTGCGGGCGGCGCGCCTGCCCTTGCTGGCGCTGGCCAACCCCCAGGCCTGGCATCAGGCCCATGCCCGATGGCTGCGACGCCAGGGTTGGGTGGCGACGGTGGCGGCATTGATTGTCGCATCGGCGTGGATCTGGGGCGATAGCCTGGCCAGCGGTTTTGTCCTGATGACCGCCTTGTTGCTGGGCGCGGCGCTGGCCTTGCCGGTGTTGCTCAACAGTGCGCTGAAGCGGTTGTTGAGCCGCAGCCGCTCGGTGCTCGGGCAGTGGTTTCTTGCCGATTGCCGCCAGCAATTGCCGACGCTGAGCCTGGCGTTGATGGCCTTGTTGCTGGCGCTGGCGGCAAACATCGGCGCTGGCAGCATGACCGCCGGTTTCCGCCAGACTTTCAGCAATTGGCTCGAACAACGGCTGACCGCCGAGTTGTACATCAACCCGCAAACCCCGGCCCAGGCAGACGAACTGCACGCCTGGCTCAAGCAACAACCGGCGATCACTGCCGTCGTTCCCCTCTGGCAAGTCTCGGTCCCGTTGCAGGGCTGGCCGACGGATATCCACGGCATCATCGATCACCCCCACTATCGACAGCATTGGCCGCTGCTGGAATCGGCCGGCGACAAGCCGTGGGAGCAACTGGCGGCCGCCGACACCCTCATGCTCAGCGAACAACTGGCACGGCGTCTCAAGGTGAGTATCGGTGATCAGTTGACCCTGCCGACACCTCAGGGGCCATGGGCACTGCGCATCGTCGGCATCTACGCCGACTACGGCAATCCCAAGGGCCATGTGCTGGTCAACGTCGATCACTTGCTGGCGCACTGGCCGAACCTGACGCCGAACCGTTTCAACCTGCGCATCGAACCGTCCGCGATCCCGGCGCTACTGACAGCGTTGCAAGGCCGGTTCAGCCTGGATGACAGCCGCATCGTCGACCAGGCCCGGCTCAAGGGCTGGTCGACCCAGGTGTTCGAACGCACCTTCGCCGCCACCGCCGCCCTCAACAGCCTGACCCTGGCGGTGGCCGGGGTGGCGTTGTTCATCAGCCTGCTGACCCAGAGCCAGAGTCGCCTCGGCCAGTTGGCGCCGCTGTGGGCGCTGGGGGTGACGCGTCGGCAGTTGATGCTGCTCAACCTCGGCCAGACCTGGCTGCTGGCGCTGTTGACCTTGGTCCTGGCGTTGCCGCTGGGCATCGCCCTGGCCTGGTGCCTGGACACGGTGATCAACGTGCAGGCCTTCGGTTGGCGCCTGCCGTTGCGGGTGTTCCCGTTGCAACTGGTGCAGTTGCTGGCCCTGGCGATGCTCGCCACGCTACTGGCATCGGCCTGGCCGCTGTATGCGCTGTACCGCACGCAGCCGGCGGATTTGCTGAGGACTTTTGCCCATGAAGATTAGGGTCGGCGTGTTGTTGCTGCTGGCGTTGCTCGGTGGTTGTGACGACTCCGCGCCAGCGCAAAAGGGCTTTGCCGGCCTCGGCGACCAGGCTGTCGCGTTCACGCCGGTTGTGCCTGGGCGGGTGTTCAGTTTCCCCGCCGACCATGGCCTGCATGAAGGTTTTCGCATCGAGTGGTGGTACGTCACCGCCAATCTCAAGGACGCCCAGGGGCATGAGTTCGGCGTGCAATGGACGTTGTTTCGCAGTGCCTTGAATGCCGCGCCCCAGGCCGGCGGCTGGCGCAACCAGACGATCTGGCTCGGCCACGCGGCGGTCACCTCCGCCACCGTGCACCATGCCGCCGAGCGTTATGCACGAGGCGGGGTGGGGCAGGCGGGAGTGCAGGCGGTGCCCTTCAATGCCTGGATCGACGACTGGCAATTCGGTACCCAGGCTTCAGGGGACGAGCCGTTGGCGGACATGCAATTGAAGGCGCGCGACCCACGCTTCAGCTATGCATTGCGGCTGACGTCGAGCCGGCCGCTGGTGTTGCAGGGCGATCGAGGTTTCAGCCAGAAATCCGAACAGGGGCAGGCGTCGTACTACTACAGCCAGCCGTTCTTCCAGGCCAGCGGTGAGTTGGAAATCGATGGCCGGCGTTACGCGGTCAGCGGCCCGGCCTGGCTCGACCGCGAATGGAGCAGCCAGCCCCTGACCGCAAACCAGACCGGCTGGGACTGGTTTTCCCTGCACCTGGACAACGGCGAGCACCTGATGCTCTACCGCATGCGCCACAAGGACGGCGCGCCGTACCTCACGGGCACTTGGATCGACGCCCAGGGCCAAGCGCAAACCCTGCACGCCGGGGAAATCAGCCTCGTGCCCCAGGACACCGCCAAGGTCGCCGGACGTTCTATGCCAGTCGGCTGGGCGATCAAGATCCCCAGCAAACAACTCGACATCACCCTCCACGCGCTCAATCCCAATGCCTGGATGAACCTGCGCATTCCCTATTGGGAAGGACCGGTTCGACTGCGTGGCAGCCAGGGCGGCACCGGTTACCTGGAAATGACCGGCTACTGAGAATCGTCGGAACTCCCCGCGAACACCGGCCCTCATAGTTTATGAATGTCTCGCAGGAGCCCGTCATGAGCGATGACCTCAAACTTGCGTCGCTGGCCGATTGGCAGCGATTGTTCGACGACCAGGCCTACTGGCAGCAGTCCCCCGATGCTCACTTCACCGAACTGATGCGGGTGGCCAATGACCTGTTCGGTCAGGGCGCCATCGACCTGGCGCAGTGGCAGGTCTTGAAGACCAAGGCCGAGCAACTGCACCAGCGCTCTCCGGATGCCAACGTCGCTGAAGAAGTCGCCGACCCCGACGCCTGATCCCAGGCCTAAAGACTCAAGGAGTTCGCCATGCAGCACCGCCCTGATCAAACCCGGCAAAACCCCGACGCCCCGGCATTGCCTGGTGAAGTGGAACGCGATAACGATGCCTTGCGGCCCAATGACCCGGCCAAGCGCAAACAACAGCGCGGCGACCCTGAGGCAGGGGATACCGATGCGCAGAAAACCGGTCGGCGTGGTTGAGGTTTGTCACGTCGACCGGCATTAAAAAAGTTTTTAATGACTGTTCAATTTTCCTGCATGGATAACTTTTTTGTATTTGTCCATGTTTTGTATAAGTGTTTACGCCGCTAGCGCAGG
Source organism: Pseudomonas sp. P9_35 (assembly GCF_034008205.1). Lineage (NCBI taxonomy): Bacteria > Pseudomonadati > Pseudomonadota > Gammaproteobacteria > Pseudomonadales > Pseudomonadaceae > Pseudomonas > Pseudomonas sp. P9_35. The sequence continues at coordinate 4,373,990 of NZ_CP125373.1, read as the reverse complement.
AGTTGCCATCCAAACACTGTGGCGAGGGAGCTTGCATCCCGCTGGATGCGAAGAAAATATGTGTACGCTGCGTAGGAGCTGTCGAGTGCAACGAGGCTGCGATCTTGCCCCAGGCACTTGAGTCCCAAGCGAAAGATCAAAAGATCGCAGGCTTCGCCAGCTCCTACAGAAATATGAAAGGCTTCAATATTAAACAATTATTTAAACGGGCTCGCGGACATATTCTGAAAGTTCCATTATTATTATTCGCGTTCGCCCAGTGTCAGGCTCTTTACCAGTGCATGGATTGCCGAGGCCATCGCACTGGGCGAACACCACCCTGAATCAATAACTATCGATTATTTTCAACTGCACATCGACCCACAGAGTTGGCCGATGCGTGAGTGGCTGCCTCCGATTCAACCAGCAGCCGGCGAACGCCAGTCATCGGAGCCCGAGGTACCGCTGACTTCGTGGGTCCAGGTGATCTTGCGATACGTGAAGTGCACGTCCTCCAGATGGGTGAAGTGTGAGTTTTCTGGGTCCTGGCAGTTGAGCATGTAGTCCTTGATATCGACGATAATCGCATCCTCCAAAGTCGTGGTGTAGTAGTGCTCCTGGGTGCCTGCGGCCGAAGTGCGGTACCACTGGATCTTGACTTCCTCAAGGCGTTCGCCGCTCGTTAGGGCGACCTGAAGCAGTGGCGAAGCTTTGTCGAATACCTTGGTGATGATCAGGGGTTTGTGTATGCGCTGACCGGTTGGCTGACCGGACTGAGGGTCGCGAGGGATGGTCACTTGGTGCTCGAAAGCCTGCACCATGACCTGATCCTCATGACCCTCTTGGTAGGTGTTGCCCACTGAATCGGCGGTAAACGCACCGGCAGTGATCAGGCCTTGTTTAGTGCCTTTTACGGACATGTACGCGGGGGTAGCCAATGGATGCTCTCCTTCCTGGATAACGATAGGGCCTGGGACGGGAGTCGCCCGAGGTGGCCTCACGGATATCAAGAGCTATGCCATTTTTTAAAAACTTATATATATCAATAAGTTGATCTGATATCGGCAAGCGCCTCCCTGCAGGCAAGCGAGAAAGCGCTCAAAGGCTTGCCCGGCTCATTGCAGCTACTCGCGACCCGATCAGACACCGCGATACCCGAGCCGGGTGGCCAAGAAAGGCGCGCCGCGCGCACGCCTCTCAGGCAGTTTTTTGCCGTTTTGTCCTTCGGCTTATTCCTACACGCCCAATGCAGCCCTGCACTCATCGATGGAGCGCTGTTGTGTCTGGGCGTACAAACCCAGCTCATCAATGGTCGCTCGTCCCAACGCCTCTTCGAAGGCCTGGCGATTGGACTGGCCGGCAAAATGACTCTGGGCGGCATCGCCGAGGTTCGACTGGAAAATACCGGCGGCGCTGACGGGCAGGAAGTCCTCGTACACCAAGGGTTCGGCGCGCAGGTATTGCTGCTCGAGCAAGTGCTCCAGGGAGGCCGCTTGTTCAAGTGTGCCCTTGGCGGCGAGGCCCTCGGGCGTGACGAAATAGCGGAAATACGCCAATGCCTGTCGGCGCAGTTCGTTGTGGTTGTCAGGGAATTCGACAAAGTGTTCGGCCATCAGCCGGTTGTAGCGTTCGGCGTTGGCTTCGTTGGGAAACTCCCCCAGCGCATCGCGCGCGGCGTTCAGCAATCGATCGTAGAGCGCGCGGCCCTTGGGTGTGAGGGCCGCGCCGCGTTGCTCGATTTCGCCGAAGCGGGCGCTGTGGCTGCCTTGGGACTGTGGCTGGTCGGTGAAGGCGACGGGTTCGTCGAGTGCCTTGAAACTGGTCTGGCGCAGCAGGATCGGGCATTGGCGACGGGGTGGGCCTTCGATCACGGCCTTGGGGGTAATGCCGTGCACGGGCATACGGGCCTGGACGATGTCGATGTCCAGGGTACGGGGGGTCAGGTGATTGATGTGCGGGCCCTTGAACGCCACCACGTCGGCAATCAAGCGATGTTGGGCGCTCAGTTGCCGGTACTGTTCGGCGGTGACGGTGGCGCTGTGGTGCCAGCGAAAGGTTTCCAGAGCCTGTAGGACGAAGTCCTCAGCCTGGGACTCGCTCAGGCCACCCTGGTGTTCGGCCAGTTCAATGAGCTCAAGGGCCCTGGGGGTGAAGATCTGTCGTTTGTCCAACACCGACTCGGCAAAGGCCCGAAGCTCGACGTTCTCGATCAGTTCCAGGCGCAGCAGCGAGGTAAACACCCGGAACGGACTGACCTGCAGCGCGCTTTCGTGCACGGCGCGGAAGGCGGTGGAATGCACCGGCACCCCGGCAGGCGTGAGATCGTAGTAGCCCACCGGCTGCATGCCCATGACCGCGAACAGACGCCCCAGGGTCGCCAGTTCGGCGGCGGTGCCGACGCGGATCGCGCCGTGGCGCTCCAGGTCCAGGCGCTCGAGTTCGCCGGTGCTGCGCAGGTGTGCGGCCAGGACCGGGTCTTCGGCCAGCACTTGGGCGTTGGTGTGTTCCACCAGCCTCATCAGCGCGCCATACAGCGGCACCTCGTCGCGGTACATGTCGGACATCGCTCTGGAGAAGCGTTGGCGGATCAGGTCGGGGCTGACGAAGCTCATCGTAAGAATTCCTGGCGAGGGCTGTGGGAAAGTTGGACGAAAGATCGCAGCCTTCGCCGGCCCCGGCAAACGAAGAATCTTCAGGACTTCATTCTGCCAGGGACTGATCCACCAGCTCGATCCAGTGCCGCACGGGCGTGCGACCGGCGCCGTCGAGGTGGTTCTGGCAGCCGACGTTGGCGGTGACGATCAGCTCCGGCTGGCCGCTTTCCAGCGCATTGAGGCGGTTGTCGCGCAATTGCCGCGCCAGGGCGGGCTGGGTCAGCGAATAGGTGCCGGCCGAGCCGCAACACAAATGGCCGTCGGGCACCTCGGTGAGGTTGAAACCCAGCCGCGTCAGCAGCGCCTCGATGCTGCCGCCGAGTTTCTGCGCGTGCTGCAAGGTGCAGGGGCAATGCACGGCAATGCGCTGGTTCCTGGCCGCGCAGATCTGTTCCAGCGGTTCCTTGCCGAGCACTTGCACCAGGTCCAATGCCCGTTCGCTTACTTGTCTGGCCTTGGCGGCATAGCCGGGGTCATGTTCCAGCAGGTGCCCGTAGTCCTTGATGAACGCGCCGCAGCCGCTGGCCGTCTGGACGATGGCTTCAGCACCGTTTTCCAGGTGCGGCCACCAGGCGTCGATGTTTTGTCGGGCGCGGTCCAAGCCGGTGGCCTGGGCGTCGAGGTGATAATCCAGCGCGCCGCAGCAGCCGGCCTGCGCACAGGGGATCACGCTGATGCCGAGTCGATCCAGCACCCGCGCTGCCGAGGCATTGGTGTTGGGCGACAGGCCCGGTTGCACGCAACCTTCGAGCATCAATACCGTACGCCGATGCCGCAGAGGTGGGCGTTCGCCGTGAGGCGGGGAAGGGCGGGGCAACTTCGCGGTCAGGTTCGTCGGCAGCAACGGACGAAAGACCGTCCCGAGGCGCAGCAGGGCCTTGAACCGCTCGGGGCTGGCGGCCAGGCTGCGCAGCCCCAGGCGCAGCGCACGTTGGCCGGCGGGGCGCGGTACGGCGTGATCGACCACCGCCCGGCCGATGTCCAGCAGGTTGTGGTAATCCACGCCGGACGGGCAGGTGGTCTCGCAGTTGCGACACGACAGGCAGCGATCCAGGTGCAGTTGGGTGCTGGCCGTCGCCGGCTGGCCTTCGAGCACCTGCTTGATCAGGTAGATGCGTCCGCGCGGGCCGTCCAGTTCATCGCCGAGCAATTGGTAAGTGGGGCAGGTGGCGTTGCAGAAACCGCAATGCACGCAACTGCGCAGGATCCGTTCGGCTTCTTCGGCACGGGGCAGATTTTTGCTTTCCTCACTAAACCGAGTCTGCACGCTAGAACTCCGGATACATCCGACCAGGATTGAACAGCCCCAGGGGATCGAGCTGGGCCTTGAGTTGCCGGTGATAGCGCAGCAGCGCCGGGGCCAGCGGCTGGAACGGTGTGTCGCTGGCCCCCTGACGATAGCAGGTGGCATGGCCGCCGACTTCATGGGCCAGGGCTTGCACCGTGTCGGCCTCGGTTTTCAACCAGCGTTGGGCGCCGGCCCAGTCGATCAACTGCGCGCCGGGCAGGGCGAGCGGCCCGGTATGGTTGGGCAACGACAGGCGCCACAGCGGCAAGCCTTCATCGAAGAAGGCCAACTGATGCTCATTGAGTGCCGTCCAGTATTGATCGTCGAGCACCTCGCCACCGAAACGCTGATGAGCGGCGCTGACCGAGCCTTCGCCACCCTCCAGGCGCAGGTGCAAGCAGTCGCCGTCATGGCTGGCGGCGCTGATGGGCAGCGGCTGACGGCCCCATTCGGCGAGTTTTCCCAGGGCCTCGGTGCTGTCCAGTTCCAGGCGGATACTCAGGTTGTGACGGGGTTTGGGCAGGACCTTCAAGGAGACTTCGGTGATCACCCCCAGGCAACCGAAACTGCCGGCCAACAGGCGCGAGAGGTCGTAGCCGGCGACGTTTTTCATCACCTCGCCGCCGAAACGCAACAGCGTGCCGTGGCCGCTGATCAGGCGCGTGCCCAGGACGAAGTCGCGCACCGAACCGGCCCATGGGCGACGCGGCCCCGACAGCCCGGCGGCGACCATGCCGCCGACCGTGGCGTCATCGCCAAATGCTGGCGGTTCGCAGGGCAGCCGTTGCCCCGCGGCGTCGAGGGCGGCCAGCAGTTCCCGCAGCGGGGTGCCGGCCCGGGCCGTGATGACCAGTTCGGTGGGGTCGTAGTGGACGATGCCACGATGGACGCGGGTGTCCAGCACTTCGCCGGCCACGTCGCGCCCCAGGAAGGCCTTGCTGTTCGAACCCTGGATACGCAGCGGCGTGGCGTTGGCCCGGGCGCGATTGACTTGTTCGAGCAGCAGGTCGCTGGCGTCCTGGTCGGCTTCGCGGCTCATCAGAAACGCTCCAGTTCGGGAAACGGCAGTTGCCCGCCATGGATGTGCATGGCACCGAATTCGGCGCAGCGGTGCAGGGTCGGGATGTTCTTGCCGGGGTTGAGCAGGCCTTGGGGATCGAACGCTGCTTTTACCGCGTGGAACAGGTTCAGTTCGTCGCTGTTGAATTGCGTGCACATCTGATTGATTTTTTCCCGGCCCACACCGTGTTCGCCAGTGATGCTGCCGCCCACCTGGACGCACAGTTCGAGAATTTTCCCGCCCAAGGTTTCGGCGCGCTCCAGTTCGCCGGGCTGGTTGGCATCGAACAGGATCAGCGGGTGCATGTTGCCGTCACCGGCGTGAAAGACGTTGGCGACGCGCAGGCCATGTTCGGCACCGAGGCTGGCGATGCGCTGCAGTACCTCGGGCAAGGCGCGTCGCGGGATAGTGCCGTCCATGCAGTAATAATCCGGCGCCAGGCGACCCACCGCCGGGAAGGCGTTTTTGCGCCCGGCCCAGAATCGCAGCCGTTCGGCCTCGTCCCGCGCCTGGCGCACCTCGGTGGCACCGGCCTGCTCCAACACCTGGCGGACCCGCTCGCAATCGTCATGGACATCGGCCTCGACCCCGTCCAGTTCACACAGCAGGATCGCTTCGGCCTCCACCGGATAGCCGGCGTGGATGAAGTCCTCGGCGGCGCGGATCGCCAGGTTGTCCATCATTTCCAGGCCGCCGGGGATGATCCCTGCGGCGATGATGTCGGCCACCGCTCGCCCGGCCTTGTCCACCGAATCGAAACTGGCCAGCAGCACCTTGGCGACCTGGGGCCGGGGCAGCAGTTTGACCGTCACTTCGGTGATCACCCCCAGCAAACCTTCGGAACCGGTGAACAGCGCCAGTAGGTCCAGGCCCGGCGAGTCCAGGGCTTCGCTGCCCAGGGTCAGGCGTTCGCCTTCGATGGTGAGGATTTCCAGTTTCAACAGGTTGTGCACCGTCAGGCCGTACTTGAGGCAGTGCACGCCGCCGGCGTTTTCCGCGACATTGCCGCCGATGGAACAGGCGATCTGCGACGAGGGATCCGGTGCGTAATACAGCCCGAACGGTGCCGCTGCCTGGGAGATCGCCAGGTTGCGCACACCGGGTTGAAGCCGCGCGGTGCGGGCGTCGGGGTCGATGTGCAGGATCTGGTTGAACCGCGCCATCACCAGCAACACGCCACTTTCCAGGGGCAGGGCGCCGCCGGACAGACCGGTCCCGGCACCCCTGGCGACCACGGGCACATTCAGCCCATGGCAGAGCTTGAGCAGCGCTTGCACCTGCTCGACGCGCCTGGGCAATACCACCAGCAGGGGCGTGGTGCGGTAGGCCGACAGGCCATCGCATTCATAGGGCTTGAGGTCTTCCTCGCGGTGCAGGATGTCCAGGTCTGGAACCTGTGCCTGCAAGGCTTGAAGCAGGACCTGTTTGTCCACCTTGGGCAAGGGGCCGTCGAGGTGTTCGTCGTAGAGGATGTTCATGAAGTCGATACCTCTGATTCGGCTCGAATTCCTGTGGGAGCGAGCTTGCTCGCGATGGCGGTGGGTCAGCTTGCATTGATGTTGGATGTGTCACCGCTATCGCGAGCAAGCTCGCTCCCACATAGGGTTCATTTTGTTATTTTTGCATCGCCGTCACTGCCCCAACCCCTTGAGGAATTCCCGGTACAGCGCCGCGGTTTTCCCCGGTCGTTCGACCATCGGCATGTGGCCGATACCGTCCCAGATTTCCACCCGCAAATCGGCGATGCCCTTGCTCCACACCGGCACGCTGCTGACGTCGATCAGCCGGTCCTTGCGCCCCCAGAGTAGCAGCGACGGGGCGCGGATGTCGGCCAGGCGCGGTTCCATCGGCGGGCTGGCGCGAAAGTCGACGAAGATCTCCGCCAGTTCATCGCGGCGCTGTTCGTAACGTTCGGCCATTGCCGCCAGCACCACGCTGGGCACCCAGGGCGGGGAGGCCATGGTCATTGCGTAGAACGGCGCGAAATCGTCCCGGGAGTCGACGAGGAACGGGTTATGCCCGGCGGCCAGGTGGCGTTCCATGTCGCTGGCCTGGGGTGCGGTGACGCCGGCCGGATCGATCAGCGCCAGGGTGAGCACGCGCTCGGGCGACGTGGCCGCCAGCCATGCGGCGAGGTAACCGCCCATGGAATTGCCGATCACATGGACCTTGTCCAGGCCACAGGCGTCGAGCAACTCGATGACCCGCCGGGCCTGGGTCGGGATGTCATAGCCGCCGCCAGCCTTGAAGCCGGTTTCGCCATGGCCGGCCAGGTCGGGCACCACCACCCGGTAGTCGCCGACAAAATGCCGGGCAAAGCGTAGCCAGAGATTCTTGTCAGCGCTGTAGCCATGCAGCATCAGGATACTGCCGGACGCTTCATAGGGCCCGCCTTGCCAGGTCGATACGGTCATCTCGCTGATGGGGACGGTGATCTTGTGCAACCGGTAGAGACGTGCCTCCAGCGCCATGCCCATGTCGTACAGCACATGGCCGATGCCTGGATACGTCAACCAGCTCCAGGCGATAAACACGGCAAGGACTACCCACAACACCAGCATGTTTTGCCCTCCATGGGTCAGGACAGAATGTGATCGGCCAGTCTGAGCCGACAGCTCAGATACCGTTAAGTGAAGCTGAAACCCGAGCACATCGCGATGACATGGCGCATTTGCTTTGCTACTTGCTATGACAGCCGCCGGATGACTCATGTATAGCCAAGATCCGCGGCAGGGCCCGACATTTGAAGGAGAATAAATACCCCTTGATTCAGTGGTGGCTATTTGATGCCACCCTGATAGACTCCAAGCTACCCCCCCCGTCCCAATGACTTGGAAAACCCGCGGTGCAGAGGTTCTTATGCAAAAAACGGGAAAGAAGGGACGGACGCTGGCCAGGAGGCTTTATATATCGCGCATCCTGGGCCTGACACTGGGGTTGCTGTTGGTGAGTGTTGCCGTCTTTCCCCTCGAACCGGCGCCGTGGGTCTGGGGTTTCATGCTGTTCAACGGCCTGCTCTGGCCACATTTGGCCTACTGGTGGGGCCGGCGTTGCTCGAGGCCGTACTACGTCGAACACCTCAATTTACTGATCGATGCGGCGCTCGGTGGCTTCTGGGTCGTGGCGATGCAGTTCAACCCGCTGCCCACGGCCGTCACGCTGGCGATGATGGCGATGAACAACGTTGCCATCGGCGGCCTGCGTTTCCTGCTTATCGGGGTGCTGGCCCAAGTGACGGGCATCATCGTGGGTGTGCTGATCTTTCCGCTGACCAGCGTGCCCATGACCACCCCGGCGCAGATCTACGCTTGTCTGCCGCTGCTGTGCCTGTATCCGATGGCGCTGGGTTGGTTCTGCTATCGCCAGGCCTACACCCTGGGCCGGCAAAAGCGCGAGTTGCTGGCCCTGAGTCGCACCGACAGCCTGACCGGCCTGCTTAACCATGGCGCCTGGAAAGATCGCCTCGACGAGGAGTTCCAGCGCTGCCAGCGTCACCCTAATGACGGGGCAGGGCGCGGCGCGATTGCGCTGATCGACATCGATCACTTCAAGGCCATCAATGACACCTATGGCCATGTCGCCGGCGACATCGTGTTGCGCCAGCTTGGCAAGATGCTCAAGCAAAACCTGCGCGCCGCCGATGTGGTCGGGCGTTATGGCGGGGACGAGTTCTGTGTGATTCTGCCGGACCTGACGCTCCACAACGCCGTGCAGGCCATGGACGGGTTGCGCGAGCGCTTTACCATGCTCAGCTATGAACAGAACCCGGCGCTGAAGGTGAGCCTGAGTATTGGCCTGGCGGCCTTCAACCCGGCTTATGGCGATGCGACCCATTGGCTCAATGATGCCGACCAGGCGCTTTACGCGGCCAAGACCGGCGGGCGCAACCGAGTCACTTGTTACCGGTATCGGCAGGTGTTGGAGAAATCGGCCATTTCTCCCTGAGGTGGTTACCTGCGGTCTAGAGCCTTGACCCATTGTCGGGTAGGGTGCCTATGGCACTCTTTCGATACGGAACAAGGATGAAATCATGATAATGACCGCTCTTCGCTCCCGTCTGGCCGTCAGTCTTGGCCTGAGCCTGGCCCTCGGCGCCTTCGCCCCCGGTGCTTTCGCACAGCCCCATCAACAAGTCCTGAGCGACGCCGAACAGTACAAGGGCGAGGCCCTGAAACTGCTCGAGCGGTTGGTGAACATCGACTCTGGCTCAGGCTATGTGCCGGGGTTGACCCAGGTCGGTGATATTGCGATCGATGAATTGACGAAGTTGGGCGCCACCATCGAAAAGGTGCCTAACTCGGACGGCACCCAGCACATCCTGGCGACCCTCAAGGGCACCGGCAAGGCAAAAATCCTGCTGATGGCCCACATGGACACGGTATTCAAGGAAGGCTCGGCCGCCGAGCGTCCCTTCCACATCAAGGATGGCCGGGCCTATGGGCCGGGAGTGATGGATGACAAGGGCGGCATCGTTGCCGGGATCTATGCGCTGAAGGTGCTCAAGAACCTGGACTTCAAGAACTACGCGCAGATTACTTTCCTGCTCGACGCCAGCGAAGAAACCGGCTCGGACGCCGCCACCGACCTGATCAAGAAAACCGCCAAGGCCCATGACGTGACCCTCAACCTCGAACCGGGTCGCCCGGCCGATGGCTTGGTGGTGTGGCGCAAGGGCAGTGCCACGGCGCTGGTGGAGGTCAAGGGCAAGGCGTCCCACGCCGGTGTCGCGCCGGAACTGGGGCGCAATGCGGCGATGGAAGCCGCGCACCAGATCTTGCAACTGGGCAAGCTTGGCGATGCGGAAAAGAAAACCACCATCAACTTCACGGTGATCAAGGCCGGCGACCGGACCAACGTGATCCCCGACCAGGCGAGCGCCAAGGCGGATGTGCGGGCGGCGGTGCCGGAAGAGTTCGACCGCATCGAAAAAGACCTGGCCCGGGTGTCGCAGGACAAGTTGATCGCCGACACCGAAGTCACCACCAGCCTCAAGCGCGGCCTGCCACCAATGCCGCAGACGGCGGAGTCGGACCGGTTGATGGCCATGGCCCAAGGCATCTATGGCGAACTGGGGCGCAAACTGACGGAAGAAGGCAGCGGTGGAGCGGCGGATGCCAGCCTGTCGGCCGGGGTTGGCACGCCGACGCTGGATGGTTTTGGCATTGTCGGTGGCAACATTCACACCCCTGAGGAATACGCCGAAGTCGAGAGTGTGGTGCCGCGGATTTACCTGTTGTCGCGGATGATCATAGAGTTGGCTGGGCGGTAAAGCGCTATGTCGTCCTGTGGGAGCGAGCTTGCTCGCGAAGCGATCTGTCTGTCGGTCAAGTATTGACTGACACACCGCCTTCGCGAGCAAGCTCGCTCCCACAGGGGAAATGTGCTGCAAGACTCGGTGGTTCGCTCCTACGCCGATGGTAATACAATAAACACAAGGTTTTTGTGGCGAGGGAGCTTGCTCCCGCTCGGCTGCGCAGCAGTCGTAAAACCGGCTGGCGCGATTTGCCTGGAGGACCGCGTCAGCTCATGTTGGGGCGGCTGCGCCACCCAGCGGGAGCAAGCTCCCTCGCCACAAAAGCGGGTTCGTCTTTTGATGGCGCCGTGTCTAGTAAACCCAAACCTCCACCCGCCGATTCTTGACTCGCCCTTCATCCTCACTGTTGGCCGCCACCGGCATCAATGCGCCGAACCCCCGTACCTCTCGCAGTGCCACGCCGTATTTGACCAGTTCCCGGCGCACCGCCATGGCCCGCAGCTTGGACAGAAGGTCGGCCCGCGCCGGGTCGTCCTTCGCGTCGCCAAACCCCACCAGTGTCACGCGTCGATCGGTTTTGCCATGCTGCTTTATATAGTCGAGCACGCGGCCCAGATCCTGGTGGGCCTTGTTGTCCAGGCTGGCGCTGCCTTCTTCGAAGCGAAAATTCACGGTCAAGCGTTGGGCGTGGCGGCTCAGGGCCTGGTAACCCTCGGGCATCAAGGCATTCGGCGTGACGGCCATGGCCTGGACGGTCTGGGCGATAAACCCGTTGGCGGCGACGATGGCCTGGCCTTTGTCGCTTTGGGTGAACGCCACCAGCGCCTCGGCCCACGGGCTGGTTGCCTGGGGCGGCAAATAAAAGAACAGGCGCCGGGACAAGGGGTAGTCCTCGGTGGCGATCAGGTTGTTCAACGGCAACATGGGTTGGGAGTCACCGTCGACAATCGCCAGTGCCTTGGCCTGGCGCACATAGGGCAAACCGATGAAGCCGATGCCTTGCGGGTCCTGGCTGACAGCGTCGGACAACTGTTCGCTGGATTCGAAGCGCCGTGTTGAAGGATCCAGCCGTTTGCCCTGTCGGCCGAGGACCAGTTCCTTGAAGGTATCGTAGGTGCCGGACTGTTCATCCCGGGCATAAAGATGAATCGGCCCACCGACGCCGCTCACGGTCTCCCAGGTTTTCACCTCGCCACTGAATATCCGCGCCAGTTGCACGGTATCGAGCTGACGCAACGGGTTCTGCGGATGAAGAATAATCGCCAGGCCATCAATGGCGATGACCTGCTCGGCGGAGGGACTTTTCAGGTCGCCCAGGGACGACAGTTCCTTCAGCTCACCGTCCTTGATCGGTCGTGAAGAAGCGGCCAGGTCGGCGTTGCCCTGCTTGAGGGCGGCGAAGCCGGTGCTGGAGCCGTGGGCCGCGATGTCCACTACCACCCGCCGGCCGTCGACGGTCTGGCCGACGATGCGCTGCTCGTTATCGCGACCGGTGATTTCGCTGCTGACCCTGAGCAGTCCCTGATCTTCCATCAAGCCCCTGACCACCGCCGGCCCGAGCGCCGCACCGATGGTGTTGGAACCTTGGAGGCGCAGGGCCGGGCCCTGTTCGGGAATGGGCAAACTGCCGGCCGATGCCATGAACGGCAGCCAGAGGCCGATGAAAAAGACAACGCGCAGCCGCATGCCGACACCTGCTGAACCCGAGGAAGTGCCGGAAGATTAAGTCAGTCAGGTTACTGAAAGGTGACAGGGTTGCGACGGGGCACCGAAGTCCAATGTGGGAGCGAGCTTGCTCGCGATGACGGCGGCACATTCAGGATCAATGTGACGGTTAGACCGCTATCGCGAGCAAGCTCGCTCCCACAGGGGTTTGGTGTGATGCGGTCAGCTCAACTGCAACCAGATCGGCGCATGGTCCGACGGTTTTTCCATGCCCCGCAGTTCGTAGTCCACGCCGGCGTCCTTGACCCGTGGCAGCAGGCCGTGGGAGGTGAGGATCAGGTCGATGCGCAGGCCGCGCTTGGGCTCGTCCTCGAAACCGCGGCTGCGGTAGTCGAACCAGCTGAAGCGATCGGTGACGTCCGGGTTCAGGTGGCGGAAGCTGTCCACCAGGCCCCAGTTCTTCAGGCGCGCCATCCATTCGCGTTCTTCCGGCAGGAAGCTGCATTTGCCGGTTTTCAGCCAGCGCTTCATGTTGTCCGGGCCGATGCCGATGTCGCAGTCTTCCGGGGAAATGTTCACGTCACCCATCACCACCACCGGCTGGTCGTTGCTGAAGCGGCTTTCCAGCAGTTGCTGCAAATCGCTGTAGAAACGTTCCTTGGCCGGGAATTTGGTCGGGTGGTCGCGGCTTTCACCTTGTGGGAAATAACCGTTCATGATGGTCACCGGCACGCCGTTGGCATCGGCGAAGGTGCCCCAGATGAAGCGCCGCTGGGCGTCCTCGTCGTCGCCCTCGAAGCCCTTGTACAGGCTCAGTGGCGCCTGGCGGGAGAGCAGGGCGACGCCGTAATGGCCCTTTTGCCCGTGGTAATGCACGTGGTAGCCCAGGGCCTGCACCTCGGCCAGGGGAAATTGTTCGTCGTGGACCTTGGTTTCCTGCAGTCCGATCACGTCCGGCTGGTGCTTCTCGATCAGCGCCGCCAACTGATGGGGACGGGCGCGCAGCCCGTTGATGTTGAAGGAGACGATCTTCATGGTCGGCTGTCCTGGCAAAACTGCGATGCTAGCTGACATGTCGGAACACGGCCAGCGTGGCAGTAGGACAAATGCACTGCTAATGTCCTGTGGCGAGGGGATTTCCCCGTTCAGCTTTGTAGGAGCTGGCGAAGCCTGCGATCTTTTGATCTTTCGCTTGGGATTCAAGCGTCCGTGGAAAGATCGCAGCCTCGTTGCACTCGGCAGCTCCTACAGGGCTCATTACCAAGCCTCGCCCCCAGGAGATCCAACGTCATGCCTGAAACCGCCACCGCCATCGCCGACATCCATATGCTCGACAGCGGTTATTCCCGTGAAGCCCGTTCGTTGCTGTATCAGGCCTATCGCCACGAGCCGACCTTCAGCTACCTGTTCGAATCCGAGCGTCCCGGTTATGAACAGCGGGTGCGGGCCACGGTGCGTGAGCTGGTCAAGCAGCACTTTTTCCAGGACCTGCCGGCCATCGGCTTGCTGGTCAACGACCGCCTGATCGGCATCGCCCTGATCGCTCCGCCGCAGCGGCGCCTGGGCATCACCGAAAGCTGGGCCTGGCGCCTGCGCATGGTCTTGAGCACTGGTTTTCGTTGCACCCGGCGCTACCTGGAATACCACGCGGCAGTGCTGGCCTGCCTGCCGTCGGATGCGGTCCATGTATTGCCGCTGCTGGGGGTGCACCCACAGTTCCAGGGCAAGCATTTCGGCGAACAGTTGCTTGAGGCGGTGCATAACTGGTGCGCGGTGGACGAGCATTCCCAGGGCGTGGTGCTGGACACCGGCAACCCGCGTTACCTTGAGTTTTATAAACGCCAGGGTTATGAGGAAATCGGCGAAGTGGCGGTAGGACCGATCCGCGAGCACGTGTTCTTCCACGCCAACCCGCAGGTTCTGCAAAGCGCAACGGCATAGTCAGGCGAACTTTTGCGAAATGTCCGGCTCTATCAAGCACCTACGCTCGTGATAGCATCCGCGCCATGAACCTCTCAGGAAGAATGACCAGTGGCGCGCTCTTGCTGTCCCTCAGCTGCGTGGCGCTGGCAAACAGTGAATTGGAAGTACGGGTCAAGCCGTCCAACGATGAACTCAAGGCCAACGTAGAAGGTTACATCGGCGGTGTGGGTGATCGTGACGAGGAGGCCTTGCTGCGCTTCAGTCGTGGCGCCGAGGAGCAGGCGCGCAAGGCCGCCCAGGCGCTGGGCTACTACCAGCCGCAGATCGACAGTGAGGTCAAGGGCGGCAAGGACCCACGCCTGGTGCTGACCATCGACCCCGGCGAGCCTGTGCATTTGCGCAACGTCACCGTGCGCATTGATGGCCCGGCGGCATCGCTCAAAGCCTTTCGCGTACCCAGCAACGCCGCCCTCAAGCCCGGCGCGCTGCTCAACCATGGTCGCTACGAAGACGCCAAGCGAATCATCCAGAACCAGGCCTCGCGCTATGGTTTTTTCAGCGTGCGCTTCACCCGGCAGAAGCTGTCGGTTGACCCCCAGGCGGGCATCGCCGACATCGAACTGATTTACGACAGCGGCCCGCGCTATGCCTTGGGCCCGGTGAGTTTCGAGGGCGACACGCCGTTCGACGAAGACCTGCTGCAGCGCATGGTGCCGTTCAAGGCCGGCACGGCGTACGACTCCGAGCTCATTGCAGAGCTCAACCAGGCCCTGCAATCGAGCGGTTATTTCGAAGGCGTCCGGGTGGATGCCGCACCGACGGCGGCCACCGACAACGTGATCCCGGTGGCGGTCAGGCTCGACACGCGCAAACCGCGGACCATGGGCCTGGGCCTGGGTTTTTCCACCGATGTCGGCCCACGGGTCAAAGCCAACTGGACGCGCCACTGGGTCAACCCCCAGGGCCACAGTTATGGCTGGGAAGCGGAAGTGTCGGCGCCCCGGCAGAACGTCGGCTTGTGGTACGACGTGCCGTTGGATCCGCCATTGACTGACAAGATACGTTACGCCGGCGGTTATCAATATGAAGAACTGGCCGGCACCGACAGCCTCAGCAAACTGCTCACCGTGGGCCCGGAATGGCACAGCAAGTTGCCCAGCGGCTGGCAGCGGGTGGTGTCGCTCAAATGGCAGCGCGAGGAATATCGCCTCGGCGACGATGCGGGCCTGAGCACATTGCTGATGCCGGGCCTCAGTTATTCCTACCTGCGCAGCGACAACCGCATCGATCCGCACAACGGCTACCGCTTGCAGTTCGACACCAAGGTCGCCAAGGAAGGGCTCGGCTCGGACAACAACCTTTTATATGGCACCGCCATGGTCAAGGGCCTGACCACGGTGTTCGACAAGCATCGCTTGCTGGCGCGGGCGCAGATCGGCGGCAGCGCCACCAATGGCTACAAATCCATCCCGCCGTCCCTGCGCTTTTTTGCCGGTGGCGACCAGAGCGTGCGGGGTTACGACTACCAGAGCCTGTCGCCGGAAAACGCCGAGGGCGACCGTATCGGTGGTCGCTACATGGTCGCCGGCAGCCTCGAGTACCAATATTCAATCGCGGAAAAATGGCGGGTGGCGACGTTCATCGACCAGGGCAACTCGTTTAACAGCCTCGAACTGCCGAGCCTCAAGACCGGCGTGGGCGTCGGCGTGCGCTGGGTTTCGCCGGTGGGCCCGATCCGCCTCGACCTGGCCCATGCGATGGACGACGACGGTGGCATCCGCTTGCACTTTTCCATGGGGCCTGAGCTGTGACGCGTGGTTTGAAGATAACGCTGCTGGCGCTCGTCGGGGTGCTGGTGGCGGTCGTGCTGGCCTTGAGTGTTGTGCTGGGCACGGCATTCGGCAGCCGCTGGGCCCTCGGCCTGGTGCCGGGGCTGACCGTGGAGAATTTCCAGGGCCGGCTGGGTGGACAGTGGAGCGCCGATCACCTGCTGTGGCAGCAGGACGCCAGTCGGGTGGAGGTGGATCGGTTGATATTCGCCTGGTCGCCGCTGTGCCTGGCGCGCATGACCCTGTGCATCGAACAGCTCAAGGCCGACCAGGTCGCCTTGCAATTGCCAGCCTCTGCCGATGAACCGAGCAACGGCCCGATCAGCTTGCCGGACCTGGACTTGCCGCTCGCCATCGAACTGGGCGATGTGCAGGTCGGCAGCCTGTCGCTCAACGGCAGCGAGCAGCTCAAGGGTCTGCAATTGGTTGCCCGTTGGACCGCCGAGGGCATGCGGATCGATTCGGTGCAATTGCAGCGCGATGAGCTGAGCCTGAAACTCTCCGGCCTGCTGAAGCCGGGTGGCGACTGGCCGTTGAGCGCCGAGGGCCGGTTGACCTTGCCGGCACCGGGCGCCACGCCCTGGGCCCTGGACCTGAAAGTCGACGGCAACCTGCTCAAGACCCTCAACCTCAAGGCCGACAGCAGCGGTTACCTGCAAGGCCAGTTGAGCGGTGAACTGCAACCGCTCGCGGACAACCTGCCCGCCAAGGTGCGCATCAGCGCCGACGGCTTCAAGGCCAGCGCCGATCTGCCCGACACGTTGTTGCTCAATCAGTTGGAATTGACCGGCGAAGGCGATCTGAAAAACGGCTATCAACTGCTCGGCAAGGCGACGCTGCCCGCCGAAAAAGGGCCGGTGGCGTTGTTGCTGCAAGGCACGGTGGACGCCAATGGCGCGCAGATCGCCGGCCTGGATCTGGATGCCGGCGATCAGCAAAGCCTGAAGCTCAGCGGCCAATTGGACTGGCGCGAAGGCCTGCGCGCCGAGGCGAAAGTCGCCTGGCTGGATTTCCCCTGGCATCGCCTCTATCCGCTGATCGATGAGCCACAGGTGATGCTGCGCAGCTTTGACGGCGAAGTCTCTTACACCGATGGCCAATACCTGGGCAACTTCCAGGCCTCGCTGGACGGGCCCGCCGGAGCCTTCAGCCTGGGCAGCCCGTTCAGCGGCGACCTGACGCAAATCCACTTGCCGCAGCTCAAGCTCGCGGCGGGGCAGGGCAAGGCCGAAGGGCACCTGAGCCTGCAATTTGCCGATGGCATCGCCTGGGACACGGCGCTGCAACTGTCGGCCATCAACCCGGCGTATTGGCTTGGCGAACTGCCCGGGACCCTGGCTGGGCCATTGCGCAGCAAAGGGATGATGAAGAACGAGCGCCTCGACCTCGACGCGGACCTGGACCTCAAGGGCAAACTGCGTGGCCAGCCAGCGGTGCTCCAGGCCAAGGCCAGCGGCGCTGGCGAGCAGTGGAAGCTCAGCGCGCTGGACATTCGCCTGGGGGATAACCGCATCAACGGCAGTGCCAGCCTGCAAGAGAAACTGACCGGCCAGATCGACATCAAGCTCGCACGCCTCGCTCAGCTCTGGCCGCAATTGCGCGGCCAAGTCGTCGGCCGTGTCGACGTGGCCGGCACGCTCAAGACCCCCCAAGGCAAGCTCGGCCTGCAAGGTACGCAACTGGCCTTCCAGGACAACCGCCTGCAAAGCCTGAACCTGGACGCGGTCCTCGACAGCGCCCAGCGCGGCAAGCTCGACCTCAAGGCCAGCGGCATCCGCGTCGGCGAAACGTCACTGGGCGTGCTGACGGTCAGCGGCCAGGGTGATATCAAACAGCAGAAGCTCAACCTGGACCTGCAAGGGCCGCAGCTCGACACGACCCTGGCCCTCGATGGCGCGCTCGACCAGGGCAATTGGCGCGGGCGCCTGGCCAGCGGCGACGTGCAGGCCGGCGGTCAAGCCTGGCGCCTGCAAGCCCCAGCGAAACTGGAGCGCCTGGCCGACGGCACGCTCAACGTCGGCGCGCATTGCTGGCGTTCCTTTGATGCCAGCCTGTGCGGTGAAGACCAGCGGCTGATGCCGGAGCCAAAGCTGCGCTATCACCTCAAGCAATTCCCCATCGAAAGCCTGGCCCAGTGGATGCCCAAGGATTTTGCCTGGCAGGGCCGGCTCAACGCGGACCTGCAACTGGACCTGTCGGCCAGCGGTCCGAATGGTCGGATCCTGGTGGACGCCAGCGGCGGTACTTTACGGATTCGGGACAAAGACGGCGATAAGGCGCAATGGCTGGACTTCCCGTACCAGACCCTGACGCTTAACAGCCGCCTGACCCCCAAGCGCATCGACACCGACCTGAATTTTGTCGGCGCCAGGCTCGGCGAACTGATGCTCCAGGCACAAATCAACCCCATACCGGCCAGCAAACCCATCAGCGGCTCGTTCCGCCTGACTGGCCTGGACTTGTCCGTGGCTCGGCCATTCGTGCCGATGGTGGAAACCCTCACCGGTCACTTGAACGGCAGCGGGACTTTGTCCGGTGGTTTACTCGCGCCCCAGGTCAACGGCAACCTGGTGCTCAGCGACGGCGAAGTGTCTGGCCCGGAACTGCCGGTCAGCCTCGAAGCCTTGCAGATGCGAGCAACGATTACCGGCGAAGCGGTGCAGCTCAATGGCAATTGGAAAAGCGGCAAGAGCGGGCAGGGCAGCTTGAACGGCAACATCGGCTGGGGCGACGCCCTGACCATGAACCTGGCGCTCAAGGGTTCGCAACTGCCGGTCACCGTCGAGCCTTATGCGGTGCTCGACGTGGCGCCGGACCTCAACATCACCATGCAGGGTGAGCGGCTTTCCATTGCCGGCAAGGTCCTGGTGCCCAAAGGCGAGATCACCATCCGCGAACTGCCGCCGTCCACCGTCAAGGTGTCGGATGACACGGTGATCGTCGGCCACCAGACCGAAGAGGGCAAGGCGCCGCTGGCCATGGCGATGGACATTGACGTGATCGTCGGCCAGGACAAACTCGCGTTCTCGGGTTTCGGCCTGACCGCCAACGTGCAGGGCCAGGTCCACATCGGTGACAACATGGACACCCGCGGCGAGCTCTGGCTCAACGACGGTCGTTATCGGGCCTACGGGCAACGGCTGACGGTGCGACGGGCGCGGCTGCTGTTCGCCGGGCCCATCGACCAGCCCTACCTGGACATCGAAGCGATCCGCCAGACCGACGACGTGATCGCCGGCATCCGCTTGAGCGGCAGCGCCGAGCAACCGACCACGCAAATCTTCTCGGAACCGGCCATGAGCCAGGAGCAGGCATTGTCCTACCTGGTGCTGGGCCGGCCGCTGAGCACTACCGGCGAGGACAACAACATGCTCGCCCAGGCGGCGTTGGGCCTGGGGTTGATGGGCAGCTCGGGGGTGACCACCAGCCTGGCCAATAACCTGGGGATCGAGGATTTCCAGCTCGACACCCAGGGCAGCGGCAATGCCACCAGCGTGGTCGCCAGCGGCAACCTGTCGGAAAAACTCAGCCTGCGCTACGGCGTTGGCGTGTTCGAACCGGCCAACACCATCGCCCTGCGCTACAAGCTCAGCAAGAAGGTCTACCTCGAAGCCGCGAGCGGCGTCGCCAGCTCGCTGGACATCTTCTACAAACGCGATTTCTAACCTTCCCCCAACCCCCTGTGGGAGCGAGCTTGCTCGCGATAGCGGTATGACATTCAACACCTTCGTTGATTGACATACCGCTATCGCGAGCAAGCTCGCTCCCACATTGGTTTCCCACAGGTTTATCTGCGTTTCGGTTGCTAGTGCATAGCAAGCTAACTATTCGATTGACATTTGCTGCCTAAGCAGTAATATCTCGACATACATTCACTGCCTAGGCAGCAAACGGTGGTCAGATGAAGCATTTCACCCCAGACAACTTTCACAATTGCCATCTCGGCATGCTGCTCGGCCGTACCGCGCTGCTCAAGGACCGGATCATCGACACTCATATGGAACCCGTCGGCATCACCGCCGCGCAGTTCAAGGTGTTGATCATCATGGCCCAGTACGGCATCGAGACGCCGGCCGAGCTGTGTCGTTACCTGTCCCTGGACAGCGGCTCGATGACGCGGATGCTCGATCGCCTGGAGCAGAAAGGTTTCCTGGCCCGTGAACGCTCCGCCCAGGACCGCCGGCAAGTGCGCCTGGTGTTGACCGAAGCCGGCCAGGCCCTGGCCGATCGCCTGCCGTTTATCGGTGCCGAGGCCATGAACCAGTTGGCCAGCGCCATCAGCCCCGAGGAGCTGCAAACCCTCGAACAGATCCTCAAGAAAATTCTGCTCGCCGCCGGTGACCCCATCACCGTGTCGCGAATGGGGGAAAAATGAAGCGTAAAACCTTGCGTACCCGATTAAGCCTGGTGGTCTTGGCCATGAGCCTGGCGGGCTGTGCCAGCTACAGCGGCCTGAAGACCGAAGGCGTCAACCTGGAGGCCCAGAGCCTCAAGGCCGGGCAATCCCTGAACGGCGTCACGCTGTCGCAGGCCGCGTGGCCGAAAAGCGATTGGTGGAAGAGCCTCGGCGACCCGCAACTCGACGGCTTGATCCGTGAAGCCCTGCGCGATAGCCCGGACATGCAGATCGCCAGCGCCCGGGTGCATCAGGCCAGTGCCGCCGCCTATGCCGCCAACGCGGCGCGCCTGCCGACCCTGGATGCCAGCGGCGGCGCCAGCCGTTCGCGGCTGTCCCGTGACCAGGACCCGCAAGGGCAGGGCGGGGCGTACAGCACGCTGCGCACGTTAGGTGTGGACTTCAATTACAACTTCGACCTCTGGGGCGGCCAGCGTGCCGCCTGGGAAGCCGCCCTCGGCCAGGCCCGCGCCGCCGAGATCGATCGCCAGGCCGCGCAACTGACCCTGGCCGCCGACGTGGCCCGGGCCTACAGCGACCTGGGCCAGGCCCACATTATTCATGACCTGGCCTCCGAGGACCTCAAGCGCACCCGGCAGATGCTCGACCTGGGCAAGCGCCGCCTCACTGCCGGGATCGACAGCGAATACCAGTTCCAGCAGACCGAAAGCCTGGAAGCCAGCGCCGACGCAACCCTGATCGACGCAGAGAAACGCCTGCAAAGCGCCAAGATTGCCCTGGCGGTGTTGTTGGGCAAAGGTCCGGACCGCGGCAATGAAATTCCCCGGCCCAACGTGCTGCAAGCCAGCGCGGTCGCCTTGCCGTCGAACCTGCCGGCCGAGTTGCTGGGGCGGCGCCCGGACCTGGTCGCGGCACGCTGGCGGGTCGAGGCGGCGAGCAAGAACATCGAGGCCGGCAAGACCAACTTCTACCCCAATCTCAACTTGAGCGCAGCCGCCGGAACCCGGTCGTTGCTGGGCGATGCGATGTTCGGTTCGGCCAGCCGCTTCTTCAATGTGGGGCCGACGGTGTCGCTGCCGATCTTCGATGGCGGCCGCTTGCGGGCGGACCTGGATGCCCGGGACGCCGATTACGACCTGGCGGTGGCGCAATACAACAAGAGCCTGGTCACGGCCCTTGGGGATGTCAGCGACACCATCAACCAATTGCGTGACATCGCTCGCCAGATCGGCGCCCAGCAACATGCCACCGATATCGCACAGAGCTCCTACGACACGGTGGTCCAGCGCTACGGCTCGGGCATCGGTAATTACCTGGACGTGTTGAGCATCGAGCAGCAATTGCTCCAGGCCCAGCGCCAACTGGCGAACCTGAATGCCGACCAGATCGATTTGTCGATCCAACTGATGCAGGCCCTGGGCGGCGGTTTCGAGGCCCAGACCCTGGCGGCGGCCACCCCGGCCGCTACCACGCCAAATAACTGATTCGAGGTACTTGTCATGGCGACTGCCGAAACGACTCAATCCGAACATGCGCAAGACAGCAACCCACGCAAGCGCAAGGTCATGCTGCTGACACTGACGCTGCTGGTCATTCTTTCGGGCCTGGGCGTCTGGGCCTGGTACGAACTGTATGGTCGCTGGGGTGAAAGCACCGACGATGCCTATGTGAACGGCAACGTGGTGGAAATCACGCCGCTGGTCACCGGCACCGTGGTGAGCATCGGGGCTGACGACGGCGACCTGGTGCGTGAAGGCCAGGTGCTGGTGCAGTTCGACCCGAACGACGCCGAAGTCGGGCTGCAAAGTGCCCAGGCCAACCTGGCCCGGACCGTGCGCCAGGTGCGTGGTTTGTACAGCAACGTCGATGGCATGCGGGCGCAGGTCAATGCGCAAGAGGCCGAAGTGCAGAAGGCCCAGGAAAACTACAGCCGACGCAAGAACCTGGCGGCCGGCGGGGCGATTTCCAAGGAGGAACTGTCTCACGCCCGGGATGACCTGACCTCGGCGCAGAACGCCTTGGCCAATGCCCGGCAGCAGCTCAAGACCACCAGCGCCTTGGTGGACGATACCGTGGTGTCGTCCCATCCCGACGTGCAGTCCGCCGCCGCGCAACTGCGCCAGGCCTTCCTGGCCAACGCCCGCAGTACCTTGATCGCACCGGTCACCGGTTATGTCGCCAAGCGCACCGTGCAACTCGGCCAACGGGTGCAGCCGGGCACGGCGTTGATGGCGGTGATCCCGCTGGATCAGCTGTGGATCGACGCCAACTTCAAGGAAACCCAACTGCGCGACATGCGCATCGGCCAGCCGGTGGACATCGAAGCCGACCTGTACGGCAGCGATGTGAAGTACAGCGGCACCATCGACAGCCTTGGCGCCGGGACCGGCAGCGCGTTTGCCTTGCTGCCGGCGCAGAACGCCACCGGTAACTGGATCAAGATCGTCCAGCGGGTGCCGGTGCGCATTCACATCAATGCCCAGGAACTGGCCAAGCATCCGCTGCGGGTCGGCCTGTCGACCCTGGTCAACGTCGACCTGCACGACCAGAGCGGTCCGGTACTGGCCCAGCAGCCACCGCAGAAAGCCTCGTTCAGCACCCAGGTCTACGACCAGCAGTTGACCGATGCCGACGCGATGATCGCCCGCCTGATCCACGACAACAGCGCAGTGGCCAGCAAGACGGTGCAGCGCTAGTCAGCTACAGCGTTGAACCTGTGGGAGCGAGCTTGCTCGCGATTGCGGCGGGCCAGCTTGCATCCTGGGGACTGGCATACCGCTATCGCGAGCAAGCTCGCTCCCACAGGGTTTGTGTCTTGCCCTAAGGGATTTCGCCACCTTCGCTTCATAGGATTTCGCAATGAGCAATAACGCGTCTTTCACGCCGCCCAGCCTGTTGCTCAGCACCATCGGGCTGTCGCTGGCGACGTTCATGCAGGTGCTCGACACCACCATTGCCAACGTCGCCTTGCCGACCATTTCCGGCAACCTGGGTGTCAGCTCGGAGCAGGGCACCTGGGTGATTACCTCGTTCGCGGTGAGCAACGCCATCGCCTTGCCGCTTACCGGCTGGCTGAGCCGGCGGTTTGGCGAGGTGAAGCTGTTTTTGTGGGCGACGATGCTGTTCGTGCTCGCGTCGTTCTTGTGTGGTATTTCCACCTCGATGCCGGAGCTGATTGGCTTTCGTGTACTTCAAGGGCTGGTGGCCGGGCCGTTGTATCCGATGACCCAGACCCTGCTGATAGCCGTGTACCCGCCGGCCAGGCGCGGCATGGCCCTGGCGTTGCTGGCGATGGTCACGGTGGTGGCGCCGATTGCCGGGCCGATCCTCGGCGGCTGGATCACCGACAGCTACAGCTGGCCGTGGATCTTCTTCATCAACGTGCCCATCGGCGTCTTCGCGGCGCTCGTGGTGAAACAGCAGCTCAAGGCGCGGCCGGTGGTCACCAGCCATCAACCGATGGATTACGTGGGGCTGATCACGCTGATCATTGGCGTCGGTGCGCTCCAGGTGATCCTCGACAAAGGCAACGACCTGGACTGGTTCGAATCGAATTTCATCATTATGGGTGCGCTGATTTCGATCATTGCCCTGGCGGTGTTCGTGATCTGGGAAATGACCGACCGTCACCCGGTGGTCAATCTCCGGCTGTTTGCCTATCGCAACTTCCGCATCGGCACCATCGTGCTGGTGGGGGGCTATGCCGGGTTCTTCGGCATCAACCTGATCCTGCCGCAGTGGTTGCAGACACAGATGGGCTACACCGCGACCTGGGCCGGGCTGGCGGTGGCGCCCATCGGCATCCTGCCGGTGCTGATGTCACCCTTCGTCGGCAAGTACGCCCACCGGTTCGACCTGCGTGTGTTGGCCGGGCTGGCGTTCCTGGCCATGGGGCTGAGCTGCTTCATGCGTGCCGGGTTTACCAATGAGGTGGATTTCCAGCACATTGCGATGGTGCAGTTGTTCATGGGCATCGGCGTGGCGCTGTTCTTCATGCCGACCCTGAGCATTCTGATGTCGGACCTGCCGCCGCACCAGATTGCCGACGGCGCGGGGCTGGCGACGTTCCTGCGGACCCTGGGCGGCAGCTTTGCCGCGTCCCTGACCACCTGGATCTGGATCCGTCGGGCCGACCAGCATCACGCCTACCTGAGCGAAAGCATCAGCACTTTCGAGCCGGCCACCCGCGAAGCACTCAACCAACTCGGTGGCGCGAGTGCCCCGGCCTATGCCCGGCTTGAACAGGTCCTCAACAGCCAGGCATACATGCTCTCCACCGTGGATTACTTCACGCTGCTGGGGTGGGCGTTCATGGGGTTGATCATGCTGGTGTGGCTGGCGAAGCCGCCGTTTGCGGCGAAGGCTGGGCCTGCATCGGCGGGGCATTGATCCAGAAGTGGAATGCAGTCCACTGTGGAAGCGGGCTTCTGTGGGAGCCGAGCTTGCTCGCGATGAGGCCCTTCCAGTCAATATCTCTGTTGTCTGTTACGCCGCCATCGCGAGCAAGCTCGGCTCCCACAAAAGCTTGGCTCCCACAGAAGCCCGCTCCCACAGGGGCTGTGGGGTCTTTAAGTGCTTGGCAACGCCAACTGCGCATTACCGAACCCAAATGGCGCCAACGCAAACCCTTGTTCATCCACCTGCAACGCCCAGCCTTGCTTGTCCCAATCCCCCAGCACGATGCGCCGGGCGGCGTGTTCGCCCAGTTGCAGCTTGTGGATGGCGGGTCGATGGGTGTGGCCGTGGATCAAGGTCTTCACGCCGTATTGCTGCATGATCCGCGGGATCTCTTCGGGTGTGACGTCGACGATGTCATTGGCTTTCATGCGTGTCTGCGTGCGGCTTTCGTTGCGCAGTTTGCGCGCCAGTTTCTGCCGGCTGCCCAGCGGCAGGTGCCGCAGGACGAACAGCGTGACCGGGTTGCGCAGCCAGCGCCGCAGCTTCATGTAGCCTTCGTCGCGGGTGCAGAGGCTGTCGCCGTGCATCAGCAGCACCGGCTCGCCATTGAACTGCACGACACTCGGGTCCTTGAGCAGGGTGCAGCCGGCCGCTTTGCAAAAGGCCTGCCCCAGCATGAAGTCGCGATTGCCGTGCATCAGGAAGATGGCCGTGCCGCTGTCGCTCAATTCGCGCAGGGCCTGGCAGATGGAACGCTGGAACGGCGTCATGGCATCGTCGCCGATCCAGGCTTCGAAAAAGTCGCCCAGAATGTACAACGCTTGCGCCGAGCGGGCGCGTGTGGCGAGTAAATCCAGAAACGCCCGGGTGATGTCCGGGCGCTCCTCTTCCAGATGCAAGTCTGAAATCAGCAATATCACTCAACGATCTCGGCTTTCTCGATGATCACGTCTTCTGCCGGGACGTCCTGGTGGCCGGCCTTGGACGTGGTGGAAACGCCTTTGATCTTGTCGACCACGTCGGTGCCTTCGATCACTTCACCGAACACCGCATAGCCCCAGCCCTGGGTGGTCTTGCCGCTGTGGTTCAGGAAGCTGTTGTCCGCCACGTTGATGAAGAACTGTGCGGAGGCCGAATGCGGCTCCATGGTACGGGCCATGGCAACGCTGTACTTTTTGTTCGGCAGGCCGTTGTCGGCTTCGTTCTGGATGCTTGGGCGCTTGTCTTTCTTTTCCTTCATGCCTGGCTCGAAACCGCCGCCCTGGATCATGAAGTTGCCGATGACGCGGTGGAACACGGTGTTTTCGTAGTGGCCGGCGTTGACGTATTCGATGAAGTTGGCCACGGTCAGCGGCGCTTTCTCGGCGTTCAGTTGCAGGACGATGTCACCGTGGTTGGTGGTCAGTTTGACTTTGCTCATGATCGGTACTCTTTCAAGGAATTCGTGGGTTTCGGGGCTTCACTGCCCGCAACCGGTCTGGCTGTAATCGGCCAGGCTGGGCAGTTTAGCGCGCCGGGCACGAATTTCGAGGCTGTTTTTCATCTGGTCGTCGATTAAATTCAATCGTTTGCCGGCCTGGCCTGTCAGGTGCTTGACAGCATCGGCTATGATACGGGCTTTGATTTATCAGGCCGTACCCGGCCGCGCACTTGTCTGTTCAAGGATCCTATGAGCAAGCCCACTGTCGACCCTACCTCGAATTCCAAGACCGGCCCGGCCGTGCCGGTCAACTTCCTGCGCCCGATCATCCAGGCGGACCTGGACTCGGGTAAGCACACACAGATCGTCACTCGCTTCCCACCAGAGCCCAACGGCTACCTGCACATCGGCCATGCCAAGTCGATCTGCGTGAATTTCGGCCTGGCCCAGGAGTTCGGCGGCGTCACGCACCTGCGTTTCGACGACACCAACCCGGCCAAGGAAGACCAGGAATACATCGACGCGATCGAAAGCGACGTCAAGTGGCTGGGTTTCCAATGGTCCGGTGAGGTGCGCTACGCCTCGCAATATTTCGACCAGTTGCACGACTGGGCAGTGGAACTGATCAAGGCCGGCAACGCCTACGTGTGCGACCTGACCCCCGAGCAGGCCAAGGAATACCGTGGCAGCCTGACCGAGCCGGGCAAGAACAGCCCGTTCCGTGACCGCAGCGTGGAAGAGAACCTGGACCTGTTTGCCCGCATGCGCGCCGGTGAGTTCCCGGACGGCGCTCGGGTGCTGCGCGCCAAGATCGACATGGCTTCGCCGAACATGAACCTGCGCGACCCGATCATGTACCGCATCCGTCACGCCCATCACCACCAGACCGGCGACAAATGGTGCATCTACCCCAACTATGACTTCACCCACGGCCAGTCGGACGCCATCGAAGGCATCACTCATTCGATCTGCACCCTGGAATTCGAAAGCCATCGTCCGTTGTACGAATGGTTCCTCGAGCACCTGCCGGTGCCGGCCAACCCGCGCCAGTACGAATTCAGCCGCCTGAACCTGAACTACACCATCACCAGCAAGCGCAAGCTCAAGCAACTGGTGGACGAGAAGCACGTCAACGGCTGGGATGACCCGCGCATGTCGACGCTGTCGGGCTTCCGTCGTCGTGGCTACACGCCCAAGTCGATCCGCAATTTCTGCGAAATGGTCGGCACCAACCGTTCCGACGGCGTGGTGGACTTCGGCATGCTGGAATTCAGCATCCGTGACGACCTCGACCACAGCGCCCCGCGCGCCATGTGCGTGCTGCGTCCGCTGAAAGTCGTGATCACCAACTACCCGGAAGGCCAGGTCGAGAACCTCGAGTTGCCGCGCCACCCGAAAGAAGACATGGGCGTGCGCGTCCTGCCGTTCGCCCGGGAAATCTACATCGACCGTGAAGACTTCATGGAAGAGCCGCCGAAAGGCTACAAGCGCCTGGAGCCTACCGGCGAAGTGCGCCTGCGTGGCAGCTACGTGATCCGCGCCGACGAGGCCATCAAGGACGCCGACGGCAACATCGTCGAACTGCGTTGCTCGTACGATCCCGACACCCTGGGCAAGAACCCGGAAGGTCGCAAGGTCAAGGGCGTGATCCACTGGGTGCCGGCCGCCGCCAGCGTCGAGTGCGAAGTGCGCCTGTACGATCGCCTGTTCCGTTCGCCGAACCCGGAAAAGGCCGAAGACAGCGCCAGCTTCCTGGACAACATCAACCCTGACTCCCTGCAAGTACTCACTGGTTGTCGTGCCGAGCCTTCGCTGGGCAATGCACAGCCGGAAGACCGTTTCCAGTTCGAGCGCGAAGGTTACTTCTGCGCGGATATCAAGGACTCGAAACCCGGTGCTCCGGTATTCAACCGTACCGTGACCTTGCGCGATTCCTGGGGTCAGTGATCAAGTCTTAAGGGAAACCCTGTGCTTACGATCTACAACACGCTCACCAAGAGCAAAGAAGTCTTCAAGCCGCTGGATGGCAACAAGGTCCGCATGTACGTCTGCGGCATGACCGTGTACGACTACTGCCACATTGGTCATGGCCGCAGCATGGTCGCCTTCGACCTGGTAACCCGCTGGCTGCGATTCAGCGGTTATGACCTGACCTACGTGCGCAACATCACCGACATCGAAGACAAGATCATCAACCGTGCCCGTGAAAACGGCGAGCCTTACGATGCGCTGACCGAGCGGATGATCAAGGCCATGCACGAGGATGAGGCGCGCCTCAATATCCTCAAGCCGGACCTGGAGCCTCGTGCCACGGACCACATCCCTGGCATGCTGAGCATGATCCAGACCTTGATCGACAAGGGCTACGCCTACGCACCGGGCAATGGCGACGTGTACTACCGCGTCGCCAAGTTCATGGGCTACGGCAAGCTGTCGCGCAAGAAGATCGAAGACCTGCGCATCGGCGCGCGTATCGAAGTCGACGAGTCGAAAGAAGACCCGCTGGACTTCGTGCTGTGGAAGGGCGCCAAGCCGGGTGAGCCGAGCTGGGCGTCGCCGTGGGGCGCCGGGCGTCCGGGCTGGCACATCGAATGCTCGGTGATGTCCACCTGCTGCCTGGGCGAGACCTTCGATATTCATGGCGGCGGCAGTGACCTGGAGTTCCCGCACCACGAAAACGAAATCGCCCAGAGCGAAGCAGCCACCGGCAAGACCTACGCCAACGCGTGGATGCATTGCGGCATGATCCGCATCAATGGCGAGAAGATGTCCAAGTCCTTGAACAACTTCTTCACCATCCGCGACGTGCTCGACAAGTACCACCCGGAAGTCGTGCGTTATCTGTTGGTGTCGAGCCACTACCGCAGCGCCATCAACTACTCGGAAGACAACCTCAAGGACGCCAAGGGTGCCCTGGAGCGTTTCTATCACGCGTTGAAGGGGTTGCCGAGCGTGCCGGCCGCTGGTGGCGAAGCCTTCGTGGCGCGTTTCACCGAAGTGATGAACGACGACTTCGGCACGCCGGAAGCGTGCGCGGTGCTGTTCGAGATGGTGCGTGAGATCAACCGCCTGCGTGAGAGTGATCTCAACGCGGCGGCTGGTCTGGCGGCTCGCCTGAAAGAACTGGCCAGCGTACTGGGTGTGTTGCAGCTCGAAGCCGATGACTTCCTGCAGGCCGGTGCCGAAGGCCGCGTGGACGCCGCCGAAGTCGAGGCGTTGATCCAGGCACGCCTGACTGCACGTGCCAACAAGGATTGGGCCGAATCCGACCGCATCCGCGACCAGCTCACCGCCATGGGCGTGGTGCTGGAGGATGGGAAGGGCGGCACGACCTGGCGTCTGGCGGACTAAGCCTTACGCAGTACCCACTGTGGGAGCGAGCTTGCTCGCGATAGCGGAATGTCAGGCAACATTGTTGTCGACTGATACACCGCCATCGCGAGCAAGCTCGCTCCCACATTTTTTTGTGGCCAGCCTGGCAATCATTGTTTTATGAGCTAGTACTGTCAGGTCGATTCGACGTTCTCTCTGACAGGGTTCTTCCATGTTGGCTCATTGGTCTCTCGCGGCAATTCATCTGCTGGCCTTCGCCCTCGGGTTCTGGGCGGTGCTGACGCGCGGCACGGCACTGCGACGACTGGCGAGCGGTGTGGATGCGGTTCGGGGTGTCTTGGTCGCTGACAACCTGTGGGGCCTGTCGGCGCTGGTGTTGTTGGTGACGGGTGGGATGCGGGCGTTTGGCGGGTACGAAAAAGGCACGGATTATTACCTGCACCAACCGCTGTTTCACCTGAAGATGACTTTGTTCCTGCTGATCCTGTTGCTTGAGATCGCGCCAATGATCGCCCTGATCAAATGGCGGATGGCGCTGGGCAAAGGGGCTGCGATCGATCCTTCGAAAGCCGGCCGGTTTGCACGGATCAGCCACATCGAAGCCTTGTTGCTGATCTTGATGGTGATCGCCGCCACGGGCATGGCACGCGGCGTGAGCCTGGGTTGACCGACCGCGAACGCCTGCTTCGTCATCATTAAAACGAAACGTCTGACAGCCATGCCAAGCGCCATGTCATTAGTATCGATTCAACGGGCAGGACGAAAAAAGGTGGGGGCAGGGTGAGGTACGGTCGACCAGAATCTTTAGCCAGCCATTGCGACGATGCAAACGGGCTGGCTACGGACTGCAGCAAGGCTCAGGGAGTTTGCGGCTTGTCGGGGGCAGTGAGGCCCGCCTGAATACGCTGGTAAATCTCTTCGCGATGCACCGCAACGTTTTTCGGGGCGTTGATGCCGATCCGGACCTGTTGGCCGCTTACGCCCAGAATGGTGATCGTGATGTCGTCACCAATGTTTATGCTTTCACCGACTTTGCGGGTGAGTATCAGCATGGTGTTCTCCTTGATTGCTTTATAGGGCACCTGATTCAGACAGTGCAGATGTCGGTACTGCTTATAGATTAGTGCTAAGTGTCACAATGTGGGTGCCTCTTTCTGACGTGCAGATGCAGCATTAATTCCCAGGGTGCGACTATACAGAGACGCCGGGCAGGATTCTCGTGTTTTGAGCACTGTTTGCGGCGATCTTGAGGGGCACGGGTGCTAAAATCCGTGCCTCATGTCTTCCGGGGGAAACGTTGTGCGCAAATTGGCTTGGGTTATTGCGGTATTGGTGCTGGCAGGATGCGGTGAAGGGCGTGACGTCGAAGCACCGAAACCCAAACCCGTAGCGACCTCCGCACCGGCCGCCGCTGCCGCCCCGCAGTGGGCCGTCGAGGTTCGCGGCGAAACGCCGCAGGCGGTCAGCGACCTGACCGGCTGGCTCATCGAACACAGCTTCATGTCGAACGTGGTGCGGGAAAACGGCAAGGAGCGCGTCCTGGTCGGTCCTTTCAGTTCCAAGGCCGAGGCTGAAGCCAAGCAGGAACAGGTGACGGCTGCCCTGGTCCGGGCGAAAAAACGCAACATCGAGACGTTGGTGGTGGATTACCCGACCACTCCATAACCGGACAGAACAAAACCTGTGGGAGCGAGCTTGCTCGCGATAGCGGTGGATCAGCCAATGTCGATGTTGGCTGACATGCCCCTATCGCGAGCAAGCTCGCTCCCACAGTTTCATACAAGCCAGGTCAGCCGCAGACCTTCATGTCCACCGGCCCCACGAACTCGTTGCCACGGCCCATGACGCACGCCACGCTCTGGTTGCGCTGACGCTCCCAGCTCTCGACCGGGTAGGTCTTGTCCCAGGCCTCATACAAGCGCCGGTCCTGATTCGAGAGGCGCAGGCCATATTGCTTGCTCATGTAGAAATAGGTCCGGGCGATCATCCCTCGGATAGAAGGGCGGGGCATGACCTTCTTGGCCTTGAAGTCCACCTGGGTCAGGCATGAGCCGTACTGACCCTTCTGCACCGGCAACCAGCCGAAACTGAAATTGCTGCGATCACCATTCACTTCCCCGATGCTCGGCACCAGGTTGTGCAGGTCGGCCTCGGCCCGTTGATAGACCGGGTCATAGCGGGTGCAGTTCTTGCGACCCCCTTGTTGCCAGCATTGACGCTGATGGCCGATCTGCCACGCCGGGACAATATGCTCCCACTCGATGCGAGCGGCGCGGCTGGCATTCTTGCGCGGTACATAACCGCAGGCGGCCAGGTTCACGCGATTGCCGGTGTATTTGCAGCCACAGTAAAACTCGGTGGATTGTGGTGCGTAGAGTTTCCAGGCGACTTTCTTGGCTTCGTTGAAGGTGCGCGGAGCACCGGCCTGTGCGCCCATGGCGAAAAACACAAGCAAAAAAGCTAAACAGCGAACACTCATCAGACTCAATCTTCCTTCGGCACAACCCAGAAAACCTGCACACCACCATCGTCGCGATAGGCGAGGGTCACGTTGTCGTTCTCGTCGATTTCTTCCAGCAGGCGCTCCCACTCATCCACCGGCTCGTCGGGAAGGCGGAAGATCAGGGCTGCCTTGGCTTTTTGCGCGGTGGGGGCGTTGATGATTTTCGAGACCCGCAGGCCGAGTCGTGTATAGGAATCTAAAGGGGTAGTTGCAGCGGAGGGCGGGGCCACAGGATTATCCTTATTAAGCTGTACGTGCGTACAGTATTTAACCGTAGGCAATTACGCAACTGCTTAAAATTAAAGAAAATCGTCTGACAGCACTTTTTTCGTTTTGGTGTAGGAGAAAGGAATTTTTTATTAGCTGGCATAAACGGGTGGTTCAACCGCTCTGGCCTGTGGCGGATTTGCGCGAGTGCTAAAGAAATTGTCTCAGCGGGCGATGTCCTGCGTAGGAATCCCATCCATGGAGTTTTGTCATGTCGTTTTCTATCGGCTTTCCCAATGCGGCGGCCGTGACCATTGGCGGTCAGTCCGCAGCTACCCTGAAGGCCTTGAACGAGGCGAGTACCGAGGCCGCCGATGAGGCCCTTGGCGAGACGCCAACGCCCGGCAAAGTCCGGACGGGGACGGGCGCGGAAGCGACCGGTCAGGCACAAGAGAGCGGCAGCACCCAGAGCATTGCCGTCCAGATTTTACTCAAGCGGATGCAAGAGCTTCAGCAACAGCTCAGGGAGCAGCAGCAACAACTGGCCGCCGCACAGGCGCAGACCTATCCAACCCCGGAAGCCAAGAACTCTTCGGTCATGGCGATTCAGGGACAGATCGCCGACACCAGTGGCGCGTTGCTGGAGGTCACCGGCCATTTGGTCACGGAGCTGGCAAAGGGCGCCAGTTCGGGTACGGTGGTCAATACGACGGCCTGAGCCTGGACGTTGAGCTGCGACGTTGCGGATGAAACCGCAACGTTGACAAATCCCCGAAGCCTTACCATAGTTCACTTCACGCAAACGTTTGCGCGGCGTTCCGTGCATTGATTTGCTCACAATAATCATAAGATCGGAGTGAACCCATGAAGTTGCCATTCGCTGGACGTCTTCTCGCTGTCGCCATGCTCGCGGCCGCATCCGCTGCGCTGCCTATCTCCTCGGCATTCGCCCAGACCACAGAAAAACCCAAGGTCGCCCTGGTCATGAAATCCCTGGCCAACGAGTTCTTCCTGACCATGGAAGACGGCGCCAAGGCGTATCAGAAGGAACACTCCGCCGATTTCGACCTGATCTCCAACGGGATCAAGGATGAAACCGACACCGCCAACCAGATCCGCATCGTCGAGCAGATGATCGTGTCCAAGGTCGATGCGCTGATCATCGCGCCAGCGGATTCCAAGGCCATGGTGCCGGTGATCAAGAAAGCCGTCGACGCTGGCATCACCGTGATCAACATCGATAACCAGCTCGATCCGGCCGTCGTCAAAAGCAAGAACATCAACGTGCCGTTCGTAGGCCCGGACAACCGCAAGGGGGCGCGCCTGGTGGGCGAGTACCTGGCCAAGCAGCTCAAGGCCGGTGACGAAGTCGGCATCATCGAAGGCGTGTCCACCACCACCAATGCCCAGGCACGCACCGCGGGCTTCAAGGATGCGATGGAAGCGGCGCAGGTCAAGGTCGTTTCCCTGCAATCGGGCGACTGGGAAATCAACAAGGGCAACCAGGTTGCCGCGTCGATGCTCAGCGAATACCCGAACATCAAGGCACTGCTGGCCGGTAACGACAGCATGGCGGTCGGCGCTGTATCGGCCGTGCGCGCGGCGGGCAAGGCGGGCAAGGTGCAGGTGGTCGGCTACGACAACATCAATGCCATCAAGCCGATGCTCAAGGACGGTCGTGTCCTGGCGACGGCCGATCAGTTCGCCGCCAAGCAGGCCGTGTTCGGCATCGAGACGGCGCTGAAGATCCTCAAGGGCGAAAAAGTCGACAGCGGTACCAACGGCGTTATCGAAACTCCGGTCGAGCTGGTGACCAAGTAGTTATCCTGGCGACACAACGGTGCTCGCCCATCCGGGCGAGCGCATTGGAGAGTTTGTTATGTCCGTTCGCGACCCGAACGCTGTCCTGTGCGTCAGCGGTATCGGCAAGACCTATGCCCAACCGGTACTGACCGACATCAACCTGACGTTGATGCGCGGTGAAGTGCTGGCGCTGACCGGCGAAAATGGCGCCGGCAAAAGCACCTTGTCCAAGATCATCGGCGGGTTGGTGACGCCGACGACCGGGCAGATGCAATTTCAAGGTCAGGATTATCGCCCTGGCAGCCGGACCCAGGCTGAAGAACTGGGCGTGCGCATGGTGATGCAGGAACTCAACCTGCTGCCGACCCTTTCCGTGGCCGAGAACCTGTTTCTCGACAACCTGCCCAACCACGGCGGCTGGATCAGTCGCAAGCAATTGCGCAAGGCGGCCATCGAAGCCATGGCCCAGGTGGGGCTCGATGCAATCGATCCTGACACGTTGGTTGGCGAACTGGGGATCGGTCACCAGCAGATGGTCGAGATCGCCCGCAACCTGATTGGCGATTGCCATGTGCTGATTCTCGATGAGCCGACGGCGATGCTGACGGCCCGCGAAGTCGAGATGCTCTTTGAACAGATCACTCGTCTGCAGGCTCGCGGCGTCTCGATCATCTACATTTCCCATCGCCTCGAAGAACTGGCGCGGGTCGCTCAGCGCATTGCCGTGCTGCGCGATGGCAACCTGGTCTGCGTCGAGCCGATGGCCAACTACAACAGCGAGCAACTGGTGACCCTGATGGTTGGCCGGGAGCTGGGCGAGCATATCGACCTGGGTCCACGCCAGATCGGCGCGCCGGCGCTGACCGTTAAAGGCCTGACACGCTCCGACAAGGTTCGCGACGTGTCCTTTGAGGTGCGCAGTGGCGAGATCTTCGGTATCTCCGGCCTGATCGGGGCAGGGCGCACCGAACTGCTGCGGTTGATCTTCGGTGCCGATACCGCCGACAGTGGCACGGTGGCGCTGGGTTCGCCGGCCCAGGTCGTGAGCATTCGCTCCCCGGCCGATGCGGTGGCCCATGGCATCGCGTTGATCACCGAAGACCGCAAGGGTGAAGGGCTGCTGCTGACCCAATCCATCGCCGCCAACATTGCCCTGGGCAACATGCCGGAGATTTCCAGCGCCGGCCTGGTCAATGGCGATGCTGAACTGGCCTTGGCACAGCGGCAGGTCGATGCCATGCGCATCCGCAGCTCCAGCCCGACCCAGTTGGTGTCCGAGCTGTCGGGCGGCAACCAGCAGAAAGTGGTGATCGGTCGTTGGCTCGAACGCGATTGCGCGGTCATGTTGTTCGATGAGCCGACCCGTGGCATCGATGTCGGCGCCAAATTCGACATTTACGCGCTGCTCGGCGAGCTGACTCGCCAGGGCAAGGCGCTGGTCGTGGTATCCAGCGACCTGCGGGAGCTGATGTTGATCTGTGACCGGATCGGCGTACTGTCCGCCGGGCGCCTGATCGACACCTTCGAGCGCGACAGCTGGACCCAGGATGACTTGCTTGCCGCCGCATTCGCCGGCTACCAAAAACGTGATGCGTTGCTCAACGAAGCAGCGCCTAGGGATTTTTCATGAAAACCGCATCTGCCGTCGGCAAATCGAGTGGCAATTTCTATGGCCTCGGGACCTACCTGGGCCTGGCTGGCGCGCTGCTGGCCATGGTCGCGCTGTTCTCGGCCCTGAGCAGCCATTTCCTGTCCTATGACACCTTCAGCACCTTGGCCAACCAGATTCCGGACCTGATGGTGCTGGCGGTCGGCATGACGTTCATCCTGATCATCGGTGGCATCGACCTGTCGGTGGGATCGGTGCTGGCGCTTGCGGCATCGACGGTCAGCGTGGCCGTGCTCGGCTGGGGCTGGAGCGTGTGGCCATCGGCCTTGCTCGGCATGGCCGTGGCGGCGCTGGCGGGTACTGTCACCGGTTCGATTACCGTGGCGTGGCGGATTCCATCGTTCATCGTCTCCCTCGGCGTGCTGGAAATGGCCCGGGGCCTGGCGTACCAGATGACCGGCTCGCGGACTGCCTACATCGGCGACTCGTTCGCCTGGCTGTCCAACCCCATCGCCTTTGGTATCTCACCTTCGTTCATCATCGCCTTGCTGGTGATCTTCATTGCCCAGGCCGTGCTGACCCGTACGGTGTTCGGCCGCTACCTGATCGGCATCGGCACCAATGAAGAAGCCGTGCGCCTGGCCGGTATCAATCCAAAGCCTTACAAGATCCTGGTGTTCAGCCTGATGGGCTTGCTGGCCGGTGTGGCCGCGCTGTTCCAGATCTCGCGCCTGGAAGCGGCGGATCCGAACGCCGGTTCAGGGCTTGAGCTGCAAGTCATCGCTGCCGTGGTCATCGGTGGCACCAGCCTGATGGGTGGGCGCGGCTCGGTCATCAGTACCTTCTTTGGCGTGCTGATCATCTCCGTGCTGGCGGCGGGCCTGGCGCAAATCGGCGCTACTGAGCCGACCAAGCGCATTATTACCGGTGCGGTGATCGTGGTGGCGGTCGTGCTCGATACCTATCGCAGCCAGCGCGCCAGTCGGCGGGGCTGAACCATGGCGACGATCAAGGATGTAGCAGCGCTCGCCGGGATTTCCTATACCACCGTGTCCCACGTGGTGAACAAGACGCGGCCGGTCAGCGAGGAAGTGCGGCTCAAGGTCGAGGCGGCCATCGAGCGCCTGGACTACGTGCCCAGCGCCGTGGCCCGGTCGCTCAAGGCCAAGACCACGGCGACCATCGGCCTGCTGGTGCCCAACAGCCTCAACCCTTACTTTGCCGAGTTGGCCCGGGGTATCGAGGATTACTGTGAGCGCAACGGCTATTGCGTGATCCTGTGCAACTCCGACGACAACGCGGACAAGCAACGCAGCTACCTGCGGGTGCTGCTGGAAAAACGCATCGACGGCCTGATCTTCGCGTCCGCCGGCGGTGATGTCGGCCTGGCCGAGGGGCTGTCCAACGTGCGCACGCCCATGGTGATCGTCGACCGCGGGCTCGACGGCGTCGACGCAGACCTGGTGCGCATCGATCATGAATACGGCGCCTACCTGGCGACCCGGCACCTGCTGGAGCTGGGCCATCGCGATATCGCCTTCATCGGTGGCCCGGCCGATACCAGCGTGGCGCAAATGCGTCTGGCCGGTTACTGCCGTGCGCTGAAAGAGGCCGGGATCGAGCTGCCCGTCGAGCGCATGCTCGAGAGCGATTTCACCAGTACCGGTGGCTACCGCGCCGCCGCGCAACTGCTTGAACAGCAGCCGCCGAGCGCGATTTTCGCGGCCAACGACATGATCGGCATCGGTGTACTGCGCGCCGCCGCTGAACGCAACGTGCGCGTGCCCAGCGAACTGTCGGTCATCGGTTTCGATGACATCCAGATGAGCCGTTATGTCTACCCGGCGTTGACCACGGTAGGGCAGTCGATCCTGCAGCTCGGCGAGATGGCGGCCGAAGTGCTGCTGCGACGAATTGCGACGCCGGGCCTTGCCACCGAGCAGCGGATCGTGACGCCAAGTATTGTCCTGCGAGAGTCGACTGCACCGCTGTCCGGTACATTCGCCCAATACCGCTGAACCGAATTGATGAGTAGTGATGTATGCCAGCAAAAGTAGTGGTAATAGGCAGCCTGAACATGGACCTGGTGACCCGGGCGCCGCGTCTGCCGCGCGGTGGTGAAACACTGATCGGCGAGTCGTTCGCAACCATCCCGGGCGGCAAGGGTGCCAACCAGGCGGTGGCCGCCGCGCGCCTGGGGGCGCAGGTATCGATGGTTGGTTGCGTGGGCAATGATGCCTACGGCGAACAGTTGCGTGGCGGGCTGTTGGCCGAGGGCATCGACTGCCAGGCGGTCAGCGTGGTGGAGGGGGCCAGCGGCGTGGCGCTGATCGTCGTCGACGACAACAGCCAGAATGCGATCGTTATCGTTGCCGGTGCCAACGGTGCGCTCACCGCCGAGGTCCTGGACAGTGTCGATGAAGTGCTGCAAGGCGCCGATGTCATCATCTGCCAGCTCGAAGTGCCGGATGCCACCGTCGGCCACGCCCTCAAGCGCGCTCGCGAGTTGGGCAAAATCGTC
This sequence comes from Pseudomonas sp. P9_35, assembly GCF_034008205.1. Classification (NCBI taxonomy): domain Bacteria; kingdom Pseudomonadati; phylum Pseudomonadota; class Gammaproteobacteria; order Pseudomonadales; family Pseudomonadaceae; genus Pseudomonas; species Pseudomonas sp. P9_35. Next base: position 4,336,187 of record NZ_CP125373.1, on the reverse strand, counting down.
ATCCTCAACCCGGCGCCAGCCTCCCGGACGTTGCCGGCCGACTGGTACACCTGCATCGACTACCTGATTCCCAATGAAAGCGAAGCAGCGGTCTTGAGCGGGCTGGCGGTGGATTCCCTGGAAACCGCCGAAGCCGCCGCGGCGCATCTGATCGCCGCTGGCGCCGGCAAGGTGATCGTGACCCTGGGTGCCCAGGGGTTGATGTTCGCCAACGGTGCCAGTTTCGAACACTTCCCGGCCCCGCGGGTCAAGGCAGTGGACACCACGGCGGCCGGAGACACCTTTGTCGGCGGTTTCGCGGCAGCCCTGGCGAGCGGCAAAAGCGAGGTCGACGCGATTCGTTTCGGCCAGGCCGCCGCCGCGCTGTCGGTCACCCGCGCGGGCGCGCAGCCTTCAATCCCCACGTTGCTGGAAGTACAGGCTTTCAAATCATGAAAAAGACGCCGTTGTTGAATGTGGCACTGTCACGACTGATCGCTTCCCTGGGCCATGGCGACAAGGTGGTCATCGGTGATGCCGGCCTGCCCGTGCCGCCCCAGGTCGAATTGATCGACCTGGCCCTGACCCATGGCATTCCTGACTTTGTCAGCACCTTGAAGGTGGTGCTCAGCGAAATGCAGGTGGAAAGCCATGTACTGGCCGAGGAGATCCTCGAAAAACAACCGTCGGCCCTGACGACCCTGGAGGCGCTGCATGCCGATGGTGCGCTGGGCGAGCGGGCGCTGGTCAGCCATGAACAATTCAAGATCATCAGCCGACAGGCGCGGGCGATCATTCGCACAGGCGAGTGCTCTGCGTACTGCAATATCGTGCTGGTCGCTGGAGTGACGTTCTAACCCTGTTCAACCCTGCACAAGGAGTGCGCCATGCACCGCTATGCTCAGAAAATGCATCAACTGATCCGGAGTCTGCTGCTTTTGTCATTGATCACTGCTACGGGCGCCCAGGCGGCGGAAAAAATCGACCTGATCATCGACACCGATCCGGGGGCCGATGACGTGGTGGCGCTGTTGTTCGCCCTGGCGTCGCCCGAGGAGCTGCATATCCGCGCGCTGACCACCGTTGCCGGCAATGTGCGCCTGGACAAGACCTCTCGCAACGCTCGCCTGGCGCGGGAATGGGCGGGGCGCGAAGACGTGCCCGTGTATGCCGGGGCGCCGAAACCGTTGATGCGCACGCCGATCTACGCGGAAAACATCCATGGCAAGGAAGGCCTGTCGGGTGTCACCGTGCACGAGCCGAAGAAGGGGTTGGCCGAAGGCAATGCCGTCAACTACCTGATCGACACCCTCAAGGCGGCCAAGCCCCACAGCATCACCATTGCCATGCTTGGCCCGCAGACCAACCTGGCCCTGGCACTGGTGCAGGAGCCCGACATCGTCCAGGGCATCAAGGAAGTGGTGATCATGGGCGGTGCGCATTTCAACGGCGGCAATATCACGCCGGTGGCTGAATTCAATCTGTTCGCCGACCCGCAGGCGGCCGAGGTCGTGGCCAAGAGCGGCGTGAAGCTGACGTACCTGCCGCTGGACGTGACCCACAAGATCCTCACCAGCGAAGCGCGCCTGAAGCAGATCGCGGCGCTGAACAACCATGCCAGCAAGCTGGTGGGCGATATCCTCAACGAATACGTCAAGGGCGACATGGAGCACTACGGCATGACGGGCGGGCCGGTGCATGACGCGACGGTGATTGCCTATCTGCTCAAGCCGCAGTTGTTCACTGGTCGTTCGGTCAATGTCGTCGTGGACAGTCGCGAGGGCCCGACGTTCGGTCAGACCATCGTCGACTGGTACGATGGCCTGAAAGCGCCGAAGAACGCGTTCTGGGTGGAAAACGGTGATGCCCAGGGCTTCTTCGACCTGCTGACCGAGCGCCTGGCGCGCCTCAAGTAACCTGCCTGGCTATGCGCCCGCAGGTTGGGCCTGCGGGTGCGTGAGCTTCAGTCCACGGCGTCGACGACGCTCGGGTAGCGTTCGAATGCCTGCTGGATGAAGTTGCGGGCGACCTCCGTCCCCAGTTCCCTCACCAGCAATTCTATGCCGATGATTGCCAATTCCTCGGGGCTGCTCGGGCTATAGGAGCTATGGCCCTCCGACCATTTGGCATTGATGGTGGCTTCGATGCTGACGGTGCTCATCGTAGGGCTCGCGAGTTGGAGGGCTGTAAGTGGAGTTAAGCATTTTTGCCCCCGGTTTGGCACTGCGACTTAGGCATTGGAAGAGGGCTGTGCGACACTCTTTTTTTTGTTTTTAAAGGAGCCCCGCCGTGCAGATCGATTTGAACGCTCCGGATGGCCTGACCCTCGAAGCGGTTCGTCAATTGCTGGCCTCGGCCAGTGACGACGAGCATACCCAGCTGCGCGTGACCAAGGGCGGTGTCGCCTATTTGTCCACGGGTGTGGTCGGTGGTGCGGACATCGATGGCTTGCTGTTTCGGCTCGAGACCTGGGCGAAGGGCTCGGGATACGTTGGGCGGGTCGCTGCCAGCGACGAGGTCTGGGTCATGCAGATCTACAATGCGCTGAAGGATAACTGGCCCAATCCTCCGTTCGATTACATCGACGTTTATTGAGCGGTGTTCATATCCAGTCACGATTCATGTCTGAACAGCAGTGGCGGCTCAGGCAAACTGCCGGTTTTCCGGATGAGCCAAGCCGAGACCTCCGGTGTTGAAACCAAGCGCCGTTTGGGTTGTCGCACGCTCTCTGTTTATCTATAGAAAAAGGAGGCTTCATGCCTTGGAAGCTCGCGTCATTGAGTACTCTGCTGGCCGCCGTGGTCTTGAGCGGTTGCAGCAGCACCTCGGAAACGACCCCCGAACCCGTGGCGACCGAGACCGGTAACGGCCGCTGCGAAGCAAAGGGCGCCGAGTTCGCCATTGGCAAGCAGGCCTCGCCACAATTGCTGGAGCAGGCTCGTACCCGTGCCGGCGCGCAGATTGCCCGGATCCTCAAGCCCAACGACATGGTGACGCTTGAGTACCGCTCCGATCGCCTGAACCTCAATACCGATGCCAACCTGGTGGTCAACCGGGTGAACTGCGGCTGACAGGCGGTTTTCAATCGCCCATAAAAAACCCCGTCACATGGACGGGGTTTTTTTAGTGCGCCGAGAAATTACTCTGGGCGAACCTGTGCAGCTTGCATACCCTTTTGGCCTTTCTCAGCCACGAAGGAAACGGTCTGGCCTTCTTTCAGGCTTTTGAAACCGTCGCTTTCGATAGCTTTGAAGTGTACGAACAGGTCGTCACCGCCACCTTGAGGAGTGATGAAGCCGAAGCCTTTTTCATCGTTGAACCATTTAACGGTGCCGGTTTGGCGATTAGACATGGTGTATCTCCAAGAAACATATATTTTCAGTGTACTGTGCTGCTCAGGCCAACTGGGCACACCCGGGTATCATAGTCGAAATGTTCGATTTGGGACCCCCCCAGACGCGCTGTTTGCCAATCAGTCGTGTTTACTTTACTGCCTTTACCCGCTGAAAGGCCCGGTTTTAAAGGCTTTCAGCTGAAAGTAAAGACGATAAAAAAAGCTGTAAAACCTGAATAAATCGTTCAAAAAAGCCTGAAATCAGTGTTTTTCAACCCTGCCGGGCCCGCTCAGGAAGCCTGTTTTCTCACTTTTTCGCCTTGTTGTCGGCCTTGCATTTTGCGATCTGGCCCAGTGCCTTTTGCTGCAGATCCGGGGTGGCCTTGTTGTCCATCAAGGCCTGGATGTCCGAGGCTGGATAGGACTTGATCGCATCGGCGCCACAGGCGCAATGAGCCTTGGCAGCGGCCGGGCCGATCTGGGGCGTTGCCGCCTCCGTGCATTGGGCCATGTATTTTTCGCGCTCGCCTTTGGGCCAGTCGGCATGGGCGGTCAGAGGAAGCAGCAGGGCGAGGGGGGCGACTACTGCAAACAATGTATTGAGACGCATGCGAAGATGCTCCTTTCGGGTCGATGTCTTGATATCTGAGGCGTTGCGCTCGGTTCAGTTCAGCACTCTGGCATAAAAACCGTGGATTTACGCCTGCTTCAATTCGAGCGCGGCGATGACCGTTCATCTGTGCTAGCATGCCGGGCTCGGGTATTTCCAGGCTGCGGATGACAACTCGTCCCGGTGGTAAATGTTCGAAATAACCCTGATTTGAATCCCAGTCACTCTGGTTCGGTTTTCCCGGTTGGCCGCAAGGCTCCTGCCGCTGTAAGGCAGGCGTTCGTCATTGAATGGCCTGGACTGGATCTTGTACTGGCTCATCCCAACCCACGTGACCTTTGGTAGGGGTCACCACTAGGAGAGGAGGCGCCATGCCAACTATTACTCTTCCCGACGGCAGTCAACGTTCATTCGATCACCCGGTTTCCGTAGCCGAGGTCGCCGCATCCATTGGAGCGGGCCTGGCCAAGGCCACCCTGGCCGGCATGGTCAACGGCAAGCTGGTCGACGCCAGTGACGTCATCGACAGCGACGCCACGCTGCAAATCATCACGCCAAAGGATGAAGAGGGGCTGGAGATCATTCGCCACTCTTGCGCGCACCTGGTCGGCCATGCGGTCAAGCAGCTGTACCCGAGCGCGAAGATGGTCATCGGCCCGGTCATCGACGAAGGCTTCTATTACGACATCGCCTTCGAGCGTCCTTTTACGCCGGAAGACATGGCGGCCATCGAACAGCGCATGCAGCAGCTGATCGAGAAAGATTACGACGTCATCAAGAAGGTCACCCCGCGCGCCGAAGTCATCGAAGTCTTCAAGGCCCGTGGCGAGGACTACAAGCTGCGTCTGGTGGAAGACATGCCGGACGAGCAGGCCATGGGCCTGTACTACCACGAAGAATACGTCGACATGTGCCGTGGCCCGCACGTGCCGAACACGCGTTTCCTGAAATCCTTCAAGCTGACCAAGCTGTCCGGCGCCTACTGGCGTGGCGACGCGAAGAACGAGCAGTTGCAGCGCGTCTATGGCACCGCCTGGGCGGACAAGAAGCAACTGGCGGCCTACATCCAGCGCATTGAAGAAGCCGAGAAGCGCGATCACCGCAAGATCGGCAAGCGCCTGGGCCTGTTCCATACCCAGGAAGAGTCCCCGGGCATGGTGTTCTGGCACCCGAACGGCTGGACCCTGTACCAGGTGCTCGAGCAGTACATGCGCCAGGTCCAGCGTGAAAACGGCTATCTGGAAATCAAGACGCCGCAAGTGGTGGACCGCAGCCTGTGGGAGAAATCCGGGCACTGGGCCAACTACGCCGACAACATGTTCACCACCCAGTCGGAAAACCGCGACTACGCCATCAAGCCGATGAACTGCCCATGCCACGTGCAGGTGTTCAACCAGGGCTTGAAGAGCTACCGCGAGCTGCCGATGCGCCTGGCCGAGTTCGGTGCCTGCCACCGCAACGAGCCATCGGGTGCGCTGCACGGCATCATGCGCGTGCGTGCATTCACTCAGGACGATGCGCACATCTTCTGCACCGAAGAGCAGATGCAGGCCGAATCCGCCGCCTTCATCAAGCTGACCATGGACGTCTATCGTGACTTCGGCTTCACCGAAGTCGAGATGAAGTTGTCCACTCGTCCGGAAAAACGCGTTGGTTCCGACGAGCTGTGGGATCGCGCCGAAGCGGCCCTGGCCGCCGCCCTTGATAGCGCGGGCCTTGCGTACGACCTGCAGCCGGGCGAGGGGGCCTTCTACGGTCCGAAGATCGAATTCTCGCTGAAAGATTGCCTCGGTCGTGTGTGGCAGTGTGGTACCTTGCAGCTCGATTTCAACCTGCCGATCCGTCTGGGCGCTGAATATGTGTCCGAAGACAACAGTCGCAAGCACCCGGTCATGCTTCACCGCGCGATCCTCGGTTCGTTCGAGCGTTTCGTCGGGATTCTGATCGAACACTACGAGGGTGCGTTCCCTGCGTGGCTGGCGCCGACCCAGGCAGTGATCATGAATATCACTGATAAACAGGCAGATTTTGCCGCCGAAGTCGAAAAAACTCTCAATCAAAGCGGATTTCGTGCCAAGTCCGACTTGAGAAATGAAAAGATCGGCTTTAAAATCCGCGAGCATACTTTGCTCAAGGTTCCCTTTCTCTTGGTTATCGGAGATCGGGAGGTCGAGATGCAGACTGTCGCTGTGCGTACTCGTGAAGGTGCTGACCTGGGCTCGATGCCCGTCGCCGAATTCGCTGAGTTTCTCGCGCAAGCGGTTTCCCGGCGTGGTCGCCCAGATTTGGAGTAATTATTATTAAGCGTGAAATGAGACAAGATAAACGAGCTGCACCGAAAGCCCCGATCAACGAGAATATCTCGGCACGCGAGGTTCGGTTAATTGGCGCTGACGGCGAGCAGATTGGCATCGTCTCGATTGATGAAGCGCTTCGTATTGCTGAAGAAGCCAAGCTTGATCTGGTAGAAATTTCCGCAGACGCAGTCCCACCGGTTTGCCGGGTGATGGACTACGGCAAGTCGATCTTCGAGAAGAAGAAGCAGATTGCCGCGGCGAAGAAAAACCAGAAGCAGATTCAGGTAAAAGAAATCAAGTTTCGTCCAGGGACGGAGGAAGGGGATTACCAGGTAAAACTGCGCAACCTGGTACGTTTCCTGAGTGATGGGGACAGGGCCAAGGTATCCTTGCGATTCCGCGGCCGTGAGATGGCCCACCAGGAGCTGGGGATGGAACTCCTCAAGCGGGTTGAACAAGACCTGCTCGAGTACGGTTCGGTCGAACAGCATCCTAAGATGGAAGGACGCCAGCTGATCATGGTCATCGCCCCGAAAAAGAAGAAGTAATCACCAGGGCACGGCAGGCCTTGCGATTATGTTTATCAACTGAATGCGGAGTATCCGAACATGCCAAAGATGAAGACCAAAAGTGGTGCTGCTAAGCGGTTTCTGAAAACTGCTAACGGTATCAAGCACAAGCACGCTTTCAAGAGCCACATCCTGACCAAAATGTCGACCAAGCGTAAGCGTCAACTGCGCGGTAGCAGCTTGCTGCATCCGTCTGACGTGGCAAAAGTCGAGCGCATGCTGCGCCTTCGTTAATTTTTGGATCAAGAATAGAGGAAGTAACTCATGGCTCGTGTAAAGCGTGGCGTCATTGCCCGTAAGCGTCACAAAAAAATTCTGAAACTTGCTAAAGGCTACTACGGCGCGCGTTCCCGCGTATTCCGTGTTGCCAAGCAAGCGGTAATCAAGGCAGGCCAATACGCCTACCGTGACCGTCGTCAGAAAAAACGTCAGTTCCGCGCTCTGTGGATCGCTCGTATCAATGCTGGTGCTCGTGTTAACGGTCTGTCCTACAGCCGTTTCATCGCTGGCCTGAAAAAAGCGTCCATCGAGATCGACCGTAAGGTTCTGGCTGATCTGGCAGTGAACGAAAAAGCGGCGTTTGCTGCGATTGTCGAGAAAGCTAAAGCCACCTTGGCTTAAGTACCCCCGGCAGTCACCGGGGCCTACATCTGTGGGCCCAGGTGTCAAACGTCATAAATAGGGGAAGAGCCTTAAAGCTCTTCCCCTATTTCGTATCTGGAGTCTGTACATGGAAAACCTGGACGCGCTGGTCGCTCAAGCACTAGAGGCTGTGCAAAGCGCTGAAGATATCAATGCCCTGGAGCAAATCCGGGTTCACTACCTTGGCAAGAAGGGCGAGTTGACTCAGGTGATGAAGACCCTGGGGAACCTGCCAGCCGAAGAGCGTCCGCAGGTCGGTGCGCTGATCAACGTTGCCAAGGAGCGTGTCACAGAGGTCCTCAATGCGCGCAAGGCGTTGTTCGAGGAGGCGGATCTGGCTGCCAAGCTCGCCGCCGAGTCCATCGACGTGACCCTGCCTGGCCGTGGCCAGACTTCCGGTGGCCTGCATCCGGTGACCCGGACGCTGGAACGCATCGAGCAGTTCTTCACCCACATCGGCTACGGCATTGCCGAAGGCCCTGAGGTCGAAGACGACTACCACAACTTCGAAGCGCTCAACATCCCAGGCCATCACCCGGCCCGGTCGATGCATGACACCTTCTATTTCAACGCGAACATGTTGTTGCGCACCCATACCTCGCCGGTACAGGTCCGCACCATGGAATCGCAACAGCCGCCGATCCGCATCGTCTGCCCAGGCCGTGTGTACCGCAGCGACTCCGATATCACCCACTCGCCGATGTTCCACCAGGTCGAAGGCCTGCTGGTTGATCGCGACATCAATTTCGCCGACCTGAAAGGCACGATCGAAGAGTTCCTGCGGGTGTTCTTCGAAAAAGAACTGGCCGTGCGTTTCCGCCCTTCGTACTTCCCGTTCACCGAGCCATCGGCTGAAGTCGACATGGAATGCGTAATGTGCAGCGGTAAAGGCTGCCGCGTCTGCAAGCAGACTGGCTGGCTGGAAGTCATGGGCTGCGGCATGGTTCACCCGAACGTGTTGCGTATGTCCGGGATCGATCCGGAAGAGTTCTCCGGCTTTGCTTTCGGCATGGGCGTCGAACGCCTGGCCATGCTGCGTTACGGTGTGAATGACTTGCGCCTGTTCTTCGACAACGACTTGCGATTCCTTGCGCAATTTCGCTAGGTCGCCGGTCCGTAACGAATCTAATAGGAGAGCAGGATGAAATTCAGTGAACAATGGCTGCGCGGCTGGGTAAGCCCGCAGGTAAGTCGGGACGAGCTGGTTGCTCGCCTGTCGATGGCCGGCCTTGAGGTCGACAGCGTAACGCCGGCCGCCGGTGATTTCAGCGGTGTGGTCGTGGGCGAGGTGCTGGGCACCGAGCAACACCCGGACGCTGACAAACTGCGGGTTTGCCAGGTCAGCAATGGCGTGGAAACCTTCCAGGTTGTCTGCGGCGCGCCCAACGTGCGCCCGGGCCTGAAGATCCCGTTCGCCATGATCGGTGCCGAACTGCCGGGCGACTTCAAAATCAAGAAAGCCAAGCTGCGCGGCGTCGAGTCCAACGGCATGTTGTGCTCCCAGGCCGAACTGCAGATTGGCGAAGGCAACGATGGCCTGATGGAGCTCCCGGCAGATGCGCCGGTGGGCCAGGACATCCGTGAATACCTGGGCCTGGACGATGCGAGCATCGAGGTCGACCTGACGCCGAACCGTGGCGACTGCCTGTCCCTGGCCGGCCTGGCCCGTGAAGTCGGCGCGTTGTATGCCGCTCCCGTGACGCGTCCCGTGGTTGCGAGCGTGCCGGCCGTGCACGACGAAGTGCGTTCGATTGAAGTCCTCGCGCCGGCCGCGTGCCCGCGTTACCTGGGCCGTGTGATCCGTAACGTCGACCTGTCCAAGCCGACGCCGCTGTGGATGGTCGAGCGCCTGCGTCGCGCCGACGTGCGCAGCATCGACGCCGCCGTCGACATCACCAACTATGTGATGCTGGAGCTGGGTCAGCCGCTGCATGCGTTCGATCTCGCCGAAATCAACGGTGGCATCCGCGTGCGCATGGCCGAAGAGGGTGAGAAGCTGGTCCTGCTCGACGGCCAGGAAGTGACCCTGCGCAGCGACACCCTGGTGATTGCCGACCACGCCCGCGCCCTGGCGATTGCCGGCGTGATGGGCGGCGAGCACAGTGGCGTCTCCGCCACGACCCGCGATGTATTCCTGGAAAGTGCGTTCTTCGACCAGATCGCCGTCGCTGGCAAGGCCCGCTCCTATGGCCTGCACACCGACGCCTCGCACCGTTACGAGCGTGGTGTGGACTGGCAGCTGGCCCGTGAAGCCATGGAGCGCGCCACAGGCCTGCTGCTGGACATCACCGGTGGCGAAGCTGGCCCGATCATCGAGACCGTCAGCGAACAGCACCTGCCCAAGATTGCCCCGGTCACGCTGCGTGCGCAGCGCATCACCCAGATGCTGGGCATGGAAATGGACCCGGTCGAAGTCGAACGCCTGCTCAGCGCCCTGGGCCTGAACATCAGCGCCGATGGGGCAGGGCAGTGGCACGTCGAAGTGCCAAGCCATCGCTTCGATATCAGCCTGGAAGTCGACCTGATCGAAGAACTGGCCCGCTTGTACGGCTACAACCGCCTGCCGGTTCGCTACCCGCAAGCACGCCTGGCCCCACAGGCCAAGGCTGAAGCCCGCAGCGACCTGCCAGAACTGCGCCGCCTGCTGGTGGCCCGTGGGTATCAGGAAGCGATCACCTACAGCTTCATCGATCCACGCCAGTTCGAGCTGTTCAGTCCGGGTGTCGAGCCACTGTTGCTGGCCAACCCGATTTCCAACGACATGGCCGCCATGCGCTCGTCCCTGTGGCCGGGCCTGGTCAAGTCGCTCCAGCACAACCTGAACCGTCAGCAGGATCGCGTGCGGCTGTTCGAAAGCGGCCTGCGTTTTGTCGGTCAGTTGGATGGCTTGAAGCAAGAGCCGATGCTGGCCGGTGTCGTCTGTGGCAGCCGTTTGCCGGAAGGCTGGGCGCAAGGTCGCGATGTCGTCGATTTCTTCGACGTCAAGGCTGACGTCGAAGCGGTGCTGGGCTTCGCCGGCGCGCTCGACGCATTCACTTTCGCCCCTGGCAAGCACCCGGCGCTGCACCCGGGGCAGACCGCACGCATCGAGCGAGACGGGCGTGAAGTCGGCTATGTCGGTGCCATTCACCCTGAACTGTCGAAAACCCTGGGCCTTGATCGTCCGGTCTTCGTTTTCGAGCTGGTTCTGGCCGAAGTGGCACTGGGGAAAATGCCGAAATTCCAGGAGTTATCGCGCTTTCCTGAAGTGCGTCGTGACCTTGCGTTGCTGGCCGACCGTGACGTTGCTTCCAGCGCCGTGCTGGAGGTAATTCGTGAAAATGCAGGCGAATGGCTGACGGACCTCAGGCTATTTGACGTGTATCAGGGTAAAGGCATTGATCCGCATAGAAAAAGCCTTGCAGTTGGCTTGACCTGGCAGCATCCATCGCGCACTCTTAATGACGATGAGGTGAATACCGCAACGCAGAATATCCTCACCTCGCTCGAAACCAGGTTGAACGCCACGTTAAGGAAGTGACGTATGGGGGCTCTGACGAAAGCTGAGATGGCGGAACGTCTGTATGAGGAGCTGGGCCTGAATAAACGGGAGGCCAAAGAATTGGTCGAACTGTTTTTCGAAGAAATCAGGCACGCTCTGGAAGACAACGAACAGGTCAAATTGTCCGGTTTCGGCAATTTTGACCTGCGGGACAAACGCCAGCGGCCTGGCCGCAATCCGAAAACGGGAGAAGAAATCCCGATCACGGCTCGCCGTGTGGTCACCTTTCGTCCAGGGCAGAAGTTGAAGGCCCGAGTTGAGGCTTATGCTGGAACCAAGTCATAACGACGAACTACCCGTCATCCCGGGCAAACGCTACTTCACCATTGGTGAAGTCAGCGAGCTGTGTGCGGTAAAACCGCACGTGCTGCGCTATTGGGAGCAGGAGTTTCCTCAACTCAACCCGGTCAAACGCCGCGGAAACCGTCGGTATTATCAGCGACAAGACGTGCTGATGATCCGGCAGATCCGCGCGCTGCTCTATGACCAGGGGTTCACCATCGGCGGAGCGCGCTTGCGCCTCTCCGGTGATGAGGCCAAAGACGATACAACCCAGTACAAACAGATGATCCGCCAGATGATCGCCGAGCTCGAAGATGTACTGGTGGTGCTCAAGAAATAAATTTCTGCTTTTAAATACTTCCAGTTTTCAAAAGCTTGCGATATATTCCTGAGCGTTCCGTTGAGAAGCGGAACAAGATTCACGCCTAGTCGGGGCGTAGCGCAGTCCGGTAGCGCACTAGCATGGGGTGCTAGGGGTCGAGTGTTCGAATCACTCCGTCCCGACCATATTCTTCAATGAGTTAGGCCAATGTTCACAGCATTGGCCTTTTTCATGTGTGTTACTTTTGCGTGACTCCTCGATTTTTCACGCCTGCTTCCTCTTCAAGATTGTCCGTGCCGGTCCACGCGAATCGGTTGCTGATACCCTGTTCGCAGCTTTAACCACATGCCAAGAAGCTACTATCGGAGCGAGGCGGGGCGTTACTGGTGATTCGTACAGGAACAGCCACCCATTCAGATCGAGCATTATGACTTGGTAGACTTTTCCTATATCGATCCGGCAATCAAGAGACAACATGGAATTCAGAAGTGATGGACGCGCGCAACAACATTCCCTCGACTTGGCCGGCCCAGTTCGTCGATTAGGTGCTCAGGTCATTGACACTGCTATCGCGTTCTTTCTTATGGTCGTCATCGTCGTAGTTTTAAGCTTTGTAGGCCTGCACAGCATTGCCTCGCTCTTGGGGCTGGTAGTGGGCGGCGGATATTTTTTATTTTCTGACGCTATCTGGGATGGCCAGAGCATTGGCAAGAAGGTGATGAAAATTTCAGCTGTTGATGAATTGAGTCTTTTAGGGTGCAGCTACCTTCAATCATTCGTCCGAAATTTTTTGAAGTTTTTTCTGCTTTTTGCAGATTGGGTATTCATCTTTTTTGGGGCTCGGAAAAGATTGGGTGACATGCTCGCCTCGACAGTAGTGATCAACGCGAAATAGATGTCATACCTGTCGATATCGCAGCACCTCTAAAGCCCAGCCCACCCGCTGGGCTTTTTCATTTCTGATATCTTGGGGCCATCTTCCACAGGAGTGACCACATGAGATTGTTAGTGGGCGCGGTAGCTGTTGCTTTGCTGGTGGGGTGCGCAACCTCTCCAGTTCCCTCCAGCGAAGCTGACCCGGTCCCGTCATCCAGGCTGTTTGCGTTTCAAGCCCAGACTCAAGGTGATTCGACCCTTGTCGTTACTCGGGACAAGGGCTTTGTGGGCGCCGGCTGTAATACGACGTTGAGCATCGACGGCCGCCGGGCGGCAGAGATCGGTTCCGGCGAGACGGCGAAATTCCGTGTTGCTCCGGGTGAGCACATTGTCTCGGCGTCATCCTGCGGAAGCGGCCTAAAAGAACGGGAAACCAGCATCAAGGCGGGCAGCACAAAGAAATTCAGGATATCCATAGACTCAGCGATGAGCATGGATTTATCACCCACCATGCAATGACAAGAAGCCGCCTTCGGGCGGTTTTTTTACGCCCGGAGAAAAGCCTTGGCAGCCACGCTCAGCAACAACCCAGCCGTGACCACCATTCTTTTTTCTGGCCCGCTTATCAAGCTGTTCGGCCGAGTCCACTAGGGAGCATGTCATTGCAGAGTGTTGACGTGTGCATTGGCGTGCACATATGTGTGTTTCAACGCGCCAGCGCCGAAGGGTTTTCCTGCAACATCACCGAACCGTGGAGGGTGGCGAGCGCTTCCTTCAACATGGATTGTTCCTGCGCCTCCTGGGATTTCTTGCTTTCCTTGGCGGCGTATTCCAGCAATACCAAGTGACTGCGGCTGGTTGAAACTTCCTTCGGTACCACGGTCTCTTCAACCATTTTGCCCATGACGTACTGCTGTGTCCGGGTGTTCTGGCTGGCGTTTTGCGTGACAGAAGCCCTGGTCAGTCGGCCGTCTTTGTAGGCAAGGCTGGCCGAGCTGCTGGCCTTGTCATTCACTTCTACGTAGAGATAGTTCTGCGAGTCGCTAGTTGTGCCTAGCGCGGGTGCTTTCCCGCCCTTCAGGCTCTTGTGGTAACTGGCCGCTAGACTCGATTGCTGGACTTGATCGACGCTGCGATTGCTCATTATGGAACCTGCAACGACAGTTTTCTGCGACAGGGTATAGGCAAAGCTATCGACTTCGGATGGTCGCATCGGGTTGGACGCGTCGTTGGTTTGTTTGATGGACGCCTCGAAGTCTGCCAGCCCAGTCAGCAGGCCTTTGTCCGTCGCGTTGCGGGTCAGTGGCTGTGACGGGGTCGCGCCCTCTGGATAGTGGCTGTTCATGGCGCTGAAGGCGTCCTTGAACATCTCCATCAGGGCGGCCCTTGCGCTGCCACGCTCCTGCACCCGATCAAACTGGGCGAGGTAGCTGTTCAGTGCGTTGGCCTGTTGCTTGGCATCGCCCAGGATTGCGCTGTTCTTCAGATCCACGCTCAGGTTCAATTCGCCATCCGGACCACTCATTTGCGTGGTGCGGCTCTGGCTGTCGGCGCGGTAGGCAAGGATCAGGTCCTCACCGTCCACGCCCTTGAGCTTGGCGTTCAGATCAATGGATGCCAATACGCTGGAGTCGAACTGCGTCAGCTTGCCCAGGTCGAGCTTGGGAGGCTCGGCCGTCAACCCGTCGACAGCGGCCTGAAAGGCACCGCCCAGAACGCCAATCGCCTTGAGTTCGTCCTCGCTCAGCGGGCCCCCGTCCACCGTAGCCTGAACGCCAAGTCCATCGTCCTGGCTGGTCAGGCTGAAGGTAACCGTCTTGCCGCTGGCGGTCTTGATGCTGAGGCTGATCAGGTTATCGGCTTTATTGTGCAGCAGCGCCTGTTCGGATTTTATCTCGGCGGCGTTGTGAGCCTTGTCCGGGGTGGTATGGAGCACTGACTGGGAAATGCTCGAACCGCTCTTGGCGAACTGCTCCACCAAGGCTGCACCCAGGCCGTGGAAGCGGTTGGCGATCGACAGCGATTTGGGATTGGTCCCCATGATGTTAGTGACAGCGTCCTGACCTGCCTTTTCCCAGACACGGACAGTCTCCTGGCCGGGCAGTTGCCCGAGTCGGGAATAGGTCTGTGATTCGACATCGGCCACGGGGTTGCCCAGGCTGACGATTGCCGCTGGTCGAGCCGGCAAGACATCAGTGCTCTCTATCACTGTTGCAGGTGATGCCGCGACGGCAGAGCGAGTCGGGATCTGGATGGGAATGGCAGGGCTGATCGGGGTTAGGGTAGTCATGACGGTCCGTGTCGACAGAGCAGGGTTACGCTCAATGTAGTGAATACACCGTCCGATTGAAAGTGTGGACGCTGAAATGGGTGGCAGAGAGCCATATGGCGTGGTTGTTCAGGTCCTAGGCACGGGCGTATGCCGAATCGACTGGCATGGCTGGCCGACGGTCTGCCCGCCCGCCTACCATTTTGCAGAAAACCAGTATCGTGCGAGCTTCACCTGGGTTCTAAGGCCTACCTGACCTTTTACGCATAAATCCTCCAGTTCCTCGGCTGACCTCAAAGGATCCTTCTTTGTGCTGGGTTTCAGGCCATCTTGATAGGTTGGGCCAAACTCAGGACTGGCCTCCGAAAGGAGTCGGATTGCTTTCGCATAGTCGTCTTCGAGATCTTCGGGCAAGGTGCCGCACGCTGCTTTTGTATGCTGATAGACCTTCCCCCACATGTAACCCGATTTGTCGGGGGTGTTAAGGTCCGAATAGGAGTCGGCTGCTGCAGAGGTACAGTAAGAAGTCAGTGACATTGCAGCCATTAAAAGTTGTTTGTGCATCGTTTGTTGATCCCTTCCGTGGTTGTAAAAAAGCCGATTTATACATTGCGCATCTTCTTCACGTCCACGTTTTGCGCGCCCGGCATGGAGCGTGGTGCGTAAGCGCACCAACTAGGCTGCGGTGGCTACGTTAGTGACTTGGAAGGGGTGACTCGTTTTTAGCGAAAGCGTCGGTGGTCGATACAGTATTCTTCCCCTTCGAATACCAGTACAGCTGCAACCTCTAAGCGACAGAGATTTTTACGTGTCAGGGAGTTTGTGGTTACTGTTGGCGTTGGTTCGCGGCAAGGCCTGTCCGCGAACCCGGTTTCAGGCATCGCGCTTTTCCAAAGTAGAGGGATCCTCATGAAAGCCGTAGTTTACGAAGCCTTTTCCCAACCCCCTCGTTTGATGACTGTCGAAGACCCGACCCCCGAGCGTCACGGTGTGGTGGTTCAGGTCCTTGGCACAGGCGTATGTCGAAGCGACTGGCATGGCTGGAAAGGTCATGACCCTGATATTCAACTGCCCCACGTGCCCGGTCACGAATTGGCGGGGATCGTGGCGGAGGTGGGGAGGGATGTCACCCGGTGGAAGGTGGGCGATCGCATCACCGTGCCTTTTGTCGGTGGCTGTGGGGCGTGCCCGGAATGCAATAGCGGCAACCAGCAGGTGTGCCACAGCCAGTTTCAGCCGGGCTTCACCCATTGGGGGTCTTTCGCCGAGTATGTGGGGATCCACAAGGCGGATTTGAACCTGGTCGCGCTGCCTGAAAACATGGATTTCGCCACGGCGGCGAGCCTGGGCTGTCGCTTCGCCACCTCGTTTCGCGCGGTTGTCGATCAAGGCAAGGTCTCGGCGGGCCAGTGGGTGGCGGTTCATGGCTGTGGCGGTGTGGGGTTGTCCGCGGTGATGATCGCCCACGCTATCGGGGCGAACGTTATCGCCATCGACATCTGCGACGATAAGCTCAAGCTTGCCCAGTCGTTTGGTGCCGTCGCGACGGTCAACGCAAGCCGGGTGGCGGACGTGACCGAGGCGGTGCTCGAGATTACGAAGGGTGGCGCTCACGTTTCGCTGGATGCCCTGGGCCATCCTACGACCTGCTTCAACTCCATCAATAATCTGAGACGGCGCGGCAGGCACGTCCAGGTCGGTTTGATGCTGGCCGACCACAGCACGCCGGCAATCCCCATGAGCAAGGTCATTGCCTACGAGCTGGAGATCTGTGGTAGCCATGGCATGCAGGCTCACCGTTACGGCGCGATGATGGAGATGATCACGTCCGGCAAGCTGGCGCCTGAAAAACTGGTCGGCAAAACCATCAGCCTCGAACAATCGATTGATGCGCTCATGAACATGGATCGGTTTGACACGGCAGGCGTTACGGTCGTGACGCAGTTCTAGGTGTTCGTCGACGGCTGGCCGAGGGATTCCCGATAATGCGCTTCGTCGACTTCGGTCAAGGTCGCGTAACCGTCGTAGTGATAGATGCGATGTTGGTCACGGGCATAGCGCTCATCCAGGAATTCGAGCGTGGTCAAGTCGATCCGCTTGGCGCTCAGCGGGCGTCGGTGGCAGAACAACTTGCGCGTGCCCAGTTGCAGGAAGTCGGGATGGGGCACGCGGACTTCATCAGGGTCGAATGCCACCTCCAGCGGCTTGCCTTCCGAGAGAATCAGGCTAGGGCTGACGGCATAGGTGCCGAGAATGCGGGTATCCGAGGGATGTAGCCGCTTTTTCGCCTCGCCGTAGTAATACACCGCATCCCGATCCTTGGCCCAACCATGACCGCAGGACTCGAACGTGGCCGCTTGCGCCTTACGAATCGGTTCGGGAGGATGATAGAAAACCCGGTGGCAGAACACGGTCTTGCCGTCTGTCAGGTAGGGCGACCCGAGTGAGCGGAAGTGCTCCGCGGGTTCCAGGGAAAATCGTTCGGGCACTTCCGTTTGCGCATTATGAAAAGGGATCAGATACAAGCCCTGGGCATCGCCGCACAAGTGCGTGTCCAGCAATTTGAAACTCGCCGCGTCCAGCCCGTTGATCACGCGACCATGGAAATACACCTGGTCGCCCAGTTCGAAACCGAGACCGATGGCACGTAAGGGCAGTGTTTCCGCAGGCGTTTGCGATTCTTCAGGCAAGGCCTGTAGACGGTGCCACCAATAGTTCTTCAACTGCGGATGGGCTTCGAAGTAAGGAGCCCATGCCTCTTGCATGGCCGCATCGATGATGCCGTCAGAGCCCAGCGGGCCGTGTTTGTCACCTGCCAGCACGGGGGCGTAATCCTGGTCATTGCGACAGGGTTGGGTCACGACGAAGCTTTCCGCGTCGACATCAAGGCGTTTCTGGCGCCTGTAGACGTGCTGGTGATCACGGTAATAGTCGAACCCCAAGTGGCGAAAACTCGGACCATGGGCATCACGCAAGCGGGTTCCGGCGGCGTAGACGAACGTGTCGTCCACGGCAAAATAGTCATCCTCGTATTCGCCGGCACTGACCACGCGGCCGCACTCATCAAACACTGGCTGCGAGCATTTGAGCAGGTGGAAATCGCCAACGTAGCGAATGTTCTTGCCGGTCAGGTAATAGGCGCGGTGTCGGTCTTTGGCGTAGCGCTCGTTAAGCACGGTGAAGGTCGCCAGGTCGGCATTGTCGATGCGGTAGAAGTATTCATAGGAAATGCTCGAACCTTGCTGCGCTTGCACGATGATCGACTGCCCATCGGTGCCCCAGCGATGGGCGAGCATCTGGAAGTCGTCCGGGTTTGCGATCGGCAGCGGCGTGCTGTCTTTCTGGTGCAGGGGCTTGAAGCCCTTGTAGACCTGACCGTCGATCACTCGATAGGAAGGGTTGTTGCAATACCGCACCCGCGGCGTGGCGCTGGCGATAAATTGCCCTTGCAGAAAGATGTTCACTCCGTCGCTGAACAGGGCAGACGCTGAAGTCACCGAGGCGGGGGACGGTGGCAACAGGGCCAGGCTGTCGGGGCGTGCTTCCGGGATTTGGCTGATCGCGTAGTCGCCGAACCAATAGGCGCCGGTTGCGTCACGCCAGTACTGGTAGCCGAGGCTTTCCAGGCCGTTGTCGAAGCGAAACGGCAGGGCCTGCAGCGCGTGGTAGCCATGGCGCTCCCGGTAGGCTGGAAGCAGGTAATAATCGCGCAGCGTGTCGCGCAAGACCCAAGGGTTGCGTCGATGTCGCCAAACCGGCTGATCGGCAAGCAAGGGCGAGGGCGGAAAGTGCCCAGCGCTGGCAGATTGTGCTAACTCGCCGGGTGGTGTGCCTTGAGGGTTGAGCATGATGTACACATCAGGCACTTGCCCGTCGCCCAGCAGCATGCCGTCGACGAAGGCGAAACCTTGATGCCATTCAAGTTGCAGCGGCGCCCAGTCAGCAATAGCCGTCTCTATGTCTGTCATTTTGTTGAGACCTGAACATCTGTCATTGCTAGCCAAGGACTACAGTTTTTTTCCGCGAGCCGACACTGGAGAGGTCGGGCCAAGAGTGTAAACTTCGGCAAAATTTTTCCAAAAGCAGACGAAGTCATGAGTACCCTGAACATCTCTCTGCCGGACGCTCTCAAATCCTTCGTGGATGATCAGGTTAGCCTGCGAGGCTACAGCACCCGTAGCGAATATGTGCGAGAGCTGATTCGCAAGGATCAGAATCGACAGCACCTGCGCGGTCTGGTATTGGCTGGGGTGGAGTCTGCTCCCATTGTTCCAGTGAATAGCGACTACTTTGAATGCCTACGAGCCAAAGTACGGTGAGGATGAGGTCCGCGAACCTCCAGAGCCCAGCTCCACTGAGCCTGTAGCAGCCGTGTAGGAGCTGACGAGTGCAACGAGGCTGCGATCTTTCCCCAGACACTTGGGGCCCAAGCGAAAGATCAAAAGATCGCAGGCTTCGCCAGCTCCTACAGAGCCAAGCCATTGGTCGCCGCCGCCACGCTCAAAAAATGAACTTGAACAGCGCAATCACCACGATCAGGCCAATCAGGAAAATGATACCTACGGTACCGCCAAGGAATTTCAACATAAAAACGCTCTCATCGGATGGGCTTAATCGTCTAGACCGCTACCGATAACGCTCGTTTCGTTGAATATTCATACGTGGTGATCAATGAACCGCAAAGGACCTTGGCACCGGCACATGCTCGAATTTTGAAATGGTCTTGATCCAGTAGCGGCGATAGTCCGTCTGGTCCGGCGCCAGCGGTTTGTGGCTGGACCATGGATGTTTCTCCTTCAGGCTGGCGCGGTACGTTTCCCATTCTTTCTGCTCGGCCACTTCCCGGGCTTTGCTCCGGTCATCGAACCAGCCCAGGACGTAAGCTTCGCCCTGGTCCGTGCCGTGCGCTATCAGCAAATAAATCTCTGTCATGACTGACCTACCGTTCTGTCCTGCGCCCCAGTCGCGGGGTCTTATCCTGGGTATCGGCCGTTATTTGCCGTTTTTGAGATTGATCGCAGAAAAACGCTGAGCCCAAAGGTGCGCCTGACGAAATTGATGAACAGTCGAGCGGTCGCTTTGGCTGGCGAGTGCTTGCATGGCGGTTTTACCCAGATCGGTGCCTTCATCCACGATCCAGACCCCTGGTTCCCGGTCGCGCAGGGCCATTTCACCGAAGCGAGTGGAGATGACGGGCAGGCCGAGGGCGCGGTATTCGTAGTATTTGATCGGATCGACCGAAGCGGTCAGGCGGTTGAGCTTGAACGGGATCAAACCCACCGAAAACGTTGCCATGGCCGCGATTGCACCGGCGTGGGAGCATTCGGGTAGCAGCTCGATGTTGGCGGGCAATACGCAAGGCGGCGGTGTGAAGAGGGGGCCGATCAGCCGGATCTGGTTTCCAGGATTGGCCTGCGCCAGCGCGATGACCAGCTCCCAATCGAACCACCCCCCCAGCGTGCCAACGTAGCCGAGTACCTGTTGTTTGGCACCGAAGTCCAGGCTTTCGACCGGCGCCAGTGCGTGCATGTCACAGGCATTGAGGGCCAGTTCTACCTGGTCGGTTGTGCCCAGGAGTTTGTCGCGAAGGGCGCTGGAGGACGCCAGTACTTTGGCGACCCGTCGAATGAGCTGGGCCTGGCGGCGTTCCATGGACCTGCGTGACAGGCCCTGATAAAAGGCCGGGAAATCATCCATGGCATCGTAGACGGCATGGCTTCCAGGGATGAGGGCGAGCAGTTGCAGGGCCAGTTCGGAAGGTTTTCCGACACAGATCATGCATGGGCCTTCTGCGGAAAATGCCGCAGCCTCTTTGAACAGGTTGCGCCACAGTCGCTTGAGGATTATTGCCGAGCCCGGAATGGGCTCGATGGGTAAGCTCCGGGGGTTGCAGACCTGCAACCAGGGTGGAACGGCGACGTTTTGCTGATCGGCAACAGGCGGCTTGCGCTTGAAATCGTTCAGCGTGGGTAAACGCGTCGGGTACGGATCGATCCAGAGTACTGGCGCCCCGGTCTGGTTTTGATACCAGTTGACGAAGTGATGGGGGCGCTGGCTGAAGCTGGCCCATGGCACCGGGGACAGGTAGATCATGCGCATGGCTGGAAGTGCTGCCTTAAAACGTCGACGATGCGCGCGGCGGCCTTGCCGTCGCCATAGGGGGAAACCCCACGTGCCATGGCCTGATAAGCCTGCGGATCATCGAGCAGCCGCTGTGCTGCTTCGACGATGGTGTCCCGGTTGGCGCCGACCAGCTTGACCACGCCGAGGTCGACCGCCTCCGGGCGTTCGGTTTCCTCTCGAAGGACCAGCACCGGTTTGCCCAGGGCCGGGGCTTCTTCCTGCACGCCCCCCGAGTCACTGATGATCAGGTACGAGCGCTTCATTGCCGCGATGAACGGTGCGTAATCCAGCGGTGCGCAGAGGATGATGTTCGGGGTCCGCCCAAGCAGTTGGTGCGCGACATCCTTGACGTTCGGGTTGGGATGGACGGGATAGAGGATCTGGATGTCCGGGTTCCGTTCGGCCAGGTGCTTGAGTGCCTGGCAGATATTCTGGAACGGTTCGCCGAAATTTTCCCGGCGATGGGCGGTCACCAGCACCAGGCGTTTGCTGGCATCCAGTGGGACAGTCAGGGCTGAGTCTTGTGCGGCAGTCATCAGCAAGGCATCGATCACGGTATTGCCGGTCAGGGTGATATCGCTGGTGGCGACACCCTCGCGCAGCAAGCTGTCCACGGCCTGCTGGGTAGGCGCGAAATGCCAGCGGGTCAGCTTGCCGGTGATCACCCGGTTGGCTTCTTCGGGGAACGGAGTGCGCAGGTCCCCGGTACGCAGGCCCGCTTCGACATGGCCAAAGGGAATCTGCAGGTAGAAACACGCCAGTGCAGCACTCATGACCGTGGTCGTGTCGCCTTGGGCCAGCACGACATCCGGTTTCTCGGCTTGCAGTACGCCGTCGAGTCCAAGCAGCAAGCGTGAGGTCAGCGCCGCCAATGACTGGTTGGGGCGCATGATGTCCAGGTCCAGGTCGGCAGTGATTGCGAAACCCTCAAGCACCTGGTCCAGCAAGCCTCGGTGCTGGGCGGTAGCGAGCACCCGACAAACGATATTCTTTTCGGCCTGGAGCGCCTTGATCACGGGGGCCATTTTGATGGCCTCCGGACGCGTACCGACGATGCAGAGTACCTTGCGGGTCATGCCTTGTGATTTCCTATCGTTGTTACGAGCGAGCGTGCTATCCGGTCCGCGTTGGCCATGAGAGTCAGCGTGTGGGATTTCTCGGTAAGGCTGGGCAGGCAGGCGCCATCGACAATATGCACACCGCCAAGGCCCGCGACTTCGCCAAGGCGATCGGTCTGCCCGATCCGGGGCGTCGAGTGCATGGGCAGGGTCCCCGCATAATGGATATCCGCCCCCGGTCTGCCGACGGTGAAGCTCATGGGCATCAACAGTGCGCCCATTTTCCAATAGACCCGGCGCAGCTTCGCCTCGGCAGTTTTCATGAGCCCGGGGAGCTCGGGATGCACTTGGCCTTCGATGCGCAACGAACCGTCGGGGCGCAAGACCGCGGTGTTGTTGGACAGGTGCCCGGGAAGGAAGATGTTCCCGACGAGGCATGCGCTGAGCAGGTTTTTCAGCAGTTCGATGCTGTAGCGTTTGCTCATGGGGATCCGGCTGACAAACTCGGTCATCGGCAAGCCTGTGGTACTGAACGTCGAACCGAACGCCGTGGCGCTGGCCGTCAGCTCCAGGGCGAACGATAGCTGGCCCAGGCCGAATGTCGACACCCTTGGGGTTCCGAGCATTTTCGGCAGCCATAGCAGGAAAGCCGCCGTCGGTGATGACAGCAGTGGGATCGCGGCCGTATGGTTCAGGCCCTTGAGGGCGAGCCGGGTCGTGGCCAGGGTCCCCGCCGCCAGCAGCAGGCGCGTACCGCAGAAGCGCCGGGCGGAGCGATGGTCGGTGATCGCCCATGCACCGTCCAGTTTCTGCAGGTCCTCCACGAGGAAGTCCTGGACGTGCTGGAACCCTGGGTATTGCTTGAGTTTTTGCAGTTCTTGCGAGGCGCTATACAAGGCCTGGTTCTGACAGCCCCACAAGCAGTTTCCAGACAGGTCGCAGGCCTTGCGCTCGTCCAGCGGCTGGCTCAAGACGGCGACCCTGGAGCGGCCAAGGCGAAACCCCTGTTCGGGAAACGTCGGTCGGCGCCGGGTGTAGTGATCGAGCAGGCGCTGGTGCAGTGTGTCCAATGGCAGGGGCGGTTGCGACCACTCATCGAGGCCGAAGTAGCTTGAGAGGTCATCGTCGATCCGGCCACTGATACCGATCCGGCGAGTTACCGTTTCATAGGACGCCTGCATCTCGGAATATTCGATGGGCAGCCCGGTAAAGTCGCTGGCCCCAAGCGTTGCCACGCCGCAGCCCCAGGCATTGGACAGGCCTCCGGTGGCCAGTGAACCGATGCCGATAAAGTTGTCGGTCTCGATGCGATTGCGGGCGCTGAACCCTTCGAAAACATGGGCGTGGGTCGGCGTCTTCAGCTTGGGCGATACCGCGTCCAGTTGGTTCAAGGCGTGGAAGTTTTCGCCGATCATCCATTTCCACTGATGCTCATCGTTTGCCCTGGCGCTGAGAAATGGACGCGTCGGCGGCGTCGCTGAGCCTGTATCGGCCTGGGCATCGACCATCAGGACTTTCAGGCCCGCCTTGACCAGCGGATAGGCTGCCGAAGTCCCGGCCGGGCCGCTGCCGACAATGATCACATCAAATTCAGGCTTCACGGTGGACTTCACTTCCACGCAACAACTGGCGGGCAAAGGGGCGGCCTAACAGCGCCGCTATCTTCCACGCCAGCGCTTTGACCGAGGTGAGTCCCAGCGCAACCAGCGTGGCGACCAGGCTGCACGGCTGTTGGGCGCCGAGAAACACCTGCGCGCCCTGGGGGCTGGCTTCGGCGATACCGAGTGCAACCTGCAGGCGCCAGGCCAGTTCCTGGCCGTCGGGCTTGTGCAGGACACCGGGATTGTCCAGGAGCGCCAGGAGTATCGGCCAGCGCATCAGCAAGCGTGAATGAATGATGGGTCGGGTTTTACCCGCACGTTCCAATGCCCTGGCGTAACGACTGACCAGGCTTCTTTGCGGCGGGCGTTTGAGCAGGTAGTGCAAGAGGCCCGCGGCTTCTTGCAGAAGCCCGCGACGTTGCCCATGGCCGGATCGATGCATGCCGTGGGCAAGGGGGCGCAACTGGATGCCGAGTTTTTGCAGGGACCGCGCGCTGTCCATGGGCGGCAGGTGGATGAGGGAAAAAATCCGCTCCAGGCCCAATTTCGCGCTCAAGGATCGTCCGAGTGACAGGCGCAATAGCCTGAGCAATGCCACCGGCAGAGGGACTGGCAGACGAGCGGCACGCACCCGGTGCTCCGCAATCGACATCAGGAAGCGGCCAAAGGCAATCGGTTTCACGGCGCCCAGATTGAGGATCTCGGCGTGAATGTCATTCCGTTCGACGACCGCTAATATCGAGGCTGCCAAGTCGTCGACATGAATAGGTTGCACGCCTGGTGCCGGCATCAGGATCGGAATAAACGGGCTTCGGCGCACCAACCCTGACAACAAGCCAAAGAGCCCGCGTTCGGGGCCACCATACACTTGGCCGGGACGGATCACGGTGCCCCCGGCGGCCAGCACGTGCTGCTCGATACGCCACTTGGTCCGGCCATAAGCGCCAGGAGCCGTGGCCTCGGCGGTTTGACTGGAGATGAAGATGAACCTGGCCGAGCCTTGTTGGGCGCAATGGATCAGCGCCTGGGCCGCCTTGACTTCGTCGTCTGCGCCGGTGGCAGCTGTCGATGTGTCGGCCGCCAAATGGATCAACACCTGGGTGCCCGCCGGGCACTTGGGCGCCGGGCCCCGCAGGTCATAAGGGAGCCAGGCGTAGGTGGCGGGGCACGGCTGGCGCGTGGCGCACATGACCTCGTGTCCGCTGGCCGCCGCGAGGGCTGACAAGCGCTGTCCGATGTAGCCTGTCGCGCCGGTAATCAGTAGCTTCATCGTCATGCGCCTTCGGCGCGGTCAGTGGGAACAGGCGGGTGCGCAGCGGAATGAAACACGAACAGTTTGCTGATCCAGTAAGTCAGCACCACGCAGGCCACATCGGAGACAAATTTCACCAGGGCAGGGCTGTTGACGAAATACAGCCCCACGCTGAACAGCGCCGAAGCGAGTGGAATATTGATGGCAAGCAACGAGAAATAGCGCACCGCTTGAACCTTGCTGCTGCCGCCGGTCGACTGGAACGTGAAGTGCCGATGCAAAAAGAACGCGAACACACCGGCGACGCCTTTACCGGCGATGTTGGCCAGGATGGGTTGATCGTTGAACAAGGCCATCAACAGCAAGAAGGTCCCCATGTCCAGCGCATAAGCCACGAGTTGGATGGTGCCGTACCGGATAAAGGTCAAGACTTCCTCCGGATGACCACGATGTGGTGCAGCGCCAATACTCGCCTCAACGGATACAGCAGTTTTTCGATGACCTTGAGCACAGGGATCAGCGCGTCGGGCAGCAACTGGCGAAAGTTCAAGCCGCCGGAAACCAGGTAACGCAGATAGTTGCCGCAGATTTCCTGGTGGACGATTTCCAAGCCTGGGTATTTGCGTTCGAACGCCTGCCTGTCGCGAACGAAGACGATGTAGCTGAGGGCCTGGTTGGCGCCGTTCATGGGCCCGGTCGACGGGGTTTCCCAAGAAGGGAAGTGCATGTCGAAGCCTTCGGACTTGAACAGGCGCTTATAGAGAAAAGCGGCAAAGGGACCGTGGAAGGGTTCGATCAAAATGGCGCCGCCGCCGATCCTGAGGGTTCTTTCCAGCTCCGTGAAGAAACGATCGGGATGAGGGAAGTGGTGAAAGCAGTTCTGGCCGTAAAAGGCCCTCGCCGAGTGATCGTCCAGGCTCATTGCCTCGGCATTGAGCGCCATGTCCAGTTGCTCGGTGGCGACAATGTCCGTCGCCAATACTTCAGGGTACGAATTGCGCATGGGTGCGATGCCTGCCCCCAACTCCACCTCAAGACCTTCGACCTTGAAATAGCGGTCTGCCAGGCGATGAAACGCGTGGTGGAACTCCACGAATACTTCCCGAAGCATCCGCTTGCGCTCAAGCACTTTGCCGTGAAGTTCGAGGCGTTCGTTGCCATCGACATCCAGTGCCTTGAGCGACGGGTCCGTTAAAAAATCTCTTAGCGCTTTAATGAGTTTTCTTCCCGCAATGAGGTTGCTCTACCACGCCTGGATTGCCTTGGCCTGCTGGGTACGGAGGCGATGTCATAACCGAGGAACGCCATGATCAGTTGCAACCCCATGAGCATGGGCAGTGCGCTGAGCATCACGGTGCCGGCTGGCGTCGCGATGCCATTGCGCGCCGATTCATACCAGTGATAACTGCCGAAAAGGGTGCCGAACAAGAACATGAGAATCCCGATCGGCAGTTCGATCGAAGCCAGGGACATGTCGCGCAGATAATAGTTGTAGAGCACGCGCTTGGTGAAATTGCGCAGGTGTTTGAACAGGAATTCACCGACGATTTTCGAGATATTGAGGTGACTGACCTCATCGCCGTATCGGGCTTCCATCGGAATATCCACCACGACGGCGCGCACGGTGTTCAGGCGGAACAGAATGTCGGTCTCGAAAAAGTAGCGTTGGCTGACCTTGTCCAGGGGTAAAAGCCTGGCGACGTCACGGTGAATCGCCGTGTAGCCGTTGGTGGGGTCGAACAGGTCCCAGTAACCCGTCGACAGTTTGGCCATCAGCGACAACACGGCATTGCCGAAAAGGCGAATGCGCGGCATCGATTGGACCTCTTCCAGATCGAAAAACCGATTGCCCTTGGTGTAGTCGGCTTCTCCCGCCAGGATCGGCTCGATGAACAGCGGGATCAGGGTCGGGTCCATCTGGCCGTCCCCATCGACTTTGACGATGATACTTGCGCCGTCGTCGAGGGCGGCTCGATAGCCGGTCATGACCGCACCGCCCACGCCTTTGTTGACGTCATGGGGCAGCACCTTGACCCGGGGGTCGTTACAGGAGGCCAGGACATGCCCGCCTGAACCGTCCGGGCAGGCATCGTCGATGACGTAGATGCGCCAGACCTCCGGCCCTATGGCCGCTATGACGGCGCCTATATGAGCGGTAACCCGATAGCTGGGGATGACGACGGCGACGCGTTGCTCGTCCGTGAAAAGCGCTGTTTTTGAGTTCATCGATATCGCCAACTATTGCCTGAATGAAAGTGACTTGAACTCCAGGGGAGTGTCGGTATGCCCGGATGCGTAAATGATCACGGACGTGGCATTGGCAGGGGCTACGACGTTCATCTCATGGGTCTCCCATTGCGTGGTGCAGTCAAACGTCTCGATGCTGGTGGTAATGAAGTCGCCTTGTTCGTCCATCCAATTGGCCTGGATTCTTCCGGCCGTGGCTGTCGTTGCGCAGCGTGCCGACACGCTGTTGATGTAGGTCAGCCCCGGCGTCACGTCGACACGCTGGGTTGCCGGTGTCTTGACACTGACGGTCAGGATCTTGCGCGCCGCGTCATAGGTCGAGGGTGACGTCAGGCTCCAGCCCTCGAGGCTGGACAGCCCTGGGTTGAGCAGGTGTTCGTAGCGCGTGTCATTGAGTTTGCGCAGTTCCATGTCACCCAGTCTGGCATACGACGTGGACACCGTGAGCAGCCGATCGAGTGGCGCCTGGGGCAGGGACTTGAGGTCGATCACCAGCCAGCTTACCTGGCGCCGGCGCAAGCGCTGGGCAAGTTCTGATGGCGAGGCCGCCGAATCGAATTCGCTTTTCCATTTCAGGTTGTACCACGACGCGTAGAGGGCATCGCCATGCAAACCCGCCATCAAGGGCGACGCAAAGACCGCCACGGGCTGATGCCCGGTATTCAAGGCGTTGACGGTGTCGACCATTTTCCGGATGGGCAGGCGTTCCAATAGATAGGCATCCCGACCTGCCGTGCTCAACAGTGCAGAGGGTTTGATTTCGCCATAGTAAGTCGCGGCCTGGATGAAACGGGTATTGGTCAGGATCAACACGGCACCGGCCACGATGGCGAGGCTGCGCGGGAAGATCCTGGCGTCGGAAAAGGGCAGGGCCAGGATCACTGAGAACAGCGCGAAGGAGGGGAACACATAACGCAGGTAGGCCGTTGAGTGGAACGTCATGAACATCGCGCCGGCGCCGACCAGGAGGATGCACAGGGCTTTTTTGTTGCCGCTCAACAGCACGGCGACGGCAGCCGTGGGCAGCAGCAGCCATTGAAAGCCCGCCGCGCCAACCCGCCCTTCGATGAACTGAGGCGATTTGAAGACCATTCGATAGAGGGTGTCCCAGGTCACCCCGGTACCGAAAGTGGCCGGTGGTTCGAAATTGATGTTCGGCCAGAGCGGCGAATGGAAAATGGCATTGAAAAACGGGAACACGGGGTTGCCGGTCAAGTACCCGGCAGAGACGTAAGGGGTCGCACCGGCCAGTATCAGGGCGACACAGCCCAGCAGGAGCGTCTTGACGATCCCTTGGACGGCCCAGGCCTTGTAGTGCAGCAAGAGGATCACCAGCAGGACCGGCAGGACGCTCAGGGTCACGGCCTTGGTCGCCATGGCGAAGCCCAGCAGGAGGCCCGCCAGGAGCAATTGCGACAGGCGCTCCCTGGGCTCCGGCGTAGAGCTTGAGACCTTCAGGATCGCCAGCGTCCCGGCCATCATGAAGGCGGTCCACGCCGATTCGATGTGCAGGCTGCTGCTTTCGGCGAAGGCGAGGGGCGTTGACAGAAAGATCAGGCTGGCCCAGCGGGCGCTTGTGGCGGAGCCTCCGGCCCAGAGGGTCATGTTGCGAATCTGCCACGCCAGCAGCAGGGTGAACGCGCTGTTGCTCAGGCGCGAGGCGGTTTCACCGGCCAGCATATAGACAATGCTGTAGATCCAGTCGGCCAGCATGGGCATGACCGCCCACACATAGGTGTTCGCATCGAACTTCCATTGATGCTGTTGGGCCAGGTGTGACGGGACAAAGAGGTGCATGGCCAACGCGTCATGCCCGACCTCCGGCATGAAGGCGACCAACACATAGAGGCAGGCGAAGCTGCCGATCAGCACGTCGAGCCCCGTCTGGAGGGGTGTTTGCGCTGAGCGGCTGGCCCGGATCTGCCGCAACAGTTCACGGCCTATCGAGGTGACGTGTCTACGCCCCAATACAAGCGGCAACAACAGCAGCGCGCCATACAGCCAGGGGTAGTTGATCGGCAAGTAGGCCGCCAGGCCTGTCAGTGTGCCGAACGTACCGGCTCCCACCAGCAGGTGGACGCTCCAGTCGGCCAAGGTTTCTTGCCTGAGCATCCACCTGCCGAGTACGGTCGAAGACAGTGCGAACGCCGCGACGACCATCACCGGCCAAATCTGTGCGCAGGCAATGGACAGGCACGCCAGCAAACCCAGGCAAAGAATGATCGGTGGCTTGCGAGTGAAGACGGTGAGGGCGGCCAGGCTTGCCAGTGACAGCAATATCGTCCGGGTGCCGCTGTTCATGGACGCCAGTTCAAGCGTCGAAAAACCGTATACGCCGACCACCGAACTCGCCAGTAAAACCAACAACACCACTGCGTATTTCAGGCTGAATCTGGGCAAAATATCGTCTCGGCTAAAGGGGCAATGCTGTCCATTGAGGCAAACCAGGATCCGTGGCGAGGGAGCTTGCTCCCGCTGGGCTGCACAGCAGCCCCCAAAAAGGCAGGATGCGACCAACCTGACACGCTGCGGAGGCTGGGTTCGGGGCCGCTTCGCAGCCCAGCGGGAGCAAGCTCCCTCGCCACGGATTCATCAGCTCCCTTGAATAAATGGCATTGCATGCAAAGGGGCTGCTTATACATCTCGGTACGTGTGCGGGACCCAGGATCCCCACTTGCTCTCGTAGATCGCCCGGTTCTTTTCGAAAAGCGCCTGTTTTTTCTTGGCACCCAAGGCGTCGAACGAGGCGGACAGGTGGTGGTGAACGAAGACGTCTTCGGCACAGGCCGCGCGCATGCCACGACGCTGCACGCGACGGCAGTAATCGTCATCCTCGAAGAACCCCAGGCCATACTCTTCGCACAGGCCACCGATTTGCTCGTAGGTCGAACGCGGGAACATCACGCAGAAAAACGCCAGGGTGTTGATTTCGAACCACTCACCCATGCGAGCGCGGGTCATTTGCGCGGCTTCGGCGGGCATGTCATCCAGCCGGTCATAGCGGGTGCTGACTTTGGCCTCGTTGCCGATGTTGTTGGTGATCGGGCCGATGATGCCGATTTCCTTGTTGTCCTGCAGATGACGGATCAAGCCTTTGATCCAGCCAGCGGTGACGACCGTGTCGTTGTTCAGGATGACCAGATAGTCGCCACTGGCTGCCGCGAGGCCCAGGTTGTTGCCGGCGGAAAATCCCTTGTTGTCCGGGTTGAGGATGACGATCCGGTCTGGGTGTCCCTTGGCCCAGGCGGTGAGGTAGGCCGGGGTCTGGTCGCTGGAGTGGTTATCGACAACGATGATTTCAAGGTTCGGGTATTGGCTCTGGGTCAACAGGCTGTCGAGGCAGGCCTTGGTCAGTTCGAGGTTGTTGTAGGTCAACACCACCACGCTGACTTTGGGCAGGGGCAATGTCGCAATGGCCTCGCGCAGGCTGGCGGCCCGATGCTGCCAGGTCTGGCCCCGGGCGAACGATTGACGGGCCTCCAGCGTGGCGCTGGCCTCTGGCAGTGCGCCCAGGACACCGCGTAGGGTAGAGATGAACTCCGTCGGCTCTTCAACTGCCCAGACCAATTTGCCAAACTGGTTCAACTCCGGCAGTTTCACCGACACCACCGGTTTCCCCGCGCTCAGGTATTCATAGACCTTGACCGGGTTGGTGGCGAGGGTCAACGGCATGACCTTGAACGGAAGCAGGCAAACGTCCATGGCGTGGAGGTAGTAAGGCAGGGAGGTATACGGGACTTCGCCTTCCAGGACCACATTCGGGCAGGCCTTGAAGTATTTTTTCGCCTGGACGGTATCGCTGCCGATCAACAGTATCAGGTGCTGTGGGAAGGATTGGGCGACCCGCTTGACCAGGTCCAGGTCGAACCATTCGGCAATGACGCCATAGTAACCGATGATCTTTCTGTTGGTGGGGGCCCGGTAGACCTTGTCGGGACGTCGGCTGAAGAAACTGAACTCGCAGGCGTTGCGGATCACCTCGACGTTGCGGTTTTCCCGCTTGCCGTGTTGTTCGATCCAGTCGGATGTCGCCACCAGCAGATCGGCCCTGCGCATCAGGGCGATTTCCAGGTCGAGCAACTCCTGGGCAACGTTGCCAAAGCCTTCGTGGTGATCCATGCAGTCATAGACCAGCGTGGCGTTGGGGACACGCCTTGCCAGCGGGAACCAGTAGGCGTGTTGGACAATGCAATCCACGGCATCGACGTTCGCCGATTGCAGGAGCATGGCCAGGCCTTCGCACAACTGGCGAATGGCGGCTGCTGACGGCGGGGCATGATAAATGGCCGGTGCACCGAGCACCTTGAAACGGATCTGGAACAGCCGGTTGGAGCCCTCCAAGGGCTCTGCTTCGAAGCCGGGGGCATCGTCGTCGATGAAGTCGTTCGAGATATAAAAGGTCGTTTGTCCGGCCCGGGCCAACTCCTTGGCAAGGTTTTGTGGGCGTTGGATGCGAAAGTGCCAGTCGATCACGCCGAACATCAGGATCATGGGCTGCCCGAGGCTAGACGGTACTGCAAGGTTTACGGGCGGTGGCAGAGGTTGCAGGGCAAAACCAGCGTCTGCCGATGATTCGCCTGGTGTTGCCTTGCCGGGTTTCAACCAGCTTCGAAGTCGACGTGCCAGTTTGCTTTTCTGCTGTGCGGTGAGTGGCAACCAGGCGTAGACCCGGCGCGATAATTTATACAACTGCTTGCGTATCGAATAACGCAGCGGTGCGCGTTCGATGGCGTTGCCCCAATCAGAAATCTTGAACAGCTCGGCCTGCTTGGCCGCCAGTTGCGCACGTAGATCCACCGCCCAATCGGAAAGCACGACAGCCTCGCTTTCCTTTGTCTGGATTAACGCCTCGGCGTCCTTGAGGCGCTGTTCGGCCACCCGCAATTGCTCGCGCAGCCGCCCGGTCTTGCCTTCTTGAAGCGACAGACGGGTGCGAAGCGCTTTTGAATCAAGGTTCAGTTGTTTGATAAGCCGATCTCGATTCTCGATTTCCTTGACCAGTTGCAAGGCTTCAATGGATCTGGATTGTGTTGAGCGAGTCAATTTGTCAATGCAATCAACAAGACGGTTGATCTGGTCCATGCGGTTTTCTGGTCCTTTATTTAATACGGCAACGCATACTCGGTCTTGCAGGATCGACGTTGGCTTCAATCAACAGACAGGCCCAGGCTCCAGCCGTGCCATCAATCATCATAGCGGCTGCTGGACGGGGCGCCACGCATACAAACGTCATATGACGTCGGCAAAGCCTTTGCGGGTCCTCTGGAACCAGGCGAACCCTGAGCAGGCAATCAGCACGGAAATCGCCGAATAAGCGGCCAGGTGCTCCCATTGCGGCGTCTTGCCCCAGAACAGGACATCGCGAACCATTTCCACCGGCAGCGTCAGGGGGTTTGCCTGCAAGATGGCCTGGTAGCTTTGGGGCAGTGTCGAAAGTGGATAGAAAATCGGTGAGAGGAACAGCATCGCCGTGATGATAATGCCGATGAACTGGCCTATATCGCGCAGGTAGACGCTTATCGAGGCGAGAAACCAGGAGATTCCCAGCGTCAGCAGCACCAACGGGAACAGCACCACCGGCAGCAGAAGAGCCGTTACCGGAGGGGTACCGAACAGGACGATATAGAAGACCAGCCAGGCGAGGACGCTGACACCCATGTGGAACAGCGCTGCGCCGAGCGACACCAGGGGCAGGGTTTCCAGTGGGAACACAATTTTCTTGACGTAGTTGGTATTGGCCAGCACCAGGCCCGGCGCTCGGTTCACGCATTCGGAAAACAGGTTGAACACCAGCAGGCCGGCGAACAGCACCAGGGCGAATTCGCTCTTGGATTCACCGCCGCCAGACCAGCGGGCCTTGAACACGACGCTGAACACGAACGTGTAGACCACCAGCATGAAAACCGGCGTGAAGAACGACCATAGAATTCCGAGCATCGAGCCTTTGTAGCGGCCGATGACTTCTCTGCGGATCAACACGTAGATCAATATTCGATTGATCAGGACACTCTTGACCATGGCGGCAGGGGACGTGCTGAACGACTGCATCGGTGCTTGATCCTAAAGACAATATCGAATGCTCCTTGAGTGCATCCTCATGGAGGGTAGGTCTAGTGTAGATTCATTCGCAGTTTTTTATCCCATCTGTGCTTAACTCATCCGCAGCCCCCAGCGAAGGACTGATTCAGTAACGCCGCAATAATGGCCGTGATTCATGGAAGGGTTTTACCGATGTCGTTTGAAGTGGCCATCTGCGCCGAAAACCTGAGCAAGTGTTATCAGATTTACGATGCCCCCAAGGACCGCCTGTTGCAGATGCTGGTACGCGGCAGGAAGCGTTTCTATCGCGAGTTCTGGGCGCTGGACGATGTTTCCCTGACCATCGCAAGGGGGGAGACCGTCGGTATCATCGGCCGTAATGGCAGTGGTAAATCCACCCTGTTGCAACTGATCTGCGGAACGTTGATGCCAACCCGGGGCAGTGTCCAGGGGCATGGCCGGATTGCCGCGTTGCTTGAGCTGGGGTCCGGTTTCAATCCGGAGTTCACCGGTCGGGAAAACGTCTATGTGAATGCGGCGGTGCTGGGCTTGAGTCGCGCGGAAATCGACGCCCGCTTCGAAGATATCCTCGCCTTTGCCAATATCGGCGACTTTATCGACCAGCCCACCAAAATCTATTCCAGCGGGATGCTGGTACGGCTGGCCTTCGCCGTTTCGGTCTGTGTCGAGCCCGAGATCCTGATCGTCGATGAAGCCCTGTCCGTCGGCGATGCATCCTTTCAATTCAAATGCCTGAATCGGCTGGAAGAACTGGCGGCCAAAGGCACGACCCTGCTGTTCGTCTCCCATGACATGAGCATGGTCAAGCGCTTCTGCCACCGGGTCATCTACCTGCGCGCAGGCCGGGTCGTTGCCAGTGGTTCGCCCGATGAAATGGCCGAGCTGCATTTGCTCGACATGCGCGACGAGCAACGCCGCTGGGCCAGTGGCGGAGTCATACCGGTTACGCGCAAGTCATTCATGGGCGGGCAGGAGGGGATGGCCTTCGGGACCGAAGAGGGGCACATCAGCGCTGCCTGCTTCACCAATACCCAGCAGCTCTCCTCCAGTTACCTGTATGGCGACGACATCGAGATTCGCGTCGAGGCGTTGCTGCATGAGTCGATCACGCAACCCAACCTCAGCTTCACCATCCAGGAAGCCAGGTTGCTGGTGATCGGCGGGGGCAACTTCGCACTGCAACCAGGCCCGGCCGAGAATGGCTGGCGGCGTGCAGCGATCACGGTGCGCTTCCCGGCCAACCTCGCCGAGGGGCGCTATCATGTCACGCTCAAGCTGTTGCACGGCGCGACGGAAGACACCTCGCAACTGATCGAGAAACAGGTGGCGCCCTTGGCGTTCGACATGTTGCCGAACCACAAGAGTTTCCTGGGCATGGTTGACCTGGGATTGCAGAGGATCGACCCTCGACCAGTCGAGTCGCTTGCCAAGGCCTGCGGGACTCAAGGAGAGAAGGTTTTGACGCAACACCTGGACGAGCGCACGTGGCAGGTCGCAATATTCGGCACCTTTGATGTAGAAAACTACGGTGACCTGCTGTTTCCGATCATCGCCGAGGCGGAGTTGGCCCGGCGCTTGGGTTCAGTCAACCTGCATCGGTTTTCCTATCACGGGAAAACCCGATCGCAATGGCCCTATGCGGTGACGTCGTTGACGCAGTTGCCTCATGTAGCGGCCAGCCTGGATGGCGTTTTGATCGGTGGTGGCTTCCTGATCCGATTCGATAAAGTCGTTGCCCACGGCTATGGTCCGACAACCGCCAATATCCATCACCCTACCGGTTATTGGCTGACCCCTGCGCTCATCGCGCAGCAGCACGGGGTTCCGGTCATGTGGAATGCCCCCGGGATGCATTGCAACAGTATTCCCGACTGGGCCAGGCCGTTGTTGACGATGGCTCTTGAGCAGAGCCAGTACGTGCGCGTCCGTGATGCACTGTCGCGCGATGCCCTCGGCGCGCTCACCCGGCAGGTCGAGATTGAAGTGCTGCCCGATACCGCGTTCGGCTTGCCCCGCCTGATCGATGAGCAGCAGCCCTCCGCTGAGTTCATTCGCCTGCGCGAGCACGCCGGGCTGACCGGGCCCTACATCGTGATCCACGCCATTCATGTGGTGGAATCTTTTGTAAAACTGTTCGAAGACCACGCCGAGGCATTCCAGGGCTATCAGTTCCTGGTGGTGCCGATTGGCCCTGTCCTGGGTGACGATCCGTCGGTCATTGCGGCGCGCCTGCCCCAGGCAATCACCTTGTCGTTCTGGCCAGAGCCGTTGCTGATGGCGGAAATTCTCAGCCAGGCCCAAGCGGTGATCGGCCATAGCTACCACCTGGCAATCACCGCTCTGGCGTTTGGCGTCCCGGTGTTCTGCTCGGCGGATCTGACGACGGGCAAGTACACGGCGCTGGCGGAGTTCGATTCACTCCATGCGTTGCCGGACGCGGCGACGGTCGATCCGCAATGGTTTCTAGCGCGGGTGGGCAAGACCCATCCATCGCCCGCGGCGCGTGCGGCGGCGGATCGGTTGGTCGAGCATTGGGACCGTGTCGCTGCGATCATTCGCCAGGGCAAAACCTCGTCCCAGCCGGTGTTGGGTGCATTTCTACAACATCTACCCAACCTGCTCGAAGCCGCGGCCGAGGGGCGTGATCAAATGTCGGCTGAATGTCCGGCAAGCCCCGCCATGCCGGAGCCTGAGGTCATCGAACCGACGCCGGAGCCGGCAGTACAAGCGCTTGCCCAGCAGCAACAGATCGCCCAGCTCAGTCAGCAACTGGCCCTCAGTGACGCCAGGATGCTTGAGTTGCAGAACTCCAATTCATTCCGAATGACCGCACCACTGCGTTCCATCGCCCGTGGTATCAGAAACCTGACAGCGAACAAGAACAGACAATGCTAGATCTCTCTCGTCTCACGCCAGCGGCGCTAAAGTCTCACCCGTTCTCATGGGCTGAAATTGGCAGTCTGTATTCGACCGAGGATGCCGCCGCGTTGGCGGCGTCCTTCCCTCATGATCACTTCAAGACGGTGAGTGGTTATGGTGGCGAAAAAAACTATGACTATGAGGCCCGCGCCCTGGTAGGCATGGGCACCCATACCATCGCTTTCCCCGAAGAACTGAGCGAGGCATGGTTGAGGCTGGCGCAGGACCTTGGCTCGGCCGGCTATCGAGAGGCCATGTCGGAGCTGACCGGGATTGATCTGCGCAGCGTGCCGATGGAGGTCAACGTTTTTCATTACGGTCCTGGCGCGAGCCTGGGAGCCCATCCGGACCTGCCCGATAAACTGGTCACCCATATCCTGTATTTCAATGAGTCCTGGGACCGCAACGACGGCGGGTGCCTGAACATCCTGCACCGCAACGATCCCACTGCCGTGGCGGCCGAGATCGAGCCCCTGGTGGGCAACTCGGCGATCCTGGTGCGTTCGGATAACTCCTGGCATGCGGTCACGCCCGTGGTGAGCGGCTGCCATTCCTCCCGCCGCAGCCTGACGGCAACGTTCTACCGACCGGGGTCCCTCAGTTCCATGTGGCCGCCGGGCGACAGCACTCCACTGCATGGATACCCACGTGCTTAAGCTCGACAGCACCTTGATCGACCGCGACGCCGCCTTGGCTCAAAGAGATGCGGCCATCAATGAGCGCGATATTGCCTTGGCAAAAGTCGACTTCCTGCAAAACACCCGTTCGTGGCGTTTCACCCGACCACTGCGCTCGCTTTTCCGGTTGATGCGTTATGGTTTTAGCGCCATGCAGGAATTCCCCGAGACGGCCGCTGCAATCGTCTACCCGGCCGCACCGCAGCCGTTGCCCAACCCTGACGTGGACCCGGATTTTGCCACGAAAGGGCGCCTGGATATTCTCTGCTTCGCCAACATTGAGTGGGCTGCACGCTTCCAGCGCCCGCAGCAGTTGATGAACCAGTTTGCGAGCAATGGTTACCGGGTGTTTTATATCGTCCCCTCCAGCGTGCCGGAACAGGGACAGCTCTATCGGTTGACCTCAGTGGCGCCCAATGTTTTTGAAGTGGCGCTGCAGCGTGATGTGCAAGAAGCGTATTACGAAAAAGTAGTGACGCCTGAGAATCATCAGGCTTTGCTGCTCGCGATGGCCGCACTGGTCGCCGATATGCAGATAAGAACCGCCCTCGCGGTGGTGCATATTGCCTACTGGAGCCCCGTGGCACGCAGCCTGCGCGCCATGCATGGCTGGCGTATTCTTTATGACTGCATGGATGACTGGGATGGTTTCCCGAACATCGGCGAACAGCTGCTGAGCGAGGAAAAGACCCTGATTGCCCAGGCCGACCTGGTGACCGTTTCCGCCGCGTTGCTTTACCAAAAGTGGTGCACCCATAACCCACGTTGCGTACTGGTGCGAAACGCGGTGGATTTCGCTTTTTTTCGGCAGCACTGCTTTACCAATGATGTGCTGGGCGGGCTTGCCGGGCCTGTCATTGGCTACTACGGCGCCCTGGCGCAATGGCTCGATTATCCTTTGCTGGCAGCGTTGGCGGACAGGCGGCCAGAGTGGAACTTCATCCTGGTGGGGGATATTTTTGTCGACGATCTGGCGGGCCTTGAGCACAAGCCCAATGTCCAGTTGTTGGGCAGGAAGCCTTACTCGCAAATGCCGCTTTACCTGGATCATTTCGATGCCTGCCTGATTCCTTTCAGGCTCTACAACGTGACGCACGCGGTCGATCCGGTGAAGTTCTACGAGTACATCAGTGCAGGCAAACCGGTGATTTCCACGCCTTTGGCGGAGATGAGCATTTACAAAGACCTGTTGTACTTCGCAACCGGAGTCGATGAGTTCATCGAGCAGATCGAGGGTGCCTTGGCCGAGCGCGACCTGGCCCTGTACAAACGACGCGTAGAACTTGCCCGGGCCAATGATTGGAAAGATCGATTCGATAGCATGCAACTGGCTATCGTCGGGCTGTATGAAAAAGTCTCCATCGTGCTCGTGACGTACAACAACCTCAATCTGACGATTCAATGTGTAAACAGCATTCTGCGCAATACCACCTGGCCCAATTACCAGCTCATTGTCGTCGACAACGGCTCGGAGGATGGTACGGGCGATTATCTCGAGCGCCTGCGCCAGGAAGTGCCGACCGCGAAGGTCATCCTCAACCCAGACAACCGAGGCTTCGCTGCGGCCAATAACCAGGGCTTGCGAGAAGCCGACGGTGACATCCTGCTGTTGCTCAATAACGACACGGTAGTGCCTGACGGCTGGCTGGATCCGCTGGTCAGGCATTTGAGCGACCCGAGTATCGGCTTGATCGGACCGGTCACGAATGCGGTAGGAAACGAAGCGAAAATCGAAGTTTCCTACACCGACATTCAACAGATGCAAGATTTTGCAGACCGCTACACCGAAGCCCACAAGGGGCAGTCGTTCGACATCTCGATGCTCGCCATGTTCTGTGTCGCCTTTCGCCGAGGCATTCTCGAAGAGGTGGGGTATCTGGATGAAGCATTCGGTATCGGAATGTTCGAGGACGACGACTACAGCCGTCGCGTGCAGGCGGCCGGCTACCGGACGGTCTGCGCCGAAGACGCGTTTATCCATCATTACGGGCAGGCATCGTTCAGGAAGCTGATCGCCAGTGGTGAGTACCAGGCCCTCTGGGACAAAAACCAGGCGTACTTCGAAAGCAAATGGGGCGCTTGGCAAGCCCACGTTCATCGCGACGAGCCTGGGGTGGAAACGGGGGACAAGTGAGCTGGTCTAATAGTCCCGGACACCTCAATAGGTGAAACTACACCTATTGAGGAGTATTCCATGACCAAGAAGTACAGAAAATTCGACGCCGCTTTCAAGCTAAGAGTCTGCAAGATGATTGTTGACCAGGGCCTGAGCGTGAACTCCGTTTGTACCGATTTAGACTTGAGTGACACGGCCGTGCGCCGCTGGGTCCAGCAGTACCAAGCCGAGCAGTTAGGTGGTACAGGGATTGGCAAACCGTTAACCAGCGAGCAACAGCGTATTCGTCAGCTTGAGCAGCAGATCCGCGAGCTGAAGACGGACAACGACATATTAAAAAAAGCTACGGCCTTCTTTGCCCGCGAATTGAAGTGATCCACCAATTGGTTCACCAAATGCAATGCAAGGCCTACCCGCTAATACGTATCTGCCGGGTTTTGCGGATCAGCCGTTCGGGGTTCTATGAAGCTCGTCAGCGGTCTTTTAAGCCAAAAGCTGTCTGTCCGATTGCAGCTCGGGTCAAAGCTACGTTCATGACCAATGAGCACTGTTATGGCAGTCGTCGGGTGATGAAAGCGCTGCGTAGCGATGGCGTATCCATTGGGCGGCACAAGGTCCGTCGGCTGATGAAACAACAGGATTTACGCCCGATCTGGAAGCGCAAGTTCGTTCATACCACCGACAGTAATCATAATTTCCCGGTAGCTGAGAACCTGCTCAACCGCCAGTTCAACCCCGAGCAGATCAACCAATCATGGGTTGCTGACATCACTTATATTCGCACCCGAAGCGGCTGGCTGTACTTGGCGGCTGTCATGGATTTGTATTCACGCAAGATCGTGGGCTGGGCCATGGCACCGCATATGCGCGCAGAGTTGGTGTGCGGCGCTATGCAACTGGCCATCACACAGAGACAGCCTGAACCGGGTCTGATCGCGCACTCAGATCGGGGCAGCCAGTATGCAGGCGTTACTTACCAAACCTTGCTGACACGACATGGCTTGCGCTGCAGCATGAGCCGCAAGGGCAACTGCTGGGACAACGCAGTCATGGAGCGTTTCTTCTTGAACCTGAAGATGGAGCGCGTTTGGAGGAAGGACTATGCCAACCATGATGAAGCAATCAAGGACGTCACGGATTACATTGTGCGGTTCTACAATGAACGACGAATGCATTCATCGTTAGACTATTTGCCGCCCAATCAGTACGAGCGGCAAACAGCCTGAAAACACCGATTGAGGTGTCCGGAAAAAGTTGACCACCTCACAAAAAGGTCAGCCAGTTCAAGGCACCAAGGCCATTACTGAGGATCAACGGCAGATTCAGGATCTGAAAGCCAAGATCAAACGCATGGAAATGGAAGCCGAAATCTTAAAAAAGGCTACCGCTCTCTTGATGTCGGATCCCGATCGTTTTCGATGATCGCGGAGCTAAGAGAGTCATTCCCGACCGCCATCCTGTGTCGCGTTTTCGATGTGAAGCGCAGCAGCTTTTACGAGTGGCTACAGCGGCTCTCGCGGCCTAAGATCGAGCGCGAAGAACTCAAGGGGAAGGTGGTTGAACTACACAGCGAAAGCCGGGAAGCCATGGGGTCCAGAACGATCAGCAAGCATCTGAAGGCCCAAAACATAGCGGTCGGCAGAAGCCTTGTTAGAACACTGATGAGGGAAGCCAACATTGTCAGTAAACAACGCCAGCCTCACCCATTCAGGTCCAAAGGAGTTGAAGCATTTGTCGCACCCAATCTGCTCAAGCGTAATTTCAAGCCGACCGTGGTCAATCAGGTCTGGTGTGCGTCTGGTGTGGCGACGTTACAAGCTTGATGGTGGGTAAACGCTGGGTTCATCTGGCCATCGTGATCGACTTGTTTGCTCGCCGGGTCATTGGTTGGGCATTTTCGCTGATCAATGACGCCAACCTGGTCAGCAAGGCGTTACGCATGGCGATAGAGCTTCGAACATGCCCACCTGGATTGATGTTTCATTCGGATCAGGGCTGTCAGTACACCAGCCGCAAGTTTCAAGAAGAGTTGATGCGCAATGGCATTTTGCAAAGCATGAGTCATCGCGGGCAGTGCTGGGACAATGCTCCAACAGAACGTTTTTTCGGCACCCTGAAGTCAGAATGGGTCCCTCGCAACGGTTACAGCACGAGCGAGGAAGCACAAACCGATATGGTGCGCTTCTTCATGTACTACAACCGCACCAGGCTCCACAGCTACAACGACTACCTATCGCCAATAGCCATGGAGCAAAAAGCAGCATAAACACCGTAACTGGTGTCCGGATTTACTTGACCAGTTCAAGCTCGCTCCCACATGGATTTTCGGCAGCCACAAAATGCATATACGCCGCAGAACCCTGTGGGAGCGAGCTTGCTCGCGATGAGGCCGGCACATCCAACATCACCAAAAACTGACGCACCGCCATCGCGAGCAAGCTCGCTCCCACATGGATTTTCGGCAGCCACAAAATGCATACACGCCGCAGAACCCTGTGGGAGCGAGCTTGCTCGCGATGACGTCGACACATCCAACATCACCAAAAACTGACGCACCGCCATCGCGAGCAAGCTCGCTCCCACAGGAGAAACTCGGTCCCACCAAGAGCCAGGTCGGCTACTAGGCCGCCTCGGCGTGGACGTTGATCTCGGGCGCCCCGTTAACCACGCTGGCCGAACGCAGGTATTGCGTAGTGGGCACCTCGGCATGGATGCCGAGGTAGCCGCGCTGGGCCATGGATGGCCCTTCGCGGCGGCCCACGGAGCAATGCCGGAGTGAGGGCACACCGAGCCTAAGCGAGGTGCCGAGTGGTGGGGCAAAAGCGTTTTGCTTACTTTTGACTGGGCCGGCTTCCGGGCTTTTCAAAAGTGAGCCGCCGTAAGGGCGGAACCCTAAGCCGCCGTTACCGCAGCAACGGATATCCCCCGCCCCAGAGAAGCACCATCCGCCTATTCACCAAAAACTATCTCAGCGCCCAGGCAAATCCTCACCCATCAGATGAAACGCCCGAGGAGCAAAACCAAGCCAGTCACTGGCGGGCGAATGGTCAAACACCAAGTCCTCGTTCATCCGCCCCACCAGCGCACTTGAAAGATGTCGATAACGCGGCAGACACCGCATGATCGAAACGCCCCGGCTTAACACCTGGGCAGGGAGGGGCAGCGTTCGCTCCGGACGCCCCATGGCCTGGAATATTCGCCTCACCATTGTGTGATACGGCAAGACTTCCCCCCCTGAGAGGTTATAGCCGCCACTGGGCAGGCCAGGCGTACTCATGGCGGACAGACACGCCTGGATCACGTCATCAGCATGCACCGGCTGGCGCAATCCGGTACCACCCCCGATAAGCGGGAAAAATCCGAAGCGTTGAATGAAACGGGCTATTTGCGAGATGTTCTTGTCGCGACCAAAGCCATAGATCATGGTCGGCCGCAGGATCACCCATTCGACTTGCCGTTCGATCGCCCACTGCTCGAGCTGTTCTTCTGCGCGTATCAAGCGTTGCGCCACGTCCCGTTCCCGAGCATCGGGCGATGCTTGCTTGGCAAAACGGCTTGTGGAGGACAGCACGACAACGCGTTTGACGTGGGTGCTGGCCAGGCGCTCCAGATAGTCGGGTAACACCCAGATAGGGGCAAAGGACAGGAAGGTGTCCAGCGTCAGCCCGTGCCAGTCGTCAGCATTTCGCCACGTCACACCGGGCCATGACACCGTGGGCAGGCTTCGAGTGAAGGCGCTCGTCGGGAGACCGGTTTGTGCCAGCAATGGCAGGGCGTGCTCGCCCAAGAGGCTGGAGCCGCCCAATATTCCTATCCGCAATTGAGGTCTCTTATCTTAGGCTCCATGCATGTTTAAACCGGGTAACTGCGTGGCGAAGGACCATCAGGCTGAATCGAAACCAGACCCCGATCACCACGCTGACCCATAGCACTGCGGGGTATTTGCGGCGAAAAAACTTGCGATAGAAACGCAGGATCCCCAGGTGTTTGTGCCATTCGACGAAATAGGGACGCTGGCGACTGCAGCCACCGAATACATGCATCACACGGGCATCTGGCACGAACAGTACGCGCCAGCCGGCCTGATGGAAGCGCATGCACCAGTCCAGGTCCTCGCAATGAAGGAAATAGTCTTCGTCCCACAACCCGACACTCTCGATCGCTTCGCGCTTGACCAGCATGCACGCCCCGGAGACGGCCTCAACGACAATGGGGACACTGGGTAACGGCTCCTTGTGCAATAAAAAGTCGGACAACAGTGATGGGAAAAGTGCTGAGAGCCGCGAAAGTCCGAAAGCCCGCATGAAGGCGCGTCTGGGCGTTGGAAATACCCGGCGCCCACCGGCTTGCTCGCTGCCGTCCGGGTTGCACAGGAACCCTCCGACCATGCCGATCTCCGGCGCGCTGCGCAGGGCCAGCAGCAAGTGGTCTATGGCATCGGCGGCCAGCACGGTGTCCGGGTTCAAGAAAAATAAATTGGGGGCCGCTGACAGGCGGGCACCTTGGTTGCAGGCCACGGCGAAGCCGAGGTTGGCGGTATTGCGTAGGATTTGAAGCGAGTCGCCGGCAGCGTGGGTTCGCTCCACCAGCATCAGGCTATCGTCGTGGGAATCGTTGTCCACCACGATCACGTTCGAAGCGCCGGCGGCAAACGCCGACCTTACACACGCCAACAAAAGTTCACCGGCATTGTAATTGACGATGATCACATCACACTCGCCACGTAGAGATGATGTGCTCCATTC
Organism: Pseudomonas sp. P9_35; assembly: GCF_034008205.1. Classification (NCBI taxonomy): domain Bacteria; kingdom Pseudomonadati; phylum Pseudomonadota; class Gammaproteobacteria; order Pseudomonadales; family Pseudomonadaceae; genus Pseudomonas; species Pseudomonas sp. P9_35. The sequence goes on along the minus strand of NZ_CP125373.1, from coordinate 4,292,668 downwards.
ATCAATAACGAGCAGTTCCACTGCTTCCAACTTCATCACTCCATTGCTCAAACCTGAATACGTATGGGATCGCAACTACTCAGGTCTGTATCCAAGATAGCAGGTCCGTGCCCTACGACCAGTTCCGGCTATCAGCCATGGACGACAGTACGTAACTGAGATTGGGAAGTTAGGCAGTGAGTCTGTTCGGATGGATCAGAACCTCAGGGCGAGGGGCTTGGGGGGATGCCAACGGCGCGCCAGGCGGCCTCGGCCAGTTGCTGCCGGTAGAGTTCAGGGCTGCGTTTGACTCGGGCCGAGAGCCAGGCGCGGCAATAGCTCTCCGCTGAACCGATGATCAGTGACGGGATCAGTTCAAAAGGCAGGTCCTGCAAATCCTGCTGGTGGGCAGGGTCGCTGAACCACTGCTTGAGCGCGGCGTTCCTGGCGGCATTCGCTTCGGCGAGCCGCTCGTTGAAGCTGCTGCGTGCGACCGCAAAGCGAGCCTGGTACTGGAACCGCGCCCAATCGGGTTGGCTGACCACCCAATCCACGTAGCTGAACACCAAGGCGTGGACCCATTCCCTGGTTGACGTGACAGCGCCGAGGTAGCTGTCCCTGAGCCGTGCCTGGTCATCCAGGGCGGTCATGTACAACGCCGCGACCAAGCCTTCCTTGTTATCGAAATGGTGATAGATCGCTCCCACGCTCATCTGGCTTTCGGCCCGGATGATGTCAATGGTGGTCGCTTCTATGCCCTGTTGATTAAACAACGCCAGGGCACATCGCAGGATGTGCCGCTTGGACTCGGCACGGCGCCCTGGGTAGCAACGCTCGAGGAGATCGACAGGTTCCATTTTTCGGCCCAGGCAAAAAGGGGCCATGGTAATTGAAACGACGACCAGGCACGAGCGATTGACAGGAGGGATATTTACAGAATATTGTTCTGTAACAGAGCAATATTCTGTAATGGAGTGATGTTCTGTCCGTGACTTCAATCCACCTGACCAGAGATCCCCCATGAGCCAGACTCTCAGCATGTACCAAAGCGTTGGCCCGTCCGCTTTCAGCAATATGGCCTGCCAGATGGCACCGTATTTCGGTACCATCAACCCGGAAATTTCTGTGTTGACCCCCGGCCGCGGTGAAGTGAAGGTGCCGTTTCGCAAGGAGATCACCAATCACCTGGCGTCCGTTCACGCGATCGCGCTGTGCAACGCGGCAGAGTTGGCGGGCGGCATGATGACCGAGGTGTCCATTCCCGGCGGCGCGCGCTGGATTCCCAAAGGCATGACCGTCGAATACCTGGCCAAGGCCAAGAGCTCCATCCATGCGATTGCCGACGGTAGCGAAATCGACTGGCAGACTTCGGGCGACAAGATTGTCCCGGTCGAGATCTTCGACGAGGCTGGGGTGAAGGTCTTCACGGCGCGCATCACCATGAATGTGAAAGTCGGCTAGGTCGCCTGGCGCAAGCGTCGACCGTATCTGCCAGAGGCGCCATCAGTCACTGGCGCAAGCGGTTGACGCTTGAGGCAAGGCTAAAGATCAAGGACCAGGTCAGAGGTGGGCTTGCTGCAGCACAGCAGACGCAGGCCTTTGTCGATTTCCCGTTGCCTGATACCGCCGTTGTGATTCATCTCGACCGTACCCTGTAGCAGGGCGGTCTTGCAGGTGCCACAAACGCCTTGGCTGCAGGAGGAGGGCACGATGGCGCCGGCTTTCTTTGCGGCGGCCAGCACGGTCTGGTTGCCCGGCATGCTGAATGTCTTTCCTGAACGCGACAGGGTCACTGTGAACACGTCCTGCTGATTGGGCGTAGCGGCCTGCTCGAGCAACGGTTCTTCATTCAGTGCGGTGATGTCGAAGCTTTCCTGATGGTAGTGGGCGAAATCGAACGCCGCTTCCCTGAGCAGCGACTTGACCGCTTCCATGTAGCCCTGGGGACCGCAGGTAAAGATTTCCCGTTCCTTGTAGTCCGGCACTTGCTGGCTCAGCAACGGCAAATCGAGCCGGCCTATCGGTTGCTGCCATTGAGCGGTGTCGCCAAGTCCTTCGCACACACTGATGAGCCGCAGTCCCGGCATGGCGGCCTGCATGCGCGTCAATTCCGCATGGAAGATGATGTCGGTGGGCGTGCGGGCACTGTGTACAAAAACAATGTCGAGGTTGCCGGCCATGTCGCAGGCGGCCCGGGTCATCGACATCAGGGGCGTTACACCCGAGCCGGCCGACAGGTACAACAACTTGCTTGCAGGATGACCGACCGGTGTAAAGCTGCCCGCCGGACCGGACGCCTTCAGGTTGTCGCCGGGCTTGAGATGGTCATGCAGCCAGTTAGATACCGCGCCTCCCGGTACGCGCTTGACGGTAATGGAAAACGCAAAGGGCCGGGTCGGGGAGGACGACAGGGTGTAGCAACGGAAGAGGGTCTGCCCGCCAATGACCGGTGAGATCGTGATGAATTGACCGGGTTCGAAACTCAGTGCGCTGAAGTCCGCACAGCGAAAAATGAAGGTTCTTACGTCATGGGTTTCCTGACGTACGGCGCAGCATTGCAGGGTTTTCTGTTCACCGCTGTGCCATTGCGAGCCGAACGTGCTCCAGGTGGTCGGGTCGGTAAAGCGCTGGACCGCGCTGGTGTTTCCAGGGCACGGCAGGTTTTCGTAAGTCGTCATGTTCATTCCTCACACGCCGTGGGCGGCCAGACGCGCCGCGTACCAGCGCGAGAACTGGTCGACATAGGTTTCGGTAAAGGCCGAGAACGGCCCGGGCGTGTAGGCGGGATCCTGGGTGCCGCTGTGGGTGATGCCGACGAGGCTGGCGTCCTGCAGGTTGGTCGCCGCCCAGACTTCGGTCAGTTTATCCACCTGGTAGTCGACGCCTTCGACGGCATCGGCATGGACCAGCCATTTGGTGCGCACCAGGGTTTTATCGGGCGCCAGCGGGATGATGTAGGAGACCACGGCATGGTCGCTCATGATGTGGGTCCAGGAGTTGTGCGTCCAAAGATGCACGTCGCCCAAGTCGCGGCGGGTGAGGTCGCCAAACAGCCGGGTGCACGCCACGCGGGTGTCCAGGGTCTGGGATTCGCCATTGCCGGCAATGGCCAGTCGCTGCGAGCGGAATTGGGTCACGGCATCTTCACCCAGGTGTTCGATGGCATCGCAGATATAGCCTTCGCGCTCCCAGTTGGCCTTGGTGTCGGCATTGCGGCGGTGATATTCGGCCAGTGCCTGAAGTGAATCCTCGCCCAGCCCATCGGTGCAGAAACCGAAATCTTCGGGCAGGAAAGAAGCGGTCAATTCCGGGTGCGTGGCGGCGCAGTGATAACACTCGCGGTTATTCTCGATCACCAGTTTCCAATTGCCGTTCTCGATGATCTCCGATTCGTAGGCGATCTTTGAGTGGGCGATGTCGTATTGGGCGAAACGCGGCGTCATGACCTGGTCAAGGTACAGGATGTCTTCTGGTGGTTCGTCGCCCAGGCAGACAAAGACATGGGTGCCGATCACCCGGGTGTGCACAGGGATCAGGCTTTTGCATTTAGGGTCGAAGTCCTTGCCCATGTGTGCCGCGTGTTTCAGGCTGCCATCCAGGTCGTAGCTCCACTGGTGGTAGGGGCAGACCAGCATGCCCACCGTCGACTTGCCGGCCTGTTTCAGGCGAGCCCCGCGGTGCCGGCAGACATTGCGAAATGCCTGCACATGCTCGTCATCGTCGCGCACCAGGAGGATGGATGATTTGCCGATATCAAGGGTGGAGACATCACCGGGTTCGGGGACGTCGCTGGTGACACCCACCAGAATCCAATGCTGGGTGAAGAAGACATCGACGTCGGTTTCAAAAATATCCTGGCGACCAAACAAACCGCCTGGCATGCCATGGCCGGGCGTGCGGTCGGCCAGGAGTTCACGATGGGTCTTCACGGTATTAATTGTCATTATGGGTCTCGCTCAAACGCAAAGTTGATCAGGCGGCGAGTACAGTTTGGAAAGGTGGGATAAGACCGTCAACGCGCTTTATTTTCACGCTCGCATAACTTTGCGTTATGCGTGAAGTTTGACTTTAAATTTTTAATTATCAGTTGGTTATATAACTGTCATCGCGCAACCAATCGACCAGTGCCTGGGTCAGGGGCTCAAGTTTCCGACCGCTCGGAATGACCAGGTAATAAGCGTCTTTTGGCTTGACCACGTAGGGCGTGATTCTGATCAGTTCACCGCTGTTGAGCCGGTGCGCGATCAGCCGACTCCAGCCCAGTGCAATGCCGTGGCCCTGGATAGCCGCCTCGATCGCATCGTTGTAGGAACTGCAGCGAAATGAATAGTTGAGCTTGGGGCGCGTATCGCCGAGTTCCCGGCACCAACGGTTCCAGGTCATCCAGCCTTCCAGGGTGGAATCGGAGTCAATCAGCGCCGTGTCCAAAAAATCGGCAACGGATGAAGGGGCCGCGTTGGCGGCCAGCCAGGCCGGCGAGCAAACGGGAAACACTTCTTCATCGAACAGGAAAACCGAACTTCCATCCTCCCATTTCCCGTTGCCGAAACGGATGGCCAGGTCGACGTCATCCCGGTATGAACTGGGCGAAACCTGTTGCGTCAGCAAGCGCAACTTCAGCTTCGGTTGCAGGGTGCGCAGTGCAATCAACCGGGGGAGTATTCTCGAGTGGGAAAACGCTTCCGTGCAGGCGATGGTGATCTCTTGTTCACCAATGCCCTCGGCAATTTTGTCGAAGACACTGGCCATGCGATGAATGGACTCTGCGACGACCAGATGCAGGACATAGCCTTCGTGAGTCAGCTTGATCGACCGATGAAGTCGATGAAACAGCTTGGTCCCCAGGGTATCTTCCAACAACCGGATCTGTTTGCTGACGGCGGCCTGGGTCACGCCCAGCTCTTGGGCGGCCAGGGTGAAACTGGCCAAGCGTGCTACGGCTTCGAATTCCAGCAGCGCTGTCATCGACGGTATCAACCGCCGATAGCCCTTGACCTTTTTATCGATATCTTTGGGTTGCATAGGTGTGTTCCAACGCCGTGCCTGGTAACTCACGCCACCGAAGATTCTCTTGCGGGTTCAGCAGGCACGGGGTGGGACAGGTTGTGCCCCAATAGTGCCCGATACAGTTCACCGTCGCCCAAGATGCCCAGGACGGTATCGGCCTCATCCCGCACGATCAAGGGATGGCCCGTTTCGTAGCGAATCTGCAGGGCGTCGCGCATGGTGGTCGCCGCCGGCACGCAAGTGGGCTGTCGAGCCAGGGTCTCGATTTGCTGGGTCGGATTCCATGGTTGGACGTGAGCCGCCGTGGCGCCTTTTCGAAGGCTGGTCAAATGACGCTGCGGGTTCACCACCATCCACAGGTTCTGAGCTGTATCCAGGCAATATTCGTCGCGGACGAAAACGCACTGGTCCAGCGGGGTCATCAAACTTTTCGCACACAGCACATTCAACGGGTTGGTGTGGGCGACGAAGTTACGCACGTAGTCGTCGGCCGGGTTCAGCACGATCTCTTCGGGTTTGCTGTACTGGATGATCTTGCCGTCTTTCATGATGGCGATGCGCGTGCCCAGCTTCAGGGCTTCGTCCAGGTCATGGCTGACGAACACGATGGTCTTGTGCAATTTGCGCTGCAGATCGAGCAACTCATCTTGCAGACCCTGGCGGATCAGCGGGTCGAGGGCTGAGAAAGGTTCGTCCATCAGCAGGATGTCGGCGTCCATCGCCAGGGCACGGGCCAGGCCGACCCGTTGCTGCATGCCACCGGACAACTCGTCGGGCTTCTTGTTGCGCCACTGGGTCAGCCCCACCAGCTCCAGCTTCTCATCCACCAGCTTGCGGAGTTCTTTCTCAGGGCGGCCCTGCATTTCCAGGCCGAAGCTGATGTTCTCGCGTACTGTCAGCCAAGGCATCAGGGCGAACTTCTGGAACACCATGGCGATGCGCTGGGTGCGCATCATCTTCAGTTCGGCGGGGGTGCAGGCGGCGACGTCGATCTGCCGGCCTTCGTGTTCGACGAACAGCTTGCCGCGGCTGACGGTGTTCAAGCCATTGATGCAGCGCAACAGGCTGGATTTGCCGGAGCCGGACAGGCCCATGAGCACACAGATCTCGCCTTTGTTGATCTCCAGGTTGGCTTTCTCCACGCCTACGATCAAACCGGTTTTCTGAAGAATCTCCGGGCGGGAAAAACCTTTGTCGAGTAGATCCAGGGCGGGCTTCGGACGGGTAGAGAAGATGACGTCAACGTCTTCAAAACGGATGATGCTCATACGTCACCTCTTTTCACGGCTTCACGTTGTTTGCAGATTCGGTCGAGGATGATGGCCAGCAGCACGATCGCCAGGCCGGCTTCAAAACCCATTGAGATATCGGCGGTGTTCAAGGCGTTGACCACTGGTTTGCCAAGCCCGTCGGCGCCCACCAGTGCGGCGATCACCACCATCGACAACGACAGCATGATGCACTGGGTGATACCGGCGGCGATGCTCGGCATCGCATGGGGCAGTTCGATACGTGACAGGAGTTGGTGGCGGGAGCAGCCGAAGGCTTTGCCGGCGTCCATCAGTTCGTCCGGTACGTCGCGGATGCCCAGGTAGGTGAGGCGGATGGGCGCGGCAATCGCGAACACCACCGTGGAGATCAGGCCTGGGACCACACCCAGCCCGAATAGGGTCAGGGTAGGAATGAGGTAAACGAAGGTCGGCACGGTCTGCATCAGATCGAGCACCGGACGCATCAGGGTGTAGAACATCGGCTTGTGCGCGGCAACAATACCCAGCGGCACGCCGATGATCACGCACACGAGTGTGGCGAACGTCACTTGGGCCAGGGTCTCCATGGTTTCCTGCCAGTAGCCCAGGTTGAGGATCAACAGGAATGAGACGGCGACGAAGAGCGTCAGGCTGACCTTGCGTTGGATGTAATAAGCCAGGAGCGCAAATATCGCGATTAAAGCCAGGGGGTTGAACCAGAGGAGGGCCTGAGTGAAAGCTGTGATGGTCCCGGACAACGCCAGCGATATAGCGTCAAATACGTCTGCGCCATGCTGCGTCAACCAATCGACATACCGGGCAATGATTTCGCCCAGGGGAAGTTTCTCTTGTGTAATCCACATATCACTAATCCGGCTGATGGAAGAAAGACTGGCGAACGCAACCACCTGGGCACAGGACTGTACGGCTGATCCAATCGCACGGCGGGCTTGGAGTTCTGTTATCGCTTGGCGATGCAAATTACCTGGCGGGCGCTAGGTTCTGTCCTGGCTGGAGCATCTATGACCTCGCTTCAAATGGTTGATATCTGTGGGCCAAGGGTTCGGGCAGCACAGAGCGCCTGCGCGATGAACTCGTCTTGGCAGTTATCTAAATTTGGGCAGTGGATGACAGCTGAACGGTATGACAAAGGCAGTCGTTCCGGCATTCTTTGGCCGGATGTCGAAGTTCTTTCAGAGGTGTGCAGCAAAAAATCATAATGGCGGCTCGTTGTTGTTGTTTTAGAGTCCTTGCCTCTCGGAGAGATCAATCAGGCGCGTCTCACGGACATGTTGTTTCATGCCTGAGTCCGGCTTGTTCGATTGGAACGATGGTCAGCTCTCCATGACGTTGGACTTTAAGTGCTCTAGACGATCAAGTCAACAAAATGTACTCAGGTGTACATTAAAGAATCATCAGAGTACATTTCAATCACGTATTTGAAGAAGGAGGCGCACGATGCCCCAGGTAGGGAAGGCACGTAGTAAGGCCCAGGACGCAGGCTGGCGGGGCTCGCCGGAGGGCTGGCTGGAAGCGGCCTACGAGGCCCTGAAGGAATCGGGCATCGATGCTGTTCGAGTCATGCCGCTGGCCAAGCGCCTGGGCTTGTCACGCACCAGCTTCTACTGGTTCTTCGAAGATCGCGAGCAACTGCTGGCGGCGTTGCTGTCTCGTTGGCGAGAAACCAATACAGGGGGCTTGATCCGGCAAAGTGAAAGCTATGCCGAAAGCATCTCCGAGGCGATCCTGAATGTGTTCGAGTGCTGGCTCAACCCACAATTGTTCGACTCGCAGTTCGAGTTTGCCGTGCGCAGCTGGGCGTTGCAGTCCGCTGAAGTGGCCCAAGAGGTCGCTGCGGTAGACGAGCAGCGGATGAACGCCCTGGCGAACATGTTCAAGCGCTTTGGTTATGACAGCCAGGGAGCTGATACCCGGGCCCGAACGATTTATCTGACTCAAATCGGCTATATCACCATGAATACGAGTGAGCTGATCACCGTGCGTTTCCAGCGCATTCCTCATTACGTGAGCATCTTCACCGGCAAAGTCCCCAAGCAGCGTGAGCTGGACCGTTTCTATGGGAAGTTCGGCTATGCCGAAAAAGAGCCCGGGGTGTTTGTTCCGTTGACAGACACGTTCGAAGGCAGCAGCGATGATCAATGAGATCGTGGGGATCATTGGCGGAACCGGCTGGCTGGGCGGCGCGATTGCCAAGGCCGTCCTGGCAAAGGGACTGGTGCCGGCGGGAAACCTGATCATTTCCAATCGTTCGGGAAACCACCCGTTGGTCCAACAAGGTGCCAGCCTGGTCACGGACAACCAGGACCTGGTGGATCGCAGCGCCGTCGTGATCATCGCGGTTCGCCCCGAGCAGTTCGCCAGCTTGAACATCAATGCGACGGGCAAAACCGTGATCTCCTTGATGGCCGGCATCACGGCACAGGCAATTGCTACACAGACCCTGGCTGCGGCAGTCGTACGGGCGATGCCCAATGCGGCGGTGGAAATCGAGCAGTCCTTTACGCCCTGGTATTGTTCGGGCGGGGTAGAGGCGACGACGAAAATCCTGGTGCAGCGCTTGTTTGAAGGTGTGGGCACCGCTGCTGAAGTCCAGGAAGAAGACTTCATCGATTACCTCTCGGCACTCTCAGGTACTGGCCCGGCCTTTGCGGCCTTGTTGATGACGGCGCTGGTCAATCAGGCGATGCTGGCCGGTATACCTGGCGATATCGCCCAGCTTGCGGCGAAAAATGTCGTGGTCAACAGCAGCCAGTTGCTGGCCAACCGTGATGCCCAGCAGATGATCGACGCCTTGGTGGCCTACCGCGGTGTAACGGCCGCCGCCTTGCAGGCAATGACCCAGGGGCATTTCGAAGAGCAGATTGGAAGGGCGTTGCAAGCAGGTGCCGCGGTGGCCCGCAAGGGGCTTCAAGCCTGATAAAACGATCGGGGTCGGGTAACGGCCACCACCGCATCGCGAGCAAGCTCGCTCCCATAGGAAAAACGCGATCCCACCAAGAACCAGGTCGGCTGTTAGGCCGCCTCGCGGTGGACGTTGATCTCGGCCGCCCCGTTAACCACGCTGGCTGAATGAAGGTATTGCGCAGTGGGCAACCCGGCATGGATGCCGGGTTAGCCGCGCTGGGCCATGGATGGCCCTTCGCGGCGGCCCACGGAGCAATGCCTTCGTTCAGGCACACCGAGCCTAGGCGAGGTGCCGAGTGGTGGGGCAAAAGCGTTTTGCTTACTTTTGACTGGGCCGGCTCCCGGGCTCTTCAAAAGTGAGCCGCTGTAAGAGCGGAACCGCCAGCCGCCGTTACCGCAGCAACGGATATTCACCCCCACCCCCCAGATAAAAAAATCAAAAAAACGGCACTCCTCCAAAAACGAAAGGCGCCGTTTTCCTCAAGCCAACCTCAAATCCTATTCAGCCTTGAAGCAATACACCGCCAGCTTGTTCCCATCCAGATCCCGAGCATAAGCCGCATAGGCATTGTCCGCCCAGCCACGCGGCCCAGGCAGGCCTTCACATACGCCACCGTTCGCCAAGGCAGCCGTATGGAACGCCAGAACCGCAGCACGGTTCGGTGCCTCGAAGCTCACCGTAACACCGTTACCAATGGTCGCCGCACTGCCATTGGCCGGGTTGAGTACAAAGAACGAAGGCTTATCGACACCCCAGATGGAACCGGCCTCGTTGAGATCGGCAACACGCTTGAGGCCGATCTCCTTCAAGGTGGCATCATAAAACGCACGTGCTTTTGCCAGGTTGTTGGTGCCGACGGTGACATGGGTAAAAACAGACATCTTGGTTTCCTTTCTATGGGGTAGTTGGACGATCGACCGACACTCAGAAATGAATGACGGTGCGAATGCTTTGCCCGCTGTGCATCAACTCGAAGGCGTCGTTGATCTTGTCCAGGGGCATGTTGTGGGTGATGAAGGTTTCCAGCGGGATTTCCCCACGAGCGGCCTTCTCCACATAACTGGGAAGTTCGGTGCGGCCCTTCACGCCGCCGAAGGCGCTGCCGCGCCATACGCGACCGGTGACGAGCTGGAACGGGCGGGTGCTGATTTCCTGGCCGGCACCGGCCACACCGATGATGATCGACTCGCCCCAACCCTTGTGGCAGCACTCCAGCGCTGCGCGCATCAGTTGCACATTGCCGACGCATTCGAAGGAGTAATCCACACCACCGTCGGTGAGTTCGACGATGACGTCCTGGATGGGGCGGTCATCGTCCTTGGGGTTGATGAAGTCCGTCGCGCCCAATGACAGGGCAACGTCGCGCTTGGCTGGGTTGATGTCGATGGCCAGGATGCGTCCGGCATTGGCCATTTTTGCGCCGATGATCGCGGCCAGGCCGATACCGCCCAGGCCGAAGATCGCCACGCTGGCACCCGCTTCGACTTTTGCCGTGTTGAGTACCGCGCCAATCCCCGTGGTCACCCCGCAGCCGAGCAGGCAAACCTGATCCAGCGGCGCATCTTTTGAAATCTTCGCCAGGGAAATTTCCGGCAGCACCGTGTATTCGGAAAAAGTCGAGCAGCCCATGTAATGGAACAGCGGCTGACCTTCATAGGAAAACCGCGAGGTACCGTCGGGCATCAAGCCTTTGCCCTGGGTGGCTCTGACAGCCTGGCAGAGGTTGGTCTTGCCCGAGAGGCAGAATTTGCATTGCCGGCATTCCGCCGTATAGAGCGGGATCACGTGGTCGCCGACTTGCAGCGACGTTACGCCTTCGCCGATGGATTCGACGATACCGCCACCTTCATGCCCCAGCACCGTGGGGAAAATGCCTTCGGGATCGCTGCCCGAAAGGGTGAAAGCGTCGGTATGGCAAACGCCAGTGGCGATGATGCGAACCCGGACTTCACCGGCCTTGGGCGGCGCCACATCGATGGTGACCAACCGCAACGGTTCATTGGGCGCGAATGCGACCGCAGCCCTTGATTTCAAGGTCTGTGCTGACATGGAAGAGCCTCGTGTTAATTGCAATGCTGTTACTTGAGAGAGCGATAAACCCGTGGCGAGGGAGCTTGCTCCCGCTGGGCTGCGCAGCAGCCCCATTCTGTGAGTGCTTCGCACTCAAGCGGGAGCAAGCTCCCTCGCCACAGGTTCATCGAACGCCTTAAATGCAACATCAGTCCCTGACCCTTACGATCAGGGGCATGACTTCAGATGTCCTTGACCAGCCGCAGCGCATCGTAGATGGCCGCGTGGGTATTGCGTGCCGACACCGCGTCGCCGATCCGGAACAACTGGAAACGGCCCTGCGGGTTGGTCACGATATTCTGGGTTTTCCCGGCGATCAGGTCGTGCTGTTCCACTGCGCCGTTATTGCTCGAATGCGGGCGCAGTTCGAAGTACAAATCGTCCAGGGGCAGGGTGCCGTGGTTGACCACCACCTGATCGACCACACGCTGCTTGTGCACCTGGCCGTAATCGCTGCCGAAGTTGGCCACCAACTGACCATCGCGTTTCTCCACGGAATCGACCCGATAGGTGACCGTGAAGGTGACGTTCAGGTCTTGAAGGCTGCGCATGTAAGGCACCAGGTTCATCGCCATCACCTCCGGCGCAAACGACCGGTCCGGCGTGACGATCTCCAGTTTCGCACCGCTGTTGGCGATGACCTCGGCCGCTTGTAGCGCCGCGTGGTCGCCGGCGTCGTCGAAGATCAGCACGTTCTGGCCGGGCTTTACGTCGCCGGAAATGATGTCCCAGGTCGACACCACCAGTTCATTGCCGTGCTTGAGTACCTCGGTATGGGGCAAGCCGCCGGTGGCGACGATCACCACGTCCGGCGCTTCGGCCATGACGGTCTCGGCTTCGGCCCAGGTGTTGAACTGGAACTTCACCCCCAGCCGTTCGCATTGCGCCATGCGCCAGTCGATGATGCTGATCATTTCGCGGCGACGCTCGCTCTGGGCAGTCAAGCGGATCTGCCCACCGGGCTGATCCGCCACCTCGAACACCGTGACGTCGTGGCCACGTTCGCCGGCCACCCGTGCCGCCTCCAGGCCCGCCGGGCCGGTGCCGATCACCACCACCTTGCGCTTGACCGACGCCTTGGGGATTTCGTGGGGCATGGTGGTTTCGCGGCCAGTGGCGGCGTTGTGGATGCAATACGCCGCGCCGCCCTGATAGATGCGGTCCAGGCAGTAGTTGGCGCCGACGCAGGGACGGATTTCTTCTTCACGCTTCTCGATGATCTTGCGCACGATGTGCGGGTCGGTCATGTGCGCCCGGGTCATGCCGATCATGTCCACCTTGCCGGAGGCGATGGCGTGTCGCGCCGTGGCGACGTCCGGGATCTTGGCCGCATGGAACGTCGGGAAACCGGTGGCCGAACGAATCTCGCCGGCAAAATCCAGGTGCGGTGAGTTGCGCATGCCCTGGATCGGAATCACGTCGGTGAGGCCGGCATCGGTATCGATGTGCCCGCGAACGACGTTGAGGAAGTCCACCAGCCCACTGTCCTTGAGCATGTGGGAAATCTGCAGGCCGTCGCTGGCACCGAAGCCGCCGGGCAGGTCTTCATCGCCGGTGTAGCGCACCCCGAGCAGGAAATCCTCGCCACAACGCAGGCGAATGCCGCGTAACACATCAAAAGTGAAGCGCATCCGGTTTTCCAGCGAACCACCGTAGGGCCCGTCGAGATCGTTGGTCAGTGGCGACCAGAACTGATCCATGAGGTGCCCGTAGGCCTGCAGTTCCAAGCCATCAAGACCGGCGGCCTTCATGCGTTCGGCGGCGTCGACGTAATCCTTGATGATCCGGTCGATGTCCCATTCTTCCATCTTTTTCGGGAAGGCCCGGTGGGACGCTTCGCGGCGATGGGACGGCGAGACGACCGGGAGCCAGTCGGCCTTGTCCCAGCGTGTGCGCCGTCCCAGGTGGGTCAGCTGGATCATCACCGCCGCGCCGTGTTCGTGGCATTCGTCAGTCAGGTCCTTCATCCATTTGACCACTTCGTCCTTGTACGCCAGCACGTTGTTGAACACCGGCGGGCTGTCCCGGGAAACGGCGGCGGAGCCCGCCGTCATGGTCAGCGCCACGCCGGCCTTGGCGCGTTCAACGTGGTAGGCGCGGTACAGATCCTTCGGCATGCCGTCGACAGGATAAGCCGGCTCATGGGAGGTGGTCATGATCCGGTTCTTGAGGGTCAGGTGTTTGATCTTATAGGGCTGCAGCAGAGGATCGCTGGACATGGTGTTGCGCTCCGGGAACAGAACATCAGGCTTGGTTTGACATAACGGTATGTCGAATGTTCATGTGTGTCAACGATTGAGACACTGGTGTACATTTTTCTTGCGTGGCGGAAAAACCAGGATTACCATCCAGTCGAAACAGGGGTGGTCCGGCTCGTGCGGCCGGCCATCGCGCATCGATCCAAAGTGCAAGGGGCTGTGCGAAGAACCATGAAAGTACTCGTTGCGGTAAAGCGCGCCATCGACCCGAATGTGAAAGTCCGGGTGAAAGCCGACGGTTCAGACGTTGAGCTCAATGGCGTGAAGATGGCCTTGAATCCGTTCTGCGAAATCGCGGTGGAAGAGGCGATTCGCCTCAAGGAGAAAGGGCTGGCATCCGAAGTGGTGGTGGTCTCGGTGGGCACTTCGGCCGCCCAGGAGCAACTGCGCACGGCATTGGCACTCGGTGCGGACCGGGCGCTGCTGGTCGAGGCGAGTGCGCTACTCGAGCCGCTCAACGTCGCCAAGTACCTGAGCAGAGTGATCGATCAGGAAAAGCCGCAACTGATCCTGTTCGGCAAACAGGCGATCGACCAGGAGAACAACCAGGTCGGGCAAATGGTTGCGCAGCTGATTGGCAGCGGTCAGGCCACTTACGCCTCGGCAATCAATCACGTCGACGGGCAATGGGTCGTCGAGCGTGAGGTCGACGGTGGCAGCCAGATGCTCGCCCTCGCCATGCCGGCCGTGGTGACGTGTGACTTGCGCCTGAATCAACCGCGCTATGCCTCGTTGCCGAACATCATGAAAGCCAAGAAAAAACCGCTTGAAATCATTGCCGCTGACACCTTGGGCGCGAGCGTGAAGGAACACGCTCGATTATTAGGGGTGGTCCCGCCTGCGGTGCGCAAAGCGGGCATCAACGTCGGTTCGGTGGCCGAGCTGGTGGATAAATTGAAGAACGTTGCGGGGGTGATTTGATGCGCACATTGGTGATCGCCGAGCACAGTGCAGGTGAGCTGACGGCAGGTACGTGGAGTGCCGTGACCGCTGCCATGGCGCTGGGTGCCGAGACGGATTTGCTGGTGATGGGCGGGACGGACGCATCGGCAGTGGCGCAACAAGCGGCGCTGGCCCAGGGCCTGGACCGGGTGCTGCTCGCACAAGGTGCGATGTTCGAAAACGCCCTGGCTGAAAATGCCCAACCGCTGATCACTTCACTGGTGGCCGAGGGGTATACGCACGTCGTTGCCGACGCCAGCAGCATGGGTCGCAATCTGTTGCCACGGGTCGCGGCCAGCCTGGATGTCGGCATGCTCTCCGACGTCACCCAGATTGTCTCGGCGGACACCTTCCAGCGTCCCATTTATGCCGGCAATGCCATCGCCACGGTGCAGTCCCTTGACCCGTTCAAGTTGCTGACCGTTCGTGCCTCGGCGTTCACCCAGGCCTTGTCCCATGAACATCGTTGCGAAGTGGTGGCGGTGGAGGGCGGGCAAAGCGCAAGCAACGTGCGTTTCGTGAGCGAACAACTGACGGCCAGCGAAAGGCCCGATCTGTCCAGCGCCCGCGTCGTCGTGTCCGGTGGCCGTGGGATGCAGAGCAAAGAAAATTTCGCCCTGATCGAGCGCGTTGCGGACAAGCTGGGCGGTGCCGTAGGGGCCTCGCGTGCCGCAGTGGATTCGGGTTTTGCCCCCAATGATTTGCAGGTCGGGCAGACGGGGAAAATCGTCGCGCCAGAGCTTTACATCGCCGCGGGTATCAGCGGCGCCATTCAACATCTGGCGGGCATGAGCGGCTCAAAGGTCATTGTTGCGATCAACCAGGACGCCGAGGCGCCGATTGCCCAGGTGGCGGATTACATGTGGGTGGCGGATTTGTTCGAAGCATTACCGGCACTTGAAAAAGCATTGTGAGTGTTTGCATTCATAAGTTCCGCCAAAGGGCGGAGGAGGGCCGAACCACCGGAATACATGAAGGGTTTTCCCATAACTAGAATTTATCCATGCACAACATAAGATCCCTCGAGGGTGTAATGGCTCTGCTTTGATGAGGGAACGTTAATTCTTCTGCTGCCCTGCCAATAACTATTAATACAGTACGCGGAGATGCACCATGATGACGTTGTCCAGTAAAACTTGTATCGGCTGGCTTGCCGGCCTGGCGATGGTCGCCGGCAGCCTGATGGCCCAGGCCGAGGAACCCACGCCTATCCGTATTGGATGGGTGAATTGGTCGGATACGGAAATTGCTGTGAAGCTGGCAGATACGGCATTGCGCGACCACTTGAAGCAACCGGTCAAATTGGTACTCGCCGATATTGGCATTCAGTTCCAGGCCCTGGCTAACGGCAATATCGACCTGATTCCGATGGTCTGGCTGCCGAGCACTCACAAGGCGTTTTACGACAAATACCAGGACAAGCTCGAAGACCTCGGCGTGCTGTATGAAGGTCGGATCGGTATGGCCGTGCCAACCTCTATTCCCACCAGCGAACTCGCCAGTGTCGAGGATCTGAATAAGCCAGAAGTGCGGGAGAAACTTGGCGGCAAGATCCTGACTTCGGAAGTGGGTAACGGCCAATACAAGCTCACGGAAAAGGCCATCCAGGAATATAAGCTCGATGGTTACAAGATGGTCGCCTCTTCAGAGTCTGGAATGCTGAGCGAGCTGGATCGCAACATCAAGCGCGACAAATGGGCGTTGATCAACGCCTGGAGTCCCCACTGGATGTTCGCCAAGTGGCCGCTGCGCTACCTGGATGATCCGAAGCAGATTTTCGGTGGTGCTGAACAAATCCATGCGGTTGCTCGCAAAGGCTTCAGCGCCGAGCATCCTGATGTCGCCCGGTTCTTCGCCAACTTCAAGATCCCCAAGGCTGACCTTGAGAAGTTGATGTCGACCGCTCGTGACAGCTCGGCAGACAAAGTCGTTGCAGAGTACTACGCCGCCAACAAGCCTCGCTTCGAGGCGATGTTCGGCAGTCAGACCGCCTCCGCCACACCGTCCCAGTAAGATCGTTGCTTTCCAATAGTTGTGTTGCAGTCCGGTGCCCTTGGTGAAGGGCATCGGATGCATCGAACGAATATTCAGGCGATACCCTTGAAGACCACAACTTATCGTCGCTTTACCGTTGATGAAGCGATCGACTGGGTGACGCATCTCTGCGAAGCGAAGGGCTGCTCACCGGCGGTTGCCAACTCATTGGCCCACGCCACCGTAGCGGCGCAAGCGCGCGGTAACCAGGCCGTGGGGTTTCGGCACCTCGCCGATTACTTGCCGGGCTTTTCTTCCGGACGAATCAATCCACGTGCCGAACCACGCATCTCCCGCGCTGGCGCGATTATCTTCAAGTCCGATGCCCGAGGCGGAATTGCCCAGCTGGGTGTCGATCGATGCTTCGATTCGTTGTGCCATGCCGCGCACGCCAATGGCATGGCCACGCTGAGCCAGTGCAACAGTTTCACCAGCGGCGAGCTGGGTGACTACACGTTGCGGTTTGCCCAGGCCGGGCTGATTGCATTGGCGGTCGCAAACGGGCCGGCCCTGGTCGCCGTTCCTGGTGCCAAGGGCAAGACCTACTCGACCAATCCGCTCTCATTTGCCGCGCCTTCAGTCGATGGCATCCCGCTGCTGTTCGACCAGGCGTGCAGTGCCGCGGCATTCGTGAATATCGCCCACGCCGCTTCGACGGGCAGCGATATCCCTGACGGTTGGGCGGTGGACCAACAGGGCAACGGCACACGTAATGCCTTGGCGGCGCTGAGCGGTGCGCTGCTGCCTTTTGGTGGTCACCGTGGGGCCAATCTGATGCTCATGGTCGAGGTCCTGGCGGCGGGGCTCACGGGTGCCAACTGGTCGTTGGATGCGCCGGCTTTCAATCAAGGAACCCAGACGCCTGGCTGTGGCCTGTTGATCCTGCTCCTGGCGCCGGAATTCTTTTCAAACGGGTTTGAACAGCGACTTTCCAGCCAACTGAGCCGCCTGACGCAGATAGGCGTCCACAGGCCGGGATGGGAACGGCAACACTCAACGCTCACCGCACAGAATGATGGGATCAGTGTTCCCGTTGACCTGTTGGAACAGCTGAGCCGTCTGTAAGCCAGTTCGATATATTGCTCAGGAAATGGGATCGAAAACGATGATGAACAGCACTGAAGATCCATCGTGGGACCAGGACATTATCCGTAGCGCAGAGTTGCTCAGGCGTTCGCTCCAGAGCGTCCTGTCGGGCTGCGGTTGCGATGAGGCGCCAGCACATGCCGCGTCTCTAAGTACGGCCCAATGGAATATCAGCAAGACTGCGCAGGTTTCAAAGGCGCTGCCAGATTATTTGGAGCGCCATCTCTCCGAGGCGCTTGACGCTGCGCCCAGGACCGATGATGACCTGATATCGATACTGGCTGCGCTGAGCACGCTCTTGCCCCATCTTCCCTGGATAAACCGCCAAGCCCGGGCCGACCAGGACAGCGCTTTCGTGGAGCGGCATCGCCACGGGATGATCGCTGGCCCTGGAGCGCTATTTGAATGTTCCACCTTGACCTTGGGGTTGGCGCTGATGATGCCCGAGACCCGCTACCCCTATCACCAACACCCGCCTGCCGAGTTCTACCTCGTTCTTTCGCCGGGCGACTGGTATCGGGAGGACGTGGGCTGGTGGAGTCCCGGGGCAGGGGGCTTTGTATTCAATCCGCCATCCTGTGTCCACGCGATGAGTTCAACGGATGTCCCGCTACTGGCACTGTGGGGCCTGATGCATTAGTGCCTCGTTATAAAAGTCAATGAGCTCGCCATTCAGAGGAGGCAAGATGAGGGTCACCACGCAAGGTGTAAAGTTGAACGAAGAAACGC
Organism: Pseudomonas sp. P9_35; assembly: GCF_034008205.1. Taxonomy (NCBI): domain Bacteria; kingdom Pseudomonadati; phylum Pseudomonadota; class Gammaproteobacteria; order Pseudomonadales; family Pseudomonadaceae; genus Pseudomonas; species Pseudomonas sp. P9_35. The sequence goes on along the minus strand of NZ_CP125373.1, from coordinate 4,274,387 downwards.
GGGCGAGGCTGAAGTCGGCGTCTGCCAAGTTGGACCGAACGTCCCACTGGTTCATGAAAAAGGCCATTCTGACTTTTATTGAGAAGGTTGAGGCCGGGGCGGGTATCGAAGAGTTTGTAGCGGTCGAACTGTTGGACAAAGACACGAAACGCCACAGCATTGCACGACGGCTTCGCAAAGAGTGCGGTAGCAATGGTGTGCCTTGATAGGCGCGAGACAGGAGAAACGTTTCCAGGAAATACCTGGCGGCTCGTCAGCAGAGACTATATTTCGTAACGACTTTCCTTTGAAGGCGGACAGCCGAAGAGCGTGCTGTAGCACTTGCTGAAGTGCGGGGTGGAAACGAAGCCGCAGGCAATGGCGACATCAGTGACGCTCAGCCTGGAGTTCTGTAGCAGGCGTCGTGCCTCGGTCAGCCGTAGCTCCAGATAATACCGTTGGGGAGACATATTGATTTGTTTTCGAAACAGACGTTGGATCTGACGCTTGGAAAGTTGAACGCATTGGGCGAGCAGATCCAGGCCTAATGGTTCTTCAAGATTGCACTCCATCAATGCAATGACTTCTCGCAGGGATGCACTGACTTTGCGGTCCAGCATCTTTGCCGAGGTACGGAATCGAGACTCATGATCCAACAGTTCAAACACGGCATTCGCGACGTTCTGATCGAGCGCGGCGTAAAGCCACTTCATCATGATTTGAAATGCGCCGGCAGGGTTTGACGCCGTGAATCGGTCCCTGTCGAACACCACCGTATCCAGCGTCACCGTCGTCTTCGGTGCACACTCTGACAGGGCCATTCGTTGTTCTGCATGAATGGCGCATCGGTAACCATCCAGCAATCCTGCCTTGCCCAGGAACCAGGCGCCGTTCCATAACCCGCCGAGCGCAATGGGCATGTTCGCAAGCTTGGTCAAAAGCGTTACCAACCCGTTGGGGAGTACCCTGGGCGTGCGTAGCCCGCCGCATACAATCATCAAATCCAGTGCCGCGATCCTGATATCGGTCAACGGTGTGTCTGGTCTGATGGGGATTGCCAGGTCGCTAATCACTTCAGAGTCGTTTCGACTGAAGGTATGGATTTTTATCGACCCGGGCTGGATGAGGTTGGCGGTCACCAGCACGTCCAGGCATTGGGTGAAACACGTCAGGGAGAAGTTATCGAGCAACAGGAACCCCACGCTCGATGTTTTCTGGGGCTCAATCATCTGGTTCATGAGGTGTGCTTCGTATCCCGCAGGAAGCTGTCATCGAAAGGGTAGTGGGTGAGTAATTCATAACCGGACTGCGTAACCAGCAGTTGGTTCTCCAACTTGATGCCATCGCGGCCGCCCACTTCACCCACGTACGCTTCGACACACAGGGCCATGCCTGCTTGCAGCTCGCCCTCGTACCCGTAGGATTCCAGGTCCTCGGGGTAGCGGATACTGGGGTACTCGTCACACAGGCCGACACCATGGAACAGCACGCCGTACCGCTGGGCGCGGCAGGGCTCGGGCAGCCGATGCGCCTTGGCGGTCAGTTCCGTGAAGCGCACGCCAGGCTTGATCAGCTCGGTGTTGTGGGTGATATGGTCATGGGCAATCCGATACAGGCGCTTCTGTTCGGCCGTGGGCTCCAACCCTCCGCAAATCCAGCTGCGGGACATGTCCACGCACATGCCGTAGGTGCCGATCAGATCCGTGTCGAATGACAGCAGGTCGCCGTCGCTCAACACCCGTGGGCCAGACTCCTGGAACCAGGGGTTGGTGCGAGGGCCGGAACTGAGGATTCGCGTCTCGATCCATTCGCCACCGCGGCGAATATTGCCGGCATGCAGGGCGGCCCAGACATCGTTTTCGGTCACGCCGGCGCGCATCGCCTGGTGCATTTCGGCCACTGCGGCTTCGCACGAGGCCACCGCACAGCGCATCGCCTTGATTTCATCCGGGCCCTTGATCATGCGCGCGAACTCGGTCACTTCCTGGCCGCTGCACATCTCGATCGCCAGGGCATCCAGTGCGCGCACGCCGGCGACTTCGATTCGGTCTACCGCTAGCCGGCGGTTGGCTCCGGCGTGTTGGCGCAGCAACTCGTCGATTTGTGCGGCGAAATGCCTGGCGTGTCGATCCGTGTGCTCGCCCGTCTCGAAAAAGAAAAAAGATGCACCGCTGCGCAACTCCGTCACCAGCGGCAAGTGGGCGGAAAGGTGATCGCAGCCATGGAAGTCCCACAAAACAACATGCCCGCTGGCGGCGACGAAGCATGCCCGTGCGGGGTTATGTGTCGTCCACAGCTGCATGTTGGTGGTGTCGGTCGCGTAGCGGATATTCAGCGGATCGAATAACAGAATGCCGCCCAAGTCACGGGCGACCAACTGATCCACTATTCGTTGCAATCGGTACGTACGCAGGGTGGGCAAGTGGGGCGGCTCCAGGCCCAAACGCTCCCATTCCGCGAACGCCAGGGGAGTGGGGCCTATTTCGACGCGGTCGTTGTCATTGACGGAGCCATCTTTTTTTAATGCAGTTGCACGCTGCCTGGCCGGGTCGATGCGCCGCGCATTGGTTGGAATCGAAAAAGGTGAAGTTGTCATGGTGGCGTCCAGTGTTCAGTCTGCTTGAGGTATTGCCAGCTGTGCCGGCCTCATCGCGAGCAAGCTCGCTCCCACATTCCTGCGGCGTACACATGGGGCAAGCTGGCACCCATATTCCTTCGGCTTACACATGACCCTGTGGGAGCGAGCTTGCTCGCGATGAGGCCAGTACAGCCGCCACAAATCGCGATCTCGATCGGGTTACGAAGCGTCAATCCAGATGGTCTTCAGCTCGGTGTACTGATCGTGCGCCCAGACGGATTTGTCGCGACCACCAAAGCCAGACTCCTTGTAGCCGCCGAACGGCGTGGAGGCGTCGCCTTCACCGAAACAGTTGACCGTGACCACGCCCGCCCGAATCTCCCGCGACAGGCGCAAGGCATTGCGCAGGCTGCCGGTGTAGGCAGAGGCCGCCAGGCCGTAGACCGTGTCGTTGGCCAGCTCGATGGCTTCGTCGATCGTGCTGAAGCTGGTCACGCTCAGGACCGGCCCGAAGATCTCCTCGATAAACAGGCGACTGTCACGTTCGACGCCATCGATGATCGTCGGCTGCACGAACACGCCGGACTCGGTCTCGCCCCCTTGCATCACGTTGAGTTTGTGCTCGGCTGCGTATTCCAGATAAGAACGAACTTTGTCGAAATGGGTTTTGCTGATCATGGCGCCGAGGCGATTTTCAGGATCGAGCGGGTCACCCATTTTCCAATCGCGCAGATGCTTGCCGATCAGTTGCAGCAGCTCATCCTTGACGTCTTTATGGACAATCAGCCGCGAGGAGGCCGAGCAGTTCTCGCCCATGTTCCAGAAAGCGCCAGCCGTCACATACTGGGCAACCTGATCAAGGTCTTCGCAGTCATTCATCACCACGGCGGGGTTTTTACCCCCCAGTTCCAGCACCACGCGCTTGAGGTTCGACTCGGACGCGTACTTGAGGAACAACCGGCCCGTATCGGTCGAACCGGTGAAGCTGACCATCGCCACATCCATGTGCCGACCGATTGGCTCGCCAGCCTCCCGGCCGCCGCCAGGGGTGATGTTGAACACGCCTGGCGGAATACCGGCCTGATGGGCCAGCTCGGCAACACGCAGCGCGGTCAGGGTGGTTTCCTTGGCTGGTTTGACCACGATGGAACAGCCGGCGGCCAAGGAGGGACCAATCTTCCAGGCCAGCATCAACAAGGGGAAGTTCCAAGGCAGGACCAGGCCGACGACACCGATCGCTTCGCGCACCACCAGGGTCACGGCACCGTGGCCGGTCGGCGCGGTGCTGTCGTACACCTTGTCGATCAACTCCGCGTGCCAGCGCAAGGTATGGATAGTATCGGGCACGTCGACGTTCTGGCATTCGCTGACCGGCTTGCCACTGTCCAGGCTTTCCAGCACGGCGAGCTCGTGGGCGTTGTCTTCCAGCAATTGGGCGAAACGCAGGAGCACCTGCTTACGTGCGCCGGGCGACAGCTTATGCCAGCGACCATCCTCGAAGGCTTGCTTGGCGGCCGCCACGGCAACGTCGACGTCACGGGTATCGCACGCCGCTATCTCTGCAAGCTGTTCACCCGTGGCCGGGTTCGTCGTGATGAAGGTCTTTCCAGAGAGTGCATCACGGAACTCGCCGTTGATGAATGCCTGGGTCGGGAACTCCAATTTGGCGGCGATGGCCGCGTACTGTTTTTTGCTCAGTAAATCAGCCATTTCAGACACCTCCAGTGATCTGCGCGATGTTGCGCTTGAGCTCGGTGACGACGCCTTGCAGCGCCTGCTTTTCCTCAGGGTCCAGGCCGTGCAGAGGGGCGCGCAGGCCACCGGTGCTCAAGCCGTTCAGTTCACACCCGTACTTGATGGACTGGACAAATTTTCCGCCTTCCAGAAAGTCCATCAGCGGCATCATCGCTGCCATGATGCGGCGGCCTTTGTCGAAGTTTTTCTCGACAACGCAGGCCTCGTACAGCGCGACGTGCTCGCGGGGAATGAAGTTGGAACCGGCACACACCCAACTGCGGGCGCCCCAGGCGAAAAACTCCAGGGCTTGATCGTCCCAGCCGCACGACAGGGCGATGTGCGGGTATTTGCAGGCCAAGCGGTGCATCTGGGCCATGTCGCCGGAGCTTTCCTTGATGGCAACGATGTTTTTCACATCGCGGACTTCGTCAAAGAACTCCTCGCCCATGCTCACGCCCATGCGGCCTGGATAGTTGTAAAGCATGATGGGCAGACCGGCGGCGCGGTCCACCGCCTTGACATGCAGGGCGATCTCTTTTTGCGTCGGCAGTGCATAGGGTGGCGAGCCCACCAACAACGCATCGGCCTTGATGGCCTTCGCCGCTTCGGCGTAGGCGACCGAGTCTTCAGTGCGGATGGCGCCGGTACCCACGATCAGCGGCAGACGGCCGCGCAGCACGTCCTTGGCCTGGGCGGCCAGGTCGAAACGCTCCTGAGCGGTGTGGGCATAATATTCGCCGGTTGAGCCGCCGATAATGATGCCGTGTACCTTGGAGTCCACCAGATACTCCAGGACGTCGGCGAAGGCGGTCTTATCGATACTGCCGTCAGCGGTCAGAGGCGTAACGGCCGGTGTGTAAATGCCTTCAAATTTCATTAATCTCGCTCCAGTTAGTGTCACTGCCTATCAAGCGGCGCTAGCTCGACAGAGTCAGCGCAGCCAATTTTTAAACCAAGGAAGGCCGCTTGCTGACGATCGAACAAGTGGACTCAACTTCTTCAAGTTTGTCGGGCCGGATCAACTTTCTTTACCCGCTCGGTACTGTCCCCATCGCAAACTTATATTGACGCCTGCTGAAACTAGCGGCGCGGGTGGGTTAGGGCAGGGGCCGGGTGATTTCAAGACAAAGTCGATGAGCTCGGATTGTTCCCCCGCCAGCCAATCAGCCAAGAGTTTGCCGGTCGCCGTCCCGCGAGTAACACCTAATCCGTTGCAGCACAGTGCCCCATAGACGTTAGGTGAAAGTTCGCCGAAATAACCCATATGGTTACGTGAAAGAGCCAGTGCGCCGCCCCAGGTATATTCGAACTTCATTTCAGGCAGCATGGGAAAGCGTTGCTCGAAAGAGGCCTGATGCCGGGCGACAAAGCGTTTCAAGTATTTTGCATCGCTGCGCCCGTCCGGGTTAAAGCTGAAACTATTACGGATCAACAGACGGTTGTCCGGTGTGCGACGTACCGTGGTACCGAATGGATCCGCAGGAATGACCCCCCAATAAGGTCGGCCGCCAAGGCGAGCTTGTTCTTGCTCGGTCATGGGGCGGGTCAGGCTGGCATAGGTGAACACCGGCAGCATGCGCCCCTTCAGGAAGCCGAAACTCATGCCAAAGGCATTATTGGTCAGGATCAGTTTGTCGGCGGTGATTGACCCCGCGGCGTGCTTGAGCACCGTCTTGGTGCCGTACTCCACATGAGTGATCGCAGTGTTTTCATAAAGCGTAACGTTGCTGGGAAGGCTGTCGGCCAACCCTTTGACCAGCGCCGAAGGCTGGAGCAAAGAAGTCCCCGGCGTAAATAACGCTTTGCGGTAGAAGTGCGTGCCGATGTGTTCGGGCAGTTCGCTGGCCTCGATCATCTGGTAGGGCTGGTCCAGTTTATCGAGTCCGCGACGGTAGGCCTCCAGGACGGCGATGCCTCTTGGTTCAACGGCGGCCTGATATTTGCCGCAATGCTTCATTTGGCAATCGATGCCGTGGCGTTCAACCAACTCTTTTAAATAGCCCAGGCCACTCAGGTTCAGCTTTAGCGTTGTTTTGGCCGTGGCGATGTCGCCTATGTAATCCTCGGCGGCGATGTCATGGGGTAAGTCGATCGCGAACCCGGCATTGCGACCGGAAGTACCAAAACCCACTTCCTGGGCGTCAATCAACACGATCTGATCGTCGGGGAAATGAGCCGCGAGCTGACGGGCAGCGGCAAGCCCTGTGAAGCCGGCACCGACAATGACCCAACGGGCGCTGCTATGGCCTTGATGGGCGGGCTTGATCTGGCGCCCCTTGCTCAAGTGGTACCACCCGCAAGTTTGATCATCGGCAGGTAACGAAGAGACTTTCAACATTTCAAGATCCTGTTCATTCAACCGAGCCGATGCCAGTCATGCAAAAAAGGGTGCTCGATAACTTCACGTGAGCTGAGAATCCAACGGACGTAAGTGTTAAGACTTTGCAGTTCAATTAACTATGTTGTGAGGCGAAGTGCGGCTACGAACGCAATGCTATTAAAGGACGGGGCCGTCATCGACGTGCCCCACCTCGGTATGCCTATTATTTGCTGGCTTGTGTCGCCGCAGCGCGAGCGGTTTGCAACCATGCATCAAATTGCTGGCGATGGGCGGCTACCCATTCCTTGGCGTGACGGCGTATATCCGCAGGCTTTTTCTCGCCCTGTTGCATTTTCAAGTTCTGGGCACTTTCGTCGGCCGTGGTAATTTGCATGACCGAAAGGAACTTCAAGGCCGCCGGATTTTTCTCGGCGAAGTCTTTGTTCAAGACGGCCTGGATTTTGTCTACTGCAAAGCCGAGATTCTTGCCCTTGTACATCGTGTCGACATCATTGTTGCCATCAGGCAAGTCGGTTTTCGGTACTTCCAGCCATACCACATCCTTGTCTTCGACCAAAACAGTAGCGATCCACTGTGGGACCCAGGTGAAGTAGAGAATCGGCTGCCCTTCCTTATAACGCGTGATGGTGTCCGCCATCAGGGCGAAATAAGAACCCTGGTTGACGGTTACCGTTTTTTCGAGGCCGTAGGCCTTCATGTGGTGCGCGATGACCAGCTCGCAGCCCCAGCCAGGATTGCATCCCGTCAGGTCTGCTTTCCCGTCGCCGTTGGTGTCGAACAGTTTGGCGATTTCCGGTTTTTTCAGGTCGGTGATGTATTTGATGCCATGGGCGTCAGCGGTCTTTTTGTCGATCAAATAACCTTGGAGTACACCGGGCATGATGTCGCCCGCCTTGACCATGGTCTTATCGCCCCCGGCCTGCTGGTAGAACTTATCGTGCAATTTGTCCCACAGGTGCACCGTAAAGTCCGCATCACCGCTACTCAGCGCCATCATCATGACGCCGTACTCGGTCTCCTTGGGTTCCTGCACCTTGTAACCCAGCTCGCGGAGACCTTCCATCGCCACTTCGCCACGGAATCGTTCTTCAGCGATAGAAGGGAAGATGGGGGTGACCTTTACCCCGTCTCCCGGTTGGTTCGCCGCGTTTGCGCACAGGGACATGGCCGCAATGGCGAGGGCTGTAGCGCAATTGAGAATGCTGCGGGAAAGCTTGAATTCAGACATTGTCGCGTACCTTTTTGGGTTTTTATCTTCAAGAGCGGCAGATTCGAATAGGAAGGTTCAAGCGGTCTTGCTCCGTCCCCCGGGCTGTCTCGTGCCAAACAGGCGCAGCAGAAGGCCTACGGGACCGGTGTGATACCAGCGCAGGCTCGGATCGGCTCCGGTGCGCGCGCCCATGGCTTGGGTCAAACGGTCAAGGAAGATGGCGAGCAGCACCAAGCCAGTCCCGCCGACCGTGGCCAAGCCCATGTCCAGGCGGCCGATGCCGCGCAGGACCATTTGGCCAAGGCCGCCCACCGAGATCATCGAAGCGATGACCACCATCGACAGCGAGAGCATCAGGGTCTGATTGAGTCCCGCCATAATGGTTGGCGTCGCCAGTGGCAACTGAACGCGGGTCAGCATCTGCCGCGGTGTGCAGCCAAAAGCGCGGGCGGCTTCTATTTTGTCCTCCGGTACCTGGCGGATGCCCAGGTTCGTCAGGCGCACCAGAGGGGGAAGGGCGAAGACAATGGTCACCAGGATGCCCGGCACGTTGCCGATGCCGAACAGCATGACGACAGGCACGAGATAAACGAACGCCGGCAATGTCTGCATGGCATCGAGTACGGGCCGCAGGACCTTTTCCAAATTGTCACTGCGGGCGCAGAGAATACCCAGGGGTATACCCAGCAGGGCGCAAAAGAGCACCGACGTCAGTACGAGCGCCAGGGTGGTCATCGACTCGGACCAGACACCGATAAGGCCCAGCAGCGTGAGCGTCACAAAGCACAGCAACGCCATGCGTTTGCCGGCTAGCTGCCATCCCAGCAATGAAGACAGGAGGATCCCGATGCTGGGTGGAATGCTTTGCAGCGTGTATTCGACGCCGTTCAGTACTTGGTCAATCGGCCAGCGGATGGCGCGGAACACATCGCGAAAGTTGTGCACCAGAAAATTGAGGGTGCTTTCCACCCAATCACCCAATGGAATAGTGAGGGCTTGAAACGGGTCGAGAAAACTGAAATCGGACATCGGGGCTTACCTCTTCATCATCACCGCAGCGGCGTTATGAAGGCCGCAGGTACTTCAGGTCAGGGACGCGCCTGTATTAATGGCGGCTCAGCGTTTGCAGTAACTCGCTCTTTGACAGGGTCCCGGTAAGTGCGCCCGAACGGTCGAGTACAGGGACCGGGTACGGCAGGTTGGCCGCAATCTCCAGTACTTCGTGCAGGGGGGTATCGGTAAACACGGGCTGCTGTTTGTGTTGGGTGTAGTGGGTGCTGCCACCCGCGCCGCTGGTATCGATATCGACGACTCCGAGGAGCTGCCCCAGTTCGTCGATCAAATAACCAAACGGTAGGCCGGCCTTGAAATGCGGGGCTTGGCCATTCGCTTTACGAACCGACTCCGGATCAAGCCTGGCCACATCACCGGCCTTGAGAATCCGGGAGCTGTCGAAGCCTTTGAAGAACGTGCGTACATAGTCATTGGCCGGTTGACTGATCAATTCTTGAGGTGTGCCGATCTGTACCACCTGGCCGCCCTCCATGATCGCGATGCGATGACCGATACGAACGGCTTCCTCGATGTCGTGGGAAATGAAGATGATGGTCCGCTTTTGCTCGGCTTGCAGGCGAATGAGTTCTCCCTGCATCTCGCTGCGGATAAGGGGGTCAAGGGCGGAAAAGGCTTCGTCCATCAGCAAGATGGTCGGGTCGTTGGCCAGCGCTCGGGCCAGGCCCACCCGTTGCTGCATGCCGCCGGAAAGTTGATGCGGATAACTGTGCTCCTGCCCGGCAAGACCGACTTGGGCGAGGGCTTCCCTGGCACGGCAATGACGTTCCTTTTCACTGATGCCGGAAATCTCCAGGCCAAAGGCGGTGTTTTCCAGGACGCTCATGTGCGGCATCAAGGCAAAGGATTGGAACACCATGCCCATCTCTTTGCGGCGGACATCAAGGAGGGCTTTATCAGCCAGCCCGGTAATTTCGCGACCGTTCAGGTAAATACTGCCTGACGTGGGCTCGATAAGACGGTTGAACAATCGCACCATCGTCGACTTCCCAGAACCTGAGAGCCCCATGATCACAAAGATTTCGCCACGCTTGACCGCGAAGCTGGCGTCGAAAACACCAATAACTTGGCCGGTTTTCTCAAAGACTTCTTTTTTGCTTGCCCCGGCGGCGAGCATTTTCATCGCCGTTTCTGGCTGTGCACCAAATATTTTAAAAACGTTCTTAACAGAAATGATTTCGTCTGGACTAGTCATCGCGTCCCTCCTTTGCGTGTAACGCTACAAGCACACGAAATCGAATTGAGCTCGAGCGTTGGTAATTTAGGCGGGCAGTAATAAGAGATAGATCTGCGCATGACACGTACCTGTTTTTTATTGTTTGCCCTTGGGCTCGGGCTTTTTTTCAATCTATAAGTATCCCGATCTTAAATCCAACAACATTTACAGGGCTTTATGGATAACCTAACGTTATCGAGGCCCGCCGAAACGACCGTCTTGGTGCAATCACGACGCTTTTGTATGGCCTGGGCTAGGCTATTGGGTTACGCTCCGCCGCTTTCGCGGATGATAGGAGTATGAGGGCTTACCATGCTCAGCAGACACGTTGACCCCGATACATTACTGCTAAGAATGCCTTCCCTTCGGGCTGTCCGAGCATTCGTCGCCGCCGCTAAATATGAAAGCTTCACTCGGGCGGCGGAGGCACTGTGTGTATCGCAAGCAGCGATCAGTCGTCAGATTCGAGAGCTTGAGGAGTCGTTGGGCGCTCAGTTGTTTATGCGTGCCGGGCGCACGGTAGAACTAACCGCCGAAGGAAAAATTTTTTTTGAAGCGGCGCAACTGTCGTTCGTTAATATTGCACAGGCGGCCGAAAGGATTCGTACCGCTCCGACGCAGAAACATATACTGACGGTTTGTTGTTCACCCGCATTCTCTGCATTATGGCTGTCCGAACATCTTCCAGAGTTTCGGGCGACTAACCCGGATATTGAGTTCAACCTGATCACCACTCAAAACTTTGTGAATATGGAGCCTGGCATAGAACCGGACATCATCATCTCAAAGATTAGCAAGGTGGGGGATGGGTATAAGAGTTATCAGTTGTGCCACGATATTATCTACCCGGTGTGCTCGCCGGCGTTTTTGGATATGCATCCCGAACTGACCTCGCTTGAAGGGGTGCGCGATTCTTCGCTACTCAATCTAAGTCCCTATGGACGGTCGGGCGTGGCTGAGCATGTGGACTGGGGGGTGTGGCTGGCGTTTCTGAACGTTGATATCGATGAGCGTCCTGCCGACTGCCCGCCCATTTTTCATGCCAATGATTACAACCTCATCATGAACATGGTCTTGACTCATCAAGGCGTTGCACTGGGCTGGAACCAGCTTGTCGGCGCAATGGTCGAGAGAGGGCAGCTCGTTCGTCCCGTCGAGCATCAGGTGACGCTTCGAAACAGTCTTCATTATGTGGCCTGTAATGAAAGGACTGAATACGAAGATGCCTGTCGGAGAGTGCGGGACTGGATTCTTTCGAAGTTTTCCAGGTGGAGCGTATGAGTATTTAAGTCTGCTCGGTCGGTGGTAATGGTAAGCAAAGTATTGTCTGGATTCAGTGGGTCATAACGTTAAGTTATCAGTTGAGCGACGAAAATGTAGTTTTGCCAACTGGATAGGCTGTCGTACCCTTTGTGTTAAACATGGCTAAAACATGCGTATTCAGCGGTTGCGTTGGACGGTTTTCCGCGCAGGATTCGTTGGCCATGACACCGTTTTCTGGGCGTACTTGCCATTAACCGTCAGGTTGATGCGTAGAGGATAATAATGAATACCAAGGCATCCGTGATCGACCTGATTCAAAAGCGTAAGGCGCGCCACGCGCTTCCCCGTGAACTGTATATTGAACCTGAGGTTTTTCGTCAGGATCTTGAGCAGATTTGGCACAAGGATTGGATTTTTGCCGGGCATACTTTTGAACTTGAAAAGCCCGGGCAATACTTGACCTTGCAGATTGGTGATTATCCAGTCTTAATCATCAGGGATAAAAGTGGCCAAGTCCGGGCTTTCCACAATGCTTGTCGTCATCGTGGCTCTAAAGTTTGTGAGCACGCCCAAGGCAAAGTCGCAAAATTAGTTTGTCCTTATCATAAATGGACTTTCGAACTGGACGGCAGTCTTTTGTTCGCCGGTAATATGGGGGCCGATTTCGACAGGTCTCAATACAACCTGAAACCTGTTCACTGTGAAATTGTTCATGCCTACATTTATGTCTGCGTCGCTGACGAGGCGCCTGAGTTCGAAAGTTTCAGGAATTCTGTAAGCCCTTTCATCGCCCCCCATTTCCTGGATAACTGCAAGGTGGCTTTCGAGTCCAACCTCGTGGAAAAAGGTAACTGGAAGCTCGTGTTTGAAAACAACCGCGAGTGTTTCCACTGTGACGGTACCCATCCCGAGTTGATGAACTCTTTTGTCGAGAACCTTTCGGTGGCAGGCGTCGGGGGCGAAGATGATCCGGAACTGACCGCCCACTGGAATCGCTGCGAAATCGCCGGTATGCCCAGCAAGCTTGTCATGGACCCGAAGGGCCGTTTTCGTATGACGCGCATCCCCCTTTCCGCGGGTGCCGTGAGTTACACCATGGACGGTAAACCGGCTGTTGCGGGGCGCCTGGATAAAAGCGGCGAGCCGGATATTGGCGCCTTGCTCTACTTTAACTACCCGTCCACCTGGAACCACTTTCTCGGCGATCACGCATTGAGCTTCCGGGTACTCCCGATCGGGCCTGGCGAAACGCTTGTGACCACCAAATGGCTTGTGCCCAATACCGCTGTTGAAGGTGTTGACTACGAGATTGACCGGCTGACGAAGGTTTGGCTGGCCACCAACGATCAAGACCGTCGTTTGGTGGAAGGAACGCAGGCCGGTGTGACCTCACCGTCTTACGAGCCGGGACCTTTTTCGGACATTGCGGAAAATGGTGTCTGCCAGTTTGACGATTGGTACTGCGAAACCCTGCTGACGCGCCTCCAGGCCCAGATTCCACTCACATCGGTGGATTGATTTTCTTGCAACGATGGCCGGCGCTTTCTGCGTTGGCCATGGCGACTGCGTGCAAACAGCCCGGGAAGGGCTGTGGGTGCGTCCGATCAAGAAGAATAAAGGGGGCTCGATCCAATGTCCGCATTCGCTTTTTCCGGCCTCAACCTGGCCGTTACCACACCGTTCGATGCCCAAGGCAAGATCGACTATCCACGCTTCGAGACCTTGCTCGAGCGCTATCTCGCTGCCGGCGTGCAGGGCTTTGTCCTGAGTTCCGGAACCGGCATGCATGTCTACCTGAGCCAGGAAGAATCCAGGCAACTGGTTGCCTTTGGCGCGAAAGTCATCAATGGGCGTGCTCGCGTCATCGTGCAAACGTCTGCCTTGTTAGCGGACGAGGTGGTGCAGCGCACCCGCCATGCGGCTGAATGTGGCGCCGATGGCGTCATGGTGCTGCCACCGTTTTTCGAAGGCCCAACTGACGACCAGGGCATCGTCGATTTCTATTCCACAGTGTCTGAAGCCGGGTTGCCAATCATCGGCTACAACGTGCCTCAGGCGGTGGGGGTAGAAGTGACCCCGTCGTTGTTTCGCCAGTTGAGCGAGATTCCGAACTTCGTGTCGATCAAGGACAGCAGTGGTGATCTCGCCGCCCAAGCCTCGCTGATCCGCACAGGTCTGCCGACGATGAATGGCGCCGATCCGCTGGCGCCCTACGCGCTCTTCGCCGGTGCCGCAGGCCTGATCTGGGGTGGGGCGAACATGGCGCCGCGATCGTGCGTTGCCGTGGTGGATGCCGCCATGAAGCGGGACTGGGCACTTGCCCGGGAGATCTGGCGGTCGATCGAGCCGGTGATGTCGTTGATCTGGCAGGGTGATTATGTGCAGTCGGTCTACGCCGCTGCCGAGATCACTGGCTATGGGGCGGGAAATCCACGTCGTCCCTTGGCGCGTTTGTCCGCTGATAAAATCGATGTACTCAAGGTTGCTCTTGAGCCATTGATCGCTCTCGAATCTGACCTCGCCTGACGATGGGCCTGGACTTACGATTATGTGAATGGTGTGCCGGGCGTGAATGATGTCTGTCATCACGAAGCCGCAGTCTCCTTCAGATGGAATGGTCTATGAGTAATCAGTTGGACAGTGCGGCACCTGCTTACGATGTACCCCGGCCCCAGTTCGGCATTCTCTTGTGCCTGCTCTCCATGCTGGTGTTTGCCAGCCAGGATGGGATCACCAAGGTGCTGGTCAAAGACCTCCCGGTCGCGCAGTTGGTGATGATGCGTTATTGGGTATTCCTGGCTTTTGCTGTCGGTTATAGCGTCTACCAGGGAAGCCTGCGGACCGCGTGCCGAAGCCGTCATCCTTACCAGCAGGTCATCCGTGCCCTGATTGGGGTGGGCGAAATTGTCTTGTTTGGATTGGGGTTGCGCTATCTGGGGCTGGCGGAAATGCATGCCCTGTATGCGGTGTTCCCGTTGATGACTCTGGCGTTGGCTGGGGTATTTCTGGGTGAGTTCATCGGTGTGCGTCGATGGGTTGCCGCGGCCATAGGCTTCACGGGGACGCTGGTTATCCTTCGGCCTGGCACCGGTGTTTTCGAGCTTGTAGCACTGATCCCGCTTTTGTCTGCCTTGGGGTTCGCTGTCTTCAGCGTACTGACCCGTCGGATCAGCCAACACGATTCGTTCGCCACGAACATGCTTTACATGGGCTTTTTTGGCGCGATCACCATCACGTTGTTGGGCCTTCCCGGATGGGTGGCGCCGAGCCCGATGCAATGGGGCCTGATTGCGGTGCTTTCCACGACAGGCGTGGTGGCCCAGCTGTTATTTCTCCAGGCACTGAAGTTTGCAACGGCGGCCACACTCCAGCCGTTCAACTACGCGCTGCTGGTGTTTGCCACGCTGATTGGCCTGTTGGTATTCGGCGAGCTGCCAGACACCTGGACGGTGGTGGGTGCGTGCCTGGTGATTGCGGGTGGGATGTATGCGATCAAAGCGAAAGGGTAGTGGTCTGGCAGATACTCAACGATCTGGCTATTAGTTCCTGAGCAAAGCGGCCTGTTTCCATCGAGCGCATATTCCCTGTGGGAGCGAGCCTGCTCGCGAAAGCGGTGGGTCAGCTTGCATCAATATTGACTGTGCCGCCGCCATCGCGAGCAGGCTCGCTCCCACAAGGGGCCTGCGTCGAACACCCCAGATTCCCTGCGGGAGCGAGCTTGCTCGCGAAGAGGTCGGCACATCCAGCATATTCATTGGCTGTGACAACGCATTCGCGAGCAAGCTCGCTCCCACATTTGGTCTTCAGCGGACGTCAGCCCGGTTTAGAACTTGAAGCGTCCCACCAAACCCTTGAGCTGACCGGAAATATCCGTCAGACGCCCCGAGCCAGTCTGCGCCGAGTGGGCGAATTCCTCGACCAACTGGGCATCGGCATGGATCTGCGCGATGTGCCGGTTGATGTCTTCGGCCACCTGGTGCTGCTCCTCTGCCGCTGTGGCGATCTGGGTGTTCTGGTCGCGAATCGAGTCTACCGAGTTGCGGATCTTGTCGAAGCTGTCGCGGGCCTGTTGGATGCGTTCCACGCTGGTTTGCGACACCTGCAGGCTGCTTTGCATCTGCTGGGTGACTTCCTGGGTGCGCCGAGCAAGGTTGCCTAGCAGGCTGTCGATCTCGCCGGTGGAATCGGCGGTACGCCGGGCCAGCGCTCGGACCTCATCGGCGACTACGGCAAACCCGCGACCTTGATCGCCGGCCCGTGCAGCTTCGATGGCGGCGTTCAGAGCCAACAGGTTGGTCTGTTCGGCGATCGAACGGATGGTGTCGAGGATGGTGTTGATGTTCTTGCTGTCCTGCTCCAGCGCCTGCATGGTCTGGGTCGACTTTTGCAGGTCGTCGCTCAGTTTCATCACGCTGCCGGTGGCTTCGCCGATGTGATGCTGGCCATCGTGTACGTCGCGATAGCCTTCGTCCGCGCTGGAGGCGGCCTGGCTGCAGGAACGGGCCACTTCGTTGGCGGTGGCGACCATTTCGTTGAACGCGGTGCTCACCAGTTCCACGGCCTGGCGCTGGCGCCCGGCAGCGTCGTTCATGTTCTGGGCCACGTGGCTGGTATCGGCTGCGGCAGTTTGCAGGTCGGAAGAGGCGTTGCCGATGCGCTGCATCAGTTGCGCGATCATGCCCAGGAACTGGTTGAACCAGCCCGCCAGGGTCGCCGTTTCGTCCTTGCCTTGCACCGAGAGCTTGCGAGTGAGGTCGCCTTCACCTTCGGCGATTTCCTGCAGGCCGTTGGCAACACCGCGAATCGGCCGCACGATCACGCTGGCGAAACTGGCGCCTACCAAAGCGAACACCACAGCCAGTACGGCAGCAATGGCGGCGATCAGCCAAGTCAGGCTCGAAGCCTCGGCCATCACTTCATCGCGTTTGATCAGGCCGATGAAGCGCCAGCCCAACCCTTTGGAGCTGACCACGTTGGCCATGTAGGGCACACCGTCGATTTCGATCTGGGTCACACCATCGCTGCTTTTGGCCAGCGCGGCATAGTTGGGGCCCAAGTCGGCCAACGGCTTGAAGTTGTGCTTGGCATCGGCAGCATCCACCAGGACGTTGCCGTTGGCTTCGACCAGCATCAGGTAGCCGCTTTCACCCAGCTTGATGTTCTTGACCAGTTCGGTGAGCTGCTTGAGCGACACGTCCAGGCAAACAACACCCACCAATTTACCGCTGGCGTCAGCGACAGTTTGTACGGTGCCGATCAGCGACACATCATCCGGCGCCCAGTAATAGGCATCTGTGCGCACAGTCGTGCCCGGTGCGGCCATGGCGGCCTTGTACCATGGACGCACGCGCGGATCGTACTTGGCCATTTTGGGATCGTCCGGCCAGCTCGCGTAGCCGCCGTCATCCATGCCCACGGAAAGATAGGCGGTGGTTGGATGGCTCTTGGCGAATCTTTCGAAGATCTCCAGAAGCTGTTGATTGATCTCAGGGAAGGGGGCTTGTGCGGCGTCGGCGCTGGAATAGTTTTTCAAGCCCTTGGCGGCGATGACCCGCGGATCCCTGGCGAAGAGTTCGACGTTCTGGCTGATGCCATCGAAAAACTGCTTCATGCCGTTGTCGATCTGACGGATTTCACGACCGCTGCTGTCCAGGAAGTTGGCTTTTGCGGCGTCGCGCAGGTTCAGCACGACAAGCACCGCCACCAGGATAACCGGAAGGCAGGCGATGGCCGCGAACGCCCATGTCAGCTTCTGTTTGATATTCATGACTTCTCCCGCGGAATATTTTAAGTGTTGGAACGGCGGAAACAGCAGTGGTTGGCGTTGCGAGTCTCTGGAAGGGAAAAGCGCCCATGCCTACTGCCAGTGTATCGACCAAAGTTGTAGGCACTTGAGGCTTGCCATTTTGGCGCGGGATGATCGGTAGACGGCGCAGGCGCGATTGCAGCCGGCTTCACTAGTCTGGAAGATAGCGTGGTTTGCCCTGCGCCTTCGCCCTGGGGTTCAAGGCACTCTCGTGCAGCAAATCCTCATCGTCTTTAATGTATAAACGAGGCCCTATGCCAAGCGCATTCGAGAGCGTACTCAAGAACAAGAACATGGCTTATCGCCCGCTCGGCGCGGCGCCAGCCAGCCAGGCGCCGATCCGCGTCGCGTTTGTATTGATGGATAATTTCTCGATGATGTCCTTCACCGGTGCGGTGGATGCGCTGGTGACCGCCAACCTGATGAGCGACATGCCCCTCTACGAGGTGCTGACGGTGGGGGTTTCAGGTGGGCAAGTCACGAGCGACCTGGGCATTGTCATCTCGACCGACATCGAACTGGCGCAGATGCCGGAAAACCAGGACGTGCTGATTGTCGCCGGGGGCTTTCGCGTGAAGTTGCAAGGCCATCCCTTGCTGCGCCGCAAGCTCCGCGCCCATGGGGCGTGCGGGGCGATCCTGGGCGGGTTGTGGAACGGTGCCTTTTTCGTGGCCGATGCCAATCTGCTGGACGGTTTCGAATGCGCTGTCCACCCGGAAAGCCGCGCCATGATGGCGGAGGTGTTTCCTCATGTGAAGGTGTCCAGCCGGGCCTATGTGGTTGATCGGGAGCGGGTCAGTTGCGCGGGTGCCAACAGTTCGCTGCGCATGATGCTCCAATTGATTCGCCAGACGGGCGGGGCGGCGCTCGTGGGCGCCATCGAGGAAATTCTTCGCTGTGACGAGTCCGGCGATGATGCGACGGACTTGCCGCCGGTCTTCGTCGAGACTGACCCGACGTTGCCGGAAAGCCTCAAGCTGGCTCTGGAACTGATGTGGCAAAACGTAGAAGAGCCGTTGACCATCGATGAGCTGGCGGCGTGCGTCAAGATTTCCAAGCGGCAGTTGGAGCGGCGGTTCTGCAGTTTTCTTGGTGCGACCCCCACGCGCTATTACCTGGAACTGCGCTTGACGCGTGCCCGCCAGCTCATCCAGCAAACCAATCGATCCGTGACCGAAATCGCCGTGGCGACGGGCTTCGTCAGCTCCCCGCACTTCCAGCGTCGTTTCCGGGATTTTTTTGGTGTGCCGCCTGGTAGCTATCGCTCGAAATCGGAGCGCAAGCAAACCGTGCGATGAAGATGCGGGCAGATCAGAGATGAGTTTTTTGGGGGGAGAGGGCGTTGCCGCGCCGTAGCGCAGGAGCTATGTGGGGGCAAGCTTTACTCCCACACAGTTCCTGCGCGACGAATACAAGTCAGGTGTTATCGTCTGTTTGTGTTTCGGTGGGCAGGTCTTCAGTTTGTGGCGCGGCTTTCGAAGCGGTCAAGGAGGTGTCGTTGCAGAGCACTTTGCCAACTTCGTCGGCTATCGAGCCGTCGATGATTCGCCCTTCCATCTGGTCGAACTGAGCTTTTTCCACCCCTGAAAGACTGTTGTACATCCCCATGTGCCGAACATTGCGGTTGGCGCAGTCGAGTTCAAGCTTTGTGTAGTTGGTGAAGTAAGTGCCCGATCTTTGTACGGTGGCCTGGATGGCTGAACCGCTGTCGACAAACGAAACGATGGAGTACACCGCATCCGAATCATCGTAGAAGTACTTGATGTTCTGGACGTCCGCGGCCGCACTGCACGCAATAGAGAGTAACGCGAGGGATATAGCGTTTTTCATGCTTTCTTCCGTGAATAAGCAAGTCAGGAGAATCAATGGCAAAATGAAATCATTTTGCCTTGGTGCGTGCATTGGGTCAATTTGCGTTGGATAGCATCCAACGACCATTGGTCAGAAACAAGGTTGTTTCAGGAACTTTATAGGTCGTCCTGGCTCGTGGCAACGGACGAACGCATTTGAGGCGGCCCAGTGAATCTTTCCGAATGCACCACCCTCCATTATCAAAGCCTGAATTATTCAGGTTGCCTGACTTTTTTTAGATGTTTTTCGCCTGAAATACGTTATTGATCATGGATTCAGGACTTTCGAATCTTTCTTCGCTTATTGCGCAAGATAATCCTTGTGGGAGCTGGCTCGCTCCCACAAGGGGTCACGGTTGCTTCATGGCATCTGTGGCAGTTCCCGCGGCCGCAGATCGAACACCAGCACTTCGGCATCCTGGCCGTTACTGAAGGTCAGGACCTGCTCCTCGCGCACCCGCACGCCATCACCTTCCTGTAACGGTATGCCGTTGAGCTCGACAGCGCCTCGGGCCACGTGCACGTAGGCATAGCGTTCCGGCGCCAGGGTCAGGGTGGCGCTTTGCTCGCCATCGAACAGCCCGGCGTAGACCCGCGCATCCTGGCGCACCTGGAGCGAGCCGTCGGTGCCGTCGGGGGAGATGATCAATTGCAGGCGACCGCGTTTCTGCTCGCTGCTGAAATGCTCCTGTTGGTAGCGTGGTGTTGCACCGCTGACGTTGGGCACGATCCAGATCTGCAGGAAGTGCACCAGCTCGTCCGCGCTATGGTTGAACTCGCTGTGGGCCACGCCGCTGCCGGCGCTCATCAACTGCACGTCACCCGGGCGAATGACCGAGCCTGTGCCCAGGGTGTCCTTGTGTTCCAGCGCCCCTTCGAGCACATAGGAAAAGATCTCCATGTCCCGGTGGGGATGCTGGCCGAAACCCTTGGCGGCAGCGACCCGGTCATCGTTGATGACCAGCAGGTCGGAGAAGCCTTGTTCGTTGAGGTCACGGTAGCTGGCGAACGAGAAGGTGTGGAACGAGGTCAGCCAGCCGTGGCGGGCAATGCCGCGGTCCGAAGCTTTGCGAAGGGTCAGCATGGTCAATTCTCCTGATGTCTGTGGGCAACGGCTGGGCCGTTCGCCGGGTTCAGAAGAAGGTTAATGGTTATCCATATGTTCAATAAGCAGGTAGAAAACGAAAGACTGTCCGCTTTGGGTGGACAATAGAGAGCCCTACCGGCAGATGCTTCGCTTCGACATAATGCTGACGATAAACCCTGTGGGAGCGAGCTTGCTCGCGATAGCGTCGTGTCAGTTGGAATTGATGTGACTGACTCAGCGCTATCGCGAGCAAGCTCGCTCCCACAGGGGCATTTATCGTTTCTGGATTTTTTGGCGTATCCCCGATGAAAACCATTGCAATGGTGCTGTTCCCGGACTTTTTGCTGCTCGACATGGCCGGGCCTCTGGAGGTGTTTTCCATCGCCAATCGTTACCTCGCTTCGGATCAGCGTTATCAATTGCTGACCCTGGGAACCGAGCGTGGGGCGTTGCGGGCGTCCAACGGCGTGACGGTGCAGGCCGATATCCATATCGACCAGGCATGGGCAGCCTATGACGTGTTGCTGGTGCCGGGCGGGCCGGGGGCCTATAACGACCAGCATCCGGGGCTGCACACCTGGTTGCGGGCCGCGGCGCAACGGGCTACGCGCTACGGCTCCATCTGCACCGGGGCCTTTGTGCTCGGCGAGGCGGGCTTGCTTGATGGTTATCGCGTCACCACTCATTGGCATTACACCGAACGCCTGATCCAACGTTTCCCCAAGGCCCTGGTGGAAACCGACAGGATCTTCCTGCAGGACCGGCGCCTGATCACCTCCGGCGGCGTCACCGCCGGGATCGACCTGGCCCTGTCCATCGTCGCCCAGGATCACGGTCGCAAAGTCGCGTTGGACGTCGCCAAGGTGCTGCTGGTGGTGATGAAACGCCAGGGTGGACAGGCGCAGTTCAGCCCCTCGGTGGCGGCGGTGTCGACGCAGGAATCGGCCATTACCCGCGTGCAGAATCATGTGATGGAACATCTGGAAGAACCCTTCACCATCGAGCGCATGGCCGCGTTGGCCGCCATGAGTTCGCGGCATTTCGCCCGGGTCTTCGCCCGTGAGGTGAAGATGACACCCATGGAGTTCCTGCAAGGCGCGCGCATCGACCGGGCGCGTCAGTTGCTGGAAACCACCGAACTGCCGCTCAAGACCGTGGCGTTTCGCAGCGGCTTCGGCAGCGTGCGGCACATGCGCTTTTTGTTCGGTGAAAAGCTCGGCCTGACCCCGGTGCAGTATCGCCAGCAGTTCAGTTGAGCCATCGGTGTCCGTCCAGGGCACTGTGATGTCCGTGGCGCTCCCTGTGCCAGCATTGTCCTGAGGCCTGCGCCTGCCAAGATAACGGCGAACCCTTTGGAAAGGATGCGCAGGAGCCAGGGCAGACGTGTTCGGTGATCCGCACGCTGACGCCCGTACCGGTTATCCGGCGCTGGATCGCCCATGAACAGTTTCGTCAAACCCGATAGCGAGCCGGCGGTGGGCTTCGGTCCGTTTGCCTTCTACCGGCAGCAGCGGCTGGTTACCCGTGACGGCCAGCCCCTCGCGCTGGGCGGCCGTGCCCTGGATGTCCTGCAGGTGCTGGTGGAGCACGCCGGCCACTACGTCAGCAAGCAAACACTCATCGCCCACGTCTGGCCGGACAGCGTCGTGGAGGCCATCAACCTGCGGGTGCACATCGCGGCGCTGCGGCGGGCTTTCGGTGACGGACGGGGCGGCGCTCGCTATATCCTCAATCATCCTCGACAAGGCTATTGCCTTGCGCTGCCCCTGGTAGCGCAAGAGCGCGTTGAGTTGCCTTTCAGTCCACAAACCGAGCGGCACAACCTGCCCACGCGCTTGAGCCCGGTGGTGGGGCGCGACAAAGTCCTGGGGCGGTTACTGGCGCAGGTGCCCCGTCAAGCCGTGACCACCGTGACCGGTCCCGGCGGGGTCGGCAAGACCACCGTGGTGGTGCGGGTGGCGGAGCTGCTGCTCGAACACTTTAAGGACGGTGCCTGGTTCGTTGACCTGGCGGCCGTCAGCGATCCCTCACAAGTGGTGGCGCAAGTGGCCGGTGTGCTGGGCGTGGAGCAGGGGGCTTTGGCCCGCGCTCTCGAACCCTGTCGGATGTTGCTGGTGCTCGACGGTTGCGAGCACCTGCTCGATGCCTGTCGCGAACTGGTCCAGACACTGGCTGCGACGGCGCCCGGGGTGTCGCTGCTGGTCAGCAGTCGCGAACCCTTGGACTTGCCGGACGAAAGGATTGTGTCACTGCCGGGCCTGGCCGTGACGTCGCCCCTGGAACCTGCGCACCAGATCGAGGCATGCCCGGCGGTGCAGTTGCTGATCGAGCGGGTTGGCGCCCGGCAGCAGGGTTTCAGGCCGGGTGGTCGCGACTGGCCGACGCTTGCGCAGATCTGCCAGCGCCTGGACGGATTGCCGCTGGCGTTGGAACTGGCGGCGGCCCAGGTTGATGCTCTGGGAGTGGCTGGGGTCCTGGAACAACTGGATCACGGTTTATCACTCTTGAGCCATGGGCGGCGTACGGCGGTGGCCCGGCACCGCAGCCTGGAGGCGGTGTTGGACTCGAGTTTCGAGCGTTTGAGCGCTGACGAAAAAACCGCATTCCAGCGTCTGGCGGTGTTCGAGGGGCCGTTTACGCTCAAGGCGGCGCTGGCCGTGATCAGTTGCGCTGAACTGAGCGTCGGGCAATTACCCTCGCTGCTGTCGCGACTGGTGGGCGTGTCACTGCTGATGGTCGAGCCGCTTGCCGAAGGGGTGCGCTTCCATCTGCTCCACACCACTCGCGCCTATGCCATGGACAAACTGCGGCGCAGTGGTCAGTGGCCTGTGTTTCATCGGCGTTACGTGTTGCAAGGCGCTTGGGGAGTCCGGCATTCAAGGCCCCAACCGTCAAGTCAGCGCCTGGAGCAGCGCGCCGGCTTCCAATAGGTCGGGGGTCTGGAAACCTTCGGTGAAGCGTCGATAGACGGGGCCGAGCAGCGCCTGCGCAGCTTGCGCCTGCCCTTGGCGCTGCCACAAACGGGCCAGGGACGTGGCGCTGCGCAGCTCCCAGGCCAGGGCCTGGTGACGACGGGCGATGTCCAGGGCGGCCAGCAGTTGCGCTTCGGCTGCTTCTTCAAGAGACGGTTCGTTGCGGGCCAGCAAGGTCTCGGCATCGGCCCGCAGGATCTCCGCCGAACACCAGCCTGCGGCGCCGCTGCGCGCCCGTTCGATTTGCGCCGGGCTGACGAAGTCGCTGCGCAGGGTGACGGCGATGTCCTGGACCAAGCCGTTTGTCGGGCGTGTTGCCAGGGGCAGGCCATCGAATGCGCGGTCGTAATGGCAAGCCCAGTCATGGAACAGCATCACCGAATGTTTCTTGGCTTGCTGCTTCAACAGGTCGAGCCTTTCCCGGGCAGTCGAATGATCGCCGGTGTAGTGGGCGATCACGCAACCGGTCAGCGCCAAGGTGTAGCAGATCGAAATGCCGTGGTTGATCTGCAAGGCGATCTGCAGCGCCAGGTTGGCGGTGCGCCGGGCTTTCTCGGCAAAACCTTGCAGCCAGAGGATGCGCGCCAGAACCGTCAGCGCGGCCACGCTCTGATCGTATTGCACGCCGAAGCCGTGGCTGAAGCGGCTGAGGTGACCGCTCTGGGCCAGGCGCTGGATCACCTGTTCGGCTTCGCGCCGCGCCGCGCCCTGGTCGCCGGTGAAATGCAACGCCAGCACCCGCAGGCGTTGGGTGCTCAAGGACAGGGTCGGGTCGCCCTGCAAGCCCAACCGGTCGAAATCCAGGCTGTGTGCCAAGGCCTGTTGGTAGTCGCCGCAACTGAGGTCGACGGTCATTTGCCCGGACACGGCCCGCAGTTCGCCGGCCAGGTCCTGGCATTGCCGGGCCAGTTGCCGGGCCGTGGCGAAGGCGCGGACAGTGGCCGGCGTGCCGCCCTCGGTGTGGTAGTTGAAACTGGCGTGGGCCAGTTCCAGGGCCAGGGTCAAGCGCGGGCATGGCGCGGGGCTGGCCCGCAACAATTGCAGCGCTTTGTTGACGTAGAGGCCGTGTTCCTTGAGCAGCGACAGCTCCTGCCAGAGGGGCAGGGTACGGGCGGTCAGGCGGATCGCGACGGCGTGTGAACCTTGCGGGCCCAAGCCTCGGTCGAGCGCCGCGCGGATGTCGTCGCGATAGTCGGCGTAGCGGGCGATCCACAGTCGGGTGGGGGTGTTTTCCCAAGCGCTTTCCGCTTGTCCCATGAGCGCCAGGCAGCGCTCGGCGTGGCGTTCCTGGCTGGCCGCCAGCTCGCCGGCCTCGGCCAGTTGCTCCAGGGCATAGCGGCGGGTGGTGTCCAGCAGGCGATAGCGCACCTCTTCATCGCCGATCTCTACATTGAGCAACGATTTGGCGACCAACTGGCTGACCGACACCAGCACCTGGTCGGGCGCGACATACTGGCCGACGATTACTGCGGCGGCCGAAGCCAGGTTGAAACTGCCCATGAACACCGCCAGCCGCCGCAGGCAGGTCTGCTCGCAGGCCGTGAGCAACGCGAAGCTCCAGTCCAGCGTGGCGCGCAGGGTTTGCTGGCGCGGGGCGGCATCGGTTTCGTTGTGAAGCAGGGCGACGTTGTCTTGCAGTTGCCGGTGAAGTTCCTCCAGGCTGAAGCGGCCGAGTTGTCCAGCGGCCAGTTCGATGGCCAGGGGAATGCCATCCAGCCGCTGGCAGATGTCGATCACCAACGGCACCTCGCGGTCGGTCAGTTCGAAGTCGTCACGGCTGGCCATCGCGCGTTCGGCAAACAGTTGCAGCGCCGGGTATTCCAGGGCGGGATAACCCTCGATGGGCATCTCCCGAGGCGGGAACGCCAGGGCGTCCAGGCGCTGCACGTGTTCGCCTTCGGCGCGCAGGCCTTCGCGGCTGGTGGCCAGGATGTGCAGGTGAGGGGCGCCGCGCAGCAGGGTTTCGCTGAGCAGGGCGATGGCGTCGATCAGGTGCTCGCAGTTGTCGATCACCAGCAGCAGATGCCGCTCCTTGAGCTGCCGGGCGATGGCGTCCAGCGGATCACCGTCCTGCAGTGGCAGGTCGAGCAATGCGCGCAGGTTGGGGGCGATCATGGCCGCGTCGTTGAGCGATGCCAGGTCCAGCAGATGAGTGCCGTCACGGTATTGGCCGATCAGCCGTTCAGCGACCCGCAGGGCAACGGTGGTCTTGCCGATGCCGCCGGTACCGACCAGGGTAATGAAGCGTTTTCGCGGTAGCTGGCCCACCAGGTTTTCCACCAGGGCCTGGCGTCCGATCATGCGCGTGCGTTGCAGCGGCAGGTTGCGCGTCAAAGACGGATGAGGGATGTGCGCCCATTGGTCGAGCGGTTCGAATGACAGCGGCGCGACAAAACTGTAGCCGCGCTGCGCCACGGTGACGATGTAGCGCTGCCCGGCCTGGCCATCCCCGAGGGCCTTGCGCAGTGCCGCGACGTGTACGCGCAGGTTGGTGTCTTCCACCACGCTCCTGGGCCAGACCCGGGCGATCAGTTGCTGCTTGCTCACCACCTCGCCAGCGTGCTCGAGCAGCACCAGCAGAATCTCCACGGCCCGCCTGCCCAGGCGCAACGGTTGCCCACCCTCGAGCACCAGGCGCTGGCGAGGATGGACCCGGTAAGGGCCGAAATGCACCGTCTGTTCGACGGGCAGGCTGAGGTATTGGCTCATGTTGCTCTCAATGTTCTGGTCCCGGTGCCTGGGCTTTACCCGAGCATATTCCTCAGGTTTTGCGTCAAGCGCAACGGCGCAGGCTCTACTTCCAGCCTTCCAGACGCCGAACCTGTGGCGAGGGAGCTTGCTCCCGCTGGGCTTCTGTAGGAGCTGGCGAAGCCTGCGATCTTTTGATCTTGATCTTGATCTTTCGCTCTCGATTCAATTGTCTGGAACAAGATCGCAGCCTCGTTGCACTCGACAGCTCCTACACAGCTCCTACGGGTGCAGCCCAGCGGGAGCAAGCTCCCTCGCCACAAAAGCAGGCTTTTAACACGCCGGTTCCGAAAAAATTAACAACGTTTAACTCACGCAGGTGCCTCCCGTGGCCGGACCATAAAGCGATCCACCCACCTCAAGGAGTCACGTCATGAGCACCTTCATTACCCGCGACGGCACCGAGATTTACTACAAGGACTGGGGCAGTGGTCAACCGGTGGTCTTCAGCCACGGCTGGCCGCTGAACTCGGACAGTTGGGAAGCGCAGATGATGTTCCTGGCGTCCAATGGCTACCGGGTGATCGCCCATGACCGTCGTGGGCACGGGCGCTCCAGCCAGCCCTGGGACGGCAACGACATGGACACCTACGCCGATGACCTGGCCGAGCTGATCGAGCGGCTGGACTTGAAGGACGCGGTGTTGCTCGGCTTCTCCACCGGCGGTGGCGAAGTGGCGCGCTACATCGGCCGCCATGGCGCTGCCCGTGTCGCCAAGCTCGGCCTGATTTCGGCGGTGACGCCGCTGATGCTCAAGACCCCGGCCAACCCCGGCGGTCTGCCTGTGGAAGTGTTCGACGGTTTCCGCCAGGCCTCCCTGGCCGACCGTTCTCAGCTATACAAAGATGTGGCCAGCGCGTTTTTCGGTGCCAACCGTCCGGGCGCCAAAGTCTCCCAAGGCATGATCGACTGGTTCTGGATGCAGGGCATGCTCGCCGGCCACAAGAACACCTATGACTGCATCAAGGCGTTCTCGGAGACCGATCTTTCCGAAGACCTGCGCAACATCGACGTGCCGACCCTGGTGGTGCATGGCGATGACGACCAGATGGTCCCCATCGAAGCTGCCGGCATTGCCGCCGCCAAGTTGCTCAAGCACTCGCAGTTGCTGGTCTACCCCGGCGCCCCCCACGGCCTGACCGACACCCACAAGGACCGCCTGAACGCGGACCTGCTGGCATTCATCCAGGGTTGATCAAGCCATAAACCTGTGGGAGCGAGCTTGTTCGCGATGGCGTCATTACATTCAACATCGATGCAAGCTGACCCATCGCTATCGTCGGAACGCCGCCCGGAGCAAGCTCGCTCCCACAGTTAAAACGGGACCTCACACCCATGAACCGCAACGATTTACGCCGTCTCGACATGAACCTGCTGGTGATCTTCGAGGCGCTGATGTTCGAGAAAAACCTGACCCGCGTCGCCGAAAAGCTGTTCATGGGCCAGCCGGCGGTGAGCGCGGCGCTGGGGCGGCTGCGGGATCTGTTCGATGATCCGTTGCTGATCCGCCACGGTCGCGGCATGGAGCCGACGCCGCGGGCCCTGGCGATCCTGCAAGAGCTGCAACCGGCCATGGACACCATCTCTGGCGCGGTCAGCCGGGCCAAGGCGTTCGATCCGTCCACCAGTTGCGACGTGTTTCGCATCGGTCTGTCCGACGACGCTGAATTCGGCCTGTTTCCACCGTTGCTGAGCCAACTGCGCGAAGAAGCGCCGGGGATCATCGTGGTGGTGCGCCGAGCCAATTTCCTGCTGATGTCATCGCTGCTGGCCAGCGGTGAAATCAGCGTCGGTGTCAGCTACACCACCGATCTGCCGGCCAATGCCAAGCGCAAGAAACTGCGGGACATTCCTTGCAAAGTCTTGCGTGGCGACAAGCGCCCGGGGCCTTTGACCCTGGATGAATACTGTTCGCGGCCCCACGCCATGGTTTCGTTTTCGGGCGACCTGAGCGGCAACATCGACCTGGACCTGGCCCGCATCGGCCGGACCCGCAAAGTGGTGCTGGCGGTGCCGCAATTCAGTGGGCTGCGGGCCTTGCTGGCCGGCACCGAGTTGATCGCCACCGTGCCCGACTATGCCGCCTGCGCGCTGGTGGAAGGCTGCGCGCTGCGCGCCGAGGACCCGCCGTTCGATATCAATGCCGCCGAGCTGTCGATGGTCTGGAGCGGGGTGCATGACAACGACCCGGCCGAGCGCTGGCTGCGTTCGCGCATTGCCAGTCACATGTCCCAACCGCTGCCAGCGGCGGCCTCGATAACTGCGGACGGAGCCCACCGATGAACATGACCGATGAGCGCCCGCTGCAGGACCTGGGCTTGTTGTTCCTGCGCTTGAGCGGCGGACTATTTCTGCTGTGGGTCCATGGGCTGCCGAAGCTGTTGCACTACAGCGTCGAGCTGACCCGCATCGAAGACCCGTTTCACCTTGGCGCAGCACCGACCCTGATCCTGGCGATTTTCGCCGAGGTGCTGTGTCCGCTGCTGATCATGGCCGGTGTGTTGGTGCGCCTGGCGTGCCTGCCGATCCTGTTGCTCCTGGCGGTGGCGCTGCTGCTGGTGCACCCGCAATGGAGCCTTGAAGAAGGCCAGTTCGGCTGGCTGCTGCTGATCATATTTACCAGTGTGTTTATCGCCGGGCCCGGACGCCTGGCAATCAATACGCGTTTTGTTGGAGTGCTTCGCCATGTCTGAGTCTCAAACCGTTGAATCCACCGCGAGCCCGGCCAGGCCCGGCTTCGATGAAATCGTGACCCTGGTGGTCAAGCACCGGATCAAGGTTGGCCAGGAGGCTGCCTACGAGGCCTGGTTGCGTCGCACGGTGCGCGTGGCCGGCCAGTGGCCGGGTCATTTGGGGGTGGATGTAGTGAGGGGCAAGCAGGGCGGGCTAGCGTTGTTCACTTGCGTGCTGCGTTTCTGTTCCACCGAGGCCATGCAGCGCTGGTTGGACTCGCCCGAGCGCCGCGAGCTGGTGGAGGAGGCCCTGCCGTTGCTGGCCGACGGTGACCAGACCGAAGTCGGGTCGCACAAGGAATTCTGGTTCACCCCGCTGGCCGATGCGGCCACACCGCCGCCGCGCTGGAAGCAGGCCGTCGTGACGCTGCTGGTCATCCTGCCGCATACCTTGCTGGTGCCGCTGATCTGGGGGCCGTTGCTGCAACTCAACAGTTTTCTTTCCAACTACGTGGTGGCCACGTTCCTGATCACCCTGACCATCGTGCTTTCGGTGGTGTACGTGTGCATGCCGCTGGCGACCCGTTTGTTCGCGCCGTGGCTTGAGGACTCGAAAGCTCACGTGCACCTGGAGCCCTAAGCAGCTCCGATGCTTTTGTGACAAGCACTGTGTGGCGAGGGAGCTTGCTCCCGCTGGACGCGTAGCGTCCGCTCTTTTTGGGGCCGCTTCGCAGCCCAGCGGGAGCAAGCTCCCTCGCCACGGATTTGCCCGCATATCCATTGTTGAAGGAAAAACCGATGAACGCCGATCTGATTCTGTTCAATGGCCAGTTCCATACCGTCGACCGTGAAAAGCCCCGCGCCAGCGCGGTTGCCATCAGCCAGGGCCGCTTCGTCGCGGTCGGCACCGACGCCGAGGCCATGGCCTTGCGTGGTAGCGGCACCCAGGTCATCGACCTCAAGGGCCGCACCGTCATTCCCGGGCTCAACGACTCGCACTTGCACCTGATCCGCGGCGGCCTGAACTACAACCTGGAGCTGCGCTGGGAAGGCGTGCCATCCCTGGCCGATGCCTTGCGCATGCTCAAGGACCAGGCCGACCGCACGCCGACGCCACAATGGGTACGCGTGGTGGGCGGCTGGAACGAATTCCAGTTCGCCGAAAAACGCATGCCGACCCTGGAAGAACTCAACCAGGCCGCTCCCGATACGCCGGTGTTCGTGCTGCACCTGTATGACCGTGCCTTGCTCAACCGTGCCGCGCTGCGGGTGGCCGGCTACACCCGTGACACGCCGAACCCGCCGGGTGGCGAGATCGTGCGTGACAGCAAGGGCGAGCCCACCGGCATGCTGGTGGCGCGGCCCAACGCGATGATCCTTTACTCGACGCTGGCGAAAGGGCCGAAACTGCCGCTGGAGTACCAGGTCAACTCCACTCGCCAGTTCATGCGTGAACTCAATCGCCTGGGCCTGACCAGTGCCATCGATGCTGGCGGCGGCTTCCAGAATTACCCGGACGACTATGCGGTGATCGAGCAGTTGGCCCGCGAGCAGCAGTTGACGGTGCGCATCGCCTACAACCTGTTCACCCAGAAGCCCAAGGAAGAACTCAGCGACTTCAAGAACTGGACCGGCAGCGTCAAGTTGCACCAGGGCGATGACTTCCTGCGGCACAACGGCGCCGGGGAAATGCTGGTGTTCTCGGCGGCGGATTTCGAGGACTTCCTCGAGCCGCGCCCGGACCTGCCGCCGGGCATGGAGCAAGACCTGGAACCGGTGGTCCGGCACCTGGTGGAGCAGCGCTGGCCGTTCCGCCTGCATGCCACCTACGACGAATCCATCAGCCGCATGCTCGATGTGTTCGAAAAGGTCAACCGCGACATTCCGTTCAACGGCCTGCCCTGGTTTTTCGACCACGCCGAGACCATCACGCCGAAGAACATCGAGCGCGTACGGGCGTTGGGCGGCGGGATTGCGATCCAGGATCGCATGGCCTTCCAGGGTGAATACTTCGTCGACCGCTACGGCGCCAAGGCCGCCGAAGCCACGCCGCCGATCAAGCGCATGTTGGCTGAAGGCGTGCCGGTGGGCGCTGGCACCGACGCCACCCGCGTCTCCAGCTACAACCCGTGGACCTCGTTGTATTGGATGGTCAGCGGGCGCACGGTCGGCGGCCTGTCGTTGCACGAAGAGGGCTTGCCGCGCCTGACCGCGTTGGAACTGTTCACCCACGGCAGTGCCTGGTTCTCGTCGGAGCAGGGCAAGAAAGGCCAGATCAAGGTTGGTCAACTGGCAGACCTGGCGGCCCTGAGCGCGGACTTTTTCAGCGTCGAGGAAGAAGCCATCAAGTGGATCGAGTCGGTGCTGACCGTGGTCGACGGCAAGGTGGTGTATGCCGCCGGCGACTTCGAGAAACTCGGGCCGGCCAGCGTTCCGGTGCTGCCCGACTGGTCGCCGGTGGTCAAGGTCCCGGGTCACTGGCGCCCGGCGTCACCGTTGCAGGCCCAGATCCACCAGTGCAGCGGTCCGTGCACGGTGCACTCCCACAGCCATGAACGGGCGCGGTTGTCGAACGTCCCGGTCAGCGATTTCCAAGGCTTCTGGGGCGCGTTTGGCTGTTCCTGCTTTGCCTTTTGACTAACACGCGGATTTCCCCTTGTGGGAGCGAGCTTGCTCGCGAAGACGTCGGCACACCCGACATCGCCGCAAGCTGACACTCCGCTATCGCGAGCAGGCTCGCTCCCACAGGGTTTTGTCACAAACCATCCAAAGGAGTCATCCCATGAGCAACGTTCCCGCCTACAACCGTCTGAACAAAGACGACGCGGTCGTCCTGCTGGTCGATCACCAGACCGGCCTGATTTCCCTGGTCCAGGACTTCTCGCCCAACGAGTTCAAGAACAACGTGCTGGCCTTGGCTGACCTGGCGAAGTTCTTCGGGCTGCCGACCATCCTGACCACCAGCTTCGAACAAGGCCCCAACGGCCCGATCGTGCCGGAGCTCAAGGAAATGTTCCCGGACGCGCCGTACATCCCCCGTCCAGGCCAGATCAATGCCTGGGACAACGAAGATTTCGTCAAGGCGATCAAGGCCACCGGCCGCAAGCAACTGATCATCGCTGGCGTGGTCACCGATGTCTGCGTGGCGTTCCCGACCCTGTCGGCGCTGGCTGAAGGGTTCGACGTGTTCGTCGTGACCGACGCCTCGGGTACGTTCAACGAAACCGTGCAACAGGCCGCCTGGGTACGCATGACCGCTGCCGGCGCGCAGATGATGAACTGGTTCTCGGTGGCCTGTGAGCTGCACCGCGACTGGCGCAACGACATCGAAGGCCTGGGCAACCTGCTGTCCCAGCGCATTCCGAACTACCGCAACCTGATGAACAGCTACTCGGCCCTGACGGCCAAGTAAGCGGTCCATGCTGAATGACGCCCGCCTTGTGCGGGCGTTTTTGTGTTTGGCGTTAACGCCTCGCAAGTTGTGCCGACGCTATCGCGAGCAAGCTCGCTCCCACAGGGGATCCTGGTGATTACAAGAACCCTGTGGGAGCGAGCTTGCTCGCGATAGCGGTGGCACATTCAACAGCTAGGCAATCAGACTTACCAAGACCACAATGTCCAGCCAATCCCCCCTGACTGTCCACCCCTGGAATGACAATGAACCCCTTCGAAGAAATGCGCATCTTTGCCCAGGTCATGGAGTCGGGCAGTTTCACCGCCGCGGCGGAAAAACTGGGGCTGTCCAAGCAGTTCGTCAGCCGCAAGCTGATGGAACTGGAACAACGCCTGGGTGTGCGTCTGCTCAATCGCTCGACCCGGCGGCTGGACGTCACGCCGCTGGGCCAGCGCTATTACGAAGCGGCGCTGCGCCTGCTCAATGAAGTCGAACAGGTGGAGCAGGGCATCAGCGGCCAGACCAGCGAGCCCCGCGGCACCATTCGCCTCAGCGCACCGCTGTCCTTCGCCGTGGCGCACCTGGGCAGCTTGCTGCCGCTGTTTTTGCAGCGCTATCCGGGTGTCAGCGTCGAGGTGGACTTGAGCGACCGCTCGGTGGATCTGCTGGGAGAGGGCTACGACCTGGCGCTGCGCATCGGCGTGTTGGAGGATTCGACGCTGATTGCCCGGCGCATCGCGACCATCGAGCGGGTGTACTGCGCCAGCCCGACCTACCTGGCGCAAAAAGGCACACCCGCGCGGCCTGAAGACCTGCGCAATCACTACTGCTTGCCCTATGGTCACAGCCGTCAGGTGCAGTGGCGTTTCGTGGGGGCCGGCAAACCGCTGACCCTGGAGGTTACGGGACGCATGCGCGCCAATAACGGGGATTTGCTCAGGGACGCGGCCATCGCCGGCATGGGCATCACCTATCTGCCCGCTTTCATCCTCGGCGATGCCTTGAAGGATGGGCGGCTGATCAAGGTCCTGGAAGGCTTCGAGACCGAACCACTGGCGCTGTCGGCGGTATATCCCCAGCATCGGCAAAGTGCACGCCCCGTGCAGGCGTTGGTGGAATTCTTGCGTGAACAAATGCAATAAAGCGCCGCAACGCATTCAGCCGTCACATGACGGCTGAAGCATCTACGGCGCTTTGATCAGGCGGCGAGGTTGGCGCTGCTCAGTTCTTTTTTGTACTGCGCTTTCATGGTTTCCATGTCTGCACCCAAGGCATCGAGTTTGGCCTTGCCCAGCAGTTTTTTCGCGTGGGGGAACATTTCCTTTTCTTCTTCCTCGATGTGGTGCTCAAGCAGTTCCTTGACCACTTTCACTCGACCGGCGAATTCCGGCTGGGTGGGATCGGTGGCTTTCAGGTCCGGCAGCACCAGCGAGTCGACGGTACGGTGTTCTTCCTTGGCCTCGTAATACATTTCGGCCTCGTCCTTGCCACCAGCCTGCTTGAAAGCCGGATAAAGAATTTCTTCTTCCAGGCGGGTGTGAATGGAAATTTCCATTTCCAGTTTCGCCAACAGGTCGGTACGTTTTTTCACGGCGCGTTCGGTCGACTCGCTCAGTTGAGTCAGGATGGCTTTGACGCGTTCGTGGTCGGCTTTCAACAGATCGATGGCATTCATAGGTAGCTCCTCGGCAATACACGGATGCGGGCAGGCTTCGAGCGCCAACGCCGCGTAGGAGCTGAATTGCATCAGCTGTGCCAGCCGAAGATCGATTTAAAACCCTCTAAAAACAATAGGTTGCAAGGCTAATAATTTCGCGGGTCGTGCAAGCTGCATGAGCGGGGTGCAAAACGCGTTGCACTTTGCGCTGGTGGCTAAACATTTTCGATCCGTTGTCGGACCCGGCTGGCGAGTGCCAGGCAGGACGTCAGCCCGGGCGATTCGATCCCGAGCAGGTTGATCAACCCTGGCACCCGGTGTTCGGCCTCGCTGCTGATGACAAAGTCGCGGGCCGGTTCGCCGGGGGCGGAGATCTTCGGGCGGATGCCGCTGTAGGCCGGTTGCAGGCTCTGGTCCGGCAGGCCCGGCCAATAATTGCGGATCGCCGGGTAAAACGCTTCGGCCCGGGCCGGATCCACTCGGTAGTCCTCGCACTCGACCCACTCGGTGTCTGGCCCGAAACGCGCCTGGCCGGCCAGGTCCAGCGTCATGTGGATGCCCAGGCCGGCGGCTTCCGGGGCGGGATAGACCAAGTGCCGGAACGGTGCCCGCCCGGTGAGGCTGAAGTAATTGCCTTTGCACAAAAAGTCTTCGGGCACCGATTGCATCTCCAGGCCTTCGATGCGGCGGGCGAGGGCGGGTGCCTGGAGGCCGGCGGCGTTGATCAGCAGGCGACAGGACAGGGTCATCTGCGCTGTGCCGCCCAATTCCAGCATGAACCCCCCAGTGATGACGCGAGCGCCCAGTAACGGCGTGTGGAAAGCAATGTCCGCCCCGGCCGCTTCGGCGTCACCCAGCAAGGCCAGCATCAGAGCGTGGGAATCGACGATACCGGTGGAAGGCGAATACAGCGCCGCAACACAGGCCAGGGCCGGTTCCAAAGTCTGCGCCTGTTCCTGGTCGAGCAGGCGCAGGTCGTCCACGCCGTTCATCAAGCCCCGCTCAAGCAATGTCTCGAGTCCGGCCACCTGCGGCTGATCCGTGGCAACGATCAACTTGCCGAGCCGGCGGGTGGCGACGCCGTGGCTTTCGCAATAGTCATACAGCCGGTGCCGGCCTTCGACGCACAGCTGCGCCTTGAAACTGCCCGGCGGATAATAGATGCCCGCGTGGATGACTTCGGAGTTGCGCGAACTGATGCCCATGCCGATGGCTTCGGCGGCTTCGATCAGCAGCACTTCATGACCGGCTCGGGCCATTTCCCGTGCCACGGCAAGGCCAACGACGCCTGCGCCGACCACCACGCATTCGATATCGACGCTCATCCCTGCCGGTCGTCGAATGAAAAAAGATTCTGCGTGATGGCAGTCAGTCCGCTCGAGCCCAAGTCATCGATCCTCACGTGTGTGCCACAGGCGTAGCAGGTAAAGGGTGGAACCGACTATTCCATAGCGCATTTCGTAGCGCCCCACTTGGATTCTGCGTACGTCTCGAGTTTCGAACTCTTCCAGGCGTTCACCAATGCGCGGGTTGGCCAGCAGAGAGGTTGGCGCGGCCGTGAGTTGTTGCACTGTTCGCGCGGCCGCGGGTTGATTCACCGACGCCAGAAATTCATAAAGTCGAGCAATGTCGGAAAGCGCCTTGCTGGTCCACTTCAACTCCATCAGCGCGGTACCGGCAACGGGGCGTCGGTGCTGAGACTATCGGCCCAAGCCTGGACAGCCTGGTGGTCAATCACTCGGCCAGCGTCAACATCGGCCAAGGCCTCATGGGTCAGGCGGCTTCGCTCCTCCTCCTGCTCGATCCAGGCAGATAGCGCTTGTTTGACGATCCAGTTCCTGGAGCGCTCAAGGCGCTCGGCCATCAGGTCGACTTTTTCGGCCAGGTGCACCGGGACGTGAGCTGTGACCGACCGGGTTTTCGCGGTGGTTGTCATGGTGGATTTCTCTTAGGCAATTGGCAGTACAAGCCAGTCTTCTGAGCAACCGCTTCCGGGGCTACTTACTATCGGTGAATAGTACTGAATATTTGTTCGGCGAAATGATTAAGAATGAATCATATTGAATAATGTTGTAGCGTCAAGCACTCCATTCGTAACAGCTCCGGATACTCAAAAGCATGTCGGAACATGCGCAGGTAGTGCAAAGCCGCCTCGAGATTGACTTGTCTGGCCATCCTCAGCACTATCCGACCATGATTTACATACGCCGAATGAACATGATGTGTTCCTCCATGACCGCCTCTGGCGGGCCATGAGGTCATGCGTGCATAGAATTTGACGTGTTACCCCCAAGCCCCGCCAGAGATGGACGGGGCTTTTCAGTTCTCCGTCCGAACATGGCTGACGGAGAATGAAATGTTCGAGATTAGACGAGCCAGCCACAGCGATTCCCAGACAGCATTCGACATTCGCCTTCTAGCGATCCGGCATCAGTGCATCGGCGCCTATACCCAGGCGCAGCTATTAGCCTGGACAGCTGGTACGGCCGAGGATGGCTATGACACGCTGATGGAGAAGCACTTCTATCTGGGCTGTATTGACGGAGAGCCGGTGGCGACAGGAATGCTTGACCTGGAGAACAGCGAAATCGGCGCGATCTTTGTGCATCCTGACTTTATGCAGCGCGGTATTGGCAGGAGAGTCCTGGATCACCTCGAATGCCTGGCGCGGGAGTTGGGCCTGGAGGAAGTCAAGCTTGATGCGACTTTGAATGCGGCTGACTTTTACCGACGCTGCGGTTTCGTGGGTGAGGTACCTGCGATCTACCATTCCCCTTCGGGGCTTCAACTGGCGTGTGTTCCGATGGTGAAGGGGCTTTTATAGTGCAGGTTTGATTTGATCGCTCACGCTCTCAGCCTTGGGGGCTGGTAGCCAGAGGCCAACCGACACGTGCTGCACGCAGGAGGCTGGCTTTAACGACCATGCGGTGAAAGGGCGCAATAACGAAGATGTAGGCCCGGCCTAGACGGTTGTGGCACTGGACCACGGTTGAAAAAACCAGTTGGCGACTGCCTTCTGGCTCTGCCTCTTCAGAACACAGGATCGATATCCGGAAGTCGAGGTGCTTGTCGTCCTCTCCCAACACGATTTCAGTCTGGTTCGTGCTGTAGACCTTGAAGATCTGAATCCGATGAGCAAGTGTCGCCAGATGTCTGGCTGTCTTGAGACCAAAACAGGCAACGACAGTGTCTCGGACTTTCATGAGCCATCCGATCCAGGATGGCTGGTGGGAAAGGATGAATCGCGCAAGCAAGTCTGGGTCGCTGGATGTGCCCGCGGGGAGCCGAATCGCAAAAGCGTCCGCCAGGTTCGTCGACTTGTAAAGGTGGGTGATGCCGGACCTCGAGGGGACTGGCACGGGCGTAATGAGCTCAAATTCTCGGGGCATCGGGGATCTCTTCCTGAGTTCTAACTACCAATTGGATGACATGCCATGTCGCGTTTCTTGTTGGGCGGCGCCAACTTCTCCTTGTCGGATACTGAGCCCGATCAGCACATCGTACAGCGCTTGCTGTCCAGCCGGCAGGACAGGGAGCAACGTCGCACGGCGCTTGTCGGCATCGAACCAGGATTCAACCAACCATCCCACCAGATAGAGCGCCGAAAGGCACCCGCCAGCGGTTGCAACGTTGCCCTGGCATACAAGAGGCTGGTCCACGGGCTCAAGTCCCAGCGCTTGCAAGCCCGATCGTGCATCCGGGTGTGTTGTTGCCTGGTCGCGGAGCAGCCCAAGCCGTTGAAGAATGAAAGCGCCGGCGCATATGGAGCCGATTCGCTGGCGTCTGGCGTCAAGTTCAAACGACGGCAGGAAATCCGGGGCGGCCAGTGCAGCGGGTATCCCTTCCTTGCCGCTGACGAACAATACCGCGTCGGCACTGTTGGCCTCTGAAAGTGGACCGTGTACCGAAACAGGCAGGCCGTGCGCCGATCGTACGACAGGGCTGGAACCCAATATTCGGACGTGCCAGTCCTCAGTGTTGCGGCCTAAGATGTCCCACATCAGGAATAGGTCGATATCAGTGAATTGGTCGAAAGCAACCAGAACGATTTTCTTCAAGGCGAACTCCATGAAAAGTGCTGGCGTGCAGAACGCAACGGCCATCTTTGCGGGTGTTCGCAGCGTATCGATCGGTTACGCACCCTACACAGTCTGTATGGTGCTAAATAGGGAGCGAAATGACCGGTGAGAAAGCTAACTCGTAACCATTGGATCGCGGCTGGTTTTGAGGCCCTCGACCAAATAGGGCATACCGGCGTTTCGGCCGAGAGTCTATCGCGCCGATTGAATGTGACCCGCGGATCGTTCTATCACCATTTCCGCAATCGTGAAGATTTTGTCCGCACCCTGCTGGCTGCGTGGGAAGAAGACTACACGGAGCGCATGCTCGCTTATGCGGGGCAGGGCAGTAGCGCGGGCGAAATCCTGAAACGCTATTTGAGTATTGCCGCTGAGAAACAACCTGGGCGGGAAGTTTCCATCCGAGCCTGGTCGTTGCACGATCCGTTGGTAGGCGAGTTTCAGCAGCGTGTTGACACAAGACGACTGGACTTCGCGATACGGACGTGTCGCCGCTTGGTCCCTATGCCAGGCGAAGCAGAAGTGATTGGTCAGGTGGCTCATCTGTGCCTGATTGGCGGTCAACAGGCTGGGCTACGGCGTGATGCCGCTCGCTTCAACCGTTTCCTGCATGGAGCCTTTTCACTTTTCGAAGGGGCGCTTGCACCGTGGCGGGCTGGGTCATGAGCTAAATCGGGCAACACGCATAAAAAAACGGCACCCGAAGGTGCCGTTTCTGTTTTCTACGAGCTACCGCTACGCGATCAGCCCGTCAAGCCAGCCTGCTGAACCAGGGTCAGCAACGGCTGCGGGTACACACCGAGGAAGAACGCCAGTGCGGCGATGGCCAGCAGCATCACGCCGCCTGCCTTCTGTTCCCAGTGCAACTCGGCGTCGTGGCGACGCAGGTTCGGTTCCATCAGGTACAGGGTGACCATGACGCGCAGGTAGTAGAACACGCCGATGGCACTGCCCAGCACCAGGGAGCCGACCAGCCACCATTGGTGAGCCTCGACGCCGGTGGCGATGATGTAGAACTTGCCGATGAAGCCGGCGGTCAGCGGGATGCCCGCCAGGGACAGCATCATCACGGTCAGCACGGCGGTCAGGTACGGACGGCGCCAGAACAGGCCGCGGTATTCGTACAGGGCGTCGGCGTCGCGGCCGTTGTACGGCGAGGACATCAGGGTGATCACGCCGAACGCACCGAGGCTGGTGATCACGTAGGTGACCAGGTACACGCCGATGGCTTCCATGGCCAGGCCCTTGCTGGCGATCAGGGCGATCAGCAGGTAGCCGAAGTGGGCGATGGACGAATAACCCAGCAGACGCTTGAGGTTGCTCTGGGTCAGTGCCAGCAGGTTACCGAACAGGATCGACGCGATGGCGATGATGGTCAGTACGTTGCTCAGCACACCGCTGCTGGCCACTGGCGAGATCTGGAACAGACGCACCATGACCGCGAACACTGCCACTTTCGACGCGGTGGCCAGGAACGCCGCCACTGGCGCCGGGGCGCCTTCGTAGACGTCCGGGGTCCAGAGGTGGAACGGTACCAGCGACAGTTTGAACGCCAGGCCGATCAGCATCATGCCCAGGCCCAGTTGCGCGATCGGGCTAGGCAGGCCGGTGGCCGCCAGGGCCTGGCCAATGCCGACGAAGCTCAGGGTGCCGGCTTCGGCGTAGAGCAGGGCCATGCCGAACAACAGGAACGCGGAACCGGCCGCCGACAGCACCATGTACTTGATGCCGGCTTCCAGGGAGCGCTTGTTGAAGAAGGCGTAGGCCACTAGGCCGTAGACCGGTACCGAGAGCAGTTCCAGGCCGATGAACAGGCTGGCCAGGTGCTGCGCGCTGACCAGGACCAGGCCACCGGCGGCGGCCATCAGGATCAGCAGGTACAGTTCTTCGCGGTTGCCCGGGTAACCCGAACCGCCATCGCCGAGGTAGGCGTGGGCGAGGGTGACGCAGGCCAGGGTGGCGACCAGGATCAACGCCATGTAGAGGCAGGCGAAGCTGTCGATCTGTATCAGCGGGGTGACCGCCAGGGGCGCGACTTTCAGGGCCGGCAGGATCGACAGCAAGGCCAGGTTCAGCCCCGCCACCGACAGCAGGAAGGTCTGTGAGTGATTGCGCCGCCAGGCGATCGCCAGCATCACCACGATGATCGTGGCGCTGGTGATCAACAGCGGCGCAAGCGCGATAAAGTGTTGAATCGTGAATTCCATAGCGCTCTTACCGGGCCGAAGCGAGTTGAGAGAAGGCGGTGCCGAGCCACTGCTGCACGCCATGCATCGTGGCGGCAGAGGTGTCGAGGAACGGTTGCGGGGAAACGCCGAGGTAAACCAGCAGCACCGCAAGGCCAAGCACCATGATCAGTTCGCGACCGTCCATGCCACGCAGCACTTCGTCCGACTTGGTCGGGCCGAAGTAGGCACGGTGGATCATGATCAGCGAGTAGACCGAACCGAACACCAGGCCGGAAGTGGCGATGGCGGTGATCCACGGTGCACTGACGAACGAACCGATCAGGATCAGGAACTCGCCGACAAAGTTGCCGGTGCCCGGCAGGCCCAGGGAAGCGGCCGCGAAGAACAGGCTGATGGCCGGCAGGTAGGCGATGCGCGACCACAGGCCACCCATCTCACGCATGTCCCGGGTATGCAGACGCTCGTACAACTGGCCGCTGAGGATAAACAGCGCTGCCGCCGACAGGCCGTGAGCCAGCATCTGGATCACCGCGCCTTGCAGGGCGAGCTGGCTGCCGGAGTAGATCCCGATCAGCACGAAGCCCATGTGCGAAACGCTGGAGAACGCGATCAGGCGCTTGATGTCGGTCTGGGCGAACGCCAGGAACGCACCGTAGAAAATCCCGATCAGGCCCAGGGTCATGGCAATCGGCGCGAACTCGGCCGACGCATTGGGGAACAGCGGCAGGGCAAAGCGCAGCAGGCCGTAGGCCGCGGTCTTGAGCAAGATACCCGCCAGGTCCACGGAACCTGCGGTCGGCGCCTGGGCGTGGGCGTCCGGCAGCCAGGAGTGGAACGGCACCACTGGCAGCTTCACCGCGAAGGCGATGAAGAAGCCGAGCATCAGCACGTACTCGGTGGTCTTGGACATCTGCACTTTCAACAGGTCGGCGTAGTTGAAGGTAATCACGCCGGTGTTGTTGAAGTTGACCAGCACCAGGCCAAGGATCGCCACCAACATGATCAGGCCGGAAGCCTGGGTGAAGATGAAGAACTTGGTCGCCGCGTAGATCCGGGTTTTCTTGCCGTCCGAAGAACTGTGACCCCAGAGCGCGATGAGGAAGTACATCGGCACCAGCATCATTTCCCAGAAGAAGAAGAACATGAACAGGTCCAGCGCCAGGAACACGCCGATGACGCCGCCCAGGATCCACATCAGGTTCAGGTGGAAGAAACCCACGTGACGCTGGATCTCTTTCCACGAGCAGAGTACCGAGAGGATACCCAGCAGGCCGGTCAGCAGGATCATCAGCAGCGACAGGCCGTCGAGGGCCAGGTGCACGCTGATGCCGAAGCGCGCGATCCAGGCATGCTTGAATTCAAGCGCCCAGGTCGGATCGGCGCCAGGAGCCGGAGCAAATGAATAGTCGCCGGTCGCCCACAGCCAGAGGCCGAGCGCGAGTTCCAGGGACATGGTCAGCAGCGCAATCCAGCGCGGGAGCGTGGAGCTGGAGCGCTCCGCGATCCAGCACAGCAGGCCGCCGATGAAGGGGATCAGGATTAGCCAGGGCAGAATCATGACGGGCTCGTTTCCTTTCGCAAGTTCGCAAGGTTCATATCAGACCGCTACCAGCACGATGGCGCCGATAACCAGCACGGCGCCAGCCGCCATGGAAGCCGCATACCAACGCAGTTGACCGGTCTCGGTACGGCTCAGGGCAGTGTGGCCGCCCTTGGCCATGCGCGGGATCAGGCCAATGGTCTGGTCGAGCGGGTCTTTGCGCAGAATGTGGCTGATCGCAAGGTATGGCTTGACGAACAGTTTGTCGTAGATCCAGTCGAAGCCCCAGGCGGCGAACCACCAGGCCGAAAGGAATCGCCCGATGCCGCTGTTGGCGATCGCCGTGACGAAACGACGCTTGCCCAGGAACAGCAGGGCGGCCAGCAGGATACCCGACAGGGCAATGGCGCCCGAGGCGATTTCCAGGCTGTGCTTGGCTTCGCCGCCGGCATGGCCGACGCTTTGCGGCAACACATCGGCCAGCGGTGGGGTGATCATCGCGCCGACGAAGGTCGACAGCACGATCAGCACCGACAGTGGCAGCCAGTGAGCAATGCCGTGGCCGGCATGGGCTTCGGTCTTGGCTTCACCATGGAACGCGATGAAGATCAGGCGGAAGGTGTACAGCGAGGTCATGAACGCACCCACCAGGCCGGCATAGAGCAGCGCCTGGTTACCGCTGGCGAACGCTTCCCAGAGGATCTCGTCCTTGGAGTAGAAACCGGCGGTGACCAGTGGCAGGGCCGCCAGGGCCGCGCCGCCAACGATGAAGCTGGCATAGGCCAACGGCAGTTTTTTCCACAGGCCGCCCATCTTGAAGATGTTCTGCTCGTGGTGGCAGGCAACGATCACCGCACCGGAAGCAAGGAACAGCAGCGCCTTGAAGAAGGCGTGGGTCATCAGGTGGAAGATCGCGCCTTCCCAGGCACCGACGCCCAGGGCCAGGAACATGTAGCCGATCTGGCTCATGGTCGAGTAGGCGAGGATGCGCTTGATGTCGGTTTGTACCAGGGCGGCAAAACCGGCCAGTACCAGGGTCACGCCGCCGACGATGCCGACCAGGTGCAGGATGTCCGGCGCCAGGGCGAACAGGCCGTGGGTACGGGCGATCAGGTAGACGCCCGCCGTTACCATGGTCGCGGCGTGGATCAGTGCCGAGACCGGGGTAGGGCCGGCCATCGCGTCCGCCAACCAGGTTTGCAGCGGCAGTTGCGCGGATTTACCAACGGCGCCGCCCAGCAGCATCAGGGTCGCCAGGACGATCCAGAAGTCACCGACCTTGAAGTGCTCGGGTGCCTTGACCAACAGTTCCTGGATGTTCAGCGTGCCCAGTTGCTGGAACAGGATGAACAGGCCGATGGCCATGAACACGTCGCCGATCCGGGTGACGATGAACGCCTTGAGTGCGGCATTCCCGTTGTTGCGGTTGCTGTAGTAGAAACCGATCAACAGGTACGAGCACAGGCCCACGCCTTCCCAGCCGAAGTACAGGAACAACAGGTTATCGCCGAGCACCAGGAACAGCATGCTGGCGATGAACAGGTTGGTGTAGGCGAAGAAGCGCGAGTAACCGGCTTCACCGCGCATGTACCAGGAGGCGAACAGGTGGATCAGGAAACCCACGCCGACCACCACGCCGAGCATGGTGATGGACAGGCCGTCCAGGTAGAGGGCGAAGTTCGGCGTGAAGCCTTCTACCGCCATCCAGCGCCACAGCACCTGCACATACACACCGCCTTCGGGCGGGGCGACGTTGAATTGCCAGATCACGTAGGCCGTGACGATGGCAGACAGGCCGATGGAACCCACGCCAACCAGCGCCGAAAGGTTTTCCGACCAGCGTCCACGGGAGAACGACAGCAGCAGGAAACCAATGAGGGGGAATACGAAAGTCAGAAAGATCAGGTTCATCCGCGCATCTCGCTGGCAGCGTCGATATCGAGAGTGTGGAAGCGGCGATACAGCTGCAACAGGATCGCCAGGCCGATACTGGCCTCGGCGGCTGCCAGGCTGATCACCAGGATGAACATGATCTGTCCATCCGGCTGCGCCCAGCGAGCGCCCGCGACGATGAAAGCCAGGGCGGAGGCATTCATCATGACCTCCAGGCTCATCAGCACGAACAGAATGTTGCGGCGGACCATCAGGCCAACCAGACCGAGGCAGAACAGGATGCCGGCAACCGCCAGACCATGTTCGAGAGGGATAGCAGGCATGTGATTACTCCTTCGCCTCGTTACGGCCCAAATGGAACGCCGTGACGGCTGCGGCAAGCAGCAGCATCGAGGCGAGTTCGACCACCAGCAGGTACGGACCGAACAGGCTGATGCCCACGGCCTTGGCGTCTACGGTGGTGTGGCCGATGGCCTGGCCGCTCTGGTGAGCGAACAGCACATACAGCAGTTCACCCAGCAGCAGGGCGGACAGGATCACCGGTCCCGCCCAGATGCCGGGCTTGAGCCAGGAGCGTTCCTGTTGGACTGCTGCCGGGCCGAGGTTGAGCATCATCACCACGAACACGAACAGCACCATGATGGCGCCGGCGTAGGCGATCACTTCCAGGGCACCGGCGAACGGTGCACCGAGGGCGAAGAAGGTCATGGCCACGGCGATCAGCGAAATGATCAGGTAGAGCAGGGCGTGCACAGGGTTGGTGTTGGTGACCACACGAAGCGTGGACACCACCGCGATACCCGATGCGAAATAGAAAGCGAATTCCATCTTTCTTCCTTAAGGCAGCAAGCTCTTCACGTTGATCGGTTCGGCTTCGTTCTGCGCGGCGCCTTTTGGCTTACCGGCAATGGCCATACCTGCAACACGATAGAAGTTGTAATCAGGGTTTTTACCGGGACCGGAAATCAGCAGATCTTCTTTCTCGTACACCAGGTCCTGACGTTTGAACTCGGCCATTTCGAAATCCGGCGTGAGCTGGATCGCGGTGGTCGGGCAGGCTTCCTCGCAGAGGCCGCAGAAAATGCAGCGCGAGAAGTTGATGCGGAAGAAGTCCGGGTACCAGCGACCGTCTTCGGTTTCAGCTTTCTGCAGCGAGATGCAACCCACCGGGCACGCCACGGCGCACAGGTTGCAGGCCACGCAGCGCTCTTCGCCGTCGGGGTCGCGGGTCAGGACGATGCGGCCACGATAGCGCGGTGCCAGGTAGACCGGCTCTTCCGGGTATTGCAGGGTGTCACGCTTGCGAAAGCCATGGCCGAAGATCATGACCAGGCTTCGCAGTTGGGTACCGGTACCCTTAACGATGTCGCCAATATATTTGAACATGGGTCAAATCCTCACTGAACCGCGGCCGCAGGCGCGTTCATCAAAACGATCGCAGCGGTC
Source organism: Pseudomonas sp. P9_35 (assembly GCF_034008205.1). Classification (NCBI taxonomy): domain Bacteria; kingdom Pseudomonadati; phylum Pseudomonadota; class Gammaproteobacteria; order Pseudomonadales; family Pseudomonadaceae; genus Pseudomonas; species Pseudomonas sp. P9_35. The sequence continues at coordinate 4,229,659 of NZ_CP125373.1, read as the reverse complement.
ACCAGCATGTTGATCAGGGTCAGCGGCAGGCAGAATTTCCAGCTGAAGTCCATCACCTGGTCGTAGCGTGGGCGCGGGATCGAGGCGCGCAGCAGGACGAACAGCATGATGAAGAACGCGGTCTTCAGGGCGAACCAGACGAAGGACAGTTGCGGCAGGATGTCGAACGGACCGTGCCAGCCACCGAAGAACAGCGTTACCAGCAGCGCCGAGATCAGGATGATGCCGATGTATTCACCGACGAAGAACATGCCCCATTTCATGCCGGCATATTCAATGTGGTAACCGTCGGCCAGTTCCTGCTCCGCTTCCGGCTGGTCGAAGGGGTGACGGTGAGTCACGGCCACGCCAGCGATGAAGAAGGTACAGAAACCGAAGAACTGCGGAATGATGAACCACAGGTTCTGGGCCTGGTACTCGACGATGTCGCGCATGTTGAACGAGCCGGCCTGGATCACGATGCCCATCAGCGACAGGCCCATGAACACTTCGTAGGACACGGTCTGGGCCGAGGCCCGCAGGCTGCCCAGCAGGGCGAACTTGTTGTTGCTCGACCAGCCGGCGAACAGCACCGCATACACCGACAGGCCAGCCATGGCGAAGAAGAACAGCAGGCCGATGTTCAGGTCCGCCACACCCCAGGTCGGGGTGATCGGGATGATCGCGAAGGCGATCAGCAAGGCGCTCATGGCGACCACCGGTGCCAGGGTGAAGATCACCTTGTCGGCAAACGGCGGCGTCCAGTCTTCCTTGAAGAACATCTTGATCATGTCGGCGGCGATCTGGAACATGCCGAACGGGCCGACGCGGTTCGGACCGTAGCGGTCCTGCCACCAGCCCAGCAGGCGACGTTCGACAAAGCTCAGCAACGCGCCGCAGACCACCACGGCCAGCAGGATCACGATGGCCTTGAGGACCGTCAGGATCACAGCGATCACTTCAGGGGTGAACCAGCTCATTGCGCTGCCTCCTGCAGACCGTCGACGGTTTTGCCGAAAATCGCTGGCGGGATGCCTGCCAGGCCGGCCGGCAGGGCCACCAGGCCGGCGCCCAGTTCTTCATTGATGCGCAGCGGCAGACGCAAGGTCTGGCCGGCCACGCTCAGGCTCAGCAGGGCACCGTCGTTGACGCCCAGGCGGTCGGCTTCGGACTTGGCCAGCGACACGTAGGCGGCCGGGATGCGTTCCTGCACCGGTGCGGCCTTGGAAGAGTTCTCTTCGCTGCCGAACAGGTGATGGAACGGCACGACCTGCCAGGTGCCCGGTGCCGGATTGAAGGCGCGCGGCACGCTGGCGAACCAGCTCAGGCCATCGCCCTGGCTTTCGATCAGGCGGGTGCCCGGGTCGCCTGCACGCAGGTGACCACCGACTTCGTCCTGGAACTTGTTCCAGGCTTGCGGCGAGTTCCAGCCCGGCGACCAGGCGAATGGCACCTGGGAACGCGGTTCGGTCGAGCCCGAGTAGCCTTCCATGGAGAACGAGAACGCGGTGTCGTTGTCCTGGGAGGTGCGCGGTTCGTGAACGCTGATGTCGGCGCGCATGGCGGTGCGACCGGAGTAGCGCAGCGGTTCGCGCGCCAGCTTCAGGCCTTTGATGCGGAACGAGGCGGACGGTGCGGCGTCGACGATGGCGGCCAGTTGCGGGCTGCTCGAAGCGACGGCGGCGGTAACGTGGTCCAGTTGCGTCCAGTCGATCGGCTGGTCCAGCAGGGTGGCGCGCAGGGCGTGCAGCCAGCGCCAGCCTTCATGAACCAGGATGCTGGCGTCCAGGTATTGCGGGTCGAAGACCTGGAAGAAGCGCTGGGCGCGACCTTCCTGGCTGACCAGCGTACCGTCGCCTTCGGCGAAGCTTGCCGCTGGCAGCACCAGGTGGGCGCGGTCGGTGGTGGCGGTTTTCTGATGGTCGGCGACGATCACAACCTTGGCTGCGTTCAGCGCGGCATCGACCTTGGCCTTGTCAGTGCGGGTGAACAGGTCGTTCTCCAGCACCACGATGGCGTCGGCGCTGCCGTCGATCACCGCTTGCAGGGCCGCGTCCACCGATTCGCCACCGAGCATGGCCAGGCCGAGGCTGTTGGCTTCCGGCACGATCAGGCTGATGGAACCGTTCTTCTCGCGCAGCTTCAAGGCTTTGGCGATGTTGGCCGCGGCTTCGATCAGCGCCTTGGAACCCAACGAGGTGCCGGCGATGATCAGTGGGCGCTTGGCCGCCAGCAGGGCGTCGGCGATGCGTTGGGCCAGGGCGGCCGCTTCGCTGTCCAGGCCTTCTACGGCTGGGGCGCTGGCGTCCAGGGCGTGGGCCACGGCGAAACCGATGCGGGCCAGGTCGTCAGGGGCGGCGTGGACGCATTCTTCGGCCACGTCGTCGAGCTTGGTTTCAGCGAGGCTGGCGATGAACAGTGGGTTCAGCGCGTGCTGGCCGATGTTCTTCACGGCGGCGTCGAGCCAAGGCTGGACGCGCATGGCGTCGGCCATGTCCTCGGCCTTGCCCTTGACCGACTGGCGCAGGGCCAGGGCCATGCGGGCGGCGGTCTGGGTCAGGTCTTCGCCAAGGACGAATACCGCGTCGTGGTCTTCGATGTCGCGCATGTTCGGCACGGGCAGTGGGCTGTCCTTGAGCACTTGCAGCACCAGGCGGATGCGTTCCAGCTCACCGGCTTCGATGCCACTGTAGAAGTGCTCGGCGCCGACCAGCTCACGCAGCGCGTAGTTGCTTTCCAGGCTGGCCCGTGGCGAACCGATGCCGACGATGTTGCGACCGCGCAGCAGCTCGGCGGCCTTGTCCAGCGCTTGGTCCAGGCTCAGCTTGGCGCCACCCGCCAGCTGCGGCTGGCGTGGACGATCCTTGCGGTTGACGTAGCCATAGCCGAAGCGGCCACGGTCACACAGGAAGTACTGGTTCACCGAACCGTTGAAGCGGTTTTCGATGCGACGCAGTTCACCGTAGCGCTCGCCCGGGGAGATGTTGCAACCGCTGGAGCAGCCATGGCAGATGCTCGGCGAGAACTGCATGTCCCACTTGCGGTTGTAACGCTCGGAGTGAGTCTTGTCGGTGAACACACCGGTCGGGCAGACCTCGGTGAGGTTGCCGGAGAACTCGCTTTCCAGGGTGCCGTCTTCAACGCGACCGAAGTACACGTTGTCGTGGGCGCCGAATACGCCCAGGTCGGTGCCGCCGGCGTAGTCCTTGTAGAAACGCACGCAGCGATAGCAGGCGATGCAGCGGTTCATCTCGTGGGAGATGAATGGGCCGAGGTCCTGGTTCTGGTGAGTGCGCTTGGTGAAGCGATAACGGCGCTCGTTGTGGCCGGTCATCACCGTCATGTCTTGCAGGTGGCAGTGGCCGCCTTCCTCACAGACCGGGCAGTCGTGAGGGTGGTTGGTCATCAGCCATTCGACGACGCTGGCGCGAAACACTTTCGCTTCTTCGTCGTCGATGGAGATCCAGCTGCCGTCGGTGGCAGGGGTCATGCAGGACATGACGATCCGACCACGCTTGTCGTTTTCGTCGGTGTACTGCTTGACCGCGCACTGGCGACAAGCGCCAACGCTGCCAAGGGCGGGGTGCCAGCAGAAATAAGGAATGTCGAGGCCCAGCGACAGACATGCCTGTAACAGGTTGTCTGCGCCATCGACTTCGAGCTCTTTGCCGTCTACGTGGATAGTGGCCATGGTTCAAAGTTCTTCGTTGGCCCGGTGTCAGCGGGCGTGGCTAATGGAATCTTGTTATTCGCGTGAATCAACACAGCCGTTTACGGCGTCATCACACGAGAAGACGAAGGGCACGGACCCTTCGCCTTTTTTAAGCGTTTACGCGCCGACTACGATCGGCTTTGCCAGAGGCGGGACGACGGCGCTGGTGGGCGCGATGCCGGCTTCGAACTCTGGACGGAAGTATTTGATCGCGCTGCCCAACGGCTCCACGGCACCCGGTGCGTGAGCACAGAAGGTCTTGCCTGGGCCGAGGAAACCCACCAGACCCAACAGGGTCTCGATGTCGCCGGCCTGGCCTTCGCCGTTTTCAAGGGCCCGCAGCAGCTTGACGCTCCACGGCAGGCCATCGCGGCAAGGGGTGCAGAAACCGCACGACTCACGGGAGAAGAACTCTTCCATGTTGCGCAGCAGCGACACCATGTTGACGCTGTCGTCCACCGCCATCGCCAGGCCGGTACCCATGCGGGTGCCGACCTTGGCGATGCCGCCGGCGTACATTTGGGCGTCCAGGTGTTCCGGCAACAGGAACCCGGTACCGGCGCCGCCAGGCTGCCAGCACTTGAGCTTGTAGCCGTCGCGCATGCCGCCGGCGTAGTCTTCGAACAGTTCGCGGCCGGTGACGCCGAACGGCAGTTCCCACAGGCCAGGGTTCTTGACCTTGCCGGAGAAGCCCATGAGCTTGGTGCCCATGTCTTCGCTGCCGTCACGGGCCAGGGATTTGTACCAGTCCACGCCGTCGGCGATGATCGCCGGCACGTTGCACAGGGTCTCGACGTTGTTCACGCAGGTCGGCTTGCCCCACACGCCTACGGCGGCAGGGAAGGGCGGCTTGGAACGTGGGTTGGCGCGACGGCCTTCCAGGGAGTTGATCAGTGCGGTTTCTTCACCGCAGATGTAGCGCCCGGCACCGGTGTGGACGAACAGCTCGAAATCAAAACCGCTGCCCAGGATGTTCTTGCCCAGCAGGCCTGCGGCCTTGGCTTCTTCCACGGCACGGTTCAGGTGCTTGGCGGCGGTGGTGTACTCGCCACGCAGGAAGATATAGCCACGGTAGGTTTTCAGCGCGCGGGCGCTGATCAGCATGCCTTCGATCAGCAGATGGGGCAGTTGCTCCATCAACATGCGGTCCTTCCAGGTGTTGGGCTCCATTTCATCCGCGTTGCACAGCAGGTAGCGGATGTTGATGGATTCGTCCTTGGGCATCAGGCCCCACTTCACACCCGTGGGGAAACCCGCGCCGCCACGGCCCTTGAGGCCGGAGTCTTTCACGGTCTGGACGATGTCGTCCTGGGCCATGTCGCTGAACGCCTTGCGCGCGGCGGCGTAGCCGTTCTTGGCCTGGTATTCGTCCAGCCATACCGCTTCGCCGTCGTCACGCAGACGCCAGGTCAGGGGATGGGTTTCGGCCGAACGCTGGATGCGGTTGGCGGGCCCGAAGGAAGTCAGGGTCATACGTAGCCCTCCAGCAATTTGGCGACGCCGTCAGGCGTAACGTCACCGAAGGTGTCGTCGTCGATCATCAGCGCCGGTGCCTTGTCGCAGTTACCCAGGCAGCACACCGGCAGCAGGGTGAAGCGACCGTCGGCGGTGGTCTGGCCCAGGCCGATGCCCAGCTTGCCCTGGATCTCGCTGACCACCGATTCGTGGCCACCGATGTAGCAGACCATGCTGTCGCAGACACGAATGATGTGACGGCCCACTGGCTGGCGGAAAATCTGGCTGTAGAAGGTGGCCACGCCTTCGACGTCGCTGGCCGGGATGCCGAGGATCTCGCCGATGGCGTAGAGCGCGCCGTCAGGCACCCAGCCACGTTCCTTCTGGACGATTTTCAGGGCTTCGATCGACGCCGCGCGCGGGTCTTCGTAGTGATGCAGCTCGTGCTCGATGGCCGAGCGCTCGGTTTCGCTCAGGGCGAAACGGTCAGTCTGGATAAGCGTGCTGTTCATGCTTAGCGGTCCACGTCGGCCATAACGAAATCGATACTACCCAGGTACGCAATCATGTCCGCGACCATGCTGCCTTTGATCACCGAAGGGATCTGTTGCAGGTGTGGGAAGCTTGGGGTGCGAATCCGGGTGCGGTAGCTCATGGTGCCGCCGTCGCTCGTCAGGTAATAACTGTTGATGCCCTTGGTCGCTTCGATCATCTGGAAGGACTCGTTGGCCGGCATGACCGGGCCCCACGAAACCTGCAGGAAGTGCGTGATCAGGGTTTCGATGTGTTGCAGCGTGCGCTCTTTTGGCGGCGGCGTGGTCAGCGGGTGATCCGCCTTGTACGGGCCTTCCGGCATGTTGCGCATGCATTGGTCGATGATCTTGATGCTCTGGCGCATTTCCTCGACGCGAACCATGCAGCGGTCGTAGGCATCGCCATTGGCCGCCAGCGGTACTTCGAATTCGAAGTTTTCGTAGCCGGAGTAAGGGCGCGCCTTGCGCAGGTCGAAGTCGCAACCGGTGGAACGCAGGCCGGCACCGGTGACGCCCCATTCCAGGGCCTCTTTGGTGTTGTAGGCAGCGACCCCGATGGTACGACCCTTGAGGATGCTGTTCTGCAGGGCGGCCTTGGTGTATTCGTCCAGGCGCTTGGGCATCCACTCGACGAAGTCCTTGACCAGCTTTTCCCAGCCGCGTGGCAGGTCGTGGGCAACACCACCGATGCGGTACCAGGCCGGGTGCAGGCGGAAACCGGTGATGGCTTCGATCACCGTGTAGGCCTTCTGGCGGTCGGTGAAGGTGAAGAACACCGGCGTCATGGCCCCCACGTCCTGGATATAGGTACCCAGGAACAGCAGGTGGCTGGTGATACGGAAGAACTCGGCCATCATGATGCGGATGACGTCGACCTTCTCCGGTACCTTGATCCCGGCGAGTTTCTCGACCGAAAGCACGTACGGCAGGTTGTTCATCACGCCGCCGAGGTAGTCGATGCGGTCGGTGTACGGGATGAAGCTGTGCCAGGACTGGCGCTCGGCCATTTTCTCGGCGCCACGGTGGTGGTAGCCGATGTCAGGCACGCAGTCGACGATCTCTTCGCCGTCCAGTTGCAGGATGATACGGAACGCACCGTGGGCCGAAGGGTGGTTCGGGCCGAGGTTGAGGAACATGTAGTCCTCGTTGGCGCCCGAACGCTTCATGCCCCAGTCTTCAGGCTTGAAGCGCGCGGCTTCTTCCTCGAGCTGTTGCTTGGCCAGGGACAGGCTGAACGGGTCGAACTCGGTGGCACGGGCCGGGAAGTCCTTGCGCAGCGGGTGACCTTCCCAGGTCGGCGGCATCATGATGCGCGACAGGTGAGGGTGGCCGGGGAAATCGATCCCGAACATGTCCCACACTTCACGTTCGTACCAGTTGGCGTTCGGCCAGATACCGGTCACGGTCGGCACGCTAAGGTCGCTCTCGGACAAGGCGACCTTGATCATTACGTCACTATTACGCTCGATCGACATCAGGTGATAGAACACGGTGAAGTCGACGCCGTCGGGCAGCCCTTGACGCTTGGTGCGCAGGCGCTCGTCCACGCCGTGCAGGTCATAGAGCATGACGTACGGCTTGGGCAGGTTGCGCAGGAACGTCAGGACTTCGACGAGTTTGGCGCGGGCAACCCAAAGCACCGGCATGCCGGTGCGGGTCGGCTGGGCGGTGAACGCCTCGGGGCCAAAACGGTTGTTCAGTTCGACGACCACATCCTGGTCGTCTGCCTTGTAAGGCGGGATGTACAGAGCACTGCCTGTAGTCATGGTTATTTATCGCTTTCGGTCAACGTAAAGAATGAAGCCAGGTTCTCGTTTCTTGTAGAGGAACAGAGCTGGATCAGACTTCGTCGGGGCTGCGCAGGTTGGTGACTGCGATACGCTGTTCGCGGCGCTGTTCCTTTTGCGATGGCATGTCGGCGCGATAGACGCCTTGATCGCCAACGACCCAGGACAGTGGGCGACGCTCCTGGCCAATCGACTCCTGCAACAGCATCAGGCCTTGCAGGAAAGCTTCAGGGCGAGGCGGGCAGCCGGGCACGTAGACGTCCACGGGCAGGAACTTGTCCACCCCTTGAACGACGGAGTAGATGTCGTACATGCCACCGGAGTTGGCGCACGAACCCATGGAGATAACCCACTTCGGCTCGAGCATTTGCTCGTAGAGACGCTGGATGATCGGCGCCATCTTGATGAAGCAGGTACCGGCGATAACCATGAAATCCGCCTGGCGTGGCGATGCCCTGATCACCTCGGCGCCAAAGCGCGCGATGTCGTGGGGCGCCGTGAAGGCGGTGGTCATTTCCACGTAGCAGCACGAAAGACCGAAGTTGTACGGCCACAGGGAGTTCTTGCGACCCCAGTTGACCGTGCTGTTCAGCACGTCTTCGAGCTTGCCCATGAAGATGTTTTTGTGGACTTGATCTTCTAACGGATCGGCGACGGTTTCCCGTTCGCCAATCGGATACTGCTCGTTAGGAGCATCGGGGTCGATCCTGGTGAGATTGTATTGCATTGCCAAAGCCTCATTGTTTCAGCTTCGCTTGCCGCTTGCGCCGAGCTTCCGGAGCCCAATCAAGCGCCCCCACTCGGTAAAGGTAGACAAGACCTGCCAACAGAATTGCTATGAAAACGAGAGCTTCGACGAATCCGGTCCAGCCGCTTTCGCGGACGGACACAGACCATGCAAAGAGAAAGAGGGCTTCGATATCGAAGATCACGAAGAGCATCGCGACCAGATAGAATTTGGCTGAGAGCCGCAAGCGGGCGCCACCGGTAGGTAGCATGCCGGACTCGAACGGTTCATTTTTGCTGCGGCCCCAGGCTTTTGACCCAAGCAGGCTCGATACACCGAGCATGAAAGCACACAGGCCAACAACGCCCAGAAGGAAAATGGCAAAGCCCCAATTGTGGGCCATGAGTCCTGTCGCTTCGGACATGCTGGAAATCCTTAACAGAGAGCAAAGGTCTCTGAGCTTGAATGAAATAACGCAGTGACGATATGTCGCAGCAATCAATCGCGGTGATTTTATGGCTAAACACCGGGCAAGTAAAATTCCTATAGCGAAATTATTTATTGGAATAAGGACATAGCGCACCTCCAGGACCCTGCGGCCCAGGCCTGGTGGGCGTTGGCCGGCTATTCATCAATAATATTTCGTGCGGAATGTAACAATGATAATGACTTCCAAATGATAATTATTATTATCTGTAGCGACCTTTCTGCGGTGCACTTAGTGTTGTGCCTGAAAGACTGTCTTACATCGCCGCTACTGTAATTGTCAGCGCCGCACGTTTTACTCCTTTTCGGACTGCCCAATACTGCGTTCGATCAATTTTTCTAGCCGGGCGCCGAAGTTTTGTGGGGGGAGGGGGCTGTGAGGGTGGGATCTGCGTGGGGGACTGCTCCTGTGGGAGCCAGGCTTGCTCGCGATGCCGGCAACGCGGTCCCGAGGCAGACAGCGTAATCGTTCATCGCGGGCGAGCCTGACTCCCACAGATGCAGGCTTGCTCTTACAGCGTAGGTTGCTTCAAAAAAAACGCGTGAAAAAACCAGGCTCGTCAGATCAATTCGCTTCAAGGTGTGAAAAACGGAGCGGGAAAAGCCGGCAAAAAAAAGCCCCGAACCAGTCGGGGCGTCAGATCATCGGCTTTGCGGTTAGCTTTTACTCGGTCCGCAAGGGCCGTTTTACGGCGTGTATCAGTGGAACTGTTCTTCTTCGGTGGAACCGGTCAGTGCGGTCACCGACGAAGTGCCGCCCTGGATCACGGTGGTCATGTCGTCGAAGTAGCCGGTGCCCACTTCCTGCTGGTGAGCCACGAAGGTGTAGCCCTTGGCGGCGTCAGCGAACTCTTGCTCTTGCAGCTTCACGTAGGCGGTCATGTCGTTGCGGGCGTAGTCGTGCGCCAGGTTGAACATGCTGTGCCACATGTTGTGAATGCCGGCCAGGGTGATGAACTGGTGCTTGTAGCCCATGGCGGACAGTTCGCGTTGGAACTTGGCGATGGTCGCGTCGTCCAGGTTTTTCTTCCAGTTGAAGGAAGGCGAGCAGTTGTACGACAGCAGTTGGTCCGGGTATTCCTTCTTGATCGCTTCGGCGAAGCGACGAGCCTCGTCCAGGTCCGGCTTGGCGGTTTCGCACCAGATCAGGTCGGCGTACGGCGCGTAGGCCAGGCCACGGGCGATGGCCTGGTCGAGACCGGCGCGCACCTTGTAGAAGCCTTCCTGGGTGCGAGTGCCAGTCACGAACGGTTGGTCGTACGGGTCGCAGTCGGAGGTCAGCAGGTCAGCGGCGTTGGCGTCGGTACGGGCCAGGATGATGGTCGGTACACCGGCAACGTCGGCAGCCAGGCGGGCAGCGGTAAGCTTCTGCACGGCTTCCTGGGTTGGAACCAGCACCTTGCCGCCCATGTGGCCGCATTTCTTCACCGAAGCCAATTGGTCTTCGAAGTGAACGCCGGCGGCGCCTGCCTCGATCATGCTCTTCATCAGCTCGTAGGCGTTCAGGACGCCACCGAAACCGGCTTCAGCGTCAGCCACGATCGGCGCGAAGTAGTCGATGTAGCCTTCGTCGCCCGGGTTCTTGCCGGCTTTCCACTGGATCTGGTCGGCGCGACGGAACGAGTTGTTGATGCGCTTGACCACGGTTGGAACCGAATCCACCGGGTACAGCGACTGGTCGGGGTACATCGACTCGGCGGAGTTGTTGTCCGCGGCCACTTGCCAGCCCGACAGGTAGATCGCCTGGATGCCGGCCTTGACTTGCTGCACAGCCTGGCCGCCGGTCAGGGCACCCATGCAGTTGACGAAATCTTTCTCGGGACGGAAGGCTGGCTTGGCGCCCTGGGTCACCAGGTTCCAAAGCTTCTCGGCGCCCAGTTTCGCAAAGGTGTGCTCAGGTTGAACCGAGCCACGCAGACGGACGACGTCAGCAGCGGAATAATTGCGCTTCACGCCTTTCCAGCGCGGGTTTTCAGCCCAGTCTTTTTCAAGGGCTGCAATTTGCTGTTCGCGTGTCAGTGCCATGGAGATAAACCTCGTCGCATAGGTCTTGGTGGAAAATTCCTTGCTCCTGCCGACCAGGGATTGGCGTACAAGTCGGTTCAGGCGGGGAGGCGACGGGATGAACGATGGGCTCGAGGGGAAGTGAGCAGGTAGGGGCGAACTGCGGGCGCATTCGGGCGTCGTGGGCCTCCATACGAACTCAGAGTGATGCCGGGTTACCTAGTTACGCTTCCGTCCCTCGGGACAACTTCGTTCCAGTCGCAACCTCGTCAAACACACCTTGTGGGCGGTACAGACACGAATCGGCTCGCAGGGTAGTTGCAAGCGTCGACCCGAAGGCCCTTGCCAGGGCCCCTGATTAGCGGGAGCGAGGCCATCATGCCTTCGGTTTTTTGGCTCGTCAAACGTTTTGTAGTGCTTTTTTTGTGGCACTACATCTTTGGTCTAATACGACTCATCAGTCAGTTTTTGGTGCTTCAGTTCAGGGTGTCGACCTTGACCCGCAAAATCATGTCGTCGCGGCCCTGGGTAGAGTAGCTGCGGGTCAGGCCCTGCTTGTCGGCTTGAGTCTGGCGATTGACGCCGGCCAGGGTGATCCATTCGCCCAGGCGGCCACTGACGGTTGTGTCGGTACTCTGAATGTTCACTACATCGGGACGTTCCTGGCTCATGCGGTCACGGTTGGTACTGATGCTGAGATGAACGGTCTCGCCGGTGACGCTCGCCGTGACATAAAAACCCTGGGTGACGTTGCGGTATTCGGTCTGGCTTTGCAGGCGGCCGTAGTTGTCGGTCTGGCTGCTGGTGAAGGGCACGCTCTGGCCGACCTGGATCAGCGCCGGCTGGCCTTCGCTGGCTTGCACCTGCTGCACGCCGCCGTCACGGCTGGCGGTGCTGCGGTTGATGATGCGGGTCTGGCTGGGCGCGGCACCGTTGATCGAGTAACCCTGGTCGCCCTGCAGGTTGTTTTCGTTGGTGTCGACCGTGATCAGCAGGCGCTTGGGCGCGGTGTCCAATTGCGCGAGGAATTGCCGGAGTTCTTCGATTTTGCCGGGCTCGGCGTTGACGATCAGTTGGTTGCCGTAGGCGCTGACCTGGCCGTCCTTGCCGATGAAATTCTGCGCCACCGGCAGCAGGTCGGCGCTGGTGCGGTAGTTCAGCGGCACGACTTGCGTATCGGCCATGGCTGACAGGCTGCTACCAAGCAGCAAGAGGGTCAGCAGGGTGCGTAGAAGCATGTCCATTTCTCCATGAGACAAAGGCCTGATATTGCCAGTTTGTCGGCCCCGGGTGGCGCAAGTTGAATGTTAGACGGCAAAACGCCCCGGCATCGGTGGATGGCGGGGCGTTTTGGGCGTTGCATGATGCTTTTGTGGCGAGGGAGCTTGCTCCCGCTGGGTCGCGAAGCGAACCCCAAAAAGCGGGGGCCGCTGCGCAGCCCAGCGGGAGCAAGCTCCCTCGCCACAGGGTATTGTGTTGCTGCTTCCAGCGGTGTTCAGGCCGAGCGCCGCACCATGTCCACATGAGGAATCCCGGCTTCCAGGAACTCCTCGCTGACCACCGCAAACCCCAGCCGCTCATAGAACGGCGTGGCATGCACCTGGGCGCTGAGCATCTGTTGCTGGAGCCCACGTTTCTCGGCTTCGGCGATCACGGCGTGCATCAGCGCATCGCCCACCTTCAGGCCACGCCAGTCCTTGAGGACCGAGACACGGCCGATATGGCCGTCGGTCAACAGGCGGGCGGTGCCGATGGGAAAGTCGCCTTCAAACGCCAGGAAATGCACCGCGCTCTGGTCGTCGGCATCCCATTCCAGTTCAGGCGGAACGGATTGCTCGGCAATGAACACGGCCTCACGAATGCGCCGGATCTCGGCGTTATCCTTTTGCCAGTCTGCGACACGAACGTGAATTTTATTCATCGGCGAACCCCAGGCTGCCTTGCTTGACCAGCTCGCAGACCAGGCCGCGACCGTCTTCGTCGGCCAGCCACGGACCGAGGTTCTCGATGTGCAGGGCGTCGGCGGCGCAGATCATTTTCAGCAGTTCGCGCAGCTTGCCCGGCAGGTAACGGCTCTGGCCGCTGGCGAACAGCAGCAGGTCGTCATCGACTTCCGACCAGGCCAGGCGCGCGCTCGGGTTGCGAATGATCACGGCGCCTTGTTCCAGGCTGGCCAGCAGGTCGTCTTCTTCCAGTTCCGGGCCCACCACCAGTTCCGGGTAGCGCGGCTCGGTCATGAACTGGCCGAACCAGGTCAGCAGCAGGCGCTCGTCGCTCATGTGCTCGGCCAGCAAGCCCTTGAGGCGGTCGAGGGCGTCCTGCTGGATCTGGTGCGGGTCGGCTACAGGGCGTGCGTCGGCGTCGGTGTAGCGTTCTTCGTCCGGCAGGAACTGGCTGAGGAAGTCGGTGAAGTGGGTCAGCACTTCAGCGGCGCTCGGCGCACGGAAACCCACCGAGTAGGTCATGCAGTCATCCACGGCCACGCCACAGTGCGCCAGGCGCGGCGGCAGGTAGAGCATGTCGCCCGGTTCCAGGGTCCACTCATCGGTGGCTTCGAATTCGGCAAGGATGCGCAGGTCGGCGTGCTGCAGCAACGGGCTTTCGGAGTCGCACATCTGGCCGATTTTCCAGTTGCGCTGGCCATGGCCCTGCAGCAGGAACACGTCGTAGTTATCGAAATGCGGACCCACGCTGCCACCGGGTGCAGCGAAGCTGATCATCACGTCGTCGATGCGCCAGCTCGGCAGGAAACGGAAGTTCTCCAGCAGCTCGCTGACTTCCGGTACGAACTGATCGACCGCCTGTACCAGCAGGGTCCACTCGCGCTCTGGCAGCTTGCTGAATTCGTCTTCGGCGAACGGGCCGCGGCGCAATTCCCAGGGGCGCTCGCCGTGCTCGATCACCAGGCGCGATTCGACTTCTTCTTCCAGGGCCAGGCCGGCCAGTTCGTCGGCATCGATCGGGCTTTGGAAGTCAGGAATCGCCTGACGGATCAGCAGGGGTTTTTTCTGCCAGTAGTCGCGCAGGAACTCCCTTGCCGTGATGCCGCCCAGGAGTTGCAGAGGAATGTCAGGATTCATGTGTAACCTATTGAAAAAATATACTTTTCAGACGCGAATAAAAACGCCCGGCGCGGCCGGGCGTCTCAAGGGTAAAGCCGTGGATCAGATGCGCTTGGCTTGTGCCGCTGCGTTGCCGATGTAGCTGGCTGGCGTGAGCTTTTTCAGCTCGGTGCGGGCCGCGGCAGGCATGTCCAGGCCATCGATGAAAGTCTGCAACGCTTCAGGGCTGATGCCCTTGCCACGGGTCAGCTCTTTCAGCTTTTCATACGGGTTTTCGATGTTGTAGCGACGCATCACGGTCTGGATCGGCTCGGCCAGGACTTCCCAGCAGGCGTCCAGGTCGGCGGCGATCTTCTGCTCGTTCAGTTCCAGCTTGCTGATGCCCTTGAGGCTGGCTTCGTAGGCAATGACGCTGTGGGCAAAACCCACGCCCAGGTTGCGCAGCACGGTGGAGTCGGTCAGGTCGCGCTGCCAGCGGGAGATCGGCAGTTTGCTCGCCAGGTGCTGGAACAGTGCGTTGGCGATGCCCAGGTTGCCTTCGGAGTTTTCGAAGTCGATCGGGTTGACCTTGTGCGGCATGGTCGAGGAGCCGATTTCGCCAGCGATGGTGCGCTGCTTGAAGTAACCCAGGGAAATGTAGCCCCAGATGTCACGGTCGAAGTCGATCAGGATGGTGTTGAAGCGCGCGATCGCATCGAACAGCTCGGCGATGTAGTCATGCGGTTCGATCTGGGTGGTGTAGGGGTTGAAGCTCAGGCCCAGCTCGTCTTCGATGAAGGCGCGGGCGTTGGCTTCCCAGTCGATGTCCGGGTAGGCCGACAGGTGGGCGTTGTAGTTGCCCACGGCGCCGTTGATCTTGCCCAGCAGCGGCACGGCGGCTACCTGGGCGATCTGGCGCTCCAGGCGGTAGACCACGTTCGCCAGCTCCTTGCCCAGGGTGGTCGGCGAAGCCGGTTGGCCGTGGGTGCGCGACAGCATCGGCACGTCGGCGAAGCGGATCGCCAGCTCGCGGATGGCCTGGGCGGTCTGGCGCATCAGGGGCAGCATTACCTCATCACGGCCTTCGCGCAGCATCAGGGCGTGGGACAGGTTGTTGATGTCCTCGCTGGTGCAGGCAAAGTGGATGAACTCGCTGACATTGGCCAGTTCCGGCAGCTTGGCCGCCTGCTCCTTGAGCAGGTATTCGATGGCCTTGACGTCGTGGTTGGTGGTGCGCTCGATCTCTTTGACGCGCTCGGCGTGCTCCAGCGCGAAGTTGTCCGCCAGGGTGTTGAGCACCGCGTTGGCTTCGGCGGAGAACGCCGGGACTTCAGGGATGGCAGGGTGGGCGGCCAGGCGCTGGAGCCAGCGCACTTCAACCAGGACGCGGGCACGGATCAGGCCGTACTCGCTGAAAATCGGGCGCAGGGCCTGGGTTTTGCCGGCGTAGCGGCCGTCTACAGGGGAAACCGCAGTGAGCGAAGAGAGCTGCATGGGGTGTTCTCGGACAGTCGGGCAACGAAATGGGGCGCGTATCATACATGAAAACAATCGCCGGTCCGTCGCCAACTGACCGGCGTGTTACGCGTAACGAGATAAAACTTTTAATACCTGTGGCGAGGGAGCTTGCTCCCGCTGGGCCTGTAGGAGCTGTGTAGGAGCTGTCGAGTGCAACGAGGCTGCGATCTTTCCCCAGACGCTTGAATCTCAAGTGAAAGATCAAAAGATCAAAAGATCGCAGCCTCGCTTCGCTCGACAGCTCCTACAGGCCCAGTGGGGGTAAGCTCCCTTGCTACAAAAAAACGGTCGAGGCGACTTATTCGTTGCGCATCAACGGGTAAAGCTCTTTAAGCAATTTGCGCCGGCTGATCACCAGTTGCCAGCGATGGCCGCCCAACTGCCGCCACAGCCGTGCCGAACGAATCCCGGCCAGCAACAGGGCGCGGATCTTCGAGGCATTGCTCGGTTGCTGCAGGTTGCGCATGTCGCCATGCACCTGGATGCGCTGGCGCAAGGTGCTCAGGGTGTCCTGGTACAGCGCGCCGCAAGCCGCGACGACGTTTTCGTGGGACGGGCCGAAGTGCTCGACCTGGGACTGGATCTGCGGCAAGCGTTTGCCGATGGTCTCCAGCAGGTCGTCGCGCTTGGCCAGCTGGCGCTCAAGGCCCAGCATCGACAGGGCGTAGCGCAGCGGTTCGCGTTGCAGGGCGCTGGGATCGCGCTCCAGGGCGCCGATCAGCGCACGATAGCCTTCGCGCAGGTTCAAGTCGTCGCCGCCGTAGACTTCCAGGGTGTCCTTGGGGTCGCGAACCAGCAGGCTGCCGAGCATGCAGGCCACGCCCGCTTCGGTGGCCTGGCCGGTCTTGGCGATCCTGTCCACCAGCACGGCGGCGAGAAATACGCCGCCCAATGCCGTCAGTTGTTCCTGGATGGGGTTCATGCCTTGCTGCTCCAGGGTTCTGCGACTTCGATCACGCCGCCGCCCAGGCATATTTCGCCGTCATAGAACACCACGGACTGGCCGGGCGTGACCGCCCGCTGCGGGTCATCGAAGGTGGCACGGTAGCCCGTGGCGGTTTTTTCCAGGGTGCAGGGCTGGTCGCTCTGGCGGTAGCGAACCTTGGCCGTCAGGCGACGAGGTTCGCTGAGGTCGATCGGGTTGACCCAATAGATGTCGGAGGCGAGCAGGGCGCGGGAAAACAACCATGGGTGGTCGTTGCCCTGGCCGACGATCAGCTCGTTGTGCTCCAGGTCCTTGACCAGCACGTACCACGGCTCTTCCCCGGCGTCTTTCAGGCCGCCGATGCCCAGGCCCTGGCGCTGGCCGATGGTGTGGTACATCAGGCCATGGTGACGGCCGATGACTTCGCCTTCGGTCGTCTTGATCTCGCCCGGTTGGGCTGGCAGGTATTGCTTGAGGAAGTCGCTGAAACGGCGCTCACCGATAAAGCAGATCCCGGTGGAGTCTTTTTTCTTGGCGGTGGCGAGCTGGTGTTTCTCGGCGATCGCGCGCACTTCGGGCTTTTCCAGTTCGCCGACCGGGAACAGGGTCTTGGCGATCTGCTCGCCGCCGACGGCGTGCAGGAAGTAGCTCTGGTCCTTGTTCGGGTCCAGGCCCTTGAGCAGTTCGGTGCGGCCGTCGATGTCGCGGCGGCGCACGTAGTGACCGGTGGCGATCAGGTCGGCGCCGAGCATCATGGCGTAGTCGAGGAACGCCTTGAACTTGATTTCGCGGTTGCAGAGGATGTCCGGGTTCGGCGTGCGACCGGCCTTGTATTCGGCCAGGAAGTGCTCGAACACGTTGTCCCAGTACTCGGCGGCGAAGTTGGCGGTGTGCAGCTTGATGCCGATCTTGTCGCACACGGCCTGGGCGTCCGCCAGGTCGTCCATGGCGGTGCAGTATTCGGTGCCGTCGTCTTCTTCCCAGTTCTTCATGAACAGGCCTTCCACCTCATAACCCTGCTCGATCAGCAGAAGGGCGGAAACGGAGGAGTCCACGCCGCCGGACATGCCGACAATGACGCGCTTCTTGGATGTGTCAGAAGGAGCTGGATCACGCATAGGAGTTCAATGAGTGTCTTGAAAAAGGACGCGATTCTATCAGGCCCGGGCGCACAAGGCTAAAGAGAAGGACGGATCAGCGTCAGACTGTGGCAGTGGCCGGCCAGATAATCGTCGATGCAGCGGATGATCAGCTCGCTGCGCCAGTGCTCGCGCTGTTCTAGCAGTTCGTCGCGGGTCAGCCATTTGGCGCCGAGGATGCCGTCGTCCAGTTGATACTCGGGGTGGTGTTTCAGGGCCTTGGCGGCGAAACAGACGCGCTGGTAGGTCACGCCGTTGCTCGGGGCGGTGTAGAGGTAGATGCCGGTGACGCTGGTGGGTTCGACGTCCCAGCCGGTTTCTTCGAGGGTTTCGCGTACGGCGGCTTCGATCAGGGTTTCGTTGGGGTCCAGGTGGCCGGCGGGTTGGTTGAGTACTGCGCGTCCGGCCTTGGATTCTTCCACCATCAGGAAGCGGCCGTTGTCTTCGACGATGGTGGCGACGGTGATGTGGGGTTGCCAGTTCATGAGGTTCTTCTATTTCTCAGGTTGGGGTGTGGGGTTTGCAGTTGGCTGGGGTTTTGTTGATTGAGTACATATCCGTTGCTGCGGTCAGGGCTGCCTATGGTTCCGCTCTTACAGCGGGTCACTTTTGGAAGAGCGCCAAAAGTAACCAAAAGCGCTTTGCCCCACCACTCGGTGCCTCGCTTAGGCTCGGCATGCTCGAACGCAGGCATTGCTCCGTGGGCCCACTGCGCAATACCTGCGTTCGGCCATCGTGGTTAACGGGGCGCCCCAGATCAAGATCAAGAGCGAGGCGGCCTAACGGCCGGCCTGGCTCGCCCGGTCGTACACCTGTCAGATCTGTGGGAGCAAAGCTTGCTCGCGAGGCGGCCTGACAGCCGGCCTATCTCTCCGACCGTACCCCGATCTTATTGTGGGAGCGAGCTTGCTCGCGATAGCGGTGTGTCAGTCAATATTTGAATTGAATGATTAATTGCTATCGCGAGCAAGCTCGCTCCCACAGGGGTGGGGGCTAAATGCCAGAAACACAAACCCCGGCACAAGGCCGGGGTTCGTGGTACTGCCTACAACCTTACACCAGCGCAGCAATCGCCGCGTTGAAGGTGTTGCTCGGGCGCATGGCCTTGCTGGTCAGCTCCGGGTTGGCGAAGTAGTAACCGCCGATGTCCATGGGCTTGCCTTGCACGGCATTGAGTTCGGCAACGATTTTTTCTTCGTTGTCGGTCAATGTCTTGGCCAGGGAAGCGAACTGAGCCTTGAGGGCTGCGTCGTCGTCTTGAGCGGCCAGTGCCTGGGCCCAGAACAGGGTCAGGTAGAAGTGGCTGCCGCGGTTGTCGATGCCGCCGACCTTGCGCGAAGGCGACTTGTTGCGGTCCAGGAACTCACCGGTAGCCTGGTCCAGGGTCTTGGCCAGCACCAGGGCCTTCGGGTTGTTGTAGGTCACGCCCAGGTGCTCGAGGGACGCGGCCAGGGCCAGGAATTCGCCCAGGGAATCCCAGCGCAGGAAGTTCTCTTCCAGCAATTGCTGCACGTGTTTGGGGGCCGAGCCGCCAGCGCCGGTTTCGAACAGGCCGCCGCCGTTCATCAGCGGCACGATCGACAGCATTTTGGCGCTGGTGCCCAGCTCCATGATAGGGAACAGGTCGGTCAGGTAGTCGCGCAGTACGTTGCCGGTCACCGAGATGGTGTCCTTGCCTTCGCGGGTGCGGGCCAGGGTGAACTTCATCGCGTCGACCGGCGACATGATGCGGATGTCCAGGCCGGCAGTGTCGTAGTCCTTCAGGTAGGTCTGGACTTTCTCGATCACGACGCCGTCATGGGCGCGCATCGGGTCCAGCCAGAAGATCGCCGGGGTGCTGCTGGCGCGGGCGCGGTTGACGGCCAGTTTGACCCAGTCCTGGATCGGTGCGTCCTTGGTCTGGCACATGCGGAAGATGTCGCCAGCTTCGACGCTCTGCTCCAACAGGGTGCGGCCGTTGCTGTCCGAAACACGGACCACGCCGTCGACCTTGATCTGGAAGGTCTTGTCGTGGGAACCGTACTCTTCGGCTTTCTTGGCCATCAGGCCAACGTTCGGCACGCTGCCCATGGTGGTTGGGTCGAAGGCGCCGTGTTGCTTGCAGTCTTCGATCACCGCCTGGTAGATGGTGGCGTAGCAGCGATCCGGGATCACGGCCTTGGTGTCGTGCAGTTGGCCGTCGGTGCCCCACATCTTGCCGGAGTCACGGATCATGGCTGGCATCGAGGCGTCGACGATGACGTCGCTCGGCACGTGCAGGTTGGTGATGCCTTTGTCGGAGTTGACCATCGCCAGGGATGGGCGCGCTGCGTAGACCGCCTGGATGTCGGCTTCGATCTGCGCCTGCTGCTCGGCCGGCAGGGCCTTGATGCGGGCGTACAGGTCGCCGATGCCGTTGTTCAGGTTGAAGCCGATCTGCTCCAGCACTTGTGCGTGCTTGGCCAGGGCGTCTTTATAGAACTCGGCAACGATCTGGCCGAACATGATCGGGTCGGAGACCTTCATCATGGTGGCCTTGAGGTGAACCGACAGCAGGACGCCTTTTTGCTTGGCGTCTTCGATTTCAGCGGCGATGAAGTCGCGCAGGGCGTTTTTGCTCATCACGGCGCAGTCGAGGATCTCACCGGCTTGTACGGTGGTTTTTTCCTTCAGGACAGTGGCAGTGCCGTCCTGGGCGATCAGCTCGATTTTCACGCTGCCGGCGGCGTCGATCAGCGCGGCTTTTTCGCTGCCGTAGAAATCGCCGGTGCTCATGTGGGCCACGTGGGACTTGGAGTCGGCTGCCCAGGCGCCCATTTTGTGCGGGTGCTTGCGGGCGTAGTTCTTGACCGACAGCGGCGCGCGACGATCAGAGTTGCCTTCGCGCAGGACCGGGTTCACGGCGCTGCCCTTGATCTTGTCGTAGCGGGCGCGGGCGTCTTTCTCGGCGTCGCTGGCCACGGTTTCCGGGTAGTCCGGCAGTGCGTAGCCCTGGGCCTGCAATTCCTTGATCGCGGCCTGCAGTTGCGGTACCGAGGCGCTGATGTTCGGCAGCTTGATGATGTTGGCTTCAGGCGTAACGGCCAGGTCGCCCAGTTCGGCGAGGTGGTCGGCTACGGCTTTGTCACCCAGTTGCTCGGGGAAGCTGGCCAGGATGCGCCCTGCGAGGGAGATATCGCGGGTTTCCACGGCGATATCGGCCGAAGCGGTAAAGGCTTCGACGATCGGCAGCAGCGAATAGGTGGCGAGGGCGGGCGCTTCGTCGGTGAAGGTATAGATGATCTTCGAGCGGGTGGGCATATTCGGATTAACTCTCTTCTTTGCTAAAGCATGCGCAGAAACTCGAGGGGCGCCGGGTAAGCGCGTTCGTTCAAAGTCATCCGTGAACCGAATGTCGAGGTTTCTTCGCGGTGATGTTGGGTGCATCAGTCGAGCGTCAAGCGGTTGGGCCGCGGTAACGGTCCGGCTTCTAAATTGGCGGAAAGTCCTGTGATAGAGCGCTCAGCCAACGTGACCCTGTGGTCAGCGGCGGCATTATACATAGGTAGCTGGCAATCTGCCGATGGTTCATGGACTTCCGTACACGTCCATTGGTCTAAACGTCGCAGTACCCAAGGAGCGGGCTATGCTCATGTTTGGCGCTTTTCCCTTGGCTTTCAGGGTTGTACACCGCGAACTGCAACGCTTTACCCCGGATGAGCCTAACGTAGGGTTTGCGCGCCGATTCAAGTGGGGTACGCTCGAACGCAGCCAGATGTTCAATCCAAGCAATGGAGTTCAGCATGGGGTATCAAAAGATTCAGGTTCCAGCCGTCGGTGACAAAATCACCGTCAATGCAGACCATTCTCTTAATGTTCCCGACAACCCGATCATCCCCTTCATCGAAGGCGACGGCATTGGCGTCGATATCAGTCCGGTCATGATCAAGGTTGTGGACGCTGCGGTTCAGAAGGCCTATGGCGGCAAGCGCAAGATTTCCTGGATGGAAGTCTATGCTGGTGAGAAAGCGACTCAAGTCTACGACCAGGACACTTGGCTGCCCCAGGAAACCCTGGACGCGGTCAAGGATTACGTGGTTTCCATCAAGGGCCCACTGACCACGCCGGTGGGCGGTGGTATCCGTTCGCTGAACGTGGCCCTGCGCCAGCAGCTCGACCTGTACGTGTGCCTGCGTCCGGTGCGCTGGTTCGAAGGCGTGCCAAGCCCGGTCAAGAAGCCTGGCGACGTGGACATGACGATCTTCCGCGAGAACTCCGAGGACATCTACGCTGGCATCGAGTGGAAGGCCGGTTCGGCCGAAGCCACCAAGGTCATCAAGTTCCTGAAAGAAGAAATGGGCGTGACCAAGATCCGTTTCGACGAGGATTGCGGCATCGGCGTCAAGCCGGTTTCCAAGCAGGGCACCCAGCGCCTGGCTCGCAAGGCTTTGCAATATGTGGTCGACAACGACCGCGATTCGCTGACCATCGTGCATAAAGGCAACATCATGAAGTTCACCGAAGGTGCCTTCAAGGAATGGGCCTACGAAGTGGCAGCCGAGGAGTTCGGCGCGACCCTGCTCGACGGCGGGCCGTGGATGCAGTTCAAGAACCCGAAGACTGGCAAGAATGTCGTCGTCAAGGACGCCATCGCCGATGCGATGCTGCAGCAGATCCTGCTGCGTCCGGCTGAATATGACGTGATCGCCACCCTGAACCTGAACGGTGACTACCTGTCCGACGCCCTGGCGGCGGAAGTGGGCGGTATCGGTATTGCGCCGGGCGCCAACCTGTCCGACACCGTGGCAATGTTCGAAGCCACCCACGGTACCGCGCCCAAGTATGCCGGCAAGGACCAGGTCAACCCGGGCTCGCTGATCCTGTCGGCGGAAATGATGCTGCGTCACATGGGTTGGACCGAGGCGGCCGACCTGATCATCAAAGGCACCAATGGCGCGATTTCGGCCAAGACCGTGACCTATGACTTCGAACGTCTGATGGAGGGCGCCAAGCTGGTGTCGTCCTCGGGCTTCGGCGATGCCCTGATCTCGCACATGTAAGCGGATCGGCGCTCAGCGCGAATGCCCGGCTCGAGTGATCGAGCCGGGCATTTTCATTTGTCCGGTGCGGCGGCCGGTCAATGAGTCTCGGTGACCCTGACATTGACAGGGGTGGGTACATCTTCGACGGTGACAAGCCTGATGTTGACCGCGTGCAGGCCCTTGGGTCCCTGGATGACGTCGAACGTCACAGGCTGTCCGGCCTTCAGGGTTTTATAGCCTTCCATGTTGATGGCCGAGTAATGGGCGAAAAGGTCTTCATCATCCCTGCCGGCCGCGATAATGAAACCGTAGCCCTTGGCATTGTTGAACCATTTCACCTTGCCATTCATCTTGACTACCGACATAACCCATTTCCCTCTGCAACGCACTCCATCACTGGAGTATCATCCAGTCCATCCGCAGGCTAATCTTGAAGTAAGGATAGATTCCACGGACCTTTTTAACCCACGATGGGCTCTATTGGTTGTAACACCGTTTTGCCGATAGTCAAGGTGGCCGGGTGGTCGTGGTTGAAATCGTCCACAAGCGCCCCCATCACTGTATTCGCCAACTAAACGAACCTTTCTTTCCATGCATGCAGTCAGCCAGATTCGACTAACATTCAATCAGGATCGCCCGGATCTACACGACGACGATTCCGCAGGCATTGCTGTTCAGGAGGCAAAGCCTGCATTACAGGCGCCACCGATGTACAAGGTGGTTTTGTTCAACGATGACTACACACCGATGGATTTCGTCGTCGAAGTGCTCGAGGTGTTTTTTAACCTGAATCGCGAGCTGGCGACCAAGGTCATGCTGGCCGTCCATACAGAGGGACGGGCAGTATGTGGAGTGTTTACCCGCGACATCGCCGAGACGAAGGCCATGCAGGTCAACCAGTACGCCCGGGAAAGCCAGCATCCGCTACTCTGTGAAATCGAGAAGGACGGTTAACGCCGACCACTTGGGTATGAGGTGAAGCTATGTTAAACCGCGAGCTCGAAGTCACCCTCAATCTTGCCTTCAAGGAGGCTCGTTCGAAGCGTCATGAATTCATGACCGTCGAACACCTGCTGCTGGCCCTATTGGATAACGAGGCTGCCGCCACCGTTTTGCGTGCCTGCGGCGCGAACCTCGATAAACTCAAGCATGATCTGCAGGAGTTCATCGACTCCACCACGCCACTGATCCCCGTTCATGACGAGGATCGCGAAACCCAGCCAACCCTGGGCTTCCAGCGTGTCCTGCAGCGTGCTGTCTTCCATGTACAGAGCTCGGGCAAGCGTGAAGTCACCGGCGCCAACGTGCTGGTTGCCATCTTCAGCGAGCAGGAAAGCCAGGCGGTGTTCCTGCTCAAGCAGCAGAGCGTTGCGCGTATCGATGTCGTCAACTACATCGCACATGGCATCTCCAAGGTGCCGGGGCATGGCGATCATTCCGAGGGTGAGCAGGATATGCAGGACGACGAGGGCGGTGAGTCTTCTTCTTCAGGCAATCCATTGGATGCCTATGCCAGCAACCTGAACGAACTGGCACGCCAGGGGCGCATTGACCCGCTGGTCGGGCGCGAAGCGGAAGTCGAGCGTGTTGCCCAGATCCTGGCTCGGCGTCGCAAGAACAACCCATTGCTGGTGGGCGAGGCGGGCGTGGGCAAGACCGCAATCGCCGAAGGCCTGGCCAAGCGCATCGTCGACAACCAGGTGCCGGACCTGCTGGCCAACAGCGTGGTGTATTCCCTCGACCTGGGTGCCTTGCTGGCCGGTACCAAGTACCGCGGCGATTTCGAGAAGCGCTTCAAGGCGTTGCTCGGCGAGTTGAAAAAACGTCCGCAAGCGATCCTGTTCATCGACGAAATCCACACCATTATTGGTGCCGGGGCGGCGTCGGGCGGGGTCATGGATGCGTCGAACCTGCTCAAGCCATTGCTGTCGTCGGGTGATATCCGTTGCATCGGCTCGACCACGTTCCAGGAGTTCCGCGGGATCTTCGAGAAAGACCGTGCCCTGGCCCGGCGTTTCCAGAAGGTCGATGTGTCGGAGCCTTCGGTGGAGGACACCATTGGTATCCTGCGCGGCCTGAAAGGGCGTTTCGAGCTGCACCACAACATCGAGTACAGCGATGAAGCCCTGCGCGCGGCGGCTGAGCTGGCCTCGCGCTACATCAACGACCGGCACATGCCGGACAAGGCCATCGACGTCATCGACGAGGCGGGTGCCTACCAGCGCCTGCAACCGCTGGAGAAACGCGTCAAGCGCATCGAAGTGCCTCAGGTCGAGGACATCGTGGCGAAAATCGCGCGTATTCCGCCTAAACACGTCACCAGTTCCGACAAGGAGTTGCTGCGTAACCTGGAGCGTGACCTGAAGCTGACAGTGTTCGGCCAGGATGCGGCCATCGACTCGCTGTCGACCGCCATCAAGCTGTCCCGTGCCGGTCTCAAGTCGCCGGACAAGCCTGTGGGTTCGTTCCTGTTCGCCGGTCCTACCGGTGTCGGCAAGACCGAGGCCGCGCGGCAACTGGCCAAGGCAATGGGTATCGAACTGGTTCGCTTCGACATGTCCGAGTACATGGAGCGCCACACCGTATCGCGTCTGATCGGTGCGCCTCCAGGCTATGTCGGTTTCGACCAGGGCGGCCTGTTGACCGAAGCCATCACCAAGCAACCGCACTGCGTATTGCTGCTTGACGAGATCGAGAAGGCGCACCCGGAAGTCTTCAACCTGCTCCTGCAGGTCATGGACCACGGTACGCTGACCGATAACAACGGGCGCAAGGCGGACTTCCGCAACGTGATCGTCATCATGACCACGAACGCCGGTGCCGAAACCGCAGCTCGCGCTTCGATCGGTTTCACCCATCAGGACCACTCGTCCGATGCGATGGAAGTGATCAAGAAGAGCTTCACGCCTGAATTCCGCAACCGCCTGGATACCATTATCCAGTTTGGTCGCCTCAGCCATGAAGTCATCAAGAGCGTGGTGGACAAGTTCCTTACCGAACTTCAGGCGCAGCTCGAAGACAAGCGTGTATTGCTGGAAGTCACCGATGCGGCCCGCAGTTGGCTGGCAGAAGGTGGTTACGATGTGACGATGGGCGCGCGGCCGATGGCTCGCTTGATTCAGGACAAGATCAAGCGTCCGCTGGCCGAGGAAATCCTCTTTGGCGAACTGGCCGAGCATGGCGGTGTGGTGCACATCGACATCAAGGACGGCGAACTGACCTTCGACTTCGAAACCACGGCCGAAATGGCCTGACCATTAGTCGCAACAAAGCAAAAGGCGCCGAAAGGCGCCTTTTTGCTATCCAGCCCCACACCACCCCCCCTACAGTTTGTCTGGGGCAAGGCACAAGATGAGTTTCACCGCCAATCTCTGTGGGAGCCGAGCTTGCTCGCGATGGCGGCGGCACATTCGGCATCGATGCAAGCTGACCCACCGCTATCGCGAGCAAGCTCGCTCCCACAGTTTGTCTTGGGCAAGGCACAAGATTGAGCAGCGCCGCCAATCCCTGTGGGAGCCGAGCTTGCTCGCGATGGCGGCGGCACATTCGGCATCGATGCGCGCTGACCCACCGCTATCGCGAGCAAGCTCGCTCCCACAGTTTGTCTTGGGCAAGGCACAAGATTGAGTCTCACGGCCAATTCCCTGTGGGAGCAAGCTTGGCTCCCACAAACAAAAACGCCCGGCATCAGCCGGGCGTTTTGTATTGACTTGTTAGCGAGCGCGGTAAGTGATGCGCCCTTTGCTCAAGTCATAGGGCGTCAGCTCGACGCGCACTTTGTCACCGGTAAGAATACGAATGTAGTTCTTGCGCATCTTGCCGGAGATATGCGCGGTTACGACGTGCCCATTTTCCAACTCCACACGAAACATGGTGTTGGGCAGGGTGTCGACGACAGTGCCTTCCATTTCGAAGCTGTCTTCTTTCGACATGCAGTAAAGCCCTCGGTATCCAGTGAATGGCCCGGTGCAACTGCGCCAGGCAAAAGCGGCGTGCATTGTGCCCGAAAAAGGGGGTTCAAGCCAAGGGGTTCTAGCTTTATAAGCCGAAGGGGTCTAACTCAGGACAACCCACCGCTGGTTAATCAGCAGTTCAATGGGGCGATATTGGGTCTTGTAGTTCATTTTCTTGCAGTTCTTGATCCAGTAGCCCAGGTACACCGCTTCCAGTCCCAGGCGCCGGGCTTCGTTGATTTGCCAGAGAATGGCAAACCGTCCCAGGCTGCGCCGTTCTTCGTCCGGCTCGTAGAAGGTGTACACCGCCGAAAGCCCATTGGGCAGCAGGTCCGTGACGGCGATGGCGACCAGGCGCCCGTCCAGTCGGAACTCGTAGAAGCGGGAAAACGGCAGGTCACGCACCAGGAAGGTCGAGAACTGATCCCGACTGGGCGGGTACATGTCGCCATCGGCATGGCGTTGTTCGATGTAGCGCTGGTACAGGTCGAAATATTCTTCGGTGAACTGCGGCTTGGCCGGGCGGACCTGAAGGTCGGCGTTGCGCTTGAAAATGCGTTTCTGCTGACGATTGGGCAAAAATTGCGCCACAGGGATGCGCGCCGGGACACAGGCGTTGCAATGCTGGCAATGGGGCCGGTAGAGGTGGTCGCCGCTACGACGAAAGCCCATTTCCGACAGGTCTGCGTAGACATGCACATCCATGGGCTGGCTAGGGTCGAGGAACAGCGTCGTGGCCTGCTCCTCCGGCAGGTAACTGCAAGAGTGGGGCTGAGTGGCATAGAACTTCAAGCGCGCCAACTCGGTCATGATCAACCCTCGGATAAGCTTTTAAATTTAAGTGTAAGCCACGCACGCGAATGTCGCTCAGCAAACCCAGGTTGCGTGGCTGGGTTGATCCAGGTGGGCCTTGAGATAGCCAGCAAACTCAGCTCGTGGAATCGAGCGGGCGCCCAGGCTGTGCAGATGCTCGGTGGGCATCTGGCAGTCGATCAGCACGAAACCGGCGGCCTTGAGGTGTTGGACCAGCCTCGCGAAGCCGAATTTCGACGCATTGTCGGCCCGGCTGAACATGGACTCGCCAAAAAACAGCTGCCCCATGGCCAAGCCATACAGGCCGCCCACCAACGCCCCTTGGTCCCACACTTCCACCGAATGGGCGAAACCGCGTCGGTGCAGTTCCAGATAAGCGGTTTGCATGGCGTCGGTGATCCAGGTGCCCTCGGCATAGTCCCGCGGCGCGGCGCAGGCCTGGATGACCGCCGCAAAATCCCGATCGAACGTCACTTCATAACGCTGCTTGCGCAGCAGTTTGCCCAGGCTGCGGGATATGTGCAGTTCGTCGGGAAACAGCACCGTGCGCGGGTCCGGCGACCACCAGAGGATCGGTTGCCCCTCGGAAAACCATGGGAAGCAACCGTGGCGATAGGCCTGGATCAGCCTGTCGGCGGATAGATCGCCACCGGCGGCCAATAACCCGTTGGGATCGCGCATGGCTTTTGCCAATGGCGGGAACTCGAAGGTGTTGCGTTGTAACCAGGTCAGCATTGTTGTCCGGCTTAGTAGAAGGGGAGGGCGGCAGGTGGCGGGCCTCGTCCATCGGCGAGCGCCCGCCTGGAAGGTTAACCGTCAAACGGCAGGGATGTCATCGAGATACTTCTCTGCGTCGAGTGCGGCCATGCAGCCGGCGCCGGCGGAGGTAATTGCCTGGCGATAGACGTGGTCGGCCACATCGCCAGCGGCGAACACACCTTCGATATCGGTCGCGGTGGCATTGCCCTCGCTGCCGCCGCGCACGATCAGGTAGCCGTCGCGCATCTTCAACTGGCCCTGGAACAGCTCGGTATTGGGTTTATGGCCGATGGCAATGAACACGCCGGCCAGGGACAAGGTGCTGGTTTCGCCGGTCTCGCTGTGGCGCAGGCGCGCGCCAGTCACGCCGCTGGCGTCGCCCAGGACTTCATCCAGGTTCTGGTTCCAATGCAGCTTGATATTGCCGCTGGCGGCCTTTTCGAAGAGTTTGTCCTGCAGGATCTTCTCTGAACGCAGCTTGTCGCGACGGTGGATCAGGTGTACTTCCCTGGCGATGTTCGACAGGTACAGGGCTTCCTCGACCGCGGTATTGCCGCCGCCGACCACGGCCACCACCTGGTTGCGATAGAAAAAGCCATCGCAGGTCGCACACGCGGAAACCCCTTTGCCGGCGAAGCTTTCTTCCGAAGGCAGGCCCAGATATTGCGCCGAGGCACCGGTGGCAATGATCAGTGCGTCGCAGGTGTAGGTGCCGCTGTCGCCGATCAATTCGAATGGGCGCTGTTGCAACTTGGCGGTGTGGACATGGTCGTAGACGATCTGTGTGTCGAAGCGCTCGGCGTGCCGTTGCATGCGTTCCATCAGTACCGGGCCCGTCAGGCCTTCGACGTCGCCGGGCCAGTTATCGACTTCCACCGTGGTGGTGAGCTGGCCACCGGCCTGCAGGCCGGTAATGACAACGGGTTTGAGGTTGGCGCGGGCAGCATAGACGGCCGCGCTGTACCCCGCAGGGCCGGAACCGAGAATGATCAGGCGTGAATGCTTCACTTCGTTCATAAAAAACACCTCATAAGCCTTTGTCACAAAAGAGAATGCATGGTCCAATTGGCGCGTGTACACCCTGTATCCGGCTATGCTGTCAGGCAATGCCTTGGCGCGGACAAACCCGTACAATGCTTGAGTTTTGAACGCAGGATGGGCTAAAGATCAAAATCTTCGGCAACACCTGCGGTTTTCTGGATGCACCCCACAGTGGTAAAAGTAGTACCGGTTGTGCACATTCACTTTTTTACCTGCTCGTCATGGGCAGTTTTTTATAGTCATTCAACAGATGGACGCGCCGTTGGCGCAGGAAAAGAAGCGTTTTGAAGAAATCCACCGCAGCACCCAAACCAGTCGTTCCGCTCTGGCGCCAGCAATTGCACTACCGGCTCAAGGAAGGTGCGTTGATCGCCATCGGCGCCCTGTGCCTGTTCCTGATGATGGCCCTGCTGACCTACGGCAAGGACGATCCGGGCTGGAGCCATAACAGCAAGATCGACGACGTGCAGAATTTCGGCGGTCCGGCCGGTTCCTACAGCGCCGACATCCTGTTCATGGTGCTGGGCTATTTCGCCTACATCTTCCCGCTGCTGCTGGCGATCAAGGCCTACCAGATCTTTCGTCAGCGCCACGAGCCGTGGCAGTGGAGCGGCTGGCTGTTCTCCTGGCGGCTGATCGGCCTGGTGTTCCTGGTGCTGTCGGGGGCCGCGTTGGCCCATATCCATTTCCACGCGCCCACCGGCTTGCCGGCCGGGGCGGGCGGGGCGCTGGGGGAAAGCCTCGGCGACCTGGCCAGGAACGCCCTGAACATCCAGGGCAGCACGCTGCTGTTCATCGCCCTGTTCCTGTTCGGCCTGACGGTGTTCACCGACCTGTCGTGGTTCAAGGTCATGGACGTCACCGGCAAGATCACCCTCGACCTGATCGAACTGATCCAGGGCGCCATGAACCGCTGGTGGGCGGCGCGCACCGAGCGCAAGCAACTGGTGGCGCAACTGCGTGAAGTCGACGACCGCGTCCACGACGTGGTAGCCCCGACGACGCCGGACAAACGCGAGCAGGCCAAGGTCAAGGAGCGCCTGATCGAGCGTGAGCAGGCGCTGAGCAAGCACATGTCCGATCGCGAGAAACAGGTGCCGCCGGTCATCACCATGGCCCCGGCCAAGCCGCCCGAGCAAAGCAAGCGCGTCCAGAAAGAGAAACAGGCGCCGCTGTTCGTCGACAGCGCGGTGGAAGGCACCTTGCCGCCGATCTCGATCCTGGACCCGGCCGAGAAGAAACAGCTCAACTATTCCCCCGAATCCCTGGCGGCCGTCGGCCATTTGCTGGAGATCAAGCTCAAGGAGTTCGGGGTCGAGGTCTCGGTAGACTCGATCCACCCGGGCCCGGTCATCACCCGCTACGAAATCCAGCCGGCCGCTGGCGTGAAGGTCAGTCGCATCTCCAACCTCGCGAAGGACTTGGCGCGTTCCCTGGCCGTGACCAGCGTGCGGGTGGTAGAAGTGATTCCCGGCAAGACCACCGTGGGCATCGAGATTCCCAACGAAGACCGGCAGATCGTGCGCTTTTCCGAAGTGCTGTCGACGCCTGAGTACGACAACCACAAGTCGCCGGTCACCCTGGCCCTGGGCCACGACATCGGCGGCAAGCCGGTCATCACTGACCTGGCGAAAATGCCCCACCTGCTGGTGGCCGGTACCACCGGCTCCGGTAAGTCGGTGGGTGTGAACGCGATGATCCTGTCGATTCTGTTCAAGTCAGGTCCCGAAGACGCCAAGCTGATCATGATCGACCCGAAAATGCTCGAGCTGTCGATCTACGAGGGCATCCCGCACCTGCTGTGCCCGGTGGTCACCGACATGAAGGACGCCGCCAATGCCTTGCGCTGGAGCGTCGCCGAGATGGAGCGCCGCTACAAGCTGATGGCGAAGATGGGCGTGCGCAACCTGTCGGGCTTCAACGCCAAGGTCAAGGAAGCCGAAGAGGCCGGTACGCCGTTGAGCGACCCGCTGTATCACCGCGAAAATATCCACGACGAGGCGCCGCTGCTGCACAAGCTGCCGACCATCGTGGTGGTGGTGGACGAATTCGCCGACATGATGATGATCGTCGGCAAGAAGGTCGAAGAGCTGATCGCCCGTATTGCCCAGAAGGCTCGTGCGGCCGGTATCCACCTGATCCTCGCCACACAGCGGCCGTCGGTGGACGTGATCACTGGCCTGATCAAGGCCAACATCCCGACCCGCATGGCGTTCCAGGTGTCGAGCAAGATCGACTCGCGGACCATCATCGACCAGGGTGGCGCCGAGCAACTGCTCGGTCACGGTGACATGCTCTACATGCCGCCGGGCACCAGCCTGCCGATTCGTGTGCATGGCGCGTTCGTCTCCGACGACGAAGTGCACCGCGTGGTGGAGGCCTGGAAACTGCGTGGCGCTCCTGAATACAACGACGACATCCTCAACGGTGTCGAAGAGGCTGGCAGCGGTTTCGAGGGTAGCAGTGGCGGCGGTGACGACGATGCTGAAACCGATGCGCTCTACGACGAAGCGGTGCAGTTCGTCCTGGAGAGCCGCCGGGCCTCGATTTCTGCCGTTCAGCGCAAGCTGAAGATTGGCTACAACCGCGCCGCCCGCATGATCGAAGCCATGGAAATGGCCGGGGTGGTGACGGCCATGAACACCAACGGCTCGCGCGAAGTACTGGCGCCGGGCCCGATGCGCGACTAACGACCCGGGCGGCCTGCTGACACGCCGCTCGACCCCCACGACTTCATGAGGACTCCCATGCGCCTGATTCGCATGTTGCTGTTGCCCGTACTGGCCCTGACCACCTTGTCGGCCCACGCCGACGAAAAGGACGTGGCCCGCCTGACCCAGTTGCTGGAGCGCTCCCAGACCCTGACCGCACGCTTCTCCCAGCTGACCCTCGACGGCAGCGGCACCCAGTTGCAGGAAACTGCCGGCGACATGGCCCTGCAGCGCCCGGGCCTGTTCTACTGGCATACCGATGCGCCAGCTGAACAGTTGATGGTCTCCGATGGCAAGAAAGTCTCCCTGTGGGACCCGGACCTGGAGCAGGTCACCATCAAGACCCTCGACCAGCGCCTGACCCAGACCCCGGCGCTGCTGCTCTCGGGTGACATCTCCAAGATCAGCCAGAGCTTCGACATCAGCGCCAAGGAAGCCGGTGGCGTGATTGACTTCACCCTCAAGCCCAAGACCAAGGACAGCCTGTTCGACAGCCTGCGCCTGTCGTTCCGTAACGGCCTGGTCAACGACATGCAACTGATCGACAGTGTCGGCCAGCGCACCAATATCCTGTTCACCGGGGTCAAGGCCAACGAGCCGATCGCCGCGTCCAAGTTCAAGTTCGACATCCCCAAGGGTGCGGACGTGATCCAGGAATAAACCCAAGACTCCTGTGGGAAATGGCCTGTAGGAATGGTCTGTGGGAGCAAGGCTTGCCCGCGATACAGACACCTCGGTGTATCTGGTAGACCGAGGCGATGCAATCGCGGGCAAGCCTTGCTCCCACAGGTCTGCTCCCATAGATCTGCTTCTGCAGAGAGAATCGGCAACAGGACCCAGCGGAGGTTTTGTAGTAATCATGGACCTGTTTCGAAGTGCCCCGATTGCCCAGCCCTTGGCCGCCCGCCTGCGTGCGACCAACCTGGATGAGTACGTCGGCCAGGAGCATGTGCTCGCCCGCGGCAAGCCTCTGCGCGAGGCCTTGGAGCAGGGTGCGTTGCACTCGATGATCTTCTGGGGGCCGCCGGGCGTGGGCAAGACCACCCTGGCGCGACTGCTGGCGGAAGTCTCGGATGCCCACTTCGAAACGGTGTCGGCGGTGCTGGCCGGGGTCAAGGAGATCCGCCAGGCGGTGGAAGTGGCCAAGCAGCAGGCCGGGCAATACGGCAAGCGCACGATTCTGTTCGTCGACGAAGTCCACCGTTTCAACAAGTCCCAGCAGGACGCGTTCCTGCCGTACGTCGAAGACGGCACGCTGATTTTCATCGGCGCGACCACCGAAAACCCTTCGTTCGAACTCAACAACGCCTTGCTGTCGCGGGCGCGGGTCTATGTGCTCAAGAGCCTCGACGAGGCCGCGATGCGCAAGCTGGTGCATCGCGCGCTGACCGAGGAGCGCGGCCTGGGCAAGCGGCAGTTGAGCCTCAGCGATGAAGGCTTCCAGATCCTGTTTTCAGCCGCCGATGGCGATGGCCGACGCTTGCTCAACCTGTTGGAAAACGCCTCGGACCTGGCCGAAGACGACAGCGAGATTGGCGTCGAGCTGCTGCAAAGCCTGCTGGGCGATACCCGGCGGCGCTTCGACAAGGGCGGCGAGGCGTTCTACGATCAGATTTCGGCGCTGCACAAATCCATCCGCGGTTCCAATCCTGACGCGGCCTTGTACTGGTTTGCGCGCATGATCGACGGCGGCTGCGATCCGCTGTACCTGGCGCGGCGCGTGGTGCGCATGGCCAGCGAAGACATCGGCAATGCCGACCCGCGGGCCCTGAGCCTGTGCCTGGCAGCCTGGGATGTACAGGAGCGCCTCGGCAGCCCGGAAGGTGAACTCGCCGTAGCCCAGGCGATCACCTACCTGGCCTGCGCGCCGAAAAGCAACGCCGTGTACATGGGCTTCAAGGCGGCGATGCGCAGCGCTACCGAGCATGGCTCCCTTGAAGTGCCGCTGCACCTGCGCAACGCGCCGACCAAACTCATGAAGCAGCTGGGCTACGGCGAAGAATACCGTTACGCCCACGATGAGCCGGACGCCTATGCCGCCGGCGAAGACTATTTTCCCGATGAACTCGAACCCCAGCGCTTCTATCAGCCGGTGCCCCGGGGCCTGGAGCTGAAGATCGGCGAGAAGCTCAACCACTTGGCGCAACTGGACCGCTTGAGTCCACGGCAGCGGAGAAAACCTTGATCCCCTTGATTCTTGCTGTTTCTGCCGGTGGCGTTGCGGGTACGTTGGTGCGCTTCGCGACCGGCAATTGGATCAACGCAAATTGGCCGCGGCACTTCTATACCGCGACGCTGGCCGTTAATATCGTGGGCTGTCTGCTGATCGGTGTTCTATACGGTCTGTTTTTGATGCGCCCGGAAGTGCCTATCGAGGTGCGTGCGGGCCTGATCGTCGGCTTTCTTGGCGGCCTGACGACCTTTTCATCCTTTTCACTGGATACGGTGCGCTTGCTGGAAAGCGGGCAAGTGCCGCTGGCCCTGGGCTATGCGGCCATCAGCGTATTCGGCGGGCTGCTCGCCACCTGGGCTGGCCTGTCCTTGACCAAACTTTGATAACGAGAGACCGACATGCTCGATTCCAAACTGTTACGTAGCAACCTTCAGGACGTAGCGGACCGCCTGGCTTCCCGTGGCTTTGCTCTGGACGTCGCGCGCATCGAAGCGCTGGAAGAACAGCGCAAGACCGTCCAGACCCGCACAGAAGCCCTGCAGGCTGAACGTAACGCGCGCTCCAAATCCATCGGTCAGGCCAAGCAGCGCGGCGAAGACATCGCGCCGCTGATGGCCGATGTCGAGCGCATGGCGGGCGAGTTGAGCGCCGGCAAGGTCGAGCTGGACGCGATCCAGACGGAGCTGGATTCGATCCTGC
The DNA here is from genome assembly GCF_034008205.1 of Pseudomonas sp. P9_35. Classification (NCBI taxonomy): domain Bacteria; kingdom Pseudomonadati; phylum Pseudomonadota; class Gammaproteobacteria; order Pseudomonadales; family Pseudomonadaceae; genus Pseudomonas; species Pseudomonas sp. P9_35. Next base: position 4,195,204 of record NZ_CP125373.1, on the reverse strand, counting down.
TGGGCATCCCGAACCTGCCTCACGAATCGGTGCCGGTCGGTGAAGACGAAGAGGGCAACGTCGAAGTGCGCCGTTGGGGCACGCCGAAAGCCTTCGATTTCCCGGTGCAGGACCACGTGGCCCTGGGCGAGAAATTCGGCTGGCTGGACTTCGAAACCGCCGCCAAGCTGTCGGGCGCCCGTTTTGCCTTGCTGCGCGGGCCGATTGCCCGTCTGCATCGGGCCCTGGCGCAGTTCATGATCAACCTGCACGTCACCGAGCACGGCTACGAAGAAGCCTACACGCCGTACCTGGTCCAGGCCCCGGCGCTGCAAGGCACTGGCCAGTTGCCGAAATTCGAGGAAGACCTGTTCAAGATCAGCCGCGAAGGCGAGGCCGACCTGTACCTGATCCCAACCGCCGAAGTGTCGCTGACCAACATCGTGGCCGGCGAAATCGTCGACGCCAAGCAACTGCCGATCAAGTTCGTCGCCCACACACCGTGCTTCCGCAGTGAAGCCGGGGCGTCGGGCCGTGACACCCGTGGCATGATCCGCCAGCACCAGTTCGACAAGGTCGAGATGGTGCAGATCGTCGAGCCTTCGAAGTCCATGGAAGCGCTGGAAAGCCTGACCGCCAACGCCGAGAAGGTCCTGCAACTGCTGGAGCTGCCGTATCGCACCCTGGCGCTGTGCACCGGTGACATGGGCTTCAGTGCGGTCAAGACCTACGACCTGGAAGTCTGGATCCCGAGCCAGGACAAGTACCGCGAGATTTCTTCGTGCTCCAACTGCGGCGACTTCCAGGCCCGCCGCATGCAGGCGCGTTTCCGCAACCCGGAAACCGGCAAGCCGGAACTGGTCCACACCCTCAATGGCTCCGGCCTGGCGGTGGGGCGTACCCTGGTGGCGGTGCTGGAAAACTACCAGCAGGCTGACGGTTCTATCCGTGTGCCTGAAGTGTTGAAGCCCTACATGGGCGGCATCGAGGTCATCGGCTGAATGGACTATTTGCCACTGTTCCACAACCTGCGCGGCAGCCGCGTGCTGGTGGTCGGCGGCGGGGAGATTGCCTTGCGCAAGTCCCGCCTGCTGGCGGATGCCGGCGCGTTGCTGCGGGTGGTCGCACCCGACATCGAACCGCAGTTGCGGGAATTGGTCAGTGGCAGCGGCGGTGAATGCATCCTGCGTGGTTACGTCGAAGCGGACCTGGATGGCTGCGGCCTGATCATCGCCGCTACCGACGACGAACCGCTCAATGCCCAAGTCTCGGCCGATGCTCATAAGCGTTGTGTGCCGGTCAACGTGGTGGACGCGCCGGCGCTGTGTAGCGTGATCTTCCCGGCGATTGTCGACCGTTCACCCTTGGTGATCGCGGTGTCCAGCGGCGGCGACGCGCCGGTGCTGGCGCGGCTGATCCGGGCCAAGCTGGAAACCTGGATTCCGTCGACCTACGGGCAGTTGGCTGGGCTGGCGGCGCGTTTTCGCAGCCAGGTCAAGGGCTTGTTTCCCGATGTGCAGCAACGACGGGCGTTCTGGGAAGAAGTGTTCCAGGGCCCTATCGCCGACCGGCAACTGGCCGGGCAGGGCGCTGAAGCCGAGCGTCTGCTGCGGGAAAAAATCGATGGCCAGGCGCCGAACGCGCCAGGCGAAGTTTATCTGGTGGGCGCCGGGCCGGGCGATCCGGACCTGCTGACCTTCCGCGCCTTGCGCTTGATGCAGCAGGCAGACGTGGTGCTGTACGACCGCCTGGTGGCGCCGGCGATCCTGGAACTGTGCCGGCGCGACGCCGAGCGCATCTACGTCGGCAAGCGCCGCTCTGAACACGCCGTGCCCCAGGACCAGATCAACCAGCAATTGGTGGACCTGGCCCGCCAGGGCAAGCGCGTGGTGCGGTTGAAGGGCGGCGATCCATTCATCTTCGGCCGTGGCGGCGAGGAGATCGAAGAACTGGCGGCCCATGGCATCCCGTTCCAGGTCGTCCCGGGCATCACCGCGGCCAGTGGTTGCGCGGCCTACGCCGGGATCCCGCTGACCCATCGCGACTACGCCCAATCGGTGCGTTTCATCACCGGCCATCTCAAGGACGGCACCAGCGACTTGCCATGGGCCGACCTGGTGTCGCCGGCGCAGACGCTGGTGTTCTACATGGGCTTGGTCGGCCTGCCGATGATCTGCAGCGAGCTGATCAAGCATGGCCGTGCGGCGGATACGCCAGCGGCGTTGATCCAGCAGGGCACGACGTCCAACCAACGGGTCTTCACCGGCACTTTGGCGGACTTGCCACGGCTGGTGGCTGAGCACGAGGTGCATGCGCCGACCCTGGTGATTGTTGGGGAAGTGGTGCAACTGCGCGAGAAGCTGGCGTGGTTTGAAGGGGCGCAGGGGCAGGTCTGAAGACCGCGTTGTCCCCAATCGCGAGCAAGCTCGCTCCCACATTGGACCGTGTTTGAATACAGTCCACTGTGGGAGCGAGCTTGCTCGCGATGAGGCCCTCAAATACAGCGAAAACCCAGGATCAATCCCCAGCCCCACGCCAAATCCCTTTCCCACTCAACCTTCCCCGATCATGGGCGACCGTAAAGTCCTGCTTCGGCCCCTTGGGCACGATCCCATTCGGGTTGATGGTCTTGTGGCTGCCGTAGTAATGGCCCTGGATGTGGGCGAAATCCACGGTCTCGGCAATGCCTGGCCACTGGTACAACTCCCGCAGCCAGTTCGACAGGTGCGGATAATCGGCGATGCGCCGCAGGTTGCATTTGAAGTGGCCGAAGTACACCGCGTCGAAGCGGATGATCGTAGTGAATAGGCGAATATCCACCTCGGTCAGGTATTCGCCAGCCAGGTAGCGGCGGGTTGCCAGTAACGCTTCCAGCCAATCCAGCTCGGCAAATAGCCGGTCGAAGGCTTCTTCATACGCTGTTTGGGTCGTGGCGAATCCGGCACGGTATACACCGTTGTTCACCGCCGGGTAGATCCGCTCGTTCAAGGCGTCGATATCGCGACGCAGGTGCTCGGGATACAGGTCCAGGTCGTTGCCGGTCAAGCCGTCGAAGGCACTGTTGAACATGCGGATGATTTCCGCCGATTCATTGTTGACGATGCGTTGTTGGCGTTTGTCCCACAGCACCGGCACGGTGACGCGGCCGGTGTAGTCCGCTGTGTCGGCGGTGTAGCGCTGATGCAGGAAGCTCAGGTTGTCGAGTTTGTCGCCAGTGGAGCCATGGGCCTTGTCGAAGGTCCAGCCGTTTTCCAGCATCAGGGAGCTGACTACCGACACATCGATCAAGTATTCCAGGCCCTTGAGCTTGCGCAAGATCAGCGTGCGGTGCGCCCAGGGGCAGGCCAGGGAGACGTACAAATGGTAGCGCCCGGCCTCGGCGACAAAACCGCTGTCGCCCGAGGGGCCGGCGCTGCCGTCGGCGGTCACCCAGTGGCGGCGTTGTGCCTGTTCGCGCTGGAAGGTGCCGTCCTTGCTTTCATACCACTGGTCCTGCCAGCGGCCCTCGACCAACAAACCCATCTGGATGTCCTCCCTCAATAGTCATTGGAGGCGAGTCTATTCCTATAGGTTCGAAGTAAAAGCGCAAAGGTTGGGCGCTAATGATCGGTTAAATCGAACGATCCCGGGCATCCCAATACTGCCGGGCTTTGTCGAACGCTTCTTCGCGAGCCAGGCCCAGGCCACGCAAGGCCAGGGCCATGGTGGCGATCAGCGCCAGTTGCGGGTAGCTGTCTTCGACGTCACCGCGCCAGATCGCCTTCAAGTGCTCGGGATCGAGGCTTTCCGGTTTGACGTGGCGCTGCTCGGCCAGTCGCGGCCATTCTTCGTCCCAGCTGACACCGCCGGTGGTGCCGTACAGGTGGCTGTCGGCGTCCGGGTTGATCTCGATCTCGCCGCCGTCGCCCTTGATGACGATGGCGGTATCACCGAGCAAACCGCTGGCATCGCGGTGCACGGCCTGATAGCCCGGGTGAAAGATGCTTTGTAAGCCGCACCGGGCGGCCAGCGGGTTGAGGATGCGTGCCAGGGAGTGGATCGGCGAGCGCAGGCCCAGGGTGTTGCGCAGGTCGATCATCCGCTGCATCTGCGGCGCCCAGTCCACCAGCGGCATGAAGGCCAGGCCGCCGTTGTCCAGCGCGCTGCCGACCTGCTGCCAATCCCGGCACAGCGGAATCTGCAACAAGCCCAGCAATTGTTCGGTGTAGAGCCGACCTGCCGTATGAGCGCCGCCGCCGTGCATGAAGATCCGCACGCCGTTCTGCCCCAGGCACTTGGCCGCCAGCAGGTACCACGGCAAATGGCGCTTCTTGCCGGCGTAGGTCGGCCAGTCGAGGTCCACCGCCAATGCCGGGACCACCAGGCGTTCACGCAGGGCCTCGGTGAAACCGGCCATCTCCTCGGCACTTTCTTCCTTGTGTCGCAGCAGCATCAGGAAGGCGCCAAGCTGGGTGTCCTCGACCTTTTCGTCGAGCACCAGGCCCATGGCCTCGCGGGCTTCCTCGCGGGTCAGGTTGCGGGCACCGCGCTTGCCTTTGCCCAGGGCGCGCACGAACTGGGCGAACGGGTGTTCGGCCGGGGTTTCAAGGGTCAGTGCTGGAAAGTCGGTCATAAGCAATTCGTCGGTTTGGGCAGGCCCGCCAGCTTGGCGGCGAGTTTGGCGGGAGTGCCTTTGAACAATCGGTTCAGGTGCAGGCTGTTGCCTTTGTCCGCGCCCAGTTTCAGTGCCGTGTACTTGATCAGCGGCCGGGTCGCGGGGGAGAGCTGGAATTCGTCGTAGAAACCGCGCAGCAGTTCGAGGATTTCCCAGTGTTCGGGACTCAACTCGATGTCCTCAGCGGTGGCCAGGGCCGTGGCGACCTCGGCCGACCAGTCGTCAAGGTCGGCCAGGTAGCCGTCCTTGTCCAGCGCGATGGCGCGGTCGCCCACGTTCAGCGTCTTCATAGCCAGGTGTTGACCTTGTCGTGTTCGATCGACAGCTCGACGAAACCTGAGTAGTTGATGGCTTCGGCCCAGTCTGGCGTGTCCAGGGCGCGAGCCTGGAGGTCTTCGGCGAGCACGAACAGGTTCACACCGGCGGCCTGCAGCACTTCAAACGGTGGGCTGCCCGGTTGCAACGCGTACGTCGCGTCGCCGCACAGCAGCAGCGCATCCTGATTGCCCAGCACCCGCAGGCAACTGGCGAGGCGGTTATCGCCGAAGGGCGAATGAGACAACACATGCAAAGTCGACATCAGAGGGTGATCACCTGGTCGTAACGGTCAATGAGCGCGGCGATTTGCGGCGCGGTCAGTGCTTTCACGTCGCCCAGCGCCAGGGTATCGGTGGCGATACCTCGTTCGGCGGCGCTGTCGGCACAGAGGAACAGGTCCTCGACACCGAACATCGGCAACGCCTGCAGGTTGGCGCTCAGGTCTTTTTGCTGGACCGCCCTGGCGTTTTGGCCGGCCGTGAGCTGGAATACTCCGTCATCGAGAAACAGCAGGCCGATGGGCAGGTCGAACGCACCGCCGGCCAGGACGATGTCCAGCGCTTCCCGGGCACCGGGGCCGGACCATGGGGCCTGGCGGCTGATGAGCAATAAAGACTTGGCCATCACGCGCCTCCAAAGCAGATCAAACGGTCGGCGTCCTGGATCGCATCGTGCAACTGGCCCAGCCCGGACAAGGCCCAGGGCGCCTCGACGCTAACCGCCGAACGCTGGTAGCGCTGGGCCTCTTCCTCGTTCAACACCCCACGACGCAACGCCGCCGCGATGCAGACCACGCCGTCGAGCTGGTTGTCGCTGACAAAAGCACGCCACTGCTGGGGCAGGTCTTGTTCATCCTGGGGCGTGACGACACTGGCGCAGGCGTTATAGACGCCGTCCTGATAGAAAAACAGCCGCACGATCTCATGCCCGCCCGCCAGCGCCGCCTGGGCAAATAGCAAGGCACGGCGCGAGGAGGGCGCATGGGCGGCGGAAAACAGCGCGATGGCGAACTTCATGACAGACCCGATCAGCAAAACTGCGGCCATGATAAAGCTTTATGGGCGGTGGGGCGATTGTGAGGAACGGGCAAGATCTTTGGAGGTTGACCCTGTGGCGAGGGAGCTTGCTCCCGCTGGGTCGCGCAGCGGCCCCAAAACCTGCCAAGGGAGTGTGTCAGGCGAACGACGGAGAATGAACGGGGGCTGCTTCGCAGCCCAGCGGGAGCAAGCTCCCTCGCCACAGGGGGTCAGTGCTTAACCTTTAGGCCATGCAACTCGCAATACTCCGCCCATTCCATCCCCGCCATCTCCGCCACTTCCTTGTGCACCTCCAGGCGCTGGGCCTGGTAGTCCTGGGGCGAGGCGGCGGTCAGTTGCAGGGTCAGTTCCCAGGCAAACAGGCCCAGGCGCTCGGCCTCGGCTTCGAAGGCTTCATGCAACCGCTCGGCGCGGTACTGCGCGGCGGTCTCGCCCTTGGCCTGGGCCAGCAGCGGGTTGAGGTGGTCCAACTCGACGCGCAGCTCGGGGCGCTCGTCGAGGAATTTTTCCAGGGCTCGTTCGTGTTGCTGTTCGGTTGCCGCCATGGTCACTCCTTGGGGGATGCAGACTGCTTCTTGCTGGCCTTGGCCGCAGCCGCCAGGCATTCGAGGGCGAACTGTTCGGTGTAGGTCATCTGGATCGGCGTGGTTTCGCCCTTGACGGTACGTTCGCCGTCGAGGATGTAGCGAATCCGCTTGTCGGTGACGCCGATGCGCTTGGCGATCCAGGACGGTGTCTGGCCGATCTGGCTGATCAGTTTGTCGGCGTATTCGGCGGTGGGTTTGTAGAATTCGGCGTTGGGGGTCATGGGGTGTTCCGCGTGGCTGGTGGCAATGGCGCGACAGGGTGCGCGAATCGCAGGCCGATGTCCCGTGTAAATTTCAGTAAAGCAGCACGAAGGCCCGGGCCGCAGTGCTACAGTCCGTTTTTTTTCTTGATGAGTGAACGCAATGCGAATGTTGACCGTGGCCCTGGCCGCAACCTTGCTGGCCGGCTGCGCGGGTTCTGCGATGAACGAGGCCCGGACCCAGGCCCCTTACAAGACCCTGACCTCGGACAAACCAGAACAGGTCGTGGCCCAGTGCGTGCAATTCTCCTGGCAGGACGAAGCGGTGTTCGGTGTCGATGCCGGCGCCTACCTGCAACCGGGCAAGAAGGGCGGCTCGACGGTCTACACCCGCTCTGCCGAATCGTTTGTCGATTTGCATGCCGGTGCGACAGGCACCGAGTTGAGTTATTACGCCAAGCATGACGACTTCGTGGCCAAGCGCCGGTTGGCGGCGTTGGCGACGTGTCTTTAAGCCAATAGACCGAGGTGCCTGCCATCGCGAGCAAGCTCGCTCCCACACTGGTCCGGGGGTGGCCGAAAGATTGCCATCTACCGCAACCCCCACAAGGGCTGGTTTTTAGTTAGAGGGCGTCAGGCGCTTCTGGAAGAAGAAGTGCTGGTGGCCTGGCGGGTAGTCGTCGATCTGGCCGATTTCCGTGAAGCCGTGTTTGCGGTAGAACTCCGGCGCCTGGAAGTCGAAGGTGTCCAGCCAGATGCCCACGCAGTTTTTCTCCCGGGCCAGTTCTTCGGCCATCTGCATCAGGGTCGAGCCTGTGCCCTGGCCCCGGGCCTGTTCCGGCACCACCAGCAGCTCGATATACAGCCAGCGGAAAAACACCCGGCCATAGAGTCCTCCGACAATTTCGTCCTGTTCGTCCCGCACCAGCCACGCGACCAGTTCAGGTACCGTCCCGCCGGTCTTGGCCGTGTTATAGGCGCGTAGCGGGGCGATGATGGCTTGGCGTTCCTGGTCGGTGGGCGTGTCCGTGCGTTCGATTCGTAGCGTCATCGGCGATGTCCTTATGCAGTCAAGATGAACCGCAGGAGCCTATCGCAAAGGCTACCGTGGCGTCACCCGGTCGACGGGGAAACAGGCGCATTACGCAAACCGGGCCATACTAGCTAGTTGCTTGATGCGATCCCCGACTTTTTAAAACAAGAAGAGGCCGACTCATGAAGTTCGAATCCTTTGCCCGGACCCTCGTTGCCACCACCCTGACCCTCAGCTGTTTGTATGCCCAGGCCGCCTCCCAGGCGCCAGTGGCCGCCGAGAACGGCATGGTGGTCACCGCCCAGCACCTGGCGACCCACGTGGGTGTCGATGTGCTCAAGAACGGCGGCAATGCCGTGGATGCGGCGGTGGCGGTGGGGTATGCCCTGGCGGTGGTGTATCCGGCGGCGGGTAACCTGGGCGGGGGTGGGTTCATGACCCTGCAAATGGCCGATGGCCGCAAGACATTCCTGGATTTCCGCGAAAAAGCCCCCTTGGCCGCCACCGCCAACATGTACCTGGGCAAGGACGGCAACGTCGTCCCCGACCTCAGCACCCGCGGACACCTGGCCGTGGGCGTGCCCGGCACCGTCTCCGGCATGGAGTTGGCGCTGAAGAAGTACGGCAGTAAACCGCGGGCGGAATTGATCACCCCGGCCATCAAGTTCGCCGACGAAGGTTTCACCCTGGAGCAGGGCGATGTCGATCTGTTGGAAACCGCCACCGATGTGTTCAGGAAGGACATGCGCGACTCCGGAGCGATCTTCCTGCACAACGGCGAGCCCATGCAGGTCGGCCAGAAACTGGTGCAAAAAGACCTCGCCAAGACCCTGCGGGAAATCTCCGCCAAGGGCGCCGACGGCTTCTACAAGGGCTGGGTCGCCGATGCCCTGGTCACCTCCAGCCAGGCCAACAAAGGCATCATCACCCAGGCCGACCTGGACAAGTACAAGACCCGCGAACTGGCCCCGGTGGAGTGCGACTACCGCGGCTATCACATCATCTCGGCGCCGCCGCCCAGTTCCGGCGGGGTGGTGCTGTGCCAGATCATGAACATCCTCGACGGTTATCCGATGAAGGACCTGGGGTTCCATTCGGCCCAGGGCATGCACTATCAGATCGAAGCCATGCGCCACGCCTACGTGGACCGCAACAGTTACCTGGGTGACCCGGACTTCGTGAAGAACCCCATCGACCATCTGCTGGATAAAAACTACGCCGCCAAACTGCGGGCCGCGATCGAACCGCAAAAGGCCGGCGACTCGCAGAAGATCAAGCCGGGCGTGGCGCCCCATGAGGGCAGCAACACCACCCATTACTCCATCGTCGACAAGTGGGGCAATGCTGTTTCGGTCACCTACACCTTGAACGACTGGTTCGGTGCCGGTGTCATGGCGAGCAAGACCGGGGTGATTCTCAACGATGAAATGGACGACTTCACCGCCAAGGTCGGCGTACCCAACATGTACGGCCTGGTGCAGGGCGAAGCCAACGCCATCGCGCCGGGCAAGGCGCCGCTGTCGTCCATGAGCCCGACCATTGTCACCAAGGACGGCAAGACGGTCATGGTGGTGGGTACCCCGGGCGGCAGCCGGATCATCACCGCGACGTTGCTGACTATCCTCAATGTGATCGACTACGGCATGAACCTCCAGGAGGCGGTCGACGCACCGCGTTTCCACCAGCAGTGGATGCCGGAGGAAACCAACCTGGAGACCTTTGCGGCCAGCCCGGATACCCGCAAGCTGCTGGAGAGCTGGGGGCACAAGTTTGCCGGCCCGCAGGACCCCAACCACATTGCCGCGATCCTGGTCGGTGCGCCGTCGTTGGCCGGCAAGCCGGTGGGCAAGAACCGCTTCTATGGCGCCAACGACCCCCGTCGCAACACTGGGTTGTCGCTGGGGTATTGAGTCATCGCGCGGCTCCGATATCGTTTGAAGAGGGAAGGTCATGAACACCGCATTGCTGATCATCGATGTCCAGAACGCGCTGTGCTCAGGCGAAGAGGAATGCTTCGACAGCCAGCGCATCATCCGGACCATCAACGAGCTGGCGGCCAAAACCCGGGCCCTGGGCTTGACGGTGATCCTGATCCAGCACGAAGAGTTGGAAGGTTCGCTGACGTATGGTTCTGCCGCCTGGCAACTGGCCGCCGACCTGTTGACCGCTGCCGATGACCTGCGGGTGCGCAAGACCACCCCCGATGCCTTCTACCAGACCGACCTGCAACCGTTGTTGCAGGCCCGAGGCATCGACCGCCTGGTGATCTGCGGGCTGCAAACCGACTATTGCGTCAACGCCACCGTGCGCCAGGCCCATGCCCTGGGGTACGACGTGGTTCTGGCGGCCGATGCCCACTCCACGGTGGACAACGGCAGCATGGCCGCCGAGCAGATCATCGCCAATCACAACAACCGATTGGGACGGCTGAGCAGTGCGGTATCGCGGATCGATGTGGTGGCGGCGGCTGACATTCGCTTGTAGCCGATACCCATTGCTTGGATTGGGCTGTAGGAGCTGGCGAAGCCTGCGATCTTTTGATCTTATCTTTCGCTCTCGACTCAATGAGCGCTGGAAAGATCGCAGCCTCGTTACACTCGTCAGCTCCTACAGCGTCCAGCGGGAGCAAGTTCCCTCGCCACAAAGGTCATCGTTCATGGATCACGAGATCACCACGGCAGCGCGCGCACTGGCAGCGGGCGACCCTGTCGCTGCGCTCAGTCGCGTAGCACTGCGCAACGATGCCCCGGCCCTCGCGCTTCGCGGCATTGCCATGGCGCAGTTGGGGGATCTGGTTCGGGCCAGGGCGCTGATGCGTCGGGCGGGCGCGGCCTTCGGGCCCAAGGAGGCCGTGGCACGGGCGCGCTGTGTGGTCGCCGAAGGCGAAATCGCCCTGGCGTCCCGTGACCTGGCTTGGCCGATGAAGCGCCTCGACGCCGCGCGGGCGGTGCTTGAAACCCACGGCGACCGGGCGAACGTTGCGCATGCCCACACGATCGAAATCCGTCGGCTGCTGTTGATCGGTCGGCTCGACGCGGCCGAACGCAGGCTCGTTGACCTGGAGCTTGCCTGCCTGCCCTTGGCATCACGGGCGGCTTGCGAGTTAGTGGCTGCGGGAATCGCCATGCGGCGCCTGCAAACACAGGCCGCCCGCGCCGCCCTCGATCGGGCCGGGCAAGCCGCAGGGCAAGCGGGAATCGGCGCGCTGAGCGCCGAAATTGAAAGCGCCTGGCGGCTACTGCGCACCCCCGCCGCGCGGCTGATCGCCCGAGGCGAAGAGCGCTTGCTCCTGCTGGAAGAGGTGCAAGCGCTGTTGGCCGGGCCGGCGTTGGTGGTGGACGCGTGCCGCTACGGGATCAGCGGTGCCGGCATTCAGGTCAGCCTTGCCCGGCGTCCGGTATTGTTCGCCCTGGCGCGAGGGCTGGCGCAAGCCTGGCCTGGCGATGTGTCGAGGGAAACGCTCATGACCCAGGCCTTCGGCTTGAAACTGACGGATGAATCCCATCGCGCCCGGCTGCGGGTCGAGATGGGGCGGTTGCGTGCCACGCTTCGTCCGTTGGCTGGCGTGAGGGCAACCCAGCGCGGTTTTACCCTGATGCCGCGATATGCCGATGAGGTTGTGGTGCTGGCGCGAGTGGTCGAGGAGCCCTATGGCGCGGTGCTGGCATTGCTGGCCGACGGTGAGGCCTGGTCCAGTTCAGCCCTGGCGCTGGCCCTGGACATCAGTCAGCGTAGCGTGCAGCGGGCCTTGGAAACGCTGGCCGCCGCCGGTAAGGCGCAGTCGTTCGGGCGCGCCAGGGCCCGTCGCTGGCTGGCGCCACCGATGCCTGGATTCGCGACGGTATTGTTACTCACTGCGCTGCCATCGGAGGATTAGGCTGCAGTCACACACCACTGATGAGGCGAGTGAGATGAAACGTTCAGAGGCACAGATCCTGCGTGAATACGGTCCTTTCCCGGGCGTCGATTGCGTGCACGGCGTGAGCCATGACGGCGAGCGCGTCTGGTTCGCTTCAGGCGACAAGCTGCATGCCCTCGATCCCGCCAGCGGCCAGACCGTGCATTCGCTCGATGTCCCGGCGAACGCGGGCACGGCGTTCGACGGTGAGCACTTATTCCAGATCGCCGGCGACAGCATCCGCAAGATTGATCCACGCACCGGTCAGGTATTGGCGACGATTCCGGCCCCCAACAGCGGTGATGATTCCGGCCTGGCGTGGGCCGAAGGATCGCTCTGGGTCGGTCAGTACAAGGCGCGCAAGATACTGCAGATCGATCCCGCCGATGGAAGGGTCCTGCGCACCATTGAATCCAACCGCTTTGTCACGGGCGTGACCTGGGTCGACGGAGAGCTTTGGCACGGCACCTGGGAAAACGACGAGAGCGACCTGCGGCGTATCGATCCGCAAACGGCACAAGTGCTGGAAAGCGTGACGATGCCGCCTGGGATCGGTGTGTCGGGGCTGGAGTCCGACGGGGCTGACCGGTTTTTCTGTGGCGGCGGTGGCAGTGGCAAGGTGAGGGCGGTGCGTCGGCCGGCGTGAGCGTTGGCGGATTCGCCGTAGCCCTGGTGGCGAGGGAGCTTGCTCCCGCTCGACCGCGAAGCGGTCGCCAATGCCTTGGGCCTGCTTCGCAGTCCAACGGGAGCAAGCTCCCTCGCCACAACAGCGGATGGCTCAGCGCTGGGAATGGTGTTTCACGGCGCGCCAAGCACCATCGTCCAGTACACCCCCGCATCACTGCGCGAATCGCTGGCGGAAGCTGCGCCCATCTGGGTGAACATCGGGTTCATCAGGTTGGCGCAGTGCCCCGGGCTGGCCAGCCAGTCTTGCATGGCCTGGCTCGGCGAGCGTTGACCGGCGGCGATGTTCTCGCCCAGTTTATGCCCGCGAAAGCCGGCGCTCTTGGCGCGATCGGAAGAGGAGCGACCGTCCGGGTCGCGATGGGCGAAATAATTCTCGCGGGCCATCGACCGGCTGTGGCCTTGGGCGGCGGTTCCCAACGCGGCGTTCCAGCTCAGCGGCCGGGCCGCCGCGAAGCGCTGGCGCCCGCACATCCGCGGCCTGGCCCTGGCGGCGTTGACCTGGGCCAGCAGCGACTTGTCCGTCGCCCCCGCGTCGTTTATCCGCGTGCCAGCCATGGGCTGCGCGAGCACCACACGCCATTCATCACCGACCCGATTGACGCCGATGTCGGCGTATTGGTTGTCCAGCAGCGCTGCGCAATGTTCATCGGCCAACATGTCGAAGGCTTCTTCGGCGTCCCGCGCATCGGTCAGGCGGATGCTGCGCACGGCCCGGGCTTGATAGCCGGCGTCTTTCAAGGTTTCCCGCAGGCCACCGCGAAAGCCCATCGGCAAGCCCAGGTTCGAACGCAGCACCAGCGGCGGCGTGGCACGCACCGTGCGCCATTCACAGCGGCGTGATTGGCTACGGAAATCGTTGATGGCGTCCACCAGCTGCCTTTCGCCGCGGGCGTGGGCAGGGCTGGCAAATAAGGGAAACAGGGCAAGCAAGCACAGCGAAACGAAACGGCAAGAGCGAACAGGGTGGCGCATGGGGCGAACGGCTCAAGAGGGGGAGTTGCCATAGCGCCAGGCTTGGCGCCGATCAGCTGGAAAACCCGTCGCTGCAGATTGGCGGGGTTTTCACGGCTGGGGTAGGACTGTCGGTTTGGAAACAAGTTTCAGGAAGGCGAAGAGTATCTGTGAGCTGGCACAACGGTGTTCAGTCGGTTCAATTCGCCGTTTCAGCCACAGGCGCCTTGACCCGCTCAACCTTGCGATAGGTCAGCAGCACGATGCCCGTCACCACAATCGCGCCACCCATCACCTGGCCCGGGTTGAGCATTTGGTCCAGCACCAGCCAGCCGATCAGCAGCGTGGCCAGCGGTTCGATGTTCATCACCGGGGCGTTGCGCGGCATGTCCAGGCGGGGCACGGAAATGAACAGCACAGTGAACCCGGTGCCGTAGAGCACCACCAAGGTCGCCAGGGCGAACCAGCCGGTGCTGCTGGCTGGCAGGTCGAAACCACCGGGCAGGGCGCCGGTCAGGCCAGCGAGGTTGACGCTGCTGAACACGATGAAGATCGTCAGCAGGCTGCGGACCGAGCCGCGCACCTGGGACAACTTGTGATCGGTGATCCACAGTGCGCAGGCAAAGGCGCAAGCAGCGCAAAAGGCCAGGCCCACCCCCAGCAGCCATTGCGGGCCGACGCCTTGCCCGGACGATAACCGCGCCGGCACTTCCAGCACGAACACCAGGCCCACCAGGATCATGCCCATTAACGCGGCGGTACGCGCCGTCGGACGTGGCCCGCCCAGGGCCCAGGTCAGCAAAGCCAGCAGGATTGGAAACACGTTGCCCACCAGCAACGCCAATGCCACTGGCACCCGGGCCACGGCGGAGTACAGGCACAGGCTCTGGGCGCCGATCAACAGCCCCAACGTCAATTGCCAGCGCCACGCACCGGGCGGCAAGCGCAGGCTCTGTCGTTGCCAGAGCACCATCGCAGCCAGCACCAGCAGCGTCCCGCCCGAGCGCAGCAAGATCGCCAGCAGCACACCGGCACCGTCGTCGAACGCGGCCCGCGCGGCGACGTGGTTGCCGGCGAAGGCACAGCCCATGCACAGCAGGACGAGCACCGCGAGGTGGCGGGGTAGCGGCGTGGGGGTGTCAGGTGCGGCGATGGAGCGGGTCATGGCAGGTGTCTCGAAGGCGACCGCCAAGGCAAAAGGCCCCGGATCGGTTGGTTTTTGTTATAGGTTGTCGTATGACTTTAAGATTTTTACCTCGTGGAGTGCAAGGGACAGGGTGCGCAGGCCTGTGGGTTCTGGTGCATGGGGGTGGTCGCCTCGGTGTTTACTTGCTTTGGTGTGTATATCCGTTATTTCGGTAACGGCTGCTTATGGTTCCGCTCTTACAGCGGCTCACTTTTGAAGAGCGCAAAAGTAAGCAAAACGCTTATGCCCCACCACTCGGCACCTCGCTTAGGCTCGGTGTGCCCTCACTCCGGCATTGCTCCGTGGGCCGCCGCGAAGGGCCATCCATGGCCCAGCGCGGCTACCTCGGCATCCATGCCGAGGTGCCCACTACGCAATACCTGCGTTCGGCCAGCGTGGTTAACGGGGCGCCGAGATCAACGTCCACCGCGAGGCGGCCTGATAGCCGACCTGGTTCTGGGTGGAGACCGCGTTTCCCCTGTGGGAGCGGGCTTGCTCGCGAAGGCGGTGGGTCGGTTTGTGGTGATGTTGGATGTGCCGGCCTCATCGCGAGCAAGCTCGCTCCCACAGGTGATTCTGGGTGTCCATGAGTCTTGTGTTCACCGCAGGCCATTGTGGGAGCGAGCTTGCTCGCGATGGCGGTGTCACAGTCGATGAAGAGGTTGGATGTGCCGGCCTCATCGCGAGCAAGCTCGCTCCCACAGGGAATTCTGGGTGTCCATGAGTCTTGTGTTCACTGCAGGCCATTGTGGGAGCGAGCTTGCTCGCGATGGCGGTGGTTCAGCTACATAGATGCTGGACGTGTCGCGCTCTTGCTTTGCTTTGCTTTGCTTTGCTTTGCTTTGCTTTGCTTTGGATTTTGATCTTGACGCCCCGTTAAACCACGCTGGCCGAACGCAGGCATTGCGCAGTGGGCATCCCGGCATGGATGCCGGGATAGCCGCGCTGGGCCATGGATGGCCCTTCGCGGCGGCCCACGGAGCAATGCCTTCGTTCGGGCACACCGAGCCTAGGCGAGGTGCCGAGTGGTGGGGCAGAGCGCTTTTGGTTACTTTTGGCGCTCTTCCAAAAGTGACCCGCTGTAAGAGCGGAACCGCCAGTAGCCGTTACCGAAATAACGGATATACACACCAAATAAAAATGAACAGCATTACGCACATCGCCCAGTGCTTTGCTGTACAACAATCAGGCCGCTGTGTCGTCTACAGCATCGCCCTTCTTGCGGAAAAACCCCCATGCGCCTGGCCGATTTCATCCTCGACAATATCGAGCCGATTCTTCAGGCGTGGGAAGACTTCGCCAAAACCATCACCCCCGCGTCCATTGACATGGATTCCGTGGCCCTGCGCGACCATGCCGAGCAGATGCTGCGCACCATCGCCGCTGACCTGCGCACCTCGCAAACGCGCAAGGAGGCGATTGCCAAGTCCCACGGCGAGGCTCCGCCGGCTGATGCCGAAACCGCCGCCGAAATCCATGCGGTCATCCGTCAGTCCTCGGGTTTCACCGTGGAACAAATGGTTTCCGAATATCGGGCTTTGCGCACCAGCGTGCTCATGCTCTGGATGCCGCATACGCAGTTGGATCACAAGCAGGTCATGGACGATCTGATTCGATTCAACGAAGCCGTGGACCAGGCCTTGGCCGAGTCCGTCGTCAGTTACTCGGGGGCGGTGGATGCGTCGCGCAATATCTTCCTCGGGATTCTCGGGCATGACCTGCGCAGCCCTTTGGGCGCGATCCTGCTGAGTTCCGAAGTGCTGCTGCGGGCGGGGGACCTGCCCGCCAAGGCCACCAAGATCACTTCGCGCATCTACACCAGCGTCAAACGGGCCAACAAAATCGTCGGCGATCTGCTGGATTTCACCCGCACCCAACTTGGCTCGGGTATTCCGGTGCAGCGTTTCAACGGCGATCTGGTGGCCGCCTGCGAAGGCATGGTGGAGGAGGCGCGGGCCTATCACCCGGAAAGCGAAATCCGCTTTGAAACGACCGGTGCCCTGGAGGCGCTGTTTGATCCGGCCCGCATGGAGCAGGTATTCGCCAACCTGATTGGCAACGCCGTCCAGCATGGTGCCGAAGGCACGCCGGTGACTGTTTCGTTGAGCGTGGAAAAGGATATGGCCGTGATCGCGATCAACAACCAGGGCAAGCCTATCGAGAAAGAGGCCATTGCCAACATCTTCAACCCAATGGTCCGAAATCTGTGCAGCGGTGAAATGCAGTACGGTTCCACGGCTGGGCTCGGACTTGGCCTGCACATCGCTTCGGCGATCGTATCGGCCCATCAGGGCACCATCAAGGTCCACTCGCAGGCGCAAGTCGGCACGACCTTTACCGTTCGTATACCGCTGAACCCGGCCTGATCGACTGTCTGCAAGAGCAGGCTTATATACTTGTACGATGTCTTATCACGTAGTAAAACAGTCGTCCCGTCCAATAATAATTAACGGAGACGCACGATGGATGCTTCGCAATCTGCAACCGCCGCCGATCAGGGCCGCCGGGTATTCCTGAAAAAATCCCTGGTGGTCTCGGCCGCTGCCGCCGCCCTTGGCAACCTGCCCGGGCTCGCCCAGGCCGAGCCCTTGAGCCAGCGTTACCCAGACCCGCTGATCAATATCCTTGACCCCAGCTTCATGGACTTGCGCATCTTCAACGCCAGCGTGGAGAAACTCGCCAGCGGCCTGCGTTGGGCAGAAGGGCCGGTGTGGGTCGGTGACGGTCGTTACCTGCTGGTCAGCGACATTCCCAACAACCGCATCGTGCGCTGGGATGAAATTACCGGTGGCCTGTCGGTCTACCGCGAGAATTCCAACTTCTCCAACGGCATGTGCCGCGATCGCCAGGGGCGGTTGCTGGTGTGCGAAGGCTCTACCACCGCCAGCGAAGGCCGACGCATCACCCGCACCGAGCACAACGGCACGATCACCGTGCTGGCGGACAGTTTCGAAGGCAAGCCGCTGAACTCGCCCAACGACATCGTGTGCAAGCGCGATGGCTCGGTCTGGTTCACCGACCCGCCGTTCCAGACCGGCAACAACTACGAGGGGCACAAAGTCACGCCTGTCCAGCCCCATGCGGTGTATCGCATCGACGGCGAAACGGGCAAGGTCACCCGGGTCATCGACGATCTGGCGGGGCCGAACGGGCTGTGTTTTTCCCCGGATGAGAAAATCCTCTACGTGGTCGAAGGCCGGGCCAAGCCCAACCGCTTGATCTGGGCGATCACGGTCAAGGATGACGGCACGCTGGGTGAGCGGCGCAAACACATCGAAGGCCTGGATTACGCGGCGATCGACGGAATCAAATGCGATGAAAGCGGCAACCTCTGGTGCGGTTGGGGCGGCAATGGCGACCCCAAGGCCGACCTGGAGAAACTCGACGGCGTGCGGGTGTTCAACCCTGAAGGCAAGGCCATCGGGCACATCTCCCTGCCGGAACGCTGCCCCAACGTTTGCTTCGGCGGGAGGGAAGGCAATCGGTTGTTCATGGCTGGCAGCCACTCGCTGTATTCGCTGTTTGTGAATACACGGGGGGCGACGTTTGCCTGAGTGAATCACTCATGCTCGGCGGATGAATGGATTTTGTGGCGAGGGAGCTTGCTCCCGCTGGGCTCTGTAGGAGCTGGCGAAGCCTGCGATCTTTTGATTTTGATCTTTCGCTTGAGACTCAAGTGTCTTGGGAAAGATCGCAGCCTCGTTGCACTCGACAGCTCCTACAGGCGCGACCCAGCGGGAGCAAGCTCCCTCGCCACGGGTTCCACTCACTGTCTGGTTCTAGGAGCCGTACTGCCACGCACCGTCAACTCAAACGGCAACACCACATGCCGTTCGGCAATCGGCTTCTTCTCGATCAGAGCAATCAGCATCTGCACCGCTTTTTCCCCAAAGACTTCGGCAGGCTGTGAAATGGTGGTCAGGGGCGGGTCGCAATAGGCGGCGAACGGGATGTCGTCAAACCCCACCAGGGAAATATCCTCGGGCACCCGCAGGCCCATTTGCTTGATGCGCCTGAGCGCGCCGATGGCCATCTCGTCGTTTTCACAGAACAGCGCGCTGGGCCGGTCGGCCAGCGCCAGCATCGCGCCGGCCCCGTCATCACCGGCCTTCAACGTGAAGTCGCCATGGCAGATCAGGCTTGGGTCGACGGCGATATCGGCCTGGTTCAGGGCATCCTGGTAACCGGCCACGCGGTCCAGGGTCAAGGGGCTGCTGCGTGGCCCCTTGATGATGCCGATGCGGCGATGGCCGAGGCCGATCAGGTGCTCGGTCATGGCCTGGGCGGCGGCGCGGTTGTCGAGGCTGATGGTCGGGTAGGGGGCGTGCTTGACCACTTCGCAGGCGTTGACCAACGGCAGGCTTTCGGCGCCTGCGGGCATCGATTCGAAAGGATCGCTGGCACGCAACTGAATCACCCCGTCGGCCTGGTGGGCGTAGACCAGCGCGGCAAATTCCCGCTCGATCTGCGCGCGGCCCTGGGTGTCGCACAGCAGCAATCGATAACCCGCCGCCTGCGCGGCCTGCTGCGCGCCGCTGATGACCCGGGCGAAAAACGTATTGGCGATGGTCGGCACCAGGATCACCAGGTTGCCGGTGCGCCGGGAGCGAAATTGCACCGCCATCAGGTTGGGCCGATAGCCGGCCTGTTCCACCGCCGCGTTGACCTTGTCTCGCGTTTCGGGAAGCACCCGCTCGGGCGATTTCAGGGTTCTGGACACCGTGGCCACCGAAACACCGGCCAGCCGGGCCACTTCACGAATGTTGGACAAAATCACCTCGGGGGCAGGGGCTACGGTTGGGGAGCTTACCGCAGGTTGGGCGCCTCACAAATGTTCATGCGTAACCTCGTGGGGTTTGACACGCAGGAAAACTGAGCCTAGATTTCCGCCATGATGTAACCGGTTACATCATCATCCTGACAGGAAGACAATCGCGATGAATCCTGTAGCACCGAAAATAAGAATGGGCTTCGTCGGCGGTGGAGAGGGCGCGTTCATCGGCCAGGCCCATCGTCAGGCCGCGGGCCTGGACGGCAGTTTCGAACTGGTCTGCGGCGCATTCAGCCGCGACCCTCGCAACACTCGGCAGACCGGCGCGGTCCTGGGCCTGGCCGGGTCCCGTTGCTACCACGACTGGCAGCAGATGCTCGACACCGAAGCGCTGCTACCGCTTGATCAACGCATGGAACTGCTGGTGATCGTCACGCCCAATCATCTTCATGCGCCCATTGCCAGCCAGGCCTTGAAAGCCGGTTTCCATGTGTTCAGCGAGAAACCCGCTGCGCTGGACCTCAACGAGTTGCTGGCCCTCAGGGAGGTGCTGCAAGGCAGCCGTTGCCTCTACGGCCTGGCCCACACCTACCTGGGCTATCCCATGGTTTGGCAGGCGCGGGAGATGGTGCGTTCGGGCGAGATCGGCCAGGTGCGCAAAGTGCTGGTCGAGTACCCCCAAGGCTGGCTCAGCCAGGATGTCGCCGCCCAGGGCAATAAACAGGCCGAGTGGCGCGACGACCCCGGGCAGTCCGGCCTGGGCGGATGCATTGGCGACATCGGCACCCACGCGTTTTCCTTGGCCGAATTCGTCGCAGACCAGCCTATCCAACAGCTATGCGCCGTCTTGGGTACGCACATCCCGGGCCGACAATTGGATGACGACGCCGCGATGCTGTTCAAGATGGCGGGCGGTGCCAGCGGCGTGTTGATCGCGAGCCAGGTCTGCACCGGCGAAGAGAACCCGCTGAAGATTCGCGTCTACGGTGACAAGGGCGCCTTGGAGTGGCGCCAGGAAGAACCGGCGAGCTTGATCCATCGCGGCGTTGACCAACCCCTGCGCATCTTGCGTAGCGGTGTCGGCCAGCCGTGGCTGTGTGCGGCGGCCACGCGGCGCATGCGCCTGCCGGCCGGGCATCCCGAGGGCTACCTGGAGGCCATGGCCAACCTCTACGGCGATTTCGCCCTGGCTATTCGCAGCCATGTCGAAGGCCCCGACGCCCCCGGAGTACCCGGCATCGAGACCGGCTTGCGGGGCATGGCGTTCATCGAGGCCGCCATCCTCAACCACCGTGGCGAGACGAAGTGGACCGCCGTGCAAACCGGAGCATCCCTGTTGTGAATACTCCCGACAAGACACCGAGCGGCCTGCGTGGCCCAGGCATTTTCCTGGCGCAATTCATGTCCGCCGAAGCGCCGTTCGACACCCTGGCCAACATCGCCCAGTGGGCCGCTTCGCAAGGCTACAAGGCCATTCAACTGCCAACGTCGGGCACGCAGTACATCGACTTGGCCCGGGCCGCCGAGAGCCAGGATTATTGCGATGAACTCAAGGCCACCTGCACCCAGGCCGGTGTCGAGATCAGCGAGTTATCGACGCACCTGCAAGGCCAGTTGGTGGCGGTACACCCGGCGTTCGACGCGCTGTTCGACGACTTCGCCCCGGCCCATCTGCGCGGCCAGCCCCAGGCGCGCACCGAGTGGGCGATCGAGCAACTCAAGCTGGCCGCCCGCGCCAGCCAGCGGTTGGGGCTGAAGGCTCATGCAACGTTTTCCGGCGCGCTGCTGTGGCCGTATCTCTATCCCTGGCCGCAGCGCCCGGCGGGCCTGGTGGAGCAGGGGTTCGCCGAACTGGCCCGGCGCTGGTTGCCGATTCTCGACTGCTTCGACGCGGCGGGGGTGGACCTGTGCTACGAGATCCACCCCGGCGAAGACCTCCACGACGGGGCCTCGTTCGAGCGCTTCCTGGAGGCCGTCGATCACCATCCACGGGCGGCGATCCTCTACGACCCCAGCCATCTGCTGCTGCAACAGATGGACTACCTGGGTTTCATCGATCGCTACCACGCGCGCATCCGCATGTTCCACGTCAAGGACGCCGAGTTCCGCCCCGATGCTCGTTCCGGGGTGTACGGCGGTTACCAGGGCTGGGTCGATCGGCCCGGGCGGTTCCGTTCGTTGGGCGATGGCCAGATCGATTTCAAATCGATCTTCAGCAAACTGACCCAATACGATTTCAGCGGTTGGGCGGTCCTGGAATGGGAGTGCTGCCTGAAGGATTCGCAACAGGGTGCGGCAGAAGGCGCTGCGTTTATCCAGCGGCACATGATCAGCAAGACTGGCAAGGCGTTCGATGACTTCGCCAGCGTCACGGCGGATGAGGATTCCAATCGGCGGTTGTTGGGCCTTTTGAGGTAGCCCGCGCAACACAAAGCCCCTGTGGCGAGGGAGCTTGCTCCCGCTGGGCCTGTAGGAGCTGTCGAGCGAAGCGAGGCTGCGATCTTTCCCGGATACATGAGCCTTAAGCGAAAGATCAAAAGATCGCAGCCTTCGGCAGCTCCTACAGCGCAGCCGAGCGGGAGCAAGCTCCCTCGCCACAAAAGCAGGCAGCCCACAAAGCAGGCCACAAAAGCGGCGCAAGGTTTTTCATTTTCACAAGAACAACAATAAAACGGTGACTGTCATGACCACGATGAACGCACGCCTCAGCGTGATGATGTTCCTGCAGTTTTTTATCTGGGGTGGCTGGTTCGTCACCCTGGGGACATTTCTCTCCAGCACGCTGGGCGCCAGCGGCGGGCAGATCGGCATGGCGTTTTCCACTCAGTCGTGGGGGGCGATCATTGCGCCGTTTGTCATCGGCCTGATCGCCGACCGCTACTTCAATGCCGAACGGATCCTGGCGGTGTTGCACCTGCTGGGCGCGGTGTTGCTGTATCAGTTGTATTCGGCGGCGGATTTCAGCGTGTTCTACCCGTATGTACTGGCGTACATGGTGGTCTACATGCCGACGCTGGCCCTGGTCAATTCCGTGGCGTTCCGGCAAATGCGCGACCCGGCGCTGGAGTTCTCGCGCATCCGGGTGTGGGGCACGATTGGCTGGATCGTCGCGGGCGTGGTGATCAGTTTTGTGTTCGCCTGGGATTCGCGTGAAGCGATCTCGGCAGGCGGCTTGCGCAATACGTTCCTGATGGCGGCCGTCGCTTCCCTGGTCCTGGGGCTCTACAGCTTCACGCTGCCGGCCACGGCGCCGCTCCAGGAGCAGGCGAGCGGTGGTGGCATCAAGCAGCTGTTGGGCTTGGATGCATTGGGGCTGTTGAAGGACCGCAGCTACCTGGTGTTCTTCATCGCCTCGATCCTGATCTGCATTCCCTTGGCCTTTTATTACCAGAATGCCAACCCGTTCCTGGCCGAGACCGGCATGACCAACCCAACGGCGAAGATGGCCATCGGGCAGGTCTCGGAAGTGTTGTTCATGCTGCTGTTGCCGCTGTTCATCCAGCGCTTCGGCATCAAGCTGGCGCTGTTGGTGGGCATGTTGGCGTGGGCGCTGCGCTACCTGTTGTTCGCCTACGGCAATAACGGCGACCTGGCGTTCATGCTGTTTACCGGCATTGCCCTGCACGGCATCTGCTACGACTTCTTTTTTGTCTCGGGGCAGATCTACACCGATGCCAAGGCGCCGAAGCATTTGCGCAGTTCGGCCCAGGGCCTGATTACCCTGGCGACCTATGGCGTGGGGATGTTGATCGGTTTCTGGGTGGCGGGGCAGGTGACCGATCACTTTGTCCTGGAGGGCGGCCACGATTGGAACAGCATCTGGCTGTTCCCGGCCGGTTTCGCGTTGGTGGTGTTCGCCTGTTTCCTGTTTTCCTTCAGCGGCCGGCAGGTGGTTAACGCGCCATCAAAGGCCTGAAGCAGAAGAGAGGCTGGGCGTCAGTCATTGATGGCTCACGTCCAGCTTGGTGTAGGTCACTTTTCCGCCTTCGTTGGAATAGCCGACGTTGTCCAGGGTGTAGACGCCGGCTTTGAAATAGAAGTTGTAGCCGTACCAGGACGGGTCGAGCTTCACTTGCTTGCCGAGGTTGTTGATCAGGATCGTGAGCTTGCCCTGCTTGTCCATCTGCAAGGAGTAGGTGAAGACTTTGTTCAAGGCCACGTTTGGCACGGTGAAGATCACCGGGCTTTTCGGGTCCTTGGGTTTGACCCGGTATTCGACGTCCAGGTTACCGCTGCCCTTGGCAAAGCGGTATACCAGCTTCAGCAAGGGGGCGGGGGCATCCTTGGCATGGATCTGCGCGACAACCACACGACCGGCGGAAGGTACCTGGTTCACGGCCAGGGTGCCTTTGAGGGTGTTGACGCCGCTGTTGTAACGCCAGTTGCGCAATTTGCCGTCTTTCGAGGTTTCCCGCAGCTCGGAGCGTGGGTACTCGCTTTTGCCGGTATGAGAACCGGTCACCGGCGCCCAGAACACGATTTTGTCACCGGTGTTGGTGAAGTACTGGTTGCGCAGCGTTGGAACGGCTTTGGTCGCAACGGTCAAGGCGGGTGTCTGTACAGGAAGCGTGATGTTCCAGACGGTCAGGTCGATCATGGTTACAAGCTCTGGCGGGCTGGCGCTCGTACGCATTCAGCCGGGGTGTGCGCGAGCCGTCCATGGCGCTGTTTTCAGCGTATCGACAGGGAATTGTTCCGCTGGAGGGACATCTGACGGATGGCTCTGGGGTGAGCCTGACAGGCGGCTTGCGGATTGCGGGGATAATGTCAATTTGTTGCTGATCGGTTAGAGTACGCGCCGCCCGAGAGACGGATCCCGGGCGTTTTCTCATGGAGTATTCAATGAACCACATCAGCAAAGTTGTCGCCTGCGCAGTGTTCGGCCTGGCCCTGGCGGGTTGCACCGGCACCCCGATGAAAACCCAGCAATACGACAGCAGCCAATACACCGTTGTCGGCCACAGCGAAGCCAAGGCCACCGGCCTGCTGCTGTTCGGCGTGATCCCGATTCGCCAGAACAACCGTTTCGTGCGTGCCCAGGACGCGGCAATCAAGGCCAAGGGCGGCGACGCCATGATCAACACCCAAGTCCAGGAAAACTGGTTCTGGGCCTGGGTCCTGACCGGCTACACCACCTCGGTGTCCGGTGATGTGGTCAAGCTGAAAAACGTTCAGTAACACCCTGCTTTAAAGGTAGGGCGCCAATCGGTTTTGAAGGTGTTCACCTGTGGCGAGGGAGCTTGCTCCCGCTGGGGCGCGCAGCGGCCCCGTTTTTTGCGGTCGCTGCGCAACCGAGCGGGAGCAAGCTCCCTCGCCACAAAAGCACATCCTCACGTCCCTATCTATCAATGTCCGCCGACGACCATATGACTGAACGGCGCCACATACGCCTGCAACGTCACCAGCCCGCCCACCAGAATCGCCAGCACCACCGAGTGGAAAAACACGTAGCGCAGGATCTCGCCTTCGTGACCGTACCAACGGGTGGCGGTGGAGGCGACCACGATCGACTGGGCGTCGACCATCTTGCCCATGACCCCGCCGGAACTGTTGGCCGCAGCCATCAACACCGGGCTCAGGCCCAACTGCTCGGATGTGACTCGTTGCAAGCCGCCAAACAATACGTTGGACGCCGTGTCCGAACCGGTCAGCGCCACGCCGAGCCAGCCCAGCAAGGTGCCGAACATAGGGTAGAAAATGCCGGTGGCGGCGAAGGCCAGGCCCATGGTCGCGTCCAGGCCTGAGTAGCGCGTGAGAAACCCCAGGGCCAACATCGCCACGATGGTGATCAGCGAGTAGCGCACCACCCAGAGCGTTCGCACGTAGTGGTGCAGCAGTTGCGGGATGGAATAGCCCATCAGCAAGCCACCGAGAATCGCCGCCAGGAAAATGCCGCTGCCAGTGGCGGTGAACCAGTTGAACTTGTAGACCGCTTCCTCGGTTTTAGGCTGGGGCACCACGGGCGGGACTTTCTCTATCTGCTGATGGATGGTGCCGAAGGTCACCAGGGGCGAGAAGATCGGGTTGGCCTCACGCATCGGTTTGCCTTGGGGATCAAGCTTGGCCGATTGGGTCTGCGGGTCCAGCGCCGGGCGGGTATCGAACAGGTTCTTGAAACCCTGGGTGCCCCAGGCGAACACGAAGACCGTAAGGATGATCCATGGCATCCAGGCCCGTAGCACAGCCGGTTGCGCATCACTGGAAAAGGTGCCGCTGGCCTGCGGTTTTTCATCTTCGCTGGCGTCGATTTTCGAATCATCGACCCGTCCCGACAACGCTGCGGACGTATGCACCGTGGCCGGTTTCCAGACCTTGAGAAAAGCGGTTAGGCAGGCCATGGAAATCAGCGCGGCAATCACATCCACCAGCATCGGCCCGTGGTAGTTCGACACCAGGAACTGCGGGACGGCGAAGCTGACACCGGCCACCAGAATCGCCGGCCAGATTTCCAGCATCTTGCGCCACCCGGCAAACGCCCAGATCAACCAGAACGGCACGATCACCGAAAAAAACGGTAACTGCCGACCGACCATCATCGACAACTCCATTTCATCCAGCCCGGTAACCTTGGCCAGGGTGATGATCGGCGTGCCCAGGGCGCCGAACGCCACGGGCGCAGTGTTGGCGATCAGCGCCAGGCCCGAGGCGGCCAAGGGGGAGAAACCCAGCCCGATCAGGATCGCCCCGGTCACCGCCACCGGCGTGCCGAAACCCGCGGCGCCCTCGAAGAACGCACCGAAGCAAAAGGCGATCAGCAGCAATTGCAGGCGCCGGTCGTCGGTGATGCGTGCGAGGGAATCCTGCAAGACCTTGAACGAGCCGTTCTCGGTGGTCAGCCGGTGCAGAAAGATGATGTTGAGGACAATCCAGCCAATGGGCAGCAGCCCGTTGGCCGCGCCATAAAGTGCCGCCGAACCGGCCATGCCGGCGGGCATGCCGAAGGCGAAGATCGCGATCAGCAAGGCCGAGGCCAAGGCCATCAACGCCGCCAGGTGCGCCTTGACATGAAAGAACGCCAGGGACGCCAGCATCACCACCACCGGAACCGCCGCCAGGAGCGTCGACAGCACCGCATTACCGAAGGGATCGTAGACTTGTTGCCAGACCATGTTCCACCTCTGCTTTTTATTGTTGGAAGTGCAGGCCCCGGGGGGATTGGCAAAGAAGTATAGGCGGGGATTGGGGGAGGGGATTGTCCAGGGAATAGCCGGGCATACTCCAGTCGATCGTCCCCACGCTCCGCGTGGGAATGCCGCCAGGGACGCTCCGCGTTCCGCTTCTGGGATGTGACGCAGAGCGTCATGGGATGCATTCCCACGCAGAGCGTGGGAACGATCAAATACAGGCCTTTTGTGATGAAGGCTAGCGTGCTTCGACGTTATCCAGCGCGCGGTTCGCCAGCAATGCGCCCAGCTCGATCAGTTGCTGGATACCCAGGATAATGTGGCGCCTGGGACCTTCCTGGTCGAACGCCAGGTCACTGACCATGGCATTGGCCGAGGCCAGGGTTTCGCTGAGGTTGGCGAGCAGGGTTTCGGTGTCGACGCCATGGGTGACGGTGAAGAGCTGGCCTGGATCACCTCGGGTTTGTTGGGTTTGGGCTTGAGGTAGTGATCGAGGATGCGGTCGGCGGCTTTGTCGAGCGCTTTTGAGTTGGCTGGATCGGTGTCCGGTGGGTTGGGTGTTGGTTTGAACATGGTTGAATCTCCAAATCGAAAAATGGAGCCATCACTCTCGCTACCAAACGAAGGGTGGCGGCCATACGCGGGTTGGTAGACCGGTGACTTGGAGAACCGGCGCGTCCGAAGACGCCCTGCGCATGACCGCCATAAAACAGTTCCGAAATGGACTGTATGACAAGGGCTATGCGACAAGTCAAAAGCCGGGCTACCAAACCCGATCGCTGATTCAATCAGCGACCCGGAAACGATAGAGCCCTGGCCCAAGGCGCACAAGCCGGCGGATTCTGGCGCAGTTGTAGGCAACGGCGCAAGACAACGTAGCCCGATCCCGAATGCTCCTACATCTGGATAAACAAGGTCCCCTGCTGGACTGGGAGCCTGGGTTAACAAAACACCTGTGGCGAGGGAGCTTGCTCCCGCTGGGTTCTGTAGGAGCTGGCGAAGCCTGCGATCTTTTGATCTTGATCTTGATCTTGATCTTGATCTTGATCTTGATCTTGATCTTGATCTTGATCTTGATCTTGATCTTGATCTTGATCTTGATCTTGATCTTGATCTTGATCTTGATCTTGATCTTGATCTTTCGCTTGAGACTCAACTGTCTGGGACAAGATCGCAGCCTCGTTGCACTCGTCAGCTCCTACAGGCGCAGTCCAGCGGGAGCAAGCTCCCTCGCCACAAAAAGCAGTGCAGCGCTACAAAAGTGCAGTGGGCCCGCTCAGCCCTTCGCCGCCATCGCCGTCACTTCCACTTTCATCCCTTCAACCGCCAGCGACGCCACGCCCACGGCGGCGCGAACCGGCCAGGGTTTTGCGAAGAAGCGTTTGTAGACCTCGTTGAAAGCGGCGCGGTCAGCCATGTCGGTCAGGTAGATGGTCAGGTGCAGGACCCGGTCCATGGAACTGCCGGCGCCCTCCAGGGCAGTCTTGAGGGCTTGCAGCGTGCGTTCGCTCTGCAGCGTGATGTCACCCAGTTCCAGGCTGCCGTCGGCGTGGGTGGGGATTTGCGTGGAAACCAGCAGGCCGCCGAAACCGGCGACGTCGGAGGAAATGGAGTCCGCATCCGAATCTGGAATAAACGTGATATCTGGGTTGCTCATGCAAAGCCTCATGCTGGAAAAGAAAAAGGACCGCCGCAGTTTACCGTCCATTGCCGCGCCGTTCCTGCATTCCTTTATCCGTGCGCTCCCAGCCCGTTGTTTTGCACCAGCGCCTGGATGTAGGCCTCAAGCGTCATAGTGCCGTGCAAGGCGTTGTCGCCCACGTCGAAGCCGCTGTCGAGGCTGACGGCGCTCATGCGTGTATAGGATTGCGCCGCAGCGGGACTGAAGCCGAGGCTCTGGAAGGTGTTTTCCCATTGATCCCTGGGGATCACTTGTACCTCGACCAGCCGGCCGAGCGCCTGGGAAAATGCCTGGGCCACATCGTTGGGCGAGTACAGGCGAGGCCCCTGCACGTTACGCACGCCAATGTCGTCAACCGAGGATAGCAACCGCGCGGCCGCCACTTCGCCCAGGTCCCGGGGCGCAACCATGGGAAAGGCCAGGTCGGCGGGAAACAGCGTCGGTAACTTGCCGGTCTCGCGCACGGTATCGAGCAGGCTGTCCCAGTTGCTCATGTAATAAGCGCCGCGATTGATCGCTGCCGGGATCGACTGGTTGCGCAGCCCGTCTTCCAACTCCCACAAGACGCTGAGATCGCCGATACGCTCGCCGGGCTGGGCGCCGGCGGTGGATTGCACGACGATTTTCTCAAGGCCCGATCCGTCGAGGGCGGCCAGGATGTTGGCCACCGTGCGCCGTTCCACCGCATCGGTATCGGTACTGGGATCCGCCGACGGGTTGAGAATGAACGCCCTGCGCCCGAGCCGAAACGCGGCGCGCAACGATTCGACGTTTTCAGCATCCGCTTCGACGATTTGAGCGCCCCTGGCGTGCCATTCGGTGGCGTGGGTGGCGTTGCGGGTCATGACAATCACGGCATGCCCTGGCGCCAGCAAGGCTCGGGCCGTGGCCGAGCCAACGTGGCCTGTGGCGCCCATGATCACGTACATGGCTTTATCTCCCTAAGTCAAAGTCCGCCCTGGGCCGGACGTTGGGTTGTCATTGCCGGTTCAAGGTGCGGTTGCGCGCCGTTCAGGCGTGCGGCCAGCTGTTGTGCCTGTTCCCATCCCAGCGCGGGCTCCAGCCAGTCGAGCGCATCTTCGGCACCGAAGGCCAGTACCCGCTGCTGCTGGTTGGCGATGTCGCCATACGTCACCAGGGCCAGGCCGTCACAGCCAAACGGGGTCTCGCTGGCCTGGGCCAGGGCGGCCAGGAAGATCGGGGCCGACTGCCGGGCGGTCGTGTAGGTGAGACGTTGCGCCTGGGAGGGCGAGGCGGGGGCTTGCGACTCATACCAACCCTCCACGGCGACCAGTACGCGGCCTTCGTGCTTGATGGGGTCGAAGACCTTGGAACGCATCACCAGATGCAAGGGCAGATGGGTCAGCGGCGGCATCGTTCCGACTGACCAGATCGGCGACCAACCCCAGCGAACCTTGATGCACTCCAAGTGCCCGCCGCGACGACGAATGGCGCTGACCTGCATGTTTGGCTTGATCAGGCTCTGGCGGTCCAGGACCTTGGGCGGCGTTGTCACGTACAGGTCCAAGGGCGTCACGCTAGCACCGAAACGGCTGCCGAGCGTGTCTCGCTGGGCGAAATACGCCAGGGAGTCTTTTGAAGAAACGTGTTGAACAAGACCGTCACACATAACGAAAACTCCCGGCAGTGAAACGCAAGGCATTCTTGATGTACCCGCCGTTCAAGCCGTGACGGTCGAAGCGCGTCATCGTGGCTTTCAGCGGTGTCATGTAGGTCCGAGCCGTGGCGAATGGCTTGGTTCGAAAATCCTTGCGGCGAGGAGACGAGTGGGCAATGGGGTGAATGCATGACCGCCATCGCGAGCAAGCTCGCTTCCACACTGTTGTGCATTGATGAAATCCACAAAAGCCCTCAACGGCGAAGGCAAGTAGCGGCGGCCGGGGTAGTAGAGGAACGGCCCGGTAAAGCGCTGCCACCAGGGTTCGAGTACCGGTTCGAGGGCGCCGCTGTCCAGGTGGGGCCGCAACCAGTCCTCGAACAGATGGACAATGCCCAGCCCATCCACCGCAGCCTGTACTGCCAGGTCCATCGCGCCGCCGATGCGCACGATCAACGGGCCGCTCGGGTCGACGCTCATCGTTTCGCCGTCACGTTCATATTCCCACAGGGGCAGGGCGCCGCTGGGAAACTTGCCCGTCAGGCAGGCATGCCCAAGCAGGTCCCGTGGATGTTCGGGCCGGCCCCTGGCATCGAGGTACGCGGGTGAAGCGGCGGTCGCGAAGCGCTGGAACCGTGGGCCGATGGGGATGGCGATCATGTCCTGCTCCAAGCGCTCGTCGTAGCGAATGCCGGCGTCACAGCCGGCCGCGAGCATGTCGACGAAGCTCTCCTCGGTGACCACTTCCAAGCGGATGTCGGGATAGCTTTTCAGGAACGGCGTGATGATCGCCGGCAACACCAGCCGGGCCGCGCTGACCGGCACGTTCAGCCTGAGGGTGCCCGAAGGCCGGTCGCGAAAGTCGTTGACCACGTCCATCGCCGCCTCGACCTCGCCCAGGGCCGGGACGATGCGTTCCATCAACCGGGCACCGGCCTCGGTCGGTACCACGCTGCGGGTGGTGCGGTTGAGCAGGCGTACGCCGAGCCGGCTTTCCATTCGGCGTACGGCATCGCTGAGGCTTGAGGCAGACTTGCCGCTCAGCCGCGCGCCTTCACGAAAGCCCTTCGCATTGACCACGGACACAAAGGCCAGCAAGTCTTGAATATCCGTCGCCATTGTTCTCTCCGCCGTACAACCCGTGCTGATTGCACCTGATTATCAAGGGAATGGTCAACGCCTATAGTCGGCTCACTTACATTGATCCGAGGGCGACGAGATGAACATTGCAGGCAAGGCAGGCAGCTTCTTACTGGGCGATCGCACGGTCAATCGCATGGGCTACGGCGCGATGCAGTTGGCGGGGCCCCAGGTCTTCGGACCGCCCAAAGATCCGGCGGCCGCCGTCGCCGTGCTGCGCGAAGCATTGGCGAGCGGGGTCAATCACATCGACACCGCCGATTTCTACGGGCCCCATGTCACCAACCAGCTGATCCGCGAAGCGCTGCACCCTTACGCCCAGGATCTGGTCATCGTCACCAAGGTCGGCGCCGTTCGTGGTGCCGACGCGTCCTGGAACCCGGCCCACAGCCCCGCCGAGTTGACCCGTGCGGTCCACGACAATCTGCGCAACCTGGGGGTGGAGGTATTGGACGTGGTCAACCTTAGGGTGTGGGGCGACCTGCATTCGCCCACCGAAGACTCCATCGAAGAGTCGTTCACGACACTGGCCGAGCTGCAGCGCCAAGGCCTCATCCGTCACCTGGGCCTGAGCAACGTCACGGCCGCGCAGGTCAAGCAGGCCCAAGGCATTGCCCAGGTGGTTTGCGTGCAGAACCACTACAACCTGACCCATCGCGACGACGAACACCTCATTGCCAACCTGGGCCGGCAGGGCATCGCCTACGTGCCGTTCTTCCCACTGGGCGGCTTCACACCGCTGCAATCGGACACCCTTTCCAGCGTGGCGGCGCGTTTGCAGGCCTCACCGCTGTGCGTGGCCCTGGCGTGGTTGCTGCAACGTGCGCCGAATATCCTGCTGATTCCCGGTACGTCGTCGTTGGCGCACCTGCGGGAAAACCTCACGGCGAGTGAACTGAAGATCCCTGCGCCGATGCTGGCCGAGCTGGACGCATTGGCCTAGGCCGCCCGAAAGACCAACGTCTGGCCATCCTCCGGTATCAACAGCCGGCCTGCGACGCCGGCCAGCGCGGCGGCTTCGGCAAGGGCCTTGCGTGTCGTCGGGCAGTGGCTGATCGCTTCCAGGTGATTGGCCACCACGGTCCCGCGAGATAAGCGAGTGAATTCCAGTGTCTCGTCGATGCCCATGATGATGTCGCCGCCGATATCGAACCGTGCCCCGCCTGCCGGAACCACGCTGACCTGTGGCTGGTGGCGCAAGACGAATTCGCACACGGTGGGGGTGAGCACGGTATCGCCGGTGAGGTAGACGCTCGGTTCGCCGGGCAGCTCGATCAGGTAGCCGACGCCATGCTCCATCAGCTTGCCCGCCAGACCCAGCCCATGGGTGCATCGAACGGAGCGAATAGTGCCGCCCAGGAATGGGTTGGGTTGGTCATGCGCCTTGGCCAGTGGTTGGACATTCAGGCCACGCTTGGTGAGGTAGGGGGCGTCATGGGGGGTGCAGATGACCGGGATCTGTTTTTCCCTCAGCCACTGCTTGGCTGCGCGATCCAGATGGTCGAAATGGCCTTTCTGACAGTGGGTGATCAAGCAATGGGTGACCGTATCGAGGTCTGTCGCTGTCGAGGCCGGAAGCGCCACCAGTGGATTACGCTGCGTGGCACCAAACAGTCGGAGCGGCGGCAGCGTGCCCTTGCCAGCCAGCATCGGGTCGACGAGCACGCGATACGGGCCGAATTCAAGAATGATCGTGGCGTTACGGATCTGCTGGATGTTCATGAGGCATTCCTGTTGAGCGAGCGCTTCATGGTGCCGATCCGTTCCCATGTGCATAATGGCCGGATCTGACATCTTTGATTCGTTTCAGGCCATGACCAACAAACTTCGCATCGGTTTGCTCCTGTTTCCCGGCTGCATGCCCGCCGGCCTGTTCGCGTTCGCCGATCTGCTGCATGCCGCCAACCGCAGAGGAGGGCGGGCGCTGTTCGAGGCTCGCTACATCGCATTGCAGGCCGGGCCGGTAGTATGTGCCCATGGCGTGACCCTGCAGGCGGAAGCGGTGTTGGGCAGCGCGGGTTTGGATGCCGTTCTGGTTCCTGGCTTCTGGGCCGAATCGGCCGAGCAGGTGAATGCGCTGTTGGCTGATCAGACAGCCCTCGTGAGCGCGCTGTCCAAGCATGCCCGATCGCTTCAGCTCTGGTCCTATTGCACCGGTGTCTGCCTGCTGGCCGCCGCCGGTCGATTGAACGGGCAGGGCGCGACGGTGACCTGGTGGCTGGCGCAAGCGATGCAGCAGCAGTATCGAAAAGTCCATTGGCAAAGCGAGCAGAACTGCGTGTTCAACGAGCGCACGGCGACGGCGTCCGGGGTGAACGGCTACCTGCCCATCGCCGAAAAACTCATCGAACGCAGCGTCAGCAGTGACGTGTTGCGCGACATTACCCGGCTCATGGTGCTACCGCGCCCGGCCATTCCCCATGCGGCGTTCCAGGGGGCGGCCCTGATCGAGCAACCCAGCGGATGGCTGCGACAGTTGCACGGCTTGATCGAACAGATGCCGGCCGAGCGGATCACCGTCCAGGCACTGGCGAGCCAGTTGGCGGTGTCCGAGCGCACCTTGGCGCGCAAGGTCAGCCGTGAAACGGGTGAGACTGTCGCGGCCTACGCCCGACGCATCAAGTTGAACCAGGTCAGCGAACGCCTGACGTTGACGGCGCTGCCCCTCGCCAGCATCGGCGCCGAGCTGGGTTTCAGCAGCAGCTCCAACTTGCAACGGATGTTCAAGGCACTGACTGGGCTGACGCCGGTGGCGTACCGGCGCAAGTTCGGGCGTGTGTGACGCCGGTCAACCGGGCGTCTTTTCCGTTTCGTTGCGATGGTGTTCCTGCCAGTTGTCGACGGGGCGGGCACGGTCTTCGTTGAACATGTCCGTGAGCAGCGCATTGGCGCGCCGGTAGGCATCGTGGCGGAACTTGAGGTCATCTTCCGGCTGGGCGACGATTTCCTCCAGCATCTTGAGGTTCAGCCGGCGGAACTGATCCGCCCGCTCACGCGCTTCGTAGGCCCCGACGCCCATGTGTTCCAGCGCACTGCGACCCAATGACAGCGCGCTCTCGAAGGTTTCCCGCTCAGCCGCCTCCACACCCATCTGCCGAAGGGTGATGAGGTGCCCCATGTCCCGCGCCCGCACGATCAACTGCAACGCGGGGAAGTGCTCCTGGGCCAGCCGGGTCAGCGCCAGGTTGTCTTCCCGATCGTCGATCGCATTGATCAGCACCACCGCTTGGGCCGCGCCGGCTGCGTGCAGTAGGTCGAGGCGCGTGGCATCGCCATAAAAGACTTTCACGCCGAATTTACGCAGCGTCTCGATGTTGTCCGGGTCGTGATCCAATACCACCACCTCGACGCCGCAAGACATCAACAGCCGTCCGGCGATCTGCCCGAAACGCCCGAACCCGGCGATGATCACCCGTGGATTCTGCTGGTCGACGAGGTCGGATTCGCGTTTGTTTTTCTTGGCGACGGACTCGAACCGATCCAGCAACACGATCAGCAAGGGCGTCAGGCACATGGACAGGGCCACCGCCAGGGTCAGGCTCTTGCCCCATTGATCGGTCAAGATGCCGGCCACGGTCGCCGCGCCAAACACCACGAAGGCGAATTCGCTGCCCTGGCCCAGCAACACCGCCTG
The DNA here is from genome assembly GCF_034008205.1 of Pseudomonas sp. P9_35. Taxonomy (NCBI): domain Bacteria; kingdom Pseudomonadati; phylum Pseudomonadota; class Gammaproteobacteria; order Pseudomonadales; family Pseudomonadaceae; genus Pseudomonas; species Pseudomonas sp. P9_35. Next base: position 4,160,706 of record NZ_CP125373.1, on the reverse strand, counting down.
CCAGGAGCGCTGACCGGCGGGGACGTTGAGGAACCGGCCCGCCATCTTGATCACCAGCAGCTTGATCAGGATGAAACCCAGGGTCAGGGTGATGACTTTCAGCGGTGCGTTGATCAGGGTGCCGAAATCAATCGACATGCCGACACCGATGAAGAACAGACCCAACAGCAGGCCTTTGAACGGTTCAATGTCGCTTTCCAGGGCATGGCGGTATTCGGAGCTGGCCAGCAGGACCCCGGCGAGGAACGCGCCCATGGCCATCGACAAGCCGGCTTCTTCCAGCAGGAAGCCGAAGCCGAACACCAGGAAAAGTGCGACGGCACTGAAAATCTCGCGCAAGCCTGACCGCGCTGCGAAGCGCAGCAGCGGTCGCGTCACGTAGCGTCCCAACAGCACGACGATGGCGATGGCGGCGACGATTTTGCCAATCGATAGCAACAGCGCCGTGCCCGAAGGCGTGTCGCCGTGGGCCGACAACAACGGAATCATCGCCACCAGCGGAATCGCCGCGATGTCCTGGAACAGCAGCACGGCAAAGCTGCTGCGGCCGACGGCGGTGGCGGTCAGGTTGCGTTCGCTCATGGCCTGCATGGCGATGGCCGTGGAGGACAGGCTCAGGGTCAGGCCGACCAGCAGCGCTGCCGTCCAGTTCAGGCCAAGGGCCGTGCAGAACAAGCCAATGGCAGCGCCACAGGCGAGCATCTGCAGGGCACCGCCACCGAACACCATCTTGCGCAGGGCCCAGAGCCGCTTGGGGTCGAGCTCAAGGCCGATGATGAACAGCATCAGCACCACGCCGATTTCAGCGAATTCCAGAATGGCCTTCACATCGGTAATCAGCTTCAGCCCCCATGGGCCGATGATGCACCCGGCCAGCAGGTAACCCAACACCGGGCCCAGGCCAAACCGAACGGCAATCGGCACGATCAACGTCGCCGAGGCCAGGTAGATCAGCATTTCAATCAGGCTGTGCGTCTCCATTTCAATCTTCCTTCCAGGCGGCCAGGCGAGCGCCATAGTGTTCGATTTGTGCGTGTTGGGCCTCAGGGTCGGCGGCATAGGCGCCATGCACGACCACCGGTTCCAGCCAGCGCATGCCGCAGTAAATGGCCGTGGCGTGGAGAGGTTGGGCCAGCGCCGAAAAATCGGGGTAGTCGCCGATCGCAAAATGCGCGTGATCGCCACCGGTGGTGACAGCCCACAACAAGCGCTTGTCTTTGAGGGCGACGGCGTCTTTACCGTAGGCCCAGCCGTGGGTGAACACCTTATCGATCCACAGTTTCAACAGGGGCGGCGTGCTGTACCAGTACATCGGGTGCTGGAGGACGACCAGCTCTGCTTGTTCCACCGCTCGCTGTTCCGCCTCGACGTCGATATCGAAGTTGGGGTAAAGATCATAGAGCGAACGTATGACCACGTCCGGGTTGGTCGACACTCGCTTGAGCATCTGCTGGTTGACCCGCGATTTGTCGGGGTAGGGGTGCGCATAAATGATAAGAATCATCGGTGAATTCCTTGGTTTGGCTCCGTCGATTCCTGTCTGTCGAGGAAGCTTGCTCCCGCTAGGGGGCGCTGTAGGAGCTGCCGAGCGAAGCGAGGCTGCGATCTTTCCCCAGGCACTTGAATCTCAAGCGAAAGATCAAAAGATCGCAGCCTCGCTTCGCTAGGCAGCTCCTACAATGAGCGCGAACGATGGCATTGAGTCGGGCGATACAAACAAGAGCGCCTTCCTGGGGGGCAGGGTTCAGGTCGCAAAGGCCGGACATCCTACCGAGGAAGGCGCTGATTGTTTAGCGCGGATCGGTACATCGGGCACTTCAGTCAAGCGGCAGCGAGACCCTGGCCTCCAACCCGCCACCGCGTCGATTCCTCAGGGTCAGCGTGCCGCCATGTTCCAGCACCGTCGCCCGGGCCGCCGACAGGCCCAGCCCCACGCCGCCGGTGTGCTTGTTGCGAGAGCCTTCGATGCGAAAGAACGGCGTGAAGACCTGCTCAAGGTGTTGCGCGGCGATGCCGGGTCCGCGATCCAGAATGCAAATATCCACACGATTGGCGTCGGCCTCGAGTCGAACAGTGGGCGCGCCGCCATATTTGATCGCGTTGTCGATCAGGTTGACCAAGGCGCGCTTGATGCCAATGGGACGCCCGACATAAACCAAGCGCTGGGCACCTTCGAACGCGACCTCGGTGCCGGCGTCCTTGAGGTCATCGACGATGGTGTGCAGCAACTCAGCCAGGTCGAACGCGGTGGCGTGTTCAAGGCGGGCATCGTCGCGGAAGAACTCCAGGGCTGAGTTGACCATCGCCTGCATTTCGTCCACGTCCCTGAACAAGCGCGATTGTTGTTCGGCATCCTCGATGAACTCCCCGCGCAGGCGCATGCGGGTGAGCGGCGCGCGCAAGTCATGGGAGATGGCGGCGAGCATCTGCGTGCGGTCCTGTAGAAAATGCTTGAGCTGGGCCTGCATGGCATTGAACGCGAGGATCGCCTGGCGGATTTCGTGGGGGCCGATGACCGGAATCGGTGGCGCCTGGTGGTCGACGCCGAAGCGCCGGGCGCCTTCGGCAAAACGTTCCAGCGGGGCGGCCAGGTGCCGTGTGGCGATCAGCGCGACGATCAACGTCGAGAGCAGGATCAGGGCGATGATGATCCCGTTGCGCGCCCATTCCTCCAGCCCCCAACTGCGCGAGGGCACAGAGAAGATCACCCACGAATGGTCGGCCAATTCGATGATCGCCGCGTAGCGTGCGTCGGGTTGATCGGCTGGCCAATCGTTCGGTTCGTAGGCTTCGATCCTGGCGTCCGGCCGGCCCAACTGCTGGCGCAGTAACACCGAACCTTCACTGAACTCCGGCTTGTCGATCACCGGCAACCGCGCGTCTTCATGCCGTTGCAGCCATTGTGCGTTGAATGCCTGGTCGCTGGCGGCCTTGGCAATCGCGGGGCGTTGTTCGGGGGCGACAGAGTCAATGATGCGGGTGATGGCGGTGGCCTTTTCCATCAGGCCGGTTTCCATCAGGGGAGGGCGCGCCCAGGCACCGGCCAGCAGGCTGAACAGCTCATTGAGGGCCAACAAGGTCAGCATGGCGATCATGGTGGTCAGGGCGATCCAGCGCGCTACCGTGTCCCGTGGGCGCTGAGCGCGCGAGCGCGAGGGTTTCATCGCTTCACCACGTGGGGGCTGAACAGGTAGCCGCTGTTGCGCACGGTACGGATCATCGACGTACCGGTGATGTCGGTCTCCAACTTGCGCCGCAGGCGGCTGACCTGGACATCGATGCTGCGGTCAAACGCTTCGAAGGTTTCGCCGCGGGCCAGGTCCAGCAACTGCTGGCGCGTCAGCACCCGGCGCGAGTGTTCGGCGAACACCAGCAGCAGTTCGAACTCTCCGGCCGACAACGGGATCATGACCTTGTCCGGTGAGCGCAGTTCGCGCCGGGTAACGTCCAGTTGCCAGTTCTCGAACTCCAGGATTGGTCGGGAGGCGTCGTTCAGCGTGTCCCTGGCTTCACCGGTGCGCCGCAGCACGGCACGCACCCGGGCCAACAGCTCCCGGGCGTCGAACGGCTTGGTCAGGTAATCGTCCGCCCCCAGCTCCAGGCCGACGACGCGATCACTCAATTCGCCCATGGCGGTGAGCATGATGATGCCGACCGTGTGCTCGGCCCGCAGTCGCTGGCAGAGCACCAGGCCGTTGTCGCCCGGCAGCATGACGTCGAGGATGATGAGGTCCGGCACCCGCCGTTCCACCGCCTGCCACAAGGCGTTGCCGTCGGCGGCGACATCCACGCTGTAGCCATGTTGTTCGAGGAACTTGCGCAAGAGGGCGAGGACTTCGAGGTCATCGTCCACCAGTAATAAATGGCTCACGGTGGGCACGCAGGGTAATGAATACAGGAGGCGATACTAGGGTCAATCCAGGGCCTGCGTCATATATTTCAATCCGGCAATAAAGTTGCGCTCGGGCAATATTCTGGAAATCTCCAGGCAAAAGAACAGCGGCAGGATGGCCTTGATGTCGGTCAGTTAAAAAATACTCAGCCCTGCACAAAACTTGTGGCGAGGGGATTTCTGTGGGAGCAAAGCTTGCTCGCGAAACAGGCGCCTCGATATTTGAAAGTCCGCGTCGCCTGCATCGCGGGCAAGCCTTGCTCCCACAGTAAGCGTCCTCCTCTTCACAAGAGCTGTGTCCGGCACCGTTTCGTTAGCTGATCGGTATCGCCTCCATTCCTCGCCGAGATCCCCCTGTATGCCGATCACCAAACCCGCTCCATTGTTTGTTCGATCCACCGTCGTGATTGTACTGACGGCACTCGCCAGCGGTTGCTCCAGCACGCCCGCGGCAACGCCGGGTTCGTGTGAACGCGCGGCCTATACCGTTCACGATCCCGCAGAACCGGTCAATCGTGGCATCTTTGCCTTCAACCGAACCGTGGATGACTACGCGCTGGCCCCAGTGGCCCGTGGTTATCTCAAGTTGCCGGAGATGTTCCAGGCCGGCGTCCACAACTTCGTGGCGAACTTCGGTGAACCCAAGGTGTTCATCAACGACTTGCTACAAGGCAATGCCCAGCGCTCGGTCAACACACTGGGGCGGTTCGTCATCAACACCACGGCGGGCATCGTCGGGCTGATCGACGTGTCGGGCAAGCTGGGCATCGAGCGCCACGAGGCCGATTTCGGCCAGACCTTCGGCGTCTGGAACGTCGCCCCCGGACCTGTCGTGGAACTGCCCCTGCTGGGCAGCGCCAACCTGCGGGACGCGACGGGCAAAGTGCTGAGTTTTGCCGTCGACCCGTTTGGCGACAACAGCAGCACCGTCGATACCCTGGGTACGATCAACACCGTCGGCGGCGTTGTCGATGGCCGCGCCGAGGCATTGCCACTGACCGACCAGTTGCAGACCCAAGCGGATTACTACGCGGCGCTACGCGATGCAACGGCGCAGCAGCGTGCCGATTTTGTCGCGCAAGGGAAGTTGGGGGCGGTGGTGCAGGACCATCCGCAATGCCAGGACGGAGCCGCTGCTGATGAGTAGCGAGGTGTTGGTCCTGCATCGGCGAATGCGCTCGTTCGAGCCGGATGTATTGCACTGTCGTGAAGTTGAATTGCGCTTGGCCGAGGACGGTCGCCATGTGCTGCTCAACCGTTATGTCGAGTTGTATCGCCATGAACACGTCAGTTGGTGCGCCATCCAGCAGCATCGGGTGCCGTTGGCGCGGATGGTGCGCTGGATGGTCGATAACGGCGAACAGGTGAGGGGCTAGTGGCAATTTGCTCCTGGACTACAACGGCATCTTGGGAGCGGATGCCATGAAACATTTCTACATAATTACGCATTAATAATGGTTGTACGACGTCGTATCTAATATGTTCGACTGTGGCCGTTTCTCACAAAAAAAATAACGGAGATTCCATCCATGACGAGCATTCCTTCCGCTGAAGGCCAGGCTGCGGCGTCCACGCAAGGCCGTTTCGTACGCCTGCTCAAGCTTCTCGGCCCCGGCATCATCGCGGTCCTTTCCTGGCTGGGTGCCGGCGATTTGATCACTTCATCCGTGGCTGGCGCGAATTATGGCTACGCGATGATGTGGGTACTGGCGGTCTCTCTGCTGCTGCGTTACCTGATCGTCAACATCATCGCGCGCTTCCAGCTCTGCAATAACCAGGGCATGACCATCCTGCAAGGTTATGCCCAGCTCAATCCGTTTTTCGCCTGGTTCCTGCTGGTGTATGCGTTGCTCATGGGGCACCTGATGAACGCCTACATGATCAAGGGGGCTGGCGAAGCCTTGGCCATGTTGCTCAAGGTCGACTATCCAATGCTGTGTTCGGTGGCAGTGGTGTTGGCGGTGTGGATGCTCGTCGGGCGCAATATCTATTCGATGATCGAAGGCGTGATGAAAGGGCTGCTGGCGATCATGACGCTGGCGTTCCTGGCCCTGGCGGTGATGTCCGGCCCGGATGTCGCCGGCATCGTCAGAGGCACCATCGGCTTCAGTATCCCGCCCGATGAAGGGGTGCACGGCGCGTTGCTGGTGGCCGTTTCGGTGATCGGTGCGGTGGCCGGTTCCATCGCCAACTTCGTTCATCCGTATGTCATGCGCCAGAAGGGCTGGGTGGGACCAGAACACAAGCGTATCCAGCGTAACGACCTGCTGTTTGCGGTGTTTGTCGGGATCATCATCAACCTGGCCATCTGGATCGTCGGTGCGGAAATCCTGCGACCCAACGGCATCGAGGTCAAAACCCTGGGCGATTTGGGCAAGGCCCTGGAAATGTTCTTCGGCTCGATCGGTTGGTACGTGTTCTTTATCGGTGTGTTTGCCACGCTGTTCGCCAGCATCTCCGGCAAGACCACGGCGTTCCCGATGCTCATCACCGACGCCTTCCAGCACGTACGGCCCGAGCGCCGGGAGCGTTACGGCAAAGAGTTCCACCGTGACCCGATGCACAAATGGTTCATGCTGTTCATCCTCGTGACACCATTGATCTGGTCGCTCCCGGGCATGCCGGACTTCGTCACGCTGACCATCGGCGTCAATGCGCTGAACATCATCGGCTTGCCGGTGATTTCCCTGGGCCTGTTGATCATGTCCAACCAGAAGTCCCTGCTGGGCAAGGAATACCGCAACAACCTGTTCGAGAACATCGCGTTGATGTTTGCCACAGGCCTGGCATTGTGGGTTGCGTTCCAGTTGGGGGTTGATCTGTTCACCTGAGGGCCGGTCATCTGTAACTTTCGGAGGGGCTGCTAGACTTTATCGTCCAGTCCCTTTCGGAGAACCGGAATGAATAATAAAAACAGGATTTGTCTCTGGTACGACGGCACCGCCCAGGAAGCGGCGGAGTTCTACGCAAGAACCTTTCCCGACAGTGCGGTGAGCGCTATCCATCATGCCCCGGGCGATTATCCGTCGGGCAAGCAGGGCGACGTGATCACCGTGGAATTCACGGTGATCGGCATCCCTTGCGTCGGCCTCAACGGCGGGTCGGCGTTCAAGCACAGCGAGGCTTTTTCATTTCAGATCGCAACTGAAGACCAGGCCGAAACAGACCGTTTGTGGAACGCGATCATCGACAACGGCGGCGAGGCGAGCGTCTGCGGCTGGTGCAAGGACAAGTGGGGGTTGTCGTGGCAGATCAGTCCTCGCGTGTTGCTTGAAGCGGTCGCCAGTGCCGACAAAGCCGCCGCCAAGCGTGCCTTCGAGGCCATGATGACGATGACCAAGATCGACATTGCCGCGATTGAGGCCGCGGTAAAAGGCTAGCCGGCGAATCACCACCATCATTCCCCTGTGGGAGCGAGCTTGCTCGCGAAAGCGGTGGGTCAGTCAACTCCAATGCTGGCTGATCCGGCGCCATCGCGAGCAAGCTCGCTCCCACATTTGATTTGTGGTGACTTCGATTTTTCGACCAGCACAGATCCCCTGTGGGAGCGAGCTTGCTCGCGAAAGCGGTGGGTCAGTCAACTCCAATGCAAGCTGATCCGGCGCCATCGCGAGCAAGCTCGCTCCCACATTTGATTTGTGGTGACTTCGAATTCCCGACCAGCACAGGTCCCCCTGTGGGAGCGAGCCTGCTCGCGATGGCGGCGGCACAGCCACATTGATGCAAGCTGACCTATAGGGTGGTTTCAGGCAACTTGGCAATCACCTTGATCTCGAACTGAAACCCATACAGCCATGTCACGCCCACCGCCGTCAGCGTCGGATGCGGTGCGTTGCCCCAGAACTCGGGCACGACGCTCCAGACCCGTTCGAAGATCGATTCGGGGTCGACCATGAAGACCGTGACGTCCACCACATCATCAAAACTGCAATCGGCGGCAGCAAGAATCGCCTTCAGGTTGTTGAACGCCAGCCGAACCTGAGCTTCCAGGTCGGGCTCTGGCGAACCGTTTTCGGTGCTACCAACCTGTCCCGAGACGAACAGAAAACCATTGGACCGAATCGCCGGCGAATAGCGATTGCGCTCATAGAGTGCCTGGCGTCCAGGCGGGAAAACCACGTCGCGCTGTGTCATGAGTACCTCCATCAAAGAGTGGGTTCCAAACGATGAACTCACTCTAGGGGCTTGTGTCCTGGCGATAAACGAGCAACCTTGGCGATCACTGTTTGTAGAATCCAAACAATCGGATCGACAGCCGAGGCACAGATGGATCGTTTTGATGCGATGCAAGCGTTCGTTCGAGTCGTGGAGGCGGGCAGCTTCACCAAGGCGGCTGAAACCCTGCACATGAGCAAGACCACCGTGACCCAATTGGTGCAGCAGCTCGAGGCACGGTTGCGGGTCAAGTTGCTCAACCGCACCACGCGCAAGGTCAACGTCACCGCCGACGGCGCCGTCTATTACGAACGAGTGATCCGGCTGTTGGCCGACATGGACGATGCCGAGACCAGCGTGTCCGGCGCCCAGGCGTTACCTCGCGGGCGACTGCGGGTGGACGTGCCGAGTCCGCTGGCTTCGATGATCCTGATACCGGCCTTGCCAACGTTCTACGCGCGATACCCGGACATCCAGATCGACATGGGCGTCAGTGATCGCATCGTCGACATGCTCGATGAAAACGTCGATTGCGTGGTGCGGGGCGGTGAGTTGAGGGATCAGTCGCTGGTCGCCCGACGCGTTGGCGATCTCGCCCTCGGCGTTTTCGCCGCCCCGAGTTACCTGGCACGATTTGGCCTGCCCGCGCATCCGCGAGAATTGGAAGGCTCGCACCACCGCACTGTGGGTTTCCTGTGGGCCCGCACCGGCAAATCCTTGCCCTACGCCATGCGCCGTGACGGTGAGCTGCTTCACGTCAAAGGGCGCTACGCGCTGGCCATCGACGACGGCAACGCCTACCTCGCGGCCGGTTTGGCTGGGCTGGGCGTGCTCTGGCTGCCCAAGTACATGTCCAGGCCTCATGAAGCGCAGGGCGGGTTGGTGCCGCTGTTCGAAGACTGGCACCTCGAGCCGATGCCGCTGTATGTGGCCTATCCCCCGAACCGGCACATCAGCGCCAAGTTGCGGGTGTTCATCGATTGGGTCGTGGAACTGATGGCGCAACATGCGCCGGTTGACGCCAAGGGAAGAGCGCAATGATCGCCGAAGGACTCGTTGTTCTGCTGGACTACACCCTGTATCTGCTGCCGGGCCTGGCGCTCTTCGGCCTCTGGTTCGCGTTGACGCCCAAGACCCAGACAGCGTTGCGTATCGTGACTGTGCTATTGGCATTCGTGTTGATGCGCGACGCCATGACGCCCTTGCACATGTGGTCCCTGAACGGCGATCTGCAGATTGGTTTTCTGGCCAACCCGTTCGTGCTGGCGATGTTGGGTGTTTCGTCGCTGCTGTTGGTCGCGTTGAGCGCGCGCCTGTTGCCAGACTTGTGGCAACTGGTGGTGCTATTCAAAGGCAATCGACTGGTTGGCCTGGCCATGGGCGTCGCGGTGGGCTGCCTGATCGGTTTGCCGTTGCGGCTTTATCAAGGGGGTGAAACGGTGATTCCAGGTTATTGGCCCTGGCTACTCGGCATGGCGGTGCTGGCCTATGGCGCTAACGCGCTGGAAGAAGTGCTGTTTCGTGGCTTCTTGCAGGGTTACCTCGAACTGCATGTCAGCGCCCTGCGAGCAGCGCTGATCAGTGCCGTGGCGTTTTCTGCGTTGCATGCTTTTCTCGCCTTGAGCGTTACCCAACTCGGTTGGCCCGTGTTGCTGTTTACGCTGATAGAGGGCCTGGCCTGCGGGCTCATTTGTATGCGCTACGGCGTCGTGGCATCGACCGCTACCCATGGGACGGCGATATTGCTGATTGCGGTGCCGATGGTGGGTTGAATGAGTTAAACCAGAAACAGGTAGAAGCGGTCGAAGGTTGTATCTCGATCGCTCAACGACAGAGGAGTCCCACCATGGACCGATTCACCGGCGGATGCCTGTGCGGCAACGTTCGTATCCAAGCCTCAGGCCGTCCGTATCGCGTAGGCCTCTGCCACTGCCTCGACTGTCGCAAGCATCACGGCGCGCTCTTCTACGCTGCCGCCGTGTTTCCCCAGGATGCCGTGACGATCGAAGGTGAAACACGGGACTACGCCGGACGCTTTTTCTGTCCCCGCTGCGGCTCGTCGCTGTTCGCCCGCTCGGGTGACGAAATAGAAGTGCACCTTGGGACGCTGGACGCCCCCGATCAACTGATGCCCACCTACGAAAGCTGGACCGTGCGCCGTGAGGCCTGGCTGCCGGCGTTTCCGCTCACCCGACACTACGAGCATGATCGCGAGGGGAAGGGGCGGTTCGAGGACTGAGGCCAGCCTATGGTTACGAGCGACTTCAGGCCGGTTCGCCTATGCACCACCATTGAACTGCGATTTCGTCGTCCGCCTGAGTCACATCATGCCCGTGCTCTATGAAGTGCGCCGGGGTGTGTAACGCGAGTGTCTGGCTGAGCAGTTGCGGTTTGAGTGCATTGGTTTCGCCGAGAAACCGTAGGTAATAGTCCTGATCATAGAAGAGGGTGACCTCACTCTGATGTACCCATGGCCACGTCAGCAGGCACGCGACCCGGTAGTAGCCCTGTGAGCGATCAGCTGCATTGGATAGATGGGTTGCCGCTTCAAGCAATTGTTGGATACAGAAGGCCTGGACTTCAATCCGGGCCTGAGGGCCTTCGACCAAGGCCTCATGAACAGGAATCTTCCAGTTTGCATATTTCCTGTCACCAGGCCTTGGGTAAAAGTTGTCTTGAAAACTTGATGCCCAGCGCTCTATGGAACGAAGGCGGCGATGGAGGCCCCTGAGTGGTTTGTCATTGATGCTGATTTGCCGCATTGATGTTTCCTGCCATGTGAGGTCCGGCCATTCTCCGGGCAGTGACGCGGCAATCCAAGGATGACTCTGAGGGCTTTCGTGTCATTTGATGACATCGGTTTTTGTAATCACTCAAACCCCACAATCGCCTTGATCTCCAAATACTCCTCAAACCCGTGAACCCCATACTCACGGCCATTGCCCGAACGCTTGTAGCCACCGAACGGTGCCATCGGGTTCCACGCCGGGTAGTTCAACAGCACTTGCCCTGCGTGAATACGCGACGCAACGGCGCGCGCAAGCTCCAGGTCCTGACCCTGGACATGCGCGCCCAGCCCATAGACGGTGTCGTTGGCGATGGCGACGGCTTCATCCAGCGTGTCATAGGCAATGATGCACAGCACCGGGCCGAAGATTTCTTCCTGGGCGATGCGCATGGCGCTGTCGACCTGCGAGAAAACCGTGGGACGGGTGTAGAAGCCTTGTTCGAGACCCTCCGGGCGTCCTGGGCCCCCACAGACAAGCTTGGCACCTTCATTCATGCCCACTTCGATCATGGCTTGCACGCGATTGAACTGGGCCTCGTTGGCGATGGGGCCGAGGATCGTTTCTTCCAATTGTGGATCGCCCACGATGATCGCGTTGGCGGTGGCGGCAGCCAACGCCTCGACTTCCGCCAGGCGGTTCCTTGGCACGATCATTCGGGTCGGTGCGCTGCACGATTGGCCGACGTTGCGAAATGCCGACATCACGCCCGGCGGTACGGCCTTGGCGAAGTCGGCGTCGGGCAACAGCACGTTCGGGGACTTGCCGCCCAACTCTTGGGTAACGCGCTTGACCGTAGGGGCGGCGGCCTGGGCCACCAGGGCGCCGGCGCGGTTCGAACCGGTGATGGAGATCAGGTCGATGTCGGGATGCGCCGCCATGGCCGCGCCGACCTCGGCACCGCTGCCGTTCACCAGGTTGAAGACGCCGGCAGGCAGGCCTGCGTCATGCACCAATTGCGCGAAGAGAAGGGCGCTCAGGGGCGACAGTTCGCTGGGTTTCAACACCACCGTGCAACCGGCGGCAATCGCCGGGGCGACTTTGGCGGTGATTTGATACAGCGGCCAGTTCCACGGCGTAATGAGGCCGCAGACGCCGATGGGTTCGCGTTGAATGGCCGTGCCATGCTCAATCTTCTGGAAGGTGTAAGTGGACAGCACATCGCGGGCCACCCGAACGTGTTCGGCGGCCAGCGGCACTTGCATGGCCCGTGCGAAGCCGATGGCCGCGCCCATCTCCAGCGAGAGCGCCTGGGCCAGTTCTTCTTTGCGTTCAAGGATCAGCGCATGGATCTTTCCCAGGATCGCCACGCGTGCTTCCACCGGGGTTGCCGACCAGTCGGGAAATGCTGCGCGAGCCGCGGCGACGGCGCGGTCAACGTCTTCGCCGGACCCTCGGGCGACCTCGGCAATGACTTGCTCGGTGGCGGGATTGACCACGGGCAGCGTGGCCGGGTATGCCGGAGACTGCCAGTCACCATTGATATAGAACTGCTGGGACGTAGGCGGGGTGTTCAAAAAAGGGGTGGTCATCCAACGGGCTCCCATAGAGCGGTGATAGCACTGCCGGCGACAGATCCTGAGGCCGTTTTCTTCTCGATAAACTAACAAAGCGGCCCGGATGGGATATGCCGTTCTCAAGCCTGGCAAAGAAGAATCTGCTGTATCTGCGGGGTTAACTTCGCGAAAAAAGTGGCAGCATCCGTCCGGGGCAAAAAGGGCGCCCAGTCGCTTGCGTCAAATGAGCCTGCCGGTGCCAGGCGTGCTCATCTGAGGCATTGTCAGGGCGGTCGGTTCGGTAAACCTGCGAATATCAAAAGGGCTGATCAGGGTGCGAGTGCTGCCGGTACTGATCAGCTCGGCCATGACGTCGCCGACGCCCGGGCCGAGCTGGAAGCCATGCCCGCAGAACCCAAAGGCATAGAACAAGCCCTTGACCTTGCCGCTTGGGCCCATGATTGGCAGCGAGTCTGGCGTGTAGCTTTCGATGCCGCTCCACACCCGGATGATGTTGAGGTTCGCCACCCCGGGCAGCAGGCGGCTCATCTGCTGCATCTGGTTGAGCAGGCTCTCGGGCTTGAAGTAGGCGCGACGGTTGATCATGTCCGGTTTGCAGCGGTTGCCGCCGCCGATGATGAGGTTGCCTCGGGGGATCTGCCGGAAATAAATCACCTCTTCCTTTATCTTGGTGAACACGCCGATCACGGTCGGCAAGGCGTAGGGCACAGGTTCGGTGACCGACATCTGTGGGCCATTGGCTTCCAACGGTACCGCTTCGTCGAATTGTTCGGACAGCTTCGCCCCCCACGCCCCCGCCGTGATCAGCAGTTGCTCTGCAATGAATAGCTGGCCGTCGGTGGTGGTCACGTGGAATTGGTCATTCACCTTTTGTACCGCGGCGACCTCTGTTCGCTCGCGGATGCTGGCCCCGGCCCGTGTCGCCGCGCGGGCAAATGCCGGGGCGGCCAGGCGTGGGTTGGCGTGGCCGTCGTGAGGGGCGTACGAGCCGCCCTTGACCTGCGCGCCGAGGAACGGGAAACGTGCGTGCAACGCCTTGCCGGTGATGATTTGCAAGTCCAATTCGCGGGCTTCGGGGGCGGCGGCGTAGGCTTCAAGCTCGGCGATTTCGTCCTCGCGATAACAGACGCGCATATGGCCGCTGGGGATGAACTCCAGGTCATCGCCGATCAACTCGGGGAGCTGCTTCCATAACCCGTACGAGCGATTCGACAACTCCAGTTGGCCGAGGAATCGCCCTTGGCGCCGCACGTTGCCGAAATTCACGCCACTGGCGTATTGGCCGATCAGGTCGCGTTCCAGCAGGGTCACCGAGTGCCCACGCTGGCGCAGGAAAAACGCCGACGCCGACCCCATGATGCCGCCGCCGATAATCAAGACGTCGCTTTTTTCTGGCTTCATGATGTTCCCTCGAAAATCCTCGACAGCAGTTCAATTGCAAGAAGGTCAGGCCCAGCCCCTGTGGCGAGGGAGCTTGCTCCCGCTGGGTCGCGCAGCGGCCCCAAAAAAGCGCTGAGCGCTTCGCACTCAAGCGGGAGCAAGCTCCCTCGCCACGGGTTCATCTCATGCCGTTGGGAAGGGGCGCGCACGGGCCAGCGCTTCGATTTCGATCAGGTACCCATGGTGCAAGGCCGGGACGGGCACCACCGCGCGCGCAGGCCGGTGTTCGCCGAGATAGCGGGCGTAGATCCGGTCGAAAGCCGGCCAGTGTTCGATGCCGGCGACATAGACCGTCACTTTCAACAGGTCGCTGGGGCTGCGGCCTGCCGTGCCGAGAATCGCCATCAGGTTGTCCAGGGCGATGGCGGCTTGCACTTCGAACGGTTGGTCGACGCTGTGGCTGCCATCGGCGCGTACCGGCAGTTGCCCGGACACGTACAAGACGCCCTGGTGCAAGACCGCCTGGGCGTAATGTCCACCCGCAGCGGCCGCCTGGGTTGTGTGAATCAACTCGATTTCACCAGCCATGCAGACGACTCCAGGTGTGCACCGCGCCCGAGGCATCGCAGGCGCGGTAATCAGGGAATTGCGCACCGGTGGCGCAGGCGTGGTTGGGCAGGATGCGCAGGCGACTGCCGATGGGAAACCGCTCGGTGATATCGATGTCCCCGGGGCTGGAAAGGGTGACGATGCCGTGCTCCTGGTTGGCGCTGGAGAGCAGGGCGCCCTCGATCCAGTCGCCGGCTTCGCTGCACACTTGCCCATAGCCGAAATCCCGCTGCTGGCGCTGTGTACCCCGATCACGACTCATGGCCATCCAGCCGGCATCGGTGATGATCCAGCCTTTGTCCGGCTGATGGCCGATCACGGTGGTCAGCACGCTCAGGGCCAGCTCATCCGCCTGGCAAACACCGATGTTGTGCATCACCAGGTCGAAGAACACATAGACGCCGGCGCGCACTTCAGTGACGCCTTCCAGGCTTTGTGCCGAAAGTGCCGTGGGTGTGGAGCCGATGCTGACCTCGGGGCAGGCCAGCCCGGCTGCACGGATGCGTTGGGCGGCGCTGACGCAGAGATGGCGTTCTTGTTCGGCCAAGGCTTGCAGTGCTTGGGGTGTGTCGAGCTCGTAGCTGGACCCGGCGTGGGTCATGACGCCGCAAAGCTGCATGTCGCCTTCGCTGAGTCGCCGGGCGATGTCGACAAGTGCATCGTCTTCAACGCGCACGCCGGAACGATGGCCATCGCAATCGATCTCGATCCAGACTTCGAAACGTTCGTCGTGCTGCCTGCCGAAATCGACGATGGCCTGTGTCGCCGCCAGGCTGTCGGTCAAGATGCTCAAGCGACAGCCCTTGCGCCGCAGCGTCAGGGCCTGGGCCAGTTTGCCGGGCGCCATGGACACGGCATAAAAGATGTCGTGGATGCCGGCGGCGAAGCAATGCTCGGCTTCCTTAAGGGTCGACACGGTGATGGCGCTGGCGCCTGCTGCAAGCTGCGCCTGAACCACCGGCAGGCATTTGCTGGTCTTGATGTGCGGGCGCAAACGCACCCCCAAGGCGTCCATGCGGTGTTGCATGCGTTGGATATTGCGCTGCATCCGCGGTACATCGATGAGCGCGACCGGGGTATCGAGGGAAGCAATTGAGACTGGCATGAACGAGGCTCGCGGGTGAAAGACAGGCTCGACTCTACTCAGTCATCGTAAAGCCGTGGTTCAATGCGCTGTCATCAATCATTAAGTTGAACTGAATGATCAGCCTCGAAGACCTGCGCATGGCCGTGACGCTGGCACGCTGCGAATCGTTGAGCGCAGCTGCCAGGGCCCTCAATGTCTCGCCACCGGCGCTGTCCATGCGCTTGCGCAAATTGGAGACACTCCTGGGCCTGACCTTGGCCAATCGCGACGCCCGGCGGCTGAGCCTGACCGCCGACGGCGAGCGTTTCTCGCGCCAGAGTGCGCTGTTGCTGGAACAGCTGGAAGCGCTTCCCGAATCGTTCAGGCAGCAAGACGATCAACTGGCAGGCACCCTCAGGCTGGCGGCACCGTTCGGCTATGGACGCCAACGCCTCGCGCCGCTGCTGGCCCGTTTTGCCAGGTTGCATCCGCAGCTGTGCCTGCATCTGGATCTCCGGGAAACGCCCTGGCCTGACCGTCATGACAGCGATGCGGTGATACACATCGGTCACCTGAGCGACAGCCAGTGGGTCGCCCGGCCCCTCACGCAAAATGACCGATGGCTGTGCGCGAGTCCCGCTTACCTGGAGCAGAACGGCACACCGCTAGTGCCGGAGCAACTCGCCGAGCATCGCTGCATCTGTATTCGTGAAAACGATGAAGATGTCACCCTGTGGCACCTGCGCAATGCGCACGGGCGCAAGACCCTGCGGATCAAGCCTGCGTTGTTGAGCAACGATGGCAGCGTGGCCCGACGCTGGGCTGAACAGGGCCTGGGGCTGGTGCTGCGCTCGCAATGGGACGTCAGCAAAGCCATCGCCGACGGCCGCCTGGTACGGGTGCTCGCCGATTGGCAATTCGACAGCGCCCCAATCAACCTCCTGGTGCCCTCGCGCAAACTGCGTAGCGCGCGGGTGCAGGCGTTGGTGGGTTTCCTGGAGGCCGAACTGAAGGTCTGAATGGGCCACTGCTCCTACCGACCCACCGCCATCGCGAGCCCATTCACCTCACCTGCAAGCAGACCCACCGCTTTCGCGAGCAAGCCCGCTCCCACAATGGATCGGCGGCGTTTCTTGAAGCTGTGTCCACCACCCCCCCTGTGGGAGCGAGCCTGCTCGCGATGACGGCAGCCCATTCACCACGGATGCTGAAGCTGCTGCGCCAAGCGTAGATTCTGCCGAAAACAACTCTTTGCAGAGCCGTTTGGCGCACCATAACTGCCCGCAAACCCAAAGAAACACGGCGCGACGCCCGCGCCTGGAGCATCCCGCAAAGTCTGCTGAGCGAGCCCCGCAAAACGGTGGTTTGTACCAAGCGGCCGGTATTTTTAACGATTTATCCACGGTCTCATGGTGTTGTAATGAAAACGTGATGCAGCGTTGCACCGATGCCTCACGAAAGGCGCCATCGTTCGCCTCGTCGAGCCTTCAACAACAATCCAGGACCGCACTCATGAGCTTTCTTCGACCCAAGTACATCACCTTCGACTGCTACGGCACGTTGACCAATTTCCAGATGGGCACCATGACCCGCGAGCTGTTCGCCGACCGTGTCGATGCCGGGCAGATGGACCAGTTCGTCAAGGATTTCTCCGCTTATCGCCTGGACCAGGTGATGGGGGACTGGCGGCCCTATGATGAAATCATCAAGACCTCCCTGATGCGGGTCTGCAAGCGTTGGGGCGTCGAATATCGTGGCGAAGGCCAGCTCTATTACGACGCCGTGCCAACCTGGGGCCCCCACGCCGATGTACCGGCGGGCCTGTCGAAAATCGCCGACAAGATCCCCCTGGTGATTTTTTCCAACGCGATGGACGAGCAGATCATGTCCAACGTCGACAAGCTCGGCGCACCTTTCCATAAAGTCTTCACGGCCCAGCAGGCCCAGGCCTACAAGCCGCGCCTGGCCGCCTTCGAATTCATGCTCGATAACCTTGGCTGCGGACCGGAAGACGTCCTGCATGTGTCGTCGAGCTTCCGCTACGACCTGATGTCGGCCCACGACATGAAGATCAAGCACAAAGCCTTCGTCGCCCGCGGTCATGAACACCCGGCCAACGCTGCCTTTGGCTATCACCAGATCCCGGACATCGGCGGGTTGCCCGCGCTGGTCGGGCTCTGAGTCTCGACGCACGCTTGAAGGCGAAAGGGGTTAGACATGGGCAGTGAGTCCTATTGGCTCGACACCGCACCGGCGTTCACCGGTGCTCAGCTCGGCGGATTGCCCGGGCAGGTCGATGTCGCCATCGTCGGTGGCGGCTTCACCGGTCTGGCGGCGGCGCGGGCCCTGGCCTTGAAGGGGGCCAGCGTGGCGGTGCTGGAAGCGGGCAGGGTGATTGGCGAGGCGTCAGGGCGCAACGGCGGGCATTGCAGTACCGGCGTGGCCCAGGACTACGCGGCGCTCACCGCCAGCCTCGGCGCCGACAAGGCTCGGGCGTATTACCAAGCCTATGAAAGCGCCGTGCAGAGCGTCGTGACGCTGGTGGAGCAAGAGCAGATTGCTTGCGACCTCAAGCGCAACGGCAAGCTCAAGCTGGCTGCCAAGCCGATGCACTACGAAGGGTTGGCGCGTACCTGTGAATTGATCCGCAAGGAAGTCGATGCCGAGGTCGAGCTGCTCTCGGCCCAGGAGACGCGGGAGGAAGTCAATTCGGCGCAGTTTCACGGTGGCCTGCTGCAGCGCAATGGCGTGCAGATGCATGTCGGGCGTTTCGGCGTCGGCCTGGCCGAGGCGGCCGCCCGTCACGGTGCGTTGATCTTCCAGGGCGTGGCGGTGCAAGACTGGAAGGCCAGTGCCGGCGGTTATCGAGTCAACACCAGCAAAGGGGCGTTGCAAGCCTCGCAGATCCTGCTGGCGACCGGTACCTGTCAGCAGGGTGGCCTGGGCTGGTATCGGCGGCGGATCGTGCCGGTGGGCAGTTTCGTGATCGCCACCGAGGTCCTGCCCCAGGCGCTGATCGACAGCTTGCTGCCGGCCCGGCGCTCCTATGTCACCAGCCGCATGATCGGTAACTACTTTCGCCTGACCCCGGACAACCGCCTGCTGTTTGGCGGCCGTGCGCGGTTCGCCATGTCCGACAGCGTGTCCGACGCCAAGAGCGGCAAGGTGCTGCAAGCGGCGATGGTGCAGATGTTCCCGCAATTGGCGAACACTCGGATCGACTATTGCTGGGGCGGCCTGGTGGACATGACCTCCGATCGCCTGCCCCGGGCCGGCCAGCATGGCGGGGTTTATCACTCCATGGGCTACAGCGGCCACGGCGTGCAGATGTCGGTGCACATGGGGCAGGTGATGGCCGAGGTCATGGCCGGCAAGGTCGAGGCCAACCCTTGGCGCGAACTGGACTGGCCGGCCATTCCCGGGCACTTCGGCAAGCCTTGGTTTTTGCCGCTGGTCGGCGCGTATTACCGCTTGCAGGACTACCTGCACTGAGTTTCACCGCGTTGTTTGGCGTTTCAACCACGTTGCGTTAACGCACGTAATCGAGCCCTATCATTTTCCGAAAGGTAGAACTGACATGAGTGACACTAAAAACGGCATCAAAGACCAGTTGATCACCGGTACAGAAAGTCTGCGTGTTTTCGAAGGGCTCAACCGCGGCATGTCGCGCCGCCATGCATTGCAGATGCTCGGGCTGGCCGGGGTGGCCGCGGCGGGTGCCGGCAGCCTGTTCGGCGCCGCCGGCAAGCTGCTTGCCGATGAGTCGGCAACCCCCGGCAAAGGCAAGCCCGGCGGGCGTATCCGGGTCGCCGGTATCTCCAGTTCCACTGCCGATACCCTGGACCCGGCCAAAGGCTCATCGTCCACGGACTACGTGCGTCACTACATGTTCTACAACGGCCTGACGCGTTTCGACAGCCACATGGTGCCGCAACTGGAACTGGCCGAACGCATGGACACCACCGACGCCACGCTCTGGGTGATTACCCTGCGCAAGGAAGTGACCTTCCACAACGGCAAGGGCCTCACCGCCGCCGACGTGGTGTTTTCCCTGATGCGTCACAAAGACCCGATCACCGGTTCCAAGGTCTTGCCGCTGGCCGAGCAGTTTGCCGAGGTCAAGGCCACCGGCACCCATGAAGTGCAGATCCGCCTGAGCGGCCCGAATGCCGAGCTGCCGTCGATCCTTGCCGTGTCCCACCTGTTGATCGTCCCCGAGGGCACCAGCGACTTCAACCAGGGCATCGGCACCGGTCCGTTCAAGGTCAAGGAATTCAAGCCTGGGGTGCGTTCCATCGGTGCGCGCAATACCAACTACTGGAAGCCTGGCCTGCCGTACCTGGACGAAATCGAATTCATCGGCATCGGTGACGAGCCATCACGGGTCAACGCGTTGCTGTCGGGCGACGTGCAGATCATCAACGAGGTCAACCCGCGCTCGACCACGCGCATCAAGGACAGCACCACCCATCGCGTGGTGGACTCGCCGTCGGGCAACTACACCGACCTGATCATTCGCCAGGACCAGATGCCCGGCCAGAGCCCGGAGTTCACCGAGGCGATGAAACTGCTGCTGGACCGCGAACAGGTCAAGTCGGCGATCTTCCGTGGGTTTGCCAGGGTCGGTAACGACCACCCGATTGCACCCGGCTCCCGTTTCTACAACGCCGACCTGCCGCAACGGACCTACGATCCGGAGAAGGCCCGTTTCCTGCTGAAGAAGGCCGGCATGGAAAGCATCAGCATGCCGGTGATGTGCTCGCCAGCCGCCACCGGTTCGGTCGACGTTGCCGTGCTGCTGCAGCAATCGGCCAAGGAGGCCGGGCTCAAGCTCAACGTCAATCGGCTGCCGAGCGACGGCTACTGGTCCAACCACTGGGCCAAGCACCCGCTGAGCTTCGGCAACATCAACCCGCGGCCTAACGCCGACATGTTGTTCTCGCAGTTCTTCCAGTCCACGGCACCGTGGAACGAATCCGGCTGGAAAAACCCGCAGTTCGACCAGTTGCTGATCCAGGCTCGCGGTGAAACCGATGAGGCCAAGCGCGGGCAGATGTATGCCGACATGCAGACCCTGGTGCATGACCACAGCGGCATCGGCATCCCGGTGTTCATCAGCAACATCGATGGCGTCGACCAACGCGTCAAAGGTTATGGCACCAACCCGCTGGGCGGTTTCATGGGCTATATGTTCGCTGAGCAAATCTGGCTTGAGGCTTGATGCGTGTTGTCTGGCGGCGTGACATGGCACAAGGGGTAGGGCGATGAATAGCAACACACTTTGGTTGATCGGCCGGCGCCTGGGCGCTGCGGTCGTGACCCTGTTGATCGTATCGATGGTGGTGTTCGCCATTACGGCGGTGTTGCCGGGAGACGCGGCGCAACAGTCCCTTGGACAGTTCGCCACGCCTGAGCAAGTGGCGGCGCTGCGGGTGAAGATGGGCCTGGACCAACCGGGTGTGTTGCGCTACCTGCACTGGTTGATGAGCCTGCTCAGCGGTGACATGGGCGTGTCGATCTCCAACGCCACGCCGGTCAGCGAGTTGATGGCTGGCCGGGTCCCCAACACCCTGATGCTGGCGGCGGCCACGGCGCTGGTGTCGGTGCCGGTGGCGTTGATCCTGGGCATCGGCTCGGCGATGGGGCGAGGGGGGCGCATCGACGGCTTCCTGAGCTTCTTCACCCTGACGATGGTGGCGGTGCCGGAGTTCCTGGTCGCCACCCTTGCCGTGCTGATTTTCGCGGTGAACCTGGGCTGGCTTTCGGCGCTGTCCTATTCCAGCGAGATCACTTCGCCGCTGCAATTCATGCGCACCTATGCCTTGCCGGTGATGACCCTGTGCTGCGTCATCGTTGCGCAGATGGCGCGCATGACCCGGGCGGCGGTGATCGATCAACTCGACAGCCCCTACGTGGAAATGGCCCGTCTCAAGGGCGTGAGCCCGGTGCGGGTGGTTCTGCGCCATGCCTTGCCCAATGCCATCGGGCCGATTGCCAATGCCATCGCCCTGAGCCTGTCCTACCTGTTGGGTGGGGTGGTGATCGTCGAGACGATCTTCAACTATCCCGGCATCGCCAGCCTGATGGTCGATGCCGTGACCAACCGCGACATGGCGTTGGTCCAGGCCTGCACCATGCTGTTTTGTACGGCGTACCTGGTGTTGGTGCTGGTGGCTGACCTGTGCGCGATCCTGTCCAATCCGAGGCTGAGAAACCAATGAACAATCTCATTGTGAAATCCCCGCCTGCGGCGCCCGAACTGGCCTTGGGCAAGGTGTCGCGCAAAACCCCCTGGCTCGGCCTGATCGGCGCCGCGATGTGCGTGATCTGGTTGCTGGTGGCGATCTTCGGGCCATGGCTGGCGCCCCACCCGGTGGGGGAAGTGGTCTCCGACAACGTCTTCGACAACCTCAGCGCCACGTATCCGTTGGGCACCGATTACTTGGGTCGCGACATGCTCAGCCGCATTCTCGTGGGCGCGCGCTTCACGGTGGGCCTGGCGTTGGTGGCGGCAGTACTGGCCAGTGGGCTGGGCACCGGTTGCGCGCTGCTGTCGGTGGTTTCGCCGAAGTGGCTGGACGAGCTGATCAGCCGCCTGATGGACGCCTTCATTTCAATCCCGAGCAAGATGCTCGCGCTGATCATGGTCTCGGCGTTCGGCTCGTCGGTGACCTTGCTGATCTGTACGGCGGTGCTCAGCTTCACCCCGGGGGCGTTTCGTATCGCCCGCAGCATGGCGGTGAACATCGAGGCCCTGGAATACGTGCAAGTGGCCCGCACCCGTGGCGAACGCCGGCTGTACATCGCCTGTGTGGAAATCCTGCCGAACATGCTCAACCCGGTGCTGACCGACCTGGGCTTGCGTTTCGGTTTCATCGTCCTGCTGCTCAGCGGCATGAGCTTCCTCGGCCTGGGTGTGCAGCCGCCGGATGCCGACCTGGGCTCGCTGGTGCGGGAAAACATTGGCGGCCTCAACCAGGGCGCGCCGGCCATCGTGATTCCAGCCCTGGCCATCGGCACCCTGACCATTGGCGTCAATCTGTTTATCGACCGCTTGTCTTCGCGGCGCAACCGACGTACGGGAGGCCATTGATATGAGCCAATTGATCCGAGTCGAGAACCTGCGCGTGGTCGCCTGTGGCGAGCGCAGCGAGGTGGAGATCGTCAAGGGTGTGAGTTTCTCCCTGGAGAAAGGTGAAGTGCTGGCGCTGATCGGCGAGTCCGGTTCGGGCAAGACCACCATCGCCCTGGCACTGCTCGGTTATGCCCGACGCGGTTGTCGCCTGGCTGGCGGCGTGGTGCAGATTGGCGAGCACGACATGCTCGCCTTGAGTGAGCGCGAGCTGCAAGGCCTGCGCGGCAATCGGGTGTCGTACATTGCCCAAAGCGCCGCGGCGGCGTTCAACCCGGCCAAGAAACTCATCGACCAAGTGGTGGAAGGGGCGTTGATCCATGGCCTGGGCAGCCGGGCCGTGCTCGAAGCCAAGGCCATCGAACTGTTCCGCGACCTGGCGCTGCCCAACCCCGAAGGCATCGGTCAACGCTATCCCCATCAAGTGTCTGGCGGGCAATTGCAGCGGGTGATGGCGGCCATGGCGCTGATCAGCGATCCGCTGCTGGTGGTGCTCGATGAGCCGACCACGGCCCTCGATGTGACGACCCAGATCGACGTGCTGCGCGCCTTCAAGCGGGTGGTGCGTGAACGTGGCGCGACGGCGGTCTACGTCTCCCACGACCTGGCTGTCGTGGCGCAGATGGCCGACCAGATCGTGGTGCTCAACGGCGGGCAGATCTTCGAACAGAGCGCCACCGCGCCGCTGCTCAAGGGCCCGGCTCACGCCTACACCCGCAGCCTGCTGGCGGCGGCACGGCCAGACACGACGATTCGCCCGCCGTGCGGCGTAGCCGAAGACACGCCGCTGTTGACCATCAAGGGCCTGACCGCCGGCTACGGCAACAAGAACCAGCACGGCATGCCGGCGATCCGGGTGCTCGAAGACATCGACCTGACCGTGCGCAGGGGCCAGGCCATCGGGGTGATCGGTGAGTCAGGCTCGGGCAAATCGACCTTGGCGCGGGTGGTGGCCGGGCTGTTGACCCCGGCCCTGGGCGGGCTGACATTTGACGGCCAGCCACTGGGTGGCAGCCTGTCCGAACGCACGGACGAACAGTTCCGACGCATCCAGATGGTGTTCCAGAATGCCGACACCGCGCTCAACCCGATGCACAGCATCAGCACCATCCTGAGCCGGCCGTTGAAGATGTATTTCGGCCTCAAGGGCGCGGCGCTGCGTGAGCGTATCGGCGAATTGCTCGACCTGGTGCGTCTGCCACGGGACATGGCCGAGCGCCGCCCGAGCGAACTCTCCGGCGGACAGAAACAGCGGGTCAACCTGGCCCGGGCACTGGCGGCCAAGCCGGACCTGATCCTGTGCGATGAAGTGACCTCGGCGCTGGACACGGTGGTCGGCGCGGCGATCCTTGAACTGCTGCGCGACCTGCGCCAGCAACTGGGGGTGTCCTACCTGTTCATCAGCCACGACATCTCCACGGTGCGGGCGCTGTGCGACGATATCGTGGTGATGTACAGCGGCCACAAGGTTCAAGAGGGCAGCCGGCAATCGTTCGCCCAGGCGCCGTTCCATCCCTACACCGACCTGTTGATCCACTCGGTGCCGGAGTTGCGCCAGGGCTGGCTGGAAAGTTGTGGCACCACGACGTGCGGCACGCTGCCGGCGTTGGGCGCGCGCGCCGAGGTGCCGGAGCTGTGCACCTTCCTCAATCGCTGCCCGGTGCGGGTCGACGGCCTGTGCAACCACACCGCGCCGCCCCGGCGGATCATCGACGGCGGCAGCGAGGTGCTCTGTCATCACGACAGTGCCGAGCTGCTCAAGCGCCAACAGGATTCAAACAGCATGATCGTGGGAGCTTACGCATGAACGCGCGTTTCGTGAGGTTGGCCGAACAGGGCCGACTCGTCGTCAAATTGAAAGTGGATGGCGTCCCGGTCGAGGCGTTGCAGGGCGACACGTTGATGGTCGCATTGCTGACCCACGGCCCGGCGTTGCGCCAGTCGGAATTCGATCCGGGCAGCCGGGCCGGTTTCTGCCTGATGGGCGCCTGCCAGGATTGCTGGGTCTGGACCCGCAGCGGCGAACGCCTGCGAGCCTGCTCCAATGAAGTACGCGAAGGGCTGGACATCATTACTCAACAACCGGAGGCGATATGGCCGCTGCGCGGATAGTCATTGTAGGCGCTGGACCGGCGGGTATCCGTTGCGCGCAGGCCCTGGTCGCAGCGGGCTTCAAGCCGACCCTGATCGACGAAAACCGTCGCGATGGCGGGCAGATCTACCGGCGTCAGCCCGAAGGGTTCACCCGCACCTACGCCACGCTGTACGGCACCGAAGCGGACAAGGCCCGTGACCTGCACGAAAGCTTCGACCGCTTGCGCCCGCAGATCGACTACCGCCCCGATACCCTGGTGTGGAACCTGACACCCGGGCAGTTGTGCTGCGTCAGCCAGGGCCAGCACACGACGGTGGATTACGACGCGCTGATCCTCTGCACCGGCGCCACCGACCGCCTGATGCCCATCGAGGGCTGGCAGTTGGGCGGTACCTACAGCCTCGGCGGCGCGCAGATCGCCTTGAAGGCCCAGGCGGTTTCCATCGGCCACCGCGTGGTGTTCATGGGCAGCGGACCGTTGCTGTATCTGGTCGCCAGCCAATACCTCAAGGCCGGCGCCAATGTCGCAGCGGTGCTGGATACATCGCCGCTGGGCCAGCGCATCAAAGCCTTGCCCAAGCTCCTGGCGCGCCCGGGCTTGCTGTTCACCGGCATGAAACTGTTGGCGCAGCTGTATCGGGCGAAGATTGCCGTGCACCTGGGTATTTCGCCGCTGCAGATTCTGGGAGAAGCGAGCACCGGTGTCAGTGGCGTGCGGGTCCGTACCGCGAGGGGGGAAACCTTGACGGTGGCGTGCGATGCGGTGGCGCTGGGTTATCACTTGCGCCCGGAAACCCAACTGGCCGACCTGGCGGGCTGCCGCCTGCGCTTTGACGAGGCCTCCAGCCAATGGCTGCTGGACACGGACGAAGAGGGGCGGACCTCGGTCAGCGGTGTCTACGCCGCTGGTGATGGTTCGAAGATCCGTGGCGCCGATGCCGCCGAGCATGCCGGGCGCCTGGTCGCCTTGGCGTTGTTGAGCGATCTGCAGCAGCCGGTAGACGCCGCGCTCGTCGCCGAACAGCGCCAGGCGCTCAAGGTGATGGACGCGTTTCGCCTCGGCCTGGCCCAGGCGTTTCCCTGGCCGGCAGCACAAGCCAAGACCTTGCCGGACGAGGCCATCGTCTGCCGCTGCGAGATGATCAGCGCCGGCGAACTGCGCCGCACGGTCAGCGAAAAGGGTGCTTGTGAAGTCAACCGGGCCAAGGCGTTCAGCCGGGTTGGCATGGGCCGCTGCCAGGGGCGCTATTGCTCCCAGGCCGGGGCCGAAGTGATTGCTGCAGCGGCGGGTGTCCAGGTGCAGGAGGTGGGCCGCCAGCGTGGTCAGGCGCCGGTCAAACCACTGTCGATGCTCACTCGGGAGGTGATGCCATGACGGAAAATAAAGCCGATGTGGTGATTGTCGGCGGCGGCCTGATGGGCTCGGCGGCAGCGTTTTTCCTGCGCCAGCGGGGGCAGTCGGTGATCTTGCTGGAGCGTGACCAGATCGGCCAGTACGCCAGCGGCGTCAACTTCGGCAACGTGCGGCGCCAAGGGCGTTTTCTCGGGCAACTGGAACTGGCCAACCGCTCGTGGGCGCTATGGAAGCGTCTGCCGGAGCTGATCGACGACGACCTGGAGTTCATCGCCAGCGGGCACATGCGCGTGTGTTATCGCGAGGATGAAATTCCCGAACTCGAGGCTTATGCGGCCGCCCCCGAAGCGGCGCAACTGGACTTGCAGATCTATCGCGGCAGCGAGCTGCACGCGCGTTTTCCGTTTCTGGGCAAGGACGTCAAGGGCGGCTCCTATGCGCCTCACGACGGTCACGCCAACCCGCGTCTGGCAGCCCCGGCATTTGCTCGGGCGGCGCGGCGGCTCGGGGCACGCATCGAGGAACGCACCGAGGTGGCTGAGGTGCAGAAGGTCGGTGACGGGTTCAGCATCAGCACCACCGATGGCCGCCAGTTCAGTGCCGCGCAACTGTTGATTACCGCAGGCGCTTGGGGCCAGAAGCTCTCGGCGCAGTTCGGCGAGCCGGTGCCGCTGGAGACCAATGGCCCGCAGATGGCCGTCACCGAACCGGTGCCGTACGCCTTGCCGACGGTGATCGGCGTGTACACCAAGATTCCTGAAGAAGTGATCTATTTCCGCCAGATTCCCCGGGGCAATATCATCATCGGCGGCGGCTATCGCAGCAAGCCGGACATGCTCAACCGCCGGGCCTATGTCGAGCCGCGCAGCATCCTCAACCAACTGGACCAGATGCGTCGGCTGCTGCCGGGCGTCGGCAATCTCAACATCATCCGCGTGTGGAGCGGCATCGAAGGCTACCTGCCCGATTCCCTGCCGGTGATGGGGCCCAGTGGCAACGTCGATGGCTTGTACTATGCGTTCGGCTTCAGCGGCCATGGCTTCCAGCTCGGTCCGGGCGTTGGCGATGTCATGGCTGAACTGATCAGCACCGGCAGCACTCGAACCTTCATCGAGCCGTTTTCCATCCGCCGGTTCGCCCTTTGTGCCGAACAACGGAGCAAGGCCTCATGAAACCCCGCGTGCTAGCCATTTTCGAACGCCTGCTGGCGTTTGAAACGGTCTCTTCAGAATCGAACCTGGCCCTGATCGAGTACGTGCGCGAGCTGTTGCTGAGCAAGGGCATCGAGTCGCTGATCGTCAAGGATGAGAGCGGCAAGAAGGCCAACCTGTTCGCCAGCACCGGCCCGCGTGAGTTGCCCGGGGTCCTGCTATCCGGCCACACCGACGTAGTGCCGGCGGCGGGGCAGGCCTGGACCGTTCCGGCGTTCCAGGCGACTGTGCGCGATGGACGGGTCTACGGGCGCGGCAGTTGTGACATGAAAGGTTTCATTGCGCTGGCCATCGACGCCATGCTCGATGCCGCCGACCATTCGTTGAACCGGCCATTGCAACTGGCGCTTTCCCACGACGAAGAGATCGGTTGCGTGGGGGTGCGGCGCTTGCTCGACGTGCTGCACCTGGCGCCGGTGCGGCCATTTTTGTGCGTGATCGGCGAGCCGACCAACATGCAGTTCGTGCTCGGCCACAAGGGCAAGGGTTCCTATCGCACCTACTGTCGCGGCCTGGAAGCGCACTCATCGCTGGCGCCGCGCTCGGTCAATGCGATTCACGTCGCCTGCGATTTCATCGCGGCGTTGCGCCTGAGCCAGCAGCAATTGCAGGAGCAAGGTGCCCAGGATGCGGATTACGACGTGCCCTACAGCACCGTGCATGTCGGGCAGATTGTCGGCGGCAAGGCACTGAACATCGTGCCGAACCTGTGCACCCTGGATTTCGAAGTGCGCAACTTGCCGGACGACGATCTGGACCTGTTCCTGGAGCAACTGCGCGAGCGCGCCGAGGTGATCGTGCGCGAGGCGAAAAAACTCTCCAGCATCGCGGACATCGAGATCGAAACCCTCAACGTCTATCCGGGCCTCGACACCCATCCGAGCGTCGAAGCCGTGCGCTTCCTGAAAAACTTTGCCACCCCGGACACCGGCACCACCAAGGTCTCCTTTGGCACCGAGGGCGGCCTGTTCAAGCAGCGCCTGGATGTACCCGTGGTGGTCTGCGGCCCAGGCTCGATCGAACAGGCGCACAAGCCTGACGAGTTCATCGAAGTCAGCCAGATGGACGCGGGGGAGCGGTTTCTGGAAGGGTTGCTCGGCTCCCTGAAAATCTAAGCCCTGCACAAAACAAAAGGTGGGAACACACCTGTGGGAACACATCTATGGGAACACACCTGTGGGAGCAAAGCTTGCTCGCGATGAACGATGACACGGTCTTGATCGATGTCGCCTGATCCACCGCCATCGCGAGCAAGCTTTGCTCCCACAGTGTTCAATGTTCAGTGTTCAGTGTTCGGTGTTTAGCCTGGGGCCTCGGTAGAGCCTGCCGTCCCACCTCGAAACTTCAGCATCCAACACTGCCCAAACCCCGCTTTCAGCATCCTGCCCCGTGGCATCTCCTTAGACTGGAATCACCTCGGAACAGGACGCGACCATGCTCAAGAATCGATTGAAAGACCCCAGCCTGTTGGCAGAACTCGCTTACGTCGACGGTCAGTGGATCGGCGCCGACAACGCCGCCACCCTTGACGTCATCGACCCGGCCACCGGCCAGGTGCTCGCCCGGGTACCGGCTATGCAAGGCGTGGAAACCCGGCGTGCCATCGAGGCCGCCGAGCGCGCCTGGCCAGCGTGGCGCGCGCGTCCGGCGGCCGAAAGGGCAGCGCTGTTGGAGCGCTGGTATCAAGCCATGATGGACAACCTCGACGACCTCGCGCTGATCATGACCTGTGAACAGGGCAAACCGTTGAACGAAGCCAAAGGCGAAATCCGCTACGGGGCCGGTTTCGCCAAATGGTTTGCCGAAGAGGCCCGGCGGGTCTATGGCGAGACCATTCCGGCGCCCAGCGGCGACCGACGCCTGCTCACGCTCAAGCAGCCGGTGGGTGTCTGTGCCGCGATCACCCCGTGGAATTTCCCCAATGCGATGATCA
The DNA here is from genome assembly GCF_034008205.1 of Pseudomonas sp. P9_35. Taxonomy (NCBI): domain Bacteria; kingdom Pseudomonadati; phylum Pseudomonadota; class Gammaproteobacteria; order Pseudomonadales; family Pseudomonadaceae; genus Pseudomonas; species Pseudomonas sp. P9_35. The sequence continues at coordinate 4,131,576 of NZ_CP125373.1, read as the reverse complement.
CCCGCAAGTGCGCACCGGCCCTGGCGGCGGGCTGCCCGGTCATTGTCAAACCCTCGGACCTGACCCCCTTGTCGGCCTTGGCCCTGGCGGTGTTGGCCGAGCGGGTCGGGATTCCGGCCGGGGTGTTCAATGTCGTGACGGGTATGCCTGCCGGTATCGGCGAAGAACTGACCGGCAACCCGACGGTGCGCAAGATTTCCTTTACCGGTTCGACGGCGGTCGGGCGCCTGTTGATGCGCCAGAGCGCCGAGCACATCAAGCGCTTGAGCCTGGAGCTGGGCGGCAACGCGCCGTTCATCGTGTTTGACGATGCGGACCTGGAGCAAGCCGTCGCCGGCATCATGCTCAGCAAGTTTCGCAACGCCGGCCAGACCTGCGTCTGCGCCAACCGCATCCTGGTGCAGGACGGTATCTACGAACGCTTCGCCGCACGGCTGGTGGAAGAGGTGGGCAAGCTCAAGGTCGGCAATGGGCTGGAGGCTGACGTGATGATCGGCCCGCTGATCAACCTCGCGGCGGTGAACAAAGTCGCCCGGCACATCGACGATGCGTTGAGCCAGGGCGCGCGCCTGCTCTGTGGCGGTGTTCCCGAGGGCGACAGTCAGTTTGTCCAGCCAACGGTATTGGGCGAGGCCCATGCCGGGATGTTGCTTGCCAACGAGGAAACCTTCGGCCCGGTGGCTCCGCTGATGCGCTTTACTACTGAAGAGCAGGCCCTGGCCCTGGCCAATGCCACGCCGTATGGCCTGGGGGCTTATTACTTCACCCAGGACCTGCGCCGCTCATGGCGTTTCGGCGAGGCGCTGGAGTTCGGCATGGTCGGGCTCAATACCGGGCTTATCTCCATGGAAGTCGCGCCCTTCGGCGGCATCAAGCAGTCGGGCCTGGGGCGCGAAGGCAGCAAGTACGGCCTGGACGAATACCTTGAAGTCAAAGCCTTCCACATCGGTGGGCTGTGATGCGACCGTCATTTGAACAGACACCCGGGAGCCACGATTGATGAGCAAACCATTTCGAATCGCTGCCATTGCCGGCGATGGCATCGGCAAGGAAGTCTTGCCTGAAGGGCTGCGAGTACTGGAGCAAGCCGCGAAAAAGTGGCAGTTGTCGCTGGACATCGAAGTGCTCGATTGGGCCCATTGCGATTACTACCTGGAGCACGGGCAGATGATGCCCGCCGACTGGTTCGAACAACTCAAGGGCTTCGACGCGATCTACTTCGGCGCCGTGGGTTGGCCGGACAAGGTGCCGGATCATGTTTCCCTGTGGGGCTCGTTGCTCAAGTTCCGCCGCGACTTCGACCAGTACGTGAACATCCGCCCGGTGCGGCTGTTTCCGGGGGTGCCGTGTCCGTTGGCCGGGCGCAAGGCGGGGGACATCGACTTCGTGGTGATCCGCGAGAACACCGAGGGGGAATACTCTTCCATCGGCGGCAAGATGTTCGAAGGCACCGAGCATGAGTTCGTGCTGCAGGAGTCGGTGTTCACCCGGCGCGGGGTCGACCGGATCCTGAAGTTCGCTTTCGACCTGGCCCAGACCCGACCGCGCAAACGCTTGACCGCGGCCACCAAGTCCAACGGCATTTCCATCAGCATGCCGTATTGGGACGAGCGCACGGCATTGATGGCCGAGCGGTACCCGGATGTGAAGTGGGACAAGCAACACATCGACATCCTGTGCGCTCGCTTCGTTTTGCAGCCCGACCGGTTTGATGTGGTGGTGGCGTCGAACCTGTTCGGCGACATCCTCTCCGACCTTGGCCCGGCCTGCGCCGGTACCATCGGCATCGCACCGTCGGCCAACCTGGATCCGGAGCGCCGCTACCCGTCGCTGTTCGAACCGGTGCATGGCTCGGCCCCCGATATCTATGGGCAGAACATCGCCAACCCGATCGCGATGATCTGGTCCGGCGCCTTGATGCTCGATTTCCTGGGGAACGGCGATGAGCGCTACCGCGCGGCCCACGATGGGATTCTCAAGGCCATCGAACAAGTCATCGCCGAAGGCCCCATCACCCCCGACCTGGGTGGGCAAGGCTCGACCCAGGATGTTGGCCAGGCCATCGCCGCCGCGCTCTGAGGCTTGATCCAACCTGCGACACCTTTTGCCCGCTCACACTGCGGGCTTTTTTTGGCTGATCTGCCACCCCCCCCCACCACAACCCCTTGTGGGAGCGAGCTTGCTCTGATAGCGGTGGATCAGCTTGCGATGATGTTGGCTGTGCCGCCGCCATCGCGAGCAAGCTCGCTCCCACATTGGGTTCTCGGTTGGCCGCAGACTTCACATCCACCACCAATCCCCTGTGGGAGCGAGCTTGCTCGCGATAGCGGTGGAGCTGCCGTACACCGGATTACTTGACGACGTACACCTTGCGCACATAAACGCTGCTTTTCCAGGCACACGGTGCATTCAGCGGGACGAATACGGTATCGCCGGTGTTGACCGTCAAGTCGCTGCCATCGGCTGCCTGCAAGGTGACGCTGCCTTCGAGCAGGTGCATCAGCTCATGCAGTTTGTGCGGTCGTGACTTGCGAGTGTAGGGCGTCGAGTCCCAGATACCGATGCGCAGGTTGCTCGCTTGCTCGACAAACAAATTGTGCGAGCTACATTGCGGCGGCGGGCTGAGCAGGATCTCGTCATCCGGGGCTGCGGAAGGCGAGAGCAGGGTGTGGGCGGGGAGTGCCGTCAGCCCGGGAAGGTGCGCTTCGATACGCTGGGTATCGGCACAGAAGGCCCAGAGCGAGCCAGATTGCGCCTCGACCTCAAGCGCCGTCCCCCGCCCGATCACCGCGCTTTCACCTGGCTTGAGCTGCAGCGTCTGTCCCTGGCTGCGCAGCGTCACTGCGCCGGCATGCACCACAAGCGTCTCACTGAAGGGGTATGCATCGACGCTGAACAGCCCGCTCGCCCGGACCACGCCGGCAGCCATGCCATCCGCCCCGTCATAGGCGATGAGGCGGTCGAACGGATCCTTGGCGCCCAGCGAACCCGGGGTGAACGGGGTTGAGGCAAGGCGGCCATCGGCGTGTGCCAACAGCACTGCAGTGGGTTCGAGCATGAAGATGATTCTCCAGGGAAGCGTTGAGGGGAGTGCGGGGTTTTCAGCCAATGGCCTGGGTCACCGGCGCAAATTGCCGAACTGCGCCGGTCGCTTGCGGAGGCGTGCCCCGTGCCATTTGGGCGACGGTGTCGACCTGCTTGAGCCCGGCCTTTTCCAGCCAAGGGGCCAGGCCGCTGTTTGAAGGGATGTCGATGCGAACGAATGCGTCCGGCACTTGAGCCAGCAGCACGGCGATCAAGTGCTGGGCCTGTTCCAGGCTCTGGGCGATGAGCGGGCCAATGCAGCGCCCACGGCCGAAGGGGCGCAGCAGGGCGAAGGCGCACAAGTGACCGTCGCGCTCGATACCCACTGAATGTTCAACGACCTCGAACAGATCATTGAGCACAGCGCTCCGCTCCAGCCCGCTCCCGGCATTGGCCAGTTTGATCAGCTCGGCATGATCGGCTTCGCCCAGCTCGCGGCAGTGCTCGCCGGCGGCCAGTGCTTGCAGGGCCGGCACCAGCGCTTGCCCTTGATGCTGCTGGATATGCCCAAAATCAACGAAGCCCTGGCTGGCATACAGCGGGGCACCGGCCAGCGTCGCATTGAGCACGGCGGTCCGCGAGCCGCAAGCCTCGATCGCCAGTTCCATCAGTTTGCGACCGATCCCCTGGCCCTGATACTCATCGTCGACAATCACCAGGCCGATGGTGGCGTAGTCCCCCTGGGCGCAGGTGAACGCCGTTCCAATCAAACGACCCTGGTCTTCCACGACAAACCCTTGGGCGACGCGTTGCAACATCGCCCAGTCTTCCAGGCGATGGGGCCATTTCAACTGCACGGACAAGGCATGGGCCGCAGGCACGTCGGTGGCGGTCATGGCGCGATAGAAGTAAGTAGGGCGTTGCGAAATGGACATGGCAGATCACCATTGAAAGAGGCGCTTGATCGGACGGTTTTATCCGCTGAAAGCGTGTGTATCTCACCTGCAACGAGGCCTGGCAAGGGCCGCCAATTGATTCGGTATGTTCCGTCAGCAACGGCTTTGCCGACCACATTTCTTGCTCAAATCAGCTGCTCGGCCAGCAGTAAATACCGGGCCGGATTTCAGGCTTGGGCCGACGCGAAAGCGCGATAGATAAGTATGCAGGTGCTGCGCGAATAACCTTTCAGTGGCTGTCAGCCTTTTTTGAAAGCAGACAGCAGGTCCGTCAGTCCGGGCATGGTTGGTCCGGATTCATTAGAGATAAGTCCTGTCTCCGAGCGGCTGAACAGCGACTGGAGGATTATTTTTCTCGATTCCTCGTCTACTTGGGTGTCTTTGCTCAATGTCAGATACAAGTGGGTAAGCTGCTCTCGTTCTTCTGCATCGCGTTGAAGGTGGAATGCGCTGAAAACCAGCTTTGAGAGTGTTTTGACGGTAAAGGCCAACGTTGAGATAAGGGTTACGAAAATGAGCGCACCCTCGATCTGATTGAGGGCAATCGGTGTGCGGTCACCACTCAGCCATAGATTGAAGGATGTCCATAGGCCGATGACGGAGAAAAACAAGGTGACGCTGAGTACGCCTGTCCAGATATAACCACGTGTCTGGTGTTCACTGGCTTTTTTTGCCCAATAGGTCGCGGGGCCTTCCAGCCGAAGCTTCTCTTTATATGTTGACTCTAGCGTCTCAAGGCGCGTTGCCCAGGCCTCCTCTTCCTGCTTTTGCCATTGGGCAAACAGGTTCATTTCTTTTCTTGCTTTTTTTACGAGCCTGTATTTGATCTTGAAGAAGTTTGAGTGAATTCCACGTATCACCGCCGCTTCTGAAGTGGAACGCTGTGCGAAAGAGTTTTGCAGGGGAAGTTTGAATTCATACGCGGCCAGGTATCCGCTGAAGTCGTTAAATGAGCCTGGGTTATCACTTTTGCCTAGAAAAATTGCATCGTAGAAACCTCCGGCAATAGCGGGTTCATTCGAATAAATCTCCAGCCATTTGATCGTGGCGGGTGAGTTGCTATAGATCCAGACGTCCGAAAGCTCCTCTTCTGGCGCTTCTTCGTCGAGAAAATATTGCTCTTCCATGGCGATGTGATATTCAAAAATCTCCACGCAGGCCGCTATATTCGTCAGGGCCTGGTGAACATTCGATGTGTCGTGTTTTTTGAGACTTTTGAGTTTTGGCTTCCAAAAGCTCACTTCATTCTGCATGAAGTCATTTCTGTCGGTGAGATTTTCAAAGTCGAAAATCTCACCGCTTAATGCCTTGAATTCGGGTTTAGTCATTTTTTATCTAATAAGGAGGCGTTGAGTGAATGAATATGCAGGTCATCGGGTTCAATAGAACCTAAGCACAGGAGAATCAATGAAAGGTAGAAATAGCCAAACAAAAAAATCCAAGTAGCGGCAACGATGCTTTGACTGTCTGAAAATATACTGCCGACCCTGGATGCTACATTTCCGTGCGCGTTATTGTTTCTGGTGGCGTAGAGAAGGCAAAACACGAGAAATTCTAGTCTCTGGGTGTCTGAATAGAGGGCCGGGGTTTTTACGGTGGGCTTGCCGAGGTCATCGAATTGGTCGATGGCAGGTATCTTGATGAGTATTGTTTTTATCTCTTTTCCAAGCGCATGGGTGATTTTTCGAGATTTTTCGTTTTCGACTATTCCGAAGCTTACATCCGTTTTGTCCGGATTCTCGGTAATCGTACATAGGGCGGAATAGGCCTCACCGTAGGTCCAGTAGAAATGATTGAACATTGCCTTGAACTTGGTTTTAAACGATTTGTATGATGATGAAATATGAATTTTTCTGATGGTGTCTGCTTTTTTTCCGGTTTTGTTTGCTTTTTTTATGACGAACTCATTGTGTTTTTCGATAGCCATACCCTTGAGGATGTAAGACGCGACGAAATGCAGTGTCTTGTCAGGTAGGCGGTGGGCGAAATCCAAAATTATTTCTTGAGGGGTGCTGAAATCGGGACCCTGCGAGGAGGCGGTCGGCAAGGCGATTTGGGACTGCATGATCTTGTTGATTTCAATCAGGGATTTTTCAATGGCTTTCGAGTCCCCCAAGCTTTCCGCATGGGCAGATGACTTCATATAGAGATCGTTGTAGCAACTGTTGGTAGCCGTCCACAGATAGGTAAACGCCATGTCTGGTCTTCGCGGCAGGCAGGAATAACTGTCAACCAACGCAGTGGCCGCTACGTAGGGGATTTTATTTGGGGCAAGTGCCCAGCTAACTGGATTCAGGTATTTGAATGGGGTGAACCAGGCGAGTGCAGGGTGATCGGCAGGTAGCAGTTTTTCCTCATGAGCTTCGGCGGTGTAGGCAGTCACAAGCTTATGAAGCTTATCCAGTCGTTGTGTCCTTACGTTCTGCTTCATGCATGCTGATCCTTCAGATAGTTGAAGGCCAAATGCTATCACCTGGTAAGCGTCATAGCTGCTGTTTTATAAAAAGACAGCAGCACGACACCGCATGATGAGGTGTGACGGGGAGCATGCTATTCGAGCGCTCAATAGCTGCGCTCACGATCAACCAGGCCCAGCATCGATTCGCCCCGTTGATGCCGGCGGATGTTCTCCAGCAACACGCCAAAGGCACTTTCAGGCTGAGTCATCGCCGCGATGTGCGGCGTCAACAGTATCTGTGGATGGTGCCAGAAGGGATGATCCATCGGTGCCGGTTCCTGCTCCAGCACGTCCAGCACCGCGGCGCTGAGCTGGCCGTCGGCAAGGGCTTCAAGCAGGTCCGCTTCCATCAGGTGTCCACCCCGGCCCATGTTGACCAACGCTGCGCCCTTGGGCAGGTGTTGGAACAGCTGGCGGTTGAGGATCCCTCGGGTCTGCTCGGTCAACGGCAGGACGCACAGCACTATGTCGCATTGACCGAGAAACGCCGGCAGTTGCTCGTCGCCAGCAAAGCACGCGACCCCATCAATGTCATGTTCGCTGCGGGCCCAGCCCGACAAGGCAAAACCAAAGGTCTTCAAGCTGGCGAGTATCTGCCGTGCCTGCAAACCCAGGCCCATGACGCCCACCCGGCGTTGCCCGGCGGGCATCAGCCGGTGCGCTTGCCAGCAGCGTTCGGCCTGTTGCTGGCGATAGCGCAACATGTCCCGGTGCAGGCTGAGCACGGCGAAACTGGCGTACTCGCACATGCCCTGGCTGATGCCGGGGTCGAGCAAGCGCACCACTGGCAGCGTCGTTGGCAAGCGGCCAAGGTCGAGTTGATCCACGCCGGCCGACAAGGCGAACAGCACCTGCAGATTCGGCAACAGCGTTTCGACGTCGTCCGGCGCTTGCCAGGCCGCCAGGTACTGGATATCCCGCGGGTCGCCGATGTCTGGCCAGGCACGCCATTCAATGTCCGGCGCGTGTTCGGCGAACAGGCGCCGCCAGTGTTCGCCGCGTACCGGGTCAGCTTTATAGAGCAGGGCCATGGGTCACTTCTCGCCTGAAATCAAGGAGCCCCTAGCATGCCTCAACGCCAGAGCAGGATCTGTCGAAAGGGCCGGCGTAGCAGCATCGCACTGCGTTGCAAGGTGCCTCTTGCGGCAGATTCCATGGGGCTGGAATGCCTCTGGAGGATTCTGCTGTTTGCCGGGGTGTAAACAGTCGATCCGAATTTCTCAACGACCAAGTTCGGCTTAGACAATCGCGTCGAACGCTTAACCTGTGAACACACCGCAGCCGCTTCCTGGGTGCGAGGCTCACGATGGGAAATGCCAATGAACAGTAAAGTCGAAGAAACCCCAAGTTTGCTCCGTCAGCGTGATCAATTCGTGCCACGTGGTTTGGTCACCGCGCACCCGTTGGTGATCGATCGGGCCCAGGGCTCGGAATTATGGGACGTGGACGGCAAGCGTTACCTGGACTTCGTCGGCGGCATCGGTGTGTTGAACATCGGCCACAATCACCCCAAGGTCATCGCGGCCGTGCAGGCCCAGTTGCAGAAGATCTCCCATGCCTGTTTCCAGGTCGTGGCCTACAAGCCCTACCTGGACCTGGCCCAGCGCCTGTGCGAAATGATCGGCGGCCAGCACGCCTATAAAGCGGCATTTTTCACCTCGGGTGCCGAAGCGGTGGAAAACGCCGTGAAGATCGCCCGGGCCCACACCAACCGCTCGGCCGTGATTGCCTTTCGCGGCGGGTTCCATGGCCGGACCTTGCTCGGCACCACGCTGACCGGCATGAGCCAGCCGTACAAACAGAACTTCGGCCCGTTCGCCCCGGAGGTCTTCCACACGCCGTATCCGAATGCCTATCGCGGCGTCACCAGCGCGATGGCGCTCCAGGCGCTGGACGAGCTGTTGGCCACCCAAGTGGCACCTGAGCGGGTCGCGGCCATCATCATCGAGCCGGTGCAGGGCGATGGCGGTTTCCTGTCGGCCCCCGCCGAGTTTTTGCGGGGCCTGCGCGCATTGACGCAAAAGCATGGCATTGTGTTGATTCTCGATGAAATCCAGACCGGTTTCGGTCGCACCGGTAAATGGTTCGGTTTCCAGCACGCCGGCATCCAGCCGGACCTGGTCACGGTCGCCAAGAGCCTCGCCGGTGGCTTGCCGTTGTCGGGTGTGGTCGGCAAGGCCGAGATCATGGACGCTCCACTGCCGGGTGGCCTGGGCGGTACGTACGGCGGTAATGCGCTGTCGTGCGCGGCGGCGCTGGCGGTGATCGAGGCGTACGAGCAAGAACAGCTGCTGGCCCGTGGTGAAGTCCTGGGTAAGCGCTTGCGCCAGGGCCTGCTGCACCTGCAAACCCGTTACCCGCAGATCGGCGATGTGCGCGGCAGCGGCTTCATGCTGGCGATCGAACTGATCAAGCATGATGACGCGCGCACCCCGGACGCCGACCTGAACCAACGCCTGATCGACGAAGCCCGGGCCGGCGGTTTGCTGGTGATCAAGTGCGGGGTGTACCGCAACGTCTTGCGCTTCCTGGCGCCGCTGGTGACCAGCGAAGCGCAGATCGACGAAGCGTTGCAGATTCTCGACGGCGCCTTGGCACGCGTCCTCGGCTGATGCCTGCGTTCATGACGTTTGCCCGGGCAAGCGTCAGTGGCGATTAATGGAGCGTTGATCGATGGGACATCATCGGAGGCTTTACAGATGAGGCTGACTGAATATCGGGCGTTGTTGATCGACTGCGATGAGGTCTTGGTGGATCGGGACTCCGGCGTCTGGACGGCGTTGCAGCCGTTGCTGGAAAACCATGGCGAGCCGTTGGACAAAGCACAGGTGCTCGCCGATTTTGACGAGGTGCTGCAAGCCTTGTACCCGCGTTTCGGCGAATTGGGCTTCAGCGGCTTGCTGTGTTTCGCCCACCGTCAATTGGCCGAGCGCTGGAAGCTCAAGGTCAGTTGGGAGGAGGGCATGAGCTTCGCCCGCTCGGCTGCCGGTTGGACGCTGTTCGAGGATGCGCCGGGTGCGATGCTCTACCTGCGCAAGTTCTATCGGTTGTTGGTGCAAGGGGATCGCGATGCCGAGGACCGGGGCGTGTTGTGCGAGCGCCTGGGCATCGAGCCTGATGATTTTATTTCGCTGGCGAGCGACCCGTTGCAGGATCACGATTGGTTGGCGGCCAATGGCCTGAGCGCCGAGTCTATTCTCCAGGTGACCCGTCCCGGCGCCCGCCCACGGTCGGTTGGGGCTGTCTGCCTGATCTGTCGCAACGCCGATATGTCTCCCGCGCCCTGTGCGGCGGACTACTGCATCAACAGCATGGCTGATCTGGTCGCTCAGCATCAGCTGTCCTTACGACGCTGATTTTGTTAGAAGATTGTCTTACAAACGGCAGGCAAGAGGTATGCGATGGAAGGTTTAGCGAAACTGGACCGGATCGACATCAGCATTTTGGTAGAGCTTCAAAAAGATGGCCGCATGACCAACGTCAGCCTGGCCGATGCCGTGGGCTTGTCCGCCAGCCCGTGCCTTCAGCGGGTCAAACGACTGGAGTCGTTGGGCTACATTTCCAGCTACAAGGCCCATCTGAACCTGGCCAAGATTACCGATTCGGTGACGGTCTTCACCGAAGTCACCCTCAGCGACCACAAGCGTGAGGACTTCGCCAAGTTCGAATCCAACATCCGGCTGGTGGATGAAGTACTCGAATGCCACCTCATCAGCGGCGGCTACGACTACCTGGTGCGCTTCATGACCCGCAGCATCCAGGACTATCAGGACGTGATGGAAAGCCTGCTGGACAAGAACATCGGCATTTCCAAGTACTTCAGCTACATCGTCATCAAGTCACCGGTGCGCAAGGATGAGATTCCATTGCGTAAGTTGTTGCGGCATTGAATTCGTGATCCATCCTGAAACAACTGTGGGAGCGAGCTTGCTCGCGATGGCGTCGGTAGATTCAGCATTGAGGCAAGCTGACCCACCGCCATCGCGAGCAAGCTCGCTCCCACAATTGATCTTGAGTGCACACAAGCGCCGAATCCACCCCAAACCCCCAGTGGGAGCGAGCTTGCTCGCGATGGCGTCGGCAGATTCAGCATTGAGGCAAGCTGATCCACCGCCATCGCGAGCAAGCTCGCTCCCACAAGAGATCTGGGCTTTTATTCCTTGAGGAAGGTCAGCAGATCCTGATTGAGGCGATCCTTGTGCGTCTCGGTCAAGCCGTGCGGTGCACCAGGGTAGACGATCAGTCGAGCGCCCTTGATCAGCGCCGCCGAGGCCCGGCCTGAAGCGTCGATAGGCACGATCTGGTCGTCATCGCCGTGGATCACCAGCGTCGGCACATCGAACTTCTTCAAATCGCCGCGGAAGTCGGTCGCCGAGAATGCCGCGATCGAGTCATAGGTATTCTTGCTGCCACCCTGCATGCCCTGCACCCAGAACGACTGGATCAGCCCTTGGGATGGCTTGGCGCCCTTGCGGTTGTAGCCGTAGAACGGGCCGGAGGCAATGTCCAGGTACAGCTGCGAGCGGTTCTCCAGGGACGCCTTGCGCAGGCCATCGAACACCTCGATAGGCAAGCCACCGGGGTTGGTGTCGGTCTTGAGCATCAACGGCGGGACAGAGGACACCAGCACGGCTTTCTTCACTCGAGCGGTGCCGTGACGGCCGATGTAGCGAGCCACTTCACCGCCCCCCGTCGAGAAGCCCACCAGCGTGACATCCTTCAGGTCCAGCGCTTCAATCACTGCCGCCAGGTCATCGGCGTAGTGATCCATGTCGTTGCCTTCCCAAGGCTGGCTGGAGCGACCGTGGCCGCGACGATCGTGAGCCACCACGCGATAACCCTTCGAGGCGAGGAACATCATCTGGCCTTCCCAGCTGTCGGAGTCCAGTGGCCAGCCGTGGCTGAAGGTCACGACCTGACCATCGCGCGGGCCCCAGTCCTTGTAATACAGCTGCACGCCATCCTTGGTGGTGATGTAGCTGGCGGACTGGACCACGATGCCGACAGCAGACGCGCTGGCAGCGGCCTGGACAGGCGACGCGGCTTCGGCGCTGAGGGTGGCCAATGCCAGGGTGGTGACAGCGAGGGTGCGGTTGAAGGTGTTCATCGTTTCTCTCTCCATAAGGTCGGTTTGATCTGCGGCGATCGTCGTCGATCGCGTTGGTGGGCAGATTAGAGAGAGAGGCCGAGGACGAGAACGGCGCTGGTATCGATAGCAACTATGGGGAAATCGGATAGCTGCGTTTCGCTTCGGTTACGAAGTGAATATGCGTGGCGAGGGAGCTTGCTCCCGCTGGGTGGCGAAGCCGCCCCAAACGGTCACACGTGTAAAAGCGGCAGTGTCTTCAACCCATTTGGCGTTTGAATATGCGCAAGCAGATAGGGAGCCGAAGGCGCTTGCAGTGCGTGAAGATGAATCGGGCCAGAAAAATTCATGGCCGTCAGGATCGCTTTGATCTTTTCCGGATCCGTATGAAAGACATCCAGTGCCAATAGCGCACAACCCTTGTCCTGGAGCGTGTCCGCCGGATGAAGCCCAGGCGCCCATTGAATGAGGGTGGGGACTGATCCATCCATGGGAAGGCTTCCATCAGCCGGTATGGTTATTTGCCAATTCAATGTTCCTCTCGTCATGGGTTCGACATCCCCGACAAGGCCAGGGCAGGCATCACGAGCGGTATGGATATCATCAGTGCGTGTCACCCAGGTCGCCAGGCGTGCCGGCGAATGGGGGGCCAATTGATCAAGGCCGAACCAGCGTGCCCGGTCCGGACGTATGGCGGACGGGTCCACGGCAATCACTTCGAGGTAGAGCCCGGGGCCAAGGTGCAGCAGCCTGTTATGGGTGCCCATGCGTGAATGGGCGCCACCCGGCTGAAGGTCGACGCCCAGCGCGTCAGTCACGAACGCGCAGCCGGTATCGAGGTCCGTTGCCACGATGACGAGGTGATCAAGGGTGGTTTTCATGTGTTCATCCATCCGTGGATTGGGAAGTATCTGTAGCCATCAACCAAAAGAAGGCATCGGCCCCAGCGAGTGCAAGATCCACATGACCGCCGCCACTGCTGCCAGCACCGCGACCACAATGCCGATCAGCACCCATTTCAGGATTTTCTGCCCTTTCGACGGCAGGGACCTTGGCGCGTTCGCCTCTACCATGTGCCGAATTTCCCCGGCGCATCGCGGGCAAGCAGCGGTGTCGTAAGGGAGGACGGATCCGCATTGATCACAGTTTGTCATGTCGTCACTTCGAGGCTCAAAGGAGGGGCAGCCCTTTATGGGCTGGTAAAAGCGGACCGAAAGCGCGTGGCGTCAGTCGCTTAATATTTGTAGACGATGCCCAGCCTTCCCATGATCTCCAAGGCATTGATCAGGCCCAGGCCGTTCATGGGCAGGCAGGCGAAGGCCTGGTATTCATCGAAGTGCGTGCCGATGGCCAACAGCTTCAAGTCATGAGCCTCCAGCTGTGCGTTGAAATACTGCAGGAGCGCACGCTCCCAATTGTTGGCGCGGTTGATGGCATCGATGGCTTTACGCTCCGGCGCAGGGATTTCAATGCCCAACTGTCGCAGCGGGGCGAGGGCATTGACGGCATCGATCCCGTAGGACGACCACTCCTTCCATTCGAACCCCGCCAACTGATTGGCCTCGGTGAGCGCTGACTCGACCTGCGTCCAAGCCCAATCCCATTGCCCGGTAGGCGCCGGCATGTTTTGAATGAGCGCCTGCGCGCGCGCCTCGTCGAACAAACAATCAAACAGATCGGCCAGGGTATCGGCCAAATCGGGCTGCGGCCCTTGCCCCTGGGTGTCCAGGTCGTGGCTCAAGCGCTGCCACAGACTGCCCAGCTCGGCCCAGTCCTCGTCATCCATGTCGTCATCGATCACCTGTGCCTTATGGCCGCGCGAGTAGTTATCCAGCCGCGTCTTGCGCACGCGTACGCGGCCCTCGGCGAGATCGACCTCATAGCTGCGGTAATCCAGGTAGTTGGTCTGGAAAACGATGCGGTCAGCAAACACCTCATGGGCGAGGCTTTCCTCAGCATCGAAATACGCCGCGCCTTCGACGTGGCCATGGGCGGTGATGATGCGTTGAAACGACAGTGGGTCGATCGGATTCATGTGGGCGGGTCACAGGGAGAAGGGCGAAAGGGAAGCGCCGTGTACGTTGGCCGATATCCGGTTCGCGCTGATCGTACACCAAGGCCTGGGGGTTGCTAAGGGGCGGAATGTGGACTGCTTCAACTGTCGGGCGTGTGTTTGGGTCTATGCTTACCTTGCCCCCTTTGAATCAGGCTCCATCCATGCACAAACACCGAACAATCCGGCGGGAGAACACGTGAGACATTCGACACCGGCTGCAGCGCTGCTCTGCCTATTGCTCGGCACGGTTGATGCCGGGGCCGAGGAGTATCAAGTCATCACCGAAGAGTGGGCGCCGTACAACTATCAGGAAAACAATCAGCTCACCGGCATGACCACCGAGATCGTCCGGGCCATCATGGCGCTCACCGGGAATGACTTCGAGGTCCTGTTGCAGCCGAGTATGCGAGCCACCCAGGTACTGAAGACGCGGCCCAAGACCATCATGTACTCCCTGTTCCGCACACCGGAGCGCGAGCCGTTATACAAATGGGTCGGACCGATCGTGGAGGAATCCATTCACCCCTATCAACTGGCCAGTACGCCGCCGGTGAACTCCCTGGAACAACTGCTGCATGCCCCGCAGATCACCACCCGCCACGCCGGCCTGGTGCCGCAGATGTTGCAGTCGCTGGGCTTCAACAACCTGGATAAAAGCGCCACCGAGAGCAAGCTGCTTTACCGCATGCTGCTTGCCAGACGCACCGACATCATCATCGGTGACACCGATGCTGGCGTGGCTTATTACAGCCGTCAGTTGAACATCGCGCCGGGCACCCTGCGACGGATCCCTATCGAACTGTATCGCTCATCGTTGTACATCGCCTTCAGCCCTGACAGTGAGGATGAAGTGGTGGCGGCGTGGGCAAGTGCGTTGGAGAAGTTGCGGCGTTCAGGGGAGTTGGAGCGGATTCAGCGGCGGTATGAGGGGGCGGTTGGGCGGTGAGGAAAAAGGGGTAGGCCTCGTGCCACTTTGCACGGAGTGTTTTTGCTTGAGTGATTGCTAACTGGAGATGACCTGGTTTGTTTTATCGAGCGAGCCGAATCAGTCCGGTGAACAATGATAAATCAACTGGCAGTGGGGATGATCTTGAGCATAAATCGTGCCGGCGTACTGCTGATACTGGGTCTGTTATTTCTCGATTTGATCGTATGGGCTGGCGCATGGAGATGGTTGGATGTAACTCGCAAGCAGTTCGAGGCGAAGGCCTCTATTCAGGCAGACAACCTGTCGCTGCTGCTCCATTCAGACTTTAATGGCCGACTTGAGAGTATCGACCGTACGCTGAGCGCAGTGGCTCATGAAATCGAGCGCCAAGAGACATTCGGAGAACTGCGCCCTGAGCTCGTCGAACCGGTCTTGAGCCAACACCTCTTCGTGCTCCCATCGATGTCAGGTATGCGAGTGGTGAACGCCGTCGGCGAGATTGTCTTCGGTGCCAGTGGGGAATCCCAGGTTTTTGTTACCGACCGTGATTACTTTCAGCAGTTACGTGATGATCCTAAGAAGGGCATGGTCATCAGCCATCCGGTTTTGGGCCGAATAAGCAAAACATGGGACATTGTCTTTGCCAGAGCCATCCACACACCGCAAGGCGAGTTTGCCGGCATTGTGACGCTTGTCCTTCCAATCAGTTCGCTAAACGAACGCTTTGCGACGCTTTCCAACGGATCAACTGATATTTTCGCCATCTTTAATGACCAGAGTTTGAGGTTTATTACGCGGTACCCCGAAGGGGTCGTTGCCCCGGGAGAACCTCTAATCGTTCGCAAAGATGCTCCAATGTTTGTTGCTCGACGAATTTCCCGGCTGTCTGGAACCTTCGTCAATGTCGCGCCGCAAGATGGAGTATTGCGCTCTTATGGGTATCGCTGCATGGCGACGCAGCCGATTTGCATTCTGGTGGGGGTCGGGCTTGAAGCCTATCTCGCCCCCTGGGTTGCCGAGCGGCGCATGATCGTTGGCTCCGTTGCGCTATTTACTTTGTTTACCTTGCTGTTGTGGTATCTGACCTACCGGGCGTGGTGTAGGCAACTCGACGCCATGAACGCCGAGCAAGCTGCCTATCAGGTCAGGGACGCTGAACATCGATTTAACCAAGTCATTATTGATGAGTCGCCTATTGCTGTCGTGACGCGTGACATTGAAGGCGTTATCACGTTGGTAAATGAGGCCGCGGAGAAACTGCTGGGATGGCCCGCCGACGCACTCGTGGGGCAAACGCTAGAGAACCTGCTTCCCGACATGGCCGCAGAGATCGCCTATCCCCACCATAAGACGTTCACGGGTGAAACCGTGGTAGACCGGGAAATAACGCGTTCGCACCGCGACCGGCATCCCGTCAATATCAGCGCTACACAGGCGCCGCTGCGTGATGCAAGTGGTGCGGTCACCGGTTACCTGACGATGGCGATGGACATCACTCGGCGCAAGGACGCTGAAGCCAAGGTGGAGTACCTCGCCTCAAGGGACGCGTTGACGGGGCTGCCGAACTGGTCGATGTTGCGCGACCGCTTTGAACATGCCAAAGGCTCCGGGGGGGACCAATGTCCTAGGTTGGTATTCGTCATGCTCAACCTGAACAACTTCAAGACCATCAACGAGTCGCTTGGACATGCCGCAGGTGACGCCGTGCTCCGAGTCGTCGCCAAGCGCCTGACAGAATGTGTACGTGACTCCGACACGGTAAGTCGCCAGGGTGGCGATGAGTTCCTCCTGCTGCTGATCGGTATGGATGGCCTGGCGCAAATTCAGGCGGTTCTGCATGAGCTTAAGTCCAGCGTGTCCTGCGTCATGAATATCCAGGGTGAGGAAATTTATACGTCTGCGACGATGGGGGTAGCCCTGTATCCGGAGGATGGTGAGGATTTCGAGACGATTTTACGCAAGGCCGCCGCCGCGATGTCTCGGGCCAAAGGTGACGGTCGAGGCTCGTGTCGTTTTTTCGACGATGGGCTTGACCGCGAAGCGACGGCCAGCCTTCGTACGGAGGTTGGATTGCGCAGGGCCCTGGCAAAGGGTGAATTCGAATTACATTATCAACCGCAAATTGACCTTCGAAGTGGTCTTGTACAGGGGGTCGAAGCGTTGTTGCGCTGGCGGCATCCCGAGCAAGGGTTGGTGCTCCCCGGGCAGTTTATTCAGATCGCTGAGCAAAGTGGTCTTATCGTGCCCATCGGTGAATGGGTCATAAGCGAATGCTGCCGACAGGGGCAAGTGTGGCGCGAAGCGGGTATTGCACCTGTACGAATTGCGTTCAACCTGTCGGCCGTGCAATTCAGTCACAGCGACGTTGAAGGGACGATCCGACGTGCTTTGATCGAGTCTGGGTTTGATCCCAACTTTCTCGAACTTGAACTTACGGAGTCGGTGCTCATTCGCAACACTGAACAAGTGCTTAACACCGTCCAGCGTCTTAAGCAGCTTGGCGTGATGGTTTCCGTGGACGATTTCGGCACCGGTTACTCCAGCTTGGCTTATCTCCAGCGCTTTGACGTCGACAAGTTGAAGATTGACCAGGCCTTCGTGCGCGACCTGTGTCAGAACACCAATGACAAAACAATCGTGCGTGCAATCATCCAGATGGCTCACGCACTTAACCTTCGCACGATAGCCGAAGGCGTCGAAGACGAAGCGACGCTTGCATGCTTGCAACAGTTGGAATGTGATGAAGTGCAGGGATACCTCATTGCCAAGCCGATGCAGGAAGAACAACTGGCTACGTTTATTCGTGAATACAGCAACGGTTGGACTGTGTGAGGGTGACCGTCCGCCCGATATCCCGCGGAACCGGCGAAAGCCGGTCCCGCAGACCTTCACTCACTTCACGCTCTGCACATGCATGTCGATGGATACCGAGTCATTTTTGTCAGTACTGGCGTGATAGAAGAAACCATAGTCAACCAAGTAGTAATAGTGCTTCAGCGGCACGACTGTTGAGCTTGGGCGCTGTTCACGGCAGCTCAACGCCTTGGCGTTACCGCTCAAGGCTGGGTTCAGTCGTTTGGCTGGCCCTTCACTGTCGACGGTGCAGTCGAAGGTTTTCGGTTCCTTGCCCAACGCTCCGGCCAACTCTCTTGGGAATGACTGGCGGTGCCTGCCAACTCAATGTAAGTCAGCGTCTTGGCCGGGGCCGGCATGTGCAGTTGCTCAATGCTCCTCAACACGCCGGGGTTGATGTCGGGCAGGGCATCCGCCGCGATCGGTGCTTTGGTACGTGAAGGGTGGCTTGCTTATCGGCCGGTGGCTGTTGGCCTGGCGCAGGCGTTGCACAGATGTTTCCGGTAAGTCCATTGAGGGAGGCGGGGTGGGGAAGATCGGGTCAGATCACTGCTATTAAGGGGGGACGCGAGGGCTCAACGGACGTTCGCGTCAGGAGCTTCGCAGGATGGCATGGGCGTAAATCTCTTGGGCTGCTTCCCTATGGACGCAAAACGAAGGGTAGAAGTGGATTTCGTGCTGGAATTCCGGTCATTGACCCGATTGCTGCCTGCAGAGAAATGCGACTTCAGCCTCAACTGTCTCCAAATCTCTTAGAGTCGTGGGCGCTCCTTCATGTTCGGCAGTCCATATGCTCAGAGCCAACCTGTGTCTCAGATTTTTCCACTTAGTGTGTACAGCTTTGGATGCTGATGTGTGCCTGCGGGTTTAGAAAAGGTGCATTTCACCCCGTCCAGAGAAAGCCGGTAGGGTCCTTCGTCAAAGAGTTCAAGGTGATATGCCTGTGGGGCGCGTAGTTTCATGTGAAAAGGCTCCAGGTTCTCTGTGCTGACCGCGAGCGTGGAAGGGATCAACAGGGGCAGGGGGCTTGGCCAATTCGTGTTTGTCTGGAATCCACGAAGCCAACGGCGACTTACTGCTGCACAGCGGCTTTTACCTTTCTCGCAGCAGGTTTTGCGCTTGGTTTAGCCGCTGCTGCCACTGGTTTTTTTGCAGCGGATTTCGCGGTAGGTTTGGCCGCCGCTACCGATGGTTTGCGAGCCTTTGGAGCAGTTGCTTTGGAAGCCGCTGCTAATGTTGCAATCGGTTGTACGGTGAGTTCTACACCGATCGCGGTCATCAGTTTCTTGATAGTTTCAAACCGCGTTTTTGCACCTGATTTCAGCACCTTATAAAGGCTTTCGCGATTAACCCCGGCATCCTTGGCGACTTTATTAACACCTTTGGCTTTTGCGACTTCGGCCAAAGCGTGAATAAGACTTTCTGTATCATCAGCTTTCATACTTTCGGCCAAATATGCAGCTATAGCCTCCGGACTATCGAGAAAGCGCGAAGCCTCATAACGAGTCGTACCCGTAGTGTTTAGGTTAAGGACCGGCATATCCTCAGGGTTGAATTTCTCGCTCATGTCATTTACCTCTCAGGGCATCAAGGATCGCTTTGGCTTTCTTAATACCTCGTTTTTGATCTGTTTTATCGCTTCCACTGAGCATCAAATACTCTGCGATCCCCGAGCGCACAAAGTAAATTCTGTACCCCGGTCCAATAAAAACACGCATTTCGCTCACCCCATCGCCAACGGGTTCGCAATCACCAAAGTTGCCGTCTGCGGCGCGATCCAGACGGGCCAAGATGGCCGATTTCCCTTGAGCATCCTTCACACTGTCGAGCCAATCCTCAAAATAGGACGTCTGGTGGATCTCGTTTATTTTCTTATTGATCATAGTCCCAATTGTAGCCATATGGCTACTCCTGACGGGTGCGAGGTTGAATGCAGGTAAAGGGTGTCTTTCATCGGTCATGAAGCTGATGGTGTCGCCCTGGCTGGCAGTAACCACTACTCGCTGGGGGTTTGAGTATCGATAAGCAGTGAAGTGGGAGTGCAGTCGATGCTGGTGATGGGGGCGTATTTTTCCATGGGGTTGCTCCGATCAGATTAATGGGCTGATCGGATCCGCAGGTCGTCAAACCTGATCGCCATTTGGGGCGACGGGAACGACTATAGGTTTCACCGACGCTGGCGTACAAGGTGAGGGATTCCCACGCTTTTGTAGGAATTGTGATAGCTGTGCGAGGAAAAGGCGTATCGACTGATTTCGGGGGGGGGCGAGGCAGGCGGATAATCAAAATCGGGGTCACAAAATCGGCACAAAATCAGGTTCAGGCCATGGTTATCAATTGTGGTTTGACCCTGAGGGGAGGCTTTCTACCGCTCTCGATAGTACTGCTCTCTACGCCTGGCCTCGTCCCGCTCCATTTCTTCATAATGCTTGCGCTCGTCCCGCTCCCTCTCTTCATGGCGCTCGCGGTGTTTCCTGTCTTGTGCTCTATCCATTTCCCGCTGGTGTTCCCAGTGGCGCCTGTTTGCCTCTCGATAGTCCTGGTTCCGATCACCGGCAAATGCACCGGCTGAGGTGAAGCCAATCCAGGTGAGTACAAACATGGCAGCCATTCTCATGTGAGGGTGTCTCCGGGGTGGATGTGTGCAGGTGGTGCCATTGGTGGCTTGCGGTAGACCATGAGACGGGGCGCAAGTGCTGATCGGGCTGCTGTTGCACAGCTATGTTCGCGTGGGAATTCCGAAAGGCGACACCGAGCATTAAACAATCGAAAGAGGGTTGAATCAGCTTTTTTGCTTCGACCCAGACCAGAGCAGGGAAAGCAGCGTACGCGAGTCCATTAGACGCTCGTCGGCACTCAGCAGGCCTGGAAGAGCATGCCATGGATGGTTGGCGCTGCGATGATGATGCAGATGCAGATTGATGTGATAAGGCCAAATGAAAAACCTTCCGACACACCCCACTTTCCATGCGTAAGTCCATTGCGGCCAGCCTGGCGTTACATCAGGCCCGCCACTGTGTTCGGCGATGCTACGGATTTTCTGTAGTAGCGTTCCCAAAGTGGCGAGTGGCAAAAACCATAACAGCACGATAAGCATCATTGTCTGGGCGCTGGTTTGCCAGGCGATGAACGACAAGAGGGCAAGCCAGATAATGCCCGCAGCGGCGATTGGCCGGGTCATCTTCGGTGATGCCCCGCCCGCATCTCTGTAAGCACGCAGATTGCGCAGCGTATTGATAACGAACAGATCCCCCAGCAATTGCCTGAGCAATAATTTCCCGGACAGGGGTCGGAATTTCCACGGCTGCTGGTGATAAAGAAAGCGCCGCTCCGGGTCTTTCGTTGATCCCGTGTGCTGATGATGCTCAAGGTGCAGTGGCCGATAGAATTCAATGGGCACCGTACCCGGAACACCGATGGCCACGTTGATCAAAAAGTCATTGATACCGCGATGACGCGTCAGATGATAGTGAGTCGCGTCGTGGTACAGAATGAACAGTGCATGTTGGCGCGCGGCGATGATGACAAACGCCAGGCAATAGAAACGCCAGTCCGAGACATACAGCGCAATGCGCAACGTCACGATGATGCACAACCATTCAAGCAGGATGGCCGCCAGGGTGCGCAAATCCACCTTGAGGCGACTCAGCGTGATGGTTGCCAAACCCGCTGCTGCGCCAATGGCTGCTCCATAGACCACATCGAGCAGTACATGCTGGCCTGTCGTCAACACGGTGATTGCCAGCATCAGGCTCCACAGCGCGAAGATCCATACCTGGCGGACACGCAGATAACCCAGCACAACGCTGATGGCCACCGGCAACGCCACATGTCCACTGGGTGACGCCGCTAGCGGTGAGTCAATGCTGTAGAACCACGTTAGCCACTGCGACGGGCTCTCCGGGCGCTCTATAAGGGTTGGCCAGAACAGGTGGCTCACCAGGCATGTTCCAGAGGCCAGGGCCCCGGCAAAAAAAACCGGTAGCAGCCAGTCGCAGCGACGCCCTAGAAACACCAGCGCGGGCATGATCAATAAATAGCTAAGGTACAAGGGGAGTGTGTAAGGCAGTTGCGCAACGTGCGCATCGATACTGCCGGGTTGAATAACCCGTACCGGCCCCATCGGGAAGTGCGTGACGAGAAAATACAGGACCCCCGTCACTACGGTGTAGGCCAGCAGCCAACTGACGGGGCGGGTCACCCTTGAGGCATTGACAGGATGGTGTGCGACAGTGGATGACATGATCAAGAGGCCTGGGTAAACGAGGAGGGCGATGAATGGAAGTCTACGTTGCATTGGCCGATTGATCTGGCCAATATCCGTCCCCCCTTGCTTGCGATGCTGAAGGTCTCCATGAGTTTGAGTGCAACCTCCGTTGAATGCGCCCATCTGCATCTGAATGAAATTGATCGGATGTTCGAGATTTATGCTGCGTCCTACGACGACACCTCGCGAGCAAGGTTCGATCAGGATTTCAAGGAAAAAACCCACTGCATCGTATTACGGGATGCGGGTGAAGTAATCGTTGGATTTACCACGCTCAAACTTTATGAAAAAACCTGGTCTGGCAAACCGATCAGGGTGATTTTTTCGGGCGATACCATCATTGATCGTGAACACTGGGGGAGCCAGCAACTGGCCTTCGCCTGGATGCGACTGGCGGGGGAAATCTGGCAGGAGCAGCCTGAAATCCCTCTCTATTGGTTTCTGATCTGCAAGGGGCACCGAACGTACCGTTATTTAGGCGCCATGGCGTTGAACTATTCACCCCGAGCCGGGGCGATGACGGATGCTGGCGTCCAGGCGCTGATGGACCACTTGGCGATCGATCGTTTTGGTGAGGCCTATGATCGGAAAACGGGTGTCCTGTCCTTCAAGGTTCCACAAGGTCGGCTGAGCGCGGAGTTGGCACAGGTTCCTGCGCCTCACCTGCGTCTGGCAAACGTATTGTATTTTCTGGAAAGAAATCCTTTTTACGCATTGGGTGATGAGTTGGTCTGTTTGTGCGAGCTGCACCCCAATAATTTACGGCCGATGGTGCTGCGCTTGTTTGCTGGCGCTCAACCATCGCCATGCTGATCCGCCAGGCAAGCGCCGCGGACAACCTGAAATTACTCGACTTTCAGGCGCAGCGGGCGATGCAGGGTGGCTTGCCGATGCGGTTTGACCGTGGGCCGGACTATTTCGCGCTGCATCGTTGTCACGCCATGGACCATCGAACCTGGATAGCGGAAAGCGAGGTGGGCGAACTGAAAGGCATCGCCAGCCTGGTGGTCCGCGATGGCTACCTTAATGGCGGTATCGAGCCGGTGGCCTATCTGGGGGACCTGCGGCTGGTGCCCGACCGGCGCTTGTCAAAGTCGTGGATGGCCGAGGTCAAGGTGCGGCTCGAAGCGTTGGCCCATGAAACCGGTGCGCAGCAGGCTTATTGCTGTGTCATTCGTGGCAATAGGCTTGCGGCTCACTCGCTTCTGGGGGGACGGCGAGCCAATCCGCTGATGCTTTCGCACTGGCGTGGCTATAGCAATGTCTCCGTGTATGGTCAGCGCGGATGGAGCAGCGCGCCAAGAACGCTGGAAAACGTCCGCATCGTTCGAGCCCAGCCGGCCCATACGGATGCACTGCGAGCGTTTCTCGACAGCGAGTCGGCAGGCCAGCCTTTTGGTTGCGTCTTCAGTGAAGCGCAGTTTTCCCGACGCCTGGACACCTGGCCGGACTTCGGTATCGAGTCATTTCTCCTGGCCTTGGATGCCCGTAACAATGTGCTCGGTTGTGTTGCCCCTTGGGATGCCGGGCGTATCAAGCGGGTGGTGCTGGAAAAGCTGCCCTTGTCGCACCAGGCGCTTCGCCTGGCTTTCAATGCTTGTGCGCCAGTCTTGGGGCGCCCTGCAATCGCTGCACCTGGCGAGGCACTGCAGGACATCTACCTGACTCATTTACAGGTGCGGCAGCGAGATCCGCACATTTTCGCTGCGCTGCTGGATGCCGCTTGGGTGCGCGTTCGCAGTCAGTACGCGTTGATGCAAATGTGCTTGTATGACAATGACCCGCTTTGGGCCGCCATGAACCGTTATCGCAGCGTCACCATTCCCATGGACCTGTATACGGCGCCCTGCGTCGGCAGTGCGTCAGCACTGGCACCGGTGGATGCGGCGCGTATTCCGGGGTTTGAGATCTATCTCGTCTGATTGCCCCGGCCGGGCTTGGTCTGGTGCAAGACGTTCAGCAGCGCCAACCAGAAACGGGTCGCATCAAATCCACCGCCGCCCAAAACAGGTTGGCCGTGATCGAGGTGCGGCAGGCAAATCTGCGGCATGCCATCGAGTCGCTGATGGTCGAGGTAAAACTGACCGTCATGCGCCCAGCCGGGTCGCAGTGCATTGAGGCGTGCGTGATGCGTGTCAAAACCAGAGCTGGGCGCGCAGCTCCAACTGACGACATGCGCGCAATGCAGGTCAGGGCCCAGATGATTGAGCATGTGAACAACGTGCGGGTCGCGCAGGCGGCTGATGTCTCGTGTGCCATCGGCCACCCACGGCATTTTTGCAAACACTCGACGAAGGCGATCTAGAGGATATCGTTGGGCCGGTTGCCACGTGCTGCAACCCAGCACCTCATCCATGACCGTCGACGGGCCTGCCGGCGGTTGCACCAACGCCACGCCGTCGCACGCCTCACTCAAGACGCTGCTCTGCAGGATGGCTGCAAGTGCATCGAGCCCCCCCTTACTGTGCGCCAACACAACAAATCGCTGGCCTGGCTTGAGTTCGGCAGTCAGTACCTTGTTGATAGACGTTCCTTGAGCCATCACCCCACGCGAAGAACGCACGGGCATGCGCAGGACCTGATAGTTCGAGCGCCGTAACGTCTGGGCGCAATCTTGAAAACAACGTGGCAACCATTCGGAAAACAGCCCGGCAACCAGCACCACCAACGTACTTCGAGGAAGACGTGGCACGGGGGCATGCCAGCACGCGATAAATTGCTCTGTCCAATCAAGGTGTGCAGCAGGCCTCGCCAATTGCGTTGCTGGAAAGTGAAGTGGCCATTCGTCAAAGCCTTCTGGTATCCAGGGTTTTTTTCCCGGCACGGCTGGCCTCATGGCTTGGGCTCAGCGAATTCATCCAATTTGCGGCGGGCCGCTTCCAAGGCTTCACTGTTGTCGAGCTTATCGGGGTGAAAACCAGGAATGAACCACGCCAGCCAGCTCGGAAATGCACGGGTCAGCGGGCCAGGATTCACAAACAACCACCATTGCAAGCGCGCCCACCCTCGCCAGTTACGGCGTTGCCCATCAGTCCCTGCAAGTTGGTAAATGAAATACAGCACATCGACGGCGAAGTACGCGGTCATTATCAGCATGACCCCGCATCGCATCAGGTAGCGCCAAAGTGGATTGCGCACAACCAGGCACAACACGTCGTAGGCGACGGCCTTGTGTTCGGTTTCTTCTATGGCATGCCAACGCCAGAGCATGGCCATCCTCGAATCGGCACCGTTGAGAACAGCGGGATTTCGCAAAAGCTGATCAGAGAGAATGGCCGTGAAATGCTCCAGGCTGGCGGTCATCGCCAGACGAGTCGCTGGCGTAAATCGATTGCCAACCTCTTGTCGGCGCAGCAGCAGTTTTTCCAGTGCCTCAACAGGCGCGCCTTGTGCCGCGAGTAGCTGGTTATACAGCCTGTGCTCACGAATATGCGCCGCCTCCTGATAAACAAACGCTTCAACCGCGTTGCAGAGCGACAGATCGGTTTCTATCTCGGTCCGAAAGTGCGTGACGCTATCAATGAACAGCTTTTCGCCGAGTGGAAACATGATCGACAGGCCATCAAAAAAACGCGTGACGTGAGGCCAGTCACGGTACCAATAACGGGGAATACGCTCATCGAGAGCAAAGCGTACGTTGCGGCGGAGAATTTTTGCGGCAGGTGGTTTTGCCGCCGAGCACCAGGACAAGAGGGCTTTGAGATACGACATATCAGCGGGTGCGGCCCTGAAAAACTATAGGCTATCTCTTTTGTCACTGATCGTGTAAATGGATATCCGACTTTCCATGGGGCCTCTTAATGCGCAGTTCCAGTGACATTTCATCCTCCAGTCGTTACGACGTGGCCAATCTGTGTGTACTGATGCTGCAGACATTGGTTTGGGGGGCGACGCTGACCTGGTTGTCACACACGGATGCGGGTTGGCCCAAGTGGCTTGTGCTGATGCCTTTTTGCCTGGTCATGCAAGGGGTCTTTTCGATGATGCACGAGGCCTTTCATGGGCTGGCCCATAGTCAAAAAAAGTTGAATTACTTCGTCATGTGGTGGGCTTCAACCCTGTTTGGTGCATCGGCCACGCTCATCCATATCAACCATCTGGGGCACCACACGCGTAATCGCACCCGAGCAGAGCTGGCTGATTTCGCGAGCGCAGACGAGTCGTTGCTGCGCAAGCGCGTCGAATACTATTTCGCGATTCTGGGGGGGATCTGGTTCGCGGCATTTATCGGTAGTCTTTTGTTGCCGTTACTGCCGGCACGTATCACTGGCCGGTGGTCGCAAACCGCAGAGGTCAATACGTATGCGGCCGCCTTCAAGGACTTTTCAAAAAGCGATTTCAGCCGTATCCGGCTGGAGGTGATCGCCAGTGTCGCGGTGTGGTTATCGGCCGGGATAGTGTTGGGATGGAAGTGGCCTGTCGTCCTGGCTACCTACATCGCTTTTGCTTTTTCCTGGTCTTCGCTGCAGTGGGTCTACCACATGCGCACACCGTTGGACGTGGTGGAGGGGGCCTACAACATGAGGGCTCCGCGCCTGGTCCGCTGGGCATTTTTGAACTTCAACTACAACCTCACCCATCATCGTCAATCACAACTGCATTGGCAGCAGATGCACCGGGCCTCGAACCTGAAGGAAACCCGGCCATTGTGGTTTGGCTGGCTACAGGTTTTCTTGCCGCCCCAGCGTTTACCGGATGACGTGACGCAACTCGACAAGACCTACTTCTGATGAGTGCCAACAATGGCGTCAGACGCGCGCTGTGGAAACGTTTCATAGACAGTGCCCAACCCACGCTTGATCGGTGGCACGAGCAACTTGAGCAACCAGAACTGACGCAAGAACGCCAATTGCAGCGATTGCTAAAGGCCAACAGTGATTGTGCGTTCGGGCGTGCCCACCACTTTGCGCGTATCGCTGATTCAACGCAGTTTCGCGCCGACGTCCCGATTCACGCTTACTCGCAACTGCATCCCTGGATACAGCGAGCGCAACAGGAATCGGGACCGATTTTGACCTCCCGCCCGCCACTGTTCTTTGAACGTACAAGCGGTAGCAGTGCGCTGCACAAAGCGATTCCTTATACACGCGACTTTCTCTCTGAAATGCACAGTGCTTTAGGCGTCTGGCTGGCGGATATGCACCGTCAAGTCCCCGGGATCAGCCATGGCTCAGGCTATTGGTCAATGTCACCCCCCTTGCAAGTGCCGGTGACGGGGCCTAATGGTATTGCCGTTGGTTCAGCCAGTGACCTGGAGTACTTGAGCGGCAGCAGCATTGCCGGGTTGGCCGGGACGTTGTTGATTCCGGAGTTCGCCGGCGATCTGTCCAACTGGCGTAGACAGACCCTCCTGGCGTTGGTGGCAGACGCTGATTTGAGTTTTATCAGTGTCTGGAGCCCTACGTTCTTGACCAGCCTGTTGCAGCCAATTTTCGATGGCGAAAGCGCTGAGCATGAGCAGACGTTTGCGTGGCTGAACAATGCGCTTCCCACCGCCCGCAGGTCTGCGTTGCGCCGAGCGCGATCCCAAGGTGTCTGCACCGAGTTATGGCCACGGCTGGCTGCCGTCAGTTGCTGGATGGATGGCCCCAGCCGCAACTACTACAGGCAATTGGCGGCGCGCTTCCCTCAGGTGCAATGGTTACCCAAAGGGCTTTTTGCCACCGAAGGTGTGGTGAGCGTGCCATTTGGTGACGGGCCGGGGTGTCCCTTGGCGATAGGCAGCCATTATCTCGAGTTTCTCTGCGAAGACGGTTCGCTACGCAATGCCCACTCCCTGCGCATGGGCGAAAGCGCGCAAGTGCTGCTGACAACCGGTGGCGGTTTGTATCGCTACGCATTGGGCGACCGAGTCCGAGTCGTCGGAATGCTGGGGGCTACTCCGCGTGTAGAGTTTGTGGGGCGTACTGCGGTGACCAGTGATCTGGTCGGAGAAAAGCTTGATGAACACATCGTGCAGAGCATATTTGACCGTTGCATCACCACGACAGGGGCTGCTTGCCTGATCCCCAATGCTTCGGCGATGCCACCGCATTACCTCGCGCTGGTGGCGACACCTGAAGACCTGGATGCAAGCGCACTGGCGCTGGCGGTCGAGTCGGAGCTGTCCAACGCCTTTCATTACAATCAGGCACGCAGGCTTGGGCAGTTGGGGCCTCTTCGGGTTCGCTTGCTCAAAGGCAGCGCTGATGTGCTGGCTCAAGTACTGCAACAGGCGGCGGAGTTAAGCGGTATCCGCGCCGGTGACGTCAAACCGCGCCCACTTATCAATCGGCTCGAGACAGCCGATGCCATTCTCGCGCTAACGGAAAGCTCATGTCGGCATCTTTAAATACCACCTTCGAGACCCCTTGCGATGCAACCCTCGAACAATGGTATGTGGCTTGCGCTCAGAAAGAGCTGCGTAAGAACACACCTTACAGGGCAAAAATCCTCGGACTGAACCTGGTGCTTTTTCGTCAGGGTGATGGGCAGGTAGCGGCGTTGCTGGACCAATGCGTGCATCGGGGAACCCGATTGTCCGCCGGCAAGATTTCCGATAATTGCCTCGTCTGTCCCTACCATGGCTGGCGCTACGATGCCCAAGGGCACGTGGTTCATATCCCCAGTGTTGGCGATAAACAGTGCTCATCGCCATCAGGCGAGTATCGGTATAAACAGCGTCATTTTGCCGTGCAGGAACTTGATGGCTTGATCTGGGTATACACCGGTGCAGGTGACCCGCAGGCCAAGCCCCTGTTCAGGCTGCCGGCTTACGCTGACCAGCGCTGGCAGAGCTATTTCATGATCAACACCTTTGAGGCCGACGTAGGCAGCCTGGTGCAGAACTTCATGGACGTGCCGCATACCGTATTCGTGCACGAGGGCATCTTCAGATCCAGCACCGGTCGTTCGATGGACGCCACGCTCGCGTGTAAAGCGCGGAGCATTGAAGTGACCTATCACGATGACGGGGACAAGATTGGTGTCATGAACTGGCTGAGTAATCCCGACGGCGAACCACTGGTTCACACGGATCGTTTTTTTGCGCCCAACGTCACGCGCTGCGACTACCAGTGGGGCGAGCGTTCGGCTTTTTTGATCATCAGTCAAATCACGCCAATCGATTCACGTCAGTCGCGCGTCTATACCTACATCGCCTACCGCTTCCGCCTACCCCGTTGGGTACTGCGGATGTTGCGTCCGTTCATCCATCTGTACACCCGCATCGTCATTCGCCAAGACGTGAAGATCATTCAAGCACACCGCCAAGGCCTTGATAACGCACCGGACTTCAAGCCGTCCAATGTGCAAGCGGATGCCATACATGTCGGTGTCGAGCAGCTACTGGCGGCGGTAAGGCTAGGCGAGGATTTGCCACCGGCACAGCGTCGTGAGAGCCGGATACGGTTTGAGCTTTGATGGCGGCGACAAAAATACGTACCAAGGCTCGAATAACTAAAGGGAAAGAGACCAATGCCTCATGCGGTTTTCGTCAGTAGAACGATTTTATTTGGCGACTGTGATCCGGCAGGCGTGGTTTACACGCCGAGATTTTCGTATTTTTCAGTAGAGGCCATCTACGTAGCACTTGATAAGTGGCTGGGTACGCCCGGGCTCAGAACACTCATGGGCTTTGAAATATTGCCGCCGGTACGCGCCATGTCCATGGAGTTTCTGGTGCCGTTGACGTGGGATGATGAGTTATCTATCAAAGTCAGTGTGGCGAAGGTGGGCGTCCATTCGTTCACGTTTCTGGTCGAAGGGTTTGTTGTTGATGGGCCCTTATCTTTTGTGGCGAATGTCACTCATGTATGTGTCTCGCCGGAAACCAAAGAGGTGGTCGCCGTTCCAGCACAACTGAGAGCGCTTCTTTCATAACCCGCTGGAAAGACCTTCGTCCGGACAGAGAAAGAGACGATTTCATGTGCTGGGCCTGGCCCTGAAACAGGCATGAACCTGGTTCAAGACCAGACAAATCCGCTCTTCTTAGAAACTGTACTTGGCGGTCAGCAGCATATTGCGTGGGCTGCCGTAGGAATCACCGCCATAGCTCACGGAGTTGGCGATGGTCGAGTAGTACTGGCGGTCGAAGATGTTGTTGGCGTTGACCTGCAAGTCAAGGTTCTGGCTGACCCGGTAGCCGGCCATCAGGTCGGTGATCGCGTAGCTGCCCTGTTCGAGGCGGTATTTGCTGCCATCAGCCAGCGGGATGTCGTTGTACAGGCGGCTCTGCCAGGAGACGTTGCCGCCCACGCGCAGTTTTTCCAGCGGGCCCTGGAAGTGGTAGCTGGTGGTCAGCTTGAACAGATGCTCCGGCGTGTCGGTGTCGAACTGCTTGTTTACGTTCTGCGGGTTGGCGGCATCCTTGATGGTGTGTGTTCGCGCGTAGGTATAGCCACCGCCGACTTGCCAGTTTTCGGTCAAGGCACCTTGCAATTCGAAGTCGATACCCTGGCTGCGAATCTCGCCGGAGGCTTCGTAGCATTCTGCCTGTGGGCAGTCTGCCGGGGGGATCTTCACCGCGCGGTTCTCTTGATCGACGCGGAACAGCGCCACGCTCGCGTTCAGCGCGCCATCAAAATATTCGCCCTTGATGCCGACCTCGTAGTTCTTGCCGACGATCGGCTTGACCGGGCTACCCGAGGTATCCTTTTCGCGCTGCGGCGTGAAGATATCGCTGTAGCTGACGTAGACCGAGTGGTGGTCGTCCAGGTCGTAGATCAAGCCAGCGTAACGGGTGAGGTTACGGGTGACCTTGTAGTCGGTGTCGCCATCGCGGTTATCGTAGTCGTACCAGTCCAGGCGTCCGCCGAGGATCAACTTCAACGGGTCGGCCAGGCTCAGGCGTGTGGTGAGGTAGACGCCGTCCTGGGTGGTCACTTCGCGCTGGTTGTTGGTGTGGACGAAGTTCGGTTTACCCCCATTGATCGGCCAGTTCATGTCGTACGGGCTGTAGTTGTGGGTGGTCATGTCGTAGATGCGCTTGCTGGCGCCCACCACCAGTTCATGGCTGCGCCCGAACGCCTCGAAGGGCCCACTGGCAAAGGCGTCTACGCCGGCCTGGTTTTCATCGAAGTCGGCTTGGTAAACCGTGCGGGCCAGGGTGTTGTTGTCCCAGCGCGATTGATAAGAGCCGGAGAACAACGCGTTCTGTTCGGAGTAGTTGGCGTTGACCTGAAGGTTCCAGTCATTGGCCAGGTGATGACGGACTTCGGCGAATACGGTGTTGATCTCCTGATCCTTGTTCTCCCAATCCGTGCCCGGATTGTAGGAACGTGGCAGGTCCAGATGATGGCCGTCCTGGCCGATCATCGAAGAGCCCCAGAAGTAATTGGTCTTGTCCTTCTGGTGGGAAAACCCCAGGGTCAGGGTGGTGTCTTCGTTCAAGTCCGCTTCGGTGACTGCATAGAACAGGCCATGATCCTCCTCGACATTGTCGATGAAGCTGTTGGCTTCCTGGTAAGAGGTCACGACCCGGCCGCGCAACGTGCCACTGTCGTTGAGCGGGCTGGAGGCATCGACCTCGCCACGGTAGTCGTCCCAACTGCCGGCAGCACCGGTCAGGGTGACTTTCTGCTCGGCCAATGGCCGCTTGCGGATCAGGTTGATGGCGGCCGAAGGGTTGCCTGCACCCGTCACCAGGCCGGTGGCACCGCGCACCACCTCGACTCGATCAAACATCGCCAAGTTAGGCTGGGAGCCGACGTTAACGCCGTCGTAGCCACTCGGGATGCCGTCATACATCAAGTTGTCGATTTCAAAACCGCGTGCCTTGTAGGTCTGCCGGCCAGGACCGGAGGAAAAGTCCAGGAACAAACCGGGCGTCGCCTTGACCACGTCGTTGATGTCGGTCATCGCCTGGTCATCCATGCGCTGGCGCGTAATGACGGTGACGGCTTGTGGGGTTTCACGCATCGTCAGCGGGAGTTTGGTCGCGGTCGACATCGCGCCGGAGGTGTAGGACTCGGTGCCTTCCGTGGTACTCCCCAGTTGGCCACTCCCGGAGACCTCGGTTGCGTCTAGTTCCAGGGTGGCGGGTGGGATGGCGCTGTTGTCATCGGCAAAGGCTGGAGCCAGGGAGGCCATGCAAATAGCCATGGCCAGAAGATTGCGGGCAGGGGTGAAGTGATGCGGCGGGGTGGCACAAGTCGACATGAATAGATCCTTGGATGCTAATGCGTACGAGAGTGATTCGCATTAAGTATCACAGGATTCATCTGGGCGATAAAGTCTGTTGCGCTTGGAGTAGGCGATGCGCAGGGTGTACCGCCACCGTACAGCCATCCACGATGGCCGTCGTACCCAGCACAAACCTGAAGGCTAGTTGCCCCGGCCACCACCAAACGACCATTCATCGCTGGCCGTAGTGGTGATCACCACCATGACATCCTCCCCGTTGAGACCTGGCGCCCGCCGCAATTTCTCGACCAGATCGCGGTAGAAACGCTGTTTCGTCTCGACGCTTCGAGGGCGGCCGGCGGTAATCGTGATCAGAACAAAGTCATGGCTACGCGGTCCGCCCAGGTAGTCGGGATCAAATATCAACTCGCCCACTTCATGTTGGTGGATGACCTGGAAGCGATCGGTCTTCGGCACCTCGAAGCTATCAACCAAGGCATCGTGCAGCCCTTGGGACAATGCTTGTAGATACTCGGCCGACTTCCCCCGGTGCAGTGAAATACGTGAAAACGGCATAACAGTTACTCCCATGGCTAAAGCGACAGGGAAAAACTATCAAGTCGCGATAGTTCCGAATATCAGATTTAATAGGGTGGATCATCCCAAATGAGTGGACTATTCAATGCGCCGTCCGACCTTCGATCTTGATGTATTGCGTACGTTCGTCATCGGCGTGGAGTTCAACAGCTTTGCCAAAGCGGCGGATCGTCTCGGTCGATCGACTTCTGCCGTGAGCGCTCAATTGAAGAAGCTTGAGGAGCAGATCGGTACTCCGGTGCTGGCCAAATCCGGTCGAGGGTTAGTCTTGACGCCCGTAGGTGAATCACTGCTCAGTCATGCCCGTCGGTTACTGGAACTGAACGACGGCATTTTCCAGGCCCTGCATGAAAGCCAAGCCGCGGGGACAATTCGCCTCGGGCTTCAAGAAGACTTTGGGGAACATTTACTGAGCGAGATCCTTCGACGCTTCATCCAGGCTTACCCGATGGTGATTCTCGAGGTCAGGATCGCGCGCAACGCCGAACTGCTTGCGTTGGTCGAAAGTGCTGGTCTGGACTTGGCCCTGACATGGGACACAGGGCATACGTCGCCCTATGCCACGCGGCTGGGCGAAACACAGATGCACTGGATCGGGGCCCGTGACATGGTGTCACTGACCCGCCTTGCTGACTCACCGCTGCCATTGATCATGTTCGACGCGCCTTGCGTACTGCGTAGCGCTGCCACACAGGCATTGGATGCCGCGAAAATTCCCTGGCGAATCGCCCTGACCAGCCCCAGCGTCGCGAGTATCTGGGCGGCCGTCGCCGCCGGCTTGGGCTTGACGCTGCGAACTCGCATCGGGCTGCCGAGTCATCTCGCCGTCGTTTCCGGCTTGCCGGCCGTACCAAGCCTTGGCTATGTGCTTCACCGCAGTGGAGAAGACTCGACGCCTGCCATCCAGCAACTGGCCGAGTTGATCAAAACGAGCCTGCAAGCGCACACGTTCGGTTTTGCGGTTGCGCAGTAGTTGGAGGTATCAGATTGGGGACCTGATACACAGGTCAAAAGTAGTGGTCGACGCGAAGTGGGGTATCGCGGGAATGCACTCTGAACTCCTGGCGGATATTCCTTCAGGACTGTCCGCCAGGCATCACGATATTCGATTCGATTTTCTTCCCCATGCTGATGCGTGGCTCGACCGAGTAGCCCAGCGACTCATAGAACGTTTTGACGTTCTCATTTGCGCTGACAATTTGCAGGTTGATCTTCATGCACCCTCGGGCAGTCAACGCGCCTTCGGCATGACGGACCAGGTTTGCCCCTAAGCCTTTTCTACGATGCGCAGGATGCACCGCCACCGAGTAAAGCCATCCCCGATGGCCGTCGTACCCAGCCAGAACAGTGCCAACAACTTCATCTCCAGCCAGAGCAACAAAAAAGAGGCCATCGGATACGGCCAGCTTCTTGTCGATAGCCAGGCTGGGGGTGTTATGGGCGGTTTCGTAACCGAATACGGTTTCCCATAGTTGCATGACGGAAAGCCGGTGGTGTTCGTTTGAATAATTGGCAATGGCATCCATGGCGCAGCTCCCGAATTGAAGTGGCTGACGCTATCTCCCCGTCGAGGGTGCTGTCCATTGTCTTCTTTTGGCGAGTTCTCGTAGCGACGCGGACTTCAAAGCAGGGATACCCTTTGTCGCCTTCCAACTGATCACACCTTTCAGGGTCTTTACTTCCAGTTAGGCCCTGAAGGTAAAGTTGGGAGCGCGCGATGAGCAACGAACAGGTGGCGCCTGAGACGAAAGGGGTGACGGTGACGTTACTGTCGACGATTGACCTGGGGCCTGAGATCGAGGGTATGGCAGGGCGCCAACTCAGGATGCGCAGGGTGACCATAGAGCCTGGAGGCGTCTTCGGGCCGATCCACAACCATGTCGACAGACCAGGCACCGTCTACATCCTGCAAGGCACGATCACCGACCATCGAAATGGCGTCGCCACGGATTACGGGCCGGGAGTGGGCTGGCCCGAGGACAGGAACACCACGCACTGGCTTGAGAACAGAGGCACGATTGCGGCGGTGGAGATCTCGGTGGATATTGTCAGGCAAGGGTAAGTTCATTGACTTCACTTGAACTGAGCAACCAGCCAATCCTTCAAACGCCCGCACGCCGGATCTTCAGCCTTCTTCTCATCGATCATCAGGTGCTGATAAAGCTGTCTGCCAGGTCCCTGGCCTGCTGAGTCGCGGCCTCACGCGCGTGCCGATCGACGTCTTCCCCCAGGATGGTTTTCTCCACAATCACCGAATGCACATCCGTGACGCCGATAAATTTCAGCCAGGCTTCCACGTAGGGCTTCTGGAAGTCGAAGCGCTCCGCCGGTGTGCTCGACTGCGCCGAAAAATCCAGGCCGCGGGCGTACATCACCACGGCGAGTTTATTGTGCAACATGCCTTCCAGACCGCGTTGCGGGTCAACGCTGAACAGGATGTCTTTCTGCGATACCAGGTCGATGAAGTGCTTGAGTTTGTACGGGATGCTGAAATTCCACAGCGGTACGGACATCACCAGAACATCCGCACGGTGCAGCTGACTTGCCAACGTTTCTAAGGTGTTCCAGGCCTCTTGTTGTGCGGTGGTCAACGGCGTGCCATTGAGCCCGGCGTATTTGGCCTCCATGGCCAGATCATCGAATTCCGGCAGGGCCATGTCCCAGAGGTCGAGGGTGATGATCTCGGTGTCCGGGGTGTTGGCTTGATAACGCGCAATGAAGCTGCGCGCGACTTCAAGGGAGGCCGAACGCTGCTTGCGTGGAGAGCACTGAATATGGAGAAGAGTCGTCATGACGCACCTTGAATGAGGGCAGGGCAGGTGGGAGCATTGCAACATAGTTGTAATTGAAATATAAATCGTAAATTACAGCTCAATTGATCACGTATAAAACTATGTTCGATGCTCTGCTGCTCAAGACATTGGTCACGGTCGTCGATGAAGACGGCTTCAGCCGCGCCGCCCAGAAGCTGCACCTGACTCAATCTGCGGTCAGTGGCCACGTGCGGCGATTGGAAGAACAGATTGGTAAACCCCTGTTGACGCGCACCACCCGTTCCCAGCAACTGACAGCCGATGGCGAGCGTCTGGTCTCTTATGCGCGCACGATCCTCGCGCTCAACCGTGATGCCTGGACAGACCTGACACGCACGCCGTTTCATGGACGGCTGCGGATCGGGGTGTCCGAAGATTTTGTCGAGGCTCGATTACTGCGCACTGTTCAGGATTTTGCGGCGCAGTACCCCGGGATGGAGATCGAGGTGCAGGTAAACATTCCGGGGACGTTACTGGCGCTGATGAAGCAAGGGCATCTGGAGGTGGTCATCGGTTCGCTGTGCGAAACCAGCGAAGCAGGGCTGTTGCTATGGCAAGAGCCGCTGGTATGGGCCTGGTCGGCGCAACCCGTCGCGCGGTTACCCACGCCGTTGCCGCTGGCCCTGTTCCCCGAGCCGTGCCCTTATCGCGAGGCCGCGCTGACAAGGCTGGCACAGGCGGGGATCGCCCAACGCACAGTGATGTTGTGCAGCAGCACGGCCGGGTTACGGGCGTCGGCCTTGGCAGGCTTCGCGGTAGCGCCCATGCCACTGAGTCAGTTGGGGCAAGGATTGGCGGTCATTGGGGTCGAACATGGGTTGCCGGATTTGCCGGATGCCCAATGTCGGCTGTTCACCTCGCCCGATGCGGATCAGACGATTGTGGCAGCGGTCACTCAGCTCATGCTGGAGTATTGCGCCAAGCGCAGGGCTTGATTGTCATTTCAAAGGGGCTGCTTGAGCGCCTCAATGGCGACTAACAGCCCCCTCACATCATCCTCACACCACCGCAGCTGCAATCGCTCTGGAGCGCCAGGCAAAAGCCAACACCATCAGCAAACCCAACCCCGCCATTGCCGCCCCGGCCAGGGAGATCGCCGGATAACCCAGCCCGGCATTGATCACCGCACCCCCGAGCGCCGCACCAATCGCGTTACCGAGGTTGAAGGCGCCGATGTTCACCGCCGAGGCCAGGTTGGGCGCGTCCTTGGCTGCTTCCATGACGCGCATCTGCAGCGGCGGCACCAGGGCGAAGCTGGCGATACCCCATATCAGGATGGCCACGGCGGCCGGCAGCGGCCAACGCATCAGTGCGGTGAACGCCAGCAAGACAAGAATCAGCACGCTCAGTGAAACGATCAGGGTGCGATCTATCGAGCGGTCGGCGGCCTTGCCGCCCCACATGTTGCCCAGCGTCAATCCCACACCGAACAGCACCAGCATGGCCGTGATGTAGGCGGTGGACGCGTGGGTCTCGCTGCTGAGGATCGGCGCGATGTAGGTGAAGACGGTAAACATGGCACCCGAGCCGACGACGGTCAGGGCCAACGCCCCCAGCACCGGACCACGGCCCAGTACCCGAATTTCAGCCAGCACACCGGCGCCTTGCGGCGCCGGCAGGTTGGGCAGGGCGAACCACAACGCGGCCATGGTCGCCACGCCGAGGCCGGTAATACCCCAGAAAGCGGTGCGCCAGCCGAACAGTTCACCAAACCAGGCGGTCAGCGGCACACCGCCGATGGTCGCCAGGGTCAGGCCCATGAACATGGCCGCGACCGCCCCGGCACGCTTCTCTGGGGCGACCACGCTGGCGGCGACGATCGAGCCAACGCCAAAGAACGCACCGTGGTTCAGTGAGGTCACCACCCTGGCGACCATGAGGCTGTAGTAATCGGTAGCCAAGGCTGACATCAGATTACCCAGGGTGAAAATCGCCATGAGCCCGATCAGCAGATAGCGCCGGGGAATCCTGCCGGTGGTCAGGGTCATCAGCGGCGCGCCAAGCAGCACGCCCAGGGCGTAAGCGCTGACCAACAGACCCGCAGCGGGAATGGAAACGCCGAGATCCGCAGCGATGCCCGGCAACATGCCCATGGGGGCGAACTCGGTAACGCCGATGCCAAAGGCACCAATGGCGAGTGCGACAAGTGGTGGATTGATACGCATGGAAGGCTCCTTATCTATGCCGCCAATGCTACGATCCAAACTTTCCAGGCGGTAGATAGCCTTTTTGGCAATCACCTTTGCGTAAGAGGCACAAATGGACTTCAACGGCAGGTCAGGTGAGATGAGCGTGTTCGCCACCGTGGCGCAGGAAGGCAGCCTTTCAGCCGCCGCGCGTGCATTGGGGCTGACACCCTCGGCGGTCAGTCGGATCATCGCGCGTACCGAACAACGCCTTGGCACCCGCCTGTTGCTGCGCACCACCCGAGCGATCACCTTCACCGCCGAGGGCGAGGCGTTCCTGCGCGGCGCCCGGCGTATCCTGGCCGACATGGCCGAAGTCGAAGAAGCCATCGCCGACCAGGGCGTACCCAGGGGCCGCTTGCGGGTCAGCGCCGCCCTTGGCCATGGGCGGCTGGCCATCGTTCCCTTGGTAGCCGCATTCAGCGCCCGTTACCCGAACATCGTCGTCGACCTCACTCTCGGCGACGAAGTGGTCGACATCCTCGGCGGCCAGGCCGACGTGGCGGTGCGCTTTGGTCATCTGCCCGACAGCCCGCTGACCGCGCGCAGGATCGGCGACACCGGCCAGGTAGTGGTGGCATCGCCCGACTATCTGCAACGCCACGGCACCCCCCAGGAACCGGAAGACCTGCTGCGGCACAACTGCCTACGCTTCAACTTCCGGCGTGCCGAACCCAACTGGCCGTTCATCCGCGACGGACGAGAGTTCTCCCTGAAGGTCAGCGGCAACATCGAATGCAGCAGTGGTGAAGCGCTGGCACAACTCGCGCGAGTCGGTGCCGGCATTGCGCGTATCGGCGAGTTCACCGTGAGCGAGGACCTAAAGCGCGGCGATCTGGTACGGCTGCTGGAAGAGTGGAACCCCGGTGATCGGGAACCGATTCATGCGGTGTTCGTAGGTGGCTCGGCAATGCCGGCGCGGGTGCGGTTGTTCGTGGATTTTTTGCTGGAGCATCACCGGATGTAAGCGGTGGACCGCTGCTAGGTTGCAAGCATGTCCAGGAGTCCTTCCAATGTTTTAATGGACCGCTCCGCTGGCGTTATGCTCGCTGGCCACGGATGGAATCCACTCAACCAGACAGCAAGCATTCCGGCGGCTGTAGCACCCAGGTAATCGTTTTTTGGGTGATCACCGACAAACCAGCAATGCTCAGGACGAACGCCCAGCGCCTGCGCTCCCAGATGGAATATCCCGGGCGTCGGTTTCGCAATGCCGCACGCCTCGGAGCAAATCATCGTTTCAATGGTTTCGCCGAAAGGCAGTGCCGCCAAAGTCTGCCGTCGCGAATGCTCGGCGCCGTTGGAAATGACGCCCAGGGCAATACCCTTGCGATGCAGCGCTTGAACCATCGCGCTAGCGCCTGGCATTTCAACCGCAGCGCTCGGGAAGTGATTCATCCAGTGTGCAATTAATCGCTTGGGATCGACTGGCCCAGTCCACTTCAGCTCCTGGGCTAACGTGTACCCAACCGCCTCACGGATGGAAGAATATTCCGATTCCGGTCGCAGATATCCACCGTTGTCGATGCGCGCGATCAGATGAGAGATCTGACGGGCGTCTGCCTCAGCGATTTCAATCTTGAACTCATGCAGAAACCGCTCAGCGTAGCGGTCAATGCTGAGCGCGCGATGGGTGAGTGTGTTGTCCAGATCAAACAGAATAGCTTTCGGTGCCAAGTTCCCTCCCAGCGATCACGATGCATTAGCTAACTTGATTACAGAGTGACCCGTCTTCTCACCTGCTACATCGGAGCACGCTAGCCTAGGTCAGATTCAACCCGCCGTCTGAGAGGAGTATCTCGCCGGTCAAGTAGTCCGACTCGACCAGCATTACTACAGCTTTTGCGATGTCGTCTGGGCTAGCGGCCCTGCGCATAGGTGCGCGAGTTCGCCACAACTCTTGGGCACCTGTCCACTCTGCGGTCAGAGGCGTGTCGACCAAGCCAGGCGCCACAGCGTTTACGCGAATTTCTGGCCCCAGCGATACCGCCAGCAAGCGGGTCATGTGATTAAGCGCAGCTTTGCTTACCGCATAGGGAATCGATGCGCCCTTAGGACGGATACCGGCATGCGAACTGATGTTTACGACGCAACCTGCTCGACGGTAACGGGCGGCATCGCGCAATGCCGACTCGGCCAATGCGACCAGGTGGAACGGCGCAACGACATTAACCTCGTTAAGTTCGTGCCACACCGTCGAGTTGGCCGAGGCAAGGTCGCTGTGCGGAATGACTCTGCTAATACCGGCATTATTGACCAATACGTCGAGCTGCCCCCACGCGGCGATCGCCTCGTTAATAAGCCTGACCCTGTCAGCTTCGAAAGCAAGATCAGCTTGCACGTAAATAGCCTGCTTCATTTCGGCAGCCATAGCGCGTCCTGTATCTGCAGAATTTCGCGAATGGAGCACCACCGCATAGCCTGCCCGGCTTAGTACACGTGCAATGGCAGCGCCGATACCGGAAGTGGATCCTGTCACCAACGCGACGCGTAATACGTTATCGATTGTCGGATTGGGTTTCATATGGATATCTCGACTTGGTTGCTAGAAAGCCATCACGGTGCCGTTCGTGACTGGTGGCTTTGGGCCGGAAGCCGTCGTTCAGAGTTGGGACATGACCCGCCTTCTTACTAGCGGCAAAACACTTCATCAGGTGTACTGTGCGCACCATGCGACAGACCCACACATGCTGTGGTGCACACAGCCCCCCTTACACGATAGCGTCTTTTCCCTTGAGTTTGATGCCGGCCTTCGATTAGATATGAGGAGTAAACGTTGTGACGTGAATAGCGCCATCCAACACAAGGGAATAGCACTAAATGGCAAGGATAGAACCCGTTTTCGGCAGCATCAGCAGCGAAATCGAAAACCCATACCAACTGGGCGACGCTCAACTGATTGACGACGAGGTTGTCACGTTTTCAAACCCCAAGATTTTGGATTTTTCCGGGCGTATTTCTCTGACGCGCTTCTGGCTGATTCATATGCCCTTGGTGCTGGTTCTTCCGTGCATTTTGCTGACGTTCTTTATGGTGGGGTTGCGCCATCAACTGGTGGTTTTGCTGATAGTCGGTGTCACCGTTGTCGTTCCTGCCATGCTGCTCAACGTGTCTCTACTGGTACGCAGGGCACGTGATCTAGGCTGGAGTCCGATATGGGGAATTCTCAGCGTAGTCCCTGTTATCGGCTTTGTGATAACGCTTCCGCTCTTCATGCTGCCGGGGCGTAAAGCGATTAATAAATACGGCCCGCCCAATCCACCTCTTTCGACGTTGGTAAAGCTACTTACCGCGCTGTTGGTGGTGCTGGTGCTTGTAACTTCAACCGTGCTAGTTGTGTATTTTCCCCAATACAACCCACGGGCACTCTACGAGTGGTTCTTTTATGCATTGGTTCAGGCATAACGTTAGCGTACGCGAAGTCCATGCTTCACCTCATTGCGCGGCGCCAAGTGCTCAGGTGCCTTTGTAGAGAGCGCTGCGCGCACCACGCGATAGCCCTGCGTACGCCGCGGTGATGTCCATTGGGAAAAGAGAACAGATTTATTTCTCTGCTCTAAACGTCCGCTCCTGGCCGATTTCTGCCTGTCGCGAAGGGCTGCAATCGACTCTTGCGGACCTTGCAGCGTGCCGTTTTTACCTGCTTCGTGACTATTCCAACAGGTTAAAACAGTCGGGTCATCAGCACATAAGGCACGCCAAACATGTCTGGCAGATTACGTACCACCCCGAAGCCGGCTCGCTGGTATAAGTGCTGCGCAGCTTCCATTATCGGGGTTGTATGTAATGCGATTAACGTCGTGCTATCGCGCTTCGCGCGGTTGATGCATTCGTCGAGTAGAGCTTGGCCAACGCCATGGCCCCGTGCTTTCGGCACAACTGACATCAACCGTACTATCGGCCATTCGGGCGCAAAAAAGTCGGGCTTGGGCTGGTTTGGACCGACGTAGCCGGCCGCGCCGACTATTTCGCCGTCCAGTTCTGCGACAAGTACTTCGCTGAGAGCAGCATTGGCGGTAAGCGCCCCGAGTCGCGGAGCGAGCTCATTCCACCCCGGCATGGCGGTGGCCAGCTCTATCCAGGCATCACGCACTACCTGATCGACCAGCGGCTTGTCTTCTGGAAAGAAATTTCTAATGGAAACAATCATCGGTCGTGTTGGCTGTAAGCCTGCCTCATGTGATCAGAAAAAAGGGGGGAGACATCGTCCGCTTTTGGCCGAAAGCAACCCGTTACTCCGGGCGGAGCTGACTTCCAGTTCGCAAGATGACCTGTCCGGATGTCTTCTCGGGTGCCGTCGAGAATGGGCCCGCAGCAGTGGGTCATCGATGGCTCGCAGGCGCGTTGGTCGTGTGTACCTTGGCCAGGCGCAGGCGCCAGTCGCCGCCATGCCGGAGGCGGCATTCTTCTTCGGAGTCGAAACTGACGCAGCGGGCCATATGGGGGACGTGTACGTCGGCGTCGTTCAGGGCGGCGGCGGTCAGCTCACGCATGCGGTTGTCGGCCCCCGTTGATAGGGCGTGTTCCTGGCTGGCGCGGCTGTCGAAAATCCAGATCACGCGCAGGCTTTGGGGAAAGGCGCGATAGTCGACGGTGTGGGTCAGCCAGGCGAAGCCCGGGATTTCAGTTTTAGCGGTTTCACAGGCTTCGGTCAGGGTGGCGATGAGACGACGCTCAATACGGGCGTCGTCACGTGAGGTGGGTGGCATAAAAGGCTCCAGGCGGGGTGTTCAATGGCTGAGGTGTCAGCCCCTCAACGTGGGCTTTGTTGAATCGAGAGGCGTAACCGTTGCCACTCATTCCAGCAATCCTCGGCAACGATATCCGCATAGCCCCGCTCTTGTTCCATCGCCAGCGCGGTGGCAAAGGTTACTGCAATGCAGGTGGCCTGGTCTCGGATGTTGCAGACTTCGAGTTCGGTGAGTGGGGCGCCTTTTTTGGACTCGGCTGCTGTGAGTACAGCTGCAAGGGCGGGTACGAAAACCAGGCATAGGGGATCGGAGGACATTAGCTTCTTCCTTGGAGTGAATTGGACATTATTAACGGGACACGGGGCAGGGGGGGCGTCGTCATCGTTTCATGGTCCGGTCCATTTATTTCTGCGTGCCGGTTGTTTCCAACGTCGAAGCAATAAGTTCGCGCAGCCACATATGGGCAGGATCGCGATGCAGTCGCTCGGGCCATAACATCAGCATTTCAAACCCGGGAATGGCCAGCGGAGGTGCCTGGACGTTAAGCGCGGGCTCATGTTTCACCAGCCTTTCCGGCACCACCGCAACCAAATCGCTGTGCACCAATGCTGAGACCAGCGAGTTGAAATTCGACACGGACAATACCACTCGCCGTTCCAGACCTTCAGCAGCCAGCGCGTGGTCGGTACTGCCAACGAAGCCGGCGCCATCTGGTGACATGACCGCATGTTCAAGCGCGCAGAACGCTTTGAGCG
This sequence comes from Pseudomonas sp. P9_35, assembly GCF_034008205.1. Lineage (NCBI taxonomy): Bacteria > Pseudomonadati > Pseudomonadota > Gammaproteobacteria > Pseudomonadales > Pseudomonadaceae > Pseudomonas > Pseudomonas sp. P9_35. Next base: position 4,088,805 of record NZ_CP125373.1, on the reverse strand, counting down.
ACAGCTTGGTTGCCAGAGCGGGATGGCCGCGTCGCGCCGCCAGCACATAGCGTTCGTGAATCAAGGAGCGCTGACGCAACTTGGGCGGCGCTTCATCGCGGGTGTGCAGCGCCAGATCGATAAGGCCGTTTTCCAGATCCTTGGCAAAGTCGACAGTCGGTTTATTCATAAGCGCCAACCGCGTGTACGGGGCCAGGTGCCTGAGCCGCGAGAGCGACGGCCAGATCAAGGCAGTCGTCGCATAATCACTGGCAGCGATCTTCCACGTTTGATGGGACCGTCCGGGTTCAAAAGCGGCAACAGGACTCAGTGCGCTTTCCAGCGCGGCCAACGCGTCACGCAGGGGGCCCTGCAATTCGCGAGCTCGCTCGGTGGGCGACATCCCTCGGGGGCCAGGCAGCAAAAGCGGATCACCAAGAATGTCCCTCAGCCTGCCCAGTTGGAGGCTGACGGTCGGTTGCGCGAGATTGAGCAAGCGCGCTGCCCGCGTCACATTCTGCTCGGCCAGCAAGGCATCCAATGTGACCAGCAAATTAAGATCCAGACGGCGCAAGCTATTGTGCATGCAAATACCATGTGTTTCGGAAATTCATTTCTATCATAGCGGATGCAAGCTTACGGTGAGGGACACATTCAACACGGAGACCCTCATGAAAATACTGCTGATCTACGCCCACCCCGAACCTCGTTCGCTCAATGGCGCGCTCAAGGATTTTGCGATCACTCACCTGGAAACAGCAGGCCACGAGGTCAAAGTTTCAGATCTCTACGGCATGCGGTGGAAAGCATCCCTCGATCCAGACGACGCCCCAGGTTATGACGCAGAAACGCCTTTCAACCCGGCGCTTGAATCCCAGCGTGTATTTGCCGCTGACAGCCAACCGGCGGACATCCAGGCAGAGCAGGCCAAATTGCTCTGGGCCGATGCCGTCATCTTTCAATTTCCGCTGTGGTGGTTCTCGATGCCCGCGATTCTCAAGGGTTGGATCGAACGCGTCTACGCCTACGGGTTTGCCTATGGTGTCGGCGAACATAGCGAAAACCACTGGGGCGAGCGCTACGGCGAAGGCAGCATGACAGGCAAGCGCGCCATGTTGGTGGTCACAATGGGCGGTTGGGAATCCCACTACAGTGGCCGAGGGGTGAACGGCGCGCTGGATGACCTGCTATTTCCTATCCAGCATGGAGTGCTTTTCTATCCTGGCTTCACGGTCATGCCGGCCTTCCCAATTTATAAGACCAGCAAAATGGACGCCGCCCGGTTCCAATCCATTTGCACGGCTTATGCCGCTCGCTTGGATACGCTTTTCAGTGATCAACCCTTGCCATTTCGTCGCCAGAATCACGGCGATTACGAAATCCCGGCGTTGACGCTTAAATCGCATCTTGCATCGGGTCGTTGCGATCTTGGTATTCATATCAGTGACGGTGAGAGGGTTTGAGGTGAAGCGTGCATTGGGGGCTTGAGTCCAAGGGGGCTGGTAGTCGGGTCGTGCGCCTCGGGATTGATCATTCTTGGAGGTCAGTAATGATGGTCCCGGCGATGCTCAGGGCGAACCCTTCTCCGAAGGCCCTGGCCCCCGTCTATGAGCGAGAGATTATCTTCCGCGTACTCCAAAGCCCCCATGGCTGGATGTTGCGAGACATCGTGGCGCCGGGTACCGCGATGGCCCGAATCAATCTGGCAATCCAATGGGTCCGCCGCGACTTCGCCGAGCCCATTGGTGTTGAGGGATTGGCGCTATGCGCTTCAATGAGCGTCTCGGCATTTCATCGGCATTTCAAGGCTGTCACCAACCTGAGCCCCTTGCAGTACCAGAAGCGGGTTCGCCTGCTCCAGGCTAGAACCCTGATGGTGGCGAATGCCAAAAGCGTCATGGCGACTGCCTTCGAAGTGGGCTATGAGAGCGCGGCGCAATTCGGCCTGGATTAGGGGCGGGTGTTTGGACTTCTGCCCGGGCAGGATGCCGGGAGGATACTTGGAAATATGAAAGCGGTTAGAGGCTAGTCGGTTGGCGGGTTGGTGGGGAGATAGACGATTTTCTTGGTCGGCGGCTTTTGGCCGATTTCAGCCCTTCGTGAGAGGAAGCAATCGGCCAATCGCAGACGATCCCAAGCGCCATTCCGACCTGAGTAACCTACACGCACATTCTGATAATTAAAGGACAGGCTCTTGACGCGTATGGCATGTCATTTGTGAGGTTAATACCAATGTGCCCTAGTGTGACAGCCTACACGTAAAAAATTTTGAGACCATTTGGTATCCGCAGCCCTAGACTAAAAGAGCCAAAACGGTCATTCTGAAGCTAATAGCTTGTATGTCAAAGCTGGCAAAAAGCTTTCCAAAATTGCCGTTTTACAGGGATATCATCTATGGCAAAGGTAGTTAAAGCGAAATACGCAACTCACGATGCACCTTGTTTAAAAACAACTTTTGGAGCTATCCCCGCTTTTACGTTCGCGATGAGCGCTAGAGATCTTTTGTCGCTCCATTACGTAGCAGTGCGAGGAAAAGATCTAGAGGAAGGTGCGGTACAGAGACCTCTGAGCATAAGAAGAATTAATGGCATACGCTCATATATACTTGATGGGAATACTTTCTTTAATTCTTTTATTATAAATTGGACTGATGAAAACTTTAGCCCTTCGTTCAGTAAGGGCTCCATTTCAATTCCATTGGTACCACATGCGGCGCAAGTCCTTGATGGCCAGCATAGGTTGGCTGGATTGGAAACGGCGATTGAAATAGATTCAAAAGTTGGTGACTCGGAACTCTTGGTTACTATGTGTATTGGGCTCACAACACCTGATGCTGCTAGAATTTTCTTGAATATTAATACTGAGCAAAAGCCTGTACCTAAGAGTTTGGTTTATGACTTGTTCGGGGATGTGGTGAGTGATGAAAACCATGCCATCAATCGCGCGACTGATCTGGCCAGAGATCTGAACGACGACCCTGACTCTCCATTGTATAATCTCATTAAGTTCCCAGGAGCTCCTAGAGGCCAAGGAAATATAGAGTTATCGACTTTCGTGAGTGCACTAAAAGACCACTTGACGCCAAAAAAAGGAACGTTTTATACGTACAAACTCAAAGAGTTTGACAAGCAAAAAGCTGCCATATCCAACTTTTTCACTGTTATTCGCGATTATTATACCGAAGCTAAAGCTTGGAGCTCGGCTTCCAAAAACCCGTTCCTAAAAGCGGCCGGTTTCAATGGTGCTATGGATTTTTTCCTTGACTCTCTCATCAAGCGCTGCGCTGAAAAAGGGTCGTTCGCTATTCCAGTAATGAAAGACTTCATTGGTCTTGATCGTGATGGTATTGTTACGTGGGAAGAACTCAAGGGGAAAGACGGAAAAACTGCCCGTAAGGCAATCAAAGACCTCTTGGAAAGCAATTTACTTAACTCGTTGCTGCGCCACGATGACTATCAATTCTGAACGCTTCAAACTACAACAGTTAGTTGAATTATCCATTGGCTGTACAAATCATAAGGAGCTTTCGACATATAAAGCAAATCTCGAAAGCTTTGTGATTGCGCAGAATGATCTTCTGAAATTTGAGAATGCGCTTAGAGAAGATTCTGGTAATACTCTTTATAAAGGCGTCATTTCTTTACTTGAAGCATTAGCTTCGATTTCTGATGGCCATCAGTCCTGGGCAATTGTTAAACTTTATTATGCCTCTTTTTATTTTCTGAGAGTCCTCTTTGGAGCTCGTGGATTTGGCATGATAAAATGCAAAGGTGAAATATACATTTTAAAAATAGAACCTGGGCAAAAACCGTCCAGACAAACCGGCAAAAAATTTAACGGTCAAGACACGAGGGGGGATCACAAAACTACGATCTACATTTTTGAAAAGGTTGTAGGTGTAGGTGATTTATTACTAAGCAACACTATCCAGGGTGGAAGTGTATTGGAGTTCATGATGAGCTCAAGAGAAGCTGTCCACTATCGACATCCAACCTTCTCAGAGCCCACATTTGACTTCTTTGAAAGTACGATTTTGTCGGATGAGGGGCTGGCTAAATGGATTGAGGAATACGTCCGGGATTCAACCGGTGTATTTCTGTTTCTTGATCAACACAGTTGCATCGCAACTCCGCTGTACCTGCTCAAAAAAGTTCGATCGGAGCTGTCATCTCGACTTAATTTTAAAGACCCGTTCCTATCAAGCCAAAACCAAACCCTGAACTCACTATTGAGCACTGGAAAATTTGGCACATACGATCCGTTTTTAGAACTGTTTCGCAACCAATAGGATACCCTTTCTAAGTTTCCTGAGGTGGACCTTTCCGTCTGCTTTTGGCCGTTAGCTACCCTCGTGAAAGGCAGCTTTGTGTCGACTGCCGCCCTAGCTACTAGCGGTCACTCCACGCGTCTCGGAAATTAGGGGTGATTCAGAGAGCGGCCGAGAGCAACCGGCTGGAATGTCAAATATTTGCACCAGTTTAGATACCGCTCTCTCCTCTGCTTTTTATGAAATCTGGCGGATCGTTTGATCATATCTATCTTGTAAATGTGATTCCTTGAATGCACCCTTGATTGCTTGGCGCAGAAAAACCTCCAAATCTTTCTGAGTCAACAACACGACTAGTCCTGATTTATTTCGGTTTATTATATTGGAAATGTGACGATAGTAGCTGTTCTTTACTTCTTCACCACGGAAAGCAATGATGCCAAATCGTCCAAATGTGTCATTTAGGTAGTAATTGATCTGATGAAAATCACTTGCGCTTAGGTCTTCGTAGTTTTTGCACTCCCATACGACTTGGGTAGAACCGTATTTATTTCTTATGACTTCCCAAAAACCGTCAGGCGCACGGTTGGATGCTATCCAATCACGTATTGAGGCGCCATCGTGACTTCGCTCGTGCGGTTGAACATTCGTCAAAGACCGAAAGAAACATAGCTTGATTATATTGCCTACGATTTCTTCAAATCCAGTCGCCCCCGCCGGCCCCTTGGGCAAAGTCCTCAAGTTATCTAATGTGTCCTGCAAGGCGCCTTTATAGTCATCCAAATTAAAGGTGTCGGGTAGCTCCTCTAGAATGCCTTCATTCTTAAGCTGCGTTTCGTCACGCAAATCCTTCAGCAGCAGTGGTTGAAGGTTCAATGCTTCGTGGTAGGTAGGGTGAATATAGAAAGTGGAGCTGTTATCAAATGACGGCTTGGCATTTGAATCTTTTCCAGACTCTTTATACTCGACAGTTTTTTTTCGTCGAATACCAAGAAAGCCGATCCCATACAAGACCTCGACAAATCGAAAAGGTGTCGTGTAGTCGTAAAACCAACCGTTGCAGTATTTGTTAATAGACTCCGTAACCAGCAATTTTTGAATAAAGTCTTCAATTGCGACTAGGGTGTACTCATTACCTAAGCCAAAAAAGTACTCTAAGATTAAACTGATATTTGGATAATTCTCAGCATACTCATCTCCTAAATCCTTGAGTCTACTCGTGCTATAGCGTTTGGAGGCGACATCCATATCGGCGTCTCTGACCTTCTGATTGCCGTGATTAATAGCTGAGTCAATTGCATAGCTAGTTAGCATTAGCACATCCCGAGGTCGATGCTGACAAAGGCTCATGACCGCGGGTACGCTAGTCTTTGAATCTTCCTCCTCGAAAAAACAATTCCATGCCTCTCCTCCTAGTTTTGGCTTGGTAGTAAAAGGTTTTACCAATCGACGCTCTACAAGCTCAGTAAGTTTTTCAGAAGACCAGTCAAGAAAAACGACTGACGTCTCAAGCCTCGCAAACTCATTATCGAGCGAGCGAATTCTGTCATAAATGTTTTCGCGTATGAAGACGTAGGGTTTTACGTGCGGAGTTGACGCGATTAGTCTCACCGTGGCATGCATCAATGCCATGAGGCATATGATGGCTGAGCCAGAACCATCCCAGGACTCATCTAGACGATCAATTAAGATGATGTAGCTAATTGGTGAAGAAAATGAAATCTGATTAATTTCCGCCAGCAGGTTTTTGCTTCGGCTTATCTGGCGCAGCCATAACTTATCATTATCTTTGGTATATGCATCAAAAATCTCTTCGGTCAAATTCAAGATGCGCTGATCAAAATCACAATCCTCTATCAAGCCTCTTTCTCGTCGTATAGTGTCTGGTGCCTTATCAAAACTTACACGTCCTTCCATTACCCATATTTTGATCACCTCATCAATCAAAGCCCTTTCCATCGAGTGCATTAGTGATTTGAAAGGACGCTGCCTTGTGTCTAAAAATAACTGCTGCTCTAATGGAAGTCGCAATAGATCAAATATCTGTGGCACAATATTGATGGCTCGGGGGAAACGTCGCTTTACTTCAAATGTAATTGCGGTTTTCCCGGCGCCGCGTCGACCTACAAAAAAGCAGTTGGAGCTATCCGGATTTAGCGCAGAGAGAGTCGCCGGCGTAGTTACGAATAGTTCATGATCGCTCCTTATTATATCGTACTCCGCAAAAGCCTGGCCCAGTTTTACTCGTTGCAAAGCATCTTTAGGTAACTGAACTTTAGCCAAAGGTAATATCCTTGTGCTTATCAGAGACGTATATAAAGGGGGTGAGTCGCGCTAACGCTTCGCAACGTAGATTAGCTTAAATCGATGAAATATCCATTCGCGAACGATTATTGGTTGGAAGCAAGGACTGATCTCCTCACCGACTCCATCGGTCTCGTGCATAAACTGACCGTCTTGAGACTCCTTTTTGACGACACGCTCTTCCGAACTATCATATCTTCCACCCACGTCGAGCGTCCGCTATGGGCTGCTTTTTACCTTTCGCGAATGACCGTATTGGGGCGTTTGCTGCCCTGTTGCGAAGGGCTGCAATCGACCCAAAGCGGTCTCTCACAGATGACGGCTTCTTCGGGATCTTCGGAGTAATCAAAGACGACGAAATTCGCATCTACGTGGAATTCAGCAGCCTCCTCAGCCAAGTTCGCGCACGGAGCAGTCGGGCTTCTTGTAGGGAGTCTAGGGGGCTTTGCGTGGGGGGGATTGTGAACGATTCCATGCGTCGCAATCTGTACTATGTGAATCTGACAAAGCCCCTGCCAACTGCCGGCCTGAAGCTATCATCTGCTACGGATAGGCTGCCTCGCCCGCTGGGCTCTGAGAAAAGGAGCCTATCATCATGATGCGCTTCTTCAGTTTTTTGATGGGCAGCCGATACAGCCGTTTAATCGTGTTTTTGGGATCTTACGGTGCTCATCAGCCCAACCAATGCAGCAAAGTCCGCTCGCGACCGCTACGCCCGCAGATTCAGATTAAATGGTAAGGCGTTTCAGCGCTGCGCAACTTAGAAGTTCAGTGAGCTTATCAGTATCCAAGGGAGATAGGTATTACATGTCAATTTTAGAGTCTATCGGCGAAATAGGAAAAGCTGACAAAATCTACATTAAGCCGCGAATTCCACGAGATAAGGCGAGGAATGCGATTTTATCCTATGCTGAAGATCTAAATTACGATGATATTGTGGTATTGATAGACGATACCGTATTCGGAAATTCAAAGAACGGATTAATCGTTACAGAAGAGGCAATTATTGGCAAGGAGAGCTTCACGGACCCCTTTTACTTTAGCCTTAGCAAAAAACCGGACGTTTTTGCGAAAAAAGGATTCACCTCCGTAACGCTATATATAAATGACCAGAAAGTAATATCCTTTACTCAACCCTCCCTCAACGACCTTATTTCGATTTTCAAGAAAATTGATAGGCACATTAGGGTTGCAGCGGCTTCGCAAAACACCTCCGCTCAAGAAGTTTTGCCAAGTATTGCAGCATCCGTTCAACCTATACTAGAAAATCAAGTTGCAGCTAGCGGCATTGCAATAGAGCAGGACGCGGAAGCACAACTGATTGAAAATAGTCAAATTATAGGTGAGGCGGTTGTCCCTGATGAGCAGGCACAGCCGCCGAAGAGCGATGCTTCAGTTGAGTCTATTTTCGAGCGTATAGAAAAGGATACGATGATAGGCTCTATTCGTACCATGAAAACTGTAAACTCCGCATTTAACTTTTTAGGCGATATTCTCAGCGACAAAACTACTTCAAGTGAGCAAGTTAGGCGAGAAACCAGTAGCTACTTCGCCAAGACGATTATAAGGATTCGCACCGATTATATAGAGAGGAATAAAGTTATAGGCTTAATGAATAATGTCGCGACCTTAGAGTCGCTAATATTCGCATCCGGACTCCTGCATCTCGAACTCAGCAATCGAGGCATGAATACCACCTCTATTGGCTACGTCCTGAACGAGAGTATCAAAAATTTCCTATCGCTAGACAACTCCAGAGAATCAAACAGTACAGTTGTTTCGTTAGTGGCAATCGCTGCCAAGATGGCGTCTTCGCAGGAGGAACTATTCAGCCTCTTTTATCTACGCCAAGTCATGAGCAATTCTCGACGCGAGCTTTGCGATGATAAGATGGGGATGGACATGCTTAGAGACGTGGCAAGTCAGCAAAGTGAGCAGTCATTTGAAGACGCACTCCATGAATCTTTTTTGGTGACAATTGGGCATTCAATAGAAGAGATTGGAGATATTACCTCAGACCGCACTATCATTTATAATGCTAAAAAGTGCGTAGATGTAATTTTAGACTCAGCCCAAACTGGCTGGAGATGACTGCCTTCGATAGCGACCGATAGAAGTAAATCAACATATTTTCTTGAATGGGACGTCTCAACTTTTGCCGCTGACGCAATATTTACGCTGATACCGACATAACGCTGCCCCATCAGCAACAAGCTCAATGCCAGACCTGCTAATGCTTTATGAAGTAGAGGCCGGGGTCAGCAAAATTTCAGTAGCCGGGTCAATCAGGCATCAGTGGCAACACAATGTGTCTATGGTTGACTTGGCTTGATTGCTCAGCCCGTAAATGCCGCTTTTGGCCGATCTCTGCCGGCAGGGACCTTTAAACTAGGTGGCCAGATTTGAGGCGCGGTGTAGCTACCACTTCTAGTTATGTAAAACGGGCGCTTTTAGGCGCCCGTCGTTCCATCAGCTTTCAACCTGAGCCTGAAGCCGCCGACCAATCACCTCCAGCAAATCGCACCCATCCCGCAACGGAATCACCAAAAGCTGTGCAAAGTCCGAAAGCACAACCGTATCGCTGGTGATTTCAGAGCGAAACGCAATGTTCTCCAATACCTGAGTCACCACACGGATGCGGTAATCAGCCGTGGCGTGTAGTACGTCAAGCGGGGCTTGGGTGTCGATAAGCAGGGAAGCGGGAGTGCAGTCGATGCCGGTGATGGGTGTGTATCTTTGCATGGGATTACTCCAATTAATTTAAAGGGCTAATCCAATACGCAGGTCGCCAAACCTGATCGCCATTCTGCGGCGATGGGAATGACTATAGATTTCACCAGGTTTGACGAGCAAGACACCTGCTTCCGAGAGCCTTGTAGGAATCGAGACAGTTTTTTGCCAGAGATAACCGGGCAGAAAGAGGCGCAGTCAAACCTGATCGACACTGGACAGTTGCCCGGCGGGGATCTACCGTCGCGAGCGGCCCGGAGTCATCGAGCCAGGTGCTTTGATTAATAAAGGAGAGGGGAAATGGAGAAATGGACGCTGCACTGGCTGGAGGCCTCGGGGAGTCTTGCCGAGTTTCGCCGCGAGCTGGTTGATGAGTTTGACGCCGCTTACAAGGCTATTGCTCGCCTGATGCCCCCGCCGCGACTCGATGTCCTGATTCAGCGGCTACCGGGCGAAACCATTCCGGAGATGGGCCTGGTAGGACGGGCGTATCGCAGCTCCATGTTTACCATGACCCTTGATCCCGACAATCCGAATTTCTTTTCCAGCCTACGCACCGGCGCACTGCGTCGACAGGTTGTTCATGAGGTTCACCATTGCCTGCGCATGGGCGGCCCTGGTTATGGTTGGACATTAGGCGAGGCGTTGGTCAGCGAAGGGCTTGCCGGTCAGTTTGTTCGGCATGTGCTTGGTACTGATCCGGAGCCTTGGGAGCGTGCCATCGCATCTGCCGATCTATTACGCTCACCGGTTGGACTGCAAATTCTCGAGTCGAGGTATTACGATCACAACGAGTGGTTCTTTGGTTTTGGCGACAAACCCAAATGGCTTGGTTACTCGTTGGGCTATCAAATGGTCGGACGTTGGCTTGCGTCGAGGGGCGAAACTGATATTTCGACCTGGGTCAACGCACCAGCAGCAGACATCATGGCCAATGCGCTGGAGGAAGGTTTGGTGTTGGCTGAGTCCTGAACGCTTGCCGCAACTTTTCAATTACCTGGCTGATAGAGGGCCCTTGGATTGCTGGTGGCGTCGGGCTCTCACCAAATTCACGCCAGATGAACAATGTCAGCTCCGCGCCATCGGTCAATGTCTGGGCGTTTTCTTGAGCCCCAAAGGTCTCCAGCAGCCTGTACCGCGCATCTTTCCAGAATAGTGCCTCGACCCAGTCGTACACCGGGATGAAATGGAAGTGGATGGGGTAGCGGGGATCGTGGCCGAATCGGCTGATGTAAAGCCATTTGGGGTTCAGTTGTGTTTCAAGAACGCTCTGGATGTTTGCCATCAGGCTGCCCAGCTCTGCGAGTGCAGGTCCGGGCAATTGGGCCAGTGAGTTAACGTGGTGTTTGGAGCCGAGCATGAGGTAGCCGGGCAGGGCGGATGCCAGGTGGTGGTTGACTATCCAATGGGTGGTTTCGTGGAGGATGAAGTGGGGGAGTAATTCCAAAGCGGACTCCTTGTTAATGATTGGAATCTTCGTTTATCAGGATGATCGGGTATTGGGTCTGCTTCGCAGCCCAGCGGGAGCAAGCTCCCTCGCCACAGGGGAGAGTGCTGCAACTAGCCCTCGAACTCCGTTTGCAGCATCGTCAAAAACGCCTCTCTGGCAGGATGCTTCCCAGCGTTTTCATGCCAGTAGAAAAGGTTATCGATGCCCGTCAGCTCGGGAAACTCATACCCTGTCCAACCAGCGCTCTGGCGGTATTGCTTATAGATCCCCCGGGGCACCAGCGAGACGCCGGCACCCGCGCTGACACAACCAACGATGGCGCCATAACTGGCGATGCTGGTGATCGGTTGCACTTGGTCATGACGCAGCAGCCACTGTTCCAGCGCCAAGCGGTACGGACAGCCCGTGGGCCACATGAAGATCGCTTTGCCTTGCAAATCGGCGGCGCTGCGCAGCGGGCCGTGGGACTCGGAGGCGATGAGCACCAGGTCTTCGCGGTACATCACGGCTCGCTTGAGTCCAGGCCGTTCGATGTCTACCGCTACGATCACGCCATCGAGCCGGTGATGCTGGATATCGTCCAGCAACTGCGCCCAGGTTCCGGTGCTCAGTTCCAGTGACACTTGCGGATACTGCGCGTGGTATTTGGCGAGCAACTGAGGCAGGCGCCCGGTGGCGCTGGACTCGATGGCGCCTATGCGCAGTGGGCCGCTCGGTGCGCGGGTGGGGGCGACTGCGCGGCGGGCTTCTTCCGTCAGGCTCAGTATTTTTGTCGCGTACTCCAGAAACACTTCGCCTGCCGGGCTGACTTGCAGCCCGCGACCTTCGCGAAAAAACAGCGGCGTGCCGAGCTCTCGTTCCAGGGACTTGAGGCGTGCAGTGATGTTGGACGGCACGCAGTGCAGCACGTCGGCGGCGCGGGCGATGCTGCCGGTGTCGCAGACTGTCTTGAGCATGCGCAGTTGGGACAGTTCCATAGCTCACCAGAAGTGAATGATTGGTTGAGTTTAAGTCACTTGTGCTGAGGTGGGGTGGTTTCGATACTTCGAGGCAAATCGGCCAGTGAGCAGGAACTTTAGATGGAAACGCGTTTTGCGCTGGTTGAAGGTTCCTCCGGCAAAACCGGTGTGAAAGTTATCCTGGCGACGCTGTTGGTGATCGTTTGCTGGGCCTATTCGCCGATTGGTATTCGCATTGGCCTGCAGGCTTACGAACCCGGTCAACTGGCGTTGGTGCGGTTTCTCATCGCGTCAGTGTTCATGGCCCTCGTTGCAATGGTGAAGGGTATTTCCTGGCCGCGTCTCAGGGATTTGCCGTTGCTGGCGGTGTTGGGTTTCTTTGCCGTCAGCCTGCACCACATCGCCCTCAATTATGGCCAACGGGGCGTCAGCGCCGGGGCGGCCAGTGTGCTGGCCCAGTCCACGCCGTTGTTCAGCACGCTGCTGGCGCATTTTTTCTTCAAGGACCGAGTCAGCGGGTGGCAGTGGGGTTGCGTGCTGTGCGGCTTGCTTGGCGCTGGCGTGGTCGTCGCGGGGGATCGTGGCTTGGGTGACATGGACGCCCATGGACTCTTGATCCTGTTGGCGGCGCTGTCCTGGAGTTTGTATTTCGCTTTGCAGAAGCGCCATGCCCATCGTTATGACGGTTTGACCGTGGTTTGCTACACCGTTTGGTCGGGCACGATTCTGTTGTGCATTTTTGCGCCGGGGATGTTGAGCGCGGCGCGAGAGGCTTCGGCTTCGGTGAATTTGGCGGTATTGGTTCTCGGTATTTTTCCCAGTGCGTTGGCGTACCTGGCTTGGGCTTACGTGCTGGCGCACAGCAACGTGAGCCGCGCTTCCATGGCGCTTTACCTAATACCGCCCACGGCGATGTTGATGGCTTCTCTGGTGCTGGCCGAGCGTCCGTCAGCGATGGTTATTGTGGGGGCGGTGATTGTGTTGGTGAGCGTGCTGGCGTTGAGGCTTGAGCCGGGGAGTGGGGCGAAAGTCGGTTGATTCTGTTGTGGGTGTAGGCAATGACGTTGGATGTTGTCGCCACACGGAGTGCCATGGAACACCGTCCTACAGACAGGCGATCGCTTTGGGATAAATCACAGAAGTCTCTGACAACTTTTTAGGGTTGGCCTTCGGAAGTACCAGCCTTACGATCTGGATTGTCTCAGTGCTCAGCGTCGCATCCGGCGCGCTCAGCTTGGTTCTATATCGTGAGGACAGATCGATGCCTGGAGCCCCATACGCCAAGGCCTTGGAACACGCCGCCAATGTTTTCGGCAGCCAGCAGTTGGCTGAAGACTGGTTGAGAAAACCCTGCATGTACCTGGACGGGCAGGTGCCATTGGAGCTGATCGATAACCCGCCGGGCTTTCAGGTAGTAGAGGATTACCTGACCCGGGTTGAGCTTGGGGTTTATCAATGAATCCTTTGTTCTGCTGCGCGTTTTTTGGGGCTGCTGCGCAGCCCAGCGGGGATAAATCCCCTCGCCACAGGTTGCGTTATGCCTACAACTTTGAACGATCGTTCTTCACGCTCTGCGTGGGAACGATCGTCCGAACGAGCGGGTGCATTATTTCTTGACCGGATAATCCTGCCCCCACACCCGTACCGTGCTGACCGCCTCGTTCATGCCTTCAAAAACAAACTTCTGGCGCACGGCGGTCTTCGGCGGAATGGTGACTTCGTCCGGGTTGCCCAGGCCGGTGAGGCGGTTGGAGTAACCTGCCTGGTCAATGGCCAGCAGTACGCCGGTCTGGCCGAGGTTGACCACGCGCAGTTGGGTGTCGGTGCTGTTCTTGAAGCCGAGGGTGATGCTGACGTTGTCGTCGCCGGGTTCGAGCTTCAACACTTCAACGGCGATGCGGTCTTTCATTTGCTCGCTGGAGGAAATGATCGCGGCGCCATCGGTGCCTTGGGCCGATTCGCGGCCATCGAGCACGCCTTCACTGACGCCGCCGAGCAGGTTTTTGCCGGCGGTAATGAACGTTGAAACGGCTGCCTTGGTCGAGTCCTTGATGAGGCTGCCGTCGGTTGGCTCGCCTTCGGCAAAGCACAGGGCGCTGAGCAGGAGGCTGGAGACGAAGAGGGTGGAGCGTGACGGCAGAAAAGTCATACCTGGATCCTTGAGGGTGGCCTGCGACATCGCCTGTCAGAAGGGCGAGCGGCAATGATAGCCGTGATCGAGGACCGTTAGCGATTTACCTCTTTGAGTTTTTCCGACATCTTCACCAGCGTTGCCAACGAGTCCGCATTCATCTTGCGCATCAACGACCCGCGGCGCACTTTCACGGTCACTTCGCTCAAACCCAGTTGGCCGGCCACCTGCTTGTTCAGCAGCCCTGACACGACCAAGTCCATCACCTCGCGTTCGCCGTCAGTCAGGGTGTCATGCCGGCGTTTCAACGCGTCCATACTCGCTGCGTTTTTGCGCCGTTCCTGGTCGCGGTTCAGGCCCTGGGTGATGGCATCGAGCAGGTCCTGTTCGCGAAATGGCTTGGTCAGGAACTCCAGCGCCCCGGCCTTCATGGCTTTGACAGACATGGGGATGTCGCCATGGGCGGTGATGAACACCACCGGGACCAGGATGTTCAAGCGGGCCATTTCCTGCTGGAAGTCCAGTCCATTCAAGCCCGGCATGCGCACATCCAGAATCAGGCACGCCGGGACGTCCGGCCGCTCGGCGTCGATGAACTCGCGGGCCGAGCCGAATGCCATGCTTGCCAGGCCCACGGAGGCCAGCAGGTCTTGCAGTGAGGCACGCACCGAGTGGTCGTCGTCGACGATGTAGATCATCGAATCGGCCCGGTCATGAACGTCAGTTTGGCTCATCGGATTCCCTTGTAACGGCTGGCAGGGTGAAGTGAAACGTCGAGCCGGACGGTGGATTGCTGGCGGCCCAGATCCGCCCGTCATGGGCCTCGATGATCGAGCGACTGATAGCCAAGCCCATTCCCATGCCGTCCTGCTTGGTGCTGTAGAACGCATCGAATACCCGTTCCCGGTCGCTTGCCGACAAGCCGTTGCCCTGGTCGGACACCGAAAAGAGCAGTTGCTGGGGCGACTCAAGCGTCACCTGAAACTGCAGAATCCGCTGGTCGACGTCAACCTGGCGCATGGCGTCGAGCGCGTTCATCGCCAGGTTCAGGATCACTTGTTGGATTTGCACTTCATCCGCCAGCATCGGCGGCAGCCCGTCCTGGACCTGTACGCGCAAGGTGATGTTCTGCTCGTTCAGCTCTCCGGCCAACAATCGCAGCGCGGCATGGACCGTGTCGGCGACGTTCAGCCACTGCTTCGTCGGCGCTTGATGCCGGGCCATGCCGCGCAGCCGGGCAATGATGTCGCTGGCTCGATGGGTGTCGGCGATGATCCGCTCCACCGCCTGCCGGGCCTTGGGCAGGTTGGGCGGCTCGGTGGCCATCCAGCGCAGGCTGGCACTGCCGCTGGCGGCAACGGCGGCCAGCGGTTGGTTGACTTCGTGGGCAATCGAGGCGGCGAGTTCGCCGAGCATGTTGATGCGGGCGATGTGCGCCAGGTGGGCGCGGGTCTGATGCACCGTGCGCACGGCGGCCGAGAGACGCAGCGCCAGGTACGTGGTGCCGGCGATGGCCGCGAGGCTGATCAGCACGTTGATCAGCCCGGCCTCTGTGTCGCCGAAACGTGTGAAGCGATAGCTGAGGATCGTCAGGACCATGCAGAGGACCGAGACCCCGGCCACGGCGCGTGCCGGCAGGATTCTCACGGCGATCAGCACCACCACGATCTGGAAGACCCCGACCGCGATCTCCAGGTCGGTGACGGTGTCGATTGCCGCGATGCCCAGGGCCAATCCCAGCAGAAGCAGTAGACGCAGGGTCAACGCCGTTCTTCTCATTGAATGTCCATCGCGCATTGCTCCAACGACCAGGCCTGATCCACGCAGTTTATACCGCAGCGTCTCAGGATGGATTGTCCAGGCTGAACTGATCGGCCACTTCGTCGTAGGCGAACAACTCGGCGTAGCGGCCCCATTGCGTGACACAGTCCAGGGTAATGGCGGCGTCGTGCTCGGACATGAAATCTTCCAGTTGGTCACGGAAACGCCTGGCCGGTGCGGTGCGGGTAGGGCGGTCGTCCAGCACCCGGCGCACGTGGCCCACCAACGGGACATATTTGAGCAGGTGCCGGGCAAACAGTTGCTTGCGCTCATCCACCGCTGAATCGGCATAGCGCTGCCCGGCCGGCAGGAGGGTGATGTGGCCGTCCTGCAGGTCGGCCAGGCGCATGAGTTGCAGCACTTCGGCGACCGGCAAAAGGTCACTGGCGGTGTAGCGCAATGCACTGGCGAGCTCGCGCAAGTCCGCTTGGCCGGCAAACGGCTGGTCCTGCACCGCTTCGATCAGCCCGGCCAGGGCATTGCTGGAAATCGACGGCAGGACCATGCCCACACCGCTGCCGGCAAAGGTTTCCTGGCGTGCGGAGCCGGCATTCACGCCGCCGGCCATCTGCACGTAAATGTGCTCGACCAGGGCTTGGAACGCCGGGTCGGCGCGATTGCGCGGCTGGCTGAGGTCCACGCTGATCTCGCTCATGACCCGCCCCGGGTTGGAGGAGAAAATCAGAATCCGGTCACACATCAGCACGGCTTCTTCGATGTTGTGGGTGACCATCAGGATCGACCTGATCGGCATGCGCCCCTCGCGCCACAAGTCCAGCAGGTCGGTGCGCAGCGTTTCGGCGGTCAGCACGTCCAGCGCGGAAAACGGCTCGTCCATCAACAACACATCCGGGTTGACCACCAACGCGCGGGCCAGGCCGACGCGCTGGCGCATACCGCCTGACAGCTCTTTGGGGAAGGCGCTTTCGAAGCCATCGAGGCCGATCATGTCGATGGCGGCCAGCGCCCGCCGACGTCGCTCAGGTGCCACCACGCCGAGGGCCTCGAGGCCGACCTCGACGTTTTGCAGCACCGTCAGCCAGGGGAACAGGGCAAAGCTCTGGAACACCATGCGCACCGAGCTCGCCAGCCCTTGGGCATTGCTTGGAAAATCCACCACGCCGGTGGTGGGCGAAATCAGGCCGGCGATGGAGCGTAGCAAGGTCGATTTACCGGAGCCCGAGCGCCCGAGCAGGCCGACGATTTCACCCTCGTCCAGGCGCATGCAGACATTGTCCAGAACCCGGCGCTCGGCGCCGCCAGCCGTGCCGTAGACGTGGCCGACTTGCTGCACATCCACGAGGCAGCGTTTGTCCATCACTTGCATTGGATCACCCCTCAATCAATTCGAAGCCGACGCTCGGCGAAACCGTACAGCGGGCGCCACAGCAACCGGTTGAAGCCCACCACGAAAATCGACATGACCACGATGCCCAGCGCCACCCGATGCAGATCCCCGGCCGTGGTCGCCTGGGCGATGAAGGCGCCCAAGCCGGACGCGTACAAATGGTGGTCGCCCCAGGACACCGCCTCGGCGACGATGCTGGCGTTCCATGAGCCACCCGCTGCCGTGAGGGCGCCGGTGACGTAGTAAGGGAAAACGCCCGGCAGCGCGACTTGGCGCCACCACTGCCAGCCGTGTATGTGGAAGCTGCGCGCCGCTTCTCGCAAATCGGTCGGCAGGGCGCTGGCGCCGGCAATCACGTTGAACAGGATGTACCACTGGGTGCCCAGGATCATCAGCGGCGAAAGCCAGACATCGGGGTTGAGTTTCAGTGCGACGATGGCGATCACCGCGAACGGAAACAGCACGTTGGCCGGGAAGGCTGCCAGTAACTGCGCGATGGGTTGCAGGCGCTCGGCCCAGCGCGGGTTCAAGCCGATCCAGACGCCGATGGGCACCCACACCACGCTGGCCAGCACGATCAGCACGCTGACTCGCACCAGGGTGATCAGGCCCAGGCCAAACGTACTGGCCACGTCCTCCCAACCTAACGTGCTGCCGATGAACTGCGACAACTGCAGGATGCCGGCGATGCAGGCAGCGGCGACCAGGGCGAGCCAGACCCGGTCGGCTGCGCGGCTGACGCGGGCACTGGCCGTGAAGCGGATGGACGGCAGCCGGGGGAGTTTCTCCAGGAATAACGAGGCCTTGATGCTGCCCAGCGTCAGCAGCACCAAGGGCACCAGGCGCGTCGAGCGCAGCAGGTCGTAGACCCTCGACCGTGGGCGTTTCTGGGAGGCGGTCTGCTCGAAGCGGAATTTGTCCGCCCAGGCGACGATTGGCCGGAAAAACAGCAGGTCATAGGCAATGATCACCGCGACCATGGCCAGCACCGCCCAAGCAATCGCGGCAATGTTTTGCTGCTCGATCGCCAGCGCCAGCCATGAGCCGATCCCCGGCAGGCTGACGGTGGTGTCGCCGACGGTGATGGCCTCGGACGCGACCACGAAAAACCAGCCGCCGGACATCGACATCATCATGTTCCACACCAGGCCCGGCGTGGCGAAGGGCAGTTCCAGCCTGATGAAGCGTTGCCATGGCGAAAACGCGAACTGTCGGCTGACCTCGTAAAGATCGTTGGGCACGGTTCTCAGCGATTGATAGAAACTGAAGGTCATGTTCCAGACTTGACTGGTGAAGATGGCGAAGATAGCCGCGCACTCCACACCGGTTTCCTTGCCCGGGAAAAGTCCCATGAAGAACACAACGGTAAACGTAAGAAAGCCAAGGACTGGCACCGATTGGAGAATATCCAAGGCGGGCAGGATAACGATTGCAGCCTTGCGGCTTTTGGCGGCCAACGTGGCGACGACCAAGGAAAAAACAAACGAAGCGAACAAGGCAATGAACATGCGCAAAGTCGTGCGCAAGGTATATTCCGGCAGGTGCACCAGCTCAAGGGACAGCGGCGAAGAGTCAAGCACGCCGAGAGGCTGGTTCATTTGATCCAGGCCATGGAATACAAAGGCCGCCAAGAGCACCAGGAGGCCCAACAGCGCGATATCGGCCCGCCAGGAATTAGCAGGAAGTTGCTCCCGGTTTTTGAAGGGCGTCAATACAGGTGCAAGGAAAGAAGGGCGCATGGGTCACCTCTATTACTCTTTGAAAACCAGGGCTGCGACCACACTTGCGATCATTGGATGTCATGAAGTTGAAGCGCACTTGAACGGGGGCGTTAAATGCCCGGCAAGATTAAGTGCTGCCTGGGCTGAAGACCACGCTGACTTGGGACATGAAAATATACTTTGGTATATCCGTTTCCCTTGGGAGAGAGAACTTCGCCGTATTTGTCGCCTATTGAAAGTTGCGCGACGAGGGCGGGAGGGCGTTCGTCTGATCCGTATTTTCCTGCGTCAGGTGCCTCTGTCATGAACCCGGCCCCCACCCCAGAATAACCACGCGGTTTGCCTATCGGACGGCCCGTGTACTGCAATTTTTTGGTCCAGGAGTGCTCATGGCGAAGATGGCGATTTTTTTGGGTGGGTTTTTGGCACTGACCCTGTTGATCGGCGTGCTGGCGACGATTTCGCCGGTATAGGCACATGCTGCTGAAGCCTCTGTGGCGAGGAATTCATCCCTGCCACAACTCCACTGTGGGAGCGAGCTTGCTCGCGATGGCGGCGGCCCATTCAACATGGATGCAAGCTGACCCACCGCTATCGCGAGCAAGCTCGCTCCCACATAGAGCCCGGGGTGTTGTTTTGATTGCTTTGTGGTGAGGGGCACTGATGCAAGCTCAACAGCACTCAATGGCTTTTGTGGCGAGGGAGCTTGCTCCCGCTGGGGCGCGCAGCGGCCCTAAACGCTCACGCCTCGGTCGATCAGTGTTTACCTATCGGACGGCCCGTGTACTGCAATTTTTTGGTCCAGGAGTGCTCATGGCGAAGATGGCGATTTTCTTGGGTGGTTTTTTGGCACTGACCCTTTTGATTGGCGTGCTGGCGACGATTTCACCCGTATAGGCACATGCTGCTGAAGCCTCTGTGGCGACAAGCCCACTGTGGGAGCGGTGTTGTTTTGATTGCTTTGTGGTGAGGGGGCACTGATGCAAGCTCAACAGCACTCAATGGCTTTTGTGGCGAGGGAGCTTGCTCCCGCTGGGGCGCGAAGCGGCCCTAACGGCCGCACCTCGGTCTAGCATTTGGGGCTGCTGCGCAGCCCAGCGGGAGCAAGCTCCCTCGCCACGGGGTTGTGATCTGGCCTTGTTACTTGTGCAAAATCACCTGCGCAATCTCCTGCAACCCCATCACCCGTTGCGCAGCATTGAGCTTGATCGCTTCCTTGGGCATGCCGAAGACCACGCAGCTGGCTTCGTCCTGGGCCACGGTGGTGCTGCCGGCGTCGAGCATTTCCTTCAGGCCGCGGGCGCCGTCGTCGCCCATGCCGGTCATGATGATGCCGGTGGCGTTGCGGCCGGCGAATTTGGCTACGGAGCGGAACAGCACATCCACCGAAGGGCGATGGCGGTTGACCAGTGGGCCGTCCACCACCTGCACGTGATAGAACGCGCCGCTGCGGGTCACCATCATGTGCTTGCCGCCCGGTGCGATGAGCGCCAGGCCCGGGTGGATGCGGTCGTTGTTGCGGGCCTCGCGCACTTCGATCTGGCACAGGCTGTTGAGCCGTGCGGCGAACGAGGCGGTGAATTTTTCCGGCATGTGCTGGACGATGACGATGCCCGGGCACACTCGCGGTAGAGCGGTGAGCACCGCTTCCAGGGCCTGGGTGCCGCCGGTGGAGGTGCCCAGGGCGACGATGCGTTCGGTGGTCTGCGCCATGGCGTGGCCGTTGGCGGCGGGCAGCATGGCGTCGGCGGTGAGTTTGGTCGCGGGCGTCAGCGCGGTCGGGGCAGGGCGCTTGCCCAGGTTGCGCACGTTGACCTGGGCGGCGGCACGGATTGCCGACACCAGTTCCGGCGCCGACTCCAACAGAAAATTCTTCAGGCCGGTGGTGGGCTTGGTGATGATTTCCACCGCGCCGGCGGCCATCGCCTGCAAGGTGGTTTCCGCGCCCCGGGGCGTCAGGGATGAGCAGATCACCACCGGTGTGGGGCGCTCGCTCATGATTTTTTTCAGGAACGTGATGCCGTCCATGCGCGGCATTTCCACGTCCAGCACGATTACGTCGGGCCATTCCTTGGCCAGTTTGTCCATGGCGAAAATCGGGTCGGACGCCGCGCCCATGACGTGGATGTCCGGTGTGTCGCTGAGGATCGCCAGCAACACCTGGCGAACCACGGCAGAGTCATCCACCAGCAGTACATTGATCTTTTTTGACATAGTCAGTGCCGGGTCCTTATAGGTTGGTGCCTGACCCACACATCGCCGCTGCAAAGGTCGAAGATGATGCTGCGGTGGCCAGTGCTGCCCATGTCCTGGGCGATCAGGTCGAGGCGATAGAGGGCGGCAATTTCCAGCGCAGCGTTGACGTTCAGCCGCGCCACATCGCCGTAGGGCACGTGGCGTTGCAGCTCGGGGAACATCTCGCCGCCGCCGAACAACTTGAGTTGGTAATCCTCGGGTTCGGTGTGGTGGGCCCGGGCCTGGCGGATGAACAGTTCGATGGCTTCGTCGGCATAGAGGCCGTTCAGTGCGGTGGAGCAGCGCACCCGACTGGGCAACATGAAATGGCACATGGCGCCGATCCTGCGTTCCGGATGCCACAGCGTGATCGCCACGCAAGAACCGAGGATCGTGCGCAGGCGCGTCGGGCAGGTGGCGAAACGAAACTCCCCGGGCGCCAGGTACACCTCGGCCACTTCCCTGATGGCGGCGTTCATGGTTTGCGGTAAATCGATGGCGCCACCAGTTTCAATGCGTCGGACACACCGTTGAGGCTCTCCGAGTGGCTGATGATGAAATACCCGCCGGGCTTGAGCCGGGGGAACAAGCGGGCAACCACTTTGCTTTTGGTGGGCTGGTCGAAATAGATCATGACGTTGCGCAGGAAGATCACATCGAACTCCCCCAGCTCCGGCAGGGTGTCGTTGAGGTTGACCTGGATGAAATTGACCCGGTTGCGCAATGCCCGGTCGATGAGGAACGTGCCTTGCTGGCTGCCGGTGCCCTTGAGGCAATATTTCACCAGCAGCGGCTGGGGCAGGGTGCGGGCGCGTTCCATCGGGTAATGCCCGGCGCGCGCCTTGGCCAGCACCTGGCTGCTGATGTCCGAACCGATGACTTCCCAGGGCGTGGTGCCCAGCCCTTCGGCCAGGGTCATGGCCAGGCTGTAGGGCTCTTCCCCCGATGAACTGGCCGCGCTCCACAGGCGAAAGGTCTTGCCCGGTGTCGCGTGGGGCAGCACGTGTTGGCGCAGGAAATCGAAATGCTTGGGCTCGCGGAAAAAGTAGGTCTCGTTGGTCGTCAACAGGTCCAGCGCCACCTGCAACTCATCGGTGCGCTGGCCGTTCATGATCAGCTTGAAATACTCGCCATAGCTGTCCAGCCCATAGTGCTTGAGGCGCTTGAACAAACGCCCGGCCACCAGGGCTTTCTTGGCCTCTGACAGGCTGATGCCGGCGGCCTGGTACAGCCAGGACTGGAACTGACCGAACTCTCGGTCAGTGAGCGCCAGTGAATTGACCGTGCGTTCCTTGCAGCTATCGGCGTTCACGGGGCATCCACTTCCAGCGCGCTCGGGCTGGTTTCTGCGAGTTGGGACATCTCGTCGATGGACAGCACGCGGCCCACTTCCAATACGATGACGAACTTGCCATCGACCTTGGCCATGCCACTGATGAAGTCGGCACGGATCTTCGCGCCGAAGCTCGGTGGCGGCTCGATCTGCGAGGCCGGGATTTCCAGCACCGCCGACACCGTATCCACCAGCAGGCCAATGTCCTGGGCCTGGCCGTCGGCGCTGGCCGCCTCGATGATCACCACGCAGCTGCGGCGGCTGATCGCCGAATTCGGCCGGCCGAAACGGGCCGACAGGTCCACCACCGGCACGACCGCGCCACGCAGGTTGATCACCCCGCGTACGAAGGCCGGCATCATCGGCACCACGGTCAGGTTGCCGTATTCGATGATTTCCTTGATGCACAGGATGCCGATGGCAAACATCTCCGTGCCGAGCATGAACGTCAGGTATTGCGCTTCTTCCTCGACCGCGATGGCGGTTTGACGGGTGGTCGCGATGGCGCCCATTGCTTTTTCTCCTTTAAGCAAGCCAGTGGATCCGGGCCATCAGAACCGGGTGAATTCCGATTCGTCCGGGGCGCTGGCCATGTTGTAGGCAAACGCCTTGGGCATGACCGGTGCCGGAGTCCGGGCCGGTTTGCGGCTGGACGGGCCGGGGGTGTTGTCGACCCGAGCGACCTGGACGGCGGATTTGGGCGGCGTGTCCAAGGTGAAGAAACTCATGGCCTGCTGCAGTTGCTCGGCCTGGCTGCTCATTTCCTCGGCGGTAGCGGCCAGTTCTTCGCTGCTGGAGGCGTTTTGCTGGGTCACCTGGTTGAGCTGGGTCATGGCGGTGTTGATCTGCGCCACACCGGCGGCCTGTTCTTCGGAGGCGGCGCTGATTTCCTGCACCAGGTCCGAGGTCTTGTTGATCGACGGGACCATCTCGTTGAGCAGGTTCCCGGCCTTCTCGGCCATGTCGACGCTGCTGGACGACAGCTCGCCGATTTCCTGGGCGGCCACCTGGCTGCGTTCGGCCAGCTTGCGTACTTCGGCGGCGACCACCGCGAAACCTTTGCCGTGTTCACCGGCGCGGGCGGCCTCGATGGCAGCGTTGAGCGCCAGCAGGTTGGTCTGGTAGGCGATGTCGTCGATGATGCTGATGCGTTGGGCGATTTTCTTCATCGCCACCACGGTCTGCTGCACCGATTCGCCGCCGTCGGTGGCTTCCTTGGCGGCCTTGCTGGCCATGCCGTCGGTGACCTTGGCGTTCTCGGTGTTCTGGTTGATGCTGGCGCTCATCTGCTCGATGGAGGCGCTGGTTTCCTCGACGCTGGCCGCCTGTTCGCTGGTGGCCTGGCTCATCGATTGCGCGGTGGCGCTGACTTCTTCGGAGGCGCTGGCCAGGTTGTCCGCCGCGTTGCGCACTTCACCGATGATGTGCGAGAGCTTGCCGACCATGTTCTGCATGGCGTTGAGCACCATGCCGGTTTCGTCCTTGGAGCCACTCTCGATTTTGGCGTTCAGGTTGCCTTCGGCCAATTGCTCGGCGACGGTCGCGGCCTGTTTCAATGGGCGGGAGATGATCCGCGAAATGAACAGCGCCAGGCCCAGGCCCACCAGCAGGGCGGCAACCAGCGCGACAATGATCGACAGGCGTGCGTTTTCAAACAGTGCCGTACCACGTTCGCTGGCCGCACCGGCCCCGACATC
This sequence comes from Pseudomonas sp. P9_35, assembly GCF_034008205.1. NCBI lineage: Bacteria > Pseudomonadati > Pseudomonadota > Gammaproteobacteria > Pseudomonadales > Pseudomonadaceae > Pseudomonas > Pseudomonas sp. P9_35. The sequence goes on along the minus strand of NZ_CP125373.1, from coordinate 4,064,830 downwards.
ATTGAGTTCCACCAGCTTTTGCAGGTCGCTGGTTACCAGGTCGAATCGACGCTTGGACTCGCCTTTGAGCAGGGCATGGGCTTGTTCGGTCAGGTTTTGCCGAGACAGTGCAAGCAGGTCCTTGCTCACCGCGAGGTAGGCGTTCCAGTCATTGCGGGTGGTTTCGAACAGTTGACGGTCTTCGGCGTTGGACAGCAGTTTTTCGTAGGTCGCCAGGCGCGTTTCAAAGGCTTTCTTGGCCTCGTCGGCTTCTTGCTCGGTGGTGGCGCGCTCTTGCTCGGAGTCAGCGGTAATATGGCGGTTTTCCTTGAGGCGATAGTTCGCCCCGTAGAAGCGCATGCCCGACGCCGCACGCATCGAAGGCATCCAGTTTTCCCGGATCTCAATGGTGGTGCCGTTCACCTGGCCCAGTTGGATGATCGAGAACACCCCCATGACGGCTGTCAGCGCCAGCACCACAAGAAATGAAGTGATCAGTTTGGTGGCGATTCTAAGATCGTAGAACCATTTCATTGGGAAGTACCTCTCCATGGAATTGCTAAAGCGTCAGCGAGCGTTGGCTTGTTGGAATTGAGTCGGTGTGTAGCGGTTTTCCACTTGGGTGATCTGGGTGAGCAGCGCCGGCACGTCGAGAATCAACGCCACGGCGCCACTGCCCAGGATGGTCGAGCCACTGATGCCGCGAAGGGCGCCAAACAGCTTGCCCAGCGGTTTGATCACGGTCTGGAATTCACCTAGCAAATCATCCACCACCAGCCCGGCCTTGAGTTCGGCGTAGCGCACCACCACCACGTTCTGCCGGCGCGCGGCCGGGCCTTCGTGGCTGAAGTGATCGCGCAGGTAGACCAGCGGCAGCACCTCGCCGCGCAGGTCGAGGTAGCCTTGTTCGCGGCTGGCGAGCCCATCGTCTTCGCTCAGCTCGATGCATTCCTGGACCATGTCCAGCGGAATGACATAGGTCGACTGACCGATGCCCACCAGAAAACCATTGATGATCGCCAGGGTCAGCGGCAGGCGGATGCGCACCACGGTGCCCTTGCCGGGCTGGCTGTCCAGGTCGACGGTGCCGCGCAGCAGGGTGATGTTGCGCTTGACCACGTCCATGCCCACGCCACGCCCCGAAAGGTTGGTCACGGCCTGGGCGGTGGAGAAGCCAGGTTCGAAGATCAGGTTGTAGATTTCCTGGTCGGTCGGGCTTGCGCCGGGTGTCACCAGGCCACGTTCCTGGGCTTTTTCCAGGATCCGGTCGCGGTTCAGGCCGGCGCCATCGTCGGCGATTTCCAGCACGATGCTGCCCGAGTCGTGATAGGCGTTGAGGTGCAGATGCCCCTTGGCCGGCTTACCGGCGGCCAGGCGTGCCTCGGCGGTTTCAATGCCGTGGTCCATGGCGTTGCGCAGCAAGTGCATGAGCGGGTCGCCGATTTTTTCCACCACGGTCTTGTCCAGCTCGGTCTCCGCACCGCTGATGATCAGGTCGATGTCCTTGCCCAGTTCCTGGCTGACATCGCGCACCACCCGGCGGAAGCGGTTGAAGGTTTCGCCGATGGGGATCATGCGCAGGCGCAGGGCACCGTCGAGGATTTCCTCCACCAATGACGACACCGTCGAAGTGGATTCCTGCAATGGATCGTTGTTGCAGGTGCGGGCCAGCAGGCTGGCGCCGGCACTGGCGATGACCAGTTCGCCCACGAGGTTGATCAACTCGTCGAGCTTGTCGGCATTGACCCGCACATAGGTGCCGTCCTTGGCCTTGTCGCTGGTCACCGCTTGTTTGTCGCTGGCGATCTGGGCGGGCACGCGCGGGGTCTTGCGCTGGTCGGACAGCAACTCGCCGGTGGTGACCAGTGCGGTGTTTTCCTCGGCCGGTTCCGGCGACGTGGCAACCAGGCCAGTGTTTGCCGCGGGGGCGATGTCGTCATCCAGGGCAACGATCTCGATCTCGCAATCTTCGCGGACGAAATCGAATACTTCGTTGATCGCCCCGTGGCTGGCGGTCGAGCGAAATTCGATGTCGAAGCCCAGGTAGCAGGATTCGGCGTCCCAGGCGTCGGCGGCGGGCAGGGCGTCGATCAGGGTGGTGAGGTCGACGATGTCACCCAGGGTTTGCAGATAGCGCAGGAACGACAGCGGGTCCATGCCGTTGCGGAACACGTCCTGGCCGAAGCGCAGGGAGATGTGCCAGAGGCGCGTTTCGCCGGGTTCGCGGGTGTTGGTTTCAGGGGCTGGCGTCGGGGCCGCAGCGGGCGAGGGCGCCTGGTACTCCTGCAGGATCTGGCACAGTTCCACTTCCCGTTGCAGGGCCGGTGGCGGTAGCGCTCCGCCCTGGTTGGCGGCCACGTTGATCAGTTCCAGCATGTGATCGCTGGACTTGAGCAGCACCGCGATCAGGCCGGCGTCCACCTCGACGCTGCCGTTGCGCAGGCGATCGAGCACGTCTTCGACGATGTGGGTGAAGCTGACAATCGGCTCCAGGCCGAACAATCCGGCCGAACCCTTGATCGTGTGCGCCGCCCGGAAGATCGCGCCAATGGCGTCATCGTCACCGGGGTCGGTTTCCAGTTGCAGCAGCGACTCTTCCATCGCCTGCAACTGTTCCCGTGCCTCGACGATGAAGGTCTGTTGTGCCTGATCGAGATTGATGCTCACGCTCATATCCTTTGTCGTGTCCGACGTCTTGCAACGGCCCTAGGCAACCAGGTTGCACAGGGCAAGTGTTTCCGTGACGGCTTTGCTTTGGCCGGTCAATGTCAGTTGGGTGCCGGCCTTGGCGGCCTCGCGCTGCACCATCAGCAGCAGTTGCAGGCCGGCGCCGTCCATCTCGGTGATCTGCGACAGATCAAGGGCCATCCGCGGCGTTGCGCCCAGGTGCGGCAACCATTGCGCGGCCAGGTCGGCGGCGGTGTAGATCGTCAGCTCGCCGTCGATGTGCACCTGGGCGGTGTCATCGTGTGTCTCGTATTGCAACGGCATCGGAGCCTCCGGCGATCAAGGAAGAATCAGCTTGGATACCGCCGCCAGCATTTGCGCCGGCTGGAACGGCTTGACCACCCAGGCCTTGGCTCCGGCGGCCTGGCCTTCCTGTTTCTTCGATTCCTGGGATTCGGTGGTGAGCATGATGATCGGCGTGAACTTGTAGCTGGCCAGCTTCTTGACCTCCTTGACGAAGGTGATGCCGTCCATGTTGGGCATGTTCACGTCACTGATGATCAGGTGCACTTTCTGGCCATTGAGCTTGCCCAGTGCGTCCTTGCCATCGCTGGCTTCGATCACGTCATAGCCGGCACTTTTCAACGCGATGCCGACCACCTGTCGAACGCTCGCGGAGTCGTCGACAACCAATACACTTTTAGCCATGAACGGCGCTCCTAAAAGAAGGTAATTTCCTGTGAAGTCTGTTGCGCGCTCGAGTCGCCGTGGTGATTACGGCGTTGCTCGTCGGTGGCGTAGGTGGTTTCCATGCGCGCCAGCCATTGGCGGGCGTCGATGGAAACAGCCTGTTCGGGCGACTGGTTGGCCTGCTGCATGTGCACGTGCAGGTCCTCGATGTTGTCGCGCACATGGCTGAGGATCTGGCTGACCCGATCCTGGAATTGCAGGCTGACCAGCACCTCGGTGAGTTCATCGCGGATGCCGAAGCTCTCGCGCTGCAGCATGTCGGCCGAGTCGGCCAAGCTGCCGGTGACACTCTTGAAGCGCTCCAGCACCTGCTGGATGCTTTGCTCGGAGGCACTGACCGAATGGCTGTCCTGGTCCGCACCGCTGGAGGCGGCATGCACCAGTTGGGTGATGGCGGTGTTGATGATGTCGACCTTGGCCGACATCTGCTGGCCGGTCTCGCTGGACTTGCTCGAGAGACTGCGCACGGCGTCGGCCACCACGGCAAACCCACGCCCGGCCTCGCCGGCACGGGCGGCTTCGATGGCGGCGTTGAGGGCCAGCAGGTTGGTCTGCGCGGCAATCGCCGCGACATCGGCGGCCATGGTCCGCAGCTCGCCGGTATAGGCCGTCAGGTTACGCACCTGGGCCAGGGTTTCATCGCGGCTGGCCTGGGTGGCCTTCAGCGAATCGATGACCTTGACCAGTTCACTTTCGCTCTTGGCCAGCACCTGCACGGCACCGCCACTGCTGCTGCCGGCCAACTCACCGGCGGCCAGTTGCGAGGCTTGCACGGTCTCTTCCAGGCGCGAAGAAATGCCGGTGAAGCGGCTGGTCAGCGAGACGATTGCGGTTTCGGTCTGCTGTCGGGAGCTTTCGACCTGCTTGGCCCAGATCGGCATGGCACCAAGAATGACTTCGTTGAGTTGCTCGCGGGTTTTATGGGCCAGGTGCTCGCCGGCTTGCAGGTCGTGGCGGGCCATGGCGGCGGCGATGGCGCTGTCGAACTGCCGGCGTTGCGAACGCGCACCCCATACGCCGGCACCGACGCCTGCGGCCAGGATCGCCACACTCAAACCGATGTTTTGTGCGCTCGCACCATTGAGCGCCAGCACGCCGATGCTCGCGGCAACGGCCACCAGCACGGCATTCCAGAGGATGCGGGGTTGGGCTTGGGAAAGGGAATGACCGTGAGAGTACGACGTCATGGTTCGGTCCTTGAACAGTGTTGCTAACAGGTTATTTGCGAATAACTGGTTATCTGCGACCCCTACTCGGACTTTAAGACCGGCTGTCCGATACCGGTATTGCTGTAGGCATTAGCCTACACAGCGCGTGGCACTGTGCTACTTCAGATTAGACGCAGTCTGTGAAATGTCGAATGCACCCGACGAAGGTATAAGCCGCATGGCGAGGGAGATGGCGCACGGGCCTTTGTGGATGGCGCACCGGCCTTTGTGGCGAGGGAGCTTGCTCCCGCGCGGCTCTGTAGGAGCTGCCGAAGGCTGCGATCTTTTGATCGTTCACTTGCGACTCAACTGGCCTTTGGAAGATCGCAGTCTCGCTTCGCTCGGCAGCTCCTACAATGCAGCCCAGCGGGAGCAAGCTCCCTCGCCACAAAGGCCGGTGCGCGCTGATTCTTCTGAAACAGACTGAATGGATTGCGCTAAATTACCCCGCATTGGATTTTCGAACCTGCCATCAGAGCCCCCATGCCCACCCAGCCCCTCTGGAAAACCTATCTCCTGTTCCTGGCCCCCATGGTCCTGTCCAATTTCCTGCAGTCCATGTCTGGCACATTCAACAGCATCTACATCGGCCAGATGCTCGGTACCCAGGCCTTGGCGGCGGTGTCGGGCATGTTTCCCATCGTGTTTTTCTTTATCGCATTGGTGATTGGCCTCGGCGCGGGGGCGGGGGTGTTGATCGGGCAGGCCTATGGCGCCGGAGAAACCGGCACGGTGAAGGCGATTGCCGGTTCGACGTTGTTGTTGGGGGCGATCATCGGCCTGACGGCGGCGGTGCTTGGCAGTGTCTTTGCGCGCCAGGCGTTGCAGGGGCTCGGCACGCCGGCCGATGTGCTGGAGGACGCCGTTTCCTATGCTCGGGTCATGATGTGGATCCTGCCGATGTTGCTGGTATTTGTGCTGTTTACCCAGCTGCTGCGCGGGGTGAGCGATACGGTGTCACCGATGTTGGCGCTGCTGATTTCCACCAGTGTCGGGCTGCTGCTCACGCCGGCATTGATTCGTGGCTGGCTGGGGTTGCCGCCGATGGGCATCCAGAGCGCGGCGCTGGCGGGGTTGGTGGGGACGGCCTCGGCCATGGCCATGCTGGCGTGGCGCCTGAACCGTCGCGAGCATGCCCTGGCACCGGACCGGGCGTTGTTCGCGGCGATGCGCCTGGACACGGAGATCCTTGGCAAAGTGCTGCGCATTGGCTTGCCCACCGGGTTGCAGATGGTGGTGATCTCGTTGTCCGAGTTGGTCATCCTGACGCTGGTCAATAGCCATGGCTCCCAGGCCACGGCGGCCTACGGCGCGGTGACGCAGATCGTCAACTACGTGCAGTTTCCGGCGCTGTCGATCGCCATCACCGCTTCGATCCTCGGCGCCCAGGCCATCGGTGCCGGACGCCTGGAGCGCCTGGGGCCGATCCTGCGCACGGGGTTGTTGATCAACCTCTGGCTTACCGGTGGGCTGGTGGTCCTGGGTTATCTGTTGTCCCACTGGCTGCTGGGGTTGTTCATCACCGATCCGGCGGCACGGGTCCAGGCCGAACACCTGCTGCACATCATGCTCTGGAGCCTGCTGGTGTTCGGCTTCCAGGCGATCGTCGGCGGCATCATGCGCGCCAGCGGCACGGTGCTGGTGCCGGTCGCCATCTCGATCTTCTGCATCGTCGCCGTGCAAGTGCCGGCGGCGTATCTGCTGGACGCTCACTTCGGGCTGCAAGGGGTGTGGATGGCGTTCCCGGTGGCCTACTTGAGCATGCTGCTGTTGCAGACGCTGTACTACAAGCGGGTGTGGCAGCATCAGTCGATCGAGCGGCTGGTGTAACCCACCCACCACTAAACCCTGTGGGAGCGAGCTTGCTCGCGATAGCGCCGGCACATCCAGCATCGATGCAAGCTGACCCACCGCTATCGCGAGCAAGCTCGCTCCCACAGGGGATTGGGTTCTGGCGATGTTACAGTGGCCATCACCCGCCACGCCGCCACCGAGGATCCGATGCCTGCCAGTCTCCCCACCCACATTGCCTACCGCGCCTTCCTGTTCGACATGGACGGCACTCTGCTCAATTCCATCGCCGCCGCCGAGCGGATCTGGACGCGCTGGGCCCTGCGCCATGGCGTGGACGTGGCGACGTTCCTGCCGACGATCCATGGCGTGCGCGCCATCGACACCATCGCCCGCCAGCGCTTGCCGGGGGTGGATGCCCAGGCCGAGGCCGAGCAGATTACCCGCGAGGAAATCGAAGACGTTGAAGGGGTGGTGCAGGTGCTCGGTGCGCAGGCCTTTCTGAACAGCCTGCCGCCAGAGCGCTGGGCAATCGTCACCTCAGCGCCCATGGCATTGGCCTTGCGCCGCATGGAAGCCGCCGCAATTCCACGCCCTTTGGTCATGGTCACGGCCGAAGACGTCAGCGACGGCAAGCCCAACCCCGCCTGCTATCGCCTGGCCGCCGAACGCCTGCAAGTGACGCCGCAGGAATGCCTGGTCTTTGAAGACGCCGAGGCGGGCATCCAGGCAGGCGAGGCGGCCGAGGCGGATGTGCTGGTGGTGACGGCGACGCATACGCACCCGGTGGTCACCCTTCATCCGCAGATCAAGGATTACCTTGGGCTCGGCATTGAAGTGGATGAAGCCGGCCTGATGCGGCTGACCCCGACTCTGTGACCACAGCAGAACTCCTGTGGGAGCGAGCTTGCTCGCGATAGCGGTGGTTCAGCTTGCAACAATGCTGAATGTGCCGCCGCCATCGCGAGCAGGCTCGCTCCCACAGGGGGATTTGTGGTGGTTGCGATGCCTGTGAACGACTCAAAAACTGTGGGAGCGAGCTTGCTCGCGATAGCGGTGGTTCAGCTTGCATCTGTGCTGAATGTGCCGGCGCTATCGCGAGCAAGCTCGCTCCCACATTGGATTTGTAGTCCTCAGATAGGTCAGGTCACCACGCGATAGCACGGCACATACGCCGCGCCACCCGGCAGTTTCATGCGGTGCTGGGCGACGAAGGCCTGGAGCAGGCGGTCGAGGGGTTCCATGATGGCGGTGTCGCCGTGGATCTCGTACGGGCCGTGTTCTTCGATCAGGCGGATGCCCTTGTCCTTGACGTTACCGGCCACGATCCCCGAGAACGCCCGGCGCAGGTTGGCGGCCAGTTCGTGGGCGGGCAGGTCGCGGCTCAGGCCCAGGCTGGCCATGTTGGCGTGGGTCGGGTCGAACGGGCGCTGGAAGCCCTCGTCGATCTTCAGCAGCCAGTTGAAGTGGAAGGCGTCGTTGCGCTCGCGGCGGAACTGCTTGACCTCCTTGAGCCCCTGGGTCATCTGCCGCGCCACTTCGGCCGGGTCGTCGATGATGATCTGATAGTGCTTCTGCGCCGCCTCACCCAGGGTCGCACCGACAAACGCATGCAACTGATCGAGGTACGGCGCGGCGCTTTTCGGCCCGGTGAGAACCACCGGGAACGGCAGGTCCTGGTTGGCCGGGTGCATCAGGATACCCAGCAGGTAGAGGAACTCTTCCGCCGTACCAGCGCCACCTGGGAAGATGATGATGCCGTGACCGACACGTACGAAAGCCTCGAGGCGTTTCTCGATGTCCGGCAGGATCACCAGCTCATTGACGATCGGGTTCGGCGCCTCGGCGGCGATGATGCCCGGTTCCGTCAGGCCCAGGTAGCGACCGCCGTGGATGCGCTGCTTGGCATGGGCAATGGTGGCGCCTTTCATCGGGCCTTTCATCACGCCAGGGCCGCAACCGGTGCAGATGTCCAGGCTGCGCAGGCCCAGTTCGTGGCCGACTTTCTTGGTGTATTTGTATTCTTCGGTGTTGATCGAGTGACCGCCCCAGCACACGACGATTTTCGGCTCCACGCCTGGACGCAAGGTGCGGGCGTTGCGCAGCAGGTGGAACACGTAGTCGCTGATGCCCTGGGACGAGCTGAGGTCGATGCGCTGGCTGTCCAGCTCGTTCTCGGTGTAGACGATGTCGCGCAGGGCGCTGAACAGCATTTCCCGGGTGCTGGCGATCATTTCGCCGTCGACGAACGCGTCGGCCGGCGCGTTCAGCAGCTCCAGGCGCACGCCCCGGTCCTGCTGGTGAATACGGATTTCGAAGTCCTTGTAGGCTTCCAGGATGGTCTTGGCGTTATCAACATGGGCGCCGGTGTTGAGGATGGCCAGGGCGCACTGGCGGAAGAGGGTATAGATACTGCCGGAACCGGCTTCGCTCAATTGCTGGACTTCGCGCTGGGACAAGGTCTCCAGGCTGCCTTTGGGGCTTACCGAGGCGTTGATTACATGTCTTTGAGTCATTCAGCTTTCCTTGAAAACGATGCCATGCACACAACGACGGCATCTTGAAAAAAACGTCCACGTAGAAAGATCGCACGATCCTTGCGCTATCGCCATGGACTTTGATCCGGACCCGGCGAGTCGGTTGCGCTACAAAATGAGCTCCAGCATAGCTAAATCGACCGGGCAGGCGATAATGCGTGACTCTTTTGATGCCGTACAAGGAAATTGCACCGCGATGTTCGAGATCAAACCGTGGGATGGCGACACGTACCGCAAGCAGACTCGCCGCAGCACCCTGATCATCGCAGTGGTGTTCCTGGCCCTGGCGATGCTGCTGTCCAGCCTGAGCGTGATGCTGCTGGGCACGCCCGGGGGCGATAACTTTCGTTTCAATCTCGGCGGGGTGATTGTCGCGGTGCTGGCGATGGCTGCGCTGATGCGCCTGTATTTCTGGTCGCAGCCGTGGATGGCCGCCGCCGTGTACGGCTGGCAGCTCAAGCGCAGCCTGATGAAAATCACCAACGTGATGCACCAGGTGACAGCTGGCGTGCAGGCCCAGGACCCCATCGCCATGAAGCTGCTGCGTTTCTATCACCTGGGGCTGGCCCAGATGCATCAGCTGGACGCCAACTCCAGCGCCCAGGGCTCCCTGGCGCGAGAGGCCGACGCGCACCTGGCGAAGATGCAGGCGCTGGGCCTGGACACCGTACAGTCGCGCCTGGAGGCGAGCTGGATCGAGACGGTGAAGCAGGCCTATCGCGCAGGTTGAGCGGTCAGAGGGTGCCGATGCGGTCGAGTTCGGCTTTCAGGGCCTGGGCATCGAGCTGGTCGAAGGGCAGGGCAAAAAAGGCCCGGCAGCGGCTTTCGATACGATCCAGGGTGGCATGGAAGGCCTGGCCGATCTGATCGTCGCTGCCTCTGACGTTCGATGGATCGACCAGGCCCCAGTGGGCCTTGATGGCCGGGCCGAAGTACACCGGGCACGCATCGCGGGCGGCGCTGTCGCACACGGTGATGACGATGTCCGGCGGGCTGTCCTCGAACGCGTCGTTACCCTTGCTGCGCAAGCCTTTTATGCTGATACCGGCTTCTTGCAAGGTGCTCAGGCTGCGCGGCAGCACGTGGCCCTTTGGGAAACTGCCGGCACTGACGGCCTCGAACCCGGCCGGGGCCAGATGGTTGAACATCGCTTCGCTGAGAATGCTGCGGCAACTGTTGGCTGTGCACATGAAGAGGACTTTCATCGATCGGCTCCGATAAGCGCAAGGTTGGGCTGCGCCGGAGTATATGCGGACAATCGAATATATGGAATTTCGTATTTGTAGCGAGGGCGAGAGCGGATAGCGCCGGGGCGCAGTACGTCTGCGCCCCAACGATCTGGGTGGTTACGATTTTCTGCCGCCGCCTTGGCTGCGTTCGCTACCTTTGTTACCGGCTCCAGTGCCTTTTTGCCGGTCGTTGGCAACGTTGCCGCCCGACGCCTGTCCGCCTTTCTTGCCGGCTTCCGATGCTTTTTCACGATCATTTGCGAAGTTGCCTGGGTTTTTGTTTCCGCTACTGGCCATTTTCGAGAATCCTCATTTTTGGTTGAGCGAGCAACGTGCCTCGCATTAGTTGGGAAAGAAATTGGCCGGGGGAAGTTTAAAAAAAAACCGCTTGCTGGCGACGAATGGTCGGCCGCCCGACTTCACTTCTAATCCTCGCCGCCGCTGACTTTCCAATGCTTGGCATCTGCCGGGAATACCACTTGCTCGACCCGATGGGCAATGCCGAAAGCCAGGGAGTTTTCCGCCGGAATCACCCGCTCTTCGGCGCACAGGCATTTGAAGATATCCAGCTGCGTCGCCGCGCCAGCGGTTTCCTTGACGTAGATTTCCACGTAGCGCGCCACGTCGTTGTCCAGGCTGGACAGGTACTCGCGCAAGCGTGAGTGGTCCACGGATTTCTGGCCGAAGTACCAGTTCATCGGATGAATCAGGAACCGCGAATGCGGGGTGGTGGTGCGGTCGCTGGCGGCCAGGTACATGACGATGCCCATCGACTCGATGTTGCCGGCGTTCACCGCACGTACCGGTACCGGCAGGGACTTGATGAAGGTGTAGAGGGTGAAACCGAAGTTGGTACTGCCGCCGACTGTGGAGAGATTGAGCATCAGCGAGTCGGCGCCTTTCTCAATGGCCTCCAGGCAGTTATCGCGAAAGCGTTCGGTGGTGCCCTGATCGATCTGGCAATGAAAATGGACAATGTGTTCGGACATCTGAAACTCCTGTCGACTTCACCCTTTGAAGTGCCTGCGGGTCGGCTGTGCCGTACAGTTGGGAGTCCAGCGGTCTGCGGATGTTCCTCATCCGTGGCTGGCTGCCGGTGAGCGCATCAAGCCGGTTGCTGTTGTTCGCATTTCTGGGCGGCTTGGGTCATGCGCTGCAGAAATAGCGTCAGCCCGGCTTCTTCTTCGCTGAGGCCTTTACGTGCCCGGGGTTTGGGCAACTGGGTCAGGGCACCGAGCAGGAATCCCTCCACCACCGCAGGATGAATGTAGCACTTGCGACAGACGGTCGGCGTGTTGCCCAGCTGTCGGGCGACTTGCCTGACCATCTCGGCGACATGCCTTTTGGCCTCGCTTTCGGTTTCCCAGCGCAGCGTCCGCAACCCGGCCAGAGCGGCAGCACTGCCGGCCCAGGTGCGGTAGTCCTTGGCGGTGAAGTCAGCGCCAGTGAGGGTCTTGAGGTAGGCGTTGATGTCCGAAGAACTGATGGCGTGGCGCTCGCCGTGTTCGTCCAGGTACTGGAACAGATTTTGCCCGGGGATCTCCTGGCAGCGCTTGATGATCCGCGCCAGGCGCCGGTCCTTCACGGTGATCTGGTGCTCGATGCCGCTCTTGCCGCGGAACTGGAAGGCGATGGCGCTGCCGTTGATCTCGACATGTTTGTTGCGCAGGGTCGTCAGGCCATAGGAGCGATTGTCCCGGGCGTATTGGCTGTTGCCGACGCGGATCAGGGTCACGTCCAGCAGGGTGATGACCGTGGCCATGACTTTGTCGCGGCTGAACCCGGGCGTGGCGAGGATTTCCTCCAAGCGTTTGCGCAAGCGCGGCAGGGCCCGTCCGAACTCCAGCATCCGCGAATACTTGTCCGCATCACGGACCTCACGCCAGCGCGCATGGTAACGGTACTGCTTGCGCCCGCGGGCATCGCGCCCGGTGGCCTGGAGATGGCCGCTCGGGTCGGTGCAGATCCAGACATCGGTGTAGGCCGGTGGCACCGCCAGGGCATTGATGCGCTGGATCTCGGCCGCGTCGGTGATGCGCTGGCCCTGTGGGTCGAAATAACAGAATTTGCCCCGCTGCTTTTTGCGGGTGATGCCCGGGGCCGTGTCATCGACATAATGCAGGTCGGCCGGCAGCGCATCCGGCGGCAGGGTGTCGGGCATGAAAAGAGTCCTTGGCAACGAATCCGGTGGCCTGTGAATTCATTGACCGCAGGCTGTTGCCGTCGTGCCAAGATTCTGAGGCTGCCGCCGCCGAACCTGTGGGAGCGAGCTTGCTCGCGATGGCGCCGGCACATTCAACCTTTATGCAAGCTGACTCACCGCTATCGCGAGCAAGCTCGCTCCCACAGGTTTGGGGTCACCTGAGAAGCCCGAATCCTACGCCAACACCGCCACCGCCTTGATCTGCGCCCATAACACCTGCCCTGGATGCAATTTCAGCTGATCGCGCGAATAGCGGGTGATGCGCGCCAGCAGCGGGGTGCCGGCGGCTTCCAGGCGGATCAGCACATGGGCGGCGTTGTCGGCCGCCTGTTCGCTGACCACGGTGACCGGCAGGCGATTGAGGATGCTGGTCTGGGCATCGTTCGCCAGGCTGAGGCTGACATCCCGGGCCTGGACCTTGAAACGCAGCGGCTGGCCGAGGGCCAGGGATGTGTGGGCCACGCGGACGTTCAATTGGCTGTCGGGCAGATTCAGGGTCAGCAATTGATAAGCCGGGTCATAACCGCTGACCTTGCCCTCGATCACCACTCCGGCGTCATCCCCCAGGGCCAATGGCAGGTCGAGCCGGGCCAGGGTTTCGCCGATCGGCCCACTGGCCAGCGCGCGGCCGCCGTCGAGCAGCACGATATGATCGGCCAGGCGCGCCACTTCGTCCTGGGAATGGCTGACATACAGCACCGGGATGTCCAGCTCATCGTGGAGCCGTTGCAGGTACGGCAGGATTTCGTTTTTGCGCCGGGTATCGAGGGCCGCCAGCGGCTCATCCATCAGCAGCAGTTGCGGGCTGGTGAGCAGGGCGCGGGCGATGCCCACCCGTTGGCGTTCGCCGCCGGACAGGTTGTGCGGCTGCCGATCGAGCAAGTGCCCGATGCCCAGCAGTTCGGTCGCCTGTTGCATGTCCACCCGCCGTTGTGCCGGCGCGATGCGCTTGAGGCCGAACGCCAGGTTGGCCCGTACCGACAGATGGGCGAACAGGCTTGCCTCCTGGAACACATACCCCACCGACCGTTTATGGGGCGGCACGAACACGCCGTGCTCACTGTCTTGCCAGACTTGGCCGTTGACCTCGATAAAACCCCGGGCCGGCCGCTCCAACCCGGCAATGCAGCGCAGGCAGGTGGTTTTGCCGGAACCGGAAGGCCCGTACAGGGCGGTCACGCCACGGCCCGGCAGTTGCACATCCAGGTCCAGGGAAAAAGCCCCGTGGTCGAGCTGAAAACGCGCGTGAATCATCGATCAGCTCCAACCGGCACGGGTTCGACGGCTGGAGTACAGCGCCAGCAGCACCAGGAATGAAAACACCAGCATCGCCGCGGCCAGCCAGTGGGCCTGGGCATATTCCAGGGCTTCGACATGGTCGTAGATCTGCACCGACACCACCCGGGTTTTCTCCGGGATGTTGCCGCCGATCATCAGCACCACGCCGAATTCGCCGACGGTGTGGGCAAAGCCGAGAATCGCCGCGGTGATGAAGCCGGGGCGGGCCAGGGGCAGGATGACGCTGAAAAACGTATCCCAAGGCCCGGCCCGCAGGGTGGCGGCGACTTCCAGGGGGCGACTGCCGATGGCGGCAAAGGCGTTCTGCAACGGCTGCACCACAAACGGCATGGAATAGATCACCGAGCCGATCACCAGCCCGGTGAAGCTGAAGGTGAGGGTACCCAACCCGAGGGCTTGGGTGAGCTGGCCGATCCAGCCGTTTGGCCCCAACGCCAGCAACAGGTAAAAACCGATCACCGTGGGCGGCAGCACCAACGGCAACGCCACCACCGCACCCACCGGCCCGCGTAGCCAGGAGCGGGTGCGCGACAGCCACAATGCGATGGGCGTGCCGATGAGCAGCAGGATCACCGTGGTCAATGACGCCAGTTTCAGGGTCAGCCAGATGGCGGCATAGTCGGCGCTGGTCAGTGGCATTTAGCGTTGGTAACCGTAGGTTTGGATGATGGCGGCGGCTTTCGGGCCCTTGAGGTAATCCACCAGGGCCGCGGCAGCGGGGTTGTCCCGGCCCTTGTTGAGAATCACCGCGTCCTGTTTGATCGGGTCGTGCAGTTCAGCCGGGACGATCCACGCCGAGCCGCCCGTCACTTTGCCGTCCTTGTACACCTGGGACAAGGCGACGAAACCGAGTTCGGCGTTACCGGTGGAGACGAATTGATAGGCCTGGGTGATGTTCTGGCCTTCGACGAGCTTGCTTTTCACCTGCGCGCTCAAGCCGAGCTTGTCCAGCACCTGAGTCGCGGCCAGGCCGTAGGGTGCGGCTTTCGGGTTGGCGATGGACAGGTGCTGGAAGTCGTTGCGCTTGAGCACCTGGCCCTGGCTGTCGACATAACCGTCCTTGGCTGACCACAGCGCCAGGGTGCCGACCGCGTAGGTGAAACGCGAGCCCTTGACGGTGTCGCCTTCGCTTTCGAGTTTGGCCGGGGTGGTGTCGTCGGCGGCGAGGAAGACTTCGAATGGCGCGCCGTTCTTGATCTGGGTGTAGAACTGCCCGGTGGCCCCGTAAGCCGCCACCAGCTTGTGCCCGGTGTCTTTTTCGAAATCGGCGGCGATGGCCTGGATCGGCGCGGTGAAATTGGCAGCGACCGCCACCTGCACCTCAGCGGCCTGGACGGCGCCAACGGTGAAGAGCGTGGTCAGCAGCAACGGTGCGAAACGGGTGAGGGGCATGGGTGAGGCTCCGTGGGGTCAGGTTCGCTATATACCGGAATATATAGCGAATGACCGACAAACGGAACGCGGCATTTTGCCTGGGGAGTGTGGATGCAGGGGCTGGCCCCATCGCGAGCAGGCTCGCTCCCACAGAGTTCTGTGGTGAACATAAATCCTGCTGCCACCTCAGGCCCCCTGTGGTGTACCCGGATGTGCCGGTTGCCCCCTATTCCCTGTGGGAGCCAAGCTTGCTCGCGATGACGGTGGGTCAGCTTGCATCCATTTTGAATGTGCTACCGCTATCGCGAGCAAGCTCGGCTCCCACAGGTCCAGTGGTGTACCCGGATGTGCCGGTTGCCCCCTATTCCCTGTGGGAGCCAAGCTTGCTCGCGATGACGGTGGGGCAGCTTGCATCCATTTTGAATGTGCTATCGCTATCGCGAGCAAGCTCAGCTCCCACAGGTCCGGTGGTGTGCCTGGATGTGCCGGTTGCCCCCTATTCCCTGTGGGAGCGAGCCTGCTCGCGATGGCGTTCGATCAGGCATTCGCCCTGTGGAGTCGGGCCAACGCCTCTTCGGCCAGCCGCCGCGTCAGCTCGGCCGTCGACAGCTCGCGGCCCAGGGGGAAGGCCTGGCCGGCCCAGAGGTTGCTGAAGTCTGCTTCGCCCTTGGCGCGCAACGGCATCAACGCGCCGCCCGCCAGGGGGAATGCCGGGGCCAGTGGGCTCATCGGGCCCACTTCGCGCATCACCCGGTTGACGATGCCTCGGGCCGGGCGACCGGTGAACAGGTTGGTCACAGCGGTCTGGCTTTCCTTGGCCGTGCGCAACGCGCGGTGATGGGAAGCGCTGATCTTCGCCTCGGGCGTGAACAGGTAGGCGCTGCCCAGTTGCACCGCCGAGGCCCCCAGGGCGAACGCCGCGACGATCCCCCGCGCATCGCCAATGCCGCCGGTGGCGATCACCGGCACCTTCACCGCATCCACCACCTGCGGCAGCAAGGCAAACAGCCCGACTTGGGTGTTGAGGTCGTCGCTGAGGAACATCCCGCGATGACCACCGGCTTCGTAACCCATGGCAATGATCGCGTCGCAACCATGCTGTTCCAGCCAGATGGCCTCCTCGACGGTGGTGGCCGAGGAAAGGATTTTCGCGCCAGTGGCCTTCACCCGATCCAGCAAGGATTTTTCCGGCAGGCCGAAATGGAAACTGACCACTTTCGGACGCATCTCTTCCAGCACCCGGCAGGCGGCATCATCGAAGGGCGTGCGGTTGGACACCGGGGTCGGCGCCTCGAAGTCGACGCCCAGTTCCTGGTAGTACGGCTTGAGCCGTTGCTTCCAGGCCGCGGCCCGCTGTTCGTCGAAGGCCGGCGGCTGGTGACAGAAAAAATTCACATTGAACGGTTTGTCGGTCTGCTCGCCGATGGTCGTCAGCGCCTGGCGCAGTTGCTCGACATCGAGCATTGCTGCCGGCATCGAACCCAGCCCGCCGGCATTGCACGTCGCGACCACCATGGCCGGCCCGGTCACCCCGGCCAGCGGCCCCTGGATGATGGGCAGCTCGATACCGAGCAGGTCAAGAATGCGAGTGTCTGGCCACTGGCTCATGTGCGGGGTCTCCGACGGCAGAAGGAAACAGCGTTTTTAGCAGGTGTGGGCCGGCGAGGGCCAGTCGAGTTTTTCAATCGAGCGCTGCGACTTGATCCCGACGGTGGGAGGGTTACCATGCGCGCTTCATACATCAAGGAGCCCAACCCATGGACGTGAAACTCAAGACCGTCGAACCCTTCACCGTGGCCGGTTTGCAGGTGCGCACCCGCAACACCGACGAGCAGCAGCCCGACACCGCCCGGATCGGCCCGATGTGGCAGCAGTTCTTCAACGAAGGGCTGTTCGACACGATTCCGGCCCGGCAGTCGGAGTCGTTCGTCTACGGGGTGTATTCCAATTACGAGTCCGACGCCACCGGCCACTTCGATGTGACGGCCGGGGTGCAGGTGGATGCGACCAGCGCAGGCTACCCCGCCGTGGACATCGAGGGCGGGGATTACCTGATGTTTGCGGCCAAGGGGGCGATGCCCGACTGCGTGATCCAGACCTGGGGCCTGATCTGGGCGTACTTCGCGGATAACCCGCAGACATTGCGCCGTTTCACCACCGATTTCGAGGTCTACAGTGGCCCCGATTCGGTGGCGATCTACATCGGCATTCAATCCCCGGACGAGCGTTCCAGCGCCAGCAACTGACGCTTGCGCTCCACGCCCCAGCGATAGCCCGACAGGTTGCCGTCGCTGCGTACCACCCGGTGGCAAGGGATCGCCACCGCCAGGCTGTTGGCGCCGCAGGCCTGGGCCACGGCGCGCACGGCCTTGGGCATGCCGATGCGCTGGGCGATCTCGGCGTAGCTGGCGGTGCTGCCTGCGGGAATGTCCCGCAACGCTTGCCAGACCCGCTCCTGGAAGGCGGTGCCGCGCAGGTCCAAGGGCAGGTCCAGGCCCAGGGCCGGCGCTTCGATGAAGCCAACCACCTGGGCGATCAATTGCTCGAACTCGCGGTCGGCACCGATCAGGTTGGCCCGGCGGAATTTGTCTTGCAGGTCGCGCACCAACGCGTCCGGGTCGTCCCCCAGCAGGATCGCGCACACGCCACGCTCGCTTTGCGCCACCAGGATTGCCCCGAGGGAGCATTGGCCGACGGCGAAACGGATGTCGGTGTTCTGCCCGGCGGCGCGATAGTCGGCGGGTTTCATGCCCAACACCTTGTCGGCTGCCTCATAAAAGCGGCTGTTGGAGTTGAAACCGGCGTCGTACAGCGCCTCGGTGATCGTGCCGCCATCGGCCAGGCGTTCGCGCACCTTGCGTGAGCGGTGGGCGGCGGCATAACCCTTGGGGGTCAGGCCGGTGACTGCCTTGAAGACCCGATGAAAATGGAAGGGGCTCAAGCCCGCGCTTTCTGCCAGTTCATTCAGGCCAGGCAGTTCCTCAGCCGCCTCGATCTGCCGGCAGGCGGCGGCAACCCGTGCCGCTTGTTGGGCGGCGATCTGGGTCTGGTCGCGGGCCACGCGCTTGCTGGGCCGGTAGCCGGCTGCCTGGGCTTGCTCAGGCGTGTCGAAGAACTCGACGTTGCGCGGGTTGGGCAGGCGCGACAGGCTGCTGGGGTGGCAATAGATACCGGTTGTTTTCACGCCATAGACGAAGGTGCCGTCGGCGCGAGGATCGCGGGCGAGCACGGCGGCCCAGCGAGGATCCAGTTCAGGGGCGAGATTGTTCGAAGTGCTGTTCATGGTCGTTATGTCCATTGGCCCGTTTTGGCTACAGTAGCGAGCCATCCAAGTGACGACACTCCGGGTCTTGCGGTTGAATTCTGCACCTTCACCCGGCGGTGCGAAACGTCAGGTTGATCCGCTGGGCGCCCAGGCGCGGGTGCTGGCCTTCCTTGAGCGGCAACACGCCGTGGTAGCGCAACCGGTCGACGCCGCCCCAGACCACGATGTCGCCATGGAACAACGGGATGCGCAGGCTTTTGTCGCTGCGCTCGAAGCCGCCGAACTGGAACACCGCCGGCAGGCCCAGGGACATCGAGACGATGGGGGCGGCGAGGGAGCGTTCGTTCTTGTCCTGGTGCAGCGACATCCGCGCGCCGGGCACGTAGCGGTTGATCAGGCAGGCGTCGGGCTCGAAATGCTCGAAGTGCGCCTGCCGGGCGGCGGCCTGGGCCAGTTCGCGAAACACCGCCGGCATGTCGGGCCAGGGTTGGCCGGTCTGCGGGTCGTGGGCGGTGTAGCGATAGCCGCTGCGGTCGGTGGTCCAGCCCAGCGCACCGCAACTGCTCAAGGCCACCGACATGGTAAAGCCGCCGGGCGTGACCATTTGCCGGAACGGCGCCGCCTGCAAGACGCTTTCCAGCGCCGGCAGCAAGCGTTCGAGCCAGGGCAGGGCGAACCCGCGCAGCACGTACGCTTGCTGGCCGATCTGCTCGACCTGGCCAGGCGTGGTGGGCGCCTGGTCGGCGAACAGGTCCAATGTGAGCGGTGTGTCATTACTGCGCATCATGAAAAATGATTCCCAAGGTGTGTCGCCTGCCGCTGTGCACGCAGCTGACGCCATGGCGCATGTTCACCCGATAATACCCGCGAACGCCTTTGACGGGCCGCTGGTGCACGGCAAACACCACGGCATCGCCCTGTTTCAGATCGATGACCTGGGGCCGCGATTGCATGCGCGGGCGCTGTTCGGTGAGGACAAATTCGCCGCCGGTAAAATCCCGGCCCGGTTCCGACAGCAGGATCGCCACCTGCAACGGGAACACCTGCTCGCCGTACAGATCCTGGTGCAGACAGTTGTAGTCCTGCGGACCATATTGCAGCAACAACGGCGTAGGTCGCGATTGCCCGGCGGCGTGACAGCGCCGGATGAAGTCAGGGTGTTCGTGGGGGTAGCGCACTTCAATACCCATGTGTTCATTCCAGCGGTTCGCCAGCGGTACCAACGCCGGATATAACGACTGGCGCAACTGCTGGATGAGGTCGGGCAGCGGATAGCGAAAATACTGATACTCGCCGCGCCCGAACCCATGGCGGGCCATGATCACCCGCGAACGAAAAAGCCCGGGCTCGGCGTACAGACCACTCAGCAGCCGGCATTGTTTTGTCGGCAGCAGGTTGCGAATGACTGTACAGCCGTCCTGGTCGAGATTTTGCTCCAGGGTGGGCCAGTCAAGGTTGGCGAGGTGTTGGGGCAGGGAAGGCGTAGGGGGCACGATGGCAATCCTTGTTGGAAGGACTGTTCAGTCTGCGCAGTGCTGCGTTGCAGGGCACCCCGATTCTTGCGGTACGCAGCCATCCCTGTGGGCTCTGTAGGAGCTGGCGAAGCCTGCGATCTTTTGATCTTGATCTTGATCTTGATCTTGATCTTGATCTTTCGCTTGAGACTCAAATGTCTGGGGAAAGATCGCAGCCTCGTTGCACTCGACAGCTCCTACACAGCTCCTACACAGCTCCTACAGAGCCGAGCGGGAGCAAGCTCCCTCGCCACAAAAGCATCGTGCCCACCCAGGTGCCGCAAAAATCAATCAGGGTGTGTTGTTACAGCGCCTTGCTGACCTTGACGTCGCTGATCACATCGTCAGTTTCGCCGTGCAGCTTTTGCAATGCGGCCCTGGCTTCTTCCTCGGTGCCGGTTTCCAGTTGCGCGAATTCGAAGCGGCGTTCGTCGTTGAGCTTGTACTTGATGACGTATTTGGTCGTCTGGGCCACGGTTTTGCCTGTCTTGAATAAGGGGCGATTCAGCTCAGTTTCGAGCTGGAACGCCGGATGATTTTGATCTTGTGGGTCAGGGTCGGCTTGCGCGTGACGCTGATTGCACGGTGGCTGACGGTGTCGATGGTGATGTTCCAGAAACCGGTGCTAGGGGCAGTGATCCGGGCCGGGAAGGTGTCGAACGCGCCGCCGTGATACGTGTGCCGGCCGCCGTTCTTGAAGCTACGGAAGTTGGCGTCGTTCATCAAACGGATGTTGCACATTTGGGAGCATTCGATGACGACAATGTCGTCTTCGTTCAGGTGCTCGCGCTGGTGGATGAATTTCATGGGCGCCTCCAGAAGGGCTTTTTCTACAAAATCAAAACGATAGCAAGGGGCAATGATGCGCAGTTTATCAGCCCCGAGTGTTAATATCCGGCCCGCGCTCCAGGCTTTGTTCATTTATTGCAGGTTGCGGGAAAAATAAAGCGGTGTGGCGCCGGAGAAAAACGGCGCCTGCACTGTCGGAGGATCTTTATTGGAGGAATCATATGAAGCGCAGCGTGTGGGTGTTGGCATTAGCCATGAGTGGATGTGCATCGGTATCGGACATCAACCAGACGCCCCCCACCATGAGCGTCATCTCCGGAAAGAAACCTCACGAATATGCCAAGTGTGTTTCCGACAAACTGGCCAAAAGCCGTGGTCCGCTGCAAGTGGAGCCACACAAGAATGGCGTCCGATTGATCGTCCCGGGCAAACTGTCGACCCTGCCGGCGGCGGTGTTCGACATTGACGAGCGCTCCAGCGGCAGCAGCATCAAGCTGCACGAAAGCATGTCCAATGTACCGGTGCGTCCGGGCGACGTGCAGGATGCGGCCAACGCCTGCATTTCCGGCTGATCACATTCCGCGCCTGACGAGCGGACCGGGCATCGGCTAAACTACTGCCCTCGACAAAAAATGCCGCCACGGTTCACGTTGGCGGCATTGTCATTTATGGAGCCAGTCGATGAAACGCGAGCAGGTGCGCGAGCGCCATGCAGAAGGTCTTATCTGTGCCACCCACGTGATTCAGAACCCGGCGAGCCCGGGCGAATGGATCGTGTTCTTCAAGAAAAGCGCCGGGCGCAGTTTTTTCCTGGTGGATGACCTGGACGAAGTCGAGTCCTTCGCCCGTCTCGATGAACTGATCGAAACCTTGCGCGGGCTGGGCATCAAGTTCGCCGAGATCCACATTTAACTACTTGCAGACCACCACGACACTGCGGCTGGTGAAGTTGCCGACGTCGACGCCCAGGGTCTTCTCGCTTTCCTTGGCCTGGGGCGTGCCGTCGGTGCCGACGATGCGGTAGCCGGTGCCGGCACAGGACGCGTCAGCCTTTTCGTAGCACGTCGCCCAGGAGTTGGCCTCACCCGAGCAGTCAATGGCCAGGCCTTGCTCGCCGTTGTTCAGGTAGGTTTTTTCGGCCGAGGCACAGCCCGCCAAGGCCAGGACTGTAAACAGTGCCAGAAGTGTCTTCATGGGATCGTCATCAAGGAGGGAAGGGCAACGGCGAGATTATAGCGAATGGCCATTGCGGTACAGCTAAACCAGCCTCGCTCAATGCCGGGGAGACATTTACTAGAGGCTCGTCTGGTTATTTCTTGCGGCGAGGGCTGCGTGCCGGAGCGGTGGCGCGTTCTTTCTCCGCCGGGGCAGCGCGCTCATCCTGGAATACCGCGGCCACTTCCACCGCCATGGCCTTGCTGGGCAAGGGACCGGCGACCTGCTCGCCGTGGTAGTTGATAATCCACCACTGGCCGTCCTTGCCCTGGCTGACCGAATAACCGTTTGCGTTTCTTGTTGCCGACATCTAGCTGCCTCATTGGCGTGATCAAGGGCACCATGATACGTCAAATGCTCGCAAACAGCGCCTACTGGCGTACAGTGGGTCCGCTGCAGCCATCGAAACGAAAGGCGATTGAACTATCTGCCGTTTTTTATTTCTCTATGATGGCACCGGTTGGCCAGTGCGGGCATTGTAAGGTGCCCGTCGCCTGATTAGACTGCGCCGAAACTTGTACACACCGCCTTTTCAAGGACTTATATGATCAAGAAATGCTTGTTCCCAGCAGCCGGTTACGGTACTCGCTTCCTGCCAGCGACTAAAGCCATGCCCAAAGAAATGCTGCCGGTGGTGAACAAGCCACTGATCCAGTACGGCGTCGAAGAAGCCCTCGATGCGGGCCTGACAGAAATCTCCATCGTCACCGGCCGCGGCAAACGCGCCCTGGAAGACCATTTCGACATCAGCTACGAGCTGGAAAACCAGATCAAGGGCACCGACAAGGAAAAATACCTGGTCGGTATCCGCAAACTGCTGGATGAGTGCTCGTTCTCCTACACCCGCCAGACCGAAATGAAAGGCCTGGGCCACGCGATCCTGACCGGCCGCCCACTGATCGGTGACGAACCGTTCGCCGTGGTCCTGGCGGACGACCTGTGCGTCAACCTCGAAGGCGACGGCGTACTGACCCAGATGGTCAAGCTGTACAAGCAGTTCCGCTGCTCCATCGTGGCGATCCAGGAAGTCGATCCGCAGGAAACCAACAAGTACGGCGTGATTGCCGGCGAAATGATCCGCGACGACATCTACCGCGTTCACAGCATGGTTGAAAAACCAAAACCTGAAGACGCACCGTCGAACCTGGCGATCATCGGTCGCTACATCCTGACCCCGGACATCTTCGACCTGATCGAACAGACCGAGCCAGGCAAGGGCGGCGAAATCCAGATCACCGACGCCCTGATGAAACAGGCCCAGAACGGCTGCGTCATGGCCTACAAGTTCAAGGGCAAGCGTTTCGACTGCGGTGGCGCCGAAGGCTACATCGACGCGACCAACTTCTGCTTCGAGAACTTCTACAAGACGGGCAAGGCTTACTGATAGCCTGCGCCACGCCTTGAAAAACGCCCCGACTGGTTCGGGGCGTTTTTTTGGCTCGCGGAAAAGTCTCTCGCAACGCCTCAATCACACAAACAAACCCTGTGGGGTATGAAAATCCTGAGCCCACCCCAAAACAACTGTGGGAGCGAGCTTGCTCGCGATGGCGGTGGGTCAGCTTGCATCGGTGCTGAATGTGCCGACGCTATCGCGAGCAAGCTCGCTCCCACAGGAATTGCGCTGCAACGCTGCCTCAGGTGAAAACAGCAGGTATGCTGACGACCTGCCGAAGGAGATAGAAAATGGCCTACGATTTTGACTTGTATGTGGTTGGCGCCGGTTCCGGTGGTGTACGGGCTGCGCGGTTTGCCGCCGGTTTCGGGGCCAAGGTGGCCGTGGCGGAAAGCCGTTACCTGGGCGGGACCTGCGTGAACGTGGGCTGCGTGCCGAAAAAACTGCTGGTCTACGGCGCGCACTACGCCGAGGACTTCGAGCAGGCGTCGGCCTATGGCTGGACGGCGGGCGAGGCGAGTTTCGACTGGGCCACGTTGATCGCCAACAAGGACCGGGAAATCAATCGCCTCAACGGCATCTACCGCAACCTGCTGGTCAACAGCGGCGTCGAGTTGCACGAAGGGCATGCCAGGCTGACCGGGCCCAATGAGGTCGAGATCAACGGCCAGCGCTACACCGCCAAGCACATCATGATCGCCACCGGCGGCTGGCCGGTGATTCCGGACATTCCGGGGCGCGAGCATGCCATCAGCTCCAACGAGGCGTTTTTCCTCAAGGAACTGCCCAAGCGCGTCATCGTGGTGGGCGGCGGCTACATTGCGGTGGAGTTCGCCGGGATTTTCCACGGCATGGGTGCGCAGACGTCCTTGCTCTATCGCGGTGAGCTGTTCCTGCGCGGCTTTGACGGTGCAGTGCGCAAGCACCTGGCGGAAGAACTGACTCGGCGTGGCCTGGATCTGCAATTCAACGCGGACATCAAATCCATCGAAAAACTCGACGATGGCAGCCTCAGGGTAGAGCTCAAGGATGGCAAGACGTTGATCACCGATTGCGTGTTCTACGCCACCGGCCGACGGCCGATGCTCGACAATCTTGGCCTGGAGAACACCGCTGTCACAGTGGACGAGAAGGGGTTCGTCAAGGTCAACGAAAAATACGAGACCACTGAACCGTCGATCCTGGCCATTGGCGATGTGATCGGTCGTGTGCAGCTTACCCCCGTTGCCCTGGCCGAAGGCATGGCGGTTGCGCGACGTCTGTTCAAGCCCGAGCAATATCGCCTGGTGGATTACCGGATGATTCCCACCGCCGTGTTCAGCCTGCCGAACATCGGCACGGTGGGTCTGACGGAAGAGCAGGCCAAGGAGGAGGGCCATGAGGTTGAGATTTTCGAAAGCCGTTTCCGGCCGATGAAACTGAGCTTGACCGAATGCCAGGAGCGCACACTGATGAAACTGGTGGTGGATGCCCGGACTGACAAGGTACTGGGTTGCCACATGGTTGGACCGGATGCCGGGGAAATCGTCCAGGGCCTGGCCATTGCCCTCAAGGCCGGCGCCACCAAGCGCGACTTCGACGAAACCATCGGCGTGCACCCGACGGCTGCCGAAGAGTTCGTGACGATGCGTACGCCCGTCGCCTGAAGCTACCCGTAAGAGCTGCGTAAGAGCTGTGTAGGAGCTGTCGAGTGCAACGAGGCTGCGATCTTTCCCCAGACACTTGAATCTCAAGCGAAAGATCAAAAGAAAGATCAAAAGATCGCAGGCTTCGCCAGCTCCTACAGATTTTTTCTATCTATATAGATTCCTGATAGCCAAAACCAATCATTCACATCAGGTTTGCCAATGAGCCAGCCCGGGGACGAGTGGTTAAGATTCCCTCCATCAACTTTTCAACCCTGATGGAGAAACATCGATGCCTATCATCAACAGCCAAGTTAAACCGTTCAACGCTACCGCTTTCAAAAACGGCGAATTCGTTCCGGTATCGGACGCCGATCTGAAAGGCAAGTGGTCTGTCGTGTTCTTCTACCCAGCTGACTTCACCTTCGTTTGCCCAACCGAGCTGGAAGACCTGGCTGACAACTACGCCGAATTCAAGAAACTGGGCGTCGAGATCTACAGCGTATCGACCGACACCCACTTTGCCCATGCGGCCTGGCACAACACTTCGCCAGCCATCGGCAAGATCCAGTACACCATGATCGGCGACCCAACCCACGTTATCTCCCGCAACTTCGACGTGCTGATCGAAGAAGTTGGCCTGGCTGACCGCGGCACTTTCGTGATCAACCCGGAAGGCCAGATCAAGATCGTTGAAATCAACGACGGCGGTGTAGGCCGTGACGCTTCCGAACTGCTGCGCAAGGTCAAGGCCGCTCAGTACGTTGCCGCTCACCCAGGCGAAGTCTGCCCAGCCAAGTGGAAAGAAGGCGAGGCCACCCTGGCTCCGTCCCTGGACCTGGTCGGCAAGATCTAAGTCTGTGAGTCATCCGAGGGCGATCCGCTCTTAATCAAGTAAGCCGCTTCGCCCCAAAAAACGCCCGGGCGAGATTCCCTCGGGCGTTGTTTTTTCTGAAATTCAAAAAATGGAAATCGCCCGTATGTTGGACGCCAATCTTAAAGCTCAGTTGAAGTCATACCTGGAACGGGTCACCCAGCCGATCGAGATCGTCGCCTCCCTCGACGACGGTGCGAAATCCCAGGAAATGCTCGCGTTACTCCAGGACGTTGCCAGTCTTTCCCACCAGATTACCTTGCTCGACAACGGCAGCGATGCGCGCAAGCCTTCGTTTTCGTTGAACCGCCCGGGAGCCGATATCAGCCTGCATTTTGCCGGCATTCCCATGGGCCACGAATTCACTTCGCTGGTGTTGGCCTTGCTGCAAGTTGGCGGTCACCCTTCGAAGGCCAGTGTCGACGTCATCGAACAGGTCCGCTCCCTCAAGGGCGAGTTCAACTTCGAGACCTATTTCTCGCTGTCGTGCCAGAACTGCCCGGACGTGGTCCAGGCGCTGAACCTGATGGCGGTGCTGAACCCGAACATTCGTCACGTCGCCATCGACGGCGCGCTGTTCCAGGCCGAAGTTGATGAACGCCAGATCATGGCCGTGCCGAGTGTGTACCTCAACGGTGTGAACTTCGGCCAGGGCCGCATGGGCCTGGAAGAGATTCTCGCCAAGATCGACACCAGCGGCATCGAACGCCAGGCCGAGAAAATCAGCGCCAAGGATGCCTTTGATGTGCTGGTGGTCGGCGGTGGCCCGGCCGGTGCTTCGGCGGCGATCTACGCGGCCCGTAAAGGCATCCGCACTGGCGTGGCGGCCGAACGTTTCGGCGGCCAGGTGCTCGACACCATGGCCATCGAGAACTTCATCTCGGTCCAGGAAACCGAAGGGCCGAAACTGGCCGTCGCCCTGGAAGAACACGTCAAGCAGTACGACGTGGACATCATGAACCTGCAACGTGCCGACGGCCTGGTGCCAGGCAAGGACGGCGGGTTGCATGAAATCAAGTTCGCCAGCGGTGCGAGCCTCAAGGCCAGGACCGTGATCCTGGCGACCGGTGCCCGCTGGCGTGAAATGAACGTGCCGGGCGAGCAGCAGTATCGCAACAAGGGCGTGGCGTACTGCCCGCACTGCGACGGTCCGCTGTTCAAAGGCAAGCGCGTGGCGGTGATCGGCGGTGGTAACTCCGGCGTCGAGGCGGCCATCGACCTGGCCGGTATCGTCGCCCACGTCACGTTGCTGGAGTTCGATGTGCAATTGCGTGCCGACGCGGTATTGCAGCGCAAACTGCACAGCCTGCCGAACGTGACGGTGATTACCAACGCCCAGACCACCGAAGTGACCGGAGACGGTCAGAAGGTCAATGGCTTGCGCTACAAGGACCGTCCGAGCGGTGACGTGCGGGATGTGGAGTTGGAGGGGATCTTCGTGCAGATCGGCCTGTTGCCCAACACCGATTGGCTCAAAGGCACCGTCGAGCTGTCGCCGCGGGGTGAAATTATCGTCGATGCCCGGGGTGAAACCTCGATCCCT
Source organism: Pseudomonas sp. P9_35 (assembly GCF_034008205.1). NCBI lineage: Bacteria > Pseudomonadati > Pseudomonadota > Gammaproteobacteria > Pseudomonadales > Pseudomonadaceae > Pseudomonas > Pseudomonas sp. P9_35. The sequence goes on along the minus strand of NZ_CP125373.1, from coordinate 4,037,575 downwards.
GGCGTGTTCGCCGCCGGTGACGTGACCACCGTGCCGTACAAGCAGATCGTGATTGCCGTAGGCGAGGGCGCCAAGGCTTCGCTGAGTGCCTTCGACCACCTGATCCGTACCTCTGCGCCGGCCTGAATAGCCGATAGCGGAAAAAACAGAACCCCATGAGCCTGGCTCATGGGGTTTTGTTTTGGATCACGCATCACCCTGTGGGAGCGAGCTTGCTCGCGATAGCCGGTGCCCCAGCCTGCATCCATGTTGAATGTGCCGCCGTCATCGCGAGCAAGCTCGCTCCCACAGGGGGCGGTGGTGAGGTTTACAGCGGCGCAGGCTGGATGATTTCAACCCAGTAGCCATCCGGGTCCTTGATGAAGGCCAGGCTTTTCATGCGCCCGTCGTTCAGGCGTTTCTGGAAATCGCAGCCCAGTGCTTCGAAGCGCTCGCAGGCGGCGGCGACGTCCGGTACCGAGATGCAGATATGGCCGAAGCCGCGTGGGTCGGTGTTGCCGTTATGGTAGGCGAAGGCCGGGTCGCTTTCGGTGCCGTGGTTGTGGGTCAGTTCCAGGATGCCCGGGATCGACTTCATCCATTCGGTCCGCGCCGCCGCGTCCGCCGGGATCTGGTGCTTGTCCACCAGCGCCAGGAAATACAGGCTGAACTCGGCTTCCGGGAAGTCGCGTTTCTCCACCAGCGAGAAACCCAGCACGCGGGTGTAGAAATCCAGGGACCGGGTGATGTCCTTGACGCGCAGCATGGTGTGGTTGAAGACGAACTTGGCCGTGGCGGCATCAGGTTGTGCGGTGACGCCAGGGAAAGTGTTGAGTTCGTGCAGGCTCATGGGCCCTCCGGAAAATAAGTGGGGCAAACGGCGTCGCAAGCGTGGTTGCGACGGTTCCTGGGCTTGCGTCAGACGGCTTCCTTGCAGGTGCGCCCATGATACGCAAGGGGCGCGGCGTCGCCAAACCTTGGCTGTATCGATTCACTGTAGGAGTCGACAGTTGTACGACTAGATCATGACTTTATTCTGAACCCGATGGAAAAAATCGGTCTTTCCATCCGCTGCGCTTTTTTTCCCACTTATGCTCCCGATAGTCGCCCTTGTGAACCAGACGAACGGAGTCGTGCGACTGGAGGGGTTTCATGTCCTGCCCATTGGTTTCATTACGCGATAACGTTGTTTTCATGTTCCCCGGCCAAGGATCTGATCCGCGAGGTGGCTTGGCGACGCTCCACCGCACCAGCCCGCAAATTGCGCAACGGATAGAGACAATCCTATGTGCAGTGGATGATGCCTTGAATCATATCGAGCAACGTCGACCTATAGCGTCGGGCCTGATTCGACAGATTCTGCTCGAGCCGGACCACAAGTGTGTGCTGCCAGTGGGTGTTCCGCAGATGGCAGCCTTCGCCGCTTCGGTAGCGTTGGTAGAGGTCCTTGAGCTTTTTGGTGTTCGTCCTCGCATTATTGTTGCGCAAAGCTTGGGGGAAATTGCGGCGATGGTCTGCGCTGGTGCGCTTACGTTGATGGATGGCGTGCGGGCCATTTGTGCGTTGAACAATGCCTTCCAAGATCAGGAAGGCAAAGGGACCATGGTGCTGATCATCGGTTCCGAGCAGGAGACCTTAACCATGCTGGAGACGCTGGGGCGCTCGGACCTGGCGTTGGCGTGTGTCAACGCGCCTCGTCAATGCCTCGTCAGCGGTCCCAACGAGGCCATCGAAGCCTTGATGAAACAAGCCCCAGGTGGCGCAAAGCTGCTGAGGCTGGATGCACCTTACGCGTCTCATCATCCAGCCCAGGCGTCAGTGGCTCAGCATTTCCTTACGCAACTTCGCGCAATGTCACCACGTCCTTTGCGGGTCCCTCTGTATTCCTGCGTTGCGCGCAGGATGTACCACGACAAGGATGACCTGCTGCGCGGGCTCGCTGATTGTGTCGTCAAGCCGGCCCACCTATTACAGGCGCTGCGGGACGTCGAGTCGGATGCGCAGACGGTCTTCGTCGATCTCGGCATCGGTGGTGCTTTGTCGCGGTGTGTGTACGCCACATTACCTCAGGTGCAGGCATACGCTCCGTTAGTACAGGATGGTGCTGAGCTGAAGGTTTTGTTCTCCGAACTGGAGGCCCGGGCTGGGGCCGACGATCCGCTGACGGATCGGACAGTCCGCGGCCTGGTCGAAGCCATTGAAGGGGCTGTTTCTAATGAAACGAGCATGCAGGCAGCGCAGATTCTTGCAGGCCTGGATCTCTCCCGTCGTATCGGTTTGGGGAGTCTGGAACTGCACCGAGGCACCTATGCGCGGCTGCGGGCGCTGATCAAGGCGCTACCCGCCAATACCCGATTGTTCGATGAGCCCGGCCTGATGCTGGCGCTCTCGCAATCGCTGGGGGTGACCGATCCATCTTTGTTTATCGCCTTCGCCATCCAGTACGGGCTTTGTGTCGGCACCTTGATCGAGTTCGAGCAGGGCAACTCGGGAGCCATCCGCCTGCGCCAGGCGTTGGAGTCCGGCGAGAAGGTCAGCGCCTACATGATCACCGAAATCGGTGGCAGCAACAGTCAGATTGCCAATCGTACCGAGGCTGTCTTCGATCCCGCGAGTAGGTCCTTCACGTTGCATACACCGGATAACGGTGCGCTGAAGTTTACCAATGTGGGAATCAGTGACCAGGCCAAGATCGGGGTCGTGTGCGCACGCTTGAAGATTGATGACCGGGACTGTGGTGTCTACCCTTTCGCCTTCGATATCAGCGATAACCGAGGCCCTCGTCCGGGCGTGCGGTTGTCTTCCCCGGCAGAAATCCCCCTGGTTCCCTTCGATTATGGATTGGCGGGATTCGATCACGTGCACCTACCTTATTGCGCTTGGTTGTCCGGCACGGCCTCCATTGATGAACAAGGCGTCTTGCATGATCCGCTCTCCAATCCGGACGAGCGGCTTGTCCGTACGCTAGTGGCACCCGCGCATGTCTGGGCCATGGCGGCAGTAGCCATGTGCGCGGTGGCCCGTGCCAGTGTCGGGTTGGCCCTGAGTCATTCTTTACGCCGCACCACGATGGCGCGTATTGGCGCCGATGTCAGTTTGCTGAACTACAGTACCCAACGTCGTGCGCTGTTCGCTGCCTTGGCGACCACTTACGTCACTACCTGCCAGGTTAATCATGAAGTTGAAGGCTGGATGCAAAGAGTGCGCGAGCGGACTACTCGACGCACCGCCGATGCGTCGGCCTTGACCTGGGCGCCGTGGTCCAGCGCGAACCGATCGTTGGCCCTGAGCAAGGCATTGTGTACCTGGGCTGCCGAGCAGGTGATCAGCGAGTGTCGGCTTCGCTGCGGTGTAGCGGGTGATCTGACACTGAATCGTTTCATGGAGTATGAAGGGCTGGCTCACGTATTCAATGACGCTGGCGGTAATAATCTGCTGATCGTTCTGGATACCGCCAAAAGCTTGAGTGCATTACCTCTCGACTTGCCCCCGGTATTTTCCGGGAGTGCTCGATTGTTGGAGCCCGAATATTGGCTATTCCTGTTTCGAACACGCGAATACCGGTTGATCAGCCGGCTCAAGGCGGACGTTGAAGCGGCTGAATTACTGGGCTGCGATCCGATGCAGGTGTGGAATCCGTTATTGGTCGGTGCCCGGGCGGTGGGCGAGGCGCACGGTTTGCGTCTGTTTCTTGAAAGCGCGCTCCAGGCCCTTTCAGTCGTGTCCTTGCCTCAGGCGAAAAAAATGCTGGGGGATTTGACCGCGCTGTTTGTGCTTGAGCGTATCGAACAGCATGCCGCCTGGTTCATAAGCGAGGGACTGCTTGAATTGGACATGTACCGTCAGTTGGAAGGCGAGATAACGGTGTTGTGCGACCAGCTTGCACAACACACACCGCAATGGATCGCAGCGTTTGGCCATCCGGGGAATGCAACCCAGGCTCCCATCGGAGACGACTTGGATTATGCCAACGCCTTGGCTGATGCCTTGAACTGGGCAGTGGGGGCCCGTCCCCAGCGTTAACCTCATGTTCCCGGCGTTCAATTTGCTGTAGCTCTCATCGAAATCATGCTTCAGACTTTACGATTCGTCCTTGAGTGGCCACGCAATGATTCGACCGTTCCTTTCGCTGTTTGTCCTGCTGCTAGTGAGTGTCGGCGGCGTCCAGGCGTCCGAACAGCAGGTTACGTGGCCCCAGGGCTGGGTCGTCGAACCGCTGCCGGCGCAGGCATCGACCTCGGCGGCCCCGGGAACCCTGCGACAACGTGCAACCAAGAGCGATTCGGCAGGCAATGCCGTGATGGTCATGGAGTTGACCACGACTACCGTCGAACCCGGTCACCAGGTCAACTTGCAAGGCGTGTTGCTGGAAATGCGCAAATCGATCCAGAAGGATTTCTTCCAGGGCGGTTACCAAAGTGTGTGCAATAAGATCCATGCTTCCATGTTGGGCGGCGTAACTGCATTGGAAACCACTTGCACGATCACGCAAAACGGACGACATGTATTGTCTCAGGCACTCGTCGCGGCACTAAATGAGGGCAAGGCTTATGTGCTGTCCTATGCAGGGCAGGCGCAGGTGTTTGTTGAAAGCCAGGATGAAATACAGTCGGTGCGAAACAGTTTGAAACTATAACGCCGTCAGCGTAATACGCTCGGGGTTTACTCCAAAAGTTTAGCCCATAAAAAAGCCCTGAGTGTATTCAGGGCTTTTTTGCATCATGGACGCTGTCAACCGCGCACGTGTCAACCACGCAACCAGGAGTCGACGGTAGCTGCACCGTACTGTTCTTTCCAGGCTTTCAGGCCGCGGTGATTGCCGCCCTTGGTCTCGATCAACTCGCCGGTGTGCGGGTTCTGGTAAACCTTTACCACTCGCGCACGGCGGGTCTTGATGGGTTTGCTCGATTGCAGGCTCGCCTTGGACGGGTTCGGGTCGAGGATCGCGACGATGTCGCGCAGGCTCTTGCCGTAGGTTTTCATCAGTCCCTGGAGCTTTTCCTCGAATTCGATTTCCTTCTTGAGCCCGGCATCGTTCTTCAGTGATTCCAACTGCTTGAGCTGTTCTTGAAGGGCCTTTTCGGCTGCACGAAATTCAGCGAGTCTGGACAAAATCGTTACTCCATTCAAAATATTTGGCTGATACCAACCGCAAACAAAGCTATAAGCCGAGCGCCTTGGTGTTAATGACTCTCCTGCTATCTGGCACAGGTAGAAAAATTGTAGTAGTTAATCCGGGAAGTGTAAATCGTAACTTTTTCGTTATGTAACAACAGAAAAATTTTTTATCAGTTGGGCATCGTCGTCAATAGATCGGCGGCGGTTAACTGCCATTAAGGTCGGTCAAGGTCTCAATGAACGCCTGCCCGCTAATCGGTCGACCAAATAGATAACCCTGTAGAAAGTTCACCCCATGGGCGCTCAGGTAGTCACTTTGCTCGACGGTTTCGACGCCCTCGGCCACCATGTCCAGGCCCAGCTTTCCCGACAGTTCGATGATGCTGTCGAGCAGGTGCCGTGACAGCGTATCGGCACCGATCCTCGCGACAAAACTCTGGTCGATCTTCAAAAGGTCCACGTTGAACTGGCGCACGTACGCCAAGCTGGAATGACCCGTGCCGAAATCGTCGAGGGCGATCTTGACGCCCAGCTCCCGCAGCTGGTCGAACAGTTGCCGGGTAACGGGCGTAGGTTCGATCAACTCGCGCTCGGTCAACTCCAGCGCCAGGGCAATCGTACCGGGCGCGAAGGCGGCGAGAAATTCGCGGCAATCGTCCACCAGCGCCAGATCCTGGCAGTGGCGGGCGGTGATGTTGATGCCAACATGAAACGGCACTTCGAGTTGAGGCGCCAGCGGTGCCAGCAGGTGCATGGTCTGCTGCATCAGCGCCCGGGTCATCGGTACGATCAGGCCGCTGTGTTCGGCGAATGGAATGAACAGGTCCGGGCAAACGAGGCCTTCCTTGGGGTGGTTCCAGCGCATCAGCACTTCGACGCCGGCCCTGCGTTTGCTGTCGCTGTGTACGACCGGTTGCAGATAGGGCACGAACTCGCCGGCTTCCAGGGCCCGTTGCAGTTCACGACTGGGCGAGGAGGCGCGCTTTTGCAGCCAGTGCCCGAGGGTCCCGGCCACGACGCCGAAGAAGATCAGCAAGCTGAACAGCGGCGGATATTCCCTGGCCATGTAGCGCCAGGTCTCGCCCTCGTCGAAGCCGGCTTCTACATTGAAGGCATAGCGCGATGACCCCAGCTCATTCTGGGCGACCGGCAGCCCGGGCATGGGCGCTGGCCGGACCTTGCCGTCCGCCGCCAGCCAGTTCGTCCCGACTTGCAGCCTTAGCCGGGTCTGGCGGCCGATCAAGCGCAAGACGTTCGTCAGGTGGTACCCGTTGAGCGTAGCCAGGGCGCCTTGATGGCCCTCGTTGAGCCGGTAAATCAGCAGCGCGGTGTCCGGCGTGACCGGGTTGCCGCCCATGAGCCACAAGCTGTCTTGATGGTAGTCGCTCGGGTTGACGCGTTCCTCGAAGGCACCGAACAGCGAGCTGCAATACAGGTTGTTGTCCCAGATAAGGTTGGTCGAACGGACAAAGGGCCGGCGCGTCACTTGTTCGCGTAAGGCCAGCTTCACCGCTTCGCAGGGCTGGCCGGCCAGGGGTAATAGTTCACGGGCCGCCAAGGCGGTGTTGTCGAGCATCAGCTCGATCTGCCTGACCAGCTCCTCGGCGGTCTGCCGGGTGTGTTGCGCCAGCGTCCGCTCGGCCTGCATGTACAAAATGGTCAGCCCTGAGAGCATCGGTACCAGGCCGCACAGCAGGGTGACGAGATAGCGACGGGGCCGGGTGTGCGAGCGGGTGGCGGTCAAGGGCATCGGCACAACCTGAGAGGAAAAGGGGTGAGGGGAAACGTCGGATGCCGACCATGATAGATGGCTTGCCGGGTGCTTGCTGATCGCAGCGTGACTATGGGAGCAAGCTTTGCTCCCATAGGTTCAATGCCAGGCTCATGACTGCCGGGCCAGCTCGATAAACGCCAGGGTGGCGGGCGAGGCCTGGCGGCTGTCCAGGACTGCCAGGCCAATCTGGCGCGGCACCCGCGGCGACAAGGGGCGCGCGACGAAACCCAGGCTTTCGCCCTCCGGCAACGAACCTTCGGACACCACGCTCACCGCCTCACCGCGCCTGACGACGTCCAGGGTGCTGAGCAGTTGCGAACAACGAAAACGCACGTTCGGGGTCAGCCGGGCGGCATTGAACAGGCGCGAAACCAGCTCCGACGATCCGGCCTCGGTGTGCACGAAGGGGTCGTTGCACAGGTCCTTGAGGCTCAGGCTGGCCTGGGCGGCGAGGGGATGGTTAGTGGGCAGGAGGGCGACCATCTGATCTTCCATCAGCATGAACGTATCGAAACGCTCCTCGGGCAGCACCACGAAGCCGACGTCGATCCGCCGTTCGTCCAGCCATTGGAGGACCTGCCTGTCGGGCCCTTCGTCGATGTGCACTTCGATGCCCGGGTGCAAGTCTCGATAGCGCCGCAGGATACCGGGCAACAGTTTCATCGATGACGTTGGCCCGAACGAGCCGATGCGCAAGGTGCCGCGGCGCATGCCCCGGGCATCGGCGGCTTCCTGGCGCAAGGTGTTGGCCAGCCCGAGCATGGCCCGGGCCCGCAGCAGCAATTGCTGACCAATATCGCTGAGTTCCACCTGGGATTGATGACGCCTGAGCAATTCCACGCCCAATTCTTGTTCCAGGGACTTGATGGCGTGGGATACCGCTGACTGGCCGATGCCCAGGCGCGTTGCCGCCGCCGTGAACCCCCGCAGCTCGGCGACCAGGGAGAAGATTTCGAGTTGGGTGAGAGTCATGAGGGATTGCTCATTTTACGATGATCAAACATGAGCCAGATAATGGGGTATCTGATCTGAATCAGGAAGTAGCACAACACCTTTTGGCGAGGTCGCACCCTGTGGGAGCAAAGCTTGCTCGCGATGAACGATGACTCGGTTTGCCTGCTGAATCACGCCGCCTTCATCGCGAGCAAGCTTTGCTCCCACAACTAACCCCCCCTCGCCACAGGTTATGTGTTGTTCTCATTAGCGTGCGGTGGTGAACCATGAAAACCCTCGAGCAAACCCTCCCAACCCCGTCAGACCTGCCGGTCTACCTGAAGCTCGCCATGGTCACCATGATCTGGGGCGGGACCTTCGTGGCCGGCCGGATCCTTGCCGATGCCCTGGCGCCGATGTTTGCCGCCAGCCTGCGGTTCCTGCTGGCCAGTATCGCGCTGCTGGCGTTTCTCGCCCTGGCCGGGATCCCGTTGGTCAGGCCCAGTGTGAAGCAGGGGCTGCAATTGGCCGCGCTGGGGTTCTTCGGCATCTTTTTCTACAACCTGTGCTTCTTCTATGGCTTGCAGTACATCAATGCCTCGCGCGCCTCGCTGATCGTGGCCTTGAACCCGGCGGTGATCGGGCTGGCGTCCTGGTGGTTATTCAAGGAGCGGCTGAGCCGCTTGAAAGTGGCGGGCATCGTGCTCTGCATCGGTGGGGCGGGGCTGGTGATCGTCAGTCGTGATCCGTCCTTGTTGCAAGGCGCAGCGCAGGGTTGGATCGGCGACCTGCTGATTTTTGGCTGCGTGCTGGGCTGGGGCATCTATTCGCTGTTTTCGAAAAAACTCAACGACAGTCTCGGCCCCTTGCAGACCGTGACCTGGTCGATTCTGCTGGGCACGCTGATGTTGTGGCTGGCCTGCGCGGCGGCGGGCGAGATTCGTGTCCAAGCCCTGCGCGCGCTGGACGTGGAGCAATGGCTGAGCCTGTTGTACCTCGGCGTGCTGGGCTCGGCCCTGGCCTATATCGCCTGGTATGACGGCATTCGTCGGATTGGCGCGACCCGTTCCGGGGTGTTCATCGCGCTTAATCCGCTGACGGCGGTGCTATTGGGGGCGCTGCTGCTGGACGAACGGCTCACGGCCTTGATGTGTGTCGGCGGGGGCGTGATCCTGGTGGGCATTTTCCTGTGCAACAAACCCCTTGCGCGGTCGAAGGAAAAGGCGATTTGATACAGAAGGCGGACAAACCTGGTTACGCTGTGTAGAATCGAGTTACGCATATAAGAATAACGTCTTCTGGCAGCAGAAGCCTCGCCCGCAAGAGCCTTGGGTCGACAATGAAGATACTTGGGTTTCAACTGATCTATGGCGATTTCCTCGCCCGCAGCGTTCGTGGCATTTCCTGCGCGCCGCCCCGTGGCCTCAGCATCGCCAGCAACTAACGTTTTTTGTTAATTGACCCGACTGATGAGGCGCCGACATGGCAGATCTATACGAAAACCCCATGGGCCTGATGGGCTTCGAATTCATTGAATTCGCATCCCCGACCCCCAACACCCTGGAGCCGATCTTCGAGATCATGGGCTTCACCAAAGTGGCCACCCACCGCTCCAAAAACGTGCACCTGTATCGCCAGGGCGCGATCAACCTGATCCTCAACAACGAACCCCACAGCGTGGCGTCGTACTTTGCCGCCGAGCACGGTCCGTCGGTGTGCGGCATGGCGTTCCGGGTCAAGGATTCGCAACAGGCCTACAAGCGTGCCCTGGAACTCGGCGCCCAGCCGATCCACATCGAGACCGGCCCGATGGAGCTGAACCTGCCGGCGATCAAAGGCATCGGTGGCGCGCCGCTGTACCTGATCGACCGTTTTGGCGAAGGCAGCTCGATCTATGACATCGACTTCGTGTTCATTGAGGGCGTTGACCGCAACCCGGTGGGCGCGGGCCTGAAAATCATCGACCACCTGACCCACAACGTCTATCGCGGGCGCATGGCCTACTGGGCCGGCTTCTACGAGAAGCTGTTCAACTTCCGCGAAATCCGTTACTTCGACATCAAGGGCGAATACACCGGCCTGACCTCCAAGGCCATGACCGCCCCGGATGGCATGATCCGTATCCCGTTGAACGAAGAGTCGTCCAAGGGCGCCGGGCAGATCGAAGAGTTCCTGATGCAGTTCAACGGCGAAGGCATCCAGCACGTGGCCTTCCTCACCGACGACCTGATCAAGACCTGGGATCACCTGAAAAGCATCGGCATGCGCTTCATGACCGCGCCGCCGGACACCTACTACGAAATGCTCGAAGGCCGCCTGCCAAACCACGGCGAACCGGTCGATGAACTGCAATCGCGGGGCATTCTGCTGGACGGTGCTTCCGAGCAGGGCGACAAGCGCCTGCTGTTGCAGATTTTCTCGGAAACCCTGATGGGGCCGGTGTTCTTCGAATTCATCCAGCGCAAGGGCGACGATGGTTTCGGCGAAGGTAACTTCAAGGCGCTGTTCGAATCCATCGAGCGCGACCAGGTGCGTCGTGGTGTGCTGGCGACCGAGTAAGGCCTGAGCCATGAAAAAGCCCGCCCGGCAGTGATGCCGGGCGGGCTTTTTATTGCCGATAGACCCCCAGGGGCTGGCGGTGACCTCAAGTCCGGCGCTGTTGTCGCACCAAGTGCTTGAACCCTTCGAACACCAGCACCGCCACCGCCATCCAGATGGGGATGTAGGTCAGCCATTCACCGGCCTTGATGCTTTCGCCCAACAGCAGCGCAACACCCAGCAGCAACACCGGCTCGACATAACTCAACAGCCCGAACAGGCTGAACGGCAGCAATCGACTGGCGACGATGTAGGACACCAGCGCGCTGGCGCTGATGACCCCGAGTACCGGGATCAGCAGCGACAGCCACGGGTATTGATCGAAAACGTCGAAACCCTGTTCGCCGCTTTGCACGAACCACAGCGCCAGGGGCAGCATCAGGGTCATGTCCAGCCAGAGGCCGCCCAGGTTGTCGGTCTTGATGCGTTTGCGCAGGATGAAATAGATCGGGTAGCCAATCACCACCAGCAAGGTTGCCCAGGAAAAACCACCTACTTGGTACAACTCGTTGAACACGCCAAGGGTGGCGAAGAACACGGCGACTTTCTGCAGGTAGGAAAGGCGTTCGCCATAGACGATGCGTCCGGTCAGGACCATCGACAGTGGCAACAGGAAGTACCCCAGCGACACGTCCAGGCTGTAGCCATTGAGCGGTGCCCACATGAACAGCCACAGTTGCGCGCCCATCAATGCCGAGGAGGCGATCGCCGCGATCAACAGCCGTGGCGTGGCGATCAGGCGTTGGATCAGCGCCGTGACCAGGTGCCAGTCCCGCGTCACCAGCAGGAAGGCGGTCATGCACGGCATCGTCAGCAGCATGCGCCAGCCGAAGATCTCCACGCCGGTCAGCGGTGAGAGCAACGAGGTGTAGTAGTACATGACGGCGAACAGCGCGGAGGCCGAGACCGATAGAACGATGCCTTTGGACACGGTGATTCTCTTGAGGGCGATCAATCAACCCAAACTGTTGGCTGGCAAGTTTATCTAGGGGAGCAAGTTTGTGGGAGCAAGGCTTGCCCGCGATAGCCACGCCACGGTTTAACAGTGAACCGCGTTATCGTTCATCGCGGGCAAGCCTTGCTCCCACAGGTACCCGCCCCGGCACGAAATGGCTCACATCGTTGAACCCCGGTGTCGAAGCATGCCCCGGCGTCACCAGCGAATCGATGAAGGCTTCATCTTCCGCGCTGATCTTCACCGATTGCGCCTTGGTGTACGAATCCCACTGCTCCTCGGTGCGCGGCCCGACGATGGCCGAGGTCACGGCGCTGTTGTTCAGCACCCAGGCGATGGCGAACTCGACGATGCCCACGCCGCGGCCCTGGGTGTATTGCAGGATCTGTTGGGCAATGCGCAGGGACTCGACCCGCCACTCGGTTTCCAGGATGCGTTTGTCCTGGCGGCCGGCACGGCTGTTGGCGTCCGGCGCCACGTCTGGCGCGTACTTGCCGCTGAGCACGCCTCGGGCCAGGGGGCTGAACGGCACCACGCCGAGGCCGTAGTTCTGCGCCGCGGTGATCTGCTCGGTTTCCGCCTGGCGGTTGACGATGTTGTACAGCGGTTGGCTGATCACCGGTCGGTCGATGCCCAGGCTGTCGGCAATCCGGATCACTTCGGCGATGCGCCAGCCGCGGTAGTTCGACAGGCCCCAGTAGCGGATCTTGCCTTGGCGAATCAAGTCGCCGATGGCCGACACAGTAACGTGCAGCGGCGTGTTGTGGTCTTCGCGGTGCAGGTAATAGATGTCCAGGTAATCGGTGCCCAGGCGCGTCAGGCTCGCCTCGATGCCATTGAAGATGTGCTTGCGGCTCAGGCCGCTGCGGTTGGGCATGCCGTCCGGCGGGCCGAAGCCGACCTTGGTGGCCAGCACCCATTCCTGGCGGTGACGGGCGATCGCCTCGCCGACGATCTCTTCGGAACGGCCGTTGGTGTAGACGTCCGCGGTGTCGATGAAATTGATGCCCTGGTCCCAGGCCTTGTCGATGATCCGCAGCGAATCCTCGGTGCTGGTCTGTTCGCCGAACATCATCGTGCCCAGGGTCAGCGTCGAGACTTGCAACCCGGAATGGCCTAGCGTGCGGTAGCTCATGACAAGATCCTTTTATCCATGGGGAAAGGCTCAATCAAACCCCAGAACAGTCGCACGGATCAAACAGAATTCTCAAACACCCCAAATCAACTGTGTAACTACCTCTGTGGGAGCGAGCTTGCTCGCGATAGCGGTGGGTCAGTCAATATCAATGTTGGCTGATTTGACGCTATCGCGAGCAAGCTCGCTCCCACAGGGAAAAAAGGATGTCAGGCCCGTAGGGTGCGGGTCATGCGCAACGCCAGCAGGCTGCCGCAGACAATCACGCCCGCCAGCAGGTACAGCGCCGCGTCGGTCGAGCCGGTGGCGTCCTTGACCCAACCCACCAGGTACGGGCTCAGGAACCCAGCCATCTGCCCCATGGAGTTGATCAACGCCAATCCACCGGCCGCCGCGCCAGCGCTGAGCATTGCCGTGGGCACCGGCCAGAACATCGGCAGGCCGGTGAGGGCGCCCATGGTGGCGATGGACAGGCCGATGATGGCGATGGCCGGGGTGGTGGCGAAGTTGACGGCGATCAGCAGCCCGACGGCGCCCATCAGCATCGGCACCACGAGATGCCAGCGGCGCTCCTTGTGCAGGTCCGCCGAGCGGCCCACCAGCAACATGAACACCGCCGCCAGCAGGTAAGGGATTGCACTCAGCCAACCGATCACCAGGTTATCGCCAAAACCCAGGCTCTTGATGATCGACGGCAGCCAGAAGTTGATCGCGTACACGCCGCTCTGGATGCAGAAGTACACCAGGCCGAAGGCCCAGATCGCCGGGTTCTTGAACACTGCCAACAGCGAGTCGGTGGCGGTCTTTGGCTTGTTGGCCAGGTCTTCGGCGTGGTCGGCGGTGAGCACGGCGCGCTCCTGGTCGGTCAACCATTTGGCATTGGCGAACGTGTCGCTGAGCAGGAAGAACGCCAGCGCCCCGAGGATCACCGTCGGAATGCCTTGCAGCAGGAACATCCACTGCCAACCCGCCAGGCCGCCCTGGCCGGCCGCGAAGTGGTTGAGGATCCACCCGGAAAACGGACTACCCAGCAGGCCGGACACCGGGATGGCCGACATGAACAACGCCATGATTCGGCCACGTCGGAACGTCGGAAACCATTGCGAGAGATACAGCACTACGCCAGGGAAGAACCCGGCCTCGGCGGCGCCAGTGAACAGCCGCAAGGTATAGAACTCGGTGGGGGTGGTGACGAACAGCAGGCACGTCGACAGGGTGCCCCAGGTGATCATCATCAGCGCGATCCAGCGCCGTGGGCCGAATTTGGTCAGGGCCAGGTTGCTCGGTATGCCGCACAGCACGTAGCCGATGAAGAAGATCCCGGCACCGAGGCCGTACACGGTTTCGCTGAATTTCAGGGCGTCGAGCATCTGCAACTTGGCAAAGCCAACGTTGACCCGGTCGAGGTAGTTGAACAGGTAGCAGATGAAAATGAACGGGATCAAGCGCAGGGTGATGCGCTTGTAGACGGTATTTTTTTCGTCGGGGGTAGCCAGGAGGGCTATTGCGCTCTGGGACATGGCGGGTCTCTCATTATTATGATTTTTGCGAGCCAAGGGGTAACGTTGACCGCCCCTTGAGTCTCGGCCAGCCCAGGGGCCCGTGTCTTTGTGCCAGAGCACAGGGTTTGAATGCAGACCCTGTGCGCCTGACCAAACCCATGCCTGAAACAACAATTCACGCCGCTTGCAAGGAACACCGCCCATGTTCGAACTCGATCACGACCTGGCGCAGGACATCGTCGACCGGGCGATGGCGATCCTGCCGTACAACGTCAATGTCATGGACAACCAGGGCTTGATCCTCGGCAGCGGTGAGCCCGAGCGGGTCAACACCCGTCACGAGGGCGCGCAACTGGTTTTGGCGAACGGTCGGGTGGTGGAAATCGACGAGCACACCGCGATGCACCTCAAGGGCGTGCAGCCGGGGATCAACCTGCCGCTGATGCTCGATCAACGGCTGATCGGCGTCCTGGGCATCACGGGTGAGCCTGCGCAACTGCGCACCTACGCCGAGCTGGTGCGCATGACCGCCGAGATGCTGGTGGGCCAGCGTAACCAGCAGGCCGAGCAGCAATGGCGCCGGCAGCGCTGCGATGACTTGCTGGCGTTGCTGCTGGGCGATGCCGGGGATTCGCCGCGATTGTTGGACGAAGCCCGGCAAATGGGCCTCAAGCCGCAATTGTCGCGGGTGCCGTATCTGTTCGAACTGGGCCTGGAACATGGGCCCGGGCAGACCGTCGAGACGTTGAGCGCGTGGTTGATGTCGCGCTACCCGGACAGTTGGTGCCTGACCTCGTCCAAATCATCCTTGCTCTGGTGCCGGCCGGTCACCGCCTCGGTGGAGAACGAGCGGCTGCTGGGCAAGCTCGATGGGCTGGGCTGGAACATCCTGCGGATCGCGGTGGGCGGGCAGGCTGAAGGGTTGGCGGGCTTGCGGCGTTGCTATCGGCGGGTGGCTGATCTGCTGGCCTATGGGCGTGATGTGTTGCCACAATCGCGCCTGCTGGCCCTCAGCCGTTATCGCCTGCCGGTGCTGCTCTGGCGCCATCGCAGCGACGATGCCTTGGACGAATTGCTGACCCCGTTGCGCAAGGTCATCGCCAAGGACAGCAACGGCCAGTTGCTCGCCACCTTGCGCAGTTGGTGCGAACACGACGGCCAGAGCCAGGCCTGCGCCGACGCCCTGGGTATCCACCGCAACAGCCTGCGCTACCGCATGGAACGCATCGCCGAACTCAGCGGCGTGGACCCGTTGCGCCTGGATGGGATGCTGGCGTTGTACCTGGGGGTGCAGTTGCTACCGCAGACCGCAGATACACCCACATAACCCCCCTTTGGGTTCACAACTACCCCTGTGGGAGCGAGCTTGCTCGCGATAGCGGTGTGTCAGCTTGCATATGTATTGGATGTGCCACTGTCATCGCGAGCAAGCTCGCTCCCACAGGGGATTTTGTCCGGGCACAGGTTTTATATTCACTGGAGACCCAGTGTGGGAGCGAGCTTGCTCGCGATGAGGCCGGCAGCCTCAACCCGAATCTCTCGGCCAAACCAATATTTGTGAATTTGAACAATAATGCCCGGTGCCTTTTGTGCAGCGGACCGGCGTCACGGCTGCGGTCAACTGGCAGCATGCTGTGCATCGGAACCGGAGAATAATATGAAAATAGTCATCGCCCCCGACTCGTTCAAGGACAGCCTCAGCGCCCAGGGCGTCGCCGATGCCATCGCCCTGGGGCTGGCCGAGGTCTGGCCGGATGCGCAGTTGATCAAATGCCCGATGGCGGACGGCGGGGAGGGGACGGTGGAGTCGGTGTTGGCGGCCTGTCACGGTGAGTGGCGCCACACCCGGGTCCGCGGTCCGTTGGGTGTCGCTGTCGAGGCGCGCTGGGGCTGGTTGGCCGAGAGCCGCACCGCGATCATCGAAATGGCCGAGGCCAGTGGCTTGCAACTGGTGCCGCCGGAGCAACGCGACGCCTGTTCCAGCAGCACCTACGGCACTGGCGAGCTGATTCGCGCTGCCCTCGATGAGGGCGCCGGCCGGGTGATCCTGGCGATCGGCGGCAGTGCCACCAACGACGCCGGGGCCGGTGCGATGCAGGCCCTGGGCGTGGTGTTGCTGGATGTCCAGGGCCAACCCCTTCCTCCCGGTGGCCTGGCCTTGGCGAACTTGTCGCACATCGACCTGAGCGACCTCGACCCACGCCTGGCCCGGGTCAGCTTCGAGATCGCCGCCGATGTCGATAACCCGCTGTGCGGGCCCCATGGCGCTTCCGTGATCTTCGGTCCGCAGAAGGGCGCTTCGGCGTCTCAAGTGCAGGCGCTGGACCGGGCCCTGGGGCATTTCGCCGAACACTGCGCACGGGCGTTGAACAAGGATGTGCGCGACGAGCCGGGCGGCGGCGCCGCCGGTGGCCTGGGGTTTGCGGCCAAGGCGTTCCTGGGCGCGCAGTTTCGTACCGGCGTGGACGTCGTCGCCCAGTTGACCGGGCTGGCCGAGGCGGTCAACGGCGCCGACCTGGTGATTACCGGCGAAGGCCGTTTCGACGCCCAGACCCTGCGCGGCAAGACCCCCTTCGGCGTGGCCCGCATCGCCCGCCAGCACGGTGTACCGGTGGTGGTCATTGCCGGCACGCTGGGGGAGGGTTACCCGGCGCTGTATGAACACGGCATCGACGCTGCCTTCGCCCTGGCCAGCGGGCCGATGACCTTGCAGCAAGCCTGCACCGACGCCCCGCGCCTGCTGAGCGAGCGCGCCCGGGACATTGCACGGCTTTGGCGGGTGGCGGCGCGGTAAACCCAACGGACACAAGCGTGCTTGGACATTGGACCAGGAGCATGGTGAACCTGTGGCGAGGGAGCAAGCTCCCTCGCCACAAAAAAGCGTTTAGAAATATTTTTTTACACTCGCCCTGCGCAAACCCTAAAGCCCAGCCGATAACGGGTTAAGCGTATACCACCCATAACTCCAATCGGTGCGCTTGCCAGCATGGACGCTCGACCCAACATTTCGAGGTCTTTCCATGTCCCTACGCAGCCTGAATATCGCGCCACGAGCCTTTCTCGGCTTCGCCGTCATCGCGTTGCTCGTCGTTATCCTCGGTGTTTTCGCCGCCAACCGCATGTCCGTCATTCGCCAGGCCTCGCTGAGCATGGAGCAGAATCAGGTGCCCAGCGTCGGCTATCTGGCCAATGTGCTGGAAAACGTGCTGCGCATGCGCATTCTCTCGTTCCGCATCCTGGTCAACCGGGACCCTGCCAGCTTGACCGAGGCGGAGAGCCGCATCGGCGTACTGACGGAGAAACTGAACAAGGCCAACAGCGGCTACGCCGCGCTGCCGGCCACCCCCGAAGAAGTTGAGTTGTACAAAACCTTCTCCGCGACCCTCGAGAAATACCTGCAAGACCAGAAGCAGATGCTCGACCTGTCGCGACAGAACAAGGCCGATGAACTGCGTACCCACATCAATACGCGGATCAAGGAAGGCACCGACCTGATGGGCGAGCAGCTCAACAAGCTCATCGCGATCAACGTGGCCGGTGCCAGCGAAGCGTCGGCCAAGGCAGGTGAAAACTACAGCAGCGCCATCACCGGCATCATTATTGTCTCGATCGCCGCCGCCCTGGCCACCGTGGTGCTGGCCTTGCTGCTGACCCGCAGCATCGTCGCGCCGCTCAACCGGGCACTGGAGGCTGCGCGGACCATTGCCAGTGGCAATCTGGTCCAGGTCATCGAGGACGATGGCAAGGATGAGCCTGGGCGCTTGCTCCAGGCCTTGGCCGCCATGCAAGGCAGCCTGCGCCAGACCATCGAGCAGATTGCCGGTTCGGCCACTCAACTGGGCGCTGCGGCGCAAGAGCTGAGCGCCGTGACCCAGGAATCCTCCCGCGGCCTGCAACAGCAGCACAACGAAATCGAACAGGCGGCCACGGCCGTCAACGAAATGACCGCCGCGGTCGAAGAGGTGGCCCGTAACGCGGTGTCCACCTCCGAGGCGTCGAACCAGTCGACCCAGGCCGCCCAGGAAGGCCGCACACGTGTGGTGGAAACTGTCGATGCGATCCAGACCATGACCCACGATGTGCAGGCCACCGCTTCGATGGTCGAAGGCCTGGCGGTCCAGGGCCGCGACATCGGCAAGGTGTTGGACGTGATCCGCGCCATCGCCGAACAGACCAACCTGCTGGCCCTCAACGCCGCCATCGAAGCCGCTCGCGCCGGGGAGGCCGGACGCGGTTTCGCGGTGGTGGCCGACGAAGTCCGGGCCCTGGCCCATCGCACTGCGCAATCGACCCAGGAAATCGAAAAAATGGTCGCCGGCATCCAGAACGGCACCGGCCAGGCCGTTCAGTCGATGCAGCAAAGCAACCAGCGTACCCAAAGCACGCTGGAAATGGCCCGCGCCGCCGGCGTGGCCCTGGAGCAGATCACTCATTCGATCCACCAGATCAACGAACGCAACCTGGTCATCGCCAGCGCCTCGGAAGAGCAGGCCCAGGTTTCCCGTGAGGTGGACCGCAACCTGGTGAACATTCGCGACCTGGCCACCCAGTCGGCCAGCGGCGCCAAACAGACCAGCGACGCGACCCACGAACTGTCGCGCCTGGCGGTGGGGTTGAATGCGATGGTGGCGCGGTTTGTGATTTGAGATAGGGTTGAGGCTGGATATCGCGCAATCAGGAGAGATACATGCGCTTCTCAGCTTTGACCCAACGCATCACCGGCGATGGTGCCGCCGCCTGGCAGATTCATGACCGGGCGCTGGCCATGCGCGAACAGGGCATGGATGTGTTGTTGCTGTCAGTAGGTGATCCGGACTTCGACACCCCGTGCGCCATTGTCGAGGCCGCCGTCGCCAGCCTGCGGGCCGGTGAGACCCATTATTCGGACAGCCGCGGCCTGCACTCCCTGCGGGCCAGCATTGCTCGCCGACACCAACAACGTAGCGGCCAACCGGTGGGCGCCGGGCACGTTACGGTGCTGCCCGGCGCGCAAAGTGCCCTCTACGCGGTCGCGCAATGCCTGCTCAACCCTGGCGACGAAGTCATCGTCGCCGAGCCGATGTATGTCACCTATGAAGCGGTGTTCGGCGCCTGCGGGGCGAAAGTGGTGCCGGTGGCGGTCCGCCCGGAGAACGGTTTTCGGGTCGAACCGGCGGACGTTGCCCGTCTTGTGACCCCACGTACCCGGGCGATGCTGATCAACAGCCCGAACAACCCGTCCGGCGCCAGCCTGCCAATGTCCACATGGCAGGCATTGGCCCGGTTGTGCATCGAACATGACCTGTGGCTGATCAGTGACGAGGTCTACAGCGACTTGCTCTACGACGGCGAACACATCAGCCCGGCCGGGCTGCCGGGCATGGCCGAGCGCACCGTCACTATCAACAGTTTGTCCAAATCCCACGCCATGACCGGTTGGCGCGTCGGCTGGGCCATCGGCCCTGAACCCCTGGCCGAACACTTGGCGAACCTGTCGCTGTGTATGGTGTTCGGCCTGCCGGACTTCGTGCAACGCGCAGCCCAGGTTGCCCTGACGCGGGCGTTGCCGGAAGTGGCGCAGATGCACGAGGAGTACCGCCAGCGCCGGGACCTGGTGTGCGCCATGCTCGACGACAGCCCGGGCCTCAAGTCGGTGCGGCCCGATGGCGGTATGTTCGTGATGGTCGACGTGCGCCGGACCGGCCTCGACGCCCAGGCATTTGCCGAGCGGCTGCTGGACGACTACGGCGTCTCGGTGCTGGCCGGCGAGGCGTTCGGGCCCAGTGCGGCAGGGCATATCCGCCTCGGGCTGGTGGTCGATCAGGTGAAGCTGACGGATGCGTGCCAGCGGATCGCCTCGTGTGCGGCGGATTTGCTACGGGCCCAGCGGTAACGTTTTGTAGTGGCTGTGTGAAATTGTGTAAGGGTTTTGCTCGTGGATGAGCGAGGGCGTATATCCTTGGCAGCTTGAGATTTTCTGCGCCCGTGGTATCGCCATCGCGAGCAAGCTCGCTCCCACAGTGGTTTTGTGTAGTACCAAAGACCTCTGTGGGAGCGAGCTTGCTCGCGATAAGGCCCTGCCAGGCGCTACAGCACTTTCTGGAAACACCCATGCCCAACATCCTCCTGGTCGAAGACGACTGCGCACTCTCCGAACTGATCGCCAGTTACCTGGAACGCAACGGCTATCAGGTCAGCGTGCTCAGCCGTGGCGATCATGTGCGTGAGCGTGCGCGCGTCGATCCACCGGACCTGGTGATTCTCGACCTGATGCTGCCCGGGCTGGACGGCTTGCAAGTCTGCCGCCTGCTGCGGGCCGACTCGGCGACCTTGCCGATCCTGATGCTCACCGCCCGGGACGACAGCCACGACCAGGTGCTGGGCCTGGAGATGGGCGCCGATGACTACGTCACCAAGCCTTGCGAGCCCCGGGTGTTGCTGGCGCGGGTGCGTACCTTGTTGCGCCGCAGCAGCCTTACCGAGCCGCAGACGGTCAACGACCGTATTGTCATGGGCAACCTCTGCATCGACCTGTCCGAGCGCACCGTAACCTGGCGCGGACAAGCGGTGGAGCTGTCCAGCGGCGAATACAACCTGCTGGTGGTGCTGGCCCGGCATTCCGGCGAAGTGCTGAGCCGCGACCAGATCCTGCAGCGCCTGCGCGGCATCGAATTCAACGGCACCGACCGTTCGGTGGACGTGGCTATTTCCAAGTTGCGACGCAAGTTCGACGACAACGCCGACGAAGCCCGCAAGATCAAGACCGTGTGGGGCAAGGGTTATCTGTTCAGTCGTTCCGAGTGGGAATGCTGAGCCGATGTGGAAGCTGCTGATTCGCCTTTACCTGGTCACCATCGTGTCCTACAGCGCGGCGATCTACCTGATGCCGGAACTGGTGATCCGCCTGTTCCAAGACCGTTTCATGACCTACAACCTCGATTATTCCCGTGGCTTGCAAACCTTGATGGTCAAGCAGTTCCGCGCCGTGCCCAGCGAGCAGTGGCCGGCGCTGGCGGCGCAGATGGACAGGGAGTTCGAGCCGCTGCGCATCGAGCTGGCGGCGGTCGATGACGGCGGCTTCAGCGCCGATGAGCAGGCGCGTCTCAAGCGCGGCGAGAACGTGGTGCGTATCGGTGACTGGGCCTGGCGCACCTTGGCGGCGGCGCCGCTGGACGGGCGCACAGCGGTGAAGATGGTCGTGCCGCCGGACCCGGCCGACGTCAGTTGGTTGTACTGGAGCATCAACGTGTTGATCGGCGCGACCATGCTGGCCTGCCTGCTGCTCTGGTTGCGGCCTCACTGGCGCGACCTGGAACGCCTCAGGCGTACCGCCGAACGTTTCGGCAAAGGTCATCTGGGTGAGCGTACGCACATTGCCTCCAGTTCGAACATCGGCAGCCTGGCCCACGTGTTCGACACGATGGCGGGGGACATCGAGAACTTGCTCAACCAACAGCGCGACCTGCTCAACGCCGTGTCCCACGAACTGCGCACGCCCCTGACACGGCTCGACTTCGGCCTGGCCCTGGCGCTGTCCGATGACCTGCCGGCGGCCAGTCGCGAGCGCTTGCAAGGGTTGGTGGCGCATATTCGTGAGCTGGATGAGCTGGTGCTGGAACTGCTGTCCTATAGCCGTTTGCAGAACCCGCAACGCCTGCCCGAACGGGTCGAAGTGGCATTGGACGAGTTCATCGACAGCATCCTGGGTAGCGTCGACGAAGACCTGGCGGCGCCAGACGTGGTGATCGACGTGCTGCTGCATGGGGCGCTGGAGCGTTTCGTACTGGACCCACGCCTGACCGCACGGGCCTTGCAGAACCTGCTGCGCAATGCCATGCGTTATTGCGAAAAACGCATCCAGGTGGGCGTGCTGGTCAGTGATCAAGGCTGTGAGATCTGGGTCGACGACGATGGTATCGGCATTCCCTACAGCGAACGCGAGCGCGTGTTCGAGCCGTTCTACCGTTTGGATCGCAGCCGCGACCGCGCCACCGGCGGGTTCGGCCTCGGCCTGGCCATCAGCCGCCGGGCCCTGGAAGCTCAGGGCGGCACGCTGACCGTCGAGGCCTCGCCGCTGGGTGGGGCGCGCTTCAGGCTGTGGCTGCCAACACCATCCTGAGGTTGCCACTCTCTATTGCTTGACGCTGACCCTGTGGCGAGGGAGCTTGCTCCCGCTGGGCCGCGAAGCGGCCCCAATGCTTTTCACCCAAACAACCCCGCCGCAATATTGATCGAAAACCCCAGGATCGCCGTGTTGAACACAAACCCGATCAACGATTGCGCCAGGACGATCTTGCGCAATTGCCGCGTGGCGACGCCCACGTCCGCGGTTTGCACCGCCACGCCGATGGTGAAGGAGAAATACAGGAAGTCCCAATAGTTGGGTGTGGTCAGCCCTTCGGCAAACCGCAACGCCGGCTCCTTGCCTTCCCAGGTGTAATACAACCGCGCGTAGTGCACGCTGAAGATCACCCCGATCAGCAACCAGGAACCGATCACGGTCATTGCCGTGAAACCGTAATGCAGCAGCTTGCCGGCGGCGTCCAGGTCGCGGCTGCCGGCCAGTTCGAAGGTGATGGTTGCCAGGCTGGCCAATGCCGCGATGCAGACCACCAGCAGGACCAGCCCGGCATTTTCATCTTCGATTTCGGCAATGCGCCGGACGTCGGGCGCCTTGGCCCGCACGGTCAGCCAGGACATCAGCACCAGGTAGGTCCAGACGCCGACATTCCAGCCGATCAGGATCTTGCTGATGATCGAGTCCACGGGAGCCAGGATACCCACCGCCAGGCCAAGGACCGTGGCGCTGGACAGACGCGGGTGGGTGCGGGTGAGGAAGGGCATGGAGACTCACTGTCCAGAGGGGAGGCGGCTAGTATGAGCGATCAAGCGAAGGGGCGACCATCTATCGCGCTGGACTCGATCAATTGCACGCCCGCTTCCTGCATCCGTCGGATTGCCGCCTCCATCGAGCCGTCGATATCGATGCCCCGGCAGGCATCCAGTATCACCACCGCATTGAACCCCGCCAACCGGGCATCCAGCGCCGAGAACATCACGCAGAAATCCAGGGCCAGCCCCACCAGGTACACGGTGTCGATGCCGCGTTCCTTGAGATAGCCGGTCAAGCCGGTAGGGGTCAGGTGATCCGCTTCCATGAAGGCTGAATAGCTGTCGATGTCCGGGTTGCAGCCCTTGCGGATGATCAGCTTGGCATGGGCGAGGTCGAGTGCCGGGTGCAGCGCGGCGCCGTTGCTGCCCTGTATGCAGTGGTCGGGCCAGAGTTTCTGCTCGCCGTAGGGCAATTGGACGATGTCGAACGGTTGCTTGCCCGGATGGCTGGACGCAAACGAGGCGTGCCCGGCCGGGTGCCAGTCCTGGGCAAGGACGACGTGCCTGAAGGAATGGCCGAGTTGGTTGATCAGCGGCACGATCTCATCGCCGCCTGGCACGGCCAGTTGGCCGCCGGGGATGAAGTCGTTCTGTACATCGATTACTACCAGCGCGGTGGTCAAAGCCCGGTTGGCGGGAACGCCCATGAATGAATCCTCCTTGAAGTGATTCTTCGATAGTAGCTGAACCGCTTGGGCCAGGTGCGTAGACTGACGCACCGCCATCGCGAGCAAGCTCGCTCCCACAGGGGGCTCAGGGCTCATGGGTTTTGCATTCACCGCAAGTCCATTGTGGGAGCGAGCCTGCTCGCGATGGCTGCGGCACATTCAACATTGATGCAAGCTGACACACCGCTATCGCGAGCAAGCTCGCTTCCACAATGGAACTACAGTGAACACAGGATTGATGGTTTACAAAAAATATTCTCCCTGCTGGGGATAATGTCTTTCGTCGAAAACATTCCAGCTTTGATGGCTTTTTGACATTTGCTTCGTGCGTCCCTGTCACGATTAAGTACAATCGCCGGCCTTCAACCGGGCATGGAAGCAGTCCGGTCTCCAGTTACGAGAAAAAACCATGCTCATCGGCAGTTATTCCCCCGCCCTTGTTTCGATTTCCTTGTTTGTTGCTGTGCTGGCTTCCTATACCGCCCTGGACCTGGCCGGGCGGATCGCGACCGCCCAGGGGCGCGCTGCGCATTTGTGGATGACCGGGGGGGCGCTGGCGATGGGGGTGGGCATCTGGTCCATGCACTTCATCGGCATGCTCGCGTTCAGCTTGCCGGTGGAGCTTGGCTACGACGTATCCATCACCGCGCTGTCGCTGCTGGTCGCGATTCTTTCCAGCGGTTTTGCCCTGTGGCTGGTCAGCCAGCCACGATTGCCAGCGTGGCAACTGGCGTTCGGCGCGCTGATCATGGGCGCCGGGATCAGCACCATGCATTACACGGGCATGGCCGCACTGCGAATGCAGCCAGGCATCGACTATGACCCGACACTGTTCGGGGCTTCGTTGGTGATTGCGGTCGGCGCTTCAGCGGCGGCGTTGTGGATTGCCTTTCGCCTGCGTCAGAACACTCCCCACGTGCGTCTGGCTCGTGCAGGCGCTGCGGTGATCATGGGTATCGCCATCGTCGGCATGCACTACACCGGCATGGCCGGGGCGCGGTTCAGCGACGGCAGCTTTTGTGGCTCCCTGGACGGCTTGAGCGGCAAGGGCCTGGACAATCTGGTGTTGATCACCACCCTGGCGGTGCTGGCCATCGCCTTGCTGACGTCGATTCTCGATGCGCGCCTGGAAGCCCGTACTGCGGAGTTGGCCCAATCGCTGACCCTGGCCAACCGGGAACTGACCCAGTTGGCCCTGCACGACCCTCTCACCGGACTGCCCAACCGGGTATTGCTGGCTGATCGTATCGACCAGGCCATTCACCGGGTGCAAGGGCAGGGCGGCTGCTTCGCCCTGATGTTCATCGACCTGGATGGTTTCAAGCCGGTCAACGACGCCTTTGGTCACCACATGGGCGATTTGTTGCTGCGGGACGTGGCCCTGCGCCTGCGTGAAGACCTGCGCAGCCAGGACACCCTGGCGCGGATCGGCGGTGATGAGTTCGTGCTGTTGGTGCAACTGACTGAACCGGACGATGCCTTGCAACTGGCGGCACGTCAGGTCGGCTTGATCGCACGCACGTTCCGGGTGGCTGAGCATGACTTGCAGATCTCCGCCAGCGTCGGCATCGCCGTTTACCCTGGTAACGGCCAGAGCGCCGACGAACTGTTGATGAACGCCGATGCGGCGATGTACCACGCCAAGGGCGCCGGCAAGAACGGCTACAGCTTTTTCGACGCGTCGATGAACAGCAACGCCCGCAAGCAATTGCAGTTGCTGCAAGACTTGCGCATCGCCGTCGAACAGCGGCAATTCAGCCTGTACTACCAGCCCAAGTTCGATGCCGCCAACGGCCGGCCGGTCGGCGCCGAGGCCTTGTTGCGCTGGAACCATCCGACCCTGGGCCTGTTGATGCCCGACACCTTCATCGACTTGGCGGAAAAGACCGGGTTGATCATCCCCATCGGCGAATGGGTGTTGAACGAAGCCTGTCGGCAGATGCGCGAATGGTACGTGCTCGGTTATACCGATTGGCGCATTGCGGTGAACCTGTCGGCGTTGCAGTTCTGCCATACCGGTTTGGTGCAGAGCGTGGCCAAGGCCTTGGAAACGCATCAGCTGCCGGCCAACAGCCTGACCCTGGAAATCACCGAGACCACCGCCATGAGCGATGCGGACGCGAGCATGACGGTGCTGCAACAGCTCTCGGACATGGGCGTGGACCTGTCCATCGACGACTTTGGCACCGGCTATTCGAGCCTGATGTACCTCAAGCGGCTGCCGGCCAATGAGTTGAAGATCGATCGCGGCTTCGTGCGTGACCTGGAGCACGACAGCGATGACGCGGCGATCGTCTCTGCCATCGTCGCCCTCGGCCAGGCCCTGGGCCTGCGGATCGTCGCCGAAGGCGTGGAGACCGATATGCAACAAGACTTCCTGACCCAGTTGGGCTGCGATTCGCTGCAGGGCTATCTGCTGGGGCATCCATTGCCGGCTGAGCGGTTCATCCACGACATTCGCCAGGCGCAACGGATAGCGGCGGGCTGAGCCACTTCAAGGCACGATATCGAACGCCGTGCTGCCCAGCCGCTCGCCGTTGACCAGCAGGTGCACGGCATGCCGGCCCGCGTAATGTTTGCGGGTGGTCAACTCGCGAATGTGCTGGGAGCGGCTGAGGTTGACGCAACCCTGGGCAGGCAGGTCGAAGGTCTTGAGCTTGAAGACTTTGGCCGAGGTGCCGCCCGAGGCTTTCACGTAGTCGATGGCATAGTCGATCACCAGGCGTTGGCTCTGTTCCAGGGTTGATTGCACCGTGAAGGACAGCGTGACCTGTTCCCCCAGGCGAATCACCGCAGGCGTCACCTGCAAATCCAGTACCTGGACCTGTGCCTTGCCGCCGACCCCGATGACGCCCAGCGCCCTGGGGTTGCCTTGTTTGATCAGGCTGCGCAGCGCATGCCGGGCGATCCACGCCGTGTGGCGGTCTTGCAGCGGCCAGCCTTCGATCTGGTCCAGCACCCAGTCGGGATGCTGCTTGGTGACGTCGTTGAGATGGTTGGCCACCGATTTGCGCACATAAAGGCTGTCGTCGGCCTTGAGCGTGTCGAGGATCGCGGCGGCGAGGTCAGGATTGGCCTGGATCGGCTCCAGGTGAAACGACCACGGCAAGCGTGGCCGGCTGCCTTCGCTGGCCAGGCGGCGTACGTGCTCGTTGGCGTCCAGCGCCCAGTCGTGCATGACCTTGAGGGTGCGTTCCAGGTCATCGCGCAGGAAGTGCCGCACGGCGAACTCCGACGAGCCGAACCGGGTGAAATACTTGAGCGCGTCCAACGACACGTCGAAGCGATGCCGGCCATAGGACGCCACGTAGTGTGGCAGGAACATGCTGACGAACATGCT
Source organism: Pseudomonas sp. P9_35 (assembly GCF_034008205.1). Lineage (NCBI taxonomy): Bacteria > Pseudomonadati > Pseudomonadota > Gammaproteobacteria > Pseudomonadales > Pseudomonadaceae > Pseudomonas > Pseudomonas sp. P9_35. The sequence goes on along the minus strand of NZ_CP125373.1, from coordinate 4,010,702 downwards.
GTTCAGGCGCGGGGCCAGGGCGCGCAGCACCTCCAGTGAAGCTTCATAACCGAGGGGCAGCACCGCATGCAGGCACTCACTGACCCGGGCCATGCGCTGCATCACCGACAACTCGGCCAGCCCGTCGTTGGCCATGTGCAAAAACGCCGGGGCATCGAATGCTGGGTAAACCGCGCGCATTTCGCCAGCGATGTGCTCCAGGCGGGCGCTGTTGAAGATTTCCTTGAGGGCAGGGGATGACGGGGTAGAGGTGGTCATGGCGAGATCCGTGGTCCAGAGGTTGTCACTATGCCATGCACAACCTGTGGCGAGGGAGCTTGCTCCCGCTCGGCTCTGTAGGAGCTGTCGAGTGCAACGAGGCTGCGATCTTTCCCCAGGCACTTGAGTCTCAAGCGAAAGATCAAAAGATCAAAAGATCGCAGGCTTCGCCAGCTCCTACAGGGTTCAGCGGGAGCAAGCAGGGGGTACAGTTTCCAGAAATTAAGGAATGATTCGCCGCCCGCGAAGTCCCAGATTCAGTCCCTCGAATAACTGGAGTTTTTTCTATGCGCAAACCATCCCTGATCGCCAGCCTGTTCCTGATCGCCGGCCTTGGAGCCCTTGGGCCTGTTGCGCAAGCGGTCGAGAAAACCGGGGAGGCCCTGGAGCATTCGCCAAGCAATGGCCGCAGGCTGGTGGCGAACGACCGGGTACCGGCGGACTACCAGCGCGCGGACCGGGCCATGAAAGACTGGAAACAGAAGAAACTCGAGCAACCGACAAACGAGCAGCAATGGGTGCAGATCGACGACAAGTACCTGCTGGTCGAAACCGTGTCCGGCGCCATCGTCAAGATCGTGCCGGCCACACGTTAGAGCACTTCGCCTTTGTCCCACAGGTGAACCAGCTCGCCGGGTGCCTGGTCCTCAGGCACCTGTAGCACCATCTCATCGTCCTGGTCGTCGGTGCGGTAGCGCACCTCGATCTGGAAAAATCGCTGGTCGCCGTGCCCGGGCGTGGAGGACGTCAGTGGCAGGCAACCCTCCAGGACCGAACAGATGCGCGTGCGCTGGTCGAGGTCGCACTGGGCGAATTCGATTTCCCGTGGTCGGGTCAGCGCATGGATGGCGGCCACGCCACCCTGGCGCGACAGCCGTATCACCGCCTTGTCGTCGAGGTCTGGAAGGGTTTTCATCAGCTCTCCTGTGTCAGGTCGACGCCGACCTGGGCCCAGCCGTTCTGCACCGCTTGCACTTCCCGCGTGCCAAAGCGCTGGCGGGCATGCTCGACGGTCAGGCGGGCGAAGGCGCTGAAGGACGCGTCATTGGCCAATCTTCGGTCGCACAAGGTTTCATACCAGATCCGGCCGGCCTTTTCCCAGGCAAATCCGCCCAGCGTGGTCGCCACCAGATAAAAGGCCCGGTTGGGAATGCCGGAGTTGATGTGCACGCCGCCGTTGTCTTCACGGGTAATGACGAATTCGCGCATGTGCGAAGGTTGCGGGTCCTTGCCCAGCAACGGGTCATCGTAGGCGGTGCCGGGGTTGGACATGCTGCGCAGGCCGTCGCCGTTGATCTTGTCGGTGAGCAGGTCGGCGCCGATCAGCCAGTCGGCCTGGTCGGCGGTCTGTTCGAGCACGAACTGCTTGACCAGCACACCGAACACATCGGAGATGGACTCGTTCAGCGCACCGGATTGGTTGGCGTAGATCAAGCCGGCCTCGCTTTCGGTGACGCCATGGGCCAGCTCGTGGGCCACCACGTCCAGGGAGCGGGTGAAGCGCTGGAAGATTTCGCCATCGCCGTCGCCGAACACCATTTGCGCGCCGTTCCAGAAGGCGTTTTCATAGCCCTGGCCATAATGCACGCTGCCCACCAGGGCGAAGCCTTTGTTGTCGATGGAGTCGCGCCCCAGGACCTTCCAGAAAAAATCATAGGTGGCGCCGAGGGCGTCGTAGGCTTCGTCCACGGCTGGGTCACCACTGGCCCGCTGGCCTTCCAGGCGAACCGGCTGGCCGGGCAGTTCCATGCTGTTCTGGGCGTCATGCACGCTGCGTTGCGGCTGTCCGGCCGTGCCGGGATTGGGCCGGTTCGCGGCGGCGGGAAGGTTGCCGGGCGGGCCGGGGTTGTGCCGCAGGCTGCGCACGTGGGTCAAGGTGCCGAGGGCGCTGGAGCGTTGCTGTTCGGAGCCGTGGGCGATGATGCGATTGAGGATGTATGGCGGAATGAAACTGTAGAGCGGACGAGAGTCGAACATCAGAAAATCCTTATCTGAAATGCAGGGACGATACCCATGTGAACCGAAGAGGCCGTCGCGGTTCCCTGCCGCATGGCATACAACGTTTGCCATGCGCCCGGATTTCTGCGAAAACCCCGCGCCTGGATCACACGAGGGATACCGCCATGAATGAAGAGCTGCAAATCATCGACCTGGAACAGGGCGACGGCAAAAGCGTAGTCAAAGGTGCGCTGATCACCACCCAATACCGCGGCACCCTCGAAGACGGCACCGAATTCGATTCGTCCTACAGTCGCGGCAAACCCTTCCAATGCGTGATCGGCACAGGTCGCGTCATCAAGGGCTGGGATCTGGGCCTGATGGGCATGCAAGTCGGTGGCAAGCGCAAGTTGTGGGTGCCGGCCCACCTGGCCTACGGTGAGCGGTCCATGGGCGCCCACATCAAGCCCAACGCCAACCTCATCTTCGAAATCGAGTTGCTGGAAGTCCTGACGCGAGACGATTGATGGCTGGGCGGGTCATGACCTGCCGGCACAGGACCGCTCGCTGAACAGCGGGATGCGGCCGTTGACGGAGGGGCGATAGCACCAGGTCAACTGATCCAGTGGCGGTTCGCGCTCCAGAATCGCCGTCAGCGTGGCGCGGGCGATGTCCATGGCCAGGGTTTGGCCTGGGCATTCATGGCGCCCGCTGCCGAAGCTGAAACTGCGGCGGTTCGGGCGGTCGAGCAGCAGGGTGTCTGGTCGGGGGTTGAGTTGCGGATCGCGGTTGGCTGAGGCCAGCAGCACCAGGACCACCTCCCCGGGGTTCAGCGCAGTGCCGAGGATTTCGCAGGGCGCGGCGATGAAGCGGCGAGTGTTTTGTACCGGCGGGTCGAAACGTTGGACTTCGGCCAGCAATGAGCCGACCTGTGTGGGGGCCTCTCGCAGCGTCCGGTGCAACGCGGGATCGCCGATCAGCGCCAGCAACGCGTTGCCAATCAGGCCGGCGGTGGCTTCATAGGTTTGCGAGAGCAGCCCGATCAGGTTGGCGACTTTACTGTCCGGATCAGCGTTTTCGAAGCCTGGGCCAATGCCCAGCAGCAAAGGGTTGTCCTGCGCCTCGATCCGCTCCTGGAATAAACCGGTCAGTTGCTCGCTGGCCTGGTGTGCCGCGTCCAGTTGCGGTGTTTGGCTCAGGGGCGACAGGCCGGCGACGAAGTCTGCGGTCAATTCGCTGACCCGGTGACAGTCCGTCGGGCTGAAACCCAGCAATGCCGCGACCACGCTGGCCGGCCCGATGAATTGGGCCTGGTGCAGGCCTTCGGCGCCCTCTTGGAGAAGGCGGGCCCTGACCAGTGCCTCGACCTGCCGGGGATCGATGTCCTGCAACCGCGGCGCAATTGCGGCCCTCGGGCAACGCTGCCGTTCCCCTTCGTTCATGCGCATCAGGTGGCCGAACACCCGCCCGGCAGGCCCCTCGGCGATGGCCTTTGGCACGGGCTCGTGAGCCGGGCGCACATGGCAATCGGGATGGTGCAGCACCGCGCACACGGCCTCGGCGCTGCTGGCGATCCACAGGTTCAGTTCGGGATCGAAGGCCAGTCCGCCGGCAGCGCGCAGGGCGGCGTAAAAAGGGTAAGGGTCGGAATGTGTCGCGGCGGTGATCGGGTCCATGAAGCGCGGCCTTGTTCGTGATGGAGAAAGTGTTGCTACTATCTCCAGTCGATGCATGGCTTGATTCGTCGGGGAGCGAAATATGAACGCAGAGCACCATGACCTGGGCGTGTCCCAAGTGGCGGCGGCCATTGCCGAACCGGCGCGCACCCGGATGCTGTGTGCGTTGATGGACGGCCATGCCCGCACCAGCACCGAATTGGCGAGCATCGCCGAGGTCAGCGCCTCGACCGCCAGCGCCCATCTGGCGAAACTCAAGCAAATGGCCTTGGTGCGCTTGCATGTCCAGGGCCGTCATCGTTATTACAGCCTGGCCGACCCGCGCGTCGCCCAGGCACTGGAGGCGTTGATGGTGATCGGCCAGAGCGCCGCACCAACCTTCACCCCGCGCACACCGGATCGCCTGCAATTTGCTCGCACCTGTTACGACCACATGGCCGGCACTCTGGCGGTGCGCCTGCATGACCGGATGATCGAGGCTGGATGGCTGATAGAGGTGCAAGGCGATGGCTATCGGCTGAGTGAGTCCGGGGCGGCGGTGTTCGAAGGATTGGGCATCGACGTCCAGCAACTCGTCACGCAACGCCGCCGATTCGCCTGTCCCTGCCTGGACTGGAGCATGCGCCGCCCGCACCTGGGCGGTGCCTTGGGCGCGGCGTTGCTGCAAGTGGCGATCAAGCGCAAATGGGTGATCCAGGACCTGGACAGCCGGGCGCTGGGGGTAACGGCCAGTGGTCGTCGGGAGATGGTGGGGCGGTTTGGCGTGAGTGCCGAAATCGATGTCAAACCCACCGCCGTCATCGCGAGCAAGCTCGCTCCCACAGTGGGCCTGCGCTGACCCCAAGACCCATGCACACCCAAGATCCCCTGTGGGAGCGAGCTTGCTCGCGATAGCAGTTTCAGCATCACCCACATCATCAAGCCATATGCCGGCGCCGATACTCATCCGGCGTAGTGCCCATCATTTTGCGGAACATGCTGATGAACGCCGAGGCGCTGCTGTAGCCCAGGTCCAGGCCGATGGTTTCCACGCTCTGGCCACGTTCGAGCAGGGCCAGGGCCTCGATGACTTTCAGGCGCTGGCGCCATTCCACCAATGACATGCCCAGGTCCCGCTGGGCCCGGCGCATCAGCGTGCGCTCGGTGGTGTTGGCAGCGCGGGCCAGTTGTGGCAAGGAACGCGGGTCGCTGGGGTTCGCCTCCAAGGCTCGCAGCACGGGGCCCAGCAGTGGATCATCCGAGGAGGGCAGGTAGCTGCCGACATGGGGTGCCTGCGCCAGCTTGTCCACCAACACCTGCAGCAAACGTTGCTGCTCGGGCGTCTGCGGTTGGCTCGGTGGATCGCTGCGCAACTCTTCCAGCAGGGCGCGGATCAGCGGGCTCAAGGTCAGCGCGCAGGGTACGGCCGGCAACGCGTCGCACAGTTCGGCGGCCAGGTACAACGAACAATGGCAGGCCTCATGCCGATTGAAGCCAACGTGTTCCATGTCCGGCGGCAGCCAGATGCCGTACTGCGGTGGCGCCAGGTAATGGTGCTGGGCGATCTCGATTTCCATCACGCCACTGTAGGAGTAGACGAACTCACCCCAGGCATGCCGGTGCCGGGGGTAAGTGGCATGGGCCGGCATGCAGGCGCTGCGAAAGAAAATCGGCGAGGGCAGGGCCGCTTCGAACGGAGGAATCTTCAGATGTTGGGCTGGAGGCTGCATATCGACCGCAATGGCGGATTACCGGGATGGCTTGTCGGGTAATCACTATATCCAGCAAAGGTGTCAGGCAGACAATCCTTTCATCTCTTTCTGCCCAAGGACCGTTCCCATGACCACCCGCCGTGCCCTGGATGGCCAGGTCTGCGCCCTGATGACCGGCCTCTGTGCCATTTGGGGTTTCCAGCAAGTCGCGATCAAGGCCGGCGCCGCCGATATGGCGCCGATGCTGCAACTGGGCGTGCGCTCGGCCATCGCTGCGGTACTGGTCTGGTTGTTGGTGCTGGTGCGCGGTGAACGCCTGTCCCTGGCCGATGGCAGTTGGCGCCCGGGCATGCTGGTGGGGTTGTTGTTTGCCTTGGAGTTCGTGATGGTGGGCGAAGGCCTGCGGCATACGACGGCATCGCACATGGTGATTTTCCTCTATACCGCACCAATGTTCGCCGCCCTCGGCTTGCACTGGAAACTGCCGAGCGAACGCCTCAAGCCGGCGCAATGGCTGGGCATCGCCGTTGCCTTTGGCGGGATCGTGGTGGCTTTCAGCGGGGGCTCGGGCGCGGCGAACGGCAGTTCGTTGCTCGGTGACGGCATGGGCTTGCTGGCGGGTGCGCTGTGGGGCGCAACCACGGTGACGGTACGCTGTTCGCGGTTGACGAATCTGCCGGCCAGCCAGACGCTGCTTTACCAATTGGTTGGCGCCGGGGTGCTGCTGATCGGAATGTCGATAGCGCTGGGGCAAACGACGATCAACCCCACGCCACAACTCATTGCCAGCCTGGCGTTCCAGGTGTTGCTGGTGTCCTTCGCCAGCTTCCTGATCTGGTTCTCCCTGCTGCGCCACTACCTCGCTTCGCAACTGGGGGTGTTGTCGTTCATGACGCCGCTGTTTGGCATCGGTTTTGGCGTCTGGTTGCTGGATGAACCGCTGGAGCCGAACTTCATCGTTGGCGCGGTTCTGGTGCTGGGCGGGATCTTGCTGGTCAGCGGTTACGGATGGTTTCGCCAGCGTTGGGGGCGATGGCCGGTTTTGCGTCGGGGGTAGTGGGGACAGATCCATGTGACGAGGGAGCTTGCTCCCGCTGGGGTCTGTAGGAGCTGGCGAAGCCTGCGATCTTTTGATCTTTCGCTTGAGACTCAAGTGTCTGGGGAAAGATCGCAGCCTCGTTGCACTCGACAGCTCCTACACAGGGGTTTGGATCAAACCTTGACGATCCAACCCGCTGGCGCTTCCACGTCACCGGTCTGCACGCCGGTCAGCTCTTTGTAGAGCTTCTGGGTGATCGGGCCGACTTCGGTTTCGCTGTGGAACACGTGCAGCTTGTCCTTGTAGCTGATGCCGCCAATCGGGGTGATCACCGCAGCGGTACCGCAGGCGCCGGCTTCCTTGAAGTCCGACAGTTTGTCGATGAACACGTCGCCTTCGATCACTTCCAGGCCCAGGCGCGATTTGGCCAGTTCGATCAGCGACAGGCGAGTAATGCCCGGCAGGACCGAAGGGGATTTCGGGGTGACGAATTTGTTGTCGTGGGTGATGCCGAAGAAGTTGGCCGAGCCGACTTCCTCGATTTTCGAGTGGGTCATCGGATCCAGGTAGATGCAGTCGGCGAAACTGGCTTTTTTGGCCTGGGAACCGGGCATCAGGCTGGCGGCGTAGTTGCCACCGACCTTGGCCGCGCCGGTGCCTTGTGGGGCGGCGCGGTCGAAGCTGGAGATCAGGAAGTTGTGCGGGGTCAGGCCGCCCTTGAAGTAGGCGCCGACCGGGATGCAGAAAATCGAGAAGATGAACTCGGGTGCGGTGCGCACGCCGATGTTGTCACCCACGCCGATCACGAACGGGCGCAGGTACAGCGCGCCGCCGGTGCCGTAAGGCGGGATGAAGCGCTCGTTGGCGCGGACCACTTGCTTGCAGGCCTCGACGAACTGCTCGGTGTCGACGTGCGGCATCAGCAGGCGGGCGCAGCTGCGCTGCATGCGGGCGGCGTTCTGGTCCGGGCGGAACAGGTTGATGGAGCCGTCCTTGCAGCGATAGGCCTTCAAGCCTTCGAAGCACTGCTGACCGTAGTGCAGGGCGGTGGAGCCCTCGCTGATGTGCAGCACGTTGTCTTCGGTCAGGGTGCCCGCGTCCCAGGCACCATCGCGCCAGTGCGACAGGTAGCGCTTGTCGGTCTTGATGTAGTCAAAGCCCAGTTTGTCCCAATTGATGCTCTCGTTACCCATGACACCCTCTATTTCTTGACAACCGTCGAAACGGTTCAAGGCTTCTGACGTTTTTTGGATGGGAACAACAATACTTCATTCCGGGGCTGTTTCGCAGCCTCACTCGATGATTGTTCCCACGCTCCGCGTGGGAATACTTCAACGGACGCTCCGCGTTCGGCTTTGGGACGCGGAGCGTCCCTGGCTGCATTCCCACGCGGAGCGTGGGAACGATCCTGATGCGTTACAGATGCAACGCATGCCCCAACGCCCGCAACGCCGCTTCCTGCACGGCCTCGCCCAGCGTCGGGTGGGCGTGGATGGTGCCAGCGATGTCCTCCAGGCGCGCGCCCATTTCCAGGGATTGGCCGAACGCGGTGGACAGTTCCGACACGCCCACGCCAACCGCTTGCCAGCCAACGATCAGGTGGTTGTCCCGGCGCGCCACGACCCGGACGAAACCGCTTTTCGATTCCAGGGTCATGGCCCGACCGTTGGCGGCAAACGGGAAGCTCGACACCATGCAATCGAGCCCGGCCGCCTTGGCTTCGTCCGGCGTCTTGCCGACGACCACCAGTTCCGGGTCGGTGAAGCACACCGCGGCGATGGCCGTTGGGTTGAACTCGCGATGCTGGCCGGCGATCAGCTCGGCGACCATTTCACCCTGGGCCATGGCCCGGTGGGCGAGCATCGGTTCACCGCTCAGGTCGCCGATGGCCCAGACGTTGCGCATGCTGGTCTGGCAACGGCTGTCGATTTTCAGCGCCGAACCGTTCATCGCCAAGCCCAGCGCTTCGAGGTTCCAGCCCTGGGTGTTGGGTTTGCGCCCAACGGCCACCAGCACCCGGTCGGTGTCCAGGTTCAGCGTCTCGCCATTGGGATCACGCACTTGCAAGGTGCTGGCCTGGGCATCGAAACCTTCGACGCTGTGCTTGAGGTAAAGCTTCACGCCCAACTGCTTGAGCGCCTCGTGCACAGGCTGGGTCAGCTCGCCGTCATAGGCTGGCAGGATCCGTTCCTGGGCCTCGACCACGCTGACCTCGGCGCCGAGCTTGCGGTAGGCAATGCCCAGTTCCAGGCCGATATAGCCACCGCCGACCACCACCAGGTGCTTGGGCACCGAGGTGGGGGCGAGGGCTTCGGTGGAAGAAATGATTGGCCCGCCAATCGGTAGCATCGGCAGGTTGACGCTTTTCGAACCAGTGGCCAGCAGCAGGTGTTCGCACTGGATGCGGGTGTCACCGACCTCGACCGTCTTGCCATCGATCACCTTGGCCCAGCCGTGAATGACCTGGACCTTGTGCTTTTTCAACAGCGCCGCGACGCCGGTGGTCAGGCGATCGACGATGCCGTCCTTCCATTCCACGCTCTTGCCGATGTCCAGGCTCGGCGCCGCCACCGTGATGCCCAAGGCCGAAGCCTGGCTGTGGTGCCGGGTCTGGTGGAACTGCTCGGCCACATGGATCAACGCCTTGGACGGGATACAGCCGATATTCAGGCAGGTCCCACCCAACGCCTGGCCTTCCACCAGGATGGTCGAGATGCCCAGTTGCCCGGCGCGGATCGCCGCCACATAACCGCCGGGGCCGCCGCCGATAATCAGCAGCGTCGTGTTCAAAGTTTGCATCGCCTGCTCCATTGATGATTAGTCCACAAACAAGGTGGCGGGTTGTTCGAGCAGGCCACGCAGGGCCTGGATGAATTGCGCCGCGTCCATGCCGTCGACCACCCGGTGATCGAAGGAGCTGGAGAGGTTCATCATTTTGCGGATCACGATCTGGCCCTTGATCACCACGGGCCGCTCGACGATTTTGTTCACGCCGACAATCGCCACTTCCGGCAGGTTCAGCACCGGCGTGCTGACGATGCCGCCGAGCGCACCGAGGCTGGTCAGGGTGATGGTCGAACCGGACAGCTCATCGCGACTGGCCTTGCCCGTGCGGGCCGCCGTGGCCAAGCGGGAGATTTCCGTCGCGCTGTCCCACAGGCTACGGGCTTCGGCGTGACGCACCACCGGCACCATCAGGCCAACATCGCTCTGGGTGGCGACGCCCACATGCACCGCACCTGAGCGGTGAATGACCTGGGCTTCGTCGTCGTAGCGGGCGTTCATCTGCGGGAAATCGCGCAGGGCCACGACCAACGCGCGGACCAGGAACGGCAGCAAGGTCAGCTTGCCGCGACTGGCGCCGTGTTTTTCATTCAAGTGAACCCGCAGCTCTTCCAGGGCGGTGACGTCGATTTCTTCGACGTAGCTGAAATGGGCGGCGCGCTGGGTCGCTTCCTGCATGCGCTGGGCGATCTTGCGACGCATGCCGATCACCGGGATCTGCTGCTCGTCGTGGCGCTCGGCATAACCCGAACCGCCCTTGGCCTGGGTCGACGGACCCTGGGCCAGATAAGCATCGAGGTCTTCGTGCAGGACCCGCCCGGCGGGGCCGCTGCCTTGGACCAGGCGCAATTGAATGCCCAGGTCCAGCGCGTGTTTGCGCACGGCCGGCGACGCCAGTGGACGCTCGTCGGGGTCGCGGGCCACAGGCGCTTGCGGGGCGCAGCGGGGCGCGGCGGTTTTTTCCAGCACCGGTTCAGGTGTCGCCACGAGTGCCGGCTTCGGTGCTTGCGCAGCCGGCGCTGGCGCTTGTTGGGCCGATTCTTTCAGGTTACCCGCACCTTCGACTTCAATGCGGATCAGTTCGCTGCCCACCGCCATGACTTCGCCGGGCTCGCCACCCAGGGCGATGACCCGGCCATGCACCGGAGAGGGGATATCCACCATGGCCTTGTCGGTCATGACATCGGCCAGCACCTGGTCTTCGACCACCATGTCGCCAACCTTGACGTGCCACACCGACAGTTCAACTTCCGCGATGCCTTCGCCGATGTCCGGCATCTTGATAACGTGCGTGCCCATTCAGACCTCCATGACCCGTTTCAACGCCGCGCCCACACGGGACGGCCCTGGGAAATACGCCCACTCCTGCGCGTGCGGGTAGGGGGTGTCCCAACCGGTGACACGCTCGATGGGCGCTTCCAGGTGGTGGAAGCAGTGTTCTTGCACCAACGCCACCAGTTCGGCGCCGAAACCGCAGGTGCGGGTGGCTTCGTGAACCACCACACAGCGGCCGGTTTTCTTCACGGATTTGACGATGGTCTCAAGGTCCAGCGGCCACAGGCTGCGCAGGTCGATGACTTCGGCGTCGATACCGCTCTCTTCGGCAGCCACTTGGGAGACGTAGACCGTGGTGCCGTAGGTGAGAACAGTCACGTCCTTGCCCGGACGGGTAATGGCGGCGACGTCCAGCGGCACCGTGTAGTAGCCGTCCGGCACTTGCGCCGAGGGGTGTTTCGACCACGGCGTTACCGGGCGGTCGTGGTGGCCGTCGAACGGGCCGTTATACAGGCGCTTGGGCTCGAGGAAGATCACCGGGTCATCGTTTTCGATGGAGGCGATCAGCAGGCCCTTGGCGTCGTAGGGGTTGGACGGCATGACGGTGCGCAGGCCGCAGACCTGGGTGAACATCGCTTCGATGCTCTGGCTGTGGGTCTGGCCGCCATAGATGCCTCCGCCGCAGGGCATGCGCAGGGTCATCGGCGCGGTGAACTCGCCGGCCGAGCGATAGCGCAGGCGTGCTGCTTCGGAGATGATCTGGTCCGACGCAGGGTAGACGTAATCGGCGAACTGAATCTCGGCCACCGGGCGCAGGCCGTAGGCGCCCATGCCCACCGCCACGCCGACGATGCCGCTTTCGGAAATCGGTGCGTCGAACACTCGCGAGGTGCCGTACTTGTTCTGCAGGCCTTCGGTGCAGCGGAACACGCCGCCGAAGTAACCCACGTCCTGGCCGAACACCACGACGTTGTCGTCGCGTTCGAGCATCACGTCCATGGCCGAGCGCAGGGCCTGGATCATGGTCATGGTGGTAGTGGTCATGGCGGTGTCCAACGCAATATTGTTGTTGTGATCGTTCATGTCAGATCCCCAACTGCTGACGCTGGCGCTTCAAGTGCTCCGGCATTTCTTTGTAGACGTCTTCGAACATGGTCGCGGCGCTTGGAATCTGCCCGCCGGCGAGGGTGCCGTACTGCTCGGCCTCCTTCTGCGCGGCGATCACTTCGGCTTCGAGTTCGGCGGTGACTGCCGCATGTTCCTCTTCGGACCACTGGCCGATCTTCACCATGTGCTGCTTGAGGCGCGCAATCGGATCGCCCAGCGGGAAGTGGCTCCAGTCGTCGGCGGGGCGGTACTTCGAAGGGTCGTCCGAAGTGGAGTGCGGGCCGGCGCGGTAGGTGACCCATTCGATCAGCGCCGGGCCGAGGTTGCGGCGGGCGCGTTCGGCGGCCCAGCGCGAGGCGGCGTAGACCGCCATGAAATCGTTGCCATCCACGCGCAGGGAGGCAATGCCGCAACCGACGCCGCGTCCGGCGAAGGTCGTGGCTTCACCGCCGGCAATGGCCTGGAAGGTGGAGATCGCCCACTGGTTGTTGACCACGTTGAGGATCACCGGTGCCCGGTAGACGTGGGCGAAGGTGAGGGCGGTGTGGAAGTCCGATTCGGCGGTGGCGCCGTCACCGATCCAGGCCGAGGCGATCTTGGTATCGCCCTTGATCGCCGAGGCCATGCCCCAGCCCACGCCCTGGACGAACTGCGTGGCGAGGTTGCCGGAAATGGTGAAGAAACCCGCGTCCTTGACCGAGTACATGATCGGCAACTGTCGGCCCTTGAGCGGATCGCGCTCGTTGGACAGCAGTTGGCAGATCAGGTCCACCAGCGGCACTTCGCGGGCCATCAGGATGCTTTGCTGGCGGTAGGTGGGGAAGCACATGTCGTCGATGTTCAACGCCAGGGCCTGGGCGCTGCCGATGGCTTCTTCGCCAAGGCTTTGCATGTAGAACGACATCTTTTTCTGCCGCTGGGCGACCACCATGCGGTTGTCGTAGATGCGCGTCTTGAGCATGGCACGCATGCCCTTGCGCAGGATCTCGACGGGAATGTCCGCAGCCCAGTCGCCCAAGGCATTGCCCTGGTCGTCGAGTACGCGGATCAGGCTGCGAGCCAGGTCGGCGGTGTCGGCGGGTTCGACGTCGATGGGTGGTTTGCGCACCGTGCCGGCATCGGACAGATGCAGGTAGGAAAAGTCGGTCTTGCAGCCGGGACGGCCCGAGGGTTCGGGAACGTGCAGGCGTAGCGGTTCATACGCTGGGTTCATGGCTTTCTACGCTCGATCTTGTGAATTTCTTGTAGTGGGCGCGCTAGCTGACGAATTTCCCCGGGTACGGGAAATTGTCCTACAACAATCATAGGCTCGACGAAGAAGAATATTTTTCTCTGTTGGCTTGCTGTTCAGATCATTTGCAGATAAAAAATCTGCACAACGATAAAAAACAGGATTATTTGTCTCATGCGTAAATTGGATCGCACCGACATCGGCATTCTGAACAGCCTTCAGGAAAACGCCCGCATCACCAACGCCGATCTCGCCCGTTCGGTCAACCTGTCGCCGACGCCGTGCTTCAACCGTGTCCGGGCCATGGAGGAGCTGGGGGTGATCCGCGAGCAGGTCACGCTGCTGGACGCCGACCTGCTGGGGTTGCACGTCAACGTGTTCATCCATGTGAGTTTGGAGAAACAGGTGGAAGAGGCGTTGCAGCACTTCGAGGAGGCAATCTCCGACCGACCGGAGGTGATGGAGTGCTACCTGATGGCCGGCGATCCGGATTACCTGATCCGCGTGCTGGTGCCGACTATCCAGTCGCTGGAGCGGTTCATGATGGACTTCTTGACCAAGGTCCCGGGCGTCGCGAACATCCGCTCCAGCTTTGCCCTCAAGCAAGTGCGCTACAAGACCGCACTGCCGTTGCCGGCCAATGGGTTGACCCTGGGCACCTGACCCCCTGCTCGCGAAGGCGTCGGCACTTCAACATTGATGCCAGCAGACCCACCGTTATCGCGAGCAAGCTTTGCTCCCACAGTGGACCTGTGTTTGGCCGCGGATTTATTGGCAATCCAAAAACTCTGTGGGAGCAAAGCTTGCTCGCGATGCAGGCGCCTCGGTTTCCCAGGAGACCGCGTCCACTTCATCGCGGGCAAGCCTTGCTCCCACAGGGAAGTGGGCCTTAGAGCAACCGACACTGCATCGAAAACCCCAGCGCCACCGACTGCCCTTGCTCCAGCAGGCGCAACCCTGGCCTCCCCGGCAGGTGATGGGCGTTGACCGGATGGCTGACCGGTTCGATGCAGAAGAAATCCAGGCCCACGGGGCAGTACAGCAGAAAGTACTCGCTGCCGCTGGCTCGGCATTCCAGCTCATAACCCAGGTCCGGTTGCTGGATCAGACAGTGCCCGTCCCAACCACCGAAGCCGTTGTCGACTAGCGTGTCTGGCAGTAACCGGGCGTGCTGGAAATCCCACTCTGCGGGGATGTCCCTCAGTTCCGTTGGCAGTTTCGAGGCATCGCACAGCCAGGCTTCGCTGGCGCGGGTTTGCAGGCGAGTACTGGCGGTGCGCGGAAAATACGGGTGCAAGCCCAGCCCGTGCCAGGCGGCTTGTTCGGCTATGTGAGTGACGTGCATGGCGATTTGCAACTGACCGCCGCTCAAGCGGATCCGCAGGCTGGCGCAATAGGCGAACGGGTGTTGGCTGTCGAGTTGCAACAAGGCTTCCTGGGTACTCTGCTCGACCACTTGCCACGGTTGTTGCCAGGCGCTGCCATGGATCGGGAACGGATCGTTGGGGCTGTTGGCCTCCAGGGCCAGCCAGCCGCCGGGGCAGTCGAAACCGCCCTGGGCGATCCGGTTCGACCACGGGATCAACGGGAAGCAGCCGAGTTTGCCCGGCAGGCCGTTTTCCACGGCTTGCGCAGCAGGCGGGCGCAACAAGGGCGCACCGCTGCCGCGCAGGGTCCAGTCAACGAGGCTGGCGCCCAGGTGCGGGGCGAGGGTGAGGCGGGTGAGTTCGTCTTCGAGATGGAGAAGAGGCTGCGTCATGGTGGTCGCGTCTATCGAGTGGGAAAAAGCTTTTGTGGCGAGGGAGCTTGCTCCCGCTCGGCTGTACTGTAGGAGCTGTCGAGCGAAGCGAGGCTGCGATCTTTTGATCTTTCACTTGAGATTCAAGTGGCTGGGGAAAGATCGCAGCCTCGTTGCACTCGACAGCTCCTACCGCAGTCCAGCGGGAGCAAGCTCCCTCGCCACAAGGAGGCTTGCGCGCTTTTGGGGTTACAACACCAGATGCGGCAACCACAGCGAAATGGCGGGAATGTAGGTCACGAGCATCAGCACCACGAACAGCATGGCGTAGAACGGCAGCAGCGCCTTGACGGTGCTTTCGATGCTGACCTTGCCGATGGCGGAACCGACGAACAACACCGCGCCCACCGGTGGCGTGATCAACCCGATACCCAGGTTCACCAGCATGATCATGCCGAACTGCACCGGGTCCACGCCGATGCCGACGATCACCGGCATCAGGATCGGCGTCAGGATCAGGATCAGCGGCGCCATGTCCATCACGGTGCCCAACAGCAGCAACATCACGTTGATGCACATCAGGATCACGTAGCGGTTGTCCGACAGGGTCAGGAACGCGGTGGTGATCTTCGCCGGGATCTCCATCAGCGTCATGATGTAGCCGAAGCTGGCGGCGAAGCCGATCAGGATCATCACGATGGAGATGGTGCGTACCGTACGGTGCATCAGTTTCGGCAACTCGCTCCACTTGTAGTCCCGATAGATGCACATGGTCACGAAGAACGCCCACACCACGGCAATGGCGGCCGATTCGGTGGCGGTGAAAACACCCGAGAGAATGCCGCCAAGGATGATGAACAAGGTCATCATGCCCCACATGGCTTCCCGGCAGATCTTCAGCGCTTGCTTGAGCGGAATCACTTCGCCCTTGGGGTAATTGCGTTTTTTCGCGAAGACCAGGCACAGCGCCATCAGGCAGAGGTTCATCATGATGCCGGGGACGATGCCGGCCATGAACAGCGAACCGATGGAGACGGTGCCGCCAGCGGCGAGCGAATACAGCACCGCGTTGTGGCTTGGCGGGGTCAGCAGCGCTTGTACCGAACCACTGACGGTGACGGCCGTGGCGTAATCACGCGGATAGCCTTGGCGCGTCATTTCCGGGATCAGCACCGAGCCGACCGAGGCCGTATCGGCCACCGAGGAACCGGAGATCGCGCCAAAGAAACTCGAAGCCACCAGGTTGACCAAGGACAGGCCACCGCGCACGAAGCCTACCAGCACGCTGGCGAAGGCCACCAGTCGACGGGACATGCCGCCTTCGGCCATGATCGCACCGGCCAGGACGAAGAACGGAATGGCCAGCAACGAGAACTTGTTCACCCCGCCCGTGACCTGGATCATCATGGCCTGGAACGGAATATCGATCCACCACGCCCCGATCAGGGCGGCAGCGCCCAACGCGTAGGCGACCGGCATGCCGATCAGGATCAACAACAAAAAACTGCCCAGCAGAATCAGCGCGTCCATTAAGCGGCACCTTCGTTTTCTTCGACCAGGTCGAACTGCACGACCCGGCGCTGGCTTTGATCACCCAGCAAGAGTTTTTCCAGGACAAAAATCAGGGTCAGGAAACCACCGACCGGGATCGGCATGTAGGTGATGCCGACGCGCAGGGTGGGGATGGCGCTCATGAATTGATTCCAGGTGGTCATGCACAGCTTGGTGCCCCAGATGGTCATGAAGATGCACACCGCCGCCATCAAGAGCTGGGTGACGACCGAAGCCAAGGTTTGCCAGTGCCGGGGCAGGCGGCTGGTGACCATGTCCACGGCCATGTGCGAGCCGGAGCGGTAGCTGGCAGCGGCACCGATGAAGGTAAATACGATCATCAGCAGGATGGCGGTGGGCTCGGGCCAGCTGGAGCCTGAGCCCAGCACGTAGCGGGCAAATACACCCCAGGGAATCATCAGGGCAACTGCCAGGACAGATAGGCCGGCCACCCAGATGCACGTCATGTAGATTTTATCGTTGATACGCAGCAGCAAATTCTTCATCGGGTTCCACCGTAACCGGGCGTGCCTTGGGCAGCAGGCGCGCCGGGCCTTTTCATGAGTACAGAACGAGAGGTCTTATTGAACGGCTTCGATACGCTTGATCAGGTCGGCATAGGGCGCGCCGTACTTGGCCCGCACGGGGGCGGTGGCGTCGTAGAAGGGTTTCTTGTCGACAGTGATGAATTCCACACCCGCGGCCTTGAGTTTTTCTTCACTGGCGGTGGACTTCTTGTCCCACAGCTCGCGCTCTTCGGCCTGGGCAGCCTTGGCGGCTTTCTTGACCATGTCCTGTTGCGCCGGGGTCAGTTTTTCCCAAGTGATTTTCGACATCACGATCGGCTCTGGCAGGATCAGGTGACCGGTCAGGCTGTAGTACTTGGCGTTCTGGTAGTGGTTGTGTTCGAGCAGGGTCGGCGGGTTGTTTTCCGCGCCGTCGATCACGCCGGTCTGCAAGGCGCTGAAGATTTCACCGGTGTCCATGGCGATGCCGTTGGCGCCCATGGCATTCATCATCTCGATGAACATCGGGTTGCCTTGGACGCGGATTTTCATGCCCTTCAGATCTTCGAGCTTGCGCACTGGTTTCTTGGTGTAGAGGTTGCGCGTACCGCCGTCCATCCAGGCCAGGGCGACCAGGCCGAATTCCGAGTTGGTGATCCGGTCGAGGATCGCATCGCCGACGTCACCGTCGATAACCGCGCGCATGTGAGCCTGGTCGCGGAAGATGAACGGCATGTTGAAGACGTTCACATCCGGTACGACAGGACCGACGATACCCAGGCTGACCCGGGACATCTGGATCGCGCCGGCTTGCATCTGCTCGATCACTTCTTTTTCGGAGCCCAGTACGCCGCCCGGGAAATACTTGAACTTCAGTTCGCCGTTGCTCTCTTTTTCGAGGGTCTTACCCATGGATTCCTCGGCGACCACGGTTGGGTAGCCCTTGGGGTGGATGTCGGCGATCTTGATGTCGAGGGCTTGCGCCGCCTGGGCCAGGAAGGCCAGGGGGAGGGCTGCGATCAGAAGCGTACGTTTGAAATTCATGGTCAATCTCCAGTCTTGTTGTTTTTTTTATGGCTCATCCAGTGAAGCGGTGAAACAGATCAGTTCGCGGAGTGCTCCCGTCCTCCGAAAGCAGGTTCAGCCAGGCCCTTGACGCCGGGGTTGAGGGCGAACACGCCACCGGCCAGGGACTGCGGGTCGTTGTCGTCACCGGGGCGGATCGAGGTGACGAAGAGGGTGTCCAGGCGACTGCCGCCAAAGGCGCACATGGTCGGTTTCTTCACGGGCACTTGCAGTGAACGGTCGAGGCGTCCGTCCGGGGTGAAACGGTGAATCAGCCCGGCATCGTTGGCGCAGATCCAATAGCAACCGTCGGCATCCACCGCGGCGCCATCCGGGCGACCGGCCAACGGCATCATGTCGACGAACAGTCGTCGGTTGGACGGTGTGCCGCTGTCGGTGTCGTAGTCGAAAGCCCAGATCTGCTGCACCAGCGGGTGTGAATCGGAGAGGTACATCGTGCGTCCGTCCGGGCTGAAGCCCAGGCCGTTGGGCACGATGAAACCGCTCAGTTGCGCCGCGACCGGGCTGCGCTGGCCTGCCTCGTAGCGATACATCCGGCCTACGTCTGCGTTGGCACCCATGTTCAGCACCATGCTGCCGGCCCAGAAGCGACCCTGGCGGTCACAACGGCCATCGTTGAGGCGCATGTCGGTGCGGCTGTGTTCGACGCTTGCGCACAGTTCGCTGTCCAGGCTGCCGTCATCATTGGGGTGCAGGCGAAAGAAACCGCTTTCCATGCCGGCTACCCAGCCACCGTCCTGGTGACGGGCAATGCAGGCGAGCATTTCGGGGGCTTCCCAGCCCTGGATCTTTCCGCTGCTGGCGTTCCAGCATTGCAGGCCACCGTTGGGAATGTTCACCCAATACAGGGCGTTTTCCTCGGGAACCCATACCGGGCTTTCCCCGACGGCGTTACGTGCGTCGACAATCAATTCGGCTTGCATGGTGAGTCCTTTGTCCGTGCGTATCCCATGAAAAACAGCGAATCAGTCGTCGAATGGGCCAGCCGCCACAAAGGCGCCACCCTGGTAAATCATGGCAGGGTCATCGGCGGCCGGCATCGGCTGCGCTTCGACCTTGGCGCGGAAGATTTCCGAGGTGTCCTTGGGCCGATAGCCAAGGTGTGCGGCCTGGCTGTTGTCCCACCAGACGTCGCGGTTGGCGGACACGCCGTAGACCACGGTGTGGCCGACTTTCGGGGTGTAGAGCGAACATTCGATCAGTTGGGTGAGGTCGTCGAAGCTCAGCCAGGTGCTCATCATCCGGCGGTTCTGCGGTTCGGGGAACGACGAGCCGATGCGGATGCTCACGGTCTCGATGCCGTAGCGATCGAAGTAGAAACTGGCGACGTCTTCGCCGTAGGACTTGGACAGGCCGTAGTAGCCATCCGGGCGGCGAGGGGAGAGGGCGTCGAGGGCCTCGTCCTGCTTGTAGAAACCGATGACGTGGTTGGAGCTGGCGAAGATCACCCGCTTGACGCCGTGTTTGCGGGCGGCTTCATAGATGTGGAACACGCCGCTGATGTTGGCGCCGAGGATTTCTTCGAATGGACGCTCCACCGAGACACCGCCGAAGTGCAGGATGGCGTCGACGCCTTCGACCAGTTGATGCACGGCCTGCTTGTCCGACAGGTCGCACGGCACCACTTCTTCGCTTTCGTCGATGGCCGGGGCCATGTTGGCGATGTCCGACAGGCGAATGTGGCGGGCGAAAGGCTTGAGGCGCTCGCGCAAGACTTTGCCAAGGCCGCCGGCGGCACCGGTCAATAGGAGGCGATTGAGGGGGTGGCGAATCTGTGTCGTGGTCATGGCGTTACCTGAGCAAACTATGAGAGGTACAGTTGTTATAAGTTGTCGTACGACCGAGAAGAATATCCTTATCCTTCCGTTACCTTGTCAACGTTTGATCGACGAACCGCTCTAAACCGGCGTCCCTGCCGCAGGTTGCCATGGGATGCGCTCATGGCAATGGAGCCTGGTGTTACAGAAGCGAAAGCGGGTAGCTGATGAAAATGCGGTTCTCGTCGAATTCGTTGGTGCTGTAGTCCCGACGAATCGATGCGTTACGCCATTTCACGTTGAGGCTCTTCAGCGCGCCGCTTTGCACGGTGTAGGCCAGCTCGGTTTCGCGGCCCCACTCCTTGCCGTCGTCAACGGTGGCGGTGTGCACGTTGTCACCGCTGATGTAGCGGTTCATCAGGGTCAGGCCCGGCACGCCGACGGCGGCGAAGTTGAAGTCGTGGCGCAACTGCCAGGATTTTTCCTTGGCGTTGTCATAGCTGGAGTTGTAACTGTCGTTGGCCAGGGTGCCGCCGCTGGTGCCGTTGACGCGCATCCAGGCATCGTCGCCACCGACTTTCTGCAGGCCGACGTAGAAGGTGTTGCCACCGTATTTGGCCGAGAGCATGGCGAACGCGGTCTTGTTGTCCAGGTCGCCGGCCAACGCACTGCCGTTTTCCTTGCCGGTGAAGTAGCCGAGGTTGGCGCCCAGGGTCCAGTCGCCGATGGGCTGGCTGTGGGTCAGGTTGAAATATTGCTGCTGGTAGATGTCGGACAGTTCCGCGTACCAGACGCCGACCTGGGTGCGTTTTTCGTTGAAGGCGTATTCACCGCCGCCAAAGTTGAAACGGTCGGAGGTGAACGCGCCGCGGCCGTTCATCGACATGTCTTCCATGCTCGCGTCGTTGCGCGGGCTGTTGCCACGGAACTGGCCGCCGTAGAGGCTCAGGCCGTTGATTTCAGTGGAAGTGACCTGGCCACCGCGGAAGGTCTGCGGCAGGGAGCGGCCGTCGTCGGAACGCAGGATCGGCAGCACCGGCATCCACTCACCGACTTTCAGTTCGGTCTTCGATACCTTGGCCTTGAGGGCGACGCCCAGGCGACCGAAGTCATCGGCCGGACGACCGTCATCGTGCACCGGCAGCAGTTGCGTACCGGCCGTACCACGACCGCCGTCGAGCTTGACCGAGTACAGGCCCAGCACGTCCACGCCGAAACCGACCACACCCTGAGTGAAACCGGACTTGGCGTCGAGGATGAAGTTCTGGGTCCATTCCTCGGCCTTACCTTGGGCGGCGTTCGGGTTGGTGAAGTTACGGTTGAAATAGGCGTTGCGCAGGGTCAGCGTGGCCTTGGCGTCATCGACGAAGCCTTCGGCGCTGGCGGTCATGGGCAGAAACGCCGCAAGGCTGCTGCAACCGAGCAGAATCAGGGCGGGGCTGGTGTTGAGAAGGGTACGGCGGTTTGGACGGTTGTCGGGTGAAAAACGGACACGTGTGCTCACTATGGCGCTCCCTACTTTTTTTTGTTGTTTTTATTTGTCATACGTCGTCGTACAACATGAGGGGATTATTTGGAAGCGGCTCCTCGTTGTCAACTGGCCATTATCGGAATTATCCAACTCGGGAGTGCTTCAAAATGAGGCATTTCAATGGTCGTCACCCATCCAGGTCAAGATCGCAGGCCGTGGCGCCGGGCACATTCGGGGCTTGAGAATAGCGGGGAGGGTGCTTGGTTGTGCGATGACTGGTCTAAGACATTAGTCGAATGTCCCCGATCAGAAGGCTTAAGCGGGCTCTTGTGGCGAGGGAGCTTGCTCCCGCTGGACTGCGAAGCAGGCCCAGGTTCTGTATTTCAGCACAAAATCTTGGGGCGGCTTCGCCACCCAGCGGGAGCAAGCTCCCTCGCCACAGGGGTGTGTTGTTAACCCTATTTCCAGTCCAAACAGGCCTGTGTTTATCCAGATGTAGGATCGTTCGGGATCGGGCTACGTTGTCTTGCGCCGTTGCCTACAACTGCGCCAGAATCCGCCGGCTTGTGCGCCTTGGGGCCAGGGCTTTATCGTTTCCGGGTCGCTGATTGAATCAGCGATCGGGTTTGGTAGCCCTGGTGTCGGTGCATAGCGTCATCGCTTGCAAGTGCAATCATGCACTTTGCTTTTTGGTGGCCATGCGCAGGGCCTCTTCGGAGGCGCCGGCTCCGATGCCCGGTCTACCAACCTTCGTATGGCCGCCACCCTAATTCGTTTGGTAGCGAGAGGGTGTTGGCTCCCATCTACAGCATCGGAGCTTCATCTATGTTCAAACCAACACCCAACCCACCGGATACAGATCCATCCAGCTCAAAAGCGTTCGACAAAGCCGCCGACCGCATCCTCGATTCCTACCTCAAGCCCAAACCCAGCAAACTCGAGGCCGATCCCGGCCAACTGTTCACCGTCGTCAAAGGCGTCGACACCGAAACCCTGCTCGCCAACCTCAGCGAAAACCTGGCCTCGGCCAACGCCATGGTCAGTGACTTGGCTTTCGACCTGGAAGGTCCCAGGCGCCACATTGCCCTGGGCATCCAGCAACTGATCGAACTGAGCGCAATGCTGGCAAATCGTGCGCTGGACAACGTCGAAGCACGCCAGCCGACATAGCGCAAAACCCGCTTTTGTGTCGAGGGAGCTTGCTCCCGCTCGGTTCTGTAGGAGCTGGCGAAGCCTGCGATCTTTTGATCTTGATCTTTCGCTTGCGACTCAATTGTCTGGGACAAGATCGCAGCCTCGTTGCACTCGACAGCTCCTACAGAACCGAGCGGGAGCAAGCTCCCTCGTCACAAAAGCCTTCCCACAGGGATCCCCAGTGTTTTCAAAGTTGGGTGAATGCTAGTCTTGCTCAACGCTGTTGCCAGGGAGCCCTCATGGGCAATCACAAGATCGAGATTCGTCGCAGTAACGTCGAGAAAATCCTGTTGGCCGCCGAGAAGGTCTTTGCCGAGAAAGGTTTCGGCAGCACCGCCATGGCCGACATCGCCGCCGAAGTGCAATTGCCTCGTTCCAACCTGCATTACTACTTCAGCACCAAGAGCGAGCTGTACAGCGCCGTGCTGTTCGACCTGCTGGAGGTCTGGAAGCAGGACGCCTTGTGCTTCGAAATGTTCGACGACCCGCGGGTGGTGCTCAGCAGCTACATCCGCGCCAAGATGAACCACTCCCGCAGCCGGCCCTACGGCTCGAAGGTCTGGGCCAACGAAATCATCCACGGCGCCCCGACGCTGGGCCAGGCGCTGGACGCCAGCCTCTATGACTGGGCCAAGATGAAGGAAGCGAAAATCCGCCAGTGGGTTGAGGACAAACGCATCCTGCCGGTGGAGCCTTCAAGCCTGCTCTACATGATCTGGGCCTCGACCCAGCATTACGCCGACTTCGACCACCAGATCAATATCCTCAACGACCACCAGCCGCTGTCGGACATGCAGTTCGAACGGGCGGTGCAGACGGTGACCAGTGTGATTTTGCGGGGGATTGGGTTGGAGCCGTAGCCCGCTATCAGGTTGATGCTCCGCAGCGTAAGTGGATTTACTAGGTCGGTTATTTACGAACTCGTTGAGTCTCCGTCTTCAACCTTTTTAGGTTTTTCCAAGCACTGCGCTTGGCTATCATTCTTGTTTTGTAGACCCTGGCATTCAACGCCGATTTTTCGGCCACCGAAAAATTTTTAGCGTTTTCTAAGTTGCGTAAAGCTTTATTGTATATATCTAGCCTTTCAATATCGGCTTCTATGGAGGTTTGAGGGTTTTTTTTCACATAGCTATCCCATTTTCTCGCATCTTGCCTTAGGTTTCTTTCGTAGGTGCGATCTCGGAGTAGCTTTAAGGTTGCTTTTTTTTTGTAGGTATGAGGCGCGTTGTTCCATATCTCTGGCTCTGGCGGTAATCCTGCCGCCACGCTGCGTTTTTTACCTAAGGCAGTCGATGAAAAATTTAACCCAATTGGTCTATCAGTTCGTGCAATTGTTCTTGATGAAAGATTTAACCCATTTAGATTTTTTACGAAGTTCCATGGTTTGATTATATAGATAGAACCATTCCCGCTCGGATCATACCGATTAATCGGATCCCCCCCACAATATGCATACGCATTAATCCCCCCGTCCCCAAAAGGACTCAATTCATCTGGGTTATTAAACCGCATCAACACCGGATTAAACGCCCGATTACCCTGTCCCAATAAATAATGCCCCGTTACCGGATCGGGGCGCTCGCCATTGAACCCCAGCAAGCTGCTCAAGCCACTTTCCGTAGACCGATGACCATAGGCGGTATATGCCATCGGCTGGGTATCAGTACCGGCCAGTGTTTGCAAAACCGACCGCTGCTGGTCCGTTGCCAACAGCGTCGTCTCGGTGACATTGGCGATGTGCAAGCGTTGCGCCAGGGGCTGGGCTTCATGGCGAAGGATGGTGAGTTCCACCTGGCCTTCGATCTCGTTGACCAACTCGTCGTTCTGGTAGAAGCGCTGTGTGTCCAGATGCTCCGCAGGCTTCAAGCCTGTCAGGCGGTCCAGGGGGTCGTATTGGTAGCGGCACAGTATCTTCATCGTTGACGTCGACATGGGCTGGGCTCTAGTGGATGGGTTCGGCTGTTTAAGGCTCGGGGATTTTTTGGGGGGTGTCTACTAGCAGAACTGTTAGTCCAGGGGGAGCCTTGAGATTGGTGTTGGGGCTGATGGCCTCATCGCGAGCAAGCTCGCTCCCACAGGGGATCGGTGGTGAACACAAATCCACTGTGGGAGCGAGCTTGCTCGCGATGGCGCCAGTTCAGGCACCCTAACCCTCAGACAGTGACATGATAGGGATTACGCGGATCATGATTCCAATCCAGAAACGGCTTGCCGGTGTCCACCGTCACCATCTCGATGCAGTCCTGCACCGGGCAGGTGATCTGGCACAGGTTGCAGCCCACGCACTCTTCATCGATCACTTCATATTTGTGCGTGCCGTCAGCCTGCTTGAGGCTGGCGATGGCCTGGTGTGAGGTGTCTTCGCAGGCGATGTGGCAGCGGCCGCAGCCGATGCAGGCCTGCTGATCGATCTTGGCGATGACCTGGTAGTTGATGTCCAGGTACTTCCAGTCAGTGGTGTTGCCCACCGCGCGACCGGAAAACGCCTGGAGGTTGGCATGCCCGTGATCGTCCATCCAGCGCGACAGGCCGTCCTTCATCTCTTCGACGATGCGAAAACCATGCAGCATCGCCGCCGTGCAGACCTGCACCGCGCCGCTGCCCAGGGCGATGAACTCCGCGGCGTCGCGCCAACTGCCGATGCCGCCGATGCCGCAGATCGGCAGGCCTTGGGTCTGCGGGTCGCGGGCGATTTCGGCGACCATGTTCAGCGCGATCGGCTTGACCGCCGAGCCGCAGTAACCGCCATGGGTGCTCTGGCTGCCGACGCTGGGCAGGGCGACCATGCGGTCCAGGTCGACGCTGGTGATGGAGTTGATGGTGTTGATCAACGACACCGCATCCGCACCGCCGCGATGGGCCGCGCGGGCGGCGACGCGGATGTCGGTGATGTTCGGCGTGAGTTTGACGATTACCGGCAGCGAGCAATAGGTCTTGCACCAGCGGGTCACCTGCTCGACGTACTCCGGCACCTGGCCGACCGCCGCGCCCATGCCCCGTTCCGGCATGCCGTGGGGGCAACCAAAGTTCAGCTCGATGCCGTCGGCGCCGGTGGCTTCCACCAACGGCAGGATGTTCTTCCAGGACTCTTCAACGCAGGGCACCATCAGCGACACGATCAGCGCCCGGTCCGGCCAGTCCTTTTTCACCTGGGTGATTTCCCGCAGGTTGATCTCCAGCGAGCGGTCGGTGATCAGCTCGATGTTGTTGATGCCCAATATCTCGCGATTGGCACCGTAGTGGGCCGAATAACGCGAGGACACGTTCACCGCGGCTGGGTCCTCACCGAGGGTTTTCCAGACCACGCCACCCCAACCGGCCTCGAAGGCACGCACGACGTTGTAGGCCTTGTCGGTGGGTGGCGCGGAAGCCAGCCAGAACGGATTGGGCGCTTTGATGCCGGCGAAGACAATCGATAGATCGGCCATTTACGCAGCCTCCACGTTGAGCATCAGTTGAGCGTTGATCGCCTCGGCGGCGAGCTTGCCGTGCTGCACGGCCTGCACGGTGAGGTCCTGGTCCAGGCTGGTGCAGTCGCCGCCGGCGTAGACACCGGGAATGCTGGTGCGCAGGTGTTCGTCCACCAAGATCCTCCCGTCCTGGCGCTTGAGCTCCCGGGCCAGTGGGTCCACCAGCGCGTTGTCGTCGAAGGCTTGGCCGATGGCTTTGAAAATGGCGTCGGCGGGCAGGTCGAAGGTGTCGGTGCCGATGACCAGCCGGCCGTTCTCCAGATGCGTGCGAGAGAAGCGCATGCCGCGCACATTTCCCGTGTCGTCGAGCAACACCTGTTGCGGTTGGGCCCAGGTCAGCAGGCGTACCTGATTGGCCTTGGCGATGTCTTGCTCGTGCAAGGTCGCGCCCATGTCTTCAAGGCCGCGCCGGTAGACCAGGTTGACGTCCCGGGCGCCGAGGCGAGCCATTTGCACGGCCATGTCGATGGCGGTGTTGCCGGCACCGAGCACGATGCAGCGGTCGGCCAGGGGCAACTGGCTCAAGTCGTCGGCCTGGCGCAATTCGCGGATGTATTCGGTGGCGGCCAGCAGCCCTGGCGCTTGTTCGTCACTCAGGCCCAGTTGTTTGCTGGCGGCCAGGCCGAGGCCGAGGAACACCGCGTCGAATTGCTGGTGCAGGTCGTTCAGGCTCAGGTTGTCGCCGAGTTTCTGGCCATGGCGGATTTCGATACCGCCGATGCCCAGCAGGAAGTCCAGTTCACGTTGGGCGTAGTCGTCCACCAGTTTGTACTTGGCGATTCCGTATTCGTTGAGGCCGCCGGCTTTGTCGCGGGCTTCGAAAATCACCACGTCATGGCCGTGCATCGCACTGCGGTGTGCACACGACAACCCCGCCGGCCCGGCCCCGACGACGGCGATGCGCTTACCGGTGGCGGCGGCACGCTGGAACGGGTGTTCGCTGAAGTGGGCGTTGTCCACGGCGTAGCGCTGCAACGAGCCGATCAACACGGGCGCGCATTCATGGGCGTTGTTGCGCACGCAGGCTTGCTGGCACAGGACCTCGGTGGGGCAGACCCGGGCGCAACTGCCGCCGAGGATGTTGGCCGAAAGAATCTTCTGCGCCGCGCCTTGGACGTTGTCCTGATGGATGTTGCGGATGAACGAAGGAATGTCGATTTCGCTTGGACAGGCGTTCACACACGGCGCGTCGTAGCAGTACAGGCACCGGGACGCTTCCAGGTGGGCCTGGCGCGCGTTGAGTGGCGGCGCCAGGTCGCTGAAGCGAGCGGCGAGGGTGGCCGGGTCTTCCTGGGAATGGGGGAGGTGACTCAAGGGCTGGATCATGGAGTGGGCCTCACGGTGTTTGAGGTGCTGCCTCTGGTGGGCAGTGGTTTTTTCGGTGTCTGGGCTGGCCTCATCGCGAGCAAGCTCGCTCCCACACTGGGTGCTGAATCTATGTGCACCGCAGATCCCTGTGGGAGCGAGCTTGCTCGCGATAGGCCGAAGGCCTGGGTTCAGCGCTTCACAGCAATCGGACGCTGTAGTTCAGCCCGCTTGCTCAGCAAATCGAACACCGCCGGATACGCCGGCCGTTCGATATAACGCCCCGCGCTGCGTTCGGCGCGCAAGTCGCCATCGGCCCAGACCAGCCGGCCCTGGCTGATGGTATGGCTGGGCACGCCGCGCACGGTCTTGCCTTCGAAGATGTTGAAGTCCACTTGCTGATGGTGGGTCTTGGCGGAAATCGTGCGACTGCCTTGCGGGTCCCAAAGCACCAGGTCGGCATCGGCGCCGACGCGGATCGCTCCCTTGCGTGGGTAGAGGTTGAAGATCTTCGCGGTGTTGGTGGAGGTGAGGGCGACGAAGTCCTGCATCGACAATTTGCCGCTGTTGACCCCTTCGTCCCAGAGCACGGCCATGCGATCTTCGATACCGGCGGTGCCGTTGGGGATCTTGCTGAAGTCGTCACGGCCGGCGGCTTTCTGTTCGGCGCAGAAGCAGCAGTGGTCGGTGGCGGTGGTGTGCAGGTTGCCGGACTGCAAGCCGTGCCAGAGCGCCTCTTGGTGTCCGCGCGGGCGGAAGGGCGGGCTCATCACGTAGCCGGCGGCGGTCTGCCAGTCCGGGTCGCGATAGACGCTGTCGTCCAGCAGCAAGTGGCCGGCCAGTACTTCACCGTAGACCGGTTGGCCCTTGCTGCGGGCGTAGGTGATTTCGTCCAGTGCTTCCTTGGTGGACACGTGCACCAGGTACAGCGGTGTACCCAAGGTTTCGGCGATGCGGATGGCGCGGCTCGCGGCTTCGCCTTCCACTTGCGAAGGACGCGACAACGGATGGGCTTCGGGCCCGGTGATGCCCTGGGCCAGCAACTTGCGTTGCAGGTGGTAGACCAGTTCGCCGTTCTCGGCGTGCACGGTGGGCACCGCGCCCAGTTCCAGGCAACGCTCGAAGCTCGCCACCAAGGTGTCGTCGGCGGCCATGATTGCGTTCTTATAGGCCATGAAATGCTTGAAGCTGTTCACGCCGTGATGGTTGACCAGCTCGGCCATTTCCTCGCGGACCTGCTCGCTCCACCAGGTGATTGCCACGTGAAAACCGTAGTCGCTGGCGCTTTTCTCGGCCCAGCCACGCCATTGATGAAAGGCTTCCATCAGCGACTGCTGGGGGTTGGGAATCACGAAGTCGATGATCGAGGTGGTGCCGCCGGCGAGGCCTGCCGCCGTGCCGCTGAAGAAGTCTTCACTGGCGACCGTGCCCATGAACGGCAACTGCATGTGCGTATGGGGGTCGATGCCGCCGGGCATCAGGTATTGGCCGCTGCCATCGAGCACTTCGACGCCGGCCGGAACATCCAGGTTTTCACCAATGGCCTTGATCACACCGTCGGCACACAACACATCGGCGCGATAACTTTCATCATGGGTAATAACGGTGGCACCACGGATCAACAGAGACATTCCGAGTTCCTCGCAGGCATGACCGACTGTTGCCGGTTCTTTATGTTTTATCGATCACGGTTATTAAGTGACGACGTCGTGCAGATTTTCATTCTTGTCACGACTGTCAGGATTAGACGCTAGCTGGAGTTGTTGAAATGAGCAAGATTATTTTTTATTAGCTTATACGATTATTAACTAATTGAAATTAAAGGATTAATTTTAGAAATCACCAAAATGGTGAGCGTGCTCACCATTTTGACGCACTTGACAGGATCATTATTTGAGCGAGATTTGTCATGGTAAATCAGCGGCTTGAAAGCGCTTGAAGTGCGGTCCAGACACCTCGCCTTGATTCGGGGTGCACCACTTTGAATCTCGAACTCGACAGGACGTACAGCTCATCTAGCCTCAAGTTGATGAGCACGAAGTGAAGCAGGGCGGTTAATTGGCTTTAAATCTTTAAATATCAAATGTTTGAGAAGGTTATATCGATCATCTGGTCAGCTCGGCGCGTTATTCGGCACGGTTATTGAGTGCCGTCGTGGTCTGGCGCAGTGGTCGGTAGCACGCGTGCAAGTACTCCGGCCATCGCCAGTCGATGAGCAAAAATAATGAAAACAGTGGAGCGGACATGACCAGATCAACAGTGACTGAGCGCGACGGGTTGTTCGAGCTTGAAGCCGGCAGCGACGTCCTCGACAGCCCCCGTTATAACCACGACATCGCGCCGACCAAGGTGCATGAGCGAACCTGGAACAAATGGCACATCACCGCATTGTGGGTCGGCATGGCGATCTGCGTGCCGACCTACACCCTCGGCGGCGTGCTCACCGCCTATTTCGGCTTGACGGTGGGCGAGGCGCTGCTGGCGATTCTGTTTGCCAACATCATCGTGCTGATCCCCCTGACCCTGAATGCCTTTGCCGGGACCAAGTACGGCATTCCGTTTCCGGTGCTGTTGCGCTCATCCTTCGGCGTGATTGGTTCCAACGTGCCGTGCCTGATTCGCGCCCTGGTGGCCTGTGGCTGGTTCGGGATCCAGACCATGTTCGGCGGGCTGGCGATCCACCTGTTTCTCGGCTCGGTGTTCGAAGGCTGGAAGAGCCTGGGTGGCACCGGCGAAGTGATCGGCTTCATGGTGTTCTGGGTCATCAACCTGTGGGTGGTGCTGCGCGGTGCCGAGTCGATCAAGTGGCTGGAAACCTTGTCTGCGCCACTGCTGGTGCTGGTGGGGGCGGGGCTGTTGCTATGGGCGTTGCCCAATGTCTCGTTGACTGAGCTGATGGCGGTCCCGGCCAAGCGTCCCGAAGGCGCCGGGGTGACCAGCTACTTCCTTGCCGGTCTGACGGCCATGGTCGGTTTCTGGGCCACGCTGTCGTTGAACATTCCTGACTTCAGCCGTTACGCCAGGAGTCAGAAAGACCAGATCGTGGGGCAAATCATCGGCCTGCCATTGACCATGTTCCTGTTCGCCTCCCTCGGCGTGGTCATGACCGCTGCCTCGGAAAAACTGGTGGGGGTGACCGTCTCCGACCCGGTGACCTTGATCGGGCACATCCAGAGCCCAGTGTGGGTGGCCCTGGCGATGGTGCTGATCATTGTCGCCACGCTCTCGACCAACACCGCCGCCAACATCGTCTCGCCCACCAACGACTTCCAGAATCTGGCGCCGAAACTGATCGGCCGCACCAAGGCGGTGATGCTCACCGGGCTGGTGGGGCTGGCGCTGATGGCCCACGAGCTGCTGAAGAAACTCGGCCTGATCGTGTCCGAGGTTAGCCTGGAGTCGGTCTATTCCAATTGGCTGCTGGGTTATTCGAGCCTGTTGGGGCCGATTGCCGGAATCATGGTGGTGGACTATTTCCTGATCAAGAAACAGCAACTGGACCTGGCCGGGTTGTACCGCGACGACGTTTACCCTGCGTGGAACTGGAACGGCTTCATCGCCTTTGGCGTGCCGGTGGTGCTGACGCTGCTGTCCCTGGGCAGCGATGCGTTCAGCTGGTTCTACAGCTACGGCTGGTTCACCGGCTCGGCGCTGGGCGGGGTGATTTATTACGGGTTGTGCAGTATGCGAGCAAGCCCGTCCGTTGCCAAAACAGCGGTGTGAAGGAGGGCCTCATCGCGAGCAAGCTCGCTCCCACACTGGATTTGGGTGGATGCAAAACCTGTATGCACAGCAGATCCCCTGTGGGAGCGAGCTTGCTCGCGATAGCGGCCTCGAACACACCCAAACAATGCCTGAAAAAATGGAGATCCCCATGAACGCAGCCATCGACGTTCTGCAATCCACCCATCAGCACATCAACCGCGATCGCCTGTGGCAATCGCTCATGGACCTGGCCCAACTCGGTGCCACGGTCAAGGGTGGGGTGTGCCGGCTGGCCCTGACCGACCTTGACCGCCAGGCCCGCGACCTGTTCGTGCAATGGTCCCAGGCGGCGGGCTGCACCGTCAGCATCGATGCGGTGGGCAATATCTTCGCCCGTCGCCCGGGGCGCAATCCGAACCTGCCGCCAGTGATGACCGGCAGCCACATCGACACCCAGCCCACCGGTGGCAAGTTCGACGGCTGCTTTGGCGTGCTCTCCGGGCTGGAGGTGCTGCGCACCCTCAATGACCTGAACATCGAAACCGAAGCACCGTTGGAAGTGGTGGTGTGGACCAACGAAGAGGGCTCGCGTTTCGCCCCGTGCATGATGGGCTCCGGCGTGTTCGCGGAAAAATTCACCCTTGAAGAAACCCTCGCCAAGGTCGACGCCGAAGGCATCACCGTGGGCCAGGCGCTCAATGCCATCGGCTATGCCGGCCCGCGCCAGGTCAGCGGGCACCCGGTGGGGGCGTATTTCGAGGCGCACATCGAACAGGGGCCGATCCTCGAAGACGAAGGCAAGACCATCGGCGTGGTGATGGGCGCGCTGGGGCAGAAGTGGTTCGACTTGACGTTGCGCGGCGTCGAAGCCCACGCCGGCCCGACCCCGATGCACCTGCGCAAGGACGCCCTGGTGGGCGCCTCGATCATCGTCGGCGCCGTCAACCGTGCCGCCCTCGGTCATCAACCCCATGCCTGCGGCACGGTCGGTTGCCTGCAAGCCTATCCGGGATCGCGCAATGTCATCCCCGGCGAAGTGCGCATGACCCTGGACTTTCGTCACCTGGAACCGGCGTGGCTGGATTCGATGATCGCCGAGGTCAAGCAGGTGATCGAAGACACCTGCCGGCAACACGGCCTGACCTTCGATTTGAAACCTACGGCCGACTTCCCGCCGCTGTATTTCGACAAGGGCTGCGTCGACGCCGTACGCGGCGCTGCCCAGGGGCTGGGCCTATCCCACCTGGACATCGTCAGCGGTGCCGGCCATGACGCGATTTTCCTCGCCGAACTGGGCCCGGCCGGGATGATCTTCGTGCCCTGCGAAGGGGGCATCAGCCACAACGAAATCGAAAACGCCGCCCCGGACGACCTCGCCGCCGGTTGCGCGGTGCTGCTGCGAGCGATGCTGGCCGCCTCACAGGCGATTGCCGAGGGGCGCATGGCGGCTTGAAGGCTAGAAGGCTAGAAGATCGTAGCTCCCACAGGGGAACGCCTATGTAGGAGCTGGCGAAGCCTGCGATCTTTTGATCTTGATCTTTCGCTCTCGACTCAATTGTATGGGACAAGATCGCAGCCTCGTTGCACTCGACAGCTCCTACAGGGAACGTGCAAGGCCTGCGATCTTTTTGCTTTTCAAACCCAAATGGCATCCCACAGAGGGTAGTCACCAACACGCCTCACTAATCCGGCGCGCAGGGGATTGGTGATGATGTACCGCGCGGCGTCTTTCAGATCCTCATCCTTGCGTAGCGCCCGATCATAATAGCCTCGCTGCCATAATCGGCCTTGCTGGCAACGGGCAAGATTGACGTCTCGGCTGCTGCGGGATTTGATGCGGCTCATCAGCTCGGCCAGATTGCCACTATGCAATTGTGCCAGCCAATGTACGTGATCCGGCATCACTACCCAGGCGAGGGAGGTCGCCATTGAGACTTCTTCGGCGCTTCGCAACTGATCGACGAGCAGCCGGCCCAGTCGCCAATCGCTAAAAATAGGCTGGCGCTGGTACACAACGGCGGTCAATAGATAGATTCGGTCGGGCTCACTTACTCGACCTATACGCAAACGACATCCATGTGCTGCGTTGGGCATTGCGTGATCTCCAAAAAAATATGTAGATCATCGAAAATTAGTCGTTGCGACGAAGGGCGATTGAAAAAGCAATTGCGCAATATTTCAGCGTGCGCAGGTTTCTGTAGGAGCTGGCGAAGCCTGCGATCTTTTGATCTTGATCTTTCGCTCTCGACTCAATTGTTTATGGAAAGATCGCAGCCTCGTTGCACTCGACAGCTCCTACACATGGGGAACGTGTCGTCTCTGCGGGTGGTCGTAATCTCCATGTGCTTCCGACCACATGGAGACCCAATGAATCAGCAAGTCCCGACCACCGATACCAACCGTCGTCAATTGCTGCAGATCATTGCCGGACTGTCCGACGGGGTGATGTTGATCGAGGTCGACCAGACCATTGCCTGGGCCAACGCGGCGGCCTTGGCGATGCATGGGGTCAAGGACCTCAGTGAGCTGGGCACCACGGCGAGGCAATACGCCCGGCGTTTCAATCTGCGTTATCGCAACAACCACCCGCTGAGCGACGACAACTACCCCATCGCCCGGGTTGCCCGTGGCGATGAGTTCAGTGATGTGCTGGTGGAAGTCACGCCCCAGGCCGACCCGGATCGGACCTGGGTGCATCGGATCCGCAGCATGGTGCTGGCCGACCGCAACGGCGAACCGGAACTGCTCGTGCTGATCCTCAGCGATGCCACCGAATGGGCCAGCGCCGAGCAGCGTTTCGAGAAAACCTTCGGGGCCAACCCGGCACCGGCGGTGATCTGTCGCCTCAGTGACCTGCGTTACATCAAGGTCAATCCGGGGTTCCTGGAGATGACCGGCTACAGTCGCGAGCAGGTGATCGGGCGTTCGGTGTATGAGCTTGACGTGCTTGAAGCCGCCGAAAGGCGCGACCTGGCCATCGAACGCCTGGGGCAGGGCGCGACCATTCCGCAAATGCAGGCCGAGTTGAAATTGCCCGACGGCACCATCAAGCAGGTGATCGTCGCCGGCCAGCCGCTGGACCTGCACGACGAAGACTGCATGCTGTTTTCCTTCATGGACATGGAGCCGCGACGCAAGGCAGAAACGGCGCTGCGCCAGAGCGAGGAGCGCTTTGCCAAGTCGTTCCGCCTGTCGCCCGTACCCACCCTGGTGTGCAGCGCCGAACAGCAGTTGTTGGAAATCAACGAGGCGTTTCTCCATACCACCGGTTACGCCAGCGAAGAGCTGTTGGGCAAAACCGTGGAGGAGATCGGCTTCCTCGACAAGGACGCCAGCGCCGCGCTGTTTGCGCGGCTGGAAAAGGCCGCCGCTGTCTCGAGTATCGACGTCAAGGTACACAAGAAGGGCGGCGAACTCATCGACTGTGAGGTCGCCGCCGATACGGTGCTTATTCAGGACAAGCCTTGCTATCTGCTGGTGCTGATGAACATCACCGAGCGCAAACGCTCGGAGCTGGAGCTGGTGGCGGCTATCGAAGAGGTGATGAAGGACGCGTCCTGGTTCAGTCGGACCCTGATTGAAAAATTGGCTAACGTGAAGAGCATCAACGCCCAGGTGCCCAGTGTGTCATTCACTGAGCTGACGGCCCGGGAGCGTGACGTGCTGGGGCTGATTTGCGAAGGCCTGGCAGACAAGGAAATCGCCGCGCGCCTGAAGCTGGCGCCCAACACCGTGCGCAATCACGTGGCGACGCTGTATTCGAAACTGGATGTCCATAGCCGCAGCGAGGCGATTGTCTGGGCGCGGGAGCGGGGTTTGTTCGCGAACGAATGGCGAATGAAGGCACCATGATAGCCAGTGCAAATGCACCGGGCATGCTGGTGCAAATTCGGGTTTTGCATGGGGGGTCGGTTCCTTAGGCTGTCAGTGTGCGACATCGTCTGTGATGTCGCGTCCCCACGAAACAGTCAAGGAATACGCCACAATGTGCAGCGAACGAAACCAGTATGAGCGCGACAGGATGCCTAGGTGGACCAGGAGGTCGGCGCTGTCCACCGTTCATTTGCGCCCCCGGGGCTGAGGTGCATCGCATGACCCATCTGGCCCCTTTGCGCGCCCGTCTCGAAGAAAGCTTTACGCCGCTGGCCTGCGAATGCAGCCTCAATGGCGACGGCACCCTCACCGTGCGTTTGTATCACCGTGAAAGCGGTGAGGTGGACCTGGTGGTGAGCGGCATGAGTGTCGACAGCGTCCGCTCGGAAGAGAGCATCGCAAAGCTGATCGACGAGCTGCGCTATGAGCTGGAAAACATCCCGCTGCATCGCAGTGACCCGGCATAAATAAAGACCAGGCACCTCACCCACTGTAGGAGCTGGCGAAGCCTGCGATCTTTTGATCTTGATCTTGATCTTGATCTTGATCTTGATCTTTCGCTCTCGACTCAATTGTCTGGGGCAAGATCGCAGCCTCGTTGCACTCGACAGCTCCTACACAGCTCCTACACAGCTCCTACACAGCTCCTACATGGCTTCTACAGGGCCTTTTGGGAGCAAGTCCTATGGCTACAACAACGTCCCCCGGCAATCGAGCACCAGGCGCGCGCCGCCGTGTTCGCTGCTGCCCACCTCCAGCGTGAACCCATGCAGATTGACGATCGCCGCGACGATCGACAGGCCCAGGCCGAATCCGCCGTGCTGGCTGCTGCCCTCGGCACGGTAGAAGCGGCGGAACACGGCCTTGCGCTCCGCCTCGGGGATACCCGGGCCCGAATCGAGCACTTCGATGCGGGTGCTGTCGCCCTGATCGACCCCACGCAGGATCACTGTGCCTCCCGGCGGGGTGAACTTGATGGAGTTGCTCAGCAGGTTCGACACGGCCTCGAACAATAATGCCCGGTCGCCGTTGAGTAGGGGCAGGGCATCAGGCACCTCGAGGATGAAGGTCAGCTCGCCTTCCTCGGCCAGCGGCAGGTAAAAATCATGCAGCTCCTGCAATAACTGCAACGGGTCAAGGCGCACGAAACCCGAGCGCCGCTGCTGGTCTTCCAGCTCGGAGATCCGCAACAACCCCCGAAACCGCGCCATCAGGGTGTCGGTCTCGGCGATCACCTGATCCATTTGCAAGGCCTCGGGCGAGCCGTCCGGCGCTTGCTGCTGGATGCGATAAAGTTGGGCGCGCAGACGCGTCAAGGGGGTGCGCAGGTCATGGGCGATGTTATCGCACACGCCCTTGACCTCATTCATCAGGCGTTCGATGCGCTCGAGCATGGCATTGACGATCGCCGCCAGCATGTCCAGTTCGTCGCGCCGGCTCGACAGCGGCAGCCGATGGGTCAGGTCGCCGGCAACGATGGCTTCGGCACTGGCCTGCAGTTTGCGAATCCGCTGCAACGGTCGCCGGCGCAGCAGATGCCAGCCGGCGATACCCGGCAGGATCGTCAGCGATACACCCCAGAACAGTGCGTGCAAGATGATGCGGGTCACGGCGAACAACGAGCCATTGTCCCGCGCCAGGACCAGCCAGCGGCCGTCCTGGGTCCGGCTCGCCACCGCGTCACAACTGTCGGAAGGCACGCTGGGGTCGTCGGAATCGACGCAACCGCCGAGCATGTGGATCTTGCCATCCAACGGCAGGTCCGCCGGGATCCGCACGATCGGTCCGCTCAAGTGGCGCAGTTGCGGATCGAACAACCCGTAGGCGTCAACGCCGCGCTCGTCCAGCGTCAGGCTGGCCATGAGCGCATCTTCCAGTTGATCGCCATGGATCCGGGCGAACAGGTGCTGGCGCTGCATCAGGGAGTGCTTGGCCAGGCTGTCGAGGTAGCCAAACACTTCGTAATACATGACCCCCATCAGGATCGCGCTCCAGATCACGAACAGCGAACTGTACAGCGCCAGCAGGCGGCTGCTGGAGGAGCGCCAGCCTTTAGCAGGGTTCAGCAATGACATAGCCGGAACCCCGTACCGTGCGAATCAGCGGTTCCAGGCCCGGCGGGTCGATTTTCTTGCGCAGGCGGCCGATGTGGACATCGATCAGATTGGTGCCTGGGTCGAAGTGATAGCCCCAGACTTCCTCGAAAATCATCATGCGCGAGAGGATCTGCCCGCTGTTGCGCATCAGGAATTCGAGCAGTTTGTATTCAGTGGGCAGCAGGCTGAGCAGTTGCCCGTTGCGGCTGGCTTCGCGGCTGATCAGGTTCAGCTCCAGGTCGGCTACCCGCAGCACGGTTTCCGGCTCGCGGGCGCCATTGTTGCGCCGCAGCAGCACTTCGACCCGGGCGGCCATTTCGTCGGTGGCGAACGGTTTGGTCAGGTAATCATCGCCGCCGGCCCGCAAGCCACGGACCCGCTCGTCCACGTCGGAGAGGGCGCTGATCATCAGGATCGGCGTGGCTACGCCCATGGTGCGCAGCGTGGTGACGATCACCAGGCCGTCGAGCTCGGGCAGCATGCGGTCGAGGGTGATCAGGTCGTAGTCGCCGCTTACCGCCCGCTCCAGGCCTTCGCGGCCGTTGTCGACCCAATCGACGTCCAGGCCGTTGCGGGTCAGCTCGGCGACGATTTCACGGGCGGTCACGGCGTCGTCTTCGATGGTCAGGATGCGGTTCATGGGCGGTACCGTGTTGGGAAGTTGGTGCTATTGCGCAGCATTCTGCCAAAGAATACCTGTCGGCTTTCTGAAAAAAAGTTCATGAGCCGACGAGCCGATTCGCTGGCCTGGATCAACACTTGGTCACAAATAATCCCTAACATAAATTCCCTGCGCACTATCATGTGGCGTCCGTTGCCCTGCTTTGGCGCACTGCTGCTGCCGGGTACTGATGCGAACCGGTGATGGTGTGCCGCAAGGAGCCGAGCCCCCACAGAATCTTCAAGGAAGAGCAGTATGATGCAACCTTCAGACCTTCTACGCCGAAAATTCGATATCCAGCCGCTGGCAGAGGCCGACATGACGGTGCGCCTGGACGGGCAGGCTGTCAGCGCTGCCCACGGTGAAACCGTCCTCACCGTCATCCAGTCCCTGGGGCAACGTCAGGTGGCCCGCAACGATCACGACCAGATCAGCGGCGCGTACTGCGGCATGGGCGTGTGCCAATGCTGCCTGGTCAGGATCGACGGTCGCCACAAGCGCCGCGCCTGCCAGACCCTGGTGCGCCCTGGCATGCAGATCGAAACCCGGGTCAACCGCATCACCGAAACGGAGGCGCCATGAACCTCGATCCGGTGATTGTCGGCGGTGGGCCGGCGGGCATGGCCGCGGCCATTGAACTGGCCTCCCACGGCGTGCGCTGCACCTTGCTCGAAGAAGCGCCGCGCCTGGGTGGCGTGGTGTATCGCGGACCGTTGCGCGATGGCGTGCGCCTGGATTACCTGGGCCCGCGCTACAGCGAAGCCCTGGAGAAACTCCACGGTGAATTCCAGCAACACGCCGGGCTGATCGACGTGCGATTGAGCAGCCGGGTCATCGGTGCCGAAGGCTTTCGGGCGCTGATGCTGCTGGATGCCGACGAGCGCCTGGGCGAGGTCGCTTATTCCCATCTGGTCCTGGCGGCCGGTTGTCACGAACGCAGCGTGCCGTTTCCTGGCTGGACCCTGCCGGGCGTGATGATGCTCGGCGGCCTGCAATTGCAGATCAAGAGCGGTGTGGTCAAGCCGCCGAGCCCGGTGGTGATCGCGGGCACCGGTCCGTTGTTGCCACTGGTGGCCTGCCAGCTGCACGCTTCGGGCGTGGCGG
Organism: Pseudomonas sp. P9_35; assembly: GCF_034008205.1. Taxonomy (NCBI): domain Bacteria; kingdom Pseudomonadati; phylum Pseudomonadota; class Gammaproteobacteria; order Pseudomonadales; family Pseudomonadaceae; genus Pseudomonas; species Pseudomonas sp. P9_35. The sequence continues at coordinate 3,972,186 of NZ_CP125373.1, read as the reverse complement.
TGGCGGGTGTCTTCGAAGCCTGTGCGTTCGGCCGGATCGCCAAGGAAAGCCTGGCGTTGCTGAACAAGCCGCAACTGTTCCTCGACGGCCTGAGCATGCTGGCCTACCTCAAGCTCAAACGCATTCCCGTGCGCTATGGCTGGGGCGTGGTGCAGGCTGACGGCGAGGGTGAGTTGAGCGTCGTTACCGTAGCGCCTTATTCCACGACCTGGGAACCCGACCTCAAACGCGCGGAACAGGTGCCGGCGCAGACGCTGGCGGTCGGCTACGGGTTTATCCCGCGGACTCAATTGAGCCAGCAGATGGGCCTGGAGCACGGTTTCAGTGACGACGGCTATTTGCGGGCCGTGTCCGATGCCTGGCAACAAAGCAGCGAAGCGCACATTCACCTGGCCGGCGACATGGGCGGGATTCGCGGCGGTGAAGCGGCCATGCTGAGTGGACGCATCGCGGCGCTGTCGATCCTGATGCAACGCAACGTGCTGGATCCGTCCACGGCCCTGGCGCGTCGCGAACGCTACCAGGCGCAACTGGAGCGGATCATTCGCTTTCGCGCCGCTGTGGATCGCTACACCCAGCGTGGCGCCGGGCAAACCGCATTGCCGGCCGCCGATACGGTGATCTGCCGCTGCGAGCACGCCACCCGCGCCGACATCGACCGGGCGCTGGAGCAAGGCGTGCAAGACATGGCCAGCCTGAAGATGCGCACCCGCGTGAGCATGGGCGATTGCCAGGGGCGGATGTGCGTCGGCTATTGCAGCGACCGCTTGCGCGAGGCCACCGGGCGTGCCGACGTGGGCTGGCTGCGACCGCGTTTTCCCATCGATCCGATTCCCTTTTCAGCGTTCCAGAACGTCGGCATGGAGGCCGTTTCCCATGATTAAGAATTATGACGTGGTCATTGCCGGTGGCGGTGTGATCGGCGCCTCGTGCGCCTATCAACTGTCCAAGCGCAAACACCTGAAAGTCGCCCTGATCGACGCCAAGCGCCCCGGCAACGCGACCCGTGCGTCGGCAGGTGGCCTGTGGGCCATTGGCGAGTCGGTGGGCCTGGGCTGCGGGGTGATTTTCTTCCGCATGATGTCGGCCAACCGCAAGCGCCAGACCCAGGGCGCCGCGGTGGCGGTGGACGCCAGCACGCCGCACATCCTGCCCCAGTCGTTCTTTGATTTCGCCTTGCAGTCCAACGCGATGTATCCGCAGTTGCACCGCGAGTTGATCGACAACCATGGCATGGATTTCAAGTTCGAGGAAACCGGGCTCAAGTTCGTGATCTACGACGACGAAGACCGTTTGTACGCCGAGCACATCGTCGCCTGCATTCCTCACCTGGCGGACCAGGTGCGCTGGCTGGACCAGGCTGCCCTGCGTGAGGCGGAGCCGAGTGTCAGCCATGAAGCCTTGGGTGCGCTGGAGTTTCTCTGCGATCACCAGGTCAGTCCGTTCCGCCTGGCCGATGCCTACACCGAAGGCGCCCGGCAGAACGGCGTCGACCTGTTCTTCAACACCAGCGTGACCGAGGTGCTGCGCAGCGGCACGCGGGTGACAGGGGTGAAAACCGCCGAGGCGGGGACGTTCAACTGCCGGACCCTGATCAACGCGGCCGGTGCCTGGGCGGCGGACCTGAGTGAGCAGGCTACTGGTGTGCGGATTCCGGTCAAGCCGGTCAAGGGGCAGATCCTGCTGACCGAGCGCATGCCGAAAATCCTCAACGGCTGCCTGACCACCAGCGACTGCTACGTGGCGCAGAAAGACAACGGTGAGATCCTCATTGGCAGCACCACCGAAGACAAAGGCTTCGACGTGACCACGACCTATCCCGAGATCGAAGGGTTGGTGCAAGGCGCGGTGCGGTGTATCCCGCAGTTGGTCGACATCAACCTGAAACGAACCTGGGCCGGCCTGCGCCCGGGGTCTCCTGATGAATTGCCGATCCTGGGGCCGATGCGCGGGGTGGAGGGTTATCTCAACGCCTGCGGGCATTTCCGCACCGGCATCCTGACCTCGGCCATCACCGGGGTGCTGCTGGACAAGCTGGTGAACAACGAGCCATTGCCGCTGGACATCACCCCGTTCCTGGAAGATCGCTTCGAGGTGGCGCCGACAGTGAAGCCCCAGGAAATGGAACTGGCCTGAAGAAACTCGGTGAGGAACAAAAATCTCGCAGTCACCCGAAAACAAACTGTGTGCGAGCCTGTGGGAGCAAAGCTTGCTCGCGATAGCGGTCTACCAGTCAACATTGTTGCTGGATGATCCAGCGCTATCGCGAGCAAGCTTTGCTCCCACAGGTACTCTGGTTACCCCCAGGCTTTTTTGTTCACATCCAGTTATTCCATCGGCGTACTGACAAACGCCTCCAACCCTTCGGCATAGGCGGTGAACGCGCTGATCAACGGAAAAGCCTTGCCTTGCACCTGGTCCGGCACCACCAGGTTGGTGAAGCTCCAGGCCACTGCCACGGTGATGCCGGCCTGGTCGAGTTTGCCATCAGTGCTCAACGGCTGTTTCTCCAGTTCCTGCTCCAGCATTCCATAAGCCGCCGCCAGTTGGCCTTCTACGCGTTCAACCCAAGGCGCGTGCTGGATCTCCGTTGGCCGCAGGTTGCGTTCGTAGTAGATCTGCACCGACTTCTCACAGGCCGCCAAGGCCAATCCAATCAGGCGCAGTGAGCGCACCCGCTGCCCAAGGTCGGCCGGCATCAAGCTTTTCCCCGGCGCGGCCAAGGCCTCCAGGTAATCGATGATCAACGTGGAGTCCATCAGCACCGTGCCATCGTCCAGCACCAGGGTCGGGGCCTTGACCACCGGGTTGATGCGCTGGAACTGTTCGAAATGCCTGAACACCGAAACGGACTCGTGCTCCAGGGTAACCCCCAGGCACTTGGCGGAAATGGCGACGCGTCTTACATAGGGTGAGTCCAGCATGCCGACCAGTTTCATGACTTCTCCTTGAGTAATTCTCTGCGGGCGTTAATCCTCGAACCCGACCTGTTCATGGATTTCATCGACCTTGAGTTCCAGTCGGTAAGCCACGGCGATGAACAACGCCTGGCACAGGCACAGCGTGGCACTCAGCGAACGGAAGGCGAACGAACTGCCTTCGTTGACCAGCAACACCGCGTTGGCCCGTTTGGCCAGGGGCGACAGGTTGCTGTCGGTGATGATCAGGGTCTTGGCCTGATGGTGCTGGGCAATGCGCAGGCAGTGCTGGGTTTCCTTGCCATAGGGCGTGAAGCTGATGGCGATGACCAGGTCGTTGGCGCGCACGCTGCGCATCTGCTCGCGGTAACTGCCGCCCAGGCCGGACACCAGGTGAATGCGTTTATTGGTGTGTTGCAGGTTGTAGACCAGGTAATCGGCCACCGCGAACGAGCGGCGCACACCTACCACGTAGATGTTGTCGGCGTTGACCACCAGGTCCACGGCCTTTTCGAACGCTTGGTCGTCCAGCTCCAACCCCAGGCGCTCGATGCCCGACAGGGTCGCGTTGACGCATTCACGGGCCAGGTCGCCGCCGCTGGCTTTCTGCGACTTGTTGGCGATCATGCTGCGGATGCGCTGCTGGTAGTTCTGCACCGGGGTGGTCTTGTGGGTGTAGGCCTCGCGGAACAACGCCTGCATTTCGCTGAACCCGCTGAAACCGAAACGCTGGGAAAACCTGACGATGGCCGAGGGGTGCACTTCGCATTCCCGGGCGATGTCGCTGATGCGGTCGACCATGATCCGGTCGCTCTGCTGGCTCATGTAGCTGGCAATGCGTTTGAGCTGGCGCGGCAGGCTTTCGTATTCATCGGTGATCAGTTGAAGCAGGCGCTCGGCATTGATCGGTGGGCTCGAGAGGGCGGGTTCGGACGCGCTCTCGGACGGCGCCGGCAGATCATCGGGGCGGGTCATAGAAAATCCTTCTGGCTTGTTCTTATAGGGCGGCCCGAAAAAAGGCCGGCCCTCGACAATAGGTTGGCTGGTCGCAGTCTACAGCGTAGGCGCAGGGAAAATCATGGGCGGACAAATGTTGCGGCATCTGCTGAAACGATGCACTGCGCCTGGCTCGCTTTGCTCATAGCGTATTGGAAAAAATATTCCACGTAAAAAATTTATAGAATAATTATTGATTATTGCGCTCTGCTCGTTTTAGTCTGCATTCACCAACAGCGCTGGCGTCGGTTTTGGCGACAAGCGCAGGCTGATAAAAATAACAGGAGCCAGCATGGGCCAGACTCGTTTTGCCAGTGGGCGTCAATTGGATGTGATCTGCCTGGGACGCCTGGGCGTCGACCTTTACGCGCAGCAAGTCGGCGCGCGCCTGGAAGATGTCGCAAGCTTCGCCAAGTACCTGGGCGGTTCGTCGGCCAACATCGCTTTCGGCACGGCACGCCTGGGGCTCCGGTCGGCGATGCTGAGCCGGGTAGGGGACGACCACATGGGCCGCTTCCTGGTGGAGTCCCTGGCACGTGAGGGCTGCGACGTCAGTGGCATCAAGGTCGATCCCGAACGCCTGACGGCCATGGTCCTGCTGGGGATCAAGGACCGGGAAACCTTTCCCCTGGTGTTCTACCGGGAAAATTGCGCCGACATGGCGTTGCGCGCCGAAGACATCGACGAAGCCTTCATTGCCTCCAGCAAGGCGCTGCTGATCACCGGCACGCATTTCTCTACCGATGGCGTCTACAAGGCCAGTACCCAGGCGCTGGGTTACGCTGAGAAGCACAACGTCAAATGCGTGTTGGACATCGATTATCGGCCGGTGCTCTGGGGCCTGGCGGGCAAGGCCGATGGGGAAACCCGTTTTGTGGCCGACCAGAAGGTCAGCCAGCATGTGCAAGGCATCCTGCCGCGTTTCGATCTCATCGTTGGCACCGAAGAAGAATTCCTCATCGCTGGCGGCAGCGAAGACCTGCTGACCGCGCTGCGCACCGTGCGCTCGCTGACGGCGGCGACCCTGGTGGTCAAGCTTGGCCCGCAAGGTTGCACGGTGATTCATGGCGCCATTCCTGCCCGCCTTGAAGACGGCGCCCTTTACCCTGGTGTCCGGGTCGAAGTCTTGAATGTACTGGGCGCCGGTGATGCATTCATGTCGGGGTTCCTTGCCGGTTGGCTGGAGGACGCCAGCGATGAGCGTTGCTGTCAGTTGGCCAATGCCTGCGGCGGCCTGGTGGTGTCGCGCCATGCCTGTGCCCCGGCGATGCCGACCCGGGCCGAGCTCGACTATTTATTCAAGAGCCCGGTGCCGATTACCCGGCCGGATCAGGATGCCGTGCTGCAACGGCTGCACCAGGTCAGCGTGCCGCGCAAGACCTGGAAGCAACTGTTCATCTTTGCGTTCGACCATCGCTGGCAACTGGTGGAGCTGGCCCAGAAGGGCGGCCGCGACCTGAGCTGCATTGGTGACCTCAAGCAACTGTTCATCCAGGCGGTGGAGCGGGTCGAAGCCGATCTGCAGCGCCAAGGCGTCGAGGCCGACGTCGGTCTGCTGGCCGACCAACGCTTCGGCCAGGACTCGCTGAACGCTGCCACCGGTCGCGGCTGGTGGGTAGCGCGGCCGGTGGAAGTACAGAATTCGCGGCCGCTGGCGTTCGAGCATGGACGCTCCATTGGCAGCAACCTGATCGCCTGGCCGCAGGAACAGATCATCAAGTGCCTGGTGCAATTTCACCCTGATGACGAACCGCTGCTGCGCCTGGAGCAGGAAGCGCAATTGATGGGGCTGTACAAGGCTTCCCAGGTCAGCGGCCATGAATTGCTGCTGGAAGTCATTCCGCCCAAGGATCATCCGTCACCCCACCCGGACGTGCTCTATCGCGCCCTCAAGCGCCTCTACAACCTGGGTATTTTTCCGGCGTGGTGGAAGATCGAAGCCCAGAGCGCGGATGAATGGAAGCAGCTTGATGAGCTGATCCAGCAACGCGACCCGTATTGCCGTGGCGTGGTCCTGCTGGGCCTCAACGCCCCGGCCGCCACCCTGGCCGAAGGCTTCCGCCAGGCCAGCCAGAGCACCGCCTGCCGCGGTTTCGCCGTGGGCCGCACGATCTTCCAGGAACCGAGCCGGGCCTGGCTGGCCGGGGAAATCGATGATGAAACGCTGATCCGGCAGGTGCAGGGCAGGTTTGTGGAGTTGATCGAGGCGTGGCGCAGTGCCCGTGCTTGATAGGGGGGGTGGGTTTTAATGTGGGAGCGAGCTTGCTCGCGATGGCGTCCGGTCAGCCAGCATCAATATTGACTGGTACACCGTTATCGCGAGCAAGCTCGCTCCCACAAGTGTTCAGCGTCGTTCTTACTGATTTGTGAAAAACAATAAAAGGTGCAGCCATGCCCGCTATTCGAATTGGCATCAACCCGATTTCCTGGAGCAACGATGACTTGCCGTCGTTGGGCGGCGAGACGCCGTTGAGCACGGCGCTGAGCGAGGGCAAGGAAATCGGCTATGAAGGTTTTGAACTCAACGGCAAATTCCCCAAGGACGCCAAGGGCGTCGGCGATGTGCTGCGTCCTTATGACCTGGCGCTGGTCTCCGGCTGGTATTCCAGCCGCCTGGCCCGGCGTTCGGCGGCCGAGGAGATCGACGCCATCGCCAGCCACGTCGAGCTGCTGGCACAGAACGGCGCCAAGGTGCTGGTCTATGGTGAAGTCGCCGACTCCATTCAAGGCCAACGCATTTCACTGATCGAGCGCCCGCGTTTCCATACGGATGAAGCCTGGCAAGCCTACGCCGACAAACTCACCGAACTGGCGCGCTTCACCTTGTCCCGGGGCGTGCGCCTGGCCTATCACCACCACATGGGCGCCTACGTCGAGTCGCCGTCGGACATCGACAAGTTGATGGCCCTGACCGGCAGCGAAGTGGGCCTGCTGTTCGACTCGGGCCACTGCTATATGGGCGGTGGCGAACCGTTGCAGGTGCTGCGCAAACACATCAAGCGGGTCTGCCATGTGCACTTCAAGGACGTGCGCAAACCGGTGGTGCAACTGGCGCGCAATAATCTCTGGAGCTTCCCCGACTGCATCATCAACGGCACCTTCACCGTGCCGGGTGACGGCGACATCGACTTCGCCGCGTTGCTCGACGTCCTGCTGGCCGCCGATTACCAAGGCTGGCTGGTGGTGGAAGCCGAGCAGGACCCTGCCGTAGCACCGAGTTATGCCTACGCCAAGAAGGGCTACGACACGCTGCGTGCCTTGCTGCAAGAAAGGAGTCCGTCATGAGCCTGTTGATCAAGAGCCATTCCAGCGGTCGAACCATGGTCCAGTTGCCGGCAGGTGAGCTGGAATACGTCGGGTTCGCCGCCTACCGCCTGAGCCTGGGCGAAACCCTGCCGGTGGCCGCCGGTGACAAGGAATTGTGCCTGGTGCTGCTCAGCGGCCGCATCAGCCTCAAGGGCGAAGCGCCGGGGCAGGGGGCCTTCGATTGGGACAACCTCGGTGATCGCCAGTCGGTGTTCGAGGACAAGTCGCCTTATGCCGCTTACCTGCCGCCGGGCAGTCAGGCCCAGGTCACCGCGTTGAGCGATGTACAGATTGCCGTGTGCGCCGCGCCGGGGTCTGCGCAGAACGGTTATGGCCCACGGCTGATCCGTCCGGACAGCATGAAGCGCAGTGTGCGCGGCAAGGGCGCCAACACCCGTTATGTCTGCGACATCCTGCCCGACAGCGAACCGGCCCATTCGCTGCTAGTGGTGGAAGTGCGCACGCCGTCGGGGCACTCCTCGAGCTACCCGCCGCACAAGCACGACACCGACGACCTGCCGCACCAGAGCTTCCTGGAAGAAACCTATTACCACCAGGTCAACCCGTCCCAAGGCTTCGTGTTCCAGCGGGTCTACACCGACGACCGCAGCATTGACCAGGCCATGGCCGTGGAAAACAGCGACCTGGTGGTGGTGCCCAAGGGTTACCACCCGGTCAGCGTGCCCTACGGGTACGAGTCGTATTACTTGAACGTCATGGCCGGCCCGAAGCGGGTCTGGCAGTTCCATAACGATCCGCAGCACAGCTGGCTGCTGGACCTCTGATTTCCAACATTCCCACGGAGAACAAGAACAATGAGTGACGCCCCGGTAGTAGGCCATTACCTCAACGGCCACGTGCAGGACCGCGATAGCACGCGGTTCAGCAATGTCTTCAACCCGGCCACCGGTGCGGTGCAGGCCCGGGTGGCCCTGGCCGAGCCGGGCACCGTCGACGCGGCCGTGGCCTCGGCGCTGGCGGCGTTCCCGGCCTGGTCCGAGCAGTCGTCATTGCGTCGTTCGCGGGTGATGTTCAAGTTCAAGGAACTGCTGGACCGGCACCACGACGAACTGGCGCAAATCATCAGCCGCGAACACGGCAAGGTACTGTCCGATGCCCACGGCGAAGTCACCCGCGGTATCGAGATCGTCGAATACGCCTGCGGTGCGCCAAACCTGCTCAAGACCGATTTCAGCGACAACATCGGCGGCGGCATCGACAACTGGAACCTGCGCCAACCGCTGGGCGTTTGCGCCGGGGTCACGCCGTTCAACTTCCCGGTGATGGTGCCGTTGTGGATGATTCCCCTGGCGCTGGTCGCCGGTAACTGCTTCATCCTCAAGCCTTCGGAGCGCGATCCGTCCGCCAGCCTGCTGATGGCCCGGTTGCTGACCGAAGCCGGCTTGCCGGACGGTGTGTTCAACGTGGTCCAGGGCGACAAGGTGGCGGTGGATGCGCTGTTGCAGCACCCGGACATCGAAGCGATTTCCTTTGTCGGCTCCACGCCGATTGCCGAGTACATCCACCAGCAGGGCACGGCACACGGCAAACGTGTGCAGGCCCTGGGTGGGGCCAAGAACCACATGATCGTCATGCCTGACGCCGACCTCGACCAGGCGGCGGATGCCTTGATCGGCGCCGCCTACGGCTCGGCCGGCGAGCGCTGCATGGCGATTTCCATTGCCGTGGCGGTGGGTGATGTGGGCGATGAATTGATTGCCAAGCTGTTGCCGCGCATCGACCAACTGAAGATCGGTAACGGCCAGCAGCCCGGCACCGACATGGGGCCGCTGGTCACCGCCGAGCACAAGGCCAAGGTCGAAGGTTTCATCGACGCCGGCGTGGCCGAGGGCGCGCGCCTGATCGTCGATGGCCGTGGTTTCAAGGTGCCCGGGGCCGAGCAGGGCTTCTTTGTCGGCGCGACGCTGTTCGACCAGGTCACCGCCGAGATGAGCATCTACCAGCAGGAAATCTTCGGCCCGGTGCTGGGGATCGTTCGCGTACCGGATTTCGCCACGGCGGTGGCGCTGATCAACGCCCATGAGTTCGGCAACGGCGTGTCGTGCTTCACCCGTGACGGCGGCATTGCCCGGGCATTCGCCCGCAGTATCAAGGTCGGCATGGTCGGCATCAACGTGCCGATTCCGGTGCCCATGGCCTGGCATTCCTTTGGCGGCTGGAAGCGTTCGTTGTTCGGCGATCACCATGCCTACGGTGAAGAAGGCCTGCGCTTCTACAGCCGCTACAAAAGCGTGATGCAGCGCTGGCCCGACAGCATCGCCAAGGGTCCTGAATTCAGCATGCCGACTGCTCAATAACTCTTTTTTGAATGACTGCCGGAGGGAGAACAACAATGAACAAGCCCCTGCGTTTTGCCTTGAACCGAATGGTTGCGCCACGCCTGTCACTGCCCGCTTTCATCGACCTGGCCCTGGCGTTGAAAACCGACGCCATCGAGATCCGCAACGATCTGAAGGGCGTCGAGATCGAAGACGGCATGCCGCCGGCCCGGGTGCGCGAGTTGTGCGAGGCGCGCGGCATCAAGGTGCTGTCGATCAACGCCCTGTACCCCTTTGACGTGTGGAACGAAGAGCGCCGCGCCCAGGCCGTGCGGTTGGCCGACTACGCCCGCGAATGCGGCGCCGAGGGCCTGGTGATGTGCCCGCTCAATGATCGCGCCGACACGCGCAGCGAGGCTGAACGCGCGGCGGGGCTGCGTACGGCCCTCAGTGAACTGGCGCCGATCCTGCGCGCCTTTGGCATCTACGGGTTCATCGAGCCCCTGGGTTTCGAAGAGTGCTCGTTGCGTCGCAAGCGCACGGCGGTGGAAGCGATCAAGAGCATTGGTGGGCTGGATGTGTTCCGCCTGGTGCACGACACCTTTCACCATCATTTGGCCGGTGAACAGGAATTCTTCCCTGAGCTGACCGGGCTGGTGCACATCTCTGGTGTCGAGGATGCCCAGGCGCCGCTGGCGACGATCCGTGACGGCCACCGGGTGCTGGTGGGCGCGGCTGACATCCTCGGCAATGCCGTGCAGATCGAGGCGCTGCGGGCCGGCGGCTACGAGGGCTATCTGTCCTTCGAACCGTTCGCCGAGAGCGTCCATGACCTGGCCGACATCCGCCAGGCGTTGGGGGCGAGCATGAACCACTTGCAAAGCTGCCAGGCCTGACCCGACTCCCTGAACGCTGGAGACCCCCTGTGGGAGCGAGCTTGCTCGCGATGACGGCGGCACACTCAACATCTAAGCTGCCTGACACACCGCTATCGCGAGCAAGCTCGCTCCCACACTTGACCGAGTTGCGTTTGAAAAGGTGCAAGCATGACCACAACACGACTGACCATGGCCCAGGCCCTGGTGAAATTCCTCGATAACCAGTACATCGAAGTCGATGGCGTCCAGAGCAAGTTCGTCGCCGGGGTGTTTACCATTTTTGGCCACGGCAACGTGCTGGGCCTGGGCCAGGCGCTGGAGCAGGACAGCGGCGACCTGGTGGTCCATCAGGGCCGTAACGAGCAAGGCATGGCCCACGCCGCCATCGGTTTTGCCAAGCAGCATCTGCGGCGCAAGATCTACGCCTGCAGCTCGTCGGTCGGCCCCGGTGCGGCGAACATGCTGACTGCCGCCGCCACCGCGACGGCGAACCGTATCCCCTTGCTGTTGCTGCCCGGCGATGTCTACGCCAGTCGCCAGCCGGACCCGGTGCTGCAGCAGATCGAGCAGTTCCATGACCTGAGCATCAGCACCAACGATGCCTTCAAGGCCGTGAGCAAATACTGGGATCGCATCAACCGCCCCGAGCAACTGATGACCGCCGCGATCCATGCCATGCGGGTGCTGACCGACCCGGCCGAAACCGGCGCGGTGACGCTGGCCTTGCCCCAGGACGTCCAGGCCGAAGCCTACGATTACCCGGATTACTTCCTGCAAAAACGCGTGCACCGCATTGACCGTCGCCCGGCCACCGAGGCGATGCTCGGCGATGCCCTGGCGCTGCTCAAGGGCAAGCGCCAGCCGTTGATCATCTGTGGCGGCGGCGTGCGCTACGCCGGCGCCAACGCCGCGTTGCAGGCCTTTGCCGAACGCTTCGACATTCCGTTCGCCGAGACCCAGGCGGGCAAGAGTGCGGTGGTGTCCAGTCACCCGCTGAACGTCGGCGGTGTCGGTGAAACCGGTTGCCTGGCGGCAAACCTGCTGGCCAAGAAAGCCGACCTGATCATCGGCATTGGCACCCGCTACAGCGATTTCACCACGGCATCGAAATGGCTGTTCCAGCATCCGGATGTGCAGTTCCTCAATCTCAACATCAGCCCGTGCGATGCGTTGAAGCTCGATGGCGTGCAACTGCTGGCCGACGCTCGTTCCGGCCTGGAGGCACTGTCCGCCGCGATGGGCGACTATCGCGCCGAATGGGGCGGGCAGATCGCCGATGCCAAGGCCCAGCTCGACGCGGAAGTGGATCGGATCTATCAGGCGGATTTCCAGACCGAGGATTTTGTCCCGGAAATCAACGACCACATGGACCCGGCGGTGTTTCGCGAATTCATCGAACTCACCGGTTCCTGCCTGACCCAGAGCCGCGTGCTCGGCACCCTCAACCAGACCCTGGCGGATGACGCCATCATCGTCGCCGCCGCTGGCAGCCTGCCCGGCGACTTGCAGCGCAGTTGGCGCAGCAAGGGCGTGAACACCTATCACGTCGAGTACGGTTATTCGTGCATGGGCTACGAGGTGAATGCGGCGCTGGGGGTGAAGCTCGCCGAGCCCGACAAAGAGGTCTACGCCCTGGTGGGCGACGGGTCCTACATGATGCTGCACTCGGAGCTGGCGACCTCGATCCAGGAGCGCCGCAAGATCAATGTGGTGCTGCTGGACAACATGACTTTCGGTTGCATCAACAACCTGCAAATGGAACACGGCATGGACAGCTTCGGCACCGAGTTCCGCTTCCGCAACCCGGACACCGGCAAGCTCGACGGCGGTTTTGTGCCGGTGGACTTCGCCATGAGCGCCGCCGCCTACGGTTGCAGGACCTATAAGGTCAAGACCCTCGACGAACTGCACGCGGCCCTGGCCGATGCGCGGCGCCAGAGCGTCTCGACGCTGATCGACATCAAGGTTTTGCCCAAGACCATGATCCACAAATACCTGTCGTGGTGGCGGGTCGGCGTGGCGCAGGTGTCCACCAGCGCCCGCACCGATGCGGTCGCCAAGACCCTCAACGAACGACTGGCCAAGGCCCGTCAATACTGATTGCCCCAACACTACGAAAGGAGTTCTCTACATGTCTTTGAAGCTGGGCGTCATCGGCACCGGGGCCATCGGCCAGGACCATATCCGTCGTTGCAGCCAGACCTTGCTCAACAGCCAGGTGGTGGCGGTGACCGACATCAACTTGCAACAAGCGGCCAAGGTCGTTGCCGATCTCAAGCTGACCGCCGAGGTCTACCCCGACGGTCATGCATTGATCAAGGCGCCGGACGTGGAGGCGATCCTCGTCACCTCCTGGGGCCCGAGCCACGAAGAGTTCGTGCTGGCGGCGATTGCGGCGGGCAAACCGGTGTTCTGTGAAAAGCCCCTGGCCGTCACGGCCGAAGGCTGTCGCAAGATCGTCGAGGCTGAAATCGCCCACGGCAAGCGCCTGGTGCAGGTCGGTTTCATGCGTCCGTACGATGAAGGTTATCGGGCACTGAAAGCGGTGATCGACAGCGGACAGATTGGCGAACCGCTGATGCTGCACTGTGCCCACCGCAACCCGAGCGTGGGCGAAAACTACAAGACCGACATGGCGATCACCGACACCTTGATCCATGAGCTGGATGTGTTGCGCTGGCTGCTGGCCGATGACTACGTGTCGGTGCAGGTGGTGTTCCCGCGCAAGACCAGCAAGGCCCTGGCCCATTTGCGCGACCCGCAGATCGTCCTGCTGGAAACCGCCCGGGGCACGCGCATCGATGTCGAGGTGTTCGTCAATTGCCAGTACGGCTACGACATCCAGTGCGAAGTGGTGGGGGAGGCCGGCATCGCCAAGCTCCCGGAACCGTCCCAGGTGCAACTGCGCAGCGGCGCCAAACTGTCGAATGCGATCCTGATGGACTGGAAGGACCGTTTCATTGCAGCTTATGACGTTGAACTGCAGGCCTTCATCGACGGCGTCCGCGCCGGGCAGGTGAGCGGGCCGTCGGCCTGGGATGGTTTTGCCGCAGCGGTGGCGGCGGATGCCTGTGTGGCAGCGCAGCAGAGTGGGCAGATCGTCAAGGTCGACCTGCCCGAGCGCCCGCGTTTCTACGGCTAACCACATTTCTCCTTTGGGGATGCGGTCAAATTGTGGGAGCGAGCCTGCTCGCGATAGCGTTGGGTCAGGCGATATTGATGCTGGCAGGCCTGACGCCATCGCGAGCAGGCTCGCTCCCACAGGGGATCTGTTGTGAGCAGAGTTCCCGCAGTTACCCGAGAACAAACTGTGGGAGCTGAGCTTGCTCGCGATGGCGGTGGATCAGCTTGCATTGATGCTGAATGCGCCGCCGTCATCGCGAGCAAGCTCAGCTCCCACAGGGATTGCATTCATTCAGTGACCAACAAGGAGCTTTCATGCGAATCGGACTAGTGGGCTACGGCAAGGGTGGGCGGTTCTTTCACGCGCCGCTGATCAGCAGCCTGCCCGGGGCTACGTTCGTCGGCGTGGTGACCCGGTCCGCTGAACGGCGCCAGCAACTGGCGAGTGATTATCCGCACGTCCAAGCCTTTGACTCCCTCGAACAATTGGTGGCGGCCGGCGTCGATGCGGTGGTGGTGTCCACGCCTTTGGAGGGTCGCCCGGCCATTGTGCTGCAAGCCATCGAACTCGGCGTGGCGGTGGTCAGCGACAAACCGTTCGCCCCTGACGCCGCCCAGGCCGAGGCGCTGGTGCTGGCCGCCGAACGCCGCAACGTGCCACTGAGCGTGTACCAGAACCGCCGCTGGGATTCGGATTTCCTGACCCTGCGCAAACTGCTGGCCTCCGGCGCCCTGGGGCAGGTCATTCGTTTTGAATCCAGCGTCGAGCGCTATTCGCCGACCTCGGTCGGCAAAGGCAGCGGTGGCGGGTTCCTGCGCGATTTGGGCAGCCACCTGGTGGACCAGGCGCTGCAACTGTTCGGGCCGGTGGCGCGAGTCTATGCCGAGCTGGACTACCGCCAGCCCGACCAGGTGTTCGACAACGGCTTCTTCATGTCCTTGACCCATGCCAGCGGCGTGATTTCCCACTTGAGCGGCAACTGTGTGCAGAACGCAGCGCGCCCGCGCTTTCGGGTCAACGGCACCCAGGGCTGCTACACCGTAGAAGGCTTGGACGGACAAGAGGCCCAGGCGCTGGCCGGGTTGAGCCCGGCGACCGAGGGCGAACGCTGGGGCGCTGAAGAGCATCGGCGCTGGGGCTGGTTCGAACACGGCACCGAGCGCGAGCGGGTGACCTCGGAGCGTGGCTGCTGGCTGGCGTTCTACCAACACCTGCAAACCGCGTTGCAGGGCGCTGGCCCGCTGCCGGTGGCAGCCCGTGATGCACTGGCGACCACGCGCATCCTTGATGCTGCCAGGCAGAGTGCCGAGCAGGGCGAAGTGGTGCGGTTGTCCACGCCTGTCGGTCATGGAATAAAAGACGAATAAAATTCTAAAATGAGTTGATATGGAAAATATTTTCCAATAAAGTCAATTCCAGGTTACCGACAATCCTGTCTGTCTCCCGCCAAGCCAGCCTTGAACGGATGCCAGACGAAACAAAAACAAGAAACACAGCGAGGTACCGTCGATGAAAACCTTCAGCCGCTCTGCGTTTCACTTGTTACATCTGCTGCGCCTGTCCGCAGTCCTTCCCCTGTTCGAATCCCTGTGTATCCAGCGTAACGGCGCCATGGTGTGTTGCATGCCCGGCGCGCCCATCGTGCGCTTGCCCCGTTCCTGATCCGTCACGCCTTATCCATAAAACCAACAAAAAAGTGGAGAAAGACCGTTCATGAAGACCAAGACCCGTATCGCCTCGCTGGCCCTGTCGTTGATGCTCACCAGCGGCGCTGCCCTGGCGGACCTGAAGATCGGCGTCAGCATGTCCCAGTTCGATGACACCTGGTTGACTTACCTGCGCGAATCCATGGACAAGAAAGCCAAGTCCCTGCCGGACGGCGTCACCCTGCAGTTCGAAGACGCGCGCAGTGACGTGGTCAAGCAACTGAGCCAGGTGGAAAGCTTCATCAGCCAGAAGGTCGATGCGCTCATCGTCAACCCGGTGGACACCGCCGCGACCCAGCGCATCACCAAGGCCGCCGTGGCCGCCGGTATCCCACTGGTGTACGTCAACCGCCGCCCGGACGATCCGAAGTTGCCAGAAGGCGTGGTTACCGTGGCCTCCGATGACCTGGAAGCCGGCCGCATGCAGATGCAATACCTGGCCGACAAGATGGGCGGCAAGGGCGACATCGTGATCCTGCTGGGCGACCTGGCCAACAACTCCACCGCCAACCGCACCAAGGGCGTCAAAGAGGTGCTGGCCAAATACCCCAACATCAAGATCGAGCAGGAACAGACCGGTACCTGGTCCCGGGACAAGGGCATGACCCTGGTCAACGACTGGCTGACCCAGGGCCGCGAGTTCCAGGCCGTGGTGTCCAACAACGACGAGATGGCCATCGGCGCCGCCATGGCCCTCAAGCAAGCGGGCACCAAGAAGGGCAGCGTATTGATTGCCGGGGTCGATGGCACGCCGGACGGCTTGAACGCGATCAAGAAGGGCGAGATGGCCGTCTCGGTGTTCCAGGACGCCAAGGGCCAGGCCGACGGCTCGATCGATACGGCGGTGAAAATGGTCAAGAAACAACCAGTCGAACAGTCCGTCTGGGTGCCGTATCGCCTGATCACGCCGGAAAACGTCGATCAGTTCAAGTGACGTTTGACGCACCGGTCCCACCACAACAATAAACAGGCAAGGTTGCAACGCCGACCTTGCCGAGGGAGTACCTGATCATGTTCGCTTCAGCGACTGCTTCGAGCGCCCCGGCGATGACTTTCCGGCCGGACGTATTACCTGATGAACCGTATCTGCTGGAAGTCGTCAATGTCAGCAAAGGCTTTCCCGGCGTGGTGGCCCTGTCCGATGTACAACTGCGGGTACGCCCCGGTTCCGTGCTGGCCCTGATGGGCGAGAATGGCGCGGGCAAATCCACCTTGATGAAAATCATCGCCGGTATCTACCAGCCGGACGCTGGCGAACTGCGCCTGCGCGGCAAGCCGGTGACGTTCGACACGCCGCTGGCGGCCTTGCAGGCCGGCATCGCGATGATCCATCAGGAACTGAACCTGATGCCCCACATGAGCATCGCCGAAAACATCTGGATCGGTCGCGAGCAGCTCAATGGCCTGCACATGGTCGACCATGGCGAGATGCATCGCTGCACCGCCCGCCTGCTGGAGCGCCTGCGCATCAAGCTCGACCCCGAGGAGCAGGTCGGCAACCTGAGCATCGCCGAGCGGCAGATGGTAGAGATTGCCAAGGCCGTGTCCTACGACTCCGACATCCTGATCATGGACGAGCCGACCTCGGCCATTACCGAGACCGAAGTCGCCCACCTGTTCTCGATCATTGCCGACCTCAAGTCCCAAGGTAAGGGCATCATCTACATCACCCACAAAATGAACGAGGTGTTTGCCATCGCCGATGAAGTGGCGGTGTTTCGCGACGGTGCCTACATCGGCCTGCAACGGGCCGACAGCATGGACGGCGACAGCCTGATTTCGATGATGGTCGGGCGCGAACTGAGCCAGTTGTTCCCGGTGCGCGAGCAGCCCATCGGCGATTTGGTGCTGTCGGTGCGCGACCTGAGCCTGGACGGCATCTTCAAAGGCGTGTCCTTCGACCTGCATGCCGGGGAGATCCTGGGCATCGCCGGGTTGATGGGCTCGGGCCGGACCAACGTGGCCGAGGCGATTTTCGGCGTGACCCCGAGTACCGGCGGCGAAATCCTGCTGGACGGCCAACCGGTGCGCATCAGCGACCCGCACATGGCCATCGAGAAAGGCTTCGCGCTGTTGACCGAGGACCGCAAGCTCAGTGGCCTGTTCCCGTGCCTGTCGGTGCTGGAAAACATGGAGATGGCCGTGCTGCCTCATTATGTGGGCAACGGCTTCATCCAGCAGAAAGCCCTGCGCGCCTTGTGTGAGGACATGTGCAAGAAGCTGCGGGTCAAGACCCCGTCGCTGGAGCAGTGCATCGACACGTTGTCTGGCGGCAACCAGCAGAAAGCGCTGCTGGCCCGCTGGCTGATGACCAACCCGCGCATCCTGATCCTCGACGAGCCGACCCGTGGCATCGATGTCGGTGCCAAGGCCGAGATCTACCGACTGATTTCCTACCTCGCCAGCGAAGGCATGGCGGTGATCATGATTTCCTCGGAGCTGCCGGAAGTACTGGGCATGAGCGACCGGGTCATGGTGATGCACGAAGGCGACCTGATGGGCACCCTCGACCGCAGCGAAGCGACCCAGGAACGAGTCATGCAATTGGCTTCAGGCCTGTCCTGATGCCCGTCAGTCCAGATAAAAAAGGTGAATGGTTATGAACGCGATACTGGAAAACAAACCCGCGGCCGCACCGGCCAGGGCGCGCCGGCGACTGCCGACGGAGCTGAGTATCTTCCTGGTGCTGATCGGCATCGGCCTGGTGTTCGAAATGTTCGGCTGGATCATGCGCGACCAGAGTTTCCTGATGAACTCCCAGCGCCTGGTGCTGATGATCCTGCAAGTGTCGATCATCGGCCTGCTGGCCATCGGCGTGACCCAGGTGATCATCACCACCGGTATCGACCTGTCGTCCGGCTCGGTGCTGGCGCTGTCGGCCATGATCGCCGCCAGCCTGGCCCAGACTTCTGACTTCGCCCGGGCGGTGTTTCCCTCCTTGACGGACTTGCCGGTATGGATACCGGTGGTGGCGGGGCTTGGCGTAGGGCTACTGGCCGGGGCGATCAACGGCAGCATCATCGCCGTTACCGGTATTCCGCCGTTCATTGCCACCCTCGGCATGATGGTCTCGGCCCGTGGCCTGGCGCGCTACTACACCGAAGGCCAACCGGTGAGCATGCTGTCCGATTCCTATACCGCCATTGGGCATGGCGCGATGCCGGTGATCATCTTCCTGGTGGTAGCAGTGATCTTCCACATCGCCCTGCGCTACACCAAGTATGGCAAGTACACCTATGCCATCGGCGGCAACATGCAGGCGGCGCGTACCTCGGGCATCAACGTCAAGCGCCACCTGGTGATCGTCTACAGCATTGCCGGGTTGCTGGCCGGGTTGGCCGGCGTGGTGGCCTCGGCGCGGGCGGCGACCGGGCAGGCGGGCATGGGCATGTCCTATGAACTGGACGCGATTGCCGCGGCCGTGATCGGCGGCACCAGCCTGGCGGGCGGGGTGGGGCGCATCACCGGCACCGTGATCGGGGCGCTGATCCTTGGGGTGATGGCCAGCGGTTTCACCTTCGTCGGGGTCGATGCCTACATCCAGGACATCATCAAGGGGCTGATCATCGTGGTGGCGGTGGTCATCGACCAGTACCGCAACAAGCGCAAACTCAAGCGCTGATACCCGGGAAGTTGCGACAAAGCGCCACGCCTGACCCGCGTGGCGTTGCCATTTGTCTTCTTAATACAGCTATTGCACCGAATTTCTTGTTATAAACGCACTCCGATGACTGCCAAAAGCCTGTCAGAGAACATTTGAAGGGGTTGTCGGACATTTTCCCTATGTTTTCAGTTGCTGAGGCCTCGACTCGGCCTTAGACTGCCGCCCCTCTTAAATTGAGTGCCGGGTGGCGCTTGGAATAGACGGCGCCTTCCTGATGAGCGTGGCAGCTGCGCTGCGGGACGCTCCATAATTCGCCTTAATGCACGTTTTTTTATAGAGATATCAATGACAAAGGAAAAGTTGCTGGCCATGCCGGCGGATGACTACATGAATGCCGAGCAGCTGGCTTTCTTCACCAAGCTGTTGCAGAACATGAAGGTCGAAACCCACGAGCGCATCGAACAGAACCGAATCGCCATTGAGAGCCTGGACACCCCGGCTGACCCGGCGGACGCTGCTTCCGTAGAAGAAGAGCGTACCTGGCTGGTCAACGCCATTGATCGCGACCAGCGCATGCTGCCTCAGTTGGAGCAGGCCCTGGACCGTATCAACGACGACAGCTTCGGCTGGTGCGACGACAGCGGCGAGGCTATTGGCCTCAAGCGCCTGCTGATCAGCCCGACCACCAAGTACTGCATCGAAGCCCAGGAACGTCACGAACAGATCGACAAGCACCAGCGTCAGGCCTGATTCGCGTTTTCCAAAAAAGATCGCGACCTTTTGACGAAGGCCGCGATCTTTTGCTTTCGCCCGTGCTCGTTCGTCTACTCCCGTTGATCTGCTGCAAGAACACGACTAATGGACCATGGATAATGGCTCTGTAGTGGCGTTTAATGCGGTCATAACAACGAGAGTGTGGGTGACGAACATGGCGACAGACGGAACGCTGACAGGTGCAGTGCCGGCCTCGGTACCTGAGACAAAAAGCACGGCGCGCTGGCTGACGCCGACTTTGCAGAGCCTCGCCCTGGCCTTGCTGTTGTGCGGCATGGCCCTGGGCGGCTGGTCGCTGTACCTGGGCCTGCCGCTGGTCATGCTCATCGTCTGGTTGCCGCGCCTGCGTTCGCGCGTGACGGCGGCGCCCGCACCCGCGACCGACACACTGGCCGAGCTGACCCGCGACCTGTCCTACACCACCAGCCATAACGCGCTGTCAGCGGCCGGTGTCGCCTATTCGGTCAAGCAACTGGCCGGCAAGGTCCAGTCCCAACTCGACGCGGCGGCGCAGATCGTCAGCAATGCCGAATCGATGATCGCCACCGAGCAAGCCACTTCGCAACTCAGCCAGCAAGCCCTGAGCGCCGCCAGCGAGGCCCATCGCAGCAGCCTGGCCGGGCGCAGCGAGCTGGTGGAGTCCATCAGCCGCATGCACCAGCTCAGCCAGCGCGCAAATGACAGCCGTGAGTTGATCGAGGCCTTGAGTGTGCGCAGCGATGAAATCCAGCGGGTCAGCCTGGTGATCCAGTCGATCGCCAGCCAGACCAACCTGCTGGCCCTGAACGCGGCCATCGAGGCGGCGCGGGCCGGTGAGCATGGCCGTGGGTTCGCGGTGGTGGCCGATGAAGTCCGAGGCCTGGCCGGGCGCACGGCTGCGGCGACCGGCGAGGTCGGGGTGATGGTGGCCGACATCCAGCAGCGCACCGCCCAGGTGGTGGAGCAGATCCGTCAACTGGCCGCTGACCTGGACATCGGCGTGCAGCAGGTCGAGCACACCGGCCAGCATCTGGAAAACATCGCTCGGCTCGCCGCCGGCGTCGAAACCCAGGTCAGCGCCATCGCCGAAGGCACCGACACCAACCGCGAACAACTCGACAGCCTGTTCCACGCCATCGAGCAGATGCGCGGCGACCTGTCCATCAGCGACCAGCAGACCCAGCGCCTGGCCGAGGCGGCGGTGCAAATGGAAGGCCAGGCCGAAACCATCAGCGAGCGCCTGGCCGAGGTGGGCCTCGACGATTATCACCAACGGGTCTACGACCTGGCGCGGGAGGGGGCGAGCCAGATCGCTGCACAGTTCGAAGCCGATATCGACCAGGGCCGTGTCAGCCTGGAGGACCTGTTCGACCGTAACTACCAGCCGATCCCCAATACCCAGCCAGCCAAATTCCAGACCCGTTTCGACCGCTACACCGACCAGGTACTGCCGACGATCCAAGAGCCCTTGCTTGCCCGGCATGAGGGCCTGGTGTTTGCGATTGCCTGCACCCAGCAGGGCTACGTGCCGACCCATAACAAGGTCTTCAGCCAGCCGCTGACCGGCGATCCCCAGGTAGACACGCTGAATAACCGCACCAAGCGCAAATTCTCCGACCGCACCGGGATCCGCTGCGGCAGCCACCAGCAGCCCGTGCTGCTCCAGACCTACACCCGCGACACGGGTGAGTTGATGCACGATCTTTCCGTACCGATCATGCTCAAGGGGCGTCACTGGGGTGGCTTGCGCCTGGGCTACAAACCCGAGAAGCCGCGCTAGGCTGTGGGAGCAAAGCTTGCTCGCGATGCAGGCGCCTCGGTTCCCTGGAAAACCGCGTCGTCTTCATCGCGAGCAAGCTTTGCTCCCACAGGTAAATCCCAATAGCCACAAAAGCGGTGGTGCACTCGCCAATGGGACTTGCCGCTACTTGCCATCGTGCAGACGCACGTTCAGCTGATCCACCAGCACCGCCTCTTCGCCGTCGGCGAGCAGCCATTCCCGGAGCAGGTCTTTTTGCTGGGTCGACCAGAAGTCGGCCTCCACCAGCTTGATTTCCGGAGCCAGCGGGTGGGCGATGATGAAGTCGTCAATGGCCTTGCCGTCGGAGGGCAGGCCCAGTTGGTCGAACAGGGTCTTGAGTTCGTGGGAAGGTTGTTCCATGGGAGTCTCCTTTGGGCGGGGCGCCGTCGTGGCGCCTCGGTGCTTCCCTTTATCTGAGGCAAGCGCTCATCAGGAGTTCGATCGGGCTCAGGCTTTCAAGGCCCCTTCATCCACGGCGACCTTCAACGCCTTGGCCGCTTCCCTGGCAGCCTCGGCCGCGATCTCCGCAGTCTTGAACCAACGATCCTTCTCCACCTGGTGGCAACTGACGGTGGTCAAGGGTGGCTTGGCGCGCATAACGATGACGGCCTGGAACTCGCCTTCGACTTCTCTGGCTTCGCCCCGGATAAAAAATTCGCCGATATCAAATTCCGTCACGTCGCGCCTTCTCCTCGAAGTCATACTATGGGTGCGCGATCCGTCGATGGGCGACGGCTGCGCTGGGCGGGCAGTATGGCAGCAGTTGCCCGTCGACGGCTGAGTTAAGTCATGGACGGGCATAGATGAGTTCAGGCGCTGCGTTCGAGACGCCTGGCCAGGTAGCAGGCTTCGTTATGATCGGTTCGGAATCCTCTTACACGTCCGGTCGATGTTTCCTCAATGTGAAAAAAACACTTGCCGGCCAAAACGACCCGATAACGCGGTTGTATCAACGAAATAGGCAGGCAATCGACGCCGTCAAAGCTGTCGGCTGTATCAACGATGCTAGGTGGGAAGGGGTGGAGCAGGGTTGTGAAAGTGGCCATGTGAATTCCTTTTCTATGGTTTACCGACGAATTGCCGGGTATTTCGAGTAGTCTCCACGCCTTCGGCTGCTCTAGAATCGGCAGTGTCGTGTGGACGGCTGCGCCTATCTAAAGCAATTTTTTTTGGGCTCGATGTCAGAAAAATGCTTTTTTAAGTGAGAAATTTCCCTAAAGTTAGTAGTCCCATCTTTTCCGATGCTCAGAGTGGCTTTTTCCTTCAGCCTCTGGCGCCCCCCCGGGAAAGACGGCGAGAGCGGCAACCTTTAGTCTGCTCTCGGCCCGGGACAGGGCGCGCCGTTCACTTCGAATTTCAGTTACAGGTCCATTACGACACTACAGTCGGCACGGGTTCTCGTGGTCCGTCCTTTCCGGAGGGCGGGCCTTTTTCAAAGATGGGGATGTTTCCTTGGCAGTAAGTAATCTCGACATGCATGCGTTATTCGTACTTGGTGACCTGCGGGCAAAACTGGTCAAACTCTTCCAGTCACGTTTCGTCTACATCACCGAGCAGACCGCCGAAGGTATTTATGTCGCCGAAATCGACACTGAGTCGGCCCTGGTGGTCGATGACAAGCCCAGGCTCGAACTCAAGGTCGGTGATCATTTTCGCGCAGCGGTGCTGCCCAGCCGCGAAGGTGGCAAGTTTGAAATCCGCTTTCGCGAAATCAAGCTGACGGTCTATGGGCTTGGCGATTACGCCTTCGTCACGACCCCCGGTGGTCAGGCAATCCTGTTCAAGGAAGGCCACAGCGTGGTGACCGTGTTTGCGGCCAACGAACAACTGCAAGAAGGCTTGACCAAGACCCTGAAAGCGGTCACCGCCAAGGCCGCCAAGTGGCGCAAGGGCGAACTGGTGACCTTCAAGGCCAGCGAGTGACCGCTTCAGACCGCTGAAAAACGCGTAGGCATCGGGCTTGCGGGGGGGCTGTGCGCCCAAACCGCTGACCGTTTCGCAAGATCTCGCTGGAACCTCGGCTACAGTCAATTGACTGAACTATTCAGGGCTTGCGTTCGGTTACGCAGGGCCGTTCAGCTATTGCTGTATCTGGCATGAGGTGCAAAGCATGAAACGAGTTCGACAGTGGCTGGCTGCCTGGGCCACCTTCGCGGTGTTGGTTTCACCCCTTCCGACGTCGGCCGCCACAGCGCCGATCCACTTTGCCGACTTGAACTGGGAAAGCGGCAGCCTGATCACCGATATCCTGCGGATCATCGTCGAAAAAGGCTATGGGTTGCAGACCGACACATTGCCGGGCACCACCATTACCCTGGAAACCGCCCTGGCCAATAACGACATCCAGGTGATCGGCGAGGAATGGGCCGGCCGCAGTCCGGTGTGGGTCAAGGCCGAGGCCGAAGGCAAGGTGGTCGCCTTGGGTGATACGGTCAAAGGCGCGACGGAAGGTTGGTGGGTGCCCGAGTACGTCATCAAGGGCGACCCGGCCAAGGGCATCAAGCCCCTGGCGCCGGACCTGCGCAGTGTCGAGGACCTGGCGCGCTACAAGCATGTGTTCAAGGATCCGGAGAGCCCTGACAAGGGCCGCTTCCTCAACAGCCCCATTGGCTGGACTTCCGAGGTGGTCAACAAACAGAAGCTCAAGGCGTATGGCCTGTCTGACAGCTACGTGAATTTTCGCAGCGGTTCGGGGGCGGCGCTGGATGCGGAAATCAGTTCGACGATCCGCCGGGGCAAGCCGATCCTGTTTTATTACTGGTCGCCCACGCCGCTGCTCGGGCGCTTCAAGCTGGTGCAGTTGCAGGAGCCGCCGTTCGATGCCGAGGCCTGGAAAACCCTGACCGACGCCGATAACCCCAACCCGAAGCCGACCCGCTCACTGGCCTCGAAACTGTCGATTGGCGTGTCCGCGCCGTTCCAGAAGCAATACCCGGAGATTGCCGAGTTCTTCAGCAAGGTCGATTTGCCCATCGAACCGTTGAACAAGGCCCTGGCCGACATGAGCGAGAAGCGCATCCCACCTCGTGAAGCCGCCGAGGCGTTCCTCAAGGCGCATCCACAGGTCTGGCAGGCCTGGCTGCCCAAGGAGGTGGCGGACAAGGTGTCAGCTGGCCTGTAGGGCGCCAACGTGCCAGCAGGTTGAACTCTTGATCCTGGGCAATGAGTCATTCACTGGAACCTGGCAACCTACGCCCGTCCAGCGAAATGCCAAATTCGAGCTAGGATGATTGTTCAACCTTTTTCAGGAGGCTGGCGAATGACGCTTTTATTGGCTCGGTCGCTGGTCGCAGTGTTTGCGACCATCAGCTTGATTCATATGTATTGGGCCCTGGGTGGGCGGTGGGCGACCAAGGCAGTGGTGCCCCAGGTGCCGGTGAAGCAGGGGGAGGCGCTGCGACCGGCGTTCGATCCCTCGGGCTGGCTGACCTTGCTGGTGGCCCTGGCGCTGCTGATGGTGGCGCTGCTGGTGTGCCTGCGGGTCGGCCTGCTGGCGCAGCCGGTCACTCATCGGGCGTTGCAGTGGCTGATCAGCGCGATTGCCTTGCTGATGTTCGCCCGGGCCATTGGCGAGTCGGAGCTGGTGGGTTTCTTCAAGGAGGTCAAGGACTCGACATTCGCCAGGCTCGACACCTGGGTCTATTCGCCGTTGTGCGTGGTGCTTGGGGCCGGGTTGCTGGCGGTGGCGTGGGCCTGAGCCTCTAACGGCGAACGCCGTTGTGGCGAGGGAACTTGCTCCCGCTGAGGTGTAAGAGTTGTGTAGGAGCTGTGTAGGAGCTGTCGAGTGCAACGAGGCTGCGATCTTTCCCCCAGACACTTGAGTCTCAAGTGAAAGATCAAAAGATCAAAAGATCAAAAGATCAAAAGATCGCAGCCTTCGGCAGCTCCTACACAAGCCCAGCGGGAGCAAGCTCCCTCGCCACACAAGCTGTACCGGCTCGAGATATCGGTCAGTCGTTTCGGCGACTGCTCACTTCCGCCGGCACATCATCCCCAGCCATGCGCTTGCGGAACAACGCCGCCCGGGCCAGCAGCAGGGTGGTTACCGGGACGGTGATGGACAGCAGGATCGGGATCAGCCAGGCATGCAACACCGGCCCGGACTTGAGCGCCGAAAAATACACGATCGAAGCCAGTGCCACGCACCAGGCGCCCAGTGTGGATGCCAGGGCCGGAGGGTGCATGCGCTGGAAATAATCCTTCAGCCGCACCAGGCCGATCGCTCCGGCCAGGGCAAAGAGGCTGCCGAGCACCAGCAGGATCGCCACCGGGATTTCAACCCACATCGACAGTTCGCCGGTCATTCGATCACCTCGCCACGCAACAGGAACTTGGCCAGGGCAAACGAGCCGACAAAGCCGAACAGGGCGATCAGCAGGGCCGCCTCGAAATAGGTATCACTGGCATAACGAATGCCCAGCACCAGCATCATCAGCATCGCCACGATGTACAGATAGTCCAGGGCCAATACCCGGTCCTGCGCCGACGGGCCCTTGAACAGCCGCCACAGGGTCAACACCATCGCCAGGGTGAACAGGAACAGGCTCGACAGGATCGCATTGGACAGCAAGGGGCTCATTGGAAAATCTCCATCAACGGGCGCTCGTAGGTGGCCTTGAAATGCGCGATGAATGACGCCTCGTCCTCCAGGTCGAACACATGCATCAACAGGATGCTGCGGTCCAGGGCCAGTTCCGACCAGACCGTCCCCGGAATCACCGTGGTGATCATCGACAGCGCGGCCAGGCCGTTGGCGTCGTGCAGGTCCAGCGGCACCTTGATGAACCGCGAGCGGGGCGGACGGCGCCCGGCGTTCAGCACACCCCAGGCCACCGCCACGTTGGACACCAGCACATCACGACCCACCAGCAGGAACAAGCGCAACACCACCCACGGCCGGCGGATACGGATGGGCCGTGGGCGCAATGGGCGCATCATCAACGGGGCCAGGAAACCTAGTGCAGCGCCGAGCAGCAGATGGCCGGCGCTGACGGACACGTTCAGCACCAGCCACAGCAACCACAACGCCAGGGACAACCACGGGGCGGGAAACAGGCGTTTCATGGCTGCACCTCCTGCAACGCGGCGCGGGTCTCTGGGGTGGGCACGGCGCGGGTGGCGAGCACCGACATCACATAATGTTCCGGGTTGTTCAGCGCATCGGCAGCGGATTGGGTGTAGCGCAGCAACGGCTCGGCCTTGAAAGTCAGGGCGATGCCCAGGCCCAGCAGCACTATGATCGGCAGGCATTCGAACGGTCGCAGCAGCGGTGACGGGCGTTCCTGGGGCGTCCAGAAACGTTGGATGCCCAGGCGTGAAAAGGCAATCAGCGAGGCCTGCCCCGAGAGGATCAGCAACGCCAACAAGCCCCACGCCTGGTTCGACAGCGGTGCCCCGGCGCTGGCGCCGAGCCCCTGGGGATTGAGCAGGGCGCTGAGCAGGCTCAGCTTGCCGATGAACCCCGACAGCGGCGGCATGCCGATAATCAACAGCGCACAGAAGATAAAGCTCAAGCCAAGGAAGGCCATGGTCCAGGGAATCACTTGCCCGACCACGGCTTTCTGCTCGTCGTCGAGGTTGATGCCCTTGGGCGGTTGCAAGGACTCCAGCGGTCGCGGCAAGGTGTCGAAGTCGTCGTCCAAGGCCAGTTCATTGGCCGAGCGCGAACGTTCGATCAGCTCGGCCAGTAAGAACAGCGCGCAAAGCGCCAGGGTCGAGCTCACCAGGTAAAACAGCGCAGCGCCCACCAGGTTGGGTTGGGCGAAGCCAATGGCCGACAACAGGATCCCGGCCGAAACCAGGATGCTCAGGCTCGCCATGCGCTCCAGGCGTTGGGCCGCGAGAATGGCGATGGCGGCGCAGACGATGGTCGCCATGCCGCCATAGACCAGCCAGTCGGCGCCGAAATACGCCGAGGCGCCGGCCTGGCCTGAGAACAGCAACGTCCACAGGCGCAGGATCGTGTAGACGCCAACCTTGGTCATGATCGCAAACAGCGCCGCCACCGGTGCGCTGGCGGCACTGTAGGCCGGCACCAGCCAGAAGTTCAGCGGCCACATGCCGGCCTTGGCCAGGAACGCCACCGCAAGGATGCCTGCCCCGGCGTGCAGCAAGCCGCGGTCGGCCTCTGGCACCAGCGGGATTTTCAGGGCCAGGTCGGCCATGTTCAACGTGCCGGTGACGCCATAGATCAGCGCTGCGCCGATCAGGAACAACGACGAGGCCAGCAGATTGATGGAGATGTAATGCAGGCCCGACGACACCCGCGCCCGGCCCGAACCGTGCAGCATCAAGCCGTAGGAGGCCGCCAGCAGCACTTCGAAGAACACGAACAGGTTGAACAGGTCCGCCGTCAGGAAGGCGCCGTAAAGGCCCATCAACTGGATCTGGAACAGCGCATGGAAACTCGCCCCGGCGCGGTCCCAGCGGGCCATGGCGAAGAGCAGGGCGCTGACGCCGATGATGCCGGTCAGTACCAGCATCAGCGCCGACAGGCGATCGACCACCAGCACAATGCCGAACGGCGCCTGCCAGTTGCCCGGCAGGTACACGCCAATGGACGCGGGCAGGGCCTGGTCCTGGGTCCAGTACAGCAACAGCACGGCGATGCCCAGGCCCAGCAGGCTGGAAAGCAGATTGATCCGTGCCTTGAGCGGGCGGTGTTTCTCGCCCAGCATCAGCATCAACGCGGCGGTCAGCAGCGGCAGCAGGATGGGCGCGGCGATCAGATGAGGCGTCAACATCATTCCTTGGGCTCCCGACCGTCCACATGGTCGGTGCCGGTCAGGCCCCGGGACGCCAGCAGCACCACCAGGAACAGCGCGGTCATGGCGAAGCTGATCACGATGGCCGTCAGCACCAGCGCCTGGGGCAGCGGGTCGGTGTAGTGCAGCAGGTCCTGGGGCACGCCATCCTTGATGATCGGCTCCTTGCCGATGAACAGGCTGCCCATGCTGAAGATGAACAGGTTGACGCCGTAGGACAGCAGGCACAGGCCCATGACCACCTGGAAGGTCCGTGGCCGCAACACCAGCCAGACACCGGAGGCGGCGAGTACGCCGATTGCGATTGCGATGACTTCTTCCATCAGGCGGTGGCTCCTTTGACGGGGGCGACGGGTTTGGCTTGCAGGCCCGGCTTATGGGCCCGCACCGACTGGTGAGCCAGGGCGGTGAGGATCAGCAGGGTGGAACCGACCACCACGGCGTACACGCCGATGTCGAAAAACAGCGCGCTGGCCACATGGAGATCACCCAGCAGCGGTAATTCGAAATGCCAGGTGTGGGTGGTCAGGAACGGATAACCCACGGCCATCGCCCCCAGGCCGGTGGCGGTGGCGAACAACAGCCCGGTGCCCATCCAGCGCAGCGGTCGCAGGCTCATTTGCGCCTCGACCCACTGGGTGCCGGCCACCATGTATTGCAGGATGAACGCCACCGACATCACCAAACCGGCCACGAAGCCGCCACCGGGTTGATTGTGGCCGCGCATGAACAGGTAGAACGACACCACCAGGGCGATCGGCAGCAGCAGGCGCACCAGCACCGACGGCACCATCATGAAGCCCAATGCGGTATCGCTGGCATGGCGCGGGTTGACCAGGTCGGTGACCACGTCCGGCGCCAGCAGGCGCTGTTGTGCTGGCAACTGCATGCTTTCCTTCGGTGGGCGGAAACGCCGCAGGAGGGCGAACACCGCCAGGGCCACCGCCACCAGCACGGTGATTTCCCCGAGAGTGTCGAAGCCGCGGAAGTCCACCAGCATCACGTTCACCACATTGCTGCCGCCGCCTTCGGGCAGGGCACGGCTCAAGTAGAACGAAGAAATGTCGTTGGGCGTCTGGCGCGTGAGCATCGCATAGGACAACAGCGCCATGCCGCCGCCGACGGCGCCGGACAGCAGCAAGTCCCGCAGGCGTCGGATGCGCGCGCGCCGCTCGCTGTTGGGCAGCGGCGAGACGTCCTCGATCCGCCGTGGCAGCCAGCGCAGGCCCAGCAGGATCAGCACGGTGGTAACCACTTCCACCACCAGTTGCGTCAAGGCCAGGTCGGGAGCGGAGAACCAGACGAAGGTCACGCAGGTCATCAGGCCGCAGACGCTGACCATGGTCAGGGCCGCGAGCCGGTGGTACTTGGCCTGCCAGGCCGCGCCCAGGGCACAGGCGATCGCCAGCAGCCACAGGGTGACGAAGACGATGGAACCGGGGATCTTCGGCCGGTCGCCCCAGACCAGCGTGCTGTGCAGCATCGGGATCAGCCCGGCCAATACCGCCGCCAGCACCAGGAAAAAAAGTTGGGCTTGCAGGCGCCGGGTACTGATCTTGCGCTCCAACCGCCGACCCTGGCGCATCATCAGCACCAGGCAGCGCTCGAACAAGCGCTTGCCACTGAGCCGGCCAATGAACGGCGGGTGCTTGATGTGCCCTTGCCGGAGCTGATTGCGCAGCAGCAGGTACAGGACGATGCCGCCGGACATGGCCACCAGGCTCATGATCATCGGTGCGTTCAGGCCGTGCCAGATCGCCAGGCTGTACTGCGGCAGCGTCCCGCCCACCACCGGCAACGCGGCGGCAGCCAGCAACGAGCCGACCACTTGGGCGGGGAAAATCCCCACCACCAGGCAGGTGAACACCAGCAGTTCCACCGGTGCGCGCATCCAGCGCGGTGGTTCGTGAGGGGTATGGGGCAGGTCGGTGGCGCTGGGGCCGAAGAACACATCCACGGTGAACCGCAAGGAGTAGGCGACGCTGAAGGTCCCGGCGATGGTGGCGATGATCGGCAGCGCCAGTTCGACCCAGGCCGTGGCGGAAATGAACACGGTCTCGGCGAAGAACATTTCCTTGGACAGGAAACCATTGAGCAACGGCACCCCAGCCATCGCCGCGCTGGCGACCATGGCCAGGGTCGCGGTGAACGGAATCAGCCGCACCAGGCCGCTGAGCTTGCGAATGTCGCGGGTGCCGCTTTCGTGGTCGATGATCCCGGCGGCCATGAACAGCGACGCCTTGAAGGTGGCGTGGTTGAGGATATGAAATACCGCCGCCACGGCCGCCAGTGGACTGTTCAGGCCCAGCAGCAGGGTGATCAGCCCGAGGTGGCTGATGGTGGAGTAGGCCAGCAGGCCCTTGAGGTCGTTCTGGAACATCGCGCAGTAGGCGCCCAGCAGCAACGTACAAGCCCCCGCGCCGCCGACGATGTAGAACCACTCTTCGCTGCCCGACAGCGACGGCCATAACCGCGCCAGCAGGAACACCCCGGCCTTGACCATGGTGGCCGAGTGCAGATACGCCGACACCGGCGTGGGGGCGGCCATGGCATGGGGCAGCCAGAAGTGGAATGGAAACTGGGCGCTTTTGCTCAAGGCGCCGATCAGGATCAGCGACAACAGAATGGGGTAGAGGGCATGGGCACGGATCAGGTCACCGGCGGCCAGGACCTTGTCCAGCTCATAGCTGCCCACCACATGGCCGAGCAGCATTACCCCGGCCAACAGGCAAAGCCCGCCGGCCCCAGTCACCATCAACGCCATGTAGGCACCGCGTCGAGCGTCGGCGCGGTGGTGCCAGTAACCGATCAGCAGGAACGAGAACAGGCTGGTCAGTTCCCAGAAAAACACCATCTGGATCAGGTTGCCGGAGATCACCAGCCCGAGCATGGCGCCCATGAACGCCAGGAAAAATGCGAAGAAACGCGGCACCGGATCGTCCGGCGACATGTAGTAGCGGGCGTACAGCGACACCAGCGTGCCGATGCCCAGCACCAGCAACGAAAACAGCCAGGCGAAGCCGTCCAGGCGTAATACGAAATCCAGGCCCAGGCTGGGCAACCAGGTGTAGTGCTCGCGGATCACGCCGCCGTCGGCGATCTGCGGGTACAGCAAGGCCACCTGAACCGTGCCGGCCAGGGCGACGAGGCCGGCCAGCAGTGATTCGGCGTTACGGGCGTTATGCGGCAGCAGCGCCGCGACACAGCTGCCGATGAAGGGCAAAAGCAATAGAACTATCAGTGACATAGGCTTCTATTCGGCGGGAGGTTGTGAGGGATCATACGTGGCGTATTCCCGATCACCAACCGCGAGGGTGTCGCAGAATCCTACAAGGTAGGGGGAGTTTTCTTACTTTGCGCCCTACACATCACCCGTGGCGAGGGAGCTTGCTCCCGCTGGGCTTGTGTAGGAGCTGCCGAAGGCTGCGATCTGTTGATCTTTGATTTTTCGCTTGAGACTCAAGTGTCTGGGGAAAGATCGCAGCCTCGTTGCACTCGACAGCTCCTACACAGGTTCAATCACCGGCCTCACTGCTCGCGCTCAAGCCCCTCATCCACCTCGACAACCCCTTTGCTCCGAGTCTTCAGCTCACTGACAATCACCGCTGCCACGATCAGCGCCGCGCCGAACAAGGCAATCGCCGGCAGCCGTTCGCCCGCCAGGCGCCCGGCAATGCCGGCCCACACCGGCTCACCGGCATAGATCAGCGTGGCGCGGGTCGGCGAGACGCTTTTCTGTGCCCAGTTCATCGCCACCTGGATCGCTGCGCTGGCGGCGCCCAGGCCCACGGCGCTGACCAGCAGCAACATGGAAAAATCCGGGATCTTTTCCTGGGTCGGCACCACCATCAGGAAGGCCAGCACCGCGGTGCTGGCCAGTTGCACCACGGTCACCCGGCGCACATCGACCTGGCCGGCATAGGCGCTGATCAGGATGATCTCGGCGGCGATTGCGATGGCGCTGATCAACGTGGCGATTTCACCGGGGCTGAAGTTCAGCGAGGCCCCGGCCGGGCCCGACACCAGCATCAGCCCGGTGAACGCCAGCATGATGCCGAGGCTGGGCATCAAACCAGGCCGACGGCCCAGCACCAGCCATTGCAGCAAGGGCACGAATGGCACGTAAAGCGCGGTGATGAACGCCGACTGGCTACTGGGGATGGTTTGCAGGCCGACGGTCTGCAGGCCGTAGCCGAGCATGATCGCCACACCGATGAAGCACCCGGCCTTGAGCTCGAAGAGGGTCAGGTCCCGCAGATGCCGCCAGGAGAACAGCGCGACAAACCCGGCCGCGGCGGCAAAGCGCAGGCCGACGAAAAACATCGGTCCACTGACCGTCATGGCGTGTTGCACCAGCAGGAAAGTCCCACCCCAGATCATGGTAATCAGCACCAGCACGCATTCGGCCTTGCTGAACCTTGAGAAACGGGAGGAAGCTTGCGGGGAGTTCACCGATGCCATGACCTTGCGCGCCACTTGAGGCGGACGCACAATGCGCCCGAAGTTGGGCAGTATAATGCGCAACCCTGCCATGTGAGCAATATAGTGCACAAAGAATCCGGCCAGCGGGCCTCCGTCCTGCAACACGTCAGCCAGAATGTCCGTCGTCTGCGGCATGCCGCCGAGCTCAGCCAGACGGCGTTGGCCGAGTTGTCGGGGGTCAGCCGGCGGATGCTGGTGGCCATCGAGGCGGGCGAAAAGAACGTCAGCCTGACCACCCTGGACCGGGTCGCCGAAGCCCTCGACGTGGCCTTCAGCGACTTGATCCAGGCCCCCGACGCCCGCGATTCGAGTCGCATCAACGAACTGGCCTGGGCCGGCACCATCGCTGGCAGCAAGGCCGTGTTGCTCGCCAAGGCCACCGCCAGCCGCGAGGTAGAACTCTGGGAGTGGCGCCTGGAGCCCGGCGAGTATTACCCTTCAGAGCCCGATGCCGAGGGTTGGAGCGAGCAGCTCTATGTCTTCGAAGGCTGCCTGACCCTGCTGTTGGGCAGCGAGGAGCGCCGGATTGGCGCCGGTGAGTTTTTCATGTTCGCCAGCAACCAGCCCCATGCCTATCGCAACGATGGCCCGGTGGCGGCGAGATTCGTACGCAACGTGGTGATTTGATTCCTGGAGAGCGGTATGGGCACAGCGCTGGAGCGACATGAGCAGGGCATCACCCGGGAGGCCGATATCCTGATCATCGGTGGCGGCCTGAGCGGTGCCATGCTGGCCGCGCAGTTGCTGCGCCTGCCGGGCCGGCGCGAGGTGTTGATTGTCGAGCCGCGCAGTGAACTGGGCCGGGGCGAGGCCTACAGTGCCGTGGAGCTGGGCCACACGTTGAACGGCAATGCGGCGCGGATGAGCGTCGCCCCGGACAACGCCGATGACCTGACCCAATGGCTCACCGCGTTCATCGAAGCCGGCGGCTGGCCCGAGTCGGATCAGCAGCACGTGCCGATCAGCGAGTTGTTCCCGCCCCGGGGAATGTTTGGCCTCTATGTGCAACAACGGCTGGCCGAGGCTCGCGAGATAGGCGCGCAAAACGGTTCGACCGCCGAGCACGTGCGCGGGGAGGCCGTCGACCTGCGGGTTGCCGACGATGCCGTAATGCTGAAGCTGGATGACGGCCAGGTCTTGCGCGGCCGTTTCGCGGTACTGGCCACCGGCATGTTCCCGGCGGCGCGAACCCCGCAAACCGAATCCAGCGGCTTGAATGCCGCGGCCCTGGACCCCTGGGATGTGGCTGCGATGCGCCAGCTTGATCCGCAGTCCACGGTGCTGATCATCGGCTCGGGACTGACCATGGTCGATGCCGTCGTGTCCCTGGAGCAGGCCGGGCACCGTGGCCCGATCGAAGTGTTTTCCCGCCATGGTTTGTTGCCCCATGTGCGCCGCCAGCCACCCGCCTGGGTGGATTTCCTCGCCGACGATCACAGCCTGCGGTCGCCACGCCAGTTGATGCGAGCCCTGCGCGAGCAATGCCGTCAGGCCCAGGCCCAGGGTGTCGATTGGCAGGCTCCGTTGGACACGGTGCGCGCGCACATCGGGCGGTTGTGGAACCAGGCCAGCGATGTGCAACGCCGGCAGTTCGTCCGCCATGTACGGCCATGGTGGGAGAGCCATCACCATCGTTCGCCACCGCTGAGCGCGGAGCTGGTGGCGCGTTTGCATGGGGAAGGGCGGTTGCGGATTCAGGCGGCATCGTTCAAGGGGCTGGCGTCCTCTGCCGAGGGCACGCTGGGTATTAGCATCCGCCGCCGGGGCGAGACCGGGCTGACGGTGGTGCAGGGCGCGGCGCTGATCAACTCCAGTGGCATCGAATATGACTGGCGCCGGGTTGCGCGACCGTTGCCGCAACAGCTGTTGGCCCGGAGGCTGATCCAGCCCGGGCCGCTGGCTCTGGGCATCGCCGCGCGTGTCGATGGCGCGGTGCTGGACGCCCGAGGCGAGCCCGCCAGCCGGCTGTTCGCCATGGGCCCGCCGTTGCGGGGGATGTGGTGGGAAAGCACGGCGGTGACTGATGTGGCGAGTCAGGCCAAGGCGTTGGCGGGGCGGTTGGTTGAACTGCAAGCCTTACTCTAGGTTGAACACGGTCCCTCTGTGGCGAGGAAGCTTGCTCCCGCTGGGCTACGAAGTAGCCCCAAAACCATTCCCCCGGTGTGTCGGATTGATTGCATTCAGCCTCTCTGGGGTTGCTGCGCAACCCAGCGGGAGCAAGCTCCTATCAAACAAAACGCAAGCACTTGATTTTCTATAACAAGTTCCGGGTCAAGGCTGCACGGTAGCGAGAAGATTCAATTTTCACGGAAAATGTGGTTGTCCAGAATCTATGACCAACTATCAGACCGCCTTCGCGAGCAAGCTCGCTCCCACAATTGGACCGGAGTACGACCGGAAGAGCCAGGTCGGCTATAAGGCCGCCTCGCGACGGACGTTGATCTCGGCGCCCCGTTAACCACGATGGCCGAACGCAGGCATTGCGTAGTGGGCAACCCGGCATGGATGCCGGGTTAGCCGCGCTGGGCCATGGATGGCCCTTCGCGGCGGCCCACGGAGCAATGCCGGAGTGAGGGCACACCGAGCCTAGGCGAGGTGCCGAGTGGTGGGGCAAAAGCGTTTTGCTTACTTTTGCGCTTCTCAAAAGTGAGCCGCCGTCAGGGCGGAACCCTAAGTGGCCGTTACCGCAGCGATGGATATGTACTCGGCCATAATCCTGGCCAACTGTCAGACTGACTTCGTGCGCAAGCTCCTATTCAAAAACTCAGGTATCTGA
Organism: Pseudomonas sp. P9_35; assembly: GCF_034008205.1. NCBI lineage: Bacteria > Pseudomonadati > Pseudomonadota > Gammaproteobacteria > Pseudomonadales > Pseudomonadaceae > Pseudomonas > Pseudomonas sp. P9_35. Next base: position 3,936,799 of record NZ_CP125373.1, on the reverse strand, counting down.
TCTTCTAAATAGATTCCAAGGCGCAGGCCACACGGTGGCGAAAGGGTTCACTCTCCTATACGTGGTCACAGCGTGCTGTGCCAACAACGACTCCACGCCGATACCGTGCGGACCACTCTCCCTCTCGGGTGCGAACACGCCAGTGATAACTACGGCCTCTGTCCTGCGCGCACCTCCTATCTTAGGCCGAATAATTGTTTGCTGCGCGACAGCGCAGCGTCGAAGACGCGGCGGGGGCTCCCTCGCCACAAGAGCCGTTCACATGAGCGGTTTGCTCAGCAAGTTATTGCTTGCTGACCTTCACCCAACGCTCCTCCCGCGCCGCCACACGAATCGCCGCCGCCAGCCGCTCCACTTCCCAGGCCTCTTCGAAGTCGGTCCCGCTGCCGCCTTCGCCGGCAAGCGTCATCACCAGTTCGTGCACTTCCAGGGTCTTCAATTCGTTGTACCCCAACTGGTGACCGGCGGCCGGGCTGAACGCGGCATAACCGGGCAAATCCGGACCGGCCAGCAGGCGTTGGAAACCCGCCTGGCCGACGCGACACAGGCGCAGTTCGTTGAGCCGTTCCTGATCGAACGCCAGGGTGCCGAGGGTGCCGCTGATCTCGAAGCTCAGGTGGTTCTTGTAGCCGTGCTTGAGCCAACTGCTGCTCACCGTGCCCCGGGCGCCGTTGGTGAAGCGCAGCAGGGCGTGGACCTGGTCATCCACCGCAATGGCACGTTGTTCGGCATTGCCCGCGCTGGCGGGGCGTTGGTGGTGCACAGTCTGGCTGTCGGCGCACACCGCTTCGACATCGCCCAACAAGTGCCGGGCCATGGCCAGCAAGTGGCTGCCCAGATCCGCCAGTGCGCCGCCGGCGTGGGCCGCTTCGCAGCGCCATGACCACGGCGAGGCGGGGTCGGCCATGAAGTCTTCGCTGAATTCGCCCTGGAAACTGATGATCTGTCCCAGTTCGCCGCGCTGGATCATGTCCCGCGCCCGTTGAATAATCGGGTTGTGTTGATAGTTGTAGCCGACTCGCGTCACCACCCCGGCCGCCTTGGCCGCCTGGCGCATCTGCTCGGCCTGCTCCAGGGACACCGCCAGGGGTTTTTCACAATAGACCGGCTTACCCGCCGCCATGGCCGCCATGGCCATGGGGAAGTGCAGGTGGTTGGGTGTGGTGATGGCGATCAGGTTGACCTTCGGGTCGTCGATCAGTTGTTGCCAGTCGCTGTGGGCCGTCTCGAACCCCCAGCTGTGGGCGCATTGCCGGGCACGCTGCGGATCGGCGTCGGCCAGGGCCGCCAGTTTCAGGTTCAGGGGGAGGTCGAACACCGCCTTGGCATTGTGGAACGCCAAGGCATGGGCACGGCCCATGAAGCCGGTGCCAATCAGACCGATGCCGAGTTCACGCATGAGAAAGAGCCCTTTGAATTGTTATTTTCAGGAGGGCTATTTATGGAATAAATATTCGCTAATTGCAAATATTGGAATAAATATTCATTATGCGAGCACTGAAGATCCCCTGTGGGAGCGAGCTTGCTCGCGATAGCGCTGCATCAGTCGCACTGGTACTGGCTGACCCGCCGCTATCGCGAGCAAGCTCGCTCCCACAGGGTCTCTCACAGGGCTCACTGTCAGGACAGGAACCCACCATCCACATTCAACGCCACACCCGTGGTGTAGCTCGACGCATCGCTGGCCAGGTACAACACCGCGCCGGCCATTTCGCTCGGGTCGGCCACGCGCTTGAGCGGGATCTGCGCCAGGGCGGTCTTCAGGATGGCGTCGTTCTTGACCAGTGCCGAGGCGAACTTGGTGTCGGTCAGGCCTGGCAGCAGGGCGTTGCAGCGGATGCCGAATTGCGCGCATTCCTTGGCGAAGACTTTGGTCATGTTGATCACCGCAGCCTTGGTCACCGAGTAGATGCCCTGGAAGATCCCCGGCGAGATGCCGTTGATCGACGCCACGTTGATGATGCTGCCGCCGCCGTTCTCGCGCATCAGCTTGCCGGCTTCCACCGACATGAAGAAGTAGCCGCGGATGTTCACATCCACGGTTTTCTGGAACGCACCCAGGTCGGTGTCCAGGACATTGCAGAATTGCGGGTTGGTGGCGGCGTTGTTGACCAGGATGTCCAGGCGCCCGAACTGTTCGCGGATACCGGCGAATACCTGGCTGATCTGCTCCATTTCACCGATGTGGCAGGCGATGGCGGTGGCCTTGCCGCCAGCGGCGATGATGGCGTCGGCCACGTGCTGGCAACCGTCGAGCTTGCGGCTGGAAACGATCACATGGGCGCCTTGCTGGGCCAGCAGTTTGGCGATGGCCTCGCCGATGCCGCGGCTGGCGCCGGAAACGAAGGCGATTTTACCGTCGAGGTCGAACAACTGGGTCTTGGACATGCTGTTTCCTTGTTATAGGTGCGCTCAGAGCGTGGATTTGCTGATGACCTGCAGGCTCATCTGCTCCAGCAGTGTGTTCATCTGAACGAACTGCGCGAAGCGTTTGTCCTGGGTCTGGCCGTGGAAGAAGCGGTAGTAGATCTGCTGGACGATGCCGGCCAGGCGGAACAGCCCGTAGGTGTAATAGAAGTCGAAGTTGTCGATGCGGATCCCGGCGCGCTCGGCGTAGTAATCGACGAACTCGCGGCGGGTCAGCATGCCGGGGGCATGGCTTGGCTGGCGGCGCATCAGTTGGACGGGGGCCGGGTCTGCGGCTTCGATCCAGTAGGCGAGGCTGTTGCCCAGATCCATCAACGGATCACCGATCGTGGTCAGTTCCCAGTCCAGTACGCCGATGATCTGCATCGGGTTCTCTGGGTCGAGGATCACGTTGTCGAAGCGGTAGTCGTTGTGGACGATGCTCGAAGTGGGGTGGTCGGCCGGCATCTTGTCGTTGAGCCAGGCCTTGACCGCTTCCCACTTCGGCGCATCGGGCGTCAGGGCTTTTTCGTAGCGGTCGCTCCAGCCGCGGATCTGCCGGGCCACGTAGCCTTCGGGCTTGCCCAGGTCGGCCAGGCCGCAAGCGTTGTAGTCGACACGGTGCAGCTCGACGAGCCGGTCGATGAAGCTCTTGCACAGCGCTTCGGTGTGGGCGGCGTCGAAACCCAGTTCCGGCGGCAGGTCGGAGCGCAGGATGATGCCCTTGACCCGTTCCATCACATAGAACTCGGCGCCCATCACCGACTCGTCGGTGCAGTGCACGTAGGCTTTGGGGCAGTACGGGAAACCTTCGCGCAATTGATTGAGGATGCGGAACTCACGGCCCATGTCGTGGGCGGACTTGGCCTTGTGGCCGAACGGTGGACGGCGCAGGACGAATTCCTGCTCGGGGTATTCCAGCAGGTAGGTCAGGTTCGACGCGCCACCGGGAAACTGGCTGATCTGCGGCACGCCGGTCAGGCCGGGAATGTGGGCCTTGAGGTACGGGTCGATCAGGTTGGCATCGAGTTCTTCACCGTCGCGCACGCGGGTGGACTGATCAGTAAACGCCATGCTTATCCCTTCTGCTTATTTTGGAGGCCATCGATCATTGGCTAATCTAATGGCGCGCGGGAGGCGTCACAAGCACGCCAGGGTCTTATAGGTTAGCGTGTTGCAGGATAATCAGCGGGCTTGATGCATGGCGGCGTGCGCGTCGGGTAGGGGCGAGCTAAGGTTTTGGAGTCTGTCGCTTTCAAAGGAGCAACCGCGATGGGATGCCCGCAAGTCTGTGGCACCGCGACCTTGCAATGCAGCTTCGGCGCAGCCCCGGCGGTGCTCAATGTGCTGCCGGTCAATCGCCTGCTGACCGGCGGGATGCCGGCGGCGAATATCATGGATCACATCCCGCTGGTGAACATCACCACGTTTGGCATGTGCATGAGCCTGGCGAACCCGACCGTGGCCGCCGCCACCGCGGCGGCACTCGGCGTGCTGACCCCCATGCCCTGCATCCCGGCCACCGCGGCCCCATGGATCCCCGGCGGCGCCCCGACCCTGTTGCTGGGCAACATGCCGGCCATCGATGCCAACAGCACCTTGATGTGTACCTGGGCCGGGGTGATCAAGATCGTCGTGCCAGGGCAGGTGCAGATGCTCATCCCCTGATCGGCAATCTTGCAGGCATTGCACAGACCCTGTGGGAGCGAGCTTGCTCGCGATAGCGGTGGGTCAGTGGGTGGTGATGTTGGATGTGTTGGCGTCATCGCGAGCAAGCTCGCTCCCACACTGGTTCCGGGGTGAGCGCGAAATCCAGGTCCGCCATCAATCCCTGTGGGAGCGAGCCTGCTCGCGATAGCGGTGGGTCAGTGGGTGGTGATGTTGGATGTGTTGGCGTCATCGCGAGCAAGCTCGCTCCCACACTGGTTCCGGGGTGAGCGCGAAATCCAGGTCCACCATCAATCCCTTTGGGAGCGAGCCTGCTCGCGATAGCGGTGGGTCAGTGGGTGGTGATGTTGGATGTGCCGGCGTCATCGCGAGCAAGCTCGCTCCCACACTGGTGCCGGGGTGAGCGCGAAATCCAGGTCCGCCATCAATCCCTGTGGGAGCGAGCTTGCTCGCGATAGCGGTGGGTCAGTGGGGGGTGATGTTGGATGTGTTGGCGTCATCGCGAGCAAGCTCGCTCCCACAGGGGGAGAGGCAAGACAATCGTTATGCCTGCGCTGGATCATTCCAGCGCCTGAACCACCAGCGCACCCGGGAGATCGGTTTGCCTTCGGCGTCCAGTGGCCGGCCGTCTTCGGCGTAGGCCTGGGCTGGTTCCAGTAGTTGGCCGTTGAGGTAGCGGGCTTCGACCGCCGGGTTGCCGTTGGGGTGCAGGCGGCGATAGCGGCCGTCGCGCACGCCGTCGCGATAGACCTCGGCTTCGGCCAGTTGCCCGTCGGGGAAGTAGTTGTTCGCCTCACCGTGCAGCAACCCGCGGCGGTACGTGGCCTGGCGTTGCAACCCGCCTTCGGCCGCATAGAAGCTCGCCACACCTTGCAGTTTGCCTTTCACGAACGGCAATACCGCCGAGACCTTGCCATTGGGGTGATACAGGGTGCTGGTGCCTTGCAGTTCACCTTGGCTGTAGTTGAGCTTTGCTTGCGGGCGTTGGGCTTCTTCGATTTGCAGCGGGCCGTCGAGCTGGCCGTCGACCAGTTGCCCGCTCAGTTGGCTGTCACCACGCTCCAGGTCGAGTTTTTTCGAGGCCATCGGTGGCTCCTGTCAGTTGACCTTCACCAGGCCGCCCTTGATGGTCAGCATGCCGCCGCCATCCACGGTCTGTTCGGCCGCCGCCTTGTTCACCAGGCTGATGCCGGCGTCGTTGGTCAGGGTGGTGCCGGCCTTGTTTTCCAGCGAGGTACCGGCCTGGTTGCTCAGGGCCGTGCCGGCTTTCTGGCTGATGGACGTGCTGGCCTGGGCGGCCAGGTCGGCGCCGCTCTTGATCGCGAAGCTGCCGCCGCTTTGCAGGGTCAGGGTGCCGCTGACTTTGATGGTCAGGTTGCCGTCCACCGTCAGGCTGTAATTGCCGGTGACCTTATGATCGTAGTTGCCGCCGGTGCTGTGGCTCTGGTCCGAACCCACGGTGACGGTGCGGGTGTCCTTCACATCGAGGCTGTCGCTGCCAGTCTGGATGGTCACGCTGCGCTTGCCTTTCTCCAGGGTCACGGTCTCGTCGCCATCCTTTACCGTGCGGGTGCGGGCGTTCTGCACCGTGAGGGTCTCGTCGTGACCGACGGTGGCGGTGGTGTCGTTGAGCACGTTGATGTTGAAGTCTTTCTGGGCCTGGAGAAACACTTCTTCGGCGTCCTTCTTGTCTTCGAAACGCAACTCGTTGAAACCACCGCCGCCCTTGGACGAATTGGTCTTGATCCCGGACTGGGTCTGGTTCGCCGGCAGCGCGTAGGGCAGGGCATTGTCGCCGTTGTAGACGCAACCGGTGACCAAGGGCCGATCCGGGTCGCCGTCGATGAAGGTCACGATGACTTCCTGGCCGATGCGCGGCACGAACTGCATGCCAAAGCCCTTGCCGCTCCACGGCAAGACCACGCGGACCCAGCAGGATGAGGTCTCGTCGTTCTTGCCGGTGCGGTCCCAGGGGAACTGCAATTTGATCCGGCCGTATTCATCGGTCCAGATTTCTTCGCCGGCCTTGCCCACCACCACTGCCGTCTGGGTGTGCATGCGCGGTTTTGGCGTGACGCGGGCCGGTCGGTAAGCCGTGGCCTTGGGGATCGCTTCGAAGCGGTTGCGATAGCTGTCGTGGCTGGCTTCATGGCTGACCGACGTCACGACCCAATCGATATTCAGTGTCGTGTCGTCATGGCCGGCGAGGGTGAACCAATACCCTGGCACCAGCCAGCGGCAGTCGCTTTCACCGACGAAGCGTTTCTCCTGGCTGCGCAAGCCGTCCACCCGCTGTTTGGTCAGCGCATCGCCCTGGGCCTTGGCGGTATAGCCGCCCGGGTGTTCGTACACCGAGCTCGGCCCGGCCACAGCTTCGGCCTGGCTGTAGAGCGATGTCGTTGGCGTGGTGAATTCATAGTCGGTGGCCTGGTAAACCCCGGCCACCGCTTGCAGGCACACCTGCCCTGAACGGATGCCGTGCAGCTCTCGCTCGCCCATTTTTTGCCCGAGATAGTTTACCGTTGGCCCGTTGGGAATCGGTGCGAAGGCGTCGTTGCTGTCGGCCAGTACCAGCGTGTGCTTGCCGTCTTCATGGCTGAAGAACCAGAAAATTCCGTCTTCTTCCAGCAGGCGCGAGATGAAGGCCAGGTCGGTTTCGCCGTACTGCACGCAGTACTCGCGCGGGGTGTAGCTACCGGTGAGCTTGAGCTGGAAGTCGGTGAAACCATGGGCCTTGAAAATCGTGGTGACGATGTCCGAGGTGGCAAGGTTCTGGAACACGCGGTTGTTGCTGGCCAGGCTCAGCCACCAGAGCCACGGCCGGAGCAAAAGTTGATAGCGCTCGGCGGTGGCGTCGGCCGGCAGTTGGCGGATTTCGGCCACCAGCCAATCCAGCGGGCGCAGCAAGGCGTCCTTGTGCAGCGTCGTGGTGACATGGCTGGCGACGGCGCTGGTGAGTGTCAACGAGGCGCCGTCGTTGATTGCGTTGAGAATGTGCGAGCCCAGTGCATTGAGGCTTTCTTCTCCGGACAGCGATTCAGGATACAGCGCCGACACCGAGGTGGCGGTGAGGGAGAGGGTGGTGTTGCTGTCGGTGGAGCGGGGCATTGAATGGCCTGCTACTGATAGTTCAATTCATGGATAACTTTGTTGGCGTTTCCATTCTGGTAGTAGAAGTGCCACTTCGACGTGAATGGCCAGTAGGTGGCGACATACTCGCCCCACAGGACGGCTTCGGCCCAAGGCCCTCCATGGGTATACGGGACTGCCCTTTGGATGGCGGGAACATTGTATTTATCCGACGGCAGCAGCCAGGAAACGTTGGTGCCGTAGCGGAAAAGGTCATCCTGGGAGAAGACCGGATTCTGATTGCCCGTGGTGAACAGGTTGTAGTGTCGAACCCTGATGAACCCGCCGAAGTTCTGGATTCCTACACAGCAGCCCGTCAGGTTGGCGGTGAGGAACAGCAGAGGGTCGTTGCCCGTCGGGGTCGTGGGCAGGTCTACATAGAGTCCCGAATCCATATCCCACGGCAGGTAGTAGGCACGATGGGCGTTGCCGTCGACCAGCGCCAGCAAGTCTCGATCGACATCAAGGCTCAGGTCAAAGTTGACGATGCCCGCGTGGGTATTGGCAAAGGTGGGGCGAAGATGGCGTTTTTCCAGTTCAAGTCTTGCCTTCAGCATGGCAACGTCCTTCCATTGGTCATGAATAAATACAAGGTGAAAAACGGCACTTCACCACCTGAAGCCCAGGGCAAGTCATTCCAACACCCACTCCGCCAATTTCCCCGTCACCTGCGTCATCAACACATTCTCGACATCCCTCGCGCCCGCCGCGCTGCACTTGGCCAACACGGCCTTGACTATTCCCGCATCGAACTCGAACTGCTTGCCGGTCGCGGCCTTGTAGCGTCCGCGCAATTTTTCCAGCTTCGCCAGCACGATCCCTTCCAGCGTCGCTTCATCCAGCGGCCGGTACGCCACCACCGTCATGCGCGCCAAAAACGCTGGGCGGAACGCTTGCAGCAGCACTTTGTGCAAGGCTTCGTTGAAGGCATCGCTGCCCAGTTGTGCCACTGGCGTGTCCAAAAGCAGTTCGGCGCCGACGTTGCTGGTGGCGAGCATCACGGTGTTCTTGAAGTCCACCACCAGGCCGGTGCCGTCTTCCATCAGGCCTTTGTCGAAGACGTTGTAGAAGGCTTCGAGCACATCCGGGTGGGCCTTTTCGATTTCATCCAGCAGCACCACCGAATAGGGTTTGCGCCGTACCGCTTCGGTGAGCACACCGCCGCTGCCGTAGCCAACGTAGCCGGGCGGGGCGCCTTTGAGTTGGCTGACGGTGTGGGCTTCCTGGTACTCCGAAAGGTTGATGCTGATCAGGTTGCGTTCACCGCCGTACAAGGCGTCGGCCAGGGCATAGGCGGTTTCGGTCTTGCCCACGCCGGTGGGGCCCACCAGCAGGAACACGCCGACCGGTTTCTGTGGGTCGGTGAGGCCGGCGCGGTAGGCTTGCAGGCGTTGGGCGATAGTGTTCAACGCGGTGCTCTGGCCCATGACCCGCTGGCCCATGCGCTGGCCGAGGGTGCGCACGGCGTGGGCTTCGTCGGCGAGCATCTTGCCCACCGGGATGCCGGTCCAGCCAGCAATCACGGCGGCGACGGTCTTGCTATCCACCTGTTCGGGCACCAGCGGATCGTCCTGGCGAATGGCATCCAGGCCCGCCTCCAGGCGCAGCAGTTCGGCGGCCAGGTGGTCGATGCGGTTATCGATCTCGGTGTCGGCTTTTTCACTGTCGGCGCGTTCGCTCAGGGCAAGCAGTTCGCGCCGGGTGTCGAGCAGTTCGCGCACGGCTTCGCGCTCTTCGCCCCAGCGGGTTTCCAGTTCGCGGATGGCTTGCACGTTGCTGGTCGATTCGCCTTCGAGCAGGGTGATGCGTTCACGGTGATCGAGCCCGGTCGCTTGTTCCCGGCGCAGGCGTTCGACCTCGTCCTTGAGGCTGTTCTGCCGATGGCGCAGGCTTTCCAGCGGTGGCGGCACGTCGTGCTGGCCGAGGGCGACCCGGGCGCAGGCGGTGTCGAGCACGCTGATGGCTTTGTCCGGCAACTGTCGTCCGGAGATGTAGCGGTGGGACAGCTTCACCGCCTCGTGGATGGCCGCGTCCAGCACCTGCACGCCGTGGTGCTGTTCCAGTTTGCTCGCCACGCCGCGGAGCATTTCCACGGCGGTAAGTTCGTCCGGTTCTTCGACCTGCACCAGTTGGAAGCGGCGGGCCAGGGCCGGGTCTTTCTCGAAATATTTTTTGTATTCCAGCCAGGTGGTGGCGGCCAGGGTGCGCAGTTCGCCCCGGGCCAAGGCGGGCTTGAGCAGGTTGGCCGCGTCGCTGCCGCCTTCCGCACCGCCGGCGCCGATCAGCGTATGGGCTTCGTCGATGAACAGGATGATCGGCTTTTCGGCACTGCGTACCGCGTCGATCACGCCTTTGAGGCGCTGTTCGAATTCACCTTTGACACCGGCACCGGCCTGCAACAGGCCCAGGTCGAGGACACGCAGGGTGACTTCCTGCAGCGACGGCGGCACATCCCCGGCGGCGATACGCAGGGCCAGGCCTTCCACCACCGCAGTCTTGCCGACGCCTGGTGCGCCCACCAGGATCGGGTTGTTCTGCCGGCGCCGGAGCAGGATGTCGATGCACTGGCGGATCTCGCCGTCGCGGCCGACGATGGGGTCGATGCGCCCGGCCCGGGCGTCGGCGGTCAGGTCCTGGGTGTACTGGTCCAGCACCGGGTCCTGTTTCTGGGGAGGCTCGCCGGGTTTGGCCGGGCGCACGCCAGCGACATGCTCACGGGAGCTTTCGGTCCATTCCAATAGGTGGGTGCGCAGGGCGTCGCGGGGAATGCGCAGCAACGACGAGGCGCTGTTGAGCAGCAGGCTGCGGCGCTCATCACGGTCCAGCAGTGCCAGCAGCAACAGCCCGGAGCGGATGCTGTCCAGGCCCAGCACGCTGGCCTGGACCACGGCGTCTTCCAACAGGCCGATGGTTTGCGCCGACAGGGCGGGCGTGCGGGTGCTGCCGGATTTGAACAGGTCCAGGGCCTTGTTGGTTTGCGCCGCCACCGCGTCACGCTCCAGACCGAATCGTGGCAGCAGGCAGGCAAAGTCGCCGCCTTCGATGTCGAGCAACTCTAACAGCAGGTGTTCGATTTCCACGTAATGATGGCTGCGCTGCATGCAACGTTGCGCGGCCCGCTCCAGGGCGCGGCGGTTGTCCGGGTTGAGGCGTCCGATCAGGCTGGCCAGTTCCATTTCAGGCTATCTCCGGCTGACGAAGGCGGGTTTCGATCCGTTGCACGGCGAGGGTTGGCTGGCGTTGCAGGCCACCGTTCCAGTTCAGCCGTGGCGCTGCCTGGCGGTCCAGTTGCAGCGGGCCGGCGCCGCGGATCAGCAACACCAGGGTGCAATCCAGGTCGGGGCCGAAGTACAGGGCGTAGAGACTGGCGAGTAGCGGATGGGCTTCGCCGTTGGGCAGCAGTCCGCTGGCCTGGCCCGTGGTCAGCGGGCCGAGGGTCAGGCGCACGCCGGCATGTTCGTCCCAGACGTGGGTGCCGGCCACCGCGTTGCGGCCCAGGCACAGGTTGCGCCCGCCCGGTTGCAAGCGGCTGCGGCTGGCCGGCGGGATTTCACGCCAGCCACCTTCGTAGGCCGACAGCTCCACGGGCAGCCCGAACTGTTCACGGACAATCGCCGCGAACCCGTCCAGGGAACGCCGGCCATCGGCGTACAGCGCGGTGCAGGCCAGTACCGCCGAGTCGGGGGCGGCCTGGCGCTCCTGCAAGGCCTTGGGCAGCAGGCCGGTCAACGCCCGCAGTTGGGCGTGTACGGCGGACGATCCCGGGGCAGTGAAACCCAAGGCGATGCGATGTTTGCGCATCACCTTGTAAAGCAGGCTGAGCAGGCGATGCTGGAACAGGTCGAGGAATTCCGCCGGGGCATGATCCTTCGCCCGTGCCCGTTGTTGCAGCCATTCCTGGTAGGCGTAGGGCAACGGGCCGTCGGGGCCGCCGAGGCCGAAGATCGGCGTGGTCAGGGTGGGCGGCAGGCCGGGTTCCTGGCCCAGGCTCTCGACTTCACTGGCGGCGAACAGCGGCGTCAAGGGCCCGCGCAGACGCAAGGCTTCGGCGTGCGGCGCGGTGCCGCTGCCCAGGGGCTCGGCCTGGGGATGTTCACGTTCGAGCAACAGCAAGGCCTGGAGCCATTCGAAGCGTTGCGGGTCGCGCCGCAGGCGCTGGCTCAGGTTCAGAGCACCAGGGGTTTGCCGGCTTGGGGTAGCCATGTCTTCACCTCCTTGTCGGACTGGACCAGCACGGTGCGCACGAAACGATTGGCGGTGGCATAAAGGGAAAAGAATTGCGCCAGCACCCCGGAGAACAGCACGGCGCTGCTACCGACGAAGTGTTGCGGATCCAGTTGCAGGCGCACCTCCAGGCCGTTGCGCCAGCCGCGCCAGGCGTCTTCGCCGACATGGGCGATGACCCGGTCGCAACTCAGCCCCGATACCCCTTCGATCTGGCGATGGGCGCTGGCCTCGTCCCGCAGGTTGTGCAATTGGAGAATCTCGCGCAGTGCGTCCAATGCCTGGGGACCTTCGACCAGCGACAAATGGTTGAGGGTCAATTGCGACACCAGCCGCCAGCGCGATTCGCCATCCAGGCGCGGCAGGCTTTGCGGGCTGGGTGGGTTGCGCAGGCGCGCCCAGGCCACCGGCCCCGGGCGCTCGAAACCCAGCGGGGTGCCGGCCGGCAGGCTCTGGGCCAGGTGGCGGTTGGTGCACAGCAGTTCGGCGGTGAGGCTGTAGTCGCGGGTTTCGGCCAGCGGGTCGAACTGGGTGTCCACCAGGCTGACCATCAAGTCGGTGCCCAATCGGTTCGGGCTCATGCCACTGACCCGTCGTGCATGCCAATAACAGGTTTGGTCGCTGCCATGCTGGCTGCCGTAATAGGCCGGCACTTTGCGCACGCCCTGGCTGGACATGGCGCGCATGCCACGGATGCTGTGGATCTCGACGCTGTTTTCCCGATGACTGTCGGCCACCAACCGGTACTCGCTGCGGGTGCCATCCGGGCGCAGCGGCTCGGAAGTCCTGGGAAACAGGTTGATCACCGGCGTGCAGCCCAGGGCGATGTCGCTGGCCTGGAGCGGCAGGCGGCTGGTGGGAGGGCGGTCGAAAACGATGTACAGGTACAACGACGGGCCGTCGCTGGTGGCACCGGCCAGTGGCAGGTCGAAGAAGCCGAATTTATCCGGGAAGGCAAAGTACTCGGCCAGCAGACGCATGCCGGGGTGCACGCCGTCTTCATCCGGCAGCAAGACCTGGTCACTGGCGAAGCCGACGATCTGTGGCAAGCCTGTCAGCGACTCCGGCGCGCTGCCCGGCGCGCCGGCCAGGACCTCGATGGCGTGCGCGCCCAGCAAATCGTACAGCCCGGCGTTGATGATCGGTGACGCTGCCAGGTGTACCCGCAGCGAGTCGATTCCCAGCGTCGACCACTGGCTTTCGCCCAGGCATCGCAGCTCCAGGCGCAAGGCCGAGCGGGCCCGGACCACTCCGGTCAACGCCTGGGTTTCGTCGCTGCCCAGCAGCAATGCCTCGCTGATTTCCACCGGCCACAAATGCACGGCGGCGGTGGTCCGAAAATGAATGCTCTGGCCTTTGTCCGTGGTGACGAACAACGGTGTATCGCGGGGCAGCGGGTAGCCCTCGTTCAAGTTGCCTTTGCTGGGGTCGGGTTCGAACTGCACGATGGCGCACGACGGCAAGGGCCGCATGGCCAACGGGTAAAGCTGTTCGAGCAGGGCGTCGCTGAATTCGGCGTAGTCGTCGTCCAGTCGGCGTTGCAAGCGTGCAGCCAACAGTGCGAAACCTTCCAGCAGGCGCTCGACATGCGGATCGGGGCATTCGCCGGGGGACAACTCCAGGCGCCGGGCGACCTTGGGGTAACGCTCGGCGAACAGGCTCCCGGCATGCCGCAACCAGGTCAGTTCGCGTTGGTAATAGTCCAACAGTTGCGGGTCAATCGAGTCGCTCATGTCGTACCTCAAGGCCGTCGCCGGCGTGCTCGATGACAAAGGCCACGGGCCAGGCATGCAGGTCGCCGCGCAGCTCGCCCAGCAGCCGTATGCACAGTTGCTGCGGATGGCCCGGCACCGGGCAGACCTCGACCTCGCCCAGGCGCAGGCGAGGTTCGAAGCAGGTGATGGCCTGGCGGATTTCCCGGGTCAGTTGGCGGCGGTCATCGCTGCGCTGCTGTTGCAGCGCGGTCCAGTCGGCGATGCCGTAGTCCAGGATGCTCGGCGGTTCGGTCAGCGCCCGTGGGCCGCGTCGGGTATTGAACAGGCGCGACAGTTCGGCATGCACCGAGTCTTGCAACGCCTGCCGGTCGAACGCCCGCCCGGTATCGTTCGCCGGGCTGGCCAGGCGTTCGAACAGGGGCGGGCGCAGCCCGAAGCCAGCCATGGGTGCGGTTTCCTTACTTGGTCATTTTGTTGGCGGCCAGGTCCCAGGTCGTGCCCGCCGTGCCTTCCTTGGTGCCGTCGTCTTTCTGCGCGGTGAGCTCCCATTTGATCTTGGTGAAGTTCAGCGACAGGGTTTCTACCGGTTTGCCGCCGGTGCCGCCGCTGACACTGACGTTGGACAGCACGACGTTGGTCAGGGTGTAGATGATGAACGGCATGAGTTTGCCGCTGCCCTCGGCGGCGTTGCGGCCGATGGTGATGACGGCTTGCGGGATCGGTTTGCCGGCGCAGCAATATTCGTTGAGCGAGGGGGTGGAGCTGTCGATGAATTTAGTCAGGGTGAATTCGCCGATGTGGGGCCGGCCAGAGGTTCGCTCCGAGTTGCTGACGTCGTTGGTGACCTGCATCGCCACGTTGTGGCTGTAGGACATGACCTCGATCTTGTCCGTGAAACCCTCCAGCAGGCTGTCGCCCTTGATGTCGCCGCCGAGGTCGAGAATGATTGCATCCATTGTGTGGAACTCCTGAAGAAGACGAATGAGGTAGTGCCCGATACCGATGAATTAACCTGTGGCGATGAAACTTGCTCCCGGCGGACTGCGCTGTAGGAGCTGTGTAGGAGCTGTCGAGTGCAACGAGGCTGCGATCTTTCCCCTACCCATTGAGTCGAGAGCGAAAGATCAAGATCAAAAGATCGCAGCCTTCGGCAGCTCCTACACGCAGCCCAGTGAGAGCTTGCTCCCTTGCCAAGGGTGGTCAGGCAGCTACCGGCGGCGGCAGGGTCGCCACCAGGCGGATCGAGGCGGTCAGCTCCTCCAGTTGGAAGTGCGGCCGCAGGAACACCGTGGCCTTGTAGGCGCCTGGCTTGCCGGCCACTTCCGTCACGTCCACTCGCGCTTCGCGCAACGGGTACTGCGCCTTGATTTCTTGCGGCGCGTTGTCGTTGATCAGCACGTAGTCGGCGATCCAGTTGTTGAGGTAGGTCTGCACGTTGTCCCGGGTCATGAAACTGCCGACCTTGTCACGCATGATCACCTTCAGGTAATGGGCGAAGCGCGAGGCCGCGAGCACGTACGGCAACATCGCCGAGATCCGCGCGTTGGCGTTGGCCTCGTTGGTGTTGTAGAGCTTGGCCTTGTTGGTGGTCTGGCCGCCGAAGAACACCGCCACGTCGCTGTTTTTCTTGTGGCACAGGGAGATGAAGCCCAGGTCGTTGAGTTCTTTTTCACGACGGTCGGTGATCGCCACTTCGGTCGGGCATTTGAGCGACAGATCCCCGGAACTGGTGCGGAACGTATGGGCCGGCAGGCCTTCGACCGCGCCACCGCCCTCGGCTCCGCGAATGGCTGCGCACCAGCCATATTTGGCGAAGGCTTCGGTGATGCGTTGCGCCAGGGTCCAGGCGGCGTTGCCCCACAGGTATTTGCTGTGGTCGGTGCCGTTGACGTCTTCGACGTAGTTGATGCCTTCCACCGGCAGCGTGTCCGGGCCGTATGGCAGGCGCAGCAGGAAGTGCGGCAGCACCAGGGATACGTAGCGCGAGTCTTCGCTTTCACGGAAGGCGCGCCACTTGATCAGCTCCTGGCTCTCGAAAATCTTCGACAGGTCCCTGGGGATCGCCAGTTCGGTGAAGCTGGTCATGTCGAACAACCGCGGGCTGGCGGCGGCAATGAACGGGGCGTGCGCGGCGGCGGCGACGTTCGAGAGTTTTTCCAGCAGGCCGATGTCCTGCGGATGCCGGCCAAAGGTGTAGTCACCCACCAGCAGGCTGAACGGGTGCCCGCCGAAGGTGCCGTATTCTTCCTCGTAGATTTTCTTGAACAGCGCGCTCTGGTCGAATTCGACGGCTTTTTCCAGATCGTTCTGCAGTTCTTTCTGGGTGACGTTGAGCAGGCGCAATTTGAGCCGGGTGCTGGTCTCGGTGTTCTGCACCAGCAGGTGCAGGCCGCGCCAGGAGGCTTCGAGTTTCTGCAGGTCCGGGTGGTGCAGCACTTCGTTGAGCTGGGCGCTGATCAACTGGTCGATCTGGCTGATGCGGTCGTTGATCATCGCCACGGTGTCCTTGTCGATGGCCATGCCTTCGTCGAGGACCTGGGTGGCGAATTCGGCCAGCATGTCGCGGGCGTAGTCTTGCTGGCTGTCGTCGTGGGCCATGCGGCCTTCGGCGATGATCTTGTCCAGCAGGGACAGGGTCTGGGTCGTGCTCTCGCTGGTTTGAGCGCTGGATGAAGCAGGCATGGTGTTATCTCCCTTAATGATGCGCGCGATCAGGCCTGTGGTTCGGCCGGGGCAGGGTCATCGTTGGCGGCCACGGTCGGCAGCTCTGGCGGTACGTCCTGGGGGCGCGCCGACTTGATTTCCTGCAGGCCTTCGGTGTTGGCGATCACGTCGCGCAGCAGCTTGTCCAGGTCGTCGTTGCCATCGAGTTTGGTCAACAGGTCCCGCAGGCGTTGGCGTGCTTCGAACAACCGGCGCAGCGGCGTGACCTGCTCCACGACCTTGACCGGATCGAAGTCGTCGATGTGACGGAAGTTGAGTTCGATGTTGAGCTTGCTGTCGTCGCCGCTGAGGGTGTTGTTCACCTGGAGCGTGGCGCGGGGGGAGATGGAGGCGAGCACCTCGTTGAAATTATCCCGATCGATTTCGGTAAAACGCCGCTCATTGAGCTTGGGCAGCGGGTCCAGTGGTTTGCCCGAGAGGTCGGCCAGAATGCCGACAACCAGTGGCAATTCTTTTTTCTCGATGGCGTTGCCGATTTCCACGTCATAGGTGATCTGGACGCGGGGAGGGCGGACTCTGTCGAGCTTGTGCTGGGTACTTTCTGCCATGGCGGCCGACTCCGATGCATGTGCGGGCGCAATGCATCGGGAGTCCCGCTCATCGCAATCCCTTGCTGATCCACAGGTTGCAAATGGACGGCAGAAAACCTGTCATTCCCTTGACGAACCTGGCGCATTCGACCGTGTGGGTCGAACTACCCAAGACGCTAGAACAGGTCTATAAAAAAGCAAGCAAAAACAATTTTTGACCGCAGAGAAAAGGAAGATTCATTTTGCGTGGGTTTTTTTTCGGATTTTTTTTGAGCCTGGCGCTCACCGGTTGCTCGCTTTTTGCCCCCAGCGTCGACCTGGACAGCCTGACCCTGGACGTCGCGCCCCGGGCCAATGACGACACGCCGATCGCCGTGGACTTCATCGCGGTGAACGACCCGGACCTGCTCAAGCAGCTGTCGGGCATCACCGCCAGCCAATGGTTCGCCGAGCGCGAACAGTTCCAGCGCGACTATCGTCAACTCATGTCGGTGTGGGGGCTGGAGCTGGTTCCGGGGCAATTCATCGACCGCCAACCCTTCCCGTTGGAGGGCCGGCGCGCCGCTGGACTTTTGGTCTTCGCCAGCTATAACACTCCCGGAGCCCACCGGCTTCGGTTGGACGATCAGCGCCAGGCCTGGCTGAAGTTCGACAGTCGCGAGATGACCCTCGTGAATGATGGGGCTCGATGACAGCCAGCCTTGAGTGACCGCGGGCCGCCATGCGCGGCGACATTGGGATGTCGAAGGGAGTCGTATGAGTCTGTTACCTGACGCGGTGTGCTGGCATGAGGGCATGCAATTGCTGCCCCAGCATTTTCAATTGCAAGGGCTGCGTGCCGAGGCCCTGGCTGCGTATTTTGCCGGGGCCTGCAACCCTTGGTTCTGGGGTGTCAGCCAGTTGGAAGTCGATCCTTCGGCCCTCAGCGCCGGCCAGGTGCGGCTGCTGCAATTGCAGGGCACCTTGCCGGACGGCCTGCCGGTCAACCTGCAGGCTGGTGTCGGGCCGACCCTGGAGCTGGACATCGGAGAGGCGATCGACAAGACCGACGATGCCACCGTGACTGTGTACCTGGCCGTCAGCCCGCTGTGGCGCGCCGGGCAATTGGTGCCGCTCAAGGGGCGCCTGCAATCGGTGGTCGGCGAGGCGTTGCCAGACCTCACCAGCGGTGCATTTCCCGAGTCGATCACCGTCTGGCGACCCAACCCGAGGCTGTGCACGCAACTGAGCAAGGCCGATTCGATCTGCCTGCCGCTGTTGCGCATCCGCAAGGAGGGCGGTGGCTTCTGGCGCGTGCCCTACACCCCACCGACGCCGATCCTGTTGCCGGAGTCGGCCCTCGGTCGACGGGTCGCCGGGGTATGCGCCCGGGCCCGGGAAAAGTGCATGTTTCTCGCTGGTCGCTTGCGCCAGGCCCAGGCGGCCGGCAACCAGGACGATGCCATGGAGATCCGCCGGCAATTGACCGCCTTGTGGGCGCGCTTGCCGGAAGTCGAAGGCGCGCTGAACACCCGGGTGGCAACGCCCCAGGCGCTCTACGGTTTGCTGCTGGGGCTGGCCGGGAGCTGGTCGGCCCTCGATCCGCTGGCGGGCGTCCCGGCCTTCGCACCGCTGGATTTCCTCGAATTGCAGCGCGGCTACGAGCCGTTGCTCGACTGGCTGGAAACCACCCTGGAGCTGATTCGTGCCGGCTATCGCAGCCTGGCTTTCGAGCGCAACGAGCAGGTCTTTTCGATCCAGTTGCCTGACGACCAACCGGACCAACGCCTGGTGATCGGCCTGCGCATGCCCAACGGCGCCAGCGAGCAGGCGGCGGGCGAGTGGTTGCGCGGGGCGATCATTGCGTCGGCGCGGCACATCCCGCTGCTCAGCCGACAACGCATGAGCGGTCTGCCCCACCAGGCCATGAGCCGCAACGAACAGGTGGCCTACAGCGTGGGCGACGACACCCGTTTGTTTGTGGTGGCCGCCAGCGGGCAATGGTTCGACGCGCAATTGCCGCTGCACATCGTGGCGCCGGCATCGGCCCAGGCCAGCAGCCCGTGGCAAGTGGTGTTGTTCGTGGCGCAAGCCAGTGAAAGTGCCTGATCGCAAAAGGGGAGTCGTATGCCTGATGGAAGTGGCGGGGCGGTTCGGAGTCTGCATGAGGCGCCGCTGAGCAGCGCTTTTCGCCAGGCCTGGCTGAAGTGGTCCCAGGAATGGCAAGACTTGCCCAAGGACAGCGACCCTGCGGTATTGGTCAATCGGGTGGTGGAGTTTTCCGGGCGCAGCGCCCAGCGTCTGTGGCGGGTGGCCTTCGCCACCGTCGGCGATGCCGCGACCGAGCAGGTCAAGTCGCTGGTCTATGCCTTCGTGGCGCTGGTGGACGAAACCTTGCTGTTCAGCCCCTGGCCCGGACAACTGGCCTGGCAGCAGCACCCCCTCGAATCACGCATGTATGCCAGTCGCCAGGCTGGCGAGCGTTTGCCGGCGGCGATCAAGAAACTGCTGGACGAGCAGATGCCCGGCACCCGGGACCTGGCGAATGTCTACCTGCAATGCCTGATCCTCGGGTTCCAGGGGCGATTGCGTGGTGAGCCGGGCCAGGTCCAGCATGAGAAATGGCGCCTGGCGTTGTTCACGTTTGCCTGGCAGCACGAACCCGATTATGTCGATGTCAGCCAGCGCCTGGCGCTGTCTTCGGCGACGCCGCCAGTGCGCATGCCGGTGCAGCAATCGCTGCCGGACGGCTTTCGCCTGGGGCTGGCGATCCTGGCGATGGTGTTGTTGCTGACCGGCTTGGGGCAGGTGTTCTGGCGTGACATTCGTTTGGAGCTCGAGCCGGTGCTGCAACTGAATGAATCGGTGGTTCAGGAGCAGGACTCATGAGCACCCTGAGCATCGTTGCCCTGGTGGTGCTCGCCATCGTCGTGGTGCTGTTGATCGCGGCCCTGATCTGGTGGCTGCGGACCCAGGGCGGGGCGGCGATCCGCAGTTTCTATGGGGCGGTGCGCCGCATGGAACAGGAGCAGGGCACCCGGGACCGCTATCAGATGCCTTGGCTGATGATGCTCGGCAACGAAAGCGACGGCGCCCAACTGTGCGCCCAATGGCGCTTGCAACCGACCGACAAGGCCGCCTGGTTCGGGCGCTGGTTTTCCGATGCCGAGGGCTCGGTGCTGGTGGTGCCCCAGGCGTTGTTCCTGCCCGATGAAGGCATGAACCGGCAACGGGGTAATTGGTGGCGCCTGTTGGGGCTGATGTTGCGCTTGCGCAGCAAGCGACCATTGGATGCGGTGATCTGGACGGTGCCGTTCAGCACCCTCGACGACATCGAACACACCACCGAGCTGAGCCTCAAGGTCCGGCGGTGCTTTATCGACTTGTTGCAACGGTTCGGCCTCAGCCTGCCGGTGTACGTGGTGATCACCGGGATGGAAGAGCTGCCCGGGGTCCAGGAACTGGTCAGCGCGCTGCCCGCCGAGGCGCGTGAATCGATGCTGGGCTGGTCCTCGCCCTATTTGCCGGATGCGGCCTGGCAGTCGCAGTGGAGTGACCAGGCCTTGGATCAGGTCAACGCGGCGCTGTCGCAGTCGATCATCGAGATCGGTGCGCTGTCGGGGCAATTGGGCAGCGATCTTTATGGGTTGCCGGAGCGCTTCGAAGGCTTGCGACGGGCCTTGCAGATCCTGCTGGAGCCGGTGTTCCAGGGCAATGCCCAGGGCGAAGCGCCGCGTTGTCGCGGGGTGTATTTCACTGCCAGCCAGGCGCCGGCTGTCAGCGGTGATGGTTTGACCGCCGCCGACAGTGTCCAGCGGCAAAGCGTGTTCGCCCGGCAGTTGTGGTCACGACGGCTGGTGGCTGAGGGTGGTTTGGCCCAACCTGTGCCGCGGCTGTTGCGCCTGCGCCAGCGCGGGCATCGGCTGGTCGGAGCGGTGGCGTTGGTGGTGGGGCTGGTCTGGTTGGGTGGCATGGTCTGGGTCTGGCACGATTCGGTGGAAGAAGCCGAAGGGCTGTCGCGCTTGATCCTCAGCACCCATAAGAACCACCTTGTGGTCGACCCTGACGAACCGCAGTTGGAACCGACCCGGCACAACGTGCAGAACTACTGGAACATGTTGGAAAAGGCCCCGCGCTGGCGCTTTGTCTCGGTGGTCTTTCCCACTTCGTGGTTCTCTTGCGTGGACACGCAGCTGGAGAATGGGTTGCGCCTGACTGCTCGGCGCCATTGGATATTGCCTCTGCGGGACCTGCTCAATTCAGACCTGGAGCAGCTCAAATCCATCCGCAACACCGAGCGGCGGGGCAATGTGGAGAACGAAGACCCGGCGCAATGGCAGAGCTACGTGAAGGCCAAGGCGCTGGTGGACCTGGCGGTACGCCTTGAACAGCACAACCAGATGTTCAGCCAGGTGGTGAACGATCCCAAGGCACCGCTGGACGAACTGGTGCAACTGAGCAACACCGCCTTGTCCCTGGGGCTCAATACCGGCACCTTGAGCCGGCCACGGTTCTATAACCGGGTGCTGTTCGATGCCCAGAACAGCGATTTGAAAGGGCTGGACCTGAACGCCGCGCGCCCGGTGATCTCCGATAACTTCACCGGCCTGATGCAGCGCTGGCTGGACCATTACTTCCTGGCGGACAACTTCGTGCGCCAGGCCGGGTACCTCAAGCTGCACCTGCAACGGCTGGAGGCCGGCAGTGGCAATTCGTTGAGCGAACTCGAAGACCTGATGGCGCTGATCGACGATTTGCAGACGCTGGTCAGCCTGACCAACTCGGCCTGGGGGCGGGGCAAGGGCCAGGACCTGGTGCCCGGTTACAGCCAGATGCTGGACAAGGTCAGCCACAGCACTTTGCTGGGGCCGGATATCGAGCAGGACCTGGAGAGCCAGGCGGCGAAGTTGCAGCAGAGCTTTCGTGACCAGTGGATCGTCCAGACCGGCTCCCGGGACAATCTGCTGGTGCAACAGGGCAGTGGCCTGTTGGTCCTGCAAGACCATGTCACGGCGCTGGATGGTGCGGTGCAGGCGCTGTTCAAGCGTGATTTCGTGGCGCTGGCCATGCAGAAGGATCCGTCGGGCAACAACCCCGATTCGATGGGCCAGGGCGATGGCAGCGATGATTTCAGCGTCGCGCTGAACTACTTCGCCAGCTACAAGAGCTATGCCAATGAAGAAATGCCGCGCATTCCGCCGGATTACCGTGACGCGCTGATGCAGGCCGCTGAAGGCGCCGCGGCCCGGGCCATGTGGTTGAGCCTGGATGAAAGCGACGAGGCGCTGCCCGGCATGGGCTTCAATGTGCAAACGACCCAGGCCGTTGCGCTGCAAAAAGCCTTCATGGACGTGCACCGTGGCGACCTGGCGATGCGTTTCCAACGTCTGCTCAATCGCCGGGCATTGGCGCAGCTCAAGAGTGGCCTGGACGAAATCGATGCCCAGCCGCTGTTCAGCCAGCGGGCCGATGTCCAGCGTTGGGACGGTTCGAAAAACTTCGGCTTGCAACTCTACGGTGCCAGCGATCCACAAGACCTGAAGCTGAACCTGGCCCAGCAATTCGGCGCGATGTTGCAGATCGCCGAGCAGCGAATGCCCGCGCTGGAATGGTTGATCGTCCAGCAGGACAACCTGTCGGCCCTGGAGCACGACCAGGTGGCACGTTTCATGGCCCTCAACGATGAGCTGCTCAAGTACAAGAATCAGAACCCGGCCAGCTCGGCGGCCCAACTGGAACAATTGGTCAGCCGGGACTTTATCGCCATGGACACCACCTCCTGCGCGCAGATCTTGCAGACCTCCAGCCTGCCTGGTGGTCGCGGTGACCTGGCCCTGCGCACGGTCGCGTTGCAGCAGGGCGCCCTGCAACGGTGCCTGTACCTGCAACAGAACCAGGCCGCGACCGCCTGGAATGACGTCGCCAACTATTTCAATCAGTACCTTGCCGGGCGCTTCCCGTTTTCTCAGGATGTGCGGGCCAGCGATGCCGACCCGGCGCGGGTCCAGCATTTGCTGGAACTGATCGACACACGCCTGCCCCTGGCCCAGGCCGGGCTGACGTTGAGCCAGACGCCAGAGCGGCTGGCGGCCGAGGATTTCCTCAACCGTTTGAAACAGGCCGGTACTTGGCTCGGGCCGCTGTTCGTACGGGACAAGAGTGGCATCCTGGGGGTGGAAATGGACGTGCGCTGGCGCACCGATCGCGATGAAGAGCGTGGCGCCGACCAGGTGATCGCCTGGAGCCTGGACGCCGGCAACCAACAGATCAGCTACCCCGGCGGCGGCCAGCAGAACCTGCGCTGGATGGTCGGCCAGCCCGTGCGCCTGACCTTGCGCTGGGCCCGCAACGGTTATCAGCGTCCGGCCAACGACCCGCTGCAACCGAACCTGGTGGTGCGCGACCTGGAGGCCGGCTGGGAGTACCAGGGGCCTTGGTCATTGCTGCGCCTGATGCGCTCGCAGGTGGCGAGTCAGCGCCAGCCGAATGTCGACTACACCGATTTCCCCCTGGCCCTGCAACTGCCGGTCATTGCCCAGACCCAGGCCCGCACGGCGGAGCAGACACTGATGTTCGTGCGCCTGTCGTTGATGAGCCAGGGCTCCAAGCTGCCGTTGTCGATCCCGCCGCTACCGACGCGGGCACCCCGTTCACCTTTCATGGCGAGCGCATCGAGCCCCGCCATCGCCACCCGTGAGGAGGGCCTGTGAGCTTGCCGATATCGCCTTTGCCTGAGCTGGTCAGCCAGTTGCTCGAGCCGATCAGCGCCGAATCGCCCTGCGGCCCGGACCTGCGCTACGAACCGGAATATGACCAGTTGCGCGAATTGCGCCGGGAGGACGATACCAGCCTGCCCACCGGTGTGTGGCAGTCTTCGATCAAGCGCGCCCTGTGGCCGGACCTGGAACGGCTCGCGACCACGTTGCTGCTGGAGCGCAGCAAGGACCTGATGATCAGCGCCTGGCTGGGGGAGGCCTGGCTGCATATGGCCGGGCTGGAGGGATTGCCGGGTAGCCTGGCGCTGGTGGCGGGACTGTGTGAGCGCTATCCGGAGCAGTTGCACCCCCAGGCCGAGGAAGGCGACCAGTCTTGGCGGGTGATCCCCCTGGAGTGGTTGGCCCGTCGCTACAGCGAAGTGCTGCTCACGCGGGTGCCGTTGTTCGACGGCCGGGAACAGGCCTTCGCCGCTTTCTGCCTGGACGACTGGCAACGCTTGCAGCGCCAGCAAGTGTTGGTCAACGACAGCAAGAACGCCAAGGCCTCGGCCGAAGCGGCGCGCAACGATCAAAAGAAACTCGGCGAACTGATTCGCAACACACCCTTGTCGTTCTGGTTGCATCGCCAAGGCAGCCTGATGTTGAGCCTGCAACACCTGCAACGGCTCGAAGCCTGGAGCGACGCTTACCTGGGCAACCTGGCCCCGGGCTACAAATCCCTGCAGGACGTGATGCAGGCCTTGCTGACACTGGTAGAGGAGTTCATCGCGATGCACCCACAGCAACCCACCGTCGCGCCGGTGCAAACGTCCCCGGCGTCCACGACGTCGACGTCCCAGCCGCAGGCGGCACCTGCCCAGGTCTTCCAGGAACCGGCCAATCGTGAAGAGGCCTATCGGCAGTTACTGGTCATCGCCGGTTACCTGGCTCGTACCGAACCCCACAGCCCGGTGCCCTACCTGATCCGACGCGGCGTGGAGTGGGGCAACAAGCCGTTGAGCGAGCTGTTGGGTGAACTGATCAGTGCCGATGCCGAATCCCGGCGCTTGTGGACGTTATTGGGCGTTCTCTAACGCTCCTCGTCGGGCCACGGTACTGGTGTCAACACCGGTTTGCCGGAAAAGAACGCGGTCAGGTTCTGGCCCACCAGCTCTACCATGGCGCGGGTCGCTTCCGGCGACAGGCCGGCCACGTGGGGGGTGAGGACGACGTTGGGCAGGTTCTTCAGCGCCTGCGGCACCTCGGGCTCGTGATCGAACACATCCAGGGCCGCTCCGGCTATTCGCCGGTGCTCCAGGGCGCTGATCAGATCGGCGGTGGCAACCACGCTGGCCCTGGCGACGTTCACCAGAAAGCCTTTTGGGCCGAGCGCATCGAGGGTCTGCTTGTTGATCAATTGCCGGGTATCCAGGCCGCCTGGCGTGGCGACGATCAGGAAGTCCGAGACCCGCGCCAGTTCCGTGGGAGTGGCGCAGAAGGTGTAGGGCACGTCGTTGCGCACCCGGCGATTGTGATAGCTGATACTCATGTCAAAGCCCAGGGCGGCCCGTTTGGCGATCGCCATGCCCACCGCGCCAAGGCCCAACACGCCCAGCCGCTTACCCGCCAGAGAGGGGCGCGAAACCCTTGGCCATTCGCCCCGTCGCAGGGCGGCATCGGAGTGGGGTATGTCGCGCACCAACGCCAGCAACAGCGCCATGGCATGGTCAGCCACCGACGACGCGTTGACCCCGGCGCCGTTAGTGACCACGATGCCCCGATGGCGTGCGGCCTGCAGGTCTACTTGTTCGTAACCGGCACCGATCACGCAGATGATTTTCAGGTTGGGCAGGGCGGCGATCTCTTCCTCCGTCAGGCCCAGGGGGCCGCGGGTCAGCACTGCGCTGAAGCGTTCACCGTGTTCGAAAATCGCCGTCTTGCGTTCGGCAGGCGTGGGCGCCAATTCCAGGTGGTAACCCTGCTTCTCGAGAATAGGCAGGCATTCATTGACGGTTTCAACCAGTACCAGAACGGTTGCGGTCATGCTGGGCTCCTGTGGGCGCTGGGGCGATTTCAAGTATTCAACCTGATTGTAGGAGCCGGGGGCAGGGGGGCTTGGCTTTTTATGTGCATTTCGGTCGTAGTAGTGAGTACATATCCATTTCTGCGGTAACGGCCGCTTAGGGTTCCGCCCTGACGGCGGCTCACTTTTGAAAAGCGCAAAAGTAAGCAAAACGCTTTTGCCCCACCACTTGGTGCCTCGCCTAGGCTCGGCATGCCCTCACTCCGGCATTGCTCCGTGGGCCGCCGCGAAGGGCCATCCATGGCCCAGCGCGGCTAACCCGGCATCCATGCCGGGTTGCCCACTCCACAATGCCTGCGTTCGGCCATCGTGGTTAACGGGGCGCCCGAGATCAACGTCCACGCCGAGGCGGCCTAGTAGCCGGCCTGGCTCTCCCGGTCGTACACCCATCAGATCTGTTTGATCAGGACCTGTGGGAGCAAAGCTTGCTCGCGAGGCGGCTTTATAGCCGACCTGGTTCTCCCGGTCGTACACCCATCAGATCTGTTTGAGCAGGACCTGTGGGAGCAAAGCTTGCTCGCGAGGCGGCTTTATAGCCGGCCTGGCTCTCCCGGTCGTACACCCATCAGATCTGTTTGATCAGGACCTGTGGAAGCAAAGCTTGCTCGCGAAGGCGGCGGTACATTCAGCGCTGATGCAAGCTGACCCTCCGCTATCGCGAGCAAGCTCCCACAGGGAATGCAGGGATAATTCTATGGCGGCGATCTGATACGCATAACCGCTCCTCAGCTAAGCCTTTGCTTCTGCTCGCGAATCCCGGACAATCGCGCCCCTGTTTCGGCCAGGGCGCTGCCTGTCGGGCTTTTCCGACTCGTCCTGGCCGGGTGCATGTGACCGGAATACGGAGATCCGCCCGGATGAATGATCAGGCCAATAGCGTCGAAGAGCGCTTTGAAACGACAGTCCCAGCCACCCTCAGCCAGTGGAGTCGCCAGGACACCACGTGGATGCTGGGCCTGTTTGGCACCGCCATCGGTGCAGGTACTCTGTTTTTACCCATCAATGCGGGCCTGGGCGGCTTCTGGCCGTTGCTGATCCTGGCGGTGCTGGCGTTCCCCATGACGTTCTATGCCCACCGGGGCCTGACCCGTTTCGTGTTATCCGGTCGCGACGGCGCGGACATCACCGAGGTGGTGGAAGAACATTTCGGCCTCAAGGCCGGTGCGCTGATCACGCTGCTGTACTTCTTTGCCATTTTCCCGATCCTGCTGATCTACAGCGTGGCGTTGACCAACACGGTGGGCAGTTTCCTGGAGCATCAGTTGCATATCCAGCCGCCTCCTCGGGCTGTGCTGTCCCTGGTGCTGATCCTGGGCCTGCTGGCGGTGGTCCGCTGTGGCGAGCAGGCGATCGTCAAGGCCATGAGCCTGATGGTCTACCCGTTCATCGTTGCGCTGCTGTTCCTGGCGGTGTTCCTGATTCCCCACTGGAGCGGCGGCATCCTGACCACGGCGTCCACGCCGCCTGAGGCTTCGGCGCTGCTGCATACCTTGTGGCTGGCGATCCCGGTGATGGTATTCTCGTTCAACCATTCACCGATCATCTCGGCCTTTGCGGTGGACCAGAAACGCCGCTACGGCGGCAACGCCGAGGAGCGCAGTTCGCAGATCCTGTCGCGCGCCCATGTGCTGATGGTGGTGATGGTGCTGTTCTTCGTGTTCAGCTGCGTGCTGACCCTGACCCCGGCGCAACTGGCCGAAGCCAAGGCGCAGAACCTGTCGATCCTGTCGTACCTGGCCAACCACTTCAGCAACCCGACCATCGCCTTTGCCGCGCCGTTGATTGCGTTTGTCGCCATCTCCAAGTCGTTCCTGGGGCACTACATCGGCGCCAGCGAAGGCCTCAAGGGCTTGATCGTCAAGAGCGGCCGCCGCCCGGCGCCCAAGACCCTGGACCGCCTCACCGCGGCGTTCATGCTGGTGGTGTGCTGGATCGTCGCTACCCTCAACCCGAGCATCCTGGGCATGATCGAAACCTTGGGGGGGCCGGTTATCGCAGCGATCCTGTTCCTGATGCCGATGTATGCCATTCGCAAAGTCCCGGCCATGGCCCGTTATCGCGGCCAGGCTTCGAATGTCTTCGTTACGTTGGTGGGTTTGGTGGCGATTACGGCTTTGGTTTATTCCCTCTTGGCTTAGGCCTTTATTGGGGGGGCGAGGTTGGTGTGTATATCCGTTTCTGCGGTAACGGCGGCTTAGGGTTCCGCCCTGACGGCGGGTCACTTTCGAAAAGCGCGAAAGTAACCAAAGCGCTTCTGCCCCACCACTTGGCACCTCGCCTAGGCTCGGTGTGCCCTCACTCCGGCATTGCTCCGTGGGCCGCCGCGAAGGGCCATCCATGGCCCAGCGCGGCTATCCCGGCATCCATGCCGGGATGCCCACTCCACAATGCCTGCGTTCGGCCAGCGTGGTTAACGGGGCGCCCGAGATCAACGTCCACGCCGAGGCGGCCTTATAGCCGACCTGGTTCTTTGTGGGACCGTGTTTTTCCTGTGGGAGCGGGCTTGCTCGCGAAGGCGGTGTGTCAGTTTACGGTGATGTTGGATGTGCCGGCCTCATCGCGAGCAAGCTCGCTCCCACAGGTTTTGCGGTGTATATGGGTTTTGTGTTTGCTGAAGATCCCCTGTGGGAGCGAGCTTGCTCGCGATAGCGGAGGCTCAGCCACATAGATGCTGGCATGTATCCCGCTCTTGCTCTTGCTCTTGCTCTTGCTTTGGATCTTGATCTTGATCTCGACGCCCCGTTAAACCACGCTGGCCGAACGCAGGCATTGCGCAGTGGGCACCTCGGCATGGATGCCGAGGTAGCCGCGCTGGGCCATGGATGGCCCTTCGCGGCGGCCCACGGAGCAATGCCGGAGTGAGGGCACACCGAGCCTAGGCGAGGTGCCGAGTGGTGGGGCAAAGCGCTTTTGGTTACTTTGGCGCTCTTCCAAAAGTGACCCGCTGTAAGAGCGGAACCCTAAGCCGCCGTTACCGCAGCAACGGATATGTCCCCAACAAAAAGGCATTCCCCGAAATAGACAGGCAAAAAAAAACGCCGCCCCTAGCAAGAAGGGCGGCGTTTTCAGTCGGGCGTTTTAAGCTTTAGGCTTGAACGACCGGGATGTTGGCGTTTGCAGCCGCTTCACGGAACTCGGCGATCTGGTCGAAGCTCAGGTAGCGGTACACGTCCGCTGCCATGCTGTCGATCTTGCCGGCGTATTCCATGTACTCCTCGACGGTCGGCAAGCGACCCAGGATGGACGCAACGGACGCCAGTTCGGCCGAAGCCAGGTAGACGTTCGCGCCGTCACCCAGACGGTTCGGGAAGTTACGGGTCGAAGTCGACACCACGGTGGCGTTTGGCTCGACGCGTGCCTGGTTACCCATGCACAGCGAGCAGCCTGGCATTTCCATCCGTGCACCGGCCTTGCCGTAGATGCCGTAGTAGCCTTCTTCGGTGAGCTGGTGAGCGTCCATCTTGGTCGGCGGCGACAGCCACAGGCGGGTTGGCAGCTGGCCCTTGACCTGCTCCAGCAGCTTGCCGGCAGCGCGGAAGTGACCAATGTTGGTCATGCACGAACCGATGAACACTTCGTCGATCTTCTCGCCAGCAACGCTGGACAGCAGACGGGCGTCGTCCGGATCGTTCGGCGCGCAGAGCACAGGCTCGCTGATGTCGGCCAAGTCGATTTCGATGACTTCGGCGTATTCGGCGTCGGCATCGGCTTCCATCAGTTGCGGGTTGGCGATCCAGGCTTCCATCGCTTGGGCGCGACGTTCCAGGGTACGTGCATCACCGTAGCCTTCGCCGATCATCCAGCGCAGCAGGGTGACGTTGGATTGCAGGTACTCGGTGATCGACTCTTTCGACAGCTTGATGGTGCAACCGGCAGCCGAACGCTCGGCCGAGGCGTCGGACAGTTCGAAAGCCTGTTCCAGGGTCAAGCCTTCCAGGCCTTCGATTTCCAGGATGCGGCCGGAGAAGGCGTTTTTCTTGCCTTTCTTCTCGACGGTCAACAGACCGTTCTGGATGGCGAAGTACGGAATGGCATGAACCAGGTCACGCAGGGTGATGCCAGGTTTCATTTTGCCCTTGAAGCGCACCAGGATCGATTCCGGCATGTCCAGCGGCATGACGCCGGTGGCTGCGGCGAACGCGACCAGGCCGGAACCGGCTGGGAACGAGATGCCCATCGGGAAACGGGTGTGCGAGTCGCCACCGGTGCCCACGGTGTCTGGCAGCAGCATGCGGTTCAGCCACGAGTGGATGATGCCGTCGCCCGGACGCAGGGAAACGCCGCCGCGGGTCATGATGAAGTCAGGCAGGGTGTGGTGGGTGGTGACGTCGATCGGCTTTGGATAGGCCGCGGTGTGGCAGAAGGACTGCATCACCAGGTCAGCCGAGAAGCCCAGGCACGCCAGGTCTTTCAGTTCGTCACGGGTCATTGGACCGGTGGTGTCCTGGGAACCCACGGTGGTCATTTTCGGTTCGCAGTAGGTACCAGGACGTACGCCTTGGCCTTCTGCCAGACCGCAAGCCTTGCCGACCATCTTCTGCGCCAGGGTGAAACCCTTGGTGCTTTCAGCGGGGGCTTCAGGCTTCTTGAACAGGTCGAACGCTGGCAGGCCCAGCTCGGCGCGAGCCTTCTCGGTCAGGCCACGGCCAATGATCAGCGGAATACGACCGCCGGCACGGACTTCGTCCAACAGCACAGGGGTCTTCATTTCGAAGGTGGTGATGACTTCGTCGGTACCGTGCTTGCAGACTTTGCCGGCATGCGGGTACAGGTCGATCACGTCGCCCATGTTCATGTTCGAAACGTCGAACTCGATTGGCAGTGCGCCGGCATCTTCCATGGTGTTGTAGAAGATCGGAGCGATTTTGCTGCCGAAGCAGAAACCGCCAGCGCGCTTGTTCGGCACATAAGGAATGTCGTCGCCGAAGAACCACAGCACCGAGTTGGTCGCCGATTTACGCGAGGAACCGGTACCGACCACGTCACCGACGTAGGCGATCGGGAAGCCTTGGCCGCGCATTTCTTCGATCTGCTTCATCGGGCCGGTCTTGCCTTGCTCGTCCGGAACGATGCCGTCACGGGCCATTTTCAGCATGGCCAGGGCGTGCAGCGGGATGTCAGGACGCGACCAGGCGTCTGGAGCAGGGGACAGGTCGTCGGTGTTGGTTTCGCCGGTGACCTTGAACACACGCAGGCTGATCTTGTCGGCCAGCACCGGGCGCTTCTTGAACCACTCGCCGTCAGCCCAGGATTGCAGCACGGCCTTGGCGTGAACGTTGCCGTTCTTGGCTTTTTCAGCCACGTCGTGGAAGGCATCGAACATCAGCAGGGTGTGCTTGAGTTCTTCGGCGGCTACCGGCGCCAGCTCGGCGTCGTCCAGCAGCTCCACCAGGGTCACGATGTTATAGCCGCCCTGCATGGTGCCGAGCAGTTCAACGGCACGCTTGTTGTCCAGCAGAGGGGATTGGGCCTGGCCCTTGGCCAGGGCGGACAGGAAACCGGCCTTGACGTAGGCAGCCTCGTCGACTCCAGGCGGAACGCGATTGGTGATCAGGTCAACGAGGAAAGCTTCTTCGCCAGCCGGAGGATTTTTCAGCAGCTCGATCAGGCCTGCGGTTTGTTCGGCGTTAAGCGGCTGGGGAACGATACCCAGGGCTGCGCGCTCTTCGATATGTTTGCGGTAGGCTTCAAGCACAGTTATTACCCTCATCAGTGGTCCCAAATGGGTGTCCGGGACGCTCATCCAGGAACCCACGGTACTCATGCGCGTCGGCGGCTTTTTGAGCCGCCAGGCCAGAGTTTCCGCACGTTCCTCACAGAAGCTGCTTTCAAAGTTTTACGCCTGCAGAACGGGGAGCTGATGAGGGTTGGCGTTGGGCTTTCCCCGCTGGAAAGACCCTTCGCCAACACCGCTCTGAAGGAACGACTGTGCTCGTGACGCTTTGAAAACAGCTTCTAACGGACATTGGCGCCTTAAAAGGCTGGCTGATTCTACGGGAAAAAAAAATTAAAGGTAAGTTGGGCCTGGAAGTTTGAGGGGTGATCAATCTTAGACAAAGGGCTAACATGCCGGCCTGTCCTGCTTTTGCGTGTGCGTTTCCTTATGCCCAACCAGCTCATCAAGACCCCCTGTGTCGGCCTTTGCTCCACTGTCTACGGTGACCTGGTGTGCCGTGGCTGCAAGCGGTTCCACCATGAAGTGATTCACTGGAACGGCTACAACGAGGACGAAAAGCGCGCGGTGTGGATGCGGCTCGAGCAGCTATTGGTGCAGGTGATGGTGGCCAAGCTGGAGGTTTTCGACCCGGTATTGCTGCGCCAGCAACTGGAGTCGCGCAAGATCCGCTTTGTGCCGCACCAGTCGGAATATTGCTGGGCCTATCAACTGATTGCCCGCGGCGCACGGGTGATCAACAACCTGGAAGCCTACGGCATGGTGCTGATGCCGGAGTTTCGCGACTGGGAACTGCCGGATCTGCGCGATGCCATTGATCGGGAGTTTTTCCTTCTGTCCGAAGCCCATTACCAGCGTTATATCGCGCCGGGGTTCCTGAAGGATGCGTTCGGCGGCTGAGCCTTAAAGGCATCGCGAGCAAGCTCGCTCCCACACTGGACTCGGGAGTCCACACCCCTGTGGGAGCGAGCTTGCTCGCGATGGCGATCTTAAAGACAACAAAAACCTCAATCCTTGACCGCCAACTCCACCAGATGGTCCTCGACCTCCTGCGGCTTGAGCACCAGCACATCGCTTTCCAGCGTATCGAGCACAGCCTCGGCGGTGTTGCCGATCAGCACCCCGGACAACCCCGAGCGGGCCACGGTGCCGATCACCGTCACCGCCGCCTGTAGCTTGTGCGCCATGTACGGAATCAAGACGTCCGCCGGGCCTTCTTCGATATGCAGGTGCTGCTCATCGATGTCGAATTCGGCCTGGAACGCCCGGCATTGTTCGCGGTAACGGGCTTCGATGGTTTCCTTGAGCTGGAACGTCGGGTCGGCGGACGAGAGCATCGGCGAGGGGTGGGCGCTGATCACATGCAGGTGCGCCTTGGCGAGGAGGGCGATGTCATAGCCATGATCGATGATGGTGGAGTGCAGGTGGCGATGCTCGCCGTCGGCATTGCCAACGTCGACGGCCGCCAGGATCACCTTGTCTTTCCAGGAGCCGGCGGTTTTCACCAGCAACACCGGGGTTGGGCAGTGACGTAGCAGCTTCCAGTCCGCCGGGGTCAGCAGGGCTTTTTTCAGCGGGCTGTCGGGGAAGTGCTGCTTGATCACCAGCCCGCAGCCTTCCGCCTGCTGCACGTCGATGATGGTGTCGTGGAGGCTTTCGTTCCAGGCCTGCTCGGTGGTGACGCTGTAGCCGTCGGCCAGCAGGGCGGCCTTGAGCACGCTGAGCAGGCCGGCATGGTCATGCTTTTTGTCGCACACCAGCAGGTGCAGGTGGGCCTGGGTCACTCCGGCGATCAGTTTGGCGCGCTTGAGCGCCAGGCTTTCCGAATGTTCGGGCTCAATAACCACCAGGATGCTGCGAATGGCTTGCATGATCGGCGTTCTCCTGCAATGAAAAGGCTGGCGTTGCTCAACTATAGTTGTTGTGGGGCAGTCTAGTTGCTGTGGGTGAGTCTTTGACTTGATGCATATCAACGGCGGTGGCTGGTGGTCTGGGGGCAGGCCGGTATAATCGGCGCCCTTCGCTCGACTACCTTTTCCCGTGAGCCCCATGAATCTTCCCGAAATTCACGAATTCCTTGGTTGCCGCACCCCCGATGCCTGGGTCCAGGCCGCGTTGGCTGACCAGGAAACGTTGCTGATCGACCACAAGAACTGCGAGTTCAAGGCGGCCAGCACCGCCCTGAGCCTGATCGCCAAATACCATTCCCACGTCGACCTGATCAATCTGATGTCGCGCCTGGCCCGGGAAGAGCTGGTGCATCACGAGCAGGTCATGCGCTTGATGAAAAAGCGCAAGATCGGTTTGCGCCAGCTTTCAGCCGGGCGTTATGCCTCGGGGCTGCGCAAGGTGGTTCGCAGCCACGAACCGGTCAAGCTGGTGGACACCCTGGTGGTTGGCGCCTTCATCGAGGCCCGCAGTTGCGAGCGTTTCGAGGCCTTGGTGCCGCATCTGGATGAAGAACTGGGCAAGTTCTATTTCGGTTTGCTGAAAAGCGAAGCCCGGCATTTCCAGGGCTACCTGAAACTGGCTTACCAGTACGGTGACGCCAAGGACATTGCCCAGGTGATCGACAGGGTCCGTGAGGCCGAGCGGGAGCTGATCGAGTCGCCGGATGTGGAGTTTCGGTTCCACAGTGGTGTGCCTGCGGTATAGCGCTGTTTGTCCTGACGCCATCGTCGGAACGCCGCCCGGAGCAAGCTCGCTCCCACATTTGATCTTCAGTGAGCACAAATAATGTGAACACAGGAAATCCCCTATGGGAGCGAGCTTGCTCGCGATGAGGCCTTATGCAGCGCTGCCTCTCAAACGCTCAGCCCCAGGCGTTCATGCCACTGAGCAATCGACTCCTCGGGATAAACCTCGAACTGCTGGTCGCCCGGATGCGCCTCGACTTCCACCCACGGCGCCCTGGAACCCAGCATCAGGTGGGTGTGCTCCGGCGGTACCGGCAGCGGTGTGTCGATGGCCGAGGCAAAGGGGTGAATCAGCTCCGGCCATTCGGGGCTGAACAGCCATAGCCCCGAACCGCACAAGGAACAGAAATGCCGTTCGGCACTGCTGCGGTGGGCGCGTTTATCGCCTTCGTCCTTGAGTCGTGCGTGGTAGATCGAGATGTGCTTGCGACCGCGCACCTTCAGGCTCTGGGCATCGCCCCCCAGGTTGATCGCAAAACCGCCGCCGCCCTGGGTCTTGCGGCAGATCGAGCAGTAGCAGCGCTGATAAGGGTAGGGGTGAGCACTGTCGAGGGTGAATGACACCGCGCCGCAGTGGCAGGATCCTTCGAGTTGCATGGGAACCTCCAATGGGATTGGAATGTTCATGACAGACTAGACGGTTAGTATTTCTAGGCAGTTGAATTTATGTTTGATGTGCGGACGTCATCGCGAGCGAGCTCGCTCCCACAGGGGATATGTGGTTTCCCGGAGTCCAATGTGGGAGCTCGCTCGCGATGAACGATGACACGGTCTAGCGGCCGGGCACCCGCCACAAATACCACGCCGCCACCGTCCGATAAGGGCTCCAGGCCAGGCCGATCTCAACCATCTGCTTGCGGCTCGGCTGTTGCTCCAACCCCTTGAGCCGCCGATAACCTTCGCGTACGCCAAAATCATCGGCTGGCAGGATGTCTGGTCGCTCCAGGCTGTAGATCAGCAACATCTCCACGGTCCAACGCCCGACGCCACGCAGGCTGACCAGGCGTTCGATCAACGTTTCATCCTCCATCGCCCGCGCCGTGGCGTAATCCGGCACCACTCCGTCCAGGGCCGCTTGGGCGATGCCCTGGATCGTCGCGACCTTGCTGGCGGAAAACCCACAGCCGCGCAACTGCGCAACGTCTGTCGCCAGGATCTGCCCGGGATTGGGGAAGGTTTGCGCCGGGAACAACGCCAGCAGCCGACCGAGGATTGCATCGCCTGCCTTGGCGTGCAGTTGCTGGTAGGCAATCGCCCGCACCAAGGCTTCATAGGGATCGCGGGCCGGCTTGGGTTGCAACAGGCACGGGCCGGTCGCCTCGACGTGACGTCGCCAGTCTTCGTCGAGGCTTGCCAGCAAGGCGCTGGCGTCGTGGTAGGGCACAGGCATCGGGTATTTGTTCTCCGGGGCGCTCAAAACGCCAGGGGCAGCGAAACCTGCACCGCGGCTTTCTCCAGCCGTAGCAGAAATGCCTTGCGCGGCTGGCCGCCACCATAGCCGGTCAACGAGCCATCTGCACCGATCACTCGGTGGCAGGGAATGACGATGGCCAAGCGATTCTGCCCGTTGGCCAGGCCTACGGCGCGGCTGGCGCCAGGGCTGCCCAGCGCCGTGGCGATGCCGCCGTAGCTGCGGGTTTCGCCGTAGGGAATCTTTTGCAGTTCAGCCCAGACCCGTACGGCGAAGGCGCTGCCGGGCATGTGCAGCGGGACGTTGAATGTCGTGAGCTTGCCGGCGAAATAGTCGGCCAGTTCGGTTTCGATCTGTTGTAAATGAGCGTTGTGCCCGGGCGCAACCGTGTAGCCGTAGCGTTGCTGCAGCTCTTCCAGCTCCTTGGTCAGGGCCGGACGGTCGAGGAACTCCAGCAGCACCAGGCCTCGTCGTTCGGCCATGGCCAGCATGGGCCCCAACGGTGTGGTCAGGCGGGTGAACAGCAAAGGTTCGCTGAGGGCCGCGCGCCCCGGTGTGATGTGGAAGGATTTCACGAAGGCGTCACGAAAACCGCTCAATGACTCATAACCGGAGTCGAATGCGGCATTGTCGATGGAGCTGCCGTCCTTGATGCCGCCCAAGGCAATGCCCAGGCGGCGGGTGCGCAGATAGGCGTGAAAGGTCATGCCGAAATGTTGCTTGAACCAGCGGCGCAATTTCAGCGGCTCGATACCTTGTTCCAGCAGCAGGGCATCGGTCCAGCGCAGGTCGGGTTCGGCGTCCACGGCTTTGAGCAGGGCCTGGATCCAGTCTGGCGCGATGGCGGCGGCGTCCAGGGGCTTGCAGCGCAGGCAGGCCCGGTAACCGGCGGACATGGCTTCGTCGGCATGGGCGAAGAACTCCACGTTCTCCGGTTTCGGCTTGCGCGCGGTGCAACCGGGGCGACAGAAAATGCCGGTGGTCTTGACCGCAGTGAAGAACACCCCCTCGTAGGCGGTGTCTCGTTCGAGCATGGCGCGGACCATCTCGGCGTGGGGCGGGAGCAGCGAGTCTTGTCGGTTCATGGGGCAGAGCATAGAACCGTGCCCGGAACGACTCCACCGAAAAATCGACAGTGAATTTCCGTTCACTTGGTCGGACGGTCACGAACAAAAATTGAACCTGCGAGTCTTAAAGGTTCAACCGTTGTTTTTGTCTTTCGGAGACATCATGTCCAAGCATAAGAAATCTCTCATCGCCGTTGCTGTCTGCGCCTTGGCGTTCGGTGCCTCGGCTTTGCTGCCTGCTGAGTTGTCGCCTATCGGTTCGAGCTATGCCGCAGGCGGTGGCAATGGAGGTGGTGGTGGCAATGGTGGAGGAAACGGCGGCGGTAATGGTGGTGGCAATGGCGGTGGCCACGGTGGTGGCATTGGTGGCGGCACCGGTGGTGGGCAGGGCCATGACAAGTCTGGTGATTCCAGCGGCCTTGGCAAAGGATTGGCCAGCGACCACACCGGTACTCGCACCCGCGATCATGGCCTGAGCGGCAAGCACACGGGTACCACTCGC
This sequence comes from Pseudomonas sp. P9_35, assembly GCF_034008205.1. NCBI lineage: Bacteria > Pseudomonadati > Pseudomonadota > Gammaproteobacteria > Pseudomonadales > Pseudomonadaceae > Pseudomonas > Pseudomonas sp. P9_35. Next base: position 3,900,296 of record NZ_CP125373.1, on the reverse strand, counting down.
ACCGACCGCACCAGCAAGGCTTCGCTGACCTCGAGCATCGCCAAGGACCGTGATACCCGTGGCCTGACCAAGGCATCGGCGATTTCCACCGCTACACCAGGTACCCACAACACCAAGGGCCTGACCAACGCGACCAGCTCTTCGATCAAGAACGACCGCTGATCGCTTGAAAAAAGCCGCGGCGCCTGTGCATGGCGTCGCGGCTTTTTTGTTTGTCTGTCTTGCCTGACCCGACGCGTTCAATACTTCCAGAACACGGGTGTGAACAACACCAGCACCGTCAGGATTTCCAGCCGACCCAGCAGCATGCCTATGGTCAGCAGCCACTTCGCCGCATCCGGCAAGGTCGAGAAGTTGCCGGCTGGCCCGATGATCGTGCCCAGCCCGGGGCCCACGTTGCACACGGCGGTGGCCGCGCCGGTCAGGGCGGTGGTCCAGTCCAGGCCGATCAGCGCCAGCCCCAGGGCGATAGCGCCAATGGTGATGGTGAAGAAGAACGAAAAGGTCAGCAGCGAGCGGACGATCTCTTCGTCGATGGGGTGATTGTTGTATTTTTTCTGGATCACCGCCCGGGGATGGATCAGTTGTTTCAGGCTGCCCATCAGCAACTCGCCGGCTACCTGGAAGCGGAAGATCTTCAGCCCACCGGCCGTCGATCCCGAGCAACCGCCAACGAACGTCAAATAGAAGAACAGCAGCAAGGCAAAGCTGCCCCATAGGGTGTAGTCGCCCAGCGCCACGCCCGTGGTGGTGACCACCGACGTCACGTTGACGGCCACGATACGGACCGAATCCCACCAGCTGTAGTCGCTGTTCAGGCTCAGCCAGGTCCCCACGATGAGCCAGGTGATGACCAGGAAACCGACGAATCCCCTGACTTGCTGGTCCTTGAGCAATGCACGTTTGTGGCCGCGCAAGGTAGCGACATACAAGGTGAAGGGCAGCGAACCTGCCATCATGACGACCACCGACACCCAGTGAATGGCCGGTTGGGGCCAATGCCCCAGGGAAGCATCCGATGTGGAAAAGCCACCCGTGGAAATCAACGACATCGCGTGGTTGATCGCTTCGAAGGGCGTCATGCCGGCCAGCCACAAGGCCAGGGTGGCGAGAGCGGTCAAGCCGACATAGATCCACAGGATGTAGTTCGCCGCGACATGGGAGCGCGGCGTGACTTTCTCTGACCAGTCCGACGACTCGGTCTGGAACAGCCGCATGCCGCCGACCCGCAGCAATGGCAGGATCGCCACTGCCATGCCGATGAAGCCGATCCCGCCGAGCCAGTGCAACATCGAGCGCCAGATCAACAGGCCGGGGGAGGCAGTGTCCAGGCCGGTCAGGATGGTCGAGCCGGTGGTGGTGATGCCCGACATGGTCTCGAAAAAGGCATCGGTGTAGCTGATGTGGTGGATCAGTACCATGGGCAGGGCGGCGAAGCTGCAGACGATGACCCAACTGGCGGTGGTCAGCAGGTACATGTCCCGCGGGCGCATCTGGGTGTTTGCTGGCCGACCACGCGCCACCAGCGCGATGCCGCAGACGAAGGTGATCAGGCTCGACCACAAAAACGCCGAGAGGTCATCGTTGCGCTCGTACATCACCAGCGTCACAAGCGGGATTGCCATGCTGGCAGCCAGGGTGATCAGGAAAATACCGAGGATGAAGCCAATAAACCGCACTACCGCAATGGACATAGAACACGCCTGGATGAATAAGCCGCACAGTATTGTTTTTGTGGTGGGCTGATGGGTAGCCCCTTGGGCAGTTTTGTTCAATACCGCTCGCGATTGGCAATTTACCTTGATCGCCACCTCACAGATAAGAAGAAGGTATGCGATGAGTTTGATTCTTTCCATGGCGGCGTTTGCCCTGGTCGCCTCCATTACACCTGGCCCGGTCAATATCGTCGCCCTCAGCTCCGGGGCGCGGTACGGGTTTCGTGCGACGTTGCGCCATGTGGGCGGTGCAACCCTGGGGTTCGTCTTGCTGCTGGTGCTGATGGGGCTGGGGTTGCATGAAGTGTTGCAGCGCTGGCCTGGCCTCACACGGGTGGTGCAACTGGGCGGCGTGGGGTTTCTGTTGTTCATGGCCTGGAAACTGGCGATGGACAGCGGGCACCTGGGTGGCGAGGACGAGGGGCGGGCGCCTTCGATGTTCTATGGCGCGTTGATGCAATGGCTCAACCCCAAGGCGTGGCTGGCCTGCGTGGCCGGAATGGGGGCATTCGTGGCCGATGGTGAGGCGCGGCTGGTGTGGCAGTTTGCGGCGATCTACCTGGTGATCTGCTACGTCTCGGTGGGCTGCTGGGCCTACGCCGGGAGTTTCCTGCGCACCTGGCTGGGTAATCCGGCGACCATGCGCCTGTTCAATCGGACGATGGCGGTGTTGTTGGTGGCCAGTGCGGTGTATCTGCTGTTGCCTTGAGCTGAAGTGGCGGCAACCCTGGTTTTTGAGAAGGAAGAGCTGTTGTGGCGAGGGCCCCCGGTTCAAACAATGTGGTGGTGCGGTATCAGCCTCGATATTGCCCGGGCGTGGCCGCCAGGTGTTGCTTGAAGGCACGCTGGAAATGCGCCTGGTCGGCAAACCCGCTGTCCAGCGCTACGTCGGCGATCAGCTTGCCTTCGCGCAATTGGCGCCGGGCAAACTGGATTCGGCGGTTGACCAGGAAGGCGTGGGGCGTCATCCCGTAATGGCGCTTGAAGGCTCGGCTCAGGTAGGACGGCGACAGTTGCGCGGCGGTGCAGATGTCTTCGAGCTTCAAGGCTTCACTGCAATGGTCGTGGATAAACTGCGCCGCACGCATCAGGCCCGGATGGCTGCCACGATCCGGGCGACCGGCAGGGTTGAGCCGTTGTTGCAGGTCAATGAAAAACGCCTCGGCGGCGGCGTGCTTGTCGCCAGCGTCGAGTTGCTCGTCTACCAATTGCCCATACAGTTTTTCCAGCGCGGTAAACAGTTCCACGTCGCGGCTGTGCGTGGTGGCGAAGCCCTGGAAATCCAGGCTTTCGTCAAAGCCGATACGGCGCTGCAAGTCCCTGAGCCACTGGGTGTCGACGTACAGCATCACGTAGGACCACGGCTGATCGTCGATCGGGTTGCACGCGTGGACGTCGCCCGGGTTCATCAGCACCACCGTGCCACTTTCCACCTGGAATTTCGATCGTTCGTGAAGGTAGGTGCTGCGCCCAGCGGTGATCGCACCGATGGAAAAGTGGTCATGGGAATGGCGCGAATAGCAGACCTTGCGCCCATCGCCGATGGCCCGGGCTTCGATGAAGGGCAGGGCCGCGTCGCGCCAGAAGCGTGGGGCGTCGTCATGGGGGGCGTGCTTCATCGGTCAGCGTCCTCGTCTTGAACCTGAGTGGCAGTGTATTAGTCCTGACCGGCAAATGCCCGTCGGATTTAGCCCGTTCGGTTTGAAGGGTTGGGGTCCTGGGCTAGACTTCATGAAGTCCTGCCAATGGAGTTTCCGATGCTTGCGCCACGCAAACCGGACGACGAAGCCGATCGCCTCAAGAATCTGCACTCGCTCAAGCTGCTGGATACCGCACCCGAAGAGCGGTTTGACCGCCTGACCCGTCTTGCCCGACGCCTGTTTGACGTGCCCATCGCGCTGGTGTCCCTGGTGGACGCCAACCGGCAATGGTTCAAGTCCAGCGCCGGCCTGGACGCCAGCGAAACCCCGCGGGAGATTTCCTTCTGTGGGCATGCGATTTTGCAGGATCAGATCCTGGAGATCTGCGACGCGGAACAGGACGAACGCTTCCACGACAACCCACTGGTCACGGACAAGCCTGGCATTCGCTTCTATGCGGGACATCCGCTGGGGTTGGAGGACGGCAGCAAGCTTGGCACGTTGTGCCTGCTCGACACCCGGCCGCGCAAGCTCAATGACGAAGAGCGCGAATTGCTGCGCGACTTGGCCCGCATGGCCGAACAGGAAATGGTCGCGGTGCAGATGGCGAGCATGGACGAGCTCACGCTGTTATCCAATCGACGTGGCTTCAGGACGTTGGCCCAGCATGCCTTGAATGTGTGTGATCGTTTGTCGCGACCGGCGACGCTGCTGTTCTTCGATCTCAATGACTTCAAGCCGATCAACGACCGTTATGGGCACGCCGAGGGCGACAACGCGCTGAAAACCTTCGCCGATGTGCTGCGTATCGCTTTTCGCGAAAGTGATGTGATCGGCCGCCTCGGCGGCGACGAATTCGTGGCGTTGCTCACCGGTTCTTCCCATGTCGAGATAGCGGCAATCATGGCGCGGCTCAAGGAAATCCTCGATGAGCGCAATGCGATGTTGCAGCGTGGCTATGACATTCGTTTCAGTGTCGGCCAGATCGAGTACGACCCCCAGCGTCATCAGTCGATCGACACGCTACTGGCGGACGCGGATGCGGCGATGTACACGCAGAAACAGGCGTTACGCAGCTAGTACAAGCCAACCCCCAGATCCAATGTGGGAGCGAGCTTGCTCGCGAAGGCGTAGGCACAGTCAATATCAATGCCAGCAGACCCACCGCTTTCGCGAGCAAGCTCGCTCCCACAGGGGATCTATGTTGGTCGAAAAACCGAGGCTCAGCACAATCAATGTGGGAGCGAGCTTGCTCGCGAAGGCGTAGGCACAGTCAATATCAATGCCAGCAGACCCACCGCTTTCGCGAGCAAGCTCGCTCCCACAAGGGATTTGTAGTGAGAGCATAAAAAAAACGCCGCTTGGCCTTTCCAGGGCAAGCGGCGTTTTTGCTGCAACGTGAAGATTACTCTTCGATGTTGCCCATGGCGGTGGTGTTGAAGCCGCCGTCCACGTACATGATTTCACCGCTGATGCCCGACGCCAGGTCCGAGCACAGGAAGGCGCCGGCGTTGCCGACTTCTTCGATGGTGACGTTGCGACGCAGCGGGGTTTGCGCTTCGTTGGCGGCCAGCATCTTGCGGAAGTTCTTGATGCCGGAAGCAGCGAGGGTGCGGATCGGACCAGCCGAGACGCAGTTGACGCGGGTGCCGTCCGGGCCCAGGGAGCCGGCCAGGTAGCGTACGCCAGCTTCCAGGGAAGCCTTGGCCATGCCCATGACGTTGTAGTTCGGCATGGTGCGCTCGGCGCCCAGGTACGACAGGGTCAGCAGGCTGCCGTTGCGGCCTTTCATCATTTCGCGACCGGCCTTGGCCAGGGCCACGAAGCTGTAGGCGCTGATGTCGTGGGCAATGCGGAAACCTTCACGGGTGGTGGCTTCGGTGAAGTCGCCGTCCAGTTGGTCACCCGGGGCGAAGCCCACGGAGTGCACGATGCAGTCCAGGCCGTCCCACTTCTTGCTCAGTTCTTCGAAGACCTTGGCGATTTCTTCATCGCTGGCCACGTCGCACGGGAAGCACAGCTCAGGGCTCGAACCCCAGCCTTGTGCGAACTCTTCGACACGACCCTTGAGCTTGTCGTTCTGATAAGTGAAGGCAAGCTCAGCGCCCTCGCGATGCATGGCGGCGGCGATGCCGGATGCGATGGACAGCTTGCTGGCGACACCGACGATCAGTACGCGCTTACCGGCGAGAAAACCCATGTGTTGCTCCTCTTTCAGGTTATTCGGCAGTTGTTGGGGCCAGGAAGGCGGCCTCCAGCAACTGCTGTGTATAGGGGTGCTGCGGCGCGGCGAATATGCTGCGGGCATCACCTTGTTCGACCACTTGGCCATGCTTGACCACCATCAACTGGTGGCTCAGCGCTTTGACGACAGCCAGGTCATGGCTGATAAACAGGTACGTCAGGTTGTACTTGGTTTGCAACGACCGCAACAGCTCCACCACTTGGCGTTGCACGGTACGGTCCAGGGCCGACGTCGGTTCATCCAACAGAATCAACGCCGGCTTGAGCACCAGGGCCCGGGCAATGGCGATACGCTGCCGTTGCCCTCCGGAAAATTCATGGGGGTAGCGGTTCCGGGTTTCCGGGTCCAGGCCTACCTCCTTCAATGCCGCGATTATCGCTTGTTCCTGTTCGGCTTCGGTGCCGATCTTGTGGATCCGCAGGCCTTCGCCGACGATCTGGCTCACACACATCCGTGGGCTCAGGCTGCCAAACGGGTCCTGAAACACCACTTGCATCTCCCGGCGTAGCGGCCGGACTTGTTGCTGCGTCAGGCTGTCCAGCTGCTTGCCTTCGAAGCGGATCTCGCCCTGGCTGCCGATCAACCGCAGGATTGCCAGCCCCAGGGTGGATTTGCCGGAACCGCTTTCGCCGACGATGCCCAGGGTCTGGCCCTGGGGCAGGCTGAAGCGGATACCGTCCACGGCCTTGATGTAGTCTACCGTGCGTTTGAACAGGCCTTTCTTGATCGGGAACCAGACTTTCAGGTCCTCGACCTGCAACAGCGGCGGGCCGACGACGTTGCTCGCCGGGGTGCCGCTGGGTTCAGCGCCCAGCAGTTCCCGAGTGTACGGATGCTGCGGTGCGCGGAACAACTCTTCGCACGATGCCTGTTCGACGATGCAACCGCGCTGCATGACACATACGCGATGCGCAATTCTTCGCACCAGGTTCAAATCGTGGCTGATCAGCAGCAGCGACATGCCCAATCGTGCCTGCAATTCCTTGAGCAATTGGAGGATTTTCAGCTGGACGGTGACGTCCAGCGCGGTGGTCGGCTCGTCGGCGATCAGCAGTTCCGGCTCGTTGGCCAAGGCCATGGCGATCATCACCCGCTGGCGCTGGCCGCCGGACAGCTCGTGGGGCAGGGCCTTGAGGCGCTTGTGGGGCTCGGGAATGCCGACCAGCTCCAGCAACTCAAGGGTCCTGCGGGTCGCGACCTTGCCGCTCAGGCCCTTGTGGATGCCGAGCACTTCATTGATCTGTTTTTCAATGGAGTGCAGCGGGTTGAGGGACGTCATCGGTTCCTGGAAGATCATCGCGATCCGGTTGCCGCGGATATGACGGATGGTTTTTTCCTTCAAACCCAGCAAATTCTGGCCGGCGTACTGGATGGTCCCGGTGGGGTGATGGGCCAGCGGGTAGGGCAGCAACCGCAGGATCGAATGGGCGGTGACCGATTTGCCCGAGCCGCTTTCACCCACCAGGGCCAGGGTTTCGCCGCGCTTGATATCGAAGCTGACCCCCTCCACCACGCGCTGGCGGCGTTCGCCGACAATGAACTCTACTGCCAGGTCACGCACTTCGATCAGGTTGTCCTGGTTCATTTCACTTCCTCGGATCGAAGGCATCGCGAGCGGACTCGCCGATGAACACCAACAGGCTCAACATCAGGGCCAGCACGGCGAACGCGCTGATGCCCAGCCACGGCGCCTGGAGGTTGGATTTGCCCTGGGCCACCAGCTCACCCAGGGACGGCGCGCCGGGCGGCAGGCCAAAGCCGAGGAAATCCAGGGCGGTGAGGGTGCCGATGGCGCCGGTGAGGATGAACGGCATGAACGTCATGGTCGAGACCATGGCGTTGGGCAGGATATGGCGGAACATGATCGCGCCGTTCTGCATGCCCAGCGCCCGGGCGGCGCGCACGTATTCCAGGTTGCGCCCGCGCAGGAATTCGGCACGGACCACATCCACCAGGCTCATCCAGGAAAACAGCAACATGATGCCCAGCAGCCACCAGAAATTGGGCTGGACGAAACTGGCCAGGATGATCAGCAGGTACAGCACCGGCAACCCGGACCAGATTTCCAGGAAGCGTTGGCCGGCCAGGTCCACCCAGCCGCCATAGAAGCCCTGCAGGGCGCCGGCGATCACGCCGATGATCGAGCTGAGCACGGTCAGCGTCAGGGCAAACAGTACCGAGATGCGGAAGCCATAGATGACCCGGGCCAGGACATCGCGACCCTGGTCGTCAGTGCCCAGCCAGTTCACGGAAGAGGGCGGCGCCGGGGCCGGGACCTTCAGGTCGTAGTTGATGCTCTGGTAGCTGAACGGAATCGGTGCCCACAGCACCCATGCGTCCTTGGCCGCCAGCAGTTCGCGGATGTAGGGGCTCTTGTAGTTGGCTTCCAGCGGGAACTCGCCGCCGAACGTGGTTTCCGGGTAGCGCTTGAGGGCCGGGAAGTACCAGCCGTCGTCGTAATGCACCACCAGCGGCTTGTCGTTGGCGATCAACTCGGCGCCCAGGCTCAGCCCGAACAGGATCAGGAACAGCCACAGCGACCACCAGCCTCGCTTGTTGGCCTTGAACAACTCGAAGCGACGGCGATTGAGAGGGGACAGGTTCATCTCAATGCTCCCGGCTTTCGAAGTCGATGCGCGGATCGACAAAGGTGTAGGTCAAATCGCCGATCAGCTTCACCACCAGCCCCAGCAAGGTGAAGATGAACAGGGTGCCGAACACCACCGGATAGTCGCGGTTGATCGCCGCTTCGAAACTCATCAGGCCCAGGCCGTCGAGGGAGAAGATCACTTCCACCAGCAGGGAGCCGGTAAAGAAAATCCCGATGAATGCCGAAGGGAAACCGGCGATCACCAGCAGCATGGCGTTGCGGAATACATGGCCGTAGAGCACCCGATGGCGGGTCAGGCCCTTGGCCTTGGCGGTGACCACGTATTGCTTGTTGATTTCGTCGAGGAAGCTGTTCTTGGTCAGCAGGGTCATGGTGGCGAAGTTGCCGATCACCAGGGCGGTCACGGGCAAGGCCAGGTGCCAGAAGTAATCGAGGATCTTGCCGCCCATGCTCAATTCGTCGAAGTTGTTGGAGGTCAGCCCACGCAAGGGGAACCAGTCGAAATAGCTGCCGCCGGCAAACACCACGATCAGCAGGATGGCGAACAGGAATGACGGGATCGCGTAGCCGACGATGATGGCCGAGCTGGTCCAGACGTCGAAATGGCTGCCGTGCCGCGTGGCCTTGGCGATCCCCAGCGGGATCGACACCAGGTACATGATCAGCGTGCTCCACAACCCGAGGGAGATGGACACCGGCATCTTTTCCTTGATCAGGTCGATAACCTTGGCGTCGCGGAAGAAACTGTCGCCGAAGTCCAGGTGGGCGTAGTTCTTGATCATGATCCACAGGCGTTCGGGCGCCGACTTGTCGAAGCCGTACATACGCTCGATTTCCTTGACCAGCCCCGGGTCCAGGCCCTGCGCGCCGCGGTAGGAGGAGCCTGCCACGGACACTTCGGCACCGCCGCCGGCAATGCGGCTGGTGGCGCCCTCGAAACCCTCGAGCTTGGCGATCATCTGTTCCACCGGCCCGCCGGGTGCGGCCTGGATGATGACGAAGTTGATCAGCAGAATGCCGAACAGGGTCGGGATGATCAGCAGCAGTCGCCGAAAAATATAAGCCAGCATTTCGTTACTCCACGCTCGCAGGGGCGGCGATTTGCTGCTCGATGACCTGCTTCTCTACTTCATCGGCCGGCTTGACCTCTGGCTTGACCCACCAGGTGGTGGTGCCGATGTCATAGGTCGGCGTGATTTTCGGATGGCCGATGTGGTTCCAGTAGGCCACGCGCCAGGTCTTGATGTGCCAGTTCGGGATCACGTAGTAGCCCCACTGCAAAACCCGGTCCAGCGCCCGGGCATGGGCCACCAGGCTCTTGCGCGAATCGGCGTTGATCAGCTGTTCCACCAACTGGTCCACGGCCGGGTCCTTGAGGCCCATGGTGTTGCGGCTACCGGGTTTGTCGGCGGCGGCCGACATCCAGAACTCGCGCTGTTCATTACCCGGTGAGCTGGATTGCGGGAAGCTGCCCACCACCAGGTCAAAGTCCCGGGAGCGTACGCGGTTGACGAATTGGGAGACGTCGACCCGACGGATGATCAGTTCGATGCCCAGGTCGCTCAGGTTACGCTTGAACGGCAGCAGTATCCGCTCGAACTCGGTCTGGGCCAGCAGGAACTCCAGCACCACCGGTTTGCCCTGTGCGTCGACCATCTTGTCGTCGACGATGCGCCAGCCGGCCTCTTGCAGCAATTGGTAGGCCTTGCGCTGCTGGTCGCGGATCATGCCGCTGCCGTCGCACATCGACGGCTGGAAGGCGTCGGTGAAGACCTGTTCGGGAATCTTGCCGCGCAGGGGCTCGAGGATCTTCAACTCGTCTTCGCCGGGCAGGCCGGTGGCGGCCATTTCCGAATTCTCGAAATAGCTGCGGGTGCGGGCGTAGGCACCGTTGAACAGCTGCTTGTTGGTCCACTCGAAGTCCAGCAGCAGGCTCAAGGCCTTGCGCACCCGTACGTCCTGGAAGATCGGCCGGCGCAGGTTGTAGACAAAGCCTTGCATGCCGGTGGGGTTGCCGTTGGGGATCTGTTCCTTGATCAACCGGCCTTCGGTCACGGCCGGGATGTTGTAGGCGTTGGCCCAGTTCTTGGCGGTCATTTCCAGCCAGAAATCGAACTGCCCGGCTTTCAAGGCCTCGACCGCGACGGTGTTGTCGCGGTAGTAGTCGGTAGCCAGTACGTCGAAATTATAGAAGCCGCGATTGACCGGCAGGTCCTTGCCCCAGTAGTCCTTCACCCGCTCATAGCGGATCGAACGTCCGGCCTTCACTTCAGCGACTTTGTAGGGGCCGCTGCCCAGCGGGATCTCCAGGTTGCCCTTGCTGAAGTCGCGCTCGGCCCACCAGTGTTTTGGCAACACTGGCAGTTGGCCGAGGATCAACGGCAGTTCACGATTATTGGTGTGCTTGAATTTGAACAAAACCTTGAGCGGGTCTTCGGCGATGACGTCGGCGACGTCGTTGTAATAGCCGCGAAACATCGGCGCGCCGTCCTTGGTCAGGGTCTGGAAGCTGAAGACCACATCCTCTGCGCGTACCGGGTGACCGTCGTTGAAGCGGGCTTCGGGACGCAGGTAGAAACGCACCCAGCCATTGTCCGGGGCTTTCTCGATTTTTTCGGCGATCAGGCCATATTCGGTGAACGGTTCGTCCAGGCCCTGCTTGGCCAGGGTGTCGTAGATCAGGCCGATGTCATCGGCCGGCACGCCCTTGCTGATGAACGGGTTGAGGCTGTCGAAGCCCCCAAAACCGCCTTGGCGGAAGACTCCGCCTTTGGGCGCGTCCGGGTTGACGTAGTCGAAATGCTTGAAGTTGGCCGGGTACTTCGGCGGCTCGTTGTACAAGGTCACGGCATGCTGCGGCGCGGCACAGGCCAGCCCGGCGAATAACAGGCTGCTGGCCTGCAGGAGCAGGGCGCGTAAAGGCTTCATTGATCTTTCTCCGAAGATTTCAGCCACCATGCGCTCAGGCCCAGGGTGTAGGGCGGCGTGGTGACGAAGGCGAACCGGTTGCGGTACGCCAGGCGATGATAATTGAGATACCAGTTGGGAATGCAGTAGTGCTGCCACAGCAGCACGCGATCCAGGGCCTTGCCGGCGGCGACCTGTTCGTCGCGGGTCTGGGCGGCGAGCAGCTTTTCCAGCAGATGGTCGACCACTGGGTTGGCGATGCCGGAGTAGTTCTTGCTGCCCTTGACCCCGACCTGGCTGGAGTGGAAGTACTGCCATTGCTCGAGGCCCGGGCTGAGGGTCTGGTTCAAGGTCAGCAGGATCATGTCGAAGTCGAACTGGTCCAGGCGCTGCTTGTACTGGGCACGGTCCACCGTGCGCAGCCGGGCCTGGATGCCGATGCTGGCGAGGTTCTCGACGTAGGGTTGCAGGATGCGCTCCAGGTTCGGGTTCACCAGCAGGATTTCGAAGCTCAGGGGCTGGCTATCGGCGTTCAGCAGGCGTTGGCCGTTGAGGCTCCAACCGGCTTCCTTCAATAACCCCAAGGCTTTGCGCAGGGTTTCCCGGGGAATGCCGCGACCGTCGGTCTTGGGCAAGCTGAAGGGGTCGGTGAGCAGTTTGGGCGGCAATTGTTCCCGGTACGGCTTGAGCAGCAGCCATTCATGGCCCACCGGCAGGCCGGTGGCGGAAAACTCGCTGTTGGGGTAATAACTGAGGGTGCGCTTGTAGGCGCCACTGAACAGGGTGCGGTTGGTCCACTCGAAATCGAACATCAGCCCCAGGGCTTCACGTACCTTGACCTCGGCAAACGTGCCGCGCCGGGTGTTCATGAACAGGCCTTGGGTCTGGGTCGGGATCTGGTGGGGAATCTGCGCCTTGATTATGTCGCCACGCTTGATCGCCGGAAAGTCATAGCCATTGGCCCAGTTCTTGGCCTGGTGTTCGATGTAGATATCGAACTCGCCAGCCTTGAAGGCTTCGAAGGCAACTTCGCTGTCACGATAGAACTCCACGTCCATGCGGTCGTAGTTGTACTTGCCGCGATTGACCGGCAGGTCCTTGCCCCAGTAATCCTTGACCCGTTCGAACACCAGCTGGCGGCCTGGTTGCACTTTGGTGATGCGATACGGCCCGCTGCCCAGGGGCGGTTCGAAGGTCGTCGCCTTGAAATCGCGGTCTTTCCAGTAATGCTGGGGCAACACCGGCAGTTCCCCCAGGCGCAGGATCAGCAGCGGATTGCCCGCGCGCTTGAAGACAAAGCGGATTCTCAGCGGATTGAGAATGTCGACCCGCAGCACCTCCTGCAGGTTGGTGCGGTATTGCGGATGGCCTTCCTTGAGCAGCGTCCTGTAGGAGAACGCCACGTCATAGGCGGTGATAGGCACGCCATCATGAAAGCGCGCTTCGGGGCGCAGGTTGAACACCACCCAGCTGCGGTCTTCGCTGTATTCCACCGACTGGGCGATCAGGCCATAGCTCGACGTCGGTTCATCACCGGACGGTGCGTACTGGCCTGTGCCGACCATCAGTGGTTCGTTCAGCTCATTGATGCCGTATTGCAGGAAATTGGGCGTGGAAACCGGGCTGCTGCCCTTGAACGTGTAGGGGTTGAGCGTATCGAAGGTGCCGAATGCCATGACTCGCAAGACACCACCCTTGGGCGCTTGCGGGTTGACCCAGTCGAAGTGGGTGAATCTGGCCGGGTACTTGAGCGTGCCGAACTGCGCATAGCCATGGCTTTCGCTGATGGCTGCGCTGGCGGGAGAGCTCAAGGCCAGGCTGATCAGGAGCAAGAGGAGGGGACGTATCAAGTCTGAGATCCGATCCAGGCGGCTTGGGCTTTTATGGCCTGTACAGTAACAGCTTGTATCGGCAGGAAAAAGGTGGGGTTTAGAGGGGGTGCCAGTCAGCTAAGCGGATACCTGTGGGAGCAAGGCTTGCCCGCGATGAACGATATCGCGGTTCAACTGTTAAACCGCGGTGCGGCCATCGCGGGCAAGCCTTGCTCCCACAGATGAGTCCCTCACCACACAAAGCTCCCCGGTCATCTCAGTGCGGGGAATAGACCGTCAGCATCTGCCCAGGCTTGAGCGCCTTGCCCATCCGCGGGTTCCAGCGCTTGAGGTGCTGCATTTCCACGTTGAAGCGCTTGGCGACGACGTACAGCGAATCACCTTGCTTGACTTTGTATTGGGTCTGCTTCTTCTGGTCCTTGCTGTTGGCGGCCACCACGGTGCTGATGCGCTTGCCAGTGGCCTTGCTGGCCTTGGCGTCCTGCATCACCAGGGTCTGGCCGACCTTGAGCTTGTTGCCGCTGAGTTTGTTCCAGCGTTGCAGGTCTTTGGTCTGGACGTTGTTGGCCTTGGCGATTTGGGCGAGGTTTTCGCCGCGCTTGACACGGTAGGTGCGCGAGGCGCCTTCCACGTCGTCGCTGTCGTCGGCCGATTCAAAAACCGGCTTGAGCGAGCGCTGGCTGATCAACTCTTCAGGACGCATGGTCGACAGGCTGGCGGTCAGCAACTGGGCCTTGGACGTGGGCACCAGCAGGTGCTGGGGGCCGTCGATGGTGGTGCGTTGCTTGAAGGCCGGGTTGAGCTGGAACAGCTCGTCTTCGTCGATGTTGGCCACCGCCGCGACCTTGGACAGGTCCATGCGCTGGTTGATCTCGACGACCTGGAAATAGGGTTCGTTGGCGATCGGGTTGAGGTTCACGCCATAGGCATCGGGCGAGAGCACCACCTGGGACAGCGCCAGCAACTTCGGCACATAGGCCTGGGTCTCGCTGGGCAGCGGCAGGTTCCAGTAGTCGGTGGGCAGGCCAAGCTTCTCGTTGCGCTCGATGGCGCGGCTGACCGTACCCTCGCCGGCGTTGTAGGCCGCCAGCGCCAGCAACCAGTCGCCGTTGAACATGTCGTGCAGGCGCGTCAGGTAGTCCAGGGCGGCCGTGGTGGAGGCGGTGATGTCGCGACGCCCATCATAGAAGCGGGTCTGGCGCAGGTTGAAGTAACGCCCCGTGGACGGGATGAACTGCCACAGGCCCACTGCGTTGGCCCGGGAATAGGCCATGGGGTTGTAGGCACTCTCGATAACCGGCAGCAACGCCAGCTCCAGCGGCATGTTGCGCTCTTCGAGGCGTTCGACGATGTAGTGGATGTACAGGCTGCCGCGCTCACCGGCGCTTTCCATGACGGAAGGGTTGCTGGCGAACCACAGGCGCTGTTGCTCGATACGCGGGTTGACGCCGGCCGTTTCCTGCAGCTGGAAGCCCTGGCGCATGCGCTCCCAGACGTCCTGGGGTACTTGAGGGCTGGGTTTCTCAGTGAGCCATACCGGCTTCTGTTTGGCGCGAGCGGCGATATTCGGTGTGTGCGCCGCGTCGGTCTGCGGCAGCTGGCTCGTGCTCTGGCAGCCCGCCAATGTGGCGGACACAGCCACCGCGATGGCTTGAGCCAAGCGGGTCAATGTGTCTGACTGGACGGACCTGCGTATAGATGACGACATTGGCTGGAAGTAAGTTCCGGGCAAAAATGTCGGCCGATTCTAGGAAGCGCACCCCAACAGGTCAACCTTTCAGAATTTTTGTATCAATCGATAGCTGCCTTAGAACGTATCTTTCCAAGCCCTCAAGGCCGCAAAAACCTCACTCGGCGTCTGGTTTCGCTGGCCGTTCCGTTCGTCTGCTTTTTGTTTAACGGATGTTTCAGTCGTGCGCAGGAACGGATTGGTGAGTTTTTCCAGGGCCAGGGTCGAGGGCAGCGTCATGATGCCTTCGCTGCGTTGCCGGCCGACTTTTTCCAGGCGGGCGGCGACGTCCGGATTGCCGGGCTCCACGGCGGCCGCGAACTTCATGTTGCCGAGGGTATATTCATGGGTGCAGTAGACCAGCGTATCTTCAGGCAGGGCGGCGAGGCGACTGAGCGAATGGTGCATTTGCGCAGGGGTGCCTTCGAAGAGCCGGCCGCAACCGGCGGCGAACAGGGTGTCGCCACAGAACAGCAGGCCATGGTGGTAGTAGGCAATGTGCCCCAGGGTATGGCCGGGCACGGCGTAGACATCGAAGTCCCAGCCGAGCACGCTGACCTTGTCGTTGTCATGCAGGGCCTGGTCGCGCGCCGGGATGTTTTCGCTGGCCGGGCCGTAAACGGTGGCGTTCGTCGCATTCTTCAGCGCCTGGACGCCGCCGACATGATCATGGTGATGGTGGGTGATCAGGATGTCGCTCAGGACCCAGCCCGGATGGGCCTCGAGCCAGGCCTGCACCGGAGCGGCGTCACCTGGGTCGACCACGGCGCAGCGCTGGGTGGCGTGGTCCTGTAACAACCAGATGTAGTTATCGGTGAATGCGGGCAGGGCACTGATCTGTATCATCGTGGAATTCGCCAAGCGGAAAACAAAGGCGCATCTTAGAACTTCCTGACGCGTTGGAGAATGCAATGACCGATGAAGCGTTCGCTCAGGCTGATCCTGACTGGCTGGCGTTGATCAGCGCCGCCCGTGAATGGCTGTCCGGCCCTGTCGGGCAATTTTTGCTGGAAGAAGAACGGCGCATGCTCGAAGACGAGTTGGGCCGGTTCTTCGGCGGCTATCTGGTGCACTACGGCCCTTCGGCGCAAACGCCGCCGTCGGCGCCGCAAGTCCAGCGCAACGTGCGCCTGGGGGCGCCGTTGCCCGGGGTGGAAATCGTCTGCGAGGAGCAGGCTTGGCCATTGAGCGAACATGCCGCCGACGTGGTGGTCATGCAGCACGGCCTGGATTTCTGCCTGTCGCCCCACGGTCTGTTGCGTGAAGCCGCCAGCAGCGTGCGCCCCGGTGGGCACCTGTTGATCATCGGCATCAACCCCTGGAGCGCCTGGGGCTTGCGTCATGTGTTTGCCCACGACGCCTTGCGCCAGGCCCGCTGCATCTCGGCGTCGAGGGTCGGCGACTGGCTGAACCTGCTGGGCTTTGCGCTGGAGAAACGCCGCTTCGGGTGCTATCGTCCGCCGCTTGCGTCGCCCAAGTGGCAGGCGCGCCTGGCTGGCTGGGAGCGCAAGGCCGGTGACTGGCAGCTGTCCGGTGGCGGTTTCTACCTGTTGGTGGCACGCAAGATCGCGGTCGGGCTGCGCCCGGTGCGCCAGGTGCGACGCGAGCCGATGGGCAAGTTGATTCCCTTGCCAATGGCCAAGGTCAATCGTCGCCACATCGAGCCGTAACCTTTTTCGATGGTTCTTGCCAGCATTGGGCTGCGGGTGTTGTCGGGCCCGATCGGCGGGCCTTTGCATTTTTTCTGGATAGATTGGCATGAGCGATAGCGTAGAACTCTTCACTGATGGCGCCTGCAAGGGCAACCCCGGTCCAGGCGGCTGGGGCGCGTTGCTGGTGTGCAAGGGCGTGGAGAAGGAACTTTGGGGCGGCGAAGCCAATACCACCAACAATCGCATGGAGCTGATGGGCGCCATCCGAGGCCTGGAAGAGCTCAAGCGGTCCTGCGATGTGTTGTTGGTGACCGACTCGCAGTACGTGATGAAAGGCATCAACGAGTGGATGGCGAACTGGAAGAAACGCGGCTGGAAGACGGCGGCGAAGGAACCGGTAAAAAACGCCGACCTCTGGAAGCTGCTGGATGAACAGGTCAACCGCCACAACGTCACCTGGAAATGGGTGCGCGGCCACATCGGCCACCACGGCAACGAACGGGCCGACCAGTTGGCCAATCGTGGGGTCGATGAGGTGCGGGGCTACAAGCAGGCTTGATTCTCGGATGCGTCCCTGTGGCGAGGGCGCTTGTGTGGGAGCAAAGCTTGCTCGCGATACAGGCGCCCTGGTTTTCCTGAAAGACCGCATGATCTTCATCGCGAGCAAGCTTTGCTCCCACAGTGTTTGCTCTCGTTCATCACTTGCTTCCAAGAGCCTGGGTCCCAGGTAAATCCCCTTGCGACAAGGGCGTGTTAACATCCGCGCTTTTGCAAGACTGCCCGCTGAGAGCTGAACACTGATGGCCAACAGATCTGTAGTACTGGATACCGAAACCACCGGCATGCCGGTGACCGATGGTCACCGGATTATTGAAATCGGTTGTGTCGAGCTGATCGGCCGGCGCCTGACCGGTCGCCATTTCCACGTTTACCTTCAACCGGATCGCGAAAGTGACGAAGGCGCCATCGGCGTGCACGGCATCACCAACGAATTCCTGGTGGGCAAGCCGCGTTTCGCCGAAGTGGCCGATGAGTTCTTCGAATTCATCCAGGGCGCGCAGTTGATCATCCACAACGCGGCGTTCGACGTCGGGTTCATCAACAACGAATTCGCCCTGATGGGCCAGCGCGACCGGGCTGACATTACCCAGCATTGCACCATCCTCGATACCCTGATGATGGCCCGGGAACGTCACCCTGGGCAGCGCAACAGCCTCGACGCCTTGTGCAAGCGCTATGGCGTCGACAACTCCGGTCGTGAACTGCACGGCGCCTTGCTCGACTCCGAGATCCTGGCCGACGTCTACCTGACCATGACCGGCGGCCAGACCAGCCTGTCCCTGGCCGGTAACGCCTCGGACGGCAACGGTACCGGTGAAGGCTCTGGCAACCAGGCCACGGAAATCCGGCGTTTGCCCGCTGACCGCCAGCCCTCGCGGATTATCCGCGCCAGCGAAAACGACCTGGCCGAACATGCCGCGCGTCTGGAAGCCATCGCCAAGTCTGCAGGCGCTCCGGCATTGTGGACGCAGTTGGCCGAGTCGCAGGCCGCCTCGCACTGATGAAACCCTTCCTGTGGGAGCCAGCTTGCTCCGGGCGGCGTTCCGACGATGAGGGTAGTCCAGCCTGCATCAATGCTGAATGTGCCGCCGTCATCGCGAGCAAGCTCGCTCCCACAAGGTTATCCATCGTTCATTTCTCGCCACAATCGCCACGACCTTCTACCCTGAGGTAACGGGCAGGCTACGGATCCCGCTTGATGTGTGAAGATTTGAAAGGCAAGGGCAATGGATGGCACCACGCCGTTGGTTGTCTCAAGGAATGAGGACCTTCCCCAGTATGCAACCGGTCATGAATCCCAAACACCCCGGGTTGTCGGTGCGCGTCGTCGATGACGGCTTTGCCGCTTATATCTGGGGCAGTGACTTCAGCTTCGAAGTCAGCGACTACGCGACGGCGCAGATCGGTCGGCCCGTCAGCCAATGGCCGGTGACGCCCATTGTTCCCTATCGCAAGTGCTATGGCATCGATCCCGAGGAATTCAGCAGCTTCCGCAATGCCCCGGACAGCGAGATTTTCATGGCTTATCTCGACGACCAGCCCGTGGGGCATCTGGTGGTCAGTACCAACTGGAACGGCTACGCCCACATCGACGAGTTGGCGGTGCATGCCCCGGCCCGTCGCCACGGGGTGGCCAAGGCATTGCTCGATGTCGCCCAGTTCTGGAGCCGCAAGAAAAAACTGCCGGGCATCATGCTCGAGACCCAGAACAACAATCTGGGTGCGTGTCGGCTCTATGAGCGTTGCGGCTACGTGCTCGGCGGTATCGATCACCTGCGCTATCGCGGCATTGACCGGCATACCGCCGAAGTGGCGTTGTTCTGGTACCGGCTGTTCGACGATCCGCTGGGCATGTCGATCAGTGGCTCAGCAACGCCTCGGCTTGTTCCGTAACCCGTTCCAGCAGCGATTGGACGGCGGGCGAGGGCGGCGTGCCGTTCAGGCTCAGGGCATAGAGACCAATCGCAATGGCCGGCGATAGCGGGCAGACGTCCAGGCCACTGCCCTTGGCACCCGAGGCAGTGAACGGGTCGACGATGGCAAGGCCTTCGCCGGCCTCGACCATCGCGCGCATCATCTGATGGGTCTGGACGCGGATCTGGATCATCGGCGCCGGCCGCAGCGCCGCCAGTTTATGCTCGAACGCCGGGCTCAGCGGGTCATGGCCATCCAGGCCTACCAACGGCTGGCCTGCCAGGTCCTGGAGCGAAATGTATTTCTGTCGTGGTTGCAGCCAGCCGTGAGGTGCCAGCAATTGCAGTTTGCCCTGGGCGATCATCTGGCAATGGATGTCGGGGTGTTCGGGGTCGTGCAAGCTCAGGCCCAGGTCGCTTTCACGCAACAGCAGGCTGTGGACGATGTCGCGGGTCGGTTGGCTGAGCAGGGTGCAGGGCGCATCCGGATGGCGGCGACGCAAGGCGGCGATGCTCTGGGGCAACAACTGCTGGGCCAGCGGCGGGGTGCAGATAATGCGCAAGGGTGGCGCCTGATAGTGTTTCAGGCTGCTGGCCAGGCGCTGTACCGGTTCGAGGGTGTCGTACAGCCGCGTGATGCCGTCGCGCAGTTCAAGGGTTTCCCGGGTGGCCTGCAGGCGCCCACGCACGCTGGCAAAGAGCATGAAGCCCAATTGGGCCTCGGCATCGCGCAGGATTGCCTCGACCTCCACCACCGGCAGTTGCAGCCATTCGGCCGCCGTGCCGAGGTGACCGGTCTGCAGCAGCGCCTGGATCACTTCGATGTGGCGTAAACGCATGCAAGAAGTCCATGTTCGGCGGGTGAGCCATTGAGTGGCTGAATCCTAACCCAAGTCCGGGCATGACTTCTGCTCATAACTGCCGGTTATGAAGCTATTTGCGTTTCAGTGGGTGTTTGAGCCTGCAGTGGCGTTTCCGGTTCGCGCGTCAATTCGATTTGAGATTGCACCAGAATAAATTTGCCGTCTTCGAGTTTGTTGACTCGATCACCGATAGCCAACTTATAGGTGGTGACAGGCTCCTTGCCGTTTCCGTCGGGCGACGGGGTCGATTCCTGAAACTCATGCACTGAATAGACGCGACCTTCGGCGTCCCGCGCATGAAATTGTCCGACAAGTACTGCTGCCATTGCTTAGAACCTCTGGAAATAAATCACTCGATTTGCGGTTCTGTAGACCCTGGTCAAGCGCGGTAAGTTTTCCTACATGAAAAAAATAGTCCAGCCGACAGGTTTTCGTCGCTCCACTGGTCCAATTGTCAGCCCGATCATCTATAACTACAGGCTCCTTTGAGCCGACAGTCGAGAAGCCTCTCATGAGTAATGTCTACACAGTGGCCGTTTTGGTGGGCAGCCTGCGCAAGGCATCGATCAACCGCAAGGTCGCGCTGGCACTGGCTGACCTGGCGCCAGCCAATCTCAAACTGAACATCGTCGAGATCGGCGAGTTGCCGCTCTACAACGAAGACATCGATGTTTCCCCTCCGCCAGCCTACAGCACTTTCCGCCAGCAGGTGGGCGCGGCCGACGCCTTGTTGTTCGTTACGCCTGAGTACAACCGCTCGGTACCGGCGCCGCTGAAAAATGCCATCGACGTCGGCTCGCGTCCCTACGGCCAGAGTTGCCTGAGTGGCAAGCCGGGCGCGGTGATCAGTGCTTCGCCGGGCGCCATCGGTGGTTTTGGTGCCAACCATCATTTGCGCCAGTCGCTGGTATTCCTTGACGTTCCCTGCATGCAGCAGCCGGAAGCCTACCTGAGCGGTGCCGGGACGGCGTTTGACGAGGCGGGCAACCTGTCGGACTCGGTACGGCCGTTCCTGCAGACGTTCATCAATGCCTATGGCAAGTGGGTCGAGCAACACAAGAAGGTTTGATACTCCCATATTTCAGGTAAACACCTGTGGCGAGGGAGCTTGCTCCCGCTGGACTGCGAAGCAGGCCCCCGGGGCGGTCGCTGCGCAACCGAGCGGGAGCAAGCTCCCTCGCCACAAGTGCATCTAAGACCGCATCCACAGCGGCAATTCAATCCCCGCTTTACTGGATATTCGAATTTCCATATATTCGCCCCTTCGCACTTCCAGGCGGTCCTTAGCCATGTCTGATTCCCACAACCCCGTCGATGTCTTCAAGGCGTTGGCCGATGACACTCGTACGCGCATTGCGCTGTTGGTGGCCCGTGAAGGTGAGTTGTGTGTCTGTGAGCTCACCGCCGCCCTGAGCCTGAGTCAGCCGAAGATTTCCCGGCACCTGGCGCAGTTGCGTAACGCCGGCCTGCTCAGCGACCGGCGCCAGGGGCAATGGGTTTACTACCGTCTGCATCCGCAGTTGCCGGCCTGGGTCAGCACTTTGCTGGAGCAGGCGTTGGCGGCCAATACGGCGTGGCTGATGGCGGATGTCGAGCGTTTGGGTGCCATGGCTGATCGTCCGGTGGCGCGTTGCTGCTGATTTTCTCTTTTCAATCCTCCTTCCAAGGCTGTTGCGCATGCTGATCGCGTCATTGATTTTCCTGCTGACCATTACGTTGGTGATCTGGCAGCCCAAGGGGCTTGGCGTCGGCTGGAGCGCGACGCTCGGCGCGCTGCTGGCGTTGTTGAGCGGGGTGGTGCAGGTCGGCGACATTGCGCTGGTCTGGCAGATTATCTGGAACGCCACCGGTACGTTTGTCGCGCTGATCATCATCAGCCTGCTGCTGGACGAGGCCGGCTTCTTCGCCTGGGCGGCCTTGCACGTGGCCCGTTGGGGAAAGGGCAGCGGGCGCAAGCTGTTTGCGTTCATGGTGCTGCTGGGGGCGCTGGTGTCGGCCCTGTTTGCCAACGACGGGGCGGCGTTGATCCTGACGCCCATCGTGATTTCGATGCTGCTGGCGTTGCGGTTTTCCCCGGCGGCGACCCTGGCATTCGTGATGGGCGCCGGTTTCATTGCCGACAGCGCGAGCCTGCCGCTGGTGGTGTCGAACCTGGTGAACATCGTCTCGGCGGACTTCTTCGGCATTGGCTTCAACCGCTATGCGGCCGTCATGGTGCCGGTGAACCTGGTCAGCGTGGCGGCCAGCCTGGCGATACTGATGTGGTTCTTTCGTCGCGACATCCCGGGTGACTACGACCCCGATCAACTGGACGATCCGGCAACGGCGATCCACGACAAGGCAACGTTTTATGCCGGCTGGGTAGTGTTGGTGATCCTGCTGCTGGGCTGCTTTGCGCTGGAGCCGCTGGGGATTCCCATCAGCGCGATCTCGGCGGTCTGCGCTGCGTTGCTGCTGGCCGTCGCGGCCCGCGGCCACAAGATTTCCACCCGCAAGGCGATGAAGGAAGCGCCCTGGCAGATCGTGATCTTCTCCCTCGGCATGTACCTGGTGGTCTATGGCCTGCGCAATGCCGGGTTGACCGGCTACCTGGCCCATTGGCTTGACGGCTTCGCCGAATATGGCGTGTGGGGTGCGGCCATGGGCACCGGCGTGCTGACGGCGTTGCTCTCGTCGGCCATGAACAATTTGCCGACGGTGCTGGTCGGCGCCTTGTCCATCGATGCCAGTCAGGCCACCGGGGTGGTGAAGGAGGCGATGATCTACGCCAACGTCATCGGCAGCGACCTGGGCCCGAAAATCACCCCGATCGGCAGCCTGGCGACTTTGCTGTGGTTGCATGTGCTGGAGCGCAAGAACATCCAGATCGGCTGGGGGTACTACTTCAAGGTCGGGATCGTGCTGACGGTGCCGGTGTTGCTGGTGACATTGGCGGCGCTGGCGGTGCGGTTGTCACTCTAAACCGTAGCGGCCCCTTCGCGAGCAAGCTCGCTCCCACAGGAGAGTGCATTCCAATGTGTGGGAGCGAGCTTGCTCGCGATGAGGCCCGGCAGGCAGCACAAGGCTCAGCCATTACCCGGCACATCCGGCCAAAGATCGGCCACCAGGAATAGCCGCTCAGCTTCTTCCCACTCCCCCTCGGCATTTTCAGTCAGGCGCACCATCAGTTGCGCCGGCGCCATCGGGTCGAGGTCCAGTCGCCAGGCGTCCAGTTGCGCAGTGCTCCAGGTCTGCTCCGCCGGATAATGGGCCGGGGCCAACCAGGCGGCGCGGGGCAGGGGTTGCCAGCGCCCAGGTGGGCGCTGGGCGCTGAATGCAGGCCAATCCCGCTGATGCAGCCAACTGCCCCGCAAATGCCGCGGGTGCGCACCGGTCGGCGGGTCGGCGTGGCCCGGCCAGGGGTAGAGCAGGTACCCGCCGAGCCAGAGCTCGGAGCGGAATACCTCGAGGCCGGTCGGCTCAATGCCCAATGCCGCCAGGGCCTCACGGCTTTCCGGGCGGGCCGAGATCGGCAATTGGTGTTCGCGCAGATGGGCCAGCTTGCGGTCGAGCCGGTCATGGCAACCCGGGCCCAGCCATTGCGCGGCGTCCAGTCCGGTGCCTTGTTGCGGGCCGAGGTACAACTTGATCGCCAACTCCAGATGATGGATGCCGTCACGATCGCGCAGCAGCAGGTCCAGTTCGCCCAGGGTATGGCCTTCGTGGCGGATCGGCAGGTTTGCGGCAATCAGTTCGATGCCTGGAGCGTGCTGCACGGCAAACTGCCACAGCCTTTCGTAATACAGCCCCAGGCGTCGCGTCCGTCCCAGGGACAGGCAGTGCAGCAGCGGGTAGCTGTCGCGGTCCAATTGTCGCAGCCAGTGCTCCAGCTGATCCGGCGCCTGCACCCAGTCACTGCCGGCCAAGGGGTGGCGCTGGGGCCAGGGCGTGTCGATGAGCATCGGCGGGGCGATGATCGCCCACGCGAGGTCGCGCACTTCTGGGTGGCGAAGGCGGCGGGGCAAGTCCAGCAATTCAGGGAACAGGATCATTTTGCGAGCATAGCTGCTGCGACGAAGGCTTAAAGGATTTTGTCTATGGAGCGCTTTCGCCCATAATCGTGGTTTTCGCCCGCCGCAGACCCTCGCAGGAGCCTCATGGAGCAATTTCGCAATATCGGCATCATCGGTCGCCTGGGCAGTTCGCAGGTGTTGGACACCGTTCGCCGTCTCAAACGTTTCCTCCTGGAGCGACACCTGCATGTGATCCTCGAAGATACCATCGCCGAAGTCTTGCCGGGCCATGGCCTGCAGACGTCGTCGCGCAAGATGCTGGGCGAGGTCTGCGACATGGTCATCGTGGTCGGCGGCGACGGCAGCCTGCTGGGGGCCGCCCGGGCCCTGGCGCGGCACAACATCCCGGTGCTGGGAATCAACCGGGGCAGCCTGGGGTTCCTCACCGATATCCGCCCTGACGAGCTGGAAACCAAGGTCGCCGAGGTGTTGGACGGCCACTACCTGGTGGAAAACCGCTTCCTGCTGCAAGCCGAGGTCCGTCGTCACGCCGAAGCCATCGGCCAGGGCGATGCCCTCAATGACGTGGTGCTGCACCCCGGCAAATCCACGCGCATGATCGAATTCGAGCTGTACATCGACGGCCAGTTCGTCTGCAGCCAGAAGGCCGACGGCCTGATCGTCGCCACTCCCACCGGTTCCACGGCCTATGCGCTGTCGGCCGGCGGCCCGATCATGCACCCCAAGCTCGACGCTATTGTGATTGTGCCCATGTACCCCCATACCTTGTCTGGGCGACCCATCGTGGTCGATGGCAACAGTGAGCTGAAAATCGTCGTGTCCAAGGATATGCAGATCTACCCGCAAGTGTCCTGTGACGGGCAGAACCATTTCACCTGCGCGCCGGGTGACACCATCACCGTCAGCAAAAAAGCGCAGAAGCTGCGCCTGATCCATCCGCTGGATCACAATTACTACGAAGTCTGCCGGACCAAGCTCGGCTGGGGCAGTCGGTTGGGGGGTGGAGGCGACTGATGCTCGATCCTGCGCGCAGTTACGATTTGATCGGTGACGTGCACGGATGCGCCCTGACCCTGGAACACCTGCTGGACCGACTCGGTTACCACAAGCAGGGCGGGGTCTGGCGGCATCCGTCGCGCATGGCTGTGTTCCTGGGGGACATCATCGACCGTGGCCCGCGGATTCGCGAGGCGCTGCACATCGTCCATGACATGGTCGTGGCCGGCCAGGCGCTGTGCATCATGGGCAACCACGAGTTCAACGCCCTGGGTTGGAGCACACCGGCATTGCCGGGCAGCGGCCAGCGCTACGTGCGCGAACACACGCCACGCCATGCCCGCCTGCTCAACGAGACCCTGACCCAGTTCGAGCAGCATCCCGGCGACTGGCATGACTTTCTCAAATGGTTCTACGAACTGCCGCTGTTTGTCGACGCCGGCCGGTTCCGGGTGGTGCATGCCTGTTGGGATGCGGGCCTGATCGAACCGCTGCGCGGCCTGTTCCCGGACGGTTGTGTCGACGAACATTTCCTCCAGGCCTCGGCGCAACCGGGCAGCTTTGCCTGCACAGTGTTCGATCGTTTGCTGCGTGGCACCGACATGCGCCTGCCCCATGGCCTGACACTGACGGGTGGCGATGGCCTGACCCGTTCGTTTTTCCGCACCAAGTTCTGGGAAGACAACCCGCAGACCTACGGCGACATCGTGTTCCAGCCCGACGCGTTGCCGGAACCGGTGGCCCGCACACCGCTGTCGCCGGATGAAAAGAACAACCTGCTGCGCTATGGCGTCCATGAACCGTTGCTGTTCGTCGGCCACTATTGGCGCAGCGGCAAGCCCGCGCCCATTCGCCCGAACCTGGCCTGCCTGGATTACAGTGCGGTGCTCTACGGCAAGTTGGTCGCCTATCGCCTCGACCAGGAAACCCGCCTGGATCCGCACAAGTTTGTCTGGGTCGATGTCGAGCGGCCGGAGGTGGTGCAATGAGCGTCGTCGCGGTTTTGCGCCTGCCCCTGGCAGTGGACCTGAGCGGTTTCGTCAAGCTGCTGCAACGCATGCAGGTACCCCATCGTGTCAGCGAAGAGGCGGGCGAGCAGGTGCTCTGGGTGCCGGATGAAATCAGCGAGGACGTGCGTTCGTTGTACGCACGTTTTCCCGCCGGCGATCCCGATCAGCAGTTGGAACTGCCAGACACGGGTGGCACTTCCCGGCGAGCGGGGTTCGTCCAGCAACTGACGCGCAGTCCAGTGACGGCCGTGGTGTTGTTGCTGAGCCTGATCGTCAGCGCGGTCACCCTGCTGGGGGAGAATCTTGAGACCCTGCGCTGGCTGACCTTCCTCGAGTTCCGCGTCGTTGGCGACTACATCCAGTTCACACCGTTGGCCGATAGCCTGGCGGCGGGGCAGTGGTGGCGCCTGGTAACGCCGATGCTGATTCACTTTGGCTTCCTGCACATCGCCATGAATGGCATGTGGTACTGGGAACTGGGACGGCGGATCGAAGCGCGCCAGGGTGGCATCAACTTGTTGGGGCTGACGCTGCTGTTCAGCCTCGTCTCCAATTTTGCCCAGTACTTTTTCAGCGGCCCGACGCTGTTCGGTGGCTTGTCGGGGGTGTTGTACGGCTTGCTGGGCCATTGCTGGATCTACCAACTGCTTGCACCGAACCCGGCCTATCACTTGCCCCGTGGGGTGCTGGTGATGATGCTGGTGTGGTTGCTGCTGTGCCTGTCCGGGCTGGTTTCGCTGATCGGTTTCGGTGAAATCGCCAATGCGGCTCACGTCGGCGGGCTGCTCGTCGGCTGCTTCACGGGGTTGTTGGGTGGGCTGTTCGCTCGCCGTAAAATGGCCCTTTGACCGGCACCTGTGCCTTTTGAGAATGCGCAATTGCGCGGAGAACCCATGTCTTCCTTCAACGAAATGATCCAGAACATCACCCCCGACATCTACCGGAGCCTGAAACTGGCGGTGGAAATCGGTAAATGGGCCGATGGCAACAAGCTCACCGCCGAGCAGCGCGAGCTGTCGCTGCAGGCGATGATCGCCTGGGAAATCCAGAACCTGCCCGAAGACGAGCGTACTGGCTACATGGGCGCGCAGGAATGCCATTCGAAGTCCACCGAAGTGCCGAATATCCTGTTCAAGTCGGACGCCATCCATTGATCGAGATTGGCCGCGGTGCAATCAGCAAGATGTCGGCGCGCCTTGACGGGCCGACCGTTCAATACGCCTTTCGCCTGGGCGAAGTCGAGGTGCCGGTCAACCCGTTGATCGGCAGCACGGTGCGCCTGGAGTACCTCGGTGCGATCCACTGCACCCACTGTGGACGCCGGACCAAGACCAGCTTCAGCCAGGGTTATTGCTACCCGTGCATGACCAAGCTGGCCCAGTGCGACCTGTGCATCATGAGCCCCGAGCGTTGCCATTACGAGGCGGGCACCTGCCGCGACCCGGCTTGGGGCGAGCAGTTCTGCATGACCGATCATGTGGTCTACCTGGCCAATTCCTCGGGCGTGAAGGTCGGCATCACCCGCGCCACGCAATTGCCGACCCGCTGGCTGGACCAGGGGGCGAGCCAGGCGCTGCCGATCGTGCGGGTCGCCACCCGTCAGCAGTCGGGGTTTGTCGAAGACCTGTTCCGCAGCCAGGTGGCGGACAAGACCAACTGGCGCGCCTTGCTCAAGGGCGACGCCGTGGCGGTGGACCTGCCGGCGATCCGTGACGCGCTGTTCGAAAGCTGCGCCCAGGGATTGCAGGGCTTGCAGGAACGATTCGGCCTGCAAGCGATCCAGACCATAGCGGACGTCGGACCCATCGAGATCCGTTATCCGGTGGAGCAATACCCGGCCAAGATCGTCAGCTTCAACCTGGACAAGAACCCGATTGCCGAAGGCACGCTGCTGGGAATCAAGGGCCAGTACCTGATTTTTGACACCGGCGTGATCAATATTCGTAAATACACGGCCTACCAGCTCGCCGTGCATCAGTAGAAGGATTCGACCCATGCGCACCGAACAACCGAAGATGATTTACCTGAAGGACTATCAGGCGCCCGAGTACCTGATCGATGAGACACACCTGACCTTCGAGTTGTTCGAGGACCACAGCCTGGTCCATGCGCAACTGGTGATGCGCCGCAACCCCGAGCGCGGTGCCGGGCTGCCGCCGCTGGTGCTCGATGGCCAGCACCTGGAACTGCTCTCGCTCAAGCTCGACGACGCCGACCTGGGGCAGGGCGACTATCAATTGGACGACAGCCACCTGACCGTGCACCCCAAGGCCCAGGCCTTCACGGTCGACACCACCGTCCGGATCCACCCGGAAACCAACACCGCCCTGGAAGGTTTGTACAAGTCCGGCAGCATGTTCTGCACCCAGTGCGAGGCCGAGGGTTTCCGCAAGATCACCTATTACCTCGACCGCCCGGATGTGATGAGCAAGTTCACCACCACCGTGGTGGCCGAGCAGCACAGCTATCCGGTGCTGCTGTCCAACGGCAACCCGATTGCCAGCGGCCCCGGCGAAGACGGCCGGCACTGGGCGACCTGGGAAGACCCGTTCAAGAAGCCGGCCTACCTGTTTGCCCTGGTGGCCGGTGACCTGTGGTGCGTCGAAGACACCTTCACCACCCTGAGCGAGCGCACCGTAGCGCTGCGCATCTATGTCGAGCCGGAAAACATCGACAAATGCCAGCACGCCATGACCAGCCTGAAGAAGTCGATGCGCTGGGACGAAGAGGTATACGGGCGCGAGTACGACCTGGACATCTTCATGATTGTCGCGGTCAACGATTTCAACATGGGCGCCATGGAGAACAAGGGCCTCAATATCTTCAACTCCAGCGCCGTGCTGGCCCGCGCCGAAACCGCCACCGATGCCGCGCACCAGCGGGTCGAGGCGATCGTGGCCCACGAATACTTCCATAACTGGTCGGGCAACCGCGTGACCTGCCGCGACTGGTTCCAACTGTCGCTCAAGGAAGGTTTCACGGTGTTCCGCGACGCCGGGTTCTCGGCCGACATGAACTCCGCCACGGTCAAGCGCATCCAGGACGTGGCGTACCTGCGCACCCACCAGTTCGCCGAAGACGCCGGCCCCATGGCCCACCCGGTGCGTCCGGACAGTTTTATCGAGATCTCCAACTTCTACACCCTGACCGTGTACGAAAAGGGCTCGGAAGTGGTTGGCATGATCCACACCCTGCTGGGGCCTGAAGGTTTCCGCAAGGGCAGTGACCTGTACTTCGAACGCCATGACGGCCAGGCCGTGACCTGCGACGACTTCATCAAGGCCATGGAAGATGCCAACGGCGTCGACCTGGCCCAGTTCAAGCGCTGGTACAGCCAGGCCGGTACACCACGGCTGGCGGTGAGCGAGTCTTACGACGCCGCCGCCAAGACCTACAGCCTGACCTTCAGCCAGAGTTGCCCGCCGACCCCGGACAAGCAGGAAAAGCTGCCGTTCGTGATTCCCGTGGAGCTGGGCCTGCTGGACAGCAAGGGTGCTGAAATCCCTCTGCGCCTGGCCGCAGAAGCGGCGGCAGACGGCACGTCCCGAGTGATCTCGGTGACCGAAGCCGAGCAAACCTTCACTTTCGTCGATGTCGCTGAACAGCCGCTGCCTTCGTTGCTGCGTGGTTTCTCGGCGCCGGTGAAGCTGAGCTTCCCGTACAACCGCGACCAGTTGATGTTCCTCATGCAGCACGACAGCGACGGCTTCAACCGCTGGGATGCCGGCCAGCAGTTGTCGGTGCAGGTGTTGCAGGAGCTGATTGCCCAGCATCAGCAGGGTGCCAGCCTGACGCTGGATCCGCGCCTGGTCAGTGCGCTGCGCAGCGTGCTGTCGGACGAGTCCCTGGACCAGGCCATGGTCGCCGAAATGCTCTCGCTGCCAAGCGAAGCCTACCTGACGGAAATCAGCGAAGTGGCTGACGTCGAGGCGATCCATGCCGCCCGTGACTTCGCCCGTCAGCAGTTGGCCGAGAACCTGTTTGAAGCCCTGTGGCTGCGTTACGCAGCCAACCGCGACCTGTCGAAGAAAACCCCTTACGTGGCCGAGGCCGAGCATTTCGCCCGTCGCGCGTTGCAAAACATCGCGCTGTCGTACCTGATGCTCACCGGCAAGCCTGAGGTTCTGAGCGCGACCCTGGAACAGTTCGACACCGCCGACAACATGACCGAGCGCCTGACCGCGCTGGCGGTGCTGGTCAACTCGCCATTCGAAGCCGAGAAGGCCAAGGCCCTGGAAGTGTTTGCGGAAAACTTCAAGGGCAACCCACTGGTCATGGACCAATGGTTCAGCGTCCAGGCCGGCAGCCCGTTGCCGGGTGGCCTGGCGCGGGTCAAGGCATTGATGGAGCACCCGGCGTTCAATATCAAGAACCCGAACAAGGTGCGGGCGCTGGTGGGAGCGTTTGCCGGGCAGAACCTGATCAACTTCCACGCCGCCGACGGTTCGGGTTATCGCTTCCTGGCGGACCTGGTCATCCAGCTCAATGGCTTCAACCCGCAGATCGCCTCCCGGCAACTGGCTCCGCTGACTCGCTGGCGCAAATACGACAGCGCCCGCCAGGCGCTGATGAAAGCCGAGCTGGAGCGCATCCTGGCATCCGGCGCGCTTTCCGCCGATGTGTTCGAGGTGGTGAGCAAGAGCCTGGCATGACCTTGATGCCGCGGTCCGCCTGGCGGACCGCGGTGCCTTCATCGCGAGCAAGCTCGCTCCCACAGGGGATCCAGGCTGATCACAGAATAGGTGTTCGCTGAAGATCTACTGTGGGAGCGAGCTTGCTCGCGATAGCGTCAGCCCCGTCACCGCCTAGCCCCTTGCTATCACCCCACCGAATACCCCGCCATTCACCCCCAGCGCCACCCCCCCTGGTTAACAAAAGATAACGTGGCGTCGATTGTCAGACCTTTCGAAAGCCCGATAGGATAGGTCAGCTTGCGAAGTGGCTCTAGATTGCAGCTTTCAGGGCTATGCTCCAGGACTGGCAACGTACCAAGCCATAACAATAATAATGGGGGAAAGGTCTATGAATGAGCCTGTCATGGCTGCGGGCCGCAGCCGGCCGCCGATGCTGCGCAGAGTTGCGTTGCTGGCTTCGGCGCTCTCGCTGCTGGGCTCTGCGCTGTTGTCGGCACCGGTGATGGCTGTTGCGGCGTCGACGTCCGATGTCATCTATTCCGTCGAGTCGGCCAAGGCCAGCAAAACCCTGATGCTCGATGTGGTCCACGCCGGCCAGCGCCTGGTGGCGGTCGGTGATCGGGGGCACATTGTCTATTCGGACGACCAGGGCTCGTCCTGGACCCAGGCCAAGGTGCCGACTCGTCAACTGCTCACGGCGGTATTTTTCGTCGATGACAAACACGGCTGGGCCGTGGGGCACGACGCGCAGATCCTCGCCAGCAATGACGGTGGCAGCACCTGGACCAAGCAATTCGAAGACCTTACCCGCGAAGCACCCTTGCTGGACGTCTGGTTCAAGGATGCCAGCAACGGTTTCGCCGTGGGCGCCTACGGCGCACTGCTGGAAACCACCGACGGCGGCAAGCACTGGGAAGACGCCAGCGACCGCCTCGAAAACGAAGACCAGTTCCACCTCAATGCGATAGCCGCCGTGAAAGATGCCGGGCTGTTCATAGTCGGCGAGGCTGGCAGCATGTTCCGCTCCGCCGACTGGGGCCAGACCTGGGAAAAGGTCGAAGGCCCTTATGAAGGCTCGCTGTTCGGGGTCATCGGCACCGCCCAGCCTTCGACGCTGCTGGCCTATGGCTTGCGCGGCAACCTTTATCGTTCCACTGACTTCGGCGGCACTTGGGATCAGGTCGAGCTCAAGGCCGCGCGCGGAGCCCTGGAGTTCGGCCTGTCAGGCGCTACGCTGCTGGCGGACGGCTCCATCGTGATTGTCGGCAACGGCGGCAGCGTCGTGCGCAGTACCGACGACGGCGAGACCTTCAGCGTGTTCAACCGCCCGGACCGAATTTCCGTGGCAGCCGTCACGGCGGCAGGCAACGGCAACCTGATCCTGGCGGGGCAAGGCGGCGTTCGTGCCACCACGTCCACCGGCGCCGAACTGAGCAAATGAGTCACGCCTGCAAGACGGGCACAAAAACAAGAAGGCGGACCCCATGAGCAGTCATCACCAAGACAAGGCGACGTTCCTCGAGCGCCTGATTTTCAACAACCGCCCGGCAGTGATCATCATTTGCCTGCTGGTCAGCATTTTCCTGTTCTGGCAGGCCACGCTGATCCGGCCGTCCACCAGTTTCGAAAAAATGATCCCCCTCGAGCACCCCTTCATCCAGAAGATGCTCGAGCACCGCAACGACCTGGCGAACCTGGGCAACACGGTGCGCATTTCCGTGGAAGCCACCAACGGCGACATCTTCTCCAAGGAATACATGGAGACCCTGCGCCAGATCCACGACGAGGTCTTCTACATTTCCGGCGTCGACCGTTCCGGGCTCAAGTCGTTGTGGAGCCCAAGCGTGCGCTGGACCGAAGTAACGGAGGAGGGCTTCGCCGGCGGTGAGGTGATTCCCCAGAGCTATAACGGTTCGGCCGACAGCCTCGACCTGCTGCGCAACAACGTGCTCAAGTCCGGCCAGGTCGGGCGCCTGGTGGCCAACGATTTCAAATCGAGCATCATCGACATCCCGCTGCTGGAGTCCTATCCCGACCCGCAGGACCAGGGCAAATTGCTCGCCCTCGACTACCGGAAATTTTCCCACGAGCTTGAAGACAAGATTCGCAACAAATTCGAAGCCCAGAACCCCAACGTGCAGATCCATATCGTCGGTTTCGCCAAGAAAGTCGGCGACCTGATCGACGGCCTGGTCATGGTGGTGCTGTTCTTCGGCGTGGCCTTCGTCATCACCCTGATCCTGCTGTACTGGTTCACCAACTGCATGCGCAGCACCGTTGCGGTGTTGACCACCACCCTGGTGGCCGTGGTCTGGCAACTGGGACTGATGCATGCGGCTGGTTTCGGCCTGGATCCGTACTCGATGCTGGTGCCGTTCCTGATCTTCGCCATCGGCATTTCCCATGGGGTGCAGAAAATCAACGGCATCGCCTTGCAGTCCAGCGAGGCGGACAACGCCCTGACAGCGGCGCGGCGCACCTTCCGGCAGTTGTTCCTGCCGGGGATGATCGCGATCCTGGCGGACGCCGTGGGCTTCATCACCTTGCTGATCATCGACATCGGCGTGATCCGCGAACTGGCCATTGGCGCCTCCATCGGCGTGGCGGTGATCGTGTTCACCAACCTGATCCTGCTGCCGGTGGCGATCTCCTACGCCGGCATCAGCAAGCGTGCGGTCGAACGCAGCAAGAAGGACGCGACCCGCGAACATCCGTTCTGGCGCATGCTGTCGAACTTCGCCAGCGCCAAGGTCGCGCCGGTGTCCATTGCCCTGGCGGTGATCGCTTTTGGCGGTGGCCTCTGGTACAGCCAGAACCTGAAGATCGGCGACCTGGACCAGGGGGCGCCGGAACTGCGTCCGGACTCGCGCTACAACCAGGACAACAACTTCATCATCAGCAATTACTCCACCAGCTCCGATGTACTGGTGGTGATGGTCAAGACCAAGGCCGAAGGCTGCTCGCGCTATGAGGCCATGGCCCCGATCGATGAGCTGATGTGGAAGATGCAGAACACCGAGGGCGTGCAGTCGGCGATTTCCCTGGTGACCGTGTCCAAGCAAATGATCAAGGGCATGAACGAGGGGAACCTGAAATGGGAGACCCTGTCGCGCAACCCTGACGTGCTGAACAACTCCATTGCCCGGGCCGATGGCCTGTACAACAACAGTTGCTCCCTGGCGCCGGTGCTGGTGTTCCTCAACGACCACAAGGCCGAGACGTTGGACCGCGCGGTGAAGGCGGTGCAGGACTTCGCCAAGGAAAACAACCGCGACGGCCTGGAGTTCATCCTTGCCGCCGGTAACGCGGGCATCGAAGCGGCCACCAACGAAGTGATCAAGGCGTCGGAACTGACCATCCTGATCCTGGTGTACATCTGCGTGGCGACCATGTGCATGATCACCTTCCGTTCCTGGGCGGCGACGTTGTGCATCGTGCTGCCGCTGGTGCTGACCTCGGTGCTGGGCAACGCCCTGATGGCATTCATGGGCATTGGCGTGAAGGTCGCGACCTTGCCGGTGGTGGCACTGGGCGTGGGCATCGGCGTGGACTACGGTATCTACATCTACAGTCGCCTGGAAAGTTTCCTGCGGGCCGGGTTGCCGTTGCAGGAGGCTTACTACCAGACACTGAAATCCACCGGCAAGGCGGTGCTGTTCACCGGTTTGTGCCTGGCGATCGGTGTGTGCACCTGGATCTTCTCGGCCATCAAGTTCCAGGCGGACATGGGGTTGATGCTGACGTTCATGTTGCTGTGGAACATGTTCGGCGCGTTGTGGCTGCTGCCGGCGCTGGCGCGGTTCCTGATCAAGCCTGAGAAACTGGCGGGGCAGAAGGGCAATTCGTTGTTTGCTCATTGATCGACGGTAGAACCTGCCCAATGTGGGAGCGAGCTTGCTCGCGATAGCGGTGTGACAGTCAATGAAGGTGTTGAATGTCAGTGCGCGATCGCGAGCAAGCTCGCTCCCACAGGTTTTTTTTGCCGCTCAGACTCTGATCATTCCAGTCCAAACACAGCCTCTGTGGCGAGGGAGCTTGCTCCCGCTGGACTGCGAAGCAGGCCCCTTGGGCGGTCGCTGCGCAACCGAGCGGGAGCATGCTCCCTCGCCACAATGAATGACCCCGCCTTGGGTGAGCGGCATCACAACCCTTACGCTTGCGTTGTCATCAGGGCGCCAACGGCAAGAACTTGCTCTGCGCCATGAGCTTGCCGATGTTCCCTCGATGCACATTCACCACCGCGTAGGGGCTATCCGCCTTGGCGAGCAGCGAGTGATAGTCTTCCCGGCGTTGTGCCTTGGTTTTCAGGTGGGCGACGCTGTAGTTGGCTTTCGGCGTATCGATTTTTTCGTAGTGAAAATGCGCGTACCAGAGGGGGAAGCCGTCACGGTTGTTGATGGCATATTCCTGGAGGAAGTCCTTGCGGGCTCCTTTCAACGCTTTGCGCTCACTCAGTCGCGCGACTTGTATCAGGTTCTTTTCGAACAGGTACTGGAGGTTGCCGTCGGTGGGCGGCAGGTGCAGGCTCAATTCGACACGCAGGGCGCTGCCCCTGGACGTCAGTCTGGAAATGGCCTCGGTCAACTGCCTGCCCAGCGCTTGATCGGCCGGCGTGCGTGGTGTTTGTGATGCTGAGAAGGCCCTGTCGAGTTCTTCCGAGATCGCGCGGAAGCGACTGGCCTCATTGTTCATGATCTCTTCGATTTCCTGAGGATGACGGCAACGCTTTTTATAGCTTTCAGCGCGGCGAAGACGTTTTTCCAACTCCTCCAGCAGTGTTCGCGCATCGCCCTTGATCGCGTTGACCGATCGGGTCCTGGGGGCTCGAGCCGGTCGGTGTACGTCGACAACGTCCCAGACGTCGTCGTGACGCGAATAGGTGGCCAGCACCTGATCGTCGACTTGGGAGCGCAACTCGACGACTTCAATCGGCAAGGAGGTGCCGGCAGGTTTCAGGTCACCAATCAGAACGCCACTTTTTCGGGTCTTGATCACCTTTTTCTGTGGGCTTCCGGAAGGTGCTTTGGGACGTTTGGGCGCGCGCTTGCGCGGTGTCGGTTCGGGTTTGACTTCTGCCGCCAGTTTGCCGGACGCATCCTGGTACAGGCTGTCAAGCAGCGTGGTCAGCTTCTCGAAATAGACGTCGTTGATATCGTCGGCATAAAGGGTTTTCATGCCCTGCAAGGCGTCGAGGGCTTCGCCATAATGCTCGGTCAGGCTGGTCAGTACCTCAAGCTGCTCAGAGGCGCTCAGGTCGTACAGTTGCAGGTCAGCGTGGGAACGTACTTGCTCGGCCAATGGCTTGACGATGCGATACAGGCTATCGGGCAAGTCGGTTTCCGGGTTTTTGATGGCCAGTATCGGCAGGGCGGCCAACTGCAGGGCCTTGGTGCCTATGACATTCCTTTCATTCTGCGGACGGCCGCGGGTCAGGCGGTCGAACGCTTGGGCCCCCACCGAATCCAGGTTCAATAGCTTCTCCAGGTACTCATCCTTGAGTTGCAGCCAATGGATGGCGCGATCATTGATGTCGTTCATGGCTTCGAGGAACACCACGTAGCCCGGCATGTCGCGAACCACGTCTTCTTCCACAAACGTTCCGAAAAACTGCGGGTGAGCGGTATTGAGGGCCCGTTGATCTATTTCTACCATCAGGAAGGCCTTGCGGGCATTGTTGACGACATTCTCCATCAGCCCGCGGACGCTTGCAGAAGGCAAGCCAATGCCCAGCCTTGCGCGCTCGGGCACGCTGTCCAGCAGTTTCAAATAGATGTCGGTCTGCTCGTTGAGCAGGTCATAAAACACCTTTCGTTTGGGTGCGCGCTGCTCCTCGGTAAAGGCGCTTCCTTCCTCGAGCCGGGTCATCACTTGTTGGGCAATCTCCAGGGATCGTTGCTGTTCGTTTTCCCGGGCGAGGTAATCGTTTATTTCAGCGGTCAGCTCGACAGCTTTCTGGACATTGAGGCGACGCTGGTCAGCCAGGCGCTTGGGCGGTGCACCTCCACGCAGGCGCAAGCGCAGATCCAGGGACCAGTTGCCGTCCAGGTCAGATTGCAGCGCAGGCCCGGTCTGTGTCGGGTCGAGCGGGTCGACAATCGTGGTGCCGTCCGGGTCCGGGTTGACTCGATACAGGCCGTCCTGCATCAACGCGTGCCATTTGTTGCCAATCACGTACAGGCCTTTGAAAGGACCATTTCCAATCGGCTCAGGCAAAGCAGTTGGACGCGTCACCTGCATGCGCCGTATGCGGGTACGTTGTTCCTGCGTCAGGTGGCGGCGAGGGCTGCTGAAACTGAAGTCCAGCGAGCTGCTGGATTGTTCGCCTGGCAAGGCCACGGAGCCCTCCAGAATGCTCGGTAAGTCTGGCGCGGGCCACCGCTGGGCAACCATGCGCGGTGCGGGAGCACGCATTGCCTGGTGCTCGACTGCTACCGGCAAGGAGGCGCGAGCAGGCGCACGGACGGAGGGAAACTGGCTCACCAGCATGGCCAGGTTGACCAGCAAGTCGACGGCGGCCAGTTCCCGCGTCGTCGGATCTTCACTGATCAGCGCCGGGATATCCTGGCTGGCGCTGGCCATCAGGCTCCACAGCCAGACGCTGGCCATGGCCGGGCCACGCAACAAGGGAAACAACAGCGTATTGAACAACAGGCTGCCGCCCTCAAGAAATACCGCCCAGCGGCTTTCGCTGTTGGAGACCGAGTTGCGGTCGGCCTGGGCGATCAAGGCTCGGGCGTTGCAGCCATAGAGGTACTGCAGCAGTTCGCCGTTGTGCAGGTATTGCAGCAGTTCGTCGCTGACACCGTCGATGGCGAGTGTGGCCGGAGCGGGTTTTTCAGGGGCGCTGAATTCGTCGCCCTGGATAAAATGCACGATGTGCGGCTCCAGGAAGCCACCATTGGCATACACCTGGCGCGCGGCATCGGGCATCCAGGTCAGGATGCTGTTTTGCAGGTCCCCGGCAGTGACGACGGCCTGCAACAGGGCCTGGCGTGTCGGAAACTCCAGCAGCGCGGGCGCATACAAAGGGCGATACAAAAGGTGCGGGCCGGTTTTGACGTCCTGCATTTCGACAATGAACATGTTGCCGACGACGTCGGGCCGGGCCTCGGGCTTGCGTAGGAAGGCCAGGTGTCGGATGACTACCTCACGACCGTCGATTTGTCGATCATCGGCGTCGGGCTGCAGGACCGCCTCGATCAGGCGCAACCCTTGGCGGGTCATGCCGTTTTCGTTATTCAGCATGTTTTGTAGCGCTTCCAGCGGTAGCTGCGCCAGGATCTGTTCGGCAAACATCCGCTGATATTCCTGCGCTTGAGGCGTGTCGCTCAACAGTTCCTCTTGCAGGTAGCGAGGGTAGGCCGCACCGATGTCTACCTGTTCGATCAAGCCGCCTTTACGACTAATAAAGTCTGGCGTCAGCCATGCGGGCAATGCCAGGCCCAGGCGATGACTGAGCTTCAGGTGTCCGCTGGGCCGTGCGACGAGGTTGTCGATGGCCAGTCGAGTCAGGCTCATCGTTCTTTTCTCACTGATGCCTACGGTCCCCGGATACCCCGCGGAGACGGTGAAAACCAGCGTCACATCGTCGGGTTGGAACTGGCTGGGGGGAGCCTTGGCCGGGCTGCTGTCATTGGTTTTGCTCATCAGCGTGAGTAAAGCGTCAGCCGTAAAAGTCTTGAGATCACTGAGAGAGGTTCGTCCTTGATCGCGTTTCTTGGCACTGGCCAGCGCCAGGCTGTAGCGCTGGAACCTTGTTTGATCGGCCAGGGACGCCTGTTTCAACCATTCGGGCAGTAGCGGCTCGAGTCGTGTTGATGTTTCAGGCGTGAGGCGTGGCGCGTCGCGCAGATAGCGGGCCGGGTCGCTTAACTCGTTGTAGAGCGTCTTGAGGTCTTGCAGGCCAATTCGGGAGGGCAATTGCACCGCCTTCAGGTCGGCCAATTGCTGCTCCAATATCAGGGCGGCCTGGGTGTCGAAGGCATTGCCGCCGATCTCGTAGCGTTGGCAGGTGACGGTGTCGACAATGTAGCGGCTGGCGATCCGTTCGCCCCAATGGCGATTGAAGGCGTCCATCGAAGCGAAGGACTGCACGGCGCTGCCGGGGCTGCAAAGCAGAATGATGAGCCCGTAGCGTGTGTAATGAAGCAGGAGGATCTCGTTGCTGGGCAGTACGGTGCTGGAGGTGCCCTGGGTGAGGGTGCTTTCCAGGCTGTAGGCGTAGACGGCGGGCGTATTGCGGCTGAAGCGTTGCTCACGGTCCGGCCAACGGACGATCTGGTCCAGGGTCTCGCGTGCTGGTTCCGTGAGGCCTGGCTGTTGCAGCCCACGGATATGCAGCAGGTTTTTGAGGGTGTCGCTGAGCCATTGCCAGCGGCTGGTATGGGTGTCGGTTTGGGCGTGGGTGCTGATGTCGGTGTTCCAATAGCGGGTCAGCGCATCCTCCAGCCCGATCGGTAGGGTCCAGGGCAGTTCAAGCAACAGCTTTTTGATGACCTGCATGTCCAACTTTTCATCGCCTGACCAGAGGCGGTGTGGGACCGAGTCGGAAAGATAACAGTCAAGATGACCCCGTGAACTGAAATCCATGGGTGTGTCGAGGGCCAGGTAGTCGAGCACGAGGGGCATGAAGGGTTGGAAGTTCCAGGCGCGGGCGGCTGCATTCGGCGTTGCCAATTGGGTCTTGGAGAGGTCGATGGTCAGCGAGGGGTATTTTGCCGTGATGGCTTGTTCAAGCATTTGTTGCGCGACCTGCTCGAAGGTCGGGCGGCTGGCGAATTGCTGGCTGACGTTTTGTGCAAGCGCAGAGGAGGTGTCGGCCGGTGTGGGCGAGGTCATAAGAAGTCCTTTTCCTGAACTCATGGCCGTCGGGATGACGGCGAGAGTCAAGTGTCGGGATTTCCTTCCTCTGCGGGCGGTATATAGATACCACCCGTACGCGTGCGGGGTGTGGGTAGGAGCTGCCGAAGGCTGCGATCTTTTGATCTTGATCTTGATCTTGATCTTTCGCTTGGGACTCAAGTGCCTGGGGAAAGATCGCAGCCTCGTTGCACTCGGCAGCTCCTACAGGGGATGTCAGGCGGGATCGTTGCCCAGCACCACATTCAGCGCGCTGCGGGCATCGTCAAGTTGCACCAGCGTGGCATGGCGGGCGCCGAGGGCGTCGCGGTTCTCGATGGCGGTGAGGATCGCCTTGTGGCGCGGCATCGCCAGTTCATGCAGGTTGGGCCGCTGGTTGGAATGCTTGAGCGCCTCGGCGATGGCCACCGACAACATGTTGCAGAGGTTGGCGAGCAGGTCGTTGTGGGTAGCGTCGGCGATGCGGCTGTGGAAGTCCAGGTCCGGTTGCAGCACGGCCTCGGGGGTCGGTGCCGCTTCCATGCGCTGGTAGGCCTCGCGGATGGACGCGATGTCGTCCTCGTTGGCGAACTGTGCGGCGAGGGCGGCGGCGGCCGGCTCGATGATGCTGCGCACGCTGGTCAGCAGGTTGAAGAACTCATTCTGCGGGCTGCTCTGCATCAGCCAATGCAGCACATCCGGATCGAGCATGTGCCACTCCCGCCGGGCCTTGACCACCGTGCCCACGCGCGGTCGCGAATACACAAGACCCTTGGCGACCAGCACCCGCGTGGCTTCACGCAGCACCGGACGGCTGACCGCGTACTCTTCGCACAACAAGGCTTCAGCGGGCAGTTTGTCGTCCGGCTTGAAGCGCCCGGAAACGATCTGCATGCCCAGTTCCTGGACGATGCGCGCGTGCATGCTTTTGCGGTCGGAAGGTTTACGGTAATCCATGGGGCGCGGCGCGATCCTGTGCGAGGGGAGTGCTGCGCATGATAGCAGGCGCGGCGATGGCGGGTCGCTAGTGCGATTTTTGATTTAGATACAGACCCATTGTGGGAGTGAGCTTTTGTGGGCGCTGAGCTTGCTCGCGATGAGGCCCTTCCAGTCAACATCTCTGTTGTCTGTTACACCGCTATCGCGAGCAAGCTCAGCTCCCACAAAAGCTTTCACCTACAGGGGGAGACTTGGGATCAGTGGGAGTGGCGTGGCACCTCGGCGCCGCGGCAGCCGACCAGGAAGTCGAAGTCGCAGCCCTGGTCCGCTTGCAGCACGTGCTCGATGTACAACTGGCGATAACCGCCCACCAACAGGTTCTGCGGTGGCGGCAGGTCGGCCAGGCGCGCGGCGAGTTCTGCGTCCGGGATGTCCAGATGCAGGCGGCCGCTGGCGCAATCGAGTTCGATCCAGTCGCCTTCCTTCACCGCTGCCAGAGGTCCGCCGGCGGCGGCTTCCGGTGCCACGTGCAGCACCACCGTGCCGTAGGCGGTGCCGCTCATGCGTGCGTCGGAAATCCGCACCATGTCCGTCACGCCCTGGGCCAACAGCTTGGCGGGCAAGCCCATGTTGCCGACTTCGGCCATGCCTGGATAACCCTTCGGCCCGCAGTTTTTCATCACCAGGATCGAGTTGGCGTCCACGTCCAGTTCCGGGTCGTTGATCCGTGCCTTGTACTCGTCGAAGTTCTCGAACACTACCGCGCGACCGCGATGCTGCATCAGTTCGGCGGTGGCGGCGGACGGCTTGAGTACCGCGCCCAGTGGCGCCAGGTTACCGCGCAGCACACAGATACCGCCGTCGGCGCGGATCGGGTTGTCCAGGGTACGGATGACTTCGTCCTGGCCGTAGATCGGTGCGTCCTTGGTGTTCTCGCCGAGGCTCTTGCCGTTGACGGTCAAGGCGTTCGGATGGGGAATCAGGTTGGCTTCGCCGAGGCGACGCAGCACGGCGGGCAGGCCGCCGGCGTAGTAGAACTCTTCCATCAAGAAGCGTCCGGATGGCTGCAGGTCGACGATGGTCGGCATGCCGCGACCGATGCGGGTCCAGTCGTCCAGGTCCAGTTGCACGCCAATGCGCCCGGCGATGGCCTTGAGGTGGATCACCGCGTTGGTCGAACCGCCGATGGCCGCATTGACGCGGATGGCGTTTTCGAAAGCTTCCTTGGTCAGGATCTTCGACAGTTTCAGGTCTTCACGGACCATTTCCACGGCGCGCATGCCGGACATATGGGCCAGCACATAACGCCGTGCGTCCACGGCTGGAATCGCCGCGTTGTGGGGCAGGGACGTACCGAGGGCTTCTGCCATGCAGGCCATGGTCGAGGCGGTGCCCATGGTGTTGCAGGTGCCGGCCGAGCGGGACATGCCGCCCTCGGCCGCGAGGAAATCGTCGATGGTGATGGTGCCGGCCTTGACCTGTTCGCTCAATTGCCAGACCACCGTGCCGGAGCCAATGTCCTGGCCTTTGTGCTTACCGTTGAGCATCGGCCCGCCGGTGACGACGATGGCCGGTACGTCACAACTGGCGGCGCCCATCAGCAGGGCTGGGGTGGTCTTGTCGCAACCGGTGAGCAGCACCACGCCGTCAATCGGGTTGCCGCGAATCGCCTCTTCCACGTCCATGCTCGCCAGGTTGCGGGTCAGCATGGCGGTGGGGCGCAGGTTCGATTCGCCGTTGGAGAACACCGGGAATTCCACCGGGAAGCCCCCGGCCTCGATCACACCGCGCTTGACGTGTTCGGCGATCTGCCGGAAGTGCGCGTTGCACGGCGTCAGCTCCGACCAGGTGTTGCAGATGCCGATGATCGGCTTGCCATGGAACTGATGGTCGGCGATGCCCTGATTTTTCATCCAGCTGCGGTACATGAAGCCGTTCTTGTCGGCGGTGCCAAACCATTGGGCCGAGCGCAGGGAGGGTTTTTTATCAGACATGATCGATTCTCTTATTGTATGACTATATTGTTCTAGCTGAAGCGTAACATAAGCGCAATTTGTGCGGTTTGGAAGTGTTGTTGGGTAAATAGTATTACTATATAGTCCGATTCAATGGAGGGATTGTCCTGGCGGTCATTCGCGAGAGAAATCCCCCGAGGTTCCATAACAACAACAATCGGAGACCGGTCCCATGAGCCAGGAATTGCGGCTTATTCGTCGCATTACGCTGAAACTGATTCCCTTCCTGATCCTGCTGTACCTGATCGCCTACGTGGACCGCTCTGCGGTGGGCTTTGCCAAGCTGCACATGGGTGCCGACCTGGGCATCGGCGACGCCGCCTACGGCCTGGGTGCAGGGCTGTTTTTCATCGGTTATTTCCTGCTGGAGATCCCCAGCAACCTGATGCTGGAACGCTTCGGTGCCCGGCGCTGGTTCGCCCGGATCATGATCACCTGGGGCGCCATCACCATCGGCATGGCGTTCGTACAAGGCCCGCATAGCTTCTATGTGATGCGCTTTTTGCTGGGCGCGGCCGAAGCCGGGTTCTTCCCGGGCGTGCTGTACTACATCACTCAGTGGTTCCCGGTGCGCCATCGCGGCAAGATCCTGGGCCTGTTCATTCTTTCCCAGCCCATCGCGATGATGATCACCGGCCCCGTGTCCGGTGGCTTGCTGGGCATGGACGGCATCCTTGGCCTGCACGGCTGGCAGTGGCTGTTCATCGTCATCGGCCTGCCGGCGGTGCTGTTGACCTGGCCGGTGTTGCGTTACTTGCCGGACGGCCCGCAACAAGTGAAATGGATGGACCAGGCCGAGAAGGACTGGCTGACCGGTGAATTGAAAAAAGACCTGCAGGAATACGGCCAGACCCGCCACGGCAATCCGCTGCATGCCCTCAAGGACAAGCGTGTCTTGCTGCTGGCGCTGTTCTACCTGCCGGTGACCTTGAGCATCTACGGCCTGGGCCTGTGGTTGCCGACGCTGATCAAGCAGTTTGGCGGTAGCGACCTGGTGACTGGTTTCGTGTCGTCGGTGCCGTACATCTTCGGCATCATCGGTTTGCTGATCATTCCCCGCAGCTCCGACCGCTTGAACGACCGCTACGGTCACCTGGCCGTGTTGTACGTGCTGGGCGCCATCGGCCTGTTCCTCAGCGCCTGGTTTTCGGTGCCGGTGTTGCAATTGGCGGCGCTGTGCCTGGTGGCGTTCGCGCTGTTTTCCTGCACGGCGGTGTTCTGGACCTTGCCGGGGCGTTTCTTTGCCGGCGCCAGTGCGGCGGCGGGCATTGCGTTGATCAACTCGGTGGGCAACCTGGGCGGCTACATCGGCCCGTTCGTGATCGGTGCGCTAAAGGAGTACACCGGCAACCTGGCCTCGGGGCTGTATTTCCTGTCGTGTGTGATGGTGTTCGGCCTGGTGTTGACCGGCGTGGTCTATCGCCTGC
The DNA here is from genome assembly GCF_034008205.1 of Pseudomonas sp. P9_35. Taxonomy (NCBI): domain Bacteria; kingdom Pseudomonadati; phylum Pseudomonadota; class Gammaproteobacteria; order Pseudomonadales; family Pseudomonadaceae; genus Pseudomonas; species Pseudomonas sp. P9_35. The sequence continues at coordinate 3,856,756 of NZ_CP125373.1, read as the reverse complement.
TGGAGCGCAAGCATGTGCTGCCAGCGGACCAGTTCGCGGCCAGCGCCCGCGGGGCGACGCGTACCTGAGGTCACTGCAATCAACTGTGGGAGCGAGCTTGCTCGCGATGGCGGTCTGACAGTCGACATCATGGGTAAATGTAAGGCCGCTATCGCGAGCAAGCTCGCTCCCACAAGGGACCGGCGTTGTATTTAAGTTATGTTTGCAAGGAGAAAGATATGCGTTTAGTTCAGTTCGAATTGCCAAACGGCGAACGCCGCGTCGGTGTAGTCGAGGGCGATCAGGTGCGCGAAGTGCAGGGCGCTCGCACCGTGCGCGACCTGGCGCTGGCGGCTATCGAAGCGGGCGTGAAGCTTGAGCAACAGGTCAATAGCCTGGGCCTGGGGGCGAGCCATGACTACGCCCGGTTGCTCGGTGATCTGCGCATCCTGCCGCCGCTGGACCACCCGGACCCGGCGCACCTGTTGGTCAGCGGCACCGGCCTGACCCACCTGGGCAGCGCCTCGGCCCGGGACAAGATGCACCAGCAGGCCGGTGACGAAGCGGCCATGACCGACACCATGCGCATCTTCAAGTGGGGCGTGGAGGGCGGCAAGCCCCAGGCCGGGCAGGCTGGTGTGCAGCCGGAATGGTTCTACAAGGGCGACGGCAGCATTGTGGTCCGCCCGGGCCATCCGTTCCCGCTGCCGCCCTTTGCCGAAGACGCTGGCGAAGAGCCGGAAATCAGCGGCCTGTACGTCATCGGCCACGACGGCAAGCCTTATCGCCTGGGCTTTGCCGTGGGCAACGAGTTTTCCGACCATGTGATGGAGCGCAAGAATTACCTGTACCTGGCCCATTCGAAATTGCGCAGTTGCAGTTTTGGCCCGGAACTTCGCGTGGGTGAGCTGCCTCAACATCTGTCCGGGACCAGTCGTATCCTGCGCAACGGCGAAGTGCTGTGGCAGAACGAATTCCTCAGCGGCGAGGCGAACATGTGCCACAGCCTCGAAAACCTGGAATTCCACCATTTCAAGTACAGTCAGTTCCTGCGCCCAGGGGATGTCCACGTTCACTTCTTCGGCACCGCGACCCTGTCCTTCGCCGATGGCATCCGCACGCAGCCGGGGGATGTGTTCGAAATCAGCCAGGCTGAATTCGGCGCGCCGCTGGTCAACGGCATTGCCCCGGTGGACGCGGTGTTCAACCCGGGTACTATCGGCACACTTTAAAGGAGACTTGCGATGAACCAGATCCTTGGCCACAACTACATCGGCGGGGCGCGCAGCGCAGCCGGCCAGACTCGCCTGCAGAGCGTCGACGCCAGCACCGGCGAAGCCTTGCCCCATGACTTCGTCCAGGCCACGGCCGAAGAAGTCGACGCCGCCGCCAAGGCTGCCGCGGCGGCTTATCCTGCCTACCGCAGCCTGAGTGCGGTGCGCCGGGCCGAGTTCCTCGAGGCCATTGCCGATGAGCTGGACGCCTTGGGCGATGCGTTCGTGGCCGTGGTCTGCCGTGAAACCGCGTTGCCGGCGGCACGGATCCAGGGCGAGCGCGGTCGCACCAGCGGCCAGATGCGTCTGTTTGCCAAGGTCCTGCGCCGGGGTGATTTCTACGGTGCGCGCATCGACCGAGCGTTGCCTGAGCGCACGCCGTTGCCCCGTCCGGACCTGCGTCAATACCGCATTGGCCTTGGGCCAGTGGCGGTGTTTGGCGCCAGTAACTTCCCCCTGGCATTTTCCACCGCCGGGGGCGACACGGCGTCGGCCCTGGCGGCCGGTTGCCCGGTGGTGTTCAAGGCCCACAGTGGCCACATGGCGACCGCCGAGCACGTGGCCGATGCGATCATCCGCGCGGCTGAAAAGACCTCGATGCCGGCGGGTGTGTTCAACATGATCTACGGTGGTGGCGTTGGCGAATGGCTGGTCAAGCATCCGGCGATCCAGGCCGTGGGTTTCACCGGCTCCCTCAAGGGCGGGCGCGCCCTGTGCGACATGGCCGCCGCACGGCCGCAGCCGATCCCGGTGTTCGCCGAGATGTCGAGCATCAACCCGGTAATCGTCTTGCCGCAAGCGCTGGAGACCCGCGCCGAGAGCGTCGCGCGTGACCTGACCGCCTCGGTGGTGCAGGGCTGCGGTCAGTTCTGTACCAACCCTGGCCTGGTGATCGGCATTCGTTCGCCGCAGTTCACCGCCTTCACCCAGCAGGTAGCCGCGCTGATCGGCGACCAGGCGCCCCAGACCATGCTCAACGCCGGCACGCTGCAAAGCTACGGCAAGGGCCTGCAGAAGTTGCTGGCTCACCCGGGCATCGAGCATTTGGCCGGGCGCGAGCAGCAGGGCAACCAGGCCCAGCCGCAGTTGTTCAAGGCTGACGCCAGCCTGCTGATCAACGGTGACGAGGCGCTGCAGGAAGAAGTGTTCGGCCCGACCACGGTGTTTGTCGAAGTCGCGGACCAGGCGCAACTGACTGCCGCGTTGAACGGCCTGCATGGTCAACTGACGGCAACGATGATCGGCGAGCCGGCGGACTTCGAACGGTTCAGCGAACTGACGCCGCTGCTGGAGCAGAAGGTCGGCCGCATCCTGCTCAACGGTTATCCGACCGGGGTGGAGGTGTGTGATTCGATGGTGCACGGCGGGCCTTACCCGGCGACGTCCGATGCCCGTGGTACGTCGGTGGGCACCCTTGCGATCGATCGTTTCCTGCGTCCGGTGTGCTTCCAGAACTACCCGGACAACCTGTTGCCCGAGCCGCTGAAGAACGCCAACCCGCTGGGGATCCTGCGGTTGGTGGATGGCGTGCCGGGGCGCGAGGCGCTCTGAGGGTTGCGGTGAGGCCGTTATATTCAAGTTGAATGTGCTGGCCTCATCGCGAGCAAGCTCGCTCCCACAGGGGGGCTTTGGTGAATACAAAATTTGTGTTCGCTGGAAATCCAACTGTGGGAGCGAGCTTGCTCGCGATGGCGATCTTCCCATCGAAACCGCTTTCGAACCTTATGGCCCAAGGCCCACGCCCACATTGGGTTATCATGACGACTTTCCCAATGAACGACTGATCGCCATGACTGCCGTAACCGACACCCTGCTGCACGCCCTCGAATCCTGCGACATGCTGATTATCGATGGGCTGCACGCGTTCGATTTTTCTCTCGACGAGCAGGACCAGTTGCACGTCGAGTGCATGAACGGCCGCACCCTCGAGCACTGGCGCTTCACGCCAGCGCAGATGCAGGCCGCGATATTCGACAAAACCCTGAACCACTGGATCATCACCAGCGATTCGGGCGACCACCACTTGGAGTGCGTGGAGGCTACCAGCGGCCACGACGATGAGGACGACGAAGATGAAAATGCGTAGTCTCTGGCCGTTGCTGATGGCTGGCAGCCTGGGCGCCATGGGCGTCCAGGCAGGCACCGATGAACGCCATCAACTGCTGGTGGGTTCCTACACCGCCGGGCAGAGCCAGGGCATCTACCGGTTGCAGTTCGACAGTCGTACCGGCCAGCTCGATGCCAACCCGTTGCAAGTGATCAAGACAGACAACCCGTCGTGGCTGACCCTTTCCAAGGACATGACCCGGCTGTTCGTGGTCAACGAAAACGGGCCGGGCCAGAAAGACCCGGTGGGCAAGGTCAGCAGCTACGCCATTGACCCGAAGACCCATGAACTGAGCCTGATCAATCAGGTGCAGTCCCTGGGCAACGAGCCGACCCATTCCAGCCTCAGCGGTGATGGCCGGCATTTGCTGGTCAGTAACTACTCGGTGGTGGAAGACCCGGGCGGCACCCTGGCGGTATTGCCGGTGGGCGCCGATGGCAAGCTGGCACCGGTGGTGCAGTTGAGCAGTCATCAGCCGAGCAAGGTCAACCCCGAGCGGCAGATGTCGGCCCATGTGCACGCCGCAGTGCCGTCGCCCGATGGCAAGTACGTGTTCGCCAACGACCTGGGGGCGGACAAGGTGTTCATCTACCGCTACGACCCCAAGGCCAATCCAGAGCTGCCGTTGACCGCTGCCGACCCAGCCTTCGTGCAGTTGCCACCCGGCAGCGGCCCGCGTCACCTGCTGTTCAGCGCTGACGGCAAGCATGCCTGGCTGACCATGGAAATGAGCGCGCAAGTGGCGGTGTTCGACTATCAGGACGGTCGATTGACCCAGCGCCAACTGGTCGACCTGGCCGCCGGCAAGCCACAACCGGGCAGGGCGGCGGCTGCGCTACACGCGTCCCGGGATGGCAAGTTCCTCTACGTCAGCAACCGTGGCACCACCAACGAAGTGCTGGTGTTCGCCATCGACCCGGCCGCTGGCACGCTCAAAGAGCTGCAGCGGCGCTCGGTCGAAGGCGATCATCCACGGGAATTCAGCCTCGACCCGAGCGGGAAATTCCTGCTGATTGCCAACCAGAAGAGCAACCAGATCGTGGTGCTCGAGCGCGATCCGAAGACCGGCCTGCTGGGTAAAACCGTGCAGAAAATGCCGATGGATGCGCCCAGCGATTTGAAGTTCATCGTCCGTCAATAGACCGCAGGCCCCGTTTTTCGGGGCCTGCGCGGTTGTATCAACGAGACTGATATTCGCAAGTGATGCAAAGCATTTCAACGCAGGACGCCTCGGCGCGTAAGTTTGCTTCACGGCCCAACCGGGCAAGTCAGCCAACTGAATCCGAGGTCTACCGCCATGAATCTGAATCTCTTCTCCGTGATCGCCGCTTCCGCCATCTCTGCCACCGTGGCGCTGCCCGCCAGTGCCAGCATTGAGATCAGCGACAAGAAAAATCGCACCCAGAGCTACACCGAGAAATACCTGCAACAAAGCGCCAACTTCTATGCGGCGTTGGACCACAAGACCCAACACTGAAATATCGCGCAACGACCGAAGCCTGCGATCTTTTCATCTTCACTGACCTTCAGGTGCAAGAGAAAAGATCGCAGGCTTCGCCGTTTCCAGAGAAATCCTGCTGTAATATCACTTGGCCATGTGTTTAAATTTGACGCTGACAAATTGACTCCTTTGCCGATAAGGATCGACACCATGGCGATGCGTCTGGCAGTGATGCTGCTGTTTCTCTATTCCACCCCGATTGTCTCCGCGGCCCAGCCGGATTCCGGCGAGTTGGAAGTGGCGCGTGAGCGATTATTGAGTTTGTTGAGTGACTGATTGAGTCGTGCGCTCAACAGTGGGGTGGCATGATTGCCTTTGTGGCGAGGGAGCTTGCTCCCGCTCGATTGCGCAGCAATCGCAGAAAGGGGGCCGCTGCGCGGCCCAGCGGGAGCAAGCTCCCTCGCCACAAAAGCGCCTTTGGTTACAAAAGGGCGCTCGCCGGGCAAATGGTTACTTGGTCATGATCGCCACGAACAGCTCGCCATCCAGAAACCTCTGCAACCAGTCCTGTAGCCGAGGGTAGGGCGCCTGGGCAAACCAGTCGCGGTCGACATGGGCGAACTGCCGTATGAAGGGCATCACCGCCACGTCGGCCATGCTCGGGTGATGCGCCGCCAGAAACGCCCGGGTTTCAAGCAAGGCCTCCAGCCTGCGCAGAAAGCTTTCACCCTCGCTACGGTAATGTTCCTTCGGGTACTCGGGATGGCGCTCGGGGTATTTGTAGCGATTCAAGTGCAGCTTGAACACCTGGTCGTTTTCCTCGATCAACGCCGCCGCCAGCGCCTGGCCTTCGGGGTCGTCCCGTAGCCTCCAGTCTTGCGGATCGTGCTGGGCCAAGGCCCAGTGCATGATCTCCAGGCTTTCATCGATCACCTGGCCATCGACCTGCAGCACCGGCACCGTGCCTTTGCTGGAGAGTGCGAGCATCTCGGCTGGCTTGGCCTTCAGGCTGACTTCGACAATCGCCACCTCGACCGCGCTGTAGCGCAAGGCCATGCGCGCCCGCATCGCATAGGGACAGCGGCGGAAGGAATAGAGCGTGGCGTGGCTCATTTCACCTCCACTGTGCTCAAGCCGTTGCCTTGGCGACGCACCTGGATCTGCACCGGAATCCGCTCGTGCATTTCCTGCACGTGGGAAATCACCGCGACCTTGCGGCCCTGGGCCTGCAAGCCGTCGAGGGCGTCCATCGCCAGTTGCAGCGATTCGGGATCGAGGCTGCCGAAGCCTTCGTCGATGAACAGCGATTCAATCTTCAGTGTGCTGGACGCCATCGAGGCCAGGCCCAATGCCAAGGCGAGGGAGACCAGGAAGGTTTCGCCGCCGGACAACGAATGCACCGAGCGCAGTTCATCGCCCATTTCCGTGTCCATCACCAGCAGTCCGAGCATGCTGCCGCCACGCTTGAGCCTATAGCGGCGCACCAGTTGCCGCAGTTGGGCATTGGCGTGATGCACCAGCAAGTCGAGGTTGTAGGCCTGGGCCAGCTTGCGGAAGCGGTCGCCAGTGGCCGAACCGATCAGGGCATCGAGGCGTGCCCAGCGCTGGTATTCGGCGTAGGCCTGTTCGATCTGCTGGGCCAGGGCCTGGTTGGCGTTCTGCCGGCGCTGGTCCTCGGCCTGTTCGGCGCGCAGTTCGGCACAGTGCTGTTCGCTGGCGGCGAATTGGCCTTGCAGTTCGGTGAGGGCTTGGGCGAGCTGCTCGGGCGCCAGGTTGCCGTTGTGTTGGGTCTGATGGTTTTGCAGACGCTGCTCGCGTTCGGTGAGCAGGACGCGGGCTTGTTCGATGGCTTTTTCGCTATTGAGCAAACGCTGGCGCAACTGGCTGACGTGGTGGTCGTCCAGGCCGAGCAGGGCCTCGAGGGCGGCATCGTCCAGTTCCGGATGGGTGGTTCGCCATTGCGCGATACCGGCGGCCAGCGCCTGGCGTTCGAGGTCCAGGGATTGCGCCTGTTCCTGTCGGGCCTTGAGTTCGGCGGCCAGTTGCACCAGGTCGTTGCGCAATTGCTGCAACTGCTGATTGGCCGTCGCCTCGGCATCCCGCGTCTGTTCCAGGCGCTGGTCGAGTTGTTGCTGCCACTGTTCGGCGCTGGTGTGCTCGCCGAGCAGTTGCGTGAGTTTCCCCTGGCAGGCCTGTTGTTGCTCGCTCAGGGCGCTGAATTGCAGGCGGGCCGCTTCCAGTTGCTGGAGGCGGGTCTGCTGGCGGTCCTGCTCTTTCTCCAGGGTTTGCTGGCGCTGGAGCTGTTCGCCCAGCTCGTCGCGCTGCTGTTCCAATTGCTCCAGGCGCTGGGCGATCTGCTGGTCCAGTTGCAAGAAGGTTGCGGCGGGTTCGCTGCGCAAGGCCTGCAGGGTGTCAGCGGGTAGCAGGGTGCTGAAGTGGCTCAGTTCCTCGTCCAGGCGCTGGCGGTCGCGGGACAGTTCCTGCTGCTGGTTGCCCAGGTGCTGTGACGCCTGTTGGCTGGCTGCCTCGGCTTCACGCAGTCGCTGTGCCATGCGCGCGGCGTCCTGCTGCAGGGTCAGCAGGGCGGTTTGCCGCTGTTCGTCCTGGCTGATGCGCAGGGTCAGTTGGCTGTTCTGCTGGGTCAGCCAGGCGTCGCGCTTGTTCGCATCCTGGGCCAGCAGTTGCGCCGACAACGGGTGGGCTTCAAGGCTGGGCGCCAGGCTCTGTTGCTGGCTGGCGAGCTGTTCCTGCTGCTGTTTGAGTTCCTTGAGCTGGGCGATGACCCCGCTGTATTGCGCCCGCAGGTCGATGACTTTTTCATTGAGCAGGTCGACGGCCTGGCGGGCGTTGGCCTCTTCGGTTTCATCGAAGCGCCCGAGGTTTTCCAGCAGGGCTTCGGGCTGATGATAAGGATGCTCGACACTGCCACACACGGGGCAGGGCTGTTCATCCTGCAACTGTGCGCGCAGTTGCTCGACACTTTCGCTGCGGGCCAGGCGCTGGCGCTCCAGCAGTTCACGGGTAACGGTCAGGGTCTGTTCGGCAATGGTCAGTTCGGCCTTGGCTTCGCCGCCTTCGCGCACCAGCCGGTCACGTTCCTGCAACGCTCGTTGCTGGCGTTGTTCAAGTTCGGCGCCACGTTTGTCCAGCTCTTGCTGACTGGCCCATAGCCGGGTCAGGTCTTCGAAAGCACGTAATTGCTTGCGGTTGTCTTGCAGCAGGGTGCCGAGCAACTGGATCTGTTCGGCCACTGCCTCCGGCTCGGCGCCGGCTTCCTTGTAGAGCACTTCGAGGTCTTGCCGGCGGCTGGCCAGTTCCTCGGCAGCGCGGGTGGCGCTTTGTTCCAGTGTGGCGAGTTCGGCCTGGCCCTGGTTCAGGCGATTGCCGATCAACATCAGTTGTTGGAGGCGATCGCGATAGGCGTTCCAGGCATCGCTCAGCGGGGCCAGGTGCGTGCTTTGCTCAAGCTCCCCGGCGATGCGCTGCAAGCGCTCTGCCACCTGCCTTTGCTGTTCGAGCAAGGTGTCGATGGTGCGCTGGCCTTCGGTGCAGGCCTGTTGCGCCTGTTCCTGACGCTCGGCGCCCTGGCTGGCGTCCCTGGCGAGGCGGGCCAGGGTGCTTTGCTCTTCAAAGGCCTGGCGCAGCAACGGCGCGCTGTCGCTGCTGTGTTGCCGGGCCGCAGCCAGCGCCAGTTGCGCGGCGCCCAGGCTTTTTTCCAGTTCGGCCTGCTGGTTATGGAGATTGAGCTGCTGCTGGGTAAGCTGCTGGATCTGCGCGGCCAAGGGGTCGAGCTGTCGGCTCAGTTCGGCCTGGCGGATGAACTGATGGCGTTGGGGCGCCAGTTGTTCCAGGCGGACCAGTTTCAGGCGCTCGTCGGCCAGGGCGTTCCAATCGGCCTGGGCCTGTTGCAGCTGTTGGGCGGCGCTGGCGTGTTCATCCTGCAATAGGCCCAGGTCGCGCAGCCAGGTGTGCTGCTGCTCCAGTTGCTTGAGTTGCGCCTGTTGGGCCTTGAGTAATTGCTGGGCGTCGTTGAAACGCTGGTCCAGCTCGGCCCGGGCCTCGGGGGCCAGCGGCGTGACACCGGTGGCCTGGTCCTGCAACTGCCGGTGGCTGTCCTTGGCTTGCTTGGCCTTGTCGAAGGCGCGGCGGCCGAGGCGGGTATACAGGGCAGTGTCGGTGAGTTTTTCCAACAGTTCGCTGCGATCGTTGTCATCGGCCTTGAGGAACGCGCTGAACTCGCTCTGGGCCAGCAGCACGGCACGGGTGAACTGTTCGAAGTTCAGGCCCAGGGCCGCTTCGAGCTGGGTCTTGTATTCGCCTTTCTGGCTCGCCAGCAGTTGATCGTTGTCCAGGTCCCGCAGGCTCTGGCGGCTGGCTTGCAACTTGCCGCCGGCCTTTTCCCGGGCGCGATTGGCTTCCCAGCGGGCCCGATAGCGGCGCCCGTCGATGCCGCGAAAATCCACTTCGGCAAAGCCATCGCCGGTGCCGCGGCGCAACAGCGTGCGTGGGTCGCCCGTGGCAATGTCGCCATCGACGTCCGGCACCTTGGCGTCGCGTCCGGTGTTGTTGAGGCGCGGCACGGCACCGAACAGCGCCAGGCACAGGGCGTCGAGCAACGTGCTCTTGCCGGCGCCCGTGGGGCCGGTAATGGCGAACAGGCCGGCGCTGGCCAAGGGTTCGGCGGTGAAATCGATTTCAAACGGCCCGGCCAGGGACGCCAGGTTCTTGAGGCGGATCGCGAGGATCTTCATGGCTGCTCGCTCTCCATCTGCACGTCTTGCAACAGCACGGCAAAGTCCTTGAGGGTCTGTTCGTCCACTTCGTTGCCGTAGGTGTCCTGCCAGGCGCGGCTGAACAACTCCTGCGGGCTGAGTTGATCCAGCTCCACCAGTGCGCTGCCATCATCGGCACTGCCGGCGCCACCGTTGCCGGCGTACTCGGCGCCGATCCGCACCAGGCGTACGGCCTTGCCTTGCAGTGCGGTTTCCACCTGGTGACGCAGGTCCGGCTGCGGTTCGTCGAGGCGCACGCGCACTTCCAGCCAGGGTTGGCGCTGGACATCGGCCAACAGGTCGATGTCGGGCAGGTCCTTGAGTTGCACCAGGAGATCGGCCAGCGGCGCGGGGCCCAGGCGTTGCAGGTTGACGGCGCGTGGGATCAGGCGCGGCTCGACCTTGACCAGGGTTTCGCCGTCCAGGGTGATGTCGAGGATCTGATGCTGATAGCCGATCTCCGAAAATGACAGCGGGATCGGCGAACCGCTGTAGCGGATACGCTCTTCACCGTTGACCTTCTGCGGCTTGTGCAAATGGCCGAGGGCGACGTAGCTGATGCTCGGGCCGAACAGGCTGGCGGGCAGGGCTTCGGCGTTGCCGATGATCAGGCTGCGCTCGGAATCCTCGGACACCGAACCGCCGGCCATGTGCGCATGACTGATGGCGATCAGTGCCTGGCCTTTCTTGCGCTTGCTGTTGGCCGCGGCGATCAGCCACTCATGCACCTGGCCGATGCCCCGCAGGTAGTCGTCGCCCAGTTGCGCTCCGGTGACTTCGGCGGGGCGCAGGAACGGCAGGGCCAGGCACCACGCCTTGACCTTGCCTTTGGCATCGGGCAACGGCAACAACAGACGCTCGACGTCCAATTGGCCGTCGTCCAGCCACAGCACCCGGCCCAGGGCATGGGTGCGCAAGCGTCGCATCAGCGGCGCAGGCAGTTCGATACGCGAGCCGGAGTCGTGGTTGCCGGCGATCATCACGATGGTCAGGTTGGCGTTTTGTTCATGGGCGCTGACGATGAAATCGTACAGCCGCTCCTGGGCTTTGACCGGCGGGTTGACGGTGTCGAAGATGTCGCCGGCGATCAGCAGCACGTCAGGCTTTTCGTGGGCCAGTTGACGCAGTAGCCAGTCGAGGAAGCAGGCGTGTTCGAAATCGCGTTCCTGGCCGTGCAGGTTTTGCCCCAGGTGCCAGTCGGAGGTGTGAAACAGACGCAAGGCAAACTCCAGAAAACAGATGATGGCCGCGGTGAAGAGAAGGGCGGCTAAAAGAGGGAGAGTTTACTGGGAAACCGGGGGGAGGACTTGTTCAACTTCATGGGATCTACTGAGCGGGTCGATACTTAACTGCGGCGAGGGGATTGCTGGGTTCTGTAGGAGCTGGCGAAGCCTGCGATCTCTTGATCTTTCGCTCCGGGCTCAATTGGCACTGGAAAGATCGCAGCCTCGTTGCACTCGGCAGCTCCTACAGGTTTGGCAAGGCTACACAGCAAAAAAACTCCGGGTTATTTGGGGTAAAGCGGCGGCAACCCCGAATCACCCGCCGAGCCCAACCCCGCTTCGGTGGGCGGGATGGTACGGATGGCCCGCCACAGGTCTTCACCCTGCCAATGCTGGCCGGTCTCGCTGTAGAGCGCGCCGTTGAGGCCGTCCAGGGCGTCGGACAGCGGCACGAAACGCGCCGCCATGTCGGCCAGGGTTTCCGGTTGCTGGCGGGCCCAGGCGTCGAGGGCCTGGCGGGTGGCGTGGGGGTCGTTGGCCAGGCAGGTACGTTTGAGATCATCCAGCAGGGTGCGTGGGCTCGGTCCGGTCTGGGTCGAGCGCAGGATCGCCGGTTGCCAGCGGGCGCGCCACCACAAGCCAAAGCCCAGCAGCGTGGTGCAGGCGAGGAGGAAGGTGCTCAGTTGCCAGTACCACAGGGTCTCGCTGTCGACCGTTGTCACGATCTGCGTCGTGCCGGCCGGCGTGTCCACCATCAGGCTTGGATTGTTCGCCACTTGCAGGGTCCGCGCCGGGAGACTGGTGCGGTCCAGGTGGTCTTCCAGGGTGTTCCACCAGACCACTTCCACCGGTGGCAGCTCGATGGTCCCGCTGCGGTTGGGCACCAGGGCCTCGCGGTCTTCGCGGCTGCCCACCAGCCCGCGCTCACTGTTGCGGCTGCTGAGTACCGGTTGGTCCGGGTAACGCCGCAAGCCATTGATCTCGGTGGCCGGCAGCGGTGGCAGCTGGGCGCTGGCCAGGCCTTCGGCTTCCAGGGTCAGGCTGCGGGTCAGGGAATCGCCGACCTGGCTGTGGGTCGGTTCCGGGCTCCAGCTTTCACTCAAGGACAGGCTGCGTGCGGGCAGCCAGGGTACGTCGGCCGGGTAGCTGGCCGGCTTGGGTTTGACGCTTAGCAGCAGTTGCGCAGAGCTTACCCGCTTCAACTGGCCGGGCTTGGGGCCCGAAGGTACGGCGTCCTGGGCCACCGGCTCGACCAGGGTGGCACTGAATGTCTGGGCCGGAATCGTCAGTTCGCCGCTGCGCTGTGGGTAGATGCCGTAGCGCAGTTCAATCACGCCATGGCGGACATCGTTGATGACTTTTTCATAGGTGCGCGATTCGCCCAGTTGCTCGGTGCGGGCATCGGGGATGTGCAGCGGCGTGAGGCTGCTGTCGTCGTACAGCGACACCGAATGGTAGATGCGCAGGGTCAAGATCGCCTGGGCCTGAACATACACTTCGGTCTGGTCGAGGCTGGCCTCGATGAACACCGCCGCCAGGGGCTCCGAGGCGTTGCGGGTCTCGCTTTCGATCACTTGCAGGGTAATCGGCTGGCTGGTCACTTCGCCCAGTTGCAACGGCGGAATGATCACGGTGCCGCTTTGGCGCGGCAACAGGGTCACGATCCAGCGGGTGGTGGCGCGGTTCTCACCGTCAAGGGTCGTCAACTGGTTGACCTGACGGGTACCGCGCACATCGAACAAGGCCTGGAGCGGGCCGAGGTCCGGTTTGCCGAACAAGGTGGCGTCGTTGGATTCCAGGGTCAGTTCCACCGTTTCCCCGGAGTTCAGGCGGCTGCGGTCCACACTGGCAGTCAGCTGTGCAGCCTGGGATCCAGAGGCCCAGAGCAGCAACACGAGGAAGTAGGCGGTGAAGCGGGTCATTGGGTTTTTTCCTGGGCCTGATGGCTTTGCTGTTCATACCAGAATTTACGCCTGAGCAGCTCCCCTGGATTATCCGGGATCTGGCGCAGCCATTGTTCCAGTGCCTGGCGCTGTTCTTCTTCATTGCGCTGACCTGCGGCAGGACGCAGCGGCGGGGTGGTGGTCTGCTCATCGGGCAGTTCGCTGCCTGGTACATCCTGGGCGGTAGGCGGTTGTGCCGTCCGCGGGGGCTGGGACTCGTCCGCTGTCGCGCTTGCCTCGGCGGATGGCTGGCCCGGTTCGGAAGACTGGGTGGGTGAGTCGCTATCCGGCGATTGCTCGGCGGGGTCCGGTTCCTTGTTTTCGGCAGGCTTGGGTTCTTCCGGTACGGGGGCCGGCTCTTTCAACAAGCTTTCCACCAGGGCCTTGTTGGTCTGGGCGGGGCGCAGGTCGGGTTGCAACTCCAGGGCCTGCTCATAGGCATCCAGCGCGGCTTCCAGTTCGCCGCTCCTGGCCAGGGCATTGCCACGATTGTAGTGCGCGCGGGCGTCGTTGCCTTCGGCGAAGCGCTGGGCAGCTTCGCTGTATTGGCCAGCTTCGTACAGGGCGACGCCTTGCCACTGGCTGTCCTCAAAATGGGTGGCTGCCTCGGCGGGACGCTTCTGCTTGAGCAAGTGCTGGCCCTGTTGGTCGGCCCGCAACCACAGGTCCTGGAATTCGAAGGCGTGGCCGGTTTGCGGCAACACGAACAGCAGCGGCAGGCAAAACAGCCAGCCTCGCCGCCCGGCGCAGGCGGCCAGCAGCAACAGGGGCAGGAGTAGCCAATAGCCCTGGTCGGCCCAGGTGTCCAGGCGCAAGGTTTGTCCGTCGCTGCGCAGATGGCGAGGGCCGTCCAACAGGCCCAGGCCGCGCAGGTCGCTGTCGTCCAGGCGCGCCGGCCGGTAGCGGCCGTCCAGCTTGTTGGCAAAGGCCTTGAGGCCCGGGCTGTCCAGGCGTGGCAGCAGGATCGAACCCTGCGCATCCTTGAGGTAACTGCCATCTTCCTGGGGCACCGGTGCGCCTTCGCGGGTACCAATGCCGAGCATCAGCCATTGCGTGGCGGAACCGTCCAGGGCCTGGCGAATGCCTTGGCGTTCCTGCTCGTTCAGCGTCGAACCGATCAGCAGGATCCGGCCATGGCCCAGTTCGCCCTGGTCCAACAAGGCCAGCGCCTTGCGGACCGCCAGGTCGGCACGATGGCCGCTCTGCGGCATGATCGATGGCGCAAGGGCTTCGAGCAGGTTGGCGCTGGTGGACAGGTCGTCGGACAGCGGCACCAGCGTATGGGCGCTGCCGGCATAGACGATGATCGCGGTCTGGGCGTCGCTGCGGTTCTGCAACAGGTCCAGTACCTTGCGCCGGGCCTGTTCCAGGCGCGTGGGCGGGACGTCGGTGGCGAGCATTTCCGGGGTGAGTTCCATCACCACCACCAGCGGGTCGGCGGGTTTCTGGCTGGCCTGTTCGACCCGCGCCCAACTCGGCCCCAGCAACGCCAGCACGATCAACAGCCAACCCAGGCCCAGGGCAATCCATGGCAGCCGGCTTTCACGGCCACTGCCGCCACTGAGCAACACGGCATGAAAGGCGGGAGGCAGGATCATCTGCCAGCGACCTACGCGTTTCTGCCGGTGCCACAGTTGCCAGAGCAACCAGCCCAGCAGAGGCAGCAGCAACACGAACCAGGGGCGTAGCCAGTGTGGCCAGAGGGCGATCATCGACGCCTCCGCAAGCGCAGGCGCTTGAGCCGCTGGCGCCACTCGGTGTGTTGGGCCGGCTGGAACAGCGGCTGGTTGAACAGGCGCTGCAACGGATTGTCCGGCCAGCGCGCCCGGGCCACCAGCAACATGCTCAACAGCAGCGCAACGGCCAGGGGCCAGTGATACAGCGCCAGGGCAGGACGGGCCTGGGTCGGTTGCTGGGTCACCGGTTCGAGCTGGTCGAGGGTGGTCTTGATCGCCAGTAATTGCGCGCCGTCCTGGGCACGAAAATACTGGCCGCCGGTGGCTTGGGCGATTTCCTTGAGTGTCGGTTCGTCCAGGTCCAGGCTCGGGTTGACGCCGAGCAAACCCGTGGTGCCGCTTTGTTCCGGGTCGGCACCGATGCCGATCGGGTAGATTTTCACGCCTTCGTCGGCGGCCAGTCGCGCGGCGGTGAGGGGGTCGATTTCGCCGCCATTGTTGGCGCCGTCGGTGACCAGGATCAACACGCGGCTGTGGGCCGGCCGCTGGCGCAGGCGCTTGAGAGCCAGGCCGATGGCGTCGCCGATGGCCGTATTCTTGCCGGCGATGCCAATACGCGCCTCATCGAGCCAATGGCGCACGGTGCGGCGGTCGAAGGTCAGCGGTGCCTGCAGATAGGCCTGGCTGCCGAACAGGATCAGGCCGACCCGGTCACCTTCGCGGTCTTCGAGAAAGTCCCCGAGCATGTGCTGGACCAGCGCAAGGCGACTGACCTCTTCGTCTTTCCATTGCATGTCGGGAAAGTCCATGGAACCCGAGACATCCACCGCCACCAGCAGGTCGCGGCCGCTGGCGGCAATGGGCAATGGCTCGCCCAACCACTGCGGCCGGGCCGCGGCGATCAGCAACAGCAGCCAGAGCAGGATGAAGGGCGCCTGTTGCCGCCAGGTTGGCAGATTGGCCCGGGCTCGTCGCCCCACCAGGCCTTCCAGGTCCCCGAGGAAACTGACCTTGAGCGCTGGCTCGCCGCTGTCGGCCGCAGGCAGCACCAGGCGCATCAGCCAAGGCAGCGGCAACAGGGCGAATACCCACGGCCAGGCGAACTCAAACATGTTTGCGAATCCAGATTTCGACCGCCTGGGTCAGGCCGGCGATGGCTTTGTCATCGAGCTTGCATTCGGGTTTGTAGGCGCCTTCCACCAGCACCATCCAGCGGGTCAGGCCGGCTGCCGGGCAGCGGTTGTCCAGGAAAGCCAGCCATTTGCGCCCGTTGAGGGTGTGGCTCTGGCTGTAGGGGTAATGGTTGCGACACAGGCGCTTGAGCAACCCGTTGAGCTGCTGCAGCCAGGCCCCGGCCGGTGCCCCATCGTAGGGTTTGGGCAGCAGGGCGAGTTCGGCCAGCGCGGCCAATCGCACCGGGTCCAGGGGTTGTTCGACACGGGCGTCGGTGCGCTTGGCGGGAAGGAACCGGCGCAACTGCCACAGGCCCAGGCCCAGCAAGGGGATCAAAACCAGCAGCAACCACCAGCCCGGCGCGGGAGGCCAGAAACCGATAGGGGGCGGCGCTATCAGCGGCTGCAATTGATCCAGGTTGCTCATCGACTTTTCCCGGCCCGCTTGGGGTTCAGGTATTCGCGCAGTTGCTCGACCATGTCGCCCTGGGTGCTCAGAGGCATCATCAGGATCCGCAGCTTCTGCGCCAGTATTTCCCAGCGCTCCTGGCGTGCTTCGGCCTGTGCGCGATAGGCCTGGCGCAGTTCGAAGTTCAAGGTGTCGAGCTCCAACTGTGAGTCGCGTTGGGTGAAGCGCAGCAGGCCGGCGGCGGGCAGGGCGTGATCCAGCGGGTCCGACAGCGGCAGCAGCAACAGGTCGCAATGGCGCGACAGCAGGCTCAACTGCTGTTCGGCGCTGTCGGACAACGCGCGCTCGTCGCAAATCACGATCACCAGGCTGCCGGGCCGTAGCACTTCCCTGGCCCGGCGCAGGGCGATGCCGAACGAGTCGCGATCCGGCTCGGCCTCGGTGTGCAGTGACTGATTGACCCGCACCAGCCGGTTGAGCAATTGCAACAGGCTCTGTTTGCTGCGTCGCGGCTTGACCTCGTAATGGGTGTTATTGCCGAACACCAGGCCGCCGACCCGGTCGTTGTGCCCCAGCGCGGCCCAGCCGATGAGGCTGGCGGCCTGGGCGGCGAGCACCGACTTGAACATCAGCCCCGAACCGAAGAACAGCCGGTGGCTTTGCTCGATCATGATGAAGATCGGCCGCTCGCGTTCTTCGTGGAACAGTTTGGTGTGGGGCTCCTGGGTCCGGGCGGTGACGCGCCAGTCAATGGTGCGCACATCGTCGCCGGCCTGATAGACCCGCACCTGGTCGAAATCGACCCCGCGTCCGCGCAGCTTGGAGTGGTGCAGGCCGATCAGCGGACTGCGCTGTCCCGGTGTCGAGAACAACTGCACCTCGCGCACACGATGGCGCATCTCGATCAGCTCCGAAAGACTGACGCGGATGCCCGGTGCGGGCGCCAGTGGGTTATTCATGACTCATGCTCAAGCGACAGCGACGACGTCGAGAATCCGCTGCACGACCCGGTCCTGGTCGATGCCAGCGGCCTCGGCTTCGAACGACAGGATGATGCGATGGCGCAGCACGTCGAACAGCACGGCCTGGATATCTTCCGGGCTGACAAAGTCGCGTCCGGCCAGCCAGGCGTGGGCACGGGCGCAGCGGTCCAGGGCGATGGAGCCCCGCGGGCTGGCGCCGTAGGCGATCCATTCGGCCATTTCCGGATCGAACTTGGCCGGGTTGCGGGTGGCCATGATCAGTTGCACCAAGTATTCCTCCACGGCGTCGGCCATGTACAACCCGAGGATTTCCTTGCGCGCGGAGAAGATCGCCTGCTGGCTCACGCGGCGTTCGGGCTTGGTCTCGCCGTTCAGCGCTTCCCCCCGGGCCTGCTGGAGGATGCGGCGTTCCACCGCGGCATCGGGAAAGCCGATCTTGACGTGCATCAGGAACCGGTCGAGCTGGGCTTCGGGCAGCGGGTAGGTGCCTTCCTGCTCGATCGGGTTCTGCGTGGCCATCACCAGGAACAGCGGCGACAGTTCATAGGTGCTGCGCCCGACGCTGACCTGGCGCTCGGCCATGGCTTCGAGCAAGGCCGACTGGACCTTGGCTGGGGCGCGGTTGATTTCGTCCGCCAGCACCAGGTTATGGAAAATCGGCCCTTGCTGGAATACGAAACTGCCGGTTTCCGGGCGGTAGATTTCCGTACCGGTGATGTCGGCGGGCAGCAGGTCGGGGGTGAACTGGATGCGATGGAACTGCGCTTCGACGCCTTCGGCCAGTTCCTTGATGGCCTTGGTCTTGGCCAGCCCCGGCGCGCCTTCCACCAGCATGTGGCCGTCGGCAAGCAGGGCGATGAGCAGGCGCTCGATAAGTTTTTCCTGGCCGAGAATCTGCGTTGAAAGAAAGGTTCGCAGCGCAAGCAGCGCTTCACGATGTTCCATCGGTGACTGTTCCTGGAAAGGGTGGCCCCAGGCGTTCGGATAACGCCGGGGCTGGGGGCGTTACTTTAATGCATGGCGGGGGGTGGCGACTAACGGGATTTTGATCGGCCGTGTGAATTGTGATCGGCTTGGAAACATTGGGGGCTGGGTTTGCTTGCCATGAATCCCACTCGGACAGGCGCACTTACCCCGTGGCGAGGGAGCTTGCTCCCGCTTGAGTGCGAAGCACTCATAAAATGAAGGGGTGTTTATCCGGACGTAGGAGTGCTCTGGAACAGGCTACGTTGTCTTGCGCCATTGCCTACAACTGCGCCAGAATTCGCCGGCTTGTGCGCTTGGGAGGCAGGTTCTATCGTTTCCGGGTCGCTGATGAATCAGCGATCGGGTTTGGTAGCCCGGTTTTCTGGCGCAGGTGCAGCCTGATATAGGGGGCTTTTCGTCCTCTGTTTTATGGTGGTCATGCGCAGGGCGTCCTTGGACGCGCCGGGTTGCCAGGTAACCGGTCTACCAACCTTCGTATGGCCACCTCCCTTCGTTTGGTAGCGAGAGAGATGGCTCCAATTTTCTAATCTGGAGTTTCATCTATGTTCAAAGTAACCCCCAACCCACCGAACACCGATTCGTCCTCACCGCGCCCAAAAACCAAGTCCCAAAAACACGACGAAGTCACCGACCGGGTCCTCGACCATTACCTGAACCCCAAACCGGACAAACCCGAAGCAGAACCTGCCCCCGGCCAACTCTTCACCGTCAACAAAGACATCGACACCGAAAGCTTGCTTGCCTACCTCAGCGAAACCCTGGCTTCGGCCAATGCCATGGCCAATGACCTGGCTTTCGACCTGGACGGTTCACGCCGGCATTTCCTCCTGGGCATTCAGCAACTGATCGAGCTGGGCAGCCTGTTGGCGAACCGTGCACTGGACAACATCGAAACCCGTCAGCCGACATAACCCCCGTGGCGAGGGAGCTTGCTCCCGCTGGGTTGTAGGTGCTGTGTAGGAGCTGTCGAGTGCAACGAGGCTGCGATCTTTCCCCAGCCACTTGAGTCTCAAGCGAAAGATTAAAACATCAAAAGATCGCAGCCTCGCTTCGCTCGACAGCTCCTACAGTCGAACGGGAGCAAGCTCCCTCGCCACAAGGGACTTGTGTCATTCCTTAGATCCTGGGCAAACCGCAAAACCTTGGGAGCGAGCCTGCTCCGGCGGCGATCCGACGATGACGGCAGCAGACCCAGCACCATATTTCGCTAGTTCTGCATCCGAATCTCATCCACCAACAGCCTGATTGCTGGCCTGTCGATCAGATCCCGCCACGGGCCATCCTCCACGATTGCCCCGTCATGCATCACGATGACCCGGTCAAACCGATGCAGGTGGTCAACGTCATGGGTGACACATATCAACCCCTGTCCGGCAAAAACGTCGAATAAGAGGTCCCAAAGGGGCGTGGTCAGCCTGGGTTCGATGGATGCGCTTGGCTCGTCGAACATATTGAATTTTCCGGGCTTGTTGATCAGGCGCAGCAGCGATAGACGTTTGGCTTCGCCTCCGGAGATATTCGATGCATTTTCGCTGACCTGCCGTGTTGTCACGATCTCATCCAGTTCCAATTGCCGTATCGCTCTAGACAAAATCGGCGATGCGCTGCCTCCGAACAGAACCGATTGCTCAAAAGAGCCTTCCAGAAACCTCGGTTGTTGCGGGCAATATCTCAAGGCGTCCAAGTGAGCTTGACCGGACAAAAGTGAGACCGGTACCGAGTCGATACTCAGTTGGTCTCGCTTTAATGCATCAAGACCGGCGAGGACTTCCAGAAAAGTGGTTTTGCCTGCGCCGCTAGGGCCCGTAACGGCCACTGACTGCCCTTGAGCAAATGCCAGGGAGCGCTTGATCGACAGGCGAAGCGGTCCCGTTCCTGCCACTTCGCAGGGGCCGAGTTCCAGAACTGAGGGCCGCTGGAAATCAACGCAGGCCAGCCGATTGCTGCGATCGAAATCCGGAAGTGATAGCAGACCCTCAAATTGACGCTGGTCTGCAAGGAACTGATCAAGAACACGATACCCTTCAGTCAAGGTTGAAATACTGAGCAGATAACTCCCCGCGATTGAAAAAATGGCAACCAGCTGCCCGACACTGATACTGGGATGACCCGAAAGTTGGTCCACGACGCCCCAGTAGAGCAATCCCCCAGTGGAAAGGCTTACGAACAGTATCTTGGCGGTGCTCAGCAGGCCGCCAGATGATGCCGTAGTCACCGCAGCGTTGGCATAACGTCCGAACGCCGCGTTCAACGGGTGCAGGGCAGTAGGTATGGCACTTTCCAGCTTTATGGTTTTTCCCGCGTTGAGGGTGTTGTAGAGGTGGGCACTTAACTCATCTTCCTGTTCATTGACTGCATCGATGTGCTTTCTCCGCCATTTGATAATTTGATGGGTGACAGCCAGATAGATAATTCCGAACGCCGTCATGCTCAAGAAAATTTCACCGCCACCTATGTAAATAAAAGCAACCCCAACAACTATGAATTCCAAGAGTACGGGAAGTGCAATGGTAACAACGAAAGTGAGTAGTTGTTCGTGCGCAGTAATTCCGCGCTCGACCGATTTGATGAAATGGCCGATTCTCCAAGAGTTGAATAACGAAAACTCTTTACCTATGAGTTCGGTGATCCACTCAATGGAAGCGTTCATGATAATGCTCTGTACCAGCTTGGACAGCGCATGGAGCTGCAGAGGAGTGATGATGGCATGAATGCACCCCGCGACAATCAGGCCTGTCGTCAGTGCGAGCAGGGTGCTGGATGCTGGCTTTCTGTTGTCTTGCAGGGTGTCGATGATGGTTCCGAGTAGCAGTGGCGGGGCAAGTGTGATGAGTTTGAGTGCGATGATTGTCGCGCCAGTTAATATTAGAAGCGACGTATATTTTTCGCATGCGGTTCTGATAAGTGTTTGTATGGATAGCATGCGAGCGTCCGTGAGGAGTTGCGTTTTGGGTATTAACTTGAATGTTAGCGGTGCCGAAGGGGCGCGCGTATTAGGTTATAGGAATAGCAGTAGAGTTCTGGATGAGCTAGAGCGCAACATCCGACATTTACGTAGGGGGCTTCCTGACAATCGGTAAGACGTATCTGAAGGAAAGTCTGTCGCAGATTTTTATGTACATTTGTTAGGGCAGGATTGGTAGGTGGTTAACTTAAGGCGGTCCACACACCCTGAAAGTCGGCCGTATTTTTTCGGCTAACCCATCGTGGCGAGGGGAGCAAGCTCCCTCGTCACAGAAGCGCTGCTGTGCTCGGATGATTGCTCAGCCTACCCACGCCCTCGCATTCACCAGATTCACCGGCCGCTCCCCCGCCAATGCCATCAGCAAATTGTCCACGGCACAACGCGCCATCGCTTCCCGTGTCTCGTAGGTGGCCGAGCCCATGTGCGGCGTCGCGACCACGTTGTCCATCTGCAATAGCGGCGAATTCGCACTCAAGGGTTCGCGCTCGAACACATCCAGCCCCGCGCCTCGGATCTGCTTGTTGCGCAGGGCGTCGATCAGTGCTGCTTCATCCACCACTTTTCCCCGGGAGATATTGATGAAGATGCTCTCGGGGCGCATCTGCGCGAACGCTTGTGCACCGATCAGTCCTTGGGTCTCAGCGGTCAAAGGTAAGGTCAGGCAAATGAAGTCCGCCTGCTGCAACAGTGTGTCGAGGCTGCAATAGCGCGCGCCGAAACGCTGCTCGACCGCGGGCTTGGGCGAATGGCTGTGGTAGAGCACCGGCATGCCGAAGCCGAAGTGCCCGCGCTGGGCCAGGGCTTCGCCGATGCGCCCCATGCCGATGATGCCCAGGGTCTTGCCATGGACGTCGGTGCCGAAATGCCGGGGACCGATGCTCTGTTGCCAGCCGCCTGCGCGAACCAGGTTGGCCAGTTCGACCACGCGTCGAGCGGTCGCCAGGATCAGGGCGAAACCGGTGTCCGCGGTGGTTTCGGTCAGCACGTCCGGGGTATTGCTGAGCAGGATCTGGCGTTCGGTCAGGTAATCGATGTCGTAGTTGTCGACCCCCACCGAGACGCTGGCGATGGCTTGCAGGTTCGGCGCCAGGTCCAGCAGCGCCGCATCCAGCTTGAGGCTGGCCCCCAGCAGGCCGTGGGCGGCGGGGAGGGCGTCGCGCAGTTGCGCCAGGCCCTGGGCATCGAGGCGCTCGATGAGCGTGACTTGGGCCTGGGCTTGCAGGCGGGCCATCAATTGCGGGGACAGCGCTTTGTACAACACCACGTGTTTTTTCATGGGGCGGGTCTCGATTCAGGAACGGGCGGGCGCCGGGTGTGGCGTCGCGGTATTGGAGGCTTCCCGGTCGCTGGCGCCGGGCTTGAGGGCGAGGGTCAGTACCACCGACAGCAGCAACGCGCCGCTCATCAGCAGGAAGGACATGCCGGGGGAGCCGGTGGTGCCGTTGAGGTAGCCCACCAAGTACGAGCCGCCGAACGAACCCAGCGCGCCCATGCTGTTGATCAACGCCATGGCACCGCCGGCGACATTGGCCGGGAGGATTTCCGGAACGATGGCAAAGAACGGGCCGTACGGCGCATACATGCAAGCGCCGGCGACCACCAGCAAGCCATAGGACCACCAGAAATGCTCGGCCCCCAGCAGGTAGGAGGCGTAGAACGCGACGGAGGCGATCAGCAGCGGCGGCCAGACAAAACGCTTGCGCTTCTGCGCCTTGTCCGACGCCCAGGACACCACCAGCATGCCGATCACCGCCGCCAGGTAAGGCAAGGACGACAGCCACCCGGCCTCGACCATGTTCATCTGCAGGCCGGCCTTGAGTATCGACGGCAACCACAACACAAACCCGTAGACCCCGATGCTCCAGCAGAAAAACTGCAGCGCCAGGATGATCACCTTGGGCGAGCGAAAGGCCTCGGCGTAGTTCTTCACTGCCTTGATGCCGACTTGTTCGGCCGCCAAGGCACTTTCCAGATCGTGCTTCTCCTGGTCGCTGAGCCACTTGGCCTGGGCCGGGCGATCATCGGCCAGGCGCCACCAGACAAAGGCCCAGAGTACCGCTGGCAGGCCTTCGATGATGAACATCCAGCGCCAGTCGAACTGTTGCACCAGGTAACCCGACACCACGGACATCCAGAGCATGGTCACCGGGTTGCCAAGGATCAGGAAGGTATTGGCGCGCGAGCGTTCGGCCCGGGTGAACCAGTGGCACAGGTACACCAGCATCGCCGGCATCACGGCGGCTTCGACCACCCCGAGCATGAAGCGGATCACGATCAGCCAGTAGGCACTGGAGACCACGCCCGTCAGGGTGGCCAGCGAGCCCCAGAGGATCAGGCTGACGAAGATCAGCTTCTTCACGCTGTGCTTTTGCGCGTAGATCGCCCCCGGTACCTGGAAGAAAAAGTAGCCGAGGAAAAACAGTGCGCCGAGCAGCGATGACAGCCCCGGGGTGATCATCAGATCCTTGGCCATGCCCGAGGCAGCGGCAAATCCATAGTTGGCCCTGTCCAGGTAGGCCAGGCTGTAGGTGATGAACACAATGGGCATGATGTACCACCAGCGGCGGGTGGCGAGGTTGAGCGCTTGCATGTCGTTGACTCCTGAGCTTGTTGTTTTTGTTGCAGCAGGTGCGTTTTGTGGTGGTTTCAATCGCGAGCAGGCTCGCTCCCACATGGGATTGCGTTGTACCTGTGGGAGCGAGCCTGCTCGCGATTGGCGTCACTAAATTCAGCCAATAACTCAAGGCGGGTCGGCAACCCTTCCATGTCCCCACGGCTTTGCACCGCGCGGCTGCCAATCCAGTTGGCGCGCTGCACGGCCTCGCTGATGGCGCGGCCTTCGAGCAACGCACTGATCAGACCGACGGCGAAGCCATCGCCGGCGCCCACGGTGTCCACCACCTGGGTGACTGGCACGCCAGGGATAACGCCCTGGTCCAGATGCGTGCGGTAATAGGCGCCGTCCGCGCCGAGCTTGATCACAACGATTTCGGCGCCTTGGTCCAGATAGAACGCGGCGATGTCGGCCGGGTCGTCGAAACCGGTCAGCAAGCGACCTTCGCCGAGCCCCGGCAGGACCCAGTGGGCGAGGGCGGCGAGGCGATTGATTTGCGCAATCATCGTCGACTCGCTGGTCCACAGGCTCGGCCTCAGGTTGGGGTCGAACGACAGGCTGCGGCCGGCCTCGCGCATGCGGGTCATCAGTTCAAAGGACATCTCGCGGGCCGTGACCGACAACGCCGGGACGATGCCGGTGGCGTGCAAGTGACGGGCTTCAAGCAGCGCTGGCGCGATGGAATCGATCGACAGATGACTGGCCGCCGAGCCACGACGGAAATACTCGACTTGCGGGTCGCTGCCATCGTCGGTACGCGACTTGAACTGAAAGCCGGTGGGGTGCGTTGGGTCGACCGTCACGTGACGACAATCCAGCCCTTCGTTTTCCAGGGTCTGCACGACGAAGCGTCCCAGGGAATCGGCGCCGACCCGGCTCAGCCACGCCACCTTGAAGCCCAGCCGTGACAGGCCGATGGCCACGTTGCTGTCGGCCCCGGCGATGCGCTTGTGGAACTGGTCGACGCAGGCCAGGTCACCGCGCTGGTCAGCCACCAGCATCGCCATGGTTTCGCCGAACGACAACACATCGAACTCAGGCATGGGCATGCTCCCGGCGCGATTGTCCGAGACGGGACAGCGTGGCGACATGTCCAGTGGTCAATTGCAGCAAGTCTTCGCCTTGTAGTGGGTATTCGGCGGCGCGCATTACACCGATGGGCATGTGCTTGAGCAGTTGCTCCCACAGGTGCAGGTCGGTCAGGGCCGGAGGTACGGCGACCAGTTTGCCGTCGGCGCGCTGGGCCACTGCCTTGCAATGCACGTAAGCCACATACCGTCCGAGCTGTCGGGCGGCGACGGCGGCCGATTGGTCCTGCCATTGCCAGTTGCCGATGTCGAAGGTCATGCCGACGGGTATTGCGTGCGCTTCTGCTGCGGTGAAGAAACGTTGCAACGGTTCGATCCGTCCGCCTTGCAAGGTCTGGTCGTTTTCCACCAGCAACTGCACCGGGCTTGCGCCGAGCACATCCGCCAGTGCCGACAGATCATGGGAGTCGGTGAAATGCCCGAGGGAGACTTTCAGCCATGCCGAGCCGAACGTCTCGGACCGTTGCAGGGTCAGCGCCAGGGCCGGGTTGGGCCTGGACTGCCCGGCGAGCCACAGCTCCAGTGGCGACGAGAAAACACTTTGCAGTCCCTGGGCGCGAGCGCGAGCGGCCAGCTCGGCGGGCTGTTCGGTGGTGAGCAATTCTTCGCGCCATTCGATGCGCGAGGCACCGGCTGCTGCCAGCAGATCGATGAAACTGCCTTGGCCTTGTTGCCGTACCAGGTCGGCGCCGTAGCTGGAAAGACTGATGGAGACGGGTGGGTTGTGCATTGTTCTTATACCTCTGAAACCGGTTTCAGTTTTGTGCAAAAAAAGTGGTGTGCTTCAGGGCCTCATCGCGAGCAAGCTCGCTCCCACAGGGGGTCCGCGTCGCGCTGGAAATCCCTGTGGGAGCGAGCTTGCTCGCGATAGGGCCCGGCCGATCACCGGGAAACCCCAAGCGTCGACCCACGCTCGATCAACCGCGCCGCAAAATCGAGGGTCCGCACTGGCCCGTTGTCGCCGCGCAAACGCTTGAGCAGACATTCGAATGCACTGGCGCCGATCTCCGCCGTCGGTTGGGCCAGGGCGGTGATGCCGCTGCCCACCAAGGGGTACCAATCCAGGTCGTCGAGGGCAATCAGGCCCACGTCGTCGAACAAGTGACAACCGAGCTCGCGCAACACCGTCGTGGCGGCCAGCGCGGCAATGCCATTGGCACAGAACAGCGCCTTGGGGCCTTGCCCCGGTTGGGCCAGGAAAGCCTTGATGCGCGCGCTCAATTGGTCGCAGGTTTCCACCACGGCGCCGGTCAGGGCAGGGCGTCGCATGATGCCAGCCTTGAAACTCTCGACCCGTTCGATTCGTGAACTGGTGCCATCGAACGGTTCGGTCACCAGCAACAGATCGCGGTAGCCCCGTTGTTCGAGGTGATCGAGGGCCATCTCGACGGCCTTTGGGTTGTCCAGCCCGACCAGGTCGCTGTCGAGGCGATCGACCTTGCGATCCACCAGCACCAGGGGCATTTCGCTGCGCAGTTCAAACAGTTCGTCGCGGTGATGCCCCAGGGTGTTCACGATCAACCCTTCGATGTTGTAGGCGCGCAACAGCGCCAGGTGCTGGCGCTCCTGCTCGTCATCACGGTCGGTGTTGCACACCACCAGGCTGTAGCCATGGCGACGACAGGCGGTTTCCACGCCATGCATCACGGCGATCGAATAGGGGTTGCGGATATCGGCCACCAGCATGCCGATCAGGCGTGTGCGCCCGCGCTTGAGGCCGCGGGCCATCTGGTTCGGCCGGTAGCCCAGCTCGCTGATGGCTTGCTCGATACGCTTGGCAATGGCCTCGGAGAGCAGGGCGCGGTCCTCGCCGATGAAACGCGAGACACTGGCCTTGGAGACCCCGGCGCGTTCGGCGACGTCAAGCATGGTCACGCGGTTGCGCTGGGCGGCGGAGAAAGAAGTCACGGATTGAAACCTGCTTATTGGAGTTATTAGCGGTTCTGAAACCGGTTTCAGGAAACACCAGAACCCAATCGGACGTCAAGGGCGACGTGTCAGAGGCACGACCGACGGTGGTTCACTTCAGCCGGACAATGGCGACGCTCAAGGCAGGTCGGCAGGCCGAAGTAACAGAACAGGCCCTCCAGGCGATTTGCGGCGCGCAAGGCCGTGTGGTTAGCTGCCTGCCTTCCCCAACCCCTTTGACGACCGAAGCCTCCATGAACTTTTCCCAGCCTCGCGTGAGATTGCTGTCGATACTGAGTGTGACCTTGTTGGTGGTGGGCTGTGCGTCCTACACCCTGTTCCGCCACAGCGGCGCGCCGGCCGATGAAGGTTTCGCCGCCGAGCAACTGAACGAAGGGGGCATGGAAGACATCGGCACGCTGGCACCGCCCGAGGTGGAGAAACGCCTCAATTATTTGATTCAGGACGCCGGTGAAAGCCTCAGGTCCCTGGAGTTGGTCAGTGATGTGCAACTGAGCCTGACCGTCGAGCCGACCGGGCCCGCCGACGAGCAGCCGTTGCAGTACGAGCCGCTGTTTGTCCCGTTCACCAGCGCGCAACTGAAAACCGAACTGGCGTCGATCCAGGGCCTGCGTTTTGCCCAGCGGTTATTCGCCGACGGTTCCGAAGTGAGGCTCGACACCAGCAGCCTCGATCCGCTCTGGAAGCGCGCCGCCACGCCGGATGAGCCGGCGACCGAGCAGTACATGCCCCAGCGCCTTCGGTTTCGCGATGGCAGCGAAAAATTCTTCGCCGATCTCAAGGCGCCGCCCAAGGTCGAGTCCGACGACATGATCGCGTCCCATGATGCCTTTGCACTTGCGGTCAACAAACCTCTGGCGAGTCTCGGCCTGACGGTCGCTTACCGCAGCTATCCGGCGTTCAGGAAAGTGGTGCTGGACAAGGATCACCCGAAAGTGACCCTGGACGACGGTCAATCCTTCCAGCTCACTGCCCTGGGTGATGGCAGCGCCTCTGTGCGCTTGAGTACGCCGAAAATGTCGACCTTCGTGGTGCAGGGGCTGGACGACGCGGGCAAGGCGCTCTATAGCAACGGCAATAACTCCCGGGCGTTTCCCTCCGACAGCGATATCGCGGCGTTGCATGACTATTACAAAGCGCTGCTGCAGACCAAGGACGATCTCAAGCAACTCAAGACCGGCCAGGCGGTGCAACAGCAGTTGGAACGCCTGACCCAGGCGCTGACCGCTCAGGTGGGGCCGTTGAAAAACACCGAGGTCGACTATCAATTCGAGGCCACCCCGCAACGCATCGTCATTCATGTGCTCGATCCGATGGAAGACAACACCGTTGAGTTCACCCAGGTCGACAACGTCCTGGCGGAGCAGGCGCATTACATCGCTCTGGACCGGAAAGCCGAGCGCTACGGCTTCATCGACCAGGCCGGCCAGTGGTTGATCAAGCCCCGTTGGGTGCAGGTGCAAGATAGCCAGGTGGCCGATACCTACACGTTGTTTTCCCCGGAAAAGTCCAGCGACCCGGACTCGGACTGGCAGGCATTGCGCAGCCAGCTCGCCTATTTTCCTGCCGGCAGCAACAAGCTCGTGGACCTGCCGTTCGAAAACATCGCCGAGGCGTTGAGCAATGGCCTGCTGTTGGTGGAGCGTGAAACCAACGGCCCTTATGGACTTTACGATGCCAAGGGGCATCGTTTCGTATTGCCGATGAAATTCGTCAACCCCACCGTGACGGGCAACGTATTCATCGCCCGTCTCGGCAAACGAACCGATGTCATGGAAGGCCTCTACGGCGCCTATACCCTGGACGGCAAGGAAATCCTGCCGGCGCAGTTCTCAGGCATCGAGCACAGCGAGGGTTTGCTCTACGCCAGCTCTGCCGACCGGAGTCGCCAGGATGTTTTCGACCTGGACGGTAAACGGATCAACCTGCAGGGTGACAACGTGATTGGCCGGTTTGTCGGGCAGCAACCGCTGTTGGTGCAGGACGCTAAAAGCAGGAAGTTTGCTTTTATTAATCGCCAGGGGACGCGGTTGCCCATCAAGTTACCGTATGACGAGGTGGAACCGTTTTCCAACGGCATGGCGGTGGTCGGGCGCGATGGCAGCTATGGCGCCATCGACCTGGCGGGCACCTTACGAGTCCCGCTGGAGTACAGCCAGCTCAACGCGTTCCAGACTCGGTACGCAGCAGCCATTCGGGCCGGTGGCGGTTCCGGGCTGGTCCTGATCAGTCAAAACAACAAACTGATCAAGGAGCTGGGTGCCTACACCAGCCTGAAGGTGCCAGATAACGGCAATGAGGCCCGTTATTACGTGAGGGACCCGAATGATAGTGACGCGTACCTGGCCTATGACGCTGACGGCAATCTCGTGAAGAAAGAGCAATAGCGGCAACTACGCTGAACCCGTGGCGAGGGAGCTTGCTCCCGCTGGCCTGTAGGAGCGGTGTAGGAACTGTGTAGGAGCTGTCGAGCGAAGCGAGGCTGCGATCTTTTCCCAGTCACTTGAGTCTCAAGCGAAAGATCAAAAGATCGCAGCCTCGCTTCGCTCGGCAGCTCCTACAGTTGAGCGGGAGCAAGCTCCCTCGCCACGGGGTGCCTTTGGATCAGGGGTGGCTGATGCCACAGGAGCGTGTTCGTGTCCGGATCTCAGAGCTGGCTTACATAGGTCCCCGACCCCTTGAGGATGTTCTGCAACGTCAGTTCCACTTCCGCCAGGTCCGCCGCATCGGTGTCGTGGATGATCTCCAGCACGTCGTCGCCATTGAGCGCATCGGCATCCGCCGGGGCAATTTCAATCAGCAAGCGGGTAGGGCTGAGCGTGACTTTCACGCCGTCCAGTGTCGAAGGCTCGCCATCGAGGGTGATTTCCAGTTCGTCTTCGTCGGGGTAGCGGGTCATCAGGAACATTTCGCCCTGGGCGCTGTGGCAGCAGAGCATGGCCATGTTGTCTTCTTCGTCGTCGCACGGGTTGGCGATCAGCAGAGTGGTGGTCATTTGCATGGTGATGGCTCCTGGCTCGATGAGCCGAAAAAAGTGGATTTTGCCAGCCTGGAGGACTTTGCGCTGGATTACCGCAATCGGGCTGCGATTTCACACTGCCAGGTGCCGTTTCGCGCCTGGGCTGCTAGGGTTGTTCGATGAACTCGGGCCGGTTTAGCTTGCCGATGACCGAATATGTCGCAGCGCTGCAAGCAGGCACATTGTCGCACTCGTTAAGCTGCGCAACGGATGTGCACCTGCAAAGGCCACCCTGGAGTGGTTTTTGCAGGTGTCCATGACATGAAATTACATGGAAAAGGATGTGACCTGCCGGTCCTGTCCAGCTTCATCCACCTGTCATCCTGTTTCCTCTGCCCGAGAATCAGGAACGGGATGGCCGACAGCCCCGCAGGGGTTGCACGCGACGCTTCAATCAATAACAAGCCCAAGCGGAGTACCACAGATGGCGTTCTTCACCGCAGCCAGCAAAGCCGACTTCCAGCAACAACTGCAAGCGGCACTGGCGCAGCACATCAGTGAACAGGCACTGCCACAAGTGGCGCTGTTCGCTGAACAATTCTTCGGCATTATTTCCCTCGATGAACTTACCCAGCGCCGGTTGTCCGACCTTGCCGGCTGCACCCTGTCTGCTTGGCGCCTGCTTGAGCGCTTCGACCACACGCAACCGCAGGTGCGCGTCTACAACCCTGATTACGAACGCCACGGCTGGCAGTCGACCCACACGGCAGTGGAAGTGCTGCACCACGACCTGCCATTCCTGGTGGACTCGGTCCGCACCGAGCTGAACCGTCGCGGCTACAGCATCCATACCCTGCAAACCACCGTGCTGAGCGTGCGTCGCGGCAGCAAGGGCGAGTTGCTGGAAATCCTGCCAAAAGGCACCCAGGGCGACGGCATCCTGCAAGAGTCGTTGATGTACCTGGAGATCGACCGCTGCGCCAACGCCGCCGAACTCAACGTCCTGAGCAAGGAACTTGAGCAAGTGCTAGGCGAAGTGCGCGTGGCCGTGGCCGACTTCGAACCGATGAAAGCCAAGGTCCAGGAAATCCTCGACAGCCTGGACAGCAGCGCCTACGCCATCGACGCTGATGAAAAGAGTGAGATCAAGAGCTTCCTGGAATGGCTGGTGGGTAACCACTTCACCTTCCTGGGCTACGAAGAGTTCGTGGTTCGCGATGAGGCCGATGGTGGCCACATCGAGTACAACCCCGATTCGTTCCTGGGCCTGACCAAATTGCTGCGCGCCGGCCTGACCGCCGAAGACCTGCGCATCGAAGACTACGCCGTCAATTACCTGCGCGAACCGACGCCGCTGTCGTTCGCCAAGGCCGCGCACCCGAGCCGCGTACACCGTCCGGCCTACCCGGACTACGTGTCGATCCGTGAAATCGACGCCGACGGCAAGGTCATCAAGGAATGCCGCTTCATGGGCCTGTACACCTCTTCGGTGTATGGCGAGAGCGTGCGGGTCATCCCGTACATCCGCCGCAAGGTCGCGGAAATCGAGCGTCGCTCGGGCTTCCAGGCCAAGGCGCACCTGGGCAAGGAACTGGCCCAGGTGGTCGAAGTGCTGCCCCGCGACGACCTGTTCCAGACCCCGGTGGACGAGCTGTTCAGCACCGTCATGTCCATCGTGCAGATCCAGGAGCGCAACAAGATCCGCGTGTTCCTGCGCAAAGACCCGTATGGCCGTTTCTGCTACTGCCTGGCCTACGTGCCACGTGACATCTACTCCACCGAAGTGCGCCAGAAGATCCAGCAAGTGCTGATGGATCGCCTGAAGGCCTCGGACTGCGAGTTCTGGACCTTCTTCTCCGAATCCGTGTTGGCCCGCGTGCAGTTGATCCTGCGAGTGGACCCGAAGAACCGTCTCGACATCGATCCGGTCTTGCTGGAAAAAGAAGTCGTGCAGGCCTGCCGCAGCTGGAAGGACGACTACGCCAGCCTGGTCGTCGAAAGCTTCGGCGAAGCCCAGGGCACCAACGTGCTGTCGGATTTCCCGAAAGGCTTCCCGGCCGGCTACCGCGAGCGCTTTGCCGCGCACTCGGCCGTGGTCGACATGCAGCACCTGCTGAGCCTGAACGAAAAAAATCCGCTGGTCATGAGCTTCTACCAGCCGCTGGGCCAGGTCTCCGGCCAGCGTGAGCTGCACTGCAAGCTGTATCATGCCGATACGCCGCTGGCGCTGTCCGACGTGCTGCCGATCCTGGAAAACCTCGGCCTGCGCGTGCTGGGCGAGTTCCCGTACCGTCTGCGCCACACCAATGGCCGCGAGTTCTGGATTCATGATTTCGCGTTCACTGCCGCCGAAGGCCTGGACCTCGACATCCAGCAGCTCAACGACACCTTGCAGGACGCCTTCGTCCACATCGTGCGTGGCGATGCCGAGAACGATGCGTTCAACCGCCTGGTGCTGACCGCCGGCCTGCCATGGCGCGACGTGGCGCTGCTGCGTGCCTATGCCCGTTACCTGAAGCAGATCCGCCTGGGCTTCGACCTGGGTTACATCGCCAGCACCCTGAACAACCACACCGATATCGCTCGCGAGTTGACCCGGTTGTTCAAGACCCGCTTCTACCTGGCGCGCAAACTCACTGGCGATGACCTGGAAGACAAGCAGCTGCGCCTGGAGCAAGCGATTCTCTCGGCCCTGGACGACGTCCAGGTGCTCAACGAAGACCGCATCCTGCGTCGCTACCTGGACCTGATCAAGGCCACTCTGCGGACCAACTTCTACCAGACCGACGCCAACGGCCAGAACAAGTCCTACTTCAGCTTCAAGTTCAACCCGCACCTGATCCCGGAACTGCCGAAACCGGTACCCAAGTTCGAGATCTTCGTCTACTCGCCACGGGTCGAAGGCGTGCACCTGCGCTTCGGCAACGTTGCCCGCGGCGGCCTGCGCTGGTCCGACCGTGAAGAAGACTACCGCACCGAAGTGCTGGGCCTGGTAAAAGCCCAGCAAGTGAAGAACTCGGTGATCGTGCCGGTGGGCGCCAAGGGTGGTTTCCTGCCACGTCGCCTGCCGTTGGGCGGCAGCCGGGACGAGATCGCGGCCGAGGGCATCGCCTGCTACCGCATCTTCATCTCGGGCCTGTTGGACATCACCGACAACCTGAAGGACGGCGCGCTGGTACCACCGGCCAACGTCGTGCGTCATGACGACGATGACCCGTACCTGGTGGTGGCGGCGGACAAGGGCACCGCGACCTTCTCCGACATCGCCAACGGCATCGCCATCGACTATGGCTTCTGGCTGGGCGATGCGTTCGCCTCCGGCGGTTCGGCTGGCTACGACCACAAGAAAATGGGCATCACCGCCAAGGGCGCGTGGGTCGGCGTGCAGCGCCACTTCCGCGAGCGCGGCATCAATGTCCAGGAAGACAGCATCACCGTGGTGGGCGTCGGCGACATGGCCGGCGACGTGTTCGGCAACGGCTTGTTGATGTCCGACAAGCTGCAACTGGTCGCGGCCTTCAACCACCTGCACATCTTCATCGACCCGAACCCGGAGCCGGCCAGCAGCTTTGCCGAGCGCCAGCGCCTGTTCGACCTGCCGCGTTCGGCCTGGAGCGACTACGACGCCAGCATCATGTCCGAAGGCGGCGGTATCTTCTCGCGCAGCGCGAAAAGCATCGCCATCTCGCCACAGATGAAAGAACGCTTCGACATCAAGGCCGACAAGCTGACCCCGACCGAGCTGCTCAATGCCTTGCTCAAGGCGCCGGTGGACCTGTTGTGGAACGGCGGTATCGGCACCTACGTCAAGGCCAGCACTGAAAGCCACGCCGATGTCGGCGACAAGGCCAACGATGCACTGCGCGTGAACGGCAACGAGCTGCGCTGCAAGGTCGTGGGCGAGGGCGGTAACCTGGGCATGACCCAACTGGGTCGCGTCGAGTTCGGCCTCAATGGCGGCGGTTCCAACACCGACTTCATCGACAACGCGGGCGGCGTGGACTGCTCCGACCACGAAGTGAACATCAAGATCCTGCTCAACGAAGTGGTGCAGGCCGGCGACATGACCGACAAGCAACGCAACCAGTTGCTGGCGAGCATGACCGACGAAGTCGGTAGCCTGGTGTTGGGCAACAACTACAAGCAGACC
This sequence comes from Pseudomonas sp. P9_35, assembly GCF_034008205.1. NCBI lineage: Bacteria > Pseudomonadati > Pseudomonadota > Gammaproteobacteria > Pseudomonadales > Pseudomonadaceae > Pseudomonas > Pseudomonas sp. P9_35. The sequence goes on along the minus strand of NZ_CP125373.1, from coordinate 3,823,085 downwards.
CAGGCCCTGTCCCTGGCGGCGCGTCGTGCCTTCGTGCGGATCGCCGAATACAAGCGCCTGATGAACGATCTGGAAGGCCGCGGCAAGCTGGATCGTGCCATCGAGTTCCTGCCGGCTGAAGAGGCGATCAACGAGCGCGTCGCGGCGGGCCATGGCCTGACCCGTGCCGAACTGTCGGTGCTGATCTCCTACAGCAAGATCGACCTCAAGGAAGCGCTGCTCAACTCCCTGGTACCGGACGATGATTACCTGACCCGTGACATGGAGACGGCTTTCCCGCCGACGCTGGTGAGCCAGTTCTCCGAGGCCATGCGTCGCCATCGCCTCAAGCGCGAGATCGTCAGCACCCAGATCGCCAACGACCTGGTCAACCACATGGGCATCACCTTCGTTCAGCGGCTCAAGGAGTCTACGGGCATGAGCCCGGCGAACGTGGCGGGTGCGTATGTCATCGTTCGGGATATCTTCCACCTCCCGCACTGGTTCCGTCAGATCGAAGCCCTGGACCACCAGGTCTCGGCCGACGTGCAACTGGAGCTGATGGACGAGTTGATGCGCCTGGGTCGTCGCGCCACGCGCTGGTTCCTGCGCAGCCGCCGCAACGAGCAGAACGCTGCCCGTGACGTCGCGCACTTCGGTCCGCACCTGGCCGCGTTGGGCCTCAAGCTCGACGAACTGCTGGAAGGTCCGACCCGCGAAGGCTGGCAGACCCGCTACCAGGCCTACGTGGCCGCCGGTGTGCCGGAACTGCTGGCGCGCATGGTTGCCGGCACCACGCACCTGTACACCTTGTTGCCGATCATCGAGGCGGCCGACGTCACCGGTCAGAACGCCGCCGATGTGGCCAAGGCCTACTTCGCCGTGGGCAGCGCCCTGGACATCACCTGGTACCTGCAACAGATCAGCGCACTGCCGGTGGAAAACAACTGGCAGGCACTGGCCCGTGAAGCGTTCCGTGATGATGTCGACTGGCAACAGCGGGCGATCACCATCTCGGTCCTGCAAGAGGGCGATGGCGCCCAGGACGTGGAAACTCGCCTGGCACTGTGGCTGGAGCAGCACCACGAAATGGTCGAGCGCTGGCGTGCCATGCTGGTGGACATCCGTGCCGCCAGCGGTACCGACTACGCCATGTACGCGGTCGCCAACCGCGAGCTGTTGGACGTGGCAATGAGCGGTCAGGCGGTCGTTACGGCCAACTGATCCGGCGTTGAATGAAAAAGCCCCGCATCGAGAGATGCGGGGCTTTTTTTTTTAGATTCGTTGTGAGTCCCTGTGGGAGCGAGCTTGCTCGCGATGGCGGTGTATCAGTCAAGTTCAATGTCGCTGACCCACCGCTATCGCGAGCAAGCTGAACTGGCCTAATAATTCCGGACACCTCTTAAGGGCGATATGATTTCGCCAATTTGGAGGTTCCATGAAAGAAAGAAGAGTCTTTTCCCGCGAGTTCAAACATCGTGCGGCCAGCATGGTGATTGATGACAACTGTTCAGTACAGGAAGTCTGCGCGTCGCTGGACATCAGTGCTACCGCGTTACGACGGTGGGTGGACCAGGTTCGCAAGGAACAAAAAGGTCAGCCAGTTCAAGGCACCAAGGCCATTACTGAGGATCAACGGCAGATTCAGGATCTGAAAGCCAAGATCAAACGCATGGAAATGGAAGCCGAAATCTTAAAAAAGGCTACCGCTCTCTTGATGTCGGATCCCGATCGTTTTCGATGATCGCGGAGCTAAGAGAGTCATTCCCGACCGCCATCCTGTGTCGCGTTTTCGATGTGAAGCGCAGCAGCTTTTACGAATGGCTACAGCGGCTCTCGCGGCCTAAGATCGAGCGCGAAGAACTCAAGGGGAAGGTGGTTGAACTGCACAGCGAAAGCCGGGAAGCCATGGGGTCCAGAACGATCAGCAAGCATCTGAAGGCCCAAAACATAGCGGTCGGCAGAAGCCTTGTTAGAACACTGATGAGGGAAGCCAACATTGTCAGTAAACAACGCCAGCCTCATCCATTCAGGTCCAAAGGAGTTGAAGCATTTGTCGCACCCAATCTGCTCAAGCGTAATTTCAAGCCGACCGTGGTCAATCAGGTCTGGTGTGGCGACGTTACAAGCTTGATGGTGGGTAAACGCTGGGTTCATCTGGCCATCGTGATCGACTTGTTTGCTCGCCGGGTCATTGGTTGGGCATTTTCGCTGGTCAATGACGCCAACCTGGTCAGCAAGGCGTTACGCATGGCGATAGAGCTTCGAACATGCCCACCTGGATTGATGTTTCATTCGGATCAGGGCTGTCAGTACACCAGCCGCAAGTTTCAAGAAGAGTTGATGCGCAATGGCATTTTGCAAAGCATGAGTCATCGCGGGCAGTGCTGGGACAATGCTCCAACAGAACGTTTTTTCGGCACCCTGAAGTCAGAATGGGTCCCTCGCAACGGTTACAGCACGAGCGAGGAAGCACAAACCGATATGGTGCGCTTCTTCATGTACTACAACCGCACCAGGCTCCACAGCTACAACGACTACCTATCGCCAATAGCCATGGAGCAAAAAGCAGCATAAACACCGTAACTGGTGTCCGGATTTACTTGACCAGTTCAAGCTCGCTCCCACAGGGGGACAGCTATGTCGTGGCGGTTAGTTTTTCAGCGGTATCAAAACCGCCTCATCCTCACCCATCACCATGAACACCAGCAGTTTCGCCGGCTGGCTCGCGCTGGCGTTTTTCGACACCAGGTGCTCGGACCCCGCCGCTTCATACCAGAACTCTCCAGCCTTGTAGGTCTTCGCCGGCTCACCCTTGACCTGGGAAGTGATGGCGCCTTCCAGTACGTAGGCCATCGCTGTGCCCTCATGCTTATGGGCAATGGACGCTTGGCCGGGTGCATAGTTGACGGTCAGCATCATGGTTTTTTTACCTGGAACGTTTTTCAGCAATTGCTCCTGCAGCACCGTGACCTTTTCCGAAGGCGCGGCTTCGTGGGCGTAGGTCTGGGTCATGGGCAGCAGGCTCAGGGCGGCGATCAGACAGAGTGTTTTCATGAAGGTATGGCCTGTGTGGTTTCGAGTGATTTCGCGCTGTCGCGGCGATGGATTCACCCTAAGCCCCACGGTGGGGCAAGCAAACGTCCAATCTTTCGGAAGGTGGATAGACCAATACCGCGATCCATCCAGTTTGAAAGGTAACCCTCTGTAGGAGCTGCCGAAGGCTGCGATCTTTTGATCTTTCGCTTGAGACTCAATTGGATTGGGCAAGATCGCAGCCTCGTTGCACTCGGCAGCTCCTACAGCCGCGGGGTGTCAGCTGTTGAAGTCGACGCTTCGGGCCAGGCGGTTGTCGATCAGGCTGATGAAGCCTTGCACTTCCGGGCAGTTGAAGTGGGCTTGCATGGCCGCTTCCGACTGCCAGCGGGCGCTGACGCTCCAGCGGTCGCCATCCTCCGGGCAACGGTCGACCAGGTAGGCATCGCAGCCCGGCTGGGCACGCAGGGTCTCGACGATTTGCTGCAATTGCCGGCCCAGTTCTTCCGAGCGACCGGCGGCGGCTTGCACCTGTACGGTATTGATCACTTGGCGAGACATTGTTCAGGCTCCTGAATCAAGTCGCAGGGGGTTGCTCAATATCAATGACACCCGTGCAGGATAGGCCCGCCGGGGCAAGGCTCAAACAGCCAATGGGCGGATAAATGCCCAGTCCAATCCCTCAGGCCACTTGTTGCAGAATGTCGCGCAAGCGGTCCAGGGCGATGTCGATGTCCAGGGTTTCGATCGCGCCGAAACCAAAGAACAGGCCCGGCCGCACCGGGGCCTCGTTGAAAAAGCCATCAAGTCTGTAGAGCCCGACTTCGGCTTTCTTCGCCAGCTCGATCACCAGCGCCAGGTCCATGGGGACCTTGCACAACACCGCCATATGAAAGCCCGCGGTGGTGGGCACGGCCTCGAACCAGGGCGACAAGTCCCCGGCCATGCGCGCCAGGATTCGCTCGCGACGACCGGCATACAGGGTGTGGCAGCGGCGGATGTGCTTGAGCAGGCAGCCCTCGGCGATGAACTTCGCCAGCGCCCACTGGGGCAGGGTGGAGGTGTGCTGGTCGGTGAGGCGCTTGGCCAGGATCACCGCTTCAAGAATCGCTGGCGGCAGGATCGCATAGCCGAGCCGCAGTTCCGGCAACAGGGTCTTGGAGAAGGTGCCGACGTACGCCACGATCCCGCGCTCATCCAGGCTCTGCAACGAATCGGCGGGCCGGCCTTCGTAGCGGAATTCGCTGTCGTAGTCGTCTTCGATGATGATCGCCCCCAGCTCATAGGCCCGCACCAGCAAGGCCTCGCGGCGAGCCTGGCTCATGGGCATGCCCAAGGGAAACTGGTGGGAGGGCGTCACATAAATCAACCGCGTGCCGTCGGGGATCAGGTCGACCCGCATGCCTTGCTCGTCCACTGGCACCCCGGCCACCGTGGCGCCCTGGGAGCCGAACAGCAACCGCGCCGGCGGATAGCCCGGGTCTTCCATGGCCACCAGGCTGCCGGGACGGGTCAACACCCGCGAGATCAGGTCCAGGGCCTGCTGCGCGCCGTTGCACACCACCACGTCTTCATCCTGGCAATTGACCCCGCGGGAAAACGCGATGTGCCGGGCAATGGCATTGCGCAGCGACGGCAGGCCTTCGGGCTGGCTGTAGAAGCCCTTGGCACTGGCGATCTGGCGCAGAGCGTGGGCCGTGCAGCGCCGCCAGTCGTCCAGCGGAAACTGGCCCTTGCCGGTGGCGCCACCGATGAAGTCGTAGCGCAACGCCCCTTCGAGGGTGGGATGGCGCATCAGGTCGGGCATGGTGCGCCAGGCCTCGACGACATCGGCACCGGCCAGCTCGCGGTGGCTCTGCTTGCGTACGATCCTGGCCGGCCGCGCGTTGACGTAGGTGCCTTTGCCGATGATACCGGTGAGGAAGTTTTCGTAGGTCAGTTGGGCGTAGGTGTCGGAGACGGTCTTGCGCGAGACCCCCAGTTGTTCGGCCAGCAGGCGGCTGGGCGGCAGTTGCGTGCCGGCCGCCAGGCGACCGCTTTCGATGGCGCTGCGCAATTGTTGATACAACTGGCTCGACAGGTCCTTGCGGCCGTTGATGACAACATGAAGTTCCATACCCGCAAGCTCCTGGGCGATTGTTGGCGGCCAGCGTCAAAGGCGCAAGATTACCCGCATTGTGCGACTGCATAGAAGTTGCGTGGGGAAAATCCCGCCCATTGGACTTGCCTCCGGGTTTTTCGCCGAATTGGACCTGTCATTGACCGGTCCCTGGGCCTACCGTGAAGGTCTCGAATGCCACGGAGCCCGCCATGAGCCCGCGTCTGGATTACTACACTGCATCGCCTGGGGCGATGAAAGCCATGATCGGCCTGGAAGCCCTGACCAGTCGTCTGAGTATCGAAGCGGCGTTGCTGCACCTGATCAAGATCCGCGCTTCACAACTCAATGGCTGTGCCTTCTGCACCGACATGCACTCGGTGGAGGCACGGCGCCAGGGCGAGACCGAGCGACGGCTCTACGCGGTGGCGGTGTGGCGCGACAGCGGTTTTTTCACGGCCCGCGAACGCGCTGCCCTGGCCTGGACCGAGGCGGTGACGCTGTTGGCTGAGAGCCAGGTGCCGGACGACGTCTATGCCCAGGCCCGGGCCTGCTTCAGTGAGGAGGAACTGGTGGACCTGACCCTGGCGATCAGCACCATCAACAGCTGGAACCGGCTAGCGGTGAGTTTTCGCCAGAGTCCGGGTGGCTGAATTTTTAGTTGTTTAGCGCCTGGCAGGCCGCTATCGCGAGCAAGCTCGCTCCCACAGGGGGGCTTGAGGTGTTCATGAGTTTTGCATGCACCGCAGGCCTATGGTGGGAGCGAGCTTGCTCGCGATAGCGGTGGGGAGGTGGGTTACAGCCACCGGGGCGTGGTGAAGAACGAGGCCATTTCCGAGCGGGCCAGGGCGGCGCCGAAGTAGGGGCCTTGGACATGGTCGCAGGCCACGTTGCGCAGTTGGCTGAATTGCCGGGCGTTTTCGATGCCTTCGGCGGTGACCATCAGCCCTACACTGCGGCTCAAGCGGATCATCGCCAGGACGCCTTCCTTGTCATCCTCCAGACCCAGCTGCGTCAGGATGTTGCGATCGAAGCGGATGCCATCGAACGGCTGGTCCAGTACCTCGCGCAGGGAGGCGATGCTGGTGCCGAACTTGTCGATGTTGATCCGCACGCCGAGTTCCTTGAGCGCATGGAGGGTGCAAGCGACGGTCTTGTGGTCGGCCAGCAGGACCCCTTCGGCCACTTCCAGGGTCAGCCGGTGGGGCTCAAGGCCGCTCGTTTCGAGGGCCTCTTGCACTTGGTTGAGCAGGAAGCTGCTGTTGAACCACCGGGGTGAAACCGCGATGGAAACACTGACGGCGCTCGGCCAGGTGGCAGCCTCTTCACAGACGTTGATCAGCATCCAGGTGCCCAGCTCTTCAAGCTGGCCCGAGGTTTCGGCCACCGGTATGAAGTCGGCCCCACCCAGTTCACCTTTCTCGGGGTGGTGCCAGAAGGTCTGGGCTTCGAAACCGTGCAGTTGCTCGGCGCTCACGTCGAAGCGAGGCAAGTAGCGCAGTTCCAATTGATCCCGTTGCATGGCGTCGCGCAGTTGCTGTTCGTATTGCCGCCGGTCGCGGGCCAGGTTGCCCATGGCTTCCACATACACGCGCCAGGTGTTGCGGCCGGCTGCCTTGGCCGCATACAAGGCGATGTCGGCGTGGCGCAACAGTTCATCGGCACGTTCGTCGCCGGGCTGCGCCCAGGCAACGCCGATGCTCACCCCCAGGTACAGGGTATTGCCGTCCAGGTGCATGGGCCGTTGCATGCAATCGATCAGCCGTTCACAGAGTTGATCGAGATCGCCGGCATCGCCCGGGTCGGGCATGACAATGACAAACTCATCACCGCCCAGGCGGGCCACCAGATCGGTGCCGCGCACGTTTTGTTGGAGAATATGCGCCACTTCCTTGAGCACTTTATCGCCGACGGCATGCCCGAGGGAGTCGTTGACCGGCTTGAAACGGTCCATGTCCAGGTTCAGCAGCGCGAGGGGCGGACGATCGGCTCGGCCCAGGTGTTCGCGCAGGCAATCGAACAAGCGGTTGCGGTTGGCCAGCCCGGTCAGTGGATCATGCAGGGACAGGTGCTTGATCTGGGCCAGTGCCCGTAATTCGTCGGTGATGTCAGTGGCCGTGCCGCGAAAACCCAGGGTGCCAGCTTCGATGGCCCGCACCGAGAGTTTGCAGGTGCGGATGCGCTGGTTGCGCGCGGTGTACTCGCACAGCAGCGGCGCCGAGGAGAGACTGTTGGCACCGCCGAGCAGCCATTGGGCAATCGAGATCGAGCCACCATGGGGGTGAAGCAGCCGGTGCAGAGGTTTGCCCAGCCACTCCGTGGGACTGAAGCCGGTCACTTGTTCGAAGCGTTCCGACAGATAGGTCAGGGTGCCGGTCGAATCGACCTCCCACAACCAGTCGGAGGACACTTCGGCAATGTCGCGGAAACGTTCTTCACTGCGCTCCAACGCCTTGCGGTGGGCCAGCAGGCTGGCGTACTGGCGTTCCTGGGCGCGGAGCATGGCCAAGGCATGGCGCAGAACGGCCAGGGCCAGAACCCCAAGCACCAGTAACGCCACGGCCAGCAACGGCAGGAGGAATTTGCGCAGATCCTGGCCCGGGGTCTGCGGCCGCCAGGCCAAGGCTTCCAGGGTCAGGTTGTCGAGCAGCAGTTGGGCGGTATCGGCTGGGCCCGGGGTCCTGGCGATATGGGCATCGGGCAGGGCGAAGTCCCGCGCCAGGTTTTCCAGGGCTCCGGGATCAAGGGCCTTGACGAAGAGCATCACGCTGGGCGGGCCGGGGATTTCGGGCACGCTGGTGTCCGTGCCGATGGTAATGACGGACGCAGCGACAAACGCAGGGGCGTCCTCGTGATGCAGCATCTCGACGACCACTTCGTCGTGATTTTCCGCGGCGTTGGCTTTTTTCAACAGCGCTCGCAAGTCGCCGGTCAGCCAGGTGTCGGCATCGACCTCACTCATTTGGCCGTCGATCACCGAATAGACGGTCTGGCCGGTCGGCGAAATGACAAACACCGCCTGGTAGCCATAGAGCGAATACACGCTGCTGCCGACGTTTTCCTGGTCATAGGCCCATTCCTTGTCGACGCTGACATGCAGGTGCCGGTAGGCGTCGCTCCACTTGGAATAATCGCTCAGGTCCCGTCCGATACCTTTGCGGATCCCCTCGACGGCCCGCTGGGCGAAAAACAGGCTCTGTTCGCGGGCACGGCGGTCCTGGGCGCCGGTGATGTTGAGCAGCACGGCGATCGCCAGTGCAGACATGACAAACAGCAGGAGCATGATGGCCGGAAAAGTGCGACGGGTGAAACTTCGGGTTGGCGAACCCGGGGAAAGGACAGTTGAGTCATTGCCAGCAATTTCAATCATAAAAATAAGTCATCAGCCAAAAAGCGATTTCACCCGCACCTGTCTTATATCGGCTGGTGAGCTGATTTACTTAGTCGTGATCACACAGGAACTGGCGGATATGGGGGCTTGCGTCACGTGCGGGCCTTGAAGCGCAACGTCCATTCGAGGGCGAAGTCCCGCTGGCGTAGGTAACTGACCCCGGCGGCGGCCAGCAGGGTCATGAACGCGGCCAGCGCCGCCAGGGCCATGTCTTTTTGTGAATCCCACGGGTCCTGCTGGGCGCCGACAAAGGCCTTGGCGGTATCGCCCCCGATGTAGGCGCCGCCCAGCCATTCGATGATTTCGTAAATCGCCGACGACGCAAGAATCAGGCTCCAGGCCAGGAAATAACCCCTGAACCCCGTTGCTGGCGCAACCCGTAGCAAGGCCTCGCGTAGCGGATAGGCCAGCAGCAGGCCGTAGCTGAAATGCACCAGTCGGTCGAACTGGTTGCGCTGGAAACCCATGAATTGATCAAGCGACTGCCCCCCCGTCAGGGCCTGCCACCACTGGTTGTAAGGCACCTTGGCATAGGTGTAATGGGCGCCGACTTCATGGATGCAAAGGAAGACGAACAACAGCGTGGCAGACAGTCGGGAAAAGCTGAATTGCCGATGAACGGTCACCATGACCACCAATAACGCGATGACCAGCAGGTTCTCCGCCAGCCAGTCGCTGCGCTTTATCGGCGCAATGGCCAGCCACCCCCACACCACGCAGAAAGCCAGGAGTAGGGACCGTTCATAGCGACGATGCAGCTCAACGGTTGGCATCGCGTCGTGCCTCACTCTTTATCCGTGCACTGGCCCGGCAGCAGGGCGCGCAAGCTATCGACGGTCATGCTCATGCCTGTCCCTCGTTTCAGGCCGCCGTCGCTTGGTGCGACGTGCAGCGGTTGACGTTCATACAGGACTTGACCAGTGCACGCCGTCCAAGGTTTCGTTTTTTTCAACGCCAAGGCGCTGTGGCGCAGGCGCTATGTACGAGCTGTGTAGGAGCTGTCGAGCGAAGCGAGGCTGCGATCTTTCCCCAGACACTTGAGTCTCAAGCGAAAGATCAAAAGATCGCAGCCTCGCTTCGCTCGACAGCTCCTACAGACCAGCCGCGTGTGGCGGCCGTTGGCGTCGCTGGGTGGCCTGGGCCAGCTTGCCCACCAGGCGGATGGCGGTGGCGGCGCAGATCAGGCCGAAGGGCAGCACATACCAGGCGCTCATGGGGATTCGTTTGAAATTGGAATAGGCAAAGATCGCCGCCAGCACCCACATGCCGGTGACATGCAGGCGCTTCCAGGCCTTGAAACCGATCAGGCGGGTGGTGCTTTTGAACGAGGTCAGCGCGAGCAGCAGGATGAACACGTAGCCCACGGTGCCGGGCACGTTGCCAAGGGTGGTGCGGCCGGGCCAGAACTCGGGATTGAGCTGGCCGTAGCTGTAGATCAGCACGGCATGGACCAGATGGGAAAACGCAAAGGCCAGCCCGATGAAGCGCCGTTCGCGCACCAGGGACCGGCTCAGGGGCGAGGGCACCAGCACCGCGAATGCCGAGGCGGTGAAGGCCAGCAGGAACAAGATAAAAGACGAGCGCGCCGTGGCGCGAATGGCACTGCGCACGCCTTCGGTCAGGTCCGGGTTGAGCACCAGGATCAATCCGGTCATCAACAGCACCAGGGCGGCGAGCAGGCTGAACAGCGACCAGCCCTGATAACGAAAGGGGGATGCAGTTGCGATAGGCATGTAAAGGCTCCTTGGATGGTGAAACCCGGTCGTGACAGCAGCCGGGAACACGGGGGAGTCTTTCAAGCAGGTGTAAGCGGGGTGTGTCCGCAACGCAGGACTGTGCAAGTTTGTGTATGCCGATTATCTGCCGACACACTGGCATACAAACCCGCATCCAAATCCAACCCCCAACCCCCAACCCTTGTGGGAGCGAGCTTGCTCGCGATGGCGTCAGGTCAGTTGAACAGGTGCTGGCATATACACCGCTATCGCGAGCAAGCTCGCTCCCACAGTTGGATTGGGGTACGGCTGGAGAGTAGGCCGGCTGTCAGGCCGCCTCGCGAGCAAGCTTTGCTCCCACAGGTCCTGCTCAAACAGATCTGATGGGTGTACGACCGGGAGAGCCAGGTCGGCTACTAGGCCGCCTCGCGGTGGACGTTGATCTCGGGCGCCCCGTTAACCACGCTGGCCGAACGCAGGCATTGTGCAGTGGGTATCCCGGCATGGATGCCGGGATAGCCGCGCTGGGCCATGGATGGCCCTTCGCGGCGGCCCACGGAGCAATGCCTTCGTTCGGGCATGCCGAGCCTAGGCGAGGCACCGAGTGGTGGGGCAAGAGCGTTTTGCTTACTTTTGACTGGGCCGGCTCCCGGGCTTCTCAAAAGTGAGCCGCCGTCAGGGCGGAACTCTAAGTGGCCGTTACCGCAGAAATGGATATGTACCCAGTCAACAACCCCCGGGCCAACTGTCAGGCCGCCATCGCGAGCAAGCTCGCTCCCACAGAGGCTGTGTCAGCTTGCGAATGCCAGGCGCAACTCGGCGCACAAGCCGCCGCCGTCGCGGTTGCTCAGGGTCAGTGAGCCGCCCATGGCGATCGCCAGTTGCTGGGCGATGGCCAAGCCCAGGCCGGTGCCGCCGGTTTCCCGGTTGCGCGAGCTTTCCACCCGGTAAAACGGCTTGAGCACCTCGGCCAGTTCCTGCTCGTTGATCCCGGGGCCGCGGTCCAGTACCTGGATCGCCAATTGCCCGCTGTCGGCCAGTTGCACATGGATCTGCGCCGCGCCACCGAACTTCAGGGCGTTGTCCACCAGGTTGACCAGCACCCGCCGCAGGGCATGGGGACGGGTGTCGATGACCGCCGCGTTTTTCCCGGTCAATTGCACGTCCTTGCCCGTGTCCTGGTAGTCGAACGCCAGGCTGTCGAGGAACGCATCCAGGCTGATCCGGCAACTGGCCTCGGTGGCGCCGTGGATGCTGCGGGCATAGGCCACGCCTTCACGCACCAGGTGCTCCATTTCACTCAAGTCGCTCCACAGCTTGTCTTTCTCGATCCCCTCGTCCATGAATTCAGCGCGCAGCTTCATGCGCGTGATGGGGGTCTGCAAGTCGTGGGAAATCGCCGCCAGCAACTGCATGCGCTCCTTGAGATAGGCAGCGATGCGGTCCTGCATTGCGTTGAACGCTTTGGCGGCATGCACTACTTCGGTCGGGCCTTTCTCGTCCAGGCGCACGCTGTGGGCGTTAGGATCGAGGGTTTCCACCGCCTCGGCCAGTCGGGTCAATGGGCCGACGGCGAGGCGCACGGCCAGCCAGGTGCAGCCGATCAACAGCGCCAACTGCCCCAGCAACACCATCGGCAGCCAGGGGGAGAGGGGCATCATCGCCGGGCGTACGTCGATGGTCAGCGGGTTGCCGTCCGCCAGGCGCAGGTACGCCTGATAGTGCATTTTCGGCCCGGGAATCTGTTTGAAGGTCAGGCCATAGGCCTGGCCGATGGCTTCCTGGATCGAACTGACCGAGATCGGCGCGTCGGCCAGATCCATCGGTTGGCCGGCCTGGCCTTCGTCGAGCAGATAGCCATAGTTGCGTCGGGCGAGTTTCGGCAACCAGGCCTGGCGCTCGGCGGCAGGCAGGCGGTCGAGAATGGCGACGGAGGTCGAAACGTCGGTTTCCAGGTTGCCGAGCATGGTCGACTTGGCGCTTTGGTAGCGCTCGTAGTACTGGACGCCGAAGGACAGCCCCTGGGCCAGGATCAGGCCGATCAGGAAGATCAGCGATAGCCTCGAGGCTAGCGTACGCGGCCAGCGCAACGACAGGCTCATACCGAGGCCTCGAGGATCTCCACCGGCAGCGAGAACACATAGCCTTCGCTGCGCACGGTCTTGATGTAGGCCGGCTCCCGCGCGTCGTCCAGCAGGCGCTGGCGCAGGCGGCTGACCAGCAAATCGATGGAGCGATCGAACAAGTCGGCGTCCCGGCCCTGGGTCAGGTTAAGCAACTGGTCGCGGTTGAGCACCCGTTGCGGATGGTCGAGGAATACCCGCAACAAACGATATTCGGCGCCGCTCAAGGCAACCATGGTGCCGTCGGTGTCCAGCAGGTGGCGGGCGGTGGTGTCCAGGCGCCAGCGCCCGAACGCCAGCAGGCGACCGCTTTCGGTGACCACCAGGTTGGGCGGCAGCATGCGGGTGCGGCGCAGCACGGCATTGATACGGGCCAGCAGCTCACGGGCGGCGAAGGGCTTGACCAGGTAATCGTCGGCGCCCATTTCCAGGCCGATGATGCGATCGGTTTCGTCGTTGCGCGCGGTGAGCATCAGCACCGGCGTGGCCTTGTGCTTGCCGGCACGCAGCTCCCGGCACAGCACCAGGCCGTCATCGCCGGGCATCATGATGTCCAGCACGATCAGGTCCACCGGGGTGGTTTCCAGGAAGGCGCGCATTTGCCGGCCATCGGCAACGACAGTGGTGCGCAGGCCGTTCTTTTTCAGGTAGTTGCCAACCAGTTCTCTGATCTCGCGATCGTCATCCACTATCAACACATGATCGACATGATCCATGGTGTCCAGCTCCTCGGCGTTTCGTTGTGAGCAGTCTACAGGCGCCGGCCGGCCGGGCTCGCGGCGGTTTGTATTGCAGTGTATCTGGCGCGCGACGGATACACAGCGATGCAAAAAGCCACCTGGCTCGATACAGGCGCGATACCTGCGCGGCATTCAATGGCACCCATCGAGGCGACACAACAGGCCTCGGCAGATAAACCCATTGAATCGAGGAATCGCCATGAACAGCAAAGCCATCTACGCCGCCTGCCTTTTCGCCGCACTGAACATTTGCACGCTGTCGGCCCGGGCCGAAAGCAACGTGCCGGCGCAAACCTACACCTACGGCACCCACCTGGACGTCCAGAAGGTGCTGTCCCTTAGCGAAGACGCCGAGCCGACCTGCGGCGTGGTCAACGCCCACATGACCTACCTGGATTCGGCAGGCCACAAGCAGGCGTTGGACTATCGCAAGTTTTCCGACAACTGCAGCAACCAGAACTGACCTGCTTTTGTGGCGAGCGAGCTTGCTCCCGCTGGGGCGTAGGAACTGTGTAGGAACTGTGTAGGAGCTGTGTAGGAGCTGACGAGTGCAACGAGGCTGCGATCTTTCCCCAGGCACTTGAGTCTCAAGCGAAAGATCAAAAGATCGCAGCCTTCGGCAGCTCCTACACAAGCCCAGCGGGAGCAAGCTCCCTCGCCACAGGGTCTATGTCAGCTTTTTATTTTGAGGTGTTGCCATGCTTCTGATCGCTTTTCTCGGCGGGATCCTGACGATCCTCAGCCCCTGTATTCTTCCAGTGGTGCCGTTTCTGTTCGCCCGGGCCGATCGCTCCCGTGGCTCGGTGCTGCTGACCCTCGGCGGCATGGTGCTGACGTTTGCCCTGGTCTCCAGCCTGGCGGTGGTCAGCAGCGAGTGGGTGCTGCGTGCCAGCAGCGTCGGCCGGCAAGTCGCCTTGGTGGTGATGGTGGTGTTTGCCTTGTCGCTGATCTTCAGTCGGGTCGGCACCTGGTTGGCGCGGCCGCTGGTCAGCCTGGGCAATCGCCTGGACGCCGGCGCCGGGCGGATGGCCGGGCCTGTGGCTTCAGTGCTGATCGGGGTCGCCACCGGGCTGCTCTGGGCACCGTGCGCCGGACCGATACTCGGGGTCATCCTGACCGGGGCCATGCTGCAAGGCGCCAGCACACAAACCAGCCTGCTGTTACTCGCCTACGGCCTGGGCAGTGCCTTGTCCCTGGGGACGCTGATCCTGGCCGGGCGCGGACTGGTCGGACGCCTGAAACTCTCGCTGCCGATCACCACCTGGCTGCGCCGGGGCACGGGGGTGGCGGTATTGCTGGCGGCCGTGGCGATTGGCACCGGGGCGGATGACCGCTTGTTGGCGGCGACTTCCTCCCAACAATCGGCCAGCTTGGAAAAAAGCCTGCTGCAGAACGTGCCCAAGGCCATCGACTATATGGTGAGCAAGGCTGGCGCAAGTTCCATGCCTGCCCTCGAATCCCAGGGCGCCATGCCTGCGCTGGACGGCGCGGTGCAATGGCTGAACTCGCCGCCGCTGAGCAGCGAATCGCTCAAGGGCAAGGTGGTGCTGGTGGACTTCTGGACCTACGACTGCATCAACTGCCAGCACACCTTGCCCTATGTGAACGGTTGGGCGAAGAAGTATGAAAAGGACGGCTTGGTAGTGATCGGTGTCCACACCCCGGAGTACGGCTACGAGAAGATCATCGACAACGTCCGCGAGCAGGTGCGCAAGCTGGACATCCACTACCCGGTGGCGATCGACAATCAGTATGCGATCTGGCGTGCCTTCAACAATCAGTACTGGCCGGCTCATTACTTCATCGATGCCAAGGGGCAGGTGCGCTACAGCCATTTTGGCGAAGGACGCTATGGCGAGCAGGAGCAGGTGATCCAGCAACTGCTGCAGGAGGCGAAGGCTAGCAAAATTGATAGATAAATCGTTTAATTTCAATATGTTGTAGGTATATTATCAACCTGTTTCTAGTGCGGCGCGCCACTTGCGAACGAATGTGGCAGATGGCGAAGGCAAGCTGTCCCCGTGGCGAGGGAGCTTGCTCCCGCTGGGTCTGTAGGAGCTGTGTAGGAGCTGTGTAGGAGCTGTCGAGTGCAACGAGGCTGCGATCTTTCCAAAGACGCTTGAATCTCAAGCGAAAGATCAAAAGATCGCAGGCTTCGCCAGCTCCTACAGAGCCCAGCGGGAGTAAGCTCCCTCGCCACAGGGTTGCATGCGGATTCGAGAATGGCATGCAAATGCTGGCCCCTTGCTCAGTTACATAAGGTCAAACTTCTTTCCTTTCAGAAAGTTGGGCGACAAACCTATGCGTATTTCTATGTGGGTCGTGGCGACGTTTCTCCTGGCCGCCGTTTCGCTTGAGGCCCAGGCCAGGGTGCTGACGCAAAACCAGCAGTCGGTGTGCCGCTGGGGGGCGGATATCGCGGCAGGGGCGCAGGCGTCGAAGCTTTCCGGCGTCAGCCTGTACGGCGCGCGCAAGAAGCTGCAAGTGCGCAAGTTTCCCCGGCCCTGGATGCGCATGACCGCCCTGGGCATTACCGAGCAGACCTACAACAGCGCTTCGCGCCTCAAGCCGGTCGCGGTCAAGCAGACTTACTACGAACAATGTGTCCGTCACGAACTGGCGCGACGCTAGGCCCTCAGGCCGGGCTGCGGCCCGGCATTTCGATGCCATGCAGGTTTACCCGTCGATACAGGGTTGCCCGGGAAATGCCCAGGGCCCGGGCGGCGGCGGTGGGTTTCCAGCGATGGCGCACCAAGGCATCGAGCAGTGCCTGGCGTTCCGGGCTGGCGCTCGGTTCCGGCCCGTGATCGGCGGCGTCCGTGTGGTGCATTGACTCGGGCAGGTGGCTGAGCTGGACCACGCTGGCTTCGCACACCGCGCACGCGTAGCGCAGCACATGGCGCAACTGGCGCACATTGCCTGGCCAGTGATAGCCGAGCAGGCATTCCAGGGCCGCGCCGCTCAATTGCACGGTTGCCCCGCACAGCGCCGACTCCTCGGCAAGAATTCGATTGATCAACGCCAGCCGGTCGCTGCGCTCGCGCAACGGTGGCAGCTGGAAGCGCGCGCCACCCAGGCGGAAATACAAATCCTCGCGAAACTCGCCGGCGGCTACCAGGGTCTCCAGGTCGCGGTGGGTGGCGCAGATCACCTGGATGTCCACGGCCTTGCGGCGGGACCCGCCCAGTGGCGCCACTTCACCCTCGGCCAATACGCGTAGCAGGCGGGTCTGCAAGGCCAGCGGCATGTCGCCGATTTCATCCAGGAACAAGGTGCCGCCATCGGCCTGTTGCAACAGGCCCTGCATGCCTTTGGTCGAGGCACCGGTGAAGGCGCCGGCGACGTAGCCGAACAATTCGCTTTCGATCAGGCTTTCGGGAATAGCGGCGCAGTTCAACGCCACGAAAGGGCGATCACGGCGCTGGCTGGCCTGGTGCAACTGACGGGCGAACACTTCCTTGCCGGAACCGGTTTCGCCCTGGATCAGCACCGGCAGGTTGCGATCCTTGACCCGCACCGCCAGGCGCAGGCTGTCGGCCAGGCGTGGATCGATTTCCAACGGGGTCATCGCCACCCGCGAACGTGAACTGGCCCGCTGGCGTGGCGCGCTCAAGCGCCCGTGCATGGCGTGATCGAGCGAGCAGAGGCTTTCGTCCCGGGCACGGTGCAGCAACTGCTGGTCGAACACCTGGCTGATGTGTTGCGGCAACTGCCCGTAATGTTGCAGCAGGTACTGGCGGGCGGCCGGGTTCAAGGCTTGCAGGCAACCGTCGTCGTCCCAGGCGAACAGGAAGTCCGGCTGGCTGTCGACGTAGCCGGCGTTGCGATGGGCCCGCAGCACCCAGTAACCCTGGGCGCTGCTCATGAAAAACGCCTGTTCGATCTCCCGGGCGCTCTGCACCACCATTTGCCGGATCAGGTGCTGCGAGCGCCGATCATCCGGCGAGCGCACCGCCGAGACGTCCAGCACCCCGAGCAATTCGCCCTGGGGGTCGAAGACCGGCGCGGCGGAGCAGGTCAGGCCAATGAACGCCGCCCGGAAATGGTCGCGCTTGTGCACCGTCACCGGGGCCTTGGCCGTGAGCACCGCCGCCACGCCGCAGGTGCCTTCCTCGCCCTCCGACCAACAGGTGCCCAGGTACAGCCCGGCCTTGCGGCAGTCATTGCGGATCGTGGTTTCCACCCGATAGTCGATGGTCTGGCCCTGGGCATCGGTCAGTAGCACGCAGTAGTCGGCATCGCGGACCCGGCCATGGAGGCGAGCCACTTCTTCGCTGGCGATATTGAGGAACAGCTCGGAGCGCTCACGGCATTGCTTGAGCACGTCCTGGGACAGGATGCGCGGGCCCTGTAGCGAACCGGGGTCCAGGTGATGTTGCTCCATGGAC
The DNA here is from genome assembly GCF_034008205.1 of Pseudomonas sp. P9_35. Lineage (NCBI taxonomy): Bacteria > Pseudomonadati > Pseudomonadota > Gammaproteobacteria > Pseudomonadales > Pseudomonadaceae > Pseudomonas > Pseudomonas sp. P9_35. The sequence continues at coordinate 3,805,615 of NZ_CP125373.1, read as the reverse complement.
CGGCGCCAGGAGTCGAGGATCAGGTCCGGGACGGGCAGTTGTGGCAATTGGTTCGCGTTTTTCACCACGCGGCTGACGCAATCCACGTGCGCCCGGGAGTGAGCGGAAAGCATAGGGGCCTCCGATTCAGCTTCTTATCGTTGTGCGCACATTAAGCGCCGTTCGCCGGGTGCAGACAAGCTCGACGGGTTCTGCGGGCGGTGTGAGACGCCACGTCTCAGCGTCTCGCCGCAACCTCGTGCAGGCTGACATGGGGCGTCTCACCGGGGCTCGGTTCGCTTCATCGAAAATCCCATGGGGGCCGCTCTGGCCCGGGCGTTGAGCAGATTTTTTTCACAACTGGCACCGCCCTTGCTCTACCTCTGGAGCCCGCTCGACGGGTCATCCAAGAATAACAACGAGGTGTCTATGGTTTCCTGCCCAGGCCGTGTGCCTGCCCCCTCCACGGTGGTGTCATGAGTCGCCGGCCGTTGGCCGTGGGCATCATCGCCAACCCCGCATCGGGCCGTGACGTGCGGCGCCTGACCGCCAATGCCGGGCTGTTTTCCAGCACTGACAAGGTCTCGGTGATCCAGCGCCTGCTGGCCGCTTTCGGGGCCACCGGCATCGAACAGGTGTTGATGCCCACCGACATGATTGGCATGGCCGCCGCCGTGCTGAAGAACAGCCACAGCCGCCAAGCCCGCAGCAGCCACTGGCCGGCCCTGCAGTTTCTCGACCTGACCCTGCGCCAGACCGTCGAAGACACCCGCCGGGCCGCACGCCTGATGGCCGAGCGCGAGGTGGCGCTGATCGCCGTGCTTGGTGGCGACGGCACCCATAAAGCAGTGGCCGCCGAAGTCGGGGATATCCCGTTGCTGACCCTGTCCACCGGCACCAACAACGCCTTTCCCGAACTGCGCGAGGCCACCAGTGCCGGCTTGGCCGGAGGGTTGTACGCCAGTGGCCGAATCCCGGACTCGATCGGCTTGCGCCGCAACAAGCGCTTGTTGGTCTGTGATGCCGGACGTGGCTTGCGCGAAGTCGCCCTGGTGGACGTCGCCGTGTCGCCGCTGCGGTTTGTCGGCGCCCGGGCGATCAGTCGGGCACAGGACCTGGCCGAAGTCTTCGTGACCTTCGCCGAACCGCAATCCATTGGCCTGTCGGCGCTGTGCGGCTTGTGGTTTCCGGTGTCGCGCCAGGCACCGGGTGGCGCCTGGATGCGTCTGGACCCGCAATCCCCCGAAGCGCTGCTGGTGCCGCTCGCGCCAGGGCTGCTGCAAGGCTGTGGCGTGCTTGCTGCCGGGCCCCTGGAACCGGGCATCGCCCACGGTCTGTCGCTCTCCAGCGGCACCCTGGCCCTGGATGGCGAGCGGGAAATCGAATTCAACGCGCAGGACCGACCCACGGTCACCCTCGATGCCGGCGGCCCGCTGAGCATCGACGTCAACGCGGTGCTGGCCTACGCCGCGCAACACCGTTTGCTGGCCATCGGCCGCGAACACCCGCAACACCCTCTGAATCTTCAAGAAGACACCCCAGGAGAATAAAAATGTCGACACCGCTCACCCACGATCAACTGCTGCACGCCTACCAGGTGATGCGCACCATCCGCGCCTTCGAAGAGCGCCTGCACGTGGAGTTCGCCACGGGCGAGATTCCCGGTTTCGTCCACCTGTATGCCGGCGAAGAAGCCTCGGCCGCCGGCGTCATGGCCCACCTGGGCGATGACGATTGCATCGCGTCCAACCACCGTGGTCACGGCCATTGCATCGCCAAGGGCGTGGATGTCTACGGGATGATGGCCGAGATCTATGGCAAGAAAACCGGCGTCTGCCAAGGCAAGGGCGGCTCGATGCACATCGCCGATTTCGAGAAAGGCATGCTCGGCGCCAATGGCATTGTCGGTGCCGGCGCGCCGTTGGTGGTCGGCGCGGCTTTGGCGGCCCGGCTCAAGGGTACCGACAGTGTCGCCGTGGTGTTTTTCGGCGACGGCGGCTCCAACGAGGGCGCGGTGTTCGAAGCCATGAACATGGCCTCGGTGTGGAACCTGCCGTGCCTGTTCATCGCCGAAAACAATGGCTACGCCGAAGCCACCGCCTCCAATTGGTCGGTGGCCTGCGATCACATCGCCGACCGTGCGGCCGGGTTCGGCATGCCCGGGGTGACGGTGGATGGCTTTGACTTCTTTGCCGTGCATGAGGCCGCCGGGGCCGCTGTCGAGCGCGCCCGTGCCGGGGAAGGGCCGTCGCTGATCGAGGTCAAGCTGACCCGCTACTACGGCCACTTCGAGGGCGACGCCCAAACCTATCGGGCGCCCGACGAGGTCAAGCATTTTCGCGAGAACCAGGATTGCCTGATGCAGTTCCGCGAGCGCACCACCCGAGCCGGACTGCTCACCGTCGAGCAGTTGGACCAGATCGACAAGGAAGTGGACATGCTGATTGAAAACGCCGTGAACAAGGCCAAATCCGATCCCAAGCCCACCGCGGCGGACCTGCTGACCGACGTCTACGTCAGCTATCCCTGAACGCCCTCCTGAATAACAACAATAGAGAATCCCATCATGGCGAGAAAAATCAGCTATCAGCAGGCAATCAACGAGGCCCTGGCCCAGGAAATGCGCCGCGACTCCAGCGTCTTCATCATGGGTGAGGACGTGGCCGGTGGTGCCGGCGCACCCGGTGAAAACGACGCCTGGGGCGGTGTGCTCGGCGTTACCAAGGGGCTTTACGACCAGTTCCCCGGACGCGTGCTGGACACGCCACTGTCGGAAATCGGTTACGTCGGCGCGGCGGTCGGGGCCGCCACCTGCGGCGTGCGCCCGGTGTGCGAACTGATGTTCGTCGACTTTGCCGGGTGCTGCCTGGACCAGATCCTCAACCAGGCGGCGAAGTTTCGCTACATGTTCGGCGGCAAGGCCTCCACGCCCCTGGTGATCCGCACCATGGTCGGCGCCGGCCTGCGCGCCGCCGCCCAGCATTCGCAGATGCTCACATCGTTGTGGACGCACATTCCGGGGCTGAAAGTGGTCTGCCCATCGTCGCCTTACGACGCCAAGGGCCTGCTGATCCAGGCGATCCGCGACAACGACCCGGTGATCTTCTGCGAGCACAAGTTGCTCTACAGCATGCAGGGCGAGGTGCCGGAAGAGCTCTACACCATTCCCTTTGGCGAGGCCAACTTCCTGCGCGATGGCAAGGACGTGACCCTCGTGTCCTACGGGCGCACCGTCAACACCGCCATGGACGCGGCGCGCAGCCTGGCCGGGCGTGGCATCGACTGCGAAGTCATCGACTTGCGCACCACCAGCCCGCTGGACGAGGACAGCATCCTGGAAAGTGTCGAGAAGACCGGGCGCCTGGTGGTGATCGACGAGGCCAACCCACGCTGTTCCATGGCCACCGATATTTCGGCGCTGGTGGCTCAAAAAGCCTTTGGCGCGCTCAAGGCGCCGATTGAAATGGTCACCGCGCCGCACACCCCGGTGCCGTTCTCCGACTCGCTGGAAGACCTGTACATCCCTGACGCGGCGAAGATCGAACAAGCCGTGCTCAACGTGATCGAGTGGAGCAAGCGCTGATGAGCCAGATTTTTACCCTGACCATGCCCAAGTGGGGCCTGTCGATGACCGAGGGCCGGGTCGATGCCTGGCTCAAGGAGGAGGGCCAAGCCATCACCAAGGGCGATGAAGTGATGGACGTGGAGACGGACAAGATCTCCAGCAGCGTCGAAGCGCCGTTTTCCGGCATCTTGCGCCGGCAGATTGCCCGGCAGGACGAAACCCTGGCGGTCGGCGCCTTGCTCGGCATCGTGGTCGAGGGCGAAGCCAGCGATGCCGAGATCGATGCGGTCATCGAACAGTTCCTATCGACCTTTGTCCCCGGTGACGCAGCCGATGAAGACAGTGGGCCGAAACCGCAGAAAGTCGAGTTGGACGGCCGGGTGATCCGTTATTTCGAGCGGGGCGAGGGCGGCACGCCGCTGTTGCTGGTGCACGGTTTCGGCGGCGACCTGAACAACTGGTTGTTCAACCATGAGGCGTTGGCGGCTGGGCGTCGGGTCATTGCGCTGGATCTGCCGGGCCACGGCGAATCTTCGAAAACCCTGCAACGCGGCGACCTGGACGAACTGAGCGGCGTGGTGCTGGCCTTGCTCGATCACCTGGACATCAACGCTGTGCATCTGGTGGGGCATTCCATGGGTGGGGCGGTGTCACTGAATGCCGCGCGCCTGATGCCGCAGCGAGTCCGGTCGCTGACCTTGATCGGCAGCGCCGGGCTTGGCGCAGAGATCAACGGCAGCTACCTGCAAGGTTTTGTCGAAGCGGCCAACCGCAACGCCCTCAAGCCGCAACTGGTGCAACTGTTTTCCAATGCCGAACTGGTCAACCGCCAAATGCTCGACGACATGCTCAAGTACAAGCGCCTGGAGGGCGTGGACGCGGCGCTGCAGCAACTGTCAGCGACGCTGTTCGCCGACGGCCGCCAACAGGTGGATTTGCGCGAAGTGGTGCAGGCCGGCGACGTAGCGACCCTGGTGATCTGGGGCAGCGATGACGCAATCATCCCGGCGGCCCATGGCGAGGGGCTGAGTGCCCAGGTCGAGGTGCTGTCCGGCCAGGGCCACATGGTGCAAATGGAAGCGGCCGAGCAGGTCAACCGGCTGATCCTCGGCTTCATCGAGCAGCACTGATCAAGCGGGCGGCGACACGCGTCGTCGTCCCTACAAATTCTGGAGGCAACGTTATGAACGTTTCAATCAAGCCGACCCGCAGCATGCGCGCCGCCGTCTGGCATGGCCGCAACGACATTCGCGTCGAAGACGTGCCACTGCCGGTTTCGCCGCCCGCCGGTTGGGTGCAGATCCGCGTGCAATGGTGCGGCATCTGCGGCTCCGACCTGCATGAATACGTGGCCGGGCCGGTGTTCATTCCAGTGGACGCGCCGCACCCGCTGACCGGGATCAAGGGCCAGTGCATCCTCGGCCATGAGTTCTGCGGCGAGATCGTCGAACTGGGCGCCGGTGTCGAAGGCTTCAGTGTCGGTGAACCAGTGGCGGCGGACGCCTGCCAGCACTGCGGCACCTGCTATTACTGTACCCACGGGCTCTACAACATTTGCGAGAACCTGGCCTTCACCGGGCTGATGAACAACGGTGCGTTCGCCGAACTGGTCAATGTGCCAGCCAACCTGCTCTACAAACTGCCCGCCGATTTCCCGGCCGAGGCCGGCGCGTTGATCGAGCCGTTGGCGGTGGGCATGCATGCGGTGAAAAAGGCCGGCAGCCTGCTGGGCCAGAACGTGGTGGTGGTCGGTGCCGGGACCATCGGCCTGTGCACCATCATGTGCGCCAAGGCCGCCGGGGCGGCCCAGGTGATTGCCCTGGAAATGTCCGGCGCGCGCAAGGCCAAGGCCCTGGAAGTCGGGGCCAACCATGTGATCGATCCGAACGAATGCGACGCCCTGGCCGAAGTCCGCCGTCTGACCAGTGGCCTGGGGGCCGATGTCAGTTTCGAATGCATCGGCAACAAACACACCGCCAAATTGGCCATCGACCTGATCCGCAAGGCCGGCAAGTGTGTGTTGGTGGGCATTTTCGAGGAACCCAGCCAATTCAATTTCTTCGAACTGGTTTCAACCGAAAAACAGGTACTCGGTGCGCTGGCCTACAACGGTGAATTCGCCGATGTGATTGCCTTCATCGCCGATGGACGCCTGGACATCTCCCCACTGGTCACTGGTCGCATCCAGCTGGAGCAGATTGTCGGCCAGGGCTTCGAGGAATTGGTCAATAACAAGGAGCACAACGTGAAAATCATCGTGTCTCCCGCACGGATCTGAGAGCGCCTGACGTGGGCGATTTGGCGATGGCTGGCAGCGGCCATCGCATTTTTTTTGAGGCCAGGGGCGACGTTCAGTCCGGCCGATGGTCTTGCCAGACGGTCCTTTCGTTGAGTTGCAGTTGCTGCTCTTCTTCTTGCCGAAACGTACGGTCGCAGTCGAGGAAGAATTCATCGAGCTGCGGTGGCTTGATGCCGGTGCCACTGAGCATCGAATGCACCTGGCCGCGGTGATGGATCTGATGCTCGAACAGGTGCAACAGCAGCCGGTCGATGCGCTCGCGCACCACACCGTCGACACGCACCAGCTCCACGCAGCGGGCAAGGTCTTTTTCCCGCAGGGTTTCGCAGAACGCCACCAGCCGCTGGTCGGTCTGGGTTTGGCTTTGCTTCAGTTGGGCAAAGGCCAGGGTCTCGGAGAAGTCTTTTATCTGCCCATCGCGGTCGCCTTCCAGGGCGGTGAGGTAATAGCGGTCAACTTCCAGGATGTGGCAAAGCGTGGCTTGCATGGACGGGAAGAACCCCGTGCGCGGCGCTTCGTATTCGGCCTTGCTGAACTGCGCGCAGGCGCTGAGCAGCCTGTGGTTGGCCCATCGGTTGTTCAGGGCCTGGGCCAGGAAATAATTCATGGGAAGCCTCGTCAAGACTTTGTGGGAGCGAGCTTGCTCGCGAAGGGGACGGCACATCCAGCATAGCCGGCTCTGGCGGACCGCTATCGCGAGCAAGCTCGCTCCCACAAGGGATCTTGTATGGGCTGCAAATCCTCCTTGCACCTTGGTCCCTGTGGGAGCGAGCTTGCTCGCGATAGCGGCGGCACCATCACCGCCAGTTAGCGCCATGCCCTTGGGTCAAAGCCCCACATCCGGCAACACCGGCCGATTGGCCATGGCCTTGGCCATGATCTGCTCCACATACACCCGGTCCGCTTCCGGCAGGGCCAGGCGCGGTGGGCGGGTGAGGGCGCTGCCGCGGCCGGCGATGGCTTCGCACAGCTTGATGCATTGCACCAGGTCGGCGCGGGCGTCCAGGTGCAGGATCGGCATCAGCCATTCATAGATCGGCATTGCTTCGGCGAAGCGTCCGGCGCGGGCCAGGCGGAAAATGGTCTCGCCTTCTTTTGGGAACACGTTGGACATGCCCGAGACCCAACCTTCGGCCCCCACGGCGAGGCTTTCCAGCACCACGTCATCGAGGCCTGCAAACAGCACAAAGCGATCGCCGACTTCGTTGCGCACGTCGATGAAGCGCCGGGTGTCGCCGGAGGAGTCCTTGAAACACACCACGTTGTCGCAATCGGCCAGGGAAATCAGGATGTCCGGCGTCACGTCATTCTTGTAGATCGGCGGGTTGTTGTAGACCATCAGCGGCACGTCGGCGTGGCGGGCCACGTAGCGGAAATGCTCGGCGGTCTCGAAGGGCTTGGAACCGTAGACCAGCGCCGGCATCAGCATCACTCCGTCGACGCCGACCTTGCGCACTGCGTTGGCAACCTTGGCGGCTTGCACGCTGGTGAATTCGGCCACCCCGCAGATCACCGGCACGCGGCCACGGGAGGCGTCTACCGCGACTTCGGTCACGGCGATCTTTTCCTCGGCGCTCAAGGAAGTGTTTTCCCCCACCGACCCGCAGACCACCAGGCCGGAAACGCCATCACGGATGACGTTGGAAATCACTTGGTGGGTTTTTTCCAGATTGATGGAAAAGTCATCGTTGAATTGGGTGGTGACGGCAGGGAAGACGCCGCTCCAGTTGATGCGTTTGCTCATGGGTTGTCTCCGTTTTTGATAGTGTTTTTGTGGCGAGGGAGCTTGCTCCCGCTGGGTCGCGAAGCGGCCCTCAGGATCTGACTGACACACCGAGTTGTCAGTCTTCAGGACTGCTTCGCAGTCCAGCGGGAGCAAGCTCCCTCGCCACAAGGGTTTTGGGTGAATCTGAAAGTCATGCGCCCGGCCAGGTATCCGAAAGCCGGTAGCCCTCGGGCCACGGATCGGCTGGGTCGAGCAACAGCTGATGGGTCCCGGTGATCCACGCCCGTCCGGCGATGCACGGGTAAATCGCCGGGCGTCCGGCCACGTCGGTCAGTGAATCGATGCGGCAGTGGAATTCGGAGCCGATGATCGAGCGGCCGATAAAACCCTCGCCGACCTGCATCAAACCCTTGGCGTGCAGCACCGCCATGCGTGCCGAGCAGCCGGTGCCGGTGGGCGAGCGGTCGATCTTGCCGGGCTGGATCACCACGGCATTGGCGCCGGTGGCGATGCCGTTTTCCTGGACGATGGGCGCGGCAATCTGGCAGAACGAGATGTGCGACCAGTCGGGATTCAGCGGGTGCACGAAGCCCAATTGCTCGTTGGCGGCGCGGGTGATCTTCAAGCCCACGGCCACCAGTTCGGCGGCTTCGTCAGGGCGGATGGCAAAGCCCAGGCGCTGGGCATCGACGATGACAAAGCTGTCGCCGCCATACGCGGTGTCCACCTGCAACGAGCCCAGGCCCTCGACTTCGATCCAGGCATCGAGGCGGTCGGCGAAGGAGGGCACGTTCTTGATCTCGACCCGTTGTACCTTGCCGTCGAGGCAGTCGGCCACGGCTTCGATCAGGCCGCCCGGCGCTTCGAGCACCAGGCGGGTCTGGGGCTCGGTCATTTGCAGGATGCCGCTGTCCAGCAGCACGGTGGCGACGCACAACGAGTTGGAGCCGGACATCGGCGGCGTGTCGGCCGGTTCCATGATGATCCAGGCCATTTGCGCCCGCGGGTCCTTGGCCGGCACCAGCAGGTTGACGTGGCGGAACACGCCGCCGCGGGGCTCGTTGAGGACGAAGTTGCGCAGGGTCTGGTCCTGGGCGATCCAGCGTGACTGTTCCCACACCGTGGCGCCGGGTGGAGGGGCGACGCCGCCGACGATCACATCGCCGACTTCGCCTTCGGCGTGGCAACTGACTACATGGATGATTCTGGATGAGCGCATGGATCAAATCCTTGTGTTGTCTGGTCGGGCCTCATCGCGGGCAAGCCTTGCTCCCACAAAGAGCTCTGTGGTGTACATAAGGCCCTGTGGGAGCGAGCTTGCTCGCGATGAGGCCATCGGCTATTTCACCGACTTGAGAAAAGCCGCCGTCTGCGGCTGCACCGGATTGCCAATCACCTGGTCCGGCGGCCCGATCTCATGGACCCGGCCATTGCAAAAGAACGCCACGCGGTCGGACACGTCCCGTGCGAAGCGGATCTCGTGGGTCACCAGCACCATGGTCATGCCGTCTTCGGCGAGCATGCGCATGGTGTCCAGCACTTCACCCACCAGTTGCGGGTCGAGGGCCGAGGTGGCTTCGTCGAAGAGCATGTAGTCCGGCGACATCGCCAGCGCCCGGGCGATGGCCATGCGCTGCTGCTGGCCGCCGGAAAGCTTGCCGGGAAAGGCCTTGAGCTTGTCTCCCAGGCCCACATGCTCAAGCTGCTGCACCGCCAGGGCTTCGGCGTCCTGCTTGCTTTTGCCCAGCACCTTGCGCGGCGCGAGCATCACGTTTTCCAGGACGGTCAGGTGGGGGAAGGCGTTCCATTGCTGGAACACGATGCCGATCTTCTGCCGCAGGCGATTGAGGTCGGTGGCGCGGTCATGGACCTCGATGCCGTCCACGCGGATGCTGCCTTTCTGGATCGGCTCCAGGCCGTTGATGCACATCAGCAGGGTCGACTTGCCAGAGCCGGAACCGCCGATGATCGACACCACTTCGCCCTTGTCCACGGTCAGGCTCACACCCTTGACCACTTCCAGGTCACCGAAGGATTTGTGCACGTTTTCGATCTCAATCATTTTCCTGCCACCTTCTTTCCAGGCGTGCGCCGAGGCGGGCGACCACCAGGCTCATGACGTAGTAAATGAGGCCCGCGATGCACAGCACCAGCAGGGGTTCCTGAATGCGCGTGACGATGGTTTGCGATGCCCGCAGCAATTCGACGATGCCGATCCACATCACCAGGGCGGTGTCTTTCATCACGCCCAGCACCAGGTTCAGCCAGCCGGGAAAGGCCACCCGCGTGGCGATCGGCAGGACGATGAACCGCAGGTCCTGCACGTAGCTCAGGCCCAGTGACCGACTGGCCCGACGGGTGCTCAACGGCACCGCCAGCACGCCACCGCGGACGATCTCGGTGAAGTAAGCGGCGGCATAGACGCCGAGGACGATGCAACCGACGGCAAAGGCGCTGAGGTTCAGGCCGGCGATGCTCTTGAGCGAGTTGAACAGCACGAACTGGATCAGCAACGGCACGCTGCGGAACACGTCCAGCAACCAGGCCAACGGCAGGCTGGCCCGCGGCAACAACGCCCGCAACAGACCGAACAGCAACCCGGCCAGGGTGCCCAAAAGGATCGACCAGACGGTCAGTTGCAGCGTGACCCAGGCCCCCTCGAGCAAATACAGCAGGTCGTTGATGCTGAGGCTTGTAGAAAACATGACCCACCCTCCTCAATAACGAAACAACCGCCAGGACAACAGCCGGGCCAGCCCGACGATCAGCTTGGCGATCAGGTAATACAGCACCGCCGCGAGGGCGAAGTATTCGAAGGTGCGGAAGGTCTTGACGTTGTATTCCTGGGTGACACCGGTGAGGTCGTTGTTCAGGCCGACGACCACGCCCAGGGACGTCATCAGCACCGCCCAGACCATCTGGTTGGTCAACGGGTAGAAGACTATGCGCAACAGTTGCGGGACGATGATCATCCGGTAGGCCTGGAAGGCGCTCATCCCCAGGGAGCGGGCGGCGCGCATTTGCGTACTGGGCACGGCCTTGAGGCCGCCGCGAAAGTTTTCCGCCAGGTAGCCGGCGTTGTTGAAGGTGATCCCGGCCAGCAAGGCCAGCCAGGAACTGACGTGCAGGCCGAGGGAGCCGAGGCCGAAGTAGAGGATGTAGATCTGGAACAGCGAGGGCGTGTTGCGGGCGATGGACACCCAGCCATTGCCCACGCCCCGCAGCAAGCGATTCGGGGCCTGGCGCATTACCGTCAGTACCAGGGCGATCAGCACGCCGAAAATCATCGACAGCGCGGCGGTCTCGAACGTCACCCAGGCCCCGGCGAGCATGTCGGGCAGGGCGCGCAAGGCCGGGCGCCATTGGAAGCTGTAGTCAAACATGAGTCGGGCTCCCGGTGCGGGCGGTGGGTTGCAGCCATGCCGGCGGCTGGCCGCGGGTCGAGGCGGTGCAGGCGGCCTCGACGCAGTCGGCGAGGGCGGCAAAGTGCATCCCACGCCGGACCAGGCCCGGTGCGTAGTGGGCGTATTTACCGGAGTTGGTCATCAGCGTGGTGGCGTGGGGCGCAATCACCGGTTCGCCCAACATGCACCAGCAGGTGTCGGTCACCAGCACCGCGCCGAACGCCTCGATGGCGGTCAGATACCCGGCTTTGCGGGCCTGCTCCAGCACTGTCCGGCCGCAGGTGATCGCCAGCACCACATACGGATGCTTGACCCGGCCCGCGCACAAGGTCGCCAGGGCGGCGAATTCGCTGAGGGAGAAATGCGGGTTACCCAGGGACACCACGTCCACCCAGTTGTCCCGGGCGCTGTTGAGCTCACGCCAACTGGCAAGCAGGCCGGCGGCATCGACGCTTTCCTGCGGCAAGGTGACGTCCTTCTCCAGGACATCGGCCGGGTCGAGGGCTTCCGGCGTTACCCCGGCGATGTGGAACAACGGCGCGGCGCTGGTGGTGGCGAACGCGGCACCAAAGGCCTTGAGGTCGTCCAGGGTGGGCGCGGCGTGTTCCAGCCCACGTATCAGCGGGATGCGCCGGCCCGCCAGGCTGCCGATGTGATAGCCCAGCAGTGGATAGAAACTGTCGTCCACGTGACCCAGCGCCGGCACGTCGACGATCAGCCGGGCCTTGCGCGGGTCGTCGAGATGGCAGCCGGTCAACGGTGCCCGTCCGCACAGGGCGATGCAGATATCGAGGAAGTCCGGGTACTTCTGCGTGCGCGCCCCCAGCACGCTGTTGGCGTAGACCACTGCGTTGGATTCGGCCCAGACGATCTGTTCGCCGGCCTTTGGCGCGGTGTCCAGCAGGTAGGGCGCGCAGGTGAAACTCAGTTGGGCGCCCATTGCCATGTAGGCATCGCCCAGGGCACTGGCCGGCTCGCCCAGGGCCGGATCGACGCCCAGTTCCCGCCAGCGACGCTGGTCCACGGAAATAGAATTGAGGGTGGTGGGCACGCGAACCTTCGCCCCCCACTGCACCAGTTGTTCGGCAAAGCGCAGGCTGGCCGGGCCGGTGTAGATACAGCCGTCGATGTGGGCCTGGGTCACGTCCAGCAGTTGCGTGGCGCCCTGGATCTCGGCCATGCGCAGCACGATTTGCATCGCCACTTGGGCGGCCTTGCCGTAGGTGCCGTCGAGCAACGCCCGGTCCTGTTCGCTCAGCACCAGGGTTGAGGACGTGGGCGGCAGCGGCGCTGGGTCAGAACCTTGCCAACCGTCATTTGGGGGCCGGCCAGACAGTGTCAGGACGTCGCCTTCCAGGCGCACGAAACCCTGGCCGCGCAGCCCATTGAAGGCCTCGTGCCCCACGCACACCACTGGCAGCGAGCGTTGGAAAATCACCTGCGCCACCAGCACGCCCAGGGTCAGGATTTCATCGGCTTCGGCGAGCACCAGGGCCGCGGGCGCGTGGCCGTTGCTGATCAGCTCCATCAAGACGCTGCTGCCGGTGCAGGAACCGCGTCCGCTGGGGATCGCCAGCACGCGCCCGGCCAAGCGCTGACCACTCAAGGGATGGTGGCGGTCGATGACTTCGCCGCTGGCTGGATCGACCCCGCCCCAGAAACTCAGCCCCACCTCGGCGAACAGCAGGGCGCCCTGGGCGGCACCCTCCACCAGGCTGCGGCCTTTCACACGGACAGGCGTGCTTGGCATGCGCCGATCCTCAGTAATAGACCTGGGGAACGGTCAGGTTGGCCGGCGGGATGTCGGTGCCGACCCATTTGACGAACAGTTCCTTGTAGCGACCCGTGCGTACCTGCTGGTTGACGAACAGGTTGAGGTAGTTGAGCAGGCCGTATTCGCTGCGTTTGGCGCCGAGGGACACGTAGTCGATGACGTAGGGCGCGTCACCGGCGATCTTCAGGCCCTTGTACTTGCCCGATTTGAGGGTCGCGGCGGCCACGGTGTTGGTCACCACGGTGGCATCGATGTGCCCCTGGGCGACGGCCAGCAAGGTGTCGTTCTGCGACTGGTAGGCGCGGAAGCTGCCGCTGCCCCAGCTCTTCTGGTCCTTCTCCAGGGCGATGGCTTCGTAGGTGCTGCTGGTGTTGCCCAGGGCTTTGCCCTTGAGGTCGGCGTAGCTGTTGATGCCGGTGTTGTCGCGGGTCAGCACGACCATCTGGAAGGCGAAGTAGGGCACGGTCAGGCCCACGGTCTTGGCTCGCTCCAAGGTGTCGGAGGTGGAGGCGACGATGACATCGGCGCGGCCGGACAGCAGCGCGGGGATTCGGTCGGAGAATGGGGTTTCCACCACTTCGGCATCGACACCGAGGACCTTCGCCAGATCGTTGCAATAGTCCACGTCGAAGCCCGCCGGTTTGTTGCTTTCGTCGCGAAAGCCCATCGGGGGGAAGTCCAGGGTCACGGCGCAACGCAGCTTGCCGGAGCCGATGATGTCATCGAGCTTGTCGGCGTGGGCGGAAGCGATGAAAAGCGGGGTGAGGACAATGCTGAGGGCTACGGCCAATGCAGGGTTTTTCATAAATGCCTCGCTGTCGAATAAATGCGGTGAGATATCGTATTGAGGATTTCGTATACGATATTAGATAAGCAATCGGCGTGCCTGTTTCTGCTTGCGGCGCAGTAATCGTGCTGGAGGGCTGACCTAGAGGCGTTCCTGACGGGCGGCACACATAAGCGCGGGGTGCTACGTTGGATTCGGGGTGTTACAGATGGGAGCAGCCACAGGATCCGATGCCCCATCAGGGAACAAGGATCAGCGCTGATTCTCGCGATATTGGCTGGGCGACAGGCTGGTCAGGGCCCGGAACTGGCGGCTGAAGGCGCTGTGGTCGGTGTAACCGCAGCGCAGGGCGATCTCGGTGATCGGCAGGTCTTTGTCGAGTAACAGCCGTGAGGCCTCTTCCAGTCGCGCCTTGTGAATCATCTGCCGTGGCGTGAGTTGGAAGATGCGTTTGCAGTGCCGCTCCAGTTGCGCCACCGACAATTCGGCAATGGCGGTCAGCTCGGCAAGGCTGATGGGGCGGGCGAAGTACTGCTTGATATGGGCGTCCACCGCCGCCAGTTTGTGGAACGCCGGATGGCTCGATTGCGGCAGTTGCAGGTCGCGGGAAATACCGGCCAGGCCGACGATCTGGCCGTCTGGATCGTGCAGGGCGAGCTTGTGGGTCAGGCACCAGACGGGCTGGTTACCGTAATACAAATGCAGTTCGAGCTGGTCGGCCAACTCCCGCCCGCTGGCCAGCACCCGGCGGTCCTGTTCGGTGTACAGCGGGCCGAAGCGCTCGGGGAACACCTGGTCGGCGGTGAGGCCGAGCAGGTCACCGCTGTGTTTGAAACCGCAGCGCCGGGCCAGGGTCTGGTTGACGAAGGCGTAGCGGGCTTGCTTGTCCTTGATGAAAAACACCACGTCCGCGAGGGTGTCCAGCAGCGGGGCGATGGGCTGCAGGCTGCGCAGCAGGGTATCGAGGTCGCAGGGCGCTAGGGAAGTGAGCGAGGGGTACATGGCCGGCGGCGTCTTTTTTGTGGGAGCGATGGCGCAGTGTCAGTCGAAAATGTGCTGGCTGTCACGCCGCTATCGCGAGCAAGCTCGCTCCCACAGGGTTCCGGTGTGTTCATAGATCTGGGGGTTATGGCAATCCCCTGTGGGAGCCGAGCTTGCTCGCGATGACGGCGGCACAGGCAGCATCTCTACCAACTGACCCACCGCTATCGCGAGCAAGCTCGCTCCCACAGGGTTCCGGTGTGTTCACAGATCTGGGGGTTATGACAATCCCCTGTGGGAGCCGAGCTTGCTCGCGATGACGGCGGCACAGGAAGCATCTTTACCAACTGACCCACCGCTATCGCGAGCAAGCTCAGCTCCCACAGGGGATTTGTGGTGAGTACAGGTCAGAGAGGGATGTGTGTCGGGTTCAGGTGGGTGGGGTTTCTTCCAGGTTCAGCAAGGTTTCGATCCGCGCCGGGCTGAAAGGTGGGCGGGGTGTGGGCGGTGTCCAGCCGAACAGGTGTTCCAGGGCGGCGCCGCACACTCGGCCCTGGCAGGCGCCCATGCCGCAGCGGCTTGCCAGTTTTGCTTCGCGCCAGTTTTTGTGGCCGACCAGTTCGCCGTACGGTACGTCTTCGCAGCGGCAGACCAGGGTGTCATTGCGGGCCAAGGTCTTGAGCCGTGGATCGAGGGCGAAGGCCTTGTTCAATGCCCCGGCGAAACCCTGCCAACGTGCGCGGCGCGGCCATAGCTGCTGGGCAGCTGCGCGATTGCCGACGGCGGCATGGCCGGCGATGGCGCCTTCCACCAGCGCCAGTTCGCTGCCGCCAAAACCGGTGCACTCACCGGCAGCGTAATGTTCATGGCGAGTGGTCGCTTGCCAGGCGTCAACCGCAAGCGCCTGGTCTTCAACCGCGCAACCCAGGGCCTGGCCTAATTGGGTATTGGGAATGAGCCCGAAACCACAGGCGAGCCGGTCGCAGGCCAATTCAATCGTCTTGCCTTGCTGATGCAGGCGCACGCCCTCCAGCCGTTCCCGACCGAGCGCTTCCACCACGTGGGTGTCGGTGCGGTAGTGCCGGTCGAACAGGCTGAACGATTGGAAAAACTTCCCCGGCCAGCGCGGCAGTTGTGCGGCGAAACCGGCGACGGCGCCGCGCCGGGCCTGCTCGGCGATGCGCAGCACTTGTGCACCTTGATGCTTTGCCGTGGCGGCGCTGGCCAGCAGCAAGGGGCCGCTGCCGGCGATGACCAGCCGTTCGCCGCGCACCGGCAAGCCACCCTTGATCAGCGCCTGCAAGCCGCCAGCACCGGTCACGCCGGGCAGTGTCCAGCCGGGAAACGGCAGCAGCCGTTCGCGGGCACCGGTGCAGAGAATCAAGCGCTCATAGCTGATCTGCCAGCCGCGCTCGGCATCTTCCACCAGCAAGGTTTTATCCGCCGCGCAGGCGATCACACGGGTGCCGGCATGGCAACGTACGTTGGCGCAGGTGTGCAGTTGCTCGCGCAGGCGTCGGGCGGCGCTGGGCAGGTTGGCCTGGGGGCCGTCGCGCCAGATCTGCCCACCGGGCAGCGGGTTGTCGTCCAGCAGCACGATACGCGCGCCGCTGCTGGCGGCGGCGGCGAGGGCGGCGGCCATGCCAGCGGGGCCGGCGCCGATGATCAGCAGGTCGGTGGTTTCGTTCATGGCCGGGTCTGCACCTGCATGCCGTCGTGGCACAGGGTCTGGCAGGCCAGGCGTCGACGACCGTCGATCAGCACCCGGCACTCCTGGCAGATACCCATGCCGCACAACGGCGCACGGCGCTGGCCGCTGACCGAGGTGCGACTGCAACCATCCGCGCCCAACGCCAATGCCGCTGCGACGCTGGTGCCGTTGGCGACTGAGAGTGGGCGGCCGTCCAAAAACAAGTCAGGCATGGGGATAATCCTCCTTGGCTAAGCGGATGCCTTGGGCACACCCAGAACCTGTGGCGAGGGAGCAAGCT
Source organism: Pseudomonas sp. P9_35 (assembly GCF_034008205.1). Lineage (NCBI taxonomy): Bacteria > Pseudomonadati > Pseudomonadota > Gammaproteobacteria > Pseudomonadales > Pseudomonadaceae > Pseudomonas > Pseudomonas sp. P9_35. The sequence continues at coordinate 3,789,109 of NZ_CP125373.1, read as the reverse complement.
CCCGCCGGGCCTGTAGGAGCTGCCGAGCGGAGCGAGGCTGCGATCTTTTCCCTGATAGCTCGAATCTCAAGCGAAAGATCAAAAGATCGCAGCCTTCGGCAGCTCCTACGGTGCCCAGCGCGAGCTTGCTCCCTCGCCACAGGGGAAGGGCGTCGGGCTTCAGGCATGGGCCGGTTCTCCGAGGAAACGCTGCGGCAGGTAAGGCTGCGCGGCCAGTGGTGGGGTTTCGTCGAACAGTTGCGCGACGAGCAGGTCGGCCGTTGCCGGCGCTGTTGTGACGCCCAGGCCTTCGTGACCCACCGCCAGCCACAGCCCCTGGCGCTGTGGATGTTGGCCCACCAGGGGCAAGCCGTCGGGGCTTGCTGCGCGAAAACCGGTCCAGGCCCGGATGCCGTTCAGACGCGCCAATCCTGGCAGGTATTCGACGGCGCGCTTGAGCATCTTCGCCAGCATCCAGCCTTCCACCTGTGGGTCAAGCGTGCCGAACTGCCGCGAGGCGCCGATGAACAATTGTCCGGTCGGGCGTGGTTGGATATTGCACGCCACCGACGGTCCGCTGGCGTTATGGGCGCTGGTGACGTAGCCCAGTTCCACCAGGGTGTGGGTGACGGTAGCGGGGTAGCGGTCGGTGATCAGCAGGTGGCCCTTCTTCGGCACGATCGGCAGTTCCGGGCACAATTCAGTGGCCTGGATGCCATTGGCGAGGACCACCGCTTCGGCGCTCAACCAGCGACCGTCGTCGAGGCGCACGCGATGACCGTCGACTTCGCTGACCTGCGCCCGTTGCTGACGAATGTTGGGCGCGTCCAGCATCCAGCGAGCGGCCGCCGGGGCGTAGAGGATGCCGTCGCCCTTGATCAGCAACCCACCTTCCAGGCCTGGGCGTAGCTCGGGTTCACGCTGATGCAGCGCGGCGTGGCCGATCAGTTCACAGGCTTCGCCATGGGCCAGCAGGTTCAGGTATTTGCTATGGGCCACCGCCATTTCTTCGGCATTGGCCGCCAGCCACAAGGTGCCGTTGTTGCGCCAGGCGCAGCCGTCGGGCAGGGCGGGGGCCAGCTCGCGCCAGCGTTGCAGGGAATATTGACTGAGGGCCAGTTCCGCCGGGTTGTCATCGAGCACCAGCAGGTGCCCCATGCCGGCCGCCGTGGCGCCGTGCCAACCGGCGTCCAGCACCAACACGTTGACGTTGCGTCGGGCCAGCGCCTGGGCGCAGGCCGCACCGATGATGCCCGCGCCAATGATGATCACGTCGGCGACATGGCCCTCGCTCACGGACGAATGCCCCAGGCGAACGGGTCATCCGCTTCGATGATCAGTGTGGTTTCGGCGCTGATGTAGGCGCGACCGCGAATGGTCGGCACGATGCGCTCGCCCGAGCGCTCGTAGGAGCCCTCGAACTCGCTGCCAATGACACTGGCCTGGCGCCAGATCTGCCCGGGTTGCAGCTTTCCATCGGCCGCCAGGCACGCCAGTTTGGCGCTGGTGCCGGTGCCACACGGGGAGCGGTCATAGGCCTTGCCCGGGCAGAGCACGAAGTTGCGGCTGTCGGCTTGCGGGTCGTCGGCAAACAGTTCGATGTGGTCGATCAGGCCGCCGTCCTCGCCGCGAAAACCTTGCTGCTCCAAGGCTTGCTGTACGGCGTAGGTGTAGGCGGTCAACGCGTCGAGGTTATCGCCGGCCACGCGTTGGCCATGTTCGGCGACCAGGAAAAACCAATTGCCGCCCCAGGCCACGTCGCCCACCACCGGGCCGATGCCGGGCACCTCCAGGGCCAGGGCCTTGCGATAACGGTAGGCCGGCACGTTGCGCACGCTCACCGAGCGGTCTTCGTGCAAGGTTGCCTGTACCGTGCCTACCGGGGTTTCGATGCTGTGCACGCCGGGGCCGATCCTGCCCAGGTGGGCCAGTGACGCCACCAGGCCGATAGTGCCGTGGCCGCACATGCCCAGGTAGCCGCTGTTATTGAAAAAGATCACGCCGGCACAGGCGCTGGGGTCCACCGGCTCACAAAGCAGCGCCCCCACCAGCACATCGCTTCCCCGCGGTTCGAGCACGCAGGCGGTGCGCCAGGCGTCGTGTTCCGTGGCCAGGCGTTGCTTGCGCTCGGCCATGCTGCCCTGGCCCAGGTCAGGAAAACCGTCGGTGACCAGTCGAGTCGGTTCGCCGCCGGTATGGGAGTCGATCACGGTGATGCGTTTCATGGGAGGGCCACGTCCGTTCAGATGAGTGACGGCAAGCGTGGCCCGCGCCAGGGGGCGACGGCTTGATGGTTTTACCTGTCGCCGATGACGAAATCGGCACAGTGCAGGCCCATCAATGGCTGGAAGGCAGGAACTTGAACAAGGTCTCGCAGACCCCGGCGATGTGCTCGTCCAGCAGCATCACCGCGCGCTCGACGTCACCGGCGCGGCAGGCCTTGATGATTTCCCGGTGCTCGTGATCGGCGCGCTCCTTGCCCGCCGAAAGGCTCATTTGCATGCGCAAGTAGCGCTCCAGCTTGTCGTGGACCGAGCGGATCAAGCCCACCATGAAGGGCCGTTGCGCCGGTTCGTAGAGGCAGGCATGCAGTTGCCAGTTCAGTTCCGCCCAGCGGCCGACGTCGTCTTCACCGATGAACTCCCGGCAGATGCTTTCGGCACGGGCGAAGGTGGCTTCGGTCATGTTGGGAATCGCCAGGCGCAGCACTTTGTCTTCCAGCAGCATCCGCACCTCGAACATCTGCGCCAGCTCCGCCTCGGAAATGCGCGTCACCATCGCCCCGCGATTGCGCTGGAACATCACCAGGCCCTCGGCCTCCAGACGCTTGAGGGCTTCGCGCACGGGGATCTTGCTGACGTTGAACTGCCGGGCGATATCATCCTGGCGAATCGGCTCGTCCTCGGCAAAATGCCCGGCCACGATGGCATCGCGCAGGTGGCGGGTGATGATTTCCGAGGTGGAAGGGGTGTTGCCCAGGTCAGGCAGGTTGAACTTGGATAAAGTCACGGCGGCGGGTCGTTCGGCTTAGGTGGGGATATGGTATACGACTTTGCCGAGCGCGGTGTTCCGGAGAGGTTTTGTAGGAGCTGGCGAAGCCTGCGATCTTTTGATCCTGATCTTTCGCTCTCGACTCAATGGGCAGTGGAAAGATCGCAGCCTCGCTTCGCTCGACAGCTCCTACACAGTTCTTGCACAGTTCCAACAACCTGGCAGTTCAGCCGTGGGACAGGTGGGTCACATAAGCCTGCGTCCGGACGATGCGCCATCCGGTAACAGACGCCCCGGCCAGCAGCGCCAGGCCGAACACGATCAACGCCACATCAGCGCCGAAAGCGTCAGCCAGCAACCCGGTCACCACCACCGGGATGCTGAACCCGACATAGGCGAACAGGAAGAACCCGGCGCTGACCCGGGCTTTCTCCGCCCCGGCCATGGCCGTGATGGCGGACAAACCACCCAAGTACAGGAAACCGTAGCAGGCACTGCTGCCCCCCAAGGCTCCCAGCAACACGGCGAGCAGGGAGCCGGTGCTCGCGCCCCAGGCCAGCAACGCGTAGCTCGCAGGCAGGATCAACAAGCCCAAGCCCGTGGCCCTGGCCGGTTGCATGCGCCGAACCCAGGGCTGGAAGAGCAGGCCGCAACTGATGACCGTGAAGGTCGACAGGCCAGACCAACGCTGCAAGTCGTGGGTCGCCAGCACTGACGGCAATATGGCGATGACCAGGCCCGAGGTCGCCCAGGCCAACAGCATGGAAAAACTGTAGGGCAGGCTGCCGGCGGGAAACAACGGCAGGCGCAGCAACGGTGCGTCTTTGATTTTCAGCGCCGGGTCCGGTAACCGCCAGACCACGACGATCGCGATGGCAGCCAACATCAGCTGCAACCAGAAGCTGCCGGGCGTGGCGCTGTGATGGACGAACAGGAACAGACTGGTCAACGCCGCGCCCAGGCCAAAGCCCAGGGAAGTGCTGGCGGTGACCCGGTTGGCCGGCGAGCGGGGATCGCGGGTTGCCATGAGCTCAGCCATATAGGCGGTTGATGTGGCCGAGGCCAGCCCTGTGCCGACCCCCATCATCAGGCGCGCCACGCCCAGCGCCTCGAGGCTCGGCCAGAGCAGTGTCACCAGCGTCGCCAGCATCGACAGCCCGAGCGCGACCAGGATCAACGGCTTGCGTCCCACCCGGTCGGCCAGCCCGCCGAACGCCAGCAGGACCGGCAACACACCCAGCACATAACCGGAAAACGCCACCGCCGTGGCGCCGGCCCCGTAGCCGGACAACTGCGCATAGGTGGTGTACAGCGGCGCCTGCAGGTTGACCGCGAGGGTGATCAGGCAAAGGCCGAAAGCCAGTCCCCAGGAATGTCGATGCTGTGGGTTCAAGGGTGTTCCTTAAAGGGTGTGCATGAAGTCCCGGGGACTATCACTGCCGGGCACAGCGCAAACAAGGAACAGACCCAGGCCATTTGTGCTTAACTGTTCGCTCGAAAATCGAGAACACTTAGCCAAGAGTGCCAGCCGTGGACCTGAAGATTGATCGCAACGTTGCCGAGCCCGTGATCCGGCAACTCGTGACGCACCTCATGGGCTGGATCAACGCCCATGGCATCCGCCCCGGCGCGCGCATGCCGTCCATTCGCCAACTGGCCCGTGAGAACAGCCTGAGCCTGTCGAGCGTGATCAAGGCCTATGACCAACTGGTTGCCAGTGGGGTGCTGGAGTCTCGACATGGCGCGGGTTTTTTTGTCGCGCAGCAGTTGGCCCGACCTGTGGAGCCGGAGCCCGAAACGGATAACGCGCGGTGGCGGTTGTTCGACAATGAATCGACGCAGCTCAAGCTGGGGTGTGGCTGGCTGCCCGATGCCTGGCGCGACGACACCGACCTGGGCCAGGCGATCCGCCAAGTGGTGCGCAGCGACAACCACGCGTTGTTCAACTACAGCACCCCGTTGGGCTCGCCTCATCTGCGCCTGCACCTTCAAAAGCGCCTCGGCCTGATCGATATTCATGTCGACCCGGCGCAAATCATCACCACCCAAGGCGCCAGCCAGGGCCTCGACCTGCTGGTGCGAACCTTGCTCAAACCCGGTGACCTGGTGCTGGTGGAAAGCCCCGGCTACTACAACCTGTTCAATCTGCTGAAGCTGCATGGGGTCAAGACCGTGGCGGTGCCGAGAACCGCGCAAGGCCCGGACATCGCCCGCCTGGAACAGCTTCTCGGTGAGCATAAACCCGCGTATTTCTTCATCAACAGCATGTACCACAACCCCACCGGTACCAGCCTGGCGCCGAGCGTGGCCTATCGTCTGCTGCAACTGGCAACCGCCCATGACTTTCGCCTCATCGAGGACGACATCTACGCCGATTTCCAGAACGGTCCGACCTCACGCCTGGCCTCCCTGGATGCCCTGGACCGGGTGATCTACCTGGCGAGTTTTTCCAAGACGCTGTCCAGTTCGTTGCGCATCGGTTATGTGGTCGCCCATCCCGAGATCATCCAGCGCCTGGCCGAAGTCAAGATGATTACCGGCATCGGTTGTTCGCTGCTGGCGGAAAACGTGGTGGCGACGTTGCTGGCCAACGGTGCTTATCGCAAGCTGATCCAGCGTTTGCGCCAGCGCCTGAACAAGCAGATGGCGAGCACGCTGCGCCAATTGGACCCGGCCCACTGGGAGGTATTTGCCGAGCCAATGGGGGGCCTGTTCGTCTGGGCCAGGCCGCGGTGGCTGGCGGCACAACGGGTGCAGCAGATCGCCCGGGAGCTGCAAATCCAACTGTCCCAAGGCTCGACGTTCCTGCCCCAGGGCGAGGCGTGCGATTGGTTGCGGTTGAACGTGGCTTATACCCAGGATCATCGTGCGCAGGTGTTCTTCCAGCGGGTGGAGCAGGAGTCGATTGCGGCGGGTCAATAGGGTCGGGGGTGATTGTTCTGGCGCCATCGCGAGCAAGCTCGCTCCCACATTGGATCTTCAGTGGGTACAAACCTTGTGGTTGGCCCCGGGCCCCCTGTGGGAGCGAGCTTGCTCGCGATGACGGACTGACCGGTCACAAAAAACGCCAGTGTTAATGGGAATAGATATCAAACGACAATGAGTTACTGTATCTTTCGCGACACATTTTTGTCAGCCTCCCGATGTGGGTGGCTTGTTTCCATTAGGATTGTGCATCGATGCGTCGGATTCTCGTTTCACTGTGTGTGCTCCAGGCTTATTCCATTCCCACCTGGGCCGAAGAGCCAATCCCTGCCAAGCCGGCCTCCCTTGAGTTGCAAGCCACGGATATCGTCGGTAACGCCGACTATGAATCAGCACAAGGCCCGGTGAAGGGCTATCACGCCACCCGTTCGGCCAGCGCCACCCGTACCGACACGGCGATCCATGAAACCCCGCAATCGATTTCCGTGGTGTCTCGCGACGTGGTCGAAGACCTCGGCGCCACGCGCCTGCAAGACGCCCTCGACTACGCTGGCGGCGTAGGCCGGGGCAACAACTTCGGCGGTCAGGGCCTGACCACCTTCACCGTCCGCGGCTTCACCACCGGGGAGTTCTACCGCAACGGTTTCCCGATCAACCGTGGCTACCCGAACATGCCGGACGCCAACACCATCGAGCGGCTGGAGGTCCTGCGCGGCCCGGCCACCATGCTTTATGGCCGTGGCGACCCGGGCGGTACCTTCAACGTGGTGTCCAAGCAGCCGTTGGCCGAGCGCACAGTGACCCTGGGCAGCCAGGTCAGCGACCAGGGGATGCGTCGCGGTACGTTGGACGCGTCCGGTCCATTGGACGAGGAAGGGCGCCTGGCTTATCGCCTGAACGTGATCGGCGAGGGCGGCGATACGTTCCGCGACCACGTCGAGACCGAGCGCTACGGCATCGCGCCAGTGGTGAGCTGGCAGGTCAACGACACCACGCGCCTGACCTTCGAAGGCGATTTCATGCGCAACAATGCGCCGCTGGACCGTGGCTTGACCCATTACGCCGGCCAGCGCGGCACCGCGTCGCGCGATACGTTCTTCGGCGAAAAAGACGCCGGCAAGCTGCACAACGACAACAACATGCTGCAGGTGCGTTTCGAGCACATGCTCAACGACGACTGGACCCTGGCCGGTGGTACCCAATGGCTCGACGGCACCTTGCAGGGCAATGCCGTGGAGGGCAACAGCATCGGCGCCGATGGGCGTACCCTGAGTCGCAACTTCAACTACCGCAAGCTGGAGTGGACCGACCGCGACACCCAGCTCAACCTCACCGGGCATTTTTCCACCGGAGGGTTCGAGCACACGTTGTTGACGGGGATCGAGTATGAAGACTACGACTACCAGTCAATCATTCAGCGTTCCTCCGGCGCCGCCGGTGCCTACCCGATCGATATCTTCGACCCGGTGCATGGCCAGCCACGCCCGGCACTGACCCGCACGCCCACCGATGACCAGGAAAACCTCAAGACGTTTGGTGTGTTTGTCCAGGATCAGGTGGCGTTGACTGAGCGCCTGAAGGTGTTGGCAGGGGCGCGGTTTGAGCGGTTCGAGCATCAGTACGAGAGCTTCGTCCCGCAGAACCCGCCCGGTAGTCGGAACTGGGACGTCACCGACAGCGCCGTCACTCCGCGCCTGGGTGTGATCTACGACCTGACCGACACCGTGGCGGTCTACGCCAATACCGCACGCTCGTTCAAACCCAACACCGGTGCCAGTCGCGAAGGTGGTGGGGGGTTCAAGCCGGAAGAGGGCAAGTCCTACGAGATGGGCGTCAAGTGGGAAGCGCTGGATCGCCAGTTGAGCGTCGACGCAGCGATCTACCAGATTGAAAAGCGCAACGTCCTCACGCCCGATCCGCTGGATTCCACCTTCAACGTGGCTGCCGGGCAAGTGCGCAGCCGTGGCTTTGACTTGAACGTGGCGGGCAATTTGACGCCAGAATGGCGCGTGATCGGTGGCTACGCGTATGTGGATGCCGAAGTGACCAAGGACATCAATATCCCGTCCGGCACCCGCTTGCTCAACGTGCCCAAGAACTCCTTCAGCCTGTTGAACGTCTACGAGTTCCAGGACGGTGGCCTCAAGGGGCTCGGCCTGGGCTTAGGCGCCAAATACGTCGATGAGCGGGCCGGCAATACCGCGGCCAGCACCTTTACCATGGACAGCTACACCGTCGTGGACCTGCTCGGTTACTACAAGGTCAACGAGCGGATTCGCCTCAACCTGGACCTGAAGAACCTGTTCGACGCCGACTACGAAGAAGGTGCATTCGGTGGCGTCTATGCCTACCCAGGCGCCCCGCGAACCGTGCAGGCCGGCATCTCCTACACGCTCTGAGTTCCGCGCTTCATGAAAACCCCGAAGGTTCTGCCTTCGGGGTTTTTCTTTTATTACCACTTGCCTGTGCTCATCCCGCCGTCCACCGGCAGTATCGCGCCCGTCGTGAAATCGGCGCCCGCCAGGTACAACACGGCCTCGGCAATTTCCTCGACGGTGCCCACGCGACCGGCGGGGGCCAGGTTGTCGAGGAATTCGCGGTGAACCGGGTCGTGCATCGGCGTGTCGATGATGCCGGGTGCAACCGCGTTGACCTTGATGTTGTGGGGCGACAGTTCCAGGGCCAGGGCGCGGGTCATCTGGTTGACACCGCCCTTGATCAACACCGGCAGCGCCGCCGGCACCTGGATGTTCGGTTGCAGGGCCACCGCGGCTGAAATGTTGATGATGAAGCCTTGCTGGCGCCCGATCATATGCGCGGCAGCGGCCTGGCTGGCGTAGACCAGACCCTTGAGGTTGGTGTCCAGCAGCGCGTCCAGGTCTTGTGGGCTGTATTCGACGAAGGGTTTTGGCAGGAAGAAACCGGCGTTGTTCACCAGCCCGTCAACGGCGTCAAACGCCTCGACGGCTTGAGTGATGAGGGCGGTTGAAGTGGCCGGGTCAGCGATGTCGCCGGCCACGCCGATGAAACCGGCCGGGTGGCCGAGGTCGGCGGCAGCAGCCTCCAGGCCGGACGGGGAGCGGGCATTGCCCACCACGTTATAACCCCGACCCAGGAACGCCTTGACCAGACCCAGGCCGATACCGCTGGAAGCGCCGGTGATGATGACGGTTTTTTTGAGACTCATGATTGACTCCTGATCACATTGAGTTGAACCGGTGCGCCTGTGTTGGCGGTGGTTGAGCTCAGGGTATTGATGCGCCAGGGTTTGATAAATAAGGCTGCTGGTACTTGAGTTGATACGTCATGTAATCAATGGCCGGAACCACACATAACCCCCTGTGGCCCCCTGTGGGAGCGAGCTTGCTCGCGATGGCGTCAGGTCAGTCGGTATTGATGGTGACTGACACACTGCAATCGCGAGCAAGCTCGCTCCCACAATATTCCGTGCTGATCGCAAAACCCACGTTCGCCAGTAATCCCCTGTGGGAGCGAGCTTGCTCGCTCCCACAGGATTGTCAGGCTGTCCGGTTGGCAGGCAGAAAAAAGCCCGGTCAATTGGACCGGGCTCGGAAGGGCAGAGCGCTATTCTTTCGGAAGACTTCGATACTGCGTCGTCGTCATCCCCGCATACCCCCAGTTATCCGTGTCGACTTCCTCGATCACGATGTGGGTCAAATGCGGGTCCTTGCCCAGTACGCGCTGGAGGGTTTCGGTGATTTCGGAAATCACCTGGGCTTTCTGTTCACGGGTGACGCCGTCTCGGGTAATTCGCACATTGACGAAAGGCATGTTGCACTCCTGCTGCTGAGAAAATGCGCAGGAAGATTCCCGCGCCGTTGAGGGGGCCACTGTATTTATACGCTGCAGACTGATAAACAGGCCTTTGGAAACTTCAGTTGATACGCGGTGTAATGAATCATGAAGCGTCATTTCGAAGACCTGCAGTTGGGCAGCATAGAACTGTTCTGCCTGGCGGCGGAGGCGGGCAGTTTCACCGCAGCGGCGCAGTTGGCAGGGGTTACCCCGGCGGCGGTGAGCCGCTCGATCTTTCGCCTGGAAGAGCGCCTGGGCTCACGGCTTTTCGTGCGCACTACCCGCAGCATCCGCCTGACCGAAGCCGGCAAGACCTATTTCGAGCAATGTCGGCAGGCGTTGACGCAACTGGTCGAGGCGCAACAGGAAATGATGGGCGCGCAATCGGTGCCGTCCGGGCAACTGCGCATCAGCCTGCCCACCACCTACGGTCATCACCGCATCCTGCCCTTGCTGCCGGCCTTCCGGGCGCTGTACCCGCAAGTCAGCGTGGACTTGCACCTGAGCAATCGAAACATCGATTTCGTTGCCGAAGGTTATGACCTCGCCATCCGGGTGCGGGCCCAACCCGACTCGTCGATGATCGCCCGGCTGCTGGAAGACGCAAACCTGGTGGTAGTCGCGTCTCCGGACTATCTGCGCAAGGCCGGCACGCCGCAGGTCCTTGAAGACCTGGACGACCACGAGTGCATCCAGTTCGAACTGCCCAGCAGCGGACGACGGATTTCCTGGTTGTTCAATGTCGAGGGCAAGGAAAAGGAGTTGTTCGGCGAAGGGGGTTACTGTTGTTCAGACGATGTGCTCGGCGGCGTGACACTGGCCAAGCATGGCGCGGGCTTGTTCCAGACTTACAAATTCATCGTGGAACAGGAGCTGGCCAACGGGCAATTGGTGGAGGTGCTTGCGCCGTTCGCGGGGCGCTCACGGCCGTTTACCTTGCTGTATCCCCACGGCCGGTACGTACCGCAGCGGGTGCGCGCTTTTGTGGATTTCCTGCTGCAGTACCGGGAGCAGTGGGCCGTTATTTGAGGGGAAAAACGACGGGTGAGGGGCGCAATCCGTGGCGAGGGAGCTTGCTCCCGCTGGGCTGCGTAGCGGCCCTTTTTCGATCGTTCCCACGCTCCTGCGTGGGAATGTCGCCAGGGACGCTCCGCGTTCCGCTTCTGGAAGGTGACGCAGAGTGTCACGGGATGCATTCCCACGCAGAGCGTGGGAACGATCAAAAACAGATATCTCGTGGACCCGGTCAACCCGCTATCAGAACCGAAACGCCTGACGACCGATCAGCAGCCATTTGCCATTCTTCTGTTTCTGCCAGATCTGGAAGTTCTCGATTTCCGTCGGCACCACCTCAGTGCCCTTGAGCGCCTGGGCCGAGAAGTGGTTGCGCACCAGCGCCACATCACCCGACAAGGTGATTTTCTGGTTCTGCATTTCCAGGGTCTTGAACGCGCTCTTGCCCGTTTCGATGTCGGCGATGAAGGCCTTCTTGTCCTGGATGTTGCCGCTGGAGTGCCCGTAGGTCAGGTTCTCGGCGGCCAGTGCCTGAAGTTGTGGGATGTCTTTGTGCAGCATGGCTTGGGTCAAATGATCGACCGCCTGGGCCACCTCCTGCTCGGGCGATGTAGCGGCGGCCGCCGCGTAGCCGCTGAACAGGCACAAGAAGCTGATGACCAATGTCGCTTTTTTCATGGGGATTTCCTTGTTGTTGTAGGTATCAGGAACGCGAGCGATGCTTGCTCGTCTGTCATCGTACAACTTGTTTCGGGATGGGGAAACTGCCGAGTGAATGTACGTTGCGTTTTTGATAAAAAAGATTGCGATCAGGTTCCTTGGGTATGCCCAGCCGCTATCATCTCGCTGGTTGTGCGCCGCTCCTGCGCGGACGAATTCGGAACAGAAGGAATCAGGATGTCCCCGACACTTTCAGACCGCTATCGCGGATGCTTACTGGGCTTGGCGTGTGGTGACGCCGTTGGCACTACTGTTGAATTCCTGCCACGGAATTCCTTTACCCCTGTGACCGACATGGTCGGTGGCGGCCCCTTCAGTCTCAAGCCTGGCCAATGGACCGATGACACATCGATGGCTTTGTGTCTGGCTGAGAGCCTGTTGCAAAAGCGTGGTTTTGATGCGGCAGACCAGATGGGCCGCTACCTCAATTGGTGGCATTGGGGTTATCTGAGTTCCACGGGTGATTGCTTTGACATTGGTATGACCGTTCGCGGTGCACTGGAACGCTATCAGTCCCATGGCGACCCATTCGCGGGGGATACCGCTGCTGATACGGCTGGCAATGGCTCGCTGATGCGCTTGGCACCGGTCGTGCTGTTCTTTTATCCGGATCGCGAACGCATTCGCGACTTTGCGGCTCTGAGTTCACGCACAACCCATGGGGCAACAGAGGCGGTGGAGTGTTGTCAGGTGTTGGCTGATGTCATTGCCAACGCATTGACCGGCGCTTCAAAGGCGGATGTGTTGCGTGTGGCGTCCGAGCAACTGACCGAGGCCAAAGTGATAGCGCTCGCCCAAGGAGCCTATCAGGGAAAAGGTCGTAGTGATGTGTCAGGCACTGGTTATTCGGTGGCTTCCTTGGAAGCAGCGCTGTGGTGCTTTCATCAGACGGACAGTTTCACTGATGCGGTGCTGGCCGCGACGAACCTGGGCGACGACGCTGACACCACCGCTGCCATTGTCGGTCAGGTGGCGGGGGCATTTTATGGCGTGCAGGCTATTCCCTCCGATTGGTTGCAGAAATTGTGGATGCGACAGGAGATTGAAGCCATGGCGGATGCGCTTCACTTGCAGGTCTGAGCCGCGGGCAAGGTATATTCATAGCCATCGCCCTATAACCCGTGGCTGCAATCCCCAGGAGCCTCATCACTATGGAAGCAACTATGCCCCAACCTTGGTACAACACTCGTCCCGCCCCCGTCTTCATGACCGTCTTTTACTGCTTCATCGTCTTGATCCAAGCTGGAATTTGGGTAGTAGAGGAAGGTTTCGAACAGGCCCGTTTTGGTGACATTTCTATCTTGGTGTTTCTCAATATCTGCACGGTAGCGCTGCTGATGTTCGTAGGCGGATTGATGCTTTTCGCGAGGAAAAAGGGCAGCTCGCTTTGCTTCGTTCTTGCCTTGGCGTTAGGCGTAACGATCTCAGTTAGCCGGATGGGGAGCGATTCTATTGTCCATCTGCTCACGCTGCCGATGTTTAAGGAATACGCTTTGGTCTTCGGGATCTGGGTCTATAGCCTTCAACTGCGCACCACCGATTACTTCTTGTCCAAATAAGATACCGGCTAACCCAGTAGGTACCGGGCACCAAAAGTTGAGCCAAAAAAAGGGCAATGCCAGTCAGATAAGCTGACTGGCATTTTTTTACCATTTGATACCGCAACAATTTATAGCCGGTCAACTGTAGGAATATTCCCCAAGGCATCCGCCAACGTATTATCTACGGCATGGCCTCGTTTAATATCGATGAGGCCAAAGCGTCCCATAAGACACTGTATTTACACCAACACAGCCCCAAGAAATAACGAAGAAAAGTCGCCATGTTTAATTTCCCTAAACATATCCAACGCGACACGTTTAAATACATTCCACATAACGCCCCAAAGGCTACGAGACCTTGCGTCCTTACTTACGCATGCGTCAGAATCCGCTGGCTTGTGCGCTTTGCCCCGGGTCTCTATCGTTTACCTGCCACTGCCCATCAGTGGTCGGGTTTAGTCGCCCGGACGGTTTTAGTAAAGTGCATAAGTACCATTCAGTCAGGTCATTCTATTCCTGCACTTGATGGTGGTTGTGCGCAGGGCGCCCTTGGGCGCGCCGGGCTTGCTAATTCCACCGGTCGACTAACCTGCGCACAGCCGCCACCCTTCTTTTAGTCGAGAACGGTTGCGGCCCCAACTGAGGGAATTAGTTATATGTTCAAGGTTACTCCCAACCCCCCGGATATCGACTCGGTACTCTACGGCGACTCTCTCGACCCTGAAAAGTTGAAAGAGGCGGCAGACCGCGCGCTCAAGCACTACTTGAACCCCGGGGCAACGAAAACGCAGATACAGCCCCGCAAGCCCAGCACGATCTTCACCATCGACGCAGCGGTGGATGACGAAACGTTACTCGTTGAGGCGTGCGAATCCTTGGCATCCGCCAGCGTGATGGTCAGCGACCTCACCGATTTGACGGACGGCCCAAGACGCCAAACGATGCTGGTGCTGCAACGGGTCATCATGTTGGGTGAGCTAGCGGTCAATCGAGTACTGGATAACTACAAGCCTGGGTAGTCGCCAGGTAGTGTTGTGGGGGGCGCAGCGAGCGCCCTCACAACCTAGGTCCACGAAGCTCGGTGGAACGTTGGGTTCCGTCAGGCACTGCCAACCGCATGGGTCTTGCTGCTCCGCCTTCACAACCCTTCCCGAACCGCCCCCCGAATCCCTTCCAGCAACATGGTGAACGCCGGGTTGTCGTTGTCCTCGCGCCACACCAGGTGCAATTCGCTTTGCACCCCTTCACCCAGGTCGATCTCGCGAAACACCACCTGCTTGAACACCACGCTGCTGGCGCAACGCGGTACCAGCGCCAGGCCCATGCCGGCGTTGACCAGCGCCAGGATCGTCAGCGACGACCCCAGCCATTGTACGAATTGCGGCGCGACCCGGGCCGAGCGCAGCATGCCGGTGAGCAGTTCGTTGAAGGGCGGGTAGGCGGCGTGGGAGTACATGAGGAACGGTTGGGCGTCCAGATCCTGCACGCTCACGGTCTCGGCGCTGGCCAGCGGATGCCCGGCGGGCACCGCCAGCACGAAGGGTTCGCGCACCAGGCATTCGGTGGCGTAGCCGGTCTCCAGCAGGGGCGAGCGAACGATGCCCAGGTCGATGCGCCGAGCGCGCAGCGCTTCGTGCTGCTGGTAGGTGTTCATCTCTGCCAGGACGATTTTGACCTGGGGCTGTTTCAGCCGGGCCTCGGCAATCACCTTGGGCAGGAACTCGTACACCGCGCTGCCGACGAAGCTGATGGTCACCGAACCGATGTCACCTTGGGCAAAGCGCCGGGCGGCGATGGCGGCTTGTTGCGCCTGTTCCAGCAGGTTCTGCGCTTCGATGAAAAACGCCCGGCCGGCGGCCGTGAGCGCCACGCTGCGGGTGCTGCGGGTGAACAGTTCGACGCCCAGGTGGTGCTCCAGCAATTGGATCTGCCGGCTCAGCGGTGGCTGGGTCATGTTCAGGCGTTCGGCGGCACGACGAAAGTTGAGTTCGGTCGCCACGGTGGTGAAGCAGCGCAGCTGGGCCAGTTCAAACATTGATTCAATCCAGGTATCAATCAAGTGCCAAGTTAGATTAGACGGGAACAATCCACCGCGTCCATCATCGTCCCGTTCCCCACAAAAATAATGATCGGGAGGCACCCCTTGAATAACGTAACGGACTCCACCCATGACAGCACCCTGGCGCTCGCGGCGGCCAAGGTCAAACGTCATGTCTTGCCGTTGGTGGTGGTGATGTTCATCGTCAACTACATCGATCGGGTAAACATCGGCTTCGTACGCAGCCACCTGGAAACCGACCTGGGCATCGGCGCCGCCGCCTACGGGCTCGGTGCCGGGCTGTTCTTCGTCGGCTACGCGCTGTTTGAAGTGCCGTCCAACATGCTCTTGCAACGCTACGGCGCGCGGGCCTGGCTGACGCGCATCATGTTCACCTGGGGCGCGGCGGCCATGGCCATGGCTTTTGTGCGCGGCGAGACCAGTTTCTATGTGCTGCGCTTCATCCTCGGCGCGGCGGAGGCGGGGTTCTTTCCCGGCATCATCTACTACTTCACCCAATGGCTACCCGCCAACGAGCGCGGCAAGGCGATGGCGATTTTCCTCAGCGGCTCGGCCATCGCCTCGGTGATTTCCGGCCCGGTGTCCGGCGCCTTGTTGAACGTCAGCGGGATGGGCCTGCATGGCTGGCAGTGGATGTTCCTGATCGAAGGTTTCGCCTCCATCGTGCTGTGCGGGTTTGTCTGGTTCTGGCTGCAGTCGCATCCGAGCCAGGCGAAATGGCTGAGCGCTGAAGAGAAAGCCGTATTGATCGCCGCCATCGCCGAAGAGCAACGGGCCCGGGAAGCGGCCCAGGTGATCAAACCGTCGATGTTCAAATTGCTGGCCGACCGGCAGATCGCGCTGTTCTGTTTCATCTACTTTTCCATTGCCCTGACCATCTACGGTGCCACGTTCTGGCTACCGAGCATGATCAAGAAAATGGGCAACCTGGGGGACTTCCAGGTCGGTTTGCTCAACTCCATTCCATGGATCATTTCCATCATCGCGATGTACGGCTTTGCCGCCCTGGCCGGCAAATGGAAATTCCAGCAGGCCTGGGTCGCAGTGACGCTGGTGGTCGCTGCGTTCGGCATGTTCATGTCCACCACGGGCGGGCCGATCTTTGCCTTCGTGGCGATCTGTTTCGCGGCCATTGGTTTCAAGGCTGCCTCGGCGTTGTTCTGGCCGATTCCCCAAGGCTACCTGGATGCCCACATCGCGGCGGCGGTGATCGCCTTGATCAACTCCATCGGTAACCTCGGCGGTTTTGTCGCGCCGACGGCCTTCGGTTTCCTGGAGCAGACCACCGGTTCCATCGAGGGTGGGCTGTATGGGTTGGCCGCCACTTCGCTTGTCGCCGCCGTGGTGATCTTTTTTGCCCGCACCGCACCGAAGCGCGATACCCCGAATTCACGCTCCGGTCGGCCCGAAACCGTTGTTGAAGCCGATCAGTCGCAAACACCTCAAGCCTTGAAACCTGGCCCATCGGGAGCCGCTGTATGAAGATCAAACGCGTCACCGTCACCCCCATCGCTTTTCGCGATCCACCTTTGCTCAACGCCAGCGGCATCCATGAGCCGTTCGCGTTGCGCTCGATCATCGAGATCGAGAGCGACAACGGTTACATCGGCCTCGGCGAGAGCTACGGCGATGCGCCGGCCTTGGCGATCCAGCAGCAGTTGCAGAGCCAGTTGATCGGCCTGGATCCGTTCAACCTCAACCAGTTGCGGGCCATCGTCCAGGCGACCGTCGCCGCGCAGAAACCGGTCAGCGTTGCCGGTGCCGAACTGGCACCGGGTTCCCACGCGAGCAAGGCGGTGAGCAATGCCTATTCGGCGTTCGAAGTGGCTTGCCTGGATTTGCAGGCCCATTACCTGAACGTGCCGCTGGTGGACCTGCTGGGCGGCGCGATTCGCGACGAGATTCCGTTCAGCGCGTACCTGTTTTTCAAGTACGCCCAGCACATCGATTCGCCGTACCCGCCCGACAGTTGGGGCGAGGCGCTCGACGAACGACAGATCGTTGCCCAGGCCCGGCGGATGATCCAGGACTATGGCTTCAAGAGCATCAAGCTCAAGGCCGGAGCCCTCGATCCGGAGCATGAAGTCGCCTGCATCAAGGCGCTGAAACGGGCGTTTCCCGGTTACCCGTTGCGCATCGACCCCAATGGCAACTGGTCCCTGGAAACCTCGATTCGCATGGCCGAACTGCTGGGGGATGACCTGCAGTATTACGAAGACCCGACGCCGGGACTTGCGGGCATGGCCGAGCTGCACAAGCGTACGGGGTTGCCGCTGGCGACCAATATGGTGGTCACCGATTTCGATGAGTTTCGCCGCAGCGTGGCGCTGGACAGCGTGCAGATCGTGTTGGCCGACCACCATTACTGGGGCGGCCTGCGCGACACCCAGGCCTTGGCGAAAATGTGCAGCACCTTTGGCCTGGGCGTGTCGATGCATTCGAACTCGCACCTGGGCATCAGCCTCATGGCCATGGCCCACGTGGCGGCAGCGGTGCCGAACCTGGACTACGCCTGCGACACCCATTACCCCTGGCAGGAACCGGATGAAGAAGTGATCAAGGGCGGCAAGCTGCCAATTGTCGACGGCTGCGTGAAGATCACCCGCGCGCCGGGCCTGGGCTTGGAACTGGACCGGGATCAACTGGGCAAGCTGCATGAGCAGTTCCTCAGCTGCGGCATCCGCCAGCGCGACGATGTGCGGCAGATGCAGCGCTACCGGCCGGACTGGAAGACCGTCAAACCGCGGTTCTGAGCCGAAGGCGAGGGGCCTGCTGCGCAGGCCAGCGGGAGCAAGCTCCCTCGCCACAAAAGCTGGATTTGACTTCAATTTTGAGTGTGGGTGCGACCCCTGTGGCGAGGGAGCTTGCTCCCGCTGGGCTGCGCAGCAGCCCCAAACCAGCCAACTCCCTATGACTGCCCAATGGGTTGATCCTCCCAGGCCGCCCTGCGGCCCACACCCAAAGTACCGCACCCGCCAGCCTCGCCGTCTTACACCCAAACTGCCGCGCCGGGTCGGCGCTGCCAAAGCATCCGCCAATTGCCTCCAAGGCAGCGTATGACGCGCCCGGGCGCCTTTCGATAATCGCCTCCGACATCCCGTCCCCTGTTGCGGAGCGCGCCATGCACAACAATAAAAATACCCGCCAACGTTTTTTGCCTGCGGTCATCGCAGGTGTTTCGAGCCTGGGCCTGATGCCTTGGGCCAACGCCGAAATCATGCTGTACGACAAGGACCAGACCACCTTTTCCACCGACGGCTACATCAACGCCTTTTACGTCAACAGCGACGTCGACCGCGCGGGTGAGCAGTACGACCGTCGACAGGCGCGGGTCAAGATGGGCTTTTTGCCCAACTACCTGGGCTTCAACATGGGCAAGCAGGTCGATGACCTCAAGCTCGGTGCCCGGGCCTCGTTCTGGGTGACCATCAACGACAGTGAAACCAATGGCACCGACACCGCCATCGACGTGCGCCAGTTCTACGGCACCGTGGCGAACCCGGAGTGGGGCGAGGTGCTGATCGGCAAGGACTTCGGCCTGTTTGCCCGCTCCAACATCCTGCTGGACGAGTTACTCGCCGGTTACGGTCAGGTCAGTGACAGCCTGGGTTTGGTGGACGGCGGTGGCGTCTCGTTCGGCAACATCGGCAGCGGTTATCCGTACCCGTTCCCGACCTCGCAGATCACCTACCGCACGCCGGTGATGGAGGGCTTGCGCGTGGCGGTGGGGATCATGGACCCGGTGGACACCAACGACAACAGCGCCACCGGCAAGGCCTACCAGGAAAACCCGCGCACCGAGAGCGAGATCACCTACCAGTTCGACCTGGGCGGTGCGAAGATCTACAGCTGGCTTAACGGCAGCTACCAGACCTCGGACAACACCGACTCCACTGTCGAATCGGTCACTTCCAAGGGCCTGGGGTATGGCGTGCAGGCGAAGATGGGCGGGTTGTCGCTGACCGGCTCGGGGTTCCAGGCCAAGGGCATCAACCCGTTCTTCACCAACAACGCCGGTGAAGCCACCCTGCGCAATGTCGACAGCAAGGGCTACCTGTTGCAGGGCTCCTACAAGCTGGGCAAGAACCGCCTGGCGTTGTCCTACGGCAAGACCGATGACGACGGCAACGGCGTGGTGGGCAGTGGCGCCGATTACGAAACCCGTGGCATCGCGCTGTTCCATGACATCAACGACAACCTCAAGCTCGTGGCCGAGTACAACCAGTTCGAAATCAACGGCCACGACACCAGCGCCCAGAACGAAGACACCGATACCTTTGCGGTGGGTGCGGTACTCACCTGGTAAGGGTGACTCCTTCCAACTGAGGTGTGTCAGGTCGGTTTTTGGGGCTGCTGCGCAGCCCAGCGGGAGCAAGCTCCCTCGCCACGGATAGACAACCCCATGGTCGATGAGCTGGCTTGGCTGCGCACATACCCTGTGGGAGCGAGCTTGCTCGCGATGGGGTCAAGTCAGTCGGCATGGATGTTGACTGACTCACCGCTATCGCGAGCAAGCTCGCTCCCACAGGATGTCCGATCGCTTTTGTGGCGAGGGAGCTTGCTCCCGCTGGGGTGCGAAGCGGCCCTGAGGGCTGATTGCTATTGGGGCTGCGCATCAGCCCCCTTTTTTTCAGTGTGACGTCCCCTCGGCGAACTCGATCTTGTTGCCGACGTTGTACTTGCCCGAAGGCTTGTTCATGGGCAGGCGCTTGATTTCCTTGAGGGTGTTGCTGTCGTAGACGATCAGCGCGCCATCGGTGTCCCAGATGCTCAGCAGCAGGTAGCGGCCGTCGCGCGTGAACTCGACGTGGGCGGCGGTTTTGCCGGGCATGGGCCGCAGGGTGTGGGCGATTTCCAGGGTCTGTTTGTCGATCAGGTGGATGGCATCGTTGTCCGGGCCGAAGAACACATCGGTCCAGGCGTAGCGGGAATTGACGTGGCTGCGCAGGAAGAAACCCGGCCCCAGGGTAGGGATCTGCTTGATGACTTTCCAGGTGTCGAAGTCGATCACCGAAATCAGCCCCTTGCTGATGTTGGGTGTGGCGAACACCCAGTGCCCATCGCGTTTCCAATAGGTCCCCGAGCCCAGGTGCGGCATGCCTGGCAGCGCGATGTCGGTGACGATCCGCCCCGTGTCGAGGTCGATCACCTGGCCGCCCTGGGCCTTGCGCGAGGTGGCGAGCAATTGCCGGTAATCAGGCGAGAAGGAAAAGTCATCGAGATAATCCTCGGCCTCGATCCGCCGGGGCACGAAGTCCGGGTTCGGGCCGGTGGACAGTTCCCAGACCTCTTTCACATCTTTCAAGGCGACGATGAAGCTGTTGCGCGGTGGCGCGGTATAGACCGCACTGACCCGCGACGCCTGGCCGTCCAGCCCCACCGTTGCAATAGTCTTGACCAATGACAGGTCGCGGGCATCCAGCACCACCAGGTTGCCGGGCAGGGTATTGCCCACCAGCACCCAGCGCCCGTCCTTGCTCACCGCCAGGTTGCGGGTATTGAGCCCGGCCCGCACCTCGGCGATGAGCGTGAGGTTGTGCAGGTCATACAGGCTGATCCAGCCGTCCCGGGAGGCGAAATAGACGAAGCGTCCGTCCGGCGAAAACTTCGGTCCGCCATGTACCGCGAAATGTGAGGCGAAGCGCGCCAGGACCTCGAAGCGATCGCCGTCGACGATATCGATGTGATGATCGCCAGCTTCCACCACCACGAACAGGTTCAGCGGGTCGGCGTGGTGCTGGGGTTTATCCGGCAGGCTGGCGACATCCGCCAGCAGGCGATGGCTGCGGCGCGTGTCGTCCTCGCTCCAGGTCGGTTCGACCGCGGGCGGACGCTGGAGATAGTGGGTCAAACCATCGATCTGCGCAGGCGCCAGCACCGCACCGAACGCCGCCATCTGGCTGGCCGGGCGGCCATTTTCGATCACCTGGCGGATTTCGTCGGGCTTGATCCGACTCAGGCTCTGGGGCAACAGCGCCGGCCCGGCGGCGCCGATGCGATTCACCCCGTGGCATTGCTGGCAGTGTTGCTGGTAGTTCTGTTCGGCCAACGCCAGGTCCGGTTCCGGCACCGTGGCGCCGTGGACAGCACCGATCCACAGCAATGGGGCAAGCCAGCCGATTCTCATGAGGCGACCCTCGCGATACTTGGCTGGAGCGGTAGGGCCGGGTGCAGGCGGGCCGGATGCTCCAATACTTGATGGGCAAACAAACCGACCACTTTGCCGATCACCGTCAAGGTCGGCAGGCCTTCGGCGCAGGCCAGCGCCATCTGCGGCAATTGCTGGAGGGTGCCGCGCAGGACCTGCTGGTCGGGGCGCGTGCCGTTGCTGATCAGCGCCGCCGGCGTATCAGCCGCCAGGCCCGCCGCGATCAGTTGTGCGGCGATGGTGCCGAGGTTCGACAAGCCCATGTAGAACACCAGGGTCTGGCTGTCATCCGCCAGGCTTTGCCAGGGCAGGTTCAAGTCGCCTTCGCGTTGCAAATGACCGGTGATGAAGCGACAGGAGTTGACCAGGTCGCGATGGGTCAGGGGAATGCCGGCATAGGTGCTGCAACCGGCCGCGGCGGTGATGCCGGGCACGATTTGGCAATCGATACCGCGGGCCAGCAGATACTCCAGCTCCTCGGCGCCGCGACCGAAGATGAACGGATCGCCGCCCTTGAGTCGCACCACCCGCTGTCCCTGGTCGGCCAGTTCGGCCAGCAGTTCGTTGATCTGTGGCTGGGGCAGGCTGTGGCAACCGGCGGCCTTGCCGACGTAGTGCCGGGCGCAGGTCAGCGGGATCAGGCTGAGCAATTGCGCGCTGATCAAGCGGTCGTAGACCACCGCGTCGGCCTGCATCAACAGGCTCCAGGCGCGCAATGTCAGCAGGCCCGGGTCACCGGGGCCGGCGCCGACCAGGGCGACTTCACCCGGTCTGAAGGATGCTTGCAGGGCAGCGGGCAAAACGATGGAGGCAGGCATGGGACTTCCTTGGTTCGGTATCAGGATCGCCGTCGGTAGATCAGGCGCAGGGCATCGCAACGCTGGGGATCGCGTGCAAGCCGATTTCTTCGTCGCTGAGATGGCAGCCGGGGTCCTGGCCCCACAGGTCGCCGTCGGCCCAGGCCCGGGTGCGGGTATTGCCGTTGCAGATCGCCAGCCAGCGGCATTGCCCGCAGCGACCGCCCACGGCCCGTGGGTGTTCGCGCAGCTTCAGCAGCAGGGCATCGGGGCGCTCGAGCCAGAGTGTCTTGAATGGCGTCTGGCGGACATTGCCCACCGAGTGCTGCCACCAGTACGTGTCGGGGTGAACCTCGCCGGTATTGTCGATGTTGGCGATGCCGCTACCCGAGGCGTTGCCGCCCCAGGCCCGCAGCATCTGCTCCAGTGCGGCGTAGTGTTGAGGCAGGCGCCGGGATACCCATTGCAGCAACAGGATTGCGTCAGCGTCGTTGTTGCCGCTGACGAAGTCACTGTCGCGGCCTTGTTCGATGTCGTGCCAGGCCCGCTCGAAGATCAGGGTCATGGCCTCGCGGCTCATCTGCTGATGGGCATCGAGCTTGCGACTGCGCTTGCCCCGGCCGCTGTAGTTGAGGTGCGACAGGTAGAATTTCTGTACGTCGTACTCATTCATCAAGTCCAGCAAGCGCGGCAACTGGGCATGGTTTTGCTGGGTGAGGGTGGTGCGCAATCCGACCCGGATGCCTTGTTCACGGCAGAGCCGGATGGCCGCCATGGAGCTGGCGAAACTGCCCTTGAGCTGACGGAATTCATCGTGGGTCGCTTCCAGGCCATCGATGCTGATGCCCACGTAATCGAAGTTGGCCGCTGCAATCTGTTCGATATTGGAAGCGTCGATCAGCGTGCCGTTGGTGGACAAGGCGAGGAAAAAACCTTTATCGCGGGCATAAGTGCTGAGTTGAAACAGATCCTCGCGCAGCAGCGGTTCGCCGCCGGACAGGATCAATACGCGCACGCCGGCATCGTGCAGGTCGTCGATGACCTGGAGCGCCGCCGGGGTGTCCAGTTCATCGCGAAACACGCTGTCGGCTGACGTTGCATAGCAGTGCTTGCAGGTCAGGTTGCAGCGCCTGAGCAGGTTCCAGATCACCACCGGCGGGCGGCTGCTGCCCGGTGGCGCGACACGTGGGGCGGGGCAATGCCCGGCCAGGGCTCGCAGGTAATGGCTGATCCTCAACATAAGGCGATCCTTCGTTGTGGGAGCAAGGCTTGGTGGGAGCAAGGCTTGCCCGTGATGAAGCCGGTGCGGTCCTTCATAAAACCGACGCGCCAGTTTCGCGAGCAAGCTTTGCTCCCACAGGTGTCAGGCGCAGGCCGGTTTTTTTCAGGATGCGGCTGCTCACCAGCATGTCATCGGCGGCGCAGGCGTCCCCCAGCAGGTAGCGCAGGTGTTCGCGGTAGCTGTCGATTTCTTCGCGGCTGCGGCCATGGACCATGGCGAACAGGTTGTAGCGCCAGCCGGGCCGGCGCGGGCGCCGGTAGCAGTGGCTGACGAAGGGCTGCGCTCCCAGCAGGGCGCCAAGACGCGAGATATCGGCATCGGCCACGTCCCAGACCGTCATGCCGTTGTGGCGATAGCCCAGGCGATAGTGATTGGGCACGGCGGCAATGCGGCGGATCGCACCCTCGGCCTGCAGGCGCTTGAGCAGGTCGAGGGTGGATTCCACGCTCAGTTCCAGTTGTTCGGCCAGCCAGGCCCAGGGGTCTTCGAGCAAGGGCAGGCCGGCCTGGGTCAGTTCCACCAGGCGCAGCGCCAAGGGCGTTTCATCCGGCCGTGGCGGCGCTTGCCACAAAGACTCAGACGGGGAAATACAGGCCGACATGGTAGGTCTCCTCTTTGGGCAGGTTCAGCGGCACCAGGCCGGTCAGGTGTTCGATGTGCAGCAGGGTGTCGTTGATCGCCTGTTCGCTGGGGCAGGCGAGCACGAACCACATGTTCCAGGTGTGCTCGCGGCGGTAGTTGTGGGCGACCTCGGGCATGTCCGCCAGCAGCTCGGCGATGGTCTCGAAGCGCGGCTCGGGCACTGCCAGCGCCGCCAGGGTGAACGCACCGCCCAGGCGATCGATGTCGAACATCGGGCCGAAGCGGGTGAGTACCCCGTCGTTGAGCAACTCATGCAGGCGGTCGAGCAATTCGGTGCTGCTGCTGTCCAGTTCCTGGGCCAGGGCCTGCCAAGGGTGACGCACCAGCGGCAGGCCCAGTTGCAGGCGATTGATCAGGCGACGGTCGAGGTCATCCATCGATACGGGCTCCGGCCGGGGCGGCGAAACGTCCGCCGCATTGCTTGAACAGGTGCGTGCTGAACAGCAACTGGTGGGGCAGGTCGTCCAGCAGGTGTTCTTCCAGCAGCGCCTGGACATGGGCCTCGACACGGTCACGCTGGCGACCGTGGATCATGCAGAACAGGTTGTATTGCCACTGGGGCAGGCGCCTGGGGCGTTGGTAGCAAAGGCTGATGCCCGGGGTTTGCCCGAGGCGTCGGCCGACTTCATCGACCAAGGCGTCCGGCACGTCCAGCACCAGCATGGCGTTGGCGGCAAAGCCCAAGGCACGATGGTTGACCACCAGGCCGACACGGCGGAACAGCCCCTGTTCATGCCAATGCTGCACCTGTTCAAGCACCTGTTGCTCGCTGGCCTCGATCTGCTCGGCCAGGGCCTGGAAGGGACGCGATGTCAGGGGCAGGCCGGTTTCCAGCAAACGGCGCAGTGCCAGTGACTGTTGTTCGCTCAGGGCGTTTTTCATGGGGTGGCCTCCAGGGCAAAGCCCAGGTCGATGCGGTAGGCGGTCAGCATGGGCAGGTCCAGTGGCGTGAGACCGGTGTCGTTCTCCAGTTCCTGGAGGATGTTTTCCAGGTGGGCGCGGTTGGGGCCGGTCAGCACGAACCACAGGTTGTAGCGATGTTCGCGGGCATAGTTGTGATTGACTTCCGGGTATTGGCTGACGCGTGCCGCCACCTGGTGCAAGCGCTCTTCGGGCACGGCCAGGGCGGCCAGGGTGCTGGCCCCGGCCCGGGTGTGTTCGAACACTGGGCCGACCCGTGACAAGGTCCCGGCCACTTGCAGGTGTTGCAGGCAGTCGATGACCTGGGCTTCGCTGCAGCCCAAGGTCTCGGCCATGGCCCGGTAGGGCTCGGCGCACAACGGCAGGCCATGCTGGAATTGATCGATCAGGCGCCGGGCCAGTGAGCTGGAGGTCATGATCAGTACCCCGGCTTGTGTGCGCGACTGCTGAAGAAAATGCCGCTCGGGCTGAGGGCCGGCAGGCTGCCCAGGCGCTCGAGCCGATACGGGTTCCAGACCTGTACCTCGCCACCGTCCCGGGCGGACAACCACAACTGGTCACCCCGCGCGGTGAACTCCATGTGCAGCACCGCCGGGCCTGGCCTCAGGTCGGCGACGATGGCGTGGGTCTGGGTGTCGATGACCTGGACGCGGTCGTTGTCCGGGTAGGCGAAGTTGACCCACAGCTGCCGGCCGTCCGGTCGCGCCGTGACGAACACCGGTTGACCGGCCACGGCGATGGCGTCGGTCTGCTGCCAATCCTGGGCGTTCATCACCAACACCTGGTGATGCCCGACGGCAGGTACGAAGGCTTGCTGGTCGGCCAGGGCCCAGCCTTCCAGATGCGGCATCTTGTACACCGGGAGCCGCGCCTGGCCGCGCCCGTAATGGCCCAGTACCCGTTTCACCCCGCGCTCCGGGTGCCAGAGATCGAGTTGGGCCATGCCGTCTTCACCGAACAGCCCGGCCATGTAATAACGCCCGTCCGGGGTGATCAGAGCATCGTAGGGTTGCTGGCCGATGGCGGTGAAACGCTCGATGCGCGGGCTGAGGCCGTGGCTGAAGTCGGCGGTCCAGATCTCGCCGGTGTCGAACAGGCTGAACACGAAGCGTTGCCCTGGCGCGTCCACCAAGCCGACCACCCGGGAGCGCTTTTGTCCGCCGGGCAACGACGTGGCGGGAATGTCGGCGACCTGTTCCAGGGTCTGGGCATCGAATACCTTGACGCCGCCAGGTTCGTAGTTGGAGACGGCGATCAGCTTGCCGTCCTGGCTGATTGCACCGCCGATGCTGTTGCCGCCCTGGATGATCCGGTGCTCGATGCGCGCGCGCAGCAGGTCGACTTTGCTCAGGCCACCATCGCGCCCGAACACGTAGGCGTAGCGTTGGTCGCGGGAGAACACCACCGAGGCGTGGGACAAGTCGCCCAGGCCTTCGACGCGGCCCAGGGCGGTGCGGGTGTCGCTTTCAATGATTTGCAGGCTGCCGGTGGCGCGCTCCACCACCACGCCCAAATCGCCGGTGCCGCGCAACGATGTCTGGGCGCAACCGCAGAGCAGCAGGGCGATGGCGGTGGAGGAGAGCAATGAACGGATCATGAGGCGGGTTTTCCTTGAAGGAGCCGGTCCACCAGCCAGCGAATGTCGTCGGGCGCAAGCAACGGTGCCCAACCGGGCATGGCGCTGCCGGGCCGTCCGAGGGTGACGGTGGCGATGAGGCTGTCGCGGGATTTTCCGGCCAGGGCTTCGTGGGTCAGGGGTGGGCCGAGGCCGCCGGTCATGTACAGGCCGTGGCAGGCGCCACAATCCTGGTCCAACAGGTGTTGCAGTTGGGCCTGGCGCTGGCTGTCGGGAGCGGCCAGCACGCAGGAGGAGAAAACAAAGAGGAGGGTGGTTATCAAGGTTGCAGAGCTGTGTCGTTCCATGACGTCCTCCTGATCAAGAAATAAAGTTGGGCGCGGCCCCTGTGGTGAGGGGATTTATGTGGGAGCAAAGCTTGCTCGCGAAACAGCCGCCTTGATTTCTGAAAGACCGCATCGCCCCCATCGCGGGCAAGCCTTGCTCCCACATCAATCCCATGCCACATGAATTTCCTCGCTACAGGGATGTGCTCCTTGAGCGTTATTTAAGGGTCAAGACCCACGCAGCCAGGATCTTGGCTTCCTCTTCCGTCACGGGGTTGGCCGGCATCGGCATCGGTCCCCAGTTACCTTGCGTACCTTCCTTGATGTGCTTGGCGAGTAAATCCTGTGCCCCGGCGACGCCGGCGTTTTTTGCCGCGACGTCCTTGAGCGCCGGGCCAACCACCTTGGTGTCGATGGAGTGGCAGGCCGCGCAGGGCTTGCTCTTGAACAGTGTCGGGCCGTCTTGGGCCAACGCCGGCAGGCTGTAGGCGGCAGTCAAGGCCAAGGCAATCAGAATAGGCTTCATGGTTTTTCCTCTTATTGATGGGGCTCAATAGATGTCGTGTTGGGTGTTGTAGACGTTGAATTTCCCGGTCGGGGTGATCAGGCGTTTGTCCTTGATCACGTTCTTGACCTTGAGGGTCTTGTCGTCGATCACCACCAGCGCCGACTCGTCTTCCTGGCCACTCCAGACCGAGAACCAGACCTCGTCGCCGGCCTTGTTGTATTCCGGTTGCACCACACGCAGCGCGCCTTTCTTGATACCGGCGTACTCGGCAATCGGCAGCACGGTGTAGCCGGCGTCGAGCTTGTCGATGTTGAACACCGCTACCGACTGGCTGAGCTTGGCGTCAGGGCTGAGGGTGGTGTCGACATACAGGTGACGGGACGCGGGGTGAGTCTTGATGAACAGCGAGCCGCCACCCTGGCCCTGGAGCGAACCAACCTGTTTCCAGGCGTATTGCGGGTGATTGACCGGGTCGGTGCCGATCAGCGAAACCCCGGCATCGCCCAAGTGGCTGGTGGCCCAGACCGGTCCGTAGAGAGGGTGGTTGAAGTTGGCGCCGCGTCCCGGGTGCGGGGTCTTGCCAACGTCCACCAGGGCGGTGAGCTTGCGTTCCTTGGAGTCGATCACCGCGACCTTGTTGGAGTTGTTGGCGGCCGTCATGAAGTAGCGATGGCTGCTGTCCCAACCGCCGTCATGCAGGAACGGCGCGGCGTCGATGCTGGTGATGGTGAGGTTCTTGATGTCCTGGTAATTGACCAGCATCACCTTGCCGGTTTCCTTGACGTTGACGATGAACTCCGGCCATTCGTGGGAGGCGATGATGGCCGCGACCCGAGGCTCGGGATGGTACTGCTGGGTGTCAACGGTCATGCCGCGGGTCGAGACGATCTGCTTGGGCTCCAGGGTCTCGCCGTCCATGATGGTGAACTGCGGCGGCCAGTACGAGCCGGCAATGGTGTATTTGTCCTCGTAGCCCTTGAACTTGGAGGTTTCCACCGAGCGGGCCTCGATGCCCACCTTGATTTCCGCGACCTTGGTCGGCTCTTTCGGCCACAGGTCTATCATGTCGATCTTGGCATCCCGGCCGATCACCAGCAGGTAGCGGCCCGACGCCGAGATGCGCGAGATGTGCACCGCATAACCGGTGTCGATCAGCTTGACGATCTTCTTGCTGTCGCCGTCGATCAGGGCAATCTTGCCGTCGTCGCGCAGGGTCACCGAGAACAGGTTCTGCAGGTTGAGGCTGTTGAGTTGTTTGGTTGGCCGGTCCTCGGGCTTGACCAGGACCTTCCAGGTTTTGCGGGTTTCGGCCATGCCCCATTCCGGTGGGGTCGGTGGGGTGTGCTGGATGAACTTGGCCATCACCGTGATCTGGTCTTTGGTCAGGGCATTGGACGTGCCCCAGTTCGGCATGCCAGCGGCCGAGCCGTAGGTGATCAGCGCCTCCAGGTAGGCCTGGCCGCGCGATTGGGTGATGTCGGGTGTCAGCGGCTTGCCGGTGGCGCCTTTGCGAAGCACGCCGTGGCAACCGGCGCAGCGTTGGAAGTAGATTTCCTTGGCCGTGTCGAAGTCGGCCTGGCTCAGGTCGGGCGCGCCTTCGGTCTTGACTACGCGGGGTTGCTCCGGCGCAGCGGTTTGGTCGGCGAAGGCGTGGGGTGCGGCCAGCGCTGTACACAGCGCCGTGACCCGCAGGGCCCACGATTTTTTGTGGCTGATCAGCATTCCATTTCTCCTCAGGCGTGACCCGCGCTGCGCTGTAATTGACGTTCGGCGCGCAGGTTCTTGGTGCGGTGCAAGGCTATGCCCAGGCCGGTGGTTAGCCGCTTGACGGCGATCAAGTTTGCCGGCCGCAGCCCTTGCCAGGTTGTCGCAGGGCACCGTAGCGTTGCCTGCAATCGTGTTGTCTGATCAGGCCTTGCCATGAACGCTATCCACACTTTGCAGCACCCCGACGAACCCTTTTATCAACCCCAGGACAACGAGCAGGCGATGTTCGAACAGGCCTGGCATCACGGCATGCCGGTGCTGATCAAAGGCCCGACCGGCTGCGGCAAGACCCGCTTCGTCCAGCACATGGCCCACCGCCTGAAGCTGCCGCTGTACACCGTGGCCTGCCACGACGACTTGAGCGCGGCCGACCTGGTGGGGCGTCACCTGATCGGCGCCCAGGGCACCTGGTGGCAGGACGGGCCCTTGACCCGGGCGGTGCGCGAGGGCGGCATCTGTTATCTGGATGAGGTGGTCGAAGCGCGCCAGGACACGGCCGTGGTGTTGCACCCACTGGCCGATGATCGTCGGCAGTTGTACCTGGAACGCACCGGTGAAGTACTGCAGGCGCCGCCGTCCTTCATGCTGGTGGTGTCGTACAACCCCGGTTACCAGAACCTGCTCAAGGGCATGAAGCCCAGCACTCGCCAGCGTTTCGTGGCGATGCGCTTTGGCTATCCGGCGGTGGCCGATGAAGAGCGCATCGTCGCCCGCGAGGCCGGGGTCGATCTGGCCCTGGCGGCCCAGGTGGTGCGATTGGGGCAGGCGCTGCGCCGGCTCGATCAGCATGACCTGGAGGAAGTCGCCTCGACGCGCTTGCTGATTTTCGCCGCGCGCATGATCGGCTCCGGCATGGACCCGCGCCAAGCCTGCCTGGCGTGCCTGGCCGAGCCATTGAGTGACGACCCGCAGACCGTCGCCGCGCTGATGGATGTGGTCGATGTCCACTTTGGCTGAAACCGTTGCCGTGCCCCGACGCTTGCCCGGGGACCTGGCGATGTGGTTTTTCATCCTCGCCGAGTTGTCGGTGTTCGCGTTGTTGATCCTGACGTTCACCGTCGCCCAGGCGTTGTACCCGCAGACTTTCAGCGAAGGCCGGCAATTGCTGGACCGCTCCACGGGCCTGGCGATGACCCTCAGCCTGCTGACCGCTGGCCTGTTCGCGGCCCTGGCCCAGGAGCAAGTCAGGCAGGACCGGCCGCGTCGAGCCGCACTGTTGTTGTGTGTGGCGTTGTTGCTTGCTTGCGGCTATGTGGGGATCAAGCTCACGGAGTACGCCCATCTGTTGGCGAACGGCCTGGGGATGGAGCACAACACGTTCTTCACCTTGTACTGGATCCTCACCGCGTTTCATTTTCTCCATGTGTTGCTGGGCATGGTGATCCTCGCCTGGCTGGCCGAAGGGTGTCGGCGACGTCGCTATGGGGCGCAGCGCAACAGTGGGCTGGAATCCGGCGTGCTGTATTGGCACATGGTCGATCTGGTCTGGGTGCTGCTGTTCCCGGTTGTCTACATCCTTGATTGAGCGGAGGTGCTCATGTCGACTTCCCGTGTCTTGATTGCTTGCTGGATGACGCTGGCCGTGTTGAGCACCGGCACCGTTGCCCTGGGCCGGATCGCGACTACCGAGCTGGTGTCCATCGCCATCCTGGTGGTCGCGGTGACCAAGGCCTGGCTGATCGCCGACGGCTTCATGGAACTGCGCCACGCGCCGCGATTGTGGCGGCGGTTGGTGTTGAGCTGGGCGGCGCTGCTGGCGATTGCGATCTCGTTCACGCTCTGACGCCCGACATTCCCCCCCCTGTGGCGAGGGAGCTTGCTCCCGCTGGGCTGCGCTGTAGGAGCTGTCGAGTGCAACGAGGCTGCGATCTTTCCCCTGCAAACGGGGTCTGGAGCGAAAGATCAAAAAATCGCAGCCTCGCTGCGCTCGACAGCTCCTACAGGCCAGCGGGAGCAAGCTCCCTCGCCACAAAAGCTCACCTGCCTTTCTGGCAGTGTTGCAACAACCCACCAAAACCATCGGAGATTCTTGATCGCCATCAAGCGGTTTCCGACCCCTCGCTTCCTAGAATGAACACGCCAAGCAATGAGGAAGTGACCATGTCAGATACTTTCACCAAAGGCATGGCCAGGAATATTTATTTCGGGGGAAGCATCTTCTTTTTCCTGATATTCCTGGCCCTGACCTACCACACGGAACAGACCTTTCCAGAACGCAGCAACCAGGCGCAATTGACGGAATCGGTGATACGCGGCAAGGGCGTCTGGGAGCGCAACAACTGCATCGGCTGCCATACCCTGCTGGGCGAGGGCGCGTACTTTGCGCCGGAGCTGGGCAACGTGGTCAACCGTCGCGGTGGCGATGAAGCCTTCAAGCCGTTCCTGCAGGCCTGGATGAAAATGCAGCCGCTGAACGTTCCGGGTCGTCGGGCCATGCCGCAGTTCAACCTGAGCGAGCAGGAGGTCGACGACATCGCCGAGTTCCTCAAGTGGAGCTCGAAAATCAATACCAATGGCTGGCCGCCAAACAAGGAGGGCTGAGAGATGAGCATGGCTAATCCGCATCTGAAATTCGCCTCGCAGGCCGTCGCCAAACCCTACTTCGTGTTTGCCCTGATGCTGTTCCTGGGGCAGGTGTTGTTCGGTTTGATCATGGGCCTGCAATACGTGGTCGGCGACTTCCTGTTCCCGCTGATCCCTTTCAACGTGGCCCGCATGGTCCACACCAACCTGCTGATCGTCTGGCTGCTGTTCGGCTTCATGGGCGCGGCGTATTACCTGATACCGGAGGAGGCCGACCGCGAACTGCACAGCCCGAAACTGGCGATCGTGCTGTTCTGGGTGTTCGCCGCCGCGGGTGTGGCGACGATCCTGGGCTACCTCTCGGTGCCTTATGCCACGCTGGCGAAGTTCACCGGCAACGACTTGCTGCCGACCATGGGCCGCGAGTTCCTGGAGCAGCCGACCATCACCAAGATGGGCATCGTGGTGGTGTGCCTGGGGTTCCTCTACAACATCGGCATGACCCTGCTCAAAGGTCGCAAGACCACGGTCAGCATGGTGATGATGACTGGGCTGATCGGCCTGGCGGTGTTCTTCCTGTTCTCCTTCTACAACCCCTCGAACCTCGCCCGCGACAAGTTCTACTGGTGGTGGGTGGTGCATCTTTGGGTCGAAGGCGTCTGGGAACTGATCATGGGTTCGATGCTTGCCTTCGTCCTGATCAAGATCACCGGTGTGGACCGCGAAGTGGTCGAGAAATGGCTCTACGTGATTATCGCCATGGCGTTGATCACCGGGATCATCGGCACCGGCCACCACTTCTTCTGGATCGGTGCGCCCGAGGTCTGGCTGTGGGTGGGCTCGATCTTCTCGGCGATGGAACCGCTACCGTTCCTGGCCATGGTGGTCTTCGCCTTCAGCATGGTGAAAAACCGTCGTCGGCAACACCCGAACCGCGCTGCCACGTTGTGGGCCAAGGGCACCACGGTCACCGCGTTCTTCGGTGCGGGCGTCTGGGGTTTCCTGCACACCCTGGCACCGGTCAACTACTACACCCACGGTTCGCAACTGACCGCGGCCCACGGGCACCTGGCCTTCTACGGCGCCTACGCAATGATTGTGATGACGCTGATCAGCTACGCCATGCCACGCTTGCGTGGGTTGGGTGAAGCAGCGGACGAACGCTCGCAGCGCCTGGAGATCTGGGGCTTCTGGTTGATGACCTTGTCGATGGTGATGATCACCTTGTTCCTCACCGCAGCCGGTGTGGTCCAGGTGTGGTTGCAACGCTGGATGACGGATGGCAGTGCCTTGCCATTCATGGCCACGATGGATCATTTGAAGCCGCTGTTCTGGGCGCGACTGGTCAGCGGCGTCGGGTTCCTGGCCGGGTTGCTCTGCTACCTGTTCAGCTTCCGTCAACGTGGCCGTGCGGCCCTGCGTGCACCGGCGGCGGTGGTGCCTTCGTAAATCCTCACCACTGAGACTGTGGCGAAGGAGCTTTTGTGGCGAGGGAGCTTGCTCCCGCTGGGCTGCGCAGCAGACCCTTTTTGATGGGCGCTTCGCACCCAAGCGGGAGCAAGCTCCCTCGCCACAAAAGCAGTATGAGCCAGTCTCTTCACTGCAATGGGTCGATAGGAGAACAACCATGGCATTCACCCTGGAGCTGGAAGAATGGGTCGGCAGTGTCTGGCACCGTTTCATCACCCGCCGGGCCAGTGCTGATTTTCCCGAGGCCCGGGTCGAGCTGGTCCCCCGGCAACGCGCGTTGCAGGTGCTATTTCGCGCCACCGGCGGTGCGCCTCACCTGGGGGTGGAAGCGGTCAGCGACCGTGACCTGTTGCTGCGGCGCAACCTGTTGCAGCAGATCGCCGGCACCTGCAAGCAAGTGCCCCTGGCCTGTTGCGATGGCGATAACCTGCGGCTGCCGGCGAGCCTGGCGACGTTCCCTGATGTCGGGCTCAACGAAGAGCTGTATCGCTGGCTCGCGTTGCTGGCCGCGCAGTCGGGGCCGATGAAGCACTGGGGGCGGGACAATCAGCGCTGGACCCTGGCGGTGTTGAAACGCTATCCGGCGCTGCGCCCTCGCTACCGGCGGCTGGTGGACGCGCACCTGTCCCTGCGCCCCGATCCGGCCACGCTCAACCCGGCCGAAGCCGCCCTGGAGCGGGCGTTGTGCCAAGCCTTGCGCGAACCGGGCAGTGTCGAACATTTTCCACGCAGCGAGCGGGCGGCCTGGCCGTTGCCGCTGTGGCTATACCCACCCCAACACCTGGCCAATCCCCAGGCCGCCAACCTTGAGGAGTCCGAGCAATACCTGGCGACGCCGCCCGGTGAACAGCAGGGCGGGCGCAAGCGCGCCGAGCGAATCGACGACACCACCCGTGACGGTGGGCTGCTGATCGTGCGCCTGGAAAACCTGTTCAGCTGGACCGAACACGTGGACCTGGATCGCTGGGCGGATGACAGCGAAGACCCGGACGCCGCTCGCGTCGCCGAGGACTTGGATCAATTGACCCTATCGCGCACCCGCTTGCGCAAGGGCGGTGGTTTGAAACTGCACCTGGACCTGCCGCCGGCCGATGTGGATGACATCCCGTTGGGCGCAGGCATCCTGTTGCCGGAATGGGATTACCGCAAGCAACGGCTGCAGGACGACTTCGTCAGCCTGCAAACCTTCACCCCTCGCGATAGCCAGCCCCAGCCGTTGCCCGCACGCCTGCGAAGCTCGGCCCAGCGCTTGCGTCGCCAGTTCGAACACTTGCGCAACGATCGCCAATGGTTGCGCCAGCAAACCCAAGGCTCGGAACTGGATCTGCAAGCCTGGCTGGACTTTCATGTCGAGCGCCAGCACGGGCAGTGCAGCGAACGCGGACTGTTCATGGACCAGCGCCAGACTCGCCGCGACCTGGCCTGCCTGCTGCTGGCCGATCTGTCGATGTCCACCGATGCCCACCTCAACGACGAGCACCGGGTGATCGACGTGATCCGCGACAGCCTGTTGCTGTTCGGCGAAACCCTGTCGGTGCTGGGGGACGATTTTGCCTTGTACGGGTTCTCTTCCTTGCGCCGCCAGCAGGTGCGCATGCATGAACTCAAGGCGTTCAACCAGCGCTATGACGACCACACCCGCGGACGCATCCAGGGGCTCAAGCCCGGTTACTACACGCGCATGGGCGCGGCGATTCGCCAGGCCACGCAACGGTTAGCGGGCTGCAAGCGGCGGCGCAAATTGTTGTTGCTGCTCAGTGACGGCAAGCCCAATGACCTGGATCTTTACGAAGGACGCTACGGTGTAGAAGACACCCGCCAGGCAGTGCTGGAAGCCCGGCGCCAAGGGCTGACGCCGTTCTGCATCACCATCGATCGCGAAGCGGGGGATTACCTGCCGTACATGTTCGGGGCCAACGGCTACACCTTGATTCGCCAGCCCGAGCAACTGCCGCTGCGTTTACCGCAGTTGTATCGGCAGTTGACTCAGGATTGAGGGCTCAGGCGATGCTGCGGGGCAGCCAGAAGAACATGACGATGCAGAAGATCGTCAAGCCGACACAGAACCAGGTGAAGCGCCGCAACCGGCGCTCGCCGGCCTTTGCGGCCTCGACTGGCAGGGGCATGCCGCACTGGCGACATTCGGTTTCGTGTATCGGGTTGGCTTGTTGGCAATACAGGCAAGTGGGCTGCGCGCTCATTCGAATTGCTCCAGGCGCAGGCGATCGAGAATGGCGATCTGGCGACCGTCCTGGGTGATGATTTTTTCATCGATCAGGCGGCGGATGATCCGCGAGAAGGTTTCCGGCTGGATCGACAAGTGCCCGGCGATCAACTGCTTGGCCATCGGCAATTCGAACTGGCTGTCCACGGTTTGCAGGCGCACCAGTTGCGTCAGCAGGTAGCGCACCACGCGGTGAGTGGCGTTCTTCAGCGACAGGGTTTCAATCTCGTTGACCCGTTGGTGCAGGCGCACACAGAGCTTGCCGAGCAGGGCGAAGGTCAGCCGGCTGTTGCTTTGCAGCAGACGCATGTAGGTGGCGTTGGACAGCCGGTAGACCTGGGTCGGGCCGACGGCTTCGGCGGACGCGACGTAGTTGGGGGTGTCCATCAGCATCATGGCTTCGGCGAAGGTCTGGCGCTCGCCGATCACCTCGAAGACTTTTTCCTGGCCATCCGGGGTCAGCCGGTAGATTTTCACGGCGCCGGAAATCACGAAGTAAAACGCCTGCGCCGGTTCTCCCTGGCGGAACAGCGGATCGCCCCTGTCGATGTTCAGCAGTTGGCTGTTGCTCATCAATTCGTTGAGCTCTTCTTCGTTCAACGGCTCGAACAGGTGATGGCTGCGCAGAATCTGGTGATGGACGCGGTGGAGCACCATGGCATGGAATCCTTGTAAGGGCGAAAGAGGTGATCGGGGTCAGACCAGGCTCAGGGACAGGCCGCTGGCAAGCGCCACGACGCAGGAGAGCAAGACGAACCAGGTAAGCGGCAGGACGACGGATTTCATGGATGACCCCGACAAGAAAGGTGATGCCGTGCCTGAGCAAGAGACGGGCCATGCCTGCGGGGGTTGATTCCTGGGGTGTTGAGGTTGGGGTGGGTACAAATGACCCTGACGTTTAAGGGTAAAAATAACCATGAAAGGGTCATAAATACCCTTAGTGGCTATAGTCCTTGTGGGAGCGAGCTTGCTCGCGATGACGGTAGCACACCCAACATCAATGCCACCTGACCCACCGCCATCGCGAGCAAGCTCGCTCCCACAGGGGGCCGAGGTGTTTTCGCAGACAGTTAGACCCAGTTCGGCAAGCCCCTTGCAAGTACCTGTTCGAGGCGATGCGCTGGCTTGATCTGAGACAAGGCCGGCCGGCGTCGATAGCCGATCATTCGAACCCTGGTTTGTCGTACCTCGCTGGCGGTTCAGCGAGGCAAAGGAGTGATGTATGCAAGTGCTTGACCGTCGCAAGGCCATGGCCATTTTGCCGTTGTGGCGCTTGGCGTTCCGGCCGTTTTTTTTGGCCGGGTGTGTATTGGCGCTGTTGGTCGTTCCACTTTGGCTCGCGGCGTTCACCGGGCGCTTGTCGGCCTGGCAGCCGGCCGGCGGCTGGTTGGCCTGGCATCGGCATGAACTGTTGTTCGGTTTCGGCCTGGCGATCATTGCCGGGTTCCTGCTGACGGCGGTGCAAACCTGGACTGGAATCCCGGGCCTGAGCGGCAAGCGCCTGGCAACCCTGGCGTTGTTGTGGTTGGGCGCGCGGCTGGCCTGGTTGGTCGATGCGCCCTGGCCGTTACTGACGCTGCTGGAGCTGGGTTTTGCCCTGGCGGTCGCGGCGTTGATGGGCGTGATGTTGTGGCGTGTGCGGCAAAAGCGCAATTACCCGATTGTGCTGGTATTGCTGCTGTTGGCCGCCGCCGATGCGTTGTCCGTATACGGCCTGGTGCAGCACAACGAGGGCTTGCAGCGCCAGAGCGTGCTCACCGGCCTGTGGCTGGTGGCGGCGATGATGGGGTTGATCGGCGGTCGCGTGATTCCATTCTTTACCCAGCGCGGCCTCGGACGGGTCGAGGGCGTTGCCCCTTGGCCGTGGCTTGATCGCCTGTTGCTGGCAGGGTCGGCGCTGGTGGCGTTGTTGTATGCCTTCGGTCCGGCGCTGGTGGCCAGCGTCTGGGTCGGCCTGTTGTTCGCCGCGTTGGCGGTGGGCCACGGGATTCGACTGGTGCGTTGGCATGATCGGGATTTGTGGCGGGTGCCGCTGCTGTGGTCGTTGCACCTGGCCTATGCCTGGCTGGCGGTGGCTTGCCTGGGCATGGCGCTGTGGCACTTCGGCGTGCCAGTGAACCCGAGCCTGGCGGTGCACGGCCTGACCATCGGCGCCATGGCCGGGCTGATCCTGGCGATGGTTGCCCGTGTCAGCCTGGGCCATACCGGGCGCGCCCTCGAGCCGCCGGCGGGCATGACCCTGGCGTTCATCCTGCTGAACCTGGCGTGCCTGAGCCGCGTGCTGTTGGTGCTGCTGTTGCCGTTGGCCGGGCTGTGGCTGGCGGCGCTGTGCTGGACGCTGGCGTTCGGTCTATACGCCTGGCGCTATGGGCCGATGCTGCTCAAGGCACGGGTGGATGGGCATCCGGGATGAGCCGGTTGGGTAGAGGGGATCGATAATGTACGGGGTCTTGCTGGTTACCCACCTGTTGGCGGCCATCGCTTTCATTGGCACGCTGTTTTTCGAGGTCTTCATCTGGCATAGCGCCCGTCAGCCGCTGGCGCAAGGCACCCGGGACGCTGCCGACCAGGCCATCGCCCAGCGCTCGCGGCACGTGCTGCACGGTGTCGTGCTGGTGCTGTACGGCGCCGGCATGGCCCTGGCCTGGCAGCATCGCGGCGCATTGAGCCAGCCATTGAGCAACAGCTTCGGCCTGCTGCTGAGCCTGAAGATCCTGCTGGCGCTGAGCATCATCGGTCATTATTTGTGGCTGGCGTACTGGCTCAAGAACGGTCGCCTGACACCCGGCCGCGCCTGTTGGTTGCGCCGCAGTATCCTGGGGCACATGGTGCTGATCGTGGTGTTGGCGAAGGCGATGTTCTATTGGCAGTTTTGAGCTGCGGATGAGGGCGGCAAATGAGAGTTGCAAATGCCTGTGGGAGCAAAGCTTGCTCGCGACGGCGGTGAATCAGTCAACATTGATATTGACTGACACTACGCCATCGCGAGCAAGCTTTGCTCCCACAGGAGTCACACAGGAGTAATGGGCAATGTTTGAGGGTCAGCGTACTGGCTTCATCGCATTGACGAACAACACGTTGTTTTCCAGGTGGATGTGCTGCATCAGGTCATCGCGAAACTCCACCAGCCCGCGATACAGGGCGCGCCAGGTGTTGCAGGCGTCGGAGGGCGGGGTGATCTGGTCGGTCAGGGCGAGCATGGTTTCCAGGGCTTCACCGTGCTGGTCGTGTTCGTAGCGCAGCACCTGGATCGGCGCCGAGGCCCGTTCGCCCAGGCCTTGTTGCAGCATCGGGAACAGCACCTGTTCTTCCTTGAGCATGTGGCCTTCGAGTTCCTGGTACATGTCCTGCAGGTGATCGGCCAGGCCGTTCGGGCAACTGGGGCGCGCACCGTGGACCTGCTCGACGCGCCGGGCCAGGCGGATCAGTTCCGGCAGCTGTTCGCGATGGCGTGCGTGGTAGCGCTCCAGGATGTGGGCAATCAAGGTCGCCTGGGGCTCGTCGCGCCAGTCATGGCCCAGCTCCCCGGCGGCTTGCAGGGTGCGCAGGGCGTCGGCGATCAGCAGCGGGTTCAGGCCTTTGCCCAGCGCCGCTTCACGCAAGGACTTTCGCCCGCCGCAGCAGAAGTCGAGATTGTAATGATGGAAGGTACGGGTTGCACCGGGAATGTCGCAGGCCAGTTGGCCGAGGCTTTGTTCCAGCAAATCGAGGCTCATCATGTTTCCTTGGGTTGAATCCCGGCAGGGACGGATGAGCGAACTTTGCAGTCGACGTGCCAGTTTCAACTGATTGAAAACAAAGCATTAAATTTTTGCCAGGGTGATTGTCACCCTGATTGTGAAGGGTCAAACGAACCCTGGAGGGTCATCACTACCATGCTGCGTGAAAGCCTGGCCGCCGACCTGATCGTCGAGCTGCCCAATGCGGTGCGATTGCAGCGCCTGGTGCAGACCCTGCGCGAATACTTCAACAGTGGCGCCGTGGGGCTGCTGCGTTTGGACGACGACAGCCTCAGGCCCGTGGCCACGGTGGGCCTGGTCCACGAGGCACTGGGACGGCGCTTCGTGATTGCCCAGCACCCGCGCCTGGCGGCGATCATGGCGTCGCGCGAACCCACCTGGTTCGAGCCGGACAGCCGTTTGCCGGACCCTTATGACGGCTTGCTCGACAACCACGTCGGCGAACCACTGCCGGTGCATGACTGCATGGGCGTGAGCCTGTACGTGGAAGGACGGCTCTGGGGGGCGATCACCCTGGATGCGTTGCACGCCGGCACCTTCGACAGCCGTGCCCGCGAGGAGCTCAAGCGCTGTACGTTGCAGATCGAGGCGGCGGTGCGGGTCACTCGCCTTGAGCAGGAAAACCGTAGTCTGCGAGCATCGCGCAGCGACCAGACCGACCTGCGCCTACCCGCCGAAGAGGGCGAGATCCTCGGGCGCAGCGAGGGATTGCAGCAGTTGCTCAACGAGCTGGATGTGCTGGCGGACTCCGAACTGCCGGTGCTGTTGCTGGGCGAAACCGGCGTCGGTAAGGAGCTGTTCGCCCGGCGGCTGCATCGCCTGTCCCGGCGCGGCCACAAGCCGTTGGTGCAGGTCAACTGCGCGGCGTTGCCCGAGTCCCTGGCCGAAAGCGAGTTGTTCGGCCACGTCAAAGGCG
This sequence comes from Pseudomonas sp. P9_35, assembly GCF_034008205.1. Lineage (NCBI taxonomy): Bacteria > Pseudomonadati > Pseudomonadota > Gammaproteobacteria > Pseudomonadales > Pseudomonadaceae > Pseudomonas > Pseudomonas sp. P9_35. Next base: position 3,749,224 of record NZ_CP125373.1, on the reverse strand, counting down.
CGTTCTCCGGGGCGACCACCGACCGCGCCGGGCGCTTCGATGCGGCCAATGGCGGCACGCTGTTTCTCGATGAGGTTGGTGAATTGCCGTTGAGCGTGCAGGCCAAGTTGCTGCGGACCCTGCAGAACGGCGAGATCCAGCGTCTGGGGGCGGACAAGCCGCTGCACGTCGATGTGCGGATCATCGCCGCCACCAACCGGCACCTGCCCGACAGCATTCGCGAAGGGCTGTTTCGCGCCGACCTGTATCACCGGCTCTCGGTCTATCCGGTACCGATCCCACCGCTGCGCGAGCGCGGCCACGATGTGTTGATGCTGGCCGGGCACTTTCTCGAACTGAACCGCACGCGCCTGGGCTTGCGTGGGTTGCGCCTGTCACCGGCGGCTGAACAGGCGCTGCTGGCGTACAGCTGGCCCGGCAATGTGCGGGAGCTGGAGCACGTGATCAGTCGCGCGGCGTTGAAACAGCTGAGCCGCGGCGCCAGTCGCAGCCTGATCATGACCCTGGAACCCCAGGTGCTGGACCTTGACGTCAACGCCAGCGCAGCATCGGCGCAGGCGCTGCCGGAGCAGGCTCTGCAAGCGTTGGAGGCGCCCGTGCAACCCTTGAGCGAGGCCGTCGACGGTTGCCAGCGACAGGCGATCCTCAAGGCCCTGGAACGCTGCGGGCAGAACTGGGCGGGGGCGGCGCGGCTGTTGGAGGTTGACCCGAGCAATCTGCATAAGCTGGCGCGGCGGTTGGGGCTTAAGTAGCCGTTGATCTGTTAGACCGCGTTGCCTTCATCGCGAGCAAGCTCGCTCCCACAGGTGATCTGCTGTGTTCACAAGATCCCTGTGGGAGCGAGCTTGCTCGCGATAGCGCCCTTCAACCCACCACAAGAACCGCCATTGACAACGATCAAGGCCCGCCACCGCCACAGAATCCACACTGGCCAAAATCCATCGTGGAGATCACCCTCATGCCCCTTTCCCTGGCCAAAATGCGCCGCCAGTACACCCTCGATGGCCTGGATGAAGCCCAGGCCCCCGACGACCCCATGGCGTTGTTCGCGCTCTGGATGCAACAGGCCCGCGACACCGAAAGCCCGCCGGTGGAAGCCAACGCCATGGCCTTGGCGACGGTGGACGAGCAGGGCCGGCCTCACTGCCGGGTGTTGTTGCTCAAGGGTTTCGACGCCCAGGGCTTTTCGTTTTTCGGCAACTACGACAGCGCAAAGGGCCAGGACCTGGCGGGCAACCCCTGGGCGGCCATGACGTTTTTCTGGCCGGGGCTGGAGCGGCAAGTACGCATCGAAGGGCCGGTCGACAAACTCGATCCGGCGCTGTCGGATGCCTATTTCGAATCCCGTTCCGTCGCCAGTCGCCTGGGTGCCTGGGCGTCGCCACAAAGCCGACCACTGAAGGACAGGGCCGCGCTGGAGACCTTGCTGACGCAAACCGAAAAACGCTTTGCCGATCAACCCGTGCGGCGCCCCGGCCATTGGGGAGGCTATTGCCTGCGGCCCGAACGGATGGAGTTCTGGCAGGGCCGCGCCGACCGTTTGCACGATCGTCTCGACTACCGCCTGCAGGATGGCGCCTGGCAGCGTTGCCGCCTGGCACCCTGAATGGATGCCTTGTAGGAGCTGCCGAGCGTAGCGAGGCTGCGATCTTTTGATCTTTTGATCTTTTGATCTTTCGCTTGAGACTCAAGTGGCCCGGGAAAGATCGCAGCCTCGCTTCGCTCGTCAGCTCCTACTGGGACAGATCGTTCTTGCATGGGGTGCCAAGGGAGGTACCTCCAACGAGGAATAGGCCCGGCAACGATTGCGGTTCAGGCTGGGCCATCTTTTCTGACAGGACGGCTGATCATGGCCCATCTGACGCAACGCCTCTTTCAACCGCTGAACATCGCGGTCCTTACCATCAGCGATACCCGAACCTTCGATACCGACACCTCGGGCCAAACCCTGGCGGACCTGTTGCAAACGGCCGGACACGTGCTCATCGACCGTGGGTTGGTGAAAGACGATATCTACCAGATCCGCGCCCAGGTCTCCCAATGGATCGCCGACCCCAAGGTGCAGGTGGTGTTGATGACCGGTGGCACCGGGTTCACCCCGCGCGACAACACCCCCCAAGCGGTGGCGCCGTTGCTGGACAAACACGTCGACGGTTTCGGCGAGCTGTTCCGCCAGGTGTCGCTGGCGGAGATCGGCATGTCCACCCTGCAATCGCGCGCCTTGGCGGGCATGAGCAATGGGGTGCTGGTGTGCTGCTTGCCGGGTTCGCCGGGGGCGTGCCGGACCGGGTGGGAGCAGATCCTGGCCGGGCAATTGGACAGCCGCACCGGCCCGTGCAATTTCACCCCGCACCTCAAGCCCCAGGACGGCATCGCCCCAACTGCTTGCGAGACACGCTCGTGAGCGGTCGGGTGTGCGACAGCGGCGTGCTGATGCCGGTGGATGAGGCGATCCGTCATCTGCTCGACCAGGCACCGCCGCCACCGCCCGTGCAACGGGTTGGCCTGGACCAGGCCCTGGCGCGTGTGCTGGCCATTGACATTGTGTGCCCGATGAACCTGCCAGCCTGGGACAACAGCGCGATGGACGGCTATGCCCTGCGGGCCGCTGACCTGCCGGGTGACGGCGGCTACCTGCTGTTGGGTGGGCGGATCGCCGCGGGTGAAGAACCGGGCGAGCCGTTGCAAGCCGGGCACGTCGTGCGGATTTTTACTGGCGCGCCGCTGCCACCGGGGGCCGACACGGTGGTGCCGCAGGAAAGCTGTCGCGTCGATGGCGAGCGGGTCTGGTTGCCGTCGGTCAATGGCGGCGACCATGTTCGCAAGGAAGGCGAGGAATTGCGTCGAGGAGACCGGCTGCTTGAAGCCGGCACGCGCTTGCGCGCCCAGGAGTTGGGTTTGCTCGCCGGTGCCGGCGTCGGCCAGGTGGACGTTTATCGCCCCTTGCAAGTGGGCTTGCTCAGCAGCGGCGATGAGCTGCGCGAGCCGGGCGAGCCACTGGCGCCAGGACAGATCTACAACAGCAATCGCCATAGCCTCGCCGCACTGTTGCGCGGTTGGGGTGTCGAGGTGCATGACTTCGGGGTGATGCCCGACCAGCTATTGGCCAGTCGACAAGCGTTGCGCCTGGCCGCCGCCGAATGCGATGTGCTGATCACCTCGGGCGGTGTCTCGGTGGGTGAAGAAGACCACCTCAAGCATGCCATCGAAGCCTTGGGCAGCATCGACCTCTGGCGCCTCGCCATCCAGCCGGGCAAGCCCCTGGCCTTTGGCGATGTGGAAGGCAAGCCTTGGATCGGGCTGCCGGGCAACCCGTCGGCGGCATTGATTACCGCACTGATCGTCGTGCGTCCGTTCCTGTTCCGGGCCCAGGGCATGGGCGACGTGTTACCTGTGCCGTTGCAGGTGCCAGCCGGGTTCGACTGGCTCAAGCGCAACCGACGCCGGCAGTACCTGCGGGCCAGGTTGGTTCCGGATGCCAGCGGCCACCTGTGTGTGGAACTGCACCCTCAGCAAAGTTCGGCGATGCTGACGGCCGCTTGCTGGGCCGATGGGCTGGCGGTGGTGGAGTGTGAGGCGCAACTGCACAAGCACGACAAGGTGCTGTACCTGCCATTCGCCGAGCTGATGCATTGACGGCAATTGATTGTCGTCAAGGTCGCCGGCCGAGGGCTGGCTAGACTGGCGGCGCTTGAGTTTTTCTCATGAGGATGCCCCATGCAACTGGTTTGCCCGGCAGGGAATCTGCCTGCCCTCAAAGCGGCGGTGCGCCAAGGCGCCGATGCCGTCTATGTCGGCTTTCGCGATGACACCAATGCCCGGCATTTTGCCGGGCTGAACATGGACGACAAGCAGTTCGACGCGGCTGTCGCACATATCCGTCAGCATCAACGCAAGCTGTACGTGGCGGTCAATACTTACCCGCAGCCCAAGGGCTGGGAACGCTGGCAACGGGCGGTGGACCGTGCCGCCGATTTCGGCGTGGATGCCCTGATTGCCGCCGACCCTGGCGTGCTCAGCTATGCCAGCCAGCGCCATCCTCGGTTGGCGCTGCACCTTTCCGTACAAGGCTCGGCCACACACGCCGCGGCCCTGGCGTTCTACGCGCAGCGCTATGACATCCGTCGCGCGGTGCTGCCGCGGGTACTGTCCCTGGCCCAGGTGCGACAGGTGGCGGCGGGCAGTCCGGTGCCGATTGAAGTTTTCGGTTTCGGCAGCCTGTGCATCATGGCTGAAGGCCGTTGCCACTTGTCTTCCTACATCACCGGCGAATCGCCGAACCTGTGCGGCGTCTGCTCGCCCGCCAAGGCGGTGCGCTGGAGCGAGGATGCCCAAGGCCTCAGCGCACGCCTGAGCGAGGTGCTGATCGACCGCTACACCCCCGAAGAACCGGCCGGTTATCCGACCCTGTGCAAAGGCCGCTTCCTGGTCGGCGGCAAGCGCTTCCATGCGCTGGAAGAACCCACCAGCCTCGACACCCTCGACCTGCTGCCGGAGCTGGCGGCCATCGGCGTCGAAGCGGTGAAGATCGAAGGTCGCCAACGCAGCCCGGCCTACGTTGAGCAAGTGACCCGGGTCTGGCGCGCCGCACTGGATGCCCATAAGGCCGCGCCGCAACGGTTCCGGGTGCAGGAAGAATGGCGCCAGGTGCTGGCTGGCTTGTCCGAAGGCAGCCAGACCACCCTGGGTGCCTACCATCGATCATGGCAATGAGGGGAGGCCAGATGAAACTCAGCCTGGGACCGGTCCTGTTTTACTGGGACAAAGCGCAACTGGGGAATTTCTATGCCGAGATGTCGGCATTGCCGCTGGACGTGATTTACCTGGGGGAAACCGTGTGTTCGAAACGCCGGGCGTTCTCCCTGGATCAGTGGCTGGGGTTGGCGCGCGAGCTGCAAGCGTGCAGCCAGGCACAGATTGTGTTGTCGAGCCTGACGCTGATCGAGGCAGCCTCGGAGCTGTCCTCGCTGCGACGCCTGTGTGACAACGGCCAGTTGTTGGTGGAAGCCAACGACATGGGCGCGGTGCAGTTCATGGCCGAACGCAAGCTGCCTTTCGTCGGCGGACCGGCGCTGAACTTGTACAACGGCCACGCCCTGGGGCAATTGCTCGACAGCGGCATGATCCGTTGGGTGCCGCCTGTGGAGTGTTCGGCGGCGCTGATCGGCGATGTGTTGGAGCAGGTGCGGGACATGGACCGCGAGGTGCCCGAGGTGGAGATCTTCGCCTACGGTCATCTGCCCTTGGCGTACTCGGCGCGCTGCTTTACCGCCCGAGCCGAAAACCGCCCCAAGGACGACTGTCAGTTCTGCTGCATCAACTACCCCGACGGCCTGGCGTTGAGCAGTCAGGAAGGCCAACAGTTGTTCACCCTCAACGGCATCCAGACGATGTCCGGCGAGGTGACGAACCTGCTGGCCGACTACAACGCGTTGATGGCCTGCGGCGCCGATGTGCTGCGCCTGAGTCCGCGTGCCCAAGGCATGGCCGAGGTGGTCACGGCCTTCGACAAAGTTCGCCAGGGCGAGGCACCGCCGCTGTTCGTGGACGGTTGCAATGGTTACTGGCACGGCCATGCCGGCATGTTGAAGGTAGAGGAGGCGGGCCTGTGTTGAGTCCGAAGAAGTGGGTGCTCAAAGGCGCCGACCGCTTGCTGCCGCTGGTGGGCAAGGTGCCGTTCGTGGTGCAGCGACTGGCGTTGCAGCAGGCGCTCAATCGCTGCCTGGCCGAGCCGCTGCGCGATGGCGGATTCGATGTGCTGCGTGGACGCTGGTTGTGCCTGCGCGTGCCCGACCTGAAGCTGTGCTGGTACCTGACCTTGGCACGGGACGGATTGCGCATTGCCGAACGGGCCGAGGCCCAGGTCACCATCAGCGGCAACTGGCGCGAATTCCTGTTGCTGGCCAGCCGGCAGGAAGACCCGGATACGTTGTTCTTTCGTCGGCGGTTGGTGATCGAGGGGGATACCGAGTTGGGGCTGGCGTTGAAGAACTTGATCGACAGTCTTGATCCGGACGTCCTGCCGCCTTGGCTCTGGCGCAATCTGGAACGGGCGGGCAAGGGGTTGGCGACGGTCTGATGAAAGCCCCGAGTTTATTGCCTCTGGTGTATTCGTGTTCCGGTTGTTCCAACGTGGCGCAACTGGCCAACACCGTCGCCCTGCGGTTGGACCGTGCGGGTTTGGCGGAGATGTCTTGTATTGTCGGGGTGGGTGGGCATGTGGCGCCGCTGGTTGACAAGGCGCGGTCGGGGCGGCGGATCATTGCGTTGGATGGTTGTCCATTGCAGTGTGTTCAGGCGTGCTTGCGGCAGCACGATTTGGTGGCGGATGTGCATGTGATTCTGAACCAGCTGGGGTTGCGCAAGCGGTTTGGGGTGGACTGTAGTGAGCCTGAGATGGAGTTGGTGTTTTCGCGGGTAGTGGGGTTGATTGATGTGGGTTAGGTTGGGTGAATATCCATTTCTTCGGTAGTGGCGGCTTATGGTTCCGCCCTTACGGCGGGTCACTTTTGGAAGAGCGCCAAAAGTAACCAAAAGCGCTTTGCCCCAACACTCGGTGCCTCGCCTAGGCTCGGCATGCCCTCACTCCGGCATTGCTCCGTGGGCCCGCCGCGAAGGGCCATCCATGGCCCAGCGCGGCTATCCCGGCATCCATGCCGGGATGCCCACTGCGCAATACCTGCGTTCAGCCATCGTGGTTAACGGGGCGTCCGAGATCAACGTCCATCGCGAGGCGGCCTAACAGCCGACCTGGTTCTCCTGGTCGTACACCCATCAGATCTGTGGGAGCAAAGCTTGCTCGCGAGGCGGCCTAGTAGCCGACCTGTTTCTTCGGCTGTCCCCAATCCAAATTGTGGGAGCGAGCTTGCTCGCGATAGAGGTGGGTCAGTTTGCAGTGATGTTGGCTGTGTTAACGCCTTCGCGAGCAAGCTCGCTCCCACAGGTTCTTGTGTCGTATGCAGATGCTTTGAGCGCCCGAAAACCCATGTGGGAGCGAGCCTGCTCGCGATAGCGGTGGGTCAGTTTGCGGTGGTGTTGGCTGTGCCGACGCCTTCGCGAGCAAGCTCGCTCCCACAGGAGAAACACGGTCCCACCAAGAACCAGGTCGGCTATAAGGCCGCCTCGTGGTGGACGTTGATCTCGGGCGCCCCGTTAACCACGCTGGCCGAACGCAGGCATTGTGGAGTGGGCACCTCGGCATGGATGCCGAGGTAGCCGCGCTGGGCCATGGATGGCCCTTCGCGGCGGGCCCACGGAGCAATGCCGGAGTGAGGGCATGCCGAGCCTAGGCGAGGCACCGAGTGGTGGGGCAGAAGCGCTTTGGTTACTTTCGACTGGGCCGGCTTCCGGGCTTTTCGAAAGTGACCCGCTGTAAGAGCGGAACCATAATCAGCCGTTACCTAAATAACGGATATTCACACAAAGAAACCTACTGCTGATAAGCCTCCAACCCATCCTCGGACAAGATATGAATCTGACGCCGCTCCATGGCAATCAACCCCCCATCCACCAACCGATGCAGAATCCGCGAAAACGTCTCCGGCTGAATCCCCAACTTGGAAGCCACCAGCCGCTTCGACACCTGCAAAACCACCTGACCATCCCGCGGATCGCGTTCCTGCAGCAGGAAATTGATCACCCGCCGGCTGGCGCTGGCCAAGGTCAGGTTGTCGATGTCCTTGAGGCGTTGGTGCAGATGGATGCTCATGCTCGCCAGGATCGCCAGGCAGACCTTGGGCTGGTCCTCCAGGGCCTTGCGGTAATGGGTGCCCTCGATACTCACCAGCACGCTGTCCTTGATCGCCGACGCACTGACCGGATAGCAACGGGCCTGGCTGAACAGCAAGGCCTCGGCGAAGGTCTGGCCGGGCTGGATGATTTCCACCAGGTTCTCCTGGCCCTCACCGGTCACCCGGAACAGCTTGATCTGACCACTGACCAGCAAGAAAAACCGCTTGGCCGGATCGCCCTGGTGCATGAGCGTGCTGTTGCATTCCAGGCGTTTGAGGACAGCCAGGCTGCAGACATCCTCAAAGACCCGCTCCGGCAGTTGGCTGAACAGGTGATGACGACGCAACAGTAAAACGATGGAAGGGTGGGTCAGCATGGCGTACCTCCGCGTGCCGTCATGGTAGAGCCCAAATCGCCGCCGGCCTATGCCTCGGCAGGCCTACCTCGGAAGAGGGATGAGGAGCGGCCATGCCAGTCAAATCAATGCCTGCAGAACACAGATCCTGTGGCGAGGGAGCTTGCTCCCGCTGGGCTGCGCAGCAGCCCCCAAAAAAACAGGGCCGCTGCGCGCCCCAGCGGGAGCAAGCTCCCTCGCCACAGGTTGTGTGTTTATTCATGGCCCCCAACCAGGACTAGCCCGCCCCGCGCAAATGCTCCATCGCCCACACCGCGGCTTCGACCCGTGAGCGCAAGCCGAGCTTGTGCAGCAGGTTCTTCACATGCACCTTGACCGTGCCTTCGGTGATGCCCAGCTTGTGCCCGATGACTTTGTTGCTGTAGCCGCCAGCGATGGTCTTGAGGACCTGGCGTTCGCGTTCGGTCAGTTCCACATCGGCCTGGCGCGGTGGCGAGCGTAGCGCCTGGGCCATGACGCGGGTCAGGCCCGGGCTGATCACCAGGGCGCCGTTGAGGGCATCGCGGATGTACTGGATCAGCAGCTCCGGCTCCATGTCCTTGAGCAGGTAACCGTTGGCGTCCAGGCGCAGGGCATCGCGGATGTCGTCCTCGGCATCGGACACGGTGAACAGCAGCACCTTGCCGGTGTAGTGCATGGCGCGCAGCCGGCGCAGGGTCTCGATGCCGTTCATCTGCGGCATGTTGTTGTCCAGCAGCACCAGGTCGGGGTTGAGCGGTTCGATCAGGGTCAGGGCTTCTTCGCCGTGGCTGGCTTCGCCAACGATCTGCAAATCGTCTTCGAGTTCAAGCATCTGGCGGATCCCGCGACGCATCATCGGATGATCGTCGACCAGTAGCAGGGTGTGGCGCAGGGGGGCGTTCATGTTGCGAGGCCTTCGGTGTGTTGGCCCAGGAATTCCGGTTGGAAATGCACCTGGATGCGGGTGCCCTGGGGTGTACGGGAGTGAATCTGCAGTTGGCCGCGCAGGCTGCGGGCTCGTTCGTTCATGATGTTCAGGCCATGGTGTTCGCGCTGGTCCACCTCGCCACTGAAGCCGCGGCCATCGTCTTCGATCGACAGCTGCACGGTCTCGCCTTCCTGGCGCAGTTCGAGCCAGGCGTTTTCGGCATGGGCGTGGCGCAGGCAGTTGGACAGGGCCTCGCGGGTGATCTGCAGGATGTGGATCTGCTCGCTGGCCGACAGCTCGAAGGCCAGGGTGTCGACGAACAGATGCACCTTGAAGTCCCCTCGGTTGGAGAACTCCTCGGCGGTGTCCTTGAGCTCTTCGACCAGGCCGTCATCGTGGATCTGCAAGCGGAAGGTGGTCAGCAACTCGCGCAACTGGCGATAAGCATTGTTGAGCCCTTCACGCAGTTCACCGGTGACGGTCTCCAGGGTCTGCACCGGTTCGCCCCGACGCATCAGGGTCTGCATGCGGCTGACTTGCAGCTTCATGTACGACAAGGCCTGGGCCAGGGAATCGTGGAGCTCGCGGGCAATGATCGTGCGTTCATCGAGCAGCAGCAGACGATGGTCCTGTTCGCGCTGGCGCTTGAGCGACAGCGACGTACCAATCAGGTTGGCCAGGGCCTGGATCAATGCGGTTTCCCAGGGCTGCGCGGCGTGGCCGTCGACAAAATGGGCCTTGAGCTCACCCAGTTCGTTGCCCTGGTTGCTGATGCTGAAGGCTTGCGGGCGTGCAGCGTTGCGTTTATGGCAGCTGGCGCAATCGCTGCTGGCGCAGACCTGGCGGCTGTCGGCGCCATGCAACGCCAGCAAGTGCCTGGCCGGTGACTGCAATTGCCCTTGCAGGCACAGCGTCAGGCGCAGGCCCGGCAGGCGCTGCTGGAAGCGCCGGATCAGTTCGTCCAGCCCTTCGGCATTGGCCTGGCGCGTCGCCAGGCTGCGACTGCTCTGGTACAGCAGCTCCAGGGCGGCGTTGGCCTGTTGCAGGTTCAGGGTCTTTTGCCGGACCTGGTTTTCCAGGGTGCGGTGCGATTGCTCGATGGTCTCGGCCATGGTGTTGAAACTGGTCGCCAACTGGCCCAGTTCATCTTCGGACTGGTGATTGACTCGCACCTGGAATTCGCCACGGCGAAAGCGCTGGGTGGCGTCCACCAACTCCTGCAAGGGCGTGACCACGCCGTACTGCAATTCATACAGGCCGATCAGCAGGATGATCATGGTGCTGAACAGCGCCGCGCCCTGGATCACCTGCTGCCAGCCTTGCTTGTGCTCGCTCTGGCGTTGCAGCAGGGTGACGAACCGGTCCAACTGGTTGACGAAGGCATTGGCATTGGCCTGGAAAAACGCCGAGTCACCACGCTCGATGGCCGGGCGCAAGGTCTGGTTCCAGCGTTGCACAAGGTCGCGATAGCTCTTGTGCAGGGAGGTTTCCGGCCCATCTTCCAGCACGGCGCGCAGGGCTGGGCTGTCGAGGCGTTGTTGCAGGCTGGCGGTGATCGCCGGGATGTCGTCGTTGGCCCCCGCCGCCAGTTTCCAGCTCAGGTGGTAGGTCTCCATGCGCACGGAGCCGGCGGTGTTGATGGCAGCAGCGTCGCCCTGGCTGAACCAGGCGATCAACCCGGCACTCAAGGAACTGGCCAAGGCCAGGATGGCGATCAGGATCACCGCCAGCCCGGCGCGAGCGGGCAGGGAACTGCGCAGCCAACGCATCATCGACGCGGGCCTGCGGGGCAAAACTGTGAACCGAGCATAGGGGGCGCCCTGGACCTGGGGGTGTAGCAGCCAATCCTGGGCGCACTACCTCTAAAGAGTTGTCGGCCGCTCCATTTCCATAAAAGCTTCGGCAGACTTGTTCAAGATATTGATAAATAAAGGGTTGTATCAATATCCGGGTCTACCTCCTTGGAGGTAGACGGGCCAAGCATAGGCCTGGACCGCCCCGACGCACGTTGATCCAGGTCAAGTTTTCGCGGGGTTCGTATCACTAGGCTGCGCTCATCGAACTGACGGAGTGCATCGTGATGCGAGCGCAAGTGCAACAAGGGCTGGTACTAGGGATGAGTACCCTGGCCTTCACCGTGTGCTTCATGGTCTGGATGATGTTTGCCGTGCTCGGCGTTCCGATCAAGGAAATGCTGGCCCTCAATGAAACCCAATTCGGCCTGCTGGCTGCCACGCCGGTGTTGACCGGTTCGCTGGTGCGCTTGCCCCTGGGGCTTCTGACCGACCGCTTTGGCGGACGGATCGTGTTCTTCCTGCTGATGCTGGTCTGCGTATTGCCGCTGTACATGATCACCCTCGCCACGGCCTTCTGGCAGTTCCTGGTGCTGGGCCTGTTCGTCGGCCTGGCCGGTGGCTCGTTCTCGGTGGGCATCGCTTACGTCGCCAAGTGGTTCGACAAGCAGAACCAGGGGTTTGCCATGGGCGTCTTCGGCGCCGGCAACGCCGGTGCGGCAGTGACCAAGTTCCTCGCTCCGGCGCTGATCGCGTTCGGCACCTGGCACCTGGTGCCGAAAGTGTTCAGCGCCATCCTGTTCATCACCGCGCTGCTGTTCTGGTTTCTCACCACCGAGAAAAAGGAACACAGCGGCACCGGCGGCGCGACGTTGCGCGAGCAATTGAAAACCCTGAAAGAGCCGGCCGTGTGGCGCTACTGCCAGTACTACTCGATCGTCTTCGGCGGCTACGTGGCCCTGGCCTTGTGGATGACCAAGTACTACGTGCAGGAATACGGCTTCAGCCTGCAAAGCGCGGCGCTGCTGGCGGCGTGTTTCTCCTTGCCCGGTGGCGTGCTGCGGGCCGTCGGTGGCTGGATGTCTGACCGCTGGGGCGCTCAGAGCGTGACCTGGTGGGTGTTGTGGGTCAGTTGGATCTGCCTGTTTCTGCTCTCCTATCCCCAGACGCAGCTGCAAGTGCAGACCGTCAACGGCATCGTCGATTTCCACATCGGTCTCACCCCCACGCTGTTCACCGTGCTGCTGTTCGTGATGGGCATCGCCTTCGCGTTCGGCAAGGCCTCGGTCTTCAAGTACATCGCCAACGACTACCCGAAAAACATGGGCGCGGTGTCCGGCATCGTCGGCCTGGCCGGCGGCCTGGGCGGGTTCGTGCTGCCGATCATGTTCGGCGCCCTGGTGGATCTCACCGGCGTGCGCTCGTCCTGCTTCATGTTGATGTACGGCGTGGTCTGGGTCTCCCTGGCCTGGATGTACTTCAGCGAAATGCGCAAGCGCCCGCTGCTGGGTAAACAGCCGCCGGCCACTCAATCCCCGTTTTCCAGCATTGCCCAAGGAGAAGAACATGTCCGTTCTGCAAACGCCTGAAAAGGGCCCGGTCATTCATGACTGGCGCCCGGAAGACCCTGCTTTCTGGGGCAGTAGCGGCAAGCTGACCGCCCGGCGCAACCTGTGGATTTCCATCCCGGCGCTGCTGTTGGCCTTCGCGGTGTGGATGGTCTGGAGCACGGTGATCGTGCGCCTGAATGCCATCGGCTTCAGCTTCAGCACCGACCAGTTGTTCTGGCTGGCGGCATTGCCGGGGCTGTCCGGCGCGACCTTGCGCATCTTCTACTCGTTCATGGTGCCGATCTTCGGCGGGCGCCGCTGGACCGCGCTGAGCACGGCGTCGTTGCTGATACCGGCTTTGTGGATGGGCTTCGCCGTGCAGGATTCGGCCACGCCCTACAGCGTGTTCGTGCTGATCGCATTGCTTTGCGGTTTTGGCGGCGGCAACTTCGCCTCGAGCATGTCCAACATCAGCTTCTTCTACCCCAAGTCCCAGCAGGGCACCGCCCTGGGCCTGAACGCCGGGCTGGGTAACCTGGGCGTGTCGGTGATGCAGTTCAGCGTGCCGCTGGTGATTTCCTTCGGTGTGTTCGGCTTCATGGGCGGCCAGCCGCAGGTGTTGGCCGACGGCAGCTCGCTGTGGTTGCAGAACGCCGGCTTCATCTGGGTACCGTTCATCCTCGCCGTGACCCTGATTGCCTGGTTCGGCATGAACGACCTGTCCAGCGCCCGCGCTTCGTTCAGCGAACAGGCGGTGATCTTCAAGCGCAAGCACAACTGGCTGATGTGCTGGTTGTACCTGGCCACCTTCGGTTCGTTCATCGGTTTTTCCGCCGCCTTCCCACTGCTGATCAAGACCTCGTTCCCGGACGTCATTGCCCTGAAATTCGCCTTCCTCGGTCCACTGGTGGGCGCGCTGGTACGGCCGCTGGGCGGCTGGCTGGCGGACAAGCTCGGTGGCGCGAAGGTCACCTTGTGGAACTTCGTGTTGATGATCGTGATGGTCTTCGGGGTCCTGCACTTCCTGCCGCAGAACGGCCAGGGCGGCAATTTCTACGGCTTCCTGGGCATGTTCATGTTGCTGTTCATCACCACTGGCGTGGGCAACGGTTCGACCTTCCGCATGATCCCGGTGATCTTCCGCACCCTGCACGAGAAGTCCGCCCTGGGCAAAAAGCCCGAACAACGCGAGTTGGCGCTCAAGAACGCCGGCAAGGAATCGGCCGCCGTGCTGGGTTTCAGCTCGGCCATGGGCGCCTTCGGAGCCTTCTTCATTCCCAAATCATTCGGCACTTCGATGGCCCTGACCGGCGGCCCGGAGATGGCCTTCTACATGTTCGTCGGCTTCTACCTGAGCTGCATCGTGGTGACCTGGTGGTGGTACGCCCGCAAGGGCGCGGCGACTCCCTGCTAAGACGAATTCAACTATTGCGTGGGCGGGGCGCAGACCCCGCGGAGCAAGCCTGAGAGGAACACACTGTGAGTCATTTATTGGATCAACTGCGGTTTTTCAACCGCAAGCAAGGCGAGTTTTCCGATGGTCACGGCGAGACCCGCAAGGAATCCCGGGACTGGGAGAACGTCTATCGTTCGCGCTGGCAGTACGACAAGATCGTGCGGTCCACCCACGGGGTGAACTGCACCGGTTCGTGCTCGTGGAAAATCTACGTCAAGAACGGCTTGATCACCTGGGAAACCCAGCAGACCGACTATCCGCGTACCCGCAACGATCTGCCCAACCACGAACCACGCGGCTGCCCTCGCGGCGCGAGCTACAGCTGGTACATCTACAGCGCCAACCGGCTCAAGTACCCGAAAATTCGCAAGCCATTGCTCAAGCTGTGGCGCGAAGCCCGGCAGACCCTGCCGCCGGTGGAAGCCTGGGCCAGCATCGTCGAGGACAAGGCCAAGGCCGACTCCTATAAAAGCAAGCGCGGCATGGGCGGCTTCATCCGTTCCAACTGGGAAGAAGTCAACGAGATCATCGCCGCCGCCAACGTCTATACCGTCAAGGAACACGGCCCGGACCGGGTGGTGGGCTTCTCGCCGATCCCGGCCATGTCGATGGTCAGCTATGCCGCCGGCTCGCGTTACCTGTCGTTGATCGGTGGCGTGTGCCTGAGCTTCTACGACTGGTATTGCGACTTGCCGCCAGCTTCGCCGATGGTCTGGGGCGAGCAGACCGACGTGCCGGAATCGGCCGACTGGTACAACTCCAACTACATCATTGCCTGGGGCTCCAACGTCCCGCAGACCCGTACCCCTGACGCCCACTTCTTCACCGAGGTGCGCTACAAGGGCACCAAGACCGTGGCGATCACCCCGGACTATTCGGAAGTCGCCAAGCTCACCGACCTGTGGCTCAACCCCAAGCAGGGCACCGACGCCGCGTTGGCCCAGGCCTTCAACCATGTGATCTTCAAAGAATTCCACCTGGACAAGCCGAGCGCCTATTTCACCGAATACGCCAAGCGCTACACCGACCTGCCGGTACTGGTGATGCTCAAGCCGATGCTCGGCGCTGCGCCGGGTGCGGGTTACCAGCCGGACCGTTTCCTGCGGGCCAGCGACCTGACCGACAACCTCGGCCAGGACAACAACCCGGAATGGAAAACCATCGCCATGGATGCCGCCGGCGAACTGGTTTCGCCCCAAGGCTCCATCGGCTATCGCTGGGGTGAGAAGGGCAAGTGGAACATCCTGCCCCGTGAAGGCGGCGAGGGGCGTGAGATCGACCTCAAGCTGAGCCTGATCGGCGGCGACGTCGCCGAGGTGGCGTTCCCGTACTTCGCCGGCGAAGCCCAGGAGTACTTCCAGCATGTGGCCGGTGACGCGGTGCAGTTCCGTCGGGTGCCGGTGCACAGCGTGGTGCTGGCCGATGGCAGCGTGGCGAAAGTCGCCACCGTATTCGACCTGTCGGCGGCCAACCTGGCGATCGACCGTGGCCTGGGCGGCGCCAACGTTGCCAAGGACTATGACGACGCTTCGGTGCCCGGCACCCCGGCCTGGCAGGAGCAGATCACTGGCGTAAGCCGCGAGAAGGCGATCCAGATCGCCCGCGAGTTTGCCGACAACGCCGACAAGACCCGTGGACGCTCGATGATCATCGTCGGTGCGGCGATGAACCACTGGTACCACATGGACATGAACTACCGCGGGCTGATCAACATGCTCATGCTCTGCGGTTGCGTCGGCCAGACCGGCGGCGGCTGGGCCCACTATGTCGGCCAGGAAAAACTCCGTCCGCAATGCGGCTGGCTGCCCCTGGCCTTTGGCCTGGACTGGAACCGTCCGCCACGGCAAATGAACGGCACCAGCTTCTTCTACGGGCACAGTTCGCAATGGCGCCACGAGAAGATGAGCATGCACGATGTGCTCTCGCCCCTGGCCGACAAATCGCAATTCCCCGAGCACGCCCTGGACTACAACATCCGCGCCGAACGGGCCGGCTGGTTGCCGAGTGCACCGCAGCTCAACACCAACCCGCTGCACATCTGCCGCGACGCCGCCGCCGCGGGCATGGAACCCAAGGACTACGTGGTCAAGTCGTTGCAGGACGGTTCCCTGCGTTTTGCCTGCGAGCAGCCGGACAGCCCGGTGAACTTCCCGCGCAACATGTTCATCTGGCGTTCCAACCTGCTGGGCTCCTCGGGCAAGGGCCACGAGTACATGCTCAAGTACCTGCTCGGCACCAAGAACGGCGTGATGAACGAAGACATCGGCCATGGCACCGAGTGCAAGCCCACTGAAGCCGAGTGGGTCGACGAGGGCGCCATTGGCAAGCTCGACCTGGTGACCACCCTGGACTTCCGCATGTCCTCGACCTGCGTGTATTCCGACATCGTCTTGCCGACTGCCACCTGGTACGAAAAAGACGACATGAACACCTCGGACATGCACCCGTTCATTCACCCACTGTCGGCCGCCATCGATCCGGCCTGGGAATCGCGTTCGGACTGGGAAATCTACAAGGGCATCGCCAAGGCGTTTTCCGCCATGTCGGTCGGCCACCTGGGTGTCGAGAAAGACCTGGTCACCGTACCGCTGATGCACGACAGCGTCGGCGAGTTGGCCCAACCGTTTGGCGGCACCGACTGGAAAAGTGCCGGTGTGGCGCCGATCCCGGGCAAGAACGCGCCGAACCTGCACGTGGTGGAACGCGACTACCCGAACATCTACAAGCAGTTCACCTCCCTGGGCCCGATGCTGGAAAAACTCGGCAACGGCGGCAAGGGCATCAACTGGAACACTGATACTGAAGTTAAATTCCTCGGCGAACTGAACCACAAGGAAGTCGAGGCGGGTATCAGCCAAGGGCGGCCAAAAATCGACAGCGCCATCGACGCTGCCGAAGTGATCCTGTCCCTGGCGCCGGAAACCAACGGCCATGTCGCGGTGAAAGCCTGGGCAGCGCTGTCGGAATTCACCGGCATCGACCACAGCCACCTGGCGGTGTCCAAGGAGCACGAGGCGATTCGCTTCCGTGACATCCAGGCCCAGCCACGCAAGATCATTTCCAGCCCGACCTGGTCTGGCCTGGAAGACGATCACGTGAGCTACAACGCCGGCTACACCAACGTCCATGAGTCGATCCCATGGCGCACCATCACCGGTCGCCAGCAGTTCTACCAGGATCACCCGTGGATGCAGGCGTTCGGCGAGCAGCTGATGAGCTATCGGCCACCGGTCAACACCCGCACCATCGCCGGCGTGAAGGGCAAGCGCAGCAATGGCGAGACCGAGATCGTCCTGAACTGGATCACCCCGCACCAGAAGTGGGGCATCCACAGCACCTACAGCGACAACCTGCTGATGCTGACCTTGAGCCGTGGCGGACCGATTGTCTGGCTCTCGGAAATCGACGCCAAGCGCGCCGGTATCGAGGACAACGACTGGATCGAATGCTTCAACGTCAATGGCGCGCTGACCGCCCGTGCGGTGGTCAGCCAACGGGTCAAGGAAGGCATGGTGATGATGTATCACGCCCAGGAACGGATCGTGAACGTGCCGGGTTCGGAAACCACCAAGACCCGTGGCGGCCACCACAACTCGGTGACCCGCGTGGTGCTCAAGCCCACCCACATGATTGGCGGCTACGCCCAACAGGCCTACGGCTTCAACTATTACGGCACGGTCGGTTGCAACCGCGACGAATTCGTCGTGGTGCGCAAGATGGTCAAGGTCGATTGGCTCGATGGTTCCAGTGGCGATGATTTGCCGCGTCCACTGCCGACTGATATCGAGGAGAACTGAGATGAAGATTCGCTCACAAATCGGCATGGTCCTGAACCTGGACAAATGCATCGGCTGCCACACCTGCTCGATTACCTGCAAGAACGTCTGGACCAGCCGTGAAGGCATGGAATACGCCTGGTTCAACAACGTCGAATCCAAGCCTGGCATCGGCTATCCCAAGGAGTGGGAAAACCAGGACAAGTGGAAGGGCGGCTGGATCCGCAACGCTGACGGTTCGATCAACCCGCGCATCGGCGGCAAGTTCCGCGTGCTGGCGAACATCTTCGCCAACCCGGACCTGCCGAGCCTGGACGATTACTACGAACCGTTCGACTTCGACTACCAGCACCTGCACACCGCACCGCTGGGCGAGCACCAGCCCACCGCGCGACCACGCTCGGTGGTGTCCGGCAAGCGCATGGAGAAAATCGAATGGGGCCCGAACTGGGAGGAAATCCTTGGTACCGAGTTTGCCAAGCGGCGCAAGGACAAGAACTTCGACAAGATCCAGGCGGACATCTACGGCGAGTACGAAAACACCTTCATGATGTACCTGCCGCGCCTGTGCGAGCACTGCCTGAACCCGACGTGCGCGGCGTCGTGCCCGAGCGGTGCGATCTACAAGCGCGAGGAGGACGGCATCGTCCTGATCGACCAGGAGAAATGCCGTGGCTGGCGCATGTGCATCAGCGGCTGCCCGTACAAGAAGATCTACTTCAACTGGAAGAGCGGTAAGTCGGAAAAATGCATCTTCTGCTACCCGCGCATCGAAGCCGGCATGCCGACCGTCTGCGCTGAAACCTGCGTTGGCCGCATCCGTTACCTCGGCGTGCTGCTGTATGACGCCGATCGCATCAGCGAAGTGGCAAGCACCGCCAATGAGCAGGACCTGTACGAGAAACAACTGGAGATCTTCCTCGACCCGAACGACCCGGCGGTGATTCGCCAGGCCCTGGCCGATGGCGTGCCGCAGTCGGTGATCGATTCGGCGCAACGCTCGCCGGTCTACAAAATGGCCGTGGACTGGAAACTCGCACTGCCGCTGCACCCGGAATACCGCACCTTGCCAATGGTCTGGTACGTGCCGCCACTGTCGCCGATCCAGAACGCCGCCACGGCTGGCACCGTGGGCATGAACGGGGTGATCCCGGACGTCGACAGCCTGCGTATCCCGCTGCGCTACCTGGCGAACATGCTCACCGCCGGCGATGAAAAACCGGTCAAGCTTGCGCTCAAACGCTTGTTGGCGATGCGTGCCTACAAACGTTCCGAGCAGGTCGACGGCGTGCAGGACCTGCAAGTGCTCGCCGACGTCGGCTTGAGCGTGAACCAGGTGGAAGAGATGTACCGCTACCTGGCCATCGCCAACTACGAAGACCGCTTCGTCGTGCCAAGCGCCCACCGCGAAGACGCCATGAGCGACGCGTTCGCCGAGCGCTCCGGTTGCGGTTTCAGCTTTGGCAGCGGTTGCAGTGGCAGCTCCGACACCAACATGTTCGGTGGCAAGAAGGCCAACCGCCGCGACGTGATCAAAACCGTGCAGTTGTGGGAGGAATGAGCATGCGCATTCTCAAGGTGATTTCGTTGCTGCTCGACTACCCGACCGAGACCCTGGTGGCCGGTCGGGATGAGCTGGAACAAGCGATTCTCCAAACGCGGGAAATCAGTCCGAACCAGCGCGCCGGGTTGTTCGAGTTGCTGGAGGTGATCTGCGGCAAGGACCTGATGGATGGCCAGGAGCACTACGGTGCGCTGTTCGGCCGCGGTCGTTCGCTGTCGCTGCTGCTGTTCGAACATGTCCATGGCGAATCCCGTGACCGGGGCCAGGCCATGGTCGACATGATGGCCCAGTACGAAGAGGCCGGTTTCGCCATCGGCGTCAAGGAACTGCCCGACTACATCCCGCTGTACCTGGAGTTTCTTTCCACCCGCGAAGACATCGAGGCCCGCGAGGGCCTGGCCGATGTAGCGCACCTGCTGGCTTTGCTCGCGGCGCGCCTGGACGAGCGTGAAAGCGCCTACGCCAGTTGCTTCCGGGCCTTGCTGCAAATCGCCGGGGCCGAGCCTCAGGTGGCCGTGGCCGAGTTGCGTGAGCAAGTGAAGGCCGAGCCACGGGATGACTCCCTCGAAGCCCTGGACAAGATCTGGGAAGAAGAGGCGGTGGACTTCATGAAGGCCGAACAGCAGGACCGTTGCAGTTCACTGCCCAGCGCGCCGGGCAAGGCGCGAGACGAAAGTGCGGTGCCGCTGCACTGGGTGGATTTTCAGCATGAAGGGCTGGCCGCAGCGCCAGCCGGGGAGGTGGGCAATGTCTAAATGGGATCTGTTGTTGTTCGGGGTCTACCCCTATGTCGCCTTGGCGATTTGCCTGCTCGGCAGTTGGGCACGCTTTGATCTGTCCCAGTACACCTGGAAGGCCGGTTCCAGCCAGATGCTGAACAAGCGCGGCATGCGCGTGGCCAGCAACCTGTTTCACATCGGCGTGCTGTTCGTGTTGGCCGGCCACTTCGTCGGCCTGCTGACACCCTCGGCGATCTACCACCACGTGCTGAGCACCGAGAACAAGCAGTTGCTGGCGATGGTCTCCGGCGGTTTCTTCGGCGTACTGGGCCTGATCGGCCTGGTGATGCTGCTCAACCGTCGCCTGACCGACCCACGGGTTCGCGCCACCTCCAATGCCTCGGACATCCTCGTGCTGGTGGTGCTGCTGGTGCAACTGGTACTTGGGCTGATGACCATCGTGGCGTCGACCGCCCATATGGACGGCTCGGTGATGGTGATGCTGGCCGACTGGGCCCAGAACACCGTGCTGTTGCGTCCGGTTGAAGCCGCTACCTCGATAGCGCCGGTGGGCCTGGTCTACAAGCTCCACGTGGTGCTGGGCCTGACCCTGTTCGTGCTGTTCCCGTTCACTCGTCTGGTCCATATCGTCAGTGCGCCGGTCTGGTACCTGGGGCGTCGTTATCAAATCGTTCGGCAGAAGTTTTGAGGAGAAGATCATGGCGAGTGGATGCGGGTGTGGCGGTAGTAGTGGCGGCAGCGGCGGCTGTGGTTCTTCGGCAAAAGCGGCACCGGTAATCGCGCCGGTGGCCGATGCCGAACCGGCGGGGGCGGTGCAGTTCGAGCCGGCCCAGGCCGGGCCGGTGGCGGAAGATGAAGCGCCGCAGTTGATTGCCAGCAGTGAACAGGAGTGGCCGATCATCAGCGTCAACGGGGTGTCGATCACCCCGCAGGCGATGGCCCAGGAGCTGCAATATCACCCGGCTGACAGCCGTGAGGAGGCGGTCTACCAGGCCGCTCGGGCGCTGGTGATTCGCGAATTGCTCCAGCAACGTATCGCCGAACTGGGCCTGGCGTTGCAGGTCGGTGCCGGCGAAAACGAAGAGGAGGCGGCGACGCGGTTGTTGCTCGAACGCGAGGTGCAGGTGCCACAGTGCGACGAGGCAACCTGCCTGCGTTACTACGAAAACAACCGGGCGCGCTTTCACAGTGCGCCGTTGCTGGCGGTGCGGCACATCCTGCTCGAATGTGCGCCGGACGATGCCGAGGCGCGCAGCCTGGCCCATGTCCAGGCCGAGCTGCTGCTGGAGCGGCTGGACCAGTTCCCGGGCAGTTTTGCCGAGTTGGCGCTGACGCATTCGGCGTGTCCTTCCAAGGCGCAGGGCGGCTCGCTGGGGCAGATCAGCAAGGGCCAGACCGTGCCTGAACTGGAGCGCCAGTTGTTCACCCTGCCGGCGGGCCTGGCCGGTAAACCGCTGGAAAGTCGCTATGGCTGGCACGTGATCAGCATCGACCAGCGAATCGATGGCCAGCCATTGCCGTATGAGGCAGTGGAGACGGCGATTCGTATCCAGTTGCAGCAGGGCGTGTGGCAAAAAGCGCTGGTGCAGTACCTGCAAACCCTGATCGGTGCGGCGGACATTCGCGGCATTCACCTTCAGGGTGCCGACTCGCCGCTGGTGCAGTGAGCACGGGCTCAATCGGGAGATCTTCATGAACGCGGTGTTGCAGGACGGATTTGGGCGCCAGATCGATTATTTGCGGATGTCGGTGACCGATCGTTGTGATTTTCGTTGTGTGTATTGCATGGCGAAAAACATGACGTTCCTGCCGCGTCAGCAAGTCTTGACCTTGGAGGAGTTGCAGCGCCTGGCGCGGCTTTTCGTCGGCCTGGGGGTGAAGAAAATCCGCCTGACCGGTGGCGAGCCGCTGATCCGTCCGGGCATCGTCGGGCTGTGTCGCGAGATCGCGGCATTGCCTGGCCTGCGGGAACTGGTGATGACCAGCAACGGCTCGCAGCTGGGGCGGTTGGCCCAGCCGCTGGTCGAGGCTGGGGTCAAGCGCATGAACATCAGCCTCGACAGCCTGGACGGCGAACGTTTTCGGGCGATCACCCGCAACGGCAACCTGGACCAGGTGCTGGCCGGCATCGAAGCGGCGAAGGTCGCCGGGTTCGAGCGGATCAAGCTCAACTGCGTGGTCATGAAGGGACGCAATGTCGATGAAGTTCCGGCGCTGGTGCAGTACGCCATCGACCAACGCATCGACATCAGCTTTATCGAGGAGATGCCGTTGGGAGAGGTCGGGCGTTCCCGGGGCGAGTCGTTCTGTTCCAGCGATGAGGTGCGGGCCGAGATCGCCCGCCATCATCGCCTGCTCGACAGTGCCGAGAGCAGCGGCGGGCCGGCGCGCTATGTGCGCCTGGAGCGTCATCCGGATACTCGGATCGGTTTCATTTCACCCAACACCCACAACTTCTGCGCCAGTTGCAACCGCGTGCGCATGACCGTCGAAGGGCGTTTGCTGTTGTGCCTGGGGCAAGAAGACTCCCTTGATTTGCGCGGCTTGCTGCGGCGTTATCCGCTGGAAGACCAACCGGTGATCCAGGCGGTGCACCAGGCGTTGCGTGGCAAGCCACTGCGCCATGACTTCAACCCGGGTGGGGAAGTGCAGATTGTGCGGTTCATGAACATGAGCGGGGGGTGAGGGATCGCACAGGGTCCTGTGGCGAGGGAGCTTGCTCCCGCTTGGCTGCGCAGCAGACCCAAAGCACTCTGGCCCGCACCCTCGACGTTGAATGTGCCGGCCTCATCGCGAGCAAGCTCGCTCCCACAGGGGGGCTGTGGTGAGTCTAAATCCTGCAGTCAGCCGGAAACCAGTGTGGGAGCGAGCTTGCTCGCGATGACGGCGGCCCAGTCAACATCAAACTTAACTGACCCACCGCTATCGCGAGCAAGCTCGCTCCCACAAGGGATCTGCGGCGCTTGAAAAAATGACTTTTCGAGCCTGAATGCCGGTCGCTCCCGATTCTTGATGTCGATCAATTGCAACCCTGCCTTTTGTCCGTACTCTCCACTGCATATTGTGTTTGAAGATCTCAAAAAGCCTATATGTAGTGTCTGGAGCCAAAATGCAGAGCACGTTGATCTCAGTAGGGTGTAACCGCTTGCACAAGCGCGATGGCAGTGTGGTCGCCTTTGATGCGGACAAGATCCGCCAGGCGCTGATCGCCGCCGGCAAGGCCACCGGCGAATACGCCGAAGCCGAGGCCGAGGCGTTGCTGGAGGCAGTGTTGGCGCGGTTGGAAGGGCAGACGCGGTTGAACGTCGAGCAGATCCAGGACCGTGTCGAACGGGTACTGATGGACGCCGGTTTCTTTCTCTCCATGCGTGCCTACATCGTGTATCGCGAGCAACACGGACGCCTGCGTCGGGATCGCCGTACGCTGGTGGAAGTCGCCACGTCGATGAACGAATACCTGGACCGCGAAGACTGGCGCGTGCAGGCCAATGCCAACCAGGGGTATTCCCTCGGCGGGCTGATCCTCAACGTTTCGGGCAAGGTCACCGCCAACTACTGGCTCGATGAAGTCTACAGCCAGGCCATCGGCGAGGCGCACCGCGAGGCTGACCTGCATATCCACGACCTGGACATGCTCGCTGGCTACTGTGCCGGCTGGTCCTTGCGCACCCTGTTGCACGAAGGCCTCAATGGCGTGCCAGGGCGGGTCGAGGCCGGGCCGCCCAAGCATCTGAGCAGTGCCCTGGGACAGATGGTGAACTTCCTCGGCACCCTGCAGAACGAATGGGCCGGCGCCCAGGCGTTCAGTTCGTTCGACACTTACCTGGCGCCCTATGTGCGCAAGGACCAGCTCAGCTACGACGAGGTCCGCCAGTCGTTGCAGGAGTTCATCTACAACCTCAACGTACCGTCGCGCTGGGGCACGCAAACCCCGTTCACCAACCTGACGTTCGACTGGGTCTGCCCACAGGACTTGCGCGAACAGATCCCGATCGTTGGCGGCGAAGAGATGCCGTTCGCCTACGGTGACCTGCAAGCGGAAATGGAACTGATCAACCGCGCCTACATCGAGGTGATGCAGGCCGGCGATGCGAAAGGGCGGGTGTTCACTTTCCCGATCCCGACCTACAACATCACCCACGACTTTCCGTGGGACAGCGAGAACGCCGACCGGCTGTTCGAAATGACCGCCCGTTACGGCCTGCCGTATTTCCAGAACTTCCTCAACTCGGACATGCAACCCAATCAGGTGCGGTCGATGTGCTGCCGCTTGCAGCTGGACGTGCGCGAGTTGCTCAAGCGCGGCGGCGGCTTGTTCGGTTCGGCGGAGCAGACCGGTTCCCTGGGCGTGGTGACCATCAACTGCGCCCGTCTGGGCTACCTGTACAAGGGCGACACCAGCGCGTTGCTGCAACGCATCGATACGCTGATGGAACTGGCGATGGAGAGCCTGGAGGTCAAGCGCAAGGTCATCCAGCATCACATGGATGCCGGTTTGTACCCTTACACCAAGCGCTACCTGGGTACCTTGCGCAATCACTTCTCCACCATCGGCGTGAATGGCCTGCACGAAATGCTGCGCAATTTCACCGATGACCAGCAAGGCCTGCACACCGAGCAAGGCCGGGAATTCGCCCTGAAACTGTTGGATCACGTGCGGGCCACGCTGCTGCGGTTCCAGGAAGAAACCGGCCACCTCTACAACCTCGAAGCCACGCCCGCCGAGGGCACCACGTACCGCTTCGCCAAGGAAGACCTCAAGCGCTATCCGGATATCTTGCAGGCCGGCAGCCCGGTCGCCCCGTACTACACCAACTCGTCGCAACTGCCGGTGGGCTTCACCGAAGATCCGTTCGAAGCCCTGGAGCTGCAAGACGAACTGCAATGCAAATACACCGGCGGCACCGTGTTGCACCTGTACATGGCCGAGCAGATTTCCTCCACACAGGCTTGCAAGCAACTGGTGCGCAAGGCCCTGGGACGTTTCCGCCTGCCGTACCTGACCATCACGCCGACCTTTTCCATCTGCCCG
Source organism: Pseudomonas sp. P9_35 (assembly GCF_034008205.1). Classification (NCBI taxonomy): domain Bacteria; kingdom Pseudomonadati; phylum Pseudomonadota; class Gammaproteobacteria; order Pseudomonadales; family Pseudomonadaceae; genus Pseudomonas; species Pseudomonas sp. P9_35. The sequence goes on along the minus strand of NZ_CP125373.1, from coordinate 3,724,278 downwards.
GTGCACGGCTACCTGGCCGGCGAACACGAGTTTTGCCCCAAATGCGACGAGGCCTTGCTGCTGCAACAACAGCGCCAGGGCAGCGTTCACTGATCCGATCCATCGACCGCAAGGAGCTTCACCCATGAATGCATCGCAAAGCCTTCCCCAAGCACAACGTCAACGTTGCGAAGTCTGGACCCGCGTGATGGGTTATCACCGCCCGGTGGCGGCCTTCAACCCAGGCAAGCAGTCCGAGCATCGCGAGCGGGTGCACTTCACCGAACGCGCGGCCGGGCGTCCATGAGTCGAGTGCTACGGGTCGGGGGCATGGTGCCCCTGACCACCCTCGATTATCCGGGCCAACTGGCGTGTGTGCTGTTTTGCCAGGGCTGTGCCTGGCGTTGTCGTTATTGCCACAACCCGCAACTGATCCCGCCGCGCGGCAGCGAGGAGGTGGATTGGTGCCGGGTATTGGCGTTCCTGCAACGTCGTCAGGATTTGCTCGACGCCGTGGTCTTCAGCGGCGGCGAACCGACCTTGCAGGACGGCCTGGCGCCAGCCATGGAGCAAGTGCGGCAGATGGGCTTTCGCATCGGCCTGCACAGCGCCGGCATCAAGCCGGCGGCCTTCGCCAAAGTGGTCGGGCTTGCCGACTGGGTGGGTTTCGACGTCAAGGCCTTGCCCGAGGATGCCCTGGACGTGACCCGGGTCGAGGGCAGCGGCGCCGCCAACTGGCGCAGCCTCGACCACCTGTTGGCCAGCGGCGTGGATTATGAATGTCGCACGACGGTGCACTGGCATCTGTTCGACCCCGAGCGGTTGCTGACCCTGGCCCGACGCTTGAGCGAACGCGGCGTCACGCGGTTCGCCGTGCAACTGGTGCGCACTGCGCGGATGCTCGATCCCCACCTTTCCAGCGTCTCGGCACACGCTTTGCAGCCCGAACTATGGGCCGCCATGCGCGAGCTGTTTCCCTCGTTCGTCTTACGCAGTTGAGCGAGCGCCGAGATGAACGACCGACAGCGGCCCGAGATGACCGGACCACACTTTTTTAAGGTTTTCAAATGCGCTGCCAACCGGCAGGTAGTTGAACAGGGAGCATTTGATATGACCAGACTCACCACCGCCCAACGCATCGTGATCGGCTTTGCCATCGCGCCACTGGCCTTGATCGCCTTGACGTTCTACGCCTTGAACGACCTGGCGATGCTGCGCGACCAGGCCGAGCAGATCGTTCGGCAGGATTGGCCGAAGATCGACCCGATCATGGTGATCGCCACGGGTGTGCGCGACAACGCCAGGAACACCCGAGACTTGCTGATCGACAAGAACAACGTGCAAGTCCAGCAATCCATCGACGCCACCCGACAACGGATTACCCAGGCCTTCGCCACGCTGGAGCCGCTGTTCGATCAGCCTGAAGGCAAGGCCGCGTATGCCGAGTTGAAAAAGCGTCGCGAGGCCTATGTGGCGGCGTTCGTCCAGGTGCAGGCGTTGATCCGCCAGGGCGCGACGGACGAGGCGATGACGCAGCTCAAGCAGGGCGTGATTCCGGCGGAGCTTGAGGTGTACAAAAGCCTCGAAGGAATGATGGCGATGCAGGGCAAGGTCTTTGTCGAACGTGAGCACTTGGCCCAGGCACGTTACAACGATGCGCGGCGCAACATGCTGGCGTTGGTGCTGGCTTGCCTGGCCCTGGTGACGACCGTGGCGGTCCTGGTGACCCGCAGCGTGACCCGTCCCCTGGGTGGTGAACCCAATGACGCGGCGCGGGTGCTTAACCTCATCGCCCAGGGCGACCTGACGATCCGCGTGCCCGTGGGTGTCGGCGCCAATGACAGCGTGATGAGCAACATGCACGACATGCAGCAGAGCCTCAACAGCATGGTCCGGCACATTGCGGCCTCGGTGGATCGGGTGGCCAGTTCCTCCGAAGAACTGAGCGCGGTGAGCAGCCAGACCAGCAGCACCTTGCAGTTGCAAGGGCATGAAATCGAACAGGCTGCCGCGGCCGTGAACCAGATGACCGCCGCGGTGGATGAAGTGGCGCGCAATGCGGTGAGCACCAGCGAAGCCTCGCGAGTGTCCGAGCAAACGGCCCAGCGCGGTCGTGAACAGGTCCAGGAAACGGTGGCTTCCATTACCGCGCTGGCCGAAGGTGTGACGGACAGTTCCGGGCGAATCCAGCAATTGGCCGGGCGGGTACAGGACATCAGCTCGGTGCTGGATGTGATCCGCAGCATTGCTGAGCAGACCAATCTCCTGGCACTGAACGCCGCTATCGAAGCCGCCCGCGCCGGTGATGCCGGGCGTGGTTTTGCAGTGGTGGCCGATGAAGTCCGGGCGTTGGCTCATCGGACCCAGGATTCGACTCGGGAAATCGAGGGCATGATCGGTAATATCCGCCTGGACAGCGGGCATGCGGTGAGCTCCATGCAGAACAACAGCGAACTGGTGCAAGCCACGCTGCTAGTGGCCCAGCGCTCCGGCGATGCCCTGGATGAAATCGCCCATTCGATCTCGCACATCAACGAGCGCAACCTGATGATCGCCAGCGCCACGGAACAGCAGGCACTGGTGGCGCGAGAGGTGGATCGTAACCTGGTGGGCATTCGCAACCTCTCCGAACAGGTCATGCTGGGCGCGCGGCATACCGATACGGCGGGCCAGGACCTGGCGCAGATGGCCGGGTCACTGCATGAGACGGTGGCGCGGTTCAAGGTCTAGGCCGATCAATGTCAGAGCCTCAGCCCCAAAACCCCTTGTGGGAGCGAGCTGGCTCGCGATAGCGGTGGGTCAGCTTGTGGTGATGTTGGCTGTGCCGATGTCATCGCGAGCAGGCTCGCTCCCACAGGATTTTGTGTCGACACCAGATGTCGTGAACACTCGAAACCTTGTGGGAGCGAGCTTGCTCGCGATAGCGGTAGGTCAGTTGGTGGTGATGTTGGCAGTGCCGACGTCATCGCGAGCAAGCTCGCTCCCACAGGATTTTGTGTCGACATCAGATGTCGTGAACACTCGAAACCTTGTGGGAGCGAGCCTGAACTGGCCTAATAATTCCGGACACCTCTTAAGGGCGATATGATTTCGCCAATTTGGAGGTTCCATGAAAGAAAGAAGAGTCTTTTCCCGCGAGTTCAAACATCGTGCGGCCAGCATGGTGATTGATGACAACTGTTCAGTACAGGAAGTCTGCGCGTCGCTGGACATCAGTGCTACCGCGTTACGACGGTGGGTGGACCAGGTTCGCAAGGAACAAAAAGGTCAGCCAGTTCAAGGCACCAAGGCCATTACTGAGGATCAACGGCAGATTCAGGATCTGAAAGCCAAGATCAAACGCATGGAAATGGAAGCCGAAATCTTAAAAAAGGCTACCGCTCTCTTGATGTCGGATCCCGATCGTTTTCGATGATCGCGGAGCTAAGAGAGTCATTCCCGACCGCCATCCTGTGTCGCGTTTTCGATGTGAAGCGCAGCAGCTTTTACGAATGGCTACAGCGGCTCTCGCGGCCTAAGATCGAGCGCGAAGAACTCAAGGGGAAGGTGGTTGAACTGCACAGCGAAAGCCGGGAAGCCATGGGGTCCAGAACGATCAGCAAGCATCTGAAGGCCCAAAACATAGCGGTCGGCAGAAGCCTTGTTAGAACACTGATGAGGGAAGCCAACATTGTCAGTAAACAACGCCAGCCTCATCCATTCAGGTCCAAAGGAGTTGAAGCATTTGTCGCACCCAATCTGCTCAAGCGTAATTTCAAGCCGACCGTGGTCAATCAGGTCTGGTGTGGCGACGTTACAAGCTTGATGGTGGGTAAACGCTGGGTTCATCTGGCCATCGTGATCGACTTGTTTGCTCGCCGGGTCATTGGTTGGGCATTTTCGCTGGTCAATGACGCCAACCTGGTCAGCAAGGCGTTACGCATGGCGATAGAGCTTCGAACATGCCCACCTGGATTGATGTTTCATTCGGATCAGGGCTGTCAGTACACCAGCCGCAAGTTTCAAGAAGAGTTGATGCGCAATGGCATTTTGCAAAGCATGAGTCATCGCGGGCAGTGCTGGGACAATGCTCCAACAGAACGTTTTTTCGGCACCCTGAAGTCAGAATGGGTCCCTCGCAACGGTTACAGCACGAGCGAGGAAGCACAAACCGATATGGTGCGCTTCTTCATGTACTACAACCGCACCAGGCTCCACAGCTACAACGACTACCTATCGCCAATAGCCATGGAGCAAAAAGCAGCATAAACACCGTAACTGGTGTCCGGATTTACTTGACCAGTTCAGCCTGCTCGCGATTGCGGAGGGGCAGTTGGTGGTGATGTTGGCTGTGCTGGCGTCATCGCGAGCAAGCTCGCTCCCACAGGGGAAACGCGGTCCTACCAAGAGCCAGGTCGGCTGTCAGGCCGCCTCGCGGTGGACGTTGATCTCGGCGCCCCGTTAACCACGATGGCCGAACGCAGGCATTGCGCAGTGGGCAACCCGGCATGGATGCCGGGTTAGCCGCGCTGGGCCATGGATGGCCCTTCGCGGCGGCCCACGGAGCAATGCCGGAGTGAGGGCACACCGAGCCTAGGCGAGGTGCCGAGTGGTGGGGCAAAGCGTTTTTGCTTACTTTTGGCGCTCTTCCAAAAGTGAGCCGCCGTAAGGGCGGAACCCTAAGCCGCCGTTACCCAAATAACGGATATACACACCAAGTCAGGAGTTCCCAGCGACCGGCTCAGGAGCACCCAACCGCGGCCCGACCGAACGACGAATCACACTGAGAACTGCCAAAGTCGCGACCACCAACCCAGGCGAAGTCGCCAGCAATACGGCTGTGGTCCCACCCCCAGCTGCCAGGATCTGTCCGGCAGCCAGAGGCCCGGCCACCGACCCCAGGCGTCCGATGGCCACCGCTGCACCCACTCCCGTCGCACGTACGGCGGTAGGGTAGGAGGGCGGCGCCAAGGCATAGAGGACCAATTGCGCAGCCATGACAAACAACCCAGCGGCGAACCCGGCAATGGCCATCGGCACGATACCGACCGACAACCCGACCCCGGCCAGGGCGCTCAGCAGCCCGGCATAGACGAACAGCACCACCTTGATGCCATTGCAACGGTCCAGCAACAGGCCTCCGAGCAACGAGCCAAGCGCTCCGCCGATGTTGAACAGCATCTGCACCAGGCCGGCCTGGGGTTTGCTGAAGCCCTGTTCCAGCAGCAACGACGGCAGCCAGTTGAGCAACATGTACATCACCGTCAGGGTGAAGAAATAACTCAGCCACAACGCCAAAGTGGTACCGCCGCGACCTTCACCGAACAGCGCCTGAGCGGTTGAGCCACGCGATGAGCCGCCATCCTGCGCCTGGCGAAAGGCGCTGGATTCGGGGAGCCACAGGAGCATCAGCGGGACCACCAGCAAGGGCGCCAATCCACCGATGAAAAACGTCATCTGCCAGTGCTCGCCAAACAACATGGCGACCACTGCCGCCAACGCACCACCCAACGGCACGCCGGCATACATCACGCTGATGGCCGTGCCCCGGCGCTGCTCGCCCACGGCTTCGGCGCACAGGGCAATGAGGTTGGGCAGGGCGGCGCCCAAGCCCAGGCCGGTCATGAAACGTACGAGCAAGAGGCTGGAGAAGTGTTCGACATAAGCGGTGCTGAGGGAAAACACGCCGAACAGCAAGACAGCGGTGACGAGGATTTTCTTGCGACCGATGCGATCAGCGATCCAGCCGCCGAAGAACGCACCTGGCAACAGCCCGATGATCCCGGCGCTGAATACCCAACCCATCATTTTCGGGTCGAGGGCAAATGTCTGTCGCAGCCCTGCGGCTGCGGTACCGGCTGACTGCAGGTCGAAACCCTCGATCAACGCGACGATGAAACACAAGGCGATGGTCAGCGTCGCACGACGCGCCGGCTGGTTCATGGCAAATCCTCTTATTGTTTTTGTGAGGGAACACCGGCTCGGAGGATAACCGGCAGCTGCATTTAAGATTAACAAAGCTAACTAAAAAATGAAGGCTGCCAAGGAGGAGTCGTAAGCTGGCCAGATCATTATAAAAATCAGCGGCTTGGTGCGGATTTTCAAGCCGGGCGGTAAATTAGTTAATGATATTAATGTTCGATTATCGGTCAGTGTTGATTGACGAAGCACCCGTGCGGTTTCCATTCTTGGTTCCCACGGCCCCCATCACCAAGGCTGGGCCGAACAAAACAACAACAATAAGTGGATATCGAACATGCCAAACCTTGCCCGGGCCGCCCTGACGGCGCGCCCTGTTTCATCGCTCGTTCATCTGCTGGCCTGTCTCGGGCTGAGCCTGGGGGCTCCCGCCTTGCGGGCGGAGGGCTTCTTCGACGACAGCCACGGTACCCTGACCCTGCGCAATTACTACATGGACCGCGACTACAAGGACGACGGCGCCAAGACCGCGGCCAGGGAGTGGGCTCAAGGCGTGTTCATGAACGTCGAGTCGGGGTTTACCCCAGGCACGGTCGGGTTCGGCCTCGACGTGAGGGGATTGCTGGGCATCAAGCTCGACTCGTCGCCTGACCGAAGCGGCACCGAACTGTTGCCGGTGTCGAGCAGCGACAAGCGCGCGGCGGATGAGTATTCGCGCCTGGGCGTGACCGGCAAGCTGCGTTTCGCGCAAACCACGGTGAAGACCGGCGATGTGTCGATCTTCCTGCCGTTTGCCTTTGCCAGCCCATCGCGGCTGCTGCCGCAGACCTTTCGCGGGACGACCCTCAGTTCCAAGGACATCGACGGCTTGACGTTGAACACCGGTTATATCGATCGCATCGCCCGGCGCGACTCCACCGACTACCAACCGATGAGCATCGCCTCGCCCAACCGTCGTTTCAACGGTGCGGCGACTTCTTCCCATATGGCGTATGTGGGCGGCGACTACCAGGTCAACAAAGACCTGAGCCTGCGGGCTTATCACGCTGAAGTGGCGGATTTGTATCAACAGAACACCCTGGCGTTGTTGCACAACCTGCCCTTGGGCGACGGCGTCCTGACCACCGACCTGCGCAGTTTTTTCAGCGACGAAGACGGCGCGGCCAAGGCTGGCAAAGTGGATAACCGCAATGTCTCGGCGCTGGTCGGCTATCGCCTGGGTGGCCATCGCGTGAGCCTGGGCTACATGCATGCCAGTGGCGATACGGCCACGCCTTATGTGTCCGGCACCGAGCTGATGGGCTTGAGCGAAATGACCATGAGCTCGGATTTCCTCAATGCCAAGGAACGCACCTGGCAAGCGATCCATGACTACGACTTTGCCGCCGTGGGCGTGCCGGGCCTGCGGAGTCGGCTGCGTTATGTGCGTGGCGATCACATCGAACTGGCGGCCCTCAATGCCGAGGATCGCAAGGAGCGTGAGTTCCAGATGGAGCTGGGATACGTGATCCAGGGCGGCCCGCTGAAAAACGTCGGGCTGCTGGCGCGCAAATCGATCTATCGCAACAACTTCCCGGGGACGGCGGCGTTTCGCGACGAGAACCAGACCCGGTTCCTGGTGACGTACAGCGTGCCGATCTGGTGATGCCTTGACGAGTGATGCAGTGCTTTTGTGGCCAGAGATTGCTCCCGCTGGGCTCTGTAGGAGCTGGCGAAGCCTGCGATCTTTTGATCTTTTGATCTTTTGATCTTTCGCTTGAGATTCAAGTGTCTGGGGAAAGATCGCAGCCTCGTTTCACTCGACAGCTCCTACACAGCTCCTACGGACGCAACCCAGCGGGAGCAAGCTCTCTCGCCACAGGGGAGCGGTGTTCTTTTACTGGTAAACCTTCTTCAACAACCGCAGCAACTCCTCACGCTCAGCCCCTGAAAGGGTCGCCGTGGAGTCGAGGTCGCTCTGCGCGGCGATTTGCTTGAGCTCCTTGAGCAACGTTTCGCCAGTCTTGCTCAGGAAAATCCCGTAGGAGCGTTTATCCGGCTTGCAGCGCACGCGCACGGCCAGGGCGCGGCTTTCCAACTTGTTCAGCAGCGGCACCACTTGCGGTGGCTCGATTGTCAGGGCCTTGGCCAGGTCGGCCTGCATCAGGCCGGGATTCTGGTCGATGATTGTCAGGGCCGAGAACTGGGCAGGGCGCAGATCGTGGACGGCGAGCCGGCCAATCAGGTTCTGGAACAGTTTCAACTGGGCGCGACGCAGGGCGTAACCGATCAGGTCGTCCAGCGCGGAGTCCAACGGCGCTTGCGCGTCGGTACCGGCAGCCAGGGGCTCGGCGGGTTCGGCAAGCTTGGAAGACTTGGCCATCGAAGTGAGCTTCCTCAAGGGGAGTGGTTAACAAGGCTATCCAGTTTGCCGGGGTTGCGGCGCCCTGGCTATGGGCTCGCGCATATTCGAGATTTGTAACCTTCGATCCAGGCCCGGAAAAATACAGATAAATCGATTAATAGTTAATTGACATAACTATTTTTCCGGTTTAGTTTTTGATCATCTTCAGCCAAGAACAAGAGAGCACGCATCATGAGCAATTACGAAGGTCGCTGGAAAACGGTCAAGGTCGAAATCGAGGAGGGCATCGCCTGGGTCATCCTCAATCGCCCGGAAAAACGCAACGCCATGAGCCCGACCCTCAACCGCGAGATGATCGACGTGCTCGAGACGCTGGAGCAGGATCCGGCCGCTGGCGTATTGGTGCTGACCGGGGCCGGTGATGCCTGGACCGCTGGCATGGACCTCAAGGAATATTTCCGCGAAGTGGATGCCGGGCCGGAAATCCTCCAGGAAAAAATCCGTCGTGAAGCGTCGCAATGGCAATGGAAGCTGCTGCGCATGTACGCCAAGCCAACCATCGCCATGGTCAACGGCTGGTGCTTTGGTGGCGGTTTCAGCCCGCTGGTGGCGTGTGACCTGGCGATCTGCGCCGATGAAGCCACCTTCGGGCTCTCGGAAATCAACTGGGGCATCCCGCCGGGTAACCTGGTCAGCAAGGCCATGGCCGATACCGTGGGCCATCGCCAATCGCTGTACTACATCATGACCGGCAAGACCTTCGGCGGGCAGAAAGCCGCCGAGATGGGCCTGGTCAACGAAAGCGTACCCCTGGCGCAACTGCGTGAAGTGACTGTGGAGCTGGCGCGCAACCTGCTGGAAAAGAACCCGGTGGTGCTGCGGGCCGCCAAGCATGGTTTCAAGCGCTGCCGCGAACTGACCTGGGAGCAGAACGAGGATTACCTGTACGCCAAGCTCGACCAGTCGCGCCTGCTCGACACCGAAGGTGGCCGCGAGCAGGGCATGAAGCAGTTCCTGGACGACAAGAGCATCAAACCGGGCTTGCAAACCTACAAGCGCTGAATCGACCGGCGAATGGCGGGCCGCATCCCGCTGTTCGCTGCGTCGCCCTGGCGCTACTGTTACACCGCTGCGATGTATTCCCGATAAAGACAATAAAGAGGAATCACCATGCTGGACGTGCCCCTGTTGATTGGCGGCCAGTCGTGCCCGGCCCGTGACGGCCGGACCTTCGAACGCTGCAACCCGGTGACCGGTGAGGTGGTGTCTCGCGTGGCCGCCGCCGCCCTGGAAGATGCCGACGCCGCCGTGGCTGCTGCCCAAGCGGCGTTTCCCGCCTGGGCCGCGTTGGCGCCTAACGAACGCCGGACGCGGCTGTTGCGTGCGGCCGAGCAGTTACAGGCCCGCAGCAGTGAATTCGTCGCTGCTGCCGGCGAGACCGGTGCCATGGCCAATTGGTACGGTTTCAACGTGCACCTGGCGGCGAACATGCTGCGCGAAGCCGCTTCCATGACCACCCAGATCAATGGCGAAATCATTCCTTCGGACGTGCCTGGCAGTTTCGCCATGGCCCTGCGTCAGCCTTGCGGCGTGGTGCTGGGCATCGCCCCCTGGAACGCTCCGGTGATTCTCGCCACCCGCGCCATCGCCATGCCCCTGGCTTGCGGTAACACCGTAGTGCTCAAGGCTTCTGAAATAAGCCCGGCGGTGCACCGGCTGATCGGCCAGGTGTTGCAGGACGCAGGGTTGGGTGACGGTGTGGTCAACGTGATCTGTAACGCCCCCGCGGATGCGCCGGCCATTGTCGAACGATTGATTGCCAACCCGGCGGTGCGCCGGGTCAATTTCACCGGTTCGACCCACGTCGGGCGCATCGTCGGCGAACTGTCGGCGCGCCACCTCAAGCCCGCGTTGCTGGAACTGGGTGGCAAGGCGCCGCTGCTGGTGCTGGACGACGCCGACCTGGACGCTGCGGTGCAAGCAGCGGCCTTCGGAGCCTACTTCAACCAGGGCCAGATCTGCATGTCCACCGAGCGACTGATCGTCGATGCCAGCGTGGCGGATGAGTTCGTCGCCCGCTTGACCGCGAAGATCGCCACCCTGCGCGCCGGTGATCCGACGGCCGCTGATTCGGTGTTGGGCTCGTTGGTCGACGTCAGTGCCGGCCAACGCATCAAGGGGCTGATCGACGATGCCCTGGCCAAAGGTGCAACGCTGGTCACGGGTGGGCAGTTGGAAGGCAGCATCCTGCAGCCGACTTTGCTCGACGGCGTCACTGCGCAGATGCGCCTGTACCGCGAAGAGTCCTTCGGGCCGGTGGCCGTGTTGCTGCGCGGTGACGGCGATGAAGAGCTGCTGCGCCTGGCCAACGATTCCGAGTTCGGCCTGTCGGCTGCCATCTTCAGTCGCGACACGAGTCGTGCTCTAGCCTTGGCCCAGCGGGTCGAGTCGGGCATTTGCCACATCAACGGGCCGACCGTGCATGATGAGGCGCAGATGCCCTTCGGCGGGGTCAAGTCCAGCGGTTACGGCAGCTTTGGCGGCAAGGCGTCCATCGAGCATTTCACCCAGCTGCGTTGGGTGACCTTGCAGAACGGTCCCCGGCATTACCCGATCTGAAACCCGTCGCATCGTGGGCGATCGAGCCTTGAAGGCCATCGCCCGGATGCAGGCCAGAATAACAATGACAAGGCCGCAGCCTAGTGCTGCCACGCTCCGCTCGCATCGCGACCCGAGTGTGCCTTGGTGGAGGAAATGTACGTGAGTTCCGAGTCCAGATCGTCCTCCCGACCCGAGGCCGGGCGGTATCGCCAGGTGTCGATTGGTCATCCTGCCGTCGAAGTCCGGGAAGAGCGTGGCGTCTTGCACATGCGCTCCCTGGAGCCCCTGGCCCCGCTGCCGGCGCGATTGCTCGAGCGCCTGGTGCACTGGGCCAAGGTGCGCCCAGAGCAGACGTTTATCGCGGCCCGTGAAGCCGGCGGTGACTGGCGTCGAGTCAGTTATGCGCAAATGCTCGACAGTGTCCGGGCCATCGCCCAAAGCCTGCTCGGTTACGGTTTGTCGGCGGAGAAACCCTTGGCGCTGCTCTCGGGCAACGACATCGAGCACCTGCAAATGGCCCTCGGCGCGATGTACGCCGGTATTCCCTATTGCCCGGTTTCGCCGGCCTATTCATTGCTGTCCCAGGATTTCGCCAAGCTGCGCCATGTCTGCGATCTGTTGCAGCCGGGGCTGGTGTTTGTCAGTGAAGCCGCACCGTTCGAGCGGGCAATCACTGCCGTATTGCCGGCGGACGTGCCCTTGATCACGGTGCGTGGCGAGATGGCAGGCCGGCCCAGGACAAGCTTCGCCAGCCTGCTGGCCCAACCCGGCGGTGTCGAGGCCGAGCAGGCGTTCGCTGCCACCGGCCCGGACAGCATTGCCAAGTTCCTGTTTACCTCAGGCTCCACCAAGCTGCCCAAAGCGGTGATCACCACCCAGCGTATGCTTTGTGCCAATCAGCAGATGCTGCTGCAGACCTTTCCGGTGTTCGGCGAGGTGCCGCCGGTGCTGGTGGACTGGTTGCCGTGGAACCACACGTTCGGTGGCAGCCACAACGTTGGCATCGTGCTGTACAACGGCGGCACGTTCTACCTGGACGACGGCAAACCCACCGCCCAGGGCTTCGCCGAAACCCTGCGCAACCTCAAGGATATTTCACCGACCGCCTACCTGACCGTGCCCAAGGGCTGGGAGGAACTGGTCAGCGCCCTGGAGCGGGACGGTGAGTTGCGCGAGCGTTTCTTCAAGCGCATCAGTCTGTTCTTCTTTGCGGCGGCGGGCTTGTCCCAAAGCACCTGGGACCGACTCGACAAGGTCGCCGAACAGCATTGCGGCGAACGTATCCGCATGATGGCGGGCCTGGGCATGACCGAGGCGGCGCCGTCCTGCACCTTTACCACCGGGCCGTTGTCCATGGCCGGCTACATCGGCCTTCCAGCGCCTGGCTGCGAGGTGCGCCTGGTGCCGGTGGACGGCAAGTTCGAAGGGCGTTTTCGCGGGCCGCACATCATGCCCGGCTACTGGCGTTCGCCGCAGCAAACGGCCGAGGTATTCGACGAGGACGGTTTCTACTGTTCGGGGGATGCGATCAAGCTGGCCGATGCCAGCCATCCGCAACTGGGGCTGATGTTCGATGGGCGGATCGCCGAGGATTTCAAATTGTCTTCCGGTGTCTTCGTCAGCGTCGGGCCGTTGCGCAACCGGGCGGTGCTGGAGGGCACGCCCTACGTCCAGGACTTGGTGATTACCGCGCCGGATCGCGAGTGCCTGGGGGCGCTGGTGTTCCCACGGCTTGCTGAATGCCGGCGCTTGTCAGGCCTGGGCGCGGACGCCAGTGACGCCCGGGTTCTTGCCAGCCCTGCGGTGCGCCAATGGTTCGCCGACTGGCTGCAACGCCTGAACCGCGAAGCCAGCGGCAACGCCAGTCGCGTGGAGTGGATCGCCTTGCTCGATGAGCCAGCCTCCATCGACCGCGGTGAAATCACTGACAAGGGCTCGATCAACCAACGGGCGGTGTTGCAGTGGCGGGCGGGGAAGGTCGAGGCGCTGTATCGCGGGGAGGATGCGTCGATCCTGCGGGCGGGAGCAGTGGCTTAAAGCAAGACCTTGTGGATGTTCATAAATGGCAGGCTCATCCAAAAACGCCTGTGGGAGCGAGCTTGCTCGCGATGGCGGTGGTTCAGCAGCGTTGATGTTGCCTGACCCACCGCTATCGTGAGCAAGCTCGCTCCCACAGTTTTAACCACTTACACAATCTCTTGGGGGCTGGAGGCTGTTCCTTAACGCCGTCCCAACAACAAGCCCACCACCAGCCCGAAACCGGCGGAAATCGCCACGGTCTGCCAGGGGTGGCCGCCAATATAGACCTCAGTGGCGTCGACCATGGGGCGGGTGCGCTCCCGTGCGCTGGCGACCGAATCAAGCGCTTGTTGCAGTTTCTGGGAGATCTGGCCGCGCAGGTCGTCAGCGTCTTCACCCACCAGCGAGGCACTGCTTTTGAGCAGCTTCTCCGATTCTTCGATCAACGCCTTCAGTTCGCTGAAGGCTTGATCCTTGATTTGCTCTCCATTCGCTTGCACGGTGCTTTTACGGGCCATTGAAGTGCTCCTTGTTGATGATGGCATTGATCAATGGAGTGCTGCGCTTGTGCAAAAGTTGCAACGTTTGGCCTTGTCGGCGCAGCCCATCACAAATCGTGGTTAAGACGTTTCCCTGCAAGGTGTAAGATGGCGCCTATTTACGCAACAGGTAATTCCCATGAGCTTCAATCTGGCTGACAAGCCCCTGGCCGAGCGCGCCGCGCTGGAAGACGAAAAATCCCGACTTTTTGAACTGTGGCAAAACAACCTGGGCAAAGCCAAGGGCGATGCTGCCCGCTTGTTCGGCGAGCGCTCCAAACGCAAGGGCAAGTGGGCCGAGTGGGTGCGTGCCGAACTGGACGGCATGTCGCCGCCGGAGTACGCCAACATGGTGCGCAGTGAAGTCAATCGACTGATGGCTGCCAACAAGTAAGCCTCAGGCGAATGTTGCCGTAATGCCCTCGCGAACCTTGATCACCACTGGGTCCATTTGCGTGTGGGTTCGCCATCCCAGTTCGATGGGGTAGCGGGGCAAGGCCAGGGGGCAGGGCAGCAAGGTCAGGCCGCTGAGGTCGGCGATGGCCCGGGCGGCATGGGCCGGGATGGTCGCCACGGCCTGACTGCCCTTGAGCAGGAACGGCAACGCGGCAAAGTGGGTGGTCGAGGCACAGACTCGTCGACTCAGGCCAAGCCCGGCCAGCCCTTCGTCGGTGATGCCGATGAAACCACCTGAAGACACCAGCAGATGTTCACGGGCCACGAACGCCTCCAGGCTGAGGGAATGTTGGCCTTGCGCCAGGCTCGCCGGGTCCAGGAGGCAGGCGTAATCGCCTTCGCCCAACACCTGGCGGCTGAGCAACCGCTGGGCGAACCCGCCCGCTGTGATCGCCAGGTCAAGGTCGCGCTCCATCAGGGCTCGGCCGACGATCTGGCTGTGGGTCTGGCGGAAAATCAAGCGCAGGCCCGGCGCGCGGTGGGCCACTTCTTCAATCAAGCGTCGCCCATGGGCAATCTCGAAATCGTCCGACAGGCCGACGATGACCGAGCGGCCTTCGTAATGGCTGGCATCCGGGTCGACCATCGCCAGGCTCTGGCGACATTTATCCAGTGCTTCACTGATCACCGGCTTCAGTTGATTGGCCCGCAACGTTGGCGCGAGGCCCCGGCCCGTGCGCACGAATAATTGATCGTCATACAAACCGCGAAGCCTGCGCAGCGCTGCGCTGATGGCCGACTGGGTCACGCCCAGGCGCACGGCGGCGCGGCTGGCGCTGGATTCGTCATGCAAGGCTTCGAAGGTCTTGAGCAGATTGAGGTCGATGTCGGCGATATTCATAAGGCTCATATCATTTAGCAGCATTCTGGGCTTTATTCATGATCGACCGCTGCTTGAGAATCAGCAACACCTGATGATCAAGGAGTTGAAAAACCATGCCCAAATCCATTGTGGCTGCCCTGCAGATCGGTTCGTTGCCTGGCGGCAAGGGCGAGACCCTGGCACAGATCCTTTCCTACGAAGAGGCCATTCGCGAGGCTGGCGCGCGCCTGGTGGTGATGCCTGAAGCGCTGCTGGGTGGCTATCCCAAGGGCGAAACGTTTGGGACTCAACTGGGTTACCGGTTGCCGGAGGGGCGCGAGGCGTTTGCCCGCTATTTTGCCAATGCCATTGACGTGCCCGGCGTTGAAACCGAAGCGCTGGCCGGGCTGTCGGCGCGTACGGGGGCGAGTCTGGTGCTGGGCGTCATCGAGCGTGTCTGCAGCACCCTGTACTGCACCGCGCTGTATTTCGAACCCGAGGCGGGCCTGGTGGCCCGGCACCGCAAGTTGATGCCCACCGGCACCGAGCGGCTGATCTGGGGCAAGGGCGATGGGTCGACCTTGCCCGTGATCGACAGCCAGGTCGGCCGGGTCGGCGCGGCGGTGTGCTGGGAAAACATGATGCCGCTGCTGCGCACCGCGATGTACGCCAAAGGGGTGGACGTCTGGTGTGCGCCAACGGTGGATGAGCGGGAGATGTGGCAGGTGACCATGCGCCATATCGCCCACGAAGGTCGCTGTTTTGTGGTCAGTGCCTGCCAGGTCCAGGCCTCGCCGCAGGCCCTGGGTATCGAGGTCGCGCACTGGCCGGCCGAGCGGCCGCTGATTGCCGGAGGCAGCGTGATTGTCGGGCCCATGGGCGATGTACTCGCCGGGCCGCTGAAGGACCGCGCTGGGCTACTGACTGCCGAAATCGACACCGATGAGCTGGTGCGGGCGCGCTACGACTATGACGTGGTGGGGCATTACGCCAGGCCGGATGTGTTCGAGTTGGTGGTGGACGAGCGCGTCAAGCCCGGTGTGCGTTTCACCGCCTGATCACCAGTTGGCGGCGGAGCCCGGCAGGTCGAGGGTTCCGCGGTCGACGAAGCGTAGGGTGCCGAATACGCCGCCGGCGAGCTTGCCCTTGAGCACATAGGGCAGGTTGTCCAGGCTTTGGGTCTGGCTCAGGCCCAAGGTCTGGCGTAACACCGAAAACGCCGAAATGCTCACCGGGACACTGAGGATCGCCTCGGAAAAGCGCGGGATCGAACCGCTCTGGTCACTGACCCCCGTTGCCAGCGTACGGTCGTTGACCTCCAGGTCCAGCGCCACGCCGTTGTAGTCGATGGCGGTTTCGTTGGGGTTCTGCACGCGCAGTTTCACGGCGAAACGCACCTCCAGGCCCTGGTTGGGCAAGGGTTCGATGCCGACCACGTTGATGTTCAGCGGATCACGGTGGGGGAAGAGGGCGCAGGCGCTCAGGCTGAGGAGGATCAGGAAAAGGGACAAGCCGAGGATTCTGCGCATGGACAAGCTCTCAAAGAATGAAAAAAACCGGCGGTGATTGAGCACGATACCCCACAGGGGCCCCACGGCAACCAACGAACCTTTGACGAGGGCGCCTTTGTGGCGAGGGAGCTTGCTCCCGCTCGGTTGCGCAGCAACCGCAAAAGCTAGGGGCCGCTGCGCCCGAAGCGTCGGACCGGCCCAGCGGGAGCAAGCTCCCTCGCCACAAAAGCTCATGCCGCATGGATTCATGCGACGTGGATGGAGGGCTCCTGACAGTTTCTGACACCAGCCTCTGCTAATCTGCGTCAACTTTTTTCTTCTGGATAGTCCATCGTGTCGCGTACCTCTCGGTTGCTCACTTTGCTGCAAGTCTTGCGGGGCAAGCGTTGCCCGGTCACCGCTGCGACATTGGCGGGCGAACTGAACGTTTCCGAGCGCACCTTGTACCGCGACATCGCTGAACTCACCGCCCTTGGTGCGCCGATCCAGGGCGAAGCGGGCATCGGTTATGTCTTGCGCAGCGGCCTGTTCCTGCCGCCACTGATGTTTACCGCCGATGAAATCGAGGCCATTGTGCTGGGCTTGCGCTACGTCGATCAGCGCGCCGACGAGGTGTTGGGCAAGGCAGCCGCCGACGCCCTGGCGAAGGTCGCTGCAGTGCTGGCCCCCGATGTGCGAGACGCCTTGCGCAACCCCACGGTACTGCCCGGCCCACCGGGCTATGGCTATCCGCAGAACACGGTGGAACTGAACGTGTACCGCCAGGCCATTCGCGCCCAGGCCAAGCTGCACATCGATTACGCCGACGTGAACAAGACCCCGAGCCAACGCTTGATCTGGCCGCTGGCCCTGGGCTTTTTCAATGAGGCGCGGGTGGTGGTGGCCTGGTGCGAATTGCGTGGCGCCTATCGGACTTTTCGCACCGACCGGATTGCCTCTGCCACCGAGCAGGGCGAGCGCTATCCGGGCCGACGCAGCGACTTGCTGCGCGACTGGTTTGCGCTGATGAAGCTGGACGAAACCGGGCGGTTCACTCCTGACAAAAACTGACACAACGCTGTTCTAGCATGGTGCCAGATCGATAAAACAAGGAGCCGTACCATGTCCAATCCCGTCTCTTCCCTGGCCCCGGCCATCGCCGGCTACATTGCGGCCGCCAATGCCCGTGACAGTTCGGCGGTGACGCGTTTCTTCGCCGAGGATGCCAACGTGTTCGATGAAGGCCAGCACCGTGTTGGCACCCAGGCCATCGCCCAATGGATGGAAGACACTGCCCGACGCTTCCAGCCACGTGTGGAAGTCCTCAATGTGCAGCAACGTACTGGCAAGGTGCTGGTGCAAAACCTGATCTCCGGGACATTCCCCGGCAGCCCGCTGGAGTTGCGCTACACCTTCCGGCTCGATGAGCAGGGCAAGATCAGCCGGTTGGATATCTCAATCTAAGTTCTGCACCCAGGTCTGTGGGAGCAAGGTCTGTGGGAGCAAGGCTTGCCCGCGATAGTCGCGCCGCGGTCCAACAGCCAAACCGCGTTATCGTTCATCGCGGGCAAGCCTTGCTCCCACAGGGCATGCTTCCACAAAAACTTGCTCCCACAGATAAACCCCACGCAACAGTTCTACGCAGAGTTCCTGCAGTCGCCTGTCATGGCATACTCCCCACCTTCGTTTTCCGGACCCGGGCCGTATGACTTTCGACTCCCCCTTGAGTGCCTGGCAGCATGCCATCGAGCACCACGGCTTCGTCCAGGACGAGGCCCAGGAACTGGCCATCATGACACTGGAGCAATGCCACAAGGCGTTGCACGAAGGTCGCAAGTCGATCAAGGGCGTCTATCTCTGGGGTCCGGTGGGACGTGGCAAGACCTGGCTGATGGACCGCTTTTATGAAAGCCTCAAGGTGCCGGCCCGTCGACAACACTTCCACCATTTCATGGCGTGGGTGCATCAGCGTTCGTTCCAGCTCACAGGCACGCCAGATCCTTTGCAGGCCCTGGCCCGGGAGTTGAGCGCTGAAGTTCGGGTGCTGTGTTTCGACGAACTGTTTGTCAACGACATTGGCGATGCAATCATCCTCGGGCGCCTGTTCCAGGTGATGTTCGAGCTGGGCTTGGTAATGGTCTGCACCTCCAACCTGCCGCCGGAGGAGCTCTATGCCAACGGCCACAACCGTGAGCGTTTCCTGCCGACCATCACCGCGATCAATCGATATATGCAGGTCGTGCCGGTGAACGGCTGGCAAGACCATCGCCAGCACCCAGGCCAATTACAGCAGCGTTATTGGCTGCGCGATCCCGGGCAACCGGATCCGCTGGGTGACGTCTTCAACCAGTTGACCACCGGGCAAGCGTCGAGCAGTGCGCCGATCGAGGTCGGTCATCGCCTGCTTGAACCGGTCCAGGCCAGCGACAGCGTGCTCTGGAGCCGTTACTCCGATCTGTGCGAGCAACCGTTCTCGGCGTTGGATTTCATGGCGCTGTGCGACCGCTTCAGCGTCATCCTGCTCAGTGATGTACCGTGCCTGAGCGCCGAACAACGCGAAGGGCGCATTGCCCGTGGCACCGAAGACGGTGTCGAACGGGTCGAGGCCGGTGATCGCGAATTGCCGCAGTTGTCGATCCATGACGATGGCGTACGGCGCTTCATCGCCCTGGTCGACGAATGTTATGACCGCAAGGTGCCGTTGTGCCTTTCGGCCCAGGTGCCGATGGATGAGTTGTATACCGAGGGCTATCTGCAATTCCCGTTTCGCCGTACCCTCAGCCGCCTCCAGGAAATGCAAATGCAACGTTTTGGTCAGCGAGCCTGACCTGTATCCCGCCGACGGCTTCGAGCCAGCGGCACTAACGAAATGAGATGGAAGGTCATGGAAGAAGCCAAGGGCATCCTTGTACTGCAAGCCAGCTACACCAACCCGGTTCACGCCGAAGCGATCTGTCATGTGCTCAATGGCTATGCGCAGGACCCGATGGGCGGAGGACATCCATTGCCGGCAGAGGTGCTGCTGCATCTGCCCGAGGAACTGGCCAAGCGCCCCCATGCCTTCAGCGTGCTGGCTTTCGTCAACGGCGAACCGGCGGGGCTGGTCAATTGTTTCGAAGGTTTTTCGACCTTTGCCTGCCGGCCACTGGTGAACATCCACGACGTGGCGGTGATGAAGGATTTTCGTGGGCTCGGGCTGAGCCAGAGGATGCTGCAGAAGGTCGAGGACATCGCCCGCCAGCGTGGTTGCTGCAAGATTACCCTGGAAGTGCTCGAGGGCAATGCCGTGGCCCAGGCCAGCTATGCCAAGTTCGGCTTTGCCGCCGGCATGTTCGACCCGGCCCACGGGCCTATGGAGTTCTGGATCAAGCCCCTGTAAAAGCGGGCTTCTGATGGGTTTCGGTTATTTCTGCACGACTGCGGCCGCCGGTGCCTTGGGCTGCATCAGGCTGAAGTCGATCAGGGCCTTGCGTGGGGTTTGATAGGGGTCGCCAATCAACAGCGGGCGCGCCTTGAAGTCCGCGCTGACCAGGCTCTTGCTGTGGTCCAGCTCATCAAAACTCAAGCCTGCCAAGTCTGCCCAGGTGTGAATCAGGTGCGAGCTGCTGTAGGGGCGCGAGAGGTCGCCGGCAAAGTTCCAGTCATGGCTTTCGCGCCACTTGGGCGAGGCCCAGGCCATGAAGGGGATGGTGTACATCGGCGCGGTCGGCTTGCCTTCGTTACGGCCCAGTGTGCCGTGGCCTGGCGAGTCGAACACGTCTTCACCGTGGTCCGACAGGTACAGCAGGAAGCCGTTGGGGTCGGTCTTGGCGTAGTCCTTGATCAGGCTGGACACGACGAAGTCGTTGTACAGCACCGCGTTATCGTAGCTGTTGTAGGTCGGGACCTGATCGTCACGCAGGCCCGCCGGTACGCCTTGGCGGTCGGTGAACTTGTTGAAGGTCGGCGGATACCGGTACTGGTAGCTCATGTGGGTGCCGAGCAGATGCACCACGATCAGCTTGCGCGGGGCGCTGTCGGCCAGGGCTTTGTTGAACGGCTCGATCACATCACCATCGTACTGCGCGGCATTCTGGTTGCGGTTGTTGTTCAGGTACACCTGCTCGTCGGCCTGTTGGGAAAAGGTCGTGAGCATGGTGTTGCGCTTGGTCATGGTCTGCTGGTTGGTGATCCAGAAGGTCTTGTAGCCGGCCTGTTTCATCATGCTCACCAGCGACGGCGTGCTCAGGTACAGGTCCGGACTCTCCTCGTCGGCGAACGTCAGCACCTGCTGCAGGGCTTCGATGGTGTAGGGGCGCGGGGTGACGACGTTGTCGAACACCGACAGCTGGCCCTTGAGCTTGTCCAGCTCAGGCGTGGTTTCCCGCGGGTAACCGTAGAGGCTCATGCGCTGGCGGTTGGTGGATTCGCCGATCACCAGCACCAGGGTGGCCGGCTGCTCTGCCGTGGCATCCTTGAGGTTGCTCAGGGGTGGAATCTTGCTGGCGCTGTGGAGCATGCCTTGCATGTTCTCCAGCTGTTCACCGTAGCGACGATAGGCCACGAGCATTTGCCATGGCACGGCTGGCTCGATGCGATCTTCGAATTTCTCCAGGCCACCGGCAAAGCTGCCGGTACGCTGGGTCTGCTTGATCAGCGGATAACCGACCACGGCCAGGACAATGGCGACTGCTGCGACCATGGCCCGGCCCCGGGGCAGGTACACCGGGCGCAGGCGGGTCCAGAGCCAATAGCCGACGGCGGTGTGGGCCAGGAACGCCGCTACCATCCACCAGGCAAAATACTGTGTCAGGTACTCGCCGGCTTCAGACACGTTCGATTCGAACATGATGAAGATGACGCTCTGGGAAAATTCTTGCTGGTAAATGAAGAAGTAGCCCAGGCTAGCCATGGAGCAGGCCCACAGCACCACGCCGATCAAGGCGGCGAGCACGCGCGTGCGGGCGGGGAAGAGCAGCAGGGGCGCCAGCCACACCGCGCTCATCACGAACGCTTGGCGAAAGCCGGTGAAGCCGGAGGTGTCGCTCAACAGAATGAGCAGTTGGGTGATGCCAGAGAAGTACCAGAAGAACAGAAACAGCCAGCCAAGCCCGGCCCAGTCGAAACCTTTCGCAGTCGTTTTGCTGCGTTTGAACAAACTCATCAAGCGCTCCAGCCTTTGTCGACGAAGCTGTCGGCACCGGATTGGTGACCGCAGGCATACGCCGAGCAACCCTAAAGGCGGGGAGTATTGCGAGCCGGTTGTGAAAAGTTTGTGAGTTTTTCGGATATAAATCGGTGACCGGGGTGCGAGCGCACCTTGGGTAAGGGATTTATTTGTGGGAGCAAGGCTTGCCCGCGATGCAGGCGATGCAGTCTTTCAGGGACCGGGGTGCCTGTTTCGCGAGCAAGCTTTGCTCCCACAGCCCAGCGGGGACAAATCTCCTCGCCACAAACACACATGGCGGACTCGCATGGAAATGACACCGGTTTGGCCAGTGTCACTTCCTGGCGCTGTGCTTCTGGGGCGGTTACCGAGCCAGGGACTGGCTCTGGTGGGGCAGTTGTGCGTGTTGCAACTGCATGCGCAGCTGCATCACTTCATCAAGCAGTAGATCGCGTTCTTCCTTGAGTAGGCGCAATTCATCGCGACGAATGGTCACATAAAGGGTTTGGGGAGGACGTGCGGTAACGACAGGGCCCATTGCTCACCTCGCAAATGGCGTACATCAACTATAGAGATGTCGCCAGTATTTGGTCGACACCTCTACTATCGGCGCCGATTCTGATTTCTTTTGCTTGTGATTGGAACTTTTTTATTTTTCATGGTCGCTGTGGCTTCGGCCGGATCTTGAGCGTTATCCCTTGTGATCGCTCGAATTACCCGGAAACTATGCAGCAATGCTCTGGACTAACCTCCACGTGTCTTACGAGCTAAATCTTTGACTTACCTTTATTTGTAGTAGGGAGCATCAGCACATGCAACTCGGGATCATTGGACTGGGCCGCATGGGCGGCAATATTGCGCGGCGCCTGATGCTCAATGGGCACACCACCGTCGTCTATGACCGCAATGCCGCTTTTGTCGAAAACCTGCACCAGGAAGGCGCGATGGGCGTCGCGGACCTCTCGGCACTGGTCGCCGGCCTGGAAAAGCCACGGGCGGTCTGGGTCATGCTGCCGGCCGGCGCACCCACCGAAGACACCATCAACGTCCTCAGCGAACTATTGGAGCCGGGCGATGTGATCATTGACGGCGGTAACACGTACTACAAGGACGACATCCGTCGCGCCCAGGCCCTGTCGGAAAAGGGCCTGAGCTACATCGACGTTGGCACCTCCGGCGGTGTTTGGGGCCTGGAACGCGGTTACTGCATGATGATTGGCGGCGATGCCGACGTGGTGAAGCGCCTGGACCCGCTGTTCGACAGCCTGGCGCCGGGCATGGGCGACATCCCGCGCACCCGTGATCGCAAATCCGACGATGACCGCGCCGAACGTGGCTACATCCACGCGGGCCCGGCCGGTTCGGGGCATTTCGTGAAGATGATCCACAACGGCATCGAATACGGAATGATGCAGGCCTTCGCCGAGGGTTTTGACATCCTCAAGACCAAATCCAGCGAAAGCCTGCCGGCTGAGCAGCGTTTCGACCTGAACGTCGCCGATATCGCCGAAGTCTGGCGTCGCGGCAGCGTGGTGTCGTCCTGGTTGCTGGACTTGACCGCCGACGCGCTGGCCAGCGATCCGAAACTGGACGGTTTTTCCGGCGAAGTCGCCGACAGCGGTGAAGGGCGCTGGACCATCGAGGCCGCCATCGAGCAAGCGGTGCCGGTTCCGGTCCTGTCCAGTTCGTTGTTTGCCCGTTTCCGCTCGCGCCAGCAAAGCACGTACGGTGACAAAATGCTCTCGGCCATGCGCTTCGGCTTTGGCGGTCACGTGGAGACGCCGAAAAAATGACCTCGATCGGCAGCAAATCCAAGGCAGAACCCGCGCCGCCGACCACGTTGTTTCTGTTCGGCGCCCATGGCGATCTGGTCAAGCGTCTGCTGATGCCGGCGCTTTACCACCTCAGTCGCGACGGTCTGCTGGGCGATGGGCTGCGCATCATCGGGGTTGACCACAACGCCATCAGCGATGTGGATTTTGCCAAGAAACTCGAGGACTTCATCCGTAACGAAGCGGCGAGCAAGGGCGGCGACGCCGACCGGGCGCTCGATCCCGTGCTGTGGGCCAAGCTGGCCAAGGGCATCAGCTACGTCCAGGGTGATTTCCTCGATGAGAGCACCTACCAGGCGCTGGCGGCGAAAATCGCCGCCAGCGGCACCGGCAACGCGGTTTTCTACCTGGCGACCGCGCCGCGCTTTTTCAGTGAAGTGGTCAGCCGCCTCGGTGCGGCCGGGCTGCTTCAGGAGCAGGAGGGCGCCTTCCGGCGGGTGGTGATCGAAAAGCCGTTCGGCTCCGACCTGTATACCGCCGAAGCGCTGAACGCCTGCCTGCTCAAGGTCATGAGCGAGAAACAGATCTATCGCATCGACCATTACCTGGGCAAGGAAACGGTGCAGAACATTCTGGTCAGCCGTTTCTCCAACAGCCTGTTCGAGGCATTTTGGAACAACCACTACATCGACCACGTACAAATCACCGCCGCCGAAACGGTCGGTGTGGAAACCCGCGGCAGTTTTTATGAACACACCGGCGCCCTGCGGGACATGGTGCCCAATCATCTTTTCCAACTGCTGGCGATGGTGGCCATGGAGCCGCCAGCGGCGTTTGGTGCTGACGCCGTGCGTGGGGAAAAGGCCAAGGTCGTCGGGGCGATCCGGCCCTGGTCGGTGGAGCAGGCCCGGGCCAACTCGGTCCGCGGCCAGTACACTGCCGGTGAAGTCGGCGGCAAGGCGGTAAACGGTTATCGCCAGGAGGCCAACGTGGCGCCCGACAGCAGCACCGAGACCTACGTCGCCCTCAAGGTCATGATCGACAACTGGCGGTGGGTTGGCGTGCCGTTCTACCTGCGTACCGGCAAGCGCATGAGCGTGCGGGACACGGAGATCGTCATCTGCTTCAAGCCCGCGCCTTACGCGCAGTTTCGCGACACCGAAGTCGACGAACTGCAACCTACGTACCTGAGAATCCAGATCCAGCCCAATGAAGGCATGTGGTTCGACCTGCTGGCCAAGCGGCCGGGGCCGGCACTCGACATGGCCAATATCGAATTGGGATTTGCCTACAAGGATTTCTTCGAAATGCAGCCATCCACGGGTTACGAAACCCTGATCTACGATTGCCTGACCGGTGACCAGACGCTGTTCCAGCGCGCTGACAACATCGAAAACGGCTGGCGCGCCGTGCAGCCATTCCTCGATGCCTGGCAGCAGGACGCGGCATTCCAGCCCTACAAGGCCGGTGAAGATGGCCCGGCGGCCGCCGATGAATTGCTTACCCGCGACAGTCGCGTCTGGCATGGCCTCGGATGAATGATCTGGTGAAGCCCCCCATCCGTTTCCTGCTCAGCGACATGGACGGCACATTGCTGCTGCCTGATCACAGTCTCAACCAGCGCACCGTCGAGGCGGTTCGCTCATTGCGCGAAGCCGGTGTGCTGTTCAGCCTCGCCACCGGGCGACCGCCGCGGGCCATGCTGCAGCAGATCGAGGCCCTGGGTGTCGACCTGCCCACGGCGGCGTTCAATGGCGGCACGCTGGTTCATCCCGATGGCAGCTTTCTTGCCGTCCACTACCTGCCACCCGAGGCGGCGCTGGCCACACTGGCCCTGTACGCCGATCAGCCCGGCATCGAAGTCTGGGTATTTGCCGATGGCGACTGGCTGGTGCGCGACGCCAACGGTCCGATGGTGCCGGTGGAGACGCGTGGCCTGGGTTACCCACCGGTAGAAGTCGAGAGTTTCGAGCCGTACCTGGAGCGGATTGACAAGATCGTCGCCACCAGCGCCAACACCGACCTGCTGGTGGAGCTGGAGGCGCGGCTGCATCCGCTGCTCAAGGGCCAGGCCCAGGTGTCGCGCTCGCAACCGATCTACCTGGATGTGACGGCCATGAAGGCGAACAAAGGAGAAGCGCTGTCGACCCTGGCGGCCTTCCTCGATGTGCCGCTGGAGCAGACAGCGGCCATGGGCGACGGTGGCAACGACCCGGCGATGTTCCACCGCGCGGGATTGTCGATTGCCATGGGGCAGGCGGAGGAGGCGATCCGGCGTCAAGCGGATGTCGTGACCGCCACCGTTATCGACGACGGCGCAGCGCTGGCGATCGAACGCTACATCTTGCCGCGATAAGCTTTGGCCCTTTGTGGCGAGGGAGCTTGCTCCCGCTGGGCCTGTAGGAGCTGACGAGCGAAGCGAGGCTGCGATCTTTCCCCTGCTACTTGAGTCTCAAGCGAAAGATCAAAAGATCGCAGGCTTCGCCAGCTCCTACACCCCAGCGGCAGCAAGCTCCCCCGCCACAGGTTTTCCTTCAGCTCAGCAATATTTCTACAACCAGTAAGTCACCGCATACCAGCCCAAGCCACCCATCACCACGGTGTAGGGAAGTGCCATCCAGACCATCCGGCCATAGGACAGGCGAATCAGCGGGGCGATCGCCGAGGTCAGCAGGAACAGGAATGCAGCCTGGCCGTTGGGTGTGGCGACGCTCGGCAGGTTGGTGCCGGTGTTGATGGCCACCGCCAGGGTCTCGAACTGTTCGCGGCTCATGTGGCCGGAGACGAAGGCCTGCTTCACCTCGGTAATGTAGATGGTTGCCACGAACACGTTGTCGCTGATGGCCGAGAGCAGGCCATTGGCAATGAACAGCATGCCGGGCTGCCGGTCGGCGGGCAGGCCCAGCACCCACTGGATCAGCGGCGTAAACAACTGCTGGTCGTGAATGACCGCCACCACCGCAAAGAACACCACCAACAGCGACGTGAACGGCATGGCGTCCTTGAACGCATTGCCAAGCCTGTGCTCGTCGGTGATGCCGGTGAAGGCGGTAATCAATACGATGACCATCAGGCCGATCAGGCCGACTTCGGCAATGTGCAGGGCCAGGCCCACGATCAGGATCAGCGCGGCAATACCCTGGACGATCAGGGCGGCGCGTTGGCGTGAGGTGCGTTCACGATTGTCCTGCTCGGCGTAGTCGGCCAGCACGGCACGTACGTTGTCCGGTAGCAGCGTGCCGTAACCGAACCAGCGCAGCTTTTCCAGGGCTACGCAGGTCACCAGCCCGGCCGCCAGCACCGGCAGCGACACCGGCGCGACTTTCAGGAAAAAATCGACAAAATGCCAGTCCATTTCATGGCCGATCAGCAGGTTCTGCGGTTCGCCTACCAGGGTGCAGACGCCGCCCAGCGCGGTGCCTACGGCGCCATGCATGAGTAGGCTGCGTAGAAACGCCCGAAACTGATTGAGATCTTCATGATGACTCGACGGCAGATCGTGGTCTTCATCGACGTTGCTGTCCTGGCGCGGATCGTTGCCCGACGCCACACGGTGATACACCGCATAGAAGCCCACCGCGGCGCTGATGATCACCGCGGTGACGGTCAAGGCATCGAGGAAGGCCGACAGGAACGCCGAGAGAAAGCAGAACATCAAGGCCAGCAGCGCCTTGGAGCGCACGCCCAGGAGCAGGCGCGAAAACAGGAACAGCAGCAGGTCCTTCATGAAGTAGATCCCGGCCACCATGAACATCAGCAGCAGGATGACCGGGAAGTTGTGCAGCAGCTCATCGTACAGCGCCTTGGGCGTGGTCATGCCCAGCACCAGGGCTTCGACCAGCAACAGGCCGCCAGGCATCAGCGGGTAGCATTTAAGGGCCATGGCGAGGGTGAAGATGAACTCCACCACCAGCATCCAGCCGGCAACGACCGGGCCGAGGGTCCATAGCACTACGGCATTGAGGATCAGGAACGTGATGATGCACGCCTTGTACCAGCGTGGGGAATGCCCCAGAAAATTGTGCGCGAAAGCCTGAGCCATTGAACCGGACATCGGCTGCTCCTTTTAATTAGAAGCGCGCAACTTGCCGTAAGAAATGAGGAATATCAAGCGTAAGAATAAATACCGTTCACCCGCGAAATCCGACTCAGGCCCAATACCGCGCAACCACCGCTCGATAATGCCCCTGGAGCGAATAACCGCCCACCAGAATTCTTCCATCTGCCTGCATGGCCAGGGTGGTGGCGGTGTCCAGGCTGTAGCCGAGTCGAGTACGAACCCAACCTTTGCCCTGGCCGAAATCCGGGTCGAGGCTGGCATCTGGCAGATGTCGGGCAAGTACGAAATCGGCCTCGATACCGCCGATCGTGGCACCGGCGGTCACCAGTTTTCCGTCCGCTTGAAGCTGGGCGGCGGTCCACTGACTGGCATTGCGCCCGATCGCCATGAGTTGGCACTGACCCTGGTTGCAATGACGGTCCGGCTTGCCGTCGGGGCGCACTTTCAGGGACAGGCTATGCATCGGATCACGGCTGCTGCCGAACACCTGCAGATCACCGCTCGCATCCTGAACGATTTGGCTGACCATCACACTGTGCCCCTGGGCCAGGATGGACAGGAAGCCGTTTTCGCCGAAGCTGTCATCGAGTTTGCCGCTGCTGTCATAACGGGCAATCAAGCCATGCTGGGGCAAGTCGATGGCGCCGCCGACGACAATATGGCCGTCAGCCTGGAGCTGCAGGCAGCCGAGCCAGGTATTTTTCAACAAGCGCCGGACCATCACGAAACCACGACCGTTGAACGAGGTATCCAATGCCCCGTCGGGCAAGAGCCGGATCAGTACGCCGACATGATCGGACAATTGATAGTGGTGGTTGGCGAGCACAAGGATCCGGCCATCGGCCTGCACTTGCATGTCGCAAGCCTCAAGTCCCGGCACGCCGGGCGGTAGCCAGGGGTCGCGCAGGCCTTGGGAGAGATTGCCGCAAAGCCTGATGACGTGCCGGCCGGCATTGCCGAAGCTTTCAACGGCGCGGCCTTGCTGGTCGAACAGCGCCAGGGCGGGAAGGGTGTGGTCGTTGCTTTCGTAGTGCAGGCCGGACAGCAGGATATGCCCATCGGGCAACACGATCACCTTGCCCGCCGTCGCTTCGAAACCGTGTTCAAACGCGCCGATCACGTAGCCGCGGGTGCCGAAGTCCGGGTCGATCTCACCGTCGTGGTTGAGTCGCGCCAGCCCGAACCGACTGCCGTGGGCCGTCTCGATCCTGGCTGCTACCAGGATTTGTCCGGCGTGATCGAGGGTCAGCCCGGTGGTCAGGCTCGAGGTACTGCCTTCGAAATGAACCCAGGCTTTGCCGTTGGTGGCAAAGCCTGGGTCAAGTTGCCCGGCGTGGGCCATGGCCCTGGGGGACACAAACGCGAACTGATCGAGCATGCCTGCCTCTCCTTGCGTGTCGAGCGGCCCGGAAGGGCGACGACTGCATGAGGGCAACATTCAATCCCTGAACGTGACAATGCACAACTGTCATGTTCTACGGATAAGGCGGCGATTCGTGCCATAACGATGGCTTTACAACCCAGAGCCAAGCCTGCAATCGATAGCAGGCTTTATCGGTGGTTATTCAGGCATCGACCAGGATTGCAATGTGTAGCCTTCCTGGCTCAGTTCGGCCCGGGCCTGTTTCAACAGATCGGCCAGTTGGACCGGGTCGGTATAGGCGCTGCTTGGAATTTGAGTGCGGCCAATATGTGCGTTGGTGCGGTCGATGACGGTCAGGCTAAGTTCACCGTTACCGTCTTGTGGAGCCCAGGCCACGCATTGGAAAGGACGGAATGCGCGGTCGGCAATCAAAAGAGCTTCGTTGATACGGAGCGGGGCGTTCATGGCGTTTTCTCTTAAGTGTGCCCAAACAAATGATGTGCCGTCGGTTGGGCGTACCGTGCGGCTGGTTACTTGTACTGATGTCCCGAACCCGCAGGCGGGTCACACATTATTTAAATAAATTTCGATTTTCTTTCAGACCAGGCTTTTGGGCTTTTGTTTGAAAGCACCCTGAAACAAACAGGCCTGAGATAACTAACGAAACGCCTGCTTATAACCAGTTTGGAGCGATCTCGATAATCAATTGATACAAGGGTGCGTCAACTTCTTGCTACTGTTACATGCAGGTCTGCCAAACGACTGTTTCTAATCATATTTCCTTATTTTGACGCCAAGGATCAGTCATGATCGAAGCCAGTACGTCACGTCGTCTGCTCGTGGTTGATCCCTGCGATGACTGTCATCGCCTGTTGCCAGGTCTGCGCACCATTGGCTGGGATGTGGACAGTTGCTCCCTCGAACACGCCAGCGATCGGACGTGTGACGTCGGCCTTTTGCGCTTGCAGCCTTTTCATCTGGAGCGCCCGGAAGCGGTCAAGGAGTTGATCAGCCGTAGCGGCACCGAATGGATCGCCGTGCTCAACCAGGAAGTGTTGCGCCTGCAAAACGTCGGTGATTTTGTCTGCGAATGGTTTTTCGATTTCCATACCTTGCCCTTCGACGTGTCCAGGGTCCAGGTGACACTCGGCCGGGCGTTTGGCATGGCGCGCCTGCGGGGGCAGGGTTCGATCCACATCGATCAGCCCGAACATGAACTGCTGGGCGACAGCAGGCCGATTCGCGAACTGCGCAAATTGTTGAGCAAGTTGGCGCCCGCCGAGTCGCCGGTGTTGATTCGGGGGGAGAGCGGTACCGGCAAGGAACTGGTGGCGCGCACCCTGCATTGTCAGTCTCACCGGCGCAACAAGCCGTTCATCGCCATCAACTGCGGCGCGATCCCGGAGCACCTGATCCAGTCCGAGTTGTTCGGGCATGAGAAGGGCGCGTTCACCGGGGCTCACCAACGCAAGATCGGGCGGATCGAGGCGGCCCACGGTGGCACGTTGTTTCTCGATGAAATCGGCGACCTGCCGTTGGAGCTACAGGCCAACCTGCTGCGGTTCCTGCAGGAAAAACACATTGAGCGGGTCGGTGGCAGCCAGCCGATCGCGGTCGATGTGCGGGTCTTGGCGGCCACCCATGTGGACCTTGAGGCGGCCATCGAGCAAAAGCGTTTTCGCGAGGATCTCTACTACCGCCTGAACGTGCTGCAAGTGGCGATGGCGCCCTTGCGTGAACGCCATGGTGACCTGGCGATGCTGGCCAGCCACTTTTCCCATTTCTACAGCCAGGAAACCGGTCGCCGTCCCCGCAGCTTCAGCGACGATGCATTGGTGGCGATGGGTATGCATGACTGGCCCGGCAATGTGCGGGAACTGGCCAACCGCGTCCGTCGCGGTCTGGTGTTGGCCGAAGGGCGACAAATCGAAGCCCGGGACCTCGGCCTGGCCAGCCACCAGGGCGTCGCGGCACCGATGGGTACGCTGGAGGACTACAAGACCCGCGCCGAACGCCAGGCCCTGAGCGATGTACTCAACCGTCACAGCGACAACCTGAGCGTGGCTGCCAGGGTGCTGGGCGTGTCCCGGCCGACGTTCTATCGCCTGCTGCACAAGCATCAGATCCGCTGACTCAAGCCTGCACAAACACCTTTGTGGGAGCGAGCTTGCTCGCGATGGCGGTCTTTCATTCAGTATCAATGCTGACTGAAAGGGCCTTATCGCGAGCAAGCTCGCTCCCACAGGGGTTGTGCAGTGCCCTTGGGATATGTGTCCATCACATATCCCAAGGGGGGTCAGAAGTAGTACGGGAATTTCAGGCTAAAGGTGAAATCCGGCGCATCGTCGGTCAGCCCGATGGACAGGTTGGGCACGATGGTCAGGTTGTCGGACGCGGCGACGGTCATGCCGATGTTGAAATAGCCGGCGTTGGCGTCGCTGGAGACCACCGATTCCCAGTCGCCGCCGTCCTGTTTGAGCTTGCTTTTCTTTTGGATCAGGTCAGAGACCGAGAACGACATGCTCATCTTCTCGTTCAAGGCAAAGGCGATGCCCGCGCCGAGTTGGAAGCTGTCGCCGATCTGCACCTTGCCCGGCACCTTCTGGTTGACTGTGGAACTGATGTCATCGAACGATTCTTCGAAGTTATGGGTGTAGGAGAGGGTGCCGAACAGCACCGCCGGGTCGAAGGTCTTGACCAGCGAAAGCCCGGGCGTGATCGACCATACGCCGTTGCCGGTGGGCAGGTCGTCAGGCACGAACAGGTTGGTGTTGGCCTGGGATTGGCGCAGCTTGATACCGAACGGGTCCTTGCCGGTGGGGGCCTTGACTCGCAGGGTGACCACCGCGTCCGGGGAGTCGATCGACTCATCCATGAACTTGTAGGCGATGCCGAAGTTGACGTCGCCGATGGTGGGGTCGCGGGTCACGGTTTCTTCGCTGGTGACGCCGGCTGCGCCGTTGTTTGCGCCGCCTGACTGATAGGTGGACTCGCGGTAGACCACTGGGACGTTGAGGTCGAACTGCCAGCGGTTGTCGAAGTTATAGCGGCCGGTGAGGTCCAGCGTCCAGGTGTCGGCCTTGATCCGGTCGAGGTTGATGTTGCCCAGGAAAATCGAATCCAGGGCCAGGAAACCATTGAGGATCAGTTGCCGCGTGTCGTAGCGCGAATAGGTCACGCCGGTCTCGAAACTGAATTTGCCGCCGCCGAAGAAGCCGCTGGCCTCGTCATAGAGGTTGGAGACGCTCTGGGCCGGTTGGGAATCATCGGCCAGGGATTGCCCGTAGCCGCTGCCGCCAGCCGTTGTCGCAGTACCGCCGGCCACGGTCTGGTTGCCTTTCATGTCGGCCGGGGATTTGGCCAGGCGCTTGGGCGGTGGCGCGGCGGGTTGATCCTCCACCTGGCGAACCCGCTGTTCAAGCACCGCCAGGGCCCTTTGCTGGACCTCGTATCGTTGCTTGAGCTCAAGAAGTTCCTGTTTCAGGGCCTCGATGTCCGCATCCGGGGCCGCGTGCAACACGGCCGCCGGGAACAACGTGCTTAAACACATCACAGCGCGCAACGATACGGATCGATACATGAAATATGCCGTCCTTATTTGCCCATTGATCGGCGATCAACGTTGATCAATGTAGATCAATATCCGAGGTTTCGAAGACCACGTAACTGAGTCAGGTTGCAGTCCAATGCCCCGGCGCTGGGGCCGTTATTGTTCAGCACCACATTGAGCTGCGTCATGTTGTTGACCAGGTTGCTGTTGCCCAGCAGGCGGGTGTTTTGCAGCAAACCGCCTTGAGCCACTTGTTGCAGGGTGCTGCCCTGGTTGTGGCTGGCCTGGATCGCCATTTGCACGCCGCTGCCGGTGGCGGTGACCGCGACACTGCCGGCGGCGTTGCTGCCGCTGATGGTCTGGCCCTTGGTCAGCAACTGGCCTTGGGAAGGCGCGAGCGCCGGTGCCTGGTTGCTCTCTTTTACGTTGATGTTGACGTTGTTGTAGGCCGTGTTGCCGTCGCCGGCGGCGCGTACGCTCTGGGTCACCCCCTGGCCCGTGCCAAGGCCTGCGCCACCGGTAATGTTGCCGCTGCCCTGTTCGGGGGGGCTGCCGTTGCCGGCCTGCTTGATGGTGGAGACATAGAACTCGGGTTTGACGGTGGCGGCCTGGATCTGCATGGCGCTGGAGGCGCCGATCAAGTCGCCGCTGGCGTTGCGCCAGGTACTGCTCATGACGATGCCGAAACTGATGACTCGGCCGGGCATGACATAACGACCGCGCAGCTCGGCAAGCTCCTGGTCCTTGACTTCGATGGGTTTGAAGCCGGCATGGGCATAGCCCGAGGCAGTCGCGAGCAGGCAGGCCAGCGACAGCCAGTGTGAGGTTTTCATGTGCTGCTCCCGGAGCGTCCTGCTCCTTTTTGTACTTATTGTTGGCAGTTGGTCGGCGATTAAAAAAAGTCGCTCTGGATGAAGCCGAAATCCATCAGTTCCGCATCCCTGACCGGGTTGAAACCGTCTAGCTTGTTACGGGCTGTCAGGGGTTGCGGAGGGCTGCGTAGCGCATTGGTCTTGTCATAGCCTGGGCCGACGATCGCAAAGACGATGCCGTTCCAGCCTTTGACGAACTCATCATGGGCGTAGCGCTTGTGGCCCAGCACCGGGTCGCCGATGTAGACCCATTGCTTGTCGGCCCGCTGCAAGACCACGAAGTGCTTGTAGCCGCGTATCTCCATCAGGACCACCACCGGGATCGTCACCGCTTCGAGTTTCTCTGGCGGTATCCGGTAGCCTCGGGCACGCATGCCGATGGCTTCCACGTAGCGTTTCATGTCCAGCATGGAAAACCCTTGGGTGCGAACCAGATTCTGGTCGGCATTGACCAACATGCCTTTGATGACGTGCTCTTCATCGACATCCAGCCAATAAGCCTGGCGCAGCACCGTGGCCAGCGCGGCGGCGCCGCAACTGAAATCGGTTTTCTGCTCGACAATGTCGCTGAATTTGCGTTCGCGTACGCTTTGCACCGGTTTGTAGACCAGCATGCCGCCAGGCAGGGCGGCGACCGGCATCTGCGCTGCTTCGGCCACGCAGGCCAGGCAGAGCAGCAGGGAAACGGCAGTGACACGCATGATCAATACGCCTAGTGGGCATCCAGGAAAAAGCCCCCTGTGGGAGCGAGCTTGCTCGCGATAGCCGCGTGTCAGGCAACACAAAGGTCACTGATCCAATGCCATCGCGAGCAAGCTCGCTCCCACAGTGGTACTTTTTTACATGCAAGCCTTGCAGCCGGCAGCGATGGACAGCGAGTTGCTCTGCTGGTTGCCCACGCCTGCCGACACGTTGGCGCCGCCGTTACCGGAGAAGCCGTTCATGGAGTTGGTCATGGTGGCGTTGTTGATCACAGGGTTTTTCCAACCGTCGCGGGTCAGCACCTGCTGGGTGTTGCTGCCGGCCAGCTCGAAGGTCCCCACGGCGGAGAACTTGAACTTGTCGTCATCGTGACCGCCGCCATAGCCGCCGCCTTTGTTGTCCCAGCCGCCGTGATCGTTGTCTTCGGCGGTACCGGTACCTTTGGCCTTGAACGTGCCGGAGGCGCTGTAGGTGCTGGTGAGGGTGTCGGTCTTGTAGGTCCGCACGCCTTTGTTGTCGACCACAAGCCCGGTGGAGGACTGGTCAGCCGCGGCAGAGGCCTGTGCGACACGGCCCCCGGATACGGCGATGGCCAGGTTGTTTTTCTGTTGGTTGAAGTTCCCGGCGGTCACGTTGATGCCGATGTTGCCGGAGCCATTGTTGCCTGCGTTGGTGAGCGAGGCGTTGTTTTGCGTCGAGTTGTTCTTGACGTAGTTGTTGTTATTGACCTGCGTGGCGCTGGAGGCGGCGACAGCCGAGCCGAAGATGAAGCTTTCGTCGGCGGTGGCCAGGGCGGCGGCGTTGTCTTGCTGGTTGCCGTCGCCGCCGGCAATGTTGGCGCCCATGTTGCCGTTGCTGCCATTGAGCGAGTCAGTGGCTTCAGCGGTGTTTCTGGTGGCCTGGTTGGTCACCACGTTGCCGTCGCTGTTCTGCTCATCCAGCACCGTAGCCCCAGCGCCGGCACTGATGGAGAGCAATTGATCCAGCGTCGGCCCTTGCTGATGGCCATTGCCGTGACCGTGACCATTGCCATGGCCATTATTGTTGTCGTTTCCTCCAGCCTGTGCAGCCATTGTCATGACCGCGGCGAGAGCGAAAACCAATGGTTTGATTGCCATTGTAGGTTTCATGGTGTTTCTCCTTGCGTGTCGTTGGTTAAGTGTCAGTACTTTCTTATGTAGCCTCCGGGTCAATCAGCAACCCGGATGCTCAGGGTGTTCGCCATACGGTTTCCCACCCCTGCGCTCTGGTTCACCTGGATTACCCCTCGGCTGCCGGTGAAGGCCTGGTCGCTGGTAACGACCTGGCGACTGCCGGTTGGGGCGCCAGTTGCTCCTGAGTTCGGTAGCAACGCCACGTTCTGTTGAGACAGGGCGCTGTCATCAATGCTCTGCGGATGGGCACTGATGCCCACCCGCATGACATTGGCCATCTGGTTGTTGGCCCCGGCGGACTGGTTGACGCCCAGCACACCGTTGCCGTTGGTGAAGGAGTGACCGCCGATACGGGCGGTGGCGTTCATGGAAGGGTCGGCCGGCGTGTCGACGCGTTGCTGCACGCGGGTGCTGGCCTGGGCGTGGCTGCCAATGGCGATGGCCCGGGTGTTGGTTTGCTGGATCTGGTCGCCAGCGGCCTGGTTGACGTTGAAGTTGCCGGTGTAATGGCTGCCGGAATCCTGCAGGTTGGCGCTACTGACCACCGCCACAGCCGGATCGGCGAGCGCCAGGCAAGGGCTTAACAGGGCGAGGAGAACGAGGGCTGGATTCATCTCACTGGCCTCCCGCCAGCCGACCCAGCGGGGCCAGGCCGGAACTGAGCGAGCGGTTGATGGTGCCGGAGATCGCGCCGCCGCTGCCGCCACCGTGACCGGCGCCCATGCCCGGCATGCCGTTGGGGTTGGTCACGACGTTCAGGCCTTGCACGCCGGTATTCGGGTTGACGGTGTTGCGGATCGACGAGCCGCTGGCCACGCTGGCGAATTCGCCATCGCTCAGTTCGGTGCTGGCGGTTGCCTGGTTGATGCGTTCGGAGGGGTTGGCATTGACGGTGGTCGGGTAGGGGTCTTTGCCTCCGTTGCGACCAATTGCGATGGGCTGCACGTCACGGTTGAGCACAATGACGCCGTTGCCCTCGGCCTGTGCTGGCAGACTGAGCGTTGCGCTGGCGGCGCAGCTGATCAACAGCAGACAGGTCAAACTTCTCTCGAAAGTCCCCACGGCATCGATTCCTTCTTCGGTGGGCTGGCCTTGGTCCAGCGTTGCGAAGTGGGGCAGAGCAGGTGTCGTGCCGAGTTTTGAAATACCTTTTAATTCAATGAGTTGTGTTTTTTGAGGGCATGCTGGGTGGACGGGTTGTTTCAGCGCTGAGACAAGGTGCATGGTGACCAACCGGTCACCTACTGTCCCAGGGCTCTGGATCCAGGCTTTTGGGCGGGTGTTTCAGAAGCTTGACAGTCTTGATGGCAATTTGGTGAAGCGGCGTTGGATCCGGGTTTGGAGCGACTGCGTT
The DNA here is from genome assembly GCF_034008205.1 of Pseudomonas sp. P9_35. NCBI lineage: Bacteria > Pseudomonadati > Pseudomonadota > Gammaproteobacteria > Pseudomonadales > Pseudomonadaceae > Pseudomonas > Pseudomonas sp. P9_35. Next base: position 3,688,177 of record NZ_CP125373.1, on the reverse strand, counting down.
GTTTCAAGAATGGAACAGATCACCCTGCGATCAAGCGTGAAGCAGCTGGGTAACGGCGGCGAACACTTGCTGTTGGCGTTGCGCCCAATCGCCCTCAATGACCTGGAACGGTCGCTGATGTTCGCTCAGCCAGGCCTCGATCGCCTCAAAAAATGCCAGCCGTTCTGCCAGCCCGGGTTGGCAACGCAAGCCGTCGCCGGTCCATTCGACCTGCTCGGGGCTCAGCAGCAGGTGCAGGTCATAATGGCGGGCCAGCAGGGCCGGCTCGAGCCAGCCCGGGCAGTCGCCAAACAGGGTCTGGCTCCAGAGGATGTTGCTCAGCAGGTGCGTGTCGAGGATCAACAGCGCCGGACGGTGGGCACGCGCTTCATCTTCCCAGGCCAGTTGGCCGGAGGCGATGTCGGTGATGTCGGCCAGACAGGTATCGCGTTGGGTCTGCTCCATGAAATGGCGCACGTATTCATCCACCCGCACGCCACCAAAGTGTTCCTGCAATTGCGCCGCCAGCCAACTCTTGCCGCTGGATTCCGGGCCGGTCAGCACCACCACCTTCATGCGCGCAGGGCCGGGTCGGCGCGCCATTCCCGCCAGCCTTGCACGGCCAGCAGGGTGAACAGGGCATAGAGCGCGGCAGTCAGGTGCAAGTCCTTGTAGATGAACAGGCCCACGAAGATCACGTCCAGGGCAATCCACAGCGGCCAGCATTGCACGCGTTTTTGCGCCATCCACCACTGGGCCACGAGACTGAAACCGGTGAGCGCGGCATCGAGCCAGGGCTGGGCGGCATCGGTCCAGTGGGCCATGGCGGCGCCCAACAGCAGGCTGCCTGCCGCACCGATAGCCAGGCCGAACAGCACCGACGATCCACCGAGACTGCTGACCTGGCGTCCATCATGATTGTGCCCGGCACGGGTCCATTGCCACCAGCCGTAGAGTTGCAGCACCGCGTAGACAACCTGCAGCAGCATGTCCGAGTACAACTTCACCTCGAAGAAAATCCAGCTGTACAGCAACACCATGACCAGGCCGATCGGCCAGCACCAGGGGTTCTGCTTGACGGTCAACCAGACAGCGATCACGCCGAGGGCTGCGGCAAACAGTTCAAGCCCGGACATGGCGGTTCCTTGGGGAAATAGAAGAGGGCGGCGATTGTAAACGCTATGGCGTGGAGAGCTCCAATACCATTGTTGAACGGGCTACCGCTATCGCGAGCAGGCTCGCTCCCACAAGGGATTGCGGTGGACACCAATCCAGAGACCAACACAGAACCACTGTGGGAGCGAGCTTGCTCGCGATAGCGGTGGGTCAGCTTGCATCAATGCTGATTGTGCGACCGCCATCGCGAGCAAGCTCGCTCCCACAGGGTGATTTACCGGTCTTTAGACCCGGAACTGCGTGAGCAACCCGTTCAACTGTTCACTCAACGCCTTGAGGCGGGTGCTTGCCTGGCTGGACTGTTCGGCGGCCATGGCGGTGCTGTGGGACAGGCCAGCGGCCTGGGTGACGTTCTGGTTGATGTCTTCCACCACATGGGCCTGTTGCAACGTCGCACTGGCGATGGAGGCGTTCAGGCTGTTGAGATTGCGCAGGGCCTGGCCGATGGCGTTGAGGCTGGCACCGGCCAGGCCGGCCTGTTCGATGGTCAGTTGCGAAGCACGGCTGCTGTCGCTGATGACTTTCACGGCGGCTTCGGAATGGGTTTGCAGGCGCTCGATCATCGCCTGGATCTCTGCGGTGGACTTCTGGGTACGCTGGGCCAGCAGCCGCACTTCATCGGCGACCACCGCAAAGCCCCGGCCTTGTTCGCCGGCGCGGGCGGCTTCGATCGCGGCGTTGAGGGCCAGCAGGTTGGTCTGCTCGGCAATGGAGCGAATCACCTCCAGCACGCTGCCAATCTGGGTGCTTTCACTCGCCAGGGTGCGGATCACTTCCACCGCCTGGTCGATGGTCTGGGACAGGCGGTCGATCTGCTGCAAGCTGCCGTCGATGTTGACCTGGCCTTGCTGGGCCTGGGATTCGGCGTCGCGCATCTCACTGGCCGCGTGCTCGGCGTTCTTGGCCACGTCCTGCACGCCATAGGTCACTTCATTGATCGCGGTCGCCACCAGCTCCATTTGTTGCGACTGCTGCTGGCTGCGTTCCTGGGCCTGGGTGGCGTCGTTGCCCAATTCACTGGAGGATTGCCCCAGTGCGCTGGCCGAAGCTTGCAGTTGGGTCACCACGTGCCGCAACTTGGCGGTAAAGGCGTTGAAATGCCGCGCCAATTGGGTCACTTCGTCCTGGCCGTGGGTGTCGAGGGTGCGGGTCAGGTCACTCTCGCCGCTGGCGATGTTGGCCATGGCGTTGACCGTTTCCTGCAACGGGCCGACGATGCTGCGCACGATCAGGGTCAACAGCAGGCCCATGAGCAGGGTGATGACCAGGCCGACCACCGAGGCCTTGATCACCTGGGATTGGAACTCGGCCTGGACGTCATCCACGTACACGCCTGAGCCGATGATCCAGCCCCAGGGTTCGAACAGTTGGACGTAGGAGGTCTTGCCCACCGGGGCCTCGGCGCCCGGTTTCGGCCAGAGGTAGTTGATCATGCCGGCGCCCTTGGACTTGGCGATGGCAACCATCTCGTTGAACAGCGCATAGCCGTTCGGGTCACGGATGGCCGAGAGGTTCTGGCCTTCAAGTTTCGGGTTGGTCGGGTGCATGATCATGACCGGCGTCAGGTCATTGATCCAGAAATAGTCACTCTGGTTATAGCGCAGGCCACGCACGGCGCTGAGGGCCTGCTTTTGCGCGGCGTCACGGGTCAGGGTGCCGGCAGCTTCCAGGCCTTGGTAGTAAGTCAGCACGCCGCTGGCGGTCTGCACCACGTGCTGGGTTTTCTGCACCTTGGCTTGGTAGAGGTCGTTGTGGATCTGATTAAGCATCAAGGCGCCGAGCGTGAACAACATCACGATGGCCACGACCAGGATGAGCCACAAGCGTCGGCTGATCGACACACTGCGCAAGCTATTCATACGCTGTCACTCCGGTTTTTATTCTTGTCGTATCGACGACCGGCACTGTAGCGCCCGGTCGCTATCGGTAATTGACCTGAGTCACAACGCGGCAGCGTTATCAGGGCTTGTCTGATAGGATTTCGGCCCCACAGCGTAAAACCTGAGCCGGTTCTCATTTTTCATTGGTTTTTTTTGAAAGGTCGCGGTTATCGTGCACCCGCTGCGGGGACACCTGCATGACACTTGAATATTGATAAGACCTGCACGAACAGCGTCTTTTTTGGGGGATGAATGGATTTGTGGACTGCCTTTTCGGCATTGATTCTTGGCGTAGTGGAAGGCTTGACGGAATTTCTGCCGATTTCCAGCACCGGGCACCAGATCATTGTCGCCGACTTGCTTGAGTTCGGTGGCGAGCGCGCGATGGCGTTCAACATTATCATCCAGCTTGGCGCGATCCTGGCGGTGGTCTGGGAGTTCCGGCGCAAGATCTTCGACGTGGTGCTGGGCCTGCCGACGCAACCCAGCGCCCGCCGCTTTACCGCCAACCTGCTGATCGCCTTCCTGCCCGCTGTGGTCTTGGGTGTGCTGTTTGCCGACTGGATCCACCACTACCTGTTCAACCCGATCACGGTGGCCACCGCGTTGGTGGTGGGCGGTCTGGTGATGCTCTGGGCCGAGAAGCGCCAGCACCAGGTGCACGCTGAAACAGTGGACGAGATCTCCTGGAAAGACGCGCTGAAGGTCGGCCTGGCTCAATGCATTGCGATGATCCCAGGCACCTCCCGTTCCGGTGCGACCATCATTGGTGGCCTGCTGTTCGGGCTGTCGCGTAAAACCGCTACCGAGTTTTCGTTCTTCCTGGCGATGCCGACCATGGTCGGCGCGGCAGTCTACTCGGGCTACAAATACCGTGAATTGTTCGTCCCGGCGGATTTCCCGGTGTTCGCCATTGGTTTCGTCACGGCGTTCATTTTCGCCATGATTGCGGTCAAGGGCCTGCTGCGATTCATCGCCAGCCACAGCTACGCCGTGTTCGCCTGGTATCGAATCGCCTTCGGCCTGTTGATCCTGGCAACCTGGCAGTTCGGCTGGGTGGACTGGACCGCTGCCAAGCCATGAACGAATCAGGCAGCCGCAAACGTGCCGGGCGCAATGCTGAAGGCACCGTGCAGCACCTGCGACTCAAACTGATGGTGTTTGCGCTGCTCTGTGCCTTGCCGTTGTTCGGTTCGCTGCTGTTCGGGCTGCGGGCGGTGTCGTGGGTGCCGATGGTGGCTTATGGCGTCGTCAGTGTGGTGGCGTTCCTGCTGTACTGGAGCGACAAGCGCAAGGCACGCGCCGACACCTGGCGCACCCCGGAGAACGTGCTGCATGCGGTGGAGCTGGCCGGCGGTTGGCCCGGAGCCTTGCTGGCCCAGCAGCTGTTTCGCCACAAGACCCGCAAAGTGTCGTTTCAGATCGTGTTCTGGTTCATCGTGCTGCTGCACCAGGTGTTCTGGATCGACCAGTTGTTCCTGGGCAGCTATCTGTTCTGAATGGCTAGAGCAACAAGCCCACCTGCGTGCGCTTGGGCAATTTGCTGACCACCAATTGGTGTGAGCGTTGCAGCAGGCCACGCAGCTCTTCGGCCCCCAGCGGGTAGGGCACTTGCATGATGACCCACTGGGCCCGCGCCAGGTAAGGCGCGGGATGAATGCCTGGCCGGTCGCAATGGCCCAGGAACAGATCCTTGTCGACCTTGAACGCCAGCGAGTCGCCTCGCAGGCCCTGCAGGGCGAACATCTTGTTCCCGGCAATGGAAAACACGCGTACGCCGCCCCATTTGTAGTCCTCCCTGGCGCCGGGCAGGCCCAGGCAAAACTGCGCGACATCCTCTTCGCTCAACCTCATATCGTTCTATCTCCACAGCCCTCGAAGGCTTCCACCAAATGATCGATCCATGCACGCACCGCTGGCAGCATGCCGCGCCGATGCGGGTAGACCGCCTGGAGCCAGCCATCGGGCGATGACCATCCAGGCAAGAGTTCCACCAGTGTGCCGTCCTGCAATTCCTGCTCGCAATACATGCTTGGCAATAAAGTGAAGCCCAGGCCGGCGAGCGTGCAGGCCCGGCGCACAATGAAGTCGTCGATGCCCAGGCGGGCTTCCAGGCTCAGTTCCACACGCTGCCCATCGGCGCTGACCAGGCGCAGGTGGACCTGGCGATCGGCTTCCAATGCCCCCAGCACCGGCAACTGTTTGAGATCATCCGGGGTTTCGATCCGCCGTCCTTCGACCAAGGCCGGGCTGGCAACCATCATCAGCCGCGCCTGGCGCAGGCGCCGGGTCATCAGCAAGGGATCCTCGTCCCCCAGATCGCGCACGCGCAACGCCACGTCGATACCTTCGCCGATCAAGTCCACCCGCCGGTTGAGCAGGGTCATGTCCAGTTGCACCAAAGGGTATTTCACCAGGAAGGTTTCGATTATCACCGGCAGGAACTGGTGGGCCAGGCCCACCGGGCTCGACACCCGCAATCGGCCGCGGGGTTCGCTGGACATGCTCGCCACCGCTTCGTCGGCCATCTCGGCCTCCAGCAACATGGCCTGGCAATGGCGCAGATAACGTTCGCCGACCGCGGTCAATTTCAATTGGCGGGTGGTGCGCTGGAGCAACCGGGCGCCGAGGCGTTCTTCCAGCTCGGCGATACGCCGCGACAATCGGGACTTGGGAATGCCCAGCAACCGTCCGGCCGCCGCGAAACCGCCGGCTTCGACGACTTTGGCGAAGTAGTACAAGTCATTGAGGTCTTGCATGTTGAGCTCGATTGTCCTATCAGTGGGACAAACTATCGCATTTGTGCTGACTTATCGATCATTGGTTTCATCGATAGGATTGTCGCCAATTGATCGCCCGGTTGCGGTCCTCACTTGGAGAGCACTGACATGAAACTGCTGCACATCGATTCGAGCATCCTGGGCGACAACTCCGCTTCCCGCCAATTGAGCCGTGAAGTGGTTGAAGCCTGGAAAGCCGCGGAGCCAGGCATCACGGTGACTTACCGCGACCTGGCCGCTGACGCCATCAGCCATTTTTCCGCCCAGACGCTGGTTGCCGCCGGCACCAGCGCCGAATTGCGCGACGCAGCCCTCAAGCACGAAGCCGATCTCAGCGCGTCGGCAATGGCTGAGTTCCTGGCGGCTGATGCGGTGGTCATCGCCGCGCCGATGTACAACTTCAGCATTCCGACCCAGCTCAAGGCCTGGATCGACCGCATTGCCGTGGCCGGCCAGACGTTCCGCTACACCGAAGCCGGTCCTGAAGGCCTGTGTGGTGGCAAGAAACTGGTGATCGTTTCCACCTCGGGTGGTTTGCATGCCGGCCAACCGAGCGGCGTGGGTCACGAGGACTATCTCAAGCTGGTGTTCGGTTTCCTCGGCATCACCGATATCGAAGTTGTCCGTGCCGAAGGCCTGGCCTACGGTGACGACATGCGCACCAAAGCCATGAGCGAAGCCGCGTTGCAAATCGGCCAGCAGTTCGCCGCCGCGTAAAACCCGCATAAAGGCACCAAAGCTATTGGGGCAACCTTCGTAAAACCCTGTATTCTCGTCGTCATTGGATGGCCGGGATGCAGGGTTTTACTGCGTTCGGCGCCTGGATTTCTGGCGCAGGTTATGCACGGCCAAGACTGCGAGCGACGGGGCCTTCCCGTGCGCTGGTGAAGGTGGATGATTCGATGATGCGTTTTGGTGCAGCGCTGCTGCTTTGCTTGTTTGCCAGTCTCGGTTCAGTGCAGGCCGCACCGGGGCCACATCCGCATTGGAGCGCCGGTTTCCATGAGCTGAGTTTTCTCGATCCTCTGGATGAGCAGCCGATGCACGCCATCGCCTTTTATCCGTCCACAGACCGGGAACAGTCCAGCCTGCTGGGTGGCTACCAGATCGATGCCGCGCCAGACGCCCAGATTGCCATCGGCCGCTTTCCGCTGTTGATGCTGTCCCATGGCAATACCGGTACGCCGCTGGCCCTGCATGACCTGGCCACCTCCCTGGCGCGCAAGGGGTTTGTCGTGGTGGCGGTGATTCATCCCGGCGACAACGCCCAGGATCACAGCCGGCTTGGCACCCTGAGCAACCTGTACGGGCGGCCGATCCAGATTTCCGAAGCCATCACCGCCACGCTCAATGACCCGATGCTCTCGCCGTTCGTCAACGCCGGGCAGGTCGGGGTGATCGGCTATTCGGCCGGCGGCGAAACCGCGCTGATCCTGTCCGGTGCGACGCCGGACCTCAATCGTCTGCGCCGCTACTGCGTGGAGCGGCCGGACGACCGTGACGCCTGCAATACCCAGGGCGAACTGATTGCTGACCGCGATGATCTGCAACCGGTGGCCGACCCCAGGGTCCGGGCATTGTTGTTGATGGCGCCGTTGAGCCTGAAGTTTGGCCGCCATACCCTGGCTGATGTCCATGTGCCGGTGCTGCTGTACAGCGGCGATGGCGACAAACTCGTGGCCTTTGACAAGAATGCCGCCGCGCTGGCCCGCAAGCTGCCCACTGCACCGGACTTCAAGACCCTGGCCGGTGCGGGGCATTTTGTTTTCCTGGCACCGTGCACCGACGAGCAGATCGCCGCGATGCCGGCGCTTTGCACGGATGCTGACGGTGTCGACCGCAAGGACATCCACCGCACCATGATCTCCGAGGCCAGCCGCTTCTTCGGCGAGGCTTTGGGCAAGCCGACCCGGGCGGGGATGAGGACGGCTGATCAATAGAGAGGCATGGTTTTACGTAAGGATGGTGTGTATATCCGTTTCTGCGGTAATGGCGGCTTATGGTTCCGCTCTTACAGCGGCTCACTTTTGAAAAGCCCGGGAGCCGGCCCAGTCAAAAGTAAGCAAAACGCTCCTGCCCCACCACTTGGTGCCTCGCCTAGGCTCGGCATGCCTGAACGAAGGCATTGCTCCGTGGGCCGCCGCGAAGGGCCATCCATGGCCCAGCGCGGCTAACCCGGCATCCATGCCGGGTTGCCCACTGCGCAATACCTTCGTTCAGCCAGCGTGGTTAACGGGGCGCCGAGATCAACGTCAACCGCGAGGCGGCCTAACAGCCGACCTGACTCTTGATGGAGACCGCGTTTCTCCTGTGGGAGCGAGCCTGCTCGCGAAGGCGAAGTATCAGTTTGCGGCGATGTTGGATGTACCGGCCTCATCGTGAGCAAGCTCGCTCCCACAGGTTTTGCGGTGCACATGGATTTTGTATCTGATGAAGATCCAATGTGGGAGCGAGCTTGCTCGCGAAGGCGGTGGCTCAGCTACATAGATGCTGGACGTGTCGCGCTCTTGCTTTGCTTTGCTTTGCTTTGCTTTGCTTTGCTTTGCTTTGCTTTGCTTTGCTTTGCTTTGCTTTGGATCTTGATCTGGACGCCCCGTTAAACCACGCTGGCCGAACGCAGGCATTGCGTAGTGGGCACCTCGGCATGGATGCCGAGGTAGCCGCGCAGGGCCATGGATGGCCCTTCGCGGCGGGCCCACGGAGCAATGCCGGAGTGAGGGCACACCGAGCCTAAGCGAGGTGCCGAGTGGTGGGGCAAAGCGCTTTTGGTTACTTTTGGCGCTTTTCCAAAAGTGACCCGCTGTAAGAGCGGAACCCTAAGCAGCCGTTACCGCAGCAACGGATATACACACCAGAGCAAGTAAATACCGAGCCTAATCAAAACAAAAAAACGGCAGTGAACAGTATTACGATCAATAAGGTGCGCTTACGGCTCGGCGACGCAGCAGCAGAGTCAGACCCAGCCCGGTAAGGGACAACAAGGCAGCACAGAAGAAGATCGACGAATAGCCCAGGTTCAACGCCACTGCCCCCATCAACGGACCGGCAATCGCCAGCGCCAGGTCAAAGAACACCGCATAGGCGCTCAAGCCGGCCCCCCGGCTGGTGTTAGGCACTTGCTTGATGGCCTCCACCCCCAGCGCCGGGTATACCAACGATAGCCCGAAACCGGCCAGCCCGGCACCGACCAGGGCGAACGCGGTGGACGGCGCCAGCCATAGCAATACCAGCCCGAGGGTTTCGATGCTCATGCAGGCAATGGCCGAGTTGAAGCCGCCGAAACGGGCGATGCTGGAAATGAACAGCAACCGCGCCAGGATGAAGCAGACACCGAAAACTGTCAGGCACCAGGCCGCCCCGGTCCAGCCGCGACTGATATAGAACAGCGTGATAAACGTGGTAAGCGTGCCGTAGCCGATCGACGCCAGGCTCAGGCCCGCCCCGAACGGCGCAATGCGCCCAAACACCGCCCAGAAAGGCAAGCGCTCGCCACGAATGACCGGCACCGACGGCTTGTTGCGAATGATCAACAGCGCCGCCCCGGCCAGCAGCGACAAAGCGAGGCCCAGGCTGGCGAACCCCAGTTCATCGACCATGACCACGCCCAGCGGGGCACCGATGGCGATGGCTCCGTACGAGGCGATGCCGTTCCAGGAAATCGAGCGGGCGGTGTGCTCCACACCCACCTGGCCCATGCACCAACTGATGGTGCCCACGCCAATCAGCCCTTGGGCCACGCCAAGCAGCAAGCGCCCAACAATCAGGATCAACAGGCTGGGCAGGGGGAAGCTTTGCAGCAAGGTCGAGAGCAGCGTCAGCACGCCGCTGAGCACAATTCCCGACAGCCCGTAGACGATTGCCCGCTTGGTGCCAACGCTGTCCGATAGCCGCCCGGCCATGGGGCGGCTGAGCAGGGTCGCCAGGTACTGTGAACCGATGGTCAACCCGGCCACCACCGCGCTGAAGCCCAGCTGTTCGTGGACATACCCGGGCAACACGGCAATCGGCAGGCCGATGCAAAGAAAGGCGATGAAGGTGTAGAAAACGATGGAGACGATCTGCAGGGTGATCGACAGGGAGCTGGAGGCAGGTGAGGGCGTGGGCATAGGGCTCGTTCGCGGGCAGCGGTAAGAGAGCCTCATCATGGCGCGAGGAGGGGATAAAAGAAAGCAGGCTAACTAAATGTGCTTGGGGACCCGGATGTGCAGTTTCAATTGAGGTTGTATGCACCGGCCCCTTCGCGAGCAAGCTCGCTCCCACAAGGGATTGGGTTCACCAGGGAGAAACAGGTCGGCTGTAAGGCCGTCTCGCGAGCAAGCTTTGCTCCCACAGGTCTAGCTCAAACAGAGCTGATGGGTGTACGACTGCAAGAGCCAGGTCGGCTGTTAGGCCGCCTCGCGGTGGACGTTGATCTCGGCGCCCCATTAACCACGCTGGCCGAACGCAGGCATTGTGGAGTGGGCACCCCGGCATGGATGCCGGGTTAGCCGCGCTGGGCCATGGATGGCCCTTCGCGGCGGGCCCACGGAGCAATGCCGGAGTGAGGGCACACCGAGCCTGGGCGAGGTGCCGAGTGGTGGGGCATGAGCGCTTTGGTTACTTTCGACTGGGCCGGCTTCCGGGCTTTTCGAAAGTGACCCGCTGTAAGAGCGGAACAATAAGCCGCCGTTACCGCAGCAATGGATATGTACCCCGCCAACAAAATCCTGGTCGGCTGTCAGGCCGCCATCGCGAGCAAGCTCGCTCCCACAGGTCTTTACCCTTGGAATACAAAAAGCCCTGTCACAGTGGACAGGGCTTTGCTTTTGCAGCGAACAGCCAAGGGCTGTCCTTAGAACACCACACCCTGGCTACGCAGGTAGTCGTCATAGGTGCCGCTGAAGTCGACCACGCCGTCGGCGCTGAGCTCGATGATGCGGGTGGCCAGGGAGGAAACGAACTCACGGTCATGGCTGACGAAGATCAGCGTGCCCGGGTAGTTTTCCAGCGCCAGGTTCAACGCTTCGATCGATTCCATGTCCAAGTGGTTGGTCGGTTCGTCCATCACCAGCACGTTGGGTTTTTGCAGGATCAGCTTGCCGAACAGCATGCGGCCTTGCTCACCACCGGAAATGACCTTGACCGACTTGAGGATCTCGTCGTTGGAGAACAGCATGCGGCCCAAGGTGCCACGAACCAGTTGTTCGCCGCCCTGGGTCCACTGACCCATCCAGTCGAACAGGTTGACGTCGTCTTCGAAGTCGTGGGCATGGTCCTGGGCGTAGTAGCCCAGTTCCGCGGCGTCGGTCCATTTCACGGTACCGGCATCGGGTTCCAGTTCATTGACCAGGGTGCGCAGCAAGGTGGTCTTGCCGATACCGTTCGGGCCAATGATCGCCACGCGTTCACCGGCTTCGACGGTGAAGCTGAAGTCCTTGAACAGCGGTTTGCCGTCAAACCCTTTGGCCATGCGCTCGACAATGACCGCCTGGCGGTGCAGTTTCTTGGTCTGCTCGAAGCGAATGAACGGGCTGACGCGGCTCGATGGCTTGACCTCGGCCAGTTGGATCTTGTCGATCTGCTTGGCGCGAGAGGTGGCCTGCTTGGCTTTCGAGGCGTTGGCCGAGAAACGGCTGACGAACGATTGCAGTTCGGAAATCTGTGCTTTCTTCTTGGCGTTGTCCGACAGCAGTTGCTCGCGGGACTGGGTCGCCACGGTCATGTACTCGTCGTAGTTGCCCGGGAACAGGCGCAGCTCGCCATAGTCCAGGTCCGCCATGTGGGTGCAGACGCTGTTCAGGAAGTGACGGTCGTGGGAGATGATGATCATCAGGCTCGAACGCTGGGTCAGCACGTTTTCCAGCCAGCGGATGGTGTTGATATCCAGGTGGTTGGTCGGTTCGTCGAGCAGCAGCACTTCCGGGTCGGAGAACAGTGCCTGGGCCAGCAACACACGCAGCTTCCAGCCTGGCGACACTTCGCTCATCGGGCCGAAATGCTGTTCGATGCCAATCCCCAGGCCCAACAGCAGTTCACCGGCACGGGATTCGGCGGTGTAGCCGTCCATCTCGGCAAATTCGGTTTCCAGCTCGGCCACGGCCATGCCGTCTTCTTCGGTCATTTCCGGCAGCGAATAGATGCGATCGCGCTCGGCCTTGACCTTCCACAGCTCTTCGTGACCCATGATCACGGTGTCGATCACGGTGAATTCTTCGTAGGCGAACTGGTCCTGGCGCAGTTTGCCCAGGCGCACGTTCGGCTCGAGCATGACCTGGCCGCCGGAAGGCTCGAGGTCGCCGCCGAGGATTTTCATGAAGGTCGACTTGCCGCAACCGTTGGCGCCAATCAGACCGTAGCGGTTACCCGCGCCGAATTTGACAGAGACGTTTTCGAACAGTGGCTTGGCGCCGAACTGCATCGTGATGTTAGCTGTAGAGATCAAAGGTTTATCCTGCGGAACATTCAGAGTAGCTAAGGGTGCGGCAGTACCTGTTCAGTACCTGTTTGCGCACGTCCCGACCGCGCAAAGGCGTCGCGGTCGCAAGCGCAAGGGTCCATCCGGCATAAGAGGACAGCAGCATACGGAGCGCCTGGCCCGGTAGACGTGCACCGAAGCCGCGTTTGCGATATCGGCCAAAGGGGGCGCGTAATAGTGGCGGCGATTGTACTGGTCTGGCCGCATAAACGATAGGGTATTGCCCGGGCAAGACAGTTTTTCACAGTTGGAGGATAACTTTCGGTTACAAACTGTGGCTAGAATGCCATCTCACCCTATGCCATCTCCCTTGCCGCTTGGCTGGCCCGGGTAAACAATCCAGTTCACCCCAGAATTGTGACGGTTTTTCGTGAAACTCATTATTGTCGCGCTCTACATCTTTTCCATTGGCTACGTTCACCTGCGCGGTCGCGTGCGGCATAAGTTCGGACGTCAGCTGAGCGATCATTCGTCGTTTCTCGCGCCGATCAATTGCCTGCTTTACCTGTGCTCGAAACTGCCCAACAGACCGTTCCTGAGCCCGGCGCAGTTTCCGGACCTGAGCCCGTTGCAGGCCCACTGGCAAGAGATCCGGGCCGAAGGCCAGAACCTGCTGCACGCAGGGCAGATCAAGCGTTCCGATCAATATGACGATGTGGGCTTCAACTCGTTCTTCAAGACCGGTTGGAAGCGTTTCTACCTGAAGTGGTACGGCGACAGCCATCCTTCGGCCATGAAGCTGTGCCCCCGCACCACCGAACTGGTACAGAGCATCGGCTCGATCAAGGCGGCGATGTTCGCCGAGTTGCCGCCGGGCTCGAAGCTGGTCCGGCACCGCGACCCATATGCCGGGTCCTATCGGTATCACCTGGGCCTGGAAACGCCCAACGATGCTGGTTGCTACATCAATGTCGATGGCGAGCCCTATCATTGGCGCGATGGCGAGGCAGTGATATTCGACGAAACGTTCATTCATTACGCCCAGAACACCACCGACCATAATCGCATCATCCTGTTCTGCGACGTGGAGCGGCCGATGAAGTTTCGCTGGGCTAGCGCGTTCAACCGCTGGTTCAGCCGCACCGTGATGGCAGCGGCCGGTGCGCCCAACGACGCGGGCGACAGGACGGGCGCCTTGAACCGGGCGTTCTCCAGGCTCTACAAGATACGGTTGCAGGGCAAGGCCCTGAAAAAACGTAACCGTGCGCTGTATTACCTGCAGAAATGGGCGTTCTTTGGCGGCCTGCTGGTGATCTTTATCTGGATGTAGGAGCTGGCGAAGCCTGCGATCTTTTGATCTTTTGATCTTTTGATCTTTTGATCTTTTGATCTTTTGATCTTTCGCTCTGGACTCAATGGGTTGTGGAAAGATCGCAGCCTCGTTGCACTCGACAGCTCCTACGCTCCTACGCTCCTACGCTCCTACATTCAGTCGGTGGGCTTTTGCGCATCCAGCTGTTCCCACATCCTGGCGGTGATCCGCTGACGGTGGTTGTAGCCTTCCCAAGGATCGGCGCCCAAGCCCTTGGCCCGTTCCAGGGCGGTATGGATGTCCCATTGCTGGGCGTTGCGCAGGGTCTGCAATTCGGCCCGGGCGATTGGCACCGAGACCGGCAGGCCTGGCCTGGCGCGCACTGAGTAGGCGGCCACCGTGCTGGCGCCGCGGGCGTTGCGCAGGTAGTCGACGAATATTTTCCCGACGCGGTTCTTCGGTCCCATGGTGGCCGTGATGCGCTCTGGCATTTGTCGGGTCAGGAACTGCGAGATGGCCTTGGCGAACGCCTTGGTGGTGTCCCAGCCTTCACTTCTCGCCAATGGCACGATCACGTGCATGCCTTTGCCGCCGCTGGTCTTGAGAAAAGCCTGCAAACCCAACGCGTCGAGCACCGCCAAGGTCATGTGGGTCGCCTCGATCATGGCGCGCCAGGGCAGCGACGGGTCCGGATCCAGGTCCAGGACAAACAGGTCGGGTGTCTCGATCCGGTCGTGGGTCGCGGTCCAGGTGTGCAGTTCCACCGTGCCCATCTGCGCCGCGCTGACCAGGGCGTGGATGTCACTGATCTCCATCAGCGCTGCATGGCCCGGGTCCAGTCGCGGATCCAGCTGTTTGATATGGGGAATGTCCAGGCGATCGGCGTGTTTTTGGAAGAACTGCTCTTCGCCGATACCGTCCGGTGCCCGCAGCAGCGCGACCGGCCGCTGCTTGAGGTGCGGCAGGATCCACGGGGCGATGTCCAGGTAATACTGCGCCAGCTCGGCCTTTTGCACACCGCTGACACTGTCGATGACCCGATCGGGGTGGGTGATCGTCACACCGTCGACTTTGGCCGCGCGGGCTTTGCTGCGACGCTTGGGTTCTGGTGTCGTGGGCTTTATCGGCAGGGGTTGCTCGCGAACCACCTTGTTGGCCGGCATAGTGCTCGACAAGTCCAGGAAAATAGCCTGGCGCATCTGGTTGGCGCGGGTCCATTCAGTGAACTCGATCTCGCAGGTCAGGTCAGGCTCGACCCATTGCACGCCGCGTCCCTGGACACCGTTGAGTGGTAACGCCAGTGGCGAAGTCTCGCGCTGCTGCGCACACAGTTGCGCATGTAATTGTTTGATTTGCGTCTGGCTGAATCCCGTGCCGACCCGACCGGCGTACACCAGCCCCGACGGCCCGTTGACCGCCAGCAACAGCGCGCCGAAACCGCTGCGCCTGCCTTGGGGGCGGGTGAACCCGACGATGACGAAGGCTTGGCGCAACCGGCACTTGAGTTTTACCCAATCGGCGCTTCGCTGGGACATATATGGGCTGCCCAGGCGCTTGCCGACCACGCTGTCCAGTGAGAGCGCGATAGCGCTTTCGAACATGTCGTGCTGGCTGGCCGAAAACGACTCGGAAAAGCGCAGGCGCTTGCTGGCGTTGTTGCCAAGGGCGTTTTTCAGGGCCGCACGGCGTTCCTCCACCGGCGCCTGGCGCAGGTCGACACCATTGAGGAACGGCGCATCGAACAGGAAATACACCATGTCGACGGTGCGGCCGATGTCGAAGGCCTGGCGCAGGGCCGCGAAATCGGAGTGGCCGGTCTCATCGAGCAGGACCAGTTCGCCGTCGAGCCAACTGTCCCCCAGGTTCAACCCGGCCAGGGCGTCGGCATGCAGCTTCAGCCGCTCGGTCCAGTCCTGGTGATTGCGATTGAACAAGCGGACTTCGCCATGTTCGATGCGGGTCAGCAGCCGATATCCGTGGAATTGGACTTCATAGCGCCATTCGCCGGTGGGCGGTTCTTCCACCGGCGTGGCCAATTGCGGCGACAGGCGCTCGGGCAGGCGGTTTTGAGGCGCCTTTCGGGCTGTGGTGGCGTCCGACTTGGCGTTGGGCAAACGAGCAGATTCACTCTCGGCATTGGCCATGACAGATTCCCTTGTATTGCGCACGCCAGGGTTTACCCCCGGGAGGCCTTGGTGGCTTTTTTGGCAGGAGCGGATTTGCCGGCTTTCGCGGGTTTTGCAGGGGCCTTCCTGGCGGATTTGTCGCTGACCTTGCCCTTGCTGCCCAGGCTGCGCTTGAGCAACTCGGTAAGGTCGATGACATCGGCGGTCTTGCGTTGTTCTTCGCCCGGGTCGGTCTCCACCGCTTCGAGGCGGCCTTCATTGGCCTTTTTCTCTACCAGTTCCATGATTTTGTCTTCGAAACTGTCCCGGTACTCTTGCGGTTCCCAGTCGGCGCTCATGTCTTCCACGAGACGCTTGGCCATTTCCAGCTCGCCCTTGGCCAGGGTTGGGTTCGTCACCTCGTCGCCCAGCTCCAGCACGTCAAGGTCGCGCACCTCCGCGGGCCAGCGCAGCATCACCAGTACCAGCGCCGATTCCAGGGGCATGAGCGCCGCCAGGTGCTGGCGGGTATGCAGCACGACATGGGCCAGGGCGACCTTGTGGGTCTTGACCAGGGTTTCGCGCAGCAGGGCATAGACTTTGCCACCGCGTTTGTCGGGGGCGAGAAAGTAGGGCGTGTCGATGTTCTGCAAGGGGATCTTCTCGCTGTCGACAAAGGCAAAGATATCGATGGTCTGGGTGGACTTGGGGTGGGCGGAACGGATTTCTTCCTCGCTGAGCAGTACGTACTGGCCTTTCTGGTACTGGACGCCCTTGACGATGTCGTCCTTGGTCACTTCCTTGCCCGTGGCCTTGTTGACCCGTTTGTAGCCCACCGGGTCCATGCTGCGTTTGTCCAGCCAGTCAAAATCCACGCCCTGGGACGAGGTGGCCGACACCAGCGCGACAGGAATGTGGACCAGTCCGAAACTGATTGCGCCTTTCCAGATTGCCCGTGCCATGGTGGTGTTGTCCTTGCCGGTGGATGTCTTTCTGGTGACCTTTGCGCCTTGGGAAAAGTTTCCATTGTGGGAGCGAGCTTGCTCGCGATGGCGACGGTACAGGCGCTATTGATGCAAGCTGACCCACCGCTATCGCGAGCAAGTTCGCTCCCACAAGGGGCGGAGACTCTTGGTTACATCTTCACCGGGATATTTCGCTTAACAAGGGCGAACCTGCGGCGTAGCGTGCTTTCGATATGCCTGAACTCAAGAGGTGTCCGAATGAACAGGCTGATAGTTGCCATCATGACGCTATTGCTGACCGCCGCCGCCCAAGCCGCCACGCCGGGCACAGGCCCCGTGGTCCTGGCCCAGAATCTGCCGGGCAACAACAATCCCTATAACAGCCCGACACGGCGGGCCAATCCCAACAGCATGCAGGGCACCCGGCCCAACGTGCCGACGATTCATGACAACCCGACGGTGCCGGTACCGCGCCCACCGACCCTGGAAAACGGCGGCATCGGCAATGGTTATCCCCGGTCCGGCCAGCCATCGGGTTCGCCGCGCCCCACCATCGAGTCTCCTACGCCGCCCAGGAACGGCCAAAATGGCAGCCGCTAGGTTCTGGAGACCGTCGCTCTCTTTTCACACCACAGAAGGAATTGTGCATGTTGCGTAAAACACTCCTGGCCGCCTGTTGCGCCAGCGCTGTCCTGACCTTTGCCACGCTGGCTGCTGCCGCGCCGACCCAATCATTCAAGAGCGAGGAGGGCACCCTGGAGGTGATCACCCTGGTCAAGGGGCTGGAGCACCCTTGGTCTGTCGCATTCTTGCCTGGCCAGCAGGGCATGCTGGTGACGGAGCGACCGGGCAACCTGCGCGTGGTCAGCCCCGACGGTCAATTGTCCACACCCTTGAGTGGCGTGCCACAAGTGTGGGCCAAGGGCCAGGGCGGTCTGCTGGACGTGGTGCTGTCGCCCGACTTCAAGCAGGACCGCACCGTCTACCTGTCTTATGCCGAGGCGGGCGCAGACGGCAAGGCCGGCACCGCCGTGGGGCGCGGGCAATTGTCCGAAGACCTCAAGAGCCTGAAGAATTTCGACGTGATCTTCCGTCAGCAGCCCAAGTTGTCCACGGGCAACCACTTTGGCTCGCGCCTGGTCTTCGACCGCGACGGTTATCTGTTCATTACCTTGGGGGAAAACAACGAGCGGCCCACCGCCCAGGACCTGGACAAGCTGCAAGGCAAGGTCGTGCGCATCTACCCCGACGGCAAAGTGCCCGACGACAACCCCTTCGTCGGCCAGAAAAACGTCCGTCCCGAGATATGGTCCTATGGCATGCGCAACCCCCAGGGGGCGGCCCTCAACCCTTGGAATGGCACGTTGTGGGAGAACGAACACGGGCCCAAGGGCGGTGATGAGATGAACATCATCGAGCGCGGCAAGAACTACGGCTGGCCATTGGCGACCCATGGCATCAACTACTCCGGCGCTCCGATTCCCGAAGCCCAGGGCAAGACTGTCGAGGGTACCGTTGGCCCACACCACGTCTGGCAGGTGTCACCGGGGCTCAGCGGCATGGCGTTCTACGACCATGATCGTTTCAAGGCCTGGCAGCGCAACGTGTTCATCGGGGCGCTGGTGCCCGGGGAACTGATCCGCCTGCAATTGCAGGGAGACAAGGTCGTCCACGAGGAGCGTTTGCTGGGTGAGCTCAAGGCGCGAGTCCGGGATGTTCGCCAGGGGCCGGACGGTTACCTGTATGTGCTGACGGATGAGGATGACGGGGCGTTGTATAAAGTCGGACTCAAATGACGCAACGCCATGTAGGTGCCATGTAGGAATGTAGGAGCTGTGTAGGAGCTGTCGAGTGCAACGAGGCTGCGATCTTTCCCCAGAAATTGAATCTCAAGCGAAAGATCAAAAGATCGCAGGCTTCGCCAGCTCCTACAACTTGCAATTGACTTGCCGCCAACACACCGCTAATTTCCAGGCATGAACTCAACCGTACTGCGCAGCCAGCCAAGCATTATTACCGCCATTCCTTATTTGGCGGGTTAGCTGACGGCTGCACCCAACCCGCCCTGGAGGCGGGTTTTTTCTTTCTGTCTCCTGGGCTCCGCCCGAACCAGGAGATCGCCATGACCGTTACCCGTACCGAGCAAGCCCTGCTCGAGCACTATGTTAAGAAGATTCTCGCCGCGCCGGTCTATGAGCTGGCCGTGCGTACGCCGCTGCAAGCGGCTCCCGCATTGTCCGAGGCCTTGGGTAACCGGATCCTGCTCAAGCGCGAAGACCTGCAACCGACCTTTTCCTTCAAGATCCGCGGTGCCTACAACAAACTCGTGCAACTGACCCCGGAGCAGCGTGCCCGTGGCGTCATCACCGCGTCTGCCGGCAATCATGCCCAGGGTGTTGCGCTGGCGGCACGGGAATTGGGGATTTCGGCCAGCATCGTCATGCCTGTGACCACTGTGCAATTGAAGGTGCTGGGCGTGCGTAACCGAGGCGCCGAAGCGATTCTGCACGGGGAAAGCTTTCCGTTTGCCCTGGCGCACGCGCTGGACCTGGCCGAGCAGACCGGACGGGAGTTCGTCTCGCCTTTCGATGACCCGGACGTGATCGCCGGGCAGGGCACCGTCGCCATGGAAATCCTGCGCCAGCACCCCGGCCAGCTGGATGCGATTTTTGTCCCGGTCGGTGGCGGTGGGCTGATCGCCGGGATCGCGGCCTACGTCAAGTACCTGCGTCCGGAGGTACGCATCATCGGCGTCGAGTCGCAGCACTCGGCCTGTCTCCAGGCGGCGCTGGCCGCCGGTGAGCGAGTAACCTTGCCAGAGGTGGGAACCTTCGCCGATGGCGTGGCCGTGGCGCGGATCGGCGCCCATGGCCTCGATATCTGCCGTTTCTGTGTCGATGAGGTGATGACCGTGAGCAACGATCAACTGTGCGCCGCGATCAAGGACATCTATGACGATACCCGCTCCATCACCGAACCGTCGGGCGCACTGGCGGTGGCAGGCATCAAGCAGTACGTGGCAGACACGGGCGCGCGAGGCCAGACGCTGGTGGCGATCGATTCCGGTGCCAATATCAATTTCGACAGTTTGCGCCACGTGGCCGAGCGTGCGGCGGTGGGCGCGTTTTGAGTTTTTTACGCTACGTCACACTTTTTTTGAAGCAGGCGACGGATGCCCACTTGCGTCTTCGTATTAGGGGCTACTCTAGGTTGCGAACAGGATAAAAGCGATTGCAGTTTGCATGGAAAAAGTAGCGTTTCCTTGCATTTTGCACGAGCTCTGCGGCGCGGGACGAAGCTAAGCGCTTGATTCAGATCAATCGGCAAGGTCTTCAATGCAGGCATACTTCTTGCGGGATGATTCCAGAGTTCGCCCGGCGAACTCGTTGACTGAAAACGCTAAAAAGAACGAACGAACGAACGGCACGGTATTCGTAGTCCCAGTCCGCAGGGAAGAAAACGGACGAAAATACCGCCGGCGTGAACATAAGTTGGCCGCCTCAACAGGAGAGAGTCGCCATGTTTCTATCTGCCCTCGAAATGCGAAACATCATTGAAAGCAGCTTGTTGCCCAAGCGCTCGCAGTGCACCTTGTCACCTGAGCTCAAGATGACGGTCAAGATTTACGACGATCACGCAACCGATCGCGTGGCGTTGGTCAAAACCGACATCGATGCCAATAAGCTCACCGGTTGCCGGGCCATCAACGACCTGATCGCCGAGCTGCGTACCGAGCTCGACCACAACCCTGCCGCTGGCAATCACTTTCATCAGCAACACCAGCGGATGACTGGCCGCTGATAACGGCCTTGTCCTTGTAAGGCTGACGCTCGGGTCCGGTCATGTCCGAACCCGGCGTCCAGTTTTTTAGCTGCGATTTTTTAGCAGCGATGCGCCATTCAGTTCAATTGTTGCCTGTATGGCAGGTCTGGCCCGGTTTTGCCACAAGTCAGGGCGGCGGCGCGAATGGCGAATTCAAGCATTGCGCTGATCTGTTCCCGGGTCAGGGTATGCAACCCCTCGACCGAATCCAATTGTTGTTCAGTCAACCACGCAATCAGCGCGGCCTGGAAGGTGTCGCCTGCACCCACGGTGTCGGCGATCTTCACCGGACAGGACGGGAGTGACCATGAGCCATATTGGCGACTGAAGACCGTAGCGCCCTGGCCGCCACGGGTCAGGAAGACCAATTGGCAGCGGTTCCCCAGCCAACCTTCAATGATCGCTTCGGGCGCCTTTGCGGGGTAGAGCAGGTCCAGGTCTTCGTCACTGACCTTGATCAGGTCGGCATATTGCACCAGCGTCGCAATCCGTGAGCGCCACAGCTCGATATCCGGCTGCGGGTTGAGTCGCACATTCGGGTCGAGGCTGATCAGGCGGCGGCCGCTTTCGCGTTGCATCAGGGCCAGGAGCGTGTCGGCGATGGGCTGGACCACCAGCGAGAACGAGCCGAAATGCAAGCCGCGCACCTCGGGGCCCAGGTCCGGTAGATGTGCCAGGCTCAGTTGTCGGTCCGCACAGCCTTCGCCGCGAAAACTGTAGTGGGGCGAACCATTGGCGCCTACGGCAACCATCGCCAGGGTGGTCGGTGCGTCGAAGTCCACCAGGTATTGGGCGCTGACACCTTCATTGAGCAGCACCTGCTGCAAGCGTCGGCCCAAGTAGTCGGTGGACAACCCGGTAAACAGCGCCGACTCAACACCCAGGCGACGCAGCCCCACGGCCACGTTGAACGGTGAACCACCGGCAATGGCCTTGTACTTCACTTGTGAGGCCGGGCCATCCGCCTCGGTCTCACTGAAAAAATCAAACAGCGCTTCACCACACACCAAATACATAGTTTCCCGCTCTCAAAGGGTTGCGACGTGTTGTCGATAACGTTCATAAGCATGTTGCGACGCCGCGACATGCGCGGCGATTGGCCGGGTTTCGCTGGTCGGGTCGAGCTTGACGCAGCGCTCGCACAGCTCGGCCAAATCCGTCTGTGACCCCGAGTGACACCATGCTGCCTGAATCGCCGCGCCCAAGGCAGCGGCTTCGCTCTGTTCGGTGCAAATGACCGTGGTGTCCATGGTGTCGGCGACGATCTGCCGCCACTCCGCGCTCTTCGAACCACCGCCGATCAGGCGAATGCTCTGGGCCTGGAGTCCGTTGGCTCGTAGCAAGTCCAGGCCATAGCGCAAACCGAAGGTCGTGCCTTCGACCACGGCGCGACACAGGTTGGCCCTGGTCAGGTTGGTGGTGGTCAGGCCCAGCAGGCTGCCGGTGGCATGGGGCAGGGCGGGAACACGCTCGCCGTTGAGGAACGGCAGCATGCACACGCCCTCGGCGCCAATCGGAGCCTGGACCACCAGGGCGTTGAACGTGTCGATGTCCAACGCCAGTAATTCGCGAATCGCCCCGGTGGCGTTGGTCAGGTTCATGGTGCAGATCAGCGGCAGCCAGCCACCGCTGGAGGAGCAGAACGTCGCCACGGACGGCTGCGGACTGACCGCAGGTTCGGCGGCATAGGCGTAGACCGTACCGGAGGACCCGAGGCTCATGGTGATCACACCGGGCTGGATGTTCCCGGTGCCGATGGCGCCCATCATATTGTCGCCGCCACCACTTGCCACCAGCGCCTCGGGGTTGATGCCCAGGTGCGCAGCAATGGCCGGCAGGATGCGTCCGACCGGCTGATGGGCCTCGATCAGTTCTGGCAGCGCCGCTTGCAAGCGTGCGCTGGGGTCAATGTGTTGTAACAGTTGCACGTCCCATTGGCGGGTGCGTACGTTGAAATAGCCGGTTCCCGAGGCGTCGCCGTATTCGCTGCAATGGCGGCCGGTGAGCCAGTAGTTGAGGAAGTCGTGGGGCAGCAGGACGCTGGCGATGCGTTCGAAAACCTGGGGATGCCGCTCCCGCGTCCAGAGCAGTTTGGAAACCGTGTAGCCCGGCGCGATCACCACACCGAGGCGTTCGAGGCTGCCGTCTTCACCGCCCAGGTGCGCCAGGAGCCGATCGTTTTCCGGCGTTGTTTCGGTGTCGCACCACAGTTTGGCCGGGCGCAGCACCTGGCCTTGGTCATCGAGCAACACCAGGCCGTGTTGCTGGCCGGAGACGCCGATGCCGAGGATCGCCTGGCCATCGACCCCAGCGTCTGCCAAGGCTTGGTGAGTCGCCTGGGTGAATGCATCGAGCCATTGCTGGGTGTCTTGTTCACGGCGACCGTTGGGGCCGCTGATCATGGCGTGCGCTGCGGCACCCTGGCCCAGGACCTGGCCACTGGTCGCGTCCAGGATCAGCGCCTTGGTGCCTTGGGTGCCGCAGTCGATGCCCAGGAACAGTTGTTGGTTTGCCATGGAAATCCTTGGTCGTCAGATCAATAGCAGCAGGTAATAGCCGCTCGGTCAGAAAACACACAGCCCGTGGCGAGGGAGCTTGCTCCCGCTGGGCTCTGTAGGAGCTGGCGAAGCCTGCGATCTTTTGATCTTTCGCTTGAGATTCAAGTGTCAGGGGAAAGATCGCAGCCTCGTTGCACTCGACAGCTCCTACACAGTTCCTACGGACGCAACCCAGCCGGAGCAAGCTCCCTCGCCACAAGAGCAGATCGCGTCGAGCTTAGTTCAAGTCAGCCAGTATCCGCTCAAGCGTTCGCGTTACCCCGTGCTCGCGCAAGCTGTTGCAGCACCATTGGAATGCTGCCACGAACTCCGGCGAGCGGGGAATGGCGGTGCCAAAGATTTCTTCCACCTCCAGCACCCGCTGGGTCACCAGCGCATCGTCAGCCACCAGTGCCTGGCAAAACGCTGCCCGTGGGTCCGGGATTGAATACGTCACGCCATTCTCGTCCACGCCCTTCAGGTACACGGCCCAGGCGGCCACCACCAGCGCCGCGCGACGGGTTTCGCCACCGTCGGCGATCAAGCGGTTAATGGTCGGCACAGTGAATTTTGGAAACTTCGACGAGCCGTCCGAACAGACCCGTTCCAACTGGTCGGCAATCGCCTGGTTGGAAAAACGCGCCACCAGGGTGTTCTTGTAGTCGGTCAGGTCGATGCCCGGCACCGGCGCCAGTTGCGGCGTCACGTCGAGGTCCATGTAGGCGCGCATGTAACGCACGAACAGCGGGTCGTTCATGGTTTCGTGAACGAAGCGATAACCCTTGAGAAAGCCCAGGTAGGTCAACGCCAGGTGGCTGCCGTTGAGCAGCTTGATTTTCATCTCTTCATAAGGTGTGACGTCATCGGTGAACTGCACGCCGACCTTTTCCCAGGCCGGGCGACCGTTGACGAACTTGTCTTCCAGGACCCATTGCACGAACGGTTCGCAGACCACCGGCCAAGCGTCGTCGATGCCATGTTCGTCATGCAGTTGCAAGCGATGGGCCACGCTGGTCATGGGCGTGATGCGATCAACCATGGCATTGGGGAAACTGACATTGCGCTCGATCCACTGCCCCAGCTCCGCGTCGCGCAGCGCGGCGAAAGCCAGCAACGCCTTGCGGGTCACGGCGCCGTTGTGGGGCAGGTTATCGCAGGACATCAGGGTGAACGCCGGGGTGCCGGCCGCGCGGCGCTTGGCCAGGGCGGCGCAGAGGAAGCCGAAGACGGTTTTCGGCTCCTCGGGATGGGCCAGGTCGTGCTGGATCTGCGGCAGGTGGGCCATGAACTCGCCATTGCTGTCGTCGATGCAATAGCCGCCTTCGGTGATGGTCAGCGAGACGATGCGGATCTGCGGATCGGCCAGTTTGTCGATCAGCGCCTGGGCGCCATCTTCAGCCAGCAGCATGTCATTGATCGCGCCGATCACCCGGACTTCGGTGTCATCGGTGTCACCCAGTTCGTACAGGGTGAACAGGTAGTCCTGGCCGGCCAGGTCATCCCGGGCACGGCGATCCTCGGCCCGCAGGCCCACGCCGCAGATGGCCCAGTCCAGGTCGGCGCCGGTATTCATCAGCGCATCGGTGTAGTAGGCCTGGTGAGCCCGGTGGAAACCGCCAACGCCGATGTGGGCGATGCCCTGGCGGATGTCACCCAAAGGGTAGGCGGGCAGGGCGACGTCAGGCTTGAGGTTGTGCAGGTTTTGTCGGTTGAGTTTCATCGCAGGTCTCGGCAATCAGGCGGCGGCGCGCAGCGCGCGGGTCACCGCAACGCCCTCGGCATCGAATAAGTGGCAGTGTTCAGCGTCCAGGTGCAGGCTCAGTTGCTCGCCGAAACGGCTCGCCAGGTCGCCCCGAACGCGCATGGTCAAGGCTTCGCCGGAGGCCGTGACGACGTGACAGAAGGTGTCGCTGCCCAGCCGTTCGCTGACGTCGGCGGTGACTTGCAGCGTGCAATCACCCGGTTGCGCCAGGTTCAGGTGTTCCGGGCGAATCCCCAGGGTCACCGCGCCGCCGACGCTCAGGTTGGCACCGCTCAAGGGCAGGCTGATACGCGTGCCGGCGTCCAGCAGCACTTCACAGCCCTGGCTGTCCAGGCCGGTGACCTTGCCTTTGAGAAAGCCCATTTTCGGCGTGCCGAGGAACCCGGCGACAAACAGGTTGGCCGGCTGGTGGTACAGCTCCAGCGGTGAGCCGACCTGTTCGATGCGTCCGCCATTGAGCACCACCACCTTGTCGGCCAGGGTCATGGCTTCGACCTGGTCGTGAGTCACGTAGATCATGGTCGCCTGCAACTCTTTGTGCAGGCGTGCCAGTTCCAGGCGCATCTGCACTCGCAGGGCGGCGTCGAGGTTGGACAGCGGCTCGTCGAACAGGAAGATTTTCGGGTTACGCACGATGGCCCGGCCAATCGCTACACGCTGGCGCTGGCCGCCAGACAGTTGCTTGGGCTTGCGCTCGAGCATCGGCCCCAGTTCAAGGATGCGTGCCGCTTCGTTGACCTTCTTCTCGACCTCGGTTTTGGGTACGCCGGCCAGGTCCAGGGCGAAGGACATGTTCTTGCGCACGCTCATGTGCGGGTACAAGGCGTAGGTCTGGAACACCATTGCCAGGTCGCGCTTGGCCGGGCTGACTTCGGTAATGTCCCGGCCATCCAGTTCGATGGTGCCGTCGCTGACTTCTTCAAGGCCGGCGATCAGCCGCAGCAGCGTGGACTTGCCACAGCCCGACGGGCCGACGAAGACCACGAACTCGCGGTCGTTCACCTCAAGGTCGATGCCCTTGATGATGGAGAAGCCTTCGAAACCCTTTTGCAAATTCTTGATTTTCAGGTTGGCCATGATGATGGGCCTCCACTTGTCATTTATTCAGTTGGCTGGGAAAGATCGCAGCCTCGTTGCACTCGACAGCTCCTACAGGGATCGCGAGGGCTGTGAGCTGTGTGTAGGAGCTGGCGAAGCCTGCGATCTTTTGACGGTTCATTTCACCGCGCCGAAGGACAAACCGCGCACCAGCTGTTTCTGGCTGATCCAGCCGAAAATCAGGATCGGCGCGCAGGCCAGGGTCGAGACGGCCGACAATTTGGCCCAGAACAAACCTTCCGGGCTGGAATAGGAGGCAATCAACGCCGTCAGTGGCGCGGCTTTGGAGGAGGTGAGGTTCAGCGACCAGAAGGCCTCGTTCCAGCACAGGATCAGTGACAGCAGCACAGTGGAGGCCAGGCCGCCCTTGGCAATCGGCAGCAGCACGCGGACCATTTCCTGCCACAGCGTGGCACCATCGAGGCGTGCAGCCTCGAGGATGTCGCGGGGAATGTCCTTGAAGTAGGTGTAAATCATCCAGACCACGATGGGCAGGTTGATCAACGTGTAGATGACGATCAACGCGAGACGCGTGTCCAGCAGGCCAAATTGCTTGGCCAGCAGATAGATCGGCATCAGCACGCCCACTGGCGGCAGCATCTTGGTGGAGAGCATCCACAGCAACGTGCCTTTGGTGCGCTGGGTTTCATAGAACGCCATGGAGTAGGCCGCCGGCACCGCAATCAGCAGGCACAGGGCGGTGGCGCTGAAGGAAATCACCACCGAATTCCAGGCAAAGCTGAAGTAGTTGCTGCGCTCATTGATGTGCAGGTAGTTCTCCAGCGTGGGCGCGAAGATGAACTGCGGCGGCGTGGCGAACGCATCGATTTCGGTCTTGAAGCTGGTCAGCACCATCCAGAAGATCGGGAAGAAGATCAGGATCGCGATGGCCCAGGCCAGCGTGCCCAGCAGCAGGCTTTGCAGGCGACGGGATTGTTGAAGAGTCATGGCGACGGCCTCAGTGCTTGTCGGTGAGGTTTTTGCCGATCATCCGGACCAGGATGATGGCGGCGATGTTGGCAATGACCACGGCAATCAGGCCACCGGCCGAAGCCATGCCGACGTCGAACTGCACCAGTGCCTGGTTGTAGATCAGGTAGGCAAGGTTGGTGGAGGCGTAGCCGGGGCCACCGTTGGTGGTGGTAAAGATCTCGGCGAACACCGACAGCAGGAAGATCGTCTCGATCATCAGCACCACGGCAATCGGGCGGGCCAGGTGCGGCAAGGTCAGGTGCCAGAAAATCGCGATCGGGCCGGCACCGTCCAGGCGCGCGGCTTCTTTCTGTTCCTGGTCCAGCGACTGCATGGCGGTCATCAGGATCAGGATCGCGAAGGGCAGCCATTGCCAACTCACGATGATGATGATCGACAGCAGCGGATAGTGGGCGAGCCAGTCCACTGGCTGGGCGCCGAACAGTTTCCACACCGAGGCAAGGATGCCCGAGACCGGGTGGAAGATCAGGTTCTTCCAGATCAGCGCGCCGACGGTGGGCATGATGAAGAACGGCGAGATCAGCAGCACACGGACGATGCCGCGACCAAAAAACTCACTGGCCTCCAGCAGCGCGCTGATCAATACCCCCAGCACGATACTGATCAGCAGTACGCTGCCCACCAGCAACAAGGTGTTGGTGGCACCGGGCATGAAACCCGAGTCGGTCAGGAAGTAGGTGAAGTTCTCCAGCCCGACGAATTCGTTTTCGCCGGGGTAGAGCAGGTTGTAGCGGATCAGCGAGAAGTAGACGGTCATGCCCAGCGGCAAGATCATCCACAGCAGCAACAAGGCCACTGAAGGACTGACCAGGAACCAACCGGGGTTCGCCAGGCGGATCTTGCGTGCCGGCGGGGCAATCTCGATGGAGGCTTTGGCAGTTGTTGTTGAGCTATTCATGAGTGCTTACTCTTATGCGACGCATTCCCTGTGGCGAGGGAGCTTGCTCCCGCTGGACCGCGCAGCGGGCCCATGCCGATAGGCAATCCTTCTGATCGCCAGGGCGGGCTTCGCCCGCCAGCGGGAGCAAGCTCCCTCGCCACAAATGAATGTCTACAGGTCTCTACTTGGGATACCCAGCGCGTTTCATCTCGCGTTCGGTGGTGGACTGCGCGGCGGTCAACGCCTGGTCCACGGTCTGCTGGCCGGTCAGCGCGCCGGAAAAGAACTTGCCCACCTGGGTGCCAATGGCCTGGAACTCGGGAATGGTCACCAACTGGATGCCGATATAGGGCACAGGCTTGAGGGTTGGCGCTTTCGGGTCGGCGACTTTCAACGACTCCAGGGTCACCTTGGCAAACGGCGCGGCCTTCATGTACTCGTCGCTGTAGGTCGAGGTGCGGGTGCCTGGCGGTACGTTGGCAATGCCGTCGGTCTTGGCGACCAATTGGCTGTATTCCTTGGACGTCGCCCAGGTGGTAAAGACCGTGGCCGCGTCCTTGGCTTTGGAGCTGGTCGGGATGGCCAGGGACCAGGAGTACATCCACGAAGTGCCCTTGTCGGTTTTTTCGTGGGGGGCGAAGGTGAATCCAACGTGATCGGCCACCTTGCTCTGGGTCTTGTCGGTGACGAACGAACCGGCGACGCTGGCATCCACCCAGATCGCGCATTTGCCGCTGTTGAACAGCGCCAGGTTTTCGTTGAAGCCGTTGCTGGAGGCACCCGGCGGGCCGGATTTCTTCATGTTGTCGACATAGAAATTGAGTGCGTCTTTCCACTCTGGCCCATTGAATTGCGGCTGCCACTTCTCATCGAACCAGCGCGCGCCATAACCGTTGGCCAGGGTGGTGATGAGCGCCATGTTTTCGCCCCAACCCGCCTTGCCCCGCAGGCACAGGCCATATTGTTCCTTGGATTTGTCGGTGAGTTTTTCGGCGAACTCACCGATCTGGGTCCAGGTCGGGTGTTCGGGCATGGTCAGCCCGGCGTTCTTGAACAGGTCCGTGCGGTAATAGGTGATCGAGCTTTCGGCATAGAACGGCAGGGCGTACAGCGAGCCTTTGACCGACAAGCCATCGCGCACGGAAGGGAAAACGTCGTCCAGGTCGTAGGAGGCCGGCAGGTCCTTCATTGGCTCCAGCCAGCCCTTGGCGCCCCAGAGTGCAGCTTCGTACATGCCAATGGTCAGCACGTCGAACTGTCCGCCCTGGGTGGCGATGTCGGTGGTCAGGCGCTGGCGCAGGACGTTTTCTTCGAGCACCACCCAGTTGAGCTTGATGTCCGGGTGCTCGGCCTCGAAGGTTTTCGAGAGCTTTTGCATGCGGATCATGTCGCTGTTGTTGACCGTGGCAATAGTGAGGGTCTGGGCGCCAAAGCTGACGCTGCTGAGGGTCATGCAGGTGGAGACAAGCAGAGCTTTTACCGAAGGTTTCATCGCGCACTCCTTTTCCGCGCCCGAAGGCTGCAGAAGGACAGTTATTGTTTTTGTGTCTTCCGGATGAAGGGAAGAATGTGCGCTGATTACAGCCCTCAATGGACGGCGTGACAAATCATCCGTCGCACTTGTGCTGATACTTTTTTGCACTGCAGAAAATTCTTGAGGGGGGAATCATTTGTGGGGAGGGGGTCAGCCCAGGTTCTGCTCGGTCAACCGCTGCACCGCCAGCCGCCGGTAGTGGGATGGGGTCATGCCCTTGAGTTGCTGGAAACGCCGGTTGAAATTGGAAATGTTGTTGAAACCCGATTCAAAGCACACGTCCGTCACCGGTTTATCACCGTCGGCCAGCAACTCGCAGGATTTGCTGATGCGCAGGCGATTGACGAATTCGATGAAGCAGCGACCGGTGGCCTGTTTGAACACCCGGCTGAAATAGGTGGGTTTCATGCCCAGGTGCTCGGCCACTTCTTCCAGGGACAGTTCCCGGGCGTAGTGGGCAAAGATGTAGTCCACCGCGCGGTTGGTACGATCGACACTGTGTTCGTCCGCCGCTTGCGCAGAGGTCGCGCCGGAAAGCAGTTGGTAGTCATCCGTGGCGGCCAGCAGCTCCATCAGGATGAAAAAATGCCCCAGGCGGCTCATACCTTGGGAATCGGCGATGCGCTGCATCAGTGTCATGGCCTGGCGGATAGTGCGCTTGCAGCGGAACTCGATGCCGTATTGGGCACGCTCGAGCAGCGGTGCGACCGTCTTGAGTTCGGCGAATACCTGGTGGCCGCTTTCGAACAACTCGTCGGTGAAGTTCACCAGCATGTCGCGCTTGTGCACCACTTCGTCCTCGGCCACCTGGCTGATCCAGTTATGGGGCAGGTTGGGGCCGGTGAGGAACAGCGACTGGGGATAGAAGTTGCCGATGTAGTCGCCGATGAACACTTTGCCGGAACTGGCGACGATCAAGTGCAGCTCGTATTCCTTGTGGAAATGCCAGCGCACCAGCGGGCAGGGAAAA
Source organism: Pseudomonas sp. P9_35 (assembly GCF_034008205.1). Classification (NCBI taxonomy): domain Bacteria; kingdom Pseudomonadati; phylum Pseudomonadota; class Gammaproteobacteria; order Pseudomonadales; family Pseudomonadaceae; genus Pseudomonas; species Pseudomonas sp. P9_35. The sequence goes on along the minus strand of NZ_CP125373.1, from coordinate 3,657,990 downwards.
CCGTGCTGACGGTAGATGATGGACAACCCGTTATGGTCGTCCATCAACTCGTAGGAGGGGTCGGTGATTCTGGCTGTTCGGGTCATGGGCCTGGCGCTTTTATTGTTATCGCCGTTGGATAATGCCCCCTTCGCCAGGCGGCTGCCACTCTGACGTCTAACCGTTGCGGTTTTTTTCTTCGATCCACTGGGACATGTATTGGGTGCTTTTGTGCTGGTGGTGACGCAGCATGCTGCCGGTGAAGTTGTCCCGGCGTCGTTGCGCCAGGTCCGCCCGGCAAGCGTTGATGCTGTCGATCAGCGCCGGGCCGTGCACCTGTTGCCGGTAGCGGCTCGCCAGCAGGGCGAGGCCAGCATCCTGGGCCTGGGTCCAGCGCGCCTGGTCGCGATACAACTGCACTGCCGCGTCGGCGATGCCTTCGGCGCTCTGGGCAATCGCGCCGGGCCAGGGCATGTCGCCGTGCATGGCTTCGGCTCCCACTGGCGTGGTGACGTTGGGTGTGCCGCAGAGCATGGCATCGATCAGCTTGCCCTTGATGCCGGCGCCGAAACGCAGCGGCGCCAGGCAGATACGTGCCGCCGACATCACCTGCAAGGCGTCCTCCGCCCAGTTCATGATGTGAAAACCCTGGGCCGGGTTATGCAACGCGGCGGCCTTGGGCGGGGTGTAGGCACCGTACAGGTGCAGCTGCGCGCCGGGTAATTGTTGGCGGATCAGTGGCCAGATGGCGTTTTTCATCCAGAGCACGGCGTCCCAGTTCGGTGCGTGGCGAAAGTTGCCGATGCTCAGGAAATGCGCCCGGTCCTCGAACGGCGCCGACGGTTCGCCGGGCAGGTCCAGCATCAACGGGCACCAGTGCAACAGGTTGCGGGGCAACTTGAAATGTTCCACCAACAGTTCGATTTCAACCTCGGACACCATCAGGTTGAGGTCACAGCGGTACAGTGCAGCGATTTCCCGTTTGGCCAGGTCGGTGTCGGCCATCCGCTGGAACTCCTCGCCCAGGGCCGGGGCGAAGAGGTCGCTGAAATCCTCGCCAGCCTCATCGTGCTTCAGGCGGTCCTTCAAGCGCTGGTGCCGGGCGTGGCGCAGGCTCTGCAAGTCTGACGTCTCCAGCACCCGCAGGGCGCCGGGGCAGTGCTTCTCGACCCGCCAGCCGAACTGTTCTTCCATCATGAATTGGTCGAACAGCACGATGTCCGGCGCCAGCTCGCTGATGAAGGCGTCGAAGCTGCTGCTATTGAGTTCGATCGGCACTTCGCGGATACCCAGCGCGACCAGGTCGGCGCGCTGTTCGCCGGGGCCCGCCGGACTGCTGAAGGTGATATCCCAGCCTTGCCCGAGGAAGGTGTCGAGGATCTGCATGACATGCCCGCTGGCAGCCGATGAGCGCGGCTCGGGCCAGACATAGCCGATAACCAGGACCTTGGTGGCGGTGGGGTGATGCATGAGCAGGGGTTCCTCGAGGCGGATCAGGCGCTGTCGGCGCGCGGGGCGCCGATAGTGACCAAGAATACGATCCGGCTCAAGAAAGAATACGTTTGACCTTGTCTCGCAGCTGATCGATGGAGAAAGGCTTGCCGATCACCGACATGCCTTCTGGCACATCGATACTTTCGGCGTAACCACTGGCAAACAGTACAGGCAGCTGTGGCCGCACGGCTCGGGCCTGTTTCGCCAATTCGCGCCCGTCCATGACAGGCAGGCCGACGTCGGTCATCATCAGTGCGATGGGCTGCGCGTCGTTGCGCAAAAACGCCAGCGCCTGTTCACAACCGTCCGCCTCCAGCACTAGGTATTCCAGCTCCTCCAGCACGTCGACGATCAACATCCGCACAATGTCATCGTCTTCGACGACCAGGATAGTGGACTGGGTGGCAGGAGGAGGGGTGGACATAGTAGACATTCTCGAAGAAGGGAGCGGGAGGGAGACTCGAAAAAAAGCCTCTTTCATGAGTAAGCTCCGAGGCGGCACAAGTTCCCAAGGTTGTACAAGAAAGGATCTATAGTACAAGAGCTGACAAGGATAGTCGCTTCCTTGCTACAAGGTAGATCGTCGCGGGAGTTGCGCCTTTGACTCGTCAGATAATGTGGATCCAAGCGCCGTTTTTCGGGCAAACTCCATGGTTTTCAACTGTCCACCAAGGCCCTTTCCATGACTCCTTCGTCTTCGGTCGACGAGCAAAGTTTTCGCAAGCTCCTGAGCCGCAATATCAGCCTGCCGCTGGGCATGGGCGCCCTCAGCGCGGTGTTTTTTATCATCCTTGTCACGTACCTGCTGTCGGTGATCCAGTGGGTCGGGCATACCGACCGGGTGATCAATAATGCCAATGAGGCGCTCAAGCTGAGCGTGGACCTGGAAACCGGCATGCGTGGCTACCTGTTGAACGGTGACGAGCACTTTCTCGAGCCCTATGAAGTGGCCAAGCCGCGAATCGCCGTCGCGTTGGATACACTGCTGGAATTGACAGCCGACAACCCCGTCCAGACCGACCGGCTGCACAAGATACAAGCGCTCCAGACGGAATGGTCCACGTACGCCCAGGGCATGATCGACCTGCAACGCAGCAGCGGGGATTACCGGAGTGCGGTGAGGTCCGGGCGCGGCAAGCGCTTGACGGACGAGATCCGCCAAACCTTCGAGGAAATCGTCGATACCGAGCAGCAACTGCGTGCGGCGCGTAGCCAGGACGTGCGCACCACCACCGTCTGGAGCATTGGCCTGTACCTGCTGTTCGTCGCCGCAGTCAGCGGGTTGCTGGCCTACGTCGGCCGCCGGGATCTGTTGAGCTTGTCCGAGAGCTACGGCGCCAGCCTGAAGGTCCAGCAACGCAGCGCCTTGCACCTGGAGAAGCAGGCTTGGCTGCGCAATGGCCAGACGCAGTTGGCCGAGCAGGTCCTGGGGCAGTTGTCCCTGAACCTGTTGGGCCGCAACATCTTGCAGTTCTGTGCAAAGTACCTGGGTGTGGCGGTCGCTGCGCTCTATGTGCGGGAAGAAAATGGCGTGCTCAAGCGCGTCGCCAGCTATGGCTTGTCCCGGGAGGATGACGCGCAGCAGCAAGTGATCGTCGACGGTGAGGGTATCGCTGGCCAAGCCGTCCGACAGGGGCGTCTCATCCGGTTGGATGACGTACCGGACGATTACCTGAAAGTCAGCTCCGGCTTGGGGCAAGGGTTGCCCAACAGCGTGCTGGTGGCGCCCACCAGTGACGATGACCGGATCAACGGTATCATCGAGTTGGGCTTCCTGCGGCCATTGACCGAGCGCGACATTGAGCTGCTGGAGCTGATTTCCGGCAATATCGGCACCTCCATCGAGGCCGCGCGTTATCGCCAGCGCTTGCAGGAAGTGCTGGCCGAAACCCAGCAGTTGAACGAAGAACTGCAAGTGCAGCAGGAAGAGCTCAAGACCGCCAATGAAGAATTGGAAGAGCAGTCGCGCATTCTCAAGGAATCCCAGGCCCACCTGGAAGCCCAGCAGCAGGAACTGGAGCAGACCAACGAGCAATTGGCCGATCAGCGCGACGCCATGGACCAGAAGAACAGCGAACTGAACCTGGCCCAGATCCAGTTGCAGGAGCGCGCCGAAGAGCTGCAGCGTTCGAGCAAGTACAAATCCGAGTTCCTGGCCAACATGTCCCACGAGCTGCGTACGCCGCTCAACAGCTCGCTGATCCTGTCCAAGCTGCTGGCGGAAAACCCGCAGCAGAACCTCAGCGAGGAACAGGTCAAGTTTGCCGAGTCGATCTACTCCGCTGGCAACGACCTGTTGAACCTGATCAACGATATTCTCGACATCTCCAAGGTCGAGGCCGGAAAGCTGGAAGTGCGCCCGGAAAACACCAGCGTGCAGCGTCTGGTGGAAGGCCTGCGGGACATGTTCGAGCCGTTGGCGGCCGACAAGGGCCTGGATTTCGAGGTCCAGGTGCTGCCCGATGCGCCGGCGATGCTCTACACCGACCGCCAGCGCCTGGAGCAGGTAATCAAGAACCTGCTGTCCAATGCCGTGAAGTTCACCGAACAGGGCTCTGTATGCCTGTCTGTGGCCGGGCAGCCGGGCTCGGGCATCGCGTTCATGGTGCGCGACTCCGGGATCGGCATCGCCGCCGATCAGCAGCAAAGCATCTTCGAAGCATTCCGCCAGGCCGATGGCACGACCAATCGTCGTTACGGTGGCACCGGCCTGGGCTTGTCGATTTCCCGGGACCTGGCCACGTTGCTGGGCGGCTCGATCTGCGTTTCCAGCGAGCCGGGGCAGGGCAGCGTGTTTACGCTGGTAATGCCTGAGCGTTATGTCGAGCCCGGGGACTCGCCGATAGAACCGATGACATTCACCCCCACGGCCACCGCGCCAGCGCCGGCTGCGCCCAAAGCCGCACCGGCACCGCTGATCGCTGAAGTGGATACACCGATTGCCCGATTTGCCGACGACCGCGACAAGGCGCCGTTCGGCACCCGGTGCATCCTGGTGATTGAGGACGAGCCCAAGTTCGCCCGGATCCTGTTCGACCTGGCCCATGAACTCGGGTACCAGTGCCTGGTGGCCCACGGTGCCGATGAAGGCTTCGACCTGGCTTCGCAACTGGCCCCCGACGCGATCCTGCTGGACATGCGCCTGCCGGACCATTCCGGGCTGACGGTGTTGCAGCGGCTCAAGGAGCAGGCCGACACCCGGCACATCCCGGTGCACGTGATTTCCGTCGAAGACCGCGTCGAAGCCGCCATGCAAATGGGCGCCATCGGCTATGCCGTCAAGCCGACCACCCGCGAAGAACTCAAGGATGTGTTCGCCCGCCTGGAGGCCAAGCTGACCCAGAAGGTCAAGCGGGTGCTGCTGGTGGAAGACGATGACCTGCAGCGTGACAGCATTACCCGGCTGATCGGCGACGATGACATCGAGATCACCGCCGTTGGCCTGGCCCAGCAAGCCCTGGACCTGCTGCGGACCAACGTCTACGACTGCATGATCATCGACCTCAAGTTACCGGACATGCTCGGCAACGACCTGCTCAAGCGCATGTCCAGCGAAGACATCTGTTCCTTCCCGCCGGTGATCGTCTACACCGGGCGCAACCTGACACGCGACGAAGAGGCCGAACTGCGCAAGTATTCGCGCTCGATCATCATCAAGGGCGCCCGTTCGCCAGAGCGCCTGCTGGACGAGGTGACACTCTTTCTGCACAAAGTCGAATCCCGGTTGTCCCATGAACGGCAGCGGATGCTCAAGACCGCCCGCAGCCGCGACAAGGTGTTTGAAGGCCGCAAGGTGCTGCTGGTGGACGACGATGTGCGCAACATCTTTGCCCTGACCAGCGCCCTGGAGGCGAAGGGGGCGATCGTTGTCATTGGCCGTAACGGCTTCGAGGCGATCGATCGCCTGAACGAATTCGACGACATCGACCTGGTGCTGATGGATGTAATGATGCCGGAGATGGACGGTTTCGAAGCCACCGCGCTGATCCGCAAGGACCCGCGCTGGCGCAAGCTGCCCATTATTGCCGTGACGGCCAAGGCCATGAAGGATGATCAGGAACGCTGCCTGGCGGCGGGTTCCAACGACTACCTGGCCAAACCGATCGATCTGGATCGTCTGTTCTCGCTGATTCGCGTGTGGTTGCCGAATATGGAAAGAATTTAGTGGAACGTGACACTGACATTGAACTTCGTTTGTTGATCGAAGCGATCTACCTCAAGTACAGCTACGATTTTCGCGATTATTCCGGTGCATCCATCAAGCGCCGGGTCCACCATGCGCTGAGCCAGTTCGAGTGCAAGACCATTTCGGCCTTGCAAGAGCGTGTGCTGCATGACCCGGGGGCGTTCATGCAGTTGCTGCAACTGCTGACAATCCCGGTCAGCGAGATGTTTCGCGATCCCTCGCATTTCCTGGCCATTCGCGAGGAAATCGTGCCGCTGCTCAGGACGTATCCGTCGATCAAGATCTGGATCGCCGGTTGCAGCACAGGGGAGGAGGTCTACTCCATGGCAATCCTGCTGCGCGAAGAAGGCCTGCTGGACCGCACGCTCATCTATGCCACCGATATCAACCCGCGCTCGTTGGAAAAAGCCAAGCAGGGGATTTTTTCCCTGGAGAACGTGCGCACCTATACCCAGAACTACCAGGCCGCCGGAGGCCGGCGCTCGTTTGCCGATTACTATACCGCCGCCTACGATTATGCGATGTTCGACAAAACCCTGTGCGAGAACGTGACCTTTGCCGATCACAGCCTGGCGACCGACAGTGTCTTTTCAGAAACTCAGTTAATTTCCTGTCGTAATGTATTGATATATTTCAATAAAAAACTACAGGATCGGGCGTTTGGATTGTTTCATGAGTCCCTTTGTCACCGTGGTTTCCTGGTATTGGGCAGTAAGGAGACGTTGGATTTCTCGGCTTACGGCCATCGATTCGAGCCGTTGGTCAAACAGGAACGGATCTATCGCAAGTTATGAACCAGACGAAGGACAGATCCAACCCGCCCATCGAGGCCATTGTCGTCGGTGCATCGGCCGGTGGCGTCGAAGCGTTGCTCAGGGTCTTCGGACACCTGCGCAAAGGCTTTGGCGTGCCCATCCTGGTGGTATTGCATTTGCCGGACGAGCGCGAAAGCCAGCTGGCCCGTGTCTTCGGACATCGTCTGGCGGTGCCGGTGGAGGAAGCCCGGGACAAGCAAGACATCGTGCCGGGAACCTTGTATGTCGCCACGCCTGGCTATCACTTGTCGGTCGAGGCTGACCGTAGCCTGTCGTTGAGCCTGGAGGAACCGGTGCATCATTCGCGGCCGTCCATCGATGTGTTGTTTGAATCGGCCGCCGATGTCTATGGCCAGAAATTGCTGGCCGTGGTGCTGACCGGCGCCAACAACGATGGCGCCTGTGGCTTGGCGAAGGTCAGGGCGCTGGGCGGGATCACGGTGGTCCAGGACCCCGATGAAGCCCAGGTCTCGACCATGCCCGAAGCGGCGCTGGCCCTGCACGAGCCCGACCATATCCTTACTTTGCAAGGCATCGGCCAATTGCTGGCCGGGCTGGAATGAACCACATGCCAAGAGATATTCAAGCCAAACTGCTGATCGTCGATGATCTGCCTGAGAATCTGTTGGCCCTGGAAGCGTTGATCAAGGGGGGCGACCGCGAGGTCTTCAAGGCCCTGTCGGCGGACGAAGCTTTGTCCCTGCTGCTGCAACACGACTTTGCCCTGGCCATCATCGATGTGCAGATGCCGGAGATGAACGGTTTCCAACTGGCCGAGCTGATGCGCGGCACGGAGAAGACCCGCAGCATCCCGATCATTTTCGTCAGTGCCGCAGGTCGTGAACGCAATTATGCCTTCACCGGTTATGAAAACGGTGCGGTGGACTTCCTGCACAAGCCGCTGGACACCCAGGCGGTCAAAAGCAAGGTCAATGTGTTCGTCGAGTTGTACCGTCAGCGAAAGGCCATGAAGGAGCAGGTCGTAGCCCTTGAGCAGAGTCGCCGCGAGCAGGAGGTTCTGTTGCAGCAACTGGAGGCCACCCGTGGCGAGCTGGAGCAGGCTGTGCGCATGCGTGACGATTTCATGTCCATCGTCGCCCACGAGGTGCGCACGCCCCTCAATGGCCTCATTCTCGAAACACAACTGCGCAAGATGCACCTGGCCCGGGACAACGCCGCAGCCTTCAGCCTGGGCAAGGTGCGGGCGATGGTCGAGCGCGACGAGCGGCAGATCAAGAGCCTGATCCGGCTGATCGAGGACATGCTGGATGTCTCGCGGATTCGCACCGGCAAACTGTCGATCCGTCCAACCCGTTTCAACCTGACAGCATTGGTGGAAAACCTGCTGCGCAATTTCCAGCCGCAGATCGCCGTCGCCGAATGCTCGTTGACCTGCCTGGCCGAACCCTCGGTGGAAGGGCTTTGGGATGAGTTTCGTATCGAGCAGGTGATCTCGAACTTGTTGACCAATGCGTTGCGCTACGGTGGCAAGGGCCCGATCGAGGTGCGCGTCTACAAGACGCCCGACCACGCCTGTATCGAGGTCCAGGATCATGGCATCGGTATCAGCGAGGAAAACCAGAAACGTATCTTCCAGCAATTCGAGCGCGTATCGTCCAAGGCGGCCGCTGCTGGCCTCGGGCTGGGGCTGTTCATTTCCGAGCAGATTGTCGCGGCCCATGGCGGAACAATCACGGTCAACAGTCGCCTCAATGAAGGGGCCTTGTTTCGTGTTTGCCTGCCTTTGCAGAAAACTGTCTTGGACAAAACCGCCGAACAGACGCAACCTCTGCGAGACCCCAAGGTCGTATCAGCAGCTATTGATCGAACAAAGGCTTCTCATGAGTGAAGATGCGCAAGATGTTGTATTGATCGTCGAGGATGACCCATCGATCCTGATGGTGTTGTCGGCCTACCTGTCGGGCGAGGGATACCGGGTGCTACAGGCCGAAAACGGTGCCCAGGCGTTCGAGATCCTGGCGAGCAAGCCTCATCTGGACATGATGATTACCGATTTCCGCCTGCCGGGTGGTATCTCCGGCGTGCAGATCGCCGAGCCTGCGGTCAAGTTGCGTCCAGAGCTGAAGGTCATTTTCATCAGTGGCTACGCGCAGGAAGTGCGCGACACTGACAGCCCCATTACCCGCAAGGCGCCGATCCTGGACAAGCCGTTCGACCTGGATGAGCTGCAGAGCATCATGCAGTCGATGTTGTCGTAGGTTTCAAAAGTATTGTTTGGATTGGGCAAGGCTTTTGTGGGAGCAAGGCTTGCCCGCGATGAGGGCTGCTCGGTCTTTCTGAAACCGAGGTGACTTCATCGCGAGCAAGCTTTGCTCCCACAGAATCAAGGATCTTCCCACAGAGTTAAGGACCTTCTCACTGAATCAAGGAACCGTGATCATCTCCCGCACCTTGGCCGTCAACAAATCAAACGTGAACGGCTTGGTGATCATCTGCATCCCCGGGTCCAGGAAACCGCCGCGTACCGCTGCATGTTCCGCGTAGCCGGTGATGAACAATACCCGCAAATCCGGACGGATCTGCCGGCCGATTTCCGCCAGTTGCCGGCCATTCATGCCGGGCAGGCCCACGTCGCTGATCAGCAGGTCGATGCGTTGGCCTGACTGGAGGATTGGGACTGCGCCGTTGGCGTCGGCCGCTTCCACGAAGGCATAGCCCAGTTCGCTCAACACCGCGCTCACCAGCACTCGCACCGCTGGATCGTCCTCGACGATCAGCACGGTCTCACCGTCCTGCGCATACGGTGCGTGTGGGGTGGTGACCTGGGGCTCGTGTATTTGCTCACCGCGAAAGCGCGGCAGGTAAAGGTTCACAGTGGTGCCTTTGTCGACTTCGCTGTCGATGGTCACATGCCCGCGCGATTGCTTGCTGAACCCATAGATCATCGACAGGCCCAGCCCCGTGCCCTGGCCGATTGGCTTGGTGGTGAAGAACGGATCGAACGCACGACCGATGATCGCTTCGGGCATGCCGCAACCGCTGTCCTGCACGCTCAGCACCACATAGTCGCCGGGTGCCAGGTTGGTGTAGGCGTCGGTAAAATCGGCGTCCAGGTGCTGGTTGCAGGTCTTTACCACCAGGTTCCCGCCATTGGGCATGGCATCCCGGGCGTTGAGGACCAGGTTGAGCAGGGCGCTCTCCAGTTGGTTGGGGTCGGCTTCGGCGACCCAGAGCTGCTCGTCCAGTTGCATGTCCAGGCGGATGCTTTCGTTGAGGCTGCGTTGCAGCAACTCGCCCATGGACAGCACCAGCGTATTCATCTGGACGGCCTTGGAGTCCAGTGATTGCCGACGGGAAAAAGCCAGCAGGCGATGGGTCAGGCCGGCGGCGCGGTTGGCCGAGGTCACGCCCAGGTCGATGAGGCTGTCCAGGTCCTCGGTGCGGCCCCGGGCCAGGCGCCGACGCAGCAGTTCGAGGCTGCCGATGATCCCGGTGAGCATATTGTTGAAGTCATGGGCGATACCGCCGGTGAGTTGGCCGACCGCTTCCATTTTCTGCGACTGGCGCAGGGCTTCTTCGTTATGGCGCAACTGGGCGGTGCGTTCTTCCACCTGCTGCTCGAGGGTTTCAAGGGTGGTTTGCAGGCGCAGTTCGCTGTTGCTCAGGTCGATCAGGCGGTCGCGGGCTTCGTACTGCCTTCGACGGCCGCGCAGGGCGGTGGTCACCAGGCTGATCAGGGTCACTGGGTGGAAAGGGCGCTCGAGGAAGGTCACGTTGCCCAGTTGCGTACCGATACGCGCCGCCGGGTTCTGTTCCGGGCCGCCGTGATGGGTCAGCAAGACAATGGGCAGGTCAGACCAGGCCGGCTGCTGTTCGATGTGCAGGAACAGCGCTTCCAGATCGGGCCCCACCAGGGCTTCCGAGGAAATCACCAGCAGGCCGGCGCCTTTTTCCAATTCTTCGCACAAATGGCCCAGATGACGGCAAATGAGGCCGGCGAAACCGGCTTCATTGAGGATCATCAAGGCGATCTGGCTGTCCCGTCCCAGCGGCGCGAGGATCAGCGCCCGCTCGGACAGGGGCTCGGCCAGCGTCACCGGTGTTCATCCCCGAGCAGCGGGTTGCTCTCGCCCATGTAAGTGGGCACCCCTCGCAGGACGCCTTGGAACGCCTCGAGCGGCTCGCCGATGGTCATGCCCAAGCCGCTGATGCGATATTCGCGGATGGTCGACTCATGGCTGCCGGTGCGTTTCTTGATGATGGAAATCGCCCGGCGCACCTTGCCCAGTGCTTCGAAATAACGCAAAAGAATCACCGTGTCAGCCAGGTAAGTAATGTCCACGGGCGCCTGCATGTCGCCGACCAGACCGTGCTGTGCAACAGTCATGAAGGTCGCCGCGCCCTTGCGGTTGAGGTAGAGCAACAATTCATGCATGTGCAGGACCAGGGCGTTCTCTTCCGGCATGGCCGCCTGATAGCCATTGATGCTGTCGATGACTACGGTCTTGATATCGCCCTCATCGACACAACGGCGCACGCGGTGGGAGAACTCGCCAGGGGACAGCTCGGCGGCGTCCACTTGTTCGATCAGCAGGTTGCCGGTCTCTTGCAGGGCCTGCAGGTCGATGCCGATGTTTTTCATGCGTTCGAACAGCAAGCCCAGTTCTTCATCGAAGATGAACAGCGCGGCCTTCTCGCCACGATGTACGGCGGCTGCAGCAAAAATCAGCGAGATCAGCGACTTGCCGGTCCCCGCCGGGCCCAGGATCAACGTACTGGAGCCGGTCTCGATACCGCCACCCAGCAGCGCGTCCAGTTCGCCGATGCCGCTGGAGAGTTGCTGGCGCAGGTATTGGCCTCGGTGTTCGGCGGCCACCAGGCGTGGGAAGACGTGTACGCCGTCGCCCATGATGGTGAAGTCATGGTAACCGCCGCGGTATTTCTGCCCGCGATACTTGACCACCCGGATACGCCGCCGTTCGGCGCCATAGTTGGGGGTCAGTTCTTCCAGGCGAATCACCCCGTGGGCGACACTGTGGACCGTCTTGTCGAGGGACTCGGTGGTCAGGTCGTCGAGCAACAGGACCGTGGCGTCGTAACGCACGAAGTAGTGCTTGATCGCGAGGATCTGGCGACGATAGCGCAAGGAGCTTTGCGCCAGCAGGCGAATCTCCGACAGGCTGTCGAGCACCACCCGGGTCGGCTTGACCCGTTCGACCACTTCGAAGATCTGCCGGGTCGCCTCGCCCAGCTCCAGGTCCGAGGAGTACAGCAGGCTCTGCTGGTGCTCGGCATTGAGCAGGCTTTCGGGCGGGGTCAGTTCGAAAATATGAATGTTGTCGTCCAGCGTCCACCCGTGGGAGGTTGCGCCCTGACGCAGTTCACGCTCGGTTTCCGATAGCGTGATGTACAACGAGCGCTCGCCAGCCTTGGCGCCGGCCAACAGAAAATGCAGCGCGACCGTGGTCTTACCAGTCCCCGGTTCCCCCTCAAGCAGGAACACATGGCCGCGGGACAAACCACCGGAAAGGACATCGTCCAGTCCTTCGATGCCGGTGGCGGCTTTTGCACTGATCAACTCGTTAGATGTAGACAAAAATAGCCCTCTCATGACTAGGGAAGTGGGCAGCAGGCGGGGTAACGCCTGAATTCAACTGCCTGAACACTTGACCTTTGGCGGTGATGGCGGTTCCGCTTACGTCGATAAAACGCGGTGTATTGCACAACTTTGTAGGAGCTGTCGAGCGAAGCGAGGCTGCGATCTTGTCCCGGACAATTGAGTCGCAAGTGAAAGATTAAGATCAAAAGATCGTCCGAACGCGGCCCGAGCCTTCGGCAGCTCCTACAGACCCTGTTGCAGCGCCGGGTCGTCGGGGTTCAACTGTTCAAGTTGCGCCAGCAGGATTTGAACATTCTGCAACTGGCCGGTCTCCTTCCAATAGTTGATCAGCAGCACCCGAGCCTTGCGGTCGGCGGGGTAGCGCTGGACGATTTCCTGCAGCTGTTTCTGCGCCGCTTCCACTTCCTGCTCGGCATGCAGGGTGGTCGCCAGGTCATAGCGGTAATGGCGGTTCTCGGGCTCCAGTTCCACCGCTTTTGCCAAGCCGAGCACCGCATACTCGTTCTGGCCGTGTTGCAGCAGCCACATGCCCAGCGCATGTTGCAGATAAGCCGACGCTGGCTGGGTTTGCAACTGTCGGGCGAGCAATAATCGTGCGGCTTCGCTTTGGCCCTGTTTGTCCAGCACCTCGATCTGCATGACCAGCGCTGGCAGGTTGTCCGGTTGCAGGCGCAAGGCCTGTTCAAGGGCCAGTTGGGCTTTCTTCAGTTCGGCGTTGTGCAGGTGCAGTCGGGCGAGCTGGTAGTGGGTCTCAGCGGTTTTCGGACCGTCCTCGAGCACCTGTTCCCAGGTGTCGATGGCTAACTGCATCGCCCCGAAATACAGGCCGAGATCATCCGGCGACAAACCCAGCAGCGCGTTCACGGCGGCGAACCGGACGTTCTGGTCGTCATCGTCCAGGAGCGGGCCGAGCAACAGGCTGCGCTGGCCTGTCGGTACCAGCCCGACAACGCTGCCGATGGCGGCCCGACGCACGTCCGGCGATTCGCTGTGCAGGTCCGCATCCGCCAGCTTCAGGGCTTGGGGGCTGGGGTAGTTGGGCAGTTCGGCGTGCAGCCACACGCGGCGCTTGGGCGAAAGGTCCGGACGCCCCAATTGCTGGTAAAGCATCCGCGCCGCTCCTGGCTGCCCGTTGCGGGCGCTTCCCAAGGCTTCACTGTAGCCTCGCTTGATCGCTTCGGGGATCTGCGGCGTGGTGCTGCGCAGCCATACCGCGACAAGACCAATCACCAACAGGACACAGAGGCTGAGGAGCAGATAGCGGCGGCGAGGCGAGGGCATGCAGGGAATCCATTACCAGAAGCGTGAAATGTCGCAAGCTTCGGTCAGGTGGGGGCTTGAGTCAAACCCTGTGAAGCATCTCATGCGCCCAGGGTAAGCTTGCCCGAGTCAATGTGGGAGCAAGGCTTGCCCGCGATGAGGGCGGCTCATTTAGCATCAACGTAACTGACCCGCCGCTATCGCGAGCAAGCTTTGCTCCCACAGGCGCTCCTACAGGAGGAGGTGGAGGTTAGCGCCAGCCGAAAAAAAGCCCCGCGTCCAAATGAGACGCGGGGCAAAAATTTGGCTGGTTGCGGCCAACCAAAGGAGCTCGGTCGAGAAGGCGATCAGTTGCTGGCAACGGTCTCCGGTTTCCAGCCGCCGCCCAGGGCCTTGTAGATCGCGACGATGCCGCGGTACAGGTCCACTTCGGCCTGGGCCTGGGTGTCTTCGGCGGCCAGGCGTTCGCGCTGGGCGTCGAGCAGCACGAGGAAATCCACAGTGCCTTCGCGGTAGCGAATCTCGGCGAGGTCGGCGGCGGCGCGGCTCGATTCACTCTGGCGGATCAGCGAGATCAACCGTTGTTGGCGCTTGCCGTAATCACTGAAGGCGTTCTCCGATTCTTCCAGGGCCAGCAGTACTTGCTGCTCGTAGGTCGCCAGGGCGCCATCCGCCTCGGCGTCGGCACCGCGCAAGCGAGCCCGCACGCTGCCCAGGTCGAAAGCGGCCCAGGTAATGCTCGGGCCCAACGCCCAGGCGTTGGCCGCCGAGGAGCCGATCTGCGAGCCACGTCCGGCGGTGAAACCGAGGAAACCGCTCAGGCTGACCCGTGGGAACAGGTCGGCCTTGGCCACGCCGATGCGCGCCGTGGCAGCGGCCAGTTGGCGTTCGGCACTGAGAATGTCCGGGCGCCGTTGCAGCAGTTCACCCGGGTCGCCGATGGGCAGGGCCTTGGCGATGGCTGGCAACTGTTTCGGGCTCAGGTCCACGCTGAGCTTGTCCGGACGCTCGCCCAGCAATGTGGCGATGCGATTGCGTTGGCGCACCTGTTCGGCCTGCAGCTGCGGCACGCTGGCTTCCACCGAGGCCAAGCGGGCATCGGCCCGCACCACATCGAGCTGATCGCCGACGCCGGCATCACGCAGGCTTTCGGTGATCTTGCGCGAATCCTGCTGGTTCTTCAGGTTCGCCAGGGCGATCTTTTCCCGCAGTTGCGCACCGCGCAATTGACCGTAGGCGTCCACCAGTTCGGCGATCATGGTCACCTGCAACTGATAGAGATCGGCTTCGATCGCCTGCTGATTGGCATCGGTGGCTTCCAGGTTGCGCTGGATGCGTCCGAACAAGTCCAGCTCCCAGGCCATGTCCAGGCCCAGGTCGTAACGCTCGGTATTGACCCGGTCGGTGGTTTGCCCCGGGATCTGGCCTTTGCCCAGGTTGCTGCTGGCACGGCTGGTGATGGTCGGCATGGCGTCATTGCTGGCGTCATCGCGAATCGCCCGGGCGGCCCGCAGACGGGCGAAGGCTACGCGCAACTCGCGGTTGCCTTCCAGGGAGCGGGTCACCAACGCGTTAAGGGTCGGGTCGTCGAACTGCTGCCACCAGATGCCTTCGAACCGGGCACGGTCGAAATTCTTCTGGCCGGCGGCGCCGTCGGTGGCGGTGGTGATATTCGCCGCCTCCGTTTGCGGGGCCTTGTAGTCCGGGCCCACGGCGCAGGCACTCAAGGCCAATACCAGCAAGCTCGGCACAAACGCTTTCAAACTCATTGTTGCGCCTCCAGTTTCAAAGCCCGGGCCGCCTTGCGGGCCTCGCTGCGCTCGACGAAGTTGCGGATCAGTACATAGAACACAGGGGTGAGCAGCAGGCCGAAGAAGGTCACGCCGAGCATCCCGGAGAACACCGCCACACCCATGGCATGGCGCATTTCCGCACCAGCACCGCTGGAGAACACCAGGGGCACCACACCCATGATGAAGGCGAAGGAGGTCATCAGGATCGGCCGCAGACGCAGGCGGCACGCTTCGAGGACCGCCGCCAGCGGCTTCATGCCTTCGAGCTGTTTATCCTTGGCGAACTCGACGATCAGGATCGCGTTCTTGCAGGCAAGCCCCACCAGTACGATCAAGCCGATCTGGGTAAAGATGTTGTTGTCGCCACCGGAGAGAATCACCCCGGTAATGGCCGACAGCAGGGTCATCGGTACGATCAGGATCACCGCCAATGGCAGGCTCCAGCTTTCGTACTGTGCCGCGAGCACCAGGAACGCCAGCAGTACGCAGAGCGGGAACACGAACAGCGCGGTGTTGCCCGAGAGGATCTGCTGGTACGTCAGGTCGGTCCACTCGTACGTCATGCCGTTGGGCAGTTCGTCCTTGAGCAGTTTCTCGATGGCTTTTTCAGCCTGGCCGGAGCTGTAGCCCGGGGCGGCGGCACCGTTGATTTCAGCGGTGATGAAGCCGTTGTAGTGCATCACGCGGTCTGGCCCCGAGGTATCGCTGACCTTGATGAAGGTCGCCAGCGGGATCATCTCGCCACGGTTGTTGCGCACCTTGAGCTGGCCGATCTGGTCTGACTCGAGACGGAACTGCTGCTCGGCCTGGACGTTGACCTGGTAGGTACGGCCGAAGCGGTTGAAGTCGTTGGCATACAACGAACCCAGGTAGATCTGCAGGGTGTCGAAGATGTCGCTGACGGCCACGCCGTGGGTCTTGGCTTTTTCACGGTCGATGGCGGCATCGACCTGGGGCACGTTCACGGTGTAGCTGGTGAACAACCCGGCCAGTTCCGGCACGCTATGGCTCTTGGTGATGATGTTCATGGTTTCTTTGTACAGCTCGTCGTAGCCCAGGTTGCCCCGGTCTTCGATTTGCAGGCGGAAACCACCGATCGTACCCAGGCCCTGTACCGGCGGCGGCGGGAAGATCGCCATGTAGGCTTCCTGGATCCCGGCGAACTGGCCGTTCAAGGCGCCGGCGATGGCACCGGCCGACATGCTCGGGTCCTTGCGCTCGTCGAAAGGCTTGAGGGTCACGAACACGATGCCGGCGTTCGGGCTGTTGGTGAAACCGTTGATCGACAGGCCTGGGAAGGCCACGGCGCTTTCAACGCCCGGTTGCTTGAGGGCCAGGTCCGACATGCGCTTGATCACGTCTTCGGTACGGTCCAGGCTCGCGGCGTCCGGCAATTGGGCGAAGGCCACCAGGTATTGCTTGTCCTGGCCGGGCACGAAACCGGTCGGGGTGGTGGAGAAACCGAAGAAGGTCAACACCATCAGGCCCGCATAGAGCACCAGGGCGATGCCGCTGCTACGAATCACTCGGGCGACGGTGCCCACGTAACCGTGGCTGGCGCGCTCGAAGAAGCGGTTGAACGGACGGAACAGCCAGCCGCCGAAGAGCTTGTCGAGGAACTTGGAGAAACGGTCCTTGGGCGCGTCATGACCCTTGAGCAATACGGCAGCCAGGGCCGGCGACAGGGTCAGGGAATTGACTGCCGAAATCACCGTGGAGATGGCAATGGTCAGGGCGAACTGCTTATAGAACTGCCCGGTCAAGCCACTGATGAACGCTGCCGGAACGAACACCGCGCACAGCACCAGGGCGGTTGCGATGATCGGGCCAGTCACTTCGCCCATGGCGCGCTTGGTCGCCTCCACCGGGGTGAGCCCCAGTTCGATGTTTCGCTCGACGTTCTCCACCACCACGATCGCGTCGTCCACCACGATACCGATCGCCAGTACCAGGCCGAACAGCGAGAGGGCATTCAACGAGAAGCCAAACAGGTGCATTACCGCGAATGTACCGATCAGCGAAACCGGCACCGCCACCAACGGAATGATCGAGGCGCGCCAGGTCTGCAGGAACAGGATCACCACCAGCACCACGAGAATCAGTGCTTCGAACAGGGTATGTACCACTGCCTCGATGGAGCCACGGACGAAGATCGTCGGGTCATAGACGATGCTGTAGTCCATCCCGGCCGGGAAGCCCTTCTTCAGCTCTTCCATCTTCTCGCGGACGTCGTTGGAGATCTGGATGGCGTTGGAGCCCGGACGCTGGAAGATCGGAATCGCCACCGCCGGCTGGTTGTCCAGTAGCGAACGCAGGGCGTATTGGCTGGAACCCAGTTCGACCCGGGCGATGTCTTTCAGGCGAGTGATCTCGCCGTTGGCGCCGGAACGAATGATGATGTTCTCGAACTCTTCCTCATTCACCAGGCGACCCTGGGTGTTGATCGAGAGCTGAAAAGCCTGGGCACTGGGCGCTGGCGGTGCACCCAGGGCGCCGGCAGCCACCTGGCGGTTCTGTTCACGGATCGCGGTGACCACGTCGGTGGCGGTCAGGTTGCGCGAAGCGGTCTTGTTCGGATCCAGCCAGACTCGCAGGGAGTAGTCACCCATGCCGAACAGCTGCACATCACCCACGCCGCCCAGGCGCGCCAGCTCATCCTTGATGTTGAGCAGGGCGTAGTTGGACAGGTAGAGCATGTCGTAGCGTTTGTCCGGCGAGGTCAAGTGCACGACCATGGTCAGGTCGGGCGATGCCTTGTCCACCGTGATGCCGATCCGGGTCACTTCTTCCGGCAGTTTGGGCTCGGTCCGGGTGACGCGGTTCTGCACCTGCACCTGGGCGTTGTCCAGGTCGGTGCCCAGGGCAAAGGTGATGGTCAGGGTGATCTTGCCGTCAGCGGTGGATTGCGAGGACATGTACAGCATGTTCTCGACGCCGGTGATGGCTTGCTCCAGGGGCGCGGCCACGGTCTCGCCGATGACCTTGGGGTTGGCGCCCGGGAAGTTGGCGCGCACGACCACGGTCGGCGGCACGACTTCCGGGTATTCGCTGATCGGCAATTGGAACAGCGAGATGGCGCCGGCGATCAGGATCAGCAGCGAAAGCACTGCTGCGAAGATCGGCCGCGAAATGAAGAACTGGGAAAATTTCATCTTGGATTCAGTCCCTTAACCGCGTGGGGTGGCAGCGGCCAATTTGCCTGCCGCCCCTGACGCGTCCTTGGATGGCGCGACTTGGGGCAGGTTGCTGGCTTCGAGCGCTTTACGTTGTTGTGCCAGGGCGGCGATGGTTTCATCGCTGGCCATCGGCACGGTTTCAGGCGTGACCGGTGCACCTGGACGAGCTCGTTGCAGCCCTTTGACGATGATGGTGTCGTTCTTGCTCAGGCCGCTGCGCACGATGCGCAGGCCTTCGATCTTCGGACCCAGTTCGACGGCGCGATAGGCCGGCTTGTTCTCGGCGTCCATCACCAGCACGAATTTCTTGCCCAGGTCGGTGCCGACGGCTTCGTCGTTGATCAGCACGGCGGCGTAAGTGCCGCTGCCCACCAGCTTCAGACGGGCATAGAGGCCTGGGGTGTAGGCGCCGTCCTTGTTGTCGAACACGGCGCGACCACGAATGGTGCCGGTCTGCGGGTTGACCTGGTTGTCAACGAAGTTCATCTGGCCCTGGTGCGGGTTGCCGTCTTCGTTGGACAGGCCCATGTAGACCGGAGTGGCCTGGCCGCGCTGGCCCTGGCGGGCAAGTTGGGTGTACTTGAGGAAGACACGTTCGTCGGCATCGAAGTAGGCGTAGACCTTGTCCGTGGAGACCACGCTGGTGAGCGGGGTGACGTCGGCGGTCACCAGGTTGCCGGCGGTGATGGCCGCCCGGCTGACGCGACCGCTGATGGGCGAGGTCACCCGGGTGAAGCTCAGGTTCAGCTTGGCCAGGTCCAATTGTGCCTGGATGGCCGCAGCGGCAGCGCGGGCTTCCTGGGCGGCGCTGGTGCGCGAGTCGGCCAGCTCGGCGGAAATGGCATTGCTCAAGCGCAGGCGTTCGCCACGCTGGGCTTCGTTCTCGCTGCGGGTGGCGGTAGCGCGGGCTTGGGCCAGTTGGGCTTCGAGACGACGTACTTCAGCCTGGAAGGGGCGTGGGTCGATCTGGAACAACAGGTCGCCTTTCTTGACCAGCGCACCTTCGGTGAAGGCCACTTCGTCGATCTGCCCGGAAACCCGTGGGCGGATCTCGACGGTTTCCGGCGCTTCAAGGCGCCCGGTGAACTCATCCCATTCGTTGACAGGTTGCTCCAATACCTTGGCCACACTGACTTTGGCCGGCGGCATGGACGCTGCCGTGTCGGGAGTCTTGCCGCAGGCGCTCATCACCAGCACCGCCAGCAGCGCGAGGGGAAAACGCAGTTTTGAAAGTGAATGTTCCATGGATAGCATCCGCCAATGTATTGAGAATGGGCGGATGATGCGTGGCGCAAGGCAGAGGAACGAATCGAATGAAGCAAAGGTAACTATCACTCAGAATGATATAAGCCATCGATAAGGCCTCTAGTCCGGGAGTGCGGGGCACTTTGGACAAAGCAAGGGAAGCCGTGGCGAGGGAGCTTGCTCCCGCTTGAGCGCGAAGCGCTCACAAAGAGGGGCCGCTACGCAGCCCAGCGGGAGCAAGCTCCCTCGCCACAGGGGTGGTGCGTTGGCTGGAATGATCAGCAGAAAACCTGTGGGAGCGAGCTTGCTCGCGATAGCAGGCTCACATTCAACATCTTCATTGGCGGTCATACCGCTATCGCGAGCAAGCTCGCTCCCACATTGGCTTCGGCAAGTCTTGAGTGGGTGGATTGCTCAAGTACGGGCTTTGTTTCCTTTTATATCAAATTTATTGATGGTCGCCGGGTGACCTGGCTCAAGCCTAGTCCGGCAAATAAACATCATGGACCCGCTTGACTGTCCCATCCGCGCGAAGCGCTTCAACCGCTTCGCGCAAATCCTCGACCATTTTTGGCGAGCATTGCTTCGAGCAGGCCAGGTAAAGGTCAGCGCTGCTGCCGACCTTGCTCATGAGCAGTTTGCGCTTGGACACCTTCGGCCAGATGTACAGACTCTCCGGCACGCCGTTGAACCAGGCATCGATACGCCCCATCAACAGCATTTGGGCGGGGTTGTCGCCAATGGCCAGCGGATAGATCTGTTCATCGCTGAACCCTTCGGTGCGCAGGATATCTTCCTGTGCGCTGCCCAGGCCGACGCCGATCTTGCGGTAGGTTTCCTTCGCTTGGGCGAAGCTGCTCACGCGCCGCTCAAGGCTGAAAAAAGCGCGCTCCATGGGCATGATCGAGGCGATCCAGGTGAAGCGATCCTCGCGGGTGGGGATGCGCGAGAGGGGTGTGATCAAGTGGTCGTGTTCTTCACTGACGTGCTTTTGTGCCCTGGCCCAGGGGAGCACATGGATTTTCACGGCGTACCCGGCCTTGGTCATGGCTGCCACGGCGACATCGCCGACGATTCCGTGGCCCCTGGGGTCGTCGACGAATGTCAGCGGCGGTGCGTCGAGGATATGCAGTTCTATCTCCAAGGGTTCACCGCGTGCGTTGCTGACAACCAACAGCGGTAACAGCAGACAAAGCCTGGATAGCGCTCTGGTGGGTGCATTCAAGACGCGTTTGCTCGGGCTCATGATCGATACTTCAGGCATGGAAAAGTGGGGGCGTCATTCTACGAGGCGGCGCCGGGAGCAGCGTGCTGCTGGCCGATTTTATGTGATGCGGCGCATCCCGCGCGGGTTCGCCGCAGTCGTTTATCTGGACACGTCAGTCTGTTGCATTGGCCTGACCGCGTGTCTCTGAAGGTATAGATCATCCCGTCGATAAAAACCTTGAGTCGATACCGGATCAAGGCGGTTAATTCAAAGGCCGTTAGCACCCATGCGGATGATTGGAATGTCCACCCACTTTATTTATCGACAAACCGCTCAAGTAACGGAGCAACGGGTCCGTTACATATTGAGAGGGGGTAAATCTCTGGCCCTCGGCAGTAACCCAGTTTTACCGATCAAGCGTCATCGCCCTATGCATAAAAGGGGGATCGCAGGTTTCGGTGCGGGGTCAGTAAAGGAAGTTGATAGATGGTGCAAGAATCCCCTGAGGTCGTATCCCGTAAGAACTCGCTCACCACGCGCGCACTGCGTCTTGCCATATTCCGCATTGGCTTGGTGTCGTTGAGCGCGGGGGCGATTTCCTATTATGTCAACTCGACCTCGATCGAAAGAGAGGTGACCGGGCAGTTGCTGTTGTCTACCGAGCAGTCCTTGCAGCGCGAAGCCTTGCCGTTTCGTGAAATCAAGGATCTGCAACAGAACTTTCTCAATGAGTTCAAGGAAATCCTGTCTCGCCCTGGCATGCAAGCCAGGCTGGTGAACGACTTCCAGCAGATATTCTACCGTCACGAAGACGGCTCCTATACGCAGCGCCCTCAGCTGTTCGAAGGCCAGCCGTTGGCCGACGGGCGCCGCTTTGCCGAGATGTCTGCGACCTACGCGCCTGACATCGCGCCCAACGACGACACCAAGGCGCGTTTTGCCCTGTCCTACATCCTGTCCCACAAGTACGGTTCCAGCACCAAGGGCCGTCTATTCAATTTCTACGGTGTGGTGCCCGAAAAAGGCTTCCCCATCTATCAGGACGCCGACATCGCCAAGGTATTCACCTACTCGGGGCCCGAAGCCCTCAAGCTGGAAACCTATGAGTTCTATGAGCGCGGATTCGGCACGCCCGGCAACGACACACTGTTTACCCGCATGTATTGGGATTTCTCCAACAATGCCTGGATGACGACCATCGCCACGCCCGATGTGGCCGATGGGTCCGGCAAGCACCGTATCCTGGCGTGTGTCGATGTGCTGCTTGATGAGCTGATGAAACGTACCGCCAAACCCGCCATGCACGGTGCGTATAGCACACTGTTCATCGCCAATGATGAAGGCACGCTGATCTACCATCCGGGCGTCATGGAACAGGTCAAGAGCAGCGAGGGCAAGGCATCCATCCAGTCGCTCAAGATGGCTCAATACTACCCGTTGCTCGAAGCCGTTCCCGCGCTGGCGCCTGGCCAGGCGCGGATCGTCCAGACCCAAGACGACATCGTCGCGATAGGCCTCATTGCCGATACGCCTTGGGCGCTGGCTGTCCATTACCCGCGCAAGCTGATGACCCCGGCGGTGCTGGATAACCTGGCGATCGTGGTTATTCTTGGGCTGCTGACCCTGTTGGTGGAAATCTTCATCTTGCGTTCCATTCTGCAAAAACAGGTGGCGGCGCCGCTGTTCCGCTTGATCCAGGCGGCGCGACTCCTTGGGATAAGCAAGGAGCGCCTGCGTGCCCAGCAGTTGCCAACCCACTCCTCTGACGAAATCGGTGAGTTGGCCCGCGCCTTTGCCAAAATGGTCGAGCGGGTCCAGGACGCCCATGAACATCTGGAACTCAAGGTGCAGGGCCGCACCGCCGAACTCGAAAAAGCCAATCGACAATTGTATGAGCTGAGCAACACCGACGGCTTGACCGGTATTGCCAATCGTCGCTATTTCGATGAAGTGCTGCACAGTGAATGGCGGCGCAGCTTGCGTGCAGGCACCGTGCTGTCACTGATGCTGATCGACGTCGACTATTTCAAGAAATATAACGACCACTACGGGCATCAGGCGGGTGACGACTGCTTGCGCAGGGTCGCCCAGGCACTGAAGACCCATGCCCAGCGGGCGGGTGATCGGCTGGCGCGTTACGGCGGCGAGGAATTTGTGCTCATCACCAGCACCAGCACGGGGATCGACAAGGCCTTGGAGCATGCCCAGGCCATTTGCCAAGCGACGCAAGACCTGGCACTGCCCCACGAAATGTCACCGTTCGGCATGGTGACCGTGAGTATTGGCCTGGCAGTGATGGCGTTCATCAAGGAGGGGACGGCAGACGAACTGCTCAAGCAGGCCGATCAAGCCCTTTACAGTGCCAAGGAGCGGGGCCGCAATCAGGTGGTATTGGCCGATAGCTTCGTGAGGAAGATTGTTTGAAGGAAGTGCGCCACGCGTTCTTTTGCGGACAGGACTATGGGATGAGCCCAACGTCGGCCTGGGCTTGCGCCGCTATCAGTTGCACCAGTATCTCCGCCGGTTCGGCAAGGCTTGGTCGAGTTCGATGGACGAGCCCGACATCACGGTGGAAGGTGTGCTCCGCGAGGTCGAGGGCACGTACACCCTCAGGCCATTTGCGGTGGGTCGCGGTTTGCGGCACCAGGGCCACACCGACGCCGTTTCCAACCAGCTTGATGATGGCCTCCAGTTCATCCAGCTCGCTGACTTCATGCAAGGCGAAATGCATCTTGCGCAGGAAACGGTCCACCTGCCGGCCGCCGAATGACGCCCGGTCATAACGAATGAAGGGTTGGCTGCCAAGCAGTTCGGCCCAGTCGTCTCCGGGGAGCGCGCTCGGAACGATCAGTCGATACGGCTCCAGCGCCAGCGTCATCCAGCGCAGATCGCTTTGCAGCGAGAAAGGCGGGCGGATGATGGCGGCCATGTCGATTTCGCCGGCATCCACCAGGTTGATCAACTCCATCGACACGCCGGGAAGGACCCGCGTGCGGCACTGCGGACATTGCTGGTGAAACCTGGCGAGCGCGTCTGGCAGGAAGGAGCGCTGCACCGAAGCGATAGCGCCAATGTTCACCAGGACGCTGGGGGCAAGCCCGGCAGGGCTCGCGCCAAGATTGTCGTAAAGGCGCAACAATTCCTGGGCTTGCAAGAGTATTTGATGGCCCATCCGATTGAGATGAGCCGAGCGTCCCTTGCGGTCGAAAATCTCGAAGCCAAGCTCGGCCTCCAGACGCTGGATCTGCGCGCTGACCGCCGCCTGGGTGAGGCCGATTTTATTGCCTGCGGCAGCGAAAGTACCTTCCCGTGCTACGGCGATAAGGGTCTTGAGTTCTTTGATCATTCACAAATATTAATTGTGTTACTGAGAGAAATATATTGTTTTTCTTGTTTTTATCCCGGCCTTACGATGGCCCGGTCCTTACAAAAGCAACAGGAGCCATGATGAGCCTTTCTCCCTTCCATCTCGCAATCCCAGTTTATGATCTTCCAGGCGCTCGGGCCTTTTATGGCGAGGTGTTTGGGTTGCAAGAGGGCCGCTCCAGCGCCCACTGGGTCGACTTCAACTTCTACGGTCATCAGTTGGTTATTCATGAACAGCCGAAGACCGCTTCCCAAGAGAGTGTCCACAGCAACCCGGTAGATGGGCACGACGTGCCGGTGCCTCACTTCGGCATCATTCTGGGTTGGCAGGAGTGGGAGGCGCTGGCCGAGCGGCTGAAATCCTTTGGCACCGAGTTTGTGATCGAGCCTTACATACGTTTCAAAGGGCAGGTGGGGGAGCAGGCCACGATGTTTCTGTTCGATCCTTGCGGTAATGCGCTGGAATTCAAGGCGTTCAAGGATATGAGCCAGCTTTTCGCGAAATGATCAAAACAAAGGCACGATGGTGTTGTGCCTTTTGATGTCAAGGGAGCAGCTGATTCTGCGCGGGGTTTGCCATTCGTGCCGCGTAGAGCCGGGGCGAACACCCCATGATGCGTTTGAAAGCGGTGCTGAACGCGCTGTCCGACTCATAACCGAGTGACAAGGCGATGGATGATATCGAGTCGTTGGCATTCAACAACTTGTCCGCCGCCAGCAGCATTCGCCAACGTCCCAGGTATTCCATGGGTGAGGTGCCGACCTTCGCCTTGAACCTGAGAGCAAAGCTGGACCGCGATAGTCCGGCGCGCTTGGCTAATGCCTGCAACGTCCAGCGATGGGAGGGTTGACTATGCATGGCTTCGATCGCGGTCCCGATGGTTCTATCGGCCAAGGCGTAAAACCAACCGACATGCTCTGTTGCTCCTTGCGCGAGGTGCGCTCGCAGGGCCTGAATCAGCATGATGTGCGCCAGGTGCTTGACGAGTAATGAACCTCCCGGTTGGTTTTCGCGCAATTCGTATCGCATCCGCTCCAGTGACCAGCGCAGATCGGCCTGCGCCGAGCTGTTGCGAATGTGCACGATAGGCGGGAGCTGGCCCATGAGGAACTGGGCATGTTCGGCGGCTAACGTAAAACGACTGCCGGCAAGAAAACAATCGCCACCGCCGTTGTAGGTCACGATGCCGTCGGCACGAGTCGCAGGAAAGAGGTTGCTGGCATCGACGGTGGGCAAGGCGAGATCGCTAGCCAGGCGAAACCGTCGTCCCCCTGCGGGTATCAGGAAGCAATCGCCGGTCTCCAGCCTTATAGGCTCGGGAATGCCGTCCATGACCAGCCAGCACCGGCCGGAAATAACGGCATTGAATTTGTTGGCGTCAAAGGTGCTGAACTGAATTGCCCATTCTCCGCCAGCGTCCAACCCCGCGGAGGAGTAACTGTGTGGCCTGAAGAGCGAGAGGAGGTCTGAAAGCGGATCCATGGGCATTCCGGACGATGGCAAAGAAACTTGGGACGCTGGAGCATAGATCGTATCGATCCACGCGACTACTGTGTGCGCACTCAGGCCTGTTGATACGGCCTGTCGAATGGAGTGCATCATGATAGTTGTCACCGCCCCAACCAGTAATATTGGTAGCCAGGTGCTTGAACGGCTTCTCGCTGAACGTGCGTCGGTTCGTGTGATAGCCCGCGATCCTTCGCGGCTGCCCGCGCATACCCTGGAGCGCGTCGAAGTCGTTGCGGGTTCTCACAGCGATGACGAGGTTGTCGATCGTGCTTTTCGAGGCGCCGACTCGGTGTTCTGGCTGGTTCCCCCTGATCCTCGTGCGCTCAGTGTCGAGGCGGCTTACCTGGACTTCAGCCAGGCGGCTTGTCGCGCGATCAAGCGCCATGCTGTCGGACATGTTGTCGGTGTCTCCGGCCTGGGGCGCGGGGTTGCAGGTAATGCCGGCCTGGTGTCAGCCTCTCTGGCGATGGATGATCTCATCGCCAGCACAGGGGTAAATTATCGTGCACTGGCGATGCCGACGTTCATGGACAACATCCTGCGCCATGTTGACTCCATCAGAGACGCGGGGGTGTTTTACTCGCCAGTGTCAGGGGATCTGAAACTGCCCACCTGCGCCACTCGCGACATCGCCGCCGTTGCTGCCAAGCTGTTGATGGACCGAGACTGGACCGGTTACGACGACGTGCCCGTACTGGGTCCTGAGGACGTGTCGTTCAATGACATGGCGCAAATCATTTCCGAGGTGCTGGGCAAACCTGTGCGTTTCCAGCAAGTGGCCTACAACGATTTCAAGGATGGCTTGCTGGGGGCTGGCATGTCGCCCGCAATGGCGCAGGGTGTGCTGGATATGATGGTCGCGAAGAACAATGGACTCGATAAGGCTCAATTGCGAACGCCTCAATCGACCACGCCGACTCATTTCCGTCAGTGGTGCGAGGAGGTGCTCAAGCCTGCGGTACTGCGTTGAATGTTTCGGCCTCTGTCGTTGCATCCTCTCCAATATCGAAATAAGGCTCTCAGCGATAGGTATCGGTCTGGCCAGAGGCTAGATGGGAAAATAGGCAAATACATGCGAATGCCATTCATGAGTCTTGAGCGGTTTATGACTAAATTACAATTTGGTCACGGATTGTCAACCCTCCTCAGGATGCGTAAGCTGCTCCCATGAACCAGCCCTCAATACCTTCGCCCAGCACTCGCGGCCCCGCCGATCACGACATTCGAAACCAGATTGTCGCGGCGGCCAACGAGCATTTCAGTCAATACGGCTATGGCAAGACCACGGTGTCCGACCTGGCCAAGGCCATCGGGTTCTCCAAGGCCTACATCTACAAGTTCTTCGACTCCAAGCAGGCGATTGGCGAGGCCATCTGTAGCCAGTGCCTGGCAGAAATCGTCGCGGCGGTGGAGCAGGCCATCAGCGAAGACGGGCTTTCAGCGACGGAGCGTTTTCGCCGCCTGGTCAAGGCCCTGATCACCACAGGCGTAAATCTGTTTTTCAATGATCGCAAGCTCTATGACATTGCGGCGTTTTCCGCGTCGGAGCAATGGCCCAGTTCGCAAGTCTATAACGCTCGGATCAAGAGTTTCGTGTTGCAAATCGTGCGCGAGGGACGGGAACTGGGCGAGTTCGAACGCAAGACGCCACTGGACGAAACCGTAGACGCGATCCATCTGGCGCTGCGGCCTTTCGTCAATCCCTTGCTGCTGCAGTACAGCCTCGATTACGTCGAGGTTGCCCCAACGCTCACCTGCAACCTGATCTTGCGCAGCCTCATGCCTTGAGCTGTGGCTGAAGATTGCACCCAGGCCATCGCAGGCGACGCCTTTACCCATCCGATTCACCTCTTGCTCCAGCGGCTGATGGTCGCCTTTATTTATCCAGTTCGTGACTATTGACACAAATGGTCACATGAATAAATATGACGCATCTGCTCTTAGCCTGGGGCGTCGGTATGACGAGCTTTGCCAAACTGCTGCAGCAATTCGATCCAGACGCCCCCTTTGTTTCTCCGCCCAACTGGCAGCAAGGTCGTACCATCTTTGGCGGGCTTTCAGCGGCGTTGTCGTTGCAGGCGGTCTTGCGGGAACGTCCGGCGGACTTCCCTGCGTTCAAGTCCGCCCAGGTGTCGTTCATCGCCCCGGTGACACAGGCCCAGACGTTCGATGTAAGCGTGTTGCGCCAAGGGCGATCAGTCACCTCGGTATCAGTCGACTGTCTGTCGGGTGATGACCTGGCGTTGCGCACGATCCTGCTGTTCGCCCAGCCCCGGGCGAGCAGGATTGCGCACGACTCCTGGGGCCGGCCGTTTGTGGCGGGACCGTCCCACTACGCCACCCTGGCGCTGGACAGCAAGATTGCTCCGGCTTGCGCCTATAACTTCGAGATGCGTCCTGCGGGCGGTTCGCTGCCGGTGTCCGGTGCTGAAAGTCCCGAATTATTGATGTGGGTACGCCATCTGGATGCCCAGGGCGTGGACCCGGCCGTTGCCCTGATTGCACTGGCTGACAGCTTGCCGCCGGCCGCCATGACCTGTTTCACCGAACCCGCCGCTATCAGCTCCGCGTCCTGGATGATTGACCTGCCGCAGCCAGCCGCTGTCGGCGAATGGTTTCTTGTCAGCTCTTTCAGCCAGCAGGCACTGGAAGGGTACTCGCTACAGGACATGGAAATATGGGACGAAAGCGGCCGCCGCGTGCTTTGGGCGCGCCAGACGGTGGCGATTTTTACCTAGTCCAAACAACCCAGGCTGCAGCCCCCAGAGTTCCAATCCAGAGTCCCAATAATGAAAAAAATAATACTCAAGGCCCCCGTGGGCCTCGTCGTTGCGTTCGCCACTTCTCATGCGCTTGCAAGCGGTTTTGCCCTCAATGAACAGAGCATCAGCGGGATGGGATCGGGGTTTGCCGGTCGCTCGTCCTCGGCCGAGGACGCGAGCACCGTCTTCGGCAACCCCGCGGGCATGTCTCGTCTGAAATCAGAGCAGGTGAGCCTGGGGGCGGCGACGCTCTTCGCGAAGAATGACATCAGCCAGACCCGCAGTACCTTTGGCGGCCAGGAGGACGGCGACGTCGTGCCCACGACCACCGTACCCATGGGTTACTACGTCAAGCCCATCGATGAACATTGGGCGTTCGGCGTGGGTTTCTATGTGCCGTTCGGCCTGATTACCGATTACGGCAGCGACTTTGCCGGGCGCTATTACGGCAACAAAAGCGAGGTCACGACGCTCACGTTCCAGCCCACCATCAGCTATGCCTTCAATGACAGGGTTTCGATCGGGTTCGGTCCGACGGTCAACCGTATCAGTGGCGAGATAACCGGCACAGTGCCCAACCCACTGAGTCCGGGTCGCAATGATGGAAAACTCAAAAGCAACGGCGACGATACGGCCCTTGGTTTCAATGCCGGAGTGCTGGTGCAGGCGACGGATCGAACCCGTGTGGGCTTGACCTACCATTCCAAGGTCAGCTACCACCTGGACGCCAAGACCAAGGTCAGTAACGGCATCTTCAGTGTGATAGGGCTTAGCGGGCGCAGCTATGATGCTTCACTGGATGTGGACACCCCGGAGTCCGTGGACTTCTCGGTGACGCACCAGCTCGACAACGACTGGACCCTGTACGCGGGCAGCACCTGGACACGCTGGAGTCGCTTCAAGGAGCTGACCATCGAGAATACGGGCTTGCCACCTTTATTGAGCGGTGCGCTGGGCACCATTACCGAAGAGCAGAACTGGCACGACACGTGGGCTCACGCCATTGGCACGGCGTATCAGTTGAACAGCCAGTGGGTGTTACGCGCAGGCTTCTCGGTCGACCAGTCGCCCGCCAACAACACCAACCGTGGGCCACGGATTCCTACTGGCGACCGAAAAATCGTCAGTTTCGGCGCCGGCTGGACGCCAGTGGACAACGTCACGATCGACGTCGCTTATTCCTATCTGTGGGAGGAGAGCGTACGGGTCAACGAAACCTCGCCAGCCCGAGGTGCCTACAGCTCCAAGTACAGGAACAGTGCGAGCGGCCTGGGTACTTCCGTTAGCTATCGCTTCTGATCGAGTGCCGCTTTACCGGCCGGGAGTATAGGCTGACTCCCGGCTTTCAGAGCGCTTCGCCATCCTTTCAGGCTCCCATGATGCGTGCCATGAGACCTTGGTGAAACCGACGCGGCGTGGCCCAGGTCAGGACGGTCATTGCCTTGTTGCCAAAGCCCGGCACGACACTCAATCGTCCGGCTTGCAGTGCTCGAATGCCTGCGCGGACCACGGGTTGTGGCTGCATCATGACCATTTTCAAGGCTGGCGTAATCGTTTGCCTGGCGCTTTGCGCAAACCCTGTATCCGACATCCCTGGACAAAGTGCCGTCACGATGACGCCGTCGCTTTTGAGTTCACGATGCAACGCATCAGAGAAGCGCAGCACGTAAGCTTTAGCGGCAGAGTAAACGGCAAAATTCTTCACGCCTTGAAAAGACAGCAGGCTGGCGACCATCAGGATGTGTCCACGCTTGCGGACTCGCATGTCTGCCGCGAAGACGTGAGTCAGGGCCGTCAGGCTGGCGATATCCAGATCAATCATGGCCAGGGAACGATCCAGAGGCTGATCCAGAAAAGGCCCTTGCAGTCCATGTCCCGCATTGTTGATGAGCACATCGACCACTATTTTTCGCTCGCTCAGACGCTTATGCAGTTCGATGACCGCGGGGATCGACGACAGGTCTACTTGCTCGACGATCACATCAATGGCGAAGCGTTCGCGCAACTGAGCGGATAACGCTTCGAGCTTATCCAGCCTGCGCGCTACCAGGACGAGCGATTTCCCTTGTGCTGCGTATTGCCGGGCAAACTCTTCGCCAAATCCGCTTGAGGCGCCAGTGATGAGCACCCAGGAGCGTTCGTTCGGTTTCATGTCGTTGGTCTCTGGTTGTGAGCTGAAGGAGAAGGGCTGCAAGCGTTGGGTGATTTGGTCAACTCAGCGAGTCGCCACCGGCTGGGCCTCAGGAGGCTGCCAGCCACCACCGAGCGCCCTGAATGCGGCCACCGCCGCCCGTGCCGATTCTGTGCGTGCTTGCGCCCGTGCATCGGAGACTTGCAGCAGCGTCGCATCGGCATTCAGGACATCGATCAGGCTGGCTGTGCCTTTCTGATAGGCAATGAATGACGATTGGCGGGCCTGCGTCAGCGAGGTTTCGCCCTGGGTGAGGGTGCTCGCCTGGGATTCTCGATTCACCAGCGCGGAGAAGGCGTTCTCGACGTCCTCGGTGGCGCGCAATGCGGACTGGCGGTAAGCCGCCAGTGCTTCGGCTTCCTGGCCCTTGGCCTGATCGATTTGCGCATTGATGCGGCCAAAGTCGAAGAGTCTCCAGCGCAGGCCCAGAGCGCCAACCGCCTGGCTGGCGTCGCCGGTGAACAGGTTGCCCGCGGAAACCGCTGTGGCACTGCCCAGCAACGCACTGAGGGAGAATTTCGGGTAGTACTCAGCGACGGCTTCGCCAATACGCGCATTGGAGGCGGCAAGACGGCGCTCGGCCACGATCAGGTCTGGTCGGCGGCGCAGCAGGTCAGCGGGGGTGCCCATGGTCGTTATCTGTGGCGCCAGAGGGATGCTTCGTCCGTTCGCCAGTTGCGTGCGATGGGTGCCGGGCGACGTGCCAAGCATGACATCCAACGCATTCATGGCAGCGTCCAGGCCGGTCTGCAGCACGGGCACCGTCGCCTGGACCTGTGACAGGGCGCCCTCGACCTGATGAACCTGATAGCTGGCCGCAAGGCCCTTGCTGTAGAGCAGTTGGGCTTTCTCCAACAGATCCTGCTGCGTCTTGACTTGTCGATTGGCGATGTCCAGCCGCGCCTGCAACCCGCGGGCAGTGATGTAGAGATCGGCGGTCTGCGCGGCAACGACCAGTCGTGTCGCCGCGACGCCTGCCTCGCTAGCTTGGTATTGGGCCAATGCGGCCTCGCGTCCACGGCGCAGGCCGCCAAAGAGGTCGATTTCCCAGCTGGCCCCCACGTTAAGTTCGTAAGCGTTCCCGTACCGGTCGTATCCGGGCGTCGAGTTCAGCACTTGGCCAAGGGGTGTTTCCACGGATTGGTATGAGCGGGCGGCCTGGCCGCTGATGTTTCCAGAGGGCAATAACGCGGCATTTGCAGCACCCAGGCCTGCCCGTGCCTGGGTGACACGGGCCGAAGCCTGCGCCAGGTCCAGGTTCTGCTCAAGTGCCTGGGCAATCAGGTCGCTGAGCACTGGGTCAGCAAAGCCTTCCCACCACGTGACGAGGCTGGCCGATGTCGCTGCGGACCTCTGCTCGACAGACGCCTGGCCCAGGTAACGATGCGCCAGCGCAGCGTCCGGACGCTGGTAGTCCGGACCGACCGTGCAACCTGTCATCAAGCTGAAGCTCACCAGCAAAGCGGCGGGGTGGAGGGGCGACATTGAGACTCCTGGAGCCATGGATGGTTTGTGACCATATTATATTGTGGTCACAATCTGTCAATGAACACTCATAGGACGCAGCGGCAATATGATCTGTTAATCGGCAAGCATTGCTGCAACCAATGCAATGTGATGGCTTGTGACGATTGACAGTAATGGTCACTAGATTGAGAATGAGGCTCCTGTCCTATCTGCCCAAACCAAAAGGGAACCTATGCTCCGGCTTCGACCTGTCACCTTTGCCGTTTGCTTGTTGCCTCTCGTCCTGACGGCGTGTGGCGACTCATCCACCGCTAAAGATCCACGCACGCTTGCGCCCTTGGTGCGGGTCTCTGAAGTCCAGGGTTCGTCTGATCTCTCGCGATCTTTTACCGGCGTCGTGGCGGCTCGGGTCCAGAGCGATCTGGGCTTTCGGGTAGCGGGCAAGGTGCTTGAGCGCCTGGTCGATAGCGGACAGGTCGTCAAACGGGGGCAGCCGTTGATGCGCCTCGACCCCATCGACCTGGGGCTGCAGGCGCGAGCCCAACAAGAGGCAGTCGCTGCCGCTCGGGCCCGGGCCAAGCAGACCGCCGATGACGAGGCACGCTATCGCGACCTGGTCGCCGCAGGCGCTATTTCCGCCTCGGGCTACGACCAGATAAAAGCCGCTGCCGATACTGCCAAGGCACAACTGAGTGCCGCACAAGCGCAGGCTGACGTTGCCCAGAACGCGTCTGGTTATGCCATGTTGCTCGCCGATGCCGACGGCGTGGTGATGGACACGCTCGCCGAGCCTGGGCAAGTCGTCAGCCCCGGG
Organism: Pseudomonas sp. P9_35; assembly: GCF_034008205.1. Classification (NCBI taxonomy): domain Bacteria; kingdom Pseudomonadati; phylum Pseudomonadota; class Gammaproteobacteria; order Pseudomonadales; family Pseudomonadaceae; genus Pseudomonas; species Pseudomonas sp. P9_35. Next base: position 3,625,144 of record NZ_CP125373.1, on the reverse strand, counting down.
CAAACCGTGGTTCGACTGGCGCGGGCAGGGCAGCGTGAAGCCGTTGTGCAATTGCCCGAGACCTTGCGGCCTGCCGCAGGCTCCACCGCACAGGCGACGCTTTATGGCGTCACCACGGGGGCGGTCACCGCGAAGCTGAGGCTGCTTTCGGATTCGGCTGACCGCGTGACGCGTACCTTCGAGGCTCGGTATGTGCTGAAGGGTGCACTGGCCACTGCGCCGCTGGGTTCGACCGTCACCCTTCGCATCGCCGAAGACAGCGCGCAACGGCAGGCGCTGCAAGTGCCGATCGCTGCCGTTTTTGACCCGGGCACCGGCACCGGCGTGTGGGTGATAGACGGGGAACCGGCGAAAGTCACCTGGCGACCTGTGCAAATCCTGAGTTTGAGCGATGACGCTGCGCGAGTCGCCGGCAAGCTCAATGTGGGCGAGCGTATTGTCGGGCTCGGCGCCCACCTGTTGCGTGAAGGTGAGCAAGTGCGGCTGGCTCAACCGGGTGACGTGAAGGTTGCCGGGGGCCGTCCATGAGCCTCAACCTGTCGGCACTCGCTGTTCGCGAGCGCTCCATTACCGTGTTCCTGATCTTTCTGATTGCCGTCGCAGGCACCTTGGCGTTCTTCCAACTGGGACGTGCCGAGGACCCACCGTTTACGGTCAAGCAATTGACCGTCATCACGGCATGGCCAGGCGCGACCGCCCAGGAGATGCAGGACCAGGTCGCCGAACCGCTTGAAAAGCGCCTGCAAGAGCTGAAGTGGTACGACCGCACGGAAACCTACACCCGTCCTGGCCTGGCTTTCACCATGGTGTCGCTGGTCGATCGCACGCCACCTTCGCAAGTGCAGGAGGAGTTCTACCAGGCGCGCAAAAAGCTCCAGGACGAAGCACTCAAGTTGCCAGCGGGCGTGATTGGGCCGATGATCAATGATGAGTTTTCCGATGTGACGTTCGCGCTTTTCGCCCTGAAAGCCAAAGGCGAGCCACAACGGTTGCTGGTGCGCGATGCTGAAGCGTTGCGCCAACGCCTGTTGCACGTGGCGGGTGTGAAAAAGGTCAACATCATCGGCGAGCAGGCCGAACGCATCTTTGTCTCCTTCTCCCATGACCGGCTGGCCACTTTGGGCGTTTCGCCCCAGGACATTTTCGCCGCGCTGAACAGCCAGAACGTACTCACGCCCGCCGGTTCCATCGAAACCAACGGGCCACAGGTCTTGCTCCGGGTAGACGGTGCCTTCGATAAATTGGCAAAAATCCGTGACACGCCCCTGGCGATTCAAGGTCGCACGCTCAAGCTCTCGGACGTCGCGACCGTTGAGCGTGGCTATGAAGATCCGGCCACCTTCCTGGTGCGCAATCACGGCGAAGAAGCGCTGTTGCTGGGCGTCGTGATGCGCGAGGGCTGGAACGGCCTGGACCTGGGCAAGGCCCTGGACGCGGAGACGGCCAGGATCAATGAAGGCATGCCGCTGGGCATGACGTTGACCAAGGTCACCGATCAAGCCGTGAACATTGACTCGGCCGTCGGCGAGTTCATGGTCAAGTTTTTTGTCGCGCTGCTGGTCGTAATGCTCGTTTGCTTTCTCAGCATGGGCTGGCGTGTAGGCGTTGTGGTCGCAGCCGCCGTACCGTTGACACTGGCGATAGTGTTTGTGGTGATGGCGGCCACCGGAAAGAACTTCGACCGGATCACCCTGGGCTCGTTGATCCTGGCACTTGGGCTGTTGGTGGACGACGCCATCATCGCTATCGAGATGATGGTGGTGAAGATGGAGGAGGGCTATGACCGGATCAAGGCCTCCGCGTATGCCTGGAGCCATACGGCCGCGCCGATGCTGTCCGGCACGCTGGTGACAGCCATCGGATTCATGCCTAACGGCTTCGCCCAGTCGACCGCCGGTGAGTACACCAGCAACATGTTCTGGATCGTCGGCATTGCCCTGATCGCTTCCTGGGTGGTGGCGGTGGCCTTCACCCCTTACTTGGGGGTGAAGCTGTTGCCGGACATCAAGCCGGTCGAGGGCGGTCACGCAGCCATCTACAACACCCGCCACTACAATCGTTTTCGCCAGGTCCTGACCCGCGTCATCGCGCGCAAATGGTGGGTGGCCGGCACCGTGATCGCGACATTTGTCGTGGCGATTCTCGGCATGGGGCTGGTGAAGAAACAGTTCTTCCCGACCTCAGATCGTCCCGAGGTGATGGTCGAAGTGCAGATGCCCTATGGAACCTCTATCGAGCAGACCAGCGCCGCCACCGCCAAGGTCGAGGCCTGGTTGCAAAAACAGGATGAGGCAAAAATCGTCACGGCCTACATCGGCCAAGGCGCGCCACGCTTCTATTTGGCGATGGCACCGGAACTGCCCGATCCTTCGTTTGCCAAGATCGTGGTATTGACCGACAGCCAGGAAGCGCGCGAGATCCTCAAGTTCCGTCTCCGTGAGGCGGCTGCCGAGGGGCTCGCCCCAGAAGCGCGGATCCGGGTGACGCAACTGGTGTTCGGTCCGTACTCGCCATTTCCGGTTGCCTACCGGGTGATGGGGCCTGATCCGTCGAAATTGCGCGAGATCGCGGGCCGGGTCCAGGATGTCATGCAGGCGAGCCCGCTGATGCGAACCGTCAATACCGACTGGGGACCACTGGCGCCGACGTTGCATTTCACCCTGGACCAGGATCGTTTGCAGGCGGTCGGCCTGACGTCAAATGCCGTCGCGCAGCAATTGCAGTTCCTGCTCGCGGGGGTGCCGATCACGGCGGTTCGCGAGGGCATCCGTTCGGTGCAGGTGGTCGGTCGTGCTGCCGGTGACATTCGCCTCGATCCGGCCAGGATCGAAGGGTTCACCCTGGTGGGCGCGGCGGGCCAGCGCATTCCGTTGTCCCAGGTGGGTGAAGTGGATGTGCGCATGGAGGATCCGATTCTTCGTCGTCGTGATCGCACCCCGACCATTACCGTGCGCGGCGACATTGCCGAAGGCTTGCAGCCACCGGACGTTTCGAGCGCGATCATGAAGGCACTGCAGCCGGTCATCGAGACGCTGCCGAGCGGCTACCGGATCGAGCAGGCGGGCGCCATCGAGGAGTCGGGCAAGGCCGGCAAGGCGATCGTGCCGCTGGTGCCGATCATGGTGGCCCTGACGCTGCTGATCATCATCGCGCAGGTGCGTTCGATCTCGGCAATGATCATGGTGTTCCTCACCGCACCGCTGGGCCTGATTGGGGTGGTGCCGACCCTGCTGATTTTCCAGCAGCCGTTCGGGATCAACGCCTTGGTCGGCCTGATCGCACTCTCGGGCATCCTGATGCGCAACACACTGATCCTGATCGGGCAGATCCATCACAACAAACAGGAAGGGCTGGACCCGTTCCACGCGGTCATCGAAGCCACGGTTCAACGGGCCCGCCCGGTACTGCTGACGGCGCTGGCGGCGATTCTGGCCTTCATTCCGCTGACGCATTCGGTGTTCTGGGGGACGCTGGCCTACACGCTGATCGGCGGCACGTTCGTTGGCACCATCATGACGCTGGTGTTCCTGCCGGCGATGTATTCCATCTGGTTCAGGATCCGTCCTGACCCTTCAGCGCACGCTCAGACAGCTGTGCAGGCTTAAGCAGCGCACTTGTGCTTTTTAGTGAACATCGACTGAGATATGAAGAGGTTTCAATGATGACTTCCCAAGGTCAAAAACGCATCGTCGTCACCGGCGTGGGCATTGTGGGCCCGTTGGGTTGTGGTGTCGAAGAAGTCTGGCAGCGCCTGCTGGCCGGGCGCTCCGGCATTCGCATCCTGTCTGGCGATATTACCGAGGGAACTGGCGTGGCGGTGGGTGGCCAGGTGCCATCGTTGGAGGAGGACGCCATCGCCGGTTACGACCCGGAGCGCATCATCCCGGTCAAGGATCGCAAGAAGATGGATCGCTTCATCGAGTTCGCTCTGGTAGCCGCCGACGAAGCCCTGGCCCAGGCCAACTGGCATCCGACCGAAGCGGCTGACCAGGAGCGGACCGCCACTATCATCTCGTCGGGCGTGGGTGGCTTTGGCGCGATTGCCGATGCCGTGCGTACCACCGACGCCCGCGGCCCACGTCGCTTGTCACCGTTCACGGCGCCGGCCTTTCTCGCCAACATGGCGGCGGGGCACGTTTCCATCCGCCATGGTTTCAAGGGGCCGCTTGGCGCGCCGGTAACGGCCTGCGCGGCTGGGGTGCAGGCGATTGGCGATGCGGCCAGGCTGATCAGGAGCGGTGAGGCGGATATCGCCTTGTGCGGCGGTACCGAAGCGGCAATCGATCGTGTCACCCTGGGCTGCTTCGCGGCGGCTCGCGCGCTGTCCACGGGATTTGCCGAGCGCCCGCAGGAGGCCTCGCGTCCCTTCGACCGTGATCGCGACGGCTTTGTCATGGCCGAGGGCGCCGGCGTGCTGGTGATCGAATCGCTGGAACATGCCCTGGCACGCGGGGCCAAGCCCCTGGCGGAACTGGTGGGTTATGGCACCAGCGCCGATGCCTACCACCTGACGGCGGGCCCGGAAGACGGCAACGGCGCTCGGCGTGCGATGGAACAGGCGCTGCGCCAGGCTGCTGTCAGCCCCTCGGACGTGCAACATATCAATGCCCACGCGACGTCTACCCAGGTTGGCGATAGCGGGGAACTGGCCGCCGTTCGCTCGGTGTTCGGCACGGGCTCCGGTGTTGCGATTACCTCTACCAAATCCGCTACTGGGCACCTGCTGGGCGCGGCCGGGGGCATTGAGGCTATTTTTACGGTGTTGGCGCTTCGGGACCAGATCGTTCCGCCTACCCTGAACCTGGTTCATCCTGACGAGGCCGCTGCGGGGCTTGACCTGGTTGGCTTGGAGGCCAGGCAGATGCCGATTACGTATGCGCTTTCCAATGGGTTTGGGTTTGGTGGGGTTAATGCCAGCGTGTTGTTTCGACGTTGGGGGGCCTGAGGTTTAGGGGGCGTGTGTATATCCGTTGCTGCGGTAACGGCTGCTTAGGGTTCCGCTCTTACGGCGGCTCACTTTTGGAAGAGCGCCAAAAGTAAGCAAAAACGCTTTTGCCCCACCACTCGGTGCCTCGCTTAGGCTCGGCATGCCTGAACGAAGGCATTGCTCCGTGGGCCGCCGCGAAGGGCCATCCATGGCCCAGCGCGGCTACCTCGGCATCCATGCCGAGGTGCCCACTGCGCAATGCCTGCGTTCGGCCAGCGTGGTTAACGGGGCGCCCGAGATCAAAAACAAAAGCGAGGCGGCCTGATAGCCGACCTGGTTCTTGGTGGGACCGCGTTTCTCCTGTGGGAGCGAGCTTGCTCGCGATGACGCCATCACATCCAACATCACTGCAAACTGAACCACCGCTTTCGCGAGCAAGCTCGCTCCCACATGGGGTTTCGGGTGTTCACACTGTCTGAGTACGACACAAAAAACTGTGGGAGCGAGCTTGCTCGCGATGACGTCGGCACATCCAACATCACTGCAAACTGAACCACCGCTTTCGCGAGCAAGCCCCCTCCCACAGGGGAAACGCGATCATCAAAAAACAGGCGGGTTATAAGGTCGCCTCGCTTTTGCTTGTGCCTGGGCCGGCATTCCGGCATCTCAAAAGTAAGCCGCTGCAGCCCACACCGCAGAAATGGATATACTCACCAGCCCGCCTGGAAAAGCCAAGTCGCTACCAGGCTTCCCCAACCCAACGTCGACGTAATTGCATGGCCCATACCCGTTACACCAATGTTCCTTAAGAACCGCTCGAACGTGCCGATACAGCGCGGTAGAACCGATTGCGCGGGTGCTCCAGTGGTGTCCGTCGAAAGATATTCCAGGCGCTCACGCACCTGTGCCCTTGTGATTTTTCAGGTTTGATCAGAATCGGACCTCAGGTAATGAACCATGTCAGCCCACAACAGGACCGAGCTGGAAGGCGCCCTTGCCGTCTGCAAAGGTAGTTTTCTGTCCGTTGGTTTTTTCAGTTTTTTCGTCAACTTGCTGATGCTGGTTCCTTCGTTCTACATGCTGCAGGTGTATGACCGCGCGGTAGGAAGCGCGAGCCTGTCGACGCTGTTGATGCTGACGCTGATCATGTTGCTGTTGATGATCACAATGGGTGGTTTGGAGTGGGTCCGTTCGCGAATCATGGTACGGATAAGCACTCGCCTGGACACGCTGCTGAGCCAGCGTCTGTTCGACGCCAGTTTCAAGCAGGCGCTCAATACCAGCGGCATGAATGCCACGGCCCAGCCTTTGAACGACCTGAACGGTTTGCGCCAGTTCCTGACCGGCAACGGCCTGTTTGCGTTTTTTGACGCGCCGTGGATCCCGATCTACCTGGCTGTCATGTTCATGTTTCATTCCTGGTACGGCTGGATGGGGGTCGTGAGTGCCGTGTTGCTGGGCGCGCTGGCCTTTGCCAACGAAAAGCTTACCCACTCACCGCTGCAAGTTGCCAACCGCGAACAGATGGCCGCCACCGCCTTCACCAACAAGAGCTTGCGCAATGCCGAAGTGGTGCAGTCCATGGGCATGCTTGCCAGCCTGCGCCAGCACTGGAGCGGGCGGACCCATAAGATTCTCGCCCTGCAAAGCCTGGCCAGCGACCGCGCCGCGACCATGACCTCGGTGTCCAGGACGTTCCGGCAGATCGTGCAGTCGCTGGTGCTGGGCCTGGGCGCCTATCTGACGATCAATCACGAGATTTCGTCCGGACTGATGATTGCCGGCTCGATTTTGCTAGGGCGCGCGCTGGCGCCCATCGATCAGCTGATCGGCGTGTGGAAAGGCTTTCTGGGGGCCCGTTCGCAATATGCCCGGCTGCACGAATTGCTGCTCAAGATTGCCGCCGAACCTGAGCGCATGTCGCTACCGGCACCTGAAGGGGCGATTCGCGTCGAGGGCCTTTCGGCCGGATCCCCGGACGCTCGTAAGCCGATTATTCGCGGCGTGGGCTTTCAGGTGGCCGCGGGCGAAGTAGTGGGCATCATTGGTCCCAGCGGCGCTGGAAAGTCGACCCTGGCCAGGGCACTGCTGGGCGTCTGGCCTAGCCTGGCCGGCACCGTACGCCTGGACGGCGCGGACATCAGCCAATGGCGTCGGGAGGAGTTGGGCCAGTACATCGGTTATCTGCCCCAGGACATCGAGTTGTTCGAAGGCACGATCAGCCAGAACATCTCCCGCTTCGGCCCGGTGAACGCACCTGCCGTGGTCGCCGCCGCGCGCATGGCGGGTGTGCATGAGCTGGTGCTGCAACTGCCCGATGGCTACGACACTTTGATCGGCGCCAATGGTGGTGGATTGTCCGGCGGCCAGCGGCAACGTATCGGCCTGGCGCGCGCCTTGTATGGTGAGCCGCGCCTGGTGGTGCTCGATGAACCAAACTCCAACCTGGATGAGGCCGGCGAAAAAATGCTCGCCGAGGCGCTGCAAAAGCTCAAGCAGAGCAGGGCCACGGTGTTTGTCATTACCCATCGACCCGGGGTGTTGGCGCAGGTGGATAAATTGCTGGTTCTCAATCATGGCGAACTCAGTCTGTTCGGGCCGCGGGATCAGGTCCTGGCCCGTTTGCGCGACGCAACACCCGCAGCCCGCCAGGCTGCCTCGATTCAACTGTAGGAAGCGGATGAGAGATTTCATGCAAAACAGTCAACACTCATCCACCGCGTTGCTTGTCGATGACACGCCGGTAAGACGCGTCGGCTACCTCATGCTGCTGGTCACCTTTGGCCTGTTCGGTGGCTGGGCTGCGTTGGCCCCGCTCGACAGCTCGGCACTCGCGCCCGGCGTGGTCACGGTCAAAAGCTACCGCAAGACGGTGCAGCACCTTGAGGGCGGCATCGTGCGCGAACTGCGTGTGCATGACGGTGACCTGGTCAAGACCGGCGATGTGTTGCTGGTGCTCGACAACACCCAGGCCCGTTCGGAAATGGAAACGACGCGCAGCCAGTTGATTGCCGCGCTTCAATTGCAGGCCCGGTTGGAGGCTGAGCGTGACGCACTGCCCGAGCCTCTGGCGGTGCCGGCCCTGGATCCCGCGGACCCACGAGTGCAAGAGGCCCGCGACAGTGAAGCCCGGATCTTCCAGACCCGACGGACCTCGTTGCTGGGCGAAATCGGCTTGCAAGAGAAGACCATCGGACAAATCGAAGAACAGATTCGCGGATTCAAGGCCATCATCGCCAGCAAGCAGGCGCTGGCGGCTTCCTATCAAGAAGAAATAGTCGATTTGCGGGCACTGCTTGCCGAAGGCTATGTGGACAAACAGCGACTGCGCGAGCAGGAGCGCAGCCTCTCTCGCCTGCAAACCGAAATAGCTGAAAGCCAGTCCGAGATTGCGCAAGCGCATGTCCATATCGACGAGGCGAGATTGAAGATACTGCAGTTGAAAAAGACCTTCGCCAGCGAAGTCGCCGGCCTGTTGGGCGATGCACGGACCAAGGTGTACGAACTGCGCGAGCGACTGGCCACCCTGCAGGACCGCGATCAACGTACCGATATCCTCGCGCCCGAGTCCGGAATGGTCATGGGCATGACGGTCCATACCCTCGGCGCCGTGGTCAGCCCAGGCACTGCGCTGCTGGACATCGTTCCGGCCAACGAAGAGCTGATCATCGAGGCGCAGGTGTCGCCGATGGACATCGACCGCATCGCCTTGGGCAAGCTGGCGGACATTCGCTTCAGCGCGTTCAAGAGCAGCACCACGCCCGTCATCGAAGGACGGTTGGTGCAGATTTCCGCCGACCGCCTGATCAACAAGGACACCGGCACGGCTTATTACCTGGCACGCGTGGCACTGACGGACAAAGGGCGTCAGACGCTGGGCAACCTGACCCTGGTGCCGGGAATGCCGGTCGAAGTGCTGGTCAACACGGGCGCGCGAACGCTGTTGCAATACTTGATACAGCCGGCGAGCAATGTGTTCGCCCGTTCGTTGATCGAGGACTGAGATGAGGTTCCTGATTGCGATGTGCCTGGCCTTCATGTCACTGGGAGCGCTCGCTGACGATACTTATGTCGACCTGTGGCAATTGCATCAGGAAGCGCAGGGTGCTGATCCGCGCGTCCTGCGGGCACAAGCCCTGGTTCGAAGCGGCGAGGGCAAGGAGCGCGCGGCCTTTGGTCAATTATTGCCACAGCTCAACGCCAGCGGCAGTGTCAACCGCGGCCGGCGCGACGACGACCTGAACCGTATCCAGTACAACGGCAAGCGCATGGCCGTGGTGCTCAATCAGGTGATCTACGATCCGCAGGTCTGGCGCAGTTACCAGAAGTACATCGAGTTGACCCGGCAGAGTGGCTACGAGTCGACCGATACCCAGGTGCAGGCCAGCATTGATCTGTCCGAGCGTTACTTCGCTGTTCTTGCGGCCGAGGACGACTTGTCGCTGGTGCGCAGCGAGCTGGAGGCGACCGAACGTAACCTCAAGCGAGTCAAGGCCTTGTACGCGCGGCAGATGGCGATGGTGACCGACGCACTCGACCTTGAGGCGCGAGTGGATGCGCTCAAGGCTGACGAAATCGAAGCCAGCAACAAAGTCCTGGTCAGTCGTGAAGCGATTTCCGAACTGGTGGGGCGCGATGTCAGCGAGCGGTTCAAGCGCATCGGCGACAATCCAGCCTTCAGCCTGCCGGCGCAAGCGCAGGACTACTGGGTGCAGACGGCACTCGACAGCAACCCGGCGCTGCACGCCCGCGAGCACAGCGTCCGCGCCGCCGAGGCGGCTATCGATGAAAACAAGGCCGGGCATCTTCCTCGGCTGGGCCTGAACTTGACGGCGCAACGCAGCGATATTGGCTATGAAGGCGCCGTGACGCCTCGCTCGGACAACCTCGTCGCGTCCCTGGACTTGCAGATGCCGCTCTACAGCGGGGGCTCCACCCGCGCACGTGTATCGAGCTCCGAAAGCGACAAGGAAGCCGCCCAGCAGGAGCTGGAAGCCTTGCGTCGCCAGGTCATCAAGGAAACCCGCACCGCTTATCTCGGCATGACGGCCGAACTCAGCCGGATCAAGGCAACACGGCGTGCGCTGGAATCGGCTGAAAAGTCTCGGGTCGCCACGGAGAAAGCCTTCGGCTATGGCGTCAAGAATGCAGTCGATGTGCTGGACAGTATCAAGGACGAGTTTCGTGCACGGCGTGATTTCTATCAGTCCCAATACAAGTTCGTGACCAGCTTGCTGGTGCTGCATCGCTGGAGCGGAAGATTGGGAGATGGGGATATTCGCCAGGCTAATGAATGGCTGGTTGCGCCATCGTCGTCGGATTCCGGTTCAAAAAATAGTGGCTAAGTGATGTCAAAGCCCTTGTTTCTCATGCAAAATACCCACTATGTAGCGGCCGCATTCTGGAAGGTCCGCAGCTAGCCCACAGGAAGCATACATGCCCAGTCCATTAGGTTACTCATCCATTTCGTACGCAAAGCTGACCGGCAACACACAGGTCAACAGCTTGCTTTACGGCACTTATTGGGCTGGAAATACGAACACGGGAGCGTTCACCACGTCCCTGACGTACAGCTTCATGACCATGAGTTCGTATTTCGCCAGCGACTACAGCGGCGAAAATGAATATGAAGCCGGTTACGTCCTCTCGTCGGCGCAGAAGAATGGCATCGTCAGTGCGCTAGGCACATGGAGTTCGGTTGCCAACATCAAATTCCAACAGGTGAGCGAGACGGCCAGCAACGTCGGTGACTTGCGATTCGGCGGTTACCTGTACATGGACGACGACACCGCTGCCTGGGGCTATTTTCCTGGCAATACCCCCAGCGCCGGTGATGTCTGGCTGGGGCCAGTCACGAACGACCCGGCTCCCGCCAAGGGCACCTACGACTACCTGGTGTTCATGCATGAGATCGGTCACGCCCTGGGCCTGAAACATCCATTTTCCCCAAGCTCGTCGAACGCCACGGTGCTTTCCGCCCAGTTCGACGACGTCCGTTACACGATCATGAGTTACAACACCGCTTACTCCTATGAGCCAACCACGCCCATGTTGTTGGATATTGCCGCCATCCAGAGTCTCTATGGCGCAAACACCCAGTGGCAGACAGGTAATAACACCTACAGTTGGGCTGTCGGCCAATCGGTTTTCGAGACGATCTGGGACGCAGGCGGCAATGACACGATCGACGCAAGCAATCAGCTGGCAGCGGTGCGCATCAACCTGAATGAAGGCCAGTTCAGCAAGATCGGCCAAACGTTTCTGAAACTCGACACCCAGACGGCCTTCAATGAAGGATTGGCGATCGCCTACGGGGCCAAAATTGAAAACGCGGTCGGCTCGGCCAATGACGACACATTGATCGGCAATGCATTGGCCAACCTTCTGAACGGTCGTGCCGGCAAGGATACGATGATCGGTGGCGCGGGGAATGACACCTATGTGCTCGATCGGGTTGATGAATTGGCCCTGGTACAAGAGACAGTCAATCAGGGCAATGACGGCCTGATCGTCACTTACGTCGCGAGTTCGTCCAGCAATGTCGTCAACCTTGGCCTCAGCAATCTTCGCAACGTGGAAAACGTCGTCCTGAGCGGCACCGGGGCGTTCACGGTGGGCGGCAACGAGCTGAATAACAGCCTGACGGGCAACGCCTCCGTGAACAACCTTCTGGGTGGGGCAGGCAACGATACCCTTGATGGTGGTGCGGGTGCCGATACCTTGACTGGCGGAATTGGCAACGATACCTACGTGGTCGACAACCTCAAGGATATTGTCAGCGAAACCAGTACCCTGGCCGGCGAAATCGATACGGTGCGCGCCTCCCTGAATTGGAGCCTGGGTGCCAATCTGGAGAACCTTACGCTGACCGGCAGCGTCCACCTCAATGGCAGCGGCAACGCCCTGAACAACGTGCTGATTGGCAACACCGGCAACAACGTACTGAATGGTGGAGCAGGCAACGACACACTGGACGGCAGCAGCGGTATCGACACCTTGGTTGGCGGTACTGGCAACGACACTTATGTGGTCGACAACCTCAGTGATGTCATCAGCGAAACCAGCACCCTGGGCGGTGAAATCGATACCGTACGCTCCTCGGTGACCTGGACCTTGGGCGCGAATCTGGAAACCCTCATCCTGACCGGGTCCGCCTTGCTCAACGGTACTGGCAACGCCTTGGGCAACGTGCTGATCGGCAACGCCGGCAACAATGTGCTGAGTGGTGGAGCTGGCAGCGACATACTGGATGGCGGTAGCGGTATCGATACCCTGGTTGGTGGTACCGGCAACGATACTTATATGGTCGACAACCTCAAGGATATCGTCAGCGAAACCACCATCCTGGCCAGCGAAATCGACACCGTGCGTTCTTCGGTGAACTGGGCCCTGGGCGCCAACCTGGAAAATCTCATCCTGGCCGGTTCCGCTCACCTCAATGGCACCGGTAATGCCCTGAACAATGTGCTGACCGGCAACGCCGGCAACAACGTGCTGAACGGTGGAGCCGGGCGGGACACACTGATCGGTGGCGCGGGGAATGACACCTATGTGCTCGATCGGGTTGATGAATTGGCCCTGGTACAAGAGACAGTCAATCAGGGCAATGACGGCCTGATCGTCACTTACGTCGCGACTTCGTCCAGCAATGTCGTCAACCTTGGCCTCAGCAATCTTCGCAACGTGGAAAACGTCGTCCTGAGCGGCACCGGGGCGTTCACGGTGGGCGGCAACGAGCTGAATAACAGCCTGACGGGCAACGCCTCCGTGAACAACCTTCTGGGCGGGGCGGGCAACGATATCCTTGATGGTGGCGCGGGTGCCGATACCTTGAGTGGCGGCACTGGCAACGACACCTACGTGGTCGACAACCTCAATGATGTCATCAGCGAAACCAGTACCCTGGCCGGTGAAATCGATACCGTGCGCTCCTCACTGAATTGGAATCTGGGTGCCAACCTGGAGAACCTCACGCTGATCGGCAGCGCCAACCTCAATGGCAACGGCAACGCCCTGAACAACGTGCTGATCGGCAACACCGGCAACAACGTGCTGAGTGGTGGGGCAGGCAACGACACACTGGACGGCGGCAGCGGTATCGATACCCTCATTGGCGGTACCGGCAACGACACCTACGTGGTCGATAACCTCAGTGATGTCATCAGCGAAACCACCGTCCTGGGCAGTGAAATCGATACCGTGCGTTCCTCGGTTGGCTGGATCCTGGGGGCCAATCTGGAGAATCTCACGCTGACGGGCACTGCCTTCATAGGGATCGGTAACGACTTGGACAACGTGCTGATCGGCAACGCCGGGCGTAACGTGTTGGATGGCGGGGCGGGCAATGACATTCTGAGTGGCGGCCAGGGCACCGATAGCCTCACCGGCGGAGATGGAAGCGACCGCTTTGTTTTCAACACGCTGGCCGAGCTGGGCCTAGGTTCTGCCAGTGACACCATTTCCGACTTCAACAGCCTGCAGGGCGACAAGCTGGACCTGTCGAAGCTGGATGCAAATCTCCTGACTGCGTTTACCGACTCGTTCAGCTTCATCGATTCGAATGACTTCACGGCTGCAGGACAACTGCGTTTCGTCGATCAGGTGCTGTACGGCAACGTCAACGGTGACCTGGGGGCGGATTTTGAAATCCAGCTGGTGGGTGTCAATACCCTCACTGCCAATGATCTGATCGCTTGATATAACGGTTTCGGGCCCTATGGGGAACAATCCAGGGCCCGGACCTGTTTCCGTTCAAGCGCGAACAAGCGGCCTCGCCCCGAGTTCGTCAACTCCTTATTAATTCGTTGATTTCATGCGCACTGATCCATTCAAGTGCTGGAGCAACCCTGCTGTCGACATTATTGATGTCGATCAGCATCAAAAACATTGACCGTTACGATTATGATCATCATCATAAGGTTGCCAGTCGATGATCCAGGACCACAGTTGCGATCTCTGACCGGATAACGTCGATAACCGGAAGGACATTCATGATGATCAACAAACGCGTAGCGTTAGTGACCGGCGCTTCATCCGGTATCGGGGAAGCCATTGCACACAAGCTCGTGGCCGCAGGCTACAGCGTCTACGGCACCAGCCGACGAGGCGGGCAGGCGGGACAGCAGGGCTTTCCACTGTTGGTGCTCGATGTCACTGACGATGCCAGCGTCGAAGCGGCCATCCAGGAGTTGCTGGCGTTGGAGGGGCGGATTGATCTGCTGGTCAACAATGCCGGATTCGGCATCGCGCCGGCAGCGGCGGAGGAGAGTTCCGTCGAGCAGGCCAAGGCTCTTTTCGATACCAACTTCCTTGGCATCGTACGCACGACGCGCGCGGTGGTGCCGCACATGCGCCGCCAGGGTGCTGGCCGCATCATCAACATCGGCTCAATCCTCGGCGTCGTGCCTGTTCCTTACGCGGCCCTCTATTCAGCCAGCAAGCATGCGGTGGAAGGTTATTCGCAAGCGCTGGATCACGAATTGCGTACCCACGGCATCAGGGTCACCGTCGTCGAGCCCGGCTACACCAAGACTCAATTCGAGAGCAACAACCTCCAACCCGATGCCAAGCTCGACGTATATGAAGACATTCGGATAAAAGTGACGAAAGTGGTGAACCAGGCCATGGCGACCGCCGACGGCCCCGACGTGGTGGCTGATGTGGTACTCCAGGTCGCGCGTGCCGAGCGTCCGAAGTTGCGCTATACCGCTGGCAAAGCGGCCGGCCAGTTGCAGTTCATACGCAGTTTTGCCCCGGCGCGCTTGCTGGACACGGGCATCCGCAGGGCGCTGCAGCTCGAAACCAAGCGGCCTTCTCAGGCACACTGACTCAGCCTGGCATACCCGCTGTCGTATCTGTTGCATCAACAGGGCAGCGATGACGATCCGTTTGTACGAACAGGACTAAAACCATGACATTCAAGGCGCTGCTCACGACCAAAACCGGCGAAGCGATCTCGACCCATCTGATCGACTTCAAGGACGAGGACCTGATGCCCGGTGACGTTACCGTCGCGATCGAGTTCTCGACCGTGAACTACAAGGATGCCATGGCCCTCAGCGGACGCTCCCCGGTCATTCGCCAGTTTCCGCTGATTCCGGGCATCGACTTCGCCGGTATCGTCGAGACGTCCAGCCACCCGGGGTTCGACGCCGGCGACCGGGTGCTGGTCAACGGCTGGGGGCTGAGCCAGACCCACCACGGTGGCTTTGCGCAGAAGGCGCGGGTGAGCGGTGACTGGCTGGTAAAAATCCCGGAAGTATTCTCGACCCAGGCAGCCATGGCCATCGGCACCGCAGGCTACACGGCGATGCTCAGCGTCCTGGCATTGGAGCATGGCGGGCTGACCCCTGATCGAGGCGATATCCTGGTCACTGGTGCCAGCGGCGGCGCCGGCTCGGTGGCTATCGCACTGCTGTCGGGCCTGGGTTATCGAGTGATCGCCTCGACCGGACGGCAAGAGGAAGGCGACTACCTGCGCGACCTTGGGGCGACGCAGGTCATCGACCGCAACACCTTGTCGCAGCCGGGCGCACCGATCGCCAAGGAACGCTGGGCTGGCGTCATTGATTCGGTGGGCAGCCACACCCTGGCCAATGCCTTGGCACACACCCAATATCGCGGCGTTGTCGCTGCCTTCGGCCTGGCCCAAGGCGCGGATCTGCCTGGCTCGGTGCTGCCTTTCATTCTGCGCAACGTGACCCTGGCCGGTATCGATTCGGTCAATGCTCCGCAAGCGGTGCGCCTGCAAGCATGGTCGCGGCTCGCCCAGGACCTTGATTTGAGCAAGCTGACCCGCACCACCCAGATGATTGGCTTGGCAGAGGTGCCGGCCGTTGCCGCTCGGGTACTGGAAGGCAAGGTGCGCGGGCGTACTGTCGTGGACGTGAACGCATGAACAACGCTTCCCGCGCTTTTCGCTACCTGGCGACCTTTTCGGCACTGTTGTTTTTCGTTTTGGCCGCCATCTGGTTGTTCGCGCCGGCCGCGTTGCTGGCCAACTGGGGTGTGGTTTTCGATGGCGGTGTCACGGGGTTGGTAGGTCGGCGCGCGGCACCGCTCTACGCGGGCATTGGGGTTGCGTTGTTGTTGGCCGGCAACGCACCGCCGTCGCCAGGACGAACCGCCGTGGTGGCGGGCTTTGTCACCACGTGCTCGCTGCTGGCGCTGCTGGGGCTGGTCGAATGGGCCATGGGCAATGTCGAGTCGGGCATCTTGCCGGCGGTGCTGGTCGAAGTTGCCCTGGCGCTGGCTTTCTTGTTTGTCGTAGGTGCTGAAGGTAAGGTCAAGGCTCAGCGGTGAACATCGGAGGACCGCTCCGATAATTCTTTCATCACGTTCATTTAGCGCCGCAAGGCATTGGTACCTTGCGCCAATGCCTCGTCAAGTCAGCGTTACAGCATGCGGCGCAGGACGTCGCTTCGAGGGTCCCGGTCGAAGAGCCGGTGTTTGAGGGCGCCGGCAATATGCACCACGATCAGGCCGAGCAGGGTGTAGGCGAGCACTTTATGCAGCCATTGGAAGACAACGAACCAGTCGTCATTCTTGCTCAGCAGCTCGGGAAGGTTCACCCCAAAAAAGAACACCCCGTCACTCATCGTGTAGGTGCTCGACATCGAATAGCCCATCAGTGGCACGATCACCAGCAGTGCATACAAGGTGCGGTGCGCAAGCCATGAGCAAACTCTTTCGTAGCGCGCCAGCGTCTCCGGCGGTTGCGGCAGCCTGGGGGTGCGCACGCGCAAAGTGAGCTGAATCAGGGCCAGCAGGAACGCCAACACCCCGAAGGATTTGTGCCACGGGTAATAGAGCTCATATTTGCTCGCCACTTCGTCATCGAGCCCGGTCATGTGCCAGCCTGCCCAGAGGAGGCCGGCGATGAGCACGGCGCGCACCCAGTGCAACATACGCAGGGACGTCGGATACCGATCAATTATTGTTTGATTTTCCGGATTCATCGCGGTCTCTCCATCGATCATCAAGGTATCGAAAATGCACGTTTGAACGGCCACCCTCTATGACACAGGGGTGGTCCGGTCAGTGCGGTTTTTTGTTCTCAGTTGGGTAGCAGTACGGTGATGACTTTCTCCTCGGTATAGGCCAGCGCGCCGCTAAATCCGCCTTCACGGCCAACGCCACTGGACTTGACGCCGCCCCAGGGCAGGTTGGCGTCCAGCGGGCTCCAGCAGTTGATGCCTACGGCACCGGCCTTGACTGCTGCGGCGACGCGGTGCGCTCGCACCAGGTCGCTTGTCCAGACCGTGGCCGCCAGGCCATAGTTGGAATCGTTGGCCAACGCGATCGCCTCGTCCTCGCTGTCGAACGTGATCACCGTGCCGACGGGGCCGAAGATCTCGTCCCGGGCGATCGCCATGTCATTGCTGGCATTGGCGAAGATCGTCGGCCGGACAAACCAGCCCTGTTCAGGGCTCGATACACCGCCGGCCAACAGGGTGGCACCTTGGTCGATGCCCAGTTGGATGTAACGGTTGACGCGATCCAATTGCGCCTTCTTGGCCACCGGTCCCATCTGTACGTCGGGTTGGCGAGGGTCGCCGACCTTGACGGCTCGCGCGGCATCGGCAAGCGCTGCGGCGAAGCGCTCAGCGATGTTGCGTTGGACCAGGATGCGCGAGCCGGCCGCGCAGATCTGTCCCTGGTTGGCGAACAGGCCGAGCGAGCAGCCGAACAGCGCGTCCTCGAACGAGGCGTCGTCGAAGACAATCTGTGGGCTCTTGCCGCCCAGCTCCAGTGCCACGTGCTTGAAAAGTACGCCAGCGGTGCGCTGGATTTCGCGTCCGGCCTCGGGGCTGCCGGTGAAGCTGATCTTGGCGACGTGCGGGTGCTCGCACAGGGCGCGTCCCACCTCGTTGCCATAGCCGGTGACCACGTTGATCACGCCGTCCGGAAAGCCCGCTTCCTGAGCCAGCGCTGCCAGGTGCAGGGCCGACTGTGGCGTTTCTTCCGAAGGCTTGATGACCACGGTACAGCCGGCCGCCAGCAAAGCGGCGAGCTTCCAGACCGTGATCATCAGCGGCGAGTTCCAGGGAACGATGGCGCCGACCACGCCCACCGGCTCGCGGATCGTGTACGAGAGGGTCTTGGTGCCGAAGTAGCCGCCGGTGGGAATGGTGCGGCCCTCCAGCTGGTTGGCCCAGCCAGCGGCGGCGCGCAGGTTGGCGATGGCGTTGGGTACGTCCAGCCGGCGCGGCTCGATCGGTGAGCGACCGATGGCATTGGCGTCCAGGTCAGCCAGCACGTCGGTGTCGCGCTCCACCAGGTCCGCCAGCGTCGACAACAGCCGGCCACGCTGGGCGCCGTCGAGCTGGCTCCAGGCGCCACCCTCAAGTTGGCTGAGTGCCGCCGCTACGGCGCGGTCCACGTCCTCGGTCGTGCCGCGCGCGGAGCTGCCGTAGATCTGTTCTGTCACGGGGTCGACGAGTGTCATGCGACGCCCGTCAGAGGCCTCGAAGGAAGCGCCTTCGATGAAGTGGTTCAAGTGTTGAGTCATTTGCAGTCCCTCAAGTGATGTGGGGTAGTCGGGGTATGCACACCTCATCCCTTGAGGGAGGCCAGGGCGTCGCCAAAGATGTCCAGTGCCTTGAAGAACAGCGCACGCGAGATCGTCAGCGAGGGCATGACGCGCATCACGTTGCTGTAGCGACCGCAGGGAATCATCAGTACCCCGTGGTTCAACAGGTAGCCCATGAGTTGGCCGATCTTCTCCGGTGCCAGTGGCGCCTTGGTGACCGGGTCTTCGACCAGCTCGATCCCGATCATCAGGCCGCGACCGCGGACTTCACCGACCAATGGGCTGTCGAAGCCACGGATACGTTCCTGCGCTTCCAGCCCCAGCGTATGAGCGCGGTTGAGCAGATCGAGCTCCGGGTCCTGAAGGATGCTGATGTTGGTCAGCGCCACGGCCGCGGACAACGAGTTGGCGGCGAAGGTGTTGGGCATCGATCCGTCGGGAATCGCGGCTGCCAGGTCCGAACGCATGATCAGGCCCGCCATTGGCAAGTCGCTGCCGATGCCCTTGCCGAAGGTGAGCATGTCGGGCTTCACGCCTGAGTGCTCGACCGCCCACATCTTGCCGGTACGCCCGGCGCCGGACTGCACTTCATCGACGATCAGCAGCGCGCCGCTGCGGTCGCAGGCCTTGCGCAACAGCTGCAGGAACTCGGGTGAGGGAGGTACATAGCCGCCTTCGCCCTGCACTGGTTCCACAATCACGGCGGCCACGTCATCGGCGGCGGTGTAGGGGGTGTTCAGCAGGTAATCCACGTAGTCGCCGGCAATCTGCTCGGCGCTTTTGTGCGTGGTGTCGAAGGGGAAACGGTAGGCATAAGGGTAGGGCGCATGAATGACCCCGCCCATCTGGGCGCCGTAGCCCTTGCGGTAGGCCGTGCCTGTGGTCAGCGCACCGGAGGCGTTCCACACGCCGTGGTAGCCGCCGTGGAAGGCGATGATCTGGTGCCGCCCGGTGACGCGTTTGGCGAACTTGATCGCCGCCTCCAGCGCATCGCTGCCGCTTTGCGTGAAGAAGGTGATGCAGTCACCGCGCAAGCCGTCGGGCGCGATCTCGGAGAGCTTGGCGGCCAGTTCGGTGCGCCGGGTGCTGTTGACTTCCAAGGCATGCATCAGCACTTCGGACTGTTCGCGAATGGCCTGCACCACCTTCGGATGGCAGCGGCCTACGCTGCTGACGCCCACGCCAGCGGACAGGTCGATGTAGGTGTTGCCATCGGCGTCCTTGAAGGTCGCGCCGAAGGCCCGGTCCATGGCCACGGGCATGCGTCCGCCGCCGCGAGCCATCGACTCGGTACGCGCCGACAGCGCCAGGGCCTCGGTGGTCCTTGGGCCAGGAATGGCGGTGGTAATCCGCGGGGCATCGGCGAAATGGAGGGATTCTAGTTTGGCTTCACTCATGACGGTCTCTCAGGATGTCGGTTTCAGTGTCCCGATCATCCTCGTGGCTCATTCCTGGCCGGTAGCCCGAATCGGCACATTGGGCGGGCCGCCTCGAGCGTCAGCAGCAGAGCACTGACATGACCAAAAGAGAATTTGCATAATTCTCTTATTGTGAGAATATCGCGCAACGAGGCATTCTAAAAACAAGAATATTGGCCGAGGCTGCATCACCATGAAAAATCTGAACATCAGCCATTTTCGTGACATCCATGTCCACGCCGCCACCGTCCAGGAGTGGAACCAGGACTACAACCAGTTAACCGCCGGTTCGGCTGAGAGTTCGCTGATCCAGTTGTCGACAGGGCGTTGCCACGTATTCCGCGAGCAGATCAACCAACGCGTGGTGCAGCATGGCGTGGCCCCCCGAGGCAAGATGTGCTTTGCCGTGCCGATCACCGTCCCGGGGTCGATTCGGATGCAGGGTCGGGAGGTGGACGAGAGCAGCCTGTTCTTTCTTCATGGCGGCGAAGAGTTCATGTTCCACATGCCAATGGGCATGGAACTGCTGGCCATTACCTTCGAACGTGAATTGTTCGAACAGGCGCTGGCGCAAACCGCGTCGGCCAAGGAAATCAGCCAGCTACTACGCCAACCCGTAATCAGGCTCCCCACGCAACGCTACGCTGACGCTCGACGTCGGATGCTGGCGGCATTCTCCCAGGCGCTCTCGAACGCAGAGCTCGACAACGCGCAAGACCGGGAACTGGAATTGGAACAGGCCATGCTCGACGAGTTGCTGCAACTCATGACCGACCCGGCCTGCGACAAGCAGCAGCGTTCGCCAAGCTCCACGCGCAGCTTCATTGTCGAGAAATGCCATCGCCTGGCGACTGCGGAGCTGAACAACGTGCCCAGCGTCGACGAGTTGTGCCAGCGACTCCAGGTGAGTCGACGTACCGTGCAGAACAGCTTCCGCTCGGTTGCCGAGACGACCCCGCTCAATTACTTGCGCTCCGTGCGGCTCAACGGTGTACGCCGGACCTTGATGACCACCCAGGCGTCGCGTCTTTCGATCGGCGATGCCGCCGCCCAATGGGGGTTCTATCACCTCAGCCATTTTGCCGCGCAATACCAGGAACTGTTCGCCGAACTGCCGTCTCAAACCGCGCGCGCTGCCATCAGCGGTTGCGCGCTTGCTTGAATATCTGCCTGCTGCATTGCGCAACGGGCTGGCTTGACTTCACAAGGATGTAGAAACGATGAATAGCCTTCGCCGCCTGCTCCGGGTCTTCGACTTGTTTCGCCCTGAGCAGCCGGTCATCGACGTGGGCATCATTTGCCAGGAGCTCGGCTACACGCCTGCCACCGCCTATCGTTATCTGCGCGAACTCGGCGACGCGGGCTTCTTGAAGCGGTTGCCACGCGGCTACGCACTCGGCCCTCGAATCGTCACGCTGGAACATCAGATGGCGAACTACGATCCGTTGCTGGCGTGCAGCCGGGACCTGGTCGACAGACTGGTCGACGATACCGGCCTGGATGCGCTGGTCAGTGAGTGGCATGGCGATTCAGTGGTCAACGTGCTTATCCAGCGGGGTTCCGATGTCGGCCCGGTCGGTGGCGACAGGGGGCGGCCGATCGATCTTTTCCACAGCGCGACCTCGCGGGTCGTGTTGGCGTATCTGCTGCCGCGCCAGATCCGACGCATCTATGACGCTCACGCGATCCCGTCCGGATTGTTGCACCTGGGGTTGGCGTGGAAGCCGTTCACCAAGAGCCTGCTCGCTATCCGCAAGCAGGGCTACTGTATCAGCGAAAGCGAGTTGTACCCGGGACGCAGTGGCGTTGCGGCGCCGATCTTCGACGAAAAACAGCGCGTCCTTGGGAGCATGACCCTGGTCGGGCGCAGTGAACGGTTCCGGGCGTTTCAACCGGGCTACCTGTGCGACCTGGTTACCGGCGCGGCATCGGAACTGACGGCACGTATCGCCTTGCAATGAGGGGGTAGGGTGGGGATGGATGATGACCCGTCCGGTTTTTTCCGAGCACAGGTCTCTGGTTACCGATTTGGGATAGTGGGAGGTTCAGGGAGAGGCATAGGATCGAATCCAGCGTGCGACAAGAACAATAACGCTATCCGGTGACGGTGAGCGGTTGACTGCATCGATCCTACAACGCCTGCCTCATACAATAAGGTCAAGAAAACATGAGTGTACCTCTCCCGGTCAACAGCTCCACGGAGCTCAAGCGTGGGGCCCTGGGTGTCGGCTTCATCATCTTCTTCGTGGTTTCGGCGGCGAGCCCCTTGAGTGTCATCGCCGGTGGCTTCCCCATCGGCATCATGCTGGGCAACGGTGCCGGCACGCCGGCGTTGCTGATCCTGGCTCTGCTGGTGTTACTGGCGTTCTCGGTCGGCTACACAACCATGTCCCGGCACGTCACCAACGCCGGCGGTTTCTATGCGTTCACCTCGCGCGGCCTGGGTGGCCTGGCCGGTGGGGCGGCGGGGGTGCTGGCGATGTTTGCCTACAACATCCTCCAGGTCGGCCTGTATGGCATGTTCGGTGGGGTGGTCAGCGGCACGATGGAAAGCGTGTTCGGCCTGGTGTGGCCTTGGTGGTCGTATTCGCTGATGGCGATGGCCAGCGTTGCGATTCTCGGCTATCGCAAGATCGATCTGTCGGCGCGGGTGTTGTCGGTCATTGTGATCGCCGAATACCTGGCGATCCTGCTGCTGGACTTCGCCATTCTCAGGACCGGCGGCGACAGTGGCATCAATCTCGACGCGTTTGCGAGCCGCCACGTGTTCAGCGGCACCCCGTCGATCGGCCTGCTGTTCTGTTTCGCCGCGTTCATCGGCTTCGAGGCCACCACGATCTACGGCGAAGAGGCCAAGAACCCGCAACGTACGATCCCGATTGCCACCTACTGTTCGGTCTTGCTGATCGGTGGTTTCTACGCGCTGTCGGTCTGGTCGATGGTGATTGGCGTAGGGGCGGACAAAATCGTCTCCACGCTTCAGGCCTTGCAGGACCCCACGACGTTTATCTATGGCATGTCCGATCACTTTGTCGGCCCGCACCTGACCCAAGTCATCCGCGTGCTGTTCATGGTCAGCATCTACGCCGGGCTGTTGGCGTTCCACAATGCCGCAGCCCGTTATTTCTACGCCATCGGGCGTGACGGCTTGCTGCCCAGCCGGTTGGGGACCACCCATCGCGTCCATCAGAGCCCGCACATGGGCTCGGCGTTGCAGAGCTTGATCTCCGCCGTGGTCGTATTGATTTTCGCCGCGATGGATGCCGATCCGATCCTGCAACTGTTCGCCTGGCTGTCCAACCTGGCGACGCTTTGCGTGATTTTGCTGATGGCGCTCACATCCGCGGCGGTATGGGCCTTTGCCCAGCGCCACCCCGAGCTCAAGCTGGGGATCTGGCGTGGGCGGATTTTCCCGGGGTTCTCTTGCCTTGCGCTATTGGCGGTGCTGTTTATCGCGGTGGTGCATTTCGATGTGCTGACGGGCGCGAGCAAGGCCTTGTCATACGGCCTCTGCGCCATCATTCCCGCAGCCCTGCTGGCTGGCGTGTTCCTCGCGGCACGACTGCGCAAAGTAGCGCCGCAGCGGTATTTGGTGCTGGGGAGTCATAAGCTTTAGGAGCCTGTGCTGGAGAGCGGGTCGGCTGGACATGAGTGAACGAAACCGAGGATTTATGGGGCTGGCTGTGCTTCTTCTCGCCAACTCCGTAAGCTTTGCCTCACTATTCACCGTCACAGCGGATCCGACGCCGACAAGAAAGGGACGACATGTCAGAGATTTACAGCGTGGAAGTGCCGGGTGCGAAACACCCGTGCACGAAAACATACCAGACGCTTGCCGAGAGTGCCGATCAATGGCAACTGTTGCTGAAAAGTGCCCATGGCCAGCAGGCCAAGTGTTTATGTAAAGGCAACGGCTCAAAGCACCTCAATATCCGACACCTCAAGGTTCTGAAGCGGTACGTTCTCGCTAGGTATGCGAACACAGGCCCTGAGCATGCCTTGGATTGTCGCTTTTTCAGCGAAGCCGAGTATCGGACGGGATTGCAATCCTACGTTGAGGGCGTGGTGGTGGAGGGGGATGAGGATGACGTCACTGTTCGTCTCTCTCAAGCGATCCAGCTCAGGAAGAAGAACGATGACGCCGAAGTCAAAGTCAAAGTCGACCTCCCACTCAATCCCCGAAAACCGGGGCGAACACAGCGTGCAATGAAGCTCCGGGGATTGCTGGATCTGCTGTGGACGCGCAGTGATCTAAATACCTGGCACCCCAACATGGAAGGCAAGCGGGATGACTCGATTCTTCAATGGAAGCTCAAGCAAACGGCGGAACACATCAAGACCCATCGAATGACGCTGGACAACGTTCTTTTGTGTCCAGCACAAGAGGGGCCCAAGTGTGGAGCTCGAAACTTTGCAATTGTGAAAAAGGCAGGTCGACTCAAGTACAGGCTGGTCACCGTCGGTGTACTTATGCCTTACATCGAGGGTGAGCCCGTAGATCAGATGCAAACCCTTTCGCTGATGAACAGTAAAGGCATGCCCATGATGTACCTCAACGGGCGTACTTGGCCGGATGCACAAAAAAGCTTTGGCCGGGAGATTGGTGCGTGGAAAAAGGGTGCCAAGATCATTGCCATCGCATTTTTGGAGCTTCGACAAAAAAACGATCGTTATAGCGATGTTCTCGAGGTTGCCTTGATGCACGTGAGCGACATGTTGATTCCCCTGGACTCCGGTTTGGAGGGCAAGGTCGAGGCGATGCTCCGTGAGCAAAAGCGTAAATTCTCAAAGCCGCTGCGTTTCGATGGCGATGACAAAACGATCCCTGACTTCTGGCTGAATGATCTGGATGAGGAGTTTCCGATGGAAGTGTTTGGGATGAACACGCCGGAGTATTTGCAACGCAAGGCCGACAAAGTTCTCCACTATCAGACTAAGTATTCACAGCGCTTGGGGTGGTGGTTTTGGGATGCTTATCAGAACAGCGACGTGGCAACCAGTCCTGCTCTGCCGCCTGCGACGAGGTAGTCGCTACGGCGGGGAAGTCTTGCACCGCAGCCCGGCGCGCCAGGGGTCGTAAATAGCAGAGGAGTCTTGCGATGACGCTTCCACGAGCGTTGGCATTCGATGTGTTCGGTACCGTGGTTGACTGGCATTCAGGCATCGCACGTGAGGCGAGTCCATTCGTATCGACCTACCTGCCCGCTGTCAGCCCCGCAGAATTTGCAATGCAATGGCGCCGGTTGTATGCGCCAGCGCTGCGCGAGTGCATCAAGGGGCATGGAGGCTTCGTCGTGCTGGACACGTTGCACTACGAGACGCTGGTCCAGTTGTTGACGACTTACGGCCTGGAAGTCGAGCAGGTTGCCCCCGAGGCATTGCACACGCTTGCCCATGCCTGGCGTCGCCTGGACCCTTGGCCTGATGTGGCCGAGGGCCTGGCCCTGTTGCGTCGACGCTTTGCGGTGGTGACCTTGTCCAATGCCAATGTGGCCTTGATGATCGCCATGAACCGCTACAACGGTTTGCAGTGGGACGCGCTGCTGGGGGCGGAGTTCGCGCAAACCTACAAACCGGACCCTGCGGCGTACCTGTCCACGGCCAGGGCTCTGGACATCAAACCCGCTGAACTCTGCCTGGTGGCCTGTCACCACAGCGATCTTGCGGCCGCCAGGGAGTGCGGCCTGATGACGGCCTATATCGACCGACCCATGGAGTACGGTGGAGCACCTGCCCCCGATGCAGCCCAAGCCCAGGATTGGGACTGGCAGGCCGATGGTTTCATCGACCTTGATCGCAAGCTTCAGGTGATGTCTACCTGATCAAGCGCATGAGCCGTTGAATGCCTGGCTGACGATGGTACTTGATATATATCAACGTCACGGTTGCCCTGACGGAGGATGGTGAACCTACAACGAAGGTGCCCGTTGCAGCGGCAAACACGACAGTGGCCCGCCGTGGCAGGCCGTGAGAAACGTGCAAGTTCCATGGAGTCCGATCATGAGCCA
The DNA here is from genome assembly GCF_034008205.1 of Pseudomonas sp. P9_35. Lineage (NCBI taxonomy): Bacteria > Pseudomonadati > Pseudomonadota > Gammaproteobacteria > Pseudomonadales > Pseudomonadaceae > Pseudomonas > Pseudomonas sp. P9_35. The sequence continues at coordinate 3,599,260 of NZ_CP125373.1, read as the reverse complement.
GTATCAACGGTTATTGCTGATCATCAACCCGGCCCTGCGCCAGTCCCAAACCCTGGAGCATGCCGCGGCCCTGGCCAAGGCCAGCGGTGCGCGCTTGCACATCGCGGCCTTGATCCCTTCCTGGAAACTGTTGTCGCTGCTTGAAGAAGGCGACCGGGAACAGGCGCGCGAAGCCTACCTGCAAGACCATCATGATTGGCTCAAAGACCAGGCAAATCACCTGCGTGAAAGAGGCATCGAGGTGACGACGGAGGTGGCCTGGGCCGATGACATGCCGCAAGACATCCTCGATCACGTCGTCGAAATGCAACCCGACCTGTTGATCAAGCAGGTGCAGCATGAGTCCGCGTTCAAACGGGCTTTTTTCACTCCACTGGACTGGCGTTTGCTGCGCCACTGCTCGGTTCCGGTGTACCTGATGGGTGAAGGTGATCTTCCCTTGCCGCGCAAGGTCGTGGCAGCGGTCGACGCTTCCAATACCCTGGCGCAGGACAACGAGCTCAATGAGCGGATCATCCAGCAGGCACGCGGACTCGCCATCCAATGTGATGCCGAGCTGCACCTGCTGTACGCCTGCGACATTTCGATGGTGTACATGGGCGATATGGGCGGCGGCGGGCTAACACTCTCGGACCTGGGCGCGCAGTTGCGCAAAGAACATGCAACATCCTTTTTCGACCTCGCCGACCGACATGGCGTGGCCGCTGACCGACGTCATTTCATTGAAGGACACCCTGTCGCGGTGCTGAATGCGTTCGCCGATGAGCAGCATATGGATGTGATTGTGATGGGCAGGGTCCAGTCCCATGGCCTGGAAAAGCTTTTGGGTAGCACGACCGAACATACCCTGTATCAGGTGCCTTGCAGCGTCCTGGCCATCTAACGCGACCAGAATCGCCCATGACGAAGCGACAGGCATGATTGTCTCAGGAGGTTCCCATGATCCAGAGCCCCTCATTGCAAACCACTTTGCCGAACCGCGCCGAGGCCGGTCGGCGACTGGTGGAGCCCTTGCTCAGATACGCCAACCGGCCTGACGCTGTCATCCTTGCCTTGCCCCGTGGTGGCGTCCCGGTGGCTTATGAAATCGCTGCGGCCCTGAAGGTTCGCCTGGACCTGATGTTGGTGCGCAAACTCGGCATCCCGGGGCACCCGGAGTTTGCCATGGGCGCCATCGCCAGCGGTGGTATACAAATCCTCAATGACGACGCGCTGCGGGTGCACCCGATCGATCGCGACGGTTTCGAGGCCGTGGTCGCTCGGGAAACGCAGGAGTTGTCGCGACGCGAACAGGTGTATCGGGGAAACCGCCCGCCGTTGCAACTCAAGGACCAGGTCGTGATTCTGGTTGACGACGGTATGGCAACCGGTTCCTCCATGATGGCAGCGGTCCATGCGGTACGCGCGCAGTCCCCGGCGCGCATCGTTGTCGCGGTGCCGGTTGCTCCGCTGGAAACGGTCGAGGCGTTGCGCAGCGAAGTAAATGAATTGATTTGCCCGCTCATTCCCGAGTGGATGATGTCGATCGGTTATTGGTATTTGAATTTTGCCCAGACTTCGGACGCAGAAGTCATTGAACTCATGTGCCAGGCCTGGCAGCGGGAAGCGGCGAGTGGTTGCAGGGCGGAGCGTCCCGACGCTTGAACCTCAGTACGCGCGGAGGTGGCGGTGGTCGGTCGGCTTGCAGGCTTAATCTGAACCGCATTGACGTCTCGTCAGGCGCTCGTCCAATTGGCTGTCCCACTTGGCCATGATGCCATGCAACCTGTATTCATCCCGCGGCCATTGCGACTGTTCGATGAAATTCCACCAGCGCCCGACATCGTCCCATTGGAACGGCCTGCCACTTTGTGCCAGCAGGCCGGTTTCCAAGTGTCGGCTGGCGAGCCAGAGGTTACCTTTGCTGCGCAACAGGCGCCCGCACTATAAATAGGTCTAGATGCTGAAATCTAAAACGGGTACTTGACTCTGCCCCATGGGACACCTCGTATGCTTTTTTCCAGCGCCCACTCTGGCGCGCTGCCAACAAGGAGTTCCTGTGAAAGGTTTATGTCTGGTGACAGGTGCCAACGGCCATCTGGGCAATACCTTGGTGCGAGCGCTGCTCGGTCAGGGCTATCGGGTTCGAGCCGGGGTTCGTGACATATGTAACCACACACCCTTTGCCGGGCTGGACTGCGAGTTGGTGTATGCCGAGTTGCTGGACCGTGCGGCCTTGGACAAGGCGCTGGAGGGGGTGCAGGTGCTGTTTCAAGTGGCTGCCGTGTTCAAACACTGGGCTCGCAACCCGCAGGCCGAGATTGTCGAGCCGAATATCCAGGGTACGCGACGTGTGCTGGAGGCAGCTTCACGGGCGGGTGTGCAGCGTGTGGTCTACGTCAGTTCGGTGGCCGCCGTCGGCCATGATGGTACGGCGCTGGATGAGGCGCACTGGAATACGGAGAGCGAAAACGCCTACTACAAATCGAAAATTCTCTCCGAGCAGGTGGCTTGGCAGTGCGCGGAGGCGCTGGGGTTGAGCATGGTGTCGGTATTGCCTTCGGCGATGGTTGGCCCCAATGCTGGCCACCTCACCGATACCATGGGATTTCTTCAATCGGTTCGGCAGCGGCGGATGCCGTTTGATCCGGGTTTTCGCTTCAACTTCGTGGATGTTCGCGATGTGGCACACGGGATGATACTCGCTGCCGAAAAGGGCCGGCCGGGGCAGCGCTATATCCTGGCCAATGAGCATTCGTCGCCACTCAGCGATTTGATCGAGGCCGCCAACACCCAAGCTCCCGGCTATCGCCAGCCTGTCTCAGCGGCACGCTGGTTATTGCTGGGCGTGGCCTGGCTCCAGGAGCGCTGGGCGCAATTAGTCGGCAAGCCCGCCCAGCTACTGTTGAGCCAGGTGCGCCTGTTTCACAACGTGGCGCAGGAATACAACATCACCAAGGCGAAACATGAATTGGGTTTCAACCCTCGGCCGCCTGAAGTGGCTTTGAGGCAAGCGTTTGCTTATCTGTACAGACAAGCGCATCAACCTTATGAAAACCCTCCACAGGGCGAGGCGCAAACATTGAGTTCATCTCGCTTTTGAGTTCAATCAAGTGAAGATCAAGCGCCTGCAGTTCAGCGATCCTGTCCTGGACCTGGCGGCGCTTGTCGTCGACGGCCTGGTTGGCCAACGCCAGGGGAAATGACTTCAGTTTGTTTTTTGCGGCAATCAGCGGGTGCATCTCGGCCAGCTTGAACCCGGCAGTCTGCGCTTTGCGGATCAGGTGGACGATTTCCAAGTGATGAGCATTGTAGAGACGATACCGCCCCTCACGCTCCGGCTCGTTGATCAGGCCCATTTGCTCGTACAGTCGAATGGCTTTTGGAGTGCAGCCGGTCAGTTCGGCGAGTCGTCCAATGAACATCTGTCGATTCCTTAAATGTCGAGGTTGGGCTCAGTAGCCAATCATCAACGACTTCAGCTCGAAGTAATCATCAATGAGTGCGCTGCCGAACCGCCGGCCTATCCACGAGGATTTTTGCCGCCAAAAGGCACCGCTGGGTCCAGCATCGTGCTGGCTTCGATGGCGGGCACCATGCGCTGGGCTTTGCCCCCAGTGGAGCAATCCACTGGAAGTGAATGGAGCTCCATGGTTTGTGGGAAGGCAAAAATGATCAACTGAATCGCTTGCCCGACGACGCCTAAAGACTCTCAGGGTCGCCAAAAAACATCTGAATCCGCGACCGCAACCAGCGTTCCCCAGGGTCATTGTCCTGGGAGCCGCGCCAGGCCATGTGCAGTTCGAAGCTGCGCACCGGTATGGGCGGGTCTTCGGCGCGTACGCCGCCGGCGGCGGTCAGCGCGTCGGCGGTGTAGTCGGGCACGGTGGCGATGATGTCGGTGCCCGACAGCAGGGTGCTCAGGCCGTTGAATTGCGGCACGGCCAGCACCACGTGGCGCTTGCGGTCGAGTTTCGCCAGCTCTTCATCGATGAAGCCGCTCAAGTCACCCGCGAAAGACACCAGGGCATGGGGGCGAGCGCAGAATTCGTCCAGGGTCAGTCGTCCTGGGGCGGTGTCAGCCCGTAATACTTTGGGCATGCTGCGCCGCAAGACCTTGCGCTTGGCGTTGGCCGGCAGGTCGTCGGTGTAGCTGACACCGATGGAGATTTCACCGGACGCCAGCAAACCAGGCATCAGAATGTAGTTGACCCGGCGCACCACCAGCACGATGCCGGGCGCTTCGGCCCGAAGGCGCTTGAGCAGCATTGGCAGCAGGGCGAATTCGGCGTCGTCCGACAGGCCAATGCGAAACACCGAGGTGCTGGTGGCCGGGTCGAATTCCGCCGCGCGGCTGACCGCCGTGGAAATCGAATCCAGGGCCGGGGAGAGCAGGGCGAAGATTTCGACCGCACGGGCCGAAGGCTCCATGCTGCGGCCGGTACGTACGAACAACGGGTCATCGAACAGGCTGCGCAGGCGCGACAGCGCGGCGCTGATGGCCGGTTGGCCTAGGAACAGTTTCTCGGCCGCGCGAGTCACACTGCGTTCATGCATCAATGTTTCGAACACGATCAACAGGTTCAGATCGACACGCCGCAGGTCATTACGATTCATCTGGGGTCCTGGCAGATTCGGCAAGCTTGACGTGAGCGGCCATATGGGAACAATGGCCGGCATGAATCTTACGGGGAAAGGCTGGTACTCTGCACCGGCTAATTGAGTTTTCTTAGGTTAAGTCCCACAGGATTGGTTGGTTTTTCTTACTGCGGAATCAATGACAGGCATGTCGACTATTAATAGCCACTGATGGTCTTGGGTACAAAGCCCGGATAGAGTTCATGGCATTAGAGGTTACTTTGACGAGGTTTGCGATGTCCCGCACGATCCGTTTTCACAAGTTTGGTGGTGCCGAGGTGCTCAAATGCGAAGAGCATGCGGCGGCTCTTCCTGCGCCAGGAGAAGTGCAGGTCCGCGTCGAAGCGATCGGCATCAGTTGGTACGACACCTTGTGGCGCCAGAACCTGGCCTCGTCCCAGGCGCGCCTGCCTTCGGGCCTGGGCCATGAAATGGCCGGCGTGGTAACGGCCGTCGGCGACGGCGTCGATGACTTGGCCGTGGGCGACAAGGTCGCCAGTTTCCCGGCCGAGAGCCCGAACGATTATCCGGTGTACGGTGAAGTCATCGTGCTGCCACGCACCGCACTGACCCGTTATCCCGACGTGCTCAGCCCGATCGAAGCCGCCGTGCATTACACGCCGCTGCTGATCGCCTATTTCGCCTACATGGACCTGGCGCGGGTCAAGCCGGGGCAATTCGCCCTGGTCACCGATGCCAGTCATTGCGCCGGTCCTTCCTTTGTACAACTGGGCAAGGCCCTGGGTGTGCGGGTGATCGCGGCCACCAAGACGGCTGACGAGCGCGAGTACCTGTTGTCGCTGGGCGCCGAGAAGGTCATCGTCACCGAAGAGCAGGACTTGCTGATGCAAATCAACAAGCTCACCGACAACCGTGGCGTCGACGTGGTCTTCGACGGCCTCGGCGGGCCGCAGATGTCGCTGCTGGGTGACGTGCTGGCGCCGCGTGGCAGCCTGGTGCTGTATGGCTTGCAGGGCGGCAACCAGACGCCGTTCCCAGCCTGCGCGGCGTTCCAGAAGAACATTCAGTTCTTTGTACACTGCATCGGCAATTTTACCGGCAAACCGGAACTGGGCATTCTCCAGGACCAGGTGGCCTTGCAACGAGCACTGCGCGATATCAATCAACTGACCGCCGACCGTGTGCTGTTGCCACTCAAGACTCGGGTCTTCCCGTTCTCCGAGTTTGTCGAGGCTCACCGTTACATGGGCGAATGCCCTTGCCGTGAGCGCGTTGCCCTTCAGGTCGTCGACCCGGCCTGAACCCTGTCTTGCGCAAGAGTCATCGCCCGGGCTCTTGCGCTGCCTTCGTCCTGACACCCCATCCTTTCTTACGGCACCTCCTGCCTGGCGGTGCTGCGTTCGCACCTCGCCTTTCGCGCCTTCAATGGCCTGTCCCGGTTCGCTCAAGACTGAAACGGTCTGCCGGCCAACATCTGAACTGGTTTTTGCTCTCAATCTGTATCTTCTAATCATTGTTTAAGTCTTGATAATTGAACGCTGATTTCAATATCAAGGAAGAAATCGTGGTGCGGTATAACTTTTTCGAAGGTCTTCATCCTTCAAGATGCATTCAAGGGGCAATAAACGTTAATGGGTGCGGAGCTATCTATCGACCCTGGGGAAAACAGGGCGGGGTAGAGGGCCAATTAAAGTTCGGCAAGTTCTTTATTTTTCGTACTCATTGTCTGTGGGACGTTGTCGGAATTCTCCTAGGACGTGCCGATCGGTCGGTTAGGCCCCCTGTTTTCGCGGGTTTCGGCGGAGGTGCGGTGGGGCGCGAGCCTACTCTCAGTATATGTATCAAATAATTACAGCAAGCAATGCTCGAGCGTATTGCTAATACTCTTTGAGTGCTAGAACAACCATCTAGACCAACACGTCGCGCAGTCACGTTGGTGCGGGTGCGACGCCGATAGTTGAATTTCCAGGTAAATGGCTATGAGTGCAATTCATGAGCAGGCAATGACTCACGTGTATCAACAGATACTGCAACGACTGTCAGGTTTTTATTCCCGGGCAGAACGTACCGCGTTGCAGCTTTTGATCCAGCGTTTAATTGTCGCCGCCGGAGGCATCGAGCGGATTGGCGATTATCGCGTGTTGACGGTCCAGAACGGGAGCAGGGAAAGTTTTTATGTGCTAACCGCCTTGCGGGCCGCACAGCTGAGCATCGCGGGGCGGCATCCGGTGACCTTCACCTTGCGTGTCGCCACGCCACGCCTGAGCGAAACCACCCAGGCGACGCTGGAAAACATCCACCGCTGCTACAGCGCGCTGTTTGTCTACGATGATCCCCGGGTCGAATTGCTGATGGCCGATAACCGCGAGGTGTTGCCGTTCAATCACCGGCAGCCGCTGTCGATGGCGGGGCACGAAGCCAATCGCACGGACCTGCTGGTCCTGGGACACCTTCGTACGGTCGACAGCCCCTTGGAGATTGGGGATGACGGCTACCTGGCGATGGCCGAGTTCTATCGGCACATGGCTCGCTGGGAGTCAGGCGTGGACTCGTTGGTCAGCAGCGATACACCGCGTCAGCAAAAACAATTCATATCGGGCCTGCGCCGCGCGACTCGCAAGATCGGCCTGCTGACCGAGCACGCCTGGGGTTTCGACAACCTCTTTACCCACCTCGATACCCTGGGCGGTGATGTCTACCGGCATTTCTATGGGCCGGAGCGCCTCGAAGCCTGGAAGCCCGAGGGTCACTTCGAGGCCTGCCGGCGAGTGGGCCACGTCGGCATCGACGACCTGATCGTCGATCGTTCGGAGGGAACCAACTGGCCGCTCTTCAACGAGTTCCTGCGGGTGCAGACCGAGGGGCTTGTGCCATCGGCGCCCGAAAACGAATACATCAGCCCGCTGCTGTCGGCTCATTTGCACGGCCTGCAGGCCTGCTACCTGCACGGGCGCAGCTATGAAACCGGCTACGGGGACTACGCGCAGCGGGCGATCATGATCATGCACCGCAAGCAACTGCCGGAACACGCCTGCGAACAGGCTCGGGCGCTGTTCGGCTCACCGTCGTCGATTCCCGAGCGTCGCGCCTACGCCGCCCTTGAAGCGCAAAAGATCCTGGGGCTCAACGAAACGCAACTGGTGTGCATGCTATTCGCGCCCTTCGTGGGGCAGGGCACGGGCCTTGAGCATTTCCTGCGTTGCTGCCACCCCGGCATGCTGGTGGCGATGCCGGACCTGCACAAGGCCATGCAGGGCGCGACCGTCGTCGATCAGGTTGCGCAGTGGATGGTCGATGTCAGCGGCCTGCCCATCGACATCCTTGGCAAGCTGTACCGGGCGAGTGTCTCACTACCGGAACAACCGGAAATCGCCACGGGCGCCAATCCGCAGCAGGCCACCGATGGTGTTGACGCTGCAGAAGCCGGTTCATCTGCAGACGGGCTGCACGAACGCTCGGCAAGGCATTGAGGAACGAGGTTTGACGGACTCATCTACCTCGTCCCCAGTCCTTGTACCCGGCGCTGCGACTGGGTCGGCTGCGACCCGCTGTCCTGGCCTGAGCCGATGAAAAATTGCCGGGAGACAGACTTCGCCTATCAGGCGGTTTATCGCTACCTGACCACGCTGATCAACGAGCTGGAGGTTGATGCGCGGGTTCGCCTGCCGTCGCTGCGGCAACTGGCCGAGCGTCTGAACGTGTCGATATCGACCATTCAGTACGCGTATTCGTTGCTGGAAAAGGAAGGGCGGGTCTATTCGATCGCCAAGTCCGGTTACTACGCGCTGCCCGTGCCCAGCATGGCCACCCTGGACGGCGGTGACGATTTACTCGAGACCCTGTACGTCAATGCCCGACGACCCGGCATGCAGGTGCTCAGTGCGGACGAACCGGCCTCGATGCAGCCGTTGGACAGCCCGCTGTTGCTGCTCGAGCGCGAACTGCTGCGCCAGTACCCACGCTCCTCGCAGACTCCCTCGCAACCCTGGGGCGAGCTGGAGCTTCGCACCGCACTGGCTGCCCGCTACACGTCTTCGCCGGCCCGTTGCTGGAATGCCGATGACGTCTACATTGGCGCCGACCTGCGGGGCGTCCTGGAAATTCTTATCGCGGTGCTGGCACTCAGGGGGGGCACCGTGGTGATCGAATCGCCCTGCGACTGGGCGGTGTTGCGCCTGCTGCAGGCGGCGGAGGTCAACGTCATCGAGCTGCCACTGTTGGCCGGCGGCGAGCTCAATGTCGAGCAACTGGAACAACTGCTGGTGAACGAAACGGTAAGCCTGGTGGTGCTGTCGTCGGTCTTGAACATGCCGAGGGGGACGTTGGTTCCTGAAGAGAACCGGCGGGCCATCGCGCATCTGCTGGAACGGCACGGGACTTGGGTGCTGGAGAACGATAGCCATACAGAGCTGGCGTTCGAGGCAAGGATGACGCCTTTTCGAGACTTGCTCGATCCGGACCGGCTGATCGTCTATTCGACGTTCGAGAAAACCATCGGTCCAGAGGCGCCGTATGGTTACGTGCTGTCGCGCCAGTTGACCCTGCACCTGCAACGACATTTCCTGTTGCGTGCGTTTCGCTTGTCGCCGATTCGCCAGAAAGCCATTGCCCGGCTGTACAGCAACGGTCGGATTGACCAGCATTTGCTGGTGTTGCGGCGCCTGCTGCGCGAAAGTGCGGTTTCGACCACACAATTGCTGCGCGAACGGCTGGGAGACAGCCTGCAATGGGCAGAACCCCAGGGTGGCGCAACGATCTGGATGCAGTCGACGCGACGGGTCGACTTGCGACGGGTTTTCCATCGGCTGCTTGCCCAGCGAATCGTCATCGCGCCGGGGGAGTTGTTCAGTCTCCAGGGTCTGTACGCACAACATATGCGCCTGACCCATGCCCTGAACGGGCCGCAGGACATGGACGCTGCGCTCTGCGCGCTGGCCGACGCCTTGAGGCTCGAACAAGCGTAATCGGCGACAATGGATCGAACCCATCGCGCCATGGTCGAACTGTCAGTAAACTGCACTCCATTTACCGAGCCACTCCACTCAGAGGTTTTGCATGACAGTCAGTCCATTTGCGGGCAAGCCGGCACCGGCAGAGTTGTTGATCGATATCCCGCGACTGGTGACGGCCTACTACACCGGCCGACCCGATGCCTCGGTTGCGACCCAGCGCGTGGCCTTTGGCACCTCCGGGCACCGTGGCAGCTCCTTCGACCTGGGCTTCAACGAGTGGCACGTGTTGGCCATCAGCCAGGCGATCTGCCTGTATCGCGAAGCCCAGGGCATCAACGGGCCACTGTTCGTCGGTATCGACACCCACGCGCTGTCGACCCCGGCGGGTGCCAGCGCGCTGGAAGTATTCGCGGCCAACGGTGTTACCGTGATGATCGCCGAGGGCGATGAATACACCCCGACACCGGCGATTTCCCACGCCATTCTCTGCTACAACCGTGGCCGCACCTCGGGCCTGGCGGACGGTATCGTCATCACGCCGTCCCACAACCCACCGCAAAGTGGCGGCTACAAGTACAACCCTACCAACGGTGGCCCGGCCGATACCCACATCACCAAATGGATCGAAGCCAAGGCCAACGAACTGCTGGCCAACCAGCTCGCCGGCGTCAAGCGCGTCAGCTACGAGCAAGCCCTGAAGGCCGACACCACCCACCGTCACGACTACGTCAACACCTACGTGGCGGACCTGGTCAATGTCATCGATTTCGATGCCATCCGCGCCGCTGGGCTGCATTTGGGCGTCGATCCGTTGGGCGGCGCAGGCGTGCGCTACTGGCCGGCCATTGCCGAGCATTACCGCCTGGACCTGGAAGTGGTGAACACCCACGTGGATTCCACCTTCCGTTTCATGACCGTCGACTGGGACGGGCAGATCCGCATGGACCCGTCCTCCAGTCATGCGATGCAAGGGTTGATTGGCCTGAAGGAGCGTTTCGACGTGGCCTTTGCCTGCGACCCGGACCATGACCGCCATGGCATCGTGACGCCGTCCGGTGGCCTGTTGGCGCCGAACAACTACCTGGCGGTCTCCATCGACTATCTGTTCCAGAATCGCCCGCAATGGCGCGCCGATGCCGCCGTTGGCAAGACTGTGGTCAGCAGTGGCCTGATCGATCGTGTGGCCAAGCGCCTGGGTCGCCGTCTTTATGAAGTGCCGGTGGGCTTCAAGTGGTTTGCCGACGGCCTGTTCGATGGTTCCCTGGGCTTTGGTGGTGAAGAAAGTGCCGGTGCTTCGTTCCTGCGCAAGGACGGCGGCGTCTGGAGTACCGACAAGGACGGCTTGATCCCGGCGCTGTTGGCAGCTGAAATGACGGCGCGCACCGGTCGCGACCCGAGCCAGGCCTACCGCGCGTTGACTGACGAGCTGGGCGAACCGTTCTCGGTACGCGTCGATGCCAAGGCCAGCCCGCAACAGAAGGCGCTGTTGAGCAAGCTGTCGCCCGATCAAGTGGCCTCCACCGAACTGGCCGGGGAGAAGATCCAGAACATCCTCAGTCATGCGCCGGGCAATGACCAGGCCATTGGCGGCCTGAAGGTCATGACCGAAAACGGCTGGTTTGCGGCACGCCCGTCCGGGACCGAGGATATCTACAAGATCTACGCCGAAAGCTTCATTGGCGACGCGCACCTCAAGCAATTGGTGGCTGAGGCGCAAACGTTGGTGGATGGGGCTATCACCAGCAAGTGATGCAAGTGCAAGTGCAAGTGATGTGAACTTGTGGCTAGGGAGCAAGCTCCCTAGCCACAAGAGCCACAGTGCTGCTAGCGTCGCAGGGTTCAGGCCAGGTCGACGAGCACGATTTCGCTGTCTTCAATGGCGGTTACCCGCAATATCCCTTCATCTTCAATTGCAACACCGTCTCGAGCTTGTGCGCGCAACCCATTGATTTCTATCAATCCTGTGGCCGGCACAAGATACGCTCGACGTGCGGCGTCCAGTCGATACTCCGCACTTTCACCCGCCTTGAGATTGGCCGCTACCAGACGTGCGTCGGCGCGAATGCGCAGGCTTTGGTCATCGCCGGCCTTGCCGCTGGCCAACGTCACGAAGCCTTCGCGCGAGTCCTTGGGAAACGGCTTGGCGCCCCATGACGGTGCCAGGCCTTCTTCGTTGGGGATGATCCATATCTGGAAGATGCGGGTGGCCGTCGATTCCAGGTTGTATTCGCTATGGGCAATCCCGGTGCCGGCGCTCATGACCTGTACATCACCGGCCTCAGTGCGGCCCTTGTTACCCAGGTTGTCCTGATGGCTGATCGCGCCTTCGCGCACATAGGTGATGATTTCCATGTCCCGGTGCGGGTGTTGGGGAAAACCGCTGCCAGGGGCGATGACATCGTCGTTCCAGACCCGCAAGTTACCCCAGTTCATGCGCTGTGGGTCGTAATACCCGGCGAACGAAAAATGGTGGTGGGCATCCAACCAGCCGTGGTTGGCGGCGCCCAAGGTGGCGAAGGGCCTGAGTTCGAGCATGTTCGTGTCCTTTTCCGCTGAGCAGCGAAAGCGATGGTTGATGGGCTATTTTCGCCAATGAAAACATCGATAAAAAGCGTAAAAAACGCGTCAAAGCTATCGTCTATTTAGATATAAAACCGCGAGCCAACTTTCACTTCATCGCCTAAACCCAGGACTTAAAAGCTTTTGGGTGGAACCTGGCGGCAAATACAGACACCATAGCCGTCATGGTTCATGAACACCGGAGTCCCCAGCGTGGCGCAACACACTCCCGATCTTCCCCCCGAGCTTCTATCCCTGGCCCAGATGCCGCTGTTCAAGCGCCTGGCCGCCCGGTTCTTCGGCCATGGCCTGACACGCCTGCGCGCCCAACATCGTGCCTCCTGGTTGCATGGCCAGGCCGACGGTTTCCGCAGCGGTCATACCGCCGGTTTTGACTATGGCTACAAGGAAGGCCGGGCCGAAGGGCTTGAGGAGGGTCGTCAGGTCCTGTTGATCCGTGATTCGCGCAGCACGGAGCATCCGGCGCCGCAGGTCGATGATTTGCTGTTCGATGACTGGCGCCTGCCGCTGACCGCCGAGTTGAAGAAACGCATCAAGGCAGATGTTGCCCGATTGCTACCGGCGCATGCACAACCGAGCGCCGCGCAATGGAAGATGATTTTCAGCGACACGCCCTCGACCTCGGTGGTCGCCGGGGCCGGGGCGGGCAAGTCCACCACCCTGGTGTTGCGCATTGTGCTGTTGTCCCATTACCTGGGTTTCGAACTGGACTCGATGACCGTGGTGACGTTTACCCGGGAGTCGCGCAAGGACTTCATCCAGAAACTGATCGAAGTGTTTGCCCTGTGGGGGCGTACCGTCAGCCTCAAGGAAGCCCGTGACCTGGTGCGGACATTCCATTCGCGCATCTTGCCCATGGTCCGCAGCCTGCCGGGGTTCGAACGGCTCCACGCGTTCGAGACCCTGAGCCATCGCGCCGAAGCGGGTGACGATGATGCCCAGGGCAATCCCTTTGATTTGCGCATCAACGACGCCCAGCGCCAGCAACTCAACGCCTGCTATTACAACCTTTACCAGCGTGACGGGCGTTTCCGTGAGCTGATCCTGCCGTTGTCCCGCCACGCGCTGCAGCTCAAGGAGCTGGAGCGCGATCACCCGGATGTGCAGAAGCGCGTCGCCGTGACCGAGCTGGCAGCCCAGCGCGACGAAGAATTGTGCGATGCCATCGAAGACCTTTGGTTTCGCGCCGGTGCCTGGCCGATCAAGGGTATCGAGCCGAAACGACAAACGTTCGAAATCAATGGTTCGACGTTCCACTGCCATGGCTACGCGCCTTCCCTGGATGCCTGGGTGATACTGGGGTTCGATCCACGGGAAGATGCCCGGCTCAGTCGTCCGGGCGCCAAGTTGAGTATCCGTGCGGAATGGGCGGTAAAGCGAACCCTGTTTCAAGCTTTCTGTCGTAAGCCACTGATATGGCTGGAAAGTTATGAGGCATCCAAGCGTGTATTAGCGTCAATGGCCGGCGATGCCAGCGCCGGGCCTGGGTTTGACTACAAGGTCAAGGGCGAGCTGGGCTCAGCGCCTTTGCTGGACTGTTTTGTTGCGGCGGCAGGCTTTATCGAGAACCTGGGCCTGGACGTCCCGGATGCCGTGGGTCGGATGTCCTTTGCCCAGGATGACCCCGATCGGTATTTCTTCGAGGCGCTGAGTCGCTACTGGCGGGCATTCGAAGACCATCTGCTCGACCAATCGCCGCCGGTCATGACCTACAACCGCATGTTTGCGCTGTTCAGCGAGCACTCGCCGGAAAATTTCAAGTTGCTGGGGGATGCGTTGCTCAGGCCGCTTTCGCACCTGATGGTCGACGAATTCCAGGACGTGTCACCGCAGATCGTCTCCTGGCTGCGCGCCAGTCTTCGGGAAATACGCAGCCGTGGTCCCGCGATGCACGTGGGGCGCGGGGCCCAGCGCTCTTCATTGTTATGTGTTGGGGACGACTGGCAATCGATCTATGGCTGGCGCGGCAGTTCACCGAGCTATTTCATGGCATTCAACAAGCAATTCCCGTCGCCGACGACGACCCGGGTCATGCTCACTGACAACTACCGCAGCCACCAACACATCATCGATGCGGCCGAGCATATTGTTCGCGCCGCTGCGGCTATCCCAGGTAAAAAGGCCAAGGCCAGTGGCGTGTCTCGCTCGCTGAGCCCGGTCAATGTGTTGGATCGAGACGACGAAGGGCTGGCGCGGCGACTGGATGAGCACTATCGCAAGGGCGATTCGATCTTGATGTTGTATCGAAAAAGCAGCGATAAGTTATTGATAGAAAAGTATATTCATTCAACAGTTAATGTTGATTCTAGCTTGCCGTACGAGGCACGGCGGCTCAGGCAAATGACTTATCACAGTGCCAAGGGGCTCCAGGCCGATGCTGTGTTCCTGCTGGGCGACTGCCAGCACCTGAGCAGTTCACCCTACAAGAACCAGGTCTATCGAATGGCCGGGCTAAGCCAGGATGGTGATGCCGAACCTTACGACTCGGCGCAAAAGGACGAAATCCTGCGCCTGGCGTATGTGGGTATCACGCGTGCGGTGCAGCACTGTTACTGGTACGTCGATGGCCAGGACGGCCAGGCGGCCAATGGGCCCAAGGCCTCGGATCGTATTGCCGGGGACAAGCCCTTTTTTGCTGATCATCGCCGGAGTGTGGCCAATGGCCGGCAAAAAGCCTGAAACATGATGGCACCTTTGGATAAATGATCTACACCTAAGGCAAGGGATTGCATTGCCAAGGTCGGCATGCGGTTGATCGGTCGATCGCCGCGCGAAATCTTCGCCACACTCCCTCGATAACGTTCCCACCCGGCTGCCAGAGCCAGGCCTGACCGTGCCCACTTGGCGGGCGCCAAGGAGGTGCGTCACATCGCTGAGCGTGGACCGTGAGCAGGTCTGGCATCGTGCCACCGCCTGATAACAGAAGGAGGCCCTGCGCATCGCTCGACCCTTCGCTGGGACGGCAGGCGTCTCCCTATAAGGAGATATCGATGAACCATCCCCAAGGAAAGATCGCTGCACTACTGGCCCTGACAGGCGCGTTGTCCATGGCCGGCGCCCAGGCCGGGACGTTCCCTGATTACGGCTTCGCGCCTCCCAAGAGTTCGTATCCCTCCCCATTTTTCCGGCTCAGTCAGGACTACCCCACCGTGGCGCCGGGCCCGTCTTCGATGCCGTCGTTTTTCAAGCAGTTGCCCGCCAATTTCAGCAATGATTTTGAAAGCTGGCGCACTTATATGAACGAGGTGAAGAACTACTGCCTGGAGGGCAATACGGAAGTCGGCTGGAACGTGCAGAAAAACAAGGTTCGCCAGTGGTATCACATGCCTTGGCAGCACTATGGCCCCAACGGTCGTGAAGCTATTCACGGGTTGACCAAAGAGGCGCCGATCCAGCCCAAGCAGTTGGCGAGTACCCAAACCGGGAATGGCCAGACCTATGCGGTCGGCATCTATAACGATATAGGGGCGTACACCATCGGCCAGGTTTGGAAGGACCCACAGAACCCTGACCCGAGCTACACCTCGCAACCAAAGGGGTTTCCCAATGGCACGGTGGTGTGCAAGGCGTTGTTCGCAGACATCGATATCAATACGGTGCCCTCGCTCGTCAATCCGGTACTTTGGAGTGCCTACACCGCCAAGGACTTCTACTCAACCAAGCGAGCCATCACCAAAGTCGCGTTGATTCAGATGGACATCGCCGTCCGGGACACGCGCGTCAAAGACACCGGCTGGTTGTTCGGCACCTTTCAGTACAACGGTGCGATGACCGGTAAATCGGGTTGGGACAACCTGGTGCCAGTGGGAATCATGTGGGGGAACGATCCGAAGGAGAACGGTAACGCGTTCACCAACCCGACGCCGACTGAAACCAAGATCAACCCGGCGCTGAAACAGACCGCGATCAATGCCAACGCCAAGGAGCTGCCACCGACCCACCTGGGCTGGAACGGCCGCCTCAACGGCCCCGTGGACAACCCCCAGGCCTCCTGCCTGAGTTGCCATATGACCGCTGAATACCAGCAACTGGCGCCGATGAATCCGACCTTCCAAGCCAACCCGCCACCGGTGGGAGGCGAGGAATGGATGAAGTGGTTCCAGAACATCCCGGCTGGACAGCCGTTTTCGCCGGGCACCCGGAGCACGGACTACAGCCTGCAATTGTCCGGCGCCCTGGCGAACTTCTATGAATGGAAATGCAACCTCAGCGGAATCTATGCCGACGGCAAGAATGCTTGCGTCAAAGTCCAGCCCCTTAACCTGATGAAGGCGAGCAATGCGCCTGAACAAGAGGTGTTCAAAGTACAGCGCAGCCCTGAACTGGAAGACGTCAAGTAGCGTACCCCGGCCTCGGACAAGCGCCGAGGCCGGACCTCCTGTGGGAGCGAGCTTGCTCGCGAAGAGGCCGACACATCCAGCCTCGCGGTGACTGACCCGCCGCCATCGCGAGCAAGCTCGCTCCCACAGGGCAATGCGTTCGCTCGAACCAGGCAGACGCCTAAGCCATCGGCGGCAACCGTCGCTTGACGGGCGTCTTCTTGACGATGGCTGTATTGGTCTCGGCATGGACATTGAGTTTGTCCAGCAAGGTATCCAGCTGTTCCATCGAGCGCACGTGCAGGCGGGCGATGAAGCAGTCGTCGCCGGTCACCTTGTCGCATTCGGTGAATTGCGCGATGGCCTGGATCTGCCGCTCCACTTCCTGCAACTGCCCCGGCAGCGGGCGGATACGCACGATGGCCTGGAGTTGATAGCCAAAGCACTTGGGGTCCACCTCGACGGTGTAGCCCCTGAGCACGCCACGCTCCTCGAGCCGGCGAAGGCGCTCGGCGACACTGGGGGAGGACAAGCCACTGAGGTTTGCCAGGGCCTTGAGGGAGCGTCGGGAATCCTCCATCAGGGCACTGATGAGGATCTGATCAATATCGTCAGTCATATCAACTCCATTAGGCGAATGTGTGAAGTTGCCTTGATAAAAAAGGTCGAATCGCAGTTTAGCCTTTTTCAAGCCATGGAGAAGACCCCGGTCCGCTCGGCATACTGTGCTCACTTGCTGAAGGAGCCTGAAGATGGACAAGACCTTACGCCGCGGTTCGCTGGAAATGACTGCCGCCATGCTGATCTCCGGAACCATTGGTTGGTTCGTGCTGGTTTCCGGCCTGCCGGTGCTGGATGTGGTGTTCTGGCGCTGCGTGTTCGGTGCCGCGACCTTGCTGCTGATCTGCGCCGGTTTCGGCTTTTTGCGCCCCGGCATTCTCACCCGTACCACGTTCCTGCTGGCGGTACTCAGCGGTGTGGCGATCGTCGGCAACTGGGTACTGTTGTTTGCCTCTTATTCCCGCGCCTCGATTGCCATCGGCACGGCGGTGTACAACGTCCAGCCGTTCATGTTGGTGGGGCTGGCGGCGTTGTTCCTGGGGGAAAAAATCACCGCGCAGAAACTGTTCTGGCTAGCGGTGTCGTTTCTCGGAATGCTGGCCATCGTCAGTGCCCATGGTGAGCAAGGGCAGAGCGGCGGCGACTATTTGCTGGGCATTGCCTTGGCGCTGGAGGCTGCGTTGCTGTACGCCATCGCGGCGTTGATCATCAAGCGCCTGACCGGCACGCCGCCTCATCTGATCGCGCTGATCCAGGTCAGCACTGGCGTGTTGCTGCTGGCGCCCTGGGCGAACTTCTCGGCGTTGCCGCAGCAAACCGAAGCCTGGGCCAGCCTGCTGACCCTGGGCATGGTGCACACCGGCGTGATGTACGTGTTGCTGTACGGCGCCATACAACGCTTGCCGACTGCATTGACCGGTGCGCTGTCGTTCATCTACCCGATCGCGGCGATCTTCGTCGACTGGTTCGCCTTTGGCCATCGCCTGGAGCCGCTGCAATGGTTGGGCGTGGCGGCGATCCTGCTGGCGGCTGCCGGCATGCAACAGGGCTGGGGCATCAAGTCGCGGCGCCCAGCCCTGTCGTAGTCCAACGTTCGGGCGTGGATCAGAAGATGTAGTCCGTGGTCAGGAAGTTGGAATCCCGCTCACGGATAATGTCGCTGATCAACGCCTTGTTGCTGTCCTGGAACTTGGTCGCCACCAGCGTGCGAATGGAAAAGGTGCGCAGCGCATCGTGGACCGACAAGGTGCCCTCGGCCGAATTCTTCCGGCCATTGAACGGGAACGTGTCCGGGCCACGTTGGCACTGGGCGTTGATGTTGATGCGTCCGACCTGGTTGGCGAAGGTGTCCACCAGTTTGCCGACTTGTGCCGGGTTGGTGCCGAAAATGCTGAGTTGCTGGCCGAAGTCGGACTCCAGTACGTAATCGATTACGGTATTGAGGTCGCGGTACGGCACGATGGGCACGACCGGACCGAACTGTTCCTCATGGTAGACCCGCATTGCCGTGTTTACCGGGTACAGCACCGCAGGGTAGAAAAACGAGCTGCGCGATTCGCCGCCATGGGCATTCTTCACTTCTGCACCCTTGGCGAGTGCATCGGCGACCAGCGAATGCAAGTAATCGACCTTGCTCGCTTCGGGCAACGGCGTCAGCGCCACACCGTCTTCCCAGGGCATGCCGGGTTTCAGGGTGGCGAGCCTGGCATTGAACTTCTCGATGAACGCCGGCGCCACATCCTCATGGACAAACAGGATTTTCAGCGCCGTGCAGCGCTGGCCGTTGAATGACAGCGAGCCGGTCAGCGCCTCGTTGACCGCATTGTCCAGGTCGACGTCCGGCAGCACCAGCCCGGGGTTCTTCGCATCCAGCCCCAGGGCGGCACGCAAGCGGTGTGGCCGCGGGTGGAGCTTCTTCAGGTCACTGGCCGCTTTGTTGGTGCCGATAAAGGCGAAGATGTCGATCTTGCCGCTGGCCATCAGCGCGCTGACAGTTTCGCGGCCGCTGCCGTAGATTACGTTGATCACGCCCGCCGGGAAGCTGTCGCGGAAGGCTTCGAGCAACGGCCGCACCAGCAGGACGCCGAGCTTGGCCGGCTTGAACACCACGGTGTTGCCCATGATCAAGGCCGGGATCAGCGTGGTGAAGGTTTCGTTCAGCGGGTAGTTGTAGGGGCCCATGCACAAGGCCACGCCCAGGGGCACGCGGCGGATCTGCCCGAGGGTGTCCTGTTCCAGCTCGAAGCGGCTGGAGCGGCGGTCCAGTTCCTTGAGGGCGTTGATGGTGTCGACGATGTAGTCGCAGGTGCGGTCGAACTCCTTCTGGGAATCCTTGAGGTTCTTGCCGATTTCCCACATCAGCAACTTGACCACGGCCTCGCGTTGCTCGCGCATGCGTGCCAGGAAGGTTTCCACATGGCGGATGCGCTCGGCGACGCGCATCGTGGGCCACTGGCCCTGGCCGCGATCGTAAGCCCGCACGGCAGCGTCCAGGGCGGTGAGGGCGGTCTCGGCATCCAGCAGCGGCGTGCTGCCGAGAATCACTTGTTCATCGCCCAGCTCACCCGCCAGGTAAACGGGGCTGCGGACGACGGCCAGTGGCCCTTGCCAGGTTTCCAGGACGCCGTCGACCAGGTATTCGCGCTGTTCGATCCGGCCTTCGAGGCGGTAGGCCTGCGGGATGTCGGCGGCGCTGGGGAAAAGGTTGGCGAGGAAGGGGGCGGTGGTCATGTCGTTACTCCATCAATGAAATGAGCCAGGGGCAGACGGCTTGCAGGTATGAATCGCTTTTAGCGTTATACGCCTTAATGGAGGTGTTTTTTAAGTGGCGGCAGATTGCTCGCGCCGGGCTACGTTGTAGGAGCTGTCGAGCGAAGCGAGGCTGCGATCTTTTCCCAGGCGCTTGAATCTCAAGCGAAGATCAAAAGATCGCAGCCTCGCTTCGCTCGACAGCTCCTACAGGTCAATCGGCGATTGGATATCGATAACTCACCAGCGCATCCGCACCCCCATGCTGGTAATGATCCCGTTTAGGTCGTTGTCGTCGATGTCACTGCTGTAATCGGCGCTGACATACAGGCTTACTGCCGGTGTAACCCGGGCCACCAGGCCCAGGCCGACTTCGACGGTGGAGGATTTTCGGCTGCTGCTGATCTTGTCGACCTTATCCAGGGACAACGTATCGGCGTTCTGGACGGTGTGCCACAGGTTGGTTCGCACATAGGGCTCCATGCCGAGACTGTTGACTCGGTAATTGCCTTTGAGTCGTGCCCCGACGCGGCCGCTCCAGCTGCTCAGTTCATTGCCGGTGCCGCTCTCGGCATTCGGTGTATCGAGGGTGATGCGTTGGTTGATCAGCTGGGCCTGGGGTTCGACGACCCAGTGGGTCCCGATGCCAATCGCAAAGCCGCCTTCGACCGACAGCGTCACCGCATTGCCTTCGGTGGCCTGGCGCTGGCCTTGTTCGGTGCGGCTGTAGCCATTGACCCGGCCGCCGCTGGCGCTCAGGTCCACGTGCCAGCCAGCTGGGCCGGTCAGGCTCCAATAGGCGCCGAGGCTCGAGCCTTTCAGGTTCAGGGCATCTTTGCCCGGTTCGGCCATCGCAGGCGTCACCAGCAGGCCGCTGCCCGTAGAAATGATCTGGTTTTGTCCACTGATCAGGCCCATGCGCTGGGTATGGCCGCTGTCGTTTCGCAATGTGAACAGGGCAGGGCTCTTGCCGGAAACGGGGTCGCTGCCGATGGCTGCGGTATTGCGGTTGCTGGACTGCGCTGCGCCATACCAGGGCTGCGCTGCCTCCTCGGCAGGCCAGGCCTGTACCTCCATGGATGAGAGCAGTAGCAACGAAGTGGAGAGGGTGTGGAAGGTAGCGCTGGAGATCTCTTGTGGCCGGAGGGACGTTTTCATGGGGGCCTGCCTTGCAATCGCATGCGTTTCTCGCTTTTTGGCGTCTCTCCTACCCCGAATGAGGGGCGACCGAATGGATTGAGGCAAGCCTCTGGCGGCCCGTCTTGGCGGGTTCCAGAGGCCTGCCCCTGACTGTATTTCCGGGGGTAGTACGGTGTAGTCAAGAAGACCGATGGCAGTGCGTCAAGAAAATGAACGATGAATGGCAAGATGAAATCAGTGTCAATAAAACACTGATTTCAATTGGTTATTTAGACGCATATTTAGGCGTCAAATCATCGTCGCGGAACCTGTCTACCAGCTGAACCGCACGCCAAGATTACCCGCCACACTGCGTTGCTGATGGCTGTCGAGATTGCTGCTGTAGTCCGCTGCGGCGTACATGCTGACTGCGGGCGCCAGGCTCACGATGACACCCACGCCCAGGTCGCCGGTGGACGCGCGCTGTTGGGTCTCGACCCGTTCAGTGTCGTCGAACGTCACCGTATCGGTGCCGGAAAACGTGTGCCAGAGGTTGGCGCGCAGGTACGGTTCCACGGGCATGCCGCTGACCTGGTAGCGGCCCTTCAGGCGGGCGCCGAGACGGCCGGTCCAGGCACCGTCGGAGTCGAACTCGACCCTGGAGACCCCGTCGTCTTGCGTGTCCAGGGAGACTTTCTGGTGGATGATCTGCACCTGGGGTTCCAGGACCCAGTCGGTGGCCACGGCGAAGGGGTAACCGGCTTCCGCCGACAGGGTCAGGGCGTGCCCGCGATTGTCGATTTTCAGCCCACGCTCGGAGCGGTTGTCGCCGTCCAGTCGCGTGCCCATCACCACGGCGTCGACGTAGCCACCAGTGGGATCGGTGAGCGTCCAGTAGAGTCCGTAGCTGTCGCCGTCGAGTTCTATCTTGCCGGCGCGTCGGCCTTTGAAACCCAGGTTGAAGCCATCGACGTTGCCGTTCAATTCGGTATGGCCGACGAAGAAACCGATGCGCTGGGTCTGCCCATTGGCCAGCGGCGAGCTGTACAGGTCATTGCCCACCTGGAAACCCTTGATCGATCCATCGAACCGCGGCGTCACCGTGCCGGCCCAGGTTTGATCCAGGTCCTTGCCATAGACCCGGCCCCAGCCCGCGCCGAACGCGCCGTTTTCGGTGAGCAGGCGCTGGTCGCCCTGGCGGTCATGGAACGTGCCCAGGGCCATCAGGGTCAGTTGTGCCGCTGCCGGGGGCAATACCGACCAGGTCGGCACTTCCGGGCGATACAACGGGATAGGCGCCGCGCCGGGCACCGCCGTTGGCAAGGGCGGCAGCGTTGGCACGGGGGCTGGAACCGGTCCGGCGACCACGGTGGAGCGCAGGTACCAGTTGTCTTTATTGCCGGTTACGCCGCCCTTGAACAAGCGATAATCAAATGCCCCGGCGGAGACCGATTGTGCCAGCGAAAAGGCGCCGCTATCACTGACCGCGCCCCCTTGGGCCTGGACCACTTCGATGCCATCCTGAGCCGTCTGTGCGCCCGTGCCGCCCAGGTTCGTGACCAAGATGGCGGTGTTGCCGGTAAGCGTCCCGCCATTGACCACCAGCTTGTCGCTGGGGGAGTCGTCGGCGCCGAGTACCGTTTGCAGGTGCAACTGGCCGTTGTTACCGACGTAGTTGCCCTGGACAGTGAGGGTGTCGTTGGTGCGGGTGTTGCCCTGGGTAAGGTCTATCGTGCCGGCGTCGTTGAGTGTCGCCAACTGACCGGCAGTAAAAGGGGCGATGACGCCTTGGGTCGCCGTCAACGTGCTGCCGCTTTCGATGTTGAGCGTCCCGGTGCCGGTGGCGCTGTCACCCAAGGTCAGCGTGTCGTCAAGGTCCAGTTGCGAGCCTCGAGTGAGGTTGATTGCTTCCCAATTGAGGTAACGGGCACCAGTGCTGGAGGTGCTGCCTGCAAAGGTCAGGACGTCCTGGCCCAACCCTCCGTTCAGGCTGGGCGTGGTGGCGAGCAGGCTTTCATCGAGGTTGCTCAACAGCGCCGTGTCGTTGCCGTCGCCCATCAAAATGGCCGAATGAATGAGGCCGCCGCTCCACTGCAACTGGTCATCGCCGGCACTGACCCGGACCTCGCCGATGATTTCGCCACCGCTGACGGTAATGCTGTCATTGCCGCCGCTGACGCTGACATTGCCGCCGATGCGGCCTGCGGAGAGGATGATGGTGTCCTGGCCGAAACCGGTCACCAGGTTGCCGATGATATTTCCACCGGACATATCGAAAACGTTGTCATCGAGTTTCATGTCGACCCGGCCGATAGTGCCCCCGGTCATCTTCGCAACGTCGCCGTCTTCGAACGCGTCGACGATGGTGCCGCCGGTCATCAGGAACGTATCGAGACCGTCACCTTGTGCCAGGGACAGGATCCTGCCGCCATTCATGATGAAGGCGTCCACGCCGGAGCCTTGCTGGACATCACCGTCAATCACGCCGTTGGCATTGATCACGATGCGGTCGACGCCGGTACCGAATGTGACGTCGCCGCTAATGACGCCACTGCCGTTGGCGGGCATTGTCAGGCTGTTGTTACCCGAAAGGTCCGTCAGCCCGGGGCTGGTGCCGCTGTCGCAGACATAAGCGTCATCGCCTGCGGTTGGCGTCAGCGTGCAAGCGGCCATGGCGGCCGGGACGGGTAACAGGAAGGGGGCTGATATCCACACAGCGTTGAACAGCCGATTGAATCCTTTATCGTGCCGAATCATGTGCTATCCCTCTGCATCGGCATCCCCGTGGACACCGGTTTCAGCATCGGTTGCACAACAGATGGCACACAGGGCCTGGCAACGCTCGCTGTATGGGATGGCACCCTAGCAATGAAAAACCAGCGTCGCTACTGTCAGAACTTACAGGTCCGCGCGTAGAATGCGCTGCAGAGGCCTACCCTACAAATGCACTTCCACCGAAAGCGGCAGGTGATCGCTCAGGTGCGTCCAGGGTTTGTTGCCCAGGATTTGCGGGGCGTGGCTGCTGGCGTTGCGCAGGTAAATGCGGTCCAGGCGTAACAGCGGGAAGCGGGCCGGATAGGTCCTGGCGGGGCGACCGTGGTGGTGCTCGAAGGCTTCATGCAGATAGCCACGGCGGGCGAGGGCGAGGTTGCCACGCAGCTGCCAGTCGTTGAAGTCGCCGGCGATGATCACCGGCTCGTCCTCGGGCAGTGAATCGAGCAGCTGGCAGAGCAGTTTGAGCTGTAATTGGCGATGGCTTTCCAGAAGACTCAAGTGCACGCAGATCCCGTGGACAGCGGCGTGCCCGGGCACATCCAGTACACAGTGCAACAACCCGCGCCGCTCCGGGCCGGTGATGGACACGTCGAGATTGCGGAACTGGCGGATCGGGTATTTGGAGAGCAGGGCGTTGCCATGGTGGCCATCGGGGTAGACCGCATTGCGGCCATAGGCGAAGTCGCTCCACATGCTGTCGGCGAGGAATTCGTACTGGGATGTCCGGGGCCAGTTGTCGTAGCGTGATGCGTGTCGGTCATGTTCGCCCAGCACCTCTTGCAGGAACACCAGGTCGGCACCGGTACTGCGCACCGCTTCGCGCAATTCAGGCAGGATGAAGCGACGGTTGAGGGCGGTGAAACCCTTGTGGGTATTGACCGTCAGGATCCGCAACCGATGAACCGCCGCAGGCAGCTCCGATGGCCTTGGTTCGACGGCCCGCCAATCGGGATCTTGAGTCACGTTCCCTCCTGAATCAGACGCACCTGTTCATGCGACTGACCCAAGGCGTCGGCAGTTCCGGATTTTTCATGTCCTTGTCGATCGCTATCGCGAGCAAGCTCGCTCCCACATTGGATTTGCGGGGTATGCAACAACTCCTGTGGGAGCGAGCTTGCTCGCGAAAGCGGTGTATCTGAACCAGCGCCATCACAGGCTCGTGTTCAGATGAAGACAATCTCATACGGCATACCCATCCGATCCAGGATCACCCGGGGTACCAGCGGGGCGATGCCGCTCGCCGGTTCGCCGTTGAGTTGGCTGACGTACGCGTACATGGCGTGACGCTTGCGGGCGGTAGTCCAGACATCCAGGCGCAGTTTGCGGGCCCGGTGCCAGGGGATCTTGTTTTGCTCGCGGACCGGCCAGTGCCAGGCCCACACCGGCAGTTCGTTGAATGTCACCCCGATCCTGTCGGCGGCCAAGGCCCCGGCGCGCCCGACGGTCTCGTGGTCGCTGTCGCCATCCTGGCGCCAGGTGCTGAACACCACGTCACCGGGGCGCAGGTGACGTGCAATAAATTCGGTGAGCTCGGCCTCGTGTTCGGCCAGGGCCTTTTCCGGGAAGCCGCCGCGCACCCATTGCAGGCCATGGGCTGCTATGCCCAGACGATGCAGGGCGTCCACGCTTTCCTGCGGGTGAGGGCGGTGTGTACGCAGGCGCTCATCGGTCCACAACGGTGAACCGGGATGGATCAGGGCTCCATCGGAGACCGAGATCAGCAACATGGGTTGATCCAGGTTGTTCAGCAACTGCAGCAATCCGCCACAGGCGCCGATCTCATCGCCCGGATGCGGGGAGAGGACGACCGCGCGGGCGCCGGCGGGAATGAGCGTCTGGGTACTGATAATCGGGATATCGGCCAGTTGCGCAGCACTGTTCCAGATTTGCGGATGCTGCCGGCCGGGCAAGCGAGAGGCGGGTTTCATGAGAGACATCCTTGTGTGTATTCAATCTTTCAGCCATCTACCGGGCCTACTGTCCGATGACGCCCGCGTGGGTATGGCTGCGATTCACAGCGCTCCGAATCCTGGAGACTACCGCATGTGAAGTATTGACCATGGCGGCCGATTCGTCTTGCGAGATGTGTGTCTGAACTGCATTTTTTTCTTCAAACTGGGCTGTACGCATCGAAAAACCGCGTCCTTGCGGTTTCTCTGGCTGTTTACAACCGGTACTTCATTCCTCTTCTTCGCGTTGCAGCTCAAACAGCAGCAGCGAGCGCCCGGTGACGGAGTATTCGGAATCGAAATCGAAGCGCTCTTGTCCACGAACGGTCGGCTGGTTGGTGTCGACCATGCAGGTCCAGAAACTGCCCTCTGGGACTTCCGGCAAGCGGAAGTTGACGATGTCATGGTGGGCGTTGACCACCAGCAGCAGCGTCGCATCGCCGGCTTTGCGTCGAATGCCGGTCTCCTGGGCGCGGCCGTCCATCAGCATGCCGAGGCAGCGACCATGGCTGTCCTGCCATTGCTCAATGGTCATTTCGCTGCCGTCCGGGGCCAGCCAGGTCACGTCCTTGACGCCGATGTCCTCGTTGTAGTTACCCACCAGGAACCGTCCGCGTCGCAGGATCGGATAGGTCAGGCGCAACTTGATCAGGCGCTTGACGAACTTGAGCAGCGTCGCGCCATCCTCGCTCAGGTTCCAATTGACCCAGCCGATCTCGCTGTCCTGGCAATAGGCGTTGTTATTGCCGTGCTGGGTACGGGCAAATTCGTCGCCGGCGACGATCATCGGCGTGCCTTGGGCCAGTAGCAGGGTGGCGAAGAAGTTGCGCATCTGCCGATGACGCAGCGCGTTGATCTCTGGATCGTCCGTCGGCCCTTCGACGCCATGGTTCCAGGACAGGTTGTTATTGCTGCCGTCCTGGTTGTTCTCGTCGTTGGCCTCGTTGTGCTTGTCGTTGTACGACACCAGGTCATGCAAGGTGAAACCGTCATGTGCGGTGACGAAGTTCACCGAGGCGTACGGACGCCGGCCACGCTGGTTGAACATCTCGCCCGAGGCCGTCATTCGACTGGCGAAATCGGCTAGCTGGCCGTCGTCGCCCTTCCAGAAGGCCCGCACCGTGTCGCGGAACTTGTCGTTCCACTCGACCCAGCCCGGCGGGAAGCGTCCCACCTGGTAGCCCCCGGGGCCGCAGTCCCAAGGCTCGGCGATCATTTTCACCTGGCGCAGCACCGGGTCCTGGCGGCAGGCCACGAGGAAGCTGTGGCGCTCGTCGAAGCCGTCATGGTAACGGCCCAGAATGGTCGCCAGGTCGAAGCGGAAGCCATCGACGTGCATCTCCGTGGCCCAATAGCGCAGGGAGTCGGTGACCATTTGCAGAACGCAAGGATGGCTCAGGTCCAGGGTATTACCGGTGCCGGAATCGTTGATGTAGTAGCGTTTGTCGTCGGGCATCAGCCGGTAGTACGAAGCGTTATCGATGCCGCGCATGGACAGGGTGGGGCCCTGTTCGTTGCCTTCGGCGGTGTGGTTGTAGACCACGTCGAGGATGACTTCCAGGTTGGCCTCGTGCAGGTGGGCAACCATTTCCTTGAACTCGGCGATCTTGCCGCTGGCCAGGTAGCGTGGGTCCGGGGCAAAGAAGGCGATGCTGTTGTAACCCCAGTAGTTGGTCATGCCTTTGTGCAGCAGGTGCTGGTCATTGACGAAGGCATGGATGGGCAGCAGTTCCACCGAAGAGACACCCAGCTTGCGGATATGCTCCAGCACATCATCGACCATCAGCCCGGCGAACGTACCGCGCAGGTTCTCGGGCACCGAAGGGTGACGCATGGTGAGGCCGCGCACGTGGGTCTCATACAGGATGGTCTTGTCCCAGGGGACGCTGACGCGATGGTCGTGGCCCCAGGTGTGTGCAGGGTCGATGACTTTGCACTTGGGGACGAACGGGGCGCTGTCGCGCTCATCGAAACTGAGGTCGCCATCGGGATGGCCGATGGTGTAGCCGAAGAGGGCTTCGGACCACTTCAATTGGCCGACCAATTGCTTGGCATACGGGTCGATCAGCAGCTTGTTCGGGTTGAAACGGTGGCCGTTCGCCGGGTCGTATGGGCCGTAGACCCGGTAGCCATAGATCATGCCCGGGTGGGCATCCGGCAGATAACCGTGGTAAATCTCGTCGGTGTACTCCGGCAGCTCGATGCGTTCGAGTTCGACTTCGCCGGCATCGTCGAAAATGCACAGTTCGACCTTGGTGGCATTGGCTGAAAACAGCGCGAAATTGACCCCGAGGCCATCCCAGGTTGCACCCAGTGGAAAAGGCAGCCCTTCACGAATCCGCGAAGCCTCGATCACGGGCGGCGGCGTGTTTTTTTTTGGACGGGTCATAGTTGCTCCTGCAAAAGACAGACAGATTCAGCGATACGGTTCACTTGGGGTGGGTGGCTCCACCCTTCACTTGTGGCGAGGGGATTTAGCGAAACGTCGCACCGCCCCGCTATGTGGGACAAAGTTGCTTCTCTAGGGGAGCAAGGCTTGCCCGCGATGAAGCGATGCGCGCCTGCAGAAATCGAGGCGCCTGTTTCGCGAGCAGGCGTTGCTCCCACCTGACGAGGAGACCGATAGGATGAATCAAGCCGCCGGCGGCTTGCGCGGTGCCCGGGGCTTCTTGTCGGCTGCTTTGTTGGCCGGTGGCACTACCGCTGCAGAAGGTTTGGCCGCCGGTTTGGCCTTGGGGGTCGTGCTCTTTGCGGCGGTCTTGGCCGTGGTGCTCTTGGTGGCAGCAGGCTTGGCGCCATCGGTTTTGCTGGCCGCTGATTTGCTCGCCGCCTTGGGTGGTTTGCTCGGCGCCAGCGCTTCGGCTTCGGCCAGTTTGCGCGCCATCTCCCAGTGGCGTTTCTCCTGCCCGGCGGGCTTACCCTCGGACTCCCAGATCTGATAGGCGAATTCGCGAATGCGTTTATCGTCGGTACTCATCGCAGTGCTCCTGATTCAACTCAAGGTTGGATAAAGACATTGACCGGGAAATTCCCCAGCGCGGTGCTGATCAGCAGCTCCCCTTGGGGTGTGACTGCTGCGCTTGAAAAAAGTCCCTTCAGTTTTTCATCCCCGGCGGCGAACGGTAACGACACACGGGTATCGCCCCAATCCGACGCAGCCACCAGCGGCACGGCACTGTTTTCCAGCAACGGCGCCGCATGGACAGGTACAACAATGATCGCCCGTTGTTGCGAGTCTTCACGCATGAAGGCCAATACTCGCTCGGCTTGTTCGCCGAGCACTTCCAGCGGCTGGTAGCGACCCTGGCGCCATAGCAGCGGATACTCGGCTCGCACGGCCAGTGTCCTGGCGATCAATGCCTGTTTGACTCGGCCGTCACGCCAATCGCGTATCAACGCGGCTGGCGTGCTGTCGGCCCCTAACGCCTCGCGGCGTGCCTGGAAATCCACCGGGCGACGGTTATCCGGGTCCACCAGGCTGAAATCCCAGAACTCGTTGCCTTGGTACAGGTCCGGTACGCCGGGTACGGTCATGCGCAGCAAAGTTTGCGCCAGACTGTTGAGGGCGCCCGCCGGGGCGATGGCCTGGACCGCCTCGGCGATGGCGCTGCGCAAGGGCAACCCCTCATCGCCCAGCAGTAACCGTTCGAGGAACATCTGGGTGGCTTGTTCATAAGCGTCGTTGACCGCCGCCCAACTGCTTTGCAGCTTGGCTTCCCGTAGGGCCTTGCGTTGCCATTGCCACAGGCGCTCGTTGTATGCGGCCAGGGCCTTGTGGTCCTGGAGGTCGAGGTCCAGCGGCCAGCTGCCGAGCAAGGCCTGGTACAGAATCAGTTCATCACCGGCCGAGGGCGCCGCCGGGTCACTGTGCAGCGAAGGCGAAAGAATGCGCCATTGCTCCACGCAGGCGCTGTACCAATCGGCGCGTTCGCTGAGCACCGCCAGCCTGGCGCGGGTGTCTTCGCCGCGCTTGTGGTCGTGGGTGGCGGTGGTGATCAGGTTGTCGGGAAAATGTTCGAGCCGCTCGAGGCCGGCGTGGTGGAACACCTGAGGCGGGGCGCTGAAGCGCTCGGTGTCATAGCCCACGTCATTGCGTGACAACAGCACCGCCGAGCGATAGAGCGCGGTGTCCTCCACGGCTTTGGCGGCGGCCGGCGAGGTCAGTTGCTGGAAACGCACGCAGGCGTGGCGCAGGCGTTTACGCTGGCTGCCGCGCGGACGGTGCCGCCAGGGCATCCCACCGAGCCAGCCGGCCAGGCAATCGAGCACCGGCCAGTCGGCTTCGCTGAGGGTTTGCCGGGCGCCTTCCAGGGCCTGGTTGAAGAACACCTCGTCTTCGGCCGAGCGCCCCAGAGGCGTGATGTAGGTGCGATACACCGGGAAATGCACGATCAGTTCCTGCAAGGCTCGTCGAATTGCGCCGAGGGTCAGGTCGCGGGTCATCACATCGTCCCGGGCCACTTGCAGCAGGGCCTGGGCGACGCTTTCGAAGTCTCCGGCCAGGGAGCCATTGAGGATCTGCTGGCGCGCCAGGCGGGCTTCTTCGATGAAGTGCGCTGGCCGCTCGCTATGCCGGCTCCAGAATTCGGCGAGGGGGGCGGCGCCGGCCGGGTCATGCTGGAGCAGCGAGACCTGGTTCATGAATTCGTAACCGGTGCTGCCGTCGATGTTCCAGTCCCGCCGCAAGGTCTCGCCATCGCCAAGGATCTTCTCGACGAAAATCGGCAGGTGTCGGGTCGGCGACAGCGAATCGACCCGTCTGCGCAATTTGCGGCAGTAACCGCGAGGGTCGGCAAGGCCGTCGATGTGATCGATGCGCAGGCCGTCCACCAGGCCTTCGCCGATCAATTGGAAAATCTTGGCATGGGTCGCCTCGAAGACCGCCGGACGCTCGACCCGCAGCCCACCCAGTTCGTTGACATCGAAAAAGCGCCGCCAATTGATGTCGTCCGCCGCCGTGCGCCAGCTGGCGAGCCGGTAGCTCTGGCGCTCGAGCAGTTGGTGCAGGCGCTCGAAGCCTTCGGGGGCGGTAGAGTCGTAGCCGCCCAGGTTGTCCTCGATGGCGGCGAGGATGCCTGCTTGAGCCGCCAGCTCCTGCAACTCTTTTTGCAACGGGCGGGCGAGGGTGTGGGCATCGGTCTGGTAATTCAGCGTGGTGAAGCGCTCGGCCAGGGCCTTGAGCGATTCGGTTTGCTCGGTGGGCAAGGTTTCGGTGGGTTTGAGCAGTTCGCCGTAGTGCATCGGACAAATCGGGAAACGGTGCTCATAGTGCTCGACGTAGAAGCTGCCTTGGCTGGCATCGAAGTGCAGTTGCAAGGTGCCTTCCTGCAACGCCACGCCGTAGTCACTGCCGAGGAACGGCAGCAACAATTGGCCTTCCATCAGTGGGTCGGGGGAGTGCCACTGGATGTCGAAGAACTCGCCGTAGGGGCTCAGGCGGCCCCATTCCAGCAAGTCCAGCCACCAGGGGTTGTCGTTGCCGCCGACGGCCATGTGATTGGACACGATGTCGAGGATCAAGCCCATCCGATGCTCGCGCAAGGTCGCGACCAGGCGCTTGAGCGCAGCTTCGCCACCCAGTTCAGGGTTGACCAGGGTAGGGTCAACGACGTCGTAGCCGTGCATGGACCCGGCGCGGGCCTTGAGCAGCGGCGAGGCATACAGGTGGCTGATGCCCAGCGAAGCGAAGTACGGCACCTGGGGGATGGCGTCGTCCAGGGTGAAGCCTTTATGAAACTGCAAGCGCAATGTTGCCCGCAGGGGTTGGATCAACGTCTGTTTCATCGGTCACGCTCGTTCGCCTGAAGTCTGGCACAGGCGAGTATTTCCAGACGCCGGGCAGCGTCCGGGTGATCCAGTAACGCCTGGCTTTGCCCGGCCAGGCGGCGGCGCCAATTGGGGTGGGTGTCGATGGTGCCCGGCAGGTTGGCCTGTTCCTCGATGCCCAGGGCGTCTTCGAGCGGCAACAACACCAGCGGCGCGCGGGTGTGACCGAGGAAGCGCACGCTGGCATCGAGCACCTGGTCGGTCTCGCGGTGTTCTTCGCGAAAGTTCTGCGGGTCCTGGTTCAGCACGTGACGCAGGCCTTCGCGTTCGCGCTCGCGGTGTTTGCGCCAGTCCATTTCGGTGTGGGAATCGATCAGGTCCAGCCGGGCGTTCCAGTCGATGTCGTGACCGTGCCACCAGCCATTGAGCGTTGGCAAATCATGGGTGCTGGTGGTGGCCAGGGCATTGTCCGGCCAGTCGAGAATGGGCTTGAAGTGGGTGTTGTCCTGTTCGAACAACAGCACGCGCATGCCCAGGATCGAGCGGGCAATGAGTTTGTCCCGCAGGCCGTCGGGCACGGTACCGAGGTCTTCGCCGAGCACGATCGCCTGATGACGATGGGATTCCAGCGCCAATAGGCGCAGCAGGTCGTCTACCGGGTAATACAGGTAGGCGCCATCGCAAGGGGGCGCGTCGTTAGGGATCACCCAGAGCCGTTGCAAGCCCATGACATGATCGATGCGCAAGCCGCCGGCGTGGGCGAAGTTGGCCCGCAGCATTTCAATGAAGGCGCGAAAGCCGTTGCGCACCAGGCCTTCGGGGGAAAATGCCGAGATGCCCCAGCCTTGGCCGGAGCGGTTGAGAATGTCCGGCGGGGCGCCCACGGTCAGGGAGGCGAGCAGTTCGTCCTGCCGGCTCCAGGCCTGGCTGCCACCGCCATCGGCACCCACCGCCAGGTCGGCGATCAGGCCGATGCCCATGCCGCTGGATCGGGCTGCGCTCTGGGCGCGCTCCAGGCAGCGGGCAATCAGCCATTGGCAAAAAGCGTAGAAGCCGATCTCATCGGCATTTTCCTCGGCGAAATGGGCCAGGGCGGGGCTGCGCGGATCGCGCCATTCTTCCGGCCAGTGGCGCCAGTCGAGGCTTTCACCCCGGGCGGCGCGTTCGGCCTGCAAGGCCTCGAAGCGGCAATGGTTTTCCAGGGCTTCGCCGCTGGTGTGACGGAAACTGCTGAAGTCCTCATGCAGTGGATGCTCACCCTGGCTGAAGCCGTCGTACAGGGCGCGGAGGATTTTCTGCTTGGCCTGGGCGGCGACCGGCCAGTCGATCAGCGGCTGCTCTTCCAGGGTGCGCAACTGATTGGTCAAGCCGGTGGCGTCGATGGCGGTGCGCAGCGCGCGTTCACCGAGGATGGTGCCCGGCGCGGCGTACAGGCTGTTGAAGAACAGTCGGCTCGACGGTGAGTAGGGGCTGTAGCGCCCGGTGTCGCTGCTGAACATCGCGTGCATCGGGCTGATGGCAACGGCCTCTGCGCCGCGCTCGCCGGCCACCCGCGCCAGCTCCTCCAAGGCCTGGGTGTCACCGAAGCCACCGTCACCGGGGCGGCGCAGGGCATACAGTTGCGCGCTCAGGCCCCAGGCCCGTGGCGTCGGGTCGTCCACCGCATCGGCCACGCTGTAGCAACGGGCCGGCGCGACGGCCAGGGTGAAATGCTGGTCCTGGATGCTGATGTGCTGATAACCCACCGGGACCATCCCCGGCAGCTTGGCATCGGCATCAAGGTTCAGGTTCAGTGTCGCGCCATCTTCGAGTTTGATTTCGCAGGGCGTTCCGGCCTCGAAGTAGCGGCTCAAGTCCAGGCTGACCCCGACGTCGGCGGTGATCAGCGGTGGCAATTGATGGTTCTGTTGAGCTTCCTGCAATTGCAGCAGGCTGGCGTCGATTTCCTGGGCGCTGCCGGCCGGATGGCCCAGGCCGGTGAGGACCGAACGCAAGACCGCCGGCGAGACTTTCTGGGCCCGGCCATTGGCGTCGATCCAATCCACCGCCAGGCCCGCTCGGCTGGCGAGGATTTCCAGTTGCGCATCGCTCATAGGCGCTCTCCAGTGATGTTGGGCAAGGTTGTCGCCTGCGTCAGACTGACCAGCGCGCTGTAGGGCGCAAGGGCGCCCTGTTGCAACAGACCCATGACCTGCTGCGGATGTTCGAAAAGAATGCGTGCCTCTTCCGGGGCATCGTGTTCGACGGGCTGATCGCTCAGGTTGAAGTCGATGCGCAACACGCTGCCATCGCCCAACCGCCAGCGTGCGCTGATGGCGCCATGGCCCAGCACATCGGTGCCCAGGGCCTGGGCACCGGGCAGGCGCGGGACGATCTCTTCACGGCGGATTTTCAGCAGTTGCCGATACAGCGCCTCGTTGGCCTGCTGCTCCGGGCCTCGCGACTCCAGGCTTGGGCGTGAAGCCTCGAAGGTGCTGGCGGCGTTGGGGTCGGGAATTCGTTCGCGCTGCTGCGGATCGGCAAAGGCACTGAAGGCCTTGAATTCGTTGCGTCGGCCTTCGCGCACCAGCTCTGCCAGCTCGCCGTGGTGGCTGGTAAAGAACAGGAACGGTTGTTCGGCCGCCACCTCATCGCCCATGAACAGCAGCGGGATCATCGGTGATAACAGCAACAAGACAGTCGCCGCCTGCAGGGCCTGGGGGGCGGCGAGCTGATGCAGGCGTTCGCCCAAGGCTCGGTTGCCGATCTGGTCATGGTTCTGCAGGAACAGCACGAACGCGCTCGGCGGCAGGTGACTGCTGGGCTCGCCCCGGGCTTCGCCATGGCGATTGAGATGGCCCTGGAAGACGAAGCCCTGGCTCAGGCAACGTGCCAGTTGTTCGGTTGGCTGCTCGGCATAGTCGGCGTAGTAGGCGTCGGTCTCACCGGTCAGCAGCACGTGCAGGGCATTGTGCCCGTCGTCGTTCCACTGGGCGTCGTAGACATGCTCCAGCAGGTGGGCCTGGTTGTGTTCGTTTTCCACGGTCAGCCAGACATGCCGGATCGGGTCCACCTGCTCGCGCACCCGGGTCGCCAGCTCCTGGAGAAAGTCCGGGTCTTCAATGGCGTGTACCGCGTCCAGGCGCAGGCCGTCGAAACGGTACTCCAGCAGCCACATGAGCGCGTTGTCGATGAAGAAATCCCGCACTTCGCGGCGGCGGAAATCAATCGCCGCGCCCCAGGGCGTGTGCTTGTCCTCACGGAAGAAGCCCTTGGCATAACGGTGCAGGTAGTTGCCGTCGGGGCCGAAGTGGTTGTAGACCACATCCAGGATGACGGACAGCCCATGGCCGTGGGCGCTGTCGATCAGATGCTTGAGCTGTTCGGGCGTGCCGTAGGAGGCCTGGGGGGCGTAGGGCAGGACGCCGTCGTAGCCCCAGTTGCGATCACCGGGGAACTGCGCCAGTGGCATCAGCTCGATGGCGGTGATGCCCAGCCCGGCCAGGCGTGCCAGATGCTGTTCGACGCCGTCGAAACCACCCAGGGCGCCGACGTGCAACTCGTAGATTACGGCTTCGTGCCAGGGGCGGCCGGACCATTGGGTGTGTCGCCATGAGTAGGCATGCGGGTCGACCACCACGCTGTGGCGGTCGATGTCGCCGGCCTGG
Source organism: Pseudomonas sp. P9_35 (assembly GCF_034008205.1). NCBI lineage: Bacteria > Pseudomonadati > Pseudomonadota > Gammaproteobacteria > Pseudomonadales > Pseudomonadaceae > Pseudomonas > Pseudomonas sp. P9_35. The sequence goes on along the minus strand of NZ_CP125373.1, from coordinate 3,564,266 downwards.
GCGCGCGAGGCCGGGTCCGGCACCTCCAGCTCGCCATCGATGTTGTAGCGGTAGCGGGTGCCGGCGGGGCAACGGGTCTGGATCATGAACCAGCCGTCGGCTTGGGGCAGTAGCGGTATTGAATCTCCAGTGTCGAGCTCGACACTGACAAAAAATGCATCCGGGGCCCAGAGGGCGAAGCGGGTGTGCTCGTCATCCAGCATGACCGCCCCGTGGGTCCATGTCTCAGGCGTCCTTGACGTCATTGTTACCTCATTGTCTGGCCGATTTTCCCAGTGACTTAGCCACCAGCTGTTCGTAGAGTTCGGCGTAGGGTTCCACGGCCTGGCACCAGTTGAACGGCGCCGACATGGCCCGGCAGCGCATGGCGTTGAGCAGGTCGGGGAACTCGAAGACCTTGAAGGCGCGGCTCAAGGCCTGTTTGTAGCTTTCCACGGTGGACTCATCGAACAGGAAACCGGTGATGCCATCTTCGATGGTGTCCGCCAACCCTCCGGTATTGCGCGCCACCGGCAGCGAGCCGAAGCGCTGGGCGTACATCTGGCTCAAGCCGCAGGGCTCGTAGCGCGAAGGCATCAGCAGGAAGTCGCTGCCGGCGAACATCCGCCGCGCGTCGGTTTCGTTGAAGCCGATACGCACGCCGATGCGTCCGGGGAAGCGCAGTGCCAGTTCACGCATGGCCTGTTCTTCCTCCGGTTCCCCACGGCCAATGATGGCGATCTGGCCGCCGGACTCGACGATGAACTCGGCGACCGCTTCGGTCAGGTCCAGGCCTTTCTGGTAGACCAGGCGCGAAACCACGGCGAACAGCGGGCCAGTGGAGTCGTCGAGGCCAAAGAGTTCGCGCACATGGGACGCGTTGACCGCCTTGCCGTCCCAGTCGCCCATGGCGAACTGACGGAACAGGTGGGTGTCGGTGGCCGAATCCCAGCTTTCATCGATACCGTTGGGGATGCCGCTGAGCAAGCCTTGTTGGGTCTTGGCCGCTAGGAAGCCGTCGAGCCCGCAGCCAAACGCCGGGGTGGTGATCTCCTGGGCGTAGGTGGCGCTGACGGTGGTGATATGGCTGGAGTAGGCCATCCCGGCCTTGAGGAACGACAGTTTGCCGTAGAACTCCATGCCTTCCTGTTGCAGGGCGTGTTCGGGGATGCCCAGCTCCGGGCAGGACGCCAGGCTGACGACGCCCTGGTAGGCCAGGTTGTGAATGGTAAACAGGGTCGGGGTGCGTTGCCCGCGCCAGTGCATATAGGCCGGCGCCAGCCCGGCTGGCCAGTCGTGGGCGTGGACCAGGTCCGGGCACCAGTGGATCTGCGCGAGGTTGGCGGCAATGTCGGCTGCGGCCAGGCCCAGGCGGGCGAAGCGAATGTGGTTGTCGGGCCAGTCGCGACCGTTGTTGGCACCGTAGGGGGAGCCTTCGCGGGCAAAAAGCTCAGGGCAGATCAGGACGTAGATCACCAGGCCGTCGGCCATGTCCATGCGTCCGATCTTGCAGGGCGGCAGTGCTGCGTGGCCGCCCAGTTCGCCGATGATGTGGATCGGATTGCCGCTGTTCATCACTTGCGGATAACCGGGGATCAGCACCCGGACATCATGCAGCCCGGCCATGGCCCGGGGCAGTGCGGAGGAGACATCGCCCAGGCCGCCGGTCTTTACCAGGTCGGCAATTTCCGAAGTGACGAACAATACTTTCTTGCGGTTGGGATTCTGTCGAACGACGGGGAGCAGTGCCTTGCCGCCGGTGGCCAGCACCGGTGCCGTTGGCGATTCAGCCGCGGGCGGTAGTTGCGAACGGACTTGTTGTGGTTCCAAGGCAGCACTGATCATAAATATCTCCCATTTTCTCGATCTGTTTCCGGCAAGCGCCAGAGCTGTTGTTTCATTGGCCAAATCCTGCGGCCAGGCGCACAAGCGCAACGCAAGGAAAGCGAACGGCTACCCAATGCGGCGAAGCGAATCAGCTGAAGGAGCTGTTGCAATGACTAGTGCAAGGACTGCACCAGTCGCGGTTGCCCTACCTCTAACCTGACCTGTCGCCGTTGCGAAAAGTTTCGACTTTTTTTCGTCTGGATGACCGGTTGGTTTTCCCCCCGGTTAGGCAGTCTAGGTCAGAACGTAGAGCGGTGCGGCTCGGTTCGTCGCATTGTCCGACAATCACGGTTTTTGTCGGCAATCTCTTACATGACGAAGGGGGATACGCACCGACGAAGTGCAGTTTTCTGAAACCAGAAGGGTGTAAGGGGAGCGGCGTTGTTTCATCGGCGTGCGCGATGGAATGGCGCGATGCACCATTGGAGGGCGGGTGGCATAGAGGCGTTTTAATGGCCAATAAAACACAATGTCTCCTGTGGGAGCGAGCTTGCTCGCGATAGCGGTGTGCCAGTCACAAACCGTGCAACTGACTCCGCCACTATCGCGAGCAAGCTCGCTCCCACAAGGGTGGTGTGTTGATGCTCTAGATTTAGCCTGCTGGCGTCAGCAACCGGATCGGCTGGCCCGCCGACCAGGCCAGCAGGTCTTCGATCATCAGGGAATAGAACCGCTGGTAATTCTGGCGGCTGACGTAGCCCACATGCGGTGTGGCCAGTACGTTATTCAGGGTTCGGAACGGATGGGCGGCGGGCAAGGGCTCCTGGGCGAATACGTCCAGGGCGGCGCCGGCCAGGCGCTGGTGCTGGAGCGCGTCGATCAGGGCGGGTTCATCGACGATCGGCCCGCGGGAGGTGTTGACCAGCAGCGCCTCGGGTTTCATCCAGGCCAGGGCCTGGGCATCCACCAGGCCGCGGGTGCGTTCGCCGAGCACCAGGTGGATCGAAAGAATATCGGCCTGCTCGAACAATGCCTGCTTGCTTACGTAGGTCACGCCCACTTCGGCGGCGCGCTCGGCGCTGAGGTTCTGGCTCCAGGCGATGACCCGCATGCCAAACACCTGGCCGAACTGCGCCACCCGCGTACCGATGCTGCCCAGGCCGAGGATCGCCAGCGTCTTGCCGTGCAGGTCGCCGCCCAAGCCTTGCTGCCACAGGCCGGCGCGCAGGGCGTTGGCTTCCTGCACCAGGTTGCGGGTCAGGGCCATGATCAGTGCCCAGGTCAGTTCGGGCGTGGCGTGCTTGTAGCTGTCGGTGCCGCACACCTGGATACCCAGCTCGGCGGCAGCCTTCAGGTCCAGGGCGGCGTTGCGCATGCCGCCAGTGAGCAACAGCTTGAGATTGGGCAGGCGGCGCAGCAGGCCTTCGTCGAACACCGTGCGTTCACGCATCACGCAGATCACTTCGAAGCGCTGCAAGCGCTCGGCGAGGGTGTCGCGGTCAGCGGGATAGTCATGGAGAAACGTCACCTGGCCGACGCTGTCCAGCACCGACCAGTCCACCACGCCACGTGCCACATCTTGCCAATCGTCTATGACTGCTATTTGCACCGCCATGGAACACCTCGTCAGGGAATGGGTTTGTCCAGCCAGCCCAACAGGGCCTTGTGGAACCGATCCGGCTCTTCCATCTGCGGGGCATGCCCCAGATTGGGGAACTCCACCAGGGTCGAGCGGGGAATCAGCCGGGCGACCTGCTTGCCCAATACCTCGTAGTGGCCGAGCTTGGCCTTGACCGCCGGCGGCGCGATGTCGCTGCCGATGGCGGTGGTGTCCGAGGTGCCGATCAGCAGCAGGGTGGGTACTGTCAGGTCCTTGAACTCGTAATAGACCGGCTGGGTGAAGATCATGTCGTAGATCAGCGCCGAGTTCCACGCTACTTGCGTATGACCCGGGCCCTTGTTCAGGCCGGCGAGCATGTCTACCCAGCGCTCGAACTCAGGTTTCCAGCGGCCTGCGTAATAGGTCGTGCGCTCGTAGTTGCGAATCCCCTCGGCGGTGACTTTCAGCTCACGCGCGTACCATTGGTCCACGGTGCGATAGGGTACGCCCAAGGCTTTCCAGTCTTCCAGGCCGATGGGGTTGACCATCGCCAGGCGTTCGACTTCGTCGGGAAACTGCAAGGCGTAGCGGGTGGCGAGCATACCGCCGGTGGAATGGCCAAGGACGACGGCCTTCTGTACGCCCAGGGCCTTGAGCAAGGCCTGGGTGTTGCTCGCCAGTTGCTGGAAGCTGTACTGGTAATGCTCGGGTTTACTTGATGTGCAGAAACCGACTTGGTCCGCCGCGATGACCCGGTATCCGGCTTCGCTGAGCACCTTGATCGAATCGCCCCAGGTGGCGGCGCAGAAATTCTTGCCGTGCATCAGCACCACTGTGCGGCCATTGACCTTGCCTTGGGCCGGCACGTCCATATAGCCCATCTGCAACGACTGGCCCTGGGACGGGAAGGCGAAGTGCTTGAGGGTGTAGGGGTATTCGAAGCCCTCCAACAGCGCTCCGTAGGCCGGGCCTTCGGGCGGGTTGGCGGCCTGGGCGAACAGGGGCAGGGCGGCGGTGAGGCACAGGCTGGGCAACCAGCGCGCAGTGGTGCGGGGCATGGTCAATCTCCTTGTGGCCGCCGCCGATCCTGGCGCGACCCGATTATGGCGACATTAACCACAGGCAACCGAACAGCCCGAACGTTCAGTCCATCCAGCCCAGTGTCGCCAGGGCCAGGACGCCATAGCGCAAACCCTTCGCAAGGCTCACGAGCAGCAGGAAACGCCGCCACGGCTCGCCCATCACCCCGGCCACCAGGGTCAACGGATCACCGATGATCGGTAGCCAGCTGAGCAGCAGTGACCAGTGACCGAAGCGTTGGTAATGCACGCGAGCCTTGTCCAGGTGGGCCGGGCTGACCGGAAACCAGCGTCGATCCTTGAAATGCTCCAGCCGCGTGCCCAGCCACCAGTTCACCAGCGAGCCCAGGACATTGCCGAGCGTGGCAACCGCCAGCAACAGCCAGACCAGATGGCGCTCGCTGAGCAACAAGCCGACCAACACCGCCTCCGATTGCAACGGCAACAAGGTTGCCGCGCCGAAAGCCGCCAGGAACAAGCCGATATAGGCTTCGCCCATCAGTGGGCCGGGTAATCCGCCACTACGGTTTGGGTCCCGTCTTTCTTCAGGCCGATCACTTGGTAGGCATCGCTCATGCCATCCATTTCCATGCCAGGCGAGCCCATGGGCATGCCCGGTGCGGCGACACCGAGCAAGTCATCGCGCTTGCTCAGCGCCAGCACCTGGTCGGCCGGGACATGGCCTTCGACGAATTTGCCGTTGATCTCGGCGGTGTGGCAGGAACGCAGGTTCGGCGCCACGCCCAGGCGCTGCTTGACCGAACTCATGTCGGCCTCGACATGGTCGTTGACCTTGAAGCCGTTTGCTTGCAGATGCGAGATCCACTTTTTGCAACAGCCGCAATTGGCATCGCGGTGTACATCGATGGTGACCGGTTCGGCGGCCTGGGCCAGGGTGGTCATGAACAGGGCGCTCAAGGTGAGCAGGTGCAGAGGATGGGCCATGGGGGTGGTCTCGTGTCGAACGGTTTGGAGGGAGGATAACAGAGTAGCGAGCGCGAGCTGACGGGGGGCTGAGGCGGGGATTACAGAATTGTCAGGTTGCAAGGGCGAATAAAGTCTTGTGGGCGAGCTTGCTCGCGAAGGCATCAGCCCATTCGACATCCATCGAGGCTGACCCCGCCATCGCGAGCAAGCTCGCTCCCACAATGGGATCTGAGTACGACCGGGAGAACCAGGCCGGCTGTCAGGCCGCCTCGCTTTTGTTTTTGATCTGGGGCGCCCCGTTAACCACGATGGCCGAACGCAGGCATTGTGGAGTGGGCAACCCGGCATGGATGCCGGGTTAGCCGCGCTGGGCCATGGATGGCCCTTCGCGGCGGCCCACGGAGCAATGCCGGAGTGAGGGCATGCCGAGCCTAAGCGAGGCACCAAGTGGTGGGGCAAAAGCGTTTTGCTTACTTTTGCGCTTCTCAAAAGTGAGCCGCTGTAAGAGCGGAACCATAAGCCGCCGTTACCGCAGAAATGGATATGTACCCAGTCAACAACCCCCCGGGCCAACTGTCAGGCCGCTATCGCGAGCAAGCTCGCTCCCACAGGAGAATGGGGACGCCCTAGCGCACCTTGAACCGCCCCATGATCGCATTCGCTTCCAGCAATTGCCGGGTATTGGCCTCACTGGCCAGGTCGCCGTCCACCAGCTCCTCCACCATGTGACGGATTTGCACCATGCTGCGATTGATTTCCTCGGTCACCGCGCTCTGTTGCTCGGCGGCGGTGGCGATCTGGGTGCTCAGGCTGTTGATAGGCTGATACGACGAAACATACATAATTCCTCATGATTAACCGCCGCGGTTGCGCGAATACGCTTCTTCGGCTGTACCATGGGACCCCGTTGGCAGCCCGCCATTCCCGCAATAGGGTATGGGCTTGGCGAGCCTTCGGATACAGAACGGATACATTCAGGAAATTGGTAATGACTCATTCACAACGTTTGAAATACTCGATTCTGATCGTCCTCGTCGTCCTGGCAATCATGCTTGGGCTGTCGTGGATGCAAGGCAAGGGCATGATCAGCGAGCAGCTGTTTCAATACATCGCCATCGCCGTGGCGGTCATCGTGGTGGTGATCAACGGCGTCATGCGGCGCAAGGTCAAGTCCTGAGCGCCGGCTTCAATCCTCGGCCTCAAGCACGGCCATCGCACGGGGGTGCAGGCAGTAGCTTTTATCCGGGTTGAGAGTAACGACGCCCTCGCTGCACAAGCGCTTCAACACCTCGCGCACGCTGAGAAAGGACAATGGAATGTCTAGCCCCAACAACTGGCTGTGCACCCCGCGCACGCCCAAGGGGCGGTTTTCCTGGGCGGCCTTGAGCAGCGCGTCGATGACTTTGAGGCGAATCAGGCTGGTCCTGAGCCCGAAGCTCTTGAGCAAGCGCCTGATGTGGTCATTGCCGCCTCGCTCCGCCGGCCTGTCGAATACACGGTGGGGGGCGCTCAGCGAGACGCCGGTCGCCCTTGGCTTGCCCTCCATGGGCAGTTGCGCGTTACGCATGCAAAAACTCCTTACCAGCCTGATCAGAAAAGGTCACGGATACTCTCCTGTAATAGGACGAACGAGGACGCACAATCATGAGGACCATGATGTGAAAAAAATGCCTTTGCTGCGTCAAACCCCCACATTCAAAAGGCCGCCAGCCATTAATTTTTTTTCATCCGGTTCGTTTTCAAGGTAGGCACATTCCGGTTCAGCAAGCGGCATGTGATTTCCCAGGCGGGTCGAGTGTTTGTCTTCTGTCGCACCGGTAGCCGTCCTGGTTTCTGAAGTTTTATCAGGAGTGAATGTGAGAATGTCCGGGCAGTTATCGAGGATTGGCCTCGCAGGCGCTTTTCTGGGGATCGCCCTCGGGCTCAGCCCCGTGGTCAATGCGCAAGACGATGGGCAGCAGGCCAGTGCCGAAATCCGTCGAACCCGTTTTGGCGTACCGCATATCCGGGCCCAGGATGAACGCGGGCTGGGTTATGGCATCGGCTATGCCTATGCCCAGGACAACCTGTGCCTGTTGGCAAACGAGATTGTCACGGTGAACGCCCAACGCTCGCGCTATTTTGGGCCGGAGCAGGTCACGGTCGAGCAGCGGGAGAACCGCGTCAGCGATCTGTTCTTCAGCTGGCTCAACACGCCGCAAGCAGTTTCCGGTTTCTGGCAGGCCCAGACGCCTCAAGTGCAACAACTGGTCGAAGGCTACGTGGCGGGTTACAACCGTGCGCTGGTCGAGCGCAAGGCCAAAGGCCTGCCCGAACAATGCGCCAGTGAGTGGGCGCGGCCGATCACGGCGCTGGACCTGGTCAAGTTGACCCGTCGGTTGTTGGTGGAAGGCGGCGTCGGCCAGTTCGCCGAGGCCCTGGCCGGCGCGCAACCGCCCCAGGCGACCGCGCTTGGGGGCACCCCGGTCACCGGTTTCGCGGCCGCCGCAACCCGGCAGCAGCGTTTTGCCCTGGAGCGTGGCAGCAATGCACTGGCCATCGGCAGCGAGCGCTCGTTCAACGGCCGCGGGATGTTGCTGGCGAACCCACATTTTCCGTGGCTGGGCGGCATGCGTTTCTACCAGATGCACCTGACCATTCCCGGCAAGCTGGACGTCATGGGCGCGGCGCTGCCAGGCCTGCCGATGATCAACATCGGTTTCAGCCAGCACCTGGCCTGGACCCACACCGTCGACAGCTCGAAGCATTTCACCCTGTACCGCCTGCAACTCGACCCCAAGGACCCGACCCGCTATCTGCTCGACGGCAAGTCTGTGCCGATGAACCAGCAGACGGTTGCGGTGGACGTCAAGCAACCTGACGGCCAGGTGCAGACGATTTCCCGAGTGGTCTATGGCTCGCAGTTCGGCCCGATTGTGCAATGGCCTGGCCGGCTGGACTGGGATAACCGGTTCGCCTACAGCCTGCGGGACGCGAACCTGGAAAACGATCGTGTGCTGGCGCAGTGGTACGCCATGAACAAGGCGGTCACGCTCAAGGATCTGCAGGACGCCGTCCATAAGATCCAGGGTATTCCCTGGGTCAATACCCTGGCGGTGGACGACCAGGGGCAAAGCCTTTACATGAACGTGTCGGTGGTGCCGAACGTCAACGCCGAGAAGCTGGCCCGGTGCAGCGATCCTCGGGCCGGGTTGCGACTGATCGTGCTGGACGGCTCTCGCAGCGAGTGTGCCTGGGGCATCGATTCCAAAGCCGTGCAAAAAGGCACCTATGCCGCCGACAGGCTTCCGCAGTTGCTGCGCCGCGATTATGTGCAGAACTCCAACGATTCGGCCTGGATGGTCAACCCTGCGCAGCCGCTGTCCGGTTACTCCCCGTTGATCAGCCAGCAAGGCCAGCCCCTGGGACTGCGGTCGCGTTTTGCGCTGGACCGGATCGGCCAATTGGCCAAGAGCGGGCCGGTGAAGGTTGAGGATTTGCAGCGCATGGTCATGGACGATCAGGTTTACCTGGCTGACCAGGTGATGCCGGACCTGCTCGGCGTGTGCGCCGGTGACCTGGGGGCTGACGCTTCGGCATTGGTCGAGGCGTGTGCCAGCCTCAAGGCCTGGGATCGCAAGGCCGGCCTGAAGAGCGGACTGGGGTTCGTGCATTTCCAGCACATCATGGACCGGTTGCAGGCGGTGCCTGATTCATGGCGCGTCGCGTTCGACCCCAAAGACCCGCAACACACACCGCGTGGCCTGGCGATCGAGCGGCCAGCCGTGCTCAAGGCCGTGCGCGATGCCATGCTGGCTTCGGTGGAGACGGTGAAGGTCGCCGGCTTGTCGAAGGACAGCCAATGGCAAGACCTCCAGGTGGCCAGCAGCGGCGGCCGACAGACACCGATTCACGGCGGTCCCGGGGAGCTGGGCATCTACAACGCGATCCAGAGTGTGCCCGGGGCGAACGGCAAACGGGAGGTGGTCAGCGGGACCAGTTATCTGCAAGTGGTGACGTTTGACGGCAAAGGTCCGCAGGCCCAGGGGTTGCTGGCATTCTCCCTCTCCAGCGACCCGGCATCGCCCTATTCGGCGGACCAGACCCAGGCCTTTTCGCAGAAGCAGTGGAGTGTGCTGCCATTCACCGAACAGCAGATCAAAGCCGATCCGCACTATCAGGCGTTGATTATCCGCGAGCGTGATGAGACGGGCAGGGTGGCGACGCAATAGCTGCTGGTGAGCAGTCGGCTGACCCGGCGCTTTCGCGAGCAAGCTCGCTCCCACAGGGGATTTGTGTTGGCCGGGAAACCGCAGGCTGGCACCGATCTTATTTGTGGGAGCGAGCCTGCTCGCGATGACGGCGGCACATTCAACATCGAGGCAAGCTGACCTGGCGCTATCGCGAGCAAGCTCGCTCCCACAGGGGATTTTTTGTTGGCCGGGAAATCGCGGGCTGGCACCGATTCAAGCTGTGGGAGCAAAGCTTGCTCGCGATGACGGCTTTACATTCAACATCGAGGCAGGCTGACCCACTTCTATCGCGAGCAAGCTTTGTTCCCACAGAGAAAAGCTTTCAGTTAGTGGCCGGCCGTTGCCCGACGGAGTTGAGGACCGGGTTGCCATCCTTGTTCTGGGTCAGGTAGACCGGCAGGACTTTGGGCAGTGAAGGCACCAGGTTCTGTACTTCGCTGATGTTGTAGACACCACCGATACGCAGGCCACCGGTGCTGTTGTCGGCCAGCATGACGGGGCGGTCAAGGTAGCGGTTGATCAGCGGCAGTGCATCGCTCAGGGCAAGGTTATCCAGCACCAGCTTGCCGTTGCGCCACGCCAGCGAACTGTCATTGGCGTCTGTATCACGAACTTGTGGTTGTTGGTCGCCCGCCTTGTAGCTGGCTTGCATGCCCGGGGAAAGCGGCAGGCCGTCACGGGTGAGAGCCTGGTTGCTGGTTACCCTCACCGAGCCCTCCAGTAGCGTGATCCGTACCTGGTCCTGGTACATCCATACGTTGAAGCGTGTTCCGGTCACACGCACCTGGCCTTGGCCGGCCCGAACGACAAACGGGTGCTGTTTGTCATGACTGACGTCAAAAAACGCCTCACCCTTTTTCAGCGTCACCCGGCGTTCGTTTTTGTAGTTGGCAAATACCAGCTCACTGCCAAGGTTGAGTTCGACCTGGCTGCCGTCACCCAGGGTGACATGACGTACGCTGGCGCCCGCTTCGAAGCGCTGGTAGGAATTGGCAACCCAGCCCAGGTTCCAGCCGGTGTAAGCGGCCAGGGGCATGCCCACTACTAACACCGCAGCGGCGACCGCCAACCGGCTCCAGCGCGACCGGGTGCGGCGTACTCGAGCAGTCGGCGTTGCCTCGACACGCGGCAGATGATCGGCAACAGCCCAGATCTCCAGCATGGCTTCGTATTCGAAAGCATGCAGGGGTTCGGCATCGTGCCATCGCTTGAACGCCTGCCGTTCGGCATCGGTGCAATCGGCGGCATGCAAGCGCATGCACCAATGGGCAGCGGCATCGGTAATGGCGTCGTATTCGGCTTCCGAGAGGGGATGTTCGGTCATTGACTCTTCCTGGTTTGCCGCATTCTAACCTTCGGCATGAGCTGCCGAGAACAACCGTCATGGCGTTTACGCATCAATGAGCCTGTTTTTTTACTCAAGCACTCGTTGTCGCCTACCGTCGCATACATTGCGTGAAAAAAAGATCAACCACCCAAACCCTTTACGGCAGGGTAATTTGCTGTGATGGAGTGGGGTCGAGTTGGCGTCCCAATTCACAAATCAAGAGTGTGAGCGAGTCTGCGTTGCGAAGTATGACGTCGATGCGCTTGTCCGGCAAAAGCGGATCGAGGAACGCGTCACGCGCTTCGTTCATGTTTTTGGCACCGGTTATTTTCAGGACCTCCCGAGCCGTCTCCCTGTATCCAAATACATGCTCCATGCTTTTGTGCGTATTGTCTTTATCATCCCATTGCGTAAATAATTTCGATTTCGGGGTGCTCAACGAAAGCCCATCCTGTTGCAGTCCTTTTTGCGTTTCATACTTCTCCCTTCCTAGATGAGTGGCTGTTGAAATCAAGTCCAGGAACGGCAGTGCCGCATCCAGGTAGATGATATCGACTGTATTGAAAAGCTGATGGGAGACTTCATGGATGAACGTCGCTCCCTGGGCATGAGCGTCGACATTGAAGGATTCCGGTACAACGGATCTATACCAATCCAATCCCATGTCGAAGAAAAACTGGGTGATATAAATTCTCCCGACGGCTGCTGGTTCGAGCACAAAGGCTGTGGCTCTATCTCCCAGCTGTTTAAGGCTGCCGACAATGATGCGGTCCGCATTCTGTTGTGCCCAGGAGGGGTTGGCCAATGCTTGGCATATCGGCGAAATCGCCGCCTCAATTTTGCTGATAAGACGAGCGTCGACGCTGTTGACCCCAAAAAATGATCTCAGGAAATGATCCAGCCGAGAGCCCGCAAGTGGTTGTCGCTTGAATTGCTCGAAGTTGTGAAGGGCGTTGGATGAGTAGAACCTCGCGGTCTCCAGTGCCTGCACGATCGCATTTGCCCGGTACGGATATTTCCTGTGTATCTCGGCCATGCCCCGTGCCTCAATGTTCAACGAACCTTTGGCCTTGAAGTCGCTATAGGTGATGGCCATCTTCGACCCGGCCTTGCCGAATCGAATGGTTTGGCGTTGCGGGTCGATTTCCCATGTCCGGCCGTCCGGGGACTTTTTCAATAAAGGCCCTTCACCGTGTTCGTGAATGATTCGCCAGGTCTGGCCGGCTTTTGCCACTTGATAGACCTTGCCAGCGAGTGGGATAAAAGACTTGCCATTCGCCGCGACCTTATAGATCCCGTCGCTCAGGTTCAGTTGAAGATTCGAGAGGCTGACGTCCGAGGCTTCGAAGACCTGGAGGTCGGTGCGCATCGGAGCCGTGCACGCGATGTCCTTCCAGTTTGTCGCGGGTGTAGCGCTTCCAGAAACCGGTCCGATAGGGTCGAGAAGACCGAATGTATCCTCGCGGTTCAAGAAGCCAAGCAAGACCATCTCCGCGGCGCCTGCGATAAAATTGTGCAGGCCTGTTTTCCAGTCATGTTGTTGCAAGGCTTCGGCCGAGCCCTTGAAGTCCTGATAACTCTCCCAGAGCGTTTCCAGGAAAGTCAGTTTGGCCGGTAACTGTCTTCCCAACATCCTGACCCCGGAGCTGAACAGATGCAGCACCGTTGCCCAATCGGACTGACGATGGTCCTGGTTTTGCGCGGTCAACATATCTGCCAGCAACGCTGTGTTGTCGTCATACAGCGTATGCAGAATATTTGTATTGATGGGGCTGAAGCCGAGGGTCATTTCCGATTGTTTTCCGCGCGTGGCTGCGAAGAGATTTTTGAACGTGGCTTGTTGGTCCTGGGGAAGCCGGCGAATCAACAAATCCTGGAGTGCGCCGGGCGTATTGAATGCCGCGACGATGCTCGCTTCATCCTTGAACTCCTGTAACAGCTCGCCGTCATGGTAGGGCGAATACAGGACGTGAGGGCTGGTTGCATCGGTAGCCGAACTGAACAGGTAAAGCCCCAATGCTTTGATCGCAGCACCGCCTTCGGTTTTGATCAGCTCCAAAGGGCGGAAGAATGCGCTGACGCCCTCGACCGCTTGACGAGCGATGGCGTCCGGCATGTCCATGACTTGCCGGAACAGATCGAATGCCGGAGGGGAAAGGTGTTGCTGGAGATACCGTGCGTGAGCGTACTGCAACAATTGCCATGGCAACTGTTGCCGAAAGCGCCGCTTTCTCGGCTGGACATCCACAATACTGTTGGAAAGTGCTTGGGTTACATGGTTTTTATAGGTGGTAGGGATATCCAGCGACGACAACATTTGCCGTACGGCGGTCTCGCTCAAACCATCGGGCAACGGCTGCGTGGATGTTGACGAAACCTTGAAACCCTTTTCGGTCACCTCGATGTGATTCAACGCAAAATCGGTCAGCGAGCTGGCCGGTCCCACGATCGCGAGGTTGGGCGTGATCTGGATCGTTTCGGGGTTCAGGTTTTTCTGAGGAAAGCGCGCGTCCAATAGCGTTTGCAGTGTTTTATGCACATAGGTGCGCAGGGGCTCGATACCGTCCAGGTAATCCTTGCCATCGGACACGCTGTTTTTATATTGCTCAAGCACTTCTACGTGCAGGCGTTTTTCTTCAAGGGACGCAGTGCCAAGCCAGGCAGGTAGTTTCTGTTGGCGTTCATTTGCCTGAGCGATAGCGGTAGCGCGTTTCAGATTGGTGGGGGCGCCTTTGTTCAGGAGCGCCTGAAGACTGTTGACCAATGCCGATCCGGTCAGTTGCCAATCACCGGTTTTTAATGTGCTCAGATAGCCATACTCGGCCTCAAAGTATTTGATAAACGAACTCATCCGATTGATCAGTACGTTGTCGTCGATCAATTCATAGGCCTGGAGTTGGTAGCGCCTATGGGGCAGGCGTTGAGTGACCGGTAAATTTTCAAGCAATGCAAAGCGTCTTTGGGAGTCGAGCAGATCTTGATTCAATTGCCGGGTGGTCACCTCTACGGAAGGAAAAGCCCGCAAGCCATCGGCAGGTGTCCAAAGGATCGCCATGCCTGAGTGGGGAGTATCTAGCCCCCCACGCTCGGTTAATAAAAAACAATTGGCGAGTGGCAGCAGGACCGTTCGGCCTTCATCGCCACAGGCGAGCGTCAACGAATAGACATCCGGCCGAAAGCCCCTGACCGTTTTGCGTTGCGCGCGGTCCGGGTAGTCTGGGTCGTAGACGAAAACTGTTCTGATCAGATTATTTGCAATCGACGGCAGACTCGAACCAAGCTCCCTGAGTTCGGCCTCGGCGCGGATACCCAAAGAAAAAACACTGGTCAGCTCAGCCAGTAGCGGCCTGAGCCCGTTGTGCAGCGAAACGTTGGGGGACGTTGGTAACTGACGAAAGAGACTGTCGAAAGCCTCTTCCACATCGGTATAGCTCTTGCCCCTTTTTTCCAGTTGATCAGCCATGAAATTGGATGGGCGCAGGTCCCCATGGAACGCGGGACGCGTTCCCCAATGTCCGGCGGTTGGCTGCGCCAACAGTCGCTTGCTGATGAAAGCGCGTATATCCAGCGCCTTGTCGATGAGCGAGTGGATGTCGACATCGGCCTGGCGAGACATCTCCAATGCGTAATGGAAGTTATTCTTCTGCTTTTCAATTATCGCGCTTGCCAGGGTTTCGGCGACCGGTAAGTCCAGTGACTTGCCCGAAAGCTGCGGCTCATCGAAGCGCTGGAAGCGGTTACGCTCTTCCAGGCTCAAGAGGCTATAGATTTTCTCTTTTTCTACAGTGCTTGCGGATTGACCGTACAACCTGTCCTTGAAGCCCGAATAGTTGGTTATCTTTTGAACGCCGTCGAGGGGCGTATAAAGATAATGCCCCTTGGCGCTGATCATCATGGAGCCGGAAAGCTCCACGTAGTTCGGTTCATATTCCCAGAGTCGAATCGTTTCGATGAACAGCAGCGTTTCGTCTCGGCGAGAGGGACGGAATAACCGAAGCAGCTCACGACTCTGCTCATCCGTCAGTTGTCCTTTCTCCCGTTCGATCAGGATGGACGCCCATAACCCATCGTGAATGACGCGAGATAGAAGTTTGCGTCGTGACATATAGAAAGAGGCGGCTCTTCCCTCCCAGAAGGCATCGATGCAGCTGATCAGCGTTGGAATCAGTGTTGTGGCAATGTCTTTTATGATGTTTTCCCATTGCTGCGGACTGTAGGACGATGCGGGCGTACCCGGATGAGTCAGATCGATGTCATGCCCGGCACGCCACCCCTGGTGATGGAAGTAGTCCAGGACTGCATCGCTCAGTGGGATGCTTTCCGTCACCGGGATTGCCTTTGGATCTTGCGGGTGAATCTCCTTGGTGAACGCCACGCGGATCTGTCGATGGTCCAGGTCCGGCAGCGCCTCGTTCAATACCTGGTCAAGCATCGATCTTAACGAGGGCAATTTGATCAGTTCCTTCACCATGGCCAAGGCATTGAGGCTCTGGGCGTGCTCGATGGATTCGAGCTGGTTCTTGAAAACATCCTCCTCTATGAGTTGCCGGGTCTGCCTGATGTCGGTGGTGCTGTTCAGTTCGCTGCGTTGGGAAATCGACAAGAGACGAAACAGGTCGTCGCGTTGCGCAGTGTCCCGGCGCATCCGGTCAATCTTTTCTTCGACGGATGCCAGGTCGTCGAATTTTTCGATGCCACCCCTTGGCGTGTAGAGGAACACCGGGTGGGTGCTGGTTTCGCTGCTGTTAGACGAGGTGCTGAGGACAAAGCAGCCGGCCAGTGCAATGGGCGGTTTTTCATCGGCTTGCAACAGAATGGTTTCGGCGAACATCGGGGGTGTCTGCGCTGCGCGCTGTGTGTGGCCGGGCAGGGCGATGTGCTGCAACCAGTCGAGGTCTGTCTGCGTCAGGCCATGGGTGGCGGTTAATTCGTCCAGGCGATGGGCGTGCAATACCTCGGGAAATAAAAGTGGCGTGGTTTCAGTGAGCATCGTTGCTTCTCGATCAGGGCGCCTCAAAGCGGCGCGAACGTGGAGGAAGCCACCAGACTAGGCAACGATAAATGAGCAAAGGTGGTACATAGTTACCGCATGCTGGTGTTCGACCTGCCAGGCCGGGCAGATGCCGTGGACAAGGATTGACAGTGCGCGCCTGAAACGGTGTTTAATCACCCGGCGGGTCCCTTTACGCTGTTGCTACCTCCAACAATCATTCTGGAGCTTCAGATGTCTGCGCCATCCGATCATGCCGCTTCTTGCACCTTGTCTTTCGATGCTCTGGTGAGCTTGCTGGAGAAAATTTTCCTGCGTCATGGCACGTCGACCGAAGTCGCTCGGTGCCTGGCTGAAAACTGCGCCGGGGCCGAGCGTGACGGCGCCCACAGCCACGGGGTGTTTCGCATTCCCGGTTATGTCTCGACACTCGACAGCGGTTGGGTCGACGGCAAGGCCGTGCCAGTGGTCGAGGACGTCGCTTCAGGGTTTGTCGCGGTGGACGCCGGCAACGGGTTTGCCCAGCCCGCCCTGGCCGCAGCGCGTCCATTGCTGGTGGCGAAGGCCCGCAGTGCCGGTATCGCCATCCTGGCCATTCGCAACTCCCATCACTTTGCCGCCCTCTGGCCGGATGTCGAGCCGTTTGCCTATGAAGGCCTGGTGGCGTTGAGTGTGGTCAACAGCATGACGTGTGTGGTGCCTCATGGCGCGGACCGCCCGTTGTTCGGCACCAACCCCATTGCCTTCGCCGCACCACGGGCTGACGGTGAGCCGATTGTCTTCGACCTCGCCACCAGCGCCATTGCCCACGGCGACGTACAGATTGCTGCACGCAAGGGCGAGTTGTTGCCTCCAGGAATGGGCGTGGACAGCCTCGGCCAGCCGACCCGCGACCCCAAGGCGATTCTCGAAGGTGGAGCGCTCTTGCCGTTTGGCGGGCATAAGGGCTCGGCGCTGTCGATGATGGTCGAGTTGCTGGCGGCAGCCCTGACTGGCGGCAATTTTTCCTTCGAGTTCGACTGGCACAACCATCCGGGTGCCAAGACCCCGTGGACCGGTCAGTTGTTGATCGTGATCGACCCGAGCAAGACCACCGGGCAAAACTTTGCCGAGCGCAGCCAGGAACTGGTCAGGCAGATGCATGGCGTCGGATTGCGGCGCTTGCCGGGAGACCGTCGCCATCGTGAACGCAGCAAATCCAATGAGCATGGGATTAGCTTGGACGAACAGACCTTGGCGCAGTTGCGCGAGTTGGCGGGGATTTGAACAACCCGCAGTGGCGGCCAGCCGGACTGCCACTGCCTTGCCGTGACACGCTGCGCCAAGCCTTCTACTATGACGGCTTCTTTTCTGTGGAATCGCCTGGATGAGTAAGCCCGGCCAAACGGTGCTGGTTGCGCTGCGCAAGATGATCGCCTCGGGCGAGTTGGCCGCTGGCGAGCGCTTGATGGAAATCCCCACGGCCGAGCTGTTCGGCGTTTCGCGCATGCCGGTGCGCATGGCGTTCCGCACCCTGGAGCAGGAAGGGTTGCTGGTGCGCTTCGGCGGACGAGGTTTCCAGGTGCGCTCGGTCAGTGCCGAGCAGATCGCCGGGGCGGTGGAGGTGCGTGGCGTGCTGGAAGGCCTGGCGGCACGGCAGACGGCCGAGCACGGTTTGTCTGAAGAGGCCCGCGCGATACTCGAGCAATGCCTGGTGCAGGGCGATGAACTGTTCGCCAAGGGCTATGTGACCGAGGACGACCTGGAGGTCTATCACGACCTCAACATGCGTTTTCACCAAGTGATCGTCGAAGGCAGCCACAACCCGGCGATTGCCGATGCCCTGGCCCGCAACGATCATCTGCCATTCGCCTCAGTCACCGCCCTGGCGGTGGATCGCCAGAACATGGCCGGCGAATTTCGCCGCTTCAACTATGCCCATATGCAACACCATTCGGTGTTCGACGCCCTGATCAACCGCCAGAGCGGCCGTGCCGAGGCAATCATGCGCGAGCATGCCAACGCGACCCTGCGCTACGCCGAAGTGTTCGGCTCGACGCTGGCTGACGAGCGGATGACGGTGATTCTGCGTTCGGAGTAACCCGCCCGGTTGCAGATAACAGCTGGATTGTCATTCACCACCAATCCCCTGTGGGAGCGAGCTTGCTCGCGATAGCGGTGTCTCAGTCACCATCAATGCTGCTGAGCTGACGCCATCGCGAGCAGGCTCGCTCCCACAATGTCTTCCGGAAATTATAGGAATTCTATTCACCACCAATCCCCCTGTGGGAGCGAGCTTGCTCGCGATAGCAGTGGGTCAGTCACCATCAATACTGCTGAGCTGACGCCATCGCGAGCAAGCTAGCTCCCACAATGTCTTCCGGCGATTATAGGAATTCTATTCACCACCAATCCCCTGTGGGAGCGAGCTTGCTCGCGAAAGCGGTGGGTCAGTCACCATCAATACTGCAGAGCTGACGCCATCGCGAGCAGGCTCGCTCCCACAATGTCCTGTGTTAGAGGTCGAGTACCAGGATCGGTGTCTTGGACCTGGAACAACACGGCGTGAACTGGTCGTTGCAGGCCTGTTCAGCCTCGGTCAGAAACATGTCCCGATGCTCAGGCACACCTTCCAGCACACGGGTCAGGCAGGTGCCGCAGACACCTTGTTCGCAGGAGATCGGAATCTCGATGCCATGGCGCTCCAGCGCCTGCACCACACTGCAGTCCGCTGGCACGTCGAACACTTGGCCGCTGCGGGCCAGCTTGACCGAAAAACTGCCATCGGCACGGGTGTCGGTAGGGGCGGCGGCAAAGTATTCGCGGTGCAGGCAGGCTTCCTGCCAGCCCTGGCTCTTGGCGGTGTCGAGAATGTGTTGCATGAACCCGCCAGGGCCGCAGACGTAGAGGTGCCCGTCGTCACTGGGCGCGGCCAGCACCCTGGCGGCGTCCAGCAGGGTTTCAGGTTCTTCATCGAAATGCAGGAAGACCCGGTCGGCATAAGGAGACTGGCGCAGGCGCTCGACAAAGGCTGCACGGTCTCGGGCGCGAGCGCAGTAATGCAGCTCGAACGCCGCGCCGCTCTGGGCCAGGTGCTCGGCCATGCACAGGATCGGCGTAATGCCGATGCCTCCGGCAAACAGCAGGCTGCGCCGGGCTTGCGGGGCGAGAGCGAACAGGTTGCGCGGTTCGCTGATGTGCAAGCGCATACCTGGCTGGATCAGCTCATGCAGGCTGCTCGAACCACCGCGGGACGCCGGATCCTTGAGCACGCCGATGAGGTAGCGGTGCCGCTCCTCGGGATGGTTGCACAGCGAGTACTGGCGAATCAGCCCGCCAGGCAAGTGCACATCGATATGGGCGCCGGCGGTGAAGGCCGGCAACAGCTGACCATCGACACGCATCAATTCGTAGCTGCAGATATCGAGGGCTTCGTTGTGTCGCGCCGCGACCTGGACTTCGATCATGACCGTTGCTCCACCTGTTGCGGTTGATGGCTGCTGGCGATCAGCCCGGCCTGTGCTTCCCGTTCCCGTGCGAGCCAGCGCTCCAGTACCCGGCGGGACTGTACGCCGCCAGCGTCGATGTTGAGTTTGAGCAAATTGCGTTGGGGATGGTCCAGCAGGTTGCGCTGCTGGCGTTCGAGCATTTCCAGGTCTTCGCTGAAAATCTTGCCCTGGCCTTCGCGAATGGACGCGGTGAGGGCGTCATCCTGTGGTTGGAAGTGCCGGGCCATGCCCCAGAAGTACCAGATCGACGTCTCGGTTTCCGGCGTGATGAAATCCACCACGATGCTCGACGCCTTGAATTGCGGCGCGGCGTGATAGCCGCCGTTGCCAGCATGGGCCACGCCGACTTCGATCAGCACATGGCTGGGCGGGGTGAAACGGCAGATCTGCCAGCGGTCCACCGGCACGTCGTCGGCCAGGTTGTTGCCGCGCAAAGCCATGCGCCAGAACGGCGGGGCCATGATGTTTTCCATGTGCCGGGCGGTGACCACTTCATCGCCGTCGACCGTGGTCACCGGCGGCGCCTCGTCGATTTCCTTCTGGCCGATGCTCGAGGCATGGACGTAGGTTTCGTGGGTCAGGTCCATCAGGTTGTCGATCATCAGGCGATAGTCGCACTGGATATGGAACAGGCCGCCACCGTAGGCCCACTCATCGTTTTCAGCCCATTCCAGATGATGGATCAGCGCCGGGTCGGCCTGCGCCTGGTCACCGGGCCAGACCCAGATGAACCCATGCCGTTCCTGTACCGCAAAAGTCTTGTTGCAAGGGAAGCCACGTACCCGTTGCCCCGGCATCTCGACGGTCTTGCCGTCGCAGCCCATCACCAAGCCGTGATAGCCGCACACCAGGTTGCCGTTTTCGACGTAGCCCAAGGAGAGCGGGGCGCCGCGATGGGGGCAGAAGTCTTCCACCGCCGCGACCTTGCCTTCATGCCCCCGGTAAAAAACCATCTTCTCACCACAGATCTGGCGACCCAGGGGCTTGTCGGCGATTTCATCGGGGGTGCAGGCAACGTACCAGGCATTTTGGGGGTACATGAGGGATCTCCAGGCGGATGTTGTTCTTGTCTGTGGATCCATTAACTCTCTTAACTAATTTAATTGTCAACGGTTTTGCCGTGTTTACGGACAATTGGTTGATGTGGTGGATCCATTGATATGAAGTGGATGTTCGTGTCCCCGCGGTAGATCGCCGGCCCCCGGGCTTCAATGAACCGCTGGATGTGCGCTATGGTTCGCAGAAGGAAATATTCCTCGGCTTGCTGGGCGGGCGCCTGATTGTCTCGCGGGCCTCCTGTGGCATAGCACGGAGTGATCCATGAAAACCAAAGCGGTATTGACTGAGCAGGACGTTGCGCAATTGCTGGTGGCGGCCAAGGAGCTGGCTCATCAGCGTCAATGGGCGGTGTCGGTTTGTGTGGTGGACGACGGTGGTCATCCCCTGGGGCTGCTGCGCCTGGACGATGCCTCGCCGTTGTCGGCCTATATCGCCACCGAAAAAGCCCGCACGGCCGCCATGGGGCGGCGTGATAGCAAGGTTTTCGAAGACATGATCAATGGTGGTCGTTACGCGTTTCTCAGCGCTCCGCACCTGCAGGGGATGCTTGAAGGTGGGGTGGCCATTCGTCATGACGGCCAGTGCATTGGTGCCATCGGGGTGTCAGGGGTCAAGGCTGAGCAGGATGCTGAATTGGCTCGTTTGGCGGTGGAGACGGTGTTGCCAGCGATCACTCCGGATGCCTGAGGTGGGATCGGGCGGTTTTGTTGATCGGGTACATATCCATTTTCGCGGTCACGGAGGCTTAGGGTTCTGCTCTTACAGCGGGTCACTTTCGAAAAGCTCGGAAGCCGGCCCAGTCGAAAGTAACCAAAGCGCTTTTGCCCACCACTCGGTGCCTCGCCTACGTTCGGCCAGCGTGGTTAACGGGGCGCCTGAGATCAACGTCCACCGCGAGGCGGCCTAACAGCCGACCTGGCTCTCCCGGTCGTACACCCGTTAGATCTGTGGGAGCAAAGCTTGCTCGCGAAGACGGTGGCACATTTAATGTTGATGCAAGCTGACCCACCGCTATCGCGAGCCAGCTCGCTCCCACAGAGGGATTTGTGCCGAACACAAGTTTTTTGCCCTCTGAAGATCCAGTGTGGGAGCGAGCTTGCTCGCGATAGCGGTGGGTCAGTCACAGATGCATCTACAGACCGAACGCCATCGCGAGCAGACCCGAATGCCACAAGGCTTGCACAAATCTTCCAGACACTCTCCTCATCAGCAGTTAATCTGCCAAGAGCACATTCACCAAGCGGGATAGGGCATGACGGCGCGCAACTGGATCGATCTCAAGCAGGACGCCACGTCCGGTATCGAGACCGTGCGCGCGCATTTCGAGGGGCATGCCTATGATCCCCACTGGCATGACGCCTATCTGGTGGGCGTGACCGAGCAGGGCGTGCAGCAGTTTCATTGCCGCCGCCAGCAGCACAACAGCACGCCGGGCAAAGTGTTTCTGCTCGAGCCCGGCGAGCTGCATGATGGCAATGCCCCCCACGACCACGGGTTTACCTACCGCACGTTGTACCTGGAGCCTCAATGGCTGGAGCGCGAATTGCGTTCCTTGTTCGACGTGGCGCCGGACAACGCCCAGTTGGGGTTTGCCGCGACCCTGACCGACGATGCGCGGCTGGCGAGTGCCACGGCCATGGCCTTCCAGAGCCTGCACGAGCAGGAGATCCGCATCGTGCGCCAGACGGCCCTCGATACGCTGTTGGCCAACCTGACCCAACACCTGCACTGGCGGGCGCGGATCAACCCGGATCCGCGGCTGCCATTGGTGGCGCAGCAGGCCCGGGATTATCTGCACAGTCACCTGAGCGAAGACATCGGCCTGGATGACTTGGCGCAGGTCACCGGCGTGGATCGTTTCCGCCTGACCCGCGCGTTCAAGGCGGCTTTTGGCCTGGCGCCCCATGCCTATCTGATCCAGTTGCGCCTGGCCCGCGCCCGGCGCCTGCTGGCGCGTGGCGAGAGTGCCGTGGCAGTGGCGGCCATGCTCGGTTTTGCCGACCAAAGCCACCTGGGCCGCTGGTTCCAGCGCGCCTATCGCCTGAGCCCGGCGGACTACCGCAAGCGCTGCTCAATTGTTCCAGACTGACCACGGCTTCATGGGGATGATCAAGCCATCGATCATTCACCGAGATGTTGCTCCATGGACCAGTTACTGCCGTTTGCCTTGTTCGCGTTTGTCGCCTCCATCACCCCGGGCCCGACCAATATCCTGGTGCTGAGCCATAGCTCGCGCTTCGGCCTGGCAACCACCTTGCCGATCATCCTCGGCGCCTGCGCGGCGGCGGCCTTGCTGGTGCTTCTGGTCGGCACCGGGTTGGGAGACGTGTTGGCGCGCCATGCCACGATTCAGACGCTGCTCTCCTGGGCGGGCATTGCCTGGTTGAGTTGGATGGCCTGGCAGATTTTCAGCGCCCCGGCCCAGGCCATCGACCCGGATCGGCCGGTCGAAGGCCCGCGGCTGGGACTGGCGGGGGCTGCCGGTTTGCAGTTGGTGAACCCGAAAACCTGGATGATGGCATTGGCGGTGGTCAGCGTCTTCGCGGGGGCGGAGGCCGACCGCACCGTGCGGGTCCTCTGGCTGTCCTTGGCGTTCTTTGCCATTTCGATCCCGTGCATGACCGTCTGGGCCTACCTGGGCCGCGGCGCCGCCAGGTTCTGCCGTTCCGCCGTGGCGATGGGCCGATTCAATCGGGTCATGGCGGTGATGCTGCTGGTGTCGGCGTGGTTGACCTTGGTGGTTTGAGTCTCTAGGGCGCTTGCTCCCGCTGGGCTGCGTAGCAGCCCCTTTTGGTGAGCGCTTCGCACTCAAGCGGGAGCAAGCTCCCTCGCCACGGGCGCCGTCGTCTTGAAGACCAGGGCCTTGAGGCCACACTCCAGATCGACGTCAGGAAATTCCGGCGGATTTTCCAGGCGTTTCTCGAAGACCAGCCCCGGCGCTTGCTGGGTAACGCCGTCGATGAGGAAGTCCGGGCCGGTGGCCGGGTCGTTGCTGCAGGCCAGGACTGTGCCGTGGGCCGTCAGCAGTTCCGGCAGGCGGCGCAATACCCGCTGGTAATCCTTGGTCAGCAGGAAGCTGCCTTTCTGGAAGGTCGGCGGATCGATGATCACCAGGTCGTACGGGCCACTGTTGATCACCTTGCCCCAGGACTTGAACAAGTCGTGGCCGAGGAAACTTACCTGGCTCAGGTCGTGGCCGTTCAGGCGATGGTTGTCGCGGCCTCGGCTCAGGGCCGCACGGGACATGTCCAGATTGACCACATGCCGGGCGCCGCCGGCGATGGCCGCCACGGAGAAGCCGCAGGTGTAGGCGAACAGGTTCAGTACCCGTTTGCCCTCGGCGTTGGCCCGGACCCAGTCGCGGCCATAACGCATGTCGAGGAACAGGCCGTTGTTCTGCTTCTTGCCCAGATCGATCCGGTAGCGCAGGCCACCTTCGGTCAAGGTCCATTCGTCAATGGGTTCGCCCACCAGCCATTGGGTGAGGCTTTGCGGGAGGTAGCGGTGCTGCAACGCCAGTGTATGGGCCTTGCTGTGTTGCCAGGCCGGCGACGTAGTGAGCGCCAGCAGTGTTGCGATCAAATCGTCCAGGTGCGTCGGTTCAGGCTCCTTGAACAGCGAGACCAGCACCACCCCTTGCAACCAGTCAACCGTGATCTGCTCCAGGCCTGGCCAGCAGCGTCCGCGGCCATGGAACAGGCGCCGGGTTTCTTCCAGCACCGATTCCAGGGCGGTCAGCAAATGGGCGTGAAGGGTTTGAAGGGCTACGCAATTCATTCAGGCAACGCCAGGGATTCGAAAGGCCGGCATTTTAACCGCAGGCCACCCCGGCGCAATCCCTGTGGTGAGGGAGCTTGCTCCCGCTCGGCTGCGAAGCAGCCGCATCAACTACCGCTTGTAGCCAAAATGCTGGCAACCTGTTGCGGCTGGCAGTTGAGATAGGCCGAACGCTTGAGCCAACCCGGGTCCGGGTACCAGGAAAACATGAATTGACCGCCCTTGAGCTTGTCGATCACCTGGCGCGCCACCTGCGGGCGTACGGCAGGGCAGCCCTGGCTGCGCCCGATACGGCCCTGGCGCACGCTCCACAACGGGTTCACGTAGTCGGCGGCATGGATCACGATTGCCCGATCACGGGCCTGGTCATTGAAACCCGGCTCCAGGCCGTCCATGCGCAGCGAATAGCCGTGGGTGCCCTGGTAGCTTTCCTGGGTACGAAACAGACCCAGGCTGGATTGGTAGCTGCCCAGGCGATTGGAGAATTGTGTCGCGAAGTTTTCCCCGGATTTTTGCCCGTGGGCCACCAGGTCACGCAATACGAGTTTCTGCTGACGCAGGTCGAAGATCCACAGGCGACGGGCCGTGGAGGGTTGCGAGTAGTCGATGACCGCCAGGTGGCGGGCCTGGCTGGCACCATTGGCGACCGCGCATTGCATGGCGCTCAAGGCACTTTTGAGCGCCAGGGGATTGAGTTCCGGCGCTGCGTGGGCGAGGCTGTTGTAAAGCGTTTGCGAATTCGTCTTCTTTTCGGCCAGTGCCGGGCTGCAAATGACGCCCAGGCCCAGCATGACCAGACAGAATCGGCGCAAAAAGCCCTGTACAGGCGAAGCGTTTCCAGCGTGGTGTTCGTTCGCGGCATCCCGTCCGATTTCGTTTGTTTGCATGATGGCGGGTCGTACCTGTCGCAAAATTCACCGTCAACGAGACGGCCATGGAGTGGAGTAAAGCAGTTGTTCAAAAAGTCCGCATGTTACCTGAGCCTTTTATTGCTCACTGCGCCATTGGTCGCGACAGCCGAAGACAGCGATCCGGCGCTCGTGCAGACCACCCTGGCGCAATTGGCGGTCGCGTGTCCAAAAGTAGCGACGAGTGTCGACTTTCCGACGTTGCTCGACTTGCAGGCGTTCTATCAGCAAAACGCAGGCCAGCAAGCCTGGACGGACGACGAACGACGGATGGCGTTGCAGGTCCAGTTGCAACAACTGGCCGACGACGGCCTGGATCCAACCCGCTATAGCCTGCCGGCCCAGGGGGCAGACCAGGGCGCTCATTGTGTCGACATCGCCATCAGCCAGCGCTACCTGCAAGCCTTGCATGACCTGCGTTTCGGCTATTTGCCCCAAGACCGGCTGGAACCGGTATGGAAGGCCAACCCGCCGCCACAGGACCACCCGGCCGTGGTGCTGGCCATCGCCGGGCTGGGCCTGCAGAACGTCGCCAGTGCCTTTGAACAGGCCCGGCCGAACCTGGACCTTTATCGCAACCTGCGCGGCCTTTATGCCCGCCTGCGGCAACAACCTTTATCCAACTGGCAACCCGTGCCCGGCGGGCCGTTGCTGCAACCGGACAAGCAGGACGCCCGCGTCCCCGCCCTGGCCCAGCGACTGTTCAACGAGGGTTACCTGAGTACACCACCGCTGGTGACCGACGAGCACTACAGTCCCATGCTGGTGGAGGCGATGAAGAGCTTCCAGCTCCAGCATTCGCTGCAGGCCGATGGGGTGGTGGGGCCGTGGACCGTGACCGAGCTGAACATCAGCCCGGCCATGCGCCGCGAGCAGTTGCGCATCAACCTGGAACGCATGCGCTGGCTGGCCCAGGACGTGGAGGCCGATAGTGTCCTGGTCAACGTGGCGGCGGCCCAACTGACGGTTTACCAAGGTGGCGCGCCGGTCTGGCAAACCCGCACCCAGGTGGGCCGTGCGCAACGGCAGACACCGTTGCTCAAGTCCCATGTCACCCGACTGACGCTCAACCCGACCTGGACCATCCCCCCAACCATCATGCGCGAAGACAAACTGCCCGAGATCCGCCGTGATCCGGAGTTTCTCAACCGCTACAACCTGCGGATTCTCGACAGTGAAGGCCAGCCGTTGCTGGCGGAGGATATCGACTGGGAACATCCGGGCAACCTCATGCTGCGCCAGGATCCAGGTCCGAAGAACCCGTTGGGCAAAATGGCGATCCGCTTTCCCAATCCGTTCTCGGTGTATCTGCATGACACCCCGAGCCAGGCGCTGTTCAGCAAAGGCCCGCGAGCCTTCAGTTCAGGTTGTGTGCGGATCGAGCAAGTGATGAGCTTGCGCGACCTGCTGGTCAGCCCGGCCGAACGCGCGCGTACCGATACGCTGCTGGCTACCGAGACGACCCATGAATTCCGGTTGGCCCGGCCCGTGCCGATCCTGCTGGGGTACTGGACAGCACAAGCGGACAGCCAGGGCCAGCCGGTGTACATCCCGGATATCTATGCTCGTGATGCGACACTGTCTGCTGCCCAGGGTCGAGCACTCTGAGGTCACGCGCAGGCGGTGGCGGCGTGTGTGGTCTCGTCGAGCGTCGTGAACAGCCGCTGGCCGATAACGCTGGCGGCCTGCAAATGCTGGTGCGGATCGACGGTTTCCGATTCGAGCAAACGTTGGGAGCTCACCACGCGGGCGCCGCAGTAATCGAAAATGCCATGGTCGATCTGCGTGGTCATCGCCTCACCATAGCCGTGGCGTTGGAAGCTGTCGGCATCGGCGCCGCCAACTGCCACCAGATGCACCCGCAAGTGCTGCAGTTGTTGGACAAACGGCTTGTCGAGGCTGAAATCGAATGCCCAGCCGTTGGAAAACACCCGGTCGATCCAACCCTTGAGCAGCGCCGGCATGGACCACCAGTAAATCGGATAGACCAGCACCAACGTATCGGCACGATCGATCCTGGCTTGTTCGGCCAGCACATCCGCGGGCGGCAAGGCTTCGCGGTGGTGAACGGCATGGTCGGCGAAGCTGAAGCGCGGATCGAAGCCTTCGGCGGCCAGGTCGGCGATCTCGAACGTATCGGCGGGGTTGGCGCGGGTGATGCCCTCGGCGATTTTTCCGGCCAGGCTGTGGGTGAGGGAACGAGGGTCGTGGTGAGCCACAACGATCAGTGCATGCATGGCGAAACTCCTTCTGGTCACGCAGTCTGGAAGACAGGTATGCTGGGTTAAGTTACGGCTAGTAAGTTACGGTTGGTAAAGTTAGCATGTCAAGCACTGACGAAAATCCGCAGTCTTCACCTCGTCGTCGTTTATCCCGGCATGACCGGCAGCGACAATTACTGGATGTCGCCTGGCGACTGGTGCGGGAGGAGGGCAGCGACGCCCTGACATTGGCCCGGCTGGCGGATCAGGCGGGGGTGACCAAGCCCATCGTCTACGACCACTTCATCACCCGGTCCGGGTTGCTGGCGGCGCTGTACCAGGATTTCGACGCCCGCCAGACCGCGTTGATGGACGCAGCCCTGGACGCCAGCGAAGCCACCCTGCAAAGCCGCGCGACGGTGATTGCTTCGTCCTACGTCGAATGCGTGCTGTTGCAGGGCCGAGAGATCCCTGGGGTGATCGCGGCGTTGACCAGCTCGCCGGAACTGGAACGTATCAAGCGCGAATACGAGGGGATTTTCCTCGACAAGTGCCGTGCCGTGCTGGAACCGTTCGCCGGCACGAAGGGCATCACTCAAGCCGGTTTGCGAGCGATGCTGGGAGCGGCGGAGGCCTTGTCCAATGCCGCCGCCAGCGGGGAAATCAGCGCTGGCGAGGCGAAGGAAGAACTGCTGGTCAGTATCGTTGCGATGGTGGATAGGACCGCCAATATCCCCTCAAACTGAACCACCGCTATCGCGAGCAAGCTCACCACTTACCCCTGTGGGAGCGAGCTCGCTCGCGATGGCGGCGGCACATCCGGCATCTTTACCCACTGACCGACTGATATCGAGAGCAAGCCTCTCCTGAGGGCGGGCTGCACTTTTATGAAGCCGCAGGCGGGGTGATCGCACCATCGCAAGGCAGTTGGCGGTGCTTGCGAAACGGCGGCGGGCGCCGGTTGGCTTGCGGTGACTGAGCTGGCCTCTTCGCGGGCAAGCCCCCTCCCACAGGGGATTGTGGGTGAACGGGAGGGCGTGAATAAGCGGGGACGCAGGTTTGGCACGCTCGCTGCAAGAGGCTATCCAGGCCCACCGCGAACACAGTCGAGTGGGCAGCCCCGTCGGTCAACGAAGATCGAGTGCCAGCAGGCCGGGGGACAACGGTAGGTCAGGGCGCAGTCGCCGGGCCGATACCGCACAGAACAGGCAAAGACGCCTGGAACCGCAAGGTTTCAGGCGTCTTTTTTTTGCTTTCAAAATCGTGATGGGCTTTTGTCGGGTGCTTTTTATGAATTCCAACGTTGCTTCTCTGAACAAGCTGCAAACGCTGATCGTGATCGGCAATGGCATGGTCGGCCATCACTGCGTCGAGCAACTGATCGAGCGCGGTGCCCTCAATCATTACCGTGTGCATGTGTTCAGCGAAGAGCCGATGCGTGCCTACGACCGTGTGCACCTGTCCGAGTACTTCTCGGGCCGCGATGCCGAGTCCCTGGCCCTTGGCGAAGCGTCGCTGTACCAGACCCCCGGCGTGACGTTGCACCTGGGTGTGCCGGTGCTGGAAATCGACCGTGACGCGCATCAGGTCGTGACCGCCCATGATCGCCTTCACTACGACAAACTGGTGCTCGCCACCGGTTCCTACCCGTTCGTGCCACCGATTGAAGGTGCCGAAGGCGATTCGTGCCTGGTCTATCGTACCCTGGAAGACTTGGACGCGATCCGCGCCGCCGCCAGCAATGCCCGTCGTGGTGTGGTGGTCGGCGGGGGCCTGCTGGGACTGGAAGCGGCCAATGCCCTCAAGACCCTGGGCCTGGAGGCCCACGTGGTGGAATTCGCCCCCCGGCTGATGCCGGTGCAATTGGATATCCAGGGCGGCTTGGCCCTCAAGGCCCGTATCGAGAAGCTGGGCGTCGGCGTGCACCTGTCCAAGGGCACCCAGTCCATCGGCGCCGGTGAGCAGTACCGTTATCGGATGAACTTCGGTGACAACGATTTCCTGGAAACCGACCTCATCGTGTTTTCCGCCGGCATCCGTGCCCAGGATGCCTTGGCTCGCCAAAGCGACCTGCAGATCGGCCCGCGCGGTGGCGTGGTGATCGACGACCATTGCCAGAGCAGCGACCCAGACATCTACGCCATCGGCGAATGCGCGGCCTGGAACGGCAGCATTTTCGGCCTGGTCGCCCCGGGCTACCAAATGGCCCGCAATGTCGCGGCCCGGCTGTGCGGCGAAAGCGCTGAGGCCTTCACTGGCGCGGACATGTCGACCAAGCTCAAGTTGCTCGGTGTGGACGTTGGCTCCATCGGCGACGCCCATGGCAACACCCCGGGGTCGCGCAGCTTCCAATTCATCGACGAAACCAGCGCCAGCTACCGGCGACTGGTGGTGGACGCCGCCGGCAAGCGCGTGATCGGCGCGGTGCTGGTGGGCGACAACAGCTACTACGACACCTTGTTGCAATACATGCAGAACGGTATCGCCTTGCCCAAGGACGCTGCCAGCCTGATCTTGCCCTCATCCGCAGGCGCCCCGACCCTGGGCCCGGCGGCGTTGCCCGAAACCGCCACCCTCTGCTCGTGCCATAACGTCACCAAGGGCTCGATCTGCTCGGCCATCGACGGTGGCTGCACTGATCTGGGCCAGCTCAAATGCGACACCAAGGCCGGTACCGGGTGTGGTGGTTGCGCGGCCCTGGTCAAGCAAGTGTTCGAGCATGAGTTGACTGCCCGCGGCGTCAGCGTCGACAAGAGCCTGTGCGAACATTTCGCCTACACCCGCCAGGAGTTGTATGCGCTGGTGCGGGTGGAAGGCATCATCAGCTTCGACGAACTGCTGGCCAAGCACGGTCGTGGCCACACCGGTTGTGACCTGTGCAAGCCGGCGGTGGGCTCGATCCTGGCGTCGTGCTGGAACCAGCCGATCATGGACCCGTCCCTGGTGCCGTTGCAGGACACCAACGACACCTTCATGGCGAACATGCAGAAAAACGGCACCTACTCGGTGGTACCGCGTATCGCCGGTGGGGAAATCACCGCCGACAAGCTGATCGCCATCGGCGTGGTCGCCAAGAAATACGACCTCTACACCAAGATCACTGGCGGCCAGCGCATCGACCTGTTCGGCGCCCAGTTGCACCAGTTGCCGGACATCTGGGCCGAGCTGATCGAAGCCGGTTTCGAAACCGGGCATGCCTACGGCAAATCCACGCGCACGGTGAAATCCTGCGTGGGCAGCACCTGGTGCCGCTACGGCGTGCAGGACAGCGTGCAGATGGCCCTGACCATCGAGGATCGCTACAAAGGCCTGCGCTCGCCGCACAAGCTCAAGTTCGCGGTGTCCGGTTGCACACGCGAGTGCGCCGAGGCCCAGAGCAAGGACGTCGGCGTGATCGCCACCGAGAAGGGCTGGAACCTCTACGTGGCCGGCAACGGCGGCATGCGTCCGCGTCACGCCGAGCTGTTCGCCACGGACCTGGATGACGCCACGCTGATCCGCTACATCGACCGCTTCCTGATGTTCTACATCCGCACCGCCGACAAACTGCAACGGACCTCGGTCTGGCGCGAAAGCCTGGAAGGCGGCCTGGACTACCTCAAGGACGTGATCATCAACGACAGCCTGGGCCTGGGCGCCGAGCTCGAAGCGCAGATGCAACTGGTGGTCGACCGCTACGAATGCGAATGGGCCAATGCCCTCAAGGATCCGGACAAACTCAAGCGTTTCCGCACCTTCGTCAACGACGGGCGCGGCGATCCGGATGTTCACTTCGTCAGGGAACGCGGCCAGCGTCGGCCGGTTCACGCCCACGAACTCCACCTGATTCCCGTTACCGAGGAGGTGCTCTGATGAGCCAGTCAAACGTCGTTCGTATTCCTGTCCGCGATGTTGCCCAAGAACCGCTGCAATGGCGTGCCCTGTGCAGCCGCGAGGACCTGGTGCCCAACTCTGGCGTGGTCGCCTGGCACGACGGTAGCCAAGTGGCGTTGCTGTACCTGCCCGAGCATCAGGACAAACCGCTGTACGCCATCGACAACCGCGACCCCAAGTCCGGTGCAAACGTCATCGGCCGTGGCTTGCTGGGCAGCATCAAGGGTGACCTGGTGATTGCCTCGCCGATGTACAAGCAGCATTTCCGCCTGGAAGACGGCCATTGCCTGGAATACCCGGAGCAAAGCCTGCGGGTGTGGCCGGTGCGGCTCAATGGCGACGTGGTGGAGATTGGCGAAGACTGATCTGCGCAATCGCTGCGTTCGTGGTGCTTTTGTGGTGCTTTTGTGGCGAGGGAGCTTGCTCCCGCTGGGCTGCGGAGCGGCCCCAAGCCTTTGCGGTCGCTGCGCAACCGAGCGGGAGCAAGCTCCCTCGCCACAACAGCGGGTCAGATTTTATTGAAATGTGGGGATGAACAATGAAGACCGCCGCCCAACTGGTAAGACTCAAGAGTGTGCAGAACCAGCAGGTCCACAGCATCGCACCGGAGCAGACGGTGCTCGAAGCGCTGCAGATCATGGCCGAGAAAAATGTCGGTGCGCTGCCGGTGATCGAGGACGGCCAGGTGGTGGGTGTGTTCAGCGAGCGGGACTACGCGCGCAAGATGGTGCTCAAGGGGCGTTCATCGGTGGGGACGACGGTACGCACCATCATGAGCGCGCCGGTGGTCACCGCCGACTGCCAGCAGAGCATCGACCGCTGCATGGAAGTCATGACCGACAGCCACTTGCGGCACCTGCCAGTGCTGGATAACGGGCAGTTGATCGGCCTGCTGTCCATTGGTGACCTGGTGAAAGAAGCGATTGTCGAGCAGGCGGATTTGATCCGGCAGTTGGAACACTACATTCGCGGGCACTAAACCCCGCCGATTCCTTTCACTACTGGATCAAATGAACTACACCGGGTCGACGGCGGGACGGTGCTGGCGCAACAGTTCGATCTGCTGGGCCGGGATCAACTCGCGCAACGCCTTATAGAGCGCACGGGTTTCCAGCAGGTTCCAGATGCGCAGCATGGTTTCCAGCGCGTCCAGGGGTTTGCTGATGAAATCCCGGGCGCCGAGGGCCAGGGCCCGCAGGCGCGTGTCACGGGTCGCGTCGGCGGTCAGCACCAGGATCGGCAGGTAGTCATTGGCCGGGATGCGTCGGTTGAGCTGCTCGAGCACGGCAAAGCCGTCGAACGCCGGCATGTGCAGGTCGAGGATGACCAGGTCCGGCTCGAAGCTGTTGAACAGATCGAGCGTGCGCAACGGTTCGGTGCTGCTCAGCACGTTGTGCAACCCTTCGCGGGCCAGCAGTTGTTCCATCAGGTCCAGGTTGGGGCGCTGATCGTCGACGATCAGAATGCGCAAGTCGCGATTCATGCGGGCTCCGGTAGATAGTGCTCGAGGTGGCCCAGGAAGGCCTGGATATGAATAGGTTTGGTCAGGATCGCCGTGGCGCCGGCGTCATGCAGGGCGCGGTGGGTCAGGTCGCTGGCATCGGCGGTGATCATCAGCACGGGCGTGGCGGCGGTGGCCGGGGACTGGCGCAGGCGCCGCAAGACTTCCAGGCCTTCGAGGTCCGGCAGGCTGACGTCCAGCAGGATCAGTTGCGGGGTGTGCTGGCGAGCGAGGTCCAGGCCCATCTGGCCTTGCATGCTCGACAATAACTGGATGCCAGGGCGGCGTTGCATCAGGGTTTCGATCAGCGCCAGGCTCGACAGGTTGTCTTCGATGCACAGGACTTTGCCGTGATAGTCCACAGGCGAACGTGTCACCGCCAGGGCGGCGATAGGCGGCAAGTGCGCGCCAACCACCTGGGTGCCGGGCAGTTGCAGGGTGAAACAGCAGCCGTGTCCGGGCTCGCTGTGGACCTGCAGGTTGCCCTGCATCATTTCCAGCAGGCTCTTGCTCAAGGACAACCCCAGGCCAGTGCCTTCGACCTGGGGATCGGCGCCCAGGCGTTCGAAGGGCTTGAACAGTTGGTCCAGCTGTTCCGGGGCAATGCCATGGCCGGTGTCGTTGACGGCGATGCTCACCTGATGGGCCTGGATGCTGACCTCGATGCGCACCTCACCGCCGGGCCGGTTGTACTTGATGGCGTTGGACAGCAGGTTTAGCAGCACTTGCACCAGGCGCTGGCGGTCTGCGAGCACGCCGCTGTCGTCGGGCAGCGCTGGCAGCTCGGCCAAGTGGATTCCGGCGTCGGCGGCCATTGGTGAAACCAAGGTCAGGGCTTCGTGCAGCACCGTCGACAGGGCGATCGGTTCGATGTTCAGCGGCAGGCGCCCGGCCTCGATCCGGGCAATGTCCAGCACCTCGTTGATCAATGCCAGCAAGTGCTGGCCTGCCCGCAGGATGTGGCTGACCTGGGGGCGTTGGCCAGCCGTGGAGTCCATGTCCAGCAATTGAGCGAAACCGAGGATGGCGTTCAGTGGCGTGCGCAGCTCGTGGCTCATGCGCGAGAGAAACTCGCTCTTGGCCCGGCTGGCGCTTTCGGCTTCTTCGCGGGCGGTGCGCAGGGCGATCTCGGCGGCGCGCCGATCAGTGATATCGCGGGTAATCTTGGAAAAGCCGCGCAGGGCGCCGGTGCCATCGTATTGGGCGGTGATGACCACGCTGGCCCAGAAGCGGCTGCCGTCCTTGCGGCAACGCCAGCCTTCTTCCATGTAATGACCGTCGCGGGTGGCTTCGCGCAAGGCCATGTCCGGGTGCGCCGGGCATTCCTCGGCCAGGTAGAACAGGGAAAAATGCCGGCCGAGGATTTCCTGCTCGGTGTAGCCCTTGATCCGCTCCGCGCCGGCGTTCCAGGTGGTGACGTAGCCTTGGGCATCCAGCGCGAAGATCCCGTAGTCCTTCACACCATCGATGATCAGCCGCAAGCGCTCCTCGTTGTCGCGCAGGGCCCGCTCGCGTTCGGCGAGCAACTGCCCAGCCTCCACCAGGCGCGTGCCGAGCTGGCCGATTTCGTCCTGCTCCGGCGGTTGCGGCAACAAGGGTTGGCCCAACGCCAGGCGCTGGGCGTTGCCTTGTACCTGCTGGACCCGGGCGACAATGCCCTTGGACAGGAACAACACCGCGACAATCGCCCCCAGCAGCCCGCACACCGCCGCCAGCAAGGTGGCGAACAACAGGCGCATGCGCGTGGCCGAGGCAGCGGCGCTGCGGTCGGCGAGCAGGGCGTCCTCGCGTATGCGCATGGCGCTGATCTGCTCGCGCAGCACGTCCAGCACCTGTTTGTTTTCGATCAGGATCGCGGTGATGGCTTCGGGGTCGTCGCGCTTGCCGTTGCGCAAAGCGAGCAAACCCTCGAGTTTGTCGGCGATCAGCGGGGTGATGGTCTTGAGGTGTTCGCGCATCCTGGCGTCGCGAATGTTGTGATCCAGGCGCTGCAACGCGGCCTGGATCAGCGGCGTGGCCTGCTCGTAGCTGGGCAGGAAATCTTCGCGGCGGGTCAGCAGGTAACCGCGCACGCTGGCCGCCGCCTCGGCCAACAGGGTATGGACTGTCTGGATATCACCCTGGACCAGCAGCACCCGGCGCACATCTTCTTCGGCCCGGGCGGTCTGGCGTTCGGTGATATAGATCAGCACCAGCGACAGCAGCAGGACCACCAGGGGCAGGGAAATCACCACCAGGGCCTTGCCGCGCAAGGGCAGGTCGGCCCAGCGGCGGGCGGCGAGAAACCTCATGGCCATTGCCCGGAGGGTTGCGCCACCAGGCCCAGGGCAACGCCGCGCACGGCGGCCTGGGTCCGGTCGGCGGCGCCCAGTTTGCCGATGACGCGCTCTACGTGTGCCTTGGCCGTGCCGGGCGCGATGCCCAGCTTTTCACCGATTTCACGGTTGCTGAAACCGCCGGCCACCAGCCCCAGGACCTGGCGTTCCCGGGCGGTCAGGGCCTGGACTTGAGTGGCACCATTAGCACCGCGCTCGGCCATGCGGCGCAGCAGGCGCGCGCTGACCGAACTGTTCAACGCCTCTTCGCCCTGGGCGACCCGTTTGAGGGCGTCGAGCATTTCATCGCGGCTGGCGTCCTTGAGCAGATAGCCGACTGCGCCCGCACCGATGGCGGCTTCGAGGTGGTCGGGGCTGTCATCCATGGTGAAGATCACGACTTTGATTCCGGGCTGGCGCTGCTGCAGGATCCGCGCCGCGCCCAAACCGTTGAGGACGGGCATGCGGATGTCGAGAATCGCGATGTCCGGCTGTAGCCGCTCGCACAGGTCGAGGGCTTCCTGTCCGTCGCGGGCTTGGCCGACGACCTCGAATCCCGGGTTGCCGGCGAGCATGCTGATAAACCCGGTGCGGGTGACTTCGTGGTCATCGGCCAGCAGCAGGCGCAAAGGTGAGTTCATGGGTGTCCTCCGTGGGCCGGTAGCGGCACGCTGGCCAGCAGTCGGGTGCCGCCGCCGGGCTGGCTGCAACAGCTCAAGTGTCCGTCCAGCAAGTGCGCGCGTTCCTGCATGGCAGCCAGCCCCAGATGGCAGCTGCCGTTGGTCTCGATGGGTTGTTCCAGGGCAAAGCCACGGCCATCGTCCTCCACTCGCAGGCAAGCGTGGCCATCGTCCACCGCCAACCCCAGGTGCACATGGCTGGCCTGGGCGTGCTTGAGAATGTTGTTGATGCCTTCCTGGGCAATGCGAAACAGAGCGATCTCCGTGTTGCCCGGCAGGCGCGCGGTGCTGTGTTCGGCCCAGTTCACCGTCAGGCCCGCGTCGCGCAGGCGATCGGCCTCCTTGTCGACGGCTTTGTACAGGCCGAAATCATCCAGCACGTGGGGGCGCAGGCCACCGATCAGTTGCCGGCCTTCGCCGACGCAGCCTTGGGCCAGGTCGAGGATACTTTGCAGCTCGTTCGCCAGTGCCGGCGGTAGCGACGGGCAGCGACCGGCGAAGCCCTGCAAGCGCTGATGCAAACCAGCGAGATTCTGCGCCAGGCCGTCGTGCAGGTCGTAGGCCACGCGCTTGCGTTCGTCTTCCTGGGCGCTGAACAAGCGGTGGACCAACTCGGACATGGTCCGTTCGCGGGCCTGGAGTGCTTCGAGCAGACGGCTGTTTTCCAGGTGCGCCGCCAACAGCGTCGCGAGCAATTGCAGCGATTCGATGTCTTCGTTGTCCGGCGCGCCGAGGGCCACGCTGTTACCCAGCAACAACGCCCCGAACGCTACGCCGTCGGAGGCACGCAACGGCACCCGCAAGACCTGGGGCAGGGCGCTGCCGGGCGACTCCAGCCATTGTGGGCCGGGCGTTTGTGGCTGGGCCAGGTTGGCGAGCAGCTCGAGTCGCTCCGCGCTGCCGTGGCTGGCGAGGGTGCGCAACGGGTGATCCGGCGCCCACTCCAGCAGCAGGCCATGGTCCATGGCCATGAACGCGCACGCCCGTTGCAACGCACGCTGGCGCATGGCCGACAGGGGCAACTGCGTCAGTTCATGGCCGGTGCCCAGCAGCAGGCCCAGGCGCGCGGCACGGCTTTGCGACTGGCGATATTGGCTGCGGATCGCCAGGGCACTGCCGGGGTCATGGGGTGGACTTTGCATGGGGAACTCCAGCGTGGAAGAGGACCGGTCCGGTTCGCGGTGGCGTCATTAGAACGTGTCACCGACGCCGGGCCTATCTGCCGAACGGCATAGGCGATTGGCACCGGTTGGCCGATGGCGAAGGCAGGGAAGGCCGGCAAAGTGGGCCCATTGAAACCCAAAGGACCACTTTGATGAAAATGAAAACCTGCGCCATTGCTGCTTTATTCCTGCTGGCCGCGCCGCTTGTCCAGGCGCTTGAGGCTACGCCTTACGTGTATCGCACGGTGGCCGAGCAGCCCAAGAATGTGAATGACCGCGAGATCGCGGCGCTGTTTGACCGCTGGAACGCCGCGCTGCAAACCGGTAGCGCCACTGCCGTGACCGGCCTCTACGCCCCGGATGCGATTTTGCAACCGACTGTTTCCAACAAGGTGCGCAACACGCCGGCGCAGATCCAGGATTACTTCGAGCATTTCCTGGCCGGCAAACCGGTCGGGCAAATCAACTACCGGGAGATCC
Source organism: Pseudomonas sp. P9_35 (assembly GCF_034008205.1). NCBI lineage: Bacteria > Pseudomonadati > Pseudomonadota > Gammaproteobacteria > Pseudomonadales > Pseudomonadaceae > Pseudomonas > Pseudomonas sp. P9_35. Next base: position 3,526,860 of record NZ_CP125373.1, on the reverse strand, counting down.
GCCACCTGGGCCCCGATGCGGCGATGGACAGTGGTGTCTATACCTTCACGCTGACCCAGGCCGACGGTTCCAAGCGCGAGGTCCAGGCGCGCTACACCTTCCTCTATGAGCGCCTCGATGGCCAGTGGAAGATCATCAACCATCACTCTTCGGCCATGCCTGAAGTGCCGAAGACCTTGCACGCCAGCCACTGATCGCACTGCTCGCAAAAACCTGCCTGTGGGAGCGAGCTTGCTCGCGATGGCGGAGTATCAGTCAGCATCCATGTTTCTGACACACCGCCATCGCGAGCAAGCTCGCTCCCACAGGGTGGGGTGTTTCCGACCCGTTTCTAGACATACTTTGCATAAACAACTTGGATTCCTGCGCGAACATTAATTAGAATCAGTCTCATTTAAGACTTTGCGCAGGCTTCTGGACATGTGTGATGCAGTTACGTCGACGGAGCATTCCCTCCATGCGTTATACCGTGACCACGGTAGCTGGCTGGAAGGCTGGCTGCGGCGGCGCATGGGCAATGCCTGGGATGCGGCGGACCTGCGCCAGGATACCTTCCTGCGGGTGCTTTCCAGTTCCCAGACATTGGCTGACCTGCAAGAGCCCCGGGCTTATCTGCTGACCGTTGGCAAACGCCTGCTGAGCAATTTCTACTCCCGGCGCAATCTGGAACAGGCGTATCTCGACGCCCTGGCGAGCCTGCCCGAAGCCTGCGTACCGTCGCCAGAGCAACGCTGGCTGCTGCTGGAAACCCTGCAAGCCTGGGACGAACTGCTCGATGGCCTGCCGCCCCTGGTGCGGCGGGCTTTTCTCTGGAGCCAACTTGAAGGCCTGGGTTATCGCGAGATCGCCGAGCGCCTGCAAGTCTCCGAACGCACCGTGAAGCGCTACATGGCCCAGGCCTATGAGCATTGCCTGTTGGTGGACTTCTGATGCGCTCGGCCCCTTCACCCGAAGCCCGCGAAGCGGCGCGGGCGGCGGCTCGCTGGTTGACCCTGATGGAGTTCGACGGGGATGCGTTCGACTCGGCGGCCCTGCAACGCTGGCGCGACAGCAGCGCTCATCATGAGGCGGCCTGGCAGAAGGCCCAGCGATTGCGCCAGCGTTTTGCCGGGGTGCCCGCGTCCCTGGGCATGGCGACCCTGGACCGCCCAGTGCTGGCTCGGCGCGAGGTGCTCAAGCGCGCATTGGGCGTCGCCGCATTGGTCCCGACCGCCTGGTTGCTGGGGCGAGAGCTGCCGTTGGAGGCCTGGCGCGCTGATTTGCACACCGCCACGGGCGAGCAACGGCGCTGGTCGCTGGTCGATGGCAGTGCGCTGCAACTGAACACCGACAGCGCCGTCGACCTGGACCTCAAGGCGCATCGCCTGGTGCTGGTGCGCGGCGAAATGGCCCTCAAGCTCGCCGGGCGCACGCCGCTGTCCGTTCAATCACCCTACGGGCTCATCACGGTCGGTCGTGGCGAAATATGTGTGTATCTGGGCGAACGCGATTGCCGGGTGTCGGTGGTCAGCGGCTCGGCACAACTGCAACCCTTGCGCGGGCCATTGCTGAGCTTGGAAGCGGGCCAGCAGGTCAACATCCAGGATTCAGGCGCGGGGCCAGTGAAGGCGTTCGACGTGGCACAGCTGGGTTGGCGTGACGGCGTATTGGTTGCGCAGGACCAGCCACTGGGGCATTTCCTGCGGGAACTGAGCCGCTATCGCCCCGGGGTGTTGCGTTGGGACGAACCCCTGGAATCCCTGCGAATCACCGGCAGCTTCCGCCTGGACAACACCGACCGAATCCTCACGCTGCTTGCAGCCAGCCTACCGCTGGACGTGCACATGCGCACTCGCTACTGGGTCACGTTGACACTTCGCAAAAATATGGCCTGAGGCCAATTGAAGTCGATCTCCCGCTGGGTCTGTAGGAGCTGCCGAGCGAAGCGAGGCAGCGATCTTTCCCCGGGCACTTGAATCTCAAGCGAAAGATCAAAAGATCGCAGCCTTCGGCAGCTCCTACAGTGCACCCCAGCGGGAGCAAGCTCCCTCGCCACAGATGGGGGTGGCTTGCAAGTTTCGCCAGGAATCGAGCCTGAGGCCTGTCCCCTTTTTTTGTCTCGATTGTCATTCAAGGCAACTGAACAAAAATGAGAGCGCTTTCCAATGTCCGCAGTTGCACCTTTGCGTTTGCGCCCGGCCTTTGCCGGCTGGCGTCCGCTGTTGAACCTGAGCCTTATGCTGAGTTTGAGCGCCAGCCCGTTCTTTATCTCATCGAGCCTGGCCGAAGAAGCCGACCGGCGCAGCTACCAGGTGCCGGCCGGCAGCCTCGGCGCGGCGTTGACCCGGTTTGCCGGGCTGGCGGGCGTCAACCTGTCGGTGGATCCGGCCCTGGTGAGTGGTCGCAACAGCGCCGGGCTTTCGGGTGAGTTTGGCGTAGAGGAGGGGTTTGCCCGGCTGTTGTCGGGCTCGGGCCTGCAATTGCAAGCGGTGGGTGAGCAGGCCTACATCCTGATGCCGGCGCCAGAAGGCGGCAGCCTGCAACTGGCACCCACCTCGATTGTCGGCGCCACGGCGTCGACGGACAGCCCGGCGTATGCCGGTGGACAGGTGGCGCGGCGTGGTTCGCAAGGCTTGCTGGGCTCGCGGGACTTCATGGAAACGCCGTTCAGCATGACCACCTACACCAGCGCTGCCGTCAAGAACCAGCAGGCGCGCACCTTGGGCGACCTGATCGCCAGCGACCCCTCGGTCCGTGCCACCAACCCGGCGGGCGGACGCTTTGAGCAGTTCACCATTCGCGGTTTCAGCCTGTTCAACAGTGATGTTGCGTACAACGGTCTCTACGGCATCCTGCCGACCTACACCATCGACATGGAGATGGCCGAACGCGTCGATATCCTCAAGGGCCCGAGCCAGCTCATCAGCGGTATCTCGCCGCGGGGCAGTGTGGGGGGCGGGATCAATGTGGTGCCCAAGCGTGCCACCGACAAGCCCATCACCTCGTTCACCGGCAGCTATGCCTCCAACAACCAGCTTGGCGGTGCCGTGGATGTCGGTCGGCGTTTTGGTGAGGATGACAAGTTCGGGATTCGCTTCAATGGCGTGAAGCAGGCGGGCGATACCGAATGGGATCACCAGAGCGTGGACCGCGAGATGGCGGTGCTGGGCCTGGATTTTCGCGGTGAGCGCCTGCGACTGTCGACGGACATCGGCCGCACCGAGCGTAATACCGACGCGCCCCAGGAACGCGTGCAGGTGGGCGCCAATGCACAGGTTCCTCACGCCAGTGATGTGCGTGACAACTACGCCCAGTCCTGGAGCAAGGCACGCACCAAGGACACCTTCGGCGCCGTGAACGCTGAATTCGACGTCAACGATTCCGTCATGCTGTATGGCGGTGTGGGGGCGCGCAAAAGCGAGCACGACTTCCTTCGGCACAACGTTTCGGTGACCAACGACGCGGGTGACTTCACCGTCCAGCCCCGTGACTTTACCCGTGACGAAAATGTCCGGACGGCCACGGCCGGGGTGCGCAACTGGTTCCATACCGGCCCGGTGAGCCATGAGGTCAACCTGGCTGCCAGCTATTTCTACATGGACTTCGAAAATGGCGGCGCCCGTTACGCCAACGGCAGCAGCAACCTGTATGACCCGGTACAGACCCCGACGCCGAGCAACCCGACGCGACAGGACGACAAGGTCTACACCGAGAACCGCTTCAGTGGCGTGGCGTTGTCCGACACCCTGGGGCTGTTCGACGATCGCTTGCTGCTGACCCTCGGTGCCCGCTGGCAGCGGGTGAAGGTTGACGACTGGACGAATAACGTCAAGGGCGACACTGCCTACGATGAGGAAAAGGTTTCGCCGTCGGGCGGCATCCTGTTCAAGGCGACCGACAGGCTGTCGCTGTATGCCAACTACATGGAAGGCCTGAGCCAGGGCAAGATCGCTCCGTCGACATCGGTGAATGAGGACGAGATTTTCCCGCCATTCATCAGCCGCCAGGTCGAGGTGGGCGCCAAGTATGATGCCGGTCCGTTCGCCGTCACCGCCGCGCTGTTCCGGATCAAGCAGCCGGCCTATGCGACCGACGCGACGACGCGTGTCTTCGGCCCGAACGGCAAGCGAGAAAACACCGGCGTGGAGTTGAGTGTATTTGGTGAGCCGCTGAAGGGAACCCGCTTACTGGGTGGTGTGATGTACATCGACAGCGAACTGACCCATACCACCAACGGCACCTTCGATGGCAACCGCGCACCGGCCACGCCGAAGTACAACGTCAACCTCGGCGCCGAATGGGACGTGCCGACGGTACAGGGCCTGACCCTGACCAGCCGTGGCATCTACTCCAGCTCGCAGTACCTGGACCAGTCCAACACCAAGCAAATCGATTCCTGGGAACGTTTCGACGTGGGCGCCCGCTACGCGTTCAAGGTCGACGAAAAGCACATCACCCTGCGGGCCAACATCGAAAACGTGGCAGACAAGCGCTACTGGAGTTCGGCCGGGGCGTCGGATGACAGTGAGGCAGGATTGACGCTGTCGACCCCGCGCACCTACCTGCTTTCCGCAACGGTGGATTTCTAGGCCGAGGTGCCGCTCCAGGGAAGGAGCCGCCTGGGTTCAGATGTCGCGAAACAGATCGTGGGCATCCAGCAGCCGCCAGGCAATCTCCGGGCGTTTTTCCAGCCCACGGCGGATGGCGGCGGGAATCGACTGGCGAATCTTGCGGCACAGGCCGGGCTGGTCCTGGAATTCGATGGCGATGCCGCGCATGGTCCGCACTTCGTTGTAGCCAGGCTCGACGCTCAGGCGGATCCCCAGGTTTTCGTACAGGCGTTGCTGCAGGCGCTGGAGTTCGTCGAGGTCCTGGATGTTCTCCAGACGCTCAAGCAGGCGTTTTTCTTCCTGGCGATTCAGGCAAAGGATGCGCAGGTCGCTACCAGGCGCTTGCAGCAAGGCATCACGGCCACAATCGCAGACGCCGGGCGGGCAGGGGGGACGGATCGGAATCGACGCGGTCATGGGCTCCACAAAGTCTGATGCACAACGTATCGCCGGCCCAGGCAATGTGATGCCTGGCGACATGTGGGTCAAGCCTGTTGGAGGGGCCGCTGGTCTGGCGCTACTGCGTGCCCACCGCTGTACTGTGGGAGCAAGCTTGCTCGCGATAGCGGTGGGTCAGCTTGGACCCTTGCTGGATTTGCCGCCGTCATCGCGAGCAAGCTCGCTCCCACAATGGGATTGGAGTACGACCGGAAGAACCAGGTCGGCTACTAGGCCGCCTCGGCGTGGACGTTGATCTCGGGCACACCGAGCCTAGGCGAGGTGCCAAGTGGTGGGGCAAAGCGCTTTTGGTTACTTTTGGCTGGTCCGGCTCCCGGCTCTTCCAAAAGTGACCCGCCGTAAGGGCGGAACCCTAAGCCGCCGTCACCGCATAAATGGATATGTACTCAGTCAGACCGCCATCGCGAGCAGGCTCGCTCCCACAGGGGATCCATGTCGGACACACCATGTGTATTCGCTGAAATCCAATGTGGGAGCGAGCTTGCTCGCGATGGCGGTGGTTCAGTCGAAAGCGTTACAACCCCAACTCAGACAACCCCGGATGATCGTCCGGCCGGCGGCCCAGCGGCCAGCGGAACTTGCGCTCGCTTTCCTTGATCGGCATGTCGTTGATGCAGGCATAGCGGTTGTACATCAGGCCTTGCTCATCGAACTCCCAGTTTTCGTTGCCGTAGGAACGGAACCAGTTGCCCGAGTCGTCGTGCCATTCGTAGGCGTAGCGCACGGCGATGCGGTTATCGGTGAAGGCCCAGAGCTCCTTGATCAGCCGATAATCCAGCTCCTTGGCCCATTTGCGGGTCAGGAATGCCTTGGCTTCCTCGCGGTTATGGGCGAATTCGGCGCGGTTACGCCATTGAGTATCCAGCGTGTAGGCCAGGGATACTTTCTGTGGGTCACGAGAGTTCCAGCCGTCTTCGGCCAGGCGAACTTTCTCGATCGCCGATTCACGAGTGAACGGCGGCAACGGCGGACGAACTTCGGAAGAGGCAGACATGGCGGATCTCCAGTGAATTGACGAATTGCACAAGGGTTCAACAGGTCAGGCGTGCAGCAGTTTTTCGAGCAAGTCCTGGGCGTCGTCAGCCGCGCTGTGGTCGCCCATGACCAGCGCCACGGTAATGGCGCCGTCAATCAGAATCAGCAGTTGGCGGGCCAGTGCGTCCGGGTTCTGGACACCTTGTTCGACGCACAGCCGGGTTACGTAATCGAGCAACTTCTGTTTGTGCAGCTTCGCCACCTGGCGGACCGGATCCTGTGGATCGCCGGTTTCGCCACTGGTGTTGATGAATGCGCAGCCGCGGAAACCTTCGCTGTCGAACCAGCCCTTGAGCACGGTGAACAGGTTGAGCAGCCGTGCAGTCGGGGTCGGCGCCTTGTCCACTTCGGTGCAGAACCAGTGCATCCAGCGTTCGTCCCGCCGCCTGAGGGCGGCGACGATCAGGTCGTCCTTGTTGGCGAAGTAGCGATAGACACTTTTCCTGGAGACGCCGGCGGTTTTTACCAGAAGGTCCATGCCGGTGGCGGCGATGCCACTTTTATAGATCAACTTTTCAGCGACATCGAGGATGATGTCTCGTGTTTCATTACCAGTGATTTCGTTCATGAAACAAAAGTAGAATGATCGTTCTCCTTGGTCAAGTCATTTTTTCTTGAGGACAGGAAGACCCAAACCCATCCATGGTGTAAGCTCATCCGTTCTTCGGAATCGACCTTTTGCGAGCCCTATGCCGTCGCTTTTCAAACGCTCCCTGCTGCCCAAGCTGCGCAGCTTTGCACTGACCGCCGACGCGGTGACCATCCTCGATGGCGCTGCCCAATTCCGCCGTTGCCTGCTGGAGAAAATCGCCCAGGCCACCCAGCGCATCTACATCGTCGCGCTGTACCTGCAACAGGACGAGGCCGGCCAGGAAATCCTCGATGCCCTGCATGCCGCCAAGGCCGCGCGTCCGGAACTGGATGTGGTCGTGGTGGTGGACTGGCTGCGGGCCCAGCGCGGGCTGATCGGCGCCAAGAAGCAGCCGGGCAACTCGGCGTGGTACCAGGAACAGACTCGCATCCATGCCAGTGAAGTGCCGATCTACGGCGTGCCGGTGCAGACCCGCGAGCTGTTCGGCGTGCTGCACTTGAAAGGCTTCGTGATTGACGACTGTGTGCTCTACAGCGGCGCCAGCCTGAATAACGTCTACCTGCACAAGTTCGACAAATACCGCTACGACCGCTATCACCTGCTGCAGAACACGGCACTGGCCGATTCGATGCATCACCTGGTGCAGCACGGCCTGGTCACCTCCAGGGCTGTGCACCGCCTGGACCTGCCGAACCTGCCCAGCACCCGCAGTTTGCGCAAGGACATCGGCGACCTGCGCAGTCGCCTCAAGTACGCGACCTATGACACCAGCGTTGGCAGCCTCGACAAGAGTGGCCTGTCGGTAAGCCCGTTGCTGGGCGTGGGCAAGAACAATCCGCTGAGCCGGGTGATCGGTGAGCTGATCGCCAGCAGTCGCCAGCAACTGACCATTTGCACACCGTATTTCAACCTGCCCCTGGCGGTGACCCGGGAGCTCAATCGCGCCTTGGCCCGTGGGGTCAAGATCGACATCATCGTCGGCGACAAGACCGCCAACGACTTCTACATTCCGCCAAGCGAGCCGTTCAAGATCATCGCGGCGCTGCCATACCTCTACGAAATCAGCTTGCGACGCTTCGCCAAACGGCATCAGCGCGCTATCGACAGCGGTCAATTGAACCTGCACTTGTGGCGTGACGGGGACAACACCTATCACCTCAAGGGCATGTGGATCGACGAGCGCTACACCTTGCTGACCGGTAATAACCTCAATCCGCGGGCCTTTCGCCTGGACCTGGAAAACGCGCTGTTGCTGGATGACCCCAAGGGCGAGTTGCTGGCGCCGCGCCAGGCCGAGCTTGAACAGATCTACCGCCACACCCGCCGGATCGAACGTTACCTGGACCTGGAAACCCTGCCGGATTACCCCGACGCCGTGGCCAGGTTCCTGAAACGGGTCAGCCGGGTGCGGATAGAACGGCTGCTTTACCGGATCCTGTGAACACCCGCGCCATGTCGAAAAAAGACACCATCTCCATTCAGTTGGTGCGTGAGGCGCTGCTGCAAAGCTGCGCCCCCGGAGCGGCTACCGATGAGGTATTGAGCAAGGTGGGCATCGATCCCGCGTTGCTCGACGACGCCCAGGCACGGGTCCCGGCCCATGCCTATGCGCGGCTCTGGCGTTTGCTCGCCCGGCGCCTGGATGACGAGTTTTTTGGCATGGACCCGCGCAAGCTCAAGTCTGGCAGCCTGGCGTTTCTCTGCCAGTGCGCCATGGCCCAGCCCACGCTGGCGAGCGGCTTGACGGCGGGGCTGGGGTTTCTGTCGCTGATGCTCGAACACCTGCCGGCCCAATGGGTGCGCCAGCAAAGCCTGGCGGAGATCGTGCTGCTGGAAGACGATCAGGAACCGCGCCGGGCCTTTACCTATTTCACCTACTGGATGATCGTCCATGGCGTGGCCTGCTGGCTGGCCGGGCGGCGCATTCCCATTCTTTCCGTCGAACTGCGTTGCCCAGCGCCGGATTTCTGCGACGACTATCGGGTGATGTTTTCCCAGAACCTGCGTTTTGACCGGCCTCGCACCCGAATGATTTTCGCCGCCGAATGCCTCGACCTGCCGATCAGGCGCAACGCTGATGAGCTCAAGCGCTTCCTGGCCCAGGCCCCGGCCAACATCCTGGTCAAGTATCGCAACCCGCAAAGCCTGGCCAGCCGTATCCGGCACGACCTGCGGCAGTTGCCTGCCGAACAGTGGCCGGAAACCGAGGCCCTGGCCCAGCAGCTGTGCGTGTCCGCGTCCACCCTGCGCCGACGCCTGGCGGAGGAGGGCCAGACTTACCAGGGCCTCAAGGACAGCGTGCGCAAGGATCTGGCGATCACCTGGCTGGCCGAGCCCTCCATCAGTTTCGTCGAAATCGCCTCGCGCCTGGGTTTTGCCGATGCCAGCTCCTTCTACAAGGCGTTTCGCAAATGGTCCGGGTCCAACCCGGGGCATTATCGCAGCCTGATTCTCAACGACCCTGATTGACCCATCGGCTGGCCTCCAATCTTGTGCCTACCCAAGCCCGCTGTGGGAGCGAGCTTGCTCGCGATGAGGGGCTGGCAGTCGATGAAGAGGCGGCTGAGCCACCGCTATCGCGAGCAAGCTCGCTCCCACAGGGGTTTTCGCTACGCTCATAAAACCGTCATTTATTTCTGATACAAGCCTGTGCAGGCCCCGGAAAAGCCGGGCCATCCATCAGGGTAATGTATGCAAATGACCGTTTTTGGCCGCGTATGAGAGTACTGGTCACCGGCGTCGCAGGGTTCATCGGATTTCATACCGCCAAGCGGCTGTGCAGCGATGGCCATCAGGTCATTGGCATCGACAACCTCAACAGCTACTACAGCGTCGAGCTGAAACAGGCACGACTGGCTCAGTTGGCCGAATGCCGCGATTTCCGCTTTCAGTTGCTGGATGTGGCAGACAAACAGGCACTGTTGGAGTTGTTTGCCGAACATGCCTTCGACCAGGTCGTCCACCTCGCGGCTCAAGCCGGCGTGCGTTATTCGATCGACAATCCGGACGTTTATGCGCAAAGCAACCTGGTAGGTTTCCTCAACGTGTTGGAAGCCTGCCGTGCCCATCGGCCGGCGCACCTGATTTTCGCCTCGAGCAGTTCGGTGTATGGCTTGAACGACCGCCTGCCGTATGCCACCACCGACCCCGTCGATCAGCCGGTATCGTTCTATGCGGCGACCAAGCGCGCCAATGAACTGATGGCCCACGCTTACTCGCATCTCTATGGCATTCCCACCACCGGCCTGCGGTTTTTCACCGTGTATGGGCCTTGGGGACGGCCCGACATGGCGCCGTTCAAATTCACCGATGCGATCCTCAATGGGCGCGCCATCGACGTTTACAACGATGGCGCGATGTCTCGCGATTTCACCTATATCGACGACATCGTCGAGGGCCTCGTGCGGCTGATACCGCTGCCGCCGACCGATGAGAGCGGCGTGCGCAACAAGGTCTACAACATCGGCTTCGGCTCACCGGTGAAGCTTTTGCAGTTTATCGAGTGCATTGAAGAGGCGCTGGGCACCCGCGCGATAAAGAATTTCTTGCCGTTGCAATCGGGCGACGTGGTCGACACGTGGGCGGACACTCGCGAACTGGAGGAGCGGGTGGGGTTTCGCCCACAGGTCGCAGTGCCCGTCGGTGTGCAGTCGTTTGTCGATTGGTACCGCGCGTATTACCGCGTTTAACCCCTCATTCCTCAGCTTTTTACTGGAGCGTCATGCACGAAACCCCTTATGTGTCGGTCCTGATTCCGGCAAAGAACGAAGCAGGCAACCTCATTCCATTGCTGGAAGAAGTACGTGCGGCGCTGGTCGACGAGGCTTTTGAAGTCATCGTGGTCGACGATGGCAGTACCGACGCCACCGCCGCTGAGTTGCGGACGCTGCAAGGCAGCGGCTACCAGCAGTTGCGAGTGCTCAGCCACACCCGTTCCCTCGGACAGAGCACCTCGATCTACCACGCCGCTGAAGTGGCACGCGGGCATTGGTTGGCAACCCTGGACGGCGACGGTCAGAACGACCCGGCCGACCTGCCGAAAATGCTCGACCTGGTGCGCGGCTCCGAAGGCACCCCCGCGGGCGTCAAGCTGGTGGCAGGGCATCGCGTCAATCGCCGGGACACGGCGAGCAAGCGTTGGGCCTCGCGATTTGCCAACAAATTGCGCGCCAGCCTGCTCAAGGACCAGACGCCCGATACCGGTTGCGGCATCAAGTTGATCGAGCGCGAGGCGTTTCTGCGTCTGCCGTATTTCGATCACATGCACCGTTTTATTCCGGCGCTGATCCGCCGTCACAACGGCCGGATGCTGGTTCAACCGGTCAATCACCGTGAGCGCGGGGCCGGGGTGTCCAACTACGGCAACCTGGACCGGGCGCTGGTGGGCATTGTCGATCTGTTCGGGGTGTGGTGGCTGATCAAGCGCACCCGCCTGGACGTCAACGCACAAGAAACCGAGGTTTGAAATGGGCAGAGAATCGTTGTGGTTGGCCGTTGGCTTCGGTGGTCAATTGGCATTCACCGGGCGTTTTGCCCTGCAATGGCTGTACAGCGAATACAAGAAGCGCAGCATGATTCCCGTGGGCTTCTGGTACCTGAGCATCATCGGCAGCGCGCTGTTGCTGGCCTATGCCATCTACCGCGAAGACCCGGTGTTCATTGTCGGCCAGTCCTTCGGCTTTATCGTTTACCTGCGCAATTTGCAGTTGATCGCCAAGCATCATGAGCAGGAAAACCCCGAACTGGCCAAGAAGGGCTGAGACGGTGCGGATACGATTATCTTCCTCGCGGCTCGAGCTCCTGGCGTTTGTGGTATTGGCCTTGATCATGGTGGGCGCGGGCCTGGGCTGGCGCCAACCGATGAACGTCGATGAGGAGCGCTTCCTTGGCGTTGCCCTGGAGATGCTGCAGAACGGCTCTTGGTTCATTCCCCATCGTGCCGGTGAAATCTACGCCGACAAGCCGCCGCTGTTCATGTGGACGGTGGCGCTGTTCGTGCAACAGACCCACCTGCCCAAAGTTGCCCTGTACTTGCCCGCGCTGCTGGCAGGCGCCGTCACCACTGCGTGTCTGTATGACCTGGGCCGACGTTTGTGGGGACGGCGTGTTGGGGTGATCGCGGCGCTCTTGTTTCTCGCGACTTACCAGACCTACAGCATCCTGCGCACCGGGCAGATCGATGGTTTCCTTGCGCTCTGGACCATCCTGGGGATCTATGGCCTGTGCCGGCACATGCTGCTCGGCCCGGCCTGGCGTTGGTACTACGTGGCGTGCGCGGCGATGGGGTTGGGGATCATCAGCAAAGGCGTGGGGTTTCTGCCGGTGCTACTGCTGATTCCCTACGCCTATGCGCTGCGCAAAGGTTGGAAAGGGGTGGTGGCCATGCCTGGCCAGGCGGGACGCTGGTGGCTGGGGCTGGTCGTAGCATTGGCCGCCATCGCGTTATGGCTGGGGCCTTTGCTGATGATTGTGGCGCAGGGCAGTGCCGACAGCCTGGCGTACGCCCAGGAAATCCTGTTCAAGCAGACCGCTGGGCGTTATGCCAACGCATGGGAGCATCGCGAGCCATTCTGGTATTTCTTCGTCCAGGTGATTCCGAAGTACTGGCTGCCGATTGTGTTCATGCTCCCCTGGCTGGTGCCGGCCTGGCGTAAACAACTGCTCAAGCACGACGGTCGGGTGTTGGTGCTGCTCGGTTGGGTACTGCTGGTGTTGGTGTTCTTTAGCCTGAGCAGCGGCAAACGCAAGCTGTATATCTTTCCCGCGTTACCCGCGTTGATTCTGGTGGTGGCGCCGCTTGTGCCGTGGATGCTGCGCCGCTGGTTTGGCGCGCGACCGAGGGGCAGGGTGGTCTTCAACGTATTGGCTGCGCTGTGGCTGTGTGCCTGGTTTGTGCGCGGTTTTATCGAGCCCCACAAGGAAGGCATCAACCCCCACCAGACCTTGATGCGCGATGTCGCCGGGATGACTTCAAATGCCGAGTTGGTGCTTGTGGGGTGGCGTGAGGGGCATTGGCTGTTCGCCCAGCAACCCATCGTGCATTTCGGCTTTTATAACGGCAACTCCCTGGAACAATCCGCCACCTGGCTGCGCAGCCACCCCCAGGCCTTCGCCCTGGTGCCCGCTCGGGACCTGGCCCGCTGTTACGACCCGCAAAAGGCTCGCCGGGTCGGCGATACCTCAAGAGCCGAGTGGTTCCTGGTGGGGGCTGATGCGGACAACCAGCGCTGCCAGTCGCCAGCGCCGGAGAAGGTGTATTCGTTTGCCTGGCAGCAACCCTTGTAGCGGCTGAACCACCGCCATCGCGAGCAAGCTCGCTCCCACAGGGGATTGGTGGGGGGCCTCGACTTTGTGACCGCCCAAACACCCTGTGGGAGCGAGCTTGCTCGCGATGGCGGCCGTACTGACAACACATCCCTCGGACCATGGCCAAACCAGTCAAGCAACTTGAAAGCTTTGACCATTGCCGCCACAGCCCTTCGGCGCGAGTATTTGCCTGCTATTACGGTTCCCCCAACCAATAAAAACCACAGAGGGATGCTGGTCATGCGCGATTATTCGTCCGCCACTTCGCAGTTCGATTACCTGCACACTGTCAACACCGCACTGCACGGCTCGCTCGAGGCGCTCAATGCCTGCGTCGAGTGTTGCGACCGGCATGCGTTGCCAGGGCGCATCGCCTTGTTCTGGGAGGGCCGTGACGGCAGCGATGCGACTTGGACTTACCGTGACCTGCAGGACAACGCCGCGCGGTTCGCCAACTTCCTGCGGGCCCAAGGCATCGGCAAGGGCGACAAAGTGGCCGGCCTGCTGCCGCGCACCGCTGAACTGTTGATCGTGGTACTCGCCACCTGGCGCATTGGGGCGGTGTATCAACCGCTGTTCACCGCATTCGGGCCCAAGGCCATCGAGCACCGCCTCGGCAGCTCGGGCGCGCGCTTGGTCGTCACCGATGCGGTCAACCGTCCCAAGCTCGACGAAGTCGCCGGTTGCCCCACCATCGTCACGGTCGGCGGCGAAAAGGGCCAGGGCATCGTGCGCGGTGACTACAGTTTCTGGGCCGAAGTGGCGAACCACTCCAGCCAGTGCGAACCGCTGATGCTCACCGGCGAAGACCCGTTCCTGCTGATGTTCACCTCCGGCACCACGGGACCTGCCAAGGCGCTGTCGGTGCCGCTCAAGGCCATCGTGGCGTTCCAGAGCTACACCCGTGACGCCGTAGGCCTGCGCCCTGAAGACGCCTTCTGGAACGTCGCCGACCCGGGCTGGGCCTACGGCATCTATTTTGGCGTGACCGGGCCGCTGGCCATGGGGCATCCGATTACCTTCTACGATGGCCCGTTCACCCTGGAAAGCACCTGCCGGGTCATCAATAAATACGGCATCACCAACCTGACCGGCTCGCCCACGGCCTATCGCCTGTTGATCGCCGGTGGCGAGCAGTTTGCCCGCTCGATCAAGGGCAAGCTGCGCATCGTCAGCAGCGCTGGTGAGCCGTTGAACCCGGAGGTGATCCGTTGGTTCGCCGATAACCTGAACGTGGTGATCCACGACCATTACGGCCAGACCGAACTGGGCATGGTGCTGTGCAACCACCATGGGCTGGAACATCCGGTGCACCTGGGCGCGGCCGGTTTTGCCTCGCCAGGCCATCGGATCGTGGTGCTGGATGAAAATCAGCGCGAGCTGGGCGTAGGCCAGCCGGGCATTCTCGCGCTGGATCGCAGTCAATCGCCCATGTGCTGGTTCGCCGGTTACGAAGGCGGGCCGACCAAGGCCTTCGTCGGTGACTACTATTTGAGCGGCGACACCGTGGAGCTGAACCCCGACGGCAGCATCAGCTTCGTGGGCCGTAGCGACGACGTGATTACCACCTCCGGCTACCGGGTCGGTCCGTTCGACGTGGAAAGCGCACTGATCGAACACCCGGCCGTGGTGGAAGCGGCGGTGATCGGCAAGCCCGATCCGGAACGCACCGAGCTGGTGAAGGCCTTCGTGGTGCTCAGCGCGCAATTCCGTGCCTCACCGGAGCTGGCCGAAGAGCTGCGCCTGCATGTGCGCAAGCGCCTGGCGGCCCATGCCTATCCCCGTGAAATCGAATTTGTCAGCGACTTGCCGAAAACCCCGAGCGGCAAATTGCAGCGCTTTATCTTGCGCAACCAGGAAATCGCCAAGGCTCAAGAGGCCGTGGCGTCCAACGTTTCAGCTTGAATCCAAGGAAACCATGATGCAGATCGACAACAAGATTTTCCTCGTCAGCGGCGGTGCTTCCGGCCTCGGTGCGGCCACCGGTGAAATGCTGGTCAAGGCCGGCGCCAAAGTGATGCTGGTGGACCTCAACGCCGACGCCGTGGCCGCCCAGGCGCAAAAACTGGGTTGCCAGAGCGTGGTGGCCGACATCAGCAACGAAACGGCGGCTGAAGCGGCGGTCAAGGCCACGGTCGATGCGTTCGGCGGTCTCAATGGCCTGGTGAACTGCGCCGGTATCGTGCGCGGCGAGAAGATCCTCGGCAAGAACGGTCCCCACGCCCTGGCCAGCTTCAGCCAGGTGATCAACGTCAACCTGATCGGCAGCTTCAACCTGCTGCGCCTGGCGGCTGCGGCCATTGCCGAAACCGAGGCAGACGCCGACGGCGAGCGCGGGGTGATCATCAATACGGCGTCGGTGGCGGCCTTCGATGGACAGATCGGCCAGGCGGCTTATGCGGCATCCAAAGGCGCCATCGCCAGCCTGACGTTGCCGGCCGCCCGCGAGCTGGCGCGTTTCGGTATCCGGGTGATGACTATTGCGCCAGGGATCTTCGAGACCCCGATGATGGCCGGCATGACCCCGGAAGTCCGTGATTCCCTGGCCGCCGGCGTGCCGTTTCCGCCACGCCTTGGGAAACCTTCCGAGTACGCGGCGCTGGTCAGGCATATCATTGAAAACAGCATGCTCAACGGCGAGGTGATCCGTCTCGACGGTGCCTTGCGTATGGCAGCCAAATAATCAGGAGGATTCATGATGTCCAACGATCCTATTGTCATCGTCAGCGCCGTCCGCACCCCCATGGGCGGTTTCCAGGGCGAACTGAAAAGCCTCAGCGCCCCGCAGCTGGGTGCCGCCGCCATCAAGGCCGCCGTGGAGCGAGCCGGCATCGCACCCGACGCGGTTGAAGAAGTGCTGTTCGGTTGTGTACTCGCCGCAGGCTTGGGCCAGGCACCGGCGCGTCAGGCCGCGCTGGGCGCCGGGCTAGACAAGTCGACCCGCTGCACCACGCTCAACAAGATGTGCGGTTCGGGCATGGAAGCGGCGATTCTTGCCCATGACATGCTCATCGCCGGCAGCGCCGAAGTAGTGGTGGCCGGCGGCATGGAGAGCATGTCCAACGCGCCGTACCTGCTCGATCGTGCTCGCAGCGGTTACCGGATGGGCCATGGCCGGGTGCTTGACCACATGTTCCTCGACGGCCTGGAAGACGCCTACGACAAAGGTCGGCTGATGGGCACTTTCGCCGAAGATTGCGCCGAGGCCAATGGCTTCAGTCGCGAGGCCCAGGATGCCTTCGCCATTGCATCCACCACCCGCGCCCAGCAGGCGATCAAGGATGGCAGTTTCGACGCCGAGATCGTGCCGTTGCAGATCATGGTCGGCAAGGAGCAAGTGACCGTGCGCCACGACGAGCAGCCGCCGAAAGCACGGATCGACAAGATCGCCTCGCTCAAGCCGGCATTTCGCGAGGGCGGCACGGTGACGGCGGCCAACGCCAGTTCCATTTCCGATGGTGCCGCTGCCCTGGTGCTGATGCGCCAGAGCCAGGCTGCCCAGCGTGGCCTCAAGCCCTTGGCGGTGATTCACGGTCACGCGGCGTTTGCCGATACTCCGAGCCTGTTTCCCACCGCACCGATTGGCGCCGTGAAGAAACTGATGCAGAAAACCGGTTGGTCGCTGGATCAAGTCGACCTGTTCGAAGTCAACGAAGCCTTTGCCGTGGTAGGGCTGGTGACCATGGACAAGCTGGAGATTGCCCATGACAAGGTCAACGTCCACGGCGGCGCCTGTGCACTGGGCCACCCGATTGGCGCGTCTGGCGCACGGATCCTGGTGACCTTGCTCTCGGCCCTGCGTCAGAAGGGCCTCAAGCGCGGCGTTGCGGCCATTTGCATCGGCGGCGGCGAAGCCACGGCCATGGCCGTCGAATGCCTGTATTAAGGAATCACCATGCTCCCGACTGAAGAACAGACCCAAATCCGCGACATGGCCCGGCAGTTCGCCGAGGAACGCTTGAAACCGTTCGCCGCCGAATGGGACCGCGAGCACCGTTTCCCCCGGGAAGCCATTGGTGAAATGGCCGAGCTGGGCTTCTTCGGCATGCTGGTGCCGGAGCAGTGGGGCGGCTGTGACACCGGTTACCTGGCCTACGCGATGACCCTGGAGGAAATCGCCGCTGGCGACGGCGCGTGCTCGACCATCATGAGCGTGCACAACTCGGTGGGCTGCGTGCCGATCCTCAAGTTCGGCAACGATGAGCAGAAGGCGAAATTCCTCACGCCCCTGGCGAGTGGCGCGATGCTTGGCGCCTTCGCCCTGACCGAGCCCCAGGCCGGTTCGGACGCCAGCAGCCTCAAGACGCGGGCGCGGCTGGAGGGTGATCATTACGTGCTCAACGGTTGCAAGCAGTTCATCACGTCCGGGCAGAATGCCGGGGTGGTGATTGTGTTTGCGGTGACCGATCCGAGCGCAGGCAAGCGTGGCATCAGTGCATTCATCGTGCCGACCGATTCGCCGGGCTACAGCGTGGCCCGGGTCGAAGACAAACTTGGCCAGCACGCCTCCGACACCTGCCAGATCCTCTTCGAGGATGTGAAGGTGCCGGTGGGTAATCGCTTGGGTGAGGAGGGCGAGGGCTACAAGATCGCCCTGGCGAACCTGGAAGGCGGGCGCGTGGGCATCGCGGCGCAAGCGGTGGGCATGGCCCGCGCGGCGTTCGAGGCGGCGCGGGACTATGCCCGGGAACGCTCCAGTTTCGGCAAGCCGATCATCGAGCACCAGGCCGTGGCGTTCCGCCTGGCCGACATGGCGACCCAGATCGCCGTGGCCCGGCAAATGGTGCACTACGCCGCTGCCCTGCGAGACAGCGGCCAGCCGGCGCTGGTGGAGGCCTCCATGGCCAAGCTGTTCGCCTCGGAAATGGCTGAAAAAGTCTGCTCCATGGCGTTGCAAACCCTGGGCGGCTACGGTTACCTCAACGACTTCCCGCTGGAGCGCATCTACCGCGACGTGCGGGTCTGCCAGATCTACGAAGGCACCAGCGACATTCAGCGCATGGTCATTTCGCGCAATCTTTGAACAGGAGTCCTGCATGAGCTATGAAACGATTTTATTGGAGATCAAGGACCGCGTCGGCCTGATCACCCTCAACCGTCCCCAGGCATTGAACGCCTTGAATGCGCAGATCGTCAGCGAACTGAACCAGGCGCTGGACAGCCTGGAGGCTGATCCGAAGATTGGCTGCATCGTGCTGACCGGCTCGAAAAAAGCCTTTGCCGCCGGTGCCGATATCAAGGAAATGGCCGAGCTGACCTACCCGCAGATCTACCTGGACGACCTGTTCAGCGACAGCGACCGCGTGGCCAACCGTCGCAAGCCGATCATCGCGGCAGTGAACGGTTTTGCCTTGGGCGGTGGCTGTGAGCTGGCGTTGATGTGCGACTTCATCCTGGCCGGTGACAACGCCAAGTTCGGCCAGCCGGAGGTCAACCTCGGCGTGCTGCCAGGCATGGGCGGCACCCAGCGGCTGACCCGCGCGGTGGGCAAGGCCAAGGCCATGGAAATGTGCCTGACCGGGCGCTTCATCGATGCGGTGGAAGCCGAGCGTTGCGGCATCGTCGCGCGGATCCTGCCGGCCGATGAGTTGCTGGACGAGGCGCTGAAGACTGCAGCGTTGATCGCCTCCAAGTCGGTGCCCATCAGCATGATGGTCAAGGAAAGCGTCAACCGCGCCTTTGAAGTCAGCCTGTCCGAAGGCGTGCGCTTCGAGCGCCGAGTATTCCACGCGGCGTTTGCGACGCAGGATCAGAAGGAAGGCATGGCGGCATTCGTAGCCAAGCGTGCGGCGGAGTTCCAGGACAAGTAAGGCGGCGTTTTCACTGACGCCATCGCGAGCAAGCTCGCTCCCACAGGGGATTTGGGGTGTATGCAGCCTTTGTGTGCGCCATCAAACCCCGTGGGAGCGAGCTTGCTCGCGATTGGGCCTGAACATTCGGCATCTCAGTGACAGATACACCGCCATCGCGAGCAGGCTCGCTCCCACAGGGGATCGGAGGGATACGCAGCATTTGTGTGCGCCGCTAAACCCTGTGGGAGCTGGGCTTGCCCGCGAAGGCGGCGGTACATTCAGCCTATAAATGACTGATACACCGCTATCGCGGGCAAGCCTTGCTCCCACAGGGGCCGTGACCTGGCACAGTATTCTGTGTGCAGCACAGATTCAGTGGGAGCAAAGCTTGCTCGCGATGCTTTTACAGCCATCACACCAGGTAGTGTTTCAACTCCCGGGCGATGACCATGCGTTGTATCTCGCTCGACCCTTCATAAATCTGGGTAATCCGCGCATCGCGGTAGTAGCGCTCTACCGGATAATCCTCGAGATACCCATACCCACCATGAATCTGTATGGCCGAGGAGCAGACTTTCTCGGCCATTTCCGAGGCAAACAGCTTGGCCTGGGAGGCTTCTGACAGGCACGGCTTGCCGGCGCTGCGCAGGCGGGCGGCGTGGAGGATGAGCAGGCGGGTGGCGTTGATGCGGGTGTGCATGTCGGCCAGCAGGTTGGCGATGCTCTGGTGCTCGATGATCGGTTTGTCGAACTGTACGCGATCACGCGCGTAAGCCAGCGCCGCTTCAAAGGCAGCACGGGCGATGCCCAAGGCTTGCGCAGCAATGCCGATGCGGCCACCTTCCAGGTTGGACAGGGCGATGGCCAGGCCTTTACCGCGAGCCCCCAACAGATTGGCCTCGGGGATGGTGCAATTGCTCAAGGTGACCGCGCAGGTGTCCGAGGCGCGGATGCCCATCTTGTGTTCGGTGCGATCAACGATAAAACCCGGCGTATCGGTGGGCACCAGGAACGCCGAAATGCCTTTCTTGCCCAGTTCCGGGTCCGTCACGGCAAACACGATCGCCAGTTTTGCTCGCTTGCCATTGCTGACGAACTGCTTGGCGCCGTTGATGACCCACTGGCCATCGCGCAATTCGGCCCGGGTGCGCAGGTTGTGGGCTTCGGAGCCGGCCTGGGGTTCGGTCAGGCAGAAGCAGCCAATGGCCTGGCCACTGGCGAGGTCGGCCAGCCACGTCTGTTTTTGTTCATCGGTGCCGAAATTCAGCACCGGCCCGCAACCCACCGAATTGTGGATGCTCATCAGTGCGCCGGTAGCACCGTCGCCTGCGGAGATTTCTTCCACGGCCAGGGCATAGGCGACGTAATCGACGTAGGTACCGCCCCATTCTTCCGGCACTACCATTCCCAACAGGCCCAGTTCCCCCATCTTCGCCACCAGGCCATCGTCAATCCAGCCGGCCTTTTCCCACGCCTGGGCATGGGGGGCGATTTCACCACGGGCGAAGTCCCGGGCCATGTCGCGGATCATCACTTGTTCTTCGGTCAGTTCGAGGTCATGCATGGCTCAGTTCCCGTGGTCGTCGAAGCCGTCGAAGAAACTCGCCACATGGTCAGCGTCCAGCGCCTCCAGGGTCGGCGGGTTCCAACGCGGGTTCTTGTCTTTGTCGATCAGCAAGGCGCGCACACCTTCGATCAGGTCACCGCGCTCGAACCATTGCTGATCCAGATGCAGTTCCAGGGCAAAACAGTCTTCCAGGCTCAAATGCCGACCGCGCCGCAGCATTTCCAGGGTCACGGCCGTGGCCAGGGGAGAGCGGCTGTCCAGCAGGTCGGCGGTCTTAATCGCCCATTCGTGGCTGTTGGCGACGGTGACCTGGCGCAACTGCTCGACCATGCTCGGCACGTCGGGCAGGCCAAAGAAATGGTCGATGGCTGGCCGCAGGTCGGCCAGGGGCGGGGCAGGCAGCTGTTGCACACCAAGCTTGGCCAGCAAGCTTTGCAGGTCCTTGAGTGGCGTATCACCCCACGCCAGGCGATCGAGGCGCGCATCGAGCTGTTCAAGCTTGCGACTGTCCAGATACCAGTCGGCCAGCCCGCAATACAAGGCGTCAGACGCACGGATCTGCACGCCGCTGACGCCCAGGTAGATACCCAGTTCGCCAGGAATGCGCGGCAGGAAGTAACTGCCGCCCACGTCCGGGAAATACCCGATGCCGACTTCCGGCATGCCCAGGCGGCTGCGCTCGGTCACCACCCGCAGGTCGGCACCTTGGGCCAGTCCCATGCCGCCGCCCAGCACGAAGCCATCCATCAAGGCAACGATCGGTTTGCGGTAGTGATGAATCGTCAGGTCGAGGGCGTATTCCTCGACGAAGAAGTCTTCATGCAGGGTGTCACCCTGCTTGTGGCTGTCGTACAACGAACGGATATCACCGCCGGCGCAAAACGCCTTCTCGCCCGCGCCACGCAGCACCACGGCGCGGATCTGTGGGTCCAGAGCCCAGGTATCGAGTTGTTGCTGCAAGCTGCGCACCATGCCCAGGGTGAGGGCATTGAGGCCGGCGGGGCGGTTCAGGGTCAAATGGCCAATGTGATTGCGAACTTCGACCAGCACCTCATAGGCCGCGGTTTCGATGGTTCCCGCAGCGTGTGATGAAACCTGAGCTGTCATCGCTAACTCCCTGCTTTTATTCTTCTTTATGAATTGTGTCGCGCGTACCCATTCAGGATCGTACCAGTGCAAATTTGCATTGCACAACCGGGATACGTGCAGGTCCTTTCTGCATATTTATAGCAGCCACAGGCTCAACCGCGACTAGAGAGAACCTCCGCGATGCTGCGGCGCTTGGCATTTCGCTCGCTGACGTGGATCAATTGCTCGAGATCTTCCGGTGTGACGTCAAAGAATGCTTCCATTTCTGCCAAGGCCAGTTTCAGGTCTTCGGCGGTGATTGCCTGGCGGTCGACGGGAGGGTGGTCAGCCGGTATGACGGCCACCGGTTCGCTGGCTCGCTTGGGATAGCGCACCCGCGTCAGGTTGTTGTAGGCCAGGGCAAAGGCCAGCAGCCCGGAACCGGCCAGCATCGCCGCGCCAACGGCTTGCCAGTCCAAGGTAATGATAGACGGGGCGGCCAGTACCAGCGTCGCCGCCAGGGCGCCTGCCGGTGGATGCAAGCAACGCAGCCAGCACATCAATACCAGCGCCATGCCCGCCGCCAGGCAGGCGCTACCCAGCGTGCGACCCAATACATGGGCCACCAGCAGCGCGACGACCGACGCACACAGGTAACCGCCGACAATCGACCAGGGCTGGGCGAGGGCGCCCGATGACACCGCAAACAACAGCACCGCCGAGGCGCCGAGCGGGCCGATCAGGTGTTGCGCCACCTCAAGGCCGAATACCTGGCCACAGAGCCAGACGCTGAACATCGTCCCCAGCGCCATGCCGATGGCGGCGCGGCTCCATTCGGTGGGACGGGTATTGATAGCGGCGGGGAACCAGCGAGAAAGCATTAAGCGACAATCCAAAAAACGAACAAAAAAAGGGGCTTACGGGGAGGTCCCAGAAAGCCCTTTAAGTGTTCCAACAGTTGGGGGAGGAACGCTGCACAGTGTGCCGTTCACAACCCTTGCTTACAAATTCATATTAATGCTGCTTGAGTGCATTAATTTTGAGGTAACGCCACAGGTCACGCGCTTCTCGAAGCTGGGAACCACGTTTGCTGGGCGATAGGCAGGTTGCGCGACTGCCCGCGACCCATCGGAAAATAGGTGAAACCCTTGTCGTCCATGCGCTCCGGATCGAACAGGTTACGACCGTCAAAAATCACTGGGGCCTTGAGCCGTTGCTGGATCAGGTCGAAGTCCGGCGCCTTGAAGGGCTGCCATTCGGTGCAGATGACCAACGCGTCGGCCCCCGGCAACACCGATTCCGGCGTGCCCATCAGCATGAGTCGGGGCTCGTCGGGGTAGAGCAATTGCGTCTGCTGCATCGCCTCCGGGTCGAACGCGCGGACGCTGGCACCTGCGGCCCAAAGCGATTCCAGCAAGGTGCGGCTCGGTGCGTCGCGCATATCGTCGGTATTGGGCTTGAAGGCCAGGCCCCAGAGGGCGAAGGTCTTGCCGCGCAGGTCGCCCTGGTAGAACGCGTTGATCCGCTCGAACAGCTTGTGTTTCTGCCGCCCGTTGATGGCTTCCACCGCTTGCAGCAGGTCGCTGGAGCAATGAGCCTGCTCGGCCGTGTGGATCAGGGCACGCATGTCCTTGGGAAAGCACGAGCCGCCGTAGCCACATCCCGGGTAGATGAAGTGATAGCCGATGCGCGAGTCGGCGCCGATGCCCAGGCGCACGGACTCGATGTCGGCCCCCAGGTGTTCGGCCAGTTCGGCGATCTGGTTGATAAAACTGATCTTGGTCGCCAGCATGCCGTTGGCGGCGTATTTGGTCAGCTCGGCGCTGCGCAGGTCCATGAACAGGACCCGGTCGTGGTTGCGGTTGAACGGGGCGTACAGGTCGCGCATGGTTTCGCGCACTTCCTCGCGCTCGCAGCCGATCACGATGCGATCCGGACGACGGCAATCGGCGACCGCCGAGCCTTCCTTGAGGAATTCGGGGTTGGAGACGATATCGAACTGCAGCAGGCGACTGGCCTTGAGCAGGCATTTGTCGATGTGCGCCCGCAGAACGTCGCCGGTGCCCACCGGCACGGTGGACTTCTCCACCACAATGAGCGGTTGCTCGCGGTAGCGGGCGACGGCCTCGCCGACGGCCAGGACCTGGCTCAGATCGGCACTGCCATCGTCCCGGGAAGGCGTGCCCACGGCGATAAACAGCACTTGGCCGTGCTGCACGGCGAGCTGTTCGTCGCAGGTGAAATGCAAACGGCCAGCCTCCAGGCCTTCACGCACCAGCGCGGCCAGGCCCGGCTCGTAAATGCTCACCTGGCCTTGGCGCAGGCTGTCGACCTTGCGCTCGTCGATGTCCATGCACACCACGTCATGGCCCACTTCGGCCAACACGGCAGCTTGCACCAAGCCTACGTAACCACTTCCGAATACACTGATTTTCATGGCGAACTCCCTGGATCATTCCGAGCGGGCGACATGCACAACCAGCCATTCGCCGCCGTGCGCTCGGTCCAGAATAAGTCGGCGATATTGCAGTTCACTTACAGTCCGCCACCGCATTCGTTTTCAGCGGAAGAAAGTAGGCGGCCCATCCGCTTGCCAGCAGCACCAGGTTCGCGCCGTCGCGCAGCAGCAGGCGCCCCGTGGCCCATCCCAGCTGCCTGGCGCTGACGCGGCCGCGGGCAATGTCCCAGCGAGCAAAACCATGCAGATGCCGCAGGACATCGAAGGTCATCAGCGCCGATGCGGCCAAGAAATAGACAATCCGCTGCCAATAGGGGACACCCAACGCCTGGAGCAGATCGGTGGTGACGTGCTGATGAGCCACTTCTTCAGTGCAGTGCCAGCGCCACAGGCGTGTTTGCGGGGAGGCGCTGGTAGAAAGCAGCCCGCCACTGCGCAAGGCGATCCGCGAGGTGACGGCCGTCACATGCTCGAACGCCGCGGCCAGGGACAGCTGCGCATGGAGTGACAGTTTGGCACGCAGGGCATCGAGGTCCTTTTCGATCTCGTGTTCGTATTTCTTGACTGCAAAACCCTGCTTTTCCAGTTGTTGGTTGTAGAGGCGATGGGCTCGCTGGTGGGCGCGTTCCTCGGCCACGAAGTCGCGTGACTGGTCAGCCAGTGGCGAGGTTGGCGGCAACTGCAAAGCGGATGATTCCACCACCGAAATCACAAATTGTTCGCCGGCAGGCAGCAGCACCGAAAAGGCATCGAACAGGTAGGTCCTGATCGGTGTGTCGTTCCAGAAGGGCTCGCAGTTGTTTTTCATGGCTTATTTCCAGAGTCTGGGACCGAGTCGCATCCATGTCGCAACGAACGTGGGCAGGTCTGTCATGCCACCGGGCTTGTCTTTGGCGAGCACCCTCGATTGCGCGTACGCGTGGAACCAGCGGGTTGCAGGCGCATGATGGTGGGTGCGATGCAGCGAACGATGCAGGATCAGCCAGGAGAGGGCCTTTGGCAGGCGCACGTCCGTGGTGATCTCACAGGGCGCGCGGCGCGGGCCTTGGGCCGAGATCCGTACGCCATAGTGCTCGGCTTGCGTCAGCCAGAAATCCATCCAGGCAAACAGGCAATAAGGGAGCAGATAGACGCAGACGACCAGGCGAGGCACCTCATAGAGACCGAACGCCAGCGCACCGGCAAAAACGACGATCAAGGCGTTGTTCCAGCGCCAGCGCCAGACCGCGTTCGGCGGCAGGTAGCGGCGGGAGATCCTGTTGGTGGAGATCGCCACCCAGAATTGCTCTGCGGCGCCCAGCAGGCTGATCCAGCGGGTGGGCCAGGTCTGTTCGTACATCAAGCCTTCGGGATCATCGGCCTGGCAGGTCTTGCGGTGGTGTTCGAGGTGGAAGTAGCGGTAGCCCACGAAGTTGGCCGCAAAAATGCCTGCCGCGAACACCCCCACTGCGTCATTGAGGCGTGTGCCCACGAGGAACTGGCGATGCACGCCTTGATGCTTGATCTCCTGGACACCGATCATCAGGATCGCCTGGAGCACGATCAGCGGTGCGACAGCCAGCCATACGAATGCCTCGTGCGTCGCCAGCCAGGCAATCGCGGCGGTATTCAGGACGCACAGTGCCATGAACAGGTAGCTGGGAAGATTGCTGCTCGATGAAGCAAAAGCCACTGCACGGGCAACGGCTACAGCCCGGGAGGTGTTCACAGGCACACGAAGACCAGTTTTTTCATGCGTTGCAACCAGGGCAACGGAACTCTCTTCCAGATGAACGAAAGGCCCGACAGCGGCACTTTGCCTTGGATCAGCACGCCGACATCCAGCGAAGGCTCATGGGGGAAGTAGTTGTCTTTGATGGCGACGATCTTGCGAAAGCCTTTCTTGAAGTAGTACCGCAGTTGTGGGTCCAACGGCACTCCCTGGCGTTTACCCAGGATGTAGTGTGCCGCTGTGATACCGGGGTTTTTCGAGCGCCAATCCCTCAGGCCCGGGACAGGGGATCCCAGATAGATGACCGACCAGCCTTGTTTCAGCGCGTAGGGCCAGAAGAACTCGAAAATCGCATTGGCCGCTTTCGGGTCGACGCTGCTCAGGCTGATGCCAAACAACGCATCCGTTCTGGCCGATTCGTCACCGTGCTGTTTCCTCGCGCAATCTGCCCAGGTCGGGCACTGGCGAATATGGTCGTGCCGGGTCGGTTTCATGAACAGCGATGCCTGCGCGGTGCCGCTGCGAGTGCAAAACGCACCGACACTCAGGGCAGGGAATGCGGCGATTCGGGAGGCCAGCATGGCGGCATCGGCCCGCTGATCGTCCGTCCATTTCTTTTGTTCGAGCTCAAGCAGCGAGGGAATGTCTGCACACGACAGGAACCGAACACAGATCTCACCTTCACGGGACCTGTCGCTGTTCTGCGCGTCATGCCTGTGTTCCCTATGAGTTGGCGTTTTAGTCGGCGCTTCGGGGGGGCTGTTTTTCAGGAATGCTTGCATCAGGCAGATGGCTCACCGATCGAGGGACGGGATCAATCGGTGCCCACGGTATGTTACCGGTGTGAATATCTGATGACGAAATGAATGGGCGGCTTAATTCATATCGAGTCGGTACTCGGCCGGTAATTGTGCGACGAATTCGCTGACCACTTCGCGGGTCAGGCTGACGATGTCTTCCACCCGTTCCATTCCCGCGCCGGTCCGCCAACTGGCCACGATGTCCATGACCGAGGGCAGCGGCACACCGTCCACCAACGTCAATGTGCCTTGGGCCAGTTCGCCGACGACCAGCGCCGCGGGCATGGCGCCAATGCCAAAGCCGTCGCGAACCAGGCGGGTAATGGCCGAGGCCGAGTTCACGCAGTTGATGCGGGGCGAGACGATGTTGGCCGAGTGCAGCAGGTTGAGAATGTCCTGGTGGGGGCGAGAGTTGCGCGAGAACGTCACGATGCGTTCCTGCGACAAGTCCTCCAGCGACGCATAGGAGCGGTCATAGGCGGAGCCGGTGCGCACCACCCAGTGCATCGGGTAACGCGCCAGCAGCGCGTTGCGTACGCTGTCCAGGCGCAGGATGTCGGTCTGGAAAATGATGTCCTGGTAGCCTTTCTCCAGTTGCGAGCACAGGTTGCTCGCGGTGTCGGCCGACAGTTCGATTTCCAGGGCTGGGTAACATTCCATCAGGCGCGTCACCAAGGGGCTGAGCCAGGTGTGGATCACCGTATCCATCGCACCGATGCGGATCCGACCGCGCACCTGGCGCGGATCCTTGATCACGGCTTTCATGCTTTGCATGGTATCCATGATGCGCTCGGCGTACTCCAGCACGCGCTGGCCTTCGGAGGTCAGCGACACACCTTTGGAATCGCGTACGAACAGGCGCACACCCATTTCGTCCTCCAGGGCGGCGATCCGACTGGAAATGGACGCCTGGGTGGTGAACAGCTTTTCCGCGGTGAGGCGAAAGCTCTTCAGGCGGGCGACCCAGACGAAGGTTTCGAGAAACTTGATGTTCATTTGGGGCGATTCCTTGAAACAGTCGTGGAAGACTCCTGAAAGCGCATGGGCAGCCTGATCAAAGATCTTCCAGGTACCGGATAACATCCTGAAGCGCGCCTGAGTCCGGCACGTTATCGATAACCGCTTCAGGCTGGCACCATGGGTACTCCAGCCGTGATGCCCAGGCCATGATCATCGGCAGATCGGTCGCCGGCAGGGTCTTCATGTGTTCGATGGTGATGGTCAGTCGCTTGGCCAGGCTTGACGCCGGATCGAACTGCCAGTCATACAGGCCGCAACCGACGCGTGCCTCGCCGCTGTTCTTGTCGGACATCGCCACCAGCCATTTGCACTGGAACGCCTCGGCGTTGGCCGGTGGCGGGGCGGCCAGGCAGAACGTGTAGACGTTTTCGAAGGTCTGGCCAAAGCGACTGACCAGCACGTCGCCAATGGCGGTACGGCCTTCGACGTGGTCGGGAAACGTGATAGAACCGGTGCGCACCACCATGTGCAGAATAGCAGTCGGCGTAAAAGCCTGGTCCAGCAGGTGAGGGCGGTTGCCGTCCTTGGCGCTGATGTACTGTTGAATCGATTGCTGAGCGGTGTTCATCGTGTGTCCCTTCAAGTTGAAAAACAGCCTCGTCCGAGGTTTACAAATCACTGTTCCATAAGTCCGTCACCAGCATGCAGCCCGGGGCGTGGGTGATGCACAACGGTGGACGCGAGGCCTGGACCACCGATTGAGGCGTCACGCCGCAGGCCCAGAACACCGGGATCTCGTCCGCTTCCACCGGCACGGCATCGCCGTAATCCGGCGAGTCCAGGGATTGAATGCCGATCAGTGACGGATCGCCGATGTGCACCGGGGCGCCGTGAACGTTGGGCATGCGCCCGGTAATCTGGATCGCCTGGATGGCCGCGGCGGCTTTCATCGGCCGCATGGTCACCACCATTTTGCCAGACAGGCGAGCGGTGGGGCGTGTGTCGATGTTGGTCTGGAACATCGCGACATTGCGCCCCAACTCAATGTGCCGCAAACGGATGCCGGCCTCCAGCAGGGGTTGTTCGAACGAGAACGAGCAACCGAGGGCGAAGGCCACCAGGTCGTCCTGCCACAGGTGTTCGATGTCCAGCGGCGCTTCGCTCAACTCGCCGTGGCGGTAGACCCGGTATTGAGGCACCTCGTGGCGGATATCGATGGCGACGCCCAGGTTGCGGAAGAACGGATCGCCTGGCTCGGTCACATCAAGCACCGGACAGGCCTGGCGATTGAGGGTGCAGTAGCGCAGGAATTCATTGGCCCAGTCGCCGGGCAGAATCACGATATTGGCTTGCACGCGGCCCTGGCCCAGGCCGCTGGTGTGGCCCTGGTACTGGCCGGCGGCGATGCTTTGGCGCAGGGCCAGGGGCGTGCATTGCTGCAGTTGTTCGAAGGACATCATTACGGGGCTCTCCAAGCGTTCGTTCGCTACTTTGAGAACACCGTGGCGATGACGTCCAACAAGGAATATTGCTACCCCGTGACAACTAAAAGTTATTCAAGAGGTGGTTGGCTGTTCAGCCCGGGAGCCGCCACCATGCGTTGCGGCCCGACATCAACGGCGTATTGGCTGACCACCTGGCGACTCATCTGCACGATATTCTCGACCAGTTCCAGGCCGACACCAGCGCGCCACGAGGCGACGACGCCGAGTTGGGGCAGGGCGGTGCCGGGTTCGAGCTGGATCAATTCGCCGCTGGCCAGGGGCTTGGCCACCAGCGCGGCGGGCAAGGCGCCGATGCCGAATCCGTCGCGAATCAGCCGGGTCATGGCCGACACCGAGTTGACGCAACTGACCCGCGGCGCACTCACGCCATGGGCGTACAACAGGTTGAGTACATCCTGATGCGGTCGCGAATGCTTGACGAAGGTGATGATGCGCTCGCCGGCCATCTCCACCAGCGACGCATAGGGGCGGGCATAGATCGACTGGCTGGCGGCGATCCAGTGCATGGGGTAGTGACCCAGTTCCAGGTTGCGCACGCTTTCGTGGCGGACCAGATCGGTCTGGAACACGATGTCCAGGTAGCCTTTTTGCAATTGGTCACAGAGATTGCGCGCGGCGTCGGCGGTGATTTCGATTTCCACGGCGGGGAAGGCTTGCATCAGCATCGACATCAACGGGCTGAGCCAGGTGTGGATCACCGTATCCATCACGCCGATGCGCACCAGGCCTTGCTGCGGGCTGGTGGTGTCCAGTGACTGCTTCAACGCCCGCTGCACTTCGAGCATCTGTTCGGCGTAGTCGAGCACCTTGAGGCCTTCAGGTGTCAGCGAAACCCCGCGCGAATCCCGTACGAACAGGCGCAGGCCCAACTCCTCTTCCAGCGAAGCGATTCGGCTGGAGATCGCCGCCTGGGTGCTGAACATCTTCTCGGCGGTGAGGCTGAAACTCTGTAGCCGGGCGACCCAGACAAAGGTTTCGAGGAATTTGAGGTTCATGAAGGCTCTCTGGGTGCGGGTGGTTCTTATGTTGCAATTGTTTTGCAATTGTTACTCCAGATCGGGCCGTTGGGGCATCAAATTTTCTTA
Source organism: Pseudomonas sp. P9_35 (assembly GCF_034008205.1). NCBI lineage: Bacteria > Pseudomonadati > Pseudomonadota > Gammaproteobacteria > Pseudomonadales > Pseudomonadaceae > Pseudomonas > Pseudomonas sp. P9_35. The sequence continues at coordinate 3,496,933 of NZ_CP125373.1, read as the reverse complement.
TGTCCCATCTGTTGTTTTTCCCGTTTGACGCTGTGCCGATCCGCCACCAAGAATCCGCTCCACGACGCAGCCACTGCGTCCGCATCCCCAACGACAACGCCTTCACAAAAAAATAACGAGGCGTGTCCGTCATCTTCGCTTGCTGCCGCAGGAACCTTCCATGGAAAAGACCATGACTGACTGCGTAACCACCGGGACAGGGCGCACGGGCCCGTTCAGTTGGTACGGCCCCCTGTCGAAAAATGAAAAACGTACATTCTGGAGCTGCAAGATCGGCTATGCCCTGGACGGCATGGATACGCAGATGCTGAGCTTCGTCATCCCGACCCTGATCGCGACCTGGGGGATTTCCAAGGGCGACGCCGGCATGATCGGCACCTGCACGCTGCTGGCCTCGGCGGCCGGCGGTTGGATCGCCGGGATCCTGTCCGACCGTATCGGCCGGGTACGGACCCTGCAATTGACGGTCCTGTGGTTCGCATTCTTCACCTTCCTGTGTGGGCTGGCGCAGAACTACGAGCAATTGCTGGTGGCCCGGACCTTGATGGGCTTTGGCTTCGGCGGTGAATGGACCGCGGGGGCGGTATTGATCGGCGAGGTGATCCGTTCCAAGGACCGTGGCAAAGCAGTGGGCATGGTGCAGGCCGGATGGGCGCTGGGCTGGGGGCTGACGGCGCTGTTGTATGCCGGACTGTTCAGTTTCCTGCCGCCGGAAGACGCCTGGCGGGCATTGTTCATGATCGGCCTGGTGCCGGCGCTGTTTGTGCTGGTGATCCGTCGACTGGTCAAGGAGTCGGATACCTTCGAACATGCGGTGCGGGAGCGCCAGGCCAAGCCGGAACTAAGCTCTCGCTGGGCATTCTTCGAGATCTTTGCCCCACGGATGCTCAGCACGACGTTGCGCGCCTCGCTGTTGACCACCGGTGCGCTGGGCGGCTACTACGCCATCACTACGTGGTTGCCGACGTACCTGAAAACCGAACGCGGCCTGAGTGTGCTCGGCACGGGCGGCTACCTGGCGATGGTCATCGTCGGTTCCTACATCGGCTACGTGACCAGTGCGTTGCTGACCGATGCCATCGGCCGCAAGAAGAACTTCATCCTGTTCGCCGTCGGCTCCATGGCAATCGTCCTGGCCTACACCCAACTGCCCATCGATAACACCTGGATGCTCTGGCTGGGCTTTCCACTGGGCTTCTTCGCCTCGGGCATCTTCGCCGGCATGGGCGCATTCCTGACCGAGCTGTTTCCCACCCGCATGCGCGGGTCGGGGCAGGGCTTCTGCTACAACGCCGGGCGTTCCATCGCGGCGCTGTTCCCATTGTTCATCGGCGCGTTGAGCAACACCTTGCCCATCGGCACCGGGATCGGCGTGTTTGCCGCCGGCGCCTATGGCGTGGTGATCCTGGCGGCGTTGAGCCTGCCGGAAACCCGCGGCAGACAGCTCGAGTCCTGACCAACCGTGACGTCCGCGCACAGCGCGGACGCCACAACAACTCTTAAAACAACAACCATCGGACGCGATTGCAACGCCCCCGAGAGGGTTCGCTCGTGTCCATAAAAAAGGAGCATGCCATGGGGCATTTCACATCCACCTGGTTTTATACCCCCGCCGGTACGTTGCTGGGCCTGAGCCTGATCGGCGTACCGAACGCCCAGGCCGACTTCATCGCCGACAGCAAAGGCAGCCTGGAGGCCCGCAATTTCTACTTCAACCGCGACTTCCGCCAGGAAGGGGCACGGGACAAGGCCGAAGAATGGGCGCAGGGCTTTCTGCTGCGGATGGAGTCGGGATACACCGCCGGGACCGTGGGTTTCGGCCTCGATGCCTTGGGCATGGCCGGTTTCAAACTGGACTCCGGGGGCGGTACGGCGGGCACCAGCCTGCTGCCAGCGGATCTGTCTGGCGGTTCGCAAGACCGCTATGGCGAGCTGGGCCTGACGGCCAAAGTCCGTGCGTCCAACAGCACCTTGAAGCTGGGAACGTTGCAGATCAAGGACCCTGCGGTGAGTTCCAACGACACGCGCCTGTTGCCGGGAACGTTCAAGGGCGGCTTGCTGAGCGTGCAGGAAATCGATCGTTTGAAGCTGACTGCCGGGCAACTCACGCAGATCAATTTTGTCGACTCCACCGACTACCAGGACATGACCGCCAACCGCATCGGCGGTAGCAGCGACAAGTTCCAGTTCGCCGGAGCGGACTATCAGTTCCTGCCGAACCTCACGGCTCAATACCGCTATAGCCTGTTGGAAGACATCTACCAGCAGAACTACCTCGGCTTCGTCCACACCCTGGACCTGGGCGCAGGCCAGTCGTTCAAGAGTGACGTGCGCTATTCGCGCAGCACCGAAGACGGCAGTTTTCGCGAACTCGACAACCAGGCCTTCGGCGCCATGTTCACCTACAGCCTGGCGGGCCATGCGTTGGGCCTGGGCTACCAGCGCATGAGCGGCGACGATCCGTTCCCGTACATCGGACGCAGCGATCCCTACCTGGTCAACTTCGTGCAGATCGGCGACTTCGCCAACATCGACGAGCGTTCCTGGCAAGCGCGCTATGACTACAACTTTGCGGCCATTGGCGTACCCGGGTTGACCTTCATGACCCGCTACATCACCGGCGACAACGTCCAGCGCAGCGCACCGGGCGAAGGCAAGGAATGGGAGCGCAACACGGATATCGCCTATGTGGTACAGGATGGAACCTTGAAGGGCCTGGGCTTGAAATGGCGCAACGCAACGGTGCGCTCGAATTTTGGCAACGACCTGGATGAGAACCGGTTGATCGTCAGCTACACGATGGCGCTTTGGTAAGCTCCCGGCAATTTCTGGCCAGAGCTTGCTCTCGCAGGGCTCTGTAGGAGCTGGCGAAGCCTGCGATCTTTTGATCTTTCGCTTGAGATTTAAGTGTCAGGGGAAAGATCGCAGCCTCGTTGCACTCGACAGCTCCTACACAGCTCCTACACAAGCTCCCTCGCCACGATATTTACCAAACTCGATCAATGGCGTCGTTACGTGTATACAGATGCGCTTCGAAAGGGATTTTCAAGACAACACAAGGGAGCTGTCGCTGTGATTTACCTGATACGCCATGCCACGCCGCTGATCGATTACAAATCCTGCAATGCGCGTTCAGCCAAGCTGCTGCTGGATGAATACAACCAGACCTCATCCATCGATGAAGACGAAATTGCCGCATTCCTGAGCCAACCGGATTTGTCCCAAGTGCTTTTGGCGACCGAAGCCAACATTATTTCCTCGCCCGTCAACAGAGCCTACGCGACGGCATGCCGGCTATTCGAAGCCACACGTATCCAACAGGATGCTCGACTACGTGAATACGACCTGCGGCTGAGCAGCATTCCCGTCTTGAAAATGGGCGTGAGGCATTGGTTCGCCTTGCACAGGATCCTGTGGTTGCTGGGGATTTCACTGGGCGCCGCCAGCCGAAAAGCCGAACACCAGCGGGCACTCGGTATCGCCGATGAGCTTTACAACAGCTGCGGCGAACCGGGGAAGACCACGATCGTTGTCTCTCACGGCATGTTTCTCAGAACCGTCAGGAAAACCCTGCAAAAGCGCGGACTGCAGGCGCGCAGGGTGTATCGCTCGGGGTGTTTTACCGTCGAGTCGCTAACGCCATGACGGGGATTGCTCGGCCACCAGCAGTAACGACTGCGGCACCGGGCTTTGTGGATGCTGCGGTTCCTGCAGGATCACCAATCGGAAACCGGCCATGTCCAAGGCATTGAGCCAACTGGACAAGGTGCGGAAGTACCACGGCATACGTTGCCATTGGCCCTTGAACCCATCGAAGGTTTCTTCTCGCCAACCGTCCTGATAATCGCCCGCCGCCACGGTCCATGGATGCAGCGTCTGCACCACCAGCGCGCCGCCTGGGCTGAGCATGGCATTCATCGCGGCGAGCAATGGGATAATGTCCTGGTGCAACAGGGCGAAGTTGGCGCAGATCAGGTCGTAGCCGCTGCCGACGTCCACCTTTGCCTCCACCAGCGCGTCATAGCTTGCCAGATGCACCGGCGAGGAACCCGCCGCCCGCGCCGCATCGACCAGCGTCGCGTCGCCATCCACACCAACCGCTTCGATGCCCCGTTCAGCCAGCGCCCGCAACAGCCAGCCTTCGCCGCAACCCAAATCGAGCACGCGCGCAGGTTGACGGCTCTGTACCGCCAGTAGCATGGCCTGGTCCGTGACCGTCAGCCGGCTTTCGATGGCACCCGTGCGGATGGCTTCGATCCAGGATTGGGCGTTGTGGTGCCAGCTTTGGAGGAGGGTGGTTTCCGAGGACGACATTGATCCAGCTCCGCAATGGATTGGCTAAGCATAGGTCAATCGCTGGCGCAGGGAAGCCAGTGGTCAAAGCGGGCGATCAAGAAACAACAGGCGTGCGGCCAGCGCTGCCATGACCCCGGCAAAACCATACGTGCCCAGGCGCCTTGAAATCCCGCCGCTTGCCAGCTTCGCCCTGAGCTGAGCGGCGCAAACACCCAGCAGCGTATGGAATACGAGTGCAATCAGCGCCAGCAAAGCGCCCAGGAAGATCAACTGCACACTGACGCCGCCAGCCTTGACGTTGACGAACTGGGGCAGGAATACCATGAAGAACAGCAGCGCCTTGGGATTCAAGAGGCTGTTGAGGGCGCCTCGGCAGAAGATTTTCCACAGCGAAGCCGCCTGGAGCTGGCTATCCTGAGTCGCTGCTGGTGTTCTCAGTGCTTGCCAGGCAAGCCACAGCAGATAACCAGCCCCGGCCAGGCGCAGGATGTCGAACGCCGGCGCCCAGCTCATCACCAGCGCACCAATGCCCGCGCTGACCATCATCGTCATCAGCACGTCCGAAAAGGAAATGCCAAGGGCGGCGGCAACGCCGGCACGCCAGCCGTGGGCCAGCGCATGGCTGGTGACGAAGGCCATGTTGGGCCCTGGGACGATCAGCAGAAGCACGACAGCAACCACGAACAGGTAGAGATTGGCGGTATCCGGCATGGGGATCACTCCGAGGGATGAGCCACGACAGTAAGCGAATGACGAGGAGGGCGTCAGTTACAGTCCGGGCCAATCTGATAGCAACAGTCGTTCCTCGCGATGCATCACGGTAATCGCTAAACTGCTGGCCCGAATTTCAGCAAGGAAGTGGGTGGATGCGTTCGCTCGTCAGCAGTGTGCTTTTTTCCATGACGCTGGCAACCCCGGTCATGGCCGAGCCAAGGGCGTTTTCGGTGAATGATCGCAGCGGCCAATACCTGGTTGAAGTGTTGTTCCCGGAGCCGCCGGAAGACCCGCATCAACTGGCGCACGCGTTCATCACCATTCGCGACAACGCCACCCACGAAACCCTGCAGCAATTGCAGACAGCCGCCGGCAATGTGCCCGTGGACCGCAACGGCAAGGTCGATAACTGGCTGCTCGGCCCCCAGAGCCTGTTGTACTTCGACGACTTCAACTTCGATGGCCGCCTGGACTTGGCGATTCGTAACGGCAACGATCCCGACGCGAGCTACAAACCGGCGTTCGACGTCTACCTGCAAGACCCGCAGAAAACCCAATGGGTCCTCAACCCCGCGTTGACGGGCCTGGCAAAGGAGGATAGCAAAGGCATGTTCGCCGTCAGCCCGCTGGACGGCGTCCTGCTTTCGCAAACCGACCGCGACTGCTGCTGGACGCGCGCCACCCACTGGAAAATGCGCGGCGACGAGTTGGTCCTGCTTTACTCGGACACCGAGGAACAGATCCAGCCGACCGAGCCAGGCGACAATACCAGCATGCCCAGCGGCTACACGCTACGCACGACCGGCGAATTGAAAGATGGCCAGTGGCGCGAACAATCACGCCTGGAAGGTCCGGAAAAGGAGGATCCAGTGATTCTTGCCGGAACCCTCGACGCCAAGACCCCGGTAGAACTCTGGTACCAGGCGCAAGGCGCAGTGATCATTGGCGAGGTGCGCTATACCCAGGCTGGCAACGGAGAAGCGATCAAGCTGTTGGGGACTCGTGAGGACGATGACGACGTTGTCAGCCTCCATGAATATGCCGGCGATGGTCGTCAAACGGGTACCTGGAGGATCTCCCGGGAAAACGTCGAACCCTACAATCACACCGGCACCTGGTTTAGAGGCACTCAGGGCGACGACCGCAAGTTGGCGATCCTGCTGCACGATGAAGAACGGGAGTTGGATGGCGACAACATCGACGACGTCGACGCTGACCAGCGCAGCGGCCATTACCAGATGCGCCAGGATGCCCTGGGACGGGACGCGGACCTGGACTTGAAGATCCTGCCGGACCGCGACGCCAACGGAAAAGAAGTCGCCGAATTCACAGTGACCACGAAGGACAGCGTGACCGAGCATCACATCGTGCCGATGGACACCGAAAACCTGATCATCGTGCGCGAGCCGCAAGCCTTGGAGAAGAACGGTCCGTATCACATTCAATTGGTGAAAGGCTTCGCGGTCGTTGGCTACAACGCGGTACCGGATTCACAGGATGGGCTGGCCGGGGTGTATTTGAAGCAGCGTTGAGCCTCCAGGCCTGATCGAATCCAAACCGCCTAATCCGAGCTATGCACGACAACCAGCAACTCTGCCTGCTCGTCAGAAACGGTGCGCAGGCGGTGAGATTTCTGTGCGTTGAAATGGAGGGCGTCGCTGGCGCGTTATAAAAGTGAACTCTTCCCGCAAGCACCCTATCCGAACTGGACGGCAATCGGTGTCAACTGGCTCGCAGGGTTCGACTTCGAGATCAAAGTCATCGCTCGAGTTCCCGGCCAAGTATCACCCGGTTGGAGTTTGACGCTCCGGATAGGTTGAAACCCGGAAACAAGGAGAACACACGATGTCACTTGATCCTATCTTGTTAATGGGCGGTTCTGGCGCTATTGGTCATCACACCGCCCGGGCGCTGCGCGCCGCCCATCCCGACGTACCACTATTGATCGGTGGTCGCGATCTTGCCAAGGGTCAGCGGGCCGCCGAGCAAATGGGCGGGGCGCAGGGCGTGGTGATTGATTCCGCCGCAGATGACCTGGGCCTCGGCGATCGCTCGGTCAGCGGTGTTGCAGTCTTTTATATGGATCACGCCCTTACCGGATTGCGTTTTGCGCAGAAGCGCGCAGTGCCGCACCTCAGCATTTCCTCTGGCGTTTTCGAGATTGCGCCAGAAATCGCGACGTACATGCACACGCCTGACGCCTCGCCGATTGTTCTCGGTTATGAATGGATGGCAGGTGCGACGACAGTGTCGACGCTAAGCATTGCCCGGGCATTCGGCCGGGTCCACGACATCCGTATCAGTGCGCTGGTCGATGAGCAGGACACCGGTGGCCCTACCGTCGCCACCGACTTCGAGCACCTGAACAGAATGCTGCCCGCCGCGCTGACACGACGTGACGGTGTGTTCGTCTGGCGCGAAGGGGACGACTCCAAGGCAATATTCCGCGCGGTGGATGGCACGCAAATCGAAGCTTCCGGCTTCTCGTCCATCGATGTCGTCGGCCTGGCGGCTGCGACGGGTGCACCCAATGTCCAGTTCAACCTGGCCACCGCGGTTAGCTCAACCCGACGTCTGGGGAGGCCGATGTCTACCGAGATCATCATCGAACTCGTTGGCGAGGACCTGAAGGGCGAACCGCTACGCACGCGTCATGCCGTCGTCCACCCTGCAGGCGCTGCACCTCTGACTGGCCTCAGCGTCGCAATGATTCTTGAGCGGTTGCTAGGGTTGGATGGTCAGCCACCAACGGCGCCAGGGCTTTATTTCCCATATCAACTGTTGGATGCCGCCGCGTATCTGGAGCGTCTGAAGGAGGAGGGCGGTGAGTTGCGCCAGTTGCAGGAGTCATGAGCGATCAATCGCAAGTCAGGCCGCCTGAGGTGACGGCCTGACTGTCCTGAATCAATTGTTATCCAAAAACAACATCGAGGTGCGCTTGGTTTCCCCGTTTCGTGTTTGGGCAGCTTCGGCCGTTCGTCGAACATGGGTTGCGGCAACCTTATTTCTTGATACTGTAGCGTTCAAGTATTTAGAAAGTAGACGGGCATGCAATCAGTCCATATGGTTTTTGGCCCTCTTGGGGCCGGGAAGTCGACGTTCGCCAGGCAGTTAAATACCAAAGTGACCGGCGTACGCTTCTCCATCGATGAATGGATGCACGGGCTTTATGGCCCGGATCTGCCGACGCCTATGAGCCTGGCGTGGATTTCGGCCCGCGTACAACGTTGCGAAGCCCTGATGTGGGAGATGTCTCTACAGGTTCTGGAAGCGGGGCGCGACGTAGTGCTTGATCAAGGCTTCATGACTGAAGCTGATCGCACACGTATTCGTCTGTTGGCCGGTAAAGCCGGATACCCAGTGTCCAGCTATTTCATCGACGCAGTACCTCAACTGCGGCGTGAGCGGGTCATGCGTAGGAATACCGATAAAGGCGAGACCTACGCCTTCGAGGTGACGGGAATCATGTTTGATTTCATGGAGTCCCGATTTGAACGTCCTTCCTCACAAGAATTGGAGCAATGCTGCAATGTCTGACAACGAATCTACCGCACCTGTCGCGAACGGCTCGACGCTTGATCGCTGTATACGCTTCTCCCGCGCATACACCTCAGCGGCTCGGCGAGTTGATGCCAAGCTCTCTGCTGTGCACGGCCTGAGCTTCAGTGACTTCATGATCCTGTACCACTTGAAACATGCGCACAACTCTCGACTGCGCCGAGCTGATCTGGCTGACAGCATGGGGCTGACAGCATCGGCGGTCACCAAGTCCCTGCTGCCGCTTGAAAAGATAGGGTTGGTGTCTCGACAAAGTGATCCACGGGATGCGCGTGTAGGTTACGCCTGCCTCACGCCAGCAGGCGATCAGGTTTTTGCCGACGCGAAGGTCTCGGCGGAGTTCGCTTGCCAAGAGGTTTATGAGGCGATGGTTGGGGAGTGGAGTAAGTCTGGTTAAAAAAAGATCGGGTCGAGCGCGCGAAGCCTCAATAATTGGTAGGCGCGGGAGAAGGCGTCAAAGGTTACGCGTACGGTGATGTCATCGGCGGTTGACTCCAGCGGCCGGACGATATCGCCGTTCGCTTCGGCCGTGCCACGCCCCAGCAGCGTGTCTCCACACGATACTTCGGAGTAGCGCGCCAGGCCTTGTCCGGCGAGTGCATAAGGACGAAACAGGACGATGCCGTCACCGCCAGGTTCCGATCTGGCATTCATACTGTTCGTTCCTTCCTTGTTTGTCGCATGGTGGCTGCGTGCAGGAAGTCGCGCCGATTCAGCAGGCGATTTAAACCTTAGTACGTTATGTGGGTTGTGGGTTGTGGGAGCGTGGAGAAACTTGGATTGGGGAAAAAGAATGCAAGGTCATGCCAGTGCGTATGCCAAAGCTATGCGACCGTTGGCTGAAGAATATCGGAGACTTCACAGTACGGTATTCAGAGGATGAGCTTGGCTTCAAATTCAGCCATCAACGGGGGCCGTGGGAATATCTTTGAGTACACATAATGTATATTATGTTAAACGATGTGTTTATGAGCCTCGCAAGGCGCTGATTCGACAAACCCGCTTCTGACGTCCGCTCTCTCAACGGGTCATGTGCTCGTGTTCATGGCGAGTCCTTGAATGAGGTGGCTGCCGATGAAGCTGATTCAGTGCCGTTACTCATCTGGCCAGCGTGTACCGTTGCTCGTGCAGACCGGAGCGGCACATCTGCACGCAATCCAGGCTTTCTACACCTATGCCGAAACTCGAGGTCTGGATATCGATGAGACCATCTTGTCCTGCCATTTTTACGCGATTCTGGCTTTATTGGACGGCTACGCCATTTGGCTTCAAAGCAGTCGTCAAACCGACAACCTGGTCGCCCGAATCGGCAAAGCTGTAACGGTACTTTTTCCGCAGATCGATCGCGTCCCCGTGACCAGTACCTGCGGTGGCCTTTTGGTAGCGGTCTTTTGGCCTTCAAGCCACGGCATGTGCTTCTGAATGAATGTTGAGGAATAAGTGGACATTCCATGCTGACAGAGCAACGACATGATCATTGACACGGAGCCGGATCGTAGCCTTCATAAAATCATTCAGGATCATCTGCGGGTGGCCGCCCTCCTCTTTTGCAGCCTTTGAGCCTTGTCGCATTACAGTTCTGCCGCGAAGGTCTTGGCTTTCTTCGGCGTGACACCGTACCGTTGCTTGTAAACCTTGATGAAGTGGGAGGTATTTTCATATCCCACCTCCGCAGCTGCGTCGGTGACGGAATAATTTTTTGCCGTCAACAGCTGATGCGCGATGTCGACTTTTTTTTCGATGATCCAGCGGTTCGGGGTGGTGTTGTAGCTGCGCCTGAAGTCGCGGATAAAGGTCGATACGCTGCGTCCCGTCAGCAGCGCATAGTCTTCAATCTTCAGCTTGTGCGAATAGTACTGCTCCATGAAATCGGTGATGAGGCGGCGTTTGCGGCTGCCGCCGCAGGACAACTCGCGCAGGAAACGGAAGGACTTGTCCTGGATGGCGATCAGATGCAGTAGTTCGAGCAGTTTCAATTCCAGCAGCGCGTCGGAGCCCTCCGCGCCTTTGTAGACATAATTCAGCGAATCGATATAGCGCTGAATCTGTTCATTGGCGTGCAGGGTATAAGTGCCGTGTACGTTTTTCTGCGGGCTGTCCGTGTTCGAATTGCCTGTGCCGGGCGCTCGCGACAGGTATTTGGCGATCAGCTTGTCGTCGAAAAACAGCAGCACCGCCTCGAAGATATCTTTGCCAGTGACGTAGTCCGATACCGTATAAATACCTTTGGAGAGGAAAATCAAATGATTCTCGTCGACTACATTGGCCATGGCGTCATAGTCGCGAATAATCTGCTTGCCCTGCTTGATGTAGACGATCAACGGCGTGGCGATATAGATCGCCTTGTTTTCCAGGTTCGTTTCAAGCGTTTTATGGAGGATGGACGAGCTACCGTCAGCGAGGATAGGCTTTACGTTGCGCATCGAATAAAGCGCCGCCGGTACTACTTCGAGTGTCATTGCTATGGTTTCTCAACAAATTGGCCGCCCTATTTGGACAAGACGGTATCCAGTAGCGCGACACGCTGCTGCCCAAGCGAGTAGAACGTTCGGGAGGGAATAGGATATCCAGGAAAATAGCAGAAAATAAGTAACAGCAGTAGCGCGTGTATGCCCGAGCTGGCGCAGCCGGACTCGGCGCACGCGCCCTGCCGCTGACGTTACGGCATCAAACTTCGCTGAAGTAGCCGCTGACTGGCGCACTGCTCAGATGCTCGACGATGACCTTCCACTGACCGCTCGAGATCATCTGGTCGACGTGGGTGCCGTGCATTTCAGGCGAATCCCAGGCTTCCACCAGCGTGAACGCGAGCGGATCTTCCAAATGGTTGAGGATCTTGACCGTTTGACAACCGTCCACCTTCGGCAGATTGATCTTCACGTCGTTCATGATGTCCTTGAACGATTGCAGTTTTTCTTCTTTTACATTAAAGCTGATGATGAGATTGACAGGCATATTACTTCTCCAGTTAGGTTTTAATACAAGAAACATCGTCGATTGTAGGAACCGCAGATTGACTTTTCCTTTGCCATAATGCGCAGCTAGCGAAAAACCCTCTTTCGTTAGAGATCATTACGTAAAGTTTTTTGTGTCGATTCGATATGACGCAAAAAGTTCGCTATGAAAGCAACTACTATATATATAGCTAAAAAATGAAAATGATTAAAAATTATTAAAAATGCACGATTCCAGTCACTCTTGCGTTTTTTTTTGCGTGACGGCCGATGGCGTGTGGCGCCTGCGGGAACGGGGAGTCAGGCGTGGTAAAAAAACGGCCTATCTTTGGTTACGAGAGGGACGGACGCTTACGCCCAGCGGACGGGTTTCGAAAAAACAGCGCCCGGATGCTAGCTCCGGGCGCTGTCGTGAAGGGTTACGCTATGCAGGCATTAAGCGCTTTTGTATTTTTAATATTTGTCGGAGCGAACCCATTTGCCCAGATCTACGTTCCTCCAGCCGGGTGCGACTGCACTGGATAGTGCCCCTGAGCCCGTCCGTGATTTATCGATGGTTCCTATGTCGGAAAACGAAACCGTGTCGCGTTGACCTTCATAGACAGTACTTCTCAGCACGAACGTTCCGCTCTTCTCATCGATGCTTTCCAGTATGCCTTGTACGGCCAGTGGATTCCCGTTTCCGGTAGTTTTCACGCGCCAGACGAGCAGATATCGATTGAGTGATTGCTTGAGTTGGGCCGCCACTTGAACACGGGTGACATACTCATTGACATAAGCATCACACGCTTGCTTCACAGGGTTGGTGATATTTCTGATCTGCCGCTCCCTGTCATAGTATTCCTGATAGGAGTCTCCACTAGGCCCTTCGGAGGAGTAGATGACGTTTTGGCTTTCGAGGTGATGCTCGATGTCGGCCGAGGCCATTTCGGCGGCGGCAGCATCGGCAATGGCGTCGATGCCGTTCTTACCGGGTGCAGCCTTGGCTGCGTCATCGGTTACGGATTTGATGGCGTCGTTGATGAGGTTGTTGTCAGCATCTAGGGCCCCTTGGCGGGCGGTATAAGCTGCCTCGTAGGCGATGTAGGCAGCTTCAAGAGTTTTGTTATCTGCGCTCGCTTGAGCGGCCTCGAGTACCTTGAGGGCTTTGTCGTAGGCGACAATCGGCGCCCCCTGGTCGAGAGCGACAGTAAACACCCCCCAGACCAGTGCATACACCTGGGCATCCCGCAGCGCCCGCACCACATCAGGGTCAGTCGCAGCGTCCTTTTGTTCTGTGATGATAGCGAGGCGATTTTTTACCGCGTCGTAGGTTTTGCAGTCGCGAATACTTGAGAGCAACGCGTCCAGTTCTGTAGCCATAAAACGGACTCCTTGTCCGATCAAATTGGAAAAGCGCTGGTACTTCTGTTTGCCAGCCTGTCCATGTATAGGCCACCTTTTGAGAGGCTGCCACTGCCAGTTTGTTTTTTTCTTACAACGACTTACAGATGATTGGCCGGTAGATGGATCCGAAAGTGGACTTCGAAACGACACAGCGAACAGCCTAGGTTCTGCCCACCGTCCGCGCGGCATGGGGGATCTACGAAGTAGATTTTCTTCTCCCAGAAAAGAGCTGAACATGAGCAAGATGTTTCGCAGACGCTTACAAGTTCGTCGCACGGGGGATGATGGTGTGGAATCGCGTAAACCTGCTTACACTCATGCCGCGTCCGCAGGCTGCCAACCAGGCTGTTGTTACGGCATTGTCGAAACAAAATAGGGTATCCAACATCTTGCAGCCTTTGCCCTCCAACGCGCATCCTTTGGTCATGCGAGCGGCCAATACCGGCGTCAGAGCTGTCACCGGGTGCCGCGAGCAAAGCACCGAGGTGCGTCCTGAGTACGCTCATTCACTAGTAGTGAGTAAAAGCACGGCATTGCTCGGGCAAGAAAATTAGCAGTCGACGGACGACGAAACGTTTTGATCTTAGGGAAAGGATGACCCGATGCATGACCACTTGTGGCAGATATTCAGTCGCAGTTTTGGACGATCGAAGAAGGCTTCAAAAGCAGCACCGTTGCTAAATTTACCCACAGTTGCTGAGGTTGAAATCAGCAATCCGCCGTGGGTCAAATTGCAATTGGCAGGATGGGGCAATTTTCTATCAGCGCCAACAGCACGATGGCAGGGGTAGAAAAATGGCCTTTTTGTTGGTAGACGATCAACCCATCATCACCTATGCCTTGAGTGAACTGCTTAAGGACGCATTTCCCGATGCAACTCACATCGACGCGGCTGCCGATAGTCTGACAATGCTCAAATGTTTGACGAGCAAGCATTACGACTTTCTCATTCTGGATCTGAATATGCCTGGCGCCGGACAAAGTATCGCCATGCTACGGGCTGCGCTGAGTGAGGCGCCGCATCTCGGCGTGGTGGTCTTCTCGGGGAACAAGTCACCCTGCCTGGCGCTCGCTGCACTGGAACAAGGCGCTTGTGCTTACGTCTGCAAATCCAGCGGACATCGTATGATCATCGAGGCCATCCAAGCGCTCAAAGCTGGGAAGGCTTTTTGCGATCCGGCGATCGACCTTGGCAGCGCCCACAAGCATCCCTGGTATTCACTCAGCGACCTCGAGTGGCATGTCCTACTGTCGCTGGCCCGTGGCGAATGCTTGCACCTGGTAGCTAAACGCCAGAGCCGCGACTACAAGACCATCGCCGCTCACAAATACAACGCGCTGAATAAACTCGGACTGAGGACCGGCGTCGAGCTGGCGAATTATCTCGCTACGCAGGGATTGGGCTATCTACTCAACGATATGACGGTCGACTGCACGGATCCAAGCGGCGTAAAACGGCCATTACAGAACGTTTCTACGGCCAGTCGCAGGTGTTTCCACCCGTCACAGGAGCAGTAGCGCTGCAGCTGTTTTTCTGCGCTTGGTGTGAAGCGCGATCGTCCCGGAACACCGGGCGATCGCAACCGCGATCTCGGCAACTCGTCAGCCTCCCCTACCAGGACCAGCGCACTCCGACGCTAACCTGCTGCTGACTCACATCGTTGCCTCCCAGGTTCGCGCCTATTACCGAAGCTGTGCCAAATACCCTCAGATCTTGAGTGACCTGGGCCTCCAGCCCCACATCCAGCGTTGCGTTCAATCCCAGGTCATGCCCAGAGAAGTTCTGCCGAGTCCCGCCTGGCAGTGTGACTTCCAGGTTTGTCGAGTTCTCCCCCAGGGTGTCCTGCAACCCTACGGCCAGCCAAGGCGTTAGGGTCGCGCCGCCATCTGTCTTGACGGTCTTTTCGACGCGCACCGCGGTCCTCACTAACCCCAGTACATCGTCCTTTATATTCAGTTGCTTGCCGCTTGAGTCAGTCTTGTCGTCCCAGCGCATTTGGATGGCACTCGCTTGGAACTGCGGCTCCACTACCCATCCGTTGCTCAGGGGATATCTGTGCCCCACTTGTCCACTGAGACTCAAGATGTCGCCGCGTATCTGCTCACTGAAGCCATCGGCCGAGCGGACATGTGTATCGGGCAGCAGAACCGTCAGGCTCATGTCGGCATAGGTGCCGTTCTGCCAATCCAGGCTTCCATAGGCGCCAAACGCCAGTGCTTCCATGTCCACATTGGATCTGCCCACACTCACCAGACCGGTCGAACTGTCGCCTGTGGTCGAGTAATTGCCCTGCTGCTGGCCGATGAACAGGCCACCACGCAAGCGGTAAGCCTGTTCGTCCACAAACAGGTGGTCATAGCCGGCATATAGCCCTGTGCTGTTGCCATCGAATTCAAACCCCGGATTCGATTCCATCGACAAGTGACTGCCGATGGTGGCCAGCCACAGCCCTTCGCAGGTGCCGAACCACTCCAGACCAATGCGCGTGCGTTCTTCCTCGCTGCGATTGCAGTAAGGGTTATCTCCACGGCCTCCGGCCATGCGGTCAAACAGCAGTCGGTTGTTATCCAGAGTCATGCTGTAGCCGATATCCGGCACCACCGTATAGCCGGGAATCTCCGGCAACAGCAGCTTGTCGGCCGAACTCAAATACCAGTCCGAGTCGTTCTTGCCCTGAGCGAAATTCCAAGCCAGGACACTGCCGTTTAAACGCACGGTCTGGTCCGAAACGAAGCCTCCGGCGGTTGACGGATTGTCATTGGGGCTGCTGATGACTCGGATCGTTGCCCCTGGCTGGGCCTCAGTACCATCGTTGGCGAAACTGACGCGAGTCGTACCGACCACATCACCGCCTATGTCCAACCCACCAGACGTACCGGCGGAGGCAGCGACCTGCACGTCGAGGGCACCGTTACCGCTGTAGTCGCCGCTGATCGCCAGACGGTGCGATCCGACATCAATCTGGCCGTCGTTATGAACGCTTCCTCCAACATTTGCACCGGCGCGCGCGAGCAGGCGCGAAGTGCTGCCAATGGTCAGTAGACCACCGTTCAGGTCGAGCGGACTGGCCAGCGAGAAGACGCTGCTGTCGGCTAATTCCACCCGCTCCCAATTGTTCAGCACCGGAGCACCGGTACTGAGGTCCAGACCGCTGAAACTGAGGCGGTCATCGCCATCCCCCCCACCCAGACTGCGTAGACCGCTCAGATCGCCGCCGATGAAGCTGACCGAGTCATTACCGGCACCGAAGTCCAGCATGCCGCGCACAGTGCCTCTCGAGGTGAAGCTATCATCTGCGGCGGTGCCGCTGTAACTGCCCTGCGCGTCGAGCGTGGCACCGCCGGCGACCGTCGTGTTTTGCGCCACGACGCTGCCGTTGGCGCCCACGATCAAGGTGCCGGCGAGCACATTGACCGTGATGAATTCCGACCCCAACGGGCCGTTGATGTTGAGCACGCCGACATCGGTCTTGTTCAGGGTCTCGAAGCTCTGCACCGCGCCCAGGTCAGCACTCACCGAGATGTCGGCATTGAAGACGTCAGTGCCTGCACCTGCTGCCACCGTGCCCAGGAGGTTGGTGCCATCGTGGATGGTCAGCGTATCGTCGCCATCACCCAATGCAAAGATCCCGCTCCCGGTATCGAGTGTGCCGGCGACATCCAGCACGTCGTTACCCGCACCCAGATCGCCGCTGGCCAGCAGCGTGCCGCCCGCACCGATCGACACCGTATTGGTGCCGGCGCTACCGGTGAGCGTCGCGACCGTGCCACCGACTGCCTGCAACCTGCCATCGACATTCAGCGTGGTGTTGTCACCCAGCGTGACGGTCGGCGTATTCAACGTGCCATTCACGTTCAGGGTGCCGGCATTGAGCGCGGTACCACCAGAGAAGTTACTGGTGCCGACCAGGGTCGCGACGCCGATATTGTCTTTGGTGAGGAATTCGAAGTTGGTTGTGTTGACGCTGTCGAATGTCATCGACGCGGCATTGTTCAACACCACCGTATCGCCGATGGCGTGGCCGCCGCCGTCAATCACGGCAGCCAGCACCGCGCCGTCGTTCAAGGTCAGCGTGTCGTCACCGTCACACAGATCGATGGTGCCGCTACCACTGACGGTACCCGACACGCTCATCGTGTCGTTGCCGGCACCGCAGCCGTAGCTGCCATCCACATTCAACGTCGCACCGCTGCCCACCACGGTAGCGAGCGTGTTGCCAGCGGTCGCCACCACGCCGGCGTTGGGGCCGACATTCAGGGTACCGCCCAGCACGCTGACTTCCTGGAGATCGGTTGCGCCCGGCCCGTTGATGTTGAGCACGCCGGTTCCGGTCTTGGTCACACCTTCGAAGTTCAGCAATTCGCCCAGGTTGGCGGTCAGGTTGATGTCGTAGACGCGGGTGTCCAGCCCTGCGCCGCCATCGACCGTGCCCAGCACCACAGTGGCGTCGTGGACCACGAAACGGTCGTCGCCATCACCCAATGCAAAGGTCCCGCTCCCGGTGTCGAATGTGCCGGCGACATCCAGCACGTCGTTGCCCGCGCCCAGGTCGCCACTGGCCAGCAGCGTGCCGCCCGCACCGATCGACACCGTATTGGTGCCGGCGCTGCCGGTGAGCGTCGCGACCGTGCCACCGACTGCCTGCAACCTGCCGTCGACATTCAGCGTGGTGTTGTCACCCAGCGTGACGGTCGGCGTATTCAACGTGCCATCCACGTCCAGGGTGCCGGCATTGAGCGCGGTCCCGCCGGAGAAGGTACTGGTGCCGACCAGGGTCGCGACGCCGATATTGTCTTTGGTGAGGAATTCGAAGTTGGTTGTGTTGACGCCGTCGAATGTCATCGAAACTGCGTTGTTCAACACGACAGTATCGCCGGCGCCATTCGTGCCACCGTCGATGACGTTGTTCAGTACCGCGCCATCGTTGAGGGTCAGCGTGTCGTCACCGTCACACAGATCGATGGTGCCGCTACCACTGACAGTGCCCGACACGCTCATCGTGTCGTTGCCGGCACCGCAGCCGTAGCTGCCGTCCACATTCAACGTCGCACCGCTGCCCACCACGGTAGCGAGCGTGTTGCCAACGGTCGCCACCACACTGGCGCTGGGGCCGACATTCAGGGTACCGCCCAGCACGCTGACTTCCTGGAGATCGGTTGCGCCCGGTCCGTTGATGTTGAGCACGCCGGTTCCGGTCTTGGTCACCCCTTCGAAGTTCAGCAATTCGCCCAGGTTGGCGGTCAGGTTGATGTCGTAGACGCGGGTGTCCAGCCCCGCGCCGCCATCGACCGTGCCCAGCACCACAGTGGCGTCGTGGACCACGAAACGGTCGTCGCCATCACCCAGTGCAAAGGTCCCGCTCCCGGTGTCGAATGTGCCGACGACATCCAGCACGTCGTTACCCGCGCCCAGATCGCCATTGGCCAGCAGCGTGCCGCCCGCACCGATCGACACCGTATTGGTGCCGGCGCTGCCGGTGATCGTCGCCGCCGTACCGCCGACTGCCTGCAACCTGCCGTCGACATTCAGCGTGGTGTCGTCACCCAGCGTGACGGTGAGTGTATTCAACGTGCCATCCACGTCCAGGGTGCCGGCATTGAGCGCGGTCCCGCCGGAGAAGGTACTGGTGCCGGCCAGGGTCGCGACGCCGATATTGTCCTTGGTGAGGAATTCGAAGTTGGTTGTGTAGCCGCTGTCGAATGTCATCGAAGCTGCGTTGTTCAACACGACAGTGTCGCCGGCGCCATTCGTGCCGCCGTCGATGACGTTGTTCAGCACCGCGCCATCGTTGAGGGTCAGTGTGTCGTCGCCGGCGGCCAGGTCGATGCTGCCACTGCCGCTGACCGTTCCGGACACGTCGAAGCTGTCGTTGCCCGCACTACCGGTGTAGCTGCCATCGACATTCAAGGTCGTGCCACTCGCCACCGTCGTGGTGAGCACGCCGTTGATCGCACCGCCGGCACCGATGTCCAGCGTGCCCCCCTCCACATTGACGACAGTGAAGCTCGAGCTCGTCGGCCCATCGACGTGGAGCGTGCCTGTGTTGGTCTTGGTCAGGGTCTCGAAATTAATCGCCCCGCCCAACGTGGCGATGCCTGTGATGTCCGCCAGGAAGGTATCAGTGCCCGCCCCTCCGTCCACGGCATTCGCCAGGCCCGACAGATCGGCGCCGTCCTGGACAGTGAAGGTGTCGTCGCCGTCGAGCAGGTCCACGGTACCCGTACCGGTTACCATACCGGCTACGATCATAGTGTCGTTACCGCTCGTGCCGGTGAAGCTGCCGTCCACGTTCAACGTCGCGCCGTTGCCGACCGTGGTGTCCTGCACCGATACCGTGGCGCTTGGACTGATATTCAGCGTGCCGCCGAGCACGTCGACTTGCAGCAGGTCGGTCGCGGCGGGGCCGTTGATGTTAAGAGTGCCGATACCGGTCTTGGTCACGCCTTCGAAGTTGACCAATGCGCCCAGATCGGCGGTCAGGTTGATGTTGTAGACGCGGGTGTCCAGGCCGGCACCACCGTCGATGGTGCCGATGATATTGGTGCCGTCGTGCACGATGAAGCTATCGTTGCCATCGCCCAGCGCGAAGGTTCCGCCCTGCGTGTCGAGCGTGCCGACCACGTCGAGCACATCGTTGCCGGCGCCCAGGTCGGCGCTGGCGAGCAACGTTCCGCCCGCCCCCACAGCCACGGTGTTAATGCCCACGCTGCCGGTGATTGTCGCGGCCGTGCCACCCGCGCCCTGCAGCGAACCATCGACATTGAGCGTCGTGTTGTCGGCAAGCGTCACGGTCGACGTAGTCAGGGCACCGTCCACATCCAGCGTACCGCCGTTGATGGTGGTGCCGCCGCTGAAGCTCTGTGTCCCGGTTAACGTCGCCGTGCCGGTGTTGTCCTTCTGAAGCAATTCGAAGTTGATCGTGTTGCCGGCGTCGAAGCTCAATACATTGGCGTTGTTCAGCACGACGATGTCGCCTGCGCCATGCGCGCCGCCGTCGATGACGTTGTTCAGCAGCGCGTCGTCGTTGAGGGTCAGCGTGTCGTCGCCGGCGGCCAAGTCGATGGTACCAGTGCCACTGACCGTACCGGACACATCGAGGCTGTCGTTGCCCGCGCTGCCTGTGTAGACGCCATCGACATTCAAGGTCGCGCCGCTTGCCAGCGTCGTGGTGACCACGCCGTTGATCGCGCCGGCGGCACCGACATCCAGCGTGCCGCCGAGGACATTGACCGTGGTGAACGACGAAGACGCCGGGCCGTCGACATTGAGCGTGCCGATGTTGGTCTTGGTCAGCGTCTCGAAGTTGACCACGCCACCCAGGATCGCACTGCCGGCGATGTCGGCCAATACCGTATCCGTTCCGTTTCCGCCACTCAGCGCGTTGGCCAGACCCGACAGGTCCGCGCCGTCGTTTAGGGTCAACGTGTCGTCGCCGTCACACAGATCGATGGTGCCGCTGCCTGTCACCGCGCCGCCAACAGTCATTGTGTCGTTGCCGGTGCCGCAGCCGTAACTGCCGTCCACGTTGAGGGTGGCGCCACTCGCAACAAGGGTACTGAACGGACTACCGTCGTCGGGCCCCGCCACGATGCCATCCGGCCCGATGTTCAACGTGCCCTCCAGCACGTTGACGCTCTGGATGGTAGACGGGAACAACACGCCGTCGGTATCGCCGTTGATGTTGAGGGTGCCGCTCCCGGTCTTGGTCAGGACTTCGAACTGCACCAGTGCGCCGAGATCAGCGGTCAGGTTGATATCGGCGATGGCGGTGTCGGTGCCGTCGCCGCCGTAGACGACGCCATCCACCCTCCCCCCATCGTGCAGAGTGAACAAATCGTCGCCGTCGCCCAGCGAGAGCACGCCGCTGAAGTTGCCGCCATTCGTGTTGAGTTCACCGTACACGTCCAACACGTCGTTGCCGCCCGCCAAGTCGCCTGTCGCGAACAGCAAGCCGCCAGCCCCGATCGTTACCGTGTTGACGTCATCGTCACCTAAGATGACCGCTTCGGCGCCATTGGAGCCTCGTACCACGCCGTCAACGTTGAACGTCGTGCCGCCGAGCAGAAGCATATTCGACGTCTCCAGCGTGCCGTCTACATCCAGCGTGCCCGCCATCACATTAACGCTGTTGAAACCCTGTGTTCCGATCAGGGTCGCGATACCCGCGTTTTCCTTTTGCAGGCGCTCGAAGTTGGTCGTGTTGCCAGCGTCGAACGTAAAGGCATTGGCGTTGTTCAGCAGCACAATATCGCCGACGGTTATGGAGTTGCCGCCGCTGACGACGTTGCTCAGTACCGCGCCGTCGTTGAGGGTCAGCGTGTCATCGCCGTCACACAGGTCGATGGTGCCGGTGCCCGACACCGTGCCGGACACTGTCATGGAATCGTCGCCATCGCCGCAGCCATAGCTGCCGCCGACGTTCAAGGTGGCGCCGCTGCCAACCACGGTGCTGAGCGTGCTGCCCAGGGTCGCCGTCACGCTGCCGGCGGGCCCGATGTTCAACGTACCGCCCAGCACGCTGACTTCCTGCAGATCGGTCGCGCCGGGGCCGTTGAGGTTGAGAGTGCCGGTACCGGTCTTGGTCACGCCTTCGAAGTTGACCAACTGGCCCAGGTCGACGGCCAGATTGATGTCGTAGACGCGGGTGTCCACGCCGGCGCCACCGTCGATGGTGCCGATGACATCAGTGCCGTCGTGCACCGTGAAGGTGTCGTCGCCATCGCCCAGCGCGAAGGTTCCGCCCAGCGTATCGAGCGTGCCAACCACATCGAGCACATCGTCGCCGGCCCCAAGGTCGCCGGTCGCGTCCAGCGTGCCATTGACCGCCACCGTATTGATGCCGGCGCTGCCAGTAATCGTCGCGGCCGTACCGCCCGCGCCCTGCAGCGAACCATCGACATTGAGCGTCGTATTGTCGACAAGCGTCACGGTCGGCGTAGTCAGTGCGCCTTCCACATCCAGCGTGCCGCCATTGATCGCGGTGCCGCCGCTGAAGCTCTGTGTCCCGGTCAGCGTCGCCGTGCCGGTGTTGTCCTTCTGCAGGAATTCGAAGTTGACGATGTTGTCGCCATCGAGGGCAAGTGCACCGGCGTTGTTCAACATCACCGTGTCGCCTGCGCCATGCG
This sequence comes from Pseudomonas sp. P9_35, assembly GCF_034008205.1. Classification (NCBI taxonomy): domain Bacteria; kingdom Pseudomonadati; phylum Pseudomonadota; class Gammaproteobacteria; order Pseudomonadales; family Pseudomonadaceae; genus Pseudomonas; species Pseudomonas sp. P9_35. Next base: position 3,474,899 of record NZ_CP125373.1, on the reverse strand, counting down.
CGCCACCGTCGAGTGGATTGGCCAGCCCACTCAGGTCAGCGCCGTCGTTCAAGGTCAGTACATCGTCGCCGCCAAGCAGGTTGATCGTGCCCGTGCCATTGACCGTGCCCGACACTGTGAATGTGTCGTTGCCTGCGGTGCCTTGGTACGTCCCGTCCACGGTCATGGTCGCGCCCGAGGACACCACGGTGGTCTGCGGATCGACGATCGTCCCCGGGGCGATGTTCAGCGTCCCGCCCTGCACCAGCACCGTATCGAACTGCGAAGTCACCGGGCCGTTGATGTTGAGCGTGCCGACATTGGATTTGATCAGGGTTTCGAAATTGACCGCGCCCCCCAGGGCCGCGGTGGTGGCGATGTCAGCCGTCAGCGTATCGATGCCGAGGCCGCCGTTGATCGCCGTCGTCAGACCGCTTAGATCAGCGCCATCCTGTAGCGTTAACTGATCGTCGCCATTGAGCATGTCGACGGAGCCTGTGCCCGCTACATTGCCGGCAACGGTTAGGCTGTCAGAACTTGTGGTGAAACCCAGGCTGCCGTTGACGTTCAGCGCCGCGCCGCTGGCGACCGTCGCGTCGGATACGCCGGTGAAGCCGGCAGCGGCATTGATGTTCAATATGCCGGCCAGCACGTTGACGGTCGTGAAGTCCGAACCCGTAGGGCCATTGAAGTTGAGTGCGCCGACACCGGTCTTGGTCAGGGTTTCAAACCCTTGCACTGCACCCACGTCTGCGCTGGTACTGATATCAGTGGCGAAAGTATCGGTGCCCGTACCCGCCGTCACGGCGCCGATGATGTGGGTGCCGTCGTGGATGCTCAGCGTGTCATCGCCGCCGCCGAGTGCGAAAGTACCACCGCCGGTGTCGAGCGTGCCGGCCACGTCCAGGACATCGTTGCCGCCATCCAGATCGCCACTGGCGACCAGGTTGCCGCCAGCCCCCACCGTCAAAGTATTCGCGCCGGCACTGCCGGTGAGCGTGGCCGCTGCTCCGCCAACACCCTGCAGCGAGCCATCGACATCGAGCGTCACATTGTCGGCCAGACTCACCAATGGCGTTTCCAGCGCACCCACCACATTCATCCCGCCGCCGTTGATCGTGGCACCGACACTGAAGCTTGTACTGCCGGTCAGGGTGGTGACGCCGCTGTTCTGCTTGAGCAGGCTTTCGAAACCCGCGGTCGCGCTGCCGTTGAAAGTCAGCGCCAAGGCATTGTCGAGCAGCAACTGGTCGTTGCCGATTCCGGCGTTGATGCCCACGCCGCTGATCGCGGCGCCGTCACGCAGGGTCAAGGTTTCGTCCCCCGCACCCAGATCGAGGGCGGCGCCACCAGTGTTGAGCGTCCCTGCGAGGATGACGTTGTCGGTGCCGTTGCCAAGGCTGCCGTTTGCTTGCAGCGTCGCGCCGCTGTTGATGTTGATTGTGTTGGCGCCGGCGCTGCCGGTGAGGATGGCGGTCGTCCCGCTCATGCCCCGCACTGTCCCATCCACGTTCAAGGTGGTGGCGTCCGTCATCGCGAGGGTCGAGGTATCAAGCGTGCCGTTCACATCCAGCGTGCCGCCGTTGATCGCGGTACCGGCACTGTAATTCTGGTTACCGGTCAAGGTCAGCGTGCCCGCGCTCTGCTTGGTCAGTTGCTCGAAGCCACTGAAACCACCGAAGGTCTTCGCCAGGACGTCGTTGATCACCAGGCTGTCGGCGGTACCGGCACCCGCGTCGACGCCGGCGCCGTTGATCACGCCGTCATTGATGCTCAGGGTGTCGTTGCCAGCGCCCAGGTTCAACACCGCGGCCCCCATATCCAATGTGCCGGTCACGGTAAGGGCATCGCTGCCGTCGCCCAGGTCGCCGCTGGCGCGCAGGGTCGCACCGCTGTTGACGTTGATCGTGCTGGCGCCTGCGTCACCGGTGATTGCGGCTGTCGTTCCGCCCGCCGCCTGCACGGTGCCGTCCACGTTGAGGGTGGAGGTGCCAGTCATGGCGACGGAGCCGGTGTTCAGCACGCCATTCACGTCCAGTGTGCCCGCGCTCACCGTGGTGGCGCCGATGCTGTTGTCCGCGGTCAGCGTGGTGGTGCCGGTGCCGATTTGAGCAAAAGTACCCGGACCGCTCAGGGTGGCATTGAAGATGACCGTGTCACTGCGGTTCATCGACAACCTCGAGGTCGCCGCATCGACGATCACGTTGCCGGTGCCGAGATTGCCCGACGTGTTGCCGTCGCCGATCGTCAGGTTGCCGTCGTTGATGACGGTGTTGCCGGTGTACGTGTTATTGCCGGTCAGGGTCCAGGAGCCGCTGCCGTTCTTGGCCAGCGTGGTGATACCGGTGCCGCTGTTGCCGATCACACCGGCCACGGTGTTGTTGCCAGTGTTGGTGCCGCCCAGGGCAACGGTGCGCGCCAAGTTCGGACTCAATAGCCCGATCGTGCCGGTATTGGTGAAGTTGACTGCGCCCGTACCCGACGACTCGAGGAACGAAACGCCGCTCGCCAGCGTGAACAGTCGATTGCTGCTGTCGCCCGCGCCGGTGTAGCGCAGGGTCGAGCCATTGCCGATCACCAGATTGGAGGCCGCACTGGACGCTGCACCGATACCGCTGGCCGCGCCGCCATTGCTGAGTTTGCTGACCCCAAGCACGCCGCCGCTGATGGTGGTGACACCGGTGTAGCTGCTGTTATTGTTGGTCAGGATCCAGGTGCCGGTGCCGGTCTTGGTCAGCGAGCTGACGCCCGCGCCGTTGTTGTCGAGCTGTGCCGACAGCGTGTTGTTGTCGGTGTTGGTACCGTTAAGCGTCAACGTGCGCGCGACGCCGGTGCCGCTCAACGCAATGGCGCCGACGCTGGTCAGGTTCCATGCGCCTGTGCCCGAGGAATCCAGCGTGCCACCGCCCGCGCCGAGCGTGAACAAGCGGTCGCTGCTTTGGCCCGCGCCGCTGTAAGACAGGGTGGCGCCACCGTTGATGACCAGATTGCTTGCGGCCGCGCTGCTGGCTCCGGTACCACTGTTGCTGCCGCCGTCGGCCACGCAGTCGACGGCCAGGGTTCCGCCGTTGATGGTAGTGGTGCCGGTGTAGCCGTTGTTGCATCCGGTCATTCGCTGGGTCTGCGCGCCGTTCTTGACCAGGTTGCCGGTGCCATTGATGTTGCCTGCATAGGCAACGCCAGCTGTATTGTTGCCGGTGTTGATCGTCAGCGTCTGCCCGCCCAGGTTGATGTTGCCGCCCGTGGTGCCGCCACCTTGCAACCAGGTGAACGACGGATTGAAACCGTTCGCATCCAGCGTGGCGCCAGCCACGTTACCCATGTTCAGGTAGCCGCTGCCAAAGGCCGTGGCTGAGCCGGCGCGCAGGATACCGGCCTGATCAACCACCGTGCCGCCGGTATACGTATTGTTGCCGGACAGCACCACCGTGCCGGGCCCTCTCTTGTACAGGGTGCCGGCGCCACCCACCGCTCCACTGATGCCCAGGGTGGTCGCCGCATTGGTGACGTTAAGCACGCCAAACCCGCTCTGTATTGTGAGTCCGTGATCGATGTTGACGCTGCCACCGGTGTAATTGAGAGAACCGCTATTGAACAGTAGGTTGGAAGCAGCGCCAGTCGCTGCGCCAATACCGCTTGCCTGCCCGCCATTGGCCAGACAATCGACGGTAATCTGGCTGCTGCTGTTGATGGCGGTGGCGCCGGTGTACGTATTGTTGCAACCGGACATGACCTGAACGCCACCAGCCTGCGTGTAGCCGCCGCTACCGCTGATGACTCCGCCGTAGCTCCCGCCGGCAAGCGCCGTTAGTGTGGCGGAGCCCAAGTTCACGTTGCCAAGACCCTGGAGCGCCCCGATCGAGGTGTTGAAACCATTGAGATCCGCCGTGGCTCCGCTCGCCACGCTCAGGTTGTTATTTGTGCTGCCAAAAGCCGTGGTAGACCCTGCGCGCAGCGTGCCGGCAGTGACCGAGGTACCGCCCGAGTAGGTATTGGTGCCGGAGAGCACCAGGGTGCCCGCCCCGTCCTTGCGAAAACCATCATCACCCACTGCCGTACCGCTGACAGTCAAGGTGGTGGCCGCGTTGCTGACACCAATGGCACCCACGCTGCCGCCAGCACCGGGGGTGCCGACGGTGAAGCCACGATCAGTGCTGGTCGTACCACCGAGGTAATCGAGTGTGCCGCCATTGAGGATGAGATTGCCCGAGGCATTGCTGGACGCACCGATGCCACTGACCAGGCCGCCAGCGGCCAGGGTGTTGACCGCCAGCGTGCCGCCGGTGACGGAGGTGATGCCGGTGTAGTCGTTGCCCGCGTTGCCCAGCGTCAGCGTGCCGGCGCCGGTCTTGGTGAAATTGGCGCCATCGGTGCTGGTGACCAGGCCGTTGAAACTCAGGTTGCTGGCGGCACTGGTGACATCGACGGTACTGCCCAGGATTGCGCCGGATTTGGCGATGGTGAAACCGCGGTCGCTGGTCGTCGTAAGACCGGTGTAGCGCAGTGTGCTGCCTCCCAGGAACAGGTTGGACGACGCCGCAGACGAGGCGCCGATGCCGCTCGCCGTACCGCCGTTGGTGATGTTGCCGACCGAGAGGATCCCCTGCGATACGGTGGTGGCGCCGGTGTGGGTGTTGTTGGCATTAGTCAGCGTGACCAGCCCGGTGCCGGCCTTGGTGAAGCCAATGCTGCCGCCGTTATCGACGATCTGGGACGCGATGGTAAAGTTTCCGGTTCCGTTCTGCTGGATACCCAGCACACCACCGCCGGAGGTACCGGTGAGCGAACCTCCCGTGATTGTCTGATTGGTGGCCCCGACCGACGGCGCGACGATGATGGTGCCGTCCACACCTAGGGTATTACCGGCGCCCACGGTCACGGTGGAGTTGGCTGCCGCGGTGTACTGCAAGCCGCCGATCTGCTTGCTGCCGCTCACCGTGCCGGAATAAGGCGAGTTCGCAGTGCCACCGGCATCGCTGAGGATCTCGTTGTTCAGCCAGGTGGACGCATTGTCCTTGTTGACATAGTCAGCCGTGGTGAAAGCAAGGATGTTGCCACCGACCACCTTGGCGTAATTGGTGCCATTGACCGTGGCCCAACCGCCCAGGGTGCTATTGGTGGTGGTGAGGTTGCCGCTGCCCGGCAGGTTGAAGTTGACCAGGCCACTGGTGCGGGTGATCGCCCCCAGGTTGAGCGCCATGCTGCCGCCGGTGCCGGATGTCGCGCCGATCGTGTTGTTGCCTCCGGTGACGGAGAGACCGTTGAACGTCTGCGTGTTGGCCTCGCCAGCAGCACCGATCGCATTGAGCACCCCGCCGCCCATGTTCAGGGTCGAGGCGCTGGAAATGATGTTGCTGGTGGGCGCGGTGGCTGCACCGTAGTCCAACCGCAGCGTGCCGCCGTTGATCGTGGTCGCGCCCGTATAGGTGTTGGTCCCAGTGAGGGTCTGCGTGCTGGCTCCGGTCTTGACGAGGCCGCCGCTGCCGGTGATGTTGCCGGCGTAGGCGGTACTGATACCTGCAGCAGCATTCAGGGTCAACGTCCCCGATCCCAGGTCGACGGTGCCGCCCGTACCGGCCAACGAGGAAAGCGTGATGTTCAGATCGTTGAGGTCCAGCGTACCCCCGCTGTTCACGGCGACCCCACTGGTTGCTCCAAAGGCCGTGGTGCTACCGGCGCGGAGCGTGCCGCCATTGACCGTGGTGCTGCCGGTGTAGGTATTGGCGCCACTGACCACCCAGGTGGAGGCGTCGCTCTTGGCCAGGCCGCCCGTACCAGAAATGACGCCCGAGAAGAGGTTGTCGGTACCCACGTAACTGCCGCCGAGCGTGCCGGTGTTGGTGAGCGCCAGGGTGCCGCTGAGCGCAAGCGCGCCGGTGCCGTCGTTGTTGATCGCGCCGCCGTTTAGCCCCCATGTCCGATTGCTGCTGTCGCCAGCGCCGGTGTAGGTGACAGCGCCATTGGTGATGCCAATGCCATTCCCCACCGCGCCGGCGCCAAAGGAACTGGCGGTGCCGATGTCCTTGAACGAACCGGCCCGCACGGTTACGCCGTTGATGCCGGTCGCGGTCGTATACGTATTGACGTTGCCAAGCGTGATGGTTCTTCCGGCGCTACCGGTATAGGAGACCAACCCATTGCCTGAAATGATGCCCAGCAATGACATGTCGGCCGAATTGGCATTGAAGTTAGTTCCATAGGTGCTACCACCGGCCACAACCATGTTGCCGGTCAGTGTCAACGCGCCCGTCCCAATGTTGCGGAAGGTGAGCGGCGCCACGGTGCCCGCGGCGTTGAGTTGCCAGTTGCGGTTGGAACTGCTGCCACTACCGGTATAACTCAGTGTTGCACCAACGCCACCGCCGGACCCAAGCGTGATGGTGCCATTGGCCACCGTCGTTGCCGCACCCAGGGAACTGGCCACGCCCAGATCGGCGATGGAGTTGAACGAAAAGCTACCGCCATTCCCATTGCCGAAAATGGTCGCCCCGGTATAGGTGCTAGCGGCGTTGGTGAGGCTGACACCGCTATTGAGCCTGAGTCCGCCTGCGCCGGTGAAGCGGGCCGAACCCACGCCGGCGCCGCTCAGCAGGACGCTGCCGCTGGTGAGGGTGATGTTCCGGCTCGTGGCGAGGGCACCTGTACTGCTCAAGCTTGTGCCGCCGGCAATGGTGACGCCGTTGCCCGCCGCACCCAGCGCGGAATCGCCGTTGAGGGCCAGGCCGCCGGCATTGACCACAACACCACCGCTGAAGGTGTTGGCGCCGTTGAGACTGAGGGTACCGGTCCCCGCCTTGGTCAAACCCGCGCTGCCAGCCAGGATCGAGTTGATCGTGGCTGCGCCAGTGACGGTGATGGTGGGCGTGATCCCCCCCAGGGTCAGGGTGCTGCCGTTGAGCGTGTAACCGGTGCTCTGGAAGGTGAGGTTGTGCACGGTGATCGGCGTGCCCAGGGTCACGGTGCCGGCGGTGCCACCGAAGAAGGCGTCGTCCAGGGCGGCGTTGTTCCAGATGCTGTAGGGGCCGCTGACACCGTCGTTGTTGGGACTCCAGAAAGCGCCGGAAAGACTCCAGGTGCCGGTACCACCGGAGCCCAGTGCCGTGCCGTTGGTATCCCAATACCGATCGGCTGCCTGCAGCATCGAGCTGAACGCCATGCCCACCGACAGCAACAAGGCGAGTATTCGGAGCCTGCGACCCCGCCGCCCACCGCTGCGACCTTTGCCATGGGATTTCGCATACTCGCTGACTGCTACGAAAGTACCTGCACGTCCATTCCAGACAAGGCGAAATACATGATTCATGGACTTTCCCTTTTTTCTTATTGGGTGTGCCCTGCCGAGCTTCCCGCTCAACAGATGCGCGCTGACCGCCCCACGCAGCAAATGCACACCGATACGTCAAATCTAGGCAGAAATATCACTAAGAAAATTCTGAAAATGCGCAATTGCCCGTAGCGTCGCCCAACAGGCGGTCGGAGAAATGCCCAGCGGCACATGAATTGATTGGCTAAAGTTTGCGAGCGCTCTGGAGGTTGCGCACCCTCGGGGGGCGGTTCGCGCGCGCAATGCCGAAAAAAAGAAGCTATCCGGCAGTGGCGCAACTCAAGTTAAGGGTAATGACGACCACGCGCAAAATGTCTATCCGTGGAGGATTTGGAAAGCATCCATCTTGCATGTTGCTACGAAAAATCTCGTCCGAGCAGTCAATTTTTTTCGACGCAAGTATTTCCTGACCGACTAACCTACGAAGAGTCCCGCTACGCCCTCAATTGGTTTTGTCGAGACTTCATTATGCAGTGGCCATCACATTCTTTAGCGGTCCGACTTACGGCAGGTATTGCTTCCATCATTTTGTTTGTCTATGCGCTGGCGGGGTTGGCGCTCTACCAGAGCAAACACCAGCATGAGCTTCAAGCGGTGACCACAACGGAGAACCTGGCGCGATCCTTGGCAATCAACGTTTCCGGCGTCCTTGATAAAGTTGACGTCGGCTTGTTTGCTATAACCAGCGAAGTAGAACGGCAAATGGCTGCCGGAGGCATCAATGGGGCGTTGCTGAACGGGTTTCTAACACAGCAGCAGGCGCAGATTCGGGACTGCGAAGGGCTGTGGGTGGCGGATGAGAAAGGTGATGTTCCCTGGGGAACAATAATGACCGCCGGCAAAATAACGAATATAACCGATCGAGAGTATTTCCAGCGCCTGCATGAGAATTCGCATCTCGGAATGGTGGTATCCAAGCCTGTGATAGGACGCTCCACAAAAACCTGGTCGGTCCTCCTGTCCCGACGCATCAACAACGCTGATGGCTCCTTTGCAGGTGTGGCGCTGGGTTCGTTGCGCATGATGGAATATTTCAGCAACATGTTTTCCACTATTGAGATTGGAAAGCACGGGGTCATTGCTATTCGTGATGATGAAATGGCGCTCATCGTCCGGTATCCGACAGTAGCCAATGAAAGCGGGCAAGTTGGCGCCAGGTTGGTTTCAGCCAAGGCTACAGAAGCGACTCGATCGTCCCCGGAGGCTGGGAGCTACACCGCAGTTACCCCAGTAGACGGCATCGAGCGACTCTACACCTATCGAAAAATTGCGAATTATCCTCTCTATATTTTCGTCGCAAAGAGCACCGACGACTTTCTTGTTCCCTGGCGAAAGGAAGTGGATATAACGCTTTTACTACTGGCCGTTTTCACCCTGGTTATTCTTGTTTTCACGCGTACCAGCTACAGACGTGAAACTGAATCGCGTAGGGCGAAAAAAATGGAGCTCTTTCGTACCGCGTTTCGCACCAGCCCGGATAGTCAATTCATCACCTGCCTTGAGGATGGGCGAATTCTTGAGGTCAATGACGGATTTACACCCGTATTTGGCTGGACGAGGGAGGATACTACTGGCAAAACGGTTTTTGACATCGATATCTGGCGCTATCCGGAAGAGCGTCATACGTCGGTTCGTCTCTTGCAGCAAAATGAATATTTCATTGATCGTGAAGCTGAATTTGTAAGCAAGGATGGCCGCACGTGGCCCGGTCTGGTTTCGGCGCACGTTATGACTCTGGATGACACTCTGTGCATTCAAGCGATCATCCGGGACATCAGTGACCGAAAGGCTGCCGAGCAACAGATACAGAAACTATCGTTCTCTGACCAGCTCACGGGGCTTCCAAATCGCCGACTCTTTATGGATCGGCTGGAACAGGCATTGATTTCGAGTGCTCGCCATCAATGGATAGGCGCATTGATGTTTGTCGACCTTGATGATTTCAAGTCCATCAACGAAACCTTGGGCCACGGCCAGGGTGACCTGTTCCTGAATGAAATCGCCCGACGATTGAGGCGCTGTGTACGGGAGGGCGACACCGTCGCCCGCCTTGGGGGCGACAAATTCGCTTTTATTTTGGAGAACCAGAGCACCCATCCGCAGGCGGCGGCGAGCCATGCTGAAAACATTGGCAAAAAAACGCTGCTGGAGATCGGGCAGCCTTATCAGCTGTGTACCTCTACACTGCACCGAACCTGCAGTATCGGCATTACTCTGTTTGGCGAGCAGAATGAGGATGCAAGCGAGCCCTTGAAACGCGCCGAGTTGGCCATGTACCAGGCCAAAGCGTGCGGACGCAACGTCTTGCGCTTTTTCGACCCCAAAATGCAGGCGATCGTCAGCGCGCGAATCACGCTTGAGGATGGTTTGCGCGAGGCCATCAAGCAACACCGGATCCTGTTGCACTATCAGCCGCAGGTCACGGATGAAGGTCGCATTACAGGCGTGGAAGCGTTAGTGCGCTGGAAAAGCCTGCGCGACGGCATGATTTCTCCGGCAGAGTTCATTCCACTGGCAGAGGCGACTGGCTTGATTTTTCCGCTAGGCCAGCAGGTATTGATAATGGCCTGTCAGCAGTTGGCGGTATGGGCAGAGAGATCCGGATTCTCGCACCTGACCATCGCCGTCAACGTCAGTACTCGACAGTTTAATCAGGATGACTTTGTCGAACAAATACGGTCTGTACTCAATCGCAGCGGTGCCAATCCTCATCGTCTCAAGTTGGAAATTACTGAAAGTATGCTGGTCTCCAACGTCGAGGATGTGATTGCCAAGATGAATGCGTTGAAATCCATCGGTGTTGGCTTTTCGCTGGACGACTTTGGCACCGGTTATTCCTCCCTGTCGTATCTCAAGCGCCTGCCGCTGGACCAACTCAAGATCGACCAGGGATTTGTACGCGATATCCTAGTGGACCCAAACGACGCTGCGATCGCCAAGACGGTGGTCGCATTGGCAAACAGTATGAACTTGTCGGTCATTGCCGAGGGGGTTGAAACACGAGCACAGCGTGACATGCTGGCTGTTATTGGTTGCCATAACTATCAGGGATATTTATTTGGTCGCCCCATGGACATAGATGCATTAGAGGATTACATCGAAGGTGGAATTGATCTAGTTCGTCTAGGCCGTTTGGGGGATCGGAACAAGTGAGTCATCTATAGTAGCGTTGGGCACGCATGATGCACCCTTCCCTCCTCTCAAAAGCAGAAGTTACACGCTCGATGAGCGTCGATTTGTCAAGCGGCATGATTCTTTCAGGGCCTGGTAAATTTAAATTCGGCGAGCACATCACCTTGATCAAAATAGAGTACTGGTGAGCAGCGTGTATTGCCTGAACGCTTACCTTTCGCAGGCAACTTTGACAGGTCACTACACCAAAGCTGATTCCTTCAGAAATTTTCCGTGCCGCCGATAACTAAAAGAGCTGGACTACACTTTCGGAGTTTCAATGCTTGTAAGCAGTTATAACGGACTATATGTCCTGCTATCCCTGATTGTCGCGATCTTGGCCTCCTATACTGCGCTGAACATGGCTGGTCGTGTCACGCGCACCCAAGGAAAAGCCTCGGCACTTTGGCTGGCTGGTGGTTCATTCGCCATGGGCACCGGCATCTGGTCAATGCACTTCATCGGTATGCTGGCCTTCCAACTGCCCATCGAATTGAGCTATGACTTGACCCTCACTGGCCTATCGCTGGTGATCGCCATCGCCTCCTCGGCCTTCGCCCTTTGGCTGGTATGCCAAAAGGAAATGCCGCTGTCCTGGCTGCTGGTGGGCGCGGTGTTGATGGGGATCGGCATTGCAGCCATGCACTATACCGGCATGGCGGCGCTGCTGATGAATCCCGTGGTGGAATACGTTCCGTCGCTGTTTGTACTGTCGGTGCTGATCGCCATCCTCGCCTCTGGAGCGGCGCTATGGATAGCCTTCCGCCTGCGCGGAGAAGGCAAGTACATCAATCGCGCGCGCCTCTGCTCGTCCCTGGTGATGGGTTGCGCCATTGTCGGAATGCACTACACAGGCATGTCAGCAGCAAAATTCCCACTGGGTAGTGTATGCGGTGCGGTCAACACAGGTATCGATAGTAAATGGCTGGTGGTGCTGGTGATTCTGGTCACCTTGGCCGTCTGCGCAATTGCCCTGATTATCTCGATGCTCGACGTCCGTACCAGCCTACTGGCCAACTCCCTTGATCGTGCCAACAGTGAGCTAGTGGAACTGGCCCTGCACGACAATCTGACACGTCTGCCCAATCGCATCCTACTCAACGACCGCCTTGAGCAGGCGATTCAGAAAGCCGCCCGGCAAAAGAGCCAGTTTGCCGTGCTGTTCATGGACTTGGACGGATTCAAAATGGTGAACGATACCTACGGCCATCACACCGGCGACCAGTTGCTGGTAGAAGTGGCTACGCGTATCAATAATGCCAAGCGCGGCGAAGATACGGGCGCGCGCTTAGGGGGCGACGAATTCGTACTGCTGATCGACCTCGCCGAGCCGGATGACGCTGCGGCTCTCGCCCAACGCCTGGTGGAAGATATCAAGGCTCCATTCGTCTTGGGGCGGCAGACAGTACATGTTTCCACAAGCATTGGTATTGCCATTTTTCCAGTCGATGGTCATACCGAGCATGAGCTTATGGTCAACGCTGATGCCGCCATGTATCACGCTAAAGAACAAGGTCGAAACGGCTACTGTTTCTTCGAAAGAACCATGAATATCAATGCCCACCAGCAACTGCAGTTGCAGCAGGATCTACGCAAGGCCCTCGAGCAGAATGAGTTCGTCCTGCACTACCAGCCGAAAATGATTGCTCCCGACGGCCCTATGACGGGTGTTGAGGCCCTGTTGCGATGGAACAGTCCAAACTGGGGCCTAGTGCCGCCCGACCGCTTTTTGCCCCTGGCCGAACGAACTGGGCTGATAGTGCCAATCGGGAATTGGGTAATAAATGAAGCCTGTCGGCAGATGGCCGAATGGCACGCCCTAGGTAAAGAAGGCTGGAATATTGCGGTCAATCTATCGACGGTACAATTGGCCAATGCAGGACTGGTTGACATCGTGCGTACAGCACTGCAAAGCAACGGTCTGCCACCTCGCTTTCTGACCCTGGAGGTAACCGAGTCTACTGCCATGCGCGACGCGGAAGCCGCGCTGATCGTCCTCGATCAGTTGTCATCGCTGGGAGTAAGTATTTCCATTGACGACTTCGGTACCGGATATTCCAGCCTGCTTTACCTCAAGCGCCTACCAGCCAATGAGCTGAAGATCGACCGAGGCTTCATCACCGAACTGGCTAAAAACAACGACGACGCGGCCATCGTTTCGGCGATAGTGGCGCTTGGCAAAACGCTGGGCCTGAGGATCGTCGCCGAGGGTGTGGAAACCTCTGAACAACAAGAGATGCTTACAGAGCTGGGTTGCGACATCTTGCAGGGTTACCTACTGGGCAAACCGATGAGCGCACAGGCGGTGCTGGAAAGCTTTAACACCTCCAAAGACTCAGGCGCAATCCTGCAGCGGCCACAGGCCCAGCACTAGCAGTACAGGCACGATTTATGTTCAAGATATCAGGTCAGGTTCTCCAACAGCTCCAAGGCTTGGTCGACATCGAACTGCTCGGCGTGCCTGACGATCCGACGCAGTTGCTCGGCCAGCCAGGGATCCGAGACCACTCAGCTTGACGGTCGGACAGTTTTGAGTCGCCGCAACAAGATTGCGTACTCGGCGGTACGAGCCTCCTACGCTCCTAATACTGGTCTAACCTTTCTTTCAGATTCCTTATTGATCCAGGTGCAGTACTGCTTGGCGCCAATCCTGGCGGTCTTGACCTGTCTTATCGATAACGGGCTGTTTGACTTCGACCGAGCCCCGGAATTGCTGCTGGGAGAGTCAGCTAAAGGCACCTGACTGGCGTTGCCCCATCCTTCTACTTGGAGCTCTAGGCGTTATGATCACCGCCGATACCGTATTCTTAGTCGTCGACGACGCAGACACCATGCGCAGAGTCAACAGTAGCCAACTAGAGCGCTTGGGGGCACGACACATACTAACCGCCGCCAATGGTAAAGAGGCATTCGCGCTACTAAGGACGCGTAAGGTCGACGTCATTCTTTCCGACTGGAACATGCCAGTCATGGATGGCCTCACCCTGTTGCGCAAGGTCCGCAGTGACCCCAAGTTGGCCATGCTGCCTTTCATCATGATTACCGCAGAGAGCTCCCGCTCCCAAATCACCGAAGCCATCGCTGCCGGGGTCAGCAACATTCTTATCAAGCCCTTTACCGCCAACGACCTTTCGCAGCGCATAACGCGTGCAATGACCCACCGTCCTCGGCTGCATTCATCACCAGTAATTGCTGAACCAACTCAAGAGTCAAAGGAGGAATACCGTCCGACATTGCTGGTTGTCGATGACGTACCGGACAACCTAGCGCTGATTGCCGGGTTGTTTCAGGACGAGTACCGCATACTGGCAGCGCGCGACGGACGCCGTGCGTTGGCCATCTGTACTTCCGAGACCCCGCCAGATCTTCTTCTGCTGGATGTAATGATGCCGAACATGGATGGTTTCGAGCTGGCCCAGCACCTGCGCAGCCATCCCAGCGCTAGCCGCATCCCGATCATCTTTATCACCGCCATGAGCGATCCGGCAGCCCAGCTACGCGGGTTGGAGCTGGGCGCAGTGGATTTTGTCAGTAAGCCGATCGATCCCAAGTCGCTACACCTTAGGGTGAGCAATCTGTTGCGCCTGGTCGAACAGCGCAACGCTCTACAGCAGGAATACGACACCATGCTGGAGCTGGAACGCTTGCGCGAGGAGGCCAGCTGTATTTCACGTCATGATCTGAAGGCGCCGCTGTGCAATATCCTCGGCTTGGCCCGCAGCCTGCTTGATGGCGGCAATCTGCTGCCGCGCCAGTTGCAAATATTGCAAAGCCTGGAAACCGACAGCCAGAACCTGCTAGGAATGATCGACATGGCTGGCGACATCTACAAAATCGAGACCGGTAATTTCGAACTTAAGCCGGTCGCGGTCGAACTGCTGCCCCTGGTACGGCGCCTATGCGAATCGGCCAGGCTGACCTATCAGGCAAAAAAACTGACCATCGAGGTCGTGGCGCAACACACCAACGAATCAACACCGGTGCTAGCCAGTGGAAACGAATTGCTGTGCTTTTCTCTACTGAACAACCTGCTGAAGAATGCCTGCGAGGCGGCTCCTGAGAAAAGCCGCGTGCGGCTGACATTGATACCTGCCGAGCATATCGAATTGGTAATGGAGAACCAGCCAGCGGTACCCGTAGCATTTCGGTCACGGTTTTTCGAAAAATACGCAAGCCATGGCAAATCTGGCGGTACGGGGCTTGGTACCTACTCAGCGAAATTACTGGCTGAAGCCCAGAAAGGAAGCTTGGAGCTGGAGATTGATGACGAAGCGAATCTGACACGCTTACGGTTGCAGCTTCCGTGTCTAGACGCTGACAGTTGAGCGGGACGAGTTGTTCAACCGTTGAAGCTCAAGTTGCCTGGCAGCACTGCACTGGCCTCGAGTTCGCTGATTTTCATGAAAACACCGCTTGACTATAGAGTTAGGTCGATAGTTTAGGCTTGAGTTTTCACCTAAACAAGGATCAGGGAAATGAGCGTGGAGTGCTTTGTCACGGGGGGTACCGGCTTCATCGGTCAACATTTGGTGGCGTACCTGAGTGCAAAAGGTCACACCGTTCGGGTGTTGATGCGTCGCCCCGAGCGACTGGCTGCACTGCGGGAGCAAGTCGACCATTTGGGAGGGAACGCAGCCCAGGTATTTGCTGTAGCTGGCGATCTGGAACGGGACAACCTCGGGCTGAGTCTTGCTGACCGAGAAGTGGTACGGCACGCCAGAGTCGTATTCCACCTGGGCGCCCACTTCGCTTGGGGGCTTTCATTGGAGCATTCTCGTGCGGTGAATGTAGAAGGAGCAAAGCGCGTGGCGCTGTTGACGGCTGAGCAAAAAAGCCGGTTAGTGATGATCGGTGGCTACATGCTGAAAAATCATGAGCATCTGCAGCGCATCGGAATTGATCCTCGTAATCCGGAGTTGACGAATTGGCCTGCCGTCTACCGGCATGTCGGTGGTTATGAGGGGAGCAAGCTGGAGGCGCATTTTGCGACCCTGGAGGTCATGTCTGCCAAGGGCGGGGAGATTACCGTTGTCCACCCCGCGACGGTTTGTGGCCACAGCCGCACGGGGCATATCCTTGACGGTCAGCCGCTGGAGGGGCTGATACGCAACCTTGTGCAGGGAAAACTGGCTGCAGTGCCAGGTACCGCCGAGCACTGGCTGCCACTGGTCACCGTGGATTACCTGGTTGAGTTGATGGCGGTTTTTGCTTTTGATCCTGCCATGGTGGGCCAGGAACTGCTGGCGCTTGATGACCAAACCCCAAACTTGCGAGAACTCCTGGTGCAGGTGGCACAAACCGTTGGCTTAAAATCTCCCAAGTATCACATTCCGCTCCGATTGCTGAAGTGGCTACTGAGTATTCCTCCCGTCGCGCGTTTTTTGAATACAAACGCCGAAGCCTTGGACTTTATCCAGACCACTCGTTTTGATACGAAGGCGGTCGAGCAATTTGCCAACAGGCATGGAATAGCCAAACCGGATATACGTCAGTCTTTGCAGCACACTGCAACGTTCGTCAACTCATATTGCATAGCCAAGGGCATGGCCCGCTGACTTCTCCCTTGGGGTGATAAGGCGGACGTATACCAGTGATCAAGGTTAGCCTGATAGTCCTTGGTCACGAATCAATAGAGACTTATGAAATGTCCGGTGAAAAATCAATAGCAAAGCTACTCCATGGCATGAGCCCTTCGCTGAATGAAGGTAACTATGTCTTCTGCACTGTCAAAAACAGCAACGTCCTTGAGGGACACGAAGTGCTGGGGAGCTTTCGGGAGAAGGAAGGCCTGACGGTAATCCTCGAGCAATCCGCAGCTCTGGCGCTTGGTCTTGAATTCGAATATGTGGCTGCCTGGATTACCTTGACCGTCCATTCGGCGCTGGATGCCGTTGGCTTGACGGCTGCCTTTGCAACCGTTCTGGGCAATGCTGGCATCAGCTGTAATGTCATCGCAGCTTACTACCACGACCACATTTTTGTGGGCAAAGATGATGCGCAGAAAGCAATGGATGTTCTGCAGGAGCTCGCGCGATCTGGATCGGGTGACTAGAAAGCACCTCGAAGCATTCGCGGAGCGCTATTGAAAATGCTTGGCGCAAAGGCAAAAGCCACTCTCAACAACCATTGTTGTGCCTCGTCGGAGTTACCCTCCTCCCCGCCTACGCTGCGCATCCTTTGATGCAAACGGCTTAAAGCAGTGTGCTTAACTTATGCTGAGGCAGGAGTAAACCTGCCCCTGCATAAAGGACTATTTGATTACTACTGGGTTAACCGGTGATCCGGTAGCGCGATGCACTTTAAGCGGTGCGGCCACATAAAGAAAAGTATACTGCCTATCTTTGGCGCAACTTTCAGCCAGCTTCTCCAAATCGCAAATCTCTGTAAAGGCGATACCGAGATTACGCATCAAAGCACAGTGCAAAGGCAAAGCTACTCCTGATACTGGGTCTGTCGTTACTTCATTGGCGATGGTGTCGGTGACAAGATTTGGAATTTCCTTATTATGGAACCATTCAACAAGCTCCTCCGAATACGTAAGGCCTGGCTCGCAGAAACCATCATAAAACGCCTCGCCCTGTTCATAGAACGCTTGAAGAAAATTAGTCCTGATAATCAGAATGTCGTGCGGCTCGATCGTATGGCCCTGAGCTTCTGCGCATGCCTCAAGATCTATATGAGTGAATGTCTCACCTTTATCCAGCATGCGCTTACCACGATGCCGAGCCATATCCAGTAACACTCCACGCCCGACTACTCCTCGTTCGCCGATAGGTGCAACACTGGCCTTGTCGAGGCCGCCCACAGTTGTTCGCGCATCGTACCCGTTCCATATTTTTCCGCCGTACCAGAGGTGGCCAAGCGCATCATATTGCGTGGACCCTTGCAGGAACGCGTCGATCTTGTCATCCGCGTAGTGCAAGCCGCCGGGATAACAAGGACCATGATCATTGTCCCAACTCGATTCATCGAGAACCATCGTACGTTCTGCTGGGGTACGGCCTGGCCAAACTGGGTCGCCAGCAGGATTGCCGATCATTCGTTGTAAGGTAAATACGCTTCCCGTTTTAATGTGTGCAACCCCACGCATGACTTCCTGCGCCGTCAGGTAATTCAGAGAGCCTACTTCGTCTTCCGCTCCCCATCTGCCCCAGTTAGAAGGAGCATTCTTCAATAAATCTTCCATTGCAGGAACTGCAGTAGTCATGATTTTCCCTTTTTCTTAGTTGCAGTGGTGATTAAGGCGCACAACAAATGCGCCTTGTATCCGTATCAGTCAGGACATACAAAATATCGAATAAAATGGCGCGCTCAATGACCAAGCGTCTTTAGACGGGCAATCACGCTATTGAGCGATTAGACCGATCAATCAGCCATAACCTCTTCTATTCCCTGCTTATTAATAGCCGTGGCCGCCCCAACAGCTTTGGCTGGTTTGGTAGGCGTTATCTTCAAGTCCTTGGCAAATGTCCCATCCACCTCGCCCTTGAAGAAGTTTTTGCCGTAGATCAGCAAGCACAACACAACGCCAATTCCGAATGCCCAGCTAGCACCTTTGATTGCCAGTACCGCGCCGATCACGCCGGCGATACCCAGGTCGCGCTGGCTACGCGCTTCAAGGATGCCCAGACGCACACTCACATAACCCTGGATCAGCAAGGTCAGCGACAGAGCAACACCGAGAATCGGCTGCACCAGAGTCACTACGGGCAACAACAGCAGACCGGTGTTGGTCCCCCAACGGAACGACCCGACACCGCCGATGATCGATTTCATCGCCTTCGGCCCACCTTTGAAACGTTCGATCACCACCACCAGCATCGCCGCCCATTTTGGGCCGCACATGGCGACATCCGGGCCAAAGATGCTCATGAATGCGTTACGCGCGCCGAAGATCAGGTGAGCACGATCGGCGTTGTAGTCGACGACTTCATCCGTGCGCACGGTTTCAGCTTCATCGAGGAGCGATTTCGCACTGAGCACATCGCCGAAAACAATGATGTACGCCGCCAACATGGTCGGCAGAGCGGAGATGAACATGGAGAGCGGCGGCATGCCCAGACCGAACACGGTGTAGTTGCTCCACAGACCGGAAAAATCCGGTTTGCTGATGCCCCACTGAATAGTTGGCCACGACGCTTCACCAAACAACGGTGCAATCACCACTGCCAAAAGAATGATCGGCAAAATGCCGAGCTTGGCGAAGTTCCACCAGAAGCGGTTGCGCTGCTTGAGCTCGTTGAAGTGCTGGGAGAAGATCAAATAGAAGGCAATGCCGACCGCAATGGAAATGGTCCAGGGCAGCACATTGAATTTGCCGCCAACCTGGAACACCGCGATCACCGCACTCAAGCCGGCACCGACGATAATCCCGGATTTGATCGCCGAGGGCACATATTCCACCACCTTCTTCGCCATTCCAGTCGCCCCCAGGGCAATTGAAAAAATCCCCAGCATCAATTGGAAAGCAATCAGGGCGTGGACACGCTCCGGGCCCATTGGGAACTGAGCGCAGTAAGCCATCAACAGCGGCACCGCCGGGGTGATCCAGCCAGGCACGGTCGGGTCACCGAGCAAATGGTGCGCGAGGTAAAGCAAGCCGTTGAGCATCACGACGGCAAGCGCGACCTCAAATGGCATGCCGAGCAATTCGGTCATCAGCGGAATGGCGGCCAGATCCACGGCACACATCAGCAAGCCTTGGAGGTAGTCCGGGATTTCTATCTTGTAGTGAATAAACGGCAACCGAACTTTGAAAGGACCCAGCGGGATGTACGGGTTTTCGCTCCGCTGCACAGTAGTGTCGGACATTGAGTTCACCTGTTTTATTGGTCTTGTAATGGCGGGCGCACGCACCCGCAGGACGGGAGTCGTGGCTTATCGGGATCAATAGGCGGCGCGATAGATTTTCTCGACATCAGCGGCTGTCAGCTTGCGCGGGTTGTTGCGCATCAAGCGGTCGATCTGGCTGGCCTCCTCGGCCATTGCCGGGATGGCATCTTCAGGCACGTTGAAACTGCGCATACCGGATGGAATATCCACAGTGGCGCATAGATCTGCCATGGCTTTGACAGCCTGATCCGCGGCATCCTTGTCGCTCAGGTGCGCGACACGCACGCCCATGGCTTCGGCGATATCACGGAAACGCTCGACACAGGCGGTCTTGTTCCATTCCATCACGTACGGCAGCAGCAAGGCGTTGCTGACACCGTGGGCAATATTGAAACGCCCGCCCAAGGGGTATGCGAGCGCATGCACTGCGCCTACCCCTGCGTTGCCAAATGCCATGCCGGCCATCAGGCTGCCAGTGGCCATGTCCTCCCGAGCTTGCAGGTTGGATGGATTGGCATAAGCCTTCGGCAGCGCCTTGGCAATCAGTTTGATAGCGCCCAACGCGATGGCATCCGTGATTAGCGAGGCGTTGAGCGAAAGATAGGACTCGACCGCATGCACCAGCGCGTCGACGCCACTGGCTGCCGTCACACTGCGTGGACAGGTCAGTGTCATGGTCGGGCAAACCAGCGCCACGTCGGGTAGTAGGTAGTCGCTGACAATGCCTTTCTTCAACTGCGCTTGCTTGTCAGAAAAAATCGCTACGTTGGTAACCTCCGAACCCGTGCCGGCGGTCGTTGGGATAGCAATCAACGCAGGGCCTTTACGTTTCACCAGGTCGACACCAAACAGTTCGGTCAGCGGACCTCCATGACCGGCATACGCCGCGACGCCCTTGGCGATATCGATAGCACTACCACCGCCCACAGCAATCAAGCCGTCGTGGCTGCCCTCGCGATAGGCGCGGGTGCAGTCCTCGACGATGGCAATTTCCGGCTCAGGTTTGACTTGATCGAAGACGCCGTAACGGCGACCGCCCAGTTGCGCCAGCGCCAGATCAACAGTGCCGGACTTCAACAGAATGACGTCGGTGACGATCAGCGGGTTTTGGACATCCAGGCGAGTCAGTTCAGCTGAAAGCTGCTCGATAGCACCTTGTCCAGTGATCAATTTGTTCGCGATTTTGAAAGCAGAGATGTTCATCGGGCTCGTCCAGTTGATGTTGTTTTATTGGAAGACGTGCCATACGAGTTAGCGAAAGACGTGCCAATACCCGCGAAGCCCCGTGGCGTGGGCCTTTACGCGATTCACACGAAAGAAGAAGGTTTTTTACCGGTCAGTCCCGATTAGTTTTCTGATCGGTTTAATCGGGGCTGATTAGAATCCTAATCAGAATGTTCCCAACGTTTCATTTTCTGCACCACGGTCGCCTGACTCACGCCCAAGGCCTTGGCTGCAAGCCGCGTGGTCTTGTGCGCACGCAGCGCGCCACGAATCGCATTGCGCTCGGCGTTTTCCAATACCTTGCGCAGCGGCAAGCCGGTGTCATTGGTATTCAGTGGATTGAGGTTAAGGATCTCCTCAGGCATATCAAGCGCCTCAATAGTCCCAGTCTGATTGGTCACCACCAGGCGCTCAACTATGTTGATCAGCTCACGGATGTTGCCAGGCCAGTCGTAGTCGCACATCAGGTCGAGGGCTTCGAGCCCCCATTGCACCTGGCGTTCATAACGGACATTGAATCTGTCCAGGTAGTAATGCAGCAGCGGAGCAATCTCCTCCCGGCGCTCGCGCAGGGCCGGAATGTTGATCGGCACCACGTTGAGCCGGTAATACAGATCAGCCCGAAAACGACCTTCTGCCACCAGCTTTTTGAGGTCGTGGTGGGTGGCGCTGATGATGCGTACATCGACCTCCTTCAGCTCCAGGCCCCCGACCGGAATGAAGCGATTTTCTTCGATGACCTTGAGTAACTTGACCTGCACCGGCAGCGGCAAATCACCAATTTCATCGAGAAACAATGTTCCGTGATGCGCCAGCTCCAGCAGGCCACGCTTGCCTTTGGGACCTGCACCTGTGAACGCACCGGGTGCATAGCCAAACAGCTCGGCTTCGATCAGATTCTCGGGCAGCGCACCGCAGTTGAGGGCGAGAAATGGCTCACTGGCACGCGGGCTGGCGTTGTGGATGAATTGCGCTACGAGGGTCTTTCCGACGCCGGTTTCGCCCTGGAGCAAAACCTTCACCGAACTGCTGGCTACCTGCCGGGCCAGCGAGAAGACACGGCCGGAAACCTCCTGATCGGCCATAAGCGGAGAACTCAGGAGTTTGTCTCGTTGGCCAGCATGAAGTTTGGCGGTGCTGTTGCGCAGTTGCTTAAGCTGTTGCAACTCATCGCGCTCGTGTTTCATGCGCAGCAATTCAGTCATGTCGCGTACGGTACTGACAACATATGAAATCCGGTTTTCAGCGTCGAGAATCGGCGTGGCGCTGACGAGCAGTTTCTTGCCCTGACTCAGGCTCTGCATCACCGACACCGGCCGACCTCCCTGCAATACCCGCAGCGTGGCCGATTGCGAGATAACGCCCTCCTTCACCAGCTCCTGCATGGGTCGACCGATGAGATCGCCACCACTGAGTCCGCTCAGGCGCTCATAGGCTTGATTGACCTTCAGCGTCTTGCCGTCGCCATCAGTGATGTAGACGCCGTCATGCAAAGCGTTGAGCAGTTCTTCGAAACTGGCGTCGTTGACATTCACCGGGGACGTTCCTTCGAGGGGGCGGAGCAGTTAAGTATAAAAGTTGTGCAGAGGAGAAAATCGTTAACCCACTCACTCCTTGCTCGATTTGGGTATCGCAATCCGGCTACTGGTCTTGACCTCGCGTAACGCCAGGCTCGACTGAATGGATGCAATGCCCACCTGGCGCCTGAGCACCTGCTCGATAAAATCACTGTAGCTATCAAGATCTTCTGCCAACACTTGCAGCACGTAATCGGCATCCCCGGTGATCTTGTGGCAAGACAACACTTCAGGCAATTGCGCAATCACCGCCTCGAAGGCGTCGGGAGCGTGATCGGCGTGGGTCGAAAAACGGATGTGCACGAACGCCATGATATCCAACCCCAACATGCGTCGATCAAGGTTGGCCTGATAGCCCTTGATCACGCCCGCTTCCTCCATTCGCTTACGCCGGCGCCAGCAAGGCGTGAGGCTTAACGACAGGCGTTCACTGAGCTCGGCGTTGGAAATGCTCGCATCATCTTGCAGCAATGTGAGTATCGCCAGGTCCGTCTCGTCGAGGCTGATGCGTTTGGATGATTTTTTCTGCATTTCGCAATTCCTGAGTAAAAACGCCCGAAAAATCTAGCAAACCACGAATATAAAGCAAAGAAAGCGCATCCAGTCCAGAACAGAATATTTGCACTGGCTCACATTAACGGATGCGCAGAATGTTTACAGTTTTCAGTGATTCCCACCGTTTGCACCACGGCACCGAATTGAAGGACGGTGTGCTCAAGCCGTCGTTCGAACAGCCCAGCCGGGCCGATACCGTACATGATCGAGTCAAGCAGGTAGGCCTTGGCCAGATCGTCGAACCACGGGCATTTGACCGGTCGTGTTACGTCAATGCGCACAGCGAGCGCTACGTCAGTTTTCTTGAAAGCGCATGGTCCGAATGGTGTGCGACCGGGCGTACCCACGACGCCTTGCCGCTGGTGTGGCCAGTGCGCGATTTGTCCAACGATCAAGTCCCGACTTTCATCGACGGAAAGCTCGGCTTCTTCGCCATGGATGCCGGTTCTCCGATTACCGCGACCACGTGGCAAGCCGTAAAGACCAGCGCAGACATCGCCCTCACCGGCCTGGCGCTGATCGATGAAGGCCACGACAGTGCCTTCGCCCTGTGCCGTCCGCCCGGCCATCACGCAGCGCGTGAATACATGGGTGGTTATTGCTATCTCAATAACGCCGCCATTGCCGCACAACAGGCCATCACTCAAGGCGCGAAACGTGTCGCGGTACTGGACGTCGACTTCCATCATGGCAACGGCACCCAAAACATCTTCTACGAACGCAGTGACGTCATGTTCGTGTCGCTGCACGGCGAACCTGCGGTGTCTTATCCGTACTACTCAGGTTTTAGCCACGAAGTCGGCGCCGGCCATGGCGAAGGTTACAACCTCAACTACCCGTTGCCGAAAAACACCACCTGGGAAAGCTATCGCAATGCCCTGCTCCACGCCTGCAGGAAACTCCAGCAATTCGCCCCTGAAGTGCTGGTTATTTCACTTGGCGTCGACACGTTCAAGGACGACCCCATCAGCCACTTCCTGCTGGAAAGCGAAGACTTCATCGGCATCGGCGAGCTGATAGCGGGTGTGGGCTGCCCCACTCTGTTCGTGATGGAAGGCGGCTACATGGTCGATGAAATCGGAATCAATGCAGTCAATGTGCTGCATGGTTTCGAGAGCAAACGCAGCTGAGCCGTCCCCTGCCCCGCAACGTTGTTACTACTGAACCGGAGAATAAAAACATGACTCTTTTCATCGACGTCGATCATGCCGCACGCCTGTTCGCCACGGTGGGCATCCGTCGCGCAATCCGCGAAATGGCGGGTTACATCGAAGCCGATTATTCACGTTGGGCGCAGTTTGATAAGTCGCCTCGCACCGCCAATCATTCGGCCAAGGGTGTGATCGAGTTGATGCCGACCGACGATGGCCAGCAGTATTCGTTCAAATACGTCAATGGTCATCCGGACAACGGTCAAAGCAACTTGCTGACGGTCATGGCCTTTGGTGTCCTGGCCGATGTCCACAGCGGCTATCCAACCCTGCTCAGTGAACTGACGCTGACCACCGCTGTGCGCACTGCGGCGACCTCCGCCTTGGTCGCGAAGTCCCTGGCGCGCCCGGATGCCCGCATCATGGCAATCATCGGCAATGGTGCCCAGAGCGAATTTCAGGCCCTCGCCTTCCATGAAATGCTATCGATCAAGGAACTGCGCATATTCGATATCGATCGCGACGCCTCGTTTAAGTTGAAGCGCAACCTGGCCGCGTTCCCGGATCTTGAAGTGATCCTGGCCGGCTCGGTGCAAGAAGCGGTCAAGGGCGCAGACATCGTCACCACGGTCACTGCAGATAAAGCCTACGCAACGATCCTGACGCCCGAGATGATCGAGCCCGGCATGCATATCAATGCCGTAGGGGGTGACTGTCCGGGGAAAACCGAGCTGCACGCCGAGATCTTGCGCAATGCCCGGGTCATCGTTGAATTTGAACCTCAGACCCGGATTGAAGGTGACATCCAGCAATTGGAAGCCGACTTTCCCGTCGTCGAGTTTTTCCGGATTGTTCAGGGCGAAATCAAGGGTCGCGAGAACGACGCGCAGGTCACCGTGTTCGATTCGGTCGGTTTTGCCCTCGAAGACTTTTCGTCACTGCGCTACGTGCTAGACCTGGCCCAAGAGCATGCAATCGGTGAGCACATCCATCTGGTGCCGAGGCCTGCCAACATAAAAGACCTCTACCAGATCCTGGACCAGCAGCCAGCAATCGTCCCCTCACGCCTGCGCACAGTGAGCTGAAAACCCTAGGCGATGCCCCTGAGCAAAGTGCCAAGGGGCTACGCACCACTGTGGGTACGCGGCAAATCTCGCTATCCGCAAACCACCGTCAGTAGCCGTTGCATCTCTAACAAAAACGCAAGACACCACTTTTCTGCCAAAACTCAAAAACATAAAATCAAGAGGTTTTGTAATGAAATCGACTCCCTCAGGGCTGATTGAACAGCCCGCGCTGCAGCGCACCCTCAGCAATCGTCACATTCAGTTAATGGCCATGGGAGGCGCCATCGGTACCGGTCTGTTCATGGGTTCCGGGAAGATCATCGCCCTCTCGGGCACGTCGATCATCCTTATCTACATGATCATCGGTCTGTTCGTTTATTTCGTCATGCGTGCCATGGGCGAAATGCTGCTCTCCAACTTGAACTTCAAAACCTTCGCGGATTTTGCCGGTGCCTACCTCGGCCCGCGCGCGGCATTCTTTCTTGGCTGGTCGTATTGGCTGAGTTGGAGCGTGGCGGTGATAGGCGATTGCGTTGTGGTCGGCGGATTTTTTCAGTATTGGTTCCCCGATGTACCCGCCTGGATACCGGCCATCGGTATGCTGATGACCCTGTTCGCCTTGAATGTGCTGACGGTCAGGCTTTTTGGTGAAGTGGAGTTCTGGTTCGCGATCATCAAGATCATTGCCGTCATCACCCTGATTGGCGTCAGCATGGTGCTGATTGCCAGCTCCTTTGTCTCACCCAGCGGTGTTACTGCATCGCTGAACCATCTGCTGGATAAACAAGCGGCCTTCCCCAACGGCCTGTTCGGTTTCTTTGCCGGTTTCCAGATGGCGATCTTCTCATTTGCCGGCACCGAACTGATCGGTACCGCCGCCGCCGAAACCCGCAACCCCGAGAAAACCCTGCCGAAAGCCATCAACTCGATTCCGCTGCGAATCATCCTGTTTTATGTGCTGGCACTGGCCTGCATTATTGCAGTGACTTCGTGGCAACAGGTTTCGCCCAACAAGAGCCCTTTCGTCGAGCTGTTCCTGGTTGCAGGTTTTCCCGCGGCAGCCGGTATCGTCAACTTTGTGGTGCTGACGTCTGCCGCTTCCTCGGCCAACAGTGGTGTATTTTCGTCTAGCCGCATGCTGTTCGGACTGGCCAACCAGGACAACGCCCCGGGGATTTTTCGGCGTCTGTCGAGCAATAGCGTGCCTCTGCTGAGTCTGGCCTTTACCACGCTATTAATGCTCGTGGGCGTGCTGTTGCTTTTCATCGTTCCAGAAGTGATGACCGCCTTCACCATTGTTTCCACCGTATCGGCAATCCTGGTGATTTTTACTTGGTCGACCATCCTTGCGTCGTATATTGCCTACCGCAAAAAACGACCTGAGCTGCATGCGAAATCGGCCTATAAAATGCCTGGCGGCGTGCCAATGGCCTGGTTTTCCCTCGCGTTTCTGAGCTTTGTTCTTTGTCTGCTGGCATTGAGACCTGACACCCGTATTGCGTTGATGGTCATGCCGGCGTGGTTCATATGGTTGGCAATTGCTTACCAGCTGACCTGTTCCAGAAAGCCTAAAACCGCAGCTGGATCTGCCAGCCAATACGGCTGAGATGGTTGGGGGCACCGTAAACCTCAACTCATCCTTGATAGCTCAGGGCCATCTATCGATAATCACGCCTTCTAAAAAAGCACATAAGGATTTGCTGTGAAGAAGCTCTACTTGGCTCTACCGTTCTGCGCGCTGCTGCTACAAGGTTGTGGTGTGACCATGACCCGCTATGAACCCAACTTTCAGAACGTTCAGCAGCTCAAGAAAAATGCACCCATGCAGCCCTTGCGCGAGACGCAGGTGAATGCGGATTCAGGTCAAGGGTCGCTGATGGTGCGCCTGAACCCGATTTCGTCGCCCGAGGGCAGCGTTCCACTGCACATCCAGGCCGCGATCAACGATGAGCTCCGCCAGGCGGGTCTGTTGGACCCTCGGGCTGATCGGCAGCTGCAGGTTCAATTGGTCAAGAGCCAGCTCACCGCAGGCATGAGCAACGGCCATGGCGAAGTGGCTGCGCGCTTCACGCTGCGTAAAGGTGATCAGGTTTTATACGAAACCACTAAAGACGTGCAGCGTGATTGGGACAGCAGTTTCTTCGGTCCGATCGCCATTCCGGCGGCCGCGAACAACTACAACCCAATGGTGCAAGACCTGCTCAAGAGCTTGTACAACGACCCGCAGTTCACTCAAGCGTTGAAGTGATCAAAAAAAAGAGCCGCGATTGCGGCTCTTTTTCTATCGGTGTCAGCCCCGTGGAATGCGGGTGTCGACAGCGGAGTATTTTATGCGGTTGTTGTCGACCCAGTTCTTCAACAGCGCATTGACCTGGCGGTTGAAGGTGTCGGTGATGGCCGCCTTGGGCGTATTACCTGCCAGGGGCAGGAACCAGATGCCCATCCAGGTGTTGATCGCATCATGATTGCTGGCCTTGCCCAACGGCTGGCCCTGCTCGTCCAGGGTTTCCAGGCTCATGGTGTACTGGTCGGTTGCCAACGCAGGAATGATCGTGAACGTGAAGCCACTGAGGAACGCCAGGACCATTTGCCCACCGCCTGGCGCATGGTTATAGACCTTCAATCGAAGATTGTAATCGCCTGGTTGCTTCTGGAATTCGTCAAAGACCACGCGCCCAAAAAGCCCTGACTCATCGAAGGTTCGCTTCAGATCGGGCTTGAGCATGTCGCGAGCCTGCGGCACCTCGGTGGCCTTGGCATTGTCGGGGTCGCCCTGATAGAAATCGAAATCGACATAGACGTTCGGCTTGTTCGAGTAGCTGGCCATCGAAGGCAGATTCACGGGGGCTACTTCATCTTTGGTGAAACTGGCGCATCCACTCAGGCTCAAGGCCAAGGCGAGGCCTATGGCTTTTGCAAATTGCATATCGACTTCCTTGCGTAATTTGACTAGTGCCGCTCACAGAGAGGGGGACGAATTCTAGCGAGATCCGCTTAAAAGCAAAAGGCTATCATCGGGTTGCACGCGACACTTCGAAATTACCTGACACGCTCAAAGACGATGTGAACCTTCGCCCCATCCGGGCGGCGAAAATCTTCTACCATCCGGTTGCCATCGACCTTCAACTGCAGGTCATCCCGGGTGCGCACAGCGCCCACCCAGTTCGGGAACGTAGCCCCTTCGACAGTGTTGCCTGTGAACTCACCGTTCTGGTCGACGGTATATCGCCCGAAAAAACCGATGCTTCCCGCCATCGCGGCCCGGTTTTCCTCATCGGTGCCTTCGCCACGAACGTTGGATCGAAACGCCGGCACGCGTGGATCCGTGAGTACTTCGACAAACGTCAGCTCTGGCGTGAAGACGAGCCAGCCATGAGGATCGGGGCCATAAGCATTCGATCTACTGCCCTGGCTCTCAACGGTTGCACTGACCATGCGCCATGTCCCGACCAGGGAATTTTCTTTGCCCGCAAACGCTGTGGAGAACGCCGAGAAGGCAATGGCTACTACGATTGCCAGTAGCGTATTTTTCAGACTCATCCGCTTCACCTTTCCTCGCCGCAACGACGCGGCAGACAATAGAGTGGGTTTCATTCTGGTCGGCACGGTCTTCATGCCCTGGCCGAGATGGCCGCCAAGCGTAACTCCCGCAAAGTGGCACTATCCGCCCTCCTCCCCAGTTGCCAGCCCAAGTAACCCCACAGCAGTGCGCAGCAGGCGCCGATTATCGCGGCCGGGCCGGCGCCTTGCCCCAGGAGGTCGAGCATGCTCTTGGCCCAGCCGCTCATGGCGTCACCTGCGCGATAAACCACGGTGTCGATGAAGTTCTTGGCCGTGTATTTACTCTCGGCATCCAGCGGCGCGAACAGCATTTCCCTGCCCGGCCGGACGAACGCGTATTCGCCGATCCGTCGCACGATCATCACCGCCGCCAGTAGAGCGAACCCCGGCGCCAACGCCAGGCCGAGGAAGCCGATGCACATGAGCAGCGGCACGACGGCCAACAAAGCACGCACCCCCAACTTCGGCGCGATGCGGCCGGTGATGAACAGCTGGGACAGCAACGCACCGGCCTGCACGATGATGTCAATGGTGCCGAAGATGCGTACCTGCGCCTGGCGATCCGGATAGTGCTCGGCCACCAGGCGCGCCTGTTCGAAATAGAGAAAGGTGCTGACTGTCGCCAACAGCACCACGAAGCCGGCGATTCCCAGCAAGTAAGGTGACTTGAGCACCGCCGTCAAACCGCTGAACGGATTACCGTGCAATGGTTGCCGAGGGCTTTGCGTCGGTGCGGCGCCGGGGCGGCCGGCTCCGCCCGTTTCGCGCCACCGCATCAGTGCTCGTTTCAACACCAGCGTGGCACCGAGCAACAGGGCCGCCAGCAGCATCAACCCCGAGGCGCCGAGGGGACCGATGAGCAGCGCGCTCAGGGTCGGCCCCAGCAGGCCGCCGACGCTGGCGCCCGCAGCGATGAAGGCGAACAGGCGCTTGGCCTGCTCACTGTCGAATACATCCGCCATCAAGCTCCAGGCCACGGATACGACGAACAAGTTATAAACCGAGATCCAGACGTAAAAGACCCGGGCCAGCCAGACACTGTCCGGCTGGAACTGGAACAGCTCGACGAACATCAGCAGGTTGAAACCGAAGAAACCGTACACCCAGTCGATCAGGCGCAGGCGCGGCACCCGTGAACTGAGCCAGGCGAACAGTGGAACGGCTGCCAGCATGACCAGGAAGGTCGCGGTAAACAGCCATTGCAGATTCTCCACCCCTGCCGCGATGCCCATCGATTCACGGATTGGGCGCAGCATGAAGTAACCGGTGAAGAGACAAAGGAACAGCAGGAACCCGCACAGCGCCGGACGCAACTCGCCGTCACGGGCGTTGAGGGCGAGACTCAGCCGGTGCAAATAGGAAGGCGCACTCATAAGGGACTCCGGGGAGACGGCAACGAGACAAAGGTCAAGCGCGGGACGAACGCCCGCGCCCAGGGTTGCATCAGCGATAGATCACGCCGGTCAGTCGCTCGGAGACGGCCCAGAGCCGTTCGGCATCGGCCTGCGTGCTCGCGGCGGGCGGCGTCTTGGCGAAGCCCAACGGACCGCGTCTTTCATCGTCACCGGTCGGGCCGTAATAAGCTCCGCCCACGGCTTGCGCAGCAGTGGCGGCATACAAGGTGGGCAACGCGCCTTGTGCCGCTGAGTGGTACGCGTCACGGTCCTTTGCCCAGCGCCGACCGAACTCGCTGTCCAGGCCTGGCCCCCGTGCGACCAACTCGGTGACCGCAACGCCGGGATGCGCCGCCATGCTGCGAATGCCCCAGTTTTCAGCATCACTGCGCCGCTGCAAGGCAAAGGCCCAATGCAGGACCGCCAGTTTCGATTGCGCGTAGGCCGCATACGGGTCGTACTTCTGCTCGCTCTGAAGGTCATTGAGGTTCATCGTGCCGCGCGCTGCGGCAATGCTCGACAGGCTTACCACGCGGGCATCCTGGCTTTGACGCAAGAGCGGTACCAACAGACCGGTCAGCGCGAAATGCCCCAGGTAGTTGGTGGCCAACTGAAGTTCAAAGCCATCGGCGGATGTACCTCGCTCGGGCGGTGCCATGACGGCGGCATTGTTGATCAACACGTCGAGGCGCGGCAGCCGCTGATTGAGACGCTGGGCCAGGCCGCGCACCGATGAAAGATCGGCGAGGTCCACGTTCTCGAACTGCACCTTGGCGTCGGGCACGGACTCGCGGATACGTGCGATAGCCTGCGCGCCGCGCTCCGGGTTGCGCGCGGCGATGATGACCTCGGCACCGGCGCGCGCCAAGGCCAGCGCATCCTCGTAGCCCATGCCACTGGTACCACCGGTGATCAGGACAATCCGGCCTTTCTGGGACGGTATGTCGCTGGTCGACCAGTCTGGTTTCGGTGTAACGCGAGCGGAGGCTTCGATGCTCACTGTACTGAGCAGCGCGACGCCCGCAGCGAGGATTCGAGCCAGTCTTCCAAGCCGGCTCATGCGGCCAATGGCAGGTGTTGTTGTGCTATTCCACATGGTGATGGTCCCTGTCTGAAGAAATGAACCGGCATCGCCGGACGGTCACTGGTTCGAGCACGCCTGCGCCAACTGCAGAAAGCTGATGTGTTTCTTTACTCCTTGGGTGTTCAAGTAGGTCATCTTGGCTTGCACGACCTCGCATACCGGCGATGTCGCCTCCTCGATATGAATGACCCTGGCGATGTCCAGCGGCATGCCATATTCGTAGGCCGGAAACTGCGATTGTTCTTTGGCGAGCAGCGGTGAACCGCTCAAGGAGATGACTGCCAGCAGGCCGGCGATCGACAGGTTTCGAATGTTCATAGTGGGCTCCACGACACTGTCCTCGTTGGGATGGTCGTAGCACTCTAGGCGGGGGCGACTGACGTCAAGGTGACTGCTGGCTGACGGGAAGATGTCAAACGCGGGCGGACTTTACTCGCAGGCGACGACTAAGGCGCCGCCTGGTTCATCAAGGAGAATCCGAAAGTGTTGAGCCCATTTTCGCTGTGGGCAAACACGCGTCCACCGTGCATGGACGCCACCGCACGGACGATGGAAAGGCCCAGGCCATGGTGAGCATCGCTTCGCGCCCTGGCGGTGTCGGCGCGATAGAAACGCTCGAACAAACGCTCCAGGTGCGAGTTGTCGATGGGCTCTCCGGCATTGGAAACGCTCACCTCGACCTGCATGCCGTGGCTGACCAGCGTCACCGTGATGGTGCTTGTCGGCGCCGCGTAGCGCGCCGCGTTCTGTATCAGATTGGCCAGGGAACGGTGAAAGAGGCGTCGGTCGATGCTCGCGCGCATGTCGCCTTGGATCACCACGCTCAGCTGTTTGTCGTGCAAGACCGGCTCCAGATACTCCACCGTCTTCAACGCCTCTTCATAAAGCGAGACATCACTGAGCTCGGTTGCCCGCTGCCCACTCTCGGCTCCGGCCAGGAACAGCATGTCATTGACGATGGTGCCCATCCGTTCCAGCTCTTCGAGGTTCGACTGCAGCAAATCCTGAAGCTCGCTCACCTCGCGCCCGTGGGCCAATGCCACCTGGGTCTGTCCGATCAGGTTGGTCAAGGGCGTTCGCAGCTCATGGGCCACATTGGCGTTGAATCCTTCGAGTTGACACCAGGCCGCTTCCTGGCGAGCCAGGGCGCCGTTGAACGACACCGCCAGTTCCTGCAATTCGCCTGGCAGCGCGTCGGTGTCCAGTCGCTGCTTCGAATCCCCCGGCGGCAGGCTGTTGGCTTGACGGCTCAGTCGCCTCACAGGCCCCAGACCGAAACGCGCGATCCAGTAACCGAGCAGCGCAACCAGCCCGATGCCCAACGCCGAGGTCAGGATCAAAATCTTGGTGAAGTGGTCCAGAGTCTTCAGAAACGGCGTTGAATCCAGCCCCACGATAAAACGCAGTTCCGGACGGTTGCCCATGGCGGGAATGGTCTTGAGCAACACCATCATGGGACGCTCTTTCTCAGGCAGGTCGAGGGTAAACAGCCCATCGGAGCGCGTCGACCAATCCTGCCCGTCCGGCATCGCCCCGCCGTAACTGAAGGCGGGGTCGTCAACCAGGATCCAATAGCGGACCCGTTCATCCGCAGGCGTCAGGCCGTCGAGCTTCTGGCGCAAACCGACCCAGAACGTCGGCGAGTCGTATTTGGCGAGCACCGGGTCGAGCACGGAATGGCGCAGGATCAGCTCGTTCTGCATCTGCTCATCGAGCGATTGCTTCAAGGAACAGCGCAACAGTGTCGCACTGATCGACATGATCAGCAGGACAGCGAGGGCGAACATCAGGGCGAGCCGCTTGGCGATCGATCTTTTCATCAAGGCGTTCCACTTTGCCTGCCATCGACCTCACGGCTTTCCAGCACATACCCCATGCCGCGGACGGTATGCAGCAGCTTGCGCGGATACGGGGCATCCACCTTGGCGCGAACGCGCTTGATCGCAACCTCGACCACGTTGGCATCACTGTCGAAATTCATGTCCCAGACCTGCTCGGCAATCATCAACTTGGAAAGAATTTCGCCCTGATGCCGCGCCAACAGGCTCAACAGGGAGAACTCCTTGGCCGTCAGGTCCAGCCGCAGCCCGTCCCGGGTCACCTTGCGCGCTTGCAGATCGACCTCCAGGTCGTCGATGCGCAGATGCGTCAGGTCAACCGTGTCACCGGCGCGACGACGGATCAAGGCCTGGACACGTGCGACAAGTTCGGCAAACGAAAAAGGCTTGCCCAGGTAATCATCGGCGCCCTCGCGCAGTCCTCGAATGCGGTCATCCACCGTCCCCCTGGCCGACAACATGATGACCGGGGTTTTCTTGTGCAGGCGCAGGCCTTGCAGCACGTCGTAGCCGTCCTTGCCCGGCAACATCACATCCAGGATCACCACGTCGTAATCCCATTCCAGCGCGTAATGCAGGCCATCGATGCCATTAGTCGCGACGTCGACAATGTAGCCGAGCTCGGTCAAGCCACGGTGGACGTAGGAGGAGGTTTTTTCTTCGTCCTCGACAATGAGCAAACGCATCGGGTAACGCCTCTCTTAAAACGGTGCCACAAATTAGGAGACCCAATAGTCGATCCCGATGTTTGGCTTGGTACTGATGCTTCAAGCCCCTTGCAAGATCGCCCGGATGTACATTTTCCCCAGTCTAGGCCGCGAAGGTGTCCGCAGGCTGACCGCTTCCTGACATTCTTGTCAGAAAGGTTCCAAGGGCCGAGTGCGTCATTCTTCCTGAGTTATTCGATTTTTGAATTACCGTTATAGCTAACGAAACTATGTAGACGACCTTCCGTCACCTATCTTGACGTCAGGTATCCATCCCATTTTGGGCGATGCTGGAACGTTATCCAACGGGCTCCAGACACACGTTAATCCGCAGCATAAGGATCTGCTCGTACGTTCAGTTTGATTGAAGACTGCAAGACCGATAAGGAGATCCCCCTGTGGTGGATGTACAGCAAGTGTTGGACTCGATTCCCCCTGGCATCCCCTATGGCGACGACTATGCGTGCGACGCCACCTTCTTTACGACGGCCAACTGACGCCCGAACACGAGCCAAAGGAAGCCGTTCATGGCAATCACGCAAAACAACCGTTTGGTGCAGGTCGACAGTCCTCTCGGCGGCGATGTCCTGTTGTTGCAAAGCATGGAAGGCAGCGAAGAGCTGGGGCGGTTGTTCCACTACGAGTTGGATCTCACTTCTGAAGACCGGGCGATCACGTTCGACCAGTTGTTGGGCAAGCCGATGGGCCTGACCCTGGAGCTGTACGACGGTGGCAAACGCTACTTCCACGGCATCGTCTGCAGTTGCCGGCAACTGACCGGGCATGGCCAGTTCGCCGGTTATCGCGTCAGTCTACGGCCCTGGTTCTGGCTGCTCACGCGCACCTCCGACTGCCGGATTTTCCAGAACAAGACGGTGCCGGACATCATCAAGCAGGTGTTCCGCGACCTCGGCTTCTCCGATTTCGAGGACAGCCTGAGCGGCAGCTACCGCGAGTGGGAATATTGCGTGCAGTACCGCGAAACCAGCTTCGACTTTGTCAGCCGGTTGATGGAGCAGGAAGGTATCTATTACTTCTTTCGCCATGAAGAGGCGCGTCATGTGTTGGTGTTGGCCGACGCCTATGGCGCCCACACCACGGCGCCAGACTATGCCTCGGTGCCCTTCTATCCACCTGATCGGCAAATGCGCGAGCGCGATCATTTCTACGACTGGCAACTGGCGCGGGAAGTGCAACCCGGTTCGCTGGCGCTGAACGACTATGACTTCCTGCGCCCACGCGCCAGCCTTGAGGTGCGTTCCAGTGTGCCGCGCACCCACACCAACGCCGACTACCCGCTCTACGACTACCCGGGTGAATACGTCCAGAGCAACGACGGCGATCACTACGCGCGTACCCGCATCGAAGCCATTCACAGCCAGTTCGAGCGTGTGCAATTACGCGGTCGCGCCCGCGGAATCGGTTGCGGTCATGTGTTTACGCTGACGGGATACGACCGTGCAGACCAGAACCGCGAGTACCTGGTGGTGGTCGCCCGTTATCAGATCCGTCAGGAAGCCTATGAAAGCGGCCAGTCGGACGTCGCCGAACAGTTCGTCAGCGAGCTGGACTGCATGGATGCCAGCCAGTCCTTCCGCCCTCTGCCCCTCACGCCCATGCCCATTGTTCGCGGGCCGCAGACTGCCGTGGTGGTCGGCCCCAGCGGCGAGGAGATCTGGACCGACCAGTATGGCCGGGTCAAAGTGCATTTCCACTGGGATCGCCATGACCAGTCCAACGAAAACAGCTCCTGCTGGATTCGTGTGTCCCAGGCCTGGGCCGGTAAGAACTGGGGCTCCGTGCAGCTCCCGCGGATCGGCCAGGAAGTGATCGTCAGTTTCCTCGAGGGCGATCCGGATCGGCCTATCATCACCGGCCGCGTCTACAACGCCGAACAGACTGTGCCCTACGCGCTGCCCGCCAATGCCACTCAGAGCGGGACGAAAAGCCGTTCAAGCAAGGGCGGTTCACCGGCCAACTTCAATGAAATCCGCATGGAGGACAAGAAAGGCGCCGAGCAGCTGTTTATCCACGCCGAAAAAAACCAGGACATCGAGGTCGAGAACGACGAGACCCACTGGGTGGGCCACGACCGCAGCAAGACCATCGACAACGACGAGACCGTGCACGTCAAACACGACCGCACTGAAACCGTCGACAACAACGAAACCATCACCATCGGTGTGGATCGCAAGGAAAAGGTCGGCAATAACGAAACCATTTCCATCGGTGTGAACCGTACCGAGGATGTCGGCAGCAACGAGAAAATCACCATTGGCGCCAATCGCACCGAGAGCGTGGGCAGTAACGAGACCATCACCATCGGTGCCGACCGCACGGAAAAAGTCGGTGCCAACGAGAAAATCAGCATCGCCAGCAACCGCACCGAGGACGTGGGCGGCAACGAAACGATCAGCATCACCGGCAACCGTAACGAAACGGTCCAGGGCAACGAAGGCATCGAGATCAGCGGCAACCAGAGCACCCAGATTGGCCAGAACGAATCCCGCGACGTCGCCCAGAACCGCACCACCAACATCAAGCAGAACGACAGCCTGGACGTGGGCAAGCACTTTGCCCTCACCGCCGGCGACTCCATCAGCCTGACCACGGGCGCGGCGAGCATCACCATGAAGAAGGACGGCACCATCGTGATCAGCGGCAAGAACATCACCATCGACGGCTCCGGCGCCATCAACATCAAGGCGAACAAGAACGTGGTCGTCAAAGGCCAGAAAATCCTGCAGAACTAGCCACGGAGTGGGCGCCATGACCGTTGAATATCATTTACCCGTTTCCGCCACCGCCACGCCCGCGCGCGTGGATGGCGTCGTGATTGGGGTGCTGCTGGATGTGCCCAGGGCAGATGCCCCTATGGTGGCCTTCCCTGGCTGCCCCGGCGAAACCGGCCTCGCCGCACGCACCACCACCCCGCTCTCTCGTGAAGACATCGGCGCCCAGGTCGCGCTGATGTTCGAGGCCGGCGACCTGAGCCGACCGCTGGTGATCGGTCGCATCCAGCGTCTGCCGCAAACCACCACGCCCGCCGTCGCCCACCTGGACGGCGAACGCCTGGAGTTCACCGCGGAGCGGGAAATCGTCCTGCGCTGCGGCAAGGCGAGCATCACCCTCACGCGAGAGGGCAAGGTGTTGATCCGAGGAGCCTACCTCTCGAGCCGATCGTCTGGTGTGAACCGCATCAAGGGCGGTTCGGTGCAGATCAACTGAGGCAGTGACGCCATGGAATTGGTAAACAAGACCCGCCTCGTCGGCGGCTATACGACCTCAACCGATAAAACGGGTCGTGAATGGCTGGTTGTGGTGGCGAAAGGAACCTACGGCATTCCAGATCACTCTGGACATCCGCCGCGCCTGCTCGAACAACAGGTTCCGCTGATCATGGCCGATGTATTCCCAGGGGAGCCCTGCGAATCAGCCGCGTTATACGAAAACGATTTTGCGCTGCACAAGCCCCGCTGCGATGTTCTGCTCAATGGTCACTGCCACGCCCCCAATGGAGAGCCGGCGACGGAGGTGAACGTAGCGCTGAAAGTGGGGACTCTCGTCAAAGCATTCAAAGTGATTGGGGCACGAATCTATGAGGATAGCGCCCTCTCACACTCGATAAGCAAACCTGTTCCATTCACCACAATGCCGATTAGCTACGCGCAGGCTTTTGGCGGCGTGGATCGCACGCATGCAGACCCGGCCAAACACAAATGGTACCCATGGAACCCGGTTGGCGCCGGATTTTACCCCGCAGCAAGCAGTGCCCAGACCAATGGCTTGCCGCTCCCAAATACCGAAGAACTGGACAGGCCGGTCACCGCTCCCCACGAACATTACAAGCCAATGGCATTTGGCCCGATTGGTCGGGCATGGCGGCAGCGTATCCAATGGGCCGGCACTTATGATCAGGCGTGGCTTGATCATCAATTTCCATTTCTTCCCGAAGATTTTGACTTGCGCTATTTCCAATGCGCACCCGAGGACCAGCAAATCGATTATCCCCGAGGGGGCGAAGAAGTCGCGCTGCTTAACCTGAGCGATAAAGGCCGCTCGGCATTCAGGCTTCCGGCAAACCTGAAACTGGCGATGCTTGTCGTTTTTCACGACGACAGCACACGGGAGGCAGCCGCCGTGGTCGACACAGTCATTCTTGAACCTGACGCGAATCGCCTGACGCTGACATGGCGAGCCTCTTCGCCCCTCGGGCGCAACATCAAGGAAGTGGCCAAGGTCATCGTCGGGCAAACCGCCGATCAGTTCGAACAGGCCAAGGCCAACGAAGAACGCATGCGAGGAAAACAACACTTCAAGTCATTGGCTCAACTCATCGCGTGGACAAAGGAAGCCTATCCTCCCGCGGAAGAGGAGATATGACGTCCATGCAGGGGCACCCCCTCTTCGTCACCAGCATGGGCATGGCGTGTCCCGTGGGCTTATGCGTCGCCAGCGCCTGTGCTGCCAAGCGCGCCGGGCTGTCAGCACTCCAGGAACTGCCGTTTTTTGACAACGCGTGCGAACCCATCATCGGCGCGGCGGTGCCCAGCCTTGACTTGGCTCTGCCGGCAGCAGTGCGGATGTCCGGGCTCATGATGCATGCACTGGTCGAGTTGATACAGGGTGCGCCGAAGCTGGATTGGACAGAAGTGCCATTTCTCCTGTGCCTGGCTGAACCGGAGCGCCCCGGAATCAATATCAGGGAAATAGCCCAGGCCGTCATACAGGACGTATCTTCCAAGTTGGGCATACAGTTCCATCCAACGCATTCCAGGGTCATCCCCTCCGGCCACGTTGCCGGCATGCATGCACTTCATGAAGCCAGTCGATTAATGCAGGAAACACGGGTCCCCGCCTGTGTGGTGGCGGGTGTTGACTCGCTGCTCAGCGCCTTGACGCTGCAGTGGCTGGACGAACATCGCCGGCTGAAAACGGCCACTCACAATGACGGCTTGTTTCCTGGCGAAGGGGCTGCGGCCATCCTGATTCAGTCCTATCGGCAACCTGGCACCTGCTTGCAAATCTCAGGCCTGGGCTTTGGGCAAGAAGAGGCGCCTCTTTTGTCGAGCAAACCCCTGCGAGCAGGCGGGTTGACCGACGCCGCTCGTACGGCGCTCGCACAGGCCAAACTGGGTCTGCATGAAATTGATCTGCGCCTGTCCGATGTCACGGGAGAGCAATACGGGTTCAAGGAACTTCCGTTAATGGAGGCCCGGCTTTTTCGGACAGTCCGAAAAGAGGATCAGCCACTGTGGCATTGGGCTGAGGCCATGGGTGACACCGGGGCCATTGCTGGAATCGTCCAATTGATACTCGCCGACCAGGCGTTTCGCAAAGGCTATGCACCGGGAACCACCGCGATCTGTCTGAGCAGTGCCCTGGCCGGTGCACGCGCGGCCGCCGTCGTGCGCGACCTTAGCCAGCCAGAGGGCGGCCTATGAGCTGCGACGTTTACGCAAACGGCGATGAGATCGCATGCAAAGCAGGTGGCGGCAAGGTCATCGCGGCGTTCCCGGATGTCTGCCTGACGCCACCACCGCCTCCGGGGGGGCCCATCCCGGTGCCCTATCCGGACACCTCGTTTTCCAAGGATATGAAGAAAGGTAGCAAGACCGTCAAGATCGAAAACAAGGAGATCATGTTAAAAAATCGCTCCTTTTATAAAACCTCACCGCTGGGCGATGAAGCCGCCACAAGAAGCCAGGGTGCCGGTGTCATCACCCACGTCATCACCGGCAAGACCTATTTTGTTTCATGGTCAATGGATGTTCTTTTCGAAGGTCAGAACGTAGATCGACATACCGATCTCACCACATCGAATCATGCCAGCCCCGCAGCGAATGCGGCTGTGCCCATGGTCAACACCGCCAAATACAGTCCGGTGCAACAAGACTCCAAAGTGCCGGGCAAACATAAATGTGAATGTTGTGGCGGCGCGGCGCACTCCAAGGCTCAAGCGAACGGGGAGTACATGACGGAAGACCAGTTCTACGGCACCGCACAAAATCCCAAGAACGCAGCCGTCCTCGCCAAAGTCCGGGCCAACTCCAAGTGCAGGCACCTGTTGCCACCTGCCGGAAAGCAACCGAGCGGATGCAATAAGTACTACGTAACGAGCAAACGAGAGAAAGCCAACATTGAAAATGATTGGGCAATTAACCGGCCAGGCTATATGCGTTGGAAACCAGAAGTGGGCCAAGGAGAGCCAGTGGCACATAGAGTCCCCAAGGCAGCCGGTGGTTGTCCGTCCGGGCAAGGGAATCTCGCCCCTACTGGCAAGAAGTGTGAGAAGCTCGAAGGAGAGCTGAGTGCACTTCAAGAGACACGCATCAATAGTTTTCCAAGGCCCGAATGATGAAAGCCTCTATTTACAAGTACACCCAACGACCCGGTTTCCTTCAAGACAGCTTCTATTGGAAGGGCCGTGGATATCACTACAGTGGCTCCGCTCCGGCAGAAGTATTGTCACCTGACGGCTGGATGAACGATGACCCGTGGATTGCCCTTGCTGCGATTCTGGAACAGGCCAAGCATGGCGACTACAGCCACGTAGCCCAACTGCGCAAATGGATAGTGGACCCCGATTGCGATCCAACGCTGGTATCGGCCTGTCTCGGTCTGACCGCTGATGCTGGGCTCGACACTGACCTGGATTTCCTTGCCGAGCTCATACTCGAAGGCCCCACCTACCTTCGCATCGAGGCGTGCCTGGCAGCCCAGTGGTCCGGTGTGCTGTGGCTGATACCTTTCATGGTTGAGGCATGGCGTACGTTTGCACGTCGGGCCGACCGAGCCGCCGTGGAAGCCAACTTGACCAATCTTCTTGACCCCATCGAAAACGAGCCCGAGTTCTTTGACAGTGGCCTGAACGAAGTCGAATACAAAGCGGCTGTCGATTCACGACTTAGCGAACTGCAGAACGCTTATGGCAGCGACCGCTGCTCAATCTCCGGGGGGATGCCCGTCGACATGAACAAACAAGTCTGGGTCATGAGAAAGTCCCTGGTTCCTTCAGGCACTGACGAATGGATCGATTGGAGCAACTTTCTCATCTGGAGGCGTAAATTCGAGGTGTATTCCGGCGTCGACTGTTCCAGCTTCTACGGAAAAAACGGCGAGTTTCAACCGCTGAATGCGGCCGCTATCCTGGACCGATACATTGCCTCTCCCCTGCACTTTGAAGTCGGTAAACGTTACTTCTTTGGAAACCTGGTGCCGTAACAAGACAGAGACGTCATGGTCCCCATCTCATCAATGATCGAGCAACACGCCGAAGAAGCTTGCTTCCTCATCCTCCTGCACGATCACGCCGTGCGCGCGCCCCACTATGACCTTGATGACCTCAGCAAACTGGACGAACGCATCGACGCTCATCTCGATGGCCTGCGCATTGCCGGCTCAACAGGCCTGGAGACTCTGCTGACCCAGCTCGACCCGCACACCGTCGGCGAGATGTTCGCCAGTGTGCTGCTGGCCTTCGAGGCGGCCAATGCGAAGGTGCTGTCGCGGCTCAGCGAGCACTTAAGAAGTGCCACGGAAACTGAACGAGGTTACCTGATGGCCCTGGGGTGGCTCGACTGGGAGCGTGTATCGCCCTGGATCGAGCGCATGCTCGCCTCCCCCGAGCTCTTGTTCCGCCGCCTCGGCCTGGCGGCCTGCGGCATGCATCGCCAGGATCCCGGCCCTATCCTGCTGACCGAACTGTCCCACGCCGACCCCAGCGTGCTGGCACGTGCCGCGCGCACGGCTGGCGAGCTGCGCCGGCGTGACCTGCTACCGGCGATTCGTGCCCACCGCCAGCATGAAGACGCCGCCGCGCGCTTCTGGGCCAACTGGGCCACCACCCAAATGGGAGATCAGCAGGCCTTGGAGCCTCTGCGCTCATTCGCCGAACAACCGGGCGAGTTTCAGTACCGCGCACTCTGCGTACTGCTGGCCTGGCAGGAACGCGAGCCCAGCATCGCCTGGATACGCCAGTTGGTACAGGATCCCCGGGATCGGCGCATCGGCATCGAGGCCCTAGGGCTGCTGGGCGATCCGGTCTGCGTACCGTGGTTGATCCAGCAGATGAGCGACCTGCCCTATGCACGGGTCGCCGGTGAAGCCTTCAGCCTGATCACCGGTGCGGACCTGGCGCTACTCGACCTCGAATTGCAGGCCCTGCCGGATTTCGATGTGGGCCCGAACGATGACCCGCAAGACCCCAACGTGGCGATGGACCCCGACGAAAATCTCCCCTGGCCCGACCCACAGTCAATCACCGCCTGGTGGCAGGCCCACGGTGGCGATTTCCAGGCGGGCGTCGGTTATGTGCTGGGACAGCCCCAGAGTGAAAGCAGTTTTCAGCAAGCCCTTGCCCGAGGCCAACAACGCCAGCGCATCGCTGCCGCCTGCGGCATCGCCCGCTATCGGCCAAACGAAGTGCTTTTCCCCACGAGCGCGCCGGCCTGGCGGCAAAAGCAGCTGTTGGGAAGGCCGGGGGTGTTCGGGCGTTGATCCGGGTGTTTATAGTGGCAGGCGCAACTCAGGCTCCGACACCTAATCATCACTTTCAACCTTTGGAGACACCATGCCAAACCCAACCGGACAGAACCCCGTGGCACTCATCAGTGGGGTTGGAAGCGAGATCGGAATCGGCATGGCCATCGCCCGCAGACTGGGTACTGCAGGTGCCAGACTGATCGTCACCGCCAGCAGTGCGCGAATCAATGATCGAGTTGCAGAACTGCGTGCCGAAGGGTTCGAAGTCGAAGGCCGGGCCCTCGACCTTACCGATGAAAACCAGGTCCGTGAGTTTATGGTGTGGGCA
The DNA here is from genome assembly GCF_034008205.1 of Pseudomonas sp. P9_35. Taxonomy (NCBI): domain Bacteria; kingdom Pseudomonadati; phylum Pseudomonadota; class Gammaproteobacteria; order Pseudomonadales; family Pseudomonadaceae; genus Pseudomonas; species Pseudomonas sp. P9_35. The sequence goes on along the minus strand of NZ_CP125373.1, from coordinate 3,432,623 downwards.
GAGTCCCTCTGGGGACAGATCGATATTCTGGTCAACAACGCGGGCATGGCCATGCAAGGCAGCCCGGAGTTTTTTTCCGACTTGGCAAGCATGGACCTGCACACCTGGAACCTGACACTGGCGCGAAACCTGACCACGGCTTTTCTGCTGACACGGGCTGTTTTGCCTGGTATGCGGGCGCGCCGTTACGGGCGCATCGTCAACATCAGCTCCACGACCGGCACCCGCTGCAGCAACCCCGGTGAAGCGGCCTACAGCGCCGCGAAGGCCGCGATGGTCGGCATGAGCATGAGCCTGGCGTTGGAAGTCGCCCAGCAAGGGATCACGGTGAACAGCGTCGCTCCCGGCTGGATCACCACAGGATCGACCACCACAGAGGAAGCCAAAGCGGCCGCTTATACGCCGATGGGCCGCGCCGGACGTCCCGAAGAGGTCGCTGCGCTGGTGGCGTTCCTTGCGTCTTCAGAGGCGAGCTACATCACTGGCGAGGTCATGGTGGTGGATGGCGGAAACTGCCTGGTCGAGAACAAGGCCCCTTGACCTGAACAGGCGCCCCCAGGCATTCGCCACGATTCGCGTCATAGGCCCAGCAAGCGCTCGGCGTTACCGTGAGCGATGAGTGCCTTGTCCGCTTCAGTGATGGGCAGGCTCTCGAGGAAAGCGCGGGCGCCATCCAGGCTCTGGTAGGGATAATCGATGGAATACAGGATACGCTCAGCGCCCATGACCGCGTGAATGAACTGGAAATGCGGGAGCGTGAGCATGCCACTGGGCGAAACGTAGACATGCTCGCGGTAAGTCTGCCCGATGGGACGTTTCAGGCCGCTGGCATCCTGGGGAATAGCGTCCTCCAGGCGCTGCAGGAAAAACGGCACCATTTCGCCCCAGTGCCCACTGATGACTTGCAGATGGGGATACTGGTCGAACACGCCCGCGAGCAACATCCGCACGACTTGAATACCTGCCTCGTTGTGCCAACCCCAGGCAAACATCGAAAGACGTGCACTGAGTTCACGCTCGAACCCACCGTAATACGCCGTTTGAACGGCAGGCAGCGGCAGACCCGGATGGACGTACAACGCAACCTTCAACTCATTGAGGGCGGCAAGAATCGGGGCATAACGGGCGTCGTCGAGGAACGTATCACCCGGCCGACCATTGATCAGCGCGCCTTTGAGGCCCAGCTCCGTCACCGCCCTCTCCAGCTCACGCGCCGCCGCCTCGGGTGCTTGCCACGGGAGCGTGGCAAAACCGCTGAAACGATCGGGATGAGCATGCGCCGTCTCTGCCAGCTGGTCATTGGCGGCACGACACAGCTCAATGGCTTGCGAGGCGGGCAATAGCTGAGGAAACCCGCCATAGGAAAGTACCTGCATGCTGATTCCTGCCGCGTCCATATCGGCCAGGCGTGACCGGCCTGTTTCCAGCGCCTTGCGAGCTGATTCGTTGGGCGCAACAACATGCGGCCGACTAAGGTCGGCTACCTGTACACCATCGATCACCCGACTCCCCCAACCCGAAAGATAGGGTGCCTCGGCCTGCACGAGCGCCTGCGTGGCGACGCCCATGGTGGGGTCGAGTACGTGCTCTTCAACACAGATCAGTCTCATGTCGCGCCCCTTGCATGGTTACAGGTCATCACCCTAACAGGGCATCTCGCAGTGCTTCGCCCAGGCTGGCGGCGGACTGCGGGTTTTGACCGGTGATGAGGCGACCGTCGACAACCACATTGTCGGCCCAGTTCGCCGCCAGCTGGTGATGTGCACCGCGTCTGTTGAGCGTCGACGCCAACAGGAATGGCACAACGTGGGTGGACTGCACTTCTTCTTCCTCGTTGTCAGTGAAAGCTGCGACCCGTTTACCGGCCACCAGCAGGCTGCCGTCGGCACGACGTGCGTTGACCAAGGCCGCCGGCCCATGACAGACCGCCGAAACGATGCCGCCGGCCGCATCGATTTCGCGGATCGCCGCTTGTACGGCAGGGTTATCAGGAAAGTCCCACATCGTGCCGTGACCACCGGCGAAGAAAATGGCCGAATAGCGTGATGGATCTACCTCGTTCATGGGCAAGGTGTGCTCAAGCGCATGCCGGAAATCCGCATCGGCCCAATAGCGGGCGATGACGGGATCACTCATATCCTCCAGCCCGTCCAAGGGCGCGGCACCGCCATTGATGGAGGCCAGTTCGACACGGATACCCGCCTCCTGCAGCTTCTCCAATGGATGAGTGACCTCGGCCAGGTTGAAGCCGGTGGGGATGCCGGAAGCGCCCTTCACCGCGTTGCTGGTAACGACGAAAAGGACCGGCTTGAGCTCGGAAGCTTGTTTGTTCATGGTCTCGGGCTCTTGGTTGAGACGAAGAAGACAGGCGCGTTCATCACGATGTCTGCGCCGCAATAAGCGTCAGGCGTTACCAGGCGCGAAGAGCATTTCCCAGTTCATGAAGGGTCCGAGGGGAATGATTTCCCAGTCGATGAGCCCCGCTTTGACCAGGGGGAATTCGTTCAATGCCGCCCTCGCGGATTCCACGGTGTCGGCCTCAGCGATGATCGCGACACCTGGGCGATCCTGGCGAAAATAGAAGTCGCGCACGATGCCGCCCTTGTAGAGCTGCCAGGCGTGTCGGGCTTCGTCGAACAGGTGCGGCTGATATTTCTCAAGACTGGCGCCAGGTTGAGGAATGTCGAGACAAAGCAGTTTCATGGTTCGGCTCCTTGGTCGGGTGCAGGGCTTAGGCGCAGTGGAATCGACGCACTGGCTCCGCCTGGACACCAATATCAATGAACCTGTAGCTTATAGTGGAATAATAATCGCCATTAACGATATTTTTTCTCCATAAAGTTGAATCAAGGGAACCAATCCAGGAGCCAGGGCCGTATGAGAGATCCATTGGATGGCGTAGCACTGTTCGTCGAAGTCGTTCACGCTGGCGGCTTTGCCCGCGCGGCTGAACAGTTGTCGCTGACGCGATCGGCGGTGGGCAAAGCGATTGGCCGGGTGGAGGAGCGGCTGGGCGTTCGCCTGTTCCATCGGACCACCCGGACCCAAAGCCTGACCGAGGCTGGCCAGGTGTATTACGAGCATTGCCTGCGCGCCTTGGAAGAAGTCCGCTCGGCTCAGTCCCTGCTGGAGTCGGGCCAGCAAGAGATCACGGGGCGCCTGCGCGTGACGATGCCGGTCCTGTTCGGCCAATACTGTGCCGGCCCGATCCTGCTGGAACAGGCCCGCCAACATCCCAAGCTGGAACTTGAATTGCACTTCAGCGACCAGTCCGTAGACCTGATTGCCGAAGGCTTCGATCTGGCGATTCGCTTTGGCCCCCTGGCGCAACTCAGCGGCCTACGTACACAACATCTGGCGGTCCAGCAAAAACTGCTATGCGCATCACCCGGTTACCTGGCCAAAAACGGGCAGCCCCGCAGTCTTACAGAACTGCTCGGCCACGACGCGGTGCTGTATCACCGGCGCGATTACACGCAGCCCTGGGCCGTTACGGACACCGATGGCCAACTCAAGACGGTGTCCCTTTCCCCGCGTATTCGTTTGAATGACCTTTCATTGATCGCCGATGCGGTCGAGGCCGACATGGGCATTGGCTGGCTGCCTTCATGGCTGGTGCGTGATCGCTTGCGCTCGGGCGCTCTCGTTCAACTGCTGGAAACGCATCCGCCCACCACGATGGATTGTCATGCCGTCTCACCCCAGATGCGGCAAATGCCCATGCGGCTGCGGCACATCATTGATGTGCTGGCCAGCCGACTGCCGGACATCATGAAGCTGTGAGCCAGAGAAATCGTCGCCCACAGCGTGTCGCCCGTGGGTGAGTCATTGAATTCACCCAGCCCTTGCCAGGAGTTTGTCATGAACATTCGTCAGTGGTTTTCCAAATGCGCGATGGTGCTTTGCCTGTTTGCATCCAGCGGGGCCAACGCGCAGACATATCCATCCACGGTGGTGGTGCGTGTCGCACAGCTCGAAATCGATCCGGAGCAACTGCAACGCTATACCCAGATCGTCAAGGAAGAGATGGAGATCTCCGCGCGCGTGGAACCCGGGGTGATTGCCATCTATTCGGTGGCGGATAAAGACCGCCCTCACATGCTCCATTTCTTCGAAATCTACGCTGACGAGCAAGCCTACCTGTCCCACATTGGCTCTGCGCATTTCAAACGGTACGTAGAGCAAACCCAGTCGATGATCCTCTCCAGGCAATTGATCGAGACGACGCCGATCCAACTGAGTTCGAAGTGAAACCGGGACGATGTCTTCCCGTGCCAGGCAGGTGCCCTGCGGAAAAACAATGGTGACAAAAACTGACCCTGTCGATGGTTAGAGTGAAGTGATTGGCCGCAGGCATCAACGATGCGCTGGAAACAGCGCCCCTGCCCCCGGCCCTACTTCTATCTCATCAATCATCCAGAGTAAGCGTCAGCTATGAAGCGTATCCAGTATTACAATTACGGCGGACCGGATGTGATGAAACTCGAGTCATTCACGTTGGCTTCACCGGGCCCGCGCGAAGTCGCTGTGAAAATCAGCTTCGCTGCCATCAATCCTATCGACTGGAAGTTGCGCGGTGGCCAGATGAAGATCGTCACGGGCAGGGCCTTCCCCCGGGCCATGGGGATGGATTTCTCCGGCACCGTCATGGCGGTGGGCAGCGACGTGACGCGGTTTAAAGTGGGTGATGCTGTTTTTGGTCTCGCTCGCTTCAAGGAAAGTGGTGCGCTGGCGCAAGCCGTGGTCACGAAGGAATCGCTGCTGGCCAGCAAACCCGATGACGTCTCCTTCGAGCAGGCCGCTTGCCTCGGGACGCCGGGAATGACCGCTTGGAGCGGGCTGCGGGACAAGGCCGGGCTGAGCGCGGGCCAGCGTGTCTTCATCAACGGTTGCAGTGGCGCGGTTGGTGAAGCCTGCGTGCAAATAGCCCGCATGGTGGGGGCCACTGTCACCGGTTCTTGCAGTGAAGAGACGCTGGAGCGGGCGCGGCAGCTGGGGGTCGATACGGTTCATGACTATCGCAAAACCGATCTCTCCCAGCTACAGGAACGTTTCGATGTGGTGTATGACACGGCGGCCACAATGCCCCTGTCGCTCGGCTTCAGCCTGCTGCGCAAAGGTGGCGTACTGCTGGACCTGGACCCAAGCCCTGGCAAGTTCATTCGCTCGTTCTTTGACAAGCGCTTGAAACCGGTCATCTGCACACCGCGCCCCGACGTCCTCGACACGCTCGCCCGCGCCGCCCAGAATGGCAGCTTCCGGCTTCCTGTAGCAGAGGTGGTGCCGCTCGGCGATGCGATCCAGCTTATCGCGGCCATCGAGGGCGGCAGGAAGCTCCGTGGCAAGGCCCTCGTGGCCATGGACTGAAGCGTGTCAAGAAGCCATAGATTATTCGACCTCATGCAAGTCCTTCGGCGCCACCGCGGGACGGTTTCCGGTATCACGCTGTCCCGTGAGCTGAATGTGTCGTTGCGTACCATCCGGCGAGACGTCATCACGCTGCAGTCGATGGGGGCGGACATCGTTGGCGAACCCGGCGTTGGCTACGTCCTGCGCCCGGGTTTTCTGTTGCCGCCGTTGAGTTTTACCGAGGAAGAGATCCAAGCGTTGATGGCCGGCGCACAGTGGGTCAGCCGCCAAACCGATGAAGGCCTGGCCCGCGCCGTTCAAAACGCACTGGCAAAAATCGACAGTGTCCTGCCGCCGCACATGCGGCGAACATTGGACAACGACACGATCTATGTCAGTCGCAATCAAGGCGCACCGGCGGCGTTGGATCTGGCGCAGGTCCGGCTGGCGCTTCGCGAACAGCGAAAAATGCGGATCGTCTATACGGACGAGAATGGGGAGCAGACGCAGCGAACCCTCTGGCCGATCATGCTGGGGTTTGTCGAGTCGCAGCGCTATATCGCCGGCTGGTGTGAGCTGCGTGGCGACTATCGTTTATTCCGAACGGACCGGATCGTCGAGGTGGCTATCCTGGAGGAGCGCTACGCCCGACCGAGGCAACAGCTGGTCAAGGAGTGGCGCTCCCGGGAAACGCACCCGTGCAAACAGAAAGACTGCAGCTAGGACCAGCACATTTCCCTTGTGGGAGCGAGCTTGCTCGCGATGAGGGCAGTCAATCCAACATCCATGCATCTGGACCACCGCTATCGCGAGCAAGCTCGCTCCCACAGGGGATTTGTGGTGAATACAAATCCTGCTATCCCGAAAAACCATTGTGGGAGCGAGCTTGCTCGCGATGAGGGCAGTCAACCCGACATCCATGTATCTGGACCACCGCTATCGCGAGCAAGCTCGCTCCCACAAGGGATTGGGGCATATAGTTGGTGAGTTACTTGAACAACTCACTGCTCATGAAATCAATGAACACCCGCAGTTTCGGCGCCAGGTGCTTGCTTGAAGGCCAGAGCATGCGGAAGGTGCTCTGGTGCCGATTGAAGTCGTCGAGAACGGTGACCAGCTCACCGGCGGCGATGGCATCGCGCACGGTGAAATCCGGCACACAGGCAATCCCCAATGCATCGCGCACGACGTACAGCAATGCCTCGGTGGTGTTGCAGACCAGGGTGGCCGGCAGGTTGAGATCGGGCTGTCCTTCTCCATTGACAGGCCAGACCTGCATCCTGCCAGTGCTGGGAAACTTGTATAGCAGGCAGGCATGGCGCAGCAGATCCGCTGGCACCTGCGGCGTACCGTGTTCGGCGAAGTACCGGGGTGAACCGACCACAACGAGCTTGAACGGGCCCAACGGGCGGGACATCAGCCGGGAGTCGTTCGGTTCTCCAGTTCGAATGACCGCATCGAAACCTTCCTCGATGATGTCCACCAACCTGTCGGAGAAATCCAGGTCCAGTTCGATACTGGGGTAGCGGCGCATGAAGGCGATCAGCGTCGGCATCACCAAATCAGCAACCAGGGGCAAACTCACCCGCAGTTTGCCCCGTGGCGCTTTGCGAGTTTCCGACAGCTCCAGTTCAGCCGCTTCGACTTCGCAGAGAATGCGCCGGCAACGCTCAAGGAAAAGCGCCCCTTCCGCCGTCAGCGTGATACTGCGCGTGCTGCGATGAAACAACCGCACACCCAGCCGTTCCTCGAGCCGGGCGACGCTTTTGCCCACCGCCGAAGACGAAATGCCAAGCGCCCTGCCCGCCTCTGAAAAGCTGCGGGTTTCAGCCGCGCGAACAAAAAAATCAATCCCGCTCAGTGATTCCACGCCAGGCTCCAATTGCGGACATTTTTTCCGATGTGTTGCGCACTCTAGCATTCTTGTCTCGCCAAGGAGGGGCACTTACCGTAGTCGGCACTTATCAATCTGCGATTGACGCCGCTATCAGGCGGCTCAGAAGCGTTCCAGGCAGGTGACACATGACGATTGCCAATACCCATATCGACGCTGATGCCGAGGTCGTTCAAGACGCTGCGCCGCTCCCCATCGGATCACTGTTTGCCCTCGCGCTGGCGGCGTTCGTGACCATCCTCACCGAAGCCTTGCCCGCCGGCCTTCTCTCACAGATCAGCGAAGGGCTGGCGATCTCCGAAGCCCTCGCCGGCCAGTTGGTCACGGTCTACGCAATAGGTTCCTTGCTGGCGGCCATTCCCTTGACGGCTGCGACCCAAGGCATGCGACGCCGGTCGCTCTTGCTGTTGGCCATCGCCGGTTTCGCCGTTGCCAATACCGTCACGACGCTGTCCACCCACTATGGCTTGACGATCGTCGCCCGCTTGCTGGGTGGCGTATCGGCCGGGCTGCTCTGGGCCTTGTTGGCCGGTTATGCCGCCCGCATGGTGCCCGAGAGCCAGAAAGGCCGGGCGATTGCGATCGCCATGGTGGGCGCACCCTTGGCGTTATCCCTGGGCGTACCGGCCGGCACCTTGCTCGGTAATTTGATCGGTTGGCGGATGAGCTTCGCCATCATGAGCCTGTTCGCCGTCGCCTTGATGGTCTGGGTACGACTCAAGCTGCCTGACTTTCCTGGGCAAACCACCGGCAAACGCCTTGCCTTGGGCCAGGTCTTCACCCTACCGGGCGTTCGCTCGGTGTTGTTCGTGGTGTTGGCTTTTGTCCTGGCGCACAACATCCTCTTTACCTACATCGCACCGTTCCTGATGACGGCGGGCCTGGGCGAGCGGACCGACCTGGTCCTGCTGGTCTTCGGGGTCGCATCGTTGCTGGGCATCTGGGTCGTCGGCGTGCTGATCGATCGCCATCTACGGGCATTGACCCTTGCCAGCACGGCGCTGTTCGCCATCTCGGCACTGACGCTAGGCGCCATGAGCGACAGCCCTGCCGCGATCTACATCGCGGTAGCGGCCTGGGGAATCGCCTTTGGAGGGGCCGGGACGTTGTTCCAGACGGCAATCGCCAAGACGGCAGCAGAGGCAGCGGATCTCGCCCAGTCGATGTTGGTCACGGCCTGGAACATCGCCATTGCCGGCGGCGGGATCGTGGGGGGCATCCTGCTCGATCACCTGGGTGTCGTTGCGTTTGCGCCGGTCCTGGTCATTCTTCTGCTGCTGACGTTGGCGGTGGTGTGGTCTGCCAGTCGGTACGGGTTTGCAAGGCGCACCCAATGAGGGTGAGTTGTCATCCGCGCACGGATTCGCAGGATCGGGCAAGCATCAGCCCGAATCGTGCAAGCTGCCCCAAATATTGCTTTCTATAGTTAACCAGAGCCAAACCATCTGGAGCTGGTCCCCCTATGAGCGCCCTGAACATAAACGGCCGTGAATACACGGTCGACGTAGACCCAAGCACCCCGATTCTCTGGACCCTACGCGACACGCTAGGCATGACCGGCACCAAGTTCGGCTGCGGTGCGGCGTTGTGTGGCGCCTGCACCGTGCACCTGGATGGCCAGGCCATTCGTTCCTGCGTGACGCCCATTGCCGCCGCCGAAGGCAAGAAGATCACCACCATCGAAGCGGCAACCAACGGCAGCGACCCGGTTGGCAGCGCCGTGCACGAAGCGTGGGTCAAGCATGACGTGGCGCAATGTGGCTACTGCCAGAGCGGCCAGATCATGAGCGCCACCGCTTTCCTCAAGGCCCAGCCCAAGGGCAAGCAGCCCACGGCCGCCGAGATCGACTCGGCCATGGCCGGCAACATCTGCCGCTGTGGCACCTACGCCCGTATCCGCGCTGCGGTGGCTGATGCCGCCAAAGCCCTTGCCTGATCGGAGCTGACCATGTTGAACGAGATTTTTCCGAACGAGCAACCTCGCGCCTTGCAGCACCTGCTTGAACGCGACGAGGCTGACGGCCCCGCTACGCTGCCGCGCCGCAGCTTTCTCAAGATCGTCGGCATCGGCGGGCTGGCCTTGGGGGCGTTTCCACACTTGGCCCTGGCGCAGGAGGCCAATGGCGCCGCTGCGTCGCTCAAACCGACCCAGCAACCCTCGGCATTCGTGCAAATCGCCCCCAGCGGCGAGGTCACGGTGACCATCAACCGGTTGGAGTTCGGCCAGGGCGTACAGACCGGCTTGCCGATGATTCTTGCCGAAGAACTCGATGCCGACTGGAGCCTGGTCCGCAGTCGCAACGGCAACAGTGACGCCGCCTACATGGACCCGGCCTTCGGCATCCACCTCACCGGCGGTTCCAACTCGATCAAGAACAGCTATACCCAGTACCGCGAACTCGGCGCCCGTGCCCGCGCCATGCTGCTGAGTGCCGCCGCCGCGCGCTGGAACGTGGACGTGGCGAGCCTGAGCACCCAGGCCGGTATGGTACTCGGCCCGGCAGGCCGTAAAGCGAGCTACGGCGAACTGGCCGAAGCCGCGATGGCGATGCCGGTGCCCGAGCAGATCACGCTCAAGGATCCCAAGGACTTCCGCATCATCGGCCAGGCCACCACCCGTATCGATGCCAAGGCCAAGAGCAGCGGCCAGCAGGATTTTGGCATCGACATGCATCTGCCGGGGCAGCTCACGGCTGTCGTCGCCCGACCGCCGGTGTTCGGTGCCAAAATCGCATCCCTGGATGACAGCGCGGCACGTGCCACGAAAGGTGTAAAGGCCGTGGTGCGCGTACCACTGGACGGCGGTGCCGAAGGTGTTGCGGTGGTTGCCGACAGTTACTGGCAGGCGAAGCTGGCACGCGATGCACTGAAGGTGGAATGGAACACGTCCGCCGTGGAAAAAGTGGACAGCGAAAAACAATTGGCTCAATACCGGGAACTGGCCAGCCAGCCCGGCCCATTGCACTTTGATGCCGACATGACGCCACTGGCCACCGCGCCGCATCAACTGGACGCCGAGTTCGTGTTCCCCTACCTCGCCCATGCCCCCATGGAACCGCTCAATTGCACCGTGCAGCTTGCCGGGGATGGTGCTCAACTGTGGGTCGGTACGCAGTTCCCCGGCGGTGATGGTGCCGCGGCCGCCAAGGTGCTGGGCCTCAAGCCAGAGCAGATCCAGGTGAACGTGCAGACCGCCGGCGGTGGTTTTGGCCGGCGCGGCGTGCCCACCAACGATTTTGTCGTACTGGCTTGCGAGGTCGCCAAGGCCGCGCGCACCGCCGGGGTCAACGCCCCTATCCGCACTCTTTGGAGCCGGGAGGACGACATCAAGGGCGGTTACTATCGGCCCATGCACTTGCACCGTGCGCGCATCGGTTTTGACGACAGCGGCAAGGTGCTCGCCTGGGACCACGCCCTGGTGGGTCAATCGATCATCACCGGCACCGTGTTTGGCGGGCGGGTGAAAAACGGTATCGACCCGACCGCCACGGAAGGCCTGCGCAATCCGTACCCGGTGCCCATGCGGCTGACGGTTCATCACCCCAAGCTCAACGTTCCCGTGCTGTGGTGGCGCAGCGTGGGCTCCACCCATACGGCGTTTGTGATGGAAACGCTGATCGATGAGATTGCCCGCACGACCAAGCAGGATCCAGTGGCTTACCGGATGAAACTGTTTGGCGAGCAGAGCCCACGCCATCGCGAGGCGCTGCAATTGGCCGTGGACAAGAGCGAGTATGGCAAGCGCCAGTTACCGGCGGGCCATGCCTGGGGCGTGGCGGTCCACGAGTCGTTCAGCTCGGTGGTGGCCTACGTCGTCGAAGCCTCGGTGCAGGACGGTCGTCCGGTACTGCACAACGTGACGGCCGGTGTGCACTGCAACCTGGCGGTCAACCCTCGCAGTGTCGAGGCCCAGGTCCAGGGCGCGGCGCTGATGGGATTGTCGATGTGCCTGCCAGGTGGCGCGATCACCCTGAAAGATGGCGTGGTGCAGCAGAGCAATTTTGCTGACTTCAGCGTGCCGCGCATTACCGACATGCCGACATTTGCCGTCCACATCGTGCCCAGCGCCGAGCCTCCTACGGGGATGGGTGAACCCGGCCTGCCAGCGTTGGCCCCGGCTTTTGCCAACGCGTTGGCGAGCCTGACGGGGAAACCGTTGCGTGAGTTGCCTTTCAAACTGGCGTGACAGGCGTGTGAGGCTGTCTGGTCGCAATGCCAGGCAAGCCTCACGATCACAAGCGAATGCGCTTGATATCCCGCTGCGGTGGCGCACCAAACAAGCGGCTGTATTCACGGCTGAACTGCGAGGCACTTTCATAGCCAACCAAGCTCCCTGCACTGTTCGCGTCGACATTCTGGCTCAACATCAACTGCCGAGCGGCTTGTAGCCGCAGCTGCTTCTGGTATTGCAACGGACTCATTCCGGTCACGGTGCGAAAATGCTGGCGAAACGTGGATGGACTCATGTGCGCTTGTGCCGCCAGATCGTCCATACGCAACGCCTGGCGAAAATTCAGTTTCAGCCAGGCGACTGTCTTGGCGATGTGCTGGCTGGGTGACCCGGCAGCGATCACATGCAGCAACTGTGGCGCGTGGGCACCGCTCAACAGCCGAGCGATGATCTCTTCCTTGATCAGCGGCGCCACTGTCTCAAGCAGCGACGGTTCGTCCAGCAGGTCTATCAAGCGTCGCAGGGCGTCCAGCACCCCGGCATCCAGCGCTTGTACGGTAACCGGTCGAAACGCGTCGTCCCTCATGCGTTGCGACAACTGCATGCGCTCGGCCACCTGCATCACCATCGTGCCGTCGAATCTCAGCATCATGCCCAGGAACGGCTTGGCGACGCTGGCTTGGGAGACATGGGAAATGACCGGCAGATCCACGCAGGTCACCATGGACTGGCCGGGTGCGTAGGTCAGTATCTCGTCCCCGAGCATGGCTTGCTTGCGGCCTTGCAAGGTCACGCCGATACCCAGGCCATAGATGCAGTGCGTCGGCGCGGTGATCGCGTTGCGCCGATGCAGGCTCAAGCCGGCAATGGCGGTGATCTGGTCGCCTTCGCTGGGCACAAGCTGGCTGACCGAGCCGGCCAGGCGACTGATGTCGCTGGCGCCCTGGTCGCTGTTGAAATCGGTGTGCACAGTTCACTCCTTGAAAACATCGGACCCACGACTTGCGGTGATGGCGAACACTGTTCGGCATCACCCTAAGTCGTTGATCAATATGGACGCAGTATGCTGGGTCGGCGGTTCGAGTCGCTTGCCTGATTGAGGCAATTTCTTACTCGATTTAACGATCCGTAGCTCGCATCAGTCACCTCGGGCCAGAAATGACTATGTGTTTCAGGAGTTGGCTGGGCACAAAGTGATGGTTTGGCTGGGTGCCTAAAGATTCTGGAAGATGTAGCCGGTTGACTGTTGATCATCCAGCGCGACCCCCACTTGCTGCAGTCGTTGGGCCAGGTCCGGCGTTTCGACCCGCACTTTCCAATCCAGGCCTGTCGGTGCCACGGGGGCGCGATCGTAGCGAATGATCGCTTCAGCCAACCGCGCCCGATCAGGCAAGTACACCGCCAACGCGTTGCCCTTCCAAGCGGCGACGTTCATGCCCAGCGCTTCACACAGCGCAATCTTGGCCTGGGCATCGTCCCTGTCCGCCTGGCGGGAACGTTCGATCTGATCGGCCAGGATCGGATCGACCACGCGGTCGGTAAACAAGACCTCTTCCGCCTCCCAGACCTCCGGCGGACAGACCTTGTCGGCAGGACGCAAGGCAATGAGCGGATTGATTTCCATCGGGTAGATTCGACAGACCAACGGCCGCTCTTCATAAATACCGCAACGGCCATCGTCGCCGAGATTGCGGCACTGCGTCAGCGCATTGCCCGCCAGTACCGCAACGACTCGAATCTGGGCATCGCCACTGGTGACTTCCACGGCCCGTTGGGCGCTATGGGCAAATTGTCGAGGCTCCGAAGGCCAGGTCGACTCATCGAACGCCTCCAGTACGACCGCCACCTCATGTCCGCGTTGCAGCCACTGCCTTGCCTCGTCCAGCGTCAGTGGAATCAGCCGACCTTTGCAGCAAATCCCGCAGCCGTTGCAGGCAAAGCGGATCGCGTTGTTTTCCATATCAAGCACTCGCACACATGTTTTCGATGGCCTACAGAAGCCCCTGCCACTCGGAGACATCCGTGGCAGGGCCTCAGGGCCGCGAGAGTATGTGGAGCGAAATGCCAATCCGCTTGCCGGATCCGCCGGCATGTTTGCCTGATCCAAGGTGATTTCAAGTATCAGCCCTTGGGCGGAAAATCCGTTGTTTCAGGCAACCCTTCACTTCAGATGCCGGGAACGCGGCATCATTGAAGATGATCGGCGTCGATCACCGCCTGGGCGAACGCCTGCGGCGCTTCTTGCGGCAAGTTGTGGCCGACACCGCCATCGATCAGGCGATGCTCGTATTGGCCAGTGAAACGCTTGGCATAGGCTTCGGCAGGCGGGTGCGGAGCGCCATTGGCATCACCTTCCAAGGTGATGGTCGGCACGCCGATCGACGGGAACGTCGCCAGTTTCTTTTCCAGCGCGTCGTATTTGGCCTCGCCCTTGACCAGGCCCAGGCGCCAGCGATAGTTGAAGATTGAAACGGCGACATGATCGGGGTTCTGCAAGGCGGAGGCGCTTCGCTCATACGTCGCGTCATCGAAGTTCCACTTGGGTGACGCCAGCTTCCAGATCAGCTTGGCGAAGTCGTGGGTGTTTTTCTCGTAGCCGAGGCGGCCACGTTCTGTCGCAAAGTAGAACTGATACCACCACTGCAGTTCGGCGGCCGGTGGCAGCGGTGCCTTGCCGGCCTCTTGGCTGCCGATCAGGTAGCCACTCACCGCCACCAGCGCCTTCACCCGCTCCGGCCAAAGGGCCGCGACAATGTCGGCGGTGCGTGCGCCCCAGTCATAACCGCCGAGCACGGCCTGCTTGATCTTCAGTGCGTCCATGAAATCAATCAGATCGCTTGCCAGTGCAGAAGGCTGGCCGTTGCGCAGGGTCTTGGCCGACAGGAAACGCGTATCGCCATAACCGCGGGCGTACGGAATCAGCACGCGATAGCCCTTCTCTGCCAGCGCTGGCGCCACATCCGCGTAGCTGTGAATGTCATAGGGCCAACCATGCAGCAGGATGACCACCGGCCCATCGGCGGGACCGACCTCGGCATAGGAAACGTCCAACAGGCCGGCCTTGACCTGCTTCAACGGGCCGAACGACGTGTGACTACCCGGGGTAATGGCGCCGATGGTGCTGGCAGGTACTTCGGCGGCGTTTGCCTGCGACGAGGCAAGCCCCAGGGGACAGAGTTGCATCATGGCGAGCACCAGGATGGAAGGCGCGAGCAGGCGATGAAGGCGTGGTACAAACGTGTGGTGCGTCAGAGTCGTATCCATGGTGGATCTCCTTGCAAACGACGGGTGAGCCCGTGAGACCCCTTGGACGGTCTCGATGGGTTCATTTGACGCTGGCGAGGTATCCCGGATGTGTCATCGAAGCGCTTAAAAGAAACAATCCGTATCTGTACAGGTGGTGGATACACAGAGATACATGCGTATGCGCAAGGCTCGGTTTGCCGGACAAACCGAGAGGTGCAGGGAATCACCTGGGTCAGGATGCCAATGTTGTCGGCATTTCTCATTGGCCTTTGCTTTATGATGTTCGCCATCTCAACTCGCTGACTGATGGGAGCCCCCATGACTTTCGATTTCGACACGGTATTGGAGCGCCACGGCACCGGCAGTACCAAATGGAGCCGCTACCCGGCCGATGTGTTGCCAATGTGGGTTGCCGATATGGACTTCCCTGCCCCCCCCGTGATCATCGAAGCGCTGCACAAGCGCCTGGAACATCCGATGCTGGGCTACAGCGTGGCCCAGGACGATCTGCGTGCCGCCGTCGTGGCCGACCTGTGGAGCAAGTACGCCTGGCGCGTCGAACCCCAGCAGATTGTGTTCCTGCCGGGTGTCGAACCGGGCTTCAACATGGCGCTGCATGCCTTGGTAGAACCCCAGCAGAATGTCGTGGTGCAGGTGCCCAACTACCCGCCGCTGCGCAACGCCCCGGGTCACTGGCAGTTGAACAAAGTGGAATTGCCATTCAACCCGGTCAACGGTGAATTCCACACGCCATTGGCTGCGTTGCGCGAAGCATTGCAGGGCGGTGGCGCGCTGTTGCTGAGCAATCCTCACAACCCGTTGGGCAAGGTGTTTGACCGCCAGGAACTCAAGGCCGTGGCAGACATTTGCCTGGAGCAGGACGCCTGGATCATCTCCGACGAAATCCATGCCGAACTGTGCTTCGACGGCCGTGTGCACATTCCAACCGCCTCCCTCAGCCCGGAGATTGCCGAGCGCACCATCACCCTGATGTCCGCCAGCAAGGCCTTCAATATCGCCGGGTTGAAAACCTCGTTCGCGATTATCCAGAACGCCAAGCTGCGCGAACGGGTCAACAGCGCCCGGGCCGGCATGGTCGACAGCGTCAATGCCCTGGGCCTTGAAGCGACCCGTGCGGCCTATAGCGAGGCCGGCCCGTGGCTAGAGGCCTTGAAGGCATATCTGCAAGCCAACCGCGATTACCTGGTCGAAGCGGTGAACTCTCGCCTGCCGGGCATCACCATGACCGTGCCCCAAGGCACTTACCTGGCTTGGCTGGATTGCTCCGGGTTGGGGCTGGATGACCCGCAAGGCTTTTTCCTGAAAGAAGCCAAGGTGGGGCTCAGTGCAGGCCTGGATTTTGGCGACGACGCCGGTCAGTTCGTGCGCTTGAACTTCGGCTGCCCGCGGGCGCTGCTGGAGGAAGGGATTGCGCGAATGGAGCGTAGCCTGAAGGCCAGGGGCTGATCCAACAGGCGCCAACAATCCATTGTGGCGAGGGCGCTTGCTCCCGCTGGGCTGCGAAGCAGCCCTCAGATAGTTTGGGGGCCGCTACGCGCCCCAGCGGGAGCAAGCGCCCTCGCCACACAAGCGCCTAGCCATGCTGGATTTGTGCGTTATTCATGCATATCCGGCGCATGGACAAAGCACAGCTTGTTGCCCTCCGGATCGCGGCAATAGGCCCCGAAATAACCTTCGCAATACTGTGGCCTCGGGCCGGGTGGGCCTTCGTCGATACCGCCCATGGCAATCGCCTGCTCCCAGGCAGCACGCACGGTTTGCGGCGAGTCAGCGGCGAAGCTCACTTGCATGCCATTGCCCCACGTAGCGGGCAAGCCATTGAAAGGCAACTGGACGAAAACCTGTGGCCAATGCTTGCCGGGTCGCTGCCACCCCTCCCCCGGCGGGCCTGAGTCGTGTTCACCCTCGATGCGCTCCAGTCCCAGGCAGCCGAGGACGGCGTCATAGAAAGCGACCATTTTCGGCAGGTCGCGCGCGCCGATCTGTATGTGACTGAACATGGTCCTGCTCCTTATCGAAACCCGTACGTTCATTGAAGAACATCGCTTCATCTGACGCTCGTCGCAGCGCTCTGTTCACCGACGAAACGCTCGTCATCACGCTCATCGACTGACAATAAAATCCGACCGAACTCTGCCCGAAACCCCACAGTCCACCCTCCATCGCAACCAAGCCTGGAGAACGACAATGGTCGAATACCCTTTCCCACCTTTCCCGAAACAAAGCCAGCCGGTGCCCGGCAGCCAACGGAAAATGGACCCCTACCCCGACTGCGGCGAACAGAGCTACACCGGCTCCGGACGACTGGCGAACAAAATCGCCCTGATCACCGGCGCCGACAGCGGCATCGGTCGCGCCGTCGCCATTGCCTTTGCCCGTGAAGGCGCGGACGTGGCGATTGCCTACCTGGACGAGCATGAAGACGCCAAGGAAACCGCGCGCTGGGTCGAGCAGGCCGGACGCCAATGCCTGTTGCTGCCCGGTGACCTGGCAAACAAAGACCAGTGCCGCAAAATCGTCGATGAAACCGTCGCCCGCTTCGGGCATATCGACGTCCTGGTCAACAACGCCGCGTTCCAGATGACCCATGAAAGTCTCGAGCAAATATCCGACGAAGAATGGGTGCGTACATTCGATATCAACATCACGGCGATGTTCAGGATCTGCCAGGCTGCCGTGCCGCACATGAAGCCGGGTGGCTCGATCATCAACACCAGTTCGGTCAACTCCGACATGCCCAAGCCGACGCTGCTGGCGTATGCCACCACCAAGGGCGCCATTGCCAACTTCACCGGCGGCCTGGCGCAAATGCTCGGCCCCAAGGGCATCCGAGTGAACAGCGTCGCACCAGGACCGATCTGGACGCCGCTGATCGTGGCGACCATGCCCGAGGAAGAGGTACAGAATTTCGGCTCCCAGACCCCGCTCGGCCGCCCCGGCCAACCAGTTGAAGTGGCGCCGATCTACGTGCTGCTGGCCTCGGACGAAGCCAGCTACATCTCCGGGACCCGCTATGGGATCACCGGGGGTAAGCCGATACTGTAGGGATAGAAGCGGCGTAGGAGCTGTCGAGTGCAACGAGGCTGCGATCTTTACCAAGACACCTGGGGCTCAAGTGAAAGATCAAAAGATCGCAGGCTTCGCCAGCTCCTACAGACCCGACGGGAGCAAGTTCTCGCCACAAAAAAGTGCTCGACGACAGCGCTCAGGACGGCTCCTTGGCAATCACCGAAATCTTCCCATTGCGCTCGATGATCGCAAACTTGATCTGCGCCAGGGTCTCGATACCCTGGCTCGAGCGCGCCGCCTCCATGATGTCGGCTTCTACCAGCCGGGCATGACGCATCCGGCCCTGGAGGATTCGCCCGTCCTCGACGATGACAGTCGGGCCACCATCGATCAGTTGTGACACCCATTGGGAACGTTGCTTGAGCAACGACAATCCCACATCGATGGCGATCAGCGTCACGATCACCATCAGCGCGTTGGTGAGCGAAAAATCATCCCCTAGCAACGCCTGCTGCGTCGCCTCGCCGATGATCATCAACAACACGAAGTCGAAGGTGGTGAGTTCCGCCAGCGACCGGCGTCCAGCGATCTTGAACAACACCAGCAATGCCAGGTAAATCGCAGTTGCCCGCAGCACCGAATCCATAGGTCACCTAAGGGAAAATGAACTGAGTGAAACTGACCGCAGCACCGCCGGAGATGGCGATGCGGCTGTGGTAGGTGCCGAGTCCTTCGCCGAGCAATGACAGATGCAGGCTGGCCTGCCCCCGCTCATCGGCCTGGACCCGGAGTGTCATGCCCTGCCCCGCGCCTGCCGAATGTATTGGCGCCGGTTGTAACGCTTGCACCTCGAAACCTTCCAGCCAGTCGCCGCCCAACTCGACTTCCAGCACGGCATTGGGTTGTCCCTTGAGACGAATGACCATGGCGTTGGTGGAGCCGTTGCGGTGGAAGGCCTCGTATTCGACGCCGAGGTTACCGTCGCGGCTTTGCAGCTCCCGGCTGCTCAATGGCCCACGGGAAAACAGCCCCAGCAAGGTCAGGATCACCAGCAGCACCAACACGTACCAGCCCATTCGCTCGAAGCGCCAGACCTTGTGCTGGAAGGCCATGTCTTCACGCACCGGAAACTGCCGGCTGCGGTGGTCGTCCTGCTCGTATTGATCGGTCATGATCTCTTCCTACCGACGCTCACCGGCCACAGCCCGCTGGTGAAAGGCCGGCAATTGCTGCAACGCGTACTGCGCTGCCCACAGTTGCACCTGGCCGCGACTGCCAAAGAAGCGTTCGCAGCGGCTGAACAGCGATCGCTGGCCATTCACATCGAACGCCCAGGCAAAACACACGGTGCCGGCAGGTATGCCGTCCCTGTCGTCTGGCCCGAGCAGCCCGGTGGTCGCCACTGCGACATTGGCATTGGCGTCGCGCAAGGCGCCAAGGGCCATCTCCTCGGCCACTTCACGACTGGTGAGATTGAAGGTATCGATGGTGCGTGGACTGACACCAAGCAAGCGCTGCTTGGCTTCAGGGGAATACACCACATAGCCGCTTTCGATCAGTGAACCACTGCCCGGGACCTCGGCCAACAACGTGACGATCTGCCCGGCGGTACAGGACTCGGCCGTGGTCAGGCGCAGGTCATGCTCGCGTAGATAATCAACCAGGATTTGAGCAGCAGTCATGGCAAAGGGTCCTTCAGGGATGCTGATGGGTTGACTCTTGCCGTTGTGATTCATTCCCTTTATCGCGCCCTCGCCCTGCGCCGAGAAATAAATGAAACCCCTGTCTTTTGCTGTACCTCAAACCTATAAGGGCCTCATGCAGAGGCCATCCCGATCAGGAGGTCGTCATGTCTGCACCTTTCGTCAAACTGTTCACGCACCCTGATTTCGCCTGGACAGACATTCGCGAGCAGGAACAGGCTCATCCGCGCCACTACCTGAATCATTTGCTATTGCTGGCCCTGATTCCCGCGGTGTGCCTGTTCATCGGCACCACCTGGACCGGTTGGAGCCTGGCCGAAAACGAAACGGTACGTCTCAGCCGCGCCAGCGCATTTCAATTGTGCGTGCTGCTGTACCTGACCATCGTGGTCGGCGTCGCGCTGATGGGACTGTTCATTCGCTGGATGTCCCGCACCTTCGACGTCCGCCCGACGGTCAACCAATGCATCGGCTTCGCCGCCTACACCGCGACGCCATACTTCCTGGCCGGGATCTTCGGGCTCTACCCGAATCGCTGGCTGGCGGTGGCGGTGTTGTTACTGGCCTCGGCCTACTCGACATTCCTGCTGTTCGTCGGATTGCCCAAGTTCATGAACCTCAGGAAAGAACAGGGCCTGCTCTACTCGACGAGTGTCTGGGGCGTCGGCTTGCTGGTCCTGGTGACAATCCTGGTGGAAATGATCCTGCTGTGGTTCAACTACCTGCAGCCGGAATATCTGCGACTGCCGGTGGGCTGAAGGTAATACTGCACCCGCCAATGACGGCGGTGTTGCAGTGCTCATCGCGAGCAAGCTCGCTCCCACATGGGTTTACGGGTGTTCACAGTATCTGGACACACCAAAAAACCTGTGGGAGCGAGCTTGCTCGCGATGAGGCCAGCAAGCTCAAAATCCATATAACTGAACCACCGCCATCGCGAGCAAGCTCGCTCCCACAGGAACCAGGTCGGCTGTTAGGCCGCCTCGTGGCGGCCCACGGAGCAATGCCGGAGTGAGGGCACACCGAGCCTAGGCGAGGTGCCGAGTGGTGGGGCAAAGCGCTTTTGGTTACTTTTGGCGCTCTTCCAAAAGTGACCCGCCGTAAGGGCGGAACCATAAGCCGCCGTGACCGCAGCAATGGATATTCACCCCCCCAAAACACCTCAAGTCTTCCTCATACCAATACGCCTCCGCATCTCAGCCGTAATACTCTGCCGAGTTCGCTTAAGCCCAGCCCAAGGCTCATGCCCCACTTGCGCCAAACGCTCATGAACGTTATGCACATTCCACAAATTCGCCCCCTTGAGCTCAGCCACCTCCTCACGAAAAATAGGCACCGAAACCGGCAACCCTTCCCGGGTCCGAGCCGCGTAGGCACAAATGGTGGTAGCGCCTAACCCATTGCGCAGGTAATCGATAAAAATCCGCCCCACACGGTTCTTCGGCCCCGACACCGCCGAAAAACGGTCCGGCAGCAGCTTGGCCATGTGACTGACAATCGCATGGCTGAACCCCTTGACCTCATCCCAACCCAGCTTGCGCGTCAGCGGCACCACCACATGGATGCCCTTGCCACCGCTGGTCTTGAGAAATGCCTTGAGCCCCAGCTCATCGAGTACCGATAAGGTGAGCTGCGTCGCCTCGACCATGCTTTTCCAGGGCAGCGCCGGGTCCGGGTCAAGGTCGAGGACGAAGCGGTCAGGCTTGTCCAGGTCGACGGAGGTGGCATTCCAGGTGTGCAGCTCCACCGTGCTCATCTGCACCGCGCCGATCAGCGCCTCGGCGTTGTTGATGATCATCACCGGCTGCCCGGTCAGCGCCTTGTCCAGACTGGTAATGCCGGGAATCGCCAGGCGCTCGGCGTTCTTCTGGAAGAACAGTTCCCCGGCGATGCCATCCGGCGCCCTGACCAAGGCCACCGGGCGATCCGCCAGTTCCGGCAGGATGAATTCGGCCACACTGGCGTAGTACTCGGCCAGTTGCAGTTTGGTGGTGCCGCTGCTGGCGTCAATGACCCGCTCCGGATGGGTGATGCGGACCTTGCCGTCCAAGGCCGGTGCCTTGGCCTTGCTCTTGGTTTTGGCCGGTGTCGCGCCAGGCTCATCCTTGGCTTTGGTTTTTTTTGCGGCAGCGTTTTGTTTCACAGGCTTGGCCAGCTCCTGGGTGATGTCCTTGGCCGGCTTGTCGTTGCGCAAGCCATGGAAGACCGCATGGCGCACCGAGCCGTCCTTGGTCATTTCGGCAAAGGCCACTTCGGCCAACAGCGTCGGTTCGAGCCAGTGCACGCCCTTGGCTTCGTAACCGGTGGGCGGATTCACCACGGCGGCCTTTTTCGTCTCCAAGGGCAGCAGTTGCTGGTAGATGCTTTTAAGGGTGGTTTCGTTGAATCCGGTGCCGACCTTGCCGGCGTAGCGTAACTGGCCGCTGTCGGCATCATGCAGCCCCAGCAGCAAGGCACCGAAGGCGCTGCGAGCGCCCTTGGGATCGCTGAAGCCCACCACCACGAACTCCTGGCGATTCTTGCACTTGAGCTTGATCCAGTCATTGCTGCGCCTGGACACATAGGCACTGCCGATGCGCTTGCCGATCAACCCTTCCATCTGCATCTGGCAGGCGCTGTCGAGCAGCGCTTCGGGGGTTTGCTCGAAAGCATCGGAAAACCGCAGCAAGGGGCTTTCATTGGGCTCCAGCACTGCAGCCAATGCCGCCCGGCGTTCTTGCACCGGCACTTTGCGCAAATCCATGCCGTTGAGGTAAGGCATGTCGAACAGGTAATAGGCGATCTTGCCGCTGCTGCCGGCCTCGAAGGCATTTTGCAAGGCCTGGAAGTCCGGCACGCCCTGGTCGTTGGCAACCAGCATCTCGCCGTCGAGCCAGGCCGATTCCAAGCCCAGTGCAGCCAAGGCTTCGGCCTGCCTAGGCAATTTGTGGGTCCAATCATGGCCGTTGCGAGTCAGCAGCCTTACGTCGCCGTTTTCGATGCGTGCCATGACCCGGTAACCGTCGAACTTGATCTCATAGAGCCATTCGCCGTCGGGCGCGCTTTCCACCAGCGTTGCCAGTTCCGGCTTGAGGGTTTCCGGCAACGGCCCGGCGACCACGCCACTGAGGGTGGTTTTCGAGGGGCGTTTCGGCGGTTTCGGCTGGACGGCTTTTTCCGCTTGTTTCACCGCTTTGGCTGCGGCGGCCTTGCCGCGACGCTTGGGCACGAGGGTGCGATCGCTGAGCACGCTGTCCGGTTCGGCCTGGACCACGTCGTATTCGCTCTCGGGGCGGGCGGCCTGGTCCTGATGCTTGATCAGGAACCACTGCTCCTGCTTGCCGGGCATGTGGGTGCGCACCAGGTTCCACAGGCCGCTGAGCTTTTCGCCTTGCAGTTCGAACTTGAGCCGGCCTTTTTCATAGGCCTCATGGGGATCATCCTGGGGAATCCAGACGCCCCGGTCCCAGACGATAACGTCACCGGCGCCATAATGGCCCTCGGGAATGTTGCCTTCGAACGTGGCGTAATCCAGCGGATGGTCTTCGACATGCACCGCCAGGCGCTTGGCTTTCGGGTCCAGGGAGGGGCCTTTGGGCACCGCCCAGCTCTTGAGTGCGCCGTCCAGCTCCAGCCGAAAATCGTAATGCAGCCGCGAGGCGTCGTGTTTTTGAATGCAGAACTGCAAGGCATGGGCAGTCTTCGCCGATTTGCGCGAGCGCTTCGCCGCCGGCTCCGGGGTGGCGGCGAAGTCACGCATGCGGTTGTAGTCATCCAGGGTCTTGCTACTCATGGCCCACCTGCCACCTGTAGCAACACCGGATCGGCGACCGGCAGCCCGGCGGTTTCCGCGAGCAATTGATCGACCACGCGGCTCAAGGCCTGTTCGACGGAATCGCCCAGCAGCAGCCCCTGTTCGAAGAGGACGATTTGCCGGTCGGCGCTGGTGCCTTCCTGCACCATGCGGCGCACCTGCTTGAATACGTCCTGGACACCCAGCTCTGCTGCGGTCTCACCGAAGGTTTGCTCGGCCAGGGTCAGCCATTCACCAATAAGCATCGGCTGCTCCTGCCCCTCGACGATGAACTCCGCGAGAATCCCGTGACGCTTGGCCCGCCAGCGATTTTCCTTGAGGACCCACTGGGACATCTGGCTGTAGTGGGCACCAGGCTGGCGCTGCGCCACGGCATGGGCCACCATCAGGCGAAACAGCGAGACCAGACAGAGGACGTCGTCGACCCGCGGACAGGCATCACAAATGCGCAGTTCCAGCGTGGGATAACGTGAGGACGGCCGTATCACCCACCAGCAATCGCTGGGCTGGCGAATGGACCCGGTGCGCATGAGCATGTCGACGTAGCTGGCGAACGTCGACTCGTCTTCGAAATACTCCGGCACGCCCATGCGCGGCCATTCATCGCAGGCCACTTGTCGATAGCTGCTGAAGCCACTGTAGCCACCGTTCCAGAACGGCGATGAAGCGCTCAGGGCCAGGAACATCGGCAACCAGGGCAGGATCTCATTCATGACCCGCACCCGATCCTGGGTGGCCGGAACTTCCACATGGACATGCAGGCCCGACAGCACGCTGCGCCGCGCCACCCGCTGGTAATCATCGAACAGTTGCTGGAAATGCAGCTCGTCGGTCGGCTGCAGCACTTGGGTCGTCATCGGGTGTGAACCGGCGCTGAGCAGACCCAGGCCATACGGTGCCAGCCGCTGGTTCAAGCCCGTACGCACCTGGCTCAGGTAGTCGGCAGCCTCTGGCAGGCTGCGAAAGATGGGCGATGCCATCTCGACCTGGCACAGGAACATTTCATGGGCGAAATGCTTGCCCAGCTCGGCCTGGCACGCAGCGACAGCCTCTGCGGGTGGCTCACCCGGCATGCAACGGGTTTGCAGATCGGTGATGAAGTACTCCTCTTCAATGCCGAATTTCATGCGCCTGTTCATCGATAATCCCTCCGATAACCCCGCCGATACCTGCGCCAATGCGGGTTACAACCAACGCCACCACGGCGATCCTTTCCACGTCCTGATAACCCGGCGTCAGCAATTCCTCACCAAACACGTCCGGGTCCAATTCCTTGTAGGTCCAGCCGAAATCCGCCGAGTCACGCCATTGGCCCAGCGCCTCCAGGAACGGGTCGCGCCCATCCACCATCGCCACGCCGGTGTAGAGCACCAGCGAGCCGCCCGGTGTGAGACGGGGCAAGGCCTGTTCGACGATGCGCAACGACAGCCCGGCGCCCAGTGCGCCGCCGCCATGGCGATAGGCGCGTTCGGATGGATCAGCCATGTACGGCGGGTTGGCGACGATCAGGTCGAAGTTGCCTGGCACGTCCTGCAGCACGTCGCTGCGAGCGACCTCGACATTGCCCACCTCGGCCAGCGCAGCGTTCACAGCGCTCAGGCGCAAGGCTTGCGGGTTGATGTCCACCGCCAGCACTTGCGCTTCACGCCGGGCGCGGGCAATCACGATCGCACCGACGCCGGCGCCACAACCGATGTCCACGGCGCGATGCACCGCCGTGAAGTTCTGTTGCAGATGAGTATGGATCAGTTGGGCGAAGCGGTAGCTGTCAGGGCCGAAAAACACCGCATCGGTGGCCTGCGTGGGAAACTGCGAATGAGCGAACAGCAAGCCATCCAGGCTCGACCAGCGCACCCGGCTGCGCAGCAGGCCGTCGCGCTCTTCCAGCACTTGGGCTTCTTGCAGTTGCCGCTGTTCATCGGCGCTGATCAGTCCCGGCGCAAACGGCCGCGACCAGCCGAACACGTCCCGCAAGGTCTTGGCGCGTTCATTGCCGGGCCGCTGGTTGACCCGCTCGTGGGTCAACGGCGTCGGGGTAATGAAACGGTAGCCGTCGGCTTGCAGGCGCCGGCCCAGTTGCAACAGCGCAAGGTCCGTCTCGGACAGGCGTTCTTCCTCATTCATGCAGGGCTCCCTAGCGAAGTGCGGATTTGAGTTCGATGAAGCGGCGAGTCGCCAACAGCCCCGCCGGATGGCTATGACGCCGAGCACAGAGCCACGGCATCAGAACCTGCATCTGTTCGTTGGGCGCCCGGCCTTGCAGTGCCTGTTGCAAGCTCTGCACATCGGGATCATCCATCGGCGTCGTCGGCTCGCAAGCCGCAACCGCACCGCGCCGGACGCCGGACCTTGTGCCCTCGTCCAGCCAGTCGCCGGCTATCCAATCATGCAGCAGCTGTTTTTCGTAGGGGCTGAACACCCCGAACATGGCTGCGCCAGCCCCATTGATCAGCGTCCAGAAGCGGCTGCTCTGTGGGTCTTCATGGCGTTTGATCCAGCCTTTGTCCCGCATTGCCGCCAAGAACCCTTCCAACTGGCCTGGCGCCGAAAGCCACTGGTTGACAGTCTTGCCTTCGAACTTGCAGTAATCGGAATGCATGTGCTGGCCGAACGGGCGTTTGCGTTCAAGCATGTCCAGCACTTCGCGATCCAGGTCGAACGAGGCGATGATGTCCCGGCTGCCCTGCCCCAGGTCGTTGAGGCGATAGCCCAGCGTGACCCGATGCCAGAAGGCTGCACGGTCGGCTTCCATCGGCATCAGCTGCTGCAGCGCTTGCACGGCCTTATGGGCGTGGCCGGTGCTGGCGTTGTCGATGGTGACATGAAGGGTGAAATAGTACGGATCGATGTCCAGCTCGCTCAGCTCATAGGCGCTGATCAACAGATGCAGGGGCAATTGCTCATAGCCCAGGTTGTAGCCGATGACCTCTGGCAGGTATTCGTCGCCGGCGTAACCCAAGGCCAGTTGCACGGCGCCTTGCAGATAAAGGTCGTCGTCGATGTCCGGGGCATCCGACAGGTCGTGTTCGGCGAGCAATTTGCGATAGAGCACCACGTGGTTTTGCGCGGGATGACCGTCCCCCAGCTCTTCCAGGTAGGTGCATAGCAACCCTTCGAAACGGTGATCGTGCCAGTGCTTGACCACGCCATACAGCCAGGCGCCGTCCACCTGTTTGGTCGGCGCCACCGCCTGCAGGAAGTACAGGGCGTGGGCTTTGCCGCTGAAGAACTCCCGCGCGCCGCCCTTTTTACGCCGCTCCAGGTAGTCAGCGTATTGCCGGGCCACTCCGGCGCTGTGCTGCTCGACCCAGGTCTGCAGCGCCATGGGGTCGTCGGGCATCTCCTGGGGAAGCGTCGCGGCCTTTGCGATGCATTTCTGGAGGAACGCTTGGGCGACGGCTTGCTTGTCGGCGTCGTCGGGGCCCTGGAACAGTCGTTCATAGCATTGGCGCACGTGTCCGTTATGGGTGACAGCCTGGACGGTGGCCGGCCGGGATTGAAGGGGTGTCAGCGCAGTCATAAGGGCCTCTTGGGTTCTCGGCGGACGCTGAATCAGAACGTCTCTTCTGTTGCAGAGCGCTGGCAACGGCGAAAAATTCCGTTGGGTTGAAAGGCAGGCGGATAAACGGGTTGTCCGTTCACGAGGGGAACCCTCGTTTCGTTCCAGCCCTCGAATATTGAGAACCGCCCAGCTGTTGAATGTGACAAAAACGCTGTTGTGGCGAGGGAGCTTGCTCCCGCTGGGTCGCGAAGCGGCCCCAATGCCGCGAGCGCTTCGCACTCGAGCGGGAGCAAGCTCCCTCGCCACGGGGTTAGTCGGCACCCGGTTATCCAAGGAGCAACGATGACTTTCACAGTATGGGTAGCGGTGCTCGGTGCGGTGTTGCTGACCCTGGCCTTGACCTCCTCCTATCTGCGCTGGATGCCGGTCACCACCTCGGCGATGTGCCTGGTGCTGGGCGTCGTCATCGGGCCGATGGGATTGGACGTGCTGAAGCTGGACATCAGCGACTCGTCGGTCTGGATGGAGCACCTCACGGAGGTCGCGGTGGTGTTTTCGTTGTTCGTCAGCGGCCTCAAGTTGCGTTTGCCCCTCAAGAACCGTACCTGGCGTGTCGCCTTTGGGCTGGCCGGGCCGGTGATGATCCTGTGCATCGCCGGCCTGTGCCTGGCATTGCATTATCTGTTCGGCCTCAGTTGGGGCGTGTCGATGCTGATCGGCGCGATGCTGGCACCTACCGATCCGGTGCTGGCGGCGCTGGTGCAGGTCAACGATGCGCGGGATGACGACCGGGTACGTTTCGGCCTGTCGGGCGAAGCGGGACTGAACGACGGGACGGCATTTCCTTTTGTGATCCTCGGCCTGTTGATGCTGCGCGACGACGGCAGCGGTTTTCTCGGTGAATGGTTGTTGCGTAACGTCCTCTGGGCGGTGCCGGCCGGTTTGCTGGTCGGCTACTGGATGGGCCGCGGCATTGGCAAGCTGACCTTGTCGATGCGCATCAAGAATGCCGACAGCACGCTGTCGCCCAATGACTACCTGGCCCTGGCGCTGATTGCCCTGGCGTACGTCGTGGCCGAGTGGATCCAGGGCTACGGCTTTCTCTCAGTGTTCGCCGCCGGCTTGGGGCTGCGCCAGGCCGAGGTCAAGTCCACCGACGAAGCGGCGCCGCCGGCAGAACACCTGGTGCAACCGGTGGTGGGCCACGAAACCGTCGATCCCCAGCAGGCTGTCCTCGGTGACACCGAGTCGCTGGACGATGGTCAATTGGCCGCAGGCGTCATGATGAGCGACATGCTCGCATTCGGCAGTCTGGTGGAGC
The DNA here is from genome assembly GCF_034008205.1 of Pseudomonas sp. P9_35. Taxonomy (NCBI): domain Bacteria; kingdom Pseudomonadati; phylum Pseudomonadota; class Gammaproteobacteria; order Pseudomonadales; family Pseudomonadaceae; genus Pseudomonas; species Pseudomonas sp. P9_35. The sequence goes on along the minus strand of NZ_CP125373.1, from coordinate 3,404,614 downwards.
GATCGATGGAAGTATTCCTGGTTACCCTGCTCGGCGTCGTGTTGGCCAACCATTGGGACTGGCGGGCCTTGGCGATCGGTGCCCTGTTGTTTGCCGTCATCCGCCCGTTGAGTGTGCTGGCGTTACCCTGGGGGCGACTGCTCGACGGACCGCAACGGCTGCTGATCGGCTGGTTTGGCATCCGCGGGATCGGCAGCCTGTTTTATCTGTTTTTCGCCTTGAACCATGACCTGCAGCCGGAGGTGTCGCAACTGTGCATCAACCTCACCCTGTCGGTGGTGGCGTTGAGCATTCTGGCCCATGGCGTCACGACCCAACCGACCCTGGCATGGTATGAGCGCCGCAAGCAGCCGAGGTGAGGCATTGCGGCAGGAGATGAACGCTGTTGTGGCGAGGGAGCTTGCTCCCGCTCGGTTGCGCAGCAACCGCAAAGCTTGGGGCCGCTTCGCAGCCCAGCGGGAGCAAGCTCCCTCGCCACAATGATGTTCGTCCTCAAGCGAGTGTGGCTCAACCACCAGGATCGCCCATCTGGATATAGACCGAATACACCCCCAGCAATACCCAGAAGGTGGCGAAGATCCATGGCGTACGCACCGAGAACAGCAGCGACTTGCGGTAGCCTTTGTGTGTCGACTCCCGCTCGCTGAACAGCGGTGACTCGTCGTAGGCCAGGCCCATCAAGGGTTCGGCGCGCAATAACTCGCTCTGTTTGAAATGCCAATGATCGATGATTTCGTAGGCCGCTTTGATGCCCGGCCAGGCATTGAGCGAGCTCAGGAACCCCAGCAAGGCCAGGAATGGCGGCACGATCAGCGTGAACAACTTGCCCCACTCCGGGTTCAGGTTGGCCATGCACGAGGCAAAGGCGATCACCAGGAAAGATTGGGCGGCGAGGTAAGCATCGGTTCGGTTGGCCAGGATGCTGGTTTCGTACTGGATCTCCCGTCGATAGAAATCCAGTCGTTCCTTGGGTGAACCGAACAGTTTGGCGTTGTGTTCCGTCAGTTCTTCTTCCGGGGTTGGCCCGGTGAGTATTCTGGGCATTGCGCAGGCTGAGCCTCGGTGATGATTCGGACTCATTAGAAGAACCCGGCAAACGGCAAGTTCAAGCCAATGGACCGCAGGTGCATCCAACGTCCGAGGAAACGCTCCCCAACCGCCAGGGTCTCTAGTTCGTAAGGGCAAGAGGACGCTTGTGTGGATTATCTTGGATGGGTGCAATGGCCAGCGATGCTCGTCACGGTGCTGGCCGCCTGGTTGATCGGCTCCCGCCAACCGCGACGCCGGGTGGCGGGATTCAGTTGTTTTATTGCCAGCAATATTCTGTGGGTGATCTGGGGGCTTCATACCCACGCGTATGCATTGATCGTGTTGCAGTTTTGCCTGTGTGCGATGAATTTGCGTGGGTTCAAGAAAAATACCGAATAAGCGCCGGCTCTTGTGCTGTAGGAGCTGCCGAAGGCTGCGATCTTTTGATCTTTCGCTTGGGACTCAAGTGTCTGGGGAAAGATCGCAGCCTCGTTGCACTCGACAGCTCCTACACAGCTCCCTTGCCACAGGAGGCGGACGTTGCATTGCTGACTATTTCATCGTCTGCCCAATGATCTGCACCAGGTCAATCTGCTTGAACGGCTTGATCAACCGAGGCAATTGCGTGGCGAAGCCTTCCAGGCGTTCGGCATAACCGGTGGCCAGGATGATGGGCAGGTTCGGTTGGCGGTCACGCAACAGCTTCGCCAACTGCGCACCGTCCATCTGCGGCATGGCCATGTCGGTGATTACCAGGTCGATGTCCGGGGTGCGCTCATACAGCTCCAGTGCCTGGGCGCCCGATGGCGCGCAAAGGACCCGGTGCCCGAGGTCCTCGATCAACAGGCGCGTGCTGGTCAGCACCAGGCTGTCATCATCGACCACCAGCACTTTCAGCTCATCGACCGGCTGCATTGCTTCCTGGATCGACGCTTTGCCCGGTGCCGGGTTGTTCGCCACCGGTAGCCACAACTGCGCAGTGGTACCGACTCCTTTCTGGCTCCTGAGCGTCAGGCGTCCACCCAACTGCTCTGCCAGGCCATGCACCATGGACAACCCCAGGCCCGTGCCCTTGCCGACACCCTTGGTGGTGAAGAACGGGTCCACGGCCGAGGCCAGCGTGGCTTCATCCATGCCCTCGCCTTCATCGGTAATCGCCAGGCAAATGTAGCGCCCAGGGACCATCGGCTTGTCCGGGGCCGCATCACACCCTTGCCGCTCCTCGGCGGTAATCATGAGCTGGCCGCCATGGGGCATGGCGTCCCGGGCGTTGGTCGCCAGGTTGAGAATCGCCAGTTCCAGTTGATTGACATCGGCCAGCACCGGCGACAGCGCCTCGGCGAAACGGGTCTGGATGTGTATCGACGGGCCCAGGGAGCTTTGCAGTAGGCCGCTGATACCCTGCACCAAAGCCGACAGCTCGACCGACTCGTAGGTCAGTTTTTGCCGGCGGGCAAACGCCAGCATGCGCTGGGTCAGCGAAACCCCGCGCAGCGCGCCCTGGGTCGCGTTGTCCAGCAATTGAGTGAGTTTCGGCTCGTTGGGCATGCGCTTGCGCACGATCTCCAGGTTGCCAAGGATGACCGTCAACAGGTTGTTGAAATCATGGGCGATGCCGCCGGTGAGCTGGCCGATGGCTTGCAGTTTCTGGGATTGGAACAGCGCCTCGCGGGCCTGCTCGAGGGCCTGCTGGGCCTGGGTGGCATCGGTAATGTCGCGGGTGATCTTGGCAAAGCCCAATAGCATGCCGGTGTCGCTGCGGATCGCATCGATGACCACGTGGGCCATGAAGCGCGTGCCATCCTTGCGCATGCGCCAACCTTTCTTCTCGAAGCGCCCTTCGCTGGCGGCGATGCTCAACGCGCGCTGTGGTTCGCCGGCATCGCGATCCTCGGGGGTGTAGAACATCGAGAAATGCCGGCCGATAGCCTCGGCCGGAAGATAACCCTTGATCCGCTGCGCCCCCAGGTTCCAGTTGGTGACCTGGCCTTGCGGGTCGAGCATGTAGATGGCGTAATCGGTGACGCTTTGCACCAGCAGGCGGAACTGCTGCTCGCTTTGCTTGAGGGTTTCCTCGGCCATCTTGCGATCGGTCAGGTCGCGGGTGATCTTGGCGAAACCAAGCAAGGTGCCGCTCTGGCTGTCGATGATCGGATCGATCACCACATGGGACCAGAACAGCGTGCCGTCCTTGCGCACCCGCCAGCCCTCGCCTTCAAAGCGCCCCTCATGCACGGCCGTGTCCAGCGCCCGTTGCGGCAGGCCGGCGGCGCGGTCCTGATCGGTGTAGAAACGGGAGAAATGCTGGCCCAGGATCTCGGATTCCTCGTAGCCCTTGAAGCGCCTGGCGCCAGAGTTCCAGCTGGTGATGATGCCCGAGGGGTCGGTCATGTAGATGGCGTAGTCGACCACAGCGTCGATGAGCAGGCGAAAGCGCTGTTCCTCGTTCATGAGTGGGGTCTTGGGGGCGTTCTCAAGCATCTGGCCGGGGCATCCGTGTGGACTTTTTTCGGAGTATGGAACAAGTCTGGTGCCAGGAAAAATTATTCCCAGGCTATTCACAAACCCCAGCCCTAATGGATTCCCCTTTGGGAGCGAGCTTGCTGGCGATGGTGGTGTTTCAGCCAGCCTTCATGTCACTGACAGGCCGCTATCGCGAGCAAGCTCGCTCCCACAGGTGGCGGGGTGTGCTTCCTGAGTGACAGACCACCACTGCGGCAATAAGTGCTGCACCCGGGCCTCGCCAAACCGGTCATCGATCAGCATCACCACCCCGCGATCCTGCTGGGTGCGGATCACGCGACCGGCCGCCTGCACGACTTTTTGCAGGCCGGGATACAGGTACGTGTAGTCGTAGCCATCGCCGAAGATCGCGGCCATGCGCTGTTTTATCTGCTCATTGACCGGGTTGAACTGCGCCAGCCCCAAGGTGGCGATGAACGCGCCGATCAGGCGTGAACCCGGCAAATCGATGCCCTCGCCGAACGCGCCACCCAGCACCGCAAAGCCAATGCCCTGGCTGTGCTCCATGAACCGCTCGAGAAACGCCTGCCGGGGGGCTTCGCCCATGCCGCGCGATTGCGTCCAGAGCGCAATTTGCGGGTACCGCTCGGCAAACAGTCCAGCCACTTGCTGCAAGTAATCGAAGCTGCTGAAAAAAGCCAGGTAGTTGCCTGGGCGCTCGTTGAACTGGCGGGCCATCAACGCGGCAATGGGCTCCAGGGACGCCTGGCGATGGGCAAAACGGGTGGAAATGCGGCTGACAACCTGCACGTCCAGTTGTTCGGCCTTGAACGGCGATTCCACGTCGATCCATACCGTGTCGCCCGGCGTCCCCAACAAGTCTGCGTAGTAATGCCGAGGGCTCAAGGTCGCCGAGAACAGCACGGTGCTGCGCGCGGCGGTCAGCCTGGGCCGCAGGAACGCGGCCGGCACCACGTTGCGCAGGCACAGCGTAGACAGGCTGCGCTGGCGGCCAAGTTCGCGCTTGTGGATGTCGAACAGAAAGTGCTCGTCGAAGGTTTCCGCCACCCGGCCAAACTGCAACGCGTCGAAGTAGAACGCCTGCAATCCGCTGTCCAGGCCCTGGGGATGATCGTTGAGATAATCGCCGATAGCCGTCGTACAGGTGGCCAGGGCCTGGAGCAGTTTTTCCGGCAGTTTTTCATAGGCCTGATAGGCCGCCACCTGGGGCGCATGCAAGGCATTCCACTGGCGATTGACCCTGTCCAGGGATTTCTTCAGCGGTTCGGGGGCGGTTTTGCGCACGCTGGTCAGCGTGGCCTGGTCGAGGGTCGCGCTGTACATCTGCCGCCCGCGCTCCACCAGGTTATGGGCTTCATCCACCAAGGTCGCGACAGTCCAGCCGTTGGCCTGGGCCAGGCCGAAGAGCAATGCGCTGAAGTCGAAGTAATAGTTGTAGTCGGCCACCACCACGTCGGCCCAGCGGGCCATTTCCTGGCTGAGGTAATACGGGCAGACCTCATGGGCCAGGGCAATCTCGCGCAACGCCGCCTGGTCGAGCAAGGTGACCTGGCTCGCCGCTGCCCGGGCGCCCGGCAAGCGGTCGTAAAAACCCCGGGCCAGTGGGCAGGATTCGCCATGGCAGGCTTTGTCCGGGTGTTCGCAAGCCTTGTCCCGGGCGATCATTTCCAGCACCCGCAATGGCATTGACGACTCGCCGTGAGTGATCACGCGCGCCGCATCCAGGGCCAGCTTGCGCCCCGGGGTTTTCGCCGTGAGGAAGTACACCTTGTCCAGTTGCTGCGGCGCCAGGGCCTTGAGCAGCGGAAACAGCGTGCCAACGGTCTTGCCGATGCCTGTGGGCGCCTGGGCCATCAGGCAGCGGCCGGTACTGACGGCCTTGAACACCGATTCAGCCAGGTGCCGTTGCCCCGGCCTGAAACCCGCATGGGGAAATACCAGCGATTGCGCGCCGAGATTGCGCGCCTGTCGATGGGCCATTTCCTGTTCGGCCCAGGCCAGGAACAACGCGCATTGCGCTTCGAAGAAGGCTTGCAGCTGTGTCGCCTCGAAACGTTGGGTGATGCAGGTTTCCTTTTCGCTGACGATGTCGAAATACACCAGGGCCACGTCGATGTGCGGCAACTGCAGTTTCTGGCACATCAACCCGCCATAGACTTTCGCCTGGGCCCAATGCAGTTGGCGATGATTGGCCGGTTGTTTACTCAGGTCGCCGCGGTAGGTTTTCACTTCCTCAAGGCACTGGCGGGCCGGGTCGTAGCCATCGGCCCGGCCTTTGACTGTCAGTGTCTGGTAATGACCTTCGAGGGCCACTTCAGCCTGATAACCCTCGCTGCGCCGCGAGGCCACGGTGCGATGGCCGGCGATGCCTTCCAGGGCCGTGGGCGACGGCGTGAAGCGCAGGTCGAGATCACCCACCTTGGCGGTGAACTCGCACATCGCCCGCACGGCGATGCTGTAGCTGGGTGCAGGGGTCATGCGGCCCCATCGCGAGCAAGCTCGCTCCCACAGGTGATCTGTGATGACTCATCCCCGAGTTCACTGCCACAGGTGGGCTGTGGTGGTTCGCCCACTGTGGGAGCGAGCTCGCTCGCGATGGCTGACTCTGCCCATTGCACATAACAAACGGCAACGGGCATCTGGTGTTCATGACAGAACTCCAGCCAGCGTAGCTGATTGTCTTGCAGCCGATCGCCAGGGCCTTTGACTTCGATCATGCGGTAAGTCTTGTGCTGCGGCCAGAACTGGATCAGGTCCGGCATGCCGGCGCGATTGGCCTTGATGTCCAGCAGCAGACGGTCAAACCAATGCTTGAGATGCGCGGCCGGCAGGCAATCGAGGGCTTGCTCCAGCAAGGGCTCGGACAGCGCGCCCCAGAATACGAAAGGCGACTGCACGCCCCACTTTTCGGCGTAGCGACGGCCGATGGTCTGTCGATAGCGGCCATCGTCCAACTCTGCCAGGCAAGCGGCGAACAGCTCGGCGCGACGGGCATGGAAATCTTCGTTGAGCAGGTCCACCGGCCCCCGCTGGAACGGGTGAAAAAACGCGCCCGGCAATGGCGCGAAGATCGCCGGCCAGCACAGCAGGCCGAACAGCGAATTGATCAGGCTGTTCTCGACGTAATGCACTGGCGCGCTGTCGTCGTGCAGGTGGGCCTGGACGTGGTACTCCACGGACAAGGTCGGATCGACGCGCGGCAGCTGCAGCTCCAGGCGTTCCACTTCCCGGGCCATGGCCCGTGGCACTGGCGGGCCGCCCAACTTGCGCCGCAGGCGGGGCACGATCCGCAGCAAGGCCTGGGTTTCGGCGGCACTTTGCGGTGCGAGGGCCGCCGCCTCGCCCAGTTCAAGGGCCAGGGCGTATTCGCCGATGCGCTCCAGCACCCGGATCATCCGCAACCGCGCGCCCGGGTAGGTGCAATGGCGATAGATGCCCAAGGCCAAGGCGAAGTCGCCGATGCGCTCGCCGTGCTGGCCAATCTGGAACAACAACTTGCCCCGGCGCCGCTCCAGCCACGGATTGTCCAGGGACAGTTCGTTGATCTGGGCGACGATCTCTTCCAGGGGTTCGCCTGCTTCGAAGCGCTGCTGGCAGTCGTGCAGGAACAGGCAGGCATCGACGTCGTCGCGGCTGCGTAAGCCTCGTGACTCGGCGCTGAACTCGACGGTTTCGTAGGTGAAGATGCCCAGGTCCGCGAGGACGAATTCCGACCAGTCCTGGTAAAGGTTGCCGAAAAACATCAACCGCAGCCGGTCACACAAACTCATGATCGTCAGGCTGTACAGCCGGTCGTCCAACTGCGGGCACCAGGCATCGAACGGCTGGGGCTGGTTGAGGCGTTCGTCCAAGGCCTGGAGCCATTCGGTCTTTTTCGCCTTGGGGTGTTCGATCAGGTGGCCCAGGCACAGGAGGATTTCCGGCTTGAGCAGCACCTCGAACAGCTCGACGAGCCCGATGGGGACCTGTTCCTCGACCCAACCCAGCGCCAACAGTGGCGCGACGGCGGCGCCGATGTCGCCAATTTCTGGGTAATGCAGCTTGCTATGGCGAAACCGTAGCCCCTTGCGCATCACCATCCGCACCAGCAAGCCCTGGGCGCCACGCGGCAGCGCGGCGAAGTGCTCGATGAAGCGCTGCTCGTCGGTGCTGAGCACATCGGCATAACGCTGCGTCAACAAAGCGAGCACTTGCTGGAAGTTGTTCAGGTAGTAAAACGGGTCGTCGAGGGAACGGACTGCCACAGAAAGAACGCCAAGGATATCGGGTACTGGTTATGCATACAGATAGCAGCTGTAAACCAGCCAGGCAACAGCAAAAGATGAACGGTCTCCTATATTTAAGGTGAAATCCTTCAGCCAGCGATGAACTTTCCTACGGCAAGCGAGACCAATGGCGGTTAGCTAATGTGATGGCGCGGTCGAATCAGCTGCTCCGTGTCCTTTTGATTGAGAGGTTATGGTTATGAACATCAGGTTTCTGGGCCTGCCCATGGTCGCCGTGGCGTTTCTGGCTCTGGCTGGCTGCGCGTCGCAAACCGTGGTGACTTTGCAGAACGGTACCCAGTATTTGACCAAGGACACCCCCAACACCCGCACCGCCGACGGTTTCTACGAGTTCGAGGATATTTCCGGCAGGAAAGTCCGGGTCCGCGCCGATGATGTGGCAACCATTCGCAAGGAAGACTGATTAACCCGTGACTGGCCTGTTGCACCGCCATCGCGAGCAAGCTCGCTCCCACAAAGGCTCGGTGGTGAATACAAACACTGCATACACCCCAAATCCACTGTGTGCGAGCTTGCTCGCGATAGCGGTGAGTCAGTCACAGAGAGGCTGGATGTGCCGGCTCAATCGCGAGCAGGCTCGCTCCCACAAGGTTTGGTGGTGAACACAAATGTTGCGTACACCCGAGCCCCCTGTGGGAGCGAGCTTGCTCGCGATAGCGATATCAGGCGAACACGATCCCTTCGCCCCCCACCTGACCCAGACCAACGCCCACCAGGGTCACGGAACTGTCGCCGACCTTGAGCAGCGTGTCATTGCCCACTTGTGACAGGTACTGGCTGTAGTCATGACCTGCCCCGGCGCCCGGCACGCCGAGGAACACCAGCTTGTCCCCCGCGTCGTAGCCGCTGATCCGGTCCTGGCCGAAAGTGCCGTTGAAGAGGAAGGTGTCACTGCCGCCCCCCGCTTGCATCTGGTCATTGCCCGCACCACCGACGAAGGTGTCGTTACCCGCGCCGCCCACCAGCACATCGTTGCCGTCCTGCCCGAACAGCCAGTCCCCCTTTGCTCCCGCTACCAGCGTGTCGTTGGCCGCGCTGCCCTTGATCGAAGAGGCATACGCCGTCAGGTTGGCGCCGGCCTCCAGGCCATTGGCGGTGACGCTGTGGCTCACCTCATCCTTGAGCAGCCCCCAGAACAATCCGGACTCCTTACTGACCAGCGTGCCAATGTCGCGAGTGATGCTGATCGCGCCATGGGCGTCGCGCATATACAGCGTCCCGGCCCCGTCATGGGCAAAACTGAAATCCTTCACCGACTGCTGCAGTTGCAGGCTGTTGCTGCCCTGCCCGCCCACGATCACGTTGTAGCCACCGCCATCGCGAAAAGTGTCATTGCCGGCGCGGCCTTCCAGGTAGTCGTTGCCCTGTCCGCCCTGGATCAGGTCATTGCTGTCGCTGCCGATGATGAACGTGCTGCCGGTGTGGGTTTCAGCATTGCGGTTGAGGTCCTGCACCCAGGTATTGGCGCGCGCGGGGTCCGACAGGTTGGCGACGATGATGGTGGAGTCTTTTTCGGTGAGGTCGTAGAACACCGAGCCCATGATCCGGCCCATGCCATCGCCGTAGCCGGTAGGCAGGTGGGAAATCCAGGTGGGGATGTTGAGAATGGAAAACGGCAACACGTTCCATGCCGTCGAAGCGTAGTGGTCGTTGAAGCTGACGATGTTGTTGGTGGCCGATTCCTGCTGCCCATCGTGCACACCTACCGACGCGAGGTTGAACGTCGAGCCGTCCAGGGCGCGGAACACCGGATCGTTCTCGTAACCGATGTTCAAGACCTTGTCGGTACTGCTCTGGGTTGGCGAGGCGTAGGCGATGTAGTTGGCACTGGAGTAGAACCCCGACCATTGGCTGGCGCTCAAGTCCGCCAGGCTGTTGACCGCCAGCCCCCCCAGGCTGTGACCGCTGACCAGCACGTCGTTGCCTGTCAGGCCATGGGCCTGGGCAAACTTCGCGACATCCCCGAGCAGGTTGCCAAAGGCTTCGCCGACGTAGTTTTTCGCATAGTCCTTGGGCCCCAGCGCGGCCATCAGGTCGTTGATCACGTCACCGATGGAATCGCCAATCAGGTTTTCCCGAGGGCCGCTGGTGCCGCGAAACGACACGCCGATTTCCTGCAAGTGACCCTCGGCGTCGTACTTGCCGAGGATCTCTACCTGCGCGGTGGTGTAGCCGGCCTTTTCACCGAAAAACGTCCCGCGGCCATCCACCTTGCCGGCGTAACCCAGCTGCGCGGCGCTGATGGGCGTCCAGCCGGCCTTCTGTACCGCCTCCAGGGCCAGTTTTTCCGAGTCGGGGTTCCACGGCACGCCGGGAATCACCCCTTGGGAATCGGTGCCACCCAGCAGCGCGGTGACCAGGGTCGCCGGCAGCCCGGCACCGAAGCCGTTGTGCTGGTAACCGGTGGCAAAGCCGTTGTCGAGGTTGTGGTAGGAATACAGCATGATCGCCATTGCGTCGCTGACCAGAGCCTTGGATTCGGCAGTGCCGAGGTTCTTGTAGTCGTAGATACCCATGGTTGTTGCTCTCTTTTTGTTGTTGGAATGCTGTGGTGGCGAGGGAGCTTGCTCCCGCTGGACTGCGCAGCAGGCCCCTCTTGTGAGCGCTTCGCACTCAAGCGGGAGCAAGCTCCCTCGCCACGGAGATGCCTGTTCAACGCCTCCTCTTGGTCAGAACTGCCAATCCAGCGTCAGGCCCACGCCATGGGTTTTATCCCGGGCGCCGAGCAAGCCGTTGTAATCGAGATTGACCCGCACATCCTTGGCGACCGCGAGCCCGGCACGGGCACCGATCACGGCCGCGTTGCGGTCCATGGACACGCTCTGCACCGCGAAGGTGTTGCTGCTGCCGGCAAATGCCAGGTCCTGTTCGGACGTGGTGCTGCTCAGGTTGTGCTGCCAGCCGAGGGAGCCGGACAGCTGCAGTTGCTGTTGATCCGACAGGACCAAGGTGTGGCTGGCCCGCACGCCCAGGGTCGAGAGCACGGCATCGCGACGATCGTCGCCAGCATGCAGGGCTGCGTTGTCGCCTTTTTCATGGAAGCTGTCGCTGTCCAGGTGCACATAGGCCAGGTTGGCAAACGGCTCCAGGTCTACCGGTTGCACGTCGAGGCGATACGCCGCTTCGGTGAAGAGCTGGGTGGTCCGGGCATCGCGCTTGGTTTTCTCCCGGCCGCTGACGTCACCCCATTGCAGGTCACGCTTGACGTCGATGCGATGCCAACTGTGGGCGCCGCCGACGGTCAGGCGCAGCGCGTCGATCTCATGCCCCAGATAGACACCCAGGTGATAGCTGTCGGCCTTGGCCGAGGAATGGGTGCCGTCGCCCATGCTCAACGAACTGTCGCTGTAGCCGGTGACGAAGCCCAGTCGTGTCTGGTCGCTGATCAGGCCGTCGACACCGGCCAGCAAGCCACCGATGGAGCTGGTCGTACCGGCGTGATCATTTCCGCCATCGTTCTTGCCCCAAGCGCCCAGCACCTTGAACCAGGCATTGCTGCTGGCATCGGTCGGCGTACCGGCGTCGTACAGCGCGTCCTGGCGCAGGCGATCACCCACGGCGTCGCGCAATTGACGGCTGTCGTTGATCAGCAGCGTGCCGATGGCCGGATGGATTTCACCAGACAGTTGCTGGAATGCCTGTTGCGCCACGGCGGCGCTGGGCGAAAGCAGCAAGGCTTCGTAGAGTCCGTTGCCCGCGCCCAGTTGTTCGGCGGCCGAGGCGACGGAGCGCTGGTTAGGCGTCAGGCCGAGGCTGGCAAATGACGCGTCGTTACGCTCGACCGCCAGTTGAATGCCACTGGCGCTGTACGCCAGGTCGCCCCCCAGAAACGCATAGTTGGGCAAGACTTCAGCGAAGCGCCCGTCAATACCATCGGCGGCCTGGAGGATGTTGAACTGCCTGCCCAGCAGGCTTTTCACTTCGCTGGCCGTCAGCAGCGTCGGGCTGTTTTCCAGGGACAACGACACCGTCGCCCCGTCAATGGACGCCTTGCCGTCGGCCACGATCTGGTCACTGGAGGTGGGCGAGACTTCCACCGCGTAGTTCGAACCGGGCTGGAACGTCACATCACCGGCCACTTGCAACGTGCCGATGGAGTTACCTGGCGCCACGCTGCCGCCGCGGTTGGCGGTGAGGCTGGCGATGCGCCCGTTGCCGCCGAGGATGCCGCCGTCGTTGATCGTAACGGCCGACGCCAGCGAGCCATTGATTGCCAGTCGTCCTTGATTGACCAGGGTTGGCCCGCTGTAGGTGTTTGCGCCGGTAAGCACAAGGGTGCCGATGCCCTCCTTGGTCAGCCCGCCGTGGCCGGCGATGTCGTTGCGCCAAACGTCCAGGCCACATTGGATGCCACTGCACACCCGCTCCGTGGATTTGCCGGCATCGATGATCGCGCCAATGCCGGGCAGGTCCGCCACGAACTGACCGGAGCCATAAGCACCCTCGATGCGGAATTCCTCGGGGATGTCCTGCTCGGTCACCAGCATCGATGGACCGTCGATGGCCTTGCCCAGGTTGATCATGCCCCAGCCATACAACGCATCGACGCCCGGCGCGCCCATGTCGGTGGCGGTGGTGCGCAGCACGCTGGCGACCTGGGCGCCGGTCATGTACGGGAAACGCTCCATCAACACCGCCACGCTGCCGGCGACATGGGGCGCGGCCATGGAGGTGCCGCTCTTGTTGGCGTAGCCGACAGTCAGGTCGTCGGCACTGGTGCCGCCGATCACGGCGCTGTAGACCCGGGTGCCCGGTGCCGACACGCAGAAACTGGCGGTGTAGCCGCAGCGCGACGAGAAGGTACTGATGGTGTACGGATCGGCGCTGGCGGTGTCCGGATTGACTTGCAGCGCCGCCACGGTGAGCCAGTTCGGCGCGATGTCCGGCACAAAATACGCCAGGCCCGCGATGGCATCGGGGTTATTGAGGTTGTAGTCGTTGCCAGCGGCGAAGATCGTCACGATCCCGCTGCGGGCCGCGGCGATGGCGCCCTCGTAGGCGCCGCCGGGCTTGGTGCCCAGCAACGGCTGGATCTGGTCGAATTGCAGTTGCGCGTCCTGCACGGTGAAGTGCGGGAACGCCGGATCGCGGCCGCCCTGGTCGAAGCGATCGGTGATGCCAATGCCCCAGCTGTTGTTGATGATGCGTGCGCCGCTGGCAATCAACGCATCCCATCCCGCCTTGTACACCGCGCCGTCGTTGCCCAGGATGATGCCGTCTTCTGGGCCCGGATCGCCGTTGTCGGCGCTGATGATCTGCGCATCGTACGCCACGCCGTGCATCGGGCTGCCATCGCGACTGCCGGCAGCGATCCCGCCGACATGGGTGCCGTGGGAACCCAGCTTGCCATCGGAACCGACGGTGGGTGAACCGTCGTAGCGGAACGCATCACCGGCCTTCACCGGAATGTAGGGGTCGGTGTACTCACGGATGCCGCTGGTGACCAGGGTCACGACTTTACCGGTACCGGAGAACTCCGGGTGCGCCGCGTAGACCGGCTGGTCGAAGATCCCCAGCTTGACGCCCTTGCCGGTATACCCGGCGGCGTAGGCCTGCTGCGCGTTGATTGCCCCCAGCCCCCATTCGGCGTTGAATTCGCTGCTGCGCCAGCTGTCCGGATTGTCCGCCCTGCCGCTCTCGACATAAGGCGCCGCCTGGGCCGTGCCCAAGGTCGCCAGGGCGCAGAGCACTGCGCGGTTGAGGGTCTTGAGCAGGAACACGCGGCCCGTCTGTCCGGGCTGTTTTTTGTTATCGACTTTCATCACGAACCATCCTTAGTTGTTGCAAAAATCCTTTTGGTTTGCGCGGCCTGATGGGACTTACCCCAACCACTGTGGCAGCCTTGGCTTTTTGGCTGACCTAAGTTTTGTGGCTTGCCTTGCCTTGGCTTTGTGGCTTGCCTTGCCTTGGCTTTGTGGCTTGCCTTGGCTTTTGTGGCGAGGGAGCTTGCTCCCGCTCGAGTGCGAAGCGCTCGCAGGCTTTTTTGGGGCCGTTGCGCAGCCCAGCGGGAACAATCCCTGGCCACAAAAGCAACACGCCGATCATTGAATTGACGCCTGGGACACAAACGCCTCATCCACCTTCGCCAGGTCCTGCGGGCCGAGGGTGCCGGCGTAGTAATGCAGCTTGGTCCAGGCCATGAGGTAGTCGTAACGGGCCTGGGCCAGGTCGCGGCGGGTGGTGTAGAGCTGTTGTTCGGCATTGAGTGCGTCGAGGTTGACCCGCTCGCCGCCGAGGATGCTTTGCCGGGTCGAGACCACCAGTGCTTCGGCGGAACTCAGGGCCTTCTGGTAGGCACGCAGTTTGTTCATCCCCGATACGCAAGCGCTGAACTGGCGGCGCAATTCGATCAGCGTCTCGCGGGTCTTTGCATCCAGCTCGTATTCGGCCTGTTCCATGTTGCGGCTGGCCTGGCGGGTCGACGCCGAGACCCCGCCACCGGCGTACAGCGGCACACTGACTTCCAGGCCGATGGTGTTGGTGTCGTAGCGCTGGTTGTAGGTATTGCCACTTTCCGATTCGTTCTGGCGCATCGTCGCGTAGGCGCTGACCTTGGGCAGGTGCCCGGCGCGGTTGCGCTCCACCTCGAAACGCGCCACATCCACCGCTTGGCGCTGGGACGCCAGGTTCGGGTTATTGCTCACCGCCAGCTCGTGCCAGGTGTCGAAACTGGCCGGTTGCAAGGCAAAGGTCTGGAAGGTGTCGTGCAGCGGCGCCAGGTCGCCGATATCCAGGGCCGGGACGCCAATCAGCGAGCCCAGCTCACGCAAGGCGGCATCCTGCTCATCGCGTGCCTCGATCTCTTCGGCGATTGCCAGCTCATAACGCGCCTGCGCCTCGAGGATGTCGGTGCGCGTACCTTCGCCCTGGCGAAACAGATGCTCGTTCTGGCGAAATTGCTGCTCGAACGCCTTTTTCTTGGCCTGGGCAATGTCGATCTGGTCCTGGGCGAACAGCGCCTGGGTGTAATGACTCAGCACCCGCACCAACAACTCCTGGCTCTTGCCACGAAAACTTTCGTCAGCGAACAACGCCTGGGCCACGCCCTTGCGATAGGCGGCGTAAGCCTCATAGTCCAGCAGCGGTTGTTGCAGCGTCAGGCTGGAGCCGTAGCTGCTGTAGTTGCGATCGTCATGCTGGCTGGCGCCGCGATCGTTGAGGTACGTGACCTTGGACTGGTTGCGCCCCTTGTTGTAGCTGTAGCCCAGGTGCGGCAACAGCCCGGCGCGGCCTATGGCGCGATTTTCCAGGCCCGCATCGCGCTCCTTGATCGCGCCCAGGTAGACCGGGTCATTGCGCAGGGCCTGCTCGTAGAACTCGAACGGTCCCATGGCCCAGGCGTTGTTGCACACGGAAACGGCCAGCACGGCCACCCAATAGAAACGCTTCATACCGCCGGACATCCTTATTCTTCGGTCAACGCAGAGCCGGCTCGGTCGAGCAGCGGTTTGAACAGGTAGTTGAGCAACGAGCGCTCGCCCGTGCGCACGAACATCTCGGCCGGCATGCCGGGCTTGATCACCAGGCCGTTGAGCTTGTCCATCGCCACGTCGCTGACGCTGCTGCGCAGGACGTAATACGGCGCGCCGGTCTTCTCATCGAGCATCTGGTCGGCAGAAATCAAGCTGACTTCCCCCGGCACCCTCGGCGTGCGGTTCTGGTTGAAGGCGGTAAACAGGATGTCCACCGGCAAATGCGGGCCGACCTTGTCGATCAGGTGCACCGGCAGATGCCCTTCCACTTCCAACCGCGTGCCCTGGGGAACGATTTCCAGCAAGGTGTCGCCCTGGCGCACCACCGCGCCCTCGGTGTGCACCCCCAGGTTGACGGCGATGCCATCGGCGGTGGCGAGGATTTCGCTGTGCTGCAGCTCGAAGCCGGCGGATTTCAGTTGCTCTTGCAGGGTTTCGCTCTTGAGCTGGGCGTCGGCCAACTGGCTGCGCACCTCTTTCTGGTATTCCTCGTTGTGCTGCTGCAGCTTCAGCCGCGACTCGACGATCCCCTGCTCCACCCTTCCGCTTTCGCCGCTGTTCTGCGCCAGTTCCTGCTGTACTTGCGACAGTTGGCGTTGATAGTCCAGCAAGCGGTTGCGCGGGATGTAGCCGTTGTCGGCCAAGGGTTGCAGGTTGCCCAGTTGCAGGCGCAGGGATTCGGCCTGGGCGGTCAGGTCGCTGCGGGCCCGACGCATGCCCGCCAATTGCGCCGCGGCGCCCTCGATGCTGGCACGCAACGCCGCCTGTTCCCGGGCGAAGGCTTCGCGGCGGCTGCTGAACAGTTGCCGCTGGCCCTCAAGCACCAGGGCCAGGCGTGGATCGGGATCGCGACTCAGCTCGGCCGGAAAACTCACCTGCAACAGGTTGTCCCGCTCGCTTTGCCAGCGCGCCAGGCTCGCCCAGGTCATCCGGTACTGTGCCTGTAGCGATTGCACATCGGCGGCGGCCTGGGTCTGGTCCAGGCGGAACAGCGGCTGGCCCTGCTTCACCGCTTCGCCTTCGCGCACCAGGATCCGGCTGACGACGCCGCTGCTCATCGATTGCACCGCCTTGCGCTTGCCTGAAACCACCACGGTGCCCTGCACGGGGATGCCCTGGTCCAGCGGCGCGAGGCTGGCCCAGGTGAAAAAACTGCCCGCGCCAACGAGCGCCAATGCCCAGCCCATGCGGGTGAAGAAACGGGCGTCGCGCTCCGGGTGCTCAACGTCCTGAGAATGTTCGAGATTCATGTCGCGCTCCTTGCTCATACACCAGCGGGTTTGCTGGCGGCCTGGTATTGGCGACTCATGCTCAGTCCGTTGGGAGTCGCCTGGGGGCTGTTCGGCGGCGAGCTGCGCGGCGCGTTGTCCTGTGAGCCCGACTGGCCGGACAGCGCCCGCAACACTTGCTGGCTTGGGCCGAAGGCTTGTAGCCGGCCTTCGTCGAGCACCAACAACTTGTCGGCCTGGGCCAGTGCTGAGGAACGATGGGTGACCAACACGACGCTGGTGCCCTGGGCCTTCATCTGCGCGATGGCACTGGCGAGCGCCGCTTCGCCAACCGTGTCGAGGTTGGAGTTGGGTTCGTCGAGCACCACCAGGCTCGGCCGGTCGTACATCGCCCGGGCCAGCGCAACCCGTTGTTTCTGCCCGCCGGACAAACCACCGCCGTCCTCCCCCAGCACCGTGTCATAGCCCTGGGGCAGGCGCAGGATCAGCTCATGAACCCCGGCCTGCTGCGCGGCAGAGACGACTTTTTGCGGATCGGCTTGGCGAAACCGGGCGATGTTCTCGGCAATACTGCCGCTGAACAGCTCGATGTCCTGGGGCAGGTAGCCGATGTGCGGGCCGAGTTGCTCGCGATTCCAGCGATGAATGTCGGCCCCGTCGAGGCGCACCGTACCCGCGAGGGTCGGCCACACACCCACCAGGACTCGGGCCAGGGTCGACTTGCCGGAACCGGAAGCCCCCAGCACACCGAGCACTTCCCCGGCAGCCAAGCTGAAGCTGACCTGCTGCAGCATCGCGCTGCGTTGCCCAGGTGGTCCCGCGCTCACTTGTTCGAAGCTCACCTGGCCTTTGGGCGCTGGCAGCGTCATGCCGTCATCCTGGGGCGCAAACGCTTGCAACAGCGCGTCGAGACGCCGGTAAGCCAGCTTGGCGCCGCTCCATTGCTTCCACACGGCGATCAACTGGTCGATGGGGCTCAATACCCGTCCCATCAGGATCGAGCCGGCAATCATCATCCCGGCAGTCATGTCGCCCTTGATCACCAGCAGTGCGCCCAAGCCCAGCACCAGCGATTGCAGGCACAGGCGCAGGGTCTTGCTCAGGGAGCTGATTACCGCGCCGGTGTCGCTGGCCTGGTTCTGCAGGCCGAGAAACCGTGAGTGCACGGCGAACCAGCGGCTGCGCAGCGCGCCGAGCATGCCCATGGCCTGGATCGTCTCGGCGTTGTGCAAATGGCTGGTAGCCAGTTGGCTGGATTGTTGCGAGTAGACGCTGGCCTGCCCCAAGGCTTTTTTGGTCATGGCCTCGTTCAGGCAGGCCAGGCCGATCAGCAGCAGCGTGCCGACGGAGGCGAAAACGCCGAGCCACACGTTGAACAGGTAGATCACCAGCAGATAGATGGGAAACCACGGCGCGTCGAAGAAAGCGAACAGCGCCGGCCCGGTGAGGAACTGGCGAATATGCGTGAGGTCGCCCAGCGATTGCCCGGCGTTGCCTTCACCCTGGCGCAGATTGCGCTCGAACGCGGCCTTGTACACCTGGAGATTGAAACGTCTCTCCAACTGGCTGCCGATGCGGATGACGACGAAGCTGCGGACCATTTCCAGCAGCCCGATGAATACGAAGAAGCCGACAACCATCAATGACAACATCGCCAGCGTGGTCTCGTTCTGTGATGACAACCCGCGGTCATATACTTGGAGCATATAAATCGAAGGCGCGAGCATCAGGACATTAATCAGTGCGGTAAAACATCCAACACTGATCAGAATATTTTTATAATCGCCCAGCGCTTTAAACAGCGGCACCGCGGCAACGCTCCTTACCCTATTCATGATCTTCCTTGCTGTTGGCTTGCCCGCGAACGGGCCGTTATTCAACTTACCAATCTTTGTTTTTCAATTCGGCCCACACCGAAAAGCACGCCTGTTCAAACAAGCGCACTTCGATCAAGACTCAACTGTACTCACTCGTTAATGAGCACTCTGGGATTTATTGCGTTCAAGCCTGAGTATCAAGCCGGACTTCAACGTCATTTGATAATGGTCTCCCTGACGCAGCCCCAAGTGAGTCCTGGAGTCTTGTTTGCCAATCAGGGAAAGTCCGTCGGGCTCGGTGAACCAACGAACCGGTTCATCCCCCAACCATTGGCCCAGGCAGTCGGTTTGCCCGCCGAGGGTCTGGTCCATCTTGAGTTCGACCAGGCAACTGTTGGACGGCTTGTCCTGCATCGCCTGGGTTTGCGCGTTGTCCTGCGGGCTCGACAAAACAGCCTGCCATTGACCGGCCAACTGCGAGGGTTCTGCTAACAACAGGCTGCGCGCCATGGCGACTTCTCCACAAAACATCATCAGCGTAGCGAGCAACCCGACGGTTGCCTGAACGCTACTGGGCATGAATTTTCTACGCATTTTTCCATCCTGGCCGGGGTCCTGTAGGAGCTGTCGAGCAAAGCGAGGCTGCGATCTTTTCGCTTGAGACTCAGGTGCCTGGGGAAAGATCGCAGCCTCGCTCCGCTCGACAGCTCCTACAGGGTTTAGCATCAGGCCACGATATCCGAGACCGCTGCCTGGCCAACGGTGCTGACCAGGAAGTCAGCCACGCCGTGCCCGGAGAAGTCCACCGACAGCAGGCTGTTGCCACCCGATGTCGACAACACCGCATCGCCCGCCGCACCGGTGAACGCGCTCACGAAGTGCAGGCCCGCGCCCTTGGTGATACCGGTCAGGTCGATCTTGTCCAGGCCGCTGACGAAATCGAGAATCTGGTCCGTCGCCCCAGGCCGCGAATCGGAACTGGCGGCGAACACGAACGTGTCCGACCCCGAGCCACCCCAGAGCTTGTCTGCGCCACCAGCGCCCCAAAGGATGTCGTTCCCAGCGCCGCCCTTGAACTCGTTGGCCACCGTGTTGCCGATCAGCAAGTCGCTGCCCGCGCCGCCGATGGAGTTTTCGATGACGGCACCCTTGGCGACGGAGACGTTGCCTACCATGCCGCCAACATCGGAGAACGAGGCGTCATTGAGGTTGATTTTCTGGTTCTGGGTGAAACCTGAGAAATCCAGGGTATCGCGACCGCCCGCATCCCATACCGAAAACACCACTTTGTCCGACGACGAAGATGCACTGAGAAAATCGCGGCCGGTATTGGAGTTGAAACCGTAGGTCGAATCGCCGGTACGGGTCGTGGTGTTGGCACCGTAGAGCTTCTGGATGGCCGCGATGTCATCCATCAGCGGACCGGAGGCGTAGGCTTCGACGCCGCCCTTGCTGAAGTTCTGGTCGGTATTGCTTTCGCTCCAGTAGCTCATGACGCTGTAGCCACGGGTGTCCTGGCCATAAGTGGCGTCATCGTAGGTCGGGCTACCTTCGCCAGCGTTGTAGTCACCGGGGTGGGCCAGGCCGAGGGTGTGACCGATTTCGTGGGTCAGGGTCTGGCGGCCGTAGTTGTTCAGGTCCGGGTTCTTGTTCTGGGTGTAGCTGCTGTTGATCAGGTACCAGGAGGTCCCGTCATAGCCGGCACCCGTCCCTGGCAGATAAGCGAACGCCGCCGCGCCATCCTGGCCGCCACTGTAGTTGCCGAAGGTCATGTGACCGTCGCCGCCGCTGGCTTTTTCGGTGAAGGTGACATTGGCCACGTCCGCCCAGGATTGCATGGCCAGGGCTGCCTGGCCTTTCTGCTGCGCACTGAACTGGCTGAAGCCGCTGATCCCATGCTTGTTCATGGTGCTGGAAGAAGCGGAAGTCAGGAAGGTGTAGGTCAGCTCGATCTTGCCGCTGCCGTCCCGGTCCTGGTAAGCCGCGCCGTCGCGCAGCAACTGAGTGGCCGCCTCGTCGACAGAGTACGACGGTTTGCCGTTGACGGTCAGGTTACCGCCCCGGTCGTATTGGTGGCTGAAACTATTGATCTGGTTGAACGCATTGCTGGCAGCCGCCAATGATTGCGGCGCCCAGAGGAGTTGCTCGGCAGAATCAATAGCGCTGCTTTTGACTTTCGACATAAACATACTTCCTTGTTTGCAAATGGAACAGTTTTAGTCAGACAGACAATCTCTGGCGAGATCGTCCTATCACTCGCCCAATGAGGACGTAAGAAACCTGACACAATTGGAAATCAAACGTCTAGCAATTTTTTTCGTTCAATTTCACGCACTGCCCTTAACGCCCATAAACAATAGGGTTCTGCCTCGTTAGTGCCCCGACTAAATCGCCCGAGTTGCGGATTGTCGGACAAAAATCTATTTAAATATTAAATATCGATAACTAGTAATTTGCGTACGGCGTCGCACTTTCGCCAACTAAGTGCCAGCGTAATGCTATTAATGAATATCTACTAAACCTCTACGGTTTTACGTGCACACACTTCTCGCAGACAACCTCGAAACCAACGATGCACAGGATCGGCGTCCATCCGCGGATGCCAGAGCACGGCGATCGTGAACCCAGGCACGGGAAACGGCAGCGTAAAACTGTGCAGGCCGATCCGCAGGCTCGCGGTGTAGCGTTCAGGCACGCTGGCGATCAGGTCACTGGAGCGGGCCAGTCCCAGCGCCGAGGAAAAGCCTGGCACGGTGGTGACGATTTCCCGGGACAGATTCAGCGCCGCCAGGGCCTGGTCGATGAGGCCATGATCCAGGCCGCGCATCGACACACCGACATGCCCACCTGCGGCATAACCGGCGGCGCTCACTGTTGTCTGGCTCAGCGGGTGTCCCGCGCGCACTACGCCAATCAAGCGGTCGCTGAACAACGCCTGGGTTCGCAGTTCCGGGCTGGTGTCCTTGTCCACGACGGCGGTCTCCAGGTCCACGGTGCCTTCGCGAAGCGCCGTGCTGTCGCGGTCGGTCTTTTCCACGAAACGCAGGCGCACGCCGGGCGCTTGTTCGTGAATGCGAGTGATCAGGTCGATGGCAAAGTTCTCCACGAACCCTTCGCGGGTGCGCAACGTGAAAGTTCGGCTCAAGCGGCCAAGATCCGGGGTCGTCACTGGCCGCAGCACCGCCTGGGCCTGCTGCACCAGGTGGCTGACCTGTTCGCGCAATTCCAGCGCACGGGGCGTCGGCACCAGCCCTCGCCCGGCCCGAACCAACAGCGGGTCACCGGTGGTTTCACGCAGCCGCGCCAGTGCCCGGCTCATGGCCGACGGGCTCAGCTGCAAGCGCCGGGCGGCCCGGGCCACGCTGCCTTCCGAGAGCAGCACATCAAGGGTGATGAGCAGATTGAGGTCAGGCGAGGACATGGCGGTATCTCGAATTGAACAGATGGCGTTTGCTGCAGCTATAACGTGCAAATGCTGCGTCTTCCGCCATGTTATGCCCAGGCGTAACGTTCTGACAGCTCCGTTTCGAGCGCCACGGATACAGGTGACACGATGAAACCCGTCAACACGCAACAAAGCCGGCCGGCAACCGCGCCCGCACACCGGCTCTTTTCACCTCGTTGGGCCCTGGCCAGCCTTGCGCTCTCGACGCTGCTAGCCTCCCTTGGCGCCAGTGTGGCTGCGGTGGCACTGCCGACGCTGGCCGAGGTGCTCGGGGCCTCTTTCCAGCAGATCCAATGGGTGGTGCTGGCCTATCTGCTGGCCATCACCACGCTGATTGTCAGTGTTGGCCGCTTGGGAGACCTGATGGGCCGGCGCAAGCTGCTATTGGCCGGTATCGCCCTGTTCACCTTGGCATCGGCGGTATGCGGCTTGGCGCCCTCGCTCTGGCTATTGGTCGCAGGTCGGGCGCTGCAAGGCCTGGGGGCCGCCATCATGATGACGCTGACCCTGGCGCTGGTTGGCGAAACGGTCGATCAGGGAAAAACCGGCAGTGCCATGGGGCTGCTGGCAACGCTGTCGGCAGTGGGCACGGCCCTCGGACCGTCCTTTGGCGGCATGTTGATCAGCGGGTTCGGTTGGCCGGCCTTGTTCCTGGTCAATATCCCTCTCGGCCTGCTGACGCTAGGGCTGGCGTGGTATTCGCTACCGGTGCGTGAAGTGCCGCCGAAGCCCGAAGGAACCCGCTTCGATGTAACCGGTACATTGCTGTTGGCAATGACGCTCGCCGCCTATGCCTTGTCCATGACTTCCGGACGCGGAAGCTTTGGCGGATTGAATCTTGCGTTGCTGCTGATCGCACTCGTGGGCGGCGGGCTGTTCATTCGGGCCCAGTCCCGGGCCTTATCGCCGTTGATTCCCTTGACGGTGTTTCGCGACAAATCATTGGTATCAGGCCTGGCGACGAGCGCCCTGGTTGCGACGGTCATGATGGCGACGCTGCTGGTGGGGCCTTTTTACTTGTCCATCACCCTCGGACTGCCGGCGGTCTTCGTGGGGCTGGCGCTGGCCGCAGGCCCAGCTGTCGCGGCGTTGGCCGGAGTGCCTGCCGGACGCCTGGCGGATCGCTTCGGCGTGCAGCCCATGCGGCTCGCCGGCCTGGGGGCCATGGTCCTCGGCTGCCTGATGCTGTCACTGGTTCCCCCTGCCCTTGGCACCGTCGGCTACCTCGCGGCCATCGTGGTGACGACCCTCGGCTACGCGTTCTTCCAGACGGCCAACAACACGGCAGTCATGGCCGATGTAGCTGCCCAGAGGCGAGGCGTCATCGCCGGGCTGCTCAACCTGTCGCGCAACCTGGGGTTTTTCACCGGAGCCTCCGTGCTCGGCGCGGTGTTTGCAGCCGCGGCGGCGACGAATGACATCACCCGCGCCAGTCCTGCCGCCGTGACGAACGGTCTGCACACGACCTTCGCCGTCGCCCTGGCGATGATGATCCTGGCCCTGCTCATCGCCTGGAAAAGCCACGTGCCAGAGCCATTGCCCGAGTCTCGGGATAACCCCAGTCAAGCGTGATGGCATTCTGTACATAGCCGCTTAAGTCGTGATCCAGATCAAAAAAAGTGAACCAATCGCAAAATGGACTGAAAAAATCCACATGAGCTTCATTTTCAGGTGCTATTTTTAGTTCTCACTGGTAGAGCCATGATGGCTCTTCCTTCCTGACATGAGCAAAAGGAAGCGCTCGATTGAAGAAGGCGGGCAACATGAATAAAGGATCTTTCAGCAAGGTTACGTTCCCCAACGCTTGCCAGTTGATGCGCTGGCACTTCCATCCCATGGGATTCGAAGCGAGCATGGATGCGCCTGGCAGCATGGTTGCCCGGCTGTTTGACCGTGCCAGCGGCGAGACCATGATCGCCATTGCGGGTATCCCCTGCGCAACTGTGATGAATGCCCCGGATGTTGAACGAATAATCGAGGCGGTGGAGGCTGAGCTGGAAGCCTTTGTACCACCGGTGGGGTTGCGGCGGTTTGCCTCTTAAGTCCACTTTGTGTGGCGATACCGTTCACCTAGGTTCCAAAAGCGGCACTTCCCTTTTTCCAAGGGAGGTGCCGTTTTTTTTGAGAGGGCTCGGGATTTTCTTGCTTTGGGGTGTATATCCGTTTCTGCGGTAACGGATATGCCCCCCAAAAAAACGCACCTAAAACCAAAAAAAACGGCGCTTTTCATTTCTGAAAAACGCCGTTGTTTCTATGTGAACAGCATCACGCCAAAGCGGGCTGCTCACTCATCACAAATGCAATCAGTCGTCACGCCCCATCAGGCCGAACAGCTGCAGCAGGCTGACGAACAGGTTGTAGATCGATACATACAGGCTGATGGTAGCCATGATGTAGTTACGCTCGCCGCCGTGAATGATGGCGCTGGTCTGATACAGGATGCAGACAGACGAGAACAGCACGAAGCCGGCGCTGATCGCCAGTTGCAGGCCGCTGATCTGGAAGAAGAAGCTGGCCAGCGTCGCCCCCAGCAACACGAAGAAACCTGCGGTGATGAAGCCACCCAGGAAGCTCATGTCCTTGCGGGAAATCAGCACGTAGGCCGACAGGCCACCAAATACCAGTGCGGTCATTGCGAAGGCCGAGCTGACCACTTCGGCACCGCCCTGCATTTGCAGGTAGCGATTGAGGATCGGGCCGAGCAAAAAGCCCATGAAGCCGGTCAGGGCGAAAGCCGACACCAGGCCCCAGGCCGAATCACGGAGTTTGTTGGTGAGGAAGAAAAGGCCGTAGAAACCGATCAGCACGACGAACACGTTCGGGTAACCCACCCGCATCTGTTGTGCGACGTAGGCCATCACACCGCTGAAAGCGAGCGTAAGTGCCAGCAGGCCATAAGTGTTGCGCAGGACGCGGCTAACCTCTAGCTGCTCAGCCTGCACGCTGTTGTTCACTGCGTAATCCTGTTCGCGCATGGCGACACTCCTCCGGTTTTGAAACATTCAGTGGCAAGGATCATAACAGACGCTCTGTAACAAGCTACGTAGAGAGTTTGACAGTGTGTTTCATTCGGGTATTATGGCGCCCGCAACGCAATACGGAGGTGTGGCCGAGTGGTTTAAGGCAACGGTCTTGAAAACCGTCGACTGTAACAGGTCCATGAGTTCGAATCCCATCGCCTCCGCCATTTTCTAACGTTAAAGCCCTGATTATTCAGGGCTTTTTCGTGTCTGGCATTCAGAATGCCGATTGCAGCTTCAACATTGGACACAGCTATGGCAAACCCTCCCCAGCCAATCAAGGAAAGAAAAGTGACCAGTAAAACCATCGGTTCCATCCTTGCTGCAATCGCGAGCATCGTCCTGTTGTGCGTGTTCTTTGGCAGTTGGTACACGATCGACGAAACCGAGCGTGGTGTGCTGCTGCGCAACGGGGCGCTGGTCGGCGTCATTGAACCGGGACTTTCCTTCAAGACGCCATTTATCGAGTCGGTACGACTGATCAGCGTCCAGAGCCAAGTGACGGCTTATGAAGACCTGCAGGCCTACAGCAAGGACCAACAGTCCGCCCAGCTCAAGGTGTCCGTGTCCTGGCATATCGCGCCTTCCGATGTCGCGAAGGTCTATACCCAGTTCAAGGACCTGGAAGGTATCCGCGACCGGATGATCAGCCGCCAAGTGCCTACCCAGGTGGAAAACGTATTCGGCAAGTTCAACGCCGTGGCTGCCGTGCAGAACCGCGTCCAACTGGTCAACGATATTTCCACGGCCATCAAGGCCACCATTACCGGCCCCGTGATCATCGACAGCGTCCAGGTCGAGAACATTGACTTCAGTGATGCCTATGAAAAAGCCATCGAAGCGCGCATGGCCGCGGAAGTCCAGGTCAAGACCCGCGAGCAACAGCTAGCCACCGAACAGGTGCAAGCACAGATTCGCGTGACCCAGGCCCAGGCAGAGGCCGATTCGCAAGTTGCGCAGGCCAAGGCCGATGCACTGGCGACTGAGTTGCGCGGCAAAGCCGAAGCTGAAGCCATCAAGGCGCGGGCCCAGGCCCTGGCCAGCAACCAGAACCTGGTGGAACTGACCAAGGCCGAACGCTGGAATGGCGTCTTGCCAACCACCGTGCTGCCAAACGGCACCCTGCCCTTCATCGACATCAAGTAACGCCACAGGCGCGGCCTGCCCGGCCGCGCCTGCTTCACTGCGGCGCACTCGCGCAGCAGCATCGCCCCTCTCGTTAGCGCTACACTCAGCCATGAACCCGACGTTCATCGTTAGCAGGGAGCCCAACGTGTACCCAGGCCACAGCAAACCGGCACACCAACCCGTACGACGTTTACCTTTCCCCTCTTCCGGCTCCTCCCTTGAGCATCTCTCCCCCCTCGGGAATTCACCGACTCCTTCGATAAGCGCCCTGAACAGGAGAATAGCGTGACCACTATTATCAAAAAATATAAATGGCCCGCCCTATTGGCCGTCGCGCTGATTGTGTTTGCTGCACTGATATTCTTTTTGATCAAGTCATACACGTACGACTCATCGACCTACTTCGAATCCCGCGACTTCATTCGCCAGCTCAAGCAGGCCGACGCCAACTGGAACGTCAAGATCCTCAGGAAAAAGATCGGCGTGAACAACAACCTGTCGTTGGCACCGCCGCTTGAGGCCGGCAGTCGATGGGAGCAGTTGGAGCAGCTCAATAACACTGGCCCACTGGCAGCTCTTTGGGCATCCAGACGCAACGGCTACGTGGACGCGGTCAAGAACAAAACGGTGCTGGTCGATCAATTCCAGCAACACAACGCCAATCTACGCACCGCCCTGGATGAGTTGCCGATCGTCGAGGACGGTATTCAAACCTTGCTCGACGGGATGAGCGCCGAAAGCCCGACGGAACGTCTGGCAACAGCTTCCAATGTTCGTGAGCTGACACTGACGACGCTGGAGTACGCACTTTATGTCACCTCGGACAAAGCCGAGGAAGTGCAGCGCCAATTGAGTGATCTGGAGAAGTACGTCGACCGACTGCCCGCGACCAGCCAGCCCCTTTTCATTGCCCTGGCCCAGCACGTCAAATCTGTTATCCAGGAACAACCGATCGTCAATGATCTGCTGGATCGCATCAGCGTGATTCCAGTGGCCCAGGAACTGGACAGCATCACCGAACTATTGAACGAGACCCAGCGCAGGACCGCCGCTGCGGACCGTCAATACCATATCTACCTGGGCGCGTGTGCCAGCCTCATGGCGCTGTTGATGATCTACCTGGCGGTGCGGCTGGTTCGCAGTTACGCCGTCATCAACCAGATCAACCAGCAACTGCAAACGTCCAACGAGCGGCTCGAAGAGCGCGTGCAGGAGCGCACCCGCGAGCTGATGGAGGCCGAGCGCGAACTGGTGGATGCGGCCCGAATGGCGGGCATGGCCGAAATAGCCACGAATGTGTTGCACAACGTCGGGAATGTGCTCAACAGCGTGAACATTTCAGCCGAACTCGTAACCCGCAAGTTGAGGAACAGCAAGACGATCGGGCTCACCAAGGCGGTCAAAATGATGAATGAACATGCCGAAGATCTTGGCCAGTTCATCACCCATGATGAAAAAGGTCGGTTGCTGCCGCGTTACTTCAACGAACTGGTCGACTCCATCGCCGCAGAACAAACCGTGCTTATCGATGAGCTGGCGCAGTTGACCAAGAGCATCGATCACATCAAGGAAATCGTCACCACTCAACAAACCTATGCAGGGGCCGCCAGGCTGATCGAACCGCTCAATGTCAGCGATCTGTTCGAAGATGCGCTACGCATGAACTCGGGCGCGCTCAGTCGGCATCACGTCACCGTCATCAAGGAATATCAGGACGTTCCTGCGATCATGGGGGACAAGCACAGGTTGCTGCTGATCCTGATCAACCTGATCAGCAACGCCAAATTCGCGATGTCGCACATCAGCGAGCATCCGCGGGAGATGACCCTGGGGATCCGCATCCTCGACGAAACGACACTGAGCCTGAGCGTCAAGGACCGAGGCGAAGGCATTTCCCCGGAGAACCTGGCCCGCATCTTCAATCACGGTTTTACGACCCGCAAGGACGGCCATGGGTTTGGCTTGCACAGCTGCGCCCTGGCGGCGGTTGAAATGAATGGCCGCCTCCATGTACAGAGCGACGGACCGGGGCAAGGCGCCCTGTTTACCCTGGAAGTCCCGCTGGAACTGGCCCGCGCCTGATCACGCCTGACCCAACGCCATCGCGAGCAAGCTCGCTCCCACTGGGGATTTTTGGTGAACAACCGGAAAAATCGTGGGAGCGAGCTTGCTCGCGATAGCGGCCTACCTGTCACCAAGAGGTTGGATGTACCGGCCCCATCTATTTCGTGTTTACAGGCCGGCCGCTACGGGCCCTTCGGGTCGGCAACGCGGCGGCGTAGGCCAGCGCTTCCTCACGGGAAGCAAAGGAACCCAACCGGTCAGCCTGGGTGCAGACCCTCCACGGGCCGCTGTTTACGCTAAGCACGTCATAACCGTTGATGTGCATTTTCGTCAGCATCGCAGTACTCATTGGTCACCTCCGACTTTAACCAAGGGTGCACGGCCTACCATACACGCGGATTGCGCCGGGCGACCAACCGAATGTCGCGACACCCGCCGCATTCGTGGCGCCCTCAGTGGGAGTCCGAATCCCACAACCAGTCCCACAGCCCCGGCAAATGCACGGGCTCGGTGCTGTGATCGACTGTCCGGGCCAAGGCTGCTCGCTCCAGCGCCTGGTGGTCATCATAGAATGGCTTGGCGTCGGTCCTCACGCCGGTAGCCTTGGCACTGTCGAGCAGGATTTGCAGGTATTCGCGAGCATGCCGGGCGGTATAACGATTGATGTCGTGAAACGTCACCACCACCGGAATAACTCCGTCCACCGCTGGCAGTTGCCCGGCGGCGATGCGCTCGCGCACTTCGGAAAGTTGCCGGGTCAGGTTGATCCGCCGCCGCGGGCTCATGGTGATGCCCCAGACTTTGCCGTCATTTGCGCTCAAGTCGGTCAACAGAATGTGCAGGCCATGTTGTCGGTAGGCGGCCGCGGTGCGCTTGTCGAAGCTCCAGAATGGCGGCCTCACCAAGATCGGTGCCGCGCCGCTAATGGCGGCGATATCGCTCCCGCCATTGCTGAGCGATTGCTCCAGCTCATCAGGGCTCAGCGACCGGTGATTGGTGTGCCAGTAGGTCGCCGTATGAAAGGCCAGCACATGACCTTCCTGCTGTTCACGGCGCATTACCGAGCGGCCAATATCACTGCCACCGGCCCGTGGTGCGCGGGTCTGCAGGAAAAACACCGCCTTGATGCCGGGCTGTACCGGATTGTCTGCCAGTGCGTCGAGCACCTCCAGGCTAGGGTTCCAGATAGACGAGGCGCTGGGCCCATCATCGAATGTCAGCAGGAAACGGATCGGGGGTTGTTCGCGCAAGCGTTGCTCGGTTTGCGGCGTCAGTTCGATGGGGGCGCCAATGCAGCCCGACAAACCGATGGCGAGGGCTGCGATGAACAGCACCCTGGCGATGTTTTTCATGTTTTGCCTTTTGTTGATGCCGCACTGCGTCGCCTTTGATCCCTGGCCCATGGTGTTGAAGCTCATCTTGGAGAAGGGTAACCGGGTTTGGTTCCTTGCCGCGAGTTCCGACTGTTTTGCTGCTGCTCGATGCATGAGCCTGGGCGGAATTAATTTGACCGTCTGGAAATTCGATGGAATTTTCCGAATGCCTTTGTATCCATCCGTATAGGACTAATTAGGGAGGATTTATGGGCGGGCCATCGCTTTACATCATCGACTACATACTCCATGGCGAACCCAAGTCATTCATTATTCGCGCAGAAGTGATGAATAACTCCGAGGCTTGGCATTGGGCCAGTTGCGACGCAGGGGTCGGGCGCATACCGAAATTCGGGAGAGAAAAGGTCAAGCGGGTCTCCAAGCCCCTTGCTGAGAAATACGGTATTACCGACGTGCGCTGGCGGGCGAGCGTCACGCCGTCCTGGGTCAAGGAGTCCAGCTGACAACACAGGGATTGTTTCCGGCACGCCGGCTGTCTAGCCGGACGCCGGATTCTTCGACGGACCTGAAATAACTCAACTACGCTTAAACCACGGCGCAGCCCGCCCCCCTGGCGGGTTTTGTGCTGCCTCATCAACCCCTGAATGGAGGTGTGACATGTCCGAAAAAGAGTCCATCACCACCCTGCTCACCTTGCTCGAATCGCGTCAGGCCAGGCTCACGGCAGCCTGCAAGGAAATCGCCGACTGGGTCGACCACCAAGGTGGGCATCCCACCGCAGTGCGCATCCGGGACCGGCTCAACGACATCGACAAGGACGCTCCGTCGATCCAGAGCGCGCTGACGTCGCTCAAGCCTGCTGAACCCCCTCTACCCAAGTTTCGCTGACGCGCTGCGCCAGCCCCGTTTCTCCCTGAGTTCTACCGGTTGGAAAACTGATGGAACGTGGGCTTTTTTTGCACCTCGAAATGGATAGGCACCGGTGCAGAATCCGCAAAGGGAGAAACTCATGAATGCCAGAATCCTGCTATTGATCGTTTGCGCGAGCCCCGCCGCCGCCTTGGCCCAAGGCTGCGACGTCATCACACGGTCCCAGAGCCAGGCCGTTCCAGTGATCGAAAGCCACAGTTGCTACGAATATAAAGGCATGCCCGCCGAAACCCTCGATTGGTCTTGCAGCAATGAAAGCAAGGGAACGCTCACGACCCAAAAGCGTAAAGTCGAGCGTTGTGCCGAGGGATACGTGGCGACATGCCAGGCGAAGCCGACCCAGGAAGCGTTGGCCAACCCGCACGCAACCAGCAAGGACAAGCGCGGTGGGTCGGCCACCCTTCCCGATAATGCAAAAGTGACGTGGTACTACTACGGCGTCGAGCAGTTGCAGCAGGCCCAGGAAGACTGCGAAACCACCGGCGGCAATTGGATAAACCGGTGAGGTGGCTCCCACAGCCGCTTCTCGGCTAGCCCTTGCTGTGCTCTGGCGATGACGGACCTTCCTTGACTCCGCGAGGCCCGGCTGCGCCCCAGATGACCAGGCCCAGCACTGGCAAAACGATCAGCAGCAGGGCCCAGCCCGCCTTGGTCCCGACCGACTTGTCGCTTCGAAAGACACTGACGATCGCCCACAAATCGACGAGCAGCAAAAGCACCGCAACAGCGATCCAGAAATAACTGGCTAATTCAGACATGGCCTAATCCTCTTGTCGGTTCAAGGATTAGGCAGAGCCGTTGAGGCGCCGTTCAAAGAATTTGCACCTTCGGGACGCGCATTGGCAGCTATCCCCGCTCGTTCAGATAAGCGACCCATTGCTCATAGGCCTCATGTTGACGCTGGACCGCCTCATCCCAGGTCGATCCGCTCATTTGATGAACACATATGAGCTTCATCATTTCCGATGTCGCCGTATCGAGCTCTACCAGGAGCTCATGGGATTTGAGCTTGAAGTCTTCAACGGTGGTCATTTCTCGCTTCCTTCCCCTATCGGGGCCGGCCAATGCACCCAACATGGATTCATTTTTTTGAAGCTGATTCATTTGAGGCGATAACCGGTCGAAAACCTAGTGCTAGCGGTCGGAGAGATTGAGTGAAGCGATGACAGGCACAAATAAGCTCAGTGTTTCCCGTTCCGTCGCGGTCGTAGTGGATAAGACCTTGAAAAACTCGACATTTGAACGAAGCAGCTAATGCCAGGCGCAAATATTGCAGTTATATTTCACTTTAATGACAGTCACAGATCGAGCACCTCCATGAAAATTCGAGCGACCGTCATCTGCGAGGAAAATCGCCACATCCTCCTGGTTCGCAAAGCCAATAGCCGCTGGGCGTTGCCAGGCGGTACCGTCGAGCGCGGCGAAACCCATGCAGGGGCAGCCATCCGGGAGTTGGCAGAGGAAACCGGCCTGGACGTCGAGAACCTGCTCTACTTGATGCGAATCAGTGACGGGCAGACCGAACATCATGTGTTCGAAGCATCGGTCAGCGACTCGACGGCGGCCAAGCCACAGAATGAAATCAGCGATTGCCTCTGGCACCCGCTGGACGCCATTGCCCAACTGCAAATGAAAAAGGGGACGCGGGACATTCTCGAGGCGTTTCGGCGGCGGTTGTAAGGCGCCGGTACCGACGGTCAGCACCAAACAGGTTGCATGAGGAATATCATGCAACCCATTGTTTTATAAATATTAGATGATCAAAAGTCTGCCCTCAAACCGCTGGGGACAACGGGCTCACTTCTTCTGCCAGGCAGTACTGATCGGATTCACCACAGTATTTTTTTCCTGCGTATAGGTCCCATTCTGCTGGGCTATCGCCTCGCCAGTGTCGACAATTGCGTTCTGGATAAATACGTTTTGTGCATCACCTCGAATAAAGGTGAGCTGGTGATACGCCGTTTTATTTCCCCAGTCCGGGGAAGGCAGGGAGATGAACTTCACGGTGTATGTCTCGTCGGTGTGTTGGCCCTGCAAGACGTAGACACCGTAATGGTTTTCTCCCTGAGAGATGATCTTGTACAAACCGTTGCTGTAGTAATAAATTTCTGCATCGGGAAAAGGCTTCTTATCGTACATTTTCCGATAGTGCAGAACCTGCTTGACGGTCGGCTCGCCAAAGTTCACGGCCAGCGTTTTCCCATCAACGGAGGTTGTCTCCCCAGCGTCAGCGCTGCTGCTCATCAAGGCCAATAGACTCATCGTTGCGATTGTTTTCACTCGATACCTCTCCATGGTTAAAGGATCTCGACACCCAGTGTAGAGGCTTGCGCTTGAAAATACCCGCAGGCTTGGACTCCATTTCCGCAGCAATTTCCAGAAGCAGAAACGAACAAGGGTTTGCATTAGCTTTCGCCCGCAAACCCTTGATTTTAGATGGTGCCCGAAGCCGGAATCGAACCGGCACGCCCTTACGAGCGGGGGATTTTAAGTCCCATGCGTCTACCAGTTTCGCCATTCGGGCGGTAGCGCGGTTAGCCATGGAAACATCGGCAAAATCCAATGGCCGATGTGCTGGCTGGTGCAGCAAGAGGGGGAATATATACATCCCTCCCCTGCGAAGCAAGGTAGCTCATGTCCTTTTCAAGACAAAAGCTTTCAATGCTTCGCAAATAAAAAAGCTCCGTAAATCATAGATCTACAGAGCTTTTTAAAAGTGGAGGCCGAAGTCGGAATCGAACCGGCGTAGGTGGATTTGCAATCCACTGCATAACCATTTTGCTATTCGGCCTCAGAACGCTTGATGCGATGCTGCTACATCAACCGCGGTACAAACCTGAAAAGGATACAGGGCATCTAGGTGCCGCTATCTCCTTGAAAACATTGAGATTTTTTACGTCTCAGTGCGTTCGATGGGCGCAATTATGTACTCATTTGCCTAGGCTGACAACCCCTTGATTTCAAAAAAAAATCGTCCAGCGGCCCAGCTTCCGCCAGACAAACACATTCGGCTGTCAGGTGGCGGGTGGAAGGCTTTTGGGGCTGCTGCGCAGCCCCGCGGGAGCAAGCTTCCTCGCCACGGGAATGTCGCCGATCCTAGAGGCTGTCGCAGCCCTGCACCATTATGGGTAACATACCGGCCTTCCCCGCAGCCCTTCTGCGACCTGCTAAATAAGCCTATTCCATGCCTTTTGAACTCAGCGTTGACCTCACTACCCTCGCTATCCTTGCTGTTGTCGCCTTCATTGCCGGTTTCATCGATGCCATTGCCGGTGGCGGTGGGTTGCTGACCACGCCAGCCCTGCTGACGGCAGGCTTGCCGCCTCATCTGGTCCTGGGGACCAACAAACTCAGTTCGACCTTCGGCTCGGCGACGGCCAGCTTCACCTTCTACAAGCGCAAGCTGTTCCACCCAAGGCAGTGGACTCATGCCCTCGTCGGCACCCTGGTCGGGGCCCTGACCGGCGCCATCGTCGCCCATTACTTGCCCGCCGAGTGGCTGAACAAGATGCTGCCGGTGATCGTCTTCGCCTGCGGTTTGTACCTGTTGTTCGGCGGCACGCCCAAGGCACCACTGGACAGCGACGCACCGATCAAGAAGACATGGCAGTCGCCCCAAGGCTTTAGCCTGGGTTTTTATGACGGCGTGGCCGGGCCGGGTACGGGGGCGTTCTGGACGGTGAGCAGCCTGCTGCTCTACCCCATTGATCTGGTCAAGGCCAGCGGTGTGGCCCGCAGCATGAACTTCGTCAGCAACATCGCGGCGCTGTCGGTGTTCATCTTTTCCGGGCAAGTGGACTGGGTCATCGGCCTGAGCATGGGCCTGTCGGTGATGATCGGCGCGTTCTTCGGCGCTCGCACCGCCATCAGCGGCGGTGCGAAGTTCATCCGACCGGTGTTCATCACCGTGGTGCTGGGCTTGACCGTGCGCCTAGCCTGGCAGCACTGGTTCAGCGTGGCCTAAGCGCCGCGCCACATACAGGTCGATCAGGTAGCGGGCGATGGAGCGCGAAGCCGGCAACGGTGGCAGGTCATGGACGTTGAACCACTGGGCGTCCTCGATTTCATCTTCCTGGGGCACAATGTCGCCACCGGCATATTCAGCGTGGAAACCGAGCATCATCGAATGGGGGAACGGCCAGCACTGGCTGCCCATGTACTGGATGTTCTTCACCTCGATGCTGACTTCTTCGCGAACCTCGCGCACCAGGCAATCCTCAGCCGACTCGCCAGGCTCGGCAAACCCCGCCAGGGTGCTGTAGACGCCCGGGACGAAACGCGGCGAACGGGCCAGCAGGACTTCGTCGCCGCGGGTAATCAACACGATCATGCTCGGTGAAATCCGCGGATAGTGCCGCAGCTCACAGACATCGCAATACATGGCCCGCTCCAACGGAATCTGGCTCATGCGCTTGCCGCAACTGCCACAGAAACGATGCTCGCGAGCCCAGGTGCCGATCTGCGCGGCATAGCCCAACACTTTGTAGAGTGTGTGGTCATCCTCGAGCATGAACGCCCGCAGGCCTTTCCAGTTACAGCCAGGAATGGCCAGTGGGCTGTGCAGCTCCAACAGGTAGACCGGTTCGCCATCCAGGTGACCGATGCCGTGCTCGGCGAGAATCGACAGGTCTTGGCGCTTGAGCCATTCGCGGGGAAACAGCGCGCCGTTGTCATCGAACAGAAAGCCCTCAGGGCTACGGGCAACGGCCCAGCCGCCAGCAAGAGCGGTATCGAGTACTGCGGTGGTCCAGCGTGAAATCATGGTCAATCAATCCTGAAATTCAGGTTTCTGTTTGCTCATATGGGCGGCCATGGCCACGCGCAGGTCGGTCGATTGCAACATGGCGGCGTTCCAGGTGGCGACGTATTCCAAGCCGTCGTCGATGCGGTGGTCGCGCATGTAGCTGATCATTTCCTTGGTACCGGTCACGGCAATCGGCGACTTGGCGGCGATTTCCCGGGCAATGCCCATCACGCCGTCGAGCAGGCTGGCGGTGTCGCTGTAGACACGATTGACCAGGCCGATGTTGCGCGCTTCGTCGGCACCGAAGGTGCGCCCCGTATAAGCGAGTTCACGCAGCATGCCGTCCCCGATGATCCGGGGCAAGCGTTGCAGTGTGCCAACATCGGCGGCCATGCCGATATCGATCTCCTTGATGGAGAACTGGGCGTCCTCGGCCGCGTAACGCATGTCGCAGGCGGCAATCAGGTCGATGGCCCCGCCCAGGCAGTAGCCCTGGATCGCCGCGAGCACGGGTTTGCGGCAGTTGTCCACGGCGTTGAACGAGGCTTGCAGTTGCAGGATCTTGCGCCGCAGCAGGCGTGCATTGCGCCCTACGTCCTTGCCCAGCTCGTTGGCCACGCCCGCCAGCATCATCAGGTCGATCCCCGAGGAAAAATGCTTGCCGGCGCCGCTCAGCACCACCACCCGTGCAGCATCGGTGTCGTCGATCCATTGGAAGATCTCGATGATCTCGCTCCAGAACGCGGCGTTCATCGAATTGATCTTTTCCGGGCGATTGATCTGCACATGGGCAATGTTGTCTGCAAGTTCGACGTTGAACGCTTGGTATTGCGACATGGCAGTGATCCTTTACCGGCTGAAAAGAGGCTTGAACTATAACAAGCCAGCGCGACAGGACGTAGGCAGTGCATCGGCCAAAAGCGGGACTGACCTCACCGCAAGCCATTGTGGGAGCGAGCTTGCTCGCGATGGGGCCAGCTCAGTCAACATTTCTGCAAGCTGACCCACCGCTATCGCGAGCAAGCTCGCTCCCACAGGGACAGTGGTGGGTATCAGTCCGCTGGAGCTTGTTCGCTCGCCTGCAGTTGCCCGTCCCAACCACCCCCCAGCGCCGCAATCAACTGCACGCTGGCAATCAATCGACTCTGCTGCAGGCTCAGCACACTGCGCTCATTGCTCAAGGCCGTCGCCTGGACGGTCACCACGTCGAGGTAGGCAATCAACCCTGCCTTGTACTGGTTCTGCGTCAAGCGCAGGGATTCCCGGGCGGCGTCCAGGGCTTCCTGGCGTACGCGGGCTTCGTCTTCCAGCACCTTGAGCTGGATCATGTAGTTTTCCACCTCGCGCAAGCCGTCGAGCACGGTCTGGCGATAGGTCGCGACGGTCTGGTCGTAGGCTGCGACAGTACGGTCGACCTCTGCCGAACGCTGGCCGCCATCGAACAGCGTCATCGCCAGTTGTGGCCCTACCGACCAGAAGCGGTTCGGCACGCTCACCCAGTTGTCGTAGGTACTGCTGCTGTAGCCGCCACTGAGGCTCAGGGTCAGGTCTGGGTAATACGCGGCCTTGGCAACCCCGATGTTGGCGTTGGCGGCCATCACCGAGCGTTCTGCCGAGGCGATATCCGGCCGGCGTTCGAGCAGTTGCGACGGCAGCGCCACCGGGATCTGCGGCAGCGACGGGATGTCCTGGGTCTCGGCCAGGTTGAACTCGGCCGGCGGCAGGCCGACCAGCACGGCAATGGCGTTTTCAAACTGGGCCCGTTGCCAGATCAGGTCGATCAGGTCGCCCTGGGTGGTCTTGAGCTGGTTTTGCGCCTGGGCCACCGCATCCTTGCCGGACACCCCGGCGCGGTACTGGTTTTCGGTCATTTTCAGGGAGCGCTGATAGTTGTCGACGGTGGTCTGCAACAGGCGCTTCTGTTCATCGATCACCCGCAACTGCAAGTAGTTCTGCACCAGTTCCGATTGCTGGCTCAGGCGCATCGCCGCCAGGTCGGCAAAACTGGCTTGCGCGCTCGCCTCGTCGGCTTCCAGGGTGCGGCGCAACTTGCCCCATACGTCCGCCTCCCAGCTGACGCCGGCCTGGGCGTTATAGGTATCGCGAATGCCGCTGGACGAACTGCTCAGGCTCGAACTGCTGCTGCCGGTGCCCTGGCTGGAGCGGGTCTTGCCAACGGTCAGGTCCACGGTGGGGAAAAATGCGCCACGGGCGTTGCGCACCAGTGCCCGGGCCTGCCGGTACTGGGCGTCGGCCTGGGCCACGGTCTGGTTGGACGCATTGAGCTGGTCCACCAGGCCATTGAGTTGCGCATCGCCGTACAGCTCCCACCAGGCGCCCCTGGCCAACGCATCGCTGGGGTTGGCCTGGCGCCAGCCCTGGGCCTCCTTGTATTGCACCGGGGCGGCGGCCTGGGGACGTTGATAATCCGGGCCGACGGCACAGGCACTGAGCATCGCCACGCACAGCACCAGGCTCAGCACCCGCGAGCCACGGGCAGTCGCCAGTGTTGCGACAAGATTGAAAGGCGAACGGTCGGTCATAGCGGAGTTTCCAGGGCAGCATCAGTGCGCACGCCGCGCCAGCGATTGAAGCGATGGCGCAGTTTGTCGAGATAGAGGTAAACCACCGGGGTGGTGTAGAGCGTCAGTACCTGGCTGAACACCAACCCACCGATGATGGTCAGGCCCAGTGGCCGGCGCATTTCCGAGCCCTCGGCAGCACCGAGCAACAGCGGCAAGGCGCCAAGGATCGCCGCCAGCGTGGTCATCAGGATTGGCCGCAACCGCAGCAGGCAAGCGCTGCGGATCGACTCCAGCGGCGTCTGCCCGGCGCGTTCGAGTTGCAGCGCCAGATCGATCATCAGGATGGCGTTTTTCTTCACCACGCCGATCAGCAGGAACAGCCCCAACAGCGAGATCAGGCTGAACTCGCCACCCAGCGCGTAGATCGACAGCAACGCGCCGACCCCGGCCGATGGCAACGTAGACAGGATGGTCAGCGGATGGATGTAGCTTTCATAGAGCACACCCAGCACCAGGTACACCGCCAGCAATGCCCCGAGGATCATGAACGGCTGGCTCTTCTGGGTGGCGGCGAACGCATCGGCGGTGCCGGCCATTTTCGCGATGACATCCTCGGGCAACCCAAGCTTGGCAAGTGCCCGCTCGATGGCCGCGGTGCCCTGCTCCACCGTGACACCTTCGGCCATGTCGAAGGAAATGCCCTCGGACGCGAACTGGCCTTCATGGCTGACCCGGTCGTCCTCCAGGCTGTTCTCGTAGTGGGCAATGGCCGACAGCGGTACGCGCGCGCCATCGGCGGTGATCACCTGGACCTGCTCGAGGGTACTCGGGTCCTGGGCATACTTGGGATTGACCTCCATCACCACCTGGTACTGGTTGAGGCTGTCGTAGATGGTCGAGATCTGCCGCTGGCTGTAGGCGTTGTTGAGCACTGCGGTAACCATGTCCATGTCGATGCCCAGGCGCTTGGCCTGGTCGCGGTCCACCACCAGCGTCACCTGTTGCGCCCCACCACCGTCGCGGGCATCGATGGCGGTGAGTTCCGGCAAGGCCCGGAAGGCCGCCACGACCTTGGGATACCACGCGCGCAGCGACGCCAGGTCAGCGCTTTGCAGGATGTAGGAATACTGCGAGGTGGTCTGCTCGCGACCGCCACCGAACTGCAGGTCCTGGTCGGCCATCAACATCAACTGAGCGCCGGGGACCTTGGGCATTTCTTTACGAAGGCGCTCGATGACCTTTTGTGCAGAAATATTACGCTCCTTGATCGGCTTGAGGCGCACCAGCATGAAGGCGTTGTTGGTACCGTTGTTGCCACCGATGAAACCGGCGACGCTTTGCACCGCCTCGTCCTTGAGCACGGCGCGGCGGAAAATTTCCATCTTCGGCTGCATCACGTTGAACGACAGCCCGTCGTCGCCGCGTACAAAACCGATCAACTGGCCGGTGTCCTGCTGCGGCATGAAGGTTTTCGGCACCACCACATACAACGCGACGTTCACGCCGATGGTCACCAGCAGGCTCAACAAGGTCAGGCGTCGATGGCGCAGCACCCAGTCCAGGCTGATGGCGTAGCCACGGACCATCCGCTCATTGAGCCGCTGGCTCCAGCGCTGCAGGCGGTTTTCCTGCCCCGGCACGTGAGGCTTGAGCCAACGGGCACAAAGCATCGGTGTGAGAGTCAACGAGACCACCAGCGAAACCACGATGGACGCCGCCAGGGTGATGGAAAATTCGCGAAACAGGCTCTCGATGATCCCGCCCATGAACAGGATCGACAGGAACACCGCCACCAGCGAGACGTTCATCGACAGCAAGGTGAAACCCACCTCTTCAGCCCCCCTGTACGCCGCCGTCATAGGGGGGACGCCTTCGTCGATATGCCGGGAAATGTTCTCCAGCACCACGATGGCATCGTCCACCACCAACCCGGTCGCGAGGATCAACGCCATCAAGGACAGGTTATTCAGGGAGAAACCGTACAGGTACATCACCGCAAACGTGCCCACCAGCGACACCGGCACCGCCAGGGTCGGGATCAGCGAGGCGCGGAAGTTGCCGAGGAACAGGAACACCACCAGCACCACCAGGGCCACGGCGATCAGCAAGGTCATTTCCGCTTCATGCAGGGTGGCCTTGATCACCGGCGAGCGGTCCATCGCCAGGTTCAGCTTGACGCTGGCCGGCAGCACGGCCTGTAACGCCGGCAGTTGCGCCTTGATTTCGTTGACCGTCTCGATGATGTTGGCCCCGGCCTGGCGGTTGATCACCAGCAACACGGCGGCATCGTTGTTGAAGAAACCGCTGTTGTAGCGATCCTCGACGCTGTCGGTGACTTTCGCCACGTCCTTGAGTCGCAGTACCGAGCCATCCTGGTAACGGATGATCAGCGTTTCGTAGTCCTTGGCCTTCTCCAGTTGATCGTTGGCCTGGACCTGCCACATGCGCCGATCGTCCTCCACCGACCCCTTGGGCCGGCGCACGTTGCTATCGGCAACGGCGGTGCGCACATCATCGAGGGCCACGCCGTACTGGTTGAGCAGATGTGGTTCCAGTTCGATGCGCACCGCCGGCAACGAGCTGCCGCCGATCTGTACCTCGCCGACGCCCGAAACCTGGGACAGGCTCTGGGACAGGATGGTCGAAGCCAGGTCGTAGAGCTGGCCTTTTTTCAACACATCCGAGGTCAGCGACAGCACCATGATCGGCGCCTGGGACGGGTTGACCTTCTTATAGGTCGGCATACTGCGCATGCCGCTGGGCAACAGGTTGCGCGACGCATTGATGGCCGCCTGCACTTCCCGGGCGGCACCGTTGATGTCACGATCCAGGTCGAATTGCAGGATGACGCGGGTAGAACCCTGGCTGGAACGGCTGCTCATGGTGTTGACCCCGGCGATGGCGCCGAAGGAACGCTCCAGGGGCGTAGCCACCGTCGAAGCCATCACCTCGGGGCTGGCCCCTGGCAAGTTGGCCTGGACCACGATCACCGGGAAATCCATTTGCGGCAGCGGCGCAACCGGCAGCAGCCCGAAGCTCACACCACCGAGCAGCATGATGGCGAAGCTCAGGAGCATGGTTGCTACGGGGCGACGGATGAAGGGGCCGGAGAGGTTCATTGACGGCCGCTCCAGACTTCAAGCCACTGGCAGCAAGAATTGGCGGGGCTTTTGTGGCGAGGGAGCTTGCTCCCGCTATGTGGGAGCAAGGCTTGCCCGCGATGGACGCGATGCGGTCTTGCAGAATCGAGGCGCCTGTCTCGCGAGCAAGCTTTGCTCCCAAAGCCCAGCGGGAGCAAGCTCCCTCGCCACGAAAAGCGCTGCACCGCCGTCACACCCGCACCTCTTTCCCATCCGGCCTGGCAAACCGGCGTCCCAATCGATCGAAATACAGGTAGATCACCGGGGTGGTGAACAGCGTCAATACCTGGCTCACCAACAACCCACCTACCATCACCAAGCCCAGGGGCTGGCGCAGTTCGGCGCCGGAACCGGTGGCGAACATCAGCGGTATTGCGCCGAACAAGGCCGCCAGGGTGGTCATCAGGATCGGGCGGAAGCGCAGTAATGCAGCCTGATAGATCGCCGTCTGCGGGTCGACGCCCTGGTTGCGTTCGGCGTCGAGGGCGAAGTCGATCATCATGATCGCGTTTTTCTTGACGATACCGATCAGCAGGATGATGCCGATGATCGCGATCATGCCCAGGTCATTGCCGCTGAGGATCAAGGCCAGCAAGGCGCCGATGGCCGCCGAGGGCAAGGTGGAAAGAATGGTGATCGGGTGGATGTAGCTTTCGTACAACACGCCCAGCACGATGTACATGGTCACCACCGCCGCCAGGATCAGCAGCAAGGTACTCGACAGTGACGCCTGGAATGCCTGGGCCGCGCCCTGGAACTCGGTCTGCACGCCCACCGGCATGCCGATGTCCCGCTGGACCTTTTCGATCACGTCCACCGCATGCCCCAGGGCCACGCCCGGCGCCAGGTTGAACGACATCATCACCGCCGGGAACTGGCCAATGTGGGCAATCGCCAGTTGCGCCTGGCGTTCTTCGACCCGAGCCAGGCTCGACAGCCGCACCTGCCCACCGTCGGTGGTCTTGACGTGAATCTGGTCCAGCGCCTGGGGCCCGATCCGTTCCCCGGCCTGGGCCTGCAACACCACGCGGTACTGGCTGGCCTGGGTGTAGATGGTAGAGATCTGCCGCTGGCCGAAGGCGTCATAGAGCGCATCGGTGATGTTCGACACCGAGACGCCCAGGCGTGAGGCTGCGTCGCGATCGATCACCAGGTAGACCTGCAAACCCTTGTCCTGCAGGTCGCTGGCCACATCGGTCAGCTCCGCCTGTTGGGCCAGGGCTTCGACCAGGCGCCCGCTCCATAGGCTGAGC
Source organism: Pseudomonas sp. P9_35 (assembly GCF_034008205.1). Classification (NCBI taxonomy): domain Bacteria; kingdom Pseudomonadati; phylum Pseudomonadota; class Gammaproteobacteria; order Pseudomonadales; family Pseudomonadaceae; genus Pseudomonas; species Pseudomonas sp. P9_35. The sequence goes on along the minus strand of NZ_CP125373.1, from coordinate 3,362,714 downwards.
AACTCGGCGTCCGGCGATGACAGGCTGAACTGGTATTGGGTGCGGCTGACCCGGTCTTCAATGGTCAAGTCCTGCACCGGCTGCATGAACAGGCGAATGCCCACCAGCCGATCCAACTGCGGCTGCAAGCGGGCAATGATCTCGGTGGCGCTGTCATCCCGTTCACTGTGGGGCTTGAGGTTGATCAGCAGGCGACCGCTGTTGAGCGTGGCGTTGTCGCCGTCCACGCCGATGTAGGACGACAGGCTTTCCACCGCCGGGTCCGCCAGGATCACTTTCGCCAGTTGCTGCTGGCGCTCGCTCATGGCGGCAAAGGAGATCGATTGTGGCGCCTCGGAAATGCCCTGGATCACGCCGGTATCCTGCACCGGAAAGAACCCCTTGGGCACGGCCAGGTACAGCACCACCGTCAACACCAGGGTGCCCACCGCCACCAGCAGGGTCAGCGGCTGGTGCTTGAGCACCCATTGCAACTTGCGTCCGTAGGCGGCGATCAACCAGTCGATCCAGGCGCCGCTGGCGCGATAGAAACGGCCCTGCTCTGCTTCCTTGGGCTCACGCTTGAGCAAGCGGGCGCACATCATCGGCGTCAGGGTCAGGGACACCACCAGGGAAATCAGGATCGCCACCGCCAGGGTGATGGCGAACTCGCGGAACAAGCGTCCGACCACGTCGGCCATGAACAGCAGCGGGATCAACACGGCGATCAGCGACAGCGTCAGGGAAATCAGCGTGAAGCCAATCTGCTTCGCGCCCTTGAGCGCAGCCTGCAGCGGGCTGTCGCCCTCCTCGATGAAGCGAGCGATGTTCTCCAGCATGACGATGGCATCGTCCACCACGAAACCGGTGGCGATGGTCAGGGCCATCAGGGTCAGGTTATTGACGGAAAAACCGGCCAGGTACATCACGCCGAAGGTGCCGATCAGCGACAACGGCACAGCCACCGAGGGGATGATGGTGGCGCTGACGCGACGCAGGAACAGGAACGTCACCATGACCACCAGCACGATGGCGATCAGCAATTCATGCTGCACGTCGGTGACCGAAGCGCGGATGGTCTGGGTGCGGTCGGTCAGCACGGTGACATCCAGGCCGGCCGGCAGGTTGTCGGTGATGCTCGGCAACAGGGCCTTGATCCGGTCCACCACTTCGATGACGTTGGCCCCCGGCTGACGCTGGATGTTCAGCAGCACGGCCTGGTTTTCGTTGGCCCAGGCGGCAAGGCGTTCGTTTTCGGCGCCGTCGACGATCTGTGCCACGTCCTTGAGCCGCAACGGCGCGCCGTTGGCGTAGGCCAGGATCAGTTCGGCGTAGTCCTTGGGCGAGGTCAACTGGTCGTTGGCGTCGAGCATCGAGACCCGGGTCGGGCCGTCGAAGTTGCCCTTGGGCTGGTTGACGTTGGAAGCGCCGATCAATGTGCGCACGTCCGCCAGGTTCAGGCCGTTGGCCGCCAGGGCCTCGGGATTAACCTTGATTCGCACGGCCTGGCGCTGGCCACCGGCGATGGTGACCATGCCGACGCCGCTGATCTGGGCGATTTTCTGCGCCATGCGGGTGTCCACCAAGTCGTTGAGCTTGGGCAGCAGCATGGTCTTGGAGGTGATAGCCAGGGTCAGCACCGGGGTGTCGGCCGGGTTGACCTTGTTGTACACCGGCGGCGCCGGCAGGTCCTTGGGCAGCAGGTTGGTGGCCGCGTTGATCGCGGCCTGCACCTGCTGCTCGGCGACGTCCATGTTGATGTCGAGGTTGAAGCGCAGGGTAATCACCGAGGCGCCACCGGAACTGGTGGAGGCCATTTGCGTCAGGCCCGGCATCTGTCCGAACTGGCGCTCCAGGGGCGCGGTCACCGCGCTGGTCATCACATCGGGGCTGGCGCCCGGGTACAGGGTCATCACGCGGATGGTCGGGTAATCGACCTGGGGCAATGCCGATACCGGCAGCAGCCGATAGGCGATCAGGCCGGCCAGGATGATCGCCAGCATGCTCAGGGTGGTGGCGACCGGGCGAAGGATGAACAGCCGCGAGAGATTCATGCGCCGCCCTTTTTCGCCTTGTCGGCCGCAACCGGCTCAGCGGGCATCGCTGCGGACTTGCCCTGCAGGTGCTCGGTCGGCGTGGTGGGCACTTCCTGGCTGTCGCTGACCACTTCCACTTCACTGCCTTCCTTCAAGCGATCGGTGCCTTCGAGCACCACCCGGTCACCGGCGGCCAAGCCTTCGGTGACCACGGTATTCGCACCGTCGCTGGCGCCGATCTTCAGCTTTTTGATGGTGACCTTCTTGTCGCCATCCAGGGCATAGACGAAGGTGCCATTGGTGCCGAACTGAATAGCCGCCGTCGGCGCCAGGGTCACGCCTTTGAGGGTGTCGGCCAGCAGGCGGACATTGACGAACTGGTTGGGAAACAGCGACTGGTCGCGGTTCTCGTAGCGAGCCTTGAACTTCAAGGTGCCGGTGGTGACATCGATCTGGTTGTCCAGGCTTTGCAGCACGCCGCTGGCCTGCAGCTTCACATCGCCCCGGTCCCAGGCTTCGACGGGCAGTTTCGCCCCGCTGCGGTAACGAGCAAGCACTGTGTCGAGGTTGTTTTCCGGCAAGGTGAACACGACGCTGATGGGTTGGGTCTGGGTGATGACCGCCAGGGCCGTGGTGTCGTTGGCCGCCACCAGGTTGCCGATATCCAGTTGCCGCAAGCCGACCCGCCCGGAGATGGGCGCGCGGATCTTGGTGAATTCGAGGTTGAGCTTGGCGTCGTTGACGGCCGCCTGGTTGGTCTTGACCGTGCCCTGGTACTGGCCCACCAGCGCCGCGGCAGTGTCGAGGGTCTGCTTGGCGATACTGTCTTCGGCGTACAGGCCGCGATACCGCTCAAAGTCTACCTGGGCATTTTTCAGCTGGGCCTGGTTCTGCAACAATGTGCCTTCGGCCTGGAGCAAGGCGTTCTGGTACGGACGCGGGTCGATCTCGGCCAGCAAGTCCCCAGCCTTGACCATCTGCCCTTCTTCGAAGGCGATCTTGACCAGTTCGCCACCCACGCGGCTGCGCACGTTGATCGTATTGAGGGCCGTGACCGTGCCCAGCGCCTTGAAGTACAGCGGGAAATCCCCGGTCACCGCCGGCGCCACCCGCACCGGAATCGGCCCCGTCGCCCCACCAAACCCTGGCCGCATGCCACCCGAGCGCCCCACATGCCCCGCCGCGGCTTTATCCCCTGCCCCAGGCTTCTGTGCCGAACCACTGGGCCAGAATTTCCAGGCCAGCGCTGCGACGACCAATACGATGAACAGGCCGAACAGCCAGCGACGGGAATTGCGGGAAACAGAGGATTGCATGGAGTGATCAACCATTGGGCGCGTGGACTTCTTTTACGGGAGGCTGAACGATAAGCACTGGCGGGTGTTTAGCAAAGCGCCTTTACCGGCAATTTACGTTGGGCTTACCTGGCACATAGTCGGCTAACGCCTTGACGCACAAAAGAAAACGGCCTGGACAGGGCCAGGCCGTTAACAATTGTAATAAATACCTTATTTCAGAACGGCCAACGCAGCGTCGTAGTTCGGCTCTTCACCGATTTCCTTGACCAGCTCGCTGTGCAGCACGGTGTCGTTTTCGTCCAGCACCACCACGGCACGGGCGGTCAGGCCTTTGAGCGGGCCATCGGCGATTGCCACGCCGTAGTCCTGGATGAACTCGGCACCGCGCAGGGTCGACAGGTTCTGGACGTTTTCCAGGCCTTCGGCGCCGCAGAAACGCGCCTGGGCAAACGGCAGGTCGGCGGAGATGCAGAGCACCACCGTGTTGGTCAGGCCGTTGGCCTGGGCATTGAACTTGCGCACGGAGGTGGCGCAGGTCGGCGTGTCGACACTTGGGAAAATGTTCAGCACTTTGCGCTTGCCGGCGAAGTCCTTCAGGGAAACGTCCGACAGATTGCCGGCAACCAGGGAAAAGGCTGGTGCCTTGGAACCGGCTTGTGGCAACTGGCCGTTGACTTGGACCGGGTTGCCTTTGAGGGTGACTTGAGCCATGAACGGATTCCTTCTGACAGTTTGAAAATGGTGAGGCCGGAGTTAACCACGAAATGCTTGCGCGACCTATGGTTGGACATAAAAAGTCGTGGTTTGGACGCCGGCGCGTGAGGTAACGGCGGTGGCTATTTAGCCTTGAATTTCAGAAACGACTGATGCAAATCCGACGCCCAACCATCGATGACCCCTTTGACGTCATCGGGCTTCATCACCTGGGACTCGTTGGACAACGGCTTGCCCGTGCCTTTGCGCACCACCTGGGCGACCACCGAGTTGTTGCCACCGTCGAGAAAAACCGCTTCGGTGCCCAGGGTGGTTTCCTGGTCGCGAATGCCGCTGGCCGTGCTGACAGCGGCCGCCACCAGCGCAATCGGGATCACCTCATAAGGTTTCAAGCCTTCGGTCTTGCTGCTGACAGCCGTGATGGCCGCCCGCATCACCAATACACCCGGCCCAGGAGCTGTCGCCAGGGGCAAGGATTTTCCCGCTTCCCGCTTGAGGGCCTGATCGTAATAAGCGGTGATACCCGACAGCGTGGCCTGGGGGATCTTCACGGTCGGCTGCGGCTTGGGGTAAAGCTGTGTCGGCTCGATATAGAGGCTGGTGTACTTGCCCGGGTCGATCTTCGGATCGACCCAACGCATCACTTCGGCCCCCGACGGCGACTTTTCTTCCTTGAGCCGGCTGTAATCCCCCAGGAACCCGGAGTACTCATCCGGCTGGGTGACTTTGCTAGAGCAACCCGCCAAGGCGAGCGAGGCCATGCAAACAGTGCCGATCATCGACGAAAACTTCATGCTGTCACTCCTGTAAGCCACACGAGGCGGGGCCGGAACTACAGGTATAGCCAATGGACAGGTTTTTGCCTGCTCTGAGAATGCGTGACTCAGCCGCGCTCGCGCGGTATCAGGCTCTGCAACTGTTGTGCGAGGAAGTTGGCATCGAACGCAAACGTGTCGGGGTCCTTCAACCCGTTGGTCCGGCGCCATTGCCATTGCACCGATGGCGGTTGGCAAACCAGGGAAATGCTGCCGTGACGGGTCGCGGCCAGGCCCATGATCGACAAAGAAATCAGCCCGCCCGCGCCCATCACCTCCGGCACGAACTCCACCGGCTTACCGGTAATGGTCAAGGTCAGTTTTTCAGTCTTGAAACCGGACGTTTCTACCGGGGCGCTCGGCCCGTGCGCCACATAAGTCTCACGGCTCAATTCCAGCAGGCCGAGCGCCATGACGGGCGCCAGCCATTGCTCGATTTGCCCGTACAACGCCTTGATCTGCTCTGCCCAAACCATCGACTGGGCCTGGTGCAATTGTTTCTTGTGCGCTTCGCTGTCGGCGTAGTGACGAAGCATCTCGCCCAATTGCTGTACATCGTCCATGGGCCGGTCCTCGATTAAGGGAGTGCTGCGAAGCGCGATGATGACAGGTTCAAGACGTTGGCGTACGTAAAAGCCCTCTTTGCCTGCACGCTGGGTCCTTCAGCGCAGCCGCGCCATGGCCAGGGTGTCCACCCAGCGGCCGTCACGCACGGCATAGTCGCGCATCAGGCCTTCGGTTTCGAAGCCAAACTTGCGGTACAGGCCGATGGCCGCCTCGTTGTCGGCGTACACCGTCAACTCGACCCGCCGCAGGTTCATCCAGTTGTCCGTGACCTCCAGCGCGGCGGCCAGCAACATCGAGCCCACACCCTTGCCCTGCCAGGCGACAGCCACGCCCATGCCGAGGCTGCCGCAATGGGCACGACGCACGCGCGAAAACTGCTCCAGCCCCAGGTTGCCGATGACTTCACCCTCGTGCAGGGCCACCAGTTTCAATAAACGCTCGTCGTCCATTGCCAGGCGCTTGCGCCAGACTTCAGCGGACTGGAAAGGCATCTGCAGCACCTGGCGAGTCACCGCCGGATCGTTGTAGAGCGCGGTGACACCGGCGATGTGGGCTTCAGTGAAGCGTACGAGGGTGATCGATGATTCGGACATGCGGCTCCTCCCTGGAGACGTGACAAGGCCGATCACTATAAGCCGCGCCAGGCGCTATGGGGAACCTGTGGGAGCGGTGGTTTTGGCATCCGTGTTGACGAATACGCCGGTATCGCGAGCAGGCTCGCTCCCACAGGGGGCTCGGGTGTCCGCCACCCATTCCATGTGGGATCGAGTGTTGGCGATAAAGCCCGCCTCTATTGGTGTTGCACCTGCACCATCGAGCTGACCTGCACCCTTGCCTGCATCTGCTCCGCTCCGCCACCCCGGCGCATGCCGCGTACCGGGCAGGCGTCGAGGTAGTCCAGGCCGACCGCCAGTTTCAGGTGGCGGTCTGGAAGGGTCAGGCGGTTGGTCACGTCGAAGCTGTACCAGCCATCATCCAGCCAGGCTTCCGCCCAGGCGTGGCTCGCCAGGTGGCTTTCATCTTCGGTGCACAAATAACCGGAAACATAGCGTGCAGGAATACCCAGGCTGCGGGCGCAGGCCAGGAACGCGTGGGTATGGTCCTGGCAAACTCCCGTCCCACCGGCAAACGCCTCGGCGGCCGTGCTGTTGACCGCCGTCGTGCCGGGGCTGTAGGGCATCCGCGCCGCCAAACCGTTCATCAAATCGGTCAAGGCCGAGCGATCGCGCCGGCCGGCACATTGCTCGACGGCGAAGGCACTGAGAGTTTCATCCGCCTGGGTCAGGCGACTGGTGCGCAGAAAAGGCAGCGGCGACTGGCTGTCCGGCTCCATTGCGATGGACTGATGGATTTCCACCTCGCCATAAGCCGTCAGTACCAAGGCACCGTGGGGCTCGTCCATGGTCATCACATGCAGGATGTTGCCATAGGGATCAAGCTGGCTGCGTACCAGTCGCGGCAGTTCCAGGTGCCATTCCAGGATGCGCTGGCGCTGAGTGTCCCGGGGCGTCAGGCGCAGGAACTGGATGCTGGTGCAGACTTCATCGGCGTAGCTGTAGGTCGTGTCGTGGCGTATGGACAGTTTCATACGACCTCCAGGTAAGACTCATGGACGGTCTGGCCCAAGTGGCGGATCTGCCCAATCAAGTCGGTCAACCATTGATGCAGGCCCGACGCCAGGATCTCATCGATCCCCGAATAACGCAGGCGTGCATTCAGTTCGGCGGCCAGGCGTTGCGCTGGCCGGCCGTTGTTGCCCGGCAAGCTGGCGAGAATGTGGTCCAGCTCCTCGATGCAGGCATGCAGCGAGCGCGGGACGTCAGCGCGCAACAGCAACATCTCGGAAACCTGCTCGGCGTTCGGCGCATTGCGGTAGATCTCGTTGAATGCCTCGAACGAAGACAACGCGCGCAACAAGGCACTCCACTGGTAGTAGCCGCGGGCCGAGTTGTCGCTGACCTCCTCCGATTCCTCGCCGAACATTTCATAGCGGGCGTCCAGCAGGCGCAGCGTGTTGTCGGCCCGTTCGATAAAGGTCCCCAGGCGAATGAAGCAGTAGGCATCGTTGCGCATGATGGTGCCCGACGTCGCGCCACGGAACAGGTGCGAGCGCTCCTTGACCCATTCGCAGAAATGGCTGATGCCGTAGCGTCCCAGGCCGTTGCTGGCGATGTTGCGCATTTCCAGCCAGGTGGCGTTGATGTTTTCCCACATGTCGGCGGTGATGCGCCCGCGCACGGCATGGGCGTTGGTCCGCGCGGCCCGCAGGCAGCTGTAGATACTGCCGGGGTTGGTTTCATCCAGCGCGAAGAAATGCAGCATGCGCTCGGTGTTGAGCGCGTCATAACGGGCGTTGTAGTCGTCCAGCGTACCGGCCGCCAGCAGCGACATCGCCAGCTCGGCATGGCCATCGCTGCGCCCGGCCTGGGGCATCAGCGACAGCGAATAGCTGACTTCGAGCATGCGCGCCAGGTTCTCGGCGCGCTCCAGGTAGCGGGACATCCAATAGAGGTCCGAAGCAGTTCTTGAAAGCATGTCTTAGTCCTCCACTACCCAAGTGTCTTTGGTGCCACCGCCCTGGGACGAGTTCACCACCAGCGAGCCTTCGCGCAGTGCCACGCGGGTCAGCCCGCCGGGCACCAGGCGCGTTTCCTTGCCCGACAGCACGAACGGACGCAGGTCGATGTGGCGCGGCGCGATGCCGCTCTCGACAAAGGTCGGGCACGTGGACAGGCTCAAGGTCGGCTGGGCGATATAGGCTTCGGGACGGGCCTTGAGACGTGCGCGGAAATCCTCGATTTCCGCGGCAGTGGCCGCTGGCCCGACCAGCATGCCGTAGCCGCCGGAGCCCTGGGTTTCCTTGACCACCAGATCCGGCAGGTTGGCCAGCACATGGGACAGGTCCTGGGGCTTGCGACACTGCCAGGTGGGCACGTTCTTCAGGATCGGTTCTTCGGTGAGGTAGAAGCGGATCATCTCGTCGACGTAGGGATAGATCGATTTGTCATCGGCCACGCCGGTGCCGACCGCGTTCGCCAGCACCACATTGCCCGCGCGATACACGGCGATCAGCCCGGGCACGCCGAGCATCGAATCGGGGTTGAACGACAGCGGGTCGAGGTAGGCATCGTCAAGGCGACGATAAATCACGTCCACCTGCCGGGGGCCGGCGGTGGTGCGCATGTACACATGGTCGTCACGCACGAACAGGTCAGCGCCCTCCACCAACTCCACGCCCATTTCACGGGCCAGGAACGCGTGCTCGAAATAGGCACTGTTGAAGCGCCCCGGGGTCAACACCACGGCGGTGGGGTTCTCGAGGGGGCTTGAGCTCTTGAGGGTGTCGAGCAGCAGGTTCGGGTAATGATCGATGGGGGCCACGCGCTGGGCGGCGAAGAGCTCGGGAAACAGGCGCATCATCATCTTGCGGTCTTCGAGCATGTAGCTCACGCCGCTGGGGGTACGCAGGTTGTCCTCCAGCACGTAGTAGCTGCCGTCGCCGTCGCGAACCAGGTCGACACCGGCGATATGGGCGTAAATGCCCCGGTGCAGGTTCAGGCCCTGCATCGCAATCTGATAACCCTCGTTGGCGAGCACCTGTTCGGGAGGAATGATGCCTTCCTTGAGGATGTGTTGCCCATGGTAGATGTCGGCCAGGAACATGTTCAGGGCCTGGACCCGCTGAATGCAGCCACGCTCGACCATCTGCCATTCGCTGGCCTTGATGCTGCGCGGGATGATGTCGAAAGGAATCAACCGCTCTGTGCCCTGCTCGTCCCCGTAGAGGGTGAAAGTGATACCGGCTCGATGGAACAGCAGGTCGGCTTCGCGGCGGCGTTGCTCCAGCAGCTCAAGCGGTGTGTCCGCCAGCCAGCGCGAGAAGGCTTGGTAGTGCGGGCGGCAGTCACCCTTGGCGTCATACATTTCATTAAAAAAAGCGTGGGGCATAGCCAACTCCCAGCCGTGTCGTACACGGCATTTCTTATTACGTCGTCATTCCACTCAGTACGGCCTTGCCTTTTTTATGAGCCCTGGTTCTCTGAGTACCTCGTTAGGCAATGGGTCTCTGATCAGGCCTTTGCGTCCGGATGACGTGCGCCCCCCCCTGTTTATCTACGTATCGAATACCCCCTCGCTGGCACTTTCGTCCTGGAGTCGTAGCAAGGGCTGTGCCTAAGTGCGGTGCATCGAGACAATGCTGGAAAAACTGTCGCATAACGACAAAAAAGCGAAATTTATTTTCGATTTTGCGACGAAAATCTGTTTGGAGGCTGAAACGTTTATTGCCATTTCCGGCGTCGAGGCCATGAACGAGTCGAATCGGTGCAGCCAGGCGGGAAGCCAGCGTCGAATGCCCTGAAAAGGGGAAATTTATACCCACCGCTAAAACGCAGGCCTTGACCCAACGATAGCTGACGCGCCGAACTTCGAAGGAATGAATACTCCGTGGCGAGGGAGCTTGCTCCCGCTGGGCTCTGTAGGAGCTGGCCAAGCCTGCGATCTTTTGATCTTTCGCTCGGAATTCAAGTGTCTGGGAAAAGATCGCAGCCTCGCTTCGCTCGACAGCTCCTACAGACCAGCGGGAGCAAGCTCCCTCGCCACAAAGTCCTGTTCAGCTTCAAGCCCTCTATCTACCTGACATGGGTAGCCCAGCCTTCCGTCGCCTCCCTTCGAACAAATCCAACAGCAGCACTTGCACCGACAGTATTATGGTATACCATCATACGCAAAGACCTATTCACCCACCCTGGGAGCAGCTCATGAGTTTCGAAATTCGCAAGATCGTCAGCTATGTCGAAGAAACCTTTATCGAAGGCGGCAAGGCCACCGACAAACCGGTGACCATGGTCGGTTTGGCGGTGGTGATGAAAAACCCTTGGCTGGGTCGCGGTTTCGTCGAAGACCTGAAGCCGGAAATCCGTGCCAACTGCTCCGACCTCGGCGCGCTGATGGTCGAGCGTCTGGTGGGCATCATCGGCGGCGCCGAGAAGATTGAAGCCTACGGCAAGGCTGCGGTAGTCGGTGCCGACGGCGAAATCGAGCACGCCTCCGCCGTGATCCACACCCTGCGCTTCGGCAACCATTACCGCGAAGCGGTCAAGGCCAAGAGCTACCTGAGCTTCACCAACAAGCGCGGCGGTCCTGGCACCTCGATTCAGATCCCGATGATGCACAAGGACGATGAAGGCCTGCGTTCGCACTACATCACCCTGGAGATGCAAATTGAAGACGCCCCGCGCGCCGACGAAATCGTCGTGGTGCTGGGCTGCGCCGATGGCGGCCGCCTGCACCCGCGCATCGGCAACCGCTACATCGATCTGGAAGAACTGGCCGCCGAGAATGCGCAGTAATCCAGGCTCGGTAACCACAATAAAAAAGGCATGCAGGAGCGCTCCATGATTCGGCTCACCGCTGAACTCACCCCGGCCGGCACCAGCTACCTGGCAACCGGCCAAGGCCAACCCGTGGTCTTGATCCATGGCGTGGGCCTGAACAAAGAAATGTGGGGCGGCCAGGTCGTTGGCCTGGCCACGCAATACCGTGTGATTGCCTACGACATGCTCGGCCATGGCGCCAGCCCGCGTCCGCAAAGCGGTACCGCGCTGCTGGGCTACGCCGACCAGTTGCTGGAGTTGCTCGACCATTTGCAACTGCCCCAGGCGACGGTGATCGGCTTTTCCATGGGCGGGCTGGTAGCCCGTGCGTTTGCCTTGCATTACCCGCAACGCCTGCAAGGCCTGGTGGTGCTCAACAGTGTGTTCAACCGCAGCGCCGAACAGCGCGCCGGGGTCATCGCCCGCACGGCCCAGGCCGCCGAGCATGGGCCGGACGCCAATGCCGAGGCCGCGTTGTCGCGCTGGTTCAGCCGTGAATACCAGGCGGCCAACCCGGCGCAGATTGCCGCACTGCGCCAGACCCTGGCGCAGAATGATCCCCAGGGTTACCTGACCACCTATGAACTGTTCGCCACCCAGGACATGTACCGCGCCGATGACCTGGGCAACATCCAGGTGCCGACGCTGATCGCCACTGGCGAACTGGACCCCGGCTCGACACCGGAAATGGCCCGGCAACTGGCCGAGCGAATTCCCGGCGCCACGGTTGCCGTGCTCGCCGAACAGCGGCATATGATGCCGGTAGAGTCGCCGCGCCTGGTCAACCAGCTGTTGCTGGAATTTCTCGACACAGCAAACGCCCGACAAAACCAAATAAAGGGGATCGTTGCATGACACTCGCACGTTTTTCGATGTGCATCGGCGGTGAATGGGTCGATGCCTTGTCCGGCAAGACCTTCGAAAGCCTGAACCCGGCCCTGGCCCAACCCTGGGCCGAGTTGCCCGACGCCGACGAAGCCGATGTAGATCGCGCCGTCCAGGCTGCACAGAGCGCTTTCGACAGCCCGGCCTGGCGCGGCCTGACCGCCACCGCACGCGGCAAGCTACTGCGTCGCCTCGGTGACCTGATCGCCGAGAACAAAGAACAACTGGCCCAGTTGGAAAGCCGCGACAACGGCAAGCTGATCCGTGAAACCCGCGGCCAGGTCGGCTACCTGCCGGAGTTCTTTCATTACACCGCAGGCCTGGCCGACAAGCTCGAAGGCGGCACCCTGCCGCTGGACAAGCCCGACCTGTTTGCCTACACCGTGCACGAAGCCATGGGCGTGGTCGCGGCGATCATTCCCTGGAACAGCCCGCTGTACCTGACCGCGATCAAGCTCGCCCCAGCACTGGCGGCCGGTAACACCATCGTGATCAAGCCGTCCGAGCACGCTTCGGCCACCATTCTCGAACTGGCTCGCCTGGCGCTGGAAGCCGGTATCCCGCCGGGCGTGGTCAACGTCGTCACCGGTTACGGCCCGAGCACCGGCGCCGCCCTCACCCGCCATCCGCTGGTGCGCAAGATCGCTTTCACCGGCGGCGCGGCCACGGCTCGCCATGTGGTGCGCAGCAGCGCCGAGAACTTCGCCAAGCTGTCACTGGAACTGGGCGGCAAGTCGCCGAACATTATCTTTGCCGACGCCGACCTCGACAGCGCGATCAACGGCGCAATTGCCGGGATCTATGCGGCATCCGGCCAGAGCTGCGTGTCCGGCTCACGCCTGCTGGTACAGGACGAAATCTACGATGAGTTCGTCTCGCGCCTGGTCGAACGGGCCCAGCGCATCCGCATCGGCAACCCGCAGGAAGACGCCAGCGAAATGGGCCCCATGGCCACCGCGCAGCAACTGGCCGTGGTCGAAGGCCTGGTGGCCGATGCCATCGCCGAAGGGGCGCGCCTGCGCACTGGCGGCAAGCGTCCAGAGAATCTGGGGGATGGCTGGTTTTATGAGCCGACGCTGTTCGAATGCGACCGCAACTCGATGAAGATCATGCAGGAAGAAGTCTTCGGCCCGGTGGCCTCGGTGATTCGTTTCAAGGACGAAGCCGAAGCCCTGGCGATCGCCAACGACTCGCAATTCGGCCTCGCCGCCGGCATCTGGACCCGTGACCTGGGCCGTGCCCATCGCCTGGCCCGAGATGTGCGCTCGGGCATTATCTGGGTCAACACCTACCGAGCCGTGTCGGCCATGGCGCCCATCGGTGGTTTCAAGAACAGTGGCTATGGACGCGAAAGCGGCATCGATTCGGTGCTGGCCTATACCGAACTGAAAACGGTGTGGATCAACCTGTCCCAGGCGCCTATGCCTGATCCGTTCGTGATGCGCTAGGAGTCCAGAGAAATGATCGAACCCGGCATCTACAAAGAAGTCATGAGCTCCTTCCCGTCCGGCGTCACGGTGGTCACCACCCTGGACCCGGACGGCAATATCGTCGGCATCACCGCCAGTGCCTTCAGCGCGCTGTCGATCGACCCGGCGCTGGTGCTGTTCTGTCCCAACTACGCCTCCGACACCTACCCGGTGCTGCGCGACAGCAAGCAGTTCGCGATCCACCTGCTGTCCGCCGACCAGACCACCGAAGCCTATGCCTTTGCCGGTAAAGGCAAGGACAAGGCCAAGGGCATCGATTGGCACCTGAGCGACCTGGGCAATCCATTGCTGAGCAAAGCCACGGCGATCATCGAATGCGAGCTGTGGCGCGAATACGATGGCGGCGACCACGCGATCATCGTCGGCGCAGTGAAGAACCTGATCCTGCCTGAACAGCCGGTAACGCCGATGATCTACCACAAAGGCAAGCTGGGCCCGCTGCCCACCCTGGCCTGATCACCGTACACGCCTCCCCTGTGGGAGCGAGCTTGCTCGCGATAGCGGTGGAACAGTCGCCATTGATGTACCTGACACACCGCTATCGCGAGCAAGCTCGCTCCCACAGGTTCATTACTTTTCAGGGAGTCCGCATGAGCAACGACAAGTACGAACAAGGCCTGAAGATCCGCACCCAGGTGCTGGGCCAGGACTACGTCAACCGCTCCATCGAGAACGCCGACGATTTCACCCGGCCATTACAGGAAATGGTCACCGAGTATTGCTGGGGCCATGTCTGGGGTCGCGAGGGCTTGTCGCTCAAGGAGCGCAGCATGATCAACCTGGCAATGATCTCGGCGCTCAATCGTCCGCACGAACTCAAGCTGCATGTGCGCGGCGCCTTGCGTAACGGCCTGAGTCGTGAGCAAATACGCGAAATTCTGCTTCAAGTCGGTATCTATTGCGGTGTTCCCGCTGCCGTGGACAGTTTCCGGCTTGCCCGCGAAGCCTTCGCCGAAGCCGATGCCGAGGCCTCCAGTCAACCCTCGGCTGTTTGATCTGAACGTGCACGGATGTTGCCCGTTTGGCATGGACAGCCATATTACAGAGCGGACCCCATGAAACGCCTGCCACTCGACGACAGCTTCAAGGTCAATCGCAACCCCGTTACCCTGCGCGAAATCGTGCTGGATAAACTGCGAAGCGCCATCATGAACTTCCAGCTTCTGCCGGGTGATCGCCTGGTCGAACGCGATCTGTGCGATCGCCTGGGTGTGAGCCGCACGTCGGTACGCGAAGCGCTGCGCCACCTGGAATCCGAAGGCCTGGTGGAGTTTGCCGATGCCAAGGGGCCACGGGTCGCCATTATTACGTTGGCCGACGCCGTGGACATCTATGAGCTGCGTTGCGTGCTTGAAGGCCTGATCGTCCAGTTGTTCACCCTGCGGGCCAAGGCCAAGGACATCAAGGCCCTGGAAAAAGCCCTCGCGGAAAACCGCAAGGCCCTCAAGGAGGGCGAACTGCAGCAGGTCATCGATTCGGTGCAAGGCTTCTACGACGTGTTGCTCGAAGGCTCCGGCAACCATGTCGCCGCCACCCAGCTGCGCCAGTTGCAGGCACGCATCAGCTATTTGCGGGCGACCTCGGTGTCCCAGGAAAACCGTCGCGGCGACAGCAACCAGGAAATGGAACGCATGGTCGAGGCGATCAAGAGCGGCGATCCCCTGGCGGCCCACCAGGCCTGCGTCGACCACGTGCGCGCCGCCGCCAAGGTCGCCCTGGAATACCTCAAGCGCAAACAGGAAGAGACCGGTGAAATCCCCGAGATCATCCCGCCCATCGCCCTCAAAGAACCGCGCATAGGTCGCTAACCATGTTCAGCCCGAGCTTTTGTCCAAAGTGCGGCGGCAATGACTTGAGTCATCGCCTGCCAACGGGCGATACCCATGAGCGACTGATGTGTGGCGGTTGCGGCTACATCCACTACGTCAACCCGAAGATCATTGCCGGCTGCATCATCGAGCAGGACGGCAAATACCTGCTGTGCCAGCGCGCCATCCCGCCGCGCCCGGGCACCTGGACACTGCCGGCCGGTTTCATGGAAGGCGGTGAGACCACCGAACAGGCCGCGCTGCGCGAAGTCTGGGAAGAAACCGGCGTACGCGCTGAAATCGTTTCGCCCTACTCGATCTTCAGCGTGCCGAAGATCAGCGAGGTGTACATCATCTTCCGCGCCATCGCGCTGGAGATCACCGGCCAGTTCGGCCCGGAAACCCTCGCCTGCCAGTTCTTCGCCCCCGAAGACATTCCCTGGGACAGCATCTACTACCCGGCCATCCGGCAGATCCTCGAACGTTATATCGAGGAACGCCAGGCCGGGGTCTATGGCATCTACATGGGCAACGACGACAGCGGCAAGATTCACTTCATCCGCTGACGCCCCTGTAGGAGCTGGCGAAGCCTGCGATCTTTTGATCTTGATCTTGATCTTGATCTTGGTCTTTCGCTTGAGACTCAACTGTCTGGGACAAGATCGCAGCCTCGTTGCACTCGACAGCTCCTACAGTGGAATCACACCCTCGACAATGATCACCTCGGCCCGGGCCACGCCTTCGCGATGGCGCTTGGCCTCCTGATACTGCGCCGAGTGATAGCAGGCCAGCGCCTGTTCGTAGGAGTCGAACTCGATCACCACGCTGCGCTGCGGCGTGGCCCTGCCCTCCATCGCTTCGCTACGCCCACCCCGGGCCAACATCCGACCGCCATACAAGGCAAACGCCGCCGGCGCCCGTTGGGTGTATTGGCTGTATTGATCGGGGTCGGTGACATCCACATGAGCAATCCAGTACGCCTTCATAGTGACCTCTTGGCTTGCTTTGTATTATGGTATACCACAGTACCATTCCAGCAAGCCCCATCAGAACAAAGAGAGCCCGACATGGCCTTTAACAGCATTCAGGAAATCATCGAAGACTACCGCCTGGGCAAGATGGTGTTGCTGGTGGATGACGAAGATCGGGAAAACGAAGGCGACCTGCTGCTGGCCGCCGACTGTTGCAACGCCCAGGCCATCAGCTTCATGGCCCGCGAAGCGCGCGGGTTGATTTGCCTGACCCTGACCGGCGAACACTGCCAGCGCCTGGGTCTTGAGCAAATGGTGCCGAGTAACGGCAGTGTGTTCAGCACCGCGTTCACCGTGTCCATCGAGGCCGCCACCGGCGTGACCACCGGTATTTCCGCCGCCGACCGGGCACGCACCGTTGCCGCCGCCGTGGCCGCTGATGCGGGGCCCAGCGACATCGTGCAGCCGGGGCATATCTTCCCGTTGCGGGCCAAGGAAGGCGGTGTATTGACCCGCGCCGGGCACACCGAAGCCGGTTGCGACCTGGCGCGCCTGGCGGGCTTCACGCCGGCGTCGGTGATCGTCGAAGTGATGAACGATGACGGCACCATGGCCCGCCGGCCGGACCTGGAGATTTTCGCCCGCAAGCACGGGATCAAGATCGGCACCATCGCCGACCTGATCCACTACCGCTTGAGCACCGAGCACACCGTGGCGCGCATTGGTGAACGGGAACTGCCTACAGTGCATGGCACCTTCCGCTTGTTCACCTTCGAAGACCGCATCGAAGGCGGCGTGCACATGGCGATGGTGATGGGTGAGATTCGCCGGGATGAGCCGACGCTGGTGCGGGTGCATGTGATCGACCCGCTGCGGGACCTGGTCGGTGCCGAATACCACGGCCCTTCCAATTGGACGCTGTGGGCGGCCCTGCAGCGGGTGGCCGAAGAAGGTCGCGGCGTGGTGGTCGTGCTGGCCAACCACGAGTCCTCCCAGGCGCTGCTTGAGCGTGTGCCGCAACTGACCCAACCGCCACGACAATTCAGCCGGTCGCAATCGCGCATCTATTCTGAAGTGGGCACCGGGGCGCAGATTCTGCAGGACCTGGGCGTCGGCAAATTGCGCCACCTGGGACCACCGCTCAAGTACGCGGGGTTGACGGGGTATGACTTGGAAGTAGTGGAGAGCATTCCCTTCACCGGATAACAGAAAAACCTGTGGGAGCGAGCTTGCTCGCGATAGCCAAGGATCAGCCGACATGAATATTGACTGACACACCGCCATCGCGAGCAAGCTCGCTCCCACAGGGTTCGACCCAGCAATGACAGGGAAAATCTGCCCCCGGACAGATAGCCGGTACGGCAAAACGCTTGCAGAAAGTTTGGAATACCATAATATGATATTCCATAGACCGAACGCTCCAGCCAACCGTTGGCACGGTCGCCCGCAAGGCCAGTTGAACCAATGCTCCCGATAAGTGGGCGAACAAAAGCCCGCTCAATAAACACAACAATGAGGGCGTGAAAATGGTGTTGAAGAAAAGTGCAGCCGCAATTCTTTTTGCCGGCCTGCTGAGTGTCACCAGCCAGGCGACGATGGCCGCTGAAAGCGTCAACTTCGTCAGTTGGGGCGGCAGCACCCAGGACGCGCAGAAGCAGGCCTGGGCCGACCCGTTCAGCAAGGCCAGCGGCATCACCGTGGTCCAGGATGGCCCCACCGACTACGGCAAGCTCAAGGCCATGGTCGAAAGTGGCAACGTGCAGTGGGACGTGGTTGACGTCGAGGCGGACTTCGCCTTGCGCGCCGCCGCCGAAGGCCTGCTCGAACCCCTCGACTTCTCGGTGGTGCAGCGCGACAAGATCGACCCGCGCTTCGTCTCCGACCACGGCGTCGGCTCGTTCTACTTCTCGTTCGTCCTCGGCTACAACGAAGGCAAGCTCGGTTCCGGCAAGCCCCAGGACTGGACCGCACTGTTCGACACCAAGACCTATCCCGGTAAACGCGCCCTGTACAAATGGCCTAGCCCCGGCGTGCTTGAGCTGGCCCTGCTGGCCGACGGCGTAGCAGCAGACAAGCTCTACCCGCTGGACCTGGACCGCGCCTTCAAGAAACTCGACACCATCAAGAAAGACATCGTCTGGTGGGGCGGCGGCGCTCAGTCCCAGCAACTGCTCGCCTCCGGCGAAGCCAGCATCGGGCAATTCTGGAACGGTCGCATCTATGCCTTGCAACAGGACGGCGCCCCCGTCGGCGTAAGCTGGAAGCAGAACCTGGTCATGGCCGACATCCTGGTCATTCCAAAGGGTTCGAAAAACAAGGCCGCTGCCATGAAGTTCCTGGCCAACGCCAGCAGCGCCAAGGGCCAGGCCGACTTTTCCAACCTGACCGCCTATGCGCCGGTCAACGTCGACAGCGTTGCACGCCTGGATTCGGTGCTCGCCCCCAACCTGCCGACCGCCTACGCCAAGGATCAGATCACGCTTGATTTCGCGTACTGGGCCAAGAACGGTCAGGACATCGCGACACGGTGGAACGAATGGCTGGTCAAATGAAAATGTCGGCAACGACACCCCCTCGCACTGGGAGCGCCATTGGCGCTGCCGGTGCGGTACAGGCCAAGGCGGCGACGCAAACCCCGTCGCTGGCACAGCGCTGGCGTGGGGCCGGCAACCTGCTCCCCGCCCTGCTGTTCCTCGGTCTGTTCTTCCTGGCGCCGCTGATCGGCCTGCTGCTGCGCGGTGTGCTGGAGCCCGTGCCCGGGTTGGGCAACTACGAGCAACTGTTCGCCAACTCAGCCTACGCCCGGGTGTTGTTCAACACCTTTTCGGTGGCCGGGCTGGTGACACTGTTCAGCCTGCTGTTGGGTTTCCCCCTGGCCTGGGCCATTACCCTGGTGCCCCGTGGCTGGGGGCGCTGGATGCTGAACATCGTACTGCTGTCGATGTGGACCAGCCTGTTGGCCCGCACCTACTCCTGGCTGGTGCTGCTGCAGGCCTCCGGGGTGGTGAACAAGGCGTTGATGGCGCTGGGCATCATCGACCAGCCGCTGGAGATGGTGCACAACCTCACCGGCGTGGTGATCGGCATGAGCTACATCATGATCCCGTTCATCGTCCTGCCGTTGCAGGCGACCATGCAGGCCATCGACCCGATGATCCTGCAGGCCGGTTCGATTTGCGGCGCCAGCCCCTGGACCAACTTCTTCCGGGTGTTCCTGCCGCTGTGCCGGCCGGGGCTGTTCTCCGGTGGGCTGATGGTGTTCGTGATGTCCCTCGGTTACTACGTGACCCCGGCACTGCTGGGCGGCGCGCAGAACATGATGTTGCCTGAATTCATCATCCAGCAGGTGCAGTCGTTCCTCAACTGGGGCCTGGCCAGCGCCGGTGCCGCCTTGTTGGTGGCGATCACCCTGGTGTTGTTCTACTTCTACCTGAAGCTCCAGCCGGAATCCCCGGTGGGTGCCAGCAACGCGAGGTAAGCCGTCATGCTCCTGACTCCCAATGCCATGAGCCGGCGCATGCGGTTCGGCCTGTATTTCACCACCGGCCTGATCGCGCTGTTCCTGCTGCTGCCGATCGTGTTCATCGTACTGCTGTCGTTCGGTTCGTCCCAATGGCTGGTCTTCCCGCCACCGGGCTGGACGCTCAAATGGTACGGCCAGTTCTTTTCCAACCCCGACTGGATGAACGCGGCACTGACCAGCCTCAAGGTCGCGGTACTGACCACTGCCTGCGCCGTGGCGCTGGGCCTGCCAACCGCGTTTGCCCTGGTGCGTGGACGTTTCCCGGGCCGGGAAATGCTCTATGGCCTGTTCACCCTGCCGATGATCGTGCCCTTGGTGATCATCGCCGTGGCGGTGTATGCGCTGTTCCTCAAGCTGGGCTACACCGGGACGATGTTCGCCTTCGTGGTCAGCCACGTCATCGTCGCGCTGCCGTTCACCATCATCTCGATCATCAACTCACTCAAGCTGTTCGACCAGTCCATCGAGGACGCAGCGGTGATCTGCGGCGCCTCACGCCTGCAAGCGGTGTTCAAGGTGACCTTCCCGGCCATTCGCCCGGGCATGGTCGCCGGTGCCCTGTTCGCGTTTCTGGTGTCGTGGGACGAGGTGGTGCTGAGCGTGATGATGGCCAGCCCGACCCTGCAAACCTTGCCCGTCAAGATGTGGACCACCCTGCGCCAGGACCTGACGCCTGTGATCGCCGTCGCTTCGACGCTGCTGATCGGCCTCTCGGTCTTGGTGATGGTGATCGCCGCCGCCCTGCGCCGGCGCAATGAAATCAGCGCCTGAGCGCCTAGGAGAACACGATGAGTGCCGTCAAAGACCCCGCACAACAGAACAACAAGACCCTGGTCAGCCTGCGCAACCTGAACAAGCACTACGGCGACTTTGCCGCCGTGGACGACATTTCCCTGGATATCCAGGACGGCGAATTCCTGACCTTCCTCGGCTCCAGCGGCTCGGGCAAAAGCACCACGCTGTCGATGCTGGCCGGCTTTGAAACCCCCAGCAGCGGCGAGATCCTGGTGGGCGGCAAATCCCTGGTCAACGTACCGCCGCACAAACGCGACATCGGCATGGTGTTCCAGCGCTACTCGTTGTTCCCCCATCTGTCGGTGCGCGACAACATTGCCTTTCCGCTGGCGATTCGCAAACTGGCCAGCGCCGAGCGCGAACGCCGGGTCGACGCCATGCTCAAACTGGTGCAACTGGGAGAGTTCGCCCATCGCCGCCCTTCGCAACTGTCCGGCGGCCAGCAGCAGCGTGTGGCGATTGCCCGGGCGCTGGTCTATGAGCCACGCATCCTGCTGATGGACGAACCGCTCGGGGCCCTGGACAAAAAGCTCCGGGAAGACTTGCAGGATGAACTGCGTCAATTGCATCGACGCCTGGGCATCACCATCGTCTACGTCACCCATGACCAGGAAGAAGCCATGCGCCTGTCCCAGCGCATCGCCATTTTCAGCCACGGCAAGATCGTCGGCCTGGGCAGCGGCTATGACCTCTACCAGAACCCGCCGAACGCCTTCGTGGCCTCGTTCCTGGGCAATTCCAACTTCCTCAAGCTCAAGGCCCAGGGCAACGCGGTGGCGACCTTCGAAGGCCAGTCACTGTCGATTCGCCTGACCGCCGGCCTGCAAACGGACCAGGACGTGCTGCTGATGGTGCGTCCGGAAAAAGCCCTCGCCCTGAGCGTCGAGCAAGCCGCCCAGGAACCCTTGGCGGCCGGCTGGAATGAAGTCTCGGCCAAGGTCGTCGAAGTGCTGTTCCTGGGTGAAAGCCAGACCTGCAGCGTAGTGACGTCCGGCGGCACGGCCATGACCGTCAAGGCGCTGTCCGCCGCCGGCATGCCTCTCAAGGCCGGCGACTCGGTGCGTGTGCGCTGGGCCACCGCCGACGCCTGCGTCTACACCCAATGGGCCGAGAGCGACCTGAACAAGGCCGCGGGTGCCCACTGATGAACATTGCGCGCCCACAACCGATAAAGCCCGAGGATCGTCCGATGATCGATGCCAGCGTCTACAAACAAGTCATGGGCTCGTTCCCGTCCGGCGTGACCGTGATCACCACCCTCGATGACGACGGCCAGATCGTCGGCCTCACCGCCAGCGCCTTCAGCTCATTGTCGATGGAACCGGCGCTGGTGCTGTTCTGCCCCAACTACAGCTCCGACTCCTATCCGGTACTGATCAAGAACAAGCGCTTCGCCATCCACCTGCTCTCCGGCGGCCAGCAGAATGAAGCCTACGCCTTCGCCCGCAAAGGCAAGGACAAGGCCCAGGGCATCGAATGGACCTTGAGCGAGTTGGGTAACCCACTGCTGAGCAACGCCACCGCCATCATCGAGTGCGAACTGTGGCGCGAATACGAAGGCGGCGACCACGCCATCATGGTCGGCGCCGTAAAGAACCTGATCGTCCCGCAGCACACACCAGGGCCGCTGGTTTATTGCCACGGCAAGATGGGCGCCCTGCCCGTCCTCGCCTGAACCGATCGTCAACAATAAAGAGAAAGCGCCATGAAATTTTCCCTGTTCGTACACATGGAGCGCTGGGACGAAAGCGTCAGCCATCGCCAGTTGTTCGAAGACCTGAGCGAGCTGACCCTGTTGGCCGAGGCCGGCGGCTTCAGCACCGTGTGGATCGGCGAACACCACGCCATGGAATACACCATCTCGCCAAGCCCGATGCCGCTGCTGGCGTACCTGGCCGGCAAGACCACCACCATCCACCTGGGTGCCGGCACCATCATCGCGCCGTTCTGGCACCCGCTGCGGGTGGCCGGCGAATGCGCGCTGCTGGACGTGATCAGCAATGGCCGCATGGAAGTCGGCCTGGCCCGGGGCGCCTACCAGGTGGAGTTCGACCGCATGGCCGGCGGCATGCCGGCTTCCTCCGGCGGCCAGGCCCTGCGGGAAATGGTCCCGGTGGTGCGCGCCCTGTGGCAAGGCGACTACGCCCATGATGGCGAGATCTGGAAATTCCCCACTTCCACCTGCGTGCCCAAGCCAATCCGCAAACCTCACCCGCCGATGTGGATCGCCGCCCGCGACCCGGACTCCCACAACTTCGCCGTCGCCAACGGCTGCAACGTGATGGTCACACCGTTGATGAAGGGCGATGAGGAAGTCCTGGACCTGAAGAACAAGTTCCAGGCCGCCCTGGACAACAACCCCGACGTACCGCGCCCGCAATTGATGGTCTTGCGCCACACCCATGTGCATGCGGTGGATGATCCCGAAGGCTGGAAGGTCGGCGCCCAGGCGATCTCGAAGTTCTATCGCACCTTCGATGCCTGGTTCGGCAACAAACAAGTGCCGGTCAACGGCTTCCTCGCGCCAACCCCGGAAGAAAAGTTCGCCGAGCGCCCGGAGTTCCAACTGGAGAACATCCGCAAGAACACCATGATCGGCACTCCGCAGGAAATCATTGAGCGGATCAAGTATTACCAGGAACTGGGGGTGGATGAGTTCAGCTTCTGGTGCGACAACAGCTTGCCCCATGCTGAAAAGAAAAAATCCCTGGAGCTGTTTATCCAGCAGGTGGTGCCGGTGTTTCGGTGATCAGTGACATCGCCATCGCGAGCAAGCTCGCTCCCACAAGGGTCCTGCGGCGTACGCAACATCCGGGTACGCCACCAGTCCTGTGGGAGCGAGCTTGCTCGCGATTGGGCCAGTACATTCAACATCTCTGTGACAGACACTCCGCCATCGCGAGCAGGCTCGCTCCCACAGAGGGGCCTGCGGCGTATGCGACATCCGGGTACGCCACCAGTCCTGTGGGAGCGAGCTTGCTCGCGATTGGGCCAGTACATTCAACATCTCTGTGAAGGACACTCCGCCATCGCGAGCAGGCTCGCTCCCACAAGGGTCCTGCGGCGTACGCGACATCCGGGTACGCCACCAGTCCTGTGGGAGCGAGCCTGCTCGCGATGGCCCTCCAACTGAAACATGTGTGTCAAATGTGACAATTGCCCCCACTGCCCCGCCATCGCTCCGCAAACCGCTATTAACGGCTCGCAAAGCCACATACCGTACCGCGCAAACGGATCAACTCTGATTAAGGATGATGCGCGTGGGGGTTTATCGGTTGCTGCTGGCCATGCTGGTAGCGGTTTCTCATATGGGCGTGACGTTCATGGGTATTAACCCCGGCGTCGTTGCCGTGGTGTCCTTTTTGATCATCAGCGGCTTCGTGATGACCTCGTTGATCGAGAGGACCTACAACACCCCAGGGCAAATCGGCCTGTTCTACATGGATCGATTGCTAAGGCTGTACCCACAGTTTCTGGTGTACTTCGTCCTGTCCTGCGCGGTGATCCATTTCCTTCTGCCGGGAACACCCCAGGCAGCCGCGCTGACGCTCGAGAACATCGCCACCAGCCTGCCGATCGTGCCGCTGGGCTTCTACATGTTTGGCATCACCGTGCCCGAGATCCTGCCACCCGCTTGGTCCCTGGGCCTGGAAATGTGCTTTTACCTGTTGATCCCGCTCCTGATCCTCTACAGGACACGAGGTATCGCCTTTGCGCTGTCCGTAACGGTGTTCATGGTCGCCTCGCTGGGTTACCTCAACACCGACATCTATGGCTACCGCCTGCTGCCGGGTGTGCTGTTCATTTTCCTCTGCGGCAGCTACCTGTATCGGGCCCAGGCCAGGTGGCTGTGGATCGCGTTCGTTACCGGATTCGTTGCAGCATTGATGTTTCTCGCCATTGTCGTGGGGATCATTCCGCGTCGGCCGTTCAACGCAGAGGTGACCCTGGGCATTGCCCTGGGCCTGCCGGCGGTTTTTCTGCTCAGCAGGTTGAAGCATCACCGGCTCGATGAGTTCCTGGGAAATATCAGCTACGGCGTGTTTCTCAACCATTTTGTGGTGATGTACGTGTTGCGGGCATTCTGGCCGATGGAGTACAGCATCCTGATCATCACGGCGGTGCTGGTGCTGTCGTTCGCCTTGAGTGGTATTTCGTACTACGGGGTCGAGCGACCGGCGCTGAAGCTTCGTCATGCCCTCAGGGCGGGCGTTAAGTACGACGCCACGCAGGTTTCCGTTGGCAGCACGGCGGCTTAACCTCTGACTGCCGTACAAAAAAATGCCCGGGACGCTGGTCCCGGGCATTTTGTGTTTCAGCGCAGCCGAATCAGAACGTCACGCTGGCGCTCAGCCTGGCGGTACGCGGCTCGCCGACGTTGACCTGCAATTCGCTCCCCGTGGAAGACGGGTAGTACTGCTTGTCGAACAGGTTGTCGACGTTCAGTTGCAGCGAGGTTTTGTGCCCCAGCACCGGCGACTCCCAGCGCAGGAAGGCGTCGGCGACCGTGTAGCTGCTCAGCCAGAATTCGTTGGCCTTGTTGGCGGCGCGTTCGCCGACGTAGCGGGCGCCGGCACCGGCGTGCCAGGCACCGAATTCGGCTGGCACGTTCAGATGGTGGCTCAGGTATAGGCTGGCGGTGTGCTTTGGCGCATCGGCGAGGCGATGGCCTTCGTCCTTGGGATCATCAAGTATTTCTGTATGGGTGTAGGCATAGGTGCCGATCAAGTCCCAACGCTCAGCCAGACGACCAGTGATGTCGAGTTCCAGGCCTTGGGAGCCGACTTTGCCGGCGGCTTCCGAGACTTCGTCAACGGTGGTGACTACGTTCTTTTTGACGATGTCGAACAAAGCGAGGTTGATGTTCAATCCCGGCAGCGGATCGTACTTGGCGCCGATTTCGTAGCTGCGGCCCTCCTCTGGTTGGAAGGTACGACTATTCTTGTCGACCACATCATTAGGCTTGAACGACCGGCTGTAGTTGCCATACAACGACAGGGTCTCGGTGGCTTTATAGACCAGTCCCAGGAACGGAACGAAGGCGTCGCCATTGTCGTCGCGAACATTGACCCGCTTGATCATGCCTTGGTTAGCGTATTGATCGTAATGCTGGTAGCGCCCCCCGAAGACCAGGATCCAGCGATCATCAAGGTGCCAGTTGTCCTTCAGATACACCGAGCTGGAGGTCAGTTTGTTGCTCAAGTTGCTTTGCGGCGCATCCACCCTGCTCGGCTCCCCCAGGCCACCATACACCGGTGCCGCAGGGTCAAAGCCTGGTTGATAAGCGCCGCGATAGGTTTTGCCACGGAATTGATCGGACACCTGATTGTCGACGCCGATTAACAGGTCATGACGCTGGCCGAACAGTTCCTGCTTGCCCATGAAATCCCAACTGGCGTAGCGGGTTTCATCGTCATAATGCGCGCCGTTGGCGGCACGCTGGAAAACTCCGTTTGACAGCCGCGGCTGCGCAATCGAAAGACTGTACCGGTCGTTGTTCCACCCGTAGGTCACACGAGTTTTCCACGCTTCACTCAATTCATACTCGAACCGAGCGGTGGCCGTCTCACGAATCCCCACGCTCTTGGCCCACGGCTCATCCAGGCGCTTGTTGTAGTCAATGTCTGCTGGATGACCATCAGTGAACACCGTCCCCCGATCAAACGGATTGGAATATTCGTTGTACTCATAGCTGAGATTCAACGAAGCCCGCTCCCCCGTCCAGGCCAGGGACGGCGCCACCAGCGTGCTCTCATTGACCCCATAGTTGCGCCAGTAGTCCTCATGCCCGCGCTCGGCAATCAAACGATAAGCCAACCCGGTGTCCCCCAGCGGCCCAGTGGTGTCCAGGGCCATGGTGCCGCCGCCTTCGCTGTAGGCCGAGCCGCTCGACGTGGTGGTTTGCGTGTACTCCGGTTTCTTGCTGATGACGTTGACCAGGCCGCCAGGCTCCAGCGCGCCGTACAGCATCGAGGCCGGGCCCTTGAGCACTTCGACCCGTTCGGTGGTGGCGCTGAAGTTGTGCCCCAGGTTCGAGCGCACGCCGTCGCGCAGGATCGAGCCGTCGTCGTTGGTGCCAAACCCGCGCTTGACCAGCGAGTCTCGCGAGCCGCCCAGGGTGTTGCCCTGGCTAACCCCGCTGACGAACTTCATCGCGTCGCTCAGCGAGCGCACCTGATAGTCGGCCAGGGTCTGCTGGGTCACCACGTTGATCGATTGCGCTTCTTCCTTGATCGGTACATCGCTCTTGCTCGCCGTGCTGGCTTGCGACGTCGTATAGCCCTCGTCCTGAGTGACGCGACTGCCCTGGATGTCCGTGGCCGGCAGTTCGAGAGTGTCCTGCGCCCACAATGGGCTGGCAATAAAGCAGCAGGACAGCGTTGGCAACACACACTTGATAAAGACGTTGCGATTAGCGAGGGAGGTGGAACGTTTCAAGACGCGCACTCATAGAAGGGACGTTAATGAGAGCAAATATACTTTGAGAATGATTCCCAGTAAATCTTTTGTATCAAATGATGATCCCCCCGAACCCCTGTGGGAGCGAGCTTGCGCGCGATAGCAGCGGTACATTCAACACCAATGCAACAGACCCACCGCTATCGCGAGCAGGCTCGCTCCCACAGATTTCGCGAACAGTGATATCAAATCGCCCAACTGCCCTAAAGCTTTGGCGCGCGCGGTCGAATGTATTCCATTGAGAGATTTTTTTGCCCAGGAGCAGCGGCATGCAGACGTTAAAGGCCTTGTACGAGTCTATCGAGATGCAGTTTTTCGATACCCTCACCAAAAAACTGTCGAGCCTTTTCCTGTTGGTGCTGGTCAGTGGCTTGCTGTACTGGGTGGCCCTCAACGCCCGTGCCGAGATCCTGCTGCAGCTGCGCAACGCGCAGTTGGACGGCGCCTTGCTGGGGCAGATCGAAGGTCGGCTCGACAGCCTCACCCATGCCCTGCTCTTCGGCGCGTTCCTGACGCTGTGCATGATCAGCTTCATGGTCTGGTATTTCCGCCACCTCATCGTGCGCCCCGTCACCGCCATGACCAAGGCCCTGGAAGAGATCGCCAACGGCGAAGGTGACCTGTCCAAGGACCTGCCGCTGGTGACTCACGACGAAATCCGCGTGCTGGCCGGCACTTGCAACCGTTTCCTGGCCAAGCAGCGGGAGATCATCAGCAACGTCCAGGCACTGACCGTGCACATCGCCGTCGAATCGGCCCGCTCGTTGAAGAACATCAGCGATTCCAGCGACAGTGCCACCCACCAGGCCCGCTTCGCCAAGGAAGTCATGGACCAGAGCAACACCGCCGTGGGCCGCATCGAAGAAGTCTCGCGCCAGACCCAGGGCATCTCCAGCACCACCGCCCAGAACCTGAGCATGGCCCGCGACTCTTATGCCGAGCTGCTGGAAGTGACTGGCAACATCAGCGAAATCTCCAGCAGCCTCGGTGAATTTGCCACGCTGGTGAGCGCCTTGAACCAGCGTTCCTCAAGCATCAAGTCGATTGTCGGGTTGATCCAGCAGATCTCTGCCCAGACCAACCTGCTGGCGCTCAATGCCGCCATCGAAGCCGCCCGGGCCGGCGAAAGCGGCCGGGGCTTCGCGGTGGTCGCCGATGAAGTGCGGACCCTGGCACAAAACGTCAGCCGGGCCACCGATGACATCTCACGCAACATCGACGCCATGCTCGATGAAGTCAGCTCCACCCACGAACAGACCACCCAGATCAGCCACAGCGCCCGGGAAACCCAGAAAGTGGTGGAACGCGCCTCTGGCCATTTTGAAAGCATGATCGGCGATTTCGAATCCACCAACGGCAAGCTGGCGGACATCGCGACCCATATCCAGCAGTTCGCCGACAGCAACACGGGGATCAACGACCGGGTCACCCAGATCCACGCCGACAGCCAGTTGATCGACCAGCGCATGCAGCATTCGGCAACGGCCACCCGCGACCTGTCCGGCGTGGCCGAAAAGGTCCAGGCGCTGCTGGGTCGCTTCGTGCTCGGCCACGGCAAGCTGGATGCCGCCATCACCCGCGCCAGCGAGTGCCGCGACACGCTTCAGGTCCGCCTGGAGGCGCTGCAACGCGAAGGTCAGAACCTGTTCGATCAGAATTACCAACTGATTCCCGGCACCGATCCCAAGCAGTACATGGCCAGCTATACCGAACGCTTTGCCCAGGTCTGCCAGGAAGAATGCGACAAACTCACCCGCAGCACGCCGGGTGGCAAGGTTTCGTTCATTGTCGACAGCAAGGGCTACTGCCCGGTGAACAACAGCTGGGTCTCCAAGCCGCCGACCGGCGACCGGGCGGTGGATTTGCCGGTGTGCCGCAACAAGCGCATCTTCAACGACCCGATCGGCCTGCGTGCGGCGGGCAACGTCCAGCGTTTCCTGCTCCAGACCTACCTGCGCGATACCGGGGAAATCATGACCGAGATCGACGTACCGTTCTTCTTCGGCGGCCGTCATTGGGGCAATTTGCGAGTGGGCTTCGATGCGGCGGTGTTGTTGGCGGAGTGATCAACACCGGAACCAAGCCAGACAACTACCCCTTCGCTAGGTTGTGGCGGGGGGGGCCTCCCGCCCGCCTCCGCAGCGCAGCAACCGCAAAAGCCGGGCGGCCGGGACGGCCGACGAGGGCCCCCCGCCGAGCCCCGGGGGGGGGAGCCCCCCCCCACAGGGAATTTGTGGCGTAAACAATCCTGAGAACACCCCAAAAAAAATGTGGGAGCGAGCTTGCTCGCGAAGGCGTCGGGTCAGTCGCCATCATCGTGACTGACACTCCGCTATCGCGAGCAAGCTCGCTCCCACAAGGGATCTGTGGGGTATGGAAGTCCTGAGAGCCCCACCCAAAAACAACTGTGGGGTATGGAAGTCCTGAGCCCCACCCAAAACAACTGTGGGGTATGGAAGTTCTGAGCCCCACCCAAAACAACTGTGGGGTATGGAAGTTCTGAGCCCCCCAAAACAACTGTGGGAGCGAGCTTGCTCGCGATGGCGTCGGGTCAGTCGCCATCATCGTGACTGATACTCCGCTATCGCGAGCAAGCTCGCTCCCACAAGGGGATCGACCTCAGTTCAACAGCACTTGGGCCCACCCTTGCCGCCGTAACGGGCCTCCTGGCGTTCGCGAAAGAACGCCTCGTAGTCCATCAACGGTTTGTCCGGGTGCTTGGTTTGCATGTGCTCGACGTAGTTGTCGTAGTCGGGCATGCCGACCATCAGGCGGGCGGCCTGACCGAGGTATTTACCGAGGCGACTCAAGTCATTGAACATCGTTGCAATCCCCTATCAAGCGTCCGGCAAGGCCTGGAATGGCGCTTCCTTGTCCGTGCGCTCCTTGGTGCCCCAGGCGGCGATGCCGACCTTGAGCGCGTAGAACAGGATGCTGAAGACCACGAACAGGAACAATGCCGTCAGCGTCGCGTTGGTGTAGGCGTTGAACACCACGTGCTGCATCTGCTCAATGCTCTTGGCCGGGGCCAGGACCTGGCCGGCGGCCAGGGCATCGTTGTATTTGCGCGCCAGGGCCAGGAAGCCGATCGCCGGGTTGGCGTCGAACAGCTTGATCAGGCCCGCGGTGGTGGTGCAGATCAGCAGCCAGGCCGCCGGCAGCAGCGTGACCCAGACGTAGCGCTGGCGCTTCATCTTGATCAGTACCACGGTGGCGAGCATCAGGGCGATACCGGCCAGCATCTGGTTGGAGATGCCGAACAGCGGCCACAAGGTATTGATGCCGCCCAGCGGATCGATCACGCCCTGGTACAGCAGGTAGCCCCACATCGCTACGCAACCGGCGGTGGCGATCAGGTTGGCCGGCCAGGATTCGGTGCGCTTGAGCGAAGGCACGAACGAGCCGAGCAAGTCCTGCAGCATGAACCGCCCGGCACGGGTGCCGGCGTCCACGGCGGTGAGGATGAACAGCGCTTCGAACAGGATCGCGAAGTGGTACCAGAACGCCATGGTGTTCTCACCCGGCAGCACCGAGTGCAGGATCTGCGCAATACCGACCGCCAGGGTCGGCGCACCGCCGGCACGGGCCAGCACGGTGGTCTCGCCGATGTCTTTGGCCACCGCTTGCAGCGCCTCGGGGGTGATTGCAAAACCCCAGCTGCTGACGGTCTGGGCCACGGCCACCACGTCACCGCCGACGATCGCCGCCGGGCTGTTCATGGCGAAGTACACGCCCGGCTCGATGACCGAAGCCGCGACCATGGCCATGATCGCCACGAAGGACTCCATCAGCATGCCGCCGTAACCGATGTAGCGGGCGTTGGTTTCGTTATCCAAGAGCTTGGGCGTGGTGCCCGAGGAGATCAGCGCGTGGAAACCCGAGACCGCGCCGCAGGCGATGGTGATGAACAGGAACGGGAACAGACCGCCCTTCCATACCGGCCCGGTGCCGTCGGTGAACTGGGTCAGCGCCGGCATTTTCAGCTCGGGCATGGTGACCAGGATGCCGATCGCCAGGGCGACGATGGTGCCGATCTTGAGGAATGTCGACAGGTAGTCCCGCGGCGCCAGGATCAGCCACACCGGCAGCACCGCCGCGACAAAACCGTAGCCGATCAGCATCCAGGTGATCTGGATCCCGGTGAAGGAAAAGGCCTTGGCCCAGACCGGATCGGCAGCAATTTGCCCGCCCAGCCAGATCGAGCCCAGCAGCAACAGCACGCCAATCACCGAGATTTCACCAATGCGGCCCGGGCGGATGTAGCGCATGTAGATGCCCATGAACATCGCGATCGGGATGGTCGCCATCACCGTGAAGATGCCCCATGGGCTCTCGGCCAGGGCCTTGACCACGATCAGCGCCAGCACCGCGAGGATGATGATCATGATCAGGAAGCAGCCGAACAGCGCGATGGTGCCAGGGACGCGGCCCATTTCCTCACGGACCATGTCACCCAGGGAACGCCCGTTGCGGCGGGTGGACAGGAACAGGACCATGAAGTCCTGCACCGCACCGGCCAGCACCACGCCAGCGATCAGCCAGAGTGTACCGGGCAGGTAGCCCATCTGCGCCGCCAGCACCGGCCCAACCAACGGCCCCGCGCCGGCAATGGCCGCGAAGTGGTGACCGAAGAGAATGTGTTTGTTGGTCGGGACGTAGTCCAGGCCATCGTTATTGAGCACGGCAGGGGTGGCCCGGCGCGCATCGAGTTGCATCACGTTGTTGGCGATGAAGAGGCTGTAGTAGCGGTAGGCGACCAGGTAGATGGCCACGGCTGCGACGACGATCCAGAGGGCGTTGATGGGTTCGCCGCGGCGCAAGGCCACGACACTCAACGCACAGGCTCCCAGAACAGCCACGGCAAACCAGGCGAGGTGTTTAACCAGACGGGTTGTCATTGCGTGTCTCCTGCCGATATCCAGTGGATTGCGGCGATTGTTTTTATAGTGTGCCCCGGCTATTCGGAGCCGGCCCAATATCCCTGTAATGGGTCAATAAATAAATCCGTAGTACTACGTAGAACCCCAATTCCCCCTGTGGGAGCAAGGCTTGCCCGCGATAGAGTCAATACGGTCTTTCATAAACCGCGGCGCCTGCATCGCGAGCAAGCTTTGCTCCCACATGTCTTGCGCCACAGGTTTTATGCCTCACCCATGGGTTTGGCATATGATGCCGCCATTCGCCTCCCCGCCGAGTCCGGACAGGAGTACAGATGCTGCTCAAACACAAAATCGTCGCCCTCGGGATTTTGCCGCTGGTCCTGGCCATCGCGGTCATCTGTGCCTTGGTGATCTCGCTCAATCGCCAGTTGGGCGATCAACAGGCGCAACTGATCGAAGACAGCATCCTGGCGAGCAAGCGCGCGGAGCTGAAGAACTATGTCGAGATGGCGCAGAGCCTGATCGCCCCGCTGTACGACAACGGCCGGGGGGACGAGCGCGCGCAGCAGCAGGTCCTGGAAGAACTGCGCAAGCTCAGCTTCGGCATCAACGGTTATTTTTTCGTGTATGACCGCCAGGGCCGCAGCCTCATGCATGCCCGCCAGTCGGAACTGGTGGGGCAATACCTCTGGGACATGAAGGACCCCCACGGCCTGCCGGTCATCCAGGCATTGCTCAAAAGCGCCGAGTCAGGCGAAGGGTTCCAGCGCTATGCCTGGAACAAGCCCTCCTCCGGCCAGGTGACCGACAAGCTGGCCTATGTCGTGATGCTCGATCAATGGGGCTGGATGCTCGGCACCGGGATTTACCTGGAGGATGTCGAGCGCGCCACCCAGCAAGCCCGCGACGAAGTTGCCCGTGGCATCCACAGCACCATGCAAGCCATCGCCGCGATCGCCTTGGTAGCGGTCCTGCTGGTATTTGCCGGCGGCATGACCCTCAACGTCAGCGAACATCGCCTGGCCGATAAAAAGCTGCAGCGGCTGAACCAGCGCATCGTCAGCTTGCAGGAAGAGGAGCGCTCGCGGGTCTCTCGCGAGCTCCACGACGGCATCAGCCAGTTGCTGGTGTCGATAAAATTCCAGTTCGAACTGGCCAGCCATGTGTTGGAAAACGGCCAGGAAAACGGCCTGGGCATCCTCAAGAACGCGACCGACCGGTTGGGCGAAGCCATCGGCGAGATCCGTAGCATCTCCCACGACTTGCGCTCGTCCCTGCTCGACACCCTGGGCCTGCCCGCCGCCATCGGCCAGCTCGCGACCGAGTTCCAACAGCGCAGCGGGCTTGAAGTGTCCTACCGAAGCAACGAATTCGATTGCCGCCTGGAAAATGGCGCCCCTGTCTCACTGTTCCGCATTGCCCAGGAAGCCCTGACCAATATCGAGCGCCATGCCGGGGCGAAAAGCGTCGGCATCACTCTGTTCGGCTCCAGCCAGTCCTTGCGCCTGACGGTGGTGGATGATGGGATGGGCTTCAACGTCCCGCAAGTAGAACGCGGCCACGCCGGCATCGGCCTGCGCAATATCCGCGAACGGGTCGAGCATTTCGGCGGACGCCTGGAGGTGACCTCGGCACCGGGACGAAGCGAACTGGACATCCTGCTGCCCATGAACCTCTCGGTAACGGAAAACTGATGCGCGCCCCTTCCAACAAGAGCACCTGCCGATGAACCTGCCTCCGGTGATTCGCGTCGCGCTGGTCGATGATCACTCCCTGGTCCGCGACGGCATCAAGGCGCTGCTGTCCGTAATGCCCCGACTGGACGTGGTGGGCGAAGCCGAGAACGGTGCGCAAGCGATTGAAATGGTCGGTCGCAGCCAACCGGACCTGCTGCTGATGGACATCAGCCTCAAGGACATGAACGGGCTCGAGTTGACCCGGCTGCTGGGCAAGCAATACCCCAGCCTCAAGATCCTCATCCTCAGCATGTACGACAATTACGAGTACGTAAGCGAGTCCGTGCGCTCCGGCGCCAGCGGCTACGTACTCAAGAACGCGCCGTCGCGGGAAATCATCGCGGCCATCGAAGCCATCATCAGCGGCGGCACGTTCTACAGTGCCGAGATCGCCCAGCGGCTCGCCACCGACCCGCACACCGATAACGAGCTGACGCCGCGCGAGAGCCAGGTGTTGTCCAAAATGGTCCAGGGCCTGAACAACAAGGAAATGGCCCGTGAATTGGACATCAGCGTACGCACCGTCGAGACCCATCGCCTGAGCATTCGCCGCAAGCTGAACATCGACAAACCCGCAGCCCTGGTGAAATACGCGATCGACCACGGGATCATTTCCCGCTAGACCTCACACAGCCCTTGCTCCCGCTCGGTTGCGCAGCGACCGTAAAATATTGGGGTCGCTGCGCAACCCAGCGGGAGCAAGCTCCCTCGCCACAGGTTATTCATTTCAATCGGCGTGGTAATAGCCAGGCTGTTCAAGATCGGCCAACAGACTCGGGCCGCTCGGCGTCCAGCCCAACAAGGCACGGGTGTATGCGCTGGACACCGCCATGTTCGCGCCCGCCATGTGGGCGAACCAGCCGAAATGCTCACGCTCCCGGGATTCCGCCGGCAACCCCAGGCCACGACCGATCGCCTGGGCAATGTCCTTGAACGGCACAGCCTCGTCGGCGACGGCATGGTAGACGGACTGCGTCACGCCCTGCTCCAGCGCCAGCCGATAGACCCGTGCGGCGTCCAGCCGGTGCACGCCCGACCAGCAGTGGACGCCATCCCCAAGATAGGCCGAAACGCCCGTCTCCCGGGCCAGGCGAATCAGGATCGGAACGAACCCGTGGTCACCGAGGCCATGGACCGAGGGTGCCAGCCGCACGGTCGCGCAGTGCACACCGCGCTCGACCAGCGTCCGGGCCGCCGTTTCGGATTTACGCGGCGAAGCTGGGCTGGGCACCTCCAGCTCACTCGCCCCCTGGGTCAAGCCCAGCAGGCCGGACGTCACCAGCAGCGGCCGTTCGGTTCCCTGCAGCGCGCTGCCCAATACTTCGATCACATGGCGGTCCTGCTCAGCGTTCTCGGCAAACCGCGAGAAGTCATGATTGAACGCGGTGTGAATCACCGCGTCCGCCGCCGAAGCCGCCTGGTATAGGACGTCGAGGTCATCCAATGTCCCGCGGACCACCCTCGCGCCGGTCGCGGCCAGTGCGGCAACCTTGTCATCGGAACGGGCCAGGCCGGTGACCTGATAGCCGGCACCGATCAATTCCTGGACCACGGCAGACCCAACCCAGCCCGTGGCACCGGTAACGAATACATGCATGTTTCAACTCCTGATTAGAACCATCGAGCAACACAGACTCACTTCTGGCGCAGCTCAAGCCGGCTGCCGGCCTTGTACCCCTGGCATCATCAATGTCAGCGCCACGACAAAGGCCAGCATCACCGTCACGGCCCCGCCCAGGTAAACCGCGCCGATCCCCCATGTGCCCGCCAACGCCCCAGCCAACGGGCTGCTCAGCCCCAGGGAAATGTCCAGGAACGCGACATAGGCCCCCATGGCGAGACTGCGGTTCTGCGGTGGCGCGCGCTTCACCGCCTCCACCCCAAAGCCCGGGAAGGCCAGGGAATAGCCGAAGCCGGTGAGCGCTGCGCCCAGATAGGCCATCACCGCAGTGTCGGCGCCCCAGATCAGCAATTGCCCGACGGCTTCGATCACCACACAGACCAGGGCGACACGCGCGCCGCCGATCTTGTCTGGAAGGTGCCCAAAGAGCAGGCGCGCACCGATGAACGCCAGCCCGAACGCGGTAAACGCCAGAGAGGCATTGCCCCAATCCCTGGCCGCAAACAACAGTGCGATAAAAGCCGTGATGACACCGAAGCCAACGCTGCAAAACGCTAACCCCATGCCTGGCACCCACACCGCGCCCAGCACCTTGTAGAACGGTGCCCGCCGGGTCGCCGTAGGGGCGACAGCCCGGACACCCGCGACAATCGCCAGCGCCAGCAGCGGGATGAAAATCGTCGCGACGGCAATGCCGGTGAACCCCCAGCCGCTATTCAGCGCCACGCCGAGCGGAGCGCCCAGGGCATAGGCGCCGTACATGGCGATACCATTCCAGGCCATGACCTTGCCGGCATGCTGCGCGCCGACCAGACCGATGCCCCACCCCAACGCGCCGGTGACGATCAGGCTTTCGCCCAGCGCCAACAGGACACGCCCGCCCAGCAAGAGCCAGACCGACGTGACGGGCGTGGCAACGAACGCCAGGGAAACCAGATAAGCCAGCCCGGAAACCGCCGCCGTCACCAGGCCGACCATGACGGCGCGCTTGCCACCGCGCATGTCGGCGAAGTTGCCGGCCCAGGCGCGGGACAACAGCGCCGCGGCAAATTGTGCGCCGACCACCAAGCCGATGACCAGCGTGCCCATGCCCAGCGTGTCATGCAGGTGCAGGGGCAATACCGGCAATTGCATGCCCAGGGTCAGAAAACCGATGAATACCGTCAGCGTGAGTGGCAACAGCTTGAGCACCGGCTTGGCGTCAACGGTTGCCTGGGGCGCCAAGGAGGCGCCCTGATGAACGTTTTTTTGAGTCATAACCCTACTCACAGAAAGAATGCGATGTGACGTTGAACGTTGTCTGTGGAGCCGACTAAAATGCGATCAATTCGTCGCATTCAAGATACGAACAATCCGTCGCATTTCCTATTCGCATTCCCTTCCGAGGCTCATGCCCGTATGTCCGAACGCTCAAGCCCGCAGATTTCCTCGCGCAAACAGCCGCAACAGGCACGTTCCACCGAGCTCGTCGCCGCCGTTCTGGAGGCGGCTGTTCAGGTTCTGGCGACCCAGGGCGCGGCACGTTTCACGGTGGCCCGGGTTGCCGAGCGAGCCGGCGTGAGCGTCGGCTCGGTGTATCAGTACTTCCCGAACAAAGCGGCGATCCTGTTCCGCCTGCAAAGTGATGAATGGCGACAAACCAGCGATATGCTGCGCGAGATCCTTGAGGACAACCGCAAGCCACCCTTCGAGCGACTGCGCAACCTCGTGCGGGCGTTCATCCAGTCCGAATGCGACGAGGCCCAGATACGCGTCGCGCTCAACGACGCCGCACCACTCTACCGCGACGCCCCCGAGCACCAGGCCGCACGGATGGCGGTACAGCAGTCGGTGGACACCTTCATGCTGCAAGCACTGCCAGCCGTCCCGGCACAGGCCCGCGCCCTGGCAGGTGACCTGGTGATCACCACGCTGAGTACCGTGGGCAAGCGATTTTCATCCGCACCCCGTTCTCCCGTGGAAGTTGCCATCTATAGCGACGCCATGGCCGATATGTTCTGCGCCTACCTGGACAGCCTGCAGCGACAGCCTCCCGAGACTACGCTCGGCTGACTGTTCACGATCAACACCGCCGTGACAGCGAGCAGCCGCTTTCACTACACTCCCCGGTCTTGTTCCCTACAGTTACGAGACGTCCAATCACTATGAAAAACATAACAAGCTCGATGACGCTCTGTGGCCTGTTGGCGCTCTCCGGCGGCGCCCTGGCCGAACCGGCACCTTCGCTGCTGGACCAGGTCCTGCAACGCGGCGAACTGAAGGTGTGCACCACCGGCGACTACAAGCCCTATACCTTTAAAACCGAAACCGGCGAATACGAAGGCATCGACATCGACATGGCGCGCTCGCTGGCCGCCAGCCTGGGCGTCAAAGTGCAATGGGTGCAGACCACTTGGAAAACCCTGATGCCGGATATGGTTGCCGGTCAATGCGACATCGGCATGGGTGGGATTTCGGTGACGCTGGAGCGCCAGAAGAAAGCCTATTTCAGTAACACCCTGGACGTGGATGGCAAGATCCCGCTGGTGCGTTGCGAAGACAAGGAGCGCTACCAGACCCTTGAGCAGATGAACCAGCCTTCGGTGCGTCTTGTGGAGCCTGCCGGCGGCACCAACGAAGCCTTCGTCCGGGCGTTCCTGCCCAACGGCCAGTTGAACTTCCACGACAACGTGACCATCTTCCAGCAACTGCTGGACAAGAAAGCCGACGTGATGATTACCGACGCGTCAGAAGCGCTCTACCAGCAAAAGCTCAAGCCCGGCCTGTGCGCGGTCAACCCGACCCGCTACCTGCAATATGGCGAGAAGGCCTACCTGCTGCCTCGGGATGACAACACCTGGAAGATGTACGTCGATCAGTGGCTGCACCTGAGCAAGGCCAATGGCAGCTACCAGAAAGTGATTGGGCAATGGCTGGCCGTTCCCGCCGCCCAATAACCGTTCGCTGACGAAACAAAAAAACCTGTGGGAGCGAGCTCGCTCGCGATGGCGTCACGTCTACCGCATTGATGTTGGCTGACGCACCGCTATCGCGAGCAAGCTCGCTCCCACATGGGGTCGTGCAGGCCTTGGGATTAGCGTCCACCGCAAATTTCCTGTGGGAGCGAGCTCGCTCCCACATGGGGTTGGGTCTGTTCAGGACTGACCTATCTGCCTCACTGCGCCGCCCGCACCTTGGCGATTTCGTCGTACATCGTCTTCACCAGGTCGCCGTCCAGGGATTTGGCAAACTTGTCGATCACCGGTTGCACACGCTCACGAAAGCGATCTTTCTCGGCCGGGGTGACTTCGTTCACGGTCATCGCGCCGGCCAACGTCACCTTGGCCTTGTCCATGCCCGCCGCCGTGACTTCACGCTGGAACTTCTGCGCCTCAGTCGCGGCCGCGCGAATCATCGCCTTCTCATCGTCGTTGAGGCGGTTCCAGGTTTTCTGGCTGATGATCAACGACTGCGGGTTGAAGATGTGGCCCGTGACGGAGAGATACTTCTGCACCTCGTAGAACTTGTTGCCCTCAATCACGGTGAACGGGTTTTCCTGACCGTCGATGGTGTGCTGCTCAAGGCCCGTGTAGACCTCGGGGAACGCCATCGGCACCGGGTTGGCGCCCAGGGCGGAGAAGGTCTCCAGGTAGATCGGCGACTGGATGACGCGAATCTTCAAGCCCTGCATGTCTTCAAGCTTGGTCACCGGGTGCTTGCTGTTGGTCAGGTTACGGAAACCCAGGTCCCAATAACCCAGCCCGACCAGCCCTTTGCTGTCCAGTTGCGCGGCCAGCTTCTGCCCGACCGGCCCATCGATGACCGCATGGGCTTCCTCGACGTTGTTGAACAGGAACGGGAAATCGAGCATGGCATAATCCGGTGCCTGGGCGGCCAGGATGCCGGAGTTGAGCACGGTGATGTCCAGCGTACCGCCCTGCAACGCCGACACCGTTTGCACGTCGCCGCCTAGGGTACCGCCGGGGAACAGGCGGACCTTGATCTTGCCAGCGCTCTTTTCGCTGAGCAGGTCGGCGAACTTCTGCGCGCCCTGCCCTTGTGGATGTTCCTTGACGTTCTGGAACGCGAATCGCAGGGTGCGCTCGCGAATTTCATCAGCGTGACTGACCACGCTACCCAGCAGCAGTCCCGTTGCGCACGCCCCGACCAACAGGGTTTTCATCAGTTGTCCCATGTCACTCTCCGATCATTATTGTTTTAAGGTCGAGCTAGCCAGCACCGGTGTTATCCGGTGAAGAATTTCAACGGTCCCAGGACCAATTGCGGAAACAGGACCAACAAGAACAGCACCACAAACTGCGCAAACATGAACGGCCACACCCCGCGCACGATTTCCTCGAAGTCCAGCTTCGCCACCCCGCAGACCACGTTGAGCACCGTGCCCACGGGAGGCGTGATCAGGCCGATGGCTGTGTTGATCAGGAACAGCACGCCGAAGTACACCGGGTCGATCCCCGCCTGGATGACTGCCGGCATCAGCACCGGGGTGAGGATGAGGATGGTCGGGGTCATGTCCATCACCGTTCCCACCAGGATGATCAGCGCCATCATCACCAGCAACAAAAGGGTCTGGTTGTCCATGAAGGGCGCCAGCATTTCCGCCAACTGGCCCGGCAGGTCGGCGATGGTCACCAGCCACGATGAAACCATGGCCGCCGCCACCAGGAGCATCACCACCGAGGTGGTCTTGGCCGACGACAGAATCACTTCGTACAACTGGCTGATTTTCATTTCCCGGTAGATCACCAGGGACACGAACAGCGAATAGACCGCCGCGACCACGGCGGCTTCCGTGGGGGTGAAGATGCCGAACTTGAGGCCCAGGATGATGATCAAGGGCAGGCCCATCGCCCAACTGCCGTCGAGCAATGTGCGCAGCACTTCGGCACGGGAACGCTTGGGCGGCGTCTCGACGTTCTCGCTGCGGGAGATGTACCACCAGGCAACGGCCAGCGAAGCCCCCAGCATCAGACCCGGCACAATACCGGCCAGGAACAGCTTGGAAATCGACACCCCGGACGCCACGCCAAAGACGATGAAGCCAATGCTTGGCGGAATGACCGGTGCGATGATGCTACCGGCAGCGATCAGACCGGCCGAGCGCCCTCGGTTATGCCCGGCCAACACCATCATCGGCACCAGCAACGCCGCCAGTGCCGCCGCATCGGCCACGGCCGAACCGGAGAGCGATGCCAGCAGGCATGAAGCGATGATCGCCACGTAACCGAGACCTCCGCGCTTGTGCCCCACCAGCGCCATGGCAATGTTGACGATGCGTTTGGACAGGCCGCCGACATTCATGATTTCGCCGGCCAACATGAAGAACGGCACGGCCATCAGCGGGAAGCTGTCCGCCCCGTTGAGCAGGTTCTGGGCAATGATTTGCGCGTCAAACAGATCCAGGTAGAACATCAACGCCACGCTGACCACCAGCAAGGCAAACGCGATGGGCATGCCCAGTGCCATGCTGCCAATCAAGGACCCGAGGAAAATAACCAGTGTCATGGGCGGGTACTCTTGATGTGGTCGGGGGTGATGGGATTAGGCGTGATCACCTCGGCGTCGTTGTCCTTGACCATCACCAACTCGTCATCCCCCAGCTTGCCGAACAGCGCCAGGTAGAGCTCGTAAAACAGGATCGCTGCGGCACTGGCGCCAAACACCAGGCCGGCACCATAAAACAGCGCCATGGACAATCCTGACGCCGGGGCAACTACATTCAGGTTGATCGCTGCCTGTTGCCAACTGCCACTGAAAATCAGCCAGCAGATGTACAACATCAAAAGATGGCTGATGACCAGGCAGATACGCTTGCCGGCCGGCGGCAGGCGCTTGACCAGGCTGTCCATGCCCAGGTGAGCACGGTCCTTGAGCGCCACCAGGGCACCGAGAAAAATCATCCAGACGAAGAACCAGCGCGACAGCTCCTCCGACACACTGATGCCAGAGTTGAAGGCATAACGCAGCACCACATTGCCGAACACCAGCACGATCATCGCGACCATGCACAACACGATCAGTAGCTTGAGCAGCTTGAAATACAGATCGACGACTTTTGTCATCTTGAAGGCCTCTCGGATT
Source organism: Pseudomonas sp. P9_35 (assembly GCF_034008205.1). NCBI lineage: Bacteria > Pseudomonadati > Pseudomonadota > Gammaproteobacteria > Pseudomonadales > Pseudomonadaceae > Pseudomonas > Pseudomonas sp. P9_35. The sequence goes on along the minus strand of NZ_CP125373.1, from coordinate 3,321,681 downwards.
GTCGGATGCCGGGGGTCCAACCGGCGCGGTGGAACGGTAGCGGTGTCCGCTATCGAATCCAGACGCAGGTATTGCCGGGGGCTCCAGACCAGGTGCGACAGAGCGAGGGAAAGGCATCGGGGGTTTGCAGATAGATCCGCATGAGGTGTTCCTCTACTTTTTTATTATGGTCTTGGCAATGCGTCGCAAGACGTACGGCGCCTAAAATGTACCAACCAGTTAGTTCGGTCAATATCCCTGGCGCGAACACATTACAAAGCGTGCGATTATCGGCTAGAGGCGAATTGGGTTTGCGAGGGCATTAGAGCTATTCAAGAACGTATCAAACATCACTCAGTCCAATTAAGAATCACGCCGCTTATAAACATCGACAATGTGCACATGCGTGAATCTTTTAAAATAAAAACGTAATTTAAATGGAACTTTTTACACACTTATAAGAATTGGCACTAAGGTACTAGAGAACCAAGCAACTTTGACAATATGTAGGCGCCATTTTAATGGCGAGCAAATCTCTTACAAAAACATTGGCGCCGCCTGTCAAAAAACCGTCAGCATCGCCTACTGCCGCCCGCGCAGCCACGCTGCATCTCGAAAAAAGACAAAAAAATCCTTATTAATCAAATAGTAATAAGATTCTAAAGATCTCCAGAAGAGCCTCTTTTTCGCCCTTCCACGAAGCCCCTTTTAAAAAAATATTTAAACTTCACATATAAAACTTTGCGGCAACGAGCTTTAATGTTATTAATTTGACGGCCCAGATCAAGATGCCACTACGTCACTTCCCGTGCTCGTAAGTATCTAACTGATATTGGATCCAATTAACTTAGACCGCTGGCTTGCCCAACCACATTGTTGTGCTTGGACGGCTGTTGTGCGGCGCAGAAAACTGCGCGAGGAAGGACGTCATCGCTATTCAAGACTCACGGATCAAGATCCTTTCGATCTTCGGTACCCGTCCAGAAGCCATCAAGATGGCACCTTTGGTCAAGGCCCTCGCCGCAGAACCCGGTATCGAGTCGCTGATCTGCGTCACCGGCCAGCATCAAAGCATGCTCAAGCAGGTGCTGGACCTGTTCGACCTCAAGGCCGACTTCACCCTCGACGTGATGACGCCGCACCAGACGCTCAACTCCCTGACCGCCGCGTTGTACAGCGCCATCGACCCGGTACTGGAGCAGACCCGGCCGGATCGGGTACTGGTCCATGGCGATACCACTTCGGCCATGGTCGCTTCGATGGCCGCCTTCCATCGACGCATTCCCGTCGGCCATGTGGAAGCCGGTCTGCGCACCGGTGACATCTACAGCCCCTGGCCGGAAGAGATGAACCGCCGCTGCATCGACCTCAGCGCCGACCTGCTGTTTGCTCCCACCGAACAATCGCGCGACAACCTGCTGGGCGAGCGTCTGCAAGGCCGTTGCCTGGTGACCGGCAATACCGTGATCGACGCGCTGCAACTGACGGCCCGACGCATCGATGACGATGCCCGGTTGCGTGACGAACTGGACCAACAGTTCCCGTTCCTGCAAACCGGACGCAAGCTGCTGCTGGTAACCGGCCACCGCCGGGAGAATTTCGGCGAGGGTTTCCTGGACATCTGCAAGGCCCTGCGCCAACTGGCCCAGCGCCCGGATATCCAGATCGTCTACCCGGTGCACCTCAACCCGAACGTGCTCGGGCCGGTTACCGAACAGCTGGGCGACCTGCTCAATGTGCACTTGATCAAGCCGCTGGACTACCTGGCCTTTGTGCGCCTGATGCAACACGCCCACGTCATCCTCACCGACTCTGGCGGCGTGCAGGAAGAAGCGCCGTCCCTGGGCAAGCCGGTGCTGGTGATGCGCGACGTCACCGAACGCCCCGAAGCCGTGGCCGCAGGCACTGTGCGCCTGGTGGGCACCTCCCCGGCCTCGATCATCGCCGGTGTGGACGCGCTGTTCGACGACCAGGCCTTGTGGCGTCGTGCGTCACAGGCCGCCAACCCCTATGGCGATGGCAAGGCCAGCCAACGTATCGTCGATACCCTGATGGGCCGCCCGGTCAGCGACTTTGTCGTGGGCCAGGCGCATTCGTTCCAGGAATTGGCACACGCGCCAACGTCCGAACCACAAGAGTTGCTCGCCGATTTCACCTCATAACTGCTATCCACCCTTATCAGATCGAGATTTGCCTGAATGAAGCCTTCCGTTGCCATCCCTACGGGCGCGCTCAGCGCCCTTGCCTGTGGCCTGAGCCTGCTCGCGCTCATGCCGACCTTTGCCCTGGCTGCGGACAGCCCGCTGACCCAGGCTATTCATCGACTCAACGCCGATACCCGCCAGACACGTGAAGTGCGCTTGAGCGACCTGGGCATCACTGCGCCAATCCTCTTGAGCGCCAGCGACGCCCGCCGCGAGCTCTACCTGCCGGTGCCCGCCGGCGTTGCCCTCAATGACGCAACCTTGCAACTGGATGCCAACTACCTCAATGGCGAAGGCGGTCGCAACACCCTGCTGCTGTCCCTTGATGGCTACCCGGTGCGTGCCGAAGGGCTCAGCGAGGCACAAGGCGATGCCAGCGCCACACTCGGCGTCGACAAGGCCGCGCGTGACAACGGCCTGGTGCGCCTGGGCATTGCCTGGTCCTCGATAGTGTCTCGGCCGTTGTGTCAAGACGATCGGGTCATCGGCAACGTGCTGCGCATCCAGCCTGAAACGCGCCTGAACTACAGCTACGACGCCAGCCAGTTGCGCGACGTCGGTGCGGCTTGGGCCGCCCTGCCCGGTGAGCCCGGCATCCTCGTCGCCCCTGGCTCATTGTCCGCCGCCAGCTACGATTCGGCCTGGCGCCTGGGTGTCGCACTGGAGCGCATCGGCAAACACAGCCGCATCCTGCCCTTCCCTGTCGTGCAGGACAGCGTGGACCTGAGCAGCCTGCGCATCCCTGCCGAGTTATTGAGCATTCCAGCCTTCGCCAGCCTCAACGGCAAAGGCCCGCACACCTTGGCCAACCCGGCCGAGATCGGTGCACTGCTGGTGTTGGGCCAGACCCCGAACGTACAGGCAGACCTGGCGATCAACGACCCGGAACTGCTCAAGGCCATCAACCAGTCCCTGGACGCCTTGCAAAGCCAGGTCCAAGGCCTCGACGCAACGGCCGCCAGCGCACTGACCCAATGGCGCGAACAGCACGTCAACGCAGCGCTGGCGAGCGCCGGCACCGACAACGTAAGCCTGGCGCTGCTCGGCACTCGCCCGGTCCTGATGATCGCCCCGCAATCCACTGGCAAAGCCTTGTCGCTGCTCGGTTCGGCGTGGAGCAAACTGGCGAAAAGTCGCCAATTGACCGTCAGCGAAGCGCAAACACCGTTGAGCGACGATGGCCGTGTGGCCCTGGCGCGGCTGGGCGGCGCCCCTGGCAACTTCGACGTGGCCTCGCGATTCGACTGGAGCACTTCGTTCCCTCTGGGCAGCGTGGCCTACGACGGTCGCCTGCCGGTCACGGCCGTGGTGGACGTCTCCGCAGCACCGGGTGCTTCCGCTACAGCGCCGGTAGCCTCGCTGTTTTTCAATGATTTCCTGATCGGCGCGCAACAACTGACCACCGATGGTGAGTCACAGCGCATCCAGGCCCACATCCCACGCTACGCCCTGGGCTCGAAAAACACCTTGCGCGTATCGTTCCAGCGCCAGCCGGTCAGCGACCGCTGCCTGGAAACGCCGCAAGCCTTCCCGGTATCGGTCCTGCCGACCAGCCACATCGTCCTGGAAAAAACCTCGCTGGACGACGACTTCTCCGGCATGGCCGCACGCTTCGCGGTGGACACCCAGATCCTGGTTCCCCAGGCCTACCTCGACCAACCGGCCAGCAGCCTGGCGCGGGTCATTTCGGTGGCCGATACCAGCGGTGTATCGCCGCTGCGCGCGCAGCTCAAGGTCAGCGCTGATCCGAAAGCCGTCGTCAGCCCGGACAAAGCCTTCCTGGCCTTCGAGTTGCCGCTCAAGGACAGCAAGGAATCGGTCCAGGTCGACGAGCAAGGTCGCCTGCGCATCAACCACAAGGACCAGGTGTTGCTGGACGTACAACCCCTCAACCAATTGGCCTCGCTGCAAGTGGTGCAGACCGCAGGCCAGCATGGCCTGGTCTACCGGGCACTGGGCAACCAGCCGCCAAGCCTGGCCAAGCCGATTGTGCTGACCCGTGGCGACGTGGCGATCCTGGGCAACAACGGGGCCGTGGCGATCTTCGATACCCAAGACCCAAGCGGTAGCCTGCTGATCGGCCGCGAAGAACCCAAGGGCCTGGACGCCTGGCGTAAACCTTCGCTGCTCTGGCTGATTCCAGGTGCCTTTATCTTGTTCCTCCTCTTGTTGCTGGCAGGCCGTAGTGCCCGTCGCAATCGCCAGTAACGGTACCTTTCGATGACGTCGCTTTATTGGCCCTATTGGCTGGCCCATTACTACAACTACCTGGAGATCGCGACCATCGTGGTCGCGGTGCTGATCCTGATCTCCAGCCTGGACGATCTGATCGTTGACGTGTGGTACTGGTCTCGTCGCCTGTACCGCAAGTTCACCGTGGACCGCCGCTACCGGCCGCTGACCGTCGAGCAATTGTTGGCCCGGGACGAACAGCCCCTGGCGATCATGGTGCCGGCCTGGCTGGAATACGACGTCATCGCGCCGATGATCGAGAACATGGTGTCGACACTCGACTACCAGAACTACGTGGTCTTCGTCGGTACGTACATCAACGACCAGCGCACCATCGACGAAGTCGAGCGGATGCGCAGGCGCTACAAGCAACTGCACCGCGTGGAAGTGCCCCACGCCGGGCCGACCTGCAAGGCCGACTGCCTGAACTGGGTGATCCAGGCGATTTTCCTGCATGAGAAAACCCATGGCATGACCTTCGCTGGCGTCGTCCTGCACGACAGCGAGGACGTGCTGCATCCGCTGGAACTGCGTCTGTTCAACTATCTGTTGCCACGCAAGGACATGATCCAGTTGCCTGTGGTGTCGCTGGAGCGCAACTGGTACGAATGGGTGGCGGGCGTCTACATGGACGAGTTCGCCGAATGGCACGGCAAGGACCTGGTGGTGCGTGAAAGCATGACCGACACCGTGCCCTCGGCCGGCGTTGGCACTTGCTTTTCCCATCGCGCCCTGCGGGTGCTGGCCGGTGAAACCGAAAACCAGCCGTTCAACACCGACAGCCTCACCGAGGACTACGACGTTGGCGCGCGCCTGGCCAAGGTCGGCATGAATGCGATTTTCGTACGTTTCCCGGTGCAGTTCCGGGTGCTGCGCAAATCCTGGTTCCGCAAACCTTACGAATCGACCCTGACGATGCCACTGTGCGTGCGCGAGTTTTTCCCGGACACGTTCCGCACCGCCTTCCGGCAGAAAGCCCGCTGGACCCTGGGCATCGGCTTGCAAGGCTGGGAGCAGATGGGCTGGCACGGCTCGCTGGCCAACCGATACCTGCTGTTTCGTGATCGCAAGGGGGTGGTGACGGCGTTTGTCAGCATCATCGCCTACATCATTCTGGTGCAACTGCTGGGCTTGATCATTTTGCGCAACAGCGGCTTGTGGGATGTCACCTTCCCCACCCCGTTTGAAACCAATGGCCTGGTCAAATACCTGCTGTTGGCCAACGGCGTCGCCTTGGCCTGGCGCATCCTGCACCGCTATTACTTCACCACCGTGCTGTACGGTTGGCAGCATGGCTTGCTGTCCATGCCCCGCATGCTGGTGGGCAACTTCGTCAACTTCATGGCCGCCTCCCGGGCCTGGCGCATGTTCCTGGTGGGCAAGGTGATGAATCGCAAGCTGGTCTGGGACAAGACCATGCACGACTTTCCTTCCACCGACCTGGTCGCCATCGCGCCACGCCGCCTGGGCAGCGTGTTGCTGTCCTGGCAGGCCATCAGCGACACGGCCCTGCAAAGCGCGCTCGACGAACAAAAGTCGCGCAACGTGCCTTTAGGGCGAATTCTGCTCAATAACGGCTGGCTGGACGATGAAACCCTGGCCGAAGCCATCGCGTTCCAGAATGACCTGCCCCGGGTCTTTGATGTCGCCGAGAAAGCCGCTGCCTCGACGTCCTCGTTGAGCCCCGAATTTGCCTTGCGCTGGCGGGTCGTGCCCCTGGGACGCAATAGCGAAGGCTGCGAACAGATCGCCGTCGCCAACCCCTTGCCCGATGAAGGCCTGCAACAGGTCAGCGCCGAGCTGGGCAGCGAGCCGGTGCAACTGATCGCCCGGGAAAGCGAAATTCTCGCGCTGTTGCGCAAGCTGCCTGTACGCAACGGCCACACTGTGCCAAATGCCCGGGCGCCGCTGCTGGGCGACCTGTTGATCGAAATGGGCCTGCTCGATCGCGACGAATTCAGTCGCGTCATGCTCCAGTACCGGCCGCAACACCACGGCCGCATCGGCGATTACCTGGTCGACAGCGGTGTGCTGCCACGTCCGACGATCGAACAGGCCGTGGCCCGTCAGCACGACCTCTACCCAACGGAGCTCCCGGCATGAACCGCCCCTTCCTGACCCTTTTGGCCACGGGGCTGAGCCTGATACCAGCGTTTGCACTTGCCGAAACGTTGCCGCTGCCACTGTCCGGTCCGGCCTATACCGCCGCCAACGAAGCCTACAGCGCCTACGAACGCAAGGACTACGACCTGGCCATCGCCAAGGCACGCGAAGCCCTGCGCCAACGTGCCGACGTAACACGCCTGAACACCCTGATTGAGTTGGCCGAGCGGGACAAGAAACTGCGCGACCAACCCCAGCCCCTGGCAGCGTCTCGCCCCGCCAGCGCGGCACCGGGTTTTGTCGCCGCGTCCCGGGGGTTCAAGGCCTATGACCGCGAACAGTTCGGCCTGGCCGCGCAATCGGCCCGCAAGGCAATCACTCAAGCACCCCGTCGCCGTGAATATCGCCTGTTGCTGATCGACTCCTTGCAGCGCCAGCAACGCCTGGAAGAAGCCGACCGGGCCACCAGCGATGCCCTTGGCGTCTTTGCCAACGACAACACGTTGTTGATGCGCCGCAAAGCCATTCGCCGTCAACTGGCCGTGCCACTGGCGATCCAGGGCTATCGCGCCCTGGAGCAAGGCAATACAGCCCTGGCCGTGGACCAGGCGCGCAAAGCCGTGGCCTGGGCGCCAGAGATCGCCGCCAACCAGCAACTGCTCATCAGTGCCCTGCTCGCGGCGAAGGATTACCCCGCTGCCGAACAGGCTGCCGCGGGCTCGCTGGCGCTGGACGATCGCCAAGCCGCGCCATGGATCCTGCGCAGCTATGCCCGGGATCGCCAGGGCAAGTTACAGCCAGCCCAGGCCGATCTGAACCGAGCCCTGTCCCTGCCCGGCTTGTCGCCAAGCGAGCGCCGGGACATCCGTCTCTTTGCCGTCGACGCCGCCCTGGCACGCGGTGAGCCTCAGCACGCGTTGGAGCAGTTACAGACGCTGGGCAACGACGACAGCGATGAGGTGACCCGTCGCAGCGGTGCAGCCCGTGCAGCGCTGCGCCAGAAAAACAAAGGCCCGAACAGCCTGGCCCAATTTCCACCACCGCCCCTGGAGTGCCAGGAAAGCACCTTCGGCCTGACCTGTGCGATCTGGCCGGGCAGCTCCCATGATGCCGGTACTGCGCTGGCGTCCCAGGCCTATGCCGCCCTCGCCCGCAAAGACCCGGCGACCGCAGTCGCCCTGGCGAACCAGGCCGTGGCGCGCGCGCCGCAGAACCCGGCTTATCGGCACCTGCTGGTCAGCGCCCTGACGGAGCAAAAACATCTGCCCGAAGCCATCAGCGCCGCCAGCGAAGGCCTGCAAACCCATGGCGACGACGCGCGGCTATTGGTCATGCGTGGACGCCTGCGCCAGCAGTCCGGGGACGATGCCGGTGCCCGGGATGACTTTACCCGCGCCCTGGCGCTAGGCAGCCTGCCGGCCTACGAAGAAGCCGGGCTGTATGCCGCCATCGGCCAGCGCCGCACCGCCCGCGAACGCCTGCAAGAAGCCCGGGCCAGCGGCGAACTGGCATCGGTGAGTGACCTGCAGGTCGCCTACCTCTCGATGCAGGCCGGCGACGACGAGGCGGCCCACGCGGCGTTCCGCAAGGCCGACGCCAGCACGCCACTGACCACGACGGCGGCCCAGGACGCCGCCTACAACGCCATGCGCCTGCATGAAGACGACGAAGCCGTGGGGTACTTCAAGCGTGTCATCGATGGGCAAAAAACCGCGGAGACTCCGCTGTCTGCACAACAGCTGTTCGATACCCGTCGCACCGTGGGCGATGTTTCGCGCACTATCGGCCTGACCAGCACCACCAGCTATCGCGGCAACAGTTCCAGTGGCCTGAGCGCCGCCCCGGGCACCAGCAGCAGCGGCAGCGAAAGCAATGACCTGCTGCAAAACAGCACCGAACTGTCGTGGCGTCCGCTGGGCTATCGCAATGGCCGCTTTGTCGAACTCTACGGACGCATCACCGACACCCTATGGAGCAAGAACAGCGATTCGGACACGGGCGCGGATGCCTTGCAAGGCGCCCTCGGCGTGCGGGTCAAGCCCTTCAGTTCGGTCAACATCATGGCCGCCCTTGAACGGACCTTCCCGCTGGGTTCTTCCAATGTCGACGGCGACTGGCTGGTGCGACTGGGCTACGGTTCGAGCATCGGCACCGATCTGCGGGTCGATGTGCCGAGCTGGTGGACTTCGCAGCTGTACGCCGAGGTCGGCCACTACATCAACGACTCGCGAGACTACTTCAACAGCGAATGGCAAGTGGGCCGCAGCTATGCCATCGGTGGAACCGGCTCGCGCTGGGTGACCTTCCCCCATGTTGTCGCAGCGATCGACTACGATTCCAAGATGAAGAGCGAAGCCGGCGGCGGCTTTTCTTCCGGCGACGCCGGGGGAATCGGGATAGGAAACAACGTACGTTACTGGTTCCGGGAAGACGTCTACAACGCGCCACGCTCCTATGTGGACCTGTCCCTGCAATACCGGGCCAGGGTGTTTGGCGAGGATCGCGCCAAAGGCGTGTTCGCGCGCCTGACCTACTCCTACTGAGGACGTTGGTGGGATATTCGGTTCGTCCGTACGAAAAGCGGCTCGCTTTGCCGAGCCGCGACTACACTGCATCCAGAAGGGACTTGTTTGAATAGCTTCGCAAAGTTCATCAATCGCAAGACCATCGCGGCGCTGTTTGTGGCCGCACTCCTCAGCGCAGGTACAGGGACGTACTACATAATGACCACCACGACACCGAACATCGTCGGCATCGCCTGGCAGCCGGACAACCAGACCGTCGGCATCAGCGGCAATTGGGAAAAGCTGGGGGTGCACGAGCTGCTCGTGCAATGGACGGTGGTGGACGACCAGGCCTTCGTGCCCGGCACCGGCCTGCCCAGCGTACCGGTTCTGCCCGACTGGGCGCGCATCGCCAAGACGCCGTGGGCCCAGGATGTCATCCTCGGGCTGGCCGGCTATTTCAGCGAGAACCGCTCACGAGAAAACATCAAGCAACTGGCGACGCTGTCGGAGCGCATTGCCGGGTTGCCGACGCCATTGCATGTCACCGGTTGGTACTTTCCGGCTGAGGTCGACCCCAGCTGGTCGGGCGCCACAGAGCTGCCGGCCTTGCTGGCCAAGCTGCCACGCCCACTGTGGATCAGCGTCTATGACGGCGCCAACATCGGCCCCGCCGCTACCGCAGACTGGCTCAAGCAATGGTTGCCGAACGACATCGGCGTGTTCTTCCAGGACGGCGTTGGCGTCTATGCCCGCACCGCCCCGGTTGCCCGCAACTACGCCGACGCCCTGCGTGATCGGCTCGGCCAGAATCGAGTGCGGATCATCGTCGAAGCCTTTCGCCCCAAATACGGCGGTGGCTTCCGCTCCGCCACGGTCGAGGAGCTCAAGCCACAACTGGCGGCCTATGCAGGCTATCCGCTCTACCTGTTCGACGGGCCGCACTACATGACGCCAACCTTGGTGGACCAGTTGAAACAAGCCCTGGCCCTGCCTTGATCAGGGCTCAAAGCCATTCGCTTGCCATCGCTTACTGAGTTTGTATCGGTCTGTATCTGAGATGCGGACCGATACGAAACAATGGATCTCACCCTCTCCTGGCACACATCGTCGATACATCCGCGCGTTTAACTGTGATCACCGGACAGCAACACATTCGCTGCCACGGACCCACTCAATCAAGCGCAAGGAAAATCACCATGTTCAATTTCTCGAAAGTATCGTCCCTGGCTATCGCCCTGACATTGGTTGGCGGTGTCGGCCTGGCCAATGTCGCCTCGGCCACCGCCGCCAGTGCATCGACTCACGACCAGGCGCAACAGCTGGCTGAAGGCGGGTCTGATCGCTTGCTGGAAAATCGTGTGGCCGAAGGCGGTTCCGATCGTTTGCTCGAGAATCGCGTGGCTGAAGGCGGTTCTGATCGGTTGCTCGAGAATCGCGTGGCTGAAGGTGGGGCTGATCGGTTGCAGGAGTTGCGTGAGCACAGCGCGGTGTGAAGTGTTTTTGTGGCCAGAGATTGCTCCCGCTGGGCTCTGTAGGAGCTGGCGAAGCCTGCGATCTTTTGATCTTGAGCTTTCGACTCGATGAGCAGTGGAAAGATCGCAGCCTCGCTTCGCTCGTCAGCTCCTACAGCGCGTCCTCGCTGTGATTGCCTGACAGGTCGGCTCAGGGCTTGATGTTCTTCAGCTCATTGAGCAACGCGAGCAGCTGCTGCATCTTTTCCTCGCCAAACTGCTCTTCGATCCGTTGATAGTTGCTTTCCATGCCCTCGCTCATGGACACGAAGCACTGCTGGCCGCGCTCGGTCAGCCCGACAAAGACCCGTCGCTGATCCTGGCTGGACTTCTGCCGCCGCACCAGGCCGTCACGCTCCAGGCGACTGAGCACACCGGTCATGCTCGGCTTGAGGATGCACGCCTGGTGGGCGAGTTGATGGCTTTCCAGCTCCCCTTGCTGATGCAGGATGCGGATCACCCGCCATTGCTGTTCCGTGAGGTCATGTTGGTTCAGCGCAGGTCGAAAAAAAGCCATCGCCGCTTCGCGGGCTTGCAACAGCGTCAGGGTCAATGAGGGTCTGGGGTTGGCCATGTTCGAACTGTGTGGATGGGCGAGTCGGCAGCTTAGTTGGGCAGCCAGGCTGCTGCAAGAAGCATGGCCGCGCTATGTCACTGTGGAAGGGGATTGTGTGGGAGCAAAGCTTGCTCGCGAATACTGGCGATGCGGTCTTTCAGAAATTGAGACGCCTGCATCGCGAGCAAGCTTTGCTCCCACAGAAATCCCTCTCCCCACCATTCAGCGCAACCCCGACTGCCGCTGGCGATACTCCCCCGGCGTGAGCTGGGCGTAACGCTGGAAAAACCGACTGAAATACGCCGGGTCCTTGAACCCGAGCTGGTAGCAGATTTCATTGGCCGAGCTGCCGGTGAACAACAACAGGCGCTTGGCCTCTTGCATCAGCCGCTCCATGATCAGGCGCTTGGAAGGCAGGTCGGCGATGCGTCGGCACACGTCATTGAGGCGCGCCTCGGTCACGCCGATGCCTTCGGCGTAGCGCGACAACGGCCAATGCTGCAGGTAGTGGGCCTCGATCAACTCGTTGAAGCGGTGAAAGATCTTCAGGTCTTCATGCCGGGCTGGCCTGGCCTCCAGGGAGTTGGAACACAACCGTAGCAGGCTGATCATGATCAGCCGCGTCAAAGCGTCCAGTGCTGCGCTACGCCCCGGGCGCCCGGGCGTCACCTCCTCGCTCAATTCCTCGAACAGGTATTCCAACCGCCGCACCTCCCCCGCCTGCCCGGGCCCCAGTTGCGCCAGCGCAACGCAGGCTGCCGGCATTTGCACGCCCGCCGGCGCCAGGCTCGGGTCGGCGTCGATCAACTGCCACACCAATTGCTGGCGCACCGTCAGCACATGTCCGTCACTGTCGGCCTCGGTCACGAAGGAATGGGGAATGGTCGGTGGCGTGAGGAAGAACATCGGGCCGGATTCGACGTACTGCTGGTCATCGAGATACACCCGCACGGTGCCGCTCTTGACGTAGTGCACCTGGAAGAACCGGTCGTGGCGATGAACCGGCATGTTGCGGCCGAAAAAATCCGCCAGGTTGGCAAGTCGGTCGTAATGCACTTCGGCGTCGCTGTAGCGCTGGTCGTACACCTGACCAATGTTGATGTTGGGGATCGGCTGACGGTCAGTCATCACGCAGTACTCGTTTTCTTATTCTGGTCCAGGCACCTGCCGCACCCATCCTGCACCGAATCCGGCAAGGCAACCAGTGCCCGCTCATTCTGTCACGCTTGACGATAGTTAACATCTTAATTATAACTGTTAACACATTAACAATAACCGCAGAGCCCTCACCTCTCTGCATCGCCAGGAGACAAGCATGAGCCGTGCCCTGCATGACGTCGCGACCGGCACCCTGTTCGGGGTCGCGCTGAACTACCAGGGGCTGCTGAAACAGCGCCTCGCCGAGTTCGAGCAACCGCCCTATCAGAAACCGCCGCTCAAGCCCGTGCTGTTCATCAAGACCCCCAACACCCGCAACTGGCACGGTGCCGAGGTGGTTCACCCCGGTCGCGGCGAAACACTGCAACCAGGGCCGGCGCTTGGCGTGGTCATGGGCAAGTCAGCCAGTCGCGTCAGCGCCGCCGAAGCCCTCGACTACGTGGCCGGCTACACCATCGTCAACGAATTCAGCCTCCCGGAAGACAGCTATTACCGCCCCGCCGTCAAGGCCAAGTGCCGGGACGGTTTCTGTGCCATCGGCCCGGAACTTCTGCCCACCGCCCAGGTGCCCGACCCGCACAGCCTGGCGATCACGCTGTACGTCAACGGCGAGGTTCGCCAGCAGAACAGCACGGCCAACTTCGTTCGCAACATTCCCCAACTGATCGCCGAGATCAGCGAGTTCATGACCCTGCATGCCGGCGACGTGCTGATCACCGGCACGCCTGAAGGCCGGGTCGACGTACTGCCCGGTGACCGTGTCGAAGTGGACATCAGCGGCCTGGGCCGTCTGGTCAATACCATCGTGGCCGAGGAAACAGGAGCAGGCTCATGAAACACGCGCGCATTCGTTTTGAAGGCCAGGATCAAGCCGTCACCGTTGAAGCTCACAACGCTGTACGCCTGGCCGACGGTCGCCTGCTGGCCGAGGACCAGGTCCGGTGGCTGCCACCGGCCACCGGCAGCATGTTCGCCCTGGGCCTGAACTATGCCGATCACGCCGCCGAACTGGCGTTCAAGCCGCCGACCGAGCCCCTGGCATTCATCAAGTCCCCCGGCACTTACACCGGCCACAACCAGGCGACCTGGCGTCCCGACAACGTCGCCTACATGCACTACGAGTGCGAGCTCGTGGCGGTCATCGGCAAAGCGGCGCGCAACGTCAAGCGCGAGGATGCGTTGGAATACCTGGCCGGCTACACCGTGTGCAACGACTACGCGATCCGCGATTACCTGGAAAACTACTACCGCCCCAACCTGCGGGTGAAGAACCGTGATGCCACCACCCCCGTCGGCCCATGGATCGTCGATGTGGCCGATGTGCCGGACCCGAGCAACCTGACGCTGCGCACCTGGATCAATGGCGAACTGCGCCAGGAAGGCAGCACCAAGGACATGATTTTCGATATCCCGTACCTGATCGAGTACCTGTCCAGCTTCATGACCTTGCACCCCGGCGACATGATCGCCACCGGCACCCCGGAAGGCCTGGCGGACGTGGTGCCCGGCGATGAAGTGGTGGTGGAAGTGGAAGGTGTCGGCCGTCTGGTCAATCGAATTGTCAGCGAAGCCGAGTTCTTCGCATCCCGTAAAGAGGCTTGAGCAGCATGATCAAACACTGGATCAACGGCCGTGAGGTCGAAAGCAAAGACGTGTTCGTCAACTACAACCCGGCCACGGGCGAGGCCATCGGCGAAGTCGCCAGCGGCGGCGCCGAGGAAGTCGCCCAAGCGGTCGCGGCGGCCAAGGAAGCGTTTCCGAAATGGGCCAATACGCCCGCCAAGGAACGCGCCCGGCTGATGCGCAAGCTCGGTGAACTGATCGAGCAGAACGTGCCGAAACTGGCCGAACTGGAAACCCTCGACACGGGCTTGCCGATCCACCAGACCAAGAACGTGCTGATTCCGCGTGCCTCCCACAACTTCGATTTTTTTGCCGAAGTCTGCACGCGGATGGACGGCCATACGTATCCGGTCGACGACCAGATGCTCAACTACACCCTGTACCAACCGGTGGGTGTCTGCGCGCTGGTATCGCCCTGGAACGTACCGTTCATGACCGCGACCTGGAAGACCGCGCCGTGCCTGGCGCTGGGCAACACGGCCGTGCTGAAGATGTCCGAGCTGTCGCCGCTGACCGCCAACGAGCTGGGTCGCCTGGCGGTCGAGGCTGGCCTGCCCAATGGCGTGTTGAACGTGATCCAGGGTTACGGCGCAACCGCCGGCGATGCGCTGGTGCGCCACCCGGATGTGCGGGCGATCTCCTTCACCGGCGGCACCGCCACGGGCAAGAAAATCATGCAGACCGCCGGGTTGAAGAAATATTCGATGGAGCTGGGTGGCAAGTCGCCGGTATTGATTTTCGAAGACGCCGACCTCGAACGCGCCCTCGACGCCGCGCTGTTCACGATTTTTTCCCTCAATGGCGAACGCTGCACCGCTGGCAGCCGGATCTTCATCCAGGAAAGCGTCTACCCGCAGTTCGTGGCCGAGTTCGCCGCCCGCGCCAAGCGCCTGATCGTCGGTGATCCGCAGGACCCGAAGACCCAGGTCGGCTCGATGATTACCCAGGCCCACTACGACAAGGTCACCGGCTACATCAAGATCGGTCTCGAAGAAGGCGCCACCCTCCTGGCCGGCGGCCTGGAGCGTCCGGCCAATTTGCCTGCCCACTTGAGCCGCGGCCAGTTCATCCAGCCAACGGTGTTCGCCGACGTGAACAACAACATGCGCATCGCCCAGGAAGAAATCTTCGGCCCGGTGGTGTGCCTGATCCCGTTCAAGGACGAGGCCCAAGCCCTGCAATTGGCCAACGACACCGAATACGGCCTGGCCTCGTACATCTGGACCCAGGACATCGGCAAGGCCCATCGCCTGGCCCATGGCATCGAGGCCGGCATGGTGTTCATCAACAGCCAGAACGTGCGCGACCTGCGCCAGCCTTTCGGCGGCGTAAAGGGTTCCGGAACCGGCCGCGAAGGCGGACAGTACAGCTTTGAAGTGTTTGCCGAGATCAAGAACGTTTGCATCTCCATGGGCAGTCATCACATACCGCGGTGGGGTGTATGACCCAGGTCGGGTAATCCGTCTGTAGCAGGTGATGCATCTGTGGCAAGAGATACACCCTGTGGCGAGGGAGCTTGCTCCCGCTGGGCTGCGAAGCGGCCCCGCTTTTCCTGGCGATTGCTGCGCAATCGAGCGGGAGCAAGCTCCCTCGCCACGGTTCATCATCGAGACCCGGTTCACCCGTTATCCAAGATTCAACAAGAACAATTTTTCAGGAGAATCATCATGGGCGAAGTCGTCCTGGCTGCCAAAATCTGCCACGTTCCCTCGATGTACCTGTCGGAGCTGCCCGGCAAGCACCACGGTTGCCGCGCCGCCGCGATTGCCGGCCACAAGGAAATCGGTCGCCGTGCCCGGGAACTGGGGGCCGATACCGCCGTGGTGTTCGACGTGCACTGGCTGGTCAACAGCGCCTATCACGTCAACAGCGGCGCGCACTTCAAGGGCATCTACACCAGCAACGAGCTGCCGCACTTCATCAAGAACATGGAGTACGAATACTCAGGCGCCCCGGAACTGGGCGAGTTGATCGCCGCCGAGGCCAATGCCGCCGACGTGCGCACCCTGGCCCACAACATCCCGAGTCTTGAGCTGGAATACGGCACGCTGGTGCCCATGCGCTACATGCACATGGATGTCCCTCAGGAACAGAAATTCAACGTCGTGTCGATTGCCGCCTGGTGCGCCTGGCACCGCCTGCAAGACAGCTTCACCTTCGGCGCCGCCGTGCGCCGGGCCATCGAAAAAAGCGACCGCAAGGTGCTGGTACTCGCCTCCGGGTCGCTGTCGCACCGTTTTTCCGACGATCGCAACGCTGAAGCCAACATCCACAACTGGACGCGGGAGTTCGACAAGCAAGTCGACCTGCACGTCGTCGAGATGTGGCGCCAAGGCCGCTGGAAAGAGTTCTGCGCCATGCTCCCGGACTACGCCGAACACTGCTTCGGCGAAGGCAAGATGCATGACACGGCGATGCTGCTGGGGTTGCTCGGCGGGCCGGACTACGACAAACCTGCCGAAATCATCACCGAGCCTTTCGGCAGCTCCGGCACCGGACAGATCAACGCTGTCTTCCCTGTTTGATACTGCGGCCGCATGGCATTTCCGTGCGGCCTGAAGGAGCCGTTCATGCCGCATTTCATCGCTGAATACACCGACAACATCGAACAACAAGCCGACCTGCCCGGCCTGTTTGAAAAGGTCCACGCCTTGCTGGGCGACAGCGGCGTGTTCCCCCTGGGCGGCATCCGCAGCCGCGGCGTGCGCCTGGACACCTGGCGCATGGCCGACGGCAAGCACGACTACGCCTTCGTACACATGACCTTGAAAGTCGGCCACGGCCGTGACCTGGCCACGCGCCAGAAAGTCGCGGAAAAACTCTTCGAGGTGATCACCGCGCACTTCGCCGAGCTCCAGGCCCAACGCCTGCTGGCCCTGTCGTTCGAGATGATCGAGCTGCACGAACTGCTCAATTTCAAGGCCAACAACGTCCACGCCTTCCTCAAGGGCCAGGCCACCTGAATCCGTCTGCCTCGCGTTCCCCATCGGCCTCTCTGACAAAAAGTACAAGATCATGAGCACAGCCAATACCGCCAACACGGCCGGCACCATCGCGCACGACCGCACCCACGCCACCATCACCTGGCGGCTGATGCCGCTGCTGCTGGTCTGTTACCTCTTTGCCCACCTGGATCGCATCAACATCGGCTTCGCGAAGATGCAGATGAGCGCCGACCTGCAGTTCAGCGATACGGTCTACGGCTTCGGCGCAGGGCTGTTCTTCATCGCCTACGCGCTGTTTGGGGTGCCCAGCAACATGGCCCTGGACCGGGTCGGTCCGCGGCGCTGGATCGCCACGCTGATGGTGGTCTGGGGCGCCTTGTCCACCGGCATGTTCCTTATCGACAGCGCCGCCGGTTTCTACGTGCTGCGCTTTCTGCTGGGCGTGGCCGAGGCCGGTTTCTTTCCTGGCATCCTGGTCTTTCTCAACCGCTGGTATCCGGCCCGGCGCCGGGCCCAGGTGACCGCGTTGTTCGCCATCGCCGTGCCGATGGCCGGGGTGCTTGGCGGGCCTTTGTCCGGCGGCATTCTCGAGCACTTCCATGATGTTGGCGGTTTGCGCGGCTGGCAGTGGATGTTCGTCATCGAAGGGCTGCCGGTGATCCTGCTCGGCCTTGTTGTGCTCAAGTGCCTGCCGGACAATTTCGAGACGGTCAGGTGGCTCACACCGCACGCCAAGCAGCAGCTGCGCGAACAACTGAGCCTTGAAGAACAGCGCAAATCCATCACCTCGTTTTCGGCGATCCTCAACAATCCGCAGGTCTGGTTGTTGGTGGCGGTTTACTTCGCCGTGATGCTGGCGGTGAACACCCTGGCCTTCTGGATGCCGACCCTGATCCATGGCGCCGGCATCGGCAGCGACGGCAAGGTCGGGCTGCTCAGCGCGGTGCCCTACCTGGCCGGCTGTTTCTTCATGATCGGCTGCGGGCGTTCCTCCGACCGCCACCGCGAACGCCGTTGGCACCTGTGTGTGCCGCTGTGGATGGCAGCGCTGGGTATTGCGGTCACCGGGCTCTCACCCGGCAATCCGACCCTGGTGCTCAGCGGCCTGATTGTCGCCGGCATGGGCGCCAGTGCGGCGTTGCCGATGTTCTGGCAATTGCCGCCGGCCTTCCTGTCCAACGGCACCCAGGCTGCCGGCATCGCTCTGATCAGCTCCTTCGGCAGCATCGCCTCATTCTTCGCGCCCTACCTGATCGGCTGGATGCGCGACACCACCCAGAGCGCCAGCCTCGCCTTGTATGTGCTGGCCCTGCTCATCGCCCTTGGCGGCTTGCTGGTGCTGCGCACCCGGGCCGCCATCGTCAACCCTCAATAAGAGACCCTTGCCATGCTTGACCAGAACCTCATCCAGCAAGCCGCCGCCCGCCTCGACCATGCCGAACGCTCCCGCGAACAGGTGCGGCAGTTTTCCCTCGATCACCCGGACATCACCATCGAGGATGCCTACGCCATCCAGCGCGCCTGGGTCGCGCAGAAAATCAAGGACGGCCGCAAGCTGGTCGGCCACAAGATCGGCCTGACCTCCCGGGCCATGCAGGTGTCGTCGAACATCACCGAGCCGGACTACGGCGCGCTGCTGGACGACATGTTCTTTGACGAAGGCACCGACATCCCGTTCGAGCGTTTCATCGTGCCGCGGGTAGAAGTGGAGCTGGCGTTCATTCTCGGCAAGCCATTGAAAGGCCCGAACGTGACGGTATTCGACGTGCTCGACGCCACCGAATGGGTGATCCCGGCGCTGGAAATCATCGATGCGCGCATCCAGCAGATCGACCCGCAGACCAAGGCGACCCGCAAGGTCTTCGACACCATCTCCGACAACGCCGCCAATGCCGGCGTGGTCATGGGCGGTCGCGCCGTACGCCCGACCGAGATCGACCTGCGCAAGGTGCCGGCGGTGCTCTACCGCAACGGCGTGATCGAAGAGTCCGGCGTCTCGGCGGCGGTGCTCAATCACCCGGCCAAAGGCGTGGCCTGGCTGGCGAACAAACTGGCGGCCTATGACGTCACCCTGCAACCGGGACAGATCATCCTCGGTGGTTCCTTCACCCGCCCCGTGGCAGCCAACCCCGGCGATACCTTCCATGTCGACTACGACATGCTCGGTTCCATCGCCTGCCGTTTCGTCTGATCGGAGACCGTTTCATGGACATGCCCATCAATACCTTCAAGCAACGCCTGCGCAGCGGCGAGGCGCAGATCGGCCTGTGGCTGGGATTGGCCGATGCCTACTGTGCGGAACTGGCGGCCAACGCCGGCTTCGACTGGCTGCTGATCGACGGTGAACACGCGCCCAACGACTTGCGCACCTTGCTCGGCCAGCTCCAGGCCGTGGCCCCCTACCCCAGCCAGCCGGTGATACGCCCGGTGATCGGTGACACGGCGCTGATCAAGCAAGTGCTCGATATTGGCGTGCAGACCCTGCTGGTGCCGATGGTGGAACGCGCCGAGCAGGCGCGCGAACTGGTGCGCGCCATCCACTACCCGCCCCATGGCGTCCGCGGTGTCGGCAGCGCACTGGCCCGGGCATCACGCTGGAACAGCATCCCCGGTTACCTCGACAAGGCCGATGAGCAGATGTGCCTGTTGGTCCAGATCGAAAGCCGCGAAGGCCTGGCCAACCTGGATGAAATTGCGGCAGTGGAAGGTGTGGATGGGGTCTTTATCGGCCCGGCGGACCTGAGCGCGTCCATGGGTTTTCGTGGCAACCCCGGTCACCCGGAGGTGCAAGCGGCCATCGAAGACGCCATCGCCCGCATCCGCCAGGCCGGCAAGGCCGCCGGGATTCTCAGCGCCGATGAAAAACTGGCCCGGCGCTATATCGAACTCGGCGCGGCGTTTGTCGCGGTGGGCGTGGATACTACGGTGTTGATGCGGGGCTTGCAGACACTGGCGGCGATGTTCAAGGACACACCGAAGCCTGCGGTTGGCGGCGTGTACTGAACAACATCACATTTCTCTGTGGCGAGGGAGCTTGCGCCCGCTGGACTCTGTAGGAGCTGGCGAAGCCTGCGATCTTTTGATCTTGATCTTTCACTTGGGATTCAAGCGTCTTTGGAAAGATCGCAGCCTCGCTCCGCTCGACAGCTCCTACAGGCCCAGCGGGAGCAAGCTCCCTCGCCACAAAAGCCCTATGCCTTCCGCAGACGTCAGCGCCTGATCGCCTTCAGCTCATTGAGCAACCCCAGCAGCGTCTGCAATTTTTCCTCCCCTAGCTTGTCCTGCAGACGCTGGTAATTCTCTTCCATGCTCTGGCTCATCGAATCGAAGCTCGCCTGCCCTTGCGGCGCCAGGCGTACCAGCACTCGTCGCTGATCCTGTTCAGCCTTGCGCCGCACCACCATGCCCGCCGCTTCCATGCGCACCAACACGCCGGTCATGCTGGGCTTGAGGATGCAGGCCAATTCGGCCAAGCGATTGATCTCCAGCTCATCGTGCTGGCTGAGAATACGGATGACTCGCCATTGCTGCTCGGTCAAGCCATGTTGATTGAGGGAAGGCCGGAAAAAACCCATGGCCGCTTCACGGGCCTGGAGCAGGGTCAGGGTCAAGGATTGGCGCAGCTTGGGCATGAGTTGTGTTCGCGAGAAAGATTTAGTTAATGAGTTAACTAAATCTTAACAGCTTCCAACCCCTGCCGGACCATCCGTTCACAGAATCTGGATCAAGCGATGGCCCTGTGACAAGGACGCTTGTATGAGCGGTGTAGGAGCTGTCGAGTGCAACGAGGCTGCGATCTTGTCCCAGACAATTGAGTCGAGAGCGAAAAGATCAAGATCAAAAGATCGCAGGCTTCGCCAGCTCCTACAGAGCCCAGCGGGGGGCAAGGGAAGGTATCGCTGCGAACTCAAGCGCCCTTGATCACGCCCTTGAGCACTTGCTTGAAATGCTCGACCTGTTCCTCGCTGAAGGGGTCGAACACCTTGTCCTGCTGCTCCTTGGCAATCGCCCAGAGCCCTTCGGTCTCATCGATACCCTTGGCGGTCAGGCGTACCCGCTCGCCTTCATCGCTCACCAGGCCCTTGCGCTTGAGGTTGGCCACGGCTTCTTCGATCTCGCGCGCCGGCATCGCCACTTCCCGCTGCAGGTCGCACAGGTTCAGCCCGGCGTCGTTCTCCAGCACCATCAACATTCGCGCCTCACTGGTGCGCAAACCGGTGGACAACTGACGCGGCTGGTAGCTGGCCTGATAGGCCCGCAGTGCCTGGGTCATCAGGTAATACAGGTTATGGCTCAAGCGTCCCTGGAAGTGACTGCTGGGGGATTGGCCCTCTTCCCGTTTGGTCATGCGCGTGTGAGGCAGCACCATCGAGTAGGCGCCCTGGTGATAGAGCAACGGCGAGCGTCCGAAATCATCAAACGCCACGACCTTGCCGATCATGATCCAGTGATCGCCGCCATCGACCTGCTGGAATTTTTCACAGTGAAAACGCGCCGAACAATCGACAAACACCGGGGCGCCGCCTTCGCCGGTCTCGAATTCGATTTCAGCGAAGCGGTTCTCCTTGGGTCGTGCGAAGTTGTTCGACAGGTCGATCTGGTCGGCGGCCAGCACGTTCACCGCAAAATGGCTGGCAGCTTCGAACACCTCATGGCTACTAGAACGCTTGTCGATGCTCCACAGGATCAGCGGCGGATCCAGGGACACCGAGTTGAAACTGTTGGCCGTCACACCGACCTTGCGGCCATCTTCAGTGGCAGCGGTGACCACGGTCACGCCGGTGGCGAAGTTACCCAGGGCCCGGCGGAACGCGCGGGTATCGAAAGCGGTAGCACAAAGACTGGACATGCAAGACTCCCGGCCGCCTCAAGGGACGGCCTCGATTATTGTTCTAAGGACAGGCGGTCAAACCATGGAAGGATCAGGCTCAAGGCCCATCAGCTCACGACCGAGAATCTGCGCGCAGACGTCGTAGTCGGTATAGGCATGGGCGCCGGTCAGGTGGGCGTCGCGGAACAGCCGTTGCAACTCATTGCTTTCGAACCAGGCACCGCCGCCGGCCGCTTCCATCAAACGGTCGACGGCCTGGATGCACATCTTGGTGGCGTAGCCCTGGTTGGTCCGCCAGAACGCCAGGGTTTCCCGGCTGGGGTACTCGTGGCGCTCGCCATGTTCGGCGTGCTCCTGCCAGGTTTTCTCCAGGAAGGCACGGGCCGCCGCCACCTGATGGGTCGACTCGGCCAAGCGCATCAACGCCGGGGTAGCGGCACCGACTGCCGCGCCGGTGTAGGCCCGCACGCGGTTGCGGGTTTTCTCGCGAAAGACCTCCAGCATGCGCTCGGCCACGCCCAGGCTGACCGTGGAGAAACCGCTGGCGAAGTACGGCCGGTACGGCGAGTAGAAGATCTTGCTGTCGGGGTACAGGCCGAATCCGCCGGACTTGCCCTCCATCATGTCCTTGGCTTTCTGGATCCGGTGTTCCGGCACGAAAGCGTTGTCAACGATCAACGTCTTGCTGCCACTGCCGCGCATGCCCACCGCGAACCAGTCATCGCGAATCGCATAGTCGCTGCGCGGCAGCACCGCAAAGCAATAGTCCTGGGCGCCTTCGGCGTTTTTACGGCGAAACCCCACGATCGCCCATTCGGCATGATCGCAGCCGCTGCTCCAGCCCATTTCACCGCTGAACATCACACCGCCGTCGACGTCCTCGGTGCGGCCAAACGGCGCGATGCTGCTGCTGGCGGTGGCATCGGGATCATCGCCCCAGATTTCCTGCTGGGCCTTGGCCGGGAACATTGCCAACTGATGGCTGTGGGTGCACAACAGGCTCATGGCCCAGGCCGTGCTGGCACAGGCTCCGGCCAGCAGCGCGATGCAATCGGCGAACTGCGGCAGGGAAATCTCCATGCCACCGTACGGTTTCGGTTGGAAGGCCCGGTGCATGCCGATGCTTTTGAGCAAGGCTATATTCTCGGCAGGGACGGTACGGTCTTTCTCCGCCTGGAAGGCATTGGCGGCAATGACCGGCAGGATGGGCTTGAGGTCTTCGAGCAGCGGGTTTGGCTTTTTCATGGACAGGCTCTTTTATTATTGGCATCTGCCAATCCCGCCTTTGCCCGGCAACCTGAGGCTGCACAAACAACGGGATCAGTGATTAAGGCCAGTCCAGTATGGGCAATCACCGGCGGGTGAAAAATGCACCTTCCAGATCCAAGATTGTACTTTTCGTGGGCAGGCTTCGGCTCCATGGCGCGCTCGGTCAAATACCCCGGCACGGATGATCAAGACACGCGCCCCCATCCGGGCTCTTAATAGGGCCATCCCCTGCAATGCCTTGCGTAGGCATTGCAACGGAGTTTCCTTTCACTTTGTCAGGTTGCGTCATGATCAATATCGAAACGCCCACCTATTACACGGCCACCAAGAAATACAACCTCAGTTTCCCCACGCTGGAACAGGACGTGGACGCCGATGTCGTGGTCATTGGCGGCGGTTTCTCCGGCATCAATACCGCGCTGGAACTCGCCGAAAAAGGCATCACCAACATCGTGGTGCTGGAGGCGCGTTACCTGGGGTTCGGCGGCACCGGGCGCAATGGCGGGCAGATCATGGCCGGCATCGGTCATGACCTGGAAAAGATCAAGAAGGACGTGGGTGAAGACGGCCTGCGCCAGATCTTCGAGATCAGCGACCTGGGCGCCGACATCATCAAGGACCGTATCGCCAAGTACGCCATCGACGCCGACTTCTGCCACGGCTACGGCTACATGGGCTTCAACGCGCGCCAGGAGAAAACCCTGCGGGCCTGGGAAAAAGACTTCAAGTCAGTCAACAGCAAACACGAGATCCGCTTTCTCGGCGGCTCCGACGTGCAGCAGATCATCGGTTCCAAGGCCTACGGCAGCGCCTTGCTGCACATGGGCGGCGGGCATGTGCACTCGTTGAACCTGCTGCTGGGTGAGGCCAAGGCCCTGGTCAGCCACGGCGTGCGGATTTTCGAGAACAGCCCAGCCCTGGAAGTCAGTTATGGCGAGCGCATCACCGTGCGTACCGGGCGTGGCTCGGTCAGGGCCAGCAAGCTGCTGTGGGCCTGCGACAGTTTCCTCAACAAGCTGGAACCGGAACTGCACCGCTCGACCATCAACACCTACGCCTTCCAGATGATGACCGAGCCGTTGTCGGACGAACTGATCCAGCGCATCAGCCCGATTCGCGGTGCCTACAGTGACATTCGCCCGGTGATCGACTACTACCGCGTCACCAACGAAAACCGCCTGCTGTTCGGTGCCGCGACGCCGTTGGTGGAGCACATCCCCCAGGACCTCAAGGCCTGGAACCGGCGCCTGATGCTGAAAATCTTCCCGTACCTCAAGGACGTGAAGATCGACCTGGCCTGGGGTGGCCCGATGGCGTGCAGCCCGAACCTGTTCCCGCAGATCGGCACCCTTCCCGGCCGCAGCAACGCGTTTTTCGTCCAGGGTTACTCAGGCTTTGGCGTCACGCCGAGCCACATCATCTGCAAGGTGCTGGCCGAAGGCATGAGCGAAGGCTCGGCGCGCTACGACCTGGTCAGCTCGATCCATCGCCCGACCATCATCGGCAAAGACGCCATTCGTCCATTGCTGCTGACCGCCGGCAAGTCCTGGCATCAGCTGTCGGGCTACTGGAACGGCCGTCGCTGAGGGAGGGGATTTATCCCGCTGCGCTGCCGTAGGAGCTGTCGAGTGAAACGAGGCCGCGATCTTTCCATTGACCATTGAGTCTAGAGCGAAAGGTCAAAATCAAAAGATCGCAGGCTTCGCCAGCTCCTACAGCACGCCACCCAACTTCACTATTTTTCAATCATCAGGAGTCACTGCCATGCCCCTTATCACCCTCGAAAAAGACATCCAGCTGTCCGACCTGGACGCCTGGGGCACCGTCGCCGATCTCGGTTCGCAGATTCTCGAAGGCGAAGTCAAAGCCTTCGGCAAGATGACCTTCGGCGCACCGACCGATCCCGTCAGCAGCGCCTACTTCGGCACCACCCAAGGCAAGTTCCGGATGGTCTACCCCTTCGCCGAACAAGCCACCGTGGTCACCGGTGAAGTAGTGCTCACCGACGAGGCCACCGGCCAGAGCACCCGCTACAAGGCCGGCGACAGCTGGTTCGTGACCAAGGGCACGCCGGTGCTGTGGGAAGTGGTCAGCGAGAGTTTCGTCAAACACTACTTCGCGGTAGCCTGATCGGACTTGGCTGCCGGCCCCACCGGCAGCCCTCTCGGCGAAGGTGCGAGCATGAACGTCATCCCCACCCAGGACATCGCCGGCCAGTGCCTGCACGCCTTTACCCAGCTTGTTCCCGTCAGCCGGGCGGCGTTCTACTGCGTTGATCGGCAACTGCAGGTCCATGACTTCAGCCTGCATGGGATGAGCGGCGAGATGCACCGCGACTACCTGGACAACTATCGCCAATTCGACCCGCTGCACCCGCGCCACTGCGTGTCCAGCGAGTTTTCCGTGGTGCCGTTGAGCCTGGCGATGAGCCGCCAACCGCGACGTGACAACCATCGTTATCACGACTTCCTGCAGCGCTACGGCGTGGTCGACGTTGTGGAGGTCTTCGCCCATCGGGACGGTCAGCCCCAAGCCGCGATTTCGTTGCTGCGCACTGCCGAGCAAGGTGTCTTCACCAGTCAGCAGTTGAGTCAACTCAGTGCGTTGCAGGCTTTGCTGCAACTGGCCGTGGCCCATTTGCCTAACCATGAGGACCCACTGGGCGACTTGACGCCCAAGGAGCGCCAGATTGCCTGGCTGCTGCGCCAAGGCGTCAGCAACAAGCAATTGGCCCGGGAGCTGGAGGTGGGCTTGCCGACCATCAAGACGCACCTGATCCACCTGTTCCGTAAGGTTGGCGTGAGCAGCCGTACCGAGTTGGTCAGCGCACTGTTCCTCTGATCAACCATTTGGTTGATAGGCCGCCGTTGCCCGGCACCGCATGATCCGAGTGGCTAATTCAACCACCGGAGCCTTGCAATGAGCACCTCTTCAGACTGGATCACCGTCGGCGCCCTGGCCGATGGCTTTGCCCCCGAAGCCTTCATCCTGCCAAACCTGGCTGACCTGGACGGCAAGACCTTCACCCTGCATTTCGCCAACGGCTGGCAGATCGAGCATCGCTTCGAGCAGGACGCCTCGTCCTGGAACGCCGCCGATGGGCATTCCAGCGGCACCGCGCCCTACCGGGCGACATCCGTACGCCCGGGCCTGTACCTGGTGGACTTCATCAAGCGCGAAGGCGAGCTGACGCTGTCGGTAAGCCTGGTGCTCGATACCGCCAGCGCGTCCTTCACCGCCGTGATTGGCCGCATGCCAAGCCAGCAAGAAACCGGTGAAGGCCTCTACAGCCGGGCGCTGGCCGGCAACCCCCTGACCTCGGTACAAGCGCAGTTCCTGCACGGCAGCCTCGATCGTCCCTGGCAGCCTGGCTTGTGCCCGCATGCACCGACCACCGAACTGGTGGGGCTGCGCAACCTGTATCGCTACAGCCCGAGCGAAGTCTACGAACACATTTACCTCAACGACCAGTTCTACTCGTGGCAGTGCCTCAAAGGCGTTGAACAAGGCCTGTGCGACACCGATCGCTGCGACACCTACAAGATCGCCGATCAGCTGTACCTGTTCGTCTGGCGGGAAAAAATCATCCCGACCCTGGGCCTGGTGCTGATCGACCTGCAACAGCATCGCAGCGACGGCAAGATCTTCGGCTACGCCGGTACGTCGTTCGATGAGTTCTCCAATTTCCCGGTCAGTTCGTACTGCCAGGTGCTCAACCAGACGGAGTATCCCGATGCCTGAATTACGCACCGTCGTGATCACGGGCGCCGGCAGCGGTATCGGTGCGGCCTGCGCCCGCCTGTATGCCGCCGAAGGCGCCAACCTGGTGCTGATCGGTCGACGCCGCGAGCCCTTGGAAGCACTCGCCGAGGACATCGGCGGCCTGGTGCTGGTGGGCGACGCGGCCTGTCCGAACACCTGGGACGGCTTCGTCGAGCAGATTCGCACGCGTTATGGCCGACTCGACGTGCTGCTGGCCTGTGCCGGTGGCTTGGGCATGGGCAGCGCCACCGAGACTCAGCCATCGGCCTGGGAAGCGGCCCTGCGCAGCAATCTCGACAGCGCCTTCTACAGCTCCCGCGCGTGCCTGCCGCTGCTGCAGGAAAGCGCCGGCAACATTGTGCTGATCGCCTCCATTGCTTCCTTGGCGGCAGGCCCGCACGTGTGCGGCTACACCACCGCCAAGCATGCGCTGCTGGGCCTCAACCGCTCCCTGGCAAGGGATTACGGGCCTCACGGCGTACGGGTCAATGCAGTCTGCCCAGGTTGGGTCCGCACGCCCATGGCCGATGAAGAAATGCAGGCATTGATGCAGTTCCATGGCGAAACGTTGCAACAGGCGTACGACCGGGTCTGCGCCGATGTGCCGTTGCGCAGGGCTGCCAGCGCCGAGGAAATCGCCAACGCCTGTCGTTTCCTGGCCTCGCCTGATGCATCGATCATCACCGGGGCGACGCTGGTGGCCGATGGTGGCTCCAGCATTGTCGACGTACCGACACTGGCCTTCAGCCGGATGGAGGCCAGCAATGCCTGAGGATCTGGATTTCAGCGGCCAAACCGTACTGGTCACGGGCGGCGCCCAGGGCATTGGCCGGGCCATCGTCGAAGCGTTTGCCCTGCGCGGGGCTCGCGTGGTCATTGCCGACCTGGGCCTGGCCCGGGCCGAAGCAGTGGCCAGCGAATTGACCGCCGAGGGCTGTCAGGTGCAAGCGGTGGGGGTTGACCTGGCCGACGCAACGGCGGTCTTCGGGATGATGGCCGAGCTGGAGCAGCGCTTGGGGAGGCTGGATATCCTGGTGCACAACGCCGGCTATTTTCCGCTGACACCGTTCGCCGAGATCACCCCGTCGATACTTGAGCGAACGCTGGCGGTGAACTTGTCGGCGCTGTTCTGGCTGACCCAGGCGGCGTTGCCGATGTTCCGGCGCCAGGGCCAAGGCTGCGTGCTGGTGACCTCCTCGGTTACCGGCCCGCGGGTGGCGTATCCAGGGCTCAGCCACTACGCGGCCTCCAAGGCCGGGGTCAATGGTTTCATTCGCAATGCCGCGCTGGAGCTGGCGGCCGAGAATGTCCGCGTCAATGGCGTCGAGCCGGGCATGATTGCAACACCGGCCATGGCGAATCTTGGCGACGATGTGGTCAATCAGGACATCGCCCGCCGGGTGCCGCTGGGTCGATTGGGCCAACCGAGCGACATCGCTGGCGCCATGCTGTTCCTGGCATCGAGCCTGGCCAGTTATGTGACCGGGCAGACCTTGGTGGTCGATGGGGGTTCGACCTTGCCGGAGGTTTGAACCTGTGTGGGGGTGAGTCAGCTTGCGGTGAGGGTGGATGGACCACCGTCATCGCGAGCAAGCTCGCTCCCACATTTTATCCACCTCATCAGCCCTCGCTGTGGGAGCGAGTTTGCTCGCGGTAGCGGTCGTCCAGCCAGCGACGACCTTGTTCAAGCCACTCCCTGCCCCACCTGCAAACGGCTGGAACGAAATTCCTTGGGCGACAGCTCGAACTGCTTCTTGAACGAACGGCTGAAATGCGCCGAATCGGTAAAGCCCCATTTGTAGGCGATCGAGGTAATGGACTCGTCCCGCAGGAACGGGTTGGTCAGGTCATCGGCGCTGCGCTTGAGCCGGGCCCGCTGGATGTAGCGGCAAACGCTGTCATCCTGCTCTTCGAACAAGCGATACAGATGCCGCACCGAAATATTCAGCCGATTGGCCAGGCCCACCGGGCTGAGGCCCGGCTGGGTCAGCGACTCGTCGATGACCTTCTGCACATAGCTGCGCAAGTGACTACCCTGCAACGCCACCCCTTCGTCACGGCCATCACTATCCTGTTCCAGGGCCGAGCCCAACAGCGAAACGAAGGCACTCTGCAAGGCTTCACCCTCTCCCGCCGCGCCCTCGCCATCCGGTGTGTCCTTGCACAGTTGGTCCATCAACACATGCAGCATCCGCCCACACGCCTTGCTGGACGACACCTTGCCGAAGGTCTTGGCTTCCCCGCCCAGTTGCCTCGACACGTCCTGGCGCGACAAGGACAGCACCGCGTGCTCGATCAGGCCGAACGGGGTGATTTCAAGCGCCCCAACGGAATCCATCAACAACAATTCACCGGGCGCCAACTGGATACTCCGACCGTTCTGGGTAATGCGGCAGTGGCCACTGCGCTGGCTGACCAGGAGGCAATCCTGGTCATCATCGTGATCGGCGTTGGGCGAGTGACGCTTGATGTTACCGGCGTTGGTGCGCAGGTTCGCGAGGGCAAGGCCCCCCCGATGGAAGTTCGACACTTCACCAATGAACAGCGCACGATTGAAGGCCAACTCGGTATCGAAGTGGCCGCAAGTTGCCCGCAGATCCCGGTTCCAGGTGTCCAGACCGTCCTGCCCTACCTGTTGCATGCTCATGGCATTCTCCGCAGTGGCTTATTGTTTTTGTGCGGCAATAGTTAACATGTTATCTATATGCACGCAACAAGTACCTGATCGCCAGAGCAGTAGCAGGAATGATGCCAGGGCAGGACAAAGGAATCAGAGCGTTGCCAACACCCGCTGCAGGCCGCTCAAGGTCGCCAGCAAGACGGTGCGCTGCTCCCGGCTCAACGGGATATAGCGACGAAAGGCCGGCATGCGATTGACCACTTCGCTACCGCCCATGTGTTCCAGGCGCACGCACCACTGGCGTCCTTGCAGATCGATGCGCAGACGTTTGAAATCCAGCGGCATGAGGGCCTGATACAGCACAAGATCCTGCTCCACGGCCGCCTGCAACCGGGCCGCCAGGTCACTGCGCCCGTCCCGCTGCCGGCAACGAATGCCACTACGCCGAACAGCCCCGCCGTGGTGCAGTTCCAGGCGCGCCGTGCCCTCTCGGGAGGCAGGCACGCGCAGGACGAACTCGGTCATCACCAGGTGCATCAACAGCTGCGACTCGGTGCGTTCGACAATCTCCAACTGCAAGCTGCCGTCGTCGGTTGCTGCCGTGGCCGTAGCCGGGCCCGCCACCTCGAATCGCGCCAGCGCCAGGTTGCGCCGCAGGTGTTCCAGGGTTGCCCCAGGCCGATAACCGGCCGGGGCGCGCTGGGCGCTGAACAATTCAGACAGTTTTTGCAGCAGGGTCGATAAACTCGCCCGCAGGTTGCCCTGGCTCATGGGAGAACTCCTTGGCCAGCACGTCTTCTACCGACGCTGGCTTGAATGGATTGACCTTCTGTACCACCAGGGTCCAGAACAAGGCGTACGCTGCCGTGCCACCGAGCATCACCGCGAAGGGCACGTAGATGTCTGCCGGGTTCATGCCGGGCGGCGTGATGAACCACATGCCCAACACAATGCCGACACTGGACAGGATCTGTGGCAACGGGAACCACGGCGAGCGATAGGCCCGAGGCAGATCAGGGCGGCGAATCCGCAGGCTGACCACCGACACGGTCACCAGCAGGTAGGCAAAACTCCAGGCGCACACCGCAGCCAGCACCAGGTGCATGATGTTGTCGGTATTGCCGCCCAGCCACAACGCATGCAGGCACGGAATCAGCATCGCCACCAGGATGCACAGCAATGGCGTCTTGAAGCGCGGGTGCAGATAGGTGAAGACCTTCGGCAACGCACCGTCCACCGCCATGCCGTAGAGAATCCGCGGTACACCGGCCATCAGGGTGTTGATGGTCGCCGCACCGGCAAACAGAAAGCCGATACCCAGCCACATCGGGCCGATATCGCCCATGACCTGTTCGGCGAAGCGTGGAATCGCCATGGGGGTGTCGAGCAGATGAACGCCGCTGGTGGCATCAAGCAGCACGTTTTCCACCTGGCGCTTCATCGCCGCGCCGTAGATGAACATGCAGGTGGCGACGCTGAACAAGCCCAGCATCATCGCCCGGGGCATGGTTTTCGCAGAGTTGCGCAGGTCCGGCGCCAGCGGTGTGACGAATTCGCAGCCGACAAACATGAACATGGCCATGCCCACCAGCGACAACACCGTGACCAGATCGGTGCCCACCACGGACGCGCCAAACCAGCCCTCCAGCTCCACCGCCGGCGCAGCGATCAGGCCCAGCACGCCGAACACCATCAGGGTGGTCCACATGCCGAACGTCAGGATGATTTCGGCCCGGCCAAAGGCACTGACGCCGAACGCGTTGAGTACGCCAAACACCACCACGAACCCCACGCCCAGCAACCAGGAGCCGCCTGCCGATTCGGCCAAGGTGTTGAGGTGTTCGAAGTTCACCAGGGCCATGACCCCGGCCAGGATGGTCTCGGCGGTGCCGGCGAACACATGGACAATCAGATAGGCCGACAACGTCCCGGTAATCGCGAAGAAACGGCCCATGCCACAGTTGATGTAGTCGTAGACCGAGCCGGTGGTCGGAAGCATCGACGCGGCCTCGGCGAACGTCGTCGCCTGGGCCAGCATCATCACTACGGCGATCAGCATCGCCACGGCAAAGGCGCTGCCGCCAATGCCAAAGCCCATGGTCGCGGTGAGAATCACGGGGCTTGCCATGATCAGGCCAATGGTGCTGGCCAACGCGGTGGGAAAACCCACCGCCCCCCGGTTCAAGTGCTCGGTGAGCCTGTCATTGATCGACATGGTGCAAGGTCCTCGAAAGCGGATTTTTAGTATGGATGCCACAGCCGTCCAGGAACCGGCGATCATGCCTTCCCCAACCAGTCCCTGATCGAAACGGCGTTGCGTGCAGCCTTACTCTGCGCCGCCCCGCCCCGGGCGTCTTGCCCATGTCTGCCGCCGGTTTTGTTGCTGCCTGCCAACACCGCGGCGCTGGCGGCCTGAGTCAACTCCATGGCAGGCAGGTGAAAGACTTCCCCGGGTACCACTCCCCTTAATGCGCGCTCTGCTGTCCTATCACACTGGGGAATCCACCATGGAGCACACACGCCGTACACCTTTGCTGCGCAACGCCATCGGCCTGGGCATTGCCCTGCTGGTCGCCGATTCATCGGCCCAGGCCTATGAGCTTTACACCGACGCAGACACCACCATCACCGGCAACTTCCTGGCGGTCTACGGGCTGTTCAACAGCCGCAAGAACTACGACGGCACCGCCGGTGGTTCGAGCTGGCGCGAAGGCTTCATCAAGTATGGCCTGAGTATCGACCAGACACTCGGCGGCCTGGGCAGTGTCTACGGGACGGCCAACCTGGTCAGCTCCGGCACTTGGGGCGATGGCGACGCAGCCGGCTTGAGCGACGGCTCGGAACGCACCACCAAGTTCGATGAAGCCTTTGCCGGCTGGCGTTCGGGGGATCTGTTCCCGGCATTGGGCAAGGACGGTGTCGATCTGTCCTACGGCCGCCAGGTGATCACCCTGGGGGACGGTTTCATCATCAACGACGATGGCTTGAACCTGGGCAAAGGCGTGGCCGATGGCGAGCTCAACCGTGGCGGCGCCTATTACCTGGCGGCCCGGCATGCCTTCGACGAAACCGCTGTCGTGCGCCTGGGCGGCAAGGAAGGCGTGCATGGCAGCCTGATGTGGATCAAGTCCGACAACCGCGCCCAAGCCAACACCGAGATGGCCGCCAGCACCCTGGAATACACCGCCGCGCCTGGCACCCTGGGGCTGACCTACATCCACGGCATCAATGTCGATGACCGCTACGCCAGCGACTTCCAGAAACAGCGCGAAGGCATGGACATCTACAGTCTGCGCGGCGCCGGGAATGCCGGCATCGAAAATGCCCACTTCGCCTTCGAGTATGCCTGGCAGGACAAGGACGCGGGACCGGAGAAAGCCTGGTACACCGAAGCCGGCTACACCTTCGCCGACCTGCCCTGGACGCCGGACCTGACCTATCGCTACAGCCGCTATTCCAAAGACTGGGACTCGATGTTCAACGGCCAGAACCGCGGCTATGGCACCTGGTTCCAGGGTGAGGTGGCGGGCAACTATGCCGGCCCGTTCAACAGCAACACCGCCATCCAGCACGTGGGCCTCAAGCTCAAGCCGGCAGAAACCGTGACCATTGGTGCACTGTTCTTCGACTACCAGACCCTGCATACCCGTGACGCGCTGAACCTCGATGCGCAGGAGCTGGACCTGTACGTGGAATGGGCGGTGAATGAACACCTGATCGTCACGCCGCTGGTGGGCCTGTACAAGCCTGAGAAGGATGCGGACAGCGGTGGCAATCAGGTCGGAGGCAATGGCACCAACGTCTATAGCCAGTTGGTGGTGGCGGTTCCTTTCTGACAGGCCGACCGTAGGAGCTGCCGGAGGCTCGGGCCGCGTTCGGACGATCTTTTGATCTTTCGCTTTCGCTTTCACATTCGCATTCGCATTCGCATTCGATGCAAGTGTCTTTGGAAAGATCGCAGCCTCGTTGCACTCGTCAGCTCCTACACAGCTCCTACGCAGCTCCTACGCGGGTCCTACGCGGGTCCTACGGGATAGCGATTGGTCTGTTATCTGTGCTGGTGCAACATGGTCTGGATCTGATGGGTCGCCTGCCGGGTGCTCTGCGCCAGCTTGCGCACCTCATCGGCCACCACTGAGAAACCGCGCCCGACATCTCCGGCCCTGGCGGCTTCAATGGCGGCGTTCAAGGCGAGCAGATTGGTCTGGTCGGCAATGCCCTTGATCACCCCCACCACCGTGGCAATCTGGGCGTAGGTCACCTGGTTCTGTTCGAGCATGCGCTGATGGGTGGACTGGGCCGAACGCTCATCGCTGATATCGCGCACCGCACCAATGACCCGCACCAGTTGCCCATGCGAGTCGCGTACCGCCCGACCGCGCTCACGACACCAGATGTAATCCCGGTTCTTGTGGCGCATCCGGTATTCGAAGACGTATTCACCACTGCCCTGGAAGCCTAGGATTTCCCGGTCGAAAATGGCCATGATCTTGGGCAAGTCGTCCGGGTGGGTGATGCCGACCTGGGCATCCCAGCCATCGGGCAAGTCATCCGGCCCGTAGCCCAGCAGCGCACGGAACTGACTGGAAAAACGCATGCCACTGGCCGGGTGCTGGAGGTCACCGTTGACGACCGTGATATCCCAGCAGCCTTCTGTCAGGGTCGACTGCAGCAGCTCCCAGATCTGCGCATCCCGGCGTTGTTGCTGCAGCTGCTGGCTGAGTTCGCCCAAGCGAATTTCAAGCACCTGCTCGCGCTCGTGGGCTTGCTCCAATTGCTGGCGAACCTTGTGCAACTCATGCTCGCTTTGCTGCCAGCGCAGGGTTTGCGTTTCCACTTGTGCCTCGACCTGATGCAGGTGTGCAGTCGCGCTCGCCATCTGCCGTGCATGCTGCTCAAGGACGGTGCGCAGTGGCGGATACGCGTCGAGCAGCGGCGTGTCCTCCGTTTCGCCGGCCAGTACGCGCTGCACCTGTGCGATCAACGCCCGTTTCTGTTTGTTGGTCTGGAGAAACATCGCCCGCCCCTATGCCATCAAGTCGAAACCCGGATCTGATCGCAAACCGGCCAGGCTGGCTTGTCCCTGCCTGCACGGGGCCTTGCTCCTGGCTGCCAACCACCCAGGCTGGCAGCCACAGACATACGGCGCGGCAGGCACAGTCAAGCTGGACGGTCCTGCCGGGATTACCCTCGGGGCTTTCCCTATTCGTGATCAGGAAACCCTCATGAGCGATATTGCCCTGCTGCCTCAGGTCGAAGCCTTCCTCGGCAGACATCACGCCCTGTTCATCGACGGTGGCTACGTCGAAAGCCAGAGCAACCAGACGCTGGACGTCGTCAACCCCGCCACCGGCCAAGTCATCGCCCAGGTCAGCGACGCCACTCCCGGCGACATTGATGTGGCGGTGGAGTCGTCCCGCCGCGGCTTCAAGCAGTGGTCCCAAACGGCACCCGCGGTCCGTGGCCATGTGCTGCTCAAGTTGGCGGACCTGCTGGAACGCAACCGCGAAGAACTGGCGCAGATCGAAACCTGCCAATCGGGGAAGATCATCCACATCTCCCGGGCCTTCGAAGTCGACCAGGCCGCTCATTTCCTGCGTTACTACGCTGGCTGGGCGACCAAGATCAACGGCGAGACGATCACCCCATCACTGCCCTCCTTCGCTGGCGAACGCTACACCGCCTTCACCTTGCGCGAACCGGTCGGAGTGGTAGTCGGTATCGTGCCGTGGAATTTTTCCACCATGATCGCCATCTGGAAACTGGCCTCAGCCCTGGTGACCGGTTGCAGCATCATCATCAAGCCCAGCGAGTTCACCCCGCTGACCATCTTGCGCATCGCTGAACTGGCCATCGAGGCCGGTCTTCCAGCCGGTGCCCTGAATGTGCTGACCGGCGGCGGTCTGGTGGGCAAAGCGCTGATCGAACACCCGGGCACCAACAAGGTCTCATTCACCGGTTCCGTGCCCACCGGCCTGGCGGTGGGCCAAGCGGCCATGGGCGCCGGGTTGACCCGTGCAACCTTGGAACTGGGCGGGAAGAATGCGGCGGGGTTCCTGCGAGATATCGATCCCGAGGTAGCGGTCAACGGCATCATCGAGGCGGGCTTCCTGCATTCGGGACAGATCTGTGCTGCAGCGGAACGGTTCTTTGTCCATCGCTCGCAGATTGAGTCGATCATGGACAAACTGGCCCAGCGCCTGAGCAAACTCACCATCGGCTCGCCCCTGGACGAGCGCACCGAATTCGGCCCGGTAACCAACCGCCAGCACCAGCACAAACTCGCGGAATTCTTCGCCAAGGCCCGCGCACAGAACAACACCATCGTCCACGGTGGCAAGCTGATCGATGGACCGGGTTGCTATGTCGAGCCGACCATCATCCTCGCCAATCGCCGCGACGACAGCCTGCTCAACGAAGAAACCTTCGGCCCGATCGCCACGTTCTTCCCGTACGACACTGAGGAGGAGTTGCTGGAACTGATGAACGACACCCCCTACGGCCTGAGCGCCAGCCTCTGGACCAACGACCTGGGCAAAGCCCTGCGCATGGTCCCCGCCATCGAAGCAGGCACGGTCTGGGTGAACATGCACACCCTGCTCGACCCGGCGGTGCCTTTTGGCGGCAGCAAATCTTCAGGGATAGGCCGTGAATTCGGCAGTGCATTCATCGACGACTACACCGAACTGAAGTCGGTGATGATCCGCTACTGACCTTCAAAGGCTCTGGCCCCCCTTCAGAGCCCCCATGTGGGAGCGAGCTTGCTCGCGATAGCGGTCTATCAGCCAGCCATGATGCTGAATCTGACGCCGCCATCGCGAGCAAGCTCGCTCCCACAGTTTTTTTTCCGAGTCGCCCAAGGCATCCGCGACCAACACAAATCCCCTGTGGGAGCGAGCTTGCTCGCGATAGCGGACTATCAGCCAACCATGATGCTGAATCTGACGCCGCCATCGCGAGCAAGCTCGCTCCCATAGTTTTAACGCCGGCAGGCGTTGACCGGTGGGACTCGGCCACGCCAGGGTTGGGCGCGCTCCAGTTGGGCGGCCAGGGCCAGCAAGGTGCTTTCCTCGCCAAAGCGACCGGCGAAGTGCGCCCCCATTGGCAGGCCATTGGCGCTCCAGGACAACGGCACTGACATCGCCGGCTGACCGCTGGCGTTGAACAGCGCGGTGAACGGCGAATAGCTGTGGTAGCGCTCAAGCAGTTGATCCAGGCTCATGCACACATCCTGCAGATCCAGTTCGCCAATCGGCACCGGTTCACGGGTCAGGACCGGGGTCAGGATCACGTCGTAGTCCTGCATGAACACTGCCAACTGCCGGCCCAGCGCATGAATCCATTCCACCGCCGCGACATATTGGGCGCCGCTGACGTTGCCCTTGTCCCGCAGGATGATCCGGGTACGCACCTCCAGTTCTTCCGCCTGCACGGCGAACCCACGCATCTGGCCCAGCAGATCGACATAGCGACGGGTGCTTGCACCAATAATGCTGAACACGTGGTCGAGAAACTCCAGCAACCCCACCGGCAGGCTCACCGGTTCGACACGGTGCCCCAAGGACTCGCACAACCGCGCGGCCTCGCCCACCGCCTGAAGGCTCTGGGGTGACGTAGACCAGGGCTCGAGTTGCTCGACCAGGGCAATGCGCAGCGGCTTGGGATCAGCCTGCACCGCCATCACATACGGCAACGCCTGGATCGGCGCGGCGTACGGCGCGCCCAGGTCCATCCCAGCGGTGGCATCCAGCAGAGCTGCACTGTCACGCACCGACAAGGTGATCGCATGAGGCGTGCCCATCCCGGCCCAGCCCTCGCCCATTATCGGCCCCGACGGCATCAGGCCACGGCTGGGCTTGAACCCGAACACGCCACAGCAAGAGGCCGGCACGCGCAATGAACCGCCACCGTCGTTGCCATGGGCAAACGGCACCACGCGGGCCGCCACCAGTGCCGCCGCGCCACCACTGGAGCCACCGGCGCTATGATCGGTGCTCCAAGGGTTGCGGGTGGCGCCGAAGCGCACGGACTCAGTGGAGTACGAGGTGCCGAACTCCGGAGAAGTACTGGTGCCCATCAGTTGGCATCCGGCACGCCGCAACCGCGCGACGACTTCCGAATCAAAATCCGCACGACAGTCGCCCAGTGCGCGCGAACCATTAGTCATCGCCGTGCCGTTGACCGGTGAAAACAGGTCCTTGATCAAGGTCGGCACACCGGCCAGCAGGCCTTGTCCAGCCTGAGGCTTGCGCGCCGCCTCCCGGGCCGAATCGTACAAGCGCTCGGCCACCGCATTGAGCTGCGGCTCGACCCGCTCCAGGCGTTCGATGGCCGTCTCCAGCAGTTCGCCGGGCTGAACCTCGCCACGCCTGACCCACTCGGCCAGCGCCGTGGCATCTTCAATGTCCATCAAGTGGTGGATGTCTTGCATACCCATGTCTCAGGTTCCTTATGTCATGACGATTGATGTGATCCGAGAGTGCTCGCCTGCCCCTGGCCCCGTGCTCGCAGGCCGGCCACGACCCAGAGCAGCGCCAAGGCAAGACTGGCCAGGGACAGCCACTGGATGGCGTGACGCAGGTCGCCGGCGAAGACAACCACCGAGGCCACCACCAGCGGACTGACGAACTGACCGATGTACAGGCACGAGGTAAACCCGCCCAAGCCTCGGCCGCGGGTGCTGGCGGTCAGGGCATTCATCACCGGCGCCATCACGTTGGGTACCAGCAACCCGGCCCCCAGGCCCTGGATGAACACCGCCACCAGCACGGCGTTGTAGCTCTGCCCGCGCATCAGCAGCCACAGCCCCAGGCCCATCAGGCCTAGCAACAGTGC
Organism: Pseudomonas sp. P9_35; assembly: GCF_034008205.1. Classification (NCBI taxonomy): domain Bacteria; kingdom Pseudomonadati; phylum Pseudomonadota; class Gammaproteobacteria; order Pseudomonadales; family Pseudomonadaceae; genus Pseudomonas; species Pseudomonas sp. P9_35. The sequence goes on along the minus strand of NZ_CP125373.1, from coordinate 3,283,546 downwards.
GTTGCAACCAGCGATGCCGAAGCGGCGGCGCAGCAACGGCCACATCAGCGAACCGCCCAGGGTCGCCAACAGGCTCAACCCCGCGGCCAGGCCGATCATCGTGCTGGAGGTGATCCCCAGGCTGACCAACAGCATCGGCGCCTGGATCGGCATGACGAACGTCAGGACCATGCCGCCCAGGATCATCAGGTAGCCAACCATCAGTTGCAGCACGGCGACCTTGGCCGGACCCGGTTCATCGATGCTCTGCTCGACCCTCTGCAGCTTCGCCACTGGCGGCTCCCAGAGCACTTTCATCATGGCCGGCACCAGCAGCAATGGCAGCAAATACAGGAGGAACGGCGTGCGCCACGAGTGCTCGCCGAGCACCCCGCCCACCACGAAAAACAGCGCCCCCACCAGGCCAATGGTCACCACCTGCCGATTGACGTAGCGCAACCGCTCCTCGCCCTGCCAATAGTCCGCGATCAAGGTTGCGCAGCAGGTCATCACCGCCGCCTCCGTACAACCGAACAACAGCCGCGCACCGACAATCGAAGGCAGGCTATCGAGAAGCGCCGGCAACGCGCCGAGCAAGGCGTAGAGCACCGTGGCAATCACCAGCAAGGCCTTGCGCCCAACCCGGTCGGCCAACCAGCCAGCCAACGGTGCGCACACGGCAATCGCCAAAGCCGGGCCGGTAATCGCCAACGGCACCAGCAGATCGGCGCGCGGCTCCAGGGGGCCGAATTCGGCGCCCAACCTGGGCAGGATGGGCGTGACCATCACCGCCCCCATGATCGTCAGGCTGCTGCCCAGCATCAGCACCAGCCCTTCACGCCAACTGGCCTGGCGGGACGGGGTGGCCGCGGTTGAAACGGAACGTGATTGGTTCATGGCGAGCCCCTTTTAGAAACTTTGAGAAATACGCAGCGCCGCGGTGTAGCCCTCGGCGCGGTTTCGCGCATCGAGCTCCTTGTAGACATGCAGCCACACCGGGGGGATGCCGGGCTTGAAGTAGCTCACTGCCGGCCCGACCGCCAACACCCGGGCGCGATTGCCTGCTTCCAGGCCCGGCGCATCGTCATCGGTGAATTGCCGGTAGTAATAGCCGCCCACACCCACGGTCCACGGGCCAACGTGTTGACCCACGGCGAATTCGTGGCGGTACTCGACGCCATTCTTGTAGTCGGTGGCGTGGTTGCGGGTGTTGATGTCGGCTTCGAAACTGGAAGACACCTCGAAGCCGCTGTCGGAGATGTAGGTGGCGTTAAGGATCGGCGAGAAGGTCCAGTGGTTGAGACCCGGCGAGATCAAGCGATCCTTGTCGTAATCGCCTGTGGGGGCCTGGATCTGGAACTGCGCGTTGACGAACAAATTCGGCGACAGGGTCCATTGCAAGATCACCGGCAGCACCTGCATATCGGCCATGCGAAACGGATCGGCCGCAAGGTCCAACGGACCGACAGGCGTCTGCACTTGTAGCGAAGCGTCCATCTGGAAGAACGGCACGACGGCGCCGAAACCGTACTTGGCGCCCAGCACGGTGTAATCGGTCATGCGCATGTAGGCGACGCCGATGGACAAGACATCCAGGGAGAAATTGTTGTCCACGGACTTGCCGTGACGATCTTTCTGCACGTTGGCCGAATAGAAGGCGGTGCGCAGGCCGACGGTGCCAAAGGGCGTGGCCGGCGGCATCATGCCCGCGCCGAAATCGTAGACCCCGACCGCCGTGGTCGGCGCGCCGTTTTCGGTGCCATGGGCAGCGCCACAGACAGCGATCAATCCCAGGGTTAGCCCAGTACAGCGCAAGACGTTGGTTTTATTCTTCTGATTCATCGAATGCCCCTCCCGACCATGTGGTGTAGGGGTCATCCTAGGGAGCCGGCCAGTCAGCCGTTATCCGTTTTCAGCACAGATGCGTGCGACGCAGGGTTTGTGAAGGTGTCTCGCCGAACAGCACTCGATAGTCGCTGGAAAACCGGCTCAAATGCCAGAAGCCCCAGCGTGCTGCCACCTCCTGTACACCCTGGGCATGGCCGCCGCTGCGCAGTTCACGACGCACGGCATTGAGGCGCAACGCCCGCAAATAGGCCACGGGGTTGATGCCCAGCGTCTCCTGGAAGCAATACTGCAGTTTTCGCCGGCTGGCACCGATGTGGTTGCACAGGTCGAGGATCGACAGCGGCTCATCGACATGGGTCAAGGCATATTCCCGGGCGCGGTCGACCATGCGCTTGCGCGCCGTGGGGTTGAGCGGCGGCGCCTCATCCGGTGCCACCAGTTCCAGTATGTGCAGCATCACCGTGTCACGCAGGCCACGGCGGATCGACTCGTAACCCAGTAACGAGTCACGCCCCTGCTCGCCACCTTCAAGCTCATCGAACAACGCCGCCAGCTCGGCGGGCAGCGTCGAGTTGCCGAGACGGTAACACTTGGGAAGATCGGTAATTCGAAAGCGACTGCCCTGTCGTTCCAGCACATGCTCCAACGCCTGTTCGTCGATGGCGACACTGAGCAGGTCGAGATGCTGGGGTGTGCGCAGTTCGGGCAGGTTCTGGCCACGGGCGACCAACAGGCTGGGCTCGATAATCGGGTGCCCCGAGCAAAAGACCGGCCCATCGGCACTCAGTGGCACGCTGAAGGTGATGGCACCCTCCCAGGCCATGCCTTGCTTGGTCAGTGCCTGATTAGAGCGGTCGCGCACCAGTTGCATCCAGTCCGAGCGGAACTCGACCAACTCGCCTTCGAAACGCCCGGGGGTCAACTGGTCATAGCAAACCTGCCAGCCGCCCATGTTGCGGGCGTGCTCGTCGATGTCCGCGGTACGGAACCGATTGATCGGCAGCGTCGGCAACAGGTCCGACGAGATCGCTGGCTGCGCTATGTTGGAGTTGTTCATTGACCCGACCTTTGATGATTCCAGGGCATACGGGTCAAAGCTCAGGCAAGTTCCATTCCGCCCCGTGGGCCGGTCGGGCAATTGTGCCGAAAACGGATAATCGCTCAGGACTCAACTGCCGGCGTCGGCATGGGCCTCTTCAAAGAAATAGTCCTTCCAGCTGTCGGCCTGGTTTTTCAGCACGCCCAGTTCGTGCAGTTTCTTGGCATAGATGTAGGTGCGTTGCGGGACGACAGTGAAGTCGATTTCGGGGTCAGTGACGATTTTTTCCACCAGTGGCAGCGGCAACTTGGACTGCTCTACGCGGATGTAGGTCTGGGCAGCGGCCGGCTTGTCGGCCTTGATGATGCCTTGCGCCTCCACCAGGGCGTCGTAGAACGCCTTGTAGGTCTTGGGATTTTCGTCGTGGAATTTTTCCGTGGTGTAGAGCACGTTGAACGTCGCCGGCCCGCCCAGCACATCATAGGAGCTGAGCACCTTGTGTACGTTGGGGCTTTGCAGTGCCTGGTACTGGAACGGTGGGCTGGAGAAGTGCGAATTGATTTCCGACTGACCCGCGATCAGCGCCGCCGTCGCATCCGGGTGCGGGAGGCTGACCGAGATATCATCGAACTTCTTGAAGTGATCGTTCCCGAACACCTTGGCGGTTTCGATCTGCAGCGTGCGTGACTGGAACCCGACGCCCGCCGCCGGGACAGCGATCCGATCCTTGTCGGTGAAGTCCTTGAGGCTCTTCACGTTCGGGTTATTGGTCAACAGATAGTTGGGCATCGACCCCAGCGAGGCGATGGCCTTGACGTTCTGCTTGCCGCGGGTCCGATCCCAGATCGTCAGCATCGGCGGAACGCCGGCCGAGACCACATCCAGGGCACCGGTCAGCAAAGCTTCGTTCATCGCCGTTGCGCCGGAAATGCTGTTCCAGTCCACCTTGATATCGAGGCCCTGGGCCTTGCCGTGTTTCTCGATCAACTGCTGGTCACGCACCACGTCGAGGATCAGGTAGCCGATACCGAATTGCTGGGCGATGCTGATCTTGCCCTCTGCCTGGGCCGTGGGACCGAGCAATGCCGCTGCCGCCAGGGAGACGAACCACACCGTGAGCGCAGAACGCTTGAAAGCCATAGCCATGGAAACCTCACAGGAAATGAAAGAAACCGAGGGGGCTGACTTTAAAGCTATAAAAAAATTAATTTAAATACTGGTATGGAATATCAATAGCACTTAAATATTCAGTGCACTCCAACGCCTCCGACAAGTACCGAATCGCTAATCGGCTCCCTAACCGCACACGCTGATCGTGCGCGGCGCGCCGAACATCCGTCAGGCGCTGATCGATGGTGTCGATCTGTTGGACTGGCTGCGTGTGGCCGCCGTCAAGGCCTGGCGCACCGCATCGGTGTGCAGCGGAGCCTTCCTGGGCTCTATCTGCGAGTCGGCATGCTCGGCGACGAACGTGCTGCAACGGTCGCGCAACCAGCGTTCCCCCGGGTCATTGTGCGAGGCGCCGCGCCAGACCATGGACAGTTCGTGCTCGGGCAAGCATATCGGCGCCGGCTCGGCCCGCAAACCTGTCCCCACCGCCATCGCCCGCGCCACGTAATCCGGCACGATGGCGATCATGTCGCTCCGGGCCAGCAACACTGGCAAGGCGCTGAACTGAGGCACCGTCAGCACCACCCGGCGTTGCCGGTTCATCAGGCATAAGGCGCGGTCCGAGTCATCAATGACATTGCCCATGGATGAGACCACCGCATGGGGTCGGCGGCAGAATTCGTCCAAGGTCAGTTCGCCAGGCTGCGCATCGGCCCGCAACAACATCGGTCGAATCGAACGCAGGGCCTTGCGTCGGGCATTGGCCGGCAGCTCCAAGGTGTGGCTGATCCCCAGTGAAATATCCCCGCAGGCCAGCAACTGGGACATCTGCCATTGATCGACCCGACGCACCACCAAGGTCGTGCCCGGTGCCTCGACTCGCAGGCGCCGCAACAGATCGGGCAACAACGCGTATTCGACGTCGTCGCAGAGCCCGATATGAAAGGTCGCCTCGCTGGTGCCCGGGTCGAACGCCTGACAACGACTCAAGGCCGCGGCGATGCCGTCCAGCGCCGGAGACAGATTGGAAAAGATCTCCTGTGCCCGGGACGTCGGCTCCATCAACCGGCCTGCACGAATAAACAACGGGTCATCGAACATCAACCGCAAGCGCGCCAGGGCACTGCTGATCGTTGGCTGACCGAGAAAAAGCTTTTCGCTCACGCGAGTGACATTTCGCTCGTGCATCATGGTTTCGAAGACAACCAGCAGATTGATGTCAGCACGACGCAGGTCATTTCTGTTCATCATGATAGCCGTCCCAGGCGCCAGGCCATTGAATCAGGAAAGGACAGGATCATCGCTTGAGCCCTCATCAAGGCGCAGCAGCGATGGGATGGTTGAAAGGCTATTCCCGTGACAGGCCGATGTCTGTCGTACGTAGGGACACCCAACTCATGCCTTAGGCAGGTTCACTGATACTTCGGTATGCAGGACGATCCTGCACAATCGTGTGCGGCCTGAACTACCAGCGGGTTCAGGGAGTTCGCCGTCATCAGTAAAAATTCATACCCAGGTATACTTGGCGGAGTTATTGGACAGCGTATCTTGCAGTAATAGCGGCGCCTGTACGGCAACCTGCTATCACCACCAGGTATCGAAATGTCCCACACTGCGATTATTTCAATTATTGATGATGATGAATCGGTTCGAGTTGCATTGGATGGTTTGTTACGCTCCCACGGCCATCGCGTTAAAACTTATGCCAGTGCCATCGACTTTCTGGCTTCACCCGGATTTGAAAACACAGCCTGCCTGATATCGGATATCCAGATGCCGGGAATGACCGGCCTCCAGATGTACGATGAACTGTCTGCCCGGGGCATTCATATCCCAGCCATTTTTATCACCGGCCACCCCAGCGCGCCGCCAAGAACAAGGGCGTACGCGGTGGAGCCAGTGGCGTTTTTTCCAAAGCCGTTCAACTGTGCAGAACTGATCGCTTGTCTCGAATCAGTCCTCAATCGTCCGACGTGATGCCGCAATGCCGATCACCTGGCCTTAATACCTTCGTATAGATCCGTCATACCCAGACATATCACCACTGACCTTACGTAGAAGTGTCGGATGTTGCGCCGGCGCATACGATCTTCTACAGCGAACCAAAGTTGAAGGTGCTTGATGCTCAATCATTGAGCCAGACACTTTTGGGTACTTCGCGCCACGGTCACGCTGAACAGTTCAATTCATTCAACGTATCGATTTTGTCTTCGGGAGCAAATCATGAAACAGCAAATTCTGGTTATTGGTGCTGGCTTCGGCGGAGTATGGAGCGCATTGAGCGCGGCCCGCCTGCTGGACCAGCATGATCGAAATGACGTGCAGATTACTGTCCTGGCGCCCCAGGCGGAATTGCGCATCCGGCCTCGTTTCTATGAGCCGGACGTCCACACCATGCTGGCTCCGCTGGACGGACTGTTCGATGCAGTGGGCGTGAAGTTCGTACAGGGCTCGGCGAGCAGTATCGACGTCGAGGGTAAACAGGTCGGCTACGTGGACGTGTTCGGCACCCAGGGCAGCCTGGGTTACGACCGATTGGTACTGGCGGCAGGCAGCAAACTGTTTCGCCCCGATCTCAAAGGCATGCTCGAACATGCCTTCGACGTCGATGAAATCGAACAGGCAACGCGCCTCGAAGCCCACATCAAGTCCCTCAAGAACCTGCCGGACAGCCCTGCCCGCAACACCGTGGTGGTGGCCGGCGGCGGCTTCACCGGCATCGAAACCGCCACCGAAATGCCAACTCGCCTGCGGGCAGCCCTGGGTGAGGACGCGAACATCCGGGTCATCGTGGTGGATCGCGCGCCGCAGATCGGCGCATCGTTGGGCGACGGTATTCGCCCCTCCGTGATCGAAGCGTCCGATCACCTGGGCATCGAGTGGATCCTCAATGCTTCAGTCGATTCGGTGGATGCCGGCGGTGTCACCCTGTCGAACGGCCAGCGTATCGAGTCCAATACCGTGATCTGGACCGTGGGTTTCCGTGCCCACCCACTGACCCAGCAAGTGCCAGGCACCCGCGATCAGCAGGGTCGCCTGCACGTCGACGGCCATCTGAAAGTGTTGGGGCAAAACGACATATTCGCCACCGGTGACGTGGCCTATGCCGCCACCGACACACTGGGCAATTACGCGGCGATGTCTTGCCAGCACGCCATATCCCTGGGTCGCTACGCCGGCAACAACGTCGCGGCCGACCTGCTGGGTGTGGCGCCGATGCCCTACAGCCAACCCAAGTACGTGACCTGCCTGGACCTGGGCGCCTGGGGTGCGGTGTATACCGAAGGTTGGGATCGCCAACTCAAGCTGGTCGGGCAGGAAGCCAAGGATCTCAAGACCCAGATCAACAGCGTGTGGATCTACCCGCCCGCTGCTGACCGCACCGCGGCCCTGGCGGCGGCTGACCCGTTGATTCCGGTGGCCTGACCCTTACTGCCTACCCCGGCCAGTCTCTCCTTTCTGCGCCGGTCTTTCCCAGACGCCTGTCAATGATTCTTCGGCGGGCGTTTTTTTGATGAAAAACCAGCACCAAACCGATGGGAGCGAGGCTACTGGTGATAGCTGTGTGTCAATCAACATTGATGTTGGTTGATCCGCCGTCATCGCGAGCAGGCTCACTCCCACCTGTTTCTCTAATCGCTGCGTCTGTTCACCAGGTATTGATCTGCGCGAGCTTGGTCGCCAGGGGCAGGCCGTTCCAAGTGTCCTTGGCTGCGCACCCGACCGGGTTGTGTGCCCACCGATACCAGACATGAAGGTTCTGGGCCCCGGCGATCAGCCCCGCAAAAGGATTGAGCAGTCCGCCGCCTCCGGCGCCTTGCAGCCATGGCAAGCAGTATTGGCAGGGATGCAGTTGAACATACATCACCCAATCCCCGGCATTTGGCGCGACAAGGCCATAGGGCACCAAGCCATTGCCGCCCGCCACCACCAAGGCGTTACGCTCCGCATGACCGGAAAACCCGACCGCAGGCGCGCCGGGCACAACAGCGAAGGCGCCAACGATTGAAAAGCGTGAATTTCCAAATACCACGCCATAAGGCAGGGCCGCCCCGCCCGCGACCGCATTCCCCAAGGGAAAACCTGCGCCCGGATTGGACACCGTTGCCAATGCGGCCCAACAGGAGCCGTGGGCAATGCCAGCTCCCGGCAGGGCCTGGGTATGGGCATGCGTCGCGCATTGCCGGGCGAGTTCCAACGCTTCGAGATAACCTGGGTTCATGACGCCGCCCATGGCCACGGTGAACTGATGCAAAACAACCGGCATAAGATTATCCCTGTCTTGATCGGGTTGACATGGGGCCACAGCTGAACTCGTCCAGAGTTTCAAGGGCGCCTCAGAACACGCAGGTGAGACTAGCCGTGGGGATGAAAAATGCAAAATGGAGCACCCAGGCTTGTCTACATCATCCGCGCCGGAAACGCCTTGAGCTCAAGCTTCTCCATCACCAACCCGATGAATGCCGAAACCGCCAGCGGCAACTGCCGCCGGCTCGGATAGAGCACATTCAGGCCGAAGCCGATGCGCTGGTATTGCGGAAGCACCCGCACCAGCCTTCCGGCTTCCAGGTCGAGGCTGCTCAGCGCCCCCGGCAACACGGCGATGCCCAGGCCGGCGACGGTCGCCCTGCGCAGTGCCTGGGCGGTGTTGGCGTGGAATCGGCTGGCGATCTGCACCTGTTCCTCGATGCCGTCCGGGCCAACGAATCGCCAATGGGTCATGCCGCCGGGATGAGCGAAACTCACGCCGTCGTGGTGAGCCAGGTCCTGCAACGAAAGCGGTGCGCCGCGCGCGGCAATGTACGCGGGGCTGGCAACCATGCCGTCACCGTCGTTCTTGAGCAGTTGGCGACCGACATACCCCGAGTCCTGCAAGGGACCGCCGCGAAAGGCCACGTCGATGCGGTCGGCAATCAGATCGACCCGGGCATCGCTGAGCACGAAATCAAGCTGCACTCGCGGATGCGCGGCTAAAAAGTCGGCCACCCACTCCATCGGGAAGAAATCGAAAAAATCCGCCATCGCCGCGATGCGCACCAGGCCGCTGGGCTCCTCGCTGCCCATCATCAGTTCCTGTCCGGCATCCATCAGGCCGTCCACCGCATCCACGCAGCGTTCATAAAACCCCTGGCCCGCATGGGTCAGCGTGAGTTTGCGGGTCGAGCGCTGCAGAAGTCGCGATTCAAGCTGCGCCTCCAACTGCTGGACCCGTCGGCTGACGGTGTTGGAAGGCATGCCCAAGCGCCTGGCGGCTTCGGCGAAGCTGCCGCTGCGGACCACCTGGACGAACAGCGCAACATCGTTGAGATCGAGCATGGCGCGCACATTCCTTCGTTTTGTGGATGAGTTCAATCCGATTGTATCGACTAATCAATCTATTGGCAGGCACTTATCCTTCTCGCATCGAGGCCCACCGCCCAAGACTTGGAGGCACCCAATGAACAGCATCGTCGCAGCCCCGCCCCGCGCCATCGTCCATCGCACCTCCGGCAACAGGCATGGGCCGATCACCCGGCTCATGAGTCCCGGTGACCTGGGCCAGCTCTGCAAGCCATTCGTGTTTCTCGATCACTTCGCCTTCAACGCCGATGCCATGCAAAGAGGCTTCGGCATGCACCCTCATTCCGGGATCGCCACGCTGACCTACATGATCGAAGGCCAGGTGATCTACGAAGACACCACGGGGCAGTCAGGCACGCTGCCCAGCGGCGGCATGGAGTGGATGCAAGCCGGTAACGGCGTATGGCACACCGCCCGACCGGTTGCGGGTTCGCCGATCCAAGGCTTCCAGCTCTGGGTTGCACTGCCGGCGGCAGAAGAAAATGCCCCGGCCCGCAGCGTCTACCTGGCCCCCTCCGAGATCCCCCGTGAAGGTCCGGCGCTGGTGTTGCTCGGCCAATACGGCGCAGCCCGCAGCAATGTTGCGGCGCCAGCAGGCATGAACTACCTCGCCGTGCAGTTGCAGGACAACGAGCACTGGCGCTACACGCCGCCGGCCGGGCACACCGTCGCCTGGCTGGCGGTCAACAGCGGCGGCCTGGATGCCGGCGGCCACGTCAATGCCGCAGAGATGGTGGTATTCGAAGCGTCCGGCAAGGCCATCGACATCGTTGCCCGGGGCGCGACCTCCTTCGTGCTCGGTTCGGCGGTCAAGCATCCCCATGACCTGGTGATGGGCTACTACTCGGTGCACACCAGCGAGGCAGCCCTGGAAAAAGGCGAGAAGGAAATCCAGCGCATCGGCGCCCTTTTGCAACAAGAGGGTCGGTTGGCCTGACCGCCCCTCGACTCAATCCCTAATTCATACCCGATCCCTTAGAGGTGAATCATGACTGACATCGGTCTCGATCTTCTGTTGTCCCGCACTCAAGTCGGCAAGCTGTCCCTGAAAAACCGCATGATCATGGCACCGATGACCCGTAGCCGCGCGGGCGCTGGCGATGCAGCGACGCCCCTGATGGCCGAGTACTACAGCCAACGGGCCAGCGCCGGCCTGATCATCAGCGAAGGCTCCCAGGTGTCGGCCCAAGGCAAGGGCTACCTGAGAACGCCAGGGATCTTTACCCCTGAGCAGATCACCGGCTGGAGACAGGTGACCGACGCGGTCCACGCCGAGGGCGGGCAGATCTTCTTGCAGCTCTGGCATGTAGGCCGTCTTTCCCATCCGTTGGTGCAGGTCAACGGCGCCCAACCCGTAGCCCCCTCGGCAATCAAGGCCGATGGCGAGATCTACACCCCCGAAGGCCTCAAGCCCTATGAACTGCCACGGGCCCTGGCGCTCGATGAAATCCCCGGTGTGGTCGCCGACTTCCGCCAGGCCGCGGCCAACGCGAAGCTGGCCGGCTTCGACGGCGTGGAGATTCATGGTGCCAACGGCTACTTGATCGACCAGTTCCTGCGTGACGGTACCAACCAACGGACCGATGCCTACGGCGGCTCGATCGAGAACCGTGCACGTTTGCTCAAGGAAGTGGTCGAGTCGGTGATCGAAGTCTTCGGCGCCAGCCGTGTCGGCGTTCGCCTGTCGCCGATCTTCAGCTACTTCTCGATGAGCGACAGCAACCCGCAAGCAACATTCGACTACACGGCCAGGATGCTCAGCCGCTATGGCCTGGCTTACCTGCACATCGTGGAATTGGGCGAAGGCCCGTTCGACTTCCTGGAACTCAAGCGTCGCTTCGGCGGGACGTACATTGCCAATGGCGGCTACAGCGCCGAACGCGCCGCCACTGCCATCAGCCGTGGAGAAACTGACCTGGTGGCATTCGGCACGCCGTTTTTGGCAAACCCGGATTTGGTGGAGCGTTTCAAGCGAGGCCAGGCGCTGAACACCCCTGACGCATCGACGTTCTACCAGGGTGACGAGCGTGGTTATACGGACTATCCGACCTTGGCCGGCGCTCAAGCAGGCCAAGAAGCTTAATACCCGGTACCTGTGGGAGGGAGCCTGCTCGCGATAGCGGTGTATCGTCACCGGCCATACCGACTGACCCGGCGCCATCGCGAGCAAGCTCGCTCCCACATTTGATTCTGGTCCTCCCGGATCTTCCAGTTGGCGCAAGCCCCTTGTGGGAGCGAGCTTGCTCGCGATAGCGGTGGGTCAGCTTGCGGTGATGCTGGATGGGTCGACGCTTCGCGAGCAAGCTCGCTCCCACAGGATTTTGTGTCTGTCGGCTCAGACGCTCTCAGGTACGTCGATCTGAAGTGATACCACCCGTTTCGGTGCCGGTCCGGGTGGCGTGGCTGTCGCGGCTTCGACCAACGTATCGACGGCCTGCCCAGCCAACGCCGCGACAGGATGCGACAGCACCGCCTGGACCAGGCCCGTCTTCAACGCCTCGCGTGTCAACGGCGTCAGGTCGTGGCACACCACCACCGGCAAGCGAATCCGCTGTTCCTGGAGGCTGCGCAAGGCCCGCAATACGCCGGCGATGCCACCACCGGCCACATAAAGCCCCACCAGGTCAGGCTCTGCGGTGAGCAAGTCCAGCGTGTTGCCATACGCGAACTCATCGTCCTCCAGCGTCAGGCGCGACGCGAGCAGCTCCCATTCGCTGGAGTGCTCGGCCAGATAACTGCGAAAGCTCAGCTCACACAATTCCTGGCACTGGAAACGCTGGCTGCTGAGCATGACGGCCGCCGCCCCGGGGCGACTCGCCAGACGACTGATGAACCAGCCTGCCGTGCGGCCTGTGAGTCGATTGTCCAACCCGACATACCCCGTGCCGCTGGCGCTGGACAACTCCGACAGCAGCGCCACCACCGAAACACCTGTCTCGCGCAATTGCGCAACCGCCTCCCGGACCCGGGGATGATCCACCGCCACCACGCCCAGCCCGTCCACTTGATCGCGCAGGGCCAGGATGCGTTGCGCCACGATGACCGGATCGAGGTCGTCCAAGTAGCCAATGACCACGCGAATCCGTGCTCGCGTGCAGGTCGCGGCAGCGTTCGACAACGCGTGGGCAAGCCCTTGGTAAAAAGGCACGCCGCTTTTCTGCAACAGGAAGCCAAGCCGCAAGGTCGGGCGGTCGTTGAGCACCCGCTGTTCGATAACGCCCTTGGCATGGAACCCCAACCGCGCGGCCGCCGCGGCAATGCGTTGGGCGGTGTCGGCGCGCACGTCGGCGCGCAGGTTCAACACCCGGTCGACGGTAGACAAGCTGACCCCGGCTTCCCGGGCGACATCGGCCATGGTGGGGCGAAGCATTCGCCGTGGTTTTTCTGACATGTCTTGACACCTCTTCCGACCATGATGAGGGGTTTTGACAGATTTAGCCATTGCCCCATGGCCCCCTCCCCGGCGACGCAATAGCATCAGGCCCAGCCCATAACAATAAACACAGCCGGAGTACCTCCATGGCGATCCACATCTGCACAGCGCCCTGCTGTTGGGGCGTCGACGACGTCAAGAACCCGTTCCTGCCACCGTGGCGCCGGGTGCTTGGCGAAGCGGCCAAGGCTGGCTATCGCGGCATCGAGCTGGGGCCTTATGGTTACCTGCCGCTGGACGGAACCCTTGTTCAGGCCTTGTCTGAACACGATCTCCAGATCGTCGCCGGGACGATTTTCGACGACTTGGTCAACCCCGCCAACCTGCCTGAATTGCTGCGCCAGACTCACGACATCTGCGCCCTGCTCAAACAACTGCCGCCCATGGCGCAGCAATCCGGCCAGCGCCATGCCGGGCCTTATCTGGTGATCATCGACTGGGGCCACGAGGCGCGCGACTACGCAGCCGGTCACTCGGACCGCGCCCCGCGCCTGGACGATGCTCGCTGGAACACGATGATGGCGCACATCCGCGCCATCGCTGACATTGCCTGGCATCAATACGGCATTCGCGCCGTCATCCATCCCCACGCCGGTGGCTACATCGAGTTCGCCGACGAGTTGGCGCGCCTGGTGGACGACATTCCCGATGAAGTCGCCGGGCTGTGCCTGGACACCGGGCATCTCTATTACGCGGGCATGGACCCGGTCGCGTCGCTGCGCACCTACGCCCATCGCCTGGACTACCTGCACTTCAAGGACATCGACCCGGTGGTGTTCGACCAGGTGCTGAACGAACGCATCCGCTTCTTCGCCGCCTGCGCCCGGGGCGTGATGTGCCCCATCGGGCGCGGCGTCATCGATTACCCGGCGCTGCACAGCCTGGTGCATGAACTGGGTTATGTGGGCTGCATCACCGTCGAACAGGAGCGTGACCCGCGCAACGCCGGGAGTAGCCTCGACGACGTGGCCGCCAGCCGCACCTACCTGGCCCGCATCGGTTTCTGATCACACAAGGACAACGTCATGATCAACGGCAGCAAAACAATCACGCGGCCCATCCGTTGGGCCATGGTCGGTGGCGGCGAGCACAGCCAGATCGGCTACATCCACCGCTCGGCCGCCCTGCGCGACCGGAACTTCGAACTGGTTGCCGCGGCGCTGGATATCGACCCTGCACGCGGCCAAGCCTTTGGTGAGCAACTGGGTATCGAGCCCCAGCGCTGCTATTCGGACTACCTCAGCCTGTTCGAGCTGGAAGCACAACGTCCCGACGGGATTGAAGCGGTGTCAATCGCCACGCCCAACGGCACCCACTACGCCATCACCCGGGCCGCCCTGGAAGCCGGGCTGCATGTGGTCTGCGAAAAGCCGCTGTGCTTTACCCTCGAACAGGCCGAGGCCCTGCGCAGCCTGGCGCACGCCAAGGGACGCATCGTTGGCTTGACCTACGGCTACGCCGGGCACCAGTTGATCGAACAGGCCCGGGCGATGATCGCGGAGCAGGCACTGGGCGAGATCCGCATGGTGCACATGCAGTTTGCCCATGGTTTTCACAGTGCGCCGGTGGAGGCCCGGAACCAGGCCACGCAATGGCGCGTCGACCCGCGCCAGGCCGGGCCCAGCTACGTGCTGGGGGATGTCGGCACGCACCCGTTGTATTTGTCCAAGGTGATGCTGCCCGATCTCCAGATCAAACGCTTGATGTGCAGCCGACAGAGCTTCGTCGCCAGCCGCGCCCCGCTGGAAGACAACGCCTACACCTTGATGGAATACGAAGGCGGCGCCATGGGCATGGTCTGGTCCAGCGCTGTGAATGCCGGCGCCATGCACGGGCAGAAGATTCGCGTGATCGGCTCCCGGGCCAGCCTTGAATGGTGGGACGAGCGGCCCAACCAGCTGAGCTTCGAAATCCAGGGCCAACCCGCGCAGACCCTGGAACGCGGCATGGGCTACCTGCACGCCGACGCGCTGGAGGACGACCGCATCGGTGGCGGCCATCCCGAAGGGCTGTTCGAAGCCTGGTCCAATCTCTATCGCCGCTTCGCCCTGGCCATGGATGCGGCGAACCGTGGCGACAGCGAGGCGCTGGCCGCCCTGCGCTACCCCGACATCGACGCCGGCGTGGAAGGCGTGCGCTGGGTCGAACGCTGTGTGGAATCAGCCAACCAGGATTCAAGTTGGGTCGCCTATTGACCCGACGCCAGTCAGTCAAAATAACCCTGTGGCGAGGGAGCTTGCTCCCGCTGGACCTGTAGGAGCTGGCGAAGCCTGCGATCTTTTGATCTTTCGCTTGAGACTCAAGTGTCTGGGGAAGGATCGCAGCCTCGTTTCACTCGACAGCTCCTACACGCAGTCCAGCGGGAGCAATCTCTGGCCACGGTAATAAGCGTTGCTTAACGGAGAACAACAATGAAAATCGCCCTCGACCCCTACATGCATCGCCACCTGAGCCTGCCGGACCTGTGCCGCAAGACCGCCGAGCTCGGTTTCGAATACCTCGAACTGTCGCCACGGGAAGATTTCCTGCCCTGGTGGGTCCGCCCTCGCGCCCACAAGGAACGCATCGCCGAGTTCAAGAAAGCCCTGTGCGACCACGATCTGCAACTGGCCTCGCTACTGCCGATGTATCGCTGGGCCAGCCCCCACGAAGACGAACGCCGGGCAGCGGTGAACTACTGGAAGGAGGCCATCCAGATCGCCGTGGAAATGGGTTGCACGACGATGAACTCGGAGTTTGGCCGTGGGCCGTCGCCTGATCGCGGGCATAAAGTCAGCTGCTGCGGTGGCGTGCATAGCCATGAGTCGAGCGAAGCGGCCTGGTGGCGTTCGATGGAGGAACTGGTGCCGATCCTGGAAAGCGAGGGGGTCACGCTGAACGTCGAACCTCACCCCGAAGACTGGTGCGAAACCCTGAATCCGGCCCTCGACATGCTCAAGACCCTCGGCTCGGACAACGTCAAGTTCCTCTATTGCACGCCGCACACCTTCTATTTCGGCGATGACATGAAAGCCATGATCGCCGAGGCCGGGTCGATGATCGCCCATGTCCACATCGCCGACACCTACAACCACAAGGCCTCGTCCGGCCTGCGCTACATCGTCAACCCGCCCGGCGCCAAGGTCACCGTCCACCAGCACATGGACATGCACCAGGGCGAGATCGACTGGGACCTGTTCTTCAGTGAACTGGCCAAGACCGGCTTCGACGGCATCGTCACCGCTTGCGTGTTCGGCTGGGAAGAACGGGCGGATGAATCCGGGCGCTTCATGCGCAAGGAAATCCAGTCCTACGTCGACAAATACTTCAAGTAAGCGTCTCCATCACTCCAGCAACCGGACCAGCCGCGGCTCGATCGCGCCAGCACTCACCTCGACCAACGCCAGCGTCACCGGCAGCGTGAACCGCCGCCGGCCGGCGCTGCCAGGGTTCAGGTACAGCCGGTCGCCACGCCATTCGATGCCCGGCTTGTGGGAATGGCCGCTGATCACCCACTTCACGCCCGGGTCGAGCGAGTCCTGTACATCGGCGATGTCATGAACCAGCAAGACCTGCCATCCACACAGGTCGAATTGCAGGCGGTCAGCGAGCGGCCCAGCCCAATCGGCCCCCAGGTCGTTATTGCCGCGCACCACGTACAATGGCGCAATCGACGCCAATTGATCCAGAATCCCGGGGCTGCCGATGTCACCGGCATGGATGATCCGCTCACACCCTTGCAATGCTGTCAGCGCTTGCGGGCGGAGCAGACCGTGGGTGTCGGAAATGACGCCAACTTTCATGAAATCTTTCTCCCCAATCGTGTGTCGCCGGCTGTACCTGCCTCGTCGTAGCGAGCTAACGTGCTGAAATCGAATAAGATAGGCTGCGCATCAATAATGCGCAGACCCGTCGTAAAAGGAAATATTGATGCTCGGACGCAAACGGCCAGAGCCAAAGATCGAAAACACTGATGAGCACTTCTCTCCCCAGAGCGCACGGGCTGGAGCGGCATTGCGCCTGACCGTGAGTTTCATGGTGGCGGTCATCATCGCGTTTCTGGCCGTCGAAGGCTGGCGCACCTGGCGGGATTATCGCGCGGCCTTTTCGTCCGCCCAGGATTCGGTGACGAACCTGGCACGGGCGACGGCCCAGCACGCCGAAGATACCATCCGACAAGTGGATGTGGTCACCGCCGCCCTCAGTGAACGGGTGGAGGGCGATGGCCTGCAGAACATGGACGTTGCGCGCATCCATAGGCTATTGGTGCAACAGGCCGCCATCATGCCGCAACTGCACGGGTTGTTTATCTATGGCCCGGACGGCCAATGGCTGGTGACGGACAAGGAAGTCATCCCGGAAACGGCAAACAACGCCGACCGCGACTACTTCCAATATCACCGTACCCACGAGGACCGGGGCGTGCGCATCGGCGAAGTGATCAAGAGCCGGTCCACCAACGACCTGATCATTCCGGTGTCCCGTCGCTTGAACAATCCCGACGGCTCGTTCGCCGGTGTGTTGCTCGGAACGGTCAAGGTCAGCTATTTCGTCGACTACTACGGCGACTTCAAGATCGACGACAAGGGGGCGCTGGTCCTGGCCACACGCAGCGGGACCATTCTGGTACGGCGCCCCTTCGTCGAATCTGTGATCGGCAAGAGCCTGATCAACAGCGTGATCTTCAAGAACTACCTGCCCACGTCGAACGAGGGCATCGCGGAAGCCAGGGCCGTGGTCGACGATACCGAGCGCCTGTATGGCTATCGGGCCTTGACCACCTATCCATTGGTGGTGGAAGCCGGGTTGTCGCGCGAGTCCATCATCGCCCCCTGGCGCCGCGACCTGTTCAAGACCAGCTTCGTGCTGATTTTCTTGATCGTGATCCTCGTAGGCTTCGGGCTCATCGTGCTGAGCCAGTTGCGCTACCGGATGACCATGGAGAAACAGATTCGCACTGCGCACCAGGCCATGCGCGACATGGCGCTGACCGACAGCCTGACCGGGCTGGGCAACCGCAGGCGGCTGGACATCGCCCTGGCCGACGAGATACGCCTGGCCAAGCGCCAGGGTTCTTCCCTGGCGTTGATCATGCTCGATGTCGATTACTTCAAGCGCTTCAACGACAGATACGGCCATGCTGCCGGGGACGATTGCCTGCGCACGATTGCCGGTACCATTGGGCAAACGATCAAGCGGCCTGGTGACCTGGCGGTCCGGTATGGCGGTGAAGAGTTCACCGTGTTGCTGCCCAACACCGACAGCGCTGGTGCCGCCAAGGTCACGCAGCAAATCCTCGAAGCCGTCAGGGCCTTGAACATTGAACATGGCGACCATCCCTTGGGCATCGTGACCATCAGCGCAGGTGTCACCACCTGCCAGCCGAGCGGAGAGGACATAGCCCCGGCCATGCTGATCAGGGCCGCCGATGCCTTCTTGTACCTGGCCAAGAACACCGGGCGCAACCGTTGGTGCAGCGCCGACTCGACACCTGGGTGAACCCCGTGGGACCGCCGCGCATCGGTCAAGGTCGGGCAAACCCAAGTCCACAGGTGCCTGCAAGGCGCCTGGCGGCTACAATGCTCGCTTCGACCGTGACCAGCCTGACTAAAAACAAATGTCCTTGCCCAAACATCATCTGGAATTGCTCAGCCCCGCCCGCGACGTAACCATCGCCCGCGAGGCCATCCTGCATGGCGCCGACGCCGTGTACATCGGTGGCCCGAGTTTCGGCGCGCGTCACAACGCCTGCAACGAAGTGGGTGATATTGCCCGGCTGGTGGAGTTCGCCCATCGCTACCACGCGCGTGTGTTCACGACCATCAACACCATCCTGCACGACAACGAGCTGGAGCCAGCCCGCCAACTGATCCACCAGTTGTACGATGCCGGCGTCGATGCGCTGATCGTCCAGGACCTGGGGGTGATGGAGCTGGATATTCCACCCATCGAGCTGCACGCCAGCACCCAGACCGACATCCGTACCCTGGCCCGAGCAAAGTTCCTCGACCAGGCCGGTTTCTCGCAACTGGTCTTGGCCCGTGAGCTGAACCTGCAGGAAATCCGCGCCATCGCCGATGAGACCGACGCGGCCATCGAGTTCTTCATCCACGGCGCGCTGTGCGTGGCGTTTTCCGGCCAGTGCAACATCTCCCACGCCCAGAATGGCCGCAGCGCCAACCGTGGCGACTGTTCCCAGGCCTGTCGCCTGCCCTACACCCTCAAGGACGACCAGGGCCGGGTGGTCGCCTACGAAAAACACCTGCTGTCGATGAAAGACAACAACCAGAGCGCCAACATCCGCGCCCTGGTCGAAGCCGGCGTGCGTTCATTCAAGATCGAAGGCCGCTACAAGGACATGGGTTATGTGAAGAACATCACCGCCTATTACCGCCAGCGCCTGGACGATGTCCTCGAAGACCGCCCGGACCTGGCCCGCGCGTCCAGCGGCCGCACCGCACACTTCTTCGTCCCCGACCCGGACAAGACCTTCCACCGTGGCAGCACCGACTATTTCGTCAGCGACCGCAAGATCGACATTGGCGCCTTCGATTCGCCGACCTTTACCGGCGTGCCGGTGGGCGTGGTGGAAAAAGTCGGCAAGCGCGACCTGCAAGTGGTGACCTTCGATCCGCTGTCCAACGGCGACGGCCTCAATGTGCTGGTCAAGCGCGAAGTCGTCGGTTTCCGCGCCAACATCGCCGAGCCCAAGGGTGAGTTCGAAGAGGACGGCCAGAAGCGTTATCGCTACCGTGTCGAACCCAACGAAATGCCGGCCGGCATGTACCAGTTGCGCCCCAACCACCCGTTGAGCCGCAACCTGGACCACAACTGGCAGCAAGCGTTGCTCAAGACCTCCTCCGAACGCCGCGTCGGCCTGGCCTGGGTTGCACGCCTGCGTGAAGAGCGCCTGGAACTGACCGCCACCAGCGAGGAAGGCATCAGCGCCAGCGTCGCCCTGGATGGGCCGTTCGGCGTGGCCAACAAGCCGGAACAGGCCCTGGAGCAGTTGCACGATCTGCTCGGCCAACTGGGCACCACCGAATACCACGCCACCGCGATCGAGCTGGATGCGCCCCAGGCGTTCTTCATCCCCAACTCGCAGCTCAAGGCCTTGCGCCGCGAAGCCATCGAGGCCCTGACCGCCGCCCGCATCGAAGCCCACCCACGCGGTGGCCGCAAGGCCGAGACCAACCCGCCGCCGGTGTACCCGGAATCGCACCTGTCGTTCCTGGCCAACGTCTACAACCAGAAGGCCCGGGACTTCTATCATCGTCACGGCGTCAAGCTGATCGACGCGGCGTTCGAGGCCCACGAGGAAACGGGTGAAGTGCCGGTGATGATCACCAAGCACTGCCTGCGCTTCTCGTTCAACCTCTGCCCCAAGCAGGCCAAGGGCGTCACCGGCGTGCGCACCAAAGTGGCACCGATGCAGCTGATCCACGGTGATGAAGTGCTGACACTGAAGTTCGACTGCAAACCCTGCGAAATGCATGTGGTCGGCAAGATCAAGGGGCACATCCTGGACCTGCCGTTGCCCGGCAGCACAGCGCAGCCCGTGGTCGGCCACATCAGCCCTGAAGACCTGCTCAAGACGATCCCCCGCGCGCCGCATTGAGCAATGCGCACCTGAGGGAGCGAGCTTGCTCGCGATAGCGGTAGGCCTGCCTGCATTGATGTTGAATGTATCGCCGCCTTCGCGAGCAAGCTCGCTCCCACAGTGGGTTGCGGGTGTTCACGGCACTTGGGCCCGCCACTGATCCCCTGTGGGAGCGAGCTTGCTCGCGATAGCGGTGGGCCTGCTTGCATTGATGTTGAATATCAGGTGGTTGATGGCCCTGCGCCATTTTTCATTTCTGCGCCGTTTTTGCTTCGCTGTGCGACAGATTTTCCTACAGGACTCCCCCGCCACTTCCTCGCGGTGTTAGGTTGCAAGCGTTTGTGCCTCAAATCAGACACTTTCCTCCTACCGCCTGCAAAGGAATGCCCAGCAATGGACTTCTCGCTCAAACACCTGGCCGTAACCACCCTGCTGTTGTCCAGTCTCGCTTCGATCACCACACCAGCATTCGCCAACATCACCGCCCAACAGGGCGCAGCCATCGTCAAAACCTTCTCCAACACCTCAGTCACCGATTTCAGGCAGTTCCTGGCCGACGTGGCCAAGAGCGACCTGGGCAAAACCGCCAACCTCGGCCCGGCCATCAGCGCGTTCCAAGGCAACAAAACCCTTTCAGCTGAACAGCAGAATGAAATCCATCGCCTGCTGGGCCTCTATGCCCGAGTGAAATACGGCCAGGCGGCCACCCAGACGCTGAAGGAACTGGTCGCCATCCCGACTTTTCGCAAGGACGGCGTCGCCCAGCACGAGAACCCGGAATTCCTCAAGATAGCCGACAAGATCAAAAGCCTGGCCGAGGCGTTCAACCTCAACTTCCGCAATGTCGACAACCGCGTCTATGAGATTTCCCTCGAAGGCAACGGCGACGAAGTCGTCGGCATTCACGCCCATGCCGACGTGGTGCCGGTAACCCCGGAAAACTGGGTATTGAAAGATGGCACCCGCCTCGACCCGTTCAAGGTCACCCTGGTGGGCGACCGCATGTATGGCCGCGGTACCGAGGACGACAAGAACGGCATCGTGGTCGCGCTCTATGCCATGAAAATCATCAAGGAAGAGAAACTGCCGCTGGCGCGCAACTTCAAGCTGCTGGTCGACACCACCGAGGAAACCACTGGCGACGCCATCCCCTATTATTTCGAACGCAACCCGACGCCCAACTACAACCTGGCGCTGGATGGCGGCTACCCCGTAGTGATTGCCGAGAAAGGCTATGGCACCGTCATGGCGAACTTCACCCGGCGCGCTGCACAGGGCAAGGGGGCAGAAATGACCGCGCTGACGGGCGGCCTGGCGACCAATCAGATTCCGTCGACGTCCGTTGCCACCTTCGCCAGCGACAAGCCCGCCGAACTGGCCACCAGCCTGCTCAAGGCCGGCAACGACTATGCCAAGCGCAATGGCGGTAACTTCGAGGTGGCCAGCCAGGTCGTCGGTAAGGACGTCCAACTGACCTTCACTGGCGTGTCCGCCCACTCCTCCGAACCCGAGTCAGGCGTCAACCCGGTGGCAAGGATGCTGGACTTCATTAACAGCCTGGACGGCAAGGTCGCGCTCAAACGCAACCACATCACCGACGCCGCCCGCTATGCCGCCGACAACTGGGGCCTGGACTATCTGGGCAGCAAACTGGGAATTGGTTTTTCCGATGCGTTCATGGGCCCGCTGACCGCGTCCCTGACCTACGTCGGCATGGATGAGAAAACCTTCAAGTTGGCGGTCAACCTGCGGGTGCCAGTGGGCAAGAGCACAGAAGTCCTCAAGACTGAAATCGCCGACAAACTGGCCGCCTGGAGCAAGAAGTCCCACGTTGCGGTGGCCTTCGACTATTCCATTGACGAGCCGATGTACCGCAACCCTGAGGGCGAATGGGTCAAGGCACTGTTGGCCGTGGCAAGTGAAAACCTGGGCATGGAACACAAGTACGGCACCTCTGCCGGCGCCACTTCGGTTCATGACTTGCCCAATGGCGTGCAGTTCGGCCTGGCCATGCCCGACGTCAAGTACACCGGTCACAACGACAACGAGTTCAAGACGGTCGAGCAGTTCCTGTTGGACTTGCAGATCGTGACCGAGATGATGGGGCGGATCGGGCAGTTGCCGAAGCTCTAAGGCGCGTGTGATCCATTGTGGCGAGGGAGCTTGCTCCCGCTCGGTTCTGTAGGAGCTGGCGAAGCCTGCGATCTTTTGATCTTTCGCTTGAGATTCAAGTGTCTTTGGGAAGATCGCAGCCTCGTTGCACTCGACAGCTCCTACACCTTCGGGTGAGTGGCGCTTGGATCGATGACCTTGGCGGTAATATCGACCAGCTCCAACCCCCAATCCCCGTGCAGGTACCAATCCTCTCCGATCATCTCGGCCGGGTGCATCGTTCGATCGGCACCGTTGCCGCAGGCCAGCGCACTGGTCGGACAGTAACGATCACACCCCCAGCAAATACGCTCGGGATGTTTGGGACTGATGGGAAAGGGCTTTGCCATGACGACCCCGTATAACTGATGGGTGTGCCCGCACCTTACCGCGTCGGGGCGCCGTGCCCCTTGATCCCGATCAAGAACAACCGTGCAGGAACGAGTCGGCATTCGTTGTGGGAAAATTCGCGCTAAAAATTGACAAGAATCATTACTATTCGCAGCAAAGCTTCCTAGACTCGGCGCCATTATTTAGCCAACCAGGAAGTCATCATGCGCACACTTGCAACTCTGCCTCTGGCCCTGCTGTTTCTCGCACCGCTGGCCCAGGCCAAGGAATACCCCATCGGCGAACCGCAACTGTGCCCAGGACTGGAGGTCGGTGCGGTGTATTTGCAGCCGATTGAAATGGCCCCGGCCGGGATGATGCGAGCCACGGCCGATTCCGACGTGCATCTGGAAGCCGATATCCGCGCCACGGCGGACAATAAGCAGGGCTTCCAGGAAGGCAGTTTCGTGCCCTACCTCAATGTGTCGTTCCAACTGAAGAAACAAGGCAACGACACCGAGCTCAAGGGTGACTTCCACGCCATGGTCGCCAACGACGGGCCGCACTATGGCGACAACGTCAAGCTGCTCGGCCCTGGCAAATATCAACTGACGTTCACCCTCCTGCCGCCTGGCGGCCATGGCTCGCTCGGCCGTCATACCGACAAGGAAACCGGCGTGGCGCCATGGTTCGAACGCTGCGAACTGCATTACGAATTCGTCTACGCCGGGATCGGTAAAAAAGGCGGGTACTGAGCATGCGCCGCTCATCCTGCCCACGGCACGTCGCGCCTCATCGACACCTGGCCTGGTTGACGCTGGCCGGTTTGCTGCTGCCCTCGATCGCCCAAGCCGAATTGCCGACTTACGAACTGAGCATACGCGACGGGCATTTCACGCCCTCGCAACTGGAAGTGCCGGCCGGGCAACGGTTCAAGATCGTGCTGAAAAACATCGGCCAGGGCCCGGCGGAGTTCGAAAGCACGCCTTTGCGCGTCGAGAAAGTGCTCTCGCCCGGCGTCACGACCTTCGTGGTCATCCACCCGTTGCGCCCCGGGCGCTATCCGTTTTTCGACGAATTCAATCCGCAACTGCCCGAGGGCGGGATTCTCGCCCAGTAATCGGTCAGCAGGAGGCGTTTGCATGACTCAATCGATGTTTATTGTCTGGCGCGAAAGCGTCGAGGCGTTGTTGGTGATCGGGATTCTCCAGGCCTGGGTCAGCCGGCAACAACAGGCCAGCCAACTGCTGCGCTATGTATGGACCGGTGCGGCGCTGGGCCTGTTGCTTTCCGGTGTGCTGGCCGGCCTGATCCTGCTGGCCGGCGAGGCCATGAGCGGGACGGCCAATGAATGGTTCCAGGCGTCGCTGGCGCTGGTCGCCAGCCTGCTGATCGTGCAGATGGTCGGCTGGATGCATCGAAACGCGAGGACGCTCAAACATGACCTGACACGCCACGCCGACCAGCGCCTGAGCCGCCAGGGCGGCCTGGGGCTGTTGGTGCTGGCGCTGCTGGCGGTCAGCCGCGAAGGCAGTGAAACCGTGGTGTTCCTGTATGGTGCCGGTGCGCGCCTGCAAGGGCCGCAACTGGGCTTGTTCGCTGTGGGCGCGCTGGCCGGGCTGGTGCTGTCGCTGCTGACCGTCTCCTTGCTGCACAGCAGTCGCCGGTTCATCTCATGGCCGCGTTTCTTTGCCATCAGCGAAGCGATCCTGCTGCTGTTGGGGGCAGCGTTGCTGGTCAGCGGTATCGAGCGGGTCGGCGGGCAACTGCTCGCGATGGATTGGCCCGAGGCGGTGTATCGCGGCATTGGCGACGCGCTGTGGGACAGCAGCACGATACTCGACGACGGTCATGGTTTGGGCGGGTTCCTGGCGGACTTCACCGGCTATCGGGCCAGCCCGAGTGCGATGACGCTGCTGGTGTGGCTGGGTTATTGGGGCGTCGTTGCGGGCTGGCTGCGGCCGCGCAAGACGGAAAACCTGCCATGCCCGACCTGAACCCCTGGCTCCAACGCCTGGGCGACGGTATGCGGCGCCACGGTGCAACCATTCGTGCCGTGCAATGGGCGGTGGTGCTGTTCTACGCGGTGCTACTGGTGGTGCCGGCCCTGCTGCCATTGCCCAGCGCCCAGGCACGCCTGTTCGACAATCTCACGCTGCTGGCGCAGTTTCTGTTCTGGGGCCTGTGGTGGCCGTTCGTGTTGCTGTCGATCGTGTTGTTCGGGCGGCTCTGGTGTGGCGTGCTGTGCCCGGAAGGCGCCTTGAGCGAATGGGCCAGCCAGTACGGCAAGGGCTTCGGGGTGCCGCGCGGATTGCGCTGGGCTGGCTGGCCGACCTTGGCGTTCTGCCTGACCACCCTCTACGGTCAACTGATCAGCGTCTACGACTACGCCCAGGCGGCGTTGCTGATCCTGGGCGGCTCGACCGTCGCCGCGGTGATCGTCGGCCTGTTGTTCGCCCGGGGCAAGCGGGTGTGGTGCCGTTACCTGTGCCCGGTCAGTGGCGTCTTTTCCCTGCTCGCTCGCTTGGCGCCGGTGCACTTTCAGGTGAACGAACAACGCTGGCTGGAAAACCCGGCACCGCGTCGCCCTCCTCCCAACTGCGCGCCCTTGCTGGACATCCGCCGCATGCGCGGCGCCGCCGATTGCCACGCCTGTGGTCGCTGCAGCGGCCAGCGCGATGCGGTACGACTGATTGCCCGCTCCAGCAGCGAGGAAATCCTGCACTCAACGGCTGACACCCTCTCGCCCTGGGATGTTCGCTTGCTGTTGTTCGGTGTCATCGGCCTGGCCATGGGCGCCTTCCAGTGGACTGTCAGCCCATGGTTCATCGACCTCAAGCAAAGCCTGGCCCAATGGCTGGTCAGTCATGATTGGCTCTGGGCACTCCAGGACAACGCGCCCTGGTGGCTGTTGACGCACTATCCGCAACTCAATGACAGTTTCAGTTGGCTCGATGGTTTTTGCATCGTCGCGTACCTGGCCATGAGTGCACTGGTGATAGGCACTTCGCTGATGCTGCTGATGCGCCTGGCGGCACGCCTCTCGGGTGACAGCACACAATATCCGCCCTTAGCCATCACCCTGACACCCCTTGGCGGTGCAGGGTTGTTCCTCGGCTTGTCGGCCACCACGGTCAAACTGCTGCGCTATGAAGGACTGCTGCTGGAATGGGTACAACCGGCTCGGGCCGTATTGCTGATAGCGGCGATAGCCTGGAGTTTATGGCTGGGCTACAAACGCCTGCAGCAGACGCAGGCTCCATCGACCCAACGATTGCCAGCCATGGCATGCCTGGTCTTGGCCAGTAGCCTGGTGGGTTATGGCTGGTGGCTGCAGTTCTGGGGATGGTGATGTGTTCACAACACCCTGTGGGAGCGAGCTTGCTCGCGATGAGGCCGGCACATTCAACATCACCAAAAACTGACACACCGCCATCGCGAGCAAGCTCGCTCCCACAGGAGAAACCCGCCAGGCCGCCTCGCTTTTGATCTTGATCTTGATCTTGATCTTGATCTGGGACGCCCCGTTAACCACGCTGGCTGAACGAAGGTATTGCGCAGTGGGCAACCCGGCATGGATGCCGGGTTAGCCGCGCTGGGCCATGGATGGCCCTTCGCGGCGGCCCACGGAGCAATGCCTTCGTTCAGGCATGCCGAGCCTAGGCGAGGCACCGAGTGGTGGGGCAAAGCGCTTTTGGTTACTTTTGGCGCTTTTCCAAAAGTGACCCGCTGTAAGAGCGGAACCATAAGTAGCCGTTACCTAAATAACGGATATTCACCCCAAAAGCCCTCAGCCCCGAACCCACCGCCCCTGCCGACTCAACTCAGGCTTTTTTAAAAACACCCTCTGCGGCAACAGCAACCAAGCCAACGCCGGCAGCAAGATCAAGGCCCCCAGCATGTTCACCAAAAACATGAAGGCCAGCAAAATCCCCATATCAGCCTGAAACTTGATCGGCGAAAAGGCCCAGGTCGACACCGCCACAGCCAAAGTCATACCCGTCAACAACACCACTTTGCCGGTGAACAAAAGTGCCTGGTAATACGCCTGGGCCAAGGTATCACCTGCCCGCATTCGCGCCAGGATCACGCTCAACACATAGAGCGCATAATCGACCCCGATGCCCACACCCAGTGCGATGACCGGCAGTGTCGCGACTTTCACCCCCATGCCCAGCCCCACCATCAGCGCCTCGCACAGGATCGAGGTGAGCATCAGCGGCAGCATCGCGCACAGGGTCGCGCGCCAGCTGCGGAAGGTCACCAGGCACAGCAGACTGACTGCGCCATAGACCCAGAACAGCATCTCGCGCATGGACTTCTTCACCACGATATTGGTCGCCGCTTCGATCCCCGCACTGCCGGCCGCGAGCATGAACTTGACCTCTGGCATCTGGTGCCCGGCAATAAACTGCTCACTGGCCTCCACCACCCGGTTCAAGGTGTCAGCCTTGTGATCGGCCAGGTAAACGTACAGCGACAACATCGAGCAGCCCTGATTGAACAGTTCTCGCGGGGCACGGGTTTGCACGGCACCCAGTGCGCCGTCATTGGGGATCAGTTCATACCATTTGAAGTTGCCTTCGTTATACCCGGCCGTGGCGATCTTGCTCAGCGCGGCCATCGAGGTGGTCGATTCCACGCCGGGCAATTGCTCCAGTTGCCAGGCCAGCGCGTCTACCGCGGACAGGCTGGCGTAACGGGTGCATTGATCCTCGGGGGTCTTGATCATGACCACGAAAATATCCGAGCTGGCCGCATAGTTCTGGGTCATGAACAACGCATCGCGGTTGTACCGCGAGTCGGCACGCAACTCTGGAGCGCCGGGGTCCAGGTCGCCGATTTTCAGGTGCAGGCTCACGGCAAAACCAAACGCGGCCAACAGCAAGCCAGTCAACATGGCGCCCGTGGCCCAGCGCCGTTGGGTGAACAAATCGAGCACACGCCACAGGGGATGCTTGATCTGCGCCTGTTGCTCGGTGGTTTCCGCACTCAGGCTGCGTTGCGCCGCCGCAGGGCTGACGCCGATATAGCTGAGCAGGATCGGCAGCAGGATCAGGTTGGTGAAAATCAGCACCGCCACCCCGAGGCTGGCGGTGATTGCCAGGTCCTGGATCACCCGAATGTTGATCAGCAGCAACACCGCGAAGCCCACCGCATCACAGAGCAAAGCGGTGATACCGGCGGCGAACAGGCGGCGGAAGGTATAGCGCGCGGCGACCACCCGGTGGGTGCCACGGCCGATGTCCTGCATGATGCCGTTCATCTTCTGCGCGCCATGGCTCATGCCAATGGCGAACACCAGGAACGGCACCAAGGCCGAGTAAGGGTCCAGTTCATAACCGAGCAGCGCTAGCAGCCCCAGTTGCCAAAGCACCGCCGCCAGTGAACAGATCACCACCACCAAGGTGCTTCGCGCGCAACGGGTGTAGCCAAACAGCACCAATACAGTCACCAGCACCGCCACCACGAAAAACAGCAATACCTGGGTCATGCCCTCGATCAGGTCGCCGACGATCTTGGTAAAGCCGGTGACATGAATCCGCAGGTCATCGCTCTGGTACTTGTCTCGCAGCGCCTCCAGTTGCCGGGAGAACTCGCCATAGTCCAGCGCCTTGCCCGTCTGCGGATTGATTTCCAGCAACGGCACGAAGATCACGCTGGACTTGAAGTTGCCGGCGACCAATTGCCCGACTTCCCCGGAGCGGGCCACGTTGGTCCGCACCTGCTCGAGGCTGGTGGCCGAGCCATCGTAGTCGTCGGGGATCACCGTGCCGCCGTCGAGCCCGTCTTCGGTCACGGCGGTCCAGCGCGTGGTCGGGGTCCATAACGATTTCATGTAGGGGCGGTCGACGCCCGGCAGCAGATAGAGCTCATCGTTGAGCCTGGCCAGGGTGTCGAGGTAGTCCTTGGTGAAAATACTCCCCTGCTTGACCTCCACGGCGATGCGCAGCGAGTTGCCCAGGCCGCTCAGTTCCTTGCGATTCTCCAGGAA
This sequence comes from Pseudomonas sp. P9_35, assembly GCF_034008205.1. Taxonomy (NCBI): domain Bacteria; kingdom Pseudomonadati; phylum Pseudomonadota; class Gammaproteobacteria; order Pseudomonadales; family Pseudomonadaceae; genus Pseudomonas; species Pseudomonas sp. P9_35. Next base: position 3,254,742 of record NZ_CP125373.1, on the reverse strand, counting down.
ATTGGCGACATAGGGATGCCCGGTGGGGATGGTCTTCTCGTAGCTGGCATTGATGCCGATGCGCGTGGCTTGCCAACCGAGCACCAACGTCACCAACAGACACAGCAGGATCACCAGCGGTCGATGGTTGAAGATCGCCCGCTCAGCAAAGTTGCCTGACGCCCGGTCGAAGTCTTCCTGGCGGCCGATCACGGTTTGGGTTCTGTCGTCTTTCAAGTTTGACTCCTGTTGCACGAGCCTTGGCCCGATAGCGCTACACCGTGAAGTTTCAAGGTTTACCCGCGGCCCGTGGATCCTGGTCAGCGGCGACACCGGACAAACCGACGCTGGTCAGGCTGCCGTCGACCGCCTGTTGCACGGCAGCGAGCGTCCCGCCGCTGCGGCTCTGACGCTTGTCAAAGCTTCGCCCTTGGTCATGGCTGAATAAAAGTTCACCACTCTGGCTGGCCAACAACAGGCCGCCGTCGCGCAGTTGGAGGGCGCTCGCCAGCGTCGACTCGATACCGGTGTCAAGGCGTCGCCAAGTGTTGCCACGATCCCCGGACCACCAGGCGTTGCCGCGCAAGCCATAGACCACCAAGGCCCCGTCGCGGGTGCCGAGCAAACCGAAGAAACTGCCCTCATACGGCGACTTCAAGGCCTGGAATGACTGCCCGGCGTCGGTCGAACGCAACAGCAAACCGCGCTCCCCCACCAGCCACAGATCGTTGCCCAAGGCGCGGATGCCGTACAAATTCAAGCCCTGCGGATTGTCCACATGCCGCATCCACGGCTGCCAGCTCAGCCCGCCGTCGTCGGTACGGAAGATCTGGTTGTAGGCGCCCACGACGTAGCCGTGCAGGCGGTCACTGAAGTACAGGTCGAGAAACGGTTTATCCGGTCCGTCATCGAGCATGCGCCGTGCCTGCGCCAAGTGGCTGGAACCGTCGGGTTGATTGACATCGCGCTCAGCGAACTGCACCGCCGAGGCGATGGCACGCTGACCGTCGAGTTGCTTCTGCCAGGTTTCCCCGCCGTCCTGGGTGTGCAGCACCACGCCCAGATGACCGACCGCCCAGCCCTGCTCGGCATCGACGAACTGCACCGCCGTCAGGCTGACGCTGACTGGCACCTTGGCCTGGCGCCAATTGACTCCAGCGTCATCGGAGAGCAGCACGATCCCGCGCTCACCGACCGCCACCAGACGCTCGCCGGCCCGGGCCAGCCCGAGCAACACCGAGCGCTGCGCCTTGGCGGTCGGCAATGCCGGCTGTTGCAGCACGGCCAATGTCGTGGCCTGTGCAACCAAGGGCACGCTCACCAACAGGCTCCCCACCAAGGCGCAAACACCCCACAGCGGACTGCGGCGCGCAAAAAATTTTTCAACGTTCATATCGTTATTCCGCCTGGAAAATCGTAAGCGACCGCGGCGAACCTCCTCCTCGCCACGGTCGCCACAGGTTCAACGCATGTTTTCGTTGGCCATGGCATCCGGCGTGAAATAGGACGCCGAAGGTCTCGCGATCTTCTGGTACTGAACCGCCAGGTCATTGCTCGATGCGTTGAGGAAGTAGGCCCCGGTGTCGAGGTTGTAGCTGCCCCACATGACCTGTGCGGTGAGGACCGGCATATCCGGCGCCAGCAGCGTCAGTGAATACATCTGCCGGCCGAGTTTGCCCTGGGCGTCATAACCGTCGGCCATCAGGATCTGCCAGGAGTCTTCGTCGACGTAGTAGGTCCGACGCGGCACGACATGGCGCTTGCCGGATTTGAGCGTGGCCTCGACCACCCAGACACGGTGCTTCTCCCAACGCACCAGATCAGGATTGAGGAAGTTTTCCTTGACCAGGTCGTCGCTCTTGGCCAGCGCGGCGCGGTTATTGTTGTAGCCGACGATCAGCTCTTTCTTGCCCACCAGCTTGAGGTCATAGCGATCGGTAGGCCCGAACAGCATGAATGCTTCGTCGAACAGGCCGACGCCAGAGGTCACGAAGTCCGGCGTGTCATAGGCAATGTTTGGCGCCCGGCGAACCCGGCGCTGGCCGACCAGATACTGCCAGGCCGCCCGATTGGCCGGGTCCATGTCCCAATGGGTCATCAGGCCCTCGCCGGCCTTGGATGACGGCAACTCAGTCAACAGCTTGCCCACCTGGTACTTGCCCGCATAGTTTTCCAGGCTGCCGCCTTCGAAGTAGTAGGGAAACTGATAGGAGAACTGGGCCCGGGTCGCCTGGACTTTCTTGCCACCGGCGGTCATCAGCCAGGTATCGAAAGGCGCGCTGATGGTGTCGCCGCCCTGCCAGGACAACCGATAATTCCACAGCACTTGCGCACCGTTTTCCGGGATCGGGAACGGAATGCCGCCGTAGGCGTTGGAGACCTTCTCGCTGTCCACGTCCAGCGCGGCGCGGGTGGCGTTCTTGCTGGTGTTGTCATACACCCATTGCGGAGCGGCGGCCGAGCGATGGGTCGGGTACACGTCCAGGCGATAGCCCGGGTATTTCTTCAACAGCAGCTTGGTCCCTTCGGCCAATTCGCCGGCGTACTGCTCCATGTTCGAGGCTTTGATCGAATACAGCGGCTTCTCGCCAGCGAATGGATCGGGGCGCTTGTCACCCGGTTTGTAGCCAGGCGTGACCTGGGTATAACCGCCCTGCCAAGCCGGGATACTGCCATCGGCATTGCCGGCGCGCTCGCCACCCAGGGGGGTCAGATCGGTTTTCAAGCGCGCGGCCTGTTCAGGCGACACCGCCGCCTGCGCCAATCCCATGCCGGCAAGGGCCAGGGTCAGGACGCAGGTGTTCAGGAATGTTGTGTTCTGCATGGCGAATCCACCTTATTAGAATGAGGTTTTCACGTAGAGCGAGACGAAGTCGCGGTCGGCCAACGACTGTCCGTAACTGAAATTGCCGTCCTCGCGCAGCCCGGCTTTCGGTGCGCCGAAGAAGTTCACGTAGTTGAGGCCGACATCCCAGCGTTGCAGATAGGTGGCTTTGAGCCCGACACTCCAGTCACCGGAATGGGTGTTGCCGAAGCCGGATTTGTTGACCGCCGATGAGCGCCCATCAAGCACTATCCCCATGCCGATCGGCACGGTCAGGTCGATTCCGTCGACAATCTGGAAGTACGCCGGCTCGATCAGTACCCGCAGCGCGGTGGCATCGCGGGTGGTGTTGGAGTCCAGCGCGGCAGCGTTCTTGGTCACGCTCAGGGTGCGGTTCCAGGCCAGTTCGGCCAGGGCCGATCCGCCGTCCCAGAACGCGGTGGGCGATAACAGGTAGATCGCCGACAGGTTGGCGTGGGCGGTCTTGCCCCTGGCGAACAACTCATTGTCGCCACCATCGGCCGCCATGCCGGGGGTCACTACTTGCAGATTACTCACCAGCGGCGCGTTCCAGCGCACCGACGTTTCACCGGCAAAGTTGAACGGACCGTAGGCCGTGGAGAAGCTGACGCCGGCAGTCTTGATGTCTTCGGCGTAGACCTGGCGATAGGAACCCAGGATCGGCAAGCCAGTGGCCGCAGACGCCGGACCGTCCAGGTACGCGTACAGCCCGATCGGCGCTTTATCGTGATACTGGGCCGCGTAGAAACCCAGCTCCAGCTCAGTGCCGGTCGGCTTGAACCGGATCTGCATGCCGCCCTGCCCCGAATTGCGCGGTTTCAAATCGCCGCCATTGACCGTGTCGTTGCCGAACACTTCGCGCAGAGGGCCACTGCCGTAGCCGATGGCATCGACGTCGCTTAGGTAGCTGCCGGCGCCGGGCAGATTGGAACGCTCCCACTCAAACTGATAGTAAGCGCCCACCGACAGTTGCGGGTTGATCTGCAACTGCCCGGAGATCTGATTGACCGGGCGCAGGATCTCCTTGAATTGAGTCCCCGGCACGCTGAGCAACTTGACGACGTCGGTCGGGCCCTGGGCATTGGCAATGCCGTTGCCACCGTAGAACAGGCTTTCCCCATAGATCAGGCTGTGTCGGCCCAGGCGCGCCACGCCCTGGGAGTCTTCACCCAGATCCCCGCGCAAGAACACGAAGGCATCGAGAATTTCCGCGTCGCGACCATGGAGCTTGCGGGTTTCACTGAGGAAATGCGGTTGCTCGCTGCTGTCGGTGTCCTGGTTGTAGATATCGTCGTACCAGGCTGCGCCGCTCACGCGCAGCCCATAGTTTTGCCGGCTCAGGTCCATTTCGGAAAACAGGTCCAGGCGGTTGGAGACCAGGCCACTGCTGAAATTCTTGTCGCCCTGGCTCTGGATCGAGGGGTACAGGCCGTTGGCGGTTGGCGCGTTGACCAAGCGACTGTCCTGCCCATGCAGGCGCCAGGCCTGGCTGTACTTGATGGTGTTGTCCCAGCGCAGTTTCCAGTCGGAGTCACCCAGGTCCATTTGCATGGCCTGGACCCTTTCGACCATCACACCGGTGCTGCATAACGCCAGGAACAGGGCGCAATGCTTGAAACCAAAGCAATCTTTGAGGTTATCCATGGACGCTTCTCATTATTGTTATTTTTTGGCATGGCTTTGCAGCCAACACGCTCGGGTAGCGGCTTGCACCGCGTTCTACGGATGCGCATTCAGATGTAGGTGGAGGCCAATCCACCATCGACCGGCAGGTTGACGCCGTTGATCCAGCGCGACTCGTCGGCACACAGGAAAGCGATCACCGCCGCCACCTCATCGGCGTAAGCGGGACGTTTCATGCGATGGGCATCGGCCTGGGTCCGGGCCTCGCCGAGCATGCTCACGAAGTCGTCGAGGATGGGCGTGAACACCGGGCCTGGCGCAACACTGTTCATGCGCACCGAATGCTCAAGAAACCAGGGTTGGGCCTGCAGATAGGTCCAGACGATCAAGGCTTCCTTGAAGTACTGGTAGCAGGTCTGGTCCGGCACCCGGTGGTCGGCCAGCCAGGCTTGCGCGGCGGTAAAATCTTCGATGCGCGCCAGCGCCTTGTGCTGTTCCAGGCGCAACGGCCATTCGGCGCCGAGGATCGAGGCGATATTGACGATGCTGCCGCCAGCGTTGATGCGCGGCAGCAGCGCACGGCTCAAGTGGCGCAACCCGAGGTAGTTGACCCGCGCCAGCAATTGCGGGTTTGCGGTGCCCGGCACCCCGGCGATGTTGCACAGGCTGTCGAGCCGTGCGGGTAGCTGCGGCAGCAACCGTTCGATGTTTTCGGCGCTACTCAAATCGCCCTGTACAAAACCGTCCAGGGTCATGTGCGGCGCCTTGAGGTCGACGCCAATCACGTGGGCGCCATGACTGCGCAGCAGGCTTGCCGTGGCAGCACCAATGCCTGACGAGACACCGGTGACCAGCACAATCTTGTTGTCGAGTTTCATGTTGAGTCCTCTTATTATTTTTGTGTACTCGCAGGGCCCTCAGCTCATCAGGCCCTGTAAACCTGCCTGTCAGAAAGGATAGACCGGCGCCTTGTCCTTGACCGTCACCCACTGCCATTGGGTGTATTCGTCCCAGTCCGCCGGGCCGCCGACGCTGCCGCCATTGCCCGAGGCGCCGCGTCCGCCGAACGGGTTGATGCACTCATCAGCGACGGTCTGGTCATTGATGTGCAACATGCCGCACTGCAACCGCTCACCGATGGCCATGGCCCGGCCCACCGACGGCGAAATGATCGCCGCCGCCAAACCGTACTCGGTGCGGTTGGCCAACTCGACAGCTTCATCATCGGTGGCGAAGCTGACCACCGTTGCCACGGGCCCGAAGACCTCCTCGTCGAAGGCCCGCATGCCCGGTTTCACGCCGCTGAGCACGGTGGCCTGGTAGAACAGTCGATCGTGCTCGCCGCCTGCCTCCAGCCTAGCCCCGGCGCGCACGGAGTCACTGACGATGTCATGCACCCGTTTCAGTTGCCGCTGATTGATCAGCGGCCCCAACGCGGCTTCGCCCTGGGCAGCGTTGCCGACGGTCAAGGCCCGGGCTTTTTCCACCAGCTTACGGGTCAGTTCTTCAGCGATGGATTCATGGGCGAGGATCAACCCGGTGGCCATGCAGATCTGCCCTTGATGCAGCCAGGCGCCCCAGGCCGCGTTGCGGGCGGCGAGGTCGAGATCGGCGTCTTCAAGAATGATCAGCGGGTTCTTGCCACCCAACTCCAGCGCGACCTTCTTCAGGTTGCGCCCGGCGACTTCAGCGACCTTGCGACCGGCACCAGTGGAACCGGTAAAGGCGATCATGCGCACGTTAGGGTCGCGGCACAGCGCCTCACCGGCATCCGCCGCGCCGGGCAACACTTGCAACAAACCCTTGGGCAGCCCTGCCACCTCGAACAACCGGGCAATGAGGAAACCACCGCTCACCGGGGTCTGCGGATCCGGCTTGAGCACCACGGCGTTGCCCGCCGCCAGGGCTGGCGCAACGGAGCGCATGGACAGCACCAGGGGAAAGTTGAAGGGCGAAATCACGCCGACCACACCATGGGGCTGGCGCCGCGCATAGGACAGGCGCCCCGCCTCGCTAGGCAGGACCACCCCATGGGCCTGGGACAGCAGGCCGGCGGCCTGATGCAACAGCACGATGGCTTCGCGCACTTCATGTTGGCCCTTGAACAGCGCGGCGCCGGTCTCCCGAGCCACGTACAGCGCCAGTTCTTCGAAGGACTGCTCAGCCACGTCGGCGGCCTTGCGGAAGATCGCCGCGCGCTGCCGCGGGCCCAGCGCCGCCCACCCCGGCTGCGCCAGGGCTGCGTCGCGGCTGGCCTTGGCAATGTCGGCGGAGTCGGCCGTGGCACAGCGCATCAGCCGCTCACCGGTGGCCGGTTCAATGATCGATTGCAGCGGACCCGACGCAGGCACCCAGTCACCGTTGAAGACACATTCCGACTCGATCACCTGGGACAACAGGTGGCTTTTGGATGCAGACATTTAACACTCCCGGCTCTTTGTTGTTGTCATCGTTTGCCGCACCTGGAAGGTATCGACGCAAACGCCGTGCTAGTGCTTGAGCAAGCGCTGTGCCGGTTTTGCCTGCGGACCTTGATAAACCTGGCGCAGGGCTCTGGATCAATACTCTGCATCGAGTACAAGGCTCAGGCAGCCTCTGCCGACGTGGCCGTTGGCCAGCTGCCGCTTGTTCATTTGATAAAGTTATGCTTAATAACTATCTCGCCAGATGATCATTTCGATCACCCGCCATCAGGGGCATAACAATGAATAATCCCCACTGCCAGTTGCCGGATCACCGGATCACCACCGAGCACTTCCGTCCACGGGGTGACAGCAACGAGCTGACCGACAACAGTTCACCCACGACGGCAGAACTCACCGCGTGTCTGTTTTTCTCCCCCGACGACGGCCGTATCTGGCTCAACGACCAGCGCATGTTGCTGCTGCACAGTTCATCCTTCGGTGCGTTGCGCCGGGAAATCATCGAACGCCAGGGGCTTGAACAGGCCCGTGGGATGCTCACCCGCACCGGCTATTCCTCCGGTGCCCGCGATGCCCGGCTGATTCGCGAACGCTGGCCCCACGCCGATGCCGCGGCGGTATTCCGCGCCGGCACGCATCTGCACACCCTTGAAGGCATGACCAAGGTCGAGCCGCTGCATTTCAAGTTCGATGCCGACTCCGGGTTCTATGAAGGGGAATTTCTCTGGCACCACTCCTGTGAAGCCGACGAGCATGTCGCCGCCTATGGCACCGGGCAGGATCCGGTGTGCTGGACCGAACTGGGCTACGCCATCGGTTTCGTCAGCGGATTGTTCGGGCAACTGGTGATCTTCCGCGAAGTGGAATGCCGAGGCATGGGGCATGAACGCTGCCGTGTCGTCGGCAAGACCGCCGAGCAATGGGGCGATGTCGAGCAGGACCTCAATTACCTCAACGCCTCACCGCCAGCAGTCGTCGCGCGCACCGACAGCCAGTCCGACAGCGTTGCCGGCACCGCCCCGCTGCCGGACAGCGAACAGCCGCTGATTGGTGCCAGCGCCGCCTTCAACGCCGCGACCCAGGCCCTGCAACGGGTGGCCTTGACCCCCGCCACCGTGCTGGTCAGCGGCGAATCCGGCGTCGGCAAGGAGATGTTCGCCCGCCAGCTGCACCAACTGAGTCGCCGACGTGATGGTCCGTTCATCGCCCTCAACTGCGCGGCCATCCCCGACAACCTGATCGAGGCCGAACTGTTTGGCGTCGAACGCGGGGCCTATACCGGGGCCACCCATTCACGCCCCGGGCGTTTCGAGCGAGCCCATGGCGGCACGTTGTTCCTGGATGAGATCACCTGCCTGAGCCTGGCCGGGCAAAGCAAGTTGCTGCGCGCCTTGCAGGAACGGGAAATCGAACGGGTCGGCGGTGGCCACGGCATCAAGGTCGATGTGCGGGTCGTGGCGGCCACCAACATCGACCTGCGCAAGGCCGTGGCCGACGGCGCGTTCCGTGAAGACCTGTTCTACCGGCTCAACGTCTACCCCATCGCCCTGCCGCCCTTGCGCGAGCGTCGCGATGACATACCGCTGCTGATCAATGCCTTCCTCAAGCGCTTTTGCCAGGAATACGGCCGCACCCCGATGGGCCTGACCATGCGCGCGTTGAAGGTCCTGCTGCGCTATGACTTTCCGGGCAACGTGCGGGAATTGCAGAACCTCATCGAGCGCGGCCTGATCGCCAGCGAAGAAGGCCAGGCGATTGACCTGGTCCACCTGTTTCGCAATGAACAACTGCCAGTGGACGCGTATTCCGTGGACCTGCACGGCGGTCTCTCGCCGATGGGCCAGGCCGCCAACGACGCTGCGGAAAAACCGGCGCTGCTCCAGTCCCTCAGCCAACTGGACTCGGACTTCTCCATTGACGGCCTGGAGTCACGGCTGATCAACGAAGCCCTGCAACTGAGCAGCGGCAACCTGGCAGCGGCCGCCCGCTCATTGGGGCTGAGCCGGGCACAATTCGCCTATCGGTTGAAGAAGCATCAACGGGGTGTCCCCGACTAACGGGTCAATCACAAATCCCTCTGTGGGAGCGAGCTTGCTCGCGATAGCGGTGGGTCAGCTGACATTGATGCTGGCTGTGCTGACGCCATCGCGAGCAAGCTCGCTCCCACATTAGTTTCTGGGTGACTGCAAGGTCTGTGTCCACCACAAATCCCCCTGTGGGAGCGAGCTTGCTCGCGATGGCGGTGGCTCAGTTGGCATTGATGTCGGCTTGCTGACGCCATCGCGAGCAAGCTCGCTCCCACAGGGGTTCGTATTGACGGCAACTCAATCCGTCGTGCTCGCCGCCAGTACGGCAAGCGTTCGGCGCTTCGGGTTCCAGATGCTCAGGCACCAGACGCCCCACCACTCCAGGCCATCGTCGAAATAATCGCTCCAGGGTTCCCGTGCCTGATCGTACTCGTCGCTGGCCGTCCAGTTGAGGTTGAAATTGTCGACCCAGCTCAACACCACCCCATCAGTGCCGTCCTCGAGCCCCAGCAGGTCAAGCCATTCGCTGAACAGCGCTTGCGGGGTGTCGTCGCTGAAACGGGTGCCATAGGGCGGGTCGCAGAAGGCCGCGTACAAGGCATAAGTGTGCTGATCCTCTTTGTCGATCCGCATGAGTCGGGCCCGTTCGTCCCGGCTCAGCGGCTTGGCGACGGCCTTGCTCAAATCCCAATCCATGGTGGGGGGCGCAGCCTCGGTATAGCGAGGGTCTTGGGTCAGTTGGCGATGACGCTCCAGCCATTGAGCCTTGAGGTGCTGGAACAACAGGTCCACAGCCTGACGATGAAGCACCTCATCAGCGGCATCACTCGCCTCGGGCACAAGCACCAGGAAATCGAAGGCGCAACCGGCCTTTTCCATCCGCTGGCGCAGGGATGCACTGGCTTGCTGTTCCACGATGCGCAACATGACCGTCTCCATCAAGCAGGGGAAAAAGCGCCCCGCCGGTACTCGCTGGGGGTCTGGTTCATCTCTATCCGAAAATGCCGGTTGAAGTTGGACAAATTGTTGTAGCCCACTTCAAAACAGATATCGGTCACCGGCATTTCGCTCTGCAGCAGCAAGCGACAGGCACGCTGGACCCGCAGCTTGCGCATCAGGTCAATGAAGCCGTGCCCGGTGATGCGCTTGAAGAACCGCGAGAAGCCCGGCTCGCTCATGTCCAATTGGCGGGCGATCACCGACAGGCGCAGGTCGCCGGTGAGTTCGGCTTGCAAGTATTCGAAGGCTTTATGGATGCGCTCGGAGCTGCGCGCATCGAGGCTTGGCGCGTAGCAAGGGCTCGCCAGGCTCAAGACCTCGTCGCCAGGGGCTTGGTTGAGGGTGTGCAGCAGTTCCAGGAACAGCGCCAACCGCGCCAGTCCCTGGGCCGGACCGATGGCTTCCAGCAGGTGCGCGGCCTGCCGCGCGGTGTTGCCATCGAAGGCCAAGCCACGGCGGGCGCGTTCGAACAGGCCCTGCAGATCGCCCAGTTCGGGCAGGGTTCGGCGCAAGGTCAGCAGCGTTGCACCGTCGAATTGCAAGACCACGTCACGCCCGGGCAGGTGCTCGCCCGGCGCCAGGTCGCCCATCCAGTCGTGGGGCAAGTCCGGGCCGATCATCGCCACATGGCCAGGGCCAAACGGACCGATGTAGTCGCCCGCCAACAGTTTGCCGCTGCCCTGGCGGATCAGGTGGATTTCAAATTCAGGGTGATGGTTCCAGCGCGCCATCGGGTACGGGTAGTCATGTTCGTACCAGCGAAAACTGTGTTCGGCCTCGGGCAGGATGACTTCCAGTTCGGCTGGTCGCTGCTCGAACAGCGGCGTTCGGTGATCAGGCATGTCGCGCCTCTTTTATCGTTATAGCGGGCACCTTACGCCGAGTGCGCAGCGCTTCGCCAGCCTCGGCCTGACCGGCCACTGATACTTTTTTAACCCGATCCTGTCGCACTCAAGGGCGTTAAAAAAGTATCAGCGCACGATCCTCCCTGCGTTTGTCGGCCTCCACGGGCGCTGCTGTAATCGGCCTGCCATTGGCGACGAACCGCCCAGCTCGACGCCACGGCCCCCACAACAATAATAATTCTGCGCCCAGGCGCAGCTCTGGAGAAGCTCATGAAAACAGTGCCCAAGGCGCTTGTCATGTTCGCGGGATTGTCTTTTGCCCTGGCCGGACACGCCGCCGAGACCCTCACCATCGCCACGGTGAACAACGCCGACATGATCCGCATGCAGAAACTCTCGAACACCTTCGAGAGCGAGCACCCGGACATCACGTTGAACTGGGTGGTACTCGAAGAAAATGTCCTGCGCCAGCGCCTGACCACCGACATCGCGACCCAGGGCGGGCAGTTCGACGTGCTGACCATCGGCACCTACGAAACCCCTCTTTGGGGGGCCAAGCACTGGCTCGAACCGATGACCAACCTGCCCGCCGAGTATGACCTGGAGGACATTTTCCCTGCCGTTCGCCAAGGCCTTTCGGTCAACGACACGCTTTACGCCCTGCCCTTCTACGGCGAAAGCACCGTCACCTATTACCGCACGGACCTGTTCAAGCAGGCCGGCCTGAGCATGCCCGAGCAACCGACCTGGAGCCAGCTCGGTGAATTCGCTGCCAAGTTGCACCAACCTGACCAGGGCCAGTACGGCCTGTGCCTGCGGGGCAAGGCCGGTTGGGGCGAGAACATGGCGCTGCTCAGCACCCTGGCCAACACCTTCGGTGCCCGTTGGTTCGATGAACAATGGAAACCGCAGTTCGACAGCCCGCAATGGAAGGCCGCCGCGCAGTTCTACGTCGATACGCTGAAAAAATACGGCCCGCCGGGCCTGACCAGCAACGGGTTCAACGAAACCCTGGCGCTGTTCAACAGCGGTAAATGTGCGATCTGGGTCGATGCCAGCGTCGCCGGCTCCTTCATCACCGACACCAGTCAAAGCAAGGTCGCCGACCGTGTGGGCTTCGCTGCCGCCCCCATCGAAGTAACCCATAAAGGTGCTTCCTGGCTGTATGCCTGGTCACTGGCGATTCCCACCAGCTCCCGGCACAAGGACGCCGCCAAGGCGTTCGTGGCCTGGGCCACGTCCAAGGACTACATCCAATTGGTCGCCCAGCAGGACGGTATCAGCAATGTCCCGCCCGGCACGCGCATGTCCACCTACAGCGACGCCTACCTGAACGCCGCACCGTTCGCCCGGATCACCTTGAAAATGATGCAGAACGCCGATCCGGCCCATCCCACCGCCGAACCGGTGCCGTATGTGGGCATCCAGTACGTGACGATTCCAGAGTTCCAGGCCATCGGCACCGCCGTCGGCAAGCTGTTTACGGCCGCCCTCACCGGACAGATCACGGTGGAACAGGCACTGGCCTCGGCGCAATCGAGTACCGAGCGGGAAATGAAGCGGGCCGGGTATCCAAAGCAATAATGATTGGCACCGGCCCTGCGGCTAGAAGGTTTACCCCTCTGTGGGAGCAAAGCTTGCTCGCGATACAGGCACATCGATTTCTGAGTGACCGCATTTGCTTCATCGCGGGCAAGCCTTGCTCCCACAGGACTTTTTTCGTACTTCGAAAAGGACAACCCCATGAAACGACTGGAAGGAAAAAGTGCCCTGGTGACCGGTGCCGCCCGTGGTATCGGCAGGACGTTCGCCCAAGCCTATATCAACGAGGGCGCCACAGTGGCGATCGCCGATATCGACCTGGAGCGGGCCCAGGCCACCGCCGCCGAACTGGGCGATAGCGCCTACGCGGTCAAAATGGACGTGACGGACCAGGCTTCGATCGACCAGGCCATCGAGGCCGTGGTGGCCCGGGTGGGCAAGCTGGATATCCTGATCAACAACGCCGCGCTGTTCGACCTGGCGCCCATCGTGGAAATCACCCGCCAGAGCTACGAGCGGCTGTTTTCCATCAACGTCGCCGGCACGCTGTTCACCCTGCAAGCGGCGGCGCGGCAGATGATCCGCCAGGGCCATGGCGGCCGGATCATCAACATGGCCAGCCAGGCCGGTCGCCGTGGCGAAGCGCTGGTCGGTGTCTATTGCGCCACCAAGGCAGCGGTGATCAGCCTCACCCAGTCCGCCGGGCTGGATCTGATCAAGCATCGGATCAACGTCAACGCCATCGCCCCCGGCGTGGTGGATGGCGAGCATTGGGACGGTGTGGACGCGCTGTTCGCCCGCCACGAAAAGCTGCCGCTGGGGGAAAAGAAGCGCCAGGTGGGGCAACAGGTGCCCTATGGCCGGATGGGGACTGCGGAGGACCTCACCGGCATGGCGATTTTCCTCGCCTCGGCGGAGAGCGAATACGTGGTGGCGCAGACCTATAACGTCGATGGCGGGAACTGGATGAGCTGATAATCTGGGTTTTTATGGCCTTGAAACGACGGAAATGGACTTATTCGCCTGAAAGTTGATCCCACTATTTGAGGATCATCCCGAACGCTACCCAACGGTGCCGTTCAAAGGGATTTCAAAAGAGCGTGAATACCGTTGCCCCAGCGGGGCAAAAATTGCGCATCATAGGCGCCGTCCGCTCAAGGGAGATTTACATGCGTGCCATTTCATCCGTCGTGGGTCTTGTCGTGCTGTCGCTGGGCCTGGTGTTCGCCACCAGTGCCACGGCCACCGAAGAGACACAACTGGTCGAGTCCATCAACCTTTACCGCAGCCAGTCCCAGAGCTGTGCCGGCCAGGCCTCGCTGGAGTTGCCACCGCTGGCGATGGATTCCCGGCTGATCCTGTCGGCCAATGGCATCGGCGACCTGCAGCAGGCGCTGGCGCGGGCGGCCTACCCAATGGTCAACGTGCAGGCCATCAGCCTGTCCGGGCCGCGCGACGCGCAATCGGCCATGAAAGCCGTCCAGGAAAGCTTCTGCCAGGTAGTACTCGACCCGCAGTTCGTCGACATCGGCGTCAGCCGCCTGGACCGCGAATGGCGCATCGTGCTGGCGCGCCCACTGCTGTCGGCGCGCCTGGGTGATTGGCAAGCCGAGGGCCAGAAGCTGCTGAAGCTGATCAACAGTGCCCGCACCCAGCCGCGTCGCTGTGGCACCGAAACCTTCGCCGCCACCACGCCGCTGGCCTGGAACGCCACCTTGGCCCTGGCCGCTGTGACCCACACCCGGGCCATGGCCAACAACAATTTTTTCGACCACAAGGACCGCGACAACCGCATGCCGGGCGACCGCGCCGAACTGGCCGGCTATCTGGGCCAGTTGATCGGCGAGAACATCGCCGCCGGACAGGACACCGCGCTCAAGGTGGTGGACGGCTGGCTGGCCAGCCCGGGGCACTGCGCCAACCTGATGAACCCGAAGTTCCGCGAATTGGGCGCCGGGTACGCGAGCGATCCGAAAAGCGATGCCGGGATCTATTGGACGGCGATGTTTGGCACTCAATAGCGCGGTGGCCAGGCCATCGCTTTCGCGAGCAGGCTCGCTCCCACAGGGGGCGAGTGATGTTCATGACGCGCCACCTTGTGGGAGCGAGCTTGCTCGCGATAGCCATTGCTCCATCAACCTCAGTGGCCGTGGCTGAGCAGCACCTGCCGCAAATGCTGCATGAACTGACTCAACGAAGGTGATTGGGCCACCGGCTTGCGTTGCAACAGGCCGATCGAGCGCTTCGCCGGCTGGTCGATGGTGGTGACAGCACACTGCTCACCGATGTTGAACACCGCCGTGCAGCTGGCCGGCAACAGAGAAAATCCCAAGCCTTCGCGCACCAGGGCCGTGGCCGTGCTCATGTGCGCCACTTCCCAGGCCGGCACAGGGTCGATGTTCAAATAGCGCAACGCAGCGTCAGCCAGGGGCCGGATGCTGGTGTCCGGCGTGAGGGCAATATAGGGTTGCCGCTTCCAGTCGTCCTGGCCGTCACGCTGCGGGTCTTTGTGGCTCAGCAACACCAGATTGTCATCCAACAGGCGCACAAAGCTCAGTCCGGACAGATCGTCAGGCAACGAGCTGATGCCGGCGTCCACCTCTCCTCGCTGCACCCAGCCCATGATTTCCCCGGCGCGGCCATCCAACAAGCTCACCGTCACACCAGGGTTTTCACGCTGGAAAGCAGCAATGGCGATCGGCAGGAACGACGCGGCAGCGGTGGGCAAGGCTGCCAATCGGAGCGTGCCACGGCTCAGGCTCAGGGTGTCGCGAGCATCGCGCACGGCGTCGTTCATGTCCCGCAGCATGCGCCGGGCCTGGGGTAGAAAATGCTCACCGGCGGGCGTCAGCTCGACGCTGCGGGTGTTACGCGCGAGCAACTGCAACCCCATGCTCTCTTCCAGTTTGCGGACGCTATAGCTCAGCGCTGGCTGGGACAGGTGCAACTGTTCGGCCGTGCGGGTAAAGCTCGAAGTCTCGGCAATAAGGATGAAGGCACGAAGCTGACGAAAAGAAACGTTCATGACCCACTCATAAAATTAATGAATCAATTGATTCTATCTTTAAAATTCACAGAATAATCCAGCCTCTCCACTATGGGGCCACTCTTCAGTGCCACCCCTCAGTGGAAAGCGACATGACAAAAACAATTCTCGTCGGCTGCGGCGCCGGTTTCGCCAATGATCGACCCGACGCCGCCCTGCGCCTGGCCCAGGACCTGGCACAACGCGGCGGCCAGCGCTACATCATGCTGGAACTGCTGGCTGAACGGACCCTGGCCGAGGCGCAACTACGCAAGCGCCTGGATCCACAAGCGGGATACTCCGCGCGCCTGTTCGATTTTCTCGAGCCCATGCTGGACCTGTGCATCGAGGCTGGCATCCCGATCATCACCAACGGCGGCGCCGCCAATCCCAGGGCGGCCGCGCAACGGCTGCGCCAGACGCTGGCGGGCCGCTTCCCTGCACTGAAAATCGCCTGCGTGCTGGGTGATGATCTGTTGGAAGAAACACCGCCCCGTTACGAACAATGGCTGTCCTCGGAGCCTTTGGAGCTCCCCGTGTCGGTGAACGTCTACACCGGGGCCGACGGAATCGCCCAGGCGTTGGCCGAGGGCGCTGGCATCGTGCTGTGTGGCCGGGTCGCGGATCCGTCGCTGGCCGTGGGGGCGATCCGCCATGGGTTGGGTTGGTCGGCCGACGATTGGCAGAAAATGGCCATCGCCACCACGGCCGGCCATCTGCTGGAGTGCTGCACCCAGGTCACGGGGGGCTATTTTGCCCATCCTGGAATGAAAGACATTCCGGACCCGGCCAATCTCGGCTGCCCCATTGCCGAAATCCATCAGGATGGCCGCCTGATCATCGGCAAGACCCGCCACTGCGGCGGACGGGTCAGCGAACAGACCGTCAAGGAGCAGCTCCTTTACGAAGTGCACGACCCTCGACGCTACCTGACGCCAGACGTGGTCCTGGACCTGGGCCAGGCCCGTGTACAGGACTTGGGCGATGACCGTGTTGAAATCAGTGGCCTGCTGGGTCATCCGCGTCCCGACACGCTCAAGGGCCTGGCGGGTGTGCGCGGCCTCTGGTTCGGCGAGGCAGAAATATCCTACGCCGGCCCCGGCGCCGTGGCGCGTGCCGCGCTGGCGCGGGAAATCCTGCTGCAGCGCTTCGACCTGTTGGCACCCGGGGTCCAGCCCTGGATCGACCTGTCCGGGGTCGCCAGCCTCTTCAACGACCAGGCCGGTCGATATCTGCAACAGCAACTGGTCCAGGCGCCCGCCCTGGAGGATGTGCGCGTGCGGATCGGCCTGACTCACACCGACCGACAGCTGGTGGAGGCCCTGCTGGCAGAGGTCGAGTCGCTCTACACCAACGGGCCGGCGGGCGGCGGTGGCGTCCGGCGACACCTCGCCGAGACCGTTACCACCCGCAGCTTCCTGCTGCCGCGAGATGAAATCCATACAACCCTGGAGTGGTACTGATGAACCTGGTCACCCTCGCCGACTATGCCCATGCCCGTGCTGGCGACAAGGGCAACATTCTCAGCATCGCCCTGTTCCCCCACGATCCGTCCCACTATCCATGGCTGCTACGGGAGTTGACCTGCGCCCGAGTGGCCGAGCAATTCGCGACGCGACAGCCTTCCAAGGTGCATCGCTATGAACTGCCGAACCTGAATGCGCTGAATTTCGTGCTCGAGGACGCCCTGGAGGGCGGTGTGAACCGCAGTTGCGGTCTTGATCGTCACGGCAAGAGCCTGAGTTACCTGCTTCTGGCCTTGCGCCTGCCCGGACCGCATGGCTGATCGACTCACCGCCCACGAACCTTCGACAACAATAAAAAGAGAGGCTGCAACATGATTACAACCCTGGGTTTCCTGATGATGCTCGCCATTATCGGATTGATATTGCTACGCAGGATCAGCCCGGTGGTGGCGTTCACCACCCTTCCCGTGATCGTTTGCCTGCTGGCCGGTTTCAATCTCGGGCAGATCGGCGAATTCATCAAGGCCGGCCTGATCACGGTGGCCCCGACCGCAGCACTGTTTCTGTTTGCCATTCTGTTCTTCGGCATCATGCGTGACCGGGGATTGTTCGATCCCTTGGTCAATCTGCTGATCCGCAGCACGGGCGGCAAGCCCCTGGCCGTGGCACTGGTGACGGTTTTGGTGACGTCAGTGGTCCATCTCGACGGCGTCGGCGCCGCCACATTCTTGCTGACCATCCCGGCCCTGCTGCCCTTGTATAAACGCCTGAACATGAGCCCGGCGATGCTGTTGTGCCTGGTCGGCACCACGGCCGGCGTGATCAATATGGTCCCTTGGGGTGGCACGACTGCCCGCGCCGCCGCTGTGTCGGGGCTGGATGCCACCCAACTGTGGCTAGGCTTGCTGCCGGTGCAGATGGTGGGCCTGACGTGCATGCTCGTTATCGCGACCGTGTTGGGCTTGCGCGCCCAGCGTCGCCAACCGATGTCGCTGGGCGCGGCTGCAACCTGTGACATGGACAGCCTGCAACCCCAAGACCGTGAATTCGCCCTCTCCCCACGAGAACTGCGTTACTGGCTGAACGTGGCGCTGACCGGTGGGATCCTGGCGTGCCTGTTCACCGGCATTTTTCCCTTGTATGCCTGTTTCATGGTGGGACTGGGCATCGCCCTGCCCTTGAACTTCCCGTCCCTGGACGCCCAGGCCGAACGCCTCAAGGCCCATGCGGCCGATGCGCTGCAAATGGTCCTGGTGATGATGGCCGCCGCCGTTCTGCTGGGCGTGCTCTCTGGCGCAAAGATGTCCGACGGCATGGCATTGGCACTGATCGATATCATGCCAGCCGGTTCTGCCCAATATCTGCATGTGATCGTCGGCTTCTTCGGCGTCCCCCTGGGGATGATCTTCTCACCGGACGCCTACTATTTCGCCTTGCTACCGGTGATCAGGGACGTGGCCGCCGCCGCGGGTGTCCCCCTCGAGGCCGTGGCCCGGGCCATGCTGATCGGTGAGAACACCGGATTCTCCATCAGCCCGGTGGTGCCCAGCGTGTACCTGGCGCTGGCGTTGTCTGGTGTAGAGCTGCGCAAGCACATCGCCTATACGTTCTTCTGGGCCTGGGGCGTCAGCCTGGTGATGCTCGCCTTTGCCGTGGCGACTGGAGCGGTACAGGTGTGAATAAGCGGTGAATGCGGTGCTGATGGATGCGGTTGATGAGGTCCAGGCACTGGTGCGTCAAGCGTTTGGGGGCGGTGTGTATATCCGTTGGTGCGGTCACGGCGACTAATGGTTCCGCCCTGACGGCGGGTCACTTTCGAAAAGCGCGAAAGTAACCAAAGCGCTCATGCCCCACCACTTGGTGCCTCGCTTAGGCTCGGCATGCCCTCACTCCGGCATTGCTCCGTGGGCCCGCCGCGAAGGGCCATCCATGGCCCAGCGCGGCTAACCCGGCATCCATGCCGGGATGCCCACTCCACAATGCCTGCGTTCGGCCAGCGTGGTTAACGGGGCGCCGAGATCAACGTCCACCGCGAGGCGGCCTAACAGCCGACCTGGTTCTGGGTGATCGCGTTTCTCCTGTGGGTACTTCTCCTGTGGGAGCGAGCTTGCTCGCGATTGCAATTCATCATTCAATTCAAATATTGACTGACACACCGCTATCGCGAGCAAGCTCGCTCCCACAATAAGATCGGGTACGGCCGAAGAGATAGCCCGGCTGTCAGGCCGCCTCGCGAGCAAGCTTTGCTCCCACAGAGCTGACAGGTGTACGACCGGGAGAACCAGGCCGGCTGTTAGGCCGCCTCGCTTTTTGATCTGGGGCGCCCCGTTAACCACGATGGCCGAACGCAGGCATTGCGCAGTGGGCACCTCGGCATGGATGCCGAGGTAGCCGCGCTGGGCCATGGATGGCCCTTCGCGGCGGCCCACGGAGCAATGCCGGAGTGAGGGCATGCCGAGCCTAAGCGAGGCACCGAGTGGTGGGGCAAAGCGCTTTTGGTTACTTTTGGCGCTCTTCCAAAAGTGACCCGCCGTCAGGGCGGAACCCTAAGCCGCCGTTACCGCAGCAACGGATATGTACCCAATCCAATCCAATCCAACCCAACACCAACACCAACACCAACACCAAAGAAAACGGCGCCTTCCCCTCCCTCGGAAAAAGCGCCGTATCCTTAAGTGAACAGCATTACGCTCAATGCGCAGCGTTCTTGTACCTCACCAGACAGCGTCCGGCTTACAGCGCCATGTCAGCCGCTGGATTCGCTTGCGGGGCAGCCGCCGGCTTGGCCGGTGCAGCGGTAGCGCCTGGCTTGCCGATCACCGGTGGCGGGTCCAGTTGCAGGACATCGCTGGTGTAAGCCCATTCCTGGGCAACGCGCTCAGGACTGTCGTTGAGCTTGGTGCCGTAGCTTGGCACGATCTGATGCAGTTTTTCCTGCCAGGCCGGGCTGGCGACCTTGTCCTTGAAGACCTTCTCAAGCACGGTCAGCATGATCGGTGCAGCGGTCGAAGCGCCTGGCGAGGCACCCAGCAGGCCGGCGATGCTGCCGTCCTGGGACGCGACCACTTCGGTGCCGAGTTTCAGCACGCCGCCCTTCTCTTCGTCACGCTTGATGATCTGTACGCGCTGGCCAGCCTGCCACAGGCGCCAGTCTTCCTGCTTGGCCTCCGGGAAGTACTCTTTCAGGGCGTTGAAGCGATCTTCATCCGACAGCATCAGTTGACCGGCCAGGTACTCGACCAGTGGGTACTGTTCGATACCAACCTTGGTCATCGGCCACACGTTGTGGGTGGTGGTGCTGGTCAGCAGATCGAAGTACGAACCGTTCTTCAGGAACTTGGTAGAGAAGGTTGCGAATGGGCCAAACAGGATCACGCGCTTACCATCGAGCACACGGGTGTCCAGGTGCGGAACCGACATCGGCGGTGCGCCCACCGAAGCCTTGCCGTAGGCCTTGGCCAGGTGCAGCTGGGCGACGGTCGGGTTTTCGGTGACCAGGAACGAACCACCCACCGGGAAACCTGCGTATTCACGCGCTTCCGGGATGTCGGACTTCTGCAGCAGGTGCAAGGCACCACCGCCGGCGCCGATGAACACGAACTTGGCGTCGGTCTCGGTTTCGGTACCGTCTTTCAGGTTCTTGTACGAAACGCGCCAGGTGCCGTCTTCGTTGCGGGTGATCTCTTCCACTTCGCTGGACAGCTTGAGGGAGAAGTTCGGCTTGGTTTGCAGATAAGTCGCGAACTGGCGGGTGATTTCGCCGAAGTTCACGTCGGTGCCCAGTGGACTCCAAGTGGCCGCGACTTTCTGGCTCGGGTCACGCCCTTGCATCATCAGCGGCACCCACTTGCTGATCTGCTCGCGATCTTCGGAATACTGCATGCCGGCGAACAACGGGCTGGCCTGGAGGGCTTCGTAGCGCTTCTTCAGGAACACGATGTTCTCGTCGCCCCACAAAAAGCTCATGTGCGGCGTGGAGTTGATGAACGAACGCGGGTTCTTCAACACGCCGTTCTTGACCTGCCAGGACCAGAACTGACGGGAGATCTGGAAGGCTTCGTTGATTTCGATGGCCTTGGAGATATCGACCTTGCCGTTCTTGTCTTCCGGCGTGTAGTTCAGCTCGGCCAGCGCGGAGTGACCGGTACCGGCATTGTTCCAGCCGTTGGAGCTCTCTTCGGCAACACCGTCCAGGCGCTCGACCATTTCCATGGTCCAGCCCGGCTCCAGCTCATTGAGCCAGACGCCGAGTGTCGAGCTCATGATGCCCCCACCAATGAGCAAGACATCCACTTTTTTTGGCTCGGCGGCGTGCGTGGTCGCAAGACCCATCGCCATCGCCAGGCCCAGTAGCGCCGTGTGTGTTTTCTTCAACATGTGTGTATCCCTAGGATGAACGCCATTCCGTCCACCTGTCCTGATCAAGGATAGCCCACGTCCATGGCCGGCAACGCCAGCTGGGCGGCTATCGAGAAGGACCGGAGGATGGACCTACAGGGCCGAGCAATACGTCGGCCTCTCGTTTATGTCTCTCCGGCGCTGACTTCTTGTAGGTCTTGGCTTCAGCTGGGGTGAGGGACGCTGCAACGGTGTTCATCGGGCCTGACATGGCCGTGCCCGATTGTCGCAGCCAGGGGGAGTTTACATAAGGAAATAAACAGACCGAAGCGTCTTTTTACATTCCTGGCAAAAACGCCGACCAAATGACGGCATTTTAATGGCCCACGGGACCGATTCGCGTAGGAGCTGAGTGGGAGCTGTGTAGGAGCTGTCGAGTGCAGCGAGGCTGCGATCTTGCCCTGGCCGCTTGAGTCTTAAGCGAATGAATTAAAAGATCGCAGCCTCGTTTCACTCGACAGCTCCTACACAGCTCCTACAGAGTATCTACAGCACCAACCTACCCAAGCATCTGACTCAACACCGCCCGCAACTTGCCAGGCTTGACCGGTTTGTTGAGCAGCGGTGCATCCAGCTTGCGCAAGGCGCGGCGGCACTGGTCGCTGCGGTCGGCGGTGATGATCACCGCCGGGATCGCCTGGTGAAAATGCTCGCGCAGGTGCTTGACCACTTCGCAGCCCACGACCCCGTGATCCAGGTGGAAATCCGCCAGGATCAGCTCCGGCGCACGCCCTTGCAGCACATCAAGGGCGCCCGCTTCGTCGGTGGCGGTCAAGACTTCACAGCCCCACTGCCCCAACAGCGCCGCCATGCTTTGCAAAATGCTCAATTCATTGTCGATCACCAACAAACGGCGCCCCGGTAGCGGGTTGCCGGCGACCGCCTGTACCGGAACCAGGGACACGGGCAGGGGTTTTTCGCTGGACAACGGCACCTCGATACTGAACACCGAGCCCCGTCCCGGCCGAGAACGCACCTGGACCCGGTAACCGAGGATGTGGGCGATGCGTTCGACAATCGCCAACCCCAGGCCCACACCTTTGCGATCCGCCGCCCGGCCAACGTCAAGCTGGTTGAATTCCAGGAAAATCGACTCCAGGCAATCGGCAGCGATGCCACGCCCTGTGTCCCAGACCTCGATGCTCAACTGCCCTCCCCGGCGCCGGGCCGCCAGGAGAATACCGCCCTGAGCGGTGTAGCGGCAGGCATTGCTCAGCAGGTTGCGCAGGATACGGCTGATCAATCGCAGGTCGGTCAGCACCGCTTCGTCGCCAAACCGTACCCGCAACTCCAACCCCGCGGCGCCGGCCACCGATTGAAACTCGGAAACCAGCGGCCCCAACAACTCATCCAGCCGATACGGCGCCAGGTCGGGCTTGACGGCGGCCTGGTCCAGCCGTGAAATGTCCAGCAGGTCGGTGAGCAGGTCTTCGGCCCCTTCGAGCGCCTGATGAGTGCGTTCCACCAGCACGTGCTCGGCGGCAGGTAGTTCGCGTTCACGCAACGTGGCGATCAGCAAGCGGGCCGCGTTGAGTGGCTGCAACAGGTCATGGCTGGCAGCGGCCAGGTATTTGTCCTTGCTGCGGTTGGCGGCCTGGGCGACGTCCCGGGCATCGCGCAATTGCTGTTCGACCAGCTCGCGCTGGGCAATCTGCTGCTGCAGGTTGTGGTTGGCCTCCAGCAACGCGTCGGTGCGCTCGGCCACCCGCTGTTCCAGTTGGTCATTGAGCTGTTGCAAGTGTTGCCGGGCCTGCTCCAGCTCATCGAGGCGTGCCGCCAGTTCCGGATAGTGACTCTTGCGCGTCGAGTGATTGCCCAGCCCCAGCAGCCCTTCCAGGGCTTTTTGCTGCTCGTCAGAGGGCTTCGCCATAGACGACCTCGACATCCCGCTGGCTCGACTCCCGAGGGTTGGTGAGGATGCACGGGTCGTGCATCGCATGCTGCGACAGGAACGGAATGTCCGAGGTGCTCACGCCATGCAGGCCCAGGGTCTCGTGGAAACCGATGGTGCGCTTGAGGGCAATCAGGTGTTCCACCAGCCGAGTGCGGATCTGCCGGTGGTTGAGCCCCCGGCAGTCGATGCCCAGCGTCTCGGCAATCACCTTGAAACGCTCCGGCGCCGAGTTGTAGTTGAACGCCACCACGTGCTCCACCAGTACCGCGTTGCACAACCCATGGGGCAAATCGAGGAAACCACCCAGGCTGTGGGACATCGCGTGCACCGCGCCGAGGATTGCGTTGGAGAACGCCAGCCCGGCCTGCATGCTGCCCAGCATGATTTTTTCCCGCAGGGCGATGTCTGCCGGGTTGGCGATCATCTGCACCAGGTTGCCGTTGATCAGGCGCATCGCTTCCAGCGCATGGGGGTCGGTCAACGGGCCATGACCGGTGGACACGAACGCCTCGATGGCATGCACCAGGGCGTCGATGCCGGTACAGGCGGACAGGAACGGGTCCATGCTCAGGGTGGTTTCCGGGTCGATCAACGATACGTCCGGCACCGCTGCCTTGCTGACGATGGAAAACTTCATGCGTTCTTGCTGGTTGGAAATGATCACGAATTGCGACACGTCAGCCGACGTCCCCGCCGTGGTGGGAATCAGGATAAGCGGCGGGCTGGGTACGTGCAGGGTGTCGACGCCTTCGAACTCGAGGATGTTGCGGCCGTGGGCAACGACAATGCCGATGCCTTTGCCGCAATCCATCGGGCTGCCACCGCCCACCGCGACGATGACATCGCAATGGTTTTCCCGGTAAAGGTCAGCGCCGAGCATCACTTCCTCGACCCGAGGATTGGGCGAGACCGCGCTGTAGACGCAATAGTCGATGCCTTGGGCCTGGAGGCTGGCTTCGACGTCAGCCACCCAACCGGCGGCGATGACCCCGGGATCGGTGACGATCAGCACCTTGCGTGCACCGAAAGTCTTGGCGTAATTGCCGACATTGTGCCGGCAACCGGCACCGAACATGATTTCAGGGGAAACGAACTTGCGCAGCGGGCTGAGGCTCATCTTTTCAGGTACGTGGCTCATCGGTAAGCCTGTTGTTATTGTCTTGGGATACCTTGAGCCTAAAGCATCCCACCGTGATTGCAATCAGACCAATGGGTAGCCCGGCCTGAACGCGTCAGGCCGGGCCGGCACTCATCGGTTGGCGAAGTACATCGTCACTTCAAAGCCAATACGCAGGTCGGTGTACGCGGGTTTAGTCCACATGGGTCTTTCCTCTTCTTGTACCGGGCGATTCCGGCAAGGTCATTAATGCACGCCACGCCTGGGGCTCGAATGCTACTTTCGAAGCGGTGGGTGGGGTGCGTTGGTACTACTGGAGCAGCGAGCACTTGCTCCCCCTAAATTGCAGGAGCTGTGTAGATGCGGTGTAGGAGCTGTGTAGGAGCTGTCGAGTGCAACGAGGCTGCGATCTTTCCCAATACACTTGAATCTCAAGCGAAAGATCAAAAGACCAAAAGATCAAAAGATCAAAAGATCAAAAGATCAAAAGATCGCAGGCTTCGCCAGCTCCTACAGGGTCACAGCAACTGCCCTGCTTGCTATCTCCCAGGGTTAGAAGAACCCCAGTGGATTGATGTCGTAGCTCACCAGCAGGTTCTTGGTCTGCTGGTAGTGGTCGAGCATCATCTTGTGGGTTTCACGACCCACACCAGACTTCTTGTAGCCACCGAACGCGGCGTGCGCCGGGTACAGGTGGTAGCAGTTGGTCCAGACGCGACCGGCCTTGATCGCCCTGCCCATGCGGTAGGCGCGGTTGATGTCGCGGGTCCACAGACCAGCGCCAAGGCCGAACTCGGTGTCGTTGGCGATTGCCAGGGCTTCGGCTTCGTCCTTGAAGGTGGTCACGCCCACTACCGGGCCGAAGATCTCTTCCTGGAACACGCGCATTTTGTTGTGGCCCTTGAGCAGGGTCGGCTGGATGTAATAACCACTCGACAAATCCCCCTCGAGTCGCTCGGCAGCACCGCCAGTGAGCAGCTCGGCGCCCTCTTGCTGGGCAATTTCAAGGTACGAGAGGATCTTGTCGAATTGCTGCTCGGACGCCTGGGCGCCGACCATGGTTTCGGTGTCCAGCGGGTTGCCACGCTTGATCTTGGCGATCTTTTTCATCACCTCGGCCATGAACGGCACGTAGATCGACTCTTGCACCAGGGCGCGAGATGGGCAGGTGCAGACTTCGCCCTGGTTGAAGAACGCCAGCACCAGGCCTTCGGCGGCTTTTTCGATGAAGGCCGGCTCGGCCTGCATGATGTCTTCGAAGAAGATGTTCGGCGACTTGCCGCCCAGTTCCACGGTAGACGGGATGATGTTTTCGGCGGCGCATTTCATGATGTGCGAGCCCACCGGGGTGGACCCGGTGAAGGCGATCTTGGCGATGCGCTTGCTGGTGGCCAGGGCTTCACCGGCTTCGCGACCGTAACCATGGACGATGTTCAGCACGCCGGGCGGCAGCAGGTCGGCGACCAGCTCGATGAAGACCATGATCGACAGCGGCGTCTGTTCAGCCGGCTTGAGCACGATGCAGTTACCGGCAGCCAGGGCCGGGGCGAGTTTCCAGGCGGCCATCAGCAGCGGGAAGTTCCACGGGATGATCTGCCCGACCACACCCAGCGGCTCGTGGAAATGATAGGCCGTGGTCAGTTCGTTGATCTCGGCCGCCCCACCCTCTTGGGCGCGGATGCAGCCGGCGAAATAACGGAAATGGTCGGCCGCCAGCGGTACGTCGGCATTGAGGGTTTCGCGCACGGCCTTGCCGTTGTCCCAGGTCTCACTGACAGCGAGGATTTCCAGGTTCTGCTCGATACGGTCGGCGATTTTCAACAGCACCAGGGAACGGTCCTGCACCGAAGTCTTGCCCCAAGCATCGGCTGCGGCATGGGCGGCATCCAGGGCCTTGTCGATGTCGGCGGCGCTGGAGCGCGGGAATTCGGCAATGACTTCGCCATTGACCGGGGAGGTGTTGGTGAAGTATTCGCCGTTGACCGGCGCGACGAATTCGCCGCCGATGAAGTTGCCATAGCGCGGTTTGAAGGAAACGACGGCGCCTGGGGTTCCGGGTTGTGCATAGATCATGATGGGGCCTCTGCCTGGTCGATGCCTGTCACAGGACAGGCGATAGGCCGATGGTAGAGAGCCCCGCCTGCCGGACGAATGCGTCGTTGGCAGGGGGGACTCTCGTTATTTGGTCGTAGGTTTTGCCGCGATCCGAGGATGACCCGGGCTTTTTTTGTGGGAGCGAGCTTGCTCGCGATGAGGTCGGCACATCCAGCATGGAGGGTGACTGATCGACCGCTATCGCGAGCAAGCTCGCTCCCACAGGTGCTACATTTTCCACAGGTTCTGCATTTGCCAGAGTTGGCTCAGCGCTTGGCCACCAAATCCTTTGGCAACTTGAAGGTCCAGAGCATGCCGCCCTGGTTGAAGTCCTTCACGCGCTTGGCCACCTCGCCACCCCACAGCGGCACCGCGCCGCCCCAGCCGGAGACCACGGAGACGTATTGCTCGCCGTCCATTTCCCAGGTGATGGGCGAACCGAGCACGCCGGAGCCGGTCTGGAATTCCCAGACCTTTTCCCCGGTCTTGGCGTTGAAGGCCTGCAGGAACCCTTCAGGCGTGCCGGTGAACACCAGGTTGCCCTTGGTGGTCAGGACCCCACCCCACAGCGGCGCGTAGTTCTTGTGGCGCCAGACTTCCTTGCCGGTCTTGGGGTCGATGGCCCGCAGCACGCCGATGTAATCCTCGTTCAGCGGCTTGATGGTGAAGCCGGCCCCGAGGAACGCCGCGCCTTTCTTGTAGGCGATGCCTTCGTTCCAGATGTCCATGCCCCATTCGTTGGACGGTACGTAGAACAGGCCTGTGTCCTGGTTGTAGGCCATCGGCATCCAGTTTTTCGCGCCGAGGAACGCCGGTGCGACGAACACCGAACTGCCCTTGGCTTCGCTGCCCGGCGCACCCGGACGGCTGGCCTCGTTGTAGATCGGCCGCCCATCCTTGTCCAGGCCAGTGGCCCAGGTGATCTTGTCGACAAACGGGAAGCCGCGGATGAACTTGCCGTTGGTGCGGTCGAGCACGTAGAAGAAGCCGTTACGGTCAGCAGTCGCTGCCGCCTTGATGTCCTTGCCGCCTTCCTTGTAGTTGAACGAGATCAGTTCATTGACGCCGTCATAGTCCCAGCCGTCGTGAGGCGTGCTCTGGAAGTGCCACTTGATAGTCCCGTCGTCCGGGTTCAGGGCCAGGCGCGACGACGAATAGAGGTTGTCGCCAGGACGCAGGTGGGAGTTCCAGGGGGCCGGGTTGCCGGTGCCGAACAGCAGCAGGTTGGTTTCCGGGTCGTAGTAGCCGCCCAGCCAAGGCGCGGCACCGCCGGTTTTCCAGAGATCGCCCGGCCAGGTCTTGCCCGCCTCGCCGCCGGAAATACCATTCTCGATGGCTTTGCCATCTTTGTAGACGTAGCCCATGTGGCCTTCCACCGTCGGGCGGGTCCACAGCAGGTCACCGTTCTTCGGGTCGTAGGCACTGATCTGGCCCACCACACCGAACTCGCCCCCGGCCACCCCGGTGATCAGCTTGCCGTTGATGACCAGTGGCGCGGCGCTGATGGAATAGCCTTCCTTGTGGTCGGCCACTTTCTTGCTCCACACCACCTTGCCGGTGTCCTTGTTCAAGGCCACCAGCTTGGCGTCGAGAGTGCCGAAGAACACCAGGTCGCCGTACAACGCCACGCCACGGTTGATCACGTCGCAGCAAGGACGGATGTCATCGGGCAGGCGCGCATCGTATTGCCACAGCTTCTTGCCGGTGCGCGCATCCACTGCGAATACCCGCGAGTAGGAACCGGTGAGGTACATCACCCCGTCCTTGATCATCGGCTGGGCTTGCTGGCCGCGCTGTTTTTCACCGCCGAAGGAGAACGCCCAGACCGGTCGCAGGTCCTTCACGTTATCGACATTGAGGGTATCGAGCGGGCTGTAGCGCTGGCCCTGGACACCCAGGCCGTTGGTCACGATCTGCTGCGGGTTTTTCGGGTCCTGGAGAATTTCCTGATCGGTCACGGCTGCAAGGGCCGAACCGGACAGCAGCATGGCACTGAGCAGCAGGCTCACGGCGAAGGGTTGGCGACGTGCGGGATGACTCATGACGGCTACCTCTGCGGTTATTGTTATACCCGGGAATTTTTCCCGGTCTGCCACAGATTCTTGGGCTCGGAGCCGTTGCCAACAATTGCCCGCTGTGTTGAGTTTTCTAGTTCCTTGGTACACATGTGGAGTCGTCGCATCCAGCTTCTTTGCTGGTGACACCAACCCCCGTGGCGAGGGAGCTTGCTCCCGCTGGGGCGCGCAGCGGCCCTAAAAATAGCCCAGCCAACATTGATAGCCAGGTTGACTGACATAGGGGCTGCTGCGCAGCCCAGCGGGAGCAAGCTCCCTCGCCACGGGGTATGTGTTCAGTCAGGGTCGTGGGCATCCACCCGTTTCATCCCCGCCCGCTCATAACGTGGATAGAGATGACTGACACTGCGAATCAACTCATACCGACTCAAGCTGATCCCGGCAAAGCGCTCGGGAATGGGGCTGCGGATCATCTCGGCCATGTCGTCGCCCCGGGCCGCGCCGTTGCGCAGCAGTTGGTCGAGCCAGCCCAGGTAGTCGCGCATCTGGGTAAAAGGCCGGGCGTCGTTCGCGACCGGGCCGTGGCCGGGCACGATCTGCTTCCAGGGCAAGGCCTGCAAGGTGTCCAGGTCCTGGAGCCAGACCTCCAGGCCCGGGCTGTTGGGGGTGGTCAGGGCGCGTTCGTAAAACACCAGGTCGCCGGCAAACAGCACACCGGTGGTTTCGTCGAAAATCGCCAGGTCGGCCCCGGTGTGCCCGGCCAGTTGCAGCAGACGCAACGAATGATTGCCCACCTTCAACGTCCCGGCCGCCAGCTCCCGGGTCGGCAACACCACCTCGGTGCCGCGCATCCAATCGCCCACCAGCCGGTACATGTTTTCCGCCAGCGCATCACCCTGCTGTCGCAGCAGATCGGTGGTGCCCGCCAAGGCGCCAATGGGCACGTCGCTAAAAGCTTGGTTGCCCAATACATGGTCGGGGTGGTGATGGGTCAGCAGGACCTGGATCACCGGTGTATCGGTGGTCGCGGCAATGGCCTGGCGCAGCGCCTCGCCGTAGCGCTTCGACGGCCCGGTATCGATCACCACCACGCCGGCATCGGTGACGATGAACGCGGTATTGACGATGTTGCCGCCGTTGGCCTTGGCAAAATTCTCGGTGCTGCCTTCCAGCAGCCAGGTGCCTTCGGCGATCTGCCGGGGCTTGAGTGCGTAGTCCGTACCGGCCCACGTCGGCCAGCACAGGCTCAGGAACATCAGCAACAACCAGCGCATGGCGCGCTCCTTGTGGTCAGGGGATCGCCGCCTCGAACGTATTGCCGCTGTTGTCGCGCAGCAGCAGGCGGGTCTGGCCCGGGCCTCGGATGTCGAAGCCCAGGTTGGGGTTTTCGCTGACCGCCGGGAACAGCTCCAGTCGCGCCAGCACCTGACCGTCGGCGTCCAGCAGTTGCGCCTGGTTGAGGAAAAACTCCGGGATGCCGCTCACCAGGCCGTTATCCATCGGATGCGCCACCTGCAGGCGCAGGCGGCTCGAATCGCCCCGGGGATAGCGGGCGCCCAGCACCTCGCCCAAGTGTTCTTCCCAACCCGGCTGGGTGCGCACCACGCTGGGCGCGGTGCAGCCACCACCGGCCGCGTCGATCAGGGTCGAGCCGACGTGCCACAGGCCATCGCGGGTCTGCACGGCGGCGCGCAACGGCGTGGCTTGCTCGATGCGAATGCGGATCGACAGCCAGGGCAGCACCCGCTCCCCTGGTTGGAAGTCGACGATTTTCGGCAACGGGTTCAGTTCGGCCCAGGCCAGCACCCGCACGACGTCGCCGGTGAAGGCCCGGGCATCGATCTCCAGTGGCACCTGGCGTGCGTCTTCGGCAAAGGGTGGCGCCAGCAGCCGCACCCGGTCATCGAAAACGAACGGCGCGTCCCCCAGCAATTGCTTGTGATAGAAGGCCCACATCACCGACGGCACCGGGTCCTTCCCCGGTTCGACCGCCGCCAGCGCAATCGTCGGCAGGCCGCACCACAGCAGGCACCACATGGCCCATTTCATCCCTGCGCTCCTATTGATACATCTCCGGCACTTCGTAACGCAGGCCGTAATGGGCATAGACCGTCTTGACGCTGCCGTCGCGGATCAAGCCTTCCAGCGCCTCTTCCACCGCATAGGCCAGCTGACGGTTGCTTTCATGCACCGCCATGCCGATTTCCCAACGTTGCTTGCCCATGTTCGGGTAGGCGTTTTCCGCCAGCGCCAGTTGCGGATCAGCCGCCTCGTGCACTTGCCAATCGACCTCACCGCGCATGGCCATGACGGCGTCCACCTCCCCGGCCTGCATGGCCTTGAAGGCCTGGCTGACACCAGGGTAATGGTGGGTCCTGGCGCTGAGCATGCCGTTGAACACCGATGTCAGGTAGAACGACGGCACGCTGTCGACTTCAACGCCAATGGGATGCTCCTGGAACACCGCGACACTGCCCACCGAATCCAATCGGCGGCGGTCAAATGCCACTTGCCAGCATTCCTGCTGGTAAGGGCCGAACATCACCACCTGGGCGTTTGCCAGTTCGCCAACGTCGTTGCGCCTTTGCACGTAGTCGTGATCGTACGGGACACGCATCATCAAGTCGGCCAATTGCCGCTCGTGCAACGGACTGCTGCGCCAGATGTAATCGCGCAGGTCGTCATCGAGTTTTTCGCCCGGCGGTGCCCACATCAATTGCAGGCGCACGCCAAGCGCTTTGGCCAGGGCCTGGGCCAGTTCCACGTCCACGCCCCTGGGTTGGCCGTGGTCCTCGAAACTGTAGGGCGCGAAGTCCTTGTAGACCGCGACCTTCAACTCACCGGCGGCGATCATCTGGTCGTAGCTGCGCACCTGCGCCTGTACCGCCTGGCCCCACAGGAGCAGGCTGCACATTACCCACGCGAACAGGCGCATGGCGATCACTCCTCGACGTGCACGCTATCGAGATAGGTGCGCACCGCCCACAAGGCTTCCTGGCTCAGGTAGTCGGCCATTTTCGGCATGTAGACCCGGCCGTCGCGCACCGCACCGTGACGTACGCGCTCGACAAACCACTCATCACCGGCGTCGGCGGCGTCGAGCATGCGCAAGTCCGGAGCGATGCCGCCCGACTTGGCTTCCAGGCCATGGCAGGCCGCGCAGTTCTGGTTGTAGGCCGATGAGCCGATCTCCAGCGCCCGGTCGTGTTCGGGGGAGGTGCGGTAAGGGTTCACCGTGGCCCAGCCGTCACCGTCCAGTGCGACACCGGTGTCCTTGATCGGGGTCAGTCCCTTGGTTTCCACTGCCTGGGGCACTACGTTGCCATGGGCCCATGCGGAGCCTGCGCCGGTCAGCCCCATCAGTAATGCGGTAGCGATGATGGCGTTGCGTTTTGTTGTCATTGTTATGCCCTCTCAGATTGCACGCAGACCTCTGTGAAGAAGCCGTGCCGTCATCTTAGGAACCCCCTTGCCCCAGCCGAATGCTGCTTTGGTGGTCGGGGTCTAGTTCCTTGGTAGCAGGCCATCCGATGCAAGTCGTAAAGACAGGCGGCTCGGGAAGTCTTCCCGGCAGTTGGCTACGGCGCCGCCGTGTCGTTGTAGGCGGCCCGCCAATAAATCTTGTGGGAGCGAGCCTGCTCGCGATGGCGGTGGCTCAGCTGGCAGTGATGTTGAATGTGCCGACGGCTTCGCGAGCAAGCTCGCTCCCACAGGGGATCTGTGCCGTACACAACATCGGTGTTCAATGAAATCAAATGTGGGAGCGAGCTTGCTCGCGATGGCGGAGCACCTGTCACTGAGATGCTGAATGTAACGCCGCCTTCGCGAGCAGGCTCGCTCCCACCTGGGGTTGCGGCGGTTTGCAGGTTTTGTCCACTCCTGATGAATGACCATTTCCCGTACCGTAAAACCCCAACACCGGCGGTGGGTTACTACCTTGGTACTGCACCGGCGGTACTTTCTGCATATTTCCCCATGCCCCTGGGCTTCCTATGCTGGCGCTACCTGCAATGGAGGATGTCATGCGCCGGCTCGTCAGTTACGCCCTGGTTTCTCTGCTGGCAGCGGCAACCGCTCACGCGGGCGATACCACACCGCTGCAAGTGCGCATCGGCTACCTGGGTTATCGTCCCGATCCGGGGCCGTTGCTGTCCAACGTCATTGCCGAACCGGCCGATGCCGGGTTGCGCGGCGCTGAACTGGCGATCGTCGACAGCAACAGCACCGGGCGTTTCCTCAAGCACGACTACCGCCTGGAAAGCGCCAGCGTCGACACGCCCGAGGCGCTGCTCCAGGCCGCCCGGGCCCAACACAACCAGGGCCTGCGGCTGTTCGTGGTCAACGCACCGGCCGCCAGCCTGCGCCAACTCAGCGCCGCCCTGCCCGACAGCCTACTGTTCAACGCCGGCAGCCCCGACGACAGCCTGCGCACCACCGACTGCCTGGGCAACGTGCTGCACAGCCTGCCCGACCGCGCCATGCTCGCCGATGCCCTGGTGCAGTTCAGCGTCGTGCGCAAATGGCAGCGGGCCTTGCTGATCGTCGGCCAGACGCCCGAGGACCAGGCCTACGCCGCCGCATTGCGCCGGGCCATGAAACGCTTCGGCATGAAGATCGTCGCCGAAAAGGCCTGGCAGTTCGACAACGACCAGCGCCGCAGCGCCCAGGCCGACATGCCGCTGTTCACCCAGACCGCCGAGTACGACGTGGTGCTGGTGGCCGACGAGCGCGGCGACTTCGGTGAATACCTGCCCTACCAGACCTGGTACCCACGCCCGGTGGCCGGCACCCAAGGGCTGACGCCCACCGGCTGGCACAAGACCGTGGAAACCTACGGCGCGGCGCAACTGCAAAAACGCTTCGAAGCCCTGGCCGGACGCTGGATGAACGACCGCGACTTTGCTGCCTGGATCGCCGTGCGCAGCATCGCCAGCGCCGTGGGCAAATTGCGTCAGGACGACCCGCTCGCCATCCGCCAACTGGCCCTCAGCGACCAGTTGCCCCTGGACGGCTTCAAGGGTCGCAAGCTCAGCTACCGGCCCTGGAACGGCCAGTTGCGCCAACCCATTGCGCTGGTCCAGCCTCGGGCACTGGTCAGCACCTCGCCCCAGGACGGTTTTCTGCACCCTTCCAATGAAATGGACAGCCTGGGCTATGACCAGCCCGAAGTGAGCTGCCGTTACCCCTGATCGATAACAACAATAAGGAAACCGCCATGCGCCGCTCCCTGATTCACCCGGCCCGGCTCTGCCCGACCCGGTTATGCAAAGCCCTCGCCCTGGGCGCGGCGTTGCTTGGCGCCGGCCCCGCCGCCGCCAGCATCGCCTGGGTCTCCAACGAGAAAGACAACAGCCTGAGCCTGATCGACATGCAGAGCCTGGAAGTCATCGAGACCCTGCCGGTCGGCCAGCGCCCCCGGGGCCTGCTGCTGTCCCACGACAATCGCCTGCTGTACATCTGCGCCAGCGACTCGGACCGGGTCCAGGTGATGGACGTCGCCACCCGCAAGATCATCAAAGAACTGCCCTCCGGCAAGGACCCCGAGCAATTCGCCCTGCACCCCAACGACCGCTGGCTGTATGTCTCCAACGAAGACGATGCCCTGGTCACGGTGATCGACACCCAGACCTCCGAAGTGCTCGGCCAGATCGGCGTGGGTGTCGAACCCGAGGGCATGGCCGTCAGCCCTGACGGCAAATGGGCGGTCAACACCAGTGAAACCACGAACATGCTGCACTGGATCGACACCAGTACCCAGACCCTGGCCGACAACACCCTGGTGGACCAGCGGCCACGTTTCGTCGAGTTCAATCGCGACGGGACGCAGCTCTGGGCCTCGGCGGAGATCGGCGGCACGTTGACCGTGCTCGACGTGGCGACGCGCAAGATCCTCAAGACGCTGACGTTCCAGATCAAGGGCGTGCACCCGGACAAGGTCCAACCGGTGGGCATCAAGCTCAGCGCCGACGGTAAGCTGGCGTTCGTCGCCCTGGGCCCGGCGAACCATGTGGCGGTGATCGACGCCAAGACCTTCGAAGTGCTGGATTACCTGCTGGTGGGCCGGCGGGTCTGGCAACTGGCGTTCACCCCGGACCAGAAGCAGCTGCTGGCGACCAACGGCGTCAGCGGCGATGTCTCGGTGATCGATGTAGAGAGCCGCAAGGTCCTGAAGTCGGTGAAAGTCGGGCGCTACCCTTGGGGCGTGGTGGTCACGCCATGAACGCCCTGGAGGTCAGCGACCTGAGCTTTGCCTATGGCGCGCGCGAAGCCCTCAAGCAGATGAGTTTCAGCTTGCCGGCCGGACGTTTCGCCGCGCTGCTGGGACCCAACGGTGCTGGTAAGTCGACGCTGATCGCCCTGCTCACACGCCTGTACGACCTGCAACGCGGCGAGATCCGCATCGGTGGTCATTCCCTGCAGAAATCACCAAGACCGGCCCTGCGCCAGTTGGGCGTGGTGTTCCAACAGAGCACCCTGGACCTGGACCTGAGCATTGAACAGAACCTGCGCTATCACCTGGCGCTGCACGGGTTTTCGCGGCGCCAGGGCAGCGCCCGCATCGACGCTGAACTGACCCGCCAGCACCTGACCGAGCGGCGCCATGAACGGGTGCGCGACCTCAACGGTGGCCATCGCCGCCGGGTCGAGATCGCCCGCGCCCTGCTCCACGAACCGCGCCTGTTGCTGCTCGACGAACCCAGCGTCGGCCTCGATCCGGCCAGCCGCCTCGCCCTGGGTCTGCACATCCGGCAACTGTGCAGCGAGCAAGGCATCAGCGTGCTCTGGACCACTCACCTGCTGGACGAAGTACAGCCCAGCGACGACCTGTTGATCGTGCACCAGGGCCGTCTGGTCGCCAGCGGCCAGGCCGACGCGGTGAGCCTGGAACACGG
Source organism: Pseudomonas sp. P9_35 (assembly GCF_034008205.1). NCBI lineage: Bacteria > Pseudomonadati > Pseudomonadota > Gammaproteobacteria > Pseudomonadales > Pseudomonadaceae > Pseudomonas > Pseudomonas sp. P9_35. The sequence continues at coordinate 3,219,557 of NZ_CP125373.1, read as the reverse complement.
GGGCAGCCTCGGCTCGGCTTTCACCCGCTTGACCACCTCGGGAGTCCGGCCATGAATGCGTACTGGCAATGTTTCAGCGGCATCGTGACGCGCGAATGGCTGCGCTTCGTGCTGCAACGCACCCGGCTGCTCAGTGCCCTGGTCCGGCCCCTGCTGTGGCTGCTGGTGTTCGCCGCCGGTTTTCGCGCGGCGCTGGGCATCGCCATCATCGCGCCCTACGACACCTACATCCCCTACGAGGTGTACATCGTGCCCGGGCTGGCCTGCATGATCCTGTTGTTCAACGGCATGCAGGGCTCGCTGTCGATGGTCTACGACCGGGAGATGGGCAGCATGCGCGTGTTGCTCACCAGTCCCCTGCCCCGGGCGTTCCTGCTGGCGAGCAAGTTGTTGGCGACGTCGTTGATCTCGCTGTTGCAGGTCTATGCCTTTCTCGCCATCGCCTGGCTGTACGGCATCCAGCCACCGACCATGGGCCTGCTGCTGGCCCTGCCGGCCCTGTTACTGGTGGCCCTGATGCTCAGCGCCCTGGGCTTGCTGCTGTCCAATGCCATCCGGCAACTGGAAAACTTCGCCGGGGTGATGAATTTCGTGATCTTCCCGATGTTCTTCCTGTCTTCGGCGCTGTACCCGCTGTGGAAAATGCAGGAAGCCAGCCCTTGGCTGTACTGGCTTTGCGCGGTCAGCCCGTTCACCCACGGCGTGGAGTTGGTGCGTTTTGCGCTGTACGAGCAGTTCAACCTGCTGGCGATGGCGGTGTGCGTGGGGTTGACCCTGGTATTCGCGCTGTTGGCGGTGTGGACGTTCAATCCGCAGCATGCGGCATTGCGCAAGGCCAGTTGAACTGTCTGACACAATTCCCCTGTGGGTGGACTCCCCTGTGGGAGCGAGCTTGCTCGCGATAGCGGTGTATCAGTCAACATCATTGCCGAATGATCCGTCGCTATCGCGAGCAAGCTCGCTCCCACAAGGTTCTCCACAAGGTTTCTGTACAGGGCCCATGGCCGAAATTACTACTTTAGTACTGGTTTTCCTGTCTATGGTCGCATTCACAAGACCTCGACCCTGGCATGTAATGGGCGCATAACAAAAAGGATAAATCCTATGCCCCGTTTGCTGGCGATCCTCCTGCTGGGCCTGGCGCTGAATGTCGCGCAGGCCGATACCGCGCTGTTTTCAGCGCAGGGTTATCGCATCGCCCAATACCGCAGCCCGACGCCCGCCACCGTCGACGGCGCCCAGACCCTCGACACCCAGGCCCTGCAACGTCTGCTCGGCCAAGCCTCGCCCCCAGTGCTGATCGACGTTTATCGCAGGCCGTGGGTCCAAGGGCGTTTCATCGACAACGAACCCCATGCCAACCTTCCTGGCAGCCTGTGGCTGGCCAATACCGGTGACGGCGACCTCGACCCGACCTGGCAGGACTACTTCAGCCATCACCTGCGCACGGCCACCGGCGGGCGGTTGGATTCGCCGTTGGTCTTTTATTGCCGCGCCGATTGCTGGCTGAGCTGGAACGCGGTAAAACGCGCCGCTGCCATGGGCTATAACCATGTGTACTGGTATCGCGATGGCCTCGATGCCTGGGAGGCGGCCAACCTGCCCCTGCAAGCGGCCCGGCCCGAACCCTTTCCCTGATCTTGCAAGAAGTGCGTGCAACTGCCCTGCCCCACACGACAATAACGAGGTGAATGGCCATGTATAAAATCCTGATAGCCGACGATCACCCACTGTTTCGCGAAGCCATCCACAACGTCATCAGCGACGGTTTTCCTGGCAGCGAGGTCATGGAGACCGCCGACCTGGACAGTGCCCTGGCCTTGACTGCCGAGCACGACGACCTGGACCTGATCCTGCTGGACCTGAACATGCCCGGCATGCACGGACTCAATGGCCTGATCAACCTGCGCAACGAGGCACCGACCATCCCCGTGGTGATTGTCTCCGCCGAGCAGGACAAACAGGTGGTGCTGCAGGCCATCACCTATGGCGCGGTGGGTTTCATCACCAAATCCTCGCCACGCTCGCAGATGACCGACGCCATCGAGCAGATCCTCAACGGCAACGTGTACCTGCCGCCCGACATCATTCGCACGCAAAGAAGCCCGATGGGCCGGCGCCTGAACGAAAACCCGAGCTTCCCACCGGAACTGCTCCAGGCCTTGACCCGCAAGCAACTGCTGGTACTCGAACGCATGACCAAGGGCGAGTCGAACAAACAGATCGCCTACACCCTGGACATCGCCGAAACCACGGTCAAGGCCCACGTCTCGGCAATCCTGCGCAAACTCAATGTGCACAACCGGGTGCAGGCGATCCTCAGTGCCGGGGATATTGATTTCGGGGCTTATTTGCGGCGTTGAACCGCTGAACACTACAGGGATAGGGTGGACACCCCTGTGGCGAGGGAGCTTGCTCCCGCTGGGGCGCGAAGCGGCCCCAAACCCAGGCACCTAGGTGTCTCAGGCTTATTCAGGACAGGGCTGCTTCGCAGCCCAGCGGGAGCAAGCTCCCTCGCCACAACAGCGCTCGCTCAATGCTCCTGGGTCTGGCCTAGCAGATGACTCATCGCAATCTTCAGCTTCATCGGCCGCACCGGCTTGTGCATCAGTGTATGCCCGCGTTCGCGGATCTGCTGCTTGAGTTCGTTGCTGTAGTTGGCGGTGATCATCATGGCCGGGATCGGTGAGGCCCGGCGGGCGTTGATCCGGGCCACCGCATCGACGCCGTTCTGATCGTTGTCCAGGTGATAGTCGGCGATCAGCAGGTCGGCCTCGGCATGGTAGTTGTCCACCTGGCGGGCCAGGTCCTGTTCCGACAACGCGGTCACTACCTGGCAACCCCAGCCCTCCAGCAACGTACGCATGCCGGCGCAGATCGCCGCATCGTTATCCAGTACCCAGACCCGCGCCCCACGCAGTCGTTCGAGCATCGGCTCGCTCATGTCCAGGCATGGCAGCGGCTTGGGCGCGGTGGCGCTCAGCGGCACGTCGATAGAGAACATCGAGCCCTTGCCCGGCCAGGAGCGCACCTGGATCCGGTGCCCGAGGATCCCGGCGATTTTCTCGACAATCGCCAGGCCCAGGCCCAACCCACGGTCCTGGTTCGGGCGCTGCACGTCGCCGCGCTTGAACTCCTGGAATATTTCCTCCAGGCGGTTCTCGGCAATGCCGATGCCGCTGTCCCAGACCTGGATCGACACGCGCTGGCGGTGTCGCCGACAACCGAGCACCACCCGGCCGCTGGGGGTGTAGCGAATCGCGTTGCTGAGCAGATTGCGCAAGATACGCGCGAGCAATTGCATGTCGCTGCGCACCAACACCGAACAGCCGACAAAGTGCAGTGCCAGCCCCTCGCTGCCGGCGATCTGGGCGTATTCGGCGGCCAGGTTGTCGAGCAGCTCGCTGAGGGCGAACGGCGCGACATCGGCCTTGATCACTCCGGCGTCCAGCTTGGAGATGTCCACCAGAGTGCCCAGGAGGTTCTCCACGTCCTGCAGCGAATGGCTGACGTTACGCACCAGTTGCGCGTTGGCGACCGGCTCGCGGCGCTCGAGCAAGGCACTGGTGAACAGCCGAGCGGCGTTGAGCGGTTGCAGCAGGTCATGGCTGACCGCTGCGAGGAATTTGGTCTTCGACAGGTTGGCCTGCTCGGCCTCGCGCTTGGCTTCGCGCAGGCGCAACTCCACCCGGCTGCGCTCGTCAATCTCGCGCAGCAACTGGTCGTTGAGAGTGGTCAGTTCGGCCGTGCGCTCCTGGACCCGCTGTTCCAGGTTCTGGTAGGCCTGGTGCAGCGCCTCGGCGGTGCGCCGGCGTTCGGTGATGTCGCGGATCAGCACGAAAATCCCCACCACTTCGCCGTTGGCCAAGCGGTTGGGCACATAGGAGCGCAGCATGTAGCGCTCCTGGTTGTTGATGTTGGTCTCGGCGAACTCGAACGTCACGCTCTCACCCGCCAACGCCCGCGCCACGTAGGCTTCCAGGCGTTGGTAGTGCTGCTCGCTATGGGCTTCGCGCAGGCTCTGGCCGAGCATCACGCCACGGGGCCAGCAATACCACTGCTCGTAGACCTTGTTGGTGAATTCGTAGACCAGGTCGGCGTTGAGGTAGGCGATCAATGCCGGCACATGGTCAGTGATCAGGCGAATCCAGCGTTCGCTTTCGCTCAGCGCCTCGGCGTGCTGGTAGCGTTCGGTGATGTCGGTGAAGGTGTTGACGTAGCCGCCAGTGGGCAAGGGATGCGTACGGATCTCCAGGACCCGGCCATCGGACAGGCGCTGCTCGGATTCGTGGATCAGCCGGCCGTTGCTGTCGCGACTGGCCGGGGTCAGCAGTTGCAATTCACTGTCGCCGATCACTTCATTGAATGGCCGGTGTGCCGCTACCGGTGCCAGGCCGCTGAGTTCGAGGAAGCGTCGGTTCCACAACTCCAGCACGCCTTGGGCGTTGACCATCGCCACGCCCTGGGACAGGTTGTCCACCGCCCGCTGCAACAGGTGGGATTTCTGCGCGATGGCCTGCTCGCGGCGCACGGTTTCGCTGAGTTTGACGTCGGTGATGTCGGTAAACAGAATTACCCGGCCGCCCTCCTGGGTCGGCCGCTCGCTGACTTGCAACCAGCGCCCGTTCTGCAAGCGATACAGCACATGCTCGTCGGCCTGGCCCCGGGGTTCTTCGCTGAACAGCCCGTTGGCGGTCATCAAGCGCTTGACCTCGGAAAGGCGCATGCCGGCGATGATGCGCACCCGGCTGTTGGCCCAGAAGGCCTTGAAGCGGCTATTGAACAGGACGATGCGTTGCTGCTCGTCGAACAGCACAAACGCATCGGAGATGCTTTCGATGGCGTCGATCAGGTGCCGGTGGGCCGTTTCCGCCCGCAGCCGCGCCTCGCCCAACAAGTGATTGCCGGCCTTGAGTTCAGCCATGGCCTGGTTCAGCGCATCGGTGCGCTCACGCACCTGCTCGGCCAGCACCACCGAGTGCTGGAACGCCGCATACGGGTCGTTGCCCCGGGTTATGCCGGACTCCACCCGCTCGATCAGCGCCTCATTGATACGCCGCAACTTGCGGTTTTCATTCTGCAGGGCAGCGAGCTGGGCCTGCAGCTCAGCGATGGCCGGGGACGCGATTTCGGGCAATGGCAACTCCGGTGAACGTCTGGTTGATGTGCATGCCATTGAACTGTTCTCCATAGGTGTTGAACCCCATCACCCGTTTTTCGCGCAGGAACTGGCCGATCTGCTCCAGGCCGCCGCGATCTTCCAGCTCCAGGCGCCGGAGAAAGCAATCGCAGCCGATGGTCAGCAACAGGTCACCGAGGCGTGCCTGCAAACCGTCGAACAGCGTTTGCAGGTTGTGCAGCAAGGGCCCGGGGGTCATCGCAGTGAGAACGATGCCGTTCTCCACCGCACAGTAGAAACTCAGGCTCAGGTCCGAGTGCACCTGCTGGATCGCCCGCACGTAGTACTGGTCGTTGATGCGCACCGCCAGTGGATGGGCGGCGAAAACCCGGTAGTCGAGGGCGCTCACGGGCACTCCGATGTGCCGGGCGTATTCTTCGGCGGCGGGTTCGGCGTTGAGCTCGTAGACCCGTCGCGAGGCGCTGTCGGCGCCGGTCACCACCAGTTTCTCCTCCCGGGGCAGGATGTGATGGGTAGTGAAGACTTCGAATTCCAGCCAGGTATTGATCAACACCACCACGGCCGCGCCACTGTGGAACTGGCCTTCGAAGAACACGTGGGTGTGGGTCAGGTAGTTGTCATCGCCGGCCGAACCGCCGAAATGCGGGATGTCCCCCAGCGCAGCGCTCAAGGCCGCCAGCACCATTTCCTCGCGGCTGGACAGGCCATCGAGCAGGGTCAAGGCGAAACTGTGGCCCTTGATCGGCGCCAAGGCGTTGCTGCGACAGCCGCTCGCCAGGCGCTCGACCATTTGCTGGGCATCGATCAGGCTGAAGTGCTCCATTTCGCCGATCAGTTCGGCGGCGATGGAAAAGTGCCGGTGATCGAACCCCACCGCCGTCACGCAGTTGCGACCATAACCTTGCGCGGTGATTTCACCGGCGCTGGTACAGCCCACCAGGCGAATCCCACCGAAACTCTGGGACAGCGCCTGGCCCAGGGCCGGCAGGTCGTATTCGGCGGAACAGAAAAACAGCACGAAGCCCAAGTGCGGGTGCAACAACTGCCGCGCCAACGCCTGGGCCACCTGCTGGACGTCCGTCGCCTGGGACATGGCGCTCACCACACCTTCGCTCTGGGCCTGCTGCATCTTCGCCTCCGACAGGTGCGTGATAGGAGCCCTGAGTGTACGAAGCCGCGCCGGGTCGACGAATGCTACTTGGGTAGCGGGTGGACGCTTCCATGGGATGAGATTGCTCCCTCTATGTGGGAGCAAGGCTTGCCCGCGATAGAGGCGATGCGGTCTGGCAGAATCGAGGCGCCTGTTTCGCGAGCAAGCTTTGCTCCCACAAGCGCCCCTGCCACAAGCGTGGTTTGCCGAACAGGCAATATCAGTGACTCATCGGCGCCATGGCAGTCGCCTGCCCCAGCAGTTTCTGGTCGATGTCTTCCAGGCGCAGCACCCGGCCGCCGGTGTCGCTGGCGAGTTTTTGTGCCGCCTGGGGGTCGGAGAACGAGGCCAGGACAACGCCCATGGCGCCTTTAAGCCCGCTGCCGATGACGAAGTAGGCGGTCCGGGCGTCGATCAGGTGGGCGTCATCCGGCGTATCCCAATGGCTGCGGCCCATGTCGTGGACATACAGCTTGACGTCGGCCCGATGGTTTTCCGGCTGCAACCACCAGCCCAGCATCTCCGCCGGCGAGCAGAATTTCTTCACGCCGCCTGCCCCGACCGCCGCGCCCTTGGGCCCGGGGAAGTCAGTGATGACCATCCCGCACACATGGCACTCGTCACTGGGATGGAACGCCAGCGCCGCCTCGCTGGCCGCAGGTGGCTCGGCCTTGCCGCAGGCCGCCAGTGCCAGGCACATCAACACCCCGACCCAAAGGCGACCCGCCTTGAAATACACCCTGTTCATCGTTGCATGCTCCCTTATCAAGATTGAAATTCACGGGCACCGGCGATTGAACAACCGATAGGCCAACCACAACGGCACCGCCATCCACAGGCCCAGGCACAGCCAGAGCAAAGGCGCCGACACCGGCAGGTCGCTGCCCAAGGTCAGTACCGCGGCGCCGCTGGACGCCGCATCGAACCCGGACAGGTTGATCAGCCGATACACGTCGGTGGGGTTGAACAGCAGCAACCATGGCAACAGTTCCGGGCTGAAGCGCCCTTCGCTCAGCACCAGCAACGCCAGCAAGGCCAGGTCGAACACCAGCACGAAGAAAAACCACACCCCCAGCGCCAATCCGGCCGCGGTGGATTTCTCTGCCGACAAGCTGCTCAGCACATAGGCCAGCCCGAGGAACACCCAGCCCAGCAGCGTGCTGGACACCATGAACCGACCGAAGGCCCAGAGCAGCAGGCTCAACTGGACATCGTCCACCCACAGGGCGATGGCCAGCATCGCGCAGCCAAAACCGATGAAGGTGGCCAGGGCCAGGATCAAGCCGTGCCCGACAAACTTGCCCAGCAACAATTGGCCGCGACCCAACGGGTAGGTCAGCAACAGCAGCAAGGTGCCGCTCTCGTCCTCGCCGACAATCGCGTCATAGGCCAACAGCAAGGCAATCAGCGGCATCAGGAAGGTCGCCAGGCTGGACAGGCTCGCCACCGTGGCCGGCACCGAGGTGAACCCCAATTGACCGGACGCCGCCGCGCCGAGCCAGGCGATGCCGATCGCCAGCACCGCGAACAACAGGCTGATCGCCAACAACCAGCGATTGCGCAGGCCATCGCTGAATTCCTTGCGGGCCATGTTCCAGACCGGATTCATAGGCTGGTCTCCTCGGCCGCGGCACGGACCATGTAATGCCGGTACAAATCCTCCAGCGACGGCGGCTTGATCTCGACATCCGACGGATCATCCTGGGCCAGTAACTGGCGCAGCAATTTAAGCTTGCTGCCATCCGGCGCGGACACCTGCACCCCTTCGGCGCCCCAGCCCTGGGTGGCGTGCCCTTCACTGCGCCAATGCTGGCGAAGCCAGTCGGCCCGCGACAGGCCCGAGGCGCGGATCAGCGTCGGCAACCCGGCGTCCTCGCGCAGCCGGGCCAGGCTGCCCAGGGCCAACAGCCGCCCCCGGGTGAGAATCGCGGCGCGGTTGATGTGCGCTTCCACGCCAGGCAAGACGTGAGAACAGAGAATGATGCTGGTACCCTGCCAACGCAGGCGGTCGAGTAACTGATAAAGGTCCTGGGTAGCGATAGGGTCCAGGCCCACGGTCGGTTCATCCAGCAACAACAGGCGCGGTTGGCCGAGCAGCGCCTGGGCCAGACCGAGACGCTGGCGCATGCCCTTGGAATACGTTTTCACGCGCCGTGTCGCGGCAGCCGCCAGCCCGACCTCTTCCAGCAAGCGCTCCACCTGCTCCGGCGCGGCACCTTTGAGCCGGGCAAAATGGCGCAAGGTTTCCAGCCCGCTCAACTGCGGATAGAACATCACGTTCTCGGGCAGGTACCCGAGCATCTGCCGCACCCTCGGGTCGCTGGGCGCGCGACCGAAGACACGCACCTCGCCCTCGCTGGCTTGCAACAAACCGAGGATCAACTTCATGGTGGTGGTCTTGCCCGCACCGTTGTGCCCGAACAGGCCGAGCACCTCGCCCTGGGCCAGGTTCAAGTCCAACCCGCGCAGCACGGTGACATCGCCATAGCGCTGGCTGACCCCTTCGATCTCGACGACGTTCAAGACGCGTCCTCCTGGGCACTGTTGCGTGACGGGGGCTGGACAGGCGTTTCCATCAGCGGATGACTGTCCATCACCCCGGGGGATTTCATCACCGGGAAGGATCGCTGCACCCAACGCAGCAGTTCGATTCCCGGGCTGTTCATCAACAAGCGCACCTGGGGATACAGCCACAGCAGGCGATCGACGTTGTCGTTGGGCTCATAGGCGACATCGCCCAGGCCGTCGCCGTTGCGATCCCAGCCCAGGTAGTCGCTCCAGTAATTGCCGCGGCCATCCACCGACCACTCCTGCAACCGCGTGGCCACGTATTTGACCTGGCGCTGGTTGTGGACGAAGGCATTGCCGGCGATGCGGTTGTCCTCCGAGCCGGCCGTCAGGTGGATACCCACGGCGCTGCGCTCGAAATGGTTGCCTTCGATGCGGTTGAATAATGAGTTGTAGATGAACAGGGCCTTGCCCTCGGCGCCGCTGATCATGGTGTCGCCGGTGGACCCGTCGCGCACGTCGGTGACGAAGTTGTCGCGCAGGGTCGAATAGGTGATGTAGTTCATCAGGATCCCGTAGTTCTGATCCTGTTCGGAGCGATTGCCGATGACCGTCAACTGGCGGCTTTGCATCAAGGCATACCCGGTGCGGGTACGCCGGGTGACGTTATCCAGCAGGCGATTATCGTTGGCGAACATGTAATGCACGCCGTAGCGCAGGTCCTCCAGGACATTGCCCTGGAGCAGATTGCCGCTGGAGGTGTCGATGTAGATACCGTCGCGGGTTTCATGCACCTGGTTACCGATGACCCGGGCGCCGTGTACGGCATACAAATGGATGCCATTGCCACGGTCCTGGGAGCGCAGGCTGGGGTCGCCCTGGATGCGGTTGTCGATCAGGCTGACGTCCCGCGTGCCATCGACCCAGATACCGAAGCCCTGGCCTTGCATCCGGTTGCCACGCACCACTGCTCCTTGGGCGACCGGTTGGATGAACACGGCCGCGTTCATGGCCGTCAGGTCGTGGCCCCAGTCTAGGAAGGTACAGCCCTGGACCTGGACGTTCGGGGCGCGAATGATCAGCCCATTGCCCTCGCCCTGCCCTTGGAATACCGCATCCGGCGCACACGTGAGGGTCATGGGCTGGTCGATACTGAACGAGCCCCGGTACTGGCCCGCAGGCAGGCGCCATTGCTGGTCGCCCTCGGCCTGCAAAGGCAAATCGGTGATCGGCTGCGGCGCACCGAGCGCGCCGCCCGACAACAGGCTGAACACCAGGGCAATGACCAGTCGACGAACGTTTGGATGCTGCATATTCCCGGTCATTGCGCCTGTCTCCCTAGTGAATGACTCAGGCCTTTTCAACCAGCATGCGCCCGACCATTTCCATGTGCAGGGCGTGGCAGAACCAGCTGCAGTAGTACCAGTGCAAACCGGCCTTGTCGGCGGTGAAGGTGATCGACGAGGTCTGTTGCGGGCTGATCTCCATGCTCGCGCCGTGGTTGGTCATGACAAAACCATGGGTGACGTCTTCGATCTGGTCGATGTTGGTGATGGTCACCGTCACCTCGTTGCCTTGCTTGACGGTGAACTCCGTCAGGCCATAGGCCGGCGCCATCGACGTCATGTACACCCGCACCTTGTTGCCGTCGCGGATGACCTTGTTGTCGGTTTCCAGGTTGATGCCGTCCTTCTTCGCCCGGGCCACGGTGTCGGCGAAAAACGGATCGTTGCGGTTCCAGATTTTCTGGGTCTTGATCTGGTCGCGCCGGGCGAGAATGCAGTCATGCGGTTCGGCGAACGCCGGGCCGTCGTGCACCAGCTTCATTTCTTCACCGGAAATGTCGATCAACTGATCGTTTTCCGGGTGCAATGGGCCGGTGGGCAGGAAGCGGTCCTTGGAGAATTTGCACAACACCACCAGCCACTTGCCGTCCGCCTCGCTGGTTTCGGTGAGAGACGCATGGTTGTGGCCAGGCTGGTACTGGACGTCGAGTTTCTGCTTGATGTAGTTGACCTTCTCGCCCTTGTAGGCACGGATGGCCTCGTCCATGTTCCACTTCACCACCTGGCTGTCGATGAACAAGGTGGTGTAGGCATTGCCGCGCCCGTCGAACGTGGTGTGCAACGGCCCGAGCCCCAGTTCCGGCTCGGCGACGATCACTTCGCGGGGGTCCTTGAAGCGGTCGGCGAACAAATCGTCCAGGCGATCGATGGCGATCATCGAGACCGTAGGCGACAGCTTGCCGTTGGCGATGAAGTATTTGCCGTCCGACGAGGTATTGAGCCCGTGGGGGTTCTTCGGCACGGGAATGTAGCGGGTGAATTCGGAGTCCTTGCCATCGGTCTTGCGGCCATCGACCACCGGCACCTTGGAGCCGTCCAGGTTGATGAACTTGCCAGCCTTGATCGCCGCCTCGATACGCGGGATGTTGAACACCACCACCCAGTCGCGCTCGTTGCGCATCATGCCACCCAGGTCGTAGGCCTTCTCGGAGTTGTAGCAGGTGCTGGCGGCGTATTTGCCGGTGTAGTCAGCATCGGAGTTGTCCAGGTTGCCGTCGACGATCACCTGGAACGCCATTTCCATTTTCTCGGCATCGATGGCGTTGAACATCGTGAAGCTGTTTTTGTCCTGCAGGTCGAAGGTGTGGCCGTCGTTGGGGTGCGGAATCACGAACTCGGCGTTGGCGAACACGTACTTGGTGTACGGCACCTTTTGCAGGCGCAGGCCGTGGATGGCCTGCACGTTGGGCACGGTGAGGATCTTGTCGCACTTCATGATGTCCAGGCGAATGCGCGCGACCCGGGAGTTGGCCTTGTCGTTGATGAACAGGTATTTGCCGTCGTACTTGCCGTCGGTCATGGAGATGTGCGGGTGGTGGCAATCGCCGTTCTGGTACTTGGCGCTGTCGCCCAGGATGCGCTTGCTTTCGTTGGTCAGGCCCCAACCGGTGGCCGAGTCGACGTTGAACACCGGGATGCGCATCAGCTCACGCATCGACGGCACGCCCAGCACCCGCACCTCGCCCTGGTGGCCGCCGCTCCAGAAACCGTAGTACTCGTCCAGCTCCCCAGGCCCGACGTGGATCTTGGACTTAGCCTCCTTGGCCGCCGCAGCCCACGACTCACGAGTGAACGTCCCGGCCCCCAGCGCCGTCGCGCCGGCCAGTACGGCACCGGTTACCGCGCCAGTGCCGAGAAAACTGCGCCGGCTGACACCCCTGGGTTCTTCCACCGAGCCTGGGGTCTGGTTTTTTTTGTCGCTCATGCTGTGTGCTCCATGAAGAATGAAACGGTCAAGGGACAGGCCATTGGGGTGCCTCAAGGCGCCGGGTTCACCTGCACCACGGGAATCAGTTGCGGATCGGTCGCGGTTGCCTTGCCGCGCTTCTTGCGCTTGTTGATCAGCGGCGGGCATTTGTTTTCGTTGTGCCAGGTCATCTGGCAGTCGAGGCAGTAATGGCATTCGTTGGCATTGATCCGGCCATCGGGATGAATCGCCTGGATCTCGCATTCCTTGGCGCACAGTTGGCAGGGGTTGCCACATTCCTTGCGGCGCTTGAGCCAGTCGAACAGCCGCAACCGGGTCGGCATCGCCAGGGCCGCACCCAGCGGGCAGACGTAGCGGCAATAGACTTTGCGGGTAAAGATATTGATCACCAGCAGGCCCACGGCGTACGCCACGAACCACCACTGGCGGTCGAACCTGAGGGTGATGGCGGTCTTGAAGGGTTCCACTTCGGCCAGCCGTTCGGCGGTTGCCATCGACTCCAGCGAGACGCCGAACAGCACCAGCAAAATGATGTACTTGATCGCCCACAGCCGCTCATGCACGGCGAACGGCAACTCGTATTGGGGCACCTTCAGCTTGCGCGCCAGTTCGTTGATCAACTCCTGCAACGCGCCGAACGGACACAGCCAGCCACAGAACACCCCACGCCCCCACAGCAGGATGCTGCCGGCGGTGAACACCCAGAGGATGAAGATCAGTGGATCGGTGAGGAACAGCTCCCAGCGAAAGCCTTCGAACAAGGCGTGGACGAAGGTCAGCACGTTGACCACCGACAACTGGGCCAAGGCGTAGCCGCCGAGAAACACCACGGTGAAGACCAGGTAACCACGCCGCAGCCAATGCAACAGCGTCGGCCGCCGGGCCAGTGAATCCTGGAAAAACAGGATCGCCGTCAGCACCAGCAACGCGGCCCCAAGCACGCTGATTTCGACACTTTTCTGATACCAGAGCGTCAGCCACATCGGCCGGCTGGCTTCTTCGGCGGCCGCCAGTTGCTCGGCGGTGGGCAATGGGCGCTCCAGGTAGGGCTCCGGCAACTGATAGGCCAGCTCGAAGCTGCTGAAGGTGCCGCTGACCGGTCCGGTCTGGCGGCGCACCAGCAGTTCCAGGTTCCAGGGTGAGCCAGGGTCGAAACGGTGGGAGGCACGGATGATGAAAATCGCCATTTCATCGAAGTCCGGCATGTCATCGAGGGCCACGTCATTCAGGCGCTGAAAATCCAAGTCGCGAAAGCTGATGGTGTCGCCGGACTGACGCAGCTGCACCCGGTCGAAGATGCCGCCACGCACGTATCCCGAGCCCTTGAAGGAATAACGACCGCTGCCCATCACCGCTATGGCCTGCTCGCCCGGCTTGAGCTCGGCCATCAGTGTGCGGTATTGCGCCTCGCCCAGCAGGTTGCGGCCGATGGTGGGTGGATTGAGGTGGGTGGCATAGAGGTCGATGAACGTGTCATTCACCTGCTCGCCGCTGGCGGTCTCGACCTGTTCGGCTTCGGTGCCCTTGAAGGACGCATCGACCTGGCCGCGGGTCAGGAGCAGACGGCGGATAGCGCCGTTGCCGGTCAGGGTCTTCCAGTCGGCGGCCTCGTAGATGTCCTCGCGCACACGCGCCGGCGCCACGGCCAACCCCGCATCGCCCTTGACCAGGCCCAGGGACACCGCGACATCGTGGGCGGCGCGCATGATGACTTCGTTGACCACCATTGCCGTCACGGTAGCCCCGGCGATGGCATCCACGGTCACGGCATTCGGGTCGCTGGAATGCCCCACCACCACTCGCTGGTTGACCTTGATGCCGCTGTAGCGCGCGCTGAACGCGTGGAGTTTTTCTTCGGCGATGCCGATCAGCAGAATCGGCTCATGGTGTTCGAGCACATAGGCATCGAGGATCACCCCCGCCGGATCGAGAATGACCTGGACGTTGATCGGCTTGCCGGAATAGGCGGGAATGTCCACCACGTCCAGGCTCTGGAACACATAGCCCAGGACCTTGCCGGCAGCGGACAGCGTGCGCACCTTGAACCGCCCCTCGGGCTCGGAGATCGAGTCGGTCTGGTTCAGGACGTGGTGGATGCGCTGTTGCGGGGTGTCGCCGTAGTCCTTGGCCTGGGCCAGGCCCGTGAACAACAGCAGGAAAACGAACAGCCCGGGGAGCCAGGAGCGGGATGGGTACAACATCACAGAGGAACGGGTCATGGACGCCAGGGCTTAAAGACAGGATCTTGGCGATCATGGTAGGGGCCGGCCCCTTCTTCGGCCCTTGATTGAAATCAACTTGGGAGACTTAACCCTGAATCCGTAAGCAGACGCGGACGTCCAGCAGATGAAAACTGCTTTTGTGGCGAGGGAGCTTGCTCCCGCTGGGGTGCGCTGTAGGAGCTGTCGAGCGAAGCGAGGCTGCGATCTTTTCAGGCCTTGTTGAGTGTTAAGTCAAAGATCAAAAGATCAAAAGATCGCAGCCTTCGGCAGCTCCTACCGCAGCCCAGCGGGAGCAAGCTCCCTCGCCACAAGAGCGGTTCGGCGGTGCGTGTGTCAGGGACTATCTGTGCTCAACGCAACCCATAGGAATAGATACGGCCGTCATTATTGTCGTACCAGTTGCCATTGGCCCAGAACACCCGGTCCTGCGCCGGTTGAAAGCCGAGAATGCCCAGGTAACCGTCGATGGCGAGGCGCTGCCAGGAGCGCCCCCAATCCTTGGAATAGAACACCCCATCGGCGGAGATGTTCGCGTCCGACCACCAGTAGAGCCAGCGCGGTGGATGGTGATCGCTGGTCGTGTTGATCAGCAGGGTGTTCTGGCCCAGCCAGAGATTGTCGCCGCGCACCTGGGTCTGCGATGCCAGGGGTGAAAACACACTGGGCAGCTCACCCATGGTCGTCCAGGTCAGCGCGGCGGTATCCAGTTCGGCGACAACATCTCGCCCGCGGTCACCCTGCTCAATCAGCCCAATCACCCGCCCGGCGTCGTTCTGTATCAGCTTGCTCACAAACAGGTTGTCGGCACGCTGTACGTCGGCCACCTGCCAATGCCCGGCCTTGGCTTGCAACCGGGCCCGTGTGGTGACGTTGATCGCGATATTGTCGCTGACGCCATCCGGATGGACGCCCCAGAAGCGTTGGGACACCCAGATAAAGGCCGTCTGTGCATCCAGTTGCAGGATATTGGTCTGGATTTCCCCATGTTCATCTGTATTCGTGCCCCAGTCAGTGATGTCAGGGCGTTTGCCGTGGGCGTATTTGGCGGGCACCAGCAGCGACTCGGGCGCCATTATCGGCGCGCTGTTCGCCCCCCGATCAGCCGAGTAGAAGACACCGGTGGAAACGGCAGTCGGCTTCTCTTCATCGCCGCCTTCATCCACCGCGTCCGGCGTGCCCACGGCCCAGACTTCATTCGAGCCGTGGAAATAGGGAGCCAGGCTCCAGGCCAACGATTCGGCCTCGGGAAACCAGCCCTTGGTCAACCAGGTCCAGCGCTGGCCTTGATCATCCGTGCGAAAGACCACGGTCTGATCGGGATCATGGGTATTCGCCGTTTCAGGCCGACGAAGGCCCGTGAGCAGGAACACACTGGTGCCGTCGGGGCTGGCCACCATACAAGCGCTGCCGCTGACATGTGCCACCAGCTGAAATTGCCCTTGGGCGTCCAGGCGGGAAATGAAGGTGGTTTCCTTGTCACCATGAGAAAACAAACCGGCAAAGGTTCCAGACTCTTCCGGTTCATTGGGCTGCTTCGGCTGGCCATAGACCAGCGCATCCAGGTCCAACACCTCCGCGGACGGTTCGAGCTCCCGGGCCTCCCTCTCCAGGCGCGCCACCAGCCAGGTTCCCTGTGGCGTCACCGTCACGCCCGTGCAATACGAGGTCATCGCTCGCAACTCGGTGTCCTTCACTTCACCGACTTGTTGCTCGTCAGGACTGTCGCCGCCCAACTCCAGCTTGGCGCTGGCAATCATCCAGATGTACCAGAGCGCGGCACCGGCCAGCAGCGCGACGAACAGTGTGGAGAACAACTTCGATCGAGGCATGAGGCGTCCGTATCCATGGGAAAAATCTGCAGAGCTTTTCTCATCTCTTGCGCCCGGAGTAAATTTTTATCGCACGCGAACGGTTGAACCCGGTCGCATAATTGTCAGCGCTGTGATCCAGTCCACTCTGCCATCGCCATAATGCAGCGCCATAACGCCCTGAAGCGTTGCACCAACGTCCACAAGGAATGCCCGATGCCCCCACGCTCCGCCCCCGCTTCAACCGCTGACGTGCCGCAAGGCACCGGTTTCGTCCGGGTGCGTGGCGCCCGCGAACACAACCTCAAGAACGTCGACGTGGACATCCCCCGCGATGCCCTGGTGGTGTTCACCGGTGTGTCGGGGTCCGGCAAATCGTCGCTGGCCTTCTCCACGCTCTACGCCGAAGCCCAGCGTCGCTACTTCGAGTCCGTCGCACCCTATGCACGACGCCTGATCGATCAGGTGGGCGTGCCGGACGTGGACAGCATCGAGGGCCTGCCGCCGGCAGTCGCCTTGCAGCAACAGCGCGGCACCCCCAGCGCACGCTCATCGGTGGGCAGCGTCACCACCCTGTCGAGCCTGATTCGCATGCTCTACTCCCGCGCCGGCAGCTACCCGGCCGACCAGCCGATGCTCTACGCCGAAGACTTCTCGCCCAACACGCCACAAGGTGCCTGCCAGGAATGCCATGGCCTGGGCCGGGTCTATGAGGTGACCGAAGCGTCCATGGTGCCGGACCCGTCGCTGACCATCCGCGAGCGCGCCGTGGCCGCCTGGCCCATGGCTTGGCAGGGCCAGAACCTGCGGGACATCCTGGTGACCCTGGGCTATGACGTCGACATCCCCTGGCGCGAACTGCCGAAGAAGCAGCGGGACTGGATTCTCTTCACCGAACAAACCCCTACCGTTCCCGTATACGCCGGGCTCACCCCGGCCCAGACCCGCGCTGCTCTCAAACGCAAGCTCGAACCGAGCTACCAGGGCACGTTCAGCGGCGCCCGACGCTACCTGCTGCACACGTTCATGCACTCCCAAAGCGCGCAGATGCGCAAACGCGTGGCGCAATACATGCGCGCCAGCCCCTGCCCCGTGTGCGAAGGCAAGCGCCTCAAGCGCCAGGCGTTGACCGTGACCTTTGCCGGCCTGGACATCGCCGAACTGTCGCACCTGCCGTTGCTTGAACTGGCCGAAGTGCTCAAGCGCGTCCTGGCACCCGACTACCTGGAACAGGCCGAAGAAACCGGGGACGTCCTCAGCCACCAGCAAACCCGAGAAGCCCGCGAGCAACGCGCCGCCAGGGGCGACAACCCGCACGCGGGTGGGCCCGACGCGCGCCACACTCCCAATCTCTCCCTGGAGAAACGCCTGGCCGCCCAACGCATCGCCGCCGAGCTGCTGGAACGGATCGTCACCCTGATCGACCTGGGCCTGGGCTACCTCGCCCTGGAACGCAGCACGCCGACGCTTTCGTCCGGCGAACTGCAACGCCTGCGCCTGGCGACCCAGCTCAATTCCCAGTTGTTCGGGGTGATCTACGTGCTGGACGAACCCTCCGCCGGCCTGCATCCGGCCGACAGCGAGGCGCTGTTTGGCGCCTTGCAACGCCTCAAGGCAGCGGGCAACTCGGTGTTTGTGGTCGAACATGACCTCGATACCATGCGCCGCGCCGACTGGCTCATCGACGTCGGCCCGGACGCCGGCGAACAAGGCGGGAAAGTCCTCTACAGCGGCCCGCCAGCAGGCCTTGGCCAAGTGCCGGAATCACGCACCCGCGCCTACCTCTTTGGTGAGGAACACGTTACGGCACGCAGCCCTCGGACGCCCAGGGATTGGCTGCGCCTGGAAGGCATCACCCGCAACAACCTCGACAACTTGAGCGCGGCCTTCCCCTTGGGTTGCTTCACCGCCGTGACCGGCATCTCCGGCTCAGGCAAATCCAGCCTCGTCAGCCAGGCCCTGCTGGATCTGGTCGGCGCCCACCTGGGCCAAGCCAGCCCCAGCGCCGAACCCGATGAGCAAAGCCTGGAAGACGAACCCGTGCAAACCAGCGGCGGGCGCGTTACCGCTGGGCTTGAAGCGGTCAGGCGGCTGGTGCAGGTGGACCAGAAACCCATCGGCCGCACCCCGCGTTCCAACCTCGCCACCTACACCGGGCTGTTCGATCACGTGCGCAAACTGTTCGCCGCGACAGCGCAGGCGCAAGCACTGGGGTTCGATGCCGGACGGTTTTCCTTCAACGTCGCCAAGGGTCGTTGCGAGACCTGTGAAGGTGAAGGTTTCGTCAGCGTGGAATTGTTGTTCATGCCTAGCGTGTACGCGCCCTGCCCCACCTGCCACGGTGCGCGCTACAACCCGCAGACCCTGGCGGTGAACTGGCAAGGCCTGGACATTTCCCAAGTGCTGCAACTGACCGTAAACCAGGCACTCGAGGTGTTTGCCGAGCAAGCGGCGGCCAGGCGCTCATTGCAGGTGCTGCAGGATATCGGGTTGGGCTACCTGCGCCTGGGCCAACCGGCCACGGAGCTGTCCGGCGGCGAAGCCCAGCGGATCAAGCTGGCGACAGAACTGCAGCGCAAGGCCCGGGGGGCGACGTTGTATGTGTTGGATGAGCCCACCAATGGGCTGCATCCCCAAGACGTGGATCGCTTGCTGGTGCAGTTGAATCGCCTGGTGGAGGACGGTCACACGGTGGTTGTGGTGGAACATGACATGCGCGTCGTGGCGCAGAGTGACTGGGTCATCGACATCGGCCCGGGCGCGGGTTCCCAAGGTGGGAACGTCGTGGCCTGCGGGGCTCCGGAGGAAGTCGCGGCCTGCCGGGAAAGCCGGACGGCGGAGTTTCTGAAAAGGGCTTTGCAGCCTGGAAGATAAAACCTGGCTCAAATCCCCCGTGGCGAGGGAGCTTGCTCCCGCTGGGGTGCGAAGCGCCCCCAATGAAGCTGACGACATCAAACTGATACACCTCGGTGACTGGCCTGGGGGCTGCTACGCAGCCCAGCGGGAGCAAGCTCCCTCGCCACAAGAGCGGTTTTCAGACCGTACGCGAATACTGAACCGTCTGGTCCGCCCCCAGGTACGCGTCGAAAGCCATGGCCACGTTGCGCATCATCAATTGCCCCTGGGGCAACAACACCAGCTCGTCGTCGCGAAGGTCCAACAACCCGTCGCGCACCAGCTCCTGGAGCCGCTCCAGGGCATCGGCGAAGTACTCGGTAAATCGAATTCCGTGGGCGCTCTCGATCCGGCCGAAATCGATGCGTGCGTGACACATCAATTCGCTGATGACCTCGCGCCGCAGGCGATCGTCGTCGCTCAGCCGATAACCACGCTGCACCGCCAGCAAGCCTTGATCCAACCGGGCGTAATACTGGGAAAGCTCCTTGACGTTCTGGTTGTAGCTGTCGCCCACCTTGCCGATCGAGGAGACCCCCAGGCCAATCAGGTCGCAGTCGGCGTGGGTGGAATAACCCTGGAAATTACGCTGCAGGCTGCCCTGGGCGCGGGCGCGCACCAGTTCGTCATCCGGCAAGGCAAAGTGGTCCATGCCGATGTAGACGTAGCCGGCTTCAGTCAGGCGATTGATGGTCAGCTCGAGCAACTCCAGCTTGCGCTCTGGCGGCGGCATGTCTTCTGGTCGGATCATCCGTTGCGCCCGCACCCGTTGCGGCAGGTGGGCGTAGCTGTAGGCCGCGATCCGGTCCGGACGCAGGGCGATGATCTTGCTCAAGGTGACATCGAAACTGGCGACGGTCTGCAAAGGCAGGCCATAGATCAGATCGACGCTGACCGACTTGAAGCGCGCCAGGCGCGCGGCTTCCACCAGCTCGACGACCTGGGTTTCGCTTTGCACTCGATTGACGGCGATCTGCACCTGGGCATCGAAATCCTGGACGCCGAAGCTCAGGCGGTTGAACCCCAGCTGACGCAGGCCTTGGATCTGTTGCGCATCGATGGTCCGCGGATCGACCTCGATGGAAAACTCATGGGCGTCGCTGTCGTCCATGTCGAACGACTGGTGCAGGCAGTCCATCAGGTCGGCCAGTTGCTCATGGGTCAGGTAAGTCGGCGTGCCCCCGCCCAGATGCAGCTGGGTCAGTTTGCGCGAGCGATCGAACAAGCCCGCCTGCAGGGCAATTTCGCGCTTGAGGTAGGTCAGGTATTCGACGGCACGATGGGTCTTGCGCGTGATGATCTTGTTGCATGCGCAGTAATAGCAGAGGCTCTGGCAGAACGGGATATGGATGTACACCGATAATGGCTTGGGCTGCGGCGCCTGGTTGCTGCGCTGGGCAGCCTGCTGGTATTCGTCCATGGCAAAGGCCTGGTGGAACTGCGGCGCCGTCGGATAAGAGGTGTAGCGCGGCCCCGGGCGGTCGTATTTCTCCACCAGGGCACGATTGAAACCGGATGCAGCATTCATGATGGGTTCAACTTTTCAAAAGGGTGTGGGCCTGCGTCATCCAGTCCTGAGTCGAACAGATTGCAGATCGCATCCACGTTCAAGCGCCCGGCGGGCAGGATGCCGATAAACCGGCTCGACAGTTCGATCAATCCCTGGTCATGCAACACTTCCAGCGACGGCCAGACGGACGCGAAATGCTCGCGAAACACCAGGCCGAAGCGTGCCTCGATGGCCAGGATATCCAGCTCCAGGTCACAGGACAGCTGCTCGGTCACGCTCGCCTTGACCTGATCCTGCGCGTCACAGCGCCAGCCGCGACGCACCGGCAACTGCCCGGCGTCCAGCTGTTGGCAATATTGATGCAGGTCGTCGGTGTTCTGTACGTACAGGTGCTCGATCTGAGTAATGGCCGACAGCCCGAAGCCCACGTGATCGCAGCAACCGTGACGGGTAAAACCCTGGCAATTGCGATGCAGGCGTCCGTGCTCCTGGGCCACCGCCAGGTCATCGTCGGCCCTGACGAACTGGCCCAGGCCGATGTAGTGATAACCGGCGCCAATCAGTTGCTCGCAGCAGATCCGCCGCATGGCGTCCTTGTCGGCCGGGCTGCAAAACGCGCCAGCCATCCCGGTGTTCTTCGAGCGGTAACGATAAGGCGCACGGGCATAGTCGAAAACGTGCAGCCGGTCCGGTTCCAGTTCGATCAGCGTCGCCAGTTTCAGGGCGAAACTGCTGGGCGTCTGCCAAGCGTGACCGTAGCCCAGGTCAATGTTGATGGAGCGAAAACCAAAGGTGCGCGCCGCATCGATCAACGAATGGATCGGAGCCGGATTCTGGTAGCAATCGACCGACAGGTCGCTGTCGACGCCAATGTCGGGGACGCCGATGCTGACATGAGTGAAACCCTGGTCACGGATCAGGCCCATGGTCGACCAATCCGTGTGGTGCAGGTCCACCTCGATGCTGTGGTCGCCGCCGTCGTATTCACTGAAGTCGAAGCGCTTGCGCAGGTCACTCATCAACTTCTGCAGATGAGCGATCACCGGTGTGCCACCGGTCAGGCAAAACTGCTCGACGTGCCGCCCTGCGCCCAAGTGGCAACCGACCAGCCCCATCTCATACGTCAGGCGTTGCAGGTAGCCCTCGATCTCGCCGCACCGGCAGTCACTGGCCAGGGGCGAACACGACGCCAGCCGCAAGCGCGAAGGCAGGTGCACCGCCACGGATAGGGGCCGTCGTTTCTGACGGCTGCTGCGCAACCCTCGAAGCAGGTCGAGTGAACCGATGCCTGTGTGGAATCTACGTGTACCGACCGGACAATCGAAATCAGCCACCACAGGCGCACGGCCCGAAGGTCGCTCACCGAGGGTATGGAACGGGTCGAACATGACAATCTCCGAGTGGCTGTGCGCAAGCAGTTTGCGGGGTAACCCGCCGGGTCACCTTGACCTGTATCAAGCGCCTTGGAACCACGTCACCGGCGCTTACCAGGTGACGTAGAACATGGCCTTGGCCAGCAGCACGATCGCGACCATGTGCAGGAACACGCTGGTATGGATGATGTGCACGTAGCGGGCGTTCATGCGCCCGCTCCTGAACAGCCACATAGCCCAGAGGAAATGGCCCAGCACACTGCCCGCCAACAGGATCTTGAGCCCCAGCAGCAAACCGAAGGACGATTGCAACGGTGACGAGAGCACCGGCCAATAGCGCAGCCAGACCATGCCAATGCCCGCGCCGAACAGCACCAGCAGCACCCACGGCATCAACTGCCGGGCGCGTTGGCTGATGCCTTGCTCCAGCAGCACCATGACCTTGGCAGGCAATTGCTTGCGAATGCTCTCCAGGAACAGGACTTCGAAGAAAACCGTGCCGATGAAAACCAGCGCGGCAAACAGGTGCAAGGTCAGAAACAGCGGATAACTCATGGGGTTCCTCAGTCGCCCTCTTCAGTGGGGCGATGGTTTATTCGAGGTTATCGCGCCATCCCGAAAGTGGGGTTGATGCCAATCAAGGAAACCGCACTGCCTGCCACACCACCAAACCCTGTGGGAGCGAGCTTGCTCGCGAAAGCGTCGGATCAGTTGCATCGAGGTTGACTGGTGCACCGCTATCGCGAGCAAGCTCGCTCCCACATTTTGATCTGTGGTTGTCCTGGATTTTTGGCATAGCACGAACTCTGTGGGAGCGAGCTTGCTCGCGAAAGCGTCGGATCAGTTACATCGAGGTTGACTGGTGCACCGCTATCGCGAGCAAGCTCGCTCCCACAGGAAAGAGCATCGTCGGCGTTGAGAAAGCGTCAACGGAACGTTGCGCCTGCGCAACCCATACACAACCGCTGATCAGTTAGTCCGGCTTTTTGACACTTTCCCCGATATGCGGTCACAACTTTTGCGCTCCGTTGGGTCATAACACGAAGGTCGTCGATGGAATGTTGACGTCTACCTAGGTTTAAGCCTGATACGGAGATAAGCTCATGATTTTCAACGTACAAAATTTTGGCGCCAAAGGAGATGGCATCACCGACGACACGGCAGCCATCCAAAGTGCGATTGATGCGGCGGCCGCGGCCGGCGGTGGGCAGGTGTACATGCCGACCGGCACCTACATCGTTTCGGGAGGAGTGGAACCTTCCGATGGCTGCCTGATGCTCAAGAGCAACGTCTATCTGTACGGCGACGGCATGGGCGAGACCACGGTCAAGCTGGTCGACGGCTCCGACACCAAGATCACCGGCATCATCCGCTCGGCCTACGGCGAGGAGACCCACGACTTCGGCGTCAGCAACCTCACCATCGACGGCAACCGTGACAGCACCACCGGCAAGGTCGACGGCTGGTTCAACGGCTACATTCCAGGCCAGGAAGGCTACGATTCCAACGTCACCCTCGACAGCGTCGAGATCAAGGATTGCTCCGGGTACGGTTTCGACCCCCACGAGCAAACCGTCAACATGGTCATCAAGAACAGCGTGTCCCACGGCAACGGCCTGGACGGCTTCGTCGCCGACTTCCTCAGCGACAGCACCTTCGAAAACAACGTCGCCTACGACAACGACCGCCACGGCTTCAACGTCGTCACCAGCACCCACGATTTCACCATGACCAATAACGTCGCCTACGACAACGGCGGCAATGGCATCGTGATCCAGCGCGGCAGCGAGGACATCCCCTCGCCCAACAACATCACCATCACCGGCGGCGAGGTGTATGGCAACGGCGCCGAAGGCGTGCTGATCAAGCTCTCCAGCGAAGTGACCGTCACCGGCGTCGACATCCACGACAACAGCAGCGCCGGGATCCGCATCTACGGCAGCAACCACGTCGAAATCATCGACAACACCCTCAACAATAATTCCCTGGGCGGCGCCGTACCGGAAATCATCATCCAGTCCTACGACGACACCCTGGGCGTGTCCGGCAAGTACTTCAACGGCAGCGATAACACCATCCAGGGCAACATCATCAGCGGCAGCAACCTGTCGACCTACGGCGTTGCAGAGCGCAACGAAGACGGCACCGACCGTAACGCGATCATCGCCAACACCATCAGCCACACGAGCAATGGCGCCACGCTGGTCTATGGCGACGGCAGCTACGTCAGTGCGACGGTGCCGATGACCACCGTGCAAGGAACGGCGGGCAACGACACCCTGCTCGGCAGCGCCGCCAGCGAGATTTTCTATGGCGGCGCGGGCAACGACACGATCAATGGCGCGGCCGGTGGCGACATCCTCGTCGGTGGCGCCGGCATCGACAAACTCACCGGCGGCACCGGTGCCGATACGTTCCGGTTCGTCGCCCAGTCGGACAGTTACCGCAACGCGACCACCAGTTTCGATGACACCATCACCGACTTCGACGTCACCCAGGACAAGATCGACCTCGCCGGCCTCGGTTTCACCGGCCTGGGCAACGGCCGTGGCGGCACCCTGCAGGTCAGCTACAGCGCCAGCAACAACCGCACCTACATCAAGGACTTCGACGCCGATGCCAGTGGCAACCGCTTCGAACTGATCCTCACGGGCAACCTCGCCAGTACCCTGACCGCCAGTAATTTCATCTTCAATCGCGTGATCACCGGCACCAGCGGCAGCGACTCGCTGCTGGGTAGCGATGCGGCCGACACCCTGCTCGGCCTGGCGGGCAATGACAGCCTCAGTGGCGCCGCCGGCGACGACAAGCTCGACGGCGGTGCTGGCATGGACACCCTCACCGGGGGCGCCGGGGCGGACACCTTCGTGTTCGCCAACCGCCTGGACAGCTACCGCAACTACAACACCGGCGGCGCCAACCTCGGCGACCTGATCACCGACTTCAACATCAGCGCCGACAAGATCGACCTCTCGGCCATGGGCTTCACCGGCCTGGGGGACGGCAAGAACAACACCGTGTACCTGGTGCTCAACAGTGCCGGCACCAAGACCTACATCAAGTCCCTGGAAGCCGACGCCAATGGCAACCGCTTCGAAGTGGCGCTGGATGGCAATTACCTCAACACCCTGACCAGCGCCAACTTCGTCTTCGCCACCACCTCGCCGACCAACCAGGCGCCGGTACTGGCAACGCCGCTGGTGGACCAGAACGCGACCGAAAACACTCCGTTCAGCTACGTGGTGCCGGCCACCAGTTTCACCGATCCGGACAACGACAGCCTGAGCTACACCGCCAAACTCGCCAACGGCAGCGCCCTGCCCAGCTGGCTGGTCTTCGATGCCGCCACCCGTACCTTCAGCGGCACGCCACCCGACACCGCGTCGGGCACCTACGCCATCCAGGTCACTGCGAGCGACGGCAGCAACGCCACCGTCAGCGACAGCTTTACCCTCGCCGTGCAGGACGTTCCCACCGCCATTGTGATCAATGGCACGCCGAACAACGACACGCTGACCGGCACCGCAGCCAATGAGCAATTGTTCGGTGGCGCGGGCAACGACACCCTCAATGGCGGCGCCGGCAACGACATTCTGGTCGGCGGCACCGGGGTGGACAAGCTCACCGGCGGCACGGGGGCCGATGTGTTCCGCTACACCTCGAAACTCGACAGCTACCGCACCAGTTCCACCAGCGCCAGTGACCAGATCCTCGACTTCGACCTGACTGCGGACAAGATCGATGTGTCGGCGCTTGGCTATACCGGCCTGGGCAACGGGCTCAACGGCACCCTGCAGGTCACTTACAGTTCGTCGACCAACCGCACCTACCTCAAGGACCTGACGGTCGATGCCAACGGCAACCGGTTTGAGGTGTCGATGGCAGGCAACTTCCTCAGCAGCCTGACGGCCAGTCACTTTGTCTTCGCCGACCAGAACACCCCAACCAACGTGGCGCCGGTCGTGGCCACCCCGCTGCTGGACCAGAACGCCAGTGAAAGCACACCGTTCAGCTACACCGTGGCCAGCAACAGCTTCACCGACGCCAACCAGGATGTACTGACCTACACCGCGACCCTCGCCAACGGCAGCGCCCTGCCCGCCTGGCTGAGTTTCAATGCCACCAGCCTGACCTTCAGCGGCACGCCGACCAGCACTGCGGCAGGCAACTACGACGTGCTGGTCAAGGCCACCGACCCGTCGGGCGCCTCGGTCAGTGACAACTTCGCCCTGGTGGTGGCCGATGCGCCCGCCAACACGATCACCGGCACCAACAATGCCGAGACCCTCAACGGCACGACCGGCGCGGACCTGATCCTTGGCCTGGGCGGCAACGACACGATCAAGGCCGGCACCGGTGCGGACATCGTCGACGGCGGTGCCGGACGCGACTCGCTGTACGGCGGCGACGGTGCCGACACGTTCCGCTACAGCAACCTGCTCGACAGCTACCGCGACTACGACACCGGGGGCGTCACGGCCACCGACACGATTTATGACTTCACCGTCGGCGTCGACAAAATCAACGTCTCGGGGCTGGGCTTTCTCGGCCTCGGCGATGGCAGCAACGGCACGCTGTACATGACCCTGAACGCGGCCGGCGACAAGACCTACATCAAGTCCGCCGAAGCCGATGCCGACGGCAATCGCTTCGAAATCGCCCTCAACGGCAACTACCTCAACACCCTCACCGCCAGCGACTTCGTCTTCGGCGAGCGCGCCCAGCAGGACATTCTCTACCTGCCGACCCTCGGCCAATCCAACGCGCGCCTGCTGCGCATGACCGAGGACGACAACCAATCCGGCACCTCGATGCTGGTCAACGACCTGGACCGCTATACCACCTATGACGTGCGCAGCCAGTTCACCGATGCCGACGGCAACGGCATCGACATCGCGGTGGGCGGCAGCACGGTCAACGGCCTGTCCACACTCAGCGCCGAAGAACTCAAGCTGTGCTGGTGGCTGACCGACACCAACCAACCCGGGCAGGCGCTGTTGCGCGCGGTGACATTGCTGCGCGACCAGCGCACCGAACTGCAGGCGATCGATAACGTCACCATGGGCATCATCTGGGGCCAGGGCGAGGAAGCCGCCCAGGAAATCGCCCGCGCCACGGACAAAGCCGCAGCTGCGGCGGCGTACAAGGCCGCGACCCTGAAAGTCTTCGATTACCTGCACGCCCAGTTCGGCAATTTCAGTGTGTACCTGATGGAAACCGGTCATTACTCAGAAGACGCGGCTCGGGCCCGGGGATATTCGGAAGAGAAGATCGCGTCCATCGTCGAGGGCGTCGGTTATGTGCGCGCCGCCCAGGAAGCCATGGCCGCCGAGCGCGCCGACGTCAAGCTGGCGGTGGACTACACCGACCTGCCCTTGCGCTACGAAGTCGACCCGCTGGTGTATCCCGATGACGTCTGGCACCTGCACGAGGAGTCGGCGGAAATCGTCGGTCAACGCCTGGCGGACTACATTGCCGATGACCTGGGCTTCCATGGCAATCCCAACGACAACAACAGCGTGCAGGACATCTTCGACAACGCCCAGAACCAGGGCGGGATGATCTCCGGTACCGACCAGGACGACACCCTGGTGGGCAGTTCGGGCAACGACACGCTGAACGGCGACCTGGGCGCCGACACCCTCACCGGTGGCGACGGCAACGACATCTACGTGGTCGACAATGCCTTCGACAGCGTGGTGGAAACCAACACCTCGACGTCGCAGATCGACACGGTGCAAGCCTCGGTCAGTTGGACCCTGGGCGCCAATCTGGAAAACCTGGTGCTCACCGGCGTGTCGGAGATCGACGGCACCGGCAATGAACGGCGCAACTTCATCACCGGCAATGCCGCCCATAACGTACTCGACGGCGCTGCGGGGGCCGACAGCATGAGCGGTGGCGATGGCAACGACAGCTACTTTGTCGACAATGCCGATGACAGTGTGATCGAGACCAACAGCAACACCGTGACCGGCGGGATCGACAGCGTACACAGCAGCCTGGCGGCCTATACCTTGGGCAACAACGTCGAGAACCTGTATGTCGATAGCACCGGCGCCGCCAATGGCACCGGCAATGCGCTGGACAATACGCTGTTCGCCGGGGCCGGCAACAATGTACTGGATGGACGCGATGGCATTGACACGGCCAGCTTCGAACGCGCGCTGTCCGGCGTGACCGTCAACCTCTCGACGTCGGCGCAACAGAACACCGTGGGGTCCGGGCTCGACACCTTGAAGTTCATCGAGAACCTGAAGGGAAGCGCCTACGCCGACACGCTGTCGGGGAACAGCGCGGCGAACGTCCTCGACGGTGGGGCCGGCAACGATACGCTGGTGGGTGGTTCGGGCGATGACCGATTGATCGGCGGCGCAGGCACCGACAACCTCAACGGTGGCACTGGCGCGGACACCTACGCGTTTGGTGCGCTGTCGGACATGGGCGTCGGGGCCCTGCGCGATGTGATCAGCGGCTTCAAAAGCGCGGAGTTCGACAAGTTGGACCTCACCGGCCTGGACGCCAACCCGCTGACCGCCACAGTCGATGCCTTCACGTTCATTGGCAGCAACGCCTTCGACCCCACCAACGCCACCGGCCAGCTGCGCTTCGCCGATGGCATCCTCTCCGGCAGTACCAACGCCAACGCCGCCCCCGAGTTCGAATTCGAACTGGTCGGCGTCAAGGAGCTGCACGCCAGCGACTTCACCGCCTGATTGCCCCCTGAGCAGGCTTGCCCGCAATAGCGGCGGCACATTCAGCAAGGATGCTGACTGACCCACCGCAATCGCGAGCAAGCTCGCTCCCACAGGGTCGTGCTGTGCCAGAAAATTCCAGGACAACCACAGATCAAACTGTGGGAGCGAGCTTGCTCGCGAAGGCCTCGGAATATT
This sequence comes from Pseudomonas sp. P9_35, assembly GCF_034008205.1. Lineage (NCBI taxonomy): Bacteria > Pseudomonadati > Pseudomonadota > Gammaproteobacteria > Pseudomonadales > Pseudomonadaceae > Pseudomonas > Pseudomonas sp. P9_35. The sequence continues at coordinate 3,190,785 of NZ_CP125373.1, read as the reverse complement.
CAACATTGATGCTGGCTGACCCTCCGCCATCGCGAGCAAGCTCGCTCCCACAGGGGGGCGTGTTGTGCTGAAGGCAAGCACTGGGCCCGGACCGCTTTTGTGGCGAGGGAGCTTGCTCCCGCTCGGCTGCGCTGTAGGAGCTGTCGAGCGAAGCGAGGCTGCGATCTTTTCAGGCCTTGTTGAGTGTTAAGTGAAAGATCAAAAGATCGCAGCCCAGCGGGAGCAAGCTCCCTCGCCACAGGGATAAGTGCAAACTTGAGCACTGATGGTCTAGAACAAGCTTTGTACCTGCTCCAGCACCGCACGATTCATCTGGCCAGTGTGGGTGTGCAGGCTCACATAGCTTTGCAGCATGTCGAGCTTGGTATTGAGCAGGTCTCGACGGGCCTGGAACAGCCGCTGCTGCGCGTCAAGAATATCCACCGTGGAGCGCACACCGCCCTGGAAGCCTTTTTCCGTCGAGGTCAGTGCTCGCTGATTCGACTCCACCGCCCGCTGCATGGCCTTGCTCTTGGTAAACCCGGCGACGACGCCCAGGTAATCGGTCTCGATATCCTCGGCCAGTTGCTGGCGTTGCACGTCGTAGTCGGACTGGGCGCCGGCCAGTTGCGCTTCGGCCTTGGCCACCGAGGCCCGTACCGCCCCGCCGCGGTACAACGGAATATCCAATTGCACACCCACGTAGTAGGTGTCCTGGCGCGGGTCGAGTTCCTGGTATTGACGGGTTTCCCGGCGGGTCAACTGGGTGGTCAGCGACAAGGTTGGATAATGCCCGGCGCGCTGGCTGTCAGCCTGGGCCTCGGCGACTTTCACCGCCGCCAGCCGGGCAGCCAGCTCGGGGCTGGCTTCACGGGCAATCGCCGTCCAGTACGGCAAGTCCTGCTCCGGCGGGATCGGACTACCGGCGGCCAGTTCTTCGCGCATCGGCAGGATGTCATCGATGGGCACGCTGGCACGCCCGGACAAGGCCCGCAACGCCGCCACGCGACGCGCCTGGGCTTCAGCCTCCTGGGCTTGCACCAGGTCGAGCCGCGCCTGGGCTTCGTCGATATCGGTGATCGCGCCTTGGCCGCCTTCATAAAGCTTTTTACTTTGAACGACCAAACCTTGGATGGCGCTCTTCTGCTGGACGATCAACTTGATCTCGTTCTCGGCCCGAGCGACATCGAAATACCCCTTCGCCACCCGGTCATACAGGGTCTGGCCGGCCACATCGAACACCTGGGTGCCCAGTTGACCGCGCGCCTTGCCCTCCTGATACGCCGCCCAGCGTGCCTTGTCGTAGAGTGGCTGTTGCGCCGCCAGGGTCACGTTGTTCGCCTGGTAATCGTTGCTGTTGACGTAGGTGTTGTCGTCACCGCCGTCGGTCCGCCCGCCGTAGCCGTAGCGCGAGCTTAGCGACACTTGCGGGTAAAGGCCGCCACGCCCGATGTCCTCTTCATGCCGCGAAGCTTCAAAAGCGTGGGCAGCCGACTGCACGGTCGGATCGTTGAGGCGCGAGGCATCATAGGCGGCGGTCAGGCTCAGGCCTCCCTCGGCGGCCCACACCGGACTGAGCGCCGCCCAACCCGCACACAGGCTCAGCAATACGCGCAAACGGTAGCGACAACGATCGACCATGCTCATTCCTCCTTGAAGGCTGCAAGCAAGCGTTCACGCAAAGGCTTCATCAGGTAATTCATCAAGGTGCGCTCGCCCGTCACCACCGTGACGTCGGCGAGCATGCCCGGGCGCACCAGCAGGCCGGCGCTCTGCAACGCAACCACGGTGTCGGCGGGAATCTCGACCTTGGCGGAGAAGTACGGTTGGTGTGTCTGCTCATTGATCAACTGGTCCGCCGACACCGTCGTCACCGTGCCGGTCACCGTCGGCGTATCCACCCGTTGCAGCGCGGTGAAATGCACATGCACCGGCAGGCCCGGGCGCAGTTTGTTGGCCATCAGCGGCTCGAAACGCGCGGTGATCGCCATTGGTGCATCCAGCGGCACGACCTGCATCAGGGTCTGGCCGGCCTGTGCCACACCGCCGACGGTATGAATGCTCACGTCCATGACTTGCCCGGCCACCGGCGCACGGATCGCACCGTTGTCGACTTCAAACTGCAAGGCACGAATCTGATCGGCATAACCGGCGGCCTCGGCCGAGACTTCGCTGAGCTGGGTTTCGGCATCGCGACGGAACTCCTGCTGCGTCTGCAAGGCCTTGAGCCGGCTTTCGTTGATCGCCTGGCGAGTCCTGCCGACATCACCCACCCCCGAGGCGATCTGCCCCGCCAACTGGGCTGCGTTGCGCTCGGCCTCGAAGAGTTTGTTGCGCGGAACGTAGCCCTCCCGGGCCAAATCACGCAGGCCTTCGAGCTCCTGCTGCTGGAAGCGCATCTGCGCGTCGTAGTTGCGCTTGACGCCTTCGTAGCCAAGCAATTGCTGCTGCAAGGCCGCGGCTTCGTGCTCGATGATCTGCAAGCGGCTGCCCAGCTCCGCGCGGCGGGTGATGAACAACTGGCTCTGCAAGGCCATGGCCGCCTTGACTCGCGGTTCGTCGGCGTGGGCCAGCAGGTCCGCGGGCCATTGGATCTCGGCGTTGCCCAGGCGCTCGGCAATCAAGCGCGCTTCGATGCTGCGATCATTGAGAAGCTTGCCCAGGGTCACGTCCAGTTGCGATTGCGCCTGCACCGTATTGAGCTGCACGAGCAATTGCCCCTGGGTGACGCGGTCGCCGTCGCTGACCAGTAGCTTTTCCACTACTCCGCCGACCAGCGACTGCACGGCCTTGCGCTCCCCCGCCACCACCACGGTGCCACTGCCTACCACCCCTTGGTCGAGCGGCGCCAGGCAGGCCCAGAGCAGGAAACCGCCCAGCGTCAGGACCAGGAATCCCACGCCATAACGCGCCGCGCTCCCGGCGTCGGTGCTGGCGCTGGGCAGCGTCGTGGTGCTGCGCACGCTCAGCCCTTGCTCGCTATACGCTTGCGCCCCCGGAGTCAGATCACGCATCGCCGCCCGCCTCCCTGACCGCGGCCGGTCTCGGCCCCGGCATCAATGCCTTGAGCACCCGGTCCCGAGGGCCGAACGCTTGTTGAGTACCGTCCTTGAGCACCAGGATGTGATCGACCACCGCCAGTACGTTGGGACGGTGGGTAATCAACACCACGGTACTGCCAGCCGCCTTGAGCGTACTGATGGCCTGCACAAGCGCCAATTCTCCGGCTTCATCGAGGTTGGAGTTGGGCTCATCGAGCACGATCAGCGATGGCCGCCCGTAGAGCGCGCGAGCCAGGCCCAGGCGTTGTTTTTGCCCACCGGACAAGCCAAGCCCACCAGGGCCCAGCGGCGTGTCGTAGCCCTTGGGAAAGCGCAGGATCATTTCGTGGATGCCGGCATGACGCCCGGCGGCGATGATCTTGTCGGCGTCCTGCTCACCGAAGCGGGCGATGTTGTCGGCGACCGTGCCATCGAACAACTCGATGTCCTGTGGCAGGTATCCAAGGTAGGGACCCAAGGCGTCGTGGGACCACTGGCTGATCTCGGCATCGTCCAGCCGCACCGACCCGCCCATGGCCGGCCAGACCCCGACCAAGGCGCGCGCCAGTGTCGATTTACCACTGGCGCTGGGCCCGACCACCGCCAGCACATCGCCTTTGGCGAGGCTGAAATTGATCCCGCGCAGGATCGGCTGCGAAGCACCTGGCGGACCGACATACAACTGTTCCAGGCGCACCGCGCCGGTGGGCGGTGGCAACGGCATGCGCAGGCGCTCGCGCGGGTGCTGGGCCAGCAGTTGGCTCAGGCGCTGGTAGCTCTGGCGCCCGGCGTTGAATTGTTTCCACGAGCCGATGGCGATTTCCACGGGCGCCAGGGCCCGCCCCAGCAACAGCGACATCGCAATCATCATGCCCGCCGACAGTTGGCCTTCGAGCACCAGCAAGGCTCCCAGGCCCAGGGACAGGGACTGCCCGGAGATGCGCACGAACCGCGTCGCCGAGGTGATGCGCGCGCCGCGGTCGCTGGCATGGGCCTGGGCGGCAATGATGCGCTGCTGCAACAAGCTCCAGCGCTGGCGCAATGGTCCAAGCATGCCCAGGGCCTGGATGACTTCGGCATTCTGCAGCGTGCTGTTGACATAGATCGACGACTGCACCCCCAGGCGATTGGCTTCGCCCAGGCGCGTGCGCGTCGCCAGTTCACCCCATAGCGCCAAGCCGATCAGCACCAGGGCGAGCACCAGCGTCAGCACGCCGAACCAGGGATGAAAGATGAACGCCACCAGCAGGAAGATCGGCAGCCAAGGGGCGTCGAGCAACGCGATCAAACCCTGCCCGGTGATCAACTGGCGCAACGTCGCCAGGTCGGTGAGCACCTGCGCCGGGTTGGCGTTGTGCTCGCGCAGGCTGCGGGCAAAAGCGGCGTCGAAAATCCGCTCGCCCAAGGCTTCGTCCAGCCCCGCGCTCATGCGAATCATCACCTCGCCACGGACCCACTCGATCAGGGCACTGAACATGAACAGCCCCAGGGCCATCAAGGTGAGCATGAACAAGGTGGTTTCGTTGCGGCTGGTCAGGACCCGGTCGTAGACCTGCATCATGTAGAGCGACGGCACCAGCACCAGCAGATTGATCACGCCACTGAACAATGCCAGCGCCCAGAACACCCGGCGGTAGCTCAATAAGGCAGCATCAATGTCATGACGCGGATCGAGTAGAAACCCCATGGGAAATCGCCTGCAAGAGAAATGGTCGGTCCAGGACGCAATCCATCGCAAGGCTTTTTTCCCGAGAGTGATCGAGAAAAAACTAATCCAGCTGGCGTGCTGTTATCAGGGGCGATCCTCATCCCTACAGGCGCCAATTACTGACAACGCAGGCGCGGGTTAGTGCCGGTTTGCAGGGGTGTGCTTGCAAGTGGGTGACAGGCGGACGGGCCGCGCTTCAAGACGGAGGTTTTTGCGTCCTGAATGGGCTGAAAAGGCGGTTTTGTTGACGCCAGTAACGTGACGTCAACAGGGCAGAAATGACAGGCTAACCGAGGGAGGCGACGCTCTCAGGCTGGGGCGAATGCCGCGATGTTGCCAGGCCGATAAAGGAAATGATCAGCGCCAGGCCCAGGGTGGTACTGACCTCGCTGCGGTGCTCGGGCGTGACCATCATGACCGCCAGCGCCGCCGAGATGAACACGATGACCAACCACGTCAGCCAGGGGAACAACCACATGCGAAAAGGCAGCTCGATATTCTGCCGTTGCAACATCCGGCGCATGCGCAGTTGCGAGATGGCGATCACCAGATACACCAGCAAGGCGATCGCGCCGGAGCTGGCGAGCAGGAACTGGAACAGGCCGGCGGGCATGAAGTAGCTGAACAAGGTGACACCCGCGCCCAGCACGGTACTGGCAATCACCGCCGACCGTGGCACACCGGCCGAGGACGTGACCTTCAGTGCCTTTGGCGCATCGCCGCGGCGCCCCAGGGAGTACAGCATCCGCGAGGCGATGTAGATCGAGGAGTTCATGCAACTGGCCACGGCGATCAACACCACCACGTCCACCAGGAATTTGGCGTGGGGAATGTTCATCAGCTCCAGCGCCCGCTGGTAGGAACCCACTGAAGCCAGGAGCGGATCGTTCCAGGGGACCACGGAAATGACCACGAAGATCGACAGCAGGTAGAACACACCAATGCGCCAGATCACCGAACGGGTGGCCTTGGCAATGTTCTGCGCAGGGTTATCGGATTCGGCTGCTGCGATGGTCACTGCCTCCGTACCGATGAAGCTGAACATGATGGTAATGAACGCGCCCACCACCGCCGACAGGCCATTGGGGGCGAACCCGCCATGCTCCTCCATCAAGCGACTCAGGCCGCTGGCTTCACGCTCGGGAATCCACCCCATCAGCACCGCGAAACCCAGGGAGATGAAGCCGATGATTGCCACGACCTTGGCCATGGCGAACCAGAACTCGAACTCGCCGTATTTGGACACGCTGAACAGATTCGTCACGGCCAACAGAACGATCGACACCGAGGCGAACAGCCAGGCATCAACGGCGGGAAACCACTGGTTCAGCACATGACCGGCGGCCAACGCTTCGATGGGAATCACCAGCACCCAGAACCACCAGTAGAGCCAACCGATGGTGAAGCCTGCCCAGCGTCCGATGGCCTGGTCGGCATAGGTGGAGAAGGAGCCGGTGTCCGGATTGGCAACCGCCATCTCGCCCAGCATGCGCATGACCAGGACCACCAACAGCCCGGAGAACAGATAGGCCAGCATGACGGCCGGGCCGGCGGCGGCAATGGCATGGCCCGATCCCACGAACAGACCCGCACCGATGATTCCGGCAATAGACAGCATGGTGACGTGACGAGGCTTGAAGCCCTGTGCCAAATGGCCGTTCGAATCCTTGAAGCTGGGGCTGGTCATTTTCTTATTCTCTTGTGATCGAACATTGAGACGCGCTTAGGGACGGTCGGTGCTTGTGATTTCATCCTCTCCTGAAGACGGTCCCCGTCGCGAACGTGTGCATGGCCGTTGAAAAGTCGCGCCACGTTACCTGTCTTCCCTCCCGAGTTAGTTACCTGAACGCGCCATCCCCGTGCCTGATTTCGCCAAGTAGGAATGGCGTTTTGCCTCATGCCAGGCGTCTGGATCGCGGCATTCAGCCCCGTCCTTGAGGGAGAGCCATGAAATAAACCCTTTAAAAACTTTACTGGGTTAAGTATTTTGCATGCCTATGCCCGGTCTGTTGTTAACCAGGAACCCTGTGGGAGCGAGCTTGCTCGCGATGGCGGTATTTCAGTCGACTTCAATGCGACTGATCCAACGCTATCGCGAGCAAGCTCGCTCCCACAGGGCTGGTGTACCAAGGCCTTTAATCGCTGCTTTCCAACAAGGACCTCCCGTGAGCGGACTGCGTGAACGTCAAAAAGCCGAACGCCGCCAAGCCATCAGCAAGGCGGCGGTCGAACTGTTCGAGCGCCAGGGTTTCCAGAACACCACCATCGAGCAGATCGCCAACCAGGCCGGTGTATCGGCGCCTACCGTCTTCAAGTACTTCGGCAACAAGCAGGAGATCATCCTGGAGATCCTGCACGACGCCGACCAGCGCGCACTCACGGACACCCGCAACCAGATCCCTGAAATCGAAGACCCGGTCGAAGCACTGTGTTATCTGGAACGACTGTTGACCGGTTACGCGCTGGAGGTCATGCATCCGAGCCTTTGGCGCGAGTTGCTGCCGCTGATTCTGTTTGGCGGCGACAACGGGCTGCCCGAGGGTTATCGCGCCATGAACGATGCGCTCAGGGCCGAAATCAGTGGGCTGATCAGGGAATTGCAACAGGCCGGAAAGCTGCGCGCCGACCTCGACGTCGACCTCGCCGCCTTCCTGTTGAACGACTATTCGCACTTGCAGCTGTTCAGGTTGGTCAACCAGGAACAGCCGGACATCGAGGCCCACTCTACCCAGGTCCGACGTATCACCGAATTGCTCTTCCTGGGCATGCGCGCCTGAGCGAACACTTCACCGATACGAACACTCCACCGATACGGACCCGGCGCCGCAACGCCGGGTCACACTGATCAGCGATGCGTCTTGATGCTGGTCCAGGTGCGGGTGCGGATCCGCTCCACCGCCGCCGGCACCGGCTCCAACGCGAACAGAGTCTTGCGCGCCTCGTCCGGTATATACATGGCGGGGTTGTTGCGAATTTCAGCATTGACCAGCGTCGTGGAGTCCTTGTTCGGGTTGGGGTAACCGATCTTGTTGCTGATCCGGGCAATGACGTCGGGACGCAAGATGTAGTTGATGAACGCGTAAGCCTCCTTGGCATGAGGCGCATTGGTGGGCACCATCATCACGTCCGACCACATCGGTGCGCCTTCCTTGGGCAGCGCCATCTCCACCTTGACCCCCTTCCCTGCGTCTTCGGCCAGTCGCTTGGCCAGGGCCACCCCACCGGACCAACCCACCCCGACACAGATCTCACCGTTGGCCAGGTCCATGCCATAGCGCGATGAATTGAAGTAGGTGATGTACGGTCGAACCTTGAGCATGGCTGCCTGTGCCTTGGCGTAATCCTCACGTTTCTCGCTGTTGGGGTCCAACCCTTCGTAGTGCAAGGCAATGGGCACGATCTCGTTGGCGGCGTCCAGCAGACCCACGCCACAACTGGCCAGCTTGGCCATGTTCTCTTCCTTGAACAGGATGTCCCAGGTGTTCATTTGCACATCGGCACCCAGCACCTGGCGCACCTTGTCGACGTTGTAGCCGATCAGGGTCGTGCCCCACAGGTACGGCGCCGCATAGCGGTTACCCGGGTCGCCCACCGCTTCCAGGGACTTCATGAACTCGGGGTCCAGATGCTCCCAGTTCGGCAGTTGGCTGCGGTCCAGGGGTTGGACGGCACCGGCGGCAATCAGGTGGCTGACGTTGGAACTGCTCGGGTAGACCACGTCATACCCGGAGTTGCCGGTCAGGAGTTTGGACTCCAAGGTCTCGACGCTGTCGAACACATCGTAGATGGGACGGATGCCGGTTTCCTCCTCGAAACTCTTGAGGATTTCAGGCGGCAGGTACTCGATCCAGTTGTAGATTCGCACCGTCCGCTCTTCGGCCAGGCTTGCGCCACTGACCAGCATCGAAACGACAGCGCCCAACAAGGTATTACGCAAAGATGTACGCATGATCAAACACTCCAGCGCGGCCGCGAAGGCTCGCGGCACTTAATAGCGGTAGGTGAAGTAGAGTTCCAGCGCGCTGAATTTCCGGTCGTCGCCGAAGATTTGCTTGGCCGCTGCCATCGGCTTGACCCAGTTATAGGACAGCGAGGTGGACAGCGACTTCGAAGGCGCCCAATCCAGGAAGACTACACTCTCGTCGGCAAACCGTTTGTCGCTGACGGCGGTGCCCATGTAGTTTTTTTCGTCGAGCCAGAACTGGTAGTGGATCGCACCGAGCGTAAGGGTTTCGTTGAGGTGGGTCTTGAGTGAGAACTGCTGGACGTTTTCGTTGCTGTTGAACAGCAGGTAGTTGCCGACGACATCACCGATCAGCCAGGTGCTCCAGTCGACGAAGCCCTTGCTCAACGGATCCCAGGCTTTCTGTCGGTTGTCCGTGAGGTTGTCGTCGCCGGAAAAGCTCGCGTAGCGGTAGCCGATCACCGGGGTCAACGGCAGCGTGCCGAAGGTGTAATCCGCCTGGCCGTACCAGGCCTTGGCGTCGTAATCCACGCCTTCGCCGCTGCCTCGCTCCAGGGCGTATTCGGCATTGAGGGTCAGGTCCGCGATGCCCGGCAGCTTGGCGTTCAACGCCCTGACGTTGTACACCAGCATGCCATCGCGGCGGCGCGGCAACGTGCTGCCCTTGGGCCCCATGGCCTTGACCTTCAACGCGGTGGCGCCCAGCGTCACCTGGTCGTCGAGGTTGTAGTCCAGGTTCACGCCACTCATGCGGAAATCACCCAGGTCGCTGTCGGTGCCCAGGCTGAAGCCCTGGACCTTCAACGCGCCATGGTCCCAGGCGATCACCGCCGAATCCTTGAAGGCGGTGCGTGGGGCGAGCCAGTAGGCGCCGTCGTTCAACTGGTCGAGGTTGCCATCCATCACGATGAAACCGTTGCCGATCATGTAGTTCTGGCGACCGCCCGTGACCGTCCACTCCCCGGCCCGGAAACCGCCATAGAACTCTTCGGTCGACACCTTGCCGTCGGAGCTACGGGTGAAGCCACCGGCATCGCCATCACCGAAGGTGGTCGCGCCCACCAGGGAGCCGCCAGCCAACAGGCTGAAATCCGGCTGCACGGCGTATTCCAACTTGATGCCCGGCTTGACGTAGAACTCCTGCCAGTCGATTTTCGTGCCGCCATTCTTGCCGCTGCGCATGTCCACCACGCCGCCGCCAAAATTGACGTTGCGGGTGGACAGGGCTGCGCCACCGGCCGTTAAGTTGACTTCGCCCTTGAGGTTGCCCTCCTCGAAGGTGTAGCCCGCCCAGGCAACCTGGGCGGTCAAGGGTAACCCGAGCACGAGGAACGTTCGGGACAAACGCATCATGGAAACCATATGGAGCTCCTGTGTGATTATTGTTGTTACAGGGCAGTAAATGGCGGCGCAAACCCGCGCCAACACCTGGTGGGGCCAGGTGAGCGGAACGCAAAATTGTTGTGTTTATCGGGTGAAGTCAGGGCGTCAGGTGTGCCGCGATGGCGCGCAACATGCGCACGCTGTCGCCGTCGAATGGGCTGACAGCCTCGCCCAGGGACGACTGCTTGACGATCACCACGCCGGACGGTTTGTCGATGAACAGGTATTGACCATGGATGCCACCGGCCATGAGCGCCTGGCTGTGGTCGTTGAAGACATACCATTGGCTGCGGTAGGACGCGCCTGGGGTCCAGCTCGAGAAATCGGCGCATGCGGCATAGATCGCCGGGTCGGCCCCTGCGGCGATGCCGGCGAGGGCCTCGGCCGAGAGCAGTTGTGTCCCACCCTGGCGGCCATCGTTGGCCAGCAGGCGACCGAAGCGCGCCATGTCACGCAAGGTCGCACTGAAACCGGCACCGGCGACGCTGCGGCCCCAGGGATCGGCCAGGAAGTAGCCGTCACGCTCACAACCCAACTGGCTCCAGACCTCTTGCAGCAACTGGTGACAAGCCTTGCCAGACGCCCGCTCCATGACCCAGGCCAACGCCTCGGTGGTGGCCGTCACGTAATGGAAAAAGCCGCCGTGACTGCCGCGTTTCCTCAGTGAGGGCAAGTACTGATACAGGGATTCGAAGGTCGCGTACTGCGCTGGCGCCGGCTGGAAACCACAGGCGTAACCGTATTGGGAACTCTCTGAATCCGGATCCTCATAGACCTCGCTGTAATCGACGGCCACCGCCATGTCGAACAACTGGCGCACGGTCGCATCGCCGAACGCGCTGCCCGCCAGTTCCGGTACGTAATGGGTGGCGGTCAACGTAGGGTCCAGCAGGCCTTCGCAGACCAGTTGCTCGCCCAAGGCACCGATCAGCGACTTGGTCACCGAAAACATGATGTGTCGGTCCTCGGGACACTGGCCGTTGAAGTAGCGCTCAAACAGGACGGTGTCGCCCTGCAGGACCAGGAAAGCATCGGTCTGGCTGGCGACCAGGTGATCGATCACGCTGATGCTCAAGCCACACTCGCTGTCGAAGTGCAGCTCATCCAGCGGCTGGAGCGCCTGCTTGAACGCGCTGACCGGCCCGCTGCCGGCCTGCACGTCGATGGAAGGACGCAAGCGCGCCAGGTTGCGGAAACCCCATTGGCTGAACGGTGGGCTCATCCAGTTGTGCCAGGTGACGCGGCGGTGGGGTTCGGCGGGAAAGCCTTGCATGAGCGAAGGCGCCAGGCGTGCGTCAAATGGCGATTCGTGAGTCTCGACGTAAAGACTGGCCAGTGAAGGCACGGTGTTCTGATTCATCGGGTTGCCCCTGCAAAATGACTCTGCGTGAAAGCAGATGCAGGGAAATAATTACTCGATGTAATTCTTTAGTCAATAAATCTTTTTATCAGCAATTAGCTAGCCGTCGCCGCCTGCGCGGCGTCGCAAGTCCAGGAACTGGCGTTCATGCAGGCCTGTCGCTCTGTTCAGTGGCCCTGCCCGGCACCTAATGACTCCGCCATCCGCACCAGGTCAGCGAAGGATTTGGCGTGCATTTTTTTCATCGCGTGGCCGCGGTGGATTTTCACGGTGATTTCGCTCAGGTTCATCTGCCCGGCAATCTGTTTGTTCATCAGGCCTTTGGCTGCGAACGTCATCACCTCTTTTTCACGGGCCGTCAGCGTTTCGTAGCGGGCATGCAGGTCCGCAAGCTGACCCTCGACGGCCCGGCGCTTGACGTCGGCCTGGAGTGCGGCTGACACCGCGTCCAACAAATCCTGTTCACGAAAGGGTTTGGCCAGGAAATCCACGGCACCGGCTTTCATTGCCTTGACCGACATTTCGATGTCGCCATGGCCGGTGATGAAAATGATGGGGATAGTGACGTTCGACCCCGCCAACTGACGTTGAAAGTCCAGGCCGCTGCTACCTTGAAGCCGTACATCGAGCACCAGGCAACTGGCACCTTCGGTCTTGGGTTGTTGGAGAAAGTCCGCCGTGGAGGCGAACGTCTCGACGCGTATGCCGACCGAGCGCAAGAGGTTGCTTAATGCATCGCGCATTGAGGCATCGTCATCCACCACGAACACAATTGAATCCTTGCTGCTCGGGTCATTGGATGGGGAATTGCCGTTCATGCACGATCCTCTTGGGGAGTGGGCGGAAAAAAATTGTAGCACAGCGCCTCGGCCCGGAAAGTACGGTAGCAATGGCCCGAACCGTGATGTAGGCGCTATGCAATGAGCTGGGGATGCAGCGCTGATATCAGTGCAAAAAGATGACGAGGCCGATGCAAGTATGCATTGATCTGGCTGCTGTAACTTTCCCCGGTGGTGCACCAACTGCAAAAGTGCTCGCAGTTATTGGATAAGACCCTGTATTGGTCTTCGCCTAGTCGCGAACGCGCCCGATGGGCCACTTCTTCGGCGCAATATTCACAGTGCTCGTCAACTATCCACACGGGCTTGCCTTTGGCGAAATGCTCAAGATCGGTCACTTCGATAGGCCCCGACTTGAGGGAACCGCTGAACCCCGAGTAATGGGCAACTTCTGCGCCGCCAAGGTATATGCCGTGATGCAGGTAGAACCGGCGAGGGCTGACCAGGTGGGCGCCTATGGGCACGCTGCCCAGGGCTTGCTCGATGTTGACCGGTTTCAATGAGACATCCGACATGTCCTTCGGCAGTTGACCCAGGGACGTGGGCGCACTCAAGCGATAGCAAACATTCGTTGTCATCAGTGCCAGGAAAATAAGCACAACGGAACGCAGTGATGAAAACTCATCCACGGCATGGGCAGTTAGATTATTCATGAGAAGAGACTCCGCAACCCTTGAAAACACTGTATCGCCGGGGTTGCGGAGTTTCATTTGTACATGGGACTGATTTCAATGAGCGGTTGATATACAGGTCTTAAACCTAAGTATTAATCAAGACGCTGTCGTTGAGCTCAAGACTGCGATGGGCAGCGTGAATTGAACAGTGGCACCGCGGGGTGGGTTGACGCTTGCCCTCAAACTGCCGCCATGGGATTCGATGATCGAACGACAGATCGATAACCCCAACCCCAAGCCCGTAGGCTTGGTGGTGTAGAAGGAAGTGAAGACCAGGTCGGTACTGTCCGAGGCGAACCCCGGCCCGGTGTCACTGACACTCACCACGATGCACCCGGCATCATCGCGCACCGTGCAGATCAGCAACTGCCGCTTGCCTTCGCTGACACCGCTCATGGCCTCGAGCGCATTCATGATCAGGTTGAGCAACACCTGTTGCAGCTCTACACGGTCACCTTCGATGGCGGGCAAACCGTCCATGAGCTGCGTCTGTATCGAGGCGCCACTCTTGCTGATCTGGCCACGGGTGAAGTCGATCATCTCGCTGATCGCCGCGTTGATGTCTACCGGTCCCTTTTGCGGTGGTGCCTTGCGGATATGTCCACGGATGCGACCCAGCACGTCCGCCGCTCGGTTGGCATCGAAGATGAGGCGGTCCAGCACCTGCCGGACCTCCCCGATCTCCGGCGGTTGCACGTTCAACCAGCGCAATGCGGCATTGGCGTTGAGGATGGCCGCGGCAATTGGTTGGTTGACCTCATGGGCGATCGAAGCCACCAACTGCCCCATGGTCGCGACACGGTTGGCATGGGCCAGCTCGGTCTGTACTTCGCGATAGCGCCGCTCGCTTTCGCGGATCTTTTCCTCCGCCTGCCTGCGCTCGGTCAGGTCCAGCACAAAGGCGACCCCTTCCCTGCTGCCGGCTTCGAACATCGCCAGGCCGACGATGACCGGCAGTCGGCTGCCATCCTTGCGCAAATATTCTTTCTCGTAGGGTCGAGCATGCCCGGTCAGCAAAGCGTGAGCCAACCTGCGTTCGCTGAGTTCTCGAAACTCAGGGACCGTCAGGTCTGTCCAGCGCAGATGGCCCGAGGCAAGGTCCGCTCGTTCGTATCCCAGCATACGAAGGAACGCATCGTTGGCTTCGATGATCTCGCCGTCGGCGTTCCACACGAGGATCCCAATGATGTTGGCGTCCACGAGGCGCCGGATCTTCGCTTCGCGTTCCGCGACCTCACGGTACAAGCGAGCATTTTCCAGCGAGATGGCAGCCTGTGAAGCCACCAGCTTCAACACGGCGATCCGGGTCGGACTGAACACACGGGCCGCCAGATTGTTTTCGAGATAGAGCGCGCCGACGAGCTTGGCCTGGTTCATCAACGGCAGGCAGAGAATCGAACGGGCCCGCTGCTGCCGGATATAGGGGTCTGCGGCGAACGGCGCCTCGGCCACGGCATCGTCAAGGAAAACGCTCTCTCGGGTGCGCAGCACATGATAGAGAATCGACTCGGGCAACAGCGCCGCACTCACCCGCTCATCGCGTAACTGCGTTGTTTTGCCGCCAGTAGTCACTTGCGCCGCGACACGGTGCTCGCCGCCATCGGACAGGATCAACAGCCCGCGTTCGGCGCCGGCCTGTTCGATGGCCGTGCACAGGATCATATCGATCAGCTTTTCCAGGACGATTTCGCCCGATACGGCTTGGGAGACCTTGAGTACAGTGGCAAGGTCAAGGTGTTCGACCGGTGTCGCCATCGTTGTCGTCGGGCCGAGTTCAGGCGCTTCGGCCCTCAACGATGGGTACTTGTTCTCCAGTTGCCGCACCTTGCCATCGGCACCCCAACACTGGTAACCGTAACGGGCATCCTGCAAATAGACCCGAGCAATTTTCCCGAAGCCCCGCGCCGCGTAGAAGCGCGACGCGAGTTCATTGGCAAGCGCCTCGATGTGCACGAAGCCACTCTCTTGCGCGCAATCAATAGCCTGCTCGTAAAGCAACTCGGCGTCGATCACGCGCCCTTCAACACGGGCGATTTCGGCATCCACCAGCGCGGCGCGGCTGGCGAAATTTTCCGGACACTGCTGCGCCCAGGTCTGGAGCCACTGCTGATCGGCAACTATCGCCAGCAAGTGCTGCCCATGCTCGTCTACAGGGAGGCTATCGCAGCGAGCGGCCCGGGCCAGGGCGCCATAGAAATGAAACTCGGCTTCCTCGAAGAACGACTGGCAAACCCAGAGTAAACGCTGCGCCTTTGCAGCGGCCTCCAATGCCGCCTCAGCATCGTCGGCCATGTAGCGAGCCTGTAATTTTCGGACCCAGTACAAACACTCAGCCAGTACCAGATCCGGGTTGCTGGTCAAGTGGGTTTCGAAGCCTGGCTCGATTAGCTCGCCGTCGTCCAGGCGACCAAAGGTTAGCGTCGAGCCTCGGAGCATCCGGATCAGCGCCAGTTGCGTGATGATGAAATCAGTCACCAACCCGAAGCGTACTTTCCTGGCGTAAACAAGACCCCGCTCGGCTTCGCCTTGTATATCGGACAACAGCTCGCCGGCGAAGAGCAGATCGGCAGTGAGGTTGTTGCCCGCGTAGGCCCCATACGGTAGATCGCCGATTCGATTCGCCGCCGTAAACGAACGACGCAACAGGTCGCGGCATTGCTCCACAGGCTTCATCCAGCGTACGGCAAAGCACGAGAAGCAAAGATAGGTGCTCGCCTCGAATCGAGCCAAACCACGTTTTTCAACGAGCTCGCAGCCAAGCTGACCGAATCGGAAGCCCACTTGGTAATCACCGAACCGGCGACCGGCGACCCTGAATAAATTGGCGTAGAGCAAACATGAAGCATCGCAGTTGCCATGCTCAAGGCTCAGATTGACCGCTTTGCAGATCAACAGGTCCGCCAGGTTCGCTTCACTCTGCAGGGCCGGCGCGAAGAGTTTCCCCAACGCATTGACGGTCACCAGGGACGTCGCATCCTCCATCAACGGCAAGTCGATAAGGTCCTCGATTGCCCGGTCCCCCAGTAACGCTGCGATGCGGTCGTACTCGCTGCGCACGTCATCGTCGCTCGGATGAGCCGACCACTCGATCCCCACATGCCGCAGGTAGGCCAGGCAGACCGCAACCGCACCGTCACTGCGATCCAGGAGCAAGTAGACATCCATTAGCAGGCACGCGACATTGGCCCGCTCGATCACGGTCATGGCGTGATCCGACAACGCCGTGAGACGCTCGTCGGCGGCAGACAGCTGCCCGGTCAGGAGCTCGCATTCGGCGCAATTCAACTCCAGCGCGAAAATCAGCCCATGGCGACGCGCCCAGCAGTCCTCGCCCAACAACTGCGTCCCGGTGGTGAAATAGTTGAGCGCCGACGCATAAGCCGTCGACGCCTTGGCGCGTTGGCCGGCAATCAGGTTGAACGCAGCCAACTGCTCCCGCTCAGCCGGGTCGGTGATCAACACGGTGCCGCGATTGAGCTGGCCGACGATTTCAAAAATCGCCTCTTCCTGCCCTTGCGCGGATGTCTGCGCGGCGAGCAATCGTCCGATTCGCAGGTGCGTCTCGGCGCGCGATTCCTGGGGGATCAGCGAATAAGCGGCTTCATGAATACGGTCGTGGACAAAACCATAAGCGTCGTCCAGCCGCTCGACCAGTTCCAGGCGAATCGCCTCCCAGAGCACCCCGCGGACCTGCGTCCCGGGAATGCCCAGCACGGTCGAAAGCGCCTCGATCCCGGCGACGTTACCCAGGCAAGCCAGCTGCTGTAGCGCCTGCTGCGTCTCGCCCGGCAGGCGCACCAGCTTGCCGACCATCAGGTCCACGACATTGTCGGTGTAGCCCTCGGTATGAATGCGGTCCGGGTCCCACCACCACTGCCGGGCGTCATGATCGAAGGCCAGCAGTTGCCCGTCGGCGAGCGTTTGCAGGAACTGAATCACGAAGAACGGATTGCCGGCGGTTTTGTCCAGCACCAACTGCGCCAGGGGCTCGATGCGGGCCCGCTCGTCATGCAGCGCCTCGACGATTAACTGCTCGATGTGCACCTTGGCGAGCGGCGCCAGCATGATCTCGACGACGTTGCCTCCCGCGTTCCGAATGGTCTGGAGCTTGCCTGTCAGCGGGTGGGTGACATCCACCTCGTTGCTGCGGTAAGCGCCCACCAGCAACAGGTGTCGCACATCAGCGCTGGTCAACAGATCCTCCAGCAAATCGAGCGTGGCCGCATCGAGCCACTGCAAATCGTCGAGAAACAGCGCCAGCGGATGATCTTCGTGGGCGAACACACCGATAAAACGCCGGAACACCAGCAGGAAGCGACGTTGCTCCTGCTGTGGATCAAGTGCCGAAACCGGTGGTGGTTCACCGATGATGAGCTTCAACTCGGGAATGAGGTCGGTCATGAGCCGCGCATTGACATCCAGCGCCTCCTGCAGCGCGTCACGCCAACTCGCCAGTTCCGTGTCGCTCTTGCCAAGCAGGGTGCGCACCAGGCTCTGGAAGGCCTGCACCAGCGTCGCATAGGGGATGTCGCGGCGGTACTGATCGAACTTGCCGCTGGCGAACAGTCCCCTCGGCGGAACCAGCACCTTGTGCAACTCATTGACCACCGAGGATTTGCCGATACCGGAATAGCCGGTGACCAGGACGAGCTCCGGCGCACTGCTTGCAACGACCCGTGAGAACGCTTCGACCAGGGTGTCGACCTCATGCTCGCGACCATAAAGTTTCTCGGGAATCAACAACCGATCGGACGGGCCATGCTCGCCCAACGCAAAGGCATTGATGTGGTGCTGTTGCTGCCAGTCGGCGAGGCAGCGCCGCAGATCATATTCCACACTCGCGGCGGTCTGATAACGCTCCTCGGCCGTCTTGGCGAGCAGCTTCATGACAATGTCGGACAGCACCTCGGGGATGGTTCCAACCCGCTCGCGAGGTGGCAAGGGTTTCTTGGCGATATGGTAGTGCACCCACTCGATCGGGTCGGATGCCGTGAACGGCAGCGAGCCGGTCAGCATCTGGTACAGCGTGACGCCGAAGGAATAGAGATCACTGCGTGAATCGATCGAGCGATTCATCCTGCCGGTCTGCTCGGGTGCCATATAGGCGAGCGTCCCCGCGAGGGTCTCGGGCGCCTGCCGCTCCCGTGGCAGCCGTGAGGCGAGGCCGAACCCGGTGAGCCTGGCCTGTCCGTCGAAGCAGTTCACCAGAATATGACTGGGCTTGATGTCTTTATGGACGAGACCGCGCTGGTGGAGCTTGTCCAGGGCCACGGCGATGCTCACCGCCAGACGCAAGAACGTGGCCGTCTCCATGGGCGCAATCAGCAATTGCACGAGTGGCGTGCCGCCTGGATCCTCAAGCACCAGCTGCGTCTGGGCGCCTTCGCGCACCATCTCCAACGGTCGCACCGACCAGGTGCCATCGAGTTCGTCTTTCAGGCCAAACTCGTGGGCCAGACGGCCAAGACAGCCGGGACGCGGTTGTTCGGCAGCGGGCCGCGCAACCAGTACGCTGCAATCGCCCTCGACACCCGGACGCAGTTCCCGGCAGAAGACACGTTCACCATCGTCCCATAAAATCTGCATGTGGTTTTCCATCGGCACGCGAGCAATTTGTAGTGAGTTATCCGTCGCACGTTGCCGTCGGGCTGGCATCCAGTGTCACGTCGCATGGCCGATATCGTCGCGCTGGGGCGACGTCCGTGGCTGCGCTGGCCGCCCGATGAGGATGGGCTCTGTCGGGATCCAGAACGGGTCGTGTTGCCGATCTCTAGATTAACCCCTCATGAAAGCCCTTCAAGTGATTTCATAGAGGAACAGCGAATTAACGCGCCATAGGGGTTTGGTGTTGAACCCCGGGGGAACGATGCGTGCCAGTCTAGGTGAGCCGTCAGCCCAGGTCAGTTGTACCTGCGTACAGTGGAAGCAGCCCTGGGACAAACCGTTGTATCCAACGCCAACCCTTTGGTCTTAGCGCGCTATACCTAGGTATACTTTTGCGCCCCAGGAGACCGCGTATCTTGTAACGACGACAGGCGCTTGTGCGAGCGACCCGATATGCATGACACCCCGATGCGCAATACGACGACGATTGCCGTTGTCGATGATGACGAATCCGTTCGGGCCGCCCTCAAAAGCCTGTTACGGTCCAGCGGTTATGACGTGCGAACCTATTGCAGCGCCATGGACTTCCTCGACGCAAACGCCCTGGCGGCTACCCACTGCCTGATTTCCGATATCCAGATGCCGGGGATGAGTGGCCTGGAACTGCATGAACAGCTCGACGCCATGGGCTTCCAGATCCCTACCATCTTCATTACCGCTTACCCGGACCTTGGGGCGCACATACCAAGGCTGATCGCCTGCCTGCCTAAACCCTGTGATGCCGACAAACTGCTGGCCTGTATCAACACTGCCCTGCGCCAGTAGGAGCTGTGTAGGAGCTGTGTAGGAGCTGTGTAGGAGCTGTCGAGTGCAACGAGGCTGCGATCTTTCCCCCGACACTTGAATCTCAAGCGAAAGATCAAAAGATCGCAGGCTTCGCCAGCTCCTACAGCCGTCGAACGGGAGCAGCACCTCGCCACGATGCTTCCATCACGCCACCGACCCCACACCTTCGTATAGATCCCCCGCCACTGACGTATGGTTTCGCTGAACCGATGTAGAAGTGCGCCAGGAAACGTCCCCCAATACCATGAATTCACAGCGAGCCAATCGCTGATTCATTGACCCCAGGCGTGCGCTCGTCGAGCGACGCAGCAACCTTACGGGGAACTGGCTATGTCGGCTTTCTTCGGAATACCTCGACACATTTTGACGCTCATCGGCGCGATTTTCCAGACCGCCTGTACGGTAGGCCCAGACTTCGTGAAACCTGAGAGCGGGCTTGATGCTGTGCAACTGTCACCCCGACAAGAGCACGCAAGCGTCATCCCGACGTCCACTGCCGCGGTGCCGTCCCAGTGGTGGACACTGTTCAATGACGCCGTGCTCACCGGGCTGCAATCGCGCGCACTGGCGGGCAACCTTGATCTGCAGATGGCCGCCGAACGCATCGAGCAAAGCCGCGCCCAACTGGGCATCGCCGCGTCGCAATTACTTCCCAACGTGGGCGCCAATGCCAGCTACACCCGGGAAACCCTCAGCGAACATGGCAAGTTCGCAGCCCTGGGTGCTCCGACCGGGCCCAACAATTTCTGGCAACTGGGCTTCGATGCCAGTTGGGAGATCGATCTGTGGGGCCGTGCACAACGGGGCCGCGAAGGCGCTGCCGCGACGCTGGAAGCCACGATTTATGATCGCGAAGCCGCACAGGTGGCCCTGGCCGCCGAAGTGGCACGCACCTACCTGCAATTGCGCGGAACCCAGGCGCAACTGGACATCACCCGACAAAACCTGACGGTCGCGGAGCGCACCCTCGGCCTGGCTGAAAGCCGCGAGCGTAACGGCGTCGGGACACGCTTCGAAACCTCCTCCGCCCGGGCGCAGTTGGCCACGATCAAGGCCATGGTTCCTGAACTGGACCAACGTCGCAACGCCCAGATGAACGCACTGGCCTTGCTGATGGGTGAGCAGCCCCGTGCCCTCGATGGGCAGCTGGGTAAGGCACTGCCCTTGCCTGCCCTGCCCTCCGGGGTCCCGGTTGGTGTCCCCTCTGAACTGGCCCACAGGCGCCCCGACATCCTGCGCGCCGAAGCCCAGCTGCATGCCGCCACGGCTGCCATTGGTGTGGCCAAGGCTGATTTCTATCCGCGCATTGGCCTGAAAGGACAAATCGGCGTGCAAGCCTTCGACAGTGGCGATCTCGCCAGTTGGGATTCCCGGTTCTTCTCCATCGGCCCCACGGTTTACCTGCCGATCTTCCAGGGCGGACGCTTGATGCAACGCCTGGCCCTGAACGAGTCACGGCAAAAAACCGCGGCACTCGCTTATCGCCAGACCGTCTTGCGAGCCTGGCATGAAGTGGACAACGCCCTGGATGCCTGGGGGGCCCAACAGCGTCAACACGATGAGCTGCTGGTGTCCTATGAACAGAACAAGCAGACGCTGCATGCCGCCGAGCGAGGTTATCAGCAAGGCGCCGCCGACTATTTGAGTGTACTGACGGCCCAGTCCAACCTGCTTGCCAGCCAAACCCGCCTCAATGCCAACACGACCGACGCCACGCTGACCGTGGTCAATCTCTACAAGTCCCTGGGTGGCGGCTGGAATCCGGAGGTTGCCCAATGAACAGCGTCGCACTGTCGCCAGCGCACGTCGCGGCCAGCGCAGGGCCTCAGGCCTCGTCCTCGAAACGCTCGATGGTCGGCCTGGTCGGCATTTTTCTCGCCGCCATGATGGCGGGGTTGAATACCCGGGTCGGCGCATTGGCCCTGGCAGATGTGCGAGGCGCGATGGGCTTGGGCTTCGACGACGGCTCCTGGCTCACCACCGTGTACAGCGCCGGCGAGTTGATTGCCATGCCCTTTTCGGCGTGGTTCGCCATCACGCTCTCGGTTCGTCGATTGGAATTGTGGATGCTCGGCAGTTGTACGCTACTCGCCTTGATCCTGCCTTTTATCCACGACCTGGAGCTTTTGCTGACCTTGCGCTTTGTGCAAGGCATTGCCAGCGGCACCACCATCCCGCTGCTGATGATGGCGGCGCTCAAATTCCTGCCGCCCCCCATACGGCTGTATGGCCTGGCGCTGTATGCCATGACCGCGACCTTCGCGCCTAATCTGTCCATCTGGTTGGCCGGGCGCTGGACGGATGGGGTGCAGGACTGGCGCTGGGTGTACTGGCAGATCGTTCCCCTCGCCCTCATCGCCGCAGGCCTGATCGCCTGGGGGCTGGCGAAGGAACCCGTTCAGGTCCCACGTTTTCGGCAGGCCAATTGGTTTGGCATGGCCTGCGGTGTGCCGGCGTTCGGCTTGATCACTGTCGCACTGGACCAAGGCGTGCGGCTGGACTGGTTTCATTCACCGCTGATCACGTCTTCGCTGCTGGTTGGCCTGGCCTTGCTGGCGGTCTATTTGTTGACCGAGTGGTATCACCCATCACCGTTTATCAAGTTGCAGATCCTCGGGCGTCGCAACCTGGGACTGGGCTGCACCCTGTTCTTCGCGCTGCTGGTGGTGTTGATGTCCAGCTCGCTGCTACCGGCCAACTATCTCGGCGCACTGCAGGACTATCGCCCCTTCCAGATGGCGTCGGTCGGCCTGATCGTCGCGCTGCCGCAACTGGTCCTGGGGCCCGTGGTGGCGCTGCTGCTGTACCAGAAAAAGATCGATGCGCGTGTCGTGTTCGCCCTGGGGTTGTGCTTGATCGCGCTGGCGTGTCTGGCCGGCTCACAACTGACCAGCGAATGGAACCGCGACCAGTTCGTCATGGCGCAGACCCTGCAGGCCCTCGGACAACCGATGGCGGTGGTCTCGATGCTGTTCCTGATCACCAGCGTGGTGCAGCCTGCTGAAGGGCCTTATGTGTCCGGCACGATCAACACGTTGCGCGCCTTCGGATCGCTGGCCGGTGCAGCGGCGGTTACCCAGCTCATCACCGTGCGCGGTCGCTTCCATGGAGAAATGTTGCTGGACCAGGGAGCACTGGTCGGTAACAGCCTGGCGTTTGTGCCTGAGCCGACGCAACTGATGAGTCTCCTCGGCCAGCAATCGCTGGTGCTGTCGATCGCCGATGCCTATCGCGTGTTGGGCCTGCTGGCGCTGCTGTTGATTCCTCTGGTGTTGCGACTGACCTACATCCCCGCCCCTGTCATGCACGCAGCCTCATCACCTTCCTCCTCACACGGGTGACTCATCATGGCATTACCGAAGAAAGCCCAGATCATCAGCGCCACACTGCTCGCAGTGGCCATCGGCGCGGCGTTCTATTTCAATCGTCCTGAATCCAGTGCATCGATACAGTCTACGGACGATGCCTACGTCCACGCCGACTTCACCACGGTAGCGCCGCAAGTGTCGGGCACAGTTGAGACAGTATTGGTCGACGACAACCAACCGGTGAACAAAGGCGACCTGCTGGCAACCATCGACGACCGCGATTTCGTCGCTGCCGTGAACGCGGCGCAAGCCCAGGTCGCCAGCGCCCGGGCCGGCATCGCCAGCCTGCAAGCGCACTTGATCCAACAGGAAACCACCATACGTCAGGCCCAAGCGGTGGTAACCGCAGACGAGGCGGCGCTCAAACTGGCCAGCGTCAATCAGGCCCGTTATCGCAACCTGGCCACCGACGGGTCGGGCACCGTGCAGGCCCAGCAGCAGGCCGAAGCGCAATTGAGCGTCCAACTGGCCAGCCGGGACAAGAGCCAGGCGGGGTTGCAGGCTGCCCGGCAATACGTGGATATCCTCAAGGCCGATCTGGAAAAGGCCAAGGCGGCCCTCGCCCATGCCGAGGCGGCGCAAGCCATCGCGCAACTGCAACTTTCCTATACCCGCATCACCGCACCGATCAGCGGCACCGTCGGGGAGAAATCGATACGCGTCGGTGCTTTCGTCAATGCCGGAAAACCCTTGCTGGCAATCGTGCCACTGGACGCCGTCTACATCACCGCCAACTTTCGCGAAACGCAACTGGCGCGCGTAGAGACCGGACAAACCGTGGATATCGAAGTGGATGCCTTGCCGGGCCAGGCACTGGAAGGCACGGTGCAAAGCCTGGGGCCGGCCAGCGGCGTCAGCTACTCCACCATTGCCCCGCACAATGCCACAGGCAACTTCACCAAGATCGTCCAGCGCTTGCCCGTGCGCATTCGCATCGACCCCGACCAGCCCGGGGCGGCGAAACTGCGCGTGGGGATGTCCGTCACACCGCATATCCGTATTGGTGAATAAATCCATCAGGGCTTTTGTGACGAGCTGGGTTGTGTAGGAGCTGACGAGTGCAACGAGGCTGCGATCTTTCCCCAGACATTTGAATCGCAAGCGAAAGATCAAAAGATCAAAAGATCGCAGGCTTCGCCAGCTCCTACAGAACCCGGTAGGACAGATCCCCTCGCTATGTGCAGGTGAAGCCCTAAGCAAATAACTAAAGGTTATTTGTTGTCTGTTTTTTAGATCATTTAGATTAAGCCTTAAGCCCAATGGCTTCGTGGTACTGCCTCAAGAACGTTGGCATTTACCCATTTTCAGTCACGGCAATCTCATTAACGGGCCACCGTCATGCAGCTTCTAACGCTTCCTCCCTCCCCTGGCCTGGCCACCTCGATTCGTGCCACGGCCCAGGTCTTCGAAGACCCCACCTCCCGCGCTTTGCTGGCTCACTTGCAGCAAGTCGCGCCCAGTGACGCCAGCGTGCTGATCATCGGCCAGACCGGGACCGGCAAGGAACTGGTGGCGCGCCACGTACACAACCTCAGCGCCCGTCGCCACAAACCGTTTGTTGCGGTCAACTGCGGGGCGTTTTCCGAAACCCTGGTGGAGGCCGAGCTGTTCGGCCATGAGAAAGGCGCGTTCACCGGCGCACTGACAGCCAAGGCCGGATGGTTCGAGGAAGCGGACGGCGGCACGCTGTTTCTGGATGAAATCGGTGATTTGCCGTTGCCGATCCAGGTCAAGTTGCTTCGGGTGCTACAGGAGCGCGAGGTGGTCCGGCTGGGTTCGCGCAAGAGCATCAAGATCAATGTGCGCGTGTTGGCGGCCACCAACGTACAGTTGGAAAAAGCCATCAATGCCGGGCACTTTCGTGAAGACCTCTATTACCGTCTGAACGTGGTCAGCCTGGTGCTCAAGCCGCTGCGCGAACGCCCCGGTGACATCCTGCCGCTGATCCGCCACTTCATTGCCGAGTACAGCCGCAGGCTCGGGCACGGCGAGGTGACGCTGGATGCCCAGGCACAGCGCAAATTGCTCGACTATTCCTGGCCGGGGAACATCCGCGAGCTGGAAAATGTCATCCACCACACCCTGTTGATTTGCCGCAACAACGTGATCGGCGTGCAGGACCTGCACCTGTCGAACTTCCGTATCGAACGCCAGGACAACTCGCAGGAGTCGGCCCCTCAAAGCGCAGAGACGCTTTTGCAGAAAGCCTTCGAGAAACTGCTCGAGCAAGAGCATGGCGACTTGTATGAAAAGGTCGAGGCCGAGTTGCTGCGCACCGCCTACCGCTACGCCAACTGCAATCAGGTCCACACCGCCAGCCTGTTGGGCCTGAGCCGCAATGTCACCCGCACGTTGTTGATCAGGATCGGCGAACTGGTGGTCAATCGACGCCGCCCGGCACTGGACACCCGGGATGGCCGGGTGATCAACCTGTCGACCTGAGTTCCAAAGGGCTCCGTGGCGAGGGTGCTTGCTCCCGCTGGGGACACGGTAGGAGCTGTCGAGCGGAGCGAGGCTGCGATCTTTCCCCAGACACTTGAGCCTCAAGCGAAAGACCAAAAGATCGCAGGCTTCGCCAGCTCCTACAGAACCCAGACAGTGGCCCAATTAGGGGGAGCGCGGTGCTTCGTTCCCGGCCGTTTCCTGGCCTCTCGTTCGCGCTCCCAGGTAGAAATCCTGCAGATCGCCGCGAGCCGCCAGTTGTTCGGCGCTGCCTTCGCTGACCACACGACCGCTTTCCAACACGTAGCCATAGTGGGCGTAGCGCAGGGCGACGTTGATGTTCTGTTCGGCAATCAGGAAACTGACGCCTTCGTACTGATTGAGTTGGCGCACGATCTCGAAGATTTCCTCGACGATCTGCGGCGCCAGGCCCATCGACGGTTCGTCGAGCAAGACCAGTTGCGGCTTGGCCATCAGTGCACGGCCTATCGCGATCATCTGTTGCTCGCCGCCCGAGGTGTAGCCGGCCAGGCTTTTGCGCCGCAGCTTCAGCCGCGGAAAATGGCCATAGACCAACTCCAGGTCAGCCAGCAACTGGCGCCGCGGCACCTGGCGCGCCAGGGCGCCGGCCAGAAGGTTTTCCTCCACGGTCAACTGGGCAAAACAATGTCGCCCTTCGAGCACTTGCACCAAGCCGTTCGCCGCCAAGGTGTGAGGGGCGCTGTGGGTCACCTCCCGTCCCTGGTAGACGATCCGCCCCCGCACCACTTCGCCCCGTTCAGCACGCACCAGGTTGGAGGCGGCTTTCAAGGTGGTGCTTTTACCCGCGCCGTTGGCGCCCAGCAACACCACGACCTGCCCTTTTGCGACCTCCAGCGACACGCTGCGCACGGCCAGGATGGTCTGTTCGTAGAGGACTTCAATATCGTCGATCTGCAGGATCGGCACGTTCGTCGTCATGCTGTTTCGCCTTTTTCAAGTAGCGACCGGACACGCACGCCCGGTCGCCGTGACGCCTCAGGATTGCTTGCTGCAATCACGCGGGGTAATGCCTTTTTCCCGGGCGTACTGGTGCGAAGACGCTTCGATGATCGGTCGCAGCAAGGCGCGGTCAGCCTGTACCCAGTCACTGATCAGCTTCCACTGCGTACCGTCCCATTGCTGGAAGCGCACCGCACCACCGCCTTCATGGTCCGAGCACGACAACTGCAACGGCTGCACCAGGCCCAACGCCCCCAGTTCCTTGAGTCGTGCATCGTCGAGCTTGAGGTTCTCGAAGCCCCAACGCACCTGCTCACCCGTCAGGGGTTGCTTGCCGAATTTCTGCTGGGCAATGCGCAGCGCTTCTACGTTGAGAATGCCGTTGACCACGCCGAGGTTGTAATACACCGTGCCGAAACGCTTGGGATCGGCCAGGTCGCCATGGCCGGCGTCGACCACTTGTTTCTTGATGCCCTGCAACACCGGGAAATCGGTGCCCGAAGGGTGCGTGGTGATGGCGATGAAGCCCTTGGCCGCGGCACCGGCCGGTGCAGCGTCATCCTCGGAATTGCTCCAGATGTTGCCGATGATGTGGTCGGCCGGGAAACCGACTTTCTGTGCGGTTTTCAGCGCCACCGGGTTCATCACGCCCCAACCGCGCAGGATCACCCAATCAGGCTTTTCCCGACGGATATTCAGCCATTGCGATTGTTGCTCGTTGCCCGGGTGCGGCACCTCCAGCAAGGTCAGCGCAAAACCGTACTTGTCGGCCAGGGTTTGCAGCACCTCGTTGGTTTCCTTGCCGTAGGGCGAGCCGTGATACAGGGTGACGATCTTCAGGCCCTTGAGTTTGTCCAGCCCCCCGGCCCTCTGGCCGATGTAGTTGATGATCGCCGACACTTCGGAATACGGGTTCAACTGCAACGGGAAGACGTAGGGAAACACGCTGCCGTCGGTGGAGTCCGTGCGACCGTGGTTGATGGTGATCAGCGGCAGTTTGTCGGCCGTCGAACGCTCCAGGGTGGCGTAGGCAATACCCACCGACAGTGGGTTGGTGGCCGCCGCTGGCGCGCCGTTCAAACCTTTCTTCAGGCGCTCGTAGCACTCGACGCCTTTTTCGACCACGTATTCGGTCTCGCACTCGCTCCAGGTCAACTTGACGCCATTCACGCCGCCATTGGCGTTGACGTACTTGAGGTAGTCGATGAAACCGCCGAAAAAACCGGTGCCGCCGGCCGCATAAGGGCCGACGCGATAGCTTTGCAGCGGGAAGTATTGTTCGTTGTCCGCCTGGACGGTGAAGGCCGCGGCGGTGAGGCTCAGGGCCAGTGCCAGGCTGCTGGCGAATGATCGTTTGAACATCGGATTTTCCTTGTTATGAAGCCATAGGTAAGCCAACAAAATGGAACCGCAAACCCGCGCCGTGCGCATCGCTCAGTAGCGCAACGGCCACAGCCGAGCGCGCTGGCGAAA
Source organism: Pseudomonas sp. P9_35 (assembly GCF_034008205.1). Taxonomy (NCBI): domain Bacteria; kingdom Pseudomonadati; phylum Pseudomonadota; class Gammaproteobacteria; order Pseudomonadales; family Pseudomonadaceae; genus Pseudomonas; species Pseudomonas sp. P9_35. The sequence continues at coordinate 3,163,123 of NZ_CP125373.1, read as the reverse complement.
TCTCTGCCAGAGGCGCGCAAGGCCCTCTGGCTCCTTGATCAGGAACAGAATGATCAGGGCGCCGAATATCATCTTCTGCAGGTTCTCCACCTGGCCGGCGTCCACCAGCCCGCCGGGCAGCAGCGACACCAGGTTCGAGAGCAACACCGGAAACAGCACGATGAAGGCCGCGCCGAGGAAGTTGCCCAGCAGGCTGCCGAGGCCGCCGATAATGATGATGAACAGGATCTGGAACGACCGATTGAGGTCGAACCCGTGGGGCTCCACCGTGCCCAGGTAAGCGAAGGCCCAGAGCGCGCCGGCCACCCCGAGGAAAAAACCGCTGATGGCGAACGCCAGCAACTTGGTTTTTGCCAATGCAATGCCGATGACCGCGGCGGCGGTGTCCATGTCGCGCACCGCCATCCAGTTGCGCCCCAACTCGCTGCGCACCAGGTTCTTGCCCAGCCAGAACAGCGCCACCACCACCGTCAGGGTCAGCAGATAGCGGCCGGCCGGCGCGTCGAGGTTCACCCCCAATACCTCCAGGCGCGGCGCGCTGATCACGCCCGAGGCGCTGTTGTTGGAAAACCAACTGAACCGGGTCAGCGCCCAGGTCACGAAGAACTGCGCCGCCAGGGTCGAGACCAGCAGGTAGAAGCCCTTGATGCGTAAACTCGGCAGGCCGAACAGCACCGCCACCAACGCCGCCGTCAACCCGCCCAGGGCGATACTGACCAACAACGGCAAACCGGCGACCCGTACTTCGAGGTTGTAAGTGGCAAAGGCGCCCACCGCCATGAACGCCGCAGAACCGAGGGACAGTTGCCCGGCATAACCAGTGAGCAAATTGAGCCCCAACCCGGCCAGGGACAGCACCAGGAATGGAATCAGGATCGCGCTGAACCAGTAGTCATTGCCCAGCCAGGGCACCACGACAAAGGCAAACAGCAGCAACGCGATCAGCCCATGACGGTCCTGGCGCAGCGCGAAGACTCGGCGGTCCTGGGCATAGCGGGTGTTGAACTGGCCTGCTTCTCGATAAAACATCATGCGCTCCCCTAAACCCGTTCGATGGCCCGTTCGCCAAACAACCCCGCCGGACGCACCAGCAAAAACAGCAGCGCCAGCACGTAGGGAAACCAGTTCTCGATGCCGCTGCCGATGAAGGGCCCGAGGTAAACCTCCGCCAGCTTCTCCGAGGCGCCGATGATCAAGCCGCCGACAATCGCGCCGGTGATGGAGGTGAAGCCGCCGATGATCAGCACCGGCAAGGCCTTGAGCACCACCAGCGAGAGCGAGAACTGCACACCGAGGCGAGCGCCCCAGAGCAGCCCGGCGACCAACCCGACAAACCCTGCCACCGCCCACACCACCACCCACACTCGCTGCAAGCGGATGCCCACGGCCAGTGCCGCCAGCGGGTCATCGGCCACCGCCCGCAACGACAATCCGAGCCGGGTCTTGTTGAACAGCCAGGACAGCAGCAGCACCAGGAACGCCGCCGTCAACGCGGCAAAAATGTCGAACTGCGACAACAACATCCCGCCCAGCTCCAGCGGTTCGTCACTGATGCCCAGCTCCAGGCCATGCACCTGGGCGCCCCACAGCGCCTGGGCGAACCCTTCGATGACGTAGGACAGGCCAAGGGTGGCCATGAACAGCGTGATCGGCGAACGGTTGACCAAAGGGCGCAGTACCACACGCTCCACGGCCACGGCGATCAGCAGCATCGCCGCCAGGCTGATGAGGAACGCCAGCCAGAACGGCACACCGCGTTCCAGCAGGCTGACGAAGGTCAGCGCCGAGAACAGCACCATCGCGCCCTGGGCGAAATTGAATACCCCGGAGGCCTTGTAGATCAGCACAAAACCGATGGCCACCAAGGCGTACATCACCCCCGCCAACAGCCCGCCAATCAATACTTCAAAGAAAAATTCCATCGCTGTTCCTAATACTGTTCGGTCAATACAAACGAGGATCCTGTGGCCAGAGATTGCTCCCGCTGGGCTGCGCGGTAGGAGCTGTCGAGCGGAGCGAGGCTGCGATCTTTCCCCAGGCACTTAAGTCTCAAGCGAAAAGTCAAAAGATCGCAGGCTTCGCCAGCTCCTACACAGGCGATCCCCTGTAGGAGCTGTCGAGCGGAGCGAGGCTGCGATCTTTCCCCAGACACTTGAGTCTCAAGCGAAAAGTCAAAAGATCGTCCGAACGCGGCCCGAGTCTTCGCCAGCTCCTACAGAGCCCAGCGGGAAGGCGTCGAATATCCGGTGTCAGTGGCGAGTGCCCAGGTAGGCCGAAATGACCTCGGGGTTCTGCCGTACGTCTTCGGGCGAGCCGTCGCCGATCTTGCGACCGTAATCGAGCACCACCACGTGGTCGCTGATGTCCATGACCACGCCGATATCGTGCTCGATCAACACCACGGTGGTGCCCAGTTCACGATTGATATCGACGATGAAGCGGCTCATCTGCTGCTTCTCTTCGGCGTTCATTCCGGCCATGGGTTCGTCCAGCAGCAACAGCCGAGGCTCCGCCGCCAGCGCCCGGGCCAGCTCCACGCGCTTCTGCAAGCCATAGGGCAACGTGCCCACCAGGGTGTCGCGCCAGGGCTGCAAGTGCAGGAACGCGATAACGCGCTCGGCCGCTTCGCGCTGGCGGTCATCCTCGGCCCTGGCGCGACCGATGCGCAGCGCCTGCTCGATCCAAGTGCTGCGCCGCTTGAGGTTGCGTCCGGTGAGCACGTTGTCGAGCACGCTCATGCCCTTGAACAGCGCAATGTTCTGGAACGTGCGGGCGATGCCGCGTACCGCCACATCGTGGGGGCGCATCCGGCGCCGCTCCTGTCGATCAAAACGGATATGCCCCTCCTGGGCCTGGTACACGCCGCTGATGACATTCAGCAGCGAGCTCTTGCCTGCACCGTTGGGGCCGATCAAGGCGCAGATCTCTGCGGTGGCGACACGAAAACTGATGTCCGTGACCGCTTTGACGCCTTTGAATGACAGTGAAATATGGTCCAGCTCCAGCAAATGCGCGGTGGCCGTCTGGGTCATGGCGCGTCTCCTCTCAGGCCAGTTGCGACTGGAGCCCGCTCCAGTCATCGGTGGTTTGCTGCACAAGATGCGTCGGCGCTTCCCAGTGGGCCGCATCGCTCCACTGGCGAACCCTGATACCCAATGCCTGGAAAAACGCCTGGGTCTGGGGCAGCAACGCATCGCCCACCAGCAGCGGCGCGCGGGTCCGGGAGAACCCCAGCACGTCGCGCAAAGGCCGGCGCACCAGCCAGTCACCCAAATGCCGTTGCAAGACGTCGGGATGGGCCGCCAACGCCCAGTCCACCAGCCCACGCGACCAACTGCCCGGCACCGGCAAACGCTCCAGCGCATAACGGTACAAACGCTCATAGGTTTCGCGCGTTCCAGCCACCAGCGTCGGGCCCAGCTCGCGGCGGTCGCGATCACGGGTCGCCAGGTTTTCTGGAAAATTCAGGCGAAAACCGGCTATCAACCAAGGCGCCAGCAGATAGCGGGCTTGTCCGCCCGAGGCGAACGCCCGGGCGGACAATGCCTCTTCCTGCCGTCCCAGGCCTTCGCGCGTCACCAACCGCTGGCCCTCCTGCAGCAGCTCGGCGTGGCTGACGCGTTGCTCTTCAATCGCCTGCCCAGCCCCGCGATAAAACACAAAGGCCGTTTGCAGCACTTGCCCTTGCGGTGCCCGTTCATCGGTTGGTCGCTCGGCAACCAGCGCGGCGTAATCCAGCGCTTGAACGAATGGCGTCGAATCGGCCAGGCCACGCTTGTCGAGATAAACCAGCACACGTGCAACCACCTGCGCCGCACGCAGACGCAGCATCTCCTCCAGGCCTTCGACCAGGACGAAATCCGGCTGCAGCGTGCCGAGCAATAGCACCTGCTCGGCCGATGCCTCCAACGGGTCGAACAGGCTCGCCACGCCTCCCAGCCACTGCGCGGCCAAGGCTGCAAGCAGCGCCTGCGGCCTGGGTCGGCTGATGATCGTCAGGGTCGCGCCCGCTGAAAAACCGCGGGCTTGCAGGGCACTCGCCAAACGGCGCACCTCATCGGCCACTTGCGCCCAGGTCCGCTCCTGCCAGACACCCAGGTACTTATGGCGCAGCGCGACATCCGCGCCATGCCGATGCGCCTGTTGCTGCAACCACTGGGGCAAGCTGGCCGGTGCCGCGTCGAGAGTGTCGGTGAACGTGCCCATGTTGCCTCCCGCGCCTAAGCGACTGCCGCCGTTTTGGCTGCCACTTTGCGTTGCTCCAGCTCACGCACCAGCGGCAGGACCTTACGGCCGAAATACTCGACTTCTTCCTGGAAGTGCAGAAAGCCGGCGAGCACCAGATCCACACCCACGGCCTTGAGCGCGACGATGCGTTCGGCGATCTGCTGCGGTGTGCCGATCAGGTTGGTCTTGAAGCCATCGTTGTACTGCACCAGGTCCTCGAAGCTGGACTTGGCCCAGTTGCCCTCGCCTTCCGGGCTGGACTTGCCGGCCTGCTTCGCCGCATCGCCGAAGGCATTGACGGCCTCGGGGTCGGCCTGGTCGATGATCTGGGCAAGGACCGCACGCGCCTCTTCTTCGGTGTCACGAGCAATGACGAAGGCGTTTACACCGACCTTGACCTTGTGATTGTTGGCCGCGGCTTTTGCCTGGAGGTCATCGATCTGCGCCTTGACACCTTCCACGGTATTGCCGTTGGTGAAGTACCAATCCGATACCCGGGCCGCCATGTCCCGCGCCGCCCGCGAGCTGCCGCCCTGGAAGATCTCCGGGTGCTGCTGCAGTGGTTTTGGCTTGAGGGTGTAGTCGTGGAAGCGGTAGAAGTCACCGCGCAAGGTGAAGTTGTCGGTGGTCCAGATGCCCTTGAGGGCGGTGATGAATTCTTCGGAACGGCGATAGCGCTCATCGTGTTCCAACCATGGCTCGCCAATGGCGGTGAACTCGCCCTTGAACCAGCCCGACACGATGTTGACCGCCACCCGCCCGCCGGTCAGGTGATCGATGGTTGCGATCTGCTTGGCCAACACCGAGGGTGTCCACGGCCCAGGCAACACTGCGGCGATGACTTTCAGGCGCGTGGTGGCGGCCAGCAAGGCATGACTGAACGCCACGGACTCATGCTGGTATTCGGCACCGTAACCGGCGGTGAAGCGCACTTGGGACAGGGCGTAGTCGAAGCCGGCCGCTTCAGCGATCTGCGCCAGCTTGCGGTTGTAGTCGATGCCCCAGTCGGTGCGTTGCTCGATTTTGCTGACCACCAGCCCGCCACTGACGTTGGGCACCCAGTAGGCAAATTTGATCGTGTCCTGGCTCATTGCATGTACTCCACGGCTCGTTTTGAAAGAAGAAATTGATCAGGCGGCACTGGCGTCGCGTCGAACGCTCGGGACCAGGCTCAGCAACGCCGACTCGACGGCGCGCTCGATACGCTCCAGCACCTGTGCGCTGGAGATCTGGTATTGGGTGAAATCGGTTTCGCTGGCATAGACCCCCACCGGCAGGCTCAGGGCCTGGAAGAAGCCGAACAGGGGCCGCAGTTGGTGATCGATGATCAAGGCATGGCGATCCGAGCCCCCCGTCGCGGCCAGCAGCACCGGTACATTCTTGAGGGCTTCGTGATGAACGAAATCGAACAGGTGCTTGAACAGGCCGGTGTACGAAGCCCGATACACCGGGCTGGCGGCAATCAACAGATCAGCCGACTCAATGGCCTGCAGGTCATCCTGCACGGCAGCCGGCAACGCCTCGCGACGCAAGACCCCGGCGAACTGGGGGCCGACCTTGGCCAGTTCGATCAGACGCAGCTCGATCGGCAGTTGCTGCCCGAGCCTGTCGACCAATGCCTGGAGCAGGACCAGCGTGCGTGACGGGTGCTGCACGCTGCCTGACACCGCCACCACTTTGAATTGCTTGCTCATCGTTTACCCCATGCCTGGAGACGCCACCTCAGCGTCTGCACAAGGTGTAGAGCAGCAACCGTGCCATTTGAATATTCATTTATTAATCAATGTCTTAGGAGCTTTTCCGGATCATCTCACTGTCGCTTGACGGACAAGCTGTTGATCCACTGTTGCCTGACGAACATTCGCCGCGTCGATGTGTGTGGCAGCAACTGTTGCCGGGCACACAGTTGCGCAACAGATTGTTCGCAGCGAGGGCAGCCCTTTCCCTGATGAGCGCTGTACAGGCCCGTATTTACGGGCGTTGGGCCTCAGGCATGGACTGTGCAATAGCCGCTGGCACCGGCAGGTTTCTCCCCTGCCCACCTATTCGTCATAAGAAGGAACATCACCATGACCGCACAGCAACAACACCTGCCGCCGATACTGTCCACCGGCACCGACTATGAGCCCTTGGCCGAACGCTTTCGGCCGATCTTTGCACGCATCCAGGCCGGCGCCCTGGAGCGTGAGCAGACGCGCAGCCTGCCCTTTGAACAGGTGAAATGGCTGAAGGAAGCAGGCTTTGGTGCCATTCGCGTACCGGTCGAATATGGCGGCGCCGGGGCTTCGTTGCCGCAGCTGTTGCAACTGCTGATCGAACTGGCCGAAGCCGATTCCAACCTGCCCCAGGCGCTGCGCGGGCACTTTGCATTTGTCGAGGACCGTCTCAACGCCCACGCCAGCAGCCCACAAGACATCTGGTTCAAGCGCTTCGTCGAGGGTGAACTGGTGGGCAATGCCTGGACGGAAGTCGGCACCGTGAAAATCGGCGACGTCGTTACTCGGGTTTCTCGCCAGGGTGATCAGTGGGTCGTCAACGGCACCAAGTACTACAGCACCGGCAGTATCTTCGCCGACTGGATCGACGTGTATGCCCAACGCGACGACAACGGCGCCGACGTGATTGCCGCTGTGCGTGTGCATCAGCCGGGCGTCAAGCAAAGCGATGACTGGGACGGTTTTGGCCAACGCACCACCGGCAGCGGCACGTCGCTGTTCGAGAATGCGTTGGTCGAGGCGGAAAATCTCATCGACTTCTCTACCCGCTTCAAATACCAGACCGCGTTTTATCAACTGGTGTTGCTGGCCGTGCTGACCGGTGCCGGCCGCGCGGCGGTTCATGACATTACCGAGCAAGTGCGCAAACGCACGCGGGTCTTCAGCACCGGCAACGCCAGCGAAGTGAGCCAGGATGTGCAGGTGCAGCAAGTGGTCGGTAGGGCCTCGGCCCAGGTCTATGCCGCAGAAGCCACCACCCTGCGAGCCGCGAGCGCCTCCCAACGCGCCTACGAAAGCCGCTTCAGTCAGAACGCCGAGACCGAACACACCGCCAACATCGCCGCCGAACTGGAATCGGCCCAGGCCCAGGTGGTGATTTCCGACCTGGTGTTACGCGCTACCAGTGATCTGTTCAATGCCCTGGGTGCCTCGGCCACCAGCACCAGCAAAGCCCTCGACCGTCACTGGCGCAATGCCCGCACTGCTGCTTCGCATAATCCGTTGATCTACAAGGAGCGCATTATTGGTGATTGGGAAATCAATGGTACGGAGCCGCCGTATGTTTGGCAGATTGGCGGGGGGTCCAAGCAGCTTTGAGTAGATGGGTTGGTGTGTATATCCGTTGCTGCGGTAACGGCGGCTTAGGGTTCCGCCCTTACGGCGGGTCACTTTTGAAAAGCCCGGGAGCCGGCCCAGTCAAAAGTAAGCAAAACGCTCATGCCCCACCACTTGGTGCCTCGCCTAGGCTCGGCATACCCTCACTCCGGCATTGCTCCGTGGGCCGCCGCGAAGGGCCATCCATGGCCTAGCGCGGCTATCCCGGCATCCATGCCGGGATGCCCACTGCGCAATGCCTGCGTTCGGCCAGCGTGGTTAACGGGCGCCCGAGATCAACGTCCACCGCGAGGCGGCCTAACAGCCGACCTGGCTCTTGGTAAGACCGTGTTCCTCCTGTGGGAGCGAGCTTGCTCGCGATAGCGGAGGGTCAGTTGGCGGTGATGTTGGCTGTGCCGGCGTTATCGCGAGCAAGCTCGCTCCCACAGGTTTTTGTGTTGTGTGCAGAGGCTGTGAACACCTGTAAATCCATGTGGGAGCGAGCTTGCTCGCGATAGCGGAGGGTCAGTTGGCGGTGATGTTGGCGGTGCTGACGTCATCGCGAGCAAGCTCGCTCCCACAGGTTTTTGTGTCGTGTACAGAGGCTGTGAACACCTGTAAATCCATGTGGGAGCGAGCCTGCTCACGATAGCGGAGGGTCAGTTGGCGGTGATGTTGGCTGTGCTGCCGTTATCGCGAGCAAGCTCGCTCCCACAGGGTTCTCGAGCGTTCAAAAATCCTGTGCTCGCCACAAACCCCTTGTGGGAGCGAGCTTGCTCGCGATGGCGGTGGTTCAGTCGATGAAGATGTTGGATGTGCTGGCCTCTTCGCGAGCAAGCTTTGCTCCCACAGAACTGACGAATGTATGACCGGGAGAGCCAGGTCGGCTATAAGGCCGCCTCGATTTTGATCTTGATCTGGGGCGCCCCGTTAACCACGATGGCCGAACGCAGGCATTGCGCAGTGGGCACCTCGGCATGGATGCCGAGGTAGCCGCGCTGGGCCATGGATGGCCCTTCGCGGCGGCCCACGGAGCAATGCCGGAGTGAGGGCACACCGAGCCTAGGCGAGGTGCCAAGTGGTGGGGCATGTAGCGTTTTGGTTACTTTTGCGCTCTTCAAAAGTGACCCGCTGTAAGAGCGGAACCATAAGCAGCCGTTACCCCAGAAACGGATATACACACCAACCAATCCCAAAATCCCGATAAACGATCTACCCCAACGCAAACACACGAGACCAAGCACAAAAAGGATCAACTAGCTGACGACCTAAACACACCGCATAATCCATCTACCCCCATCCACCCGAAGGGTCGCTGAAGATGACAGTTATCCATAAGGCCGCTCAGATAGGATACTCAGCAGAAGCCAGCACCTATACCCAAGGGCGCCCAGACTACCCAAGCGAAATACCGGCATGGCTCAGCAGTGCACTGGAAATCAGCCCAGGATCGACAGTCATTGAGTTAGGAGCCGGTACCGGTAAATTTACTCGCCTGCTGGACTCAATGGCGATCAACGCCATCGCCATCGAACCGGTCGAGGCGATGCGAATCGAGTTTGCCAAGCATCTGCCGAACACCAGGATTCTGGAGGGAACGGCCGAATCCATTCCCCTCGAGGCAGGGACGGCGCAGGCGCTCGTATGCGCCCAAGCCTTCCACTGGTTCGCGAATGAAACCGCGCTCCAAGAGATTCACCGAGTACTCAAACCGGACGGCCGGCTCGGCCTGATCTGGAACGTGCGTGATGAGTCAGTGGACTGGGTGGCCGACATCACTAAAATCATCACCCCCTTCGAAGGCGATACCCCACGCTTTCATACTGGAAACTGGCGACGCCCCTTCAACGGACGTTACTTCTCGGAACCCGAACTGACCTGTTTTAGTTACACCCACGCAGGCAGCCCCGAGACAGTCATCCTGGATCGCTTTCTGTCCGTGAGCTTCATCGCAGCGCTGCCTGACGCAGAGAAGAAACGGGTAGCGGATCAACTACGGGCCTTGATTCAGAGCCATCCGGCGCTGCGCGGGCGCAAGCACATCGAGTTCCCTTATCAGACCCACGCTTATTCATGTCGCCGCCTGGATTGAATCACGACGCCATCAACCCACCAGGAACTCGTACCTGACGCCCCCAAAACACTGGCATCATGCCTTTTTCCTTGCACTCATGGAGTGACTGTGACGAATCTTTGTGCCGCCCCTGAATTTGCTCCCGCCGCCACTTTACCGCCCTACCGCTTCTTTCCCCGGCTCGGGATGTTTGCGCTTGCGACCCTGATAGTCTTTCTGGCTGCAGTGCCCGAAGTCCTTTTCGTCCCCGCGGACATGCAGGCCTACCTGACGTTCACGACTACCTCGGGCATCACCGCGCTGGTTCTCCTCGCCCTCTTCGCCTGGCAATACCGCACCGATCCGCGCGCGCAGTGGCGTGGTCATGCCGTTCGCAAACCCCTGCAGTGGGGGGCGATCGGCACTATCGGGGCCTACCTGCTTTTCGGGGTCGCCGTCCTCGTGCTCGGGTTGCCGCGTGAGGTGTTCATGGCCGAGCTCCTGGACGGGCTCAACGGTTGGCAGGCCACGATCAAGATCGCCTCGCTGATCGTGCTGCCGCCCATCGCCGAAGAGCTGTTCTTCCGCCATTACATGCTGCGGCTGTTTCCCTACGAGAACAGCCGGGCCTGGACATGGATCGCGATCATCGTGACCTCAGCGATCTTCGCCGGCATGCACATCCAATACGGGAACTGGATCACCGTCGTGCTGATCTTCGCCTGTGGAGGCATATTCGCTATCGCAAGAGTGGTCAGCGGTGGCCTGCTGGTGCCGGTGCTCCTGCATTCGCTGGCCGAAATGGTTGCTCTGAGCACTGACAAATCCTTCTCTCTGATGGGGCTTTACGGTTGAATCAGGCAAAGACGCAATGCCACGCTATGATTTCGCAAACGTCAGCACCTCAAACAAGGGCAACCATGAACGCTCACGCAGCGTGCCTCGGACTGTTTGTCTTGACGCTCGCCTTCCTGAGTGGGCCCGTCCAGGCCTCGACGTGGCAAATCTGCCACCTGGAGCTGCGTATCGTCGAGGTCCTGAAACAACCCTACCCGCAGCTTCAGGCGAAGATCGTGAAAGCCAGGCCGAAATCCGCCTCAGTGGAGTGTCCAACGCAAGGCTCATCGCTCACCTTCACCCCGGAAACCCCGGACTACCAAGCCACGCTCCCCCGCCGGCAATGGCCCCGGAAAGGACAGTCACTACAGGTCGACTACCGCTACCTGGATGGCGTCTGTAAAGGCGACGGCAACTCGTATGCATGTCGTATCAAGCACTACCCGGTGATGGGTCGATAGTCAGGCGGCTGGAGACCGTGGCATTTAGCTGATGGCCTCATCGCGAGCAAGCTCGCTCCCACAGAAAGGCCTTGCGCACCCCTGTGGGAGCGAGCTCGCTCGCGATGACGTCGGCACAGCCAACCTCAATGCGACTCAAGCCAACAGCTCAGTGATCCAGCGGGCCTGCCGGGCTATGTCTTGCAGCTTCTCTTCCGGCACGGCTTGCCGCGCCTTGGCGAAGCTGGTGAGGGTCTTTTGCTTCTGGCGTAGCAGGCGCTGCCACTTGGCCAGGAAGATCGGGGTGCGGGCTTGCAGCTGCAGCGGGCCGAAGTACAGCTCCTCGGCGGTGTACGTCACCGGCCCGGTGCGCTCGGCGACGATGATCTCGTAGTAGAAACGGTTTTCCCGCAGCACCTCCTCGCAGAGGATGCGGTAGTCGTTCTCCATCAGCCATTGGCGCAGTGGCTGCTCGCCGCCGTTGGGTTGCAGGATCAGGCGCTCCTGACCGCTCAACCGCGCTTTGCCGCTGTCCAGGATGTCGCGGATCGTCTCGCCGCCCATACCACAGAGGCTGATCGCCGTGATCCCGTCTTCCGGCTCGATCGACGCCAGGCCATTGGCCAGGCGCACGCTGATCTGCTGCTCCAGGCCGTTCTCCCCCACGGTGCGTTCGGCGGCGCGAAACGGCGTCAGCGCCACCTCGCCCGCCACCGCCATCGCGATGGCACCACGGCGCAGCAAGGCCACCGGCAGGTAAGCGTGATCCGAGCCGATATCGGCCAGTCGCGCGCCCGCCGGCATATGCGCCGCCACGCGCTCCAGGCGCATGGACAATGTCTGTTCGTTCAACTGCAGTTCCCTGGATTAATCGTAGAACGGCTCGACCGCCGTCCGACTGCCGACAAAAAAGCTGTCCGCGACCAACCGCAGCGGCTGCAGGTCCATGTCGCTGGTTTGGTCGGCAATCAGTTGTTGAAAATGTCGATATACCGCCGCGTATTCGCCCTCCTCGGAAACCGCCTGGCCCACGCCGTCGATGCTCAACAACGCACCGCCGTTGTCCAGGCGCAGGACGCCTTCGGCGCAGCGAATCTCGATGCTCCAGAGCTCGTCATGACCATGGTCGAAATCGAATTCCGCACGAATATCGAGGTGGCGCGCGTCGGCCATCTTGATGCTGGCGGCAATCGGCGACTGGCAGTTGTCCGGCACGCGCAACTCGGCGGACTCCACGAACAGCGGCAACGCCAGCAGATGGGTCACAATCGACAAGGCATTGATACCCGGATCGAAGACGCCCAGGCCACCGGGTTGCCAGATCCATGCCTGGCCGGGGTGCCACTTGCGCACATCTTCCTTCCAGTCGATCTGCACGCTCTGCAAGGTGCGACTCGCCAGCCAGTCACGGGCGGCTTCGATGCCCGGCGCGTAACGCGAATGCCAGGCGAACAGGCCGCTGACGCCTTGCTCGCGGACCTGCTCCACCAACGCCATGGCTTCACCCAATGTGGCGCACGGCGGTTTTTCCACCAGCACGTGTTTGCCAGCCGCCAGCGCCTGTTGCACCAGGGCGAATCGACCTTGTGGCGGAGTGCAAAACGCAATGGCATCGACCTGCGGACCGTTTTCGAGCAGTTCGCCCAGGGAGCGGAAGTTCTCCACCCCGGCGCAAGGCTGCCCCTGCGTGGCGACAGCCACCAGTTGGAACGCGGGGTTGGCGTGGATGGCTGGAACATGTTGATCCTGGGCAATCTTGCCGTAGCCCACCAGCCCGAGACGAATCGGTTGCATCGATGACTCCTGATTTTTGTACTTGTGATCGGCCAGCAAACTAGACGCAAATCGCCCGGCGGACAATGGGGGTCGTGCAGTCTCTATACGATTGTCCTGCGCAATTGGGCAACAGCCGTGCAGCAAAGACCTCAGCTTTGCCGCGGCTCACTGGCTGCCGTCACGACGTTGGTCACCCGGCCGAAGAAGGGCTCCAGCCGCTCCCGCGGCGCATCGTGCTCCACCACCAGGGCGGTGACTTCTTCGCAGGAGGCCACCTGGTAGTGGGCAACGCTGGACAGCTTCTCATTGGTCACCGCCGCGATCACCTGCCCGCTTGCCGCGACCACCGCGCGCTTGAACTCCGCGTCGTCCAGGCCGAACGCCGTGACGCCATTGTCCGGATCGATGGCGCAGGCACCGAGCAAGCACACGTCAAAACTGAACTGACGCAACTGCTGGACAGCCGTCAGCCCGATCACACCCCCCGCGTTTGGACTCAAGCGGCCACCCAACAGAATGACTTCGGCACGGGGCAATTTCATCAACTGAACCGCAATCAACGGCGAATTGGTGGTGAGGGTCAGCCGAAGTTGCGGATCGATGGCGCAGGCCACGGCCAGGTTGGTTGACCCGGCGTCGATGAAGACGTGCTGGCCCGCGCGCAGCAGTGCAGCGGCCGCTTGGCCGAGACTGCCCTTGCGCGCCGGGTCCTTGCGCACGCGTGCCTCCATCGGCCCTTCGGGAGCGGGCAACAGTATCGCGCCGCCATAAACGCGTTTGCACACCCCCGCCGCTGCCAATGCGCCCAAATCACGCCGTATCGAGTGCTCGGACACATTGAATTCGCTGGCCAAGTCGGCCGCGATCACCCGGCCATACCGGGCGAGACGCTGGCTGATCAATTGCTGGCGTTCGCCGGGGAACGCTTCGTGAGGAGAAGTCATGACACTACAACCTGCATAAACGAGCACTAATGATCACAAACGAGCAAATAGTGCCGCTTATGCAGCGAGGCGTCAAACCCGCTCGTTCAAGTGGGCGGCCAAACGATAAAGGTCAAGCGTTCCCAGGGACATTCGTGCCCATACCCAAGGGCAGGAAAGGTTGAATCTCGTCGATTTCCTCGGCGCTGAGACGCAGCTGTGCGCCGGCAATCAGTCCATCGACCTGCCCGGGACGGCGGGCTCCGACGATGGCACCGGTCACCACCGGCTTGCGCAGCACCCAGGCGATGGCGACTGCCGCCGCGCTCACCCCGTGTCGTTCGCCGATACCCGCCAAAACCTCGACCAGCGCCAGGTTCGCACTCAAACGAGGCTCCTGGAAATCCGCGCTTCGGGCCTTGCGCCAATCGTCATCGGGCAATTGGGCGATGCGCTCGCGGGTCATGCTCCCGGAAAGCAGTCCCGATTGAAGGGTGGAATAGGCCAGGACGCCCATTCCCACCTCCTCGCAAAATGGCAGGACGTTCTTTTCGATGTCTCGCATCAGGGCGGAATAAGGCGGTTGGAGAGAGACGATCTCGGTCACCGCCTGGGCCCGCTGGAGTTGCGCGACATCGAAATTGGACACGCCGATAGCGCGAATTTTTCCCTGTTCGCGCGCAGTGGCCAACGCCGAAAGCGCCCTCTCGATTCCTTCGCTACTGCCGTCGGCAGGAAAGGCCGGCCAGTGGATCTGATAAAGGTCGATGGTTTCGACTTGCAACCGGCGCAAGCTAGCCTCGACCTCGGCGAGCAGCGATTGAGGCGCCAGCGAGTGCGAGATCGCTTTGGTGACCGGGTCCCAGACCAGACTGCCCTTGGTGAACACCAACGGACGCCGTGAAGCTGGCACCCGACGCAACAACTGCCCAACCAGCTGCTCGGCGTGGCCCAAGCCATAAACCGCCGCGGTATCGATCCAGTTCACACCGCGTTCGACGGCATATTCAAGGGCACCGAGGCTGTCCTCGTCATCCTGCGCGCCCCAACTGTATTCCCAGCCGGTGCCAGCAATGGCCCAGGTTCCCAGGCCAATGGGCGAAATCAGAAGATCCGATGATCCAAGACGATTCTTTTGCATAGCGAGTTCTCCACAGATGATGGTGGCCAGTATCCGCGAGCAATCTCATGACGATAAGATAGGTAATCGTATTTGAACTACTGAACCGTACTCATGAGTCAGCACCCCGATCTTTCCGAACTGGATGCCTTCGCGGCCGTCGCTCGCCACCGCAGCTTTCGCAAGGCCGCCGACGAGCGTGGCGTTTCGGCTTCTGCATTGAGTCACGCGATGCGTGCACTGGAAGCGCGCCTGGGTGTCAGGCTGCTCAATCGAACCACACGCAGCGTTACCCCGACCGAGGCCGGCCACCAGCTATTGGCAACGCTGGCCCCGACCCTGCAGCAGGTTGCCGATGCGCTGGCGCAACTGACCTCGATGCAGGAAGTGCCCGCCGGCAAGCTTCGCCTCAACGTGGCGCGTCCGGCGGCGCGGGCGGTATTTGCGAAAGTGCTTGCGCCATTCGTGGCCAGGTATCCACGTATTCAACTGGACCTGGTCACCGATGATGGCTTGACCGACATCGTGAACGGCGGGTTTGACGCTGGCGTGCGTTTTGGCGAAAGCCTGGCCGGCGACATGATCGCCGTCCCTGTCGGCCCCCCTCAATCGTTCGTGACCGTCGCTTCACAGGCTTACCTGGCCGCAAAGGGGATCGTCCAGGCCCCACGCGACTTGCTCGACCATGCCTGTATCGCCCGACGTTTTCCCAGCGGCAAACTCTATGCCTGGGAGTATCAGGCACAAGGGCAACCGATGCGCTTGTCCGTCACCGGCCCGCTCATTCTTGAAGACGATGCGCTGATGATCCAGGCAGCAAAAGATGGCGCCGGGATTGCCTACGTCTACGAGGAGCTGGTGCGCGATGACATCCGCAATGGGCAGCTCACGGAACTGCTTGCGCAATGGAAAGCACCGCCAAGCCGATTTTTTCTCTACTACCCCAGCCGACGCCATGTGCCACCGGTCCTGAAGGCGTTCATCGAGTTCATCCGGGCGGATGATGGGCCAACCTGAAACCGGCAGGCAAAAAAAGCCCCGCGACCGAGGACGGTGCGGGGCAAGGGAATTGGTTGGTTGCGGCCAACCAAAGGAGCACAGTGAAAAACGTTTACGGGCCGGTCAGATGCATTCCTGCGCGGCGCGTTCAAAACTTGAAGGCATGAGGTTGGAGGCCAGCAAATGTCGCTCGTAGATGAACACCTTGCCGCCGCTGCCGGCCTTGTAGGCTTCCAGCACGTTGTCCGCCGAGACTTTGCTCGGCACCACGATGCGGTAGCTGCGCTGGGTCTGCGAGACCATCGGGTTCAAGGCACTGCCCTGCAATTTCGGTATGACGCATTCAGCGTATTGGGCCGGCGTCTTGTTGGTCTGCAAGGTCAGGGTCGGATCGTTCGGTGCCGAGGCACAACCGGCCAGCAACAAGGGGGAAAACGCCAGGGGAAGCAAAAATAAAGGGCGCATGGGTGGGGTCCTGAAAACAAAAATAATGGGCTGCGTGTTTGATGGCGCTGATTTTCCAATGATTGCCGGCAAAGCAAAACTTGCATTTCGTAATGGTCACTATTACTCCTAGCAATAGTTGCAAGCCGAGAAAGATTGATGAGGTATAGCCATGAGAACGTTTGATCTGATTCGCGACGCGGTATTGCCCGACTTCCGTGAGCGGGTGGCTGATTACCTGATCCAGTACGAAAGCGTGCTGTTGAGCAGCACCGAACCCGACCCGGAGCTCAGACGCGCCACAGCCAATCAACTGCGCGGCTATCTACGCGGGTTGAACACCACTCGGGTACTGGGCATGGCGGATTGGGAGGAGCTGGATCGGCGGGTGGTGAATACGTGGCTTTAGCGCCCGGCCAAGGACAGGCCGGACTTCCAGGAATGTGTTCGATTCATTGTGGCGAGGGAGCTTGCTCCCGCTGGGCTGCGCTGTAGGAGCTGCCGAAGGCTGCGATCTTTTCACTTGTGGCTCAAATGTCCGGGAAATATCGCAGCCTCGCTTCGCTCGACAGCTCCTACAGGCCCAACGCTGGCTTGCGCCCTGTTCAGCAACCGTTGCACCCACGCGGCATCCTCGTCATTGACCACCCCATAGCGATTCGGCGGTAGAAAATTCCAGTGATGGGCGGCCTCGTCCAGGCGCTTGAGTTCATCGGCAGACAGCCAGTACGGCGTCTCCACCAATGGCATCGGCGCGCCGTCGAAACGTCGGCCCAGTTGCAGGTTCGTGCCGGGGGCGAAAGCGATCGCCAGTTGCTGGCGGGGTTGCAGCAGCTTGTTCGTTGCGGGCATTTGCCCTACTCGCCCGTAGCTGAAGTCGCCCGAAAATTGTTCCTTGAGCACCAGCCAGTGCCCCGCCGCGGTCTTGGCCAGAATCCATTGGGATACACCGCTGTCTTGCACGCACTTCAACTTGCCGTTGGACCACTGCATGAGGGTGTTGCAGTCCGGATCATAGTCGTTGGACCACAGGCTGATGCCAGAGACCAGGGTGTGGCGTTCGAGTTCGACCAGCCCTTGATCGGGCATCGATTGCCAATAACGCTTGGTCGGATCGCGCTTATCGCGCAAGTAGTTATGCAGGACCCAGGCAGCCATGAACAGCAAGGTGGCGAGCCCCAGCCAGCCAACGGAGGCCTCGGCGATCCGGTCAAGGTCGACGCCTGGGGCGGATAAGCCTTGATAGACCAGCAGCCCCAGCAGAAACGCGATGCCCGGCAGCACCGGGCCCAGGCACAACGGCGGCACCAGCACCATGATCCAGCTGAAGCGATGCATGGTCGCGCGATCACGCGCCCAGGCCAGCTCCTCAGCAAGCATCGGCGCCCGTTCCCGTGGGGCGATGTCAGGATCGGGTGTCTGGAAGCGTATATACAGGCTGTAGGTGTCATCGCTCATGGATCGGATCATGCCCTTGAAATCATCATGGTCGAGCAGCCCTTCGGGTCGCCCCTTGACGCTGGAACAGGCGTATTATCCGGATAACCAGGCGCCATGTAGACACCCATTCATGCCCATCTCCCAAACTCGACCCTCACCCGCGCCCTTGCTCAAGCCAGGCGAGACAGTGGTCCTGTTCGACGGCGTTTGTAAACTGTGCAATGGCTGGGCGAAATTCCTGATCCGCCATGACCACGCCCGCCGCGTGCGGTTGGCCTCCGTACAATCACCCGAAGGGCAAGCCCTACTTGCCTGGGCGGGCCTGCCCTTGCAGCAGTTCGACACCATGGCCGTGGTTCGCGATCAACATTACTGGGTGCGTTCGGACGCGATTCTTGAAGTCGTAGCCCTGCTGCCCTGGGCCTGGCGCCCGGTGAAGCTGCTGCGCTACGTCCCTCGCAGGCTTCGGGACTGGGCCTATGATCGCATTGCCCTGAATCGTTATCGGCTGTTTGGCAAATACGACGTGTGCCTTTTGCCGAGCCCGGATCATGAGCGGCGTTTCTTGAAGGCTCCAACGCCTGGGAGCAATCCGGTGGAACGGATCGGTACTTAGCCCGCCAGTAGCTCGATCCACTGAGGTGGCGTCATCTTCGTCACCATGATCAGCACAATGACAAACATCCCCAAAAATCCAAAAACGCCCATCCAGAACCACTTTTGATACACGGATGAGTATCGATCATCGAGCGCCCGCCCGTCCCCAACCGCGCTCGAAGCCATCACGTATAAACGCTTCTGGAGCACCAGCACAGGAAGCCACAGCGCCCCCACGCAAAAGAAAATGATCAACGACGTCATTATCCATTCCGTGGTCAGGGGGAGTCCGGCCAGTCTCATTAACAGATAACCCGTCGCTATCTGAATAAAGCCCGCCGGCGTGGTAATCCAAGTGTCGAACTGGACGACCATCCTGGCCACGTGGGCAATGACCTGAGGGTTGGCGGTGCGGCTGGCCGCGATCAGGTAAAGATAGGACCCCATGCCGAAGCCGAAGAGGAAAATGGCAGCAATGATGTGGAGGTACTTCAGGCAAAGATAGAGCATCTGTCAGCCCTGCTCCTCAGAGAAATGAACGGACAGGTTCAAGTTTTCGGGGTCGTTGATGGCGGCCATGTATTCGTCGACGGTGATTTCACCCACGCAGGCCCGAGCACCGGGTTCGGGCCGATACCCTTGGGCGACTTTTGCCGCCAAGGCAACGGCTGCGCAGCTGGGAATCTCCGGCCCCTTGTCGTTCATGGCGGTGAGCTGCACGTTCATCGACAATGGTTCGCCATTGGCCCCCATGCCATGGACGTCGATGTACATTGCGCTTTTGCCATCGCCAAATCGTTCGAACCAGAGCCCCCACCGATGAAGCCTGGCGGCCCAAGGGGCATGGTCACGTACCATCCCCATCCTCATTGCCTGGGCCAGCAGGTAGTTGGCAATGCCGCCGAGCTTCAGGCCTGAGCCGGCCTTGAAGCTCAGGGTCTGGGCCCCATAGCGGCTGGCGAAGATATCCATGTCCGGCACGTCGACATTGGCCAGTACCCGGGTGCCCATAGAGCGCATTCTGCGAAGCGTCAGGTCCTGCCATCCCAGGACCTCATGTCCCCGGCCATTCCTGAGTTGCTTGATCGGCTTGCCTGCATAGGCCAGAACGCCTTCGACAGTGGACAACCCCGGCATCTTGGCCGAAGAGGAAATACCATGTTCGATGGTGTCGATACGTTT
Source organism: Pseudomonas sp. P9_35 (assembly GCF_034008205.1). Classification (NCBI taxonomy): domain Bacteria; kingdom Pseudomonadati; phylum Pseudomonadota; class Gammaproteobacteria; order Pseudomonadales; family Pseudomonadaceae; genus Pseudomonas; species Pseudomonas sp. P9_35. The sequence continues at coordinate 3,143,774 of NZ_CP125373.1, read as the reverse complement.
AAAGCGATGCCGCTGCTGATCGATGAGGGCAGCCGAGAGCGTCGGCACTGAGCTGCAACCACTGAGGACCGCGACGCCTGCCTGTTTTGCCCGGGCGTCGAGTGCGCTAATGCCGGTGACGAAGGCTCTGGAATCGGACAGGTCGCAGTAGTTCACGCCCGCTTCGATGCAGCTCTCGGCAACGGCATAGGACTGCCCTTGAAATGGGCCACCAGTATGGATGACCCATTGGATGTTCATCAAGCCCAGGACGGATTTGAAGCCCGGCCCCATGGCGTCGCCGCACCAGCTTTCGCACACAGCGCCCGATTGAGCGTTCAACTCAGCGATTTTGCGCTGCAGTTTCTGGGCGTCGCGCCCCGAAATCACCAACTGTAGGCCTGGCATCACCACCAGGTGCCTGGAAACGATACTGCCGAAGTTTCCATACCCACCGACCACCATCACCCTGAGCGTCATTCCATCCTTCCCTAAATATTCGATGAAGCCCGCAACCTTGCCACAAGGAAGACGCGGTGGTGTACCCCCTGCGGTGGGTCACCGTCCCTTTGTGGCGAGGGAGCTTGCTCCCGTTGGCTGCGCAGCAGCCCATGTCGTCAACTCAATTAGCCTGACACACCAGGGTGCCAGGTTTCAGGGCCGCTTCGCGCCCCAGCGGGAGCAAGCTCCCTCGCCACAAGAGCTATTGGGTGGTGTGTCAGCTCATCAGGAGCGGTTCGGCTGTGAGTCAGTGAGCGGTCGCATTGGTCTCCTGCTGATACTCCCGAGGGGTGCAGCCGAACTCGCGGCGAAACACGGTGTGCAGGTATTGCGCCGATTTGAAGCCGCAATTCTGGGCGATGTCGGCAATCGGCGAGTTGGTGTTTTCCAATCCGTTGGCGGCGGCGGCCAGTTTGAAGCGCAGGATTTCGTCGTGGACGCTGCAACCCCGCTCCTTGCGAAAGTGCGATTCCAGCGATGAGCGCGACACTCCCACATAGGCCGCCACCTGGGCCGTCTTAATGCCCTGGCAGGCGTATTGGCGGATGAAGAGCAGTGCCTGCATGACATAAGGGTTGCCCAACGGTTGATGCAGGCTCGAGACCTGCACATTGATCGCGTCCGGCGGTATCAGAATCTGTGTGCCGGTGGACGGCATGCCGTGCAGCATTTGATGGAGCAGGCGTGCGGCGGTGCGGCCCATGGTTTCGGTGCCCTGGATCACCGAGCTCAACGGCACCCGCGTCAGGCTGCGGGTCAGGGGGTCGTTGTCGATGCCAATCAACGCCACTTGCTCGGGCACGGCGATCCCGGCGGTCAGGCAGGCTTGCAGCAACTGCCGGGCGCGGGCGTCGCTGACGGCGATGATGCCGATGGGTTTGGGCAGGCTTTGCAACCAGGCGATCTGCTGTTCGACGGCGCTGTCCCACAGCGGTGCGCTGGTGCCCATGCCGCGATAGACCTCGGCGTGCAGGCCATCGCGCTGCACCAGCCGGCGAAAGGCTTTTTCCCGTTCCTGGGCCCAGCGATTGGCTTGTGCTTCAGGCAGGCTGAAACAGGCAAAACGCGTCAATCCGGCCTCGATCAGGTGCTCGTAGGCCAACGTCATCAACGCATCATTGTCGGTGGCGACATAGGGAATGCCCTTCGGGTAGGCGCGTTCATCCTGATAGGAGCCGCCCACCGCCACCACCGGCAGCTTGATCCCGGCCAGCGCCTCGCCGATCAGCGGGTCGTCGAAGTCGGCGATGATCCCGTCGCCCTGCCAGCGTTCGATCCCTTTCAAGCGACAGAGAAAATCTTCCTCGAGGAACAAGTCCCAGGACGCGCGCGTGCTGCTCAGGTAGTTGCCGATGCCACTGATGATGCCGCGGTCGTAGATCTTGCTGCCGTTGAACAACAGTGCAATGCGGTGAACGGGCGGGACGGTTTTCATTGGTTTAACCCTGTGCCGATCGATACAGACTAGGCGCGCGGCCAGCGAATCTCAATACTCAAAATCGAACTGCCCGTTGGTGATTTTCATAATCAGCAGCCACGGGGCCGGCGTTAGTATCGAGACACCGCCAAGAATAAAAAGGAACTCGCCCATGTCGTACTTCCCCGCTGTCGACAAGATTCGCTATGAGGGCCCCGCCAGCGATTCGCCGCTTGCCTTCCGTCACTACGACGCCAACAAACTGGTGCTCGGCAAGCCCATGCGCGAGCACCTGCGCATGGCGGTCTGCTACTGGCATACCTTCGTCTGGCCGGGGTCGGATGTGTTCGGTGCCGGTACCTTCAAGCGCCCGTGGCAGCACGCTGGGGATCCCATGGAGCTTGCCATCGGCAAAGCCGATGCGGCCTTCGAGTTCTTCTCCAAGCTGGGCATCGACTACTACTGCTTCCACGACACCGATGTCGCCCCGGAAGGCAGTTCGCTCAAAGAGTACCGCGAACACTTCGCCCAGATGGTCGACCACCTGGAGCGCCATCAGGAAGAGACCGGGATCAAACTGTTGTGGGGCACCGCCAACTGCTTCAGCAACCCGCGTTTCGCCGCAGGCGCCGCCAGTAACCCAGACCCGCAAGTATTCGCCTGCGCCGCCGCGCAAGTGTTCAGCGCCATGAACGCCACCCAGCGTCTCAAAGGCTCCAACTACGTGTTGTGGGGCGGCCGTGAAGGTTACGAAACCCTGCTCAATACCGACCTGAAACGCGAGCGCGAACAGCTGGGCCGCTTCATGCGCATGGTGGTCGAGCACAAGCACAAGATCGGTTTCAAGGGCGACCTGCTGATCGAGCCCAAGCCCCAGGAACCGACCAAGCACCAGTACGATTACGACAGCGCCACCGTGTTCGGCTTCCTGCAACAGTTCGGCCTGGAAAACGAGATCAAGGTCAACATCGAAGCCAACCACGCGACCCTGGCCGGACATAGCTTCCATCACGAGATTGCCACGGCCGTCTCCCTGGGCATCTTCGGCAGCATCGACGCCAACCGCGGCGACCCGCAGAACGGTTGGGACACCGACCAGTTCCCCAACAGCGTCGAGGAAATGACCCTGGCCACCTATGAAATCCTCAAGGCCGGCGGCTTCGGTAATGGCGGGTTCAACTTCGACTCCAAGGTCCGGCGCCAGAGCGTGGACGATATCGACCTGTTCCACGGCCACGTCGCCGCCATGGACGTCCTCGCCCTCGCCCTGGAGCGCGCGGCAGCCATGGTGCAGAACGATCAGTTGCAACAGTTCAAGGACCAGCGCTATGCCGGCTGGCAGCAGCCGTTTGGCAAAGCGCTACTGGCCGGTGACTTCAGCCTTGAATCACTGGCCGAGCATGCCTTCACCAACGACCTGAATCCCCAAGCCGTCAGCGGTCGCCAGGAGATGCTCGAGAACGTGGTCAATCGGTTCATCTACCCCTGACAACGGGCAATGGTCGGGGCGCAGGGGCTGTTACATTCGCGCGACAAATCTGTGCCCACGGCGCTCTGCAACGCTCTACAGTTCTACCCGGTATCACGCTCATCGTCAGGCAGTGTCTTTCAAACAACAATAAAAGGACGCACCACATGAATACATTCAAACGTACCCTGCTCGCCGGCGCCCTCGCCCTGCTCTCGCTTCCGGTCATGGCCGATGCGGCCCATCCGAAGATCGGCTTTTCCATCGATGACCTGCGCCTGGAACGCTGGTCGCGGGACCGTGACTACTTTGTCGCGGCGGCGGAAAAACTCGACGCCAAGGTCTTCGTCCAGTCCGCTGATGCCAACGAGCAGAAGCAGATCTCGCAAATCGAAAACCTGATCTCCCGTGGCGTCGATGTGATCGTCATCGTGCCATTCAACGCCACCGTGCTGACCAACGCCGTCGCCGAAGCCAAGAAGGCCGGGATCAAGGTCGTGTCCTACGACCGACTGATCCTCAACGCCGATATCGACGCCTACATTTCCTTCGATAACGAAAAGGTCGGCGAGATGCAGGCCAGCGGCGTGCTGAAGGCTGCGCCCAAGGGCAACTACTTCCTGCTCGGTGGCGCGCCGACGGACAACAACGCCAAGGTCCTGCGCGAAGGCCAGATGAAGGTGTTGCAACCGGCCATCGACAAGGGTGACATCAAGATCGTCGGCCAGCAGTGGGTGAAGGAATGGAACCCCACCGAAGCCCTGAGCATCGTGGAAAACGCCCTGACCCGGAACAACAACAAGATCGATGGCATCGTCGCCTCCAACGACGCCACCGCCGGCGGCGCCATCCAGGCCCTGGCCGCCCAGAAAATGGCCGGCAAGGTGCCGATCTCGGGTCAGGACGCTGACCTGGCAGCGGTCAAGCGGGTGATCGATGGCACCCAGACCATGACCGTCTACAAGCCGCTGAAACTGATCGCATCCGAAGCCGCCAAGCTCTCGGTGCAACTGGCGCGCAACGAGAAGCCCAGCTTCAGCTCGCAGTACGACAATGGCAGCAAGAAAGTCGACACCATCCTGCTCACCCCCACGCCGTTGACCAAGGACAACATCGACCTGCTGGAAAAGGACGGGTTCTACACCAAGGCGCAGATCGCCGGGCAGTGATCTGACCAGGCAATCAAGCAAAAAACCTGTGGGAGCGAGCTCGCTCGCGATAGCGGTGGTTCAGCTTGCATCAATGTTGGATGTACTGCCGCCATCGCGAGCAAGCTCGCTCCCACACAGGTCACATGGCTTGACTGCCTGCCCCACTGCTGATGTGTGAGCCCTTTTCCATGAGTCCTTGCCATGTCCGACTACCTGCTGCAAATGAACGGCATCGTCAAGACCTTTGACGGCGTCAAAGCCCTGAACGGCATCGACATCAAGGTCAGGCCGGGGGAATGTGTCGGCCTGTGCGGTGAGAACGGCGCCGGCAAATCCACGCTGATGAAGGTGCTGTCGGCGGTCTATCCCTATGGCACTTGGGAGGGCGAGATTCTTTGGGACGGCCAGCCGCTCGAGGCGCAGTCCATCAGCGAAACCGAAGCCGCCGGGATCGTCATCATTCACCAGGAGCTGACCCTGGTCCCCGACCTGTCGGTGGCTGAAAACATCTTCATGGGCCACGAACTCACGCTGCCCGGCGGACGCATGAACTACCCGGCGATGATCCATCGCGCCGAAGCCCTGATGCGTGAACTCAAAGTGCCGGACATGAACGTCTCGCTGCCGGTTTCGCAGTACGGCGGTGGCTACCAGCAACTGGTGGAAATCGCCAAGGCGCTGAACAAGCAGGCGCGGCTGTTGATCCTCGATGAGCCCTCCTCGGCCCTGACCCGTTCGGAAATCGAGGTGCTGCTGGACATCATCCGCGACCTCAAGGCCAAGGGCGTTGCCTGCGTCTACATCTCCCACAAGCTCGATGAAGTGGCCGCCGTATGCGACACCATCTCGGTGATCCGCGATGGCAAACACATCGCCACCACCGCGATGACGGACATGAGCATCCCGAAGATCATCACCCAGATGGTCGGACGGGAAATGAGCAACCTCTACCCCACCGAACCCCATGACGTCGGCGAAGTGATTTTCGAGGCGCGCCACTTCACCTGCTACGACGTCGACAACCCCAGGCGCAAACGGGTCGACGACATTTCATTGGTTCTCAAGCGTGGGGAAATCCTCGGCATCGCCGGGCTGGTCGGCGCCGGCCGCACGGAACTGGTGTCAGCGCTGTTCGGCGCCTACCCCGGCCGCTACGAAGGTGAAGTCTGGCTGGGCGGCAAAAAAATCGACACGCGCACACCGCTCAAGTCGATCCGCGCCGGCCTGTGCATGGTCCCCGAGGATCGCAAGCGCCAAGGCATCATTCCTGACTTGGGCGTGGGCCAGAACATTACCCTGGCGGTGCTGGACAACTACTCGAAACTGACCCGCATCGACGCCGAAGCCGAGCTGGGCAGCATCGACAAGGAAATCGCGCGCATGCACCTCAAGACCGCGAGCCCGTTCCTGCCGATCACCAGTCTCTCCGGCGGCAACCAGCAAAAAGCCGTGCTGGCGAAAATGCTCCTGACCAAACCCCGCGTGCTGATTCTCGATGAGCCGACCCGTGGTGTGGACGTCGGTGCCAAGTACGAGATCTACAAGCTGATGGGCGCGCTGGCGGCCGAAGGCGTGTCGATCATCATGGTGTCCTCGGAGCTGGCCGAGGTGCTGGGGGTTTCCGACCGCGTCCTGGTGATCGGCGAAGGCCAGTTGCGCGGCGACTTCATCAACCACGAACTGACCCAGGAACAGGTGCTCGCCGCCGCGCTCAGCCATCCCGATGGCCATAACAATAATGATCGGAAGTCCGCGTAGATGAATCAGGTCAAACAGCTGTTTTCCCGCTACAAAATGCTCGCGCTGGTGATCGCCGTGGCGCTGATCTGGCTGTTCTTCAGCTGGCAGACCGAAGGTGGGTTCGTGACCCCGCGCAACCTCTCCAACCTGCTGCGGCAGATGTCCATCACCGGGATCCTTGCCTGCGGCATGGTGCTGGTGATCATCAGTGGCGAAATCGATTTGTCGGTGGGCTCATTGCTTGGGCTATTGGGTGGCCTGGCGGCGATTCTCGACGTGGTCTATCACATCCCGCTGCTGGCGAACCTGAGCCTGGTGGCCCTGTGCGGCTTGGTGATCGGCTTGGGCAACGGCTACATGACCGCCTACCTGCGTATCCCGTCGTTCATCGTCGGGTTGGGTGGCATGCTCGCGTTTCGCGGCGTCCTGCTGGGAGTCACCGGCGGCACTACCATTGCCCCGGTGTCACCGGAGCTGGTCTACGTTGGGCAGGGTTACTTGCCGCACACGGTCGGGACCGGGCTCGGCATCCTGCTGTTCGCCCTGACGCTGTTCCTGACCTGGAAACAGCGACGCAACCGTGCCCTCCATGGCCTCGCGGCCCACTCCCTGGTGCGCGACGTTTTGCGCGTGGTGGTGATCGGCGCGGTGCTGGCCGGGTTCGTCTATACCCTCAACAGTTACGACGGCATCCCGGTGCCGGTGCTGCTCCTGCTGATCCTGCTGGGCGTATTCAGCTACGTCACCAGCCAGACCGTGTTCGGCCGACGTGTCTATTCGGTGGGCAGCAACATGGAAGCCACGCGCCTGTCCGGCATCAACGTGCAGGCCGTGAAGCTGTGGATCTTCGGCATCATGGGCGTGATGTGCGCCCTCGCCGGCGTGGTCAACACCGCACGCCTGGCCGCCGGTTCACCCTCGGCCGGCAACATGGGCGAACTCGACGCCATCGCCGCCTGCTTCATCGGCGGCACCTCCATGCGCGGCGGCTCCGGCACGGTCTACGGCGCCCTCCTCGGCGCGCTGGTCATCACCAGCCTGGACAACGGCATGTCCATGCTCGACGTCGACAGTTATTGGCAGATGATCGTCAAAGGCAGCATTCTGGTGCTGGCGGTGTGGGTGGATGTGAGTACGCGGACGGGGCGGCGCTGACCTGTACCCGTCACTTGCTGGCAGACGCCATCAGCACGCCGAACCCCAGGAAGGTGATGCCCGACAATTTGCCGACAATCCTGGCGCCCTGGCTCGACGAGAGCCAGCCCCTGGCGCCATTGGCCATCAGCGCATAACCAGAATGCACCAGTACCACAAGCACGCTATAGGACGACACCAGCAAGAAGAACTGGCTGTAGTAATCGCCCTCCGGCTTGATGAATTGAGGGAACACGGCGAGGAAGAAAAACCCGGCCTTGGGGTTGAGCAACTGGATCGACAGCGCCTCGCCGAAGCGCCGCCACGGGCGCGTGGACGTGACCGTGAGTTCGGGCACGAAGCGTTGGGTACGCCACATCTTGATGCCCAGGTACAACAAGTACAGCGCGCCGATGTATTTCAAAAGCGTGAAGGCCGTCGCCGAGGCGGCCAGGATCAACCCCAAGCTGCTGGCGCAGATACCCGCCACGATAAACGCGCCCGAGGCGATCCCGAAGATGCCCGGCAGCGCACCGCGCCAGCCATGGCGCAAGGCATTGGAAATCGTCAGCACCACACCGGGGCCCGGGCTGAGCACCGTCAGGGTCGCCAGGATCAGAAAAAGTCCGTAACTGGCCATGCATCACTCCACATTGAAGGCGAATTGCTGTGGCCTTCAGGGTGGCGTGGCACCGGGACGCTGACAAACGCTTTAATTACAGCGCATATGTGACTAAATTAGACACATGATCGCCAACCTGCCCCCGTTGAACGCCGTACGCGCCTTCGCCGCTGCCGCTCGCCACCAGAGTTTCAGCCGCGCCGCCGAAGAACTGCACGTCAGCCATAGCGCCGTCAGCCGCCACGTAAAGTTGCTCGAAGAGCGCTTGGGCGTACTGCTGTTCGAACGTCGAACCCGCCAGTCCTTGCTCACCCCGGCCGGCCGGGCTTTCTACGAACAGGTCAATGAGGCACTGAACCAGATCGCCAACGCCGCCACCGCACTGACGCGCAGTGCTGCCCAGCGCAAAGTGACCATCAACGTGCGCCCCTCCTTCGCGGTGCGTTGGCTGATCCCGCGACTGCCGGACTTCATGGCGCGCCACCCGGACATCAAGCCCGACGTCGTCACTAGCACCCGGCCTCCCGATCCATCACGGGAAACGTTCGACGTGGTCATCCGCCGCGGGCACGCCGGCTGGTCGCCCCACGTACAGCCCACAGTGCTGCTGGAAGACGACCTGCTGCTGGTCGCCGCACCGTCGTTGTTGCACAGCATGCCATTGGAAAGCATGCCCGACCTGGCCCGGCACACCTTGTTATCGGGCAGGACGCGCAGCAGCGATTGGCAAGACTGGGCGGAACACGCAGGGATCGAGCCATTGAACAACCTGCCGACCCTGCAATTCGATCACATGCACCTCGTACTGCAGGCCGCCGTCGATGGGCTGGGCGTGGCGCTGTGTCCGGCTTCGCTGCTGGGCAGGGATTTGTCCAACGAGCGGCTGACCTGTCCACTGCCGTCGTTGCGCCTGCCGTTAGCCCGCTATTACTACGGGGTGTCCAGGGATGCGGTGGCTGAGACGCAGGTTTTTGTTGATTGGTTGCTAACCCATTGTGGGAGCGAGCTTGCTCGCGATAGCGCCCTGTCAGCCGACATCAATGTTGACTGATCGAATGCCATCGCGAGCAAGCTCGCTCCCACAGGGGAATTGCGTTAGCCGGGAGATGCCTTATGCGCTTTGGAGCGCGGCCAACGGTGGTCCGAAAATCTCGTAGGAATTTACCTCCCGTGGCGAGGGAGCTTGCTCCCGCTGGGGCGCGAAGCGGCCCCAAACCAGGCACCTCTTTTCGCCAGGTACTCCGCAGGTACCGGTTTTGCGACTGCTGCGCAGCCGAGCGGGAGCAAGCTCCCTCGCCACAGGGGGAGCGTGCGTCCTACAGGTCGGTTGTGGGTGCCGGGATCGACTTCTATAGTTGGGTCGTCGCTGGCTTTGGCCGGTGGCTGGGTTTCGCAGCCCGATAGATACGCTGGCAACCAGGCATCATAAAAGTAACAATGGGCGCGTTTGGCGTTCAACGTCACTTATGGTGGCTGTGTGTGGGAGATCTTCGGGTCTGCCGAGTTCCTCGTATCCTCGGTCTGCGAACCCACATGCAGCTACCACCCGTTCGTTTCGCAGCGAATTGCAGTAGCTATCTTTCTTGATATGAGGAAATTAGTAACTATGCGCCAGAATCCTTTGGATCAACGCTTCACCCCCCTGACCCAAACCGCCACCACCCACCCTGTCCTGCTGATCGACACCCAAGCCCCACTCCCCGAACTCCACGCCTGTGCCAGCGAACGCCTGCACGCCACGCTCGATTACCTGACCTTGGTGGCGTGCAGCAGCCTGCGTGACTCAGCAACGAGCGACATCAACACCATCACCAACGTCGCCCGGATCCTGGTGCAGGATGTGGCGGATGTGTTCGGCGTGATCGAACAGCGCGGGCTCGAAGGCTAAAAACTTGTGGGAGCGAGCCTGCTCGCGATAGCGCCCTGTCAGCCGACATCAATGTTGACTGATCGAATGCCATCGCGAGCAAGCTCGCTCCCACAGGGGACTTGGGCCGGCCGCAAAATCGAGACGCTCCACCGATCAAAATGTGGGAGCGAGCTTGCTCGCGATGGCGGCGGCAGGAGCGACATTTGCGCAAGCTGACCCGCCGCTTTCGCAAGCAAGCTGACATACCCACTTGCCAAACCTGATGACCGGAAGCTACTGTCAGCACCATGAACCTGCCACAGATTGCCTCGACCACCACAACCACGACCGCCAAGGCGGGTCGTGAGGTGTCGTGAGTCAATAACACACGTATCTCAAAGGCCCGCCAGCGATGGTAAGGGCCTTTTCTTTTGCCCTTGCGTCGCTGGCCAAAACGCAAGGAAAGCACCATGCACGCTCTGTTGATTCTCGATATGCAAGTTGGGTTGTTTCACGGCCCGGATAAACCCTGGGCCGGCGAAGCGTTGCTGGACACGTTGAATGGCTTGCTGCTCAAAGCCCGGAAGGCCGGGGCACCGATTTTCCTGGTTCGCCACGTAGGCCCGCCAGGCTCGCCCATCGAGCCTGCAAGCCCACTGACCCAACTGGTGCAGGAACTGCAGTTGGAGGGTGATGAAGTCATCTTCGAAAAAACCCGCCCCAGCGCCTTCACCCAGACAGGCCTGGCAGAGCGGCTAAAGGCTTGCGATGCTGAAGGCCTGGTCATCACCGGTATGAAAACCCAGTATTGTATCGACAGCACCTGCCGAGCCGCGCGGGACCTGGGGTTCGACGCGGTCCTGATCGCCGACGGCCATACCTGTTCCGACACGCCTGAATTGAAGGCAGAAATGATCGTCGCCCATCACAACGCAACCCTGGCAGGCGCCTTCTGTCGTGTCGTTCGCGCTGAGGACTGGTGCTTCTAAACTCCATCACAAGATCGGCTCACGTCGGGCCGGTCTTGTTCAACAAGCGGAGCTCACTGCATGGACCCGTTGCAACCCTCGCAATGCGCAAACATGGAGGACATCCGACGCGAAATCGATGCCCTCGACCAAGCGGTCATCACGCTGCTGGGCAAGCGCTATCAATACGTGCTCGCGGCCTCTAAATTCAAGACCTCGGCGGCTTCGGTGCAGGCACCGGAGCGTTTCAAGGCCATGCTGGCGACACGACGCGTGTGGGCAGAGGCCGAAGGCTTGAACCCGGATGCCATCGAGAAGATGTACAGCGACCTGGTGCATCACTTCATTGCCGAAGAAATGAAGCGCTGGACGGCGAATCAGTCCCCCAACTGAACCGCAGTCGGTAATGGCTCCCATCCTCCGCAGGATCAGAAGCAGTCACCGACAACGGTTGTGCGCCTTTGCCCACTGATGCCCTCGGAAAATAACCAAAAGCCCATTAAGAGATCGACCACGACAAAGGTAAATCAACGCCTTGGTTGTGCTGCGCTTCGCTCCGTTTCGCCAGCGTCAAGAATTGGAAATTTGACACTACAACGCCATCACCTATCGTTCCTCCCGAGACCGCACCCAGGGACCGGGTGGCCCGGACACCCTTTGAAGGGCGGTCGTCACTGTCATTACCCTCAAGGAGCAACAACATGTCTGGAGCGACCCAAACCATTGATGTGCTCGTCAATGTTGACGCCGATTACCTGCTCGCCCACCCCAATGACGTAGGCGGTGCGATTGCCATGCTGGTGACCCGCAGCGCCATCGACAGCCACGCCAACATCTCCAGTGGCGAAGGCGAAGGCGGGAACGAGTTGTGGTTCGACGTAAAACCCGGCGACATCATTCGCTGGCGCGCCACCACGCTGTCGCGCAACTTCGACCGCATCGCATTGATCAAAAACGTCGTGATCGGCGACCCTCATCAGGGCGGTGACTACAAGGGCACCATCTCGACCCCGCAATCTTTCAATATCCCCGGCATTCCAGTGCCGTATCTGGACAATGGTGCCCCCGGAGGCATTGCCAAGACCGATGTGACCTATACCGTCTGGCAGTCCACTGCGCTGAGCCCGGGAAAGCTCTGGTACCAAATCGTCTTCGTTCTGCTGGACCGTAACCTGAACCAGATCGGCCCGAACAACACATGGGACCCCTACATCACCGTCAATAATCAATAACTGAAATGCACACAGCCCCGGTCGGTTCCCTTCGTCGTTGACGAGGGCGCCGGCCGGGGCTGTGTGCAGGTTCTACTGCATTTCCTTCCTAAGCCGCTTTTTCAAACTCCATCAATGCCGCCAGCACCAACGGGTGCAGGACAGCGTCGGGATGTTTCGTTTGCCAGGCCATCAAGTCGCGATACATGGTCGGCGTCCAGAAGCTCTTTATGTGCTGGTACACGCCCCGCACCGCCACCGCGTGATCCGGCTCACTGGCGAAATACTGGGCGATCTGGTTGGCCATCTTGATCAAGCTGTCAGAGCTCATCGACGCACCTCGGCTTTCTCGGCATGGCGACGTTCCCTGAGCAAGCGTCCCTGTTCATCACTGAAGGCCTGGTAGCGCTTCTGCCATTCCGAAGGCTGGCTGACCCGCACGATCTCCACCGCCGTGACCTTGTATTCCGGGCAGTTGGTGGCCCAGTCGGAGTTGTCGGTGGTGATCACGTTGGCGCCCGACTCCGGGAAGTGGAACGTGGTGTAGACCACCCCCGGTGCCACCCGCTCGGTCACCTTCGCGCGCAGCACCGTCTGCCCGGCACGGCTGCCGATACCCACCCAATCTTCGTCGACGATCCCGCGGTTCTCGGCGTCGGTTGGGTGAATCTCCAACCGGTCCTCCTCGTGCCAGGCCACGTTGTCGGTACGCCGGGTCTGGGCGCCGACGTTGTACTGGCTGAGGATGCGTCCGGTGGTCAGCAACAGTGGATAGCGGCCGTTGACCTTTTCCTCGGTGGGCACGTAGCCGGTGAGCATGAAACGGCCCTTGCCCCGCACGAACTGATCGATGTGCATGGTTGGCGTACCGTCCGGCGCGGCATCGTTGCAGGGCCATTGCAGGCTGCCGTGACGATCCAGTTCGGCGTAGCTGACACGGGTGAAAGTCGGCGTCAGGCGGGCGATTTCATCCATGATTTCCGAAGGATGGTTGTAGTGCATCTTGTAGCCCAGCGCATCGGCCAGGGCGATGGTGGCTTCCCAGTCGGCCTTGCCGGCCAACGGGTCCATCACCTTGCGAACGCGGGAGATGCGGCGTTCGGCGTTGGTGAAGGTGCCGTCCTTCTCCAGGAACGAGCTGCCCGGCAGGAACACGTGGGCGAACTTGGCCGTCTCGTTGAGGAAGATGTCCTGGACAATCACGCATTCCAAAGCGGACAGCGCGGCCGTCACATGCTGGGTGTTGGGGTCGCTCTGGGCGATGTCCTCGCCTTGGCAGTAAAGCGCCTTGAAGGTGCCGTCCAGGGCCGCCTCGAACATGTTGGGGATGCGCAGGCCCGGGTCGGGTTGCAGGGTCACGTTCCACGCCTGTTCGAACTCGGCGCGTACCGCTTCGTTGGAAATATGCCGATAGCCCGGCAGCTCGTGGGGAAACGAGCCCATGTCGCAGGAGCCCTGGACGTTGTTCTGGCCACGCAGCGGGTTCACCCCGACGCCTTCGCGACCGATGTTGCCGGTGGCCATGGCCAGGTTGGCGATGCCCATGACCGAGGTGCTGCCCTGGCTGTGCTCGGTGACGCCGAGGCCATAGTAGATGGCCGCGTTGCCGCCGGTGGCGTAGAGCCGTGCCGCGGCGCGGATCTGCTCTGCAGGCACGCCACACACCGGGCCCAGGACCTCGGGGGAGTTTTCCGGCAGGCTGACGAAATCACGCCAGCGAGCGAAGTCCGCCGCCTCGCAGCGTGCCTCGACAAAAGGCTGGTCAATCAAGCCTTCGGTGGCAATCACATGGCCCAACGCGTTGAGCATTGCCACGTTGGTGCCCGGACGCAATTGCAAGTGCAGCTCGGCGCGGGCGTGAGGCGAATCCACCAGGTCGATGCGCCGTGGGTCGATGACAATCAGCCGTGCGCCCTGGCGCAGGCGGCGCTTGAGCTGGGAGCCGAATACCGGGTGCGCGTCAGTGGGGTTGGCGCCCATCACCAGGATGACGTCGGCTTTCATCACCGAGTCGAAGTTCTGGGTGCCGGCGGACTCGCCCAAGGTCTGCTTGAGGCCGTAACCGGTAGGCGAATGGCAGACACGGGCACAGGTGTCGACGTTGTTGTTGCCGAACGCGGTGCGCACCAGTTTCTGCACCAGGTAGGTTTCTTCGTTGGTGCAGCGGCTGGAGGTGATGCCGCCGATGGAGTCGCGCCCGTACTTGAGCTGGATCCGGCGCAATTCGCTGGCGGCGTAGGTGACCGCCTCGTCCCAACTGACTTCCTGCCACGGGTCGTCGATGTGCTTGCGGATCATCGGCTTGGTGATGCGGTCCGGGTGCGTGGCGTAGCCCCAGGCGAAGCGCCCCTTGACGCAGGAGTGGCCGTGGTTGGCCTGCCCGTTCTTGTCCGGGACCATGCGCACCAGTTGTACGCCTTTCATCTCGGCGCGGAACGAGCAACCCACGCCGCAGTAGGCGCAAGTGGTGATGACGCTGCGCTCCGGCTGGCCGATCTCCACGACGCTCTTGTCGATCAGGGTCGCCGTCGGGCACGCCTGTACGCAGGCGCCGCAGGAAACGCATTCGGAATCGAGGAAGTTGTCGCCGCCGGCCGCTTCCACCCGGGAATCGAAGCCGCGTCCGGTGATCGTCAGGGCGAAGGTGCCCTGGATTTCCTCGCAGGCACGCACGCAGCGGTTGCAGACGATGCACTTGCTCGGGTCGTAGTCGAAATACGGGTTGGAAACGTCCTTGGCCTCGGCCAGGTGGTTGGCACCTTCGTAGCCGTAGCGCACTTCGCGCAGGCCCACCTGCCCCGCCACGGTCTGCAATTCGCAGTTGCCGTTGGCCGGGCATGTCAGGCAGTCCAGCGGGTGGTCGGAAATGTACAGCTCCATCACGTTGCGCCGCAGCGTGGCGAGCTTGGAGGTTTGCGTGCGAACCACCATGCCTTCGGTTACCGGCGTGGTGCAGGACGCGGGATAACCGCGCATGCCGTCGATCTCCACCAGGCACATGCGGCAGGAGCCGAAGGCTTCCAGGCTGTCGGTGGCGCAGAGTTTGGGGATGGTGGTGCCGAGCAAGGCCGCGGCACGCATGACCGAGGTGCCGGAGGCGACGCTGATTTCACGCCCGTCGATGGTCAGGCTGACCTGCACGTCGCTTTCACGCGCCGGGGTGCCCAGGTCGATATCGCTGCTGGGATCGAAGATGTTGATCATTGGTCGGCCTCCGTGGTCGCCAGACCGAAGTCGGCGGGGAAATACTTGAGGGCACTGGCGACGGGGTAGGACGTCATCCCACCGAGGGCACAGAGCGAACCGTATTGCAGGGTGTCGCACAGATCCTGCAACAGCAGGGCCTGTTCCTGACGGGCACCGGCTTCGGTGCTGGCGATCAAGCGATCCACCACTTCCACCCCACGGGTGGAGCCGATCCGGCACGGCGTGCACTTGCCGCAGGATTCCTCGGCGCAGAACTGCAAGGCGAACCGGGCCATCTGGGCCATGTCCAGGCTGTCGTCGGCGACCACCACACCACCGTGGCCGAGCATCGCGCCCATGGCGGCGAACGCTTCGTAGTCCAGCGGCGTATCGAATTGCGCAGGCGGCACCCAGGCACCCAACGGCCCGCCCACTTGTGCGGCCTTCAGGGGCCGACCGCTGGCGGTACCGCCACCATAGCTTTCCACCAGTTCACGCAGGCTCAGGCCAAAGGCGCGCTCCACCAGGCCGCCGTGACGGACGTTACCGGCCAGTTGGAACGGCATCGTGCCCAGGGAACGGCCCATGCCGAAGTCGCGATAGAACTGCGCGCCCTTCTCCATGATCACCGGCACCGAGGCCAGGGTCACCACGTTGTGCACCAGCGTAGGCAGCCCGAACAGGCCTTGAATCGCCGGCAGTGGCGGTTTGGCGCGAACCGTGCCGCGCTTGCCCTCGAGGGATTCCAGCAGTGCGGTTTCTTCGCCACAGATATAGGCGCCGGCCCCGACACGAACCTCAATGTCGAAGGCGCAGCCGCTACCGCTCACGTTCGCCCCCAGATAGCCGGCGTCGCGAGCGATGCGCAGCGCTTCGTTCAGCGTACTGATGGCGGCCGGGTATTCCGAACGCACGTAGATGTAGCCCATCGTCGCGCCTACGGCGAGGCCGGCGATGATCATGCCTTCGATCAGCAGGAAGGGGTCGCCCTCCATCAACATGCGGTCGGCGAAGGTGCCTGAGTCGCCTTCATCGGCGTTACACACCACATACTTCTGTGCACCCACGGCATCGCGCACCGTGCGCCACTTGATGCCCGCCGGGAACGCCGCACCGCCCCGACCGCGCAGGCCGGAATCCAGCACGCTGGCGACCACATCTGCGCCATCCATCTGGATGGACCGGGCCAGGCCCTGGAAGCCGCCCTGGGCACGGTAGTCGTCCAGGGACAGCGGTTGCGTGATGCCGGCGCGCGCGAACAGCAGGCGCTGCTGGCTCTTGAGATAGGGAATCTCCTCCACCGGGCCCAGGGCCAGCGGATGGCTGCCGGGATCGCCTGCCAGCGCATCCAGCAGGCCCGGCACATCGGCCGGTGTGACAGGGCCAAAGCCCAACCGGACGCCGGCGTTTTCAAGCTCCACCAGCGGTTCCAGCCAATAGAGGCCACGGGAACTGGTGCGCAACACCGTCAACGGCAGCTGTCGACGTTCAGCCTCACGGGCCAACGCATCGGCCACCTTGTCCGCGCCCACGGCACGGGCTACCGAATCGCGGGGGATACAGAGCGTCAGCATGCGCCCTCCTCCATGCAATCATTGACCAACTGACGTAGACGCTCAGGCGTGATCCGCGCATGCAACTCCCCATCCAGCTCCAGGGCCGGCGAGCAGACGCAGGCACCCAGGCAATAGACCGGCCGCAGGCTGATGCTGCCATCGGCGCTGGTACCGTGATCGTCCAGCGCCAGTTGCTCGCGCAACTGCGCAGCCAGGGTCTCGGCGCCCATGCTCTTGCAGGACTCAGCCCGGCACAGGCGCAGGGTATGGCGCGCCGGCGGCGTGGTGCGGAAATCGTGGTAGAAGCTGATGACCCCGCGCACTTCAGCCTGGCTGAGGTTGAGGGCGTGGGCGATCTCCGGGACGGCGCTGTCGGGGACATACCCGCAGCCTGCCTGGATGGCATGGAGAATAGGCAGCAGGGCACCAGGGGTGTCCTTTTCGCGCGCAAGCACGCTGTGGATCAAAGGCAGGTGAAGCGTCTCATCGGGCATAAACGTACCTCGGCATCTCGAACGACACCACCGCATAGCGGCAGCCGTCCGGAGTCTTGGCTGCGGCGTCCGGCCCACGTCACGGTCGCGTGGCACATCCGATCGCCATTCTCGCTCTCCGGCCAGGTGTCTTTGGCGCACCTGGTCCGGGGCATCCTCACAGCTTGCCACTACCGGGGGTTGGCGATTGCACATGGACGACGAAACGTGTTCTGAAAGCGACTACTTTCTTAGATGGTTTTGCGCAATGCATTGGCAACCAGTGTAAATGCAGGCGAAGGCTGTCGTCGGCTGGGGTAGTACAGATAGTAGCCTGAAAACGGCGGACACCAATCTTCCAGCACGCGCACCAGTCGGCCTTCTTGCAGGTACGGTTCAAACTCTTCTTCTGGCAGGTACGCAACGCCCAGCCCGGCCACTGCCGCCTGCACGATATGCGTCGACGTGTTGAAAATCAGCTGGCCGTCAACTCGCACGTTCACCTGCTTGCCTCGCCGTTCGAAATCCCAGACATAGAGCCCGCCCGATGTCTGCATGCGCTGGTTGATACAGCGATGGGTCATCAGGTCGCGCGGACTCCTGGGAATGGCGTGGGCAGCGAAATACGCTTGCGAAGCGACGGCAGCCATCCGCAATGGAGGGCCTATCGGAACGGCAACCATGTCTTTGTCGATGGTATCGCCCAGGCGCACGCCGGCATCAAACCGATCCGCCACGATGTCTCGAAAGCCGTAACACACGTCAAATTCAACGTTTATATCCGGGTAGTCGTGCAGCAACCCGGTAAGTTTGGGGAGCAAGGTCGTGCGCAGGACATGATCGCCGCAGGTGATGCGTACGGTGCCTGCGGGCTTGTCTCGCATCTCCGTCAGCATATCCAGCTCCGCTTCTATTTCATCGAAGCGATTGCCTATCGCTTGCAGCAGCCGTTCACCCGCGATGGTCGGCGAAACGCTCCGAGTGGTCCGCGTCAATAACCGGATCTGCAAGCGTGCTTCCAGGCCATTGATGGCCTGGCTCAGTGCAGATTGTGTGACACCCAATGCCCCGGCAGCGCGCGTGAAGCTACCTTCGCGCGCGACCGTGACGAAAGACAGCAGGTCATTGAGATTTCTTTTGATCATGGTGAAACACATCTAAGCCAATTGATTAGCCTTGCTTATAGCCTTGTTAAGCATTCATTAGCTAGTCGCATAACCGTTCCCAAGTCACCATCAACGCCATGAACAGGAATAAATGCGCAACTGCGATGAAATCGGCCCGGCTTGGTTTGCTGACGGTAATGCTCGTTCTTGGCAGCTACGCAACGATCAATGGTGCCGCATCGGCATCTTCGAAAACGGAGAAAACCGTGATGTGGATGACCGTCGGCGAACAACGCTTCGCCATCACCTTGGCCGACAACGCGGCTACCCGCGCGTTTGTCACGTTGTTGCCGCTGACGTTGGAGATGAACGATCTCAACCATAACGAGAAATACGCCCCCCTTCCCCAAGCGCTACCTGCCAAAGCAAACCGGCCGGGAACGATCAGCAATGGCGACCTGATGCTGTACGGGCCGGACACCTTGGTCGTCTTTTACACGAACTTCAACTCTACCTACGCCTACACCCGTCTGGGGCAAGTGGATGACACCGCGAAACTGGCTCAAGCGCTGGGTCGGCGGGGTGTGCAAGTGACGTTTTCCAAAAAACTGATTACTCCGCATCGACAGGATTCCCAATGAAAAAGATCATCGTTTTATTAACCCTTCTTATCAGTTCGCTCTCAGCAATAGGAGCCGATATGTCCAACGGCGCAGATAACTTCTATACCAGCGACGACGTGACCGTACAAAAGGTCAATTTCAAGAACCAGTATCAAATGAACGTAGCCGGCAACCTGTTCATTCCGAAGAAACTCAATGGCAAGGCCAGAAATCCGGCGATTGTCGTAGGCCACCCGATGGGCGCGGTCAAGGAGCAGAGCGCCAACCTCTATGCCACGAAAATGGCGGAAAGAGGCTTCGTCACCCTCTCCCTGGACTTGTCATTCTGGGGCGAAAGCGAGGGGCAGCCGCGCAACGCAGTCTCGCCGGATATCTACGCCGAGGACTTCAGCGCCGCAGTGGACTTTCTCAGCGCCCAGCCTTTTGTCGATAAAGAGCGGATTGGCGCCATCGGCATCTGCGGCAGTGGCAGCTTCGTGATCAGCGCAGCGAAGATCGACCCACGCATGAAAGCCATCGCAACGGTGAGCATGTATGACATGGGTGGCGTCAATCGCAACGGATTGAAACACTCCCAAACGCTTGAACAGCGCCGGGCTATCATCGCGCAGGCCACACAGCAGCGTAATGTGGAGTTCGCGGGCGGTGAAACGCTTTACACCAGCGGTACGGTGCATCAGTTGGATGAAAACACCCATCCTATCCAACGTGAGTTCTATGACTTCTACCGCACCCCACGCGGTGAGTTCACGCCATCGAGCTCGTCCAAAGACCTGACCACGCACCCGACGCTGACAAGCAACGTCAAGTTCATGAATTTCTACCCGCTCAATGACATCGAGACCATTTCGCCTCATCCGATGTTATTCATTGCTGGCGCCGATGCGCACTCCAGGGAGTTCAGCGAAGAGGCTTACAAGCTCGCCGGTCAACCCAAGGAACTGGTCATCATTCCTGGGGCTGGCCATGTCGATCTTTATGATCGGGTCGACCTCATTCCGTTCGATAAGCTGACGAGCTTCTTCCAGAGCAATCTGAAGTAATATCAGGCCCAGTCGAGTGACCTATCGACCTACCCCCGCTTAAGCTTCCTGAATACCTGCGGCTCCCAAACTCGCATCGCCAGCAACAGCGCAGTCCCACGTTTTTCGGACAGCGGTGCGCTCAACGATTCGTTGTGAAGCGCCGCCAGTTTGCTGCGTAACTTGTGGATTTCGACTTGCAACTGGGCGTAAGCGGGTTTGGTCAGCATGCCATGGGCAAAGTGCAGGGTTTCATCGGGGACGTCGAATCGGCTCGCCATGAAATCCGGCAGCCCCTGTCGCAGGAAGAACCCTCGGATAGGGCCGTCCGGCAGCCAATCGAAATCCCGCGCAACCAGCAACCTGATGCGATTCCCCGCCTTCAGGTCCGCCAGGCCCATCCGCTCCAACACCAACAATTTTTTGATGCACTCGGCTTTTGACACGCAGTAGTCAGATACGATGTCTTCCAGTGACCATTGTCCGCACGTACGCGTGGTCTTCGATTCCCAATTGAGTGGCACTGCATGATCAACGACGCGCGAGCGCCCACCCTTTCAGGATTGTCGCCCTGTCTCACCCGACGCAGCCTGCTTCAGGCTGGCATGACCGGGATTGCCTTCGGCGTACTGTCCCCCTGGTCGGCATGGGCAGCACCTTCGGGCGTGCTGGTTAACGACGTGACATTGCTCAACCCGGTCTGGGTGAGCCGTCTGTGTGCTCCACGTACCACCTATGAGATATGCCAGGCGTTGACCCTGTGGACGGGCCCGGTGAGCATCGGTGGTGGCCGCTATAGCATGGGCGGCCAGATTGCCACTGAAGACAGCCTGCATCTCGATATGCGTCAGTTCAATCAGGTCATCCGCTATTCGCCTGAAAACAAGGTCATACGCGTGCAGTCAGGAATGCGCTGGCGCGACCTGCAGACCGTCATCGACCCGGATGACCTTTCGGTAAAGATCATGCAGAGCTATGCCAACTTCACGGTCGGCGGGGCGCTGTCAGTCAATGCTCATGGGCGTTACGTCGGCGCCGGGCCGATGAGCAACTCGGTACGCGCCCTGCAACTGGTGCTCGCCGACGGCTCTGTAGTGGAAGCCTCTCGCTCCGAAAATACCGATCTGTTTCACGCCGCCATCGGTAGCTATGGCGCGTTGGGGGTCATCACAGAGATCGAACTGGACCTGGCACCCAACGTCACGATGGAGCGCCAAGTACATCCTATGCCGGTTGCCGATTACCCCAAGTTCTTCAATGACCAGATCCGCGGAAACGACCAGGCAATCCTGCACAACGCCGATCTGGCGCCGCCCCACTTTGACCAAGCCACCGCCATCACCTGGTGCACCACGGAAAAAGAGCTGACCGTCGAAGATCGGCTGGTCGCACCGGGGCAATCGTACGCCCTGGATCAAACCATCATGTGGGGCGTGGCCAGACTCCCCGGTGGCTCGCTGATTCGCAAGGATGTCATCGACCCATTGCGCTACCTCAGCCACCCAGTGGTACGCCGCAATTACGAGGCCAGCAGGGACGTCGCCTCGCTCGGGCCGATCGCTACCCACAACAGTACCTACGCGCTGCAGGAATATTTCGTACCGGTAGCCCACTTCAACGCGTTTGCAATACAAATGGCCAATCTACTGAAGGCCCATGACGTTGATGCCATCAACATCTCCATCCGACACTCGCCGCCCGCCCCTCATACGTACCTGTCCTGGGCACGCGAGGAAGTCTTTTCATTCGTACTTTATTACTGGCAACACGTCGGCGTGGCCGACCGCGAGAAGGTCGGCGTATGGACACGCGAGCTGATCGATATTGCCTTGGCGTTCGGGGGCACTTACTACCTGCCCTATCAATTGCATGCGACGCGACAGCAATTCTCGCGTGCCTACCTTGGTGCACAACGGTTGTTTGCACTCAAGGCACGGTTCGATCCAGGCAAACGATTCCGGAACAAACTTTGGGATAAGTACTACGTGGGGTAGCGTCCGGCCGAATTCCGGTTGCTACCAGGCAGAACTCGTCCATCAAGAGCGGTTTCGCCCCGGCAGCATCCGGGCCAGGGTATTGTCACCCACCCAGTAATGATGGAACAGCCCCGCCGCCGCATGCAGGCCGATGAGCCAGTAGCCGCTGCTGCCGAGCAATTCGTGCCAATACTTGAGCTGTTTGGCCAAATCGGGATCCACCGCCACCGGTGCCGGCAAGAAGAACCCGAAATACGGCACGGGCTTACCTCCGGCGGCCAGCATCAACCAGGCCAGCACCGGTGTCGCGATCATCAGGCCATACAGGGCCGCATGCATTAAGTGGGAAACACCCGTCTGCCAGGCCGGCGGCGCGGGTGTGACTGGCGGGCGCGGTGTCAAGCGCCCGAACAGACGGACCCAAACCAGTGCAAAAATGCTCAGCCCGAA
Source organism: Pseudomonas sp. P9_35 (assembly GCF_034008205.1). Classification (NCBI taxonomy): domain Bacteria; kingdom Pseudomonadati; phylum Pseudomonadota; class Gammaproteobacteria; order Pseudomonadales; family Pseudomonadaceae; genus Pseudomonas; species Pseudomonas sp. P9_35. Next base: position 3,121,342 of record NZ_CP125373.1, on the reverse strand, counting down.
GAGCCCGTGCAACCCCAGGAACAGGCTTCGCCCGGTGCTGCCACGGGGTAACAGACCCTTGATTTCAATGCAGGCATACACACCGACGAACAGCGCCAGCATCAACCAGTGCAGGGTGATCGACAGTTTTCCATAACGGTTTACGGCAATATCGCGGGTCATAACGCGCCTCGTGAAAGTCTGACGGGCTGCCGACTCATTCGGCAGCCACGATCCGATCGCTGGGAAGCGATGCTGCCAACCTGCAGGTAAAGTCTTAAGGCAGTCTGAAGACCGACATTTCAAGACGTTTTTTTTACCTTTAGACGCTGCTACCCAGTGCGAACCGCGATCACCTCCAGAGGCTCATGGGAAGCATTCGCCAGCCTCGCCCCAACTTTGCGCGCACTCACACGTCACGAACAACCAAAGCATCGCTATGCTCTCTACGAATAGATGCGTCCGGGAAGCGACCATCTGCTGCTTAATATCAAGGAGGATTCTATGATGCGGGAAGCAACCACCGGACTCGAAAAACAGATAGAGATCGCTACAAAACTACTCTCCCTGTCGGCAAGAATCGGATTGCTGATTGGCGGCACGTGCATCGTCAGTTATTTATTGAGCAACGGTCATTACCCACAAGGCGTATCCGTTGGAGACAGTTTGTTATTTCTAGTCACTGCATTTTGCTTCGGGCTGGTGTGTGTTTACTTTTCAGTCTCCGTCACGGCTGTAGGGGTATTACTTTCGCCGTTCTTCATACCCGTGCTTAGAAGCTTCGTCTGGCTGCATGGAAAAATCACCGGTAAAAAACCCATACTGGAATTCAAACGACCAAAAATAACCTTCCTCTCGGTGTTTTTTGGAATATGCGGCGCGGTGACCATTTATTTCCTTACCCATAAAAGCCCCTTGGAACACATTCAGCTCATCCTTCTGCCCATTTTTCAGTACATCGTTTACTCCGCCTATCTGGAGCAGAACAAAAAAATAAAAGCAGCGCAGCCATCGGCACCTGAAGTCGTCGATTCCGAGCATCCTGACCAGGATCCTCACGCCGAAATGAAACCCTTGAAGAGAACCAGGGCAGTGATCGTTGGGGTAATCCTCCTGACGCCCCTTCTCATGGGGGGCGTGACTTCGGACTTGCTGCAAGCAGCCATGAGCTTCGCGCAAATACGTATAGAAAGAGCAACGATTCTGGTGAAACCGCCTTACGCCAATCTATTGCCAGCCCCCAAGGATTCACCGCTGGAAGATTACAAAAAATTTGAAGATGCGACGGTGATTTTCCGAGGCGTAGGCAATTCAACGCTGATTGAAATGCACGCCGAGGAAACGGCGATTCGGTTGGAGATCCCGAATGACTCGATCATTATCGAACGCCGTGTGAAGCCCACTGCAAAAATGAGGAAAAATCCTGAGAAAACGGAAAACTGATACCATCCGGAAAATTGACATGCCGAGCAGAACAACATGAATCGCCGCAAGAAAATAAACCAGTTATTGAAGGCTAACGCCAAAAAAGCCAGTGCCAAGCTGGCACCCAAAAACAAGACTCAATACATCAGCAAAGCCGACCGACTGAAGCTGGCGGCTGAAGCCAGCGACGCCCCCATCACGCCGCCGGAAAGCTGAGCCACGTCGCTGAAGGTCCGTCCTCAGGCCGTTTTGCACGTTAGCCAGGCGCTCCAGAAAAGACTGCTGAAGAACCGGGTAGCACTGCCGAATCCTGCATCACTCAACAGTTTTTGAACCGCAGCCTCGGAATGTGGAGGGTCGGCGCCTTGAAGAATCTTGCCAAGCTTGACCGTCACTTCTTCCGGGCTGGCGCCATGCTGTCGCCACCGTTGCCCCCAGGCCGCGAGGAGTAGCGGCTGGCTGGCATACGCATATTGGTTCCCGGCGACAATCAGCGGCGCTCCCGGCTTTAGATGTGCCTGGATGGACCGTAATATTTTCAACTTGGCTTCATCCCCATCGAGATGATGGAGTACACCGATCAAGGTGGCAGCATCGTACGACCCGTTGGCTACCAGGTCTTCAACATGCCCAAGATGCAGGGCGGTTCTTCCGAGCAAGTTGTTTGCGGCTAATTGCTGCTTCGCCGCCTCCAGCATTGGCCCGGACGGATCGACGGCAGTGAAGCGCCAACCCGGCTCCAGCTTGGCCATTGCAATGATCTCTTGCGCCGTACCGCCAGCGCCCACCACCAGTATATTCGCCGAACCCACGTTCCCAAGGGTCGCCGCCAGCATGCACGCCGCCAGGTCCTGGCAGGCGTCGTATCCAGCGAGCGCAATGCGGCTCTGCCGGCCGTACTCATTGGCCCGTGAAGTATCAAATTTTTCCGCTGAATTAAACGAGGATGATTTCAAAGCGCAGTTCTCCGTGTCCTGAAATCAAGCTACGCCTCGCTTGGAGATAATAAAAATTCATTAATTTTATGCGCAGCATTCCCGCAAGGAATATCTGTTTCCATCGGCAACGTTTTGCGCGGTCAGCCAATTGCGACTTGCGATAAACATATGGAAATACGAATATGCTTTTCCCTATGTTCTGGACCGGATTGGAGCTGTGTAATGACTGAGTTCTCCAGCGAAACCCCGCATGACTTCCCAAATCTTGACCTGTCACTCTTCGACGTACCAACAGCGGAAAAACTCGCAAAGAGCGCAGAACCAGAGCATAAACCGCGCATACTTTTGCTGTACGGATCAACCCGCGAGCGCTCTTTCAGTCAGCTGCTGACCCGCGAAGCGGCGCGCCTGTTGAAGCTCATGGGCGCCGAAACCGCGATCTTCGACCCGTCCGGGCTACCGCTACCGGACGATGCGCCCGTCGATCACCCCAAGGTGCAGGAACTACGCGAATTGGTGATGTGGTCGGAAGGCCAGGTCTGGTGCTCGCCAGAACGCCATGGCTCGATGTCGGCGGTGTTCAAGGCGCAGATCGACTGGATCCCGCTTGCGCTGGGCGCGGTTCGTCCTTCCCAAGGCAAGACATTGGCGGTGATGCAGGTATGCGGCGGATCGCAGTCCTTCAACACCGTGAACCAACTCCGCGTGCTCGGTCGCTGGATGCGCATGGTCACGATCCCCAATCAATCCTCCGTCCCCAAAGCCTTCCTTGAGTTCGACGAAGCCGGGCGCATGAAGCCATCGTCCTATTACGACCGGGTCGTCGATGTCATGGAGGAACTGATGAAGTTCACCTTGCTGGTACGCGGCAGAGAAACCTATTTGGTCGACCGCTACTCCGAGCGCAAGGAAAGCGCCGAAGCGCTCTCCAAACGCGTTAACCAGAGGTCTATCTAGGCGCGGCGATAGTGATAGGTTCTTCAGTGTGATGTAGGCATTTAACGGACGTAAGCTGCTTTCACGTCGGCCTCGTCCTGTAGGGCAGCTAAGGCCAATGAGGCAATCCAGACCACCGAAACCCCGTAATTGAGTCGCTGGTACAGGCCGAACAAATGACCGTCGGCCAATGCCGTCGCCATCAGCATAACCGTCACGATGGCCAGGACTACGCAGATCGCCGAGAACATGGCGAACCTGGCAGATAAAAGCAGCGACTTGCCAAGGAACGTCCACAGCGCTCCCGCCAGAGTGAGCGAAATGAACATCACCAGCCCCGCAAGATTGTGACTCTGCTGCGAGACCGACGGTTGAGCCGGCGCACAGCCTTGGTCGCAGGAAAAATAGCCGGCCGTAAAGCTTGCCAAGCCATGGATGAGAATCAGTGCCGCGCTAAGCAAGGCCATCGGCGATGCCTTGAACCGTCTCGCCACACCTGTTGCGAAAAGCACGAACATCACACCCAGCGGAAAATTGTTCACCCAAGCAGAGAAGCTGTGGGTTGGCGCGCCAATGGCACCTAATTGGCTCATGGCTTGATCCAGATGGCTGTAGCCTGGATAGGCCCGCGCAGTCAGTGTGACACCCAAAAACAGCCAGAATGGGATCAGTATTCCGCAGCCTAGCAAAGCACGATCAATGGTTTTCATGTTGTGACACTCCGTGTCGTTTTGATGTCCGTATCGGGGGTGATGCGAAATCTCGCATCTCTCCAGCAGAACTCTGTCGTTAACTTCCTTGGACCAGACTATCCCTGACAAAGCCGATGCCACAATGCTCGCAGTAAAACCCCGACACTACCTGTTGCAGCGGCGACGGCTTCAACATTTCAGATCTACATTCATCAATAGCCAGTTGATCCGTACGCCGATAGCCTGCTTTTTCTTCGCCGTTGAAGCGTTTCTTCGGGCTTGCTGCGCCGATCAGCAAACGTTCCCTGATCCCAGAGGCTGAGAAAATCGTTGTAGGTGGCGCACTCGATTTCCAGTTTTGGGTTCCTGTCCATTTCTACTCGTCTCATTTATTCAATCTGCCATGGTGTCAATGCCTAACTGGCTAGTGTCGGCAGACCTCTCCCAGTGCTGTGCAGAATCCGTTCTATCTCTGGCCGAGTGTATTTCTCCCAAGGGCACACGTTCGTAGAATCACCGCTGTGCGTGTACTCTCCGGCGTCAAATGCTCTGTATATCGAAAATGCCGGCTCTGGCATCGGCGCATGCATGGATACGTCCACGATAGCGACGAACAACGCATTCATGATCTCATCGCAAAATTCAAAGTCCTGAGTATTTGAAATGAAACCCTCAGCCACCGCAATCGCGACCTGATTCAAGAGACTGCAAACATCGATCTGCAGACGCACACAGATGGCGTGCACGTTGATGTTCAAGCCTTCTTCGATGGCTTCCAGCATCACGGCATGAAGATCGGCATCGCTCAGGTCTTTGGTCATTGATTCAAACGCCCGAAAATCGACTCAATCAGGAACGGAACGTTATCAGTGATCACGAGCCTCAATCCTTTGAAATCTGGAAAAACCGGATTCTACACAGGATGCGAGGCATGTCGTCGATGATTGCCAGCAGCCGAACAACTTCGTTGCTCGACGCAAAGCAATCGGCCATAAGCTAGCGGTAGGTCAATCAACAACCAGGATCGAAACACCATGGATGAACGCCAAGCAACCATCAAGAACAAGATCCACGCCATCGTGACGAGTAGCGAATCCGACGAGATCACCTATCGGTCGGAGTGGCTCGGTTACCTGCCCTTCCCGGTTTTTCAATGGGTTGAACATCAGGGTGAAAGCTTTTCCAGCGACTTCCCCTTTGATTGGACCCTTGAGGATCTGGTGAGTCTTGAGCGCACAGGGTTCTTGGAAACACTGGAAGCTTATGAAAACCCGGAAGACAGTTTTGATCGGGATATCAGGTATCGCGTTCATGTTGGGCGTGCGCCTCGATAGCTTCTGAACGAAGAAGCGTCATCGCTGGGTAGCGTTATCCCGCTGAACGAAGCGAGCAACGTAACAGTCGGAGCAACAAGACCCTCGGCAAAGAAACCTGGCTCATGCCCCTACGATCCGCTGCCCTCGCTACGTTGTTCTCGTTGGCTGCCAGCACGGCAGCCGCTGTGCCTGAACCGCTGCGTCTGGAAAGCCTGAAACGCTGCGGCGACCTGCTACAAAGCCAGCACCAGGACTGGTGCCTGACCGTACGCGGACTGGGCCAGACAACGCCGCCACTGAAACTGGGCGCAAAGGTGATACCCGCGGACACGATCCAGCGCGAAGGGGAAAACCTGCGCTTGCGCCTGGACAGCGCCGACTACCAGAGCGGCCCGCTCTGGCTGCAGGCCGGCCCACGCGCCAGCAATGCCGCCTGGCTGACCTTGCGCAACAGTCACGTACTGGCCGCCGGAGCGGACGAAGTAGCGAAGAACATGGATGGCCTGACCACCTACGTCGACCTGGTCAGCGTGCTGATCGAGGAAGACCGTGACGGCCGTCAGGAAGCCGAGCGCCTGGCCCGCAAATACGGGGCAACGGTGGTCGGCAGCATCGCGCCACTGAACCTGTACCAACTTCGCCTGCCGGCCAAGGACTTGGTGCAGCGTGACGCCCTGGTGCTGCGCCTGGGCAGCGAGACCAGCGTGGACGCCGTGGTCATCGAAGAGTCCTCGGCCGAAGAGACCGAGCAAGCCGCAGCCCATCCTGAAGAACCGAAGAAGCCAGCCCTGGACTCCGATGAGTGGGCCGCGAATCGCTTTCTCGACGCGGTGAATTATTACCAACGACGCATCCCCGGACGACAGCCGCCCATCCAGCCGCAACCGGTGCGCATCGGCCTGATCGAGCGCGATGTGGATTTCGACACGACGGACTTCGCAGACTACCTCGGCGCCTGCTCACCACCGCGCACCTGCGTCTACGCCCGCGATGCAGACAAGCCGGACAACCACGGCACAACCGTCGCCGGCATTCTCGCCGCGCACTGGGACGACAGCGGCAACACCGGTTTTCTCCGCGGGCTGGACAAGACGAGCGGCGGCTTCGAGGTCATCGTCGAACGTAATTCCGATGCCGGGATCACCGCCAACATCGCCGCCTCCGTCAACCTCGTGGAGGACGGTGTACGCGTGCTCAACTGGAGCTGGGGCATCCACCGCGTCGGCGCCAAGGACGTCAAAGGCGATAACGTCGACTCGCTGCTGCGCTCGGGCATCGCCATGGGCGGGTACGAGGAGTTGCTGGAGGAGTTCTTCCTCTGGCTGCGCAAGGAACATTCCGACGTCATCGTGGTGAACTCCGCCGGCAATGGCGCCTCGTTCTCGGGCAGCGACGAATACCGCCTGCCCTCCTCCTTCATCACCGAGCAATTGCTGGTGGTTGGCGGGCACCAGCGCAGCGAGCATACCGGTGTCGCCGTCGACGACCCGGCCTATGCGGTCAAGCGCAGCTCCTCGAACATCGACATGCGCGTCGACATCACTGCCGCCGCTTGCGCCCATGCCTCGACGACCAACGCCGGCCAGCAAGGCGCAGTGCATTGCGGCACGTCCTACGCCACGCCCATGGTCGCGGGACTGCTGGCGGCGATGCTGTCCATCAACCCGCAACTGCAACCCGAGCAACTGCGCATGCTGCTACGCCGCAGCGCCATGACCATCGGCGACAACCACGACTTCGAACAGATGGACGCCGAAGACCTCACCGCGCCCATCTTGCCGTCGGAACGCCGCTTCCAACTCAACGACAAAGACGTCGGCCGCTCGGCGCGACTGGACATGCAAAAGGCCCTGGACCTGGCCGCACAAAGCCGCGACCGCGTGCGTTGAAAGTCAAGGTCACGTCTAACTCAAGACAATGTCTGCCTTGCGCGGGCAAAACCACCCATGCATCAGCCCCGCCTGGAAGAACTGTATCGGAGCCTCGAACCCAGCGGTCTCGATGAGACCGGCGACCTGCTGTGTCGGCAGGATAGCCACGTCGCGGGCGTAGGCAGCACGAGCCCTGACCAGCATCTCCGGCTGTACGCCTGCAGAGGACATCAGCGTCATCCAGTTGCGCAGTAGCGCCTCGTAGGCAGGTGATTCGATGTCAGCGGCGAGGTCGGCGTTTGCCAGTATTGCGCCCGACTTAAGCCGGCGGGCGATCTCGTGGAAGAAAGTTATACGGGCCTGTGGCTCGAGCAAAAACTGAGACACCAGAAAACAGGTGGCACCGTCGTGGTCAGGCTCAGCAGGTAGCACGTCAAGGTAACCCTGATGAAAGCTGCAACGCGAAAGGAAGCCTTCTTGTGCCGCTTTCTGCCGACAGATATCGAGCATGGCGTCCGAGGGGTCAACGGCGGTGAAATGCCAGCCGGGGTTCTGCTTGGCCAGATGGACCAGTTCCGCACCAGTGCCTACGCCGACGCAGAGTATCCGGGCATTTTCCGGTAAGTCAGCGAACACGGCGTCGAGCAGGGTGTACAGGGCATCACGAATGGGCGCCATTCCCGCCCATTGCTTATCGTAGCTGGCGGCCTGCTGGTCGAATAAGGCCTTGAGTTCTTCATTGCGCATGGAGAGCACCTTCCTTTGCGTCGTGACGGGATGTACCGCAATGGACGCGGCTACCCTTTCAGTATCCCAGGGCTGTCAAGCCCCACCGGTTGTGCCGCAGGGCTACACGGCCTCAATCATGGAACCAATCGGTAGGTGGACTGCACCAGCCCCGAAGGAAAGCTGCGGCTGGATACCAGTTTCAAATCCACATCCCGCTCAAGCCCGCCAAACAACGGCCGCCCCGAGCCGATCAACACGGGAACGGTGGTGATCACCATATCGGTGACCAACCCATCGCGCAGAAAAGACTGCACCACCCGACCACCATCCACATAGACACGCTGCACGCCCTGACTCTCCAGCTCCGCCAGCAAATCCTTGGGGGCCCGGTTGGAGAAACGCAGCTTGCCCTTCAACGCCTCGGGCACCGACGAATCGGCCAACTGCTCGGACAGCACCACCACGGGCCGGTCGTAGAACCAAGTGTCGAAGGTCCGCACCTTTTCATAGCTCCCGCGCCCCATCACGATCACGTCCTTGTCGGCGATGAAGGCTGGATAGCCGTGGTCTTCGGACGGGTCGTCGCGCTGTAGAAGCCAGTCGATGTCGCCGTCGGAGCGGGCGATGAAGCCATCCAGGCTGGTGGCGATGAAGACGTGGGCGGTGGGCATTTGTAGCTCCTTGTTGTGGGGTAGCTCTCGTTGAACCAGAGATAGACTTGCGGCCAGAAGCAATCAATGTCGGGCTACCTCAAGTTTTTGCAGTCATCCCCTTCTGATATTCACTGAAGCGGGCTGCATTTTGCTCGAGCGGTAATGCAAGGCCATTCGCAATGTATGAGACCGTACGGTAAAAGCCCGCGAGCATCAAAATCTCCAGCACCTGATCGTCGTCGAAGTGCTTTCCGAGGCTCAAAAATTCTTCATCGCTCAACGTTGCTCGATCATGAAGCGCATCGATCGCGGTGAGGAGAATGGCCTCTTCCTCCTTCCAATGCTCCGGCCGAAGAGGATGTTCCAACGTGCCGGCCACCTCTTCTTTGGAAAGCCCGGCAGCCTGTGCGAAGGCCATCACATGTACCCCCCACTCGTATTCACACGCCGTGCGAGCACAAACCCTATCGATGACGAGTTCTCTCTGGCGAAGTGTCAGCAACGATCCATCCAGCAGAGAACCGCCCGTGAATTTTCGCCACGCACGATCACTGCTTGCAATGGTTGAGAATAGAACCAGCGGTGGTACTCCTACTCCCATTATCTTGTCGAATGTCGCCCTGACCTCGGCTGGGTAGGGTTCACCGAGTGCTTTGATTCGTGACATCGCGTATCCTCCGCTATCAAATATGTAGCAAGGATGCTCGCTACTAAATATGTAGCAAGCAAGGTCAATAACGATGAATGATAGCCAGAGCCGCGTTTCATCAATACTCAGGGGACGCCGGCCAATTATGGCTCTCCTGGACTTACTCGGACAAAAATGGGCGCTTAGAGTCCTTTGGGAACTACGCGATGGAGCCATGAGTTCCAGGGCTTTAAGAAGTGCGGCGGGAGACATCTCTCCCACTGTGCTGCAAAGCAGAATCCATGAGCTGCGCGACGCGGGCATTGTCGAAAGAGTCGACGGCGGCTACAGCCTCACGCCACTTGGCCTAGAGCTATCGGAAGCATTCGCCCCCCTCTACCGGTTTGCGGGCAAATGGGCCGACTGCCTGGAGCGGGAACCCCACTAAGGTGAGTAGTGCAGCTGACAGCAGCGATAGACGGAAATCAGCCAAAAGCGGACATCACAACGCTTGTGTAATATCTACCCCAGTCCGAGTACCGAGGTGCCTATTGGATAGCCGCTATTCCTATTCAGTTACGAGAACAGCCCAAGACCTAAACAGTGCACGTTTACTGGTAGGTAAGAGACTGAGCGTGCTGATGCATGACCAGTACTATTTCAACGGAGAGAAGAGTCTGGGAGATGTCGGTTCCATTGAATGGCGTTTCGGCGAGCAAGAGATGATATCCATGTACCTCTTGAGTGATGGTGAGAGCGTAGGGACCGACCTATTTCCCATCAATACGCCAGACGCCTTCGAGATTGAGCCTAACGCCATGTGCTCCTGGAAGAAGGAAAACCTCCTGGTAGCTTTATCAGCATCCTACCTCGAAGGCGAAAAAATTTGCGAGGTTGAGGGAATTCTCGACTCCCTCAACGGCCAGGAGTCCCGGCTAGTGGGATTTAGAGTCGAGTTTGAGTCCGGGGACTTTCTGATTTTTCTTAACCAAGGTGACAATGCCGTCATGTTGGTCAACACGTTTCCCCCCGCCAGCGTCGAAATCGAAACCAGCTTCGTTACCTTCATACAACAATGATAGCTATGGGTCGACTGCTGCCTTCTCCACCGGCGGCACTCGGCCCGAAGCAGCCCTTGATGTCTGTTTGTTGTCGTCATATGTTACGGGCATCTCCCCGTTAAATTCACCTGCGCAGTGTTTGAAGGTGCCGGGCTATCTTCAGAGAGCATTCTCAGTTCAGGTCAATGTTGGCAGCGGAACATGGGTGATCACGTCGTCCCGCATGTCGGGCACATTATCAGGAGATAATTGATGAGCGCTGGCGATGTACCTGTGGGACAAGTGGTACAAGGCTACGTAACATTTGTAGGAAGTGAGGAGCCGTGGATCGGAGCTCAGTTCATGAGCTTCAGTTATAGCGCCAATGGGAAGCGTTTTCAAAAGTCTCTCAACGAAACCATTGACGCTTGGTCAACTGCAACTCTGCGTAAAGCCTCATACGGGCTGAAGGTAGGCGACCCGGTGTCGGTTTGGTGCTCTCTCAGCGATCCGGACGTGTGTTGCATCGGCGAAAAACCAGCCGAAAAACCAGCATTGTTGCGTTTGATTGAGGCTCTGGGAGCGATAGGGTATTTAAGTTGATCCACGCTGTCCAAGCCGGCATGTTTTTGAGGCGCTTTACTGTCTAGACATGCTGGATCATCCAATGCCTGAATCCTGGCGCGCAATGGCAGCTTCTGGGCCGGTTGGTGCCGTTCGCGACTGGTGGCTTTCGGCCGAGAGCAGCAGTCCAGCCCATCAAAAACGGACGATTGATGCATTTACTGATTCGCCATGGGGTGACAGAAATGGGCTACCTTGTTGCCCCATCTATTCATAGCTCAGGGAGAGGGCCATGTCGGTAGAAATCCAGCTTTCGGAAAATGCGACTGAAGCAGAACGACTAGGAATTTTGACCCCGTTGCTGGCCCATAACCTAGCCAACGGTGGAGACGATGCCCATGAAACATTTGCTCTGTTGCTACGAGACCCTGACAGCAACGAAGTCATTGGCGGGCTGTACGGCAAGGTCTCTTATCGATGGCTGCTCATCGATCTTGTCAGCGTTCCCGAGTCGATGCGTGGTCAGGGTATTGGTGAACGGCTAATGCGCATGGCCGAAGAAGTCGCGCAGAAAAAGCACTGCACCGGTATCTGGCTGGAGACCTTCAGCTTTCAGGCCCCCGGGTTCTATCAAAAACTTGGCTACTCCGAATTCGGACGCCTGGCAGACTATCCACCGGGACATACCCGGCTCTATTACCAGAAGCTGTTGTGCTAACAACGTTTTGATTTTGGTCGGATAGCTGCTTCATAGCAGACCACAATCGGCCAATTTCAGCCAAAGCTGCCAGTCGGTCATATAATCAGCAATTGGCCCTGCCATCATTCATTTCAGAAGCAGTTGTTCATGCGCGGCGGCTGACCGATCTCAGGCTATTGTACCGGCGGAAAATCTTCATACGATTTTGGGAAGTATCCCCAAATTCTCAGAACGTCAGCGCGCACCTCAAACTCGAATCCAATTTGTGCGACTACCTTTGATATTTCTTCTGTATGGTCAATGGTCGTACGTGCAAGCAACCTTCCTTTTGAGGGGGCGGCTTCTGACAAGCCAATGTCGAACCATTCGACGGACGCAAATGGAAACGGCAGATGGTAAAACCACTCGACATCCCACTCTGAGACATATCCAGTGACGGACTTGGAGCGGTAAGACGGACGCCAACCCTGACGCTGACGAAAATGGTTGATCAGCTCATCCCACTTGGTATTGTTCGATGCACTTGCCAAGTTTCTTGTCGCAACAGCAGCATGGATTTTCTTCCGTGTTGCATCATCATGGCCCGCGCCGGACCTCGGTAGCTCGCTCATATTCAATCCTATCGATTTTTTGGTCTTCAAGAATGAATGCCTGTTTTTCGGATGTGGATGCAACCGGCCGACACCGGCAGTTATCGGCCAGAAACAAGCGTTCCAATGTATTTATACAAACGCGGAGGCGATTCATGCCACCCCGCTAGTCCGGCTGATTACCTGCACAGGCAGGCAGGTCGGTGCCAATCGTGATCATTTCGACGGAAACTGTAGGGTGGCTACCGAAGCCCCAAGACAGAGGTCCCCCATAATTCACCAGATCGTAGATCGCGCTTTCGCCAATCAGCTGGCCGTTGCGATTATCGTACAAGCGAAAAAAGGCTGGAATCTCCCAGCGAGCAAACCACTGTAGCTGCTCTGGTTCATCCGGGGGCGACTGGGGGTGAAAGAGGCCGGGCAGTAACCAAAAAGGTTTGAACTCCTGAACTCGGTAGCAGCCATTGGGACTGATCCTGGCTGCGCCGACGGGCTTCGCCAGAGCCTTTTCCCACCACTGTGAAACGGCCCATAGCGCCGCGCAGAACACGAGTGCAATGAGGGCTAACGTTGGGAGCCGGGTTAGTTTCTTCATCTTCGCAGACCTATCGGTAACTCGCATTTGAAGTTGTTCTTCCCACTCTTGAGCCCCAGGCACTGGGCTAACGCTCAATGCGCGGTTCGACTGCCGGGATGGCATTCACCTTACTCAAGGCAGACTTAAGACGTTGGGGGCACGCTATTGAGAAATGCGGCAACCTGCCGGCTGCCGCGCAAATGCACAGAGGGAATGTCCGGTCCTATGGGCAGGCGCAGCTCAGGCGTTTGCCGAGGGGGCGGACGCGGGTAGATTTACCGCTACTGGCATTGCCCAGCATCACAATCCGTTGCATGGGGACTTCCTATCGCGAAAAAATCCGGCAATTGTGCAGGTTTTTGATGTCCGGTCAAAGGCGGATGGGAGTGGGCTACCGCACTGGGGGAACGGTGTTGTGTCGCTGCTGCACTTTCTGAATATGAAATAGAGAGGCCGCCCTATCCTTGGCTACACTGAATGTCCGCAATCAGCCAAAAGCAGACGGTCGAATTTTGTATCTTCACGACCCCATGGCAACTGTTGCCCAGGACAGCTCTCGGCAAAACCAATTGGCCTCACACCAAAGTGAACTCGTGCATTGGCGTTGTAACGAAGAACAAGCGTCGAGTGGCCTGTGTTATCAATAGGGCTTTGAGTCAGATGATGAGGGGTTAACCATGAACAACAGCCGAACTGCACTGGTGACGGGTGCAACCAAAGGGATTGGTTTCGCGCTCAGTACCCAGTTGAATCAGTCAGGGTGGGATGTGGTCGGCATTGCCAGGCATCCGATTGACTATTTTCCCGGGAAGCTGTTGCTCTGTGATTTAGCCAACACTCAGGAGACGGGCGAGATGCTTGAGAAACTGCTAGAGCGGACGTCTATTGATGCCGTCGTCAATAACGCTGGCGTAGCGGCTCCGCAAAGCCTTGAAACTCTTGATCTTGAAACGCTCCAAAAAGTTTTTGACCTGAATGTCAGAGCTTCGGTGCAAGTTACTCAGGCTTGCCTGCCGTCGCTTAAGCGGTCTCCTGCGGGACGCATAGTGAATGTGTGCAGCCGTGCCATTTTTGGAGCCCGGGACAGAACAGCTTACGCTGCCGCAAAAAGCGCTTTAGTGGGTATCACCCGTACGTGGGCGCTTGAGTTGGCGCCCATTGGAATTACGGTAAATGCAGTCGCACCTGGTCCTATAGAAACTGAGCTTTTTCGAAAAACCAAACCCGTGGGAAGTGATGGTGAGCGTCAAATACTGTCCACGATTCCGATGCAAAGACTGGGAACGCCATCAGAAGTTGCCTCTCTGATTACCTACTTGTTGAGTGCGGAAGCATCTTTCGTGACGGGCCAAGTGATCAGCGTCGATGGTGGAGGAAGTCTCGGTGGCAAATAGCGATACGAGGCAGATTTCTAGCCTACGTCGTTAATCTGTTAGCCTGCGCTTTCGAACCGCCCGGGCCAATTTCAGCCAATGCTCACAGACTGCCAAGAGTTGGTTTCTGCCTTTCGCAACAGGCAAAAAACGACCCAAAGCTGCCTGTCGCGACCGGCGGAAATCGGCCAAAAACAGACCATGGACGCGCAGCTAATACGTCAGTAATGTGCAAAAAAATATGCCGCCCCCCCTTCTTGATGTCGCGTTTATAGACTCGATTTTCTTGATTGCTCAAGGGATTACGCATGAACATGGAATATTATTCAACGTCGCATGTTGCAAAATTAATTGTTGTGCCAGAAGCCGCACGGCACCTCAAAGTTGAATGACAGGAGCAATAAAGTGGAAATCAAGATTGACATATTGGATTCCCCAACAAAAAAGGATCAAGGGGTTCTGAATGATAGATTTTCAGAATATCTTAGAATTCAATATCCAAACCTACCGCGCGAATCGGAAGATAAAATATTTATTGTGGTTGCACACGATGAAGCAGGCGACTACATCGGTGCAATAAGCTGCAATTGTTATTGGGACGGCTTAGAAATTGATACCTTTTGGGTTAAGGAATCTCATCGCGGTAAAAAAATAGGTTCTATGCTATTGGAAAAAGCAGAAACGATTGGCGCCAACAATGGGGCAGTCGTTGCATTCTTAAAAACTGTTGACGCTAAACAGTTCTATGAGCGGCATGGGTATGAGACTTATGGTGTTCTTGAGGATCGACCAATCGGGACTAACCTGTATCATTTAAAGAAGCGACTAATAAAACATGCATAACAACTGGCTCAAACAGTTCGCCTCGCTCACTGGGATGGGCTAAAACCCGCCCTCGGAAAACACTAGGCTACGAAACACCGACAGAACGATTTAGCCAATCTGTTGCATCGACCGGTTGAATCCACAGTCGAAAGCCGACATCTACCCCGTCGATTTGAGTAGCCTATAACCCGCCGCACGAAACGAAGCAGCACTCAGGTTTAAACAAATGACAGACGAGCCTTTTCGTATCCCAACAGACGCTGAAATCGCTGACGCAGAGAGCAAGCTCAACTTTCGCTTTCCCGACCAGTATGTTCAGTTCCTTAAAGGTGGCAGCGATGTCGCAAACGCCGTGTTCGAAGCGGCAGTGATAGTGGGAAGCAGCAGTTATCTGGACATTTTCGAAATTGCTGAAACCGCTTGGGCACAGGGCGTCCCCCGGGACTGGTTGCCTTTCATTGAAGACAACAGCGACTACTACTGCATATCAAAGGCTGGTGCCGTCCGATACTGGTCGCACAACGGAAGCACGAACGAAAGCTGGCCAACTTTTGCCGCTTGGTTCGAACAGGTCTGCATAAACCTTGAGTAGCGTCTCTACTGGATCGGCGCCCCATGCCTAAGACGTAAAAAGCGCCCCCCTCAACGACAACACAAGCAACCGCTGACCACCGGCTGATCCGGGTCGTTCTCAAGAAATGTGACCACGACTTCCATGCCCGTCCGGGGCGGCCCCATCTCACAGCTCCAATCGGAAGCTCCCTTCAACCAACAATGACTCTTGTCGTCAAATCTATCTTCGCGGTCCCAGGGGAACTTGACCTTGATCCGCCCAAAGCGCCGATCACTCTGGCTCCCCTCGCCTTCTAAAGCGACGACTACAGCAGCCTGGTTGCTTGGCACCTGAGGTTTCTTGTGAGCCAACGGCGGACGATAGGCAACATTCCACGGAAGAACGACAAAGCGGTTGCGGTAGCCCTGATGAAAGTCATCGTCGTTCGCAGTGTTGCCACTGGCGACGTTCTCACCCAATACCTGTGGTTGCCGGCCTTCGTGGATGACCTGGGTCAGTAGCCATAGGGTGTTCCACTCTTGGCGCGGATGGCCTGAGATTTCCAGCACATGGCCGCTGACTAACCGAGTCTGGTCGCTTTGCCCTTCAGCTTGTCGATAGGCCGCATGGCGGCGCTCCATAGTCCGAAGACGTATTTGCTTGCCGTGCTCGTGACCGGTAAAACGCTCCGGGCTGTCATCTTTTTCAATGTCCAGCTGTTGCTCGAAATCATAATAGTTGCGGTGCGAGATACGACTGGTGAGCTGACCCAAACGCAGGTTGATGCGCTTGATCAGTGGCTCGTCGGCCACCCTATCGCTCTCATGCCTATAAGCAGTGGGTTGGCCAAGACTGGGAAAAGCCGACTGATCATCGCCAAAGACCAGCACGTGGCCTTGAGTGCTGTGTTGGAAGTGAAAGTGGATACCCTCTTCTTCGCACAAGCGCTGAATGAAGTGCAAATCCGTTTCGTCGTATTGGGTGCAGTAGTCACGCTCGGGGTAGGTCGCCCCCAGATGAAACCGATAGGCGTCGCCCAGAATGCCGTGCTCTTCCAGTATCAAGGCGACGATTTTCGGCACCGAGAACTGTTGATAGATCCTCTGGTTGATGCGATGGCGCAAGTAGGACAGGTGCGGTACGAGGGCCAGCCTGTAGCGCGTCAAACGCTCACCGTTATTGCTTTGAGCGATGTGGTAGACCCGTCCATGAATGCCGTTGCCCTTCGAGTCGAAGGTCAGAAAAGCCTCTACGTCGAAGAGGCTCTCGAGATCAAGGTCAGACCGCTCGCTAACAAATTCCACGTTGAAGAGGTAAGGCCTGCTGATCGCCTCTTCTCCAGTGAATGCGAGCACTTGAAAATCGTGCTCAAAACCGTCGATGGTCAAACTGAAGTGCGTTTGATTGGCTGGGCTGAACATCCGCTGTTCTCTTCTTACATAAGGCGGCGCAATGGACCGGAAGACCCCGAGCAATACTGGGTTGATGGATTAACAGGTACTAACCCACCCGCCCAGCGTGCCTGTATATCGGCGTTTGCGTCTTACTTTCCAGACATACAAATCAAGTCAGATCAGACGCCACTCTTCACTTTGGTCCAGATCCGCGTGCGGATCCGCTCCAACTTCAATGGCAGCGGCTCAAGTGGAATAAGTGTTGCGACCGTTTTTTTGTCTGGATAAATCCAAGGATTGTCTCGCAGCTTCTGCTCGACGAACTCAGCGGCATCCTTATTGGCGTTAGGGTATAGCGTGTGGTTTGAGGTCTTGGCGATAATTTCTGGTCGCATCATATAATTAATGAACGCCATACCTTCCTTGGGATGGGGAGCATCTTTCAGCAAAACCAGATTCTCCGACCAGGACAGCGCGCCTTCGCGAGGAAGGCTGTAGGCGATCGTGCGCCCGGTGTTGGCCTTCTCGTTGCTGGCCTGTGCAGCAAGGGCACCATTAGCCCATCCCACAACTGCACAGATATTGCCGTCAGCCAGGTCGGCGTCGATTCTGGAGGAGTCGAAATAGAGAACGTAAGGACGAATTTTCAACAGCAAGGCTTGGGCTTTCTGGTAATCATCCGGGTTCTTGCTGTTGCTAGGGAGTCCCAGGTAATTCAAGGCAATGGAAATGATCTCACTTGGAGAATCAAGCATTGCCACACCACACGACTGTAGCTTACTAATGTTTTCTTCTTTGAAGATCAGGTCCCAGCTATTCACCGGAGCACTATCACCCAACGCGCCCCTGACTTTGTCAACGTCATAACCAATGCCGGTAGTGCCCCATAGATAAGGTACGGCGTAGCGGTTACCAGGGTCATTGACCGCGAGCTGGGCCAGGAGCTCAGGATCGATGTGTGAAAAGTTACTCAGTTGACTACGATCCAACGGCTGGAGGACTCCCGCCTGGATCAGGCTGGGCAACACATTGGAGGTCGCCACAACCACGTCATACCCGGTGCGCCCAGCCATGACCTTGCTCTGCATGATTTCGGCGCTGTCGAACGCATCCATATGCACGCTCGTGCCAGTTTCCTGTTCAAACTCCTTTGGCGTCTCCGGCGCAAGCAACCCGAACCAGTTATACAGATACATCCCGGGCTCTACAGCCGCTACTGATGTGCTTATCCCTGCACAGAGAAGCGAGGCGGAAAAAATGGTTCGCAAATGTGACTTTCTCATGCAACATCCTTGTCAAGACGATATGCCCTCATGGCCATCGTTAACCCTGGCAGCGAATATACCGGGTGTTACCGAATAGTAAATACCTACGAATACTTACCCTTGACCTGCGAATCCCTAACCCTAAAGGGGTAGAAAATGCCGTTTGACCTCCACAGCCTGGCTTGGCATCGATCGATTGGGAAGCTGATCATGCAGCTGAATCGTCCAGATTTCTGGAGTTCACTTGTTCGCACCTTAAATGAATATGTACAAATCGATAATTGGGTTGTATTGATTTTCAGCAATCAACACGTGCAGGTCGTCAGCCTTCCTGAAGTAGCCGATGCGGAAGAAGTCGACGCATTCGTTCATCGCTACGTGAAAGGTCTTTATTTGCTGGACCCGTTTTATATAGCCAATCGAGAAAACCCACAAAGTGGCTTCTTCCACCTATTGGATATTGCACCGGAATACTTTCTTGAAACCGAGTACTACCACAAGTATTTTGCACAATACATCTCCATGGATGAGGCGCAGTACAATGTCCAACTCGACCCCGACAGAACGTTATGCATTTCCATCGGCAGCAAAGTCCGCTTTAGCCAAGAACAAATAACCATGCTGGATATCATCAAGCCGTGGGTGACTGCATTGATGCATCAGCGCATGGGTTTCGAAATTGACGTAGAGAAGACTCCGGCTGAACCGCCTCTGTGGCCAGAAACGGTCAATCAGCTTGGCACCCAAATAACAGCACGCGAGAGTGACGTACTCCGCTTATTGCTCAGCGGCTTCTCCAATAAGGAAATAGCCGGAAAGCTGTCCCTCTCGGCGGAGACCATAAAAGTCCACCGCCGCAACATTTACGCAAAATTAAATATCAAGTCGCAATCTGAGCTATTTGCTCGATTCTTCATGCCCAAACAGAATATTCCCGCTACCCATTGAAGTCAGGGCATCGGGCTGATTTGCTCGGTCATGCGCCTGCAAGCATCAAGTTCAGATTCTGCACCGCCGCGCCAGCGGCGCCCTTCCCAAGATTGTCAAACACCGCAGCCAACAAAACCTGCCCGGTCTCATCATTCTCAAACACCGACAAGCGCAAATCATCAGTTCCGTTAAGCGCTTGAGGATCAAGGGACGTCAACGCTTTCGCTTCTTGCATCGACATCACCTGTACATGCCGCGCATCGGCGTAGTGCTGCATCAAACACCCATGCAACTGCACCGCGCTCACGCCTGGCGCCAACAACCGGGTTTGCAAGGGTATGGTCAGCACGATCCCCTGCCGAAAAGCGCCATAGGCCGGCACGAACATCGGCCGCTCCGTCAGCCCGCTTTGCTGCTGAATCTCCGGAATATGCTTGTGTGCCAGCCCCAGCCCATAGACCTGAAACGCCGACGCCTCTGCTGCGCCCGCGCCCTCATGCTCCTCCACACCGGCCCGTCCTTTTCCGGAGTAACCCGACACGGCATGAATGTTCAGCGGGTAATCCCTGGGCACCAATCCGGCCTCCAGCAATGGGCGCAGCAACCCGATCGCCCCCGTTGGATAGCAACCGGGATTGCTGACCCGCCGCGCAGCGGCGATGCGCTGGGCTTGTTGCGGATTCATCTCTGCGAATCCATAGGTCCAGTCTGCATGGGTGCGGTGCGCCGAACTCGCATCGATCACCCGAACGGCGGAGTTTTCGAGGGTCGCTACCGCGTCGCGTGCGGCTTGGTCGGGCAAGCACAGAATGGCGATGTCGCAGTGGTTGATGGCTTCGGCGCGACGTTGCGGATCCTTGCGATGTTCGGGGCTGAGTGTGAAAAGCCGCAGATCGCTGCGCTCGCGCAGACGTTGGTGGATTTGCAGCCCGGTGGTGCCTTGGTCGCCATCGATGAATACAAGGGAACTTGCCATGGAATGCTCTCGGACATTGGAAATCAGGAGCCCAATCTTCAGCGACGCTCTAAGATAGGAAAAGTTGAATTTATAAACGATGAAATTCAGTTTTTCTGAACAAGGAAATCCTCATGCGCGAAATCAGCCTGGACCGTCTGCGCACCTTGGTAGCGATTGCCGACCTGGGATCGTTTGCCGAAGCGGCCCGTGCGCTGCACCTTGCGCCGCCCACCGTCAGTCTGCATATCGCCGACCTGGAGGCGCGCGTGGGCGGCAAGCTGTTGTCGCGCACGCGCGGGCGCGTTCAACCTTCAGCGATAGGGAACACATTGGTGGAACGCGCGCGGCGCCTATTGGCAGACGCAGAGCAGGCACTTGAAGACGTCGAACGTCAGGTTCAAGGATTGGCCGGGCGTGTGCGGCTAGGCGCCTCCACAGGGGCCATCGCACAGTTGCTGCCGCATGCGTTGGAGTCTTTGAGCCAACGCCACCCCGCGATCGATGTACAAGTCGCGGTGCTGACCTCCCAGGAAACCTTGAAGAAACTTGCCGAGGGCGCTTTGGAGGTTGGTTTGGTCGCGCTGCCGCAGTCCCCGGTGAAGGGTTTGCGGATCGAGCCGTGGCGACGGGACCCGGTCATGGCGTTCCTGCCGGCTCGCTGGGAATGCCCGGAGGTTGTGACCCCCGCTTGGTTGGCCGCTCAGCCGTTGATTCTGAATGACGCCACCACCCGTCTTTCGCGCTTGACGGCGGAGTGGTTCGCCAGTGATGGGCAGCAGCCTGCGCCGCGTATCCAACTGAACTACAACGACGCGATAAAAAGCCTGGTGGCGGCAGGATATGGTGCGACGTTGTTGCCCCATGAAGCGGCCACGCCATTGCTCGATAACAGAATCGTCATGCGCCCATTAAAACCCTTATTGTGGCGTCAACTGGGTATTGCCCACCGCAGTCGGGACATCGAACGGCCTACGCAACATGTGCTGGATGTGTTGTGGGAGTTGAGTGCGGAGTGATTTTGTCTGGGCATGAGGTATTCTGCGCGGCGTAAAACACGATCCAGGCCTGCGACGTGCAACCGATTGTCACGTCCCCTTGATCGATCTAAAAGCGGCGCACCAGGAGGTCTGCATGTTGTTTGGACATCGCTTCGAGCGCACCGCACAGGATGACCTGCACATCCACTCGCGCAACCGGGTGCAGAGCGCCTTCGTGCTGCTGACAGGCGCGCTGGCCTTCATCTTGCCGGTGGCGTTCGCCGTGTTTGTGATCGCTGATGAAGGCTCGCCCCTGACTGACCTGGATCCGTTGACTTCACTGCTGATCGTGCTCGGGCTGCTGCTGATTCCGGCCCTCGGCCTGCTCCTGATGGTGTACACCGGCATCCACGAGACCTTGCTGTTATCGCGACGCGACGGTGAAGGCAAGCGCCGCACCCGAAACTTTTTTGGGCGCCGCGAGCGTGTGCATTCGGTCTTTAGAATCGATCCCCCCAAATGCCTCGAACTTCGCCGCCGCCAAGATGCCGAGCCGGCCTACACCCAGCTGTGGCTGGTGATGCGCGATGGCACCGAGCACCGCCTGACGACCGACAACGTTCCGGTAGTGCCGGGAAATCAACGCACCAACGTATGGCTGCGTGAGCTGGCCGACTACCTGAACGTGGCAGTGCCCACCGAAGTCGTGGTGGGCTCGGCGGCGGGTGTGAAGAAGGCAACCTATAGGCCTGCTCCAGCCCCAACCAGCGGTAAAGCGGTGAGGGAAGCCAGGCAGCGCAAAGCCAAGGGGCTCACGCGTTCCCATGAGGCCACCGAAAAACTCGGCACGCCCGCACGCGCCCTACTCGTTCTACTGGGTGTTTTCCTGGCAGTCCTGGAGCTGACTCACGTCATCGCATTGGTGCCCGCGCTGTTTACCGGGCGGCTGCGCGTCGGCGGCTTTCGAACGGGCACGACCACCTTCTACTGGGCCGAGCAACCGCTCACCTTTTCATTCAACCTGCTGGTGGGCATGGCCGAGGTGTTGATCATCGGATTCATTGCCTGGGGTTGTCTGCGCATGGCGATCCGGGGCCGGATGAGCTCCAATCCCTGAAGGTGGTCAATTCGACCACAGCGCCACATAAGCCTCAAAGCCGCCGTTAAATGGCAGAATGATCGTTTCGGAGACCACCATGCTTCGCGTATTTGAACAAAGACTCGACCCCTTCCCGCCCGACGAGGTACCGCCGCCACCCGAAGGCCTGGCTCGGTTTCTGTGGGCGTGCACACGGGGCGCCCGCGGCTACATCCTTGCGTTTGCGCTGCTCAGCGCCGGTGTGTCGATCTACGAAGCCTGGCTGTTTTCTTTTCTCGGTCAGGTCGTGGATCTGCTCTCGACCTGGCAAGCCGGTGGTGAGGCGGCGGCGCAGGAAAGTCGCGTGCTGTGGGGCATGGGCATCGTCATGGTGGCCAGCATCGGGCTGGTGGCGTTGCGAACCATGGTGCAGCACCAGGTACTGGCGATCAATTTGCCGTTGCGCCTGCGTTGGGACTTCCACCGCCTGATGCTGCGGCAAAGCCTGTCGTTTTTTTCCGATGAGTTCTCCGGCCGGGTCACCACCAAGGTGATGCAGACGGCGCTGGCCGTGCGCGACGTGCTGTTCACCCTGATCGAGATCGCACCCGGGATCGGCGTGTATTTCATCGCGATCATCGCACTGGCCGGCGGCTTCGCCCTGAAGCTGATGCTGCCTTTCCTGGCCTGGATCGTGTTGTTCGGGCTGGCGATGCTCTACTTCGTGCCCCGCTTGGGGAAAGTCGGACAGGAACAGGCCCATGCCCGCTCTTCGATGACCGGACGTATCTCGGACGCCTACACCAACATCACGACCGTGAAGCTGTTCTCCCATTCCAATCGTGAAGCGCACTTCGCGCGCGCGGCCATGGAGGATTTCAAACAGACCGGCTTTCGCCAGATGCGCCTGGTCAGCCAATTCGAGATCGTCAACCAAGCGTTGGTGGTGGGCTTGATCATGGCCGCAGGCGGTTATGCGCTTTGGCTGTGGCACCAGGGCGAAGTCGGCGCCGGTGCCGTGGCGGCGATCACTGCCATGGCGCTGCGTATCAACGGCATGTCGCATTGGATCATGTGGCAAATGACCTCGCTGTTCGAGAGCATCGGCACCGTGCAGGACGGCATGGCCACCCTGACCCGCGGCCCCAAGGTGCAGGATGCGCCGGACGCCGGGGTGCTGGTGACCTCTGGCGGAGCGGTCACCTTCGACAAGGTGAGCTTCAACTACAACGGTGAACGCCAGGTGCTCGATGGCTTGAGCCTGAACATTCGCCCGGGCGAAAAAATCGGCCTGGTGGGCCGCTCCGGCGCGGGCAAATCCACACTCATCAACTTGCTGCTGCGTTTCTATGACGTCGACAGCGGGCAGATTCGCATTGACGGGCAAGACATTGCGCACGTGACGCAGGACAGCCTGCGCAGCGCCATCGGCATGGTCACCCAGGATACATCCCTGCTGCATCGCTCCATTCGAGACAACATCGCCTACGGCCGCCCCGATGCAAGCGACGCGCAAATCCGCCGTGCCGCGGCCAATGCCCAGGCCGATGAGTTCATCAGCCAACTGAGCGACCGCCAAGGTCACTCCGGCTACGACACCCTGGTGGGCGAGCGCGGCATCAAGCTGTCGGGCGGCCAGCGCCAGCGCATCGCGATTGCTCGAGTGATGCTCAAGAACGCTCCGATCCTACTCCTCGACGAGGCGACCAGCGCGCTGGATTCGGAAGTCGAAGTGGCCATCCAGGAAAGCCTCGATGAAATGATGCAGGGCAAAACTGTCATCGCCATCGCCCATCGGCTGTCGACAATTGCGGCGATGGATCGACTGATTGTCATGGATGATGGGCGCATTATTGAACAGGGTACCCACGCTGAATTGCTCGCCAAGAACGGCATTTATGCGCGGCTGTGGCACCATCAGAGTGGTGGGTTCCTGGGTGAAGATCGGTGGGTGAGCGAGGCGATGGATCAGGTGTGAGCGTGGATGGCCTGGGGTGATCTGCACGTGGGTGTTTTGGGTCGTCAGCTGTCCTTCACAACGGGCAGCTTTCGGCCAAAAACGGACTAACGTGAACCATTCTTTTGGGACTGAGGAGCTCTTTACCTCTTCAGATAGGCGCGCCTACGACCGCTTTCAGCTGCGGCCGGATTAGCGGGGAGAGTGTAAGCAGGGGAAGTCTTGATTCACAGTAAAGGGCAGGGATCGCGCTTCGGAGTCACAATGGTGGTCCGACGTATCGCCCGAGTCACGCCCACCCGCAGTACTAAAAGATCCTGGGCGCAGATTTTTGGATCCTGCGGGGCTTTGGCAATGCGCTGGTAAAGGCCGTCGTAGATGATGACCTCGTCGAACTCCTTCCCTTTGGACTTATGTATGGTCATCAGATGGATGCCACGCCAGTCCTTTTGAGCTGCAGCGAAATGCTCCTGCATCAAGGCACTCCGGACTGCCTCTTCAGCACCCATGTACTCTCCCTGGGCACGCCACAACGCACCCAAATTGGTTCGCAATACTGAGCCTCGGTGCAGCAGTCGTAGGTAGCGAGCATCTGTTGCTACTTGCTTCAAGGCTTCCGCAGTGGACGATGCCAATAGGCCGCGCAGGTGTAACCAGTCTTCCTCAGGGTCGCCCGTTAATTGCAGTTGCCGCCGCAATTCTGAGATGCGCTGAACTTCGCTGACAATCAACAGGCGCTTGGAACCGCGGATCTTTCCCGAGGAAAGGAACCCGCTAAGAGCACCCGCCAGGTCAAGCTCGGTCTGTGGGGTAGGCCTGCCCCCGCGCCGTCCGCGAATGTGTGAGTGAAGTGCGCCGAGCATGCGGCTCGCCACATCGCCAGCGGTACCTCCCGCCAGTAACGTGGCGATAACGCCAGCGGCTAGAGCCGGCGGTTCAGCATCCATTGCGACATCGTGATGTAGCGCTGGCAGACCATCAGCTGCAGAAGAAAGGTAGTCAGAAAACTCGAGCATCAGCCGCCTGGATGGCACCAGGATCGCGATCGATTTGTCAGGTACTTTTTTGAGGCGATCCAACGCCGAGAACACCGCGGCCTTGGCGGTGAAGTGCAGGCTCTTGCCATACATGAAGTCGTAACGCGTGATTTTGACCTGCTGGTAGGCCTTGCCCTTGTTTGCGCCAGTGAGCAGGTCATTCCCATAGGCCGTGATATCGGTACCGCTGCTGCGATGATTTTCACCCGCGAAATCGAAATGGGCGGCGCCGAAGTTCTCCAGAAAGTCTACAACCCGCCTGGGATCAGCACCTCGAAACTCATAGATCCGCTGTTCGGGGTCGGCCAGTGCAATGAGGCGACTGCGCTTTCCAAGCTGCTGGATTAGCGTCCATTCATCACTGTTTGTGTCCTGAAACTCGTCGAGGATGATGATGGGATAGGTGTCGGAGAAGATGGCGCCTAACCGATCACTGCGGCTCAGCAGTTCGCTGGCCAAGCTTGCGAACAAGTCGAAATGCAGGCGACCCTCCTGTTCGAAAAGGCGTCGCTTCTCATTTTCGTGCTGGGCCTTATCGATATCTGCCAAATGCGCTGCTGCTTCGGGCGGTGGTAGAAGCTGCAGGTTCGGTCTGCCATTCAACAGATAGGCATGGCTTCGGAGAATGCTCCATGCGAAACCGTGGTACGTGCTGACCTCTAGTTGCTTCAGATCCTCGCGAGAAATCAGCTCAGAAGCCTTTTCGATGATGCGCGCTACGGTCGGTCTGGCGAAGCTCAAGAAGAGGACCTTCTGGCCTGGCTTGAGTATTCCTGAGCAAATCTCATTGCGAGCTTTGACCAGCGCGACGTGTGTTTTGCCGGCACCAGGGCCACCTAGCGCCAGGGCGTGCCTGGCGCACTCCAGAAAGTCGCGCTTCTGATCGCTCCACACTTCCGTCATGACAGAGGCTGGGTCGGGGACGGTTGGAACTTCCCATAGGCGGCTGCCAATTGCGGCGACTTGGCTGCCGCTTCTGGGAGAGGGGGCACGCCGGCTAGCTGGGGAGGTAGTGGAGGCAGCGGAGGTGGCTCAATGACGTTCTTGATGGCTGCCAGCGCGGTTCTCACGTATTCAGGCATGTCATTGGCGGTTGGGCAGGAGGCGAGCAAGTCGCCGGCGTCGCCACCACCCTTGGCCCAGCTGAAATAGCTCGACAGAGCCGCCTGCAGATCGGCCAGCGGCGTTGCGGGCGTTGGCGCCCTTGCCGCGAGATGCTGCGGCCAATCGCCGCCAGCAACTACAACAGCAGCATAGCTGCGGAGTGCGACCTCAGACACGCCATACAACACAAGGTTTTCGAAGCCCTTAGTCGCGGACTCATAGGCATGATCGACCGAGGCAGTGATGGTTGCGAGCGCCTCCTGTGATTGCTTGTCGAACACCGCGAACACGATCTTGCCGAGAGACCGGAAGAATGCACCCAGAGGAGCGACATTGGTCTCGCCGCGAGCATCGACGATAGCCACTCCAAGGTTTTCGAGAGATTTGAATCGCGTGGGATCCAGCTCGGCGAGCCGGCGGGCGGCGGCAGGCAATGCGTCGAACTCCGTACGGCCCTCAAGCACAAGTACGTAGCGGGCAAGTAGAGCTTCGCAGAACCGAGCTTTAAACTCTGTGCGATAAGCCTTGGGCTTGACTGCTGGTGGGTATGTTGCAGGGACTCCGGTCATAACACCGGCCGTGCGCTTGAGAACCACCACCTGGGCAGGATCGAACTCCTCCAGCACGTAGGGTGAGTGGGAGGTGAAGATGGCCTGTGCCGACTTCTGGCGTAGTGAATTGATAATTCGTTTCTGGGTGTGCGGCGGAAGCGCGATCTCTGGCTCTTCCATCGCGAAGATCACGCTTTGCTTGAGTTCGGCGATGATAGACAGCAGAGCCAATACCAGCGTGTTAATCGTGCCAGTGCCTTGGTGCTGATATGGGGCGGAGTAGACAGAGCCGTCCGGCCTTTTTGCGCCAGTGCCCATGAAGACAGTCAGGGTTCGACGGAGCATGTCGCGGGTGAGGTCCGAAACCCGCATGTGGGGTTGCTCTGCCCAGTCGGATGGTACGTAGTGCCGTACTGCATCCTGGACTGCGACAAGTAACTCGCCGATATCCTCGGTCTCTCCAACTGGCAATGCCCTCAGTTGGTCGAGCAAGTCTTCCCACATTGTCAGTCGTGTCTCCTTCAGCCGAAGGATTACGTCCAACAAAGAGCCTCGCTCTAGGCTGAGTGCGCGGGCGCCGGTTCGTAGGGTGCGAAGATAAAGAAAACCGCACTTTCGTTTGTCGGGCGCAGAGAACCGCAGGTAGGAGCCATCCGGCATTTCGGGAGTGGCGTAAAAGGTATCCCCAGCGAAGTCGTCCTCTTCTACGTCATACCAGCCGTTGAAGAAGACGCGTATTGCTGCACCAACATGGGGGGCGTCTGTTCCCTCTGGGGGTGCCCCCACAAGCAATGTCTTTGCCTGTGAATCCCACCACTCGATATGGTCGCGGAAATGCCGCAGCTGCTCATCAGAGAGTCCAGCGACAATAACCTCGATCTGGATTGGGACGACCTCGTTCTTGGCCGGATCTACGTACGTACCTGCATAGAAATCGTGCTCATCAATTACAGGACGGCGACTCAGGCGCTCCGGGCCAAGTACCAGGTCCACCGCTTCCAGCAATGTGGACTTGCCGGCGTTGTTGTCACCAATAAAAGCAGTGTGTCCATTGAGGTGGACCTCACCGTAGGCGATGCCTCTGAAGTTCCGGACGCGAACACGCACAAGATGCACTTCGACCCTCCTTGTCTAGCGGAAACCAATCTACTGATTCTAGTGGCTCATGGTAGGTGCGATTCGACTGTATCGCCACTTGAGAGCTCCTTCGGGTCGATTCGCGTACCGCGCGCGCGCAACCAAGGACCGCTATTGGCCGATAGCTGCCGGAGTCAGCCGTTGCTTAGCTGCATGATGTGAGTCGCATGGGCGTCTTCAGTTCGAAAGCAGCCAGCCCGTGATTGAGGAATCAAGCTAGGCTTAAGCAAGCCTCGCTATGAAGGATGAAATTCCTCGAAATAGGAGTTTCCATCGGCGAAACTTTAAAGGAAAGAAAAAAACCAGCGCTCCTATCACCATCAGAACTTCAGGAATAACCGATGCAACATCTGATCCTTCATTTCACTCATTCCATCGAGGACATTGTCCCGTGGTGCAACGTTATTGAAGAACTCAAGCCACAGCTTGCTCGGAGTGGCGTAGGTCAATTCGATAGCGATGACATGGCAATCGATGGCGGCGGCTGTGAGGCTATATTTCGAGGCTTGGATGCAAAACAGCTATTGGCCGTCATCCTTCCGCATATCCAAAACCTGGATTTTCTACAAAAGCCAACAACTAAAGTGGAGCTTATCTTCGGAGAGCTTGGCAGTTCTTCTGAGCGGCAAATTTTCAGCTTAGCTGACACTAAGTGGGTACCGTCTGCTTAGGGTCGGAAGCAGCCCTTCGCTTCCGACCCGATCCATCTTGGGAAAAATGGAATCTATTCCACCGGACGCTTATCTAGGGTCGATGACATCCAGCGCCCGGTTTGCCAATAGCAGACCTAGTTCAATCAATTGTTGCAGCCCTAGTGCAACATGCCGTCGAGAATCCTCCAGATCGAACGCCAAATCGCCGGCCATGGCATTGGCGGAGGCTAACGTTTCGCTGAGGTTGGCCAACAGGCTTTCAGCATCGACGCCCTCCACGACGGTGAATAGCTGGTCCGGAGGTGGCTTCTTGTCAGGCTGGGCGGGTTTGGGGTTCAGATAGGAATCGATGACACGTTCGGCGTTGGCGTCGGCCGCGATGTCCAGGTGCAGCGGTGGAACGGGTGGGTCGGGGATGAGTTTGTCCATGGAATGCTCCTAACGTAAGTGGGAGCCGCCACGTTCGCTGCTAAACGAGAGGGTGGCAGCCGTGCGCAGGTTAGCAGACCGGTACGTTAGGAAACCGGCGCACCCGAGGATGCCCTGCGCACAGCCGCCATAAGAATTCGAGCAATAAAAATGCCCGCACTGAAGGCAGTTGCCGTGCGCCTAACGTGATTCCGAGCTGCTAAACCCGACCGCTGAATGGCAGCGGTGGACAAAGACTAGGCACCGAAATCAGCAGGCGCAAGAGGCTGGAATTTTCTAGGAAATGTCCTGCAAGTCAATGGGAAATATTCGTTCCGTCGATTCCTACGAGAAGCTCGTACAACCCTTCCACCACCGAAACGCTGCGCTGCGCGACGGGTGCGATGTGATTGGAAGACCACAACCATGGCTCAGCCAATTAATCCGGCAGATGCCATAATCCCTCCCTGCTCATACCTGAGACGGATCAATGACCACCGAACGCTACGACCAACTCGCCATCTTCGCCGCCGTCGCCCAGGAGCGCAGCTTCACCCGCGCAGCGGCCAAGCTGGGCATGTCGCAACCGGCGCTGAGCCGGGCGATGCGTCAGTTGGAGGAGCGGCTGGGGGTCAGGTTGTTGTCGCGCACCACTCGCAGTGTCGCCCCGACCGAAGCCGGTGAACACCTACTGCGGGTGGTCGCGCCGCGGTTCGAAGAGATCGATAACGAGATGGCGATGCTCAGTGAGTTTCGTGATAAGCCGGCGGGTAAGTTGCGCATCACTGCCGGTGAGCACTCCGCGATCACGATCCTGCAATCCGTTCTTGCCAGGCTGCTACCTGATCATCCCGACCTCAACATCGAAATCATCGTCGACTACGGCTTTACCGATATCGTCGCGGAGGGTTTCGACGCCGGTGTGCGGCTGGGTCCGCAGGTGGCCAAGGACATGATTGCCCTGCGTATCGGCCCTGACATGCGCATGGCGGTGGTGGGCTCGCCCGCGTATTTCGCCCGGCATGCCAAGCCGGTCATTCCAGATGACCTCACGGCGCACAATTGCATCAACCTGCGCATGCCGACCCATGGCGGCCTCTACGTCTGGGAGTTCGAGAAAAACGGACAGGAGCTGAAAGTCCGGGTGGAAGGCCAGTTGGTGTTCAACACCATCGCGATGCGCCTGGAGGCCGCGCTTCAAGGCTTGGGACTGGCCTTCATGCCGGAGGACCTGGTGCAGGACGCTGTCGCGCAAGGCCGGTTGATTCGGGTGCTGGAAGATTGGTGCGAGCCGTTTTCCGGCTACCACCTCTACTACCCCAGTCGCCGCCAAAGCTCACCGGCCTTCACGCTGCTGCGCGAAGCCTTGCGCTACGAGGGTTGACTGGCCTGGACGGTGTCCAACGCTTCAGCGGCGCGCTTGGCCGCGGCGGCGTCGCCCTGCTCGCCCAGTAGCTGGATCAGTTGCCGCAGTTGCGCAGCGCTCAAGCCGACGCGCAGGCTGGCGGCCATGTGCGAGCGCAGTTGTGACTCCACGCCGGGGGTGACCGCCAGCGCGGCGACTGTCGCCAGCTCACGGCTTTGCCAGTCCAGGTTGTCACGCTCGAAAATGTCGCCAAACAGGTGCGTCTGCAAGTACTGGTTGATGACCGGGACGAAGTCGAACAACGGTCCCTGGACGGGCGCACCGGCAATGCGCGTCTGATTGGCCCTGCCCGCCGCCAGCAGCGCATCGCCGGTAGGAATCAGGCGAGCGGGCTCGCGCCCCGGGTTGTCCTGGACGCCGCGTTGCTTGCGCGCCTCCACCACTTTCATCAATTCGCCGAGGGCGTTGAGGCTGCGGGGAAAGCCGCTGTAGGCGTAAAGCTGCACCAGGACTTCCTTCGCCTCGCTGACGGTGAGGCCCGCATCCAGCCCTCGATTCAAGGCCGTATTGAGGCTTGGCATGTTGCTCGTCGCCATGGCGGCGGCAATCAACGGGATGGCTTGCTGCTGGGCCGACAGGGTTTGCGAAACCGCCATGGCCTCCGGCTTGGCCGATGGCGTAGCCGTTCCAGCGGCACCGTACTGTTCTTCGCTGACCTTCTCCAGCCACTCCACGTTTTTGCCCTCCACCGTACCGGTCACGGCCAGGTGGGTCATGGCGCTCGTCGGCGCGGCGCCATGCCAATGCTTGATGCCTGGTGGGCAGACTATCACGTCGCCCGGGCGGATCTGCTGCACGGGCTTGCCCCATTCCTGCGTCAGGCCGACACCGGAAACCACCACCAAGCGCTGCCCAGCGGGATGGGTGTGCCAGGCCGAACGCGCGCCCGGTTCGAAGCTGACGTAGGCGCCGGAGGCATTGATTTCATTGGTTGCCGGGAACAGAGGATCGACCCGCACTCGCCCGGTGAAATAATCCGCCGGACCTGCGGCCGACGCTTGGCTGCCGGCCCGACTGATCTGTTGCGAAGTCCGGGACTCGCTGGTGCTTTCTGTACTGGCGGCGTCGACAAAAGGCGCCGCCGCGCATAGCGCAAAACAAAGGCTACCGGTTGAACGCAGAGTCATTTGGCTTTCCTCTCGATTGATACGTAGAGAAACAAATTAACCTTGCTGCATTAATCGATAAACCATGCCAATTACATAGCACTCATATCGCAATCACATAAATCCGACTTACTTGATCTCAACCAACCGCACTGCCTGTGATCCGTCCAGCGACAGGTGAATCACCGCGGCTTTGCTTGGGAAGTTCGGCGCGTCCTCGTCGGTATTCTCCATCACGGGAATGTCGATCAGGGTCTGCTCACCGGTCGGATCGCTGACCAGCTTGGCATCCAGTTTGTCGATGGCACGCCAGCTGTCGCCACCGATGCGCATCACGTCCAACAGACTGTAATGCGGCACGCCCTCCTCGTTCTCTTCGGGCGTAAAGGCCGCCAGGTATTGGCTGTAGTTGTTGCCCATACCGAAACCCTCGACGGTAAAGACCGCAAGGGTGACCTGGCTGTCCTCGCCGGTGTCCAGCGTCTGCACCAGCGTCGCTTCAGGATAGCCGGTGGCATAGCTGTCCTTGATGAGCGCTACCAAGTGCCCGATCTGTACTTCCAGGGCTTTCGGAACGGGTTTCGATTCAGCGGCGTGAGCCAGGGTGCAGGTGAAAAACAAGGCGGCGGTCAGCAGGCGCAATTTCATGAAAGTGAGGTCCGGGGGTATTGGGAGATCAGCGCGCAATGGTAGCGGTTGGCCAGGGATTTGGTAGCCCATTGTTGATAGGTTTTGTGGTGGGGTGCACAACCTTGCTCGCGAAAGCGCTGGGTCAGTGGGCATTGAGGTTGGATGTATTGCCGCCATCGCGAGCAAGCTCGCTCCCACACAGGGTCCCGGGACAACCGCCATTTTCCCTATCCACCCGAAATCCCTGTGGGAGCGAGCTTGCTCCCCACCCCCATTCCCCTTTTCGCGATGGCGGTGGGTCAGTTCGCAATCGATGTTGGATGCCTTACCACCACGGTGCTTCAAGTCATCGTTGCACTGGCAGCAGCCTGTGCAAACCCCCGCCGCAGGTCCTCAACCAACACATCGACATCCTCCAACCCCACATGCAAGCGCACCACAGGATTCAACGCCCGATCCTCGGCACTGTTCCGGTCCTTGGTATCAGCGACAGTCACCAAACTCTCGAACCCACCCCAGGATGCACCCAACCCGAACACCTGCAATGCGTCGATGAATCGCTCCAGGTAGGCGTCGTCATTTTCGCGTAGTTCAAAGGAAAGCAACCCATTGCTACCCTTGAAATCCCGCTGCCACAGCGCATGACGGGGATGCTCGGGCAGTGCCGGATGGAAGACCCGTTTCACCTGCGGCTGCGCCTGCAGCCAACGGGCGATTTCCAGTGCCTGGCGCTCATGCGTGTCCAGCCGTGGCGCGAGGGTGCGGGCGCCGCGCAGGACCAGGTAAGCGTCGTCGGGGCTGACGGTGTTGCCGAAGGTGTCGCTCATGGCCGCCAGTGCCGGCCAAGCCTGCTGCCGAGTGCACACACTGCCCATGACCACGTCGCTGTGTCCGCTCAGGTATTTGGTCAGGGCCATGATCGAGATGTCGGCGCCCAATGTCAGCGGCCGGTACAGCACGCCCGAACCCCAGGTATTGTCCACTGCCAGCAGGATGCCCCGCGGCTTGCACAGTGCGGCGATAGCTGGCAAGTCGCAGAGCTCGTACAGCAATGAACCGGGCACTTCGGTGTAGACCATTTTAGTGTTGGCTTGCAGCCGTCCGGGCAGGTCGCTGCCATCGGGGGCGAAGTAGCCGACTTGTATGCCGAAGGCTTCGAGGAAGTCCCGGGCCACACGCCGTACCGGGGCATACACCGCATCGGTGATCAGCACATGATCGCCAGGCCGCAGGTAGGCCAGGAAGGTTTGCGCCACGGCAGCCAACCCGGTGCCAAACAGCCGAGTGCGATAGCCACCTTCCAGCTCAGTGACGAGGTCTTCCAGGGCGAAGGCCGTCGGATTGCCCCGGGCGCCATAACTCAGGACTCGCTCGCTGTCGCGCCGGGAGCGGGCGTCACGCATCTGTGCCAGGTTGTCGAACAGCACCGTGCTCAGGCGGCTGACCGGTACGTTGACGGCCCTGGCACCGGCGCCCTTTCCGGTGCGCGCGCCATGGACCAGACGGGTGCGCAGTCGCTCTTCGACGGTGCTTTGAAGCGTTCCGTGCAGTGGCTTGAGGCTGGCGATTTCCTCGTCGTTCATTTGCGCCAACAAGCCGATTTCCCAAGCCAGGTATTGGCGCGCCGCGTCCTTGTTGCCAGCGTGGCGGTCGTGAGTGAAGAACAGGAAATCGATGCACTGTGCATCCGGCAATGTGGCGGCGCCTTCTTGCAGCGCAAGGCCCGCCGAGCGCCAGGCATCTGGACCACCGTCCAGCAAACGGACCTCAGCGTGAGGCAACTCCAGGGCCGCCAGGGCCGCGAGTCGGGGATCATCGGCCACCAACACCAGCGGCCGCTGCTCCCCCGCCACCGCACGGGCCAATAGCGGCCGGATCGACCAGCGCGCCCCGGCAATATGCCCCTTGCGATACGCCCTGCTCGAACGCAGGTCGATCAATGTCACCGCGTCATCCTTCAGGGCATCGGCCAAGGCCCGTACGCTGATCAGCGGCAGTTCTTCGGGTGTGACGATTGCTGGAACCGGTAGTGCCAAGCCACTGCTCAACCCACCCGACAAGACAAAAGCCTCATGCCCCAACTGCCGCAGCCAACTGGCGATGATCGGTGCGCGAACGCCGTCGTTGTCAAACAACACCACCCGCGCCTGACGCACGCCAACATACAGGTCGGTGGATTGAATCAACTGTCCGCCCGGCGTGTGTTGCGCTCCCGGCAGCGTGCCGGCGGCAAACTCCTCGGCGGTGCGCACGTCGCAGAGAAACAGACTGCGCCCCGTGTCCGCTGCCCACTGCTCGACCTGGGCAGCCTCGACGGTAGGCACACCGGCCCGTTCGGCCAGTCGTGTCGCCGCCAAACGCTGCCCCGGCAGCGTGCTGCTCGACACCTGGTCGGCATAGCGACGCTCGCTGCCATGCTCCAGTTGCAGATCCTCCAGGTCCCAGCCTTGCGTACCGTTTTCCAAGGCATAGATCGGGTTTTTCAAGCCCAGGTCGATCAGCGTCTGGGCGCCGATGATGCTGCGGGTCCGGCCGGCGCAATTGACCACGATCGGCGTCTGCTCGTCCGGCACCAGGTCGTGCACGCGGTAGCCCAGTTCGCCATTGGGGCAACAGATCGAACCGGGAATGGTCATCTTGCGATACTCCTCCAACGGTCGGCCGTCGAGTATCACCAGCGGTTCACCCTGGGCCTGCCATTGCGCCAGTTGGCGCGCGCTGACGTGAGGCGTGTGCCGGACTGCCTCCACCTGTTCGCCAAAGGCCTTGGACGGCACGTGCACACCGGCAAACAGCTGATAGCCGGCGGCCTGCCAACCATCGGCGCCGCCTTCCAGGATGTGCACATTGGCGTAGCCCAACGCTTGCAGGCGTTGCGCCGCACGTGCCGCCAGGCCTGCGCCATCCTGGTCATGGAGCACCAACCGCACTTGGCGGTTCGGCGCCAGCCGCCGCGCTTCCAACTCCAAACGGCTATAGGGCAGGTTCACCCCGAAAAACAGATGGGCTTCGCCATACTGGCCGTGCTCGCGCACATCAAACAGGGCGATTTCCTGCCCGTCGAACAACCACTGCTGCAACTGCTGGGGCGTTAGGGTCTGGCTCATGGGAGTCCCGCTGGAAAAATGGAATGACTGGAACGCGAGGTGACGTCAGTGGGCGTAGGCCTTGATCGACGGCGCCATTTGCGAGGCGTTGTAATTGAGGATGCGCCCGTCGGTTTCGACGCCGTAACGGCCGTTGAGCGATTCCAGTGGCAAGCCATAGAGATGGAAATGCAGGGTCGGTTGCTCGCCTGCGACCCGAATGCCATGCAGGTCGTCACCCAGGAACGCGATGGACGTACCGGGCTGCACCACCACTTCTTTTTCCAGGTGCAACGTGGTGTAGCCAGGTTCGCGACCTTCATCGTCGCGGGTGTAGACGTAGTTGATTTCCTGGCCTTCGACGGCGCTGATGATCGCCCAGGTTTCGTGGTTGTGAGGCAGCGTGCTTTTGCCCGGCAACAGCGAGTTCAGATACAGCGTCGGGGTGTCGCCGTCGTCATTGAGGCGATAGCGAAACGCAGTACTGCCCTGCCCCGGCACTGGTGCGGGGAAGGTGTCGAAGTTGAACAGGTCGCGGCGCTCGGCCAGGCCTTCCAGCAGGGCGACGATCTCCGTCAGCGCGGCGCGGTCGACACCGCGCTGGTGGATGACGCGCACTTTCTGCAGGAAGTCTTCGATGACATCTGGGCGGTTGAAAATACTCATGAGGCGGGCTCCATTTTTTACAAAAAGTCAGACGGACAGGCTGTAGCGACTCAGGTTGCTCAACAGGTAAGGATCATCGGCGATGGGCGGCCGTCGCCCCGGGTCACCCAAGGCATGACGCAGAAACTCCCGGGTGCGCTCGCTGGTGGGGTGCTGGAAAATCCGCGCGGCGCTACCGTGCTCGACGATCACGCCGTTTTCGGTGAAATAGACGACATCGCTGATCTCCTCGGCGAAGCGCATTTCATGGGTGACCAGTACGCAGGTCATGCCCTCTTCGGTCAGCTCGCGAATCACCGTCAGCACCTCGCCAACGGTTTCCGGATCCAGGGCCGAGGTCACTTCATCGAACAGGATCAGCTCCGGACGCATCGCCAGGGCGCGGGCAATCGCCACCCGTTGTTGCTGGCCACCCGAGAGCTGCCCCGGGTAGGCGTCAGCCTTGTGCTCCATGCGCACCTTGGCGAGCAAGACACGAGCGTCTTTTTCGGCGGCGGCCCGATTGCGGCCCAGGACCTTACGCGGCGCAATCACCAGGTTCTCCAAGACCGACAGATGCGGGAACAGGTTGTACTGCTGGAACACAAACCCGACGCGCTTGCGCAGTTCGATACGCTGGGCTTCCTGAGCCAGCGCGTGAACCTCGGTGGCACCGACGCGGATACTGCCCCGCTGGGGCTGCAACAGGCCGGTGATGCAGCGCAGGATCGTCGACTTGCCCGAGCCGGACGGGCCGATGATCGACACGGCCTCGCCACGGCGCACATCCAGGTCAATGCCCTTGAGCACCGGGTTGCTGCCGAACGACAGGTGCAGGTCGCGCAGGCTGACCAGGGGTTCGGCGACGGTTTCAATAGAAGGCATAACGTCGCTCCAGGTATTGGGTAAGACGGGAAATCGGGTAGCAATAGGCAAAGAACAGCACCAGCAGGCTCAGGTAGATCACCACGGTGAAGCCGGTCAGGTTCACGGTGTTGCTGGCGATCTGCGCGGTGTCGATCACGTCATGCACGCCCACCAGGGACGCCAGCGCGGTGCCCATGGTGATCACCGCGTAGAGGTTCATCCATGGCGGCAACATGCGCTTGAAGCACTGCGGCAGGATGATCGAGCGGAAAATCTGCCCACGGGTGAACGCCAGGGACCGCGCTGCCTCCCATTGGGTGCTGGGGATCGAGGCGATAGCACCACGGAAGACTTCCGCGACATTGGCGCTGGCCGGCAAGGCCAGGCCGAGGGTGACCTTGACCCAATCGGGGAACGCGACATAGGCACTGCCGATACGAATCTCGAACGGGAACACATACGTGGTGAAATAGATCAGCACCAGCCAGGGCGCGTTGCGGAATATCTGCACCCAGATCCGCGCCGGCCAGCGCAGCAGGCGCAGGGGCGACAGCACCATCGCGCCGACCAACAGCCCCGCGACAGAACCCAGCCCAATGGCCAGCAGGCTGATGAGAATGTTCTGGCCGAACCCTGCGGCCAAGGCCGGCGACCATTGCAGTAACGCCTTGAGCACCGGGCTGTGCGGGGCGAAATATACCAGCCAGGACAGCGCCCCCACCCCCAGCAGTACTTTACCGAAATGTCGACGCGGCCAAGTCAGCGGCGCGATAACGGACGAATCAATGGCCATAGCCGGGCATCCTCAGGCGCGCTTCGAGGTAGCGCCCCACGCAATTGACGGTGAAACTCAACAGGCCGAAAAACCCCAGGATCAGGATCATCAGCTCCAGCACGTTATCGCTCTGGGTCCAGATCATGATGGCCGCGTAGGTGATGTCGCCCACGGCGATAGCCGAGGCCACCGCGGTCATCTTCACCAGGTCGATCAGGTTGTTGATCAGCGACGGCAAGGCAAAACGCAAGGCCAGGGGCAGTTGCACGTTCCATAACAATTGGCGGTTGTTGAAGGCTAGCGAACTCGCCGCCTCCAGAGTCACCGCGGGCACCGCTTCAATACCGGCCCGCAGCGCCTCGGCATGGAACGCACCCTTGTGCAGCGAGATCACGATCACCACCCAGGCGAAGGGTGTCAGCGGGTTGGCCGCACCGACGGCCTCGGTCAGCAACATGTTCAGCACCAGGAAGGCGCAATACAGCTGCACCAAGGTCGGCGTGTTGCGAGTGACTTCGACAAACACCCGCGCAGGCCTGGCGAGCCAGGACTTGCCTGAGGTCAACAGCGCCGCCAGACCGACCCCCGCCAGCAGGCTGCCGACGATGGTCAGCAGGCACAACTGCACCGTGGTCAACGCGCCCTGCTCCAATGTGCCGCGCTGATAGGCATCGAGCAAAAAGTTGTAGTTGAGGCCGAGCCCGGCGCTCCAATGGACGAATTGTTCCAGCCAATGGCTCATGGCTCGCCCCTCAATTGCCCGCAGGCGAAAGCAATACGACGGCCCGCTTCGGCGACGGTTTCGGTCGCCGTGGCGATGGACAGGCGAAACCACGGCGACAAGCCATAGGCACTGCCCGCGACGCCAGCGACACCCTCGTCCAGCAGGTACGCAACGACATCGGCATCGTGCTCCAGCCGCTGACCGTCCGGGCGATAGCGCCCCAACAACCCGGCACAGCACACAAACACGAAAAAACCGCCTTGAGGCTCGAGGACTTCAAGGCCCTCGATATTGCGTAATGCGCTCACCAGCACATCACGGCGCTGACGATAGGCCGCGACCTGTTCCGGGAGGAAATCCAGCCCACCCTCGAACGCCGCCAACGCCGCCGCCTGGCCGACCGAGGAGGCCCCGGAGGTGGATTGCGATTGCACCACGCTCATGGCATCGGTCAGCGCCTGCGGCCCGGCACCGAAACCGACGCGCCAGCCGGTCATGGCATAGGTCTTCGACACCCCGCCCACCAGCAGGCAGCGTGCTTGCAAATCCGGCGCGACGTTGAGCAGGCTCTGGGCCGCACGCCCGTCGAAACGAATGTGCTCGTAGAGTTCATCCAGCAGAATCAGCACGTGGGGATGGCGCCGCAACACCTGGGCCAAGCCTTGCAGTTCGGCCTCGCTGTACACCGCGCCACTGGGGTTGCCGGGGCTGTTGAGGACCAGCCAGCGCGTGCGCTCGCCGATGTGTTGCTCAAGCTGTTGCGGCGTGAGCTTGCAGCCCTGCTCCAACCCGCACTCGATGAACACCGGCTCACCACCGTTGAAGCGCACGCTGTCCGGGAAGGACGGCCAGTACGGCGTCGGCACCAACACTTCGTCGCCGTCATCGAGGGTGGCGGCGAAGGCATTGAAGATGATCTGTTTCGCACCGTTGGCAATCACGATGGACTCCAGCGGATAGCCCAACTGGTTTTCCGTGCGCAGCTTGCGTTGCACGGCCACACGCAAGGCCTTCACGCCCGGCGTCGGCGTGTACTTGGTGGCGCCAGCGGCAATGGCGGCATAGGCGGCCTGCTTGATGTGCGCTGGCGTATCGAAATCCGGCTCGCCGGTGGTCAGGTCGAGGACGTCGCGACCGGCCTCGCGCAAGGCCGTGGCCCGGGACTTGGCGGCGGCATTGGCTGACAACGAGACCCGTTGCACGCGCTTGGACAGGTAAAGGGTCATGGCCGCATGTTCTCCAGGACCTTGCCCGGGTTGAGCAGGTTGCGCGGATCCAGCGCCTGCTTGATCCGACGCATCAGATCCAGTTCCACCGCACTTTTGTAGCGCCCCAGTACATTCACCTTGCGCTGGCCGATACCGTGTTCGGCACTGATCGAGCCACCGTGGGCATGGGCGCTGTCGTGGACTAGCTGGCTGAGCGCCGGGTAATGGGCCATGTGCGCATCAACCGTGGAGTCCAGCGGATGGGCAACGTTGTAATGCAGGTTGCCGTCGCCCAGGTGTCCGAAGGTGTAGTGCCGCACGCCGGGGAAATGCTCTTGCAGCAGCGCATCGGTATGGGCAACGAACGCCACGACCTGGGAAATCGGCACCGAGATGTCATGTTTCATGTTTCGACCGGCGCGCTTTTGCGCATCGCTCATGTTTTCGCGCAACTGCCAGAACGCCTGGCTCTGGACGAGGTTTTCAGCGATCAGCGCATCGGCCAGCAGCTGCTGCTCGAAGGCCTCACCCAGCACCTGCTCGAAGACTTCCCGTGCATGGCTTTCGCTGTGGTTATCGGACAGTTCCAACAGCGCGAACCAAGGCCAGCGAGTGCCAGAGAAAGGTCGCGGCCCGTCGGGAAACTGCTCGTGCAATAGCGCAAGGCACTCGGCACTGAGCAACTCGAACGCCGTCAGGCTGGCACCAAAACCGGCGCGGGCGTGGGACAGCAAGGCCACTGCCTGCTCCAACGAGTCGAACGCCAGTAGCGCGGTAGCCTGGGCCTTGGGCAGTGGAAACAGCTTCAGGGTCGCAGCGGTGATAATGCCGAGGGTGCCTTCGCTGCCGATGAACAGGTCCCGCAGGTCGTAGCCGGTGTTGTCCTTGCGCAAGCCGCGCAGGCCGTTCCAGATCTCACCTTGGGCAGTCACGACTTCCAGGCCCAGGGTCAGTTCGCGGGTATTGCCATAGCGCAGCACCGCGGTGCCGCCAGCGTTGGTGCCCAGGTTGCCGCCGAGGGTGCAACTGCCTTCGGCGCCGAGGCTCAAGGGAAACAGACGTCCGGCTTCGCGGGCAACGTCCTGGACGGCTTGCAGGATGCAGCCCGCCTCGACGGTCAGGGTGTCGTTGTCGGTGTCCACGGCGCGAACCCGATTCATTCGGTCGAGCAACAGCAACACGGCGCGGCCGCTGGCGTCCGGGGTGGCGCCGCCCATCAGTCCGGTGTTGCCGCCCTGCACCACCACGGGCGTATCGGCCGCAGCGCAAGCCCGGACTACCGCAGCGACCTCTTCGGTGCTGGCCGGGTGTACGGCGGCAATCACCTGGCCGACGTAACGACCCTGCTTGTCGGTCAGGTACGGCGCGGCGTCTTCGCTGCTCTGCACATGCCTGGTGCCGACCAGTGCCTGCAATGCCACAAACAACGACTGGCTCATGGTTGCGCGGCCAAGGGGGCGGCATTGCTGTACTTGGCATGCAGATCACGCAGGGCCTGGGACGGCGCCATACCGGTGCGCTCGCCCAGTTCGATCAACCAGCCGCTGCGATGCCACTCGCGCACGATGGCATCGAGTTTTGCCTGGGTATCGTGCTCGCCCTTGCGCAGCCAGATCACCGAATTCGACGGGATCAGATCCCCCGGCAGCGGAATTTCATAGCCTGCCCATTCAGCTTCGCTCAACAGCGCATGCAGGGTCGGGCTCACATGCACCGCTGCCACGCAGCCATTGCCGCGCAACGACAACAGCGACTCGGACTGGCTGCGAAACGCCTTGATCTGTGCGCCGTAGGTTTCCTGCAAGGGCTTGATGAAGTTGCTGCCCTGGGACACGCACACCGGTTTGCCTTTGAGGTCGGCCCACTGGCTGATGCCGGAGCCCTTGCGAATCAACGCCGCGCCACCGACCTCTTCATAAGGCGTCGGCACGTAATCGAGAATCTCGCCACGCTCTTCAGTGAACTGCATGTTGGCGATCAGGATGTCGACCTTGCCCTGTTGCAGGAATTGCACGCGGTTCGGCGCCAGCACCGACACCGTCTGGGCCTCCACGCCCAGCGCCTTGCCGATGCCCTGGGCCAACTCGACGTTGTAGCCCAGGTGCTCGCCGGTCTTGGGGTCAATGGTGCCGAACGGCGCACCACTGAGCATCACCCCGACGCTGATGGCATGGCGTTGCTCGATCCGGTCCAGCGTGGCATCCGCCTGGGCCAGGCTCGCAGCGCAGCCGACGGACCACGCCA
The DNA here is from genome assembly GCF_034008205.1 of Pseudomonas sp. P9_35. Taxonomy (NCBI): domain Bacteria; kingdom Pseudomonadati; phylum Pseudomonadota; class Gammaproteobacteria; order Pseudomonadales; family Pseudomonadaceae; genus Pseudomonas; species Pseudomonas sp. P9_35. The sequence goes on along the minus strand of NZ_CP125373.1, from coordinate 3,079,793 downwards.
GGCACAGGCTCACCAGGGTTCGTGGGGTGAAAAATGAAGTCATGGGCGATTACCTTGAGCGTCGGTCGTTGAGAGAAAAGGCAGGCGGGACGCCCCTCAGGCGCCGTTGGCCTGGAACTGTTTCTGCAACTCCACCAGGGCCGGCGACGCCGGGGTGATGCGGTTACGGGTCTGGGCGTCGATCAGCCAACCGCTGCGGTGCAACTGTTTGATGATTGGATCGAGCCTGGCCTGGGTATCGCTTTCGCCTTTGCGCGTCCAGATCACCGAGGGGGCCGGGTTCAGCTCCGGGCTCAGCGCGCGGTAGCCCTGCCATTCGGCGTTGTCGGCAATCAGTGGATTGATCAGCGTGGCGTCGTGCACCGCCGCAATGCAGTTGTTGCCACGCAGTGCCAGGAGTGATTCCGAGGAGCTCTTGAAGGCCTTGATCTGGGCGCCCAACTCAGTGAGCGGCTTGATGTAGCTGCTGCCCTGGGAGGTGCACACCGGTTGATTCTTCAGGTCTTCCCAGCGGCTGATCGTGCTGTCCTTGAGTACCGCTGCGGTGCCTCCGACGCGGTAGAACGGCGTGGGCACGAACCCGAGGATTTCACCGCGCTCGGCGGTCCATTCCATATTGGCAATCAGCACATCGACTTTGCCCTGCTGCAGGAACTGCACGCGGTTGGCGGGCAATACCGGTACCAGTTGTACCTCGGCGCCCAGTTGCCGGCCCAATTCCTGGGCGAGGTCGACGTTAAACCCGCGTGGTTTCTGGCTGGCGGGGTCGATGCCGCCAAAGGGGCCACCGGACAGCAGCACTCCGACCACCAGTTCGTGGCGTTGCTCGATCTTGTCCAGGGTGGCATCGGCCCGGGCGATATTGACGGCCGACAATGCGATCAAGGCGCCCAGCATGACAGGCAGCAATCGTTTTACGGGTGAGCGCTCGAGCAACATGGATTTCCCCTCATGGATGGCCGGCGTCTCCCGGCCTGATGAGTGGGCATCCTAGGTAGCGCTTAGAGGCAAAGGAAATTCAAATATCTAATATCGTTATAACTCTCAGGGTTTTGTTTCCAGGCAAAAAACGTATAACCGCTGTTTTACTGGCCCACAGCAAACCATGAGCCGTAGACCTCCCCTCGATGCATAAAAATCTGTAATGTTTAGGTTTGCACCCTTGATATGAAGCCACCTCCAATGTCGACCCTCGATCTCGAATTGCTGCGCACCTTCATCGCCGTGGTCGATCACCACAGCTTTGCCGAAGCAGGCGCCCAACTGTCCCGCACTCAATCGTCGGTAACCCAGCACATGCAACGCCTGGAGCAGCAGGTAGGGGTGAGCCTGTTCGAAAAGCGCGGGCGACAAAAACAACTCACCGAAGCGGGCCAGCAATTGCTGCGGCATGCGCGGCAGATGCTGTCGCTCAACGATGACGCTCTCAGTTCCCTGCGTGAAAGCAGCCTCAGCGGCGTGCTGCGCATCGGTTCGCCCCACGACATCGCCGACACCATCCTGCCGCCGATCCTCAGCCACATCGCCCGCTCGGCACCGCGCCTGCGCCTGGAAATCGATGTCGGGCGCAGCCCGTTCCTGATGGATGACCTGCATCGCGGCAAGGTCGACATGATCATTTCCACCCGCCAGGACCCGAGCCTTGAAGGCTTCGCCTTGCGCACCTCGCCGGTGTGGTGGATCTGTTCGGCCCAGTACCTTCACAACCCCGGCGAGCCGTTGCCGCTGATCCTGGTGGACGAGCCCAGCATCTATCGCCGCTATGCCCTCGAGGCACTCGAACGCGCCAATATTCCCTGGCGCCAGGCCTACCTGGCCTCGAACCTGATCGGCATCAAGGCCGCGACCCGGGCGGGTTTGGGCGTCACGCCCCGCAGCATGGAAATGCTCGGTCCGGACATGCGGGTATTGGGCGAAAACGATGGTTTACCGCGGCTGCCGGACGTGACTTATCACCTGTGGATTCGGCCGAATACCGTCAACCCATTGGTGCGTCGGGCATATGAGTTGATCCGCAACAGCCAGGGGCACGGGAACTGATGCGCCGTTGCCCCTGATGAGTGCTTGCCCAGCGTCAGGCTTGCGAGCGAATGCGCTCGACCAGACGCGCCTGGAGTATTTCCAGCTCCTCGGGATCCGCCTTGCCCCTGCCATGCACACCGGGCGCCTCACCGTCCCAACGAGGAATGATGTGCATGTGAATGTGGTAGACCGTCTGCCCGGCCACAGCACCATTGAACTGCGCGACCTGGACCCCATCCGGCTGCAATTCGTCCACGATGATCCGCGTCAGGCGCTGCACGGCAGACATCATCGCGCCCAGGACGGCGGGCTCGACCTCGAGGATATTTCGCGCCTGGGAGGCCTTGGGGATGACCAGGACATGGCCGCGCGATTGGGGGAAGAGATCCAGGAAGGCCAATACATCGGCGTCTTCGTAAATCTTGTAGCACGGCGCATCGCCGCGAAGGATCAGCGCAAAGATGTTCTGCGGATCGTAATGACCGTGGAGACTCATGATCACTCCTTGAATGGGTTTGAAGAGGTGGGTTGCCGGTAAGAGATTTAGCACAGTCCAGGGGCAACGTCTTGTCGAGGGCTGCTTGAACACCGGGACTGGGCTTGCTGAGGAGGGTGTTGGATCAGTGGGGATCGGTGCTGAATGTCGGGCCGCCATCGCGAGCAAGCTCGCTCCCACAGGGGGATGCTGGATTGATTCAGATCGTGGTCACACCCAAGATCCATTGTGGGAGCGAGCTTGCTCGCGATGGCGGCGGACCTGTCGGCATCGTAGTTGATTGAACCACCGCTTTCGCGAGCAAGCTCGCTCCCACAGGGGACTTGCGGTGGTCACTCAATCAAGCTCCACCGCTGATCCAATGTGGGAGCGAGCCTGCTCGCGATGGCGGCGGGTCAGTCGACATCGGTGCTGGCAGACAAGGCGCTTTCGCGAGCCCCCATCAGCGTAACGGCAATTTTCTGCTGCAACTCACTTTGCGAAAATGGCTTGTGCAGGACCGGGCAGCCGGCGTATTCGGCCGGCAGTCCGCTGGCGCCATATCCGGTGCTGAACAGGAAGGGAATACGGCGACCGCGAAGAATGTCGGCCACCGGAAAAACGCGCTCGCCAGCCAGGTTGACGTCCAGGATCGCGAGATCAACCTGCACCGAGCCGGCCTTGTCACGTGCTGCAGCGAGCCGGGCGACTGAGGCCACCACTTCGCAGCCGAACTCCTCCAGCATGTCCTCGATCAACAGCGCAACCGCGCCTTCGTCCTCGACGACCAGCACCCTGACGCCAGCAAATGGGCTCATGCCCCGGTCACCCCAATCAGGAACGAAAAGCGGCAGCAAACGCCTTGCGGAGCGTAGGTGAGGTCGAACTTGCCAGCCAAGTCGCGCTCGATGCAGCGCTGCATCAAGCGCGAACCCAGCCCTTCCCGTTCCGGCGGTGATACCGGTGGTCCTCCTTGTTCGCGCCAGTCGAGGGTCAGCAACGTTCCGTCCGCCTGGGCTTGCAGGTGCCAAGTGACGGCAAGCGTCCCGGTCTCGACCGACATCGCCCCATATTTCAACGCGTTGATCGCCAATTCATTGAGGATCATCGTAAGGTTGAGCGCCACGCGAGTGCCGACGTCTGCAGAAGGGCCTTCAATCACGATGCGGCCAGGCTCATGCCCAAACACCGGCATCAGCACTTCGTGGGCCAGGGTATCGAGCGGCGTCTGCCCCCAATGCCGTTTCGTCAAGAGATCGTGTGCCCGCGACAACGCCAGGAGCCTCGCCTCGAAACGCCTGTAGCCGTCTTTCGCATCCTCGGCATTGCGCGCCGTCTGGGCTGCCAGCGATTGCACCGTGGCCAGGGTGTTCTTGACCCGGTGATTGAGTTCATCGATCAGCGTCTTCTGTCGATATTCCGCCTGCTTTCGCTCGGAGATGTCGACCAGCATGTTGATGGCGCCCACCAGGTTTCCATCGGCATCATGCAAAGGCGTGGGATAAGGCGTGAACGGAACACGGCTACCGTCCGGCCGCTCTGCAACGGCCTCGACGCCGCGAATCGGCCGGTTTTCCTTCAGGGCCACCGCCATCGGGCATTGGTCGTGGGGCAGGAAACTGCCGTCCGTGTTGAACAGTTTCCAGGTCACGCACCACTGGTCGCCCAGCCGAGGGGTGCGCCCGGACAGTTCGACAGCTGCGCGATTGTAGAAGGTGATGCGGCCATCGGCGTCGGTGGTGTACACCGCGGCAGGCAACGCCTCGAGAAGATTGCGCATGTGCCGTTCGCTCTCGCGGACCTGGTTTTCCATCCGCCGCGCCAGCGTGACGTCCTGCAACACTCGCACGCCATAACGAAACGTACCGCTGGCGTCCCTCACCGAGGAACTGTGGATGTCGAGGTAAACCACCTCGCCATCTGGCTTCAGGGCGCGCTTGCGCAGCACGTAGTTATCCAGCTCACCGGCCACCTGACGGGCGTACAACCCCGCGTCCTGCGGGATGCAATCGGGGTGGGTATAGTCCAGGAATGTCATCGACAGGAGCTCTTCCCGCGACCGGCCCAGCATGTTGCACAGGGCGTCGTTGACGCGGAGCAAGCGACCGTCGATATCGGCCTCGGAAATCCCGATGGTCACCGCTTCATAGGTCGCCGAAAGCCGGTCATCGCTGTCCTGGCGCGCCGCCTCGGCCGCATGGACACCGCTCCTGTCGATGGTGAAACAGCGCGTATTGAAGAGTTTTCCGTCTTCGAACCGGCCATTGGAAGTGATCATGACATGCTTGATCGAGCCGTCCTTTGCCCTCAGTCGCGCCGGATAGCTTTCCAGGCAGTCGCCGCTGCCCAGCTTGGTGAGGATGTCGCCAATGACCGGCTCGTCGACATGAAAATCGGTGATGTGGCGGCCAATGTACTCGTCGGCCGAATAGCCCAGCAGCGTCAGCTCTGCCTTGTTGGCGCGCAGGATGATGCCTTCGCCGCTGACGATATGCAGGCCCACCGCGCTGTTCTCGAAAAAGTCTTCCAGGTCGGCGCTCTTGCGGCGAAGCTCTTCGGCCATGGCGTGGTGCGCCGAGACGTCCTGGAAGCAGTTGATCACCCCTTGAATGACGCCTCGGCAATCCCTGAGGGCGCGGATGTTCATCAGCGCCACGAACCGCGAGCCATCCGGGCGCTCGATGAGCACTTCCTGATTGCGCGAGGCAATGCCGGTATTGAGCGCCAACGCTGTTGGGCAGTGTTCGAATGCCAGCGGTGTGCCGTCGGTCAGGAACAGTCGATGAGCGCCGCAGAAACGGTCACCGCTCTCTCCAAGTGCCGGCGCCCTTCCCCACAGCTCGGCCGCCTCGCTGTTGTACCTGACGAGCCACCCCTGGCGATCACAGAGGTACACCGCACTGGGGATGGCATCGAGTGCGCTCGTCCCCATCGCGATCAAGCTTTCGTACTCGCTTGGTGTACGCGTTTCCCTGGAAAGCTCTTCAATGTTCGACATCAGTCATCCTCAAACCGCCTGGCTGAAACCTTTCACAGGGCATCAATGGAGTCTAGATCCCTATTCACCGGGCGAGTTCAGGAAAAATCGACGTCACAGCCTCGCGCCTCAAAACTTGAACAGTGCCTGGGGTGCCTGGACCATTAACGCCCGCTTAAGTGGCGCCGCACATTCCAATGCGCGCAACTGCCCCATCACCGTTTCGAAACCGACATGTTCTTCATGCTGCGTGTGCGGCCAGTCGCTGCCCCACACCAGGCGCTCGGGGCCGAAGTGGTGTTCCAGCAACGTCAACGAGGCGCGGGCGAACTCAAGGTTCCGCGGGGCCGTTGCGCCCAATCGATAGATGCCGGACACCTTCATCCACACCTGTCCGCCCTGCCCCAGTTCCATCAATTGGGCAAAGCCAGGTTGATCCAGCCCCAAACGCGCATCCGGGCGACCGAAGTGATCGACCACCAGTTTGATGCCCAATGGCAACAGTTGTCCCATCAGCCCCGGCAAGTCCGCCAGGTTGGCATGCAACTCGACATGCCAATCCAGCTCTGCGATGTGGCCCAGAAAGCCTTTCCAGGTAGGGTCGCGAAAATCAGGCAAGGCCTCGCCCATCAAATTTAAGCGAACACCGACCACGCCCAAGCGGGCCATGTCGTCCAGCTCGGCCCGGCTGACGTCTCGCGCCACCACCGCGACCCCGCGCAAACGCTCTGGCGCTTGCCGTAGCGCGGCCAGCAAATAGCGGTTATCCGTGCCGAGAAAACTCGGCTGCACCAACACGCCATGACTCAAGCCGTGGGCGTGCAGATGGCCCAGGTACTGGGCGAGCGTGGCGTCATAGTCGGGTGTGTAGCGCCGGATAGCCGCGAGTTCCAGCCCGCGGCTGAATACGTGGGCGTGACAGTCAATGCCGGTGATCGGCGTAGTACGGGTATCAACCATGGGTTTCATCTATCGAAAATAAGGAAAATCAGGCCCGGGCGCCCTGGCTATCACGCTCAACCACAGAGGCCGATGCAGCAGTGGCTTCCAGGCTGCGACCGCGGGTTTCCGGCAGGCAAAGCGCCGCGATCACCGCCACGCCGTAGGCAATCCCGGCGTCGATGCCAATGGCCGAGCCCAAGGACATCGAATCGCTCATGTGACCGACCAGGAACGGGAACACCGCCGAGAGCACCCGGCCAAAGTTGTAGCAGAACCCCACGCCGGCGCCGCGGACATCCGCCGGGTACAGCTCGTTGAAAAACGCCCCGAGGCTCGCCGGAATGCCCGCTGCAAAGAAGCCGAGCGGAAACCCCAGGAACAGCATCTGGGTGTTGCTCAACGGCAGGAACACATAACACTGCACGGTCACCACGCAGCACAGCGCGAACAACACGATGTTCTTGCGACGGCCAATGCGATCGATCAACAAGCCACTGACCACGCAGCCGCACCAGAAGGCGAAGATGATCACCGCCAGGTAGCCGCCGGAGTTGAGCACCGACAGGTTGCGTTCGGTCTTGAGGAAGGTCGGCAGCCAGGTCATCACCGCGTGGTAACCACCGTGCGCCCCCAAACCCAACAGCCCGCCAAACAGGGTCACGCGGATCAGCTCGGGGCGAAAGATACCGCCCAGGGATTTGAAGAAACTCTGCGGGATGACGTTTTCTTTTTTCAGACGCTGGAAACTGTCGGGCTCTTCAACGTTGCGGCGCACCCAGATGATCAGGAACGACGGCAGCAGGCCGACGATGAACATCACCCGCCAGGCCATGTCTTGCGGCACGAGGGAGTAGATCAAGGTAAAGACGCCGACCGCCAGCCCCCAACCCACCGCCCAGGCGCTTTGTACCGTGCCCATGACCTTGCCGCGGTACTTGGGGTTGATGGTCTCGGCCATCAATACCGCACCGGCGGCCCATTCCCCGCCGATCCCGAAGCCCTGTAGCGCCTTGACGATCAACAACGAGTGGAAGCCGGTGACGAACGCCGACAGGAAGGTAAAGAAGGAAAACCACAAGATCATCCACTGCAGCGTGCGCACCCGCCCGTAACGGTCCGACAGCGTCCCGCCGACCCAGCCGCCAATGGCCGAAGTGACCAGGGTCACGCCGCTGACCAGCCCGGCATCGCCCTTGGTCAGGGCAAACGCGGCGATCAACGCCGGTATCGCCAGGCCGAACATCTGTACTTCCAGCGCATCGAGCGACCATCCGCCGAAACAGGCCCAGAACGTTTTGCGCTCCCGCGCAGTGACTTGGCGATACCAACTGAACATGATTTTTATCCTTATGGGTGGAACGAAAGGCAGCCGAGAGCGAACCGCGCCGCTACAGGGCCAGTCATGGCAAACAAAACGATAAGGGCTGCGGCGACCGACTCGCCGCTAGCCCGGTGGGGTCAGCGGATTTCCACGCGGTAGCGGAAATGCTCGGCATGCCCGCGCGAGCGTCGCCACTCCAGGGGATTGCCGGCGTAGTCCCGCGCCAGACGCTCGATCACCACCACCGGGCTGTTGACCGGTACTTGCAGCAATCGCGCGTACACCTCATTCACCGATTCGGCGGTGAGGGTTTCTTCGGCATAGGCGACCACCTGACCGCAGGTTTCTTCATAGATGGGATAAAGCAGCGGTCCTTTTTGACTCAGGTCGATCTCGAGCAAGGGTTGGAAACGGTTGCGGGGCAGCCAGATTTCTTCGGCGAGCACCGGCGCTACTTCCAACAAACGCACCCGCACGATGCGAATCACCGGCGCATCCGCCGGCAGCCCCAGCGCCTGGGCCACCGCCGAAGGCGCGGACACCGGCTCCACGGACAGGATCCGGCTCTCGGGAACCCGGCGTTCGCCTGAAGCGCTTTGAAAGCGGAAAAAACGGAACAACGACGATTGAAATTGCGGCCGGCGAATGAAGGTTCCGCGCCCCTGCTGGCGCTCCAGGACGCCCTCGCTGACCAGCGCATCGATGGCCTTGCGCACCGTGCCGGTAGACAACTGGTATTCGGCTGAAAGTGCCGCCTCAGTAGGGATCGCCTCCCCCGGACGCCAGCGATTATTGGCGATCTGTTCAGCCAATTGGTCGCGTAAACGTTGATACAGCGGCAGACGGGCATCACTGGAGAGAGATTTCATTGACCCTATTCACCTTGTTATCTAGTCATATATATGAATATGGGTGCGAGTATTTGCTCAAGGTCGATTGCTTGTCAAGAATGCCCGGGCTAGCTGGCTGACGAATGGCCGGCGGCAACAGTGGCAAGCGGTAGCCAGACCCGAACCTCGAACCCCTCCTGCCGATCTTTTGCCGGAGACAACAGTTCGATGCGCCCATTGATCCCCTGCACGATCGTCTTGACGATCGCCAACCCCAATCCCGACCCACTGATTTCGCTCTGGCCGCGCACGAAACGTTCGGTCAGGTGCTGCAGGACGGCTACCGGCACCACCGGTCCGGCATTGATCACCCGCAGCAGTGCCTGGTCCGTGAGGGTGACTTCGATGGGTTGATCCATCGCACCGTACTTCAATGCGTTCTCGATCAGATTGCGCAACAGAATGCCGAAGGCGTCCGGGTCGACAGTCGAATACACATGCGCCTGGGCAGGAAGTTGCAGCGCGATCTGACAGGTGTTGTTGTGCCGCCACTCATCCACCACGTGAGCCAATAATGGGACCAGGTCCTGGGGCGCTTGCGAGAGCAGTCCGCCCCCTTCAGCCTTGGCCAATTGCATGAGTTTTTCCGATAACCGGGCCAATTCGCGCAAAGCGCTTTCGATCTTTTTTGCACGCAAACGCAACGGACCTTCAGGGGCCTCCTGGTACAGCCGCTGGACTTGCGCCAATGTTGCGGCCAAGGGTGTACGCAGCTCATGTGCGCTATTGGCAGTGAAGCTGCGTTCGGCCTCCAGGGCCTTGCGCAAGCGCTCCAGCAGGCGGTTTACCGCATCCGCCAAGGGGTTGATTTCTGCCGGCAGGCGCGACACCTTGATCGGCGACAGATCACCCACGCCGCGGGCCTCTACCGCGTAACGATAGGCCAGCACGCTGCCCAGGCTCATGCGCACCAATAGCCAGGTCCCCAACAGGCTGATGGGGACCAGCGCCAATAACGGCCACAACAAGGTAAACAAGGCCTGTCGTGCGGCCTCGCGGCGATGGCGCAACGGCTCGGCGACTTCGATGAATACCGTCTCACGCAGCGCACTGGCGCCATACAGACGGTACTTTCCAGTCGTGGAGAAACCTTCAATCGGATGTTTGCTGAATACCTTCGGGTTGGCATCGTGGGACTGCATCAGGACCTTGCCCCCGGCATCGCGAACCAGATAGCTCAGGTGCTCCTTGTGCATCTTCAGGGTGGCAACCTGTTGCGCCTCGCCCGGGTTTTCCCGGTTGCTGATTTCCAGCACGGCCAGGGGCAAGATGCGTTGGGCGGTCTCCTCCAGTGCGCTGTCAAAGGCCTCGTTCAACTCATGTCGTACCCCGCGCCAAGTGCCGACTGTCGCCACCAGCCAGAGCAACGTCATGCCCAGCGTCAGTCCCAGGCCCAGACGCTTTTGCAGACTGAAGGTCGTCTTCATGCCGACACCATCCGGTAACCCATGCCCCGCACGGTCTCGATCAGGTCGCGCCCAAGTTTCTTTCGCAATCGACTGATATAGACCTCGATCGTGTTGCTTTCGATTTCGGCGCCGAAGGCGTACAGCCGATCTTCGAGTTGCCCCTTGGACAGCAGCGCGCCTGGACGCTGGATGAATGCCTCCAACAGCGCCCATTCCCGAGCAGTGAGGTCCACGGCCATGCCGGCCCGATGCAACGTACGGGCCGTCATGTCGACGTGCAGCTCACCGAGCCTGATCTGGGGATTGGGGTTACCGCTGTAACGACGAGCCACCGCAGCCACACGGGCCGACAGTTCAAACAGATCAAAGGGTTTGACCAGGTAATCGTCGGCGCCGGCATTGAGGCCGGCGATTCGATCAGAGATCTGGTCCTGGGCCGTCAGGATGATCACCGCCGTCGCGTCACCTGCGCTGCGCCGCTGACGCAGGAAATCCAGCCCTCGGCCGTCCGGCAACATCAAGTCAAGCAGGATCAGGTCATAAGCGGTCGTGCTTACGCTGCTGCGTGCTTGGGCAAGGTTCTGCACCCAGTCAACGGCATGGCCGTCATCGGCGATCTGTTCGCGCACCGCATCCCCCAATCTTGGCGAGTCCTCAACCAATAAAACCCGCATCGGGCAGCTCCTGTAATCGTGGTGTGCCGCACCTTAGCGGCCTTACCTGACGTGAATCTGAAGATTCAGCTGGCTGTCAGGAATGCACCGTAGGGTATGCCCACAACGAAGCCCCCGGCGGGAGACAGATCATGAAATCAGGTTTTATCGCCAGCACTGCGCTGATAAGTGTGCTGGCCAACGGTTACGCCTTGGCCGATGACGACTGCGGCGAACCAGTCAACGACTGGCAGCCACGGGAAACCCTGCGCCTGCAGGTGGAACAGCGGTACGGCTGGACGGTGCAGCGCATCAAGGTCGACGACGGCTGCTACAAGCTCAAGGGCCTGGACCGCCAGGGCAATGTCATCGAAGCCCGCTACGCCCCGGCGTCGCTGCACCTGCGCAAGCTCGAGATCTACTTCCGGGACGATGACGATGCCAGCGCCTACCTCGCCCCTGCTCCCGCACCGTGACATTTCGACGCGTTGATCCTGCCATTCAGGTTGCTGTCAGCAAGCAGGTCCAGGCTCTCGCCCCAACGATCAAAAGGACACCTCCCATGAAAAAAATCATCGCCACAACCTGCCTCGCCGGCGCCATCATCCTGCCGGGGCTGGCTCAAGCCCGTGAAATAACCCTCACGACCCAGCTCAAGCGCTACAGCGGCAACGATGCGTACCTGGCGATCTACGTCACCGACGCCAGCGGCCAGTACCAGAAAACCCTCTGGGTGGCCGGCAAAAAGGCCAAGTACTACAAGCACCTGGCCGACTGGGCCCGTGGAAGCAAGATGAGCCCCAGCGAGTACGACGGCGTCAGCGGCGCCAGCGTTGGCAGCGGCGACACCCTCAAAGTCAGCGTCGAGCTGGCAGACACCCTGATCGATGCCGGGTATCAGATTCGCATCGATAGCGCCGTCGAGGATAAGCGTGATGCCCGGGCAGACGTCAGCGTGGCCCTGACTTCGCAAGGCGCAGGCAAGCCAGCGACGGGCAATACCTTCGTCGAATCCTTTACCTACGACCTGTAGCACCTGCCATTTGCGGAGGCCGAACATGCTTCGCCAGCTCCACTCCCTGCCCGGTCTGATCGCCGCCCTGCTGGTCATGCTACTGGCCGTCAGCGGCGCGATATTGTCTGTCGATCCGGCCCTTGAACGCCTGAACAACACGTCCACTGCGCTCGGGCAGGTCAATGTCGCCCAGTTGGCGGGACGCGTCGCCGAGCACTTTCCAGCGGTGGAGCAGATCCAGCGTACGGCGTCCGGCACGGTCATCGTCTACTACAACCGTGACGGCCAGGTCCGTGCCGAAGAAGTCGACCCACTGACCGGTCAAGGCTTGGCACCGTACGAGCCCGGCACCTTCTCTCGCTGGATGAAAGACCTGCACCGCTCGCTGTTCCTGGGTTCGCCGGGCCATGGGGTCGCGGGGGCCGGCGCGCTGGTCATGCTGATGCTGTTGGTGTCCGGGGCGCTGTTGCTGGTCCGGCGGGTCGGCGGCTGGCGCAACCTGCTGCGGCCATTGCGGGGCAACTTCAGCCAGCGCTGGCACGCTGAGGTCGGTCGTCTAGCGTTGCTTGGGCTGCTGTTATCGGCACTGAGCGGGCTCTATATGTGCGCCACGACCTTCGACTTCATCGCCGATGGCAGTCAGAGCGAGCCGGCATTCCCCGACCACATCAGCGCAGGCTCGGCCTCGCCCGTGGCGAGCCTGCAAGCTTTGCAGGCCACCGATCTGACTGATCTGCGCGAGCTCGTCTATCCCAGCCCGAATAATCCGCAAGACGTGTTTTCCCTGCGCACGGCCCAGGGCGACGGCTACGTGGACCCGGTCAGCGGCGCCCTGTTGTCCTATCAAGCTCACGACTCGATGCGCAACGTCTACGAGTTGATCTATCAGTTGCACACCGGTGAAGGGCTCTGGTGGCTGGGCCTGTTGCTGGGCCTCTGTGCCCTCGGCGTGCCAGTGATGAGCATCACCGGCATCCTGATCTGGTGGCGTCGCCGCCAGGCCGGGCCGAATATCCGCCACAACAGCGCAGCGCAATCCGCCGACACCGTTATCCTGGTCGGCAGCGAAACCAACAGCACCTGGGGCTTTGCCAACACCTTGCATGAAGCCTTGCATCAAGCCGGCCATCACGTTCACAGCGCGGCAATGAATCAATACGCCAACGACTACGGCAACGCTCAACGCGTGTTCATCCTCACCGCGACCCACGGTGACGGCAATGCCCCGGCCTCGGCTTCGCAGTTCCTGGCACGGCTGGCCGAAGCCGGCCTGAAACCTGGCCAGCCGTTTGCCGTGCTGGGTTTTGGCGACCGGCTGTTTGCGCAGTTCTGTCAGTTTGCCCATCAGGTACAGGAAGCCTTGTTGCAGGCTAGTGGCACGCCGTTGATCGGACTGGAAACCATAAACCGCCAGTCATCCCAGGAATTTGCTCGCTGGGGCCACGCCGTGGGTGAGGTGCTGGGGCAAGACCTGACGCTGATCCACACCGCACAGCCGCCCCGCCCCCATCAACTGATCCTGGTCGAGCGCATTGCCTATGGTGAACAAGTCGGCGCGCCCACCCACGTGCTGCGGTTCAAAGCCTCAGGGACATTACCGGCCTTTGAAGCCGGTGATCTGGTCGGCATCCTGCCCCCTGACAACCCTCTCCCTCGGTTCTATTCGCTGGCCAGCAGCTCACAGGACGGCGTGCTGGAGATCTGCGTACGCAAACACAAAGGCGGTCTGTGCTCATCATTCCTTCACAGCGTGGAGATCGGGGCGACCATCGACGCCTTTATCCAAACGAACCCACAATTTCGCCCAGCGTCGGGCGCGCACCCAGTGATCCTGATCGGCGCCGGTACCGGCATCGGCCCGCTAGCCGGTTTTATCCGGAACAACAAGGCCCACCACCCCATGCATTTGTATTGGGGTGGGCGTAACCCGGCCTCGGACTTCCTCTACGAAACCGAGCTCAACCATTACCTGGCTGACCGGCGCCTGACGGCGTTGCACGCGGCCTTTTCCCAGGTCATGGACCGTTCCTACGTGCAAGACCGGCTGATCAGCGACGCCCTGATGTTGCGTCGGCTGATCGAAAAAGGCGCCCAGGTATTGGTATGCGGCGGTCGCGAGATGGCCAAGGGGGTGATGCTGGCCCTGGACGAAGTACTGGCACCGCTGAACCTGAATGTGCAGACCCTCAAGGCACAAGGACGCTATCGTGAAGACGTCTACTGAATTGCAACGCTACAGCCTGAGCGGCGAAACCATGGGCACGCGCTATACCGCCCTGTTCTATGCCGAAACCGAACTCGACACCCACCCGATCAGTCACAGCCTGGCGCATGCCGTGGGCCGGGTGGACCAGCAAATGTCGACCTGGAAAGCCGATTCGGATCTCAATCGCCTCAACAACGCACCGTTGCAGGAATGGATAGCGCTGCCCGAGGAACTGACCACGGTATTGTCTGCTGCGCTGCGCGTCAGCCAGCAATCGGGCGGCGCCTTCGACATCGCCGTTGGTGATCTGGTGGACGCCTGGGGCTTCGGTCCCGGCGAGCTGTCCATCACCGAACCGGCGCTCGATAGATTGCCTGCGCCCACTCGACGCTCGACTTGTGCAGCGCTGGTCGTTGATTCACAACGCAACCAGGTGCGCAAACAGGCACCGCTTAACCTCAACTTGAACGGCATTGCCAAAGGTTTTGGTGTCGATGAGCTGGCCCGTTGCCTGGACAGGTTTGGCATCACACGCTACCTGGTAGGCATCGACGGCGAGATGCGCGCGCGCGGCAGCAAACCTGATGGGCAGCCTTGGGTCGTGGCCATGGAAAAGCCCCGTCGAGGCGTGCGTGAGGTCATGGGGGTGATGGAACTCAGCGACGCCGCCATCGCCACCTCCGGGGATTACCGACATTGGGTCGACGTCAGGGGGCAGTCCTACGCCCACACGATGAACCCAGCCACCGGCGCCCCCCTGTGCAACCCGCTCGCAGCCGTCACGGTGGTGTCGACTTCATGCATGCTCGCCGACGCCTGGGCCACAGCGCTGATGGTACTGGGCGAAACCCAAGGCCCCCACCTGGCACAAGAACGCGGGATGGACGCATTGTTCGTCGTGCGCGACGGTTTGCAGTTCAAGGAAATATCCATAGTCGGCGGACAGTTGCAGGCTCAGGTCCAAACGCGCTGACGCCGACGCTCGGGTGTTGAGTCAGAAGAACGACCACTCACGCACCAGCCGGAGGTCATCATGCACCCACCTCACAGCGCAAACCTTGCAGTCATGTGCTGAGTGAGTGCAGCGTCCGGTGTTGCACCTGAACGCTGCCCCTGTGGGAGCAAAGCTTGCTCGCGATAGGGCCAAAACAGCTGAACGCAATTAACAACGTTTAACTCGCGCGCGCGCGTCCCACGCCCAAGAATGAAGCTCTTGTCTTCCTGGCGCGAAAGCCCTCCTTCGCCCGCCCAATTTCACATGGAAATGAAGCATGTTGCCTGCACCACACCCCTCAACCGCCGCCCTGAAACCGCTCTGGCTGCTTGCCCTGCTCAACGGCAGCGCCGCACCGGCAATGGCAGCGGAACTCGCGCAAAGCACGCCTGGCTTTCTCGACGGGGCGACGCTGCAAGTCCTCAGCCGCAACTTCTACCTCAACAATGACTATCGCACCCCAACCCCGGCAGGCAAAAGCTACAAACAGGAATGGGCCCAGGGCTTCATCGCCTCGTTCGAGTCCGGCTTCACCCCCGGCACGATCGGCATAGGCATTGATGCCCACGCGTTCCTGGGGTGGAAACTGGACGGCGGCAAGGGGCACTCCGGAACGGGATTATTGCCGCTGGATGAGAACGGGCGAAGCGAGGACCACTACTACAGTGCGGGCGGCGCGCTGAAACTCAACACCTCACGCACCACCCTGGCGGTCGGCGAAATGACCGTGCAGAGCCCGGTATTCGACACCGCAGACAAGCGCCTGCAACCCGAATACGCCAGCGGCCTGCTGCTCTCCAGCCGCGAGTTCGAAGGGATCGACCTGCAGGCGGGCCACTTCAGTGCGTTCAAGAATCAGGACGCCTCGACCAGCAAGGGTGACTTTTCCGGGTATGGGGCGACGACGCGCCACGGCGCCATCGACTTCATCGGCGCCGACCTGTTCACCGGCCAAGCCCTGGGCGGCGCGCTCTACGCCTCCGAACTGAGCGATACCTGGCGCCAGTACTATGCCAACCTGCATGCCACCCTTGGCGAACTGTTCCTTGACGGCAACCTGTATCACACCCGCGACTATGGCAAGGCCAACGCCGGGACCATCGACACCACGGCCTATAGCCTGAGTGGCAAATACCGGCTCAATGCCCAGGCGTTCACCCTGGCCTATCAGAAAATCAACGGCGACACGCCCTTCGATTTCGTCGGCGGCGACTCCATCTACCTGGCCAACTCGATCAAATATGCCGACTTCAACGGCCCGGGCGAGCGCTCATGGCAAGCGCGCTACGACCTTGACCTGGGCACCTTGGGCGTCCCCGGCCTGAGCTTCATGGCCCGCTATGTGACTGGACGCGGGATCGACGGCAGCCATGCTCCCCAAGGCGGTGCCTACAACCCGTTCGATAGCGACACCGGTACTTACAGTCCGCAACAAGGCGCTGGCGGACGCCATTGGGAGCGCGACCTGGACCTGCACTACATCGTGCAGTCAGGCTCGGCCAAGGACCTGTCGCTGCAACTGTCCCACGTCACCCATCGCGCCAATAGCAGTCAGGGCGGCGATGACATCGACCGGCTGTATATCGTCATCCAGTACCCCCTCAAGCTGGGGCCGTTCTGACCCTGCCACAATGGATACCCAAAACTTTATCCGTCATGGTGGCTTCACCGGTTTAACCGCGACTGGCCGAAGCCGGCCTGGCTATCACTTCCCAATTCACCTTCAAGCCAGTCGAGCAGTGCGCCCACCTCAACCCGACCTTCCCCGCCCGGCCGGCTGAATACCGATATCGCATCAGGCAAAGGGACGCTTTCTACGCAAGGTCTCACCAACGCACCGCTCTCAAGCAGCCCTTGGGCGGTGCGCCGCCACCCCAACGCGATGCCATGCCCCTCGACCGCCGCCTGGAGCATCAAGGGATAGCTATCGAACACCGAGCCCTTGGGAGCGTCGTCGAGCGACAGTCCAAACGCCTGGAACCAGGCACCCCACTGCATCCAATGAGGCGGCGTAGCGTGATAGTGCAAAAGGGTGTGGGACTTCAGGTCACGGACTTGCAACACTTCGTGGGTACGCAGGTAATGAGGACTGCATACGGGAAACACTTCATCAGCGGCGGTAAACATCAAGCCATGGACGCCGCTGGGCCGTCCTGTGCTTTGCAGGGCCACGTCAAAATGCTCATTGAACTCAGTCAGCGGCCCGGTGGATGTGGCCACCTGGATCTCGATTTCCGGGTATCGCTGGTGGAACGTCGAGAGCCGCGGCATCAACCAGTAGAACGCTTCGCATAATTGGCACAGCAAAACGACGCGATTTTTACCTGGCGATTGACGAAGGCTGACAGCACTGGCACTGATACTTTGCAACGCGTTACTCACCACACGTCCCAACTCACGCCCTTGTGGGGTCAGGAAGACGGCGCGGTTACGACGGCAGAAAAGCTTCAGCCCCAGGTCCTCTTCGAGCCCACGGATCTGCCGACTGATCGCCGCTTGGGTGATGTGCAGTTCCTCGGCGGCCTTGGAAAAACTCTCCAGGCGCGCAGCCGCTTCGAAGGGCAACAAGCTGGCAAGCGGCGGCAATGATTTCCCAAGGGTATTCATAATCAGAGGTAATGCATCCAGGGCGAGAACTCGTTTGTAGCATAGCTGCGACGCTGTGCAACATGAGCTCAATGCCTTAAGGATATGCATGAATGCCCAATGCCTACTCGAACACCCTCGCCGGCGTGAGCCTTGCCGTCGTCGCGACACTGAGCTGGGCGTTGAATTTCATTGCGCCTTACGTCGTCGGTGCCTACACGATCCACGATCTGATGATCATACGGTTCCTGATCGCCGGGGCGCTGGGTATGGCTGTCGTGGTGGGCTATCGAACCCAGCTTCGGCACCTGCGCCGCAGCCAACTGCTGCTTGGCGCAAGCCTGGGAGTCATCGGGTACCTCGGTTACAGCAGTTGCATTGCCGCAGGCGTCATGTTTGCCGGGCCGGTACTGACCCCGGCGTTTATTGGCATGGTGCCGGTCTTGCAAGCACTGCTCGGCAATGCCACCCACAAAACCCTTCCATGGCGAAGGCTGGCGATACCCCTGGCTTTTTTAACGGGAGGGCTATTGCTGTCGAACATCAGCAGCATCCAGCAGCCCCTGAGCGACGACGGTTCATGGTTGACGGGTGTGTTTTTCTCGATCGGTGCGGTGCTCTTGTGGCTCGTATTCAGTTGGTTGAACCAGGGCGCCTTGGTCAACCTGTCGGCCAGCGCTTCGGGGGCCTGGACCGGCCTCATGATGGTCGGCGCAGGGATCGGCACCTTGTGCTTGTTACCGGCGGCGCAAGCGTTTGATCTTCTCAAGCTGCCAAGCGTGGGTTTCAGTGTTTCCCTGGCGGGACACTTGTATACCTGGGGTCTTGTGATTGCGCTGATGTCGTCAGTCATCGGGGCCTGGGCATGGAACGCAGCGTCCCGTCGCCTTCCCATGGTGCTTTCCGGGCAGTTGATAGCCCTGGAATCACTATTTGCCACACTGCTGGGCGTGTTGTTTCATCACCGGTTGCCAACGCTTCTAGAAGCGTCAGGTCTTGCTGGCGTGCTGGTGGGGGTGGTGATGGCAGTTCGTATTATTCTGACGTCCACTGTTCCTGATAGAAATGCCTCCTTCATCCGCTGATTACTTGCGCGTGGCCTTGTCCGGCATCCGAGTGGCCCGGAGCCTTGCCGTTGCGGCGTTATTTGCCGCCGACTCCAGTCGGGCATCCACTTCTTGGTGGACACCGGGGTCCGTCTGCTATTGGAAAGGGAAACCCTGACCCCTGAAAGATTTGCACCGTTCCTACCGATCAAGCGCCCGGTGGCAGCGCTGCGACTTCTTTGACGGCCCTCATTGCCCAAAGGTTGGCGCGATCCGCGCCTGGCAACCTTGTACAAAACAGGTACAGACCTATACAAAGCGGATTACAATGACATCACTGTGATATCAATCATAACGGCGCATACTCCCCTATGCTCAAGCAAGCGCCACTCCGGGAATGCTGAAAA
Source organism: Pseudomonas sp. P9_35 (assembly GCF_034008205.1). NCBI lineage: Bacteria > Pseudomonadati > Pseudomonadota > Gammaproteobacteria > Pseudomonadales > Pseudomonadaceae > Pseudomonas > Pseudomonas sp. P9_35. Next base: position 3,060,850 of record NZ_CP125373.1, on the reverse strand, counting down.
CAAAGCCAAGGACGTCCTGAGTAAAAGGGACGCCGCGACTCCAAAAGAGTAAAGGCCATGTCGAACGATAAAGAAACCGACGAACGTTGCATAAATAGCACTATCGAGCCCTGTCGCTCACGTTCCGAGTCCCCCTATTGGAACGGTCAACTCCCTCATCAAGACACCTCGCACGCCTCCCATTCCCTGGACCCGCAGGTAAATGATGGAAATTGCACCTCGATCGATAAGGCAAATATTGCCAATATCCAGGTGAGTTCTACGACGCTGAACGAAGAGTTGATCACGGCGAGGAAACTCTGTCTCCAATCGAAGTCGGCAGTCGTTGCGATGTTCAGTGATGCACGAATGGGGCGTGCCATTTCCATCGACCAAGCGGATAAACTCGTCGAAGATATAGCCCGTTCAATCATGCGTCACCCAAGTGCTTTCATCAGCCTGGCCCGACTTAAAACGGCGACAGAATACACGTATATGCATTCAGTCGCCGTCAGCGCCCTGATGATTGCCGTGGCTCAACAACTGGATTTTCCTGAAGAGCTTGTTCATCAAGCTGGACTTGCGGGTTTATTGCATGACATTGGCAAGATGGCCATTCCCGGTATCATTATTAACAAGCCGGGAAAACTGACCGATGATGAATTCGCAGTCATTCGTCAACACCCGCGGCTAGGCGCGCAAATATTGCGAACCTCGACACCACTGTGCGAAGCGGTGATTGACGTGTGCCTGCATCATCACGAAAAAGTGGACGGGTCTGGCTATCCAGATCGGTTGATCGGTGAGCAGATAAGCCTCTTTTCCCGCATGGCGGCCATTTGCGATGTCTATGACGCAGTCACATCGGATCGCCCCTACAACGAAGCCTGGTCCCCCGCCATTGCCATTCAAAAAATGTCGGGATGGAATCGACATTTCGATAAAACGGTATTCCAGGCCTTTGTGAAGTCAGTCGGTATTTATCCGGTTGGCTCCATCGTTCGCCTCAGCGGCGGCGCTATCGGCGTGGTCACTGAGCAGAACCCATGTTCGTTATTGAACCCAAAAGTAAATACCTTCTTCTCCACCTCTTTAAACACCTACGTCACCCCCTCGATCATCGACTTGAGTGAGCCGACCTCAAGCGAAAAGATCATTGAACGAATCACGGCAAAACAATACGGCTTCAAAAATACAGAAACATTGTGGAGCGAACTTCCCGCATAAAGCTGACACCTAGCGAAATAACCCATTTACTGCCCCAGCTTGACGACGAATCGACCGAGGGTATGGCTTTAGCCGAGAAAAAAAGGCGCAATGGGATAGTTCTTCTATGCTTGGTTCACTCAAAGGAGTTCATCCCTGTGCTCGAGCCCGAAGCCCGACTTCTACACGTGCACTCCCTCAAGGCTGCTTGCTCGAACTGCAGCGTGCTTGAACTGTGCCTGCCCATTGGCCTGACGGGCGGTGAAGTCGAGCGCCTCGACACGCTGATCGCCCAGCGGGTGAAGGTCAAGAAAGGCGCAGCGCTGTATCGCACCGGCGACCCGCTGCGCTCGTTGTATGCCGTGAGATTGGGTTTCTTCAAGACCAGCGTCCTTTCGGTAGACGGTCGCGAACAGGTCACCGGTTTCCAGATGCAAGGCGAAATGCTTGGCCTGGACGCTATCAGTACCGATCACTACGCCTGTAATGCCATTGCCCTGGAAGACAGCGAAGTCTGCCCGCTGCCTTTCAACCTCCTGGAAAAACTGGCCCACGACTTACCGTCGTTGCAGCACAACCTGAACAAGCTCCTGAGCCGGGAAATCGTGCGCGACCACAGCATGTTGTTGATGCTCGGCAACATGAACGCCGACGAACGCCTGGCGGCTTTTCTATTGAACCTCTCCCAACGGCTTAACATGCGTGGTTATTCCTCCAGGGAATTTGTCCTGCGCATGAGCCGCGAGGCCATCGGCTCCTACCTGGGTCTGCGCCTGGAAACCATCTGCAGGGGCATCGCCCACCTGCGCCAGGAAGAACTGGTAGACATGCATGGGCGCAATGTCACCATTCTGGACTTGCCCGGCCTCAAGCAAAAAGTCGCCGGTTGCCATCGTCATGCGGAACTGTGATGCATCGTTGAAGCTGCCGGCCCCTTCGCGAGCAATCTCGCTCCCACATGGAGTCGTGGTGAGCACAAGTCCGGCGGCTACAAAAAATTTAAATATTTATATTTTTTTTTTTTCTCCTATTACTCCCCCCATTTTTCAATCCGAAAATCCCCTGTGGGAGCGAGCTTGCTCGCGATAGCGGCGGGTCAGTTGGCTTTGATTCGGCTGGGCCGCCGCCTTCGCGAGCAAGCTCGCTCCCACATGGGGTCGTGGTGAGCACAAGTCCGGCGGGGGCGGCCCCCCCCATCACAGAAAATCCCCTGTAGGTGCGAGTCTGCAATCTGCCCTCCCTCAGCCCAGGCAAACCAAGCCCTGGAGCACCGGACCGCGCAACGTGGCGGTACTCATCCCTTGACCGCCAGCACACTGCCCGGCACCGAGTACAAGGCGCGTTCTGTCGTGCTGCCAATCAAACGCTCAAGACCGGCGCGGTGCACAGTGCCCATCACCACCACGTCGGCCTCGAATTCGTCGATGAACTCCTGAATGACCGGCACCGGCAGGCCAACGACAAAGTGCCGACGTTCCGCCGGTACGCCACAGCGCTCGGCCAGGCTGATAAACGCCGCATGCAGCGATTCGCGCAGGGCGTCGGCAAAGTCATCATCCCAAGCCCCGGCCAGCAACGAGGCTTCGCCATTGAAGGCCGGCGACAGGTCGCAGGCGTACAACAGATGCAACGAGGCGTCGCATTGCCGGGCCAGCGCGGTGGCCGTCTGGACGATGCGCTCGTTCAACGCATTGGCCTCGGGGTCCGAGGGGTCCACCGCCGCCACGACCCGGCGCGGCAAGCCGTGCACCGCCTGGTTGACCAGGTGCACCGGCACCGGACAGTCGCGCAACAGATGACAGTCAAGGGGTGTTGCAAACACGCGTTTGAGCAACGGTTCGAGGGTGACGTCCTTGATCAGCAGGTCAGGCTGGAACTGCTCGACGTAGCGCAGGATGTCCAGCAACGGATGGAGCGTCCACACCACGTGAGTCGTCACATCCAGGCCTTCCTCCTTGAGCAGCTCCGCCTCCTCCACCATCCAGCGACGGTAGCGGTGCAAATAGCGCTGCACACCCGCTTCATCGGTTTTTTCACCCCATAAGTGGGTGCGCGCCGGTGGCTGGACGAACGCGCACAAATGCAGCGCCGCGCCGCTGGCCCGGGCCAGGGCACAGGCCCTGCGCATCGCTGCGCAGGGGTGCAGATCAGGTTCGACGATCAATAGCAGACGCTGGTATTGCCCCATCGCACACCTCCATCGGATTGCCCACACGAAATCCAGAACCTTGCATCGGCCTTTTCCGACGCGATCTTCAGCGTGCGCCCATCAAGGCCCCGGACGGTTTGATCTGAATCAAAGGCAGGACAATCGACGGACGAATACGCGGGCACTGATCCAGATCAGAATCGATCGCCGTGGCGGGCGTAGAACAGTATCGAATGCGCAGCTTTTTATCGCACCGCACGTGCACATCCGAGGGAGGATCGCACCATGCTCACTGTCAAAGACCACAACGAACGCGCCGCTGCCCTGTATGCCAGCATCAGTGGCAAGCACTGGATCCAGGCACTCAAGGACGGCCGGCATGTCTTGATCCGCCCGCTCAGGGACCAGGATCGCCAGCGCGAATACGACTTCATCATGCGCCTGTCACCGGAGTCCCGGCACATGCGCTTCCTGGCGCAGATCAATGAGCCGGGCGCGGCGCTGCTCGATCAGTTGATGGATGTCGACTGCAAGACGCGCATGGCCTACATCGCCCTGGTCCATGACAACGGCGAGTTGATCGAGATCGGGGTCAGTCGCTATTGCGCGACCCAGGAACACGAATGCGAGTCTGCGGTGACCGTCGCTGACCCTTGGCAACACCTGGGGCTGGGGACGTTGTTGATGGAGCACCTGATCGACACCGCGCGTAAAAACGGCTACCGCCAGATGTACTCCGTCGATGCCGCCAGCAATGCCCCGATGCGGGACTTGGCCCATAGCCTGGGTTTTGAAACCCACAGCGATCCTGATGACACCCGGCAGGTCATCCACCGGCTCTACCTTTAGCTCCGGACGCTGCGCGAGGCCTTGACATGGCCTCGCGCAGCGTTGCTCCAATCACACTTGCGGCTTGATCGCCAACACGCTGCAAGGCGCCCGTTGCAGCAGTAACTCGGCGGTGGTGCCCAGGCGCTTGTCCAGGCCACGATGTGCCGTGGTACCCATGACGATGACATCGATCTGGTGATCGGTGGCGAACGTGCAAATGCTGTTCAGCGGCGCCCCTTCGATGAAGTGGCGCTGCTGCGGTGCGACCCCATGCCGCTCGGCCAGGGACTCGAACACCTCATGTTGTGCCTGGCCCAACGCTTCATAGAGCCCGGTGGCCAAGGGCAGCGCACCAATGCCCATGTCCGAGGCGTAGACGGCCGTCCAATCGAAGGCGTGCACCAACTCGACCTGGGCGTTGCATTGCTCGGCCAGTTTGACTGCGGCGTCGACGATCTGGTCGTTGAATACCAGGTCCTGCTCCTCGCTGCGCAGCACATCGACAATCGCCAGGACCCGCCGAGGCCGGGGGTTACGCGAATCCGTGACCAGATGCACTGGCACCGGGCAGTCGCGCAGCAAGCGCCAGTCCAGGGGCGTGAAAAACACCCGCTTCATCGCCGGTTCCGGCTGCGCGTCCTTGATGATCAACGCCATCGGCATCTCCTTGACGTATTGCTGCAAGGCTTGGAAGGCATCCTTGCTCCAAACCACCTCGCTGGTCACCTCGACGCCGTGCCGGCGCGCCAGTTCGGCCTGTTGCCACAGCCAATGCCGATGGGTTTGCAGATAGCCCTCACGCGCTTGCTTGACCTGGTCCGGGGCGAACAGACCGGCCACCGAGAGCACCTCCAGGTAGTCGAACGCCACGATGTGCAGGGGCAGGTCCAGCGCCAGGGCCAACTCGGTGGCCCGGTCGAACGCCGGCGTACGGATCATGGCGTCGGGCGCCACTAGCAACAAACGTTGAGTCTGAGACATGGAACACCTCGGCACGTGGCGACAGCCACTTAAAGGATTGAGGGTTCCAGAATGGACGCCTGCCAGAAACAGGACTTGATCTTCATCAAACAGCCATCATTCATTCAGGCTGACAAACTCGGGAGCAACAGCCCCGCCCACATCGCCAGCGTGACCAGCACCTGGCCGGGAATCACATACCCGGCGAACCTTCGCCCGCCACTGAGCCACGCTACCACGCACTTGCTCAGGGAGTTGCTGCTCAGCGCCATCAGGACCGGCACGGCGACGCCGTCGAAGGGCAACAACCCGCCCTTGGCCAGGGAAGCGATGGAGGCTGTCGAGGCATGGGCGTCGAGCAAGCCACTGAAAATCGCGGTGACGGTCACCCCGGCCTGGCCAAACGCATCGAGCATTGCCGACGAGAGGACGGTGATAGCGGTCATCGCCAGGACCATCGTCACCGCCAGCTTGAGGCTGAAGGCGCCGCCGTGCTTGATGGTTTCATCGGCCCGCGCCCTTGGCTGGGGAAACATCAGCACGCCGGCATAGAGCAATACCATCAGCATCCCGCACACCAACGGCCCCCACATCCAACGCAGCAGCGCGGGGTCCACGGCCGCGAGAATCAGGCCCATTTGAACCACCGTCGCCAGGTTGGATAACACCGCCGCGGCGCTCACCACCTTGAGATTGATCGGCTCCTTGGCCGCGATACCACCCATGGTCGCGACCGTCACTGTGGCGGAGGCGAATCCTGAGGCAATCGCACTGAGGGCGTAGCCGTAGCGGGTCCCCAGGGTCCTAACCGCGACATGCCCCAGCGCCCCCACGGCCATCAGCATAACGGTGAGCGTGCCCAGGTTGCGCAGGTTGATGGCGTCATAAGGCCCGAGGAAGCGATCCGGCGCCAGCGGTAGCACGACCAGCGCGGCGATCAACAGCACCAGGCCATCGCGCATCTCGGTGGCCGTCAATTGGTTGCGGGCAAAGTGGTGCAACGCCTGACGGCTGGCGAGCAGCCCGGCCATCACCACCCCAATCGAGGTCGCCAGGCCCGGGGCGCTCGCACAGAGAGCGCCCAGTGCCAATACCGCGAACAAGGCCACCTCGCTGGTAATCCCCGGGTCCTTATCGAGGTTTCGCCAATAGGCCACGGTGACCAAGGCGCCCAGGGCAAGGGTCATGCCCCCCAGCAACAAGGGACCGCCCGCCTGGACCGCCAGGTAGCCGAGCACGGACGTGATGGCGAAGGTGCGCAGGCCGGCGAAGTCGCGCCGGTCGCCCTCGCCTTTGCGCCGTTCGCGCTCAAGCCCCACCAGCAGGCCGATTCCCAGCGCGGCGGCGGCATTGGCGAAGGCCAGGGTTTCAGTCATGGTTACGGCTCTCTGGCGCCCTGGGGCGACTGATCATGCTCAAACATAGCGCGATTGCCTCGCCGCTGCCGTCTTCGATGCAACGCTTTGCAGCGTGTTTGATGCAAATCAAGTTACCGGGCTCCATGACGCTCATGATCGATGACAGACACCACGCCGCGCGAAACATCGCCCGGCGCCAACAGGTCCTTGCCCGGGAGGTTTGTCATGTCTACGCAATCACGCTTGATGCTGGTCGTCTCGCCACTGATGGAACACAGCCCGGCGTTCGACCGGGCCGCCGCACTGGCCAGGGCCGAAGGCGCGGCGCTGCATATTGTCGCGTTTGACTACCTCGAAGGCCTGGCCACGGCCGGCCTGGTCAACGAGCAGGCACTGGAGCAGATGCGCCTGGGCTACATCGAGCGCCATCGGCAGTGGCTGGAGGAACAGGCCAGGCCCCTGCGCAACCTCGGTATCGAGGTCACGACGGAAGTGACGTGGGTCGAGCGCCCCTTGCAGGAAATCCTGGTCCACCTCAAGGAAGCGCCGATGGATGCGCTGATCAAGTCGGTGGACCCTGAGTCGTGGTTTTCCCGACTGATGTTCACGCCGCTGGACGTGCATCTGCTGCGCGAATGCGAAGTTCCGCTGCACTTCGTCAACAAGGTCACCCACGCCCGCCCGCGCAAGATTCTGGCCGCCATCGACCCGTTCCATCAGGACGGACGCTACGAAGGCCTCAATGACCGGATCCTGAGCGAAGCCAACAAGCTGGCCAGCAGCTGCGACGCGACGCTGGAAGTCATCTACGCCTATGACCTTTCGTCCATTACCGCCGCTGAATACGGTTTTGGCAACGGTTCGATGTTCTTCTCCTCGACCCTGGCCCGTCAGCTCTACGAGTCCCAAGGCGCGGCCTTCGATGCACTGGCCGAACGCAATGGCATCGCCCCGGACCAGCGACGCATGATCATGGGTGACCCGGCCAAAGTGTTGGCGAGCTACGCCGCGTCCAATGACATTGATGTCATCGTCATGGGCCGCGTGCGCTACGGCAGCCTGGACAAGCTGATCGGCAGCACCGTCGAAGGCCTGCTGTACAAGATGCCCTGCAGCGTGTGGGTGATTGCGCCGCAGCAGATGGGTTGAAGGCAGGCCCGATGATGGGTTGGAAACAAATGGGCACGCAAGCTCGCTAGCTCTGTCTCCCGGCGATCAGGCCAGGCCCTGCTCCTTCAACCGCCTGTATAACGTGCGTTCACTCACGCCCAGGTGCCTGGCCAGTTCGCGGCGGGTGCCTTTGAAAGTGGCCACGAGCTGTCCAAGGTCCCTGCTATCGGGCGCAGGCGTCAAGGCTGGGGCGGACAACGCCACGGGCGTCGCGGGCAGATGCAAGGCGTGAATGACACCGTCATCGGCAAACAGCGCAGCCCTTTCCAGGACATTGCGCAGCTCGCGGATATTGCCCGGCCAGGAAAAACGCTGCAATTGCATCAGCGCTTCGGGATCGATGGTCAGCCGACGCTTACCGATCCCGGAACGTTGCAGGAACGAATCCACCAACAGGCCGATGTCTTCAAGGCGATGCCGCAAGGGCGGCAGATGGATGGGAAAAACGCTGATGCGGTAGTACAGATCTTGCCTGAACTCGCCTTTCTCGAGCATTTTCTCCAACGGCTTATGGGTCGCGGCCACCAACCTGAAATCCGCGTGCAGGGTTTCCACACTGCCGACACGGCGATAGGTTCCAGACTCGATCAGTCGCAACAGTTTCACCTGCATGGCCAGGGGAACGTCGCCTATCTCATCGAGAAACAGCGTACCGCCCTGGGCCGTCTCTACCAGGCCCACCTTGCGCAGGGTGGCGCCGGTAAATGCGCCCTTCTCGTGGCCGAACAGTTCACTCTCGAACAAGGTTTCGGTCAGCCCGGAGCAATCGACCACCACAAAAGGCCCCGCGGCCCGTTCACTGGTTTCATGGACGGCGCGGGCAAACAGCTCCTTGCCGGTGCCGGACTCTCCCAGCAACAGGACCGGTAACGTCGAGGGCGCTACCCGCTGCAGTTCCAACAGCGCCTGATTAAAGGCCGGCGAACTGCCCACCAGCCCCTCGTTACTGGGCCGGGCCGATGCGCTACGCACCTGGGTAAGACGTTCCACATAAGCGGTGATGACGCCATGCTCATTCAGGATCGGGCGCAGCTCCACGTCGACGTGTTCGGGCCCGCGCGGTGTGTGATGAATGTGCAAGACCCGATCCGGGCTGCGCATCTCCCTGGCCTTTTTCATCGGACAGTGCTCACCGGCCTGGTCACAAGGCACATCGTAGTGGTGGGAAATCCGATAACACTTGTGGCCAATGAAAGGTTTGTCGGCGCTGCCAAACTGACGCAGGTAAGCCGTGTTCGCCGCCAGGATGTTGTAATCGGGATCGAGGACGATCATCGGCTGGGGCTCGTGCTCCAGAAACGAGACCAGGGACTGCACCTGGTCTGGATGCGCAAGCAGGTCTTGGGTGGGCGGCAGGCTGTGTGTCATCGCGGCTCCAGTGATTCATTCAGCAAGGGTGACACTGCCACTATGCCAATAAACACTGCCAATGGCAGTTTAATTGTCGGGACCGCGGAAAATGCCCGATCGATACTTATCAATTTAAACCCATAAAATCATATGGTTAGCCATAAAAACAGACACCACATCCACATGGCAGCATTATTGCTGTGTCTGTTCTTCAAGCAGCTCGATGAGAGCCCGAAGGAGACCGTTCATGACCGTAAAACCCTACGTCGAAGGATTTTTCGATCCTGAGACCCACACTGTCAGCTACCTGGTGCTGGACGAAACGACCCGCCAGTGCGCATTGATCGACAGCGTCCTGGATTACGATCCCGAATCAGGCCGTACCACAACCACCTCGGCCGACAAGCTGATGACCCGGGTGATCGAACTGGGGGCGAAGGTCGAATGGATTCTTGAAACCCACGTTCATGCCGACCACCTCACCGCCGCCCCGTACCTGAAGGAAAAACTCGGCGGCACGATAGGGATCGGCAGCCAGATCACCGCCGTGCAAGAAGTCTTTGGCACGCTGTTCAACACCGGTGGGGAGATGCCCCGCGATGGCAGTCAGTTCGACCATCTGTTCGTCAATGACGAGTCGTTCACCGTCGGAACGCTGCAATGCCGTGCGCTCCACACACCGGGCCACACCCCCGCCTGCATGACGTATGTCATCAGCCACGGCCAGGAAACGGCGGCATTCGTTGGCGACACCTTGTTCATGCCCGACTACGGTACCGCACGGTGTGACTTCCCCGGTGGCAACGCGCATACCTTGTTCCGATCCATCAACAAGGTCTTGAGCCTGCCAGCCAACACCCTCCTCTACACCTGTCACGATTACCAACCCGGAGGCCGCGAGGTGCAATTTTCCAGCACCGTCGCCGAGCAACGTGCCGACAATGTCCACGTCCGTAACGGCATCAGTGAAGAAGCATTCGTGACGATGCGCACCCAGCGCGATGCCTCGCTGGACATGCCGACGCTCATCCTGCCATCGGTCCAGGTCAACATGCGGGCCGGGCATTTCCCGGAGCCGGAATCGAACGGCACGCGCTACCTGAAAATCCCGCTCAATCGGCTCTGACGCCCCCGCACCCATAAGAAAACAGTCATCACGGAGACAGTCATGGACATCCGCCACCTTGCGTCCGGCCTCTCGATATCAGGGCAGATCCATCCCGACCAAATGAGTGAGATCAAAACCGGCGGCTTTCGCGCCATCATCTGTAACCGCCCTGATGGTGAAGGCAGCGATCAACCTTTGTTTGCCGACATCCAGCGTGCGGCACAAGCAATGGGCATCGAAGCGCACTACCTCGCTGCAGAGTCCGGCAAGGTGACCGATGAACAGGGCGTTGCCTTCGGCAAATTGTTCGAGTCCTTGCCCAAGCCCGTGTTGGCGTATTGCCGCTCCGGCATGCGCTCGACCACGATGTGGGCACTGTCCCAGGCCGGCCAGCAGCCCTTGCCACGGATTGTCGAAACAGCCAGCAAAGCCGGCTTCGACGTGAAAGGCGTCATTCGCAGAATTGCCAACGAGGGACGCACGCCCGTTGGCGTCGCCGAAGCCCGGCATGCGGTGGTCATTGTCGGCGGCGGCGCGGCGGGCATCGCGGCAGCTTCAAGCCTGTTGGCCCGCGAGCCGGGCCTGGACATTGCCATTATCGACCCGGCGGATGTGCATTATTACCAACCCGGCTGGACCCTCGTCGGCGGTGGCGTCTTCGACGCGCACAAAACGGCCCACACGATGGGCGCGACCATTCCCCGGGGCGTGCATTGGATCAAAGCGGCTGTCGCTGCTTTCGAACCTGAAAACGATGCCATTATTCTCGATGGATGCCGCGTGGTCCGCTACGAGCAGTTGATCGTGTGCCCGGGCCTCAAACTGGATTGGCATGCCATAGAAGGCTTACCGCAGACACTGGGGCGCAACGGCGTCACCTCGAACTATCTGTACCACCTGGCCCCCTACACTTGGGAACAGGTGCAGCAACTGCGCAGTGGCCGGGCGATTTTCACGCAGCCCCCCATGCCGATCAAATGCGCCGGGGCCCCTCAAAAAGCGATGTACCTGTGCGCCGACCACTGGAGACGCCAAGAGGTACTCGGCGATATCGAGATCGACTTCTGCAGCGCCGGGACAGTCCTGTTCGGCGTTCCCGACTACGTGCCGGCCCTGATGGAGTACGTCCACGCCTATGGAATCGATCTGAATTTCGGCAGTACGCTGACGTCTGTCGATGGACCGGCACAGACTGCGACCTTCAGCTGCGTCAAGGCCGATGGCAGTACTCACCTGGTGACGCACGACTTCGACCTGCTGCATGTGGTACCTCCGCAGGTTGCGCCGGATTTTATCCGCGTAAGCCCTCTGGCCGATGGGGCGGGCTGGATCGATGTCGATCCCGACAGCTTGCGGCATAAGACCTGGGCGAATATTCACGCATTGGGCGATGCGACCAATACCAGCAACGCAAAAACCGCAGCGGCGGCGCGCAAGCAGGCACCCGTGGTCGCCCACAATGTGCTGGCGGCCATGGGCAAGGCCAAGGGTAGCGCCCATTACGACGGCTACGGTTCCTGCCCGCTGACCGTGGAACGGGGCAAGGTCGTTCTCGCTGAATTCACCTACGGCGGCAAGCTCGCCCCCAGCTTCCCGTCCTGGCTGATCGACGGTACTCGGCCTTCAAGACTCGCCTGGCTACTTAAAGAGCGAATTCTTCCTCCGCTGTACTGGAAAGCCATGCTCAAGGGCCGCGAATGGCTGGCGAAACCTGAATTGGCGGACCTATGAAATCAAACCTCACCGCCAGGGGACCGAGATGATCACAGTCCTGGTACTGGGCTTTACGGTGGGCGTGATCCTGGCGCTGACCGGTGCCGGCGGCGGCATACTTGCCGTCCCGTTCCTGGTTTTTGGCGTGGGTTTGAGCATGGCCGAAGCCGGGCCCATTGGTTTGCTTGCGGTGGGCCTGGCCGCCACCCTGGGCGCCGTGATGGGCCTGCGCAACGGCATCGTGCGCTACAAGGCTGCACTGGTGACGGCCAGTGCGGGGGTCATATGCTCGCCGCTGGGCCTTTGGTTGGCGCAGCGCACGCCCAACCGTCCGTTGACGATCCTGTTTGCCTTGTTGCTGATGTACGTGGCGTTCCGGGCATTGCAAAAATCACTGCCCTCTCATGCCTGGGCAAAGGCATCCACCACGCGCAAACCGCCGCCCTGTGTCCTGGACGAAAATCGCGGCAAGCTGAATTGGACCGGCCCTTGCGCGTGGGCGCTCACGGCTTCGGGCATGGTCGCCGGGGTGCTTTCCGGGCTGCTCGGCGTGGGCGGTGGTTTCGTCATGGTTCCGGCGCTCCAGCGGTACACCAATTTGACTACGCAGTCGGTGCTCGCCACGTCGCTGACCGTCATCGCTTTGGTTTCCATGTCAGGGGTGCTGGCGAGTTCGGCGATGGGCCACCTGCAATGGCCAATAGCGCTACCCTTTTCCATCGGGGCCATCGTCGGCATGCTCGGCGGACGCCTGGTCGCCGCCAGGTTGCCGGAACCCTATCTGCAAAGAGGCTTCGCCCTGGTGTCGACGCTGGTAGCGATCGCCCTGCTGGTAAAGGTCCTGGGTTGAAAAACCGGGTGGAAAATCATCGATGTGTGGCGGAGAACGCTGATGAATATTGACTGGCTCAACTTTACGCCGTGGTCATCCCTGGCCGGCGGCATGTTGATTGGCTTGGCGGCCAGCCTGTTCGTGGTTGCCAACGGCCGGATCGCCGGCATCAGTGGGCTGATCGGCAGCCTGCTGCAGCGTGGCAGCGAAGGGCTGGGCGAGAAGGCCCTGTTTCTCCTGGGCCTGCTCGTCGCGCCGCTGTTATGGGGCGTGTTTGCCAGCTTGCCGACGATCGAGTTCCAGAACGGCTGGTTCGGCCTCACTGTCGCGGGCCTGTTGGTGGGTGTCGGCACTCGCTACGGTTCGGGCTGCACCAGTGGCCATGGCGTGTGTGGCCTATCGCGCCTTTCACCGCGCTCGATGGTCGCCACGGCGTGTTTCATGCTCAGTGGTTTCACTACGGTATTTGTCCTGCGTCACGTGATGGGGATTTGAACATGCGCAAACTGACGGCATTCATCGCTGGCCTGCTCTTTGGCTTAGGACTGCTCCTGGCAGGCATGACCAACCCGAAAAAAGTGTTGGGTTTCCTGGACCTGGCCGGCGCCTGGGATCCCTCCCTGGCGTTGGTGATGATCGGGGCGATTGGCACCGCCATCGCCCCCCTGGCCTGGGCGCGCCAACAGACTCAGTCGCTGCTGGGCAGCCCCATGCAGTTGCCGGTCAAGCGAGAACTGGACCCACGCCTGATCGGTGGCAGCCTGGTGTTTGGTATCGGCTGGGGCATCGCCGGTATCTGCCCAGGCCCTGCCGTGGCCATCCTGCTGACCGGGCACTGGCAAGCCTTTGTGTTCATGCTGGCCATGTTGGCGGGCATGTTGTTGTTCACCGCGCTGGAAACCCGGCGCAACCGCTGATCGTGAATTCACCGTTATGCCCCGCTCACAGTAAGAAAGTAGATAAATCCGTGGCGAGGGAGCTTGCTCCCGCTTGTAGGAGCTGCCGAGCGAAGCGAGGCTGCGATCTTTCCCATGACACTTGAGTCCCAAGCGAAAGATCAAAAGATCGCAGCCTTCGGCAGCTCCTACACCGCAGCCCAGCGGGAGCAAGCGCCGGGAACGTCATTTAAAAGCGCCCTATTTCCAAGGTCGCGCACAGCCCACCCTCGGTGCGATTTTCCAAGCGAATGCGCCCTCCCAGACGATCCGCGATGGTGCGCACGATCGTCAGCCCCAACCCCGCCCCCTGGTCATTGCCGCGGCTGTAGAACCGTTCGAAGAGCCGCTCACGCTCGGCCTCGTCGATACCCGGCCCCTGGTCTTCGACTGACAGCTCGTAGTGATCGCCCTTCCTGGCCAGGCGTACGGTGATCGTGCCGTTGGCCGGGGAAAAATTGGCCGCGTTGGTCACCAGGTTGTTCAAGGCGATGTCGATGGCCACCGGGTCGATTCGAACCGGGCCGATGTCGTCGCTGACATCCAGCACCGGCTCGAGCCCCTTGCTCAACAACCAGGGCGTCAGTTGAACCAGGCTCGCACGAACCGTGGTGGGCAGGTCGATGACCGCAGGCGTCGGAACACCTGCCTGCGGTTCGAGCCGCGCCATGGTCAGCAGTTGATTGACCAAACGCGTGGTGCGATCGACGCCAGCGATCAGGTGTTCCAGGGACTCGCGACGGCTTTGCTCGCTCCCCGCCTCCATCAGGTTCTGTGCATGCACCCGCAGAACGGCCAAGGGCGTACGCATCTCATGGGCGGCGTCGGCAATGAAACGCCGCTCACGGCCCATCACCTCCTGGATCTGCGCCAAGACGCGGTTGAGGGCCGCCTGCATGGGCTCAAGCTCCGTAGGGAGCGGCATCATTTGCAGGGGTTCCAGTGAGCCGGGATGCCTGGCCCGCAACTTCGCCGCCATATCGACCAGGGGCTTGAGCCCCCAGCCGATGGCCAGCCAGATCACTGCAGCAAGCACCACGCTGCCGATCAGATTGGGTACGACGGTGTGACGAACAATGCGGTCGACCAGGTCGGCACGCACGTCGTCACGCTCCCCCACCCAGATCTTCAAACCGTATTGCGCGTCGTCCAGGACGAACGCTCGCCACTTACGGTTCTTCTGGTCCACGACCTCACTGAAACCGGGCGCACCCGGCGGTGAGGTGAACGACGGTGCGCTGGAGGTATGAACCAACACCGAACCTTGTGAGTTCCAGACTTGGAAAGCAATCTTGCTTTCATAGGGATGGCCATCGCCCCTGGGAACCGCTTGCCCCAGCGCCGAATTGAACGCCTGATACAGCTCGGCGTGCTCCTTGCTCGCCATCGGCATGCGCATCACGCCCTGCAACAGCCGGGCATTCTGCGCCAACTGGGCATCGTAGACCTCGGCGATTTCGTGGTTGCTGTCATGCAGGTTGAATACGGTGATGATCAACAGGCCAAGGAACAGCAGGCCGAGAATCAACGTGAGGGTACGACGCCGGATCGAACTCATCGGCGCTCCTCCACCAGGTAACCGACACCGCGAATGGTGCGGATCAGGTCGGTGGAGAATTTCTTGCGCAGGTGATGGATGTGCACTTCCAGCGTGTTGCTCTCGGCCTCCTCGCTCCAACCGTAGAGCAACTGCATCAGATGATCGCGGGTCATGACGCGGCCCGGCGGCGAGAGCAGTTCATGGAGCAGCTGATATTCCTTGGGTGTCAGCGCCACCGGCTTGCCCTGGTAACTGACTTGCTGGGTGCCAGGGTTCAGGCTGATGCCGGCATGTTCGATCAACGCCTGGGCGCGGCCGGCGCTGCGGCGCAACAAGGCCCGTAGCCGGGCCTTGAGTTCCGCCAGATCGAAGGGCTTGACCAGATAATCGTCGGCCCCGGCGTCCAACCCGGCGATGCGATCCTCGGTGGCATCGCGGGCAGTGAGGATCAGCA
The DNA here is from genome assembly GCF_034008205.1 of Pseudomonas sp. P9_35. Taxonomy (NCBI): domain Bacteria; kingdom Pseudomonadati; phylum Pseudomonadota; class Gammaproteobacteria; order Pseudomonadales; family Pseudomonadaceae; genus Pseudomonas; species Pseudomonas sp. P9_35. Next base: position 3,045,265 of record NZ_CP125373.1, on the reverse strand, counting down.
CCGGCAGGTTGGAGCCACTGTCACGCAAGCGCCGCAACACTTGCAAGCCGTCCATGCGTGGCAGCCCCAGGTCGAGCACCGCCAGGTCGAAGGTTTCACTGAGCAACGAATGCAAGGCGCTGCTGCCGTCCTGCACCCAGTCGACGGTATAACCTTCGCGACTCAGGGCCTGATGGATGCCCTCCCCCAGGGCCACGTCATCCTCGATCAGTAATAAACGCACATCCTCTCCTGTCAGTTCAGCTTCTTGTTCACATCCACCAGTAATGCGTCGATCTCCTTGCGGCGCCCGGCATCGGCCGTTTCCCGACCCGGCCGCGGTGCTGCCAGCAAGGCTTTTTGCAGCGCTGCCTTGGCTTCGCTATAGCGCTTCTGACGGTAGAGGTGATCGCCCCAAAAGTACAGGCTGTCGATACCGTTCGGGTTGAGTTGCAACGCCTGCTGGAGCAATTGCTCGGCCTTGTCGGAGTCGCCGAAACCCAGGGGCCAGCCCGGCACCCGGTCGTAGAGTGCGCCGAGGCTGGTGTAGGCCGAGCCTTGCAGGGCCTTGGGGTCCAGGGTCAGGGCTTTTTCCAGGTCGCCCTTGGCATCCTTGACCTTGCCCAGTGCACCGATCCCACCCTTGGCACCGGCCCAACTGCTGTTGACGATGCCAGACCAGATCCATGCTTCGGCCACCGATTGGCGCTCCTGCTTGAACGCCGATGCCTGGACGGCGAGTTTTTCGAATGCATCGGCGCGTTGGCCTTCGGGCACTTCATATTGAATATGGGCCCAACTCTGCTGGATGTCGCTGAGACGTTGCTGGTCGGCCGCCTCCAACGCCCAGACGCTTTGGCTCAGGGTGCCGATCAACAGGCAAGCGAGGATTTTTTTCATGGCTTGGGATGCTCGTTTTCGGGTTTGTGACTGAGACGGCGTACCAGTGGCAATTGCTTGCGCAGGCCACGGTCCACCAGGTTGGGCAGCAGGCTGTTGAGGCCGACGAAAAAGCGTTCGGGCCAGCCCAGATACAACTCGCGTCGGTCGCCGATAATCGCGTGGATCACCGCCGCCGCCACGGTTTGCGGGTCGTCGACGTTGGCCTTGAGGGCTTGGTTGAGCGCATCCGCCGCTGGGCTGTTCATCGAGGTACGGGTGGCCCGGGGCGCTACGTAGAGCACCCCGACACGGGTATCGGCCAACTCTCGGCGCAAGGCTTCGGAAAAACCGCGCAAGGCAAACTTGCTGGCGCAGTAGCTGGCATAGCCCGGGTAGCCGATCGAGCCATAGGTCGAGCCGACGTTGACCACCATCGCACTGTCAGCTTGCTTGAGCAGTGGCAAAAGCAGCTTGGTCAGGCAGATCGGCGCGCTGATGTTCAGCGCCAACATGGCGTTGATCTCGCTGTCGTCGAGTTGTTCGAGCATGGCGAAGTGGTTCATGCCGGCGGCATTGATCAACAGGTTGATGCCGCCCAGGGCCTCGGCGGCGACCAGCACTTTGCGCCGGTCGGCAAGGAAGGTCAGGTCGGCTTCGACCCAGCTCAAGTGTTGCGGATAACGCTCCAGCAACGGCTGCAAGGCTTCGCGATGCCTGGCCACGGCCAGCACTCGCGCACCACTGGCGCACAGCGCGGCGGCGATGGCCTGGCCGATTCCGCCACTGGCGCCAGTCAGCACGACACGCGCATCACACAGGTGCATGTTCATGCTCCCCGTCACGCGGCAGGCCGCGGAACATGTCGGTGTACAACCGGTACACCACCTTGGAGGCATGGATCACCGCAGCCTGGTCCGCCGGATCCTCCAGCCGGTTCATCAGGCCGCGATAGGTCTGCATATGCTCAATGTCGAGCGAACCATGGGAGCTGAGGTAGCTGAACGCCGTGGGCGGCAATTCCAGGCGCTGGCGGATGCTGTCGGCGGCATGGGTCGCCAGGGCGATACTGGTGCCTTCCAGCACATTGACCATGCCGAACAGGCCCACCGGGTTGCCTCGGGCGATCAAGTCGTAGAGGTAACTGACCATCAGCTCAATGGGCAACGAAGGCTGACCGTTGCGCACCGCTTCCTTATCGCCACCGCACACGGCAATGTCATCCAGCACCCATTGCTCGTGGCCGTACTCTTCGTCGATGTATTCGCACACGGCCTTGCGCAGCCATTCCAGGTGCGTTGGCAGGCGCGCCCCGCAAGCCATCATCAACGGTACGGTGTGGCGCACGTGGTAATACGCCTGGATCAGGAACCCCCGGTAACTGGCCAGGCTGACCTGGCCGTTGAGGGCGTCGCGGATGATCGGCAGATTGAACAGGGTCTGGCGCTCTTGCTGGGTGGCTTCTTGCAACGTGTCAAAAAAACTCATGATGGGGATTCCTCGGACAAGACAGATGAAGTGAGCTGCGCGCGGTAATGCTCGACGATGGCCTCCCGGCGTGGCCGGCCATTGGCGGTGAGCATGTCGTTGGCAGCACTGAAGGGTTGGTCCAGGCGCGTCCAGTGATGGACCCGCGCGTAGTCGGGCAGCGTGTCGTTGGCCTTGGCCACGGCCAGCTCCAGGGTTTGATCCGTGCAGTCGGCCCGGGCGGGCCAGAGCAGCGCATGGTTGTGCGGCATGGCTTCGCCATAAACGAAGGCCTGGGCAATGTCACCGCCCTGGGTGAGCTCGGCTTCAACCCATTCGGGGTTCACGTTGCGACCGAAACTGGTCACGAACTGGTGCTTCTTGCGACCGCGCAGGTAAAGGAAACCGTCTTCGTCGAACTCACCCAGGTCGCCGCTGGGCCACCATTCGCTGGCGTGCGGTGGCTCACCCAGGTAACCGAGCAGCGTCGAGCCCTTGACCAGGACTTCGCCGTCATCGGCCAAGCGGATCTCCACATGGGGCAGCGGCTGGCCGACACTGCCGGCGCGATGAGCCTGTGGCCGATTGAGGCAGACCACCGAGGCGCATTCCGACAGCCCATAACCTTCAAACACCGGCAGGCCAACACGCTGGGCACGCTGCAACAAATCGTGGGACACCCGTGCCCCGCCAACGGCGGCGAATCGCACGATGTGCGGGTGGAACAGCTTCTGTTCGGCAGCCATGACCAACATCAACAGCAGCTGCGGAACCAGGATCAGGCTCTGCGCCCGACGCTCGGCCAGGCATCCCAGCAGCCGCGTCGGGTCGACCCCACTGGCGCCCTGGATGCCGAGGGTCTTCTGGCTGGGCAGGCTCAGCATGGCACCGGCATACAACGCCGCATAGCAGCCAAGGTTTTCCAGCAGAATCGCCAGGGGTAGTAACGCCAGGTGATGCCTGGCCTCGACCGGTTGGCTGGCCTGCTCCAGTTCACGGGCCACCCGCAACAGGCTGTCGGCGCTCAGGCAGACGCCCTTCGGCGTGCCGGTGGTGCCGGAGGTGAACGTCAGCTTGGCGGTGCCTGCCGGCAAACGGCTCGGTCCGTCGAAGTGCCGTCGCCAGAACTCGCCACTGTGCTGGTACCCGGCAGCTTGCAGTTGCGCTTCGAACGCGGGCTCGGCAATCACTCGCTCGGCCTGGCTCTGTTCCAGGCAGTGCCGACGTTGAGCCTGGCTGAAAAAACCGGGCAGGATGACGCAGGTCAGCCCTTCGAACAGTGCGGCAAGGTCCCAGAGCATCGCTTCGATGCCGTTGTCCAGGGCCAGGGCGACAACACTGATGTGTTCATCACGCAGGCGTTGCTGGCGGTACACCACTTCGGAATAAAGTGTCGCGTAGTCGAGTTGCGAGCCGTCGCCCCACAGTGCCACGGCGTGGCCCCTGCGCTCGGCATGACCACGCAGGGTGCGCTTGAAACGTTCCATTTCAGGCGACATGGCTGGTTTCTCCGAGGTCCGTTGGCAGTCCCAGGCGATTGAACAGGCCGGTATTGCGCAGATGAATGAAACCGGCGCGGATGTTTCCGACATGAACCCACGGCTGGCTTTCGTAGTAGCGGCCCCAGAGATGACGGTCCTCGCCGAGGCGCTGCGGGTCGGCCGGGCACAGCGTCACAGGCTTGAGGCCCAGGCGATGGAAGCTGTTGACCAGGCCGATGTTGCCGGTGAACGCGACCCACTCCAGGCCGCCCATGGCCAACAGATAAGTGATCGCGATGATGCTCAGCCGGGCGCTGCCCGTGTCGCTGGCGGCCAGGTTGCCAACCTCGATGATGCCGGCGCGGTCCACCGGACGATCGGCGGCGGCACTGATCAAGGGCTCGATGGGGCTGTCCAGATAATGTTCGAGGAACAGCGGCCCCTGGGCGGCGCGTCGCACGCCAGCGGCTGCGCAGAGCGTGCCGTGGACATCGTCGAGCCCGAACAGCTCCGGCATGAAGTGACGAATATCGGCACCGTGAACCTGGCGAAAACGCTGCTGGATGAACGCTTCGAACTCAGCTCGCCGAGCTTGTCCCGGCAACGCCCGGTGCAAGTGGCGAACCGGCGGGCCGGCGTCACCGAAGGCCAGCGGCAGATGGATGTTCCAGTCGAAATCGGGCATGGGTCAACGTTCTCCCTCGGGCTATTGGGAGAAAGTATCGAGGCCGTTTCTTAACGAAGTCTGAAGGTGGAAAATTTTGGCTCGTACGAAAGGTAGTCTGGTCAAACCTGAACTGCCCTTGATCGCTATTCCGTAGTACAGTGCGCAAGTCCGATAAATATCCACTTTGAGATGACCTGAAGTCTCAGGAGCAACTTCAATGGACCCGAACACCCCGCAATCCCTCTGCCGCGGCGCTAACAGCATGATCGAAATCACCGAAGCCTCCATTGCCCAATTGCGCGCTGCGCTGGAGTCGGGCCAGACGACCGCGGTGGCGCTTGTCCAGGCCTACCTCGCCAGGATCGATGCCTACGACGGCCCCGATACGCCCACTGCCCTCAACGCGGTGGTGGTGCGCAACCCCGATGCATTGAAAGAGGCCCAGGCCTGCGATGCCCGTCGGGCCAGCGGCCAGACCCTGGGGCCGCTTGACGGCATCCCCTATACGGCCAAGGACAGTTACCTGGTCAAGGGGCTCACTGCCGCTTCCGGCAGCCCGGCGTTCAAGGACCTGGTTGCTTATCGCGATGCGTTCACCATCGAACGGCTTCGCGCCGCCGGGGCGATCTGCCTGGGCAAGACCAACATGCCGCCCATGGCCAACGGCGGCATGCAGCGCGGGGTGTATGGCCGTGCCGAGAGCCCGTACAACGGCGACTACCTCACCGCGCCGTTTGCCTCGGGCTCTTCGAACGGTGCGGGCACGGCAACTGCCGCCAGTTTCGCGGCGTTCGGCCTTGCCGAAGAAACCTGGTCGAGTGGACGCGGTCCGGCGTCGAACAATGGCTTGTGCGCGTATACGCCGTCGCGCGGAGTGATCTCGGTGCGTGGCAACTGGCCGTTGACGCCGACGATGGACGTCGTCGTGCCCTACGCCAGGACCATGGCCGACCTGCTCGAAGTGCTGGACGTGGTGGTCGCCGAGGACCCGGACACCCGTGGCGACCTGTGGCGCCTGCAACCCTGGGTGCCGATTCCGAGCGTCGACTCGGTTCGTCCAGCCTCGTATCCGAGCCTTGCCAGCACCCCAAGTGCGCTGGCAGGCGTTCGGTTCGGCGTTCCTCGGATGTACATCAACGCCGACCCTGAAGCAGGCACGGCCGAAGCCCCCGGCATCGGCGGCCCGACGGGGCAGCGAATCATCACCCGCGCTTCGGTGATCGAGCTCTGGGAGCAAGCGCGCAAGGCGCTTGAGGCCTGTGGCGCCGAAGTGGTCGAGGTGGATTTCCCTCTGGTGTCCAACTGCGAGGGCGATCGTCCTGGCGCACCCACGGTATTCACCCGCGGCCTGGTTTCCAAAGAGTTCCTGCACCATGAGTTGTGGGACCTGTCGGCCTGGGCATTCGATGATTTCCTGCGGGCCAACGGCGATCCGAAGTTGAATCGCCTGGCCGACGTCGACGGACCGAAGATCTTCCCCCACGACTCGGGCACCCTGCCCAACCGAGAGGATGATCTGGCCGCTGGCATGGATGAGTACGTGAAGATGGCCCAGCGCGGCATCACGCCGTGGGAGCAGATCCCGACCCTGCCCGACGGCCTGCGTGGGCTTGAAGAGACACGTCGAATCGATCTGGAAGACTGGATGGCGCGGCTGGGCCTGGACGCGGTGATCTTCCCGACCGTCGCTGACGTCGGGCCGGCCGATGCGGACATCAACCCGGTGTCTGCCGATATCGCCTGGAGCAACGGCGTCTGGGTCGCCAACGGCAACCTCGCCATCCGCCATCTGGGCGTGCCCACCGTCACGGTGCCGATGGGCGTCATGGCGGACATCGGCATGCCCGTCGGGCTGACGTTCGCTGGCCGCGCCTATGACGATTCGGCGTTGTTGCGACTGGCTTCGGCGTTTGAATCAATCGGTTCAAAACGCCTGGTCCCGCCGCGGACGCCGCCGCTGTCGGCTTGATCGTTTGGCGGGTTTGGTTTGGGGCTGCTACGCAGCCCAGCGGGAGCAAGCTCCCTCGCCACAAAAGCAGCGCTCGACTTCATTTTTGAGTACGGGCGCAACCCCGTGGCGACGGAGCTTGCTCCCGCTGGGCTGCGCAGCAGTCCCTAGACCGGTTCTACAGCCGGAAACACTGTTGCATGGCACGGGAAAGCAGGTCCACGGCCTCATCACCGTGTGACGCCCGGACTTGGCAGCGCGATGATTCCTGTGGCAGCGTAGGCTGGAATTTCAAACAACCCTCGCGCCCACGGCAAAACGGTAGTCATCATGATCTCGCATGTTTTTCTAGGTATCGCCGATTTTGATCGCGCCTTCGGGTTCTATTCAAAGGTCATGGCCGGGCTGGGCCTGACATTGAAATTCAGCGACGCCCACAAAGGCTGGGCGGGCTGGATTGCCGAGCATTCACCGCGCCCGATCTTCGTGATTGGAAAACCCTTTGACGGCAAGGTGCACCAACCCGGCAACGGACAAATGGTGGCTCTGCTTGCCCCCAGCCGGGAAGCCGTGAGGAACAGCTACGCGACGGCGCTGGCACTGGGCGGGACGTGTGAGGGAGAACCCGGCTTGAGACCCCACTACCACCCTGATTATTACGGTGCCTACTTTCGAGATCTCGATGGCAACAAGCTTTGCGTCTGCTGCCATGATTCGGTGTCGACTTAGTCAATCGTAATGCATGGCCCGCTTTCGTTTTCTGCCTAGCCACGGGCTCTGCGTTAGCCGATCGGCGTTAGCTTCAGCACCCGCATCACCAAGGCGCCAGCCTTCGCCAGCAAAGTGCCGTGCGCGCGCGGCTGACACAGGTCGTTCGAGACGAAACCTACGGACTCGCTTGCCAAGGCGCCCATCAATTGGGGCAACAGGAATCCGCTTTCGTGCTCCTGGTAAGTCGCAACGGAGGTATCGGGCCGAAGGTTGCCGGTGCAAGTCGTGTCGATCATGGGAATCTCCCGATGGATGGAGAACGCTGCGACGACCCGAAACGGTCAATCGCTTCTGGGATCAGTTTCACTGGCGGACGGTTTTTAGAGAATGCCCAGGAATTACATGACTTGATTGCGTAATCGGAAACAATCGCAGCTGACTGAACAAAAAAGGCTTACCGAGGTTTTGATATTCCGTTCCGAGAGGGGTGTTTTTTTTGGTGTGCATATCCGTTGCTGCGGTAATGGCGGCTGGCGGTTCCGCTCTTACAGCGGGTCACTTTTGGAAGAGCCGGGAGCCGGACCAGCCAAAAGTAACCAAAAACGCTTTGCCCCACCACTCGGCACCTCGCCTAGGCTCGGTGTGCCCGAAGGCGGCCTAGTAGCCGACCTGGTTCTTGATGGGGGCCGCGTTTCTCCTGTGGGAGCGAGCCTGCTCGCGAAGGCGTCGGCACATTCAACATCACTGCAAACTGATACACCGCTTTCGCGAGCAAGCTCGCTCCCACATAGATTTGCGGGTGTTCATAGCATCTGCACACGACACAAAAACCTGTGGGAGCGAGCCTGCTCGCGATGAGGCCGGCACATCCAACATCACCGTAAACTGACACACCGTCTTCGCGAGCAAGCCCGCTCCCACATAGATTTGCGGGTGTTCATAGCATCTGCATTCGACACAAAAACCTGTGGGAGCGAGCCTGCTCGCGATGAGGCCGGCACATCCAACATCACCGTAAACTGACACACCGTCTTCGCGAGCAAGCCCGCTCCCACATAGATTTGCGGGTGTTCATAGCATCTGCACACGACACAAAAACCTGTGGGAGCGAGCTTGCTCGCGATGAGGCCGGCACATCCAACATCACCGTAAACTGACACACCGTCTTCGCGAGCAAGCTGAACTGGTCAAGTAAATCCGGACACCAGTTACGGTGTTTATGCTGCTTTTTGCTCCATGGCTATTGGCGATAGGTAGTCGTTGTAGCTGTGGAGCCTGGTGCGGTTGTAGTACATGAAGAAGCGCACCATATCGGTTTGTGCTTCCTCGCTCGTGCTGTAACCGTTGCGAGGGACCCATTCTGACTTCAGGGTGCCGAAAAAACGTTCTGTTGGAGCATTGTCCCAGCACTGCCCGCGATGACTCATGCTTTGCAAAATGCCATTGCGCATCAACTCTTCTTGAAACTTGCGGCTGGTGTACTGACAGCCCTGATCCGAATGAAACATCAATCCAGGTGGGCATGTTCGAAGCTCTATCGCCATGCGTAACGCCTTGCTGACCAGGTTGGCGTCATTGACCAGCGAAAATGCCCAACCAATGACCCGGCGAGCAAACAAGTCGATCACGATGGCCAGATGAACCCAGCGTTTACCCACCATCAAGCTTGTAACGTCGCCACACCAGACCTGATTGACCACGGTCGGCTTGAAATTACGCTTGAGCAGATTGGGTGCGACAAATGCTTCAACTCCTTTGGACCTGAATGGATGAGGCTGGCGTTGTTTACTGACAATGTTGGCTTCCCTCATCAGTGTTCTAACAAGGCTTCTGCCGACCGCTATGTTTTGGGCCTTCAGATGCTTGCTGATCGTTCTGGACCCCATGGCTTCCCGGCTTTCGCTGTGCAGTTCAACCACCTTCCCCTTGAGTTCTTCGCGCTCGATCTTAGGCCGCGAGAGCCGCTGTAGCCATTCGTAAAAGCTGCTGCGCTTCACATCGAAAACGCGACACAGGATGGCGGTCGGGAATGACTCTCTTAGCTCCGCGATCATCGAAAACGATCGGGATCCGACATCAAGAGAGCGGTAGCCTTTTTTAAGATTTCGGCTTCCATTTCCATGCGTTTGATCTTGGCTTTCAGATCCTGAATCTGCCGTTGATCCTCAGTAATGGCCTTGGTGCCTTGAACTGGCTGACCTTTTTGTTCCTTGCGAACCTGGTCCACCCACCGTCGTAACGCGGTAGCACTGATGTCCAGCGACGCGCAGACTTCCTGTACTGAACAGTTGTCATCAATCACCATGCTGGCCGCACGATGTTTGAACTCGCGGGAAAAGACTCTTCTTTCTTTCATGGAACCTCCAAATTGGCGAAATCATATCGCCCTTAAGAGGTGTCCGGAATTATTAGGCCAGTTCAAGCCCGCTCCCACAGGAGGAACGCGGTCCCCATCAAGAACCAGGTCGGCTACCAGGCCGCCTCGTGGTGGACGTTGATCTCGGGCGCCCCGTTAAACCACGCTAGGTATTGCGCAGTAAGCATCCCGGCATGGATGCCGAGCCTAGGCGAGGCACCAAGTGGTGGGGCAAAAGCGCTTTGGTTACTTTCGACTGGGCCGGCTTCCGGGCTTTTCGAAAGTGACCCGCTGTAAGAGCGGAACCGCCAGCCGCCATTACCGCAGCAACGGATATGCCCCCATACAAATCACACCGGCGCTTTCAGCATGTCATACGCCTCAAGCGACCGCAGCGAGTAGATATAGGCCGCCCCCGCATTCAACGAAATCGCAGTTGCCAGGGCCGCCGCGACCTCCTCGCGACTCGCGCCGGCCTTGATCGCCGCGTCCGTGTGGGCGGCGATGCAACCGTCGCAGCGGGTGGTGACGGCGATGGCGATCGAGATCAGCTCGCGGGTCTTGGCATCGAGTACATTGTTTTCACTGGCAGCCTCCCCTAGCGCCATATAGGCCTTGACCATTTTCGGGTTGCTGCGGCCCAGCGCGCCAAAGGCTTTCTGAATGGTGGGCAACAATTCGGACCAGTTATTGAACATGGCATTAACTCCTGAGTGGGTTGGGTGTACTGTTTTGACGCCCTCAGTTTTTCACCCTGGCGCCACTCGGGTTTGCTCAATGCGCTCAGGTTTTTTGGCGAAACGCTCAAATGAATGCGATCGATAAACTCATCAGCCTGGCCAACGTGCGCGGCAGCCTGGACCTGCGCTGTCAGTTCCAGGGTGACTGGGCCCTGGATCACGGACAGCAAGCCCTGGGCACAGCGCCCTATCACATCGTGCTGGCCGGCGAATGCCGCGTCGAGCTTGCCGATGGGCAGCGCTTGCCCATGCGTGCCGGTGACATCCTGCTGTTGCCGCGCGGTGCCCCTCACGTCATGCACAGCCCTGGCAAAACGGTAACGCCGATCTCACCCCGGGTCGTGACCGGGGGCACCTTGCCGATTCATCGCGTTGGCGGCGCCAGCGCGGAGCTGGACATGCTTTGTGGGGGCTTTCACTTCAACCGGGCTTCGTTGCTGTTCGGTGCCTTGCCCGAATACCTGGTGATTCCCAGCGGCGCATTACCGGCCAATGGGCCGTTGCCGGCGCTGGTGGAAGTCATGCGCGCAGAAGCGGATGGGGACAAGGTCGGCGCGCGCTTCTTGCTTGATGCCCTGTCACAGGCGCTGTTCACCCTGATTCTGCGTGCGCATCTGGCCAGCCAGGGGCAGGACAGCAGCTCGCTGGCCCTGCTCGGCGATAAACGTCTGGGTCGGGCCTGGCAGGCCATGTTGGCGGACCCTGCCCACGACTGGACCATTCAAGGCCTGGCGGACATCGCGAGCATGTCCCGGGCCAATTTCATGCGCGCATTCGTCAAGGTGGCCGGCGTCTCGCCGTGGGTGCTGTTGACGCAAGTACGCATGGAGTTGGCCTTCAGCCTGCTCAGCCACTCGCACCTGGGGCTGAGCGATATCGCCGTGCAGGTCGGCTACCAATCCCAGGCTGCGTTCAGCAAGAAATTCAAGGAAATCTACGGTGAGGCGCCAGGACGGGTGCGTCGAGGGATCTAGACCTCAAGCACCAACGGCTCGCTCCCCTGGGCCGGCACCGCGCAACAGATCAGCACCTCACCGTCGCCAACCGGTTCGGCCGGCTGGCTCAGGTAATGCACCTGGCCGCGGCTCAAGCGAGTTTTGCAGGTGCCGCAGGAACCGCCGCGGCAACTGAATTCCGGATTAAGGCCGCGCGCTTCGGCCAGCTCCAGCAACGTCCCGCTGCCCGGCTCCCAACGTGCCTCCTTGCCAGAGCTGGCGAACAAGACCTTCACCGCTTCATTCGCGGCCGGCACTTGCTCTGGCCCCGGCATGCTCACTTCGAGATCCCGCACAAGCGTCGAGGGCCCGAAGGTTTCCGCGTGGATGCGATCATCAGGGATGCGCAGTTTACGCAACCCGTCGTACAGCGCCTGGGTAAAGCTGCCCGGCCCGCACAAATAGAAGTCGTAGTCGTTGAGCGGCAGCAGCTTCTTGAGCAGTTCCACATCGATCCTGCCCGCCAGGTTATAGCCCTCAGCGCCCCCTCCATCAGTGGGCGGCTGGCTGACCATGCGCAGAACCTCCAGCTTGTCGCCGGCACGGGCGGCCAGTTCGTCGATCTCGTCACGGAAAGCCAGGTCGGCCACCGAACGAGCGCTTTGCACCAGCCAGACCGGGCGCATGCGGCTGATGCGTAGGCCCTGGTAAACCACCTCGCGCAACATCGACAACAGCGGCGTGATGCCTACCCCGGCTGCCAGCAAGACCAACGGACGCCGCTCGGTGGCCTGGACGGTGAAGTGGCCCTGGGGCGCCCGCGCCTCAATCTCGTGCAGCGCCTGCACCTGATCATGCAAGTGGGACGACACCGAGCCATCGCGCTTGACGCTGATACGCAGGAAATCATCCGACGGCGCACTGGATACGCTGTAGGTCCGGATCGATGGCGCGTTCTGCCCTTCCAACAAGATCCGCACCGGCAAATGTTGCCCGGCTTCAAACCGGGGCAAACCCAAGCCATCGCTCGCCTGCAAGTAGAACGAACGAATGTCGGGGCTCTCATCCACCACCCGCGCGACCCGCAATGCACGCCAGCGGCTACGCAGCGCCTCGGCCTGCAAGCGCTCGGCGGCCTGCTCCCAACTGCCGGTCATCATTGAATTGGGCGAGTCGCCTTCGTCCTGGTCTTTCCAGCGCAGCGCAATGGCCGCCGGGCGATACACGATGCGTTGCGGGGTAAAGCGCAACAGCCGCTCGGCCCCCTGGAACGCGCTGATCTCGGGGTCGTCCAACAGCACTTGCGCCGAGCCGCTCATTTGCAGCAGATCGCCCGTCTGGAAATCGACGAACACCAGCCCGGCCCGTGGATTGAGCAGGATGTTGCCCAGTGTGTTGAAAAACAGGTTGCCGGAAAAGTCCGGGATGGTCAGCGATCCGTCTTCATCCATGCGCACAAACCCCGGCTTGCCGCCACGGTGGGAAGCATCGACCTGCCGCTCGCCATCACGTACTACGTAGGTGGCGATATAGAACGAATCGGCCGCCGTCACCAGGCGCCGCACCAGCGGGTCGGACACGGTCAGTTGACGCGGCGCAACGGCCTGCGCGTCGACAAAGTGGTACTGGCGCAGGTTGATGTAGCGAGGGCAGTTGCCATACGCCTGGCTCACTGAAATCTCGAGCCCCGGGTCGAGCTGACGACGCACGACACCGTTCATGCGGTTGCGTCTGCGGGTGTGCAACTCGATCCCCAGCATCCCGATGGCATCGCCCTCGCCCATGCCCGCCTGGGCCGGGTCGTCAGGCTCAGGCTCGAGGTTAATGTGCAGGGTCTGCGGATCGGGCGAGTTCATGAAGCCCGGTTGCCCCGCGCGCAGGGTCGCCCAGACATCGCCTTGCCGATCCACCGCCCCCAGCACCACGAAAGGCAGTTGGGCGTAGAACTCCCGATGCTGGTCCGGCATCCAGGTACGCGCCAGTTGCCGTTGACCGACACCGGCCATCATGTCGACTGCCCCGACGGAGCGCTGCAAGGCCAGCTCTCCTTCGTGCCAGGGCGAGTTTTTTGCTTGCAAGGCTTCGTCCATCAGCTACTCCTCGCGCTCGCAGCCTGAACGCCTGCGCCAGTGCGCTACGGTTGGGGATTCTCCGCCATCGTTTGCACGGCTGTGCAAGTGGCTGGGGGTTATCTTCTGCCCAAAGCGGCGGCGCTGGAATACGCACAAACTGCAATCCACCGTTTCATAAAATGGAACGGTGGAAGCACGAGGAATGGCCCGAACGGAGGTCAGGTCCTGACGCTGGCAAAGTTCTTGGTCAGCTCGAGCAAGGTCGCCCGCAACTCCGGCGGTCGCAAGGGCGAGGACTCAACTCACCTCAACCCACCCAGCCGATAGCCGTCTTGGGAATCACCTCGGACTCGTCGAGCTTGGACGCAAACATGCTCACCGCATCGAGGGCATCCGTGGTCCCGTTCCGGATCTGCACGATGACCGAGCCGGCCTGGTCTGCCAGGGTGACGCCGCGCAATGCGCCTTCATGGGTCACGTTCATGCTGGCGACGGCTTCGCGGGTCTCGGAGAGAATCATGCCGATCATTTCGGCAATCTCCGAGGTGGAGCGACTGGTGCGCCCGGCCAGTTGCCGGACCTCGTCGGCCACCACCGCGAATCCCCTCCCCTGGTCTCCGGCCCGCGCGGCCTCGATGGCCGCGTTGAGGGCCAACAGGTTGGTCTGGTCGGCAATGCCGCGAATGGTGTTGACGATGGCCGTGATCTCTTCCGAACGCGCCCCCAACTGCCCAACCAGACGCGCGGAAGAGCCAATGTTGTCGGCGATCTCGCGCATCTCCTTGGCAGTCTGGTGGATCACCTGGGCGCCCTGTTCGGCCACTCGCTCGGTCTCGGCGGAGATATGGTACGCACGGGAAGCGCCACGCGAATCCTCTTCGAATTTCTCCACCCGTTCAGTGATGTCACTGGCGAACTTCACGATCTTGCACAACTTGCCTTCGGCGTCGTAGACCGGGTTGTAGCTGGCTTCCAGCCAGACGACTTTGCCGTTTTTGCCGAGGCGCTTGAACTGGCCGCTGAAAAACTCACCCGCATTGAGACGCCGCCAGAAATCACTGTACTCCGAGCTACCTACCAGGCTCGCTTCGCAAAACATCCGGTGGTGCTTGCCCTTGAGCTCTGCCAGCGAGTAATTCATGACATTCATGAAGTTGTCGTTGGCAGTCAGGATGTTGCCGCCCAAGTCGAACTCGATCACCGCCATGGCACGATCAAGTGCCGCCAGCCGACCACGAGTTTCTGCCTCGGCGGCAACCTTGGCGGTGACATCGAGTGCGTACTTGACCACCTTCACGACGCGGCCTTGCTCGTCCACTACCGGGTTATAGCTGGCTTCCAGCCACACGTTCTGCCCTTGCGCGCTGCGGCGCTGAAACGTGCCGGAAACGAATTGACCGGCGCGCAACTGGTTCCAGAATTCACGGTACTCGGCGCTGCCCACCAGCGCAGGCGTGCAGAAATCCCGATGGGACAGACCGGCCAATTGATCCGCACGGTAGCCCATCGTGGCGAGGAAATTCTCGTTCGCCCGAAGGACCTTGCCGTCGGGGCTGAACTCGATGACAGCCATCGACCGCTCCAGGGAGCCGACCAGTCCTTTGTATGTTGCCAATTCGGCCGTCCTAGCCGTGAGTTCATTTTTTAGTGTTTTATTAAACATGACGTACCCTCGATGAACCCTGAAAGTAAGCGGACCTTCTGTTCATATCGGCTCGCTGGCTGGGGGCTGAACGGTACGCTGTAATTATGTTTTGGCGCCAAAACCCATTGAATCCATCAACCAGGTTCTAAAAGCCTGCACTTTTGGAGCGTCGGCTGTTTCATGCGGGCTGACGAAATAAAAGCCGAGATCAGACTTCAATCGCAGATCAAAGGGGGCAACCAATCGCCCGGCCTTCAGGTCATCCTCGACAAAGGTGGAACGCCCGATACAGACACCCAGACCGTCAACCGCAGCCTGAACGGCCATCATGGCAAGGTCGAATGTCAACCGGCTGCCTTCGGCCAGTTCTTTCGGTTGGCCGGCGGCACTCAACCAGGCACTCCAGTCGTTGTGAGTCACTCCACTGACCTGCAATAAGGTGTGCCGGGCCAGATCGCCCGGATTCCCCAGGGCTTTCGGACCTTGCAGCAGCCTGGGGCTGCACACCGGAAAGATCTCATCGGCCATCAGCCAGTCGGCCCGCAACCCCTTCCAGTCCCCGGAACCGTAACGAATGGCCGCATCGACGCCGCCCTTACGAAAATCCACCCGTTCGGTGGATGCCGTAACGCGCACGTCAATGTTGGGAAACGCCTGCTGGAATGACGCCAGTCGCGGCAACAACCATTTGGAGGCAAATGAAACCAGGGTACTGATCGTCAGGACGCTGTTGTTGCGGCTCTCCAGCAACGTCTCGGTGCAATAGCGCAACTCATGGAACGCCGCACGAACGCCTGGAAAATAGGCATGGCCTTCGTCTGTCAGGGCCAGGCCGTCCTTGAGCCGCAAGAACAGGCGCACGCCCAGTTCCTCTTCGAGCCGGCGAATTTGATGGCTGATGGCTGTTTGAGTGACGTTCAGCTCTTGCGCAGCCTTGGTAAAACTCATGTGCCGAGCGGCCGACTCGAATGCTTTAAGGCCATTTAGGGAAGGGATTCTTGTGGCCATTGGGTTTGGCTTGCTCATGAGATTTTGTCATACGCTAGCACTGAAGATGTCCTTTGAAAATGTTCCGGCCCTCGCGGATTCTGGCGGCACGTCCCCCGACCTTGAGGAAACCATGAAACTGTACTTCGCCCCCATGACCTGCTCATTGTCCCCGCACATCGTGTTGCGGGAACTGGGCTTGCCCTTTGAATTGATTCGGGTCGACAACAAGACCAAGCGAACTGCCGATGGGCTCGATTTCCTGACCATCAACCCCAAGGGCTACGTGGCAGCCTTGGTGCTGGATAACGGTGATGTCCTGACCGAGGGACCCGCCATCGTCCAGTACCTGGCCGACCTGGTCCCCGCAAACACGCTGGCGCCGGCCAATGGCACCTGGGAGCGGGTTCGCCTGCAGGAATGGTTGAACTTCATTGCCTCCGAGATTCACAGCGGATGTGCCCCGCTGTTCAACGCCGATATTGCAGAGCCGACCAAGGCCATCTTCAGAGCAAAACTGTTCAGGCGCCTGGATTACCTCAGCCAGGTCCTTGAACAACAGGATTACCTGATGGGCACCTTTGGCCTGGCCGACGGCTATTTGTTTACCGTCCTGAACTGGCTGCCGTTGTTCAAGATCCAGATCGAGGACTGGCCGACGCTGGCGGCGTTCATGGCGCGAATCGCCGCACGCCCCAGCGTCCGAGCGGCCATGGCGGCGGAGGCGGCGTAGCCATCGGCGGCACATTCAACATCCTTGCAAGCTGACCCTCCGCTATCGCGAGCAAGCTCGCTCCCACCGGGATTCGGGGTGTGGCTCGAATTTCATGATCACCCCGGAAAACTGTGGGAGCTGAGCTTGCTCGCGATGGCGGCGGCACATTCAACATCCTTGCAAGCTGACCCTCCGCTATCGCGAGCAAGCTCGCTCCCACCGGGATTCGGGGTGTGGCTCGAATTTCATGATCACCCCGGAAAACTGTGGGAGCTGAGCTTGCTCGCGATGGCGGCGGCACATTCAACATCCTTGCAAGCTGACCCTCCGCTATCGCGAGCAGGCTCGCTCCCACAGGGGATTCGGGGTGTAGCTCGAATTTCATGATCACCCCGGAAAACTGTGGGAGCTGAGCTTGCTCGCGAGATGGCGGCGGCACATTCAACATCCTTGCAAGCTGACCCTCCGCTATCGCGAGCAAGCCGCTCCCACAGGGGATTCGGGGTGTAGCTCGAATTTCATGATCACCCCGGAAAACTGTGGGAGCTGAGCTTGCTCGCGATAGCGGCGGCACATTCAACATCCTTGCAAGCTGACCCTCCGCTATCGCGAGCAGGCTCGCTCCCACCGGGATTCGGGGTGGAGCTCGAATTCCATGATCACCCCGGAAAACTGTGGGAGCTGAGCTTGCTCGCGATGGCGGCGGCACATTCAACATCCTTGCAAGCTGACCCTCCGCTATCGCGAGCAAGCTCGCTCCCACCGGGATTCGGGGTGTGGCTCGAATTTCACGATCACCCCGGAAAACTGTGGGAGCTGAGCTTGCTCGCGATGGCGGCGGCACATTAAACATCCTTGCAAGCTGACCCTCCGCTATCGCGAGCAGGCTCGCTCCCACAAAGGCCTGCGGACGGGGCTCGGTTTATTCGCTCAAGGCCTGGTTGAAGGACGTGTCGATAATCCCCGCAGTGGCCAGCGGTGCCGGCAGCGCCTTGACCTTGAACAGGAAGTCCGCCGTGCTTTGCAGGTCGGCGGCAGCCTGTTGGTCCACCGGACCGACGCTCATGTGTGCCTGGCGCAACCAATGACGCGAGACGTTCTGGTCGAGATTGGCCTTTTTCGCCCACAGGTCCGCGTATTGGTCGGTGTGGTTGTCGACCCAGGCGCGGGCTTGTTTCACACGCCCGAGGAAGTCGGCGATGGCTTCACGCTTACTGTCGATGGCCGGCGTCGAAGCGGCAATGGCGCTGAGGCCGGGCATGAGGTTTTTCGCCGTCAGGATCGGCCGGGCGCCGGAGAACAGGATCTGTTGCGAGATGTAGGGCTCCCACACCGGAAACGCATCGATGCTGCCCTGGGGCAAGGCCGCCGCCGCGTCGATCGGCATCAGCTTGATGAATGCCACATGGTTCTCTGGCAAACCGGCCTGTTCCAGGGCGCGCAAGGTCAGTTGCTGGCTCCAGGCGCCCGGCCAATAGGCGACCTTCTTGCCCTTGAGGTCGGCGATGGTCTTGACCGGTGAGTCCTTGGGCACCAACAGCGCGATAGTGTCCGGGTTCTGCCGCGAGACACCGATCAATTTCACCGGTGCCTGTTTGGCAGCCAGGAACAGAAAACCCGAATCACCGAGAAAACCCAGGTCCAGGTCGCCGGTACTCAGCGCCTCGGCCAGGGGCGCGGCGGCCTGGAAGTGTTTCCAGTCGACTTGGTAAGGTGCGCCCTCAAGCACACCCGAAGCCTCCACCGAAGCCCGTACGTTGTAATAATTCTGGTCGCCGACGTGCAGTACCAAGGGCTCGCTAGCCTGGGCCAAAGGGGCGGCGAACAATGTGCTGAGGAACAGACGGCGCAGGGATCGGGCGAACTTCATGAAGACATTCCTGAATGAGTTTCATAGAACATAACGCTCTTGTAATTCACATTCGAAATTCTTTTAACGCATAAGCTCATAGTCACAAGCAGCCAGTGTCCAGGGCGCAACAGTGCCGCAACAGACTGTTGGCTGGGCAACATCGCCTTGAAGCCTTTGCCCCATGGCGCCCCCCCGAAAAACGCCCTTTCGCCGGCTATGGCACAGAGCCTGCAATATTCCTTTCAGGCGGTATTTTCTTCCGCTGTCCGATCTTTCGGAAATAAGAACATTGCCTTCTCGCCGCCTTGTCTGGAGCTGTTCCATGAAACCCGACGTCCGCTTCTCCCTGGCCCGCGCCAGATACTTGATCAGCGCCTGCGCCCTGGCGCTGGGCCTGCCGTCCCTGGTCCTGGCCGCAGAAAGCCCTCCGGCCGAAGTGCACCTGGACTACGCCTATTACTCACCGGTCAGCCTGGTGCTCAAGCACTTCGGTTATCTGGAAAAAGCCCTGCCCCAGACCAAGGTCAGCTGGGTCCTGAGCCAGGGCAGCAACCGTTCCCTGGAATACCTCAACAGTGGCGGCGTCGACTTCGCTTCGTCTGCCAGCCTCGCCGCGGTGCTGAGCCGGGCAAACGGCAGCCCCATCAAGTCGGTGTATGTCTACAGCCGCGCCGAATGGACCGCCCTGGTGGTGCGCAAGGATTCGCCGTACCAGACGATCGCCGACCTCAAGGGCAAGAAAATCGCCGCCACCAAAGGCACCGACCCTTATCTGTTCACCCTGCGCAGCCTGCAACAGGCCGGGCTGAAAAAAGACGATGTGGAGCTGGTGCACCTGCAGCACCCGGACGGACGCACCGCCCTGGAAAAAGGCGACGTCGATGCCTGGGCCGGTCTTGACCCGCACATGGCCGCCAGCGAAGTGCAGGCCGGATCGCGCCTGCTGTATCGCAACCCCGCCTTCAACAGCTACGGCGTGGTCAGCGTCACGGAGAAATATGCCCAGGAGCATCCGCAGACCATCAACACCGTGCTCGCGGCCTACGAACAGGCCCGGGCGTGGTCGGTGGAGCATCCGCAAGAACTGGCTGAATTATTGGCCGACGAATCCGGCCTGCCGCTGGAAGTGGCCAAGCTGCAACTGTCGCGCACCGATCTGGGCAGTCCGCAGTTGAGTGCCAAGGATGTGCTGGCCTCCAAGGCTGCCGCGCCGATCCTGGTCTCCGAAGAGTTGGTACGTCGCGGGGTTAATGTCGACCAGGTGATCGATCAATTGCTCGACACCGGCCGCCAGCAGGCCGTGGCCCGCCAATAACCCCTTGCCCAAGCGACAACCGATCCGCGCCTGGCGCGGATTCGGCGTTGCCGGAGAACCGCCATGAGCAGCAACAGCAAAGACCTCTCCAGCCCGCGCCTGGCTCTGTCCACACCAGGCAAAGCGCCGCTGTTCAATCCCGACCATTGGCGGCTGCGCCTCAAGGGGTTGGCCCTGCCGGTGCTGATCATCGTGTTCCTGGAAATCATCGTGCGCATCGGTTGGCTGCCCGCCTACCAGATGCCGGCCCCCAGCGAGATTGCCCTGACCCTCGGCGACCTGGCCGAAGGTGCGCTGTGGAAACACATCAGCGCCAGCCTCTTGCGGGTGTTGCTGGGCTTTGCCATCGGCGCTGGCCTGGCCTTGATCTTCGCCGCCTGGGTTGGCCTGAGCCGGGAAGCCGAAGCCTATCTGGAGCCGACCTTCGCCGGCCTGCGCTCGATCCCCAGCCTGGCCTGGGTGCCATTGCTCCTGCTGTGGCTGGGCATCGACGAAACCTCGAAAGTGGTACTGATCGCCATCGGCGCGTTCTTTCCCGTTTACCTCAATGGCGTGGCGGCGATTCGCAACATCGACCGCAAACTGGTGGAGGTCGGCCACATGTACGGCTTCAGCCGCCGCCGTCTGGTGCGCCGGATTCTCCTGCCGGCCGCCCTGCCCGGCCTGTTCACCGGCTTGCGCAGCGGCATGAGCCTGGCCTGGATGTTCCTGGTAGCCGCCGAACTGATCGCCGCGACCAAAGGCCTGGGCTACCTGCTCAGCGATGGCCGCGAAACCTCGCGCCCAGACATTGTGCTGGCGGCGATCATCGTGCTCCCCCTGCTGGGCAAGCTCAGCGACGGCCTGCTTGCCGGCCTGGAGAAACGCTTCCTGGCCTGGCGCGACACCTTTAACGGCACCGAGGAGTGAGCCATGACCCAAGCCCTGCTGGAGATCCACGTCGAGCGCAAGACCTTCGCCGCCACCACCGTGCTCAATCACATCCACCTGCAATTGCAGCCAGGGGAAACCGTGAGCCTGTTGGGCCCCAGCGGCTGCGGCAAAAGCACCTTGCTGCGCATCGTCGCCGGCCTGGAAAAGGACTTTGAAGGGCAACTGCTCAGCCACACCGAACAATTGGCCTTTGTGTTCCAGGAACCGCGGTTGATGCCCTGGCTGACGGTGCAGCAGAACATAGGCTTCAGCGATGACGACCATTACGACCAGGCCTGGGTCGCGCAGTTGATCGAGGAAGTCGGCCTCACGGGTTTTGCCGATGCCTTGCCCAAGGCGTTGTCCGGCGGTATGGCGCAACGGGTGGCGATTGCCCGCGGCCTGTACTCGCGACCACAGGTGCTGTTGCTGGACGAGCCCTTCAGCGCCGTGGATGCCTTCACCCGGATGAAACTGCAGGACCTGTTGCTGCAACTGGCCGAGCGGCACGCCATCGCCCTGTTGCTGGTGACACATGATATCGACGAGGCGCTGTACCTGAGCGACCGGGTGTTGGTGATGGATGACCGCCCCAGCCGCATTCGCCAAGAATTGGCGGTGCAACTGGACCACCCGCGTGACCGGCGCGACCCGTTGCTGGCCCGACTCAAGGCGCTGGCCCTGACCGAATTGCACCGCGCCCACGTGATTTGATCAGGCGTCTCGCTAAGAACACAATAGCATTAATAAATAAACAATCAGTATTTATGGTTATAAACATAACCACGTACTCTCAGCTCATCCCGTCCCATTGGTCACGACAGTGAAGTGCCTTATGAAACCGACTGACAACGTTATCGACTTCGTCCAATTCCGCAAACGCAAGCAGGCCCAGCAACTGGCCCGGGCCATGTGGGAAATGTACGCGCGTAATGCCGGTTACCAGGCGTTCCAGTGGATCCAGGCGTCCCAGCCGACCAGGACGTACCAGGCGTGAGCGCCCAGGAACCCTCGCGCTTTTTGGCGAGTACCGATGAACCCGAAGTGGACCTCAATCACCTGGAAGCCTTGGATGAGGATCCGATCTGCGAACGGGTTGCGCAGAACCTGCAACGCCTGCGCGGCAAACGACACCTGTCCCTCGACGCCCTCGCCCGCCAGTGCGGGGTAAGCCGGGCCATGCTGGCGCAGATCGAATCCGGACGCAGCGTGCCGTCCATCAAGGTGCTGTGCAAAATCGCCAAGGGCTTGAAGGTGTCGGTCGCCGCGTTCCTGGAACACCGGGCTTTCGAAGGGGTGGCGGTGCTGTCGGCCAGCCAGAGCAAACGCCTGGTCAGCGCCAATGGTGCGTTCGTCAGCCGCGCCTTGTTTCCGTTCGATGTGGCACGCCAGTCGGAATTCTACGAGCTGCGCCTGAGCCCCTTGGGCGAGGACCAGTCCGAAGGGCACGGGCCCGGCGTCCAGGAAAACCTGGTGGTGTCCCAAGGTGTGCTGGAGATCAGCGTCAACGACGAGCGCTACCTGCTCTCCACGGGCGATTCGATTCTGTTCTATGCCGACCAGCCTCACCGCTATCGCAACCCGGCCGACAGTGAAGCGGTGGCGTATCTGGTGGTTACCTATCCGGAACGCCTGGACTGAAAGGCAGGGTGGTGTGTATATCCGTTGCTGCGGTAACGGCCACTGACGGTTCCGCTCTTACAGCGGGTCACTTTTGGAAGAGCCGGGAGCCGGACCAGCCAAAAGTAACCAAAAGCGCTTTGCCCCACCACTCGGTGCCTCGCTTAGGCTCGGCATGCCTGAACGAAGGTATTGCTCCGTGGGCCGCCGCGAAGGGCCATCCATGGCCCAGCGCGGCTACCTCGGCATCCATGCCGAGGTGCCCACTGCGCAACACCTTCGTTCAGCCATCGTGGTTAACGGGGCGCCCCAGATCAACGTCCACCGCGAGGCGGCCTGATAGCCGACCTGGCTCTGGGTGACCGCGTTCCTCCTGTGGGAGCGGGCTTGCTCGCGAAGGCGGTGTCACAGTCGATGAAGATGTTGAATGGGCCGGCCTCATCGCGAGCAAGCTTTGCTCCCACAAAGGGACTTCGGGTGTACACGAATATTGTGTCTGCTGAAGATCCAATGTGGGAGCGAGCCTGCTCGCGATGGCGGTGGTTCAGTCGATGATGATGTTGAATGTGCCGGCCTCATCGCGAGCAAGCTTTGCTCCCACAAAGGGACTTCGGGTGTACACGAATATTGTGTCTGCTGAAGATCCAATGTGGGAGCGAGCCTGCTCGCGATGGCGGTGGTTCAGTCGATGATGATGTTGGATGTGCCGGCCTCATCGCGAGCAAGCTCGCTCCCACAAAGGGACTTCGGGTGTACACGAATATTGTGTCTGCTGAAGATCCAATGTGGGAGCGAGCCTGCTCGCGATGGCGGTGGTTCAGTCGATGATGATGTTGGATGTGCCGGCCTCATCGCGAGCAAGCTCGCTCCCACAAAGGGACTTCGGGTGTACACGAATATTGTGTCTGAGGTGGTCAACTTTTTCCGGACACCTCAATCGGTGTTTTCAGGCTGTTTGCCGCTCGTACTGATTGGGCGGCAAATAGTCTAACGATGAATGCATTCGTCGTTCATTGTAGAACCGCACAATGTAATCCGTGACGTCCTTGATTGCTTCATCATGGTTGGCATAGTCTTTCCTCCAAACGCGCTCCATCTTCAGGTTCAAGAAGAAACGCTCCATGACTGCGTTGTCCCAGCAGTTGCCCTTGCGGCTCATGCTGCAGCGCAAGCCATGTCGTGTCAGCAAGGTTTGGTAAGTAACGCCTGCATACTGGCTGCCCCGATCTGAGTGCGCGATCAGACCCGGTTCAGGCTGTCTCTGTGTGATGGCCAGTTGCATAGCGCCGCACACCAACTCTGCGCGCATATGCGGTGCCATGGCCCAGCCCACGATCTTGCGTGAATACAAATCCATGACAGCCGCCAAGTACAGCCAGCCGCTTCGGGTGCGAATATAAGTGATGTCAGCAACCCATGATTGGTTGATCTGCTCGGGATTGAACTGGCGGTTGAGCAGGTTCTCAGCTACCGGGAAATTATGATTACTGTCGGTGGTATGAACGAACTTGCGCTTCCAGATCGGGCGTAAATCCTGTTGTTTCATCAGCCGACGGACCTTGTGCCGCCCAATGGATACACCATCGCTACGCAGCGCTTTCATCACCCGACGACTGCCATAACAGTGCTCATTGGTCATGAACGTAGCTTTGACCCGAGCTGCAATCGGACAGACAGCTTTTGGCTTAAAAGACCGCTGACGAGCTTCATAGAACCCCGAACGGCTGATCCGCAAAACCCGGCAGATACGTATTAGCGGGTAGGCCTTGCATTGCATTTGGTGAACCAATTGGTGGATCACTTCAATTCGCGGGCAAAGAAGGCCGTAGCTTTTTTTAATATGTCGTTGTCCGTCTTCAGCTCGCGGATCTGCTGCTCAAGCTGACGAATACGCTGTTGCTCGCTGGTTAACGGTTTGCCAATCCCTGTACCACCTAACTGCTCGGCTTGGTACTGCTGGACCCAGCGGCGCACGGCCGTGTCACTCAAGTCTAAATCGGTACAAACGGAGTTCACGCTCAGGCCCTGGTCAACAATCATCTTGCAGACTCTTAGCTTGAAAGCGGCGTCGAATTTTCTGTACTTCTTGGTCATGGAATATTCCTCAATAGGTGTAGTTTCACCTATTGAGGTGTCCGGGACTATTAGACCAGCTCAGTCTGCTGAAGATCCAATGTGGGAGCGAGCTTGCTCGCGATGGCGGTGGTTCAGTCGATGAAGATGTTGAATGTGCCGGCCTCATCGCGAGCAAGCTTTGCTCCCACAGAACTGACGGGGGTATGACCGGGAGAGCCAGGTCGGCTATAAGGCCGCCTCGGGGTGGACGTTGATCTCGGGCGCCCCGTTAACCACGATGGCCGAACGCAGGCGTTGCGCAGTGGGCACCTCGGCATGGATGCCGAGGTAGCCGCGCTGGGCCATGGATGGCCCTTCGCGGCGACCCACGGAGCAATGCCGGAGTGAGGGCACACCGAGCCTAGGCGAGGTGCCGAGTGGTGGGGCAGAAGCGTTTTGCTTACTTTTGACTGGGCCGGCTCCCGAGCTTCTCAAAAGTGAGCCGCTGTAAGAGCGGAACCATTAGCCGCCGTTACCGCAGCAACGGATATACACACCGCCCCTGACACATACCTCAAAACGAAATACCAACTCCGCAAACGGACCGTAGCAACGAATCAGCAGGTGCAGCACATCATCGGCATACCGTTGCAGCTCATCATCATCGGCATGCTGCAGTCGTTCATCATCTTCATCATCAAGGCGCAGCAGCTTTTCATCATGTCCATGTTCATGCCGGCCATCGGCATGACTTTGCACATCATGCAGTCAGCCATCACCGTACATTCCATCACACACTTCATCGACGGCATCGGCATGCCCATCATCGGCATTGGCATCATCATGCTCGCCATCGGCATGGCCATGCTCGCCGGGGACATACACATCATGCTCATGTTGCCGCAGTGCATCATCATTGGCATGCCGCAGTTCATCATCATCTGCATCATGTCGGCGCTGTTCTTGAACATGGCCATGTCCATGCCGGCAGCGGGCATCATTTTGCACAGCATGCCGTCATCCATCATTTCGCAGGTCATGGTCGCCATCATCATCGGCATGCCCATCATTGGCATCATCGGCATGTTGGCGTTCATCGGCATCTGCATGGCATTCATCATGGTGGTGTTCCCTGTAGGTTCGAGAGTCGGAAGAGGCTGATGGGGCGGATTCTAAGGATTGGCCCCGGCCCGACAAGATGACGGTCGAACAGCAGGAATGAACGTTCAAGCAGGCTTACCGGAGTGACGCGCGCAGAGTCGTCTGCTGCTGCATGCCCTGCGCTTTCATTGCAGACGCTTCCCCCACGACAGCTTCGATTCTCCGGTCATGGATATGCCATCCAAACCTATATAAATAACCGTAAGAAATAATCGATCTAAACTTGTCGCATGGAAACGCCTGCCACAACGGCAAGCCTGGATTCAGCCAATCAGATTCGCGTACACCGGCCGGTCGATATTCCCACCGGACAGAATCACCGCCACCCTTTTCCCCCGCATCGCTTCACGCTCCTGCATCAGCGCTGCCAAGGCGGCCGCGCCGGCACCTTCAGCGAGGTTATGGGTGTCGGTGTAATACGCCCGCATGGCCCCGGCAATTTCAGCATCGCTGACCGCTACGATTCGCGCCGCCCCGGCCCCATAGATGGCAAAGGCCTCGGGAACGGGTCTGCGCACCGCCAGGCCGTCGGCAAAGGTATTCGCCGAAGCGGTCTCGCATAGCCTGCCCGCTTCAAACGACAACTTCGCCGCGACGGCCTCGGTGGACACCACGCCCACCACGTGGGTCTTCAGGCCCAAGGCATCGCGGGCGGCGATGACCGCGCAGATCCCCGAGCCACAGCCTATCGGCACATAGACGGTGTCCAGGTCCGGCACCGCGTTGAACAGCTCAAGCCCATAGGTCGCCACGCCCTTGACCAACTCGGGATGGAACGGCGGCACCAGGAAGAGGCCATGCGCTTGGGCCAGGCGAGCGGCCTCTTCACGGGCCTCATCGAAATCGCGGCCATATTCGACCACCTCACCGCCAAAACCGCGCATGGCGTTGTTCTTCTCCGCCGAGTTACCGTGCGGCACGACGATCAACGCCTTCAAACCCAAGGCAGTGGCCGCCAACGCCAGGCTCTGGCCGTGGTTGCCGCGAGTCGCCGTGACGATGCCTTTTGCCTCGGGATGCTCGCGCTTGAGCCAGCGCACGAAGGTCAGGCCGCCGCGTACCTTGAAGGCCCCCGTCGGGGTGTGATTCTCGTGCTTGACCCACACCGTGCAACCCAGCCGTTCAGCCAACAAGGGCCAGGCGTACTGGGCGGTGGCGGGCATGACTTCGTATAAGTGACGGGCAGCTTGTTCGATATCGTCGCGAGTCAGTGTGTGCATGATGGGCCTCCGGGTTTTGCCCAGTCTAATCAGGGCACCACCGACGGGCTTTCAGAAAACTGACCTGACTTTCTGGTCCTCTCTTCACTACTATGCTGTTCATGAACCCTCGAAACCGCCAACAGCCGCCCCAGTCCGAACCGGTCCGTCGCATCGAGGCAGGACCGTGGGCGATCGAATTGCTGCCCGGCTGCGCCTACGCCACCCGCTATGTCGCCACCCAGTCGGCGATCGGCTTTGCCTTCGACAGCCAGCGCGGCCTGCACGCCATCGGCAGCGACCGCGTACAGCCCTTCGAAGCGATCCCCAACGGCCTGGCATTCGTCCCCGCCGAATGCGACGTGTTCTCCGAATCCCCCAGGGGCGGTGAATACCTGCGGGTCGTGCGCACCGACGGTATGGCGTTGCCGGGGGAACAGGCGTTCAACAATCGTATGGACCCGCAGGCCATCACCCTCGCCCTGAGAATGCGCAGCGCATTGCTGCATGCCACCGCAGAGGATGACTGGGAGGCCTGGACGCTGGGATTGGCTGAACGGGTGAAGGCGCACAAGACGTTTTCGGCTCCCGTACAAGGGTCCATCACCGGCGGGCGAATGCGCCTGCTCGACGAGTTCATCGATGCCGGTCTCGACGGTCCGCTGGGGGTCAAGGAAATGGCCGGCCTGCTTGGCTTGTCCGAAGGGTATTTCATGCGGGCATTCAAGAATGCCACCGGCAAGAGCCCACACAGCTACCTGATCGACCGGCGCCTGGCCAAGGCACGGGCGCTGATGCGCGATTCAACCGCCCGCCTGACCGATATCGCCCACACTTGCGGCTTCAACTCCCAGGCGCACATGACCACGCTGTTCAAGCAACGCCTTGGCGTCAGTCCGGCGCAGTTGCGCGGGTACTCGAGGCCCTGAACGGGCGGGACAAGCCGCGGGTACGGGTACCTGAAACGCGAAGTGGCACCCTAAATCAAATTGCCATCAGATCGCCTTGCAAAAACACCCGGGCCGTCTAGATTCAAACCTGTCTCCGACCACATCACCCACCACCCATAACAGCCCCTCGGGCGAGAGCGTCTATTGGCCTAAAACACACACTTGGCGTTGCTTTCAATTACTGACACGGAATCAGTCAATAACAACAAGAGGGATGCTTGATGAAGCATGGCCGTGGGTATCGTTTGCTCTCGCAAAAAGGAGCAGCCGGACATTTCTGGCTGTCATTGGTTTGCTTTTCAGCCCTGGTGATCGCCAGCTTCCTGTTGTTCGAACAACAGATCCAGGACTTCCTGACCCATCTCAACCTGTACCAGCCCTCGACGCCCGCGCAGAAACTCTACCTGGCGTTGCTGCTGATCGCCCTGCTGGCGCTGGACGTGGTGCTGCCAGTGCCGTCGAGCATGGTCGCGCTGCTGGCCGTGGCCATGCTCGGCAGCGTGGGGGGTTACCTGGCGATTTTCGTCGGTCTGTGCCTGGGCGCCGGGCTGGGCTATGCCCTGGGAGCCGGCTATTTGCGTCTGTTGTCCGGCCGCCTCGGCCTGCATCAGCGCCAGCCGGGGCAACTGGCGTACCGGTTGGGCACACTGTCGTTGATCTGCCTGCGCGGGGTCCCGGTATTGGCGGAAACGTCGGTCGTCGCCGCCGGTATGCAACGCTACCCGCTGCGCGCGTTCATCCTGGTCACCACCCTGGCCAACGCCGGCCTCGCATTGGCCTACAGCGCCATTGGCACCTTTCTCGTCGAGCAGAACGCGCTGTTGGTGACCCTGCTCGCCAGCACGGTATTGCCCGGGCTGTTCATCGCTGGGTACAGCCTGTTCAAGAGCCTTCGCCGGCACGACGCGGAGCAACCGTTGCACGGGCGCTTCAAGGTCAGCTACGACTACCCGGTGGTGTTCACCGATCATGTATTCGACCCGCTCAATCCCTGCCTGCACCGTCAGCTCATAGCCGGCCACAGGGGCCCGGTCACGGTATTGATATTCGCCGATGAACAACTGCTGCACAGCGCCCCGCACCTGCTGGAACAGATCAACGCCTACTTCGCCAGCCATTTTCCAGACCTGCATCTGCAAGCGCCGCCGATCGCGGTCCCGGCCGGCGAGTCGAGCAAGGATTCACAGGTGTTGCAGCGGCTGTACACCGACATGCTGAAACATGGCCTGGACCGGCATTGCCATGTGCTGGCCCTCGGTGGCGGCGCGGTGCTGGATGCGGTGGGCTACGCCTGCGCCACCTTCCACCGCGGCATTCGCCTGATTCGCATCCCCAGCACCGTGCTCGCCCAAAACGACGCCGGCATCGGTGTAAAAAACGGCATCAACGCCTTCGGCCAGAAGAACCTGCTGGGCGCCTTCTATCCCGCCACCGCAGTCATCAACGACTTTCAATTGCTGACCAGCCTGACCCGACGCGACCAGATCGCCGGGCTGGCCGAGGCGGTCAAGGTGGCGCTGATCAAGGACCAGGCGTTCTTCCAGTGGATGGAGCAACAGGCCGACGCCCTCGCCCACTTCGAACATGGGGCCAGCCGCTATGCGATCCGTCGCTGCGCCGAATTGCATCTGGCGCACATCACCGGTGCCGGCGACCCCTTCGAACGCGGTAACGGGCGGCCCTTGGACTACGGCCACTGGGCCGCTCACAAACTGGAAAATCTCAGTCAGCATCGACTGCGCCATGGTGAAGCCGTCGCGGTGGGCATGGCCTTGGATGGGCTTTATGCCAATGCCCTGGGGTTGTTGAGCGACAGCGACACCGAACGGGTGCTGAACCTGCTGCTCAAGCTCGGCTTCTGCCTGAACCCGCCGGAACTGACCTTGAAAGATCCACTGGGGCGCTCGCAGGTTTTGCTGGGGTTGGAGGAGTTCCGCCAGCATTTGGGCGGGCAACTCTCCATTCCCATGCTCAGCCGGATCGGCGAGTCGGTGGACTTGCATGAAATCGATACCGCGCGAATGGAGCAGGCGTTGCAGCGGCTGGCAACCCAGGTCGAGCTTGCCCTGCCCCTGAACCAGAGCTGTGCGCAATGAACCAGACGGCGCCGAACCTCAAGACCTGGCTGACCCTCGGCCGTGTCTCCAACCTGCCCACGGTATGGACCAACACCTTGGCCGCCGCCCTGCTCGCCAGCAGCGCCGGGGCCCTGGCACCGCCGTCTTCCCTGGTGTGGCTCCTGCTGCTGGCGGCACTGTCGCTGCTGTACCTGGCCGGCATGTTGTTGAATGACCTGTTGGACGCCGACTGGGACCAGCAACACCACAACCCCCGCCCCATTACCCTGGGCCTGGTCAGCCGCCAGCAAGTGCGACTGGCCACTGCGTTGTTGCTGCTGCTGGCCGCGGCCTCGCTGCTGGGCCTGAGCCGGATGATCGAGCAGCCGCACTGGCTGCTGGGAAGCGCCACCCTGTTGGTGGGCTGCATTCTCGGTTACAACCTGCTGCACAAGAAATACGCCCACAGCGTCTGGCTGATGGGCGCCTGCCGCTCGGCGCTCTACCTCACCGCAGCGGCCAGCCTGGCGCTGCCACCGGGACCGATCTGGCTCTGCGCCATTTTGCTCGGTGTCTACATCAGCGGCCTGACCTACCTGGCTCGCCAGGAACACCGCAACCAACTGATCAGCCGTCTCCCCCTGCTCCTGATGCTGAGCCCACTGGCCTTGGCGATCTACGCAGGCAGCGCCTGGTTCTGGCCGGTGCTGCTGTTATGGCTTGGCTGGTTGGGCTGGCATTACTGGCACAACCTGGCCAACCCTCGGCAACGGCAGGTCCGCGCCTTTATCGGCGCCGGCCTGGCAGCCCTGCCGCTGTTCGATGCCCTGGTGCTGGCCGTGGCTAACCAGCCCTTGGGCAGCCTGTTATGTGTCCTGGTGTTTTTCCTGCTTCCTCATTTCCAGCGCTGGATCAAACCAACATGAACACGGACGTTACTGCAGCGGCATCGGCGGCCCTCGACATGCGCCACGACTGCCTGAACGAACAACGGCAAAATTTCATTCGTCAGCTCGAAGAACCCGAGCGGCAATGGTGGCGCCAGGCACAGGAGCAACTTGCCCAGCGCCCGGACGCCAATACCTCGGCGCTCTTGAGCAGCCAGTGCAAGCGCAACCTCAAGGAGCGAGCACTGCCCGATATCGACGGCTGGAGTAACGTCCAAATGGCGCGGGCGTTGCTGCTGGCCCAGGTGCTGGAACAGCAGCCCGCCGCCGGGCAAGTCGCCCTGCTGCACCAGTTGTTCCTGTGGGGCGACGACCAGGAAAAGGTCGCCACCTTGAAAGCCCTTGATTGGCTCGATAGCCGCGGGGCGTGCGTGGAGCTTGCACGCCAGGCCGGGCGCACCAGCAACAGCCAGGTGTTCGCCGCCCTCGCCCTGGACACTGCCTACCCGTCGCATCACTACAACGAACAGGCCTTCAACCAACTGGTGTTGAAAGCGCTGGGCATGGGCCTCGACGTACGACGCCTGATCGGCCTGACGCAACGACACAGCGTCACCCTCAACCAGTTGGCCCTCGACCTGCTGGACGAACAACTCGCCGCCGAACGAACGGTGTCCGCCGGACTGCCCCACGTGATTGCCTTCGCCCTGCTGAGCCCGGCGCAACGCCAGCGCCTGGCCGGCCTGGGCCAGCAACGACGCTTGCCGGCGCAATGGCACGAGCACCTGGGCGGCGTTTCGCCGAACTGATTCCCCACCGCCCCCTTTTTTTGACGAGGATTCACCATGCTCAAGTACTTCGACCCGCATATCCACATGGTCAGCCGCACCACCGACGATTACCAGAACATGGCGGCCGCCGGCATTACCGGGGTGATCGAGCCGGCCTTCTGGCAGGGCCAGGCCAGGACCAGTGTCGGCAGTTTCATCGACTACTTCGACACGTTGTTGGGCTGGGAGCGTTTTCGCGCCAGCATGTTTGGCATCCATCATTTCTGCACCATTGGCCTGAACCCCAAGGAGGCCAATGACCTGTCGGTGGCCAATGAGGTGCTGGAGATTCTGCCGCGCTACCTGGTGAAAGACGGCGTGGTGGCGGTGGGTGAAATCGGCTACGACGACATCACCCCGGAAGAGGATCGCTTTCTCGCCGCGCAACTGGAGCTGGCCAAGCAATTCAATCTGCCGGTGCTGGTGCACACCCCGCACCGTGACAAGATCGGCGGCACCAAACGCACGCTCGCGGTCATTCGCGAGGTCGGCATTGCCGAACACCTGGTGATCATTGACCACCTCAACGAACTGACCCTGCCCCTGGTGCTGGACAGCGACTGCTGGCGCGGCCACTCCATCTACCCCAACACCAAGATGTCGGAACAGCGCATGGTCGCGCTGCTGCAGCAGTACGGCACGGAAAAAATGGTGGTCAACAGCGCCGCCGACTGGGGCATCAGCGACCCGCTCAAGGTGCCCAAGACCGGCCAGGCAATGTTGGCCGCAGGTTTCAGTGAAGCCCAGGTCGAACAAGTGCTGTTCCACAACCCGGTGGACTTTTTTGCCCAGAGCGGCCAGTTGGACAAAGCCCTGGTCAGCACGCCCCTGCCCATCGATCAGCGACGGCAATGGCAGGACAACTCCGCCCTGCGGGGCCAGGAACCGGTGATCAAATGAGTGCCCGCACGGGTTGGACGGCCACGCAGATCGGCTATTGCAGCAACGTGCACCCGACCCATGACCTGGGCGGGCTGCGCGCTTCCGTCGAACGGCATTTCCACACCGTACGCACACTGCGCGGGCTCGACACGCAGGACAGTGGATTGTGGATCAGCGCCCTCGCCGCCGCCGAACTGCAACAAGCGCCGACCCGTGCGGATTTCCTCGACCTGCTGCAACGCAGCGGGCTACGCCTGACCTCACTCAATGGGTTTCCCTACGGCCAATTTCACCAGGGCGCGGTGAAAGCCGACGTCTACCTGCCCAGCTGGGCCGATCCGCAGCGGCTGGCGTACAGCCTGGACCTGGCTCGATTTCTCGCCCAGGCCCTGCCAGCGGACTGTGCCCAGGGGGTGATCTCCAGCCTGCCGCTGGGCTATGCCGCCCACTGGAGCCCGACGCTACAGCAATGTGCCGAGCAGCAACTGCGCGAGCTCACTGCCGGGCTGGCCCGGCTGCAACGGGAAACGGGCAAGAAGATCGTGGTCTGCCTGGAGATGGAGCCCGATTGCGTGCTGGAAAACACCGACCAGGCCATCGCCTTCTTCCGCCACTGGCAAGCCACGGACCCGCACCATGAACACCTGGCGCTGTGCTTTGACGTTTGCCACCAGGCCGTGATGTTCGAAGACTGCTATCAATCACTGGACCGATTGCGTCAGGCCCGGGTCCCCATCGGCAAGATCCAGTTATCCAATGCGCTGATTTGTCGCCTGCCTGAGGACGAGCATCGGCGCGAACAGGTGCTCAAGACATTGAGCGGTTTTGCCGAGCCCACCTACCTGCATCAAGTGAAGGCCCGCGCTGGGCACGATCAGCTATCGGCCTGGGCCGACCTCCCCGCGGCCCTGGATGATTGTGAGCAGAACCGCGTCTCTCATCCCGAACTGAGGATTCACTTCCACATTCCGCTGTTCAGCGAGCAGTTGCTGCTGCCCGAACTCAGCGGCAGCCAGGTTGCCCTGTCGCAGACGTTCGACTTTTTGGCCGACCACGAGGATTTTCGCCCCGTACTGGAAGTGGAAACCTACAGCTGGGGCGTCCTGCCCAGCCAATTGCGGCCCACGACCGAGCACGCCCAACTCCAGGGCATCGCGGCGGAGTTGCATTGGGTCGAGGATCAATTGCTACAGCGCCGCTTGCTGCAACCTCAAGCGCTGGAGGCCCATGCCCATGCGCTCTGATCCTGCGCGCCAGCCGCTGCTGCTGATCAACGTGGTCGGCCTGACGCCCGCGCTGCTGGGTGCCGCGACGCCCTGCATCAATGCCCTGTTGAAAACGGCCAAGATGGCCACGCTGCAGCCGGTGTTCCCGGCGGTCACCTCGACCGTGCAGGCCTCGATCCTCACCGGACAACCACCATCGGAACACGGCATCGTCGGCAACGGCTGGTATTTTCGCGATCAGGCCGAGGTACGTTTCTGGCTGCAACCCAATGCACTGATCCAGGGGGAAAAGGTCTGGCAGACCCTCAAGCGTCAGTACCCCGGGTTTCGCTGCAGCCAGTTGTTCTGGTGGTACAACATGTATGCCGACGTGGACGCCGCCATTACCCCACGGCCGCATTACCCGGCTGATGGCCGCAAGATGTTCGGCCTGTATTCGGCGCCGGCCTCGTTGCATGAGCGTATCGAACAGCAGATTGGCGAGTTTCCCTTTCCGAGCTTCTGGGGACCGGCGGCCGGCATCGCCTCAAGTCGCTGGATCGTCGAT
This sequence comes from Pseudomonas sp. P9_35, assembly GCF_034008205.1. Classification (NCBI taxonomy): domain Bacteria; kingdom Pseudomonadati; phylum Pseudomonadota; class Gammaproteobacteria; order Pseudomonadales; family Pseudomonadaceae; genus Pseudomonas; species Pseudomonas sp. P9_35. The sequence continues at coordinate 3,011,190 of NZ_CP125373.1, read as the reverse complement.
TGTGCCATCGCCGAATTCCAGCTCAACCGTCCCGACCTGCAATTGATCTACCTGCCCCACCTCGACTACAGCCTGCAACGCCTGGGGCCCGATCACCCGGCGATTGCCGACGAGGTACGGGCCATCGACAGCGAAGTCGGGCGTCTGCTGGACTTTGCCCAAGCCCAAGGCGCTGCGGTGATGCTGCTGTCCGAATACGGGATCGAAGCCGTCACCCAATCCGTTTCCATCAACCGGTTGTTACGTGCCGAGGGCTTGTTGCAGGTACGCCAATCGCTGACCTGGGAGTTGCTCGATCCCGGCGCCAGTGCAGCGTTTGCCGTGGCCGATCATCAGGTCGCGCACATCTACGTGAAGCAAGCGCGCGACATCCCCCGCGTCAAGGCGCTGTTGCAACGCCAGGCCGGCATCGAACGGGTACTGGATAGAACCGAACAACAGGCCTGGCAACTGGACCATCCGCGCAGCGGCGAGCTGGTGGCCGTGGCCGCGCCCGGTTACTGGTTCGATTACTACTACTGGTTCGACGAGCGCAAGGCTCCCGACTTTGCCCGCACCGTGGACATTCATCGCAAGCCAGGTTACGACCCGCTCGAGCTGTTCATCGACCCGGCCATTCGCTTCCCGAAATTGAAAGTGGCGCGCCGCCTGCTCCAGAAAAAGCTCGGCTTTCGCTACTACATGGACCTGATTCCGCTGGACACCCGCCTGGTCCGCGGCAGCCATGGCCGGCTGCCCGCGAGCGAGAAGACCGGCCCGCTGCTCATCACCAATTGTGATCTGTCGTTGCCGCCGCACCTTGCGGCCACGGCGGTGAAGCAACTGCTCCTGGAACACTTCCGGGGGCACCCTCATGCCGATACGGCGAATGCCAAGGAGCTTCCATGCGGCGAGCCATTTCCATAACTGTTCTCAGTGCCCTGGCCGGTTTGGCCCAGGCACAGGACACCAACAACTTCGATTGCAGCAACTTCCTGCAGTTTGGAGCAGACATCAACCAGACTCGGACCGCGTTTGCCCAGAGCCCCGAGACCATGGCCTGGAACTGGTTCGTCTGCTTGAACCAACCCAGTACCGCGCAAAGCAGCAATCTCGTGTGGGAGATGATGAAGCCCTCGGACCAGGTCTACCTGCCCAACGGCGCTCCACCGGGCACCTATGACAGCTCCGCGCCGCTCCCGGACGCGGTGGTGACGCAAGCCAAGGCACAAGGCATGGACCTGTCCCGATCCTTCCATAACATCAATGCCACCCAACAGGTCGATGGCCTGATCCTGCAAATGGGCGGTGCCGTGCCCGATCCCCAACAAGGCCATCCGGTACGCTTTCAGTTGCTGATGGGCAAGGACACGTTCGATTACGTCGTGAAGAAGCAGGTCTACAACATGAATGGCCAGGCCGCCCTGGCCAACGACCTGGACTTCCCCCCCACCGCCTGGGAGTTGAAAGCCGCGTGGCTGTGGATCGGCACGGACACGACCTACCGACAAACCCTGGTGAACGACGGCTACTACATTGCCCAGGCCTACTACCGGCAGGACGACGGTACTTACCAGGTCGGCTATGTGGCATTGAGCGGCCTGCATGTCGTCAACAAACTGAATGCCGACTGGGTCTGGACCACCTTCGAAAACATCAACAACAGTAAATACACCGTCACCAATGCCGCCCCGCCTGCGCCGATGACCAACACCACGGGGCCGACTCCGGCCGCCAAGCCGGTGAATGCCAGCTTCCAGGCCAACAACCGGAACCTGTCGAAGTACGAGTTGATCGGGGTCGAGTTCCAACCCATCACCCAGGTACTGGCCAACTCACAACTGGAATCGGCGTTCCAGAACACCTCGTCCTGCCTGGCCTGCCACGGCACCGCCGCTTACTCGAACGACAAAGGCTACTTCAATTTCGCTCTGAACCAGGGGGGCGGCATCGTCTATCCCACCACCCCGCTGCCGCCCTCGGCATTCGATGGCTACAAAAAACTGGACTTTGTCTGGTCGCTGAAACGCGCCCAGTGGCAACGCTAAGGAGCATGACATGAGCGTATTGAATTTCCCCCGTATCTACCTCAACGGCCATATGTTCTGGAACCCGCCAACGGCCAATAACAATGACGTGTATCCGCTGTATGACGCGGTCAACGCGGACATCAACTGGCCGTTCATGAGCCACTTCGACATCAACGCCGCGAACGCCCCCACCCTACTGATGCCCTGGGCCATCAAGCCCCTGACAATGGCAGAGCTGCCGGCCTATATGCTGCAGGTACCGACCAATGCCAACCCGAAAACCTACCCGTACATGCCCGCCGAATGGGATCTGTTTGGCGACAACGCCTGCGGCACGGTGAGCTACAAAGGTACTCGCTCAACGATCATCGCTGGCGAGCTGCAGGCCAACACCTACATCACCGAGGATGCGTTGGTTGGCAGGGACTACCAGCTGCTCGGCAATCCCTTTGGCAGCAACGCTCCGACTGCCGCGCGCTTCGTGGACGTCAGCCCGTGGCAGAACACCTTCACCGCGTTGTATTTCGACAAGCTGATGCTGGGGGATACCACCTGTGGCCTGACCCTCAATCGCCAGTATCGGATGATGGACCGGTTCCTGAATTTCAATTGGGGCGCCTTCGGTGGCCTGGTGTATGTCACCACCACCTGGCAGTCCTGCTTTCCCCAGGAAAACCTGGAATGGGTCATCGGCGATTCGGCGCTGCTGAGTAACCTCCAGCAGCAGATGAAGCTGCAAGGGGCGAAGGGCCTGATGTTCAGGTTCTCCACCTACCTGACCTGCTACGACAGGAACGGTGTTTTCAACGACTTCCCGTACGTCAACACCCGTTCCAATGCCCCCTCGGATACGGCTCGTCTGCAAGCGATGTATCAGAAAGGCCTGGACAACGTTTCCGGCATTTTCTTCAACCCCGCCTACAGCCGCACCGCCGCGACCCTGGGCCTCTGGTTCGCCGACGAATACCCGACCGCCCCCGCCGGCCTGCGCCTGGTGCCCGCGAAGGCCGTATCTGTTGTTCAACCAGGCGGGGCTCCCCAAAACGCCACACTGGGCGTGACTTCGGTGCAGATTACCGGCAACACCCTGTCGCTGGATCTGGCCAACACGTTCCCGTTCTATCCGGTAGAGCCCGATGCCCCCATCCTGACCGCCGAAAAATTCCAGGCCGGCGACTATCAACTGGGTGTACGCGAAGGTGATCAATTCACGCCGGTCGTGGACTTCGGTTTCGACCGATATAACCAGGCAGCCTTCGACAAACGCTCCGGCCTGCAGGACTTCCCCCTCAGCGACGCGGACCTGACGAAACTACAACCAGGTCATCCATTGGAGCTGCGACTGAAGCCCACAGCCGCCCCGACACCGGTGATCGCCGCCACCCAACAGACCTGGACCGCCGAAGTGGTGGAGAGCGGCAGTTTCATCGACGTGGGCGACCACAAGACACTGACCATCATGGTGCAGAAAAATGGTCAGCCGGCGGCCAATACCACGCTGTGGGTGGCGGAATATGGCAACCCCTACATGGTGACCACCAGCGACTACTACCTGGCCTCCAGCAACGCGGCCAATTTCACGCTGTTCTTCGACCACCCAGGCAACCCCAACCTGAACAAGGCCAATCTGCCGAATTTCAATAACGCGCCGCCCGTACAAAACTATCTGGCCGAAGGCAGCGGCCGCCGACTGACCGCGCTGCGCAATACTGACCTGTCCAGTGGAGACCCGATCGGTTATCAGCAATTCCTGCAGGGCGACGGCAAACCGGTCACGATCGACTTGCACCCTTGCCTGGCATTCGATGCCGGCGTCTACGCCACCGGAACCCTGAGCGACGATGTCCACGCCACGCCGGTGGATTACTCTTATGTCACCACCACCACCGACGCCAACGGCATCGCCCAGGTGAGCTTCAGGGCTGTGGCCCCGGGCTTTCCGACCTTGCGTTTTTTCGTCAAGGACGGCACCAGCGATCCGGTCATTCCCTTCAGCTTCCCGCTGCCCCAAGCCTACATCGACTTCCTCGCCCCGCTCCGCGTCCTGCCCTTGGACATGCAGCTGCAAAGGGACTTCATCAACTACTGGAACACTGTCTACAAGGATCAGAACGCCGCCACGCAGCTGTGGGAGGGCTTCCTCTACCCACGCATCCTGCAGACCTTCTATTACCTGTACCCCATCATGAACAAGTACATGCCGCTCAACTCCCAGGCGCGCGTCGAGGGCGCCATCGACCAGTTGATTGTGCTGATCAGCAAGCCCTACCAGGAGGAAAGCACGCTCTCGATGCCCATCACCCGTGACATGTCCCAGAGCCGCCGCGCGGTATTGGAGCTGTGGGCCCAGAAACTGGTGAAGCGCAACTATCCGCCACAACAACTCAAGATGAGCGATTACGACAACCTCTGACCGTAATGCTGTTCACCCAAGGAGGATAAAGCACTGTGGGAGCGAGCTTGTGTGGGAGCTGAGCTTGCTCGCGATGAAGGCACCTCGGTCTTTCTAATGACCGCGTTATCGTTCATCGCGAGCAAGCTCAGCTCCCACAGCCCCCCACAGTGTCACTCGGTACTTTTCAAAGGAATGACCTATGAAAACCAGTCTCTTGAACCGGTTGTTGCTGTTGATCCTGCTGTTCAGCCCGCCTCTGTTCGCCCAGGACAGCGGTGCCGTGTACTTCACCATGGGCGTGCACAACACCGAGGGCTGCAACGAACAGAACGGCAACTGCATCGCCAAGCGTGCCCCGGACGATCCTTCCGATCCGTTTTTCCCGGCGTTCTGGATCAGCGATTGGACCATGTACCGGGTGATGCACAACTATGAAAAAAACCCGCCGCCCTACAGCAATCCGCCCTCCACCCTGACCCCGGCGGACTACACCGTCTCTCGAGGGACCAGCTATTACGACACGGCCTATATCCCGGCCGATGGCGACGGTTTCGGTGCGATGATGGAGCACTATGAGAAGTACTGCCTGCCGATCTTCCCGATCAAGAACAACAACTACACCTGCTCCTTCGTGTCCCTGGGCAACAAGGCCTACTTCCTGACCTACCCGCAGGATCGCCCCAAGGACATGCCGGCCTGCTGCATGTTTTCGCCGATGAATCATCCGCCGCGGCAAGACTTCATCCAGCACCTGCCCTACAGCGCCGAGCGCAGCAAAAACCTCGACGGTAGCGTGCAGGCCTACGCGCTGGACCTTCAATCGCCGCAGGGTCCGATCCTGTTCGGCTATGCCTTCTACAAAAAGATGTCGGGGCAACCGCCCTACCGGCAGCCCCAATCGTTCTTTTTTTCCGGTGACACCAGCGTCGCCAATGCCCCCATCGTCAGCCAGAACTACACCAACTTCCGCATCGCCAAACCGGACCCTGCCCAGACCTGGGCGCAAGTGGCCGCGATGTGCCCGGCGAACCCACCGCCCTGCCAATTGTTCGAGCCACCGGCTTCACAGAGTAACGGGCAAAAAGCGCAGTGGAACAAGCTCATGCAGCGCAAACCCTGACCAATGACGAAGGATCGCCATGAACATTTCAATCCGCCTCACCGTGGTACTACTGGGCTTGGCGAACCTTCCAGCCCAGGCCTTGGAGCAATCCCAGGAGCAAGCCTTGCAACAGGCGCAGGCCACCAGCCTGAATTGCCAGCCCCCCAGCACCGCGCCAGCGGCCAACGCCAGCCAGGACCTGTTCGATCAATACAGCTGGCAGCTGTTCATCGCCGTGAACTGGCCCGCCCAGGCGGGGCAGCGCGGTGATCCCGATTGCAGCAAACAACCGGGAGACCCTGGCTACACCGTCTGGCAGACCTACAAGACCGTGGAAGAAACCTTCCTGCCACGGGGGGCCGATCCAGGTCCCTGGAACACCCCGCAGCTTGCCAAGAGCCTGGGCATCATCAACATCGCCGCGCTGAAGAACAGCTCCCAGGTGAATGCCGTCGACCAGGCCGTCGGCGGTTGGCTGATCGACCAGGCCGGCAACCCGACCTACTACGATATCTCGGCCAACGAGACCTCCTACAACTACATCGTCGCCAACCAGTTCTATAACGCCGATGTGGTTTCCAAAGCCAACAACATCAACTTTCCCTATGGGGTCATCGAGGTCAAATCGAGCTGGCGCATCCTCACCCCCAATGACAATGCCAGCCGCTACCTGACCATGCTTGCGCGCGTGGCCACGTTCGACGACCAAGGCCAGCGCACCGGCGTCACCGAGGCCTACCTGGGCCTGGTGGGGCTGCACGTCATCACCAAGGTGAACGGCTATGCGCAGTGGATCTGGTCGACCTTCGAGCAGATCGACAACGTTCCGCCCAAAACACGGGTGAACGGTGTATGGGTCGACCAGCCGACCTCCGGCACGGCCTATTCCTACTTCAACGCCAGCGCCCCGGCAGCCACGCTCAACCAGTCGCCCTGCGACTGGCAGACCCAGGGCGCGCACCTGGTCTGCGTGCCCAAGCCTGGCACCACCTTCCAGACCCCGAACCCGTTGAACCGCTTCACGCCGATCGCCGAGATCACCAACGAGGTCAACGCCCGTTACCGCAGCGACCCGGACCTGCAACGCAGCGTATTGAAGTACTACCAACTCATCACCACCCAGCGCCCGCTGATGCCGGACAACCCCAGCAACCCGCTGGGCCAGCCGACCCCCGCCCTTTCGGCCAACGTAACCATGGAAAGCTACATCCAGCCCAACAGCAGTTGCATGAATTGCCACTCCATGGCGACACCGGTCAAGAGTCCCTACAAATCCGACTACTCCTACCTGTTCAAATTCGCCAATTCGCCTGTCGGCAAAACCATCAAGGACGAGGAATAACTCATGAGTATCCTGAACGGACCACGGCTGAACTTCTGGGGCGGTATCCGCACAGACGTCAGCCTGCCGAACAACTCCCCGACCATTCCTTACGATGGCAACGATGACTGGCCGCTCTTCGACCTGACTACCTCGACCCTGGCACCGAGCGCCGAGTCCTACTCCGACGACCAGTTGAACAACATGATCAATGCCCCCACCGGCGACTACTACACCGCCGGTGGCTGGAATCACTACGGGCAGCATGTCGTCGACATGCAGAACGCCCTGATCAGCTCCCAGGGCATCCCCGGCAGCATCAACACCACCGGCGACCTGGTGGGCCAGGCCGTCTATTTGCTCGGTTCGGTGGACCCGGTGACCGGCCAGGGGCCCGTTTCCGGCCCGATGATGGTGGACCTGGACCCCACCGCCTCGACGACCACCCAAATCTTCGTCGGCGGCCTGCAAATCGGTGGCAACGACAACATCCAATTGCTGATCCGCAGCAATACCGTGTGCAGCAGTTTCGACGTGGCGGGACGTGTGCTGCTGCCGAAAAAAATGGACGCGCCGGGTTCTTTCCACGCCAGCGGCACGTTTCAACTGACCTTCCCCTTGAGCAGCATTGTCAGTTGGAACCAGAACAGCAGCGGCCTGCGCTCGATCATCCAGGCACCGGGCGCGACAGGCATCGTCCTGCGTTTCGTCATGTTCGAAATGTGCCCGACGATGACCACCGAACAACTGGACGCCGACTACGCCGCCGGCAAGTACACGCCCAACCCGAGCATCGGCCGGGTCATCGGCACACTGGCCCCGGCCTTCGCCGACGAGCCGCTGAACTGCCAGCCGGGCCGGCAACTGGTCAACCAGAGTACCGGCAATGCCGGCTATGCCGACCTGGACAACACCGGTTACCTGAGCATCGACATGGTGAACGTCATTCCGAAGGAAACCTTCCGCGCCGTCAGGGACGACATCACCAGCCCGATCGGCCCCAACGCCGATTACGGCACCGTGACCATCAGCGCCGGCGCCACCACCCTGACGACCCTGGAGCCGACCAGCCGCTTTTTATTCGACTACTACGTGTATGGCGGCATCGTCGACCTGCCCCTGACCGCCGACCAGCTACAGGCAGTACGCACCTCTGCCTTGGCGATCAACGCACCGGGCAAGGTCGCCGGCACCACGTTGCAAGCCACCGAGTCGACCTATCGGATCTATGCCGACCAGCGCAACGTGTACCTGGAGGACTACCCCAACGGCCTGTCGATCACCCTGCAGGTCAGGTACCTGGGCGGGGCGGTCCCCAGTACGACCGAAATCGGCCTGCAAGCGGCGGCTCCCGCTGTCTACGATCAACCACAATATTGGGACTTCCTCGACTTCCCTGATTCGTTGACCGTCGGCAGTGGCGAGCTGTCTGTCAGCTTTCCCGTCACCGTCAAGCCGGGCAGCGCCGCCCAGGCCGGTTTCGTCGCCCTGACCTGCACGGCCAATGGCCTCGACAGCAGCGCTTACTTCACCAACTTTCGCAAGTACGCCCAGACCGACTTCGGTATTCCCCAGGGCACCACCATCACCTGGCCGCTGATGTACCCCAACGTGCTGCGCTTTCACTACCTCGCGTTCCCCGCCATGTCGCGCTATATCCCGCTGAATCAGCCCGACGCCGTCATGGGCGCCAAGAACCCCATCCTCGCCCGCACCTCGGACGTCTACAAAGGCACCACGCTGTTCATGCCCGTGGTGCGCTCGATGTCGCCCTGCCAACGGGCGTTGCTGCGGGCCTATCTCACCGGTGAACCGTGGCAGCCGCCGCAATGACCGTATCCCCTTCTCATTCACGGAGAGAGCCTATGCCCGTTCCCCTTCAGATCCCCGCACACCCTGGGGAAAGCCTGCGCCCCAGCACCCTGGTCGCCGAGGACTTGCTGAACCCTCGCGGCCTTTGCCTGCAAGCCGATGGCAGCCTGCTGCTGACCGAAGCAGGCTCGGGGTTGCCCGACCAACCCTTCAGCGGTCGTATCAGTCGACTGCGACCGGATCCGCAGCGGCCCGGCACCTACCTGCCCCGCGAAACCCTGGCGCAAGGGTTTCGCGCCATGAACATGCAGGCGCGCATGCTGCGCGATGAAATCATGGGGGTGTCGGACATCGCCTGTGGTGATGGACGCTGTCTGGTCAGCCAGACCGATTACGTCGCCGGTTCCAAACTGCTGGACCTGCAATTCACACCGCCCGAACCGGTCTTTCATAGCCGTGGCAACCTGAATGCGCTGTGCTACCACCCGACCCGCCGCAGTTGGCTGGCCGTCAAGCCCGATACCAATCAGTTGGTGGAGTTCGTCACAGGCCAGGAAGAGCGCGTGCTGGCCCAACTGCCCGAACTGGATCAAGGCCAGGAAGCCGTTCCCGTGACCCTGGTGTACGAACCGGCGACAGACGCCGTGCTGATCAGCCTGTTCTCGGGCGAGCTGCACGGCGACCCGAGCCGCAAGGGCATCGACTTCGCCGAGAAGGCCGGCCAGGTGATCCGGGTCTGGCCTGCCAGCGCCAGGATCGACATCCTGATTCGCGGCCTGCAACTGCCCACCGGGCTGGCGCTGCGCCCCAACGGCCAGCTGCTGGTGCTGGAACTCTGCGAGCGCCTGCAACAACCGCTACTCCCTGACTGGAACGGCGAACCCCTGCATGGCGGCTTTACCCGGTTCAGTGGGCGGCTGCTGAGCTGCGACTTGCAAACCGCCCAGGTCACCGTGCTCGCCCGCGACCTGGATACCCCTTCCAACCTGTGCCTGTTACCCGACGCGGTACTGGTCAGCGAAGGCATGGGGCTGGTCGGGCGGCCACTGCCTACGCCAGATGGAAGCGCGGTGCCGTTACGCGGCAGACTTCGTCGAGTGCAGCTCTGACAAAAACACCGGCCGGGGGCAGCAACGGCGATTGCCGGGCTTCCTCAGGCTTGCTGGGACTGTCGGGGTTTTGCGCGAAACGTGGCCAGGGGTCGCCCCCGCTGGGCCCTGTAGGAGCTGGCGAAGCCTGCGATCTTTTGATCTTGATCTTTCGCTTGAGATTCAAGTGGCTGGGGAAAGATCGCAGCCTCGTTGCACTCGACAGCTCCTACACAGCTCAACACAGCTCCTACAGAGTCAGGAACAGTGCCGAGGTCCAGACCCGTGATTGATCCCGCTGGCGGGCGCAGATGAACAACGGGTGTTCACGACCTGGCTCAAGACCCAACCGGGCAAGTTCGATTGTCCCTTGCAACTCACGGGGCAGCGCTGCGGCGGTCACCCGTTCCAGGGACACCTTCAACTCCGCGCCCGGCAACTCTTCGACCACTTGCGATTGCGCCAACAATTGTTCGCCGGACAGCGCCATCAACACCGTCGGCGCGTGTACGTAAGGTTGCGGTTCGGACGGGTCGCCGACCTTGACGTAGTTGTCGATACGACTGTGGACCTGCAGCGTCGCGCCGGCCAGTTGCGACAGGTCGATTTCGATGCTGTCGGTATCGCCGTTGGTGTCGGTGCGAAATGCCAGGACCGTCGCATCCTTGCGCCATACGGTCTGCTCGGGATGGTCGAGGCCCAACGCGCGGAAGCCATTGATGACCGCGCCCGTGATGCGGATTTCGCCGGTCCAGTAGGCGCCGCGATAACGGTCCTTGATCCGTGCGCCCCCCAGGCGCAGGCGAATGCGTTGCGTGCTAAAACCCAGCTCCTGATGCAGGTTGCGCGACCAGATCAGCTTGTCGCCATCGAACAGATCGACCTGCTCCCAGCCCGCCTCGCCCAGCAGTCGATAGTCCAAGGTTGCATTCGAATCAGCAGTGAAGACTTCACCCATGAAGTGCCTGCCCTGACGCAAGCTGGCGAACGAACGTTCGCCTGTCGTGGCAAACGTGCGGCGGGCGCGCAAGGCCTTGCCAACACTGGCGCGGTCGAAAGCCTCGGCGACAACGCCGGTCAGCCCGCCACGGGAACCGAACACCGCCGTGGCCGGCACGCCGCCACCGCAGCGGCCCTGGTGTTCATCGCTGTTCGCCGCGGCGCCCACCCGATAACCACGCTGCAGCGCTTCGGCGTAGACCCAATGGAACTGGCCCCAGGCCGAACCGACCTCGATCAGCCGCTCGAGCTCCGGGTGATGCCAGTCGAGGTTGCAACGGCGCCCGCCGACGTGGGGCATCATCAGATGGCCTTCGGGGTCCTTGGCATAGGCGGCGTACAACTCGTCCACCGGCCAGGCGCCCGGCTTGATGGTGCCGGCGGTGAACTCGTTCCATTCGAAGGAGCGCACCAGCCGCCCCTGGTTGTCGAAGGGGAACTCGGGCTTGCGGTCATGCAGGAACACCACGTTGCGGTCGCCGCCGGCGCAAGAATTGCCGCACCATTCGGTGCCGGGATAACAAACAAATCGCCCCGGTTCGTTGAGTTCGTGGATCAGCTTGACCGCCTGGTCCCAGCGTTGCTCGGTGATATTGAAGTCGTTGGCGGTGTAGCCAAGTACATCGAGCCCGGCGACATCGCGACCGTAGCTGAGGTTATAGAGGGTGTCGTTGGTGCCCACCGTGTCATCGGAATGCACATGCAGGTCGGCGTAGAGCGGGCGCAACGCTGTACCGGCCGGGTCGACGGTAACAAAGGCCTGGGCGCCGTCGATAAAAGGCTCTGCCACCTTGGCGGACAAACGCCACTCGCCCACGGCCCCAAGATCAAGCCCCTCGAGCCGGGCCGTGGCCCAACCTTCGGCCGCCAACGTGAACAGCTGTTGGCGCTCGTTGCCTTCAGGATCCACAAGGGTCAAGACACCGTTGAGCGGCAAGTTTCGGCAGGTGTTGCCCCAGGCATCGTCCACCCGCAACAGGACATCGAACGCCTCACCGGCACTGACCAATCGAGGCATGATCAACTGCACGCTCCGCGCCGGTCCCGGCACGATGTCCAGCAAGGGATCACCCGGCACCTCGGCAAATTTCGAGCTGCCCAACGGGTCGATGAACAGACGGAAACGGAAGTCCTTCTCGACGAAACTCTGCACCCGCGTCCCCGCCCCGCCCTGGCGTCGGTCGCCCAGACGAATGATGACTTTGTCGCCGGGGTTCAGGTAACCGTCGATGATGTCGATGATGATCGCTTTCTGGAACGGCCGTTCATGGCCCTTCTGGTCGAAGCGCACTTTCAAGTGCTGCACCGTGGCCTGGCTCTGGCCGGGCACCCGTTCACCGGCCTGGTATTCGGCGCTGACGTAGTTGGGGCCAGCCGGGTTCGAGGTCTGGAACAAGGCCCAGTCGGAGTAGAACTTGAAGGCCAGCTTGAGCCAGGCACCGTCGGCCAGGCCGCTGCCACCGACCTCGTAGACTAGGGTGATCTCATCCCACTGCCCGGCGACCAGCGTGTCACGGTCACAGTGGACGCTGCCCAGGAACGGACGTTTCTTGTTGCGCTCGTACAGGCCTTGCGGGGCGATGTAATGCCCGGCTTCGCGGGGATCGAAAACGTTACTCACATGACACCTCGTGCAGTGGTCCACTGAAGGTTTGAAAGGGGGACGAAGACAAGCAGGCAGCGCTTATTGCACGCGCCATTTCTGGTAGTGACGCTCGATGCGCCGGAATACAAAGCTCTCCATCAGCCAGGCAATCAGGCCGATCACGACAATGCCCAGCAGCACCTGGCTGCTGTTGCCGATCTGGCCGCCTGTGGAGACCATCCAGCCGATGCCCTGGGAGGCGCCGATCATTTCCGCCGCGACCAGTGCCCGCCAGCCCTGGCTGAAGCCAATGCGCAAGGCGGCGGTCACGAACGGCAACGAGGCCGGCAGGTAGACGTGGGCCAACAGTTGCCAGGCGTTGGCACCCAAGGTGCGTGCCGCGCGGACTTCACCGCCGCGAATACTCTGCACGCCCTCCTGGATGGTCACCGCCATGGGGAACATCGCAGCAATGAAAATCACCAGCACGATGGACACATAACCCAGGCCGAAAATGATCATGATCAGCGGCGCCCAGGCAATCGGCGGGATGGCCATGAACAGGCTGTTGAGCGGCGAGATAAAGTCGCGAAAACGCGAGGACAGGCCAGCGCCAGTGCCCAGGGCAATCGCAACGATCACCGCCGCGCAAAAGCCGCCCACCTCTTCAAGCACACTGGCCCGCAGGTGTTGCCACAACGAACGGTCGCCCAGCCAGCGCACCGCCTCGCGGGCAACGTCCCAGGGCTGCGGCAGGATGTAGCTGGGAAAGCGGCCCGCCAGGGCGATCCAGATCAACAGCAGGAATGGCAGCGACGCCCATCCCCAATTCGGTTTTGGCAAGGACATGACGGACTCAGTGCGCGGCTTTTTCGAGGTAGGAGGTATCCACGATCTGATCAGTCTTGAGCGTGGTCTCGATAAAGCCCAGGTCGTGGGAGTAATCCATCAGGCGTTGGATGAACTGGATGTCCGACGCCTGTAAATCCGCCGACCAGCCCAGCCGGGTACGGGCCTGGGCGACGATGGCGTCCGGGGCGATGGTCTTGCCGTCAGTGCCTTGCACCGCTTCAAGCTTGAAGGCCTCGGCGATGAGCCGGTTGGACTCGGCGGGATGCTCATTGAGGAAGGCGATGGCCTTGCGATGGGCCCGCAGCAGCTTCACCACATCATCCGGGCGCTCCTGCAAGGTTTTCGGCAGGGCGATCACCACGTACCACGGGTACTGGGGCAGCGCCTGGTTGACGTCCAGCAGGATCCGGCTCGAGCCACGCAACACCGATTGGCTGACGAAGGGCTCCCAGGAAAATGCCGCGTCGACGACACCGCGTTCCAGGGCCGCGTTCATGTTGCCCGGCGGCATGTCGATGATGTCCAGGTCCTTGTCAGGATCGAGCCCGGCCTTCTCCTTCAGGACATAACCGCGCAGCAGCACATCCATGCCGCTGCCCTTCTTGACCCCGGCCAGTTTCTTCCCCTTGAGCGCATCCAGGCTGGTGATCGGACTCTTGGCGTCGACAATCACTGCAGCCTGACCGTAGTTGACCTTCGCCAGGATCCGGCTTTGCAGACCGCGAGAAAACCACTGGTACACCGGCGGCGTACCGACGTAGGCCACATCCAGTTCACCGGCGGCCAGTGCCTGCTGGATCACCGGGCCATCGCCCAACGCCTTGAGGTCGATGTTCAAGCCTTCCTCGCGGTAGTAACCCTGTTTGTCGGCGATCAGCGCCGGGGCGTTGGCCATGGCGAAGACGTACCCCACACGCAAGGGTTTCTCCTCGCCCGCCACGGTGAATGCGCTGCCTGCCAACGTGGCAGCAGACAATGTAAAGGCAAGCAGCGAACGTTTGATCATGCTGTCAGCTCAAGTCGAGGGGTGGGGTGAGCAATGGCCTGGGACGCGTCCATCACCTGGGCAATGCGCGTCATCAGTTCATTGCGGTAATCCAGGAAGGCCGGCAGGCGGCGGGTTTGCAGGTTGCTGCGGGGGCGCGGCAGGTGGATCTCCAGCTCGCTATGAATACCGCCCGGCGCGATGTTGAGCACAACGACCCGATCGGCCAGGAACACCGCTTCGTCGATGTCGTGGGTGATGAACAACACCGTCTGGCCCAGTTCGGCCCAGATGCGCAACGTCTCTTCGTTCATGCTGTTGCGGCTGATCGCATCGAGCGCGGCGAACGGTTCGTCCATCAGCAACACGCTAGGCTCCAGTGCCAGGGTCCTGGCCAGGGAAACGCGCTGTTGCATGCCGCCGGACAGCTGGTGCGGCAGCCGATGCGCCGCATTCTCCAGACCGACCAGGCGCAGGTACTGCAACGCCTGGGCGCGCTGCTGGGATGCGTCGGTGCGGGCACTCATCCGCAGACCGAAACGGACGTTTTCCAACGCGCTCAACCAGGGAAACAGTTGCGGTGCCTGGAACACATAGCCCAATTCCGAACGCTCCGGACGTACCGCTGTCTGGTTGATCGTGATACGGCCGCTTTGCGGTTGCACGAACCCCGACAACAAGTTCAGCAAGGTGGTTTTGCCACAACCCGATGGCCCCAGGATCGCGACGAACTCGCCAGGCTTGGCATTCAGGCTGAAAGCGAAAAACACGGGGTGCCCATTGGGGTAACTGAAGCTGATGTCATCGACCCTCAGGGCATCGGCTTGCGGCTGTGCGTAAGGAAAGGTTTTGAGCATGGCAAGTGTCGTCAGGTCGTTTACAATGGGAATGCCTGACATAATACGTATTAATACAAGTAGTCCCAATAACCTATTTTTATAACCTTAGAAGTGAAGGCACCCTGCCCCGCTCAAGGCCATGGAAGCTGACTGTGTCCACGTCCATTCTTCGCGACAGCACCACCTCGCTCTACGAACAGATCGCTCATCAGTTGTTGGAGGAAATCCAACGTGGCGACTACGAACCCAGCGGCAAGCTGCCGTCCGAGGCACAGTTGGGCGAACGGTTCGGGGTGAGCCGCGTCACGGTTCGCCTGGCGGTGGGCAAGCTCAGCGACGACGGCGTGGTGGAGCGCAAACAAGGCAAAGGCACCTTCGTGGCGGCCAAGCAGGTACGCCACGGCCTGGATGCGTTGCGCAGTTTTCATGAGGCGTTGTTGCTGCAAGGGCTGCAACCGAGCATGCAGGTGGTCAGCCATGCCCTGCAGCCCGTTCCAGAGACCCTGCGGGGTTTGTTTGAGGAAGCAGACGACTGCCTGCTCCTGGAGCGGCTGCACTTCGTCGATGACGAACCCATCGCGTTGGGACGCAGCCACTTACCGGCAGCGCTGGCCAGCGTGGCCTGGGCTGAAGTCGAACATCAGCCGATCTACTCCATTCTCGAGTCGATTACCGGCCTGGCGGTCACCCGTGCCGACCTGGCGATCCGTGCGCAGGAAGCCGACAAAAGCCTGGCCAGCGCGTTGCAGGTCAAACGCGGCGCCGCGCTGCTGGTCATGGAGCGCACGTCCTATTTTGCCGACGGCCGCTGCTGCGACCGCACGACGTTTTTCATCCGCCCGGAACGCTATGCCTTCATCCTCAGCGGTGTTTTCAAATCGAATCCGAGCAGTTAAAAAAATCAGGTTTGGCCCTAACCCAACATCGCTGCCAGCTGGACCACCGCAATCGCGAGCAGGCTCGCTCCCACAGGGGATCCGGGGTGTTTATGAACATTGAATTCAGCGCTGGACCATTGTGGGAGCGAGCTTGCTCGCGATGACGGTGGCACAGTCAATATTGATGCAAGCTGACCCACCGCTTTCGCGAGCAAGCTCGCTCCCACAGGGGATCTGGGGGGGGGTATGAACGTTGCATTCAGCGCTGGACCATTGTGGGAGCGAGCTTGCTCGCGATGACGGTTGTACGGTCAATATCGATTCATGGGACCGTCGATCCAGGCAGCGGTATTAGCGAACCAGATGCTGGACACCCGTCGCGGGCCTATCAGCAAGGAGAGCGGAGGACTACAGGGGTTCTGCAGTCTGGATGAGCGAGTTCAACACCAGCTTGATTTCAATAGCCGGGTCTTTATGCCCTTGCAATATCAGGCCTTCCGCCAGGGCGGTGAAGGTCTTGGCAAGCGCGGCGTAGGCCAGCGGCGGCTTCTTGCCAGCGTGATTGAATATGATGGTAATCAACTTGCCCAAGGCCTCGCTGTTTTCCTCATGCAAGTCGTAGTAATGCGGCGAGAATTCTTCATCGCGCAAGGCGATCAATTGCAACTCGGCATCGAGGATCGCACAGCGGGTATTGTTCTTCAGCGTATCGATATAGGCATTCAAGCCGTGGCTCAACTGCTCCGCCGAATATCCCGATGCCAGGGTCGTACTCAGTCGGTCGATCTCAACTCGCTTGAAGCGTTGAGTCAATTGCAGCAGCAAGTCCGATTTACTTGAAAAATTTGAGAAAAAGGCGCCTTTGGAAAAGCCCGCCTCTTCGGCGATAACGTTGACACTGGCGGCATGAAAGCCCTTTCGGATCATCAGCTCAGTGGCTGTGTCGAACAATTTGTCTCTTGTTACTTGCTGGCTCTCTTCTCGACCTAGTCTCTTTTTAATCACGCCCTCGGCTCCTTTGGCCAAACAAGATAGCTATGTGTAACTGAATGCAACGAATCGATTACTCACTGTACGGAACCCGTTTTCGCCATCATATCTTATACGCGCCCTGTTCAATCATTTACATTTTAACTTTCAAAAAATGCCATGTATGTGCCACGTAGTTGGAACAGCCGCAAAGGCACCCTAGATGGGCTGCCGGCCACCGTTTTTGCCGGGACAGGAGTGAATCACAGTCTTCGTTTCGCTCTCCTTGATGAGTCCTTGCCGTCCCTTTGAGCGGCCAAACCGGAAATTTTCCTGCCCTCGACCATGCACCGGAGCCTGAAAAAACGTGCGCGAAGCCCGATGCAGAGCCATCAGCTCGTCGATCCGACGAAATACCACTTGATTTTCAGATACCGAATGGTTTTTACTTGCGCCGTTGGTGGAGCCCAACGCCTGATCAGCGCATCGAGTCAGTGACACCACTCTCGATGCAATGCCAGGTCACCTCACAGGAGCGGGATTTTAATGGAATATGCCTTCGTTACAGGCGCTACTGGCCTGCTCGGGAATAATGTCGTTCGTGCGCTGTTAAAGCGGAACATCAAAGTAAAAGCGTTGGTTCGTTCCGTAGAGAAAGCCAGGAAACAGTTCGGCAGCCTGCCCGTGGAGTTTGTCGAAGGCGACATGCTCAATGTCGAGGCCTTCGCCCACGCCCTGCAAGGCTGTGATGCCCTGTTTCATACGGCGGCCTATTTCCGCGACAGTTACAAAGGCGGGAAACATTGGCAAAAACTGTATGACACCAATGTGACCGGCACCGAGCGCTTGTTGCAAGCCGCTTATGACGCCGGTATCCGTCGTGCAGTCCACACCTCTTCCATTGCCGTATTGAAGGGCAATCGGGATCAAGTAATCGATGAAACCATGTCTCGCAGTGAACTGGAGGCTGACGATTACTACTTGAGCAAAATATTGTCCGAACAGAAGGTCCAGCAATTCCTGGCCCAGCACCCGGACATGTTTATCGCCATGGTCCTGCCCGGGTGGATGTTCGGCCCCGGCGATATCGGCCCTACTTCCTCAGGACAGTTCCTGCTCGACTTTGTCGGACAAAAATTGCCCGGTGTACTTCCCGGCAGCTTTTCCGTTGTCGATGCCCGGGATGTGGCCGAGCATCAAATCGCAGCCATCACCCGTGGCAGGTCCGGCGAGCGCTACCTGGCGGCCGGCAATCACATGGACATGAAGAGCATTTTCCAGGCGCTGTCCAGCGTCAGTGGCATAAAAGCCCCAGAGCGAAAAGTGCCTCTGTTCATGCTGCGAGTCATCGCGCTTATCTATGAAGGTTACTACCGGATCACCAAAAAACCGGTGCTCATCAGTACCTCCACGGTCAAGCTCATGGAGCAAGAACAGGGCCGTACTCATTTCAGCCATAACAAAAGTTCACGGGAGTTGGAGTGCAAGTTCCGCCCTGTTGCTGAAACCCTGACCGATACCCTGGATTGGTATCGGATTAACAACTACACAGATGCTTAATTGAAACAATTCATATATAGCCTGCCTCTGTAGTACTTTTTTTGACTAGCCATATACCCAAGGATTGAGAGAGGTTGGTAAATGAAAAGCCCTTCATCTAAAGAAGGTTTTCTGCATCGCTTTGTCGGTTTTTCGGAATCGTTCCCCGAGCAAGTTGCTATTCGGCATCTGGACACGGAAGAAGATACCGTTACTTACCGAGAGTTGCACATCAAGGCTGAACAATGCAATGGCGCTCTTACAGCGCTTGGTGTATTGCCTGGCGACAAAGTAGCGCTGGTGCTGCCCAATGGGGTGGCATTCATCGCTTACTACTTGGCGATCATCGGGCGAGGTGCCATTCCGGTCATCCTCAACTACAAGTTGACCCCCTTCGAAATGGCCAATGTCGTCAGCCTCGCCAGGCCGACGCTCGTGGTCACGACCGAAGCGCTATGGGTGCAACACAGTGAGGTATTCCAGGCTGACAACGGTGTCAGGCACTCCCTGGTGCTGGATGGTGGGAGCGAGCCGTCATCGTCCCTGCCCGCCAACGCAACGACCCTCTCTCAACTACCTTGCCAGATCGAACCCTTGGTGTTGCCCGAGGGCAATCCGATCGTCTCGGTACAATTCACCTATCGTGGCATCGGCAGGCCCCTGGCGGTTTCTCACCGTTATCTCGACCTGACGCAATCAAGCGACGGGCTGCATGAGCACTTTCATCTGCAAGGCGTTGGATCCGTTCATCTGGTGACGCTGCCGCTGTATGCCATCTTCGGCCTGTCCGTGATGATGGTGTTTCCCTTGAGCATTGGCGCCACCCTGCTGATGACCAACACCCTGCTCAATCGAGACCTGGCTGAAGTCCTGTCCGAGCATCAGGTCACCTTCGCCTGCCTGGTGCCCGACGTCATTCGCTACTTCAATACACGCCTGGCCAAGCGCAAAGGCGCGCTGTTGCCGCTGCACCCGCAACTGATGATTTACTCGGGTGGCAGCCATCTGCCGGCCGATGAAGCCGAGAAACTGGGGAGGTTGCTGGGCTGCAATCCGGTGCTGCAGGGCTATGGATTGACCGAAAGCATGCCCGTGATCGTCCAGAGTTCGATTGGCACGGTCCACCGTGGCGCCATGGGCCAGCCGATCAGCGGTGTGGAACTGCGCATCGTCGATGCCCAGGGCCAGGACGTAGCGCCTGGGCGTATCGGCGAATTGCTTATACGCGGCTCGATGGTGATCGACGGCTATAACGATGCCGAGGACACCAATGCGCGGTTCTTCCGCGATGGCTGGTTCCACAGCGGTGACCTGGTCTGGCAGGACGACGATGGGCATGTGTTTTTCTATTGCCAACGCCTGCGAATTTCGAAGATCAAGGCGCAGATGGTCGACCTGGTGGAAATCGAATCCGTCGCCCTCAAGCACCCCGACGTGGTGCGCGCCAAGGCTTATATCGTCCCGGACCACAAGGAAGTCAACGTGCTGCACCTGTGCGTCGAAGGGACCGGTGAGCTGACCCAGAACGCGCTGTCCACCCTGCTTTCGCGCTACTTATCGGGCTTCAAGCTGCCCAAGACCATCGAGATTACTTCTCTCAAGGAAAAGGCACATGCACGCTAATAGCACACAACCGGTCCTGGCCGTTTTCGACTTCGACGGCACATTGACCGACCGGCACACGTTCTGGCGCTACATGCGCTTTATCGTGGGCACCCGCTCGTTCTGGCTGCGGATCATTCCCCTGCTGCCCAAGATGCTCAGCGTGATCATCGGCATCACCCCGCTGATGCAAGCACGGCTGGCGTTCATTGCCTGCTACCTGGGCGGCCTGTCGGTGGAGCAAGAGCGCGAGCACGCCAAGTATTTCATCAGCGAGCTGCTGCCGCTCTGGCTCAGGCCCGAGGCGATGCGGCGGCTGCAATGGCATCAGTCCATGGGGCACGTCACCGCACTGGTGAGCAATTCGCCGGAGAACTACCTGATCCCCTGGGGCCAGGCCGCAGGTTTTGACTATGTGTGCGGCACACGCCTGGCAACGGCAAAGAACAAGCTGACCGGCGGAATATCCGGTACCAACTGTGTAGAGCGAGAGAAAGTCACGCGGCTCAAGGGCTGCTTGAGCAACCTTGATGATTTTTACATTTATGCCTACGGCGATTCATCAGGCGACGATGCCCTGCTCAGCATTGCCAACTCTCCCTTCTACAGAAACTGGTACTGATCGATGAACACTCTGAGCACGTTGGCCCCCAAGCATTTCAAGCGACCTGGCAGCGCCCCGACCGTCATGATCGTCGGTGCCGGTCCTGTTGGCCTGTCCCTGGCAATCCTGTTGAAGAAATGGGGCGTGTCGTTCCGCATCATTGAAAGGAACGCCGGTCCCTCGACGGCGACCAAGGCGATGGCCATCCATTCCCGGACCCTGGAAATCTTTCGGGACCTGGGCGTTGCCGAGCAAGCCATCAGCGACGGCTTCACGATCAACCAGTTTTCGGTGCAGTCGAATGCCAAGCGGGTACTGAACTACAACTTCTCCTACCTGGACGCGCCCTATCCCCTGCTGCTGAGCCTGCCACAGCCGCAAACGGAGAAAATTCTCCTGGAGCGGCTCAAGGCGCTGGGTGCCGAGGTGGAGTGGAATACCGAACTGGTGGACATCGAAAACCTGCCGGGCTCGGTGAGCATGACGCTCAAGCATGCCGACGGCACCGACGAACACTTCACCAGTCGTTGGGTGGCCGCGTGCGACGGTGCTCGCAGCAACATCAGAAAACGCCTGGACATGACCTTCGAAGGCTCGTCCTACGACCGCTTCTTCATGCTCGCCGATGCCGATATCGAGTGGTCCGGAAGCAAGGATGAGGGCGCATTCTTCCTGGGTGCGCAGGACGGTTATGTAGCCGTTGCACCGATCAGTGCTCAATCGCGTTATCGGTTGTTCATCGAAATGCCCTACAACCTGCCGCCAGAAGGCGAGCGCCCATCCTTGAGCCTGGAAAACTTCCAGCGCTTGTGCGAAGGGCGCGGGCAAAAGATGACGCTGTCCAACATTTCATCGACCACCATCGCCTCCTTCCAGCATCGCCGCGTGCAATCGATGCAACAAGGCTCCGTGTTTCTGCTGGGGGACTCGGCGCATATCGGCAGCCCCATCGGTGGCCAATGGATGAACCTGGGGGTTTCCGAGGCCTACAACCTGGCCTGGAAAATGGCCTATGTCGATCAGGGCCTGGCGAATCCGTCCTTGCTCGACAGCTACAACGAAGAGCGCTACCCGGTTGCCCTGGAAGTCGAGAACACCGCACACCGGCTGACGGGGCTGATTACAGTCCAGCGTCGCGCCCTGGTGTGGCTTCGCGACAACGTCCTGCCGCTGTTGAGCAACCGCAAAAAGGCCCAGCGCAAACTGCCATCGATGATTTCCGGTCATCAATATCACTATGAGAAAAGTGACTACATTCAAGAATCGCTGACGAAGAAGCAGCGCAAGAACTGGAGCAAGAAAGGAAAAAAACCCGAGTTCCAGACCGCACCGCCTCGCGCCGGGCAACTGGCGCCCGATGTCGAACTGTGGCAACTGCAAGGGATGCCAGCAAAACGCTTGATCGACTTGTTCCACGGGACATTCACGCTGTTGATTTTCAGCGCGGCCGATCAGTTTTCGCCGTTGTTGCCAGGCTACTACACGCTGGCCAAGTCGGTGGAAAAGGACTACCCAGGCATCAAGGCCTACTGCGTGATCGACGCCCTGAGCAGCGCCGGCCTGCCGGCTTGGCACTCGACGTTGCTGGACCCCGATTGGCGACTGCATAAGCGTTATCACGCCAAGGAAGGCACGATGATGCTGATTCGCCCTGACGGCTATATCGCTTTCCTCGGCGCCGATGCAATAACGCTGATGACGTATCTGAATGTAAGGTCCGGGTTACTCAAGGGCGCCAGAAAAACAATGTCTTGCGAGACCGAAGCAGTGGAACTCCAACTTTAAGTCGCTCCATGGCTACTGCCAGTTTGATGATTTGATATAAACAAGGCCCTGCCCTGGGCCATGATTTTTGATCTTTCTTACTTAAAGAAATGTCGACCGACTTGGTTAGGAGAACTTTATGCGCTTGCAACTTAACGATGTTGTACAGGAATTCATTGTGTCCAATGGGAGAATAGCCCATAGCTATTTCTCTCTTTCCGAAAAGATTATTGATTCACTGTGCGAATCCAATATCGCCAAAGAGTCGATATTACTGCGACTCCTGGAACAGGCTGAAACGGTCACTGCGCATTATTTCAATGCTCATCAACAAGTCCTTGAAGGCGTTTATGCCAATGGGACCGAAGCTGCCGTCAACAAGAGTGTTCCCGTGCTGGAACCGGTTCATTCGAACCCGACCATACTGGCGTCGACGCCTGTCGTCGAAGCCGCCGCAGCCGTCGAAGAGACAAATGCACTCAGCTACGGGCAATGGTTGCGTGCGGAAATCAGCAAGGTCACCGGCTTCCAGGCACAACAGATCGACTTCGATCAGAGCTTCGAGAGCCTGGGGATCGATTCGCTGGGGCTGGTCGATATTTTCGAATCCCTGGCCCAGCACTTCCCGGAAAAGAAAGACCTGACCTCGCAGCTCTTCGATGCCCCTACCCCAACCGCTTTGCTGGCGCGGCTTGAAGCCGATCCGCAGGCGCCAGCGGTGGACGTCCAAGCGTGGGTATTCGAGCAATTGGCGACCATCACCGGCTTTACGGTCGAGCAGATCGACCCGACACAAAGCTATGAAAGCCTGGGCCTGGATTCGCTGGTGCAGCTGGACTTCCTGGAGTCGGTAGTCGCCATGTGGCCTCAGCTCAAGGCCCACAGTTCCGAACTGGCCAACGCCAAGTTCCCGCAGGCAACCATCGCCCTGATTCAAGCCGCCCTGGCCGATCCCCAGCCGCAGGCGGTGCCTGGCGACGAGCCTTCACCGGCCACGACGGACACTCAAGGGCAGGAAGAAAACCTGCTGCTCAACGCCCTGTCTCCGTTGATCCCGGACACCGCGCAGTCAATCGATATCCAGACGCCATTCGCACAACTGGGCCTCAACGGCTTTGCCCGCGAGGCGCTCTGCCAATCCATGGCGCAACAGTGCTCTGCCAGCGAGTTTGCCGGTGAAGCGCTGATGTCCCGTCGCACGCCCCAAGATGCCCTGTCGTTGCTCGCCAGGCTGAGCTGACCGGTAACGAGCGACAGGAATGGAATCCGGGTGATCGAACAGGTCACCCAGCTTTTTTGCGATCAGGGAGACAGGGTATGAGTGGCGCAGTAACAACAACGGGCGATTTTTGCTTCAGCGCGATGGCGGGCGAGTTTCCGGGGGCGCCGTCCACGGATGCGCTTTGGCAGTTGCTCTCGCAAGGACAGATCGCACCGATCGAATCCATGCCGGCACGCTGGGAACTGGACAAGGCGTCGATCTATTCAAGCACGACCGGGGAAAAGGATCGCATCTACCTGGACAGCGCTTTTTGTCTGACCGACGACGCCTCGACCCCATCACGGCACGAAGGACGACAGGTCGCCATCGGCAAGAAAGTGCTCCAGGCGCTGCTCACCCAACTCGCTGGACAAGGCTCGGCGCTGAACAGGGAGCGCACCGCGCTGGTGGTCGCGACCTCCTGGAGTGACGAGAGCTATTTCGTCACCGGCATGTCCGGAAAAACCGACACACCGCAGGGTTTTACACCGGGCGAACAAGTAGCGGAACTGGCGGCGGCCTTTGCCTTGGGCGGGCCGGCGTTATCAGTAGACACCGCGTGCAGTTCGTTCCCCTATGCCCTGGATATGGCCCAGGCGCTGGTCAACAGTGGCCAGGCGGACAACGCGATTGTCATGGCCCTCAACACCGTGCTGCCACCCGCGCTGTTCCTGGGTTTCTCGCAATTGACGGCTTTTTCCGCCCGCGCGCGGATGGAAGCGTTCGGCCAGGACGCCGACGGCATCGTGCCGGGCGAATGTGCGGTGGCCTTTCTGGTCGAACCGGTTGCCCAGGCCCTGACGGCGCAGCGCCGTCCCCTGGGCGTGCTGCGCGCCTTGGGCATGTCCGCCGACGGCGCCGAAGGCTCGGTGTTCGCGCCAGGCAAACAGGCCCAGTACTCGGCCTACCAACGTGCCTATCGCGGCCTCGATCCACGCGATGTGGACTACATCGAGACCCACGGCACCGGTACACCGCTGGGGGACGCAACGGAGCTGGCCTCGCTGAACAGCTTCTTTGCCCCCCATCGTCCGGACGGCAAGAAAATCACCATCGGTTCGATCAAGTCGGTCATCGGCCATCCCCTGGCCGCTGCCGGTGGTGCTTCGCTCGCCAAGGCGTTGATGATACTGCGCCATAAAGGCATCCCCCCGCAGCCCGGTTACAGCCCCAGCACGAAGGTCGACGAGACCTGCCTGCGACTCGCCACCCAGCAGGTACACCCGCTGGAGCAGCGTCAGTCTGCAATCCGCATTGGCATCTCCAGCTTTGGTTTCGGCGGCGCCAACGCGCACCTGGTGGTGGACGAATACATTCCCGCCGACCGCCCTGCCACGCCCCCGGCGAGCGCCAGTGGCGTGGTCATGCTCGACCTTGCCATTGTCGAGGCTGAAGCAGCGCTGGGCAGCCACCGTTCCTTGCAGTCATTCCAGCAGCAACTCGATCAACCCGCCGCCCCCTCGGTCATGTTCCCTTATGGGCGCTTCGTTGATTACACCCCGGCGCCCGGCCAACCGTTGCTGGGCAAATTCCTCGCACAAGACCACGTCATCGATATCGATGGCTTTGGCATGGGTCCCAAGCCATTGGCTCATGTCGACCCGTTCAAGCTGTTGATCACCGATCGCGTCAATCATCTGCTGCGACGCTTGCCAGGCGTGGCCGGTTCGCCCGGCACAGCGATGGTCATGTGCTGCAACATGGGCGGCGAGCGCTTCAGCAATGCCTACAGCAGCGCCCACACCTTCTACTCCCGGGCGCAAGGTACGGCACCGGGCGTCGAGGTGACGGACGTGGCAACCATGCTGCCGAACATGTTGTCCGGCTACCCGGCGCAGATTTTTGACTTCAAGGGTTTCCATCAGACCCTGGTCGGCACGGCCGGACTGTTCTGGCAAACCTTGCTGGCCTCGCCGCAATGGTTCAACGACGGCATCACCACGCTGCTGCTCGGCGCAGGGCGTTTTGTCAGCGGTGAAATCGAGGTCGAGCGCGCCCGGAGCAGCACAATCACGCAAGGTGAAGGACTGGGGCTGATCGCGCTGCGTCGCTATCAACCGGATGCCGCTGACAAACCCTTGCTGGTGATCCGCGCGGCGGTCCTCGCCCACGCTGCCGGCTCGTTGGAAGAAGCTTGCCAACGGCTGGGCAAAGCGCCGAGCGACTATTCGAACGTTGACGTCTGTGAGTTGCAGCCTGCTGCGACGCCTGCCAGCGGATCACTGCAGGAGATGACCGGCTTCCTGGCTGAAGCCAGTGGCATCGAGACCCTGTTGGCGGTGATGTTGAAGGGCGCGACCCATTCAGTGATCGAGGTGCGCGACGCCGGCAAGACGGTGATGTGGCTGTTTACCGAAAAGCTTCGCCAATGGAGCCCGGCGGCGGCCGAAGCCAGCTCGCCCATCAAGCATCCCTTCATGTTGCGCTTTGCCCATTCGTCATCCCACGAACTGCAGCAGGTCATCACGCCAGCCCGGCCTGTCAGCGTGGTTCGCGAACCGCAGAACGATGGCGTCGACGTGCAGCAACTCAGCGACATGCTCACCAGCACCTTGCTCTCCGGGCTTCGCGTGCGAGTTCGCGCCATGGAAAGCCTGTTCGCCCTGCACCGTGGCGACACAACCCAGCGCCCGACGCACTGGCAGCGCAGCGCGGAACATATCGTGATCGCCAACGCCCAGCGCAGCCCACAGTCGCTGTACGCCCAGCTCGTGGTGGATGAAGCGCACCCGTACTTCTTCGATCATCCCCTGGATCACGTCCCGGGCATTTTGCTGCTCGAGGGCGTGCTGCAACTGATCGAACTGGCGATGCCGCCTCTGAGCGGACGGGTCGCCTACATCAAGAGCCTGACGATCAAGTTCCAGCAATACGTGCAGAAGCAGGGCGTGATCGATCTGCATGTAGAGCAAGGCCAGGATCACCAGGTGTTCAATGCCAAGGTCATGCAAGGTGGAAAAGTGATGTGCACCTGCGTCCTGGGGATGGGCTACAGCTCGGCGTTCGAGACATTGCCAGCCAGCGAATTCACCGCCACGCCCTGCCGTAACAAGGCCCTGTTGCACAAGGCCAGGGAGGAGAACGTCATCGTCAGCGAGATGAGCAGCGTCGCCCAGGGCCTGAGCGTGGACACGTTGAAACTGCCGCAGGAACACTTCTTCCAGGCCGGTGATCCCGAGCACTATTCGATGGTGTATTTCCTCGAAGTCGCTCGCCAGTGCTACATGCAGATCGCCCACAGCCATCTGCGGATTCCACTCAATACCCCGATGAATCTGCTGGCCTTGAGCTTCACCCTGGATCGCCCCATCCCCAGGAACAGCCCGCTGTCATTGGCGCCGCAAGCCGGCTTTGATGCGGCGCTCCAGGCCTTCAAGACCAACCGCATCTATATCGACCTGTTCAACCGGGGCGAAAAAATCGGTCAAGCGAGCATTACCGCCCAGGTGCTGAGTCAATCCGCACCGGCGGCCTGAGCATTGAATGGATCTGCCCTCCAGCATGACCGTGCCCCCCACAACCAAGGTGTCGCCGTGAACGATGTCAAAGTGCAAGTCATAGTCAAATCGCCCCCTTCTGAAATCTGGAAGATCTGGAGCAATTTTGCAGAAGCGCCGCTATGGGATACCGACGTTCGCCGGTGTCAACTCGATGGTCCTTTCCAGGCGGGGACACACGGCAAATGTGTCCTCAAGAACGGCTTGAACATGCCACTGAAACTGGAAGCCGTGAGCCTGCACGAAAGCTATCGCAACAGTGCACGGCTGCTGTGGATCGACCTCGAATTCGATCATCAGATGCGCAGGATTTCTCCCGATGAAACCCATGTCATCCATAGCGCGAAAATTTCCGGGCCGTTGAGTTTCCTGTATCGCGCACTGCTGCGCAAAGCGTTGACCGCAGCGATGACCACGGCACTGGACAACCTGTGCAAGCTGGCTGAACAGCGGGCCATCGGCGCCCCAGGACACGAGAAAACCGCGACGCCTTTGCACCTCGTGTGAATGCCTCCCGGAAGCACGCGTGCAGAACGCGCCTTCCCGGACTCGCTTTGCTTACTTATCGATAACAGTACATTTCGGATCTAGCATGAACCTACAGAAAGACACCCAGTATCTGCTCATGGCAATCGTTGGCCTGGGGGCCATTGCCCCAGCATCGAGTTTCGCCGACAACCTCGGCCCCTATGTCAGTGGCATGGGTGGCCTGAACTGGGTCTCTAATCAGGACCTGACCCAGAACAACAACGAATTCGTCGAGATGGAATACAATCAACCGCTGCACTCGGGCTACGCCACCGGGCTGGCAATGGGCTGGCGGTTCCCGGTCGGGCTACGACCCGAGTTGGAGCTGAGCTACCGCCGCAACACCATGGACCAGTTCAATAACCGGATCTACGAGGGCGGAAGCAGCATCGAGGGCAAAGGCGAAGAGGAAGCCAGCAGCCTCATGGCCAACCTCTGGTATGACATCTCGAACCTGCCTGCCCCCTTCAGCCGCTTCACACCTTATGTAGGCGGTGGCCTGGGCTACGCGGTGCTGACCATCAAGGGCCTGGAAGCGGGCGGCGTCGAGTTCGGCGGCACCCATCGCGACACCGTCACGGCCTGGCAGCTCGGCGCCGGCGTCGCTTACGAGCTCAGCGAGCATTGGTCCATGTCCCTGGATTATCGCTACTTCAAGACCGGCGAAGCGAACTTCGGCAAGATCCAGGGCCTGCCCCCGGCTGATGTGGAAACCGAATACAACGCCCAGTCCTTGATGCTCGGTTTGCGGTACTGGATGTAAGCGCTGGATGGATTGGCGCCTGGCCTTGGCCAGGCGTCGATTTATCATCACGCTGACCTAACACTGCCCTGCGTGAATCAAATTTCTAGATCGACAGCACAAAGCGGCCTCCACCTTCGATTTCCTCGCTACCCCACAGCGCGTCAGGCACAAACCCGCACCGTTCAAGGACCTTCCTTGAGCCGACGTTGCTCTCATAGACATAAGCCACCAGTTGCGTAAGCTCCCAACGCATCCGTGCCACTTCGATCAGGTGTTTCAGGGCCTGCGTTGCCAGCCCCTGCCCACAAACACGTTGATCAATGCGATAGCCCACCTCGGCGCAACCGAGTGGTGAGTGGATGCTTTTCAGGTTCGCTCGCCCGATGATTCTCCCGCTGGAATCTTCGATCACAAACGGGTGCCAGGCGCCCTCGGCAAAATCGGCCAGATAGCTTTCAATGTGATCGGTGACGCCCGTCCGTGAATAAAAGGCTGGGGCGCGGGCGTCGATATGCGACTCGAACCATTCACGGTTTTGGATCTCGAAGGCCAGCAACGCTTCGACGTCGGTATTCTCCAGCTCGCGAATCCTGAATGGTGTCACTGATTGCTTCTCCCGGGGCTGAAGCGCAATCGTAAGGTCGAGTGATGGTTCATGGCGAGGATTTCTGCTTGAGCGGTCTTGTGTTGGGGCCGCTGCGCAGCCCAGCGGGAGCAAGCTCCCTCGCCACAAAAAGCGACACAGATGCGTCCGAGAGAACAGATAGATGGGGAAATCCGAAAGGTTTTTGTGGCGAGGGGATTCATCCCCGCTGGGCGGCGCAGCAGCCCCAAAAAGCTCAATGCGGTCTGCCTGGAACGCACAGGGCCAAGCTTCAGGGCCGCTGCGCGCCCCAGCGGGGCGGCGCGACGTTTCGCTAAATCCCCTCGCCACAGTTTGGTTCATGCGGGGGAGTTGAATGATTCACTCCTTCCGCAGCCAAACACAACTCCGTGGCGAGGGAGCTTGCTCCCGCTGGGCTGCGCAGCAGCCCCAAAAAGCTCAATGCGGTCTGCCTGAAACGCCACAGGGCCAAGCTTCAGGGCCGCTGCGCGCCCCAGCGGGAGCAAGCTCCCTCGCCACAGGGTTCATTTTGATGGGGACCCTAAACGAAAAATGCTCCGTACCTTTCGATACGGAGCATTTCTTCAAGACTTCCACGGATTGCCAGGTATTCACGCGACGGTGAGTCTCCTGGTTCAATCGCCTGCAGAATTCAGAGGGATTCTGCAGTTCCTATCGGGGAGTCGGAACGGAACCTGCCTGGCGTCCTTCAGGCGTTCTGGTTCCAGGGACGGTCTCCATGTTCGTCCTTGATGCGCGTCGGCAAGCCCATCACATCCAGCGCCTCGAGGAACGCCTCGGCAGGCAGCTCCTCGACGTTGACCATGCGCTGCACATCCCACTCGCCACGGGCTACCAGCAAGGCTGCGGCCACGGGTGGCACGCCTGCGGTATAGGAAATACCCTGGCTGTCGGTTTCGGCGTAGGCGTCCTCGTGGTCGGCCACGTTGTAGATGAACATCTCGCGCGGCTGGCCATCCTTGACGCCCTTGACCAGGTCGCCGATGCAGGTCTTGCCGGTGTAGCCCGGCGCCAGCGAACTCGGATCAGGCAGCACGGCCTTGACCACTTTCAGCGGCACGACTTCCAGGCCTTCAGCAGTCTTGACCGGTTGCTCGGAGAGCAGGCCGAGGTTCTTCAGTACGGTGAACACGTTGATGTAGTGCTCGCCGAAGCTCATCCAGAAACGCACGTTGGGCACGTCGAGGTTCTTCGACAGCGAGTGCACTTCGTCGTGGCCGGTCAGGTACAGGTTCTGCGAGCCCACGACCGGCAGGTCGTCGGTGCGCTTGACCTCGAACATGGTGTTGCTGGTCCACTGGCTGTCCTGCCAGCTCCACACCTGTCCGGTAAATTCGCGGAAATTGATTTCCGGGTCGAAATTGGTGGCGAAATATTTGCCATGGGAGCCGGCATTGACGTCGAGAATATCGATCGAATCAATGCGGTCGAAATGCTGTTGCTGCGCCAGTGCCGCATAGGCATTGACCACACCCGGGTCGAAGCCCACACCGAGAATGGCGGTGATGTTCTTTTCCTGGCACTCCTGGAGGTGGTTCCACTCGTAGTTGCCGTACCAGGGCGGCGTTTCGCAGACCTTGCCCGGCTCTTCGTGGATGGCGGTGTCCAGGTAGGCCACGCCGGTATCGATGCAGGCACGCAGCACCGACATGTTGAGAAAGGCAGAGCCGACGTTGATGACGATCTGCGACTCGGTTTCGCGAATCAGCGACTTGGTCGCTTCGACATCCAGAGCGTTCAGTGCAAAGGCCTTGATGTCGGCGGGTTGCTTGAGGCTACCCTTGGCCTTGACGCTGTCGATGATGGCCTGGCATTTGGAGATGTTGCGCGACGCGATAGCAATACGACCGAGTTCGTCGTTGTGCTGCGCGCACTTGTGGGCCACCACCTTGGCGACACCTCCTGCACCAATGATAAGTACGTTCTTCTTCAATTTCTTCATTTCTCCTTCCGCCAGCTCAAGACAGGCTGGACAGATAGTCGTCGTAGACAAACTCGCGAACCACCTCGACGCTGCCGTCGAGCTGCTTCACTACGATGGACGGCATTTTCAGGCCGTTGAACCAGTTTTTCTTGACCATGGTGTAGCCCGCTGCGTCGATGAACGACAGCCGATCGCCGATGGACAGCGGACGATCGAATTGGTACTCGCCGAAAATGTCTCCGGCCAGGCAGGACTTGCCGCACACCATGTAGGTGTGTTCGCCCTCGCTCGGTGCCAGCTTGGCGTCCAGGCGATAGATCAGCAGATCGAGCATGTGCGCCTCGATGGAGCTGTCCACCACGGCCAGGTGCTTGCCGTTGTAGAGCGTGTCGAGCACGGTGACTTCCAGCGATGCACTCTGGGTGATCGCGGCCTCGCCCGGCTCCAGGTAGACCTGCACGCCATATTTTTGCGAGAAGGCCTTGAGCCGTGCGCAGAAGGCGTCCAGGGCGTAGCCCTCGCCGGTGAAGTGAATGCCACCACCGAGGCTGACCCACTCGACCTTATGCAGCAAGTGACCAAAGCGCTCTTCGATAGTGCCCAGCATCTGGTCGAACAAACCGAAATCGCCGTTCTCGCAGTTGTTGTGGAACATGAAGCCGGAGATATGCTCGATGACTTGCTCGATTTTCACCGGATCCCATTCGCCCAGGCGGCTGAACGGTCGCGCCGGGTCGGCCAGCAGGTAATCGGAGCTGCTCACTTGCGGATTGACCCGCAGGCCGCGGACCTTGCCGGCCGACGCCTCGGTGTAGCGCTGCAACTGGCCGATGGAGTTGAAGATGATCTTGTCGCAGTTGGCGAGCATCTCCTCGATCTCATCGTCAGCCCAGGCGACGCTGTAGGCATGGGTCTCGCCAGCGAACTTCTGCCGGCCGAGCTTGAGCTCATAGAGCGACGACGACGTGGTGCCGTCCATGTACTGCTGCATCAGGTCGAACACCGACCAGGTGGCGAAGCACTTGAGCGCCAGCAAGGCCTTGGCCCCGGACTGCTCACGCACATAGGCGATCTTCTGCATGTTCGCCAGCAGCTTTTGTTTGTCGATGAGGTAGTACGGCGTTTTGATCATTTTCGAGGCCTCCGGGCAAGGCGAGCCAAAAAAGGATGCGCATTGTGCCTTCACTCACTGCATATCGAAAGAGCGAAAAGCCCCGTTCACGCAATCACCCTGATCCAGGCCCACGCTTTGCGATAACCGGACGTACCGACTGCCCAGGCGATGAAATGCAGGATGATCGGATAAAGAAGGGGTCGCCGAAGAGGCGTCGATGCTCGAAATCGAGCCGTTGCTGATGGACGGCAATGGGCAACAACCGTCCGTGATCAGTGCTGATGCATCAGGCCATGCAGAACGCCGAACCTCAGGCCCGGCTCGGAAGCAATCATCTGCGAGATACCAAAGACCTTGAATGCCGCCAGCATGATCGCCAGGCCACCGGGCAGGATGCCCAGGCGATGGCTTTGCAAGCCGGCCAACCTGAGCTGGTCGACATGGCCGACTTCCAGCAACCGCAGCGACAGACGCAACAATCCACCGTAGGTAATGCCGCCTTGCCCAGCATCGTTGAAACCATTGGCCTTGAGCACTTTGGCCAACATCCGCGCCGTACCGGAAGAACCGATCGCCTGCTGCCAGCCCTGGGCGCGATAACCTGCCGCGACTTTTTCAAACTGCAGGACAGCCACTCGCTCCGCCTCCAATAGCGCCTGGGCGGTGATGCATCCGCCCCGAAAGTAACGCGCGCCAAAGGTGCCACTGCCGATGGCGATGCTTTCCGTCAGCAGCGGTTGAGCGCCCTGCCCCAGGATCAGTTCGGTCGAGCCGCCGCCGATGTCCACCACCAGCCGCGTGTGCTCGACACCGGGCACCGTATGGGCAACACCGGCATACACCAGCCGGGCTTCTTCATGCCCGGACAGCACGTCGATCCGAAACCCCAGGTGCCGCTCGGCACTGGCCAGGAACAGTTGGGCATTCGCCGCTTCGCGTACGGCACTGGTCGCCACCGCCCGCACCCTTCCAGCTTCAAAGCCACGCAGTTTCTTGCCGAATCGGGCGAGCGCCTGCCAGCCCCGATCCAGCGCCAGCTCGTCCAAAGCCCCGGCCTGCAGGCCCTCGGCCAATCGGACCGGCTCACGCAGGGTCTTCACTTCCTGAATCACCAACTGTCGATTGCGCCTGACCGACTGGCCGATCATCAAGCGGAAGGCGTTAGAGCCCAAGTCAATGGCCGCGAACAGGGGGGCGTCGCCTTTCATAGCGGTGTTCCTTGATTCATCAGCCAGCAGGCACAAGCGCTGCCGGACTTCCCACGATGGTTTGCGAGGATCCTGCCATGGCTTCGATGACACCTGGATGACACTCCCTGTTTTAGCCTACGACGGGCCCATGAAGCACAGATGACCGTCACTACTATGTAACAAAATGCAACTAGCGTGGATGGCGCCTCCACGACCGAGTTTTCCATCATGCTTTCAACCCAGGACACCTTGGTACAGCGCATCCACCGCGAACTGCTCGATCACAGTGACGAAGAACTGGAGCTGGAGTTATCCGAAGACGGGTATGACCTGAACGCCTTGTTCGATGAACACGCCCCGGATAGCAGCGAGAAGGAAATCCGCCGACGGTATTTCAGCGAACTGTTCCGCCTGCAAGGCGAATTGGTGAAGCTGCAAAGCTGGGTGGTCAAGACCGGGCACAAGGTCGTGATCCTGTTCGAAGGACGCGACGCCGCCGGCAAGGGTGGCGTGATCAAGCGCATCACCCAGCGACTCAATCCGCGGGTCTGCCGCGTCGCCGCCCTGCCCGCTCCCAACGACCGCGAACGGACTCAATGGTATTTCCAGCGCTACGTTTCGCATCTGCCGGCGGCAGGTGAAATCGTGCTGTTCGACCGCAGCTGGTACAACCGCGCCGGCGTCGAACAAGTCATGGGGTTCTGCACCGCCGACCAGTACGAAGAGTTCTTCCGTACCGTGCCGGAATTCGAGCGGATGCTCGCCCGCTCCGGCATCCAGTTGATCAAGTACTGGTTCTCCATTTCCGACCAGGAACAGCACCTGCGCTTTCTCAGTCGCATCCATGACCCGCTCAAGCAATGGAAGCTCAGCCCCATGGACCTGGAGTCCCGTCGGCGCTGGGAGGCCTATACCAAGGCCAAGGAAATCATGCTCGAACGCACGCACATCAGCGAGGCCCCCTGGTGGGTGGTGCACGCCGACGACAAGAAAAAAGCCCGGCTCAACTGCATCCATCACCTGCTTGGGCAAATGCCCTATGAAGAGGTGGAACTGCCGGCCATCGAACTGCCGCAGCGGGTGCGACAACAAGACTACTCCCGCAGTCCGACGCCACCGGAGCTCATCGTGCCCCGGGTCTATTAAGGCCAGCCAGGCAGGGACGCCCGGCACCGAGCCTCTCCCTTCCACCGCTCACTGAATCGGATTTCATCATGACAAACCAGACCCTGGTCATGGACTCATCGAGTGC
The DNA here is from genome assembly GCF_034008205.1 of Pseudomonas sp. P9_35. NCBI lineage: Bacteria > Pseudomonadati > Pseudomonadota > Gammaproteobacteria > Pseudomonadales > Pseudomonadaceae > Pseudomonas > Pseudomonas sp. P9_35. The sequence continues at coordinate 2,976,711 of NZ_CP125373.1, read as the reverse complement.
CATCGCCCCCAGTTCAAGACCGCAACTCAACCGCAAGCCGAGCGTCATCACCCTGGTGGTGTTTTTCGCCGTACTGGGCAGCGGTTTGCTGTTTACCGCCTACAGCCTGATGCACGACATGAACGAACTCGGCACCGTGGTGACCACCTGGACGCCGTTCCTGCTGTTGGGCGTAGCGCTGCTGATTGCCCTTGGCTTCGAATTCGTCAACGGTTTCCACGACACCGCCAACGCCGTGGCCACCGTCATTTATACCAACTCCATGGCGCCGAACTTCGCCGTGGCCTGGTCGGGCTTCTTCAACTTCCTCGGGGTGCTGCTCTCCAGCGGCGCCGTGGCCTTCGGCATCATCGCCCTGCTGCCGGTGGAACTGATCCTGCAAGTCGGCTCCTCTGCCGGCTTCGCGATGATCTTCGCCCTGCTGATCGCCGCCATCCTGTGGAACCTGGGCACCTGGTGGCTGGGCTTGCCGGCGTCGTCGTCCCACACGCTGATCGGCTCGATCATCGGCGTGGGTGTCGCCAATGCGCTGATGCACGGGCGTGACGGCACCAGCGGTGTGGACTGGGCCCAGGCGACCAAGATCGGCTATGCGTTGCTGTTGTCACCGCTGGTGGGCTTCGGTTGCGCTGCGTTGCTGCTGCTGGCGCTGCGGGCCTTCGTCAAGAACCGCTCGTTGTACAAGGCCCCGGAAGGCAATACGCCGCCGCCCTGGTGGATTCGCGGCATGCTGATCCTGACCTGCACCGGCGTGTCATTCGCCCACGGCTCCAACGACGGCCAGAAAGGCATGGGCCTGATCATGCTGATTCTGGTCGGCACCCTGCCGATGGCGTATGCGCTGAACCGCACCATGCCGGCCGACCAGGCACTGCAATTCGCCGCCGTGGCCGAAGTCACTCAACAAGCCTTGGTCAAAGGCTCACCGTTACCGGCCCCGGCAAATCCGCGAGCGATCCTTTCTGCCTATGTAGGCAGCAAGGAAGCGACGCCACAATTGGTGCCGGCCCTTGCCGCCTTGGCGGGCAGCATCGGTACCGAGGTCAAGGGCTACGGTTCGCTGGCCCGGGTACCCGCAGAAGCCGTGGGCAACGTGCGTAACGATATGTACCTGACCAGCGAAACCATTCGCCTGATGGACAAGAACAAAGTCGGCAACTTCGACGCCGACACCACCGCCAAGCTGCAGCTGTTCAAGCAGCAGATCGACAACTCCACGCGGTTCATTCCGCTGTGGGTGAAAATCGCCGTGGCCATCGCCCTCGGCCTGGGCACCATGGTCGGCTGGAAGCGCATCGTGGTGACGGTGGGTGAGAAAATCGGCAAGACCCACCTGACCTATGCCCAAGGGGCCTCGGCCGAAACCGTCGCCATGCTGACCATCGGCGCCGCCGATATGTTCGGCTTGCCAGTGTCCACGACCCATGTGTTGTCCTCCGGCGTGGCCGGCACCATGGTCGCCAACGGCTCTGGCTTGCAGATGCGCACCATCCGTAACCTGGTGATGGCCTGGGTACTGACGCTGCCTGCTGCCATCATCCTTTCCGGCAGCCTCTACTGGTTGTTCACCAAGCTGTTCTGACCTCTCATTCGCCGAGGCCTCACCCGACGAGGCCCCGGTTCTCCCGCCCGCCTCACCCCCCCTGTGGGAGCGAGCTTGCTCGCGATAGCCTCAACCCAGACAACCCAGAACCTGTGGCGAGGGAGCTTGCTCCCGCTCGGCTGCGCTGTAGGAGCTGCCGAGCGAAGCGAGGCTGCGATCTTTTCAAAGCCGGTTGAGTATCAAGCGAAAGATCAAAGATCGCAGCCTTCGGCAGCTCCTACAGAGGCCAGCGGGAGCAAGCTCCCTCGCCACGGGTGAATGAGTGAGTTCAAGGCCAGAAACGGTTAACATCCCTCTCCTTCGTCTACCCTCACAGAGCGGCGTACCGCCATCCACGTGGGCGTGATGCTTCACCATTCCTTGCCTTCATGTATCGGAGATCCTCCATGCTCAAGCGTTCCCTGGCATTGGCCGTCGGCGTTGCCCTGTCTCTTAGCAGCCTGCTGGCCCAGGCCGCCGACACCTTGAAAGTCAGTGCGATTCCCGATGAGGCCCCGACCGAGCTGCTGCGCAAGTTCAAGCCGCTGGGTGCCTATCTGGAACAGCAAACCGGCATGAAAGTCGAGTTCGTACCCGTCAGCGACTACCCCGCCGTGGTCGAAGCGCTGGCCACCGACCGGATCGACATGGCCTGGCTGGGCGGCTTCACCTTCGTGCAGGCACGCCTGAAAACCGGCAACGCCATCCCCCTGGTCCAGCGCGAACAGGACGCCCAGTTCACCAGTAAATTCATCACCGCCGACCCGGCCGTCAAATCCCTCGCCGACCTCAAGGGCAAGACCTTTGCCTTCGGTTCGGTGTCGTCGACGTCCGGTAGCCTCATGCCACGCTATTTCATGCTCAAGGACGGCATCAAGCCTGAAAGCTACTTCAGTCGCGTGGGCTACTCGGGCGCCCATGATGCCACCGTCGCCTGGGTCCAGGCCGGCAAGGTCGACGCTGGCGTGCTGAATGCCAGTGTCTGGGAAAAACTGGTCGCTGCCGGCAAGGTCGACACGACCAAGGTCAAGGTCTTCGCCACCACCCCAGCCTACTTCGACTACAACTGGACGGTGCGCGGTACCCTCGACCCAGCGTTGGCGGCCAAGATAAAGGCAGCCTTCCTGGCACTCGATCCGGCCAACCCGAAGGACAAGGAAATCCTCGATCTGCAGGCCGCCAGCCGCTTCATCGAAACCAAGCCTGAGAACTACAAGGGCATCGAGGAAGCCGCACGCGCCGCCGAACTGCTCAAATGACCCTGCAACTGACCCAGGTCAGCGTTACCCATGCCAACGGCGTCCAGGCGCTGCGGGGCATCGACCTGCACATCGGCACCGGCGAGCAGGTCGCCATCATCGGCCCATCGGGCGCGGGCAAGTCGAGCCTGCTCAACCTGCTGGCCACCGCCCTGCGCCCCGGTAGCGGCGAGCTGCAGTTGCTCGGTGAGCGCGCCTGGCAGCTGTCTGCCCGCCAGCGTCAGCGCCTGCGTGCGCGCATCGGCCTGATCCACCAATCGCCGCCGCTGCCGCCACGTCAACGCGTGGTCACCGCGGTCCTGGCGGGAAAGCTCGGTCAGTGGGGTATCGGCAAAAGCCTGTTGAACCTGCTGCATCCGCTGGATATTCCAGGCGCCAGGGCGGCGTTGGCCCGGCTGGACCTGGGCGACAAATTGTTCGCGCAATGCCAGCAGCTGTCGGGCGGACAGCTGCAACGCGTAGGCATTGCCCGGGTGTTGTACCAGGCGCCAGAGGTGCTGCTGGCCGACGAGCCGGTTTCGGCCATGGACCCGGTATTGGCCCAGCACACGCTTTCGGTGCTGTGCCGCCATGCTCGGGAGCACGACGTGACCCTGGTCGCCAGCCTGCACGCGGTGGAACTGGCCTTGGCACACTTTTCCCGGGTCATTGGCCTGCGCGATGGACAGATCCTGTTCGACCTGCCAACCGAAGCCGTGGACCGTCAGTTGCTCGACACGCTCTACGCCAACGAACAGCTACAGTCTTCGCCGACGCCCCCCTCGTCCTTGAGCGTGCAGATCCCCCGATGCTGACACGCGATACCCGAGACCCCGCTACCCGCCCGCGCCTGCTGCTCACTCTGCTGGCCCTCGTCCTGCTGTGGCCGGGCATCCAGTTCAGCGAACTGGACCTTCGCGTGCTGGTGGCGAGCGACAGCCAGAGCGAAATGGGCCGGTTTGTAGCGGCCTTCTGGCCTCCAGCCCATGGCGACGAATTTGTCGAGCTGCTGTGGCAGGCCACCTTGCAGACGCTGGCGATCGCCACGGCCGGCATGGCCTTGGCGCTGCTGTTGGCGGTGCCCGCGAGCCTGCTGGCCAGCCGCGCCCTGTCGCTGTCGGCGGCCTCCCGTGCCGGGCACCCGGGCTATTGGGGTCAACTGCTGCGCTGGCCGGTGCGCGGCCTGCTGATCTTCCTGCGCAGCGTCCCGGAAATCGTCTGGGCCTTGCTCTTCGTCCGTGCCGTCGGCCTCGGCCCCACGGCCGGCGTACTGGCGATCGCCATTACCTACAGCGGCATGTTGGGCAAGGTCTACGCGGAAATCTACGAGTCAGTCGACCAACGTCCGGCCCATGCGCTCCTGCAATCGGGCAGCAGCCGGCTCGCCGCTTTCTGCTACGGGATCCTGCCCAATGTCGCGGCGGAACTGTTGTCATACACGGTTTATCGCTGGGAGTGCGCCATCCGCGCCTCGGTGGTGATGGGCTTCGTCGGTGCCGGAGGCCTGGGCCAACAAATGGACCTGTCGCTGCGAATGTTCGCTGGCGGTGAAGTGGCCAGCCTGCTGCTGACGTTCCTGATGCTGGTGCTGCTCGCCGATCAACTCAGCCGCCTGCTGCGCTGGAGGCTGGCATGAATCGCCTGATCAACGCGGTCATTGTCCTGGGCATCGGTGCGGCAGTCGTCGCCTCGTTCGTCTACCTGGGCATCGACCTGGGCGAGCTCGGCGACAGCGGCAACCTGCACCGAATGGGCGCTTATGCGCAGCGCTTTCTCAGCCCGGACCTGAGCCTGGGCCACCTGAAGGCGATCGGCCACGGCGCCCTGGAAACCCTCGCCATGTCGGCCCTTGGCACCCTGCTCGCAGCGGTCTTCGGCCTGCTGTTGGCCTTGCCTGCGGCCGGGCGCTTCGGCTGGCCCCTGCAGAGCGCTTCGCGGCTGGTACTCAATGCCTTGCGCGCGGTTCCAGAACTGGTGTGGGCGGCGCTGATGGTCCTGGCCGCCGGGCTCGGCCCCAATGCCGGCACCCTGGCCTTGGCCCTGCACACCACGGGCGTGCTCGGCCGGCTGTTCGCCGAAGCCCTGGAAAATACCCCGTCCGAACCGGCCGACGCCATCCGCCTGCAAGGTGGCAATGCGGTATTGGCGTTCTGCTACGGCACGCTGCCCAACCTCCTGCCCCAGCTACTGGCGTATGTCCTGTACCGCTGGGAAAACAATATCCGCATGGCCAGCGTGCTCGGTTTCGTCGGCGCCGGGGGCCTGGGGCAAATGCTCTACGTCAGCCTCAGCCTGTTCCAGGAAGCCCAAGGCAGCACGGTGATCCTGGCGATGTTGCTACTGGTTTTCGCGGTCGATACGTTGAGCAGCTGGAGTCGCCAGCGCTGGGTCAAGGCTTGAGGTCCTATTGGCTGATAGGGCCCTATCGCGAGCAAGCTCGCTCCCACATTGATCGTTCCCACGCTCTGCGTGGGAATGCAGCCATGGACGCTCTGCGTCCACTCAAAAGCCGAACGCGGAGCGTCCGTAGAGGCATTCCCACGCGGAGCGTGGGAACGATCAACAGCTCGGCCTACACCCTCTCCATCAGCGTCTGCTGGGCATCCGCCTCTCCCTGCAACAGCTCGATCACCCAGTCGATAAACACCCGCACCCTGGGCGACAACTGTCGATGGGGCGGGTACACCGCTGAGATCGGCCACGTTGGCACGTTGTAATCCTCAAGTACCTGAACCAACCGGCCTTCGGCCAATTGCCGTTGCACGTGATAGCGCGGCACCTGGATCAGGCCGAATCCCGCTTCACAGGCCGTCACATAGGCGTCGGCATTGTTGACGTTCAAGTCACTGGGCAATTGCATTTCACGCACCCGCCCCGCCACCTCGAATTCGAACGGGAAGAACCGTCCATTGCCAGACGCAAACCCTATGGCCCGGTGCGCCGTCAAATCCTCCAACCGCCCGGGCGTGCTGGCGCGGGCCAGATAGCCAGGGCTGGCGCACGTCAGTTGATGCAGGCGCACAATGGGCCGCGCCACCAGCGCCTGGTCGACGACATTGCCGGCGCGGATTGCACAATCCACGCCCTCGCGCTGCAGATGGACCTGGCGGTCATGAAAACCGATGTCCAGTTGCAACGCCGGGTAGCGGCGATAGAAATCCGGCAGGCGCGGCACGATCCAGGTGCAACCAAAGGCGATGGGCATGTCCACTTTCAAGGTGCCGCGCGGCTGGCTGCGTTGCGCCGATAACGAACTTTCCAGGTCATCAAGGTCGTCCAGCAACTGGCCGCTGCGCTGGTAATACGCTTGCCCATCCAGCGTTGCGCGCACCTGTCGGGTGGTGCGTTGCAACAGTTGCACGCCCAGATGGGCTTCCAACTGCTGGATCAGCAGGCTGACAGTGGCCCGGGGCAGCCCAAGGTCATCGGCCGCCTTGCCAAAACCGCCCAGTTCAACGATGCGCCGGAACACCTGCATGGCCTGTAATCGGTCCAATCTCGCGCCTCACTATTTAGATATCACGAATAGTTAAACCAATAATCATGGATTTATCCAGGAAACCGCTTGATAGAGACTGCACAGGTCGTTCATTTCCAGGAGCTATCAGCATGAAGACTCGCCAACTCGGCCATCGCGGCCCTCACGTTTCCTCCATCGGCCTGGGCTGCATGGGCATGTCGGATTTCTACACCACGGGTGTGAACGAGCGCGAAGCGATTGCCACGCTCCACCGCGCCGTGGAACTGGGCGTGACGCTGTTCGACACCGCCGACATGTACGGACCGCATACCAACGAAGAACTGCTCGGACGGGCCCTGCGTGGCAAGCGTGAAAACCTGTACCTGGCGAGCAAGTTCGGCCTGGTGCGCAGCAGCGATCCCCATGCCCGCGGCGTCAATGGTCGCCCCGACTACGTCCGGCAATCTGTCGACGGCAGCCTCAAGCGTCTCGATACCGATTACCTCGACCTCTACTACCAGCACCGCATCGATCCTGAAGTGCCCGTCGAAGAAACCATCGGCGCCATGGCCGAGCTGGTCAAGGCCGGCAAGGTCCGCCACATCGGGATCTCGGAAGCCAGCGCCGAGACCATCCAGCGAGCCCACGCCGTGCATCCCCTGGCAGCGGTGCAAAGCGAATACTCGCTGTGGTCCCGTGAGCCTGAACACAATGGCGTGCTCGCGACTTGCCAGCGACTGGGCATTGCATTCGTCGCCTACAGTCCCTTGGGCCGGGGCTTTTTGACCGGCGAGCTGAAATCACCGGAGGACTTCGCCGCCGATGACTATCGCCGCTTCAACCCGCGCTTCCAGGCCGACAACTTCAATCGCAACCTGGTGCTGGTAGAGCGGGTCAAGGCATTGGCCTTGGACAAGGGCATCAGCGCTGCGCAATTGGCCTTGGCCTGGGTATTGGCCCAGGGTGACCATGTCATCCCGATCCCGGGCACCAAGCAGCGCAAGTACCTGGAAAGCAACGTGGCAGCTTCTTCAGTGGTGTTGAGCGCTGGTGAATTGGCCCAGCTGGACGGGATTTTCGCAGGCGAAGGTGCCGTGGCGGGCGACCGATACCAGGCGCAAACGATGACGTTGTTGAACGGTTGATCCTTCGGCTGGGCTGGCAGTTTCGACAGGCCGGACTCAAGCAGGCCCCAGCCCAGCCGATAACCCTATACAATAATAGCTCCCAGACCTCCGGGTTCTGCCAGTTGCATAGGGTAATGATCAATGGATTGGCCGCTGAATCGCCTGCTGATGTGGGGCGTCCTGATGTTCCTCGCTGCAAGCGCTTGTGCGGCAGAGGCGCCGCTGCGCATCGTGACGGAGGAGCTACCGCCCTACAACATGACGCAGAACGGCCGAATGACCGGCATGAGCACCGAGGTGGTCCAGGCCGTGCTCAAGGAGGTCGGCATGGACGCGCCTATCCATTCCATGCCGTGGGCCCGGGCCTACGAACTGGCGCTCAATGAAAGCAACGTGTTGATCTACTCGATCGTCCGCACGCCTGCACGCGAACCGCTTTTCCAGTGGGTCGGCAGCATCGGCCCGACGCAGTGGTACATCTACTCGCTGGCGGACCGGCCGGTGAAACTCAACTCGCTGGCCGATGCCCATGGGCACCAGATCGCCACGGTCAATCAGGACGTGGGTGAGCAATACCTGGTCTCGAAGGGCTTTCGCATCGGCGAAGAACTGCAGTCGAGCACCAAGTACGAACACAACTACCGCAAGCTCAAGGTCGATCACGTGGAGCTGTGGATTTCCAATGAGCTCAACGCGCTGTACCTGACGCGCCAGAATGGCGAAGACCCGGACAAGTTGCTGATCCGCTCGCTGGCGCTGCCCGAGCTAAGCAGCACCGACGGCTTGAGCATGGCATTCAGCCGCAAGACGCCGGCCGATACGGTGGCGAAGTTCCGTGCGGGCCTGGAGACCATCCGGCGCAATGGCGTCTACGATGCCATCCTGCGCAAATGGTTATGACATGGATGCCAATTTCCGTAGGGCGTCCTCCTTACAACCACAGGCCAAGGCGTTCAGCTCCCTGGGACGTCGCCTGGTACTGGCAACGCTGTTGTTCTGCCTGCTCTTTACCCTGGTGATGGTCACCTGGCGCACCTGGATGGCCTGGGAAAACAACCTGGCGGAGATGAATTCGGAGCTGGCCCTGATCGACCAAGTGTTCCAGAACACCCTGGCCCATGCCATTTGGGAACTGGACCGTGAATCCCTCGACCAGCAAATCGCCAGCGTCGCCATGGCAGCGCCCGTGGGACGCCTGGTGTTGAACATCCTGCGCCCCGGGCAAGCGCCTGAAGTCATCGAGCTCAATCGATACCCCGTCGGTCAATCGGGCGTGGTGCCGGTGCTGCATCGCCAACTCATCGCACAACCCTATGCCGGGGCCCATGAAAAAGTCGGCGAGCTGACCATCGAAGGCGACAATAACCTGCTGTGGGAGCGCCTCTGGGGCGAAGCACGCAGCATCGTCATCACCCAGCTCATCCAGTCCTTGCTGCTGGCCGGGTTGATCATGACCGTGTTCAACCGGCTGGTGACCGTGCATGTGGTGCACATCGCCCGGCACCTGGGCGAACTGGCGCCGCAAACCCTCAAGCGGCACCTCAAGCTGCAACGGGCGGTGCAGCGCCAGGACGAACTGAGCCTGCTCGAACACCAGGTCAATACACTCCAGGACAATCTGCGCGCCCATCTGGAACGCCAGCATTCGGACGAGCTGGTGCTTGCCGCCAGCCGCGACCAAATGGCCGAACTGGTCGAGGCCCGCACCGCAGAATTGAAGGCGGCCAACCAGGCCCTCGAAGCCCTGTCACGTCACGACGATTTGACGGGGCTGGCCAACCGTCGCTATTTCGACGAATTGAAGGACATCGAGTTTCGCCGGGCGATCCGCCACAAGACCCCGCTGGCCGTGCTCATGTGCGATGTCGATTTCTTCAAGATCTACAACGACACCTACGGCCACATGCAGGGCGACTTGTGCTTGAAAGAGATCGCCGAGACCCTGCGCAGCGTGTTCGGCCGCTCTGGCGAACTGACCGCGCGCGTCGGCGGCGAAGAGTTCGTCGTGGTCCTGCCCAACGTCGATGCCGCCCAGGCCTGCGAGGCCGCCCAACGTTTCCGTGCAAGCCTGGCGGAACGTGAACTGCCCCACAGCGGTTCCAAGGTCTCGTCGTTTGTCACCGTGAGCATCGGCGTCGCCGAGCTGGACCCGGAGACCATGGACCATTTCGATCAACTGCTGCAACGCGCCGACCAGGCGCTGTACCGGGCCAAACACAAGGGACGCGATTGCGTCGCCCTGTAAACCATCGCGTGCCATGAGGTCTGTATATGCACTATCGCCTGATACTCTGCTCGTGCCTGCTTCTCACCTCGATCAGCCTGCAAAGCCACGCCGAGACGATCGAAGTCGTGACCGAAGATTCCCTCTATGCCTACCAGCGTGATGACAAGGTCGTCGGGCCGGGCAGTCGCATCGCCGAAGAAACGCTGAAAAACGCCCAGCTCACCGACTACAGCCTGTCGCTGTACCCGTGGGCCCGGGCCTACGAAAAGGCGCTGCACGAGCCTAACGTGTTGATTTTCCCGCTGGACCGCACCCCGGCCCGCGAGCAATTGTTCAAATGGGTCGGTGAAATACACCGGGTGGCGAGCCGGCTCTACAAGATGCGAGACAGTGAGGGCATCGCCGTCAACAACCTTGAGGATGCCAAGCAGTACAGCATCGGCGTGGTGCGAAATGACGCCAAGCAGATTTACCTGCAACAGCGTGGGTTTACCCGGCTGGTCATCTCGGCCAACAACCACGACAACTTTCAAAAGCTGCTGAATCACCAGATCCAAATGCTGCCGCTGCCGGAGAACACCGCGCGCCTGATGAGCAAGGATGCCCAAGTGGATTTCACTTCGCTGGAAGAGGTCTATACCCTCGACGAGCAACCCCACAAGGTCCACCTGGCGTTCAGCCTGAGCACACCTGACGAAGTCGTCGCCAAGGCCCAGCGCGCTTTCGAGCAGCTCAAGGCTTCCGGTGAAGTGGCGCGGATCATGAACGAACAGCGGTAGACTCTGGGGGATCACACCACAAGCAAACGATGAGGTATGTCCCGATGAGCCAAGCGTCCTACGTTCCGCCCAAGGTCTGGAAAAACGACGCCCCGTCTGGCGGCCAGTTCGCCAGCATCAACCGCCCTATCGCCGGGCCGACTCACGAAAAAACCTTGCCGATTGGCAAGCACCCGTTGCAGCTCTATTCCCTGGCCACGCCCAATGGCGTGAAGGTGACCATCCTGCTGGAGGAACTGCTGGCGTTGGGTCATACGGGCGCGGAATACGACGCCTGGCTGATCCGCATCAGCGAAGGTGACCAGTTCTCCAGCGGTTTTGTCGAGGTCAACCCCAACTCCAAGATCCCGGCCCTGCTGGACCGCAGCGTGGAGCCTGCCATCCGTGTCTTCGAATCCGGTTCGATCCTGCTCTACCTGGCGGAAAAATTCGGCGCCCTCCTGCCCACCGACCTGGCAGGCCGCACCGAAACACTGAACTGGCTGTTCTGGCAGATGGGCTCTGCCCCGTACCTGGGTGGCGGCTTCGGGCATTTCTACGCCTATGCACCGGAAAAATTCGAATACCCGATCAATCGCTTCACCATGGAGGCCAAGCGTCAACTCGACGTCCTGGATCGCCGCCTCGGCGAAAGCCAATACCTGGTGGGCGATGACTACACCATCGCCGACATCGCGGTCTGGCCCTGGTATGGCCAACTGGTGCGCAACAACGTGTACGGCGCCGCCGAATTCCTGAGTGCCCACGAATACACCCATGTGCAGCGCTGGGCCGAAGACATTGCCAAGCGCCCCGCCGTCCAGCGCGGGCAGCGGGTCAACCGTACGTGGGGGGATGAGGCGAGCCAAGTGCCGGAGCGGCATGAGGCTGGGGATTTGGGCTGAGGGCCGATCGCCACACCTGACGCGCTCAAGCCGGCAGCGTCAGGCCCCGGTCGCTGAAATAGCGGCTCAACGTTGCCGCAGACGCTTGGGGATCCGCCAGGGCGACGTAGGTATCGGGACGCAGCAGATAGGCGGCGTCCCGACACAACCCGGCTTTATGATGCTCATCCCGCCAGGTGAACGTGTGCAGAGGGATCTGGTGCTGGCTGCTCCAGGCTTTCAGCTCCGCCCCGGCCTCGCCGTAGACATGCACCTGCCAGCCGATGGATGCGAGCGGTTCGTAGTTGTCAGCGCCTGGCACCGGTACCCAGGGCAAACGGTCACCGCCCAGCACGTCACCCGCCTTGCCGGCACTCAACGGGCTCTCGTGATAATTCAAGGTGGTTTGGGACACCATCCGGAACAGGTACTCACGCACGTTCTCGCTTTTGTAGGCAACACTCGCAAAAAGCGGTGCGATGCGCGTGCGCACGAAGTCGGCAAAATTGCCTTGGGCGGTTGCAAAGGTGAACAGCCGGTCCGTCGTTTCCACAAGCTTTTGCGCAAACGCCTGGCGTTCGACCTGGTAGCTGTCGAGTAACGCGTCTGGTGCCTGTCCCTTCACGACCGCCGCCAGTTTCCAGGCCAGATTGATCGCGTCGAGGATGCCGGTGTTCATGCCCTGTCCACCGGCCGGGCTGTGGACGTGCGCAGCATCCCCCAGCAAAAACGCCCTGCCCCAGCGGAACTGATCCGTGACGCGATGATGGACCCGGTAGGTGGAAAACCAATTCACGCCATTGATCCTGATGTTCAGGCCGTTGATGGCGTCATGGCCAACGTCCTCGAACGTGAGCGTCTCTGGATGCTCTGCGCGTTCATCGCGAACCGTACCGATCAGGCGATATTGGCCAGTTTCGCCATAGAAAAACGCCAACACGAATTCGGATTTATCAAAGGCGATATGGGCCTCCTCCGCAGGCTCGAAACCGCTGGCAGACACGTCTGCCACGTAAAACAACTGCTTGTAGGTGCCGCCCTCGAAGCCGCTTCCCACCTGATGACGCACGAGCGACCGCGCGCCATCGCAACCTGCGAGGTAAGCGGTCGTCAGCGTTTCTTCGCGACCATCGGCGTGTTTCAAGCGCGCGGTAACGTGATCGCCACGGTCCTCGAAGGACAGCAGTTCGGTCTGCCGCTCGACTTCGACGCCCAGGGACTGAAGCTGCTCGACCAACAGCCGCTCATGACGATCCTGGGGGTATATGAGGACAAAAGGATAAGGCGATACATCCCCGCCAGCGTCCACCAGGGGAATCCGCGCCTTGCGTTTCCCCCGGGCCCACATGTTCATGGCCGGGGTCTTGTACCCAGCGTCGATGACCGCACCGGCCATGCCAAGCTGGCGATACAGCTCAAGTGTGCGGGCCTGGACGGCCATGGCACGCGAGGTTTCCCCCGGCCCGCTGCTCTTGTCGACAATCCTGACAGCAAGCCCCTGCCGGGTGAGCCACAAAGCCAGGACCAATCCAGTAGGGCCGGCCCCCACAATGAGAATGTCCGTTTGCGCCATGATCGTGCCTCTGGAGGAATGATGACTCTGGAGGCACTTAATGATGGTCGAGGAAGGCCGAATGTCAACGAACGGCCGGCGGGTAAGTAAGGCACATCGTTCTGCGGCTACTGTGGGGGCGAGCTTGCTCGCGAAGGCGTCATGACCGTCGACATCGAAGTCGCCTGACACACCGCTATCGCGAGCAAGCTCGCTCCCACAGAGTGCTGTGCAAGTCGAAAAGCCGAGGTCCCACTGCTAACCCAGTGTGGGAGCGAGCTTGCTCGCGATAGCGTCATGACCATCAACATCGAAGTTGCCTGACACACCGCTATCGCGAGCAAGCTCGCTCCCACCAGTTTTTCGTCAGGTGCTCAGCGGCTGGTCTCCAGCTTATATCCATCACCCGCCGACGCCGGAGTCGTTTCATTGGCCAGCGCAAAAACACACTCATCCAGATAAGGCCTGACATCCGCCCATTTCCTGTGATCGGCGATAAACCCTCTCAGCTTCTTGCCCGCATCCACGACGTCCGGTTCATGGGCCATCAGCATGATCCTGGCGACTGAACTGGCGTCATCGGCCTTGTGCTTGGCATGATCCTGCCGGGCGTAAGAATGAAACTCCTCGATTCGCCCCAGCACAGCCTCGGCACCGCCCATGCACTTGTCACCCAGCACCTCTTCGCGTCGCTGCGCATGCCCACCGGCAAAGCTGTCCTGGACAAGGTGAAGCAAGCTGCCAAACGCCACCTGGTTCACATTTGCCCGCAGCCATGGACGCCCCACGGCAAAAAGATCCTGCACGGTCTGCCCGTTATTGAAATGCTGCTCCCAGCCTTCGATCTTGATGTCTTTCAAATAGGTATTGATGGGATAGGTCCCATCGGCAACACCCCAGGCGAACTCGGCCCACATCATGATTTCACGCTTGGTCTGCTCTGGCGTGGCGCCCTCTTGGGAAGCCATGGAATGCAAGAACTGCAGGTCGCCAAAATGCGAACGAGAGATGTAGTTCCCCGCGCCCATGAACGCCATCGGATCAGAAGCGCTTTTGCTCTCGGCTTTCTCGAAGAGATTTACCCAGCACCGCGTCTGCGAGATAAAACCAACCGAATAACGCCCATCGCAGCCCTTGGTCTTGGCATCTTCCGCGCCCGGCATGAACACCGGATCATCGTTCCAGCGAACCCCGGCAATGATGTAGGCACCGGCATTCTCCAGGTTGGGGTTGCTGCACTCCTGCCAATCCCCGTCGCACCCATAGATCTTCTGCGTCAGCGCCTCATGGGCAGGATCGGAAAAATTGTGCAGCGCAAAACTGGCGAAAGGCACCGTCGCCTTATAGGAAACCCCGTATTTCTTGGCCATCTCCCGCTCAGCCAAGGTGCCATCCGGCGAAAGCTGAAAAGCGTTGGCCTGGCCGATGCAACCCAACAAAACACCCCAGGCCACTCCGGACACGGCTTTGTATGTATTCATGGATTGTCTCTGCAAAGGGCGATGACGGGCAGGTTCTCGTCTCGCGCCTGGGGTTGGTTGGGGTGGGCGTGGAAAATGGCAAGACGCCATCGTCGATAGCATAGCGGGTGTCGGTTTGCCGTCCAGGCGTCATGGAGCTGATTTTTTTTATAGACCTCCCCTGGACCTATACGAAAGTCGCTAACCAACAGACGTAGTAAACCCCAACCAAAAGCCCCTATGGGCCGCCCCCGCAAATAGCACAAGCTCACGCCCATACAAGCCCCCAGCCGTGACCGCTACAGAGAAGGGACTCCGCACGCATACCGCGTACGCGTCACGTCGCGCTCAACCGAGTCCAGCCATGAACCTACTGAATCTATTCAACAAGGCCCGCGCCCAGACTCAAGGCGCGATAAGCGTGGTCTGCACCTCTGCTGAACTTGATCAGGCGCTGGCCAGCGTGCGCATCACGCCGGTATTGATCACCGGGTTCATCTCCCCACACCTGGACATCGACCAGATCGCCGCCAAGGTCAAGAAGCACTTCGCCCACAGCGCCATCAGCCTGTGCACGACGTCGGGCGAACTGTGCAACGGCGCGAACACGCTGTACTGCCAGACCGGCGATACCTGGGATCGAGTGGTGCTGCAGCTGTTTGACGCCAGTGTGATTGTGTCGGCCGAGGTGGTGATGGTGCCGCTGGAGTGCGAGGACATTCGCGGTGGCGGCAAGCGCTTGGCCATGCGTGAGCGAATCGCCAGGTTGGTGGCTAACATCAAGCAGGCGCAAGTAAGCACACCCATTGATCATCGCGATACCCTGGCCTACGTGGTGTTCGATGGTCTTTCGGCTTCCGAGTCGTTCTTTATGGAGGCGCTCTATGAATCGGGACGTTTCCCCTGCCTGTTCGTCGGCGGCTCGGCCGGTGGCAAGACGGATTTCAAAAAGACCCTGATCAGTGATGGGCAGCGCAGTTATCAGAACCACGCGCAGATTGTCTTCCTGAAAACCGCGGCGGATGTGCGCTTCGGGGTGTTCAAGAGCCAGAACTTCCAACCTGCCGGGCTGACGTTCAGCGTGCTGACCGCGTCGGTCGAAGACCGCACCATCGACCAGGTCATCGACAGCCGTGGCAACATCAAGAGCATGGTCCAGGCGCTGTGCGATGCATTCGAGTGCAGTGCGCAGGCACTGGAAAAGAAGCTGGCCGATCATTCATTCGCCATCCGTGTGGGCGATGAGCTGTTCGTGCGCTCCATTGCCCGTATCGACTATCAGCAGCAGATCATCCAGCTGTTCTGCGACGTGGCGCCCGGCGAAGAGCTGGTGATGGTCAAGCGCACGCCCCTTCGCGAGGCGACCCGACTCGACTACGAGAAATTCCTCAAGGGCAAAGGCGGCCGTCCGGTGGCCGCCATTCTCAACGATTGCATCCTGCGGCGACTCAACAACAGCAGCGACCTGGGTAGCATGGCCGGCATTTTCGGCGATGTGCCTCTGGCCGGGTTCTCGACGTTTGGTGAAATCCTCGGCTTGAACCTTAACCAGACCCTTACGGCGATTTTCTTCTTCAGAGTCACCAAGGGCGCCAATTTTGTCGATGAGTACGTCGACAACTTCATCGCCCACTATGGCGAGTTCAAGGCGTTTTTCCTGCGCCGCCAGATCAAGAAGCTGGCCGGCCTGAACCATGTCGTGGTCAAGCAGATCATGGCGTTCAAGATGAATGATTTCAGCAGTGCCTTGGACACTCGCGGCCTGGACAACACCATCCTGCCGGTGTTCGACGGCCTGACCGATCTGGGGCAGGTATTGGCCCAGGCCAGCCAGCAGCAGGCGCAGATGGCGACGCAAATCAAGCACTACTCTGGCGAACTGCACTTGTCGATGGATGACCTCACGGGCACGATCGACCGGCAAAACAGCGTCGCCGAGCAGGCCGGTACGACCGTCGAACAGCTTGCCACCCAAGCGGGTGAAGCGGTGGTCGGCGCCCGTGCGCTTGCCAGTTCAAGCTTGCGCATTCAGTCGATCGTACAGGTCATCCAGCAAATCGCCGGACAGACCAACCTGTTGGCCCTCAACGCCGCCATCGAAGCAGCGCGTGCCGGTGAGATGGGCAGAGGGTTTGCGGTGGTGGCTGATGAGGTCCGCAAGCTCGCGGAAATCACCCGCAAAAATGCTGCGGAAATCGGCGTGGACATTGACTTGCTCTCGACGGAGATCCAAGGCGTCGCCCAACAGATCGAAGACCAGTCCGTCGCCGTCAGCGCCCTGCGCGAGATGCTCGATGCCCTGGAAGACTCGAGCCGCACCACCGAAGGCACCGCACAACGCACGAAGGCCATCGCGGACACCTTGACGGGGCTGACTCACGCCAGTGCTTGAGCAACTGTTGCAGGGTTTGGTGTTGAATCCGGATGCTATGGGCACCCGTAATCCCTTGTGGGAGCGAGCCTGCTCGCGATAGCGGTGGGTCAGCTTGCATCGATGTTGGATGTGCCGGCGCCTTCGCGAGCAAGCTCGCTCCCACAGGGTTTGGTGTTGAGTCCGGATGCTGTGGGCACCCGTAATCCCTTGTGGGAGCGAGCTTGCTCGCGATAGCGGTGGGTCTGCTTGTGGTGATGTTGGATGGGCCGGCGCCTTCGCGAGCAAGCCCGCTCCCACAGGGTTTGGTGCTGAGTCCAGATGCTGCGGGCAGCCGTAATCCCTTGTGGGAGCGAGCTTGCTCGCGATAGCGGTGGGTCTGCTTGTGGTGATGTTGGATGTGCCGGCGCCTTCGCGAGCAAGCTCGCTCCCACAGGGTTTGGTGTTGAGTCCGGATGCTGTGGGCACCCGTAGTCCCTTGTGGGAGCGAGCTGAACTGGCCTAATAATTCCGGACACCTCTTAAGGGCGATATGATTTCGCCAATTTGGAGGTTCCATGAAAGAAAGAAGAGTCTTTTCCCGCGAGTTCAAACATCGTGCGGCCAGCATGGTGATTGATGACAACTGTTCAGTACAGGAAGTCTGCGCGTCGCTGGACATCAGTGCTACCGCGTTACGACGGTGGGTGGACCAGGTTCGCAAGGAACAAAAAGGTCAGCCAGTTCAAGGCACCAAGGCCATTACTGAGGATCAACGGCAGATTCAGGATCTGAAAGCCAAGATCAAACGCATGGAAATGGAAGCCGAAATCTTAAAAAAGGCTACCGCTCTCTTGATGTCGGATCCCGATCGTTTTCGATGATCGCGGAGCTAAGAGAGTCATTCCCGACCGCCATCCTGTGTCGCGTTTTCGATGTGAAGCGCAGCAGCTTTTACGAATGGCTACAGCGGCTCTCGCGGCCTAAGATCGAGCGCGAAGAACTCAAGGGGAAGGTGGTTGAACTGCACAGCGAAAGCCGGGAAGCCATGGGGTCCAGAACGATCAGCAAGCATCTGAAGGCCCAAAACATAGCGGTCGGCAGAAGCCTTGTTAGAACACTGATGAGGGAAGCCAACATTGTCAGTAAACAACGCCAGCCTCATCCATTCAGGTCCAAAGGAGTTGAAGCATTTGTCGCACCCAATCTGCTCAAGCGTAATTTCAAGCCGACCGTGGTCAATCAGGTCTGGTGTGGCGACGTTACAAGCTTGATGGTGGGTAAACGCTGGGTTCATCTGGCCATCGTGATCGACTTGTTTGCTCGCCGGGTCATTGGTTGGGCATTTTCGCTGGTCAATGACGCCAACCTGGTCAGCAAGGCGTTACGCATGGCGATAGAGCTTCGAACATGCCCACCTGGATTGATGTTTCATTCGGATCAGGGCTGTCAGTACACCAGCCGCAAGTTTCAAGAAGAGTTGATGCGCAATGGCATTTTGCAAAGCATGAGTCATCGCGGGCAGTGCTGGGACAATGCTCCAACAGAACGTTTTTTCGGCACCCTGAAGTCAGAATGGGTCCCTCGCAACGGTTACAGCACGAGCGAGGAAGCACAAACCGATATGGTGCGCTTCTTCATGTACTACAACCGCACCAGGCTCCACAGCTACAACGACTACCTATCGCCAATAGCCATGGAGCAAAAAGCAGCATAAACACCGTAACTGGTGTCCGGATTTACTTGACCAGTTCAAGCTTGCTCGCGATAGCGGTGGGTCAGCTTGTGGTGATGTTGGATGGGCCGGCGTCTTCGCGAGCAGGCTCGCTCCCACAGGGTTTGGTGTTGGGGCCGGATGCTGTGGGCACCCGTAATCCCTTGTGGGAGCGAGCTTGCTCGCGATAGCGGTGGGTCAGCTTGTGGTGATGTTGGATGGGCCGGCGCCTTCGCGAGCAAGCTCGCTCCCACAGGGTTTGGTGTTGGGTCCGGATGCTGGTCCGGACCTGGATGATCAGCCTGCGGGGTGCTCGTTGATTGTGCTCGCAGCCTGGAACAGGATTTTCGCGACGAAATCGATTTCCTGTTCGGTGATGATCAGCGGCGGCAGGAAGCGTACGGTCGCGCCGTGGCGTCCGCCCAGTTCAACGATCAAGCCGTGCTTCAGGCAAGCCTGCTGAAACGCCTTGGCCCGGGCGGTGTCCACCGGCGGATGGCCCTGTACGTCTGGGGTGCCGTGCGGGTCGACGATTTCCATGCCGAGCATCAGGCCGCGTCCACGCACGTCGCCGATCCAGGCGAACTCGTTTTGCAGCGCCTGCAATTGTTTCTGCAGGTGGGCGCCCACCGTTTCAGCGTGCTGGACCAGGCCTTGATCACGAATAAAACGCAAGGTCGCAGTACCCGCCGCCATCGCCAGTTGATTGCCGCGGAATGTGCCGGCGTGGGCACCCGGCTGCCAGACGTCCAGCGACTCATGGTAGACCATGACCGACAGCGGCAACCCGCCGCCGATGGCTTTGGACAGGGTGATGACATCCGGCGTGATGCCCGATTGCTCGAAGCCGAACATCCGTCCACTGCGGGCAATGCCGCACTGGATCTCGTCGACGATCAGCGGAATGCCGTGGGCCTGGGTCAACCGGCGCAACTCCTGCAGCCAGCGGTCCGGCGCGGCAATCACCCCACCCTCGCCCTGGATCGGCTCCAGGATCATTGCCGCCGGTGCGGTCACCCCGCTTTCCGGGTCGTTGAGCAAGTGTTCCAGGTAGCGCACGTTCAAGGTGACCGCCTGATCGCCGGCCACCCCGAACGGGCAACGATAATCGTGGGGAAACGGCAGGCGCTGCACGCCGGGCATCAGCGCGCCGAGGGCATTTTTCGGCGACAGGTTGCCGCTGATGGCCAGCGTGCCCAGGGTCATCCCGTGATAGGCCCCTTCGAACGCCAGGACCGAATGCCGCCCGGTGGCGGTACGGGTCAACTTGAGCGCGGCCTCGACCGCATCGGCCCCGCTCGGGCCGCAGAACTGGATGCGTGCATGGCGAGCGAACTCGCTGGGCAGGCAAGCGAAAATCTCTTGGACGAATGCATCCTTCACAGGGGTCATGAGATCCAGGGTATGCATCGGCACACCGGCCGCCATGACCTGGGTGATGGCTTCGATGATCACCGGGTGGTTGTGCCCCAGCGCCAGGGTCCCGGCACCGGCCAGGCAATCGACGAACACTTGCCCTCGGCTGTCCTGCACATAAATGCCATGGGCCCTTTCAAGCACCAGGGGAATGCGTCGCGGGTAACTGCGGGCGTTGGACTCCTGCTGTTGCTGACGTTCCAGCAACGGCGTCGAATCGAGACAGTAAGGACTCGACAGACCGGTGTGCAACAGGCGTAGCTGTTGCGCGCCACCTGCTGTGACATTCGAAAAAGCACTCATGATTTCCTCCATGGAGGCTGGGTTTGGAAGGGAACGAACAGCCTGGAAACAAACATCCGAAACGTTGCAGAGCAGACGCGGGGAGATTGCCTCCCCGCGCCCATGGGTTACATGTCGTAGCGCAGGATCATCCCCACCGTGCGCGGTGCGCCGACGTCAATGATGGTGTCGTTGCGGTTGTTGGTGACGTATTCCTTGTCGAACGCGTTCTTCACGTAGGCGGACACCGCGACGTTCTTGGTGACTTTGTACTCGGTGTTGAAGTTCACCAGCACGTAGTTGTCGCTCCGGCGCTCGCCGGTGACCTTGCCGCTGGCATCGAACTCGTATTCCGTTGGCGCGGCGCTCTGGTAGACAACGTCCGTGCCGAATATCAGACGGTCATCGAAGCGATAGACACCACCCACCGACATCTTGTACTTAGGCGAGTAAAGTAGTGACTCGCCGCTCCTGTCCTGACCATTGTCAGCAACGAAGTCCTTATATTTGCCATCGGTGATGGCCCCGCCGACGTTCAAGGTCAGCTGTTCGGTAACGTCTTTTTCGACGAAAACTTCCAGTCCCTTGATATCACTGCGACCAGCGTTGAAGACATCAATGAAGTTGCTGCCGTTGCGCCGAACACTGACCTGCTGGTCTTTCCAATCCGTGTAGTACAGGTTGGCGCGGGTACGCAGGGTCTTGTCGAAGAACGAACCGCGGTAGGACAACTCGTAGTTGGTGGTGTATTCCGGGTCGTAGGCCTGGTGACCGCTGCCGGAGCGCAGGTTGACGCCGCCACCGCGATAGCCCTTCTGCACCATGAAGCCGAGGTATTGGTCGGTGGCCAGTTCGTAGTCGATGCCGAGTTTCGGCAGTACGGCATCAAAAGACTTGCTGACTTTGGCCGGCTCGGAGAAATCATCCTGCTCGACGTCGGTGTCGTTCGTCTCGTGGTCATAACGCAGGCCGGTGATCAAGGTCCAGCGCGGTGCGAACGTCCAGTTGACTTCACCGAACACTGCCTTGTTCTCGATCGTGGTATCGCCCTTGACCGTGCCGAACAGCGCGCCATCGAACAACAAGCGGTCATGGAAGTCGTTGGTGTTACGCCCATAGTAGGCACCGACGAAACTCTTGACGGTGTCGGACGCGTAATTCAAACGCAGTTCCTGACTGAACAGGTTGCCATCCTGTTTACGCAAAACGACTTGGTCGTCCACGGCTGTCTGGTCAAAGTCCAGACGGGCGCTGTAGTCCGTACTGGTATTGGCAGTCATGCTCGTCAACGACCAGGCATCGTTCAGCCGGTAGTCCACCTTGGCGCTGAGGGTGTCCTGCTTGAGGTTGTCGAAGGCCTCGGTGTTGGACGCGATGTCGTAATAGCTCGGTTTGCCATCGGTGCCGCGCATCGTCGAGCGGTCGCCCTGGCGATGTTCGTTATGGGCATAAGTCAGCAAGACGTCAGTGTCGTCATTGGGCAGGATCAGCAATTTACCGCGGGCGTTGCTGGTGCGATGCGGGTTGGCGTCTTTATCGAGCGTGGTGTTGCGGATGTAGCCGTCACCGTCGGAATAATCCACGGCGATACGGCCGGCGATCTTGTCATCCACAATGGCCCCGCCACCCGCCACGGCCGCACCATGCTCACCGTAGTTGCCCACGTTGGTCTGCGCCGAGAAGCTCGGTTCGAAGGTTGGGTTTTTGGTCTGGATAACCACCGCACCGGCCAGGGAGTTACGGCCCTGGGTGGTGGATTGCGGGCCAAGGAAAACCTCGACCTGCTCGGCATCCCAGAGCGGAACCGGGCTGAGGGTCAGCGCACGGTTTGGCTGCACGGCGCCGTCGACATACACCGATACCGCACCGTTGAGAGTCGCCGGGCCCTGGTCGTCAAAACCGGACACCGGCACGCCACGAATACCCCAGTTCTCATTGCCGGCCTGGCTAAAGACGCCGGGCGTGCGGGCAAACACATCCACCAGGTCCTTGTCGCCGTGTTCACGCAGGTTCTTGTCGGTAACGACCACGACGCTGGACTGGGTCTTCTCGAGGGTGCGGTCGATTTTTTCACCCGTCACGGTGATCGGAGCGATCTCCATCTTGCCGGTTTCTTCAGCCGCCCATGCGCCGTTGCTCAGGCCGATGGCCGACCCTACAGCCAACGCAATTGTGTTCTTTTTGAAATTCACGCCCCGCTCCCCTGCGACAGATATTTTTAGGTTTTTTTAACTGGCCGAAGGCTGCTTGGCGCCAGCGGAGCGGAGTCTAATCCAAAAAAAAATTTAAATAAATAGTATTGATAATCCATCTCATTTGTACCTAGTATGTCGTCTTGTATTGCCTTACATACATTACAGACAAGTCCTACAACACTGACCGCTGCCCTGCTTTCATGGTCTTGTGACTGGTCGAAGAAGACAAAAGAGGATGCACAAGGATGACCTCAATCGAACACCTGAACGGGCGTTCCGAGCTTTTTTCAATGGCGCCCACGGATGCAAGCGCCCAGTCGCTACCCGTGCTGGTGCAGGGGACATCGGGGCAGTCGATCCACGATCTGGACACTTCGATCCGCGACAGCCTGGCCCATCTCCTGAGTACCGTTGGCGGCGTGTTGTTTCGCGGTTTCACCGTCGCCACGCCCATTGATTTCAAGCGCTTCGCTGCCAGCTTCGGTGCACCGCTGGCCAGTTACGAATTCGGCTCCACACCGCGCAGCAAAGTCTTCGCCGGGGTCTATAGCTCCACCGAGTATCCGGCCCATCAATTCATCCCGCTGCACAACGAACAGGCCTACACCCGTCCCTGGCCTTCGCGCATCTGGTTCCACTGCATCAAGGCCAGTGAAACCGGCGGCGAGACCCCGATTGCCGATAGCCGCCTGATCTACCAGCGCATGCCTGCCGAGATTCGCGAGCTGTTCGCCAGCCGCGAGTTGCTCTACGTGCGCAACTACAGTGGCGCCCTGGACCTGCCCTGGGAGAAAGTCTTCAACACCCAGGACCGCGCCCAGGTCGAACGCTACTGCCAGGACAACGACATCGAGTGGGAATGGAAAGCCGATGGCGACCTGCGCACCCGCCAGCGTTGCGCCGCCGTGCAGCAGCATCCCGAGACTGGAGAGTGGGTCTGGTTCAACCAGGCGCACCTGTTCCATGTCTCGGCCATCGAACCTAGCGTACGCGCCAGCCTGCTGGCGGCGGTGGGTGAAGAGAACCTGCCGCGCCATGTCTATTTCGGCGACGGTTCGCCGATTGCCGACGACATGCTCGACACCGTGCGCGAGGTCTACCGCGAGACTGCCATCAGTTTCCCCTGGCAGCCCGGCGATATCCTGATGCTCGACAACCGACTGGTTGCACACGGTCGCAATCCTTTCACCGGTGACCGCAAAGTCATCGTGGCCATGGCGTGAATTGCACATGTTTTCATTCGAACACTGGATCGACGTGCTGGAAGCCAACGCCCAGCACTTCCCTCAGCGTGCCGCCCTGCATTTTCTGCCGGACGGCGTAGAGATCGGCGAAACCCTGACCTTTGCCCAACTGCACGAGCAATCCCAATCCCTGGCGGCCGCGCTGCAAGCGCGTTATGCACCGGGTGATCGGGTGCTGTTGATGCTGCCCAGCAGCCTCGACTACGCCCGCGCCTTCTGCGCCTGCCTCTATGCGGGGCTGATTGCCGTGCCGTTGTTTCCACCGCCGTCGCGCAAGCCGCGCCACCTCGATCGCGTCCGCAACGTGGTGGTGGATGCCGAACCGGCGCTGATTCTTGCACCGGCAGACTATTGCGAAGGCTTGCTGGAACTGGTGGAGGGCCGCGTCGATGTGCTGACCGTCCAGGACCTGGGCACGCCACCGGCCAGCCAGTGGCAACGCCCGGTCATCGACGGTTCGACCGTGGCCTTCCTGCAATACACCTCGGGCTCTACCGGCTCGCCAAAAGGCGTCGAGGTGCGTCAACGCAACCTGATCGCCAACGTCGAGCTGATGCGCCAGGCCTACGCGTTCGATGAGCACGGCGCCATGGTCAACTGGCTGCCGCTGTACCACGACATGGGCCTGATCGGCGGCATGCTGGCCCCGCTCTACAGCGGCATGCCGTGCTACCTGATGGCGTCCCAGACCTTCGTCAATGCGCCGTCGACCTGGTTGCAGGCGCTGAGTCGCTACCGCGCCACCGCCAGTTTCGCCCCCAACTTCGCCTATGCCCTGTGCAACCGAGTGGTCAGCGACAACCTGATCGCGCAGCTCGACCTGAGCGCCTGGAAACACGCGATCAACGGCGCCGAACCGATCCATCCTGGCACTCTGGAAGCGTTCGCCCAGCGCTTTGCCGCGTGTGGCCTCAATCCGTTGGCCATCAGCCCCGGTTACGGCCAGGCCGAAGCGACCCTGTGCGTCAGCGCCACGCCGGCCGATGCGCTGCCGGTGGTGCTGCGCTTGGACAAGGCCGTGCTGGAAACCGGTCGCGTGGCCCTGGCGATGGCCGATGCCGCCGCCGTGGAGTTCGTCGCCTGCGGTTACCCGCAAGCCCTGCATAGCATCGCCATCGTCGACCCGCACACCTTTGAGCGCTGCGCCGCAGACCGCATCGGCGAAGTCTGGCTCAAGGGCCCGAGCAACGCCGAGTCCTATTGGAAGAACCCCGAGGCCACTCGCGAAGCCTTTGAAGCACGGATTGTCGGTTCATCGGAGCATTACCTGCGCTCCGGCGACCTGGGTTTCATGCACGAAGGCCAGGTGGTGATCTGCGGACGCCTCAAGGACCTGCTGATTCTCAACGGACGCAACCTCTATCCCCACGACATCGAATTCGCCATTACCGACGCCGAGCCAGGCATCCGCACCGGCCGCATCGCGGCCTTCTCGGAAATGGACCCGGCCCTGGGCCGCGAGAAACTGGTGATCGTCGCCGAGCCGCAGCGCAAGTTCGTCGACCCGGCGCATCATCCGGCGCTGTTCGCGTCGATGCAAAACGCCGTGCGCGAAGCCGCCGACTGCGGCATCGACCAGATTGTGCTGGTGCAAGCCGGCACCATCCCGATGACCACCAGCGGCAAGATCGCCCGTCAAGGCGCACGCAAACAACTGGCCGCGGGCACGTTGAGCATCATCGCCCAGAGCGGTGGCCAGCATGCCTCGAACGGAGAGACCCTTGACCTCGCCCAGTTCAAGCACCTGGTGGCCGAAACGCCGCAACAGGCCCAGGTCGCCTGCCGCCAATGGCTGGAACAGACGCTGCACGCGGTCAACCCGTATTTGTCGGCCCACTTCGAACGCAGCTTGATCGGCCAGGGCCTGGACTCCATCGGCGTGGCCGACTTTGCTGCGCGCCTGCACCGGGACCAGGGCTGGAACCTCGATACCCAAAGCCTGTTCGGGGACACCACCCTCGGGCAATGGGCGCTGGCCCTGCAAGGTTTCCTGAATGAACCGGCGCCCACGGCCGAAGCCTCGACCGAGCAGGCTAATCTCAGCCAGGGCCATCAGTCGTTCGCCCAGCGTCGCCTGTGGTTCCTGCGCCAACTGAACCCGGACGACACCCGCCACAACCTAGTGCTGCATCTGCGCCTGCAAGGGCCGTTGGACATCGAGACGCTGGCCCTGCGCTTGAACACGCTGGTCGAGCGGCATGGCGTGTTGCGCACGGTGTACCGCGACGGTGTCGATGGCCCGCAGCAACAGGTGTTGCCGGCCACAGCGGTAGCACTGATCCATCATGATCTGCGTGAACAGAATGAAGCGCAGCAACAGCGGGCGCTGAGCGAGCACCTGGCCCACGAGCACGCCACCCCTGTCGATTTACAAGCCGGCCCGCTGCTGCGAGCGCAGTTGCTTAGCCGACATGAGCAACAGCATGACCTGCTGCTGACCCTGCACCACATCGCCTTCGATGGGCGTTCGGCGCAAGTGCTGCTGGCGGAACTGGCTGGCTCGACGGACGTGGGGCTGCCGGGGCAATACCTCGATTTCGCCCAATGGGAAGCCCGGTACTGGAGCGAACAACGGATCGCCACCGAGCAGGACTTCTGGCGCGGACACCTGGCCGACATGCCGCAAACCTTGGAACTCGGTGGCAACGGCCAGGCCCCGGGCGAACACAGCCTGGACTTCAGCGTGCCCCAGGCCCGCTGCGAGCGCTTGGCTGAGTTGGCCCGCGAGCAAGGCATGACCTTGTTCATGCTGTTGCAGGCCAGCTACCAACTGGTGCTCAAGCAACTGGGCGGCCAGCAGCAATTCCTGTTGGGCACCGACGTCAGCGGCCGGCCACTGGCCGAGCACAGCGACGTCATCGGCTTCTTCGTCAACCAGCTGACCCTGCGTTGCGACTTGCGTGGCGAACCGACCCTGGCCGGTTTCCTTGAGCGGGTTCGCGATGAGGCACGCCTGGCCTATGCCCATCAAGGCCTGCCTTTCGACCTGGTGGTCTCGGCCCTCGCGCCGCAACGCCGCCCCGGTCACTCGCCGCTGTTCCAGGTCAAGCTCAACTATCAACCGTCACGGGTGACCCCGACCGCCATCGCCGGCGCGCAACTGTCCGCGCTGGACGTGGCCCAGGCACCGGGAGATTTCCACCTGGTGCTCGACCTCGTGCACGGCAGCGAAGGCCTCGCCGCGACCCTCAAGTATCGCGGCGAATACTTCGACCAGCAGCGTGCCCTGCGCCTGCAACACCTGTGGACGGGCCTGCTGGAACAGCTACACACCCTGTTGGACGAGCCGCTGCCGGCATTGGCCGAGCGCATCGACACCTGGGACCAGGCCTTTGCCCGTGAGCGACAACAGTCACAGGCGCTGGCCGGTCGCAGCCAGATGATGCAAGCCAAACGTCGCTCCTTGTCCCTTTAACCGAGTCGGATGCCAATTATGTCTATCGTGCCCCCATCGCCACGCGCCCTTGGCGCCGTGCGTCGCAAAGCCATGAGCGTCTCGGAACAACAGTTGGTCACCGAGCGCCTGCTCAGCCCGGACCACGCCCTGCCCCTGGTGATCGAACCGGCGGTCAGTGGCGTCGACCTGATCGCCTGGGCCGCCCGGGAACGCGAGTCGCTGGAACAGAAACTGCTGCAGTACGGCGCCCTGCTGTTTCGCGGCTTCAACGTCGCGTCCGTCGAGCAGTTCGACCAGGTGATCGCCGCCCTCTCTCCCGGCGCTCTGGAATACATGTTCCGCGCCTCGCCCCGGACACGGGTCGGCGGCAACATCTACACCTCGACCGACTACCCGGCCGACCAGATGATTTTCCCCCACAACGAGCACTCCTATTCGCCGCGCTTTCCACTGCGGCTGTTCTTCTATTGCCAACTGCCGTCCGAGACCGGTGGTGAAACACCGATTGGTTCGACCCGCGCCGTGAAGGCCAGGATCAGCCCGCAGATCGAAGCGCGGTTCCGGGAAAAAGGCGTGCTGTACGTGCGCAACTACGGCGACGGTTTCGGCCTGCCCTGGCAGACCGTGTTCCAGTCCGAAGACCGCGGCGAAGTGGAGGCCTACTGCGCCAGCGTTGGCATCGAAGTGGAGTGGAAAGACAACAATCGCCTGCGCACCCGCCAACGCGGGCCGGCCGTGGTGCGCCACCCGCGCACCGGCGAAGAGGTCTGGTTCAACCACGCCACGTTCTTCCACATCAGCACCCTGCCTGAGCGAATCCGCGATTCGCTGCAAAGCAACTTCAACGACCTCGACCTGCCCACCAACACCTTTTATGGCGACGGCGAACCCATCGAGCCGCAGGTCCTGGAATCGCTGCGTACAGCCTACCTCGACTCGCTGGTGCGGTTCAGTTGGCAACAGGGGGACGTGTTGTTCATCGACAACATGCTCGCCGTGCACGGTCGCGAACCCTTTACCGGCAAGCGCGCCATCATGACCGGCATGGCTGAAGCCCTGCTGTCGAGCGACGTTGCCGTCTGACATTCAACGGGGCCACCCGCCGTTCGCAGGAGGCTTGCCTGACACGTGTCCAGCAAGCCCCGACGTCTGTGCGGTGATCCAGGCTCAAGCCCTTTTCCAGTCGAGATGAACATGAGCGGACTTCAAGGTTTTCGTATTTCGCCGCAACAGGCATCGGTTTACCCCCACATCAACGGCGCGGCGGAGCACCCGTTCAGCTGCCATTTGCAATGGTCGCTGTCACAGCCGCTGGACGTCGCTGCACTGAACAACCGCTTGCAAGCCCTGGTGGCCGGCAGTGAAATCCTGCGCACGCGCCTGATGCCCGTGCCCGGCCTGCGCCACCCGGTGCAGGTGATCGACGAAACCGCTCCGCTGGCGGTGAATCTCCAGGACCTGCGCCAGCACAGCCGTGCCGACCAGGACGCCACGCTGGCCCGGCTCGCCGACCAGCCCCGCGATTGGACGACGCCACTATGGGTGACCCTGGTGCGCCTGTCTGATGAACAAGCGGTCCTGGACCTGGCGGCGGCCAGCAGCCACTTCGACCTCGCCAGCCTGAAGTGGCTGGCCGGTGCATTGCAGCAAGACATCGCCACGGACCTGGCCGAGACCTTGCAGTACGCCGACTACGCCGAATGGCGCTGGAGCCTGGTTGAAGACACGCCGGACCATCCGGGCGTGAGTTTCTGGAAACCCTCGGGCGAAACCGAACAGGCCACCTTGCAGCTGCCGCTCGAAGTGGCCCTCGATGGCGGGTTCGCGCCGACCCGACTGGACCTGAGCCTGCCGAGCGCCCTCGCCCGTCACCCGACCCTGACCCCGGAGCTGCTGCTGGCGGCGTGGGCTGCGGTACTGGGACGATTGGCCGGCCAGCAACAGGTGCCGCTCACCCTGATCCATGAAAGTCGCGGCGCGGAACTGGAAAGCACCCTGGGCCTGTTCGAGCAGTGCCTGCCCGTGAGCATCGAACTGGATGCCCAGGCAACCCTGCTGGAGCAAAGCTCGCAAGTGGCCGCCACCCTGGAACGGGCAGTCGGCTGGCAAGACTATTACACCGGCCACCTCAACGCCGGCTATGCCTTTGCCTGGCGCTCGGGCGATGCCCTGGAGCGCCATGCCAGCGCGGTGATGAACCCGCTGAAGGCGTGCCTGAACGTACGCCAGTTGCCCGACAGCCTGCACGCGCAGCTGGTTTACGACCGCCACCTCCTCAGCGCCGAAGCCGCCGGCTGCCTCGCCGAGCAATGGCTGCAACTGCTGCAAGGCGCCGTGGCGGAACCGCAACGGGCCTGGGCCCAACTGCCCCTGGGTGGAACGCTGCAATCGCAGTTGATCGGCACCAGCACGAGCGTGCCGGCCGTCGAACCGGTGACGCTGGTGGAATTGATTGCCCGCCAGGTTCGCCAGCAACCGGACGCCATCGCCCTCAGCGACCAGGACGGTGACCTGAGCTACAGCCGCCTCGACGCCTGCGCCACGCAATTGGCCCATCGACTGGTCGCCGCCGGGATCGGTCCTGGCGTGCCCGTCGGCATCCTGTTCGCCCGCAGCAACGCGGCCATTGTCGCCATGCTCGCCGTGTTGAAAGCCGGTGGCGCCTACGTACCAATCGACCCGACCTACCCAGCCGACCGCCGCGCCTACATGCTCGCCGACAGCGCCATTGCCCACATCGTGGTCAGCGCCGAACTGGCCGACAGCGTGCCGGCCAACCTGCAACGTTTCGTGCTGGATGACCTGGCAGCGCCGGACCTTGGCGATTGGCCGGCGCTGCCGTTGCCGGACGCGAACGACCTCGCCTACTTGATCTACACCTCGGGCTCTACCGGTGCGCCGAAAGCCGTGGAAATCAGCCACGGCGCACTGAGCTTCTCGACCCAGGTGCGCATGACCACCTATGACACCCCGGTGCGCGCCTACCTGCTGCTGTCGTCGTTCGCCTTCGACAGCTCGGTCGCCGGGATTTTCTGGACCCTGGCCCAAGGCGGACGCCTGGTCTTGCCCGCCCCAGGGGAAGAGCTGGAAATGTCCCGCCTGGCGCAACTGATTGCCCAGCATCAGGTCAGCCACGGTCTGTCGCTGCCATCGCTGTACCAAGCCCTGCTCGATCAATTGCAGCGCAGCCCAGGCACCGACAGCCTCGCCTGCTGGATCGTCGCCGGTGAAGCCTGCCCGCCATCGCTGATCGCGCAACACAGCAAGACCTTGCCCCACGCCCGGCTGGTGAACGAATACGGTCCTACCGAAGCCACCGTCTGGGCCACCTATGAGGTGCTGGAGCCCAACCGCAACGTCAGCATAGGCCGTCCCATCACCGGCATGGACCTGCGCCTGCTGAACGAATTCGACAGCGCCTGCGGCATCGGCGAGCCAGGGGAAATCGTCCTCGCCGGCCCGACCCTGGCCCGCGGCTATCGCCACAAACCCGAAGAAACCGCCAAGGCCTTCGTCACCCTGGCCGACGGCACCCGCGCCTACCGTACGGGCGACCTGGCGTGCTGGTTGGCCGACGGGCGCCTGGCGTTCCTGGGGCGCAAGGACCATCAGGTCAAGGTGCGCGGCTACCGCATCGAGCTGGGTGAAATCGAACGCCAGTTGTGCAGCCACAGCGACGTGCGCGAAGCCGCGGTGATCGTCCAGGAACACGCCGCCGGCAAGCGCCTGCTCGCCTACATCCTGGCCGCCCACGGCTACGCACCGGATTCGGAAGCGATCAAGCGTTTCCTCGGCGAGCGCCTGCCGTCATACATGGTGCCGACCCTGGTGCTGACCCTGGCGAGCTTTCCGCGCACGCCCAACGGCAAGCTCGACACCCGCCAATTGCCCGACCCCGACTCGTTCGACGAAAGCGCCCACGTGGCGCCGCGCAACGCCATGGAAACCGCCCTGCAAGCCATCGTCGCCAAGGTCTTGAAGCTCTCGACGGTGAGCGTCACCGACAACTTTTTCGCCATCGGCGGCGACTCGATCCTGAGCCTGCAAGTGGTGGCCCAGGCTCACGAGCAAGGCATCGCGCTGTCGGCCAAGCAAGTCTTCGAACGCCAGACCATCGCGGCCATGGCCGAGGTCGCGCAACCGCTGGCGCCGAGCGCCGCCGAGCCGCAAGCCGACAGCACCGAGTTCAGCGCCTCGGGCCTGTCCGATGACGAAATGCAAGCGCTGATGGCCGAACTGGACGAGGCCGACCTGTGAGCGGCTCGTCCCGTCGCCCCGCCATCACCGTTGCCCCTTTTTACGCAGGACGCTTTCAATGACCACCGAAAAAACCACCGGCAACCCGATCGAAGACATTTACCCGCTGTCGCCGCTGCAACAAGGGATGCTGTTCCACTCCCTGCTGCACGAAGACTCCGGTGTGTACCTGATGCAGGATCGCTACCGCATCGGCGGGGCCATCGATGAAGGGGCGTTCCTCGAATCGTGGCGCCAGGTGGTGGCGCTGCACCCTTCCCTGCGCGCCAGTTTCCAGTGGAAAAGCCAGAAGCAACCGGTGCAGGTGATCCATCGCCAGGTCAAGGTGCCGCTGGACACCCTCGACCTGCGCGGACTCGCCCCCCATGAGCAGGAAGCGCGGATCCGTACGCTGCTGGAAGACGAGCAGAAAGTCGGCTTCAACCTGTCCAAGCCTCCGCTGATTCGCTTCCGGTTGGTGCGCCTGGGCGATGAGTCCTACGAGTTCATTCGCAGCTTCCACCACATCCTGATGGACGCCTGGTGCATTTCCCTGGTGACCGTGGACTTCCTCAAAGTCTACGAAGCACTGTGCAACGACCGCACGCCGGAGCTGAAACGCCCGCGGCCGTTTCGCGATTACATCCAGTGGCTGCAACGCCAGGATGCGGGCAAGGCCGAACAGTTCTGGCGCGGCCAGCTGCAAGGTCTCAATGCCCCCACGCCACTGACCGTGGACAACGGCGTGACCCGCGACCGCTACACCGATGCGGTGCTGGTGGACGACCAACTGATCCACCTCGACGAACAGCAAACCCAGGCACTGGCGGCGTTCTGCCGCAGTCGCCGGATCACCCCGAACACGTTCTTCCAGGGCGTCTGGTCGCTGCTGCTGTCACGTTACAGCGGGCAGCGGGACGTGGTCTTCGGCGTCACCGTGGCTGGGCGTCCGGCCGACCTGACCGGCGTTGCGGAAATGATCGGCCTGTTCATCAACACCCTGCCGCTGCGGGTTTCGGTGGACCCGAACGCCGCGCTCGGCAGTTGGCTGGGCGACCTGCAAAAGCTCAATGTCGACATGCGCGACTTCGAGCACACACCGTTGACCGACATCCAGGGCTGGAGCGATTTCCCCCGGGGCGAAACCCTGTTCGACAGCATCCTGGTGTTCGAAAACGCGCCCATCGACGAACAGATTCTCGAAGGCGGCTTCCAGTTCAGCCTCGAAGGCATGGACCACAGCGTGCACACCCACTACGGCTTGACCGTGGTGATCCTGCCGGGCGAACAACTGGGCATCCGCGTGTCCTATGACCGCGAACGTTTCGAAGCCGCCACCGTGCAACGCCTGCTGGGCCACATCGCCAGCCTGGTGCGCAGCATGCTCGCCGCCCCCGAGGCACCGTTGGCCAGCTTTGAGCTGCTGGCCGCCGACGAACGCCAGCAGTTGCTGGGCGAATGGGCACTCAACCCCCACGATTTTCCGCTGGAGCAAAGCTACGCCGAGCTGTTTGCCGCCCAGGTCGCCCAGCGCGGTGATCAGGTCGCCGCGACCTGCGACGGGGAGTCGCTGACCTACGCCGAGCTGGATCTGCGCTCCACACGCCTGGCCCACGCCCTGCGCGAGGCCGGGGCCGGTGAAGACCAACTGGTTGCGCTGGTGGCCCCCCGTGGCCTGGCGCTGTTGACCATGATGCTGGCCGTGTTCAAGGCCGGTGCGGCGATGCTGCCCCTTGAAGTCAATCACCCGCCCGAGCGCCTGCGGGAAATCCTCGGGCTGTCCCGCGCCCCGCTCCTGGTCGCCAGCGAAGCCTGCAGCGGCCTGCTCGATCAACTGCTCAGCGGCCTCGACCAGGCACCCGAGGCGCTGTTCGCCGAAGCCTGCTGGACGTCCGGCAACGACGCGCCACTGCCGGTGCTCGCAAACCCCGACAGCCTGGCCTACGTGCTGTTCACCTCGGGTTCGACCGGCACGCCGAAGGGCGTGATGATCGAACAGCGCGGCATGCTCAACAACATCTTCGGCAAAGTACCGGCCCTGGGGCTCAGCGCCACCGACCGGATTCCCCAGACCGCCTCGGTGGCGTTCGACATTTCGGTGTGGCAGTTCCTCGCCGCGCCGGTGCTCGGTGCCACGGTGCACATTCTTCCGGATGAAGTCGCCCACGACCCGCAACGCCTGTTGCAAGTGCTCGCCAGCGAGCGCCTGAACGTGCTGGAAATCGTCCCGAGCCTGATGCGCACCTTGCTCGCGCTGTGCCCGTGCGACTTGCAACTGCCGGACCTGCGCTGGGTGTTGCCTACCGGCGAAGCCCTGCCGCCGACCGTGGCCCGCGACTGGTTCGCACGGTTCCCCGACATCGCCCTGATGAACGCCTACGGGCCGGCCGAATGCGCCGACGACGTGGCCTTCCAGCCGATCTTCACAGCACCGGGGGCCGAGGTCAGCCACATGCCCATCGGCCAACCGACGGCCAACAACCGCCTGTATGTGCTGGACGAAGCCCTGCGTCCGGTGCCGGTGGGCGTGGCCGGGGAAATCTGTGTCGGCGGCGTCGGCGTTGGCCGCGGTTATCTGCACGACCCGCAGCGCACCGTTGAAGCCTTTATCGACCACCCTCAATTTGAGGGTCGCCTGTACCGCACCGGTGACCTGGGACGCTGGCGTGCAGACGGGGTGATCGAATACCTCGGCCGCCGCGACCAGCAGGTAAAACTGCGCGGGCACCGGATCGAACTGACGGAAATCGAACACCGTCTCGCCCAGCACCCCAACGTACGCGAAGCCGCCGTCCTGCTGCGGGAAAACACCGTCGGCGAAGCCTGGCTGGTGGCGTACTGGTCGGCCCATGACGAGACCCAGGGCAGCGACGGCCTGAGCGAACACCTGCGCACGCAACTGCCGCCGTACATGGTGCCGGCGGCCTTCGTCTGCCTGGACAAACTGCCCCTGAACAATAACGGCAAGGTCGATCGCAAGACCCTGGCCGCCCGGGAGCTGGACTGGCAGGCCGACACCCAGCAAAGCATCGCCCCGCGCAACGCGCTGGAAACCGCCGTGGCATCCATCTGGGCCGAGGTCCTGGGGCGCGACACGGTGGGCGTGGAAGACAACTTTTTCACCCTCGGCGGACACTCGCTGCTGGCGACCCAGATCGTTGCCCGCCTGCGCACTCAATTCAAGCTCGACCTGCCGTTGCGGGTACTGTTCGAACAGCCGACCGTGGCCTTGCTGGCCGTGGCCATCGCCACTCGCCAGGCCCAGGCCGCCGCACCGCAAGCCAGCGCGATCAGCGTGCCCAAGGCCCAGCCACGCCCGACGTTGCTGCCGCTGTCGTTCTCGCAACAACGCCTGTGGTTCATCGAGCAACTGACGCCGGGCACCACCCTGTTCAACATCCCGTTCGCCCTGCACCTCAAGGGTGAACTCAATGTCGAGGCGCTGCACGCCAGCCTGAACGACCTGCTGGTACGCCACGAAATCCTGCGCACCGGCATCCACAGCACCGACGGCGTGCCGTGCCAGCGCATCAGCCCAGCGCTGGACATCGCGCTGCCCTTCGAAGACTTGTCGGGGCTGACCGCCACCGCTCGCGCCGGCGCGCAGTTCAATGCCCTGCAAGACACCTTCGAGCAGCCGTTCGACCTGACCTGCCCACCGCTGCTGCGTGCGCGCTTGCTGCGCCTGGCGCCGGGCGAGCACGTGCTCGGCATCGCCCTGCATCACCTGGTCTCGGACGCCTGGTCAGCCACCATAGCCCTGCGCGAGCTGGCCCTGGGTTATGAAGCCCGTTGCAACGGCGCTCCCGCCGAACTGCCGGCCCTGGCGCTGCAATACGCCGACTTCGCCCTCTGGCAACGCGAACACCTGCAAGGCGCCGAACTCAAGCGCCAACTCGACTACTGGACCACCACCCTGGACCGGCGCGACAGCGATGCCAGCCCGTTGCTGGCCTTGCCCACCGATCATCCCCGGCCCTCGGTGCAAAGCTACCGCGCCGGGATCGTGCAGCGTGAACTCAGCGCCGACCTCAGCGCCCGGGTACAGGCCTTTGCCAGTCGCCTCGGCACCACGCCGTTCACCGTCCTGTTCGCCGGCTTCGCCGTGCTGATGCACCGTTTGAGCGGCGATGCCACGGTGCTGGTCGGCACCCCGGTCACCCACCGTGAACAGCCTGGCACCGAAGGCCTGCTGGGCATTTTGTTGAACAACCTGGCGATCCGTGCGGACTTCGAGCCGCAAGCCGGCTTCACCGCCCTGGTCAAACAGGTGGCCGAACGTCTGCGCAGTGGCCTGCTGCACCAGGACCTGCCCTTCGAGCAACTGGTGGACAGCCTGCAACTGCCACGCAGCCTCAGCCATGCGCCGCTGTACCAGGTGATGGTCGCCCAGCAACTGGCCATGGAGTCGCGGTTGCGCTTCCCCGGGCTGGC
Organism: Pseudomonas sp. P9_35; assembly: GCF_034008205.1. Lineage (NCBI taxonomy): Bacteria > Pseudomonadati > Pseudomonadota > Gammaproteobacteria > Pseudomonadales > Pseudomonadaceae > Pseudomonas > Pseudomonas sp. P9_35. Next base: position 2,941,155 of record NZ_CP125373.1, on the reverse strand, counting down.
ATTCGAAGCCCTGGACACGCCGCTGCGGCACTCCGAATGCGACCTGGACCTGCACGTGCTGTGCCCGGCCAATGCGCCGATCCAGCTGGAGCTGATGTTCGCCCTCGACCTGTTCGTCGCCGACAGCGCCCGCCAGACCCTGGCACGCCTGGAACACCTGCTCGAACACATGCTCGCCGAGCCACAGCGTCCGGTCGCGGCCTTGCCGCTGCTGATGGAAGCGGAATGGCAACGCACCGTGGTCGAGTGGAACCGCACCGAGATGGCGGTGCCGACGCACCTGACCTTCGCCCAGTTGTTCGAACAACAGGCCGAACGCACCCCGGAACGTGACGCCCTGTGCTTCGAAGGCCGCAGCCTGAGCTACGGCGAACTCAACCGACGCGCCAACCAGGTCGCGCATTACCTGCGCAGCCGCGGCGTCGGCGCCAACAGCCCGGTGGCGCTGTGTGTCGAGCGTTCGCTGGAACTGCTGGTCGGCCTGCTGGGCATCCTCAAGTCCGGTGGCGCCTATGTGCCGCTGGACCCGACCTACCCGGTGGATCGCCTGGCGTACATGCTCGAGGACGCCCGACCGGCACTGTTCCTCGGCCAGCAAGGCCTGTTGGAACAGCTGGGCGCCGAACTGCCGCGCTTGCGCCTGGACAGCGACGCGGCCCCGTTCGCCAACCAGCCGGACAGCAACCCGGCCCCGCTCGCCGGGCCGCAAGACCTGGCCTACATCATGTACACCTCCGGTTCGACCGGTAAGCCCAAGGGCACCCTGGTGACCAACGGTTCGGTGGTCAACCTGGCCTGGGCGCGTATCCATGGCTTGTATCGCCGCTACACCGACCAGCCGATGCGCACCAGCTTCAACTACTCGTTCGCCTTCGACAGTTCGGTGGCCGAGCTGATCCTGTTGCTCGACGGCCACAGCCTGTACCTGACCCCGGAAGACGTGCGCTACGACCCCGAGGCCCTGGCCGGTTTCTTCCGCGACACCCGCCTGGACGCCTTCGAATGCACCCCGGCACAGCTCAAGGCTCTGCTTGAAAGCGACGGCGTTCGGCGTGGCGAGGTGTACCTGCCGCGCTTCGTGCTGTTCGGTGGCGATGCGGTGGACGCACAGCTGTGGCAACGCCTGCCGTCGATTGCCGGCAGCCGCTTCTTCAACACCTACGGCCCGACCGAATGCACGGTGGATGCCACCGGTTGCGCGGTGGATGACTTCCCGCTGCGGCCGATCATCGGCCGGCCTATCGCCAACGTGCGCACCTACGTGCTCGACGCCTTCCTCAACCCGATGCCGGTGGGCGTCCCGGGGGAACTGCACATCGGCGGTGCCGGCGTGACCCTGGGTTACCTCAACCGCGCCGAACAGACCGCGAAGGTGTTCATCGAAGACCCGTTCTCAGCGGTGGCCGGGGCACGGATGTACAAGTCCGGCGACCTGGTGCGCTGGTTGCCCGACGGCCAGCTCGAATACCTGGGACGCATGGATCATCAAGTGAAGATCCGTGGTTTCCGTGTCGAACTGGGGGAAATAGAAACCTTGATCGGCGCCCAACCGGGTGTGCGCCAGGCCGTGGTACTGGCCCGGGAAGACGTGCCCGGCGACAAGCGCCTGGTCGCCTACGTGACGTGCGACCAGCAAGCCGACATCCACGCCTGGCGCAAAACCATTGGCGCCGGCCTGCCCGACTACATGGTGCCCTCGGCATTCGTGCTGCTCGATGAACTGCCGCTGACCGACAACGGCAAACTCAACCGCAAGGCCTTACCGGCCCCGGACATCCAAGCCGCGCCAGACGCCCTCGATCCGCCCCGCAGCGCCGCCGAACAGCAACTGGCGGCCTTGTGGGCCGAACTGCTGAAGATGCCGTCGTCGCAGATCGGCCGAGACAGCCATTTCTTCTACCTCGGCGGCCACTCGCTGCTGGCGGCGACGCTGTTTGCCCGCCTGCGCCAACAGTTCGCCAGCGTGCCGCCGTTGCGGGCGGTGTTCGAACACCCGACCCTCGACGCCTTGGCCGCGCTGCTGGGCGATCCCCTGCACGCCCCGGCGGCGACCTTTGTCCCGGCAGCGCGTCCGCCGCGCCTACCGCTGTCGTTCGAACAGCAACGCTTGTGGTTCCTTGAACAACTGAGCACCGGCGGCGGCGAGTACAACGTGGTCAGCGCCGTGCAACTGGACGGCGAACTCAACGTCCAGGCCCTACGCACGGCCCTGAACAGCGTGGTCCAACGCCACGAGATCCTGCGCAGCCGCATCGTGCGCGATAGCGACGGCGAGTTGGCGCTGGTGATCGAACCGCAGGTCGATATCAGTGTGCAGGTAACGGCACTGCAAGCGACCAGCGACGAGCAATGGCAACAACTGACCGACGCGGCGATCCACGCAGAAACCGGCCGCCGCTTCGACCTCGCCGCCGAAGTGCCGGTCCGTGCCATGCTGCTGCAACGCAGCGGCGCTGCACAGTCGCTGCTGTTGCTCAGCGTGCACCACTGCGCCACCGACGACGCCTCCAGCCAGAACCTGCTGGATGAACTGCGACAGCTCTACACCGCCCAGTGCCAGGGCACCCCGGCGGCACTGCCAGGGCTGGCGCTGCAATACCCCGATTACGCCCTCTGGCAGCGCGAACCCGCTCAACAGACCGCGTTCAGCAGCCAACTGGAATACTGGCGCAACCAACTGGAGGACGGCGACTACCTGCTGGACCTGCCAACCGAACAGGGCCGGCCAAACCAGCTCGCCCCGGCGGCCGGCGCGGTGCAACTGCAATTGCCGCCTGCCCTGGTGGAACGCCTGCGGCAGTTCGCCCAACAGCGTGGTGCCACGCTGTACATGCTCATGCTCGGCGCTGCGCAGTTGCTGTTGGGCCGCTACGCCAACCAGCGCGATGTGCGCGTTGGCAGCCCGGTGGCCCAGCGTCCATTCGCTGAGCTGCAGCCGCTGATCGGCTGCTTCGTCAACACCGTGGTCATGCGTGCCGACCTTGATCCGGCGTTGGATTTCGAAGGTTTGCTGGGCCAGGTGCGCAACCGTGTGCTGGATGCCCAGCAGCATCAGGACGTGCCGTTCGACCAGGTCGTCGAGCATTTGAAACCTTCGCGCAGCCTCGGTCAGACGCCGCTGTTCCAAGTGCTGTTCGCCATGCAGAACGCCGATTCGTCGAGCCAGCCATGGCCGCAGTTGCAAGTCAGCGAACGCGCCGTGACCGCCCAGGCCACCAAGTACGACCTGAACTGGGAAGTGCATGACGGCGAGGTGCTGTCGGTGTTGCTGGAATACCGCGCCGCGCTGTTCAGCGAAACCACCGCCCGGCGTTGGCTGGAACAGTGGCAACAACTGCTGGAGGCCATGCTCGAAGCGCCACAAACCCGCCTCAGGGATTGGACACCGTTGCCGGCGGTAGAGCGTCATCGCCAGTTGATCGAGTGGAACGCCACCGACCGCCACTACAGCGGCCCAACCAACCTGCACACCGCCCTGAGCCAACAAGCCGCCCTGAGCCCCAACGCCCCGGCGCTGGTGTTCGAAGGCCAGCGCCTGACTTATGCCGAGCTGGACCAACGAGCACAAGCCGTCGCCCGCGCCCTGCGCGCCGCCGGCGTGGGCACCGACAGCATCGTGCCGGTGTGCATGGAACGTTCGGTGGAGATGGTCGTGGCCTTGCTCGGCATCGTCCATGCCGGCGCCGCGTGGCTGCCGCTGGACCCAGCGTTGCCTGCCGTGCGCCTGGCGTTCCTGATCGAAGACGCCGACGCCCGGGTCACCTTGACCCAAGCACAATGGCTATCGCGCCTGCCAGCCGGGCATGACGCCTGGACGCTGGAGGCATTGCCAAACGCTGAAGCCTTCGAGCCGATCAGTGTTGAGGCCCACGACCTGGCCTACGTGCTCTACACCTCCGGTTCCACCGGCCAACCCAAAGGCGTGATGAACGAACACGGCGCCTTGATGAACCGTCTGCATTGGATGCAGGACGCCTTCCCGATTGGCCCGAACGACCGTGTGCTGCAAAAGACCCCGTACAGCTTCGACGTGTCGGTGTGGGAGTTCTTCTGGCCGCTGATCGCCGGCGCGACCCTGGTGGTCGCTCGTCCGGACGGTCATCGCGACCCGGCCTACCTCAGCCAGTTGATCCAGCAGGAACGGGTCACGACGTTGCACTTCGTACCGTCGATGCTGCGGGCCTTTGTCGAAGAGCCGAGCCTGGTCGACTGCCAGAGCCTGCGCCAAGTGTTCGCCAGTGGCGAAGCCTTGCCGGTGGACCTGGTGCGACGCTTCATGGGCCAACACCCAGCCGCGCTGGTCAACCTGTACGGCCCGACCGAGGCGGCCATTGACGTCTCGGTCTGGCGTTGTTCGGCGGACGATGTGATCGTGCCGATCGGCAAGCCCATCGCCAACCTGCGCTTGTACATCCTCGACGAAGCCCTGCAGCCGTTGCCGATTGGCAGCATCGGCGAGCTGTACATCGGCGGCGTCGGTGTGGCCCGGGGTTACCTGAAACGTCCGGACCTGACCGAGGAACGCTTCCTCGCCAGCCCGTTCGTGGCCGGTGATCGCCTGTATCGTACCGGCGACCGCTGCCGCTTCCTGGCCGATGGCAACATCGAATACCTGGGACGTCTCGACCATCAGGTGAAACTGCGCGGCCAGCGCATCGAGCTGGGGGAAATCGATGTTGCGTTGCTGGCCCAGGCCGGTGTTCGCGATGCCGCCACCTTGTTGCTCGACCAGGGCCTGGTGAGTTTCTGGTGCGGTGACGCCGATGAGGCGACCCTTCGGGCCTACTTGAACGACAGCCTGCCTGCACACATGCAGCCAAGCCTCTTGGTGCAGATCGATAACCTGCCGCTCAACAGCAACGGCAAGCTCGACCGCAAGGCATTGGCCGCCACGCCGCTGCCACAAAGCCAAAGCGACCAGCCGCGCACCGCGCCGCGCAATGTCACTGAAACCGTGCTCTGCGAACTGTTCAGCGAAGTGCTGGGTGGTTCGCAAGTTGGCATCGAGGACAACTTTTTCCAACTCGGCGGCCATTCCTTGCTGGCTACCCGCCTGGTCAGCCGGGTCCGTGAGCGCCTTGGGGTTTCCCTGCCCTTGCCGCTGGTGTTCGCCCAACCGACGGTAGCGGCCTTGGCCGAGCATCTGCGCGCGGCCATGCCCGGTGAGTCGATCAGCGCGCAACCGCGCCCGGCGCAATTGCCCCTGGGCCTGGCTCAACGCCGGTTCTGGATGCTCAGCCGCCTGGTGCCGGAGTCCCGCGAGTACCACATGCCATTCGCCCTGACCTTGCGCGGCGAGCTGCAGGTCGAGGTCTTGCGCGAGGCCTTTGCGCAGGTCAGCCAGCGCCACCTGGTGCTGCGCAGCCGTATCGTCGAAGTCGACGGCGAGCCGCAATTGCTGATCGACGACCACGGGCCGGCGCTCGCGGTCACTGGCGTTGCAACCCAGGACTGGGCCGCGACCTGCGCCAATGCCCAGGACGAGCTGATGACACCGTTCGACCTGGCCGCCGCCGCGCCTTGGCGTGCGCACCTGCTGCAACGCCAGGGCAGCGACGAACACCGGTTGCTGGTGTGCCTGCACCACAGCGCCACCGACGGCTGGGCCATGCAGTTGCTCATCGACGAACTGACCCAGGCCTACGCCGCCGGCCTGAACGGGCAGTCGCCCGCCTGGACGCCGCTGGAGATCGACTACGTCGATTTCGCCCTGTGGCAACAGCACCCGGACACCCAGGCGCGGCGCAGTGACAGCCTGGACTACTGGAAAAACCACCTGGGCCAGGACGACTATCAGCTCGACCTGCCCCTCGACCATCCACGCGGCGCCGAAGCCGATCGTCGCGCCCGGCAACTGAACGTGCGCCTCGGCACCCAGCGCGCCGAAGCCATCCGGCAGTTCGCCCGTCAGCGCGGCACCACCACTTATGTGGTGCTGGCCACGGCCCTGAGCGCGCTGCTGGCCCGCTACAGCGGCCAGCGGGAGATTCGCCTCGGCACCCCGGCGGACCAGCGTGACCACGCACAAACCCAGACATTGCTGGCCTGCCTGGTCAACACCCTGGTGATCCGCAGCGACGTCGACCAACGGGCCCCGGCCGAGCAACTGCTGGCCAGCCTCGAGGCCGACCTGCGTGCAGCCCAAGCCCATGCTGACCTGCCCTTCGCCACCCTGGTCGGCGCCGTCGCGCAAAACCGCGACTTGAACCGTACGCCGTTGTTCCAGGTGCTGTTCTCCCTCAACTATGGCCGGGTGGACAGCAGCCAATGGCCTGGGCTGAACGTCGAAGAACAGATGCTGCCGGTGATCGACGCCAAGTTTGAACAGAGCTGGGAAATCCAGGACGACGGCAGCGACATGACGCTGGCGCTGGAATACCAATCGGCCTTGTACGACGAAGCGACGATGCACCGCTGGAGCGCGCAGTGGTGCGCGCTGCTTGACGCCCTGGTGGCAAGCCCTGGACGCACTCTGGTCGAACTGTTCCCGCAACAGCAGGATCAGCAGCAACTGGACCGCTGGAACGCCACCGACCGCCACTACAGCGGCCCAACCAACCTGCACACCGCCCTGAGCCAACAAGCCGCCCTGAGCCCCAACGCCCCGGCACTGGTGTTCGAAGGCCAGCGCCTGACTTATGCCGAGCTGGACCAACGGGCACAAACCGTTGCCCGCGCCCTGCGTGCCGCCGGCGTGGGCACCGACAGCATCGTGCCGGTGTGCATGGAGCGCTCGGTGGAGATGGTCGTGGCCTTGCTCGGCATCGTCCATGCCGGCGCCGCGTGGCTGCCGCTGGATCCGGAGTTGCCTGCCGCGCGCCTGGCGTTCCTGATCGAAGACGCCGACGCCCGGGTCACCTTGACCCAAGGGCAATGGCTGTCGCGCCTGCCAGCCGGGCATGACGCCTGGACGCTGGATGCGTTGCCCAACGCTGAAGCCTTCGAGCCGATCAGCGTCGAGGCCCACGACCTGGCCTACGTGCTCTACACCTCCGGTTCCACCGGCCAACCCAAAGGCGTGATGAACGAACACGGCGCCTTGATGAACCGTCTGCATTGGATGCAGGACGCCTTCCCGATTGGCCCGAACGACCGCGTCTTGCAGAAGACCCCGTACAGCTTCGACGTGTCGGTGTGGGAGTTCTTCTGGCCGCTGATCACTGGCGCGACCCTGGTGGTTGCCCGTCCCGACGGTCATCGCGACCCGGCCTACCTCAGCCAGTTGATCCAGCAGGAACGGGTCACGACGTTGCACTTCGTACCGTCGATGCTGCGGGCCTTTGTCGAAGAGCCGAGCCTGGTCGACTGCCAGAGCCTGCGCCAGGTGTTCGCCAGTGGCGAAGCCTTGCCGGTGGACCTGGTGCGACGCTTCATGGGCCAACACCCGGCGGCGCTGGTCAACCTGTACGGCCCGACCGAAGCGGCCATCGACGTCTCGGTCTGGCGCTGCTCGGCGGACAATGCAATCGTGCCGATCGGCAAACCCATCGCCAACCTGCGCTTGTACATCCTCGACGAAGCCCTGCAACCGTTGCCGATTGGCAGCATCGGCGAGCTGTACATCGGCGGCGTCGGTGTGGCCCGGGGTTACCTGAAACGTCCGGACCTGAGCGAGGAACGCTTCCTCGCCAGCCCGTTCGTGGCCGGTGATCGCCTGTATCGTACCGGCGACCGCTGCCGCTTCCTGGCCGATGGCAACATCGAATACCTGGGACGTCTCGACCATCAGGTGAAACTGCGCGGCCAGCGCATCGAGCTGGGGGAAATCGACGCAGCCCTGCTGAACCTGCCGGCCATCACAGGTGCCTGTACCCTGGTCATCGACAACCGCCTGGTGGCGTTCTACAGCAGTAGCACCGCGCAACCGGACCTCGACACCCAGCTCGCGGCCGAGCTGCCGGCCTACATGGTGCCGGCGGTATGGGTGCAAATCCCGGCCCTGCCCCTGAGCACCAACGGCAAGATCGACCGCAAGGCCCTGGCCGCCCTGCCTTTGCCAAACACCCAGAAAGACTACGCGGCACCGCGCACCGACCTGGAACGCCTGCTCTGCCAGTTGTTCGGCGAACTGCTCGGCGACACCTTGACCGGCGGCCGTGAAGTCGGCACCTCGGACAGTTTCTTCGCCTTGGGCGGTGACTCGATCCTTGGCCTGAAACTGATCTCGCGCTTGCGTGAACAGGGCTATTCGCTCACCCCACGGGACTTGTTCCGTTCGCCGACCCCGGCGGCCCTGGCCCATGTGACCACGGCGCTGCTGACCCAGGCCGAACAAGGTGACGTGACCGGACCGATGCCGCTGATGCCATTGCACCAGTGGTTCTTCGACCAGCAACAGGTCCAGGCCGCGCACTGGAACCAATCGGTGCTGGCCGACAGCGACCGTCGCCTGGAGCCGGCCATCGTGCAAGCCACGCTGGATCGGCTGGTCGCCCACCACGACGCCCTGCGCCTGCGTTTCACCGACGTCGACGGCCAATGGCAGGCGCACATCGCGCCGCTGGCTGCGGCCCAGTTGACCTGCTGCGAGCACCCGGAACAACTGCTGCAAGTCGCCCAGAACCTGGACCTGCAACACGGCCCGCTGTTTGCCGCGGCGCTGCTGGAAGGCACCCCGCAGCGCCTGTACCTGGTGGCCCATCACCTGGTGGTCGATGCGCTGTCCTGGACGCCGCTGCTGGAAGACTTCCAGCAGTTGTACCCGGCACTGGAGCGTGGCGAGAGCCCGACGTTGCCGGCGAAAACCACCTCGTATCGTCAATGGAGCGAGCACCTGCAAGCCCATGCCGCCAAGGTCGCTGCCGAGCATCGCTACTGGAGTGCCCAGATCGGCGCAAACCAGCCGCCCATGGCCACGGTCGCCGAACGCCAGACCCTGTCGGCTCGCTGGGATGCCAGCCGCACGCACCAATGGCTGACCGAATCCCAGGCGGCTTACCGCACCCAACCGGAAGAACTGCTGATCGCCGCCCTCGCCGCGACCCTGGCCGAGGCCGAACAGCGCAGCGACATCGTCGTGGACCTGGAGCGCCACGGGCGTGACGCACCGTTTGCCGGGCTGGACGTCGGCCGCACCGTCGGCTGGTTCACCACCCTTTACCCACTGCGAGTGAATGCCAGCGGCGCCGCGGGCGATCAGGTGCGCAACGCCAAGCAAGCCTTGCGTGACGTACCTGGCCTGGGCCTCGGCTACGGCTTGCTGCGCCAGCGCGGCGAGTTACCGGCCAGCCACGGTGATGTGCTGTTCAACTACCTGGGGCATGAGCAAACGCCAGCGGGCTGGTTGCGCGCCAGCAGCCTGACCCCGCCGCCGGACGTGGCCCCGGTGAACCGAGTGACCCATGCCCGAGAAGTGGTTGCCTGGCTGGAGGACGGCGTGTTGCGTGTCGAATGGCACAGCGTCACGCCGAATGCCGACAGCCGTTTGCCCGCTCGCCTGCTGGAACGTTTGCAGGCGCTGGTCGAACACTGCCTCGACCCGCAGGCCGGTTCGCTGATGCCTGCGGACTTCCCGCTGGCCAAAGGCATGAACCAGGCGACCCTCGACACCTTGCTCAAACGCCTGGGGCCGAAGAAGTGAGCCCCGGCACGACCTCTATTTGACTTAGCAGTGCGCCGTTCGCGGCGCACGTGTCTCCTCGTTTTTCTGGATTGAACACCGCCGCCATGCATGACCAAATCGAAAATATCTATTCGCTGACCCCGCTGCAAAAAGGCCTGCTGTACCACGAGGCCTATGCGCCCGAATCCCGGGTTTATTACCAGCAGATGAACATCGGCCTGGCCGGTGAGCTCGACCTCGCTGCGTTCCGCCTGGCCTGGGTGGCCCTGATGCAACGCCACGCAGTGTTGCGCACGGCGTTTCTCTGGGAGGAGCTGGACGACGCCTATCAGGTCATCCTCAAGGAAGTCGACCTGCCCCTTCGTGAAGTCGATCTACGCGGTCACTCGCAAGGGCTGGCAGCCCTCGCGGCAGAAGATCACGCACAGGCGTTCGAACTGGGTGCCGCCCCGTTGATGCGCCTGACCCTGGCACGACTGGACGATGTAAACGGCCAAGCACAGTGGTCGCTGGTCTGGACGCACCATCACCTGTTGCTCGACGGTTGGAGCGTCGGCTCGCTGCTCGCGGACTGGCGTGATCTGTATCGTGCGGCACGGCGTGGCCAGCACGCGTCACTGGAAACGGTGCGACCGTTCCAGGATTACGTGGCTTACCTCAGTGAACGCCCTTCGTCAGACGACTTCTGGCACAGCCGCCTGGCAGACTTCGCCAACACCACCCGCGTGCCCGAATCGGACCCGCGCGGCCTGGTCGCCGACCCGGTAGACGCTCGCCTGCCCTGCACCGAGCATTCCCTGAGGCTGGATGCCGCAACCACCGCTCGCCTGGCCGGCTTCGCCCGGAACCACAACCTGACCGTCAACACCTTGCTGCAAGCGGCTTACGCTTACCTGCTGGGTCGTCACAATGGCTCTGATGAAAGCCTGATCGGCGTCACCGTGGCCGGGCGCCCACAGCGTCTGAGCGGTGTCGAGCGCATGGTCGGCCTGTTCATCAACACCTTGCCACTGCGCGTTCGTTGGGACGATGCACCGACCGTGGGTCAATGGCTGGCGGGCATCCAGGACTGGAACGCCGAGATGCGCGAGCACGAACACACCCCACTCGCCAGTCTGCGGGCATTGACCGCGCTGCCGCCGGGTGGCGAATTGTTCGAAGCGATCATCGTATTCGAAAATTTCCCATTCCCCCGGGAGCTGGATCAAATCGACGATGGCCTGTTCGGTCTACCGGACGCCGAACACGCCGCGCCCTTGCGCCACACGGGCGGGCGCAACAACTACCCGATGTCGCTGATCGCGTCGATGGAAAGCGACTGCTTGCAACTGCACCTGGTGCATCAACGCAAACGCTTGTCCGACGCGGCCGGCGCGCGCCTGTTGCAGCAATTGGCCGTGCTCGTCGAGGAACTGAGCCTTGACGCGAATCGGCCCCTGGCCGACGTGCCACTGTGCCCGGTGCAAGAGCTGCAGCTGACCCGCCACTGGGGCAACGGTGCGCCCCTCCCATTGCCTGATGCGCCGCTGCACGCACTGATCGCCATCCAGGCCCGCCGTCATCCCGAGCGCGAAGCCGTGCGCGACGCCAACGGCGCCTTGAGTTACGGCGAACTGCTTGAAGCATCGACCGGATTGGCCAACGCCTTGCGCCAGCGGGGCCTGCAACAGGGTGATCGAGTCGCGCTGGCCCTGCCCCGCAACAACGACGCGGTCATCTCGCTGCTGGCGGTGATGCAGGCCGGTGGTTGCTTCCTGCCGCTGGACCTGGGCCAACCGGCCTCGCGCCTGAGTGCACTGATCGCCAGTGCCGACGTGGACTTCATCATCGGGACACCGGCCTTCGAAAGCGCCTGCGTGCAGGTGATCGAGGCCTCGGCCCGCGCCACCGGCATCGACCTGCCAGCGGCGGATCAACAGGCCTGCGCCTATGTGATCTACACCTCCGGCTCCACCGGTACGCCGAAAGGCGTGCGCCTGTCTCATCGGGCTATCGTCGCTTATATCACCGGCATTCTGGCCGAACTGGGTTGCGCCGAGGCGAAACAACCCTGGCGCCATGCGCTGCTCTCGACCCTGGCGGCGGACCTTGGGTACACCCAGTTGTTCGGCGCGCTGGTCAGCGGTGGCAGCCTGTTGCTGGTGGACGACGACACACGTGCCGACCCGAACGCACTGGCGCAGTGTTTTGCCGAGTTCACCCCGGATCTGGTCAAGCTCACCCCCAATCACTTGCACGGTCTGCTCGCCGCTCGTCCCGACGCCGATCTGCTCCCGCGCCGCGCCTTGTTGCTGGGTGGCGAAGCGCTGCAAGGCACATTGCTGGACACCCTCCGGGCGCTGCGTCCGGACCTCGCGGTCTACAACCACTACGGCCCGACCGAAAGCGCAGTGGGCATTTGCCTGTCGCGCATCGACCAGCCTCTGGCCGGTGTGCAACCGCTGGGCCGCCCGCAGCCGAACCGGCAACTGCGGGTACTCGACAACCACGGTCACCCAGTGCCTGTCGGTGTGCCGGGGGAACTGTGGGTGGGCGGCGAAGGCCTGGCCATCGACTACCTCGGCGATCCAGCGCAAACCGCTGCGCGCTTCACGGCCGTCGCCGACCTGCCCCGCGCTTACCGCACTGGCGACCGTGTGCGTTGGCTAGAGACTGGCGAGCTGGCATTCCTTGGGCGCGTCGACAACCAGATCAAGCTGCGCGGCTACCGCATTGAATTGGGCGAAGTCGAAGCACAGATCAAACGCCTGTCGAGCAACATCCAGCAAGTGCTGGTGCATGTGGTGCAGCCGGCCAACGAGACGCCACGCCTGGTCGCCTGGTTGGTGGCCAGTACCTCCATGTCTGCCGACAAGCTGCGCCATGACCTGGCGCTGCGCGTGCCGGATTACATGGTGCCAGCGGACTTCATCGCGCTGGATGCCATCCCGCTGAACGCCAACGGCAAACCGGACATTGCCCGCTTGCCCTTGCCCGACGCCCCGACCCGTCAGGACACCTACGAAGCCCCACGGGATGCGGTGGAAAGCGCCTTTGTCGAGATCTGGCAGGATGTGCTGCGGGTCGAGCGCGTCGGTATCCACGACAACTTCTTTGCCCTGGGCGGTGATTCGATTCTCAACCTGCAGATCATCGCTCGCGCCCACCAGCGCGGCATGAAGCTGACGCCCAAGCAGTTGTTCGAAAACCGCACCATCGCCGAAATCTCCGCGGTGATCAGCCAAGGCACGAACTACAGCCGCGAGACCAGCAGCGTGGCGCGCAATGTGCCGCTGACAGCGGGTCAGCATGCCCGCCTCGAAGCCGGCCCGCTGGCGGCGGACTGGCGCTGTGTGGCCTTGAATGCGCCGATCAGCGTCGAGGTATTGAGCCGTGCCGTGTTGGCCCTGCAACAACAGCACCGGGCGCTGCAAGTGGGCCTGGTCCCACAGGCTGACGGCACCTGGGTGCAAACCCTGCCGGCTACACCTAAGCCGGTCAGCGCCAGTCGCCAGTCGTTGAACACTGGCGATTCCAACGCATTGGCCGAGCTGGCTGAAACCACCCTGGCCAGGCTGGACCACGCCGCCGGCGAAGGCTGGCATGCCTGCCTTTGCGAACAGGGCGACGCCGTGCTGTTGGTGGCGCATGCCTTGCGCCTGGACGCCAGTTCATGGGCTTTGCTGATGACGGACCTGGCGCTGGCCGTGGCGCAAGCGCAGTACGACCGTGCAATCGAATTGCCGCGTCACGGTGGCAATCTGGATGAATGGGCTGAATACCAAACTACCCGCGCCAAGGATGAAGACGGCTTGGAGCCGGCGTGGGAATACTGGCTGCAATACGCTGGTGAAGCCCTGCCGTCCGCCCCGCAACCGCAGGGGCCGGCCACTGAGCGCCGCGTGCGGATTTCGTCGTCTCTCAGCGCCCGTCTGAATGTGCTGCAACGCCGCAGCCACGCGCCGTGGGCATCACTGGTAGCTACCGCCGTCGCAGCGGAACTGGCACAACAAAGTGCCAGCCAGGACGTCTGGCTAAGCCTGGATCGCGGTCGCTGCGAGCGCGCTCGTTTACCGCTCACCAGCGCCTTGAGCCGCACCGATTTCGATCCGGCCACGGTCATCGGCGCGCTGAGCCACGCCGTTCCCCTGCGCCTGAGCCTGACGCCGACGGCCAGCGCCGCACAAATGCTTGCGCAGGTTGACGCACAACTGGCCACCGCCCCGGACACCGGTGATGACTACGGCGTGTTGCGTTACTTGGCCGACAACGACTACTTGCGCGAACCGCTGCTGAGCCTGCCACAGCCGACCGTGCATATCGTCATGGCCGGCGAGTGGCAGACCCTTGAGGGGCCGTTGGGCGACGTCATCGCCGGCAGCGCGTCGATCGATGCGCCTGGCTTGACCCTGTCCGTCAGCCTCCGACACGGTCAACTGCACATCGATTGCCGTGGCGCCGGCGCAGAGCGCTGGGCCGAGGTCTTGGAGCAGCGTCTGGCCATCCTGGCTGCCGACGCCGAGCAAGCCATTCCCGGTGCCCACGCCTTCCCGTTGTGTCGCGCAGCCGGACACGAGCTCAGCGCCTTGGGCTCGAACTTCGATTGGGCCGGCATCGACGACTTGCTGCCCCTGTCGCCGATGCAGGAAGGCATGTTGCTGCACACCCTGCTGCGTCCCAACAGCGGCATTTACCTGATGCAGCAACGTTATCGTTGGGACGGTGAGCTGGACCGCAGCGCCATCGAATACGCCTGGGCACAACAATTGGCCCGACATCCGATGCTGCGCACCGGTTTCTGGTGGCAGGACGGCAAGGCTGCGCTGCAATGCGTTTACCACGACACCGATCCGGCCTTCGTCTGGTACGACTGGCGTCACCTCGACGAGGCGAGCCGCCAGCGTCAACTCGACGCTGTGCTGGACGCTGAATGCCGTCAGGGCTTCGACATGCGCCGGCCACCGTTGACGTTCCTGCGGGTGTTCCAGGTGGCTGACCGGGAGTTCCTGATCGTGCGCAGCTTCCACCACATCCTGACCGACGCCTGGTGCTTCGGCCTGTTGATGGCCGACCTGTTCGCCCACTACCAGGCGCGCGTACTCGGCCAGCCGGTGGCGCGTCCGTTGCTGCCGTCGTTCAGCAACTACGTCCATTGGTTGCAATGCCAGGACACGTCCATCACCGAACAATTCTGGACCCGCGAACTGGCCGGTTTCAGCGCGCCGACACCGCTGGTGGTGGATCGCCCGGCCACGACCGAGCAAGCGGTCGAGACCGTCGCCAACCTTGACGTCACCTTGTCGATTGCCGACACCCGCGCCTTGACCGCGTTGTGCCAACAGCACCAACTCACGCCCAACACGTGGATCCAAGGCGCGTGGGCCCTGCTTCTATCGCGCTACAGTGGCAGCGATGACGTCTTGTTCGGCGTCACGGTGTCGGGCCGTCCAACCGACCTGCCCGGCGTGGAAGACATCGTCGGCCTGTTTATCAACAGCCTGCCGTTGCGGGTCAAGGTTGACGATGAACACACCGTGGTGCCCTGGCTGCAAGCGCTGTTCGCACACAACGTCGAGCTGCGTGCCTACGAACACGCACCGCTGGTGGATATTCAGCGCTGGAGTGAAATCGAGCATGGTCGCTCGCTGTTCGACAGCCTGGTGGTGTTCGAAAACGCGCCGTTCGACGCCGGCCTGTCGGATCGCCAGGTCGACTTCAACGTCGACATCTACGAAGACCGGGTGCACACCAACTATCCAATGACGGTGGTGCTTTACCCCGGCGATCGCCTGGGCATTCGCTTGACTTACGACGCCGCAAGGTTCGACACCGAGACCGTGCAACGCATGCTCGGCCACTTGCGCCAGCTACTGACGCAAATGGTTGCCCGGCCTGACGCACCACTGGCGTCGCTGTCGTTGCTGACGCCGGAGGAACGCCAGACCTTGCTGGTGGACTGGAACCGCAGCGAACTCGACTTCCCGCTGGAGCAAACCTACGCCGAGCTGTTCGCCCGCCAGGTGGCCGCGCATCCACAGCGCATCGCGGCCGTGTGTGGCGCCGAGAGCCTGAGCTACACCGAGCTGGACCAGCGCGCCAATCGCCTGGCCCGGGCACTGGTGGAAACCGGCGCCGGTCGTGACACCCTGGTGGCCCTGGCCGGCGAACGCGGCCTGCCGCTGCTGAGCATGATGATCGCCGTGCTCAAGGCCGGTGCCGCCTACTTGCCGCTGGACATCAAGCATCCCCCCCAACGCCTGGGTGAAATTCTCGAACTGTCCGGGGCGACGATCCTGTTGACCAGCGACAGCGCCGATTCGGTCATCGACCCGGCACTGGCCGCGTGTACCGCAACACCGCGACGCTTGCGCACCGAAGCGCTCTGGCTGGGTGATGATGCGACGCCATTGCAAATGGCAGGCAGCCCTGACGACCTGGCCTATGTGATCTTCACGTCAGGTTCCACGGGCACCCCCAAAGGCGCGATGATCGAACAACGGGGCATGCTCAACAACATCTTCGGCAAGGTGCCGACGCTGGGTCTGTCGAGCGCCGACCGAATTGCCCAGACCGCCTCCCCGGCGTTCGACATTTCGGTCTGGCAGTTCCTCGCCGCACCGATTCTCGGCGCCACCGTGCACATCCTGCCGGACATGATTGCCCATGATCCCGAGCGCCTGCTGGCGGCCCTGGAAACCCAACAGCTGTCGGTGCTCGAAGCCGTGCCGACGATGATCCGCGCCCTGCTCGACCTCGCGGGTGCCGACACGCAACTGCCGGCACTGCGCTGGTTGCTGCCAACCGGCGAAGCCCTGCCCCCGGCCCTGGCCCAAGCATGGCTGGGCCGTTTTGCCCATGTGCCGTTGATGAACGCCTATGGCCCCGCGGAGTGCTCCGACGATGTGGCGTTCCACCCGCTGACCCGCGTACCGGACGAAGATGGCAATGCCATGCCGATTGGCCGGCCTACCGCCAACAATCATCTGTACCTGGTTGACGCGCAACTGCGTCCGGTGCCGGTGGGCGTGCCGGGGGAAATCTGCGTCGGTGGCGTGGGGGTCGGTCGCGGCTACCTCAACGACCCGGAGAAAACCCGGGCCGCGTTCGTCGCGCACCCGTTCGAACCCGAGGCCCGTTTCTACCGCACGGGTGACCTGGGGCGCTGGCGCGCAGATGGGGTGATCGAGTTCCTCGGTCGCCGCGATCAGCAAGTGAAGATCCGTGGCCACCGTATCGAACTGGGGGAAATCGAAGATCACCTGGGTCGTCATCCCGCCGTGCAGGCCGTGGCTGTGATCGTCAATGCCGACCAGCGCGGCGATCTGCAACTGGTCGCGTACTGGACAGGCGACGACACCCCGGTGGCAGTACTGCGCGAATGGTTGGCCCAACGCCTGCCGTCCTACATGGTGCCGGCCCATTGGCAACAGCTGGAGACTTTGCCGTTGAACGCCAACGGCAAAGTCGACCGCAAGGAACTGACGTCTCGAACGCTGGACAGCCACCTGATCGAACAACGTCCACTGAGCAGCGATACCGAGCAGCAACTGGGCGCGATCTGGGCGCAAATCCTCAACGTGCCGGCGATCGGTGCCGACGACAACTTCTTTGCCCTCGGCGGGCACTCCTTGCTGGCGACCTTGGTGGTTTCGCGCATTCGCAGCCAGCTCGCGGTGGACCTGCCGCTGCGCGCAGTCTTCGATCACCCGGTATTGGAAAACCTGGCCCGTGCCATCGACAGCGCGCGCTTGCAGACAGCGCCATTGGCCCTGCCGACCATCATCCGGGCGGATCGCTCGCAGGCCCTGCCGTTGTCGTTTGCCCAGCAACGTTTGTGGTTCCTCGAACAGTTGAACCCTGGCTCCAGCGGTTTCAACATTCCGTTCGCACTGACGTTGACCGGGACGCTGAATGTCGAAGCCCTGCGCCTGGCCTTCGAGCAATTGGTCGCCCGTCATGAAGTGCTGCGCAGCACCGTGCACAGCGATCAAGGTGAGCCTTGGCAGCGGATCGAAACGGCGCAGGCATTCGCGCTGCCGGTCACCGATCTGCAACAGGTACCCGCGCAAGAGCGTGAGCCGGCGATCCAGGTGCACTTGTCCGAGGTCTTCGGCCAGCCGTTCGACCTGACCCAAGCGCCGTTGATTCGCGCACGATTGCTGCAATTGGACACGCAGACCCATGTGCTGGCCATTGCCCTGCACCACATTGCCGTGGACGCCTGGTCCATTGCGCAATTGGTCGATCAACTGGCCAGCGACTATGTCGGTTTTGGCAGCCCGGCAAACCGCATCGACACTCCGCCGCTGCAATACGCCGACTTCGCCGTGTGGCAACGCAAGCATCTGCCGGGCCCGGTCTGGCAGCAACAATTGGCCTACTGGCGTCAACAACTGCAAGCCAGCCCGGCACCGCTGTTGTTACCGGGCGCCCAGACCCGCGACCTTGGCGGGTGCGCGCGGCATCGCAGTCGCCTGCCGGCATCGTTGGCCCAGGCCGTCAACGACCTGGCGAAAGCTCGCGACGCCTCGCCGTTCATGGTGCTGCACAGCGCGCTGAATGTCGTGCTGCATCAGCAAACCGGACGGGAAGACCTGTTGGTCGGCACCGACATCGCCAACCGCCATCAACAGCAGACCGAAGACATGGTCGGCTTCTTCGTCAATCAATTGGTGCTGCGTTGCCGGGTCACGCCGCAGCAGACGTTTGCCCAATTGCTGGGCGATGCTCGACGCGTGGCGCTGGATGCCTTTGCCCATCAGGACTTGCCGTTCGACGCGCTGGTGGCTGATCTGCTGCCACAGCGAGACGCGCGGTACACGCCGTTCTTCCAGGTCAAACTGGTGGTGCAGAACACCCGTCAGCAGGACCTGCATCTGCC
Organism: Pseudomonas sp. P9_35; assembly: GCF_034008205.1. Classification (NCBI taxonomy): domain Bacteria; kingdom Pseudomonadati; phylum Pseudomonadota; class Gammaproteobacteria; order Pseudomonadales; family Pseudomonadaceae; genus Pseudomonas; species Pseudomonas sp. P9_35. The sequence continues at coordinate 2,922,733 of NZ_CP125373.1, read as the reverse complement.
GGGGTTGGCGATCAGTGAACGGGAACTGGAGCCACAGGCCTCGGATGTGGACCTGCTGATCAACGTCGTGGATGACGGCGCAGGACTGCTGGTGGTGTACGACTACGACACCGGCCGTTATACCCGTGACTGCATCGAACTGTTCGACAGCCTGTTCGTGTGCCTGCTGGAGCAACTGAGCCTGAACGCCGACACCGACGTCGCCCAGTTGCTGCTGCCACTCAATCAACTGCAACAGACCCGCCGGGAACAGGCGCAGGCCGCGCTGCGTGAAGCCGGTAGCGCACGTCAGAGCACCCTGGGCCAGGCCCGTCGTCGCAATGTCGTGAAGGACGCCGAGCAATGATTGCCATCGACTCAGTGTCCCTCGCGCTCATTCCCCACCTTTTTGTACAGGTCTCAGCATGACTCAGTCTCACGAAGACACGTCGTTTGAAGGTTTCGAACTGTCACCGCAACAGGCCCATCTGTGGCGCTTGCAGCAAACTAGCCTGGCCTCGGCGACAGCGCAGCGAGCCACGCTGCGTATTGCCAGTGAAACACCGTTGGACGGTGCACGGCTGACCAACAGTTTATCGACGCTGCTGCAACGCCACGAGATCCTGCGCACCCGCTACCCGCAACTGCCGGGGCTGTTGCTGCCGATGCAGGTGATCGACGATTGCGCCGCTGATTGGCAGGCGCTGGGCATCGAACTGCACGTGGACGCTCAGTCGGCCACGTTGCACTTGCCGGCCTTGCACCTGGACAGCACCAGCCTGGGGTATCTCGGCGAAGAATGGGCGCTGGGCTATCTGCACGCCACACCCCAGGAGCCACCGCTGCAATACGCCGACTACGCGGCCTGGCGCCTGGAGTCGGTGGACGAGCAAGGCCGCCGATTCTGGGATGAGCAGTTCAACGCCGTGATCACGGACGTGCCGTTACCTTGGCATCGGCAGAACCCGGCATCCGGCGCCGCTGTCGCCCCTGAGCACATGCAACTACAGTTCGACGACTCGACCCGGCAGCGCCTTGAACGGCAAGCGAACGACCTCGGCGTCAGCCCTGGCATTTTCGTGCTCGGCGCCTGGGTCACCGTGTGGCAACGCTACAGCGAAGCCGAACGCCTGACGCTCGCCTACGAAAACCAGGTACGGCCTGACGTACTGGGCGATGCCCTCGGTCTGTTCTGCGAACCGCTGCCACTGACACTCGATACCTCGTCCGGGTTGTCGTTTGCCGCACTGTGTCGACAACTGAGCGAACGCGTTGGCCTGCTCAACGATGCCCGCGACAGCTACCCGAGCCACTTGAGCCACGCGCCATCGCTGACGGGTGTCGGTTTTCGCGAACTCGCGGCAACGCCCGACAGTGCCCTGAACGATGCCGGCTGGCGGATCGAACAGGCAACCAGTGCCAGTGCCGGCTGCGCGCTGCTGTTGCAATATCAGCCGTCGTCATCCAATGGATTGTCGCTGCACTTCGACGCCGCGCTCTACACGTCGGCCCACGTCGAAATCCTCGCCGAACAATTGCTGAGTGTGATCGAGCACAGCCTGCATGAGCCCTCTGCCCGGCTGGACCAATTGACGACCTGCAGCGCCGCCGAGCAGCAGCGTGTCACCGGCGCGCTGGCGGCTTCGCCCCCCCAGAGTCCGGGGCAAGAACAGCGGTATGCCGCCATCTTCGCGCTGCCCAACCTGGCCGCCTGCTTCACCCTCGACGCCACCGACCGGGCCCAGCGCCCGGCCGTGAGCGGGCCCAGCGGCACCTTGAGCTACGCCGAGCTGGATCAGCGCGCCCGCGCCCTGACCCAGCAACTGCTCGCCCAAGGCCTGGCGCCTGGTGCGCGGATTGCGCATTTCCTGCCGCGCGACATCGATGCGGTGGTGGCACTGGTGGCGATTCTGCGCGCCGGTGCCTGCTACGTACCGATCGACCCGAGCTACCCCACCGAGCGCATCGAACATATTCTGCGTGACAGCCAGGCACGCCTGGTGCTGACCCACCGCGCCCGCGTGCAAGACCTGCCGACAGACTGGCAACCGAGTGCGCTGGCCATCGATCAGGCGATGTCGGCGGTGCCGCCACAGGACGAGCCGCAGGTCGCACGGGATCAACCGGCCTACTTGATCTACACCTCGGGCAGTACCGGCCAGCCCAAGGGCGTGCTCATCAGTCATGCCAACGCCCTGCATTCGCTGGCGGCGCGGCTGTCGGGCTACCCACACCCCGTGCAACGTTTCCTGCTGCTGTCGTCGTTCGCCTTCGACAGCTCCATCGCCGGGCTGTTCTGGAGCCTGGCCCAGGGCGGTTGCCTGCACCTGGCCAGTGAAACCGAGCAGAAAGATCCGCTGCAGCTGGCCCGGTTGATCCGCAGCCACACTGTGTCGCACCTGCTGGCGTTGCCTTCGTTGTATGCGTTGTTGCTGGACGAGTTGGGCGATAGCCCGAGCCCGCTGAACACGGCGATTGTCGCCGGCGAAAGCTGCCCGCCGGCACTGGTGAACAATCACTATCGCCGCCACCCCGGCGCGCAGTTGTACAACGAGTACGGCCCGACCGAAGCCTCGGTGTGGAGCACCGTCGCCCTCTGCCAACCTGAGAGGGGTACGAGCCCCGTGCCCATCGGCCGAGCGATTGCCCATACCCGGGTGTATTTGCTCGACAGCGACGGCGCGCCTGTTGCCCGGGGGCTCAAGGGCGAGATCCATATCGCCGGGCCTGGATTATCCGAAGGGTATCTGGGGCTGCCACAGATGACCGCCGAGAAGTTTATCCAGGCCAACCATCCGGCACTCCATGGCCAACGCCTGTACCGCACCGGCGACTTCGCCTGGCGGGATCTGGACGGGCAATTGGTGTTCCTCGGACGTACCGACTCGCAGATCAAATTGCGCGGCTACCGTATCGAACTCGGCGAAATCGAAACCGCACTGTGCAAGGTCAGTGGCGCCAGGCTGGCGGTGGTCTTGCTGGATACGACCCAAGCCGAACCCAGCTTGCGCGCTTTCGTCGAGTCGGCTAACGAGCTTCAGGCCGGTCTCGTGCGCGAATCCCTGGCGACGCTGTTGCCGGCACACATGATCCCCGCCGATATCCAGTGGCTGACGCAACTGCCACGCACCGCCAACGGCAAGGTCGATCATCGCGCCTTGCTGGCCCGGCAGCCGAACCACCGCGTCGCGGTTTATGCCGCGCCCGAGGGGCATGTCGAACAGGTGCTCGCGGCGGTCTGGCAAGAGCTGCTGGAGGTCGAGATCATCGGTCGCCACGACGACTTCTTCGCCCTCGGCGGCCATTCGTTGCTGGTGGTGCGCATGACCGCCAGGCTGCGCGCCCTGCTCGGCATCGAAGTGCCGGTCAACGTGATCTTCCAGCACCCGACGCTGATCCAGCTTGCCGAGCAGATCGCCCAGCCGCACGACCGCTCAGCCGTCATCGCCTTGCAGCCCGGCGTGGCAGGCCAGCCCCCCCTGTTCTGCCTGCATCAGCCGGCGGGCGGGGTTCATCACTATTTGCCGATGGTCGCCGGCTTGTCGCAGGCGATGCCGGTTTACGGCATCGCGTTGCCCGAGTCGTTACGCGACCAGGACCTCGTCGCATTGGCCAGCGCCTATGTGCCGCAGATCCGCCAGATTCAGGCGCAGGGTCCGTATCGCCTGGGCGGGTGGTCCATGGGGGGATTGCTTGCGCTGGAGCTGACTCGACAATTGGAAGCACTTGGGCAAACGGTCGAATGGCTGGGGTTGTTCGACAGCACGTTCCACGCCGAGGACGAAGCGCTGGCCTGGGATGCGTTGTATGCCACCGTGCAGCGAGAATTGAGCAGCGACAGCCGCCAGCGCCTGGCCACGCTCGCCCCGGAACCGTTGACACAATTGCGCGCGGCCACGGCCAAGCTCGATCGCGTGGCGCAATTGCGTTTCGCCCTGCTGCAATGGACACTTGCCAACGGCCTGAGCCTCAATGCGCCGTTGGCGTACGTTGAGCAGGTCTTGGACGTGATGGCCGACGCACGTCGTTGGGTCAACGGCTATTCAGTGCCCACCGTGCAGGCGACCCTGCACCTGTGGTGGGCCGAACAGACCCTGGTCGAGCGCCCGAGCCTGCCTGCGCAGTGGGACGCCATCAGCCAGCGAACCTGTCATCATCAGGTCGCTGCCGATCACGACACGCTCCTCGGGCAGTCTGCCTTCCATGAACAACTCAACAAGTCGCTGGCTGTGGCCTCGACGGAAACCGTCGCATGAACCTGATTCTTTATCTTTACCGCCAATCGGCACGCCTGCTGGCATTGGCTTCCATCAGCGGCGCCCTGGGCGGCCTGGCGAGCGCAGGGCTGGTGATCCTGATCAACCGTGGGTTGGCCAACCCGCATCAGTTGCCGGAACTGGCCCTTGGGTTCTTCGGGCTGTGTGCGGGCATGTTGCTGTGCAAACTCTGCTCGGAACTGTCGTTGCTGCATCTGACCCAAAGCGCCATCTTCCAGATGCGCATCGACTTGTCGCGCAAACTGCTCGCCACCCCGCTCAAGCGCCTGCAAACCATGGGTAAGCACCGCTTGTTGGTGATCCTGACTGAAGACGTGCACACCTTCACCGCTGCGTTCGAGTGGGTGCCGCTGCTGTTCGTCAACGCCGTGGTGACGTTGGCGTGTTTCGCCTACCTGGCCTGGCTGTCGTGGTCACTGCTGCTGATCCTGGCGCTGTTCCTGCTGGTCGGCCTGATCGCGTTCCACCTGGCCGAACGCGGACCGCTGAGCCACCTGGAACGGGTGCGACAACAGAAAGACGTGCTTTACCAGCACTTTCGCAGCCTGATCGAAGGCAGCAAGGAACTGCAATTGAGCAATGCCCGTGGCGAAGCGTTCGTCGAGCGCGTCATTCGTCCAGGCGCCGATGAGTTCCGGGTGCGATTTTTGCGCGGCATGGCCGGGTATTCAGTGGTGGCCAACCTTGGCACCCTGCTGTTTTACCTCAACCTGGGTGTACTGCTGTTTGTCGTGCCGTTCTGGCTGCCGCAGTCAATCACCGTGCTCACCAGTTTCACGGTGACGTTGCTCTATCTGGTGCGACCGATCTCCGACCTGATGATTGCGCTGCCCTCTCTGCGCCAGGCCAGTATCGCCCTGAGCCGCATTCGCCAACTGGATGCCGAACTGAGCACCGAAGCCCAGATGGCTGCACCGGTCGGTAACGCGTTTGCCAGCCAGGGACCGACGCGCCTGCTGCTTAATGGCGTCTGTCACCGCTATCCGGGCGAACATGAGGATCACCCTTTCCTGCTCGGGCCAATCGATCTGACGTTGGAACAGGGCGAGCTGGTGTTTGTCGTCGGCGGCAACGGCAGCGGCAAGACGACGCTGTCCATGCTGCTGCTCGGGTTGTATGCGCCGGAATCCGGCTGCGTCGTACTCAACGGTGTGGAGGTGGACGACGACAACCGTGAACAATACCGCCAGCACTTTGCTGCCGTGTTTGCCGACTTCCATTTGTTTGAACACTTGCTGGGCGATGATGGCCCGGGTGCCGAACAGCGCACGGCCGATGCGACACGCTACGTCAAGGCGCTGGGCCTGGGGCACAAGGTCAGCATCGTCGATGATCGCTTCTCCACGGTGGAGCTCTCCACCGGCCAGCGCAAACGACTGGCGCTGGTCTCAGCGTATCTGGACGACAAACCGTTTTACCTGTTCGACGAGTGGGCGGCCGACCAGGACCCGGCCTTCAAGCGGGTGTTCTACATGGAGTTGTTGCCGGAGCTCAAGGCCCGGGGCAAGACCGTGATTGTGATCACGCACGATGACGCCTACTTCTCCCAGGCCGACCGGGTATTGAAAGTCGAGAACGGCCGTCTTACCCAAGTCGAAACCCAAGCCGCCTGCGCCTGATGGGGCTTCTCACTGTCCTGGATCGGAACGGTTGATCGGCCCCATGGCTAGTCGTCCTGATAGATGGAGTGCAGGTAACTGACCTGCACATCCACAGGCAGGCGGTGCAGCTTGGGGCAGGACTCACAGAGCACCGGCATCTGGCCCTCAACCGCTTCGTGCAACTGGTAATGCAGGCAACAATGCTTGCGCAGTGGCAGACGGGGGCAAATCAGCGGCGCGGGTGATTCCACCATGCGCTGCAGGCCTCGCAGCCTCAGGCGACCGTCGTTCACCGTGACCTGCTCCAGCCACTGGTGCGCCTCGGCGAACCCCGCTCTTGAGAGGTCGGGGTCCATCCTGGCGAAAGCACCGTCCCAGATGGCGACCATGTTGGCCCACAGTATTTTCGGTGCCAGGCCACCGGCGGCAGCCAAGGCTACGAACAACGGCGCCAGGTGCTCATGAATCAGCCGACTCCAGTAGTCGGCACGCCCCTCGGCGGACAGCGCCATCAGCCGGGCATTCAAGCCCAACGCCATGGGCTCGCCCTCAGCATGAAACAACACCGCCTTATCGCCCCAGAAATCGATCGCGCCCTGACGCGTGAGCACGCACGCCAGGGCGGCCGGCAGGGCAATGCTCATGTAGTTCATCGACCACTGCGAAACCACAGCCGCGCGATTCACCCCCGGATATTGCAGGGCAAATCGAGACAGCAACGGTTTCAGCACGGCAGGGTCGGCAACATGACTTAACCCAATAGACGGTTGATCGCCAGGTGCTTGCCGAATGACCCGTGTTATTGGCGGCCAGGCCTGGTTAAGCCATTCTGGAAATTCGATAACAGGGCTCCCGTGGCTTTCCCTAATTAATGCAAACGATTAGCATTGGCTGATCCTATCCTCCCTCCCCTGCAAACTCAACGTCGTCAGCGACCGGGCTCACCAAGACCACATGCATACACTCCGCAATTTCTGGCGTCTCGCACGGCCTTTCTGGACATCCGAGGAAAAGTATCCGGCCCTGCTGCTGTTGTTCGCCACTGTGCTGATGACCCTGTGCATGGTCGGTATCAACATCCTGACGAATTTCTGGAACCTGCATTTCTATAACGCCTTGCAGGCCCTGGATTACCACGGTTTTCTGATCGGCAGCCTGCAGTTCATCCTGCTGCAGATCGGCACCGCCGCGTTTACCGTCGGTGCGTTTCACTTCCAACAGAAGCTGACGCTGCGCTGGCGTCGTTGGGCGACGCGCAACATGCTCGATCAGTGGCTGGACAACCAGCGCTACCATAAGCTGAAACTGAGCGAGACCGACGTCGACAACCCGGATCAACGGATCGCCGAAGACATTGACCTCTTCATCATAAAATCCCTCAAGTTGAGCTTGGGGCTGCTGACGTCGGTGGTGTCACTGTTTTCTTTCCTGCACATCCTCTGGCAGGCCTCCAGCCTCGTCAGCGTGCCATTCAACGGCGAGTCATTCGTCATCCCAGGGCTACTGGTGTGGGTGGCCCTGGTGTACGCAATCGCAGGAACCGGTGTCGCATTCTGGCTGGGACGTGCGCTGCCCAGCCTCAATTTCATGCAACAACGGCGTGAAGCAGATTTTCGTTTCTCGCTCATCCGCCTGCGGGAAAACGCCGACTCAGTGGCCCAATACCGTGGAGAAGCCGCAGAAAAACAACGGTTCAACCTGCGTCTGGAAGCGGCGCTGGAGAACTTCTGGGCGTTGGTGAAAAAACAGAAACTGATCATGGGCTACTCAACCCTCTATTTGCGCAGCGCCACGGTCATCCCCATGTTCATCATGGCACCACAGTTCTTCGCGGGCGCATTCCCCCTCGGCCGGCTGACACAGATCAGCGCCGCCTTCGGTGAAGTACACGCAGCCATTGCCTATCTTGTGGAGGTATTTCCGGAACTGTCGGAATGGAAGTCGGTGATCGACCGGCTGGTCGGTTTCCAGGAGCGCCTGGATAACGTCGAGGTCAAGTCCCAGGTCAGGCACGAGCAACAGGCCAGCGGCCTCGACATCAAGGACCTGGACATCTGGCTGCCAAACGGCCGGCCCTTGTTCAAAGGCTTCAACCTTTCCCTCAAGCCTGGCGACAGCCTGATGATCAGCGCGCCGTCCGGCTATGGCAAATCGACGCTGATCCGCACGATTACCGGGCTTTGGCATCACGCTCGCGGTTCAAGTTGCTATGACCGTGAGCGCGCCCTGACACTTTCGCAAAAACCCTACCTGCCGTTGGGCAACCTGCGCGAGGCGCTGTGGTACCCCAAACCGCCCCGCCGCGAAGAAGATGCGGCGCTGCGCCAGATCATGGAGCAAGTCGGCCTGCAACACCTGGCCGATCAACTGGAGCAGGAACGGGACTGGGCGCAGACCCTCAGCGTCGGCGAACAGCAACGCTGTGCATTCGTCAGGGCCCTGCTGACCCGCCCTACGGTGCTGTTTCTCGACGAGAGCAGCTCGGCGCTGGATGCGGCAAACGAAGCGCGCTGCTATCAACTGCTAAAGCAAACGCTGCCGGACACGATCCTGATCAGTGTCGGGCACAGCGCCTCCCTGGAGCACTTCCATTGGCAAGTCCTTGAATTGCGGGACGAGGCGCAGTGGGTGCAGCGCAAGGTCAGGCAAGCGGTGTGAGCCCGCATTCCGCGCCTACGCAATAGCGCATGCAAAAGTGCTCCTGTGGCGAGGGAGCTTGCTCCCGCTGGGGTGCGAAGCGCCCCCCCATGAAGCTGATGACAGCTTCCTGATACACCTTCGTGGCCGGCTATGGGGCTGCTGCGCAGCCCAGCGGGAGCAAGCTCCCTCGCCACGGGGTCGACGTGTTCCCCTTGCTCCGTGGACAGATCCCTGCTCGCCCATTGGTATGCAGAGTTTGTGGTCTATAGTTCCTGACAGATCCAGAGTTTCGCTCGGGCCATAGGAGCAACACCCCCTCGAGCCGTAACCGTGTCGGATGCCCACCAGCCTTCGGTAGTGAATAATGCAGGGAGCACACCATGCCGATCCAGCGGCCTGAGACACTGAGGTTGGCCCCTGGCCCTGCCCATCATGCAGAGATTGATGGCGATACCGAGGCCGGCGTGTTTCGGTTCGGCATCGAACAGGCCAAGGAAGCCTACATTCTGTTCCCGTTGCTGGCCGCGCTTCTGTTGCTGGCCATCTGGACCGCGACCCTGTACCTGATCAAGGTTGAACATGTCCGCGCGCAGCAGAGCGCCGCGACGGCAAGTATGGAGATGGGCGCCACCTACGAAGCGCAAATGTTGCGCGCCATTCACGAAATCGATCAAACCCTCAAACTGGTCAAATACACCTACGAAGCTGAAGGTGAGCCTAACCCCTTGCGCCGGCTCCAGGAGCGGGCCTTGTTGCCGCCGGCCTTGGTGTTTGACGTCAGTGTGGTCAGCCCGGACGGCAGGCTCGTGGCAAGCACGCGGGTCAACGAGCGGGAAAATATCGCGGACCCGGATGAGCAACAAACGCTGCGCCATGGTGACTCGCTGTCCATCAGCCACCCATGGAAAAGCCCTGTCACCGGGGAATGGCGCCTGCGCTTCAGTCGGCGACTCGACGCCGCGGATGGCGGGCTTTCCGGGATCGCCAGGGTCGAAGTCGATGCCGCCTACTTCGTCAGCAGCTACGACGCCTCGAAACTCGGCGACCAGGGTGCGCTCGGGCTCCTTGGCACCGACGGCATCTTCCGCGTACGGCGCACCGGGGAAACGGTACTGGCCGGCGATACGGTCGATTACAGCGCCGTGGTGCCAGACGCCGAAAACACCGACGCCGTGCTCTCGGTCAACGGATGGGACGGGGTGCGGCGCTACACCAGTGCCCGCCAGCTCTACGACTTTCCGTTGGCGGTGATTGTCGGCTTGTCCGAGCAAGAGCAACTGGCTGCGGTGAACCAGCAAGCGCGTACCTATCTCTGGCGCGCCGCGGGCGGCAGCCTGGTGCTGGTGTTGTTGGTGAGCCTGCTCGCCCGGATGAGCTGGCAACTGGCGCAGAGCCGTTTGCGCGCCGCCGAAGCGCAGACGCAACTGGCCGCGGCCGCCCGCCAGGCCGGCATGGCCGAAATAGCCACCAACGTCCTGCACAACGTGGGCAATGTGCTCAACAGCGTGAATATCTCCGCCGACATGGTCACCCGCAAGCTGCGTACCAGCAAGGCCTTGGGGCTCGGCAAGGCGGTGCAAATGATGAACGAGCATGCCGAGGACCTCGGCGACTTCATCTCCCACGACGAAAAAGGCAAGCTGCTGCCCGGCTACCTGAACCAACTGGTGGACGCGCTAGCGGTCGAGCAACAGAGCATGACCGAGGAACTTGGCCAGCTGACTAAAAGCGTTGACCACATCAAGGAAATCGTTTCCGCCCAGCAATCGTATGCGGGCACCTCTACCATTGCCGAAACCGTGCAGATAAAGGAACTGATCGAGGATGCCTTGCGCATGAACGCCAGCATCATCGCGGCGCGCCAGATAACCGTGGTACGAAACTTTGCCGAAACGCCCTTGCTGCTGCTGGACAAGCACCGGGTGCTGCTGATCCTGGTCAATCTGATAAAAAACGCCAGCAGGGCGATGGATGAGAAGCCGGAGCTTGCTCATCAAATCATCCTTCAGAGTGAGATGCCCCAGGCAGACACCCTGGTGATCAAGGTCATCGACAATGGCGAAGGCATCGCGCCCGAGAACCTGACGCGAATCTTTGCCCATGGCTTTACCACGCGCAAGGATGGCCATGGTTTTGGTTTGCACAGCTGCGTCCTGGCGGCCATGGAGATGGGCGGTTCACTGGAAGCCCACAGCGATGGCCCGGGAACAGGGGCAACCTTTACGCTCAAATTGGCGATCTAGACTACGCTTCGGTGGGTGGTAGCGCGCAGCTTCAGCCAACGTTACAAGGAACAGACGAATGGCGATCCATGCAACGAGGTCACGTTGACCCTATGGCGACAAGACCCAAGACACTGGCCCTGGCCGTCATGACGCTGTATGCCGGCGGCGCCAGCGCCGACGCCGCCGATATGTTCTCGTTAAGCAGTTTCGGCACGGTGGGGATCGTCCATTCCAGCGAAAAAAGAGCCGACTTCACCTCCAGTATCTTCAAACCCAATGGCGCCGGTCATTCACGGAACTGGAGCGCCGATGTCGACAGCCTGATCGGTGCCCAACTGACCGCCACGTTCACCCCGCAGCTGTCGGCCGTGGTGCAGGTCATTTCAGAGCAGCGCTACGACAACAGCTACCGCCCCTTTGTCGAGTGGGCCAACATCAAGTACCAGTTCACGCCGGACTTCAACGCACGCATTGGCCGTACCGTATTGCCGACTTTCCTGGTCTCCGACACTCGAAAAGTGGGCTACACCCTGCCCTGGGTGCGGGCGCCCATGGAGGTCTACAGCCTGATGCCGATTTCCAGCAGCGACGGCATCGATGGCAGCTACCGGTTTCGTGTCGATGAAATCACCAATACCGTGCAGGCGCACTACGGCCAGAACGACACCCGTCAGCCTGACGGCGCCGGCAAGGCACTGACGAGAAATTTCTGGGGGGTCACCAACACCACCGAGTTCGGCGTCCTGACCACGCGCATCACCTTCATGAAAGCCGACCTGACACTGGAGCCGTTCAATTCACTCTTCGATACGTTCAGGGAGTTCGGTGCAGAAGGCATCGCCATCGCCGATCGCTACGACTCCGATGACACGCCCGTCGAATTCTTTGGAGTAGGCGCCAGCTATGATCCGGGCGATTGGTTCGTCATGAGCGAATGGGGACGTCTGGATAGCCGTTCCGGCCTGGGCAGGACCAGTGGCTGGTACATCAGCGGCGGGTACCGCGTTGCAGCGTTCACCCCCTATGTCACCTACGCTCGGTCCAAGACCGAAACAGAAGTCTCCAGCCCGGGCCTGACGGCTTCGGCCCTGCCACCGGCCCTGGCGGGGGTTGCCGAGCAGCTCAACGGTGCACTCAACTCTGTCCTGGGCTCAAACGAAGGCCAGCAGACCGTGTCCCTTGGCGTGCGCTGGGATTTCACCAAGAACATGGACGCCAAACTGCAATACGATCACACACGTTTCAAGGGCAACTCGGTCGGTCCGTTGATCAATCCCCAACCGGACTTCACGTCGGGGGGCTCGCTCAACGTCATCAGCCTAGCTGTCGATTTTGTATTCTGATGGAGCGGGCCATGGGGTTTGTGAGGCTCATCGGATTCACCGTAGCGGGGCTCGCCCTGTGCGCAGCCAGCGCCGCCGTCAAGGCCGACGTGGTCGTGGTCGTCGCCACGTCCAGCCCGGTGAAAGCGCTCGCGCGCAATCAGGTGGCGGATATTTTCCTCGGCAAGACCAGCCGTTTCCCCGACGGCGGACAGGCAACTCCCATTGACCTGACGGAAGATTCGCCGACCCGCGACGAGTTCTACACAACGTTCACAAGCAAGTCCGCCGCCCAGCTCAAGGCGCACTGGTCGAAAATCATCTTTACCGGCAGAGGCCAACCGCCCCAGGCTGTTTCAAGCAGTGCGGAGGTCAAGAAGCGTATTGCAGAGAACCCCGGCACCATTGGCTATATCGATGCCCGGGAGGTAGACGGCAGCGTCAGGGCACTGCCGCTTGACCCGCAATAAGCGCGGGCCTTAGTTATCGAGATCCGTGCCAGCCGCCTGGGCTTGTAGCAACACCTTGAACTGATCGGCAGGAACCGGTTTGTTGAAGTAGAACCCCTGGAATTCGTCGCAGGCATTGTCGCGCAGGAAATCGGCCTGCTCCTTGGTTTCCACACCTTGGGCCACCACGGTCAGGCTGAGGGTCCGGCCCATGGCAATAATGGCTTCGGTCAAGGCTTTGTCTTCCGACACGCTGCTGGTATCGCAGATACACGAGCGGTCGATCTTGATGACGTCGAGCGGAAACTGTTCGAGGGCAGAGAGCGAAGAATAGCCAATGCCGAAATCATCGACGGCGATGCGGACCTTCAAGTGTTTGAGCCCGGTCAACACGCTCAACGCTCTTTTGACGTCCTGCATGAGCAGGCTCTCGGCGATTTCCAGCTCCAGCAGACGTGCATCCATACCGGTTTCGGCCAATATCTCAGCCAGGTCCGCAAGCAGGTTCTCATCGGCAAACTGCCGTGCCGTGAGGTTCACGGCGACCCCCAGGTGCGGCAATCCCTGTTGCTGCCACGCCACGTTTTGCTGGCAGGCGGTCTTGAGCACCCACTTGCCGATCGGCACGATCAAACCGGTCTCTTCCGCTACCGGGATGAATTGCATCGGTGCCACGATACCCAGGTCCGGATGATTCCAGCGCAGGAGCGCTTCCATGCCGGTAATGCGACCACTGCCGATATCTCGCTTGGCCTGGTAGTGAAGCTGGAACTCGTGGCGCTCCAGCGCGTGGCGCAAGCTCAGCTCCAGCGTCATCCGTTCCAGTGAGTCCGCGTTCAGCTTCGCGGAGTAGAACTGGAAGTTGTTCTTGCCGCATTGCTTGGCCTGGTACATCGCGATATCGGCGTTTTTCTTGAGCGTCTGCTCGTCCAGGCCATCCTGTGGGAAGACACTGATGCCGACGCTGGCGGTCACCCGGAACTCCTGACCCTGGAGGTTGAAAGGCCGGGCAACGGCGCCAAGGATCTTCTGGGCGGTGGTTGCCACGTCCTTGTCATCGGACAGCTCTGGCAGCAGGATCACGAATTCGTCGCCGCCCAATCGGGCGACCGTATCGCTGGTGCGCAGACACGCCATGAGTCGCAGCGCGACCTCCTTGAGCAATTGATCGCCGGCATCGTGCCCAAGCGTATCGTTGACTTGCTTGAAGCGGTCGAGGTCAAGGAACAGCACCGCCAGTTGCCGATGATAACGACTTGCCTCGCCGATGCTCTGGCTCAACAGAATGCTGAACAGACTGCGATTGGGCAACGCCGTAAGGCCGTCGTGATAGGCCAGATACTCGACATTTTCGGCGTAGGCAATTTTCGCTTCGCCTGCGCGCAGACGGCTTTGCACCAGCTGCCAGCTCATCCGGGCAAGCAGCCCCGCCAACAACACCAGCAACAGGCTGCCGCCGGCCGTGCGCCAGAGGTAGGTCTGCGCTTGTCGCGTCACTGTGGCCAGTTGTTCTTCTTCGGACAACCCAACGATCACCGCCAGCGGAAAATCGTAGAGCTGACGGGCGCTGGTGTAGCGCCGCACGCCGTCCATTCCGTTGATCAAGCGTACGGCGTCAGTGTTTTCGGTGTCCGGCACCACGGCGGCGTAATCAACCTCATCGCCGGCCGATATCGCTTCCCCGCTGCGCCGTGCCCGAAAGACGCCGTCGATGCCCAGCAGGCCGAGCAAGCCCTGATTGCCAAGCTTCGAGGTGTCATAACTGCTGACGAAATAGGCCGCATCGACTTCAACCATGGCGATCCCGGCGAATGCGCCAGCCCCCGTGTCGAGCCGCCGGCTGAAACGCAACTTCCACTCCCCCTTCGCCGGGCTTTTCCACGGGCGGCTGATCGACAATGCAGTGTCACGCTCCACCGTTTGCAGCTCATCCTTGGCGAGCCGGTCTCCGACCTCGCTCGACTGGGTACTGGCCACGACCAGACCACTGGCATCAACCACGCTGACATCAAACAAATAAGGTGAAGGCAGCAAGGCGCGTGCCTTGAGCTTGGGCAGCGGGTTTGCCTCGCGCTCGGACTCGTAGGTGTACTTGACGAGCTTGAGGGTCTGGTCGATTTCACGCACCGCCCGCAGGATCTGCGCTTCGTAGGTGGCGCCGATTTCCAGGCTCGCCTCGGCGATGCCCTGCTGCGCGCGGGTCTGTTCGACCTTGAGCAGGTACAGGGTGCCCGCCCAGATGACCGATAGCAGGAGAACCGCCAACAGCGGGAACAGAATGTAGGCTTCCTTGACCTGGTCGAAGCGGCGCCGAAACAGATCGCTTGTCGCATCGGACAAGGTGTTGTCACGAGGGGCGACATCCTGGGCCGACGTCAGTACACTCGCCCGTTGGATCGCCATGGTGTGCTCCCTGCGTTGTTCACTGCTGACGGCCTGCGGGTATCCGACGCGGCAACGCTGCGAGGCGTCCGTGGTTCCTGGCCGCCGGCACTGAAGGGTTCCGGACCTGCAGAAAACTATAGACCACAAACTGTGCCTGCCAATACCAATCGGCACGCCGACCGTGGCTTTGCGCTGGTTGTAATGACGAAGTGCAGTTGACTCCCCTGACTTATTGGTCCAGTTTTTAATACAACAGTGCCCTGCAAGCCTTTCATGCAGGACGCAATGCCTGATAAATCCTGTTCGTTAATCAAAGGGCCCCTGCCAGCCTATGAATGATGTACGTAGGACCTCCCCTACCATTGAACGCCAATGGATGCCCCTGTGCCGTTGATTCCCCTGGTTGTGTGTGACGACTCCAACATGGCGCGCAAACAGGTGTTGCGCGCGCTGCCTGCAGACTGGCCGGTTTCGGTCACCGAGGCGGTCAACGGGCGCCAGGCGATGGACGCCATACGCCAGGGCCTGGGGCAAGTGGTGCTGCTCGACCTGACCATGCCGGAAATGGATGGCTACCAGGTGTTGAGCGCCTTGCGCGCCGAGGGCTTGAAGGCGCAAGTCATCGTGATTTCCGGTGACGTCCAGGACGAGGCGGTGCGCCGCGTGCTTGAGCTGGGCGCGCTGGCGTTCCTGAAAAAACCGTTCGACGAAAACGACCTGCGCCAGACACTGGAGCGGCTGGGGCTAATGGCCCAAGCCAGCCAGGTGCCGCTGCAGAATCGTTCGGCCACGAACACGGCCATCAGTTTTCACGATGTGTTCCGCGAGACGGTCAACGTGGCCATCGGCCGGGCAGCGGCCCTGATCGCCAAGGTATTGGGGGTCTTCGTGCAGTTGCCGGTGCCGAACGTGAACATCCTCGAGGTCGGGGAACTGCATATGGCGCTCAACGACGTCGGCAGCTCCCAGCAACTCACGGCCATCTGCCAGGGTTTCATTGGCAGCGGCATCGCCGGTGAAGCCCTGCTGATATTCCATGACTCGGAAATCGCCGACATCGCGCAACTGATGCAGCGCGAGAGCGCCGATTATTCGGACCTGGAAATGTTGCTGGACCTTTCCAGTGTCTTGATCGGTGCGTGCCTGAGCAGCATTGCCGAACAGATCGATGTGGTGTTTTCCCAGGGCCATCCGCAGATCCTCGGCCAGCACGCGGCCATCGAGGACCTGATCCAGGTCAACCGCAAGCACTGGAAAAAGACCCTGGCGGTGGAAATCAGCTACAGCCTGGAAGGACACGATATTCGCTTCGACCTGTTGCTGCTGTTCACGGAAGACTCCATCGAACGGTTGACCCACAAACTCGCCTACCTGATGAGCTGAGCCATGAACGATCCCATCGATCTGAACGAATTTCACTGGTTGCTGGCCATCGTTCAGAGCATCGACGTCGGTGTCGTGGTGCTCGACCGCGAGTACCGCGTGCAGGTCTGGAACACCTTCATGGAGAACCGCTCCGGGGTGCAGCCCAAGGATGCCCACAATCAGCATTTTTTCAGCCTGTTCCCTGAAATCGATCGCCAGTGGTTCAGCCGCAAGGTGGAAAGTGTCGCGACCCTGGGCACGCCAGCGTTCACGGTCTGGGAGCAGCGCCCGTACCTGATTCGGTTCAAGAGCTACCAGCCGATCACCGGCCAGGAAGCGTTCATGTACCAGAACACCACGCTGCTGCCGCTACGCTCGCCTGACAACACCATCAAGCACATCTGCCTGGTGATCTATGACGTCACCGACGTCGCCGCCAACCGGCATCAGCTCCAGGCCGCCAACGCGCAGTTGCAACAACTCTCCAGCACTGATCGACTGACGGGGCTGTACAACCGCGGGCATTGGGAGGCCAACCTGAAAGCCGCCTACGCCCGGCACCAGCGCTACGGCCATGCGTTGAGCCTGGTGATGCTCGATATCGATCACTTCAAGCGGGTCAACGACACCTACGGTCACCAGGCCGGCGACAAGGTCATCGAGCAAGTCGCCAGGCTGCTGCTCGAACATGCGCGCGACTCCGATGTGGTCGGGCGCTATGGCGGTGAAGAGTTTGGCGTGGTGCTTTCAGATACCGACAGCAGCGGTGCACTCACTTTCGCCGAACGCATGCGGCACTCCGTGGAGGCGCTGGAGGTGGTGTACAACGACCAGACCATCCGTTTCACCATCAGCCTGGGCGTGGCCGACCTGAGCCAGCCCTCGAACGACCACGCCGACCTGATCGCCAGGGCGGATCAGGCGCTGTATACGTCGAAGAAGACCGGGCGCAATCGGGTGACGGTGCATGAATAGCCAGGCCACAACGGCTCGCTGTGGCGAGGGGATTTTACGAAACGTCGCACCGCCCCGCTGGGCTCTGTAGGAGCTGGCGAAGCCTGCGATCTTTTGACCTTGATCTTTCCCTTCAGACTCAATTGGCAGTGGAAAGATCGCAGCCTCGTTGCACTCGACAGCTCCTACACAGCGTTCGCTCCCACAGGGGCCGTTGGCATTTACTCACCCACAAGCCCTGGGGAAGCTTCGCCATATTTACCCAGCAGCTTTAGCGTCACCCCATTTGTCCAGCCGAAGCCGTCCTGCAGTTCATATTCGCCGCCTCCCCCGCCGTCTCCGCGCCCGGACAGATCGTATTTCTCCACCAGCTTGTTTTCCCTGCGGTAAAGGTTCTCGACCTGCTGCAAGAAGCGGCTGCCAATTTGCTGCGCCAGGGCGGTGTGCTGGTAGCGGTCCAGCCCCTCCACCGCGACCCATTGCAACGGTGCCCAGCCATTGGGCTCGTCCCATTGCTGGCCATTACTGACCTGGGTGGTGGCGATGCCGCCGGGGCGCAACAGGCCGTCACGTACCGCATCGGCAGTGCGATTGGCATGCTCGACAGACGCCAGCCCCGTATACAGCGGGAATAGCGTCGCGGCCGTAAGCTGCTGGCGTGGCTGGTTGCGTTGCCAGTCGTAGTCCACGTAGAAACCTTTGTCGGCATTCCACAAGTGCTTCTCGATGGCCCGCTGGCGCTGTTCGGCGCGCCGGCCGTAAGCCTGGACGCAGGGGTTGTTCTGCACCGTCTCGCAGGCTTTGGCGATGGTGTTTTCCAGATGATAGATCAGGCTATTCAGATCCACGGGCACGATGGCCGTGGTGCGAATACTCGCCAGGTTCTGGCCATCGTCCAACCAGCGCGAGCTGAAGTCCCAGCCACTTTCGGCGCCAGCGCGCAGGTCTCGCCAGACCTCTTCCCTGGCCCGGTCCGGCGCCTGCTCGGCAGTGCGGACATCTTGCAACCACGATTCCTCTCGAGGCGTCGGGCTGGCATCCCAATAGCGGTTGAGCACACTGCCATCGGCGAGCTTGACCACGTGCCGCTCAGCCGTGCCGGGCTTGAGTGACTTGGCGCCCTCCATCCAATAGGCATACTCCTTCTGCAACTGCGGCAGGTATCGTCCATAGGACTGGTCGCCCTCGATACGCGCCTGTAACTCCACCATGTAAGCAAAAAATGGCGGCTGCGACCGGCTCAAGTAGTAGGTGCGATTGCCGTTGGGAATGTGGCCGTAGGTGTCGATCATGTAGGCAAAGTTGTCGGTCATCTGCCGGACCTGGGCCTTATCACCGCTCTGCTCAAGCCCCAGCATGGTGAAATACGAATCCCAGTAATACATCTCGCGAAAACGTCCGCCGGGCACCACATAGGGCTGCGGCAGGGGCAACAAGCTGCTGTAGGCCGGCACCTGGCTGTAGGATCGACTCAGTACCGGCCAGAGGCTGTCGATGTGTGCCTCGATCGGAGCGCCGGGCTTGGGAGCCGGGCTTTCGGCTTCGCCGGATTCGATGAAGTTGTCTTTCACGAAAGCCTTGATATCGAAGCCATCGCGGTTACGTCGGACCAGGTAATCGGCGCGGATCTGCGCTGGATCACGGTTGGGCAGTGCGTCCACGAAATGCTTCTGGTCAGTGAACACCTGCTCGCGTTGCACCGCTTCAAAGAGCTCGGGATAGGCCTGGTCGGGGGGGAGATTGGCCCGTCCTTGGGCGTCTGCGTAGCTCCATGTTGCGGGCGGTTGACTTGAGCACGCCACGCACAGCAGCGCGGCAAAAGAGAGGCTGGCGAGGTCAATAGATCGCATCAGAGGGTCCATCCTGTTTTTGTTCCTGACACACGAGTGACCTGCCGGAATGGGCCTGGGTTCACTCAATGATGCAGTGCCGGGCGACGCTCAGATTACATTTGGTCAGTCCAATCTATTTTTTTATTAATTGGTCTTGCCAATATTTTTTCCGGCCTGTAGTTTCGGAGCAAGGTCATCGGTGCAGGTCACTGCCCGCCTACAACAAAAAAGAGAGCCCCGGTCCCGGCAGCCGTGCGCTCATAACCCTCCTCCCGCCTGCAGGCAGCCACTGCCTGCACGCCAGCCAAGGAGCATCGACATGCTGACTGTCATCTGTAACGAACCCGGCTCGTTAACCGCCATCGAACGTGAAAAGCCCCTCAGGAAACCGGGGGAGATCCTCATCCGGGTCAAGCGCGTCGGGGTCTGCGGCACCGATCTGCACATCTTCACCGGCAATCAGCCGTACCTCGAGTATCCGCGCGTCATGGGCCACGAGTTCTCTGGGGTAGTCGACGAGACGGACAGCGCCAGCGACCTCGCCATCGGTGATGTTGTCTATGTGATGCCCTACCTCTCCTGCGGGACATGTATCGCCTGCCGCCAGGGCAAGACCAACTGCTGCACCCGCATTCAAGTGCTGGGCGTTCATTGCGATGGCGCGTTCACTGAGTACCTGAGCGTTCCCCACGAATTCGTGCACAAGGCTGTGGGTGTTTCCCTTGATCAGGCGGCGATGATCGAGTTCCTGTCCATCGGCGCGCACGCGGTGCGGCGCTCAAATGTCCAGGCGGATAAACGCGCGCTGGTGGTCGGCACCGGCCCGATCGGCATGGCGGCGGCAATCTTCGCCAGCCTGCGTGGAGCACAAGTCACCGTCCTGGATACCCGTGAGGATCGTCTTGCGTTCTGCAAGCAACACTTGGATATCCACGCCGCCGTGCACATCGGCGAAGGCGACAAGCAGACCCTGGCTGAACTGACAGGGGGTGATTTTTTCGACGTGGTATTCGATGCCACCGGTAACGCACGGGCCATGGAACGCGGGTTCGAGTTCATCGCCCACGGCGGTACCTATGTGATGATTTCGGTGGTGCGGGACTCCATCACCTTCTCCGACCCTGAATTCCACAAGCGCGAAGCCACGCTGATGGGCAGCCGCAACGCCACCCAGGAAGACTTCCGCCACGTCGAGCGATGCCTGCGCGACGGATTGATTCCGGATGCGGCCCTGAACACCCACCGACTGACGCTGGGCGACGTGGCCGATTCGTTCGCCACATTGCTCGACCCCAGCCAGGGCGTCGTCAAAGCCATCATCGAGTGCTAGGAATCGGAGGACGTCGCATGAACCCGCCTTCTTCTTTGCTTGTGCTGGCACCGGGTGATGATGTCGCAGTGGCCCGGGGCGATATCGCCGAAGGTCAGCACGTGAGTGCCGACGGCATCACCCTGACCGCCCGGCAGCCGGTTCCGTCCGGCCACAAGATCGCCCTGCGCACGGTGTTGGCCGGCCAACGGCTGCTCAAGTACGGGCAGACCATTGGCCAGGCAACCCGGGACATCGAGCCCGGCGATTACGTCCACGTGCACAACCTGGACATGCCCGCCACCAATGCCGAACACCGTGTACGGAACGTCTATGTGCCCACCTCGTTGAGCAATGATCCCGCTACGTTCGAAGGCTACGTCCGTGAGGATGGGCGCGTCGGTACACGCAATTACATCGGTGTCATTTCCAGCGTCAACTGCTCGGCAACCGTCTGCAAGCACATCGCCAACGCATTTTCTCCGGAAAGCCTGAAAGACTTCCCCAATGTCGATGGCGTCGTTGCGATCACCCACGGCAGCGGCTGTGGCATGGGCGCCAAGGGTGAAGGCATCGACATCCTCAAGCGCACCTTGCGCGGCTATGCCGATCACGCCAACTTCGCCGGCGTGCTGTTGATCGGCCTGGGGTGCGAAGTCAACCAACTGACCCCGTTGATGAATGAACTGGGGGATCGCCGCGCTGTGCTCAAGGCCAGCCTGATCATTCAGGAGGAAGGCGGTACTCGCGAAGCCGTGCGCCGTGGCATCGCCCATATTGAAGCGATGCTGCCTGTCATCAACCAATACCAACGGTCGACCGTCGCCGCCAGCCACTTATGCGTCGGCTTGCAATGCGGCGGCTCGGATGGTTACTCGGGCATTACGGCCAATCCGGCACTCGGCGCGGCCGTGGACCTGTTGGTGCAGCATGGCGGCACCGCGATTCTTTCGGAAACGCCGGAAATCTATGGGGCCGAACACTTGCTGACGGCCCGCGCGGCGTCTGCCGAAATCGCGGAAAAATTGATGGAGCGGATCCACTGGTGGGAAGCTTACGTGCGCCACAACGACGGTGATATGAACAACAACCCTTCGCCGGGCAACAAGGCCGGGGGCATCACCACCATCCTGGAAAAATCCCTGGGCGCCGTGGCGAAAGCCGGTGCGACCGGGCTGATGGGTGTTTACCAATACGCTGAAACGGTCGATGCCCGAGGCCTGGTGTTCATGGACACGCCCGGCTATGACCCGGTGTCCGCGACCGGCCAGGTGGCGGGTGGCGCGAATCTCATCTGCTTCACCACGGGCCGTGGCTCGACCTACGGCTGCAAACCCACGCCCTCCTTGAAGATCGCCACCAATACTCGCCTGTTCCAACGCATGGAACTGGACATGGACTTCAACGCTGGTGGCATTGTCGATGGCCTGGAGTCGGTGGCGCAGGCGGGTGAGCGGTTGTTCCGACTGATGCTGGAGACGGCGTCCGGACACCGCACTTGCAGCGAGGAAAACGGCTTGGGCGATAACGAGTTCCTGCCCTGGCAAATCGGCGCGGTGATGTGAATGACGGAGTCACTGCAACCCTTCCCCTGTGGGAGCGAGCTTGCTCGCGAAAGCGGCGGTACATTCAGCATTGATGCAAGCTGACCCACCGCCTTCGCGAGCAAGCTCGCTCCCACATAAATGAACACCATCAAGCGCCTATGGTAGCCTTTGCGGACTCTCCGATGGACGCCCTCCCATGGTCTCACCGATCAACGCCGCCGAGCGCAAGCCGTACCAGAAAATCGCCGATCAACTGCGCAACTACATCGCCCAAGGGGATTTCAAGGCAGGCTCCAGGCTTCCCCCCGAGCGTGACCTGACCCAACTGCTGGGGGTTTCCAGGCCGTCGCTGCGCGAGGCGCTGATTGCCTTGGAAATAGACGGTGACATCGAGATCAAGATGGGCTCCGGCGTGTATGTGCGCGCCAAGCCCAAGGACGGAAAAAACCCGAGCATGACCTTGGGCGAGAGCCCGTCGGAACTGATGCAGGCGCGCGCCTTGATCGAAGGTGAAACGGTGATCCTGGCGTGTTTGCACGGCAAGAAAAGCGACTACCGCTATCTGCAGGAATGTATCGATGCCATGCGCGCGAGCATTGCCAATGGCCTGCCTCCGCTGGAGGATGACCGTCGATTCCATCAGCGCCTGGCCAAGATGAGCGGCAACTCCGCCCTGGTCCGGATCATCACTGCACTCTTTGATGAACGACACAACCCGATTTCGGCTCACCTGAGCAAACACTCGGAGAACGCCCTGACGTGGGAAGCTGCGGTCATCGAGCATGAGGCGATCCTGCACGCCGTAGCCAACAAGGATGTGCTCGGCGCCCAAACCTCGATGCGCCAGCATCTGAGCCGCTCGGAGAACCGTTGGCTGCAAGCGCTGGAACCGGAAGACAACCGCGACTAAGCCTGCGGTTTGGCTTTTGTGGCGAGGGAGCTTGCTCCCGCTGGGTTGCGCCCCGTAGGAGCTGTGTAGGAGCTGTCGAGTGCAACGAGGCTGCGATCTTTCCCCTGACACTTGAATCTCCAGCGAAAGATCAAGATCAAAAGATCGCAGGCTTCGCCAGCTCCTACAGAGCCCAGCGGGAGCAAGCTCCCTCGCCACGGGGTTAGTGCGCTACTTGACTCAGTTGTCGACGCACAGCCAGCTCCACGCCGCGGATTTCCGCCAGGCCCTTGAGACGGCCGATCAGTGAGTAGCCGGGATTGCTTTTGCGCTGTTGGTCGTCCAGCAGTTGATGCCCATGGTCGGGACGCAGCGGCAAGCGCGGGCCGCCTTCGCGCTCACGTCGGTGCTCTTCAGCCACCAGGGCAGCGATGACGCCGACCATGTCGACGTCGCCGTCCAGGTGATGGGCTTCATGGAAGCTGCGTGGGTCGGTTTCCCGGCGGGTTGAGCGCAGATGGGTGAAGTAGATGAACGGCGCAAAGTGCTTGGCCATCGCCACCAGGTCGTTGTCTTCACGCACGCCATAGGAGCCGGTGCAGAACGTCAGGCCATTGGCCGGGCTTGGAGCTGCGTCCAGCAGCCACTGGGCGTCTTCGGCAGTGGAGAGGATGCGGGGCAAGCCGAGCAGCGCCCGGGGCGGGTCGTCCGGGTGGATCGCCATGCGCACACCCACCTCCTCCGCGACGGGGATCACCGCGCGCAGGAAATACCCCAGGTGTACGCGCAACGTGGCCTCGTCGATGTCGGCGTAGGTACGCAGCAAGTCACGGAAGTTGTCCAGGCTGTAGTGTTCCTCGGCACCGGGCAAGCCTGCGATCAAGGTGTTGACCAAAGCTTCGCGGCGGGCCGGCGTCAGTTGTTCGAAGTAGGCCCTGGCCTGCTGGATATCTTCGGCGCTGTATTCGGCCTGCGCAGCGGGGCGCTGGAGGATGAACAGATCGAAGGCGGCGAATGCGGTCTGATCGAAACGCAATGCCCAGCCACCATCCGCCAGTTCATAGGCCAGGTCGGTACGGGTCCAGTCCAGCACCGGCATGAAGTTGTAGCAGACGATATCGATGCCGCAGCTCGCCAGGTTGCGCACGCTTTGCTGGTAGTTGGCGATGTACTCGTCGCGCCGTCCACAGCCGCGCTTGATGTCTTCGTGCACCGGAATGCTTTCCACCACCGACCAGCTCAAGCCGGCCGCTTCGATCATCTGCTTGCGCGCCGCGATGGCCTCCACTGGCCAAACCTGACCATTGGGGATTTCGTGCAGCGCGGTGACGATGCCGGTCGCACCGGTTTGGCGAACGTCCGCCAGGGAGATCGGGTCTTTGGGGCCAAACCAACGCCATGTCTGTTCCATGTTCTTCTCCTTGTTATCAGTTGGGTGCGGCAAGGGGGGGCAACAGGCTGTCCACACCATCGCGGACCAGGGTGCGATAGGCACGGTGCACGGCATCGCGAAACTCTGCGCGAGCCGCCAGCTGCGGCGGGAAGACCTCATCCAGGTCGAGGAAAGCATTCACCCGCGATGCGCCTTCGAAACGTCCCGCAAGATCGGCAAAGGTTGCGCTCAGCGGGTCGTCGATCACGTGCATCGACTGACCAGGCAACGGCTGCGTGCAGTAGTGAATCCAGGCCGCAATGCCCAGGGCGGTACAGTCAATGCTGCGCCCTTGGTCGAGCAATTGCTGCGCGCCGAGCAACCAGCGTTGCGGCAGTTTCTGCGAGCCGTCCATGGCGATCTGGCGCAAGCGATGTTGCAAGCTGTCGTTGGCAAAGCGCGCCCGCAGGTCGTGGGCATACATCGAAAGATCGATGCCGGCCGGCATGTCCAGGGTGGGTGCGGCCTCCTCGGCCATGTAGCGTTCGATGAGGCGCGCCAGCTTCACGTCGCTGACGGCTTCGAAGACCGACTCATGGCCGGCCAGCAGCCCCACGTAGGCCAGCAATGAATGGCTGCCATTGAGCATGCGCAGCTTCATCGTTTCAAACGGACGCACGTCGTCGACCATCTGCACGCCTTCCACTTCCCAGTCCGGGCGGCCGAGGGGAAAGTGATCCTCGATCACCCACTGGCTGAAGCTTTCACAGACCACTGCCGCACGGTCGTGGCAGTCCAGTTGTTGCTCCAACCGGCGGAAGGACTCGTCGTCCATGGCCGGCACGATGCGATCGACCATGCAGCTGGGAAACGCCACCTGCTGCTCGACCCACTGCGCCAACGCCTCATCCTGCAATGCGGCCAAGGCGCTGACCGCCTGGCGGGTGCGCTGGCCGTTATCGGGCATGTTGTCGCAGCACAATACTGTGAAGGCCGGGATGCCTGCCGCGCGACGGCGGCGCAGGGCTTCAAGGACAATGCCGGGGGCCGAGCGCGGCGTTTGTGGATGCGCGATGTCATGGGCAATCGTCGGATCTTCGCGGCGCAACTGCCCGGAGGAAGGGCTCAGGCAGTAGCCCTTTTCTGTGACAGTGAGCGTGACGATCCGCGTTTGCGGCGCGGCCATGCGTTGCAGCAAATGCTCCAGCTCTTGACCGCCCTCGCCCACATACAAAGCCTGGCGCAACACCCCGATTTCACGCAGCGTCACCTGCTCACGGTCGCGGTACTCGGCCACATGGTAGCGGCCGTCCTGCTCGCGCATTTGCTCGACCAAGGTGCGATTGGAGCGCAGGTTGGCACTGCACAATCCCCAGTCACTTTCGCCATGGCGATTGAGATGGCGTTGCAGGTAGACCGCCTGGTGCGCGCGGTGAAACGCGCCCAGGCCCAGGTGCACGATACCGATCTGCGTTGCAGTCCCGGTGCAAGGTACACGTTTCACAACAGGCATCGACTCACTCCTTCTGTTCAGGGATGGCCCAGGGCCGAAGCGGGTTGCGGGTTTTGTTCCGCCGCCTTGCCGGTATCGGCCACCGACAGCGGTTTCACGTAGCGCGCCACACACACGGCACCGATCACGGTCAGCAGCCCCGCCAGCAGGAATGCACTGGTGAACGAGCCGGTGAACTGCACCAGGAAACCCGTCAGGGTCGGGCCGACAATGCCCGAGGTGTTCGCCAAAAAGTGCATGAAACCGCTGACGCCGCCCACCCGCGCCGCCGGGACGGTGTCCTGGATGATCGCCCAGTAGATGGCGCCGGTGAGGTATAGGAAGAACACCGCCAAAGCGACGAGGATGACCGCCGGATACAGGGTCTTGACCATCCCCGCACAGGCGATGCAAACGGCGCAGGCCAGCAGGCAGGTCACCAGCACCACTTTGCGGGAGAACATCATCTTTCCGGTTTTCTTGAACACAAAGTCGGAGATGAAACCGCCCAAAGCCAGGCCGAGGAAACCCAGCACCCAGGGAATGACCGTGGCGATGCTCATGTCCTTGACGTTCAGGCCGTGGGCCATGGTCAGGTAGCTGGGGAACCAGGTCAGGAAGAAGAACAAGGTGTAGTTATAGGAAAAGAACGCCAGGGAGGTGAACAGCACCGTTGGCTGCTTGAGGTAGAAGCGCAGTGGGAACACCGGTTGTGCCGCCAACTCGCTTTGCCCCTCGGCCCGCAGAATCTCCTCGGCGCCCTCGCCTTCTGGCCTTTCCTTGACGAACTTGAACCATACCGCGGCCCAGACCAGACCGATTACCATGATGATGATGAACGACATCTTCCAGCCGTAGGTGACGGCGATAAAGCCCACCACCGGGCCGGAAATCGCCCCACCCAGCGGCGTGCCGGACATCGACGTACCAATCGCCCGCGCCCGGCGCTTGGGGGTGTACCAGTTGTTCACCATCTTGCTGGTGGTGACACTCAGCGGTCCTTCACCCATGCCGAACAGGATGCGAATGAGCACCAGCGAAGCGAAGCCCACCGTCAACACGGTGAGACCGCTGAACAGCGACCACAGCACCATCGCC
The DNA here is from genome assembly GCF_034008205.1 of Pseudomonas sp. P9_35. Classification (NCBI taxonomy): domain Bacteria; kingdom Pseudomonadati; phylum Pseudomonadota; class Gammaproteobacteria; order Pseudomonadales; family Pseudomonadaceae; genus Pseudomonas; species Pseudomonas sp. P9_35. The sequence goes on along the minus strand of NZ_CP125373.1, from coordinate 2,895,997 downwards.
AACAGCAACGTGGTCTTGGCGCCGTAACGGTCGGCAGCCCAGCCGCCGATGAAGTTGAAAGCAGCATAACCGACGAAAAAACTACTGAAGATCATGCCCATCTCACCCGTACTCAGACCGTAGTCCTTCTGGATGAAAGGCGCCGCCACAGACAATGCCGAGCGGTCGAGGTAATTGATGACCCCGGCCAGGAACAGCATGATGATGATTAAGCTACGTCCTTGACCAAACATGGTGGAACCTCCCGCTTGTTGTGTTTATTCGGTGAGGGTGCCCATGACAGGCACGATGAAACCGGGGGTACAGACGGCTCAGGGATGGGCGTTCGTCAGTTCCACCAGCACTTTTCGGGTTTGCTCGGGATGTTTTTCGATCAGGTCGATGGCGCCGGGCATTTCGTCGAAGCTGACGCGATGGCTGATCAGGTCCTGGACCTGCAACTTGCCATTGGCGATCAGTTCGATCACCCGCGGGAACTTGCGGTTATTGAGCCGCGAGCCCACCAACGTGAGTTCCTTCTTGATCATTTCCAACTGCACCAGATCACTGGGCGTGGCATTGAAGCCCAGCAACCCGATGCGCCCGGCCGGCGAAGCCAGGCGCACCATCTGCGGCATCAAGGCCGGGATGCAGGCAGCGTCGACAATCAGCGGCACGCCTTCACCCTGGGTCAATTCACGCATCGTGGCCTCGACGTCGACTTGCTGGCCGTTGAGGGTTCGGCTGGCACCCAGGGCCCGCGCCGTCTCCAGGCGGCTGTCGATGACATCGGTCACGGTGATGTCGGTCAATCCCAGCGCCCGGGCCATCTGCACCAGGGTCAGGCCGATCACCCCGGCACCGTAGATCAACACGCTGTCGCCCGGATGGGGCTGCATGCGATCGAGCACGTTCAGGGCAATGGAATATGGCTCAACCAGGGCGCCGTGGCTGAGGGACATCGAATCGGGCAAGCGGTGGGCGTTCTCGGCCGGTACGCAAACCTGCTCGCTGAAGCCGCCGTCGCGATGCACGCCGATCACTTGCAGTCGGGTGCAGACATTCGGTCGGCCAATCCGACAGGGGTAACAGGTGCCGCAACTGATCACCGGATCGACGCACACCCGGTCACCCACTTGCAGGTGGTCGACGCCCTCGCCGACTTGCCGGACTACCCCGGAGAACTCATGGCCGGTGACACGGGGGAAACGCACGAATGCGTTCTGCCCATGAATGATGTGCATGTCCGAGCCACAGATGCCGGCGTAAGCCACATCGACCTGGACCTCGCCATGGGCGATCTGCGGTCGGTCGACCTGGGCCAGCCCGAACTCGAAGGGTGCTCTTACCTGGAACGCTTTCATCGGGTCACTCCTGACGGGACATTCGCCCCGTTTGCTCAAAGGGTTAAAACCGTTTCACCAATGCCACAGCGTGCCGTCTTCAAGACGGTTGACCGGCAGGCTGGCGCGCTTGTAGGGGTATTGGCGGGCAAGGTCTTCATCGATGTCGACGCCATGCCCCGGTGTTTCGCCCGGCGTGAAGTGGCCATCCTCGAAGCGATAGGCGTGGGGAAAGACTTCATCGATGCGGTCTTCGTGAGGCATGTGTTCCTGAATGCCGAAGTTGGGCACCCAGGTATCGAAATGCAGGGCCGCGCCCATGCACACCGGCGACAGGTCGGTGGCGCCGTGAAAGCCGGTCCGCACCTGGAACAGCGCGGCGAAATCGGCAATACGCCGCACGTGGGTAATGCCGCCGGCATGCACCAGCGTCGTGCGGATGTAGTCGATCAATTGTTCCTGGATCAACTCGCGGCAGTCATGGATGGAGTTGAACACCTCGCCAACGGCCAACGGTGTGGTGGTGTGCTGGCGAATCAGGCGAAAGCTCTGCTGGTTTTCGGCCGGCGTACAGTCTTCCAGCCAGAACAGGTTGTACGGCTCCACGGCCTTGCCCAGACGCCCGGCTTCGATAGGCGTCAGGCGATGGTGCACGTCGTGGAGGATATGCAGGTCGTCGCCAAAGCGTTCGCGCACGGCGGCGAATAGCTTGGGAACGTAGTTGAGGTATTTGGCGGTGTCCCAGACGTGTTCGGCGGGCAGGTCGCTGTCGGCCGGCTCGTAGCGCTCGCCACTGCGCTTGGCGACGCCGTAGGTGGTGGCAATGCCGGGCACACCGCATTGCACACGCACGGCTTTATAGCCCAGCTCGACGTGACGGGCGACTTCGTCCAGGCACCCTTCGATGTCCTTGCCGGTGGCGTGCCCATAGACCATCACCCGCTCGCGGCTCTTGCCACCGAGCAACTGGTACAACGGCATGTTCGCGGCCTTGGCCTTGATGTCCCAGAGCGCCACGTCGACGGCGGCAATGGCGGTCATGGTCACCGGCCCCCGGCGCCAGTACGCACCGCGATACAGGTACTGCCAGATGTCCTCGATGCGGTGGGCGTCGCGACCGATCAGCGCAGGCAGCACGTGCTCCTCCAGATACGCGACCACCGCCAGTTCGCGGCCATTCAACGTCGCATCGCCAATGCCGTAGAGGCCTTCATCGGTGACGATTTTCAAGGTAACCAGGTTGCGACCCGGACAGGTCACGATGACGCGCGCTTCAACAATTTTCATAAAGTCAGACCTGTGCAACAGAAGGGAGTGAGGACGTGCCCATGTTCGGCATCGCCGCCAGGGGAATCAGCGCCCCCCGGTACTGGACGACCTGGGCAGCCAGGCGATGGCCCCAGCGGGCGGCTTGCTCTGGATCGCCGCCGCGCAGGCGGCAGGCCAGGTAGGCGGCGTTGAACGAATCACCGGCAGCGGTGGTGTCGATGACATGGGTAACGGTTTGCGCGGGTACTTCGAAACGCCCTGTCGGGCACTGGATCAAGCAGCTGGCGGCGCCGCGCTTGAGGGCCACTTCGCGGATTCCCGCATGGGCGTAGGCATTGAACAAGGCCTGCGTGTCGGGATAGCCGAACAGGGCCGCGTCATCTTCCCAGGTGACCAGGGCCAGGTCGGTCAGCTGCAACAGGTCGCGGTAGGCCTGCCGGGCCGTTTCAGGATCGGGCCAAAGGTGGGGGCGGTAGTTGTTGTCGAAGACGATGCGCGTGCCGGCTCGGCGCGCCAGGAGCAAGGCCTGGATCAGGCGTTGGCGCCCTTCTGGCGTGAGGATCGCCAGGCTGATGCCGCTCAGGTAGACGTAGTCGTAATCGGCCAGCGCATCGAGCATGGCCTCTGCCTCGGGGCCCTCGAACATGCGCCGCGCCGCCGCTTCCCCGCGCCAGTAGAGGAAACGCCGCTCGCCGTGGGGATCGGTCTGGATGAAATACAGCCCCGGCAGCGCGTCTTCGATCACGCGGACATGGGCATCACCTATCCCTTCATCCAGCCAGGACCGGCGCATGGCAACGCTGAATGCATCGCTGCCCACGGCCGTCATGTAGTCCACGGCCACTGCGCCACGCAAATTCAATCGGGCCAGGTAGACCGCGGTGTTGAGCGTATCGCCACCGAAGGTCTGCATGATCGCGGCACCCGGTTCACCGCGCATCTCGATCATGCATTCCCCCACCAACGCCACCTTCAGCGGGCGGGCGAAGCGGGTCTCTGGGCCATGGTTAAGCGTTACATCCATAATCAACGCGCCTTTCTTGTTTTTAAAACGGCGTTTCATTTTTATCTCAAGGCCCGAGTCTAGTCAGATTTGCCGCCTCGTCAAGCAAAAATGAAACAGCGTTTTGTTCTGCTTGCGTATATCCTTGGGTTTTACTTTCACGTTGGAGCCTTCATGGACAACAGCGTCATTCCAAACAACGATCTGGTGTCGGCGGTGGGCCGGACCATGGCCGTGCTCGAGGCACTGGCCGAGCATCCGGAAGAAAGCGGCGTCTCGGAAATCGCCAACAAGCTGGACATGTCCAAGGCGACGGTCTATCGCTTCTTGCAGTCGCTCAAGGCACGTGGGTATGTGGTGCAGGACGCCGAGGATCGCTATCGCCTCAGCGTCCGGCTGTTTGAACTGGGGGCCCAGGCCTTGCCCCACCTGGACATCGTCCGGGAAGCGGAGCCGGGCATGCGACGGATCAACGAGCTGACCGGCGAGACCGTCCACCTGGGGATTCTCGACGAAGGCAGCATCGTCTACGTGCACAAGATCGACTCCAAGTACAACCTGCGCATGTACTCGCGGATCGGCCGGCGGGCGCCGTTGTACTGCACTGGCATCGGCAAGGTGCTGATGGCCTGGCTTGAAGAAGACGAATTGCTCGCTCATCTGGAGCTGGAAAGTTTCGAGCGCCGTACGGCCAATACCCTGACCAGCGCCGAGGCGTATCTGCAAGAACTGGAGACCGTTCGCCAGCAAGGCTATGCCGAGGACCATGAAGAGTTCGAAGACAACATGCGTTGCCTGGCCGCACCGATCCGCGACCGTTTTGGCCATGTGATCGGCGGGATGAGCGTTTCATTTCCCTGTTTTCGCTTCAGGGAAGAGTTGAAGCTGGACTACGTCAAGCAACTGATGCAAGCCACCCAACAGATCTCAAGCCAGTTGGGCTGGCATGCGCAGTAATGGCCGTCGACAACCCCGTGGCGAGGGAGCTTGCTCCCGCTGGGCCGCGAAGCGGCCCCAAAACCTGCCGAATGCGCAGCATCAGACACACCGCACCCGCCGGTTCACGACTGCTTCGCAGCCGAGCGGGAGCAAGCTCCCTCGACACAGGGGGCTTGGGTGTTCATGAGCTTTGCATTCAGCGCAGGACCATTGTGTGCGGGGTACGGCAGGAGAGATAGGTCGGCTGTCAGGCCGCCTCGCGAGCAAGCTTTGCTCCCACAGCTCGGATGGGTGTACGACCGAAAAGAGCCAGGTCGGCTGTCAGGCCGCCTCGCTTTTGCTTTTGATCTGGAGGCCCCGTTAACCACGATGGCCGAACACAGGCATTGTGGAGTGGGCATCCCGGCATGGATGCCGGGATAGCCGCGCTGGGCCATGGATGGCCCTTCGCGGCGGCCCACGGAGCAATGCCTTCGTTCAGGAATGCCGAGCCTAGGCGAGGCACCGAGTGGTGGGGCAAGCCTTTTTTGCTTACTTTTTTGGCGTCTGAAAAAAAGTGAGCCGCCGCAAGGGCGGCCCCCTAAGTAGCCGTTACCGCAGCAACGGATATGTACCCGGTCAACAAAATCCATGTCGACTGACACCCCACCATCTCAGGCTTCAACTGGCCAGCATCAGAACCAGGTTTCCATCTGGATGCCGTACTGCCAGACACCGCCGGCGTTGAAGTCAGTCTTGCCGAAGGAGTCCGTGGTGCTATACCGGTCCAGGTCCGACGACCAGTTCATGACGCTGGCGAACAGGCGTAGCTCAGGACGCGTGAGCAGATCGCCCAGGTCGGGCTTGAAGGTCGGGGCGACCGTGAACTTCCAGAAGTTGCCGTCGACCGCATTGCGTTGCAGGTAGCCCTTGGGGTCCAGCTTCATGGTTTGCCAGCTCATCTCGTAGGCCATCTCGAAATTGCTGTTGATTTCATTGGCCAACCGCACGTTCAGGGTCATCCAACGGTAATCGTCGCCCTTGACGTAGCGGTCCTTGCTTTGCTCAGCCAGCAGGCTCGGGCCAATGCGCCAGTCGGACGCCAGGGGCGTTTCGCCGTACAGCGCCAGGCGCACAGCGCGGGCGTCGTCAATCAGCTCGCCATCCGAGCCGACGTTCTTGACCTCAGCCCCCAACCCCTGCCCATAGAGCAGCGCCGTCTTGAAGAAGCCTTCGCGGCCGAAGAAGTTTTTCTGGTGATTGGCGATCATGCTGTGCAAGCCGGAATCGGCCGGCGTCAGCCCCGCCTCATTGGTACGGGTCGCAAAGTCGTTTTTCTTCGAGCCGATGGCGTTGAACATCCACTGCCACTGGCCACCGTCGAAAAACTGGTTGGACGTCAGGATGTAGCTTTCCACATCGGCATTGACGCCGCCCTCACTGAAATCCCCGTAGTTGCGACCGATCAAGGAGTAGTTCGAGCGCCAGTTCTTGTTCATCTGTATATCGTAGATACCGCCACCGGTGCCGGCCAGATAGACAACGTCGGAGTCCAGCCAGTGGATGTCGAAATTGTCCCTGTCGAAGCGCTTGCCGGCCCACAGGGTGGAGTTTTCGAACATCGAGTTGCCTTTGAATGCCGCGAGGTGATCGAGTTCGGTAAACACCTGGCGCACGTTCAGGTTGCTTTCATCGGCGGTCCAGTCGTTGGAGCTCTCCACACCATCGGCGATGGACACCGTGAACTTGGAGTGGGTGCCGTTCTGCGCGTACTGCTCTTTCGACAGGTCGATACGCATGTAGGTGTCGTCCTCGTTGCCGAGTCGCCCGACAGCGCCCCCCACAGAACCGGCTGGAGTGGTGTACGGACCGCCACGACCACCGCCCAACGCATCATTGATCAGCAACCCGGAGCGGGCATAGCCCTTGAAGCTGAAGCCGTCGGTAAGATGTGCGCCACTGCCCTGCTTCTCTGTGCTTTGCTGGCTGGCTTCGAGTTTTGCCAAGCGAGCATCGAGCGTGGGGACCGTAGCGGCGGACGCCACCGGTTGCATGGTGGGCGTGGCGAGTTTGAGTTGCTGCAATTCCCTGGCGAGTGCCTGGGTTTGCTGTTCGGCGGCGGCGGCGCGTTTTTCCGCTGCGCTGGCACGCGCCTCGAACGCGGCCATGCGCTCTTCCAGAGTCGCGGCCTGAGAAGTGGTCGCCGCGGCGCCGAGTACGCCTGCGAGTAGCCAGCTTGATGCTTTCTGCATATGGATTTTCCCTGTTTTGTTTTTATTGTTCTGCTGCCGCGACCGACCTTTTTCGCCCAGGTTCCGAATTGTCAAACCAAAGGAAAAAAAGGATGCCTCATCGCAAATACACTGCTACATTTGGCGATGTTAACGTTAACTTTTCTAAAAACAAAAATAAAGAGGGCTTTATGAAACAGCTCAAATCGATCCTTCCAGCAGCACTGCTCGGCCTGTGCGTCGGGTTTCCATCCCTCTCCACAGCCGCCAGCCTGACGATTTCCTGCGGTGCCGTGGGTGCTGAATTGCAACTGTGCAAGGAGGCCGTCGAGGCGTGGTCGAAGCAGACCGGCAACAGCGTCGAAGTGGTTTCCACACCTAACTCGGCAACCGAACGGTTGTCGTTCTACCAACAGATCCTCAGTGCGCAATCCAGCGACATCGACATCATCCAGATCGACATGGTGTGGCCGGGGATGCTTGCCAAACACTTGATGGACCTGCGCGAGGTGCTTCCTGCCAACGCGACCCAGGGTTACTTCCAGGCCCAGGTGGACAACGCCACGGTAAACGGGCGCCTGGTGACCATGCCGTGGTTCACCGACTCGGGGCTGCTGTACTACCGCAAGGACCTGCTCGAGAAGTACAACAAGCCCGTGCCCCAGACCTGGGAAGAAATGACGGCTACCGCCAAGACTGTCCAGCAGGGCGAACGCGATGCAGGGAACGCCAATGCGTGGGGTTATGTATTCCAAGGGCGCGCCTACGAAGGCCTGACGTGTAACGCACTGGAGTGGATCAGCAGCCAGCCGCAAGGCGGGCTGGTCAATCCGCAAGGCGACATCGTGGTCAACAGCCAGGCCTCAAGGGCCGCATTGACCCTGGCCAAAAGCTGGGTGGGAGACATCTCCCCGCGTGGCGTACTCAACTACACCGAGGAAGAAGGACGCGGCGTCTTCCAGTCGGGCAATGCATTGTTCATGCGTAACTGGCCTTATGTCTGGGCCCTGGTGCAAAGCCAGGACAGCGTCGTGAAGGACAAGGTCGGCGTCGCTCCCCTGCCCCGCGGCGGCGAGACGGGCACCCATGCGTCCACTCTCGGCGGCTGGGGCCTGGCGGTGTCGCGCTACAGCGCCAACCCCAAGCTCGCCGCAGAACTGGTGAGCTACCTGAGCAGCGCCCAACAGCAGAAACATCGCGCCCTGGTGGGTGCCTACAACCCGGTGATCGAATCGCTGTATCAGGATCCCGAGCTGCTCGCGGCCATGCCGTACTACAGCCAACTGCGCAGCATCCTCAATGATGGGGTCATGCGCCCTGCTTCAATCACCGCCGACCGCTATCCACGGGTCTCCAATGCGTTCTTCGATCAAGTGCACGGCGTGCTGGCGGACGAACGGCCGGTCGACCAGGCGCTGGCCGAACTGGAAAGCGAACTCACGCGCATCAAACGCAGGAACTGGTAAGCCACAAGGAAGGAAATCACCATGTCTGTCTCCACTACACTCGCCCCCGGCGACGACGAGCACCTGCTCACTCGGGAAACGCCGGTACAACGCCGTCGCGTTCGCGCCGCCTGGCTGTTCCTGAGCCCGATGCTGCTGTGCCTGGCCCTGGTGGCGGCCTGGCCGCTGCTGCGCACATTCTGGTTCAGCCTGACCGACGCCAGCCTGGCCGACACGGGCGATGCAAGCTTTGTCGGCTTGAGCAACTATCTGTTTCACAGCAGTGCTGGCTGGTCGGGCATCCTCGTCGATCCACAGTGGTGGAATGCGGTGCGCAACACCTTGCATTTCACCGTGGTGTCGGTGGGATTGGAAATCGTACTGGGGCTGATGGTGGCGTTGCTGCTGAACGTCAAGTTCACCGGACGCGCGCTGGTGCGGGCGTTGATCCTGATTCCCTGGGCGATCCCGACCATCGTCTCGGCGAAAATCTGGTCATGGATGCTCAACGACCAGTTCGGCATCATCAATCACATGATGCTCGGCCTCGGCCTGATCGATGCGCCCCTGGCCTGGACAGCCGACGCGGACCTGTCGATGTGGGCAGTGATCGTCGTCGACGTCTGGAAGACCGTGCCTTTCGTCACGCTGCTGATGCTGGCGGCCTTGCAGATGTTGCCCAGCGACTGCTACGAAGCCGCCAGGGTCGATGGCATTCACCCGGTGAAAGTGTTCTGGTGGGTCACGCTGCCGCTGCTGATGCCGGCATTGCTGGTGGCGGCGATCTTTCGCATCCTCGATTCCTTGCGGGTGTTCGACGTCATCTATGTGCTGACCTCGAACTCATCGAGCACCATGAGCATGTCGGTCTATGCCCGCCAGCACTTGGTGGAATTCCAGGACGTCGGTTACGGCAGCGCCGCTTCGACCTTGCTGTTCCTGGTCGTGGCGGTCATCGCCATGGCTTACCTGTACCTCGGACGCCGTCAGCTGGAGGTTCGCTCATGAGCCCGCGCCTACTGAAAAAAGCCCTGCTGCGCGCCGGGTTCTGGTGCCTGATCGGGATCTTGCTGCTGTATGCGGTCTTCCCGTTCTACTACGCCATCGTCACGTCGCTGAAGCCGTCCAGCGCCTTGTTCCAGGTGAGCTACTGGATCGACAACCCCGACTTCTCCAACTATGCCGCCGTGCTGAACCAGGCCTCGTTCCTGCGGGCCATCGGCAACTCGCTGGTGGTCGCGCTGAGCGTGGTCGCGCTGGCGTTGTTCCTCAGTCTGACCGCCGCCTATGCCCTGGGCCGCGTGAAGTTTCGCGGACGCGGCGTGGTGTTGATGATGGTCCTGGGCGTCTCGATGTTTCCACAAGTCGCGGTGCTGTCGGGATTGTTCGAAGTGATCCGTGCCCTGGGCCTGTACAACACATCCTGGGCGTTGATCCTGAGCTACACGATTTTCACCCTGCCCTTCACCGTCTGGGTGCTGACCACCTTCATGGGGCAACTGCCTCATGAGCTGGAAGAGGCCGCGATCATGGACGGTGCGTCACCCTGGGTCACGCTGACCCGCGTGCTGTTGCCGCTGCTCTGGCCGGCACTGGTCACCACGGGGCTCTTGGCCTTCATCGCCGCCTGGAACGAGTTCCTGTTTGCCCTGACCTTCACCCTGACCGACTCGCAACGCACGGTCCCGGTCGCCATCGCGCTGATTTCCGGCGGCAGCCCTCATGAATTGCCTTGGGGCTTGTTGATGGCGGCGTCGGTGCTGGTCACGGTCCCATTGGTGATTCTGGTGCTGATCTTCCAGCGCCGCATCGTTTCCGGCCTCACTGCCGGTGCGTTAAAGGGTTGAGGCCCAACACAGATAAGAAAGGAACAGCATCGTGATCAAGTTGAAGCTGGACAACGTGAACAAACAATTGGGCGGCGCACGCATTCTTCGCGACGTCAGCCTGGAAATCTCGGCAGGTGAATTCGTGGTTTTCGTCGGCCCTTCGGGCTGCGGAAAGTCGACCTTGCTGCGACTGATCGCCGGACTGGATTCGATCTGCGACGGCGACCTGCTGATCGACGGACGCCGGGTCAATGACCTGGAGCCGCGCGAGCGTGGCGTCGGCATGGTGTTCCAGTCCTATGCGCTGTACCCGCACATGAGCGTCTACGACAACATCAGCTTTGGCCTCAAACTGGCCAAGACCGAAAAAACCACCCTGCGCGAGCGAGTGCTGAAAACCGCACAAATCCTGCAGTTGGACAAGCTACTGCAACGCAAGCCACGGGAACTGTCGGGTGGACAGCGCCAGCGGGTGGCCATGGGCCGGGCCATGGCGCGGGAACCGGACATTTTGTTGTTCGACGAGCCGCTGTCCAACCTCGACGCCTCCCTGCGCGTGCAGATGCGCAACGAAATCGCCCGGCTGCACGGGCGACTGGGCTCGACCATGATCTACGTGACCCACGACCAGGTTGAAGCGATGACCCTGGCCGACAAGATTGTCGTGCTCAATGGCGGCCGCATCGAGCAGGTCGGCTCGCCACGCGAACTCTATGAGCACCCGGCCAGCCGCTTTGTCGCCGGTTTCCTCGGTTCGCCCAAGATGAACTTTCTGCCGGCACGCCTGCACACCCCAGGTGAAACCAGCCAGATCGACAGCCCTCTATTGGGCATGACGCCCCTTCCTTTCGACAGCACCCACCTGGCGGCGAACAGCCCATTGACCCTGGGAATTCGCCCGGAACACGTGTCGCTCAAAGCGGCGCAAGGCAGCGCTGGGGTCGTCGTGGTCGGGGTCGAATACCTGGGCAGCGAAACCTACGTGCACCTGGAGTCAGGCGAGGATGAACCCTTGATCTGTCGCTGCGAAGTCAACGCCGGATGGCGAGTGGGCGATCGGGTTGAACTGCAACTGGCGTTCGGCAGCATGCATCTGTTCGACGCGGATGGCACGGCCTTGAGACGCCATCCTGCTGTTATTGAAGTCCTCCCGGAGGACGTCCCGCAGCGCTCGCCAAAAGCAGGCGCCCTATGACTGTGTCTGTAAATGCCATGAACACACCCATGCCCTCCCCCTTTGAACGTGCGCAGCAGGCGCTGAATGAAGGTCAGTCTCGTCTCATCGGCGATTATCGCCCTGACTATCATCTGGCGCCTGTCGCGGGCTGGATGAACGACCCTAACGGGGTGGTGTTTTTCCGTGGCGAATATCACGTGTTCTACCAACACCACCCTTTCGATGCCAAATGGGGTCCGATGTATTGGGGCCACGCCAAGAGCGCCGACCTGGTCCATTGGCAGCATCTGCCCCTTGCCCTGGCGCCAGGCGATGACTTTGACCGCCACGGCTGTTTTTCCGGTAGCGCGGTGGTGTGTGGCGACACCTTGGCGCTGATCTACACCGGGCACACCTGGCTGGGAGAAGTGGGTGACGAGCGCTTTATCCGCCAGGTCCAGTGCCTGGCCACCAGTGACGACGGCATCCGGTTCGTCAAGCATGGCGCCGTCATCGAGAACGCGCCGCAAGAAACGATCATGCACTTTCGCGACCCCAAGGTCTGGCAGGAGGACGGTTATTGGTACCTGATTGCTGGCGCGCGCCTGGGCGACAAGCCGCTGCTGCCGCTGTACCGCTCCACCGACCTGCACACCTGGGAGTTCCTCGACTACGTGTCCAGTGGCAATGAGGGCGATGGCTACATGTGGGAATGCCCGGACCTGTTTCGCCTCGACGGGCGCGACGTGCTGCTGTATTCCCCCCAGGGCATGCAACCCGAAGGTTACGAACGCCTCAACAAGTACCAGACCGGTTATCGCATTGGCCGGCTCGACAGCGAATGGCACTTCACCGGCGGGCCGTTCATCGAACTGGATAACGGTCACGATTTCTATGCCGCGCAAACGTTGGAGGCCGCCGATGGTCGGCGCCTGGTGTGGGCCTGGCTGGACATGTGGGAAAGCCCGATGCCGAGCCAGGCCCATCACTGGTGCGGCATGCTCGGCTTGCCCCGCGAGCTTGAACTGCAGGGCGATCGCCTTGGCGTGTTTCCGGCACGGGAACTGACAGCGCTGCGCCAGGCGCCGCTGCCGAGCATCGCACCGTGGGGCGAGTCGGGCAGCTGCTGGGTGCCGCAAGTGAAAGGCGACAGGCTCGAAATCCATGTGCATCTGGATCTGCTCGGCTGCACCGAAGGCCACCTGGGAGTCGCCTTGCGCTGCAGCGCCGATGAGCAGGAACAAACCCTGCTTTATTACGACGCGTCACTACAACGCCTGGTGCTCGATCGCAGCCGCTCGGGTGCGCAAGTGAGCGGTCAGCGCAGCGTGTCGATCGAGCCGACGCAAACACAACTGCACCTGCGGGTATTTCTCGATCGCTCGTCCATCGAGGTGTTTGAGGAAAACGGCCGCTTCAGCTTCAGCAGCCGCCTCTATCCGCGGCCCGACAGCCTCGGGGTGAAACTGTTGGCGAACGGGACTGGCGGGCGCGTCGCCATTCCCAAGGCTTGGCCTCTGGACTCGGGCTGGCTGTGAGTACCGTCATTCGAGTCGCGAGAAGCCCAAGGCCTGTGTCATGATTCTGCGTCAACCTGACTGGCCGCACTTCGCATGACTTCCGTGAAAGACGTTGCACAGCTGGCCGGCGTATCCCTGATGACGGTTTCGCGCGCGCTCAACACGCCGGAAAAACTGAGCCCCGAAACCCTTCAGCGGGTACGTCGCGCCATTGAGGAACTGCAATTCGTACCGAGCCTGTCGGCGCGCAGGATGCGCGGCGACAACCTGCAGGCGCGCACCATCGGTGTGTTCGCACTGGACACCGCGACCACGCCGTTTGCCGTCGAGTTGCTGCTGTCCATCGAACAGACCGCGCAGCAGGCAGGCTGGAACGTCTTCATCCTCAACCTGTTGAGCAACCCGCCCACCGACCAGAACATCGACCTGATGCTGTCGCACCGCCCCGACGGGTTGATTTTCAGTGCCATGGGATTGCGCCAGGTGAGCATTCCCGAACGACTCAAGAGCAAACCGCTGGTGCTCGCCAATTGCCTGGCCGATGACAGCCACCTGGTCAGTTATGTGCCGGATGATGAAGCCGGGCAGCATCGAGCCATGCAGCATGCGTTGAGCCAAGGCTATCGGCGCCCGCTGTGTATCAATTTGCCGAGGAAGAGTCTTGCCTGGGGCCTGCGCCAGCAAGGCTTGCAACGCGCCTGTCAAGCCGTCGGGCTGGCACCTGAAGCACTCCTGCAGTACGACCTTTCCGATCACGACGCCTATGATGAAACCGCTGCCATTCTCGACCGGCATATCGTTGACGGCCGTCCGCAATTCGACGTCCTGGTCTGCGGCAACGACCGCATCGCCTTTTGCGCCTATCAGTTGTTGCTGGGTCGCGGCCTGAAAATTCCCGACGATGTCGCGGTGCTCGGCTATGACAACATGATCGGCATCGCCGAACTGTTCATCCCGCCACTGACCACCGTACAACTGCCGTACTACGAGATCGGTCGCCAGGCGGCCCGGCACCTGATCGAGAATCTCGAGGTATCGGGCGCCCAGCCGGTGGATTGCCCGCTGGTGGTCAGGGCGTCGCTATAGACCGCCGACAAACCCGAGGCGAGGGGGCTTGCTCCCGCTCGGCTCTGTAGGAGCTGGCGAAGCCTGCGATCTTTTGATCTTTTGATCTTTTGATCTTTCGCTTGAGATTCAAGTGTATGGGGAAAGATCGCAGCCTCGTTGCACTCGACAGCTCCTACACAGCTCCTACACAGCTCCTACGACCCAGCGGGAGCAATCTCTGGCCACGCGTGCACCGTTTTTCTTAAGTGAACAGCATTATGATCACTCAGGCTGTTTCGCGGGCGACGGCGGCAGCGCCGCGATGATCCGAACGCGGCACACCTCGAGGATTTCATCGGCCAGTGCGGAATCGTCCGGGCAAGCCCGTGACAACATGATCGCCCCGACGGCATGCGCCAACATGTCGAGCATTTTTGCCCTGATCGCTTCCTGCGGTGCTTCCTGCGGCGCGTCTTGTCCGGCCTCGTATCGGCTTTCGAGCGCGGCCAGCGTGTTTTCGATACCGTTGGCAAAGGTAGCCTTCAGTTCGGGCGATTGACGGGCAGCGTCGCCACACAGTGCCGCCATGGTGCAACCGCCACCCCGGCCGTCGCGGTGATCCCTGGACACGTAAAGATCGACGAAAGCAGCCACGTCGATGCCCGCATTGTCGGTCAGCGACTGCGCAAGGCTGCTCGCTGCCGCTTCGGCCATCAGGTCGGCCTTGGAGCCGAAATGCTTGTAGAACCCGCCATGGGTGAAGCCGGCGGCCGCCATCAAGTCCGCCACACCCACGCCGTCAAAGCCGCGCTCGCGAAACAAGACAGAGGCCGTCTCGACGATGTGCTCCCGGTTTGCCTGGGCCTGGGCCTTGGTCACCCTCATTTTCCACTCCCTCGTGCTGCTCGAAAATCATGCCCACATCATACATAGATGTCGAGCATAATCAAATTCGTTGACAGTTTAGATTTCGATCATCATCCTAATGAAAAGCCGTGCTCACCTCGCCAGGCTGCACGCTCTCCCTTAATCCAAACCTACGGAAACAAGACGTCATGACCGACCAGATCCTGTTCACGCCCTACACGTTGGGTGATCTCACGCTTTCCAACCGAGTGGTCCTGGCGCCGCTGACACGTAACCGTGCGGGGCAAGGTTTTGTACCGAGCGAGTTCGCTGCCACTTACTACAGCCAGCGAGCGTCGGCCGGCCTGCTGATCTCCGAGGCTTCACAGATTTCCCAGCAAGGACAGGGCTATCAGGACACACCCGGGATCTACACCCAGGCGCAGATCGACGGCTGGCGCACGGTCACCGAGGCCGTGCATGCCAAAGGCGGGCGGATTTTCCTGCAGCTGTGGCATGTCGGCCGCGTTTCCCACGTCGACCTGCAAGCGAACGGCGCCGCGCCAGTGGCCCCCTCCGCTCTGCGTCCGGCAACCAAGGTATTCGTCAACAACAGTTTCGAGGACGTTTCCGAACCGCGAGCGCTGGACATCAGCGAGTTGCCGGGGATCGTCAACGATTTTCGCCAGGCAGCGGCGAACGCCATTGCTGCGGGATTTGATGGCGTGGAGATCCACGGCGCGAACGGCTACCTGTTGGACCAGTTCATCAAGGACGGCGCCAACGTGCGCACCGATGCCTACGGCGGCTCGATTGAAAATCGTGCGCGCCTGCTGCTGGAAGTGACTGCGGCAGTGGTGGACGAAGTCGGCGCCCACCGCACCGGCCTGCGCATCTCGCCGGTCTCGCCGGCCAATGGTGTGTCCAGCAGCGCGCCACAGGCCCAGTTCGACTACCTGGTCGACCAGCTCAACGCCCTCGACATCGTGTACCTGCACGTGGTGGAAGGCGCGACCGGTGGGCCGCGCGACGTTGCGCCCTTCGACTTTGCTGCCTTGCGCCAGCGCTTCAAAAACACCTACATCGCCAACAACGGCTACGACCTGGACCTGGCTACCTCACGACTCGTCGAAGACAAGGCTGACCTGATCGCCTTCGGCCGGCCGTTCATCGGCAATCCGGACCTGGTGGAGCGGCTCAGAACCGCTTCGCCTTTGTCGGCATTCAATCCCGCTACCCTCTACGGTGGTGGTGCGACGGGCTACATCGATTATCCAACGCTCGCTGAATCCAGCGCGCAGTAACACCGGCCAGACCCGACTGCGCGCCTGAACAACAGCGCGCGACTCGCTCATCAATACCTTGAAGAAGAGAATCTCCATGGACACTCGCACAACCGTTCTCATCACTGGCGCCTCCACCGGCATTGGCGCTGTCTATGCCCAGCGCTTTGCGCAACGCGGACACGACCTCGTCCTGGTGGCCCGCGACAGCGTGCGCCTGGAAGCGCTGGCCGCCAAGCTGCGCAGCGAACACAACGTTGCCGTCGATATTCTCCAGGCCGACCTGACCCAGATCGACGACCTGACAACCGTCGAAGCCCGGCTGCGCGATGACGCCAACATCGGCATCCTGGTCAATAACGCCGGTGCCGCCCAATCCGGCACCTTCATCGAACAGTCGACCGACAGCGTCGCGCACCTCGTGGCGCTCAATACCACCGCGCTGGTTCGGCTGGCCAGCGCCATCGCCCCACGCCTGGTCAAAGCGGGTGACGGCGCGATTATCAACATCGGCTCCGTCGTGGGCCTGGCGCCGGAGTTCGGTATGTCGGTCTACGGCGCGACCAAGGCGTTCGTGCTGTTTCTCTCCCAGGGACTCAGCCTGGAACTCTCCCCGAAAGGCGTCTACGTACAAGCCGTCCTGCCAGCGGCCACCCGTACCGAGATCTGGGAACGCGCGGGCATCGATATCAACACCCTGAATGAAATCATGGAAGTCGGTGATCTGGTCGATGCCGCGCTGGTCGGTTTTGATCGTCGCGAGCCAGTGACCATCCCGCCCCTGCATGAAGAGGCTCGCTGGGATGCCTTGCAGGCCGCACGTCAAGGCCTGCTCGGGCAAATCCGGCAGTCCCATGTTGCCGAGCGCTATCAAGACCCGGCGTGATCATCGTCTAGCGGACGCCGGCGCGAAGGACAGCGCCGGCATTTCAGGACACCTGACCAGCCTGTTGCCCCCCTTATGAGAACAAAGCACCATGAAGGCATTTTTAATCGACCGCTACGGCACGCACGCTGGACGTATTGGCGAGGTACCGGCTCCTGAAGTGGCTGACCACGACGTTCTGGTCCGCGTGCACGCCGCCAGCGTCAACCTCCTGGATTCAAAGATTCGCAAAGGCGAGTTCAAGCTGATCCTGCCCTACTCGTTTCCCTTGGTATTGGGGCATGACGTGGCCGGGGTCGTGGTCCGCGTGGGATCCCGTGTCGAGCAATTCAAGCCGGGCGATGAAGTCTATGCCCGCGCCCCGGATGGGCACATCGGCACCTTCGCCGAGCAGATTTCAGTGAACGAAAATGCCCTGGCCGTAAAACCGGCAAACATCAGCATGGAAGAAGCCGCCGCCCTGCCCTTGGTCGCCCTGACCGCCTGGCAGGTACTGGTTGAAACCGCCCGACTGAAGCAAGGCCAAAAGGTCTTCATCCAGGCCGGTTCAGGTGGCGTCGGCACCCTCGCCATCCAGCTTGCAAAGCACCTCGGCGCCTTCGTTGCGACCAGCACCAGCACCGCCAATGTGCCGTGGGTCAAAGCCCTGGGTGCGGACGTTGTCATCGATTACAAGCAACAGGATTTCTCAAGCGTTCTGCAGGACTACGACGTCGTGTTGAACAGCCTCGGCGCCGATGAGCTGGAGAAATCGCTGAAGATCCTCAAACCTGGCGGCCAGCTCATTTCCATCTCCGGACCACCCACCCCACAGTTCGCCCAGGCCCAGGGATTTTCCTGGGTGCTGAGACTGATCATGGGCCTGTTGAGCAGCGGTATACGCCGCAAGGCCCGCCGAAAAGGTGTGAGCTACGCCTTCGTGTTCATGCGTGCCAGCGGTGCTCAATTGCGTGAGATCAGCACGCTCGTCGAGGCCGGCAGCATCAAGCCGGTGATTGATCGGTCCTTCTCCTTCGATGCGACGGCCGATGCCCTGAGCTATGTCGAACAAGGGCGATCGAAGGGCAAGGTCGTCATCGAGGTCCACTCAGGAGTGGCCGCTGAGTGAAACCGTTCATCACCACACAGCAATGTGCGAATCCGCCCGAGGTTCGGTACCACCACACAGCACCCCGCTGGCCGGGTCGCGCAGAATGATCTGGCCGCGGCCATAGTCGGTCAGGTCGCTGGCGATCTGAACCTCATGCCCCCGTCGCGCCAAGGCATTGGCCAGGTCCCGTGAGGCCCCGTGCTCGATCCCGACCTTCATCCCCCCCAGCCATTGCCAGCGCGGTGCGTCCAGCGCCGCTTGCGGGTTCAGGCCGAAATCCACCAGGTTCATGACCATCTGCACATGCCCCTGGGGCTGCATGTAGCCGCCCATCACGCCGAAGGGGCCGAGCGCCTCGCCATTGCGGGTGAGGAAACCGGGAATGATGGTGTGGAAGGTCTTCTTGCCTGGGGCCAGGCAGTTGGCGTGGGTCGGATCGAGGCTGAATTCCTGCCCACGGTTCTGCAAGGCAATACCGCTGTCGGGCAGCACCACGCCGGAGCCAAACCCGTGGTAGTTGCTCTGGATGAACGAGACCATGTTGCCCTCCCCATCCGCGGTCGCCAGGTACACCGTGCCGCTGGCGTGGGGGTCGCCGGGCGCGGGCGGTTGGGCCTGTTCGCCGATCTGCCGACGACGGTGGGCGCTGTAGTCATCGCTGAGCAGGTCAGCCACCGCCACACGCATGTGCAAAGGATCGGTGATGTAGTGCAGGCCGTCGCTGTAGGCCAACTTCATCGCTTCCAGTTGGCGATGCCAGGTCTGTTGGCTGTCACGGTGATCGAAGTCGAAGCCTTCCAATATCTTCAACGCCATCAAGGCCACCAGGCCCTGCCCGCTCGGCGGGATTTCCCAGACATCCACGCCTCGGTAATTGACGTGGATGGGGTCCACCCACTGGGCGCGATAATCCTTGAGGTCCGAGGCACGCAGATAGCCGCCGCTGGCCCGGGAATGGGCGTCCAGGCGCTCGGCCAACGCACCGCGATACAGGCTCTCGCAGCGGGTATCGGCCAATTCCTGGAGGGTGCGCGCCTGGGCCGGGTTGCGAAAAACTTCCCCGGCCCGTGGTGCCCGGCCTTCGATCAGGAAAGTCTCGAACCAGGCCTCGAGGACGGCATCACGATGGGGCGTGAACTCGTTCACCGCGACCTGCCATTGATGGGCAACCACCGGCGACAGCGCAAAGCCATCCCGGGCCAGGCTGATCGCCGGTTGCAGTAGTTCGGCAAAGGGCAGCTTGCCAAAGCGTCGGGACAACTCGGCCCAGGCCGACGGGCAGCCCGGGACGGTCACCGGTGTCCAGCCATAGAGCGGCATCTGCTCATGGCCAGCGGCCTTGACCGCCTCGATGCTCAAGGCAGCCGGTGCATGGCCGTTGCCGTTGAGGCCGTGCAACTGGCCCTTGCACCAGACCAGCGCGAAGGCGTCACCGCCAATGCCACAGCCGGTGGGTTCGACCACGGTCAGTGCGGCTGCCGTGGCGATGGCGGCGTCGATGGCATTGCCGCCCTTTTGCATGATCTCGATGCCCGCCTGGGCAGCCAGGGGCTGGGACGCGGCGACCATGCCTCGACGGGCGAAAACACTTTGGCGTTGCGACGGATAAGGATATTCGTGGGCAGAAAATTTCAGCATGGTGAAGGCTCTTCGATACAGGAATTCAGTGGCCGGGAAAGGTCATAACACGCGACTGAGAAAAGCCCGGGTACGAGGATGAATGGGGTGACAGAAAATCTGCTCCGGCGGCCCCTGCTCGATGAGCTCGCCCTGGTCCAGGACCACCACCCGGTCGGCCACTTCCCGGGCAAAGCCCATTTCATGGGTCACCACGACCATGGTCATCCCCTCCTCGGCCAACTCTTTCATCACTTGCAACACCTCGCCGACAGTCTCCGGGTCGAGGGCGCTGGTGGGTTCGTCGAACAGCATGGCCTGGGGTTTCATCGCCAGGGCCCGGGCAATCGCCACCCGCTGTTGCTGGCCACCGGAAAGCATCGACGGGTAGTGATCGGCCTTGTCCGCCAGGCCGACCCGCTCCAGCAGGCCGCGGGCCTGCTCCAGCGCAGCGGTGCGAGTCACGCCAAGCACCTGGATCGGCGCCTCGATGATGTTCTCCAGGGCCGTCATGTGAGGAAACAGGTTGAAGCGCTGGAAGACCATGCCGATGTCCCGCCGTTGACGGGCGATGTTGCGCTCAGACTCACGCACCAGGCTGCCATCGGCCCGCTCGCGATAGCCCATGGCCCGGCCGTTGACGCGGATCCGCCCGCCCTGGATGTCCTCCAGCAAGTTGATGCAGCGGATGAAGGTGGTCTTGCCGGAGCCCGAAGCGCCGATCAGCACCACCACTTCGCCGCGCCGCACTTGCAGGGAGATGCCCTTGAGAATCTGCAGCTCGCCGAAGGACTTGTGGACATCCAGCGCCTCGATAATCAGCTCTTCGCTTTTATGCGCCATGGTTAACGTGCCCTCAGCAGGTTCAGGGTGCTGCGACCGAACATCCGCGTCGAAGCCGGCGGCGGTGACGAGGGCCGGTCCGACTGACCGAAACGGGCCTCCAGCCAGCGCTGGAAAAAGCCCCACAACGTGGTCAGCAACAGGAAGTAGATCGCCACCACCAGATACAGTTCGAACACCCGGAACGTCGCCGACGTGACCATCTGGGTACTGAGCAACAACTCCTGTACGCCGATCACGCTGACCAGCGTGGTGTTCTTGAGCATCACGTTGAACTCGTTGCCCAGCGGCGGCACGATGACCCGGAACGCCTGGGGCAGCACAATGCGGCGCATCAGTTTGGCGAAGGTCATGCCCAGCGAGCGCCCGGCCTCGTATTGGCCCTTGTCCACCGCACCGATGCCGGCGCGGATGATCTCGGCCATGTAGGCCCCCTCGTTGAGGCCCAGGGCAATGATCGCCGCCTGGATATTGCCGGGGATCACCAGGCCAAACAGGTCGATGTCTTCGAAGCGGAAAATCCCGCCAGCGGCCAGCGCGGTGTAGAGAAAGACGATCTGCACCAGCAACGGTGTACCGCGCATCAGCCATACGTAAAAACGTACCGGCAAATGCAGCAACGGGTTCTTCGACAACCGCAACAGCGCGGCGGCCAGCCCGAGGGCACAGCCCAGCAGCATCGCCAGCACACTGATCAGGCAGGTCAGCCAGAGCCCGGTGAGGTACACCCCACTGGGCTGCAACAGGTACTGCCAGAACACATCCCAATTGAAATTCATCGGTGGTTCACCTCAATCAAGCGTGTCACTGGCGACATGCCATTTGCCCAGCAGTTGGCTGTAGCTGCCATCGCTGCGCATATCGCCGATGACCTGCTGCACAGCCGCAGTCAGTTGCGGATCGTCCTTGCGAATGCCCAGGCCGGTGAGAATCCGGCTGAAGGCCGGCACTCCTTCCTCGAACAGGTCGGGCGCCATGGTGGCGTAATAGCCGGCGGTTTCCACGGTGGTGCCGTAGGCGTCGACCTGTTTGATGCGCAGGGCCTGGAAGGCATCGGTGTCGGTGTTGTAGACCACCAGTTTCATCGCCGGCTTGCCGGCCTTGGCCAGGGTCTCGTTCTCGGCGTCGAGCAGGGTCTTGATGGTGGAACCGTTAAGTACGGCGACCTTGTCTCCGGAGAGATCCGGCAGTGTCTTGAGGCCCTTTGGATTGCCCTTGGGCACCACCACCGCCTGGCTGGAATACATGTAGTTGACGATGTCGATCACCTCGCGGCGCTCGGGTTTATCAAACAACTGGTCGACGATCATGTCGCACTGGCGGGCCAGCAACGCGGGGAGCAATCCGGAAAAGGGAATGACCCGCCACTCCACCTTCTTGTCGCCCAGGCGCTTGGCGATCTCCAGACCCAGGTCCACGGTCAGTCCCTTGGGTTTCTGCGCTTCATCGAAGGACACCAGCGGTGGCGAATCCATGCCCGAGCAGTAGACGAGTTTATCGACCTTGAGCAAACGCTCCGGGACAACGGGCGCGGCAACCGCCCACTGTGCACAGAAACCCAAGGATAAAGCGGCAACCAACAGGCGAGGCTTATGCATGACCAGACACTCCAGTTCAGTAAATGACGGCAGTACTCAAAGTCAGAACACGGGCAGATTCGAAACCTGCTCTCGTTATTTTTTCGATTGCAGGAACTCGATCAATTCAGGAACGGTGCCTTCGATGTGCGCACGCACCACCGCCTCGGCCTTCTCGGCATCGCCCGCACGCAGGGCGTCGAGGATCAGCATGTGCTCCTGGCGCGCACTCAGGGGCTTTTCCACATGCTGCAGCCACAGGCGCATGGGCGCTTCGATCAGGGAATAGAGCGCGCTGATCTGCTTGAGCAATCGCGGGCGACCGCTGAGGCTGCACAGGTATTCATGGAACGCGCGATGGCGGCTGACCCACTCGGCACTTTCCTCGCGGTAATCGTCCATCTCGTCCAGCAGTCGCTCCAAGGCAGCCAACTGGCGCTCGCCAATCCTGGCTGTCGCGACACGAACTGCCAGGCCTTCCAGGGCGCTGCGCATCTCGAAGACTTCGTGCAACTCATCGATGTCCAGGCCGCTGACAATCGCCCCGCGATTGGGTCGCAGGGTCACCAGGCCCTGGGCATCCAGACGACGAAAGGCTTCGCGCACCGGCATTCGGCTCATGCCGATTTCGTTGGCGATGTCCTCGGCAATCAGCCGGTCGCCTTTGCGTAACCGACCGCCACAAATCGCATCGAGCAGGAAGTTGTAGGCCTCCTCCTCGGCAGTCATCGGTGGGCGTTCAGCGTAAGTCGGGGCAAATTGCATGGCAGCACCTTCTGCATTTTTGTATCCAATTATCCATGAATTCAAAAAAAGCAGAATACGTGCCAAGCTCACGCATAATCGTGCAAGCGTTTGATTTGAAGAGATTTGCCGGGGAAAACGACGGCTGGCCTTTAAGCCTGGCCATAGGCTGAGCCGCACACCTGTGCTACCAAACAGCTCAGTGGCTGCCCTTTATGTGTGCAGGATGACGCTTCGGTAACACTGCAGGCGGCAGCCCATCATGCCGGCGCCCGAGGCGTATCCGAGGGTGACTCGCCAAACAACGCCCGGTAATGGGCTGCAAAATGACTCAGGTGGAAAAAACCCATCGCCACGGCGATTTCACTGACGTTCAGTGCCGCCGCACGGGTCGTGATCAAACGCCGGCGCACGGCATTGAGCCGCAGGTTACGCAGGTACTCCACCGGACGCATTCCGGTGACCGCCTGGAAACTGTTCTGCAGGGTCCTGCGGCTGACCCGCAATTGTTCGCACAAATCGAGGATGCTCAAGGGCACATCGGCGCTGGCGACGACCAGCTCCTGGCAACGCTTGACCAGATAGGCACTGACGGCAAAATTGCCGCGCCGGCCACGCACCTCATCCGAAGCGTGGCTGAACAGATCGAGAAAGGCGTTGAGCAGGACATCCTCGAGGATTTTTTCCGAAGCCGGATTGATCGCGTCCGCCTGTTCCAAAAGGTGACGAAACAGTGGGTGGATCCTTTGCTGCACCCGGCGCAGCACCGCCTCATCCACGCTGACCTGGGACACGCTTTTCAGACGCTTGAGCTGCTCGCTCGACAGCTCGTAGGCCGCCAGCTTGGCGAACCGCACCGTGTCGACATTAGCCGCGAAGAAGTGCATGCCTTCCGGGGCGTGCAAGACGAAATCCTCGCCATCGCGCAACAGCACGACACTGTGGGCGCCCACCTGGTGCCCCTGGACCACCGGCGCACCGCCCAGCGACATGGCAATGCACAAGCGCCCTTTTGGCGCGCAACCGCGCTGCACCACACGTTTATCCAGCACCTCCTGGAAGATCTGGAAACGCTCGGCGCACACTTGCCGCAGTTCGCTGGAAAGGCAGCCACGCCCGAGTTGGTCATAGACCTGTTGCCAGCCCAGGATCGAACCGGCATGTTGCTGAGGATCATTGAAGGTACGGACTTCGGCGAACATGATCATTGTTCCTCGGTGGTGCTGTGCTTATTACCCGGTGCTGTATAAAAGCTGTGCCAGACGCTGTGCCGATGCTGTGTCGGACGCTGTGTAGGAGCTGTCGAGTGCAACGAGGCTGCGATCTTTCCCCAGACACTTGAATCTCAAGCGAAAGATCAAAAGATCAAAAGATCAAAAGATCGCAGCCTTCGGCAGCTCCTACGGTGAACAGTGTTTATCGCCGGAAAACCAAAGCCAGTTCCGTGCCAAGCATGTGCAAACGATATTCACCTGCCCTGACGTCCATCGGCGCCAACAACGCCCCGGACAGCACCACCTGCCCCGCTTCAACGCGCTGCCCGTCGGCCAGCAGCCGCCGGACCAGCCAACACAGATTCGCCAGAGGGGTATCCTCGCGCGCCAGGACGTTACCTTCACCGCAGGGCACGCCGTCATGCGCCAGGCGATAGTTCACTTCGGGCAGTCGATCCGGATCGAACCCCACCCTCGCCCCGAGGCAATACAGCCCTGCGGCGGCATTGTCGGCAAGAAACGCCCCGACGCCGAAACGCCAGCCCTGCCAGCGACAATCGGCAATTTCGAATGCTGGCGCGACCTCGGAAACGGCGGCGAGGATGTCCTCGTCACTGTAGAAACCTGACACCAGCGTACGCCCCAGGACAAACGCCAGTTCGATTTCCAGCTTGGGCTGGATCAGCCGTGCCAGGGGCACCGTGCTGCCGGGTTCCACTGCCATGGCATCGGTCAGCGCGCCCAACACCGGTTCATCGATACCGAAACGGTCCTGGGCGGCGCGGCCGGCGAAAGCCACTTTCCATCCGGTCAACCGCTCACCAGCGGCCTGGCGCCGACGCAGCGCCTCGCGTTGCAAGGTGTAGCCCTCCTGCAGGACGACGGCCTGAGACTCCAACGAAGGCAAGGCGTGGACGGCCTGCGCGGCATCCTGAAGCCGGACCAGAAGATCGTCTTCGCGCCTCATGAGAGCTGCTCCGCCAATTTGCGCAGCACGCCTTCGAGCCGCTCGGGTGTGGTGATCGCGGCAACGAACCGATCCGGCCGCACCACCACCACGCAGTCACGCACCTTGGCAAACCATTCGCCCAAGCGGTTATCGACGTCCTCGACGCAAATGGCGCCGCTGGCGGACAAGGGTTGGTTGCGCCCCACGCCACTGCGCGAGCGATTGATCTGGATGAAACGCGTCTCCCAGCGCGCCCACCAAGCGGCGGTTTCTTCACTGAGCTGTTCGCTCGGGTTGACCCGATAGCCCAGCACCGCATAAGAATGCCCCAGCACATCGTCCAGACGCCGGCGCTGACCCTGGGCGTCCTCGACAGATGGCTGGATGAACAATTGCCCGACCAGATCATCCTCATGCAGCTCGGCGCGCTCCTGATGAACCAGGCCTTTGGTGATGGTTGCCTTGGGTTTGAACTTGAACTCCAGCAAGTGCGAGCGCAGGTTGTCGACGCTGTTGACGGCCTGGAACAACCAGTCCCGCACACCGGCCATCAACGGGTTGGTCAGCCCCAGGACGGCGCCCATGTTGTCGGCCAACGCAATGAGGTCGGTCGCATGCCCACGGCGCTCCTGATCGTAACTGGCAAGAATCGCCGGCGACGCTCGCCCTTGGAGGATCGCGGCGAGCTTCCAGGTGACGTTGGCGACATCACGCAGGCCGGAGTTGAGCCCCTGCCCGGCCCAGGGCGGGGAAATATGCGCCGCATCGCCCACCAATGCCACACGGCCCTGGACAAAGCGGGCCGCGACCCGAGAGTTATGGGTGTAGGCGCGAATCCGGATGATTTCCAGTTGATCGACCGCATCGCCGATATGCCCGCGGATCAAGTCCCGGATCGTCGCCTCTTCGCACATCCGAGTCTCGTCTTCGCCCTCCAGGAGCATGAACTCCCAGCGCCGCTGCTGATACGGCAGGTAGATGCAGACGAAGGGTCGCTGAGGGTCGGCATGCAGGGCGGTATACGGTGCATCCAGGGTGTCGTTGGCCGTGTCGATCACCACCCATTTGCGCGGATGGGTCAGCCCCAGCAGTTCGATACCGAGTTTCTTGCGCACGCTGGAACGTCCGCCATCGGCGCCGATCACATACTGCGCCTGCAATTGATAGAGCTCGCCCCGGGCATCGCGCACCTGCAAGGTCACGCCCTCGGCATCCTGCTCCAGATCGAGCATTTCATGGCCCTGGCGCAACTCGACACTGGCGTGCTTGCCCAGTTGCTCGCGCAATGTCGTTTCCAGCAACTGTTGCATGAAGATGTTGCGCATCGGCCAGCCATAGTTCGCCGTGCTCGGCTTGACCTCGGCAAAACACACGCCTCGCGCATTGTAGTAGCGCAGGGGCACGTTGCAGATCATGTCGCGCGCGGCCAGTTCGGCGATGCCGATGCCCTGCAACACACGCAGCGCCTCGTCATCCATGCCCACCGCGCGCGGATACGGCAGGACGCCGTCAGCCAACTCAAGGACGATGCAGTCGATGCCGTACAGCCCCATGTAATGAGCGGCCGTGATCCCGTTCGGGCCGCCGCCCACGATGACAACCTGGGTTTTCTCCTGCTTCATCGCTATTCACCGCTTTGTTGTTGTGGTTGTAGGCACTGGTCATACAAATAGTCCATGACGACAAGGTTGAACATTTCGCTCTGGTCATCATGGACGTAATGGCTGGCGTCGGCGATTTCCTCTGTGCGCACCCACTTATTGGCCTGCGTGATCGAGTCGAGGGTCGCCTGGGGCAGGAAATCGGAACGGGCGCCACGAATGAACAGCGTCGGGCAATCCAGCGCCCGTACCGCCGGCCACAGGTCAGTCGGGGTAATACTCAGGCGCGCCTGGGCGATACCTTGTTGGTCGTGACGCCATTCGATTCCAGCCAGCGTTTCCTTCATGGAATACATCAACCTGGAAGCCAGCCCCTCCTGAGAGAGGCCAGGTCGCGCTTGCAGCCAGAACTGGGCGGCGCTCTCCCAGTCAGGAAACAACAGCGGTGTCTGGCTCATCTCGCGCCGAATCCGCTCGGCGCCGTCACCGCTGACCGAAGAACCAGGGCCGATGTCCTCGATCACCAACGCTTGCAGTCGTCCCGGATTGAGCCGCGCATACTCCAGTGCATTGGTGCCGCCAAGGGAATGCCCCACCAGGACGAAACGCCGCAGCTCCAGATGCGCCACCAGATCTTCAAGATCGTTGACATAGGCCTCGGTCCGGTAACTGGCGGCATCCGCCCAGTCACTGTGGCCACGACCACGCTGGTCAAGGGCATAGCAGCAGTACCGCTCGCCCAAAGCATTGACCAGGCCATCCCAGGTCTGGGCATAGGAGCGCAACCCGTGGAGCAGCACCACCGCAATGCCCGATGGGTTGCCCCAGGACAGGTAATGCAGGCGCAGCCCCGATCGATTGGTGAAGAACTGGCTGTTTGCAGACATTCGTTCGCTTCCCACGATCCGTACCTCAATACAGGCCGTCATTACCCTTGACGTCGGCAGCCTCAAGGCCACCCAGGCGCGCATGCAAGCGCCCACGCGTGGCGAAGGCCCAGATGATGATCAATTCGTCGGCCGCCGGACCATCACCGAACGACAACGAAATGCTGTCGTAGTGCGAACGGACATACAGCGCATCCTTGTGGGCCAGCGGCACATCGATGGTCACGCCAGGCCCGCCACGCTTGCCCGTGGAAGGCACCCAGGACTTGCCGCCGCCCAACGCGACGCGGATCGGATCCGCCGCCGGGTTGGTCAACAATGCATTGCCATGCTCGTACTCGCCCTGGCTGCCCACCAGGCACGCCTTGCCGTAGCTGACGATCTTGTGCTGGCCCGCCAGTACCCGGATGCGCCGACCAAACTCCTGGCCCAGCAAGGGCGACGGCTCTATCAGCTCGGCCAGGCTTTCACTGAAACGGCCGGCATAAGGGTTGGCGATCACGGCGCCAATGGCGTACTTGAACAGCGGCTCACCATCGGCCAACTGGCCCGTTTCGTTGGCCAGGGTTTCCTCGACGAAGGTGTACCATTTGCGGATGTGGTAACTGGCGAAATTTGCGGTTTTCATAAGAGCAGTCTCTTTCAAAGTGGGTCGAGATCGAAATGCCGGCTGGGCGCTCCAGCGGCCTTGAAGCGGGCCTTGCCGCGTGCATCGTCGTGTTCGGACTCGAGGAAGAATTCCAGGCGATTGCCATCGGGGTCGTTGAAATACACGCCGTTGCCGATCTCGTGGTCGGTGATCTTCACCACCTCGACGCCCTTCTTCAGCAACATGCCGTAGAGCTTGCGCAGGGTGGTCATGTCGCCCGCGATCTCCAGCCCGTAGTGCTGCAGCCCCAGGCCGCCCTGGTGGGCCCCGGGTGCTGCGCGCAGCAACGCGATGTCGTGGTGCTTGGCACCGAAGGCCATCATGATCCAGCTTTCACCCCGGGCGCTTTCGTGCATGCCCAGCACGTCGGCGTACCAACGCGCCGACACTTCAGGGTCACTCACGGAGAGCGACAGGTGAGTACGAACGACTTCGACTTTCATCGCGCGATACCTCAGTTCTTCTTGATGATGGATTGATGCCCGGACTTGATTTGCGCCACGGCGGGCGTCCAGAGCACATCAGCGATTTCACTGAATTCACGCCACTGCTTCTGCCAGCCGTCACCGCCGTTCTCGGAGGTGAACAGATGCCCGTACTTGGTGCCGGCGACGATCTGGCGAGGGTCGGCGGGGTTCAAGGCAATCGCCCAGACACAGGAGTTGGGTTGTTGCGGCAGCGGCAGCACTTCCCAACTGACGGCGGCATCCCGGGACACCAGCACCTTGCTGGTCGTGCCAGGGGTGCCGTCGGAAATGCTCAGGTAGAGCGTATCCTCGCTGCCCAATGCGGCATTCATGGCGCGCACGTAGTACAGGCCGAAGGTTTCCCGGGCGACGATGCCGGTCCAGGTCTGCCCCTCGTCGAGGCTGCGGTAAACGGCGTTGACGCACACCACCACGATGACCTTTTGCCCATGGTTGGGCAGGACCACGATGTTGTGCACATCCGAGTTGTAGTCCCACAGCAGGCGGTCATCGACACGGGTCCAGCTATCGCCACCGTCACGGCTGTGGAACAACCCGCCCTCTTCCAGACCGAACCAGAGCTGGTTGCGATCGGTCGGGTCGTAGGCGAAGGCCAGCAAGCGCGGACGACTGACGCCGTCGCAGAACTCCGGGATCTCCACCGGGGCACGTTCCCAGTTCTGGCCACCGTCGTGGGTGCGCCATAGCACGGCGCGCGACGGCGCACCGGTGCCGACGAAAATACGCTGTGCATCCTGCGGGTCCACGGCCACCTTCCAGACGGTCTGGCCGTTGAATGGCGAATCCACCCGCTGCCAATGGCCGCCGGTATCACGGCTGATGCACAGGCCGACATCGGTGCCGGCGTAGATCACCTCAGGCGTCCCCGGATGGAAACTCAGGGAGCGGGTGATCGCGTCGAATTCCAGGTCCTGGCCCAGGCCCAGGCGGTGCCAGGTACGGCCATCGTCGGCGCTGCGGATCACCGCTTGCCCTACGGTGGCGACCAAAAGGGTTCCGTTACTCATCACTGCTGCTCCTCAAATGAAGATGCCACGGGTCAAGCCGCCGTCGATGCCAATCGATTCTCCGGTCACCGCACCGGCCTTGGGGGATGCGAGGAAACCGATCAGCCAGCCCATTTCGATGGGCGCCAAGGTGCGGCGGATCGGCGTCGCGTCGATGTAGCCCTGCTCCACCTGCTCGGGCGTCTTGCCCTGCTTGATCCCTTCGCGCTCGTAGAGCTCCTGGATGTGCGGGGTGTCCACGACGCCGGGGTGGATCAGGTTGACGGTGATGCCGGAAGGGCCCAGTTGGTCGGAAAGTGTCTTGGTCATGTGGGCGATGGCCAGGTTGCGCATGCCCGAGAGGACCTTGCTGCCACGCCCGGTCAGGCCACCTATATTGATGATGCGACCGAAGCCGCCGGCCTTCATGTGTGGGGTCACGGCTTTGGCGCAACGGAAATAGCCGATCACCTTGGTGTTGAGGTCCGAGAGCAATTCATCGTCGCCGGCATGCTCGATGTCGTTGCGCACCACACCGGACGGGGCCGCGGCACCGTTGACCAGGATGTCGATGCGGCCAAAGTGCTTGTGCGCAGCCTCGACCATGTCCGACACCGCCGACATCTGGTTGGTGTCACAGAACAGCGGCAGCACTTCGTTGCCGGTCTCTGCGGTGATTTCCTCGGCGGCTTGCTGGAGAAACTCCATGCGCCGCGCGCAGATCACCACCTTGCAACCTTCCTGGGACAGAAAGCGCGCGACTTCCTTGCCGATGCCCATGCCACCGCCGGTGACGATCGCCACGCGGCCTTGTAATTCCAGATCCATAGCAGTTCCTCTTGTGATTGTTCGGCTCAGGCGAGATCGACGAAGACACTTTTGGTTTCGGTGTAGGCATCGATCACGTTCTTACTCATTTCCCGGCCCCAGCCGGATTGCTTGTAGCCACCAAATGGCGAGGCCGGGTCGACGACGTTCCAGCAGTTGATCCACACCGAGCCGGCCTTCAACTGGGCGGCCACGCGATGGGCGGAACGCAAGTCACGGGTCCAGAGACCGGCGGCCAGGCCGTAGGGCGAGTCATTGGCGCGCAGCACCAGTTCATCGATCTCGGTCCAGCTCATGACGGTCAGCACCGGCCCGAAGATTTCCTCCCGGGCGACACAGGCGCGCTCGGCACGGTCGAGAAACACGCTGGGCCGGATGAAGTGGCCGCGCTCCAGGTGGGCCGGCCGATCACCGCCGCAGATCAGCTCGGCGCCTTCTTCCTGGCCCCGTTGCAGGTAGCCACGCACCGTGCCCAATTGCCGGGCCGAGACCAGCGGGCCCATGCTGCTGGCCGGATCCAGGCCTGGCCCCAACACGTGGGCGGCGGCGTGGCGCTGGAGTTCCTCAAGCACTTGATCGAGGACGCTGGCGTGCACGTACAGACGCGATCCGGCGGTGCAGACCTGCCCCTGGTTGTAGAAAATACCGTCGGCGGCGCCCTTGGCGGCACGGACGATATCGGCGTCCGGAAGAATGATGTTGGGGGACTTGCCACCCAGCTCCAACGAGACCTTCTTCATGTTGCCGGTGGCCGCCTGGGCGATCAGCCGCCCTACCTGGGTCGAACCGGTGAAGGCGATCTTGTCCACGTCCGGGTGCTGGGCCAGCGGTGCGCCGGTATGCGCACCAAGACCGGTGAGCAGATTGACCACCCCGGCCGGGAAACCGGCGGCCTCGATCAACTGCACCAGGCGAATCGCAACCAGGGGCGTCTGCTCGGCGGGCTTGAGCACCGCGACGCAACCGGTCGCCAACGCCGGACCAAGCTTCCACACGCACATGGTCAGCGGGAAGTTCCACGGTACGATCAAGGCGCAGACGCCCACCGGCTCACGCAAGGTGTAGTTGAGCATCGGTGCGCCGCTGGACGGCGATACCGGCAGCGTGCTGCCTTCGATCTTGGTCGGCCAGCCAGCGAAATAACGAATGATATTGGCCGCACTGGCCGCTTCGCCCCGGGCCGCGCCGATCGGCTTGCCGTTTTCCAGGGTGATCAGTTGCGCCAGTTCTTCGCGATGCTGGTCGAGCAGTTCCGCCAGGCGAAACAGCAACAACCCGCGCTGGGCCGGTGAGTGCTGCGCCCAGGGCCCGGTGAAGGCCGCGCGGGCGGCAGCGACGGCGGCATCCACGTCGCGTTCGCCACCTTCGGCGACTTGCGCCAGGATGTGCTCAGTGGCCGGGTTTTCCACGGCAAACCGACGGCCGTCGGCGGCGTCCTGCCAGGTCCCGCCGATAAACAGGCGCCCGGGCTGGGACAGGAACTTCTCGACGGCAGGTAACAATTGAATCGGGTTCATATCCGCTCCTTCACAGTGCCATTTCAATCAGGCAAGGACCGCCATCGGCCTTGGCGTTGGCCAGGGCGCGCTGCAACTCACCGTTGGTGTGCACAGTGCTGGCCGGCAAGCCGTAGCCCTTGGCCAAGGCCTTCCAATCGATGCGTGGACGGTCCAGTACCGTCAGGCTCAGGGCCTCGGGGCCCAACTCGGTCATGCCGAAGCGGCGCAGCTCGTTCTGCAAAATGGCGTAGCGATGGTTGGCCGCGATCAGGATCACCACGGGCAGTTGCTCGCGGGCGATGCTCCACAAGGTCTGGATGGTGTACTGGGCACTGCCGTCCGATTGCAGGCAGAACACCTTGTTGCCACGCTCGGCCATGGCGGCGCCAAAGCCCACCGGGATGCCCTGGCCGATGGCCCCACCGGTGTTGGTCAAGACCCGATGCCGTGCGGCATGGGCCGAAGCGGTGAAGAATGGATAGCCGCACGTCCCGCCTTCCACCGAAACGATGCAGTCGTCGGGCAGCGACGCAGCCAGCACCTGCCCCACGGATTGCGGGGTCAACGTAGCTTCGCTTGGCGGCAGCTCGATGCCGGTTGGCGTTGGCACATAAGCCGGCGCTTCAAGCGCATCGGCGAGCGCAGTGAGCGCGCCGGCAACATCGTCCCCTACTTGTGCCAGGCAGAGCAGGCGTTCACGTTCGGCCAGGCGAGAAGCGATGCCTTCGTAGCCGAAATAACTGATCGGGTCCGGCACGCCGGCGCACACCACCGCGTCGTACTGGTCAAGGATCTCGATGGCCACTTCGGGGAAGTAAGGCAGGCGATCCAGGTCAGGCAAACCACCGCCGCGATAGCTCAGGCGCGGAAAGGTTTCGGCGAACAGGCGCACGCCCGGCAACTGGGCCAGGCGCCCCGCCGCTTCGAGCCCGGCGACCGACAAGCCTTGGTCGCCGACGATAAACACCAGGCGCTGGCCATCACGCAGTGCCTGGGCGACCGCCTCGATCCGGTCACCGGCAAAACGCCGAACCGGGGCCTGCAATGCGGTGAAGGCTTTCTCGTGCTGCACCGTGTTGGCTTGCAGGTCCATCGGCAGAATCAGGCTGGCGATCTGTCCATTGGCTTGCCAGGCGGCACGCACTGCCTCTTGAAAATCTTCACCAACGCCCGATGCCGTGCGCGAGGTACGTACCCACATGGAAACGCTGCCGGCCAACGCCTGGATATCACTGGCCAACGGCGGATCGTAATTGACGTGCCAGGACGCGTGATCGCCGATGACGTTGACGATCGGGGTGTTGGCGCGACGCGCGTTGTGCAGGTTGGCAATGCCATTGGCAAAGCCTGGTCCCAGGTGAGTCAGGGTCATCGCCGGCTTGCCGGCAATCCGGCCGTAGCCGTCCGCGGCACCGGTGCACACCCCTTCGAACAAGGACAACACCGGCTTGAGGGCTGGCGCACTGGCCATGGCTGCCACCAGGGGAATTTCAGTCGTTCCGGGATTGGCGAAGCAGTATTCGATACCGCTCGCCACCGCCGCTTTCACTATCAGTTGCGCACCATTCATTTCCAACCCTCTTGATCGAGCGTTTGCAGTGGCTGAGATTTATCACATAGAAGAACCCTCCACTCAAGTACTTTTTACTCACAAAAGCTCTTATTTTGAGATTTATGCAAATTTATGATGAGAATAACGCCTTCAATCCGTATGTTTTTCTCAAGCACTGGCGTATCGTGGCAACGCCCTGTTCGCCGAGCGAGCGGGCTTTTCATCATCGGCGCACCTACCTATAGTGCTCACCCAACGACCACCTACGCGCCATTCCCCCCTTTAGGAGCGAAATGAGCAGTCTGAGCAAAATGCTGAGTGTGCTGGACCTGTTCGACCCGGCAACGCTGAAGATCGACCCCGACACCATCGCCGAGCGCATGGGCCTGTCACGGGCGACCGTGTACCGCTACGTCAAGGATTTGTGTGATGCCGGCCTGCTGGTCCGGGTGGATGCCGGCAGCTACGGCCTGGGGCCGCGGATCATCGAGCTCGACTGGATGATGCGTCAGTACGACCCGATCCTCGTGGCGGGTCGCGAGTTGATGCACCAGCTGTCCGAGGCCACTGGCCTGGCGGTGTTCGCCAGCGTTTTCTATGACGGCCACATCATCAACACCTACATCGCCGAACCCAATGACACCTACCAGTTCGCATTCGGTCGCGGCCAGCCGCTGCCGTTTTTTCGCGGTGCGCAATCCAAGGTGCTGATCGCCTTCCAAAAGG
The DNA here is from genome assembly GCF_034008205.1 of Pseudomonas sp. P9_35. Lineage (NCBI taxonomy): Bacteria > Pseudomonadati > Pseudomonadota > Gammaproteobacteria > Pseudomonadales > Pseudomonadaceae > Pseudomonas > Pseudomonas sp. P9_35. Next base: position 2,861,992 of record NZ_CP125373.1, on the reverse strand, counting down.
GACGGCGCCTGCAACGCCTGTTCGAAGAACACATGGCCAACGACCCCGACAACGGCTATGACTGGGCAAGCTTTTCCAAAGCGGCGAAAAAGATCCGCAAGGACGGCTATTGCCTGACCCACGATGAACTCAACCTGGGGCTCACCGGTATCGCGGCGCCGATCATCAACCCCGGGCTCGACGAGGTGGTAGGCAGCCTTTCAGCCGTCGGCAGCACCGACAGCTTCAAACTGCTGCGCCAGGAAACCGTGGTTGAAATGGTGATGGACACCACCCGGCGGATTGCCGAGCGGATGCAGAATCCGCCTGCTACCAACTAGAAAGCGATGTTGCGCCATACCGATAACTTAAGAAAAACACTGAACCTGTGGCGAGGGAGCTTGCTCCCGCTGGGTCGCGCAGCGGCCCCTCTTTTTAGGCCTGCTGCGCAGTCCAGCGGGCGCAAGCTCCCTCGCCACAGGGTTTATCGAACAGCCCCTGCTTCAGAACGGCACGGCCACCGTCACCTGGCTGTACACGTTAGTGCCATTGCCCGCCACTTGATTGCCCCCGGTCGTTGCATCCCGATCCGGCTTGTAGAGGCCTATCAACGGCGTGATGATCAAGTGCTCGTTCACCGCCCACTCGGCATACAGATCCAGCTCGCGGGCATCCAGGTTCAGGGCGCTATCTTTGCGTACCGTGTTGAAATCAAAGTACAGCGCACCCAGGGTCAGATTTTCCAACGGTTTGGCTGTCAGGCCGACATGATGAATGCCCGTGTTGCTGTTGAAGGGCCCGGCATAATTGCCCGCGACTTCGCCCTGGAACCAGGTGCCGTAGCCCGTGCTGAGCCCGGTGAACAGCGAGTCCCACTTTTGCGAATAACGGGTGTAGCGATACGTCAGCTTCGGGGCCCAGGCGAGATCGGCAAAGGTGTAGCCGGCCTCGGCGTACCAGGCGTTCTGCGGGCCGGCGTCCTTGTCCTGCCAGGCGTATTCGAATGCCAGGCTGGCGTTCTCGATGCCCGCGTCACCTTCACCACGAATGCTGTAGACGTCCATGCCCTTGCGTTGCTTCTGGAAATCGCTGGCCCACTGCTCGTTCACGTCGAGGCCATGTATCCAGGTCAGCCCCAACGTGCCCGCCTTGGCGGTGTAATCGAGCGTGCCGGCGGCCAGTTCGGTTTCGGCCTGGGCGCGGTTATCGGACTTGAGCCACACCACACTGCCATGCAGCCCATCCTGCCCGCCCAGACGTAATACGGCGGTTTGATCGAACGCGTGCCGGGCAGCCAGGTAATAGGCGCCACCGCGATTCAAGCGACCATCGGCAGGCCCTTTGCCCAGGTTCGGCCCGTCATCGTTGATCAAGAATCCCCTGCCCAGCTTGACCACCTGGCGGCCGCCGGAAATATCGACGCCGTCCTGCCCCAGCACGGGAAACAGATCGGCGGAACGCCAGCCCAGGTAAGCGTCTTCAATCTTCGTCGTGCGCTCGCTGCCCAGCGTATTGCCGGCCGCGTCGCCATCGCCCCAGGTGGCGGAACTGACCAGGCTGAACGCCCCGTAGGCGGTGCCATGGCCGGCCAGGCCCTGGTCTGCGCTGACGCCATACTTGATGAAGCCTTCGCGCCAGGTTGAACCACCTGGCCGGCCGTCGTAATTCTTGCGACTGTTGAAAAGACCGAACACGGCCAGCATGTCGGCGTTGAGGTGAGTGTCGTCATCGGCATACAACTCATAGGCCTGGACCTGACTCGCAGCGCAGAGCGCCAGCGTACAGGCAAGGCCACTGCCGAAAATTCCCATACGCGATAGGTTCCGCATGGCTAGAGCTCCTTTTGGTGCGCCCTTGATAGGCTGTTTTTATATTCAGGAGCCGGCACCGCAGGCGGCGCCGGCTGGCTGGGCTAACGGCAGTCGGCGAGCGCGCTGTCCAACGCACCGACCATCATGGTCGCCTCGTCAGAGGTGAGGGTCAGCGGCGGCGACATCACGATTTTGTTGCCTATCGGGCGCATCAATACGCCGGCCAGGCGCGCCTGCTCGGCAATGCGCGAGGCCAGGCCCGTAGCAGGGTCAAGCGGCTCGCGCGTGGCCTTGTCCGCCACCAGGTCCACGGCGATCATCAGGCCCTTGCCGCGCACTTCGCCCACCACTGCATAACGCTCGGTCAGCGGTTGCAGTTGTTCCAGCAACTGGGCACCGACCTTCCCGGCGTTGCCTGACAAATCCTCGGCCTCGACGATGTCCAGCACCGCCAGGGCCGCCGCGCAGGCAGTCGGGTGCCCGCTGTAGGTGTAGCCGTGCATGATGACGTTGCTGAAGCCCGGGCCATTCTCGATGGCATCGACCATGCGCTGGTTGAAGACCGTGGCCCCCATGGGGATGTAACCGGCGGTGATGCCCTTGGCCAGGCACAGTACGTCGGGGGCGACACCCCAGCCACGACTGCCGAGCATGCAGCCGGTGCGGCCGAAACCCGTCACCACTTCATCGGCGATCAACAGGATGCCGTGGCGGTCGCAGACTTCGCGCAGCCTCTTCCAGTAGTACGCCGGCGGCACGATCACGCCGCCGGCGCCTTGCACCGGTTCGGCGATCAGCGCAGCAATGGTCTGCGGGCCGAGCAGCGCGATCTGGTCTTCCAACTGACGAATGCAGTGAGCGGTCAGTTCTTCCGGATCGCGGCAGTCCCAGGGGTTGCGGTACAGCCACGGCGTGTCGAGCAGATGACAGCCAGCCAGCAGCGGCCCGTGGTTGTAGTGATACACGCCGTTGCCGCCCACCGAGGTCCCCCCCACGTGCACGCCATGGTAACCATTGCGCAATGAGAGAAAGCGCGTGCGCCCTGGCTCGCCGCTGGCGATCCAGTATTGGCGGGCCATTTTCAGGGCCGTCTCGACCGCGTCGGAACCGCCTGAGCTGAACAACACTCGGGTCATGTTTTCCTGGGCGAACATCGACGTCAGCCGCTCGGCCAGGTCGAACACCCGAGGATGGGCGATGCCGTCGAAGGTCTGGTAATAAGCCAGTTCGTCCAGCTGCGCGGCAATGGCCGCCTTCACTGAAGCCCGATTATGGCCCACGTTCACGTTCCACAAGCCGCCGACACCATCGAGCATGCGATGGCCTTCGATATCGGTGATGTAGTTACCGTCGCCACGGGCGATGATCAACGTCTTGGAGCGGTTCGCCGGCGCCGAAGAACTCATCGGGTGCCAGAATTTTTTTTGTGCTGTCTTGTATTGCTCGTACATGGTTGCACTCCTCACTCTGTTTCACGCTTGCGTACGTACAGCAGTTGCTGGCCGGTGAACTCCAGCAACCCTTCAAGGCCGAACTCAACGCCGAACCCGGACATCTTGCTGCCGCCAAACGGCGTATTCGGCTGGATCTGCGCATGGCAGTTGACCCAGGCCATGCCACATTCCAGGCGACTGGCCAGGGCCTGTGCCTGCTCGCTGTCGCGTCCCCAGACCGATCCACCCAGGCCCATGTCGCCCGCATTGGCGCGACGCAGGACATCCTCGACATCCTGGTAGGCAATCAGCGGCAACACCGGCCCGAACTGCTCCTCATCCACCAGGCGCTGCCCATCGGTCACATCGGCAACCAGCGTCGGCGGATAGAAAAAGCCCGGGCGGTCCAGACGAGCACCGCCGCACAACACACGCGCCCCCTGGGCACGGGCATCGGCCACCAGTTCCTCAACCAGCTTCAACTGTTCGAGGTTCTGCACCGGGCCAAACGTGACCCCGGGCGCCAGGCCGTCACCCACCACCTGACGCCGGGCGATCAGGGTCAGGGCCTCGGCAAAGGCCTCGTACTGGGATTGGTGGATGTACAAGCGCTTGAGGGCGGCGCAGGTCTGCCCCATGTTCAGAAATGCGGCCTGGAAAATATCTTCGGCGACCGCCTCGACCGAGGTGCCTGGCAGCACGATGGCGGCATCGTTGCCGCCCAGCTCCAGGGTCAGGCGCTTGAGGTTGCCGGCGGCGCCGCGCATTACGCTCTGGCCGGTGGCGGTGGAGCCGGTGAAGACAATCTTCTGGATCCCGGCGTGGGCGGTGATCGCACTGCCGAACCCTTGTTCACCGGTCACGCTATTGATCACGCCCCGAGGCACGTGGCGAGCGATGATTTCCACCAGGCGCAGGGTGCTCAAGGGGGTCAGGCTCGACGGTTTGCTGATCACGCAGTTACCGGCCCGCAACGCCGGCATGATGTGCCAGACAGCGATCATGAACGGCCAATTCCAAGGCGTGATCGACGCGACCACACCCAACGGCTTGCGGTGCAGTTCAATACGCTGGGTCGGGGTTTCTTCCACCAACTCCACGGGAATCTGCTGCTCGGCGGCATAGCGCGTCCAGGCCACCGCGCCCATCACTTCGGAGAACGCCAATTCCAGCGGCTTGCCCTGTTCCAGGACAATGAGCGGGGCCAAGGCATCGGCTTCCTGTTCGAGATCGGTAGCGATGCTCAGCAGGCGCTGGCGGCGATCTTCATGGGTGCTGTGTCGCCACTCGACAAAGGCCGATTGCGCCGCTTCGACAGCGAGGTCCAGCTGGGCCAGGGAACCGGCCGCGCATCGAGCGAACACCTTGCCGGTCGCCGGATTGAGCACATCAAAGTGCCCGTTTTCACCGTCGACCCGAACCCCATTGATGAGCATTTGATAATCGTGCATAGAACCTTCCTTTCACGCGCTGACGAATCGTCCCGAACGACAGCGGACTTGTTTTCTGGGTGGATTGACGTTGTGCCTGGCGCCTTAGAGCTTGTGGCTTCCCAGCGCCATGAATCGCTCGGGGGATGCCTTGCGCAATCGAGCGGCGAGGAACACGCCGACGATCAGCGCGGCGGGAATCACCGCGCATAGGCCATAGGACAGGAGCTGGCTGGCGCCGGTCAGCACGTCGAAATGAATCACCGCAAGGGCCAGGACCGCCAGCAATGCCAGGCACGAAAAGACCGGAAGAATCCGACCGCGCCAGAGCCCCAGCTTCAGCTCCGGGTGAGCGCGAAAATAGACAAACACCGCCGCTGAGGTCAGCGCCATGAGCAGGATTACGCACAGCGTGGCCAGGTTGGAAAACCAGGCGAACAGCTGAAGGATCGGATCGGCGTCCAGCGCAGCAAAGATCAGCACCACCACCGCCGCGATCAGGCTTTGCAGGACCGAGCCCATGTGCGGACTCTGGTGAACGCGATGGGTGGTGCCCAACCGGCTGTGCAGCAAACCGTCGCGGCCGATGGCATAGAAATAACGTGCCGCGGCGTTGTGGAACGCCAGCAGCCCGGCGTAGATGCTGACCATGAACAGCACGCGGATGATCTGGGTCAGGTGCGGGCCGACAAAGTGATCGGACATGCCGTAGATGAACGTCGTTGGATCCTGGAGCGCCTGCAGGGTCGGCACGATCTTGTCGGCCCCGACACCAATCACCATCGCCCACACCGACAGGGCATAGAAACCACCGATCAACAGCACCGAGCTGTAGGTGGCGATGGGAATCGTGCGGTGCGGGTTCCTCGCCTCCTCGCCGTAGATGGTGGTGGCCTCGAAGCCGATGAACGCGGCGAAGCAGAACAGCAAGCCGATGGACGGCGTGCCGCTGAACACATGGCTGCGATCGAACGAATCGAGATTGATGCCGCTATCGCCACCGGTCTTGAGAATGGCGAAATCCAGCGTCAGGATCGCCAGGTACTCGGCAATCACCACCACCGACAGCACCCGGGCCGACAGGTCGATCTTGCGATAGCCAAGAATCGCGATGCTCGCCATCGCCAGGAGCGAATAGGTCCACCAGGGCAAGTCCAGGCCAAAGACGCTGGCCATCGTGCCGCTGACCACGCCGCCGAACATGCCATACAACCCGACTTGCAGGATGTTGTAGGCAAACATCGCCAGCACCCCCGCCGCGCCGCCGGCCAAGCCACCCAAACCGCGAGCAGTGAATGCATAGAAACCGCCGGCATTGGTCATGTGCCGGGACATGGCGGTGTAGCCCGCCGAGAACGCCAGTAACACCAGCAAGGCCAGGATCAGCAATGCCGGTGTGCCAGCGCCGTTGCCCAGCATGATGCCAATGGGGAAACCGCCGGCGATGACGCTCAAGGGGCTCGCCGCCGAAATCACAAAGAAGATGATGAAACCGACACCCAAGGCGCCGCGCTTCAACTCCGTCGAACTGCTGATCGGGAAAGATACGCTCATTGTTCTTGACCTTATTGTATGAGGCAGTTGTTGCTGGATCGCAGACGCCAGCTTCGCCGACTTCCAAAAGCTTATTGTTCTGCTTGCACGCTGGATTCGATGCTAGGCCGTTGCCAAAACTCTTCGCTATCCCAAAACGGCAGCATCCAAAGCCGCGCCCCAAAACAGGTCAGCCCAGCGAGGGATTACTCCCGCTGGACCTGACTGGCGCTGTAGGAGCTGTCGAGCGAAGCGAGGCTGCGATCTTTTCAGCACCATTGAGTCTCAAGCGAAAAGATCAAGATCAAAAGATCGCAGCCTCGCTTCGCTCGACAGCTCCTACCGGGCGCACAACGGCTGCCGATTCGGGATAACGGGAAAATTCCTCCTGCCGCAAGATAACCTCGCCCACCGCTCAGACAGCGCTGGGCCCAAAACAATAAAAGCCCCTAAGCGCAGGAAACTTCAGCATGTTCTTCGCTCGTCTCTCTATCCAATGGCGGATCACGCTCTTGAGTGGCCTGTGCTTGCTCGCCGTCGTCGGCGCACTGACCGGTGCCTCCCTGTATCAGAACCAACAAGGCGCAACGCTGCTCAAGCAGCAAAGCAGTCAACTGCTCGGGCGCTCGGCCCTGGAAGGTTTGCAGGCACAGGGCCTGGCCCATGGTCAGCGGGTGGAACGCTTTTTCAGCGAAACGGCGATCTATGGGGAGGGCTTTGCCCAGCAAGTCTTGCAACTGCGCGCCCAAGCGTGGAACGGGCGACTGACGCCAGGGCAACTGCGCCGGGACCTGATCGCCGCAACCCGCCAAGCCCTTCAGAACCGCGAAAAAGTCCTCGGTTTCTACGTGGTGCTGCTGCCCGACGCGCTGGTCGGTGAAGATGCCGCTTTCACTGGCCAACGCGATCTGGCCGGCAATGAAAAAGGTCGCTTTGCCCTGTACTGGTCGCAAAGCCAACCCGGCCATTTGGTGCAAGAGGTGCTCAGCGAAGCCCAGATCAGCGCCAACACCGCACCACCGGGCAGCGAGCCGGCCAACGCCTGGTACGTCTGCCCGCAGACCCTGGGGCGCACCTGCGTGACAGAGCCCTACGCGATCGAGGTCGAAGGCCAGAAGACCTTGATGAGCAGCATCTCCATACCGTTGCTGGACCAGGGCAAAGTCATCGGCGTGGTGGGCATGGACATCAGCCTCGATACCCTCCAGCAACTCGCCGCCAGCCTTGCCAACGACCTGTATCCCGGCCACAGCGAGATCAACATTCTTTCCCCGTCAGGGCAAGTTGCCGGCCATAGCGGCACGGTTGACGGCACCTCCGTCGACGTTCGACAAGCCGTGCAAACCGTCCCCGACAATACCCCCTGGCAATTGCAGATACGCGTGCCCGAAACGCTAGTGCAAGCACCGGCCCTGCACATGCAGGCGCAGTTGGACGACAAGTATCGCCAGGCCAACTGGTTCAACCTCAGCCTCGGCTTGCTGGCTGCCGGTTTGGGCCTGTTGCTCATCTGGCTCACCGCTTACGGCGTGACCCGGCCGCTGCTGCGGGTGGCGCACATGCTCGACGCCATTGTCGAGGGCGACGGCGATCTCACCCAGCGCCTGCCCAACGACCGCCACGATGAATTGGGCCAACTGGCGAAGGGCTTCAATCGCTTTCTCGACAAATTGCAGCCCATCATCCGCGATATCCAGCAAGCCTCCCTGGACACCCGCGACACCGCCGACACGTCGGCACAGGTGGCCCGGGAAGTCAGCGCGGGCATGCACACGCAGTACCGGGAAGTCGAACTGGCGGCAACGGCCTTGCATGAAATGAGCACCAGCGCCCAGGAAGTGGCGCGCCATTCCCACCAGGCGGCCGATGCCGCCACCGTCGCCGAAAGCGCAAGCCGATCGGGGCGTGAACTGTTCGCCAACGCGGTCAGCAGCATCGACAGCCTGGACCGGCGCCTGGAGACCACGCTTGAGCAAGTGCAGGCGCTGGCCGGCAACAGTCAACACATCGGCCAGGTGCTGGACGTGATCTGCGCCATTGCCCAGCAAACCAACCTGCTGGCCTTGAATGCCGCCATCGAAGCCGCCAGGGCGGGTGAACAGGGGCGCGGCTTCGCGGTGGTGGCTGACGAAGTTCGCCATTTGGCCAGCAACACCCAGAACTCGGTCGAGCAGATACGCACGGTGATCGAAGCGCTGCAGCAGTTGAGCCAGGAGGTCGTGCACAGCACCCATTTGAGCCGCGAGCAGGCCAGGGACAGCGTCGTTCAAGTCGAAAAGACCCAGGCGGCACTGCAACACATCAGCGACGCCGTGGAAGTGATCGAACACATGAACCAGCAGATCGCCAGCGCGGCCCTGGAGCAAAGCGCTGTGGTGGAAGACATCAGCCATCGCGTCAGTGACATTCGAGGGATCAGCCAGACCTTGACCGGCCAGATGGAACAAGCATCGCAAACGAGCCACTCATTGCATGCCATGGCCAACCATCAGCAAGAGTTGGTGGGCCACTTCCGGGTTTAAGGGGGATTACACAATTTCACAGAGCGCCTACAAAGCTTCACCCCTGCCGTTGGTCAGGCCCCCTACCATGGGCGGCTCAATAGTGGGGAAGCACCATGTCCAAGAATCCTGTCGTCACACTGGGCCTGTTGGTCGGCACGCTGCTGCTCAGTGGCTGTGATAGCACCTCGACCCCGGAAGCCTCCGCCCCGCTGGCAAGCGTGCGTGTCGAAACCGTCCAGGCCCGCCCCCTGTCGATCAGCAACGAGCTGAGTGGCCGGATCGCCGCGCCACGGGTGGCCGAAGTCCGGGCGCGGGTGGCCGGCGTGGTCTTGCAGCGGGTGTTTCGTGAAGGCCGCGACGTCAAACAGGGCGAGGTGCTGTTTCGCATCGATCCGGCGCCATTCAAGGCCGACCTGGACAGTGCCCAGGCGGCGTTGCGCAAGGCCGAGGCCAATGCGTTCCAGGCCCGCTTGCAGGCGCAACGTTACGCCCAGTTGATCGATGACAAGGCGATCAGTGGCCAGGACTACGACAACGCCCGGGCCAGCGTGCGCCAGACTGCCGCCGACGTCGCTGCCAGCAAGGCCGCGGTGGAACGGGCGAAACTGAACCTCGGGTACGCCACGGTAACCGCACCGATTTCCGGACGGATCGGTCGCGCCCTGGTGACGGAAGGCGCCCTGGTCGGGCAGAACGAAAGCACGCCGTTGGCATTGATCCAGCAACTGGACCCGATCCACGCCGACCTCACGCAATCGACCCGCGAACTCAACGACCTGCGCCGCGCTTTTCGCGCAGGGCTTTTGCAAGCGGTCGGCCAGGGCCAGGCCAAGGCCACGTTGATTCAGGACGATGGCAGCCCCTATCCGCTGCCCGGCAAATTGCTGTTCACCGACCTCAGCGTCGACCCGAGCACCGGCCAGATCACTCTGCGCAGCGAATTCCCCAACCCCGACCTGGACCTGCTGCCGGGCAGTTTCATTCGCGTGCGCCTCGAACAAGCGGTCAACAGCCAAGGCATCACCGTGCCACAGCGGGCGATCCTGCGCGACAGCGCCGGGGTTGCCCAGGTGCTGTTGCTGGACGCCGAGCAGAAAGTCAGCCAGCAACCGGTGCAACTGGGCGTCGCGCAAAACGATCGCTGGGTCGTCACGCACGGTTTGAAACCCGGCGACCGCATCGTCATCGAAGGCTTGCAACACGCCCGTCCCGGCGAGCAGGTCCAGGTCGATGACACCCCACTTCCCCTCGCCCAGGTTCCCGGGCCACAGGCAGGACACTAAGCCATGCCGCAATTCTTCATCGACCGCCCGGTGTTCGCCTGGGTCGTCGCGCTGTTCATCCTGTTGGCCGGTATCCTGGCCATCCCGCAACTGCCGGTGGCGCAATACCCGGTCGTGGCCCCGCCACAAATCGAGATCTACACCGTCTACCCGGGTGCTTCGGCGCAAACCGTGGACGAAAGCGTGGTCAGCCTGATCGAGGAAGAACTCAACGGCGCCGACAACCTGCTGTATTTCGAATCCCAGAGCAGCCTGGGCAGCGCTACCATCACCGCGACCTTCCAACCCGGCACCAACCCGGAACTGGCCCAGGTCGATGTGCAGAACCGCCTCAAGGCCGTGGAGTCGCGCCTGCCGCAAGCGGTGACCCAGCAAGGCTTGCAAGTGGACAAAGTCTCCGCCGGCTTCCTGCTGCTGATCACCCTCACCTCCAGCGACGGCAAGCTCGACGACGTGGCCCTCAGCGACTACCTGGCGCGCAACGTGATGAACGAGATCAAGCGCCTGGACGGTGTCGGCAAGGCCCAGTTGTACGGGGCCGAACGGGCCATGCGGATCTGGATCGACCCGCAGAAACTCGTCGGTTTCAACCTGACCCCGGCCGACGTCAATGCCGCCATCGTGGCGCAGAACGCCCAGGTGTCGGCCGGCAGCCTGGGCGATTTGCCGAGCCGCAGCACCCAGGAAATCACCGCGACCATCGTCGTCAAAGGCCAGCTCAACACGCCGCAAGAGTTCACCGACATTGTGCTCAAGGCCAACCCCGATGGCTCGACGGTGCGCATCGCCGACGTGGCACGGGTGGAAATCGGCAGCCAGGAATACCAGTTTTCCACGCGCCTGAACGGCAAGCCATCCACCGCCGTGGCCGTGCAACTGTCGCCGGGCGCCAATGCCTTGAACACCGCGACCCTGGTGCGCAACAAGATGGACGAGCTGTCGCGCTACTTCCCGGCCGGCGTGGAATACAAGATTCCCTATGACACGTCGCCGTTCGTCAAGGTCTCGATCACCAAGGTGATCTACACCCTCGGCGAGGCGATGTTGCTGGTGTTCGCGGTAATGTTCCTGTTCCTGCAGAACATCCGCTACACCCTGATCCCGACATTGGTGGTGCCGGTGGCGCTGATGGGCACCTTCGCGACGATGCTCGCGCTGGGGTTCTCGATCAACGTGCTGACGATGTTCGGCATGGTGCTGGCCATCGGCATCCTGGTGGACGATGCCATCGTGGTGGTGGAGAACGTCGAGCGGATCATGGCCCAGGAAGGCTTGTCGCCCAAGGAGGCCACACGCAAGGCCATGGGACAGATCACCGGGGCGATCATCGGCATCACCCTGGTGCTGGTGGCGGTGTTCATTCCGATGGCGTTCATGCAGGGCTCGGTGGGGGTGATCTACCAGCAGTTCTCGCTGTCGATGGCGACCTCGATCCTGTTCTCGGCGTTTCTCGCCCTGACCTTGACCCCGGCGCTTTGTGCGACCTTGCTCAAACCGGTCGCCAAAGGCGATCACCACGCCAAGACGGGGTTCTTCGGCCTGTTCAACCGTGGTTTCGAGCGATTCGGCGAGCGCTATCAAGGTTGGGTGGCCTATGCGCTGAAACGCAGCGGCCGTTATCTGCTGATCTACGGCGTGTTGCTGGTGGGCATGGGCCTGCTGTTCAGTCGCCTGCCCTCCTCGTTCCTGCCGGTGGAAGACCAGGGCTACACCATCACCGACATCCAGTTGCCACCGGGTGCCAGCAAGAATCGTACGGTGCAGGTGGTGGAGCAGATCGAAGCCCACAACGCCGGCGAACCGGGGGTCGGTGACAGCACGATCATTCTCGGTTTCAGCTTTTCCGGCAGCGGGCAGAACGCGGCCCTGGCCTTCACCACCCTCAAGGACTGGTCGCAACGCGGCGCCGATGATTCGGCGGCGTCCATTGCCGACCGTGCCAACCTGGCGCTGAGCCAGATCAAGGACGCCATGGCGTTCTCGGTGCTACCGCCGCCAGTGGACGGCCTGGGCACTTCCAGCGGTTTCGAGTTTCGTTTGCAGGACCGTGGTGGCCTCGGCCATGCCACCTTGATGCAGGCCCGCAGCGAATTGCTCGCCGCCGCCGACAAAAGCCCGATGCTGATGAATGTGCGTGAAAGCGCCCTGGCGGAGGCGCCGCAGGTGCAATTGGAGGTCGACCGCAAGCAGGCCAATGCCCTGGGCATTTCCTTTGCCGACGTCGGTAGTGTGTTGTCCACGGCAGTGGGTTCGACCTACATCAACGACTTCCCCAACCAGGGGCGCATGCAACGGGTGGTGGTCCAGGCCGAGGGCGACCAGCGCAGCCAGGTCGAAGACTTGCTGAAGATTCATGTGCGCAACAACAATGGAAAAATGGTCCCGTTGTCAGCCTTCGTCCAGGCCCGCTGGACCCAGGGGCCGGCGCAATTGACCCGCTATAACGGTTATCCGGCGGTGAGCATTTCCGGTGAACCGGCACCGGGCTACAGCACCGGGCAAGCCATGGCTGAAATCGAACGGCTGGTGGCCTTGGGGCCGACGGGCCTGGGCCAGGAATGGACCGGGTTGTCCTTGCAGGAACGCTTGTCCGGCAGCCAGGCGCCCATCCTGTTGGGCCTGTCACTGCTGGTGGTGTTCCTGTGCCTGGCGGCGTTGTACGAGAGCTGGTCGATCCCGACTTCGGTGTTGCTGGTGGTGCCGCTGGGTGTACTCGGCGCGGTATTGGCGGTGTCGTTGCGCGGCATGCCTAACGATGTGTTCTTCAAGATCGGGCTGATCACCATCATCGGCCTGTCGGCGAAAAACGCGATCCTGATCATCGAGTTCGCCAAGAGCCTGTACGACGAAGGCCACGACCTGATCGACGCCACGCTCCAGGCTGCACGCCTGCGCCTGCGGCCGATCATCATGACCTCGCTGGCCTTCATCCTTGGGGTGGTACCGCTGGCGATTGCCACGGGCGCCAGTTCGGCAAGCCAGCAGGCCATCGGTACCGGAGTGATCGGCGGGATGATCACCGCCACGCTGGCGGTGGTGTTCGTGCCGGTGTTTTTTGTGGTGGTGATGAAGCGTGTCAGGCGTGTTGACCGCAAGTGAGGCTAGGCCGGATTACCGCTATCGCGAGCAGGCTCGCTCCCACAGGGGTTGTGCTGTGCCAGAAAAACCGCAGGCAATCACAGATCAAAACTGTGGGAGCGAGCTTGCTCGCGATGACGGCAGCACATCCAACAGGGATGCTGACTGACCCACCGCTATCGCGAGCAGGCTCGCTCCCACAGGGGTTGTGCTGTGCCAGAAAAACCGCAGGCAATCACAGATCAAAACTGTGGGAGCGGGCTTGCTCGCGAAGAGGCCAGCACATTCAACATCTTCATTGATTGTGACGCCGCTATCGCGAGCAAGCTCGCTCCCACAGTGGATCTTCGACAGGCACACAATTCAGGTGCCCCGCAGGCCCCTGTGGGAGCGAGCTTGCTCGCGATAGCGGCAGCGAGCCCAGCCCTCAGTCCGCCTGCACCGTGACCTGGCGCTGTTCGCCCAAGCCCTGGATTCCCAGGCGCATGGTCTGGCCCGGCCGCAGGAACACCGGGTTGGGCTTGATGCCCAAGCCGACGCCGGGCGGCGTGCCGGTGGAGATCACATCCCCCGGTTGCAGGCTCATGCACCGGCTCAGGTAGGCAATCAGTTGCGGCACGCTGAAGATCAGCGTTCGGGTATTGCCGTTCTGATAGCGGTGTCCGTCGACCTCCAGCCACAGGTCCAGCGTATGCGGGTCGGCAACTTCGTCCCGCGTCACCAGCCACGGCCCGAGGGGACCGAAGGTGTCAAAGCCCTTGCCCTTGTCCCAGGTGCCGCCGCGCTCCAGTTGCCACTCACGCTCGGACACATCGTTGATGACACAGTAACCGGCGACATGCTCCATGGCATTGGCTTCATCGATGTAGCGCCCGCCTTTACCGATGACCACGCCCAGCTCGACTTCCCAGTCGGTCTTGAGCGAGCCACGGGGGATCTGGACGTCGTCGTTCGGCCCGCAAATGGCACTGGTCCATTTGTTGAAGATGATCGGCTCTTTGGGCACTTCCATGTTCGACTCGGCCGCATGGTCGGCGTAGTTCAGGCCAATGCAGATGAATTTGCCGACCTGGCCGACGCAGGCACCGATCCGTGGCTGGCCGGCCACGATCGGCAGGCTGCGCGGGTCGAGGGCGGCGAGCGCTGCCAGGCTGTCCGGGCCGAGGACCTGCCCGGCGATGTCCGGCACATGGGCCGAGAGGTCGCGGATCTGATTGTCGGCATCCAACAGCCCGGGTTTTTCGGAACCTTTTTCGCCGTAGCGCAATAGTTTCATGTCGTGCTCCTGCTCAAGTGAAGACCGGGATTCAGATGCTCATGCCACCGTCGATGATGTGGATGGCACCCGTGGTGTAGGCGGACGCATCGCTGCCCAGGTACAACGCCAACTGCGCGATCTCTTCAGTGTGGCCGATGCGGCCCATGGGCTGGCGGTCGAGAAATTGCCGGTAGACCTGCGCCTCATCGACGCCCTGCTGCGCGGCCTGGTCAGCGATGCGCTGGCGCAACGAGGGTGAATCCACAGTGCCCGGGCAGATCGCGTTGCAGCGGATGCCCTGGCTGACGAAGTCGATGGCGACGGCCTTGGTCAGGCCCACGACTGCAGCCTTGCTGGTGGCATAGGCGAAGCGATTGGGCACGCCCTTGACGCTGGAGGCCACCGACGACATGTTGATGATCGAACCGCCGCCACGGGCCAACATGCCCGGCAGGAACGCCTGGATCATCCGGTACATGGCCGTGACATTGAGGTCCATCGAACGAGCCCAGGCAGCCTCGTCGCAGTCGAGGATGTTGCCGCTGTGCACAAAGCCTGCGCAGTTGAACAACACGTCGAGCCCACCAATGCGTTCACAGGCGGCGCTGATGGCAGCGGGCGACGTGACGTCCAGGGGCATGGCGGTGATCCCTTCGATCCCCGCCAGTGCCTGGATGTCGATGTCAGTGGCGAACACCTCGGCACCGGCGCGGGCGAAGGCAATGGCGCTGGCCAAGCCAATGCCCTGCCCCGCTGCCGTCACCAGTACGCGCTTGTTTTGTAGGTTCATGCGGTCTCCAGTTGCGCTGCCGTAGTGGCGTGCTTGGGTGTCCTGCCGAGCATCGAGGCGGGAATGGCCAGGATCAGTCCACCGCTGACCAAAAGACACAAGGCCAGTACATAGGTGCCGTTGTTGATGTTGCCCGTGAGGGTTTCGGCCACGGCGGTAATCATCGAACCGGTGAAGCCCGACAGGTTGCCGATGGCATTGATCATGCCAATGCCGGCTGCGGCGGCGACGCCCGACAGCACGGTGCCCGGCAGGGTCCAGAAAATCGGCATCAGGCTGAGGATCCCTGAGGCGGAGACACTGAGGAAGAGCACGGACAACACCAGGTTGTCAGCGAAGAACGCACTGAGGATCAGCCCGGCGCCACCGATGAAGGCTGGAATGGCCGCGTGCAGACGCCGCTCGCCGGTGCGGTTGGAATGCCGCGCGTTGAGCAGCATCGCCACGATGGCCACCGAGTAGGGAATGGCGGTCAGCAAACCGATGTGCAAGCTGTTGGTGATGCCGGTGCTCTTGATGATCGACGGCATCCAGAACGCCAGGCCATAGAAGCCAGTGTTGAAGGTCAGCAAGATCAACACCAGCAACCACACCCGAGGGTTGAAGAACACTTCGCTCAAGCGCGTGGCCTTGCCCTGGTTGTCGGTTTGCAGATTGGCCTTGAGCAGGGCTTTTTCCGCGACCGACAGCCATTTGGCTTTGTCGATGTTGTCGGCCAGGCAGACGATCACCACGAACGCCATGATGATCGAAGGAATGCCTTCGATCAGCAACATCCATTGCCAGCCAGACAGGCCATGCACCCCTTGCATGCTGTTCATCAACCAACCGGAAAGTATCCCGCCCAGGGTCAGGCTGACCGGCAACGCCAGCAAGAACCCGGACATCACCCGGCTCTGCCGATGAGTCGGGAACCAGTAATTGAGGTACAGGATCACGCCGGGGAAAAAGCCCGCTTCACAGATGCCCAACAGAAAGCGCAGCACGTAGAACATGGTGCTCGATTCGACGTGGAACAAGCCCGCCAGCGGCACGGTGTAGGCCACGGCCATGGACACCACCGCCCAGGTCAGCATGATCCGGGCAATCCAGAACCGCGCGCCAAAGCGATGCAGCAACAGGTTGCTGGGGACTTCGAAGAGGAAATAGCCCCAGAAAAACATACTGGCGCCCAAGGCATACACGGTGTTGCTGAATTGCAGCTCGTTGAGCATGTCGAGCTTGGCGAACCCGATGTTCACTCGATCGAGGTACGCCGCCATGTAGCACAACAGCAGGACCGGAAGGATGCGCCAGATGACCTTGCGGTAGGTCCGGTCTTCGAAATCCAGTTCGCAGGCGGGAGCCTGCGCGGGCAACTGCTCGGAGATGGTTTGCATGAGGTAACCCCTGATTATTTTTATTGGGTCACGTCGAATGAGCGAATCATCCGGCGATTGAACGAGGACTCTACTGTCGGGGAGCGATTCTTTCCCAATGGCATTTTTGGATTAGTTGATAACCACCTGTTATCGGATTCCAAGGGGCTACTGCGTAGCCCTGCGGGAGCAAGCTCCCTCGCCACGGGGATTGAAGCAAGCTGACCCACCGCTATCGCGAGCAAGCTCGCTCCCACACTGGATCTTCAGCAACTGCAGAATTCAGGTGAACCGCAGCCCCTTGTGGGAGCGAGCTTGCTCGCGATGGCGGCGGCACATTCAACCGCTCATGCGCGCGTTGTCCTTGAGGATCTCGGCGAACTCCAGCGCCGCGCCCACCAACGGTTCATCCTTGCGCGTGAGGATGCCGTAGTCCTGCGGCACCAGGTGCAACGGGGTATCGAGCGTCTTGAGCTGACCGCTTTCGAGCAGCGGATCGACCATCGCATTGGGCAGCATGCCAATCATGGGCCCGCGTTGCAGCACCTGGAGGAAGGTCTGCATGGAAATGGTGTCGATGGTGTTGCGCGGCATTCCCACCCCGGCTTCGGCGAACGCCAGCTCCATGCGTGCGCGAATCGGCGTGCCGACCGGATAGAGAATCCACGGCAAGTCCACCAGTTGCTGCAAGGAGACCGGGCCCGCGCCGGCCAACGGATGGCGATGGTTGACCACGATGCAGAACGGCTCCGGGGCCAACGGCTGGAAGTCATAGCGCTGCTGCTGGCTTTGATCGGTAAAACGGGCCACCGCCAGGTCGAGCGTCTTCTCTTCAAGCATCTCCATCAGGTGGTTACTGGTCTGCTCCACCACTTCAATCGACAGCAACGGCCAGCGCTGCTTGATCTGCAGGATCGCCTCGGGCAAAGCCACCGCAGTGGCGGCAAAGATCCCGCCGACCTTGAGAAAGCCGTGGCCCCCCTCGCGTAAGCTGCTGATCTGTTCGACGAACGAGCGTGCATCATTCAAGGCAATCTGTGCATACCGCAGTACGTGTTCGCCCAAAGCCGTAGGCGGCATGCTCCGAGGCAATCGCTCGAACAAGGCAAAGCCGAGCAGGCTTTCGATTTCCTTGAGCATCTTGCTGATCGCCGGCTGGCTGAGGTTCATCTGCTGCGCCGCCAGGTGCATGTTGCGGGTGCGCCCCAACGTGTCGATCAGCAGCAAGTGGCGGAATTTGAGCCAGCCACAGAAGCTGGAGAAGGACAGATCTGACATGGCGATTCCTCAGGCCGGCGATAACCCGACGTTATCAAATACTGAATATATCTCATTGGAGTTTATCGAGCGGCCACCCTAGCGTGAAGGCTTTACGAACAGGAAGACTTGCCATGTCGCTACTGCTTACTCCCGAGAACACCCTGCCCGTCGATGGCGTGGCCGGAACCCTGATTGGTCGTGCCTGGGTGCCAGGCCGAATCGCCGGGCCTTCGCCCATTGCGTTGCGCAGCGACGGTGTGTTCGATCTCTCGGATCGTTTTGCGACATTGAGTGATCTGCTGGAAACCGAATCGCCGCTGGCCGCCGTGCGACAGACGCCCGGCACCTTCATCGCCAGTGTCGAAGCCCTGCTGGCCAACACCGGCCCTGATGCCGACCCGAGCAAGCCGTCGCTGTTGCCGCCACTGGACCTGCAAGTGATCAAGGCCGCCGGCGTGACCTTCGCCGCCAGCATGATCGAGCGGGTGATTGAGGAACAGGCCGGCGGCGACGCGGCGAAGGCCGAAGCCGTGCGCGCCACGGTGCACAGCGTGATCGGCGACAACCTGCGCACGATCGTGCCGGGCTCCGAGCAAGCCATGCGCCTGAAGGCCCTGCTCATCGAACAGGGCATGTGGTCGCAGTACCTGGAGGTCGGCATCGGCCCGGATGCGGAAATCTTCACCAAGGCACCGGTCCTGGCCGCCGTGGGCAGCGGCAGCCGCATCGGCATTCACCCCGGCTCGCAATGGAACAACCCGGAGCCCGAAGTGGTGCTGGCCGTGAACAGCCGGGGCCAGATCCTCGGCGCCAGCCTGGGCAACGACGTCAACCTGCGGGATTTCGAAGGCCGCAGCGCACTGTTGCTGAGCAAGGCCAAGGACAACAACGCCTCCTGCGCCATCGGGCCGTTCATTCGCCTGTTTGACGAACACTTCAGCCTGGATGACGTCCGCGCCTGCGTGGTCGATCTTAAGGTACAGGGCGAAGACGGCTATCGCCTGCACGGTTCGAGTTCCATGAGCCAGATCAGCCGTGACCCGCAGGACCTGGCGGGCCAGACGCTCAACGCCAATCACCAATACCCGGATGGTTTTGTGCTGTTTCTCGGTACCCTGTTCGCCCCCACCGAAGACCGTGATCATGCCGGCAGTGGTTTCACCCACAAACTCGGGGACGTGGTCAGCATCAGCAGCCCGCTGCTCGGAAGCCTGCATAACCAGGTGACCCACAGCTGCGACGCCGCCCCCTGGACCTTTGGCGTCAGCGCCTTGCTGCGTAACCTTGCCGCCCGCGGGCTGCTGGAGCGCTAAAACGCCGCGACCGTGAACGATTCATCCAATTACAAGAGAGAAATGAATCATGAGTGACACGCCAAAACGCCGCCTGCGCAGCGAGCAATGGTTCAATGACCCTGCCCACGCGGACATGACCGCCCTGTATGTCGAACGCTACATGAACTACGGCATGACCCGCGAAGAGCTGCAATCGGGACGCCCGATCATCGGCATCGCCCAGACCGGCAGCGACCTGACGCCCTGCAACCGTCATCACCTGGAACTGGCACAACGGGTCAAGGCCGGCATCCGTGATGCCGGTGGCATCCCCATGGAATTCCCGGTGCACCCGATCGCCGAACAGTCGCGTCGGCCCACCGCCGCGCTGGACCGCAACCTGGCGTACCTGGGGCTGGTGGAAATTCTTCACGGTTACCCATTGGACGGCGTGGTGCTCACCACCGGCTGCGACAAGACCACCCCGGCCTGCCTGATGGCCGCGGCGACCACCGACTTGCCAGCCATTGTCCTGTCCGGCGGGCCGATGCTCGACGGCCACCACAAGGGCGAGCTGATCGGCTCCGGCACCGTGCTCTGGCATGCGCGCAACCTGATGGCCGCCGGCGAGATCGACTACGAAGGCTTCATGGAGATGACCACTGCGGCATCGCCGTCGGTGGGGCACTGCAACACCATGGGCACCGCCTTGTCGATGAACGCCCTGGCCGAAGCCCTGGGCATGTCGTTGCCCGGTTGCGCGAGCATTCCGGCGCCCTATCGCGAGCGCGGGCAAATGGCTTATGCCACCGGCAAGCGCATCTGCGAACTGGTGCTGCAAGACGTACGTCCGTCACAGATCATGACCCGCCAGGCCTTCGAGAACGCCATCGCCGTCGCCTCGGCACTCGGCGCTTCGAGCAACTGCCCACCGCACCTGATCGCCATCGCCCGGCACATGGGCGTCGAGCTGAGCCTGGACGACTGGCAACGGATTGGCGAAGACGTACCGCTGCTGGTCAATTGCATGCCAGCGGGCAAGTACCTGGGTGAAGGGTTCCATCGGGCCGGCGGCGTACCAGCGGTCATGCACGAACTGCAAAAAGCCGGACGCCTGCACGAAGACTGCGCCACGGTCAGCGGCAAGACCATCGGCGAAATCGTCAGCAACAGCCTGACCAGCAACACCGACGTGATCCATCCCTTCGACACCCCGCTCAAGCACCGCGCTGGTTTCATCGTGCTCAGCGGCAATTTCTTCGACAGCGCGATCATGAAGATGTCGGTGGTGGGCGAGGCGTTTCGCAAGACCTACCTGTCCGAACCCGGCGCCGAGAATAGCTTTGAAGCCCGGGCCATCGTGTTCGAAGGACCGGAGGACTACCACGCGCGGATCGACGACCCGGCGCTGGACATCGACGAGCGCTGCATCCTGGTCATCCGTGGCGTTGGCACCGTGGGTTACCCCGGCAGCGCCGAAGTGGTGAACATGGCCCCTCCGGCGGCGCTGATCAAGCAAGGCATCGACTCCCTGCCCTGCCTCGGCGACGGTCGCCAGAGCGGCACCTCGGCGAGCCCATCGATCCTCAACATGTCCCCGGAAGCGGCCGTGGGTGGCGGCCTGGCGTTGCTGAAAACCAACGACCGGCTGAAAGTGGACCTCAATACCCGCACCGTGAACCTGCTGATCGACGACGCCGAGATGGCCCAGCGCCGACTCGAGTGGATACCGAATATCCCGCCGTCACAAACACCTTGGCAGGAACTGTACCGGCAACTGGTGGGACAGCTTTCCACGGGGGGCTGCCTGGAGCCGGCGACGTTGCATCTGCGCGTGATTGCTCGTAGTGGTGAGCCGCGTCATTCGCACTGAGTCCAGACGGACGATTGTTCACGTACGTTGAATGCTGATGCCAACCCAGAGGGATTTATTCCAAGGGCGCAAAGGAGAAAGATGCGCGCCAGGGGCCTTCGCCCTGCCGAATCTTTCTCACACCCACGGAGTCGATCCATGCCATTTGCCAACTACAAATTCCCCGAAGGGATCCTGGACCACGCTCGCAAAGAAGAGATCATCCATCGCACCACAGAAATGTTCGTCGAGTACTTCGGCGAGGGAGTCCGTCCGTTCACCATGGTGCTGGTCGAAGAGGTGGCAGACGGCGGATGGGGGCGCGCGGATGAAACGCTGACGCTGGCGAAGATGGGGCTGCCTGCCAAAGGACAATAGCGCCTGTGGAGCATCAACGACGCATCGCGCTCCCCGTTGGCTACTGTGACGGCACCCGTCGCCATCGGTAGCCCCCAATAACCATGGAGCGTCAGCTTGCAGCGTCGTGCGCAGTCGCCGCCACTGCCTGGAGCCCACCAAGGGCATAGCTCATCATGTGGTCGATCAAACCCTGCGGCTCGAGACTCAAGCCTTGCAGCACATGCCGCTTTAACGGCTGGTGGGCTATCAGCAGAAAAAGACAGGGGGCGAAGACGCTGATGGCGCTGCGCAAGGTTGTCGGGTGATCCGCTGGCAAGTTCATGATTTGCCCAAGCAAGCCACGCAGTATGTGCGCCTTGGGAAACGATTGTTCCTTGAGTACCACCTCGAACTCGGGAGAAGGCGAAAGCACTTCGCGCGTGAGCACTTTCAGCGCCCAGCCATCCGGATGGTCGTGCAGGCGCTCGACCAGCACGGTGATGAGGGCACGTAATTTGTCTTGCGGCGAGCCGGGCCGCTCGTTAAGCGAAACCAGAGTTTCCATCCGCACCAACCGGGCGTGGGCTTCGAGCAATACCGCACGGTACAGGCCCTCTTTGTTTACGAAGTGATAATTCACCGCCGCACTGTTGGCTTGCGAACGTTCGCAAATCTGCTTGCTGGTGGTGTTGGCCAACCCTTGTTCGGCAAACAACTCACCCGCCTTTTCCAGAATCTGCAGCCGCGTTGCCTGCCCATCGAGTCGCGAAGCACGAGGCAGGGAAGGCTTGCCAATGGCATTGTCCATGAGCTCATCTCTTTATAGTTCTAATTCAAATTTGACTTTTTATTTCGGCCTACCTATTTTGGTCCCGTCATTGTCCCTTTACAACACCGCGCGAGGACTTCGCAGCCGATGCTGCGGGCTTTTCACGCACTACCAAGGAAATACCGTCATGGAAGCGCGCGTAATGACACCTTTCACCTACTTCTCATTGCCAATGCAGAAGCAGTTCCTGGCCAATCAGCGGGCCATCCAAGGCAAACCCTACGCCGACTTTTTCCGCTCGAAGATCAGCGTGCCGCTCAGCGCCGTCGAAAAAATACAGCAAGGCCCCATGCCCTTGGCTGACACCTTGACGCCCAGCGTGGAAGACCTTAACCGCATGCTCGCCGCTGATTTCATTAGCGAAGAGGCCGGATACGCCCTGCTGCCTGGGCCGATGGCCTACGTGCAAAGTCGCAAGTTTTTCCCCAACTGCACCGCTGAAATGCTCAAGTGGTGGTTCATGTGGCATCCACTGGAGGCTGAACGCTACACCCTGTGGTTTCCTTATGCCCATGTGGAGAACCCCTGCGTTCACCACGAGCGCCTCCTGGACGATACCCTGAGCTTCGAGGAGCGCTTGTACGGCAATACCTTTTGCGCCTCCGAGTACGTCGGTGACCGCCTCATGCACCTGCACATTGATTTCAGGGACCCCTGCGAACTGGGCTTCTGTCCGGACCTGTATCGCGAATCCAAAATAGACGGCAGCGTCAGCGCCTTGATGAGCCTGGCCCACGAACCGCAAGTGCCGGTGTCGCTGATGGCGCACTTGTTCAAGGAATGTCCGGAGGGTTTGTACCTGACGAGCCGTTACTGGGTCGGCAGCCACCCTGCCATGCAGCGTTTTCCAGGCGCCGAGCGAGCCGCTCGGCTACTGGAAGAAAACGGCCTGGGAGAAGTGGAGCTGGAAACCCTGGCTTATGAATTTGCGGTGCATGACTTGTGTGAGTTCAACCACCTGGCCAGCATCCTGCCGAGCCTTCATGCACGATTCAGCGGTACGAAATAAGCGCATCCCCTCCCGATAATCAGGCTTCGGCGGCGTCTTGAACCGCCGCCGAAGTCGAGCGCATTGCCCCGTTCAGTAGAAGTGTCGTGAACTCATTGATATCTGCTTCCACCTCCAACTGCTCGGTCAACAGCCGGTACCAGCAAAACCCAAAGATCATGTCCAGGAGCAATTCACGCGACGTGTCCTTGGGCAACTCGCCCTGCTGAATAGCATTTTCCACCAGCTTGCGAGGCAACTCCCTACGTCGCTCCATGAATTCATCTTTCAGTTTGGGCAGCGTGCAGGGATCGAGTTGCGCCTCAGCGATGACACACCGAAAAGCCTCCCCGCAAATTGTTTCTCGCCAGACCTTCCAGAGATTGAGCAGCAAGAAATTGAGGTTCTCCTTGAAAGAGCCTTTATCAGGCTCCTTGCGAATCTGCTCGCTTTCACTCTCGTAGACCTCGGCGATCAAGGCTGCCTTGTTACCCCACCACCGGTAGATTGTCGGTTTGCTTGCGCCAGCGCGACGGGCCACCGCCTCGATGCTCAGCCCCGAGTAACCGCACTCCTTGAGGGTTTCTATGGCAGAAATGATGATCGCTTTGTGCGTGTGAGGGCTCCTCAATGAGCCAATGGAGCTCCGAGATGGTTTACGGGCCATAAATCAAAATCTCCAATATGGCGCTTGACAAAAGAGACTCAGGGTATAGGATTCTCTCGAAAAGCAATGAAACGGATCGTTTCGTTTTGTATGTTTATTTGATCTCAGCTTCTGCTTAGCAGGGGGTCTCTTGAGCGCTTATTACCTCTATATAGGGAGACATGAGAAGGAAAGTCATAAATTTTTAACGCTACCTTAACGATACGGTACGTTTCGTATCATACATAATGATTGTACGAAAACAAGCCTATTGTTCATAGGTTGACCGGTAGGTTCTGTCACTTGGACCTGCCGATTTATGAGGCATGGGACCGCCATTTATCACTTTGCGAGCACCAATAGATAGTTTCTAAATATTTCATGCACCTGTCACGGCTTTCTGCCAGCAGGTGAAAGAACGGAATCTGGAGGATGTACACATGAATAAAGTAGGAATTGTGAGCTATGGCGCGGGCATCCCGGTCTGCCGGCTCAAGGTGGACGACGTGATCCAGGTGTGGAAAAACACCGATTTGAGCTTGGTAAAGGGTCAACTGGGCGTTCTCGAAAGGGCTGTGCTGCAGCCTGATGAAGACGTCATTACCTTGGGTGTCCTCGCCGCCCAGCGCGCACTGGACAAAGCGCCGCCTTGTTCCCTTGAAGCGCTTTATCTTGGCACCTGCACCAATCCATATGACTCCCGGGCCTCGGCCGCGATCATCCTGGAAATGCTTGGCTGCGGCTACGACGCCTTTTGCGCAGACGTACAGTTTGCCGGCAAATCAGGCACCAGCGCCCTTCAGATTGCATACGCCCTGGTAGCATCGGGCATGGTGGGCAACGCGTTGGCGGTGGGCGCCGATACGATCAACCGCAACACCGCCCCCGGTGATTTGACAGAGTCCTACGCCGGAGCAGGCGCCGCTGCCCTGCTGTTGGGTACCGAAAATGTGATCGCGCATTTTGACGCAAGTTTTTCTTGCGCGGCGGATGTCGCTGACAACATCAGGCCTCAAGGGGACCGCTATATCCGGTCGGGAATGGGGCTGGGCTCGGACAAGAACAGCATCGGCCTTGAAGACCAGACTCGCCGTGCTGCCTCGGGATTGATGGCCAAGATCCATGCGCAGGCCGGTGATTTCGATTATGTCGTCTTCCAACAGAACCTGGTGTCGACCCCCTACTCTCTCGGCAAGCACCTGGGATTCACGACGGCGCAAATCGAACCTGGCATCTATGCCCAGAGTGTCGGCGACGCTGGCGCAGCGAGCCCTTTGCTGGGCTTGGTCAGCGTCCTCGATCAAGCGCGTCCCGGCGAAAGAATCCTGGTGGTTTCCTATGGGTTTGGTGCGGGCAGCGATGCCATTGCCTTGACCGTCACCGATGCCATCGAAGCCTATCAAAAGACCAACGTTCCGCTGCGCACGCTGCTGGAGGATAAGTACTACGTGGATTACGGGACGTCGATCAAGTACGAGTTCAAATACTTGCGGCCCGACTATGCCCTGACGGCCTATCTCTGATTCCAATCCATCCAGCAAGGAGCACTTTTTTATGAGCGCACGACGCGTTGCTATCGTTTCGGCTGCCTATACCCCTAAGCCTGGCAGTTCCAGAGTTCGTCAGACTTTCAAGGAGATGATCGTCGAGTCCGCCTACCAAGCGCTCAACGCCATCAAGATGCATCCCCGCGAACTCCAGGCAGTTGCCTATGGCTACCACGGTGAAGGCATTTCTGAATACGGAGGCCTGGGCCCGACCATTTCCGATGCCCTGGGTATCAGCCCTGCCCCCACGTTCATGAGTACTGCCAACTGCACCAGCAGTTCGGTGTCTTTCCAGATGGCCCACCAAATGGTCGCCTCAGGTGAATACGACATCGTCCTGTGCGGCGGCTTCGAAAAAATGACCGACCACATCAACTACGCCGAGTACATTGGCTCCAGCACTGAATGTGAATACGATTATTTTCTCGGCATCTCACACACAGACGCCTTCGCCCTGGCGACCGCCGAGTATTTTGAAAAGTTCGGTTATGCAGGACGCGAAGCGGATGTATTGGCAACGTTTGGGCGGCAGATGCGTATCTATGCCCATAACACTCCCACGGCTACCCGCTATGGCGTGCCGATTCCGTCCATCGAAGCGCTCAAGAGTAGCGAAGCGTGTGGCTCGATGTTGGCCTGGGGTGAAGCCAGCGGTTGCGCCATCCTGGTGGCCGAACACCTTGCGCACCGTTACACCACCCAACCGGTATTTATCCGTGGCTGCGCCTACACCGGCGTATCGCACTATTTCGGCACGCGCTATCACAACCCGACGCTGCAATTTCCGGGGCTGCCAAAAGATGTAGGCATGGCGGTTTCCGCCAACTCGATGGCCTGCGCCGAAATCGCCTACAAAAAAGCCGGCATCACTGCAAAGGATATCGATGTGGCGCAAGTCTACGACTTGCTGGGCGCCGGGTTGATTCAAATGGAGTCCATGGGCGTATGTGGTCCAGGCCAGGCAGGCGACTTCGTATTGGAAGGCGGCATAGCCCTTGACGGGCAACTTCCCCTGAACACTGACGGCGGCAACATCGGACGCGGCCACGCCTCCGGTTGCGATGGGATTTTGCACATTACTGAATTGTTCCGACAGCTTCGCGGCGAGTCCAACAACCAAGTCAAAGGCGCCCGTATTGGCGTCTCGCAAAACCTGGGCGGTTACGCCGCGCACAACAGCGTCATTGTGCTTTCCAACGATTAAGGAGCCGACCATGTCCCTTTACCCTGAACAGATTCACCGCATGACCACCGCCAGCATGTTGCGCGAATGGCGCGAGCATGGCGGCAAATACCGTCTCGAAGGCAGCCGTTGCCAGGATTGCGAAGAAATTTTCTTCCCTCGGCGCACCGTCTGCGGCGCGTGCAATTCGTTGAATGTGGAACCGTATCGCTGCGCACGCACCGGCACGATCCAAGTCAGCGCTCATGCGGAGAATCCGATACTGGCGGCCATGGGCTATGGCGAAACCGTGCCCCGCTTCATGGCGATGGTGCGCCTGGACGATGGCCTGGTGATTGCCTCGGAAATCGTTGATGTCATTGATCCCCGGCAAGTCGTCAGCGGTGCGCCTGTGCGCATGGTTATTCGCAAACATGTCCGGGAGAGCAACTTGGCCTGGCAATATGCCTATAAGTTTGTATTGGTGAAATAACCAACAAGGCGTCCGCAACACCCCGCTCTTTCGATAACAACAGTCAAGTTTTTTGGCTCTTCAGCCCGCTGCTTTGATTCTGTTTTTCAGAGTCCTGCTTTGCAGTCATTGCCTTAAATGTGCTTCTAACTTTATTGGCTTCTAGCCGAGGACTTGTCATGTCTACTCTTTGCAAACCCAGTCTGTTGTTTCCGCAATACAAGATCACCCAGCAACAAATGATCGAGCATCTAGAGCAGTTGCATGATGATCATCCACGAATGGCACTTGCCAAACGAATGATTCAAAACACACAGGTGAACGAACGGCATTTGGTCCTGCCTATCGATGAACTGGCGGTGCACACCGGCTTCACCCACCGCAGCATCGTTTATGAGCGCGAAGCCCGCCGCATGTCGTCCATCGCGGCGCGCCAAGCCATTGAGAATGCCGGGCTGACCACCGACGACATTCGCATGGTCGCTGTGACATCGTGCACCGGTTTCATGATGCCCTCGCTGACAGCCCACTTGATCAATGACCTGGGCCTGCGAACGTCGACCGTACAACTGCCCATCGCTCAATTGGGCTGCGTGGCAGGCGCTGCGGCGATCAACCGAGCCAATGATTTTGCCAGCCGGGCGCCGGACAACCATGTCCTCATCGTCTCCCTGGAGTTCTCGTCGCTCTGCTATCAACCCCAGGACACCAAGTTGCACGCGTTCATATCGGCGGCGTTGTTCGGCGATGCCGTGTCGGCCTGCGTCATGCGCGCCGATGACAAGGCGCCTGGTTTCAAGATCGCCAAGACCGGGTCTTACTTCCTGCCTGATAGCGAGCACTACATCAAATACGACGTTAAGGACAGTGGCTTTCACTTTACCTTGGACAAGGCCGTCATGAACTCCATTAAAGATGTCGCACCGATGATGGAGGAATTGAACTACGAGACCTTCAATCAACATTGCGCTCAAAATGACTTTTTCATCTTCCATACCGGCGGACGGAAAATTCTTGATGAACTGGTCCTACAACTGGACCTGCATCCCGGTCGGGTCGCGCAGTCTCGCGACAGTTTGAGCGAAGCCGGGAACATCGCCAGCGTGGTGGTCTTCGATGTGCTCAAGCGCCAGTTCGACAGCGGGCTTGTCGATGGCGCGACGGGCATGCTGGCGGCCTTCGGCCCCGGTTTCACCGCTGAAATGGCCGTGGGCAAGTGGGTCGCCTGACAGACCGATAAAACACCGGCACCCAGCCAGGGGCACACCTGCCCCTGGTTGCTGGCGTATGGATCGCAGGCGTTCACCTCGCTCGAGAGGGCTTCGAAAGCGCTAGGGAAAGAAGGGAAAGGAACATGGAGATGAAATATCTGGTCGCTCGACCTTGGGGCGGCTATGAAAGACGCATGATTACGCTTCTGTCGCTGAGCTTCGGGCTGGTAGGACTGGACAGGTTCATTATCATGCCGCTGTTCCCGGTGATCATGCGTGACTTGGCCCTGGACTATCAGGACTTGAGCATGTTGTCGGCCATCCTGGCATTTGCATGGGGAGGCTCTGCCCTGTTCATGGGCGCCGCCATCAGGGTACTGGGCCCCAAGAAGTTGCTGGTGCTGTCGATCACCCTGCTATCGCTCCTGGCCGGTGCGTCTGCATTGATCACCAGCCTGGTGGGACTGGTACTCTTGCGCGCCTTGATGGGTGTCTGTGAAGGTGCCTTCACTCCAGTCAGTATCATTGTCACCGATGAAGTCTCGCAGCCTTCCCGGCGCGGACTCAATCTAGGGATTCAACAGGCCTTGTTCCCCATCATCGGCCTGTGCCTCGGGCCGCTGCTGGCGGGCGTCTTGCTGGAAATATTCGGATCCTGGCGCGCCGTGTTCGCCATCATTTCGTTACCCGGCCTGTTAGTGGCCTGGTACCTCTATAGAACCTACCAACCGACCCAGGCGCCCAGCGCGGTGTCGATTGCAGGCACCTCCAAAAGTCAGTGGAGGACGGCCCTGTCCAGCGGGAATGTGCGGCTCAATATTGCCTTGATGCTCTGCATACTGACGTGCCAGTTCGTTCTGTGTGCCCTGCTCCCCAGCTACCTGACAGACATTCTGCACCTGAGCAATTTCTCCATGGCCATGATCATTTCCGCAATTGGCCTGGGTGGTTTTTTTGGCCAACTGGTCATTCCCGGTTTGTCCGACCAACTGGGTCGCAAGCCCGTGGTCTCCATCTGCTTCATGATCAGCGCGCTGTTGGTGGGTTTATTGATCATTAGCCCACCGTTGCCCTGGCTACTGTTCCTTCAATTATTTTTCTTGTCCTTTATCAACTTCAGCCTGATCTGCATGACGGTCGGTCCACTGACCAGCGAATCAGTACCGCCCAGTTTATTGGCCACCGCGACGGGCCTGGTGGTGGGCTGCGGAGAGATTCTTGGAGGGGGCGTCGCGCCTGTCGTCGCCGGCTACATCGCCATGACGTGGGGACTTACCGCGATTCTGTTCCTGGCACTGGCCGGAAGTATCACGGGGGGCTTGCTGTCCTTACGGCTCAAAGAGGCAAACCCGGCGTTCAATGGACTCAAGGACTACACCCCCCTATCCGCACGCTTGACCCTGGAGGATAAGTGATGACCCACTATGTAATGTTGCTGGACTCTCCAGTGCCGCGAGGAGGCCTTGGCGTCTTTGACTTCAAGTCCGGGCAAAGCCGAGAGGTGCGTCCACCCCAGGGAAATCTGTATGAAGCCCTGGCCCATTGCGCGGATCGAAATATGGACTGGGAGTCCTATCTCAAGGACCTGCCGTCCACGCCCTACCCGCTTACGCCTGCGGCGGTGAAATACCGACCGCCGCTCAAGCCCGATAACAACTTATTGGTCCAGATCAGCGAAATCACGCTCTGTACCGCCAAGACAGAACAAGCCTGGTATTACAAAGGTAACGGCCGACTGCTCAAGACCGACGGCGACCCTTTGCAGGTGCCTTATCATTCGCAAAGCATCAGTAGCGAGCCGTGCATTGTCTGCCTCTATTGGGTCGACCCGTTTGGCGCGCTGCGCTTCATTGGTTTTACCCTGGGCAACGATATTCACGATCATGTATTGCACAGTCGTGACGCCATTTCTTCAACGCATGCGCACTTGCGTACCTGTGCGATTGCCCCGGCATTGATCGTGGGGGAATTGCAGGCTGACTTGGCCATCAATGTCCAGATAGAACGCGACGGCCAACCCTTGACGGCAAGTCACCACCGGATGAGTTTGCATCGCTGGCAGAGTTTGCGCCGATACTCAGAAGAGTTCCTGGAGAAACATGAGCAGTTTCTCGAGCCTGGGCTGGTTCATTACGTGTTTCACAGCTTGAGCCATCGCACCGCGAATGTGCCGCTCCAGCACGGTGACTGGCTCAGCATTGACTGCCCCGAGCTGGAGTTGGCCATGAGCAATCAGATCGTCGAAGAGGAATTGGTTTCGCTGGTGCCCTTGCCGGCGCGACGCGCTGCTGACCATGACTGTATCGACCGGCCCCTGCCCGTGCCGAAAAAATTCTGATCCCGAAACGTATGGAACAAATCCGGGCCTTTTCGTTAAAGGCCCGGGCTACGTTGGCTGAAGCATCATCACGACGACACTGTTCTACCACACCGTCACAAATACCGCGGCAACCTAAGCCACCTTGAAACGACTGACCAACTGTTGCTGGTACTCGGCCAGGCGCGCGAGTTCCTGGCTGGTGATTGCCGTCTGCTCGGCACCGGCGCTCACCTGGATTACCAGATCATTGATCTCGTTCACATTGCGATTGATATCCTCGGACACCGCGCTCTGCTCTTCTGCAGCGGAGGCGATCTGAATGTTGCGGTCGCTGATCGTCGCCACGCCTTCGGCGATCTCCACCAACAACTCGCCCGCTCGCTCGACTTTGCTCGCGCCATCCTGGGCCTTGCCCAAGGTCTGCTGCATGGACAGGGCCGCACGATCGGAGCCGGCCTGCAGGTTGCTGATCATCTGTTGAATGTTGCCCGTGGACTCTTGGGTCTTTTGCGCCAGGGTGCGCACCTCGGACGCGACCACTGCAAACCCGCGACCATGGTCACCAGCTCGCGCCGCTTCGATGGCCGCATTGAGCGCAAGCAGATTGGTCTGTTCGGCAATGCCGCGAATCACGTCGAGCACCGAGGAAATGGCGTCGCTTTCCAGCTTGAGATCACCAATGATCCCCGCGGTCTCTTCGGCTTGCGCGGACAATTGGCGAATCAAGCCGATGGTACTTTCGATCTCCACCCGACCTTGAGCCGTACTGATATTGACCTGTTGCGACATGTGCGCAGCGTCGTTGGTACTTTGCGCCACCTCGCGCACCGTGGCGCTCATCTGATTGATCGCGGTGGCCACCAGCTCAGTGCCTTGGCGCTGCTGCTCGACACTCTCACTGGTCTGGACCGTCACCGTGGAAGACTCTTGCGCCGCGGTTGCCACTTGCGCCGTGGCATTGCCGATTTCCTGCACGACCCCGCTGATCTCTTGCGCCATGCGGTTGAGGTTTCGCGAGATCTGGCCGAACTCATCCCGGCCGTCATAGGTGGCCCTGGCAGTGAGATCACGCTGGGCCAAGTCATTCAGGACGCGGTTCACATCGCGCACCGCCGAATCGATCATGCGGATGATCACATACGACAGCACCGTCACCGCAAGCAATGCCACGACGACCGCGCCAATGGTCAGCCACAATGCACGGTTTGCTTCATCGCGCTCATGTGTCGCCAGGCGACTGACGCTTTCACCCAGGGCTTGTTCCACCTGGCTCATCATGTCGATGCGTTGAGTGGAGAGTTCAAACCAGGCCTCGGGCTTGATGCCCAGCGGCTGCCCCAATGGCACCTCGAATGCCAGGCGTTGCAACTTGTCGACTGCAACCGCAGCGGGTTTCAGCATTTGATCAGTCAATTGTTGAAGTAATCCTGGCTGGGCCTTGCGACGGAACCCGTCGGAATAAGCGGAGAACTCGCCGAGATTGCGGCTAAAGCGTGACAATAACGTCTCATCGAAATGGTCCTGGCTGAACACCAGACCGAGTACCACCCGTTCACGTCCGGCCCGCTCTTTCATCTCGATAAACTGATTAAGGGCACCGAGCGCATGGACAATGGTGGCGTTGTTGATCGTTGCTTCCAGAGAGTGGGTGTAACCCATGAGCGTTTGAATGATCTCGGTATAACGAACACCCGACTCGGTGCTGCTAATACTCAACTTATCAACTTGCCCGCGAATGGTCGGCAACGCGTCCAATGCCCGCAGGACATTGTCCAATTGCGTGCTTCCCGACGCAGACAACCGGCGCACCACCTCGACCGAGGTATTGGCATCCTGGCGCGCCTGGGACATCCGTTCACCCATGGACTTGCCGCCACTGCCCAGGAAGACCCCACTGGCTCCGCGCTCGCGCTGCAATACGGTAATCAGCTGACTCAACTTCTGCGCCGTGGCGCTGGCAGTCACAGTGGTGTTCATATCGCGTAGTGTCTTGTAGTTATCCACTACAAAGACCCCGGCCAAGGTGAGAAACCCCAATAAGGGAAGTAGCAGTATCAATAAAAGTTTCAGACGCAGCGGTGCATTCCTGAGCATTTCCGTTCAAGCCTCATTTCATACTGAATTAGTGATGCGTGAACTTATTGTAAAACCGCTGTTATACACGCTGATCCTGAACGATCTTAACGCAATACCAAATGGCCATCACGCCCGATATTGCATTGCTTGGCACTTATATCCGCCCGGGGGGCTGGAATTTGTCTTTGCCTTGATCAAGATCAAGCATTCGACAAATAACGGTAAGTATTCGGTAAGAGAAAGTTCTCGACGATGAGCGTGCATTCATCCTGTCCTGTTGGAGAACTCAATGCCTTTGCGCTTAGCCGTTTCGACAATCCCGAGTGTGTTCCTGCTCGCCGTGGCCATTTCAGCAATGGCCGCACAGGCGGCCGAGTCTGATAACGCCGAACCGTCTTCGTCCTGGGGACTGGGGGTCGGCGCATTAAGCAGCCGGCAGCCCTATACCGGCATCGATCGTGACAACAAGGCGATACCGCTGATCTACTTCGAGAACGAATACCTACGGGTGTTCGGCCCAAACGCCGAGGTCAAACTGTCACAACTCGAGATCGGCGACACCCAGCAAATCGATTTCAGCCTCATGGGCCAGTACGACTTCAGTGGCTACGACGCTGACGACGCGCGGGTCTTCGATGGCATGAGCGACCGCAAAAGCAGCTTCTGGGCGGGGGCCAAAGTGGAGTGGCACACCGGTCTGGTGGACGTGCGCGCCGAGTGGCTGTCGGACGTGTCGGGCAACAGCAGGGGGCAACGCTTCAACGTGGGCCTGGAGCGGACCTGGCGGGTCGGCGAACACATCACGCTCACACCCCAAGTCACGGCGATGTGGCAGGACAAAAAATACGTCGATTATTATTTTGGCGTGCGCGACAGTGAGGCCCGCATCGATCGTGCGGCCTATGATGGCAAGTCTGCCCTCAATACCGAATTTAGCGTCCGGGGAAACTACATGTTCGATAAACACCACGCCCTGTTCCTCGATATCAAAGCGACGAGCCTCGCCAGTGAGATCAAGGACAGCCCGCTGGTAGACAGCTCTACCGAAAACAGCGCGCTGTTCGGCTACCTGTACCGCTTCTGATGAGCCGCATTTTGCTGGTCGAGGACCACGAACGATTGGCGCATCTGGTCTGCACGGGCCTGGCGAATGCGGGGATCGCCGTCGATGTGATCAACCGCATGGATGGCGCGTGGTCGGCCATCCAGCGTGTGCCCTACCAGGCGCTGATCCTCGATCGCGGGTTGCCGGACGGCGACGGGCTCGTCCTGTTGAAGCGTCTGCGCAGCGCCGGGCTAGGCATCCCGTGCCTGGTGCTCACGGCGCGGGATGCCCTGCATGATCGGGTACAGGGGCTCGATGCCGGCGCGGATGACTATCTGCCCAAGCCCTTTGCCATGGATGAAATGGTCGCGCGCGTGCGAGCGTTGCTGCGACGCCCCGTGGACTGTCGCCCACTGGCGCCCAGCCATGGCGACCTGAGCCTGCAACCCGACACCGGCAGCATGTGGTGTGCCAATGAAAGCATTGCCCTGGCGCCAGCGGAAATGCAGATCATGTTGCTGCTGTTGCGCAAACCTGGGGAGATCGTCCGCCGTCAGACGATAGAGGCAGCAGGCTGGGGCTTGAGCGAGGCGGTCACGCCGAACGCCCTGGACGTGGCCCTTCACCGTATCCGCCGCAAGCTGCTTGCCATCGGTTCCCGCCAACGCATTGTCAACTTGCGAGGTCTTGGTTATGCGCTGCGCCAGGTCGACGTGGCTGAGTAGCCTCAGATTCAAAGTGCTGCTGGCCTATATTGCTGGCGTGGCGCTGAGCATCCTGCTGATCGTATTGACGGCGCTGGCCCTGGTCACCTCCCAGAGCGACATCCTGCTGGTCATGAACATGGCCGAACGCACCCAGGAGCTGGCGGAGAAACTCCAGTTCGATCCTGCCGGCCGCCCGGTCGGATTCGATCGCAGCGAGGCCGATCGAATCTGGACCTATGAAAGCATGCCGCAAGACATCGGATACCGCGTGCTGGACGCCTCGGCAAACGTGGTCCTGACGTCCACCGAAGCAACCTTCTGGCCTGCAAGCACCGCGGTGCGTCCTTCAGAGCACGAACAGTTCAAGTTCGAGCGCCAGGGCATCCTGATGTATGGCGCCACCGCGCCGGTCGAACACGACGGCAAGACCTGGTTCCTGCAACTTGCCGTCAGCGAACGGCTGATGGACCTCTTCCATGGTGCATTCGCGTTGCCATTCATGGGCGCCGGTATCGTCCTGTTCAGCCTGGTGCTGCTCTTCGTCTTTGCCGCCTGTGCCTATATCACCCTGGGCTATACGCTCAGACCCTTGCGCGAGGTGTCCGAGTCGGCCGCGGCCATTTCGCCTCGTTCCCTGCATTCACGCTTGCAGGTCACCAGCGTACCGTCCGAAGTCGTGCCACTGGTGGACAGTTTCAATCGGGTCCTCCAGCGCCTGGAAAATGGCTACCGGACCCAGCAGGAGTTTCTGGCGACCGCGGCGCACGAACTCAAGACACCGCTGGCGCTGATACGCGCACAAATCGAATTGATGGAGGACAGCCACGATCGCAACGCGCTGCTCAACGATGTCGCCCACATGACCCGTCAAGTCCAGCAACTGCTGCTCCTCACCGAAGCCAGTGA
This sequence comes from Pseudomonas sp. P9_35, assembly GCF_034008205.1. Taxonomy (NCBI): domain Bacteria; kingdom Pseudomonadati; phylum Pseudomonadota; class Gammaproteobacteria; order Pseudomonadales; family Pseudomonadaceae; genus Pseudomonas; species Pseudomonas sp. P9_35. The sequence continues at coordinate 2,826,901 of NZ_CP125373.1, read as the reverse complement.
GGCCCAGAACTACCTGTTTGCCGAAGTCGAACCGGCCGATGTCGCGAGGGAAGCCAGCGACTATTTGCAGCGCATGGCCGAAGCCGCCGAGGTACGCTTGGTGCTGGCGCAGAACGCTGCCTCTGCTGACCCATGGCAGGCGGATCGCAGCGCCCTCTTCACCTTGTTGAAGAACCTGCTGGAAAACGCCATCCAACACGCCCCTCGGGGCACAGAGGTTCGAGTGGACATCGGCGCGGATCACCTGAGCGTACGAGACTGGGGCCCCGGGGTGGAGCGGGAGCAACTGCCACACCTGTTCATTCGCTTCTGGCGCGGGGCCCATCGCCGCGACCATGGCGCCGGCCTGGGCTTGACGATCTGCCAGGAAATCGCCCAAGCCCACGGCTGGACGCTCTCAGCCAGGAGAGCCGAGCCTGGTTTGTTGCTACAGCTCTCGCGGCGGGAACATTGATCTACCAGCCGAGCTGCTTGTTGAAACCCAGGGCGTCATAGTAGTCGTGCTGCGTGATAATCTTGCCCTCCTTGAGCCGGATGAAACTCACCCCCTTGAAGCTGAGGGGGCGCTGGGTGGCCGGCGTCTCGGTGCTCCAAGGCCCGGTATTGTGTCCCTTGAATTCCCATTCGAAGGCAATGCTTTCACCGTTGACGATCGGCTCGCCCAGCATCGTCCATTGCAGATCCGGCACTGCGTGCATGAACACTTCGATCACCTGGGTCTTGGCATTTTCCCGGCCGACCTGCGGTGTCCCCACCGAGGCGTCGAGGAACTCGCCGTCCTCGGTGAAGTACTTCGCCGCAGCCTCCGCATCGCGAGCGTTCCAAGCTTTCATATAGTCATGGATCACACCCAGGGTATCGTTTTGACTGGCTGCCAGAACCCCATGGCTGGCCAGAATCAGGAGCAACCCAAACAGCATCGAATGGATTCGAGACGTCATAGCGTTCACCCTTTTCTCATCAGAGGATTTGCCTGCCGCGCCCGGCGGCAGGCCGTCATGTCGCTTAGGTTTTTTTCCAGGCATCGGAAGCCGGGGCGGTACCTTTCTCGTAGGGGCGAAACAGGACCATGTAGACGAGGCCGACGAAGATCACGATGGCGCCAACCAACATGATGCCGTAGTTCACATACCACGGCGCGTCTGGCATACGCGGCCAGGACATATTGACGATGGCGAACAAGCCATAGCAGAGCGCAGCGATGTTCACCGGCCAGCCCCAACGTCCCAAGGTGAACTGGCCATTGGGTGTCCAGCCCCGGAGACGGGCGTACATCACACCCCCGACGATCATCTGGAATGCCAGGTAGATACCGATGGCGGCAAAACTCACCACCAGCGCGATGGCGTTCTGAAGATAGAAACCGACACACACGATGATCGCCGGCAGCACCCCGCAGACCATCAGGGCGGCGGTCGGCACATGGGTGGCCGGGGAGATTTTCTTCAGCACGCCACTGCCCATGAGCATCTCGTCTCGGGCGTAGGCATACAACAAGCGGCTGGCGGATGCCTGCAAGCTCAGCACACAGGAAACGAACGAAACCGTGATCACCGCCATGACCACCCGCGACATGACCGGACCGAACGCCGCGCCGAATATCGTGGCCATGGGGTCCTTGTCCTGGCCGGAAACAACGGCGGCAATATCAGGCACGGCCAGGATCAAGGCCAGGGCGGCAAAGATCGACGCGGCACCGCCGATCCAGATCGTCATTCGCATGGCCTTGGGGACTTGGCGGCTGGGATTGGGCGTTTCCTCGGCCACATCGCCGCACGCTTCAAAACCGTAGTAAAGGAACATCCCGGCCAGTGATGCGGCTAGGAAGGCCGGCCAGTACTCCCCATCGATGGAGATATCGAACGTGTCGAACAACACGCTCAAGGACTGGTGACGCTCAAAAATCAGCAAATAGCCGCCGATCAACAACGCCCCGACCAGCTCACACAGAAAGCCGAACATAGCCACCCGCGCCAGCAGCTTGGTGCCGCTCAGGTTCAACACCGTCGCAGTAGCGGTCAGGACCAGCGCGACCAAGGTATTGGTGATCGGCGACGGCTCGAAACCCAACAGGTTGGCAATGTAGGGACCGGCGCCCAGGGCTACGGCAGCAATGGTCACGCACAGGGAGATAGCGTAGATCCAGCCGACCATCCAGGCCCATTTTTTCCCCACCAGGCGACGGGCCCACGGATAGACACCGCCGGAGATGGGATATTGGGACACCACTTCGCAAAAAATCAGGCACACCAGCATTTGCCCGAACCCCACCAGCAGGTAGGACCAGAACATGGGCGGCCCGCCCGTTGCCAGGCACAGGCCGAACAATGTGTAGACGCCGACTACCGGCGATAGGTAGGTGAACCCGAGGGCAAAGTTCTGCCACAGGCTCATGCTACGTTCGAAACTCGAGGTGTACCCGAGGGCACGGAGTTGCTCCGCGTCCTGGTCCACGGCTGCCGTGGAGCTTATTGAGCTGTTCATTGCGCCATCCTTCAAAAAGGAATTCGTTGAGTAAGCGTCAAGCAGGCAGAACCATTCCACCCGTAACGTGGTTCACCAGAAATGCCTCAGAGCTGTATCCAGGTGGCCTTGATCTCGGTGTATTTATCGAAGGCATGCAGGGATTTGTCGCGGCCATTACCGGACTGCTTGTAGCCACCGAACGGCGCCATCATGTCGCCGCCGTCATACAGGTTGACCCAGACACTTCCGGCGCGAAGTGCGCGGGCCATGGTGTGGGCGCGCGACAGGTTGGCCGTCCAGACGGCTGCAGCCAGCCCGTAAGGCGTGTCGTTGGCGATGCGCACCGCATCCTCGGCTTCGTCGAATTCGATCACCGACAGCACCGGGCCGAAAATCTCTTCCCGGGCAATTGTCATCGAGTTGCTGACATTGTCGAACAGTGTCGGCTCCACGTAGCTGCCGCCGGTTTGCTCCAATGCCACGCGCCCTCCCAGCAACAACTGGGCGCCTTGATCCTGTCCTTGCCGAATGTGTTGCAACACCCCTTCCAGGTGGCGCGCGTCCACCAGCGCACCGACATTGGTGTCGGGATCCAGCGGATGGCCTGGCTTCCAGCCTTTTAAAGCCTCGACCACCATCGGCACGAAGTGCGCCTTGATGGAAGCCTGGACGAGCAAACGTGAACCGGCGGTGCACACCTCGCCCTGGTTGAAAGCAATGGCGGCCGCTGCCGCTTCGGCGGCTGCCTGTAGATCTGGGGCATCTGCGAAGACAATGTTCGGACTCTTCCCCCCCGCCTCCAGCCAAACCCGCTTCATGTTCGACTCGCCCGCATACACGAGAAGTTGCTTGGCCACTCGGGTGGAACCGGTAAACGCCAGCGCATCAACGTCACCGTGCAAGGCCAGGGCCTTGCCCACCGTGTGTCCATAGCCTGGCAGCACATTGAGCACACCGACCGGCAACCCTGCTTCCAGGGCAATCTGTGCGATACGAATAGCCGTCAGCGGCGAACGCTCTGAAGGCTTGAGAATCAACGAGTTGCCGGTCGCCAATGCCGGCCCCAATTTCCACGAAGCCATCATCAACGGGAAATTCCACGGCACGATGGCAACGACCACCCCGACCGGCTCCCGCGTCACCAGCCCGAGCTGATCTACCGCCGTCGCGGCCACCTCATCGTAGATCTTGTCGATGGCCTCCCCGCACCAGCGAATGCTATCGATGGCGCCGGGCAGGTCGACCGCCAGCGAGTCGGCGATCGGTTTGCCCATGTCCAGCGTTTCCAGCAGTGCCAGCTCTTCGGCGTGAGACTGCAAGAGGTCGGAAAAACGCAGCATGACCGCCTTGCGCACTGCCGGTGCCTGACGCGACCAAACGCCGGAGTCGAATGCCGCCCGGGCGCTGGTCACGGCCAGCTCGGCGTCCGCGGCATCGCAACTTGCAACCAGGCCCAACAATCGCCCGTCCACAGGACTCACGCATTCAAAGGTAGCGCCTGAACTGGCAGGCCTGTATCGCCCGTCGATAAAGGCACGGCCCTCGATGTCCAGCGCCTTGGCTCTGGCTTCCCATTCTGCTCGGGTCAAGTGACTCATGATTGAAGTGCTCCTGGGTTCGGATGAATGCGATCTCGGCTTGCTTAAACATATGGAACCATATCTTTTAGCCCATGAGAACCCCAGAAAAACCAAATTAAGCCAGGTTTTTTTGACTTTAACGCCTTTTCGCCCCTAGAATTCCGCGCCAATGGCCCCTGAAAATGCCTTTGAACTATGAAATAGAATTTTTTGAGTCCAGGCGTCGACGACGCCGCCAATGAATGAAACGACCATGAGCCCTACATCAAGTCTCATACGCCTCAGTCAGGAAGGGAAAACGGAATCCGTCACCCGCCGCCTGGTTGAAATGATTGACCTGGGGTTGCTGGTCGAAGGTGAACAGCTCCCCAGCGAAAGTACCCTGGCCACCCAACTCGGCGTCGCCACGGTCACCCTGCGCGATGCGTTGGCTGCCTTGCGAGAGCGCGGGGTCATCGAAACCCGGCGTGGACGCAACGGCGGCAGCTTTATCTGCGCCGCCCCACAAACCACCGATCAGGCGTTGTTCGATCAATTGCGTGAAATGAGCACGCTTGAATTGCGTGACCTGGCCGACGAGCACGCAGCCATTTCAGGCGCCGCCGCCCGCTTGGCAGCCCAACGCGCCGGCCCTGAGCAACATGCGCGGCTGGGTGGCTACATCGATGCGCTGGCCAAGGCACAAGAACGTCTGGAGCGCCGACGTGCCGACGCCAGGTTCCACATCGAAATTGCCGTGGCGTCGCAGTCGGTACGGCTGACCCACAGCGAGGCCCGCTTGCAGGCGGAACTGGGGGAGTTGTTATGGTTGCCATTTGATGAGCAACCGGATCCCCAAGTGATCGAGCGGGAACACAGGGCGATTCTGGAGGCCATCATTGCGAACGATGCCAATCTGGCGGGGGCACTGGCCGAAGCCCATGTTGCTCGCGGCGTCCGGCGTTTGACCGCCATACGCTTGCAGCAGATGGCGCAAGATGCCTGATGACTGGAACAGATCTTGCTCAACAACTGACTCCAAACACCGCCCGACAGCCTGTCCGTGTCGCCAGCAAACACCGCACTGTCCCTTCCGAGGCATGAGTTAGAGCCATGGATAACGAAATGTCAGCAAATGGGTTATCCCAATGCGCAACGTTGATCAACGCTTCCATTGGTAACGTCTTCAAGGGTCTCAACGACCTGGGCGCCCAGGTATCGAGCATTTGGGAACGGCAACGGTGCAAGACCAGGCGCCCCAATCAACGCGACCTCAAGCCATTGTTGGCTGGCGTCCGACAGATCCTTGACTCCGAGAGTCTCAAGTTTCATGGCGCTGGCGTGGTTTTCGCCCCTGGTGAGCTGGAAGATTGCGAGATGCACCTGCAGTGGTGGTGCCGGACCCAGAACGAACAAGTCCAGCCTTTGCAGCTGAATCTCGATAGCCGCAGCGATCGTTTCTACGATTACCTGCACATGCCTTGGTACACCCGTCCGCAGCAGACTCGCCAGCCCTCCATAGACGGGCCTTTTGTCGACTTGTATGGCACCGAGCAGTACATCGTTGCCTTCTCCGTGCCGATTTTTTTCGATGATCGCTTCATTGGCGTTGCCGCCGCCGACATCTCCCTGCACTCGTTGGAACCCTTGCTCGTGCGCAGCCTGATGAGAGTCAGCAATGAAGCGCTGTTGCTCAATGCCGAAGGTCGAGTATTGGCAGCTAATACGGCGAGCTGGTTGGCCGGTGATTTGATACGAGGCGTGCTGAACCAGGACATGGACCAAGGGCGCGTTTTGAGCCTCATCGACACCTCGTCCTATTGGAGTGTCGTGGAACGGCCGGTACCCAGGCTCTGATTGCCGGTCGCCATCGCGAGCAAGCTCGCTCACACATAGGTGATACGCAGGCTCAGGCGACCCCGCCGTCAGCGACCGTAAGCGTGCCGGGCTGTGGGGCGCGGCTGGGCATGAAAGTCTCGGGCATCGCCAGCAACAGACCAAATGCCAACGCAGCAATCGCCGCCAGGGTCAGGAACGCCGCGCTGTAGCCAGCCCCTTGCACCACAAAACCGGCCAGGCTGTTACTCAACGCCGCGCCGAACCCGAACACCGTCGACAGCACCCCGAGGCTGACGTTGAAACGCCCGGTGCCCTGGGTCAGGTCCTTGACCACCAAGGGAAACAGCGCGCCAAACAACCCGGCACCGATCCCATCGAGCAACTGCACCGCCACCAACCAATAGGGATCATCCGAGAGCACGTACAACACACCTCGAATGGGCAGGATCAGGAAGCCGGCCAGCAACAACGGCTTGCGTCCCCAGGCATCGGCCTTGACGCCGACCAGCCACGCCATGGGCACCATGACCAGTTGCGCCGCGACGATACAGGCCGACGTCAGTGGCGTGGCCAGGTGGGCATTGGCCTGGGCGAGTTTCTGGCTGACCAGCGGGAGCATCGCCGCGTTCGCCAGGTGAAACAGCCCGCAGCAGATGGCGAACAACAGCAGCGTGCGGTTATCCAGCAACACGCGCAGCGCCGAGGGCGTCGGGCCTTGCACCGACTGGCCGGCCTCCAGGCCCCGGGCCACGTCATGGTCGATGGCCTCGGCGGACACGCAGCTGACCGCCACGATGCTGGCCAATGCCATCGCGGCCATCAGGTAGAACACCGCAATGGGACCGAACAGCCAGGCGAACCCACCCGCCAGCAGCGCTGCGCAGGCATTGCCCGCGTGGTTGAATGTCTCGTTGCGCCCAGTGCGCCGCGTAAAGGCCCGGGCGCCGGTAATGCCCAGGGAGATGGCCGCAATGGCCGGCGCGAAGACCGACGCCGCCACGGCGCCGAGCGCCTGGGTCAGCGCCACCAGGCCGAAGGAAGACGTGAACGGTAGCACCAGGCAACCCAGCGTCACCATCAAGGCAGCCACAGCCACCACGGCACGTTTGCTGCGCACCCGGTCGATCAGTGCGCCGGCGGGCGCCTGGGCAACGAGGCCGGCCATCGCCGCCACCGTCATCACCACACCGATGCTGGCCGGGTCCCAGCGATGCACCGCCAGCAGGTAGATCGCCAGGTAAGGGCCCAGTCCATCACGCACATCCGCGAGGAAAAAATTCAGGCCATCCAGGGAAAGGTTGTTACGTCGGTCTCGGTTGCGATCCATAGCGGCCTCGACGGGCATTGCCCCAAAGAAAATTGACGCCATGATGTCGCAAAGAATCGAACCGGGCCACAGTGATGAGCGCGGGGCCACCGAGAGAACCGTGGCGAGGGAGCTTGCTCCCGCTGGGTCGCGAAGCGGCCCCAAAACCTGCCGAACGCGTAACACAGACACACTGCACCCGCCGGTTCACGACTGCTTCGCAGCCGAGCGGGAGCAAGCTCCCTCGCCACAGGTCCATCTTTTTCTTAAGTGAACCGCATGCCCTACCAAAGAGCGACATCGTAGGTGAAGTAGACCCGGTTGCTGTCACGGCCACGGGAAAAGTCCGAGCGATAGACGTAGTTGCGCAGCTTCACCCCCAGCCCCTTGAACGTACCCTGCTGCACCACGTAAGCGATTTCTGCGTCACGCTCCCACTCTTTGACCGTGGTGTTGGACTTGCCGTCGTTGCCGCTCAGGTAGCGGGTGGAAAATGTCAGGCCGGGCACACCGAGGCGAGCGAAGTCGTAGCCGTACCCGAGCATCCAGGTCTTCTCGTCTTCCTCGATGAACTTGCCGATCCCGACGTTGCTGAAGGAGTACACCGTGGCGCCGCTGACATAAGGCAGGCCCGCCTCGCCGCTGAGGGTTTGATAGCCGGCGCTCAGTGTGTGGCCGACAATGGCGTAGGACAGCGATCCGCTGAGCATGTCGTTGTCGATCTTGCCGCCGTAGGCCGAACCCGAATCGACGCTGTTGAAGTAGCGCAGGTCGCTGGTCAATACCCCAGCGCCCAAGGGCAGATCATGCTGGATGCCGGCAAAATTCTGTCGATAGAAATTCTCCAGCTCGCCATAGAAATAGCTCAGGCGGATGTTTTTGCCCAACTTGTAGTCGGCACCGGCATAGCTGAAGTCACCGGACTTATCGCCGCCGTAGCCATCGGGCACGATAGGCATGCTGTCACTCGAATCGCGCAGTTTGAAACGCTCCAGATAGCCACCGGTGACGGTGAGGTTGTCGACGTCAGTGCTGCTGATCTGGGTGCCCTGGTAAGTCTGGGGCAACAGCCGCGCATCGTTGTAGACCAGCACCGGGGTCTTGGGCAGCAACGTGCCGTATTTGAGCGTGGTCTTGGCCAGCCTGGCCTTGGCGGTCATCCCTGCGCTGGCGAACTCGTCGGCGGCGCGACCGTCGTCATGCACCGGTAGCAGGCTAGTGCCGCTGCGGCCACGCCCGGAGTCGAGCTTGACCCCGAGCAGGCCCAGGGCATCGACCCCGAAGCCGATGGTGCCCGGCGTAAAGCCTGACTGGTAATCCAGCAGGAAGCCCTGGGCCCATTCGGTGCGTTCACTCTTGGCGGTCCTCGCCGCCCGTGCGCTCATCCCGTGCTCATCGCGGAAATTTTCGTTGAAGTAGACGTTGCGCAATTGCAGCTTGAGCTTGCTGTCGTCGATGAAACCTTCGGCGCTGGCCGAGGCCAGGGGCAACAGCCCAAGGATTGGAAACAAAGCCCCGCGGGTAAGCAAAGTGGTCATGTCGAGCTACTCGTTGTTGTTATTTGGCGTGCAAACCAGCGCACACCCGCTTGCGCAGGCGTGTCAGGCCAGAAGCTAAGGTTGTCGGGTGAATCAGGAAAACAGCGTCAGTGCCCCGGTCAGCAGGGCCAGCGCGGTAATCACCAGGGACGTGAGCACCGCCCATTTGACGGTGGCTTTCTGGAAGTCGCCCAGGTCGCGGTCGACCATGCCCACCAGCAACAAGGTCGAGGCCACCAGCGGGCTCATCAGGTGCACCGGCTGGCCGAGAATGGACGCCCGGGCAATTTCGACCGGATCAATGCCATAGGCCGCCGCGGCGTTGGCCAGGATCGGCACGACACCGAAGTAGTAGGCATCGTTGGACAATACGAAGGTCAACGGCATGCTGGTAATCGCCACTACCAGCGGGAACAGATGGCCCCAGGAAGGCGGAATCCAGTCGACCAGGGTTTGTGCCAACGCATCGACCATTTTCGTCCCGGAGAAAATCCCGGCGAAGATGCCCGCGGCAAACACCAGCAGGACCACGGTCATGGCGTTGCCCGAGTGGGCGAGAATGCGCTCCTTCTGAATGTCCAGTTGCGGATAGTTGATCATCAGCGCCAGGACGAAACCGATCAGGAACAGGATCGCCGAATGCATGAGCCCCATCACCAGCGCGACCATCACTGCGACCACCAGCAACAGGTTGACGTAGGCCAGCTTCGGACGCTTGTGCGGCGTGTCTTCCATAATCGCGTTGATATAACAGTCGCCGCCGCCGCTTTGCAGTTGGACATTGCCGATGCGCTTGCGCTCGGCACGGCCCAACAGGAACGCCGTGAACACCACCCATGCGGCCCCACCGATCATGGTCGGCAGCAACGGCACGAAATACTCCCCGGCATCCAGGCCCAATGCTGCGATCGCGCGGGTTGCCGGGCCGCCCCAAGGGGTCATGCCGCTCATGATGCTCAAGGAGAGCATGGAAACAGTCGCCAGGATCATCGGATTCATGCCGATGCGTTTGTACAGCGGCAACATCGCGGCACAGGTGATCATGTAAGTCGTCGTGCCGTCACCGTCCAGCGCCACCAACAGCGACAGCAGCGCAGTGCCCACGGCGATCTTCATCGGGTCGCCATTAACCCGCTTGAGGATCTTGCGGATCAACGGGTCGAACAGACCAGCGTCGATCATCAGGCCGAAAAAAAGGATCGCGAACAACAACAGTGCCGCCGACGGCGCGACCATTTTCAGGCCGTCCAACATCATCTTCCCGGTGGTCCCGCCAAAGCCGCCGAGCACGGCAAAGACGATGGGCACCACCGTCAGGGCGACGATCGGTGACAACCGTTTGGTCATTATCAGGAAGGTAAAGACCACCACCATGGCCAAGCCAAGTAAAGCGAGCATAGGTCAGTTCTCTTGTTGTTATGAGTAGCTTGGCTGACATTCAGGCGCACGCCCCCCAACCCGCCAGGCAACACGCAAAAGTGCCTGGCGCAGGTAGTGAGTGAGCTGATGCGCTGCTGTCGAGTCAGCCGCGAGCGGCTAGATGTGTTTGGCGACCTTCGTGGCGTCCCAGGCAGGGTCCGTTGCCTGGGTCTGCGTCAGGGCGGGTTTGCCATCCAGGGTCCGCAACAGGACTTCGCGGTCGCAGGCATTCTCCGAAAGGGAAATCACCACGGTCGCAACGGCGTTGCTCGCCAGGCTGGTCAACGCCCGCGCTTCGGACATGAACCGGTCGATCCCGATCAACAGGGCCAGGCCCGCCAGGGGAATGTCGTGGATGACCGTCAAGGTCGAGGCCAGGGCGACAAACCCGCTGCCGGTCACACCCGCGGCACCCTTTGACGACAGCAGCATGATCGCCAGCATGGTGATGACCTGGGTCAGCGTCAGGTCGATGTTGCAGGCCTGGGCAATGAAGACCGCCGCCAGCGACAGGTAGATCGCCGTGCCGTCGAGGTTGAACGAGTAACCGGTCGGCAGTACCAGCCCCACGACGCCTTTCTTGCAACCCAGGGCCTGGAGTTTTTCCAACATCCGCGGCATCACCGGTTCGGTCGAGGACGTCCCCAGCACCACCAGGAATTCTTCACGCAGATAACGCAGCAGCTTCCATAGGCTGAAACCGTGAGCCCGGCAGATACTGCCCAACACCACGAAGACGAAGAAGGCGCAGGCGATATACAAAGTCATGATCAGCTTGGCCAGCGAGCCCAGCGACGTGATCCCGTACTGCCCCACCGTGAAGGCCAAGGCCCCGAAAGCGCCGATCGGAGCGAAACGCATCAGGTAGGAGAAAATCTTGAACACCATGTGCGAAGCTGATTCCAGGACCTCCAGCACAGGCTTGCCGCGCTCGCCCAGGGACGACAGGGCAAAACCGCAGAGCACTGCGATAAACAGCACCGGCAGCACCTCGCCTTTATTGAAAGCGCCGATGAAGGTGTCGGGAATGATGTGCATGAAGAAGTCCACCACGCTCAGTTTCGCGGCGGATTCGGTGTACTGCGACAGTCCTTGGGTGCTCAACTGCGTCGGATCGATGTTCATGCCCGCGCCGGGCTTGAACAGGTAGACCGACACCAGGCCGATGATCAGGCTGATCACCGTCAGCGCCAGGAACAACAGCATGGTCTTGCTCAACAAACGCCCCAGCGAGCGCTTGTCGCTCATGCCGGCGATGCCGGTGACAATGGTGCAGAACACCACCGGCGCGATCATCATCTTGATCAGCTTGATGAAGGCATCACCCAGCGGCTTCAAGGCAATTGCCTGTTGCGACCAGAAGTGCCCGACGACCACGCCCAGCAGCACAGCGCAGATGATCTGGAAGTAGAGCGATTTAACAACTTTCATGGCATCACCCATTTTTAGAATTGTTCTGATGCAAAAGACCCTGGCTGCCTGGGCTATCCGGCCAGCCGCTGGGACGCCGTGGCGTAGACGTAACCTGAGAAAAGCCGGCGCGCGGTACGTACTACCGAAGCCCGAATGGTCTCACCCTTCTCACCGGTGTAGGACAGTACGACATCGATACCGCCGCTTGGGTGCTCAATCCGAACCTGTTGCAAGCGCGGCTCACTGACGGTGCCAAGCAACTGTGCGACGACACTGCCCTCGGTCACGCATGCGGTGGCCAGGCCGATGGAACCGGTGATCGCCAGCGCGCGGTGACAGTTGTGCGGCATGAAATAACGCACCTGGACCGTCCCGCCAGACTTGGCCGGCGACACCAGCACCGGTTTGGGAATGACCTTGTCACTGACATCACCCAAGCCCATGGCCAGGCCGGCTTTCAGGCGCAGCGACTCCAGGCGCTGCAGGAAGGCTTTATCGGCGTCCAGTTCGGCAGGGCTTTCATCGCCGCGCTTGCCAAGCTGACTGGCTTGAACGATCAGCATCGGCATCGCCATGTCGATGCAAGTCACCGGGATGCCGTCGATCAGGTCCTGGGGTTGTCCGGTAGGAAAGAGTTTCCCCGTCTTGCTACCCGCCGCATCGAGAAAGGTCAGTTGCACCGGAGCCGCTGTACCGGGCACGCCATCGATGGCGGTGTCGCCTTCATAGCGGACTTTGCCTTCTGGCGTTTGCACTTCGGAATTCACGAAGGTCCCGGTATTGAGGTTGCGAATACGCACCCGGGTCAGGTTGCCGGAAGGCTTGACCAGTCCCTGCTCGATAGCGAACGGGCCGACCGCGCAGAGCATGTTGCCGCAGTTGGGGGCGGTATCGACCCGACGCTGGGAAACCATGACCTGGACGAACAAATAATCGACATCCGCGTCAGGGTGCAGCGATGGGCTGACGATCGCTACTTTGCTGGTTTGTGGACTGCCGCCACCGATGCCGTCGATTTCCAACTCATGGCCGGAGCCCATCAGGTTGAGCAGCAGCTCATCACGTTCAGCGATGGCGACCGGCAGATCCCAGGCGAGAAATACCGGGCCTTTGGACGTACCGCCGCGCATTAGCACACAAGGAATTCGCTGCATGTTCACTAACTCTTGTTAATCAATCTGGATAATTGATGCTCTGGAAACAAGAGTGGCAGGGTTTGAAAAGTGTTTCCAATGCAAAGATCAGAGCGATTATTGCGTTTCACAAATGAATTGCTTTACGCTCATTACCATCGCGCACTGCCCTTCCTCGGTGAGGTAGCACATGGAATATGAACTCCAGGACATACGATCTTTCGTGAAAATCGCCGAACTCGGCAGTTTCCACGAAGCCGCCGACGCGCTGCATCTGTCGCAACCAGCCTTGAGTCGACGGATGAAAAAACTCGAGGAAGGCCTGGGAACCGCTTTGCTCGATCGCACGACCCGCAAGGTCAGCCTGACGAGTGTCGGGCGTGATTTCCTGCCCAAGGCGCGGCGCCTGCTGGATGATTTCGACGACTCGATTCTCAACATCCGCGAGCTGGCGGAGCGGCAGATCGGCCGGGTGACCTTGGCGTGCATTCCTACAGCGGCCTTTTATTTCCTGCCTTCGGTGATTCGCCTCTATAACGAGCGCTACCCGAAAATCCGCATCCGCCTGCTCGACCTCAGCGCCAACGAAGGGCTCGAAGCGGTGCTGCGCGGCGAAGCCGACTTCGGCATCAACATGATGAGCGGCCAGCATCCGGACATCGAGTTCGTGCCCCTGGTCAACGAACCTTTTGTGCTGGCCTGCCGGCGCGATCATGAACTGGCTGGACGCAGTGCGGTTACCTGGTCGGAACTCAGTGATTATCGGCTGATCGGCGTCGGTCGCCTGAGCGGCAACCGCATGCTGCTGGACCACGCACTGTCGGGCCTGAGCTGGCGCCCACAGTGGTTTTACGAAGTGCAGCACTTGTCGACGTCGCTGGGACTGGTCGAGGCTGGCCTCGGCGTGTCGGCGATGCCCAGCCTGGCGATGCCGGCCGGGGATCATCCAACGCTGGTCAGCGTGCCGCTGATCGAGCCGGTGGTAAACCGCTCGCTGGGCCTGGTCTACCGCCGGGGCGCATCGCTCTCCCCGGCTGCGGAGAAGTTCGTCTCGATCCTGCTTGAGCAGTGGCCGCAATGAAGCGAGAGCCCCCACACCGCCAACGCGGCGAAGCTGATCAAGGCGCCTAGCAGGCTGACCGCCGTCCAGCCCCACAGCGCATAGACTTGAGTCGCGGCCACCGCGCCCAGTGCGCTGCCCACCGAGTAGAAGCACATATAGGCGCCGACCATGCGACTTTGCGCGTCGGGCCGTGCAGCGAAGATCAAGTTCTGGTTGGTGACATGCACGGCTTGCACTGCGAAGTCGAGCAACACCACGCCGCACACCAGTGCGATCAGGGAGGTCTCGGTAAGCGCGATAGGCAGCCAGGAAAACGTCAGGAGCCCCAGCGACCATCCGGTAACGCGCTGTCCAGAGCCTTGATCGGCCCACCGGCCGGCCCTTCTGGCTGCCAGGGCCCCGGCAACGCCGGCCAGACCAAACAGGCCGATGGCCGTGTGTGAAAGCGACAGCGGCGCGGCGCTCAACGGCAGCACCATGGCGGTCCATAACACCGAAAACGCGGCAAAGATCAGCAAGGCCAGCAGCCCCCTGATCCGTAGCACCGGCTCGGTCATGAACAGCTTGAACAGCGACCGGATGAGTGCCCGGTAAGGCTGCCGGTCAGGTGACGACACAGCGGCAGGCACCACTGCCCAGAAGACTACCGCGATGGTCAGCATCAATCCCGAGGAAACGAAATAAACCCCGCGCCAGCCCGCCAGATCGGCAATCGCTCCAGAGGTAAACCGCGCCAGGAGAATACCCAGGACAACACCGCTGGTGACGGTTCCCACGGCCTGCCCCCGTTGGGAGGGCGTGGACAGCACGGCGGCATAGGCCACCAGCACTTGGACAACCACCGCCAGCAATCCCATCACGCTCATCGCACCCAGCAAAGCCAACCAATGCTGGGCTGCACCGACGGCCGCCAGCACAAGCGCGGACAACACCAATTGCGCGCAAACCAGTCGTTTACGGTTGACCCTGTCCCCCAGCGGGACGATGAACAACAACCCCAGCGCGTAACCCACCTGGGTGGCCGTCACCACCCCCCCGATCAATCCTGATGCGACGCCCAGGCTCTCGGCCATCGAGGCGAGCAAGGGCTGGGCGAAGTAGACATTAGCGACGGCCAGTGCGCAGGTCACGGAAAACAATAACGTGAGCGTCGGCGAAAGCCCTGGGTAAGGCTGTTCATTCAAAGAACCCGTGGCCCCCCTGTAGGAGCTGCCGAAGGCTGCGATCTTTTGATCTTTCCCTTGGGATTCATGTGCCTGGGGAAAGATCGCAGCCTCGCTTCGCTCGACAGCTCCTACGCGGGAGCACGTGCCCCCACCAGGGTGGTGTCCCGAAGGCTGCTGGGTGAAACAGTCGACATCTGCTGTCATGCGCGTCTCCTTGGCGCTAAACTGGTTTCAATTAAAAACCTGACTGGATTGTCGCTCGATCAGGTTTCAATTTGCAACCACAGACATCGACCGGACTTGCGATCCTTTTTCAGAAGGTCAATAAAATGGAAAACGCTTCACCGCAAAACAGCGAATGCCCGGTAGCCAGGACACTGAATGTGATTGGCGATCGCTGGTCGCTCATGATCATTCGTGACGCATTCGACAACATTCGCCGCTTCAGCGAATTTCAGAAGAGCCTGGGCGTGGCCAAGAACATTCTGGCTTCGCGACTCAAGGCGTTGGTCGAGGTCGGGGTGTTCGACGTTCGACCCGCGTCCGATGGAAGCGCCTACAAGGAGTACGTCCTGACGGACAAAGGCCGGGAAATCTTCCCGGTCGTGGTCAGCCTGCGACAGTGGGGCGAACGCTTCCTGTTCGAGCCGGGAGAAACGCGTTCCGTGCTGTTGGACAACACGTCCGGGCAGGCCCTCATGCCGATGGATGTTCGCTCGGCAAGTGGCGAAAAACTTGGACCGTTCGACTGCCACAAATTGAGACTTGTTGCCGGCGAAGCGTAAAGCGACAGCAGGATCGCCTCATGCCTGAACGATTCTGACGTCATCGCCTCGCGGCCCTTTGACTGAATCAGGTCAAGTTCTCCAGCAACTCCAGGGCCTGGTCGAAATCGAAGCGCTCGGCGTGCTGAACGACCCGACGCAACTGTTCGGCCACCCTGGGATCTGATGCCAGTCCCGGTAACTGGTACAGGACTGTCAGCACTTGCGTGTCACTCTCGGCCAATAGATCCCTGACTTGGGCCAACCGCACCTGTAACTCGGCGTCAGAATGCGACATCTGCACCGACTCTGTGGATCGTTGCGGCTGCGTTAGCCCCGCCAGCCCTTCCAGCACCTGGTTCAGGCAATGCTCCACCGCCAACAACCGGTCAGCCACGACCTCCTCCTGGGCACCGGTCAGGCAAGCCTGCTCCAAGTCGGCGGCAGCGCTCGCGACGTCCCTGGCGCCGATGTTGCCCGCAGTGCCGCGCAAGGTATGGGCCAGGCGTGTCGACGCTGAACGATCATCATCGCCACGGGCGGCCAGGAACTCGGTGCTGAAGGCACGGTGACCGGAGCTGAACTTGCGCAGCAGGCGCAGATAGAGGTCTACCTTGCCCATGCAAGTGGCCAGGCCGGCTCTCTGGTCGATACCCGGAAGTTCAGCGGGCAGGTGCTCGCCAGCCGGTATGGGCAGCGCTGAAATCTCCTGCGCCTGGGCGTTACGACCGGGCGCAGGATGTATCCATTTGGCCAATGTGACGAACATGCTCTCGACATTCAGCGGTTTGGAGATATGGTCGTTCATGCCGCAGGCCAAAGCCCGCTCGCGGTCTCCCGCCATGGCGTCGGCCGTCATGGCGATCACCGGCAACCCAGCCCAACGCGACTGCTCGCGAATCTTGCGGGTTGCGGTATAGCCATCCATGACCGGCATCTGACAGTCCATCAGTACGCCGTCGAAATCATCATCGCGCGCCAACAGGTCGAGTGCCTCTTCGCCATTAACGGCCACACACAGCTCGATGCCAGCGCTCTCCAGCAGCTCGCAGGCCAGCTCGCGGTTCAGCTCATTATCCTCGACAAGCAGCAGCCGGGCGCCATGCAGCCTAGCCACGGCACTGGCACTCTGTCCAGATCGTTCGCCGGCCCGGGTATCGGCGTGGGGGGGCTTGCCGAGCACCGTGCCGATAGCCTCAAGCAGTGTGGACGGCGTCACCGGTTTGGTCAGCACCACCGGCAACTGGATACCGTGCCGGCTGGCCACCTCACGTGCCTCTTCGCGCCCGAACGCGGTGACCATGATGACTGATGGGGTTTGCGCCAGATTGGCAGCGTGCATCTGCCGCACCGTCTCCACACCGTCCATGCCAGGCATGCGCCAGTCCATCAACACCAGGTCATAGGACAGTGTCTTGCGTTCCGCCTCCACCAGCATCCCCAACGCCTCGCGCCCACTCTGCGCCACGTCCACCTCCACACCAAAGCTGCGCGCCATGCTGGAGAGAATCTCGCGCGCGCTGGCGTTGTCGTCGACCACCAGCACGCGAATGCCGAGCAGCTCATCGGCAGTAAACATTCGCCGCGGCTGAGCGTCGCGCTGCACGCCGAGGCTCACCTCGAAATGGAAGATAGAGCCCTGACCGAGTTCGCTCTCCACCCAGATACGTCCGCCCATCAGTTCCACCAAGTGCTTGGAGATGGCCAGGCCCAGACCGGTGCCACCGTACTTGCGAGTGGTGGAGCTATCGGCCTGGCTAAAGGGTTGGAACAGTCGACTGCATTGCTCGGGGCTCATGCCGATGCCGCTGTCGCGCACCCAGAAATGCAACTGTGCCTGCTCCTCGCCGCCACCCAGTCGCTCCACGCCAACCACGACCTCGCCCTGCTCCGTGAACTTTGCTGCATTGTTGCCCAGGTTGATCAGCACCTGGCCCAGGCGCAACGGATCGCCGATCAACGCCGTCGGCAGCCCCGCCGGGCTGCTGAACAGCAGTTCCAGGCCTTTGTCCTCGACCTTCAGGCCAATCATGCTGACGAAGCCGTCGAGCACGTCTTCCAAGTGGAAAGGAATGTACTCGAGGTGCATCCTGCCGGCCTCGATCTTGGAGAAATCCAGGATGTCGTTGATGATCCCCAGCAGATTTTCCGCAGAGCGGTGTACCTTCTCGATGTAATTGCGCTGCCGATGGTCCAGCTCGGTGCGCAGGGCCAGGTGGCTCATGCCAATGATGGCGTTCATCGGGGTGCGGATCTCGTGGCTCATGGTGGCCAAGAAGTCGCTCTTGGCCCGGGTCGCTTCCTCGGCGATCTCCCGCGCCAGGTGCACCTCGGCCTCGGCGGCCTTGCGATCGGTAATGTCGAAGTACCAGTTGGCGCGAATCACTCGCTCGCGCTGCTCCAGCGTCACCGCCGAAACCAGCACATCGAAGCGCTCCCCCTCACTGCGCTGGAAAGTAGCCTCGAAGTTAATCACCGCGCCCTGCTCCGCCGCCTCGATGAAGCGCTGGTGTGCCTGCTGATCCACCCAGAAGTGCCTCGGATCGATCCCTTCGAGTTGAACAATATCGACGCCGAACAGGTGTTCAAACTGCGGGTTGCAGTAGGTTGGACGGCCTTCGATGTCCCTGATCAGCATGGCCACCGGGCTGCTGTCGAGCACCGCGCGCAGTTGCGCTTCGCTGACTTTGAGCGCTGCCTGCAATTGGCGACGCTCGCTGACGTCGCGCACCGAGGCGCACACGCATACCCCACGGCCTTCCAGGCTCGGCAGGCGCGACAGGCCGATCTCCACCGAAAACAGACTGCCGTCCTTGCGCACCCCCTGCAGGTCGTCCAGGCCGGCACCCATCTGCCGAGTATCACCATGGGCTATGAAGCCATTGCGCAGCTCGACGTGGCGACCGCGACTCGCGACCGGCACCAGACGCTCGATAGCCTCGCCCACCAACTCGCCGGCGCTGTAGCCGAACAACCGATCCAATTGCTGGTTGGTCCGCAGGATGCGTCCGTCAGCGCCCACCACCAGCATGCCGTCCGGTGCCGCCTCGATGATCCCGCGATACCAGGCCTCGGTGGCACGCAGTGCCGATTGCTGGGCTTCGAGCTCCTGAGCCTGACGCTCCAACAGCAGCGTTTGCCCGGCCATTTCATCGGCTTGACGACGGGTCTCCTCCAGCAATGCCTGGACAGCCTGGTTACGCTCCAGGATCGCCATCGCCGCAGCCAAGCGAGGGGTGGCTTCCTGGAGCAGCAATGACTGGTCATCATCCAAGGCTTCTAATCCGGCAAGTTCAAGCACGCCCAGCAGCCGCTCGCCACGCAGGATCGGTTGCAGCAGCAGGCAAGTGGCCGGAATCTCGCCAAGCTGCGAGTGCAGGCGCCAATATTGCTCCGGCAGCGCCGGCATCTGGCGGGCTTGGCGATCGACCGCACACTGGCCCAACAGGCCATCGCCGAACATGACTTGCGCCTGCGGTGGTCGCTCGGAATCGGTGGCATAGCCGCCCATCAGCACCAGTCTGGTGGCGTCCGGGTGGGCGCTATAGAGAACGCCCTGGCAAATGCCGAGCAGGTTCGCCATATGCTGCAGGAACACCTTCGCCAGTTCGCCGGGCGCCCCTGCCTGCTGCAGATCGATCTGCAACTGGGCGATTTGCGCCTTGACCGACCGCTGGCGCTCCAATTGTTGAGATTCGATCTGCAATTTAGCGATGGCCCGGGCCAGGTCACCGGTCTCGTTATTCAAGTCAGTGTGCGGAATCGGTTGGTCGAGCTTTCCCGCAGCCAACTGGTCCACGGCGGCTCGCACTCGATTGATCGGGTTGCGGATCGACTGGCTGACCAGCCAGCAAAGCAGTAGCGCCAGCGATAATCCGCCGAGCAGCAGGATGTAGGTCAACGTGGTGCTGCGCTCGGCAAAGTCGGCAATGTCCTTGGAGGTGTCGCGTATCGAGGCTTCCTTGATCTGAGCGACTGCGTACAACAAGGCGTCCGCCTGCTGGTCGAGCTGCTGGAACTCACTGCTGTTGAGCAGCAGTAGTGCCTGGCCCTGACGACCCTGATCAATCAACTGAAAGGCCTGTTCGCTATCACGCTGCAGCTGTTGCAGCAGCACATCAAGCTCGGCGAGACGTGCGAGATTTTCCGGCCGCCTGAGGGTCGGTTTGGCTTGGGCGAGCGCCTGCTGTAGACGGCTTTGAATGTCACGTAACTGTTTCAGTGATTCAATGCGGATATCCGCGCTGTTCGTACCCACGGCGCGCTGTAACGTCTGTACCAGATGCGGCAACTGCACCCGCGCCTCGTGCAGGTGCTCCATGCCCACCAGTTCCTGACGATAGAGATTCTGCATGTCCCGTTTCAGCGACTCCTGGGTACGCAAACTCTGCACACCGAGTACCAGCACCAGAAGCAGGAGCGTGGCAAAGCCGAGGATCAGCTTGTGGCGAAGCGGGAGACGCTCGAGCAACGTGCGTAATCTGAACATGACATGCCCCAATGACCACGATAAGAAATTAGAAAGACGGCTCGCAGTCGTTCGCTCAAGGTTTCTGGGCGATACGCTCCAGGGCGGCCGCCTGCTTGGCCATGTCCTGATCGCTGTCGGCGAAACGCTCGGCAATGGCCTGGAACTGTTCGACATGAGCCAGGAAGGCATCACAAATGTCTGGATCGAAATGCGAGCCTCGCCCCTGACGGATGATCGCGACAGCCTCCTCGTGGGGCATTCCTTGTTTGTACACCCGTCGACTGATCAGGGCGTCATAGACATCCGCTACCGCCATCAACCGGGCGCTGATGGGAATGTCGTCACCCGCCAACGCCTGTGGGTATCCACTGCCGTCCCATTTCTCCTGGTGGCTGTAGGCGATCTCCTTGGCCAGGCTGAGGAAGTCCACCGCAACACCCAGTTGGTCTTCGGCACGCTGGATGGCATCGCGCCCCAGCGTGGTATGGGTCTTCATGATCTCGAACTCCTCTGGGGTGAAGCGCCCCGGCTTGAGGAGGATATGATCAGGAATGCCGATCTTGCCGATGTCGTGCAACGGCGCCGACTTGAACAACAGGCGGATCGTTTCGTCGTTGAGGAAATGCCTGAAACGAGGATGGTCGCGCAGCCGCTCGGCCAGGACCTTCACGTAGTGCTGGGTCCGCCGGATATGGTTGCCGGTCTCGTTATCGCGAGTCTCTGCCAGTGAGGCCATGGCCTGGATGGTCACGTCCTGGATGGCCATGACCTCACGGGTACGCCGCTGCACCTCTTTCTCCAGGTAATCGTTCTGGTCGCGCAGGAAGTCTGCCGCCGCCTTGAGCTTGAGCTGGGTATCCACTCGCGCCAGAACCAACGGTGGACTGATCGGCTTGGTGATGTAGTCGACCGCTCCCAGCTCCAAGCCATGAATTTCATCCTCGATCGCCGCCAGGGCGGTGAGGAAGATGATCGGAATGTGGCAGGTGCGCGGATTGTGCTTGAGCTGGTCCGCCACCTCGTGACCGGACAACCCAGGCATCATTACATCAAGCAGGATCAGGTCCGGTAGCGTGTCGCCCTGCAGCACTCGCAGGGCTTTCTCACCGCTGTTCGCAGCCTTGACCCGATAGCGATCCTTGAGCAGATCCGTCATCAACAGCAAATTATCAGGCGTGTCGTCGACCACCAGAATGGTGGCCTGGGGATAGTGGCTCTGTTCGGCACTCATGGCTAGCGGCTCCCTTGCCAGAGATGTTGGCATCCCTAGGGGGACTTTTTTTGTCCCCTCAATGGAGGTGAGCTTAGCGGTACTTCCGCGAAGCTGCCGCCCCCTTCACCGGCTCAACGCGCACCTCCCTGCCTTTTGCAAAGAACGTCTATCCCTTCAGTACCAACGACATGTCCGGGTACCTGGCGCACATGAAATCGACAAATGCGCGCACCTTCGGCGCAGCAAGACGCCTGGACGTGTGCAAGACCCAGAGTTCGGCCTCTTTCCCCGATACCGTGCCCCACTGGACCAACTCGCCACTGGCCAACTGGTTCCATGCGATGGACTGTGGAATCAGGGCAGCCCCTCCACCGGCGATGGCTGCATCGCGGACCATCAAGAACGAAGAGAAGCGCAGCCTGGGGATCGGTTCCAGAATCAGGTGACCGCCATCGAGTGTCCAATGGGTGGGCTCGAAACTGGACATCACAATACCGGGAACTGACCGAATGGCGCCGGGTGCAGGCC
Source organism: Pseudomonas sp. P9_35 (assembly GCF_034008205.1). Classification (NCBI taxonomy): domain Bacteria; kingdom Pseudomonadati; phylum Pseudomonadota; class Gammaproteobacteria; order Pseudomonadales; family Pseudomonadaceae; genus Pseudomonas; species Pseudomonas sp. P9_35. Next base: position 2,805,023 of record NZ_CP125373.1, on the reverse strand, counting down.
GAGGTAATCCTGGCGCGGCCACCACCACCAGGCGGTCCTTGGCGAAGCAGCGGCCGACCAAGCTGCTGTCCGGGCTGGGGTTGATCCGGATGGCGACATCAAATTGTTCCTCGACGAGGTCGACCACGCGATCCTCCGAAATGACCTCGATCGTGACGTCAGGATAAGCCGCACAAAACGCTGCGCCGATGCCGCCCATCGCAAGCTGCGAAAACAGGACCGGGGCAGCGACACGCAAGCGTCCGCGAGGCGTCGATACGCCCTCCTTCGCCGCCGCCATGGCTTCCGCCACCTCGGCCAACGGCCCTTCGGCCCTGCTCAGCAGCAGCTCTCCAGCCTCGGTGAGTTTCAGACCTCGCGCACTGCGCTCGATCAGCCTGACGCCCAATTGCTCCTCAAGGTCGGCAATGCGGCGCGACAAGGTTGCCTTGGATATTCCGCTCGCACGGCTTGCCTTGCCCAACCCCTCGTTCGTTGCGACGAGGGTGAAATCGATCAGCGCGTTCAGGTTCATGCTGTTCCACTTTTGAAACGGAGTGTCTACATCCTGGCGTCTTCGTTTTGTTTCTGCAACGGAATATCGTTTGAACATCGCAACGGGCCGACAAGGCCGTAGCGGACTTTTCCGGCTACCCACCCTTTTGCAGGAGATTCAACATGAGCATTCTCGTTACCGGCGCCACGGGCACCATCGGTTCACTCATCATCCAGCGCCTCGCCGACGCAGGCGCCGACGTCAAGGCCCTCGTGCGCCAGCCTGGCAAGGGAACATTCCCGGCGGGCGTCACCGAAGTCGTTGCAGACCTCACCGATGTCCCATCGCTGCGCGAGGCGCTGGTGTCGGTGCGTACGCTGTTCCTGCTCAACGCCGTGACGCCCGACGAGGTGACACAAGCCCTCATCACCTTGAACCTCGCTCGCGAGGCCGGCATCGAGCGCATCGTCTATCTGTCGGTGATTCACGCTGACAAGTTCACCCACGTTCCGCACTTCACCGGCAAGCACACGGTCGAGCGCATGATCGAAAGCCTCGACATCCCGGCGACCATCCTGCGCCCGGCGTACTTCATGCAAAACGAACTGATGGTCCAGCAGACAATTCAGAACTACTCGGTGTACCCGATGCCGATCGGCTCGGCGGGCGTCTCGATGATCGATGCGCGCGACATCGCCGATATCGCCGCTGCCGAGTTGCTGCGACGCGACAGGGCACCTTCGGCCCTGGACCGTGTAACGCTGGAGCTGGTCGGCCCACAAGCACTGACCGGTGCCGCCGCGGCGAAGATCTGGAGTTCCGCCCTGGGTCGCGAGATCGCCTACGGCGGTGACGATGTGGCCGCCTTCGAAGCGCAATTGGCCACGTACGGTCCCGCCTGGCTGGCTTATGACATGCGCCTGATGATGTCCGGTATCCAGACGTTTGGCATGCAGGCCGCTGAAGGAACCGTGGAACGGCTGCAGGCGATCCTGGGGCGTCCGTTGCGCACCTACGAAGACTTCGTTCGCGAGGCCATCGCCGGGGTTTGAACCGCTGGGGCAGTACAGGCACCTCGTCCAGCGCCAGGTCGGTCAGCGCAAGACCGACCTGGCGCGTAACGACGAAGGCTTGCCCCAGCAACGGCTACTCGCTAAACCAGCTGGCGAACCCCCAGAGACAAAATCAAACCACCACACAGTCGATCAATTGCTTTTTTCCTACCTTGATAGGCGCAAGCAATCCTCGGCTGTGAAAGCGCAATTGCGACCATTCCATACCAAGCCATTGAAACCACCACGACAACTGCCAGCATCGACAAAAACGTGCCTGGCGAGACGTAGGCGGGAGCCGCGGCTGAAAAAACAGCGGCATAGAAAGCCATGGACTTGGGGTTGCCAATGTTGGTGACCAGCCCCTGAATAAAGGACTGGCGGCAACTACCGGCGACGGCATCATTCAGCGGGCCAGGCGCACTTCTCCCCGCGTTGATCAGCAGTCGGAAGCCGAACCACATCAGGTAGGCTGCACCCAGAACCTTTACAACCAGCGCAGCCCAAGGGAGCGTAGCAAATACGATCCCGAGACCTGCAATCGCACAGGTGGACCAGAACAGGTTGACCAGCACGATTCCCGCCACCAAGGCCAACGCTTCAGAGCGCGTAGCAGCCACCGCCTTATGGACCACCGCGACGAAATTCGGTCCAGGAATCACGACACCAGCCAGGTAGACCAAAAAAACTGTCAAGACAGCAGAACCGTCGATCATGTGCGTCCCTCGCGAGATCTGTAGGCGGTGATCGTCACCAAAACAAGAGTTTTACACAACACCTCCAGATTCGGGGCTTTTTACACACTCGGGAGATTGAAAGCGTTGGAGCCCTAAGCCTGTCGCACCGGGAAGTAGCGACTGGGTACTTCCCCCAGCAGCTGTTTGAAAACCGTTGTGAACGCACTTGAACTGCTATAACCCAACGCCATGGCGACCTGTGTGACCGGCTGACCTTTCCCCAGACGAACGATCGCTTCGAGCAGGCAGGCTTGCTGTCGCCATTGGAGATAACTGATTCCGGTGTGCAATCGAAAATGGCGGGTAAACGTCCGGCGACTCATCCCCGCACGGCGGGCCATTTCGTCGATACCAACCTCCAGCGAAGGCTGGGTCAGAAACTCGCGACAGACCATCGCAAGGCGTGGTTCTGTCGGCAATGGTGCATTGAGCGAAAGCGCGGGCATGCTGGCGATCTCATGGAGCAGCAGCCCCATCAAATGCCCATAACGTCCCTGGATGGCATATCGCGCGGGGACATCGATTGCTTGGACCAGCAATTGCCGCAACAACGGCGACACGTCCAATACCTGACACTGCCCCGGCAACCCCAGCCGCTGGGCCGCTTGTTTGCGGATATAGGTGTTGTGCAGGGTAACGGGGCCACGCATCTGCATGGAGTGGGCGAGTTGCGCCGGAACCCAGATACCGCGTTGGGGCGGAACAACCCAGTTGCCGACATCGGTAAACACGGTGATGACCCCGCTTGCGGCATAAGCGAACTGACCACGTGGATGGTGATGCATTGGGAACAGCGTTGCGTCTGCGTAGCCACGTTCGGTCACGACAGCATCGCGCGGAGTGTTCTGGTAGGTATGTAGGGTGGCTTCTCGCATGGCCTGATTCTAATGAATATTGGCCTGTGACTGAAAGCAGGCCAGTTCGATTGCTTGCATATTCTTCACGCACGAACACTTCCGTTCTGCGCAGGGGAAAGACTGACAATGCAAAAGAAGCATCTTCTACTCGCCATTCTGGTGACGGCCGTCTGGGGTTTGAATTTCCCCGTGACAAAACTCGGACTAGCCGGCATTGATCCGCTGCTGTTGACTGCATTGCGTTTCGCGCTGGCCGCCTTGCCTTGGGTATTTTTCGTAGAGCGTCCGCGCGTTGCCTTCCGATGGCTGGCCGCCTACGGGCTGATCTTTGGCGTGGCCATGTGGGCACTGATCAACCAGGGAATTGCCATGGGGGTACCACCCGGTACAGCGTCGCTGCTGATCCAGTGCAGTGCATTCTTCACTCTGGGCTGGGGTGTACTTTTCTTTGGCGAACGCCTGGGGCAACCTCAAAGGATTGGCAGCTTGCTTGCAGCCATAGGGTTGGGAGGGATCGTACTGTGCAGCCCTGGCGACTCGTCGAAGGCCGGTTTCGCACTCGTCATTGGCAGCGCAATGGCGTGGAGCATCGGCAACGTGATCATCAAGGTATCAAAGGTGCGTGAGGTCTTCGCTTTCGTGGTGTGGGCCAGCTTGTTTGCACCCATCCCGCTCTTGCTGTTGACGTGGCTATTGCATGGCTCAGCGCCCTTCAACGCACTCCCTTCGCAGCTCAATGCAACGACGTTGCTTTCGCTCGCGTTCCAGGTCTACGCCGCGACGCATTTCAGTTACTGGGGATGGAACCTGCTATTGCGTGAATACCCACTGTCACGCGTAGCGCCGTTGTCACTGTTGATCCCGGTGTTTGGCATCTTCAGTTCAATGGCGATCCTCGGCCAATACCCAAGCCCCTCTGATTGGGGGCTGATCTTGCTGATTCTACTGGCGATTGCCCTGGGCTCAGGACAATTACAGGTCCTGCTTTGCGCCATCGCACGTGTTGATTGGACGAGGATGAAACGGCAGAAAGCAGGCGATTAATGCGGCCGGCCGCCTTGGGCCCGGGATTCAAGCCGTCGAGGCAATTCCACTATTCCTCGGCAGGCCTCATATGAAAAATCGTATAAGGCAGGATCAGCGTATCGGCGACGATGCTGAAAGGAAGGTCGACGACTGCAAACGGTGCCAGCGCGCGTGAATACACGTCGTTGTCATTCGTCGAGGCCTTGATGATCTCGATATCGGTCGCCGCACCGCAGTAAGGATGGAGGCCGCAGAGCTGTCCCATGCCAAAGGTTTCGTTGGCCGTGGCGCATCCGCCCAGCAGCGCCATCGTAAAAGCCATTACTACGATCCGCATGACGCGCCCCTCCCCCAGGAAAGGCCGGACTGTAGCATTAAAGCCGCCTCAGCGGCTCAGTGCTCAAGGCTAGCGCGGCTGCACCGATAGAAACGTTGTGGCGGCTGTATTCAGACAACCCCAGGTTCTCCTGTAGGATGCACATCCTCTCAATCAGTCGCGAATGTGATCAATGGAACTGCACTCAATTCTCGCCTTTACCCTGGTCGCGGCCATCGCCATCGCCAGTCCTGGACCTGCCACCTTGATGGCGATCAATAACAGCCTGGCCTACGGGCCGCGTTACGCGGTGTGGTCGTCGGTGGGCAACGCCAGCGGGCTGTTCTGCTTGTCGGCCGCCGCCATGCTCGGGCTGGGTGCGTTGCTCGCCAGCTCCGAATGGCTGTTCAACGCCGTGAAAGTCCTCGGGGCGGGTTATCTGTTCTACCTGGGCGCCAGGCAGCTGTTCAAAAAAAGCCCGATCCTCGCGCAGGATGTACAAACCGATGGCAAAACCAGCAAGCCATCGCGTTCAAAGCTGTACAAGTCGGCCTTCCTGACAGCCATCACCAACCCCAAGGCGACGATGTTCTTCACCGCCCTGTTCCCGCAGTTCATCGACCAGAGCGCCGCACTGCTGCCGCAATTCCTGATTCTTACGTCGATATTCGCCGGCTTGTCGCTGGTTTCCTTGAGCCTGTATGCCGCCATTGCGGCCCAGGCCAAAGGCGTGCTGAAACGGCCCGAATTTTCCGTGTGGATCAGCAGGCTCGTCGGCTCGACGTTCATCGGCTTCGGTGCGGCCATTCTGGCGATGCGTCGGCCGGCCGTTTAGGAAGTACTTTCACGTACCCCGTACCAGGTATTGAGTGAGTGTCGCCGCACACGCAACGATCCCCTCATGGAGCACCATTTCAAACCCATGGGTATTTTCCGTTGGAATGGCGATGCACCCCACCCGAGCGGCCAGGCCAGCACTCAGGATGGCGCTCGCGTCGGAGGCAAAATCAACCAGGAGCGCTACTTGCGGGTCATATCCCGAGCGCTGTGCGGCCTGGATCAGGGCGTCCACGACAGAGCGGGTGTAATAGCCCTTCTGATCCCCGGTATTGATGATCGGGTCTGCCGATAAAACCGTCCCGTATTCCTCCAGCACCGGGCCCACCTCGACCGCGATCGTGGTGTCGCCTGGCACGCGGGCAGCGGCATAGAGCGCACCGGCGTTGGACTCTTCCTCAAGTGTCGTGCAGACGAACCAGACGTCTTGCTTGAGCGCATGCCTTTGGTTTTTCAACTGCTGCGCCGTGGTGATCACTGCCGCCAATGGCGCCCGGTCATCCAGGAAGTGAGCAGCGACTGTGTCTTTCACCTGGAACGGCTGACGCCAGTGACGACTGAGTACCACGCGTACGCCGGGCCGGACACCGGCATCGGCCAATTCCTCCTGGGAACAGCGGGTGATCACATGGACATCGCTCCACTTCACCGCTCCTGACAGCACATCCCGCCCTTGGGCAGAACCGCCACTGTTGTGCATGGAACCGTAAGACAGTACGCCGGGAAGGCATTGGCCATCGCCGAGTATGTCGACCGGACATACACCAAAGCAGATGGGCTGGGCACCGCCTAGCGCGACGACTTCAAGGTTACCGTCAGGCCTTACTTTCTTCACGATCATGGCAATTTCATCAAGGTGAGCCATGACCCTGATGGGCGATGCCTGCGAAGCCCCCTCCGTAGCCTTGATCAGACCCCGGACGTTGCCGGCCTCGTCGACAAAGGCCTCATCGCAGTGCCTGGCAAGCTCCCTGAGGCATATTTCCCGGACTTCGTCTTCCTGCCCGCCGGGACCGCGAGCCAGAAGCAATGCTTGGAGCAGCGGCAGAATGTCCATTGAAGGCATCGGATAGGTTCCTGTCACAACGCTTGAAAAGCGTAGACCTCACCCGTTTCCCGTCCGTTCAAATCGTTCATTGGCACAAGCATCGCTGGTCAGTCCGGCCCCGAACGGAACGCTGCCGCTTTGAGGGCGACACCTGCGCCCTCCAGATATTTAGCTTGACGCCAGAGATGACGATCATCATATTTAGCAAAATATTACGATCATCATTTTGACGCCGGAGGATGTATGGAAGCCCAAACTTCATTGGCGATTGCCAGTACCCAACCCCACGCCTCCACACAACCATTGACCGGCAAAGTCGTGGCGCTGCTTGCAGGCCTGGCGGCGATCAGCATGCTGTCTACCAACATCATTCTCCCGGCGTTTGCGGATATCGGCGAAGACCTGGGCGTGACCGCTCGCGAGCTCGGCCTGACGCTGTCCAGCTTCTTCATCACATTCGCCTTGGGCCAGTTGTTGGTCGGGCCACTGGCCGACCGCTACGGGCGCCAGAAACTGGTGCTCGGTGGCCTCTCGGTGTTCGTGGTCGGCACCGTCATCGCCGGCCTTGCCACCACCCTTGATGCGCTGATCGCCGGACGCATCGTCCAGGCGTTGGGCGTGTGCGCAGCCTCGGTGCTGTCGCGTGCCATCGCACGGGATCTGTTTGAAGGCGAGACCCTCGCCCGCGCCTTGTCGCTGACGATGATCGCCACTGCCGCAGCGCCGGGTTTTTCGCCGCTGGCCGGCAGCGTCCTGTCCGTCACGCTCGGCTGGCGTGCCATCTTCATCCTGGTGGGACTGGCCGCCGTGGTACTGGCCTTTTTCTACGTGCGCAACCTCGGAGAAACCCACCCCGCCGATCGCCGGGCGCCGCACTCGGCCAAAAGTGTGGTGCTCGCCTATGGCAGATTGGCGCTGGACAGGCGCTTCATCCTCCCTGCCCTTTCAATGAGCCTGCTGATGAGCGGCCTGTTCGCCTCCTTTGCGGCGGCGCCCGCCATCCTGATGCAAGGTATCGGCCTGACCTCGTTGCAGACCGGCCTGTATTTCGCCGCGACGGTATTCGTCGTGTTCGCCGCCGGCATGGCGGCTCCGCGCCTGGCGCATCGTCATGGCGCCCGAATCGCCACACTCGTGGGCATTGCCTGCGCCATGGCCGGCGGCGGCCTGCTGCTCGTCGGTCCAGCCGCGCCTGGTCTTGGGTGGTATGCCCTCTCGATGATCACGTTCCTGTGGGGCATGGGCCTGGCCAATCCGCTGGGCACGGCAATCACCATGGGGCCTTTCGGCAAGGAAGCCGGGATGGCCTCCGCACTGCTGGGCTTTCTCTCCATGGGTGCGGCTGCGCTGACCACCTGGCTGGCTTCGGTCTTGAGCTTCGCGCCAGTCACGACGCTGGGTGGGATTCAGACGACGGCCTGCCTGGTGGCGCTGGTGCTGTTTCTGTTGCGGGGTCGTCTTTGAGGGCGCTTTCCCGGCCAAGCCAAAAGCTCGCCTTCAGGCTCCGATCAATACACGGGCCAGGTTTCAACAATCTTCCCGCCGCGCACGGCCAGCAAATCACCAAATTGCAGCAGCACGGACTCCGTCTGGGTCGGCCGTAAAAACACCTGGTCCTCCACGTTCAACCCTACGGACGGGGAGCCGTTGACCATTTCCTGATTGGAGCTGCGACCATAGAGCTCACTGCTTTGCAGGCCCTTGGGTGACTCGAACTCGGCCATCCAGTTACCGCCGTAGAGGAAAAATGTCGCGCGCTGATTAGGGTTCCACCAGGAGAACAATCGGGACTTGTCATCCAGGGCTGGGAAATTGACGGCGCCCGTGCTCTTTAGCACGGGCGTTGCGATAAAGGCCGCCGGCACATGCTCGGCCAGCGACGGCAGGTCGTAATGGGTCGGCTTGAGAAACGCCGTCCCCACCGAGACCTCGCTGCTCAAGCGCTCCTGCTCGTGTATACCGTAGCTGGGGCTGCCGGCCGTATTGAGTGTGAGCCCTTCGTGCCAAAGCGCAGGGAAGTGTTCACGCAGGTAATTCACATGGCCGTTGTAAATGACCATCACCTTGTCGAACAACGCCTGGGACGAACCGAGGACCCTGGGCACGCCCATGCCGACAAACGGGTCATACCCCATGAAGCCTGAAAATTCGAGCTGCTGCGGATGGGCACCGATCAGCGTCAGCATCTCGCCGAGCACCGCGTGGTCAGCGACTCCGCCGCGGTGCAGGCCGACATCCAGCTCGATATTGATCCGCAACCGAGTGCCCAGGCCTTGCGCCAATGCCAGGTAATCCATCAGCCGCCGGGGGGTATCGAGCAGCCATTGCAGTTGCCTGGAAGGGTCGAAGGCGCCCTTGTGGGTTTGGTAAAACACCTCGGCCGAGCGTACCGGTAAAGGCTTGCCGAGCAAGATGTCTGCCTCGGGAAAGGTCACGGCATCGTGATTGAGAAACGGCTGATGAAACGACATCAGCCGCCGGGTATCGGTACGTTTGGCGATGTACGTCAGCAGTCCCGGTGATGGCAGGGACTTCTCCACCAGGCGCAAATGTTTACCGGCGCGGGTGACGGATTGCTTGACCACATTGATATTGTGATCGAGCAGGTCCAGGTCAATCAGCATCACGGGCCGCATCGGCCCATGGCGCTTCAGCTCCTGGTTCAACGCGCGGAAGTACTCGTTGTATGGGCTGCCCCGATCGCTCGGACGCAACAGCGCCCCCGCCCCGACCATCAACGCACCCACTCCGGCGGTGCCGAGCATAAAGGTCCTACGATTCATCAAGACGCTCCCTCCGCGTGCGCAGTCAGATGCACGTTACGGCAGCGGTACCCGGCTGTTGAGGCTATGGGAGGTCAGAAAGGGGACTTTGGCGGCCAGGCTTTGATGCAATCCTGCTAAACCCTGGACGTCGCAATGAACCGTGTAATGGCCGCCACCACATCGGCGCCCCGTTCAAGATAAGGCACATGCCCGCAGTCCTCGATGAACTCGCCGCGCGCATCGGGCAGTTGCTGGAGCAGGTTCTCCAGGGTCGCCGGCAGGAACACCTGGTCATGCCGCCCCCAGATCACCAGCGTCTTGGCCGCAATCTGTGGCAACCGTTCGAGCAGCACGTCCAGGCCTTCACGACGGAAATCCTCGACGACCCGCTGCACCGCGGCAAACCTCGACCTGCCGCTGGCCGCCATGGCCTGGGCCAAGCGCCCTCCTACCTCGGGCGGCGCCTTGAACACCAGGCTCCAGAAGCGCTTCATCTCCTCGACCGTACGATAGCCAAACACCGTTCCCGCCCCTTGCAGGCTGGCTTTCAATGTGGGGCCTAGCGCTTGCTCGCCCAGACCGGCAGGCGCCAGCAAGACCAAGTGACTGACACGCAGCGGGTGTTTGGCGGCATACAGGCCGGCCACGCACCCACCCAAAGAGCTGCCAACCAGCACGAAGGGGCCCTCGACGAGCGTATCCAGCAGGCCTTCGAGTTCCGCCAGCATTGCCTGGGGTCCAAAGCCGGCACCCGCCTCGTACACGGATTGGCCATGCCCCGGCAAGTCGACGAAAATGCAAGGGTGATGGCGCGCCATGCCCAGCATCGCAGGGCCCCACTGATCCTTGCTGGCGCCCAAGCCATGGAGCATGACCAGCGTCGTCCGCTGTTGCCGTGCAGGGCTTTGCAGATAAGCCAAGCGTCCATGCGTACCGCTGTGCCAGCGCAGCTTCAAACCGAACTGCCAGCGGTGGACCAGGCGCAAGGTGCCGAGCAGCAGTCGATCAACGCGGTTCATCCACCACTCCTTGTCCTTTGTTAGCCGCCTTGAGGGAGAATCTTGCCGGCAGGCGCAGTTGGCATAGCGCCACGCCTGACAGCGTCAACACGGCGCCGATCACCAGGCGCTGGCTGAAACCTTCGGCAAGCATGACCTGGCTGACAGCAATCGCGAACACCGGCACCAGGAGCAGGTACGGGCTCAGTTGCTGCATCGAGTTGCGGCCGAGCAACCAGAACCACAGGCCGAACCCCAGCAGGCCACCACTGAGCGCGGTGTAGAGCACCGCCCACCACGCCTGGGCGCTGGCCGTGTAGACGCGTGTCCATTGCTCACCTTCCTGGACGAACGACCACAGCAACAGTTGCGGTGCGGCGATGACCGCCGTCCAGGCACTCAAGGCCAGCGGATCCAGGGGCCCGAGACGCTTGGTCAACACTGACCCGGCAGCGAATGCCAAGGCCGCCAGCGCCACCAGCAACATGCCGATGAACGTCCCGCCCGCCGATGGCGTAGCCAGTAGCACCAGGACACCGGCGAACGCCAGCAGGATGCCCGCCAGGAGCCGCAGTTTCAGGACTTCCCCCAATAACGCGAATGCCAGGACGAGGGTAAACGGCGCCGCCAATTGATAGATGATCGCCGAGGTGGAGGCGTCTACCCGGGCAATACCGCAATACAGCAAACCGAAATGCAAGGTCCCGGTAATCGTGGCGACCAGGGCCACGGACGCGAACTGCTCACGCTTGACGCGCTTGAGCAGCGGCAGGAGAAACAGCGCCATGATCGCGTAGCGCATGGCGACCATGAGGATAGGCGGCAACTCGGCACCGCCGATTTTCACTGCAGTGACCTGCGCGCCCCAGAGAAACGCGACCAGTAACGCGAGCAATGAATCTTTCAATGGCATGACAGTTATCCCTTCTGAAATTGAATCGGCCGCAGGATTCTTTCCGGCTTGCCTGTCGCAAGTGCTGGGGGGTTAAGTCGACAGTGATGCTCACAGAGCCGGTCCAATGTCTCGCGCAGGGCCTCTTCCGCTTCAGGATCGTGGGCCAGTTGGGTCTGGAAGCACGGCGGAAATCCCGAGCCGACCAGAATCATTTTATTGAGCAGCACATTCAGCGCGACCTGGGAGAAAACCGCCGTGTGTCCATAGCGTCGGCCAACGACCGCAATCGCCGCGAGCTTGTCGCGCAGCGGACGCTCCCGTGGCCGCAGGAAGCCATAGCCGACTCGCTCCAGAAACGCCTGGAAGCGACTGTTGGTGCCATAGGCATGCATGACGGGGAGATAGAGCACCGCATCGGCGCGGTCCAGCCGCGCCACCAACTGCCCGACGTCGTCCTGCACTTGGCAGTCCTGGTCGGAGCAGGCGTTGTCGGCGTCGCAGTAGTCGATCCGGTAATCCTTGAGCCAGATGTCATCGACCGCGACCTCCTCGCCCAGGTGGCGGCGCACCAGCGCCACCACCCGTGCACTGACACCACAAGGTCGGCTTGACCCGACAATGATGGTCAGATTCATGATTCAGGACGCCTCCCGCAACCCTTCTTCGCCAGCCAGGTAGGCGCGCAAAGCCTCTTCCATCAACTGCCCGGTCAACCACAGCGTGACGCGTGCCACTTCCTTGATCTGACGACGATCTTCTTCGGTCTTCACCGCACGCTGCATCGCCATACGCACTTCCTCGGCGTGTTTCTCGTCGATGGTCGAGTGGGCGACGAAGAAGGTCATCTGCTCATCCTTCAAGCCCAGGTCGGCGCGGAACAGCTCCAGGATCGGTTGGATGTGCTCGTAGACGTCCTCGGCCCAGTAGCTGTAGCCCAGGCGAGCGATCGGCCCCTTGCGGATGGCCACATCGTTGAGAAAGGCGATCAGTGCCTGGGTCGGCGCCAGGGGCGCCGGCATGGCTTGCGGCAGCAGCCCGACCGACTCCAGGTCGCGCAGCACCATGCGCTCGTGGCCCAGCTCTTCCAGGGCGTGCTTGTAGACGAAGCGCAACAGCGTCGTTTCCTCTGGATCGGCACTGAAGGCGCAGGCGGCCTGGTTCACCGAGTTGTAGCGGGTGTAGTGGTAGACCTGCAGCATGAGCTGTTGGTAGAGGGCTGGCGGCGTCGGGTTGTCCAGGCTGAATTTCCAGTAGGCGCCCTGCTTGATCTGGGCCCAGCCCGCGTCGACGATAGCGTCGAGTTCCTTGAAGAATGCTTGCATTTCAATTGGCTCCTTTAACATTGAGGTAAACACTTTCGAGTTCCAGGTACACGAGGCTGTAGCGCCGCTCGACCTGTTCCCCGGTCCAGGTAACGTCATCCACCAGCACGCGCCCGCCCAGGCCGACATAGAGCGCAGCCAATTGGCCGCGGCACAGTGCCGAGATGAATCGCAGGTGGGTGTTGGCTTTCAGCCAAATGGCCGCTTGCAGGAGAAACATGCGCAGGTGCCGACCGCCGCGGTATCGCTCGTCCAGCACCAGGCGATTGGCATCGAAGGCATCCGTCGATTGTTCGAAATAGGCCTGCACGTCGACCGCTCGTTCGACGAAGCTCAGGCCATGACCCAGCGGCGTGACGCGCAACGTCCCGACCACTTCGTCCTTGTCCAGGTAGACCAGGTGATAGGACAAGGCGTCGCGCACTTGCTCCCTGCGCTCGAAGTCATCCTCCCGTGCCGGGTTGGTCCCCAGGTAGCGACTCCTGAGTTGCCGGACGGACTCGAACAGTTCATTGGCGTGGTCGATCACGCGAACAGACAGGCTCATCGCTGACCTCACTGGCCTTGACGCTGATCGACGATGCGCGCTTCTTTCCAGCTGAACCAACTGCCAAGGTTCACATGCTCGGCCAGATCGCCCACCACCATGACCGTGGCATCGACCCCCAGCCGTTCGCGCAGGCGCTCCTTGATCAGCAGCACCAGGCGTCCACGATCGCCTTCGAAGAAGCGCGACATTTCCAGCTTGGCGATGACGGTGTCGCGATCATTGGCGCGACTGAGGATGATCTGGTAGCCAAGGCATTGTTCGACGCCTTCAAGCAGCGCCTGCTCGATCTGTGCGGCCGAGAAGGCGCGATCGTTCAGTTGCACGGCATCCTTCACCCGACCGACGACCTTGACGGTCTGGCGCATCGATTGCGGATAGCCGGGGCGCGACTGGATCGAGACCAGGTCACCCGTGCGGTAGCGAATCAGCGGCTTGCTGCCCGGGATCAGCATGGTCACGCACAACTCACCGTCGCCGGTGCAGCCCAGGCTTTCCCCGGACTTGGGATCGAGCACCTCGATGATGTAGTTGAGGCGATGCGGCACCAACTGGTCGTTGGCGTTGCAGGCCGCGATGATCATCGCTTCCTGGGAGCCATACAGGCTGTTGTAGGCCTGCGCGCCCCACAGGCTGTAGAGGTTGTTCTTCAATGCAGGGGTGCACAGCTCGCCGCTCATCATGAACGCGCGCAGGGCGAAGTCCTCGCGTGGGTTCAAGCCTTGGCGCTCGGCTTCCTTGGCCATGGCCAGCAGCAGCCCCGGCGCCGATGCGAGCACGCCGATCCGCAGGTCCTTGAGCAGTTGCAGTGCCTTGGGCCAACCGATCACCGGTGAGTGCGGCCAGATCTTGGCGTTGCACAGGTCGAGCTGGGTGCAGACATCGCCCAGGGTGTCACCGAAGGAATGGACCTCGGTAGGTCCCATGATGCCGACCACGGTCTTTTCGCCCGGGAAATGCTTTTCGATCACGGCCTGGTAGGCCATGGCCAGTTGGCGATTGCTCGCGTAGCTCTCCTTGCGGTCCCGCGGGCATGGCGTGGCGGGCCCGGTGGTCCCCGTGGTCTCGTAATAGAAGATGCTGTCTTCCAGCGGGCCGGACAAGATGTCGAAGCCTGCTTCGCGCAGATCATCCTTGGTCGTGAAGGGCAAGGTGGCGAGGTCATCCAAGGTCAGCGAACGCTCGTCGACCTGGGCAAGGTGCCTGGAATAAAACGGCGAGGACCGCTTCACGTGGCCGACCACTTCCCGCAACTGTGCCTGGTGCCAGGCCGCCAGCTCGGTGTCGCTGAGGACGTCGGTCCAATAGGCATGATGAATCGGATCGTACCGCTTCTTGAATGTCTCTAAATGCTCTTTCATTTCAGCCGCTCAGGTTTGATGGGTTACTGGAACTCAACGGCCGCTACGTTAGTAACAGAACTTACAAATACCCAGCTGCGCTATCTCGCAGTTGTGCGCGCACGAGTTTCTTGTTAAAAGCACGCGCGGTTACATACGCGTAGGGATAGCTCTTCGCCTCGTCGACATTCAGAAATGAATGAAATATTAATATCCCCTCAGCAGTTGACAGCCCCAGGGCACGCTGGTAATTTCGCCGCACTGCCAATTATTCCCGCAGTGCTTAGCCAAGACTGGGATGTCTAAAAATGTACTATCACCTTTCTGCTATCAGTTCCTCCCACAGCTATCCCGACAGCTGTTCCCGGGCCATTCTGGCCATCTTCAAAAGCAATATCTGGCGTCGCTAATCTAGCGAAGACCGGAGCCTGTCTGCTGCTTGCCAGCAACGTCCTGATCTTTCCCCTCTGAAATCGAAGGCGCTCGCGCCTTGTGCCCTGCGCAACAATTGGCTGCAATCCATTGCAAGCTTTTTAGTGCGCGCGACATGAACAGCGTCCGCCCCGTCTATTCAGAATATCCGTCAACACGTATTTAAAGTGCCTGCGCGCTTTATATTCCCGTGGCGCTCCCTTAATCGAGCGCCTGAATCGTTACACCTTGAATATGGTATTAACCGTGAATAAAAATCTAATTGGCGTGAATGTTCTTCGCCGCGAAGAACGTCGACCTACGGATGCACTTGGCATATATGCAAATGCACTGGAACAACTGGGTCGTGAGTCTGTTTTCATTCTTGAATCACTGTCCGGCCCAAGCCGTGATCGCCGGGCGACGATCGTCGGGCTCGAACCGCTTTTCGAAGTGTGTATCAATGAGGGCCAGGCCCAACTGCGAGGCTGCGCCGCCCTGTGTGAACATTTGTCCGCCAGCCTGCGGCAAGCGGGCATGCAGGTCGACCAGGAACACAAGATCCATCTGCCCGACAGCGAGGCGGCGTGGAACCTGCTCCGGGCGATCCAGGCAACGTTCCAGCCTGCGTCCAATGCCCCTTCCAGCCTGGCCTTCTTCGGCTATTTCGCCTACGACTGCGTTCGCCTGATCGAGCGACTTCCCGATCTGGCCAAGCAGACCTACGACTACCCGCTCATTGCCCTGTCGGTCTATCAGACGCTGGTTTATTTCCACAGCAATGGCATCGTCGAAACCCTGATCAACAACCACGATCTCTGGGCGCCCCGTACGTTGGAGGACTACCCCTTCCTGAGCACAACCCCGGCAGCCGAGGCGCTGGCTCCGCTACCGTACCCCGAGGGCTTCGAGGAAGAGCGCACGGTGACCCCGGAGCAATTCGTCGAGCGTGTCGAAGTGGCGATGGAGCACATCCGCGCCGGCGACGTCTACCAGATCCAGCTCGGTCATGAGATTCGCATCCGCTCGCAGGTTTCACCGTTCGATGTGTACCAGAACCTGCGCCTGCGCAACCCTTCCCCCTACATGTACCTGGCCCACGTAGGCGGCATCGACCTGATCGGCGCCAGTCCGGAGCTGTTCGTCAGGATCAAGGATGACTTGATCGAGATGCGCCCGATCGCCGGCACCGTGGGCAAGAAGCCTGGCGTCGATCCGACTCAGTTGGTCCTGGAGCTGACCCGCTCCGAGAAGGAGCGCGCCGAACACCTGATGCTCATCGACCTGTGTCGCAACGATATCGGTCGCGTGTGCCAGGCCGGCTCGCTGGAGGTCGATGAGTTCATGCTCGTGGAAGAGTACTCGCACCTCTACCACATGGTGTCGAACGTTCGCGGCTTGCTGCGCCCGGGCCTGGATGCCTACGACGTGATCAAGGCCTCGTTCCCCGCGGGCACCATGTCCGGCGCCCCCAAAGTCAGGGCGATGGAGCTGATCGAAGGGATGGAAAGCAACCGCCGGGGCATTTATGCCGGAGCCCTTGGCCTGGTCGGTTTCGATGGCAGCGTCAACACCGCGTTGTGCATTCGCTCGACGGTCTTCGACGAGGGTACGTACCACTTGCGTGCATCCGCCGGAGTGGTGGCCGATTCGGTGCCAGAGCTTGAGTGGAAAGAGACGCTGTACAAGATGGGTTCCGTCTATCGGGCAGTGACCGGCCAGGAGATCGCACTGTGAAAGTATTCTTGATCGACGCCTATGACAGCTTCGTCTTCATCATCAGCCAATACCTGGAACAACTGGGGCTGGAAACCCACGTCGAGCGTCACGACGTACCGGACCTCATCCAGCGCATTGAAGCGTTCTCGCCGGATTTCTGCGTACTGGGCCCTGGGCCTGGGCATCCGGCCGATGTGGGCTACATCGAAGTGATCAGGCACTTTCAGGGGCGCCTGCCGCTGTTGGGTGTGTGCCTGGGTCACCAGGCCATCGGCCTGGCCTTCGGTGCCCAGGTTTGCCGGGCCCCGCACGTGATGCACGGCAAGGTGAGCACCATCCAGAACGACGGCAAGGGCGTCTATGACCACACCCAGGCACATGCGATTCGGGCGACCCGCTACCACTCGTTGATGATCAGCGAGCAGCCGTTACCCGACTGCCTGGAGATCACGTCCAGATCCACGGACGACGGCTATGTCATGGGCGTGCGCCATCGCCACCTGCCGGTGGAGGGCGTGCAGTTCCACCCTGAAAGCATCCTCACCGAAAACGGCCTGGACCTGTTCCGCAGTTTCATACGGTGTCACGTGCACAAGTGATCCACCCGGAAGGGGCATGCGCCCCTTCTTTCCCGTACTGCGACTGCTTCATTCCTGCGACAACTAGAGCGATCCGTTTATGGACAAACACCACTCCCCCGCCTGCAGCCGGACCCGGGCAGAGCGTGCCGCTACGCTGACCGCCTTCACGAGCCTCGCCAAGGATGCCAACCGTTGCGATTGGGAGCGCCTGCTGAACAAAGTGCTGCGCCAACTCGGCTTCGGCAGCTACCTCATCAGCCTGGGGCCGGCAGCGCCGAGGGATACCGACCCTCTGGCCGGCCTCATCACCACCTTTCCCAAACGCTGGCTGGAACACTACCGTTGTGACGGGTTGATCGAGATCGACCCGATACTCAGGCACTGTCGACGCGAGCTGGTGCCGCTGTTCTGGGACAGCGAGCGACGGCGCGCCCGGGGACGCTCCCGGCACTTCTGGGAGCAACGCGAGCAACACGGCCTGCGCAGCGGCGTGAGCATCCCGCTGCGCTACGAAATGCTCAGGGGAACCTTGAGCGTGGCCTTCGACGACACACAGAACACCGAACAGAAGGGTTTTTCCAACCCCGCCGTCTATCAACTGTTCATGCTCATCCCCTACCTGCTCGCCGGGATACGACATCAATTGCAACGGCCTGCCCAACCGCGCCAGGACCTGACGCCCAAGGAAATGGACTGCCTCTACTGGGCCAGCGAAGGCAAGACCACCTGGGAGATCAGCCACATCCTGACCTGTTCCGAACGCACCATCGACTTCCACCTGCTCAATGCCCGCCGCAAGCTGGGGTCGGTAAGCCGCCAGCAGGCCGTCAGTGCTGCGGTGGCCTGTGGGCTGGTCATGCCGACCGTTATCTCGCCGACTTACCGGTGCCAGAAATGAGCACAAAAATGGTTTCTACGACAGTCCATCCTCAGGGATAACCTGATGGCATATTCAAGTCAGCAATGGCAAGCTCCCCACCTGCAGCGCAGGCCCGTGTACAGCCGGGCAGCACGTTCATTCCCGAAGCCTGCAGCCATTGACCTCGGGTATCCATCACCTGTTATTCAACTGAAACAAGGATGTCGGCATGAAAATCTCTCTTGGTCTCGTCGCCCTGGCCGGGTGCCTGTCCACCTTTGCTGTTTCGGCCGCTGGCTCGAGCCACAGCGATTTGTTCAAGGCCCTGGCGCAGTGCCAGGCCAATGCGCAGCAGGTGGGCAAGTTCAACGACCTGGTTGATGCCGAGCAACTGACGCTCTCCAAGGATGAAGCGCACAGCCCGTGGGGCGGTGGCGCCTGGCAAGCCACCCCGGCGTTGACGGTGCACGGCGTGTCGTCGACCACCCTGGTGATGACCGACCGCTTCAGCTTCTTTCTCCAGGCCAAAAGCAGCAGCCCGAAGGCCGATGCAGAGAAGCTCGCCAGCACCCTGAAATTGAAAAAGACCCTGGATACCGACGGCTACGTTGACTATCAGCGCAGCCTCGGTAACGGCGCTACCCTGCGAGTGGTCTCCACGGAAGACAAGGCCAGCGATCTCTACGTGGGTTGCAGCTATGAGCAGGATGCTTCCTGAGATCCGGTGATACCCTCTCCCCCGGAAATACAGAAAGGCAGAGTCATCAATGCCCGGACATTGGACCGCTCGGGCGTTTTACATCGCGTTTTTTTTGCCTGACCGAACCTGGACTGGCAAGGCGACTTGGTTCAGACACTCCGGACGTACGCAGTAACCGGCTGATTTCCTCCGCACTGACCGCCTTGCTGAAAAAGTGCCCCTGGATTTCATCGCAGCCGTTTTCACGCAGGAAGGTTTGCTGCTCCTCGGTTTCGACACCTTCGGCAATGACCTTGAGGTTCAGCTTGTGCCCCAACGAAATCACAGCTGTGGCAATGGCTTTGTCGTTCTCGTTGTTGGGTAGATCACGCACGAAAGACTGATCGATCTTGAGCCTCGCGATCGGGAAGCTTTTCAATGCGGCGAGACTGGAATAGCCGGTGCCGAAGTCGTCAATCGAGAGGCTGATCCCCATGGCTTGCAGGGCCTTCATTTTGCTGATGGCTTGCTGAAGATCTTGCATGATCAGGCTTTCGGTCAGCTCCAGCTCAAAGTACATCGGGTCCAGCGCGGATTCCTGCAAGGCATGCATGATCCGGTCGATCAGGTCCCTTTCGACGAACTGGCGAGCCGAGATGTTCACCGACATGGTGATCGGCGGCCAGCCGGCATCCTGCCACGCCTTGTTCTGTCTGCAGGCGGTATGGATCACCCAGTCGCCGATGGGCACGATCAACCCGGTCTCTTCGGCCTGGGATATGAATTTGACGGGAGAGACCATGCCGAGCTCGGGATGCTGCCAGCGGATCAATGCCTCCACGCCGATGATCTGGCCTGACTGCAAATCCACCTGTGGCTGGTACAACAGCAGGAACTCGTCATTGTTGAGTGCGCTTCGCAACCCGTCTTGCATGGCGAGCTTGCCTTGGACCTTGTTATTCATCTCGCTCGTATAGAACTGGAAGCTGTTGCGTCCCAGCTCCTTGGCCCGGTACATGGCGGCGTCCGCATTGCTGAGCAACGTGTCGGTATCAGTACCGTCGGCAGGGTAAGTGGCCAGTCCCATGCTGCAGGTGACGTGGAGCGTATGGCCGCTCAGTTGAATCGGCCGCAGGATGGCTTCCTGGATTTTGTGCAGGACGGGCGTCACGCCGTCCAGGTCCGAGGGCTGGTCGAACAGGATGATCACAAACTCGTCGCCACCCAGTCGCACGACGGTGTCGGTACGCCGTACACACCCCTGCATGCGCTGGGCGACGGTTTTCAGCAGTTCGTCCCCGGCGCTGTGCCCAAGGCTGTCATTCACCAGTTTGAATTTGTCCAGGTCGAGAAACACCACTGTCACCAGCCGGTCGTAGCGCTGGGCATATAGCATCGCCTGCTTGAGGCGGTCTTCGAGCAGCGTGCGATTCGGCAGCCCGGTCAGGGCGTCATGGTCACCCATAAAGCGAATGCGCTTTTCGGTCAGTTGGCGTTCTATCGCAATGCCGGCAAGCGGTGTCGCCATGTCGATCAGTTGCGTCTCGGCCGCGGTGGGGCTGCGTACGGTGTTGGCATACAAGGCAAACGTACCCAAGACCTTTCGCTCATGGGACAGGATCGGCGTCGACCAGCAGGCGCGAAACCCATAGGGCGCAACGAGTGAACGGTACGCTTCCCACAGCGGATCCTGCTCGATGTCCGTGACGATGACCGGCTCTCGTCGATAGGCCGAGGTGCCACATGAACCGACGCTCGGACCGATTTCAATTCCGTCGATGAGCTGGCTATAGGCTTTCGGCAAACTGGGTGCAGTCCCGTGCAGCAGGTGTTTGCCCTCCTCATCCAGCAGCAGGATGGAGACCTTCATGCCCTCCAGTTGGGACTCGACCAGGTGCGCCAGGCTATCGAGGACTTCTGCAAGCTCGGTGCTCCTGGCGATCAGTTCCAGGACATGACCTTGTCCGGTGCGGATGATCGCTTCTTGTTCCAATCGATCGTTTTGCACGGCGAGCCGCTCTGTAGCGATGCTCAATTGAGCGGTTTTTTTCTCCAGTTGAAGTCGGTCTTCGAAAAATTGATTCACCGCCCGCGCCATGTTGCCGATCTCGTCCTTCCCATGGTCGGCCATCATCAAATGCGTTTTGTCCGTGTGTTCCTGACGCAATTGCCGACTAATTTCATTCAGGCGCACGAGCACATGGCGGCCCATGAAAACCCGGGTCACGAACCAGGCGAACACCAGGCTGGCGCCCAACATGATCAATACCCATTGCTGGCTGCGATTCGAGGCCTCGACCAGGCGCTGTACCGCTTCACGATAGTCTTGGGTGTAGGCGTTCGATTGCGTACGGGCGACCGCGACCAGGACCCCGGCCTCATTCTTGAGTTGCTCGTTGAAGCGCTGCAGGACGTCATGTTGATTGATGAGCGTCTGGCGCAGGGAGAAGAGATCCGGCGTCTGCACATCCGCGTCGGATAACGCGCCTGCGGTGCCTGGCAGGCGCTCATATCGGGCCCGCAGCCGTTTAACGGCCTCACTGTCAACCGCCTGCGGCAGATCGAAAAGCAGCACCGCCAGTTCCAGATCGGCCCGGGTCTTGGTCGCCGTTAATCGGGCGGTGCGATTCTCCAGGGCCTGCGCGAAGGTGACCTCGGTTTGCAGCAGGCTTTCTCGCAGTTGCGCAACGATGTTGGCGGTATTGCGGAACATCTGACTCGACTGATGCATGTCGAGTATCGCCACGCCACTGTTTGCGGCAGTCAGTTGCTGCACCAGTTGATCGAGGGCTTCAAGCTGTTCGACGGTCGTCGCATAGCTTGAACGCAAGATGTCCGGGGAACGGGTTGTCAGAAGCTGGTCGGTCTGGCGTTCGATCAGCAAGGTGCGCTGCACCATGTCTTGCCCGTTTTGCATGCGGACCAGTCGTTCATCCGTCAGCTGTCGAGTAGCGCTGTTTGAGGTGCGCAGCGCGTAGACCGCCGTAGCACCGCCTGCCAGGATCAGCAGCGCCAGCGTCAGGAACGCCAGGGTGAATTGTGCGCGCAGCGATTGGGGCAATAGCTGGCGTCCAAACCGGGAAGTCATATCCAACGTCAGGGGTTCCATTGGTGGCGATAGATGTCTCGATAGCCATTGTCAGGATCGTACTGGAATTTTTTCCCGCCATCGAAGGCGATATTGTCGTTATTGACCAAGTGAATCGGCGCGACGAAGCCGCTCACTGGCTGACCTGCAAACAACCGGTTCAATTCATCCATCACTTGCCAGCCATGCTGGTTGAGCGGCTCGGCCACAGTCACGGTCTGGTAGGTCTTTGCCTGTATGCGCAAGAAAGCCGAAGCGCTGCCGTCACCGGCAGACAACAGACTAATGCCGTCACTGGGTATGGCGGCGCTGGTCAGCGAGGCAATCGAGTAGTCGAAATAGATGTCGTTGATGGCCAACGTATGGGTCCAGCGTTTGCCATAACGCTGAAGCAATTCTTTGGTGATCGCCGGCATCTTCTCGCCACTTTCGGAGATCGCCACATCGCGCACCTCCAGCAACGTACATTCATGACAGGCCCGAATGACGTCTTCCATGGCCTTGGCTTTCGCCATGGCGATGCTGTACTTGGAGTCGGTCAGGATGACCACGCCGGCGCGTCCATTGGACTGCGCCACTGCCGCCATGGCCGTGAGGCGCGCCACTTCAAGCGGGTCGGTCGTGACGTTCATCGCCACCGGCGTGCCGTCAATCGGCCCCGGGCTTGCCCCGGCGTGCCAGCCAACCACCGGTACCTCCTTGTTGGCGAAGAGCAGCAGCGCCGCCTTGTTCTCAAGGGCATCGGAGCCACACAGGATAAGGCCGTCGGGCTTCGCTGCCAGGGCATCGGAGAACGCCTTTGCGCGCCCGGCCGATGAGCCGGCACCATCGTATATCTTCAGCGTCCAGCCCAATGCATTGGCGGCCTCCCGGGCGCCCTGCGCGACACCGACAATGCCTCCGTTACGCAAATCTTCTGCGACAAGCGCGACGCTCTTGCCCCGCTGGGCTTGCGGACCGGATACCGGGCCGCTCCAGCGCACGGCGCCAAGGGTGGCCCTGGCAACGACGTCCTGCGCTTGCATCACCGTGACCCTGCTGTTTTCGAGCCCCGCTGCGGTTGGCAGGTCCTGGCTGTATGCGGAAGTTGCCATGAAAAGACAGGAAACCGTTATTGAAGCCATCCGGAGTAACGAGGATCTTGGAAACCTGGGCCCAATCGAACAGGTTCGATCACCGCATGTGATGCCGTGTCCGGGGCCGGTGGCGCGATCAATGTCTGGCATGACATCCCTTTTTGCCAAGAATGCAGTGTTCCGAAAGGATAGTCGGTTCTGCTGCCATCAGGTTCTTTGTGGGTAAAGGGAATTTCCGGCGGGAGCGAGCCCGTTCCACAGGGTTCGCTTCTTAACTGAGCGGCATTTTCCTTTATCCCACCCTTTTCCTTTTTAACGCCCGAATATCGGTGCCTGCAGGCTATCCCGAACGGCTCCTCAAAGCGTCCATTTCAGCCCGCATGACGCCAACTTATTGGCATAAAAACCGAGCAAATAAAAATAAATTAATACAGTGACGGTTTCCCGACGCACGGTACCAATGTGCCATTGCTGGGGGTTCAAATCGAAGCTCATCATCCGCAAGCAACCCCCGCAAAATGTTTAGGCCGCCGACCTGGACTACAGGAAGTAATCAATCGCATCACTCAATGGAGCAACTCCGAGATGATGACTGTTTATTTTGTTGTGATGACGATCTGCAGTGGCTTCGAAGGCTGCGTCGATGAACGACAACCAGGGCCAACCTTTGCTTCCAAGGCAATGTGCATGGAGACGGCCAGAGTCATGGCGCCGCGCAAAGGGGTGAAGTTCAAATGTCGCAAAGAACGTATGCTGGTGGTCCATGAGACACCGCCAGCAGAAAAATACGGCAAAATTGTCTCCACCAAGACCGAAGTCCAGCCTTAGCAATATGTTTTTCGCCGGACGGGTCCGGCAGAGGAAGGCGCCGGGCTTATCCGCACAGCATTGGCAGAGGCCTCAGCCAGGTAAAGACGCATCAAGCATGTTCTTACGTGATACCTGCTAGCAGAAACCCTGATTGGTTTGGAGGACAACGTTGGTCTTATCTTGTTTCTAAAACATCACCATGGTGAATACCGCCTGCAAAAGCGCATTCGATGTTTAGAAAGATAAGACCAATGTCATCAACCCCAACCAGACGCGAGCGCCCCATGATTAAAATGCTAGCTGCCGTACGCCGCAAACCCGGCATGACGCATGCTGAGTTCTTGAACTATATAGAACACCAGCATGGAGAAATCGCCCGGGCTAAACCCTTAGGCGTCAAACGATACGTGCAAAATCATGTCATCGACTCAGCTTTCGGCGTTGACGCTGATAACACCTACACACAAACATTTCACCGGGACTCCGTCACCGAATTATTTTTTGATGACATGTCAGGTTTGATTCACACCTTCAGTGATCCCTATACCCAACAAACTGTTGGGCCTGATGCAAAAAACTTCGCCGACCTGTCTAAACAGGCCGCTCAGCTGATGGATGAAGTCGAGATTTCCAATACCGGTGCCGCCCCCTCAAAATGGAAGGCGATCGTCTTCCTGAAGAAGAACCCAACGGTGCAACTGGAGGCCTTTTTCACCGCCTGGGATTCAGCTCACGACACAGTTGCCAATCAATACCCGGACTTCCAAAAGGTGCTACGTCGGCACGCTCGCTCCAGATACCTCCCCGAGGGCGACCGAGTGACGTCCTATTTCGGGCCAGACATCGCGGTATACGAAGGCACTTCCAGCCTGTGGTTTGAAAATGAAGCCGATCTTTCTGTTTTTCGTCAGTATCAGCGAGCACTGTTCCAGCAGCTGTCTGACGTAGGGGTCTTGCTACCGTCCGAATCTTTTTTCGTATACGTCAAGGAGATCGTCATTTTCGATCTGGGCCAGTAAACATTTAATGAGCTAATTAACTGCATCAAGTCCACTGCCCTTCTTCGAACTGGATGCTGAAGTGATTCAAGGGCATCCAGCCGAAGGGGCTGAATCACTCAGATAGGTTCAGCCAACGTAGCAGTGGACTCTCGCATGATCTGGGCATGCTCATCCTTGTCACCCGCACTTTTTTCTATCTCGCACAGCCGTGCAGAGTTCTCGACCACCAGTTGGCAACGCTCCCAACGCCGCGCTTCGAACCGGCTCAGGGCAGCCTGTAGATCGCTGTCGGCGAACAGTTCTTCAGCAAGCACGATGGCACTCTCGATGCCAATCCCGGCCCCGGAAGCCAGATGGGGCGTGGTGGCATGCACCGTGTCCCCAATCATCACGACGCGACCCTTATGCCATGGCAACGGCACCAACAGATTGGCCAGCGGGCGGTAGTCGATATTGGCACCCGGCTCGAACAGTTGCGGCACAAGCGTTTGCAGGATCGGGGCGGGAAACTCACCCAGCAGACGCGCCATTTCGCCTGGCCAACTGGCCGGATCGATCCACTCGGAAAACTCGCGGTTTTCCATGAGGAACATGTACATATGCGTTTCAGAAATCGGATTGACGCCGACCTTGGTGCGCCCCAGCCAATGACTGGGCCGTACGATTTCCTGCGGACGCTGCAACACCGCGCGCCAGACACTCTGGTGAATGGGTTTTGGCGAGGGCGCCTCCGGGAAAAACTCCTTTCGCATCCGCGAATGCACACCGTCGGCGGCGATGACCAGATCGTAGCGCCCGGAGGTGCCGTCAGTGAAAGACACTTCAACGCCATCGGCATGCTCGATGATGCTGTCAAACGTTATGCCCAGGCGCACGTGGGTGCCTACTTCCCGCGTCTTGTCGGCAAAAATGCGAGCCAGTACCGGGCGCAGGATGCCGCCGCCACAGGGAATCGGTTTATCGCTGACCGGCGGTCGAAGCGCCAACTGCACGATCAGTTCGCCAACCGGTGAAAACACATCGAAATTGGTCGATAGATACCCTTCTGCGGCCACTCGTTCAAGAATCCCGACCGTATCAAGCGCTCGCAACGTCGGCCCGCTGAGCGTAATACCGGCCCCCAGGGGACACCACAGAGGATCGATCTCGACCAGGTCCACTTCGACGCCCTGGCGGGCGAGCTGGATAGCCGCGGTCATACCGGAGAACCCGCCTCCGATTACCAGGACCTTATTGACTGCTGCAATCATCACGCTCTCCTAATTATTCTTATTTCAATCGGGCTGACATTGCATGGCACACCGACGGGCTCTGCAGCGCTATCGACTCAATGCCGCAGACTCATGAAGTTCCGACCGAAATGCCGGATCAACGACGAGACTATCGAATTGACTATCAGCGCTGAAATCGCTTTCCACAATCCGAGGTATCGCAGGAGGTGATGGGTGTCAGAGGGTATGCCTGCTCGGCTGCTGAAAACCCGCAGTCCCCTTGTGGGAGCGAGCCTGCTCGCGAAAGCCGAGAGTCAGTTGGCGGTGATGTTGGATGTGCCGACGCCTTCGCGAGCAAGCTCGCTCCCACAGGTTTTTGTGTTGTGTCCAGGTGCGGTGAACACCCACAAACCCATGTGGGAGCGAGCTTGCTCGCGATAGCGGTTCACACGCTTTCCAGGCCATCCCAGCAGAGGTATTTCACCTCAAGGAACTCGTCGATCCCCAGGTGAGATCCCTCTCGCCCCAGACCGCTCTGCTTCACGCCGCCGAAAGGTGCGACTTCATTTGAAATCAAGCCACAGTTGATGCCCACCATGCCCGATTCGATGCGAGCGGCATTGCGCCAGATGCGGGCCGCGTCACGGCTGTACAGATACGCCGCCAAGCCAAACTCGCTGTCATTGGCCATGGCAATGGCTTCGTCGTCACTGTCGAAACGCACCAGTGGCATGACCGGGCCGAAGATCTCTTCGCGAGCGACCCGCATTTCATGAGTCACATCAGCCAACAAGGTGGGCTGGAAGAAACACCCACCCAGCGCATGAGGCTTGCCGCCGGACAGCAGTCGAGCACCTTGCGCCAGTGCATCATCAACAAGGGCCTGGGATTTTCCTACCGCTGCGTCATCGATCAACGGCCCGACCTGTACACCCGGCTCCAGACCATTGCCCACCTTCAAGCGCGCCATGCGCTCGACGATACGTTCGGCCAGTGCGTCATAGACCCCTGACTGCACCAGCACCCGGTTCGCGCCGATGCAGGATTGCCCACCATTGCGAAACTTGGCCAACATCACCCCATCGGCTGCCGCATCAAGATCGGCATCGTCGAAGACAATGAACGGCGCGTTGCCGCCCAGCTCCATGGAGCATTTCTTGACCGTCTGCGCCGCTTGCGCCAACAGCAGCCGGCCCACTTCCGTGGACCCGGTGAAGGTGAGTTTGCGCACCAACGGGTTGGCCGTGAGTTCACCGGCAATGTCTCGGGTGTCATTCCCCGTGATCACACTGAACACACCAGCCGGCACACCCGCGCGCTGCGCAAGTTCAGCGAGGGCCAGGGCGGTCATGGGCGTCTGGCTGGCCGGTTTCACGACCATCGTGCAGCCCGCCGCCAGCGCCGGAGCGGCCTTGCGCGTGATCATGGCCGCGGGGAAGTTCCAGGGCGTGATCGCGGCGCAAACGCCGATGGGTTCGCGCAGTACCACAATGCGCTGAGTGTCCTTTACGCCGGGAATCAAATCACCGCGCACCCGCGTGGCTTCTTCGGAAAACCAGCGCACAAACGACGCAGCGTAATCGACCTCGCCCCGCGCCTCCTCCAGCGGCTTGCCCTCCTCCAGGGTAATCAGCGTGGCGATATCCTCCCGATGCTCAACCATCAACTCATACCAACGGCGCAACACCTCGCCCCGGCGTTTAGCCGTCAAGCGTCGCCATGGACCGAAGGCCGCATGCGCGGCATCGATGGCGTGCCGAACTTCAGTTTCGCGGCAGCGTGGCAACTCGGCCAGCACCGCTTG
Source organism: Pseudomonas sp. P9_35 (assembly GCF_034008205.1). Taxonomy (NCBI): domain Bacteria; kingdom Pseudomonadati; phylum Pseudomonadota; class Gammaproteobacteria; order Pseudomonadales; family Pseudomonadaceae; genus Pseudomonas; species Pseudomonas sp. P9_35. Next base: position 2,777,569 of record NZ_CP125373.1, on the reverse strand, counting down.
ATCCACCGGATTACGCAGCGTGTACCGACCGTGCGGCGTCTCGTTCAGCCACTCGCCGGCGATGTAGGCACCCGTGCGCCACAGCGTCGGATCCTTAAGTAAATGCTTCACTTTGCAATCCTCTTAATCAGCAAGGGTGACGCCCGATCATGAACGCGCTATCCGGGTCCGAAGTCACCGGCAGGCCCGCCGCAACCAGCCCTTGGCGCAAAGACTTCATGAGGCGATCCGGCACGCGCATCGCCGGGGCACGCAGCGGGCCGCCGTTGAAGCCAGCAAGCCAGTCCTGGTATTTCCACATCGTGCGATTGAGCACCCCGGTGCCGCCGGCATAGCTTTGCGCGGCGGCGCCATTGGCACTGCGTGCCGGGTTGACCTTCCAATACAGCTCCATCGCTTCTTCGAAGCGACCCGTGCGGGCCAGTTCGAAAGCTTTCGGGTAGTAGTCGCTCATCCAGGCGGTGTTGCTGGTGCCGGAAAACTGCAGTTTCATCAGGCTCATCAACGGGATTGCGTCAGCTTCGATCGGGCAACTGATCACCACCTGATCACGGAAGTGGTAGTACATCTCGCAAATGCCCGCTGGCAACGGAAACCCTTGCTCGGACTTGATGGCGGCGATATTCGGGCAATCGGCCAGAAGACGACGGACCAACTCCAACGACATACCCGCCGGATGCACGCGCTCAAAGCCCCAGAGCGGAATCGGGAAGAGCATGACAGCCAGGTCCGTGGCATCGCAGAACGACTTGGTGTAGTCGTAGATTTCCTGCTCGCTGGTCGGCCAGAACTGCGGCGGGTAGGAGAGCAGGACGATGTCGGCGCCGGCATTCTCAGCGAGTTTCACCGCCTCGATGTTCTCGGCAAGCGTGCCAAAAGCCGCGTGGAAGAACAGGATCAGGTCTTTCCCCGACTCACGCGCCCAGGCGGTGAATTGAGCGTTTTCCTGGGCAGAGATCGCCAGTTCACTGCACAGCAATGTGCTGCTGTAACCCAGTCCAACCGTATGCTCGATGTCGTGGTGTATGCCACGCTCATTGAGACGCTTCAGATCAGCACTGAAGCTTGGGATGGTGACAGCCGAGCAGCCCACCAGGTTTTCACGGGCCCAGGCGCGGGCATCAGCTTTCTTGTAAGTAGCCATGATGATTTTCCTTCGAACAGTGGAGGGGTTATTTCGAGACAGGGACAATGCTGGCAGGCAGCTCGATGCCGAGGCCTTGTTGCCTGGCGCGCTCGTACAACGCTTGTGCGATGACGACATCCTGCAGCGCCGAGCCAACTGACTTGTAGAGAACGATGTCGCTTTCTTTCTGGCGCGGATTGACGCGACCCGCGACCAGATCCGACAGCGCGACCAGTTTGTCGGCGACATAAACACCGGCGCTGATCGCAGCAATGGCGTCGCCGGTATCGTGAAGTACCTCTTGCGGCATATCCGCGACGATGCAGACGGCTCGCTCCATCGTGACCGGGTCAACCTCCCGTTGCTCAGGCAAGGTGGAACCCAACGACACGACCGTCACGCCTGCGCAAAGCCATGCCCCTTGCAACACTGGAGACTCGTCACGACTGCGTGCGGCACAGATCACCACATCGCAGTCCTGCACGGCTTCTTGCGCAGTGTTCACCGCTTGGATATCCAGCCCCGGCCTGAAGCTTTCGGCAAACCGCTCGCGGCTCGCGGGCGTTGGACTGAACACCCGGACACGGGCGACATCGCGCACGGCCTTGAGGCAGTCAAGCGCGCCACGCGCTTCAAACCCGGCACCAATCACGCCCACCCGCAGCGCTCGTTGAGGCGCCAGCAGATCAACCGCCAGCGCAGCGGTTGCAGCGGTGCGCAAGCCCGTCACCCGATTGCCGTCGATCAGGGCGCTGAGCGCCATGGTTTGCTGGTCGAACAATGCAATCAGGTAGCTGGCGCAGCGCGCCCGCATGGACGCCGCGATCAACTTGCAGCCCATTTGGCCGCCAGCGGGAGGTACAGCAGTCAAACTGCGCAACCAGATACCGTCGCCGCGGGCCATGGAGCGAGGCGGCACCATGGCATCCGACGTGGGGCAGGCATACGCCTGCGCGAGCGCGGCAACGGCTGTGCTCCAGTCGGCGAGCGAGGCGACATCGGCATCGCTGAGAAAAAGCGTCGGGGTAATGACTTGGGGCTCTTGGGCGTGATGCATAGCGCTAACCTCGCAATCGGGGATCAGTCGTTGATTGACTGACACCCTACGAGGCGCGCCCCCCACCGAATACTGCTGGGGATGCAAAGCAGCTATCGCTCAAATCGATGGCATGGACAGATTGCAAATCAGCCGTCGCACTTCACGGGAAGCACGGGTCAAGGGGCGACGGGGCGACTCGACCAGCACGACAAAGCGCTCCAGCACGGGCTCGATAATGCGCGATGAAATCAGTCGTTGATCCAGCGAGCCCGGCAGCACAGAGGCAATCGCATAACCTCCGCCAGCCGCGACGACTTCGTACTGGAGCTGGACGGAGTCGGCTTCCACGGCAACACACAACTCCACGCACTGTTCGGCGGCCAGATGATCGAGCCTGGCCCTTAACAGATGGGGACGCCCCGGGACTACCAGTGGCAATCCGGATAGCCGCTTCAACGCAATGTCTCGCTCGGCAAGGAGCGGATCACAGGCGGGCCCTATCAAATGCAGCGCCAGCCTGGCCAGTAGATACGCCTCGCCGATGCTGGTTTCGTTCTCGCGCAGGACCAGCGCCATATCCAGACGACCATCCTGCAACTGCTCTTCGAGTTGCGCACTCGCGCCCTCGATCAGGTGCAATCTCACACCCGGCATCTGTGCTTGTACCGCCGCGAAAAGCGTACCGGCAAACCGCCGGACCGCCGAAGGCAGCATCCCTACGACTACCTCCCCCACCGGTTTTCCACGCCGGGTACGAATGTCATCGGCCAGGCCTTCGGCGTCCACGAGAAGACTCGATACGCAAGGCAGCAACTGCTCTCCAAACTCAGTCAGGAGCACCCCACGGCCGGTACGATGAAACAGCCGCTCGCCACATTGCGATTCGAGCTGAGCAATGTTTCGACTGACCATGGACTGCGGCATATCCAGTAAAACAGCCGCTTTACTGAGACTTCCAGCCGCCGCGACCCGCACAAACAATGTCCAGCGGGGATCGACAATCGTCAAAGCAGCGTCCGCAGTCACGCTCATTCCTCGAAAATCGCTACGGCACGGACGAAACCAGCCGAAGCGTGCCTGATCTTGTAGGGGAAACAGGACACCTGGAAACCATGGGCCGGCAGGCATTCCAGGTTGGCCAGTTTCTCCATCTGGCCGTAGCCGATGTCACGTCCGGCCTTGTGCCCTTCCCAGATGATCGAGGCGTCGCCCGTGGCGGCGAAGCGTTCGCGCGTGTACTTGAACGGCGCATCCCAGCTCCAGGCATCGGTGCCGACCACGCGCACGCCGCGCTCGAGCAGATACAACGTGGCCTCGCGGCCGATGCCGACCCCGGCATCCAGATACCCAGGCTGGCCAAACAGCGCCCCGGCGCGGGTGTTGACCAGGACAATGTCCAACGGCTGGAGGACGTGTTCGATGCGCGTCAGCTCAGCCTGCACTTCGGCGGCACTGACCACATGACCATCCGGCAAATGACGAAAGTCCAGCTTCACGCCCGGTTGCAGGCACCAGTCCAGCGGCAGTTCGTCGATGCCGAAAGCCGGCTTGCCACCGTCCGTGGTCGAGGCGTAGTGCCAAGGGGCGTCCATATGCGTACCGCTGTGCGTCGTGATCTGCAGGCGCTCAGCCGCCCAGGACTCGTCGCCGGGCAGTTGCGCCTTGGACAGGCCGGGAAACATCGCGGCCATCTCCGGCCAGCCTTGCTGATGGTCCATGTAGTCGATTTTCGGCAGCAACGGCGGTGGATCGGTGTAGGGGTTGTTGTCCAGGGTAACGGACAGGTCCACCAGGCGGCGTTTAGTTGATTGCATTTTCGCTCACTCCAAGCGCCACCCGCCCACGCGCACGACGCGTCGGGGTAGCCGTGTTCAAACTGTTACGTATCAAGGCGGCTGCCGAGCCGTCATGGCGGAAGCCAAGGGCACGGGCCAGAGGGGTTTTCATCGCCGGGAAATTGCCGAACAACGCTTGCAGCCCGGCATCCGGGGCGAAGCTGATCAATGCGCGGCGTTCCTGGCCGTAGGCCGCGGCCAGGGCATCGATGACCTGGGCAATGGACAGGTGCAACAGCGGCAATTGCCAGACGCGTGACTCACCGAGCTCGGCAGCCGGCAGTTCGGCGGCCCGTAGCAGGTTATCCACGCAACACCGCACGGACATCCACCATGCCTGCGCCTGCGGCGAGACCGGGCAGCAATATGGCTGGCCCTCGGCGACGGCGTGCAGCAGGTCGCTCATGAACGCCGAACGCAGTCCATTGGGTTCACGTGGACGGGCGACAATGCCGGGCAGGCGCACGGCACGACCGTCCACCTCGCCTCGTCGGGCAAGGTCGTTGAGCGCCATTTCCACCATCACCTTGTGCGCACCGTAACTCAGCTGCGGGCTCGGCACCGCACGCTCATCCATGCGGGTCGGCAGATCGCCGCCGTACACCGCCACGCTGCTGGCATACACCAGCACCGGCCGACCCGGCTGTTCGCGCAACTGGTCAAGCAATTCCAAGCTTGCCAACAGGTTGACCTGATAGCCCAGCGAATAGTGCTGCTCCGCCGCGCCACCCGGGACGCTGACCAAGTGAAAAACCACATCAATGCCATCGGCCAACGCGCGGCGCAATAACGCGGCGTCGGTCACACTGCCGCAATGCCGGCGCAGGCGCTTATCGTCAGCAAAGCCCACCAACTCTTTATCCAGCAGGATCAACGCGCTGATCGACCGGCCTTGTAACTCATTGGTTTCGAGCAATCGTTTCACCAGCGCCCGGCCGACAAAACCATTGGCCCCGGTAATCATCACGCGCATGGGAGGCCTCCGTGCACGACACGCTGGTCTATCGCTCCGAAGACCGACTGCCCTTGTGGGTCGAAGACTTCCATGCGCACGCGATCACCGAAGCGCATGAAGGGTGTCTGTGGCGCGCCCTGCTCGATCATCTCCACGGCACGACGTTCGGCGATGCAGGCAGCGCCCACCGTGGGATCGGCATTGGAGACGGTGCCGGAACCGATCAGGCAGCCCGCCCTGAGGCGCCGGGTCAATGCCGCGTGGGCAATCAACTGATGAAAACCGAAATGCATGGCGCCGCCATGGGCATGGCCAAACCACTTGCCATTCCATTCAACCTTCAGCGGCAAGTGCACACGCCCATCGCGCCAGGCCTCGCCCAATTCGTCGGGGGTGACCGCCACCGGGGCAAAACTGGACGAGGATTTGGCTTGGATAAAACCGAAGCCGGTCTTCATTTCACGGGGGGCGAGCGCACGCAGGCTGATATCGTTGACTTGCAGAATGAGCCGAATATGACTGGCGGCCTGTTCTGCCGAGCAGCCCATGGGCACGTCATCGACCAACACCGCGTACTCGCCTTCAAAGTCGATGCCGTGGGCCTCACTCGGTAGAACGATGTCGTCGTGGGGGCCCAGGAAATCATCGCCACAGCCCTGGTACATCAGCGGGGTGTGTTCAACGCCTTCGATCGGATCAAGCGCAAACGCCTTCTGCATCCGCTCCCCGTGGCTGAGGAACGACGAGGCATCCAACCACTGCCAGGCACGCGGCAAGGGTGCAGCGGCCTGCGCTGGATCGAAGGCAAAGGCACCGGCCTGGGTGCCCTCATTCAAGGCCTCATACCGCACGCGCAAAGCGGCCTCGACGCTGGACCAATGATCGATGGCATCCTGCAGCGTCGCGGCAATATCACTGGCATCCACCGCCCAGGCCAGGTCGCGGGACACCACCAGCAGGCAACCGTCGCGGTTGTGATTCTTGAGAGTACTGAGCTTCATGCCTGTTCTCCTTGCAGCCCGGGCGCGAAGCGGCCATCGAGCAGCACGAAGAGCATGCGGGCCATCTGCTCGGTGCGATTGCTCCAGGCGTGGTTGGTGCCGCGCTGCACGACGATGTCACCGCGTTTGAGATGCACCTCTTCGCCATCGAGCACCAGCCAGACCTCACCCTCGGTGACCACACCGTAATCGAGGGTTTCGGTGCGGTGCATCAGCTTGTGCCTGGAATCAGCCTGCCCCGTGCCGGCAAGGGCCTGGCCTATTTCGGCGAAGGCCGCCGCCGCATCCTCGGCGCTGACCTGGTTCTGCACGCTGTCAGGCGGAATATCCACCACGCGGATGACACTGCCCAGCGGTGCAGGACTCAACTGAAGCGGTTTGCAGGTGGGGTCGTCGCCGTTGTCCAGCACGGCCGGGCTGGCGCCACTGTTCCAGATCTCATGGAAGACCGTGCCGGGTACGGCCTTGAGCGCGAAGCTGTTGGGCGTCGGGCCGCTGAGCGCGACCACCGCCTGGCCCTGGGCATCGTGCCCGGTGACCACGCGTTTGAAACCAGGAAGTTGTTGCATGTTCGACTCCTCAATCAATTGGCGAAGCACAGCAGCAGGTAAAAATGGATTCATGGAAAAACCTTAAAGATCGAGCACCAGCCGCGCACTCCTGGCACGCGAGCAACAGGGCGTGAACTGGTCGTTGCGGGCTCGCTCGGCATCGGTCAAGAACATGTCGCGATGGTCCGGCTCGCCTTCCAGCACGCGCGTGAGGCAGGTGCCACAGATGCCCTGCTCGCAGGACAACGGAATATCGATCCCCGCCTCCAGCAGCACCTGGGCAACGCTGAGCGCGGCCGGCACCTGGAGACACTGTCCCGTGCTGGCCAGTTGCACCTCGAAGCTGCCCGCCTCACCCGTCGGGACAGCGGCGGTAAAGTACTCACGGTGCAGTTGCGCCTCGGCCCAGCCCCGCTCGCGCGCCGTGCCGAGCACGTGCTCCATGAAGCCAGTAGGGCCACAGACATACAGGTGACGGTCACTCGCCGACGCGGACAAGACCCGAGCACTGTCCAGACGCTGAGCATCCTCACCATCGTCCACATGAACGTGCACGCAATGGGCAAACGCCGAATGGCAGATGTACTCGATAAAGGCCATGCGTCCGGCCGAGCGACCGCAGTAGTGCAGCTCGAAAGGCGCGCCGATCCGCGCCAGGCGCTCGGCCATGCAGAGGATCGGCGTAATGCCGATGCCGCCTGCGAACAGCACGCTGTACCCGGCCGCATGCTCCAGCGGGAACAGGTTGCGTGGCTCGCTGATGCGCAGCCGGCTGCCTTCGTGCACGTGTTCGTGCATGGCCTGCGAGCCGCCGCGAGACGCCGGGTCGAGCAACACGCCCAGCAGGTAGCGGTGGCGTTCTTCGGGGTGATTGCACAGCGAGTACTGGCGCACCATGCCATTGGGCAGGTGCACGTCGATATGCGAGCCGGCGCTGAAAGCCGGCAGGATGGAATGCTCGGCCGGGGCCAGTTCAAAGCTGTAGATGCCTTCGGCTTCGGGGCGCTTGCGGGTCACAACGACATCGATCATCACTGGCTACCCATTGGCTGTTCAGCGGCGATCAACCGACGCAGGACACGTCGGCAACGCACAGCCCCAGCGTCGACTGGCAGCAGCACCGGGTTAAGGCCAAGCAGCTCGACCTCGCCAATCTGACGCTGTTGAGCCTCGACCATGGGCTTGTCTTCACCGGCGAAAATACCGATCAACATCTCCTGGACGAAGGCATTCAGCTGCGCATTGTCCTGCTCGAAACTGCGCGTGTTGGCAAAGAAGTAATGGGTATTGGTCGCGTCCTGCGGTGTCATCAGATGCAGGTTCCACGTGACGGGCCCCTCTTCCCTGGGGCGCCCTGGAGGCGTGGCACCACTGCCCAGCAGCATCAGGCCGGGGGCGTGCCAGATGACCTCGGCCCAGACGTCCGCCCGGCTCGGATCTTCCAGGTGGGCGCCAAAAGCCGGTGGCGGTACATCATCAGGCGCCCACCAGCTGATGCGCACGCGATCGTTGGGCAACTCCTCGATGGTGGCGCGGGTGCGTGACAACGCCCCGCCACCGAGCGTATCGGGGTGCAGGAAATCAACGTGGCTCAAGTCCATGATGTTGTCGGCCAGTAGCTCGTAGTGCGCGCGCGTAGGCAAATACCCATGGCCTTTGGCATCGGTTGGCGCCTGCTCGAAGAAGGAAAAATCAGGAATCAGCGCATCGTTGGCCAAGCTCGGATCGCCAGGCCAGACCCAGATCGCGCCATGGCGCTCAGCAACCGCGAACGCGCGGACACAGGCAGCCTTGGGGATACTCCCATCGCCATGGGGGTTGTGCGTACATTGGCCACTGCCATCGAAACGCAAGCCGTGGTACGGACACTGAACGCTGTCGCCGACAATCTTGCCCATGTGCAGCGGGGCAAAACGGTGCGGGCAACGATCGGCGAGCGCCTGGATCGCCCCCTGGCTATTGCGAAAGAACACGATGGGTTGCTCGACGATGGTTCTGCCAAGCATCCCACCTTGCTCCAGCTCGTCAGCCCATCCAGCGATGTACCAGGTGTTGAGCAAATAGCTCATGATGTTCTCCTCGGTTTTCTTATTTTGATGAAGCGTCGAATGGGCAGATCAGCGATCAGCGTCTGCGGCCACCGCAGCGGGAAAAGCTGACCTGCGGCCACGCAACCGAATGCAGGCCAGGGCCACCAAGAGTTGAACGCCCGCGACGATTCCCAGTGCGGAGGGCAAAGCGCTGATCATTCCCCCGGTGATCGCCAGCACCACCAGCGGGCTGGCGAACTCACCGGCAAAGAACATCGCCGTGAAGCCGCCGGCGGCGCGGCCGCGTTGCTGGAAGTCGACCTGGCTCATGATCCAGGTGAGCAGGGTCGGCATCATCAGACCGATGCCCAGGCCGTTGACCAGGACGGCGATCACCACCAGCCCATGACTGTTGGCCACCGCCAGCAGAGCGCCACCGATACCGGCCGCGACGAAGGCCAGGAGCATCTGCCGGTGCGCAGGGACACCACGCAACAGACGAAAACTCAGGGCGCCGACCAGGACGCCAAACTGACTGGCGCCCATGGTCATGCCGATCTGCTGCGAACCTTCGACATGCAGCAGGTTGAGCAGGTAACCGACTTGTACCGGCACGATGAACAGGCTCAAGCCCGCCAGGAATGCCAGGGCATACAACGGTGCCAGGGGGCGCCAGGGGAATGCCCTGCCTGCCGCGGTTGTCGCGGTGACGACCTGCGCCCGCGGCTCCCACAGCAACCAGACCATCAGCGGCAGAAACACCAGCCCCAGCCCATACAGGGCAAACGGCGTGCGCCAGCCGTGCTCGCCGAGCACACCACCGACGGCAATGAAAATCGCCGCCGACAACGAGGTCGCAACCATTTGCAGGGCGAACATGCGCTCACGCCGCGCACCGCTGTAGTAGTCGCCCATCATCGTGGTGCAGCAGGTCATGATCGCCGCTTCGGCCACACCGATGCCGGCGCGGCTGATCACGATGACCTCTAGCGACTCCAGCCATAGCGGCAGCACCCCACAGACGGTGTAGAGAAACATCGCACCGATCAGCAACGGCTTGCGCCCCAGTCGGTCGGCGATGATCCCGGCCACGGGTGCCAACAGCGCAATCATCAATGCCGGTAGCGTCAGGGCAATGGGCACCAGCACGGCCACACCCGGCGTGTCGGCGAAGTGCTCCTGCATACGCGGCAGGATGGGAGCCAGCAGCACCGCACCGAGCACCGGCAGGCAACTGCCGAGTAGCAGCAACAACGACTGTGGCAAACCTGCCTGGCGCTCAACGCTCATCGTGCACCTCCGCGGGTTGGGCCGCGCAGAACGCCATGCCGAAGGCACTCAGGCCGGCGATAAGGTCAATCCATAAAGACTGCTGGAACAGCGATACGCGAGGCATGGGAAAGTCCTTTCTTGTTGTTATGAGGCGACGGGATTGGCGGCGGTTGTCGTTTGATCGTGTCCCGAAGCCAGGCGCAGCGAGTGCTTCACGCAGGCCCCCTCCTCGGCTACGGCCGGCATCAGCGGCAGGCTCGTCGGGTGGTTGGGTATGGCCTCGGCCTGCCCCGTGCTGACACGTTTGCTCGGCAACAGGAAGTGAGCCAGGGCCGGCAACAGCACCAGCGCACCGACCATGTTCCAGACGAACATGAAGGCCAGCAGCACGCCCATGTCGGCCTGGAACTTGATCGGCGAAAACATCCACGTGGCCACGCCGATCGCCAGGGTCACACCGGTCAGCATCACCACCTTGCCGGTGGACAGCAGTGCCCGGTAGTACGCCTGCGACAGGCTGGTGCCCTGGCGCATATGACCGAGCAGGATGCTCATCACGTACAGCGCGTAGTCGACGCCGATGCCCACGCCGAGGGCGATCACCGGCAGGGTCGCAACCTTGACGCCGATGTTCAGCCAGACCATCAGCGCCTCACAGAGGATCGATGTGAGCATCAGCGGGATCACCGCACAGATCGTGGCGCGCCAGGAGCGGAAGGTGATCAGGCAGAGCAGGATCACGGCGCCGTAGACCCAGAACAGCATTTCGCGGTTGGCCTGCTTGACGACGATGTTGGTCGCGGCCTCGATCCCGGCATTGCCCGCAGCCAGCAGGAACTGGACGTCGTCGGTATTGTTCGCCGCGGCGAATTGCTCGACGTGATCCACCAGGCGACTCAGGGTTTGCGCCTTGTGGTCGGAGAGGTAGACGTACAGCGTCAGCAGGCTGCAGTCTTCGTTGTACAACCCGCGCGGCGCCCCAGCGGTGACCATGTTGAGCATCGCCTGGTTGTTCTGCAGCTCATACCACTTCGGGCTGCCTTCGCTCAGACCCACCAGCATCCGGCGGTTAAGCAGCGCCAGCGAGTTGGTCGAATCGACCCCAGGCAAGGTGCGCAACTGCCAGTCGAGCGCGTCGACCTTGCGCAGGATGTCGTAGCGCGAACAGGCGCTGGCTGGCGTCTTGATCATGACCGCGAACAGATCGCTGCTGGCGCCGTAATGACGGGTCAGGAACGCGTCATCCTGGTTGTAGCGCGAGTCCGCCCGCAGCTCGGGCGCGCCTGCGTCCAGATCCCCAACCTTCAATTGCAGGCTGACGATGAAGCCGAGCGTCGCCAGTGCCAGGCTCAGGGCGATGCACAACGCCGCCCAGCGCCGCTGGGTGAACAGGTCGAGAAAGCGCCAGAACCCGTGGCGACTCTGACCGGCCTGTTCAGCGTGCTCGCTTTTCAGGCTCAGTCGCGCGGCACGGCGGCTGACGCCCACGTAGGAGAGCAGGACCGGCAGCAGGATCAAATTGGTGAAGATCAGCACGGCCACACCGATACTGGCGATCATCGCCAGGTCCTGGATCACCTGGATCTTGATGATCATCAGCACCGCAAAGCCGACCGCATCACACAGCAGCGCGGTGAGACCGGCGAGAAACAGGCGGCGGAAGGTGAAGCGTGCGGCGACCACACGGTGCATGCCACGACCGATGTCCTGCATGATGCCGTTCATCTTCTGGGCGCCATGGCTCATGCCAATGGCAAACACCAGGAACGGCACCAGCACCGAATAGGGGTCCAGTTGATAGCCCAACAGCGGCAGCAGGCCGAGCTGCCAGACCACCGCCACCAGCGAGCAGAACACCACCAGCAAGGTGCTGCGAATGCAGCGGGTGTACCAGTAGAGCACCACGGCGGTGATCAGGATCGCCACGGCAAAGAACACCAGGATCTGCCGCAGGCCGGCGATCAGGTCACCGACTTTCTTGGCGAAACCGGTGATACGAATGTCGATGCTGTCGCTCTGGTACTGGCTGCGCAGCGATTCGAGTTGTTGCGACAGCCGGGTGTAGTCCAACGGCTGGCCATCGGGGGTGCGCTGCAGCAGCGGTACCTGGATGATGCTCGAGGCCTGGTCGAACGCCACCAACTGGCCGATTTCGTTGGACAGTTGCACATTGCGCCGCAATGCCGCCAGGCTCGCAGCGCCGCCATCGTAGTTATCCGGAATGACCGGCCCACCGTCCAGGCCCGCTTCGGTCACCGCCACCCAGCGCGTGGCCGGTGTCCAGAGCGACTTCATGTACGCACGGTCGACACCGGGCAGCAGATAGATCTTGTCGCTCAACGCCTGCAGCGTCTTGAGGTAGGCGCTGTCGTAGATGTCGCCCCGCTTGTTGACCACCGCGATGCGCACCGAATTACCCAGCCCGCTCAGTTCCTTCTGGTGCTCAAGGTAGTTGGCGATATAGGGCTGATGGGTGGGAATCATTTTTTCGAAACTGGCATTGAGCTCGACACGACTGGACTGCCAACCCAGCACCAGCGTGGTCGCCAGGCACAGCAGCAACACCCACAGGCGATGGTTGAAGAGGGCTCGCTCGAGCACCGAACCGGAACGCGGATCAAAGTCTTCGAACGCATTCGCGGGGGACTGGGAAAAATTTCCAGGGGACGTCATAACCTCACTCCGAAGCGGCAGTGGATGGCTGCGCAAGACGCTGCAGCCCGGTGAAACCGGCAACGATCAAGCTGCCATCGGCGGCCTCGATCACACTTGAAACAGGTTTGCCCAAGGGCTCGCCCAGTGACTGCAGCGTCGCCCCGGTCTGCTCACCATTGAGAAACAGCGCGCCCCCCTGGTTGACCAGCAGCACTTGGCCGCCGGCCAGGCGGGTGGCGTCGTTGAAAGAAATCGGCAGAGGGACAGACAGGTGCTGGAAGCTGGCGCCACCGTCATTGGAGATAAAGGCATTGCCCCTCAGGCCACCCACCAACAGGGCGCCATCGGCGCGGCTCTGCAAGGTGAAGAAACTGCCTTCATAGGGGCTTTCCAACTGGTTGAACGAAACCGCGTCGTCATCCGAGCACGCCAGGTAACCCTGCTCGCCAGCCAGGAACCAGCGCGTATCCTGATGACTGATGGCATACAAGTGCATCCCGTTCGGGTTGGCGATGTGCCCCATCAGCGACTGCCACGTGGCGCCGCCGTCCGCGGTCCACAGCGCCAGGCCGTAGGCACCGACGATCAGCCCGTGTTGTGCATCGATGAATTCGAGTGCCAGGAAGGGTTTGTCAGCGCCATCGGCAACGAGACGCTCGGCACTTTGTACGCGTACCAATGCGTCATCCGGGTTGGCAGCGGTGGCCTGGTCAGCCTTGGCTGCGTCCAGTTCGAGCTGAGCCGCACGCGCACCGTCGAGTTGCAGCGTCCAGTGCTCGCCACCATCGCGGGTGACCAATACCACGCCAGCGTGACCCACTGCCCAGCCATTGCGCGCATCGACAAACTGCACCGCCGTCAGGCTGACCGAAACCGGTACCGGGGCCTGGCGCCAGCTTTGCCCGTTGTCATCGGAGAGCAGCACCAGGCCGCGCTCGCCCACCGCCACCAGACGTGTGCCGGCCCGCGCCAGATCGATCAATACGCTCTTCTGCGCCGCCGGCACCGGCATGGCCGGGGTGCTCAACGGCGCGCCCACGGCAGTCGGCCCTGCCAGGCAATCGCTGGTGGCGAAGGGCAAATACAGGGCCAAGAGCACAGCGCCCGCCTGACTGATTCTGTTCATAACCTAACCTCGGAAAAACACTCGCACCCCAAGGGAAGACCGACAGGCCTGCCCTTCACGCTCAGCTCAGACTCAACGCACGCCACGACCGGCCATCGCCGCTGGCGAGAACTCCGAGGCCTTGTAGCGATCGACCGCGTGATACTGATCCGGCAATCCGGCGTAGACGTTCTGGATAAACCACGCCCCCGAAGTCAGGTCATAAAAACCGGCAGACAGTTGCACCAGGCCTGGCAGGTCGGGCAGTACGGAAGGCAGGGACCAGAGGGTCTTGGCCAGTTGACCGCTGGCGTCCCAACGGTCGCCGAGCAGGGCTTGCCAGGTGTCTTCGTCGAGGTAGTAGCGGCCTTTGGGCAACTGGTGACGCTTACCGGCGGCCAACGTCGACTCGACGACCCAGACGCGGTGCAACTCCCAACGCACGTAGTCAGGATTCAGATGGTGCTTGGCGAACAGGTCTTGCGGCTGGGCAGCGGTCTGCACCTTGTTGGTGTTGTAGGGAACGTACATTTCCTGCTTGCCCACCAGTTTCCAGTCGAACCGGTCCGTACGGCCCTGCCACACGAACAGTTCGTCGAAGGACATGACCCCGGCGGTGGACGGCGTCGGTGTATCGCAGCAGGCGTTGGGCAGCGTGCGCACCCGGCGCTGACCGGCCAGATAGACATGGGCCTGGGATTTTTCGCCGTTGATGTTCTCACGCCCCAGGATCTGTTCGCCGGCACGAATCGCCGGGCCGGAATTGACAAAGTGCACCTGCCAGTAGTCGCCCGAATAGTTTTCAGGACCGCCCTCCTCGAAGTAGTAGGGCATCTCCTGGGTCAACAGGCCGTCGCTGGTCATCACCTGGTTGCCGTCGGCCGTCATCAGGTAGTGGCGAAAATGCGCCGCCACCGAGGTGCCGCGCCAGTTCAGCAGGTGGTTCCAGATGGCTTCGGTACCGTTCTGTGGAATCGGAAACGGGATCCCGCCATAGGCGCCGTCGGGGATCAGGCCGGCGCTGCTGTCGACCAGTTTGGCCCGGGTCGCGTTCTTGAGCGTGTTGTCATAGACCCACTGCGGCGCGGCGGCTGTGCGCCGGGTCGGATAGACATCGATGCGATAGGTGTCCGGGAAACGCTTGAACAGCTCCTTGGTGCCGTCGCTGAGCTTGTCGGCGTACTTGGCCAGGTTCTGGGCGGTGATGCTGTACAAGGGTTTGTCCGCGGCAAACGGATCGCCACGTTTGCCGCCCGGAACATAGCCTGGATCGACCTTGGTGTAGCCACCGTCCCAGGCCGGAATGCTGCCGTCAGCATTGCCCGCCTTCTCGGCACCGAAGGGTGTCAGGGTCTTGCCCAGCGCGGCCGCTTGTTCAGCGCTGGCGGCCAGGGTCATCGGCGCGGTGGCGGCCAGCAGGGTTAAGCACAAGGCCTTTAGAGTGAACTGAATGGTCATGCGCAAATCCTCTTAGAACGTGGTCTTGACGGAGAAAGCCAGGTAGTCCCGGTCCTTCAACGACTGCTTGTAGTTGAACTGGTTGGCGGCGTTGAGGCTGGTGTCCTCGGGACCGTAGAAGTGGGTGTAGGTCAGCCCCACGGTCACTTGGTCCAGGTAGGTGGCGGAGACGCCGATGTTCATGTCCCCTCCTCTATCGGGGCCGAACCCGCTGATCACCGCCGACTTGCCCATGGGGAAGTAGCTGATGCCCACTGGCACGCTGATATCGACGCCTGGGAAAAACTGGCGATAGGTGGGCGTGTACACCAGCTTCAAGCCCAGGCCGTCATCGGTGGCGTTAGGATCGAGGGCGGCGCGGTTCCTGGTCACGGCCAGCAAGCGGTTCCAGGCGATCTCCCCGACCAGGCTGGCCTCATTGGCGACGAAGGAAGGGCCCAGCGATGCCAGGACGTTGAGGTTGACGTGAGCCGTCCGGCCGACGGCGTACAAGGCGTCATCATTGTTGTCCGCATCGACGCCCGCCAGGACGGTCTGGGCGTTGGACACCAACGGCATGTTCCAGCGCATGGACGCCTCACCGGCAAAGCTGTACTCGTCGACAGTTGTGGCAAAACTGGCGCCCAGGACACGGATGTCTTCCGGGTAAACCCAGGAATATTCGCCGACTTGCCCGGTACTGAAGTTCGGCCCGGTGGCATTCGGTTTCAAATACAACGTGGGCGTTTTCTCGTGATACTGCAGCGCGTACAGGCCGTAATCCGCCGTCCCGGTGTTGTACTTGAGCTGCAGGCCGCCTTGGCCGGAGCTCCTGGCTTTCTTGTCCTTGCCATGGAAAAACGCTGCCGGGCTGTTGGCATTGCCGCCAAGGAAATCCGGGAATGGCCCGCCAGTGATCAGCCGCTCATTGCCTTCACCGATGGTATCGCTGGTGGAGAAATAGCTGCCGGCGCCCGGCAAGCGGGTGGCCTCCCACTCCAGCTGGTAGAAGGCGCCCAATGACACATCGTCGGTCAGTTGGTAGGCGGTCGAGAGCTGATTGACCGGCCGGGTGATTTCCTTGAACTGGGTATTGGGTACCGATTGCGCCTTGACCACGTCCACCGGCGCCATGGCACCGGCAATGCCGTTGCCGCCGAAGAACAGGCTCTCGCCCCAGATCAGGCCGTGGCGCCCCGCGCGAACCGACAAGGAGCGGTCGGCCAGCTCACCGTTCCAGTAGACAAAGGCATCCAGCAGTTCGCCGTCGCCGCCATGCAGATGACGGGTGTCGCTGGTGAATTCATCGAAGCCCACCGAACGCTGGTTGGCACTGGCCGCGTCGTTATTGTCGTTGCGGTCCTGGTAGACAGTGTCATACCAGGCGGCACCGCTCAGGCGGGCACCGAAGTTGTGATAACCGATGTCCAGTTCGGAAAGAATATCCAGGCGATTGGAGATCAGCCCCTTGCCGAAATTGTGATCGCCGTCATTCTGGTTCAACGCCGTCTGCCCTTCGCTGAGCTTGCTGCTGGGGTCCTTCAGGCGCCAGGCCGCGCTGTACTTCAGCGTGTTGTCCCAGCGCAAGCTGAGATCGGGGTTGCCGGTATCGATCTGAAAGGCCTGGGCGGCCGAGGCGCCAAGCCCCAGGCTGGCCGCAAGGGTCAGGGTGAAGGGGACGCGCCGCGACGCAGCGATCTTGCGAGTAGCCATCGAAGTAACCCTCTTTATTGTTGTTGTATGTCAGCTCTTCTGGTGAAACGGCGCCCGCAGTCGAACCGGGCCAAGCCTGCACAGGCATGAAGCATCCATGGGAGAGCGAATTCGGTTTGCCGGCGCCTCAGATGGGCTGTGCCGTGACCTCGAGCATCCGCCTGACCAGGCCGATCCGGTCGAAGCCGCTGTCGTGGGCCATTTCCTTGTCACCGGCCAACACCGAGCTTTCACTGATGAATTTGCAGCGCTCATAACGGCGCGCCATAAAGCGTTCGAGCTGCTGTTCGACGCTGCCACCGGCGCCCAGCTCTTCGCCAAGCACGACGGCATCTTCAATGGCCATGCCGGCGCCCTGGCCCAGGTGCGGTGTCGTGGCGTGTACCGCGTCGCCAATCAACACGACACGGCCGCGGTACCAGGACTCACTGACGAACACCACCTCCAGCGGCTTGTAGACCACCTGTTCGCTGTCGATTATTTGCTCGCGCAGTTCGCCGATCAGCCCAGTGAAGCCGCTCAGGCGCTGGCGCATCCGGGTCGCCAGCGTGGCGGCATCCATCCTCGGGTTGGCGGGCTCGTGGGAGGTCACGAACAGGTACATCTGGTCGCGACCCAGCGGCACCAGCCCGGCATTACCGGCGGGTCCCTGGAAGGTGGCCAGATGATCGATCCCGGCGGCACGCGGGAAGTTGTAGCGCCACACCGCCTGGCCGGTGAAGCGCGGCGGGTACTGGTCGCCGAACAGCAAGCCGCGCATTTTCGAGTACAGGCCATCGGCGCCCACGACCAGGTCGTAACGACCGCGACTGCCATCGGTGAACAGCACATTAACGCCCTCGCCCACCTGCTCCAGCGTCTCGACGCTCAGGCCCAGGCGAATCGAGGCGCCCAGGGCAATGGTGGTTTCGCTGAGGACTTGATGCAGGGCCAGGCGCGAAATACCGACATTGGCCGGATACTCGGGGCCAGCCAGGCGCTGACCGGGGATTCGCGCCAGCTGCTCACCAGCCGTGGTATTGATGGTCAGATCCTCGAACGCGTAGGCGGCGTCCAGGTAGCCGTCCAGCACACCCAACTTGGCCATCTCACGCACGACGTTACTCTGCTGGATGATGCCAACGCCGTAGACGGTCCACTGTGCCTTGAGCTCGACAAGGTCGACGACGATGCCTTTGCGACGCAAAGCGATTGCGGCACACAGGCCACCGATACCACCACCGACGATAAGCACCTTTTCCACTGCGTTCATGCTCGTTTCACTCTTATTCTTGTTATTCACGCAAGCGTTCTGCCGGAGCGTTCCCAGGCTTCACGACCGGCTGTTTCTGCACGCATTCGCTACCGCGTTGTGTTCACTTTCTCGGCAAAGCAGGCGTTTGACTAATCGCATGTAGGGATACGATGTATCAGCAACCGCGATACGTTAACTAAGGTCCACACGCTTCCAACTGACCCGCTTCGAGCACCAGCCAATCGGCCTCTGCATGCCATTGCAGCGCACTCAGGCGTTCCCCCAGGCAAGGCCCGTAGACACACAGGCCACTGTCTGGAAGGAACCGGGCACCGTGGGCGTAACAGACAATCTGGCTGCCATCGGCGCTGAGAAAACGGTCCTTGCGGTACTCCAGCCGCACCGCCAGGTGCGGGCAACTGTTGCGATAGACCCGCACCTCGCCGCCATGGCGCAGGGCGAACACGCTGTCCTTCCCCGTGCCCAGGGGATCGAACCCACGGGCTTGCCCTTCGACCACGTCATCCAGGTGACAGAGAACAATGGCGTCGTGACTCATGGACGACATTCGCACTCAGGCCTGCTTGGGCGGCGGGCCGCTGGGGAACCATTTTTCCCGGGAAGTGAACAGGAACAATTGCGAGTTATCCGCCGACAATGGCGCCTGCCGCGCTTGCCAGGCGTCATCGTGCTTGTCCATGTCTGCGTCGTATTCGATGTGGCAGCCCAGCGGGCTGTTGAAGTACCAGAACCAGTTGGAGCCAAAGAGGTGACGGCCCGGTCCCCAGAAGCTGGTCCAGCCTTGCTGCTCGAAGCGGCGCCCGGCCAACAGCACTTCCGTGCCGCTGCCCATGTGAAAGGTGAAGTGCTCGCACCCCTTCATATGCGGTGGCGTCTGGATCATGAACAAACAGTGATGGTCATCGGAACCGGCGGGACGCATGAACGGACCCGCGCCAACAAAGGTGTCGGTGGTCACGAAGCCCAGGCGTTTGTAAAAGGCCTCGGCCTTGGCCGCATCCGGCACGAAATACACCACGTGGGACAGGGTCCGCGGCAGGGCCTGCATATCGGGGCTGATGCCCGGTTGGTTGACCGGGCGCTGGGGGGCATGGCCCGGCGCATTGGTCAGGTCCGCCGGCGCGCTGTACGCACGCCGCACACTGATCTGGAAACCAATGGCAAAGCCCATGTCGTCCACACTGTGCACGGAACCCTCGGCACCGCGGGTCACCAGGCGATCACGCCCCAGCTCATCGGCGATGGCCTCAAGATCAGCCGCGCTGGCCACGCCGTAAACGGTTTCACGAATCGAAGGCGCAGGCCCGATGGCCGCCGGCAGACTGGCATCGTCCGCACGACGGATAATCACGGCAGTGCCGTCGAGGGCTTCAAAACGACCGCCCTCGCTGTCGACATCGACAGGCAGCAGACCGTAGTCACGCAGGCAATGAGTACAAGCTTGAATATCGTCGACGCCAAAAATCAAGGCATCAAGGCCAATGATGTTCATTGAGTTACCACTCCATTGTAATTATTCAGCGCAGGCCAGCACCCCGCTTGCGGGAGCCGTGCCAGGCGGAGCGCTGCCGAGGCTGGTCTTGGAGTCGATAAAGCCTCACGGCCAACCGACTGTGGGCCGATACTGAAGGGGCAGAAACGCACTGACTAATCGCTTGTCGGGATGCGACCTATCGGCAAATGCGATACCTGGCTGCACCGCGCCAAGTGCCGTGAAAAATCGAACAGGCGTCGCTCGATTCGCCCACTCATAGGACTTGACGCCGCGATAGGAAGGTCGGAAGGTATTTACAAAATAAATACAAGAATCGAGACCGCCATGCGTTTTAACCACTTGGATCTCAATCTCCTGGTGGCGCTTGATGTGTTACTGGAAGAGCAGAACATCACCCGCGCCGCCGAACGCCTGCACATGACCCAATCCGCCACCAGCGGCGTACTGGGCAGGCTGCGCCTCTACTTCGAAGATGAACTGCTGGCGCAGGTCGGGCGCAAGATGCAGCCCACGCCCTATGCCCGTGAACTGGCGGCGCCCGTGCGCCAGGTACTGCTGACGATCCAGTCCTCGATCACCGCCAAACCGGTGTTCGACCCCGCCACCAGCAAGCGCCATTTCCGCCTGATCACGTCGGACTATCTGATCAGCGTCCTGTTTGCCCGGGTGATCCAGAAAATCTCCCTGGAGGCCCCGCACATCACTTTCGAACTGCTCGGCCCCGGCGACACGTCCACCGAGCTGCTGATGCGCGGCGAGGCCGACATGATGATCGTGCCTGAGCGCTATCTCATCGAAGGCCACCCATCGCAGTTGCTGTTCGAAGAAGAGCATGTTTGCGTGGTGTGGGACGGCAACACCCAAGTGGGCGACAGCATCAGCCTCGATCAGTACATCGAGATGGGCCATGTCTCGGTGATTTTTGGCCGCAACCGGCAGTTAAGCGTCGAAGAATGGCTGATGAGCCAGTACGGTTTCACCCGCCGCATGGAAGTGGTGACCCACGACTTCAACACCCTGCCGCAACTGATCGTCGGCACCCAACGCGTCGCCACCATGCTCCAGCGCATGGCCAGGCTCTACGCCAACTACCTGCCGTTGCGCATCCTGCAACCACCGGTGAAAATCCCGGTGATGCGTGAGTTCATGCTCTGGCACCGGACCATGGAGGGGGATCCGATGCACCGTTGGCTGCGGGCGAAAATCAGTCAGATCATCAACGAGCTGGAACAGTAGTAGCAGCCATTGCTCGCGGGCGAGGTCAGGTACGAAAGTGCCCGACGGCCGCCTTGAGCTCGCTGCCAACCTGTTGCAAATCGGCCGTCGAGACTTGCAGCTGCAGGCTTTCCCTGGCACTGCCCTCGGCCACTTCGCGCACCCGCGTCATGCTCTGGCTGACTTGCTCGGCCACCACACTCTGCTGCTCGGCAGCCGCGGCAATCTGCTGGTTCATCTGCTCGATGCGGGACACCGCCCGGGTAATCCGCGCCAGTGCCTGGGAGGCTTGTGCGGCAAGCACCACCGTTTCATCGCTCAGCACATGGCTGCCTTGCAAGCGCTCGGCGGCTTGTTGGGCAACACTGCTCAGACGAACGATCAACCCTTCGATTTCCGTGGTCGAGCGCTGTGTGCGTCGTGCCAGGCCACGCACCTCATCGGCGACCACAGCGAAGCCACGACCATGCTCCCCCGCCCGCGCGGCCTCGATGGCGGCGTTGAGCGCCAGCAGGTTGGTCTGCTCGGCCACCGCCTTGATGACATCGAGCACACCACCAATCGCCGCGCTCTCCACCAGCAAAGACCGCATGGCCTCGGCACAACCACTCATCTCCACGGCCAGATGGTCGATCTTGCCACCCGCCTGGCGCACCAGTTCATCGCCCTCACGCGCTTGTTGGTCGGCATGCGCCACCGCTTCGCTGGCCTCACCCGCGTTGCGCGCGACCTCCTGCGCCGTGGCGGCCATCTGTTGCATGGCGGTGGCGGCCAGTTCGGTTTCCTGGCGTTGATGTTCGACACCACGGCTGTTGCTCAAGGTCACTTCGGCCAAGCTGCCGGCCATGCCGTTAAGCGAGCCGACACCTCGGTCGATGCGCCCGACCAATCCCCGCAGACTGCCCAACATACTGCCCACGGTGCCCAACAGTTGGCCCAACTCATCACGACGACAACTGTCTGACGGCGGATCACTCAAGTCCCCCGCCGCTACGCGCTGGACCAACTGCACGGCCTGGCGCAACGGCTGCACAATCAACTGGCGGATCAGCAGGCTGGCGCCAATGCCCAAGGCGAGTGCCAGAACAGTGATCAAACCCAATTGGCGATCGGCATTGCGATTATCGTCCAGGACCGCCTGCCTTTGCTGCTCATCGGCCTGGGCCAGCAGCTTGCTTACCTGCTCGGTCTGCGCGTTCATCGCCGCACTGCTTTGCGCACTTTGCCCACGGCTGTCGACGAACTCGCGGAAGGCCTTGCGGTAGTCGCCCAGGGCAGTGCTCGCCTCCTGCAGCGACTCGCCTTGCTGCTCGCCAAGATCCAGTGCCTGCATGGCGGCCAGCAGGTCACTCATGCTCATTTCCCAGTCGCTGCGGTAACGCTCCTCGCCATCGAGCGAGTAGTACAGCTCGCTGTCACGCAGTTTGGCGAGTTTGTCCCGCAACGCGGCCGTCTGCTCAAGCCGCACCATCTGATCGCTGTCCGGCGGTGTCCCCTGCCCCAACCGGGTGTTGAGCACATCCAGTTGATCGAGAAACAGCAGGGTAAAACTGTCGCCAGCCGTCTGCGCCAGTGCCTGCATGCGCAAGCGCGCCTCCCGAGCCCGACGCAACGAATCGGCATAGCCGAGAAACTGCTCCAGATACGTGCTAGCGGCCGTGCGTACTGCGCTATTGGCGGGCTCAGCATCGAGTTGCCGGTTCAGTGTGCCGATCACCTCGCGGACCTGGTCCAGGCGCTGTGGAGCAAGGTCCAGGGCGAATGCTTTCTCGGCGATACGCGCACGCAGGATCAGTGCCTGGATCGACGACTCCTGACGCGACTGTTCACCGCGCTGCTGCAACACACCCAGGGAACGAAAAGCAGTGACCGCCACCGCCAACGTCACCAGCAGCACCAGGCCGAAACCCAGCGACAGCTTGGCCCCCACCGATAGATTGCCAAACACACGGCTCAGTACAGGCATGTCCGACTCCTCGCACGGTCATGGAAAAACAGCCTGCCCTTGGCGCCCAGGCTGATCGCTGTGCCGGGTTTGGACTCACTCATCTGCCGATACCTTATTCTTGTTGTTGTGCGCGCCAGGGACTCCGACCAATAGCGCGGTGTAGCCGCAACTCTAATGAGTCGTACCTCGACGACACCAATCGCATCCTGCGTTATGAGCAATCGCAAAGTACGATGATAGGTATCCGGATTTGCGGCTTGAACAGTGAGAAGAAAACCCTTAGGCCATGGCGCACACACGCTCTATCAGCGTTCGCAATACCTCCCATCCCGACTCGCGATTGGCCAAACCATTGGCCTCCCCTTAGCCTGCTTCGAACCGTCAGGCCTGGCCATTCCCGCGCCGGACCTGGCCGCCTGCCGTTGCTTGCACAAGGACAATAACAATCATGTTCCGCTACTTCCCGACCAACTACGTGTGGAATCTTTCCGTCGACCTGGCCATTGAAATGGGCGCCCGCATCGGCGAAATCGAAGAGATGTGCGCGCCGCTGCAGGAGGCCGCCAAACAACCGGACGCCGCCGGTAGCAAGGCCTTCCGTGAGACCTGGGCGAACATGGCCGACAAGCTGTGCGGCCTGGCTGAAGAAGACGAAGGCAAGGGTCGAATGTTGTCTGCCGGGGAAAAATACAACCGCGCCGCCACCTACTACCTGAGCTGCGAACGCCTGCAGGCCCATGGCGCTCCTGGCCGCACGGAGCTGTACCAGCGCTTTCTGCACACCTTCCAACGCGGTATCGAACTGGCACGAGAGAACTGCGAGCGCGTTGAAATCCCTTACGAAGGCAAGCACATTTCCGGCCTGCTGGTCCGTGCCGAAGGCGTCAGCGGCCCAGCGCCGATTCTGGTGCAGGTCAATGGACTGGATTCCACCAAAGAAATGAAATACCGCGTCGGCCTGCCCGCCTGGCTGGCCAAACGGGGCGTGTCGTCGTTGATCATCGACCAGCCTGGCACAGGCGAAGCACTGCGCCTGCATCACCTGACGGCGCGTTTCGACAGTGAGCATTGGGCCAGCCGTGTAGTGGACTGGCTGGAAACCCGCGACGATGTCGATGCCAAACGCATTGGACTGGAAGGTGTGTCACTGGGCGGCTACTACTGCCCGCGCGCGGTCGCCTTCGAGCCGCGCTTCGCTTGCGGCGTGGTGTGGGGTGCCAACCATGACTGGCGTGATGTACAGAAGCGTCGCCTGGAAAAGGAAGGCAGCTTCCCGGTGCCGCATTACTGGTCGCACGTGGCCTGGGTATGGGGCGCCAAAGACACCGATGAGTTCATGGCCATCGCCGAGAATGTTCATCTGGACGGCATCCTGGATCGCATCAAGGTGCCTTTCCTGGTCACCCACGGTGAAAAGGATTCGCAGATTCCGCTGAAGTGGGCACACCGTACCTACGAGCAGTTGGTCAACAGTCCGAAGCGCGAGCTGAAAGTCTTCACCGAACGTGAGGGTGGCGTGCAGCATTCGAGTTTCGATAACAGTATCAATGCTGGTCAGTACATTGCCGATTGGGTGGCTGAAGTGCTCGGTGGTCGTACTGCATGAGAGGGGTTGAACGTCCCGGCACGACTGTAATGCTGTTCACTTAGGAAAAACGGCGCTTCTTTCAGAAATGGGAAGCGCCGTTTTTTTTGGTTTTTTTTGAGAAAGCTCGGTGTCTAGTTGCTTTGGTGTGTATATCCGTTGCTGCGGTAACGGCCGCTTATGGTTCCGCTCTTACAGCGGCTCACTTTTGGAAGAGCGCCAAAAGTAAGCAAAAACGCTTTGCCCCACCACTCGGTGCCTCGCCTAGGCTCGGCATGCCTGAACAAAGGCATTGCTCCGTGGGCCCGCCGCGAAGGGCCATCCATGGCCCAGCGCGGCTAACCCGACATCCATGCCGGGTTGCCCACTGCGCAATACCTTCGTTCAGCCAGCGTGGTTTAACGGGGCGCCCGAGATCAACGTCCACCGCGAGGCGGCCTGGTAGCCGACCTGGTTCTTGGTGGGACCGCGTTTCTCCTGTGGGAGCGGGCTTGTTCGCGAAAGCGGTGTGTCAGTTTGCGGTGATGTTGGATATGCCGGCCTCATCGCGAGCAAGCTCGCTCCCACAGGTGATCTTGGGTGTATATCGGTTTGGTGTTTGCTAAATATCCCTTGTGGGAGCGAGCTTGCTCGCGATAGCGATGGCGCAGCCACATAGATGTTGGACATGCCCCGCTCTTGCTTTGCTTTTGATCTTGATCTGGACGCCCCGTTAAACCACGCTGGCCGAACGCAGGCATTGCGCAGTGGGCACCTCAGCATGGATGCCGAGGTAGCCGCGCTGGGCCATGGATGGCCCTTCGCGGCGGCCCACGGAGCAATGCCGGAGTGAGGGCACACCGAGCCTAGGCGAGGTGCCGAGTGGTGGGGCAAAGCGCTTTTGGTTACTTTTGGCGCTCTTCCAAAAGTGACCCGCCGTAAGGGCGGAACCCTAAGCAGCCGTTACCGCAGAAACGGATATACACACCACTCTGAAGCGCGCCCATCGCATTGACGAGACCAACCGTCGATAGTTACTCCATCTCACCCATTCCCAAGCATCTGCCACAACGACGCCCCCACCCCGGTAATGCTCTCCCCGGCAATCAACCCCGCCGCCGCGGTGATGGCGAAGCGTTCCGTAAGGCTCGGCCAGCGACAGCTCACCAGCCATGTCAACAGCGCACCGAGGGCCATCATCAGGGACACCGAGGCCGGCAAGACGAAAGCCAGGCCCAAGGCCGCCGTGCTTGGCAGGTACCGGGCCCGATGCGCCGGCAGCAGGCTGTCGAGGACTCCCAACAGCAAGCCAACCAGGCCGCCGATGAAAATCGCCCAGCGAATGCTCGCTGACAACGAGTCCAGGCCCAGGGTCAGGGTTTGCGCCACGGCCTTCCAGGTGGCGACCGCCGGGGCCGGCCACTCTTCGGTGAGCAGCATGGTTTGCGGGTCCGGGATCAGCGCCAGGTAAGCCAACACCCCGACGATGCTACCGACGAAAATCCCCAGGGTCTGGGCGATCAGCTGCTTGCGAGGCGTGGCGCCGATCGCCCGGCCGACCTTGAAGTCATTCATCAGGTCGGTGCACTGCCCGGCCGAACCACCGGCGGTGTTGGCGCTCATCAGGTTGATCGGCACCTGCCCCGGCGCGACGATGCCAAAGCTCAACTGGGACAATTGGCCGATGGCCCCGATCGGCGGAATGCCCGTGGCGCCCACCACCCGGGCGGCCACCGCCGCCAGACAGATCGCCAAGGGAATGGTCAACAAGGCCATCCACGGATTGATGCCGAACAACAGCACTTGCAGGCTCACCACCAGGATGATCGACAGTACAAAACCAGTGGCAGGCCCAGGCTTCGGTATCGTCCAGATCGCCCCGCCGCCCGCCTTGGTGGACCGGTGCAATGCCCACAAGCGAATCGCCAACGAGGCCAGGGTCGAGCAGACCATCAGGCTCACCCCTGGCCAGAGCAACCACTCCACCAGTGCCGCGAACTGCGGGCCGCTGCTACCGTGCGGCAACCGCACCAAGCCTTGTTCCAGCAGCCACGGCGCCAACCCGCCCCACGCCAGCAAGGCACCGAGCAGCAGGGTCAGGCCCACGCGAATACCGATGATGCCGCCGAACCCCACTAACAACAGCGAAGGGTCAGCGGTAAACGTCAGGCGCTCCAGTTGGGCGCTCGGAGACCAGCGCGGGATGGTCCACATGAAGGTGTCGACCGCCTTGACCAGCCCGGACAGCAACGCGGCGCTGAGCAGCACCTTCAAGCGCGTCGCGGCTTCGTGGCCGTGGTTATAGATATGCAGCAGGGTTTCCAGGGTCGCCATGCCCTCGGGAAATTTCAGCGCCTTGTCATTGAGCAATGAGGGCCGCAGGTACCAGGCAATCCAAATCCCCAGGAAACTCACCGAAAAGACCCAGGCCACCATGGGAATGGCGTCCAACTGCTGGCCGGTCAGCAAGGTATAGGCCGGGATGGGCGCGACCAGCCCACCGGAAATGATCGACGCAGCGGCAGAGGCCACGGTCTGGTTGATGTTGCTTTCGTGCAGCGTCCAGGGCAGTCGCCCCACCGATCGACTCGCCAAGCCTTGCCAGATGCCATAGCCAACCAGCAAGGCAATGATCGACATATTGAACGACCAGCCGATCTTCAACCCGGCATAGACATTGGAAGGCGTCAGCAGGATACCGAGGACGATTCCCGTACTGACCGCACGCGGACTGAGCTCGCGTTCGACGGCGGCGTTCAAGGGGAATGTGGACGAGGTTGGATGCATGCGAATTCCTTATCGGCACTGAGGCAGCGGCCAAATTCAGCCTGATCCCTTGTGGGAGCGAGCTTGCTCGCGATGGCGGAGTGTCAGTCTCCATCCCCGTAACTGATCCACCGCCATCGCGAGCAAGCTCGCTCCCACAGGACCACTTAAAACGGCACCTCAATAAGTGAACGCAGTATTGGCGCAAGGTTCACCCGAGTCGTCCATCCATGGGCTGCGCTCGACTTATTTTCCCCCCTCGTAATTGACCATCCAGGCAATCCCGAAACGGTCTTCGAACATGGCAAAGCGTTCCGCCCAAAAGGTCTTCTCCAAGGGCATGTACACGCTGCCACCTGCACTCAAGCCTTTAAATAGCCGCTCGGCCTCCCCCACGCTGTCGACGTTGAGGGAAACCGACACGCCTTGCGGCTTGCGAAACGGCTGGCCTGGCGGGCAATCGGAGGCCATCAGGCTGAAAGCGCCGACGGTCAGGCAAGTGTGCATGATCAGGTTGGGATCCTTGGGCATCCCGGTTTCCTCGGGGGCCTCGGCAAAAGACATGGAAAACAGTTCGCCGCCCAGTACCTCCTCATACAAAGCGAAGGCTTGCTTGCAGTTACCGTTGAAGGTCAGGTAAGGAATGATTCTCATGGTCGGGTCTCCTGCAGTCGGTTTCACGATTGGCCGGACATCTGCGCCCGCAAGCGTTCTTCCTGCTCGCGCAATTCAGGGGTAAAGGACTCGCCGAACTCCTCGAGCTCGAAGAGCTGGCGGATCTCGATTTCACTGTCGCTGACCATCGGGTTCGGGCAGCGCTTGACCCAGTCGATGGCCTCCTGCAGTGACTGGACCTTGAAGATCCAGAAGCCGGCGATCAGCTCCTTGGTTTCAGCAAAGGGCCCGTCGATCACCGTCCGGTCCTTGCCGGAAAACTGCACGCGCACGCCCTCGGCACTGGGATGCAGGCCTTCACCGGCGAGCATCACCCCGGCCTTGACCAGTTCTTCGTTGTAGGCACCCATGGCGGCCAGCAGGTCCGCGCTGGGCATTTCTCCGGCTTCCGATTCCGGACTGGCTTTGACGATCACCATAAATCGCATGCTGGTATCTCCTGAGAATGGATGGATCAAGCCGCCCTTGTGGCGGCTCTACGGACTAATCGAATGGCAATGGCCGAAATCGACAGGTCGAGGCCATTATTTTTCGATAGACCGTTGGCGGCCTGGGAGACCCAGACTCCCTGGCCGTGAAGCCACGTCCAGCGCTCAGGGATTCCACTGGAATCGATAGATGTCTCGATAACCATTGCTGGGGTCGTACAGGAGCTTCGTCCCGCCGTCCAAGGTGATATTGTCGGCATTGACCAAGTGAACCGGTGCCACGAAACCGCTCACCGGCTGACCTGCCATCAGTCGGTTCAATTCATCGATCACCTGCCAGCCATGCACATTGAGCGGTTCGGCCACGGTGACGGTCTGGTAGTTTTTTTCCTGTATGCGCAAGAACGCCGAAGCACTCCCGTCACCGGCCGACATCAGACTGATGCCGTCGCGGGGTATCGCGGCGCTGGCCAAGGTGGCCACCGCGTAGTCGAAATAGATATCGTTGATGGCCAACGTGTGGGTCCAACGCTTGCCATGGCGCTGAAGCAGTTCCGTGGTGATCGCCGGCATTTTCTCGCGGCTTTCGGAGATCGCGACATCGCGCACCTCCAGCAACGAGCACTCCCGACAGGCCCGAATCACGTTTTCCATGGCCTTGGCTTTCGCCATGGCGATGCTGTACCTGGAGTCGGTCAGGATGACCACCCCGGCCTTTCCGTTCGACTGCGCCACTGCCGCCATGGCCGTGATGCGAGCCACTTCGAGCGGGTCGGTCGTGACGTTCATGGCCATCGGCGTCCCATCAATCGGCCCGGGCCGCTCTCCGGCGTGCCAGCCCACCACTGGAACGCCCTTGTCGGCGAAGACGGCCAGCGCCGCCTTGTTTTCAAGGGCGTCGGCACCGCACAGAATGAGGCCATCGGGGTTCGCCGCCAGGGCATCGGCAAAGGCCTTTGCACGCCCGGCCGAGGAGCCAGCGCCATCGAATACCCTCAGCGTCCAGCCCATCGCCTTGGCGGCCTCGCGAGCGCCCTGGGCGACACCGACAATACCTCCGTTGCGCATATCTTCTGCGACAATGGCGATACTCTTGCCGCGCTGGGCGCGCGGGCCGGATTCGGGGCCACTCCAGGGAACGGCGCCGAGAGTGGCCTTGGCAACCATTTCCTGTGCTTGATTCACCGTCACCGTGGCGTCCGTCGCTGCCGGTAGATCCTGGCCGTATCCGGGCGTTGCCGCGAAGAGACAGAAAGCCGTCATTGAAATTATCTTGAGCAACCGGGACCTGGCCTTACAGGTTTGATCACAGCGTGTGATGCCGGGTCTGGAGCCGATGGCGCGATCATAATGTGTCATGGCGTCTCTTTTTTTTATGGATGCAGTGTTCAAATTCAGTGTCCGCAAGGATAGTCGGTTCTGCTGTCATCGGCCCGAAAAGGGGAATAGCAAGTTTGTAACATCCTTCCAGCCCCGGCCCTCGCTCGACATCCATTGTTCGACGCACCACGAAGTGAGGAACCTGTCGATCCCATAGCCTATGAGCCAAACATGGAGGAGATGGCGATGACACGCACCCGTTTTTTTGGAAAAACCGTACTGGCCTGCACGTTCATCCTGGCGATTATCGGCTGGGGAATCGGCTTCTATGGGCCGCCGATTTATATGCAAGCGGTCATGGAGCGCACGGGTTGGCCGATCGCCCAGGTCTCGGCTGCCGTGACCTTGCACTTTCTCAGCGGCACGCTTGTCATCGCCAACCTGCCACGCCTTTACGCACGCGTCGGGATACCCGCCATCACCCTGCTGGGCAGCATCGTCCTGGGTATCGGCGTGAACATCTGGGCTCACGCCAACCAGTTATGGGTGCTGTATACGGGCGCCGTCTGCTCGGGTATCGGCTGGGTGACATTGGGTGCCGCGGCCGTTAACACCCTGATCGCGCCGTGGTACGTCAAGGAAAGACCCAAGGCCCTGGGCAAGGCCTACAACGGCGCCAGCCTGGGTGGCGTGATCTTTTCGCCGCTGTGGGTGTTGCTGATCGAGCGTTTCGGCTTTGCCATGGCGGCGCTGGTAATCAGCATTGTCGCGGTGTTGCTCATAGGCGTCTTCGCTTTCCTGGTCTTCAACAAAAGCCCACAAAGCCTGGGACAACATCCCGACAATGCAGACCAACCGGAACCCGTGCCGATCAGCGCCGGCGCTACGCCGTGGACCGCCATGCAGACCCTCAGGTCGGCAAGTTTCCGCACGCTGGCAGCCGGCATGTCCTTGGGGCTGTTCGCCCAGATCGGCTTGATCGCGCACCTGTACTCGATCCTGGTGGGGCGCATGGGGGCGCATGACGCCTCATTCGCCATGGGTCTGGCCACTGCCAGTGCGATGGGCGGCCGATACGTCGCCGCACGCCTGATGATCCAAGGCATGAACCGCCGACAACTGGCCTGCCTCGGCTATGCCGTCCAGATGTTGGGCACGCTGATGCTTCTCGGCCTGGACCTTCACCCGACAGTGGCCTGGATAGCCGTGGTGTTGATCGGTTCGGGCATTGGCAATGCCACCTCCTTGCCGCCACTGATAGCCCAGACCGAGTTCAGCCGTGAACAAACCGCCAGGGTGATCGCCCTGATGGTCGCGATCAGCCAAGCCACCTACGCCTTCGCCCCGGCCTTGTTCGGCCTGGTGCGCTCCCTCTTCACCGATCCGAATCACGCCATCGTCGCCGTCGTGACAGCAGCAGTCGTCGTGCAGGGGCTCGCCATTTGGTCGTTCTATCGGGGCGTGTCCGCTCGCTGCTTCAAGAAAACCGCTTTCTGACCTCGCCCCTGACCATGCGCCACCCACTAAGAACGGAACGCATCAACCTTGAGTCCAAACCGGCTCATTTTGTTGTACAACCCACCCCGCGACACATTCAGCCGCTGAGCAGCCAGACGGATGTTTCCGCGCGTGTCTTTGAGGGCGGCAATGATGGCATTCATCTCATGGGTACCAAGATCCGGCGCCATCCGTGGCTCAGGGGCACTTCCCCATGTCGATGAGCGCCCTCTCTGCCTAATATCCAGGGCAAGATCGTTCGGCTCGATCAGTTCGGTCATCGCCAGGTTGGTCGCCCGCTCAATGACATTTTCCAGCTCACGGACATTGCCTGGCCAGTGATAGGCGCCAAGCATATCCAGCGCCGCGGGCGAAAGGTCCTGCATCGACTTGCGTAGCGACCGGGCACATCGCGCGAGGAAATGCCGCGCCAGCAACGGTACATCCTCGCGGCGCATTCGCAGTGGCGGCACCGTCAGGTTCAGCACGTTGAGCCGGTAGTAAAGGTCCTCGCGAAAGGCGCCTTCGGCCACTGCCTGGCTCAGGTTGCGATGGGTGGCGGCGATGATGCGCACGTTGACCCGCAGCGATTTTTTCGCCCCCACCCGTGTCACCTCGCCTTCCTGCAGGACACGCAGCAGGCTGACCTGTGCATCGAAGGACATATCACCGATTTCATCGAGGAAGATCGTCCCGCCATCGGCCAATTCGAACTTGCCTGCCGACCCACCGCGCGCCGCTCCGGTGAACGCGCCTTCGACATGACCAAACAGTTCGCTCTGCACCAGGTCACGGGGAATGGCGCCGCAGTTGACCGCCACAAAAGGCCCGCCACATCGATCGCTGCCATTATGGATGGCCTGGGCGAACAACTCCTTGCCAGTGCCGCTCTCACCGAGGATCAGCGTGGTCGAATCACTGCGACTGGCAACCCGCGCCAGGTGCAGTGCATCCTCAATCGCCTGTGAACGGCCAAGGATGGTTTCGAAGGTGTAGCTGGCCTGGGTGCCAATGATCCGCCGGGTGATTTCCCGGATGCGTCGGTTCTCGCGCAACGACACAATCCGCCCGCCTTGCTCCAGCGGGCAGACCGACACCAGGCAGGCCAGATGGCTGCGGTCGTGCAGCTCAAAGGTGCAGTCCAGGTCGCGCACGCCGTCCCCGCCCGCGAGCAGGACTGCATCGGTCAATTCGCTCTGGCCCAGGCTCTTGAACGGACTGCCGAGCAGGTCATGGCCGACGCGAAACAACTGCCGAGCGTAATGGTTGAGCGCCTTGATGCAGCCCTGCTCATCCAATACCACCAAGCCCTCGTTGAGCACTTCAAGGACTGTCTGTTGTTCTTCCAGCAAGGCTTGCAGCGCCATCTGCCGCGAGACCGCCTCGGCCGCGGCCTGGACCGTGCCCAGCGTATGGAAATGAAACCAGCCGGGCTCTGCCGTCAAGGTCAACATGCCCAGCGTCCGGCCCTGGGCATCGCGGATCGGTGCGGCGGCGCAATGCATGCGACGCCGGCGCAGGCCAAGCCCGAAGTTTTCCTCGGCCAGCACATACACCAAACGGTCCTCGACAATAGCCAGCCCGGTGCAATTGGTGCCCTGTACCGACTCCAGCAATCGACTGCCAATGGGTGTGAGGTCCAGGCCACAGAAATACAACGTCGTGCCTTCGGCATCGGTCAGGTTGATATGGCCCCTGGGGTTATAGGCGAGCAAACCGCGCATGACTTGCGCCGCCGCGGCGATCAGCACCCGGTTGGCTGCCAGTGTCGCGGTCAGGTCGGCAGGCGCGACAAAACGGTACTCGCCGTCTTCCGGATCGAGGCCGGCATCGACGCTGCGCAACCAGGACTCCCAAATCACCCGGCGGATCCCGGCAGGCCGTTCGATAGCTCCCTGCAAGCACGCGCGCCAAGCCTCATCCAGCGCAGTGCCTGGCCCTTCGTTCAACGACGCAGGGCCCAGCGTGGTGAGGTAGTCACGGTCTTCGGCGCTCAATGCTGCAGGTTGCTGGTTCATATCCGGCCACATGTTCATATTTTCGACATGTCAGTATAGACATGTCATTTAAATGAACATGATTTTGAATAAAACCAAATAAATTCCCTTTAATATCAACTAGTTAATTATTGGCACAGCGCTTGCTCCCTACCTGGACAGACGAGGACATTCTTACCGCCGAGTCGTAAAAACAATAAAGGGAGTCATGTTCATGAGCACATCCAAGACCCTTCGCCTTGGCCTCATCGGCGCCGGCCGCATGGGCAGTTTTCACGGTCTGACCGCCGCCCGGCACATCCCCGGCGCCTGCCTCGCCGCCATCGCCGATCCTACCCCCGGCCAAGCCGCACGCCTGGCGGCAGAACTGGACGTGCAGAAGGTCTATACCGACCCACAGCAATTACTTGATGACCCGGACATCGACGCCGTGCTGATTGCCGCCCCGGCACGCAGCCATGCCGAATTGGTGATCAGTGCGGCCCGGGCCGGCAAAGGGGTGTTCTGTGAAAAACCGATGGCCATCACCCTGGACGAAGCTGACCGCGCCATCGCCGCCGCTGCCGACGCACGGGTGACGCTACAAGTCGGTTTCAACCGTCGCTTTGCCAAAAGTTTCCGCACCGCTCACCTGGACGTGGTTGCCGGCCGGATCGGTACGCCACAACTGCTGCGCTCGCTGACCCGCGACCCAGCGCTGAACAACCCGGCCGCCTCGCCGCAATGGGTGATCTTCCTGGAAACGCTGATCCATGACTTCGATACCCTGCGCTACCTGAATCCGGGCGCCGAGGCGGTCGAGGTTTTTGTGATGGCCGATGCCCTGATCGCCCCGGCCTACAAGGACAAAGGGTTTCTCGACACCGCGGTGGTCACGATCCGTTTCGATAACGGCGCCATCGCCACGGCCGAGGCCAATTTCCAGGCCGTGTATGGCTACGATGTCCGCGGCGAAGTGTTCGGCAGCGCTGGCATGCTGACCATGGGCAACGTCAACGACTCTGATTTGCTGCGGTACCTGGCCAATGGGGTCCAGGCCGATACCCAGCGCATGGACACCGACCTGCTGCGTGATGCCTATGTGGCCGAGCTCAACCACTTCGTCAGTTGCGTGCGCAGCGGCGAGAAACCTCTGGCCAGCGGTGAAGATGCACGGGCGGCACTGGCCATCGCCCGCGCCTGTATCGAATCCTTCCAACAGGGCAAAACAGTGCGTGTGCAAGGAGCGTTTTCATGAGCTTCACACCGTTCAAACTGGCGATCAGCGCCGAGATGGTTTTTCTCGACCTGCCCTTTATCGAGCGGGTCAAACGCATCCACGCGCTGGGCTTCAGCGTCGAGATATGGAACTGGACGACCAAAGACATCCAGGCCCTTGTAGCGACCGGCGCGGATTTCACCTCCATGACCGGCTACATCTGCGGCAACCTGACCGATCCCGAGGACATCCAACACCTGCTCGACAGCGCCCAGGAATCCTTGGCCGTCGCCGCTCAATTGGGCTGCCCCAGCCTGAACCTGCATGGCACCGGCCTGGGTGACCAGGGGTTGCCGGTCAACCCCGTGGCCCAGACCAGCGGCCGCATGTGGTTGAGCGCCTGCAAGACGCTGGAAAAAATCGCCCGCCTGGGCGAAGACGCGGGTCGGGTATTCCTGTTGGAAAACCTCAATACCGAAGTCGACCACCCGGGTACGCCGTTCGCCCGCGCCGACGACACCCTGGCGTTGATCGAGGCCGTGGGCAACCCGCACCTGAAGATGAACCTGGACCTCTATCACGCACAGATCGGAGAAGGAAACCTGATCGAACTGATCCAGCGCGCCGGCAGCGCCATCGGCGAGATCCAGGTCGCCGACGTCCCGGGGCGCATGGAGCCCGGTACCGGTGAAATCCATTATCCCGCCATTGCCAGGGCCTTGTTCGGCATGGGATACAGCGGTGTCGTCGGCCTCGAAGGCTGGGCCAGCGGTGACAGCGAGGTCGCGCTTGAGCGTTTCAGGCAAGCCTTCACGCTTGATGGATAAAGCCCGCACCGAATTCAACACGTGCGGCAGATTTTCAGCTCTTGGTGACGTACAACTCATAACAACAAAAGGAAAACCATCATGCGTCGTTGCACACTGCTTTTCGCCACCCTGCTATTGCTGTTCAGCCAATGGGCCGCCGCCGACTATCGCATCGGCGTCAGCATCGCCAGGGTCGACGACAACTTCATGACCTACGTGCGTAATGGTCTGGACGAGGCCGCGAAAAAGGAAAACGTGAAGATCCAGTTCGAGGACGCCCAAGGCGATGTGGTGCGCCAACTCAACCAGGTCCAGGGCTTTATCAACCAGAAAGTGGATGCGGTCATTGTCCTGCCGGTGGACACCTCCGCCACGGCCAACATCACCCGCGCCGCGGTCGAAGCGAAGACGCCGCTGGTCTACGTCAACCGTCACCCGGACGAGCGCACCTTGCCCAAAGGCGTGGTCACGGTCGCGTCCAATGACATCGAGGCCGGACAGTTGCAAATGCGCTACCTGGCCGAAAAGCTCGGCGGCAAGGGCAACCTTGCGATCATCATGGGCGACCTGGCGCAAAACGCCACCCACGACCGCACCGAAGGCGTCAAACAGGTGCTCAAGGATTATCCCGGGATCAAGATTGTCGAGCAGCAAAGCGCCGAGTGGCAGCGCAACAAAGGGATGGACCTGACCAGCAACTGGCTATTGGCGGGCAGTCGTTTCGATGCCATCGTCGCCAACAACGACGAGATGGCCATCGGTGCGGCCATGGCCTTGCAACAGGCCGGCAAAACCAAGGGCGAGATCGCGATTGTCGGCATCGACGGCTTGCCTGACGGCCTGGCAGCGATCAAGCGTGGGATGCTGGTCGCCTCGGTGTTCCAGGACCCCAAGGCCCAGGCGACCAGTGCAGTACAGGCAGCGCTCAAGATGATCAAGGGAGAGCCGGTGGAAACGGACGTCTGGGTGCCCTTTCAGTTGATCAAGCCTGAGCAGTTGGCGGTGTTTGAACAACATTACAAGTAGCGACACGCTCGGCACTTCGCCGTGGTCCCGGCAAGGGATCAGCGGCGATTTGCACACTCAAATTCTATTTTTATTGAGCAACGCAGCGCGTTACATGAAACGCGCCGGGTCACTGCCCCAGCCGGGCCCAGAACGCTTCGGCAGATTGACTGAGCGGCGCGGATGGACGGGTCAGATGAATTTCCAGCGGTATGTCCCAGCTTTCGTCGAGCGCCCTGACTAAGCGCCCATCCAGCATTTCCTGCTCGGTGAGGCTCTTGGGCAACCAGGCCACGCCTTTGCTTTCCAGGGCCATGGACATCAGCACCGCTGCAAGGTGGCTGCTGAAAAGGGGTTTGAGGTGAAGGTAATCTTCTTTGCCACGCAGCCTGTGGGCGACGATACGCCCCAACCCGGACTCATGGGTGTAAGCCAGGTATGGCAAGGCCGCAGGCGAGGTGCCGAAGTTGGCGGAGGCACTCGCAAGAGGAACAAGAACGTCTTCACCCACCTTCTTGCCGATGAACTGATCAGGGGCCAGTAGCGGTGGAACGTCGGGATGGCGGTGGCAAAGCAGAAACTGAACCTGGCCATGTATCAGCATCTGCTCACAGACAGCCATGCTATCGGAGTGCAGTTGCACAGCCTCGATGGGAGCACCGTTCTCCGAGCTTCGAAGCCACCTGGGAAAAAATGTAAACGACAGGGAATGCGTTGCCGCAAACTGAAGCGACCTGGCAGCCATCCCAGCAACCTCTTGAGCCTCGTTGCGCATTCTGTACAAGCGCCTGGCAGCCTCCTGGGCACTCGGCAAAATTTGCCTGCCGGCTTCAGTCAGTGTCGCGCCTTGAGGCGTTCGAACGAACAATTGCACCCCCATCCAGCTCTCCAGCGAGCGCACTCTGCGACTGAACGCCGGCTGGGTAACGTGCCGCGCTTCAGCCGCCCGAACGAAGCTGCCGTACTCCGCAAGCGCTGAAAAATCCTCAAGCCAAACGAGTTCCAAGGGCCATGCCTCCTGTGCATAGGGTGCGGCATTAATAGCATTGGGCGGGTGACATCGCAAAGCCTAACGTGGGGCCATAAACAACAAGAGGACCCCGCCATGCGCATCGTAGACATTCGTGAAAAAACTGTTTCCATTGCCTCCCCGATTGCTAACGCCTACATCGATTTTTCGAAAATGACGTGCTCGGTTGTCGCTGTCATCACTGATGTGATTCGCGACGGAAAGCCTGTCATCGGCTACGGCTTCAACTCCAATGGACGCTATGGCCAGGGCGCATTGATGCGTGATCGTTTCCTGGCGCGCATTACGGAAGCGGATCCAGACACGCTCATCGACCATGCCAACAACAACCTGGACCCGTTCGCCATCTGGAAAACCTTGATGACCAACGAAAAGCCAGGCGGCCACGGCGAGCGCTCGGTCGCAGTGGGCACCATCGACATGGCCGTATGGGATGCCGTCGCCAAGATTGAAGGCAAACCGCTGTATCGCCTGCTGGCCGACCGTTACCGTAACGGCGTGGCCGATGACAAGGTCTGGGTCTATGCAGCGGGCGGCTACTACTACCCTGGCAAAGACCAGACCAAGCTCAAGGCGGAAATGCAGAGCTATCTGGATCGTGGCTACGACGTCGTCAAGATGAAGATCGGTGCGGTGCCGCTGGACGAAGATATCCGTCGCATCGAAGCGGTACTCGAAGTGGTTGGCGACGGTCGTCGACTGGCCGTCGATGCCAACGGTCGTTTCGATCTGCAGACCGGTATTGCTTACGCGGAAGCCATCAAGAAGTACAACCTCTTCTGGTACGAAGAGGTCGGCGACCCGCTTGACTACGCCTTGCAGGCTGAGCTTGCAAATCACTATGAACTGCCCATGGCCACCGGTGAAAACCTGTTCTCCCACCAGGACGCCCGCAACCTGCTGCGCCACGGCGGCATGCGCCCCGATCGCGACTACCTCCAGTTTGACTGTGCACTGTCCTACGGGCTCGTGGAGTACATGCGCACCCTCAAGGTGATGGAAGAAATGGGTTGGTCTTCCCGCCGCGTAGTTCCGCATGGTGGTCACCAGATGTCCCTGAACATCGCAGCAGGTCTGCACCTTGGCGGTAACGAATCGTACCCGGATGTGTTCCAGCCTTTCGGTGGCTTCGCTGACGGGATCCAGGTGGAAAACAGCTATGTCGGCCTGCCGGATATTCCAGGTGTTGGCTTCGAAGCCAAGTCCGCTTTGTACGCTGTAATGCGTGAGTTGAGCGAAGGCTGATCACCCTCGACCTGCGGTCTCTGTGCAAGGGGCCGCAGCACCAGGCAGGCATCGCCCACCAACGTCAAGCCACATGCCCATCACAAAAATAAAATGAGGTGCTTCCGTGGAATTCTCCAAATCCCGCTGGTATGGCCAGCTGTATGTGCAAGTACTCATCGGCATCGTGATCGGTGCAGCAATCGGTTACTTCCTGCCAGATATCGGAGCCAAGCTCCAACCCTTTGCCGATGGCTTCATCAAACTGATCAAAATGCTGTTGGCGCCCATTATTTTCGGTACGGTCGTTGTCGGTATCGCAAAGATGGGCAGTATCAAGGAAGTCGGCCGAATTGGCGTAAAAGCGCTGATCTACTTCGAGATTCTTTCAACCATCGCCCTGGTCGTCGGCCTGATTGTGGTCAACATCGTGAAACCTGGCGTCGGCATGAACATCAACGCCAGCGCGCTTGATGGAAGTGCCATTAACAAATACAGCCAAGCTGCCAGTGAGCAAGGCGGCGCCATCGATTTCTTTCTCAATATCATCCCGCAAACCTTCATCGGCGCCTTCTCCAATGGCGTCATGCTTCAGATCATCCTGCTTTCGGTATTGATGGGTATAGCCCTGGTTCAAATGGGCGAAACCAGCAAGCCGTTGATCAACACCATTGATCTGTTCCTGCAAGGCCTGTTCAAGGTCGTTGCAATGGTCATGCGCCTGGCTCCGATTGGTGCCGGTGCCGGCATGGCTTTCACTATTGGCAAATACGGGATTGGGACCTTGCTGTCACTCGGCCAATTGCTGGTCGCGCTCTACATCACGACCTTGATTTTCATCGTGGTGGTGCTGGGTTCGGTTGCTCGATGGTCGGGCATGCCGCTGATGCAATTTCTTCGTTATTTCAAAGATGAGATTCTCATCACGCTTGGCACCTGCTCAACCGAAGCCGTGCTGCCGCGAATGATGGTGAAGCTTGAAAAGCTTGGCTGCAAAAAATCCGTCGTGGGCATGGTGTTGCCTACGGGGTACACCTTCAATGCGGACGGCACCTGCATCTATCTCACCATGGCTGCCATCTTTATCGCCCAGGCGACCAATACGCCACTGACCTTTGTGGATCAGATAATTCTGCTGGGCGTATTCCTGCTGACCTCAAAAGGCTCGGCTGGCGTGGCGGGCGCGGGTTTCGTAACGCTGGCTGCAACGCTCACAACCATCCACTCCATTCCCCTGGTAGGCCTGGTTTTGCTCTTGGGCATTGACCGGTTCCTCAACGAAGCGCGAGCCGTTACCAACCTGATCGGTAACGGCATCGGCACCATCGCCATTGCCAAGTGGGACAACTCGTTCGATGTCGAGGCCTGCGAGCGTGAAATCGCCGCCATGAAACACGACAAGGCAGCAAGAAAGGCATTGCTGGCACAAAAGTAATCGGCAAAACGCACCGGTCATGGCGCTTCGAACACGGCATGACCGGTCGTGATGCAGCAGCAGTAATCTTGCGTTTTCGTTTGAAAGACGATCTTGATAGCCGCTCTACTTCCCTGCGGTCACTCAGTTCTGGACGGTTTCTTCTTCAGGCTTTCGGGGCTGCCAGCGCATAGACCATCCATGACCAGGTCCATCAATCTGGCGAGACGTGAGCGCCATTCGCTCTGGGAATCTATTTGCCATATTCCGGCAGTGGCTAGAAAAAAGTCGTCGTGGGTCACCCCGCTACGAATCGTTCCGGCCTTTTCATTTGCCCTCAAAAGCAACTCGGCGGCTGCCTGGACGGGGGCGTATCCCGACTTCCCTGGGAACTCGTAAGTAGAGGCTGCTTGCCGAATCGCGGTCGCAAGTCCGGACTTTGTCATTGCATATTCAACGAGGCAATCCATCCATTCTCGCAGGGCCTCCTTAGGTGGTTTTGTAGCGAGCAGTTGTTCGGCCAGCGAGGCCACTTGCTGCATTTCGAATTGATAAACCTCGAATACCAGCGCCTCTCTGTTGGCGAAATGGCGATAGAACGTGCCCTGCCCCACGCCGGCTTTCTTCGCAATCGCGCTCAGCGGGACCGCAGGATCGAGTGTCAGCTCTGCCACGGCGACCTTCAGAATTCGTTCTCGGTTTTTCTTGGCGTCAGAACGCATCGCCAATTCTTCATTCCTGGGCAAAGTTTTTTCCTTCGCTGCATTGCAAAGCGGACAGTTGTCCGGTAGTTTTTTCAGCAAGTGGACAGCTGTCCGCTTGAATACCCCTACCGGAGTTTACTATGAACAGCACTGGCAACACGATCCTGGTTACCGGCAGCACCTCAGGCATCGGCCTTGGTCTGGCGCTCAGGCTTCACAAGGCGGGAAACAACGTCATCATCGCGGGACGGCGCAAGGCTCTGCTCGACAAGATCGTGTCGGAACATCCAGGTCTTGAATCAGTATTGCTGGACGTCTGCGATCCAAAATCCATCCAGCGCACCAGCGAAGCGCTTGCGATCAGTCACCCGAATCTGAACGTGCTCATAAACAACGCGGGCATCATGCACTGGGAGGACCTGACTGATCCGCAATACCTGGGCACCGCCGAAGATATCGTGACAACGAACTTGCTCGGCACGATTCGCATGGTGTACGCATTCACTCCCCAACTGATCAAGCAGCCCAGTGCAACGATCATCAATGTCAGTTCGGCCTTGGCATTCGTCCCGCTGCCTGCGACACCGACCTACAGCGCAACCAAAGCGGCCGTTCACTCGTTCACTCAAAGCCTTCGCGTGCAACTGGAGGCCTCGTCAGTCGAGGTTATCGAGCTTGCGCCACCGGGTGTGCGCACCACTTTGCTTGGGCAGGAAAATGACGAACACGCCATGCCTTTGGACGAGTTCTTGAATGAAATCTTCGAACTGCTCGAGATCTCTCCGACCCCGCGCGAACTTGTCGTCGAACGCGCCAAGCCATTGCGGCTTGCTGAAGCGAACGGTGCCCATGATGAGATATTGAACATGCTTGCGGGATACAAAGCACCGGCAGAATGATGTTAACCATGTCGGTAGCACCTGCCTCGACGGGGCACCGTTTGTGGGTAACTGAAGAGCTTGATAGGCGAGGAAGTCATTGAAATGAAAATCGGAATTATCGGCGCGGGTAACATCGGGGCTACCCTTGCCCGTAAGCTCGCTGCGTGCGGCCATGAGGTCAAACTGGCAAACTCGAAGGCCCCTCGGAGCCTTCAGAACCTTGCCAACGAAATCGGTGTACAGGC
This sequence comes from Pseudomonas sp. P9_35, assembly GCF_034008205.1. Classification (NCBI taxonomy): domain Bacteria; kingdom Pseudomonadati; phylum Pseudomonadota; class Gammaproteobacteria; order Pseudomonadales; family Pseudomonadaceae; genus Pseudomonas; species Pseudomonas sp. P9_35. The sequence goes on along the minus strand of NZ_CP125373.1, from coordinate 2,736,180 downwards.
GGTGACCAAGGAAGAGGCTGTGTCCGAGGTAGACGTTGTTATCCTCTCGATCCCCTTCGCGAAATACCCTGATCTCAAGCAGACGTTGAGTCATGTTCCCGAGAAAGTCGTCGTCATTGACACATCCAATTACTATCCGGGACGGGACGGGGCAATCAAGGAAGTTGACGACGGCAAACCCGAGAGCGTCTGGGTAAGCGAGCAGATTGGCCGCCCGGTCGTTAAGGCATGGAACGCCCTCCTCGCAGCGACGCTTGCCGACAAAGGCCAACCCGCCGGGTCTTCAACACGCATCGCCTTGCCTGTGGCTGGGGATGACGCCAATGCCGAGGCAATCGCGCGGGATCTCGTCGAGGATACCGGTTTCACCGCGCTTGCCGCTGGCAGCCTTGAGGGCTCATGGCGCCAGCAACCAGGTACCCCTGCGTACTGCACCGAACTCACGTTGCCGGCGCTGAAATCGGCCTTATGTGCGGCTGATAAAACGAAGGCGCCTCAAAACCGGGACGCACTTCTGGCCAAGTTCATGGCGCCCGGCAGCCAGTTCACGCATGAGCAAATTGTTGCCACTAATCGTGCAATGACAGCCTGACTACTGGATCAGGCATCACTACTCCCGCCCCCTGCAATACAAACGAAAAGCCACTATGGGTGCCACTGCCTGACTCGGTCCCCCTGTGGGAGCAGGGTCAGCTTGCAGTGATGTTGGATGTACCGACGCTATCGCGAGCAAGCTCGCTCCCACCGAGGTTCTCGGGTGCTCATGGCTGCGTTACGGCAAAATTGTCTCCACCAAGAGTACAGGCCAGCCTTAGCATTACGCAGCGCGATGAAATTTATTGCAGACCCGGATATGCTAAGGCGCCATCCCCCCGGCTGGCCTGGCTTGCAAGGAATGCGTCATGGAGTTCGTGGTTCATAGCTATTGCCTGAAAGGCGCACGCCAGGAGCCTTTGCTGCCCCCTGTCACCCTGACACCGAGTTCGTTGACCTTGACGGTCGCCGAACTCATTCGCCTGACCGTGGCCGAACAGATCGCCGCGCTGTCGGTCCAGCACTGCCTGGAACAAGCGTCGATGCGTGAAGTGCTCGATCGCCAATACCTGAGCGAGCGGGAGGTTCTTCGGCAAGCCAGTGAAGGCGCGGTGGTCATGCCTCAGGCCAGCGCGGCTCCAGACCTGGATGTCGGCGTTGAGATCGAACGAGCCTTGAAGGGTTTTGAAGCGCGTGCGTTCCGCGTTCTGCACAACGGCGTCATGCTGCAAAGTCTCGATGAGACAATCGAATTGAGCCCCCCTTCCACGCTCGCGTTTATCCGCCTCGTGCCGCTGATTGGCGGTTGATCTTCGTCGTTCACTTCCCTCGGATACCCTCATGCAATCACGCCGTCCTGTGCCCGAACAAGCCACACGCCTCGCTGCGCTGCGAGCATTCTGTGATAGCGCGCTGGATGACTATCCCGAGCTCAGCCAATATGACCAATTCGAGCCCGATTTCTGGGACGGCATCGACTGCCTGCGCATAGCCGATGACTGGGTCAGGCAGCATCCCCAGGAGGGGCCCAAAGCGCTGGCTGATGGTTTTGTATTCCCGACCGTTTGGGACGATCTGGAGGACCGCCGCGATCAACAGCGCTATGGCCTGCAATATCGACTCTGCGATGCGTGGATCACGGCTCACCCGGATGCCTATTCACTGGCGCAGATCTGCGCGCGACTGCAGCACATGCTGCAATTTGCTTTCGAGGACAGTGACTATCCATTGCCCACTGACGAAGATGGCCCGGCCTATTACCGAAGAAGCCCGGATCAGGCCTGGGCCTTGCCTGACGTCCCGGCGTGCATCAATCGCCTGAGCAATTACCCGCCCACCCCGGCCTGGCAGGCCTTCGCCGAATGGTTGCTGGACGGCAGCTGGAACCGCGAGCAGCCCCCTTCAGCGCCCTGTGACGAACAAAGGAAAATCGCCGACGCGTATATCTACGTGCACAAGGAAATCCAGCGCATCGCTCTGGGCCTGCTGGAAGCGGGCCGCCTCGATTACCCTCGCTTCGTCCGGGCGGCCAATACCTGGGGCCGCGCCATGATGTTCTACGCCGACGACGCCGGGCTGGACAGCGATGATGTGGACCTGGATCGCTACGCCGAGGAAGCGTTCGACGAGGACGATTCAAACGACGAGGCCCCGGAAGACGAAGGCCTCGATGATGAGTCGTCCCTGAGCGATGAGCCCCTCACTGAAGAAGCTGCTGCGGTGCCCCCTGAACTGGTGAACTTCACCGTTCGTTATGTCGAGGACGCCCTGGCTGGATTGCCCGCTAACGCCGAGAAGCTGGCTGACACCTTCCGTTCGGTAGAGGTGTATCAGACCCGCTGGTTGTTGCAGGCCCTGGCGGTCGTCGAACGACTGGGCATGACGCCGGATAACTTTCTCGACGGATTCGGCTACACGGCCGCGGTGCTCGAACGCTTCCTGTCGCTTCAGCAATTGCCCAGGAACCCATCGGCAGAGCTGCTCGCGGCGCTGACCGGTTTTTCCAGAAATAGCCTGCTGACCGCCCTGCCCTACGCCGGACAAGCCAGCCGAGTGGTGCTCGACGCGCTCGGTTGGAGTGATCTGCAAGCCTTCCAGCGTGAATACCTGAACATTGCCCTGGCACCTCAATCCGGCTGGGGCACCGACCTGCCCAATACGCTGGATGAAACCGTGGGTGTGGTGGACCGCTACCTGCTGGACAAGGCATTGGCCGAGGCCGACCCCGACCACCTGCGCGAATACCTCGCGGCACTCGAACCCTCGCACTGGGCGTTTCCCGAGACGCGTGTGCTGCTCGACGCCTACCAGGGCATCGGTCGACCGGCGCTGGAAAAGAAATTGTCCCGCCACGCACAGCCGGCAATGCGCATCTACGGCCTGCTGCCCGTCACGGGGCCGGACGACGTACGCCAGCGCTATCTGACGCTCAAGAAACTGCACAAAGAGGTGCGCAAATACGGCGCTCAACGCCAGGCCAACTCCCACGCAGCGGTGCAGGCAGGCCTGGAAAACCTGGCGCGTGTCGCCGGTTACCCCTCGGCGATTCGCCTGGAGTGGGCCATGGAATCGCAGATCGCCGAATCCGCGCTGACGGCCGCCACCATCGATGGCTATGACATCACGCTCGTCATCGACGGCTTGTCGCCCTCGTTGCACATCTGCAAAGCCGCAAAGACACTCAAGACCGCACCGCCTGCGGTGCGCAAAAACCCAGACTTCATCGCCCTCAAAACGCAGCAAACCCAGCTCAAGGAACAGATCGCGCGCTTCTGCCGCACCCTGGAAGCGATGATGAGCAGCGGTGAAACCCTGGCTCTGGACGATCTGAAGCCGCTGTTGAAAATGCCCGCGGTTCGCCTGCTGCTCGAACAGCTGATTGTGCAGGCCGACGACGCTGCGCTGGGCTGGCTCGATGCCGCAACGCTGACGGTGACTGACCTGGAAGGCCGCCAACATGTCGCTGAAAGGACGCTGCGTATCGCTCACCCTTTTCATCTGTTCACGGCCGGACAACTGTCGGCCTGGCAGAAAGAAGTGGTGACCCATCGCCGCGTGCAGCCGTTCAAACAGGCCTTTCGCGAGCTGTACCTGTTAACACCTGCTGAGCGAGACACCGGCCTGTGGTCCAACCGATTTGCCGGCCATCGCCTCAAAGGAAAAGTCGCCGCGCGGTTGCTGCAGGTCCGCAACTGGTCGACCTCAAGCGTCGAGAACATCTACTACGAGAGCAAAGAGCACGGCATCTTCGCCCTGTTCAACTTTCTGGACACCGGCCATTACCTCTCGGAAACAGAACACTTTACCTTCGACACGATTGCGTTCTACCGCGACCACAAAGCCCTACCCCTTGAGCAAGTACCACCGCTGCTGTTCTCGGAAATCATGCGCGACGCCGATCTGCTGGTCTCCGTGGCCCACACCGCGGACGACTACAGCACCAGCCAAGAAACCGTGCAACGACGCGCCGAACTGGTCGGTGAGTTGATTCAAGGGCTAGGGCTGCGAAACGTTAAATGTGAAGGACATTTTCTGCACATTACCGGCCAGCGTGCGAACTACCGCATTCATCTGGGCAGCGCGGCCATCCATATCGAACCTGGCAACTACCTGTGCATCGTGCCCGCAGGCAGCAGCTCCACGGAGTTCTACCTGCCGTTCGCCGACACCGACAGGAAAATGGCCGAGGTGCTGAGCAAGATGTTTCTGCTGCTGGACGACATGAACATAACCGACAGCCTGATACTGGAGCAGATACAGCGCGGCGGCTGATCTCGGCGCTCACCGCTTACTCAGCGGCGCATCAAGGGGAATATCGAGGATAAAGGTTGCGCCCTGTCCGGCCCCGTCGCTGCGCACGGTCAAGCTGCCACCCATTTCCTGCGCGGCCAGCGCGCAGCTGTGCAGGCCGAAACCGTGACCGTCCTTGCGCGTCGTGAAGCCATGGGAAAAGATCCGCGCCAAGTGCTCAGGCGCAATCCCATTGCCGTTGTCGGCCACCGCGATACGCAATACTGCCCCGTCAGCGAGAGACGCGCTGAACGTGACGCATCGGCTGCGATCGATCACGCCGTCCAACGCCTGCTTGGCATTGTTGATCAGGTTCACCAGAATCAGCAGCATCCGGTGCCGGTCCAGGGGCAGCAGGGGCAAGTCGGCAATGTCCCTGACCACCGTCACTTCCTGGCGCGCCAGTAATCCAGCACTCATGCGCAAGGCATCGTCGATCAACTCTGCGACCGGCACTGTCTCGACAATACTGACGGCGACGGCATAGGACTGCTGGGCAGCGACAATGGTCTTGATGTGGTCAATGCCCTTGGTGAGTTGCACGAGTTCTTCGATGATGCCCTCTTGCTCTTGCGCCACCACTTTCGCCAGCTTGAGCAGGTAATCGGGCAGCATCTTTCCCTTGTGGTCTTTGGTGAGAAAATCGCTCAGGTCATGGACGTGTTCGCTCATCATTTGCGCCACCTTGCCCAGCCCCTGGGCTTTGGAGGTGCGCATCTGGCTGCTGACCAGTTCTGCCGATACGTTCACGCTGTTGAGGACGTTGCCGACGTTGTGCAGCACAGTCGTGGCGATTTCGGCCATGCCTGCCTGACGGGATTTTGCATTCAGTTCGGTTTGCACCTGGCTCATGCGCAGCGCCGCGCGTACGCGAGCCTTGAGCTCCAGCGGCGAGAAGGGTTTGGCGATATAGTCATCGGCGCCACTCTCCAGCCCGGAGACGCAGGCCTCGCTACCGCCGCGGGCGGTCACCAGGATCACGGGCAAATGGGCAAAACCGGCGCTGGCCTTGATCCTGGCTGTCAGGCCGAAGCCGTCGAGCTTCGGCATCATCACATCCGAGACGACGACATCGATGGGGTGGAGCTGCAGGAGTGCCCAGGCCTGCTCTCCATCAGTTGCGGTGGCGACGCTGTAGTCGTCGCGCAACAGCTCGCGGAGATAGCCAAGCATTTCCGGACTGTCGTCGACTACCAGCACCTTGGATCGCAAGGCGTGTTCCGGGTGCTGCTCGTCGTCTGCGCCTTGCGTCGTAGCTTGATCGTTGCGACCGCCAAGGCGACCGTCGTCGAAACGCAGGTGGCGCTGCTCGGTTGTGCTTGCTGTGCTCGGTGACGATCGCTCGTGCATATGGCTGGTTTCGGTCGGTACGGTGTTTGGCTCTGCCCCCAGCGGCAGTCGAACAAAGAAGCACGAGCCCTGCCCGGGCTCGCTGTTGACGCCGACTTCGCCCCCCATCAGTTTGACCAGATCCTTGACCAGGGCGAGACCGATGCCGGTGCCGCTGTAATGGCGCGTGGCGGAATTGTCGATCTGGGAAAAACGCTGGAACAGCAACGGCAGTTTGTCAGGCGCAATGCCAATCCCCGAGTCTTGCACCGCGAGCTCGAATCGCTCGCCATCAATCGCGGTCACTGCCAGGTGTACGGTGCCGCCAGCGGGCGTGAACTTGATGGCATTGCTCACCAGGTTGAGGAGAATCTTCTCGAAGTGCCGGGGGTCCAGGAACACCGTGCCAAGCGTGGGATCGATGCTGCAGGTCAAGGTGCAGCCTTTGCCCTCGGCCACCATGGCGGCATCCTCGGCCAGCACACCCACCGTCTTGCTCAAGTCAACTGGCATCGGACACAACTCGAACTTGCCCGCTTCGGCCTTGGAGAAATCGAGGATGTCGTTCACCCGGTTCATCAGGCGCAGCGCGTTGCGCTGGGCGCGGTCGACTTGCACATGCCAGTCCGCAGGCGGGGTGGTCGCCGCCGAGAGTTGTTCCAGGGGAGCGAGAATGAGGGTCAGGGGGGTGCGCAGTTCGTGGCTGACCGTGGCCACGAAATCGCTCTTTGCCTGGTTGGCCGTCTCGGCCTGGTTGCGCGCCTGAATGAGTTCGATGGCCTGCGCCTCCAGCACCTCGGTCTGGTGGTGCAGCGTGTCGGTCCGCTCGGCGACCATTCTCTCCAAAGAGGCCTGGACTTGCTGTCGCTCGGCTTCGGCCTCGGCCTCCAGCACCCGGATGCGCAGGGCATTCTCCTGGAACACCCGTACCGCGCGGGTCATGATTCCAATTTCATCGCCGCGTTCGGCGCTGGCGATCTCGGCGTTCAGGTCGCCGGCCGCAAGCCGGCGCATGACCGAGGCCAGGGCCACGATGGGCTGGGCGATGAATCGCGACGTGCTCCAGGCGATGGCGCCGGCCAGCAGGATGGCGACGGTACCGGCAACGATCGTCGCAAGCATGCCGCGATCATTGTGGATCAAGGCGTCGGAGCGCGCTTGGCCTGCGAAGCGCGCCACCAACAGGCCGGCGCTTCGTGCCTCGTTGCGAACCTGGTCGCGCGCGCCGCTCAAGGCGTTGCTCGCCTGATTAAACCGGGCGAATGCCGCCCGGTAGCCGGCAATTTGGTCGCTGACAGTCAGGGGGGTAGCCTTGGCTTGCAACCCCACGGACGAAGGAAGAACGCGCGCGAGACGGGAGAGCTCGTCGAGGATGCCGCCGACCGAGCCGGCAACCTCGGCCGACGGTGACAGGCGAAACGACAAGGTCTGCGCCTCCAGGGTGGCAACACGTTCGGCGAAACGCTTGGACAACGCGGCTGCGTTGTGCAACAAGCCGGTTGCTGCCTGAATGTCATTTTCGTCACGGGAAACATGCTCGTCCACTTCACCCAGAATGGCATCGAGGCGCTCGACCACACCCTCGACAGCGGCCAGATGCCGCAAAGCCTCGTCGCCCCGGAGCTTGGGCGCCTCGCCAAGGTGCTCGACCGCCTGGCTGACACCAGCGACCGCCGTCGCCAACTGGTCCAAAGTCGCTCGCTCCTGCGGCGCCTCCATCCACTCGCGCAATTGCTCGACCACCGGCGGGAGTGCCGCGCAGGCGTTGCGCGCCGCGGTGACGGCCGCCCCATCACCGGACACCAGCACCTTGGCCACATTGACGATGATGATCCGCTCGCCGTCGCGCAGGATATCCAGAATGCGATGGGCACTTTCGATGCCGCTCACCCGCGCCTCGTGCTCAGCGGCGCGGGCATCAATCCCCTTCAGTCCATCGGCGATGCCCTGTTCGACGAGGATCGTCGCCTCTCGCATCCGCCCATAATGGGCTGTCATGTTCTCCGTTTCGCCATCCATGGTCAGGGTCGCCGCTCGCAGGGTGGCGATTGCCGCGGCGAGCCGTTGCAGACTGCCCTTGAGCGATTGCGCCTCTGCCACCGGAATGGCGGTGAGGCCGGCGATAGCCGTCGCCACCATACCTTCGGCCTGGGACAGGCTTTCCTGGTCGCGGGTGGCGATGAAGTTTTCCACCCGCCCGGTGGCCCCGTTGACCGAGGCCAGAATTTCCGCGGAATGGCTGGCGGAATCCACCGCACGCACCATGCCTCGCAGGCCATAGAGGTTCACGAGCGATACCACCAGCATCAGGAACACCAGCGCGGCGACCGCCAGGCCAATCCTGACGGCAATGGGCCTGTCCGTGGAGGATTTGAATGTCAACATGGCGCCACGCCTCCTCGCTCCACGCCTGCCACTACTGCTTCGTCACCTCCGGCAAAGGCTTCGGCGCCGCCACATTGCTGATGGCCGCGTCGATCATCGCCGCAACGGAAGCCTGGCTGTAGAGAGGATTGGCAGCGCCGCCCACCGGCATCGTGGCGAGCCAGGTGTCCAGGTCTTTCGCATCGATGCGTACCAGCGGTACCTCGACGAACTTCGGCACCTGCTTGCCCGCCAGAATCTGCTGGGCCACCCAGAAACCCACCTGGGAGACGCTCGGGGAAGCGGAGACCGAAACGGTCTCGTAGCCATTGGCATCGCGCTCCTGTTTCCACAGGGCGAGTTCGTCCTGACGGTTCCCCATCACGATGATCGGCAAAGGGCGTCCCGCCGCCTTGAACGCCATGGCCGCGCCATAACCGTCGCCGCCCTGAGTCGCGACGGCATCAATGCTGGGCAGCGACGGCAGCGCCAGCGCCACCTCCTTGCGTGCGACAGAAGCCGTCCAGTTCCCATATACAGTCTTGGCGAACTTCAGGCCTGGATAGTCGCCAGCGGCCTTGCGAATGCCGTCGCTGATGTTCTTGTCGGTGGCATCACCGGCAATGCCGCGAATCTCCAGCAGCGTTCCGTTCCCCTTGAGGCGCCCGGCGATATAGTCCATTTCCACGCGGCCCATGGCGGACCAGTTGTAGTCCACGGTATAGGCGCAGGGTTCGGTGACCAGGCTGGCCATGACGACCACCACGATGCCGGCGTTGCAGGCATCGCGGATCACCCCGTTGAGGGCCGTGTCGGACGCGGCCAGGATGACGATGGCGTTGGCACCCTTGACGATCATGTCCTGGATATGGGCCGCTTGTTCCGATGCCGAGTTATTGGCACTGATCACCGGAGCCTCGCGGATCAAGCCATCCTTTTGCGCCTGGACCGCAATCTCCTGCCAGTTGCGCACCATCACTTTGCGGAAATCGCTGCCCGCGTAAGAGTTGCTGAAGGCAATGCTATAGCTTGCGGTAGGGCCGCCGGCGATGCCGCCGTCGGCAGCGTGGGCTGGAGTGACAGCAACCAGCGCCAGCCCGGTCACGCAGCCGGCCAAGCGCCAGAAGATTTTGTGAGTGTTCGAAATGCGCCGATGGACACGCGTTACCAGACTGCGCATTCGACCATTCAGATAATAGAACCGGGCATGAAGAATCAGACACATACAGACTCCTTTCCTTGGTGGACGACAAGTGAAACCAGTACATTGCCTGCAGTGGCAATGAGCATAGTCTCAACGTGCCCGCTTCGCGCGGCCATGGAAGGATTTCAGCCAACTGAGCGCCTCACAAGGTCATACCGGGCTACAACACCTGGGTAAGCGAACGCGGGCCGGTGCTCAATATCGTCGTCCGCCCCGTTCTGGGTGGAAACCGAGCTGGCTTCGCAGTCCGACTAAATGCCGATTATTTCGCCCCGCAACATGCTTTTCACGAAATACCTACAATACGAAGCACAGATTGAACAGACAAAAGGATTTGACCCCATACAGAGAGCCCGTCATGCACGGGCTTTTTGTTGTCAGACATTCCAACTGCCAAGCTCGCCACTTCTCGAATGGAGTCGATGAACATGCATGCAAGGTGATCCCCGTTTTCAGCGCCCTGTTTAAATTCAATGGCCTACGGCGGGATGATACCAATCTGCCTGTACATTTTTTGAGCACCCGTTAAAACGCTCTGCCTACCTGGCCTCAGCGCGGTTATCCACAGACATACACACGGATTTCTTGGATAACTGGATGGCATCGTGAAGGACTCCTGCCGTAGCGAACCTATGAAGTCAATGCCCCGTATTTCGCGAGCCGCAAACCCACCTTTAATGCGCCGACGTTTTCAACGGATCACGTTCGGTGCATGACCACATCCAGCCCTTCCGCCTGGTCTGGTGCACGAAAGTAGCTCGTAATCAGATCGAATTCAGCATCACTGGCGGCGAAGTCATGCTCGGCACGCGCATTCCGGTGGTGCAGCCTTTGACGGCAGATGTCATCTTCCACTTCGATGTAGTGAACACGGTGAGGGACTTCCGCAGCGTCAGCCAGGCTGCGTAGCCAATGACGATCTGCTGGAGTGTTGGCAGGAAAATCGAGAACCACGGGAGTCCCCGTCGAGAGCATGTCGATGACCAGCGGCCCCAGGACATCCCGGATCCGGTGCGCATGCAGGATGTAGTCCGCTACCGATTTGATCTGATCAGGGTAGAGCCTTGAAAGCCAGTGATCTTCGCTCAACAAAATGGCCGAATGCTCAGCCTTTAACGATCGGGCCAGCGTGGATTTTCCCGAAGCAATTTTACCGCACAAGAGGTGAAGTACAGGTCTGGGCATGGGACGTGTCCTTATGTCGAGGCCCGATAATGGCCCATCGAATATCGTGGACGCAAAGGGATTGGACACATCAACCCAAGTCAAAGCACCCGACCGGGAGATGACCGACCTCGGGCCTTGCATACAAATATCCCTGCATCAGCTCGATCCCCATGCCTAGAAGCGTCGAGCTTTCTTCACGGGTCTCGACACCTTCGGCGATGACCAGGATATCCAAGCGCCTGGCGACCAGGATGATGCCTTCGACGATCGCTTGTTTGACCGAGTCTTGATCGATGCCTCGGGTCAGTGCCATGTCAATCTTCAGCACCTGCGGCTGGAACATGGCCAGCAGGTTAAGGCCCGAATAGCCCGCGCCAAAATCGTCGACGGCAGTAATGAAACCCTGGCGCTCGTACTCCACGAAAATCGATTTGAGGTGCTCGGGGTCTACCACCTTCTCGCCTTCGGTCACTTCGAACATGAGCCTTTCTGGCGGAAAGTGGGTCAGGCGCGCCGCTTCCAGGGTGGCCCGGATACACGTCTCTGGCCGGTATACGGCGTTGGGCAGGAAGTTAATGCTCAGCAAGCAATCGGGAATCTCCAGCAGACCCAGCCTTGCGGCTTCCTCAATGGCTTTTACTCGGCAAGCCTGGTCGAATCGGTAGCGGTTGCTGTCGTTCACGAGCCCCAGGATGTAGCCAGCCGATTCGCCATTGACACCTCTGACCAACGCCTCATAAGCAAACGCAGCGTGTGTCCGGACGTTGAAAACAGGCTGGAAGGCCATGGTGAAATCAAACCCCAACGCCTCGTGATTGCGGCATTCGGCGCAGCCAAGCGATTGGAACGGAGGGCGTTTCGTCATGATCAATATTCCGTGGCGGTCGTGATACATTCCTGTGGTTACAAGGAACTGTAGCCGACACCACCTGAGTCGGTGCGGGCCGAAGTTTCTGAAGTGCTATCGGCCGGCCCCCCACCGCCCACCTTGATCGGTGCGACATGTATCAGGCACTGCTGATCCCAAATGCTCAATGCAGCTTAACGGTAAGGACACATACACATGAGCGTGCGAAAAATTCTAGTCACAGGTGCGGCGGGTCGGATTGGCACTGCCTTTTGGACAGCGCAAGCCGATAGATTGGATTTGCGTCTAGCTGATATAGATGTACAGAAATTTCCGCAATCCGCACAAAGTTTCTCTCTTGATGTCAGGGATCAGTCAAGCTGCCTTGAGGCCTGCGACGGCATCGATACCGTGATTCATCTAGCTGCCGACCCGAGTCCAGACGCTAACTTCATGACTTCCCTCCTGCCTGTAAATATTGTTGGCACCTACAACATGCTGTTCGCCGCGAAGGCACAAGGTTGCAGGCGGTTCATATTTGCGAGCAGTGCCCAAGCCATTGAGGGTTACCCGATGGACGTCCAGGTACATGAACATATGTCGCCCCGGCCAGGAAATCTTTATGGGGTCAGCAAAGCATTTGGGGAGGCTCTCGCATCGATGTATGCAAACGATGGTCAAATGACAACCATTGCAGTCCGCATTGCAAACGTAGCCGAGTTTCAGCATGGAGAGACTCACAGCCACAGAGATGTAGCTGCGTTTATCAGCGAGAGGGATGTCGTAGCGTTACTTAGAAGTTGCGTGGATGCAGAGCTGAACGGGTTCCATGTGGTTCATGGCGTATCAGACAATAGATACAAGCGCCTTTCCATTGATAAGACCCGAGAAGTTGTTGGTTACGCCCCCATCGACGACGGATTCGAGATTTTAGAGGGGCGTGCCCTCCCCTGATTGATTGGCTGGCTGAAAAGCACAAAAGCCTCAAAGCGGGATGATCTCAACACTCGCGGTCATGCCTGCGGCGAATTCAACGCCTGCTAAAATAACCCGTGATCCAGAAGCTCGCCGCGTCGAGGACAGCAACCGTTGTCGAACCGGCCGTCGCATACAACGATCGTCGCCAGCCACATACTTTTCAATGACGTTTCTCTCGACGAGAAAGGCTGCTACACGATATCGCCATCATCCTGAGCAGGCGGACGCGCGGGTGCTGAGGACGATGCTTGGACCTGCGTAGCTGCGAGCGGCTGCATAGGCACGCCCTGACCATGAACGGCTTGGCTTTGTGAGGTAGCCGCGGCGCGTTGCCTCAGGGCACCCACACTTTTGTCCCAGGCCGATTGGGAGGTGGTGCCAATGGCGCTGGCAACGCCAATGACTCCATCCCCTACCGCTTGGGCTGCACTTTTTGTGTGGTGGGTCGCTGAAACAGCTGTCTCCTTGGCAAATCTGGCGCCGCTGAGCGATGTCTTGACTGCAAGCTCACCTCCCTTGACTGCCACCCTGCCAGCGGCATCTGCGCCCCCTTCTACTGCTTTTGGTACATGGGCATCGACAGCAGCGACGGCTTTTTTCGGCAATGATCCACCTAGCGAGGCGCCAGCTGCCCACAGCCCGAAAGCCAGGGTACCCAATACGTTTTTTACACCCTCCGAGGCTGCGGTAGCCGCCATTTTTCCCAGCTCCTTCGACTTGGCCAAGTTGGCTGTGGCGGCTGTACCCGCGCCCATGGCAGAAAAACCGCCAATCAACAGGCCATTTCCCAAGACACTGACCGGGTCTGCTATCTCTTTCAAGGCTTCGCCGCTGATGACCGCATTCAGAGCCGTAGCCGCGCCTTCACCCAGCCGCGCGGAGACCATCTTGACCAGGGCAGTGGCATCGAGATCCTTTAACGTCCTGAAGTCATCCAGCCATTCGGTATCTTGATCGATAGGCTTATGAGCCTGCCCTTGCGGCACAGCATCGCGACGACCATAGAGCATCGCAGGGTCAGCTAAATGGTTAGTGCGATCGCGGCTCACATTGTAATGCTCGATTGCCATGCCCACGATGATAGCCGTGACCGGTCGTAGCGCAGGCTGCAGGACTGCATCCAGGTGCTCTTTGCCAGCAGCCGTCATGGCAAGCGTTGACGCGTACATTGCCGTATTACGTACGGCAAACCCGGTAAGCCACTTATTGGCTTCGTCAAAAGCATTACGCAATGGACCTTTGTCCAACGCCAGCAGCTTTTCCGCCACTGATGCTTGAAGCGCCGGGTGCAGCGTATTGCTCTCGGGCTTAAGGTAATAACCAGGCTTGAAGCCTGCAATCATCTTGTTACCGCCAGCATCCGCCATACCGGCATACAAGCACGCCATGGCGTTCTCTATAGCCGCTTCGCGTACGGTATTGGCATGCTTGCCCGCTACCTGGAGGATGGACGGCTGGAAATTTCCTGCCTCGGTAAGCGCCGCAAAGGGCGTCCCCCCCATCCCTGACTTTATTGACGCAAACAATCTGTCAGCCCTGGCTGCGTTTTTTTCCGCTTTCTCCATGTCATGGACGTTATAGCCCCCTGCCTCCAACCGTTGAGCACGGTCATCGCGAATGGCGCTCAGCTCCGTGTTGCGGGTGCTTGAAGCGGGGGCAGCGGGTTGATCGGAGCCCGCTTCTGTTTCAAGGTGAGCCTCGAAATGGTTTTGAAGCCGCGTGCTCATCGCTAACCCGATAGCGCCGAGGTCAGGAGAGTGAGAGGCCTGTTGCGTTACTTCCTGCTGTATCTCATCAGGTACACGAGTCAGCTCGCGGCTTGCACGTACATTAGGCGTATCCATGGCATGTCCTCTTAGTGATCGGCAGCTGGAAGAATGCAAATGACCCCGGTATGAGCGGCGACATCCTTACACCTGAGTGACCGTGCCGAGAGAAGCGTTCCAAAGGATGTGATAAAAATGAACACCAAGCGGCTACTGGATAACACGCGCACTCGCCGTGCGTACCAAAATGACCTGGAAGACTTTTGAAAGCTGTCGCGCGCCCCCTGACCTGGCACCCCCAAACGAGGAACAGGATCTTGCGCGCAAACTCGCAGCGGGCCGGTGCGTCAGTGAGTCGTTACAAGCCTTCCAGCGTAAGCGTTCCGAGCAGGCTACGAAGCCGGACTAACGAGGAGTCGCAATGCTGCATTACCCGCAGATTGACCCGGTGGCCCTGGTCATTGGCCCACTGAAAATCCACTGGTACGGCCTGATGTACCTGGTCGGTATCGGTGGTGCCTGGCTGCTGGCGTCGTGCCGAATGAACCGTTTCGACCCGACCTGGACCAAGGAGAAACTCTCCGACATGGTCTTCTGGATGTCGATGGGGGTTATTCTCGGCGGTCGACTGGGTTATGTGTTGTTCTACGATTTGCATACCTATCTGGCCAACCCGACCCTGATCCTCGAAGTGTGGAAAAGAGGTATGTCGTTCCACGGCGGCTTTATCGGGGTCATGCTGGCGGCCTGGTGGTTCGGCAAGCGCAACGGCAAGTCGTTCTTCGAGCTGATGGACTTCATCGCGCCAATGGTGCCGATTGGCCTGGGTGCCGGGCGTATTGGCAACTTCATCAATGCCGAGCTGTGGGGCAAGGCGACTGACGTGCCTTGGGCGATGGTTTTCCCAACCGATGAGTTGCAACTGGCGCGTCACCCGTCGCAGCTGTATCAGTTCGCGCTGGAAGGCGTCGCGCTGTTCGCTATCCTCTGGCTATTCTCGCGCAAACCGCGGCCGACCATGGCGGTGTCCGGGATGTTCGCGTTGTTCTACGGAATCTTCCGCTTCATCGTCGAGTTCGTCCGGGTACCCGACGCCCAGCTCGGCTATCTGGCGTGGAACTGGCTGACCATGGGTCAGGTACTGTGCCTGCCGATGATCATCGGCGGTCTGATCTTGATCTGGCTGGCGTATAACCGCGCTCCGGCGGGTAAAAGCGCCGCGCTTTAAATTCGAATGACAGGGCTCGCGCCCTGCATTCAAAGGGCCCAGGTAACTCATGAAGCAATATCTCGAGCGGGTCGCCCACATCATCAAGAACGGCACCAAGCAGGCCAACCGCTCTGGCGTGAACACCATCAGTTTTCCCGGCGCCATTCAGGTCAACCGGTGTTGCGCTTCAGGAAACCCTCGATAACGGTTGCGAAATAAGGCGGGCACTCCTGCATCGGGTAGTGACCGCAGTTGGGGATAACGTGCAGTTCTGCGTTCGGATGCCACGCCAGAAAGGTGCGCGCCATAGCCGCAGAATCAAGCCCGGGATCCTTGTCGCCGACAATAACCAGATACGGTGTTTCAAGGCCTCGAACGTCATCAACAAAATTTGCTGTGATCAGCATTTCGAGGTAACTCGCCCGGCAGGCAGGTGAGACCGTGTCGCGGCTTTGTTGGACCTTGAGATCAACCCCCCCTTCGGAGAGACCTCCGGTCACGAATTTGAACAGACGCCGAAGGGCCTCGTCGTCTTCTATCGTGCTGGCAAAGAACGCCAGGGCTTCTGGACTCAACCGATTGCCAGCGGCAGAAACGGGACACACCGCTATCGCGCTCGCGACGCGAGACGGAGCGTCCGCCGCAAGACGTTGCGTGATCATCCCGGTCATCGAATGGCCGACCACATGGAAGCGCGTCCAACCGAGCTGGTCGGCGAGCATGAGGCAATCGGAGGAAATCTCCTCTACCGTAAATTCGCCAGCCAATTCAATGGATTGCCCGTAGCCACGAACATCAACGAAAACATAGGTAAACGCGTGGCCGTCAAGACAGGGCATGACGGCGTCGTAGCTGGAGTGGTCGCCCAGCCAGTCATGCATGACCAGCACGTGAGTGGGGCCATTGCCGTACCGCACATACCCTAAGCTGGTGTCAGCTCCGAAGCTGATTTCAACGGGTGCTTTCATGTCATGGTTCCTTTGTGGTTGGGGGAACCAAAACGAAAACGCCCTCCCGGCGAACCGGGAGGGCGTTTTGAAAGAGAAGCAACCGTATCAATCTCCTGGATCAGGGTCAATAGGCGAGCGCGTCGACAGGCTTATGGCCGAAATGCCGGCATCAAACGCCGCCCCGTCACCGCATTGCCCCTTGGTTGAACGATCTCTTCTGGCCGTTTTCTGTCTGACGCGAATGCTGGTTTTGACCGAACTCAGCGGGTCATTTCTGGAAGCTCCGGTGCGGCAAATGACGGCGTTCGGTATAGCGCCTGGTCGTGCCCGGGCTCGAATGTGCAGATGATGCTCGCATTTCGCTTTTCGGCCAGCTCATACGGTTGCCCGAATCATGCGGAACACTTCGTTCAAACGCAGGCCGTCGCTGCGACCGGACAAATAGCGTTCGCTCAGCGACTGCGGTCCGAAATGCTCAATCTGCCGGAAGCCGAACTGGTGCAAGAGATGTTCAAGCATCTCGGGGTCGAAATGGCTCTGAAGGGGTTCGCCCTGCGCCGCCAATCCCGCCGCCATCATCTCCAGGCTGGTGCGCTCGCTCAGCGTGAGCAGCTCAGGTTTCATCAAGTAGTCGAACACGATACCGCTGCCCGGCGCGCAGGAGGCAACATAACGCAAGGTATGCAGAACGACATCCGCAGTCAGGTACATGCTCACCCCCAGCCAGCAGAAGATGACCGGCAGATCAGGATTGAAGCTGGATGCAAGCAACCCTTGCTCCAAAGTTGTTTGATCGAAATCAATCGCGACATAGCGCAGGTGGGATGGCTCCTCGATGCCCGCCGTCCTCAGGCAGTCGCGTTTCCAGCGCTGCATGGACGGCAGGTCGACTTCGAACAGATGCGCATCCTGAGGCGAACCGGTGCGGTAGGCGAAGGTATCGAGGCCGGCGCCCAAGATTACGTACTGGCGCACTCCCTGACGCTGCGCTTGTAACCAACTGTCCTCAGCCAGCCGGCTGCGCACCGCCATAGCGGCACGCATTACGTTGGAAACCGGATTGCTGTGGCGATCAGGATCGGCACGCATCTCGGCCTCCTGTGTCGGGCCCAGGATCGCCAAGGCCAGCGGGTCGTCCAGAATCAGCGGCATGTCGAGCAACTGGTGCGCGGCCCGCAGCGTGGCGGTCATGCGCGCACTCGGTTTTGGGATGTCGTCGCGGACTCCATTCGGGATGACGGACGGCCGATGCAGATGCATTAATGCCCGCTGCATGAAGACGGTCAGTCCGATATCGATATTTGCCGACAGTCCGGGTTCTTGAGCAAACGCACTGCGGACTTTTCCATCCAGCGCCGCGTTATCACCTGCATAGGAGGCGCGAAACAGCGCGGCCCAGCGACGCGCCAAATCCTGCACTGCAGTGTCGTGCGGCGTCGCGCCGGCGGCCATCTGCTGCGCGGCCTGCTCGATGAGCACTTCCCAGTCGCCGGCATGGTCCAGCATGCGCTGACGTACCTGACACAATTCGGTTGGTGACAGGTATCTGGCGAACAGGTCGGCGCGCTGTGCGATGTCGACGCCCTCCACCACTTGTGGATGATCGATGGCCGGTTGTGCGGGTTGATGCCTGTGCATGTCGATCCTTTCAAATGGACAGTTATGCGGCGCATTCTAAAGCCCCACCTCATATAGCTCTAAGGTTATTCCCGTTTCCCCAGGATCGGACAGGTCCCTATGAATGACCCCTACCGGCTCCCCCTCAGAAAATGCCTACGAAAATATCTTGCAGATAGAATAGCGCCGGCTATGCTCCCAGAGCTGACTTTCAGGATACTGGCTCCGAGCCACAAGACCTCCGATCTTGCCGTCCGGGCATCACAACGCTGATTAGCAGGAAGCTACACATCTGGCGACGCAAACGCGTTCGTCATGATGTTCCCCAGGAGGGAGCCATGTCCGCACCAGGACAGTACCTGTTTGCAATAGCGGCCCATGATCGCGTGGACTTGCTCGATATCAGTGCCCCTTACGAGCCATTCAATCGGATGGCTCGCAGAGGACCGCCGTACAACCCCGCCCTCCCTCGCGCCACCCAATCGCCGGGCCACCGCCCAGCCGCAGGTCGCACCTGCGACTCCTCCGGCATGGCTGCGAACAGCGCCAATGTGCTCAAGCGCAAAGATTCTTCCTGGGAAACATGCAGCCTCACCGCAGGATCGATGCCGGTTCCCATGTAAATCAGCTGATCAAAGGACACACGGCCGCCAAGGCTGTCGCACACATTCGCGCAATGGCGCAGGGAGAACAATATGACTTCGCTTCGTATAGTCCTGGCCGGGTTGTTGGTCTGTACAACCTCCCAGACAGTGTTTGCCGAACTCGCCGCCCAGCCGTTCCTGGCGCCGCCCAGGCTTGTTGAAAAAGGCGCGCCGGGCACGCTGAAGGCAACTGAGTCGACCCTCGCGAAAACAGATTGCAACCCGCAGGGCGACATTACCCGCGACGGACAAACCGTCGAACTCAACCTGCAAGTGCAGCAGCGCGAAAACTATATCTACAACCCGGGCAATCCCGACGGTGCCAAGGACAAGGTCAAGCTGCGTTCCTATGGCGGCTGCCTGTCGGGGCCGCTGATCGATGTGCAGCCAGGCAACACCTTGCGGGTCCACCTGGACAACCAGCTGGATAAAGACGATCCCAGCTGTCCGGGAGGGGGGGATCCGGCGAATGGCCAGCCGGGCTGCTTCAATACGATCAATCTGCATTATCACGGGATGCACGTTTCACCGTCGGGCAACAGCGACAACGTACTGTTGAACATCGCTCCACAAACCCAATTCGAATATGAAATCAACATCCCCACCGATCACCCTTCAGGCACCTTCTGGTACCACGCGCACAGGCATGGTTCCACTGCCCTGCAGGTCGCCAGCGGCGCTGCGGGCGCCCTGATCGTACGCGGTGACCGACCCTACACCGGCGGCAAGCCAGGAGACATCGACACCATTCTCAAAAACGCAGCCGGGCACCCCATCACCGAACAAGTCTTTCTGTTCCAGCAGATTCCCTATGCGTGTTTCGACGACAAGGGCGGCATCATCAAGCAAAAAGATGACACCTGGACGTGCCCCAGCGGCAAGACAGGTGTGGTAGAGAACTTCGATGCGCAACTCGCCTCGGCCACTGTCTGGGATGAAAGCGGTCGATTCACCAGCATCAACGGCGTGGTGCAACCGACCCTCCAGGGCATCGCCGCAGGAGAAATTCAACGCTGGCGCTTCATTCACGCAGGTATCCACGACACCATAAACCTGCAGATCGTGCCCATGAACCCGACCAGCCCCAAAGCCACGCTTGCGCTAAAGGGTGTACTCAGCGGCACACCGAAGGAGCAGGCCGCCGTGATCGCCGATCTATGCCCGGCGACCGTTCCGGGCACCAGTAAACCGGTCGAGCTCGTACCTCAGTTCGAGATCGCCGCCGACGGACTCACACGCACTGCAATTCGCCCCATCGGCGTCAACAAAAAGAGCGTGAGCGGCGGCATCGGCAGCAACTTCCTGCAACCGGGCTATCGCAGCGATGTGCTGCTGATGTTCCCCCGCGACGGCACCTACTGTGTACTGAATCAGGCAGCGACTCCCGCTGAACGCGCCAATGCAGGCCCCAACGGTGGCCCGGGCGGCCAGGGTCCGAACGAAACACAATTGCTGGCCACGGTCATCGTGTCGGGCGGCCAGGTTGTGACTGATGATCCGCAAAGCTACATCCTGCAAGCGCTGTACGACGCTAACAAAACGGATAAGTCGCTCCCTGCCGCAGCGCTGGAAGGGCTGCGAACCGGAGACCTGAACCCCTGGCGCGGGATGGATGACCTGAAGAACGCCGTGGTCAATGACGACATTCAGAAGGCCGACTTTTTTATTGGCAATCCGCCATTCCCGCCCTCGCCGCCCGCCAACGCGCCGCAGAAACCGGGAGACCCGTGGACCGGCCCGTTCGGCTTCTACATCAACTACAAGTCCTACGATCCGGACCGCATCGATTTCACCCGACAGGTCAATACGACAGACGATTGGGTTCTGACCTCCCAGGGCGAGCCTCATATCTTTCACATCCACGTCAACCCGTTCCAGGTGATGGACGTGCTCTACGCCAAGCCGGGCGAGAAGCCCAAAAGCATCTTCGGCCCCAACGGCGAGTGCCTGGTGCCAGCCGACGAACTGGGCCTACAGAATCAATATTGCGGGATGTGGCATGAGTTCAAGGACACCATCTTCGTGCAGAACGACTACCAGGTCCTGGTGCGCACGCACTACGACCGCTACATCGGTGAGTTCGTCATCCACTGCCACATCCTCGACCACGAAGACGGCGGCATGATGACCAATATCCAGATCGTGCCGGACATCACTGCTATCGGCGGTGGCATTGGCATGGCCGGTATGAAGCACACGGCACATCAACACTCGGACTCCAAGTAACCCTGATCAGGAGCTATCGGTAATGAGCAATCCCTTCGCAGGACAATGGACGTACAGAAGTTTTCTCAACAACCCCGCGTTGACTGACGGTGACCCGAAAAAACTGGAGGCGCTGTTGTTCGCCGAAGGTGTATGGACCGTAGAGGACACCGCCAACGAGACGTTCATCGGCGAACTCAGTTTCGGGGCAAACGCCGTCATGGATTTGAAGGGGGTCATCACCCATGGCCACGGTCGTCCAGACCATGTGCACATTGCGGGCAGCGGGCGTCCCGGGACCTCGACACAAGACTACTTCTACGATTATGACGGATCGCTGACGGAGCGTTGGCCCAACGGCGTGAGCCAGGTTCCGGCCATCACCGGGTCGGTCATCCGCATGAAACCTCACAATGGCGAACCCGCTGGACTGGTCGCCTCGTTCATCTGCGTCAAAAGTACCTAGGTACTGTTTGTCGGGATACTACCGGGCCGACAGGGATGTAGAGCAAGCAATGCTGGCGACCCAGGATCCGATCCACTGCAACGTTCGTTATTGACGACAAGGAGTCGGCATGACTACTACCTCCACCACAGCGCCTGTCGCCCAACCTACCTGGTACGGGCAGATCCGCGACATGTTCACCTCAGTAGACCAGGCGCACATGGCCAGGCAAGGCCTCGACCTGGCCAGCTACGACGCGGTGATGAAGCACGCAGGCGATATCTACCAACAAGTGGCGGGGGGCAATATGCCGCCAAACCGCCCCTGGCCCGCTGACTGGGTGGGTACCTTTCTCAACTGGATGAACAACGGCTACCCGAAAGGAGTCCCCGCTGCCAGCGCCAACGCAACGGACTTCGCTGCGCGGTCACTGTTCAGCGCAGACGCGTCCACCGCCAGGGTCCGCAAGGACATCACCACGCTGTCCAGCGCCGAGCTCGATCTGCTCAAACAGGCGTTTTCAGCCATTATGGCCATGGAGCCCACCGATCCCAACAGCTACTTCACGCAGGCCGCTTATCACTGGTTTCCGGCACCCAATACCTATTGCATGCATCACGTCCCGGGCTACAACCCTTGGCACCGAGCCTATCTGGTCAGCTTCGAGAACGCCCTGAGATCGGTCCCCGGCTGTGCGAACGTCACCCTGCCCTACTGGGATATCACCACGCCCTTCCCCGACGTGCTTAAAAGCCCGCCCTTCGACCAGTACACGTTGCAGCAAGCGGCCAGCTCCGATTATCCGGAAGGCTACGTCACCACACGTTTCCCCTACGACACGATCGCCCGGAACCTGCTGAGCAATGGGGTGACTGATGATGTGAACCGAGCCATGAGCAAAACTGACTGGGAGGACTTCCACGGCTATTGGTCCGGCGCCGCCCACAACACCATCATTGCCGCCCACGACAGTGGTCACAACTCAATTGGCACCACCATGCAGAACCAGGAAGTGGCGGCCTTCGACCCAGTGTTCTGGTTCTTCCATTGCAATTGGGACAGGCTGTTCTGGGAATGGCAGAAAAAAATGCTGGCCACCGATCTGCATGGATTGCTCACGACCATCAACGAAGTCACCGACCCCGTCAGTTATCAGATCTTCAACGATACGGCGCTGCAAACCCTGAACCCATTCACCAGCACCCCACTAGAGCTGAACACGCTGGCGATCATCGACTCGGTCGGTCAACTCGGCATTGACTATGCGCCCGCGGCGACAGGCTCGAACGTCGATTTCCTGCCGAAGACCCAGCGTACGCTCGCTGCGTCCAAACACTTCACGGTTGAAGCAGATCGAGTCAATGTGCGGGTCAGCGGTATCAATCGCCTGAAGATCCCCGGCAGCTTCTCGGTGCACTTGCAAAAAGACGGCAAGACCATCGCCTCCAGAGCATTGTTTCAACCGGTAGAGGTTCAAAGCTGCGCCAATTGCGTGGCCAATGCCATGACCCAATTCGATTTCGAGTTACCCATGGCGGCCGTGTTGGGCGGCAAGCTGAGCGTCTGGGTAGAGCCGGTGAACAAGGACTTCATCGGCGATCGGTTCCCGCAGAAGCTGATGGGCGATCCCGTCATTGATGTGCATCTATTGCTGCAAACTCAGTAGCGCTGCTGGACCAAGGGTGCCGGACTTCAGGCGTTGAAGTCCGGCTTCAGCCGTCGACGAACGCCAGATAGACATCAGCGTCGAGAACGACCTCATGCGCCCAGGCTCTGTTCTACGCCAATTTACCTACGACCCCTGGCCGGTGCTTTTGGCAATGGCGGGACTCGGCTTGGCCTTGTCCGTCTACAACGACATCACCACCAACGGACCTGCGTTTTGCGTCACTGTGGATGGGCTATCGATCTTCACGAGTTGGCCTGCCGCCCTGCAAGCGGAGCTGGCACTCAACCCACCCCAGCGAATCCTGGCCGGTTGGGCCTTGATGCTCCTGGCCATGATGCCGCCCCTCCTGGCGACGCCACTCATACACGTCTGGCGCTCCAGCCTGCCAAGCAGGCGAATACAAGCGTCAGTCGGCTTCCTGCTCGGTTACGGTGCCATGTGGATGGCCGCCGGCCCGCTCCTGATCGCCCTGGCGCTGTTGCTACAGATGGCTGCCGCAGAAAATGCCCTGGCCGTGGCGCTGCTGGTTGCGATGCTGTGGAGCGCGAGCCCGTGGCACCGCGCAGCCCTCAATCGTGGCCACCGAATGGGGCGGCTAAGTCTGTTCGGCTGGGCTGCCAACAGGGATTGCCTGATCCGAGGCCTGGCGCACGGCCTGTTTTGTATCGTTTCGTGCTGGGCCTGGATGGTCGTGCCGCTTGTCAGCGGGTCCTGGCACATTCCGATGATGTTGCTGGCGGGCGCGATCCTGCTGGCTGAACGGCTCATCGCAGCCAAAACGCCGCGCTGGGGCTGACCGTTTAAAACAAGGCTTCACGCATGCGATCCGCCTGGCCCCTCCCTTCCACCCTCATCGCATGCAGCCCGGGTCCGCACGCGCTGTTCGGCACAAAGGATGAGCCCGCACGACACAGTTCGTCAGATACAAATCCCAAACTATGTGCTCGCAGGCAAGTTTCAGGCAAAAAAAAGCCACTCATCTGAGTGGCTTTTTTCTGAATCTTGGAGCGGGAAGCGAGACTCGTATCGGGTGTCCGGCTCGTTGAATTCCAAGGGGTTTCTTTTATTGCTGGAGCAGCAAAAGATTTGACTCTGGAGTTGTTTTTGAAGGGCATCAAGGACCAGAGGTATGATTCCCAGCCCCGCCATTGGGTCTACGCGAACATCCGTAAGTTGCCCAAAAAATCCAAATCAGAAGTAATAGCCGATATTCATGTACAGCTGGTTTTCCCACTGATCACTACCACCAGCCCCCAGACTCTGGGTGAGGCTGCTGCCACCGATGACCGGATCATTCTTGCCGTACAACCATTCCGTGGCGATCCACAATTTGCTGAACGAGAACGAAGTGCCGAAAATCATCCGTTGCGAGGTCTTGAAGTCGTCTGCGGATTTATCGAAGGCGCTGTAGTTGGCGTACAGCTGCACACCGCTGATCTGATCGAACAGGTACTTGCCACCAACGTCGTAGCTCACATCCGCCACGTACAAGTTGCCGCGACTGGCGACGTTGTAAGTGGCGTCGTAACCGCCGAAAGTCACCAGTTCATCAGTGCCGGGGTTGCGCGGGGACATCTGCTGTCGCGCAGCTTGCAGTTGCACGCCCCATGGCCCGTTTTTACCGATGTAGTGCACCGCCACGGCATTGCGCCGGCCGTCGTTGTTGGTGTCGCGGTTCTCCAGGGACGAGGTCAGGCCAGAAATCCCGACTTCGGACTTCCACGGCCCCAAGTCCATCGCCTTGGCCACCCGCAGTACCACGGTGTTGCGTTCCTGGTTGTTGCTGCCGTCGATGACATAGCTGTCCGCTTCGGAGACAACGCTGGAGTAGGTTTCGCCCTTGCTGGTGCCTTTGCCCTGCGAGGCAGGGCGAACGTAGTAACCGGCCTGGATATTCCAGTCACCGCTTTGCTGGATGTACTTGGCGCCAAGTTCTTCCAGGTCTTCCAGTCCCACGACGTTGCCCAGGGTTTGATAGAACGTGCTGCCAAAATACGGCTGCAAACCAAACGGCACCTGGTTCAGACCGACCTGGATTTGTTGGTCAGGGTTGAACTTGTAGCCGATCCAGGCGAACTCGGCGAACTGGACGTCACCTACGTTTTCTGTGTACTGGTAAGGGTAGGCTCGTCCGTAGAAACGGTACTTGGCCTCGCCGATCCAAGTATCAGAGTTGTACTTGGCGGAGAGGATCACGGTATCGAAGTTGAACTTCTGGATGTCGCGATCCGGGTCATAGTCCCAACGCGCCCGGACCGCGCCACCAAGATTGAGATTGTCAGTGACCTGTACCGCCATCGCAGGCGTGGACAGCGCGTACGACAGCGCCAGCGGGATCAATGAGCGCAAGGCCCGGGTGGTGTTCAAGTTCATGGTCGCTCCGTCTTTAAGTTTTATTTTTGGCAACAACCATCCCGGCCACGGCAAAGCGCGGTCTGGATGAAATAGGTATGACCCGCCGAGACTGAGGCTGGAACAGCGTCCAGGTGCTAGCGGGCTAAACGGTGTTTGAGAAGCCGCAGTCGTTTAAACTTCGGCGTCAGTTGCGCTGAAGTTCTTCAACCACAGCGGCACAAGCACGGAAGGTGTCCAACGTCCATTCTGGATTGATAAAGTCAGGCCAACTGGAAAGTTTTACGATCGCCACTTCAGCAGCCGGATCCCAATAGATACTCTGACCAAATACTCCGCGCGCCGAGTAGGTGCCCTGTTCACTGTCCAATACCCAGCACTGATTGCTGTAAGCCGCAGTCGGAAAGCTCTTGGTGTAGTAGCCGTAGAGGACTTCGAAAGCGGGTGTGGAACCACGTCCGCATGCACGCACAAACGTCTCTGGGACGATCTGCTGGCAATTGAAATGTCCACCCTGCAAATACATCTGGGCAAAACGCCCGAGATCACGCAGCGTGGCGCTCATCCCGCCATCGGCCAATGCAGTTCCAACACAATCGAGGGTGATATTCGCGTCTTGCTCTGCCCCCAGTCTTGACCAGATCTCCCGACTCAATAAAACGGGGAGCCGCTCGCCGCAGGCCCGCTCACAGACCCAGGCCAACATGTCGGTGTCCACCGAGCGATACTCAAAGAACTGACCATGCTCACGGTCTTTACTCAGCGACTTCAACAAACCATAAATGCTGTCAGGAGACTCTCGCTCTCCCCGTTCACGCCAACCCGAGGCGATATCCAACTGGATGAATTCAGCATCCGGATCGGTGTAGTCCTCCCTGAATCTCACGCCCGTGCGCATATCCAGCAGATCCTGTACCCGGGCATCGCCATAGCCGCTTGCCGAAAGCTCGGGCACATAGTGGCTGACGTGCGCTTGGGGATCGATTCTGCCCTGGCCTATCAACCTGCCGACCAGGCTGCCGACGATGGTCTTGGATACCGATTGCAACAGATGCAACGTGTGCGGCTGCATACCATTGAAATACTGCTCGGAAACCACCTTGCCCTGATGAAGCACCAAGAAACCATCGGTGTAGCTATCGGTCAGGAAGGTCGCCAGATCGGTTTGCCTGCCGTCGATCCGCTGGAAATGTACGTCGTCCAGTGAACGCTCGTTGCGCTTGAGTTCGCTGACCGGCCCGGGACCACGATGAATAGCAGCCACCGGAAACAGCTGGCTCATGTGCTGGAACGACCAGCGGTTATAGGGTGGACTGTCCCAGTTGTGCTGACGGACTTGCTTTTCCCGGGGCGGCGGATAGCCCTGCATCAGCCTTAAATCCTGATAACCAATGCCAGGAGCGGTCATGTCATTTTTATTGTACATAGGGGTTCAGCTCTCATCGTTCAGAGGGTGGTGGCAAGAAAAACGGTGGCCATGATCCTGGGTCTCGGCTGGCACCTCTCGGCGACAACGCTCACTGACCCTCGGGCAACGGGGCGCGAAGTGGCACCCGGTAGGCCGGTTCAAGGGGCTGGGGATCTCGCCGCTGAGGATTTGCAACTGATCACGACGATCAGGATCGATGGAGGGCACTGAATTGAGCAGCGCACGGGTGTAGGGATGGCGCGGTCGACCGAACACCTGCCCCACAGTCCCGGCCTCGACGATGCGCCCCAAATACATCACCAGCACCTGCTGCGCCAGGTATTCGACCGTCGCAAGATCGTGGCTGATGAACAGGTAGCTCAGGCCATTATCGGTCTGCAGCGTCTTGAGCAATTGCAGCACTTGGGCCTGGACCGACACGTCGAGCGCCGCCGTAGGCTCATCGAGGATCAGCAGTCTTGACTCGAGCGCCAGGGCCCGGGCAATAGCGATACGCTGCAACTGGCCACCGGAGAATTCATGGGGATAGCGCTCCATGTGTTCCTCGCCCATCCCCACATTTCCCAACAGCGAGAGGATGCGCGCGCGCAAGGCGCTACCGCGCAAACCAAAGGCAACCTTCAGCGGCTCGGCAACAATCGCCTTGATTGTCATTTTCGGATTCAGCGAAGCGTAGGGATTCTGGAACACCATGCTCAAGCTTCTGCCCCGCGCCCTGGCATCAGTAGGCAGCGGCCGACCTTCGACCAGAATTTGCCCACTGTCAGCTGGCAGCAGACCGAGCAAGGTCGCGGCAACCGTACTTTTGCCACAACCGGACTCCCCCACCAGCGCGACCGTCTCACCGGCCTGCACCTCCAGGTTGATGTGGTCGATGGCGGTCACCAGGCCGTCGCGGCTGGCGTAGGTCTTGTGCAACTGAGTGACGCTCAGCAGTGCGGGCTGTTTGTTGTTATTCATAGCCGTTTACCTTTCAAAGAAGCCTCACACCTTGACCAACGTGTTGTGGCAAGCCGCCCAGTGTTCCTCGCCGATCTCCACCCTCGGCGCAGCCTGAACGCATCGCCCGGTGGCGCGCTCACAACGCGGGTTGAAGGCACACCCAGGCGGGGGAGCCGCCATGTTCGGCACCTGCCCAGGGATGAAGCCCAGGGGCTGAGCCCCCTGCCCCAACTTTGGCACGGTGCCCATCAGTTTCAGGGTGTAGGGGTGTGCTGGTCGCTTGAACACTTGGCCCACCGGACCGCTCTCCACCACTTCGCCGGCGTACATCACCGCTACTCGATCACAGAGCGAAGCCACTACCCCAAGGTTGTGGGTGATAAACAGAATCGCCAGGTCCTGCTCCTTCGCCAGCTTGCGCAGCAAGGCGATGATCTGCGCCTGCACCGTGACGTCCAGCGCGGTGGTCGGCTCATCAGCGATCAGCAGTTTCGGTCGACAGGCCAACGCCATGGCAATCACCACTCGCTGCAACTGGCCGCCAGACATCTGGTGCGGATACTTGGCTAGCGCCAGAAAAGGATCGGGCATGCTCACCGCTTCCAGCGAGCTCAGCGCCTCGGCGCGGATTTGCGTCTTGCTCAGTTGCCGATGGCAGCCGATGACATCGAACATCTGCCGGCCGACCGTGAAGAACGGGTTCAGCGCCTTCATCGGATTCTGGAAGATCATCGCCGCGCCACCGCCGCGCAAATCCGCTAACTGCGATGCCGACGCACCGTTGACCTGCTGTCCGGCGACCTTGACACTGCCGCCCAGCCGAGCGGCCTCAGGCATCAATCCAAGGCAGGACATGGCCGTCATGGACTTGCCCGAGCCCGACTCCCCGACCAATCCAAGTATCTCGCCGCGCCTCACCTTGAGGTCGATGCCCCGTACGGCCTTTACGGTCTTGAACAAACCTGGGAAGGACACCGTCAGCCCTTCCACTTCCAGCACCAACTCTTGAGCTGTGTCGTTATTCGAAGCGGCGAGATGTTCGGGAGTAGACGGTTGCAAGGATTCGTTGATCATCAGCGCGTCCCCTTCTTTGGATCGAGCACATCGCGCAGCCCGTCACCCACCAGGTTGACGGCCAGTACCAGGACAAAAATCGCGACGCCGGGGAACAGCACCGTCCAGGGATTCTCGAGCAATTGCGAGCGCGAAGCCGCGGCCATCAGCCCCCATTCGACCATGGGCGGCTTGGCCCCCAGCCCGATAAAGCTCAGCGAGGCAGCGGCCAGAATGGTGTAACCAAAGTCCATGGAGCCCTGCACGATCACAGGTGTGGTGGCATTGGGCAGTACATGGCGAAGCAAGATACGGAAATGACTGACACCCATGGAGCGAGCGGCATGGATATAGGTTTCTGAACGAACCCGTACTACCGCACCGCGCATGATCCTCGCGTACCAAGGGAACCAGGAGACGGCGAGCGCTAACATGGCGTTGGCCAATCCCGACCCCAGCGCAGCGGTGATAGCGATCGGCAACAACAGCGGTGGAAAGGCCAGGAACACGTCCGAGACACGCATCAGCAGCGTATCAATTCGACCACCGAAGTAACCGGAAACAAGCCCAATCGGAATTCCGATCAGCATCGCGATCAGCGTCACGCTCACTCCGATGATCAGCGAGGTGCGTGCGCCATAAAGCACCCGTGAAAGAATGTCGCGACCAAACTCGTCGGTGCCCATCCAGTGTGCCCAGTTGGGTGCCATTAATTTTTGGGAAAAGACAATTTTGTTGGGTTCATAAGGCGCAAGCCAGGGGGCGAAGATGGCCGCCAGGATGATCAGCAGCAATAACAGCGCGCCAAATACAAACAACTTGTTATCGCAGGCAAAAGCCAGGGCCTTGATGCGCCATGATGGGGCTCGCGAGGGCATGGACAGGGATACGTCTTGGATACTCATTGGACTCGCAGCCTCGGATCAACAAGGTGATACAAGAGATCAACAATCAGGTTGATCGACAGATACGTCGTGGCCAGCACCAGGGTGGCCCCCATCACAGCGGGGAAATCATTCTGGGCAATCGAAAACACCACGAAGCCGCCCAGGCCGGGCCAATCGAAAACGAACTCAACGACTACCGCACCGCCGAGCAAATAACCGAAGGTCAGGCCCACCACTGTCAGGAGCGGAATCATTGTCGCCTTCAGGGCATAGGCGTAATGGATACGCCACTTGGGTACACCGTAAGAAACCGCCGTACGGATGTACTCCTCGGAGAGCACCTCGACCATCATGTTGCGGGTGATCCGGGTGACAGTGGCCAAGGTCACGACCACCAGGGTGAGCACGGGCAGCGTCAGGTGTTTGATGGCGCTCCACAGTGCTACGAAATTGCCGGCCAGCAGCGTGTCGATCAGGTAAAAACCGGTCACTCGCTCAAAGGGGCTATCGAGAAGAATGGAAGCATCGATACGTCCTTGCAGGGGCAACCAATTGAGCTTGCCGTAGAACAGCAACTGCAACCCCATGGCCAAGATGAAAACGGGAAATGCCGTCCCGGCGATGGACCCCGCTCGTGCCACGTTGTCGACCACTGAGTTCTGCCGGGCCGCCGAGATGACGCCGATTGGCACCCCGAGCAGCACCACCCAGAACATTGCAAGGAATGTAAGTTCAAACGTCGCGCCTACCCGCCTGATGACCTCCTCCGCCACCGGCCGCCCGGTGCGCAAACTGGTGCCAAAATCACCCTGGAGAAGATCGCCGATGTAATTGAAGTATTGGATCGGCAGAGGTTTATCCAACCCCAGTTTTTCTCGCGCGACGGCAATCTGCTCCGCCGTGGGGTGGTTCCCCAGCATCATCTCTACCGGGGATCCGGGAAGAGCTCGGCTCAGAACGAAGGTGATGGTCAACACGCCCAGAAGAATGAAGAACATCACTATCAATCGCTGGGCTATATACTTCGCCATTTATACTACCTTTTGTGGCTAATAAACTTGGCCCTGACTTCTTACGCCCAGCACAAAGCCCTCAAAAGAAAATTAGCTCTTGAGGAGTAACCGGGCGAATCAACCGACTGTCGGTCTACAAGGTAAATCAGGCCTACACCTACAACTTCATCACAAACAACTCAGCATTCAGCGATTCAAGTTGTAGTAGAGAATTGCCTCATAAGCGGGATTCAGGCTCTTTTCCATGCCCTTGATGTCTTTGCGGGAAACACGTATCTGCTGCACGTCCGCGTACCAGATCGCAGGAGCGTCCTTGGCCAGTAGCTGCTGGGCCTGCTGGTACTTTTCAGTGGACTGAGCCCGATCACTGCCTTCTAACGCCACCGCCTCCTCGATCAACTGGTCGAAGCCTGGGTTGCTGTAATGAGACAGATTGAATAGCGTGGTTTTCTCTGAATGGAACTCGCTGAAAAGCCAATCGCTGGGTGTCGGATATGTGGGCCACCAAGCCATGGATTGCAGGTTGGGAGCGGTTTCCAGCTTCTTGGCCTTATCCCAGATCACACCCCACTCGCCGGGACGTAACTCCACTTCTACGCCAACCTGAGACGCCGTCGCCTGGAACAGCTCAGCGGCGTTTGCATAGATGCCACTGATGTACTGCATCGAGACCTTCCAGTCCTGTTTGGGTACGCCAGAGGCTTCCAATAATTGGCGGGCTTTATCCAGATTGTAAGAAGCCATAGGCACGCTGGCATGCCCCCAGATACTGGTGGGTAAAGGCCCCTTGGACACACTGCCGTAGCCGTGCAAAATATCGTTGGTGACACCTTCATAGTCCCAAAGGTATTGCAGCGCCTGACGAAATGCCAAGTTATCCGTAGGGTACTTCTGGGTATTGATCAAGAACTGGAAGTTCTTCCACGAAGGCGCGGTACTGACCTTGATGGAAGGGTTCTCTCCCAATACCTTGAGCTGATCAAGGGGGATATCCCAGGCAACGCCAGCCTCGCCATTTTTTATCATCTGGGTGCGGGTGGACGCTTCGGACACGACCTTCACGATGACGCGATCAAATTGCCCTTCTTTCCAGCCTCCCCAGTAGCCATCGAAACGTTCGAGCACCACTTGCTGGCCCTGTTCGACCTGCCCAAGCTTATAGGGACCGGTACCGATAGCGTTGGGAGCCATCATCCAGTCATGCCCCTTATCCACCGCCGCCGGGGCAATGATATAAGCAGCGTATTGACCTGCCGCGATCAGATTGGCCGGAGTGGGATTCTGGAACTTGAGCACTACCGTGTCGTCAGCTACGATCTCGACGGAATCCAGGGCTTTCCATACATACGCAGCGCCTTGTTTTAGCGCTTTGACGTAGTCGATGGATTTTTTGACCGCTGCGGCGTTGAACGCCGAACCGTCATGAAACTTAACGCCGTGCCGCAGCTTGAAGGTCCAAGTCTTGCCGTTGTCGCTGCTTTCCCAGGACGTGGCGAGCCCAGGGGAAAACTCCTCGGCACTGCCCGGAGCGTTATAGACCAGAAGCGTCTCGTAGATATTGCCCAGCACCCGCACCTCTTCCGAAAACGCCGAGGCTGGATCCCAATCCTTGAAAGAGGCTCGATCAGCGACAACCAAGGTATTGTTTGCCGCACACACCAAGCCACTGGTCAACGGCGCAGTAATGGAAAGCGCCATCAACCCTGCCATCAAGGTTCTTTTGAAGTTCATCGATGTTCCTCTTATTTTTATGATGGGCGCAGCGGGTCACTTGCACGAGCAGGCGTTAATCCAGCTGGAATGAACGACGTGTTTGGCCGTTCGTGAAACTGCCTATTGAGCGGTGTGGCTCATTATTGATCTGCCGCACCGCCAGCTCAATTTCGCGAGCGCTAAGAAAAAAACGCCAGATGACGCTTGAAAGCGTCACCTGGCGTCTATTTTTAAAGCGGGGTTAGAACAACGGCGGAACGAGGTTGAACTCACCCTCGGATGGGCGAATCAGCAGCCGCGCCCTCACCTCGCTGGGTATCTCAGGGGCATCAATCGGGAAGCAGCTGCAACTGGAAAGCGCGTTACGCAGATCGATCGATTCACCGAGGTACTCAAACACAATCTGCGCACCAAAAGGACGTCGAAAATTGTCGCCCGACACGCCGAGCACCAAGCCGTTGAGAAAGCGGAAGCGACTGCGATAGGAGGGGTAAAGCGCCGACCAGATGTAGCCCCGAGACGATAGGTATTCGTGCTCGACGATGTAAATCAGATCGGATGAGGCAAAGCAGAACCCACGATATTTATTGATGCCGAAACTCTTCAGTTGGTCATCACCCAGTCTCACTCGCTCGTACGTTTTACTCAGGATTTTGTTGCCGGAACGGGTCAAGCGGGTAATCGACTTGATCACCTCCCCTGATCCGGAGGGCGACATCAAATAGACAAAGTAGTAACCCTGGTACTTCGACAGTTCCTGCGCGGAGCTTGGAAAAAAATCGGTTGGTACAGCACTGTCCGGCTCTCGCGCCGTGCGCTGCCTGTTGAGCAAAGCGCGGAACGACTCATGGTCGGAGAATATTTCATCCTCATCCACCCCGAAAAAAGCGCATATCTTGCGAAGGGTGAACAGTGAGGGAGTCGCCTGCGCCCCCAAGTATTTGTTGAACTGCTGGCGATTGATATCGAGGGAGCGGCAGACCATCGCCACCGACTTGTAGTACCCGCAGAGAAGGCGCAAGTTTTGACTGAAGTCTTGCGCCGACCGAGGTGAATTGGAACTCAGCATTTAACAGTATCCCTAACGCCACCATTGACAACACGCTGGACTAAACGTCGCTTGGATCACGGTTTTCAGAAGCTTGGCTTCGCCGCCTCGTGATCGACGTGAGCATTAAGCCCGACCATAGCGCCTGGGTGGGGGAATGTTCAACAATACTCACGCATGCAGTGTTTCCTGGCGCTCCAGAAAATTACGTCGGTAGCAAATTTTTGGTTCGATATTCGAGAGTGCACGATAGACGAGAGACGGCTCACGCCTCAGCACATAAACTTCAGGAAAAAAAAGCCACTCATCTGAGTGGCTTTTTTCTGAATCTTGGAGTGGGAAACGAGACTCGCATCTGGTGTCCGACTCGTTGAAATCCAAGGGGTTTCTTTTTCTTGGCGAGTTACAGAACAGTAACCAATCATGCCTTAGATCCGCGCCCCGCCTGACACTCATCCCAAACACCACGCATCAGTTCCTTCAGCATCAGCGCCTCGCCCCAGCGATCCGTTATATCGCGCCCATCACTCCCTGTGATCGCATAGGGTGGCGGGCCAAGCTCGCAGGTGAAGGACAGGCTCGCGGGTGTGTTCGGTCGCGCCAGCCAATCCTTGATTCCGTAGCGCCACCAGCCCAGAAACCGGTCCAACCAGGGACGATGCTGGGCGAAGGTCAAGGGCACCTGGACCTGCTCACTGTTAGCGACCCGCCCATGAAAACCCCAACTGTGTCGTAGGATGGTGTGAATCTGTTCGTCGTCTTCGGCCGCGGCCGACTCAGGCAATTCGCGGCCCACGACGTAATGGGACAAGTCAGCCAACAACTTGAGGTCTGGCATCTGCGCGAGCAAATCGAGGGTGAACAACAGGTCACTGGTGAGACGATAGCGGTGGGTTTCCAGCAGGATCGGAAAGTCCACCTGCTCGGCCAGACGCTGCCAGCCTTCGATCAGTGTGATCGCCTGTGCCAGCCGCGGCCGGACGTCGGCTTGCAACGTGAGGTGGTGGCAGCCGTAGCGGGAGGCAACCTCAAGCGCTTGCGCCAAGTCACTCACGGTGCGGGGAAACAGTTGACCTTCGATTTGCAGGCCTTGCGCCTTGGCAGCGGCATGCAGGCGCTCGGCCTGTGGCGCGATCCAGAAATGGTCGGTGATCCCATCGAAGCCAGCAGCGGCAATCTTCTCCACCTGCGCCTCAAGGGAACGATCGCATTGACCACGGTGATCTTGCATGGCCCACAGGGACTGAAATACCAGGAATTCATGCATGTCAGGGCCTTAGCAGATGTTTGAGCGACACATCGGCGTCGGCCAATGCGTCCACAGAGAGTGGGGTCAAGTTGGCAATCAGCCGTTCACACAACTTGATGTCCTTGGCAACGCTGTTGCCCTGCCCCCAACCGCAGGCGCCTTGCAAACGTTGCTCGGTGTCCAGGTAGAACAGCAGCAGACCACCGCCTGCCAGGGTGCGAACGGCCGAAGGTGGCGTCGTTGAGATCACGCCCACTGTCTGCAAGCCCCAGTCGTACTGATCAGACCAGAAGCCGGGAACACCCTCGAACGGCAACTCGCCGCCCAACAGATTCAATGCCGCGTGGCGGCCCTGGGTCTCGGCATTGCGCCAGGTTTCCTGGCGCTGGAATAACGCGTCGGCGTGCAGGCGAAACTCACACACATCGCCGGCAGCAAAGATGTCTGGCGCGCTGGTGCGCAACTGGGCATCGACTCGAATACCCTGGCCCACTTCAAGCCCCGCCGCCGCGGCCAATTCGATGTTGGGTTGCATGCCGATACCGACCACCACCCAGTCACAGGGCAGCACCTGGCCGTCCACCAGTTGCATCGCCTCAGCGCGTTCGATGCCTTGTACCCTTTCAAGCGCTACGTTCAGCCGCACATCAACGCCCTGTTGCCGATGCAATTCCAACAAGGCCTGGGACACAGCTTCAGGCAATACTCGCCCGGCCAGTCGTGGCCCGGCTTCCAGCAACGTCACCTGACAGCCCAGGGTCCGGGCCGTTGCCGCGACTTCGAGGCCGATAAAGCCACCGCCGATGATCACCAGGCGCGTGCCGGGCATCAATGCGCTGCGCAGGGCCAGGGCTTCGTCATGGGTGCGCAGGTAAAGCACGTTGGCCAGAGGTTCAGGCACCAGGGACAAGCGACGCGCTCTGCCCCCGGTCGCCAACAGTAATCGGCTGTAGGGCAACCAACGTCCGTCGGTCAATTGCAGGCGGTGGTGCTGCGGATCCAGGCTTTTTACCGGGTTGCCCGCCAGGTGCTCGATGTTCAGTCCAGTGAGCCGGCTATCCCTCCACAGACTGCAATCGTCCAGGTCCATCGTGCCCTGCAGCAAGCCCTTGGACAGCGGAGGACGCTCGTACGGCAAATGGAGTTCATCGCCGATCAGGATCAGCCGACCGGTATAACCCTGCTCGCGCAAGGTCAGCGCGGCACGGCCACCGGCATGGCCGGCGCCGACGATAATCAGTGGAGCATTCATGGCGTGCACTCCTGGCGGTCAAGCCGAAATGGCGAGCAGAACCCGTCCCGCGTCGACCCGTACCGGATAGGTCTTGAGATTGACGCACACTGGCGCCCCCAAGGCTTTGCCGGTGCGATAGTCAAAGCGCCCGTTGTGCTTGGGGCACTCGATGACATGGTCCATCACCAGGCCGTCAGCCAGGTGGATCGACTCGTGAGTACACAGGCCAGCAGTGGCAAAAAACTCGTTGTCAGCAGAGCGGTAGATGGCATAGGTATGCGGACCGTGGTCGAAGCGAATGACGTCTTCTTCATTGATTTCGCCCACGGCGCATACATCGATCCATTGATCGTTCATGGCGTTTTCTCTTGTTCGGGATACAGCCGGAAGGTGTCAGCCCAGGGTGGCTTCAGCCTGTGGATGAGCGTCGGTGGCAGGCCTTGAGCTACCGACGGGGCGTCGCACGAAATACGTCGAGTCCTTGCGCTGCTTCAAGAGGGTCGGAATGATTTCCTTGAAGGCCTCGCCTATGTTGGCGTAAGGCGGCGGGCAGTCGTGGCGGATCTCTTCATGGAGTTGCGCCAGGGCGTGGTACGGCACCATCGGGTACATGTGGTGCTCAAGGTGATAATTCATGTTCATGTACAGAAAGCGCAGTACCCGGTTCATATAGATGGTGCGGCAATTGCTACGGTGGTCCAGCACATCTTCCGCCAGGCCCACATGTTGGGTGAGGCCTAACAGGTAGGACAACCAGCCGCCATACAGGATGGGCAGGCCGATATACATCAGCGGCAACCAGCTGTGCAGGTAAAGCGCCGCGCTAAAGACAACGGCGTAAATCACCAGCCAGATACGGGCCGCCAGGAACACCTTGGACCATTCGGACTCAGGGATAAACGTCTGTTCCTCGGCACCCATTTTGCCAACCGCGTGCCGGCACACGCCTCCCATCGTCTTCAGCAGCAACGGGATCTGGAACAGGCTCAGCAGCATCATGAACAAGCTCGGTGGACGCGGTTCGACGATTTCCGGATCGCGGCCGACGACGATGGTGTCGGTATGGTGCCGGGCATGGCTCCAGCGCCACACATGGGGCTCGAACATGCACATGAAGCTCGCCACCTGGTAGAGCGCATCATTCATCCAGCGAGTCTTGAAAGCCGTGCCGTGGCCGGTTTCATGCCAGCGCGGGTTGGAGGCGGTGGCGTACAGAACGCCATACGCAAGGAAAAACGGCACACAAGCCCAAGTGCCCCAGAACCAGTAGCCGCCGAGGCCGGTGATCACCAGGGTCAGCAGCCAGATAGCGGTGTCGAGCAAGGCCGGGCCGTCGCGGCGCTGCATCAGTTTTTTCATGCGTTGACGGGAGATGGGCGACTGGTACCAACTGGCCGATACAAGGCCTTTTTCAGCCGCGCGGGCGGCTTCAGGGCCGGTCAGGCGATAGTCCCGAGTAGAGGCTGTGTTGTCTTGAGACATTGTTATTGTTCTCCGCAAGCGTGAGATGTCAGGTGCTTTGCGTAAGAAAATATAGAGAGCGCGGAAGGCCCCCTCAAGGTCTTGAATACATTCCCTATCAAGCTATCATCCAGCTCCTGCGGGGCTTGATAGTTTTCTATCAAGACGCTTTGAAGGTTCATCATGAGTAACAATAAACGCCCCACCATCGCCACGGTCGCCGAACACGCAGGCTTAAGTGTCGCCACCGTCGACCGCGTGCTCAACGCTCGCGCCCCGGTTAATCCAGCCACTGCCGAACAGGTGCTTCAGGCCGCCGAAGCCGTGGGCTATTTTGCCGCGCGGCTGATCGGCCAACGCATTCTCGAACGCCGCCCCACGTACCGTTTCGGCATCCTGCTGCTGGGCACCGCCCAGGCGTTCTACGCCAACCTGGCCCAAGCCATCACCGAGGCCGCGCAGCGCCACGCCGGGGCCAACCTGACCTGCCAATTCGAATACGTGTTTGATCGCACCCCCAGCGCCATCATCGCCCAGATCGAACAGTTGGCGGTGCAGTGCGACGGCCTGGCGGTGGTCAGCTTCGCCCACCCGCTGATCAACGCCGCCCTTGCCCAGATTCGCGAAGCCGGAGTGCCCGTGGTGGCATTGCTGTCGGGCATTCATGAGGCGGCGGCCGAGCCCTATGTCGGCCAGGACAATCAGGTAGTCGGGCGCACGATGGGGTGGCTGCTGGCCCGCACCTGTGGCGCGCGCAAAGGCAGCATCGGCATTCTGCTCGGTGGCCATCGCTTTCTTGGCCACCAGGAGCGGGTCGAAGGCTTGCACAGCTACTTGGCCGAACACGCACCTGGTTTGCGCCCACTGGAGCCGCTGATCAATCTGGATAACTGCGACATCACCGAAGAAGCAACCCTCGACCTGCTGGTTCGGCATGACGATTTGCGCGGGTTGTGCGTGGTAGGCGGCGGTGGCGATGGGATTATCAACGCCTTGGCGCAACTGCCCAAGCGCCCGGCGCTGTGTTGCATTTTGCAGGAGTCCACCGAGCTGTCACGCCAAGCCCTGGCCCAGGGTTTGGTCGACGTGGTGATCGATTCTCAGCCGCGCCAGACTGCAACGGCGCTGGTGGATCTACTGGTGGAATTGCAGACTGCGCAGCAGTTCGATCCTGTGCGTCACCGGGTGCATATTCCGCTGCAGATTGTGACATCGGAGAACTCCCAAAGCTGATGGGCTGGCGGTACAACCTGCTCGGCCCTTGATGGCGCGGTTAACCGCCATTTACTACAGCTTCAGCTAGCTTCTGCACATTCAGTCCCGCCCCTAGACGCTCGGTAGCACAGTGGCAAACGGGAAGATCTTCCAGGGTAATTCGCGCGATCTTTGCTGCTTATGCCTGTCGGAGCTACGTCACAGCGTTCCGTGCAAGTGTTGGGGTTTGGCAATTTTGGCTACCCTACCCCGCCGCACCGCCTAATCCGCTTCCTGTTCGTCAAACCAGCATTTGGTCTCGGGCCTCCTTCAGATTCGCAGTCTCCCGCGACACCCTTGCCCCTGGCTACCCCCTCCCCTTGCCGGGTGTGTAGAGGACTTTCACAAGTTGCATAAAGCCCCCTGTGAACGAGCACCCCCTCAGAAGCGCTCTCTCAGCACAACTTTTCGTAGCAGCGCACTGGCAAATGGGCGCATTGAGCAATACCCTGCCCGTACCGCCCCAACGTTACGAGCTGAAACATGTCAGGGATTGCCATATTTGAAAGCCCACGTTGGCTACGAGATCTTCTCCGCTTCTTGCCGCTGAAGAGCCAATTCGTCCTGTCAGGCAACATCCGCGACCTGCAGGCCAGTGAAGTGGCGCCCGGCACGGTGACTGCGCAGAGCTTCAACCAAACCCTCTGTAATGCCCTGCTCGATGCTGGCTACACCCAGGTCATCGCCTGGGATCCCGTGTCCGGTTTCCGGGCAGTCGACAAACCCGGCTCCGCCCCTGAAGCCGGCCAGACGTTGCTTCAGGAACTTGGCCTGACTCCGGTAAATGGCGTAGCACCCGCAGGGATCGATCTGCTGGGCGCCACCCTGCCACGGCTGGTGGGTCGTGCTGGCGAACCTATCGCGCTGATCATCGATTTCGCCTCACGCCTAGTGGTTCGCAACGACTCCCTCAGCGCGGCGGAACATCAGCTCTTCACCCAGGCCCTGGTGCAATCCCATCAGGCTCGCAGCCGTCCGGCCACACAGCTGCGTAAACCGTTCTTCAATACCCTGCTATGGCTGGTGGAAAAAGAAGGTGATTTGCCCGACTGGTTGCTGGTCGACAACCCGCGCCTGCGCCACATTCCCGTGTCCAAACCCGATCAATTGTCACGCCGTGCATTGGCACCGGCGTTGCTCAAAGGGCTCAGTGGCAGCCAGGGCGCCAGTGAGGTGGTCATGCATCAGGCTGTGGAAGCCTTCGTCCAGAACACCGAGGGATTGCTGCTGCTCGATCTCAGCGCCATTGCGCAACTGGCGCGGGTCGAGGGTGTCGCCATGGAGCAGATTGCCGATGCGGTGCGCCGCTACAAGATCGGTGTTACCGAGGACCCATGGCTGAAGATCGACCGTCAGCGTATCCGGCATGCGGACGCGCTCGTCCACCAGCGGGTCAAAGGCCAGGAGCATGCGGTGACGCACATGCTCGACATCGTCAAGCGTGCGATGACTGGCGTCGGCGCCAGTCGCAAGGGCAACCGTCCACGGGGCGTAGCCTTTCTCGCGGGACCAACCGGCGTGGGCAAGACCGAACTCGCCAAAACGATTACCAGCCTGCTGTTCGGCGACGAAAGTGCATACATCCGCTTCGACATGTCGGAGTTCAGCGCCGAGCATGCCGATCAACGCCTTATCGGCGCACCGCCCGGCTACGTCGGTTATGACGTTGGAGGTGAGCTGACCAATGCGATCCGCGAGAAACCGTTCAGCGTGGTGTTATTCGATGAAATCGAAAAAGCCCACCCACGGATTCTCGACAAGTTCCTGCAAATCCTCGATGACGGAGTGCTGACTTCAGGCCGCGGTGATCGGGTGTACTTTTCGGAGGCCCTGATCGTGTTCACTTCCAACCTGGGGATCTATCGCCAGGGCGACAATGGCGAACGCGTTGCCAACGTCCTGCCGGGCGAAGCCTTCGAACAAGTCCAGGACAAGGTGCACAGCGAGATCGATCGGTATTTCAAGCTGGTACTCAACCGGCCGGAAATCCTCAATCGAATCGGCGAGAACATCATCGTCTTCGACTTCATTCGCGAAGGCGTTGCAGTGCAGATCTTCGAACAGATGGTCAACGCCACCTTCGACGACCTGCAGGGACAGAACCTGTTTATCGAATTGGCCCCCCAGGCACGCCAGGCACTGCACAACCTCTGTCTGCAGGACCTGTCCAACGGTGGCCGGGGCATCCGCAACCAGTTAGAAGCACGCCTGCTCAATCCCCTGTCGCGGGCGCTGTTCGATCAGGACGCGCAACCGGGCGAGCACTTCACGATCACCGAGTTGGACATCACCGGGCTGAAGATGGAACGTCACTAAACATGGACCTTAGCCTGTCGCGCATGCATTTTCCGGTCACTACCCTCGGCCCGGGGCGGCGTATTGGTATCTGGTTCCAGGGCTGCAGCATCCGCTGTCCAGGCTGCATCTCTGCCGATACCTGGGGGCCCGGGCACCGACGCTTGTCGCTGGAGCGACTGCTTGAACAGATAACCCCCTGGCTGCACGAGGCCGAAGGAATCACCATTTCCGGAGGGGAACCGTTCGACCAGTTCGACGCCCTGCGATCGCTGCTCGAAGGCCTGCGTCGACTCAGCGAGCTCGACATCCTGGTCTACAGTGGCTACTCCCTGGAACAACTCGACGCGCCGTTGCTCCAGACCAAGGGCTTGATAGATGCCTTGATCAGCGATCCCTATATCGAAGCACTCAGTCAGACCATGGCCCTGCGCGGCAGTGACAATCAACGCCTAAGCCTGCTCACGCCACTGGGCCGGGCACGCCTGGGTCATTACGAACGCCTGCTCGAACCCACCGACAAGGCGCTCGACCTGATGTTTGACGAAAGTGGCAGCGTCTGGATGGCCGGCATCCCACGGCGTGACGACCTATTGCGCTTACGCGACCTGCTGCATGAACAGGGCCATCATTTACAGATCAGCGCACACGCGTCGCGACGCCGCTGATTGGAGCACACCTCTCATGATACGTTTCTGCCCCAACTGCAAAACCGAACGCGCCCTCCAGGAAATGTTCTGCGAAGGGCTCATTCAGGAACGACCCTGCGGCTGGGACCTCGCCGGCGAACCCATCCATGCCGCCGGTTGGCGGCCGCAAGCCGTCTTCACTGAGGAAACCTTCCCGCCGGTCAGTTCGATTCAGGGAAATGCCCCCGACCTGCTCTGCGAAAATGGTCACCCGATGGTCGATGGCGACCTGATGTGCCTTGAATGTGGCAGCTCACCTGCACAAGCAACGGCCGACGACTCCCAGCCAGACAGCAGCGAACCAGAGGGAGTCCACCAGACCCTGATCGATGGTTGGCGGTTGATCCGTCAGATCAGCAGCACCGACGGCGTGCGAGAACGATACCTCGCCAAGCACGAAGAAACCGCGCAACAGGCAGTCCTGACCCTGTATCGACCCGGCGCCGAACCGGACCCGGCGATCTATGATGTGATCCGCCGACTGCCACGCGAGCACGTACCCGAAATCATTGCCACCGGCCGTTGGGATGACCGTGCCTATGAGGTCATTGAAGAACTCACCGGCGGGACCCTGGCAGAACTTGGCAGTGTGATCCGCGACAGCGACAGCGTGCACCATGTGGTCAACGAACTGGGCCTGGCGCTGCATGCTTTCAACGAGGCCGGCCTGCGCCATCGTGACCTGCGCCCGGCCAGCCTGCTGGTACGTTCCCGCGAACCGCTGGACCTGGTCATCAGCGGCTTCGGCTCGGCACGCCTGTCCGAGTTCGACCTGGACATCGTATCGCCACTGGAAACCGGCCGCTACATGGCGCCCGAAGCCATCGCTGGCGGCGTTGCGGCTGCCTCGGACTGGTGGAGCCTGGGCATGATCCTGCTCGAGCAACTGACCCAGGGCGCCTGCTTCGACGGCATCAATGCCAATGCATTTCTTATTCACGTGCTGGCCAACGGAGTACCGATCCCCGACGACCTTGACCCGCGCCTGCACCTGCTGCTGCGAGGTCTGCTGGCACGCGACCGTCATCAGCGCTGGCAATGGCCGCAGGTCGAAGGCTGGCTCAACGGCGTTGCGGTCGAGGCACCGGCCTCTTCCGTCCAGCAAACGGACGAAGGTGAAGGCGCGACCCTACTGCTGGGCGAGCGCCGCTTCCACAAGCCCGGCGTATTCGCCCTGGCGGCTGCCCAGGCGGATAACTGG
This sequence comes from Pseudomonas sp. P9_35, assembly GCF_034008205.1. Taxonomy (NCBI): domain Bacteria; kingdom Pseudomonadati; phylum Pseudomonadota; class Gammaproteobacteria; order Pseudomonadales; family Pseudomonadaceae; genus Pseudomonas; species Pseudomonas sp. P9_35. The sequence continues at coordinate 2,693,642 of NZ_CP125373.1, read as the reverse complement.
CAACAGGCCCTGGACCATTTGCTGCGCGGTGTGATCGTGACGTGGGCCGAACAGGTCGGTCTCGCCCCTTCGCTGGTTGCCGGCTTACGTCAGGTCGTCCAGCACGAAGGGATCGAGGATGACTTCCGTCTCATGCTGGCGCTGAGAATCCTCAATCCGGAAATCCCGTTGATTCATCGTGGCGACATCGTCACACCAGGATGGCTACTGGAGCACCCACTGGAAGGCTATCGCCTGATCAGCGGGTCGGTCCCGGACCTGCTGGAGCAATTGCAGACCGACAACTGGCTGTCGCGTCTCAAATCCCGCGCCGAAAACGTACGTCAGCGTGCCCTGCACCAACACATCGAGTTGGTCGAAGAGCAACTGCGGATATTCCTGCTATCGACCTCGCGAGCGAAGCTGTCCACGCAATGGCAAGAGCGCCAACGCCTGTTTCCAGACACCGACCATCCGGGACTGACCTCACTGTCGGAGCGCCGGGTGATCGCCGAAGAAGATCTGATCGTGCTGCTCAGCGCGGCGATCAGTCAGTTCCGTTCGGGGGCCTCGATTGTAGAGGCCGCCGCCGAGTTGGCCAGGACTGCCGATGTCGGTTGGTTCGACTCCGAAGCGGCGACCCAACTGCTATTCCATTCGCGGCTTGAGCTGTACCGCAGTGTCGATGAACGCATCCAAGGCTTTGCCCGTTGTGGCGTGCCGGCAGTGGACGAGTGGGCCGAGCAGTTCCGTCTGGAGCGACGTATGCCGTTGGCCCAGGCGCTGGTGTTGCTCGCCATTCCGTCCAGTCATTGGCTGGAACCACAGAAACAGCAGTACGTCTCACAGATCCTCGACTTCTTCGAGAAGAAGGTGGTGACCGCAGTGATGCGCGGACCACTGGTGCGTATGAGCATCGGCAAGAGCACCGCACGGATCGACGTCAACGAACTGAACAGCGAGCGCAGCCCGGCTGCGGCTTTGCTCGATCACCTGTTGCAACGTAATGCCCGGGCAGTGAACCTCGACCCGGAGAGTTTTCAGCTCAACGGCCAGCTGGAATCGCGCCTGCATGCCTTGTACCGGCAAAGCGCGCTGTACAAACGCGACACCGGCATCGACGGTCTGTACCTGGGCTTCCCGTTCCTGCTCAATCGCGACCCTCGCGGCACCACGCGTACGCGGATCATCCCGCTCCTACTGTGGCCCGTGAAACTGCTGCTGGAGCTGGGTGCTCGAGGTCACGCCGCCTTAGCGTTCGACAGTGAGCGTGAGGAAGTTCGGCTCAACCCCGCGCTGGAAAGCGTGCTCGGCGCGGAGACCTGCAAACGCTGGCGCAAGACCGCCGATGAACTGCTGGGCCGCTCGTCAATTCGTGCAGCGGATGTGATGGATGCCTTCGGCATGCTTGCCACCATTCGCTCACGCGCCCTTGGCAACCTTCCCGCCAGCACCGTGGAGATCGCGCCCTACCAAGACGAGCTGGACTGCGCGGCGGTGCTGTTTCACGTGACCTTCATGGGGCAAGCCATCGGTGAAGACCTGCGCCAACTGAAAACCCTGTCGCCCGCCGGTACCGGCCTGGAAACGGCGTTGCGCCTCAAGACTACCGCCGAAACCGCGCACGAGGCACCGCCAGGCGAGCTGCAACGTTACTTCACCGTGGCCAGCGATCCATCCCAGGAAGCGGCCGTGATCCAGGCTCGACAAAGCCCGGGACTGCTGGTCGAGGGGCCGCCCGGAACCGGCAAGAGCCAGACCATCGTCAACATGGTCGCCGACGCCATTGGCCGCCAGCGCAGCTTGCTCATCGTCTGCCAGAAGCATGCGGCGCTGGAGGTAGTGTACAAACGCCTGGTCGCCGAAGGCCTCGGCCAACGCATCGTCATGCTCAATGACGTGAACCGAGACCGCGAGCCCGTCATCCGCGGTATTCGCGAACAACTGGAAAGCCTGTTCACGAACGGCAACCAGGCACAGGGCTGGCAGCGCCAGCGCGAACAGGTCGCGGCCCGCATCGAGGCCCTGGAGGGCGAGCTCGACCGCTTCCACCAGAGTCTGCATCGCCTGGATGAAAATACCGGCCTCAGTTATCGCAGGCTGCTCGGCGAGTTGATTGAATTGGAATCCGGCCCGGCCCCGCTCGAGTTTCCGGCCCTGCGCCAACGCCTGGCCTCCCTGGACCTCGCTAGCCTGACCCGTTTGGAGGAAAGCTGCGCCCCTCTGATTCGCCTGTGGTTACCCGCACGCTACGAAGGCAGTCCATTGGCCCAATTGCAGTCGTTCGCCGCCGACCGGGCGACCTTGCAGGCTTTCACCGACAATCTGCACAGTTTCACCCAAGCCGAACACAACCGTCAGGCCACGCTGCAAGCACACCCTGCCAGCTTCGAAATCGACGACCCGGTGCCGTACCGTAACTGGATAGCGGCCCATGTCGCAGCCCTGCTCGACCTGAAGCAAGAGCAACGTCTGCGCCTTGCGCGGTGGCTACCGCTTTTCCGCAGCCGCGAAGCGGGCCAACCCCCACGGGGAGAGTCGATTCTCGGCGAACTACAGCAACTGGATCAGCAGCTCGACCAACTGGATCAGGACCACTACGCCCCCGCCTTGTCACCGGCCCTCTGCCTGCTCGAAAACAAGGCCCTCAGGCATCTGGATCAAGACTGCACCAAGGTCATGGCAGCCCGGTCCTGGTTGGCGAACATCAACCCGATACATCTGTTGCGGCGCAACCGACTGCGCAACTTCCTTCAGGGCCAGGGGGAAAGCCGTGTTATTGAAGCACTACCAACCCTACAGGCAGCCATCCGCCTTGAAAACCAGTGGCGACCATTGCGCGCCGAGTTGAGTACGCTGCACCAGGCGTTGGAACTGGAAGCTGTGAGTCAGCAAGCCTGCCTGGAATTGATCAGCTTCGCGAAGAGCGACATCCGCCACCTGCTGGAAATCCAGGCGCTGGCCATGGCGTTGGCGCAATCGCCTCGCGCCCGGCAGGCCGACGAGGCCGCCCTCGCCGGCGACAAACAACATCTCGAGGCGCTGCTCAGCGATCTCGATGCTTCGCTGATGCGCCATGGCGTTCGCCAATCCAGCCTCGAGCAACTCAAGATACTCGGCGACTGGCTGGGCGAAGAACTGGTGCAGCAACTGCAGCACGCCATCGAGCACAATCTGAGCAATCAACTGTCTCTTGATCGGCTGCATGAAGCGCTGCCCTTCCTGGCCGCCTACCAGGCATTCCGCGGGCGCGCCGCTCAGTTGACAGCAGCCGACCTGGAGCTGCTCGCATTGCTGCGCCAACGCCAGGAACAGTTGGACAACATTGCGCCCGAGCAGCTTGAAGCCGCGGTACGGCGCCTGCTCAACCGCGAAGCTCGACTGGGTTGGAAACACCGCGTCGAGCAAACCAATCCCGAACTGCTGTTCAGCCAGGACGAAGCCCGTGCCAAAGTCGCCAGCCTCGCGCAAGCCGATGCGCAGATGCGGCTGCTCAATCGCGAGCTGCTGGCCAAAGCCATCAACCTTGATCACCTGGGTAACCGCAAACAATGGGAGGATGTCACTCGCCTGACTGGCAAACGCTCACGACGCCTGCGCGAATTCATTGAACTGGGCAGTAACTTAGGCCTGATGAGCCTACGCCCGGTGTGGTTGATGAACCCGGACGTCGCCAGCCGTGTGCTGCCGCTCAAGGCAGGCCTGTTCGATACGGTTATCTACGACGAAGCCTCACAGATGCCGGTTGAGTTCGCCCTGCCAACCCTGTTCCGCGGCCAGGTCACTGTTGTCAGCGGCGACGAGAAGCAAATGCCGCCGACGGCATTCTTTTCCAGTCGCATCGAAAGCGACGAAGCCGAAGTGTTTGACGGCGACGAACCTGATGAAGACGCGGATGAGGAACAGCGCGAAGCGTTCGAAGACACCTGGAACCGTCGTGAGATCAAGGATTGCCCCGACCTGCTGCAGCTGGCGCGCAACGCCCTGCCCAGCACCACATTGCAGATCCACTACCGTTCGGCCTACCGTGAACTGATCGGCTTTTCCAACGCCTCGTTCTATGGCAATCGCCTAAACGTTCCGGTCCGTCACCCGCAGGCGAACATCCAGCGCATCAAGCCGCTGGAGCTGATCCAGGTCGGCGGGCTGTATCAGAACCAGAGTAACGCCCAGGAAGCCGAACGGGTCGTCGAGTACCTGAGCGAATTGTGGCAGGAGCCCTACGACCAGCGCCCCTCGGTGGGTGTCGTCACCTTCAACCGCAAGCAGGCCGACCTCATCGAGGAGCACTTGGAGCAGCGTGCAGAGCAGGATGAACTGTTCCGCGCCGCCTACGCCCAGGAGCGTGAGCGCAGCGAAGACGGCGAGGACATGTCGGTGTTCGTCAAGAACGTGGAGAACGTGCAGGGGGATGAACGCGATATCATCGTCTTCTCCTCCACCTTCGGTCGCAATAGCCAAGGCACATTCCGCCGTAGCTTCGGCGTACTGGGGCAGACGGGGGGCGAACGACGCCTGAACGTGGCGGTGACCCGCGCGCGACGCAAGGTGGTGATGATCACATCGATGCCGATCGCCGATATCTCCGACATGCTCAACACGCACCGTGCCCCCAACAGCCCGCGAGACTATCTGCAAGGCTATCTGGAATATACTCGCGCCCTCTCCTCGGGCGAGTTCAGCAACAGCACCAAGTTGCTGGAGCGCCTGCAGACCGACCGCAGCAGCCAGCATCGTGAGCAAGGTCAGCAAAGTGATGGCTTTGTCAGGCTGGTCGGTGAATTCATTCATTCCCTGGGATGGCAGGCCGCTCCCGCCAGTGAAGGCGACGCTTTCGGTCTCGACTTCGCCATCGAGAATCCAGGCACGGGCCTGTACGCAATAGGCATCGAGTGCGATGCGCCTTGCCATAATCTGCTGGAACGTGCCCGCGCCCGGGAAATTTGGCGCCCGTCCGTGCTGCACCGCGCCATCCCGCACATCCATCGTGTGTCGTCGCAAGCCTGGTATCACAGCGGCGACAGCGAACGTTCACGGCTGCGTGAAGCAATCGAACACGCCATGCAAGTCGAGCAGCCGCTGCAACCCAGCCCTACTTCAGTTGATACGGAAATCTGCCAATGAGTGGTCCCAAGGTCGTTCGCATTGTTACCCGCGAAGAAATCATCGCCATTTGTGAAGGCCACCTGCAACGGCTGGAGCGCGCCGTGGACCGCTGGCAGACACAGGCCACAAGGCTTGGCGAACTCAGTGAGCAGGAGCGCTCCGCCTCCCTGGAGCGACACGCTCGCCTTCGCGCCCTGCTGGCAGAAGACCGATTGGCGGAACTGCAGAAGGCCGTGCCAGTGGAGATCGAGCACCTGCGCCGTGACTTGGAGGACCGCGAAGAGCGCGCGATCATTCATGCCGCCGAACGACGCCAACGCGACCGACGCGTCCAGGAAAACGCAGAAACCCTGCTTGATGCTTTGCAAGCCGACCCCGAAAGCGTCGACCAGGCCTTGCTGGAATCCCTCTCACGACTGGCCAGCGGTGCCAGTCGGGAAGATGCCGAACGTCTACTGGCCGAGGGTTTCGCCCACTTGAGCAAGGCAAGCGAGAAGCCAACCCTGAGCGATACCCAACGCGCCCTGGCGCAGCAACTCAAGGTCGACGAACCCGAAGTTTCCCTGCGCCAATGGATTGCGGCCCGGAAACCGGATGCAACGCGCGACGTACGGCTGCTACGCATTGACCGCCACATCGTGGAGCTGCAACTGCTGCAAGGCACTGAGCGTGCCGCACCCTTCCTCCTGGCACTGGAAAGCGCTGAAACGGAAACCGATGCCAAGCGGCGCAACCTGCTGCTCGACAGCCTAGTACTCGACCTCGCCGCGTCCACCCGAAACTTCCGACGCCAACGCGAATGTCTCGAACAACTGCAGGATCTGGCCAGCGAAGTCAAAACCTACACAGGCATCGAACACGCAACCTTGCTCGGTCATATTGGCGCTTGTACAACCGACACCGAGCTCTCGGTAACGACCGGACTGATCGAGCAGTGCAAAACGCTTATCGCTTCCCACTTACAGGACCAGGCCGCCCTCGCCCGCCGCGAAGCCGTGCTCGGCGGCTTGGCCAGCCTCGGCTACGAAGTGCGCGAAGGCATGGCGACTGCCTGGGCAGAAACCGGCAAGGTCGTGCTGCGCAAGGCCGCTACCCCCGGCTACGGAGTGGAAGTGGGTGGCAAAGCCGATAATGGCCGTCTGCAGGTTCGCGCCATAGCCCTCAGCAGTGATCGCGACAGGACGCGGGATCGCGACATTGAAACCATCTGGTGCGGCGAATTCCAGCGGCTTCAGGCCTTATTGAAAGACAAGGGCAGCGAGTTACTCATCGAGCGTGCGCTTTCGGTAGGTGAAGTCCCACTTAAAGAAACGAATATGTCCGAGCCGGACGTAGAAACAATCGCTGGTCAGCAAAAGACACTTCATAAATGAACCGCTAACTACATCCTCACCGCAAGCTATTGCCAACATGTTCTGCAGCCTGGAACTCAGAGCCGCGACGAGATTGCATTGGGTCTTGTAGCTACCACCTTAAGGCGCTGTTGCGGCACTTGAGCCCCCGTATTCGGTAGACTTCGCGCCCATCGCACGCAGGGAATAGCGATGGTTAAGCGGTACGAAATCCCCGATATAGCCTGGGAGTTGGTTGCTGATCTTTTTGAACAGCCTCGGCGCAGAGGTCGGCCGAGGGCCGATGACGCTCAATGGCTTGCTCTGGATGCTTTGCTCAGGCGCTGCGTGGGGCGACATTCCGGAACGCTTTGACCCTTGGTCAACGGTCTACCAGCGGTTCCAAGATTGGAGTATCGATCTGATGCTCAAGTGACTGCATTTCAGGCTGAACGAGCAGGGATTAAGCAATCGTTACCGGATGCAACCGGTGATCCCTCTACGATCCATGAAGCGCAAATCCAAGCCCGGCTTGCCTCGCTCGTTTTCGACCGAAATATCGGCAACGCAACATCATCGAATGTACATTCGGCGGGCTGAAGGAGAGTCTTCGCATCGTTACACACTTCGGCAAGCTCGGAAAAAAGACGCGACGATGGTCTCGTTAGCCTGTGCTATGCGATGTTTTCGACATTATTTTTCGGACAGCGCCTAGTCGATGGATGCCTAACAGCTGACAGCGCAAATATTGCACCAATGCTTGACAGGCGTTAATTAAGTGCTATCAAGAATAACAAGGAAATACTCATGCATGGAGATATCAATCATGGGGTTATCAACTCAAATTGCGGAATCATTTTATGATTCCAAATTCAGTTTTACACCAGGAACAATGTCAGGAGTAGTATGCGTCTTTACGACAGCCTTGGGAAAGGACAACCCTTTTTTTATTAAGTCAATTACATTCAATTACGGCGCTCATATTGAACAAGAGCTCATGATAGAGCTCCATAAAAAATTTGGTGAAGGCCTTAACACCCTGCCGGCCAACTCAAAAATTATTTTCTACCAATACTGGAGCCCGTGCCGCACTTGCACCGACGCCACAATACCAGACTTTCTCCGCAGGTTTGGACTTATCGAAAAAAACATAAGGGTCAAATTCAGATTTATAGATTATTACTCAAAAGCCAACGTTCCTAACAGCACAAAGCAGGAGCTTTGGGAGACTAACGCAGAAGCACAGCAAGCATATGATATCGCCTGCATTAGCTCTGGACATGCGAAAGTTAAAACAAATCCAACAACCCCCAATCAGACGATCGAAAGCATGTACTTAGTCATTGCCCCTGTAGGTAACAATAAAACCAGCTTCCTTATGACTGTCCATCAATGATCGCAGCGTTCATCGACCGTAACCCAGCGGTTGATCTCCAGACCTTCTCGCATTAGGCACCATTGACCTTAAGCTGCAAATCGACACCTAAGGCACACCTATCGGCCAATTGCTGCTTTTTCACTATTTGCTGCTGGCGTGATCGATTCGAACAAAATTGCCACCATCTGGCGGGACACCAAACTGCCAGTCAATCTGTCGTTCCGAGACGGACTGCCCTCTCCGATGAATTGAAGCGTCTGGGCGTTAGGCGATTCAGTGCGGGCTTCAAGCATCGCCGAGTTTCTGCACGGAGCCTTGAAAGCATTGGGTCCGCAGTTTCTTGAATAAAGGCCAACTCGACACTCAAACCTTGAAAGCCCATACATACGACGAATTGAAAGCTTTGATGGCGGCGAAGACTGAGCAATGCAGTCCCGCGGACGAGGCCAAACGCCAGTCTGAACGGAAAGCGTCTGGTTCTGAAATAGGAAATAAAAAAAATCTGGCAGTAGAATCGATGCGGGCTGCGCAACGCGGTCCATGGGGGGCGTACCCTAAACCTCAGTCGAGCGGCAGAGCCTTAACTTGCCCTCCAAATCGATAGTCCCCGCTCTTTTCTTTACGTCGCTCCAAATCCCTTGCCTCCTCCCGAGTCTTGGTCAGCGTGATGAGAAGGTGACACCGCTCCTCCAGATAACGTTGTCGACCGAGTTCGGTCTGTAAGTCATAACCCAAAACTGGTGGTGAAAAATAAAGGTGCTTGGCGAGGATTGATTGTTTGCTGATGACGTCAGCCGGGTTACGCCAATCACCTCCTTCCCTGAGTTTCAATCGAGCCTGTTTCGACTGTCGATGCTGTATCAGTCTCTTACGAAGATTACCGCTGATGCCAACCTTCAGGAGTTCGCCGACGTCAGTGACAATCTGATAAAGACCGGAGGTCGTAGGCACTGCTGTTTCGACATCAGAGAAGCGAATGCCAGGGGCTTGGTAGGTCATGATTTAGATCCTTCCGCAACGATAGCGACACCAGCCCGACCTGCAGATCAAGCACCGCCCCGTGGGTGCTGAATGCTCGGTCAGCCTGCGTGTGTTGGATGAAGCACACCAGAAGCGCGATCATCTAATAAAACCACAAGGCCATCCGATTCCTCTCGCGAGGAGCGCAGAACAGCCAGCCCTCACAATGCAGTCGACGTTTAGCAGGATTGATCGCCGTTGATCCACGAACGAAGCTTGCCCAACGTAGGCGCCTTGACCCCAATCGAACTCCAGCCCTTGAGGGTGTATAGCTTTATCTCAGCGATGCCCTGAGGGGTAGGCTCGACAGTGATGATCGCCAAACTGAGCCTCACGCCCTGGGCGACCATACGCTGGGTGATCTGCCCGCTACTGAACTCCGAATCGAACTCGCTTTCTGTGGTGACCGGAGTCCCCAGCGGCGAGTGCTCCAAACAAATTCGGCTGGCCTGACGGATGTTGCGATAAGCGGATTGAGCAGTAACGTTCGCCTGGATCGAGCCATCGTAACTGTCCGAATCAGACATGAGATTAGCGGGTGTATTTGTGCATCCCGCCAGCAGTATTCCAACGCTGATAGCCCATATGAATTTCAAGAACTTGGCTCCAATCTGTCGACATCATGAACATGCATGCAAGGTGATCCCGGTGTTCAGCGCTGTTTAAAATCAATGGTCTACGGCGGGATGATGCCAACTTGCCTGTACATTTTTTGAGCGCCCGTTAAAACGCTCTACCTACCTGGCATCAGCGCGGTTATCCACAGACATACTCACGGATTTCTTGGATAACTAGGTCGGAGTTGTAACACCGCTTCTGCCGTAGCGGAGCTCTGGGTTCGATGCACATGCGCCCTGCAAGCTGACCTGAACCGCACCAACACTCACCCGTCGTTCGGATCATCGAAGCCATACTGTACGCAGCAGCTAATAGCACAGATCGCTCAAATCGAGACATTTATCAATGTTGTGCAGAACGTGATTGGTGGGGATGTGAAATCCAAGGTTGAACGGGTGAAACAGTCGCTCCCGCCCAGTCGATAGCTGTCCCATCATGCAGTGCGATCGCCCACCGGCCAATGCAGAAATTTTGCTGTCGGTCAGACAGCGGAGCTAATTTTTAAACAGAACCGGCCGATACAAGCCGGCGGTCGGCCAAAATCAGATGCCCATGGTGGCAAAGAACGTCAGACAGTTGGTCTAGACCATCCCCCAATAGCTGATGCAAGAAGGCCAATCCGTGTACCTACATCGTTGGAGCTACACCCTATTAACTTGTCTGTTGCCACAGTTGAGCCTGGCCAGCACACTGCATATAGACCCTCGTGCCGAGAGCCTTTACCAAGAAGCTGTTCCATACCTATTACAAGCGAATGACAAGCTCGAAGCAGTGACAGCTGATACCCCAACAACAAGCGAAGAGGAGAGGCAGCGCTCCCTAACTCTAGCCGAAGAAGGAGGTGCGCTACTCAAACCTGCCTTTACTTTGCTTGAACAAGCAGCGGCACTTGATCATCCCGTAGCACAATATCGTCTCGGATTGATTTACGCGATGCTGTCTCCGAGCGAAGTGATCAAAGAGAAAGCTTGCCCCTTGTTCGAACGAAGCCTCGCCCAAGGCTTCGCTCCGCCAGCACTTGAAATTGCCTCCTGGTGCTTGGCGTTTAGCGATACGCCCGAGTACCAAAAAGCCTTGCAGGCCATGGAAACCAGCATGCCGCTCTACGAAAAGTATTTTCCACAGCCAGTTGTCCGGCTTGAATGCAAGCCTGAGGAACCTGTGGGCTTCGCCATGCAATGGGGCAACGGTCGTGATTATCAAGCTGAAATCTACCGTCTACAGGGCGACAGCAATCGTGCGCGCCGCTTGGAGTATTACCAGAAGGCTATCGATACCAATGACTGTTACAAGGCCAAACGACGCATGGAATATCTTAAATAGTCCCCCGCCCATTACTGGCTCCAATGCATGACGGTTGCGTCAGAGACAAGGATGAGGCCCGTGGGACCTTCTGCGCTTCTTCCGCTCTCCAGGAAAGCTCGCGCCCACTGGTTGAACTGTTACCCCTGTAGACACAATGCGTGTGTTATCCAAGGAGGAGACACAATGGATAGTAAATCTGCTGTTGCACCTACAGAAAATCACCTCAAGGAAATGCTGAGTTATTGGAAAGCATCTGGAATCCAGTCATTTTCCCTTAGCGAAGCGCTCCGCTGGTGTGCCACACACTATCCCGACATATCCCCCCTGCGCTTCGGCGCCCTCCTCCGCGACGCGGCAGCCAATCGCAAGCGCGATAGGCAACTGGTCTCCGATCTAGTGTGGCAGCTCAACAAGGAAAACTTCATCCCCTACGATCCAGCCGTCGACCCTGCGCCGGGAAGTCGTGACGCCGCCGCCTGGGTCATTCGCCTTGCTCTGCAGGAACGTCCGGATGTCGTTCAAGGTGAGATCCTCGATCAGTACTGTGCGCTCCTGGCCACAGCCATCGAATATCAAAAGCACCCAAACAAGACATCTCAGGAAATAGCTGATGGCCTAGCAGGCCTGCTTCGCGCGGACAATATTGAGGAGTTTCTCGCGCAGATATCGGAACTGGGAGCAGCGGAGTATTTCAGGAAAATCCATCCAGAAGGGTTCGCAAACCATGTTCCGAATCCGGACTGTTCGAGCACCGGCCCGGACAAGAATTTCGACTTCACGTTCCAAGCCGAGGGCATTCGCTTCAACGTCGAAGTGAAAGCTTTCTCCAAGGCCTTCTCTACAGACGACGAAGGAGGCACGAAATACTTCTTACCAGAGCCGATCAAGCAGCAGCTATACGACGTCGGTATCGAAATGAAAGCTACCCTTGCCCCTACTATCGGTCGTTTTCTTGGAGACGCGAATTGCCAGTTGCTGCGCCGTGACAATGACATGAACGTCGTATTACTTTGCTGCAACGATCCGGATGAATACGCTGATGTCATGGAAAGTCTGCATGGGCCCTATGGCCTAATCAGAGCTTCCAGGGCTGCGGGTAACAGCCTCCAGCTACCCAACTCGGTCATCCCCAATCTATCGCTAATGACCAACATCGATGCCGTGGTGGTCTGCCTGACAGGCTTCCTTCACTCGGGCATCGTCAATACCTTGCGATTCAGCCGGGCCTACAAGCTAGATGGCTTAAGTCTCACAGATCCCGAGCACGCCTGGGATTTTCGCTTCACCTTCCCATGCGGATTCTGGCTGCACCGTCCCCCAGTGGAACAGTTACGCGAGGTTAGCCTCCACAAGGTCTTCAACTCGCACCTCTCGCTGCTACTGGCCTACTACAAACAGCACAACAAGGATTGGCAGGCCGCGGTCTTCTCGCTGATCAATCAAAAACGGCCTTGATGCGAAGACGACACGTAGCGGCCAAGACAGCTTTCGGCCGAAAGCAGCTAGTCGACATGAGTGCAAACATTTCACAGGCACAAAAAAAAGCCACTCATCTGAGTGGCTTTTTTCTAAATCTTGGAGCGGGAAACGAGATTCGTATCTGGCGTCCGACTCATTGAAATATAAGGGGTTTCTTTTCTTGCCGGGGCAGGAAAAGACTTAATTCTGGACTTGTTTTTGGGGTGTATCAAGAGACAAAAAATCCAGTCACAGGGCAAGTCCCGCCGCCTTTATCCAGCCGAGAAAATCCGCCTCCCCCATCGGTCGGGCGTACCAGTAGCCCTGCCCCAAAGCGCATTGCATCTCTAACAGCATGAGCAATTGCTCCTCTGTCTCGATCCCCTCAACAACCAAGCTCATATCCAGGCTCTGCGCCAGAGCCAGCGACGCGCGAACAACAGCGCGACATCGCGGCTGGCTCATCAGAGCCCGGGTAAAGTGTCCATCGAGCTTGATCTGATTGAACGGCAACTCGCAAAGGCGCTGCAACGAAGAGTACCCCGCGCCGAAATCATCAATGGCCAGATTGCAGCCCATCATACGCAGGCGTACGAGGTTTTCGAGGCATGTGGCGGAGGCTTCGACCAACCCGGTTTCAGTGATTTCGATCGTTAACAGACTGGAAGGGATCTGATGATCTTCCAGCGCTTGTTTAATATTGCCAACGATCTCACTCGAGCCCAGTTGGGCCGGCGAAAGATTGAATGCCAACTCCAGCGATTCCCCCTGCTCCAGCAACTGCTTTTGCAGTTTCATTCCTTGCTCGAGCAGTTGAAAGAAAACCTCATCGAGCAACCCATCACTCTCAAGAGCAGAAAGAAACGCGGCGGGCGCAAGCGTTCCCCGATCTGGATGGCGCCACCTCACCAGTACCTCGGCACCGCTGCAGGTTTTAGTATCCAGACGAAATTTGGGCTGATAGAACGCAACGAACTCCGCATCGCGTACGCCCCTCCTGATGTCATCCATACCGAGCGGCTCTGGCGTGCGCGATAAAGCCGTCGCCTTCGGCTGCTGGTGCGCCAGATACGCTTCGAGCATGGGGCGCAACACCTGCAATTGCGCCGGTTTTCCCATGTCGCCCAGCACAAGCAGGCCCTGCCAATGCGCCATCTGCTGAACGGCTCGACGCAGCTCCGCGTCTACGGCGCTGTACAGGATCACAGCGTGAATCAAACCCTCCTGGCTGGCATGGCGCAAGAACTCGAGCCCGTCCATGCCCGGCATTTGCAAGTCACACACTACGATGTCTACGGGACCTTGGGTGCGGAGCAGTTGCAAAGCGCTGCCTCCGTCCTGAGCCGCAAGCACATCCACGCACCCCAGCGACCGCAACTGCTCCACGGCCAGAACACGCTGAGCAAAATGGTCCTCTAACACGATGACACTTAGCGTATCCACGGGTGAACTCCTGGATCATGGGTGATGGGCATATTTAAGAATCGGACCGACTAACACCAAGAATATAAACGTACACATCAAATTCCTGCATTACGTTTTCACACCCAAGGAAGCCTGGCAAGCGCGAATATCACGCGTTCTCTCAACAGCCCTGGCTGTAGTTGCCCCCAAGAATGAGCGCGACACGCTTGTGGGAAATTTCTCATCGCTTTATTGAAAAACCCTGCATCCACAATTTGACGGGAAATATATTCTGAAGCCAAAGCAGCGCTGAATAATTATTGAACAAAACTAACCCCCGTTAAACATTGGAGCATTCAATGTATTTTCAACCTGTATACCGCCGTGCTCTTCGCGGCACTTTTCTGGCAAGTGCATTGGTGACCATTGGCGCATGCGCTGAACTTCCCCTCCCCGATCAGCAAATGTCGATGTCCCGGGACGCAGTGAATCGCGCCGTCTCCGCCGAAGCGACTCAATACGCACCGCTGGAGATGAAGTCCGCGCAAGACAAGTTGTTCCAGATGGAACGCGCGGCAGGCGAAAGAAACGCGGTTGCTGCCCGCCTGCTGGCCGAACAAGCAGAAGTTGACGCCAATCTCGCCGAGCGAAAGGCCTATGCCGCCAAGCAAGCTCAGCTGCTGAAACAATCCAAGAACGGCATCCAAGTGCTCAAAAAAGAGATGCTTGAAAATCCCGACTCCGTTACTGGCTTCTCGCCAACTGACTCTCACTAAAAGGCCCTTTCATGCATCCTAAACTGACCCTGCCGATGGTTTCGGCATTGGCCATGCTGCTGGCCGGCTGCGCCGCAACACCTGAAAACGAAAACCTGCTCCAGGCCCGCGGCGCGCTTGCATCACTTCTGTCGAAGCCTGAATCAAACACAATGGCCCCCATCGAAACCAAGGCTGCTTTCGACGCTGTCGCCAAAGCCGACTTGGCGTCCAACCAGAATCGCACCTCGCCAGACATCGACCAGCTCGCTTACATCGCCAGCCAAAAAGCGGCCCTTGCCGAGCAGACTATTCTTGGCCGCCAAGCCGAAGCCGGCTTGAAAGCCATCGATGCAGAACGCATCCAGGTTCAGCTCGATGTCCGAACCCAACAGTTGAAAGCCATGCAAGCCATGAAGGCAAAGCCGTCTGATCGTGGGCACGTTGTCACGTTTGGTGATGTTCTATTTGACACGGGCAAGTCCGTACTCAAGTACACAAGCCAGCGAGACATCCAACAACTGGCCAGCTTCCTCAACGAAAACCCTGAGCGCAAAGTACGCGTCGAGGGATTTACCGATAATACCGGTGGCGAACTGCTTAACCTGCGCTTGTCCGAACAACGTGCCGCTGCCGTGTCCCGCGCACTGGAGAAACAAGGTATTGGTGCTGAACGTATATCTATCAAAGGCTACGGCATGGAATTCCCGATTACCGATAATGGTACCGCCCAGGCACGCCAATTAAACCGGCGGGTTGAGGTCATCATTTCCAACGGTTCCGATAAGGTCCGCGCGCGCATCTGATTGATGCAGCGTCAACCAAGGGGAGCGCCCATCAAGGCCATCCCCCTGGTTTCCAAGAGATTGCACTTTCCCAGCGAACCCCAACAGCCTGCCGCAGGCGTGCGGCCTCTTCCCAACCAAAAACCTGGAACCGCTATCTTATGCTTGGGGCTGCTCCTTACACTGCCATAATTGCCGATAACCACCCCATTATCCGCCTCGCCATTCGCGCCCTAATGACCCGACACGGGCACATCGTAGTCGCCGAAACCGATAACAGCATCGAAACGTTTCAACTGGCCCGAATCCATGCTCCCGACATCATCATTCTTGATTTGAATACACCGCACCCACACGGACTTTCGGCATTAGATCTTTTACAATCCCTGCCGGTTCAGGCGGCAATTTTGGTATTCAGTGATTTCGTAAACGATGATTATGCAATCCGTTGCTCGGCCCTAGGGGCCGCTGGCTTTGTGAGCAAGCAGGCTGAACTGCGCGAGTTGCTGAGCGCGATTAACGCCATCCTGCAGGGCTATAGCTATTTCCCCGGTCAACTGCTAAAACGCCTCTAGACCTCCCACGCTTTCCTCCCCGCCCCGAAACTGCGCTGCATTGCACGCAATGTTAACTCTGGAGCCTTGATGCCCCGCCTGTCACTCATTTTGTGGTCTCTATTGATTGCGGTCGCTCCTGCCCACAGCGCACCCGGCGAAACGCTGAGTCTACTCAGTCACGCCCTTCCCCATTTTGAGGAACTGAAACTCAGCGAGGACGATTGGCGATGGCTGCGATGGAAGCGCGAGCTGGTGATCGGCACCGCCATTCCGGACTATCCACCGTTCGAAATGACCAATAGTACCCATGACTACGAAGGCATAACGGCAGACTACATCAGCACCGTTGCCCACTCGTTGGGAGCAAGCGTTCGGGTGCGCCGCTATCCCGACCACTTGCAACTCCTCGACGCACTAGCCAAAGGGGAAGTGGATCTGATCAATAGCGTTGAGCAAGACGAAAGCCACACCGACCTGCTGTTGAGCAAAAACTATGTGATTGGCCGACCAACACTGGTTTCGCGTATTGGAGAAACCCCGCCACTCACCGAGAAACTCAAGGGACAACGACTGGCCATCCGGCAGGACTACCTCCATCGAGACGAGGTGCAACGCCTGTATCCGCAAGCGATCATTCAAACTTACCCCTCGGAAGAAAGCGCTTTAGCGGCGGCTGCCTTCGGCCAAGCGGACGTCTCATTGAACGAGGCGGTATCCGCGCAATTCCTGATATCCAACACTTATTCAAATTACGCTCAAATCGTTCACACGGGTGAGCCGACGTCATCGGGGTTTAGCTTCGCCGTACGCAAAGATAATCAGCGCTTGCAACATATTCTGAACGTGGCGCTGGATGCGATTCCCAAAAGCCAGACTCAAAGCATCCTGCGTCGCTGGGGCGATAAGTTGTTGCTCAGCCTTGATAAAACCGAGTTGACGAGCGGTGAAGAACTTTGGATCAAGCAGCACCCAAGCGTCACTATTGCCGTGAACCGCTACCTGGCACCGCTTTCCTATTTCGATGCCAACGGGAATTACCTGGGGGTGACTCCCGAATTACTCTCGATCATCAAAGCGAAGACAGGCCTGGATTTCAAAATCGAGCCGTTCTCAAGCGAGAAGGAAAAATACGAGGCCATACAGCGTAATGAAGTGCAAGTCGTAGCGGACTCACTACTGACTCCGGAGCGCAGTTCCTTTTTACTGTTCACTCGCCCTTACATGTTTTCGCCTTTTGTACTCATTACGCAGGATCAGCCATCGCCCCCACAAAGCCTTAATGCCATGAGCGGGAAGACCTTGAGCATTACCGCCGATCACCCACTGATTCCGTTTTTTCGAGAAAAGTTTCCCGAAATCAAGCTATTGGAGGTTCGGAGTAACGCAGAAGGTTTAGCTCACACAAAAAACAGGGAGTCGGATGCCACCCTTCAATCAGCAATGCTCGCAAACTATAATTTGCCACGCATAGAAGAAGACAAGCTTAAAGTCGCTTTTTCCATCGAATCGCAAGTTGCGACAGCCGCATTCGCTACCCGCCGCGACCAGATTGAACTGCACAGCATTTTGGATAAAACCCTACGTAGCATTCCTCCTGATGCAATCAAGGAACTGACCAGTCGCTGGCGCACCAACGGAGAAATAGTGCCGCCGTCGTGGCGAGACTATCGCGACGTGATTTACCCCATCGTTGCCGGCTCGGCAGCCCTGTTGTTGATTGCACTGGCCTGGGGCGCATACATGCGCAACCAAATCAGTCAGCGCAAGCAAGCCAAGCGCGCACTGAGTCATCAAATACGGCTGATGGATGCCTTGATTAACGGCACGCCGCACCCGATCTATGTCCGCGACCTGAACCGGCGTCTATTGATTTGCAACGACAGCTATCTCCAAGTGTTGAATGCCGACCGCGAGAGCGTGATCGGAAAAACCATCGATCAAACCGGATTAAAGAAAACTGCCTCCATTGACGCGGCCTACCAAGCTATCCTGGCCGGCGGCGATTCGCTTTTGCAGGACCGCGAAATTCATATCAACGGAAAGCGCCTGAGCATCTATCACTGGCTGGTCCCCTTTCGTGACGAGGAAGGCGCTATTCAAGGCATCATCGGCGGCTGGCTGGACATCAGCGAGCGCGAACTTCTGCTCGAGGAACTGCGCCAGGCCAAGGAAGATGCCGTTGACGCCAGTCACGCCAAAACGACCTTTCTGGCGACCATGAGCCATGAAATCCGCACCCCCATGAGCGCCGTTATCGGCATGCTCGAACTGACCCTCAAACGCGCCGACCAGGGCCAACTCGACCGCCCATCCATTGAGGTCGCCTATCGCTCCGCGCGCAGTCTGTTGGATTTGATCGGCGATATCCTGGACATCGCCCGCATCGAGAGCGGGCACCTTAGCCTGAGCCCGGAACGTGCCAATCTGCGCGAACTGATGGAATCGGTCATTCGTGTATTCGACGGACTGGCCAGGCAGAAAGGTCTGCACCTGGTGCTGGAGATCGACAACCACGCCAATTGCGATGTGTTGGTCGACCCTCTACGCTTCAAGCAAGTGCTGTCCAACCTGATCAGTAACGCAATTAAATTCACCGCGCACGGCAGGGTTCAGGTGTCGCTTCTGGCTCAACCTGTCGATCACGAAAAACTACAGGTGTCGCTCTCAATACAGGACGACGGGATAGGTATCTCAGTCGAAGATCAACAGCGCCTGTTCCAGCCTTTCAGTCAGGTGGCTGACAACGGTCAGCAGGCCCGCTCGGGGACCGGTCTCGGCCTGGTGATATCCAAGACCCTATGTGAAATGATGGGCGGGAAGCTGACACTTGAAAGCCAGCCAGGGGCAGGCACCTGCATTGATATCCAACTCCTGCTGAACACGCTCGAGCCCGTGTCAATGCCCATGCAGCTCACCGCCTCCCCTGCGCAACCCACCCATAAATCCTCACTGCATGTATTGGTGGTGGACGACAACCAAGCCAACCGTCAACTACTGGGTGAGCAGTTGAAATTTCTCAACCACTCCTTGGCCCAGGCGGAAGACGGCGCGCAAGGATTGCAGGCGTGGCGACAGGGAGTCTTCGACGTGGTCATCACCGACTGCAATATGCCCGTCATGAGCGGGTATGACCTGGCCCGGCAGATTCGGCAGATCGAACGAGAAGAAGGTCGCGCCCATACGCCTGTGTTTGGCTTCACCGCCAACGTCATGCAGGAAGAACACCAACGCTGTGAAAACGCGGGCATGGATGGCTGCATTTTCAAACCGATTGAACTGTCCGCCCTGGAGCGACGCCTCGACCAGCTATCGCCTCTGCCCCGTTTGTCCAAGCCATCCACGCAGCCGGAGCATTTTGACGCCGACGAGCTCGACCACCTCACTGGCGGCGATCCGCAGACTATTCAACGGGTGCTGCAAGGGTTACTGGAGAGTAACAGACAGGATCTCGCGCAACTCAGGGCCGTGCTCAGTAGCGACAGCAGCCGCGGTGCGCTGGAGCTGGCCCACAGAGTCAAAGGCGCGGCTCGCATTATCAAGGCACGCGCATTGATTGGGCATTGTGAGCAGCTGGAGCAGGTGTGCCGGCAGTCGGCCGAGTTTGCGCAAGTTAAAGCCATACTCATCAATCTAGAGCAATCGATGGTCGAGCTTGAAAGTGAATTGCTTGATCAGCAGACATGACAGAGGCGAGCAGGAACAATTGTGAAGTGATGCGTTGAAGGTGTGAGAACCCAGGCCTCAACGCCAAGAGCCTAGGTATCTACACAACTTCTAAAAGCTGCCACCCGTGGTGAGCGGACTGGCCCCAATGCCAGTCAGTCAAGGGCGAACACTGTACTTGTGGCGAGGGAGCTTGCTCCCGTTGGACTGCGCAGCAGTCCCATTCGTTGTAAACAAAGAGAGGGGCCGCTCCGCGACCCAGCACAGGCGGTGCGACAATTCGACAAGCCCGCTCACCACAACAGCCAATTCGCCATTAAAGGAACTGCCTGAACCACTCAATCTGACGACCGATCACGGCAGAAAACATATCCCCCTCGTAAACATCATAGTGTCGAGCCTGGTTAACCAGATAAAACGCTTTATCACCCGCAAGCGCCTCGTAAAGGTCCTCTGCCTGACTGGGCGGATTAACCTCATCCAGCTCCGCCGCGACAATAAGCGTCGGCTGGGTCACCCGCGCCGCCGCGTTAATCGGCTTGTAATTGAGCATTTCCCGGACCGTTAAATAAGGGATCTTGACGTTTAACTGAGGAAAGTCATCTTTGTACTTGTTAAAAAATGCGCGAGAGTCGCTGTCACTCATGACCTTGGGAATGGGAACGAACAACTCCCGGCCCGAGGTTTCCTTTTTTTGCTGCATGGTTTCCAAAGAAGACAGGAACTTCTGTTTTTCTTCCTCACCCATTTCACCGGTTATTAATGATTCACCATCGGCAAACGGTAGTTGACTGACCACGCACTTCACGTCGCCATTACCAGCGGCCGCACTTATGGCATGACAACCGCCCAGCGAGGTACCCCACAACCCGATACGCTCTGCATCGAATTGAGGTTGCCGTTTTACCCACTCAATCACCGCCAGGACATCTTCTACCTGTGCGGCAGGCACCAATCGGCCGGGCTCGCCTTCACTTGCGCCGAAACTTCGGTAGTCGAAGGTGACTGCGCAGAAACCGGCATCGGCAAACGCCTGGGCGAAAGCCGGTAGAAGGATTTGTTGGATGCCACAAAATCCGTGGCAGAGGATTATGACTGGGGCGGGATAGAGAGACGAGGTTCGATAAACTCGCCCGGCTAGGGCGAGTGGGAGGTGGGGGATTTCGATATGTTGACATCGTGTCATTGCTCTATACCTGCGGTTAATTTCATGCTTGATATTTAATATGCTTATAATCCGCCGGACGCCTGTATCCATTACAGGCGCATAAAGGGGGCTTCCGCACACATAAAGGAATTGTGATGGTCATCAATTGTGACCTCTTAGTGCATTTTCTTCGGATACGGATGCGACCGTGATTGAAGTTTAAATACACAAAAAATATTTTAACGACGATCCTATTAGTTCAGCACTCCCTGCGACCCTCAATATTTGAGGCGTCAACACTAGTCAGTTAGCCAGTAGACAGCGTCGGACCTATTGGGGGCGTACCTTCACAGACCATAGTTTCGGGTTGCCCCAATTACCAGCCATGCGGCGAGCCCCCATGGCTCAACTTTGCATTACTAATACCGCCATTGATTGGTTATTCCCACGCTTATCCCCGGGTGCCGCGTAGTGCGACGCCGGAATTGTTCCGGCAGTTTGGCCTTAGCCACTTACCCCCCAGTAGCCCGCGCCCTATTAAATGCTCAATCCAAAACGTCCTTCCACGGTAACCATCGGCGACTACGCCCGGGCAGATGCGCCAGAAGCGGAGGAGGAGATATCTCACCAAACACATGCACCGCCCACAGGGGGCGTGGTTCATCTTGCGATCCCGCACGCCCCCCCCCCGATAATCCGGGCGATACATATATATGGCACAGCGCACCGCCGCCGATTCGCACTCGGGCAGTCATGGAGCTGGTTACGACTACGTCCTCATCGTTATCGTGCGTTTGCGGCTAGGACGTGTCTCCGTCCACCTCTGCCCCCTTAACGATGTACTTAAGTGCGAGGGCCCCGCCCATTTGTGCGGGCCCCGAAGGTATCGTGCTACGCCGCTGCGGGTGACGATCCTTTCGCGGCTCGATGCACAGTTCACGTTCGTACGCGGAAGCCCGGGCCCGTGTCCGGTTCAGCAAGGATCATTCAGGAGTTACCGTCACGACGGCGGTACCGACATATTCTCCACCCGGAATTCGCTCCGACCCGGTGTCGTCTAGCTCAACTTCGGTTTGGTATGCCCCCCCAGCGGGGCCCACCAATGCTCGGATCCCGCCAACCCCGTCCACCCCATCCACTGTCATCTTCCCTTTCAGCCCGAACGCACGATCGAACGAGACCGTCCCCCCTTCTCCGAACCCTACGGCGGTGACCCTTACGGCAGAGGTGTTCGGCACGCACATCACAGTGATCTCCCCCCTACCCCGTGCTCCAGACACCGACACGGAATCAACATGCCCCACGGTTATGTCGGTAGCGTTCACGGAGCACGATTGAGGAATCGGCGAGCCGGTATCCCCGACGATCGATACCCCCGCCATGTTCCGACCGTCCTCGGCCACTTCCCCGCCTAGCACGTACATTCCGGTCTTGTAGTCGCATGTCTTCGGACTGGACTCCGGTATCCACGGTTTGAGCGGCACACCCCCGACGCTAAGGGCTTTCGCCATTGCCCGGTCATAGGTTGTTGCCCCCGGCATGTCTTTCGCGTCGCCGATCGGTTCGGAGGAGTACCGGATCAGCTCTATAACGCCGCTCGGGCTGCGAGTACACGTCACGAAATACATAGCCCGGGTCTGCCCGCGTCCGATGGGCATCTGCCCCTGTCCAGTCGCCACCTCCCCCGCGGCCGATGCCATGCAGGGTGACCAACCCGTCCCGCCGCATTGGCGGTACTCCGGCGCCCAACCACCGAACGGCCAGTAGAGCACAGGGCGCAGAGGTTCCGGCGCAGATTCAGCCGACCCTCCCCACCCGACGGCGGCGACGCTCACAGTGAGGGCGAGCACAGTTTGTAGCGAGATCATATCTGCCTCCGTATCCCCGGCCCCGGTCGCCGCCGCACGGTGGCGACACATGACCAGGCCGGAGCATCTTAGTCGCGCAGCTCCCCCCCCCGCGATAGACAAGTTGTGTTGGGGGGGCGTGCTCGTAAAGCTTCGCTAACGCCTCGATTTATCCACGTAGAACATCAGTCCTTCGTCTCGCAGGGGCTTGTCATAAAACGAATCCTATCGATCCAAAGGGCAACAGTTCTCGTGGGAATACTTTCCTGAAAAACAGGAAACAGTATCTTTTGACGAAAGAAAAAAAGCCGCAGGACGCATCAGCTCTTCCGACAGATATTTCCATATCCCACATAGAATTTTCTCACACAAAAAAGACCTCCACTTATACCCGCTAAATGAAGCATATACAGTACGCCCTCCCCCAATATTTATTCAGCCCTCAGGGCTCATACAGTAAACCGAACTAAAAACATCCGCACCACAAAAACCCGACCAGAAAAACATATACATTACGAATATAAATAACCAAAAAACAACACCACAAAATTTATCGAACTAGGTTGGAGCAACACTTTGAGCCACCCCTGCTCGGCGGCACGCGCAACATAAGCCGCATATTAGAAAACTCGTAACACTCTGCTGATGACCTTTAACTCCCCATTCAAGTTGTCTATAGCATCGAAAAAAAGCCACACGCCTGTATTCACCTATTTCTTGCTAGCAGCAACCACGCCATGGTATAGCTGCATAATTGCCAGCAAGAATCGTGATTTCGAAAGTTAGCTGGCATTGAAATTAACAGCGAAGCCCTCGAAAATTCGGAGTCTCACGCACTACAGTGCTCTCCAAAGGTGTACAAGATTCGGGCATTTGAACAAAATAACTAGCCTGACTCGCACTTACTTAACCTTCCCCGGATGTCGATTCCTCCTGACCTCAGTCCTTGCTTAGCAACGTGCATCAGCATGGGGTAAGGCTTATTAGTCTATCGTTTCATAGCACGCGGCCCAATCCTGCCAGCGCGCCTTCCAACAGATTTCTGGGCAATCAGCTCAGGCAGATTCAACATCTGATTTTTTACGATTCACTCGGTCCGAGTCATTGCTTGATCGATGTTTATTCGCAACTATCACCGTAGACCAAGGCCAGATTTTTCAGGCCTACCAGTTAAATAGTTGCTGAGCTAGTACCATTTACCATACCCTTAGTCTTAGTCTTAGCCTTATTTTAAAGTTGCGAACTTCACACGCAGACCATCAAAAATATGCCAGCCAACATCCAATAAAAAACCCAATGTTAGCTCAACCCATCAAACAACCAAATTCCGTTTCGCAAACCCACTCAACCCAACAACACTGCTTTCACCCAACTTATCCTGCAGGCGCTTTTTATAAGAGCTTACAGTCTTGTTATTAATTAAAAACTCATCAGCAATCTGCTTATTGGTATACCCCAAAGCCAGATACCGAAGAACTGTCAATTCACGATCAGACAAAGACTCCAACAGTTGAGACTCATCACGGTCCTGGCTGTTGTTACGAATGGATTTCAGCGCCTGATTCGGAAAAAAGCCATAGCCCGAGAGCACCGCTTTAATACCGGCAAGCAGTTCCGCTGTGTTCTCCTGCTTGTAAACATACCCATGAGCCCCTGCACGCATGCATCGCCCGGAAAAAAAAGCCGGGTCCTGACTGCTCAGCACCAACACCCTCGGAGGAGCGGGCAGCGTCTGGACACGGGCGATGACTTCCAGCCCCCCCAGCTTGGGAATGTCCAGATCAAGCAACATGACGTCCGGCTGCAAGTCACGCGCCATGCTGACCGCATCAACCCCGTTATCTGCCTCACCCACGACTTCATGACCATCCCGCTCCAACAACAAGCGCCCGGCCAAGCGAACAATCGGATGGTCATCGACGATTAAGATTTTTCCCATGGGACAATGCCTTTCAGGTTTGATGATTCAGGACCATATCTTACATTCCCGGCAGGCGATCCGCTTGACTCAACAGCCATGTTTCAAGCCGCCCCTTGGCTCAGCAGCAATTGCAGTGCTCAGACACGGGCGCTCACCGAAGATACCGCAGGCAACCCCTTGATAAGCCCCTCTGCCCAAAGACTCCATCGAGCATCGTATAACTGCATTCTTTCTTCGATGGCCGCCTTCGTCAGCCCCTGCGCACAACCCCGTGCGAAAAGCGCTTCTCGCTTCGCAAGACGGTTCGCTAAAGCTCGGGGCGCGATAGAGACGCCGTCAGGGGTAAACCAAACACCCAGCCAGTCGAATCCCCTGGCGACACGACCCAATTGGGTTTTATCTGGGTGAGTCTCAAAGCCGCCCTGATTAAAATAGCCATGCAGTCGCTTGATGGCCCGCCGCAAATGCCAGCGCTTATGGGTAAGCACCAAAAAGTCATCCATATAGCGGGCATAGAAGCTCCCGTCCAACGCCCCGAAATGGCAGTCCACGTGATACAACAAGCTAGCACCGATCAGAGGGCTCAACGCACATCCCCGACAGATACCGAACACTGGCGTATGGAACTCGCCAGCGTCTTCCACACTGTAATACAGCCAACTGCCAGTTCTTCCGAGCCTTATTCATATTCCAGGCTGAACATGGCCACCGCCTGAAAAGTCCCTTTTTCAATACTTTGATTAGCTAACGCCTGCGGCTCACCTTGAACATAGGCTTTGAGCTCGATCACATTATCCCCGGCCAACAATGGGTAACCTTGCCCGCTCTTGTTCAGCGGCAAGGCACGGCCATCGGCGGTTTCCATGCCTATCGCGATACCCGAGGCCTGGCTGGCGCCATCCAGCGCCAGCAGCCCCGGTAATGCCGGGCTTTCCACGCCACTGAACGTAATTTTCAGCATATTGCCCAGACTGAGATCACATTCTGTCAGGTGCAGTTGGAACGACTGCCCATGGGTACGCTGGTTCAAGTACAGGTACTTATCGATAACCGTACCGAAATCCAGCTTGATGTTTTCTTCGCCCGGCGGAATTACACAAGGCTCAGCCACCAGGGCGCCATGAAAGCGCATATTGTCCGCCGCGTGGGCGCACAGGCTGAGCAGCAGTGCTCCAGCCAGGACCAAACAGCGCCCGAGAAAAATTCCGTTAGTGTGTTGCATCGGCCCGCCTTTCCTTACTGGTAATCGGTCTGCAAGGTCGCCGTCGCCTCAAACGCCCCTTCAGTTAATGCACCGGCGTCCGGCTGCTGCACTGGTACTACTTCAAGCACCGGCAAGTGCTCAGGATCTATAGGAATCGGAGTGTCCAGAATAAACGGCTTGCCGTCCTGGAGCAGTCGAAGCCCCAACTGTTTTTTGTTGGTTTGCACGGCGGCATCATCGAATGAAGTCGCGACCCCGCTCACCGTCAAGCTCATGTCCCAGGCACCAGCGCCTTCTTCGCACTTCACCGTATAGTTCACTGACTGGAGGTAATTAATGCCATCAATTTTGTTAATCCCCAAACGATCACCAAAATCGACATCAATGGTCTGGCCGTCATTAATGGTGCAGGGCGGCGGCTCGATTAACGAACCTTGAAAATGGGTGTTTTCAGCGGCCAGCAGCGGCTCACGGGCAAACATTCCGGTCAACAATAGAGCGATCAGTCCGGTACCGCTGTTCATTGGTAATCCACCATCATTGTGGCCCCAGCGGAGAAGTCGCCTCCGGTCAATGTCGAACCGTCACGTTTGATGGGCACCGCCTGTAGCTGGGGTGTATTTGGGTAAGTCATATTGACCCAGGTATTCAGGGGGAAACGGGATCCGTTGCTCAACAAGGCAATGCCCAGATCGCCCTTATTGGTCAGCAGCGCCTCTTTGTCAAAGCCTGCTCCACTCCCCTGAATTTGCAGCTTCAGCGCGGTAGGTACGCCATCGGCGCATTCCAGGCTGTACCTCAATGGTTGTCGGTAATTAGTGCCGTCTACTCGCGTGGTCATGACTTCTTTACCAAAGTCCACGTCAATCGGTTGATCACCATTGATCACGCACGCTGGCGGTTCAACCAATGTGCCGTGAAGGTGCATATTTTCTTCTGCCCGCAGCATTGCTTGCGGCAACATCAACGCCAGCAGAACGGTCAACGCCAACTGTTGTTTCATCAACTTGCTCCCGCTTACTGGTAGTCCACCATCATCGTGGCCGCCGCCGAAAACTCGCCACCGGTCAGTACCTGGCTGCCACTTTTCACAGGCACAGCCTGCAGGATCGGCTTGTTCAGCCTGCTAAAATTGAACCAAGTGTTCATGGGCACAGGCTCGCCGTTTTTGAGAAAGGCGATCGCCAGGCCACTCTTGTTCGTACTCAGCAGATTCTTATCAGCGGCCGCGCCTTGGATTTGCATTTTCATGGCGTTGCCCTGGCCGCTGTCGCAATTGAGGGTGTAGTTCACTGTTTTCATATAATTGCTACCATCGACACGGGTGGTCATGACGTTATTGCCGAAGTCCACCTCAATAACTCGCCCGTCATTAATCACGCACGTTGGTGCAATGACCGTAACAGTCACATTGATGGTGGTCGTCGCCGGAGCTGCGTCCGCCAGCGCACTGCCCAGCAGCCACAGCCCTCCCACGAGCAGCTGGCAAACGGAGGATCCTCGCTTGGCAGTCATAGCCTCTCCCTACTCATAATCAAGACGAAAATCCACCTGAGCCCAATAGGCGCCAGGCTGCAAAGGCGCACTAGTGCGCTCGGGCGTCACGGTGTAGACCAACTCGTTTTGCCCAGGTGTGAGCAGTAAAGGCGCCCCGCGACTGCCCAGACGCACATCTCGCTGCGCCTCATCGGTCAGCCTCAGCGCCAAACCGGAAACACCGCGAACAGCAACCAGTTGCGGATTATCAACATCGGCAGGCGCCACAAAGCTCACCGAAACGGCTGGCTGGCTGGCACTCCATAGCAAGTTGCCAGTACGTGCATCACGATTGCGCGAAGCACTGCGCAAGCAGTCACGCAGCATCAAACTTACGACCACCGGCGTGGCGCGGTCACCCGCCCGTTGCAAGTGGCCGGTTCCCGCCCCCCCCAACCACACGTCTTGTCGGGCAGACTGCATATCGAGTCGGCAGGCACTCTCGGTCAATTCACCGCGTACACGCAGCACGCCATTGGCTCCGTCCACGTTCCAGTTGTCTGTGGCCCGCGCAGTTGGAGCCAGCATCGCCATCGCCCCAATCAGTAACGTCAGCCTCAATAACCGGTGCCGCCAATCTGAACCAGGAAGCTCAATTGACTTATGTCGTCTGGACATCTGATGCATGCACTGCTCCTAACTACTCGGGCTACTTGCCGTGGCCACTACTGATTTTTAACAGGCGTCGCTTTGCATTCATTGGCGGTGCAGTTGAACTGCAATTGCGGACGACCACCGTAGTCATTGACATAAGTAAGCACCGGGGTGTTACCCAGTAAGCCGGCCTTGGCCTTGAGCATGTCCTGGCTCTTGGGTGCGATCATCAACGGCTCAAAGCCATCCGCTGTTTTGCCTTTTACCGTGCTCACGGCATCCACGATCGTCACGTAATAAGGCGTCGGATTGTTGACCTGGTATTGATCGCCCTTGCGCGTCAATGTCAGCTGCTCTTGCCATGGCGCTACCGACTCGCCTTTGGTGGGAGTAATGGCCTTTGGGCGATAGAACATTTTGATACGTGTTTGCAGCGCAATCTGCAGCGTGTTCGGCTTGTCACTGCGAGGTGGAATTTCGCGCAGATTGAAGTAAAAAATCGACTCTCTGTCCTGTGGCAGCCGAGTCACCGCCGGCAAGCCTTGAACTTTGATTTGGCTTTTAGCCCCTGGCTCAACCCGCTGTACGGGCGGCAACACGACCAAGGGTGAGGTGATCTTGTTGCCATCGGCATCTTCGATCCAACCTTGGGCGAGGTAGGGCAACTGTTTATTTTCGTTGCTGATGTTCAAGCTCACGGATTTGTCCGCCCCGCTGAAGATGACCCGGGTACGGTCCAGGGCAATTGCCGCGTTGGAATATTGGCTGGCGAAAGTTGACAGCAGCACACCCCACGTCATTATCCATTTCATATTCAATGTCATCGCTTTGTACCTTTGTATAAGTCTTCGTCGGCGGCCGCCTGCCACAAGCAGAGGGAGGCCTTGCCCCCTCATCCGCTTTGGCGCAGCCGGGTTATGCTCCTTCTGCCAGGATTCGGCACGGCAGCAGCAGGTCCGTATCACTGTTCGGAAGCGTCTTCGGTAAGGCCAGCACGCATTGCGCACTTCCATTCCAGGTGACGGTCATCTGCTCATTGGGCTTAATGCCGCTCAAGTAGATGCTCCCGCCATCGTTCACTATCCCCACTTCCTGTTTCTTGCTGTTCAGTACCGTGGCGCCGAACGGCGGTGTAGTACCATCTGCCATGCGGATCACTGCCATGGCTTTTTCACCCGCCACTACATCGAATCGCCGATACCCGATCGCACCTTCCGTGAGTGTTGCCTGAGCCACCGAGCGCGTCGCTTCAGCGTTATCGGGCAGCGCATTGAGATCAATGCTCACCTTGTTGCGGTAGTAGCTGCTCACATCCGCCACGACAGCCTTGCCGAACCGGTTGGTGTTGCTGGTCGCTCCGTAACCGCGAACCGGTATGTCTGGAACGCCGTCCGTGTCCAACAGAATCCGGGTACCACCCTGAACACCGGAACGATGAAGTGCACCGCCCTGCGCCGTGACGGTCGCCCCGCCTTGCAACGACATGCCAACCGAAGAATAGCTACCCTCTTGATAGCTCGCGCTGGCATTAACCTGCGCCACATCCCCCCGATGGCTGAGGTAGCCGCTAGCCGTCGAACCACTGCTGCCCTGCCCGACATTTAGGCTGTAGCTGTCATGATCGCCCAGTCGGTTGTAGTAGCCGACCTGATGATTCGTATTATTGCGATTCCACGAATTGTTGTAGCTGATCGAACCTGCTCCATCCCAAGGCATCGACAACGATAAATACATGCCGTCATCGGTAACGTTGTTATAGAGACTGCGATAGGCCGTGAACGAAACGCTTAGATTTTTAAACCGCCCTGCATCGAAGTAACGCGACAGGGTCAGGTTATAACGATCACTGTCCGGGCTTCCCCAATACGTCTGATGCGTATAGTTCACATAGGCGCTCAGCCCCGATTCGCGAAACTGCTTGTTGAAGGTGGCGGTGTACATCTCCTTACTGCTCTGCGTACGCTGACCAAAGGTTTGCGCATCCAGATACTCGCTCATACTCATGAAGTCTTGATCTGAAAATCGATAACCCGCGAACGTCACCTGACTGTCAAACTCATCGAAATTCTTCGAATAGTTCAGACGATAAGACCTTCCGGATAAACGACCTTCTTCTGGCACGGTGGCAAACGACTGGGTGACGTCAAGCGATACAGCACCGAACTGCATCAGGTCACGCCCGATACCGACAGCCGCAGCGGCATAATCACCACCGGCCATCCCACCACCGAACAGCGACCAGCCATTGCTCACCCCCCAGGAAAACTCCCCAGCCCCAAAGACCGGGCCGTTGGCTTGATGCTGCCAATCGGACGGGCGACCGGCCGAAACCTTGTAACGGACAGAGCCGGGACGCGCCAGATAGGGAATATTCGCAGTGTTAATCGTGAACGCCTGGACACTCCCATCCTGCTCCTCAACCCTGACGTCCAACTCCCCCGACACAGCGCCGTTGATATCCTGAATACGAAACGGGCCGGCGGCGACCTGGGTTTCATACAGCACCCGCCCCTGCTGACTGACCGTCACTGTTGCGTTTGAACCAGCCACTCCAGTCACTTCCGGAGCGTAGCCCCGCAGGTTGGGAGGTAACATCTGGTCATCACTGACCAAACTAGCGCCGGCGAAACGAAAGTTGTCGAAAAGGGAGGTACTCAGATAGTCCTCACCCACCGTTAACTTGGCGCCCAGCTCAGGAATCGCGCGATAGGCGTAGTAACGGCTCCAATCCAGACTTTTCTGCGGCGAGGAGCCTGAGCCCGCCTGATCGTCGTACCGAGCCTGCCAGTCCGCACGCAACCGCCACGCCCCCAGGTTAGCCCCCACAACGCCGTTACCACTGAGGCTATTAGCCTGGCCGCCCTGGCGCTGCTGATGCCGGGTCTGGGCATTCAAGTTGTAGTCGAAGATGACACCGGAAATACCCTCATCCCAGCGCGAGGGTGGATCCCAGTTATCAGATGTGTATTCGAGGAATGCTTGCGGAATACCGACATACAGCGAAGCACTGCCCAACTCACCTCGACTGGACATACCCTGGAGACTGCCAATGAACAAACATTCTCCTTGATGCCACCATACCAACTGTTTTTTCGCGTCAGGCTTTAATCCAAATTGCTCAACCAGTTCCGGACTGATACAGGCTTCACTGCCATCAGGATCATCTTCAGGTGGATAAAACGCAATTGACTGCTCCGGCAGCTCTTGCTTGTTGACATGCACGGTCATGACATAAGTGCCCGGCATGATGTAACCACTTCGAGCAAACTGTCCCAGATCAAAGTTTGCGCGATCCGCTAAGTCGAGCACATCGCTATTGAATTCAATATTATCTGCGCAGACAACAGATGAGCCACCCACGAGCAAAGCCATCACAGGCAGGACCAAAGGTCGCAAACGAAAACATGACAAGCCCGACACTGGGAACATCATAAGCCTCAGACTTCTTTATTTTTAACCATGCGCAATGCAACCGCTTCAAAGCCGATACATCGCCTGTATAAGGAGTTACTAACCACCGAAGAAGGTATCAGTAATAATCTATCTTAAAGCGTATCGTCGAATAGTAATTGCCGGAACGTAGCGCCTGATTATTACCCACTAAGCGCATTGAGTAATTCAGCACCTTATCCCCGGGCACCAAATCAGCCAACGGCAAAGGCGCCCCAGGAACAGCAATGCTTCCATGACTGTCTGCAATCATCAAAGCAACGCCACGAGCATTACCATCCACACCAAAAAAACCGCTATCAGCGCGCCCATCAAAGGTGACCTGAAACTGTCGCCACGCGGCCAACCCGGAACCAAGTCGAGGTAGCACACAGCTAACAAGTCTGACCGAAAAAGGCTGATCAACTCCACTTCCATCTCTAATAATTTGACTTAGAGGTATTGTGGCCATATCAATGGCCTGATCACGACTTGAGATATCTATCGCACAGGCCGTTTCGACAATCGAGCCACGCATATCGACCCGCCCTACGTCTTGCGCAAGCGCTTCAGCCCCTATAAAGAAGAGCACCAAAGAAGAAAGAGGCACATATCGAGCGCTTCGGAACATAAAATACGCCCCAGAAAATTCTCGTGACACAAGCCGGGGTGCGTACAAAAAAAACTGCACACACCCCAGAAACGAATTTAAACTTATTGATAAGCCAGACTAAAGTCTACAACACCCTTGAATTCGCCCGGAACAATTGCGTCCGCATTACCATCGCCCTGCATAAAGGCAGAGAACGTCAGCTCGTTATCACCATTCTGAAGCGCATGAGGCGTTGTAGGCTGGCCCAACTGGATCGGCTGGCCAGAACCATCAGTAATAACGATACTCGCACCCTTCGCACCACCTGTGACACCCAGACGATTATCCTTACCTGCCGCACCAGTAAAAGTAGTTTTAACTGTTTTGGCAGTAGTCAGTGCGCAACCTTCAAGCTTAATCGAGAAAAATTTCGGCTTGGAAGCACCCTTACCATCAAGATCTGCGAGCACAGCATTGGAAATCTGACCCAACTCGACAACCTGATCAATGGATTCAGGTGCAATAGAGCATGGCGCATCAATGATTGAACCAGCGAAGGTTACGCTACCATGCCCCTGATCCGCCGTAACAATACCCGCAGGCGGCTTCACAGGCGGAACCTCATCAGCAGCATGGGCAAACGACACCGAACCCAAGGTAAGCGCAACCGCCATCATCAACTTATTCAACTTCACCTTCACAGCTCCTTACATTTCAGTTTAATTAGAACCAATCACCAAGACAAAAAATTGAATATCCCTGCATAAGTTTTATTTCAATCCATCGCCAGGCAACTGAAGCATATTATTCAGAATAACTCACCAGGCTTCTGCGAGTTAATTCGATAGCAGCGTGCGAAATTTCCACATCCGCAAAAGAAATATCAGCCCCCTGAAAGGATCAGCGGGAAGGCTGGAGTACATACGTCACTTATAGCGATATCGGCACTGACAGTGATTGTCGATAGAGCCTCACCCTATCAATAGCTCGCGCCGCACATTAACTGGATCCCGCCAACCACCCGACCAGCGAGCCCGCACCGGCATACTGGCGAATGATCGCTTGATAACCGTCAAAACGATTACTGACTTCGCCAACACGGTTACTGTAGTGATCATTTTCTGCGATCAAGACGTCCAGCAGGGTGCGCTTACCCAAGTGATACCACTGTTGGTAAAACGCCAAGCGGATACGTTCGGACTCCATCGACAAATTACGGTACAGCTCGGCACGCTCAAGCGAAGTGCGCGCCTCATGTTCGGCGGTGCGTATTTGATACTCCAGATCCAATCGCTGCTGCTCTGTATGCTGCCGAGCCGCTTCACCACGTTGCAGAACAGCCCGCTCGGCGGCGCGAACCGAGCCTCCGCGAAACGCGCCCCAGGTCATCGCCAAGGATGTCTGCCAAGGCTGCTTTCGACCAAGAGAGTCGTCTGCGGTGGTTTTGCTGACCACCCAGCTCAACTGAGGTAACGAAGAGGCCCGGACAACCTCTGCTTGCAACTCGGCGGATTGGACCTGGGCATGCCCCTGCCGAATGCTCGGATGATCGTCCACCTTGGCCAGCAGCGCATCCATGTTGGGCAGGTGTAAATTCCATTCATGCGTTCGCGGAACCAACAACGGCCCATCCCCGACCAACTTACGCAAGTTGATTTCAGCATCCCCCGCCCGGGTTTGGGCACTGTCCCTCGCACTCAACGCCTGCAACAGCCGCGCCTTGGCCTGGGTCAGTTCACTTTCGCGGCCTTTATCCACGGCAACGATACCCGCCAACATGCCAACCAACTCCTCCATTCGATCGACAAATCGCTGACTCACGTCAACGATGATGCGCTGCTTGCTCAACTCGATAATGTTGAAAACCACCTGGTATGCGACGCCTTCTCTTTCAGTCGCAATTGCCGAGCGAGCGGCCTCAGCGGACTGCTTGCGACTGTCAATGGTCTTGGCCACCCGCCCCCAGTCATAGAGAGAGGTGCTGATACTGAGATCGACGCCGGCGGTACTGTTGTCTTCATACTCCCTCGCGCCCCCCCATTTGATTGGCTTGGAATGAGAGCCTAAATCCACCTGCGGCCAACGCTGGCCCTTGGCCTCTTCTATGTCTGCTTGTGAGGCTTGAAACCCTGCCTGTGCCATTCGGATGTCAGGGCTGCGCCCATCGGCCGCGCGCACGGCTTTGAGAAACATCGCGCGCAGCTCCATTTCAGACGGGCCCGCCTGCCTGTTCAAGGCACCAGTCGTTCGCCCCAGTGCAAGTGCAGACACGCCGAGGTCGCGAGCATCATCCGCCTTGGCAGACACCGGACTCACCGCAGACGTTGATTGCCATTCGCCTGCAATCACTGTCGGAACAACGCCGATCAGCACGATAAAAAAAACCAGGACGTGCTTAGGCCCACAGTCCATAGACCGTGAGCACCGATTGAACTCAAACATGGTTATCGCTCCCGAAACGCCTCACGCGCTTTAAGCACGGGTTTAAGCAGGTAATCCAGAATGGTTTTTTCGCCGGTACGAATCTCTACCGTGGCAACCATTCCCGGGATGATGGGCAGCTTTTTCTCGCCCACGTCCAGCGTGCTGTTATCAGTCAGCACCAACACCCGGTAATAAGTGTCATCCTGCCGGCCGGCAGCGGCCTTCTGTTCGTCTTTAAGGGTGTCCGGACTGACGTACTGAACTTGCCCCTGCAGCCCCCCGTAGACACTGAAATCGTAAGCGGTGATCTTTACCATCGCCGGTAAGCCCGGACGCAGAAACGCCACATCGGAGGGCTTGATCTTCCCCTCGATCAGTAGCTGCTCTTCCAACGGGACGATCTCGAGAATGTGCTCACCCGGCTGGATGACGCCGCCAATGGTGTTGACCCGCACGTTTTTTACCGTCCCCCGTACTGGTGCGGTGAGGGTGGTGCGATCAACCACATCGGCACGCCCCACCAGGTTCTCGGTGACTTGGGACAATTCCATTTCAAAGCGGGTAAGTTCGGCATTTGCATCTGCACGAAACTTGTTCCTGCGCTCAATCATCTGCGATTTTATTTCGTTGGCCTGACGCTCCATGCGCAGCATCTCAACCTCGGACATCAGGCCCTGGGCCACCAACGGTTTGGCCAAGGAAATCTCCCGTTCGGAGAGCTTATAGCTACGATCGAGGGCATCCAGGCTTTCTCGCAGCGCCTGTTTATGGGCCTGATAAGTTCGAGTTTCCTGGGCAATGATCTCTGGCTCTTTCCTGACCATGTCATCGAACTCCAACGGCAGGTCGAACGCTTCCGCCTTCAATCGAACAATCGCCGCCTTTAAACCAAGGGCCTTGGAAAAAAACTCGCGATAGCTGGAGTGTGCGCGGGTCGGATCGATTTTCAGCAGAACCTGCCCTCGCTCCACCACGTCGCCTTCTTGCACCTCCATTTCCATTAAGATTCCGCCTTCCAGACTCTGGATGATCTGCTCTCGACTCAGGGAAATAATCTTCGCCTCGCCCTGGGTGATTTCTTCCACACGAGCAAAGCCAGCCCATATCAGGCTTGCCACAAACACCAAGGCCATTAAGTACAACACCCGATTCGAGCCCGGCGTCGTCTGACTCAGTAACGACTCCTGCACGTCATTCATGAAGGCGGCATCACCGGGCCGCATGACGGTTTGGCGGGCAAATATTGAGCGAACCAGCGTTACCGGCGTCGCGATGATCTGTCGCCACGTCACTGGGGGCTCTCCTCCGCTGCAGGTGAGCCAGGCCGATCCTCGCGCTTGTTGGCAGCTCCTACTCCCGGTGGGCCCACGGGTGATTTCGGCCCAGCGGCAGCACCTTGAGCCAGGCGAGCCAAGACATGCGCCTTGGGCCCATCCGCGACAATCTTGCCGCCGTCCACCAGCACAATCCGATCCACCAGGTCCAACAATGAAGGCCGGTGTGTAACCACCACCAGCGTCTGCCCCTCAGTGGCGCGTTTGAGGTGCTGGATAAACACCGATTCCGTCTGCGTATCCATCGCGCTGGTAGGCTCATCGAGCAGCAGCAATTTGGGTCGCGATATCAGGCTTCGCGCCAAGGACACTAATTGCCGCTGCCCACCCGACAAGCCTTCGCCCATTTCGCCAATCGGCAAATTTATTCCTTGTGGATGCCTGGCGGCAACATGGTCCAACCCGGTAAGTCGCAATACCCGCAAGAACTCATCGGCCGTCGCGTCTTGACGCCCCATCATGATGTTTTCGCGCAGCGAACCATAAAACAGTCGAGCGTCTTGACCGACATAGCTCACGACACTTCTCCAGTCGGCCGGGTCAATCTGGTTGACATCAAGTCCATCGGTAAACATCTGACCTTTGACCGGTAGATAGCGACGGGCCATAACCCGTAACAACGTCGACTTACCACTGCCAATACGACCAAGGATCGCCACTCGCTCACCTTGGTTGATCTGTAGATCAATACCCTGGAGCACCAGCGGAGTGGGCTGCATGGGCGGCGCGGGATAGGAAAACTCCACACCTTTCAGAACGATCTGGCCGGACATCTCGGGCTTAGCCATATACTCACGACTGTCATCACGATCGGTCGGGGTCGCCATCAGCTTGTTCAACGATTGCATGGCGGCACGCGCTTGCTGGAAGCGTACCGCAAGCCCGATGACTTGGCTCAACGGCGCCGTGGTCCGCCCAGCCAACATCACAGACGCAATCAGCCCGCCCATGGTGAGATCACCGTCGTTGATCAAGTACACGCCGATGACAATCAGCACCACCGTTTGCAATTGCTGCAGGAGCGTCACCGAGCCCATCGCCAGGCTCGATAACCTTCGCGACTTCATTGAAGTGGCCGCCGCCAACGCACTGAACGCCTCCCAGCGACGTTGCATATAAGCCTCGCCACCTACCGACTTGAGCGTTTCCAACCCTTCGATGGATTCAATCAACACGCCTTGCTTGAGGGACGACTCACGCAAGTTTTCTTTCATGGTCCGCATCAACGGCCACTGAATAATTACGCTGACGATCAAGATTAACGGAATAATTAACAGCGGCACCCAGCCCAACGCGCCGCCAACGGTAAAAATGACAGCCACAAACAATATAACAAACGGCAAATCGGAAATCGTGGCCAGGGTGGCCGAAGTGATAAAATCTCGTACCGATTCAAACTCGCGTAGTTGGTTGGCAAACGACCCGGAAGAACTTGGCTTGTGCTCCATCTGGATCGACAGTGCCTGCTGAAACAGCATACTTCCCAACACCAGATCAGCCTTCTTGCCGGCCATATCCAGTAATTGAGCACGTATAAAACGAGCGATCGCTTCGAATATCATCGCCAATGCGACCCCGATGGCCAAGGACCACAGCGTCACGAACGCCTGATTGGGAACGACGCGATCATAAACGTTCATGGTAAAAAACACGCTGGCCAAGGCGAGCACGTTAATCAAAACACTGGCAATCGCCGCACTGCGATAATAACGGCGATAGCGCCACAGCGTTCCGAACAACCAATGACCCGGAGATCGAATAACCTGGATCCCAGCTCTCTCATCCATTTTGGCGCGGGGCTTGAGTAGAATTGCATGCCCTGCGTACATTTCATCCATTTCCTCCTGCGTCATTTCGACCGGTTCGGCGCCAAGTTCCGGCAGGTGTAAACGGTACAGGTAGCTTCGATGAGCCTCATCCCGGGGATCTATACGACGGCCCAACAACACGCAACCGCCCTGCCCTTTACACAACAATATAATGGGCGTTAGTTGTTCAGGAAGCGCTTGGGCTTTTCGCTCCACCAATCCAGCGGATAAACCGGCATTAGAGAGTGCGGCGAGAGCAAGTGACGGCGAAAGCAGACCAGCTTTTGGTAACCCAGCAGTTAAAACATCTGTTGTTTTACCGCGACCATAATATTCGCACACCCAAGAAACACTGTCTAAAAGCGTATCGGGTATACGTGTTTTCGACACAGGCAAAGCCTTTGCCGCGTCGGCATCGACGGACAGTTCAGCAAGCATTGATATAATCCAAGGAAGATTGATACGCCGCTCAGGAAGAACACGCATCAAAAAAAGAAGGGCAGACAAAACAGCCCAATAATGCTTCCCAACAAACCTCAACCCAATAGTCCAGGTCAAATCGAGAGTATTATTGAACAGCCAGTACTACTGAGATAAGAAAGAATTTGACTCACTCGCGCTCAAAATGAGCTGGGTGGCACGACCAAAATTCTGGAGAGGGCCCGAGTTCATCCAGTTTACCTTCAACGCTTTTTAAACGCCGCTGGAGACGCATCAGCGAACGCGAATGCTCTACGGCTTTAGCCTCAAGCTCCAATGAGCGCTTGATCCTCAAGACAATTTCACTGGCCAAACAGTGATTGTTGTCCCACGCCTTCATGACGAGTAACCGAAACAAGGCTGGGGGCAAACACAGAGAAACCTCATCCTTTGTATTATCCATCATATTTCTCGCCGTTTTGATTGACGAAAAAATCGTAACTCCTCACCCTCTTTCTGTCTGCACGAAATTTCTACAACACAACAAGAACTTTCAAATTAATCTCATTCTTATGCGCTCCGGGCAGCACACTGTCAAATGCGACACATTTTGAACAATTCCTGATCGGAGCTAATCCCAAGCTTTCTCAACCCCGCCTGTTTCTGAGCACTGATCGTTTTATGGCTGCGAGAAAACCTGACTGCCATCTGCGACACACTCACGCCCTCAAGAAAACAACGTAGGACCTCCTGCTCTCGAGCGCTAAGAGCCGGGTTGTTCAACAATGCACTCATACAAATAGATTGGTTGGAATCCCCTGCCAGACACACCATGTCAGCCATTGCTCGAGGCTCCTGCCCCTCTGCCCCCAATTGCGGGAAATAGCTACGTCCAGCTGCAATCACTCTGATTGCCCTCACTAAATCGTCAATTTCCTGGGACTTTCCACAAAACCCATTGACGCCACAGCGCCTCATAAGCTGGATCATCGCCTGGTTTTCTTCAGAAGAAGAAACCAGAATCGGCAGGTCTGGATAGCGGTCACGTATTGAGCGCATCAATCGAAGACCGTCAACATCATTGTTTGACAACCAAAAATCCAATATTAAAAAATCTATAGCATCCCCGCCTAACGACTCAAATAGCTCACCGCCATTTTTATAGAGAGCCGCAACATACATATCCTCTTCTCGCGATAATCGAGCCTCGACCGCCAACCTGATTAGCGCATGATCATCCAGCAGAGCAACGCGTAAAGGGGAAAACCTTGATGTTTTCATGGAGACCTCCAAGAGGCTATAAAGCAATCAACAAGCTTACCAATTCCGCAATCAAGCCTTCAAGCTCAAAAAATTTAAGAAATTCACTCTAATAGAATGACCAAGCCCCTATTTTGGTTTAAAAAAGGCGGGAATTTCTTCCCGCCTCTCTCGTCGCCATTAACTCAGATGCAGTTCCACTCCATTCTGCACCAGCAACTCGGCACCTAGCCCTGAGTGCTGATAGACATCATAGACAGTCCCGGCAACAGTTACCTGACCCAAAGCGCCCCACTCTCCTGGATCGTTGAAGTTCAGCAAACCCTGAAGATCCACTACATCCCCAACATCACCCTTGATCATCATCTGAACCAAACCAGACTCATGAAACAAGTCTACCGCCCCTTGGTTTAGCACATCATTGAGTGACAGTTTCAGGGTGTTGTCACCCGCGCCGGTAATATCAATGATTTCTAGGGACGAAAGAGCTGCCCCAGCGACCGTCATATCCAACACCTGACCCGACCCTGTCAACTTCAATGTATCCAGACCCGCATGACCGTCAACCGGTGTAATCAGACTGATCAAGTCAACATTTTCTATAAGGAACACATCATCAGCGTCAGTACCATGGTAGGGCCCGAATCCAGTAATCACTTGGGTGTTCGACTGAGGAACTGTCATCCCTTCGTCACGGCTCAGAGCGAAATCATCGATCACGACTTGCCCTTCACCCGCAGCGGTTTCTATTTCGACTTTTCCAATCAAGATGCCAGGTGGCGCATCGTAAGAGAAGCTTTCCGCACCCTTACCAATAGATTGGACGGAAATCAGCTCCCCAGCGGCATCGTAAATCCTAACCAGATTCTCCGAGGTATCTACGTTAGCCAGAGAGAAGGCAATGCTCGATGCGACAGACGTCAAATCAAGTGAAACGATGCTGTTTTCCTGCGTCGCACCACCCAAGGTCAGACTACCGAGCCCATCCACCACGCCACCGGAGATATTAGTAAGCACAAACGCCGGAAACTCTCTGCTGTCACCCACGGCCAGCCCGGAGAACAAACTAAAGTCCTCGATAACGTTAAATGCAGCGTGTCGGATATCCGAGGCATTACCCACCTTATCAATCACGTACGCGCTCACATTCAGCCCCAGATCAAGCGCATCGGTAGCAATGACGACCTTACCGGCAGCCACCTCATCGCTCGTCAGCATGTGACTTAACCGGAATTTTCCGACAAGCACGACAAGCGTGTCTCCCGCGGCAAGCTTTGCGTCAGGATCAAAGCTCACGGTAACTTCTGAACCTTCAACCACTACGGACTCAGGGCCCTTGACATCCGCCTCATGAAGAGAGACGTACTCAGTCGCGGTTTTTGAGTTACCCGCCGCGTCGATAACACGCGCCTGCACACTCCAACTGCTCGCGTGCTCTGCTGTATCAACAAACGACCATCTCATGTCGTCGGAAATCACGGCCTCCGACCAAGTGATGCCACCGTCAGTGGAGACTTCGATTCTTTCACCCACTGCGAGCGGTGAGATATAGATCCCCTGGACCAAACGACCGGCGGAACCATCATCGGTGATGTGCTGACCTGGGGCTCCAGTCGTCTTGCCTATTTCACTGATGATGATATCCGGGAGTACCGTGTTGATGCTCACCGCCCAGGAATCCGAGGGCTCGCTCCTTTCCCCATCGGAGCCTTCTACAACGATACTGAAGCTGTGGTCTGCGTCTGCCAACGGTTTTGGCGTGAAGCTCCAAGAACCATCCTCAGCGACAGTAGCGGTACCGATTCGATTCTTACCATCATAAATATGAACCGTGTCGCCTGGCCGCAAGTTGCTGCCTTGAAGCGTCGGAGTATTATCCCTGATCAGCGCCCCATCAGGGACCGATCCCGAGCCGCCGAAATCATAAGTGATATCGTCGATAACGGGTTTTTCTGGAACTGGAGCAGGCTCAACGGTGAACCCAATCGAATCGCTTTCGGGACCGACATTACCCGCCTGGTCTACCACAACCGTCGTGAAATCGTACTGACCATCCACCAGCGGCGAGTCTGGCGTGAACATCCAGTTGCCTTGGGCGTCAACGGTCACCCGACCGAATTCCACGCCGTTGTTATAAATGATCACCGTGCTGTTGGGCTCTGTCTGGCCGGAGAACGCAGGCAAGCGGTCCGCCGTCACATCACCATCCTCGACCGACATCTGCCATTGTGAGTCGGATGGCGGAATGGTATCCACGGTGAATGAATAGTCACCCGACGGAGCACTGATATTGCCGGCGTCATCGGTTGCAGTGGCGGTGAGACTATTCTGCCCTTCAACCAGATCAGCAGTCGGAGTAAAGCTCCATTGCCCATTGGCATCAGCCTTAACCGTACCGATCACCTGGCCATGATTGTAAAGGGTGACAATGGCGCCCGCTTCAGCGGTACCACTGATCACAGGG
Source organism: Pseudomonas sp. P9_35 (assembly GCF_034008205.1). Taxonomy (NCBI): domain Bacteria; kingdom Pseudomonadati; phylum Pseudomonadota; class Gammaproteobacteria; order Pseudomonadales; family Pseudomonadaceae; genus Pseudomonas; species Pseudomonas sp. P9_35. The sequence continues at coordinate 2,652,303 of NZ_CP125373.1, read as the reverse complement.
CGTGGGTTATTAGTAAAACCGTCCAGCCCTACTTCGCTCGCACCACTGTCATCACGAACTTCGGAGATGACAGGCTTGTCAATCGCGGTACTGCCGTCAACGGTGAAACCAATCGCGTCGCTTTCTGGGCTGGTATTACCGGCCTGGTCCACCACGACCGTAGTGAAACTGTACTGACCATCCACCAGCGGCAAGTCTGGCGTGAACGTCCAGTTACCCTGATCGTCAACGGTCACGCGGGCAAACTCCACGCCCTTGTTGTAGATGATCACGGTGCTGTTGGCTTCGGCCTTACCGGAGAAAGTCGGCAGACGTTCCGCTGTAATGGCGCCATTTTCCAGCGAGAGCTCCCATTGCGAATCACTAGGGGGGGTTGTGTCCAAGGTGAACGAAAATACATCCGACGGCGTACTGACATTGCCCAGTCCATCAGTTGCTACGACGGTGATGCTGTAATCACCTTCGGCCAGCGGCGAGCTTGGAGTAAAACTCCATACTCCACCGACACCCGCCCAAGTCTTGCCAATTTCCACACCATCGTTGTACAGGGTGATCCAGCTATTGGCTTTGCCAGTACCGCTCAGTGTTGGACGAGTGCCGTTGGTGACGCCATCCAGCGCCACGTCACCTGCTGCACTGCTTACGTTGGTGATGGTCGGAGCTGGAGTATCACTCACAGCAAAACCAATCGCGTCGCTTTTCGGACCGGTATTACCTGCCTGGTCGACCACAACCATGGTGAAGCTGTACTGACCGTCCACCAGTGGCGAGTTTGGTGTGAACGTCCAGTTGCCCTTCTCATCAACGGCCACCCGGGCAAACTCCACACCCTTGTTGTAGAGAATCACAGTGCTGTTGGCTTCAGTCTTACCGGAGAAAGTGGGCGAACGCTCCGCTGTAATGGTCCCGTTTTCCAGCGAGGCCTCCCATTGCGAATCGCTAGGGGGCGTCGTGTCCAGGGTGAGCGAAAACGCGTCCGAAGGGGCACTGACATTGCCCATGCCGTCAGTCGCTACGACCGTGATATCGTTATGACCTTCTGCCAATGGATGCTGTACGGTGATACTCCACACCCCATTACTACCCGCCCACGCCTGTCCAATTTCCACGCCATTGCTGTAGACGGCGATCCAACTGTTGGCCGGGCCAGTGCCGCTCAGTACAGGATGGGGGGGTATTGGTGATGCCATCCTGTGCCACCTCACCCGCGCTACCGCTGACATGGGTGATGGCTGGAACAGAGGCGCCATTTACAGCAAAACCAATCGCGTCGCTCTTCGGACCGATATTACCTGCCTGATCGACCACGGCCGTGGTGAAACTGTACTTGCCATCCGCAAGCTCTGAATCGGGTGTAAACGTCCAATTGCCCTTCTCGTCAACGGCCACCCGGGCAAATTCCACGCCCTTGTTGTAGATGATCACAGTGCTGTTGGCTTCGGCTTTACCGGAGAAAGTCGGCAGACGCTCCGCTGTAATGGCCCCGTTTTCCAGCGAGGCCTCCCATTGCGAATCGCTAGGGGGCGTCGTGTCCAGGGTGAGCGAAAACGCGTCCGAAGGGGCACTGACATTGCCCATGCCGTCAGTCGCTACGACCGTGATATCGTTATGACCTTCTGCCAATGGATGCTGTACGGTGATACTCCATACCCCGTTGCTACCCGCCCACGCCTGTCCAATTTCCACGCCATTGCTGTAGAGGGCGATCCAACTGTTGGCTGGGCCAGTGCCGCTCAGTACAGGATGGGGGGAATTGGTGATGCCATCCTGTGCCACCTCACCCGCGCTACCGCTGACATGGGTGATGACTGGAACAGAGTCGCCATTTACAGCAAAACCAATCGCGTCGCTCTTCGGACCGATATTACCTGCCTGATCGACCACGGCCGTGGTGAAACTGTACTTGCCATCCGCAAGCTCCGAATCGGGTGTAAACGTCCAATTGCCCTTCTCGTCAACGGCCACCCGGGCAAATTCCACGCCCTTGTTGTAGATGATCACAGTGCTGTTGGCTTCGGTCTTGCCGGAGAAAGTGGGCGAACGTTCGGCTGTAATGGTCCCGTTTTCCAGCGAGAGCTCCCATTGCGCATCCTTGACCGGCGTCGTGTCCAAGGTGAACGAAAACGCATCCGATGGGTCGCTGACATTGCCTTTGCCGTCTGTCGCTGTGACAGTGAGATCGTGATGGCCTTCAGCAAGCGGATAGTTCGGAGTAATGCTCCATACTCCACCGGCGCCCGCCCAAACCTGACCTATCTCTACACCATCGCTATAAAGCGTGATCCAACTATTGGCTGGGCCAGTACCGCTAATTGACGGACGGGTGTTATTGGTAACGCCGCCAAGCGCTACTTCGCTCCCGCCAACGCCTGAACCATTGTTCACATGAGAAATAATAGGTTTAACAACCATAGAAGTGACTCCAACAGTGAAATTAACCGATTTTTTGTCCAGACTGATATCAAAAGCCTGGCGCATATCGGCATCAGCAAAATGGTGGATACCATTCATGTTCTTAAAATTCGGCTGCTCGTTATCCGCAGCCCCACCTGACAATACGTTTGAAGGGGAGTTGCCTTGGTGATCGATAACAGCGTCAATCGTAGATGGCGCAGGCGCCGTGGTCTCTATCGTGATGGTGAAGGAGTCAGATGGGAGTCCAACATTACCCGCTACATCCGTGGCCACAGCGGTTAATACATATTCACCGTCGCCGATACCTTGATCCGGAGTAAATGACCACGTCCCATCAGAATCTACATGGGTTTCACCCAACTTCTCACCATTGGCATAAATTTCGATGAGAGCCCCGACCTCTCCCTTCCCTGAAAGAGTAGGTCTATCGTTCTTTGTAGAACCATTGTCAGGAACGAGTGTTTCGCCAGCATCATCAATAACGCTATCAATAGTAGGCTTACCGGGCGCGACAGTATCGACTATAAAACCGAAAGCCTGCGATAACTCACCAAGATTTCCATTTTTTCCCTTTTCCGCCACTACAATAGTATGTACACCTTCAGCCAGTGGCTGGGTAACTACAAACACCCAACTTCCATCCGCCCCCACCAACACCTGACCAATATTTTTGCCGTTATCGATAATGACGACCGTCGAACCTGGCGTACCCGTGCCGCTAAATGAGGGAGTCTTGTCATCGGTCACTCCTCCCGCCTCAACGTCGCCCACCTGACTACCGACCGAGTCCTCCACCCGATCAATTGAAGCCTTGCCTGTGGGAACGGAGGTATCCAAGCCGCCCGCCTGACTACTGTGCTCGTTCTTGTCATTTGAAACAGCCAATACAGCGCCCGCTATACCTAACCCGAGCAAACCGGGCATCAGCAAAGAGGGGCTATTGAAATCTATCGCACTGTTTTTACTTAGCCCCCCATCCTCGAAACCGATCAATGCTCTTGAATCGAGTTCCAGCTTTGAACTTTGGCCATTGGGGAGAAACGCAGCTTCCATATCCTCGCCAGGCGTTATCGAGAGAAACTCATGATATTCACCATCAGCCGCCAGACCGAATAACCGCCCGCCGTATTCAAAGAAGCCTTCAATCACTAGATCCGGCCAGCTGAAATCATCTTCTAGGCCAACATGCAGATCCTTGCCAACTCGTTTGATTATTATGTCTGGCGGAGCAAGCCCTTTTTCGATATCACTGAGAACATACTTACCGCCGCGCACTGCCTTGAGGCGCGCTGCCTGCTTATGACTTTCAGATGGACGCGCTGCGTCAGAGACCACAGTGCCATTCTGAACAGCAGTAATATTCACAGTTGATGCCACGCGCAACTCCAATACACACCACCACAAAGATTTACAATAAATAAGCGAGCCCGCAGGGATTAGCTCATTCCAACTGCATTAACCTTCACATATAAATATCATCGAGGCGATGAGACTGGTCTTAAAAACAGCAACTCCATGCTCGAAACTTCGTGCCTCACTGTCATACCGCTTACGTGTGGAAATGTTTCGCACGCGACGGCTGGAGAGGATCATCGAGGCTAATCGGCAAGACCGGCATTAATGGGTAGATGCATAAAAGCGGGGAGATAGACTGGGCAGATCAACGAGGTGCAGGGGCTGGCTAACCTGGACGGAAAATACATCTGCCCCTTCAGCTTGCCTCTGTCGAAGCACTTGAAACCTTTCAAGCCAGCCGTGCGGGGGGGGGCAGTGAAGGCCCAAGGCCCCCACTCATCAAGCCGTCCATTACGTTCCGACTGCAACAGCCTTGTTTGGATTTGTGCGCACATGCAGTCCGGGTCAGCACGCCCTGTTCGGCGCAAAGAATGATCCCGTACGACACGGATCGTAAGATACAAATCCCAAACGATGTGCTCGCAGGCAAATGGCATAACATGCCAATTATCGAAAGAACCTGCTTGCCCAGAGATGGAGTTAATTATGGCGACGCGAAACGTTGTACTCACCCCTCACCAGGAACAGGTTATCCATGATCTGGTGCAGTCCGGCCGCTATCAGAATGCCGGCGAAGTGATGCGAGAAGGTTTGCGTCTATTGGAACAGCGCGCTGCCGAAGACACCGCCAAAATTGAGGCCCTGCGTCAGGCGACCTCGATCGGCATCATGGATCTTGAGCTCGGGCGATTCACTCAGTTGAACGAAGAGGATCTGGAGCATTTCCTTGAGGTATTGAGCCAGGCGGCCACCCTCCCCGCGCGCGAGAAACACTGAGCATGCCGCAATATCGGATTTCCAATGCGGCGCGCGCCGACATTGTCGACATCCTCAAACTCTCCCGGATGCAGTTCGGCAATCAAGCACGCTAGCGCTACCAGACACTGATCCTCGCGGCGCTGCAAGCTCTTGCCGACACGCCTTATCGCATTGGCAGCCTCAAACGCGATGAGCTTGCACCGGGCCTTCGCAGCTATCATCTCATCGATTCACGCCAGCAGGCCAAACACCGCCATGGGACGGCCAAAAGCCCACGCCATATCGTGTTCTATCGTGTGGCAAACGATTCATGACGCCATGGAGGTCCAGTTGCACCAGCCCAACGACTGATTACCGACCTGGCCCAACGGTTTAACTGACCATAAACGACGAAGGTAAGGCGTCGCCCTCTACACCTCAACCTGAGCGCCCTCGCTGTCAGCCGATTCGGCGGCCAATTGAAGTGGGAGGTTCTGGGTCCGACCGACCTGTCGAGACCCACGACCACAAACACGATGTTCAATTTTGTGTACCACTTTCAATGCTGAACAACCGTTTCTTAGGCGTTCTCCGTGGCCAGGCGCCTGGCATTACGCTCCAACTGCCGATGGACTCGCGGATCAATACCCCTGGCGACCTGTGCCCGCGCAACATCACGCAGCGCACGAGCATTTCGCAAGCTAACTTCAGGATAGGTACCGAGCGAAATACGGGGTTGCTTATCCGCCCAGGAAAAGCGGAAGTGCCAGCACTTGGCGCCGTTGGTATTTACGAAAAGGGCAAGGCCGTTGTAGTCAGGGAGGGTGTAGTCCTTTGCACGGGGTTTGGCATGCCGGACTGCAGTGTCGGTGAGAGCCATCTTACAATCTCCGTCTCGTTTGAATAGAGGAGATTTGTACGGTTTTCAGTGAGGTGAGTACCACGAAAAAGCGATATACCAAATGCCGAATTGATGTACTAAATAATGTACTAAAAAATCGTGGCTATTGATGTATCAGAATGGACTTTACTGGAATAAAAAAAGAGGCCGAAGCCTCTTTTTTTGGTTTCTACATACTTCAATGGAAGTCTATAGAAAAATAATTGGAGCGGGAAACGAGACTCGAACTCGCGACCCCGACCTTGGCAAGGTCGTGCTCTACCAACTGAGCTATTCCCGCGTCTTGGTGTGGCGCATTCTATAGATTCAGATTACGCCGTCAACCCCTTGATTCAAAAAAGTTTTATTTAGGCTCTACATCCGTCCGCAGATGCGGCCAGGCGGCGCGTAGGTATTGGACCATCGACCACAGCGTCAGGCCGGCGGAAACCAGCAGCAGTGCGTAACCCAACAGCACCCAGAAGCTGAAGTCCGAAGGGTTGGCCAGCAGGATCACCAGCGCGAGCATCTGCGCGGCGGTTTTCCATTTGCCGAGGTTCGACACAGCGACCTGAGCGCGGGCGCCCAGCTCGGCCATCCACTCACGCAGCGCCGAGACGACGATTTCGCGGCCAATGATCACCGCCGCCGGCAACGTGAGCCAGAGGTTGCCGTGTTCCTGTACCAGCAGCACCAAGGCCACCGCGACCATCAGCTTGTCGGCCACCGGGTCGAGGAACGCGCCGAACGGCGTGCTCTGCTCCAAGCGTCGAGCCAAGTAACCATCCAGCCAGTCCGTCGCGGCGGCGAAGGCGAAGACCGAAGCGGAGGCCATGTAGCTCCAGTGGTACGGCAAATAGAACAGCAAAATGAAGATCGGGATGAGCAGGACGCGTAGGACGGTAATCAGATTTGGGATATTCATCGGCACAACTGGCTACAAGGTTGACGGGCATTCTACTCGCTGTGCAGGTTTGCATAAATCGACTCTGCGAGCTTTTTACTGATACCGGGTGCTTTGGCTATCTCCTCGATGCTGGCACGAGACAGTTCCTGCAATCCACCAAAATGTTTCAACAAGTCGCGACGGCGCGTCGGGCCGACGCCTGCCACACCTTCCAGTGTAGACGTCCGGCGCGTTTTGCCACGGCGGGCACGGTGTCCGGTGATGGCAAAACGGTGGGCTTCGTCGCGGATCTGCTGGATCAGGTGCAACGCCGGTGAATCGCCCTTGAGGGTGAACTCATGGGCGGCGTCGTTCAGGTACAAGGTCTCGAAACCGGCCTTGCGTGTCGCACCCTTGGCCACGCCCAGCAGGATCAGGTCGGGCACCATCAGTTCATTGAGCACATCGCGGGCCATGGACAACTGCCCCTTGCCGCCGTCCACCAAGAGGATGTCCGGCAACTTGCCCTCCCCGTCCTTCAGCTTGCCGAAACGCCGCATCAACGCCTGATGCATCGCCGCGTAGTCATCGCCGGGGGTGACGCCTTCGATGTTGTACCGGCGATAATCGGACTTGATCGGGCCTTCCGGACCGAATACCACGCAGGACGCCACCGTTGCCTCGCCACTGGAATGGCTGATGTCGTAGCACTCCAGCCGCTGCGGCGGCTCGTCCAGGTTGAGAACATCCGCCAAGGCATCGAACCGCGCCGCCACGTGCTGACGGTTGGCCAGGCGCGCGCCCAGGGCCTGTTCGGCGTTGGTCACGGCCAGTTGCTGCCAACGGGCACGGGTGCCGCGAACGCGGTGGCTGATGGTCAGTTCACGACCGCGAAGCTTGTCGATGGCTTCGATCAGGGCCGGGAAATCCTCGTGGACCACGTTGACGATCAACTCGGCAGGCAAGTCGCGTTCCGGGCTGCTGATGTAGTACTGGCCCAGAAACGCCGCCATGACCTCGGCCACGTCTTCCTCGATGCCCACTTGGGGAAAGAAGTTCTTGCTGCCCAGCACGCGACCGCCGCGCACGCTGATCAAATGCACGCAAGCGCCGCCCGGGTTGATGAACGCGGCGATCACATCGACATCACCGCTGCCCCCTTCCATGCTTTGCTGGTCCTGCACGCGGCGCAGCAGGCCAATCTGGTCGCGCAGCTCGGCGGCCCGTTCGAACTCAAGGTTGACCGCCGCGTCTTCCATGGCTGCCGACAGTTCATCGGTCAGCGCATTGCTGCGGCCCTCCAGGAACATCACCGAGTGACGCACGTCCTCCGCGTAGACCTGCGGCTCGACAAACCCCACGCAAGGCGCCTTGCAGCGCTTGATCTGGTATTGCAGGCAGGGCCGGGTGCGGTTCTTGTAGTAGCTGTCTTCACACTGGCGAACGAAGAAGGTCTTCTGCAGCAGGCTGAGGCTTTCACGAATCGCCCCGGCGCTGGGGTAAGGACCGAAATACCGACCCTTGGCCTTTTTGGCACCCCGATGAATGCTCAGGCGCGGAAAGGCCCCGTCGGACAGAAACACGTAGGGGTAGGATTTGTCGTCGCGTAGCAGGATGTTGTACGGCGGGCGCCATTCCTTGATCAGCGTCTGCTCAAGCAGCAGCGCCTCGGTTTCATTGGCGGTGATCGTCGTTTCGATTTGCGCGATGCGCCCCACCAGGGCGGCGGTCTTCGGGGCGAGGCCGGTCTTGCGAAAGTAACTGGCCAGGCGCTTCTTGAGGTTCTTGGCCTTGCCGACATACAGCAGGCGTGCGTCGCCGTCGAACATGCGGTACACGCCAGGGCGACCGCTGCAAGTGGACAGGAACGCGCTTGGATCAAACAAATCAGTCATTTTCAGGCGCTGGCATCGACCATGCCGTGGCGCACCGCCAACAGTGTCAATTCGACATCACTGCTGATCGAAAGCTTCTCGAAGATACGATAGCGGTAGGTGTTGACGGTTTTTGGCGACAGGCACAGCTTGTCGGAGATGATCTGCACCTTCTGGCAACCGACAATCATCAGCGCAATCTGGATTTCCCGCTCCGACAGTGCGTCGAAGGGAGAATCGTTGGTTGGCTGGAACGACTTGATCGCCAATTGCTGGGCGATTTGCGGGCTGATGTAGCGTTGCCCGGCAAAAACCAGACGAATGGCCTGGACCATCTCGTTCAAGCCAGCACCCTTGGTGAGGTAGCCCGCCGCGCCCGCCTGCAACAGCCGGGTGGGAAACGGATCCTCTTCGCACACGGTCACCGCGACCACCTTGATGTCCGGGTGACTGCGCAGCAGTTTGCGCGTGGCCTCAAGGCCGCCGATGCCAGGCATCTTGACGTCCATCAACACCACGTCGGGCTTCAATTCACGCGCCTTGATCAGGGATTCTTCCCCGGATTCAGCCTGGCCAACTACCTGCAGGCCGTCGATGTCAGCCAGCATTCGTGTAATGCCCGTACGGACGAGATCATGGTCATCGACCACTAACACCCTAATCAAGCAGACACCTCACGATTTGGTCTTATTTGGATTGCACAACACCTTAGCAAAAAAGCATCCCGCAGACCTAGCGCAAAGGGACAGATAAAAGTTACAACACATCTTTATCAACACGACATCCGAGGCGTCAAGCACCGGCGTCTCGCTGCATCCTCAGGAAACATTCATCCTCGCCCACGACACGCAGGCCCATGCGTTCGTACAACGCCCTGGCCGGATTATCCTTGAACACCGTCAGGCGCAGCGCCGGGCGACGCTCCAGGCCCACCAGGTCCCAAACCTGTCCGATCGCCCAGGTCCCGGCGCCCTGCCCGCGAAACACCTCGTCGATCTGCAACTCCCGGATATACAACGCCCGGGCGTCACGACTGAGACTGACAAAGCCCAGTGCCTGGCCGGCACGACTGATTATCCAGTTCTGGCGAATGATCCAGGCCAAGTCGAACGCTTCGTCCTGCCAGAGCAAATCATGCTTGAGGTAATAAGCAAGCATGTTGTCGCAGGTCAGCTGCCGGGCGAAGTCGATGTCCCCTGCCGTTGCCGCACGCCACTCGAAGCTCATGAACACCTCATCCAAGCACTGCCACCGGCACGACTTGCCCTACCCAACCGTTGACGTCGCGGCGGGCGATCACCAACAGCTCGCCCGTGCCAGGCGCTGCCGCGAGCAGCGAACCGCCGGGCCCCCAGATGGCACTGCGACCAGCCGATTCCCAGCCTCCGGTGGCGCCGCCATGATTGGCCATCAGCACGGTCATGGCATGCTGCCGGGCATAGCCTTGTAGCAAGGTCGTATCGGGCACGTAGCCACCTTCGGTAATCAACACGCCTGCTGCATACAGCGTAGCGCCCTGCCCGGCTGCCGCGGCAGCATGGCTGGCGTGGGAGAAATCGGCACACACCGCCAGCGCGATGCGATCCTGCCCCATCGTCAGCATCGAGCCGCCATGGCCCGGGGCGAAGGCGACTTCTTCCCCTGGGTGCAGATGCTGCTTGCTGTACACCCCGAGGGAGCCATCGGCACCGAGGACCAACGCGCCGATCAACACCGGAGCGTCGGCCGACAGTCGAATGGGCATGCCCACCACGGCGGTCAGGCCGAGTTCTTGGGCCAAGTCGCGCAGCGGTTGTAATACGGCATCCTCCGGCAGGATGGCCAGATCCGCCGCCAGGCCGCGTTCGTAGCCGGTGAGTGACAACTCAGGAAACACTAGCAACTGCACGCCCTGCTCAGCGGCCGCCTGCATGAAATGCTGATGACGCAGGAGGTTGGCGCGAACGTCCCCCGCGATGGAGATCGACTGGGCGGCGGCGAAGGCTGGAGCGGTCATGGGTCATCCTTGGGAGGCGCTGCAAACCTGAAGTTTGTCACAAAGCCCAGCGGACTCAAGCCGGGGCGAACCATTGCATGCCCTCGATAGAATTTTCTGATTGAACCGGCGCCCCGTCCTCAAGTAAGCTCAGGGCCATTCATCGGAGACAGACCATGTTCAACGCCCTCTCACCGCTTCAAACCGCCAGCGCCCCGCGCTCGGTTGCGGCTGCCCGGGCGAACAGTGTTCAAACTCCGGTCAGCTTTTATTTTGGGTATTGGTTTAGCCACTGGCGCGCCTGATACCCAACCGGCGCCCACTTTAAACGGGTCGCCTTCCTGAGTTTTCCAAACCCCCGGTCGGCCTCCCGACCGGGGGTTTTGTTTTTTCAGGCCCCACACATTTGCAGCACCAGACAACTTGAGGATTGAGCCATGAACTACGCCACTTATTACCGTTACGACAGTTTTTCCGCCTGGCGATTTACCAGCCACCGCTCGGGACAGCCTGCCGCCTCCGATCGGTCACCTACCGGTGGCAAGCCTCAATTGCGGGCCAATCCGGCCAATTGTCGAACACCCCACTAGGACCGGCGCGCGGGAATGAACCCGCTGCCCGTCCAGGAAGCCAGATCATGAATTCGTCCGTCTCCGCTTTGCCGCTGTCCACGCTCAACCCAGCCAACGAAGCCCTGACCCTGCGCCTGCCGAGCTCGGTGCAACTCAAGCACCAATTGCCGCTCAGCACCGCGTTGAGCCACCAAGTGAGCGCCCATCGCCAGGCCATCCGCGCGATCCTCGACGGTGAGGACTCCCGCCTGCTGGTCATCGTCGGCCCCTGCTCGATCCACGACCCGAAATCCGCCCTCGAATACGCCGCCAACCTGGCTCGCGTGGCCCATGAAGTGAGCGACAGCATGCTGCTGGTCATGCGCGCCTACGTGGAAAAGCCCCGCACGACCGTTGGCTGGAAAGGCCTGGCCTACGATCCTGGTCTGGATGGCAGCGATGACATGGCCGCCGGACTGACTTTGTCCCGGGAACTGATGCGCGAAATATTGCAACTGGGCTTGCCCGTCGCCACCGAACTGCTGCAACCCATGGCCGCCAGTTACTTCGACGACCTGCTCAGTTGGGTCGCCATCGGTGCGCGCACCACCGAATCGCAGATCCATCGGGAAATGGCCAGCGGCCTGGGCATGCCCGTGGGGTTCAAGAACGGCACGGACGGCGGGGTCGGCATCGCCTGCGATGCCATGCGCTCTGCCGCCCATCCCCATCGGCATTTCGGCGTGGACAGCCAGGGGCATCCGGCGATCATCCAGACGCCGGGCAACCCCGACACCCACCTGGTGCTGCGCGGCGGCCATCGCGGGCCGAACTACGACCAGCAGAGCGTCACGCAGATACACCACGACCTGACCCGCCTCAAGATACCGGCCCGGATCATGGTGGACTGCAGCCACGCCAACAGCGGCAAAGACCCGTTGCGCCAACCGCAGGTGTTCAATGACGTGCTGGAACAACGGCTGCAAGGAAACCGTTCCCTGGTCGGCATGATGCTCGAAAGCCATCTGTTCGAAGGCTGCCAGCCGCTGGGCCCGTCGATGCGCTACGGCGTCTCGGTCACCGACGGTTGCCTGGGCTGGGAGTCCACCGAGCTATTGCTGCGCGAAGCCCATCGCAAGCTGCAATTGCCAGCCTGACGGTTCCCCTCCCCTGGCGTCAGGGGTCGGCACGGCCCTTGTGGGAGCGAGCTTGCTCGCGATGGCGTCAGTTCAGGCAACATTAATGTTGCCTGACACACTGTCATCGCGAGCAAGCTCGCTCCCACACAAGCTCACTTCCACAGAGGCTGCGTTCAGCCTGGCGCACTGGAACGAACCTGGACCGTCACCCACTCGGAACGCTGGCTGACGTCATCCAGGCGCTCGACCTGATAGAACACGGCCACCGACCTGTCGCCTTGATCCTGCCAATACACCGCAGGAATCACAAAAGCGAGCGGTTGGCCTGCCGTGGCCTCGGTGATTTCGCGTTCAAGGACATAAGACGAGTTTCCGTTGCACTGCAACCAGACCAGCTCGCCCGCCTCAAGCCCGGGATCATCGATGACAATCGTCACCCCCTCTTGCAAATCGTCGACATCCAGCCACCCGTCGTTCATCTCCCGCATCCTGGGTGCCTTCAACGCAGGACGCAGCAGAGGACCGATGTGCAACGACAAGGGTTCGGCGCGGCGCACCGAATGTCCGCGCCTGACGACATAGGCCAAGGCCAGGTTGTGTCCTACATGGGGAGCGATCAGCGAATGATCGACCCAGAGCAACACCTCACGACCAACCGCATGGGCTTCTATCTCCAGCACATCGCGCCAAAGCGCGTTGGAGTCCTTGCTGGCCGCCAGGATCAACCGATCGCCGACCGCCATCCTGGCGTAGGGCCGAATCGTCACCCACGTTCCATCAGGTACCCGACTCGGATCAAGGCTGCCACCGACCGCATCGTTGGCAATGGCAGGCAGCAGTTGCGGTGATACATCGCCGATGTCCAGTTGCAGGTGTTGCGAAACCAGGATGGCCGGCAACTGTTTGCCCGTCACCTGGTAGGAGAGCTCCAGCGAGCCACCGTCCAACTCGGCGATATGCGGTTCGCGCACGACAAACACGACGTCTCGCCCTACTTGCCGCTCCGTGACGAACCCGGCCACTTCATGTCGGTAAGGCTCTCCCTCGTTGTTGAGCCCATGCCAACGCAGCAGCACCTCATCCCCGCACGCCATCATTGGATAAGGCTTGACGGTAACGACGGCCTTGCGCCAAGCGGGGTCGATCACCCCGTCCCTGGCTGCTGCCAGGACCGGTGGCGGCAGCCTTGTTCCTGAGGTTGAACGGGATCGTTGAAGAGAAGGATAAGTGATCATGTGCAGGCTCCAGTCCTTGGATGAAGGCACCGTTTGCATAACGGCGCTCGATGGCCCCATTAAAACCCGCTCGCGCCAAACCCACAGCCAGACAAGACGACAACGGCGGTGGTCCCTGGCGTTCAAAGCTGTAGCTGCAAACGACTCGGGTTATAGGAGACCTCCTACACCTTTAGCCAGCGCCGGGCTATTTCCCATTCTTCCCACTTTTTCTATTCCGGTTTCCCCGGTTCAGCGCGGTTTCTTCCTACACCGCCCATTACGGGCCTGGATTAGAGTGAAGTCGCAAATTCATCGTGAACCTCTTCGAAAAAGGTACGAACATGCAACGGAATGCAACCACTCAATTTCCCATCCTGTTGGTCCATGGGTTGTTCGGGTTTGACAGGATCGGCGGTTTCGAACTTTTCCATGGCATCAAACAAGCCCTACGCGCAGGCGGTGCCCGGGTGTTCATCCCGTACCTGTCGGCCACCCATTGCAACGAGGCCAGAGGCGAACAACTACTGGCACAAATCGATCGGGTCCTGGTCGGCACCGGTGCCGCCCGGGTCAACCTGATCGGCCACAGCCAGGGTGCGCTGTCCGCCCGGTATGCCGCCGCGCTGGCACCCGACAAAGTGGCCTCGGTCACGTCGGTCAGCGGTCCCAACCATGGTTCCGAACTGGCCGACTTCCTGCGCACGGCCCTTATCCCCGGACGCTTGCCAGGGCATGTGGCAAGAGGCGTCGCCACACTGTTCGCCGATTTCATCTCGCTGCTTGACGGGCAGGCGCAGCTATCGCCCGCCGCCGTCGCGGCGCTGGCGACGTTGACCACTGAGGGCGTGGGCGCCTTCAACGACAAATACCCCCAAGGCCTGCCAAAGAGCTGGGGTGGGAACGGCCCGGACCGGGTCAATGGCGTGCGCTACTACTCATGGAGCGGTACGTTGCGCGAGGCTACGGGGCAAGCATCGGAGCCTTTGCAGGGTTTCTGCCGGGCCTTTTCCGACTACTTCATCACCGAAGCCGAGCAGAACGACGGCCTGGTCGGGCGCTTCAGTTCGCACCTGGGCAAGGTCATTCGCTCCGACTATCCAATGGACCATATGGAGGCCATCAGCCCAGGAGCCGGCACATCACGCAAGGGTACAGACCCCACAGAGCTTTACCTGCGCCACGCCGAGCGCCTGCGCAAAGCCGGCCTTTGATCGCCGGGCCCATGGTTTTGACGCAATTTTGACAACAACCCGTCAATGAATCCGGTAGGCTCAGCACCTTTAAATTACAGCGAAAGGAATTTCCCCCATGGCCAAAGCCACTGCCCGCCACATCCTGGTTTCCACCGAAGACAAGTGCAACGAACTCAAGGCCCAGATCGAAGCTGGCGCCGATTTCGCCGAAGTTGCCAAGGCCAACTCCTCCTGCCCGTCCAGCCGTCAGGGCGGCGACCTGGGTTCGTTCGGCCCGGGCCAGATGGTCAAGGAATTCGACACCGTGGTATTCAGCGCACCGATCAATGTGGTCCAGGGCCCGGTCAAGACTCAGTTCGGCTACCACCTGCTGGAAGTCACCAGCCGCCAGGACTGATCCCGGTACAGATACCCTTCACTCAAGGGTGATGTGATTCATTATGGCGAGGGGATTTATCCCCGCTGTGGGAGCAAGGCTTGCCCGCGATGAACGATAACGCGGCTTAGCTGTTGGACCGTGGCGCGGCCATCGCGGGCAAGCCTTGCTCCCACAGGTCTTGCTCCCACAGATAAATCCCTTCTCCACAAGGGCTGGCGATCCAGGCGCCGCTCGCGTACAAATCGTGTCATCGATCACCCGGCTTTAAGGCTGACAATGCGACTGGCGTTCCCTTCCCTGCTATTGACTGCCGTGGTCCTGCTGACAGGCGCCGTCGGCGTCGATGCAGCACCGCAACATGCCCTGACCGTCTATGGCGAACCGGCCAAATACGCCGAAGGCTTCGGCCACTTCGCCTACACCAATCCCCAGGCCCCCAAAGGCGGGACCCTGCGCCGCTCGGCCGTCGAGATCGGCCACTTCGACCACATCCTGCCCTACATCGACAAAGGCATCGGCGTCAGCCAGATCGACGGGATGCTGTATTCGCCACTGGCCCAGCGCTCGCTGGATGAGCCCTATACCGTCTACGGCCTGGTGGCGCAGAAGATGGAGCGGGCCGACGATGGCCTGTCGCTGCGCTTCTACCTGAACCCGAAGGCGCGCTTCGCCGATGGCAAACCCATTACCGCCCAGGACGTGCGCTACAGCTTCGAGCTGTTGATGACCCAGGGCAGCCTGCGCTATCGCACCCAATTCGCGGCGGTCAAGGACGTCGTGGTCGAGGACGAGCGCACCGTGCGCTTCAACTTCAAGAACAACGAAAGCCGCACCCTGCCCCTGGACATCGCTACCTTGCCGGTCTTTCCCGAACATTGGTGGAAGACCCGCGACTTCGCTAACGGCGGCGGCTACGAGGCCCCGCTGGGCAGTGGCCCCTACCGGGTAAGCAAAGTCGATTCCGGGCGTAGCATTACCTTCGAACGTAATGCCGATTGGTGGGGCAAGGACCTGCCGGTCAGCCGTGGTCTCTACAATTTCGACCATTTCAGCATCGAGTATTTTGGCGACACCGATGTGGCCCGCCAGGTGCTGCGCGGCGGCGCCTATGACTACAATCGCGAGTTCTCCGCCACCGGCTATGCCATCGGCTATGACAGCCCGCCCCTGCACGACGGTCGCCTGCAAAAGGCTCACCTGGCCACCGAGGCTCCCCAGACCGCCCAGGGTTTCGTCTTCAACCTGCAAAAACCGCAGTTCCAGGATCGTCGTGTGCGCCAGGCCCTGGCGATGCTCTGGGATTTCGAATGGAGCAATCGCCAGATGATGCGCAACGTCTATGTGCGTCAGCAGAGTTACTTTTCCAACACTGAACTCGCTGCTCGAGAACTGCCCGATGCCGGCGAACGGGCGATCCTCGAGCCGTTGCGCGGACAGATTCCCGACGAAGTCTTCACCCAAGTCTTCCAGGCCCCGAAAACCGACGGCAGCGGCGTGATCCGCGACAAGCAACTGCAAGCCCTGGCGCTGCTGGAACAGGCCGGCTGGAAACCCGACGGCGACCGCTTGGTGAATGCCGAGGGCGAGCCACTGAGCTTCACGTTCCTGAACAGCCAGAACGGTATCGACCGCCTGCTGCTGCCCTATAAACGAACCCTGGCGCAAATCGGCATCGACATGAGCATCCGTCGTATCGACGCGTCCCAGTACGTCAATCGCCTCATGAGCCGCGACTACGACATGATCATCACCGGCTACCCCGTCAGCACATCGCCGGGCATGGAACTCTACAACTACTTCGGCTCGGCGGCCGCCAACGATCCGGGGGCCAACAACTACATGGCCTTGCAGAACCCGGCGGTGGACACGCTGATCGACGGGCTGGTCAAGGCCACCACCCAAGCCGACATGCTGCGTCATGCCCACGCCCTGGACCGGGTGCTGCAATGGAATTACTACTGGATCCCCAACTATTACCCGCCGGGCAGCTCGACCGTGTGGTGGAACCGCTTCGGCATCCCGAAAGTTCAGGCCAGTAATGACGAAGCCATCGAAAGCTGGTGGGAAGTGAGCACCACACCATTGACCAACGAGCAGATGCGCGCCGAACGCATCAAACGCGGCACACCCGGAGGGCCGCATTGATGTGGGCTTATATCGCGCGGCGCCTGCTGCTGATCATCCCCACGCTGGTGATTATCCTGCTGGTGAACTTCGTTATCGTGCAGGCCGCACCCGGTGGGCCGGTGGAACAGGCCATCGCCCACCTGCAAGGCATCGGCGGCACCAGTGTCGGCGGTTCAGGCAACACCATGACCAACAGCTCCCGCGCCAGTCGCGGCCTGGATCCGCAACTGATCAAGGACATCGAGAAACAATACGGCTTCGATAAACCGGCTCACGAACGCCTGTGGCTGATGCTCAGCAGCTACGCTCGCCTGGACTTCGGCAAGAGTTTCTTCCGCGGCGCAACGGTCACTGACCTGATCCTGGAAAAGATGCCGGTGACCATTTCCCTCGGGCTCTGGGCGACGCTGATCACGTACCTGGTGTCGATCCCCCTGGGCATCCGCAAGGCGGTGCGTCACGGCTCGGCATTCGATGTGTGGAGCAGCACGGCGATCATCATTGGCTATGCGATGCCGGCGTTCCTCTTCGCGATGTTCCTGATCGTGGTGTTCGCCGGCGGCACCTCGCTGAACTGGTTTCCGGTACGCGGGCTGGTGTCGGATAAC
Organism: Pseudomonas sp. P9_35; assembly: GCF_034008205.1. Taxonomy (NCBI): domain Bacteria; kingdom Pseudomonadati; phylum Pseudomonadota; class Gammaproteobacteria; order Pseudomonadales; family Pseudomonadaceae; genus Pseudomonas; species Pseudomonas sp. P9_35. Next base: position 2,634,806 of record NZ_CP125373.1, on the reverse strand, counting down.
TTCGAGTCACTGTCGACGCTGGGCAAGATCGCCGATTACTTCTGGCACCTGGTGCTGCCGGTCACGTCGCTGGTGATCGGCGGCTTCGCCACCCTGACGATCCTGACCAAGAACTCGTTCCTCAATGAAATCACCCGTCAGTACGTGGTCACCGCGCGAGCCAAGGGCATGAGCGAACAGCGGGTGCTCTACGGTCACGTGTTCCGCAATGCGATGCTGCTGGTGGTATCCGGCATTCCCCAGGCGTTCATCAGCGTGTTCTTTGCCGGCTCCTTGCTGATCGAGGTGATCTTCTCCCTCGACGGCCTGGGCCGCATGAGCTACGAGGCCGCAGTGTCTCGCGACTACCCGGTGGTGTTCGGCTCGTTGTTCATCTTTACGCTGTTCGGCCTGCTGATCAAACTCGTCGGCGACCTCTGCTACACCCTGGTGGACCCGCGCATCGACTTCGCCGCGAGGAACGCCTGATGTTCAAGTTTTCCCCCTTGGGCCGTCGGCGCTTCGAACGTTTCAAGAAAAATCGTCGGGGCTGGTGGTCGCTGTGGTTGTTCATCGGCCTGTTCATCCTGAGCCTGGGCGGCGAATTGATCGCCAATGACAAGCCGCTGGTGGTCAGCTACCAGGGTTCGCTGTATTTCCCGGTGTTCAAGCGCCATACCGAACAGGAATTTGGTGGGCAGCTGCCGTTCCAGGCCGACTACCGCAGCAGCTATGTGCAGAACCTGATCCACAAGGACGGCGGCTGGCTGTGGTTCCCACCGATCCCGTTCAGCGACGACACACCCAATTACGACCTCAACCAGCCGGCCCCGAGCCCACCCTCGACCGTGAACTGGCTGGGCACCGATGACCAGTCCCGGGACGTGCTGGCCCGGGTGATCTTCGGTGCGCGAGTGTCGATCCTGTTCGCCCTGGCCCTGACCGCCATCAGCACGCTGATCGGTATCGCCGCCGGTGCGTTGCAGGGGTATTACGGTGGCTGGGTGGATCTGCTCGGGCAACGCTTGCTGGAAGTCTGGTCCGGGCTGCCGGTGCTCTACTTGCTGATCATCTTGTCCGGCTTCGTGGAGCCGAACTTCTGGTGGCTGCTGGGGATCATGGCGCTGTTTTCCTGGCTGGCCCTGGTGGACGTGGTCCGCGCCGAGTTCCTGCGCGGGCGCAACCTGGAATACGTGAAAGCCGCCCGGGCCCTGGGCTTGTCGGACCGCAAGGTGATCGTGCGGCATATCCTGCCCAACGCGATGAACGCCACCCTGAGCTATCTGCCCTTCATCCTCACCGGGGCGATCTCCACCCTCACCGCCCTGGATTTCCTCGGCTTCGGCATGCCGGCCGGCAGCGCGTCGCTGGGGGAACTGATCGCCCAGGGCAAGCAAAACCTGCAAGCGCCGTGGTTGGGGCTGACGGCGTTTTTCACCCTGGCGCTGATTCTTTCTCTACTGGTGTTTATCGGCGAGGCGTTGCGAGACGCGTTCGACCCACGATCATGAAACGGCCATGAAGCAGAACCTTGAGATGAGCGACAACCTGATCGAAATCCGCGACCTGAGCGTGGCCTTCAACGACCAGACGGTGGTGCGCAACCTGTGCCTGGACATCCGCCCCGGCGAGTGCCTGGCCCTGGTGGGCGAGTCCGGCTCCGGCAAGTCGGTGACGGCCCACTCGATCCTGCAATTGCTGCCCGAGACAGAAGCCCGCACCACCGGCAGCATTCGCTATCGCGGCCAGGAACTGCTGGGCGCCGAGGCCAAGACGCTGCGGGAGTTGCGCGGCAACCGGATCGCGATGATCTTCCAGGAGCCGATGACCTCGCTGAACCCGCTGCACAGCGTCGAGAAGCAGATCGGTGAAACCCTGATGCTGCACCGGGGCCTGGGCGGCAAGGCGGCGCGCCAGCGCATTCTGGAACTGCTGGCCCTGGTGGGTATCCAGAAACCAGCCGAACGCCTCAAGGCCTATCCCCATCAACTGTCCGGCGGCCAGCGGCAACGGGTGATGATCGCCATGGCCCTGGCCTGCGAGCCGGAGCTGTTGATCGCCGACGAACCGACCACCGCGCTGGACGTGACCGTGCAGCGCAAGATCCTGCTGCTGCTCAAGTCGTTGCAGCAACGGCTCGGCATGTCCTTGCTGCTGATCAGCCACGACCTCAACCTGGTGCGCAGCATCGCCCAACGGGTGTGCGTGATGAAGGCGGGAGAAATCGTCGAACAGGCGCCTTGCGAAACCCTGTTCAGCGCACCGAAACATCCCTACAGCTGCGAACTGCTGCACGCCGAACCGGAAGGCGAAGCCCTGCCCCGGGACGAGCGCGAAAACGTGTTGCAGGTACAGGACCTGCGCGTGAGCTTTCCCTTGGGCGGCGGGCTGTTCCGGCGCAAGGAATACTTGCGCGCCGTGGACGGTATCAGCCTGAGCATCCAGCGCGGCAAGACCCTGGGTATCGTCGGCGAGTCCGGTTCCGGCAAGTCCACGCTCGGCCAGGCGATCCTGCGGCTGATCGACTCCGAAGGCAGCATCCACTTCCAGGGCCAGGCCCTCGATCAGCTGTCGCACAAGGCGCTGCGGCCATGGCGCAAGCAGATGCAGGTGGTGTTCCAGGACCCGTTCGGCAGCCTCAGCCCGCGCATGTCGGTGCAGCAGATCATCAGCGAGGGCCTGGAGGTCCACCAGCCTTCCAGCCCCGAACAGTGTGAAGCCCGAGTGATCCAGGCCCTCAAGGAGGTCGGCCTCGACCCTTCGACCCGTCATCGCTACCCCCACGAGTTCTCCGGCGGCCAGCGCCAGCGCATCGCCATTGCCCGGGCCTTGGTGCTCAAGCCAGCGTTGATTCTGCTGGACGAACCCACCTCGGCACTGGACCGCACCGTGCAGAAACAAGTCGTCGCCCTGCTCCGTCAGCTCCAGGAGAAGTACGACTTGACCTACCTGTTCATCAGCCACGACCTGGCGGTGGTCCGTGCCTTGGCCCACGACATGATCGTGATCAAGGACGGCAAAGTGGTCGAACAAGGCGCCAGTCATGACGTGTTCGACTCGCCCCAGCATCCTTATACGAAGGAGCTGTTGGCGGCGGCGCATCCGGGGTGGGCATAATGCGGCGCATGGCATAGCTTCGTGTCGCACCCATCGCGAGCAAGCTCGCTCCCACAGTGGTCTGCGTCGCACTGAAGATCAACTGTGGGAGCGAGCTTGCTCGCGATGAGGACCTGACAAGCAACACACAATCCGGACCCGACCATGAACCCCACCGAAAGCCTCAAGGATTACAAGCGCGTCCGCACGCTGGCGATCCGTTCGTTGTTCGAAATCATCGAGCAGTCCAGCGAAGGCACGGTGATTGTCGATCGTGACGCGAATATCGTCTGGATGAACGAACGCTACGCCCGCCGCTTCGGCCTGAACTCGGCGCAGGAGGCGATTGGCCGGGCGTGCGAAAGCGTGATTCCCGGCAGCCTGCTGCGTGAAGTGGTGCGCACCGGGCGCCCGATCCTGCTGGACATGCAGGACACGCCCAAGGAACCCCTGGTGGTGATGCGCCTGCCGATCCACGACAGCGCGGGTGCGGTGATCGGTGCCATCGGCTTTGCCTTGTTCGATGAGTTGCGCAGCCTGTCCCCGATGCTCAAGCGCTACCTGAGCATGCAGGAAGAACTGGCCTCCACCCGCTCGCTGCTGCGGGCGCGCCAGACCAAGTACAACTTTGCCCATTTCATTGGCACCAGCAACGCCGGCCTTGAGGTCAAGCGTCGCGCCCGGCGCAGCGCCAGCGCCGATTCGCCGGTGCTGCTGCTCGGCGAAACCGGCACCGGCAAGGAACTGCTGGCCCAGGCCATCCACAGTGCTTCGCCGCGCGCCCACAAGGCGTTCGTCAGCATCAACAGCGCAGCGATTCCTGAATCGCTGCTGGAAGCCGAATTCTTCGGCACCGCGCCAGGGGCGTTTACCGGGGCCGACCGCAAGGGCCGCGCCGGCAAACTGCAGATCGCCCAGGGCGGTACGCTGTTCCTCGACGAGATCGGTGACATGCCGCTGCCGCTGCAAAGCAAACTGCTGCGCGTGCTCCAGGAAAAGGAATACGAACCGGTGGGCTCCAACGAGGTGCTGCAAAGCGACGTGCGCATAATCGCCGCCACCTCCATGGACCTGGAAGCGGCGATCAAGCGCGGAGAGTTCCGCGCCGACCTGTATTACCGCCTCAACGTGCTGCCGATCCAGGTCCCGCCGTTGCGCGAACGCCTGGAGGACTTGCCGGCCCTGAGCGAAGCGATCCTTGAAGAACTGCGCAGCCAGCATGAACTGAACCACGCCGCCCTCGACCTGCTGCGGCAACATGCCTGGCCGGGCAACATCCGCGAACTGCGCAACGTGCTGGAACGGGCCGCGCTGCTCAGTGATGACCTGGTGCTCACGGCGCCAGACATCCGCGCTGCCATCGGCACGTTCATACCGGTAACCCACACGGCAAGCCCGAGCCTGGAACCGTTGCCGCAAGAAACTTTCAGCCAGGCCCGGGCGCGCTTCGACCGACAGTTGATCGAAACCACCCTTGCGCAATGCGGGGGCAAAGTGGTTGAAGCGGCCGAGCGGTTGGGGTTGGGACGGTCGACGTTGTACAAGAAGATGGTGGCGTTGGGGATTGCCGAGTCTCAATAGAGAGACTCAATTCTCAAAATATAGACTTGTGCTTTTGGAGCGCTTTGCGCTCATCGCGAGCAAGCTCGCTCCCACCAGGTATTGGGGTTCTTCTGAAGTACGCGGTCAACTGTGGGAGCGAGCCTGCTCGCGATGAGGCCTGCACACCCAAAAAAATCTCAAAACAGAGACAAACAGTCCCTCCTCACCCTAAAACAGCAAATAAAGTCTTTATATTTCAGCCAGTTACACACCTGGCACAAAACTCGCTAAAGCCCCCTCCACAGCTTCACCACAACAATAACAATCCAGGAGACACACCATGAGTGTGATCATTGCCTTGGCAGCCCTCACGCTGCTGATGGTCGCCGCCTACCGTGGCTACAGCGTTATCCTCTTTGCCCCCATCGCCGCTCTCGGCGCCGTCCTGCTCACCGACCCGTCCGCCGTAGCTCCCGCCTTCACCGGGGTGTTCATGGAAAAAATGGTCGGCTTCATCAAACTGTATTTCCCGGTGTTCCTGCTCGGCGCAGTGTTCGGCAAGTTGATCGAGCTGTCGGGCTTCTCCCGCTCCATCGTCGCCGCGGCGATTCGCTTGCTGGGGACGCGCCAGGCCATGCTGGTGATCGTGCTGGTCTGTGCCTTGCTGACCTATGGCGGCGTGTCGCTGTTCGTCGTGGTGTTCGCGGTGTACCCGTTCGCCGCCGAGATGTTCCGCCAGAGTAATATCCCCAAGCGCCTGATCCCGGCCACCATCGCCCTCGGCGCGTTCTCGTTCACCATGGACGCCCTGCCCGGCACGCCGCAGATCCAGAACATCATCCCCAGCACGTTCTTCAACACCACGGCCTGGGCCGCACCGTGGCTGGGTGTGATCGGTACGATCTTCGTGTTCAGCCTCGGCATGCTGTTCCTGCAACGCCAGCGCAACAAGGCCCAGCGCGTGGGCGAAGGCTACGGCACCGAGTTGCGCAACGAGCCGGAAACCGCCGAAGACATCAAGCTGCCGAACCCCTGGATCGCCGTTTCGCCACTGCTGGCGGTAGGGCTCATGAACCTGTTGTTCACCCAGTGGATTCCCCAGTGGTATGGCAAGACCCACAGCCTGGCGCTGCCGGGCATGGCGACGCCAGTGACCAGCGACATCGCCAAGCTCACCGCGATCTGGGCGGTGCAGGCGGCGTTGCTGGTGGGCATCATCATGGTCCTGCTGTTCGGTTTCCGGGCCATTCGCAGCAAACTCGCCGAAGGCAGCAAGAGCGCCGTGGGCGGCGCGTTGCTGGCGGCGATGAACACTGCGTCGGAATATGGCTTCGGCGCGGTCATCGCATCCTTGCCGGGTTTCCTGGTGCTGGCCGACTGGCTCAAGAGCATTCCCAACCCACTGGTCAACGAAGCAGTGACCGTCACGCTGCTGGCGGGCATCACCGGCTCCGCCTCGGGAGGCATGAGCATCGCTTTGGCGGCGATGTCCGAAACCTTTATCAACGCTGCCCACGCCGCCAACATTCCCCTGGAGGTATTGCACCGGGTGGCGGCCATGGCCAGCGGCGGCATGGACACCCTGCCGCACAACGGCGCGGTGATTACCCTGCTGGCGGTGACCGGGCTGACCCACCGCGAAGCCTATAAAGACATTTTCTGCATTACGCTGATCAAGACCCTCGCGGTCTTCGTGGTGATCGGTGTGTTCTACGCCACTGGCATTGTGTGAGGTTCCCATGACAACCACTCTTTCGGGCAAGACCGCCCTGGTCACCGGCTCTACCAGCGGCATCGGCCTGGGCATTGCCCTGAGCCTGGCCAAGGCCGGGGCCAACCTGATCCTCAACGGCTTTGGCGATGCCTCGGCGGTGATCGCCGAGGTGAAACAGTTCGGTGGCAAGGTCGGTCATCATCCGGCCGATGTCAGCGACCCGGCGCAGATCGCCGACATGCTCGCCTACGCCGAGCGCGAGTTCGGCGGCGTGGACATCCTGGTGAACAACGCCGGAATCCAGCACGTGGCCGCCGTGGAGGATTTCCCGGTGGAGCGCTGGGACTCGATCATTGCCATCAACCTGTCCTCGGTGTTCCACGCCACCCGCCTGAGCCTGCCGGGCATGCGTGCCAAGGGCTGGGGGCGGATTATCAACGTCGCCTCGGTGCACGGCCAGGTCGGCTCGGTGGGCAAGGCGGCGTATGTCGCGGCCAAGCATGGGGTGATCGGCTTGACCAAGGTGGTCGGCCTGGAAACCGCCACCAGCAACGTGACCTGCAACGCCATTTGCCCGGGCTGGGTGCTGACGCCACTGGTGCAAAAACAGATCGACGATCGCATTGCCGCCGGCGTCGATCCGCAACAGGCACAGCACGATCTATTGGCCGAGAAACAGCCGTCCCTGGAATTCGTCACCCCGCCGCAACTGGGGGAACTGGTGCTGTTCCTGTGCAGCGAAGCCGGCAGCCAGGTGCGCGGCGCGGCGTGGAATATCGATGGTGGGTGGTTGGCTCAATAACCCTCACTACTGGATACTGATCGTTCCCATGCTCTGCGTGGGAATGCAGACAGGGACGCTCTGCGTCCCAAGAACGGAACGCGGAGCGTCCCCAGAGGCATTCCCACGCAGAGCGTAGGAACGATCGTCAGGCCCGACAAAAGAATAAGAGGCACCCCATGTCCGACATCCTCTGGCAACCCAGCCCCGAACGCATCGCCCAGTCGCGCATGAACGCCTTTCGCCAGTTCGTCAACGCGCGACATCACCTGCAACTGCACGACTACCCGGCCCTGCACGCCTGGAGCATCGACCAGCGCGAAGCCTTCTGGCAGGCCATTGTCGATTTCTTCGAGATTCGCTTTCACCAAGCGCCCGACGCGGTGTTGGTGGAAGGTTCGCAAATGCCCAGCGCCCAGTGGTTCCCTGGCGCCACACTGAACTTCGCCGAGCACCTGCTGCGCCGCCGCGATGACGCCGTCGCGGTGGTGGCGCTCGACGAAAACGGCGGCCAGGAACAACTGACCTGGGCCGAACTCGCCGCCCATGTCGCTGGCCTGCAAACAAGCCTGAAAGCCGCTGGCGTCACCCTGGGCGATCGAGTTGCCGCTTGCCTGCCCAACACCTGGCAGACCCTGGTCGGCATGCTCGCCACCACCAGCCTGGGCGCTATCTGGTCGTGCTCGTCACCGGACTTCGGTACCCAAGGCGTCATCGACCGGTTCGGCCAGATCGAACCCAAGGTGCTGATCACCTGCGCCGGTTATCGCTATGCTGGCAAGGTCATCGACCAGCGAGCCAAGGTCAACGAAATCCTTGAACGGCTACCGTCGCTGCAGCAACTGATCGTGTTGCCTTATGCCCAGCCTGACGCCCGCGTCGAAGACTTCAAGACCCCGGCCGCTGTCGCCTTGTGGAGCGACTTTTATCAAAGCGGTGGCGAACCGGCGTTCGTCAGCGTGCCCTTCGATCACCCTCTATACATCCTGTATTCCAGCGGCACGACCGGGGTGCCGAAATGCATCGTCCATGGCACCGGTGGCGTGCTGCTGCAACACGTCAAGGAACATGGCCTGCATGTCGACCTCGGGCCCGAGGATCGGCTGTTCTACTACACGACCTGCGGTTGGATGATGTGGAACTGGCTGGTGTCGGCCCTCGCCGTGGGCAGCACGGTGGTGCTCTACGATGGTTCGCCGTTCCACCCCGGCCCCGAGCGCTTGCTGGACCTGATCGACCAGCAGCGCATCAGCGTCTTCGGCACCAGCCCCAAGTTCCTCGCTGCCCTGGAAAGCGAGGGCCTCAAGCCACGCCAGACGCACCGTTTGGACAGTCTGAAAACCCTGCTCTCCACCGGTTCGGCGCTGGCCCCCCATAGCTACGATTACGTGTACCGCGACCTCAAGGCCGATGTCTGCCTGGCCTCGATGTCTGGCGGCACCGACATTGTGTCGTGCTTCGTCAACGGCAACCCGCTGTCGCCGGTGCGCCGGGGCGAGATGCAGGGCAAGAGCCTGGGCATGGCCGTGCAGGTCTGGAACGAGGCCGGCAACCCGGTCATTGGTGAAAAAGGTGAGTTGGTGTGCACCCGGCATTTCCCGGCGATGCCCATTGGTTTGTGGAACGACCCTCGGCAGGAAAAGCTTCGCGCCTCCTACTTCGCCCAGTTTCCCGGCGTGTGGGCCCAAGGCGACTACGCCGAGGAACTGCCCCACGGCGGTTTCCTGATCCATGGCCGCTCCGATGCCGTGCTCAACCCTGGCGGCGTGCGCATCGGCACCGCGGAAATCTATCGGCAGGTGGAAAAAGTCGAGCAAGTGCTGGACTGCGTCGCCATCGGCCAGCAATGGCAGGGCGATGTCCGGGTGGTGCTGTTCGTGCGCCTGCGCGATGGCGTGACACTGGATGAAGCCTTGGCGCAACGGATCCGCCAGGTTATCCGGGCCAACACCACACCGCGTCATGTACCGGCGAAGATCCTCGCGGTCAGTGATATTCCGCGAACCATCAGCGGCAAGGTGGTGGAGCTGGCGGTGCGCAATGTGGTGCATGGCGAGGTGGTGAAGAACACCGATGCCTTGGCCAACCCTGGGGCTTTGGAGCAGTTTCGGGATCGGCCGGAGCTGGCGAGCTGACCGTCAGGGCCTCATCGCGAGCAAGTTCGCTCCCACATGGGTCTGCCAATCACCGCAGATCCACTGTGGGAGCGAGCTTGCTCGCGATGAACGATAACGCGGTTTCCCTTTAAAACAATCAATCCATCAACCCCCACTCACCCGCCGCCGGATCGACCGGTGGCGCCGCCGCCCCCGACTCGCTATGCAACTTCAACCGCAACCGCAGGTTGTTCGCCGAGTCGGCATTCTTCAGCGCTTCTTCCTCATCGATGGCGCCTTCGACCACCAGGTTGAACAGCGCGTGATCAAAGGTTTGCATCCCCAGTTCCTCTGACTTCTCCATGATGCCCTTGAGCTCGCCGAGCTCGTTGCGCCGGATCAGGTCGGCCACCGTCGGCGAGCCCAGCATGACCTCCACCGCCGCTCGTCGCTGGCCGGTGCGGGTACGCACCAGGCGCTGGGAGACGAACGCCTTGAGGTTGTTGCCCAGGTCAATGAGCAACTGCGGCCGGCGTTCTTCCGGGAAGAAATTGATCACCCGGTCCAGGGCCTGGTTGGCGTTATGGGCATGCAAGGTGGAAATCACCAGGTGCCCGGTGTCGGCAAACGCCAAGGCATGCTCCATGGTTTCCCGGTCGCGGATTTCGCCGATCAGCACCACGTCCGGCGCCTGGCGCAGGGTGTTTTTCAGGGCTGCATGGAAACTGCGGGTGTCGACACCGACTTCCCGTTGATTGATGATGGATTTCTTGTGCCGATGGATATACTCCACCGGGTCCTCGATGGTGATGATGTGGCCGCTGCTGTTGCGATTGCGGTAATCGATCAGCGCCGCCAGGGAGGTCGACTTGCCCGAGCCTGTCGCACCGACGAACAGCATCAGCCCCTGTTTCTGCATGATGGTGTCTAAAAGCACTCGAGGCAGTTTCAGGTCTTCGAAGCGCGGGATGTCCAGCTTGACGTTGCGAATCACCATGGACACGTCATTGCGCTGCTTGAAGATATTGACCCGGAACCGCCCGACACCGGCCAGGGAGATCGCCAGGTTCATTTCCAACTCCCGATCGAACTCAAGGCGCTGTTCGGCGTCCATCAGAGACTCGGCGAGCCTGGCAATGTCGCCGACCTTGAACGCCTCGTTACCCAAGGGCTTGATCACCCCCTCGAAGCGCGCGCACGGTGGCGCACCCGTGGACATGTAAAGGTCGGAACCATTCTGGCTCGCCAGGATTCGCAACAACGGATCGATTTCCATGGACTGAAACTTCCGCGAGACATCAATGAAACAAGCTGAGCCGAACATGAACCCCTTCAGACCCACCCGCATGTACCCTCTTCTGAGGATAGTCGACGCCGTGGCACAGACACGACAGCCAGGGGTCGCCTGATGAACGCGACACCCGCCGGCAGCGATACACAGCGCCTGATCAGCCAGATGGACTGGGCCCTGACCCCGCTGGGCGCTGCCCAGAACTGGCCCCAGAGCCTGCGCACCGCCGTGGACATCATGCTCCATTCGCCCATGGCGATGGCCTTGCTGTGGGGACCGCAGCTGTCCCATCTCTACAACGACGCCTTCGGCCGACTGGCCGGTGACAAGCACCCCCGGGCATTCGGCCGACCGACCCATACAGCATGGCCCGAACTCAAGAGTACGACCGAAGGGATTTATCACCGTGTGTTGCAAGGCCAGACACACTCCTGCCGCGACCAGCAATGGCGCGTGCCCTTCGCCGGCCGTCTCTGTGATGTCTGGCTGGACCTGACCTACAGCCCGGTGCGTGACGAAAGCGGCAGCGTCGCCGGCATCCTGGTCACCGCCATCGAGACCAGCGAACGACGCCGCCTGGCCATGGAGTTCGAACGCCGCTCCGAGGCCAGCCTCAAGGCCCAACATGAAAGCGAAGAGCGCCTGCAACTGGCCCTGGCCGCCGCCGACGCGCTGGGCACCTGGGACTGGGACATCAGCGAAGACCGCTTTATTGCCGATGCGCACTTCGCCCTGTTGCATGGCGTCGACCCCAGCCTGTCCCGCCAGTTGCCCATCAGTGCCTACCTCGAAGGCGTGCACCCCGAGGACCGGGCGATGGTTGCCCGCAGCATCAAGCACTGCATCACCCACGGCACCGAATACGCCGAGGAGTACCGACTGCTGCAGCCCGACGATGAGTTGCGCTGGGTATACGTGCGCGGCCGTTGCTACAAGGATCGCCACGGCCGGCCCAAGCGTTTTCTTGGCGCGGCGCTGGACCTGACCGAACGCAAGCGCACCGAGCAAGCCCTGCGCCAGAGCCAGACCGAGCTGCAGCTGATCATCAATGCGATGCCGATCCTCATCAGCTACGTGGACCGCGAAGAGCGTTTCCGGCTGAACAATAGCGCTTACCTGGACTGGTACGGCCTGACCCCGCAGGAGCTCTACGGCAAGACCATCCGCGAAGTGCTCGGTGAAGAGGCCTATGCCGCCCGCGCCCAACAGATCGCCGATGCCCTGGCCGGCAAGCCGTGCAGCTTCACCGTGCAGATGGACCATCGCGACGGGCGCCCGCGCCATTCGCTGATCAACTACCTGCCTCGCCATGGGGCGGACGGTGCGGTGAACGGTTTCTACATCTTCGTGATCGACGAAACCGAGAGCCGGAAAACCGAGGAGGCCCTGCGCAACCTCAACGAAACACTGGAAGAACGCGTCATTGCCCGTACCCAGCAACTGGCCGAAGCCAATCACCGGCTGCAAAGCGAGATGTTCGAACGCGAGCGCGCCGAGGAAGCCCTGCGCCATGCGCAGAAAATGGAAGCTGTGGGCCAGCTCACGGGCGGCATTGCCCATGACTTCAACAATATGCTCACCGGCATCCTCGGCAGCCTCGACCTGATGCAACGCTACATCGCCGCTGGCCGCACTGACGAGATCGGGCGCTTCACCGAAGCGGCGGTGTCCTCGGCCAACCGCGCCGCGGCCCTGACCCATCGGCTGCTGGCTTTTTCCCGACGCCAGTCCCTGGACCGCAAACCGCTGGACGCCAACGAGCTGGTGCACTCGCTCGAAGACCTGCTGAGCCGCACCACTGGCGATCACATCGGGCTGCGGCTGCAACTGGCCAGCGAACTGTGGCCGGTCAACACCGACGCCAGCCAGTTGGAAAACGCCCTGCTCAACCTGGTGATCAACGCCCGCGATGCCATGCCCGAGGGCGGCGAACTGATCGTCGAAACCGCCAATGTCTATCTCGACGCTACGGACATCAACACCCTGGAGCCGGTCAAGGCCGGGGATTACGTGATGATCGCCGTCAGCGACAACGGCAGCGGCATGACCCCCGCCGTGCTGGCCAAGGCTTTCGATCCGTTCTTCACCACCAAGCCCATCGGCCAGGGCACCGGCCTGGGCTTGTCGATGATCTACGGCTTTGCCCAGCAGTCGGGTGGGCACCTCAACCTCGACAGTGTGCCGGGCCAAGGCACGCGGGTGCAGTTGTACCTGCCGCGCTTGCACGTTTCGCCGACCCAACCACCCGAGACGCCCGAGACGGTCGTCGTACCGCCGGCCATCGCCGGGGAGACCGTGTTGCTGGTGGAGGATGAACCCGCCGTGCGCATGCTGGTGCTCGACCTGTTGCAGGCCTTGGGCTACACCGCTCTCGAAGCCCGGGACGCCGTGACCGCGCTTCCCGTGCTGGAATCGGACCAGCGCATCGACCTGCTGGTGACCGATGTCGGGCTACCGGGCATGAATGGCCGGCAACTGGCGGAAATCGCCCGCCAGCACCGCCCGGGGTTGAAAGTGCTGTTCATGACCGGCTACGCGCAGAAAGCCGCCGAACGCCAGGGATTCCTCGACCAGGGCATGGACATGGTCGCCAAGCCCTTCACCCTCGATCTGCTGGCCCACAAGATTCGGACGATGATCAACCATGGCAACTGACTTGAGGCATAATCGCCGCCCCGTCGCACCGTTCAGGTCACCGCAGCAATGAAAGCCCAAGCCCGCCATATCCTGGTGAAAACCGCCGAAGAAGCCGAACAGCTCAAGCAACGCATCGCCAAGGGCGAAGCTTTCGACGTGCTGGCCAAGAAATACTCCACCTGCCCTTCGGGCAAACGCGGCGGCGATTTGGGTGAAGTCAGGCCGGGGCAGATGGTCGGCGTGATCGATGCGGTGATTTTCAAGAAACCGCTGCGGGTGGTGCATGGGCCGATCAAGAGCAAGTTCGGGTATCACTTGGTGCAGGTGTTCTACCGGGATTGAAGTGATATTGCCCTGACAACCCGCCCTTGTGGCGAGGGAGCTTGCTCCCGCTCGGCTGCGCAGCAGTCGCAAAAATGGGCCTGCTTCGCAGGCCAGCGGGAGCAAGCTCCCTCGCCACAACAGCCCCCCTTGCCACAGGACACCTCTGGCTTGCGGGTAATCAGTCCTTGGGCATCAACGCCCCCGGCACCTGGATCACCCGGCTCGCCAACAGGTGCCCCGCCTCGGCCGCCTCCGCCGGGCTACCGCCCAGCAAACGACTCGCCAGGTACGCGGCGCTGAAGGAATCCCCCGCCGCCGTGGTGTCCACAACGTGCTCGACCCGCAGGGCAGGGACTTCATAAGGCTGGCCGTCGCAACGAATCAGGCAGGCCTCGGCACCGCGCTTGAGCACCACCTCGGGCGTGCCGAGCTGCGCATAGGCGGCGAACACCGCCTCACTGTCGGCATGACCGAACAATGCCTGCTCGTCCTCAACGGTCAGCAGCGCCAGCTCCACATAGGGCAAGACGCTGCGATACGCCGCCCGCGCCGCTTCGATCGAGGCCCAGAGCCGGGGCCGGAAGTTATTGTCGAACACCACCAGCGCCCCGCGCCGACGCGCTTCGACCAGGGTTTCGATGAGTTTGCCACGCCCCTGCTCGCCGAGCACCGCCAGGGTCACGCCGCTGAAATACAGCACATCGTAATCCAGTAACGCGGCCAGGATCGGCCCGGCGGCCGGGGTGGTAAAACAATCGCGCACCGCCGCCTCGTTGCGCCAGTACAGGAATCGCCGCTCCCCCGCCGCGTCAGTCTGGATGCAATACAAACCCGGCAGGCGTCCAGGCAAGCGCTGGACCCGTTGCAGCCCGATGTTCTCGGCGGCCCAGTTTTCACACATGGCATCGCTGAAACTGTCGTCGCCCAAGGCGGTGACATAATCCACCGCGCCCCTGTCGCCCAAGGCGCGGGACAGGTACACCGCCGTGTTCAGGGTGTCGCCACCGAAGCTTTGCAGCAGGCTGCCGTCGGCGCGTTGTTGCAGTTCGATCATGCATTCGCCGATCAGGGCGATGCGGGGTTTGGGGTTGCTCATGGATGATCCTGGATTTGGTGGTGTCTGGCAGGCTGCTATCGCGAGCAAGCCTTGCTCCCACAGGGGATCTTGGGTAAACACCCATTTTGTGTTCACAGTCGATCAATGTGGGAGCAAGGCTTGCCCGCGATAGCCGCAACTCGGTTCAAAGGCTAGAAACAAGTCTCCATGCTCTCCACCACCCGCAACTGCTCATCCACCAGGCACCCCACCCGCCACTTGTCGAACGTCAGGCACGGATGTGAAGTACCGAACGAGATGATGTCCCCGACCCGCAACTCAACCCCCGCCGCTACCGTCATGAACGCATGCTGGTCCATCACCGCCGTCACCTTGCAGGCACTCACATCGTCACCCGCCAGTGAGTCGGATCCGGGCTGGTAGCGCTTGAGGGGCACCGGCAAGCCAGCGTCGTACGCCACGTCGCGCTTGCCCAGGGCGATCACCGCGAAGCCCGGATCCGGCAGCGATTGCACATGGGCCCAGACTTCCAGCGCCGGGCGCAGGCCTTCATGCAGGTCGCTGCGACGCTCCAGCACGCAGCACTGCGCCTCTTTGTAGATGCCATGGTCATGGGCCACGTAGCTGCCAGGGCGCAGCACGCTGAGGAACCGTCCGTGGGCATTCTGGGCTTCGAAGGATTCGGCGATCAGGTCGTACCAGGCCGACCCCGAGGCGGTGATGAACGGTTTGTCGATGGCAAACGCGCCGTTGTCCTGCAACTGCACCGCCAACCGCACCAGGGACGCCGCGAACGCACGAATGCCACTGATGGCGTGGTCACCGTGGATCACCCCTTCGTAGCCTTCGATGCCGGTCAACGCCAACGCCGGTTGCGCCTGGATCGCCTCGGCCAGGGCCAACACCTCGGCTTCGGTCCGGCAGCCACACCGCCCGCCGACCACGCCGTACTCGATCATCACATTGAGCCGTACGCCGCTAGAGGCGAAGTAAGCGCCCAGGTCAGCGACGTTGTCCGGATGATCGACCAGGCAGTGGAATTCGAACGCCGGGTCGGCGAGCAAATCGGCAATCAGCGCCATGTTCGGCGTGCCCACCAATTGGTTGGCCATCAACACCCGGCGCACGCCATGGGCGTAAGCGGCACGGGTCTGCGCGGCGCTGGCGAGGGTCAGGCCCCAGGCGCCGGCCTCCAGTTGCCGGCGAAACAGCGCGGGGGTCATGCTGGTCTTGCCGTGGGGCGCCAGCTCGGCACCGCTGCGGGTGACGAAATCTTGCATCCAGCGGATGTTGTGCTCCAGCGCCGCGCGATGCAGTACCAGCGCCGGCAGGCTGACGTCCCGTAGCAGGTGGGCACCGACGGTGGCGGCGCCCTTCTCGACGCCGGCATTAAGGATGGCGGAAGGCATGTTCGAACTCCTCGCACACGGCCGCTAGTGCCGTTGCTGTCTATTCATTGATACGACGGGCCAGGTGGTTGGCGCTTTCGATCAGCACCCGGCGGTAGTCGGCGTAATTGTTCTTGGCGTCGGCCCGTGGGGCGACGATGCACAGGGTGGCGATGGCCACGCCATTCGGGTCTTTGACCGGTGCGGCGAAGCAGTGGGTGAAGGTGTCGGCGACACTGTCGAAGGAGAAAAACCCATCGAGGCCGGCCTGGCGGATTTCCTTGAGGAATTGCTCCAGGGGCAGGCGCTCGCCGTCCGGCAAAATGAAGTCGTCAGGGTCGATCAGGTCGACGATCTGCTGGTCACTCAGATGCGCCAGCAGCAGGCGCCCGGACGCCGTCCACGGGATCGGCGCGTTTTCCCCGATGTCCGAGGAAATGCGAAAATGCCGCTCGCCTTCCTTCATCAGCGCGACGGTGTATTTGCGCCCGTTGAGCAGGCACATCTGCGCCGTTTCCCGGGTCTGGCGCACGATCTCCTGCAAGGCATGGTCAGCCTCGCGGCTCAGGTCGAAATGCCGCAGGTGCGCCTGCCCGAGAAAGTACAACTGGCGGCCCAGGTAGACATGGCCGTCCTTGCCCACCGGCTCGAGGATGCGCCGCTCCAGCAGCGACGCCACCAGTTCATAGACCGTGGACTTGGGGCTGCCGATGCCGCTGGCAATATCGTTCGGGCGCAGCGGCTGGCCGATTTCCTTGAGGAAGTCGAGGATATCGAACGCCCGATCCAATCCCCGGGCCCGGCGTTTGATGGTGTCTTCGGTCATGTCTTTGGTTCCTGAAGTTTCACTCATAGTCGCATGTATCTTTATTGTGGCGAGGGAGCTTGCTCCCGCTCGGCTGCGCAGCAGTCGCAAAAAGATGGGCCTGCTGCACAGGCCAGCGGGAGCAAGCTCCCTCGCCACAGAAGCGAATTCGCCAGAATATCTTGTTCAGCCTTTTTTCTTGTAGGCGACGCAGTCGATCTCGACCTTGCAATCGACCATCATGCTCGCCTGCACGCAGGCCCTGGCCGGGGCGTGTTCCGGGCTGAAGTACTCGCCGAAGACCTTGTTGAAACTCCAGAAATCCCGCGGGTCTTCCAGCCACACGCCGCAGCGCACCACATCTTCCAGGCCATATCCGGCCTCTTCGAGAATGGCGACCAGGTTCTTCATGGTCTGGTGGGTCTGCTCGACGATCCCGCCGACAATGATCTCGCCGTTCACCGCCGGCACCTGGCCGGACACGTGCAGCCAGCCATCGGCTTCCACGGCGCGGGCGAATGGCCGAGGCTGACCGCCACCTGCGGTGCTGCCGGTGCCGTAGCGCGTAATGCTCATGGGTTATCTCCTTATTGAATGGAAAATTAAAAACGCGTGTTCTTGAGAAATTCCGCCAGGCGTGGCGACTGTGGCCGTTCGAACAATTCCTTCGGCGGCCCCTGTTCTTCGATGCGGCCCTGGTTCATGAACACAATCTTGTCGGAGACCTCGAAGGCGAAGCGCATTTCGTGGGTCACCAGCAGCATGGTCATGCCGTCTTCGGCCAGGCCCTTGATCACGTTCAGCACTTCGCCGACCAGTTCCGGGTCCAGGGCCGAAGTCACTTCGTCGAACAACATCAGGCTGGGGTTCATGGCAATCGCCCGGGCAATCGCCACGCGCTGCTGTTGGCCGCCGGACAATTGGCCAGGAAAGTGATCGCGCCGCTCCAACAAGCCCACCCGCTCCAGCCATTTCTCGGCCAGGGCCACCGCCTCGTCCTTGGGCAGTTTTTTCACTTTGAGCAGGCCCAGGGTGACGTTCTGCAACGCGGTCAAATGCGGGAACAGGTTGAATTGCTGGAAGGCCATGCCGGTCATGGCCCGGTGCCGGGCGATGACTTTCTCGGCGTGGCGCACACGCTTGCCGTCGATGTCGTCGTAACCGATGGACTCGCCGTCAAGCATGATCTGCCCGCCCTGGAATTCTTCCAGCATGTTGACGCAGCGCAGCAGCGTGGTCTTGCCCGAACCGCTGGAGCCGATCAACGTGACCACGTTGCCGCGCTGCATGCTCAGGTCCACACCCTTGAGCACTTCCAACGGGCCGTATTGTTTGCGCAGGCCGCGAATGTCCAGCAGCGGCTGGGTGTTGGAGAGCTCCGTATTGGAGAGATTCGAAACGTCAGTCATGGCAAGGCCACCCGCTTTTCAATGTGTCGCCCGAGCAATTCGATGGCGTAATTGATGATGAAAAAGAGAAACCCGGCGAACAGGTAAAACTCCAGGGTCATGAAGGTCCGGGCGATGATCTGCTGGGTGCTGAGCAGCAGTTCGGCGACGCCGATCACCGACAGCAGGGTCGAGGCCTTGACGATCTCGGTGGAGGAATTGACCCAGGTCGGCAAGATCTGCCGCAAGGCCTGGGGCAACAGCACATAACCCAGCGCTTGAAAAAAGGTCAGGCCGATGGCCTGGCTCGCTTCCATCTGCCCGCGGGGCAATGCCTGCAAGGCCCCGCGCACGATCTCGGCGACGTGGGAGCCACAAAACAGCGTCAGCCCCAGGACCCCGGCCTGGAACGCGCCGATCTGCCAGCCCAGGGCCGGGGCCATGTAGAAGCAGGCCAGCACCAGCACGAACACCGGCGTGCCGCGAATCAGGTCGACGTAGAAGCGAAACGGCGCGCGCATCCAGGTCCGGCCATAGGTCAGCACCAGGCCGGCGACCAGGCCGATCAAGGTACCCAACACAATCGCCAGCAGCGAACACTGCACACTGGTCAGGAAGCCGGCCCACAGGGTGTCGCGGGCGACCCATAACTCATGCAACCAACTGGGTGATTCGTACATGGGAACTCCTAACGGCGGATCGCCAGGCGCTGCTCGAAATACCGCAGCAGCATGGCAATGAGGTAACAGGCCGCGACATACAGGGCCGTGGTCACCAGCCAGGTTTCGATCACCCGGTAGCTCTCCACGTTGATCTTGCGGGCGTAATAGGTCAGCTCCGGCACGGCAATCGCCGCCGCCAGGGAAGTGTCCTTGAACAGCGAAATGAAGTTGTTCGACAAGGCCGGCAACACGTTGCGCAGCATCACCGGCACGGTGACGTAGGCCTTCACCTGCCACTCGCCCAGGCCGATGGCCAGCCCGGCTTCACGCTGTCCCTTGTGAATGCTCAACAGTCCGCCGCGAAACACTTCGGTCAGGTAGGCCCCGGCGTACAGCGAGAGGGTGATGACGAACGACGGCAGCTTGTCCAGGCGGATGCCCAGGCTCGGCAAGGCGAAGTAGATCAGCAGGATCAACACCAGGATCGGCGTATTGCGGATCACCGTGACATACACCGACGCCAGCACTCGCAAGACCCGGTGTTTGCTCAGCAGCGCGAACGCCATCGCCAGGCCGATCACGCAACCGATGGCGATCGACACCAGCGCCAGGGAAAGCCCCAGGCCCAGCCCCGCCAGCAGGGTGTCGAAATCGCGCCAGACGGCGGCAAAGTTCAACTGATAATTCATGGTCGGCAGTACCTTCGACGGAGCGCCCGCAAGTGACGCCCCGGGCTCACAGGGTCATTTGAATTCAACGGGGAAACCGATCGCCGGCGACGGCAGCTCGACACCGAACCACTGCTTGAAGGACGCCGCATAGGTGGGGAATTCCACGCCGGTCATCGCTTCATGCAAGGTGGTGTTGACGAAGTTCAGCCAGTCCTGGTCGCCGCGCTTGACCGCACAGGCGT
Organism: Pseudomonas sp. P9_35; assembly: GCF_034008205.1. NCBI lineage: Bacteria > Pseudomonadati > Pseudomonadota > Gammaproteobacteria > Pseudomonadales > Pseudomonadaceae > Pseudomonas > Pseudomonas sp. P9_35. The sequence goes on along the minus strand of NZ_CP125373.1, from coordinate 2,615,133 downwards.
AGGTTTGCGGGCTCCAGGCGTAGGTCGGGCTGCGGTAGCGGCCAGGGTTCTGCACCATCAGGTATTTGACCGAGGACTGGTCGGTGGCGGCGGCATCGGCGCGGCCGGAGTTCACCGCCTGGTACATCAGGTCGACGCTGTCGTACTGGTCGACCTTGGCCTTGGGCAGCGCCTGGTGCACCAGCTCCTCGGCGTAGACGTTCTGCAGCACCGCCACGGTGACGCCGTCGCCGGCGGCCTTGAGGTCTTCGATTTCCTTGTACTTGCTGTTGGCCGGCAGCAGCAGGCCCACGCCTTCGCGGTAGTACGGCAGGGTGAACGCCACTTGCTGGGCGCGGCTGGCGGTGACGGTGATGAACTGGCAGCTCATGTCGACCTTGTCGGTCAACAGGTTGGGAATGCGCGCATCGGAAGACTGCACCACGAACTCGACTTTCTCCGGGTCGTTGAACAGACCCTTGGCGACCATCCGCGCAATATCGATATCAAAGCCCTGCAACTTGCCATCCGCTCCCTGGAAGTGCCACGGGGCATTGGTACTGCCCGTGCCCACGATCAATTTCCCCCGCTGCAGCACGCTGTCGAGCTTGCTGTCGGCCGCCTGAGCGACCCCCATGGCAGCCGTCGTGGCCGCGAAGAGAAAAACACACGCTTTGAACAAGGAAGGTCGGCGTTGCATGGCAAGCACTCCAGAGTGAGTTTATTCCGCTATACCGGAACACGGTATGTAACAACGGAATAGACAGCAGAAAGTGTGCCACAGGCTTGCAGCTCGTAGGTGAGGAAAATGGAAAGTTAAGGAAATCAGGGATATGGGAAAAACAGACGCCAGGACAGTGGCATCTGCGTGCGAACACTATTGCTACCGTTGGCCACGACGCACGGGTAACAAGGCCCCAAGCCGGGTACTCGGCGCACCGAAACGGAGCCACTGTGGAATGTGTAAATGGATACCCTGTGGGAGCGAGCTTGCTCGCGATGGCGGTACATCAGTCAATATCGATGGCGACTGACCTGACGCTATCGCGAGCAAGCTCGCTCCCACAAGGGTTCGGCGGCGTCCCTGGGCTATTTGCGCTTGTAGCTCTTGCTGCCGCCAGGTGTGAGGCAATAGACCCCACCCCGAGGCCCGACGCAGTAATTGCCACTGCCGCACTGGCAACCGTCAGCGGACTTGAGCAACGACTGCGGCCGGGCCTCGTTCCGGAGGCCCAACACAGCGGAACAGGACCGCTTCGAAGCACTGATGGAGCCGTCGTTGCACAAGAAGGTATCGCCGTCACACCCGGCAATCCCGCCCTTGCGCCCGGAACACGGTTGGTTGGCGGCGAGGGCTGAAGTACACAGCGCCAACAACAGGGTCGCGACGCAGATGCGAAGTAAAGCAGACGTTCCGTGACAGAGATTCATGACAGCTTCCAGGCTGATAGATGGCCCTATGCTAGCACCGGATAATCTACGGCACCTAACGCCCGCAAAACCTCACCCTGGATAACATCCCGCTGACGGGGAAACATGGCTATTTTACCGCTTGGCAGCCTCGTCATACACTTGGCCGCGCTCGCGTTTACCTACTGCGATCACCGTAACAACCAGCAAGTCATCTACTACCCGATAAACCAATCGATAGCCGGCGTTACGCAACTTGATTTTATAGGCATTGCCCAACCCGTGCAGTCGGTCTGCCTGGACATGCGGATTTACCAGTCGCTCCTCAAGCTTTTTCTTGAATTGCTCCTTGAGTGTTGCTCCCAGCTTTTGCCATTCCTTCCATGCTTTATCGGAAAACTCCAACTCATAGGTCATCAAGAGAAACCTTGATCGTTGGATCATTTTCACGCTCGCGGCAGAGAGCGACCAACTCCATGTCCTCAAGCCGATCCATCATGGCTTCATATTCCCGAGCGGGGACGCAATAAAAAGCCGGCTCGTTGCGGTTGAGGATCGCTACCGATAATCCTCCCCCGGCAGCGACAGTGCCCATCGGATTTTTCTTAAGCTCGGAAATGCTGGCTACAACCTGAGAAAGCACGATATGTGTCATGAGATGAGTCCTTAAGCACTCTTAATGGCGCTAAAAGTAGCACTCTAAAACATCTCTTACCACTGCTCAGCGCCCGCAAAACCTCACCCTGGATAACATCCGCAAATCCCCCTCGCGGTAATAGTCATCGCTCCAGCTGTCATCCACCGCCAGTGGCTTGACCTGTTTGAGGGCGAGTTTTTTTGCGAAGTAGCGAAAGCGGTAATGTTCATAGAAACGCAGCAACTCCAGCCCGTAGCGGTCGGCCAGGTCGGTGTTGCCCTGGATGATCAGGTAATTCTCGTCGTTGCCGCTGCTGGCCGCGGCGCTCAGGTTGTGGCTGCCGCTGATGATGGTCGGCGTATCGCTGGTGAAGTCGGTGACGATGGCTTTGGTGTGCACCAGCAGATTGCCCTTCTGGCCTTTCATGTTTTCCTTGAGCCAACCTTCCAGGCCAGTGTTGAGCAGCGCGGTGGCGGCGAATTCGGCGGTGCGGTCGGCGTGGAAGCCGGTGATGCGGCTCTTGGTGTTTTGCAGGCCGTAGCGCAACACGTCGTCATTGGGCTGGCCGAGCACGGCGTCGAGAATGCGCTCGGGCAAGACGAATGCGGTGACGAACAACAGGTCCTTTCGCGCGCCCTTGATGATGTCGACGAAGCGATCCAGATCGCCCTCCCCGGTGCGCGGCGAGAACCCGGCGAACAACGCTTCTTGTGGAGCCATGGCATTGTTGTCGGTCAGCCACTGGCGAGTGGCATCGACGTCCTGGGGCTCGGCCCAGATTTGCTCGAACACCTGGAAGTAGCTGCCGCTCACCCGAGGGTCGTCCAGTACATGAACGACGTTGGCCTGGCGGTAGACACCGTTGGCGGTGAAGTTGGTGCTGCCACACAGCACCGCCTCCGGTTGCAAGGAACCGTTGCCGTCCACCTTGCTCAGCACAATGAACTTGTCGTGGAAAATGTTATGGGTGACTCGTCCGCGCTTGTTGGCTGCTGGCATTTTCTCCAGGCTGGCTTCGTTGCGCGCCGTGGTGTCGTCGCCTGGCTCGGCGTGATACAGCACGCGCACCTGGGCGCCGCGAGCATGAGCGGCGGTCACCGCGTCGACGATCACCGGCAGTTCGTATTCATAGATGGCGACATCCAGCGCCCAGTTGGCATCCAGCGCCCGATCGATAAAACCGGTCAGGCGTCCCAGCAGGCCATTCTCCAGCCAGCGACGCGGGGCGTCGGGCCAGTCATCGATGGACAGGTGCTTGTTGGCGCCGATCAGCGCGTCCACTTCAGGAAACTTGCGCTGGAACGCCTGGCTGGCGGCCACGGCACGGTTGAAAATCACCCGCTGGTTGGCCGGCTGCCCGTCGTCGCTGGTGACGGTGACGGCCAGGGATTCGCCCAACTGCGGTGCATCGGGGCTGCCGTAGGCCAGGTGCACGCGGTAGTGGATCGTCACGCCAGGGTTGACCGCGTAGTCGGCCCAGCGAAATTTCTGCAAGGGGGCCTTGTCGCTGGGGGTGGCGTGGAACTGGGGAAAGGTGTGGGCCTTGTCGGGGAAGGTCAGGCTGTTGAACAGGAACAGCCAGGGCTTCTCACCCTGCTGCTTCTCGATGGCAAAGCCCAGCAGCCCTTTGCGCCGGGATTCCGCCAGGTCCATGGCGAGCAGCACGCCGTTGGTGCCGGCATAGGCCTTGACCCGAAAATCGTCCTGGGCGTTGGTGACGAGTACGCGCATGGTTCACTCCTGTGAGGGGGCTGCCTGAGCATAGTGCAGTGATGCGGGTCAGGTGGTCAGATCAGGGGTCGAGGTGATGCTGATCGCGAGCAAGCTCGCTCCCACAGGGGGGCCGTGGTGTTCATCAGTTATGTGTGCACAACGAAAGCAAATGTGGGAGCGAGCTTGCTCGCGATGAGGCCTTCACAGCCAAAGAGCATTTCAAGTGGTTTCATCGATATGCCGATACTCCGCCTGCAACTGTCCCGCCAACTGCCGGGCCCGGCCCAGGCGGATCGGGCCTCTCTCGATGTCGATCAACAGGCATGGACAATCGAGGAGCGGCAGTGAAAGCCCCTCCTTGACTCGTCCGTCGGTCATCACCAAGACCCGTTGCTGCTCCGCCGGGTAGCGCTTGCGTCGCGCCACCAGCCAGCGCCCGGCCTCGTTCAGCGCCGCCAGCAACGGCGTTCCGCCACCGGCACCCAGCCCATCGAGCCAGTCGCGCAGGCCGGCCGAGGCCTTGAGACCTTGCACCTGCCAATGAGGGAGCGTGCCGCTGGCCGTCAACAGCGCCAGGCGGGCGCGTTGTCGGTAGGCGTCGTCGAACAGTTGCGCCAGCAGGCCCTTGCCGTCACTCAAGGCGCGATGACGACGGGTCGAGGCCGACGCATCGACGATGACCAGCCACAACTCATGGGGCGAACGCTGGCGACTGTGAAAGCGCAAGTCTTCGTACAGACGTGGCCGGCCATTGAGCAAGGTCCCCGGCCAGTTCACCGCACCGCAGGCCGCCGCTTTGCTGCGGCCCTGGCGGCCCTGGTCGAGCCGTCCTGCACGGGGTCTGGCATTCGCCCCCGCTGGCGAACGAGGGCGAATGCCTAGGGCTTTTTTGGCCAGCTCGGCACGTCACGCCGGGCACCGGTCGGCAATGCCCGGGCCGGCAGATCGCCCCACTGGCCCTGGCCTTCGTTGGGTTCAGTGGTTTTTTCCGCGCCGGTCGGCGCCTGGGACGGTGCCGGTGCCGGTGCCGAATGCCCACGCCGCCGGTGCCGCAAGGCAAACTCGGCGACCGCATCGATGTCTTCATCGGCAATTGCAGCAGCCCCGCGCCAGGCGGCATGGGCCCGGGCCGCCCGCAGCCAGACCAGGTCGGCGCGCAAGCCATCGACCCCGGCGGCAAAACAGCGCTCGGTGATCTGCGCCAGCGCCGCGTCATCCAGGGCGATCCCGGCCAAGCGGTCGCGCGCCTGTTGGCAACGGTCACGCAACTGCTGCTGGGCCGTCTCCCACGCCACGCAGAACGCCAGCGGATCGCTGTCGAAATCCAGCCGCCGCCGGATGATCTGACCGCGTTCAGTCGGTGCAGTGTGACCGTCGAGGGCGACGTTCAAGCCAAACCGGTCGAGCAACTGCGGGCGCAGCTCCCCCTCCTCCGGGTTCATGGTGCCGATCAGCACAAAGCGCGCCGGATGCCGATGGGAAATGCCGTCGCGCTCGATGAGGTTAGTGCCGCTGGCGGCCACATCGAGCAGCAAGTCCACCAGGTGATCGGGCAGCAGGTTCACTTCGTCGACGTACAGCACGCCACCGTCAGCCTTGGCCAACACGCCGGGAGAAAACTGCGCGCGCCCTTCCCCCAGCGCTGCGTCCAGGTCCAGGGTGCCCACCAGCCGCTCTTCGGTAGCACCGAGGGGCAAGGTGACGAACTGACCGCTGGCCAGCAGGTCCGCCAACCCCCGGGCCAACGTGGACTTGGCCATGCCCCGCGGCCCTTCGATCAGCACACCGCCGATTTTCGGATCGATCGCGGCCAGGCACAGGGCCAGTTTCAGAGCATCGGCACCGACCACGGCGCAGAGCGGGAAATGCGGGGTTTCGGTCATGTTGAATGTCTCATGCATGTTCGATAGTCCCATGTGGCGAGGGAGCTTGCTCCCGCTGGGCTGTGTAGGAGCTGTCGAGTGCAACGAGGCTGCGATCTTTCCCCAGACACTTGAGTCTCAAGCGAAAGATCAAAAGATCGCAGCCTTCGGCAGCTCCTACAGCGCAGCCGAGCGGGAGCAAGCTCCCTCGCCACAAAGGCATGTCAGCCATCTTCTTCGATGTCCAACAACAAATTTTCCAACGCCTCGCGATACTCGCCTGGATCCTGCCACATCCCCCGCTGCTGCGCTTCGAGCATGCGCTCGGTCATGTCCCGCAGGGCGTCGGGGTTGTGCTGGCGGACGAAATCCCGGGTATCCGGGTCGAGCAGGTAGGCATCGGCCAGCAAGGCGTACTGGTGATCGTCGATCAACCGGGTGGTGGCGTCGAAGGCAAACAGGTTGTCCACCGTCGCCGCCAGTTCGAACGCGCCTTTATAGCCGTGACGCTTCACGCCGTCGATCCACTTCGGATTCGCTGCGCGGGAACGGATGACGCGGTTGAGCTCTTCTTTCAGGGTGCGGATCCTGGGCAAGTCTGGCTGGCTGTGATCGCCATGGTAACTGGCCGCCGCATCACCACTGAGGGTCTCGACCGCCGCCAGCATGCCGCCCTGGAACTGGTAGTAATCGTTGGAATCGAGCAGGTCGTGCTCGCGGTTGTCCTGGTTCTGCAACACCGCCTGAACCTGGCTCAAGCGCCGGGAGAATTGCTCCCGGGCGGCCGTGCCTTCATCGCTGGCGCCGTAGGCGTAACCGCCCCAGTTCAGGTACACCTCGGCCAGATCCTCGCGGCTCTGCCACAAGCGCCCGTCAATCGCGCCCTGCACGCCCGCGCCATAGGCACCGGGCTTGGCGCCGAAGATCCGCCAGCCGGCCTGGCGCGCCGCGGCGTCCGGCTCAAGACCCGATGCCAGCAAGGCTTCGCGCTCACTGCGCACCTTGGCCGCCAAGGGATTCAGGTCGTCCGGCTCATCGAGGGCGGCGACGGCCTGCACGGCAGCATCGAACAAGCGAATCAGGTTGGCAAAGGCGTCACGGAAGAAGCCGGACACGCGCAGCGTGACATCGACCCGAGGCCGGTCCAGCAGGCTCAACGGCAGGATCTCGAAGTCATCGACCCGTTGGCTGCCGGTGGCCCACACCGGACGTACGCCCATCAACGCCATGGCCTGGGCGATGTCATCGCCACCGGTGCGCATGGTGGCCGTGCCCCACACCGACAGGCCGAGCTGGCGCAGGTGGTCGCCGTGATCCTGCAAATGCCGCTCAAGGATCAGGTTCGCCGATTGGAAACCGATGCGCCACGCCGTGGTGGTGGGCAGGTTGCGCACGTCCACCGAGAAGAAGTTGCGCCCGGTGGGCAACACATCGAGGCGCCCGCGGCTCGGTGCGCCGCTGGGGCCGGCCGGCACGAAGCGCCCGCTCAAGGCATCGAGCAGGCCGCGCATTTCCGCCGGGCCGCAAGCGTCCAGGCGCGGGGCCACGACGGATCGCAGGTTTTCAATGATGCTGCCCACCAGCTCCCAGCCTGGCGCGTCGAGCTGCTCCACCGCACCGTCCAGCGCCTGCTCGATCAACTGCACAGCGAACAGCTCCAGGCGCTCGCGGGTATCGCCGGCGGTGCGCCAAGGCTCGGTGCTGACCCGTCGCAACGCCTCGGGACACTCACCAGTCCAGGGCTCGGCCAAGGCACAATCCAGCGGGTCGAAACCCAGCCCGAACGCCTTGGCCAGCGCCCGCAACAGGCTCGACTGCGCGCCCTTGCCGTCGCCCCGGGGAATGCGCAGCAACGCCAGCAAGGTGTCGATGCGCAGCCGTCCGCTGGGCGACTCACCAAAAATATGCAGGCCGTCACGGATCTGCGACTCCTTCAAGTCGCACAGGTAAGTGTCCAGGCGTGGCAGCCAGATCGCCGCGTCGGCGTCGCTGTCGAGCCCGGCATCGAGTTGCAGTTCGCGGTCGATGTGCGTTTCGCGCACCAGGTTGAGGATGTCCCGTTGCAGCTCCCGGGCACGGCGCGGATCGAGCAATTGCGCCTCGTAGTACTCGTCCGCCAGCAGCTCGAGGTTACGCAGCGGCCCATAGGTTTCGGCCCGGGTCAGCGGCGGCATCAAGTGGTCGATGATCACCGCCTGGGTGCGACGCTTGGCTTGGGCGCCCTCACCCGGGTCGTTGACGATGAACGGATAGATATTCGGCAGCGGCCCCAACAGCACGTCCGGCCAGCAGTTTTCCGACAGCCCGACGCCCTTGCCCGGCAGCCATTCGAGGTTGCCGTGCTTGCCGACGTGGATCACCCCATGGACGCCGTAGGTGTGGCGCAACCAGAAATAAAACGCCAGGTAACCGTGGGGCGGCACCAGGTCCGGGTCGTGGTACACCGCGCTCGGATCGACCTGGTAACCCCGCGCCGGCTGGATGCCGACAAAGGTCAGGCCCAGGCGCAGGCCGGCGACCATCAGGCGCCCGTCGCGGAACATCGGGTCTTGCTCGGGCGAGCCCCAGCGCGCCAGCACCGCTTGGCGATTGGCTTCGGGCAGTGCGTCGAACAAGGCCTGGTACTCGGCAAGGGCCAGGCTCTGGTGGCAGGGACGCAAGTCGAGGCTGTCCAGGTCGTTACTGACCCCGCCGAGCAATTGCTGGATCAACGCAGTGCCGCTCGCCGGCAGTTCAGCCGGCAATGGATAACCTTCGACCTGCAGGGCCCGCAAGATATTCAGCGCCGCTGCAGGGGTGTCCAGGCCGACGCCATTGCCGATGCGACCGTCGCGGGTCGGGTAGTTAGCGAGGATTAGCGCCACACGCTTCTGGGCATTGGGTAAACGCGCCAGGGTGGTCCAGCGTCGGGCCAGCTCGGCGACAAAATCCATGCGCTCGGGCGCGGCCCGGTAGCAGACCACGTCGCTCTGGCTGCGCTCGCTGCGCCAGGCCAGGTCCTTGAAACTGATCGGGCGGCTGATGATCCGTCCGTCCAGTTCCGGCAAGGCAATGTGCATCGCCAGGTCTCGCGGTCCCAGGCCCTGCTCGCTGGCACGCCAGCCGGGTTCGTTGTCCTGGGCGCAGATCGCCTGGATCACCGGGATGTTGCGGCGAAACGGTCGCAAGTGCGGAGCTTCGGGGCTGGATTGAGCGAAGCCGGTGGTATTGAGGATCACGCCCGCCTGCACCTCGTCCAGCCAGTCCTCTACAAGTGCGAGACAACCAGGCTCCTTGAGGCTTGCCACGGCAATCGGCAGCGGATTGAGCCCCGCCGCTTGCAGGCGCTGGCAGAACACGTCGATGAACGCGGTGTTCGCCGCTTGCAGGTGGGAGCGATAAAACAGCACCGCCGCCACCGGTTGCCCGGCGCTCCAGTCGGCTTGCCAATCGTCGAGGTTGGCGCTGGTTTTCGCCGGGTGATAGATGGCCGTGCGTGGCAAGGCCTGCGGCTCGGCCCACGGATAATCGCGGCCGAACCATTGGCTGCCGAGGTTGTAAAACAGGTCCAGGGCATTGCCCAGCCCGCCCTGGCGCAAGAACTGCCAGAGCCGGTCGCGGTCTTCGCAGGGCACGTTGCTCAGGTCACTGAGTTCCGGGTCCGGACGATCATCCCCCGGCACCAGGATCAGCTTCACCCCGCGCCCGGCCAGTTCCATCAGGCGCTCGATGCCGTAGCGCCAATAGCCGATGCCGCCGTGCAGCGACAACAGGATGACCTTGGCGTGTTGCAGCACGTCTTCGACATACAGATCCACCGAGGCGTGGTTCTGCACCTGCATCGGGTTGGCGAGGCGAAACTGCGGATAATCGCCCGGCAACTGCTTCGCCGCTTCGGCCAACAGCGCCAGGCTGGAGTCGCCGCTGCACAGGATCACCAGTTCGGCGGGGGTTTGCCCCAGGTCGGCGATGTTGTCATCCGACACGAAACCGCCGGGCTGGGTCCTGAGCAGGTGCATGGCTTAGGCGCCGAGGGCGGCGCGCAATTGCGCTTCGAGCAGCGCGGCATCAAGCGCCTGGCCGATCAGCACCAGACGGGTGACCCGCGCTTCCTCCGCGCCCCACTGGCGGTCGAAATGCTTGTCGAAACGCGTGCCGACGCCCTGGATCAACAGGCGCATCGGCTTGTTCGGGATCGCCGCAAAACCCTTGACTCGCAGTACGCCGTGCTGGACCACCAGTTGCGTCAGCGCGTCGAGCAGCAGGCTTTCGTCAGCCTGGGGCAGTTCGATGGAAATGGAATCGAAGGCGTCATGATCGTGGTCATCATCGTCGCCATCGTGGTGATGATCGTGATGGCTGTGGCGGCCGTCGATGTGTTCTTCGGAACCGGCGCCCAGGCCGATCAATACGTCCAGCGGCAGGCGACCGCTGCTGGCTTCGATGACCTTGACCGCCGGTGGCAGCTCTTCGGCGACTTCCAGGCGAACCTTGGCCAGGTCTTCAGGGCTGATCAGGTCAGCCTTGTTGAGGATCACCAGGTCGGCGCTCGCCAGTTGGTCGGCGAACAGTTCGTGCAGCGGCGATTCGTGGTCCAGGTTCGGGTCAAGTTTGCGCTGGGCATCGACCTGGTCGGGAAACGCGGCAAAGGTACCGGCGGCCACGGCCGGGCTGTCGACCACGGTGATCACCGCATCGACGGTGCAGGCGCTGCGGATTTCCGGCCATTGGAAGGCCTGGACCAGCGGCTTGGGCAGGGCCAGACCGGAGGTTTCGATGAGGATGTGGTCGAGGTCGCCACGCCGGGCCACCAGTTCGCGCATCACCGGGAAGAACTCTTCCTGCACCGTGCAGCACAGGCAGCCGTTGGCCAGTTCATAGACGCGGCCGTTGGCTTCTTCTTCGGTGCAGCCGATGGAACACTGCTTGAGGATCTCGCCGTCGATGCCCAGCTCGCCGAATTCGTTGACGATCACGGCGATACGGCGGCCCTGGGCGTTGTCGAGCATGTGCCGCAGCAAGGTGGTTTTACCCGAGCCGAGGAAACCGGTGACGATGGTGACGGGGAGTTTGGCCAGTGTTTTCATCGGATGCCCTTTGGCAAGGTGGCGGGCAAACGGGACGACAACCGCTGGCACAGGCGTGCGCGGAAGATTTCGCCACCGGATCACCCCGCCCGGTTGTAGTGAGAATCTGTCTCGAGGCAGGTCTCCTGGCTGACGGCGGGCCAATCTTTCGACTGGCATTTGCTGCGCCTTCCCGTGCGCCCGTTTAATAAGGGCATGCACAGTGGCCTTGCAGAAACAGCACCGTTCACAGTTGCGGGGGCAGCCGCGGCTTGGACCGCGTTCCCTTCTTAGCTCCGGCACGTGCCGAAGAACCTCGAAGGCGCAAGGCTACGCAGGGTGCGGGGGCGGGTCAATCTCCAGAGCGTTCTGCGGTGCATGGGCTGCCGTCATCGCGAGCAAGCTCGCTCCCACAGTTGATCTTTGTTGAACATGAGTTCTGTGATCGGCGAGATTCATTGTGGGAGCGAGCCTGCTCGCGAAGGGCGCAACTCAGTGTCAGCCTGAAACCCCATGCCAATTGACGGCCCAGCCCCGCCCATGCTCTCCTGTGCGCCTAGTTACGGGTGCCCTTCACAGGGTGAAACGGGAAACCGGTGAATCGTGTGCTTTACTTCAAGGCCACGTCAGTCCGGTGCTGCCCCCGCAACGGTAAGCGAGCGAAGCGTCTGAACCACTGTGCAGGCCCTGCTACAAAAAGGGCGCATGGGAAGGTGACGCTTGCAGGCCAGGCGCAAGCCCCGCCCCTCGCGAGCCCGGAGACCGGCCCATGACTCATGCATCAACAAACCCGCGGTGGGCGGGCGCTGTTCGAACCTTGGCGGGCTTTCGCCCGGGGTCTCATCGCGCTCGAATGCCCACTGAACAAGAACAGAGGGAAGCGCCATGTCGACCATCAGCAGCACCGCCCGCACCGCCAGCAGCACCACCACCCTGAGCCAACGCCTGAGCGCCGCGATCCTTGCTTCGATCCTGGGCGCAGGGCTGGTCTATTTCGCCGGTTTCTCCCACATCGAAGCGGTGCACAACGCCGCTCACGATACCCGTCACAGCGCCGCTTTCCCGTGCCACTGAGAACTGACGACATGATCAAGCGTATCGCGCAGACCGCTGGTTTCAGCGGCTTGCTGGCCGCCCTGCTGCTGACCCTGCTGCAAAGTTTCTGGGTATCGCCGCTGATTCTCCAGGCGGAAACCTTCGAGAAGGCCCCGGCGACCGAGGTCCATGAACACGCCGACGGGGCGGCTCATACCCATGATGCCGAGGCCTGGGAGCCGGAAGACGGTTGGCAGCGGGTGCTATCCACCACTGGCGGCAACCTGGTAGTCGCCGTGGGTTTTGCCCTGATGCTGGCGGGCCTGTACACCTTGCGCGCACCGACTCGCACATCCCAAGGCCTGCTCTGGGGCCTGGCCGGCTATGCCACTTTCGTCTTGGCGCCGACACTTGGCCTGCCGCCGGAACTGCCTGGCACCGCCGCGGCCGACCTGGCCCAACGGCAGATGTGGTGGATCGGCACCGCGGCGTCCACAGCGGTGGGCATTGCCTTGATCGCCTTCGGCCGGCATTGGCTGCTCAAGGTACTGGGCGTAGCGACGTTGCTGGTGCCCCACGTCATCGGCGCACCGCAGCCCGAAGTCCACTCGATGCTGGCGCCCGAAGCGCTTGAGAGCCAGTTCAAGATCGCCTCGCAGCTGACCAACGTCGCGTTCTGGCTGGCCCTGGGCCTGATCAGCGCCTGGCTGTTTCGCCGTGACGGCCAAGCCCACCACGACGCATGAGCGCCGAGCCGATCCTGGTGATCGGCCTGGGCTGCCAGCGTGGTTGCCCGGCCAGCACGCTGCGGGCCTTGCTCGACGAGACGCTGCTGGCCCACGGCATCGAACTTCATCGGGTACGGGCCCTGGCCAGTATCGACCTCAAGTGTGACGAGCCCGGGCTGCTGGAGCTGGCCGGGCAACTGGCCCTGCCGCTGACCTGCTTCAGCGTCGAACAGTTGGCCGGCTATGAGCAGCGGCTTAGTCACCGCTCCGAGATCGCCTTCCAGCGCACCGGTTGCTACGGCATCGCCGAAAGCGCCGCCCTGGCCTTGGCCGAGCAGTTGGGCACAACGCCCGCGACGCTGCTGATTACTCGCCAAAAAGGCCCCAAGAGCACGTTGGCATTGGCGGTCGTGGCGTAAATCCCGATAATCGCCGCCCAGGATCATGAACGATCTTCATCTGGGCGACGCTCACCCACCTTTCACAGGAGCCGGTCATGACCGTTTACTTCATCGGCGCCGGCCCCGGCGACCCGGACCTCATTACGGTCAAAGGCCAGCGACTGATCCGCCACTGCGCGGTGATCATCTACGCCGGTTCCCTGGTACCAACCGCCGTCCTTGAAGGCCACTGTGCCGAACAGGTGATCAACAGCGCGGAGCTGCATCTGGAACAGATCATCGAATTGATCAAGAGCGCCCATCTCAAGGGCCAGGACGTGGCCCGGGTGCACTCCGGCGACCCAAGCCTGTACGGCGCCATTGGCGAGCAGATTCGCTGCCTGCGGGAACTGGGCATCCCTTTCGAAATCATCCCGGGTGTGACCGCGACCTCAGCCTGTGCCGCCCTGCTGGGCACCGAACTGACCTTGCCGGACATATCCCAAAGCCTGATCCTCACCCGCTACGCCGATAAAAGCCCGATGCCCGCCGGGGAAGAACTGGGCAGCCTGGCGCAGCACGGGGCGACCATGGCGATTCACCTGGGGGTCAATCATCTGGAAAAAATCGTCGACGAACTACGGCCCCACTATGGCGCCGATTGCCCGATTGCCGTGATCCACCGGGCGACCTGGCCAGACCAGGATTGGGTGACGGGGACGCTGGACGATATCGCAGCAAAGGTGCACGCCAAGGGCTTTCGCCGCACGGCGCTGATTCTGGTGGGACATGTGCTGGGCAACGATGTGTTCAGCGAATCTTCGCTGTACCGCGCCGGGCATGCGCATCTCTACAGGCCCTGAGGCTCAGCAAGAACCAGCCTGCCCCCCCTGTGGGAGCGATAGGAAAAGTGACAGTCACCGCAGATCAAATGTGGGAGTGAGCCTGCTCGCGATAGCGCTGGGTCAGCTGACGATGATGCTGAATGTGCCGACGCCTTCGCGAGCAAGCTCGCTCCCACAGGGGGCGGCGGGCTACCAAAGATTACGAGCTGATCGCTGAAGCTTTTGTGGCGAGGGAGCTTGCTCCCGCTGGACCGCGAAGCGGTCCCCAGGCAACCCATGCACCATCACGGAAATGCATCGATTACCTGGCGATTGCTTCGCAATCGAGCGGGAGCAAGCTCCCTCGCTACAGTTTTTGCTCGCAGCGCACGCCTATCAGTAGTAGGCGTTTTCTTTCTGCGTGTGGTCGGTCACGTCGCGTACGCCCTTGAGCTCCGGAATGCGCTCGAGCAAGGTGCGCTCGATGCCTTCCTTCAAGGTGACGTCAGCCTGGCCGCAGCCCTGGCAGCCGCCGCCGAACTGGAGCACGGCGATGCCGTCTTCCACCACGTCGATCAGCGAAACCTGGCCGCCGTGGCTGGCCAGCCCCGGGTTGATTTCGGTTTGCAGGTAGTAATTGATGCGCTCGTTGACCGGGCTGTCGGCATTGACCATCGGCACCTTGGCGTTTGGCGCCTTGATGGTCAGTTGGCCGCCCATGCGGTCGGTGGCGTAGTCGACCACCGCATCGTCCAGGAATGCTTCGCTGAACGAGTCGATGTACGCGGTGAAGCTCTTGAGCCCCAGCGCGGTGTCTTCGGGTTTTTCTTCCCCCGGCTTGCAGTAGGCAATGCACGTCTCGGCGTACTGGGTGCCGGGCTGGGTGATGAAGATGCGGATCCCGATACCAGGCGTGTTCTGCTTGGACAGCAGGTCGGCCAGGTAATCGTGGGCGGCATCGGTAATGGTAATGGCGGTCATGGAAACTCCTCGCAGGCTTGCCGGCAGTTTACGCCAATCATCGCGCCGGACAAAGTCCCAGTATTTTTGTCAGGAAAGCGCCCGGCGGCACGGAGTTTGCCGCCGGAGCTGTCGATCAGAGGTTCTGGTAGCGATTCATGTCCAACACACCGCTTTCCACGGGCTCCGTCTCCTGGATGTACTGGCTCAGGTCATGGAAGTAGTACCAGAACTGCGGGTGACTGCGACGAATGCCCCAGCGCTCGACAATTCGCTCGAACGCCGGCCCATCCTGGGCGCCTTGCATGGCTTCGACGAACGCCGGCACTTGCCCGGCCGGAATGTTGAACATGAAGTTCGGATAGCTGCTGAGCACGCCCGGGTAGACCGTCAGTGTGTCCAGCCCCGGCTGGTAGCGTGCCTCCTCGCCCAGCAGGAACGCCACGTTGCTGTGGGCTCGGTTGCGCAGCAGGCTGTAGACCTCACGCTGACCACTGGCGGTTTCGACGCGCAGCAGGGTCGCTTCCGGCAGTTGGTCGATCACCTTGAGCCCCGCCGCCGGGCGCGACACCAGCCGACTGAGGGCCTGTTCGGCGTTTTGCAGCGCCGGGTCGATGTTCGGGCGCGAGCAATAGGCCCCGTCGCAGCGATTGATCGGATCGGGGCGGGCATTCAGCTCGCCGTACCGGGCCAGCAGTTGCTGGGTGAAATCGCCCTTGGGGTCGCGTTCGTCAAGCTTGAGGGCGGTCGGCTTGTCATCGTCGATAGCCTCGTAATCGAGCCACATCTTGAATTTGCCGCCGGCCTGGTACCAGTCGTCAAGGTAGCCTTCCCGGGAGTCGGCCGGCATCAGGCGCAGGAAGTTCTGCTCCGCACCGTTGCGGATCAGGTCGAAATACAGCCGGGTCTGGGCCTGGTGGGACACGTTGCCGAATACATCGAAGTTCACCGCCAATTGGTAATAGGTGCGCTCCAGCAACGGGAAGTCGAACAGCCACATCGTCTGCGGCACTTCACCGATCAGGCCCTTGTTGACCGAGGCACTGTCGAAGTGCCGGAAAATGCTCAGCAACGCATTGTCATTCCCGGCCCACAGCGTCGACCAACTCGGCGCCGGCGCATCGGCATAGACGTCGCGGCGCAAGGCTTCGTACTCGTTGCGCTTGTCCCGGTAGTCGAGCCACAGGCTGACGACGCTGCCCACATCGTCGTTCTGCCCCGGCATCGCGAGCAGCGGCGTGGCCTGGCCGCGGTAGTTCGGGTCTGTGATGTACAGGTCATGTTCGGGGGCCTGGAACAGCGCCCAGAAATTGTCGCGGATCACGTCCGTGGCAATCTGGCCCCGGCACACCGGCCCGCGAATGAAGGTGCGCACGAAATACTCGGCGTTATCGAGCATGAACTGGTAGCGAGCCTGGGCCGGGATCGCTTCAAAGGTGGAAAACGGGTTGGCCCGGCGCTCCGGACCGTAGCCCGGCAACGCGGAAACCTGCCATTTGCCGCTGTAGAACAGGCTCTTGATGCGCCCCATCTTCGCCGCGCTCAAGCCGTAGGTGATGTGAGTCTTGTGCACGATCACCCCTTGCACCGGCCAGAGCCGGTAATAGACGCGGGTGCCGGGGTCATCATTCGGACGGCGGGTATTGATCAGGTCGATCGGCTGGCCGCTGGGCGTGCGCGAACGGACCCACTGGAAGAAATGCCCCGGCTCGCCGTCCTTGAAATAGATGTGCGCCAGGAACCAATGCTCGAACAACCAGCGGCCCACCAGGCTTTCCCGGGCGCCAGGGGCATTGAGCAGGTTTTCCCATTGCACCACCTGCAAGGCTTCGGCGGCACTCGGTGCCAGGGCCTGCTGATCGATAGGGGCGCCTGCGGCCAGCCAGCGTTGCAGGGTCTGGTATTGCTGATCGGTCAGGCCGGTGACGGCCAGGGGCATGCCCTCCTTGGGATGGGCGCCTGCGTATTCGTTGAATTGATCCGGCATCGCGCAGCTGTTTTCACGATTGAGGCCCAGCACGATCTCTTCCGGCAGCTTGGCGTTGGGCTGCAACGGTGTGCGGTGGCCCAACTCCAGCATGCGCGCCATCAGGGCAGCCTGGCTGCCTTGGGCGTCGAGCACTGAATAAAAGCCCTTGCGCTGCCAGGCGCGCTGGCCGGAGGCGTCATAGAACAAGCGGGTCGGATCGGCCGCCTGGCGCCGCTCGCCGTCGTACACCGACAGTTTGCTCGCGCCCCGTGCCGCGCCTTCGCCGCTGCCCAGGTTCAACTGGCAGGCGGAGTCGTAGCAGGCATGACAGGCCACGCATTTTTCCGTGAAGATCGGCTGGATGTCGCGAGTGTAGGAGATCGTGGGAGCGGGACTCCCGGCGGCTGCGGTAAAACACAACAGCAGCAACAGACTGCCGAATAAGACGCGGTACGGCATGTCTCGGGTCCCTAAGAGATAGTCCGGCAATTCTACCGGGCCAGCATCGCCTTGCAAACATGAGCGATATTCATGCAAAAGCCCATCATGATCAAATCCTGCACAGGTTTGCTATCATCCCGGCCTTCGTAATGGTCTTTTTTTCCAGGTAGTCCTATGTCTGATCGCAGCGCTCGCCTTTATCTTCTCCAGCAAGCCCTCAAGGAACGCATCCTGATCCTCGACGGCGGCATGGGCACGATGATCCAGAGCTACAAGCTGGAAGAACAGGACTACCGCGGCAAGCGCTTCGCCGACTGGCCGAGCGACGTCAAGGGCAACAACGATTTGCTGGTGCTCAGCCGCCCCGACGTGATCGGTGCCATTGAAAAAGCCTACCTGGATGCCGGCGCCGACATCCTGGAGACCAACACCTTCAACGCCACCCAGGTGTCCCAGGCCGACTATGGCATGCAGAGCCTGGCCTACGAGCTGAACCTGGAAGGCGCGCGCCTGGCCCGTAAAGTGGCCGACGCCAAGACCCTGGAAACCCCGGACAAGCCGCGCTTCGTCGCCGGCGTGCTCGGCCCGACCAGCCGCACCTGCTCGCTGTCGCCGGATGTGAACAACCCCGGCTACCGCAACGTGACCTTCGACGAACTGGTGGAAAACTACACCGAGGCCACCAAGGGCCTGATCGAAGGCGGCGCCGACCTGATCCTGATCGAAACCATTTTCGACACGCTGAACGCCAAGGCGGCGATCTTTGCCGTGCAAGGCGTTTACGAAGAACTGGGCGTCGAACTGCCGATCATGATTTCCGGCACCATCACCGACGCCTCCGGCCGCACCCTCTCGGGCCAGACCACCGAAGCCTTCTGGAACTCGGTGGCCCACGCCAAGCCGATCTCCGTGGGCCTGAACTGCGCCCTCGGCGCCAGCGAATTGCGCCCGTACCTGGAAGAGCTGTCGAACAAGGCCAGCACCCACGTATCGGCCCACCCCAACGCCGGCCTGCCCAACGAATTCGGCGAATACGACGAACTGCCGGTCGATACGGCCAGGGTCATCGAAGAGTTCGCCCAGAGCGGTTTCCTGAACATTGTCGGCGGCTGCTGCGGCACCACCCCGGCGCACATCGAAGCCATCGCCAAGGCCGTGGCTGGCTACGCGCCGCGGCCAATCCCGGAGATCCCACGGGCCTGCCGCCTGTCGGGCCTGGAACCGTTCACCATCGATCGCAGTTCGCTGTTCGTCAACGTCGGCGAGCGGACCAACATCACCGGTTCCGCCAAGTTCGCCCGGCTAATCCGCGAAGACAACTACACCGAAGCCCTGGAAGTGGCCCTGCAACAGGTCGAGGCCGGCGCCCAGGTAATCGACATCAACATGGACGAGGGCATGCTCGATTCGAAGAAGGCCATGGTGACCTTTCTCAACCTGATTGCCGGCGAACCGGACATCTCCCGCGTGCCGATCATGATCGACTCCTCCAAGTGGGAAGTGATCGAAGCCGGCCTCAAGTGCATCCAGGGCAAGGGCATCGTCAACTCCATCAGCATGAAGGAAGGAGTCGAGCAGTTCATCCATCACGCCAAGCTGTGCAAGCGCTACGGCGCCGCTGTGGTGGTGATGGCCTTCGACGAAGCCGGCCAGGCCGACACCGAGGCGCGCAAGAAGGAAATCTGCAAACGCTCCTATGACATCCTGGTCAATGAAGTCGGCTTCCCGCCGGAAGACATCATCTTCGACCCGAACATCTTCGCCGTCGCCACCGGTATCGAAGAGCACAACAACTATGCCGTGGATTTCATCAACGCTTGCGCCTACATCCGCGACGAACTGCCCTACGCGCTGACCTCGGGCGGGGTCTCCAACGTGTCCTTCTCGTTCCGCGGCAACAACCCGGTGCGCGAGGCGATCCACTCGGTGTTCCTGCTCTATGCGATCCGCGCGGGCCTGACCATGGGCATCGTCAACGCCGGCCAACTGGAGATCTACGACCAGATCCCGGTGGAACTGCGCGACGCCGTGGAAGACGTGATCCTCAACCGCACCCCCGAAGGCACCGACGCCCTGCTCGCCATCGCCGACAAGTACAAGGGCGACGGCAGTGTCAAGGAAGCGGAAACCGAGGAGTGGCGCGGCTGGGAAGTGAACAAGCGCCTGGAGCATGCGCTGGTCAAGGGCATCACCACCCACATCGTTGAAGACACCGAGGAGTCGCGACTGTCGTTCGCCCGGCCGATCGAGGTCATCGAAGGCCCGCTGATGGCCGGCATGAACATCGTCGGCGACCTGTTTGGCGCCGGCAAAATGTTCCTGCCCCAGGTGGTCAAGTCCGCCCGCGTGATGAAGCAGGCCGTGGCCCACCTGATCCCGTTCATCGAGGCGGAAAAAGGCGACAAGCCGGAGGCCAAGGGCAAGATCCTGATGGCGACGGTCAAGGGCGACGTGCATGACATCGGCAAGAACATCGTCGGCGTGGTGCTCGGTTGCAACGGCTATGACATCGTCGACCTGGGCGTGATGGTGCCGGCGGAGAAGATCCTGCAGGTGGCCAAGGAGCAGAAGTGCGACATCATCGGCCTGTCCGGCCTGATCACCCCGTCCCTGGATGAGATGGTGCATGTGGCGCGGGAGATGCAGCGCCAGGACTTCCACCTGCCGCTGATGATTGGCGGGGCCACCACCTCCAAGGCCCACACGGCGGTAAAAATCGAGCCCAAGTACAGCAACGACGCGGTGATCTACGTCACCGATGCCTCCCGTGCCGTGGGCGTGGCGACCCAGTTGCTGTCCAAGGAACTCAAGCCGGCGTTCGTCGAGAAAACCCGCTTGGACTACATCGAAGTGCGCGAGCGTACTTCCAACCGCAGCGCCCGCACCGAACGCCTGAGCTACCCCGCCGCCGTGGCCAAGAAGCCGCAGTTCGACTGGAGCAGCTACCAGCCGGTCAAACCGACTTTCACCGGCGCACGGGTGCTGGACGACATCGACTTGAACGTGCTGGCCGAGTACATCGACTGGACACCGTTCTTCATCTCCTGGGACCTGGCCGGCAAATACCCGCGCATTCTCACCGACGAAGTGGTTGGCGAAGCGGCCACCGCACTGTATGCCGATGCCCGGGCGATGCTGCGCAAGCTGATCGACGAGAAACTCATCAGCGCCCGCGCCGTGTTCGGCTTCTGGCCGGCCAACCAAGTGCATGACGACGACTTGGAAGTCTATGGCGACGATGGCAAGCCCCTGGCCCGCCTGCATCACCTGCGCCAGCAGATCATCAAGACCGACGGCAAGCCGAACTTCTCCCTGGCCGACTTCGTCGCGCCGAAGGACAGCGGCGTCACCGACTACGTCGGCGGCTTCATTACTACCGCCGGCATCGGCGCCGAAGAAGTCGCCAAGGCCTACCAGGAGGCCGGCGACGACTACAACTCGATCATGGTCAAGGCCCTGGCCGACCGCTTGGCCGAAGCCTGCGCCGAATGGCTGCACCAGCAGGTGCGCAAGGAACATTGGGGTTACGCCAAGGACGAGAGCCTGGACAACGAGGCGCTGATCAAGGAGCAGTACACCGGCATCCGCCCTGCCCCCGGCTACCCGGCCTGCCCGGATCACACCGAGAAAGCCACCCTGTTCCGCCTGCTCGATCCCGAGGCCAGTGAAATGAAAGCGGGACGCAGCGGCGTGTTCCTCACCGAACACTACGCCATGTTCCCGGCGGCAGCGGTCAGCGGCTGGTATTTCGCCCATCCCCAGGCGCAATACTTCGCCGTGGGCAAGATCGACAAGGACCAGGTCCAGAGCTACACCGCACGCAAGGGCCAGGACTTGAGTGTGACTGAGCGTTGGTTAGCGCCGAATTTGGGTTATGACAACTAAGTCAATGGCGGCTGTTTGTGCTCTTCATACAATCTGTGGTGGAGAGCATATCCAGGAGCGCCCTGAATACAGACTTGCCCTAAGCCGTATTCATTTTCGTGCCGAAATAACAATATTAATGGGCATACTCCAGTTTGAATCAGGGCTTTTAGCTTTAAGCTTCAGAAGCCCATTGTAATATCCGACCGGCAAAGCCGGATTATCACTAGCTTTGTACTCTATATTAAAATCCAATTTATCGTAGGGAGAACATGACACCGCCACGTTCATGGCCGTTGTGCAGTTCCCTCTTCGGCGTGATGCGCGAAGCTTTACAGGAACTTGGTTGTAGGCAGCGTTGTATAACGGCACAGTGAGCATTGTTTCCCGCGCTGCTGACTCGGTGATCAACTCAGTAGGGCCTATATCCCGACTCAGGGCAACCACACCTACGTGAATTCCCCCAGCTGGAATAACCAAAGTGGTAGATGCTTCGGATTGTGCACCAGATGGACTGACAAGCAGCACGCGCAGGCCCGGCAACTCTGGATTGTAACCCGTCAATCGCGCGGTATTTTCTCGCCATACACGAGCCATATTGGCGGTTTGAGCATTGCCTAGTGGCAAACCATGAGCATCGAGAACATCAGGTGTCGAATAATAAAAAGCCCGACTTCCGTAGCACAGATTGGTTTTGGTCTTGCCATTGTCGTGACCGAAATTAAAATTGACTCCATCTTGATCAAAACAATGTCTGCCCCCTGCGTTGTGACCCATCTCATGGGCGAACGTCGTGGGTGACCACCAGGCATTGGCGCTGGTATACCCTGGCCTATTGCCCCTGCCAGCGTTATTTCCGCCGGTAATGGCCGCGTTGATATCAGTTTTGAACATGGATCTGTAAGGAACCAAGAGACTTTCCCAATTGTCGAGTCCTTCACTCGACGTATCGAGGACTTTATTGCTATCGCCGAAGACAGCAACCGCCGCCAGTCGCAACGACACATCGGATATCCGTGAGTTGCGCAAACTAAGATTGACGGTTTCAGTTTGCGCCAGCGCATAGCCTACCGCATCAGATTCCAGTTTCCCCAGCGTGTAGGCTGCATAAGCGAAAAGCGCGTCCACATACCGATGCTCCGCTGCTATGGTCGAATCGACGCCCATCGGCTCATTGGATTCAACCACATCATTTTCCTGGGCGTCGACAACTGGCTCCTCAGTAAACTTGCTTTTGCCTTGGGCATTGACCGTCAACAAACCACGCTTGTCAGGAGAATTGACTATTGCAGTCACGGAACCGTCAGGCGACCTGACCACCACCAATGAGCCAGTATCACCGTCGCGAGTATATAAATTACCGCTTTCTACCGTGTACCCCTGCTCAACCTTGATCGCTGAACGCTCAAAATGTGCGCTGCCGATCGCATCGGCATATACGCTGGCAGACGTCGCGTGGGGCGAATCTTCTGGGGTATCGGTTGCGGCGCTGACCAGTGCGGGCAGCGCAAGTACCAACGCCAGCGCTGTCAGGCGGGAGCGCCCAGCCGTAGAGAATGGATTTCCAGTATTCATGGCGTATTTCCTAGCAAAGACAGGAACCATAAGACTGATCCCATTAAAGCGGGACGACTACTGTCAGATATGACAGTAGCTAGAGCAGCGAACAAGCCTATTAACATCAGCAAACCGACCCATCGACGGCACCGGTATCGACAGATCGGCCTTCAGCTCCGCAACTGCGGATCAGTTGCGGCGTGACGGTCCAGGTTGGGGTGACCGGTTACCGGATTGCTCCGTTTCACCAACGGTGCTTCGCAAGTCGTTCAACTCGCTTCGCGTCAACTCGACCAGCTTCTCCGTGCGCAGGGCATCGACTGTTCTGCCCAACGCATTGAGTTCCAGGTTGTACTGCTGCGTATCGATTCCGCCATCAGCCCGGCGATCCTCCAGTGCGTCCAGGAGCTCATGACGCCTATTGGCGACAGCATCCGCGATGTTGCGCATTTGTTCTGGATGCCGCTCCTGCAGGTAGGTCGTCCAGTAGTCACGCGACGCCATGCTTACCAATAGCGCATCGCTGCGCTCTGCCTCAAGAATCGAGGTGCGGGTGCGCGCCGCCAGTTCTCCAGTGATCGGCGCGCCGAACGCCATGTGCGTAGGCTGCCCCGGCAAATCGATGCCGTCGCCCCATCCGCTCGTCAGGCCAATGCGATAACGCAAGCGCACTTCCGCCCTATCCCTGCCCTGGCCAGCCGCTTCAGCCAACGTTTCGACCCTCTCCAGCCGGAACAACTGCCGCGACAAGCGCAGCAACGCCTGGCCCCTGAGCAGGGGACGGTCCAGCGGAATGTCACGCAAGGCCTGAAAGACAAACACACGAACTTCCAACTCGCTAAAGGTCAAGATGCGGCCATCGATGCAAGTACCGTGGGTTTCGGCGTTTTGAAACAGCAACTGACGCAATACGCTGTTTTCGCTGGCAGCGTCCATGACATTCCATACCCGTCGCGTCAGTTCTGCCCGGTCAAACCTGAAATCGAACGTATCAGGCAACAGCGCAAGCAACTGGAAGAACCGCTCGTGATCGTTTTCTTCGGCCAACTGCGCCCAGATCCGGCTCCGGACCGTGACTTGTTCACTGTTTGAGCCCACCAGCCATGGACTCAGCGCCTCGGCCGATGCGTCGCCCGTCGGATCAAGAAGAGGTTCGACCGCAGCGACAGAGGCATGCGGATCGTGACGGCCATTAGCGCCTGCGCCACCATCGGAGTCGTCATTGAAATCCGAGATATCGCCTTGCGGCGCCTCTGACATAGCGATCAGGCTATCAATTTCTTCTCGGGAAAATCCTGAAACCTCTTCGCGATTGCCTGACTCAAGGTAATCCCTGAGTTCATAAAATGTGTTGAGCGACAGGTCTTCATTATCACTCAAATCCATTCCGCCCACGAGCCTCTGGTGGCTGCCATCCAGCAACCCCGCCGGAAGATCAGTAAACTCGTTGCCGCTCAAGTTCAGCACACCCAGCTCTTGCGCGTTCAATAGCTGGCTGGGCCAGTTTTCTATCTCGTTGTAGCTAAGATCCAGCACTTCGATCTGGCCAAAATCCGGAGGATCGAACGTGACCAGTCTATTAAGGGAAAGGTTAAGCGAACGCAGGCGACCATTAATCAATAACGGATAAACGCCCGTAGCCGGCAAGTTATTGTGACTAAGGTTCAAGTGCTCCAACTGTGCCATTTGCAAGACAACGCTCGGTACGGCGTCCAGATCATTGCCGGCCAAATCCAATCGGTTCAAATGAGGAAAAGCCCCCAGGAAATCGTTGGACCCTTGTTCAGTTAACAAGACACCCGAAAGTTCCAGCATCGTCACGCCAGGAAACTGTGCAACCCGCTCAGGCAAGTCCCCCACTTGCAGGCCATGCAGACTCAGTGTTTGCCCTGCGCCGTCATGGCGCATCAACCCTTCTTGCCACACCTCGCGAATTCTCGTTGCAGCAAGTGCGCGGCTTTGCGCAGACACGACGGTTCTGGCTGTACGTCGTTCTCGGATAAACAGCCAGTCGTTCAACCGACGAGTCAGCGAGACACACGCTTGATGCCACTGGCTGATTTGATCGTCGATTTGCTTGTCGGTCATCCCGTTTTCACGCCACTGCCCGAGCTGCCGGGCCGCCTGCTCCTGAGTCAGGGCCGGATCCAGCCGCTGCAGGCGTAGCTCAAGCCCGGCACTTCCCTCGGCCACCGCCGATTCCTCAGGAAGAGGTAAAAGAAGTCGATCTATTGTTTCGCTGGTTTCTGCCGGGGGGAACTGCGACGGTACGGGTTCTTTGGCAAGCCGAGCCAGTGTCCCCTGAAGGAGTCCTCTTGCATCCTCGATTCGCTGATGTGCCGCACTCAAGGCTGCCTCGCCTTCAGGGCTGAAGGGGTTACCGGTCAAGTTGGCTTTCAGTATGAGCGCATCATTGGACAGCACTGTTGGCGGGAACGACTGCAGTTGGTTATCCCGCAAGTCAAGCCAGGAAAGCTGCGTCAGGTTCTCGGCACCGGTTGGCCAAGCCCGCAACTGGGTGGCTTTGAGGCCCAGTGCCTTGAGCCGGGTCAAGGCACTGACATCAAGCGTCTCGAGCGGGTTGTTTTCCAGATTCAGTTGCTCAAGCATCGTCAACCCATTGAACTGCGCCTGAACAGTGGGCGTGACGAGCAGGTTGTTGTTGCGCATATCGAGTTGCGTCAGGGCCGGCAAGTCTTCGGCGTCGAAAGGCAGCTCGGTGAAGCCGTTGCCGCTTATTTCCAATGTTCGCGTACCGCTGAATGCCCTGAAAAAGTTGCGCGCCTGCCGGGGGGAAACATCCAACGATCCCAAGCGCAGCGTTTCTACGTGGGAGAAGCTTGCGGGCGGCAACGCTGGGAGCGCCGCAAACTGCTTACCGGGAAGAGCAGACCCGGAAACCGGCAGCTCAAACAAGGAGCCCCCTGCGGTCGGCAAACCCAGGCGTTGGCGTACAGCGCCGCGCCAGCTGTCTCGCAACGCTCGAAACAACAGACCTCCGCCCTCCCACCACACTGGCGAAAGCAAGGCATATGACAAATCTTCCGCCCCCGTCGGCTCGAAAAAAAACTGCGCAAAGATTCCATCGTGTTCAGCCCTGAGTGCTTCTACCGCAGCAAATCGTTCCTGAGGAGTATTGGAGGCACTGTCAAATTTCACGGGCAGGCGCCCGACAGACTCGGCCTCCCCGACCAGCAAGCGCAATTGCCCGCGACAGTAGCCGTCCACCATTTGATCCACGTCCACCAAATGGCCGAACGCTCCCGAGTATTCGCTGACGTACCGGTAGGCGCGCGCGAACGCTTGCGGAGTCAGCGCTGACCAATTCAGCGATAGCCCGGCCCACAACTTTTCGTGCCCTTCGAATATTGCATCCGGCAGCGTACGTATCGATGTGCGCGACAGCTCCAGGCGTTCGAGCCGGGGAAGACGCTGCACGTATTCAGGCCATTGCGATAACGCTTGAGGCGCCTCGATTTTCAACGTACGCAAACGGCTCAATGGTGTCAGGTCAAGGTTGTGCATGGCGGTCTGATCGAAACCTGAGCAATCGATGTGCAGCACCTCCAGTGAAGTCAGGGAAGAGAGCCTTTGTGGAAAACTCTCGGCCAGCGAGACAGCAGCGGTGGAAAACCGCAAGTCGGTGAGTCCTGGCATCTGGCTCACCGCGTGCGGCAAGGTGGTCAACGGTGGGTGCCCGAAGGACAGATCGAGGAATCCGGATTCCCTGAGGCCAATCTCCAATTTCGTGACCCCAGGGAAAAGTGCCAGGAAGGCATCCGCATTGGCGTCTGTCATGCCGCCGCCAATCACCGACAATTCCCGTACATGCGCAAAATGGGTGGCTATGGGGGGCAGCGACCCCTCACAGGAAAGCACCAGCCGCGCGCCTTCGGGGGATTCTTCCGCTAACGGGCGATTGCGCCAACCGTCCCTGAGCGCCTGCGCAAACCTATTTTTGTGAGCATCGGCCGGGCTCCCGAGCGTCTCGCCCAGCCATTGTTCAAGCGTGCCGTCGAGCGACTCCCACTCGCGCTGGCGCGTTTGCAGTTCCAAATAGATCTGCCGTTCTGTCTTTCCCCGTTGCTGCCTGATGAACGCTTCGGCTTGTGGCTCGCTGGGGTAAAGTGCCTCCACCCGCGCCTCAATGGAAGGATGCATTCCCCTACCCCGGCCGCTCGCGTAATACCCCTTGAGCGTCGCGCTCACGCGAACCGGTGGTTTGAAGCGCTTGGCGGGGGTTTCAAGGAGCTGGGTCATGTCCCCACGATGCAGGTAGGCGTAATCGATGATCATGCGTTGCAGCTCGGGGCCGTTCCCCTCCGGCAGCCCCAGGGCGGAACGCGCCTCAGCGGGCAGAACATGCAGGATCGAACGGTAGAAGTCGCCACCCCGCCGGGGCATGCCACCCGGTTCGTCACCCAGCTCATTGAAGGCCTGATAGCCAGGTCCGTTTTTAATAAGGTATTTTTTTTCAGGCGCATTCTTGTCGCCGATGCTTTCGAGCAACGCACCCGTGTCGCTTCCCTCGCGCACTTCCAGGCGCAGCGTAACGGGCCAGCCCGGCAGTCTTTCCAGGGCATGCAATGCCAAGCGCCGGCTGTCGGCCGAAACGATATTGTCGCTGTGCAATCCCCCATACGCCCGAACCTGACGTCCTTGTCGTGCATACCAGCGAGCCTCTTCGAGCATGCTCAACGGCGCGCGGCGCCTTGCGTCAAGACGGGTGAGATCCGCAGCGCTACCGTGGGCGATGACCTCCTGGGCGGCAGCCTCGCTAAGGCCTGGGCACTCACGCTGCAAAATCCTGATACGACCGTCCACAGGTTCCGTGCCCTTGTAGATCCTTTCAAAAACTTGCTGCCGGGTTAACCCTCCCAGATTTGCTGCAGCTTGCAACTGATCAATCACCTGCGCGGCCTCGGCATCCGCCTTGAACAGCCGCATCGCATCCCTCAGCTCGGGAGGGGGCATCGTTCGGTCCATGTGCATTTTGCGTAGCGCGTTATCGCTGACGCCGCTGACATCGGCGAGCCTGAGCAGCATCTCATCCGAAAACGCCGCGGTCTCATGGCCCATGCGCCTGAGCAGCGTCAGGCGATCCCACGTCATCGGGCGCTCCAGCGAATGCCGCCAGGCTCCGTTGCCGTTATGCAGGAGGATAGGTTGATACGCCGCCTCGTCCGTTGGATGCTTGATTCGCCATTTATGGATCGATGCGTCGAAAAACTGCTCATACACCTTTCCCCCTAGACGAATATGGGTTTTCCCATCGACTTCGTATTGCCCCAGCGCGTTCGGAGTGCTCGTATCGGTGAGTGTTACAGCGCTTTCATAGCTGCTCAGTTCCGGCTTCCACAAGCGTGTTTCGCCATTAGGCAACGTCACAGGCTCAAGGCACTCGATCACGGGTTCAGGCTTGATGGCGGCCAGCTTGCTGACCCCGGCCCCCACACCGGCCATCGCGCCCATCAACGCCAGGTTTTCTGCGACGTCGATCAAGTGAGCCTTGGCTGCCCGTTTGTCGCCCTCGCCCCACTCGACTGCACCTTCAAGGGTTTCATATAAAAGCTGTCCCGCCATGACGACCATCATGACCTCGCCCAACACCGGAACGAACATCGACAACATGTTCACCGCAGACAGCCCCATTTGTAGCAGGTTGGCCAGTTTTTCCTGCCTTGCCTTGGCGTCGACGTCACTCGTGGGCACCGCATGACTGCGCGCATCGGCCAGCACTTTTTCACGGTGTCGCTCATAGAGGTAGTGCCACGGATCCAAGTTATCGTCCCACAACGATCGGCCTTTCTGCGGCAACGTCGAAGGGGCGATGTAGGGATTTGGTTCTCGCTTTGCCTTTAAGGGATCGGGAGGGACTCCCGGGAGGTGCACCATCAGCGAAGAGGGCATGAAAGGTTCAAAAATGCCCAACCATGGCGCAGGCAATTGGATGCTTGGGAAGCCGGCTGCCTCCTGGACAAACTGGCTGAAGAAATAAGGTCGTTTATCGTAGGGCACGAACTGACTGAAAAAGCGCTGGTAGGGTGTAGGACCGGTGTATTCCAACGGCGTGGTTTCGGGGGTGGTAAGCAATTGCCTGAAGCGTGTTTCCAGTTGGTCGCCGTCGTAGCGCTTCATTGGATGTTCAGGATCATGGGGAACATAAAGAATCATTTCGTCGCTGTAGCGATGTAGCTCACAGATCGAGAACGCGACACAGCCCACCAATCTTTGCTTCATCAGGGACATGTCTTCGAACCAGACCGGCTTTTCGCCCATCCAGGGGTTATTTTCACCCTTGATGACCGAGAGAATCATCGCGTGATCCCTGGGTTCGATATCCCCTGTCAATAGCGCCTGCTCGGCTGCGGCCCTCATCGCGGCTTTCTGGCTGGCAATGAAGTGCTGGCGAAGCGTCGTTTCGGTCGCAGCGTCAGCCGGGTAGAAAAATGACTTGAGGTAGGCTTGGTACTTCGCACCGATGTCCAAGGTGCGGCACAGGGTGAGGAATTGACCGACCGACACATTCAACGCCACGGGCGCGTAAGTGCCGGGTGCGTCCTTCTCCACCATGAATTCTGATGTTTCATGGTAGGCGCCGTGCTCGCACTCCCAGCTTTCGAAGTTGTGCAGCGCAACCTGCAGCAAGGGTAACTTGAACAATTCGAACGAAGAAATTTCCACCTTGATCACGGTTGTTTCCCATGGCCGTGTAAGGCGTAGCAAGGTTTTGTCGACATCCACCTCTACCTGGAACCGATCCTTCAAGGCCTGGATCAAGAGCGGCCTGGCAAACGTGTCGATGTCCAGGAACGACGACAGGGTCTTATCCAGTTGATTCTGTGCCGCAAGACTTTCCTTAAAACAGGCATCCACGACCTTGCGCTGCTCTGGCGAAGCGTTCGCGTACCAGGCCGGCATCTGCGTTCCGACTTGCTTCATCGCCTGCCTGCGTTGCGTCGAAGCCTCGATGAGCCATGCCGGCATCGCGGCTTCCAGGAAGTCCGCGTGCAGACTCTCCGTGGCCGGTGGCTCTGGCTGTATTTTTTCCGGGGACTGTGTGGAATTGGGTGACATACATCGCTCCTTTGAATGAAGCGACAGCAGGCCCGTTTAGCGAACCGCATGGGCGGTACATAGTTATAGGTCGATGGGAAACTGTGTAATGAGGGATTTAAGCCGGCAGAGATTGACTATGCTCTCCACATACGACCTTGTGTATGGAGAGCATCATGGACGAACCAAGCGAAAATAAGGCGCCCACCCTCTGGCAAATGCTCCACAGCGTGGGAGCGGCGGCCTTCGGCGTGCAAAGCGGAAAAAACCGCGCCCGCGACTTCACCCATGGCAAGCCGAGCCACTTCATCATCCTCGGCATCCTGTTTACGGTGATTTTCGGGTTGACGTTGTATGGGATCGTCAATCTGGTGTTGTACTTTGCGGGCATATAGAACGAATCTGCAAAAATGGAACCGGGCCTCTTTCGAAACGAAACAGCCATACCGCCCATCTCGATCTGAGTCGCTCTAGCGCCGCCCCAGGGCATCGAGCGAAAAGGCATAGCGCTCGCCATCCGGGTGAGACACCAGGCTGAAGCGCTTGAAGTCCAGGCGATAGTCCTTGGCGGGGTCCATGTTCAACCACGCGCGGGCGCGGGCCGGATCGAGCGATTGCATCAGGTCGATCTGCTGGTTGTAACCGCCATGACGCGCGAGGTCGACGCCTCGGGCGTGATCATGGAGCAGCACCATGGCCCACCCTCCCAAGCTGAAGTGCCCGGTGAACAGCACGCTCAAGCGCCCGTCGATACGGGCCTGGAGCGCCGCCCTGGAGCTGTTCATGGCGCTGAACAACACATCCTTGCCTGGCTGGCGACCCGCCTCCTCGAACGCCTGCATGGCACCCAGGGCCATTTCATCGTTGGCCGACCAGACCAGCGCGGTCTGCGGATAGCGCTTGACCAACTGGCTCGCCTGCTCATGAGCCCGTTCGCGACTCCACTCGCCATAGACCAACTGGCGCAGATGCACTTGCGGGTGCTCGGCCAGCGCCCGGAGCAGGCCCTTCTCGCGCAGTTGCGCCGAAGGGGTGAGTTTCTTCCCGGAAAAAGCCAGCAGATCGAGCGTCTGCCCAGGTGCCAGCGGTCCGTATTGGCGCAACAGTTCCTTGAGCATCAGGTAACCGCTGCGCTCATCATTGGGCACCAGGCTGCCGAGCAACTCGGGAGGTGGGGCGCCGTTCTCTGTCAGCAGGCGAGTCTGATCGCTAGTCAACGTGTTGTTCACCAGGAACAGCTTGACCCCACTGCCCTGCGCCAATTGCAGGATCCGCGGGGCGACATATTGATCGTTGACCAACACCAGGTAGTCCGGACGGTCCTTCGCCGTGACGGCCTCGCGCGCCAGGCGAATCATCAGTTGGGGATCGCGCCCGGCATACTCCACGCGCAGCCGCAGGCCCAGCTTGCTTGCCGCCGCTTGCATGAATTCGGTGTAGCTGACCCAGAAGGGTTCGGTGGAGTGGCCCGGGTTCAGGAACACGACCGAAGGAGCAGTCGAACTGCCAGGCAACGCCTCGGAAGAAGAAACCACCTGGGCGGCTTGGGCCTGCGTCCAGAATGACAGGCATAACAGCCCCACTAGCCTGCAGATAAACTTCGACATCCCGCCCGCCCCAAGTAATACGCCACCCAGTATAACGACCCGGGTGGCGAACAGGCACATGAACGCGAGACCTTCATGTGGCCGGCAACGGCTCGAACCTATTGATGACTGACCCAGAACACTGCGGTGCCCACCACCAGGATAATCAGGAACAAAATGGCCCAGGCATCAACAGAACTGTCGCTTTTCCTTGCTTTGGTCGGATTGCTCATTGCATCGCCTCTTGTCGGTTTTGTAGGTGATTGCATAGGGACTCGACCACAGTTAAGACGATGATTGCCCGCACGACAAATGTGGGTTAGGCAATAATCAATCTCATTAGTCGATTTGGTTCTTTACATATACTCAAACATCACTTTTGCGCATAACTCAAAACAGGTATCTTGCACCGGCTCCTCTAGGAGTGCGCGGCCGTGCGCGCAGAATTGCCGAGGCAGAACCCGATTCCAGCGAGCCAACATGCAGCTGTTTCTGATCGGCCCAAGCCTGAGACCGAGACTTATATGTACGTATATGACGAGTACGATCAGCGGATCATCGAGGACCGCGTCAAGCAGTTCCGTGATCAGACCCGACGCTATCTGGCAGGCGAGCTGAGCGAAGAAGAATTCCGCCCTCTGCGCTTGCAGAATGGCTTGTATGTCCAGCGCTTCGCCCCGATGCTGCGCGTGGCTGTGCCTTATGGCCAACTGACCTCGCGCCAGGTGCGCAAGCTGGCGAAAATTGCCCGCGACTACGACAAGGGCTACGCCCACATCAGTACCCGGCAGAACGTCCAGTACAACTGGCCAGCCCTGGAAGATGTGCCCGAGATTCTCGCCGAACTGGCCACCGTGCAGATGCACGCGATCCAGACCAGCGGCAACTGCCTGCGCAACGTCACCACCGACCAGTTCGCCGGTGTCGCGGCCGACGAGTTGATCGACCCGCGCCCGTGGTGCGAGATCGTCCGCCAGTGGACGACTTTCCACCCGGAATTCGCCTACCTGCCGCGCAAGTTCAAGATTGCCATCAACGGCTCGACCTCGGACCGTGCGGCCATCGAAGTCCACGACATCGGCCTGGAGACGGTCTACAACGCGGCCGGCGAGCTGGGCTTCCGTGTGCTGGTGGGCGGTGGCCTGGGGCGTACCCCGGTGGTCGGCGCGTTCATCAACGAGTTCCTGCCGTGGCAGGACCTGCTGAGCTACCTCGACGCCATCCTGCGGGTATACAACCGCTACGGCCGTCGCGACAACAAATACAAGGCGCGGATCAAGATCCTGGTCAAGGCCCTGACGCCTGAAGTGTTCGCCGAGAAGGTCGAAGCCGAGATGGCTCACCTGCGTGGCGGCCAGACCACCCTGACCGAAGCCGAAGTGCATCGCGTCGCCAAGCACTTTGTCGACCCGCAGTACAAGGCGCTGGGCAATCAGGACGCCGAGCTGGCAGCCCTCGACAAAGAACACCCGGGCTTCGCCCGCTGGCGCACCCGCAATACCCTGGCCCACAAGAAGCCGGGTTATGTCGCGGTGACCCTGTCCCTGAAGCCGACCGGCGTCGCGCCCGGCGACATCACCGACAAGCAACTGGACGCCGTGGCCGACCTGGCCGAGCGCTACAGCTTCGGCCAGCTGCGCACCTCCCACGAGCAGAACATCATCCTGGCAGACGTTGAACAGAGCCAGTTGTTCACCCTGTGGGGCGAGCTGCGCGAGCAAGGCTTCGCCACCCCGAACATCGGCCTGCTGACCGACATGATCTGCTGCCCGGGCGGCGATTTCTGCTCGCTGGCCAACGCCAAGTCGATCCCTATCGCCGAATCGATCCAGCGTCGTTTCGACGACCTGGACTACCTGTTCGACATCGGCGAGCTGGACCTGAACATTTCCGGCTGCATGAACGCCTGTGGTCACCACCACGTCGGCCACATCGGCATCCTGGGCGTGGACAAGAAAGGCGAAGAGTTCTACCAGGTCTCCCTGGGCGGCAGCGGTAGCCGCGACGCCAGCCTGGGCAAGATCCTCGGCCCGTCGTTTGCCCAGGACGACATGCCTGACGTGATCGAGAAGCTGATCGACGTGTACATCGAACAACGTACCGAAGACGAGCGCTTCATCGACACTTACCAACGTATTGGCATCGACCTCTTCAAGGAACGCGTCTATGCAGCGAATCATTAAGAACAACGAGGTCATCGACGAAACCTGGCACCTGCTGCCCAAGGACGCGACCTTCGACGGCATCTCCAACTGTGACGACCTGATCGTGCCTCTGGCCCTGTGGCGCGATCATGCCCACGCCCTCAAGGCCCGCGACGGCGGCCTGGGTGTGTGGCTGGACGCTGACGAGGAAGCCGAGGAAATCGGCGAGGACGCCAACCAGTTGCAGGTCATCGCCTTGAACTTCCCGGCCTTCACCGACGGGCGCAGCTACTCCAACGCTCGCCTGCTGCGTGACCGCTATGGTTTCAAGGGTGAATTGCGGGCAATTGGCGACGTGCTGCGCGACCAGCTGTTCTACATGCGCCGCTGCGGCTTCGACGCCTTCGCCTTGCGTGCCGACAAAGACCCCTACGAAGCCCTCGAAAGCCTCAAGGACTTCTCGGTGACCTACCAGGCTGCCACTGACGAACCGCTGCCGCTGTTCCGTCGTCGCTGAGACAGCCCCATGAAAAAGCCCTGATCCGGGGATACCGGTTCAGGGCTTTTTTATTGGGCATTATTTGCAAAAAATCTCGCAACCCCACCGAAACCTCTGTGGGAGCGAGCTTGCTCGCGATAGCGGAGGGACAGCTTGCATCAATGGGGGTGTGCAGCCGTCATCGCGAGCAAGCTCGCTCCCACAAGGGAATGGCGGTGAGTCCGAACTTCCAGCCCACCCCCGAACCACTGTGGGAGCGGGCTTGCTCGCGATAGCGGTGGATCAGCTTGCCTCGATATCGGATCTACCGCCGTCATCGCGAGCAAGCTCGCTCCCACAGGGGGATTGGCGGTTAGACGCAGTACCGAGGAGCCGCCCCCGAGTTACCAGAACCGCTGCTGGGTCAGGCGGCTCCACCAACTGAGCAGCACGCGATCCACCGAACCGCTGGCCGCCATGCCGATGCGTTCCTGCAGGCTTTTGCGTTCGGCGTAGTGCAGGTGGTACAGCTCGGCACCCTTGGCGCGTTCGGCCAGGTATTCATCGCTGGTTTTCAGCTCGTCCACCAAGCCCTTGCCCTGCGCCGCGACACCCAACCAGACCTCACCGGTCGCCACTTCCTCGATGGCCAGTTGCGGACGGTAGTTGGACACGAAGTTCTTGAACAGCTCATGGGTAATGTCCAGGTCTTCCTGGAATTTTTCCCGGCCCTTCTCGGTATTTTCGCCGAAAACCGTCAACGTGCGTTTGTATTCCCCGGCCGTCAACACTTCGAAATCGATGTCGTGTTTCTTCAGCAGCCGGTTGACGTTGGGCAATTGCGCGACGACGCCGATGGAACCCAGGATCGCGAAGGGAGCGCTGATGATCTTCTCACCGATGCACGCCATCATGTAGCCACCACTGGCCGCGACCTTGTCGATGCAGACCGTCAACGGCACGCCGGCCTGACGGATTCGCGCCAGTTGCGACGAGGCCAGGCCGTAGCTGTGGACCATGCCGCCGCCACTTTCCAGGCGCAGCACCACTTCATCCTTCGGCGTCGCCAGGGTCAGCAGCGCAGTGATTTCATGACGCAGGCTCTCGGTGGCCGAGGCCTTGATGTCACCGTCGAAATCCAGCACGAACACCCGGGGCTTGGCCGCCGGCTTGTCCTTGTTTTTCTTCCCGGCCTTTTCAGCCTTGCCTTCGGCCTTGCGCAGCGCCTTGAGCTGATCCTTGTCCAGCAGCGTCTGTTCCAGGCGCTCACGCAGCCCCTTGTAGAAATCGTTGAGTTTGCTCACCTGCAACTGACCGGTCGACTTGCGCCGCCCCTTACTGCGCAACGCAGCAAAACTGACCAACACCACCAGGATGGCGATCACCAGCGTCACGGTCTTGGCCAGGAAACCGGCGTACTCGATGAAAAACTCCACAGCAACTCCTTAAATGCAATGCGCCACTGAACGCAGGCGCGTAACGGCCCCAGCATACCCATGCGCCTGCGTCGCGACCAGTCATGAAACCAGTGGTTACCTTAACGCGAGCGAGGCAGGACAAGGCTGCAACGGGCATTTCAAACAAGCGTATGTTTTTTCATTGACAGCTCACCGCCATCCCCATAACCTCGCCAAACCTTCAACGTACCGGGATGACGCGGACGTGGGCAGTATCTATCTGATTCGACATGGCCAGGCCTCCTTTGGTGCGGACGACTACGATGTCCTTTCACCCAATGGCGTGCGCCAGGCGCAAGTGCTCGGCGGCCACCTGGCGCAGCTCGGTGTCGTATTCGATCGCTGCCTCTCGGGTGACCTGCGTCGCCAACAGGATACCGCCATCGGCGCGCTGGGCCAGATGTCCGCCGCCGGGTTGCCGGTTCCCGGGCTGGAAATCGACGCCGCGTTCAACGAGTTCGATGCCGACGCGGTCATTCGCGCCCTGCTGCCGGACATGCTTGCCCAGGAGCCCGAGGCGCTGCATATCCTGCGCAACGCTGCGCAGAACCGCGCCGAATTCCAGCGCATCTTCGCACTGATCGTCGAACGCTGGCTCAGCGGCCAGTATGACCCGCCGGGCCTGGAAAGCTGGCTGGGTTTTGTCGAGCGGGTCCAGGCGGGCCTGCACCGCATCCTGGAGCAAGCCGACAACACCCATAAAATCGCCGTGTTCACCTCCGGCGGCACCATCACCGCCCTGCTCCACCTGATCACCCAGATACCGGCCCGACAGGCCTTCGAACTGAACTGGCAAATCGTCAACACCTCGCTCAACCACCTGAAATTCAGGGGCCGCGAGGTGGCCCTGGCTTCCTTCAACAGCCATGCCCACCTGCAACTGCTGAAGGCCCCGGACCTCATCACCTTTCGCTGAGTCCGGATTACTGTAGACCCTTGCTGTACCACCCAAATAAGGATCGAAACCATGACCTCCGTAGCCGACGCCGTACAAGCCATGAAAGCCAAGTTCAACCCAACCGCCGCTGACGGCCTGGACCTGGTATTCGGTTTCCGCATCGACGATACCAAGAATTTCTCGCTGGTCGTCAAGGAAGGCACCTGCGAACTGCTGGAAGGTGAAAACCCGGACGCCCAGGTGACCCTGGTGATGGACGGCGAAACCCTGCAAGGCATCGTCAGCGGTGAAACCGACGGCATGCAAGCGTTCATGGGCGGCAAGCTGCGCGCCGAAGGCGACATGATGCTGGCCATGAAACTGTCCGAGCTGTTCCCAGGCTGAGACTGCGCTCGCGTTCTTCGCGGGCCTTTGATTGCAAACGAATCCCGCCCCCGTGGCGGGATTCGTGTTTTTGCCTCAAGTATCTTCGCTGGCTGCCCCGCCGCTATCGCGAGCAGGCTCGCTCCCACAAGGCATCTGCGGTTCGCAGGTATCGGGGAGGCGCGGCAGCTCTTACAATGCCCGCTTCCCCGTATCGGCCTGAACATGGACATCGACCTCGCTCGCACCTTCCTGGAAATCGTCCGCCACGGCAGCCTCGCTGCTGCGGCCGAAAAGCTGCACGTGACCCAGACGGCGATCACCGCCCGGGTCCAGAAGCTCGAAAGCCAGCTTGGCTGCGCGCTGTTCGTACGCAACCGTGCCGGCGCGCGATTGACCAGCGACGGCGAGGCATTTGTGGTCTACGCCAACCAGCTCGTGCAGACCTGGGAAGCAGCCCGTCGGGACCTGCCACTGCCCGAGGGCTATCGCAACGTCTTGCACCTGGGGGGCGAGGTCAGCCTGTGCAATCCCTTGATGCTTGCCTGGGCCGGCGGACTGCGCCAGAAGATTCCCGGCCATGCCCTGCGCATGGACATCCGCGACGGCGAGAAACTGCTACAACAGCTGGAGCTGGGTCTGCTGGACGCGGCGGTGGTGTATCAGCCCGAATATTGGCCACGCCTGCAGGTAGAACAGCTGCTGGAAGAGAAACTCATCCTGGTACGCCTGGCCGCCCGTCCCGAGCCCTACGTGTACATCGACTGGAGTGCTGACTTCCGGCGCCAACACGACACCGCGCTACCGGACAAGGCCAAGGCCGCCGTGACCTTCAACCTCGGCCCCCTGGCCCTGCAGTACATCCTGGAAAACGGCGGCAGCGGCTACTTCCGCACCCGGGTCGTGCAGAGCTACCTGGACAGCGGCATCCTGGAACGGGTGCCCAAGGCACCGGAATTCAACTACCCCACCTACCTGGTCTACTCCCGCGATCGGGACTCAGCGGCGTTGCAGCAGGCATTCGAGGTGTTGCGAGAGATCGTCAAGACCGGCAGCGACTGGTCGCAGCGCTGGGATCCATTGACCTGACAGGTTGGGAGGCAAGGCATGAGGGGCCGTCGTGACCAGAGCTTGTTCCCGCTTTGTACTTTGTAGGAGCTGGCGAAGCCTGCGATCTTTTGATCTTTTGATCTTTTGATCTTTCGCTTGAGATTCAAGTGGCAGGGAAAAGATCGCAGCCTCGTTGCACTCGACAGCTCCTACACAGCTCCTACACAGCTCCTACACAGCTCCTACGGCCCAGCGGGAGCAATCTCTGGCCACAAAAGCCCCTCGCATTATCTCTGCATGTGGGCCACGATCTCGTCCTTGACCAGTAATCGCTTCTTCTTGAGCGTCTCCAAAGCATCGTCGGACAACGCGCCGGAGGACGGTTTCTCGGCTTCGACCACCTCGGCATCAAGTTGGGAGTATTTTTGAAGTAACGAGTCGAGCCTTGGATTCTCGCTGCGTTTTTGCTGGATGTGGTCTTTTGTGCATTTGAGATCCTGGCACAAATCGTGGGACACCGGCATGGAACACCTCCTTCGATGGGTCGGTGGCAGACGCCCTTGCGGCGCCCGTCGATTATCAGGATGGCCTCCTCGACAGGGTTCTGTCGACCGCCAATCCGACCAGCGGTGACCGTTCGTCGTACCGGATCGCTTGGCGATCAAACCTTTGCCGGTGCGTCGCCCTCCATTGAGCAGAGACGACAAGAGTCGCTCGTTCAACTTGTATGGAGAC
The DNA here is from genome assembly GCF_034008205.1 of Pseudomonas sp. P9_35. NCBI lineage: Bacteria > Pseudomonadati > Pseudomonadota > Gammaproteobacteria > Pseudomonadales > Pseudomonadaceae > Pseudomonas > Pseudomonas sp. P9_35. The sequence continues at coordinate 2,576,962 of NZ_CP125373.1, read as the reverse complement.
TTACCTATGGACAGATTTACCCTGCGTCAACTCGGCCTGGCAGTTGCCCTGAGTACCAGCATGGACATGGCATGGGCCGCGACTTCCAACGACTTTGTCGACAACGCGGCGGCCGGTGGGATTGCAGAGATCGAGACCAGCAAACTGGCCTTGGAAAAAAGCCAATCGGCGGACATCAAGGAATTCGCCAACAAGATGATCACTGACCACACCAAGGCCAACGAAGAGCTGAAAGCCCTGGCGCAAAAACATGACATCGAGGTACCCGACGACACCACGTTGATGAAAAAAGCCAAGGCGAAAATTCTCGACGTGCGCGATGAGTCTTTTGATGCGGCCTACGCCAACAACCAGGTCAAGGCCCACGAAGAAACCATTGCCCTGTTCAAGAAAGAAGCCGAAACCGTTACCGACGACAAGAAGGCTGGCAATACCGAACTCAAGGCGTTCGCCCAGAAGATGCTGCCAGATCTGCAACATCACCTGGAAGCCGCCAAGAAACTTCAGGCTGCGCATCCAAGCAAGTAGAGCGAGGCACTGCTCACTCAAGGAAAAACGGCGCCTCCCTTGGCAGGGAAGCGCCGTTTTTTCGAAGCGCCCCCCTGTGGGAGCGAGCTTGCTCGCGATAGCGGTGGTCCAGTCACAGGGATATCGAATTTGCCACAGTCATCGCGAGCAAGCTCGCTCCCACAATGAATCGGTGTCGCACATCCGTCATGGGCTAGCCACCATCAGTGTCGATATCAGCGTCAGTATCCTCGCCAGATTTCGGCCGATCCGGTTCAGGCTTGAAGCCGGGGCTGAAGGTGTTGTCATTGTCCCTATGACGATTCTTCTGATCGACCTCCGTGGCGGCGCTCTGGGCCTGGTCCGTCCCGGCAGGGCGTAGTGGTTGGGTGTTTGCGGGATCGTCGTTCATAGGCACCTCGTTCATGGCAGGGCCGGATGGATGACCGGTCTTGAACATTCGAAGGTGATGCGACGGCGTCGGTTCCATTTGTTTGCAGCGCCGCGATCAGCCGCCCAGCACACTCCTCACCATCCGGGTCAGCGCGTCCGGGCCGTAGGGTTTGCTCAACAAATGGGTATCGGGGCTCAGCTGATGGTTGCGGGAGATGATGTCCCGGGTGTGCCCCGAGGTGAACAGCACCGGGACCGGCGGGCTCTGCACCTTGGCCCAGGCGGCGAGGTCGGAACTCTTGATCAGGCCGGGCATGACGACGTCGGTGAAGATCAGGTCGACCGAGATGCCTTCCAGTAGCAGCCTCATCGCCTCATCGCCGTTGGCGGCCGTGAGGGTCCGATAGCCGGACTGTTCCAGCAGTTCCACCGACGCGCTGCGCACCTCGTCGTTGTCCTCCACCACCAGGATCGTCTCTTGCCGGCCAGACTGAAGCACGTCGTGTTGCTCGGTTTCGCCCGCTTCGGGCGCAAGGCTTCGAGGGAAATACATCCGTACTCGCGTGCCCTCGCCCAGGTCGCTGGAGATCTCGATATGGCCGCCACTCTGCTTGACGAACCCGAACACCATGCTCAATCCAAGCCCGGTGCCCTGGCCATCGGTCTTGGTGGTGAAAAATGGTTCGAACACCTGCTTCAGGATCTCGGGCGGCATGCCGGCACCGCAGTCGATCACCGACAGCCGGACATAGTCGCCGGCCGAGATCCCCTTGCCGGCACAGAACGCTTCATCGAGCCCGATGTTCTCCCCGATCAGGCGGATGATGCCCTCGCCGCCCATGGCATCGCGAGCATTGATCGCCAGGTTCAACAGGGCGTTTTCCAGTTGATTGCGATCAACGTGGATGCACCAGGGTTCCAGGGGCAGGCTCACTTCAATCTGGATGGTTTCGCCCAAGGCCCGTTGCAGCAGTTCACCCATGCCATCGTAGATGCGTCGTGGGTTGTAGACCGCCGGTGACAATGGCTGGCGCCGGGCAAAAGCCAGCAGTTGCGATGACAACTTGGCCCCTCGCTCCACGGCTTCGATGGAGGCACTCACCCGTCGTTGCACGTTGACGTTGCCCCGCTCGTGGCGGGCCAGCAAGTGCAGATTGCCGGCAATCACTTGCAGCAGGTTGTTGAAGTCATGGGCCACGCCACCCGTGAGACCGCCAATGGCCTCGAGCTTTTGCGATTGACGCAACTGCTCTTCTGCCGCCAGCCGCGCCTGCACCTCGTCGGCGACCCGCTGTTCCAGGTCGCGGGTGAATTTGAGCAGCGACGCTTCGGCTGTCTTGCGTTCATTGATGTCAATCAGCACACCTGGAAAACGCAGGGGCTTGCCCGTGGCATCGAATTCGCAGCGACCGCTGGCCAGCACCCACAGGTAATCACCGCCTATGCGGCGCACCCGATATTCAGCGCTGTAGGGGATGCCCGTACGCACGGTCAGTTCGACCCGCTGGTTGACCTCGTCGAGGTCATCGGCGTGGATGCGCTGGCGGGCAATTTCGATGGGCAGTGCGTCCAACGAACAGTCTGGCGGGTAGTTGAAGGTACGGGCGAAACGCTCATCGCCCGACAGTGTGTCGGCCTGGATGTCCCAGACGAACGATCCCAGCAATGGTCCGGCCGAGAGGGCCAACTGGATGCGTTCATTGACGGCTCGGTAACTGCGTTCGGCCTCTTGCCGGGCACGCTCGGTCAACACGAGCTCGGTGGTTTCCACCACAATCGCCAGCACGCCCGCCGGGGACTGGTCGTCATCGGGCACCGGGCTGTAATAGAGGTCCATCCACACATCTTCAGGCTTGCCATCGCGCAACAGGACCAACTCTTTGCTGCGGTAGGACAAGGTGCCGCCGGCCAGGCAGACGTCCAGCACATGCCGATTGAATTCGGCGACCTCCGGCCAACCCAACTCCACTGCGCACCCCAGCAGGTAAGGATGGCGGCCACCGGCAAACTCGGCATAGGCATCGTTGTAGATCATGAAGCCCTGGCGGCCCCACAACATCACCATCGGCAGGGGCGAAGCCAGCAACAACTGGACGGCGCTGCGCAGGCTGGCGGACCAGTGCTCGATGGCGCCCAACTCGGTCCGGCTCCAATCGAACGCCCGGATACGCCCGGCCATTTCACCGCCCCATCCAGGGCACCCGTGATTTTGGGATAGAAACTGCATGGTCGATTCTGAACCTCAAAATGCCTGCTGGGAGTCGGCATACACAAATCCCTTGCGATCAGAGCTTCGAGCGCTGGGTTGGCGTTTGGTTTCATGGGGAGGTCATGAACGACGACCTGTCTGGACTAGGGACATGCTTCCTGTGGCCAGAGATTGCTCCCGCTGGGCTCTGTAGGAGCTGGCGAAGCCTGCGATCTTTTGATCTTGATCTTTCGCTTGAGATTCAAGTGGCTGGGGAAAGATCGCAGCCTCGTTTCACTCGTCAGCTCCTACATACCGCCGAGCGGGAGCAAGCTCCCTCGCCACAGGGTAGTGTTGTCTAGCGGAAATCACGGCTATGCACCTGGATGCCCGCCAACAACTCGGTCAGGTCGCTCAGGCGCCCGGCGATCAGGTGGCGGACCTCGCCGACGCTTTCCCAGCGCCCGTCGACCTTGAGCAATTGCGAGCCCACCAAGGTCTTGCGCTGGCGCTCGGCCAAGTCGCGCCAGACCACCACGTTGAGGTTGCCGAATTCATCTTCCAGGGTAACGAAGGTCACACCGCTGGCCGTACCCGGGCGCTGGCGACCGGTGACCAGCCCGGCGACGCTGACATTGCGGCCATGTTCCACCTCTTGCAGTTCCCGTGAGCTGCGACAGCGCCGGGCGCGCAGTTCGGGACGCAGCAGGGCCAGAGGATGAGGGCCCAGTGTCGTGCCGAGCGTGGTGTAATCGGCAAACAGGTTTTCCCCCAGCGTAGGTTTTGGCAGGGCCACGGACGGTTCCTCCTGGCAGGGCAAACCGGCGAACAAGCCCAGTTGCTTCTGCACCCCAGCCACTTCCCAGCGGGCACGATGGCGATCACCGGCCAAGCCCTGCAAGGCCCCCGCATCGGCCAATTGCGCCTGGGCCCGGGCATCGAGCTGCGCGCGCTCGCCCAAGTCGGCCACATCGCTGAAGGGCCGATGCCGGCGGGCCGCTTCGATACGGCGGGCATCCTCTTCGCGAAAGCCCTTGACCATGCACAGCCCCATGCGGATCGCCGGTTGTCGACCGTCCATGGGCTCGAGGCTGCAATCCCAATCGCTGGCGCGTACGTCCACCGGGCGGATCGACAGTTGATGCCGGCGGGCATCCTGGAGGATCTGGTCCGGGCTGTAGAACCCCATGGGCCAGCTGTTGATCAGGGCACAGGCGAACGCCGCCGGTTCGTGGCATTTGAGCCAACTGCTGGCGTAGGTCAGCAAAGCGAAACTGGCGGCGTGGGATTCCGGGAAACCGTAATTGCCGAAGCCTTTGATCTGTTCGAAGATTTGCGCGGCAAACTCAGCGGTGTAGCCGTTTTTCTTCATCCCCTGCGCCAGGCGTTCCCGATGGGGCTCCAACCCACCGTGACGTTTCCAGGCCGCCATGGAGCGACGCAATTGGTCTGCTTCACCCGGGGTGTAATCGGCCGCGACGATGGCGATCTGCATGACCTGTTCCTGGAACAGGGGAACACCCAGGGTGCGGTTGAGCACTTCCTTCAACGCTTCAGAGGGATAAGTCACCGCCTCTTCTTTGTTTCTGCGGCGCAGGTACGGATGCACCATCCCTCCCTGGATCGGCCCGGGCCGCACGATCGCCACTTCGATGACCAAATCGTAGAAGGTCTTGGGTCTCAGCCGAGGCAACATCGACATCTGCGCCCGGGACTCGATCTGGAACACACCGATGGTGTCGGCGCGGCTGATCATTTCGTAGGTCGCCCGATCATCCTTGGGCAGCGACGCCAGGGCGTAGCGCTGGCCCCGATAGCGCTCGATCAGGTCGAAACAGCGCCGAATCGCACTGAGCATGCCCAGGGCCAGGATGTCCACCTTGAGCAACCCGACCGCGTCCAGGTCGTCCTTGTCCCACTGGATGATGGTGCGTTCGGCCATGGCGGCGTTTTCCACCGGCACCAGGGTGTCCAGGGGCTGCTCGGAAATCACGAAGCCACCCGGGTGCTGGGACAGATGCCGGGGAAAACCGATCAATTGCTGGGTCAGGCTCAGGACCCGGCGCAACACCGGGCTGTCCGGGTCGAAGCCACCTTCACGCAAGCGCTCCACTGGCGGCGCCTCGTCGCTCCAGCGGCCACAGCAATCGGCCAGGGCGTTGATCTGGTCCGGCGGCAGGCCCAGGGCCTTGGCCACATCGCGCACCGCCCCGGCGCCGTGGTAACTGCTGACCACCGCCGTCAATGCCGCACGATGACGACCGTAGCGCTGGAACACGTACTGCAGCACTTCCTCGCGACGCTCATGTTCAAAGTCGACGTCAATGTCCGGCGGCTCATTGCGCTCCCGGGACAGGAAGCGTTCAAACAACAGGCTGGTAAGGCTGGGATCGATTTCGGTGATGCCCAAGGCGTAGCACACCGCCGAGTTGGCCGCCGAACCACGCCCCTGGCAAAGGATATGGCGGCTGCGGGCGAAGCTGACGATGTCCTGTACGGTGAGGAAATAGCTGTCATAACCCAACTCGGCGATCAGGCTCAGCTCCTTGTCGATCTGTGCCCGCACTTTGTCTGTCACGCCATCCTTCCACCGCTCGCGCATGCCACGCTCGGTCAGTTCCCGCAGCCAGGACGCCGGATCATGCCCCTCGGGCACCAGCTCGCGGGGGTATTGGTAACGCAGTTGGCCAAGATCGAAGGTGCAACGCCGGGCGATGTTCAGGGTTTCGTCGAGCAAGGCCCGCGGGTAGAGATCGGCCAGAGCCTTGCGGCTGCGCAAGTGGCGCTCGCCGTTGGGGTGCAGGCGCTGGCCAGCCTCGGCCACCGTGACGTGGTGGCGGATGGCGGTCATGGTGTCCTGCAAGGCACGACGGCCGCGCACGTGCATGTGCACATCGCCACTGGCCACGGCGGGAAGATTCAAGCGCTCGGCCAGCGCCAACGAGTCTGCCAACCGGCGGCGGTCGTCCTGTGCGCAATGCAACTGGACCGTCAGCCACAGGCGCCCGGCAAAGATCGGCTGGAGCCAACGCCCGTGTTCCTCAGCGTCGTTGCCCTCGGCTATCCACAACGCCAGCAGCCCCGGCAAGGGCTGGTCGAAGTCCTCTCGCACGATGCGATAGTGGCCCTTCTCGCTGCGACGCCGGGCGCGGGTGATCAGCCGGCACAAGGCTTGATAGCCTTCCAGGTCTTCCACCAGCAACACCAGTTTCGGGCCGTTCTCGATCTGGATTTCGCTGCCGACGATCAGTTGCAGCTCCAGTTCCTTGGCCGCCTGCCAGGCCCGGACGATTCCGGCCAAGGTGCATTCGTCGGTGATCGCCAGGGCCTGGTAGCCCTCTTGCCTGGCCCGACGACACAGCTCCAGGGCACTGGAGGCGCCGCGCTGGAAGCTGAAGTTCGACAGGCAATGCAGCTCGGCATACTCAACGCTCATGCGAACCAGCCCTGCAGCCACAACGGCCCGCCCTCGCCCACCGGTTGATAGGCCCAGCCACGTTGTCCGCTGCGGGTTTCGATCAGGTAGTAGTCACGGCGTACGTCGGCGCCGTCCCACCAGCCGGTCTCGATGCGTTCCGGGCCCATGAGGATTCGCGCCTGGCTGTCCTGCAGCACCTGGGCCTCATTCAGCAGCCAGCCGGGACGTTGCACGCCAGCGCGTACCGGACAGGCCTGGGGCCGCGGTTGCGGCGTCATTTGCCAGGCGCATTCAGGTCGATGGTCATCGCGAAACCCCAGGCCCTGCACCGCGTCATCTCCCAGCCGCGCCCGCAGCCGTTCGCGCAGTTGCTCCCAGGGCAGGGACTGTTGCGGGCGCTCGTCGAACAGCTCCAGGCGCTGGGGCACGAAACTCGGCAGGTCCTCGGCACACAAGCGAAAACCCCGCACCGGGGCCGCGACCTGCACCTGTTCCAAGCGACCGCGGGCCAGTTCGAAGAGCATCGCAGGATCCCGTTCGGCGCTGAGCAAGCCGACCTTGATCAGCGTGTCCGGCAAACCGGCGTGCTCCAGGTGCAGGTCGAAGCGCTGCACGCCACTGTCGCGTCCGCACAGGAAGGCCGACAAGTCACCGGTCAGCCGGCGCAACGGAAACAGCAGCGCCTGATGGGACTGAACGTCGTAGTTGAGTTCGATGCGCACATCGAAACGGTCTGGCGGCAGGTAGAACGACAGCGCCAGGGTGCGACTGCCCGTCAGCGCGTCGAGGTGCTTGAGCACCTGGGCCTCGAAGCGCCGAGCCAGGGTCTGCCGGGGCAAGGCCTGGACCTGGCTCAGGCGGCGCAGGCCCATGCGCGACAGCGCCGTGGCGACGTCGGGTTCCAGACCGATCCGCTCCACGGGCATGTCTCCCAGGCACTGTTGCAAGGTCTCGGCGTCGGGCACCACCAGGGCATCATAGGCATTGGCCAACACCCGCGCCGCCACCGGATTGGGAGCGGCGACGATGCGATGACGAAAGCCCAGCTCGGTCAGCTCGGCCCGCAAGCGCGCCTCGAACACCGGCCAGGGGCCAAACAGGCCCAGGCTCGACTCGATCTCGAACAGCAACGTGCGCGGGTAATGCACGCTGACCTGGGAGCTGAAACGGTAGGCCCAGGCCGCCAGGAACTGTTGCCAGTGTTCGATTTGCGCCGCGTCGTATTCGGCGGTGGCAAAGCCTTTGCTCAAGGCCTGGGCGGCGGTCATGGTCTGGCCAGGCCGCAAACCCAGGGCTCGTGCCGGCGCATTCACCGCTTGCAGCACCCGACGCTGGGCCGGACCAGTCAGCAATGCCAGGGGCTGGTCGGGATCGGGGCGCTGACGCAGTGCGGCGTCCAGCGCCAATTGCGGGAAGAGAATACAGACCCAGCGCATCGCAACCTCAATGCCCGGTTTGTGGGGCGAGCATGGCAAAGGCAATCGGCGCCGAACGAGCCAACCCGCCGCGGCACTTGAGCACGCGCAATTGCGCCGGCCGGGTATCGATGGCGATGCGCAGCGCCGCCGGCGACGGGTTGATGGCCTCCTGGATCGAGCGCCAGGCGAACGCCAGGGTCTGGCCGGTTTCCGCTGCCACTTGCAAGCGGCGCAAGGCCCGGTCATCCGCCTGGCGGGGCCAGCACAGGACCGCGCCACAACTGCCCGAACGCAAGCATTGTTCGGTGGCCCACAGGGCATCGCGCTCATCGGCGCGGATCACCGACAACTGGCGCAGGTCGACGCCGGCGTTCTGCCAGGCCTGGGGATAGGGCACAAACGGTGGCGCCACCAGCACGATCCGCTCCCCCGCCGCCGCCAGCCGCGCCAGGGTCGGCCACACCAGTTGCAACTCACCCACGCCCGGCGCGGCGATGAGCAGTTCCGTCAACGCCGACTCCGGCCAGCCACCACTGGGCAACGCCGCGTCCAATGCCGCATGACCGGTGGGTTGCGGGCTGGCGGCTGGCGGCGCAGGCCGGCCCTTCCAGACCTGGCCGCCGTTGAACAGCGTGTCCAGCGCAACGACAGCGCCCATCAGCCTTGCCTCACCAAGCCACAGAACACCCCTTCTATCGCCAGGTCCTGGTCGGCCTCGACGATGATCGGCTGGTAGGCCGGGTTGCGCGGCAACAAACGCACCCGCTCGCCAATGCGCTCGAAGCGCTTGATGGTGACCTCGCCATCCAGGCGCGCCACGACAATCTGGCCGTTGGAGGCCTGGGGTGTGCGCTGCACGCCCACCAGGTCACCGTCGAGAATGCCGTCCTCGATCATCGAATCACCCTGGACCCGCAGCAGGTAATCCGGCGCCTTGGTAAAAATCGCCGGGTCCAGCATCAGGCGACTGTGGACCTCGGCATCGGCGCCGATCGGCAACCCGGCAGCCACTCGCCCCAACACCGGCACGTCCAGCAGCTCGGGTCGTGGTGGCTGGTTCAGCAAGCGAATGCCCCGGGCCTGGTGCGGATTGACCTCAATGAAACCGGCTTCGGTCAGCGCCAGCACATGCTTGCGCGCCACACTGCGAGAGGCAAAACCGAACGCCTCGCTGATTTCAGCGAGGCTGGGAGGCTGGCCCTGATCGGCGATGCGTTCGCGGATGAAAGTCAGGATGGCGGTACGGCGGGGAGTGAGAGTCGTCATGGAGTACATTTGTACTCTTTAAGGATTTTTCTGACAAGCGCCGCCAGTCAGTTCACAGCTCGGGGCCGCTGCGCAGCGGGAGCATTCTCTGGCCACAGGTATCAACACTTTTCCAAGTGAACAGCATTTTCCTGTGGGAGCGAGCTTGCTCGCGAAAGCATCAGCACACTCGATATCCATGCAAGCTGACCCACCGCTATCGCGAGCAAGCTCGCTCCCACAGTTGGATCGGGGTATGGCCGGAGAGATAGGTTGGCTGTAAGGCCGCCTCGCGAGCAAGCTTTGCTCCCACAGATCTGACGGGTGTACGACCAGGAGAACCAGGTCGGCTATCAGGCCGCCTCGGGGTGGACGTTGATCTCGGGCGCCCCGTTAACCACGCTGGCCGAACGCAGGCATTGTGGAGTGGGCATCCCGGCATGGATGCCGGGATAGCCGCGCTGGGCCATGGATGGCCCTTCGCGGCGGCCCACGGAGCAATGCCGGAGTGAGGGCACACCGAGCCTAGGCGAGGTGCCAAGTGGTGGGGCAGAAGCGTTTTGCTTACTTTTGACTGGGCCGGCTCCCGGGCTTCTCAAAAGTGAGCCGCCGTCAGGGCGGAACCCTAAGTGGCCGTTACCGCAGTAATGGATATGTACCCGATCAACAAAATCCCGGTCAGCCATAACGCCGCCTTCGCGAGCAAGCTCGCTCCCACAAGGAATCTACAGAGAGACTACAACCCCGCCAGATAAGCCCAAGGAAAAATCCCCCGCTCATGCCCATCACTGAACACCAATTGCACCCCATACCCCTGGGCATTGACCCCGACCACCCGAACCCGCGGATCAACCTGAACCGCCAACCCTCGCAGACGAAACGCCCGACACTGGGAGCATGGGCATCGGCGACGCAGCTCAGCGTGGTCCAGCCGTTGCTCACGACCATCGGGCCAGTCGAGCCTCAATTGTCCCTTGTCCCGGCAATTGCCAATCGCCAACGGGCTCATTGCAACTGCCCCAAGGCAATACGCACGGCCTTGCGCACCTCCGGGTCGCCATCATCCCGGGCCGCCTGCAACGCCGGGATCGCACCGCGATCGTTCAACTCCCCCAGGGCCAGGGCCGCCTCCTTGCGCAGATTGCTGATGCGGTGGCCCAAGGTCTCGATCAAGGCCGCCAACGCCGGGGCATACCGCAAACGCCCGAGGCTGCGGGTCGCCCGCAACCGCACTTGCCAATAATCATCGGCCAGCGCCTCGACCAGGGCCGGGCCGGCAGCGGCGTGACCGACCTTGCCCAGGGTAGTGGCGGCTTCTTCGCGCACCGCCCAGGCCGGATCCCGGAGGGCCTGGCGCAGCGCCGGCAAGACTTGCGCGTCCGAAGCCAGGCCAAGGGCGCCGGTGGCCGCGCGGCGCACTTCAGTATCTGGATCATCGCTGGCCAGCCGGGCCAGGGCTGGCAAAGCGTCGAGGTGTTTGAGCCAGCCCAGCACGCCAACTGCCTCGCGACGCACGCTGGCATCGCTGTCGGCCAATGCGGCGATTGCAGCCGGCGCAGCGTCGGCCAGGCGCAGTTCGCGCAAAGCCCTGAACGCCGCGACACGCACGCTAGCATCGGCATGGGCCGTCCAGGGCAGGATCACCCGCCCCGCTGCCTCGCTCTTGAGCAGGCTCAGGCTCTGGGCGGCAGCGGCCTGTACGGTCGCGGACGGGTCGGTCAGGGCCTCGCACAGGGCCGCAACCACCGACGCGTCCTCCCAGGCTTCAAGCAATCGCGCGGCTTCGGCCCGAACATCGGCACTGGAGTCCTCGGCCAGACGATCCACCAGCCACAGCAGCCCCTCAGGTTCCTCAAGGTCGGCCAGTTCAATCAAGGCAATGCGGCGCACGCCAGGGTCCTCGTCGGTCAGGCGCGGTTGCAGGGCGAGGATGTCGTCGTTGTCGGTGTCTTCGAATAGAGAGGTCATAGGGCAAATCGCGGCAAGGAGGTTTCAGGGGGAAGCCCGAGAGGATTGAGGCGCGGCAATTGCCGGCCGTCTTCATGGCGCAGCAGGTCGAGGCAGTGGCGCTTCAAGCGGGAGAATTCAGGGCGGGTCACCAGTTCGGTCGTGCGTGGCCGTGGAAAATCCAAACGCAGGTCCTCGATGATCCGGCCGGGACGCGGGCTCATCACCAGCAAACGATCGGCCAGGAACAACGCCTCGTCGATGTCGTGGGTCACGAACACCACGGTGGTGCGGATGCGCGTCCAGATGTCCAGCAGCAGCTCCTGCATGTTCAACCGGGTCAGGGCATCCAGCGCGCCGAAGGGTTCGTCCATCAACAGCAGCCGTGGACGGTTGACCAGCACCCGGGCGATCTCCACCCGTTGCTGCATACCCCCGGAGAGCTGGTCCGGCCAGTGCCCGGCGAAGCCTTCCAGGCCCACCAATGCGAGGATTTCATCGGCGGCCCGGTGCCGTTCGGCCTTGCCCAGGCCACGCATCTTCAGGCCGAAGGCGACGTTGTCGCGCACGCTGCGCCAGGGAAACAACGTGTGTTGCTGGAACACCATGCCGCGTTGGGGCGACGGGCCGCAAACGCTCACGCCGTCGACATTCAAAGTGCCGGTGCGCGGTTGCAGATGCCCGGCCAGGGCCCCGAGCAAGGTGGATTTGCCGCAACCGGACGGCCCCAGGACACAGACGAACTGGCCCGCCTCGATCTGGCAATCGAGGCCCTGGACCGCTTCGAAGGCTTGGTTCCCCTGGCCAAGGACAATGGACAACTGACGGATGTCGATCCGTCCTTCGGGTGTTTGCATCACACTCATCAGGCTTTTCCTCGTGGTCGATGCCAAGGCGTGAACAACCCGCCCAGGCGCTTGATCAACAGGCTGCTGCCCATGCCCAACACACCGATCAGCAACATGCCGACCACGATATCGGCGTAGTTCTGCACGGTGTAGGAAGCCCAGGTGTAGTAGCCGATGCCGTACTGGCCGGCGATCATTTCCGCCGTCACCAGACAGAACCAGGACGTGCCCATGCCGATGGCCAGGCCGGTGATGATGCTCGGCGCGGCGCCCGGCAGAATCACTTCCAGCAGGATCGCCCGGCGCCCGGCCCCCAGGCTCTTCGCCGACGCGATCAGCCGCCGGTCCACCCCTTCGACGCCGTGCACGGTGTTGAGCAGGATCGGGAACAGCGCGCCGGTGAAGGTGATGAATACCATCGACAGTTCCGACGAAGGGAACATCAGGATCGCCAGGGGAATCCAGGCCACCGCCGGGATCGGCCGCAGCACTTCCAGCGGTGGCAGCAATAAGTCTTCAGCCCATTTCGAACGACCGATGGCCAAGCCCAGCGCCACGCCGATCAACAGCGCCGCGCCATAACCGGCAAAGACCCGACCCAGGCTACTGCCCAGGTGCCGGGCGAGATTGCCGGACTCGCCCAGGCCCAGCGCCGCCTCGATCACCGCCAGAGGGGTCGGGACGTTGGCGAAGGTCACCAGGCCGAGGTTCCAGTGGCCGTTGGCGGCGAGTTGCCAGAACAGCAGGCAGAGCAACAGGGAAGCGGCTCGCAGGAACCAGCGTTTGGGTGATGGATGCACAAATCTTCCTCCGGAGTGGAATCCCTGTGGGAGCGAGCTTGCTCGCGATGGCGTCAGATCAGCTGCAATTGAGATGACTGACACACCGCTATCGCGAGCAAGCTCGCTCCCACAGGGTCATGAGTCAGGTCAGCGGGCTGCGACCGCCTGGGTGGTGGCTTCGCTGAAGTCCAAGACTTTGCCGCCCTGGGCGCTAGCAAATTGCTGGGCCTGGTCCTTGAGCAGAAATGCGCTGAGCTGGCCCTTGGCATCACTGGCAAACCACGCCTGTTCGGCCAGCAGCTTGATCCCGCTGTCGCTGGCCTGGGCATAGACGGCGCGGATGCCCTTGCCTTCCTGCTTGAGGCTCGCCAGCGCGGCGAAGGCCGATTGCGCCGAGGCGTAATGGCGCACTTTCGACTCGCCACGCACCCAGATCTCGGCCACGTGGCTGAAATCGGTTATCGCCTGGCCGGTCGCCGCATCGGTACTGCCCAGCGGGGTCTGGGCGTAGTTACCCAGTTGCGCGGTGTAATCGAGGTTCGATGCCTTGAATGCGGCGCGGATGTACTGGTCATCGATGAAGGTGTTGAGGTCCAGGCCGCGATCGGCCTTTTTCAGCAGCTTGAGGGTGTCGATGGCGGTGCCGACGGCTTGGCGGTATTCCGGTTTCCAGGTCAAGTCGCGGGTCTGCACGCCCAGCGGCCCGTGGAACAGGTAATTGACCTCGGCATCCACGCCAGTGACCTTGGCGATCAACTCGCTGTACTTCTCCGGCTCGGCGGCCAGCAGTTGATTGGCCTCGATGCTCGCGCGCAGGTAGGCCACGACAATTTCCGGGTACTGTCTGGCGTAGGCTTGATCTACCAACGCGCCGTGGAAGGTTGGCGCGCCCGCCTGGGCACCGTCGTAGATCTTGCGGGCGAAACCCCGGCTGGGGAACAGTTCGGCGAAAGGCACGAAGTCAGCGTGGGCGTCGATCTTGCCAGCTTGCAACGCGGAGCCGGCCACCTCCGGCGGCTGGGCAATGATGTTGACGTCCTTGAGCGGGTCCCATCCCTGGGCCGCGACAGCGCGCAGCAACATGCCATGGGCGGTGGAAGCGAACGGCACCGAAATGGTCTTGCCCTTGAGCTCGGCCAACGACTGCACGCCCGACGCGCTGGGCACCACGATGCCGTTGCCACTGCCCTGGGTGCTGCCCGACAACACGCTGATGAACAGGCTGTGCTTGCCGGCGGTTTCGAACGCCACGCCGTTGAACGCCCCGGGGAAATCGGCCATGGCGCCGAAGTCGAGCTTGCCGGCGACCATCTCGTTGGTCAGCGGCGCGCCGCTGGTGAAGTTCTTCCACTGGATATCGTATTGGGCGCTCTTGTAGGCGCCGTCGTGGGGCAGGTATTTATCCAGCAGGCCCAGTTCACGAATCAACAACCCGCCGGCGGCGCAGTTGATGGTGGTGTCCTGGGTGCCGATGGCGATACGGATGGTTTCTGCCTGGGCAGGCAAGGTCAACGAAGCCAGTACCAGACCGGCGAGTGCTGCACGCAATAACATGGGTGTGTCCCCTCGAATCATTTATTGGATGTTCGTCTCCGCCGCGATCAGGGCGCGGTGGGAAACGAGGGGTGTTCTGAATTTGGCGTCCGGGGTGGCCGGATGGCTTTTGTGGTGTTTGGGCGGGCCTCTTCGCGAGCAAGTTCGCTCCCACATTTTTTTCGGCGCTCACCACAAATCCACTGTGGGAGCGAGCGTGCTCGCGATAGCGTCCTGTCAGTCAACGCAGCAGGTACGGAATCTCGACTTTCACCGCCCCGGTCGGGCAGTCCTTTTCACAGGGCATGCAGTACCAGCATTCGTCGAACGCCATGTAGGCCTTCTGGGTCGCCGGGTTGATCGCCAGCAAGTCCATGGGGCAGACATCGACGCAGACGGTGCAGCCTTTGTGGGCGATGCACTTGTCCTCGTCCACGGTGACGGGGGCATTGGAGCGGAAGAAGATTTCCTGGGGTTGATAGGCCATGGGCGGTCTCTCTGGGTGGACGGTTCACGCCGCGTCGGCACCGACCCGCAGCCGGTCATAGGCCTGCAGTTCGTCGGCATCGAGGGCGATGATGTAGGGCTCGACGGCTTTCTTGAATGAGGTCATCGCGCCGTCGTCGCCCTTCTTCAAGTGGCAATGACAGAACCAGTCGCTGTCGTTGCGTTGTGGGTGATCGACTCGATAGTGGTACAGCCCCCAACGACTTTCGGCGCGAAACAGCGAGGCGCGGGCGGCCATTTCGGCGCAATCGCGGATCACGCTGACCTCCATGGCGCGCATCAATTCGTGAGGGTTGTGGGCCTTGATCTGGTCCAGGTCGCGCTGGATATCGCTGAAGCGTTGCAGGCCGATCTGCATTTTCTTGGTGACCTTCGGCGGTTGCAGGTAATCGTTGACGAAACGTCGCAGCTTGTATTCCACCTGGGCTGGCGGCAGGCCGTGCTCGCGGTCCAGGGGCGCGTAGACACGTGCCCTCTCCCGTTCGATCTGCCCGGCATCCAGCGCCGAGAACTCCTTCTGCGCCACGAAATCCGCTGCGTTGTTGCCGGCAAACCAACCGTAGGTGAACGCACCGAGCATGTAGTTGTGCGGCACCGCCGCCATGTCGCCGGCCGAGTACAAGCCCTTGACCGAAGTCTCGGCCCGCTCGTTGACCCACACGCCCGACGCCGAATGACCGCTGCAAAAACCGATTTCGGAGATGTGCATTTCCACCATCTGCGTGCGGTAGTCGGTGCCGCGGTTGGCATGGAACTGACCGCGACTGGGCCGCTCGTTGCTGTGCAGGATCTCCTCGACGTTCTGGATGGTCTCCTCGGCCAGGTGATCGAGCTTGAGGAACACCGGACCATTGCCACCTTCGAGCTCCTGGTGGAACTCCCACATCATTTGCCCACTCCAGTAGTCGCACTCGATGAAGCGTTCGCCCTTGTTGTTGGCGGTGTAGCCGCCCAGGGGACCGGTGACATAGGCGCACGCCGGGCCGTTGTAATCCTTGATCAGCGGGTTGATCTGGAAGCATTCCAGGTTCGCCAGTTCGGCGCCGGCGTGATAGGCCATGGCATAACCATCGCCGGCATTGGTCGGATTTTCATAGGTGCCCATCAAGTAGCCGGAGGCCGGCAACCCCAGGCGCCCCGCCGCGCCGCAGCAGAGGATGACCGCCTTGGCCTTGATCACATGAAAATCGGCGGTGCGGCAATCGAAACCCATCACACCGTTCACCGCGCCCGCTTCGTCGGTCAGCAAGCGAGTGCAGACCAAGCGATTGGTGATGCTCACCCGCGCCCGTTTCAACTGCCGGTAGAGGACTTTCTTGATGTCATGCCCTTCCGGCATCGGCAGCACGTAGGCCCCCATGTGGTGGACCTTTTTCACCGCATAGTCACCGGTTTCGTCCTTCTCGAACTTCACGCCCCAACGGTCCAGTTGCTCGATCGTTTCGAAGCTGTGGGTCGCGTAGGCGTACACCGCCGCCTGGTTGACGACGCCGTCGTTGGCGATGGTGATTTCCTTGGTGTATTGCTCGGGCGTGGAATGGCCGGGGATGATCGCGTTGTTCAAGCCGTCCATGCCCATGCTGATGGCACCGCTGCGCTTGACGTTGGCCTTGTCCACCAGCAGCACGCGCAAATCACGGTTGCGCTCCTTGGCCTTGATCGCCGCCATGGGGCCGGCCGTGCCACCACCGATGACGACGATGTCGTATTCCTGTTCCAGGGTGTTTCTAGTCATGGCGCTGCGTTCCTTTTTGCCGGTCGATCCGCAAGCGGTACTGGAAGGCATCGCCACGGTAGTAGAGGTGTTCGAAGTCCAGTGGCTGGCCGCTGGCGTCATGGGTCAGGCGTTCGATGCGCATGATGGGCGAGCCCGGCTCGACCTCCAGCGCCTGGGTCAGGTCGTTGTCGGCCAGCACCGCATCGATGGCCAGGTCGGCATGGCCCAAGGTCAAGGCGCAGTCGTTTTCCAGGATCAGGAAAATGTCCCGGGTGACCAGGTCGGCCTTTTCCAGTCGTTCACCAAGGGCCCTGGGCAGGTAGGTGATCTCCAGGGAGACCGGCTCGCGGTTGATCAAGCGCACCCGCTTGATCTGCGCCACCATTTCCCCTTCAGTCAACTTCAGCCGCTCGGCCACCAGCCGGTCGGCGGCGATGAACTTGAAACTGAGCAAGCGGTTGATCACCTCGAAGCCGCGCCCGGTCATGGATTCGGCCAGGCCCTGGAGGGTGCTGACGTTCTGGAAGGTCTTGGGCTTGGCCACGAACGTGCCTTTGCCGTGGATCTTGAAAATCAGGCCTTCCTTTTGCAGATCGCCCAGGGCCTGGCGCACGGTGATGCGGCTGACGCGAAACAGCGCACCGAGCTCGCTTTCCGAGGGCATCTGGCCGCCCTGGGGGTATTCACCGTCGAGAATGCGCGCACGCAGCACGTCTCGCAGTTGCGTATGCAGCGGTACGCTGTTGAGGGGAAGAACGTTGTCGGACATGGCCCTTATCACTTGTCATAACGAGTTATGACGTGATCTTAGGGAAAGCCCACACGGCTTGAGAAATACTGTTTGGACATATCCTTAGAGCCGGGCGTCGGCGCTCTCATTGCGAAACGCGCTCGGGCTCATGCCTGTCCAGCGTCGGAACGCCCGGCGAAAACTGCGCACATCGCTGTAGCCGACTTCTTCGGTGATGCGCTCGATGGACAGTTCAGGGTTGGCCAACAGGTTCAGGGTCCGGCCGCGGCGCACTTGTTCGAGCAAGGCTTCGAAGGTCAGGCTGTGTTCGGTCAGGCGCCGACGCAGGGTGCGGCTGCTCATATTGAGATCGCTGGCGATTTTCTCGATGTGGCTGCCCCGAGTCAGATCCCGGGCAATCGCCCGTTCCACGGTCTGGATCAGATCGATTTTCTGGTGCACCTCGGTGGCCTCCTGCTCCAGCAAGGCCAATGCCTGGCGCAGGGCCAACGGGTGGTGATTGGGCAAACGCATATCCAGCCAGCGCACGTCGATCAGCATGCGATTGTGTCGGCAACCGAAGTGCACATCCGGTCCCAAAATCCGCCGATATTCCTGGGCATAGGACGGCGCGGCGTGCATGAACTCCACGGCCAGGGGCTTGAAATCGGGCCCCGCCAGCGCCCGGCCATAGACCATCAGGCTGGCGAAGAACTCTTCCACGGCAAACACCTGGATCTCGGCGAAAGGCAGCCGGCAGGTCGCCTCGACCATGATCCGGTCAGTGGCTTCTTCGACGCTGGTCACCGCGATGCCGCCGGTGGTGTGCTGGTAACGAACCCCCAGGGCAAAGGCATCGCGCAGGGTTTCGCACAGCGATAGGACGTGGCCCAGCAGGCCAAGGGTGCCAAGCACGTTGCGGTCCCCCACCCACAACCCCAGTCCCTGGTCGGGCAACAGCTTGAGCGCCCGCTGAATCATGACCACGGCCTGGCGGTAGGAAATGCGCTGGGCGGGGTCTTGCAGATCATCGAGGCCGAACCCCAGGCCGCGACACAGGCTGGCGGCATCGAAGCCCTTGTCCGCCACCACCTCGGCCAGGGTCTGTAGCAGGAATGGCGATACCAACGCCAATTCATAGGTCGGGTCGATGACTTTCATCTGCATGGGGCGGGTTCCGGAGCACGTTAGGTGGCGTTTTTGTAACCGGTTGTTTCACAAAGTTAGCATGCCCCGGCGGATCGAGGGGCACAAAAATCTGGCCGCCCAAGTCCCCTGTATGGCCGCCAATACCCTGCCCTGTTGGCGGCGAACGGCTTATTTGTATGGCTCGGACTTTCGGTGCATCTCCAACAATAATAATGAGCCTCCACATGAACCCGATCCGCACGACATTCGCCTTGCAATTGACCCTCGGCCTGGCCTGCGCCAGTGCCTTGCCCGCCTTGGCGACCGAATCGGGGGTCGACAACATCGGCCCCGGCACCGACGGTTTTTTCGTGTTGCCGCTGGAAGTCGACAGCCTTCCGGACAACATGGTCGCGTTCAACCTCTACTACAACCACTACAAGGCCCGGAAATTCAATATCAGTTCGTTGGGCGGTGAACTGCCGGACGTAGAAATCGAATCCACGGCAGTGGTCCCGCGTATCGATTACTTGAGCCCGTTGCGGGTGGCCGGCGGGCGCGCGGGGATCTACATCGCCCAGCCCTGGATCAAGCAGGAAGTCTCGGTGTTCGGCTTGCACGACACCCGCGAGGGCATGGGCGACACCACCATTTCGCCCATCGTGCTCTGGGACATGGGCAAGAACCTGACCCTGGCCGCGGCGCTGGAAATCACCGTGCCGACCGGCGAATACAGCACCGATCGACTGGCCAATACCAGCAACAATTTCTACACCTACAAGCCGCTGTTTTCCTTCACCTGGTTGCCCTCGGAAGACACCGAGGTGTCGATGAAAACCACCTACAGCTTCAACCGCAAGAACAAGGACACCGACTACCGTTCGGGGCAGATTTTCCACTTCGATTATTCCGCCAGCTACCGCCTGACCGACAACGTGAGGCTGGGGCTCAACGGCTACTACCTCAAACAGACCACCGACGACAAACAATACGGCCGCACCGTGCAATTCGCCGGGCAGGACGTCGACGACGGCGTACGCGGCCAGGTCTTCGCCATCGGCCCGGCGCTACACCTGACCTTCCTCAAGTACGCCAGCGCCGAAATCCGCTGGGCCAAGGAGTTTGCAGTGGAGAACCGCACCGAGGGCGAAATGCTCTGGGCCAAGGTCTGTATTCCGTTTGCGTTCTAGAGTGTTTCACAGCACCTGTGGCGAGGGAGCTTGCTCCCGCTCGGCGGTGTAGGGCTAGCTGTGTAGGCGCTGGGTAGGAGCCGTGTAGGAGCTATCGAGTGCAACGAGGCTGCGATCTTTCCACTGACAATTGAGTCGAGAGCGAAAGATCAAGATCAAAAGATCGCAGGCTTCGCCAGCTCCTACACCGCCATCGCGAGCAAGCTCGCTCCCACAGGGTCTTCCTTCAGCTCAAACCCAGAATCGATGAAAGATGCCCATTGAGGAACTTGCCGCTGGGGTCCAGCGCCTGGCGCACCTCGGTGAATTCCGTCCAGCGCGGGTACAGCGCCTGGAGCGCCTTGGCGTTCAGGGAATGCAATTTCCCCCAATGCGGACGGCCCTGGTATTTCCAGAAGATCGGCTCGATGACGGCAAAGAAATTATGATGGTCCATCTGGTAATGCTGGTGCACCGAGATCGAGCAGCTGTCCCGGCCTTCGAACATGCTCAGGGCAATGTCGTCGGCCTTCACGTAGCGGTATTCGATGGGAAACCAGGTGCGCAGGTCCTTGTCGCGGATCAGCGCCAGAATCTCTCGCAGGCACGCCGGGCCGTATTCAGCCGGCACCGAGTACTCCATCTCGTTGAAGCGCACGGTGCGAGCGTTGGCATAGATGTCATGGGAGTCACCGACCCGGTCGTCGAAATCGGCCACCAGCCGCAGGCTGTTGAGCAGGACTCGCCGGGTCGCTGGAAAGTCGCTGCCATACTTGTCGAGGTTTTCGATCAGGCTGACGAATTCGTTGCCGCCCTCCTCCTCGGGGCTGATCGGCGGCGTGGCCGGATCCGCGGTTTCGTTCAGGGCGATCGACAACGCATAGTCGGAATGGGTGACGACCTGCATTTCCCAGTGCTGGTTGTCCCGGGTGTGGGTGTCCACGTCTTCGAGCAACTCCTCGGTTTTCGCCACCCATTGGTGCTCGCGCAAGCGATAGGCGGCGCGGTTCTGCAGGCGCACGCGAGTCACCAGCCCCAGCGCGCCAAGGGACACCCGGCCGGCATTGAACACTTCTGGATGACGCTGGGCATCGCAATCGAGGACCGCGCCGCTGGCCGTCACCAGTTGCAGGCCGACCACTTGGGATGCGTAGGAGCCGAAGGCCTTGCCAGTGCCGTGGGTCGAGGTGGCGATGGCACCGGCCAGGGTCTGGTAATCCACGTCGGCCATGTTCGGCAGTGCCTGGCCGATGGCCTTGAGCGCCGGGCCCATGCGGGACATGGGCGTGCCACCGCCGAACTCGGCTTGCAGGCTGGCTGCATCATGAGCCAACAGGTCGCTGAAAAAACTCAGCGACAACAAGGTGCCGTCAGTGGGCACCAGGGCACTGAAGGAATGTCCGGAACCCACCGGACGAATCCGCCCTTCGGCGCGCCTCACCACGCTCACCAGTTCATCGAGGTCCTTGGGGGCCAGGCGCGCCGCCGGCAGGCAACTCTGCGCGCCGGACCAGTTGCGCCAGGGGATCAGCCGCGGCGCGCGCATCAGCTCGGCCAGGGCACCCTGGCTACCCAGGGCCGTAAAGGCTGCGATAACGCCGGCCTGCTGCAGCAACCGGCGCCGTGAGGAGTCCATCGTCATGCCGTAGTACCCGTATTTATTATTGGAAGTGATGACCGGACATGAAGGCGATCAGGGCCAGGAACTGTTCTTCGGAACAGTGCATGCACAGGCCCATCGGCGGCATGCCGTTGTAGCCGTTGATCGCGTGGTCCAGCAGGGTGTCGGCGCCCTGGGCCACCCGTGGCGCCCAGGCGTTCGTATCGCCGGTCAACGGCGCCCCGGCACCAGGGTTGGCGTGGCAGAGCTTGCAGCTACTGTCGTAGACCTGGGCCAGCGCCGCATCGCTGGGCATGGCCGTGAACACCGTGGGCGCGGGCGGCTTGGCCTCTTCGCCGCAGCCGGCGAGCAAGGTGCCGATCAGGAGGATGAAGGCTGGGTTGAGCCAGGTTGAAGGTGTCGTTGCCGGCATGGGGCCCTCTCGGCGGCGCTTTTGTTGTGGGTCAACACTAAGGCACGCCACTGCTTCGGCTTGAGGTCATTGGGGGCCATAAAAGGGGGCTTGGGCGGCCAGCCCATTCGCTGCGCCCTCTGTGGCGAGGGAGCTTGCTCCCGCTGGGGTGCGAAGCAGCCCTGATCATTCATTGCGGTGGGTCAGGGACTTTGCGAACTGAGGTTTTGGGGCTGCTGCGCAGCCCAGCGGGAGCAAGCGCCCTCGCCACAGGGATGTCACCGGATTTGGGGTCAGGGCAACAGCAGCCCCTGCTCGCGCTCGCACAGCTGCACCACGTAATCCCACAGCACCCGCAGGCGTACGGATTTGTGCAGTTCGCGGCGGGTGCTGATCCAGTAGCTGCGGCGGATGGTTTCGTCCGGCAGCAACGGCACCAGCGTCGGGTCGCCGCTGGCCATGTAGCAAGGCAGCACGGCAATCCCCAGGCCGGAGCGCGCGGCCTGCTGCTGGGCGATGACGCTGGTGCTGTGGAACACCACCCGAGGGTTGCGGCAAAAGCTGTTGAGGAACATCAGTTCCTGGCTGAACAGCAGGTCATCGACATACCCGATCCAGGCGTGGCGGGCCAGGTCCTCGCGGCTGCGCAGTGCTGGCGAACGGTCCAGGTAGGCCTGGCTGGCGTACAGCGCCAGGCTGTAGTCGGTGAGCTTGCGGGTGACCAGCAGGTCGGCCGCCGGGCGCTCGAGGTGGATGCTGATTTCCGCCTCACGGTTGAGGATACTGACAAAGCGCGGCACCGCCACCAGTTCCACCTCCAGCCCCGGATAGCGCTGGAACAACCCGTCCATGCGACTGGCGAGGAACATGATGCCCAGCCCTTCGGTCACCCCCAGGCGGATCTTGCCCAGGGGCGCACTGGACTGGGTGATGTCCTCCTGGGCCAGCAACGCCACGTTCTCCATGGCTTCGGCGTGCTTGAGCAGCGTCTCGCCGGCCGGGGTCAGTTCATAGCCCTGGGCATGCTGGACAAACAGCGCGGTGCCCAGGCTTTTCTCGATGGCCTCGATGTGCCGGGCCACCGTGGCGTGGGTAGTGTTCAGGCGCCGTGCAGCCGTCAGCAGACGCCCGCTGCGTTGCAGCTCCAGGAAATAACGCAGGTCATTCCAGTCGAACATGAGGCGATCCTTGAACGCGCCTGAAGGCATGACTGTTTATAAACGCACAGCCGCTGCGCAAAAACTAACATTCTTTTGACGAAAACTAACAACTAGGATGGATCCCACAAAAACAAGAATGAGGTCGCGAATGCAACCTGTCGTCGATGAATACGATTACGTGATCGTGGGCGCCGGCCCTGCCGGATGCCTGCTGGCCAATCGGCTGTCGGCCAATCCGCAACACCGGGTGCTGCTGCTCGAAGCCGGCGGGCGCGACAACTATCCGTGGATTCACATCCCGGTCGGCTACCTGTTCTGCATCGGCAACCCACGCACCGACTGGTGCTTCAAGACCGAAGCACAACCCGGCCTGCAAGGCCGCGCCCTGAGCTACCCCCGCGGCAAAGTCCTGGGTGGCTGCTCCTCCATCAACGGCATGATCTACATGCGCGGCCAGGCGGCGGACTACGACGGCTGGGCCGCCGAGGGCAACGCTGGCTGGGCCTGGAACGACGTGCTGCCGCTGTTCCGCCAGAGTGAAAACCACTTTGCCGGCGCGTCCGAATTTCACGGCGCCGGTGGGGAATGGCGGGTCGAACGCCAGCGCCTGTCATGGCCGATTCTCGATGCCTTTCGCAGTGCCGCCGAACAGAGCGGCATCCCCAACGTCGACGACTTCAACAGCGGCGACAATGAAGGCTGCGGCTACTTCCAGGTCAACCAGAAAGCCGGGGTGCGCTGGAACGCGGCCAAGGCATTTCTCAAGCCGATTCGCCACCGCGCCAACCTCACGGTATTGACCGACGTCGAGGTCGACCGCGTGTTGCTGCGTGACGACCGCGCCCACGCCATCAGCGCCCGCTGGCAAGGCAAGGGCATGACCTTCAAGGCCCGCAAGGAAATTGTCCTGTGCGCCGGCGCCGTTGGCTCGCCGGGCATCCTGCAACGTTCCGGGATCGGCCCGCGCAGCCTGCTGCAACGCCTGGGCATCGGCGTGACGCATGAGCTGCCCGGCGTCGGCGGTAACTTGCAGGACCACCTGCAACTGCGGCTGATCTACCAGTTGGAAAACGCCCGCACCCTGAACCAGATCGCCGGCACCCTGTGGGGCAAGATGGGCATGGGCCTGCGCTACCTGTACGACCGCAGCGGCCCACTGTCCATGGCCCCCAGCCAACTCGGCGCATTCGCCCGCTCGGGCCCGGAGCAGGCCTCGGCCAACCTCGAATACCACGTACAACCGTTGTCCCTGGAACGCTTCGGAGAACCGCTGCACAGCTTCCCGGCGTTCACCGCATCGGTCTGCGACCTGCGCCCGCAAAGCCGTGGTCGGGTGGACATTCGTTCGGCCGACCCGCACGAAGCGCCGCTGATCCAACCCAATTACCTGAGCCACCCCGAAGACTTGCGGGTCGCCGCCGACGCCATCCGCCTGACCCGACGCATCGTCGCGGCCCCGGCCCTGAGCGCGTTCAAACCAGTGGAATACCTGCCGGGCCCCAGCCTGCAAACCGAAGAGGAACTGCACCAGGCCGCCGCCCGCATTGGCACGACGATTTTCCACCCGGTCGGCACGTGCCGCATGGGCCAGGATCGCGACGCGGTGGTGGATGCGCAACTGCGTGTCCATGGCATCAAGGGCCTGCGCATCGCCGACGCCTCGATCATGCCGCGCATCACCTCGGGCAACACCTGCTCGCCGACGTTGATGATTGCCGAGAAGGCGGCGCAGATGATGCTTGAGGCAGACACAAGAATCACCACGCCCCAAAAGGAGCCGGCCACGGTCTGAAAAACAACAAAAGTCCCCCTGTGGGAGCGAGCTTGCTCGCGATGACGGCGGCACATTCAACACCTAGGCGACAGACAGACCGCTATCGCGAGCAAGCTCGCTCCCACAAGGGGGCTGAGTCGATTCAAGGAAAGTGTGTCAAATCAGGAGACGCCACCCCGGCGTCGCAGTGGAACAACAAAAACAATCACTGTGAGGGATACCGCTATGTCCGAGCATGTTCAGCCCCTGGAAGCCACGCGCAGCGTCGGCACCAGCCAGGAAACCCAGAAAGTCATCTTCGCCTCGTCCCTGGGGACGGTGTTCGAGTGGTACGACTTTTTCCTCTATGGCGCCCTGGCGGCGGTGATCAGCAAGCAGTTCTTTGCCGGGGTCAACGACACCACCGCGTTCATCTTCGCCCTGATGGCGTTCGCCGCCGGCTTCATCGTGCGGCCGTTCGGGGCACTGGTGTTCGGCCGGCTGGGAGACATGATCGGGCGCAAATACACCTTCCTGGCGACCATCATCCTCATGGGCCTGGCGACATTCTGCGTCGGCCTGCTGCCCAACTACGCCAGCATCGGCATCGCCGCGCCGATAATCCTGGTGCTGTTGCGCATGCTCCAGGGCCTGGCCCTGGGTGGTGAGTACGGCGGCGCAGCAACCTACGTTGCCGAGCACGCGCCAATGGGCAAGCGCGGTTTCCATACCAGCTGGATTCAGTCCACCGCCACCCTCGGGCTACTGCTGTCGCTGCTGGTGGTGCTGGGCTGCCGCTACTTCACCGGCGATCAGTTCGAAGTCTGGGGCTGGCGCATTCCGTTCCTGCTGTCGATCCTGCTGCTGGGCATCTCCACCTGGATTCGCCTGAGCCTGCATGAGTCGCCGGCCTTCCTGAAAATGAAAGAAGAAGGCAAGTGCTGCAAGGCACCGATCCGCGAATCCTTCGGCAAATGGGAAAACTTGAAAGTGGTGCTTATCGCCCTGTTCAGCATCAACGCGGGGCAAGCGGTGACCTTCTATGCCGCGCAGTTCTACGTACTGTTTTTCCTCACCCAGTTCCTGAAGATGGACCCGGCCCTGGCCAACAGCCTGCTGATCGTCAGCGTGGTGATCGGCGCACCGTTCTTCATCTTTTTCGGCTGGCTGTCGGACAAGGTCGGGCGCAAACCGGTGCTGATGATCGGCCTGCTGCTGGCCACCGCGCTGTACTTCCCGATCTTCAAGACCCTGGCCCACTACGCCAACCCGGCCATCGACCAGGCGAGCCGCCAGGCACCGATCACCGTGGTCGCCGACCCGGCCACCTGCACCTTCCAGTTCGATCCGGTGGGCAAGGCGCGTTTCGACAGCCCTTGCGACAAGGTCAAGACCTTCCTGGTCAAGCAAGGCCTGCCCTACAGCAGCGTTGCGGCTCCGTCTGGCAGTACGGTGCAGGTCAGCGTCGGTGACGTGAAACTCGAAGGTTACGACGAAGCCGCCCTGCGCGGCGCCGTGACCCTGGCCGGCTACCCCCAACAGGCCGACGCCCAGCAGATCAACCGGCCGATGATCGTGGCCTTGATCGTGGCGCTGATCATCATCTCGGCGATGTGCTACGGACCGCTGGCGGCGTTGATGGTCGAACTGTTCCCGACCCGCATTCGCTACACCTCCATGTCCCTGCCCTATCACATCGGCAACGGCTGGTTCGGCGGCTTCCTGCCCACCGTGTCGTTCGCCCTGGTGGTCTACACCGGGGATATTTTCTATGGGCTGTGGTACCCGGTGGTGATCACCGGGGTCAGCCTGGTGGTGGGCATGATCTGCCTGCGGGAAACCCGGAACGTGGATTTGGATAAAAACTGAGGACGAAACCGTGGCGAGGGCACTGGCGCCCTCGCCACCGGGATCAGAAGCGCGCCTTCACGGTCATGGTGAAGTTGCGCGGCTCACCGTAATAGTTACCGAAATTCTCGGTGCCGATGGTGGTGTAGTAGCGCTTGTCGAACAGGTTGTTGCCATTGAGGGCCACCGACCAGGTGTCATCGATGCGGTAGCCGACACGGCCATTCCACACGGCATAACCGGCCTGGGTGATCTTCTCGCCCGTCGCCGGCGATACCCGGAAATTATCGCTTTGGGCATTGACCCCGGCACCGACACTAACCCGTTCGAACGCTCCGCCGAGGGTATAATCGGCCCACAGGCGCAGCACATGGCGCGGCACGTAGCTGTTGAACGAACCACTGTTGAGACTGGTGTCTATGTCGCTGAGGGTCTTGGTCTGGGTGTAGGTGTAGCCGGCCAGCAGTTGCAGGCGCTCGATGACTTCACCGCTGATCTCGGCTTCGAAGCCCTGGGCGCGAACCTTGCCGGCGTTCTCATAGCAGAAGCCGTCCGAGGACGCACAACTGGAGAAGTAGTCGGTCTGGGCCTGGTCTTTCTGCAGCGTGCGGAACAGGTTGAAAGCACTGTTCAAGCGTCCCTCGAACCATTCGCCCTTGATCCCCAACTCATAACTCTCGCCCACCAGGGGCTTGAGCGCCGAGCCGCTTTCGGAACGATAGTTGCCCTGGGGCGTGAAGATATCCGAATAACTGGCATAGGCCGTCAGGTGCTCATTGAGGTCCAGCAGCACGGCGGCAAACGGCGTGACCTGGCCGGTCTCCGTGCTCTTGGCATGCTCCGAACCGCCGGTGAGGAACACCGAGTCGGTCTTGGAGCGGTACCAGCTCACCCGACTGCCGACGACAACGGTCAACGGGTCCGCCAGTTTCAGGCGCAGGGTCGAATACATGCCTTGCTGCTGGGTAACGGTCTTGACCGGGCCACCGCGCGTCGAGTTTTCGATGAAGTAACTGTCGTCCGGTTCGGGAATATGTCGATCCGGATCGAACACGTTCTGCTTCTGTGGCAGCAGTGCCACCGAGAAGAAGTCATCCTTGTCCGAACGACTGGCGTTGAAACCGACGATCAATTCATGTTGCTGCCCCAGGGCGTCGAACTTGCCGTCCAGGTAGGCGTCGAGGCCGTAATCGACCTGGTCGTAGTCGTACATGCTGCCCAGCAGGTTGGTGGTCGAGGTGCCCGGCGCCACCGAACCCGATGCAAAGGCGTATTTGATGTCCTGGGTATTTTTCGTATAGACACCAGCGACCTTCACCGCCCAATCGTCATTGAGCTGATGCTTGAGATCGCTGAACACCGTGGTCCGCTGGCTGTGCCAAGTGTTCCACGACGGATCCAGGCAAGTGGAACGGCTGAGTTTCAGATCGCTACCGTCCCGATAGCGAGGAAGCCCGCCCCAGCAAGGGCTTGCATCGACGTCTTCATAGGCAACGCCCACGCCAAGCGTCGTGTCGGGCGACAGATCGAAATCCAGGGCACCGTAATAAATCTGGTCCTTGCGCCGGGCATCGTCGTAGAAAAAATGCCGGCTCTGCTCGGCGATCACCGCCCTGCCCCGCACGGTGCCGGAATCATTCAGCGGGCCACCGGTATCGACCTGCCCACGGTAGTTGTCCCAGGTGCCACCCGAGAGGCTGAGTTCGGTCTGGGCCGTGGCCTGGCCACGTTTACGCACGAAATTGACGCCACCGGAGGTGCCGCCCGCGCCCTTCATCATCCCGGCGGCACCACGCAGGACTTCGACACGGTCGTAATAAGCCATGTCGCTGCTGAAACTGTCGGCCTGGACATAGCTGTTGCCCATGTCCAGTGGAACGCCGTCGTATTGATACTGGCCGGACATGCGGAACCCACGGGAATAGAAATACTTGCCGCCCATGGTCGAGTCGTAGACGGTAATGCCGGGGGTCTTTTCCATCACTTGATCGATGGTGTTGAGGTTCTGGTCATCGAGCATCTTGCGGGTGATCACCGTCACCGACTGCGGCGTTTCGCGCAGGGTATGCTCGCCCTTGCCGATGGTCACCGCGCCTGTCGTGTAGGAACCACTGTTCTCGGTGGTCGCCCCGAGCATCTGTGCCTCGATGCTGGTTGCTCCCAGTTCCATGACCGAACCGTTGGCGGGCAGCCGGCGCAGCACATACGTGCCGTTGGCCTGGGGCTCAGCTTGCAGGCCACTACCGCCAAGGATGCGGGCAAAGCCGTCGCCCACGCCGAAAGAACCTCTCAGGCCAGGCGATTGCAGATCCTCAAGTTGCCGGGCATCAAACGAAAGAGCGACCCCGGCGGCGCTGGAGAAACGGGTCAGCACATCCACCAGGCTGCCGGCGCCGATATCGTAGGCCTGCACCGAGCGCAACTGCGCCGAGGCGCCTGGAACCGGGTTGGCATTCACGGCCGTGGCGCCGGCGGTGGTGACAGCTAGCAAGCCGATTTTCACTGCAAACACCAGACGGCCTGGCGCGCTTACCCAAGGCATATTTCCCCTCCCCAAAACGGTCGATAAAAACTCACTGAGGAAGAGCCGAACGATGAGGATGAAAAGTGCAGGCCCGGATTTTTTTATTACACAGCGTCACCGCCGGTCGCCACCTGCGACCTGGACCCAGAATCGGCTGTAGCGGGTCACCCGCAACGAGAAACCACTTTCCAGCGCGGCCAAGGCAAGATCGGTGTTATCGACGGGAAACACACCGGACACCGTCAAGTCGCCAATCGCCGGATCCCAACGCAACACACCGGGACGGTAGCGCGATAGCTCCTCCAGCAGCGCCGCCAAGGGACGGTCAATGGCAATGATGCTGCCTTTCTGCCAGGCACCGACCGACACATCGTTGCCACGCAACGTTCCCAGCGACCGCTCATTGAAATCCAGGCGCTGGCCGGCTTCGACCCGCCGCCTTGACCCCATCGCCGGCAGACTCACCTCGACCGCTTTCTCCAGCACCACCACTTCGCCGCCCCGCGCCTGGGCCCGGACGATAAACTGCGTGCCCAACGCAAGCACCTCGACTGGCCCCGTCACCACCTTGAACGGACGCCGCAAGGGATCGACCGCCGTCGTCACGAGCACCTCACCCCGCAACAACTCCACGAGCCGCTGCTGTCCATCGAAACGAACATTGATCGAGGTATCGGTGTTGAGCAGGACCGTGCTGCCATCAGCGAGTTGGAACTCGCGACGCTCACCCACGGCGGTGCGGTAATCGCAAAACAGGTGCTGGCTTGCCTGGCTGTGCCAGCCCAACCAACCCAGGCCGCCAGCGGACGTCAGCAGCAAGGCGCTGCGCAACACCTGGCGGCGGGATCGATGATGGGTGTCGCTCAAGGTCGGTGCGGCCAAGGCACCCGGTACGCTTGCCATCTGCTCGGCCACTGCCGCCATGCGTTGCCAGGCCTGGCTGTGCAACGGATCGGCAGCCAGCCAGGCGCGCCAGTCGGCGCGGTCCGCGTCGGTGCTGATGCCGGAATGCAGCCGGGCGTACCACTGCGCCGCCACGCGAATGGCGTTCAACTCTTCCGGGGGCAGGTTCATGAAAGCTGCAATTGAATCTGCATCAGGCAGCAATGCTCCATGGCCTTGGCCATGTGGTTGTTGACCGTGCGTACGCTGACACCCAGGCGTTCGGCAATTTGCGGGTACGTCAGGCCATCGAACTGCGACAGGATGAACGCCTGCCTGACCCGCGGCCCCAACCCCAGGAGCAAGCGATCGATCTCCATCAGGGCCTGGAGCATGATCGCCTGCTCTTCCAGCGAGGGGTGCTGCTCTTGCGGCATGGCCGCCAATACTTCGAGGTAGGATTGCTCCAGCGAGCGACGGCGAAACAGGTCGATCAACAGCCCTTTGGCGATCATCGACAAATACGGTCGTGGCTCACGGATATCCAGCGCAGTGCGCGCCTTGATCACCCGCACAAACGTATCCTGGGCAAGGTCCGCGGCATCGAAGGTGTTGCCCAAACGCTTGCGCAGCCAGCCCTGGAGCCAACCGTGATGATCACTGTACAGAACGTCGACAGCACTGCGTAGGGTCAGATCGTTGGCGGACATGGCAATGGAATAATTCGCGACTGATAATGACTCGCATTGTCATGGAGCCTATCGCCGCTTGCAACCCAAACATGCCCGGCCACTGCCCACTCGCTGGAATGGCTCAGTTCATGGAGTGACTTTTCACCGTGCTTTCCACCAGGTCCAGCATCTGTCCGAGCGCCCAGGGCTTGGCGATGAACGAAGCGTGATGCTTGATTCCCGCGCTTTCCGGCGTTTCGAAGCCGGACATGATCAGCAGCGGTATCTGTGGCCAGCGGTCTCCGGTCAGGTTGGCCAGGTCCGCGCCGTCGATCTTGCCGGGCATGGTGATATCGGTGAGCAACAGGTCGACGTAATGGGCACTCTCTTCGAGAAACGTCAACGCCGCGTCGGCGCTTTCCCGAGGCTCCACGACAAACCCTTCCTCCTCGAGGATTTCACAGAGGAACTCCAGGATGGTCGGATCATCTTCCACAACGAGAATCAAACGTGTAGTCGCCTGGCCGTTGCCATTTGGCATCGAATTCATGAAAGTGACTCTCCTTGACCTCATAAAACCTTCTTTGCGGCAACAACCGCCTTGAAGTTATGAGCAATCCCCCTGCGAGAAATTCATTCTGTGTGCCAACAGGCCGCCGAATGTCATGCCAGAGCCCCCTTGGCAACGCAGCGCAACGCTTTTTATCTGTATATCCATACAGATAAAACTTGCCCTGGCGCGCATCCATGACCATGCTACAACCCCATGAAACCTGCTCAGGAAAAGGGCGCTATGCAGCTGTACCTGTGTGAAAAACCGTCCCAGGCCAAGGACATCGCCGCCGTGCTCGGTGCCACGCGCCGTGGCGACGGTTGCTGGCTGGGCCCTGGCATCACGGTCACCTGGTGCATCGGCCACCTGCTGGAAACCGCCCCACCCGACGCCTACGATGCGCGCTACAAGCGCTGGGTACTGGCCGACCTGCCCATCGTGCCGGCGCAATGGAAAATGACCGTCAAGCCGAAAACCGCCAGCCAGTACAAGGCGGTCAAGCGCCTGCTGGGGGAAGCGAAGGAATTGGTGATCGCCACCGACGCCGACCGCGAAGGCGAAATGATCGCCCGGGAGCTGGTGGAACATTGCCGTTATCGAGGGCCGATCCGGCGGCTATGGCTCTCGGCCCTGGACGAAGCATCGATCCGCAAGGCCCTGGCCGCCCTCAAGCCAGGGGCCGAAACCTTCAACCTGTATCACTCGGCCCTGGGTCGATCCCGGGCCGACTGGCTGATCGGCATGAACATGAGTCGCCTGTTCACCTTGCTGGGGCGCCAGTCCGGCTACCAGGGCGTGTTGCCGGTGGGCCGCGTGCAGACACCGACGCTGCGGCTGGTGGTGGACCGCGACCGCAGCATCGCCGACTTCGTGCCGGTCGCCTACTGGGCCATCGACGTACAGCTCAGCCACGAAGGCACGGCGTTCACCGCCCAGTGGCGCGCCGATCCGGACGCCTGCGACGACCAGGAGCGCTGCCTGAACCAGGCCCTGGCCCGGGACGCCGCCCAAGCCATGGCCAACGCCGCCACCGCCCGGACACTGAAGGTACGTACCGAACGTCTGCGCGAAGCGGCACCGTTGCCCTTCGACCTGGGCACGCTGCAGGAAGTCTGCTCGAAGAAACTCGGCCTCGGCGCCCAGGAAACCCTGGACATCGCCCAGTCGCTCTACGAGACCTACAAGCTCATCACCTACCCTCGCAGCGATTGCGGTTTCCTGCCCTTGAGCCAGCACAGTGAAGCACCAGCCATCCTGGCCGCCCTCGCCCAGGCCGAACCAAGCCTTGCACAGCTGCGCGAGCACCTGCAACCGCAACGCAAGTCCCGGGCCTGGAACGACGCCAAGGTCAGCGCCCACCACGGCATCATTCCCACCGCCGCCGCCAGGAACCTCGACAAACTCGCCGGCAAGCAGCGCGCGGTCTATACGCTGATTCGCGCGCGCTACCTGGCGCAGTTCCTGCCCAACCATGAATACGACCGGACCCAGGCCGACTTCGACTGTGCCGGCCAGGCGCTGCGCGCCGTGGGCAAGCAGATCGTCGAACCCGGCTGGAAACGCGCCCTGCCCGAAGCGCTAGCACCGGCCAGGGGCCGTGAAGCACCGGCGCCGCAGACCTTGCCGGCGCTGGCCGAAGGCCGCGATTGCGCCGTAGACGAGGTGAAACCCAAGGACCTGTGGACCCAACCGCCCAAGCCGTTCACCGAAGGCGACCTAATCAAGGCGATGAAGAACGTCGCCAAGCTGGTAGAAGACCCGTTGCTCAAGCAGAAGCTCAAGGACACCACCGGCATCGGCACCGAAGCGACCCGGGCCTCGATTATCCAGGGGCTGCTCGACCGCGGTTACCTGGTGAAAAACGGCAAGGCGCTGTCCGCTACCCCGGCGGCCTTCAGCCTGATCGACGCCGTGCCCCGGGCCATCGCCGACCCGGGCACCACGGCCATCTGGGAGCAAGCGCTGGACATGGTGCAAAGCGGCGAAATGAGCCTGGAAGAATTCGTGACCCGGCAAGCCGCCTGGATGAGCAAACACGTCGCCCGCTGCCAAGGCATGAGCCTGACCATCAGCGGCCCGGCCAGCCCCGCCGGGCGCGGCGCCACGCCGTGGAAAAACAAACGCAAGCCGACCAAGCGCAAGACCGGCGGCGCACCGCGCAAAGCCACTAAAACCAAGGCAACCTGAGCTGAAATCAGGCCCACCATAAATCCCCTGTGAGAGCGAGCTTGCTCGCGATAGAGGTGTGTCAGTCAATTATCTGGGGCTGATTCACCGCCATCGCGAGCAAGCTCGCTCCCACATTGAATGGGGTCTGGCTGGAAATCCTCATACCCAAACCGTTTTGTCAGACAATATGTAGTGATCAAAAATAATCACTACAAAACCGTTGACGCCTCCGATTTGCCCTTGCATGATGCAGACGTCTCCCCGATCGGGAGTACAGGCAATTGTTTGAGCAAGCTCGTCTGACCGCCGAGCTGTTTTTTGGATAAGGGACTGCCCACAAGGCAGATTGAAGGTGCTGACCTGGCCTGACCGTCCGGTAACAAGGGCGAGAAACGTCGGCGAAGATCCTCATGATGCGCGTGGTTCAACCCTCGAAAGTTGACACTGCCTGAAGATTCTTCGCTGTTTCTCTTCGTTGCAGCGCATTTGCGTAGCAGCCCTTCGATAACACTACACAACCGATGCACGACCCCGTCGAAGTTCGACGGAAGAACGCTGACGGCCTGGTTTCGGTAGCAGGCAGGTACTTACCGAGTAGCGAAGTTTTTGCGAACCACCAGACAGATCAACCAAATGGTCAAGGGGCTTACACATGAATCTGAATAATCAACCATCTATTGATGAACTGGCTCGCATATTCGCCGCACACAAGGACACTCTCGACAGCCATATCCTGTGGATCAGCAAGACTGGCCAGGTGCATATGGACTGCCTGTCGCCCTACACCCGCGAAGACGAGTTCGAAAAGAACACGCAAGAGCTGGGTGCCCGGCTGAAGATGTACCGCCGTGGCCAGGGCTACGTTGGCAAGAAGGCCGCGGCAGACAAAGACTTCATCGGTCGCGTGTTGCAAACGCTGACCCAGGCCTGGCAGTCGATGCAGAGCACCTCTGAGGTCCGGGTCATCGACCGCCTCTGCTGATCGCCACTCGACAAAAAGGCCCGCTCCTGGATCAGGAGCGGGCTTTTTTTGTGAGGCAGGCTCTAGAACACCGACCAGCCGATCCGCTGGCTCATCAGTTCCAGCGCCGCCATGCCGGCCAGGGAGTTGCCGGCGACGTTGAGCTCAGGCGACCAGACGCACACCGTGAACCGCCCCGGCACCACGGCGACAATCCCGCCACCGACCCCGCTCTTGCCCGGCAGGCCGACGCGATAAGCGAAATTGCCGGCCTCATCGTACAAGCCGCTGGTGGCCATGATGGAGTTGACCTGCTGGGTTTGCCGGGCGGTGAGGATCTGTTCGCCGCTGTGCTTGCAGAACCCGTCGTTGGCCAGGAAGCAGAACGCCCGCGCCAGGTCGACACAGCTCATCCGCAAGGCACAGTGGCTGAAATAACTGCGCAGTACCGCTTCCACATCGTTATGGAAATTGCCGAACGATTGCATCAGGTACGCCATCGCCGCGTTGCGGGCGCGGTGCTGGTATTCCGATTCGGCGACCTTGCCGTCCACCATCACCTGTGGGTTACCCGACAGACGGCGTACGAAATCGCGCATCGACAACGCCGGGGCGGCGAAACGCGACTGGTTGATATCGCAGATCACCAACGCGCCGGCATTGATGAACGGGTTGCGCGGTCGACCACGTTCGAATTCCAGTTGCACCAGGGAATTGAACGGTTGGCCAGACGGCTCATGGCCCAAGCGCTCCCAGATCGCTTCGCCGGAATGCCCGATGGCCTGCACCAGGCTGAACACCTTGGAAATACTCTGCACCGAAAACGCTGTTTCGGCGTCGCCGGCGCAATACAACTCGCCGTCGTTGCCATACACGGCAATACCCAACTGGTTGGGCGCCACAGTGCCCAGGGCCGGAATGTAGTCGGCCACCTTGCCCTGACCAATCAGGGGGCGAACCGCATCGAGGATCTCGTTCAACAGTGCTTGCATATGCGCGGGGTCCAGTCATTCCCCGTTCGAGTGCGGGGATACAGACGCTAGACGCTGGTGGGCGAGGTCAGAGCACACTGATTTGCCAGTTAAAAAAACGTGGCGAGGGAGCTTGCTCCCGCTGGGCTGTGGTAGGAGCTGCCGAAGGCTGCGATCTTTTGATCTTGATCTTTCGCTCTAGACTCAATTGTCTGGGACAAGATCGCAGCCTCGTTGCACTCGACAGCTCCTACAACGCGCCCCAGCGGGAGCAAGCTCCCTCGCCACAACAGCCGTGTTCGCCGCAATGAATGCAAGCGTTTTCATGGGCGCTGGTCGTCGAATCGAGCGGTCTATAGTGCAAAGGATCAATCGACAGGAGTAGACGATGCGCCAGATCATGCAAAAAGAACCCTGGTGGGCCTCACCGCCCAAGCCCGGGCAGGATGAAAGCGAGCTGGAATGGGGTTGGCTGGTGATCTACAGCGAAGGCGAGCCGCGCTTCGAGTTCATCAAGGAGCGCCCATCGGACGAGCAGATCCGCCAGCGCAAGGGTTGTCGTGTCACCCTCGGGTCAGAATGAGCCGGCCCGTCACGGCTTGATGTCCGGCAATGCCACCGCGCGATTGGCCAGCTCCGCTTCCACCAGGTTGCCTTCTATTTCCTCGTCCAGGTAGTACACCGGTGCCATCACCCCGCTGAGGGGATGCTTGAGCGACTTGAACCACGCCTCATCGAACGCAGCACTCAGGCTTTTGCGGATCTGCGCCTCCATTTCCGGCCGCTCGCCCTCGTGGATGATCGCGCGAATACCCGCCACCCCCACCGAAATCAACGCCCCGGCCGCCTTCCCGGCGACCGCCGCCGCCGCGCCGGTCGCCCCGCGTGTGGCAAATTGCGCCTCGATTTTTTCGCTGGTGCGTTGCGCCACTGTTGCGATCACTGCCTCTGAGGGCCCGGCACCTGTGGCAGCGGCCTTATTGACGTGATCGATCAGGGCCGCATAAGCCGGCAGCGTATTCAGCGGTTCGGTATGCACCACTTCGTACAACGACGCGTTACGCGCCGCCGGCGGCCCCAGGCTGATGGCAGGAATGCCGTGCAGACGCCGGTTCATCAGTTCGTTCGGGATTCGATGCCGCAGGGCGATGACCTGGACCTGCTGATTGAGCTGGCGTATGTAGTAGTCCGTCGCGGCAGCCCTGATCGCCTCGGGATCAATTTCCACCGCCACCGGCTCCAACACCTGCTCACGATATTGTTCTTGCAAGTAAACCGCCAGGCGCCTGGCCGGGGAATCCTCCTCAGCCTTGGCACTGGCGGCATACCAGCTGACCTTCACCGCCAGCCATTCCTGGGTCCAATAACTGCTGAACCAGGGGATGAACTCAGCCTCGGTGCGCTCATAGACCAACACACGCCAATGTTCCATCGACCCGCGGGCGTAGCGTCCGGCCTGTTCGATAGCGCTTTTCGATGCTGCGATGATCTGCTGGTCCACCTGTCGCCAAGTGGCCTGGTCGATCGACACCGTGGCAGCCTGTTGACCGCGCTGCGGCGTGGCGCACCCCGCCAGAACGAGCAAAACGGCCAACATCAGCGAACGCAGCACGATCGCGCCACCCCGGATTCACGTCACTCACGGAGTTGAGTATAGGTCGCGAGGCACCGTAAAACCTGTGAAAACAAAACCTGTTGAAGCAAAACCTGTGGGAGCAAAGCTTGCTCGCGATAGGTGTGTCAGCAGTATTGATGTCGACTGATACACCGCCATCGCGAGCAAGCTTTGCTCCCACAGGTTTCATCTAAGAATCTACGAAAGTGTTTGATTGCTGCTCAGGATTTATGCCGCCGCTCCAATCTGCGCACCGCCATCGACAACGGATAGCACATGGCGAAATACATGGCGCCGACCAGCACATAGGTTTCCAGCGGCATGAAATACACGGAGCTCAAATCCTGGGCCCGCAGCATCAAGTCCGGTGCGGCAATCAGCGAGGCCACCGAGGTGTCCTTGAGCAGGGAAATCGCCACATTGCCGATGGGCGCCAGCACGATGCGGATCGCCTGGGGCAGCACCACCCAACGCAACAGTTGGAGGCGCGGCATGCCGATGGCTTTCGCCGCCTCGACCTGGCCCTTGGGCACGGCCTCCAGGCCCGAACGATAGATTTCCGACAAGTAGGCCGCCGCATTGAGCCCCAGCCCGATCATCGCCGCTTGGAACGAACTGAACTGCACGCCCACCGCCGTCAAGCTGAAGTAGACGATGAACAGCTGCACCAGCGCCGGCGTGCCGCGAAAAATCTCGATGTAGAACAACGCACACCGACGCAACGCCGGCGAGCCGGACAAGCGCGCCAGCGCCACCAACAACCCGACCGCCAAACCAATCACCAGTGCACCAAACGCCAACTGCAACGTGGCCCAGGCGGCTTGCAGCAGTTCGACGTGGGTGGCTTCCCACAACTCGCCATAGCCCATGTCAGTGCTCCTTGATCACGGTGAGACGACGCTCGGTGCGCGCCGCCCAATGGGCCAATACCAGGCTCAGCGCCAGGTAAATGATGGCCAGCAGGAAATAGATCAGGTTGGTCTGGTAGGTCTCGCTCACCAGCATCTTGGCCTTGAATGTCAGCTCCGGCACTGCCGCCGCCGAGGCCAGCGACGTATCCTTGAGCAAACCGATGGCAAAGTTCGCCATGCCTGGAATAGACACCTTGAAGGCCTGGGGCAAGACGATCATGCGCATCGCCATGGCCCGCGTCATGCCGATGGAGAACGCGGCCTCGCTCTGCCCACGATCGACGTTCAGGATGCTGGAACGGAACACCTCCGACAGCATCGCCGCGCCATTGAGGCCAAAACCGATGATCGCCGCGCCGATGGCCGGTAACGTGATGCCAATGTAGGTCAGGCCGAAATAAAGAATGAACAGCTGGGTCAGGATCGGGACGTTGCGAAACACCTCCAGGTAAACACTGGCCACCCATCGCAAGACCCGGTGACGCGACAGGCGCATCAGCGCCAGGCCAAACCCCAGCAACGCCGCCACGATGAAAGACGCCGCCGTCAGGCCCAGGGTGGTCAGTGCGCCGATGCCCAGGACCTCAAGAAAATAGGGCAGCAGGTCGAGGGACTTGGTCAGCTCGCTTGAATCGAACATCGATCAATGCTCCTGAACGGCGCTGATGAAAGCGCGTGTACGCTCCACCTGGCTTTCCCGGAAGATCTGCCGGGGCGGTCCCTGTTCGACGATGTTGCCATCGGCCATGAAAATCACCTGGTCGGACACGCTTTCGGCGAAACGCATCTCATGGGTCACGATGATCATGGTCATGCCCTCCTCGGCCAGCTTGCGCATCACCGTCAGCACTTCGCCCACCAACTCCGGGTCGAGCGCCGAGGTGGCCTCGTCGAACAGCATCAACTTGGGACGCATCGCCAAGGCTCGGGCGATGGCAATGCGTTGTTGCTGGCCGCCGGACAGTTGGTCCGGGTAGGCGTCGCGCTTGGCGAACATGCCGACCTTGTTCAACAAGTCTTCGGCCAGTTCCACCGCTTCCGGGCGATTGCGCTGCTGGACCTTCAGCGGGCCGAGGGTGATGTTGTCCAGCACACTGAGGTGCGGGAACAGGTTGAAGCGCTGGAACACCATGCCGATGTTGGCGCGCATCCGGGCCAACTCCTTGTCGCCCATGGGCACCGTGCGCTCGCCCACCTTGCGCTGGCCGATCAGCGCGTTGTCGATGTAGATGCTGCCCCGGGTCGGCTCTTCCAGGTAGTTGATGCAACGCAACAAGGTGGTCTTGCCCGAACCGCTGGGCCCGATCAGGGATATTTTCTGACCCTGCTGCACCTGCAGGTCGATGCCTTTCAAGACGTCCAGCCGGCCAAAGGACTTGTGAAGCCCCTCGACCCGCACCAGTGGATGAGATTCAGCCATGAGCAATGTCCGCAAGTGGATGACAATCGTGAGCGCAGGCGCGAGGGTGTGTCAGGCAAACGCCTGGCTGAAATCCCGGGGCGCGTGCTTGAACGGGCCGATGAGGTTGCCCTGCTCGTCCCGGTCCACGCCGACGCGCTGGTCCTTGGGCAGCGGCACCAGGTAGTCGGGGTTCTTGATGCCGTAGCGGGCCAGGATGGGGCCGATCTGTCCGGTGCTCCGTAACCAGCGTAGCCCTTGGTTCACGCCGTCGAACAGGTCCTGGTTCTGCGGATGAATGCCCCAGATCGCCTCGAACTTGGCGGTCAGGCTGGGGAATTTCTCGTCGTAGGCCATGGGCACTTGCTTGAGCTTGAGGCTGGGGTCCTGGAGGATCATGTAGTCGATGGTGGGGGCGTCGAGCACGGCGAAGTCCAGCCGTCCGGCGCGCACGTCCCGTAGGCAGGCGTCGGTGTTGTCATAGAGTTTCACCTCTTTTACACCGTCGATTTTCTTCATGTCGGGGATGGTGAAATAGCCGGTGTTGCTGCCCACCGTACGCCCTTTCATGTCATTGACGCTGATGCTGGTCTGGAACGGCTCGCTGTCGCGCATGATCACGTATGCCCCGGTGTAGAACACAGCGTCGGTGAGCAACAGGATCTTGGAACGCATCGGGTTCCAGGCGAAGTTGCCGCCAAACCAGTCGGCGCGCCCCGAACGCACGGCTTCGATCACCGCCGGAAAGCCCATGGTCAAGACATCGAGCTTGAGTTCGAGGCGGTCGGCGATCAGCTTCAGCAATTCCAGGTCAGTGCCGACCGGCACGCCGTCGCGCAGGGCCCCCAGTGGCATGTCCCCCAGGCACGCGGCGGTCAGGTAACCGGGGCGAATGGTCTTGATCGGTTGCCCGGCCGCGAGGGCGAATGGCATCGGCCCCAGGGCCGAGCCGGCGACGGCGGCCAGTGAACCGTAACCGGCGGCCTTGAGCACCGAACGGCGGGAAAGGCCGGGGGTATCGAATTTGGAGTCGGACATGGGTTTCACCTATTGGCAATTGAGGATTTTGACCGGGACAAGCCATACAACCAAACAACAACCTTGCCGCCTGATCCCTAAGCGGCCACCACGCCCCTCCGGGGCTCGATTTCAATGAAGCCGGTGCGAGAAACGAATTTTCAACGCATTGTCATGCTCATCTGCATGACAAGCATTACAATTCACACACTAATCACGCTATTTTGCCTTGTCAATGGCCTTTGTATCGGATAAAAAGCATGACAAGTCTGCTTTAAGGCGCACGAAGAAGCATGACAATCCAGGAACAAGGACTCATGAGTCAATTTGAGAAACTGCTGAAAGAACTGAAGAACCATGCCGGCCTGCATCGCGAGAAAGCCGAGACGCTGTACGCGCAGCTGGCCGACGCGCTGACCCACGCAATCCTTCATGGCCAGCTCAAGCCGGGCGATCGCCTGCCGCCTCATCGTGAGTTCGCCAGTGCCCTGGGGGTGAACATCACCACCGTCACCCGGGCCATGGCGGTGCTGCAGCAAAAAGGGTTGGTGGAAAGCCGGCCGGGCCGTGGTACGCAAGTGGCTCAGGGGCGTCATCCGGCCGCGCAGTTCCAGTCGGCCCCCAGCAACGACCCAGGCACCGCCGACCTGAGCGTCAACCGCCCCGCCACGGACGGCTACAACCGGGTGCTTGCCCAGTTGCTGCCGCGGCTGGCCGATGACCCGCGTTTTGCCGACATGAAGGATTACCACCCCTGCGAAGGTCCGCTCTGGGCCCGCCAGGCCATTGCGCAATGGTTGCGACACACCGGCGTCGAAGCCCAGGCCGATCACATCCTGATCGCCGAAGGCGCCCAACACGGCATCGCCCATACCTTGCGCAGCCTCACCAGCAGTGGCGACACGGTGCTGGCCGACAGCATTACGTACCAGGGCATCAACGGGTTGTGCCGTACCCTCGGCCTGAACCTGCTGGGTGTCGACGCCGATGAGCGCGGCATGTGCCCCGAAGCCTTGCGCCAGGCCTGCGCCGAGCATCAACCGCGCTTGCTGTTCCTGGTGCCATCGATTCACAACCCGACCGCCATCACCCTCGACGCCGATCGCCGCGAAGCCCTGGCGGCGGTCATTCGCCAGACCGATGTGCTGGTGATCGAGGATGACGTCTACCGACCGCTGCTGGAACAATCGCCCGCGCCCTTCGCAGCCCTGCTGCCGGAGCAGACGATTTACGTCAGCGCCCTGTCCAAATGCATCGCCCCCGGTTTGCGCATGGGCTTTGTCATGGCGCCGCCCGCGTTGCTGCAGGGCATCATCGCCATGCAACGCATCGACTGCTGGAGCAATTCACCGCTGACTGCACTGATCGCCACACGGTTGATCGAGGAAGGCCTGGCCGAACAATTGGTCTCGGAACAACGCGAAGAGCTGCGGATCCGCCAGACGCTGCTGGCGACACATCTGCAAGGGCTGGAGTTTCAGCACAGCGCCACCGGCACCCATGCCTGGCTGCTGCTGCCCGAACCCTGGAACAGCTCGCGCTTCGCCCGCCTCTGCCAGGAACAGGGCGTGGTGCTGCTACCCGGCGGCGCGTTTACCCTCAGCCCGGAACTGTCACCGCAAGCAGTGCGCATCAACATTTCAGCCGCGTTGTCCCGGGAGCAACTGGTCAAGGCCCTGACCGTGATCAGCCAGTTGGCTCGCCAGGGGCACCTTCACATGCACAACCGGATCTGAAGCCGATGACACAGCCCGTTCATTGCGAGATCGCCGTTATCGGCGCCGGTGTGGTTGGTGTGGCCACGGCGCGCTGGTTGCGGCGCCAAGGGTATCGGGTCTTGGTGCTCGAGCGCGATGGCATTGCCGCCGGCGCCTCGTATGGCAACGCCGGGACGCTGGCACCGTACGGGGTGATGCCGATTGCTCAACCCTCGTTGCTGCGGGCCATCCCATCGTTGCTGTTCTCGGCCGATTCGCCTTTCGTGATCAACTGGGCCCGGTTGCCGCGACTGATGCCGTGGCTGTTGCGTTTTCTCAATGAATGCCGGACCTCGCGCTGCGCCGCCAATACCCAGGCGCTGGCGACGATCCTGCAACGCACCTACAGCGGGTACGAACCGTTGCTGGCCGACACGCCCCTGGCCAACCAGCGCTTGCGGCACAACGGTTGCCTGTATGCCTATGGCACCCAGCAAGGCTTCGCCGC
Source organism: Pseudomonas sp. P9_35 (assembly GCF_034008205.1). Lineage (NCBI taxonomy): Bacteria > Pseudomonadati > Pseudomonadota > Gammaproteobacteria > Pseudomonadales > Pseudomonadaceae > Pseudomonas > Pseudomonas sp. P9_35. The sequence goes on along the minus strand of NZ_CP125373.1, from coordinate 2,534,781 downwards.
CGCACAAGCCGCCATCGAATTGCGGCGCTCACTGGGCATTGCCCAACAGGTGTTGAGCGCCATCGAAATCGAACAGCTGGAACCGGCACTGGCGGGTCGCTCGGTGGCCGGACTGCTTTTTCCCGAGTCCTCCCACATGGACGACCCGAAGCTGTTCATCGAAGCCCTGGCCGCACCGTTGGTAGCCGAAGGGGTGCTGCGCAAGGCGACGGTCATCGCGATAAAACGCGCCGCCAACGGGCTTCATTTGCACAGCGCCGACGGCCAGCAGTACTTGGCCGACCGGGTGGTGCTGTGCGGCGGGGCGTGGTCCGGTGTGCTGGCGGCGCAGATGGGCGATCGCATCCCCCTGGACACCGAACGGGGTTATCACATCGAGTTCGACCTGCCGGACACGCTCCTCAACCGGCCCTGCTGTCCGGTGGAAAGCGCCTTCTACATGACGCCCATGGCCGGGCGCCTGCGGGTGGCAGGCACGGTAGAACTGGGCTCGATTCACGACCCGGCCAATCCTCGACGCTTCGATTATCTGGAACACCACGTGCGCCGCGTGCTTGGCCTGCGCGAGCCGGTTGCCCGTCGCTGGCTGGGGTTTCGCCCGTCGCTGCCCGACTCATTGCCCGTGATCGGCCCCTCACCGAACGAGCCACGCTTGATCTACGCCTTCGGTCATCAACACCTGGGCCTGACCCTCGCCGGGGCGACCGGACAACTGGTCACCGAGTGCATCGCCGGCACCGCACCGCAATGGCTCGAACGGTTTTCCGTGCAGCGTTTCTAAAGAGCTCCTCGCCACATGTTGGGTACATTGTCGTCGCAGTTTGCGGTTACCCTTCTCTATCCCAGACCTTGCAGGGCTTTGATGACCAAGCTCCTTGAACGTCTTCGCCAATGGGCCAGGACACTGAAACGCCAGACCATGACGCTGTGGTTCTGCTATCGCCATCCGCAGACGCCCTGGCTGCCCAAATGGATCGCCATTGTCGTGGTGGCGTATGCCCTGAGCCCCATTGACCTGATCCCGGATTTCATCCCGGTATTGGGTTATCTGGATGATGTGATCTTGTTGCCCCTGGGGATTTGGTTGGCGCTTCGCCTGATGCCGCTCGCAGTGCTCGCAGAATGTGCAGCCAAGGCCCGGCAATGGCAGGAAAACGATGGCCAGCGCCCGGTGAACAAGCTAGCGGCGGCGCTGATTGTGCTGGCCTGGATAGCGGCACTGGCAGGAGCCTGGTTCATGTTCTACGGCGGTCCCGTCAAAACCGGCTGAAACCATGCATTCGGTGTCGGGGGGCTCAGCCCAGCGCCGTGTCGAGAAACATCATCACCGCAAACCCCATCATCAGCCCCAGAGTGGCCGGGGTTTCATGGCCGTTGCGGTGGGTTTCGGGAATCACTTCGTGGGAGACCACGAAGATCATCGCCCCCGCCGCCAACCCCAGGCTGATGGGGTACGCGACGGCGACGCCCGACGACATGCCCAGGCCGATCACCGCCCCCAGTGGCTCCATCAACCCCGAGCCGACCGCGATGAGCGCGGCACGCAAGGTGCTGATGCCGGTGACGCGCAGCGCCATGGCAATGGCCAGGCCTTCGGGGATGTCCTGGATGGCGATGGCAGTGGTCAGGGGCAGGCCGACCTTGAAGTCGCCGTCGGCAAAACTGACGCCGATGGCCATGCCCTCCGGCAAGTTGTGCAAGGTGATGGCAAGCACGAACAGCCAGACGCGATTGATGCGCTCGGCCTGGGGCCCACGCCGGCCACTGAGCTCGTGCTCGTGCGGCACGAAGCGGTCCAGGCCGATCATCAGGGCCACGCCCAGACCCAGGCCCAGCACGACGACAAACGCGGCGAGCAACTGATTGCCACAGATGACCTGTGCCGCTTCGATCCCAGGCAGGATCAATGAGAACGAACTGGCGGCGAGCATCATGCCGGCGGCAAAACCCAGCATGATGTCCTGGGTACGCGAGGCGATATCGCGCAGCACCACCGCCATCACCGCCCCCAGGGCGGTGGCGGCAAAGCCCGAGGTACCGCCCAACACCGCATAGCCCAGGTTTTGACGATTGGCGCCAACCAGGGCGTTGTAGCCACTGTAGAGCAACAACGCGGCCACCAACGCCAACCCGAGCCAGAACGTCACCCCCAGCAACAAGTTGTCTTGCACGGGGTTGAGCCAGGTGCGCCAGGAAGATCGACTCCGGGAGGTGGACTGGTCCATCGAAGGTCCTTACGGGTGTTGACCAAAACATGGCTGATCGTGCTCCTAAACGGTGGTGACGATCAAACGCAATATTCAGGCGAGGAAGCGCCGCCCTCGCCGCTTTTTATAGTCGGAGGAAGTAAAAGGATGATTTATCTTTTATTCAATAAACGAGACGAACGGTGATTAACTCACCAATTAGCTAGTATTTTTTAACGAATAAAGCGAAAAAGCTGTAAAACCCGGCTGTAGTTTAAATCCGGCAAAATCCGCTATATAGACCAATGGGCCCCATGCCATGGGCACGGGGCTGGCCATGTCAGCGGGCATTATGAATCGCCGACACGGCTGTTTTCACCGCCTTTTCTACCCGCTTTGGAGGCTTTTTCCCGATCGTTGGCAAAGTTGCCGCCCGAGGCCTGGCCACCTTTGCGGCCGGCTTCCGACGCCCGCTCAGGGTCGTTGGCAAAATTACCACCCGAGGCTTGCCCGCCTTTGCGGCCGGCTTCTGCGGCACGCCCAGGGTCGTTGGCAAAATTACCACCCGATGCCTGCCCGCCCTTGCGCCCGGCCTCGGATGCCCGCTCAGGATTATTGGCGAAGTTGCCACCTGATGCATGGCCGCCCTTTTTCCCGGCTGCCGATGCCTTTTCACGATCGTTAGCGAAATTGCCAGGATTGTTATTTCCTGTGTTAGCCATTTCATTCACCTCGTTTAGTTGATGTCAACGAGCCTTGCTGACTCGTCTTATTCGGAAAACATGGCGCCGCCAAGGTTTTAAGGGAAATCTGCAAACGGCGACGAGTGGTCAATGTCGTTATTTATTTCCCTGCTGCCTCGGCCTCTATTGCAACAGGCTATTAAACAGGCGGTGATTGATTAGCCGCCCTGAACACCGAAACTTCATCCAGCAACATCCTGTGGAAGCGAGCTTGCTCGCGATGGCGGCGTGTCAGTCAATATCAATACAGGCTGATCCGACGCTATCGCGAGCAAGCTCGCTCCCACAGGGGGCCAGGTCGCGCCAGCAACCCGTTGCAGCGGTCTCGAAGGCTCCGTCAGGAAGAGCCCACCATCAACTGGACCTCAAGATTGGCCGTCGCCACACCGTGGTTTGCCACATACACATCGGCGGTCCAGCCCTTGGTCTGGTTGTGATAGGACTGAGTGCCCAAGGCCGTGCCGCTGTCCCATTCCAGGATGTCGCCAATATCGATGTCATTGGCCGAACGCAGAGCGAGCACGGTATGGCCGTGCTCCTGCCCCACGTACACACCCACCAATCCGCGCTGTCTGTTGATGGCCCGTACTTCACCGATGGTCTGCTTCATAAGCCTCCTCTGCGACAGGTTCAGAGCGACCGAAACAACCCGATTGCTCTTTCACACATAAGTGTGGAGGCCCCTCCTGCAAGGAAAGTTTGCAGAACAGCGCCGCTGAGCGACGAAAGGCGTGACGTAGACCTTGTGCTCGACAGTGCTACCCTCAACGAATCCAGGCTCACGGAGAACCCCCCATGCCGGACGATTTGCATCGCGAACCGCTCGATCAGTTGCAGGCGTACCTGGCCGGACGCCGCTTCCTGGTACTCACTGGCGCTGGCATCAGCACCCCTTCGGGCATCCCCGACTACCGCGACAGCGACGGGGTGCGCCGGGGTCGACAGCCGATGATGTACCAGGAGTTCCTCGCCCAGGCCGAGGCACGACGGCGCTACTGGGCGCGGGCGATGCTGGGCTGGCCCCGCGTGCGGCAGGCCAGGCCGAACGCGGCTCACGAGGCCTTGGCCGAGTTGCAGGCACGGCAACGCATCAGCGGCCTGATTACCCAGAATGTCGACACGCTGCATGACCAGGCCGGCAGCCAGGACGTCATCGAACTGCACGGCAGCCTGCATCGCGTACTGTGCCTGGATTGCGGCCAGCGCAGCCAACGACAGCAGATTCAACAGTTGATGGAAACCGAAAATCCTTACCTGGCCGGTGTCGATGCGGTGCAGGCGCCCGATGGCGACACCCTGCTCGACCCGGCTTTCGAGGCGCGCTTCCAGGTGCCCCGCTGCCCTCATTGCGACGGCGAGCGGTTGAAACCCGACGTGGTGTTTTTCGGCGAGAACGTCGCCCCCCTCACCGCGACCCGCGCCGTGCAAGCCGTCGAGCAAGCGGACGGCCTGCTGGTGGTGGGCTCGTCGCTGATGGCGTATTCGGCGTTTCGCCTGTGCCGGGCCATCAAGGACCAGGGCAAGCCGCTGCTGGCGATCAACCGGGGCAAGACCCGGGCCGATGAGCTGCTGGACCTCAAGCTTGAAGAGCCGTGTGAGCAACTGTTGCCACTGTTGATCTGACACCACGCCACCTCCCTGTGGGAGCGAGCTTGCTCGCGATGGCGGTGGGTCAGTCAATATCACTGCTGGCTGATCCGACGCCATCGCGAGCAAGCTCGCTCCCACAGGGTCATCACTCCCACAGGGGATTGTGGTTACTTCGGTATCAACTGCGCCCCCAAATCCTGATCCCTGAGCGTATCGAACAACGCCTGCGCCGCCGCCGACAGTTCGTACCCCGGCTTGGTCAGCACCCCGATGACCCGTTCGATCACCGGATCGCTCAAGGTGATGCAGCGGGCACCCAGTTCATGCATCTGCCCGACGCACAGCGCCGGCACGGCACTCACCCCCAGCCCGCTGGCGACCATCCGCCCGACGGTCGCCAACTGGTGGCTCTCGAACTCCACAGGCAGTTTCATGCCCCGGGCCTGCAGGTGCTCTTCCAGCATCACCCGTACGGTGGACGGTCGTTGCAGCGTGATGAACGGCTGTTCCAGCAAGGTTTCCCACTGGATCTCGTCGCGCTGGGCAAGCGGTGAGTCCAGCGGCACCACCGCGACGAAGCGATCGAGATACAAGGGCGTGAACGCCAATGACGAACCCTGCATCGGCTCGAACGCCACGCCCAATTCGACATGACGATCACGCACCATTTCCAGCACCTGCTCGTTGATCACGTCGTTGACCGTAACGTTGACATTCGGGTAGCGGGCGCGGAAGGTCTTGAGGATCGGCGGCAGCAGGTTGCCGGCAAATGACGGCATCGCCGCCAACGTCACGCGACCGCGCTGCAAGGTGAAGCGCTGGCGCATTTCGTCCTCGACGTTGTCCCAGTCGGCAATCAGCCGTCGGGCCAGTGGCAGCAAGGATTCACCTTCGGGCGTCAGCGCCACGTTACGGGTATTGCGGCTGAACAAACGACCGCCGAGGCCTTCTTCCAAGGCCTTGATGGTCAGGCTCAGGGCCGATTGGGACAGATGCAGCCGCTCGCAGGCCACGGCAAAGCTCAGGCTCTGGGCCACGGCGAGGAAGGCGCGGATTTGCTTGAGGGTCATGGGCGTCCTGTGTCCGGTTGCGTAGGAGCTGCCGAAGGCTCGGGCCGCGTTCGGACGATCTTTTGATCTTTCGCTTGGGATTCAAGCGTCTCTGGCAAGATCGCAGCCTCGTTGCACTCGACAGCTCCTACAGTGGGAGGCAATTATTGAGTTTTATCAATCAATCCAACCTAAAAATCAACTTAACAAATATATGACTTGGCGCAACACTGCATTCCATTGCGACCCCATCAAGAATAAAAGAGGTGTCTATGGCAGGTTTCGACAAACGCGTGAGTTCTTATGAAGAAGCGCTGGAAGGCTTGAAGGACGGCATGACCGTCATCGCCGGCGGCTTCGGCCTGTGCGGTATCCCGGAAAACCTGATCGCCGAGATCAAGCGCAAGGGCATCCGCGACCTCACCGTCGTGTCCAACAACTGCGGCGTCGACGGCTTCGGCCTCGGCGTACTGCTGGAAGACCGGCAGATCCGCAAGGTGGTCGCCTCCTACGTGGGCGAAAATGCCCTGTTCGAGAAGCAGCTGCTCAGCGGCGAAATCGAAGTCGTACTCACCCCCCAAGGCACCCTCGCGGAAAAAATGCGCGCCGGCGGCGCAGGCATCCCGGCGTTTTTCACCGCCACCGGCGTCGGTACTCCAGTGGCCGAGGGCAAGGAAGTGCGTGAATTCCATGGCCGCCAGTACCTGATGGAAGAATCCATCACCGGCGACTTCGCCATCGTCAAAGGCTGGAAGGCCGACCATTTCGGCAACGTGATCTATCGCCACACCGCGCAGAACTTCAATCCGCTGGCCGCCACGGCGGGCAAGATCACGGTGGTGGAAGTCGAAGAAATCGTCGAACCCGGCGAGCTGGACCCGACGCAGATCCATACCCCTGGCATCTACGTCGACCGGGTCATTTGCGGCACGTTCGAAAAACGCATCGAACAGCGCACCGTGCGTAAGTGATCCCCTGCCCCCGGCCCGAATGAAGGAATAACAACATGGCACTTTCCCGCGAACAAATGGCTCAACGCGTCGCCCGCGAAATGCAGGACGGCTACTACGTGAACCTGGGCATCGGCATTCCGACCCTGGTCGCCAACTACATTCCCGAAGGCATGGAAGTCATGCTGCAATCGGAAAACGGCCTGCTCGGCATGGGCGCGTTTCCCACTGAAGCCGAAGTTGATGCCGACATGATCAACGCCGGCAAGCAGACCGTCACCGCGCGCATCGGCGCGTCGATCTTCTCTTCGGCCGAATCGTTTGCCATGATCCGTGGCGGCCATATCGACCTGACCGTGCTGGGCGCGTTCGAGGTGGACGTCGAAGGCAACATCGCCTCGTGGATGATCCCCGGCAAGCTGGTCAAGGGCATGGGCGGCGCGATGGACCTGGTGGCCGGTGCCGAGAACATCATCGTCACCATGACCCATGCATCCAAGGACGGCGAGTCGAAACTGCTGCCCCGTTGCAGCCTGCCGCTGACCGGCGCCGGTTGCATCAAGCGCGTGCTGACCGACCTGGCCTACTTGGAAATCCAGGACGGCGCCTTCATCCTGAAAGAACGTGCCCCGGGCGTCAGCGTCGAGGAAATCGTCGCCAAGACCGCCGGCAAATTGATCGTGCCGGACCACGTGCCTGAAATGCAGTTCGCTGCCCAGTGAGGAGAGATTCGATGCAAGAAGTCGTGATTGTCGCCGCTACCCGTACCGCCATTGGCAGTTTCCAGGGTTCGCTGGCTGCCATTCCCGCGCCGGAACTCGGTGCCGCGGTGATTCGTCGCCTGCTGGAACAGACCGGTTTGTCGGGCGAACAGGTCGATGAAGTGATTCTTGGCCAGGTGCTGACCGCCGGATCCGGGCAAAACCCGGCGCGCCAGGCGGCGATCCTGGCCGGCCTGCCTCATGCGGTGCCGGCGCTGACGCTGAACAAGGTCTGCGGTTCGGGACTCAAGGCGTTGCACCTGGGCGCCCAGGCGATCCGCTGTGGCGATGCCGACGTCATCATCGCCGGCGGCATGGAGAACATGAGCCTGGCCCCGTACGTGTTGCCGGCCGCCCGCACCGGCCTGCGCATGGGCCACGCGAAGATGATCGACAGCATGATCACCGACGGCCTGTGGGACGCCTTCAACGATTACCACATGGGCATCACCGCCGAGAACCTGGTGGACAAGTACGGCATCAGCCGCGAGGAGCAGGACGCTTTCGCTGCCGCGTCCCAACAGAAGGCCGTCGCCGCCATCGAGGGCGGGCGGTTCGCCGAGGAGATCACGCCGATCCTGATTCCCCAGCGCAAAGGCGATCCTGTCGCGTTCGCCACCGACGAACAACCGCGCGCCGGTACCACCGCCGAATCCTTGGGCAAGCTCAAGCCTGCCTTCAAGAAGGACGGCAGCGTCACCGCGGGCAATGCGTCCTCGCTCAACGATGGCGCCGCCGCCGTGATCCTGATGAGCGCGGAAAAAGCCAAGGCCCTGGGCCTGCCCGTGCTGGCGAAAATCAGTGCCTACGCCAATGCCGGCGTCGACCCGGCCATCATGGGCATTGGCCCGGTCTCGGCCACCCGCCGCTGCCTGGACAAGGCCGGCTGGTCGCTGGATCAACTGGACCTGGTCGAAGCCAACGAAGCCTTCGCAGCCCAATCGCTGGCCGTGGCCCGGGAACTGAAATGGGACATGGACAAGGTCAACGTCAACGGCGGCGCCATCGCCCTGGGCCACCCTATCGGCGCATCGGGGTGCCGAGTCCTGGTGTCGCTGCTGCATGAAATGATCAAGCGCGACGCCAAGAAAGGCCTCGCGACACTGTGCATCGGCGGCGGCCAAGGCGTGGCCCTGGCGCTGGAACGGGCATAACCGACACAAGTTCAACAGTGGTTGCGCGGACCCACGAATATCCGCACAACCACTGGCACCACCACCGGCGCAACCTCGGTTGCGCCGGTTTTTTTTGCCTGCTGGTTTTGAGCACGGCCTACCGGCCTCATCGCGAGCAAGCTCGCTCCCACAGGGGGGCTTGGGGGTTCACAGATCCGCTGCCCACCGCAGATCCATTGTGGGAGCGAGCTTGCTCGCGATGGCGTCGGGTCAGTTTGCATCAATGTTGAATGCCAGGCCGCTATCGCGAGCAGGCTCGCTCCCACAGGGGGCCGGGGCCAACCACAAGGTTTATACCCACTGAAGATCCACTGTGGGAGCGAGCTTGCTCGCGATGGCGGTGGGTCAGGCGACGATGAGCCGTCAGGAACCTGCACCAAACCGGTCGCGACTGTTGGTCAGGTGCAGCCACATGGCGGCGCGGGCGGCGTCCGGGTCCTGGCGCTTGATGGCATTGAAGATCGCCTCATGCTCGAGGTTGGCCAGTTGTGCCAGCTTGCCCAGGTCCGCCTGGCCGCGTTCGGCCACGTTCACTCGGGTCCTGGGGATCATCGCACTGCCCAGGTGCTGCATGATTTCGACAAAACAGGCATTGTCCGTGGCCTCGGCGATGAGCAGATGGAAGCGCCGGTCGGCCTCGACACAGCTGTCGTTATTGCTGGACAACCGCTGATAGTCATCCAGCGCCTGGCGCATCTGCTGCAACTGGTGTTCGCTACGACGCCGGGCCGCCAAGGCCACCGCCTGGGTTTCCAGGCCCAGGCGCAGCTCCAGGATTGCCCGCACACCCGCCGCAGTGTCGACATTGAGCCGCAACCCCGGCTCGCCGGTTTGAGCCAGCACAAAGGTGCCGATGCCGTGGCGGGTCTCCACCAGCCCCGAAGCCTGCAACTTGGAAATCGCCTCGCGCACCACGGTCCGGCTGACGCCATGCTCGCGAACGATGGCACCTTCCGATGGCAGTTTTTCCCCGGGTTTCAACTGCCCCAGCAAGATGCTCTGGCTCAGCTTCGCCACCAAATCATGGGCCAGGTTATGGGTACGCTTGCGCAGCGGCGCTTCGGTGTCTTGCATCGCCAGGGTTCCTCGAAAACAGGCCTGATCGATCCTACCACCGGCAGGCTTGAGAGTGCGCATTACAGAACGCCAAACTTGTATGACAACACACCATTTCTGGCGATTAACTTCGAAAATCAACGCCCAGAAAGCCTCGACCCCTACCGCACCGCCCACCCTGCACACAATCAAACACCTCAACATCGCCCAATAAATACGGCACTAAAAAGTCTAACCGCCCATCCAATCGCGCTAAAAAATGTATTGTCACTCAAAAAAATCAAGTTGTATGATGTCTATCAACATCGGCACCTGCACGATGCCCCGCATAAAAATAACGAGTGGGAGAAAAACCAGTGAACACATCCAGCCTCAAGGCGAATGCCGGAGCGGATCCGGTGCTGCTGTCGGCCATTGCCAAGGTCAAGCGCCACATCCTGCCGCTGTTCGTCATCATGTTTATCGTCAACTACATCGACCGTGTGAACATCGGCTTCGTGCGCGCCCATATGGAGCACGACCTGGGCATCGGTGCCGCGGCCTATGGCTTTGGTGCCGGCCTGTTCTTCATCGGCTATGCGCTGTTCGAAGTCCCGTCCAACATCCTCTTGCAACGAATCGGCGCACGCATCTGGCTGACGCGCATCATGCTCACCTGGGGCCTGGTGGCCGCGGGCATGGCCTTCATCCAGAACGAAACCCACTTCTACATCCTGCGTTTCCTGCTGGGCGTGGCCGAAGCCGGTTTCTTCCCTGGGGTGATCTACTACTTCACCCGCTGGCTGCCGGGTGTCGAACGCGGCAAAGCCATCGCCATCTTCCTCAGCGGTTCGGCCATCGCGTCGCTGATCTCCGGCCCGCTGTCGGGGCTACTGCTGCAAATCAACGGCCTGGGCATGCATGGCTGGCAGTGGATGTACTTCATCGAAGGGATGTTTTCCGTCAGCCTGTGCGTCTTCGTCTGGTTCTGGCTGGACTCCAAGCCCCACGACGCCAAATGGTTGAGCCGCGAAGAACAAGATGTGCTGGTCCAGACCATCGATGACGAACAGCGCGCACGGGAAGCCGCCTCGCCGATCAAACTGTCCATCGGCCAGCTGCTCAAGGACCGCCAGATCATCCTGTTTTGCCTGATCTACTTCTTCATCCAATTGACGATCTATGCCGCCACGTTCTGGCTGCCGAGCATCATCAAGAAAATGGGCGAACTGAGCGACATCCAGGTCGGGCTGTTCAACTCGATCCCGTGGTTGCTGTCGATCGTCGGCATGTACGCCTTCGCCTCGCTGTCGGCCAAGTGGAAATTCCAGCAGGCCTGGGTCGCCACGGCCCTGTTGATCGCGGCAGCCGGGATGTTCATGTCCACCACCGGCGGACCGATCTTCGCCTTCGTCGCCATCTGTTTCGCGGCCCTGGGTTTCAAATCCGCATCGTCGCTGTTCTGGCCGATTCCCCAGGCTTACCTGGACGCCCGGATCGCCGCCGGGGTGATTGCCCTGATCAACTCGGTGGGCAACCTCGGCGGGTTCGTCGCCCCAACCACGTTCGGCCTGCTGGAACAGAACACCGGCTCGATCCAGGGCGGCCTCTATGGCTTGGCGGCCACCTCGATCATTGCCGCGATCATCGTGTTTGCCGCGCGCAACACGCCCAAGCCCAAAGCCGTGACACCCCCAGCCGACCCGGCCGCCAGCCACGTCTGATCATTCGATTGTTCAAGGATAAGTACAGATGAGCACCCCAGAAACCAGCAAAGCCCCGATCATCACCAGCATGCAGATCGTGCCCGTGGCGGGCCATGACGGCATGTTGCTGAACCTCAGCGGCGCCCATGGCCCGTTCTTCACCCGCAACATCGTCATCCTCAAGGACAACGCCGGCCACACCGGCGTGGGCGAAGTACCCGGTGGCGAGCGCATTCGCCAGACCCTCGAAGACGCCCGTTCCCTGGTGGTCGGCAGCCCCATCGGCACGTACCAGAAGATCCTCAACACCGTGCGCCACGCCTTTGCCGACCGCGATGCCGGCGGCCGTGGCCTGCAGACTTTCGACCTGCGCATCACCATCCACGCGGTGACCGGCCTGGAAGCGGCACTGCTGGACCTGCTCGGCCAACACCTGGACGTACCGGTCGCGGCGCTGCTTGGCGAAGGCCAGCAACGCGATGAAGTGAAGATGCTCGGCTATCTGTTTTACGTCGGCGATCGCCAGCAGACCGACCTGCCCTACCGCAGCGAGCCGGACGCCGACAACGACTGGTTCCGCGTACGCCATGAGCAAGCCCTGGACGCCGACGCCGTGGTCCGCCTGGCCGAGGCCGCCCACGCCCGCTATGGCTTCCAGGACTTCAAGCTCAAGGGCGGTGTACTGCAAGGCGACGCGGAGATCGAAGCGGTCACGGCGCTGGCCGAGCGCTTTCCCCAGGCACGCATCACCCTGGACCCGAACGGCGCCTGGTCGCTCAAGGAAGCGGTGCGTTTGTGCCGCGACCAGCACAAGGTGCTGGCCTATGCCGAAGACCCGTGCGGTGCCGAGAACGGCTATTCGGGCCGCGAGGTCATGGCCGAGTTCCGCCGCGCCACGGGCCTGAAGACCGCCACCAACATGATCGCCACCGACTGGCGCGAGATGGGCCACGCCATCACCTTGCAGTCCGTGGACATTCCCCTGGCCGATCCGCACTTCTGGACCATGCAGGGCTCGGTACGGGTGGCGCAGATGTGCAATGAATGGGGCCTGACCTGGGGCTCGCACTCCAACAACCACTTCGACATTTCCCTGGCGATGTTCACCCACGTGGCCGCCGCCGCACCGGGCGACATCACGGCCATCGACACCCATTGGATCTGGCAGGACGGCCAGCGGCTGACCAAGGCGCCGTTGCAGATCCAGGGCGGTTGCGTGCAGGTACCGAAAAAACCGGGGTTGGGGATTGAGCTGGACACCGACCAACTGGCCAAGGCCCATGAGTTGTACAAGGGCATGGGCCTTGGCGCGCGGGACGATGCGGTGGCGATGCAGTTCCTGATTCCGGGCTGGACGTTCAACAACAAGCGGCCGTGCCTGGTTCGCTGAAGCGAGCAATTCCCCCTGTGGGAGCCCATGAAATTGAAGTCATCCATGACTTCTTGTGGGAGCGAGCTTGCTCGCGATTGCAGTGGGTCAGCCACATTGATGTCGACTGACACTCCGCTATCGCGAGCAAGCTCGCTCCCACATTTGGTTCTGGGGTGGCCTTTGATTTCATGAGCGCCACAAATACCTGTGGCGAGGGAGCTTGCTCCCTCGCCACAGTCATCATTCCCCTTCAGTTATCAGCTCAGCCTTTGGCAGTCGGGCCTGGTGAACGTTAACCCTCCGGCCGCAGGATCAATACCGCCAACGGCGGCAAGTTGAGCTCCAGCGACAGGGCCTGGCCATGGCTGGGCACTTCTTCGGTGGAGGCCCCGCCGCCATTGCCATAGTTGGAGCCGGCATAGGTGTCGGCATCGCTGTTGAGCAATTCGACCCAGCGCCCGCCGAACGGCACGCCGACCCGGTAGGCCTCGCGCGGCACCGGTGTGAAGTTGGCGACCACCAGCACCGGCCGGCCCTCCTTGCTCCAGCGCAGCCAGGCGTAGACGCTGTTGAGCGCATCGTCACCAATCAACCACTGGAAACCCTGGGGCGCATCATCCTGGTCGTGCAGCGCCGGTTCTTCGCGATACAGCCGGTTCAGGTCGCTCACCAGTTTCTGCACGCCACGGTGCTCAGGGTATTGCAGCAGATACCAGTCCAATTGCTGGTCGTGGTTCCACTCGCGCCATTGGCCGAACTCACAGCCCATGAACAACAGCTTCTTGCCGGGATGGCCCCACATGAAGCTGAGGTAGGCCCTCAGGTTGGCGAATTTCTGCCAACGGTCACCGGGCATCTTGTCGATCAGCGAGCGTTTGCCATGAACCACTTCGTCATGGGAAATCGGCAGGACGAAGCGCTCGGACCAGGCATACACCAGGCCGAAACTCAGTTCGTTGTGGTGATGAGCGCGGTACACCGGGTCTTGCTGGATGTAGTGCAGCGAATCGTGCATCCAGCCCATGTTCCACTTGTAGGCAAAACCCAGGCCGCCCTGCTGGGTGCTCTGGCTGACACCCGGCCACGCCGTGGATTCTTCGGCAATAACCAGCGCACCGGGGGTTTCCAGCGCCACCACATCGTTGAGGTGCCGCAGGAAATCGATGGCTTCGAGGTTTTCCCGTCCGCCGTGGCGGTTGGGTACCCACTCGCCGGCCTTGCGCGAATAGTCGCGGTACAACATCGAGGCCACGGCATCCACCCGCAGGCCATCGACGTGGAAATGCTTGAGCCAGTGCAGCGCCGACGCCAGCATGAAGCCGTGCACTTCGGTGCGGCCCAGGTTGTAGATCAGCGTGTCCCAATCCTGGTGGAAGCCTTCCAGCGGATTGCCGTATTCGTACAGCGCAGTACCGTCGAACTGGGCCAGGCCGTGGGTGTCGGTGGGAAAATGCGCCGGCACCCAGTCGAGGATGACGCCGATATTGGCCTGGTGGCAGGCGTTGACGAACGCCGCGAAATCGTCCGGCGAGCCGAAGCGTGCCGTCGGCGCGAATTGCGACAGCGGCTGATAGCCCCAGGAGCCGCCGAACGGGTGCTCCATGATCGGCATCAGCTCGATGTGGGTGAAGCCCAGGTCCTTGACATACGGGATCAGCCGCTCGGCCATTTCATGCCAGTTGTATTGCCGGGCCACCTCTCCCGCCTCGTCGATTTCGCACTGCCAGGAGCCGGCGTGCAATTCGTAGATCGACAGCGGCGCACCCGGGAGCTGGCGCTCGCGACGGTGCTGCATCCACTCGTCGTCCTGCCACTCGATCTTCAGGGGCGAGGCGACTCTCGACGCCGTGTCTGGCGGCATCTGCGTGGCCAGGGCCACTGGGTCGGCCTTGAGCGGCAGGATGCCGTGGGCACCGAGGATTTCATACTTGTAACCTTCACCGGCACCCAGCCTGGGGACGAATATCTCCCACACGCCGGACGGATAACGGATGCGCATCGGATGCCGACGCCCGTCCCAGACGTTGAAATCCCCGACCACCGAAACGCGCCGGGCGTTCGGCGCCCAGACCGCGAACCGCACGCCGTCGATGCCATCGACGGTGGTCAGCTGCGCGCCGAGGCAGGAACTGAGATCGCGGTGATTGCCCTCGCCAAACAGGTAAAGGTCCATCTCCCCCAGCAACGGACCGAAGCTGTAGGGGTCTTCGGCTACCTGCTCGCCGCCGGCCCAACGGGTGCGCAGCAAGTACGCCTGGGCGCGGTCGAAATGGCCGACGAACAGCCCCGGGGTTGCAGTGGGTTGCAGCTCCCCCAGCTCTTCGCCGCCATCGCGGGCCAGCACATGCACGCTCAGGGCACCGGGCAGATACGCGCGAATGAATTGGCCGCCGGCGTCGTCGCCATGAGGCCCCAGGATGGAAAACGGGTCGTGGTGTTCGGCGCGCACCAGCGCGTCGATGTCATGGGGCGCCGGCAGCAACGACTCTTTGGCCTGCCCCTGTGGTTCTTTGTTCGAGACACTCATGATTCTCTCCACTAAATCGGTCCGGCTACGTCGGAAAAGGGTTGCAGCCCACTCAATAACCCGACCAGACCGTGCAACGGCACGGGCAGCCAGGTGGGGCGATTCTCGGCTTCATAGGCCACTTCATAGGCCGCCTTCTCCAGGCCGAACAACGCCAGTGCGGCGTCTTCGCCTTCAGCATCCTTCCACTCATGGGCAAGACTAGCTGCCGCCAGCCGATATGCCTCGACAAATGCCTGGCGAGCCTCTTTCAGATAACGATCGGCGACTCGTTGCCGCGCCGCATCGGCATCGGCCGTGCTGTCGACGGTGTGCAAGTGAATCGCCATGGCCGCTGCATAATCGAAAGAACGCAACACGCCACTGACATCCTTGTACGGGCTGTGCTTGCCCCGTCGTTCATGCAATGGTCGCGCCGGCTCACCTTCGAAGTCGATCAGGTAGGCGTCGCCCTTGATCACCAGCACCTGCCCCAGGTGCAGGTCGCCATGGACGCGAATGCGCAAGCCTCCTTCAGCCTTGCTGGCCAGTGCCTGGACATGGGCCAGGACGGTTTTCTTGTGCTCCAGCAAGCGTGCGACCATGGCCTGGTCCGCGGGGTTCAACTGGCCCTGGTTCTGCTTGAGCAGGCGCAAGGCGTTTTCCACTTGGGCGACCACGTCCTTGCCGATGGCCTGGGCTTGCTTGGCGTTGGTAGCCTGCGGCGCGAAGTCCGGGTCGTCGGTAGCCTGGGCCAATACCTGGTGCATTTCCCCCAGGCGCTGGCCGAGCATGCCGGCGAAATCCTTCAGTTCGCCCAGGGCGTTGTAATGTTGCTCCTGCTCGGACACCGCGTCCGCCAGCTCATCGCGCAGGGCGCGTTCGAGGTTGTTCTGGGTCCATTCCCAGGCATCGCCCTGATTGCTCAAGTAGCCCTGGGCGATCATCAGCAGCGCATCTTCACCCTGGGCGTCGCGGCGAACCACCGAACCCAGCAGCGGTGAAATATTGCTGAAACCGGCAGCGGTCAGGTAGGCGCTCATTTCCAGTTCCGGGTGCACGCCCGAGGCGACCTTGCGAATCAGCTTGAGCACCAGGCTGCTGCCCACCACCACCGAACTGTTGGACTGTTCGGCGGACAGGTAACGCACCTCCGGCTCATCGCCCAGGTTCAGCGCGGCCAGGCCTTCGGTGGGTTCGAAGCGCAACTCACCTTCGGCGAACGGCAGCACCGTGGCGGCCTGCATGCTGTGCAGCACGGCGCGCACGAAGCTTTCCAGGCTGAATGCATCGGTGATCAAGCCCACCTGACGCACCCGACGTACCCGTGACAACGCCAGTTGCTGCGGTAACGCCGCACCCACCTGGTCTTCGGCGAGCAGGCCGAACGGCAGCTGATAACGCAGGGTCTGGCCGCCACTGGTGACATCGATTTCACTGAGCAGCACCGGGTGCTGCGGGTCACCAAAACGCACGCCATAGACAATCTCGACCTTCTCGATCGCGCTGTCCTTGCCGGCGAACCAGCGCCGGTTCTGCAACCAGCTCGGCAGGATGGTTTGCTCCAGCGTGGTGCGCGATGGCGCTTCGAGCAATTCTTCCAGGCGTTTTTTCAGCACCAGGGTGGTGAAGTCCGGCAAGCTCTGGGCCGGTTCCACGTGCCAGCTCGGCATCTGGTTCTCGGTTGCCAGGGCGAACCAATAGAAGCCATACGGCGCCAGGGTCAGCAGGAAGTTCAACTGGCCGATGGGTGGGAAAGCGTTGCCGCCGAGCATCTCCACCGGGACCATACCGGCGTAGGTCGACAGATCCAGTTCGGCGGCCTGGGCGCTGCGGGACACGTTGGCCACGCAGAGGATGATTTCGTGCTTGCCGTCGGGCCCGGTGTATTCGCGGGTATAGGCCAGGATCCGGCGGTTGCTCGGCGAGAGCATCTTCAACGTGCCACGGCCAAAGGCCTTGGATTGCTTGCGCACCGCCAGCATGCGTCGGGTCCAGTTGAGCAGCGAGTGCGGGTCACCGGCCTGGGTTTCGACGTTGACCGACTGGTAGCCGTACTGCGGGTCCATGATCGGCGGCAGCACCAGGCTGGCCGGGTCGGCACGGGAGAAACCGCCGTTGCGGTCGATGGACCACTGCATCGGCGTACGCACGCCATCACGGTCGCCCAGGTAGATGTTGTCGCCCATGCCGATTTCATCGCCGTAGTACAGCGTCGGCGTGCCAGGCATCGACAGCAGCAGGCTGTTGAGCAACTCGACGCGACGACGGTCGCGCTCCACCAACGGCGCCAGGCGCCGACGAATGCCCAGGTTGATACGCGCCCGACGGTCGGCGGCGTAGTAGTTCCACAGGTAGTCACGCTCCTTGTCGGTGACCATCTCCAGGGTCAACTCATCGTGGTTGCGCAGGAAAATCGCCCACTGGCAATTGGCGGGGATCTCCGGGGTCTGGCGCAGGATGTCGGTGATAGGGAAGCGATCTTCCTGGGCCAGCGCCATGTACATGCGCGGCATCAGCGGGAAGTGGAAGGCCATGTGGCATTCGTCACCGTTCATCCCTTGGGCGTCGACATCGCCGAAGTACAACTGGGTGTCTTCCGGCCACTGGTTGGCTTCGGCCAGCAACATGCGGTCGGGGTAGTTGGCGTCGATCTCGGCGCGGATCAGCTTCAGTACGTCATGGGTCTCGGGCAGGTTTTCGTTGTTGGTGCCGTCGCGCTCGATCAGGTACGGGATGGCGTCCAGGCGCAGGCCGTCAATACCCATGTCCAGCCAGTAGCGCATCACCGACAACACGGCCTTGATGACCTGCGGGTTATCGAAGTTGAGGTCGGGCTGGTGGGAGTAGAAGCGGTGCCAGAAGTATTGGCCCGCCACCGGGTCCCAGGTCCAGTTGGACTTCTCGGTGTCGAGGAAAATGATCCGCGTGCCGTCGTACTTGTGGTCGTCATCGGACCAGACGTAGAAGTCCCGCGCCTTCGAACCCGGCTTGGCCTTGCGCGCGCGCTGGAACCAGGGGTGCTGGTCCGAGGTGTGGTTGATGACCAGCTCGGTGATTACCCGCAGGTTGCGCTTGTGGGCTTCGGCAATGAACCGTCGCGCATCGGCCATGGTGCCGTAGTCGGCGCTGACACCGCGGTATTCGGCAATGTCATAACCGTCGTCGCGCCTGGGTGAAGGATAGAACGGCAGCAGCCAGATGGTGTTGACGCCCAGGTCGGCGATGTAGTCGAGCTTTTCGATCAGGCCGGGAAAGTCACCGATCCCGTCGTTATTGGAGTCGAAATAGGATTTTACGTGGACCTGGTAAATCACCGCGTCCTTGTACCAGAGCGGATCTTTGATGAAGTTGGCAGACCGGGGTTTCTTCGCCATTTGCAACTCCTGATGAATTCAATAAAGCCGCGGGAGACAGGCTTGTGAGGTCTTTTTGTGGCGGAGGGCCTTATCCCCCTGTAGGAGCTGGCGAAGCCTGCGATCTTTTGAGCTTTTGATCTTTCGCTTGAGATTCAAGTGGCTGGGGAAAGATCGCAGCCTCGCTGCACTCGACAGCTCCTACACAGCTCCTACACAGCTCCTACACAGCTCCTAGGCAGCGCCTGTGGGAGTGCGCATCACGCCACGCTGATCCGCCAAATCCCGAACGGCTGGTACGCCGGGTCGATCCGCATGAACTGGTGCTTGCCGTACCAGGTCCAGCGATGTCCGTTCATCAGATCCTCGCCCTGGGTCTGGGCGTCGTCGGGCAGGCCCATCTCCCAGAGCGGCAACTCAAAACTGGCTTCCTGCGGGTTGCGCGGATCAAGGCTCACCGCCACCAGGATGAAATTGCTGCCGTCGGCGGTGCGCTTGCCGAAATAGAGAATGTTGTCGTTCCAGGCGTTGTAGATTTTCAGGCCCAGGTGGGTTTGCAGCGCCGGGTTCTGCCGGCGGATGCGGTTGAGCTGGGCGATCTCGGCAATGATGTTGCCCGGCGCGGTGAAGTCCCGGGGGCGGATCTCGTATTTCTCCGAATCGAGGTATTCCTCCTTGCCCGGCACCGGTGCCGACTCACACAGCTCGAAGCCCGAATACATGCCCCACAGGCCCGAGCCCATGGTTGCCAGGGCCGCGCGGATCAAAAAACCGGCGCGCCCCGACTCATGGAGAAAGGCCGGGTTGATGTCTGGCGTGTTGACGAAAAAATTCGGCCGGTAACATTCACGCCACGGCGATTCATTGAGCTCACTGAAGTAGGTCGCCAGCTCAGCCTTGGTGTTGCGCCAGGTGAAATAGGTGTAGCTCTGGGAGTAACCGACCTTGCCCAGCCGCGCCATCATGGCCGGCGTGGTGAACGCTTCAGCCAGGAAGATCACTTCAGGGTACTGGGCCCGCACATCGGCGATCAGCCATTGCCAGAACGGCAGCGGCTTGGTGTGAGGGTTGTCGACGCGGAATATCTTCACGCCTTCCTTGACCCAGCCCACCACGATGTCCCGCAGCTCCACCCACAGGCTGGGAATCGCATCGGCCGCGTAGAAATCAACGTTGACGATGTCCTGGTATTTCTTCGGCGGGTTTTCCGCATATTTGATCGTGCCGTCCGGCCGCCAGCTGAACCAGCCCGGGTGCTGCTTGAGCCAGGGGTGGTCCTGGGAACACTGGATCGCGAAGTCCAGGGCGATCTCCAGGCCGTGGTCAGCGGCCGCCGCCACCAGGCGCCGGAAGTCCTCGCGGCTACCCAATTGCGGGTGAATGGCCTCGTGCCCACCCTCCTCGCTGCCAATGGCATACGGGCTGCCCGGATCGTCGGGACCGGCGGTGAGGGAGTTGTTCGGGCCTTTGCGGAAACTGCGACCGATGGGATGGATCGGCGGGAAGTACAGCACGTCGAAGCCCATGTCCTGGATCATCGCCAGGCGCGAATGCACGTCGTTGAAAGTGCCGTGGCGCTGGGGGTCGTCGGTGATCGAGCGGGGAAACAGCTCGTACCAGCTGGCAAACTCCGACAGCTGGCGCTCCACATCCAGCGGATACTCGGGGCTGATGCTCAAGTATGGGCGATGATCGGCCCGGGACATCAGATCGGCACTGCGCGGCGCCAGGAACAGCGCCACCTGCTCGGTCGGCAACAGACCGGAGAGCTCATGGTGCAAGGCCGCCAGTTGCTCGCTCAGGTCACCGGTGCTGCGCTCGACGGCCATTTGCACTTGGTTGCGCCCTTCTTGCAACTCCAGGCTGATCGGCACCCCTGCAGCGAATTTCTTTTCCAGCTCGTAGCGAAAACTGGCGAACTGGTCGATCCAGGCCTCGATACAAAACACATAGCGGCCTTGTTCCGGCACGTTGAACTGGCCGTGCCAGCCGTTGTTGCCCAGGTCACTCATGACCTCGCTGTTCCACACTTCATCCTGCAGCGCACGCCAGCGAATGCGCACGGCCAGCTTGTCATGACCATCGGCGAAGACTTTGCTGGTCACCGTCACGTCCTGCCCAGCTACGGCCTTGGCGGCGAATTGCCCGCCGTCGATCACCGGCATGGTGTTTTCAATAGCAATACGCGGCAACAGCAAGGCTTGAGACAGTGGCAAATGCGGGTTGTAGGCCAGTTCAGTCGGGTGTTCGGCAGTCATCGAGCATCGCTCCTTTTACGCCCCATGGACGCGCTTGTGGCGGTAAAGGCCCAACGGGTCCCTGAAAAAACTCACTTAAACTCCGAACCGAATCAACGGCTAAAAGTTCAGAGGTATTTACCCCGATGCATCCGGGGATCAAAGCCGGTGCAAGGTGGTCAACAACAATAAGCACGACTCAAGCCATGTGCGTCACGGAGACCCGTCCTGATGAATATTCCCATCCCGGCCGAAACACCCGATCCGAACATCGACGACCCCACCTTGCCCCCGCCCGGCCCTGATCCCGAGCCTATTCCAGAGAAAGACCCGCCGCTGGACCCACAACCGCCGCTGGGTGACCCGCCGAGCGAGGCGCCGCCGGAGCGGGTTTGAGTCAACGATTTGGAGCTAATCCCTGTGGGAGCGAGCTTGCTCGCGATAGCGGACTGTCAATCAGCATAGTGGCTGGCTGATCCTCCGCTATCGCGAGCAAGCTCGCTCCCACAAGTCTAATGTTCAAGTCTTATACCCAGGCTATGGCTTGCCGCCCTTCTCCAGCGCCCGGACGATCACCGGCATCACACTGAAGATCGCCAGCGCCAGCACTGTACTGAGCACCGCCGTCGCCTCTCGCCCCAACCCGGCGGCGACGCCAATGGCGGCGGTCATCCAGAGGCCCGCAGCGGTGGTCAGGCCCTTGACGTGACCTTCGTCGCCGTCGGTGTTTTTCAGGATGGTGCCAGCGCCGAGAAAACCGATGCCGGCGACCACGCCTTGTATCACCCGGCTCATCGCGTCGGCCTGGGACCCGGACATCTGTGGCACCAAGACGAACAGCGCCGCCCCCAGGGCCACAAGCATGTGGGTTCGCACGCCGGCAGCCTTGCCCTTGTGTTCGCGCTCGAAACCCAGGATGCCGCCCAGCAGCGCGGCCATGAGCAGGCGCACCGCGACCCGGGTCATCTGCTGGGCATCGGTGATGTCGGCGAATTCCGCCTGCAGGGTTACCCAGACTTCATGCCACCAGGCGTCCATGGACCGTCCTCTTTTTCATTCGATAAACGATGGACCGCAGGCGGCGCCAGAGGTGCGCCCGACCGCTGATCAGCCGCCACGAACCCTGGCTTGGCCGCGAGACCTAATGCTCAGGACACTCAGAAAGGAGCGACGCCATGCTTAAAGAAATCGACAACGACAAGACCTGCCATTTCGAAACCGCCGCTGGAGAGAAATTACGCCCCGCCAGCGAACTGGTCGTTATCACCGACCCGGACAAAGCCATGTCGGCCGTGGAGATCAATGGCGACCTGGTCTACCTCACTGAAGCCGAAGTGGATGCCTTGACCGTGGCCGGCGCGGTCGACGGGCGCAAGCACCTCAAGGCCACGGACAGCGGCTCGGCGATCTGAACCCCCTGGACCTTTGCGACAAGTTCAATCGGTGGGAGCAAAGCTTGCTCGCGATGCAAACAACACGGTACCTCCTGAACCGAGGTGCCTGTATCGCGAGCAAGCTTTGCTCCCACAGATCCCTTTGCCACAGGGATTGTTCGTTCGTCCGTGGGTGCATCAAAGTGTCGCAGCGCCTGGGTTTCGCGGCATCTGATCCGGTTTTTATCGAAACACCTGAGTCTGTTATGCAAACAGTTCCATGGTCATAGTGCGCCGGCCAGATAGAGGCTGATGAGCGACCGACCATGAGCGATAGAATCCCCGTCCAGTTGATACAGACGTTCGAACCTGCGCCAACGAAGATAAAGGCCAGGAGCACCGACAACCTGATCCACACCCGCAGTTTCACCGGTTTGTTTCGTACCCTGCGCATCAGCGGTGCGGGGGTTCTGTTCCTGCTGTTCTTCGGCACGGTATGGTTGAACTGGGGCGGCCGCCAGGCGGTGCTCTGGGACCTTTCCGAAAGCAAATTCCACATCTTTGGCGCGACCTTCTGGCCCCAGGATTTCATCCTGCTGTCGGCCTTGCTGATCATTGCCGCCTTCGGCCTGTTTGCGATCACCGTGTTTGCCGGTCGCGTGTGGTGCGGCTACACCTGCCCGCAGAGTTCCTGGACCTGGATCTTCATGTGGTGCGAGAAAATCACCGAAGGCGAACGCAACCAGCGGATCAAGCTGCAGGCCGCGCCCTGGGGCCTGAACAAACTCTTGCGCCGCTCAGCCAAGCACACGCTGTGGCTGGCCATCAGCCTGCTCACCGGCCTGACGTTCGTGGGGTACTTCACGCCGATCCGCCCCCTGGCCGAAGAACTGCTGACCCTGCAAATGGCCGGCGTGAGCCTGTTCTGGGTGCTTTTCTTTACCGCAGCCACCTACCTCAACGCCGGCTGGCTGCGTGAAGCGGTGTGCATGCATATGTGCCCCTATGCACGCTTTCAGAGCGTGATGTTCGACAAGGACACGCTGACTATTTCCTACGATGCGGCCCGTGGTGAAATCCGCGGCCCACGCAAACGCGAGGCAAACCCGGCCAATATTGGCCTGGGCGACTGCATCGACTGCCAGATGTGCGTGCAGGTCTGCCCCACCGGCATCGACATCCGCGACGGCCTGCAGATGGAATGCATCGGCTGCGCGGCCTGCATCGATGCCTGCGATTCGATCATGGACAAGATGGGCTACGCCCGCGGCCTGATCAAATACACCTCCGAACATCAGTTGCAGGGCGGCAAGACTCACCTGCTCAGGCCTCGGCTGATCGGCTATACCGCCGTGCTGCTGGTGATGATCGGCGCGCTGGTCGTGGCGCTGATGCAACGGCCCATGGTGTCGCTAGACGTCAGCAAGGACCGTGGCCTGTTCCGCGAAAACAGCGCAGGCCAGATCGAGAACATCTACAGCTTGAAAATCATCAACAAGACCCAACAGCGCCAGGATTATCAGCTGTCCCTGGTGGACGGCGACGGCTTCATCCTGCAAGGCAAGACCCAACTGAGCCTGGCCCCGGGTGAAATCGTCGATGTGCCGGTGTCGGTGGCGATGCTCAGCGAACGGCCTGGCAAAGGCTCCCAGGAAATGATGTTCAAGGTTGCCGACAGTGACGAGCCGGGCATCTACAGCGTGGCCAAGAGCCGTTTTGTCGCACCGATGAATCGTTGAACCCGTAAGATGCCGGGCACCTGTGAGGGCAAGCCTGTGGGAGCAAAGCTTGCTCGCGATACAGGCGACACAAATCAACAGTGAGGTCGCGTCATCGTTCTTCGCGAGCAAGCTTTGCTCCCACAAACTCGCTCCCACAGTCAGTTCACAAATTCACTGGGCCCCACCATGAAACGCTACGAAAAATTTGCCGACGACATCGCTGAACTGATCCGCTCGGGCATGCTGGGGCCAGGTCAGCGCGTGCCGTCGGTGCGCTACGCCAGCCAGACCTACGGTGTCAGCCCATCCACCGTGTTCCAGGCCTATTACCTGCTGGAACGACGCGGCATGATCCGGGCCCGGCCGCGCTCCGGCTACTTCGTCAACACCCATGCGCCGAGCCCGTTTTCGGAGCCTGCGATCAGCAGCCAGGTGCACGAGTCCACCGAAGTCGACGTCAGTGAACTGGTATTTTCGGTCCTCGACTCGATCAAGGACCCGGCCACCGTACCGTTCGGCTCGGCATTCCCCAGCCCGATGCTGTTCCCACTGCAACGGCTGTCCCGTTCGCTGTCCAGCGCAACACGGGACATGGACCCGCGAATGGTGGTCACGGACATGTCGCCGGGCAATCCACACTTGCGCCGACAGATCGCCCTGCGCTACATGGTCGGCGGGTTGATGCTGCCCATGGAGGAACTGCTGGTCACCAACGGCGCCCTGGAAGCCTTGAACCTGTGCCTGCAAGCCGTGACCGAGCCCGGCGACCTGGTGGCGATCGAAGCGCCAGCGTTCTACGCCAGCCTGCAAGTGTTGGAGCGCCTGAAGCTCAAGGCCGTGGAAATTCCCGTCCACCCCCGCGATGGCATCGACCTGGACGTGCTGGCGCAGACACTGGAGCGCCATCCGATCAAGGCCTGCTGGTGCATGACCAGCTTCCAGAACCCCATGGGCGCGACCATGCCCGAGGAGCGCAAACAGGCGCTGGTAGAGCTGCTGCGTCGCCATCAGGTGCCGCTGATCGAGGACGACGTGTACGCCGAACTCTATTACGGCCAACAGGCACCCAAGCCCGCCAAGGCGTTCGACACCGAAGGGCTGGTGATGCATTGCGGTTCGTTCGCCAAGAGCCTGGCACCGGGTTATCGCATCGGCTGGGTCGCCGCCGGGCGCTACGCGCAGAAGATCGAACGGCTCAAGCTCATGACCTCGTTGTGCGCCTCGATGCCGGCCCAGGCCGCCATCGCCGACTACCTGCAACACGGCGGCTACGACCGTCACCTGCGCAAACTGCGCTATGCCCTGGAGGAACAGCAAAGCGCGATGCTCGCCGCCATCGCCCGCTACTTCCCCGCCCAGACCCGGGTCAGCCAGCCGGCGGGGGGCTACTTCCTGTGGCTGGAGCTGCCGGAGCAGATGGATTCGCTGAAACTGTTCCAGATGGCCCTGGCCCAGGGCATCAGCATCGCGCCGGGCCCGATCTTTTCACCGACCCGGCGGTTCAGGAATTGCATCCGCTTGAACTATGGCAGCCCGTGGACCGAGGCCTCGGAAAAGGCCATGGAGACGTTGGGGCGGATTATTCGGTCGTTTTGAATTTGGGTTGTCTGTCAGACCGCCATCGCGAGCAAGCTCGCTCCCACAGTGGATTTGCGGTGAGATAAATAGCTCAGCTACTCAGCAGATCTCCTGTGGGAGCGAGCTTGCTCGCGATGGCGCCAGAAAAGACACCCCAGGACTCAGCGCCCACCCCCCAGATCCACAAACGTCCCGGTCGCATACGAAGCCTTGTCCGACAGCAGCCAGATAATCGCTTCGGCCACCTCATCCGGACGCCCGCCCCGAGCCATGGGGATCGCTGATTCCAGCTTGCTGACCCGGTCCGGGTCGCCACTCAGGGCATGGAAATCGGTATAGATGTAGCCGGGGCGCACCGCGTTGACGCGAATGCCTTCGCCGGCCACTTCCTTGGACAGGCCGATGGTGAAGGTGTCCAGCGCGCCCTTGGAGGCCGCGTAATCGACGTACTCCCCCGGTGCGCCCAAGCGCGCGGCCACCGACGAGACGTTGACGATGCTGCCACCCTGCCCGCCGTGCCTGGGCGACATGCGCAGCACCGCGTGCTTGGCGCAAAGAATCGGCCCTAGCACGTTAGTCTTCATGATCTTGAGAATGCGGAATTCGGACATTTCATCGAGCCGGGATTTCTGCGCGACCGTGCCGGCGTTGTTCACCAGGGCGGTGACACGGCCAAGCTCGGCGTCCACCCGGTCGAACAGGCCGATCACTTCGTCTTCGATGCTCACGTCGGCCCGCACGGCAATCGCCTGCGCGCCCTTGGCCCGGACCTGTTCGAGCACATCCTGCGCGGCATTTTCGTCGGACTGGTAATTGATGCAGATCCGATAACCCAGCTCGGCAGCCAACAGCGCGGTGGCCGCCCCGATTCCGCGGCCGCCACCGGTAATGACGATGACTTTATCCACGTTTGCTTCCCCCATTCCACGGATAGACGTGCGCTGCCAAGAATAGCGTTCACGTCACGCTTTGCACAAACCGCTGCGCTTACCGGGCCAGGGCGCGCAGATCCAGGCGTCCGTCCAACAGCGGCGGGCACCAGTAATAGCCGCCGGTGATTGGCCGGCTCATGCGATACAGGCCATCGGTGATACCGTCCTCCAGGCCACTCATGCGGCGCAGTTGTGCCTCGAAGGCATCGAGGGAGAAACCGAACGCCAGGAACATCAGCCCCGCACGGTCGCCTTCAATCCACGGCATGGAGCGACGGACCACGAACGCCTCCGGGGCGAAGCTTTCCTGGGCAGTGCGCTTGACGTGGGCCGACTCCGGCGCGTCGTCGAGTTCTTCGTTGTCGCTCAGGCGACGGCCCATGATGTTGTCGCGCTCATGGGGTTGCATCGCCGCGAAACCGTCCAGATCGTGCTGCCATTGCTGGATCGCGGCGAAACTGCCACCGCGCACCCCATCGGCGCCCTGGGCCAGGGCGGCGGCGATGGCAGCCTCGTCGTGAGGGTTTTCGGTGCCGTCTTCGTAGCCGGTCA
The DNA here is from genome assembly GCF_034008205.1 of Pseudomonas sp. P9_35. Lineage (NCBI taxonomy): Bacteria > Pseudomonadati > Pseudomonadota > Gammaproteobacteria > Pseudomonadales > Pseudomonadaceae > Pseudomonas > Pseudomonas sp. P9_35. Next base: position 2,507,959 of record NZ_CP125373.1, on the reverse strand, counting down.
GGTCATGGCCGCTCATATGGCGGAAGGTTTCGTTCATCTGCACCAGGCGCAGCGCCGGCGCCAGCGCCGCCTCGATGGCGCGACTGCGGTGCATCAGCTCGCCACGGTCTTCGCCGTGCAGCCAGCACCACAACGCGTGTTGGGTCGAGGGGTTGTCCACGCCCACGCCGGCCAAGGCAGGAAAGGCCCGCAGGCCTTCGACCTGGGCGCCCAGCGCCTGGACCAGCGATTCACCAAAGCCGACCACGGCCCGCCCATCGACCAGCAACAGGAGTTTGTCTATCGCAGCCGGCAATGCCTCGACCGATTCCAGGGCAAAAAACAAATGACGGGCCTGAGGCGGAACAGGGGTGGCGAGAATGCCGGGCTGGTAGTAACTCATGTGAACTCCTTTAGAAAGAGTCCCGAGTTTACCCGGCGGCTGCCGCTTTGTGTGGTTTGGCTTGAGGTCCGATCGCATCGGGCAACCGGGCCGTTTTGTGGGAAGACTCCCGCAGCCCTGTCAGACTGCTCAGAAACATGTCTCGGCCCGATAAGCTCGGATTGCCGGACAGCCAGAAACGCCCTAGATTGACCCCCTCCAGGAAGGCCAACGAGAACGCTGCACCATGCAAATTGCCAGATCGATACTCGCCGGGACTTTTTTCCTGGTCTGCGGGACGCCCGTAGGCTTTGCCCAGGAGCGCATTGAAGATACGGTCAATGCCGTCATCCAGCCCTTGATGAAGCAACAGGACATCGCCGGCATGGCCGTGGCGATCACCTACAACGGTCAACGCCATTACTTCAACTACGGTGTGGCCTCCAAGGACACGAAAAAGCCGGTCACCGACGAGACCCTCTTCGAAATCGGCTCGATCAGCAAGACCTTCACCGCCACCCTTGGCGCCTATGCCCAAGCCCAGGGCAAGCTGTCCCTGGCCGACCCGGCCAGTCGCTTCGCCCCCGAGCTGCGTGGCAGCGCCTTCGACGGCATCAGCCTGCTCAACCTCGCCACCTATACCGCCGGTGGCCTGCCGTTGCAGTTCCCCACCGAGGCGGACCATCCGGACCGGATGTTCAGTTATTACACGACCTGGAAGCCGCGCTACCCGGCCGGCACCCAGCGGCTCTATTCAAACCCGAGCATCGGCCTGTACGGCTATCTGGCAGCCCGCAGCCTGGCGCGGCCATTTGACGAGGTGATGGAGCGCACGCTGATGCCAGGGCTGGGCCTCAAGCACAGCTATGTGCGGGTGCCGCAGGATCAGTCGGGCCGATACGCCCAAGGCTATGCAAAAGACGGCAAGCCCGTCCGGGTCGGGCCGGGTGCCTTGGACTCCGAGGCCTACGGGGTGAAAACCAGCTCATCGGACCTGATGCGTTTCCTCGAGGCCAACCTGCGACCTGAAAAACTGGACGCGGATTTGAAGCAAGCGATTGCCACGACGCATACAGGTTTCTACAAGGTTGGCGGGATGAATCAGGGGCTGGGCTGGGAGTTCTACCCCGCTCCGTTCACCTTGGATGAGCTGCTCGCTGGTAATACACCGCAAATGGCCCTGACCCCACAAAAAGTCGAACCGCTCAACCCGCCCCATCCAGCACCGGACGGCGCCTGGATCAACAAGACAGGATCTACCAACGGTTTCGGCGCGTACGCGGCGTTCGTGCCCGGAAAGGACATGGGGATCGTCATGCTAGCCAACAAAAACTACCCGAATGAAGAACGGGTGAAAGCGGCGCATCGGATCCTGATGGCGTTGGACGGCCAATAACTCATGTCGCCTCGGGGTGATGAGTTTCCCTGTGGCGAGGGAGCTTGATCCCGCTGGGCCTGTAGGAGCTGCCGAAGGCTCGGGCCGCGTTCGGACGATCTTTTGATCTTGATCTTTCGCTCTCGACTCAATTGTCTGGGACAAGATCGCAGCCTCGTTGCACTCGACAGCTCCTACGGCGCAGCCCAGCGGGAGCAAGCTCCCTCACCACAAGGGCCTCGGCGCTAGCGGGAGTCAATCATCCAGCGGCTTCGCCGGCCCCGCCGGCTTGACTGCCTTGCCAGCCTTGGCGCCTTTCGCATCCTTGGTCGGTGCAGGCTCCGGCGCGGGTGGCGGGGCTGGAGGTGTCGCTTCTTTTTCTGCCGCAGGCAGTTTATCGACGGCATCGAAGAGGTCTTTCAGTTCGATCGCCCCGGAATGCTCAAGCTTCTTTTCCCCGTCCTTGCCCACCAGGATGATCTTGGTCTGCGCTCCGGCTCCCAGCTTCAGCGAGCGAATCAACGCCATGGTGCTTTGCGGATCCAGATCCTTGCCATCGCGCTGCCCAATGGTATTGAGCACGGTATAGAGCACCATGTTGCGCTCGGAAAAGCCCTGCTTGCCTGCCGGCTCATCCAAGGCCTTTTTCAGGCTCACCCAGGAAGGGTCGACCGTACTGGGCGCGATGACCACAAGAGGACGTGACTTGCCTGCGTCCGCCAACAGCGGCGAGTCGCCATCGGCAGCGAACAGGGGGCCGGCGATGGCCAGCAAGGTAGCGAAGGTCAACGACCGAATGAGCATGCGCCTCTCCTTTTGATATTTACGCTGTACTGATTGCACAGGGCGGCGATTGTTCCGCGAGAGTCGCTCAATACTGCGCCTGCCTGACTTGAAGCTTAGGCCAGGGGGGTCATTGCGCAACCGCAAGGAGAGTGCCGAAGTCGGGAGAGACTATTGTGGGAGCGAGCTTGCTCGCGATAGCGTCATGACGGCCAACATCGAGTCGACTGACACACCGTTATCGCGAGCAAGCTCGCTCCCACACTATTGGACTTGAGGTGACCCGTTCTAGAACGCCAGCTTGAACCCGATCATCGCCAGCATCACCGCCAGGCACGGGCGCAGCAGTTCGTCGGAGATGCGTCCCGACAAGTGACTGCCCAGGTAGATCCCCGGCAACGAACCGATCAACAGGAAACCCAGGATGTGCCAGTCCATGTTGCCCATGCTCGCATGGCCCAGGCCAGCCACCAGGGTCAGCGGCACGGCGTGGGCGATCTCGGTGCCCACCAGGCGCTTGGTGACCAGGAACGGGTAGAGGATGAACAGCGCGACAGTGCCCAGCGCGCCAGCGCCGATGGAGGTCAAGGCGACCATCGTACCCAGCACGAGGCCAGTGATGACCGTCAACACATTGAGGCGCGAACCGGAGGGGTTGTAGTGGCCGCCAGCGCGGTCGTGGGCAAATTGCAGCAGGCGCTTCTTGAACAGGATCGCCAGGGCGGTGGCGAACAACACAAAGCCCAAGGCTTGCTTGATCACCGCGTTCATGGCGTCGGGGGAGCTGTGCAGGCTACTGAGGAACCATAGCGTCAAGCCGACCGCCGGCACGCTGCCCAACGTCAGCCAGCCGGTGATCGCCCAATCGATGTTGCGATTTTTTGCATGAACCAGGACACCGCCAGACTTGGTAATGGCTGCGTACAGCAGGTCCGTACCCACCGCCGTCGCAGGGTTGATACCAAACCACAACAGGATCGGGGTCATCAGCGAACCACCGCCGACGCCGGTCATCCCAACAATGAAGCCGACCACCAATCCTGCAACGACTAAACCGACATTACCGAAATCCATTAAACCCGTCTCAGCACGACCGCATGAAAAATCTGGCCGCGAGCATAGCGATTTTTCTTATAACCCCCTATATCGATGTGATCTATCTTTATTCCTTTTCCGTCACTTCACTGAACCGGCAGGAAGTTGAGGAACAGCAGGCTCTGGGCGTAATTCAAGCCGATCCGTCGGTAACGCTCGTCGAGCATCTGGGTCAGCAGGTCCAATCGGGCGACGATTTTTCCGAACTCCACGGCGAAACTCAGGTTGCTGCCCTCCTCCGAAATCTCATTGGAAAACAGCAACAGCTTGCCGTCCTTGTTCTGCCGCTGGCTCAGCAGCCAGGTGGCTTTTTCGATATTGCGCGCCGCGTTGCTGACAAAACGCGGGTCGATGGTGTCGGTCATGTAGAACTCGAGGCGATTGCCGTGCGCGGTGACCAGCATGCTGCCGATGGCATAGATGAACGCACCGACCCGATCGCCGAGAAACTCCGGGCTCATGGCGTAGCTCAGGGCCGCCAAGTCCTTCTTGCCACCCAGGGTCGGCAAGGGCTGTTGCTGCTCGATGGCCATGCGCACCTGTTTTTCCGCAGTGCGGGCATCGAGAAAACCGGACTTGCGCAGTTCCTCGGGGTTGCGCAGGTACAGCTTGTTCATCAGCAGATAGAGGCTTTGCAGGTTGTCGTGCATCGACAACGTGGCCATGCGATCGACGCTGGTCTGCAAGAACTCCTGGGGCCTGGCGTTGCTGAACTGCGTGACCATGTCCTGCCCCTGCTGATGGCTACAGCCGCCGCTGAACAGCATCGACACACCGACCAACAATGCCAGGCAGCAGCGGCGCAATCTCGTCACAGAATAAAAAACACCGGCCATCGAATCTCGGTCTGGGCATGGGGAAGCGATGGGGGGTCGTCGCTTCCAGGCCATGGATAGAGCGGCAAAAGTCACAAAAGTGCAGTGCCTGGAGAAAACCCTCGGCCCTCAGCAACGACTAAATCATGCAATTAGTCTTACTTTTTAATTGATAAATCTCTATTTATGGCTATAAATCCCTTCTCACCCATCAAATAGAAAGACTACTAACCAGAAAAACCTTCAGCGCTGTCCGACCAGTAGCGGACTCGCCCCGCGTTCAAAACAACAACAAAACAACAGGAAGGAAGGTCATACCATGCTTGAATCCAGACAACTGCTCACGGCCCTCGGAGTGTCTCTGATGATCGCCACCTCGGCTTCCCACGCTGCTGGCCTGACTAACGAACACGGTGCGTTCGGCAAGACCGACGACGGCACAGCCGTGGAAAAATTCGTGCTGCGCAACAGTCACGGCATGGAGGCCACGGTCATCACCTACGGCGGCATCCTCCAGTCATTGAGCGTGCCGGACAAAAACGGCAAGGCCGCCGACATCGTGCTCGGCTTCGACGACGTGCAGGGTTACCAGAAGAACGGCAGCGTGTATTTCGGCGCGACCATCGGCCGCTTCGGCAATCGCCTGGCCGACGGCGCCTTCGAGCTGGACGGCAAGCGTTACCAGGTGCCGCAGAACGACCATGGCAATTCCTTGCACGGCGGGCCGCAAGGGTTCGACAAGCGCGTCTGGAAGGCCCAGCCGCACAATGCCAAGGACTCGGTGGGCGTCACCCTGACCTACTTGTCACCCGATGGCGAGATGGGTTTCCCCGGTGCACTGAAGACCGACGTCACTTACAGCCTCAACGAACAGAACGAGTTGCGCATCGAGTACAAGGCCACCACCGACAAGCCCACAGTGCTGAACCTGACCAACCACAGCTATTTCAACCTGGCCGGGGCGGGCAACGGCGACATACTCGAGCAGCTCGCGACCCTGCACGCGGCCCATTACACACCGGTCACCGGCAAGCTCATTCCCACCGGCGAACTGGCCCCCGTGGCCGGCACACCGATGGACTTCACTCAACCCACCGCCATCGGCACCCATATCAAGGCCGATCACCCACAACTCAAATTCGCCGAACCGAAACAAGGCGGCTTCGATTTCAACTGGGCACTGGACGCCAAGGGCGACGTGAACAAACTGGCCGCCGAAGTGTATGACACAGACTCCGGACGCCGCCTGCAGCTCTACACCACCGAGCCTGGCGTGCAGTTCTACACCAGCAACTTCCTCGACGGCACCGTCAAGGGCAAGCAAGGCAAGGTCTATCCGCATTGGGGCGCGTTCACCCTGGAAACCCAGCATTACCCTGACTCGCCCAACCAGCCGAACTTCCCCTCGACGCGGCTTGATCCGGGCCAGACCTACACCCAGACCATGGTGTTGAAGTTCTCCGCAAAATAGAAAAGCTGCGCAACACCCGTAGGAGCTGACGAGCGAAGCGAGGCTGCGATCTTTCCCCAGGCAATTGAGTCTGGGGCGAAAGATCGAAAGATCAAAAGATCATCCGAACGCGGCCCGAGCCTTCGCCAGCTCCTACGACTATCCTGCTGTCCATTGGATTATCGATCAGCACAACAGGAGAAAGGCATGAGGACGCTGGAATTGGCGGGTGTGTCCGTACCGGTCATTGGCCAGGGCACCTGGCGCATGGGTGAGGAACCGTCTCACCACAAGAAAGAAGTGGCTGCCCTGCGATTGGGAGTCGAATTGGGCATGACCCTGATCGACACGGCGGAGATGTATGCCGAAGGCGGTGCCGAGACCGTCGTTGGCGAAGCGATCACCGGTCTGCGGGACCAGGTTTTCCTGGTGAGCAAAGTCTACCCTCACAACGCCAGTCGCAAAGGCATTCCCCTGGCCTGTGAACGCAGTCTGCGGCGGCTCGACACCGATTACATCGACCTTTATCTGTTGCACTGGCGCGGCCAATACCCGCTGGCCGAAACCGTCGAAGCCTTCGAGCGGCTGCGCGAAGAAGGCAAGATCGGCCGTTGGGGCGTCTCGAACTTCGATGTGGCTGACCTCGAAGAGCTGGCCGCGCCGGCCTGCGCGACCAACCAGGTGCTGTATAACCTGCAGGAACGCGGCATCGAATTCGACCTGCTGCCCTGGTGCCAGCGCCAGTCCATGCCCGTCATGGCCTACTGCCCGGTCGGCCAGGGCGGGCACCTGCTCAAGGATCACACCCTGGGACAGATCGCCGAACGCCACCGCGCCACACCGGCGCAGATAGCACTGGCCTGGCTGTTGCGCCAGAACAATGTGATTGCCATTCCCAAGGCCGTGAAGCCTGAGCATGTGCGTTTGAATGCCGAAGCGGCCAACCTCAAGCTGGAACCGCAGGACCTGGCAGCCCTCGACCTGATATTTCCCCAGCCCCAGGGCAAGCAGCGGTTGGCGATGGTCTAAAGACCCACTCAACCTCAGGGATTCACACTGACTTGTGGCAAGGGAGTTTATCTGTGGGAGCAAGGCTTGCCCGCGATGAAGACGACGCGGTGTCCTGGGGGAACGAGGCGTCCGTATCGCGGGCAAGCCTTGCTCCCACAGGGGATAAACCCAGGGAATTTCAGAACAACCCCATCTGCCCGCCCACCAACGTCGAGAAATCATCGTCCACAAACGGCAGGATCGCATCCGCCACCGGCTGTAGCTGTTTGGTCACGTAGTGGTCGTAATCGATTGACGCGCTGCGGATTTCCAGCGGCTCGGGGCCGGCAACGGTGATGACGTAGCTGATCCAGCCGCCATTCTGGTATTGCCGCGGCCGGCCCTGACGCTGGTTGAACTCATCAGCCAACCGCGCGGCCCGCACATGGGGTGGGACGTTGCGCTCATAGTCTTCCAGCGGCCGACGCAGGCGCTTGCGGTAGACCAACCGTTCATCGAACGCACCGGACAGGGTCTGCTGCACATAATCGCGCACATAATCCTGATAGGGCTTTCGGTGGAAGATCCGCCCGTACAGCTCCTGCTGGAATTGCCGGGCCAGCGGCGACCAGTCGGTGCGCACGGTTTCCAGGCCCTTGTAGACAATTTCGTCGCTGCCATCGGCACGGGTTACCAATCCGGCGTAGCGTTTTTTGCTGCCCTCCTCGGCGCCGCGGATAGTCGGCATCAGAAAGCGCTTGAAATGCGTTTCGAACTGCAGCTCCAGCGCACTCTCCAGCCCGAACTCATCACGCACCTGCTCACGCCACCATTGGTTGACGTGGGCCACCAACTCGCGACCGATCCTGGCCGCTTCCTCCTGGCCATGGGCACGGCGCAACCAGACGAACGTGGAATCGGTATCGCCATAGATCACCACATGCCCCTGGGCTTCGATCAACTGGCGGGTGTGCTGCATGATCTGGTGACCACGCAGGGTGATGGACGAGGCCAGGCGCGTGTCGAAGAAACGGCAGCCACTGGAACCGAGCACGCCATAAAAGGCGTTCATGATGATTTTCAACGCTTGGGACAGCGGCGCATTGTGCTCGCGCTTGGCGGTTTCCCGGCCTTCGGAGATCCGCGCCACGATGGCCGGCAGGCAATGTCGAGTACGGGAGAAGCGCGCCCCGCGAAAGCCTGGCACCGATTCCTGGTCATCCGGGTGGCGCAGCCCTTCGATCAAGCCCACCGGGTCAATCAGGAAGGTGCGGATGATCGATGGGTACAGGCTCTTGTAGTCCAGCACCAGCACCGACTCGTAGAGGCCCGGTTGGGAGTCCATGACAAACCCACCCGGGCTGGCCTCGGGCGGGCGCTGGCCCAGGTTGGGTGCAACAAACCCTTGGCGATGCATCAGCGGCATGTACAGGTGCGTGAAGGCCGCCACCGAGCCCCCGCTGCGGTCTGCCGGCAGACCGGTGACGCTGGCCCGCTCCAAGAGGAACTTGAGCAGCTCGGTCTTGGCGAAGATCCGCGTCACCAGTTCACAGTCCTTGAGGTTGTAGCGGGCCAGGGCCGGCTTGTCCTCGGCGAACATGCGATTGATCTCGTCCATGCGCTGGTACGGGTTATCGATGGACTTGCCCTCCCCCAGCAGCGTCTGGGCGACGTTTTCCAGGCTGAACGAGGGGAAACTCCAGGTCGCCGAACGCAGGGACTCGATACCGTCGATGATCAACCGGCCAGCGGCCGAGGCGAAGAAGTGATTCTTGCGCGCGCCGTGCTCGCGCCATTGCATCTCTTCGCCACCACGCCCCAGGCGCAACGGCACCGCCAGGCGCCGGGCGTGTTCATGCAACACCCGCAGGTCGAACTGCACCAGGTTCCAGCCGATGATAGCGTCAGGGTCGAAACGGGCGAGCCAGTCGTTGAGTTTTTTCAGCAACACCGTGCGTGATTCGCAGTATTCCAGCTGGAAATCCACGCCACTATCGTCGCCATTGGGCGGCCCGAGCATGTAGACCTGGCGCTCGCCGCAACCCTCCAGGGCGATGGAATACAATTCGCCCTGGGCGGTGGTTTCGATGTCCAGGGACACCAGGCGCAATGGTGGACGGTATTCGGGCGCCGGTTTCATCTGGGCATCGACCAGCAGGCCATCGGCGGCCGGCGTACCGCCAAACCAGACCGGGGCGGTGATGAAGCGCTCCATCAGGTAGCGCTCCGGCGGCCGGATGTCCGCCTCGAACACCTCCACACCGGCGCGGCGCAAGGTGCTGTCCAGGCGCATCAGTTGGGCGTGTTGCTGGCAATACAGCCCCAGCACCGGACGATGCTCGAAATCCAGCAGGTCCAGGGGGCGTAGTTCTACCTCCTTCTCCCCTTGCAACAAGGCTTCGAGCTGGCCGCGCTGGATCTGCGGCACAAAGGCCACCGACGTTTGCACGGGCAGGCGCACGCGCCGGGGACCGGCGTCGGTCGCCAGCCAGAACTCGACTTCGGTGCCGGCCGGGGTATCGCGCCAATGCCGGGTCAGGACGAAGCCCTGCTGTAAATCCACCGCTGCAACCTCGAATTCTACGTAGGCGACGATTCTACCTGTGGCGAGGGAACTTCACCTGCCCAACTGACACACCACCCACCTGCATTTTTGTGGCGAGGGAGCTTGCTCCCGCTGGGCTGCGTAGCGGCCCCTTTTTTTGCGATCGCTGCGCGATCGAGCGGGAGCAAGCTCCCTCGCCACAACAGCGCCCACCCGTAGTTCGCGGGAAATTCACCGGCAATGACGCTTTTGGACGACTGGCCGCCGCTTTACCGCTTGCTCTGCGCCGTTGGGTCTACGATGCTTTAACAACCAGCAAAAACAACACCCGAGGCCCCCCATGAAAACCGTCGCGCAGTTGCTCCGGATAAAAGACGAGAAGAACCAGCAAGTGCACACCATCTCACCGGACGACATGGTATTGCAGGCCCTGATGCGCATGGCCGAGAAGAACGTCGGTGCCTTGCTGGTGGTGAAGAACGATGAAGTGCTGGGGATCATCAGCGAGCGCGACTATGCCCGCAAAATGGTCTTGCGCGGGCGCTCATCGGTGGGCACGAAGGTCAGTGACATCATGGTCTCCCCCGTGATCACCATCGACCCTCACCAGAACGTCGAGACCTGCCTGAGCATCATGACCGAAAAACACCTGCGGCATTTGCCAGTGGTAGAGGACGGCAAACTGGTCGGCCTGCTGTCCATCGGCGACCTGGTCAAGGAAGCCATCGCCGAACAGGCCGATCTGATCAAACAACTGGAGCAATACATTCGCGGGGAATGATCCGTTCGGCCGGGTTGCTCATTCTCAAGGCACTTCTATATTGAAGGGGTTGTTCCTGCGAGCATCCCGATGGCCGACACCGACCGACTGATCATTTGTGAACATTGCGATGCGGTGTACGAGCCGGTGGTGCTCCTCCCGCATCAGAAATCTTCGTGCGTGCGCTGCCACGCGGTGATCCAGCGCTACAACGGCCTGACCATCGAGCAGCGCCTGGCCTTGAGCGTGACGGCCGCGGTGCTGTGGGCCTTCGCCAACATCTACCCGATCATGAGCATCCGCCTCCAGGGCCTGAGCAACAGCGCGACGTTATGGGATTCCATCGTGGCGCTGAGCCAGGGGCCGATCACCTTCATCGCCCTGGTGACAGCGGTGGCGATCATCATTGCACCGGCCTTTCAATTGGCGCTTCTGCTCTGGGTACTGGGCCATGCCTACCTCCAGCGGCGGGCACCGGGGTTCAACCTGTGCATGCGCAGCCTGGAAACCCTGCGGCCCTGGAGCATGCTGGAAGTGTGCCTGCTGGGCGCGCTGGTGGCGGTGATCAAGCTCGCCGGCCTGCTGGACGTGCTCCCGGGCATCGGCCTGTTCGCCCTGGCGGCCTTGAGCCTGCTGATGATCCGCATTGCCGGGCGCGATGTCCGCGACCTGTGGGACAGCCTGTGAACGGCCAGCCGCTGGACACCCCGCCAGAGGCCCGCGACCTGGACCTGTGCCTGTGCCACAGCTGCGGCCTGGCCTGCGACATGACCGACGAGCCCCAGACCTGCCCCCGCTGCGACGCCGCCCTGCATCGACGCAAACCCGACGCCATCACCCGCACCTGGGCCTACATGCTGGCCGCGCTGGTGTTCTACATCCCGGCCAACCTGCTGCCGGTCATGAATACCCAGATGCTCGGCGAGGGTGCCGACAGCACCATCATCAGCGGCGTCATCGAGTTCTGGCAAAGTGGCGCCTGGGACATCGCCCTGATTATCTTCATCGCCAGCATCGCGGTGCCCGGCATCAAGTTCGTGGTGCTGACCCTGTTGCTGGTGACCGCACAGCGGCGCAGCACCTGGGCCCAGGTCCAGCGGGCGAAGCTGTACCGGTTGGTGGAAGTCATCGGCTACTGGTCGATGCTCGATGTGCTGGTGGTGGCCCTGGTGGCGGCCCTGGTCAAGTTCCAGGCATTGAGCGACATCGAACCACGACCGGGCATCCTGTTCTTCGGCCTCGTGGTGCTGTTCACCATGCTGTCGGCCATGAGTTTCGATCCCCGGCTGATCTGGGATACCCAACCATCCGAGGAGGTCATGGATGAAGTCGCAAGCCACTGACGGGCAGCAACCCGCACCCGGCCGCGCCCACGTCACCACCCGCCGCTGGACGGTATCGCTGGTGTGGATCGTGCCGATCATCGCGGTGCTGGTGGGCATTTCCCTGGTGGTCCACAACTGGCTGCAGGAAGGCCCGACCATCACCATCACCTTCAAGACCGGCCAGGGCCTTACCGCCAACAAGACCCAGGTGAAATATCGCAACGTGGTCATCGGCCAGGTCACCGACGTGCAACTGAGCGAGGACCAGAAGAACGTCACCGCCACGGTCAAGCTCGCCAAGACAGCCGACACCTTCACTCACGAAGACTCGGTGTTCTGGGTCGTACGGCCACGCATCGGGGCCGGCGGTATCTCGGGGATCGACACCTTGCTGTCGGGGGATTTCATCGGCGCCGACGCCGGCCAGTCGAAAGTGCGTGCCAAGTCCTTCACCGGCCTGGAGAACCCGCCCCCCATCACCTACGGCGAACCGGGCAAGCGCTTCACCCTGCACTCCCAGGACCTCGGCTCGCTGGACATCGGCTCGCCGGTGTACCTGCGCAAGATCCCGGTGGGCCAAGTGGTGTCCTACGCCCTGGACGCCGAGGGCAAAGGCGTCAACATCGACGTATTCGTCAACGCGCCCAACGATGTGTACGTCACCGAAAACACCCGGTTCTGGAACGTCAGCGGCGTGGACGTGAACGTCGGCGCCAATGGTTTCGCGGTCAAGACCGAATCGCTCTCGGCCCTGCTGCTGGGCGGCATTGCGTTTCGGGCGCCGGAGTACAGCCCCAACGACGTTCCCGCCAGCGAGGACAAGACCTACGAGCTGTTTGCCGACCAGCAGAGCGCCCTCGCCCCGCCCGATGGCAAGGCGCAATACCTGGCCCTGCGCTTCGATCAGGCACTGCGCGGCTTGCGCGTCGGTGCGCCGGTGGAGTTCCTCGGGGTGGAAGTCGGCAGGGTGGTGGCCATCCATCTGGATTTCGATGAGAAACAGCGCAGCTTTCCGGTCAATGTCGGCGTGGTGATCTACCCGCAACGCCTGGGCAAGGCCCATGAAAAACTGCTCAAGTCGCTCAATCACAATCCAGACGACGAAGCCGCTGGCGCCCGCCTGATCGGCAGCTTCGTCGAGAGGGGCCTGCGCGCCCAGGCCCGCAGCGGCAACCTGCTGACCGGGCAGTTGTACATCTCGCTGGATTTCTACCCCAAGGCGGAAAAAGTCGCCTTCGACCCAAGCGCCCGGCCCGTGCGTATTCCGACCATCCCGGGCAGCCTCCAGCAACTGCAGGAACAACTGCAGGCGATGATCGAGCGGATCAACAAACTGCCACTGGAGAGCATTGCCGGCAACCTGGATGGCAACCTGGTGGAGCTGCGCAAAGGCCTGACCCAGTTCAACAGCAAGACCCTGCCGGGCGTACAAAGTACCTTGCATGACGTCAGCAAGACCCTGCAATCGGCCAACTCGACCCTGGCCGAAGATTCACCGCAGCGCGAACAACTGACCCAGACCCTGGACGACCTGGGGCGCATGTCGCGCTCGCTGCGCGAACTGTCGGACTACCTGAGCCGCCATCCCGAATCGCTGCTTCGCGGCCGTCCCAAGGACGCACCGGCGCAGAACCTCACATTGCCGGTGAAAGAATGATCACAGGAGCGCGCCCCATGCCACTCACGCTGAAACTCACCCTGGTTGCCGTGGCATTGCTGCTCGGCGCCTGCCGCAGCGATCCGATCCACTACCACACCCTGAGCCCGGCTCAACCGACAGGCCAATCGCGCTCCAGCGTGGACATCCAGATCGAACAGGTCAGCGTCCCACCCCAGGTGGATCGCACCCAGATGGTCATTCGCCAGGGCAACAGCGGGTTGGCGATCCTGGAAACCGAATGGTGGGGCGCCAGTCTGGCCGATGAACTGCACAGTAGCCTGGACGAACAACTGAGCAACCCTGGCGCACCGAAATCATTGCTGCGGGTAGACGTGCAACGTTTCGACTCGATCCCTGGCCGCTATGCCCGCATGGATGTGCAATGGCGCCTGCGCAACCTGGGCAACGACGCCCGCCCCCTCACGTGCCGCAGCAGCCTGCAGACACCGGCAGGCGCCAGTATCGACGAGCTGGTGACGGCGCATCAGGAGAATGTCCGGCAATTTGTCGACCTCGTTGAGCAGGCGGCTGCACGCAAAGCCTGTCCTTGACCCTGTAGGAGCTGCCGAAAGCTGCGATCTTTTGATCTTTCGCTTGAGACTCAAGCGTCAGGGGAAAGATCGCAGCCTCGCTTCGCTCGACAGCTCCTACAATGGCCAATGCAGCGACAGCACCGGCGCCACGCGTGGATGGCGGTCGATGCGTTCCAACAATTCGTAGAACGCCGGACGGGCGCTCAGCATTGCCTCCCGCGTGTTTCTCCACTTCGTGATCACGGCCGCCAGGATATCCAGCGCCCCCGGTTCCTCACCGCCTAGAAAAGGTCGGGCCGGGAACTGGTCGGCAAACAACGCCCAGTTGCGATACAGCCGTTGCTGCGTGCCAGATATCAATCGCTGCCGAGTCGCTTCATCCGCGTCGTCCAGCCAGCGCTCCGGAAAATCGATAATGCCGATGGGCGTGTAGCAATTTGCCGCGATGTAGACAAGGCCTCGTATGGCTTGCGCACGCTGGGCCGGGTCTTGCGGGAGCAGCTTCGATGCGGGGAAGGTCAACCCGAGGTGAATCAGGATCGCCGCCGCTTCGGTCAGCACCGAGCCATCCGGCAACTGCAGGGTCGGCACCTGCTTCAGAGGGTTGAGTGCCTCGAGCTCTTTTGCCGCATCGTTGTCTTGCGTCGAATAGGCATCGACCCGCCGATAAGCCACCTCACAAAGACACAGGGCAACCTCCACCGCCGAAGAACCGGATTGCCTGCAACCGAATAACTGATACATGAACGTACCTCCTGCATAAGCGTTATGCCGGTAGAGCCCGCCAGCCCCTCAGTGTTCCATCAAGCTGACCGGTAGCGGGCCAACGAGCTATCACTGCCGTCGATGTTCACCATCATGTCAATGAAGTTCTCTTGATGATCGCCCGGGACAACAATGGCCCCACACAAACCACTGCACCCCCGGAGCACACCATCATGAAACGCCAAGTCATCCTCAGCCTCGCTTTCTCCGTACTGGCCGCCAACGTATTTGCCGCCTCCTCCCAACCCGTCGTCGCCGAAGGCGGTTCTGATCGCCTGATCGAAAACCGCGTCGCTGAAGGCGGTGCCGATCGCCTGCTGGAACGTCGTGTCGCTGAAGGTGGCTCCGACCGCCTGATCGAAAACCGCGTCGCTGAAGGCGGTGCCGATCGCTTGCTGGAACGTCGTGTCGCTGAGGGTGGCTCCGACCGCCTGATCGAAAACCGCGTCGCTGAAGGCGGTGCCGATCGCTTGCTGGAACGTCGTGTCGCTGAAGGTGGCTCCGACCGCCTGATCGAAAACCGCGTCGCTGAAGGCGGTGCCGATCGCCTGCTGGAACGTCGTGTCGCTGAAGGTGGCTCTGATCGCCTGATCGAAAACCACGCATGAGTTGCTTGAATGCAACAAATGATCGGCAACACACCTCGTGGCGAGGGAGCTTGCTCCCGCTCGGGCGCGCAGCGGCCGCAACAATCATCAAGCCGCTGCGCCGTCCACCCGACACACCGCTTGAGACTGCTCCCGCACCAAACCCATCCCCCTAAAAGCCCGGCCTCATCCACCGGGCTTTTTCACGCGCCAACGCCTGGCTAACGCCCCGACGCCCGCGCCATGCATCGCTGATAACGCTCATCCACCCGCTTGGCAAACCATGCCGTGGTCAGCTTGCGCGTGATCTTCGGGCTCTTGAGCACGATCCCCGGCAATACCGCCCGTGGCAACGCCTTGCCCTCGGCCTTGTCAGCCAGTTCGAACACACGCTTGTAGAGCTTGCTGTCCTCGAACGCCAGACTGTCACCCTGCTCCAGTTGATCGCGGATGGTCGGGTTGCGCATTCCCAACGACTTGCCCAGCGTGCGCACCGCCAGTTCCGTGCTGCCTGGCATGATGGAATCATGGGCAATCAGATCGCCGTCCAGCGCCAGGGAAATGCCCGACGCTACACTCACCGCATGCTGGAAAGCTGCGTTGCGGCTGGCGTACCACCCGGCATTGAAATCGGCAAAACGATACAACGGCTCGGTGTAGCTCACCGGATAACCCAGTAAATGCGCGATGCCGAAATACATCCCGCCACGACGGCTGAACACTTCGCGACGAATCGAGCCCTCCACCGTATAGGGATAATTGCGCGCATTGGCCTGGGCAAACGCGATGCTGACCTGCATAGGCCCACCCGTGTGCACCGGATTGAAACCGCCGAACAGGGTCTTGCCCAGCGGCACCATGCCGATGAAATCATCGAAAATCCCGCTCAGCTCTTTCTCGCTACGCGCCGCATTGAGCCGATCGCTGTAGCTTTTGCCGTTGGGCGAACGCACCTGGAGGGCACCACTGACCAACAACTCCGGAATGTGCACCTTCGCCGCACGGCGGTTGATCTCCTGACGAGCGATCTTGCCCAGCCCCGGCACTGGCGGATCGGATTGGAACGTCGACTCCTGTTCGGTCACCGCCAGGACAGCACAGATGTTCTGCGTCGTAGAGGCAATCTGCTGGGCCGCAAAGGCCACGTAGATGTCAGTCGCCCAGCCTTCGCGATCCACAGTCTTGGCCGGCAACAACTGCACGATCTGCTTCTTGACCTCAGCAGGCTGACGCTCAGGCTCCTGCGCCTGACGGCTGCCGCAACCGGCCAAGGCCAGCAGCGCAGCAAGGCTGATCATCAATCGGTTGAATTGCATGGTGCTCCATCGAGTTCGTTATTCCGGAGCAACCATACGATCAAAAGTGGATGCGGGCTATGCCCAATGTGGGAGCGAGCTTGCTCGCGATGGCGGCGGCACGGGCAACGCTGATGCAAGCTGATCCACCGCTATCGCGAGCAAGCTCGCTCCCACAGGAGAATGGTGGCGTGCCTGGATTTCCCAGCCACCCCAAAAACCAATGTGGGAGCGAGCTTGCTCGCGATGACGGCGGCAGGGGCAACGCTGATGCAAGCCGATCCACCGCTATCGCGAGCAAGCTCGCTCCCACAGGAGAATGGTGGCGTGCCTGGATTTCCCAGCCACCCCAGCGGGATCAGATTCCGCTCAGCGCCAGGTCCATGGCAAAGTAGGTAAAGATCAGGTCTGCCCCCGCCCGCTTGATTGCGCCAAGACTCTCGCGTACCACGCGGGCTTCGTCGATGGCACCAGCCTGGGCGGCGAACTTGATCATCGCGTATTCCCCACTGACCTGATAAGCCGACAGCGGCAGGTTCGAAGCCTGGCGAATGTCGCGGATGATATCGAGGTAGGCGCCGGCCGGTTTGACCATCAGCGCATCGGCACCTTCCTGCTCGTCGAGCAAGGATTCGCGCAGAGCTTCGCGGCGGTTCATCGGGTTCATCTGGTAGCTCTTGCGGTCGCCTTTCAACGCGCTGCCGCCGGCCTCGCGGAACGGGCCATAGAGTGCCGAGGCGAACTTGGTGGAGTAGGCCATGATTGCCGTCTGGCTGAAGCCGGCTTCATCCAGGGCCCGGCGAATCGCCTGGACCTGCCCGTCCATGGCCGCCGATGGCGCGATTACATCGGCACCGGCGCGGGCCGCCGCCACGGCTTGCTTGCCCAGGTTGACCAGGGTCCGATCGTTGTCCACTTCATCGCCGTGGAGGACGCCGCAATGACCATGATCGGTGTACTCACAGAAGCAGGTGTCGGACATCACGATCATCTCCGGCACCGCGTCCTTGCAGATCCCGGCCATGCGCGACACCAGGCCGCGCTCGCTCCAGGTATCGCTGCCGTCGTTGTCCAGGTGATGGGACACACCAAAGGTCATCACCGACTTGATGCCGGCACGGGCATAGCGCTCGATCTCGCCGGCCAGCTTCGATTCAGGAATGCGTACCACGCCGGGCATGCTCTTGATCGGCACAAAATCATCGATTTCTTCTTCGACAAAAATCGGCAGCACCAGGTCGTTCAAGGTGAACTCGGTTTCCTGGAACAGGCTGCGCAGGCTTGCATTGCGGCGCAGACGGCGTGGACGTGCTTCGGGGAACTGGCTGGACATGGGACTCCTGGGCTGAAATGGGTGCTCGATCACATAGAACAAAAGCTTATGCCCTGGCCGGCCAGGGCACAAACGTCGGCTGGAAAACAGAGCGTTACCGGCCAGGCAATAATCTACTCACAAGGTCAGCGAGCCATTGATGCACGTCAGCCGGTGGCTTGTAATCGAATCGGCGAGTCGTCGGGTGACTCATTCCGGAATCTTCAACCCGCGCGCCACAGCCGGTCGAGCCAGGAAGCGTTCCAGTACCCGGGTCACATTGGGGAAATTCTGGATACCGACCAAATCACCGGCCTCGTAAAAGCCGATCAAGTTGCGCACCCAGGGGAATGTGGCGATATCAGCGATGGTGTAGCGCTCGCCCATGATCCAGTCCCGCCCTTGCAGACGACCATCGAGCACCTTGAGCAGGCGCTTGCTTTCCTCGACGTAGCGATCGCGCGGCCGCTTGTCCTCGTAGTCCTTGCCGGCGAACTTGTTGAAGAATCCCAACTGCCCGAACATCGGCCCGATGCCGCCCATCTGGAACATCAGCCACTGGATCGTCTCGTAGCGCGCCGCCGACTCTTGGGCCAACAGTTGCCCACTCTTGTCCGCCAGATAAATCAGGATCGCCCCCGACTCGAACAACGCCAACGGCTGGTCACCCGGCCCATGGGGGTCGAGAATCGCCGGGATCTTGTTGTTGGGGTTCAGGGAAAGGAACTCGGGCGACAGCTGGTCGTTGCTGCCAAAGTCCACTTTGTGGGGCTCGTACGGCAGGCCGATCTCTTCCAGCATGATCGAGACCTTCACGCCGTTGGGGGTGGGCAGGGAGTAGAGCTGGATCCACTCAGGGTATTGGGCGGGCCATTTCTCGGTGATGGGGAATGGGGTCAAGTCGGGCATGGGGTCGGCTCGGAAATGAAGGAAAGCCCGAGGATAATCCAAGATGTACGGGACGGCATCACTGCCCGTCACGGAATTCACATCGGCCCTTCTTAAATCCGCAACATCCTGTCGCTAACATTCGCCCTACCTCCCCACAGGAGGCCTTACAGTGCACCGGGACCAGCCAGGATCGAACCAAAGGGCTTGAAAAGACTCTGAGCAATGCCCCCGAGGATTCAACGCGGCGTAACGACAGGGAAACCACCCGAGGCCAACCGCTTCGCGGTGCCAAGGTGTGTCAGCCTGACTCAAGAGTGCTGAAGAAAAACTATTCGATGATGAACCCACTGAATTTCGCCAGACGCTTCAAACACCGTTCGTGGCTGCTGCTGCCGACGCTGCTTGTGGTCTGTGGCCTGGGGTTGGCGCTGGAATCGAGCATCAGCCGCGCCCAACCAGCCGACGGCGTGCAGACCCTGGTGTTCCTGCGTCATGCCGAGAAACCCGCCGGTGGCCTGGGCCAGCTCAACTGCCAGGGTCTCAACCGCGCCATCGACCTGGCCACCCTGCTGCCGGAAAAATTCGGCAAGGCCGACTACGTGTTCGCGGCCAACCCGACCCGCAATGTCGAAGAGGGTGAGCTGGACAATTCCTATAGCTATATTCGCCCGCTGATGACCATCAGCCCCAGCGCCATCAAGCTCGGGTTGCCGGTGAACATCAATTATTCGGCCAACGACACCAGCGACCTGGCTGACGAACTGCTGCACGACAAGTACCACAACGCCACCATCTATACCGCCTGGTCCCATGGCTACCTGCCGGAGCTGATCAACAAGGTCGCCGGCGAGGCCGTGGGCAAGAAGCAGACCATTACCGATGACTGGGCGTCAGGCGATTTTGATTCGCTGTACGTGCTGACCCTGACCTGGCACAACGGCAAGGCCAGCCTCACCAGCCGGAGCTACAAGCAGGGCTTGGACAATGGCAAGGAAGCCTGTCCGACCTGATATCAGTCGCTATTTCCCTTTGTGGGAGCGAGCTTGCTCGCGATAGCGTCAGACCCATTGATATTGATGTGACTCAAACACCGCTATCGCGAGCAAGCTCGCTCCCACAGGGATTGACAGTGGATATCAAACCTGTGGTAACCCGCCCCGGGCCGCCCGCTCACGCAGATATTCCAGCACCGCCGCCTGCTCCCCCGAAAACTCGATCCGCAAGCCCTTCTTTTCCCGCTGGAACACGTACATAGGGTCGTAATACTCGCGCAGCAAGCCTTCGATCCAACCGCGATGCAAATCGACGGCGCCGCTGTTGGCCTGCTCGGCCAGGGCGGTTTCCAGGATGTTCATCAAGCGCCGGTGACGGTCGCCGCCCAGGCGCTTGTGGATGTTGTCCAGGCTTGCCAGCAATCGCTCGGAAAACAGCGAGAAACCTTCGTCGCCATGTACGGCGACAAATTCCGCACACAGGTCGATGACGTAATCCTGCAGGATCCGCTCGACCCGATGCTCCAGGCTGTCTTCCAGCCAGACCATCGGAACCTGCTGCATGCGCTGGTACAAAGGCAGCGGCAAAGCACAACTGCCGACCGCACGGCTCTCATCTTCAAGCACGAATTGTTCGATGCCGCTGGCGCGTTTTTTCAGCACATCCACGGCCAGGCGATTTTCAAAATCGATGTTGGAAGGCTGGCCGGTGGCGCGTTTGCCGAAGCTGGAACCGCGATGGTTGGCATAACCTTCCAGATCCAGGCTGTTGCTCAGTTGGCCCAGCGCTTCGGTCTTGCCGGTGCCGGTCATGCCGCCCAGCAGCACCAGGTCGCACTGGGCAACCGCCTGCTCGATCGTGTCCAGCAAGAAGGTGCGCATGGCCTTGTAGCCACCGCCGACCCTGGGATAATCAATGCCCGCTTCGTCCTTGAGCCATTGCTGGACGATCTGCGAACGCAAGCCGCCGCGAAAGCAATACAGCACACCGTCGGGATGGGTCTTGGCGAACTCGGCCCAGGCCTGGATGCGTTGTGCCTTGATTTCACCGGACACCAGTTGATGCCCCAGAACAATGGCGGCCTGCTGCCCCTGCTGCTTGTAGCAGGTACCGACGCGTTGCCGCTCGCTGTCGGTCATCAGCGGCAAATTGACCACGCCGGGGAAGGCCCCCTTGATGAATTCGATCGGGGCGCGTGTGTCCATCATCGGCCGGTCATTGAGGAAGATGTCGCGGTAATCGGTGATGTCATGGCTCATCAAGACACCTCGACCGCGTAACTCTGTCGCTCGACCAGTTCGCCGATAGGTTCCAGCACCAGCCCGAGTTCAGCGGCAACCCGCAGGAACTCGCCCTCGCCTTCAGGGGTGACGGCAATCAGCAGGCCGCCGCTGGTCTGCGGGTCGCACAGCACGCGCTTGTGCAGTTCCTGGACTCGACCGACCTTGCTGGCGTAGCTGTCGTAGTTGCGCAGCGTACCGCCCGGCACACACCCCTGGTCGAGGTAGTACTCGACGCCCGGCAGGCGCGGCACCGCGTCATAGCGGATGCGCGCGGTCAGTTGGCTGCCGTCAGCCATTTCCACCAGATGCCCGAGCAGGCCGAAACCGGTGACGTCGGTCATCGCCGTCACCCCGTCGAGCTTGCCGAAGCGGCTGCCAGGTTTGTTGAGGGTGCACATCCAGTCACGGGCCAGGCCGACGTCGGCGGCGCGCAGCTTGCCTTTCTTTTCCGCCGTGGTGAGGATGCCGATGCCCAAGGGTTTGGTCAGGTACAGGCGGCAACCGGCGGTGGCCGTGTCGTTGCGTTTCATATGGCGCTTTTGCACCAGGCCTGTGACCGCCAGGCCGAAAATCGGCTCAGGCGCGTCGATCGAATGCCCGCCGGCCAGGGGAATACCGGCCTCGTCGCACACGGAACGACCGCCGCGAATCACTTCCCGGGCAATTTCCGGGGCCAATACGTTGACTGGCCAGCCGAGAATTGCAATGGCCATCAGCGGGTCACCGCCCATGGCGTAGATATCGCTGATGGCGTTGGTGGCGGCGATGCGACCGAAATCGAAAGGATCATCGACAATCGGCATGAAGAAGTCAGTGGTCGAGACCACCCCGCGCTCCTCGTCGATGGCGTACACCGCAGCATCGTCCCGGGACGCATTGCCGACCCACAAATTGGGATCAAGGTTCTGCGCACCGCTGCCGGCCAGGATCACTTCCAGTACCTGGGGCGAAATCTTGCAGCCGCAACCGGCACCGTGGCTGTACTGGGTCAGGCGAATCGGCTCGCTCATGGGCATACCTCTGGTCAGTCAAGATGGCCGATTCTATCAGCAACGCCAGCGACTCAGTGCCGCGTCGAGCACAGGCTCCTGCGACACGTTGGTGCCGCTTCACGCGATGGTGCCGAATTCGGTGCACCGAGCCTGACCAACAAGACAGGAATAAAGCCTGGACCCCATGCATTTAAAGCCACTGCGAAAAATTGGTACGACATGTGCAAACGTTTGCGCAATCGATCGTACCCAGCGGATCGATGGCTTTTTTTCAACCACGGACCCCGGGCGTCGGCCCGCACGAACAAGGACTTTCCATGCACTGCACTTCCCAGTGTCGCGCTACACCTGGCGTATTGGCAGCCGCCCTGCTACTGACCGCCGTTACCGGACTACTCAGCACCACGACCCAAGCCCAAACCGCCGAGGCGTCCGCCCAAGGCGAAGCCCTCCGCCCCGAGGCCACCCCCTCGAAAAAAGGCGCCTACCTGTCGGACTGGTACAACCAGGACCTGACGCTCATCGGCAGCAAGGACATCAGCTTCGGTCCGCAACCGGTCGACGATGTCTATCTGGAATATGAATACTTCGGACGCAAGGGGCCCTTCGAGCTCTATGGCTACGTCGATATTCCAAAGATCTTCAATATTGGCAACAGTCATGACAAAGGGGTGTGGGACCACGGTTCCCCGGTGTTCATGGAGCACGAACCGCGTATTTCCATCGACTACCTGGCCGGCCGCAGCCTGGCCATCGGGCCGTTCAAGGAATGGTATGTGGCGTTCGACTGGATCTACGATCACGGCAGCAACAGCGCCAATCGCGCGAACACCTTGTACAGCGGCCTGGGCACTGACATCGACACCCACTCAAGGGTCAACCTGTCGGCCAACTTCTATGGCCGTTATCAGTGGGAAAACTATGGCGCCAGCAATGAATACTCCTGGGACGGCTACCGCGCCCAGCTCAAATACATCGTGCCGATCAGCCAGTTCAGCAACGGCGCCTCGCTGACGTACATCGGCTTCACCAACTTCGATTTCGGTTCGGACCTGCACAAGGACAACCCCGCCCGCACCGCCAATGCCACGGTTGCCACCAACGTCCTGCTGTATTCGTTCACGCACCTGCGCTTTACGCTGGTGGGCCGCTACTTTCACAACGGCGGTAACTGGCAGGACGGCAGTGAGCTTAACTTTGGCGACGGCAACTTCCGCGCCCGCTCCGATGGCTGGGGATACTACGCCGGGGTTGGATATCAATTCTGAGCACACCGTAGAAGCACCACTTCGAATCCATGGAGGTCACGAATACATGATCAATCGCCTGTCTATTTCAATCGGCCTGGCCTGCACGGCCCTGTTCTGCTCGACCGCCGGGGCCGCACCGCCGCTTCAACCCAAAGTGATGCTGATCACGATGTTCGCCCCCGAGGCGCAGAACTGGATCGATCGCCTCGAACTCAAGACTGAAATCCGCGTGCCGGGACTGTCCGCCGAATACCCGACGATCCGCTGCAACGCCGAGCGGGTCTGCCTGCTGATCACCGGCATGGGCCAGACCAACGCCGCCGCCTCGACACTGGCCCTGGCGCTCTCCCCCACCGTCGACCTGCGCAAGAGCTATTTCCTGGTGGCCGGGATCGCCGGCATCAACCCGCACCACGGCACGCTTGGCACGACGGCCTGGGCCCATTACCTGGTGGAGTTCGGCACCCAATGGGAGCTGGATTCGCGGGATGTGCCCAAGGACTGGCCCACCGGCTACCTGGGCATCAACACCAAGGGGCCGAACGAAAAGCCGCCGCTGGACTACAAGACGGAAGTCTTCGAACTCAACCCGGCCCTGCAAGCCAAGGCCTTTGCCCTCAGCCAGAAGGTGACCTTGTCGCAAAGCAAGGAATCGGCGGCCTGGCGCTTGAAGTATCCGTACGCCCCGGCCAACCAACCGCCGGTGGTGACCCGCTGCGACACCCTGGCCGGCAACACCTGGTTCTCCGGTACGCGCCTGAGCGAGCGCGCCGAAGTCTGGACTCGCCTGCTCACCGACAACAAGGGCGTCTACTGCACCACCCAACAGGAAGACAACTCCACCTACGAGGCCTTGCTCCGGGCCAGCCGCGAAGGTCGGGTGGACATCAACCGGCTGGCCGTGCTGCGGGCCGGGTCCGATTTCGACCGCCCCGAGCCCGGCGGCAACGAAGTGGACAACCTGCTCAAATACGCCGACCAGGGCGCGTTCGTCCCGGCGCTGGAGAACCTGTTCCGCACCGGCAACCCGCTGGTGCAGGACATTGTGAAGAACTGGTCGGCGTGGAAAGACGGCGTGCCTGGCGCTTGATCACCAGCCGCGCCGGCTCTTGGGGAGAAGGAGGCGATCTGTGGGAGCAAGGCTTGCCCGCGATGCAGTCGACGCGGTCCTTTGTGAACCGAGGCGCCTGCATCGCGGGCAAGCCTTGCTCCCACAGGTTGGGGCTAATCTCTACGGATCACCCAATGGAATTTTCCATTCAAGGAAGAATCACTTGAACATCAGCCGTGCGTACCCATCCAGGAGACCGCCGATGTCCCTCAACCCTACTGCCGACAGCACTCATCTTGATTACGGCCTCGACACGCTGTTTGGTCGTGACACCAAAAGTGTCGACTGCGAGTTCGACGTCAAACGCCTTGATGACGGCGAACCGCCCTGGTTCGCGCTGCACGTGCGACCACCCCTGCCGGCGGATCTGGATAAAGCCCAGATCGTGGTGTTCAACGTCGAAGGCCGGCGCATCAGCGGTATTGTCCGGCGAACCGAGCGCCTGGCCGACGACAGCCTGCAATTGGACGTGGAACCCGACTGAGTGCTTCAGGCCGGGTTCCCACGCTGATCGAGCGCTTCCTTACGTATGTCGCGAAGTGCTCAGTCGAACTTGACCAGGTTCAGCACCGGCAATGGTCCGCCCGGGAATTGAGTCAAGCGTGCGCCAACGCTCAATGGGCCCAGGTCCACGCCGAAGAATCCCAGCCGATCGATCAACTGCGCGACTTCCCCACGGGCCTGCTCATCGTCGCCAGTCAGGAATAGTACGCGCTTGCCGCCTTCGGACGCTGGATCAGCCTCCAGCAGGCGCGCCAACATGTGGTTGAACGCCTTGACCACCCGTGCCCCCGGCACCCATTCGCTGAACACCTCGGTAGAAGCCCGGCCTTGCAGATCAATCGCCTCGAACTCCGGGACTTTGATTGCGTTGTTGGCATCGATCACGATTCGTCCGGCAAAGTCCGGCAAGCCATTCAGCGCCTGGGGCAACTTCGGCCAGTTGACGGCCACCAGCACCATTGGTTGCGCGGCAGCTTGCTGCACGGTGCCGGCGCGGACGGTGGGGCCGAGCTCGGCGACCAACTCGGCGAGGCTTTCGGGGCCGCGGCTGTTGGCAATCACGACGTTGATGTTCTGGCGGGCCAGCGCCCGGGCAAATGCACTACCAATAGCGCCAGCGCCGATGATGCCGATGGTGTCGATGGTGTCGATGGTGTCGATGTTGCTCATGACGTATGTCCTCAAAGTTGGATAAACCTGGGCGGTGATGTCCGCCGTTGAGGTGCATATTGCCCTTGCTATTACGTGATGATTAGCCAGTAATACGTTGAATCATTTTCAAGCATTACTATCAGGTCACCTTGATGGAAAGCCTCGCCAATCTCGAATGCTTTGCCCGCAGCGCCGAAACCGGCAGTTTCTCGGCGGCCGCCAGGTTGCTGGCCCTGACGCCCGCCGCCGTGAGTCGCAATGTGGCGATGCTGGAGCGTAACCTGGGGGTGCGGCTGTTCCAGCGCTCGACCCGCAAGCTGTCCTTGACCGAGAACGGCGAACACTTCCTGGCCAGCATCGGCACGCATCTCGAAGCCTTGCAGGCCGCCATCGGCGCCGTGACCACTGACCGTGGCGAGCCGGCCGGGGTACTGCGAGTCAGCCTGTCGCCAAGCTTCGGCATCGGCCATGTGCTGCCGTTGATGCCGCAATTCCTGGCCCTCCACCCATTGATCCGCCCGCAATGGCATTTCGAGAACCGACGGGTAGACCTGATCGCCGAAGGTTTCGACGCGGCGATTGGCGGCGGCTTCGAACTGGCGCCTGGGGTGATCTCGCGAACCTTGGCGCCGGCACATCTGGTCGCGGTAGCCAGCCCAGCCTACCTGGCCGCACGCTCCTGCCCCGAGCACCCGGAAGACCTGGCCCACTTCGATAACATCGTGCTGCGCTCCAGCCTCACCGGGCGGGTACGCCAGGCCACGATGCGTAACGCCGCCGGTTTCGAGTCGACGTTGCGGCTGCCTGAATCCATCATTCTCAACGACCCGGTCGCCATGCGCGAAGCCACCTTGCTGGGCCTGGGCATTTCGCTGCTGACCGTGTCGGACGTGCTGCCCTGGCTGGAACGCGGCGAACTGGTACGGCTGCTGCCGGACTGGTACATGGACCTTGGCGTGATTTCCCTCTATTACCCCAGCCGCACGCTGATGCCGGCCAAGACTCGCGCCTTTATCGACTTCATCACCGAACACTTCGAGCGTGAGGGATTGGCGCGGCGTTTCAGTGCTGCGCAGGGTTGAGCCTTAGGGACTTTCGTGCCAGTGCGGCCGCCATCGCGAGCAAGCTCGCTCCCACAGAGGGCTTGAGCCCCCCCACACTACTGTGGGAGCGAGCTTGCTCGCGATGACGTAAGCCCAACCTCCCCCAACCTCGTGACGAACAAGCTCGCCCCCACAGTGGGTTTGCGATGCGGGCGGTGCTAACGTGGCGCCTCGACGACTGACAAGGATGACCGCGTGCTGCTGCTCAAATTGCTGGTGATTCCCACGTTCCTGCTGCTGATTTCCCGGGCGGGCAGGCGTTGGGGGCCGAGCGTGGCCGGCTGGCTCTCGGGGTTGCCCGTCGTAGTGGGGCCGATTCTGTTGTTCCTGGCCCTGGAACAAGGCGAGCCGTTTGCCGCGCAGTCGGCGACCGCGGCACTCGCGGCGATGTTCGCGATGATTGCCTTCTGCGTGGTGTACGCCCAGGTCGCCCAGCATCGCAACTGGCCCTGGGCGCTGGGCGTCGCGCTAGGGGTCTGGGCCTTGGTGGCGTTGATCCTGTCCTGGCTACCGGCTTCGCTGCCGTTGTCGAGCCTGATCGCCCTGGTCGCGTTGCTGGCGGCGTCGTATCTGTTCCCGACGGTCCGACCGGTGATGAACGGGCCGACGGCCAAATCCGACAAGCTGCTGCTGCGCATGATCGCAGGCGCGCTGTTGACCCTGGCGGTGACGCTGCTGGCCAGCACCGTGGGCGAACGCTGGAGCGGGCTGCTGGCGGTATTCCCGGTGCTGGGCAGTGTCATGGCGGTATTCTCCCAACAAACCCGGGGACCGGCTTTCACCGCCGCGCTGCTGCGGGCGACGGCCACCGGCATGTATTGCTTCGCAGCCTTCTGCCTGACCCTGGCCCTCGCCCTGCCGGTGCTGGGCATGCCCGCCTTCGCCTTGGGCGTCGCGGTGTCGATGGCCATGTTGCTGGTGACCCGACGCCTGCTGGTGCGGCCACCGCCCTGCGACACCGCACACCTTTCGCCAAAATGACGGTCTCTTCTGCACTGGCGCTGGAGTCAGGTGCGACGCCCATGGGATGATCGTCCTCCAGGCACGACCATCTGTGGAGCGTTTCAATGTCATTGCTGAGTAAACAAGCCGCCGCCCTGTTGCTGGGGGCCATCGCCAGCCTGGTCGTGGTATCCGCCCAAGCGGCCCCGGCCAAACCTGCCGGCGATGCACCGGCGCAGAAAGTGTCGATGCTCGGCGGCAAGTTCACTTTCACCTTGCCCAAGGGCTTCACGGCGACGCCGCTACCCGCCGGTGAAGTGACCCAGGGCACCGCTGGGGCGACAGGGACGATGTACAGCAATGCCACCAGCAGAACCGTGGTGATTGCCGCTGAGAACACCATCGTCAACGGTACGAATGTGAAGGACGACGACGGTGCGTTCCTCGACACCACCATGGCCGACTTCGCCGCCCAACGCATCAAAGCCCTGCCGGACGCCAAGATCCTCAGCGAAAAAAGCCTGACCCAAAAAGGCACCGGCCTGGGCCTGCGTCAGCTCGACACCAGCGCGACCCAGGGCGGCGGGCCAACCCTCGACACCACGTTGCTGGGCGCCTCCGGCACGCGCATGGCCGTGGTGCAGATCATCTCCCGGGCCAGTGACAAGGCCGGTCATGAAGCGTTGGTGAAACAGATCGCCAGCGGTCAGTAACAAGCACCCCGGACCCTGTGGGAATGTGGGAATGTGGGAATGTGGGAATGTGGGAATGTGGGAATGTGGGAGCGAGCTTGCTCCGGGCGGCGATCCGACGATGGCGTCGGCACATCTTGGCATTGATGCAAGCTGACCCGCCGCTATCGCGAGCAAGCTCAGCCCCCACAGGGTTTCGCCCGCAGGGGCTTACGGTGGTCAGGGATTGAGCCGCTCCAGCCAGGCCCGCAGGTCCTGCACTTCCAGGGCGCTGATGCTGTGGCCGACGCCCGGGTAGGCATGGAATTCCGGTTCCAGCGCCAGGGTCTTCAGGAAGCTGTTGGCCTCGGTGCCATCGTGGTAGGGAATGATAGGGTCTGCCGTGCCATGGCCGATGAACACCGCCAGTGTCCGGCGCGACTCGTTGGGGGTCAGTTCCGCCCGCAGCGCCGACAGGACCCGCCCGCCCATCGCTGCAATACCGCCGACGGCTTCGGGGTGTCGCAGGGCCACTTCGTAGCTCATCATCGCGCCCTGGCTGAACCCTACCAGGTAGACCTTGCTCGCGTCGGTCGAGTACTTGGCCCGAGCCTTGTCGATGAAGTCCAGCAGCATCTGGCCGCTGGCCTTCAAGTCCGAAGTATCACCGTCGTAGGCACCGTCGCCCTTTTTCGCGAACCACTGATAACGGTCCTGTTCCATGCTCTTCGGTGCCCGCACCGAGAGGTAGTTGTAATCCCGGGGCAACTCGCCCTTGAGTTCGAACAGGTCCTGTTCGTTGCTGCCGGAGCCGTGCAGGAAGATCACCAGCGGGCGGTTGCCGGCTTGCTCATCGGCTTGGGCCAGGTAGTTGAGCGGCAAGTCCGTGTGCAGCGAGGGTTGGGCCTGCAACCCGGACGAGACCAGCAATAGAAACAGGGCGAGCGCTTTAAACATCAATCTTCCTCCATCGTTCGATAGCCGCACGACAAGAAGCGTGCGGTGAGGTAGACAGCACTTATCAGTCGTTGCTCAATTTCCCCGTACGAATCGGCTCACGCCCGGCGACTTTTGCCTGCCAGATGCCCGGCTGGGTGTAGCGCCCGCGGTCCAGGGCGAACAGCACGCCACTGGTGCCGGCCCGCACGGTGGTGACCCGATCATTCAACGGATCAACCACTTCGAACAGCGGATCGCCGCGCTCCACCCATTCGCCAGCCTCACGCAGAAAGCTCACCACGCCATGGTGCGGCGCGAACAGGTATTGAGTGCCTTCGAACGGAAAGCCTTCGCAGCACTCGGCGGGGGCGGATGGCCAGTCCCCGCCAATAAAACCCTGCTCGGCCAAAAACCCGAGAATGGCTTCACAATTGGCCTGGGCCTGTTCCACGCGGGTGTCGCCCATGCTGCCCAGCTCCAGCGTCGTCGCCAGGTTCGCCGCAGGGATCGCCGCCGCGGGAAAGGCTTTGGCCAGGCGCAACCAGGGCGAGGAGCAGGACTCGTCGAACGAACTGCCACCGGAATCTTCACTCAGCAACGCCACCCCGGCCTTCAGGCGCGCGGCCAGGGAGCGCCATTGCGGCCACTGTTGCGGCAAGGCATACAAGTGGATCGCTGCCTCGAAATCGCAATGCAGGTCCAGGGTGATGTCGGCGTCGCAAGCATGGCGCAGCAGCAGGCGATGCAGCGCTTCAAGTTGCGAAGGCGGCGCCGGCAGGTCGTCGAGAACCTGGGCCATGGTCTGGCGGATCAAGGTGATATTGGCAGCCGGGTCGTCACCCAGGCGATCACCGATGCGTTGCGCCACCGGTGCACTGAGCTCCACGAAAGAGCGGTTGAAATTCTTGCCACTGCCCAGTTCGAAACGCCCCATGTGGGCGCTTTGCAGATGTTGATCCAGGCCGATGGGATTGGCCACCGGCACCAGCTCGATCACCCCTTTGAGCAGGCCTTGCGCCTCGAGGTCGTTGAGCCGCTGCTTCAGCTCCCAGGCAGTACGCATGCCCGGCAGTTCGTCGGCGTGCAGGCTGGCCTGGATGTAGGCCTTGCGCGGGCCATGGCCATAACGAAACACACTGAGCCGGCGCTCGGTGCCCAGGTGGCTCCATGGCAGGGTATGGTCGATGCGTTGCATGAAATCTCCAAATGACTAGGCGTAGGAGCTGTGTAGGAGCTGTCGAGCGAAGCGAGGCTGCGATCTTTTGATCTTTTGCTCTGGACTCAACTGGCAGTGGAAAGATCGTAGCCTCGCTTCGCTCGACAGCTCCTACAGCAGCGCCTACCGATTAATGCCCGTAGACATCAAAAGCGAAGTATTTGTCCTGCACCTTCTTGTACGTGCCATTGGCGCGGATTTCGCTGATGGCGGCGTTGAATTTATCGGCCAGGGCCTTATCGCCCTTGCGCACCGCAATGCCGGCGCCACCGCCGAAGTATTTCGCGTCTTCATAGGTCGGGCCCACGAAGGCAAAGCCTTTGCCGGCATCGGTCTTCAGGAAACCGTCGTCGAGGTTGACCGAGTCGGCCAGCATGGCGTCGAGGCGACCGGCGACCATGTCCAGGTTGGCTTCCTGCTGGGAGCCGTAGCGCACCAGGTTGATCCCGGCAGGCACCAGCACTTCGGTGGCGAAACGGTCGTGGGTACTGGCACGCAGCACGCCAACTTTCTTGCCCTTGAGCTCGGTCAGCGGGTCCTTGACCTCGGAGCCTTCCTTCATCACGAAACGCGCCGGGGTGTGATAGTACTTGATGGTGAAATCGACGTTTTTCTTGCGATCGTCGGTGATGGTCATGGACGACAGGATCGCATCGATCTTCTTCACTTTCAGCGCGGGGATCAGGCCATCGAACTCCTGCTCGACCCAGGTGCACTTGACCTTCATCTGCTCGCAGAGGGCGTCGCCGATATCGACATCGAAGCCGGTCAGTTTGCCTTCGGGGGTTTTCATCGAAAAAGGCGGATAACCGGCTTCGATCCCGAGGCGGATCGGCTTGGCGTCTTCGGCCACGGCCGACAGGGACAATACAGACAGTGCCAGGGCACCGAACATGGCTAGCTTGTTCATTTTCGCTCCTGAGTGCGCAGGTATTTTATTGATCGTTATAGGCAGATTCGTAGGCAGCGTTCGGTCAGCAAAAACCGAAGTGGCCGGGAGTCTAGAGGGGCACTCAGGAGGGGAGTTATGTTGAGGCGACAAATAGTTATAAAAACAGCCAGGGGCGTCCGGTGGTCACTGAATTTGCGAAAAACCTGACAGGTAAACACCTGTGGCAGATTCACTCCTGTGGCGAGGGAGCTTGCTCCCGCTGGGCTGCGCAGCAGCCCTTGATGTCCGTCAGATACAAACGGCATCGTCACCCTTATTGGGGCCGCTGCGCGCCCCAGCGGGAGCAATCTCTGGCCACAAAAGCCTGTTTTCAATCTGCTTATGGCGCAAAATCAGCAGTCGCAGCTGATCGCCTCGTCCGCCATGCGCTCCACTGTGCCGCTCAGGCGAAAGCCTTCATCGAGCCAGCCCATGACGCCGCCGATCATTTCCTTGACCGGGTATCCCAACGTTGCCAGGCGCACTGCCGCCTTGTTCGCCCCATTGCAATGCGGGCCGGCGCAATACACCACGAACAGGGTGGTCTTGGCATAGGCGGCCAGTGCCTGGGCGGTGAGTGTGCGGGTTGGCAGGTTGATCGCCCCGGGAACGTGGCCGCGTTCGTAGGCCAGTGGTCCGCGTACATCCACCAGCACAAAATCGATGTTGCCGGCCTGTTGGCTGGCATGAACGTCGGAACAATCGGTTTCGAATGTCAGGCGACGGCTGAAATGCTGCAGGGCGATATCGGAGGGGGCAGCAGGCACTTCGCGAACCAGGCTGGTCATGGGCGTGTACTCCAGGATAGATAAGGCGTGAAGAGACTTTATCCCCCCGATGCTTACCGCTAAAGTGGCGCACAAGACACTCTGTGGGAATTTTCCGCCAAATGCAGCCTAACCCTGGTCTGGTCGCGATCCTCGCCTACGACGGCCTGTGTACTTTCGAATTCGGTGTCGCCGTCGAGATCTTCGGATTGGAGCGACCGGAATTCGATTTCCCCTGGTACACGCATCGGATCGTCGCGGTCGATGACGGCCCGATGCGCGCCATGGGCGGCTTCCAGGTTTTGGCCGATGGCGGCATGGAACTGCTCGAAACCGCCCGGACCATTGTCGTGCCAGGCTGGCGCAACCGCAGCGAGCCACCGTCCCAGGCGTTGTTCGAGGCACTGCGCAGGGCCCACGCCCGTGGTGCGCGCCTGCTGTCGATCTGCTCCGGCGCCTTCGTACTCGCCGCCGCCGGGCTGCTCGATGGCCTGGGCGCCACGACTCATTGGCGCTACACCGACGAACTGGCCGCAAGCTTTCCGGCCGTGCGAGTAGACCCGGATGTGCTGTACGTCGACTCAGGACAGGTCATCACGTCGGCGGGCAGCGCCGCCGGTATCGATGCCTGCCTGCACCTGGTGGCACGGGACTATGGCGTCCAGGTCGCCAACTGCGTGGCACGCCGGTTGGTGATGTCGCCGCAACGCACGGGCGGCCAGGCGCAGTTCATTCCCTCACCGGTCAGCCGCACGCCACGCAGCGACCTGTCGAGTGTCATGCAATGGGCCCGCGAACGCCTGCACGAACCTCTCGGCGTGCGCGAACTGGCCAGCCAGGCGGCCATGAGCGAACGCACCTTCCTGCGCCATTTCACCCAGGCCTGCGGCGTGTCGCCCAAGGCCTGGCTGCAACATGAACGCCTGGCCCGGGCCCGCGAGTTGCTGGAAAGCACCGGGGACAACACCGACAACATCGCGCAACTGTGCGGCTACCGCTCGGTGGAAAGCTTTCGCGTGGCGTTTCGCAGCGTCGTGGGGTTGGCGCCGTCGGTGTATCGGGAGCGGTTTGGGCGGGGGTAAAGATGCCGGGGTTATGAACCCCCGTGGCGAGGGAGCTTGCTCCCGCTGGGCCGTAGGCGCTGTGTAGGAGCTGTGTAGGAGCTGTCGAGTGCAACGAGGCTGCGATCTTTCCCCAAACACTTGAATCTCAAGCGAAAGATCAAAAGATCGCAGGCTTCGCCAGCTCCTACAGAGCCCAGCGGGAGCAAGGTGATGCGCAAGCATCATTGAGGCTTGCGCAACAAATAAGTATCCATGATCCAGCCATTGGCCTTGCGCGCGGCCTTGCGGGTGCGCTCGATGTCATCGGCCACATCCCCCAGGCGGCCGGCGATAAGGATTTCATCCGGCGTCCCCACATAGGCCCCCCAGTAGATCTGCGTCTCGGGATCGCTCAC
Organism: Pseudomonas sp. P9_35; assembly: GCF_034008205.1. NCBI lineage: Bacteria > Pseudomonadati > Pseudomonadota > Gammaproteobacteria > Pseudomonadales > Pseudomonadaceae > Pseudomonas > Pseudomonas sp. P9_35. The sequence continues at coordinate 2,474,605 of NZ_CP125373.1, read as the reverse complement.
CTGGCGATAGGCGTCCTCGGCGTCGAGCATCACCACCACACTCGCCGCGTCGCCCACCTGCCCCGCCGCCAACCGGCGTCCGGTGGTGATTTCCAGCGAACCGCCAATGCTGTTCAACGGTACTTTATGCCGGGCGGCCAGGGCCTGGACGCTGGTGATGCCGGGGATCACCTCGAATTCGAAGGCGCAGCGGCCCGCATCGAGGATCGCCTGCAGGATGCGCACGGTACTGTCGTACAACGCCGGATCGCCCCATACCAGAAAACCACCCCGTTGACCGTCGGACAGTTCTTCATTGATCAAGCGTTCGAAGGTGGCCTGTTTAGCCCGGTTCAATGTTTCGACGCTGTCCTTGTAGTCCAGGCCGCCGCGTTGGCGTTCCGGGCTGTAGGCTTCGACGAAACGGTAGGTGCGATCAACGATGTAGCGCCGACAGACTTCGCGCCGCAGGTCCAACAGTTTGTCCTTGGCCGGGCCCTTGTCCATGAGAAAGACCACGTCCAGGCGGTTCAAGGCTTTCACTGCCTGCATCGTCAGCTGATCCGGATCGCCGGCCCCAATGCCGATGACTGACAACGTCTTCATCGCGGCGACTCCTGGTCAGGTCCCTGGGTGCGTAATCGCCATACACCGTTGAAACGCAACTCGAGGGTGGACAACGGTTCAATGTCGATCCGGTTGAATGTGGCGGCCGGGCAGCCCAATACATTCACCAGGGCTGCGCGGATCACGAAGGGGTGGGTGACGGCCAGCAGATGTCCGGGCCGGTTTTCCAGACTGGCCAGCCAACTCCCGACACGGCGGCACAACTGGGCGACAGATTCACCACCATGGGGAGCCGCCTCGGCATCGTCGAGCCAACTCTGCAGGGCTTGCGGTTCAGCCTGGAGCAACTCATCGATGGACAACCCGCGCCAGCGTCCCAGATCGCAATCGGCCAGGGCCAGGTCCTGCTCGGGCTCGTCGCCGAACAAGGCGGCGGTCTGGCGCGTGCGCAGTTCCGGCCCGCACAGCAGTTGCCGGACATTTCGGTAGTGGTGCTCGATCTGCGCGCGGCGTGCCAGCCAGTCGGCGTCCAGCGGTTCGTCCAGGCCAAAGCGCGCCTGCTTCTGGGCGGCGGTGCGGGCGTGGCAGATCAAGGTCAGACGAGTGGTTTGCACACTGGATTCTCAGGCAATCGGAAGGGTCGCACGGGCGGGATATTCACGCACTTAGTTGTACAGCACCTTATACGAAATCAAATAAGTGAGACAAAAAGGCGTTATGTCCGACATCGTCAGAAGCATCAACTGACATACCCGGTCTACCCAGCCGGGACCAACTCCTACAAGGGTTTCGCACAATAATGGAGCATTTTAAACGGAACGTAAAAACCACTGGACATGTAGCACCAGCTACATAAATACTGTTTTCAGGAGTTATGAAAGAAATTCAACACCCATCCTGGCAAGGAGCACGGATGCCACCTCTCAGAGACCTGATCACCGATCCCGGCCTGGTTTTGACGCCGTCGGAACGCAAGGTCGTACGTGCCCTGCTCGATCACTACCCACGCAACGGCCTCGGCCCGATGTCACGCCTGGCGGACCATGCCGGCGTCAGCGACCCGACTATCGTGCGGCTGGTGAAAAAACTCGGGTTTGGCGGTTACGCCGAATTCCAGGATGCACTGCTCAGTGACATGGACCATCGCCTGCGCTCCCCCCGCACCCTGTTGAAACCGCGGGCCAAATTGCAGCAAGGCGATACCTGGAGCCAGTACCTGGCCGCCAGTCAACGCCACCTCAACGACACCCAGGCCCTGACCCAACCCGAAGACGTGCGCATTCTCGTGCAGTGGTTGCTCGACAGCCGCCATCAGGTGCATTGCTTCGGCGGGCGCTTCAGCAGCTTCCTGGCCCACTACCTGCTCAACCATTTGCGACTGTTGCGCGCCGGTTGTTTTGCCCTGGAAGACAACGCCCAACTGCCTGACCGGCTGTTCGACGTGCAGCGCCAGGATGTGGTGCTGATCTTCGATTACCGCCGCTACCAGGCCCAGGCCCTGCGCGTGGCCAGCGCGGCCAAGGAGCGGCACGCCCGGGTCGTGCTGTTCAGCGACGTCTACGCTTCGCCATTGCGCGAGCTGTCCGACCTGATCATCAGCGCCCCGGTGGAATCGATCTCGGCCTTCGACAGCCTCGTGCCGGCGCTGGCCCAGGTCGAGGCGCTGATTGCCTGCCTGACCCTGCAATGCCCCGAGCTGGCCGAACGCCTGGAAGGCATCGATGCCTTGCGCACGGAATTCAACACGCACCTGTTGGAGGAAAAATAAGGATGTTCTCGCTCCCCCACCGCTCGCCCCGGGATTTGCCGTTCACCTGCCAGCACACCGCCTTGCTGCTGGTGGACATGCAACGCGCCTGGCTGGAACCGCAATTCGATGCCCACCTGCACACCCGCGAGGCCGAGTATTTCATCCAGCGGGCCCGCCAGCAGGTCATTCCCAACCAGCAGCGCTTGCTCAACGCGATGCGCGAAGGGCAGCACAACGTGTTGCACACCCACATCGAAAGCCTCACCGCCGATGGCCGCGACCGTTCCCTGGATCACAAGCTGTCGGACATGCACCTGCCCAAGGGCAGCCCCGAGGCGCAGATCATTGCCGAACTGGCGCCGCTGGAAAACGAAATCGTGCTGCCCAAGACCTCCTCCGGGGTGTTCAACTCCACCAACATCGATTACGTGCTGCGCAACCTGCAGACCCGCCACTTGATCGTCGCCGGCATCGTCACCGACCAGTGCGTCGACATGGCCGTGCGCGACGCCGCCGATCGCGGCTACCTGGTCACGCTGGTGGAAGATGCCTGCGCCACCTACACCGAACAACGGCACCTGGCGTGCCTGAACGCGATCAAGGGCTATTGCTGGATCACCGATACCGACACCGTGCTCGCGCGTTTGCAGGAGATGCAGCCATGAGTCGCCTCGATCCTGCCGCCGTCCTCGCCCCGTTGCCCGTGACGACCCTGGTGACCACCGACCTGATCGGCGTGACCCGTGGGCGCTCGTTTCCCACTGATGAATTGCCCCACTACGTCACCGCTGGCTGTGGCTGGGTGCCGGCCAACAGCGCACTGACGCCTCAGGACATCATCGCTTCGACCAACCCTTGGGGCGCCTATGGCGACCTGCGGCTGGTGCCGGACCTGTCCAGTCGGGTGACCGTCAACAACGGCCCTGACGCCCAGGCGCCCGCCCTCGACTTCATCCATTGCGACATTCGGGAGACCGACGGCCGGCCCTGGAGTGCTTGCCCGCGCACGCTGCTGCAGGACGAAGTGGAGCGTTATCGCGCCGAACTGGGCTTGCAGGTTTTCGCTGCGTTCGAGCATGAATTCAACCTGCTTGCCACGCCTGCGCAGCCTGATCGCCCGGCCTTCAGCCTCCAGGCCCAGCGCCGGCAGGCCGAATTCGCCGGGTGGTTGCTCAGTGCCCTGCGGGCCGGCGGTGTCGAGCCGGAAATGTTCCTGCCGGAATATGGCCAGCATCAATACGAAATCACCTGCCGCCCGACTTTGGGCGTTGCCGCCGCCGACCGGGCCGTGAACGTCCGGGAAATCACCCGCGAGATCGCCCGGCAAATGGGCCTGGACCTGAGCTTCGCCCCCAAGACCGCGGAAAACGCCGTGTGCAACGGCGTGCATTTACACCTGAGCCTGCAAGACCTGAGCGCGGACCCGGTGCTGCATGACGCCGCCAGCAGTAATGGCTTGTCCAGCCTCGGCCAGCATTGGGCCGCTGGTGTGCTGCACTATCTGCCTGCACTGTGTGCGCTGACTGCGCCGACGCCGGTGTCTTACGAGCGCCTGCAACCTCATCACTGGAGCGCATCCTATGCGTGCCTGGGACAGCGCAACCGCGAAGCGGCGCTGCGCATCTGCCCGACCGTGAGCCTGAGCGGCAAACCGCTGGCGAACCAGTACAACCTGGAGTTCCGCGCCATGGACGCCACCGCCTCGCCGCACCTGGCGATGGCGGCACTGCTGATTGCCGGGCGACTGGGCATCCAGCAACGGCTGGCATTGAACGCTGTCACCGATGAAATACCCGATGAGCTGGATGAAGCACAACGTCGTGCCCGTGGCATTATCGCCCTGCCGACAACCCTGGCCCAGGCACTGGACTGCCTGCGCCACAGCGGGGCGCTGCTCGAGACCCTGCCCAGCCCGCTGGTCGAAACCTACTTCGCCTTGAAGGCCCAGGAGCTGGCCTTGACCGAGGCGCTGTCACCTGCCGAGCGTTGTGAGCACTATGCACGAATCTATTGAGTGTGCTGAATCGGGCCTCTACACCAGGCCACCCTACCGACTGGCCCGGGAGGAGTCCGAACACCCGGTGCTGCTGGTGTGCGAACACGCCAGCCGCTTCATTCCCGATGCGCTGAACGACCTGGGCCTGGATGAAACGGCCTCCCAGGAGCACATAGCCTGGGACATCGGGGCCCTGGCCTTGGCCGAACGCCTGTCCGAAACCCTCGGCGCAACGTTGCTGTCGGCCAATTACTCACGGCTGTTGATCGACCTCAACCGCCCGCTGCACGTGCCCGACAGCATTCCGGCCCAGAGTGAGATCTACCAGGTTCCGGGTAACCATGCCCTGGACGAAGCTACTCGCGAATATCGCCAGCAGCGCCTGTTCCATCCCTTCCATGATCGGTTGCGGGCGTTGATCGACCAGCGCCTGGCCGCCAACCGACTGGTGCGCGTGGTGGGCATCCACAGTTTCACCCCGGTGTTCTATGGCCAGCCGCGCGCCCTCGAAGCGGGCGTGCTGTTCGGCGAAGCCAAGGAATACGCCCAGCACATCGTCGACGGGCTGGGCCGGCATTCGCTGCGGGCAGCGGGCAACCAGCCCTACAAGATCAACCCCCTGACCGACGTGACGGTTCCAGTGCACGGCGATGGCCGCGGCCTGGATTCGGTGTTGATCGAAGTGCGCAACGACCAACTGCGCAGCCCCGAAGCGGTGCGAACCTGGAGCGCCTACCTGGCGCCCCTGCTGTAGCGCGGCAGCGGCAAGTTTCCAGCGACAGACAGCAAGCAAGAGCAACCCACACAGCTGAAAAGGAAAACGGCTCATGAGCATTGAGGCATTTGGCTACAAACAGGAATTGAAACGCGGCCTGTCGCTGACAGACCTGGTGGTATACGGGATGATTTTCATGATCCCCATCGCCCCGTTCGGCGTGTATGGCTATGTCAACGCCGAGGCACCGGGGATGGTGCCGCTGGCGTACATCATCGGCATGGTGGCGATGCTGTTTACTGCCTTGAGCTACGGCAGCATGGCCCGGGCCTTTCCGGTGGCAGGTTCGGTCTATTCCTACGCGCAACGGGGCCTTAACCCACACGTCGGCTTCATTGCCGGCTGGCTGATGCTGCTGGACTACCTGCTGATCCCGCCGCTGCTCTATGTCTACGCCGCCATGGCGCTGAACCATTTGTACCCGGACATCCCCAAGGTCGGTTTCATCCTGGCCTTCCTGATAAGCGCGACCTTCGTCAACCTGCGGGGCATCACCTTCACCGCGCGGATGAACATCATTTTCCTGCTGGCGCAGCTGGTGGTGCTGGGGATTTTCCTGTTCTACGCCTGGAACGCCCTGCACGGCGGGGCCGGTAACGGCCAGCTGACCCTGGCGCCGCTGTACAGCCCGGAACACTTCAACTTCGCCCTGCTGATGCAAGCCGTGTCCATCGCGGTATTGTCGTTCCTGGGCTTCGACGCCATTTCCACCCTGGCCGAAGAGATCAAGGGCGACCCGGGCCGCAGCGTCGGCAAGGCAGCCCTGGTGACCTTGCTGGTGATGGGGGCGATCTTCGTGGTGCAGACCTGGATCGCCACGGACCTGGCCGCCGGCATGGGTTTCAAGTCCGCCGACACCGCATTCTATGAAATCGCCGAATTGGCAGCTGGCGGTTGGCTGGCCACCTTGACCGCGGTTGCCACGGCCCTGGCCTGGGGCGTGGCCGTGGCGATCACTTCGCAGGCGGCGGTGTCGCGCCTGCTGTTCGGCATGGCACGGGACGGCCAGTTGCCCAAGATGCTCGCCAAGGTCCATCCGAAACACAACACCCCGTACTTGAGCATCTACCTGGTGGCGGTGCTGTCGCTGTTGATCTGCTACCTGTTCATCGACGCCGTGGACACCCTCACCTCCCTGGTCAATTTCGGCGCCCTGAGCGGCTTCATGTTGCTGCACATCACCGTCATCAACCACTACTGGCGCCGCCAGCAGTCCGGCCAACTGATTCGCCACTTGATTTGCCCACTGGTCGGCTTCGTGATCGTCGCGGCCATCATGTACAACATGGGCGTGGCTGCGCAGAAGCTCGGCCTGATCTGGATCGCCGCGGGCGTGATCTACCTGTGTGTGCTCAACAAATTCGGCAACCCTAGCGCCGTGCCCGATCCGGCCGGTCAGTGAGGGCCGGCGGTCGAATGATTCGGCCAACCGTGGTTACAACGCGTGGACATCGACAGTGATCGTCAAGCCCGGTGCTGGTCACCGGGCTCTCTGGAACAGGAGTGCAATCCATGCTGGCCTTACGTCCAGTTCAATTAACCGATCTGCCGCAACTGCAACAACTGGCCCGTGACAGCCTGGTGGGTGTCACGTCGCTGCCGGACGATACCGCGCGCCTGGAGGAAAAGATCCTCGACTCGTGCGCCTCGTTCGAGGCCGATGTGCAGGGCCCTGGCGCGGAGAATTATTTCTTTGTCCTGGAGGACCTGGAATCCGCGCGCCTGGTCGGTTGTTCGGAAATTCTCTCCAGTACCGGTTACAACGAACCGTTCTACAGCCTGCGCAACCGGCCGTTTTCCAGCGAGTCCCGGGAGCTGAATATCCAGCATGGCGTGCCCGCGCTGTCACTGTGCCAGGACCTCAACGGACAGACGCTGCTGCGTGGCTTCCACATCGACGCCAAGCGGGTGCGCACGCCGGAATCGGAGCTGCTGTCCCGGGCCCGGCTGATGTTCATCGCCGCCCATCCCCAGCGCTTTGCCGAATCGGTCATCACCGAAATCGTCGGTTTCAGCAGCGAGGACGGTCAGTCGCCTTTCTGGGATGCCATCGGCCAGCACTTCTTCGACCTGCCCTACGTCGAAGCCGAACGGCTGTGTGGCTTGCAGAGCCGGACCTTTCTCGCCGAGCTGATGCCGCAATACCCGATCTACGTACCCATGCTGCCGCCAGCGGCCCAGGCCTGCATCGGCCGGGTGCATCCCGACGGCCAGGAAGCCTTCGACATCCTGGCGCGCGAGGGTTTCGAGACCAACAGCTACGTCGATATCTTCGACGGTGGGCCGACCTTGCATGCCCGTATCGCCAACGTCCGTACCATCACGCAAAGTCGGAACGCCATGGCCCGGCAAAGCCTGCAGATCGATGCCAGGGGCCGTTACCTGGTGAGCAACGACCGTCTTGGAAACTACCGGGCCATCGTCGCCGAGCTGGACGTCAACGCCGAGGGCCCCGTGACCCTGTCGCCCGACATGCTGGCCGCCCTGGGCGTCATGGATGGCGAGCGGATCCGGGTGGTTGCCCTATGAACCTCACTCGATCCCGTGGCACGCATCAGCGCTTGGCCCGACACAATGAAGGAGCTGCAGCATGATTGTCCGTCCGGTCGCCATTACCGATCTGCCCGCATTACTGGACCTGGCCCGTTGCGCAGGCCCCGGTTTCACCAGCCTGCCGGCCAACGAAGAGCGCCTGGCCCATCGTATTCGCTGGGCCCAACGGACCTTTGCCGGACAAGTCGAACGTGCCGACGCCGATTACCTGTTCGTGCTCGAAGACGATGATCGGCAGGTGGTGGGCATCAGCGCCCTGACCGGTGCGGTCGGGCTGCGCGAGCCTTGGTACAACTATCGGGTCGGGCTGACGGTCAGCTCGGCGCCGGAGCTGGGGATCCAGCGGCAGATCCCGACCCTGTTCCTCAATAACGAGATGTCCGGGCAATCGGAGATCTGCTCGTTGTTCCTGCACCCCGAGCAACGCCATGGCCACAACGGCCGCCTGCTGTCCCTGGCGCGCCTGCTGTTCGTGGCCGAGTTTCCCCAGCTGTTCGGCGAAAAACTGATCGCCGAACTGCGGGGCCATGCCGACGAACAAGGCTGTTCGCCGTTTTGGGATAGCCTGGGACGGCATTTTTTCAAGAAAGACTTCAGCTACGCCGATCAGTTGTCCGGCATGGGCAACAAGTCGTTCATCGCCGAACTGATGCCACGCCAGCCGCTGTACACCTGCCTGCTCACCGAACAGGCCCGGGCGGTGATCGGCAAGGCTCACCCGAACACCGAGCCAGCCCTGAAGATCCTCAGCGCCGAAGGTTTCAGCCATAAGGGCTACATCGACATCTTTGACGGCGGCCCGGTGATCGAGGCGCCGGTGTCGAAGATCCGCACCGTCCGCGACAGCCAGATGCTGACCCTGGTCATTGGCACCCCGGACGAACAGGCACCGGTCTGGCTGATTCACAATCGGCGCCAGGAAAACTGCCGCGTCACCAGCGCTCGCGCGCACCAGCATGGCCACAAGCTGCTCGTCGATCGCCTCACCGCCAAACGCCTGCAAGTGCAACCGGGTGATACGGTGCGGGCCGTCGCATTGCTCAAGCAGGCCCGGCAGGCTGTGGCGGCGTAGCCCCTCGTATCCCGACTGACCGCCAGGGCATCGGCGGCCCACCTTGCGGGCCCGTTGTTTCGCTTGATGCCATAACGGCATCACCCATACACATTCGTCATCATCTTTGCGCTTGCCACGTGATAGCCTTTGGGTCTTTCGGCGTTGACACTTTTGCTCAAGCCTTTCCATTCCATTGGTGGAACTCATATGTCCAGGCTTTCCCATCAAGATTTGCGTCGTAACTTTCGCCAATTGCTGGCTTCCAACACCTGCTACCACACCGCCTCGGTGTTTGACCCGATGTCGGCGCGCATTGCCGCCGACCTGGGTTTCGAAGTAGGTATCCTGGGAGGTTCGGTGGCGTCTTTGCAAGTATTGGGCGCGCCGGACTTCGCCCTGATCACCCTCAGCGAATTTGCCGAACAGGCCACCCGCATCGGCCGCGTGGCCCAACTGCCGGTGATTGCCGACGCCGACCATGGCTACGGCAATGCCCTGAACGTGATGCGCACCATCGTCGAACTGGAACGGGCCGGCATCGCGGCGCTGACCATCGAGGACACCTTGCTGCCGGCCCAGTTCGGGCGTAAATCCACCGACCTGATCGGCGTAGCCGAAGGCGTCGGCAAGATTCGTGCGGCGCTGGAGGCGCGAGTCGATCCGGAAATGGCGATCATCGCCCGGACCAACGCTGCGATTCTGCCGGTCCAGGAAATCATCAGCCGCACCCGGCAATATGAGCGTGCCGGGGCGGACGGGATTTGCATGGTGGGCGTGCAAGACTTCGATCACCTGGAGAAGATCAGCGAAAACCTGACGGTGCCGCTGATGCTTGTCACTTATGGCAACCCGTTGCTGCGCGACGACAAGCGCCTGGCCGAATTGGGCGTACGCGTGACCATCGACGGCCACGGCGCCTATTTCGCCGCGATCAAGGCGACCTACGACAGCCTTCGCGAACAACGGCAGATCTTCACCCAGGCTTCGGACCTGAGCGCCACCGAACTGACCCACACCTACACCCAGCCCGAGGACTACATCCGCTGGGCCGAGGAGTACATGAGCGTCAAGGAGTAAGCGGACTCGCCCCCACAGGATTAGCCTGTGGTGGGCCAGATCCTAGCCCTTGCTACGCAGCATTTCTTTCGGCACGTACTTGCCGATCTCGAACTTGCCGATGGCCGCGCGGTGGACTTCATCCGGGCCGTCGGCCAGGCGCAGGGTGCGTTGCATGGCGTACATATAGGCCAGCGGGAAGTCGTTGGAGACCCCGGCGCCACCGTGGATCTGGATTGCCCGATCAATGACCTTCAAGGCCACGTTCGGCGCGACGACCTTGATCTGGGCGATTTCGCTCTTCGCCACTTTATTGCCGACCGTGTCCATCATGTACGCCGCCTTCAACGTCAGCAGGCGCGCCATGTCGATTTCCATCCGCGAGTCGGCAATCTTGTCGATGTTACCGCCCAGGCGCGCCAACGGCTGGCCGAAGGCCGTGCGACTGACGGCACGCTTGCACATCAATTCCAGCGCGCGCTCGGCCATGCCGATGGAACGCATGCAGTGATGAATCCGGCCCGGGCCAAGGCGACCCTGGGCAATTTCAAAGCCACGTCCTTCACCCAACAGGACGTTTTCGTACGGCACCCGCACGTTCTCGAACAGCACTTCGGCATGCCCATGAGGCGCATCGTCGTAACCGAACACCGGCAGTGGCCGGACGATCTTGACCCCCGGGGTGTCCACCGGCACCAGGATCATCGAGTGCTGGGCATGGCGCGGCGCATCAGGGTTGCTCAGGCCCATGAAGATCAGGATCTTGCAGCGCGGGTCGCAGGCCCCTGAGGTCCACCACTTCTTGCCATTGATGACCCACTCATCGCCGTCGCGCTCGGCACGGGCGGCCATGTTGGTGGCGTCCGAGGAGGCAACGTCCGGCTCGGTCATGGCAAAGGCCGAGCGGATCTCGCCGCGCAGCAGTGGCTCGAGCCAGCGTTGCTTTTGTTCTTCATTGGCATAACGCACCAGCACTTCCATGTTGCCGGTGTCCGGCGCCGAGCAATTGAACGGCTCCGGCCCCAGCAACGAGCGCCCCATGATCTCTGCCAGCGGCGCGTATTCCAGGTTGGTCAGGCCGGCACCCAGTTCGGATTCAGGTAGAAACAGGTTCCACAGGCCTTCTGCCTTGGCCTTGGCCTTGAGCTCTTCCATGATGGCCGTGGGTTGCCAGCGGTCGCCTTCGGCCACTTGCCGTTCGAACACTGCTTCGGCCGGGTAGACGTAGGCATCCATGAACGCCGTGACGCGTTCACGCAGTTCCTGAACCTTGGGGGAATACGCAAAATCCATGAGCAGCACCTTCTTGGCAGAGGTTGTTTTAGGTCATGAAATCGATGCTAGTTCAGCTACGAAAATTTACCTAACCTATTCTCGGCGTGTATTAACATTCATCACCGATATATGTTTCACTGATTCTCATCGCCACCCGGCACCTCACAACAAGCCCAAGAACAAGAGTGCAGCGCCATGAATCTGAGCAAGGTCGACCTCAACCTTTTCATTGTCTTCGATGCGATCTACACCGAAGCCAACCTGACCCGCGCCGGGCAGATCGTCGGCATTACTCAGCCGGCCGTGTCCAATGCCCTGGCGCGTCTGCGCGAGACCTTCAACGACCCGCTCTTCGTGCGCACCGCCCAGGGGATGGTGCCGACGCCCATGGCCCAGAACATCATCGGTCCGGTGCGCAACGCCCTGTCGCTGCTGCGGGTATCGGTGCAGGAAAGCCGGATCTTCAACCCGTTGCAGGCCGTCAAGACCTACCGCATCAGCATGACCGACCTCACCGAAGGCGTGATCCTGCCGCTGCTGTTCCAGCGCCTGCGTCGCCTGGCACCCACCGTGGCGATCGAGAGCTTCCTCTCCAAGCGCCGTGAAACCACCAAGGAGCTGGCCGCCGGCCGCCTCGACTTCGCCGTGGACGCACCGCTCAACACCGACCCGCAGGTACGCCACGTCAAGTTGATGGAAGATCGCTACGTGTGCGCCATGCGCAAGGGCCATCCGTTAGCGGGCAAGGAAAAGATCAGTCTCGATGATTACCTGGCCCAGACCCACGTGCATATTTCCAGCCGCCGCAACGGGCTGGGTTATGTCGACCTGGCCCTCGGCAAGATGGGTATCCAGCGCAAAATCGCCCTGCGCTCCCAGCATTACCTGATGGCCTCCCAGGTGCTGCAACAAACGGACATGGTCATGACCGTCCCCGAGCGCTTTGCCCGTCGTCACGATCTGCACGCCTTCCTGTTACCCGTCAACGATGTGCCGCCGGTGGAAACCCACCTCTACTGGCATGAAAGCACCGACCAGGACCCGGCCAACCGCTGGATGCGCGAGCAGATGATCGAGCTGTGCCAGCAGGTGACGGCCCATGAGAAGAAGCTCGACAAGGTCTAGGCAATCAAAATTGTGGGAGCGAGCTTGCTCGCGATAGCGGTGGATCAGTTTGCATTCATGTTGAATGTGCCGCCGTCATCGCGAGCAAGCTCGCTCCCACAGGTTTTGTGTGCAAAACCTCATTGCTTGACGCGAACGTAAACCTGCCTTTAGCTTAGCGCCAGCCCCTTTCGTTTCGAGCGCGTCCATGAGCAGCCAGACCTACAGCATCTCCGACCTCGCCCGCGAGCTGGATATCACCACCCGGGCCATCCGTTTCTATGAAGAACAAGGCCTGTTGAGCCCGGAGCGACGAGGCCAGGAGCGCATTTATTCGCCGCGGGACAAGGTCAGCCTGAAGCTGATCCTGCGCGGCAAGCGCATTGGTTTTTCCCTGGCCGAGTGCCGCGAGCTGATCGAACTCTACGACCCCTCCAGCGGCAATCAGAAACAGCTGCACAGCATGCTGGCGAAAATCGCCGAGCGCCGGGAACAGCTCGAACAGCAATTGCTGGACATCGAACAGATGAAGCTGGAACTCGACACCGCCGAAGAACGCTGCATCCAGGCGCTGGAGCAGACGATCAAGGGCGAGGAAATCGTCCAGTAACACTTCCCCCCTGTGGGAGCGAGCTTGCTCGCGATAGCGGTATGTCAGTCAACATGGATGATGTCAGTTGCGCCGCTATCGCGAGCAAGCTCGCTCCCACAGGGGGCAGCATCGTTCTCGATACTTTGGCAACTCACTACAGGTCAATCCCCATGTCCCTCCCCTCCTTTGTACGCCTGATCGAAGTCGGCCCCCGTGACGGGCTGCAGAATGAAGCACAACCCATCAGCGTCGCCGACAAGGTGCGCCTGGTGGATGCCTTGAGCGCCGCCGGCCTGGGTTACATCGAAGTCGGCAGTTTCGTCTCACCCAAGTGGGTGCCGCAAATGGCCGGTTCCGCCGAGGTGTTCGCGCAGATCCAGCGCAAGCCCGGTGTGACCTATGGCGCCCTGGCGCCGAACCTGCGGGGTTTTGAAGACGCGCTGGCGGCGGGTGTAAAAGAAGTGGCGGTGTTCGCCGCCGCGTCCGAAGCGTTCTCCCAGCGCAATATCAACTGCTCCATCAAGGACAGCCTGGAGCGCTTCGCACCGATCATGGAAGCCGCCAAGCAGCACGGCGTCAGTGTGCGCGGTTACGTGTCCTGCGTGCTGGGCTGCCCGTATGAAGGTGCGGTCAAGCCTGAACAGGTGGCGTGGGTCGCTCGGGAGCTGTATGCCATGGGCTGCTACGAAGTCTCCCTGGGCGACACCATCGGCACGGGCACCGCCGGTGCCACCCGCAGGATGTTCGAGGTGGTGGGCGCCGAGGTGCCTCGGGACAAGCTCGCCGGTCACTTCCACGATACCTACGGTCAAGCCATGGCCAACGTATACGCCAGCCTGCTGGAAGGCATCGCGGTGTTCGACAGCTCCATCGCCGGCCTGGGTGGCTGCCCTTATGCCAAGGGCGCCAGCGGTAACGTTGCCACCGAAGACGTGCTGTACCTGCTCAACGGCTTGGGTATCGAAACCGGTGTCGACCTGGACGCCCTGATCGCCGCGGGTCGGCAGATCTGCGACGTCCTCGGCCGCCCTAGCGGTTCGCGTGTCGCCAAGGCCCGCAGCGCACAGTGAGGTGTTACCGCTGGCTTTGTAACAGCGGCGAAACGAGTAACACGGAAACAATTTGTCAGGTTTGGCGCGCCAGGTTTTTTAGCTAAAAATACAAGTCATTGATTTATATAGACTTTTAAAAGTTGGCACGCCACCTGCTATATCTCTTGCATAACAAGAATAAAAAAACGCAGCAAACCCAATAAAAACAAGACGAAACGACTCTGACATAACAAAAACAACACGGCAGAGACGCAGCTAACAGATTTTTTTGGAGAGGATGTGCTTTTCAGGGTGCTTTCAGGAGCAACCCGCAACCGGGCAGAGAACAATAAAACTACCTTCAGGTAGCTCCCGAATCGGTTGGATCGCAAGGCGAAAAAGCAGATCAGCGCTCAAAAAAATACGTTTGCTCTTGATCCCGGATGGGGATCGCCAAAAACAGCGGTAAAGGGCAACGGCTACCAAAAACAACAACAGGCCGCCCCTCAATAATAAAAAAAGAGCACGCGACGACAAAATTAAAGGGGAGCTTCGGCTCCCCTTTGTGCTGTCTGGCGTTTGGGATTTTCTTGTGGGGTCTTGCTTGCGAAGGTGGCCTGACAGGTGGCCTGGATTTTGTTGATTGAGTACATATCCGTTGCTGCGGTAATGGCGGCTGGCGGTTCCGCTCTTACAGCGGGTCACTTTTGGAAGAGCGCCAAAAGTAACCAAAAACGCTTTGCCCCACCACTTGGTGCCTCGCCTAGGCTCGGCATGCCCGAACGAAGGCATTGCTCCGTGGGCCGCCGCGAAGGGCCATCCATGGCCCAGCGCGGCTACCTCGGCATCCATGCCGAGGTGCCCACTGCGCAATGCCTGCGTTCGGCCAGCGTGGTTAACGGGGCGTTCAGATCAAGATCCAAAGCAAGGGCAAGGGCAAGAGCAAGAGCAAGAGCAAGAGCAAGAGCAAGAGCAGTGCACATGCCCGCATCTATGTGACTGAGCCACCGCTATCGCGAGCAAGCTCGCTCCCACACTGGATCTTCAGCAGACCCAAAGCCCATGTGCACCGCAAAACCTGTGGGAGCGAGCCTCCCACAGGATGAATGCGGTCACCCAGAACCAGGTCGGCTATCAGGCCGCCTCGCGGTGGACGTTGATCTCGGCGCCCCGTTAACCACGCTGGCCGAACGCAGGCATTGTGGAGTGGGCATCCCGGCATGGATGCCGGGATAGCCGCGCTGGGCCATGGATGGCCCTTCGCGGCGGGCCCACGGAGCAATGCCGGAGTGAGGGCACACCGAGCCTAGGCGAGGTGCCAAGTGGTGGGGCAAAAGCGCTTTGCTTACTTTCGCGCTCTTCGAAAGTGAGTCGCCGTAAGGGCGAAACCCTAAGCAGCCGTTACCGCAGCAACGGATATTCCCCCCTACGGCTGTTGGCCCTGTCGGGCTATTACCCTTGCAGCTTGAGCTCGAAAACGGCGGCACAGCCAACATTTATGTCGCCTGGCACACCGCCTTCGCGAGCAAGCCCCACACAGGGGATCTTGCTCAGCCTTCTCTATCGCGCAGTTCTTCGATGCTGATTTCGCGCATGCGGAATTTCTGGATCTTGCCGGTGACCGTCATGGGAAATTCTTCGACGAATTTGAAATGACGCGGCGTCTTGAAGTGGGCGATGCGCGCCTTGCACCAGGCTTGCAGTTCTTGTTCGGAGGCACTGTGGCCGGGATGAAACTTGATCCAGGCAACGATTTCCTCGCCATAGCGCGAACACGGGATGCCGATCACCTGCACGTCCGCCACTGCCGGGTGGGTGAAGAAAAACTCCTCCAGCTCACGCGGGTAAATATTCTCCCCGCCGCGGATGATCATGTCCTTGTTGCGCCCGACGATGCGCACGTAGCCCTGTTCGTCCATGGTCGCCAGGTCGCCGGTGTGCATCCAGCCATCCGGGTCGATGGCATCGGTGGTGCCCTTGGGGTTGTTCCAGTAACCGAGCATCACGCTGTAGCCGCGGGTACACAACTCACCGACAGCACCACGTGGGACGATATTGCCGGCCTCATCGATAATTTTGCTTTCCAACTGCGGCTGGGTGCGGCCGACGGTGGTTACGCGCAGTTCCAGTTCGTCGGTAGGACCGGTCTGCAATGACACCGGGCTGGTTTCCGTCATGCCGTAGGCAATCTGCACTTCGGCCATATGCATTTCATTGATGACCCGTCGCATCACTTCGATGGGGCATGTGGCCCCGGCCATGATGCCAGTGCGCAGGCTGGACACGTCGAAGTCGCCCCGCTGCGGCTGGTCCAGCAGGGCGATGAACATGGTGGGCACGCCATACAGTGCCGTGGCTTTTTCCTCGGCCACGGCCTTTAGCGTCAGCAACGGGTCGAAGGCATCGTTGGGGTAGATCATGGTGCAGCCATGGGTCATGCAGCCCAGGTTACCCATGACCATGCCGAAGCAATGGTAGAGCGGCACCGGGATCACCAGCCGATCGTCGGCCGTCAGGCCCAGGCTTTCGCCGACCATGTAACCGTTATTGAGAATGTTGTGATGACTGAGGGTAGCGCCCTTGGGGAAGCCGGTGGTACCGGAGGTGTACTGGATATTCACCGGTTGATCGGACCGCAGGCTGGATTGGCGTTCGGCCAGTTGTGCAGGCGTCACCGCCGCAC
This sequence comes from Pseudomonas sp. P9_35, assembly GCF_034008205.1. Taxonomy (NCBI): domain Bacteria; kingdom Pseudomonadati; phylum Pseudomonadota; class Gammaproteobacteria; order Pseudomonadales; family Pseudomonadaceae; genus Pseudomonas; species Pseudomonas sp. P9_35. The sequence continues at coordinate 2,458,190 of NZ_CP125373.1, read as the reverse complement.
CCAGGACGGCCAGTTGCGACCAGGGCAGGAAACCTGCCGGCGGCTGGGAATCGAGGCTGATCACACCGCGCAAATCCGGCAAGCGTTCGCTCTGCAGGTGGCCCATCGATTGCTCCGCCAGCTCGGGTGCCAGCGTTTGCAACATGGCGTGATAATCCGAGGTCTTGAACGCCCCGGCACACACCAACCATTGGCATCCGGATTGTTTCAGCACGTATTCGAGCTCAGAGACGCGATAGGCCGGATTGATGTTGACCAGAATGACGCCGATCTTCGCACTGGCGAACTGGCTGATGCACCACTGGGCGCAATTGGGCGCCCACACGCCAAGGCGATCGCCGGTTTTCAAGCCTAGCGCCAGCAAGGCTCGGGCGTGCAGATCGACGGCCTCGGCCAGTTGTTGCCAGGTGTAACGCAGCGATTGATGGCGAACCACCAACGCCTCGCCCTCCGGATAGCGCGTCACGGTCTGGTCGAAAACCTCGCCGATGGTCTGGGCCAGCAAAGCCTTGGCCTGGGAGCCACGGGTGTAGCTGTGCTGCGAATGCGAACCGGGTTGATCCATGACGCCCCCTCTTGTCTTTATTAGTGGGTGTAGCGGTGAATCTCATGCTCAGATGCGTTGGGTAAGAGCTGTTCGAGCGCACTTACTCTGGCCCAAGTTGACGTTAACGTAAAGGGCGATTGACAGCCTCTCGCCGCAGGCTTACGTTAACGTAAAGGTGAGAGCGATTTCGCCACTCTCCGCACCCGATAAAAAAGCCAAAGGTGTCCCATGAGCTACCCATCCCTGAACTTTGCCCTCGGCGAAACCATCGACATGTTGCGCGACCAGGTGCAGGCCTTCGTCAAGGCCGAACTGGCGCCGCGAGCAGCGCAGATCGATATCGACAACCTGTTTCCCGCCGACATGTGGCGCAAGTTCGGCGACATGGGCCTGCTGGGCATTACCGTACCGGAAGAATACGGCGGCGCTGGCCTGGGCTACCTGGCCCACGTGGTGGCGATGGAAGAAATCAGCCGTGGTTCGGCCTCGGTCGCCCTCTCCTACGGTGCCCACTCCAACCTCTGCGTGAACCAGATCAACCGCAACGGCAATCACGAACAGAAAACCAAATACCTGCCCAAGCTGATCAGCGGCGAACACATCGGTGCCCTGGCGATGAGCGAGCCGAACGCCGGCTCCGACGTGGTCTCGATGAAACTGCGGGCCGACAAGCGTGGCGACAAGTACGTGCTCAATGGCAGCAAGACCTGGATCACCAACGGTCCCGATGCCAACACCTACGTGATCTACGCCAAGACCGACCTGGAAAAGGGCCCCCACGGCATCACCGCTTTCATCGTCGAGCGCGACTGGAAAGGCTTCAGCCGCAGCAACAAATTCGACAAGCTCGGCATGCGCGGCTCCAACACCTGCGAGCTGTTCTTCGATGACGTCGAAGTGCCGGAAGAAAACATCCTCGGCACACTCAACGGTGGCGTGAAAGTGCTGATGAGCGGCCTCGACTACGAACGCGTCGTGCTCTCTGGCGGCCCGACCGGGATCATGCAGGCCTGCATGGACCTGATCGTGCCCTACATCCACGACCGCAAGCAGTTCGGCCAGAGCATTGGCGAATTCCAGCTGATCCAGGGCAAGGTCGCCGACATGTACACCCAGCTCAACGCCAGCCGCGCCTACCTGTATGCCGTGGCCCAGGCCTGCGAGCGCGGCGAAACCACCCGCAAGGACGCCGCCGGGGTGATCCTCTACAGCGCCGAACGCGCCACGCAAATGGCCCTCGACGCGATCCAGATCCTCGGCGGCAATGGCTACATCAACGAATTCCCGGCCGGTCGTCTGCTGCGTGACGCCAAGCTGTACGAAATCGGTGCTGGTACCAGTGAGATTCGTCGGATGTTGATCGGCCGCGAACTGTTCAACGAAACCCGCTAACGGAGCTGACCATGGCCACGCTGCACACTCAGCTCAACCCGCGCTCGCCGGAGTTCATCGCCAACCGCGATGCGATGCTCGGACACGTCGAGGCCCTGCGCACCCTGCTCGCGCAAGTTCGCCAAGGCGGCGGTCCCAAGGCCCAGGAACGGCACACCTCGCGGGGCAAGTTGCTGCCCCGTGAACGCATCAACCGGCTGCTGGACCCGGGCTCGCCGTTTTTGGAAATCAGCCCGTTGGCAGCCCACGAAGTCTATGGCGAAGACGTGCCGGCGGCCGGCGTGATTGCCGGCATCGGCCGCGTGGAAGGCGTCGAATGCATGATTGTCGCCAACGATGCGACGGTCAAAGGTGGCTCCTACTACCCGCTGACGGTGAAAAAACACCTGCGCGCCCAGACCATCGCCCAGCAGAATCGCCTGCCCTGCATTTACCTGGTGGACTCCGGCGGCGCCAACCTGCCGCGCCAGGACGAGGTGTTCCCGGACCGCGAGCACTTCGGGCGGATCTTCTTCAACCAGGCCAACATGAGTGCCCAGGGCATCCCGCAGATCGCCGTGGTCATGGGTTCCTGCACCGCCGGTGGCGCTTATGTGCCGGCCATGGCGGACGAGGCGATCATGGTCCGCCAGCAGGCGACGATTTTCCTCGCCGGCCCGCCGTTGGTGAAAGCTGCCACCGGTGAGGTGGTCAGTGCCGAAGACCTGGGCGGCGCCGATGTGCACTGCAAGATCTCCGGCGTGGCCGACCATTACGCCGACAGCGACGAACATGCCCTGGCCCTGGCCCGCCGCAGCGTGGCCAACCTCAATTGGCGCAAACAGGGCGAGTTGCAGCATCGTCTGCCGATTACCCCGCTCTACTCGGGCGAGGAGCTGTACGGCGTGGTTTCGGCCGACGCCAAGCAACCGTTCGATGTGCGGGAAGTGATCGCGCGCCTGGTGGACGGCTCGGTGTTCGACGAATTCAAGGCGCTGTTCGGAACGACGCTGGTGTGCGGCTTCGCCCACTTGCACGGCTACCCGATCGCGATCCTGGCCAACAACGGCATTCTCTTCGCCGAAGCCGCGCAGAAAGGCGCGCACTTCATCGAACTGGCCTGCCAGCGCGGGATCCCGCTGCTGTTCCTGCAGAACATCACCGGCTTCATGGTTGGGCAGAAATACGAAGCCGGCGGCATCGCCAAGCACGGGGCCAAACTGGTGACGGCCGTGGCCTGCGCGAAAGTGCCGAAATTCACCGTGATCATCGGCGGCAGTTTCGGCGCGGGTAACTACGGCATGTGCGGCCGCGCCTACGACCCGCGGTTCCTGTGGATGTGGCCGAACGCGCGGATTGGCGTGATGGGCGCCGAACAGGCGGCCGGCGTGCTGGTGCAGGTCAAGCGTGAACAAGCGGAACGCAGCGGCCAACCCTTCAGCGCCGAACAGGAAGCCGAGATCAAGCAACCGATCCTCGATCAGTACGAAGAACAGGGTCACCCCTACTATTCCAGTGCCAGGCTGTGGGACGACGGTGTCATCGACCCGGCCCAGACCCGCGACGTGCTGGGCCTGGCCTTGTCTGCGTCACTGAACGCGCCTATCGAACCGAGCCGCTTCGGCGTGTTCCGGATGTAAACGGGGAATGTCCATGGATAACTTCAACACCCTCGAACTGCACACCGACCCACGGGGCGTTGCCACCCTGTGGCTCAGCCGCGAGTCGAAAAACAACGCGTTCAACGCCGAAATGATCCGCGAGCTGATCCTGGCCCTGGACCACGTCAGCAGCGATCCAAGCTTGCGCTTCCTGCTGATCCGCGGTCGCGGCAAGCATTTCAGCGCCGGCGCCGACCTCGCCTGGATGCAGCAATCGGCCGAGCTCGACTACCACACCAACCTCGATGACGCCCGGGAACTGGCGGAGCTGATGTACAACCTCGCCAAGCTGAAGATTCCTACGCTGGCCGTCGTCCAGGGCGCCGCGTTCGGTGGCGCGCTGGGGCTGATCAGCGCGTGTGACATGGCCATTGGCGCCGATGAAGCACAGTTCTGCCTGTCGGAAGTGCGCATTGGCCTGGCGCCGGCGGTGATCAGCCCGTTCGTGGTGCAGGCCATCGGCGAGCGTGCCGCGCGTCGTTATGCCCTGACGGCGGAACGCTTCGACGGGCAACGTGCGAAAGAAATCGGTTTGCTGTCGGAAAGTTACCCGGCCGAGGCCCTGGATTATCAAGTCGAACAATGGATCGACAACCTGTTGCTCAACAGCCCGGCGGCCATGCGCGCCAGCAAGGAACTGCTGCGTGAAGTCGGCAACGGCGCCCTTACCCCGGCGCTGCGGCGCTACACCGAAAATGCCATCGCCCGCATCCGCGTCAGCCCGGAGGGCCAGGAAGGCCTGCGGGCTTTCCTGCAAAAGCGTGCGCCGAACTGGCAAGCCGAATCGAATAACAAGGAGCCGCGTCGATGAGCGCCCCTGCCCTCACCACGTTGCTGGTGGCCAACCGTGGCGAAATCGCCTGCCGCGTAATGCGCACCGCCAAGGCCATGGGCCTGACCACCGTTGCTGTCCACAGCGCCACCGACCGCGATGCCCGCCACAGCCGTGAAGCCGACATCCGCGTCGACCTGGGCGGCAGCAAGGCCGCCGACAGCTACCTGCAAATCGACAAGCTGATCGCCGCAGCGAAAGCCAGCGGCGCCCAGGCCATCCACCCCGGTTATGGCTTTCTGTCCGAGAACGCCGGGTTCGCCCGGGCGATTGAAAGCGCCGGGCTGATCTTCCTCGGCCCACCGGCCTCGGCCATCGATGCCATGGGCAGCAAATCGGCGGCCAAGACCTTGATGGAAACCGCCGGGGTGCCCCTGGTGCCCGGTTATCACGGCGAAGCCCAGGACCTGGAGACCTTTCGCGACGCCGCCGAGCGCATCGGCTACCCGGTATTGCTCAAGGCCACGGCCGGCGGTGGCGGCAAGGGCATGAAAGTCGTCGAGGACGTCAGCCAACTGGCCGAAGCCCTGGCCTCGGCCCAGCGTGAAGCGCAGTCCTCGTTCGGCGACTCACGGATGCTGGTGGAAAAGTACCTGCTCAAGCCACGCCATGTGGAAATCCAGGTATTTGCCGACCAACACGGCAACTGCCTGTACCTCAACGAACGCGATTGCTCCATCCAGCGCCGCCACCAGAAAGTCGTGGAAGAAGCCCCCGCCCCCGGCCTGACCCAGCAACTACGCCAGGCCATGGGTGAAGCCGCCGTGCGCGCAGCCCAGGCGATTGGTTACGTCGGGGCGGGCACGGTGGAGTTCCTGCTGGATGCGCGGGGCGAGTTTTTCTTCATGGAAATGAACACCCGGTTGCAGGTCGAGCATCCGGTCACCGAAGCGATCACCGGACTGGACCTGGTAGCTTGGCAGATCCGCGTCGCCCAGGGCGAACCCTTGCCGATCACTCAAGCGCAAGTGCCGCTGCTCGGTCACGCCATCGAAGTACGGCTATATGCCGAAGACCCGGTCAACGATTTCCTGCCGGCCACCGGACGCCTGGCGTTGTATCGCGAATCGGCCGAGGGTCCGGGCCGGCGGGTCGACAGCGGGGTTGAAGAAGGCGATGAAATCTCGCCGTTCTACGACCCGATGCTCGGCAAGCTGATTGCCTGGGGTGAAGACCGTGAACAGGCGCGCCTGCGGCTGTTGAGCATGCTCGACGAGTTTGCCATTGGCGGGCTGAAAACCAACATCGGGTTCCTGCGCCGAATCGTGGCCCACCCCGCCTTCGCGGCAGCAGAGCTGGACACCGGATTTATCCCACGTTACCAGGCGCAATTGCTGCCAGAGCCGGGCGAATTGGATGACGCATTCTGGTTCGCAGCCGCCCAGGGCTTCGCCTTGAGCCTGACACCGCGCGTGCGCGGCGATGATGCCGACTCGCCCTGGGCCAGCACCACCGGGCTGCGTCTGGGGCTGCCAAGGGAGACCACCTTGCACCTGAGCTGCGAAGGCCAGGATCGCGCGCTGACGCTGGACGTTAGCGCCCATTGCGCGGAACTCGAGGGCGAGCAACTGGTGATAGAGCACCACGGCCTGCGCCGCAGTCATCGCGCCATTCGCCAGGACGACAGCCTGTATCTGCAATGGGCGGGTGACCTGCACCGGATCGACCTGTACGACCCGTTGGCCGCCGCCGAGGCCAGCCACAGCCATCAAGGTGGCCTGGCCGCGCCCATGAACGGCAGTATCGTCCGGGTATTGGTGAGTGTCGGCCAGCCGGTGGAGGCCGGGGCTCAACTGGTGGTCCTGGAGGCCATGAAAATGGAGCACAGCATTCGTGCGCCCAAGGCCGGGGTGATCAAGGCGCTGTATTGCCAGGAAGGCGAAATGGTCAGCGAAGGCAGCGCCCTGGTGGCGTTCGAAGAATAGGCATCGGCCCGCTCCCAGGGCCGATCCAGTCAGAACCTGATGGTGGCCTGCACCACCACACCGATGAGGCGACATTGCTCGGTGTACAGGTTTTTCGGGTAAGTCGGGTTGAGCGGAACCAGGTAACGCTGCCCGCTCTCTTCGATCAATTTGCGAAAGGTCGCGTCACTGCTGCCGGGCAAGCAGGCGACCACCAGTTTGCCAGGCACCGCCTCGATGGCCGGATCCACCAGGATCGACATGCCCTCGGGAATGCTCAAGCCGCTGGGTGCGGTCATCGCGTCGCCCACCACCACCAGCCAGAACGCGGCTCCCAGGGCGTGGTAGTCCGTCAGCTCGTAGCGCGCCTGGCTATAGGCGCCAGGATCGCCTTCGCGAACCTCGCCAACCTCGTGCCATTCACTGACCGGGTAGCGGAAGTACGGGTTGTACTTCTGCGCCAGAGCCATGCCTTCGTCCGTGGAGGTGTCCGGCTCGCGAATCACCATCGCCACTTCCAGGAACTCCAGCCCCAGCTCCCGCAGGACCCGGTTCATGTCTTCGACACTGGGTTGCCGGCGCCTGGTCAGCCAATGGCCGACGCCGCCCTGGGACATTCCCAACCGTTCTGCGAGCACCACTTGCGTGATGCGCAGCTCCTTCATCTTGGCCTTGACCAACTCTATCCATTTATCCATGTGCGGCACGATACGTGGATGACTCCGGCCATTCAAAACACAAATTGTAGTATTTAAATTATCGTCACAATTACGATAAGTACTACTCTGGATTCAGGAGTTCAGCCCCACATACGGAGATTTTCATCACCATGGATACACCCAACAAAGACCAACCCGGCAGCCCTTTCGACAGCACATTCCCTTCCTTGCAGGATTGCCCGGCGGCCAAACGCGCCCTCGACTACTACTTGAAACCAGGTGTTTCGCAGGCACAGGCAGAACATCGTTTCTTCGACGTCAACCACAGCGTCAGCGCAGAAGAAGCCCTTGTTCACGCCTGCGACCTGCTGCGCTGTGCGGCGGCGACCGCCCACGAGTCCGCCAACCAGTTGAACGGTTCGAGCCGTGACCTGGCATTTTCGGTGGTGCACATGATTGATCTGGTCAAGGTGATGCTTGACCGATCCCTGGATCGCTACCCGACTCGCTAGGGATAACACTTGGGAATGTCGTCGCGAACGCGGACGACGAGAAAAAATTTTCCAATCGATGCGATAAAACCATTTGACTTGCAAATGATAATGATTATTATTGCACCAACTGATCGCGAGATCAGTCGATAGACCAGAAGACCTTAGGTCGGACTTCTGGAATATCTCCTCATCAGGCTAATCACGGTTTTTGACCCGGCTTTTTGCCGGGTCTTTTTTTGCCGATTTTTCGGCTTATGGCTTCAGGCTAATGAAGTCTTTTTGGGTGCTGCCAATTCGATGGCGGCGATGATAGCAAATGAATATCCGTTGGCAAGAGACGCCCCGCCACACAGGCGAAAACTATCGACAACCAGCGCTTGAGAATCAATTGCAGACTCTCTAAGCTGGCTCGGCGTCCAGGGAGGACGCCCCCTCGTTTACGTGACGTAAATCGTCTCGGTTCCCCCCATCTTGCGTGTACAGTAATGGCCATGAAAATCCTCTCCAGGAATCGTGACCGTGGCTAAATCTTCCTTTGATATCAGCGCCAATTTCGACAGCGGCAACATCGAGGTCGTCGACATCAGCAACCCGCTGCAGTCGTTGCTCAAGATCAGGCCCGACACCCGCAGCGCCCATTTCCAGTGGTTCCACTTCAAGGCCAGCGGCCTACACGTCGGCCAGGAGTATTCCTTTCGGCTGCTCAACGCCAGTCAATCGTCTTATAACAAGGCCTGGACGGGCTACCAGGCCGTTGCCTCCTACGATCACGTCAACTGGTTCCGCATTCCGACCCAATTTGAAGGCGACGCCCTGCGCTTTTATCTGGAGACCGAACAGACCAACGCCTGGTTCGCCTACTTCGAACCCTACAGTCGCGGCCGACATGATTGGCTGATCGAGCAAGCGCAGCACAAGGCCGGCACCGAACTATTGGCCGTCGGTAAAAGCGTGGAAGGCCGTGACATTCAGCTGCTGCGCAAAGGCAGCGGTGCGCAAGGCCGGCGCAAAGTCTGGATCATCGCCCAGCAGCATCCCGGCGAGCACATGGCCGAGTGGTTCATGGAGGGCGTGATCGAACGCCTCCAGCAGCATGACGATGCGCAACTGAACCAGTTACTCGCCAAAGCCGATCTGTACCTGGTGCCGAACATGAACCCGGACGGCGCATTCCACGGGCATCTGCGGACCAACGCCATGGGTCAGGACCTCAACCGTGCCTGGCAGAACGCCAGTCCGGAAATCAGCCCCGAGGTCTTTTTCGTCCAGCAGCAAATGGAAAAGTACGGCGTCGATCTGTTCCTCGATGCTCACGGCGATGAGGAAATCCCCCACGTCTTCACCGCCGGTTGCGAAGGCAACCCGGGCTACACGCCACGCATTGCCGAACTTGAAGAGCGCTTTCGCAGCCATCTCAAGCATCAGACCAAAGACTTCCAGACTGCTTACGGCTACACCCGCGACGAACCGGGCCAGGCCAACATGACCCTGGCCTGTAACGCGGTCGGCCAGAAATATGACTGCCTGTCCCTGACCCTGGAAATGCCGTTCAAGGACCACAACGATCACCCGAACCCGATCACCGGCTGGTCTGGCAAACGCTCGATGCAACTGGGCAAGGATGTGTTGAGCACCATCGAGGCCATGGTCGACGAATTACGCTGATCCGATGACCTGATCATGTCCCTCGTCTAAGGTGAACACCTGTGGCGAGGGAGCTTGCTCCCGCTCGGCGTTGTAGGAGCTGGCGAAGCCTGCGATCTTTTGATCTTTCACTTGAAATTCAAGCGCCAGTGGAAAGATCGCAGCCTCGCTTCGCTCGGCAGCTCCTACAGACACCACCCAGCGGGAGCAAGCTCCCTCGCCACAGGCTTCATCAGCCTTTGCCGCGCAACATACTGTCCAACACCTCATCCCGGCGCACCCAAGCGTGAAACAACGCCGCCGCCAGATGCACCAGCACCGTCACGAACAACAGGTAAGCCAGGTACCCGTGGGCCTTGCGCAGCAGTGCGAACGTCTGGGCATCGGCCGGCAGAATCGACGGCAGTTGCAACGAGTCGCCGAGCATCACCGGATCCCCCGCCGCCGAAATCATGCCCCAGCCCAACAACGGCAGGACCAGCATCAGGGCGTACAACAGCACATGCGAGGCGTTTGCCGCCAGCACTTGCCAGGCCGGCAGATCCGCCGGCAGCGGCGGTTGGCGGGTGGTAAAACGCACCGCCAGGCGCACGATCACCAACAGCAAAATCGCGATGCCCAATGGTTTGTGCAACTGCAGCAGCCATTCATGGCGTTCGGACACCGAGGCGACCATGCCCGCGCCGATGAACAGCATGGCGATGATCATCACTGCCATCAGCCAGTGCAGCAGCCGGGCCAGCGGTGCAAAGTGACGAGGGGCGCTCATGGGCGGGACTCCTGTTTGGCGGCCAACTGGCTCACTTCGCTGGTACGGCGCAGATAGGAACTGGCATAGGCGGCGGAGCGCGCGACCAATAGCGGGTCTTCGGAACCTTCGATCCCTTGGGGCAGGATCAGCGGGTCATAGTTGATGTCGCGGCATTCGCCGTTGTCCTGCGCCTGGGTGCGCTCCAGCACCAATGTGCCGGCATTGAGTACCTTGCGGTCGGCGGGCCAGGCCTTGCTGGCATCGTTCACCGGGTCCCCGGGGTTGGCCAGGGTGATGTTCAACTGCCAGCGCAACGGCCCGGCGGCGAGACGCTTGGCCAAGTCTTGCTCGAGGAAGTCGGCCCCCTGAGGTGGCATCGCATCCGCAGCATCCTGGGTCATCGGCACCACGCCCCAGCGCACCGCCTGGCGCTGCCCGGTGGGGTTGACCAGATAAAACGCGTTGATGCCGTTGTAGGTTTCGGTGGCATAACTGGCCGACGGCTTGGCGGTCTTGATCCATTGCAGAAACGGCACCGCTTCGGGGTGCGCGGCAAAGAACGCCGGTACGGCCGCAGGGTTCGGTTTCCCTGTGGCAGGGTCCGGCGACTGGGCTTGTTGGAGTTGGTAGAAGGCTTCGGGCGTGCCCACCGGAAACACCGGCATGCTGTTCATGCCGGTGCGCCATTGCTGGCCGTTGGCCTGGGTAAAGCGCAGTGCCAGGCTGCGAATCGGCACACTGCCGTCCGGTGCATAGGGATTGCCGCTGGGCAAGGCGAAACGCCCAACCACTGGCGTTTGCGGCTGCGAGAACACTTGGGCGCTGGAATAGCCGCTGGCCTCGCCCGTGCTTTGGAAATAGCCCGCGACGCAGACACCTTTTGAGTGGTTGCGTCGAAAGCCCGGGTGAACGCCGTTGTTTTTTTCCAGCACAGTGACCAACGCCTGCGGTGTCAGGCGCTGTGGGTCGAGGCTGCCATTGACGTAGGCAAACGCCCCGGCCAGCGCGGCAACAATCACGGCGATGCCGCTCAGGCGCAATGTCAGGCCGGCGGCACTCAAGGGTGGCCGGCTCGACGAGGGTGAAGGATCAACCATGAGAAAGCTCCAGGGCTCGGGGCCATTTGTTGGAAAGGACCCGTCAGACGAAAGCCCGGCAGGTTTATTCCCACGCCTCGTATTTATTTTTCCTGCACTGGAATAATCTCGTTTGCGGGTCGTCTTTCCAGTCCCGGTGCAGTGACTGCCCACAGAAGCCACACCCCTATGAACGCATTCGACGAACAGTTGCGCGAGCTCATCCCCAGGCTACGGCGTTTTGCCGTGTCGCTGACGCGCAACCCGAGCAACGCCGACGACCTGGTGCAGATGTGCCTGGAACGGGCATTGTCCAAGTGGAACGACAAGCGTCCGGACGGCGATCTGCGGGCCTGGCTGTTTTCGATTCTGTACCGGCAGTTTCTCGACGGCCATCGCCGCTCCCGACGGTATGCGCGCATGCTGGAGTTTTTCACCGGCCGCGACGATGCCCACCCTTCGGCCGAGCGCAGCGTGATCGCGCAATCGTCCCTGCAAGCCTTCGATCAACTCACGACGGAACAACGTGCACTGTTGTTGTGGGTGTCGGTGGAAGGCTTGAGCTACCAGCAAGTCGCCGACATCCTCGGCGTGCCGACCGGCACGGTCATGTCCCGCCTGTCCCGCGCTCGCCAGGCCCTGCGCCAACTCAGCGACGGCGAAATCACCCGCCCTACCCTGCGGATACTCAAATGATCAGCATGCCCCCCAGCGACAGCGACCTGCACGCCTACGTCGATCGCCAACTGAGCGAGGCCGACCAGCGCCTGGTGCAGGCCTACCTGGCCAACCAGCCGGAAGTCGCCGCCCGGGTCCGCGCCTGGCAACAGGACGCGCAGCACCTGCGCACGGCCCTGAGCGGCGCCTTGCAACAGCCGCCCAATCCGGATCTCGACCCGGCCATGATTCGCCAGCACCTGAAACATCGCTCCCGCCGCCACCTGGCCAGCGCCGCGGTGTTGCTGCTGGCCGTCAGCGTAGGCGGGGTCAGCGGCTGGCAGGCGCGACAAATGACCCTGCTCAGCGCCGCAGCCCCCATGGCTGACGCTCTACAGGCGTACCGGTTGATTGCCCAGCAGGGCATCCTTCCGGCCGATTACCAGACCGGCGACGAGCAGAGCATGCAAGGCTGGCTCGACCGCTACTTCACCCAGGCCGACCGGCTGCCAGACCTATCGGGTACGGGCTTCAAGCCGGTCAGCGGGCGCTTGCTCAGCACCGAACAAGGCGCGGCGGCGATGGTGGTCTATCAGGACCCGAGCGGTCAGAAAATCAGCTTCTACGTGCGCCCACCCGGCCCGAAAAATTTCCTCCTGCCGCGGGGCAGTCGTCGCGAGGGCGAATTGCAAGCCGAGTACTGGTCCGGGCCGGGCTACAACTATGCGATGGTCATCCCCAGTGATACGCCGACGGTGCAGCGGCTCAAGCAGACCCTGAAGTTCTGAACCCCCTACCCACAGGGGATACAGGCTGCTCTTGAGAGTCTGTTCAGCCCTGCCCAAACACCTGCGAAGGCCTGCGCAGCAATGGGTCGAACGGGTTGATCCGCGGTCCGATCAGGGCTGCCTCGCGCTTGAGCATGTCCACCACCGTCGGCAGGCGATCGGGCCCCAGGCGGTCGCTCACCGTTGCCACGCTCAAGGCGGCCACGGCCCGGCCGTCACGGTCCAGGATCGGCACGGCCACCCCGGCCATGCCTTGCAATACGCCAGTATTGCGCCCGGCGTAGCCCAGCGTGCGCACGTTCTCCACTTCCGAACGCAGGAAGACTTCGTCGTACAAATGGAAATCCTTGAGCCGCGGCAGGTTGTATTGAATCACCGTGTCGCGCTCTTCCTCCGGCAGAAACGCCAGGATCGCCAAGCTGCCCTGCCCCACGCCCAACGCCACGCGACCACCGATGTCGCCCGTGAACGTGCGGATCGGAAACGGCCCCTCGCTGCGGTCCAGGCAGACCGCATCGAAACCACTGCGCGCCAGCAAAAACAACGAGTCCCCGAGGGAGGCCGACAACCGCAGCATGGCTGGGCGCACCAGTTCGCGCAGGTTGCCGGTGTTGCCGGCGCGGGCGGCCAGGGCGAAGAACTCCAGGCTCAAGCGGTAGCGTTTGCTACGTGCGTCCTGCTCGACCATGCCTTCGTCCATCAGGCTGCGCAACAAGCGATGCGTGGTGGGCTGGGACAGGCCGATGCGCTGGGCCAATTGCGTCACCCGCTCCCCGCCCTCGGCGGTGCCACCCAGGCTGCGCAACACGGCAAACAGCCGGGAGACCGCGCCGACACCGACTTCGCCTTTCTCATTATTCCGATCAGTGGAATCAGACATGCCATTTCTCATTATTAAATTTACTCACTGAATGAAACTGAAAATAGTCTTCGCTTCAGTGAAATAGTCCATTGAGCCCATCCTATTCTTCGTCCTACTCTTCGTCCAGACAGGGGCGATTCGAACAACAGCGGCAGCCGACTCAAGGTCGAGCACCAACGCACCCCAGCAACACCCTTTCGTATCTGCCCATAAAAAAGCGCGCCCGCAGGCGACGCATAACAATCCCAGGTGGAGCGCAGCTATGGCTTTTGTGCAACTTGAAGGACTTGGCAAACGTTACGGCGATATCGACGCCGTGGTCGCCACCAACCTGTCGGTGGAAAAAGGCGAGTTCGTCTCGCTACTGGGACCTTCCGGCTGCGGCAAGACCACAACCCTGCAGATGATCGCCGGCTTCGTCGAAGTCAGCAGCGGGCGCATCCTGCTGGACGGTCGCGACATTACCCACGCCAAGCCCGCCAGCCGTGGCCTGGGTGTGGTGTTCCAGAGCTACGCGCTATTTCCCCACATGACCGTCCAGGACAACGTCGCCTTCGGCCTGCGCATGCGCAAAGTGGCCACTGCCGAGCTGCAACAACGGGTGGACCGGGTGTTGAAACTGGTACGCCTGGACCGCCACGCCGACCGCTACCCGCGAGAACTCTCGGGCGGCCAGCGCCAACGCGTGGCACTGGCCCGAGCGCTGGTGATCGAGCCGCCAGTGCTGTTGCTCGACGAGCCACTGTCCAACCTCGACGCCAATTTGCGCGAAGAGATGCAATACGAAATCCGCCGCATCCAGCGCGAAGTCGGGATCACCACGCTGATGGTAACCCACGACCAGTCCGAAGCCCTGTCGATCAGTGACCGGGTCGTGGTGATGCAGGCCGGGCGCATCACCCAGATCGATGCGCCGTACACCCTTTACGAGCACCCGCGTACCGAATTCATTTCCGGCTTCGTCGGCAAAGCCAACCTGCTGCCCGGCATGCGGGACAGTGCGGGTGTCGTTCAAGCCTGCAGCCAGGGCAATGGCGACCTGATCCTGAGCCTGCGTCCGGAAAAAATCGACCTGTGCGAGGCCGGTTCAGGCCGACTGCAAGGCACCCTCATCAGCCGCTTCTTCCTTGGCAGCCAATGGCTGTACGGCGTCTCGACCAGCCTGGGTGAACTCTGCGTGGTGCGCCGCAACGACGGCTCCGCGCCCCTGGTAGAAGGCACGGCGGTGGGCCTGGATTGGGACCCGGCGCTGCTGCGGGTACTGAGCGCGGACGAGGTGCCGGCATGAAGCTGATCGATGCGATGCGCCGCTGTCGCCAAGGCTACCTGATGTCCGCGCCGGCCCTGGCCTTGTACCTGGGCCTGCTGGTCATTCCCTTGGGCTTGACCTTGGTCCTGTCGTTCAACGTCTTCGACTACAGTTCGGGCATCAACGGCGACGCCTATACCTTCGAGCACTACACCAGCCTGCTGGGCGATCCGTACTTCTACGAGATCTTTTTGCGCACGTTCTGGATCAGCGCCCTGACCACTTTGCTGTGCGTGCTGATCGGCGTGCCCGAGGCGTACATCCTCAGCCGCATGGGCGCGCCGTGGCGTTCGATTTTCCTGATCCTGATTCTCACCCCGCTGCTGATTTCAGTGGTGGTGCGGGCCTTTGGCTGGAGCCTCCTGCTCGGCGCCGACGGCTTGGTCAACCAGGCCCTTCAAGCCTTCGGCGGCGCGCCGGTGAAGCTGCTTTATACGCCGTTCGCCGTGGTCATCGCCCTGGTCCACGTGATGTTGCCGTTCATGATCATTCCGGTCTGGACCTCGCTGCAGAAACTCGACCCGGCCGCCGAACAGGCCGCGCTGTCCCTGGGGGCCAGCCAATTCACGGTGATCCGCAAAGTGGTGCTGCCGCAGATCATGCCCGGCGTGCTGTCCGGCACGCTGATTGTGTTCGGCCTCGCCGCCAGCTCCTTCGCGATTCCCGGCCTGCTCGGCGGACGGCGTTTGAAGATGGTCGCCACGCTGATCTACGACCAGTACCTGTCGGAACTGAACTGGCCGATGGGCGCGGCCATTGCCGTCGCGCTGCTGCTGCTCAACCTGCTGATCATGCTGTCGTGGAACCGGATGATCGAAGGCCGCTACAAGAAGTCATTGGGGTAATGGGTCATGTCTAGAAACGGTCCTTTCGCGCTGCTGTTTCACGCCCTGGTGGTGGTCTTCATGCTCGCGCCGCTGGTGGTGGTCTGCCTCGTCGCCTTCACCCCGGAAAACACCCTGAGCCTGCCGACCACCGAGTTTTCCCTGCGCTGGTTTCGTGCGGTGTTCGAGCGCGCGGATTTTGTCGACGCGTTCTACAACAGCCTGGTCCTGGCGTTCTGCGCGGCCTCGCTGGCGACGTTGATCGCGGTGCCGGCGGCCCTGGCGATCACCCGGCTCGAGTTCCCCGGCCGGGACTTCTTCAACGGCCTGTTCCTGTCGCCAATCATCATTCCGCACCTGGTGCTGGGGGTGGCATTGCTGCGCCTGTTTGCGCTGATGGGCGTGAACGGCAGCTTTGCCTGGCTGATCTTCGCCCACGTGCTGGTGATCACGCCCTACGTGTTGCGCCTGGTGCTGGCCTCGGCCATCGGCCTGGACCGCAGCGCCGAACAGGCCGCGCAATCGTTGGGGGCCGGGCGCTTCACGCTGTTCCGGCAAATCACCTTGCCGATGATCCTGCCGGGGGTGGCCGGGGGCTGGCTGCTGGCGTTCATCAACAGTTTCGATGAAGTCACGCTGTCGATCTTCGTCACCTCGCCGGCCACGCAAACCTTGCCGGTGCGCATGTACGTGTACGCCACCGAATCCATCGACCCGATGATGGCGGCGGTGTCGGCGCTGGTCATCGCGCTCACCGCGCTGACCATGATTCTGCTCGACCGGGTCTATGGCCTGGATCGGGTCCTGGTAGGCAAACAATGAGGGCACCATGGCGCTGCTGAAACGACTGGCCGAAGGCGACCGCCCGGCCCTGGACTTTACCCTCGACGGCCAGCCTGCCACCGGCCTGCTGGGGGACACGCTGCTGACCGCCGTGCTGACCTGCAGCGAACACCTGCGCGGCAGCGACTTCAGCGCCGAGCCCCGGGCCGGTTTCTGCCTGATGGGCGCCTGCCAGGACTGCTGGGTGCGCCTGGGCGACGGCCGCCGCGTCCGCGCCTGCTCGACCCTGCTCGAAGCCGGCCAGCACATCAGACGCGAACCGGGGCGCCAGGTATGAACACCGTCGACTGGCCTGGCCTCATCGCGAGCAAGCTCGCTCCCACAGGGGAGTTGCGGCGTGTGCGCAACCAACATCCACAACAGATCCAATGTGGGAGCGAGCCCGCTCGCGAAAACGGTCTGTCTGCTGCCGCTGTTGTCGCATGTGCCGCCGTCATCGCGAGCAGGCTCGCTCCCACAGGGGAACTGCGGCGAGCGCTAAACCAGCATCCACAACCGATCCAGTGTGGGAGCGAGCTTGCTCGCGATGACGGTTTCGAGCGCAGCACAAATCCCCCGGTCCAGCCAATGAGGTGGCGATGAAACCAATAGCCATCATCGGCGCCGGCCCCGCCGGTATCCGTGCCGCGCAGACATTGGTCGCCCACGGCCTGTACCCGGTCCTGCTGGACGAAGCCGCCCACGGTGGCGGGCAGATCTATCGGCGCCAACCGGCTAATTTCAAGCGCTCGCCAGTCAAGCTCTATGGCTTCGAAGCGCACAAGGCCAACGCCATCCACCAGACGCTCGACGCATTGCGCGGACAGCTCGACTACCGCCCCGACACCCTGGTGTGGAACGCCGAAGCCGGCCTGCTCGATACCCTGCATGAAGGCCGCGCCGACCGCCTCGAGTACGCCAGCGTGATCGTCGCAACCGGCGCCACCGACCGGATCCTGCCTGTACCCGGGTGGACCCTGCCAGGGGTCTACAGCCTGGGCGCGGCGCAGATTGCCCTGAAATTCCAGGGGTGTGCCATCGGTGAGCGGGTGGTGTTCGCCGGCAGCGGCCCCTTGCTGTATCTGGTGGCCTATCAATACGCCCGGGCCGGCGCCAACGTGGTCGCGGTGCTCGACAGTTCGCCCTTTGGCGCCCAGGTCCGCGCCCTGCCCCGCCTGCTGGCACAACCGGCCACCCTCGCCAAGGGCCTCTATTATCGCGCCTGGCTGACCGCCCACGGCATCGCCGTGCATCAAGGCGCGAGCCTGTCGGGTCTCGATGGCGAACGGCGGGTGCAGTCGTTGAAATGGCGCAACGCCAACGGCGAACACACCCTCGACTGCGACGCGGTGGCCTTCGCCCACGGCTTGCGCAGTGAAACCCAACTGGCCGACCTGCTGGGTTGCGAGTTTTCCTGGAGCGCCCTCAACCGCGCCTGGCTGCCACGACGCGACGGCGCCGGACGCAGCAGCGTGCCGGGGATCTACCTGGCCGGTGACGGTGCCGGCATCATGGGCGCCGACGCCGCTGAAATGGCCGGTGAACGGGCGGCCCTGGCCTTGCTCGAAGACATTGGTTATCTGATCGACCCGCAGCGTTGCACTCAGCTGGAACAATCCCTCGAACGCATCGGCCATTTCCGACTGGGCCTGGAACGTGCGTTTGCCTTTCCTGAAGCGTGGGCCGCCGATGCTGCCGATGACCTGATGATTTGCCGCTGCGAAGAAGTCAGCGCCGGCGACATCCGCCAGGTGGTGGGCCAAGGCCATTGGGAGATCAATCGGGTCAAGGCGCATTGCCGGGTCGGCATGGGCCGTTGCCAGGGACGAATGTGCGGTGCCGCCGCGGCGGAAATCATTGCCCGCGAAAGTGGCCGCACCGTGTCCAGCATCGGCCGCTTGCGGGCCCAGGCGCCGATCAAGCCCGTGCCGTTCGGCCTGGAGGTCGAGCCATGATCGAAGTGGATGCAGTGATCATTGGCGGCGGCATCGTCGGCGCCTCCGCCGCGTTGTTCCTGAGCCAGGCCGGACGCCGGGTGGCGTTGCTGGAGCGCGACTTCTGCGGTTCGCACTCCAGCGGCGTGAACTACGGCGGTGTGCGCCGCCAGGGCCGGCCGCTGTCGCAATTGCCCTTGTCGCAACGGGCCCATGAAATCTGGAGCCAGTTGCCACAGTTGATTGGCATCGACGGCGAGTACCAGCGCAGCGGTCATTTAAAGCTGGCCCGCAGCGCTGAAGATCTGCAAGCGCTGCACGACTACGCTGCCGCCAGCCAGGGCTTTGGCCTGGATCTGCAACTGCTCGATCGCGAGGCCCTGCGCACCCGTTTTCCGTGGGTCGGCACTGTTGCGGTCGGGGCGTCGCTGTGCCCGGACGACGGCCACGCCAATCCACGCCTGGTATCGCCAGCCTTTGCCCAGGCCGCTCGCCGACATGGCGCGCAAGTCCACGAACAATGCGCCGTCAGCAACGTTGTACATGACGGCCAGCGCTTTGCCGTACACACCGCAACAGGCCTGACGTTCCACGCGCCCTGGCTGCTGAACTGCGCCGGTGCCTGGGCGAGCCAGTTCGCCGCGCAGTTCGGCGAAGCGGTGCCGATGTACGCCGGGCACCCGGCGATGCTGGTCACCGAACCCTTGCCCTTGGTCATGGACGCCAGCACTGGCGTCGAGGGCGGCGGTATCTATGCCCGCCAAGTCTCACGCGGCAATTGCGTGCTAGGCGGCGGCCAGGGTTTTGCCTTGGACACTGCACGCGCCCGCCCCGGCCAGAACGCCGTGCTGGAAATCCTGCGCCAGGCCGTCGAGCTCTATCCATTCCTGGAAGGCGCCCAGGCGATTCGTACCTGGAGCGGCACCGAAGGTTATCTGCCCGATCGCCAGCCGGTGATCGGCCACAGCAGCACCCAGCCCGGTCTGTTGCACGCATTCGGCTTTGCCGGCGCGGGCTTCCAGATCGGCCCGGCGGTGGGCCAGGTGCTCACCGAGATCATCTGCAGCGGGGCTTCGACCACGCCGCTGGATGCGTTTTCCATCACCCGGTTTCACTCCATCTCCGTTGCTTGATAGAGGAAGGTCGCGCCAATGAATAACGTCAAACGCAGTGCACTGTTCGGTTTCTGCTCGCTGGGTTCCGCTTGCCTGGGCGCCCTGCTCCCGGTCACCCAGGCGTTGGCCGAGCCGACGCTTTACCTGGGAATGAACGGCGGAACCATGGAGCGGCTCTATGCCGACAAGGTCTTGCCGGCTTTCGAGAAAGCCAACAACGTCAAAGTGGTCATCGTGCCCGGCACCTCCGCCGACATCCTGGCCAAAGTCCAGGCCAGCAAAGGCAACCCGCAGATGCACGTGATGTTCCTCGATGACGGCATCATGTACCGCGCCATCGCCATGGGCTTGTGCGACAAGCTCGAAGATAGCCCGCCCCTGGCGCAGATCCCGGCCAAGGGGCGCATCAAGGATCAGGCCGTGGCTGTCAGCCTCGGCGTGACCGGGTTGGCCTACAACACCCGGCTGTTCAAGGAAAAGGGCTGGAATACGCCCACCTCATGGATGGACCTGGCCGATCCACGCTTCAAGGACAAAGTGGTGTTCCAGTCGATGGCCTCGTCCACGTTCGGCCTGCACGGCTTTTTGATGTTCAACCGGATCCAGGGCGGCAGCGAAACCGACGTTGAACCGGGCTTCAAGGCCTGGCCGAACACGGTGGGGCGCAACGTGCTGGAGTACATCCCGAGCTCGGCGAAGATATCCGAAATGCTGCAGACCGACGAAGCCGCGCTGTTCCCTCTGACGCCGACCCAGGTGACCGCGTTGAAACTCAAGGGCATGCCGGTCGAATATGCCCAGCCGAAGGAAGGTGCCGTGGTTCTCAACGTCGCCGAATGTGCCATCGCCCAGAACACCCAACCGGAACTGGCGCAAAAGCTCGCGGCGTTCCTGCTGACCCCGCAAGCCCAGGCCATCGCCCTGGAAGAAGGCGACCAGATCCCGTCCAACCCCAACACCCCGACCACCGACAAGACCCGCGGCCAGGTGGAGGCGATGAAGCAATACCTGGAAACGGCGATTGCCGTGGATTGGGACCAGGTCAACGAACAACGCCCAGCCTGGAACGCCCGCTGGAACCGCAGCATCGAGCGCTAGAGCGATCGACTGTGGCAAGGGGAGCGACACTGTTGTGGGAGCAAGGCTTGCCCGCGATGCAGGCGCCTCGTTTTCTCAGAGACCGCGCCGTCTTCATCGCGGGCAGGCCTTGCTCCCACAGATAAATCCCCTCGCCACAGGGTGTTGTACTGAGCTGATTATTGGTTAACTGTCTGGCTACGGACGCCAGACCCTCCCCTTGATCAACAGCGAACCCCTCCATGCACACCCTCGCCCAACTACGCGCAGGCCAACTCTCAGGCATTACCCGGCTGGACCTGGCCTGCGGCTTGACGGAGTTTCCCCGGGAAATCTTCGACCTGGCCGATTCCCTCGAGATTCTCAACCTCAGTGGCAATCAGTTGGACACGCTGCCCGACGACCTGCATCGGCTGACTCGCCTGAGTGTGCTGTTCTGTTCGGACAACCGCTTCACAGAACTGCCCGAATGCCTGGGCCGTTGCAGCGCCTTGACCATGGTCGGTTTCAAGGCCAACCGCATTACGCACGTCGCGGGCGCCGCACTGCCGCCACTGCTGCGCTGGCTGATCCTGACCGACAACTGCGTCAGCCAATTGCCGGATGAACTGGGTCAACGCCCCTCTCTGCAAAAACTGATGCTGGCCGGCAACCGCTTGCGGCAATTACCGGCGAGCCTGGGCCAGTGTCATCGCCTCGAACTGCTACGCATCGCCGCCAACCAACTGAGCGAACTGCCGCAATGGCTGCTCACGTTGCCGAGCCTCAGTTGGCTGGCCTACGCCGGCAACCCACTGGAAACCCAGGCAGAAGCGGCGGCCCTGAATACCACGACGCCTATCGACTGGCCGCACCTGGAACTGCAGCAACAACTGGGCGAAGGTGCGTCGGGGGTGATTCATCAGGCGCTCTGGCAGACACCCGGCCAGGCGGCACGAAAGGTCGCGGTGAAGCTGTACAAAGGCCAGATGACCAGCGACGGCTCGCCCCTGCATGAGATGCATGCCTGCATCACGGCCGGTCGCCACCCGAACCTGATTGAGGTGCTGGGCCAGGTTACCGGGCACCCCGAGCAACAGGCTGGGCTGGTGATGGCGCTGGTCGAGCCCAGCTATCGTAACCTCGCCGGGCTGCCGAGCCTGGCGTCGTGCAGCCGCGACGTCTATGCCGATGAACTGCGCCTGAGCGCTCCGGCGGCCCTGCGCATCGCCCATGGCATTGCCTCGGTGGCGGCGCACCTGCACCGCCAGGGCATCACCCACGGGGATCTCTACGGGCACAATATTCTGTGCGATGACCAGGGCGATTGCCTGCTGGGGGATTTTGGCGCGGCGTCGTTCCACGCCACCACGGACAACCTGCAAACCCGCGCCCTGCAACGCATCGAAGTGCGGGCCTTCGGGATTCTGCTGGGGGAATTGCTGGCGCGGATCGAACCGGCGCTCGGTGTTGAGGAACTGGCAGCGTTGCAGGATCTGCAAGTGCGCTGCTGTCAGCCTGATGTATTGGCGCGGCCGGGGTTTGATGAGATTGAAGGCTTATTGCGCAACCGTGGCGAGGGAGCTTGCTCCCGCTGGGCTCTGTAGGAGCTGGCGAAGCCTGCGATCTTTTGATCTTTCACTTGGGATTCAAGTGTCAGGGGAAAGATCGCAGCCTCGTTGCACTCGACAGCTCCTACACAGCTTCTACGCGCCGCCGAGCGGGAGCAAGCTCCCTCGCCACAGGGGGGATTGTTAACCCGCCAACCCGACAAACATGTCCTGCACGTCATCATGGTTGTCGAGGCCTTCGAGGAAGGCTTCGACTTCAGCCATCTGCTCGTCGGTCAGGCCACTGACCGGGTTTTTCGGCTGATAGCCCAGCTTGGCCGACAACACGGTGAAACCCTGCTCCGGCAAGGCCTTCTGTACGGCATCGAGGTCGGCAGGATCGGTGAGGAACAACGTCGCGCCTTCTTCGCCCGGCTCGAAATCCTGGGCACCGGCCTCGATGGCGGCCATTTCCGGATCGGCGTCCGGGCTGTCCGGCGCGGCTTCGATCATGCCGACATGGTTGAAGTCCCACGCCACCGAACCCGAGGCGCCGAGTTGGCCCTTGCGGAACGCGACGCGAATTTCGGCAACGGTACGGTTGATGTTATCGGTCACGCATTCAACGATCAGCGGCACCTGGTGCGGCGCGAACCCTTCGTAGGTGACGCGGTGGTATTGCACGGTTTCACCGAGCTGGCCAGAACCTTTCTTGATCGCACGTTCCAGGGTCTCGCGGGGCATCGAGGCCTTCTTCGCCTGTTCGACCACCAGTCGCAAGTGCGCGTTGGTAGCGGTATCAGCGCCGTTGCGCGCGGCAATGGTGATTTCCTTCACCAGTTTGCCGAAGATCTTGCCCTTGGCGTTGGCAGCCGCTTCTTTGTGTTTAACCTTCCACTGTGCGCCCATTACTCACTCTCTTGTCTGACGCGCCGAGACATCTGCCGGCCGGCGCTGTGGCGCAAGTTTATACGGCCTAAACCGGCTGATCGACCAAAAAATTCACCCTGCCGGATCGACATTTTCACAGCGTGTTGTAGGGCGTTTCTGAAATAGCGACTCACAAGCACCGTTTCCCCCCGCGGTTTCGTACCCTCTGCGCCTCTCTCCCCGCCAGTAGGAGCTGCGATGCGCAACGACACGGAAAGTCCCTTCAGCCTGACGCTCACGCAAAGCGACTTGCAACTGCAAGTCTTGCGGTTCAATGGCCGCGAAGCCCTCAACCAGCCATACCGCTTTGACCTCGAACTGATCGGCCTCGCCCCGCCGATAGATCCCGAGCTGCTCTTGGGGCATCCGGCCTTCCTGCGCCTGGACGGCGAATCGGGCGTCCATGGAATTGTCCACAGCGTTAGCCTGAGTGCCCTGGCGCCGCGGCGCATCGGCTATCGTTTGACGTTGGTTCCCTACCTCCAGCAACTGGAGCAAGGCCCGCAGCGCCGGGTTTTCCATCGGCTCAGCGTGGTGCAGGTGCTGCAACGCCTGCTGGAAGAACACGCGCTACCCGTCGACAGTTACCGTTTCGAACTGCCCCATGGGCAGTATCCGTGTCGCCCATTCTGCATCCAGTACGACGAAAGCGACCTGACCCTCCTGCAACGCCTGTGCGAGGAAGAAGGCATTCATTACCACTTCGAACACGCTCCCCAGGGCCATGTGCTGGTGTTCGCCGAAGACCCGAAGAGCTTTCCCGCGCGCCCTGTCGAGCTACCCCTGCGCCCGAACGACAGCCTGCTGCCGGCCATCAAACGCTTGTATTTGCGTCACCATCCGATGATGCCTGGCCTGCCCGTCGGGTTCAGTGACCGGGCCCCGCCCGAAGCCGAGGCCTCGGCGGCGAATCAACCCCTAGAGCAGATCGATCACGAAGCCATGCGCGGCAACCCGGCCTTGGCTCACCGTTACCAGGCCGGTCGCCGCCACCTTGAACGGTTGCGCTGCCGGCAACGGGAAATCCATGGCCACAGCACCCAACCGGCCCTGCACGGCGGCGACATCGTGCAGGTCTGCGAACACCCGGTTTCCACCTTCAACGATCAATGGTTGATCACCGAGGTCCAGCATCGTGGACGGCAGTTTTCGATCCTGGAGCCGGACCTGCCCGCCGCACCGTCGGCCCGTGACTACCGTAACCGGTTCACCGCCATTCCCTGGTCCACCACGTTCAGGCCAGCCCTCAAGCATCCCAAGCCCTGCATCCCCGGGAACCACCTGGCCCATGTACTCGGCCGCACCGGCCAGCCGGCCAGCCCCGATGAACGTGGCCAGGTGAGTGTCAGCCTATGGGCGCCGGACCAGGACGGCATCACCCTGCCCGTGTCGCGGCTGACGCTGGATGGCAGCCCCAGCCTGATGGCCGGCAGCGAAGTGCTGGTGAGTTTTCTCGACGGCGACCCTGATCGACCGGTGCTGTGCCCAGGGGCTGTCGATACCGGCGCAGGCCATACCGCCACGCCCCCGAAATCGCCCCGTGGCAACCATGATGCGGGGCTGCTATTGGACTGGCTGCTGAATCCGCCGGACTTGACGCCCTGACTCAACCCTGTGGCTTCCTGCCGGCAAAACTGATCTGGCTCATGCAAACCCAGCGAAACGGGCTTACAGTAAGCGGATAACGCCGCTCTAGACGGCGCTCTACCCTGATTGTTGGAGATACCTGCAATGCCCTGGAAAAACTCAGAAAGCCGCTACAGTACCGTCACGGTAACCTTGCATTGGCTGATGCTGGTCCTGCTGGCCGTGGTTTATGCCTGCATCGAGTTCCGCGGGATTTTCCCCAAGGGCAGTGGCGGCCGGACCCTGATCAAGGAAGCGCACTTCATGCTCGGCCTGACGGTGTTCCTGCTGGTCTGGCTACGCCTGTTCGCCCGCAGCATGGGTAAGGCTCCGGCGATTTTCCCGGCGTCGCCTGCATGGCAAACCGTTCTCGCGCGCCTGATGCATTGGGCGCTGTACCTGTTCATGATCGCCATGCCGCTGCTGGGCTGGCTGATCACCAGCGCCGAAGGGCATCAGGTAATGTTCTACGGTTTCGATCTGCCCTTGCTCATCAATCAAGACAAGGAGTTTGCCAAGCAACTGGAAGGCTGGCACGTGCTGGGCGGTACCATCGGCTACTGGTTGATTGGCCTGCATGCCTTGGCGGGGCTGTACCACCACTATGTGGTACGGGACAACACGCTGCTGCGGATGATGCCCAAACGCGGCTGATCGCCGTTACTCGAACCCTCGGCGGCCTTGCAAACCGCCGGTGTGGACGAAAATCAAACGGGTGCCGGGGGCAAACCGTCCGGCCTCGACCCGCGCTTTAAGCAACAGCAAGGCTTTGCCGGTGTACAACGGCTCCAGTTCGATGGCCGCCGTGGTTTCGATGAACTCGGTGAGCTCGGCATCGACCCGGGCGAAACCGCCACGGCTGCCGTCGAACAATTCATAAAGCGGACTGCACAGGCCCGCCTCCCCCACGATGCGTTCGACTTGCTGCACCACGCCATGGTCCTGGGGCACCGCCAGCACGCCATAGACCGGGCGCTGTCCCGCTTCGGCCAGCACCAGCCCGGCCAGCGACGTACCGGTGCCGCAAGCCAGCCACCAACCGTGAAAATCCGCCCATCCCAACGTCGCCAATTGTTCACGGACACTCGCCGCCCACACCTGGCAGCCTTGTGCGCCGGGCAATCCTGAACCACCCTCGGGCACCGGATGCAAATGTGGGTAGCGGATCTGCCACGGCGCCCAGAAACCCGGCGCGTGCCGCTCTCGGTATCCGCCATAACCCAACCAGTGCAGGTCCATGCCAAACGCTTTCAGGTCGCGCACCGTCGGCGTGTCCTGGGGATGACCACGCAACAGCCCCGCCGTGGGAAACCCGAAGCGCTTGCCCGCCGCCGCCAACGCATGCAAATGGTTGGAATAAGCCCCGCCCAGGCTCATGACCCCCTCGGCACCGGCCTCATGGGCGGCGCGCAAATGATGGACCAACTTGAACCACTTGTTGCCGCTGATCAGTGGATCGATCCGATCCAGGCGCAACACCGCCACTTCAACACCGGCTCGGGCGAGCCAGTCCAGATGAAGGGGTTCGAGTCGGGGTTGGGGATGCCAGTCGAGGGCGGGAAGCAGCATGGCAGCAGGCCAGGGGGAAATAGGCCGGCATCTTAACAGCTTGGCAGCGGGTGACTTCAGGTTCACCACTTCCCCTGTGGGAGCGAGCTTGCTCGCGATAGCGGTTAGTCAGCAGCATGAATGTTGACTGACCTGCCGCTATCGCGAGCAAGCTCGCTCCCACAAGGGGTTTCCTGAGGCGCTGCCTTAAAGCTGCGCCGCCAACCGCGAACCCTGGTTGATCGCCCGCTTGGCGTCCAGTTCCGCCGCCACGTCGGCACCGCCGATCAGATGAACCTTCTGCCCCGCCGCCTCCAGGCCTTCCTGCAATTCACGCAGCGGATCCTGGCCGGCGCAGATCACGATGTTGTCCACGGCCAACACTTGCGGCTCACCGGTTTCGCCGATGCGAATGTGCAGGCCATCGTCGTCGATCTTCAGGTACTCGACGCTGTTGAGCATCTGCACCTGCTTGTTCTTCAGGCCCGTGCGGTGAATCCAGCCAGTGGTCTTGCCCAGGCCGTCACCGACCTTGGACGCCTTGCGTTGCAGCAGGAACACCTGGCGCGCCGGTGCATGAGGTTCAGCCTTGATCCCGGCCACACCGCCGCGAGCCTCGAGGTGGGTGTCGATACCCCACTCCTTCCAGAACGCCTCGCGGTCCTGGCTGGTGGCAACGCCCTGATGCACCAGGAACTCCGACACGTCGAAGCCGATACCGCCGGCACCAATCACCGCGACACTGCGGCCCACCGGCTTGCGCTCGAGGATCACGTCCAGGTAGCTCAACACCTTGACATGCTCCACCCCGGGAATCGCCGGCACGCGCGGCGCGATGCCCGTGGCGAGGATGATCTCGTCGTAACCGCCGGCCACCAATTGCGCCACACCCACCCGGGTGTCGAGGCACAACTCGACATGACTGGTCTGCAATTTGCGCTTGAAGTAGCGCAGGGTTTCGAAGAACTCCTCCTTGCCTGGCACGCGCTTGGCGACGTTGAACTGGCCACCGATTTCGCTGGCCGAATCGAACAGCGTCACCTGGTGCCCACGCTCGGCCGCCACCGTGGCAGCGGACAAGCCGGCCGGGCCGGCACCGACCACGGCTATCTTCTTCACCTGGGTCACCGGCAGGTAGTTCAGCTCGGTTTCGTGGCAGGCCCGCGGGTTGACCAGGCAACTGGTGAGCTTGCCGCCAAAGGTGTGGTCCAGGCACGCCTGGTTGCAGCCAATGCAGGTGTTGATTTCATCGCCGCGACCGGCAGCGGCCTTGTTGACGAACTCCGGATCGGCCAGGAATGGCCGGGCCATGGAGACCATGTCGGCATCGCCTTCAGCGAGGATCTGCTCGGCCACTTCCGGGGTGTTGATGCGGTTGGTGGTGATCAGCGGGATGCTCACCGAGCCACGCAGCTTGGCCGTGACCTTGCTGAACGCGGCGCGCGGAACCTTGGTGGCGATGGTAGGAATCCGCGCTTCGTGCCAACCGATACCGGTGTTGATAATCGTCGCGCCGGCCTGCTCGATGGCCTTGGCCAACTGGACGATTTCGTCCCAGGCACTGCCGCCTTCCACCAGATCGAGCATCGACAGGCGAAAGATGATGATGAAATTCGGGCCTACCGCCTCACGCACCCGACGGACGATTTCCACCGGCAGGCGCATGCGGTTTTCATAGCTGCCGCCCCAACGGTCGGTACGGTGGTTGGTATGGGCCGCCAGGAACTGGTTAATGAAATAACCTTCCGACCCCATGATTTCGACGCCGTCGTATTCGGCCTTCTGGGCCAGTACCGAACAGGTGACGAAATCGCTGATCTGTTTCTCGATACCCTCCTCGTCCAGCTCCTTGGGCTTGAACGGGTTGATCGGCGCCTGGATCGCGCTCGGTGCCACCTGCTTGGGGCTGTAGGCGTAGCGCCCGGCATGGAGAATCTGCATGCAGATCTTGCCACCGGCCTCGTGTACGGCGCGGGTAACGATCTGGTGCTTGAGCGCTTCTTCTTCGGTGGTCAGCTTGGCCGCCCCGGAGTAAACACCGCCCTCGTCGTTCGGCCCGATCCCACCGGTGACCATCAGGCCCACGCCGCCCCGGGCGCGCTCGGCAAAATACGCCGCCATGCGTTCGAAGCCGCCGGGTTTCTCTTCCAGGCCGGTGTGCATCGAGCCCATCAGGGTACGGTTGCGCAAGGTGGTGAAACCCAGGTCCAGCGGGGCCAGCAGATGCGGGTAATGAGAGGCGGTCATCGGTAACTCCACAACGGGCGATCACGGAAAAAGCACAAGCTCTGCGGCTTGCATCTGTCATGGCCCCCAGCGTAAGAGTCCGGATGCGGGCGCTCAATGACCGTAACTGACAACTTAATGATCCAAATGTGCAGGGCGCCGATCAGCTGTGCGTGACTCTCAGCGGGATGAACCAGTCCTATCAACGCTGGACCAGGTGCTCGAACCAAAAAACAACCCTAATAACACGGTCGTCCTTGTGTCCTGTTTCGCAAATACTGTTCCTTTCTTGACGAGTGGCTGTTGTCGTCAGGCAAGGCGCCGCGACGAGTCATAGCCCGCTATGGCGAGGAGCGGCAACGCAGCATGACGAAAACAGACGCCGTCAAAAAGGAACAGTATTTGTGATACAGGACACTCGCATGCATCCCCAACGAAAAATGCTGCACAACGAGTTACACGCCCGCCCGTCGTTATATTTTGACGAACCGGCCCACGTCTTCCACCTGGCGTTTCTGGGCGACAACGCCCAGTGCAACGCGCTGCTCGAGCGCCTGTGCCCTGAAACCGTCGCAGCAGAAGCCGCACAAGGCATCACCCGCCTCGAAGGACACCCGCTCAAGTGGGAGCGCCACGCCGAGTTCTTCACCCTGACCCTGGTCGTTCCCGCCAACACCAACGAACTGCACTGGACAACGCTGCCCGAATGCCTTGCCCAGGGTATCGAAGGCCATGCCCAGCACCTGATCAATGCCGTTCAGGTGGTGGTGCGCGCCGAAGCCGGCCTCGACCTGCCCAGCTACGGTTTCAAGGACCCATGCGGCTCTTGCGTGGGTGGTGGCGATGCGGTGGTCTGGAGCGATTTTCGCCTGACCGAGGACGGCACCAACCGCCTGCTGTTCATCAATCGAGGGCTCAACGCTTATCGTCAAGGCCGCATGATCCGACGCCTGCTGGAAATCGAGACCTATCGCATGATGGCGTCCTTGTCGCTCAATACCGCCAAGGCACTGGACCCGCAACTGAACGAATTCGATCGCACCCTGGTGAGCCTGTCCGAACGCAACGCCAATGCCAGCGGCGTGCATGCCAAGGCCCTGCTGGAGGACATCGCCCTGCTGTCTCGCCATGTCGTCAGCAGCACGGTCAAGAATCGCCACCGTTTCAGCGCCACCCGCGCCTACGCCCAACTGGTGTTCGAGCGGCTGGGGGAGCTACGTGAAAGCCACCTGGGCGATTGCCAGCGGCTGGGAGTGTTCATCGAACGGCGTTTCAAACCCACGGTGCGTTATTGCGCAGCCACCGAACAGCGCCTCGAGCAACTGGCCATGAGCGTCGCCAACCTGGGTGACCTGCTGCAAGCCCGCGTACAGGTCGAAATGGAGGACCAGAACGCCGAGATCCTGCGCAGCCTCAATGCGCGTGCCGATGCACAGATCAAGATCCAGCGCGCGGTGGAAGGCCTGTCGATCATTGCCATCACCTACTACCTGATCAACCTGTTCAAACTGGTCTATAGCGGGCTGCACACCTTGGGCGCAAACCTCTCGGCCCGCGAAGCGCTGCTGGGCATGACGCCACCGGTGCTGCTGATCATGTTGCTGATTCTGATCCGGATCCGGAAAGCCAAAAGTCACTAGCGCGCCTTGCCAGCACAGAGGGTCTCCCAAGCTTCCTGGACACCCTCTGTGTGTGCTTACCGTGCGTACAAATCAGCGCCCGCCCTTCGCTAATCCCTTGTTTTACCGTACCCTGCCCCGTAGCTCTTGATGAAAAATCATGAACCTGCACACGGCCGCTGACTGTTCTCCCATGCGCAAATTTTTGTACTTGCTGTTTTCCTTGGCCTTGATTGCCGCCCTGATCACCTACGCACTGTGGACGACGGATCGTCCGGCGGGTCATTACCTGTCAGACCTGCGCATCAGCCTGGCGGTCGACCAGGGCACGCCCGCCGACCGCGGCAACTTGCTGGGCATCCAACCCGAACTGTTCCCCACCGACTACCAGAGCCCCGAGCGCCTGCATCGCAAACTGGCGGCCTATCTGCAGACGGCTCGCGACCAGGGCTTTCTCAATGCCAAGACCGTGGTGGTCCTGCCCGAGCACATCGGCACCTGGTTGATGGTCGGTGGCGAAAAAGACGAGTTGTACCAGGCCACTAGCCTGAAGGAAGCCATGAACTGGCTGGCGGTCAGTAATCCGCTGGCGTTTATCCAGGCATTGGTCAGCGCTCAAGGCGATAGCCGACTGGAGGATGCCTACCTGCGCATGAAAGCCGAGCGCATGGCCCATGACTATCAAGCGCTGTTCGGTGGGCTGGCCAAGGAGTTCGGTATCACCCTGGTGGCCGGCTCCATCGTGCTTCCCGAGCCCAGTGTCAGTGACGGTGAACTGAAAATCGGTCGCGGTGCGCTGTACAACAGCAGCCTGGTGTTCGGCAGCGATGGCCGGCCGATCGGCCAGCCACAACGCCAACGACATCCGGTGTTTGAACAGCGCGACGTGCTTGGGGCCGACCGCCCGACCGCCGTCCAAGTCATCGACACCCCCGCCGGACGCCTGGGCGTGCTGATCGGCAGCGACAGTTGGTACCCGCTCCATTACCGGCAACTCAACGACCAGGGCGCGCAACTGATTGCGGTGCCCGCCTTCATCATCGGTCGCGATACGTGGGACAAACCCTGGAGCGGTTATAAAGGCCTGTCCACGCCGAGCGAGGTGAGCCTCAAGCCGGGTGAAGTGAGCGAGGGCCAAGCCTGGCATCGCCTGACACTGACCGGCCAATTGCCCATCAGCCAGGCCCGGGGCGGCGTCAGCGTGTTCCTGCGGGGCCAGTTCTGGGACAGCGGCAGTGCCGGCCAGAGTTTCATCAGCCACAACGGCCAACACTTCCCCGATGGCAACGCCCGTGGCGCCCGCCTGCTGAACCTCTGGCTGTGAACATGAAACCGCAGCCGATGCGCCTGGGCGACCTGTCTGTGGGCTTCGTCCATAGCCTGGCTGACGCCGTCGCCAGCCATGGGCAAGACCCTCAACCTCTGCTTGAACAGTACGGTCTCGATGCCGCGCGCCTGGCCGAGCCCGGTGCACGATTGTCGATCCCGCGCTACATGCGTCTGGGCCACGCCGCGATTCAACAAACCCAGGACCCGGCCTTGGGCCTGCGCATGGGCCAACTCGGCCGCTTGAGCCAGGCCGGGTTGGCGGGCGTTACCGCGGCCCAGGCGCCAACCGTGCGCGAGGCCGCCCGCTGCATGATCCGCTTCGAGCCGCTGTATGGCTCCAACTATCGCGGCCAATCGAGTTTCCATGAAGATGCCCGAGGCGCTTGGCTACGGTTCTATTCCATCAGCCCGTATAACGCCTACAACCGCTTTGTCGTGGACTCGATCATTGCCGGCTGGCTTGCGCAACTGTCCAGCGTCAGCGGCATCGCGCTGCGGCCAGAACGCATCGAAATCGAATTCGAGGCGCCGGCCTACCTGGAGGCCTACCGCACGCTCGGTGACTGCCCGATCCAATTTGGCGCCGAACAGAATCAACTGCGCCTGGGCCTGGACAGCCTCGCCCAGCGCAACCCACAGCATTGCCCCAGCACCTGGCACCATCTGCTTCAGTTGTGTGAATGGGAACTGGAACAACTGACCCGCACCCGCAGCCTGCGCGAGCGCATCATCCAATTGCTGGGACCGTTGCTCAACGGCGGCCGGGAACCCGACCTGGAAGAAGTGGCGGCTCGCCTGAAGCTGCCGACCTGGACCCTGCGTCGCAAGCTGGCCGAGGAAGGCACGCAGTTTCGCGCCATCCTCAACGACACCCGCCGCGACCTGGCCATGACCTACATACGCGATACCGAACTGGCGTTCGGCGAAATCGCTTATCTATTGGGATTCGCCTCAGCCGAGGCATTTCAACGAGCCTTCAAGCGCTGGAACAACCAGACGCCCGGAGAGTTTCGTCGTAGTCACCGAGGGGTTTGAGCTTCAAGAACCTGGCTTGGCGCTTACCACTTGCAGCGTGTCGCGATCCTCACAACTCCGTCGCATCTTCGGCGGGTTCCAACGGGTCCAGTTCATACGCCTGGTATTCCAGCAGCTCTTCCTGATAATCATCCATTACGTGTCCTTCCCCTGTCATTGAGACCAATGCCTTATGGCGCTGGCATCAGCATAAAGCTGCTTTATGAACAAAACATGAAGCAAAGGCTTCATGAATTAAACGTAGCACAGGGCCGGGAAATTACCGTGTGAAGTGTGACAGGGCGTTACTCCCTGCCACTGGACCTCAGGATGTCGGAAGCGGCTGGATCGGCTCGGTCGGGGCCGGTAACGAGCTGGACGGTGGTGGTGTAACGGTTTCCGTCGTCGGCGCAGACTCGAACGACTCAGGCGCAATCGGCGCGGGTTCGCTCGGCGGTGCGACGGGCTCCGAGACCGTGGGAGTGGTTTCGACGGGGGCCGGCGCGGCCTCTTCCACCGGGGTGGCTGGCGCAGGGGCAACGGGCTCCGGCGCAGGCGCTGGAGCAGGCATCAGGGTGGCCGGTTCGACCTTGGATTCCGGAATGCCCAGTTCAGTTTTCGGTTTCTCGGCGTTGTCGGCCGCTTTCTTCGCCTCGGGAGGCAGGAACAGCTCCACCAGGGCAAAGAAGCGCTCATAGAACTTGGCCGCCGACACGGTTTCGCTGGCGACCTTGACCATCGAGTCATCCGAGGAGCCGATCGGCATCGATACCGAACCCAACACGCCCACGCCCAGGCTGGCGGAGTTGTTGGTCTTCTTAAGGGCATAACGGTCCTGCAAGGCGTTGGCGAACATCGTCGCACGGTGGCCAGTACCGCCGTCTTCGGCACAGACCAGGTTGAAGCTGATCTCCATGTGGGTGTCGCCGGTCTGCTGGAAACTCTTGTGACCGCTGACCAGCTTCGGATCGCTGCTGGTGATGATGTAGCCCTGGCTGAGCAACGCCCGACGCCCGGCCTCGCAGGTCGCCGCGTCGCTCACTGGATAAGTGCGCGAAAACGTGCCGGAGTCGTCGAAGTTCTCGTGCTCGTAAATGGCGGCTTTCTTCGACGAGCAACCGGCTGCGGCGGCCAGCACCAGTGCAAGCCCGACGGTGCGCATGGGAAATGATTTGAACATTGAACATCCTGAGAAAAACGGTCCGGGGCGTATTGTGCAACAGAACGCGACCTGGCAGCGTGGCTAATCTTGTTTCAAGGGGGTTACAAGTTTACTGGGGGTTGTTTGCAGGAAAAAGACGCCAACCGGATAGATCGACGAACACCCGCTTTCCAGGCAACAAGCAGATACAAAAACCCTGGTGTTTTGGCCTAATGCGGTTCTCTTGAGCGGTTAATGAAGATTTTTTTATTCCGTTTCTGGAGGCGTGGTTAGGTGTGTATATCCATTGCTGCGGTAACGGCGGCTTATGGTTCCGCTCTTACAGCGGGTCACTTTTGGAAAAGCCGGGAGCCGGACCAGCCAAAAGTAACCAAAAACGCTTTGCCCCACCACTCGGCACCTCGCTTAGGCTCGGTGTGCCCCAGATCAAAAGCCGAAGCGAGGCGGCCTGACAGCCGACCTGGTTCTTGGTGGGACCGCGTTTCCCCTGTGGGGGCGAGCCTGCTCGCGATGACGTCGGCACATCCAACATCATTGCAACTAAACCACCGCTATCGCGAGCAAGCTCCCCACAGTGAGCTTGCGGTGTTCACAACATCTGCACACAACACAAAAACCTGTGGGAGCGAGCTTGCTCGCGATGACGTCGGCAAATCCAACATCATCGTTGACTGGAACACCGCATTCGCGAGCAAGCTTTGCTCCCACAGATCTAATGGGTGTACGACCGGGAGAGCCAGGTCGGCTGTTAGGCCGCCTCGCGGTGGAGGTTGATCTCGGGCGCCCCGTTAACCACGCTGGCTGAACGAAGGTGTTGCGCAGTGGGCAACCCGGCATGGATGCCGAGCCTAGGCGAGGCACCGAGTGGTGGGGCATGAGCGTTTTGCTTACTTTTGACTGGGCCGGCTCCCGGGCTTCTCAAAAGTGAGCCGCTGTAAGAACGGAACCGCCAGTGGCCATCACCGAAGAAACGGATATACACCCAAAACCCAAAACCCAAGCCAAAAAAAACGACGCTTCTCCATTTCTGAAAGAAGCGCCGTTTTTTCTAACTGAACAGCATCACAACCAGGTTTGAAAAAGCATCAAGCAATTAGAAACGCTTGATCTCCGCCTGGCTCTCCAACTGCTTGCGATACGCCGCAAAGTCCTGCTGACCAACACGGGACGCGAGGTAGCGGCGATACTCCGCCTTCTCTTCGTCAGTCGGTGCCGCTGCTTCGTTCACGCCATTCAAACGCACGACCATCAGGCTGCCATCAGGCAAGGTCACGCTGGTGAACGTCGGCTTGTCCTTGGACTCAGGCTTAGGCATGCGGAACAGTGCTTGCAGCACCGCCGGATCGATGCCTTCCTGGTTGCGGGTTGCCGCCTGGGTGGCTTTCCAGCCTTGGCCACCGACCGGCTTGTCCAGTGCAGCCTTGCCATCGCGCAGGCCGGCAATCAGCTCGTCGGCCCGGGTCTTGGCTGCCGCGCTGGCATGTTCCTTGGTCAATTGAGCACGAATCGGCCCTGCCACGCTTTCCAGCGGCAGTTGCTCAGGCTTGCGGTGCTCCTTGGCACGCAGCACCACGACGGTTTCCGGGTCCAGCTCGATGGCGGTGCTGTTGGCACCCTCATCCAGCACTTCCGGACTGAACGCAGCAGTAACGACCGCACGATTGGCCGCAATCCCTTCGCCGCCTTCACGACCGAAAGGGGCCGATGTGTGGACGGTCAGCTTCAGGTCCTGGGCGGGTTGCGCCAGGTCGGACGCCTCGAACGAGGCATCTTCCAGTTGCTTGGTCGCCTCAACGAAACGCTGCTCCACCTGCTGAGTCTTCAGCTCGCGGGTCAGTTTGTCCTTGAGGCTGGCAAATGTAGGCACTTCAGGCGCTTCGACACCCAGCAGCTTGATCAGGTGCAGACCGAAATCGGTGCGTACCGGTGCCGAGACCTGGTCCTTGTTCAGGGCATACAAGGCCTTTTCGAATTCCGGATCGTAGACGCCAGGGCCTGCGTAACCCAGATCGCCGCCGTTGTTAGCCGAACCCGGGTCCTGGGAAAACTCCTTCGCCAACGCTTCAAACGACTCGCCTTTGGCCAAGCGAGCCTGGATCTCTTCGATCTTCGTCTTGGCCTGGGCTTCGGTCACCTTGTCGTTCACTTCGATCAGGATGTGCGCAGCCCGACGTTGTTCGGACAGGTTGGCGATTTCTTTTTGATAGGCCGCCTGCAAGTCTTCGTCCTTGACGCTGACCTGATCGAAGAAAGAGGCCTTCTTCAGTTCGAGGTAATCGATGACCACCTGGTCAGGCGTCATGAATTCCTTGGCGTGCTGGTCGTAGTAAGCCTTGACCTCATCATCGGTCAGCTTGACGGAGGCAGGGTCAGCCTTGATGTTCAAGGTGGCGAAATCACGCGTCTGTTTTTCCAGGCGTGCAAATGCCAACACTTGGGCATCGGTGACGAAACCGCTGCCTGCCAGGCCAGCGCGCAACTGACCGATCAGCATTTCCTGAGCCAGCATCTGGCGGAACTGCATACGGCCATAACCCAGCTGACGGATCACCTGATCGAAACGCTCTGGGCTGAATTTGCCATCGACCTGGAACTCAGGCGTCTGCAGGATCACTTGATCAAGCGCAGCTTCGGAGAAAGCGAATTTCGCATCGTGTGCGCCTTGCAGCAACAACTTGCGGTCGATCAGGCCCTTGAGCGCCGAATCACGCAGCATTTTTTCGTCCAGCAAGGAGGCGTCGAAATCCTTGCCCAGCTGTTGCATGAGCTGACGGCGTTGCATGTCGACCGCCTGGCTCAGCTCGTTCTGGCTGATGTTTTCGCCGTTGACCTTGGCCGCTTCGTTGCTGTTGGTAGTGGCTTTGAAAATGGCATCGAAACCGGTCAACGCCATCAATGCGACGATGACTCCGATGATGGTCTTGGCAATCCAGCCTTGTGAATTGTCCCTGATATTCTGCAGCATGCGTCCCCCAGAAACGGTTGAACTTCAAATTTAGGCAACCGTGGAGCGTGGGTAGAATCCGGATAGAAGAAAGGCGCATCCGAGGATGCGCCTTCTCGTAACTGGCGGAGCGGACCGGGCTCTAACCTGCAAGCCCTGGTGTGCCAGACCGGTTGCAACCGGCCGTATTACCGCTCCGCTGCCAAGCCAGGCATGACCCCGACCCGGATAAACTCAACGAAACCTTAGTTAACGGCTTCTTTCAGTGCTTTACCAGCTTTGAAGCCTGGCTTTTTGGCAGCAGCGATTTCCAGCGTCTTACCGGTCTGCGGGTTGCGACCGATACGAGCAGGACGATCGGTCACGGAGAAGGTACCGAAACCAACCAGAACAACGGAGTCGCCAGCCTTCAGAGCGCCAGTGACGGATTCGATTACAGCGTCCAGCGCACGGCCAGCAGCAGCTTTCGGGATATCAGCGGATGCAGCGATAGCATCAATCAGTTCCGACTTGTTCACTCTAAGTCCCCTTATATCTATTTGAGATGATTCTAAGTTTTTTTGGTGAAAGCAAAAACGAGTGCTGAATGGCCTGCAGACACTTAAGAGCCGCTTTATAACAAGGGCTCTAAAAAACTGTCAAGGAAGCCCCCCAGGCAAATGCGTATTAATGCGTGCTAATTCTTTCCTTAGAGTCAGACTCTCGCTTTTCTTCCTTCGCGACAATCTCCGGAGCCACATCCGGCAAGGGCTCCGGCGCGTATTGCAGCGCAATTTGCAGGACCTCGTCAATCCATTTAACGGGTTTGATCTGAAGATCTTGCTTGATGTTGTCAGGAATTTCCTTCAGGTCGCGGACATTCTCTTCGGGAATGATCACGATCTTGATCCCGCCACGGTGTGCCGCCAGCAGTTTTTCCTTCAGACCGCCAATCGCCAGGACCTGGCCACGCAGCGTGATTTCACCCGTCATGGCGACGTCGGCGCGCACCGGAATACCGGTCAATGCCGAAACCAGGGCCGTGCACATGCCTACACCAGCGCTTGGGCCGTCCTTGGGCGTAGCCCCTTCAGGCATGTGGATATGCGTGTCGCGCTTCTCATGAAAGTCCAGGGGAATGCCCAGGCTCCGGGCGCGACTGCGAACCACCGTCAGCGCAGCGGTGATCGATTCGACCATCACGTCGCCCAGGGAACCGGTCTTGATCAGTTGACCCTTGCCCGGCACCACGGCCGCTTCGATGGTCAGCAACTCACCACCGACCTGGGTCCAGGCCAGGCCAGTCACCTGGCCGATCTGGTCCTGTTGCTCGGCGAGGCCGTAGCGGAACTTGCGTACGCCCAGGAAGTGCTCCAGCAGGTCTGCAGTGACCTTGACCGCGAAGCGTTTTTCCAGCGCATGTTCCTTGACCGCCTTGCGGCAGACCTTGGCAATCTGCCGTTCCAGGCCACGCACACCGGCTTCGCGGGTGTAGTAGCGGATGATGTCGCGAATCGCTTCCTCGTCGAACTCCAGCTCGCCTTTTTTCAGGCCGTTGGCCTGGATCTGCTTGGGCGAAAGGTATTTCACGGCGATGTTGATCTTCTCGTCCTCGGTGTAACCCGGCAGACGAATCACCTCCATCCGGTCCAGCAACGCTGGCGGAATATTCATGGAGTTGGAGGTGCAAAGGAACATCACGTCCGACAGGTCGTAATCGACCTCCAGGTAGTGATCGTTGAAGTTATGATTCTGCTCAGGATCGAGGACTTCGAGCAACGCAGAGGCTGGATCGCCGCGCATGTCGCTACCCATCTTGTCGATTTCGTCCAAAAGAAACAGCGGATTGCGCACGCCGACCTTTGTCATCTTTTGAATCAATCTTCCTGGCATCGAACCGATGTAGGTACGGCGATGCCCCCGAATTTCCGCCTCATCGCGCACGCCGCCAAGGGCCATGCGTACGAATTTGCGGTTGGTGGCGTGGGCAATCGACTCCGCAAGGGAGGTTTTACCGACCCCTGGAGGACCAACCAGGCACAGGACCGGACCACGAATCTTCTTCACGCGCTTCTGCACGGCGAGGTATTCAAGGATGCGTTCCTTGACCTCTTCCAGGCCGTAATGATCGGCGTCGAGGATGTCTTCGGCACGCGCCAGATCCAGACGCACCTTGCTCTGGGCTTTCCAAGGCACCTGGACCAACCAGTCGATGTAGGAGCGCACCACGGTGGCCTCGGCAGACATAGGCGACATTTGCTTGAGCTTGTTCAGCTCAGCCTGGGCCTTGGTCAGTGCATCCTTGGGCAAGCCGGCGGCATCGATGCGTTTTTTCAGCTCTTCGATTTCGTTGTGACCTTCGTCACCATCGCCCAGCTCTTTCTGAATGGCCTTCATCTGCTCATTCAGGTAGTACTCGCGCTGGCTGCGCTCCATCTGCTTCTTGACGCGACCGCGAATGCGTTTCTCGACCTGCAACAGATCGATTTCGCCGTCGAGCAGTGCCAGCACGTGTTCGACACGGGCCGACAAATCAATGATTTCGAGAATTTCCTGCTTCTGCTCGATCTTGAGGGCCATGTGGGCCGCCATCGTATCGACCAGCCGCCCAGGCTCATCGATGCTGTTAAGCGACGACAGGACCTCTGCAGGCACCTTCTTGCCCAGTTGCACGTATTGTTCGAACTGCGACAGCAGGCTGCGGACAAATACCTCTGACTCACGCTCGGGCGCATCGACCTCTTCGATCAGCGACACCTCGGCCCGGCAATGGCCGTCCACTTCGCTGAAACGCTCGATAGCACCACGCTGCTCGCCTTCGACCAAGACCTTGACGGTGCCGTCGGGCAGCTTGAGCAATTGCAGAACCGTTGCAATCGTACCTACGCGATACAGTGCGTCTTCGCCGGGATCATCGTCGGCTGGGTTTCTCTGAGCCAGCAGAAGAATCTGCTTGTCACCCGTCATCGCAGCCTCAAGGGCTTCGATGGACTTTTCGCGCCCCACGAACAGCGGGATAACCATGTGCGGATACACCACGACATCGCGCAATGGCAGGAGAGGCAATTCGATGGTTGTCTTCATGATTTCGCCTCTACGGCGGCCCTAGGGCCGGAAACAGATGGAAGTAAGCTTGAAACCAAGATGGGGGCAGCCTCGAAAAAAAACAAGCGCTAAGACACGTCTAAAACGCGCAAAAAGCAAAGGGGCCCGAAGGCCCCTTCTTTGTTCCGGCAGCGGGACGCTTAAGCGTCCGGTGCGGCCTTGGCAGCCGGCTCATTGTTTTCATAGATATACAATGGCTTGGACTTGCCTTCTATGACGCTTTCATCGATCACGACTTTACTCACCTCGGACTGCGAGGGGATCTCGTACATCGTGTCGAGCAATACACCTTCGAGGATCGAGCGCAATCCACGGGCACCGGTCTTACGTTCCAGGGCACGTTTTGCGACCGATTTCAGCGCGTCGGAACGGAATTCCAGGTCTACACCTTCCATTTCGAACAGCTTGGCATACTGCTTGGTCAGGGCGTTTTTCGGCTCGGTCAGGATCTGCATCAACGCTGCTTCATCCAACTCGTCCAGCGTCGCCAGGACCGGCAGGCGACCGACGAATTCCGGGATCAGACCGAACTTGACCAAATCGTCAGGCTCGACTTCACGCAGGGATTCACCGACTTTCTTGCCTTCTTCCTTGCTGCGCACCTCGGCGTTGAAACCAATGCCACCACGGGTGGAACGGTTTTGAATAACCTTTTCCAGGCCGGAGAACGCACCACCGCAGATGAACAGGATGTTACGGGTGTCGACTTGCAGGAATTCCTGCTGCGGATGCTTGCGACCACCTTGGGGTGGAACGGAAGCGACCGTACCTTCGATCAACTTGAGCAAGGCCTGCTGCACGCCCTCACCGGAAACATCCCGGGTGATGGACGGGTTGTCGGACTTGCGGGAAATCTTGTCGATTTCGTCGATGTAGACAATGCCCATCTGGGCCTTTTCCACATCGTAGTCGCACTTCTGCAACAACTTCTGAATGATGTTCTCGACGTCTTCACCTACATAACCCGCCTCGGTGAGGGTGGTTGCGTCGGCGATGGTGAACGGAACGTTCAGCAAGCGGGCCAGGGTTTCGGCAAGCAAGGTCTTACCCGAGCCTGTCGGGCCGATCAGCAGGATGTTGCTCTTGCCGAGTTCGACGTCGTCATTCTTCTTGTCACGCTGGTTCAGGCGCTTGTAGTGGTTGTACACCGCTACGGCCAGTACCTTTTTCGCACGTTCCTGACCAATCACATACTGATCAAGGATGCCGCTGATTTCTTTAGGCGAAGGCAATTTATGCGCGCTGCTCTCGGCCTGGGCTTCCTGCACCTCCTCGCGGATGATGTCATTGCACAGGTCGACGCACTCGTCGCAAATGAAGACCGAGGGGCCGGCAATCAATTTGCGCACTTCATGCTGGCTTTTGCCACAGAAGGAGCAATAAAGCAGTTTGCCGTTGTCCTCGCCGTTGCGGGTGTCAGTCATTCGATCGATCCAAATCCGATAGGCTTGCAACACAAGATGAAGGCAATTGCGGGCTTTTTCAAGCCCGCAGGTGATCGGACCTGCCGATCAACCTCATTTTGAGCGGCTTATTTTAAGCGGGGCGCTGGTTGATCACTTCATCGATCAGGCCATATTCACGTGCGGCTTCAGCGCTCATGAAATTGTCGCGGTTGGTATCGCGCTCGATTTCTTCCAGCGTGCGCCCGCTGTGCTTGGCCATCAAGGTATTGAGGCGCTCGCGAATGAAGAGGATTTCCTTGGCATGGATTTCGATATCCGATGCCTGGCCCTGGAAACCGCCCAGTGGCTGGTGAATCATCACGCGCGAGTTCGGCAGGCAGTAACGCTTGCCATGGGCACCAGCAGTCAGCAAAAACGCACCCATGCTGCACGCCTGACCGATACAGGTCGTCGAAACGTTAGGCTTGATGAACTGCATGGTGTCGTAGATCGACATGCCCGCCGTCACCGAACCGCCAGGGGAGTTGATATAGAGATGGATATCCTTGTCCGGGTTTTCGGCTTCAAGGAACAACAGTTGCGCACAGATCAGGTTGGCCATGTAGTCCTCTACCGGGCCCACCAGAAAGATGACGCGTTCCTTGAGCAGACGCGAGTAGATGTCATAGGCACGTTCGCCGCGGGCGGACTGCTCGATAACCATCGGGACCAGGCCGCCTGCGGCCTGGATGTCAGAGCTCTGCTGATAAAAAGAATTGCGGGACATGTCTCGCAGTCACTCCCAAATAGTTATGTCTTGAATACGCATAAGCCAGCGCGAAGGCTGGCTTATGGGTGTTTGTTCTTACCGCAGAACCATCAATCGGCTTGTGGAGCTTCCACCGGCTTGACCGCTTCTTCGTAAGAGACCGCTTTATCGGTCACGCTAGCTTTCTGCAGAACAGTATCCACAACTTGTTCTTCCAGCACAACCGAACGGACTTCGTTCAGTTGCTGGTCGTTCTTGTAGTACCAGGACACGACTTGCTCAGGCTCTTGATAGGCCGAGGCCATTTCCTGGATCAGCTCGCGAACGCGGGCTTCGTCAGGCTTGAGCTCGAACTGCTTGACCACTTCGGCGACGATCAGGCCCAGTACGACGCGGCGCTTGGCTTGTTCTTCGAACAATTCGGCAGGCAGCTGGTCCGGCTTGATGTTGCCACCGAACTGCTGAACAGCCTGCACGCGCAGACGGTTCACTTCGTTGTCCAGCAAAGCCTTTGGCACTTCGATCGGGTTGGAGGCCAGCAGACCGTCCATGACCTGGTTCTTGACCTTGGACTTGATGGCCTGGCGCAGCTCACGCTCCATGTTCTTGCGAACTTCGGTGCGGAAACCTTCCAGACCGGTTTCCTTGATGCCGAACTGGGCGAAGAACTCTTCGTTCAGCTCAGGCAGTTTCGGCTCGGAAACAGTGTTGACGGTCACGGTGAACTCGGCGGCTTTGCCAGCCAGGTCCAGGTTCTGGTAATCCTCAGGGAA
Source organism: Pseudomonas sp. P9_35 (assembly GCF_034008205.1). NCBI lineage: Bacteria > Pseudomonadati > Pseudomonadota > Gammaproteobacteria > Pseudomonadales > Pseudomonadaceae > Pseudomonas > Pseudomonas sp. P9_35. The sequence goes on along the minus strand of NZ_CP125373.1, from coordinate 2,415,925 downwards.
GGTCACGTTCAGAACGCGCTCTTCACCGGCCTTGGCGCCAACCAGGCCATCTTCGAAGCCAGGGATCATGCGACCGGAGCCCAGCACCAGCTGGGTAGCCTTGGCGGAACCGCCCGCGAACACTTCACCGTCGACCTTGCCGACGAAATCGATGTTCAGTTGATCTTCGTTCTGGGCAGCACGCTCAGTCACTTCGAAACGGGTGTTCTGCTTGCGCAGGATGTCCAGCATCTTGTCCAGGTCGGCATCCGACACGTCAGCGCTCAGGCGCTCGACGGCGATGGATTCGAAACCGGCAACCGTGAACTCAGGGAACACTTCGAACGTGGCGACGAACTCCAGGTCCTTGCCTTTTTCCAGCACTTTAGGCTCGACGGACGGAGCGCCGGCCGGGTTCAGCTTCTGCTCGACGACCGCTTCGTAGAACGAAGACTGGATCACGTCGCCCACGGCTTCCTGACGCGCATCAGCTTCGTAACGCTGACGGATCACGCTCATTGGCACTTTGCCTGGGCGGAAACCTGGGATTTTGGCCTTTTGGGCAGTCTGCTGCAGACGCTTGTTGACCTGAGTCTCGATGCGCTCAGCCGGCACGGTGATGCTCATGCGGCGCTCAAGAGCAGAAGTATTTTCAACAGAAACTTGCATGGATATTCCTCGTTGCACAGACGTTGGCCGGGCGTTTCCGACCCCAGAATCAAGGGCATGCATTCTAGTAGGTCAAACTCAAGAAGTCACCCTACTGAAAACGCGCTGGAAACAGGCGCCGGATTTAGGACGGGGCAAACGGTCATGCCCCACCCGGATTGCAAATACAGTCGATTCAGCCCAGGGCCCTGCGCCAACGCTTCTATATATAGAAGCAGCTTGCCCGATCGCGCGACGCCCGCCCCTACAAAGGGACCGACGGACATGTCACGCATCATCACGAAACACATTCGCGAAGAACCGACCGGCTACGCGCAGCGCCAAAAAACCGTACCGACGCCAAACACAGAACCACTGAAAACAAAAACGGCGCAGCCCTTTTCAGGTACTGCGCCGTTTTCTGCTATTTAAATAGCGACTTGTATGGTGCGGACGGAGAGACTCGAACTCTCACACCTTGCGGCGCTGGAACCTAAATCCAGTGTGTCTACCAATTCCACCACATCCGCGTATCAAGCTTTTAAAGCAAAGGCGCCAGATTGTTAGATCTGGCGCCTTTCTAGAATATGGGGTGGACGATGGGGATCGAACCCACGACAACGGGAGTCACAATCCCGTGCTCTACCAACTGAGCTACGCCCACCATATTGCCTTGTTGCCTTACTTGTGCCAAAGCTGCCTAATTGGCGCACCCGGCAGGACTCGAACCTGCGACCATCCGCTTAGAAGGCGGATGCTCTATCCAGCTGAGCTACGGGCGCCTTTTTAATCTGTATTCTTGGACGATTACAAACTAAGTGCTTTCAGTTTTACCGAGTTGAAACAACCAACTCCGCTCCACCTTCTTAACCAGTGCTAGGCTGTGCCCGACAAGTGCGACGAATGTTATAGACGGCCTGATAGGTCGTCAACTCTTTTTTAAAAAAAATTCATTTAATTAAAGGGGTTAGGGGAATTTGCAGACCAAGCGCCTTTGCCCTCACGCCCCGGCATGCGAGAATGCGTTCTCTTTTTTCCCCCTCTCGATGGTTAACCACGCGCAATGACTGCACAACTTATCGACGGCAAATCGATCGCCGCCAGCCTGCGCCAGCAGATCGCCCAACGAGTCACCGAGCGCCGCGAGCAAGGCCTGCGCACGCCCGGCCTTGCGGTGATCCTGGTCGGCAGCGATCCTGCCTCTCAGGTTTATGTCTCGCACAAGCGTAAAGACTGTGAAGAGGTCGGCTTCCTTTCCCAGGCCTACGACCTGCCTTCCGAAACCACCCAGCAAGCGTTGGCCGATCTGATCGATCGCCTGAACGATGACCCGAACATCGATGGCGTTCTGCTCCAGCTGCCGCTGCCTGAACACCTCGACGCCTCCAAGCTGTTGGAGCGTATCCGCCCGGACAAAGACGTCGATGGCTTCCATCCTTATAACGTCGGTCGCCTGGCCCAGCGCATCCCGTTGCTTCGTCCCTGCACCCCTAAAGGCATCATGACGCTGCTGGAAAGCACTGGCGTGGACCTGTATGGCCTCGACGCCGTAGTAGTGGGTGCGTCCAACATCGTTGGTCGTCCAATGGCCATGGAGCTGCTGCTGGCCGGCTGCACCGTGACCGTGACCCATCGTTTCACCAAGGATCTGGCTGGCCATGTCGGCCGCGCGGACCTGGTGGTGGTGGCCGCGGGCAAACCGGGCCTGGTAAAGGGCGAGTGGATCAAGGAAGGCGCCATCGTCATCGACGTGGGCATCAATCGCCAGGAAGATGGCAAGCTGGTGGGCGACGTGGTCTACGAGACCGCCCTGCCCCGCGCCGGCTGGATCACGCCGGTACCTGGCGGCGTAGGCCCGATGACCCGCGCCTGCCTGCTGGAAAACACGTTGTACGCGGCTGAAACGCTGCACAGCTGATACGCGTCAACAAAAAACCTGTGGGAGCGAGCGTGCTCGCGATAGCGATGGACCAGCCAACATCCAGTTGACTGACACACCGCTATCGCGAGCAAGCTCGCTCCCACAGATGTTTCTGGCAATCGGACTTTAGTCGCCAGATTACAAATTTTTCAGATTCGTTTCGCCAAAATCCCCCCTCCATGAAACTTTATTTATTCACAAGCCTTGGCGATACAGGCATATAGCGCTGCTGTCGCCCATACTCCTAAAATGCGACGTTTTTTTTAAAAGTCGTTGCTCAACGGCACCTTCAACTCTATCGAGCCTACTCGCGTGAAAATCCGTCTTTCGATCATCAGCCTGTTCATCGCTTTCACAGGCAGCTTTATCACGCAGAATGTCGCTGCACAGGAAACCATCGCAGCCCCACGGGATACGGCCAAGCTGCAAGTCGCCTCGGGCAGCGCGATATTGCTGGACCTGCAGACGGATAAAGTCGTTTATTCGAGCAACCCGGACGTGGTGGTGCCCATCGCGTCGGTGACCAAGTTGATGACCGGCCTGATCGTGCTGGATGCCAAACAGAACCTGGATGAGTACATCTCCATCACCATCGCCAACACCCCTGAGATGAAGGGCGTGTTTTCCCGGGTCAAGCTCAACAGCGAGCTGTCGCGCCGGGACGTGCTGCTGATCGCCCTGATGTCTTCGGAAAACCGCGCCGCCGCCAGCCTCGCCCACCACTATCCGGGTGGCTACGCGGCGTTCATTGCCGCCATGAACGCCAAGGCGAAGGCGCTGGGCATGACCAGCACCCATTACGTCGAACCGACGGGCCTGTCGATCCACAACGTCTCGACTGCCAGGGACCTGACCAAGCTGCTGATCGCCGCGCGCAAGTATCCGCTGCTGAGCGAACTGAGCACCACCAAGGAAAAGACCGTTACCTTCCGCAAGCCTGTGTACAGCCTGGGCTTTCGCAACACTGACCACTTGGTCCACAAGGCCAACTGGGATATCCAGTTGACCAAGACCGGCTTCACCAACGAGGCCGGCCACTGCCTGGTGCTGGTGACGAAGATGGGCAATCGCCCGATGGCACTGGTGATCCTCGATGCATTCGGCAAGTACACGCACTTCGCCGATGCCAGCCGGATTCGTAGCTGGGTCGAGACCGGAAAAAGCGCCGACGTGCCGTCAGTGGCCCTGCAATACAAGGCTGCCAAGAATCTCAAGAGCCGCCAGAGTGGTGTGGTGGAAGCTTCCAAGTAATCCGCGACCCCTAAAAGCCCTGACTCGTCGTAATGCTGTTCACTTAGAAAAAGCGGCGCTTCTTTCAGAAATGGGAAGCGCCGTTTTTTTTGTTTTTTGCGGTACTTGTTTTGGTGTGTATATCCGTTGCTGCGGTAACGGCGGCTTAGGGTTCCGCTCTTACAGCGGGTCACTTTTGGAAGAGCGCCAAAAGTAACCAAAAACGCTCTGCCCCACCACTCGGTGCCTCGCCTAGGCTCGGCATGCCTGAACGAAGGCATTGCTCCGTGGGCCGCCGCGAAGGGCCATCCATGGCCCAGCGCGGCTACCTCGGCATCCGTGCCGAGGTGCCCACTGCGCAATACCTTCGTTCAGCCAGCGTGGTTAACGGGGCGCCCGAGATCAACGTCCACCGCGAGGCGGCCTAACAGCCGACCTGGTTCTTGGTGGGACCGCGTTTTTCCTGTGGGAGCGGGCTTGCTCGCGAAGGCGGAGTGTCAGTTTGCAATGATGTTGGGTGTGCCGGCGTCATCGCGAGCAAGCTCGCTCCCACAGGGGGGCTAGGTTCACATGAAGTTAGTATTTCGCTGAAGATCCAGTGTGGGAGCGAGCTTGCTCGCGATAGCGGTGGCTCAGCCACACAGATGCCGGCATGAGCCCCGCTCTTGCTCTTGCTCTTGCTGTTGCTGTTGCTGTTGCTTTGGATCTTGATCTGGACGCCCCGTTAAACCACGCTGGCCGAACGCAGGCATTGCGCAGTGGGCATCCCGGCATGGATGCCGGGATAGCCGCGCTGGGCCATGGATGGCCCTTCGCGGCGGCCCACGGAGCAATGCCGGAGTGAGGGCATGCCGAGCCTAAGCGAGGCACCGAGTGGTGGGGCAAAGCGCTTTTGGTTACTTTTGGCGCTCTTCCAAAAGTGACCCGCTGTAAGAGCGGAACCATAAGCCGCCGTTACCGCAGAAACGGATATACACACCAACCCACGGCAATCTCTAGACCTTCAGATCACCCAGCGGATCATAAGGCTTGGGCTTGCGCTCCTCCTTCTTGTCCAGAGGCGCCTTGGCCGGCCCTACTGGATCAACCTGGGGATCCTCAAGGTCCGGCGAATCCGGATCAAACCCCAGGTCATCCCCACTGGAATGCTCTGACGAATGTGGCCCCATAGGTGTTTTCGACTGTGCCATGCGCGCCTCCTCCAATCACGGTCGGAAAATGCCCAACCCTGACGATAAGAGCCTCAGGCCTGCCAGGTTGTGCCCGGCAAGTGACGAACGGGGGGAGCGATCAATGCGCCGCTTCCAAGGTCTTGGTGGCCCGCGCCGCCGCTTGCTCCTGCCCTGCCCCGGCCAATTCGGCCGCCGCTTTGAGCCACCGCTGCGAGTCGACATTGGCCGGAAGCTGCGTAGGTCGCTGGACCAGCACCGCCCAGCCGCCCGCGCCCTGGAAGTCCGATTCGAAGGCACTGAAGCTCATCAACTGCCGCGGGTTCATGCCTGCACGCAGCAACACCGTCTGCTTCCGACGGTCGTAGCCGACGAGAATTCCATACCGAGGCGCGGGCCAGAACGCCGAACCCTCGATATAGCGCACCAGCACCGGATAACCCGCCGCGACCTGCTCCAACAATACCGGCAGCCTGGGGCGGAGGGGATACACCAGCAACCCGTACTCCCGCGCCAGGGTGGGTATATTCTCCTGCAAACCAGCTTCGCCACCGGGCAGGTGCAACGGTTTTTCCAGCAGCCCCGGCGTGATGACAGTGCCTTGCAACGTCAGCAAGGCGGCCAGGGACTGCGGAGCGCCCTGGTGCATTTCACCACGGTAGAACGGCACGCTGTTAAGTTCCACCCGCTCGGGCAGGCGCTGGATCTGCGGCGACACACTGCCCGCACACCCCACCAGGGCAACGAGGCAGGACAGCGTCAGGACCAGTGATCGAAAAGATGAAATAACCGGTGACATGATGACTCTCTTGTTCAGACACCCGGCATCCGGGCCAGGCTTGGGTCGACGATCATAAGGCGCGCACAGCCCTGGGTATAGCCATAACCTTCGTTTTACGAGGGTGATAGAACGAACCGATCCGAACCCCAGCGCCATAGATCGATTAGCTGCAACACTTGAGCGACTAGACTGTCCATTGTACTGGGTGCGATATCCCGGACCGGGGATAGAAGGAGGCACAAATGAGCCTGACGACGACAATCCTGATGCTGATATTCGGCTGGCTGAGCGTAGCCACGGCCATGCTGTGGGGGGTGCTTCGAATTGCTCGGCGCCATCATCACGTGCCACCTGCGCCATCGGGAAAAGCCGCCAAACCGGCCCGGCACCACGCCGCCGCACACTGACTGCTCACGTTCAAACCCATACTTCTCAAATCCAAAAAAAACCACCCGGGCCTGGACCCGGGTGGCTTCTGTCTGCCTGGCATCAGGCGTTGTCGGCCAACGCCCTTTCCCTGGCCCGACGGGACAACATGTTCAACACTTCGATCGCCGCCGAGAACGCCATGGCCGCATAGATATAGCCCTTCGGTACATGGGCGCCGAAGCCTTCGGCGATCAGCGTCATGCCGATCATGATCAGGAAGCCCAGGGCCAGCATCACCACCGTCGGGTTGTCATTGATGAACTTGGCGAGCGGTTCGGCCGCCAGCAGCATCACCAACACCGACACAACGACCGCGATGATCATGATCGGCAAATGCTCGGTCATGCCCACAGCCGTGATGATGCTGTCGATGGAGAACACCAGGTCCAGCATCAGGATCTGACCGATTGCAGCAGCAAAGCCCAGGGTCACGCCGGACGTGGCCGACTTGGGGTCATTCGGTGCGGGGTCCATGCTGTGATGGATTTCAGTGGTCGCTTTCCACAACAGGAACAGGCCACCGGCGATCAGGATCATGTCTTTCCAGGAGAACGCCTGACCCAGGATTTCGATGACCGGTTCGGTCAACTGCACAATGAAGGCAATGGTGCTCAACAAGCCCAGGCGCAGGATCAGCGCCATGCCGATACCGATCCGCCGTGCCTTGGCACGGTGCTGGGCGGGCAGCTTGTTGGTCAGAATCGAAATGAAGATCAGGTTATCAATGCCGAGCACGATTTCCATGACCACCAGAGTTGCCAGGGCGATCCACGCGGTGGGACTGGCGGCGAGCTGTAAAAGATAATCCATGGGTCAGTCCTGACTGATGTGACGTGTTAGATGGTTTTGGTCGGGGTTTGTGTTTCGTCAACTTCGTCCGCCGGTTTTTTCTTCGGGCTGATCAACCCGCCGGTGGCTTCGCTGATCGCCTGTTCGGCGGCCTTGTGGGTGTCATCAATGGCCTGCTTGGCGGTTTGCGCTGCCTGTCCCATCAGTTGCTGGGCACTTTTTTCAGCCTGCTCACAGCCCGCCAATGTCATTGCAGACATCGTCAACAAGGCTGCAAGTCCCAGGGATTTGTATGTCATGAAATAAATGCCTCTTGAGAGAATAGAAGACGCACGAAAATGGCCCGCCAATGGCCAGGCATTCTAGAGACGCGAACACTTCAGGAAAATTCGTATTTTCAGCGGTTATACTTCGGTTTTTACGAATCCGTGTGAACCCATGCTCAATTACCGACAATTGCATTACTTCTGGGTGGTGGCGAAAACCGGCAGCATCGTGCGCGCCTGCGAGCAGTTGAACCTGACCCCACAGACCATCAGCGGGCAGATTTCCCTGTTCGAACAGACCTATAACATCAAGCTGTTTCGCCGCGTCGGACGGCAGCTGGAACTGACCGAGGCCGGCCGCCAGACCTTGCCCTACGCCGAACACATGTTCCAGTTGGGCGGTGAGCTGGAATTGATGCTGCGAGCCCAGCCCAACGAGCAGCAAACCCTGTTTCGGGTCGGGGTGGCGGATGTGGTACCCAAATCCATCGTCTACCGGCTGCTGGCGCCGACCATGGAGTTGAGTGAGCCGCTGCGCATTACCTGTCGCGAGGACAAGCTCGAGCGGCTGCTGGCAGACCTGGCGATCCAGCGTCTGGACCTGGTGATTTCCGACAGCCCAATGCCAACCCACCTGGACATCAAGGGCTACAGCCAGAAACTGGGGGAATGCGGGATCAGCTTTTTCGCCACCGCCGCGCTGGCCGAACGCTACGGGCAGGATTTCCCCCACGGCCTGCATGACGCTCCGCTGCTGATTCCCGGGCCGGAAACCGTGGTGCGCAGCCGCTTGCAACGCTGGTTCGCCGAGCAACAGATCCAGCCGCGCATCGTCGGCGAGTTCGACGACAGCGCATTGATGCAGGCCTTCGGCCAATCAGGCAGCGGGATTTTCATCGGCCCGAGCGTGATCGCCGAAGAGGTCAAGCGCCAGTACGGCGTAGAAGTGATCGGCCAGACCGACGCGGTGAGCGAATCCTTCTACGCCATTTCCGTGGAGCGCAAGGTCAGCCACCCCGGCATCGTCGCGATTGCCGAAGGCGCGCGTCGCGAGTTGTTCAGCGCTTAGCAGGTGACGCGAGGTTTGAAAGTCATCAGGAGCAACGCCAGCAGGATCGATACGAAGATGAACCCTGCCGCCGCAAACCCGACACTGCCCAGGCCCAGGGTATCGATGACCCGGCCACCAACCATCGCCCCCAAGCCAATCCCCAGGTTGGCCCCGGCGATGTTCAACGATGCGGCAAAGGCCGGGGCCTGCGGGGCCGCCTTCATCAGCCGCACATGGCTGACCAGGAACAAGGCCGCCTGGGTCACGCCCCAGATGCCCATCGCCGCCGCCAGCGCGAGGGGCGAATGAATGCTCGGTACCAACGCCACCATGCCGCCAATCAGGAACAGGCAGAAGACCATTGATGCGATCAACGGATGCCGGTCCACCGCCCGGCCGCCCAGGGAATTGCCCAGCAGCCCGACGGCGCCGAAGCCCATCAGGCACCAGCCCACCAGGGTGCCATCGAACCCAGCGAGGCGTTCGAGGATATCCGCCAGATAGGTGTAGGCGGTGAACATGCCGCTGAACACCAGGATCGACAACAGCACATGCCCTTGCATCAACGGGCTGCGCAGGATCTTGAATTGCGAACGAAAGCTCACCTGATGCTGGTGCAGATTGGTTTTCGGCAAGTAGATAAACAGCAGCAAGGCCTTGGCGAAGGCGATGACCGCCAGGATCGCGAACGCGCTGCGCCAGCCAAACGCATCGGAAATCAATGTGCCCACGGGAATGCCGAACACCGTGGCACAGACGATGCCAAAGCCGATTCGGGCGATGGCCCGCCCGGCCAACTGTGGCCCGACAATGTCCACCGCCGTTTCACTGGCCAGCGCCCAGAACACCGGCAGGCCCAGGGCCGGGATCAACCGGGCAACGGCCATCACCCAGATGTTGGGGGCGATTGCGGCGAGCATGTTGGCCAGACCGAACATCACCAGCACGCTGATAAACAACTTGCGCCGCTCAAAGCGGGCGAACCAGGCCGTCAGGAATGGCCCGAACGCCGCCACCGTAAACGCGAACAACGTCACCAGCAGCCCGGCCTGGGGGATGCTGACCTGCAAGTCGCGGGCGATGGAGGGTAACAGGCCAACGATGACGAATTCCGTGGTCAGCACGGTAAAACCGGCGGCCGACAACAGAAAAATGGGTAACAACATGCAGAACTCCAGCGAAACGACGACACCAGCGTCAGCCCGAGGGGCTCGCTGGCGGATATAGAAAGGTGATGAAGGCAAAGCCTAACAGAATGCGTCCACCAGACAAAACGCGCTTGAACACCCGAGTGACGGATCGTCACAGGTCCGTCAGATTTTTCATCGGGCTGTGATAAAGTCCGCGGCCTGCAAACGCCGTACTTTCTCACGGTCCGCTCATGTGGCCTGCCCGCTTGTTGCCCTGACTCGTCGACCGTTGCACACAATAAAATCAGAGATGCCGTTATGACAGCTTCGTCCGTTACCCCGATGCAACGCCTCAAACGCACCAGCCTGGTGACGCAAATCATCATCGGCCTGATCGCCGGTATTGTCCTGGCATGGCTGGCGCCCGACGTGGCCAAGTCCACCGCATTCATCGGCAAGGTCTTCGTGTCCGCGCTCAAGGCCGTGGCGCCGATCCTGGTGTTCGTGCTGGTCATGGCCTCGATCGCCAACCACAAGCATGGTCAGGAAACCCATATCCGGCCGATTCTGTTCCTCTACCTGCTGGGCACCTTTGCCGCCGCGGTGGTCGCGGTGATTGCCAGTACGCTGTTTCCCTCCAGCCTCGTGCTGTCGACCCAAGACGTCGCAGTCACGGCGCCCGGTGGCATCAGCGAGGTGCTGCAAAGCCTGCTGCTGAGCGTGGTGGATAACCCGGTCCGGGCGCTGATGGACGGTAACTTCATCGGCATCCTGGCCTGGGCCATCGGCATGGGCGTCGCCATTCGTCATGCTGGCCAGACCACCCGTACCGTGCTCGAAGACCTGTCCAACGGCGTCACCGTGATCGTGCGCCTGGTGATCCGCTTCGCCCCGTTGGGGATCTTCGGCCTGGTGGCCTCGACCCTGGCAACCTCCGGTTTCGGCGCCCTGCTCGGCTACCTGCACCTGCTCACCGTACTGATCGGCTGCATGCTGTTCGTGGCGTTGGTGGTCAACCCGCTCATCGTGTTCTGGAAACTGCGTCGCAACCCCTACCCGCTGGTATTCACCTGCCTGCGCGAGAGTGGTATCACGGCGTTTTTCACACGCAGCTCGGCGGCGAATATTCCGGTGAACCTGGAACTGAGCAAACGCCTGGGCCTGCACGAAGACACCTATTCGGTGTCGATCCCACTGGGCGCGACCATCAACATGGCGGGTGCCGCCATTACCATCACCGTACTGACCCTGGCGGCCGTGCATACCCTGGGTATCGCAGTGGATATGCCAACAGCCGTGCTGCTGAGCGTTGTCGCGGCCATTTGCGCGTGCGGCGCATCCGGGGTGGCCGGTGGTTCGCTGTTGCTGATTCCCCTGGCGTGCAGCCTGTTTGGCATTCCCAGCGAAATCGCCATGCAAGTGGTCGCGGTGGGTTTCATCATCGGTGTCCTGCAGGACTCGGCGGAGACGGCGTTGAACTCGTCTACGGATGTGCTGTTCACGGCGGCGGCGTGCCTGGGCGAGGAAGAGAAGCTCGCGCGTACGGCGTAACCATTACGGTGGCTGTTCGATCGCTATCGCGAGCAAGCTCGCTCCCACAGGGGGCAGCGGCGCTCACACAATAGCCGCTACACAACAGATCCCCCTGTGGGAGCGAGCTTGCTCGCGATAGCGGCGGCACATCCGCCGAGGATGTGCCAGTCAGCCACAAAAAAGCCCGGGAACGGCCCACACCGTCCCGGGCTTTTTCATGCCTGCGGGGTTAGAACGCGCCCATGTAGTCGCGCTTGCCCACTTCCACGCCATTGTGACGCAGCAAGGCGTAGGTGGTGGTGACGTGGAAGAAGAACTGCGGCAGGCCGTAGGTCAGCAGGTAGTTCTGGCCGCTGAAGCGCTTTTCCTTCGGCGTGCCCGGACGGGTAACGATTTCGATGCCTTCCTTGCCATCGATCTGCTCAGGCTTGATGTCACCGATGAAGGCCAAGACCTTGGCGATCAAGGCTTGCAGCTCGGCGAACGAGGTCTCGCTGTCCTCATACTTCGGCACTTCGATCTCGGCCAGGCGTGCAGACACACCTTTGGCGAAGTCCACCGCGATCTGCACCTGGCGCACCAGCGGGAACATGTCCGGGTACAGGCGAGCTTGCAGGAAGGCGTTCGGGTCGATGTTCTTCGCGGTGGCGTGGGCTTCGGCCTTGTTCAGAACATCGCTCAACGCGTTGAGCATCTGCTTGAAAACCGGGACGGAAGCGGCGTACAGGGAAATAGTCATGGCGATCTCATGCAGGTGGCAGGAAAGAATGAATCAAACGGCTGCAATTATAGCCACGGCTTGTTGCACAGCTTGTCTTTTATTGCGCAAGGATTAGGCTAGGCGGCTTCCACAGCATAGGGAACGCGCGATGAGCATCGAAGAACAACAGCAGGCTGAAGAACCACGGCTCAATAGCACGGAAATCCGCATCCTCGGCGCGCTGGTCGAAAAGCAGGCCACCAACCCCGAGACCTACCCGCTGACGCTCAATGCCCTGGTACTGGCCTGCAACCAGAAAACCAGCCGCGAACCGGTGATGAACCTCAACCCGGGCCAGGTCGGCCAGAGCCTGCGGGCACTGGAAGGTCGCGGCTTTACCAAACTGGTGATGGGCAGCCGCGCCGACCGCTGGGAACATCGGGTCGACAAAGCCCTGGAGCTGGTACCGGCCCAGGTGATCCTGATGGGCCTGCTGTTCCTGCGTGGCCCGCAAACAGTCAATGAGCTACTGACCCGTAGCGGGCGGATGCACGACTTCGAAGACGCCGAACAAGTCGTGCACCAGCTTGAACGCCTAATCGCCCGGGGGCTGGCGCTGCTGGTGCCACGCCAGGCCGGCCAGCGCGAAGACCGTTATGTGCACGCCATGGGCGATCCGGCGGACATCGAAGCGATTCTCGCCGCCCGCCAGCACCCGATGGAGCGTGGAGCCGGCGGCGCTGTCTCGCTGGAGCGCCTCGAAGAACTCGAAGCGCGGATCGCGGCCCTGGAAGAACGCCTGTCGCGGCTGGAATAGCAGCGCCTACACCGACCGGGCGAAGGCCACGGCTTTTTCAAATTGCTCCAGGTTGGGCCGCACGCCGGTGTACAGCACAAACTGCTCCAGGGCCTGAATCGCAATGACTTCCAGCCCAGTGATGACCCGTTTGCCTTCGGCCCGAGCGCGCACGATCAGGGGCGTTTCCGACGGGATCGCCACGACATCGAACACAGTCTCGGCCGCAGCGATGGTCTCGGGCTCAAACGCCAACTGGTCGGCCTCCGGGCCGCCGGTCATGCCGATCGGCGTGACGTTGATCAGCATCTGTGGCCGCCGGGTACCCAGGTCAGCTTGCCATTCATACCCCAGGGACTCGGCCAGGGCTCGCCCCGCGGCTTCATTGCGGGCAACGATCAGCCCGCTCTTGTAACCCCCATCGCGCAAGGCACTGGCCACAGCCTTGGCCATGCCGCCGCTGCCGCGCAAGGCAAAGGTCGAGTCCTTGGGCACCGCGTGGCTTTGCAACAACTGGGCGATGGCAATGTAGTCAGTGTTGTAGGCCGTCAGATGGCCGTTGGTATTGACGATGGTGTTGATGGACTGGATTGCGGCGGCGGAAGGATCCAGCTCATCCACCAGGGCAATGCAGGCTTCCTTGAACGGCATCGACACGCCGCATCCACGAATCCCCAGGGCACGGATACCGCCCACAGCTCCAGGCAAATCCTGGCTGCTGAACGCCTTGTAATAGAAATTCAGGCCCAATTGTTCGTACAGGTGATTATGAAAGCGCAGGCCGAAGTTTCCGGGACGCCCCGATAGCGACATGCACAGTTGGGTGTCTTTGTTGGGATTGATCTGCATGCGTGTCTCCTTGCAATTCACTTTCGGACAGACGGAATCACCGCTGCGAAAGGTTTTATTCGATGATGATACCGCCAGCTCAGCCCGGTCCCAGGCCCCTGGATAACGCAGCGCGGTAAGGAAAAGCGCTACAGACCTTACACAATATTTACCCAACGGCGTCGCAAATCCTGAGAAAATCGTTGTCAGAGCAAGTATCCCCGCGACCCTCATCGGGTCTGTTGCAGACCACAGGCGCCGGGGCCGAAACGAGGAACAGCCATGAATCGTAAACTTCCCATCATCGCCCTGCTCATGGGGGCACTCGCGGTCACCGGCCAGGCATCCGCCCACGGTCGTGGTGGTTGGGAGGGGCCCGCCGTTTTTGGTGCCATCGTCGGTTCGGCCATCGTTGGCTCGGCCTTCATCAACCGTGATCGGCCGGTGTATGTGCAGCAACAACCGGTCTACTACCAACCGCAGCCGGTCTATGTGCAGCAACCACCGCCGGTCTACTACCAGCCACAGCCGGTGTATGTAGAGCAACCGATCTACTATCGCCCAGCGCCGGTGTATTACGGGCCACCACGGGGCTACTACTATGGCCCACCTCGTGGTCATTACGGTCGCTGGTAATCAGCCTCCCGGGTAGCACAAAAAAGCCTGTGATCGATGATCACAGGCTTTTTTTATGTCCACTGGTTAACCGCTCCAACTGCGTAGGAGCTGTCGAGTGCAACGAGGCTGCGATCTTTCCCCAGACACTTGAATCTCAGGCGAAAGATCAAAAGATCGCAGGCTTCGCCAGCTCCTACAAAGCCCAGCGGGAGCGAGCTCCCTCGCCACAGGGATTTGTCAGACGTGCTCGCTGCTTTTCAAACGGATCGGCGCATGCTCCGCCGCCCCGTGAACAGGCTCAGGCACCACGGGAATCTCGTTGCCATCGCAGTCGTGCAGCTTGCCATCGCTGAAGTAATCACCCTCACGTAGCGCTGCCAGGTCCTGATAGTGCAACACTCGCTCGGTGCCGGCGGCGAAAACCGACTGCTGGTCGGAGTTACCGGCGGTGAAGTGGTTGAACGCCAGGTTCAGCGCGATCGCCATGATTGCCGAAGAACTGATGCCCGAATGGAAAATGGTCGCGAACCAGCTCGGGAAATGGTCATAGAAATTCGGTGCGGCGATGGGAATCATGCCAAAACCAATGGAGGTGGCGACGATGATCAGGTTGACGTTATTACGGTAATCGACTTTGGACAGCGTGCGGATGCCACTGGCAGCCACGGTGCCGAACAACACGATACCGGCACCGCCCAGTACCGAGGTCGGCACCGCCGCGATCACCCGGCCCATGAACGGCAGCAGGCCGAGCACCACCAGGAAGACCCCGCCGGTCGCCACCACGAAACGGCTCTTGATCCCGGTCACCGCCACCAGCCCGACGTTCTGGGCAAAGGCACTCTGGGTGAAGGAGCCAAAGATCGGCGCGATCATGCTCGACAGCATATCGGCACGCAAGCCGTTGCCTAGGCGCCTGGAGTCGACTTTGGTGTCGATGATCTCGCCCACCGCCAGGATGTCGGCGGAGGTTTCCACCAGGGTCACCATGATCACGATGCACATCGACAGGATCGCGGCGATGTGGAAAGTCGGCATGCCGAAATGGAACGGTGTCGGGAAGCCGAACATCGGGCCTTGGCTGACCGATGAAAAGTCCGCCATGCCAAGGAACACGGCGATGACAGTACCAATGACCATCGCCAGCAGAATCGACAACCGCGAGATGGTTGCGCTGCCCATTTTGCTCAGCAATAGCACCAGCACCAGGGTCACCGCTGCCAGGCCGATATTGGCCATGCTGCCAAAATCAGCGGCGTGGCTGTTGCCACCCATGGCCCAGCGCGCCGCTACCGGCACCAGGGTCAGGCCGATGGTGGTGATCACGATGCCAGTGACCAGTGGCGGAAAGAACCGGGTAATGCGCGAAAACACCGGGGTAATCAGCAAACCAATCAGGGACGCGGCGATCACCGCGCCAAGGATGGCTTGAAAGCCGCCTTCCCCGCCGCTGCCGACAATCGCCACCATGGTCGCCACGCCCGAGAACGATACGCCCTGCACCAAGGGCAGTTGGCAGCCGAAAAACGGCAGGCCGAGGGTTTGCAGCAACGTTGCCAAGCCCCCCGCGAACAATGACGCGGCAATCAACAGACCGATGTCCGCGGGCGAGAGCCCGGCCGCCTGGCCGATGATCAACGGCACGGCGACGATGCCACCGTACATGGTCAACACATGTTGCAGGCCGTAAGCCATATTCGCGCCGACGCCAAGGTTTTCGTCCTCGGGCCGTGGGAGTGAAACATGGGGCGTTTTCATGGTTCGGGGATTCCCTGTTTTTTGTTATGGGCACACTGTATTCAAAACTCAGGACAAATGTCCATAGAGTTGTATACAACTTGTTACCATACCTAGGAACAGGTTCCCCCGGCCAACAGCCTTTTTATGGCTGGAGCAACCCCACGATCGCCGGCCGCAACAGCTCGCGCGGCGGTACGCGCAGGCCAAACTCTTGTTCGAGCAAGTCGATCAACTCATCGGCATCGGCGATCACCCGGCGTTCGCTCTCCTGCCCTATCCGGTGCACCGCATAGCTGTTGCCGTTCAGGGTCTTGCGCAACCCGTCACCGGTGCGTGCAACCATCAACCGGCCCATGAACGGGGATTCCGGGTGGCTGCAGACGTACCAATTACCGAGGGTGTAGTCGATGTCTTCCTGGCGTTGCAGATCGAACAGGTACATTGGCCGCCATTCGTCGGCGACGTTGGCGCGCAGCAGGTAACCGTCCGCCTGGGTTTCGATGCGGTACGACTCATGGGGGGTGGTTTGGGCATCACGGCTGTCCAGCAGCAACGGCGCAGTGGGCACCATGCCACCAAAGCCGACGTCGGTGATGTAACGCACGCCGTCGAACGTCACCAGGCTCAACCGGTGGGTCCGGGCCGCCCAAGAGCCTTCAGGCGCGTTCATCACCACACGCCCGGTGATGCCGCGGGCGTCGAAACCCAACTCCAGCAACAACGCCAAAAACAGTTGGTTGAGTTCATAGCAATAGCCGCCGCGTCCTTGCTCGAACACTTTTCGTTCGACCGATTCAAGGTCGATGGGCACGGGTTGACGCAGCAACGTCGACAGGGTTTCAAAAGGGAACTCGGCGGTATGGCGCCGTTGCAGTTGACGCAACGTGTCGAGGGTCGGCGCTGGGGGGGCGTCGAAACCCAGGCGCCGCAGATAGCGGGCCGTGTCGATCAGTTGGGGGTGACTCATGAGGGGTGTCCTTTTCCAGGGTCGGCGCTGCGCTCACGACAAGCGCACTGTTGTAGGGCGCCAGGTATAAGGCATTCCCCTCACAGAGACAACAATCGACCGGGGTGCCTTCCCTGGTCACCGCCGCTTGCGTGACGCCAGCCGGATCCAGGTGGGTGCATGGTCACTGGGGTGGGGTTGGTTCCGGACCCAGGCGTCCACGCCGGCCTCACTCAGGTAGGCGCTGGCCGCAGGGTTGAGCAGCAGGTGATCGATGCGCAGCCCGGAGTTTTTCTGCCAGTGCTGGCGAAAATAATCCCAGAAAGTGTAGATCCGCTCCTCCGGATACAGGTGGCGCAACGAATCGGTCCAGCCCTGGTCCAGCAGCCGCTGGTAGCACGCGCGGCTTTCTGGCTGCAACAGCGCATCCTTGAGCCAGGAGCGCGGGTTGTAGATGTCCATGTCGGTGGGTACCACGTTGTAGTCACCAGCCAGCACCACAGGGTGATCGCTGGCCTGCAACCCTTGGGCGTATTCGATCAGCCTCTCGAACCACGCCAGCTTGTAGTCGAACTTGGGACCCGGTTGCGGGTTGCCGTTGGGCAGGTACAGGCAGCCCACCAGCACGCCATGCACCGCCGCCTCGAGATAGCGACTGTGGCTGTCGTCATCCCCGCTGGGCAGGCCTCGGCGGCTCTCCAGCGGCTGCGCGTCACGGGCCAGGATCGCGACGCCGTTCCAGGACGCCTGCCCATGCCAGGTCGCCCCGTACCCCACCGACTCCAGCTCCGCCGCCGGGAAATCCTTGTCCACGGCCTTGAGCTCCTGCAAACAGGCAATGTCGGGCTTTTCCCGCTCCAGCCATTCCAGCAGGTTGGGCAGCCGGGCCCGGATGCCATTGATGTTGAAGGTCGCGATCCGAAGGTTTTTCATAGCGCCAGAACTCGAAATGCCAAGTCACAGTTGTGACCGACAACCGGACGTAGAGGTTGCAACAGGTCTTCAGGAAGCCGTTTTCGGCAAGGGCAGGCCTTTCTCCAACAAGTGCGCAAAGGCTTGCTTGTCGATCGGCCGGCTGAGTAAATAACCCTGCACTTCATGGCATTGGTCCGAGCCCAATGAACCTAGCTGGGCCAAGGTTTCCACGCCCTCGGCAGTCACCGTCAGCCCCATGGCCTTGCCCAGGTTGATGATCGCCTGCACCACGGCGCGGTCGTTGCTGCTGTTGCTCATGGAAGCAATGAAACGCCTGTCGATCTTGATGCCATCAAATGGATAGGTGCGCAGATAACCGAGGGACGAATAGCCGGTACCGAAATCGTCCATGTTCAAGCGCACGCCCAGTTCCTTCAGGGCATTCATGACCTGCAGAGCGCCATCAACGTCGTTGAGCATCACGTTTTCAGTGATCTCCAGTTCCAGGCGACTCGCCGGGAAACGGGTTTCGATCAACACCTGTCGCACATCCTCCACCACATCGCTGCGCTCGAACTGCGCCGGTGACAGGTTGACCGAGACCATCAATTCTCCCGGCCAGGTCAGTGCGGTTTCGCAGGCCTCACGCAATACCCAACGCGAAAGCGGGACAATCAGGTCGGTTTGCTCGGCCAATGGAATAAACGTGTCGGGGGCCAACAAGCCCTGGGTTGGATGCTGCCAGCGAACCAACGCCTCGACCGCCACGATCTCCCGACCGTCGACGGTGTAGCGCGGCTGGAAATGCAGGACGAATTCGTTGTTTTTCACGGCCTGGCGCAGGTCGCTTTCCAGTTGGCGGCGATGCTGGATCTGATCGTTCATTTGCGAGGCGAAATAGCACCAGGTTTTCTTGCCCTCGGACTTGGCCTGGTACATGGCAATGTCGGCGCAGCGGATCAGCTCACCGGGCACATAACCCTGATGGTGGCTCAGGGCGATACCGATACTGGCGCTGATGTGCAACGAATGGGTTTCGTAGAGGATCGGTTGCTGCAGGCTGTCGATCAGCCGCCCACAGAATCGATCGATCTCAGTGGTATTGTCCATCCCGCTGAGCACCACCACGAATTCGTCTCCCCCCAGGCGCGCCACCAGGTCTTCTTCGCGGGTGCTGTCGCGCAGCCGCCGGGCCACTTCCAGCAACACCGCGTCGCCGGCCGGGTGGCCGAGGGAGTCGTTGATCGGCTTGAAATTGTCCAGGTCCACCATCAGCAACGTCAGGGGGGCGGAATGCTCCTTGGCCACCAGCGCATCATCCAGGTGTCGCGCCAGCTTGTTGCGGTTCGGCAGGCCGGTCAGCGCATCGTGCATCGACAGGTGCTGAACCTGGGCATGGGCGGCCACCTCATCGGTGATGTCGCTGGCGGTGCCCCGATAACCCACCACCTCGGCCTTGTTGTAGATCGGGCGTGCCGACACCCGACAGAAGCGCAGTTGCCCGGAATAATCACGGTAGGAGCAGCGCAAGCTGTTGGCGTTCTGCTCCTCCGTCAACTTGATCAACCAGAGGGCAATCGGCGTGGTGTCGCAATACAGCAGTTGCTCGATGTCCTGCCCCAGCCATTGCTGGTCGGAAAAGCCGGTGACCGTATTGAAACGCCCCGACAGATAAGTGATGTGCTGCTGCCCGTCGATTTCCCAGATCCAGTCGGAAGCGGCTTCGGCCACGGCTCGAAAGCGCTCCTCGCTGGCCTCAAGGGCGTGCGCCGACCGTTCCAGGCTGTCGTAACTGGCGTCCACATGCCGTGCCGTGCGCAATGCATAGCGAAAAAAATAAGCGGTCAGCAGGGCCAGGATCAGCAGCGCCCCACCCAGCGGCGGCACCAGGGACCAGAGCAATTGCAGGCCCGGGCGCTCCAGACGAGACACCAGGCTGAAGCCGGTATTGTCCAGCGGCACGGCCGGCTGGCCGGGCTTGAGCTCGGTGTCTTTCTTGAGCTTCAAATCGGTGAGGCCATAACTCTTGCCCAGTTTGCGCAACTTGACGGGCGTCAGTTGGTCGACGAACAGCAGGACCGAGGTGTTTTTGGCCTCGACCTGGGACCGTTCGTCATTGGGCGTAATCACCGATGCGTTGACGATAGCCGGCCAGCCCTCGAACAATGTGTAGCGAACCATGGGTATCGTCAGGTCGGGCTGCGCCTGGAGCTGGTCCATCAGGTCCGTCAGCGGCGCGTCCATATAAACCGCGGTATCCGCTTGGACATTGAGCCCGCGTACCACGGCATATTTGGTGCGTAGCCGATCAATGACAAACAACCCCTCGTATTCATCATTGGTGAACAGGGTCTTGCCCATGTTCTGTTCGGCGTAGGCCCATTGCACATCGACTTCACCGTTGAGGTGGTCATAGGCCGTGGTCCAATAGGCATAGCTGGTGATGTAGTTTTTCGAGGCGGTAATGCGATTCTCGAGGGCGCGCTCGGTATAGAAATGCGTCTTGCGCAAGTCCTCCGCGTCGAGCTTTTGCGCAATGTTGAACAGCGCGGCAATCGCCACCAGGACGCCCAGGACAAACAGCCCCCCGACCGCCACGACCAGGCGATGGGTAATCGGTGTGTGACGCGCGGTGCGTGAAGGGGTATCAGCAGTGGAATCCATTGACCTACTCCTGTCCTTTCAACGCTGGCTTCACTATCGAGAACGGAGAGGACCGAGCCAGTCGTCTACCCAACCTTAGCACCCACTGCCTGATCAGTTGGCAAGCCCACGGTTTTTTGCGAAAGAGACTACACACCGCTTGAAGTTCGCCAGCGCAATGCCTCAATAGTGGACCGGGGCAGACTGCCGATGATTCCACCCGACCTCAACGATCCGAGCGCGCCAGCGTATCGAGCCCGTCGTCGGTCGATAACACCGCCACCCGGTTGCGGCCGCTGTGCTTGGCCTGGTAAAGCGCCGCATCGGCCCGCTGGATGAAGACTTCGATGCTGTCCTGGCCGCTGGGCACAAAGGCATAGCAGCCCAGACTCACCGTGAGGTAACCGGTCGGGGAGCCGGAATGGGTGATGTGCTTGTCGATGACGCTGCGGCGGATCTGCTCGGCCAACGCCATGGCCCCCGAAAGATTGGTGTCGGGCAACAGGACCGCGAACTCTTCGCCGCCATAACGCACCGCCAGATCGGCCTTGCGATGGCAACAGTCCTTGAGCACCTTGGCCACTTCCGCCAGGCAATGATCCCCGGCTACGTGCCCATAGGCGTCGTTGTAGCGCTTGAAGAAATCGATATCGAGCATGATCAGGCTCAAGGGGCTGCGCTGACGGGCACCCCGGCCGAACTCGATGTCCAGGGCCCGTTCGAACAGGCGTCGGTTCGCCAGCCCGGTGAGGCTGTCATGGGTGGCAATCAGCTCCAACGCCTCCTGAGCCTTGCGCAAGTCCGCCTCGATCCGTTCGCTGTTACGTACCTGGCGCACGAATACCCAGCCGAACAAGCAAATGCCCAGCACCACCAGGCCGACAATCAGGCTGGATTGGAAAGCCCTGTCATGCCACCCCGACAGGATCGCCTCTTCGGACACCGCGGCGGTGACCACCAGCGGATAAGCCTCTAAATGTTGGTGCCCATACAGCCTGACGACGCCATCGATGGTTGATCGGATGACTGCATCGCCGGCCATCACGTTTGCCGCGTCATGCTTGAAGATATTCTCGTCACCCAGCGGATGACCGATCCGCGCCTGATCGAAAGGTCGACGCGCCAACAGTGTCCCGTCAGACAAGGCCAGGGCCATCTCGCCTTGATCATCCAGATTGAAGCTCCTGAAAAACCGGTCGAAGTACGACATTTTGATGCCGGCCATCAACACGCCTTGGAAGTTGCCATCCTGATCGTTCAAACGTCGGGAAACGGGAATGATCCATTCGCCATTTTGCCGGCTGCGGATCGCCGGGCCGATATGAGCGATCAAGGAGGCATTCTGTTGGTGGAAAGTAAAATAATCCCGATCCGCCACCCCTGCGCCCCTGTGCAGGATGTCAAAAGAGGTCACCACCCAGTGGCCGTGCTTGTCGAACAGGAACAGACCATGCAATTGTTCGAGCGATTGCACACGGCGGGCAAAAGTTTGCTGCAAGCGTGGTTGTACGGCGGCGCCATAGCCATCGACTTGGATCCAATCAGCCAGACTGGCCAATACCAGATCAGCCTGGAGGAAGGTGTCCTGGGCCTGCTGGGCCATGGCCCGGGCAAGGGTCGCCGAAGCAACGCGGGCCGACTCCAGGTCGTGGCTGCGCGATTGCTCCAGTTGCAGGTAAAGCAGACCGCACAGGCACAGGCACACCGCCGCGATGAACGTAACCGCTGCCTTGAGCAACGGCAGGCGCTTCAAGGCACCGCCAGGGGCATGGAAAGGATCGAAAATAGGGATAGGCAAGCGAATTCCTGAAGGGGGCAAAACATGAGCGAATTCGCTCAAAGCCCCCAATATTCGTGAGCTTAGCCTACCGCTTGTGAGGCGGCAATTTGCCTGTGCAGCAGAGCCGATGGGTGGCTGCAGTGGATCCAAAAACTCGCCTGCCAGCCGATAAAAACGTCCTCTTCAGAACGAGGAAATTCCCCGTATAGGAGCTGCCGAAGGCTGCGATCTTTTGATTTTGATCTTTCGCTTGGGATTCAAGTGTCTGGGGAAAGATCGCAGCCTCGTTGCACTCGACAGCTCCTACACAGCTCCTACAGCGCAGCCGAGCGGGAGCAAGCTCCCTCGCCACGGGTGTACGGATCGGAGACAGGGGTCAATGGGTTGTGGCTCTCACCGTACCGGCGGCACCCGGATCTCCCCGGCCCGGCATTGTGTCCTGACGCCCCTGCCACACGCGGCGAACGCCAGGTCCTTGTCCATGCACACCCGCACCTCCGACAACTGCGGCCCGCTGCAAATCACCGCAATGCCGTCAGGTGCGATGCCCGGATTGCTTTGGCGGAACAGCCGGATGATTTCATCTGCCTCGAAATAATACGAGGAATTGAACGGTTGCAACTGCGGTGGGATTTTCACCGCGCCCAAGGCTTTGTCGGCAACCTCCAGGTAGCCCATGGCACCCAGGCCACTGCAAGTGCCGTGCTTGGACCATTCATGCGCCATCAACTTGCGGGTGGGAAACAAGGTCAGGCCCTTCTGCTGCTCCGCCGCCGTCAACGGCACCTGAGGCGCACAGGATTGCGGCCAGCCGCCCCGGGTGTATTGCGGCCAGAGGCCATGGAGCACAAAGCCGTAGCCTTTGCCGGAACACTGCGCATCCTTCTGGTGAGTCAGGCAGAACGTCGGCGACCAGGACAGCGCCAGCAAATAGTAATCGAACACTCCGGCCACGGATTGCGCCCGTGCATTGCCGGATTCGCGGGCATTGGCCGCGCCCATGGAACCCAGTGTCAGTACGATCAGCACGACAATGGCAAGACGTTGTTTCATTGACCCACTCCTTGGGGCGATTGTGCGAAAGCAGGATGATCGGGCGATGATTGTTCCAACCTTGTGTTTCAAATCTCTGAAGGGCTGTTTTTTACAAGCAATCCTTGCCGGGGGCTATCTAAATTGCGTAGCGCCCCATAACGTAGATCGCCTTTGACTTTTACGTGCCCCGTCGCCCATGAGCAAACCGATCCGAACCGATGACGAACAGCCCCTGACCCGACCCGACGCCGTCAGCCTGCGCGTGGCCTTCTGGTTCTGGCTCAAACTGGGCTTCATCAGCTTCGGCGGCCCTGCGGGGCAGATCTCGATCATGCACCAGGAGTTGGTGGAGCGCCGACGCTGGATTTCCGAACGACGATTCCTGCATGCCCTTAATTACTGCATGTTGCTGCCTGGGCCAGAGGCCCAGCAACTGGCCACGTACCTGGGCTGGCTGATGCACCGCAGTTGGGGCGGGATCATCGCCGGGGCGTTGTTCGTACTGCCTTCGCTGTTCATCCTCATCACCTTGTCCTGGCTGTATGTCGCCTTTGGCGAAGTGCCGGTGGTGGCGGGCATTTTCTACGGCATCAAGCCGGCGGTAACGGCAATCGTGGTGCATGCCGCCCACCGGATCGGCTCCCGCGCACTCAAGAATAATTGGCTGTGGGCGATCGCTGCGGCGTCGTTCACCGCGATATTCGCCTTCAACGTGCCCTTCCCGCTGATCGTGCTGGGAGCCGCCGTCATCGGTTACCTGGGCGGTCGCTGGGTACCGGGAAAGTTCAGCCTGGGCGGCCACGATGACAAGCACCAATCCTTCGGCCCGGCATTGATCGACGATGACACCCCGCCTCCGGACCACGCCCGGTTCAGCGCCTTCAGGCTCGCCCGGCTGGCGATCATCGGGGCCCTGTTGTGG
Source organism: Pseudomonas sp. P9_35 (assembly GCF_034008205.1). NCBI lineage: Bacteria > Pseudomonadati > Pseudomonadota > Gammaproteobacteria > Pseudomonadales > Pseudomonadaceae > Pseudomonas > Pseudomonas sp. P9_35. Next base: position 2,392,076 of record NZ_CP125373.1, on the reverse strand, counting down.
GCGTTGCCAATGGGCCTGCTGACTGCGGTGTTCGGCTGGGAAGGCACGCTGACGCAAATGGCCTGGTTCTTCACCAAGGCTGCATTACTGACGTTTGGCGGCGCCTATGCGGTTTTGCCCTACGTGTACCAGGGCTCCGTCGGACACTTCGGCTGGCTGACGCCGACACAAATGATCGACGGTCTGGCGCTCGGCGAAACCACGCCGGGACCGCTGATCATGGTCGTGGCCTTCGTCGGTTTCGTCGGGGGCTACGTGATGCAGGTGTTTGGTCCCGAACAGGCGTTTCTCGCCGGGGCCGTCGCAGCCACGCTGGTGACCTGGTTCACGTTCCTGCCCTCGTTCCTGTTCATCCTGGCCGGCGGCCCGTTGGTGGAATCGACGCACAACGCGCTGAAATTCACCGCACCGCTGACTGCAATTACCGCGGCGGTGGTCGGGGTGATCCTCAACCTGGCGTGCTTCTTCGGTTACCACGTACTCTGGCCCAATGGTTTTGCAGGTGCCTTGGACTGGCCGTCGGCAATCATCGCAATCGCAGCGGCCATTGCGCTGTTTCGCTACAAGCTGGGAGTGATCCAGGTGTTGCTGGCGTGCGGGCTGGCTGGGCTGGCGGTGCACTTGCTGCGCTAGACGAGGCGTTTGCTCAGGTACGTCGCCGAAGCCGGGCACAAGCTTTTGAATTGGGCCGTCGCACCGATCGAAGCAGGCGCCAGCGAGCGATCCCGCGCCTGATAGCCCTGGCCGGTAAAAAACGCGGCGGCGCTGTCAGTCAGCAGATGGAGCTGCTCTACACCCTCACGTTTCGCAAACGCCTCGATAGCGGCCAACACCGCTGCGCCAGCACCCTTCCCCCGCTGCCCCTCGAGGACAACCAGTGAGCGCAGCAACCGGTCAGCCCCCTCCCCCTCGATACCAGCAAACGCCACATCGACGCCTTGGTGGCTGAAGCTGAAAAACTGTCGACCGGGATACGCCAGGTCGTCGACGGGAAGACCGGCCAGGGTGAGTGCATCGCGCAAGGGTCGCAGGTCGTTATTGCTCAGTATTCTCATGTGCATGACTTGCTCCTCGTAAATTGTTCCGGCGCTCGTCATCGTACCGAAACTCAACAACACGCCACCACATGACCCAGCGCAAATGATCACCCCAGCCCATCAGCTAAGCTCAACCTATCATCACGACAGGGAATCGACATGAGCAAGGCAGACGAGCTAGCGGCCAAACTGAGGAAAGCCCAGCAAACCCGCGCGGATACCGACAACTGCGCCGACCTGGCGATCGAGCACTGGCCCGCCCAGGTCTACGAACTGTATCGCCAGATCGAAATCTGGCTGGCGCCCGTGTGCGAGGCGGGCCTGGACATTCGGCGCAACCCCACCCATGTATTTGAAAGTCATTCCAGCGGTTCGACGTACAGCTACGCCATCGATCAATTGGTGATCGAAGGCAATCATCACCGCATTTCATTCGACCCGATTGCGCGTTTCTCGTCCAAGGGAGAGGGCTGCATTGAAGTCCATATGAAGGGGCAGGAACACTGCATCGTGCGCACACTCGGCGAACATGGTGAATCGCTTTGGCATATCCAGGCCCTGCGCCAGACCGGGCAACCGCGTCTTGAACCCACCATGCTGGACGAGGACACCTTGCTCACGCTGGTAGAGCAAGGCCTGGGGCTTTAACGCAAATGGGCGGCCCTTGAGGTCGCCCATTTCGTTGGAGAACCCACTAGAACTGCGGCGCTGATTCGACGGTTGGATCGCTCCCTGGCACCGGTAGCGTCAGTTCCTCCACCGGCCTTCCCACGAGTTTATGCAAGGCATTGTCGATTTCGTCAGCCGCACCTTGCGCGTATCGGGTATCCGCCCAGCTCCAGTACGGATCGAACATCAGCCCGCCGAGCCATAGGGCGCTGCATCCGTAGTCGATGAAAACTCCCGGAGCGCTGACCGAGCGGCCAGCACCGCAAGAACAGCGGCAACGCCCAACACCGCCGCACTGGTTTCGAAGGTCGCGCGATAGCCACTCAGGTCGAACAGAAGGCCGCCCACTGTCGCGCCCGCGGCGATGGCGAGTTGGACGATCGCCACCATCAGACCGCCGCCGGCTTCGGCATCTTCCGGCAGCGTTCGCGAAAGCCAGGTCCACCAACCTACGGGCGCCGCCGTGGCCACCAGGCCCCAAAGGCCGAGCAGGAGGGTCGTGATCGTGACCGACCCACCGAAGCCCACCAGGGCAATGGCAATCGCGGCCATCAACAGCGGGATGACGATGAGCGTCCGATAGAGGTTGTTTTTCAAACAGGCGCCGATCAGGAAGGTGCCCAGCAAACCCGCCACACCGATCACCAGCAGCATGAAGGACAGCATGGAAACGCTCACCTGTGTCACCGTTTCAAGGAACGGGCGCAGGTAGGTGAACAACATGAACTGGCCCATGAAAAATGTGCTGACCGCCAGCATGCCCAGCGCGACCGGTGCCCGGGCCATCAACTTGAAGACATTGGTGCTGCCCTGCTTCGCCTGCGAAGGCATGGAAGGCAGGCGTAACAGCAGCCAGACCAGGGCGATGGCGGCGACGGGCACGATGCAGAAAAACGCGCCACGCCAACCGATGATCGCCCCCAGGAAACTGCCCAGCGGCGCAGCGACCACCGTCGCCAAGGCATTGCCGCCATTGACGATGGCCAGTGCCTGCGGAACCTGATCGTCCGGCACAAGCCGCATGGCCGTGGCCGCCGACAGCGACCAGAAACCGCCAATCGCCACGCCGATCAACGCGCGACCGAGCATGAATACCGGGTAATTCGGCGCGAACGCCACCACGGTGCCAGAAACAATCATCAGCAAGGTCAGCCCCAGGAGAAGCCATTTGCGATCGACCCGGGCGGCGATCGATGCGATGAACAGGCTGGTGATCAGGGCAAAGGCGCCAGAGACGGCAATGCCTTGGCCGGCCTGCCCTTCGCTGACGTGAAGATCGGCCGCTACCGGCGTCAGCAAGCTGACTGGCATGAACTCCGAGGCAACGAGCACGAATGCGGCGAGGGCCATGGCAAGTACCGCGCCCCAGGCGGGTTGGACTTGTGGCGATGAGTTATCGGTCATTGGAGAACAATCCTGTGTTTCTTGATGGATCTGTGGGCAGATTGACGGCGGCATATCCAACATCACCGTCTCAGGCAGACCGCTATCGCGAGCAAGCTCGCTCCCACAGTTTTGAATGGGGGTGTTCATGCATTCGTGCCTGCCACCTATTCCCCTGTGGGAGCGAGCTTGCTCGCGATGACGGCGGCACATCCAACATCACCGTCTCAGTCTCAGGCGGACGCTATCGCGAGCAAGCTCGCTCCCACAGTTTTGAATGGGGTGTTCATGTATTCGTGCCTGCCACCTATTCCCCTGTGGGAGCGAGCTTGCTCGCGATGACAGCGGCACAGCCAACATCACCGCCTCAGGCAGAGCGCTATCGCGAGCAGGCTCGCTCCCACAGTTTTGAATGGGGGTGTTCATGCATTCGTGCCTGCCACCTATTCCCCTGTGGGAGCGAGCTTGCTCGCGATGACAGCGGCACAGCCAACATCACGGCCCCAGGCAGCCCCCTTTCGCGAGCAACCCGGTGGCTCTCTATCAGCCGACCAAGGTCGCGTTATCGATCACGAAGCGATACTTCACATCGCCCTTGAGCATGCGTTCGTAGGACGCGTTGATCTGCTCGGCCCGGACCAGTTCGATGTCGGCAACGATGCCGTGCTCTGCGCAGAAATCGAGCATCTCCTGGGTCTCGGGGATGCCGCCGATCATCGACCCGGCGAGGGTGCGTCGCTTCATGATCAGGTTGAACACATTCGGCGAAGGATGCGCAGTTGCCGGGGCGCCCACCAGGGCCATCGTGCCGTCGCGCTTGAGCAGCACCAGCAGCGCGTCCAGATCGTGAGGGGCCGCCACGGTGTTCAAGATGAAATCGAAAGTCTTGGTGTGCGCGGTCATTTCTTCAGCATTGCGCGACACAACGACCTCGTCGGCCCCCAACTGCCTCGCATCCTCGCGCTTGGACTCGGACGTGGTGAACGCCACGACGTGAGCCCCCATCGCATGGGCGAGCTTGATGCCCATGTGACCCAGCCCCCCAATGCCAACCACACCGACTTTCTTGCCCGGCCCGACGTTCCAGTGGCGCAGCGGCGAATAGGTGGTGATGCCTGCGCAGAGCAGCGGCGCGACGGCGGCAAGCTGGGCTTCGGGGTGACGAATGCGCAACACATAGCGCTCATGCACCACGATATTTTGCGAATAGCCACCCAGCGTCCAACCGGGCTCATCCGGGGTTGGGAAGTTGTAGGTCCCGATCATCCCGTCACAATAGTTTTCCAGGCCGCTGTCGCAGTCGTCGCAATGCTTGCAACTGTCGACGATGCAGCCAACGCCCACCAGGTCGCCAGTCTTGAAGCCGGACACATGGGCGCCCACCGCCGCGACCCGACCGACGATTTCGTGGCCCGGTACGCAAGGGAACTGGGTACCCGCCCACTCGGCACGCACCTGGTGCAGGTCCGAATGGCAGATACCACAAAAAGCGATGTCGATCTGGACGTCGTGGACGCCCGGCGTGCGACGAGTGATCTGCAGGGGTTCAAGGGGCTTGTCGCCCGCGTGGGCGCCATAGGCTTGTACACGCATCAGAAGACTCCTTGCTGGATTGAATGAGGTTGTATCTTCAGGGTTCAGCCCGGTCGACCGGTAGTGCATTACGCTGAGATGCTTGCCTGATCCTATGAGTGTTTCTATTGCGTATAGGCAGCGCTTCGCTTGGCGAGTTAATGTTCTGCCTATAGCGCTTGAGCTCAGATGACACCCGGACCCGACATGGCCATCCAACGCAGATCCGTACAAGAGACTCTAGCCGCCATCATCGGCGCCCGGACCCCACGCGCGGGGGACTTTGAAACGCCCATCGCCGGCCTCGTCTTCTTCCGGCGTGACGCCCCGGCGCCGCCGGTGACTTGCATGATCGAACCGAGCATCGTGCTGGTGGTTCAAGGCGAAAAGCAGGTCTGGATCGGCGGCGAAGCCTATGGCTACGACACCGGGCGGTTCCTCATGACCTCCCTGGACATCCCGGCCAATTCCGAGGTGATGCAGGCCAGCCCGGAACAGCCCTGCCTGGGCCTGGTTCTGAGGCTCGACTTGCGCACGGTGGCCGATCTGATCGCCCAAGGCAGCCTGTCACCGCCGCGTGATCGAGCAGTCGGGATCGGCGCGGGAATCGGCACCGCAACGCCGGACCTGCTGGAACCGTTCGCGCGCCTGCTGGGGTTACTGGATGAGCCCGAAGCGCTTCCCATCCTGGCGCCGTTGATCCAGCGCGAGATTCACTACCGGCTGCTGCTCAGCGACCAGGCCGCCCGACTGCGGCAGATCGTTTCGGTCGATAGCCAAGGCTACCGGATCGCCAAAGCCATCGACTGGTTGAAATTGAACTACACCGAACCCGTGCGCGTAGACGACCTCGCGGCGCGGGTGCAAATGAGCGCGCCGACGTTTCACCACCACTTCCGACAGCTCACGGCGATGAGCCCGCTGCAATACCAGAAGTGGCTGCGGTTGAACGAAGCAAAACGCTTGATGCTCAACGAGCACGTGGATGTGGCGAGTGCGGCCTTCAAGGTGGGCTATGAAAGCCCTTCCCAGTTCAGCCGCGAATACGCCCGCTTGTTTGGCGTGCCGCCCAAGCGGGACATTGCGGCGCTGCGCGGGCCGGCCAACCACATCAAGGCGGTTTGATTGAGCCAGGCCTGATTCAGTGTGGCGAGGGAGCTTGCTCCCGCTGGGCTGCGGAGCAGCCCCTTTTTGTGAGCGCTTCGCACTCAAGCGGGAGCAAGCTCCCTCGCCACAGGGGGCCCATTTTCAAGCATCAAATCGCAGTAAGATCCTCAGGAGTTTTCAGGGCTCTCATTGGCCTCACAGGCTTTTGCGCCAACGCCACACACTTCAACGCCAGAATCATCGTCGGATCAACCAGTGCCACCCTGTGCCCATTGATATCCAACGCCTCGCAATGCGCCAACACCAGCGGCAACTCCGTACACCCCAGGATCAACACCCCCGCCCCCAGCTCGCACAAATGCTCGGCCGCCAGCAACAGCTGCTCCTTGCAGAGTCCCTGCGTGAAGCCAGCCTTGATACCCCGCGGTCCATAGATGGCGTCCATGACCATCGCCTGGTAATCGACACCTGGAGTGAGGACCTGGAGCCCGGCATGGCGCGCCGCCTGGTGATAGACCTGGCTCTGCACCGTACCGGAAGTCGCCAGCAGGCCAATCGCCTTGCCCGAACCATAGGTCCGCGCGATCCACTCCACCGTCTCGCTCAACATGTTCACGATGGGCACCCTCAGGTGCGCCTGGATCCGCTCGACGAAGGCATGGGCGGTGTTGCAGGGAATCGCAATGGCGTTGGCGCCGGCACTTTCGAGACGTTTGCACGTGGCATACATCGCCATCGTCGGGTCGGTTTCATCGCGCAGCAGGTTGGCCGTCCGGTCCGGTATCTGCGGGTTTTGCTCGACCACCATCTTGATGTGGTCCTGGTCCTTTCCCGCCGGGGTATTGGCCACCACCTTGGCCATGAAGTCCACCGTGGCGGCAGGCCCGACGCCTCCCACGATGCCCAGTTTGAAAGGTGGGCGCCTGGGCTGCTGGTCCAGCGTAGCGAAGTCGGCGTAGATCTCATTGACGTCCAGCACGGTGATCCCGCGACGCTGCAAATCGGCACAAACCAGGGACAGCTCGGTCATGCCGGGCAGGATCACCGTCGCACCCTGGGCCTGCAACGAGAGGCACGCCTGGTAGACCGCTTCAAGCGGCACGCCTTCGAGATGACCGTCCTTGATGCCGTTGAGACCGTACATCGCCTCCATCAACCCCGCTTGAGCGTCTGCGTCGGGGTAAACAATCTGGAAGTCTTTGCCGAAATGTCGCTCGAACAATCCGCAATGGCGCACGAAATCGGAGGCGATCACCCCTAACGTCGTCTGGGGCAGCACCGTGTGGCTGACGTGCCGGGTCAAGGCGGCCATCATGTCCAGCACGGGAATGCCCAACTCCTCCTCGATTTCGGCGCGAAAGGTATGGCTGGCAAAGCATGGGAGCATCACCGCATCGAAGCCACTGTCCTCGAACGACTTGCACACCTGGAACACATAGAACTTACGCGACGTCATGCTCGCGCCCTGGTCCAACGGCAGCAGCACGTCCTTGAAGGGGTGCTGTTCGAACAGGAAATGGTAGCGCCCCTGATCCTCGAGCACCGCCCGGGACTTGACCAACTTGTAGAACAGATCGCCCCCGGCCAGTGACCCAAGCCCACCGACGATGCCCAACTTGCGCACCACAGAAGCCTTGTGACTCGACTGCGCTTTAGCCTTCATGAACGTCTCCTCAAGCCACCGGCACCGGCTCGGATCGCGACCGAACCGGGGCATGTGCGCCCTCGTCCTCGTCGGCCTCTTCCTGTGGTTCGGACTTGGCGACCACCGCCGTCGCAATACTGTTACCCACCACGTTGGTGGCGGTGCGGGCCATGTCGAGGAACTGGTCGATGCCAATGATCAACAGCAGCCCCGCCTCGGGAAGATTGAACATCGGCAACGTGGCCGCGACCACGACCACCGAAGCCCGCGCGACACCGGCCATGCCCTTGCTGGTGATCATCAGTGTCAGAAGAATCAGCAACTGCTGGGTGAAACTCAAATCAATGTTGTAGGCCTGGGCGATGAACAGGATGGCGAACGCCTGGTACATCATGGAACCGTCGAGGTTGAACGAGTAACCGAGGGGCAGCACGAAGCTGGACACGCGTTTGGGCGCGCCAAACTTCTCCAGCGCCTCGATGGTTTTCGGGTAGGCGGATTCGCTGCTGGCGGTGGAAAAAGCCAGCAGAATCGGTTCGCGAATGAGCTTGCCGAGGTGAAAAACCGAGCGGCCGAGAAACAGGTAGCCAGCGCCGAACAGCAGCGCCCAGAGAATCATGATCCCCAGGTAGAACTCGGCGATCAGCTTGCCGTAATCCACCAGCAGGCCAAGTCCCTGGGTGGTAATGGCCGAGGCGATGGCGGCAAACACCCCAATCGGCGCGAACGCCATCACGTAGTCGGTGATCTTGAACATCACCTTCGCCAGCTCTTCGATGGAATCGGTGATACGGGTGTAACCCGCCCGTTTCACGCCGGCCAGTGCAAAGCCGAAGAACAGCGAAAACACCACGATCTGCAGGATCTCGTTGTTGGCCATCGCTTCGGCAATGCTGCGCGGAAACACATGACCGATGAACGCCTTGAGGCTGAAGTCGCCGGTATTGACCGGCACGGCAGCCGTTGCGTGCTGGGCCACGTCCATGTTCAACCCGGCACCGGGTTGAAACAGATTGACCAGACCCATCCCGATCAGCAGCGACACGAGTGAAGCAGTGACGAACCAGGCCATCGCCCGAGCCCCGATCCTGCCAACGGAACGGGAGTTGCCCATGCTGGCGATACCGCCCACCAATGTCGCGAAGACCAGGGGCGCGATGATCATCTTGATCATGCGCAGGAAAATGTCAGTGACCATCGAGAAGTAACCGGCGATCTCTTTGGCACTTTGCTCGCTCCCTGCGAAATGGTGACACGCCCAACCAACAAGTACGCCCAGGGCAATGCCCATTGCAATTCGACGTGGGAGCTTATTCTTCTTCACGGTGCTGTCCTCAAGTAGTTCTTGGAGTTTTTTACTTGGCAGGATCGATTCTAAGGAGCGGATCCGGAAGGATGATGAGTAATCCAGCTAACCCCATGCGCTTTTGGAATAATTAGCAAAAGGCCGCGCTGGGCCGGGGGATTGCGCAGTAAAATCGTGCGCTCACAACGGGGATTCCGATATGCAACTCAAATGGCTGGATGACCTTCTGGCGATTGGCGAATGGAAAAATTTCTCCCGCGCCGCCGAGGTGCGTTGCGTGACGCAATCGGCCTTGTCCCGGCGTATCCGCTCACTTGAGGAATGGGTGGGCGTCAAGCTGGTGGACCGGGGCACCTACCCTGTCCAACTCACACCCGCGGGAGTCACCTTCTGCGATGAAAGCCGAGAGGCCCTCGCCGGATTACTGAGGTTGCGCTCGACGCTGCGCGACGTGGAACGAATGCCCGGACGCTCGATCCAGATCACCGCCGGCCACAGCCTGTCGATGACCTTCCTGCCCAAGTGGCTCTCGCAGTTCCAGCAACACAACGAACAGTTCAACGCCCGGGTGGTGGCCGCCAATATTCATGACGCCGTCATTGCACTGGAGGAAGGCAGTTGCGACTTGATGATGGTCTACCACCATCCGCTTGCGCCCATCCTGCTGGACCCCGAGCGTTTTGGCAGCCTGGTGCTCGGCCACGATGCGTTCATCCCCCTGTGCGCGCCCAACCGCAAGGGCGCCCCGCTGTTCCGCCTGCCCGGCCGTGCTGGCAAACCGGTCCCCTACCTCGCCTATACGGCAACGACATTCCTGGGGCGCGTGGCGGACATCGTCATCAACAACGGCCCTGAACCGATCGCGCTGGAGCGCTGTTATGAAGCGGACATGGCGATGCTGCTGATGCGCATGGCCATCGAGGGCTACGGCGTGGCCTGGCTGCCGCAGAGTGCGGTGGCCGACGAGTTGGAACGTGGGCTGTTGGTGCGGGCCGGTGGCGAGCAATGGAGCACGCGATTGGAGATTCGCTCGTACTGTGCGATTGCCAATCGCAACCCAACGATGCGTAAGCTGTGGAAGACCTTGGAAGGCGCTTCGCTGCAGCGGCCGGGCAGCGCACCCTCTGCGCCAGAAGGTGCGAACTGATCGGTGGAGGCTACGCGTTCAAGCCGATCCAGCCATGGATCCCCACGTAGAGACCGACGCCGATGATCAGCAGACTCGACAGGTAAGGTGCCCGGCGAGCAACGGTGCCCAACCAAGGCCAGCGATTGGAAGCCTGCCGTGCACCAATGGCCGCCGCCGCCCCCACGGTCACCAGGGTAATCGCCAGGCCGATGCTGAAGCACAGGACAAGCAGACCGCCCAGCGCGACTTCTTTGACTTGCAGGCACAGCAGCAGCACGGTAATGGCCGCGGGGCAAGGAATGAGCCCGCCCGTCAGGCCAAACACAATGATCTGGCCGGTGGTGACCTCCCGATTGGTGAAGCGCCTGCGGATATCGTTGGCATGTGCCTGCTCGTGGGCGTCCTGATAACCCTCCAGCGACAGCGCCAGGCCTTTGGGGTCGGGATGCCCGTGGTCATGTTCGTGGTGGTGATGATCGTGATCGTGATCGTGATCGTGATCGTGATCGTGATCGTGATCGTGATCGTGATGATGGTGGTCATGTCCCTGTTGGAACCTGAACATCCGCTCGCCACGCCAGGTACGCCACAGCATCCACAGCGCGATGGCAACAATCAGCGCAGCAGACGCCAGCTGGAAATAAGGCTCGGTGGTTTCAGCGTCCAACCCCTGGCCCAGGTACATGCCGCCGATGGCGACCAGCCACACCACGGCGGTGTGGGACAGCGTCGCGGCCAAACCCAGCAACACCGCCTGTTTGACCGAGCCCCGAATCGCCACGATAAACGCCGCCATCATGGTTTTCGAATGACCAGGCTCCAGGCCGTGCAAGGCGCCCAGCAAGATAGCGCTGGGGAAATACAGCCAGGCGTGAGTGCCACCCTGTTGCAGCAGTTCAGCAAAATTGGGCATGTCGGGCCTAGAGGTACTTAGTGATTTGTTTGAAAGCTTCCAGCGGCGCGCGCTCGCCTTTATGCAACGACGAAACGGTGTCCTCCAGGCAGTGATCGATGTGATCCTGGATCAACGTCCGCTTGGCCTGGCACACCGCTTTCTCCACCGCATGCAACTGCTGGGCGATATCCACGCACTCACGGCCCTCTTCGATCATCGTGATAATGCTGCGCAAATGACCGTCCGCGCGCTTGAGACGCTTGACGATCGCCGCATGGCTTTGGTGGGGATGTTCGTGGTCCTGCTCAGTCATGGTTTGAGCCCTGGGTTTCGATGAATTTACCCCGCCATCCTATCCCCCCAGGGGGGATACAAGCAACCCCATCAAAACGCCAACTAACTGTGGGAGCGAGCTTGCTCGCGATGACGACAGCACATCCAACATCGCCACCAACTGCCCCACCGCTATCGCGAGCAAGCTCGCTCCCACAGAGGATTGAGGGTGTACGCAATATCTGTGAACACCCCGAAAAAAACTGTGGGAGCGAGCTTGCTCGCGATGACGGCATCACATCCAACATCCTCACCAACGGACCCACCGCTATCGCGAGCAGGCTCGCTCCCACAGGATTGCAAACTGCACAGGGTGATGAGCAAGACAGTGCAGGCGACCTCGTGAGGTCGCCTACTTCCCTTACAGCGCCAAAACCTGCGCCTGCAGTCGCCGCCCAATCACATCCAGCAGATCACACCCATCGCGCAGGGGGATCGCTAGCACTTGGGCGAAATCATGGAGTATCACGGCGTCCGTACTGATGTCGGAACGCATGGCGAGGTTTTCCAGCAACTGGGTGACAGCGGCGATGCGGTAAGCGGCCGTGTCGTGCAGCACATCCAGCGGTGCTTCTGTGTCGATCAGGAGCGCGTGGAAATTGTTTTCGATACCGGTGATAGGCATGTAACGGGACATGAGGGGTTACTCCTGCGGGGATGGGAGGTCAGTGGCGGATTGGGATGCCGCTGGCAAAGGGAGCGAATTCGGGATCGAGATTCGGATATTTGGCAGGAGATATTCTTGGGCGACGCTAGACGAAAGCCACCTTGGATAGATTGTGGTTTTCGGAGGGTTGGGGGTGAGCTTTTTCATTGGCTTATATCCTAGATTATGTAAAGGAACTGCCTTCACCACTTCCACATGGTGGGTGGCAGCCGTACGCGGGTGTGGAAGACCGAGAATCTAGGACCCGGCGCACCCGAAGGTGCCCCGCGTACAGCCGCCGTAATTTAACAGCAGACCCAGGAAAAGCGTCTGCTTTTTAATTTAGCGGCGCAACGCGCTAGATTTTCGTGAGGGCTTCCACACCCTGCCGCTGAATTTGCAGCGACGGAGCAAACTTAGCGCACGGGGTGATCGGGTGGATAGTCAGCGGGGAGCGACGCGTCTTGAGGGAAATTTCCGATGGGGGCGTCCGGCGATGGATTGAGCAGCACAGCTATGAGCACAAGGAAAAATCTCGAAACGAATGAGCGCTCAACGCCTTTCGTCCAGGCCGCAACATAGGCCACGCCAACGGGATGGGCTATAATCCGCCCACCAGCGCGATTTGAGGTCCAGCCCATGGGCAACGTCAGCCTTGAAACCAAAAAGGCCTATGCCGCCAGGACGCGTAGATCGAACTACGCAGCCAGCCTCCGTCTGGAAGGTTTCAAAACGACCTTCGCCGACGGCGAACGCAAAATGCCAACGCGTGAAGAGGTCTTGAAGGCCTTCACCCAGACCAGAACCTGATGGCTGACAAATATGGAGTCGGCGAGGACGCTTATTGCTATCCCGGCTCCACGGTCCTTCGCAACAAACTCGATATTCGAGACGAACCGACCCTAAGCGAAGCCGAACAACAGCTCTCGGCCATCGCAGCGGACAACGTCGAGTTCAGCCCTCCTCCCTACAGCCTGGCCTACCTTCAAAACATTCATCGAATCCTCTTTTCAGACCTGTTCGAATGGGCCGGAGAGTTGCGCACCGTCGGCATGTCCAAACAAGCCACCCGCTTCTGCCAACCTGAGTACATGGAAAAGGAAGCCAGCAAGATCTTCACGGCCTTGGCAGCAGCAAACTGGTTCGAGGGCATGGAGCGAGCGGAGCTGATAGTCGTTGTGGCAGAGGCCTATTCCGACATCAACGTCGTACACCCCTTCCGCGAAGGCAACGGTCGAGCGCAACGCATCCTGTTTGAACACCTCATCATGAATGCCGGGTTTGAAATCAGTTGGTGGGGGATTGAGAAGGACGAGTGGATCTACGCCAATATCGCAGCGTACAACTGCGTGGTGGAGCCTATGGAACAGGTTTTTGAGAAGTGCATCGGGCAGGCGATTCAAGCTTGACCGTACGACGTTATCCCCCCCGCTCAGCGTCTTACTGTTTATTTCGCCAAGTGATACAGTCACCGCCAATCAACATCTGCTGAAGCACTGAAAATGTACAAGACGAGATCTTTCCCACCCAACAAAAAAGGTCGCGACTTTGTGGTGGGCGACATTCACGGGCATTTCAAACTTCTAACAGCAGCCTTAGACAAACTAAACTTCAACACTGAGCTGGATCGCATCTTTTCCGTGGGAGACCTCATCGACCGAGGTCCCGACTCCATGGATGTATTGAACTGGCTTGAGAAGCCGTGGTTCCATGCCGTACGCGGCAATCATGAGCATATGCTTATTGACTGTATCTCCGGCCATGGGGACATCCCCAGACATATCCGAAACGGTGGTGCCTGGCTCTACGAGTTACAACCCGACATTCAACAAGAACTATCAAAAGCCCTGCAAGCACTTCCATTGATCATTGAAATCAATTTACCAAGCGATCAAACAATTGGAATAGTTCATGCCGAAGTTCCTGTCATCCGAAGTGACGATGGATGGCAGGAAGCCAAAGACGCTATCACTGGAAATTCTGGAGAGTCACATCAACGGCAAGCCTTGAAAACAGCGCTGTATGCAAGAGAGAAAATCGAGCAACAAGACCTCACTTCCATTAAAGGGATAGATCGGCTCTATGTTGGGCACTCAACAGTACCCCGTGTTATACACCTGGGCAACGTCGTTTATATCGACACCGGCTGCTCATTTTCCGACGGTGCATTGAGCCTGGTAGACATCCAAACCGAAACCATAATCAGCATAAGCATGAGCCAGTGAGAATGGGGCAGTCTCATTGGCTTTGATTCTCGGTGTGAGATCAACGTCATGCCATTCCATATCCCACATTTACCCCCGGGACGGCGGCGTCTGTGAGGCTTTTTCAGATCAGCGCACGAGGGGAACAACTCACGTCGAGACACACCTTGCGACGGCCTGCTGATTCAAGCGCTCGGTCAACGGTGTAAGATGCCCGAAAACGTCCACCATCGAGGCTGCCATGTCCGGCATATCCCTGAATCTGCCCGAAGACCTATCGAACTCCCTCGCCGATCTGGCCAAGACCAACGGCCAAAGTGCGAGCTACTTGGCGATGGACGTTCTTCGCGACTTCATCGAACACGAAAAAGCGCTGACCACACAGATCGAACTTGCCGTAAAGGAAGCTGACCAAGGCAAATTTGCTACCGATGAGCAAGTGGCAGCGATGCGTGCTCGGCGCTGGAGTCAGAATGCAGGTTGAGTGGCTGGAAAAAGCACTCAAAAACCTGGAGGACGAAGCCAGCTATATTGCACTTGAAAACCCCAAGGCTGCTGACGACTTCTCCGAAGCGATCTTCGCCAGCGTAGACAAATTGGCTCAGTTTCCCGCAATGGGTCGAGAAGGACGAGTCAAACAGACGCGGGAATGGGCGGTCCCAAACTGGTCTTACCTGATTCCGTACCGCGTACACGGTGATCGCCTCCAAATCCTCGGCGTATTCCACACTCGACAACGCCCCCGCACCAACTGGTGAAGTCGGCGCAATATTGCGCTCCCAACACGTCCTGCCCTTCCCTGATAAACTGTGCCATCCGCCTCGCTGATTCAGATTCCCAATGCCCCTACAAACTGCCCCGCTCTCCCACCGTTTCTCCGTCGCGCCGATGATGGATTGGACCGACGCCCACTGTCGCTTCTTCCTACGCATCCTCTCCAAACACGCCCTGCTCTACACCGAAATGGTCACCACCGGCGCCCTACTCAACGGCGACCACGAACGTTTCCTGCGCCACCACCCATCCGAACACCCGCTAGCCCTGCAACTGGGCGGCAGCGTCCCAGCCGACCTGGCCGCCTGTGCCCGTATGGCCCAGGAGCACGGTTACGACGAGGTGAACCTCAACGTCGGCTGCCCCAGCGATCGGGTGCAGAACAATATGATCGGCGCCTGCCTGATGGGGCATCCAGATTTGGTGGCTGACTGTGTGAAGGCCATGCGCGATGCGGTGTCGATTCCGGTGACGGTCAAGCATCGCATCGGGATCAATGGGCGGGACAGTTACGAGCAGTTGTGTGAGTTTGTCGGGACGGTGCGTGAGGCCGGTTGCACGAGTTTTACCGTGCATGCGCGGATTGCGATCCTGGAGGGGTTGTCGCCGAAGGAGAATCGCGATATCCCGCCGCTGCGTTATGACGTGGCTGCGCGGTTGAAGGCGGATTTTCCGGAGTTGGAGATTGTGCTCAACGGCGGGATCAAGACGCTGGAGGCGTGCCACGAGCATTTGCAGACCTTCGACGGTGTGATGCTGGGGCGCGAGGCTTATCACAACCCGTATCTGCTGGCCGAAGTCGATCAGCAGCTGTTCGGCAGCACCGCGCCGATCATCACCCGGGCCGAGGCGCTGGCGCAATTGCGGCCTTATATCGCCGATCACCTGGCCGCTGGCGGGGCGATGCATCACATCACTCGTCACGTGTTGGGCCTGGGCACCGGGTTCCCGGGGGCGCGGCGGTTTCGGCAGTTGTTGTCGGTGGACATTCACAAAACCAAGGATCCATTGGCGCTGCTGGATCAGGCGGGGCAACTGCTGGAAGGGCGTTAACCGTCACTTGCTTTGAACCTGCGCGCTGTTTTGGCATCGTATCTACCGATACCGCCCCGGCCTTTCAAACAGCCGTTTTCAGGTTGTTGCCGCTGGGGCCCGTCGATACCCCTTCACGCCCTTGAGTGGCTGCCGGCCCTCGGGTAATGTCAACGGACCCATAGGACAGAGCACGCTCATGACTTCCAAGCTGGAACAACTCAAACAGTTCACCACCGTTGTGGCCGATACCGGCGACTTCGAGGCCATCGCCCGCGTCAAACCCGTGGACGCTACCACCAACCCTTCCCTGCTGCTCAAGGCCTCGGCCATTCAAGGTTATGCCGAGCAGCTGAACGCCTGCGTGGCGGACTGCAAGGGCGATGTGGGCCTGGCCAGCGACCGTTTTGCCGTGGCGGTCGGGCAAGAAATTCTGAAAGTGATCCCTGGGCGTATCTCCACTGAAGTGGACGCGCGCCTGTCGTTCGACACCGAGGCCATGCTCAAGCGTGCGCATCGCCTGATCGATCTGTACGACAAGGCCGGCATTGGCCGCGAGCGCGTGCTGATCAAGATCGCTTCCACCTGGGAAGGCATTCGTGCCGCCGAGCAGCTGGAGCGTGAAGGCATCCAGTGCAACCTGACCCTGCTGTTCTCCTTCGCCCAGGCTGCCGCCTGCGCCGATGCCGGGGTGTTCCTGATTTCGCCGTTCGTGGGCCGTATCTACGACTGGTACAAGAAAGCCAATGGCAACGACTACACCGGCGCTGATGATCCGGGCGTGCAGTCGGTGACGCGCATCTACAACTACTACAAGGCCAATGACTACAAGACCGTGGTCATGGGCGCGAGCTTCCGCAACCTCAACCAGATCGAGCAACTGGCCGGCTGCGACCGCCTGACCGTCAGCCCGGACCTGCTGGAAAAACTGGCCGCCGACGAAGGCAAGCTGGAGCGCAAGCTGGCGCCAGGGCAAGCCGGGGAAGCGCGCTTGATCCTCAATGAAACGCAGTTCCGCTGGTTGTCCAACGAGGACGCCATGGCGACCGAGAAACTGGCGGAAGGTATTCGTCAGTTTGCCCGGGACCAGGAGAAGCTGGAGGCGTTGCTGCAAGCCAAGCTTTGAGCTGATTCACAAGGTATGCAAAAAGGGCGAACCTTGGTGGGTTCGCCCTTTTTTGTGCGGCTTGGCCTGAGGGATGTGGCGGATCGATAGACGCTATCGCGAGCAAGCTCGCTCCCACAGGTGATGCATTCCAATGTGGGAGCGAGCTTGCTCCGGGCGGCGTTCCGACGATGGGGCCGGTCTGCCTAAGCAAAACCCAGGGGTCAAGGCCCTTCCAGCGCATTCACCAGGTCATGGAAGGCTTCACGATTGGAGTCGTTGAGCCCCATCAGGATCTTGTGGGCTTCGAGCACCTTGATCCGCACTTCTTCTTCGGACTGGTCCTGGTCAGGCAGGTCGTCCAGGCATTCCGGGCACGGCACAGGGTCGCCCACGATGTTGAACACCTGGTCGAAGCCCATCGATTGCAGCAGACGGGTAATGTCGTTGTGGGTGGTGACGACTGTCGGCAGCAGGCCGACCTTCTGCCGCGACAGGATCGACAGTTTGGCCAGCAGGCCCAATGTGGTGCTGTCGATGCTGCGGGTTTCGGTCAGGTCGATCACGATGGCGCTGAAGTTCAGCGAGGTGAAGATCCGCTCAATAGTCGCATCCAGCGCCGAACACAGGGTCAGGCGCACTTCACCGACAAACTTCAGGACAAAGGTGCCGTCCTGCTCGGCGAACTGGATTCTACCGGTACTCATCAAAGGTTCCTGCTCAACACTAACAGGGCGATATCATCCGGCATCTCCCCGAGCGTGGCTAATCCAAACACTTGACGCAAGCCTTCCAGGCTGCCGCCCGCTGCACTCACCCGTTCAGGCAAGGCCGCTTCTTTCTCTTTGAGTGTAGGTTCTGTCAAAAGGTCCAAAATGCCATCAGACATCAGCGTCAGGCTGAATGTCGGCGGCAATTCCAGTACGTGGTCTTCGTAGGTGGCCTCGTTGAACAGGCCCACCGGCAAACCACGCCCCTCCAGGTAACGCACACTGTCTGGCGTATACAACACAGGCAAAGGCAGGTGACCGCCGATGCTATAGGTCAACAAACCAGTCTCCTCGTCGATGACTCCACCGACCATTGTGACGTGTTTGCCCAGCTTACAACTGATCAGGCCTCGGTTGATATGCCCAAGGACTTCAGAAGGCTTGAACTCTGGCAGCGTGCCGTTGCGCTTGGATTCGAACAACAGGCGCGTGGTCATGAACTTCAACAGCACCGTGACGAATGCCGAAGAAGCGCCATGGCCGGAAACGTCCGCCAGGTAGAACGCCACTCGCCGCTCGTCGACCCGGAAATAGTCCACGAAATCGCCCGACAGGTACAACGACGGGATGATCTGGTGGGCAAAACGGAAATCGTCGACGGTCCAGGGGCTGACCGGCAGCATGTTCATCTGCACCTGACGCCCGGCGTTCTGGTCTTCCTGCAACAGGTTCAGGCTGGCTTCCAGCTCGCGGTTGGCGGTTTCCAGCTTCTCGCGGTAGCGCTGGTTTTCGACCAACAGGCGCGAACGGTCCAAGGCCCGGCGCACCGAGTGCTCGAGCACCGCAAGGTCTTCAAGGGGCTTGATCAGGTAATCCGCCGCGCCCAGGCGCAACGCCTCGACCGCGTCGTTCATCACGCCCGCGCCCGAAACCACGATCACCGGAGTCTGCGAGGAAATCTCGGTGACCTGGCGAATGAGTTCGAGTCCGCCCATCTGCGGCATGCGCAGGTCGCAGATGACCAGGTCGGGCTTGTCTTGCTCGAATACCTGAAGACCCTGTTGGCCATTGCTGGCCTGCAGGACGCTGAAACCACTGTCTTCCAAGTAGGCTGCGAGACTGGCTCGCACCACTTCGTCATCATCGATTATCAGCAGCGTGGCACTGGTTTTTGGCATGTGGGCAAACGGCGCCAGAATTAGGTTGGCGTAGCGGGCTGGGCCATCTGGCCTTGCACGCACTACTGGATTCGCTTTCTAGCCTCTCTGTCGTACCGGTTTCAGGCCTTTGCCCTACACACAACTACATCAGAGGTGCCCTTCTAAGGCGCAGACGGTACTCCCATCCGCGGGGCGTTTCAAGCTCAGGCAGATAGCCGCTTGCCGTCTTTATTTGTCAAAGTACAGAGAGTTATAAGAACCGAGCGAAGCGTAACTCAATGGAAGGATCAAACCCGCTCAAACACGACGCCAAAAGCACAGAAGGCGGCCTTGTGGGCCGCCTTCGTGGTTTTACAGGTCGGAATTAAAAATCGTCTTCGACCTGGCCATCCTTGACCTTGAATTCGCGGTTTTGCAGGTAGGCGTTGCGGATGAAGACATACTTGTCGCCGCTCACCATCTTCTCGGCCGACAACAGGCTGGCGCGGGTGTCGACGACGTTCAGGCCTCGAATGGAGTTACGCACCGAGACGTTATCGATATAACGATACGGGGCGGTGTAGTCATCGACCAGCTTGGCCGGCGCATCACGCAGGGTGCTTGGCCCCAGCAGCGGCAGCATTACATATGGCCCGCTGCCCAGTCCCCAGTAGCCCAGGGTCTGGCCAAAATCTTCATCGCTGCGCTGCAGGCCCATCTGGGTGCCCACATCGAAGAAGCCCAGCAGGCCGAAGGTGGTGTTGAAGATCAACCGGGCGGTGTCGACCCCGGCAGCGGCCGGCTTGGCCTGCAGCACGTTGTTGGCCAGGTTGCCCACGTCACCGATGTTGCGGAACATGTTGTGAATGCCGTCTTCGAGGAACTGCGGCGTCACGTATTGATAACCCTGGGCCAGTGGCTTGAGCGCGTAGGTATCAATGGTGTCGTTGAAGGTAAAGATCGGACGGTTGATGCTTTCCCAAGGATCTTCTTCCGTGGCGGCCTGGGCAGCGAACGGAACCAGCACGACGCTGGCTGACAAACACAGCTGAGCTAGACGATGGCTCCAGCGCATAGGGGAAAACTCCTTGGATTAATCAGGCAAGGGCGCCGAGCCCAGGCGGTAAGGTGGCTAGTATAAGACGGAACGCGTGGATAGGCAGCACCGAAAAAACAAGTAGGCCGTAGGACGTTTCCACGACTGGCACCCTTCATTTCACTGTCACCGGACTGTCATCGAGGCCCTTTAGGCTGCAGGTTATTTCAAGGACGTTCCCATGCCCCGCGCCGAAGCCCTGCCCCTCCCCGCCGCCAGCCTGACCGCCGTACTGTTTGGCCTGAGCGGATGCCTGGTGGATTTCGGCGCACGCATCCGTCAACCAGGGGCAGCGCCAGTCGAGCATGCGCAGCCAACACCGGGCGCCCTGGAGAGCTTGCACCACCTGCAGCGCCAGGAAATCCCCTGCGCCTGGCTCGACGAACTGCCGCCTGCCGTCAGTCATGCCCTGGCGGCCTCATTGCCGACGTGGATCAAACCGCCGCAACTTCCAGCAACAAATAATCCTTGGCCAGCACCACATGCCTGCTGGCAGGCGCTGATGGCGCTGAACGTCCAGCAACTGGACGGTTGCGTGTTGGTCAGTGGCGAACCCCGGTTGTTGCAGTCAGGGCTCAACGCCGGCTTGTGGACCATCGGCCTGGCGTCCTGCGGCTCGCTGTGTGGCCTGGCGCCTGGCGAATGGCAGGCGCTGAGCCAACAGGAACGGGAAACCAAGCGCGCCAAGGCCACCGTGCAATTGTTCGGCCTGGGGGTACATTCGGTGATCGATCACCTGGGCGAACTCGACACCTGCCTGGCGGACATCAGCCTGCGCCGACTCAAAGGCGAGAAGCCATGACCGGGATCATGCAGGGAGCGTGAGTGTGGATTACTCTTAAGGCAAGCCACGGACTTTTGACAGACTGTCGCGGTCCATGGCTGTGCCTATCAATAAAGGGAGTACGCCAATGCCTGCCCGCGAATTGCAAGAACAGCTCAACAAACTGCGCGAGCAATTGGACCAGAATCCACCGCTTTCCGAAGTCGAGCGCGATGACCTGCACGCGCTGATGCAAAAGATCGAACTTGAGCTTGAGTTGGAAACCAAAGCACCGGACAACAACCTCGCCGACAATGTGAACCTGGCTGTCGAACGCTTCGAGGTGGAACACCCCACCCTTGCCGGGACCTTGCGCAACATCGTGCAAGCGTTGGGCAATATGGGGATCTGAACCCTTTAAATGCAAAAAGCCCTGCTGTCGCTAGCGGGGCTTTTTAGTTTCACAAAACTGAACCGCATTCCCTGTGGGAGGGAGCTTGCTCGCGATAGCGGTGTGTCAGCTGACATCAATGTCGAATGTACCGGACTCATCGCGAGCAAGCTCGCTCCCACAAGAGCTCACTTTCACAAGGAACGTTTATTGGCGGACCAGGCGGTGGTTGGGCAGTTGCACGTCTTCGGTGCTGCGATACGGGTTGATATCCAACCCGCCCCGACGCACATACCGCGCGTACACCGTCAGTTTTTCCGGCTTGAGCAAGCGCTGCAGGTCGAGAAAGATTCGCTCCACGCACTGCTCATGGAAATCCGAATGCTGGCGGAAGCTGACGATGTAGGCCAGCAGGCTGGCGGGGTCCAGGGCCGCGCCGCGATATTCCACCGCCACGCTGCCCCAGTCTGGCTGGCTGGTCACCGGGCAGTTGGACTTGAGCAAGTGGCTGTGCAGGCTTTGCTCGACGATGCGCGAAGCATCGCAACGCAGCAGTTCCGGGCGCGGGTGCGCGTAGGAGTCGACGCTGATGTCCAAATCGTCGATGCATGTACCGGGCAACGCCACGATGCCTTCACGCTCCACGTCCTTGAGGCTGCGGATCCGCACGCCCACTGCTTTGCCGGCAGCCGTCGACAGGTCCTGGCGCAGGGTCGCTTCCAGGCTCGCGGTATCGGCGAACGGGGTCTGGTTCAAGGAGTTGAGGTACAGCTTGAAGGATTTGGACTCGATGATATTCGGCGAATCCGCCGGGATCGCGAATTCACCGATGGCCACCACCGGCTTGCCGGACGGCAGCAGCCACGACAGCTCGAAGCAGTTCCAGAAATCCACGCCCTTGTACGGCAGGGTCTCGGCCGTCAGGCCCAGTTCCGCCCATTTCGCCGTGCGCGGGATCGGGAACAGCAGTGACGGCGTGTACGTGGCGATGTATTCGCTGGATTTGCCCAGCGGCGAATGTTCGGCTGCGGGATGCATGACGGAAACCTGACTGAAGAATCAGCCGATTCTATCAGCCTTTGCGGCAGCCTTTGAGTGCTTACTGACTGACTGTCAGGTCGCCCTTCATCCCGGCCTGGTAATGACCGGGGACATTGCAGGCAAATTCCAGCCGGGTAGCCTTGTCAAAAGCCCAGGTCAGCTCGGCGGACATGCCCGGCTCAACCAGCACGCTGTTAGCGTCGTCGTGGCCCATCATGCCGTCTTTACCACCGTGCTCCATCGAGGCCGGATTCATCGAGGCATGGTCCATTCCCGGTTTCATCCCGGTGGGTGTCAACATGCCGCTCTGTTGCATCTTGAGCATTTCCTGCTGGTGTTGGGCATGCATCGCGGCGTTACCGAGGTTGAATTCGTGCAACAACTGGCCTTTATTGATCAGTACAAACCGCACCGTCTCGCCTGCCTTGATATCCAGCGTGCCAGGATTGAACGACATGTCGCCCATCACCACCTCGATGGTGCGACTGGCCTTGGCCGCCGGTGCGGGCTGGCCGAAATCAAAGTGCGCACCGGGCGATGCCCACAACGAGCTACTCAATACCCACGCGGAGGCGGCCAGGATCAGACGGTTTACCATCAACATGTTCATACTCCGACAAGGTAAGGTTCAACTTGCCCAAGACTCTAGATCGGTGTGGCTGCCAATTGACTGACAGTTGCATTACAACTCTGTCAGGTTGTGCCACGAGCCCGGCCGCCGCGGTATAACGCCCACGTTCAAACCATGCCCTGAGCTGCCCATGAAACTGCTGATCGTCGAAGACCAAACCAAAACCGGCCAATACCTGCGCCAGGGCCTGGGTGAAGCCGGGTTCAATGCCGACCTGGTGGCCGATGGCATCACCGGCCAGCAACTGGCCTTGAGCGGTGAATACGCCCTGCTGATCCTCGACGTGATGTTGCCCGGCCGCGATGGCTGGCAGATCCTGCAAGCCGTCCGTGGCGCCGGGCTGGAGACACCGGTGCTGTTTCTCACCGCGCGGGATGCGATACAGGATCGCGTACACGGCCTGGAGCTGGGCGCCGATGATTACCTGGTCAAGCCCTTTGCCTTTTCCGAGTTGCTGGCGCGGGTACGCAGCCTGTTGCGTCGAGGCAGTTCGACGCAACAGGAAACCACCCTGCAACTGGCCGACTTGCGCCTGGACCTGATCCGCCGTCGTGTCGAACGCGGCGGCCGGCGCATCGACCTCACCGCCAAGGAATTCGCCTTGCTGGAAATGCTCCTGCGCCGCCAGGGCGAAGTACTGCCCAAATCGCTGATCGCGTCCCAGGTCTGGGACATGAATTTCGACAGCGACACCAACGTCATCGAAGTCGCGATACGACGCCTGCGAATCAAGATTGACGACGACTTCCCCAGCAAACTGATCCATACCGTGCGGGGCATGGGTTATGTGCTTGAAGAGCGCAGCCTGTGAGGCGGTTGTCGCTGAGCAGCCGCCTGGCGCTGCTGTTCGCCGCCTGCACCGCCGTGGTGTCATTGTTCGCCGGGGTGTTGTTCAGCCGTGGCAGCGAGGCGCACTTCATCGAACTGGACCAGCAACTGCTCGAAGGCAAGTTGATCGGCCTGCGCCGGGCCCTGCAAGACCTCGACGCTGAGCAGACCCAGGCGCGCCTGGAAGATGAATTGAGCCGCCAGGCCGACCTGGCGCTGCGCATCAAGGGCAGCGATGGTGTGCGCTGGTACGACAGCTCGATCCGGATTCCGGCGCAATTGCCAGAGCGGCCCGGCCTGTCGACCCTCAGCGATGCCGACACTGATTACCGCGTATTGAATGCGCCGCTGTATCCCGATCGAGCCAATTCGCCGCAGCTGACCCTGCTGCTGGACATCACCCACCACCAGCACTTCCTGCAACGCATGCAGCGCCTGATCTGGCTGACCGTGGGCCTCTCGGCCCTGGCCACCGCCCTGCTGGGTGCCTGGGCCGCCCGGCGGGCCTTGCGCCCCTTGCGGCGCATGGGCGCCATTGCCGGCAGTGTCTCGGCCCGCTCACTCAACGCCCGACTGCCCGAAGAGCAAATGCCCGCCGAACTGGCGGAATTGGCCCACAGCATCAACACCATGCTCGGACGCCTCGACGATGCGTTTCAGCGGCTCTCAGCGTTCTCTGCCGACATCGCCCATGAATTACGCACACCGCTGTCGAACCTGCTGACCCACACCCAGGTCACCCTCACCCGCGAACGCCCCCTGGAGGATTACCGCGAGGCGTTGCACAGCAATCTCGAAGAACTGCAATGGATGGCGCAACTGGTCAACGACATGCTGTACCTGGCCAAGGCCGACCACGGCTTGCTGGCGCTCAATCGCGAACCGCTGCGATTGGCCGAAGAGGTGGACGTGCTGCTGGACTTCTTCGCGCCGCTGGCCGAAGACACCAACGTACGCCTGAGCCGCGAGGGCGATGGGCGCATCGAGGGTGACCGCAACATGTTGCGCCGGGCGCTCTCCAACCTGCTGGACAATGCGCTGCGCTTCACCCCCGCTGACGGCGAAGTGCGGGTGCGCATTGTCGATGTTTCTCAAAGGGTGAGCATAAGCGTGGAGAACAGCGGCGAGGGGATTGCAGCGGACTTGCTGCCGCGCCTGTTCGACCGCTTCTATCGCGCCGACCCGGCCCGCCAGGAGGGCAGCAGCGAACACGCGGGCCTCGGACTGGCCATCACCCGCTCGATCATCCGCGCCCATGGCGGGCAGATTCGCTGTGAATCGGCCGATGGCTGGACGCGGTTCCTGATCGAATTGCCGAAGGGGGATTGAGCCCGACGCAACCCCTGTGGCGAGGGAGCTTGCTCCCGCTGGGCTGCGTAGCAGCCCCAAAAGCGTTTGGCCTGGATCAGGATCAGGAGCGCTTCGCACTCCAGCGGGAGCAAGCTCCCTCGCCACAAAGGCAATCGTCACTTGCCAGTGGGCTTGCAGAGGCCCCGCAAACCCACTTTTGCAGTCTCTCAGGAATACCGCAACGCCTGCGCCGGTTCGATCTTCGCCGCACGCAACGCCGGGTACACCGTGGCGAGGAAGCTCAGGATGAACCCGGCCGAGCAGATCAGCACCACGTCGCCACGCTGCAGCTCCGACGGCAGGTTGCTGACGAAGTACACATCGGAACTGAAGATGTGCTGGCCACTGACCCGTTCCAGCCAGCCCACCAGCGCACTGACGTTCAGCGCCGCGACCACCCCCAGCACGCCGCCAATCAGCGTACCGACAACGCCGATCACCGTGCCCTGGACCATGAAAATCGCCATGATCTGCCGCGGGGTGGCGCCGATGGTGCGCAGGATCGCGATGTCCGCGCCTTTGTCGTTCACCACCATGATCAGGGTGGCGATGATGTTGAACGCCGCCACCGCGACGATCATCATCAGCAGCAAGCCGATCATGGTTTTTTCCATTTTCATGGCACTGAACAGGCTGCCCTGGGTGTGGGTCCAGTCGTCGGCCTTGTAGGCCGCGCCAAGACCGGTAGCAATGTCACCGGAGACCTTCGGCGCTGCGTACAAGTCCTTCACCGCCAGACGCACGCTTTGCACCTGGTTCGGCTGCCAATGCTGCATCTGTGCGGCATCGGCCAGGTGGATCAGCGCCATGGAGCCGTCCAGCTCGGCGCCCACCTTGAACACACCCACCACATTCAGCCGCTGCATCCGTGGGGTGATGCCACCGGGGGCCGTGCTGACTTCCGGCACGATCAGGGTGATTTTGTCGCCAACGTTCAGGCGAAAACGTCGGGCGGTGATTTCGCCGATCACCACGCCAAACTCGCCCGGCT
The DNA here is from genome assembly GCF_034008205.1 of Pseudomonas sp. P9_35. Taxonomy (NCBI): domain Bacteria; kingdom Pseudomonadati; phylum Pseudomonadota; class Gammaproteobacteria; order Pseudomonadales; family Pseudomonadaceae; genus Pseudomonas; species Pseudomonas sp. P9_35. The sequence continues at coordinate 2,366,299 of NZ_CP125373.1, read as the reverse complement.
TCAACGCATCGAGACGCCCCTGGACGATATGCTGGGCGACGATGGACACCTTGCCTTCCTGGGCCGGGTCGACGCCGCTGATCTGGATCGGCTGCATCGAACCTTTATGGCTCAGCATCCCTTCCATCTCGGTAAACGGCACGGCAGCGGTCACTTCAGGGTTTTTCAGCGCCGCGGCGGCCACCGGCTGCCAATCGTCGATCGGATTGACACCGACGATAGTGGCGTGGGGCACCATGCCGAGGATGCGCGAGCTCATTTCGCGCTGGAAGCCGTTCATCACCGACAACACTACGATCATCGCCAGCACACCCAGGGCGAGGCCGATCATCGAGGTCATGGAAATGAACGAAACAAAGCGATTGCGGCGCTTGGCGCGGGTATAGCGCGTGCCGATAAAGATCGATAACGGTCTGAACATTCGCGGGGCACCGTATAAAAATAAAAGACCCGGCGTATGTAGCAAACGCCGGGTTTCGGTCGGTCAGATGGGCGTCAGGCAACCTTCCTGCAAGTGCAGGACGCGGTCCATCTGCCGGGCCAGGTTCATGTCGTGAGTCACCACCAGGAACGCGGTGCGCATCGACGTGCTGAGCTCCAGCATCAAATCCTGGATGCCTTGGGCGGTGTGGGAGTCGAGGTTGCCGGTCGGCTCGTCGAGCATCACCAGGCCAGGCTTGTTGACCAGGGCCCGGGCAATCGCCACGCGCTGGCGTTCACCACCGGACAATTCGGCCGGCTTGTGCTCCAGGCGATGCCCCAGCCCTACCCGCTCCAGCAACGCCGTGGCGCGCTGACGGGCCTCAGGAATCGCCGTGCGGCCAATCAACAGCGGCATGCAGACGTTTTCCAGCGCGGTGAACTCGGGCAGCAAATGGTGGAACTGGTAGACGAAGCCCAGGGAACGGTTGCGCAGCAGGCCGCGGGCCTTCTCGTTCAACGCCGAAAGCTCTTCGCCTGCCAGCCAGACACTGCCGGCGGTCGGCGTATCCAGGCCGCCCAGCAGGTTGAGCAAGGTACTTTTGCCCGACCCGGAGGTGCCGACAATCGCCACGCGCTCGCCAGGATGCAACTCCAGTTGCAGGCCCGACAACACCACCACCGACTCCGGACCTTCCTCGTAGGATTTGCCCAGGTTGCGGCAACTCAAGATTGCTTTTTCACTCATGCCCGACTCACTCATAACGTAACGCCTCCGCAGGCTGGGTGCGCGCGGCACGCCAGGCAGGATACAGGGTGGCGAGGAAACTCAGGACCAACGCGGCGCCGCAGACCATCAACACGTCATCGGCCTGCAATTGCGATGGCAGGTAGTCGATGAAGTACACGTCGGCGTTGAGGAACTTGTGCCCGATCAGGCCTTCGAGGGCGGCAATCGCGGCGCTGACGTTCAGCGCGGCGAACATCCCGACCAGGGCGCCGACGAACGTACCGATCACGCCAATGACCGTGCCCTGGACCATGAAGATCCGCATGATCTGCCCCGGCGTGGCGCCGAGGGTACGCAAGATGGCGATGTCGCCCTTCTTGTCGTTCACCACCATCACCAGCGTGGAGATGATGTTGAACGCCGCCACGGCAACGATCAGCAACAGCAGCAGACCGATCATGGCTTTTTCCATGCGGATCGCCTGGTACAGGTTGCCGTGGGTGCGGGTCCAGTCCCGGGCATAGTAGCGGTCTTCGCCGAGTTGCTGGGCGATGGTCCACGCGACGCGCGGTGCCTGGAACAGGTCGTCGAACTTCAACCGCAGGCCCTGGACCTGATCCGGCTTCCAGCGGTGCAGGCGCGCCAGGTCCTGGAGGTTGGTGACGCCCAGGTAACCGTCCAGCTCGCCGGCGCCGACATGGAAAATGCCGACCACGGTAAAGCGTTTCATGCGCGGGAACATGCCGCCCGGGGTCACGGTGACCTCCGGGGCGACGAACGTCAGCTTGTCGCCAATGGCAACGCCGAGCTTGGCCGCGGCCTTGTCACCGATGACGATGCCGAAACTGCCTGGCGCCAGGTCATCGAGTTTTCCCTGTTGCATGAAGTTGTCGATGATCGACACCTGCCGCTCGAGCCCGGGGTCGATGCCATTGAGCAACACTTTGGACACCTTGCCGTCGTTGGTCAGCAGCCCCTGCATCTGGGTGAACGGCGCAACGGCCAGCACCTGCGGGTTCTGCTTGACCTTGGCGGCCAGGCTCGGCCAATCGCTGATGGCTTCGCCGGATTCGAGGGTCGCGTGGGGCACCATGCCCAGCACGCGGGTGCGCATCTCATGGTCGAAGCCGTTCATCACCGAGAGCACGACGATCATCACGACCACGCCAAGGGCCAGCCCGATGATGGACGTCAGGGAAATGAACGATACGAAATGATTGCGACGCTTTGCACGGGTATAACGCGTGCCGATAAATACGAAGAGAGGTCTGAACATGTCGGGGCTTGTTCGGAGGGAAAAGGAACGTCCTTGTGGCGGGGGTCACAAACCAGCTTTACACTCAGACCACCGCCGCTACCATGGGTTCGCCATGTCGACATTAGATGAAGAAGATCGCCGCGAATACTACCGTATCGAGGACACGATCGCACTGGAAATTCGGCCCCTGTCCATTCCTGAAGCTGCTGGCCAGGAAGTGTTGCAGGATGCTTCTCCATTGTTCAATCTGCTCAGTGAATTGCACCTGAGCGAATTCGAATCACAGCACCTGCTGCGCCAGATCAGCGAGCGCGAACGCAGCATCGCGGCCTACCTCAAGGCAATGAACAAACGCATCGACCTGCTCAGCCAGGTCATTGCCCTGACGGTGCTCGGCGAAATCGGCGAACCGCAACCGGTGATCATTTCCGAAGGCGGCGTCGACTTCCAACACCCCACGCCGATCGCGGTCGGCACCCACTTGTCGATCAAGCTGGTGCTGATGCCGCAAGCCCTCGGCCTGTTGCTGCGGGCGCGGGTCACCCACTGCGACCCCAAGGGCGACGGCTACGACGTCGGCACCGAGTTCGAACGCCCGACCGACGCCCAGCGCCAGTTGCTGGCTCGCTACATCCTGCAGAAACAGGCGCAAGAGCGTCGCCTGGCCCGGGAACAGAACGACTCAGGTATCAATAAGGAAGAACCGTGACCCTCATTTATGGCCACCGCGGCGCCAAGGGCGAAGCGCCGGAAAACACCCTGACCGGTTTTCAGGAGTGCCTCAAGCACGGCGTACGCCGTTGCGAGCTGGACCTGCACCTTTCGATGGACGGCGAGTTGATGGTGATCCACGACCCGACCCTCAAGCGCACCACGGACCGGCGCGGCAAAGTGGTGGAGCATTCCGCCGCCGAGCTGGTGACCTACGATGCGCGCAAGGGTGGCCCGGGCTGGATCAAGCCGTGCCCGATCCCACGCCTGGAGGAGCTGTTCGAGAAGTGTGATTTCGAGCACTGGCAACTGGAGGTCAAGAGCGCCTCGCGCACCCGCGCCGCCGCGACGGTGCTGGGCATTCGCGAAATGGCCCAGCGTTTCGGGCTGCTGGACAAAATCACCATCACGTCCAGTTCCCGGGAAGTACTCAAGGCGGCCCTGGACCTGACTCCGGACATCTCCCGCGGACTGGTGGCCGAATACGCCTGGCTCGACCCGTTGAAGGTCGCCCAGAGTTACGGCTGCGAGATTCTGGCGCTGAACTGGACCCTGTGCACGCCGGAACGCCTGATCAAGGCGCAGCGCCAGGGGCTGCATGTGTCGGTGTGGACCGTCAACGAGCCCGCGCTGATGCGCAGGCTCGCCGACTTTGGCGCTGACAGCCTGATTACAGACTTTCCCGGTTTGGCCACTGCCACCCTCGAGAATTGCTGAAATCGGTCTCCCCGGCCGGCTCAGGCCACCGGCCGGAGCCGCTCAAAAAAGCCGGTTGAGCCCGTCATAGGCCGCTACCCGATAGGCTTCGGCCATGGTCGGGTAGTTGAACGTGGTGTTGACGAAGTACTTCAACGTGTTCAATTCGCCCGGCTGGTTCATGATCGCCTGGCCGATGTGCACGATCTCCGACGCCTGGTAGCCGAAGCAGTGCACGCCCAACACTTCCAGGGTCTCGCGGTGGAACAGGATCTTCAGCATGCCTTGCGGCTCGCCGGCGATCTGCGCCCGCGCCATGCTCTTGAAGAAGGCCTTGCCCACTTCATAAGGCACCTTGGCCTGGGTCAGCTCCTGCTCGTTCTTGCCGATCGAGCTGATCTCCGGAATGGTGTAGATCCCGGTCGGTACGTCGTTGACGAAGCGCCAGCTGCCGTTGTCGACAATGCTGCCAGCGGCCGAGCGGCCCTGGTCGTGGGCGGCACTGGCCAGGCTCGGCCAGCCGATCACGTCACCGGCACCGTAGATGTTCGGCACGCAGGTACGGTAGTTCTCGTCGACTTCGATCTGGCCGCGGCTGTTGACCTTCACGCCAATGTTTTCCAGGCCCAGGGTGTCGGTGTTGCCGGTACGACCGTTACACCAGAGCAAGGCGTCGGCCTTGATCTTCTTGCCGGACTTGAGGTGCAGGATCACGCCATTGTCGACGCCTTCGACGCGGTCGTAGTCTTCATTGTGGCGCACGGTGATGTTGTTGTTGCTGAAGTGATAGCTCAGGGCCTGGGAGATTTCCGAGTCCAGGAAGCTCAGCAACTGGCCGCGGTTGTCCACCAGTTCCACCAACACACCCAGGCCGCTGAAGATCGAGGCGTATTCGCAACCGATCACGCCAGCGCCGTAGACGATGAGCTTGCGCGGGGTGTGACCCAGGCTCAGGATGGTGTCGCTATCGTAGATACGCGCATGGTTGAAATCGATGTCGGCCGGACGATACGGGCGCGAACCGGTGGCAATGATGATGTGCTTGGCCACCAGTTTCTCGACCACGCCATTGCCGCAGACCACTTCGACCGTCTGCTCGTCGGCAAAGCTGCCGGTGCCGAAGAACACGTCCACGCGGTTGCGGGCGTAGTAACCGGTGCGCGAGGCCACCTGCTTGGAGATCACCTTCTCGGCGCTCTTGAGCACGTCCGGGAAGGAGAACCAGCGCGGTTCGCCGATGGCACGGAACATCGGGTTGGTGTTGAACTGCATGATCTGCCGGACCGAGTGACGCAAGGCCTTGGACGGGATGGTACCCAAGTGGGTGCAGTTGCCGCCGACCTGCCGACGGCTGTCGACCATCGCCACCTTGCGCCCTGCCTTGGCCGCGTTCATTGCCGCGCCTTCCCCCGCCGGGCCGGAACCCAGTACCACCACGTCGTAGTTGTAGACAGCCATGCATACTCCTCAGAACAGGCCGCTGTGCCTCACTTGGCACCGACGGCTAAATCATGCCGGCCTGCGGCATGAAGGAACAATTTGGGGCCGGTTCACGAGCCCGGCCACAGTCTATAGAAGCGTCAACGCCGCGCACATTACCCCTTGGTCGCGTCGTAGGCTAGTTTTGCCTGCGCTATTTCGCCACAGGTCGCCTTTCATGACGCTGTCATCATTGGGCTTTTCCGCTGCTTATGCGCTCAAACGCATCGTTGGTACGTGTAACAAAGCCATTGCCATCGCGCAGCACAAAAAATACCCCAATGCCGTGCTTTTCGGCATAGTCCCAACCCCGTTCAGGACCAAGAATCAGCAACAGCGTCGATAGTCCATCGGCCATCAACGCCGAAGGATGAATCACCGTGACTGACGCCAGGTTATGTAGGACTGGTGTACCGGTGCGTGCGTCAAAAGTGTGGGAATAACGCCTACCACCCTGTTCGAAATATTTACGGTAGTCGCCCGAGGTGGAAACCCCGTAGCCATTGACCTCGATGACACGTTCGGCCACTTGCCGGTCGTCCCGGGGCTCTTCCAGGGCGATACGCCAGGCCGAACCATCGGGCTTGCGCCCCAAGGCCTTGAGTTCGCCGGTGGCTTCGGCCAGGTAACTGTCGATCCCCAGGGCCTGGAGCCTGGCGGCGATGCGGTCGACGGCATAGCCTGCGGCGACACTGTTGAAGTCGACTTCCACCGCAGTGTCCTTGCACAACCGGTCGCCCTCGATGCGCAAATGACCATGACCGACGCGCTGGCGCGCCAAGGTCAAGGCTTCGGCGGTCGGTACTTTTTCTTCGCGAGACTGGGGACCGAAGCCCCACAGGTTCAGCAGCGGTTCCACCGTCAGGTCGAAGGAGCCGTCGCTTTGAACCGACAACTGCTCACCTACGCGGACCAACTCCAGGACCGAGCCAGGCATGACCTGGCAGCTGTTGGCCGGCAGCGCGTTGAAACGCTCGATGTCCGAGTCGCTGCGATAGGTCGAGAGTTGCCGATCCACTTCGGCGAGGATGCTTTCCACCTCGGCCTGCACCGTTTTCGCAGTGGGCCCGGCGGAATGCCTGACGTACTGAATCGAATAATGACTGCCCATGGTCGGGCCGTCGAAGCGCTCCAGGGTGTCGCCGTTGCCGCAACCCGACAACACGCCGGCCAGCACCACAAGCCCAATCCATCGTCCAGTTAACAAATCTTCATCTCCCCTCAAAACCGCGCCCGCCATTATGAACTCCGGCGCGCGCAAAAAAACCTGTGGGAGCCAATGGAGCCCTGTGGGAGCAAAGCTTGCTCGCGATGAACGATGACGCGGTCTTGCAGCTAAACCGTATCGCCTGCATCGCGAGCAAGCTTTGCTTCCACAGGTTCCAAGGCTCCAAGGTTCCAAGGTTCCAAGGTTCCAAGGTTCCAAGGTTCCTGCAAGGCTCCCACAGGGGTGCAGCGCTTCCATACAAGATTTGCCAGAGTGAGTACCTACACATGTCTTCCCAAACGAGCAACGGCAAGGCGATTTTTCGCGTTGTCAGCGGCAACTTCCTGGAGATGTTCGACTTCATGGTCTATGGCTTCTACGCCACGGCCATCGCCAAGACGTTCTTCCCCGCCGACAGTGCGTTCGCCTCGCTGATGTTGTCCCTGGCCACGTTTGGTGCCGGGTTCCTGATGCGTCCCCTCGGTGCGATTTTTCTCGGTGCCTACATCGACCGCCACGGCCGTCGCAAAGGCTTGATCATCACCCTGGCGCTGATGGCCACGGGCACCATACTGATCGCCTGCGTGCCGGGCTACGCTGCCCTCGGCGTGGCGGCCCCGTTGCTGGTGCTGCTGGGCCGATTGCTGCAAGGCTTCTCCGCCGGCGTGGAACTCGGTGGCGTGTCGGTTTACCTGGCGGAAATCTCCACACCGGGGCGCAAGGGCTTCTTTGTCAGTTGGCAATCCGCCAGTCAACAGGCTGCCGTGGTGTTCGCCGGCCTGCTGGGGGTTGGCCTCAATCACTGGCTGAGCCCCCAGGAAATGGGCGAATGGGGCTGGCGCGTACCGTTCCTGGTGGGGTGCATGATTGTCCCGGCCATATTCGTGATCCGTCGTTCGCTGGAAGAAACACCTGAGTTCCAAGCGAGAAAACATCGTCCCAGCCTGTCGGATATTGTCCGCTCCATTGGTCAGAACTTCGGCATTGTCTTGGCCGGCATGGCGCTGGTGGTGATGACCACGGTGTCGTTCTACCTGATCACCGCCTACACACCGACCTTCGGCAAGGCCGAGTTGAACCTGTCGGACCTGGATGCGCTGCTGGTCACGGTGTGCATCGGCTTGTCGAATTTCTTCTGGCTGCCCGTGATGGGGGCGTTTTCCGACAAGATCGGACGTAAACCCCTGCTGCTCGGTGCGACTGTCCTGGCGATCCTCACCGCCTATCCGGCGCTGTCCTGGTTGGTGGCGAACCCCAGTTTCAGCCATTTGCTGATCGTCGAGCTGTGGTTGTCGTTCCTGTATGGATCGTACAACGGTGCAATGGTCGTGGCCTTGACGGAAATCATGCCGGTCGAGGTGCGCACCACCGGCTTCTCCCTGGCCTACAGCCTGGCGACAGCGACGTTCGGCGGGTTTACCCCGGCGGCTTGTACCTATCTGATTCATGTACTGGATAACAAGGCCGCGCCGGGGATATGGCTCAGTGGCGCGGCGGTGCTGGGGTTGATTGCGACCCTGGTGCTGTTCAAGGGCAATCGGCATGCACTGCGGACGGCGCAGGCCTCGGTGGTCGGTGGCGCCTGATGGATCGCTATCGCGAGCAAGCTCGCTCCCACAGGGTGTACACAATCAAACTGTGGGAGCGAGCTTGCTCGCGATGAGGCCAGCCCAGGCACCACAAACCCCAGACAAAAAAACGCCCCGACAAGTCGGGGCGTTTTCACAAGCAGCTAAGGCTTAGCGCGGGAACGCTGGCGGGTTTACACCGGCCATGTCTTCCATCACGCGAACCACCTGGCAGCTGTAACCGAACTCGTTGTCGTACCAAACGTACAGAACAACGCGGCTGTCTTGGCTGATGGTAGCTTCAGCATCCACGACACCGGCGTGGCGCGAGCCGACGAAGTCGGTGGACACCACTTCCTGGGAATTGACGAAGTCGATCTGCTTGTGCAGGTCGGAGTGCAGCGCCATGTAGCGCAGGTACTCGTTCATCTCTTCACGGGTGGCGGCTTTCTCAAGGTTCAGGTTGAGAATGGCCATCGACACGTTCGGCGTCGGCACACGGATCGCGTTGCCGGTCAGCTTGCCGGCCAGTTCAGGCAGGGCCTTGGCGGCGGCGGTGGCGGCACCGGTCTCGGTGAGGACCATGTTCAGCGCGGCGCTGCGGCCACGGCGATCGCCCTTGTGGAAGTTGTCGATCAGGTTCTGGTCGTTGGTGTACGAGTGAACCGTTTCAACGTGACCGTTGACGATGCCGAACTTGTCGTTCACCGCCTTGAGCACCGGCACGATGGCGTTGGTGGTGCAAGAAGCAGCGGAGACGATCTTGTCCTCAGCGGTGATTTCGCCGTGGTTGATGCCGTGAACGATGTTCTTCAGCTTGCCCTTGCCAGGCGCTGTCAGCACGACGCGGTCGATGCCCGGGCAGGCCAGGTGCTGGCCCAGGCCCTCGGCATCACGCCATACGCCGGTGTTGTCCACCAGCAGTGCGTCCTTGATGCCGTACTGGGTGTAGTCCACCTCGGCCGGGTTCTTCGCGTAGATCACCTGGATCAGGTTGCCGTTGGCGAGGATGGTGTTGTTTTCTTCATCGATGATGATGGTGCCGTTGAACGAACCATGGACCGAATCACGACGCAACAGGCTGGCGCGCTTGGTCAGGTCGTTATCGGCGCCTTTGCGCACCACGATGGCCCGCAGGCGCAGGCCGTCGCCGCCACCGGTTTTTTCGATCAGGATGCGCGCCAGCAGACGGCCGATACGACCGAAGCCGTACAGGACCACGTCAGTGCCTTTGCGAGGCGAAGCGTTCTGCTGGCCAACCACATCGGCCATCTCTTCACGAACGAACTGCTCGGCGCTACGGCCATTGCCTTCGCTGCGGAATTTGAACGCCAACTTGCCCAGATCCACCGAAGCCGCGCCGAGCTTGAGCTCGCTCATGGCTTTAAGCAGGGGGAATGTTTCGTGGACGGAGAGTTCGCTGTCGTCGGAAGAACGGTGGCGAGCAAAGCGATGGGCTTTGAGGATCGCGATGACAGACTGGTTGATCAGGCTGCGGCCATAGATCGAGCTCACCACGTTGTTATTGCGGTAGAGCTGACCGATGAGAGGGATCATCGCTTCTGCGAGAGCTTCACGATCAATCCATTCACCAAGACACTGGTCGGGCTTCTGAGTCACGGTAACCTTCCACATGTAGGGGCTGAAAAAAGGGGCTACATTATGCCGCCGAGTCATCGGCGGAGCAATGCGCGCCTGTCGCACCGTGGTTTTCCTGTCTGCCCGGGTAGTCTGCGACTGACAGCAGCCCTCTTCCCCCGCTACAATTGTCGACTTTGTCGCAATGCTGGAGCTCAATCTTCCGTGCCCGTTCTGCGTCTTCCGCTTCTCCCTGCCGCGGCAGGTAAACAGCACTGGGGCAACCTGCCCGGTGCCGCCCTGAGCCTGGCCATCGCCGAGGCTGCCAGCGCTGCAAAGCGTTTCACCCTGCTGCTGACCGCCGACAGCCAAAGCGCCGAGCGGCTGGAACAGGAGCTGAGTTTCTTCGCTCCGGATTTGCCGGTCTTGCATTTTCCGGACTGGGAAACCCTGCCCTACGATCTGTTTTCGCCGCACCAGGACATCATTTCCCAGCGAATCGCCAGCCTTTATCGGCTGCCGGAACTCAGTCATGGCGTTTTGGTAGTGCCGATCACCACGGCCCTACATCGCCTGGCGCCGACCCAATTCCTGCTTGGCAGCAGCCTGGTGCTGGACATCGGACAGAAGCTCGATGTCGAGCAAATGCGCACTCGCCTTGAGGCCAGTGGCTATCGCTGCGTCGACACGGTGTACGAGCACGGCGAGTTCGCGGTACGCGGCGCCTTGATCGACCTGTTCCCGATGGGTAGCAAACTGCCTTATCGCATCGACCTGTTCGATGACGAAATCGAGACCCTGCGCACCTTCGACCCGGAAAACCAGCGGTCCATCGATAAAGTGCAGTCGATCCGCCTGTTGCCGGCCAAGGAGTTCCCGCTGCAGAAAGACGCCGTGACCCGCTTCAAGGCCCGCTTTCGCGAGCGCTTCGATGTGGATTTCCGGCGCTGCCCGATCTTCCAGGACCTGAGCAGCGGGATCACGCCCGCCGGCATCGAGTATTACCTGCCACTGTTTTTCGAAGAAACCTCCACCCTGTTCGATTACCTGCCCCAGGACACCCAGGTGTTTTCCCTGCCGGGCATCGAACAGGCCGCGGAAAACTTCTGGAACGACGTGCGCAACCGCTACGAAGAACGTCGCGTCGATCCTTCCCGGCCGCTATTACCGCCGGCCGAGCTGTTCCTGCCGGTGGAAGACTGTTTTGCCCGCCTCAAGAGCTGGCCACGGGTGGTGGCGAGCCAGCAGGACGTGGAAACCGGCGTCGGCCGTGAACGTTTCCCGGCCAAGGCGTTGCCGGACCTGGCCATCGAAGCCAAGGCCACGCAACCCCTGGCGGCGCTGGCCGGCTTTCTCGATGCATTCCCCGGCCGCGTGTTGTTCACCGCCGAATCCGCGGGTCGTCGCGAAGTGCTGCTGGAGCTGCTTGAGCGCCTGAAGCTGCGACCGAAAACGGTGGACAGCTGGCCGGACTTCGTCGCCGGCAAGGATCGCCTGGCGATTACCATCGCGCCATTGAACGACGGCCTGGTCCTGGATGACCCAGCCCTGGCCCTGGTCGCCGAAAGTCCTTTGTTCGGCCAGCGCGTCATGCAGCGCCGCCGTCGCGAGAAACGCGCCGACGCCGCCAACGACGCCGTCATCAAGAACCTCACCGAACTGCGCGAAGGCGCGCCCGTGGTGCACATCGACCACGGCGTGGGCCGCTACCTGGGCCTGGCGACACTGGAAATCGACAGCCAGGCCGCCGAGTTCCTGACCCTTGAATACGCCGAGGGTGCCAAGCTCTACGTGCCGGTGGCGAACCTGCACCTGATCGCCCGCTACACCGGCAGCGACGACGCCCTGGCCCCACTGCATCGCCTGGGCTCGGAAACCTGGCAGAAAGCCAAACGCAAGGCGGCCGAACAGGTGCGCGACGTGGCCGCCGAACTGCTGGACATCTATGCCCGGCGCGCGGCCCGCGAGGGCTATGCCTTCGCCGATCCGAAAGCCGACTACGAAACCTTCAGCGCCGGTTTCCCGTTCGAAGAAACCGTCGACCAGCAGACCACCATCGAAGCCGTGCGCGCCGACATGCTCGCGCCCAAACCGATGGACCGGCTGGTGTGTGGCGATGTGGGCTTCGGCAAGACCGAAGTGGCGATGCGCGCCGCGTTCATTGCCGTGCACGGTGGCAAGCAGGTCGCGATCCTGGTGCCGACCACTCTGCTCGCCCAGCAGCACTACAACAGTTTCCGCGACCGCTTTGCCGACTGGCCGGTGACAGTGGAAGTGATGAGCCGTTTCAAATCCACCAAGGAAGTGAACGCCGCCGTGGCCGACCTGGCCGAGGGCAAGATCGACATCGTCATCGGCACGCACAAGCTGCTGCAGGACGACGTGAAGATCAAGAACCTGGGGCTGGTGATCATCGACGAAGAGCACCGCTTTGGCGTACGCCAGAAAGAACAGCTCAAGGCCCTGCGCAGCGAAGTCGACATCCTGACCCTGACCGCCACGCCGATCCCGCGCACGCTGAACATGGCGGTGTCGGGCATGCGCGATCTGTCGATCATCGCCACGCCGCCGGCCCGGCGCCTGTCGGTGCGCACCTTTGTCATGGAGCAGAACAAAAGCACGGTCAAGGAAGCCTTGCTGCGTGAGTTGCTGCGTGGCGGCCAGGTCTATTACCTGCACAACGACGTGAAGACCATCGAGAAATGCGCCGCCGACCTCGCCGAACTGGTGCCGGAAGCGCGGATCGGCATCGGCCACGGGCAAATGCGCGAGCGTGAACTCGAACAGGTGATGAGCGACTTCTACCACAAGCGCTTCAACGTGCTGATCGCCTCGACCATCATCGAGACCGGCATCGACGTGCCGAGCGCCAACACCATCATCATCGAGCGCGCCGACAAATTCGGCCTGGCCCAGCTGCACCAGTTGCGCGGCCGAGTCGGTCGTAGCCACCACCAGGCCTATGCCTACCTGTTGACGCCACCGCGCCAGCAGATCACCCCGGATGCGGAAAAGCGCCTGGAAGCCATCGCCAATACCCAGGACCTGGGCGCCGGCTTCGTGCTGGCCACCAACGACCTGGAAATCCGCGGTGCCGGCGAATTGCTCGGCGACGGCCAGAGCGGCCAGATCCAGGCCGTCGGCTTCACCCTGTACATGGAAATGCTCGAACGCGCGGTCAAGTCGATCCGCAAGGGCGAACAGCCGAACCTCGACCAACCCCTGGGCGGCGGGCCGGAAATCAACCTGCGGGTGCCGGCGTTGATCCCGGAAGACTACCTGCCGGACGTTCACGCACGGCTGATCCTCTACAAACGCATCGCCTCGGCCAGCGACGAGGAAGGCCTCAAGGACCTGCAAGTGGAGATGATCGACCGCTTCGGCCTGCTGCCGGAACCGACCAAGAACCTGGTGCGTACCACGCTGCTCAAGCTCAAGGCCGAACAACTGGGCATCAAGAAAGTCGACGGCGGCCCCAACGGCGGCCGGATCGAGTTCGAGGCCCAGACGCCGGTCGATCCACTGGTGCTGATCAAGTTGATCCAGGGCCAACCCAAACGCTACAAGTTCGAAGGTGCCACGATGTTCAAATTCATGGTGCCCATGGAGCGCGCGGAAGAGCGCTTCAATACCGTAGAAGCGCTGTTCGAGCGCCTCACTCCGACCACTGTTTGAAGGACGCCACATGCGCCTGTTTCGCTCACTGACCTTGTTGTTGACCCTGGTCGCTCCCCTGGCGCTTGCCGACGACCTGTATCAGGTTGAAATGATCCTGGTGCGCCAGAATGCCGAGCCGGCGATTGTCAGCCGCGCCGCACCGGAAGACTGGGACGCCGGCGCGCAACGCCTGGGCGCGGATAGCCAGCGCACGCCGGCCATGGGCAACATCGTCGAGAAACTCACCGCCAGCGGCCAATACACGGTATTGATGCACAAGGCCTGGCAGCAGACCCTCGGTGAACAGGGGCGCAAAATTGCCATCAGCGACGGTGCCGAACAGTTCGGGCAATTCCCCATCGAGGGCACCCTGGAACTGAAGCTGGGCCGTTTCACCGACGTGGATGCCGATTTCTGGATCAACCAGATCAACGCCAATGGCCTGGTCACCTCCAGCGAGCGCCTCAAGCAGCAGAGCCATACCAAGAATGGCCAACTGAACTTCCTCGACAACGGGCATCTTGGCCTGCTGATCAAGATCACCTCGTTGACCGCGCCCGCGCCACGGCAGGCACCTGAAGTCATTCCGGACTGATTGGCGCACCTATGCCCTCGCCCCTGAGCAAACCCCTGGCACCTTCCTGGGTCAATCGATTCAAGGAACAGAGCCTGGAGCGCGGGCGCCGTTATGCGCTGGAAAACCGCGTCAGGATTGTCGAAGCCGGCGACAGCACCATCACCGCCAGTTGCGAAGGCTCTGGCGGTAACGTCTACCGTCAGACCATTCGCCTTAAAGAGTCAGCCAAGGGCACGCTGATTCTGCTCGAAGCCGCGTGCTCCTGCCCGGTGCGCATCAACTGCAAGCACTGCGCGGCGGTGTTGCTGCAAGTCCAGGAAACCCTGGCCTACCCGGCCGCCGAAAAAGACGCGCAGTTGCTGGAGAAACTCCAGGCGGTGCTGGACAACCGCAGCCCCAAGGCCCCGCCACAAGTGCTGGTGGACAATGTGCAACCGGTGCCGCGCCTGTGGCTGGCCAGTATCGAGTTCAGCGCCTTCGAGCCGCGCAACGGCAAGATGCAGCGCTACATTCAACACCGCGCCGCACTGTCGTTCAGTTACCTGGACGAATACGTCAGCGGCCAGCGCAACACCGACGTGCTGATTCGCCAGGAAACCCAGACTCTGCGGATAAAACGCCACACCGACGTGGAACAGTCCTACCGCGAACAGCTGCGAATCCTCGGCTTCAAGGTCGCGACCCGACAAAGCAAGGCCCTGCCGGAAAGCGCTGGCGAACTGTACGAGATGGTCAACGACAGCGCCTGGCTGACCTTCACCCTCAATGACCTGCCGAAACTGCGCACCCAGGGCTGGGAATTGCAGATCGACGAGGACTTCGGCTTCGACCTGACGGCAGTGGACGAGTGGTACGCCACCGTCGAGGAAACGCCGGAGCGGGACTGGTTCGACCTCGAACTGGGGATCATCGTCAACGGCGAACGCCTGAGCCTGCTGCCGATCCTGCTGAACCTGATGCGCTCGCACATCGAATTGTTCAACCCGGAACGCCTGGCCCGGCGTCGGGATGACGAACTCATTCTGGTCAACCTGCCCAACCGCCCGAACTCGGAGTTCGGCCCGCAGCAGGTGGCCCTGCCCTATGGCCGGCTGAAACCGGTGCTGGCGACCCTGGGCGAGTTTTACCTGCAAGAGCCCGGCACCACCAAACTGCGCCTCAACAGCGCGGACGCCCTGCGCCTGAACCCGCTGCAGGACATGCCGCTGACCTGGGAAGGTGGCGAACACATTCGCGGCCTGGCGCAACGCCTGCGGGACATCAAGGATTACACCGCCCTCGCGCCCGAGGGCCTGAACGCGACGCTGCGGCCCTATCAACTCGAAGGCTTGAGCTGGATGCAATCGCTCAGGCAATTGGAAGTCGGCGGCATTCTCGCGGACGACATGGGCCTGGGCAAAACCCTACAGACCCTGGCGCACATTCTCAGCGAAAAACACGCCGGACGCCTCGACCGGCCGTGCATGGTCGTCATGCCGACCAGCCTGATCCCCAACTGGCTCGACGAGGCGGCTCACTTCACGCCGCAGCTCAAGGTATTGGCGCTTTACGGCGCCGGGCGCAAGAAATATTTCGACCGACTGGCCGATTACGACCTGGTCCTCACCACCTATGCCCTGCTGCCCAAGGATGTCGAGCGCCTGGCCGCGCAGCCGTTGCACGTGCTGATCCTCGATGAAGCCCAGTACATCAAGAACCCCACCAGCAAAGCCGCCCAGGCCGCCCGCGAGCTCAACGCCCGCCAGCGGCTGTGCCTGTCCGGCACGCCGCTGGAAAATCACCTGGGCGAATTGTGGTCGCTGTTTCACTTCCTGCTGCCGGGGTGGCTTGGGGACGTCAAGAGTTTCAACCGCGATTACCGTGTACCGATAGAAAAGCGCGGCAGCGATGTACGACTGCAGCACCTCAACGGTCGGATAAAACCTTTCCTGCTGCGCAGGACCAAGGAGCAGGTGGCGACGGAGTTGCCGCCCAAGACCGAGATCATCCATTGGGTCGAACTCAGCGACGCCCAGCGGGACGTCTACGAGACCATGCGCCTGGCGATGGACAAGAAGGTCCGCGACGAGATCACCCGCAAAGGCGTGGCCCGCAGCCAGATCATCATTCTCGAAGCCCTGCTCAAGCTGCGCCAGGTGTGTTGCGACCTGCGCCTGATCAACGACGCTACCCTGCCCGCCCGAGGCAGCACCTCGGGCAAGCTCGACAGCCTGATGGAAATGCTCGAAGAGCTGTTTGAAGAAGGTCGCCGGGTGCTGTTGTTTTCCCAATTCACGTCCATGCTGGCACTGATTGAAGATGAGCTGAAGAAACGCGGCGTCGATTACGCCCTCCTGACCGGCCAGACCCGCGACCGACGCACGCCCGTCAAGGAGTTCCAGAGCGGCAAGCGTCAGATCTTCCTGATCAGCCTCAAGGCTGGTGGCGTAGGCCTGAACCTGACCGAGGCCGACACCGTGATTCACTACGACCCATGGTGGAACCCGGCCACCGAAAACCAGGCGACCGACCGCGCCTACCGCATCGGCCAGGAAAAACCGGTATTCGTCTACAAGCTGATTGCCCGAGGCACGGTGGAAGAGAAGATCCAGCTACTGCAAAAGGAAAAATCCGACCTCGCCGCCGGCGTGCTGGACGGACGCGTGGCTGGAGACTGGAAACTGCAGAGCGACGATATCGAAGCATTGTTCGCGCCGCTGCCTGACAAGCTGGAAAAACGCTGACACCCCTCAATTCCTGTGGGAGCCAAGCTTGCTCGCGATAGCGGTGGTTCAGTTGGCGCGGATGTCGACTGTGCCGCCGTCATCGAGAGCAAGCTCGGCTCCCACAGGTGACCGAGTCACTTGATGTGCGCGGACAATATGTGGGAGCGAGCCTGCTCGCGATGACTGACTATCAGGCGACATAGCCAGTGAATGTGCCGGTGAATCAGGTCTTGGGCAACGGTGCAAACAACGCTTCGATATCGCTCTGCTCAAGCTTCCACCCACCCGTCGCGCCGCCATCCAGCAGACTGCCCGCCAACGCGGCCTTATCCTCCTGAAGCGCCTGTATCTTCTCTTCCACCGTGCCTCGGGCAATCAGCTTGTAGACGAACACTGGCTTGTTTTGACCGATCCGATAAGCCCGGTCGGTCGCCTGATTTTCCACCGCTGGGTTCCACCACGGATCGAAGTGAATCACCGTGTCCGCAGCCGTCAGATTGAGCCCCGTACCGCCGGCCTTGAGGCTGATTAGAAACAGCGACACCTTGCCACTCTGAAATTCCCTCACCGGGGTGCGGCGATCCGTGGTGGATCCGGTCAGTAAGGAATAGGTCAGGCTGCGCTTTTGCAGTTCCTCCTCGATCAGGGCCAGCATCGAGGTGAACTGGGAAAACAGCAGAATCTTGCGCCCTTCGCTGAGCAACTCTTCGAGCATCTCCATTAAACTGACCAACTTGCCGCTGCCGGAACGTAGCGCTTTGGCGGTCTGTACGGTATTGAGCAGCCGCAGGTCGCAGCAGACCTGGCGTAACTTGAGCAACGCATCGAGAATGATAATCTGGCTACGGGCCACGCCGCTGCGAGCGATTTCGTCGCGCACTTTCTTGTCCATGGCCACACGCACGGTTTCATAGACATCCCGCTGCCCGTCACTGAGGTCGACCCAATGGACGATTTCAGTCTTGGGTGGCAGCTCAGTAGCGACTTGTTCCTTTTTACGCCGCAGCAGAAACGGTTTTATTCGCGCCGTCAGATAGTGCATTCGCTCGCTGTTGCCATGTTTTTCGATCGGCGTCCGGTAGTCTCGGTTGAAGCTTTTGTTATCCCCCAACCAGCCGGGCAGGAGGAAATGAAACAGAGACCAGAGTTCGCCCAAGTGATTTTCCAGGGGCGTACCGGACAGGCACAAGCGCTGCCGGGCATTGAGTTCGCGAGCAGCCTGGGCGGCCTTGCTGGTGGGGTTCTTGATGTTCTGCGCTTCATCGAGAATCAGCACACTCCAGGCCTGGGGTTTCAGCACCTCCAAATCCCGCGGCAACAAGGCATAAGTCGTCAGAACCAGGTCGTACTGTGCAAGGCTGGCGAAATCTTTTTGCCGGGCTGCACCATGAAGCGCCACGACGTTGAGCTGCGGTGTGAAGCGTGCCGCTTCGTCGAGCCAGTTGGGAATCAGACTGGTGGGCATGACTGCAAGCGCCGGGACATCCAGGCGCCCGGCCTGTTTCTCGCAAAGCAGGTGAGCCAGGGTCTGCAAGGTTTTACCCAAGCCCATGTCATCACCCAGGATGCCGCCAACTTCCAGCTCGCGCAGCGTCTGCATCCAATTGAGCCCTTCGAGCTGATAAGGTCGCAGCTTGGCTTTGAGCCCTGCCGGCGCAGGGACATGCACGTGAGTCGACTCATTCAATCGCTTGGCGAACGTACGCAACCGCTCCCCGCCTTGCCAGGTCAATGGCACGCTTTCAAGCACATTCAACCTGGCCGCATCAAAGGCATTCAACCGTATCGAGTCACCCCGGTGCTCCTTCATGTACAACTCACCAAGCGTTGCCATCAGCGGCTTGACCCGCCCATATGGCAACGCGACCTTCACACCAGGACCCGCCCCGAATTTTCCGCCGTTGAGATCGAGCAACATCAACTCTTCGTCACCGCGACGACCCAAGTTGTCCGGGGTCATCATCTCGGGGCTTGAGCGAAGCAGATGAAGCAAGATCGGCAGCAGGCTGTGCCGTTTTCCATCGACGATAATGCCCAGTTGTAAATCGAACCACTCTCGACCGGGAGACTCCTCGATGTCGGCGTACAACTGCTCCACCGGTTGCAGATCGAAATGAAAACCCGCTTCGATATCGATCTGCCAATTGGCGGCACGCAATCGTGGCAGGCCTTTGTCCATGAAGGCCAACCAGGCGTCGTCATCCGTCATTTGAAATAGCTCACCCCCGATGTCCGCCAGCGCAAGGCTCTTGCGATTGGTTTTCTTGAAACCTACCTTACGCAGAACGGTGCGAAAGGCTTGCTCGACATCCGGCTTACGCTCAATGCGCAAGATTTCGGTTCCGGACAGGATCGACAGTTCGGTGGATGCTTTGTCGTCCGCCACATGACCATCATAAATAAAGGTCAGTGCCGCGCGATGTTCTGGAACAGATTTCCAGTGCCGGAAGTTGATTGCACTTCCCAACGTCAACACCGCTCGCGGTTCAACACCTTCGATGATGCGCTCAGTCAGTTCTTTCGGCGGCGGGATAGGTCGGTCGACGGCGTTGATCCTATGGCTGAAAAGCACGACATCCCGAGCGGGCACCTCCGGCGCATGGCATAAATGGCACGCCAATTTGTCGTCCATTTCATAGGACAGCCGGCCAAGTTCCCTGCGCGATAAATCCAGATAATGAAGCGGCTCAAGCACCAGGAGGTTATCCAGTACCTGATCGCCACTGCGCCACCGAGACCGATAGTTGCCATTGGCCTGCTCAGCCCAGAAAAACTGCGCATTTTTTAGCGGACCTGCGCCCAATGGCTGCGGCGGGTCGAAATCCAGGAACAAGCGTGAGGACTGCAATGCCAGCGCCAGCACTTCGGCGCCGCTGCGACCTTGCAACGGAAAGCTGTTCTGGCTGTGATAATGCTGACTGCTGATAAGCGACTGGCCAATTTGCTTGTCGACGTCGGACATATAATTCGGAGAACGATTCAGCATGTCCGTCAGTTGACCAAACGCTTTCAGATCCTTCAGGGAACCATCATCGAGCTGGCGCCCCTTGAAGAGTTCCAAAAGCCACTGCCCTATGTGCGTCTTCTTGAGTTTGTAGAAGATCCGGACATCGGCGTCTTTTTTGCTCGGTAGCGAATCGGCGTCCCACTCGGGAATACCCTTGATCCAGGTTTCAAGTTCAGAACTCAGGCGCTCGCTGGCGGAGCCGGCCTCCAGCGCTTGCGGATTCCACATCAAATGGAACATGACGGCAGCGCAGTGCTTGCAGCTGTCACCGACCGGGCACGAACATTCGTAACGAACGCCGTCGTAGCCCCGATAACGAGTGAGCTCGATCACCTGCTGATAGACATTATCGCCGCCACCCTCGCATTCGGCGTGAATCGATTGCTCGTCTATCCGCAGTATCCGTACTCGGTCTCTCTCGGCGTAGTCGAACCCGCGCTGAAGGTAACTCTGATGGAAGTCTTCTCCCCAATCCGTCTCAAGAAGCGCCTCAATTGGCTGGGTCATGGGCACCGCCGAGCATTACGCATATCAGTCACGACACTTCCTCAATCAACCAGCTGGGCAGCCCTCAGCGCGCCGAGCGCCGCCAGCCAGCGAGGGTCCTGACGGTATTCAGTGGAGGCACAGGCCTGGCCGCGCATGCGGGCGATCCGTGCCGAAGGCTTGACCTTCAGGCGCTGGGCAGCGCTCAAGGCCAACTCTGCAGCCGCGCGATCATTGCACACCAGGCCCATGTCGCAACCCGCCGTCAAAGCAGCCTCGATACGACTGGCGGCATCACCGACCACATGAGCACCGGCCATCGACAGATCATCGCTGAAGATCACGCCATCGAATTGCAACTCGCCACGCAGGATGTCCTGCAGCCAGCGGCGGGAAAACCCGGCTGGATTGGCGTCGACCTGCGGGTAGATGACATGGGCCGGCATGACGGCGGCCAGTTGCTTGCTCAGCCTGGCAAACGGTACCAGGTCGTTGGCGCGAATCTGCTCCAGGCTACGCTCATCGTTCGGAATCGCCACGTGGGAATCGGCCTCGGCCCAGCCATGCCCCGGGAAATGCTTGCCGGTGGCGGCCATCCCGGCGGAGCTCATGCCGCGGATGAAGGCACCGGCCAACAACGCAGCGCGCTCGGGATCGCCTTCGAAGGAACGACTGCCGACGACGGCGCTGCGCTGGTAATCGAGGTCAAGCACCGGGGCAAAGCTCAAGTCGAGACCAACCGCCAGCACTTCAGTGGCCATGATCCAGCCGCACTGTTCGGCCAGGTATTCGGCGTTCGGGTTGTCGGCTATCGCCCGCATCGCCGGCAACCGCACAAAACCCTGGCGCAGCCGCTGGACACGACCACCTTCCTGATCCACCGCCAATAAAAGGTCGGGGCGGATGGCGCGGATCGACGCGCTCAGCTCGCGCACCTGCCGTGGATGCTCGATATTGCGGGCAAAAATGATCAGGCCGCCTACCTCGGGCTGGCGCAACAGGTGGCGATCTTCGGCCGTCAGCCAGGTACCGGCGACGTCCACCATCAACGAGCCTTGCAGGCCAGCAGTCATAGCATTTCCTTAATAACGATGAACCCGCGCGGTAACACAGACACGACCACACCGCTGGGCCCAAGGCCCGGCAGGTCGCGGTCATGCAATGAAAAATGGAACGGGTTCGAAACGAGAGTCGGCATGGGCGGCTAGCTTAGCGGATGTCGGCAGCCGCGCCCACCCGTGCGCTTACGCCTTGGCCAGCGCCGGTGTCGATTTACTGCGCGGACGCAATTGCGCGGCAGCCATGGCTTCATCGGTGACACCACTTTCGGCACGCATGCCGGCTGCCAGGAACGGCACCATCAGGCGCATGACCTGTTCGATCGAGGTGTTCACGCCAAAGTCGGTTTCAGCGATGGCGCGCAACGCCTTGATACCGGACATGCTGAACGCCGCAGCGCCGAGCATGAAGTGCACCCGCCAGAACAACTCGATGGGCGGAATGCGCGGTGCGGCCTCGTTGACCAGCAGCATGTAGCGCCGGAAAACCTTGCCGTACATGTCTTCCAGGTAACGTCGCAGGTGGCCCTGGCTCTGGCTGAAGGCAAGGCCCAACAGGCGCATGAAAATGGAAAGGTCGTTACCGCTGCGTGGTTGCACGACAAGGGCTTGCTCGACCAGGATTTCCAGCAGCTCTTCCAGGGTCGGCTTGACGTCAGGCTTGGCCTGCCGGCGCTCCAGCTCGCGATCGAGGCTGAGGCAGAAAGGCCCGAGGAACCGCGAGAATACCGCCTGGATCAGGGCCTTTTTCGAGCCGAAATGATAGTTCACCGCCGCCAGGTTTACCCCGGCCTTGCTGGTGATCAGACGCAACGAGGTTTCAGCGAAACCTTTTTCCGCGAACAACTGCTCGGCAGCATCGAGAATGCGTTCAACAGTTTCCGACTGGGCCATGGTTACTCCGCCTGACAAACACTTGTTTGAAACATACGTTTCAGCCCAGGGGTTGTCAAGCCTGCCGGGGCGTTTTGCGAACGCCCGGTCACGTATTTAACCACACCTTTTCACGGGTGGTAGCCATGTCGCATCCAACAGCCCGACCGACCGTCCAGCGGCCGGTGAAAAAAGGAGGATTGCCAAGCGGCGTCCACTGTATATAATCCCAGTCACTGTATAAAAAGACAGAGCGATCAATATGCTAAAGCTGACGCCACGCCAAGCAGAGATTCTGGCCTTCATCAAACGCTGCCTCGAAGACAACGGCTACCCGCCAACCCGCGCGGAAATCGCCCAGGAACTGGGTTTCAAGTCGCCCAACGCGGCTGAAGAACACCTCAAGGCGCTGGCGCGCAAGGGTGCTATCGAAATGACCCCGGGCGCATCCCGTGGCATTCGCATCCCCGGCTTCGAAGCCAAGGCCGACGAAACCACCCTGCCGATCATCGGCCGGGTAGCGGCAGGCGCACCGATCCTGGCCCAGCAGCATGTCGAAGAGTCCTGCAACATCAATCCTTCGTTCTTCCATCCTCGTGCCGACTATCTGCTTCGTGTACACGGCATGAGCATGAAGGACATCGGCATCTTCGACGGTGACCTCCTGGCCGTCCATACCACCCGCGAAGCCCGCAACGGCCAGATCGTGGTGGCGCGAATCGGCGACGAAGTGACCGTCAAGCGCTTCAAGCGCGACGGCAGCAAGGTCTGGCTCATCGCCGAGAACCCGGAGTTCGCGCCCATCGAAGTGAACCTGAAAGATCAGGACCTGGTCATCGAAGGCTTGAGCGTCGGCGTCATTCGCCGCTAAAGGAGGCTTTATGCAGTTCCCTCACACACCACAACACACACAACTTCCGCTGTTCGAGGCATTCATGGCCCAACCGCTGGTTCCAGTCCTGAAAGAGGTCATCGAGTCGCCCTGGGGCGTCGAGCCCGAGGCTTTCAGCGAACTGTCGTTACGTGGTGCGGCCGGAAACTGCCTGAACCTGCTGGCGCCGATTCTGCGAGAACTCAGCCAGGACCAGGATGCTCGCTGGCTGACGCTGATCGCACCACCGGCCAGCGTCACCCAGGCCTGGCTGCGGGATGCCGGCCTGAACCGCGAACGCATCCTGTTGTTGCAGCCGCGGGGCACCCAAAGCGCTCAACAGTTGACCTGCGAAGCCTTGCGCCTGGGCCGCAGCCACACCGTGGTCAGCTGGCTCAACCCGCTAACCGCGACCGCACGGCAACAGTTGATCAGCGCCGCCCGTACCGGGGACGCGCAAAGTCTGAATATTCGATTGGGCTAAGACGAACGCGGGGCTTCTCCAAGGCAGAGAAGCCGACCAGCCACACTATCCAAAAAAGCCGACAGACGGGATCAATGAAGAACCCGCGGCCCCTCTTCCTTGTTGAATTCGCCTTCAACCAGGCGACCTGCCATCTGGACGCCCACGCTCAGCATCGCCTTGGCGACTTCCACGTGTTGGCCCTGGAGGAATACCTTGGCATCTTCGGAGAAGTTCAGGGTAACCAGAGAACCCTCGTCCTCAGCCCTGCGCAGCTCGATGCGGCCATCAGGAAGTTCGACAATTTCTAGAAAGGACGTAGGCATAAAAGTCTGTTCTCCACGAAAGGCGAGGATTATATAGTCATCGGCCAGGCTCCGCTCGGGATCTTGACCAAGTGTTATCAACCAACGTAACGGGCCGGGGGCGAACTCAGCACTCGTTCAACCCTTCACGAAAGCGTATCGCCAGGCTCTTGAGGTTCTGGCGCCAGCTCTCCAGCTCCTCCCGGCTCAACTCCTGCTCGGGTTCTTGTTCGTCCAGATTGACCGCCACGATCAACGGCTGGGTCACGTCCCCCTTGGGCTTGCGCGGGGCTCGTGGCGGCTCGAACAACGCCGCATGGGCTGCCAATAGCTTCGCCAGCCAGGTTTCCGGGTTGTGCGCCAGTTCGACCATTTCGGCCAACTCCGGGATAGCAATGGTTTCCAACGCTTCGCGGGTCAACAGCAGCTCGGCCCGAGGTGCGTTCGCTTGTGGCAGGCGATAGAAACCGGCGATTTCATGGCACAACCCCAACAATGCACCGTACAGGTGAAACAGCGCGGATTCGCGCCCTGCCTGGAGCAGCGCCGGAGAGTTCACCGCACGTCCATCTTCGGCCCTGGTGAGCGCTTCGAGCGACAGACCGGCGAAATAGATTTTCTGATTGGTGCGGGTATAGAGTTCGTGGGCCATGGCGGCATCTCCCCAACGAAATGAAAGCGTCACGCAAGTGCGACAGTGTCATGGATCAACCGAGGCCACTGCAAGCCAAAAACAAAAAGGCCGCATGAAAACCTGTGGGTTGTCATGCGGCCTTTTGTTCACTTGAGACTTATTGGGGCGGCTACGCCCGAAACGTCGGACCGGCCCAGCGGGAGCAAGCCCCCTCGTCACACGTGAGTGCTACCATCAGCTCTTGTCTTGCACCGTCCACTTACCACCGTCGTAGTAGGCTTTCCAGCCAGTCGGCTTGCCGTCGACTTCGGTCTGCACGTATTGCTCCTTGGTCTTGCGGCTGTAGCGGATGACCGCTGGGCGCCCTTCCGGATCCTTCTGCGGCGCTTCGCAGAGGAAATGGTACTTCGGATCGATCTCGTCCTTGTGCGGCACGATTTCCATCACCAACGGTGCACGGGTCTCACGGTTTTTCGGGAACTGGCTCGCCGCCAGGAACAGGCCGGAGGCACCGTCGCGCAGGATGTAGGTGTCGTTGACCTTCTCGCACTTGAGCTCAGGCATCTTCACCGGGTCCATCTTCGGCGGCGCCGCGTCACCGCTCTTGAGCAGTTTGCGGGTGTTCTTGCAGGTCGGGTTGGTGCAACCGAAGAACTTGCCGAAACGGCCGGTCTTGAGCTGCATCTCGCTGCCACACTTGTCGCACTCCAGGCTCGGGCCTTCGTAGCCCTTGATGCGATAAGTGCCCTCTTCGATCTCATAACCGGCACAGTCCGGATTGTTACCGCAGATGTGCAGCTTGCGCTTTTCATCCAGCAGGTAGGCGTCCATCGCCGTGCTGCAGATCGGGCAGCGATGCTTGCCGCGCAGCACCAGGGATTCCGATTCACCCTCGTCGTCCGCGGCGATTTCGTCGCCCGGCACCAGGTTGACCGTCGCCTTGCAGCGCTCCTTGGGTGGCAGGCTGTAGCCCGAGCAACCGAGGAACACGCCGGTCGAGGCCGTACGGATTTGCATCGGGCGCCCGCAGGTCAGGCACGGGATATCGGTCATGACCGGCTGGTTGGCGCGCATGCCGCTGTCCGGGCTTTCGGCCACTTCGAGCTTCTTCTTGAAGTCGCCGTAGAACTCGTCGAGAACGTTTTTCCAGTCGCGCTCGCCCTGGGCCACATCGTCGAGGTTCTCTTCCATACCGGCGGTGAAGCCGTAGTCCATCAGGTTCGAGAAGCTCTCGGACAGGCGCTCGGTGACAATGTCACCCATCTTTTCCGAATAGAAACGACGGTTGTGCAGCGCCACATAGCCGCGGTCCTGGATGGTGGAGATGATCGCTGCGTAGGTCGAAGGACGACCAATGCCGCGCTTTTCCATTTCCTTGACCAGGCTGGCTTCGGAGTAACGGGCCGGTGGCTTGGTGAAATGCTGGGTCGGATCAAGCTTGATCAGCTTCATCACGTCGCCCTGGGCCATGTCCGGCAGGACGTCGTCATCCCCAGGCTTGGTGATCTGCGGCATGACGCGGGTGTAGCCGTCGAACTTCAGGATGCGGCCCTTGGCGCGCAGCTCGAAGTCACCGGCACCGACGCTGACCGTGGTCGACAGGTATTGCGCCGGCAGCATCTGGCAGGCCAGGAACTGGCGCCAGATCAGCTCGTAGAGACGCTCGGCATCGCGCTCCATGCCCGACAGCTTGCTTGGCTCGGTGTTGGCATCGGACGGACGAATCGCTTCGTGAGCCTCCTGCGCGCCTTCCTTGCTGCTGTAGACGTTCGGCGTGTCCGGCAGGTACTTCTTGCCGAACTCGCTTTCTATATAAGTGCGCGCCATCGCCACGGCATCGACCGAAAGGTTGGTCGAGTCGGTACGCATATAGGTGATGTAGCCGGCTTCGTACAGACGCTGGGCCATCATCATGGTTTTCTTCACGCCAAAGCCCAGGCGATTGCTCGCGGCCTGCTGCAACGTGGAGGTGATGAACGGCGCCGACGGCTTGCTGCTGGTCGGCTTGTCTTCGCGCTTGACGATGCTGTAGCTGGAAGCCTTGAGCTTTTCCAGCGCAGCCATGGCCTGGGCTTCGTTGAGCGGCTTGAAGGCCTCGCCCTTCTCCCGGGCCACGTCGAAGCGCACGGTGGCGCCCTTGGCGGTGCCGAGGTCGGCGTGGACTTCCCAGTACTCTTCAGGGATGAACGCACGGATCTCCCGCTCGCGCTCCACCACCAGCTTCACGGCGACCGACTGCACACGACCGGCCGACAGGCCGCGGGCGATCTTGGCCCACAGCAGGGGCGAGACCATGTAGCCCACCACGCGGTCGAGGAAGCGACGCGCCTGCTGGGCGTTGACCCGATCGATATCCAGCTCGCCCGGCTGGGAGAAGGCTTCCTGGATGGCCTTCTTGGTAATTTCGTTGAACACCACGCGTTTGTAGCGGCTGTCATCCCCACCAATGGCTTCGCGCAGGTGCCAGGCAATGGCTTCCCCTTCGCGGTCCAAGTCCGTCGCGAGATAGATGGTGTCGGCATCCTTGGCGAGCCGGCGCAGCTCTTCGATGACCTTTTCCTTGCCCGGGAGGATCTCGTACTTGGCTTTCCAGCCGTGTTCCGGATCGACCCCCATGCGTGAGACCAGCTGCTTGCGCGCCTTGTCTTTCGGCGACAGCGCCGGCGCTTCACCGGCAGCAGCCTTGCCGCGCTTGGCGGCTGGCTCCTTGCTGGCGCTAGCCGAACCGCTGGTGGGCAGGTCTCGGATATGGCCGATACTCGACTTCACCACGTATTGGTTGCCCAGATACTTGTTGATGGTCTTGGCCTTAGCCGGGGATTCCACAATGACCAGCGATTTGCCCATGGATCAGAAAATTCCTGAATTCTAAAAAGTGAAAGGCGGTTGGCGCCTGACGCGGCACCGCTATATATAGTGGCTGCAAGGTGAGGTCAAGCGCAGGGTTGCCCGCATACCGGCCTCAAGGCTTGGAAAAAATGCTCTCCTCGGCCTGCACCAAAGCAAAGCGTGGCACCTGTTCGCCGTCAACCTCGACGGACTCCTCGAACATGCTCAAGGGACGCACCCAAAAGCCGTAATCGCCATACAGGGCTTGATAGAAGACCACTTCTTCCTCGGTCTCGGAATGCCGCGCGATGCTGAATACGCGGTACTGCGGACCTTTGTAATGCTGGTAGAGCCCAGGTTGTATCGGCATGCTTTGGCCCTCACTCAAATTTTTTCAAAATAAAAACAAAATCTTTTTTACTAAACCCGAAAAAACAAAAACCGGGGCACTTGGCCCCGGCTTCCATCAACGCAACGCTTAGACGCGTTCGAAGACAGTGGCGATGCCCTGGCCGAGGCCAATGCACATGGTCGACACACCAAAAGTGCCGCCATTCTGCTTCATGACGTTGAGCAGCGTGCCGGAGATACGCGCACCGGAGCAACCGAACGGGTGACCCAGGGCGATCGCGCCGCCGTGCAGGTTAACCTTCTCGTTCATCTTGTCGAGCACTTTCAAATCTTTCAGCACTGGCAAGGCCTGTGCGGCGAAAGCTTCGTTGAGTTCGAAGAAGTCGATATCGGCAATACCCAGGCCTGCGCGCTTCAAGGCTTTCTGCGTGGCCGGTACTGGACCATAGCCCATGATCGCCGGGTCCACACCCGCCACGGCCATCGAACGAATCACCGCCATCGGCTGGATACCCAGGTCCTGGGCACGTTGGGCCGACATCAC
The DNA here is from genome assembly GCF_034008205.1 of Pseudomonas sp. P9_35. Lineage (NCBI taxonomy): Bacteria > Pseudomonadati > Pseudomonadota > Gammaproteobacteria > Pseudomonadales > Pseudomonadaceae > Pseudomonas > Pseudomonas sp. P9_35. The sequence continues at coordinate 2,338,292 of NZ_CP125373.1, read as the reverse complement.
GATCATGCACGAGGCACCGTCGGTGATCTGCGACGAGGTACCGGCTGTCACGGTGCCGCCCTTCGGATTGAATGCCGGCTTGAGGGCCGCCAGGCTTTCCAGGGTGGTTTCCGGACGAATGGTTTCGTCGTAGTCGAACAGCTTCAGGAAGCCGTTCTCGTCGTAGCCCTGCATCGGGATGATCTCATCCTTGAACTTGCCCTCCACGGTCGCCTTGTGGGCGAGCTGGTGGGAGCGTACGCCAAAGGCGTCCTGCTGTTCGCGGGTGATGCCGTGCATTTTGCCAAGCATTTCCGCAGTCAGGCCCATCATGCCCGAGGCTTTCGCCGCGTACAGCGACATGTGCGGGTTCGGATCGACACCGTGCATCATGCTCACGTGGCCCATGTGCTCGACACCACCGACGACGAACACGTCACCGTTACCGGTCATGATCGCCTGGGCGGCGGTGTGCAGTGCGCTCATGGACGAACCGCACAGGCGGCTGACGGTCTGGCCCGCCGCCGTATGAGGGATCTGAGTCATCAGCGAGGCCATGCGGGCGATGTTCCAGCCCTGCTCCAGGGTCTGGTTCACACAGCCCCAGATCACGTCTTCGACTTCGTTGGGGTCGACCTTGACGTTGCGTTCCAGCAGCTTGCGGATCAGGTGCGCCGACATGTCTTCGGCGCGGGTGTTGCGGTGCATGCCGCCCTTGGAGCGGCCCATCGGCGTACGACCGAAGTCGACAATCACGACGTCTCTAGGATTCAAGCTCATAAATGTTCTCTCGCTCTAGTCGTTGGGCGCTTAACCGAAGAAGCGCTGGCCGTTCTTGGCCATTTCACGCAGCTTCGCGGTCGGGTGGTACAGCGCGCCCAAATCAGCGTACTGGTCAGCCAGGGCAACGAACTCGGCAACACCGATCGAATCGATGTAGCGCAGCGCACCGCCACGGAATGGAGGGAAACCGATACCGTAGACCAGACCCATGTCGGCTTCGGCAGCGGTCTCGACAATACCGTCTTCCAGGCAACGCACGGTTTCGAGGCACAGCGGGATCATCATCCAGTTGATGATGTCCTCGTCGGTGACTTCGCGCTGCTCGTAGACAATCGGCTTGAGCACTTCCAGCACCGACGAGTCGGCGACTTTCTTCTGCTTGCCGCGCTTGTCGGTCTCATAGGCGTAGAAGCCCTTGCCGTTTTTCTGGCCCAGGCGTTTGGCTTCGTAGAGCACGTCGACAGCCGAACGACGATCGTCCTTCATGCGGTCCGGGAAACCTTCGGCCATGACGTCGCGACCGTGGTGGCCGGTGTCGATGCCGACCACGTCCATCAGGTACGCCGGGCCCATCGGCCAGCCGAATTTTTCCATGATCTTGTCGATGCGCACGAAGTCCACGCCAGCGCTGACCAGCTTGGCGAAACCGCCGAAGTACGGGAACAGCACGCGGTTGACCAGAAAGCCCGGGCAATCGTTGACGACGATCGGGTTCTTGCCCATTTTCTTGGCGTAGGCCACGGTGGTGGCAACGGCATGTTCGCTGGACTTCTCGCCACGGATCACTTCCACCAGCGGCATCATGTGCACCGGGTTGAAGAAGTGCATGCCGACGAAGTTCTCCGGACGCTTGAGGGCCTTGGCCAGCAGCGAAATGGAGATGGTCGAGGTGTTCGAGGCCAGGATGGTGTCCTCTTTGACCTTGTCTTCGACTTCAGCCAGTACCGCCTGCTTGACCTTCGGGTTCTCGACAACGGCTTCGACCACCAGGTCGACATGGCCGAAATCGCCGTAGGACAGGGTCGGACGAATGCCATTGAGCACTTCGGCCATCTTCGCAGCGGTCATGCGACCTTTGTCGACACGGCCGACCAGCAGCTTGGCGGCTTCGGCCAGGCCTTGCTCGATCCCGTGTTCGTTGATGTCCTTCATCAGGATCGGCGTGCCTTTGGACGCCGACTGGTACGCGATACCGCCCCCCATGATGCCGGCGCCGAGCACGGCGGCCTGCTTCACGTCACTGGCGATTTCGTCGTAGGCCTTGGCCTTTTTCTTCAGCTCCTGGTCATTGAGGAACAGACCGATCAGGCTTTGCGCAGCCGAGGTCTTGGCCAGCTTGACGAAGCCGGCGGCCTCGACTTCCAGGGCCTTGTCGCGACCGAAGCTCGCGGCTTTCTGGATGGTCTTGATCGCTTCGACCGGCGCCGGGTAGTTCGGGCCTGCCTGACCGGCCACGAAACCCTTGGCGGTTTCGAAGGCCATCATTTGTTCGATGGCGTTGAGCTTGAGCTTCTCGAGCTTCGGCTGACGCTTGGCCTTGTAGTCGAACTCGCCGCTGATGGCGCGCTTGATGGTTTCAAGGGCCGCTTCCTGGAGCTTGCCAGGTTCGACCACGGCATCCACGGCACCGACCTTCAGCGCGTCTTCAGCACGGTTTTCCTTGCCGGCGGCAATCCACTCGATGGCGTTGTCGGCACCGATCAGGCGCGGCAGGCGCACGGTGCCGCCGAAGCCTGGGTAGATGCCCAGCTTGACTTCCGGCAGGCCGATCTTGGCCGTGGTGGCCATGACGCGGTAATCCGCCGCCAGGCACATTTCCAGGCCGCCACCCAGGGCGATGCCGTTGATGGCCACGACGGTCGGTACGTTGAGGTCTTCGAAGTCGCTGAAAATACGGTTGGCTTCGAGGTTGCCAGCGATCAGTTCGGCATCGGGCAGCTTGAAGTTGTCGACGAATTCGGTGATGTCGGCGCCGACGATGAACACGTCCTTGCCGCTGCTGACGATCACACCCTTGATCGAAGCATCTGCCTTGATAGTGTCTACAGCCTGACGCAATTCATTCAGGGTTAGACGGTTGAACTTGTTGACGGACTCACCCTTGAGGTCGAATTTCAATTCGACGATGCCACTTTCAAGAGCCTTAACCGTGATGGCTTTACCTTCGTAAATCATCAACTGATCTCCACGATATGGAAGCTGAACAGTACACGTTGAACGCTGACCACTGGTTTGGCATAGACGTTACCGTCGATGCTACGCCAATCCGCCAGGCACACCCGTCAACGCGATAGTCGGGGTCTGTAGGAGCATTCTGAAAATACAAACGCTCAATTCATACGCCCGTTTGATTTGGGTACGTCACCTTCACGGAATTTCCGACAATTGTCAATCGCCCTAAACACAGGCGTGAACGCGACTTCACGGTCATTTCCGTACCGTACGGATCCGCAACACGGCGCCGCATGAGCCGCTATTCATAGGATCAATAATTAGAAAAATCGCCCTAATTCCAGACAGACCGGATCCAGCGGTCTACGCTGTCGGGACGCGATTGAAAATTGGAAACAAAGGACGTTACGAACGCACGCCCTGACATGAGATTGATTACCGGCCTGCCTGGCCAACCCGCCCGATGAGACTGTCGGGCTTTTTTTATGCCTCAGGCCAGCGCCTTGAGCACCGTGCAAATATCTTGCAAAACAGTCGCTTCGCCCTTCTCGCCCCAGTACAAGGCAATCATTTGCCGATCGGCTTCAACTTTGTAGACGTTGGCCGGCAATTTTTCGAAATGATTGAGCAGGGATTCATCCTGGCAGACTTCTCGCCACCGGTTGACCCAGACGCCTGGCGCCGTCTGCCAATAGCTCCAGACCGCCGGTTCCTTGCCGCGCCGGGGCCGGTGGTACTGGGCGCAGGGGTTTGGCGGCTGCTGGCCGAGCCAGTGCGGCCACTCCTGCGGCGCCAGCTGCATGGCCAGGCCCAGGCGTCGTGCCTCCATGCGCAGGGCCATGCGACCGCTCTGGACACGGGACGGCCGCAACCATGCCAGCGGACTTAACACCACCAACAGGATTGACACCACTATCCAGACCGTCATATTCGTACTCCCGAATTCTGATGAGCCCATTGAGCCACGTCGCCGTCAATGCGCTTGAAACCAGCCATACTTACCGTATCGCAATTCTCTGGAGTGCTTTCCATGTACTACGAACACGTTCTGGTCGCCGTCGACCTCACTGAAGAATGCGATCCGGTCGTCAAGCGCGCCCTCGCCCTTTGCGAAAGCCGGGACACCAAGCTGTCGCTGGTACACATCGTCGAACCGATGGCCATGGCCTTCGGCGGCGACGTGCCTATGGACCTTTCCCAGTTGCAGCAGCAGCAATTCGACCAGGCCAAGGAGCGCCTTGACCGACTGATCGTGAAATACCCGGCCCTGAAGAAGGAATTCAGCCACCTGACCTACGGCCAGCCGCGCCAGGAGATCCATCACCTGGCCAAGGAGCAGGGCTGCGACCTGATTGTGGTCGGCAGCCATGGTCGCCACGGCCTGGCGCTGTTGCTGGGCTCGACCGCCAACGACGTGCTGCATGGCGCGCCTTGCGACGTGCTGGCGGTACATCTGGTCAAGCGCACATAAACCCTACCCTTGTGGGAGCGAGCCTGTGGGAGCAAAGCTTGCTCGCGATGAACGATAACGCGGTCATTCGACAGACCGAGATGCCTTCATCGCGAGCAAGCTTTGCTCCCACAGGCTCACCCCTACAGGGGAATAGCGTTTCAAATAGAAATCCCGGCATTCATTGCTGAATTCCGGGATTTTTTCAACAGCGGATCAAGCGTCCAGTTCAGCCCAGCGCTCGACCAGTGCGTCCAGCTCGGCCTGCAACTGCTCCAGGTGCGCGATCACCTTGGCGGTTTCGGCAGCAGGTCGCTGGTAGAAACCGGCGTCAGCCATCTCCGCTTCCACCGCAGCGATCTGCTGCTCCTTCGCGTCGATATCACCCGGCAACGCCTCCAGCTCACGCTGCAGTTTGTAGCTGAGTTTTTTCTTGGCCGGTGCCGGCGCCGCTGCGGCGGCTACCGGGGCTGGCTCGGTCTTGACCACGGCCGAATTCAGGTCGGCCTTGCCAGACTTGCTCTCGGTGACCCCCAGCAGACGCGGCGAGCCGCCCTGGCGCAGCCAGTCCTGATAACCACCGACGTATTCACGCACCAGGCCTTCGCCTTCGAACACCAGGGTGCTGGTGACCACGTTGTCGAGGAATGCCCGGTCGTGACTGACCATCAGCACGGTGCCATTGAAGGTCAGCAACACCTCTTCCAGCAACTCCAGGGTTTCCACGTCCAGGTCGTTGGTCGGTTCGTCGAGCACCAGCAGGTTCGCCGGCTTGCTGAACAACTTGGCCAGCAACAGACGGGCGCGCTCGCCACCCGACAGCGCCTTGACCGGCGTACGGGCACGCTGGGGGCTGAACAGGAAATCGCCGAGGTAGCTCAACACATGGCGGCTCTGACCATCGATGTCGATGAAATCGCGACCTTCGGCGACGTTGTCGATCACGGTCTTTTCCAGGTCCAACTGATGGCGCAACTGGTCAAAGTAGGCGACGTCGATCTTCGTGCCCTCCTCCACCTTGCCATTGGTCGGCACCAGGCCACCGAGCATCAGCTTGAGCAGCGTGGTCTTGCCGGTACCGTTGGCACCCAGCAGGCCGATGCGATCACCGCGCTGCAGGACCATGGAGAAGTCCTTGATCAGGAACGGGCCGCCCGGATGCGCGAAACTCACGTTCTCAAGGACCATCACCTGCTTGCCGGACTTGTCAGCGGTATCCAACTGAATGTTGGCCTTGCCGGTGCGCTCGCGACGTTCACTGCGTTCCATGCGCAAGGCCTTGAGCGCCCGCACACGGCCTTCGTTGCGGGTGCGACGCGCCTTGATGCCCTGGCGAATCCAGACTTCTTCCTGGGCCAGTTTCTTATCGAACAACGCGTTAGCGGTTTCTTCCGCTGCCAGCGCCGCTTCCTTGTGCACCAGGAAGCTGGCGTAGTCGCCGTTCCAGTCGATCAGGCCGCCACGGTCCAGTTCAAGGATGCGGGTCGCCAGGTTTTGCAGGAAGGAACGGTCGTGGGTGATGAACAGCACAGCCCCCTGGAAGTCCTTCAAGGCTTCTTCAAGCCAGGCGATGGCGCCGATGTCCAGGTGGTTGGTCGGTTCGTCGAGCAGCAGCAGGTCCGGCTCGGACACGAGGGCCTGGGCCAGCAGGACGCGACGACGCCAGCCGCCGGACAACTCGGCGAGGGTCTTGTCGGCCGGCAGTTGCAGGCGGCTCAGGGTGCTGTCGACCAGTTGCTGCAGACGCCAGCCGTCTCGGGCTTCAAGGTCGTGCTGCACGTGCATCAACTTGTCCAGGTCAGCATCGGTGACGATGTTCTGGCTCAGGTGGTGATACTCGGCCAACAGCGCGCCGACACCGTCCAGGCCTTCGGCAACCACGTCGAATACGGTCCGCTCGTCGGCCACCGGCAGTTCCTGGGGCAATTCGCCGATTTTCAGGCCTGGCGCGCGCCAGACCGAGCCGTCATCGGGCTTTTGATCGCCCTTGACCAGCTTCATCATGCTGGACTTGCCAGTGCCGTTGCGGCCGATGATGCACACCCGCTCACCACGGGCGATCTGCCAGGACACCTTGTCCAACAACGGCATAGCGCCGAAAGCAAGGGACACATCGCTGAATTTGAGCAGGGTCATGAGCTTCTCCAAAAACCGGGCGCGCATTCTACCTGAGATGAGGCCTCAGGGGTCCGCCAATTTCGCCACCGAAGCACTCTGCATAACAAATGTTGCGAACTTGCACTGACGGCCTTGCAAAGCTTTCGCCGGCTGCTGGCAAAAGGCTAAGCTACAGACAGTTACCCTGGGTTACCCCTTGGGCTTGTCATGTTTTTTATGCCCGGACGTCTCATGCGCAGTCGCCTTTTCAGTGTTTTATCGTGTCTTTTTGTATGTGCCACTGCCGTTCAATCCGCGCAGGCGGTGGATATCTCCACTCAACGCCAATATTACGACGAGGCCAAGCGCGCCTTGGCCAAGGGTGATTCCGGCCCTTACTTTCGCTACAGCCAGGCCCTGCGCGATTATCCGCTGGAACCCTATCTGGCCTACGACGAATTGACCGCTCGCCTCAAGAGCGCCAGCAACGCCGAAATCGAGAAGTTCCTCGCCGAACACGGCGATCTGCCCCAGGCCAACTGGATGAAGTTGCGCTGGCTGCGTTGGCTGACCGAGCGCGGTGACTGGGAGACCTTCGTCAAGTATTACGACCCCAAGCTCAATTTCACCGAACTGGACTGCCTTAACGCCCAGTACCAGCTCAGCCATGGCTTGAAAGCCGAAGGCTATGCCAATACCGAAAAGCTGTGGCTCTCCGGCAAATCCCAGCCCCAGGCGTGCGATGCCTTGTTCGGCCTATGGGCCTCCCAGGGCCAGTTGACCGAACAGAAACGCTGGGAACGCACAAAACTGGCGGCCCAGGCCCGCAACTACCCGCTGGCCAACAGCCTGGTCAGCGGTCTGACCACCCTCGCCCCCCGCGGCAAGCTGCTGGTGGACGTGGCGCAAAAGCCTGAGTTGCTCAACCAGCCCTCGCGCTTCACCCCGGCCGATGAACCGATGTCCGACATCGTCAGCCTCGGCCTGCGTCGCCTGGCCCGCCAGGATCCGGAAAAGGCCATGGCACTGCTGGACGGCTACGCCAGCACCATGCATTTTTCCCGTGATGAAAAAGTTGCGATTGCCCGGGAAATCGGCCTGACCCTGGCCAAGCGCTTCGACAGCCGGGCCTTGGACGTGATGACGAAATACGACCCGGAACTGCGCGATGACACCGTTTCGGAATGGCGCTTGCGCCTGCTCCTGCGCCTGGCCCGCTGGGACGATGCCTACCAACTGACCCGTCGCCTGCCCGAGTCGCTGTCGAGCACCAATCGCTGGCGGTACTGGCAAGCCCGCACGCTGGAACTGGCGCAGCCGCAGAACCCCGAGGCGCTGGCGCTCTACAAGCACCTGGCCCGTGAACGAGACTTCTATGGCTTCCTGGCCGCCGACCGTTCCCAGTCACCGTACTCGCTCGTCAACAAGCCGCTGGTGATGAGCCAGGCGCTGATCAACAAAGTGCGCAACACCCCTGGCGTGCGTCGGGCGCTGGAATTTCATGCCCGTGGGGACATCGTCGACGGGCGCCGCGAGTGGTATCACGTCAGCCGTCATTTCAACCGTGACGAAATGGTCGCCCAGGCCAAACTGGCCTATGACCTGAAGTGGTATTTCCCGGCCATTCGCACCATCAGCCAGGCCAAGTACTGGGACGACCTGGACATCCGCTTCCCGATGGCCCACCGCGACACCCTGGTACGCGAAGCCAAGATCCGCGGCTTGCATCCAAGCTGGGCGTTCGCCATCACCCGCCAGGAAAGCGCCTTCATGGACGACGCCCGCTCCGGCGTCGGTGCCGCAGGCCTGATGCAACTGATGCCCGGCACCGCCAAGGAAACCGCGCGCAAGTTCAGCATTCCCCTGGCCTCACCACAGCAAGTGTTGAACCCGGACAAGAACATCCAGTTGGGCGCGGCGTACCTGAGCCAGGTTCATAGCCAGTTCAACGGCAATCGCGTCCTGGCTTCGGCGGCCTACAACGCCGGCCCCGGTCGCGTGCGCCAGTGGCTGCGCGGCGCCGACCACTTGAGCTTCGACGTCTGGGTCGAAAGCATTCCCTTCGACGAAACCCGCCAATACGTGCAGAACGTGTTGTCGTACTCGGTGATCTACGGCCAGAAACTCAATTCGCCGCAACCGCTGGTGGATTGGCATGAGCGGTATTTCGATGATCAGTGATTATTAGCGGAAGCTGTTCCTGAGAAGAAAAAATGCCCGCATCGAAAGATGCGGGCATTTCTTTTTGCTCGCTTGCTGAACCCTGTGGGAGCGAGCTTGCTCGCGATGGCGGTGGCACCTTCAACATGGATGCAAGCTGGCTCAACGCTATCGCGAGCAAGCTCGCTCCCACAAGGGACCATACTTAGTCGGTTGCCGTCTCCAACCCCACATTGAACTGCAACGCCGCCAGCCGCGCGTACAGCGCATTGCTGGCAACCAGCTCCTGGTGAGTGCCCACGGCAACCACCTTGCCCTGGTCCATCACCGCGATCCGGTCGGCGTTTTTCACCGTGGCCAGGCGGTGGGCGATGACCAGGGTCGTGCGGTTTTTCATCAGGTTGGGCAGGGCTTGCTGGATCAGGTGTTCGCTTTGCGCATCGAGAGCGCTGGTGGCTTCGTCCAGCAGCAGGATCGGCGCGTCCACCAGCAACGCCCGGGCGATGGCCAGGCGTTGGCGCTGGCCGCCGGACAGACCCAGGCCACCGTCGCCCAGATGTGTCTGATAGCCGTCGGGCATTTTTTCGATGAAGTCATGGGCGTGGGCAATCTGCGCGGCCTCACGCACCTGCTCGGACGTTGCGCCAGGGTTGCCGTAGCGGATGTTCTCTTCGACCGTGCCGAAAAACAGCGCCGGGTTTTGTGAAACCAGGGCGAAGTGGCGGCGCAGGTCCAGCGGATCGAGTTGAGTCAACGGCACGTCGTCGATCAGGATCTGCCCTTGCACCGGATCGTAGAAACGCAGCAGCAGGTCATACACCGTTGACTTGCCCGCACCGGAAGGCCCGACCAGGGCCAGGGTCTCGCCGGCCTTGATGCTCAGGTCGAGACCGTCGACCGCATAACTGTCCGGCCGGGAGGGGTAGGAAAAACGCACGCCTTCGAGGCGCAGATCGCCCCGGACCCGCTCCGGCAACATGACAAGGCCTGAAGCCGGCGGCTGGATGATGTTTTCCGAACGCAGCAACTCGGCAATGCGCTCGGCAGCGCCCGCCGCCCGTTGCAGCTCGCCGATCACCTCGCTCAGGGTACCGAAGGCGCTGCCGACGATCAGGCTGTAGAACACGAATGCCGCCAGCTCACCGCCGGAGATCCGCCCGGCGATCACATCCATGCCGCCGACCCAAAGCATCACCCCCACCGCGCCCAGCACCAGCACGATCACCAGGGTGATCAGCCAGGCCCGCTGGGCGATGCGCTTGCGGGCGGTGTCGAAGGCCTGCTCCACCGTCACGGAGAATCGTCGCTCGTCCTGGACCTGGTGGTTGTAAGCCTGCACGGTCTTGATCTGGCCAAGAGTTTCGGAGACGTAGCTGCCGACGTCGGCAATGCGGTCCTGGCTCTGGCGCGACAGACTGCGCACCCGCCGACCAAAGACCAGGATCGGCGCCAATACCAGCGGCAGGGCAATCACCACGATACTGGTCAACTTGGGATTGGTGATGAACAGCAGCACGATGCCGCCCACCACCATCAAGGCGTTGCGCAAAAACAACGACAGCGACGAACCGATCACCGATTGCAGCAAGGTCGTATCGGCGGTCAGCCGCGACTGGATTTCCGAACTGCGGTTGTTTTCGTAGAAACCGGGGTGCAAGTACACCAGATGGTTGAAGACCTGCCGCCGGATATCGGCCACCACCCGCTCGCCGATCCAGGACACCAGGTAAAAACGGGCAAACGTACCGATCGCCAACCCCACCACCAGCACCATGAACAGGCCGATGGATTGATTGAGCAGGTGCGGCGAGCGGGTCATGAAGCCCTGGTCCACCAGCAACCGGATGCCTTGGCCCATGGACAAGGTAATACCGGCGGTGACAATCAGGGCCAGCAAGGCGCCGGCGACCTGTTTGCGATAAGGGGCGATGAAGCCGTTGGCCAGGCGTATGGCACGGCGATGTCGGGAAGAAAGCATCAAGGGCATCCGATAATGCAGCAGGAAAAAGGCCGGCCAGCGACGCCAAAGCGTAGCGGAACCAAATTGAATCAGAATGAGTCAGGTTAAATATGACCACAACGACTAGAGGCTAGATGTTATCGGTCTAAAGTCTGGCTGGAAACGCAACTGCGTTTCTGATTGAGTGGAGGTGTCGCCATGAACCTACAAGGAGTGTCATGGCTCGGTCACCTGGCGACATTAAAGTAGGCACACAACCTGATGAGGAGACAGGCCATGTCCTTGCAACACAGCAGCGACGACAAGATTCAAGTAATCCGCACGCAACCGGACCAGTCTCTGGGCTGCTCGTTCATCGATGCCCAAGGGCGCGAAGTACCGATCACCGAAGACATGATCCAGAAAGCCTGCAGCGAGCTGGAAAAACGACTGGTCAAGCCTGCCGAACAAAAGTGATACAGCCCGTCTTCAATTGGACCCGACCTTGATGTCGGGTTTTTTATGCCTGCTGATTGCACAAGCTTCTGTGGCGAGGGAGCTTGCTCCCGCTGGGTTGCGCTGTAGGAGCTGTCGAGCGAAGCGAGGCTGCGATCTTTCCATTGGCGCTTGAGTTCCAAGTGAAAGATCAAAAGATCGCAGGCTTCGCCAGCTCCTACACCGCCGAGCGGGAGCAAGCTCCCTCGCCACAAGAGCGGTGATCAAATAACAGTGGCGCCCAATGCCGTCACGATCTGTTGCAAGGCCGCCGACTGCCCTTCGATACGAACCTTCAAGCTGTCGATTTCCCGCCGTGGCGGATAATGCTTGCGCAAGGCGTCGAACGCGCTGCGTTGCTCGCTGACGCTGCCCACCAGGCTGCGGCGAAAGTTCGCGTCGTCACCACGGGGGTCATACACGCTCCGGCACAACGCCGCCAAGGCCCAGGCCGGGTCGGTTGCGGCATCCAGGGTGATGCCACCCAGCCAAGGCCGAGGCAACAGGTCGCTGAGGCTGACTTCAACCGGCCGCTCCAGGAAAGCGCACAAGGCCTGGTAGATCTGGGCGGTGCCGCGCTGACGGCCATCGAGGCTGTAACCGGCAATGTGCGGGGTCGCGATCACGCACAAATCGGCCAGGTCCACATCCACGGTGGGTTCCTGCTCCCAGACATCCAACACCGCTTGCAGGTCTTCGCGTTCCAGCAACACTTCGCGTAGCGCGGCGTTATCGATCACCGGGCCGCGGGCCGCGTTGATCAGCCAGGTCCCGGGCTTGAGCTGGTTCAGGCGTGCCTCGTCGAACAGGTGCCAGGTCGGTTGCTCACCGTCGCGGGTCAACGGTGTGTGCAGGCTGATCACATCGCACTGCTCGATGATCTGCTCCAGGCTCACATAGTCGCCCCCCTCGGCGGCCTGACGCGGCGGATCGCAGACCTTCACGGTCCAGCCCAGCCCCTTGAGCACCTCGATCAACCGCCCGCCCACCTGGCCTGCGCCGACCACGCCGAAGGTTCGTTGCTCGAGTTGCGCACCTTCGATTTCTGCCAGGGTCATCAGGCTGCCCAGCACGTAGTCCACCACGCCACGGGCATTGCAGCCCGGCGCGCTGGCCCAGCGGATACCGGCTTCGGCGAAATAATCCAGGTCCAGGTGATCGGTGCCGATGGTGCAGGTGCCGACGAAGCGCACCTTGCTGCCTTCCAGCAGAGCCCGATTGACCTGGCTGACCGAACGCACCAGCAGCACGTCGGCTTGCTCGACCATCGTCCGGTCGATCCCCCGGCCCGGTACCCGGCGGATTTCGCCGAATCCTTGGAAAAATGCATCAAGCAGGGGGATGTTTTCGTCGGCGACGATCAGCATGGCAGAGCTCCTTTGGCGGGAGGCGCAGTGTAGGCGTTCCTCGCCTCGATGGGCCAGCGCATTACCTCAGTGAACTAAATTGTGGCGAGGGAGCTTGCTCCCGCTGGCCTGCGAAGCGGGCCCAAAGTGCAGGCGACTGCTGCGCAGTCGAGCGGGAGCAAGCTCCCTCGCCACAACAGCATTTGCACGACTGAGCGAACGATTACAAATCCACAACACAGGATTTTTCCTGACCACTGCGTCAAAGCGTAGAATTCGCCGCCTTGCGCTTAACCTTTTCGGACGCTTTCCCTGTGAACCCTGTCATCGATACCCCCACCACCCTCTCCCGCCCGGCCCGCGTTCGCCTGGAACTCAGGACCTTGCTGGCCCTGGCCTTGCCGATCATGGTGGCGCAACTGGCAACCACCGCCATGGGGTTTGTCGATGCGGTGATGGCCGGTCGGGTTGGCCCGCGAGACCTGGCGGCCGTGGCCCTGGGCAATTCGATCTGGGTGCCGGTGTTCCTGTTGATGACCGGCACATTGCTGGCGACCACGCCGAAAGTTGCCCAGCGCTTCGGTGCCGGTACGTTCGACGAGATCGGCCCGCTGGTGCGCCAGGCGCTGTGGCTGGCATTGGTGGTGGGGTTGATCGCCTCACTGGCGCTGTTCAGCGCCGAACCGATCCTGCACATCATGAAAGTCGACCCTGAACTGATTGGCCCATGCATGGAATACCTGCGCGGCATCGGCACGGGCCTGCCGGCGGTGGCGCTGTATCACGTACTGCGCTGCTTCAGCGATGGCCTGGGTCGCACGCGGCCGGCGATGGTGCTGGGGTTATGTGGGCTAGCGCTGAACATTCCGCTCAATTACATCTTTATCTACGGGCACCTGGGCGTGCCCGCCATGGGCGGCGTCGGTTGTGGCTGGGCCACGGCCATCGTGATGTGGGTCATGGCCCTGGGCATGGCCGGTTGGGCGCGCTGGGCACCGGCCTATCAGTCGAGCCGGCTGTTCAGCCGTTTCGACTGGCCGCAATGGGCGGTGATCAAGCGCCTGCTGGGCATCGGCCTGCCGATTGGCATTGCGGTGTTCGCCGAGTCGAGTATTTTCGCGGTGATTGCGCTGCTGATCGGCAGCCTCGGCGCCACCGTGGTGGCCGGGCACCAGATCGCGCTGAACTTCAGTTCCCTGGTGTTCATGATCCCCTACTCCCTGGGCATGGCCGTCACGGTGCGGGTCGGCCAGGCCCTGGGCCGTCGTCAGCCGCGCGAAGCGCGCTTCGCCGCCGGGGTGGGCATGGGCACGGCCCTGGCGTACGCCTGCCTGTCGGCGAGCCTGATGTTCGCGCTACGCGGGCCCATCGCGGCGATCTATACCGCCGATCCGGTGGTGATCAACGTGGCGTCGATGCTGATCGTCTACGCGGCGCTGTTCCAGTTTTCCGATGCGATCCAGGTCACGGCGGCAGGTGCGTTGCGCGGCTTCCAGGACACCCGGGTGACGATGATCCTGACCCTGTTCGCCTATTGGGGCATCGGCCTGCCGGTGGGTTACGCCCTGGGCCTGACCGACTGGCTCGGTGCCGCCAGCGGCCCGAGCGGATTGTGGCAAGGCCTGATCGTGGGCTTGAGCTGCGCGGCGCTGATGCTGTCGATCCGCCTGGCACGCAGCGCGCGCAAGCAGATCCGCCTCAGCCGCTCGACGGATTAAGCGAGTTTCTTGCGAATCCAGTAGAGGTAAGTGCCCGCTTCCTCCTGCTGGGCCACCAGTTCGTGGTCCAGGAACACACAAAACTTGGGGATGTCGCGGCGAGTCGAGGGGTCGGTGGCGATCACTTTCAGCAGCCCGCCGGGGACCAGGTCGCGGATGTGCTGGTGCAGCATCATCACCGGTTCCGGGCAATTGAGACCCGTGGCATCCAGCGTGCCGTCCACCGGCGTATCGTTCATTTCACTCATGTTCTACTCCTGAAACTGGCCGGCATTGTCGCGCAATGTCGGCGTTCGGTCACCCCTGGCTTAACGCCGCACCCTGTGGGAGCGAGCTTGCTCGCGATAGCGGTGGGTCAGCTTGCATCAATGTTGAATGTGCCGGCGCCATCGCGAGCAAGCTCGCTCCCACAGGGGGTCTCATTGTCCTTAGGGGATTAGCGAGACTTGGGCTTTTTGGTGTCCAACCGCCGCAGGTGGCACGTCACTTCCTCGCGGTCGTGGTACAGCTGCTTGCAACCGATCTCAACCTTGATCCCCCGAGCCTTGAACCCCTCGGCGATACGTTCGAGCAGGCGCTTGACCTCGGCATAACGCTGTTTCATCGGCAGCTTGAGGTTGACCACGGCCTCGCGGCAATGCCCTTCGCCAATCCACTCCTCCAGCATCGCCGCGTTGCGTGCCGGCTTCTCGACGATATCGCAGACCATCCAGTCCACCGGCTGCTTGGGCTTGAACGTGAAGCCGTCCGCCATCAGATGCTGCACCAGGCCGGTGTCCATCAGGCTTTCGGCCATCGGGCCATTGTCGATGGCGGTCACCAGCATGCCCCGGTTGACCAGTTGCCAGGTCCAGCCGCCCGGCGCGGCGCCGAGGTCCACGCCGGTCATGTCGCTGTGCAGGCGCTCGTCCCACTGGTCCCGGGGAATGAAATGGTGCCAGGCCTCTTCAAGCTTGAGGGTGGAACGGCTCGGCGCTTCCCGGGGAAACTTCAGGCGGGGAATGCCCATGGGCCACATCGCCGAGTTATCGGATTCGGCCAGGCCCAGGAACACTTCGCGGCCACTCTTGAAGGTCAGCAGCAGGCGCGGCTTGCGCGGGTCGTCCACCAGCTTGCCGGCGCCAATCAGCGCCTTGCGCAAGGGGCCTTCGAATTTTTTGCAAAAGTTCGACAGTTCCTTGCCGTCGTTGGTATCCACCACTTCCAGCCACAGGCTGCCACAGGTCGGGAAAGCGGCCATGTGGGCCAGGATGACGCTGATGCGATCGGTTTCCGGCAAATCGATGAAAGTACCGCGCGCCCACTGACGCGGAAAAATCAGTTCGGCGAAACGCTGGCCGCCCATCAGCCGCTCGGCGCCGCCGTCTTCGGTGCAGACAAATTCAGCGCAGGCACTGGCCGGTTTGGCCTTGGCGTAGCCGGCCACGTTGAGTCGGGCCGCGTGCTCGGCGATCTCGGAACAGACCTCGCCTTCGAAGCCCGGCCGGCAGTGCATGAAAAGCGTGTTCATTGAAACTCCGTAGCAAAGCCTGTCACGAAAACCGCCGCATGATAGCGGAGTTCGGAACCGCGAACCTGCCCATAGAGTCCAGTGATTAGTCATACGCTCAAAACAGGGCTAGGTTAAAGGCTCTGTCCGTTCCGTCAGTCCGTAGCCGTGCGGACTCAAAGGAGTGATTTCAATGCCGTCCCTCGATAGCCTGAAGACCCTTAAAACACTGCAAGTCGACGCCAGGACCTACCACTACTTCAGCCTGCCGGATGCCGCCCGAAGCCTGGGCGACCTGGACAAACTGCCCATGTCGTTGAAGGTACTGCTGGAAAACCTGCTGCGTTGGGAAGATGAAAAAACCGTCACCGGCACCGACCTCAAGGCCCTGGCCGGGTGGCTCAAGGAGCGCCGCTCCGACCGCGAGATTCAATACCGCCCCGCGCGGGTGTTGATGCAAGACTTCACCGGCGTCCCCGCCGTGGTCGACCTGGCCGCCATGCGTGCCGCCGTGGAAAAGGCCGGCGGCGATCCCCAGCGGATCAACCCGCTGTCGCCGGTGGACCTGGTGATCGACCACTCGGTGATGGTGGACAAATTCGCCAGCAGCCAGGCGTTCGAGCAGAACGTCGACATCGAAATGCAGCGCAACGGCGAACGCTACGCCTTCCTGCGTTGGGGCCAGAGCGCTTTCGACAACTTCAGCGTGGTGCCGCCGGGCACTGGCATCTGCCATCAGGTCAACCTCGAATACCTGGGCCGCACCGTGTGGACCAAAGAGGAAGACGGTCGCACCTACGCGTTCCCCGACACGCTGGTGGGCACTGACTCCCACACCACCATGATCAACGGCCTCGGCGTACTGGGCTGGGGCGTCGGCGGGATCGAGGCGGAAGCGGCCATGCTCGGCCAACCGGTGTCGATGCTGATTCCCGAGGTCATCGGCTTCAAACTCATCGGCAAGCTGCGCGAAGGCATCACCGCCACCGACCTGGTGCTGACCGTCACGCAGATGCTGCGCAAGAAAGGCGTGGTGGGCAAGTTCGTCGAGTTCTATGGCGACGGTCTGGCCGACCTGCCCTTGGCCGACCGCGCCACCATCGCCAACATGGCCCCGGAATACGGCGCCACCTGCGGTTTCTTCCCGGTGGACGATGTGACCCTGGACTACTTGCGCCTGTCGGGACGCCCAGCGGAAACGGTGAAATTGGTCGAGGCCTATTGCAAGGCCCAAGGCCTGTGGCGCTTGCCCGGCCAGGAACCGGTGTTCACCGACACCCTGGAGCTGGACATGGGCAGCGTCGAGGCCAGCCTCGCCGGACCGAAACGCCCGCAGGACCGGGTTTCGCTGCCGAATGTCGGCCAGGCTTTCAGCGACTTCCTGGGGTTGCAGGTCAAACCCACCAGCAAAGAAGAAGGTCGCCTGGAAAGTGAAGGTGGCGGTGGCGTCGCGGTGGGCAATGCCGATCAGGTGGGCGAAGCCGAATACCAATACGAAGGCCACACCCATCGCCTGAAAAACGGCGCGGTGGTGATTGCCGCCATTACTTCGTGCACCAACACCTCCAACCCCAGCGTGATGATGGCCGCCGGGCTGCTGGCCAAAAAAGCCGTGGAAAAGGGCCTGACCCGCAAGCCGTGGGTCAAGAGTTCCCTGGCCCCGGGCTCCAAGGTGGTCACCGACTACTACAGGGCGGCCGGCCTGACCGAGTACCTGGATAAACTCGGTTTCGACTTGGTGGGCTATGGTTGCACCACCTGTATCGGCAACTCCGGACCGTTGCCAGAGCCCATCGAAAAAGCCATCCAGAAAGCCGACTTGACGGTGGCTTCGGTCTTGTCGGGCAACCGCAACTTCGAAGGCCGGGTGCACCCACTGGTGAAGACCAACTGGCTGGCTTCACCGCCGCTGGTGGTCGCCTATGCCCTGGCCGGCACCGTGCGCATCGACATCAGCAGCGAGCCGCTGGGCAACGACCGGGACGGCAAACCGGTATACCTGCGGGACATCTGGCCCAGCAGCCAGGAAGTGGCCGCCGCCGTAGCCCAGGTCAACACCAGCATGTTCCACAAGGAATACGCCGCCGTGTTTGCCGGTGACGAGCAATGGCAAGCCATCGAAGTGCCGCAGGCGGCGACTTACGTCTGGCAGGACGACTCGACCTACATCCAGCACCCGCCGTTCTTCGACGACATCGACGGGCCGCCACCGGCCGTCAAGAACGTCGTGGGTGCACGTGTCCTGGCCCTGTTGGGAGACTCGGTGACCACCGACCACATCTCCCCGGCCGGCAACATCAAGGCGGACAGCCCGGCCGGTCGCTACCTGCGTGAACAAGGCGTGGAGCCGCGAGACTTCAACTCCTACGGTTCCAGGCGTGGCAACCACCAGGTGATGATGCGCGGCACCTTCGCCAATATCCGCATTCGCAACGAAATGCTCGACGGCGAAGAAGGTGGCAACACGATCTACATCCCCAGTGGCGAACGAATGCCGATCTACGACGCCGCCATGCTGTACCAGGCCGCAGGCACGCCGCTGGTGGTGATCGCCGGCCAGGAATATGGCACCGGATCGAGCCGGGACTGGGCAGCGAAGGGCACGAACCTGCTGGGGGTCAAGGCGGTGATCGCCGAAAGCTTCGAGCGCATCCATCGCTCCAACCTGGTGGGCATGGGTGTGCTGCCGTTGCAGTTCAAGCTCGACCAGAACCGCAAGAGCCTGAACCTTGCGGGCAAGGAAACCCTGGACATCCTCGGGCTCAATGACGTCGAACTGACGCCGCGCATGAACCTGTCCCTGGTCATTACCCGCGAGGACGGCAGCCAGGAGCGAATCGAAGTGCTGTGCCGGATCGATACCTTGAATGAAGTGGAATATTTCAAGGCCGGCGGGATCCTTCACTATGTGTTGCGGCAATTGATTGCCGGCTAAAGATCAGCCCCCTGTGGGAGCGAGCTCGCTCGCGATAGCGGTAGAACAGCCAACATCGATGTTGACTGACAAGCCCCTATCGCGAGCAAGCTCGCTCCCACAGGTTCTGCGGCTTACTGACCGTTATTAGCGTTTTAACAGGCGGCGTCTTTGCACGAGCCTGCCTATAATCCCGTCGGCACTCACGGAACCGAGTCAGCCAACGGCTTGCCCCTCCTACGCATGAACCTGCATGGATACAAAACGTGTTCTTTGCGCGACCTGGCAGCGTCATAGACGCGGCGGCCACTTTCGCCCAAAGCTCTACCGTCTAAAAGGATGTTATATGCCCGCTTTACCTTGGCCCTATCTGGCCATGCTCGCCATCGGCTATGGCCTGGCCCTGGCCTACGGCCAGTTGGCCTGGACCGCCCTCATCTCAGTCGCGCTATTGCTGTTCGCCGGGTATGCCGTTCGCCAGCAACCCATGCCAATCGGCCGGTTTCTCGGTCACATTCTATTTGTGGTAATGGCCCTGGCGCTGGCCTTGCATTGGATGCCCGGCTTCTTCAATGGCCGGGCGATCCCCGCGCAACGCTTGACCGACGACGCCGCGCCATTTGCCATGTACTTCAACCAGGACAAGCCCCTGATCGGATTCTGGCTGCTGCTGGCCTGCCCCTGGATCGTCGGCCGGCGCTCATTTCGCCTGTCGGTCTATGCCACGGCCCTGGGGCTGGCGCTGAGCGCGGTGCTGGCCCTCGGCGGGGCGATGCTGCTGGGCATGATCCATTGGGCACCAAAATGGCCGGATCACGCCTGGTTGTGGGTGCTCAATAATCTTTTATTGGTGACGCTCGTGGAGGAAGCGCTGTTTCGTGGCTACATTCAGGGAGGCTTGAGCCGGCGCTTCAAACACCTGGGCTACGGCGACAACCTGGCGCTGCTCCTGACCTCGCTGCTGTTCGGCGTGGTACACGCTGGCGCAGGTTGGCAATGGGTGCTGTTGTCGGGCCTGGCGGGGGTCGGCTACGGCCTGGCGTATCGTTTTGGCGGCCTGGGCGCGGCGATTGCTACGCATTTTCTCCTCAATCTGCTTCATTTCGCCCTATTTACCTACCCGATGCTGGCGTGATAGCGACAGGCAAAAATAACTTCAATTAAAACCTGACACCGCCGACAACCTTTCATAGCCTTTCAAAGTCTTGCGGATCAACACACATGCGTAACAACCAACCCGTCACACAACGCGAAAGGACCTTCCCGGCCCAGCAACGATTGATTTCGACCACCGACGCCAAGGGCGTGATCACCTACTGCAACGACGCGTTCGTTGACATCAGCGGGTATTCGAAGGAAGAACTGATTCGTTCGCCGCACAATCTCGTGCGCCATCCCGACGTCCCATCCGCGGTGTTCGCACACATGTGGGGTACGCTGAAACAAGGCTTGCCATGGATGGGCATCGTCAAGAACCGCAGCAAGAACGGCGACCATTACTGGGTCAATGCCTATGTCACGCCCGTGTTCGAGGGCAATCAGGTGGTCGGCTACGAATCGGTGCGGGTCAAGCCCTCCGCCGAACAGATCGCTCGGGCCGAAGCGCTTTATCAACGCATCAACCAAGGCAAGTCCGCGGTTCCGGGCAGCGACAAATGGGTGCCCATGCTGCAGGACTGGCTACCGTTTATCCTGGTCAGCCAGTTGAGTTTCGTCGTCGGCGCGTTCCTGGATTCCTCCTGGGGCTTTGCCCTGGCGGCCGTGCTGTCGGTGCCCTTGGGGCTGATGGGCCTGCAATGGCAGCAACGCGGGATCAAGCGCCTGCTGCGCCTGGCCGAGCAAACCACGTCCGACCCACTGATCGCCCGGATGTACACCGACAGCCGTGGCGTCCAGGCACGCCTGGAGATGTCGATCCTCAGCCAGGAAGCACGCCTGAAAACCTGCCTGACCCGCCTGCAGGACACCGCCGAGCACCTTAACGACCAGGCTCGCCAGTCCAATACCCTGGCTCATAGCAGTTCCAGTGGCCTGGAGCGCCAGCGGGTGGAGACCGAACAGGTCGCTACGGCCGTCAACCAGATGGCGGCAACAACCCAGGAAGTCGCCAGCCACGTGCAGCGCACCGCCGATGCCACCCAGGAAGCCAACCGCCTGACCAGCCGCGGCCGCGACATCGCCGGCGAAACCCGCGAAGCCATCGAGCGCCTGTCGGTGGTGGTCGGCGAGACCGGGCAGACCGTGACCCAGCTGGCCAAGGACAGCGACGAGATCGGTGGCGTGGTAGACGTGATCAAAGGCATCGCCGACCAGACCAACCTGCTGGCCCTCAACGCCGCCATCGAAGCGGCCCGTGCCGGGGAGATGGGCCGTGGCTTTGCCGTGGTGGCTGACGAAGTGCGGCAACTGGCACAACGCACCAGCGAATCCACTGGGCAGATCCACGCCCTGATCGCCAAGCTCCAGCAGACCGCCACCAACGCCGTGCAGACCATGGACGCCGGCCATCGCCAGGCCGAAGAAGGCGTGGCGCGGGTCATGGAAGCGGACGAGGCACTGGTGGGGATCAGCGAAGCGGTGGCCCACATCACCGACATGACCACCCAGATCGCCGCCGCCACCGAGGAGCAAAGCTCAGTGGCCGAGGAGATCAGCCGCAACATCAGCAATATCTCGGAGCTGGCCGACCAGACCTCTGGCCAGGCTCACAGCTCGGCACTGCTGAGTGAAGAGCTGACCCGCACGGCCAATACGCAGTATTCGTTGGTAGAGCGGTTTAACCGCTGATCGTTGCTTGATACAGAAAACCCGGATAGCGAAAGCTTCCGGGTTTTTTGTTGCCTGATAGATCGCTATCGCGAGCAAGCTCGCTCCCACAGGGGTTGGGGTCGCTCATTCAAATGCATTCCACTGTGGGAGCGAGCTTGCTCGCGAAGAGGCCAGGACAGACGCCATCAATCCTGAAGAAACGCCGCCACCTTTCCCGCAGCAGCCTCCAGATGCTGCTCATGACTAAACCCCGAAGCCTTCAACGGCTTCAAATCATGATCCCCCGCCGCCAGCCACATCACTTCAATATCCGGTGACAAGGCATACCCCTGCACCGCCTCCCGATTGCCTAACGCATCGCGCTCGCCCTGGACGATCAAGGTCCGGGTCTTCAACGCCGCCAGATGCTCGACCCGCGGTTTCTCCGGCTTGCCCACCGCGTAGAAGGGATACCCCAGGCACACCAGCGCATCGGCGCCCAGTTCATCGGCCAGCAGGCTCGCCATGCGCCCGCCCATGGATTTGCCCCCCACCGCCAGCCGCCCAGCGACATAAGGCCGCACCGTGGCGTACACCTCACGCCAGCATTCCAGCAACTTAGGCGCCGGGTTGGGTGGACGCTTGCCCCCGTCCTGGCGCCGCTGGGCCATGTAGGGAAACTCGAAGCGCAATACGTTGACGCCCTGCCCGGCAAGGCGCGCGGCCATTTGCGCCATAAAGCCACTGTCCATTGGCGCACCGGCACCATGGGCCAGGATCAGGGTTGGCGCCCTGGCGCTGGCGACCGATTGCCCGGCTGTCCATAACCAGCCGTGTTCGGCCACACATCGCGCCCATTGATCCCCGTCAATACTGGCCTTGTGCTGTTTGTCCATGCTGACCTCGCTTTTAGTCTGCCTATAACTCCAGGCGAAGAACGCTGCACTGCCTTGCGCAGGCGCCACTTCGGCTGAACCGTGGATGGGGAACCATGAACACTTCTATCAGTACCGCCTACAACTACAAGGTGGTCCGCCAATTCGCCATTATGACGGTGGTGTGGGGCATCGTCGGCATGGGGCTCGGGGTTTTTCTCGCCGCCCAATTGGTCTGGCCACAACTCAACTTCGATTTGCCATGGACCAGCTTCGGCCGCCTGCGCCCACTGCACACCAACGCAGTGATCTTTGCCTTCGGCGGGTGCGCGTTGTTTGCGAGTTCGTTTTATTCCGTGCAACGCACCTGCCAGACGCAGCTGTTCGCGCCGAAAATCGCCGCGTTCTGCTTCTGGGGCTGGCAACTGGTGATCCTGCTGGCGGCCATCAGCCTGCCACTGGGCTACACCAGTTCCAAGGAATACGCCGAGCTGGAATGGCCGATCGACATCCTGATCACCATCGTCTGGGTTGCCTACGCGATTGTGTTCTTCGGCACCGTGGCCAAGCGCAACACCAAGCACATCTACGTCGGTAACTGGTTCTTCGGCGGGTTCATCCTGACCGTGGCGATCCTGCACATCGTCAACAACCTGGAACTGCCGGTGAGCTTCACCAAATCCTACTCGGTGTACGCCGGGGCCACGGACGCGATGGTGCAATGGTGGTACGGCCACAACGCCGTAGGCTTCTTCCTCACCGCAGGCTTCCTGGGGATGATGTACTACTTCGTGCCGAAGCAGGCCGAGCGCCCGGTGTATTCCTATCGCTTGTCCATCGTGCACTTCTGGGCACTGATCACCCTGTACATCTGGGCCGGCCCTCACCACTTGCACTACACCGCGCTGCCGGACTGGGCACAGTCCCTGGGCATGGTGATGTCGCTGATCCTGCTGGCGCCAAGCTGGGGCGGCATGATCAACGGCATGATGACGCTGTCGGGGGCCTGGCATAAGCTGCGCAGCGACCCGATCCTGCGGTTCCTGGTGGTGTCCCTGGCGTTCTACGGCATGTCGACCTTCGAAGGTCCGATGATGGCGATCAAGACCGTCAACGCCCTCTCCCACTACACCGACTGGACCATCGGCCACGTCCATGCCGGCGCGCTCGGCTGGGTGGCGATGATTTCCATCGGTGCGCTGTACCACATGATCCCGAAAGTCTTCGGCCGGCCACAGATGCACAGCATCGGCCTGATCAACGCGCACTTCTGGCTCGCGACCATCGGCACCGTGCTCTACATCGCCTCGATGTGGGTCAACGGCATCGCCCAGGGCCTGATGTGGCGTGCGGTGAACGAAGACGGCACGCTCACCTACTCCTTCGTCGAAACCCTGGTGGCCAGCCACCCAGGCTTCGTCGTGCGGCTGGCGGGCGGGTCGATCTTCCTCCTCGGCATGCTGCTGATGGCCTACAACTCCTGGCGCACCGTGCGGGCCTACCAGCCTGCCGAAGCCGCCGCTGCCGCGCAGATGGCCTGAGGAGTCCACCATGAAACACGAAACAATCGAAAAAAACGTCGGCCTGCTGATGCTGCTGATGGTCCTGGCCGTGAGCATTGGTGGCCTGACCCAGATCGTGCCGCTGTTCTTCCAGGACGTGACCAATAAACCGGTGGACGGCATGAAGCCCTACACCGCCCTGCAACTGGAAGGCCGTGATATCTACATTCGTGAAGGCTGCGTCGGCTGTCACTCGCAGATGATCCGTCCATTCCGCGCCGAGACCGAGCGCTACGGCCACTACTCCGTCGCCGGCGAAAGCGTCTGGGACCACCCATTCCTGTGGGGCTCCAAGCGCACCGGGCCGGACCTGGCACGGGTCGGCGCGCGCTACTCCGATGATTGGCACCGCGCCCACCTGTACAACCCGCGCAACGTCGTGCCCGAGTCGAAAATGCCGGCCTACCCGTGGCTGGTGACCCAGGCGGTAGACAGCAGCCACACCGAAGGCAAGCTGCGCGCCATGCGCACCCTGGGCGTGCCGTACACCGACGACGACATCACGAGCAGCGTGGCCTCGCTCAAGGGCAAGACCGAAATGGACGCGCTGGTGGCCTACCTGCAAGTGCTCGGCACTGCCATCAAGAGCAAGAGGTGAGCCATGGTTCTTGAAATGAGTACTGGAATGATCCGCGGCCTGGGCACGGTCGTGGTGTTCATCGCCTTCATCGGCCTGACCCTGTGGGTATTCAGCAGCAAACGTCGTCCAGAGTTCGCCGAAGCGCGCCTGCTGCCGTTCGCCGACGAGCCAGCTGCCGACATCGCCACCCCCCAAGACCCTGCAACAAGGAGCACCCGGCCATGACCACCTTCTGGAGTACGTGGATCTGCGTACTGACCATCGGCAGCCTCATCGGCCTGACGTGGTTGCTGATCGGCACTCGCAAGGGCGAGACCAAGGGCAGCGTCGACCAGACCATGGGCCACAGCTTCGACGGCATCGAGGAGTACGACAACCCGCTGCCGCAGTGGTGGTTCCTGTTGTTCGCCGGCACCCTGGTGTTTTCCGTCGGCTACCTGGTCCTCTATCCGGGCCTGGGCAACTGGAAAGGCATCCTGCCAGGCTACGAGAACGGCTGGACCGGCGCCCATGAATGGGAAAAGGAAATGGCCAAGGCCGATGCCAAGTTCGGACCGATCTTCGCCAAATTCGCCGCCATGCCCGTGGAGGAAGTAGCCAAGGACCCACAGGCCTTGAAGATGGGTGGCCGCCTGTTCGCCTCCAACTGCTCGGTCTGCCATGGTTCGGACGCCAAGGGTGCCTTCGGCTTCCCGAACCTGGCCGACAGCAACTGGCGCTGGGGCGGCGCTGCCGACACCATCAAGACCACCATCATGGGCGGCCGCATGGCGGCGATGCCGGCCTGGGGCGAAGTGCTGGGAGAGGTCGGGGTCAAGAATGTGGCCGCGTACGTACGCCACGACTTGGCCGGCCTGCCTCTGCCGGCGGACAGCGGTGCCGACCTGCAAGCCGGCCAGCAAGCCTTCAGCACCACCTGTGTCGCCTGCCACGGCGCCAACGGCCAGGGAACCGAAGCCATGGGCGCGCCGAACCTGACGCAACCGGCCGGCTTCATCTACGGCACCAGCCTGGCACAGTTGCAGCAGACCATTCGCCATGGTCGCCAGGGCCACATGCCAGCGCAGAATGAGTTGCTGGGCAATGACAAGGTGCAACTGCTGGCCGCCTACGTCTACAGCCTGTCCCACGCCGCCGGTGCCGAGCGCCTGCAAGCCGAACACAAAAGCGAATAAATCTTGACCGCGTGAACAGCCGCATCCGTCTGGATGCGGCTGCTCCGTGTCCCTGCGCGACGCATTGTCGCACCCTCCCATAGTCTTTCTTTCGGTTCCCCGGAATCGGGTCTAAGCTTGCCTTTGCGTGCGCTGGCGACTGCCGGTTTCAGGTCGACCCGACCCGATGCGTTCGACAATCGTTCGTCAAAAAGGCCGCAAAGGCAGGTGAATACCGGCTGTTGCGACAGTTGCCTGGCATCACCCGAACGCCGTGTTTGAACACACCCCGTTACAACCGACCTGACCCCCTCGCCTCATTCCTTCGTTGCGACATTTTGCCGTGGGCCATTTTTGTCCCTACAAGAAACATGGAAAGGCCGCAGAATCAGCTTTGGAAAGCATTGACCCAGGTCATGGCGCGTTGCAATGACCCCCCGCTTTCTCCATACTTGCGACCGATTTTTATCCTAATAAAACACCCAAACCGTGGAACCTTAGAATGAGCACAGCAATCAGTCCGACTGCTTATAACTATAAGGTAGTCCGCCAGTTCGCCATCATGACGGTGGTCTGGGGGATCCTTGGCATGGGGCTCGGTGTCTTCATCGCCTCGCAACTGGTCTGGCCGGAGTTGAACTTCGATCTGCCATGGACGACATTTGGACGCCTGCGCCCGCTGCACACCAACCTGGTGATCTTCGCCTTCGGTGGTTGTGCATTGTTTGCCACTTCTTACTACGTCGTGCAGCGAACCTGCCAAACGC
The DNA here is from genome assembly GCF_034008205.1 of Pseudomonas sp. P9_35. Classification (NCBI taxonomy): domain Bacteria; kingdom Pseudomonadati; phylum Pseudomonadota; class Gammaproteobacteria; order Pseudomonadales; family Pseudomonadaceae; genus Pseudomonas; species Pseudomonas sp. P9_35. The sequence continues at coordinate 2,312,064 of NZ_CP125373.1, read as the reverse complement.
GACTGATCTCCGACAGCCTCGCCGCCTTCACCTTCTGGGGCTGGCAAGCGGTCATCGTCGGTGCGATCGTGACCTTGCCACTGGGTTACACCACCACCAAGGAATACGCTGAGCTGGAATGGCCCCTGGCTATCCTGCTGGCCATTGTCTGGGTGACCTACGGTCTGGTGTTCTTCGGCACCATCGTCAAGCGCAAGACCAAGCACATCTACGTCGGTAACTGGTTCTACGGTGCGTTCATCGTCGTGACAGCCATGCTGCACATCGTCAACCACGCTTCCCTGCCGGTCAGCTTCTTCAAGTCGTACTCGGCCTACTCGGGCGCGACCGATGCGATGATCCAGTGGTGGTACGGCCACAACGCCGTAGGCTTCTTCCTGACCACCGGTTTCCTGGGGATGATGTACTACTTCGTGCCGAAACAGGCCGAGCGTCCGATCTACTCCTATCGCCTGTCCATCGTGCACTTCTGGGCGCTGATCACCCTGTACATCTGGGCCGGTCCGCACCACCTGCACTACACCGCACTGCCAGACTGGGCGCAGTCCCTGGGCATGGCGATGTCGATCATCCTGCTGGCGCCAAGCTGGGGCGGCATGATCAATGGCATGATGACCCTGTCGGGCGCCTGGCATAAGCTGCGCACCGACCCGATCCTGCGGTTCCTGGTTGTGTCGCTGGCGTTCTACGGCATGTCGACCTTCGAAGGCCCGATGATGGCCATCAAGACCGTCAACTCCCTGAGCCACTACACCGACTGGACCATCGGCCACGTACACGCTGGTGCGCTCGGCTGGGTGGCGATGATTTCCATCGGCGCCATCTACCACATGATCCCGAAACTGTTCGGTCGTGCGCAGATGCACAGCACCGGCCTGATCAACGCGCACTTCTGGCTCGCGACCATCGGCACCGTGCTCTACATCGCCTCGATGTGGGTCAACGGCATCACCCAAGGCCTGATGTGGCGTGCAATCAACGACGACGGCACCCTGACCTACTCGTTCGTCGAAGCCCTGCAAGCCAGCCACCCGGGCTATATCGTCCGAGCCCTGGGCGGCGCGTTCTTCGCCAGCGGCATGCTGTTCATGGCCTACAACGTGTACCGCACCGTTCGTGCCTCTGACCCGGCTGAAGCTGAAGCCGCCGCCAAGATCGCCGTAGTTGGAGCTCACTGATGAAGCACGAAGCAGTAGAGAAGAATATCGGCCTGCTGGCCTTCTTCATGGTCATCGCCGTGAGCATCGGCGGCCTGACCCAGATCGTTCCGCTGTTCTTCCAGGACGTGACCAACAAGCCGGTCGAAGGCATGAAGCCACGTACCGCCCTTGAACTGGAAGGCCGTGACATCTATATCGCCAACGGTTGTGTCGGCTGCCACTCGCAGATGATCCGTCCGTTCCGCGCCGAAACCGAACGCTATGGCCACTATTCGGTCGCCGGTGAAAGCGTCTGGGATCACCCGTTCCTGTGGGGTTCCAAGCGTACCGGTCCGGACCTGGCCCGCGTTGGCGGCCGCTACTCCGACGACTGGCACCGTGCGCACTTGTACAACCCGCGCAACGTGGTACCTGAGTCGAAAATGCCGGCCTACCCGTTCCTCGTAGAAAACAAGCTCGACGGCAAAGACACCGCCAAGAAAATGGAAGTCCTGCGCACCCTGGGCGTGCCTTACACCGACGAAGACATCGCCGGTGCCAAGGATGCCGTCAAGGGCAAGACTGAAATGGACGCGCTGGTGGCCTATCTGCAAGGCCTGGGCACCATCATCAAAAGCAAACGGTGATTCTTTATGGATATCGGGATGATTCGCGGCCTGGGCACCGTCGTCGTGATGGTGGCCTTCATCGGTCTGGCCCTGTGGGTGTTCAGCCCCAAGCGCAAGTCGGAGTTTGACGACGCGACCTTGCTGCCGTTCGCGGATGATCCCGAAGCCATCAAGCACGTCGAGCAAGCTTCTAGGAGTAACAAAGAATGACTACATTCTGGAGTCTGTACGTCACAGTCCTCAGCCTGGGAACGATCTTCTCCCTGACCTGGCTGCTGCTGTCGACCCGCAAGGGCCAGCGCGCCGAGCAGACGGACGAGACCGTCGGCCACTCGTTCGACGGGATCGAGGAGTACGACAACCCACTGCCGAAATGGTGGTTCATGCTGTTCGTGGGCACCATCGTGTTCGCCCTCGGTTACCTGGTGCTCTACCCTGGCCTGGGCAACTGGAAAGGCCTGCTGCCAGGCTACAACTACCTGGACACCGAAAAGCAGACCGCCTTCGCCAACGGCCAGACCGGCTGGACGGGCGTTCACGAGTGGGAAAAGGAAATGGCTCGCTCGGACGCCAAGTTCGGTCCGATCTTCGCCAAGTTCGCCTCCATGCCGATCGAAGAAGTCGCCAAGGACCCGCAAGCCCTGAAGATGGGTGGCCGCCTGTTCGCCTCCAACTGCTCGGTTTGCCACGGTTCCGACGCCAAGGGTGCCTATGGCTTCCCCAACCTGACCGACGCCGACTGGCGCTGGGGCGGTGAGCCGGAAACCATCAAGACCACCATCATGGGCGGTCGTCACGCCGTGATGCCGGGCTGGGCTGCCGTGGTCGGCGAGCAAGGCGTCGCTGACGTGGCTTCCTACCTGGTGACCAGCCTGCACGGCCGTAAACTGCCGGAAGGCGCCAAGGCCGATCCGGCCAACGGCCAGAAACTGTTCGCGGCCAACTGCGTGGCCTGCCACGGCCCAGCCGGCAAAGGCACGCCCGCCATGGGCGCACCTGACCTGACGCACCCTGCGGCGTTCATCTACGGTTCGAGCTTCGCTCAACTGCAGCAGACCATCCGTTACGGCCGCCAGGGCCAGATGCCTGCCCAGGCTGACCTGCAAGGCAACGACAAGGTCCACTTGCTGGCCGCCTATGTCTATAGCCTGTCTCATGGCGAAAAGGCTCCGGCCGCTGACGCCCAGTAAGACAAGTAGCTGATACACCAAAGGCCCCGCCAATCTGATTGGCGGGGCCTTTTTGTTACCGGCCGAAAAACCTGGGTAAATCTGTTTCGCTTGCCGGCCAACCACCCCGGTAGTAACGTGCCTACATTCAAGTTCAAACGAGGACACCTCCATGTCCATCACCACCATCTCCAGCCGCGAATTCAACCACGACACAAGTGGTGCCAAAAAAGCCACCCGTGAAGGGCCGGTGATCATCACCGACCGTGGCAAGCCGGCCCATGTACTGCTAAGCATTGAGGAGTACCTGAAACTGACCGGCATCGGCACCAGCATTGTCGAGTTGCTGGTCATGCCCGATGCGCCGGACATCGACTTCGATACCGAGCGTGCCGTCATCGCCCCCCGCTCGGTGGACCTGTCCTGAATGTTTCTACTCGATACCAATGTCATCTCGGAGCTGCGCAAACCCCAGGCAGACAAAAACGTCCAAGCCTGGGCGCGCAGCGTCCCTGCTCCCAGCCTGTATGTCTCGGCGATCACCGTACTGGAACTGGAAACCGGCGTGCTGCGCTTCGAACGCAAGGACCCGACGCAGGGCAGTCGCCTGCGGGCCTGGCTGGATAATCATGTGATGCCTGCCTTTGCCGGCCGGATCCTGGCCGTGGACCGTGCCGTCACATTGCGTTGCGCTCGCCTGCATGTGCCTGACCGCAGCAATGAATGCGATGCGTTGATCGCCGCCACCGCCCTGGTTCATGGGTTGACCGTGGTGACCCGCAACGTGAGTGATTTTCAAAGCAGCGGCGTGGCGGTGCTCAACCCGTGGGTTGGCTGATTACAAGGTGGCCTTTTGTGGCGAGGGAGCTTGCTCCCGCTGGGGGGCGGTGTAGGAGCTGTCGAGTGCAACGAGGCTGCGATCTTTCCACTGACAATTGAGTCGAGAGCGAAAGATCAAGATCAAAAGATCGCAGCCTTCGGCAGCTCCTACGCGCAGCCGAGCGGGAGCAAGCTCCCTCGCCACGAAACAGAACAGCCTGCAGAGCGCGCTCTTCGTTTCGCCGACGTTATGAAATAGCTATAGTCAATTGATCTGAGTCATGACTTGTTACATCCACTACACCATTCTATGCAGACCCCCAACGCGACCAAAGGTCGCACCCTTGGGCTAGAGCGACAGGCGTATCATTGCGCCACCGCAACACCCTTTCTGACCGTGGTCGGCACGTACTGGCCACGGCACTTTTCCACTGCCGTGGGATGCATTTGATGAGTAACCAGATTCCGGTACATGACGTCACCCCGCCTGCCAAGGACGCGAACAAAAGCGTCGACCTGTATGCCTCTCGGGAAAAAATCTACACCCGCGCCTTCACCGGTCTGTTCCGCAACCTGCGAATGGCTGGCGGCGCGCTCTTGTTCCTGCTGTATTTCGGTACGGTCTGGCTGAACTGGGGTGGCCATCAGGCCGTCTGGTGGAACCTGCCGGAGCGCAAATTCTTTATTTTCGGCGCCACCTTCTGGCCCCAGGATTTCATCCTGCTGTCCGGGATGTTGATCATTGCCGCCTTTGGCCTGTTTTTCATCACGGTCTATGCAGGACGAGTGTGGTGTGGCTACACCTGCCCACAGAGCGTGTGGACCTGGATCTTCATGTGGTGCGAAAAAGTCACCGAAGGCGACCGCAACCAGCGCATCAAGCTCGACAAGGCCCCCATGGGCGCCAACAAATTCCTGCGCAAGCTCACCAAGCACAGCCTGTGGCTGCTGATCGGCTTCGTCACCGGCATGACCTTTGTTGGTTACTTCACGCCAATCCGCGAACTGGTGTTCGAGTTCTTTACCGGCCAGGCCGATGGCTGGTCGTATTTCTGGGTGGGTTTCTTCACCCTCGCCACCTACGGCAACGCTGGCTGGCTGCGTGAGCAAGTGTGTATCTACATGTGCCCTTACGCACGCTTCCAGAGCGTGATGTTCGACAAGGACACCTTGATCGTTTCCTACGACCCGCGTCGTGGCGAAAGCCGTGGCCCGCGCAAGAAGGGCGTTGACTACAAAGCCCTGGGCCTGGGGGATTGCATCGACTGCACCATGTGCGTCCAGGTCTGCCCTACCGGTATCGACATCCGCGACGGCCTGCAGATCGAGTGCATCGGCTGCGCAGCCTGCATCGATGCCTGCGACAACATCATGGACAAGATGGATTATCCACGCGGCCTGATCAGCTACACCACCGAACACAACCTTTCGGGGCAGAAAACCCATAAACTGCGCCCGCGCCTGATCGGTTATGCCTTGGTGCTGCTGACCATGATGAGCCTGTTGGCGGCGGCGTTCTTCATGCGCTCGCTGGTGGGTTTCGACGTCAGCAAGGACCGCGTGCTCTTCCGCGAAAACGCCGAAGGCCGAATCGAGAACGTCTACAGCCTGAAGATCATGAACAAAGACCAACGCGACCATACCTACGTCCTGGAAGCCGCCGGCCTGCCCGACCTCAAGCTGCAAGGCCGGCGGGAAATCAAGGTCGCGGCCGGCGAGATCTACAGCCAGCCGGTCGAGCTGTCCAGCGCACCGGAACAACTGCCATCGAGCACCAACGAGGTGACCTTCATCCTCAAGGACGCCGATGACGAAAGCGTACATGTCGAAGCCAAGAGCCGGTTCATCGGCCCACAAACTCGTTGAGAGAACTGAACATGCCTGCAGCAACCGCCACCAGCCCTTGGTACAAGCACCTCTGGCCGTGGATCATCATCGCGATCCTGACCTGTTCGGTGACACTGAGCCTGACGATGGTGACCATTGCGGTGAAGAACCCGGACAACCTGGTCAACGACAACTATTACGAAGCCGGCAAGGGCATCAACCGCTCGCTGGAGCGCGAATTGCTGGCCCAGACCCTGCAACTGCGTGCCAACGTGCAAATGGACGAACTCACCGGTGAAGTGAACCTGCGCCTGAACGGCAACAGCCGTCCCCAGACCCTGGAACTGAGCCTGATCTCGCCGACCCAACCGGAGAAGGACCGCAAGATCGTCCTGACCCGCAACGACAGCGAACCGGGGCGCTACGTCGGTCAGTTGGCGGACAAGATCGAAGGCCGGCGCTTTGTCGAATTGCTGGGGGTGGAGAACGACAAGACCTGGCGCCTGTTCGAAGAAGAACAGATCAATCACGGCCAGGACCTCTTGCTCGGCGATGAACCGCTGCAAGGCGCTGAAGACCTGAAAAAGTAAACCAGACGACAGCCCCTGTAGGAGCTGCCGAGCGAAGCGAGACTGCGATCTTTCCCTTGCTGCTTGAGTCCCAAGCGAAAGATCAGAAGATCAAAAGATCGCAGCCTTCGGCAGCTCCTACAGTTTGTGTACCTCCTTGCAAGCCCACTATGCCAGGCCTTCATGCGATACCCATGACCACTCCACAGCCCTGCTACCACTGCGCCCTGCCCGTCCCCCCCGGCAGTCGCTTCACCGCCGTTGTCCTCGGTGAAACCCGCGAGCTGTGCTGCCCGGGCTGCCAGGCGGTGGCCGAGGCCATTGTCGCCGGTGGCCTGGAAAGTTATTACCAGCATCGCAGCGAAGCGTCGGCCAACCCCGAATCCCTGCCCGTCCAGTTGACCGATGAACTGGCCCTGTACGATCGCCCAGACGTGCAGCAATCATTCGTGCGCCATGAAGGCGAACTGGCCGAAACCACCCTGTTGATGGAAGGCATCAGTTGCGCCGCCTGCGGCTGGTTGATTGAAAAACAATTACGCAGCCTGCCGGCCGTGGCCGAAGCGCGACTGAACCTGTCCAATCATCGCCTGCATGTACGCTGGGCCGACGCTCAACTGCCGCTGAGCACGCTGCTCGCCGAATTGCGCCAGATCGGCTATGTCGCCCACCCGTACCAGGCCGACCAGGCCTGTGAACAACTCGCCGCACAAAACCGCCTGGCCCTTCGCCAATTGGGTGTGGCCGGTCTGTTGTGGTTCCAGGCGATGATGGCGACCATGGCCACCTGGCCGGAATTCAACATCGACCTGAGCCCGGAGATGCACACCATCCTGCGCTGGGTTGCCCTGTTCCTCACCACGCCCATCGTCTTCTATAGCTGCGCGCCGTTCTTCAAAGGCGCCATGCGCGACCTGCGTACCCGCCACCTGACCATGGACGTTTCCGTGTCCCTGGCCATCGGCAGCGCCTACGTTGCCGGGATCTGGACGTCGATTACCGGCGTCGGCGAGTTGTACTTCGACGCCGTGGGCATGTTTGCCCTGTTCCTGTTGGCCGGCCGTTACCTGGAACGCCGGGCCCGGGAGCGCACAGCTGCCGCCACCGCCCAACTGGTCAATCTGTTGCCGGCTTCGTGCCTGCGCCTGGAGGATAACGGCCAGAATGAACGCATCCTGCTCAGCGAATTGCGCACCGGTGACCGGGTGCTGGTGCATCCCGGGGCAGTCCTGCCGGCCGATGGCAGGATCCTGGAGGGGCAGTCCAGCATCGACGAATCGCTGCTGACCGGTGAATACCTGCCACAGCCTCGCCAGGTGGGCGACGCGGTCACCGCCGGCACGCTGAACGTCGAAGGGGCCTTGACGGTCGAGGTGCTGGCCCTCGGGCAAGACACCCGACTGTCGGCCATCGTGCGGCTGCTGGAGCGGGCCCAGGCCGAGAAGCCACGGCTGGCGGAAATCGCCGACCGCGCCGCCCAATGGTTCTTGCTGTTCTCCTTGGTCGCCGCTGCCGTCATCGGGCTGGTGTGGTGGCAACTGGACGCTTCGCGCGCGTTCTGGATCGTCCTGGCGATGCTGGTCGCCACCTGCCCTTGCGCGTTATCCCTCGCCACGCCGACCGCCCTCACCGCCGCTACCGGCACCTTGCACAAGCTCGGCCTGCTGCTGACGCGCGGTCATGTGCTGGAAGGCCTGAACCAGATCGACACGGTGATTTTCGACAAGACCGGTACCCTCACCGAAGGCCGCCTGGCGTTGCGCGCCATTCGGCCATTGGCGGCCCTCGACAGCGATCAATGCCTGGGCTTGGCCGCGGCCCTGGAAAACCGCTCGGAACACCCTATCGCCCGCGCCTTCGGCCGCGCGCCACTGGCCGCCGAGCAGGTACACAGCACCCCGGGGCTGGGCCTGGAAGGCCTCGTGGCGGAACAGCGCCTGCGCATCGGCCAACCCGGTTTCGTCTGCGAACTCAGTGGCGCGACGGTGCCGGTGATGCCGGATGAACCCGGGCAGTGGCTGTTGCTGGGCGATGAGATCGGGCCCCTGGCCTGGTTCGTCCTCGATGACCGCTTGCGCGTCGATGCCCCAGCCCTGCTGGCGGCCTGCAAGGCACGGGGCTGGCGGACGCTGCTGTTGTCGGGTGACAGTTCGCCCATGGTTGCCAGCGTCGCCGGCGAGCTGGGCATCGATGAGGCTCGCGGCGGGCTGCGCCCGGACGACAAACTGGCGGTGTTGCAGCAGTTGCACCAACAGGGCCGCAAGGTGCTGATGCTCGGCGATGGGGTGAACGACGTGCCCGTGCTGGCGGCGGCGGACATCAGTGTCGCCATGGGCTCGGCCACCGACCTGGCCAAGACCAGCGCCGACGCGGTGCTGCTGTCCAACCGCCTCGACGCCCTGATCCACGCCTTCAGCCTGGCTCGACGCACCCGCCGGGTGATCATTGAGAACCTGGTGTGGGCAGGGCTGTACAATGGCCTCATGTTGCCGTTCGCCGCCCTCGGCTGGATTACGCCGGTGTGGGCGGCGGTCGGCATGTCCATCAGTTCGTTGACCGTGGTGTTGAATGCGCTGAGGCTGACGCGTCAGCCCAAGACGCAGGTTTTCGACGCCACGCCCGATACCCGCCCGCTGCCGGCCTGAGCCGCGCGGGCATGGAGTTCCGACATGCCAGCTCTCTACGTGATGATCCCGGCCGCGCTGCTGATCGTGGCCATCGCCGTGTACATTTTCTTCTGGGCCGTGGACAGCGGCCAGTACGACGACCTCGACGGGCCGGCCCACAGCATTCTGTTCGACGACCAGGACCCGAACCACAAGGCGGCGGTGGACGAAGCCAGTGGCGAGGCCCGCAAGCCGGACGACAAGGCTCCGCCCCATGCTTGATCTGGCGCCACTGTTGGTTTCGGCGGTTATCCTTGGCCTGCTCGGCGGCGGCCACTGCCTGGGCATGTGCGGCGGCCTGATGGGCGCCCTGACCCTGGCGATCCCCAAGGAACAACGCAGCCGGCGCTTTCGGTTGCTACTGGCGTACAACCTGGGGCGGATCCTGAGCTACGCCACCGCCGGGTTGCTGATTGGCCTGGCCGGTTGGGCCGTGTCCAACAGTCCGGCAGCGATGATCATGCGGGTGCTGGCCGGCTTGCTGTTGATTGCCATGGGCTTGTACCTGGCGGGCTGGTGGAGCGGCCTGACGCGCATCGAAAGCGTGGGGCGTGGTTTGTGGCGGCACATCCAACCCGTCGCCAACCGTTTGCTGCCGGTGTCGAGCCTGCCCCGGGCCTTGCTGCTCGGCGCGCTGTGGGGCTGGCTGCCGTGCGGCCTGGTCTACAGCACCCTGCTCTGGTCCGCCAGCCAGGGCAATGCGCTGGACAGCGCGTTGCTGATGCTCGCCTTCGGCCTGGGCACCTGGCCGGTACTGCTCGCCACCGGCCTGGCCGCCGAACGCGTCACCGCCCTACTGCGCAAACGCAGCGTGCGCATGGCCGGTGGTTTGTTGGTGATTATTTTCGGGATATGGACACTGCCGGGGCCGCATCAACATTGGCTCATGGGGCATTGACCAAGTCGCCCCCAATCGCGAGCAGGCTCGCTCCCACAGGAGACGTGTGAGCGCCCCAGATCAAATGTGGGAGCGAGCTTGCTCGCGATAGCGGTGGTTCAGCTGACATCCCTGCTGGATGTGCCGCCGTCATCGCGAGCAGGCTCGGCTCCCACAGGTCATGCGTCGCCCTCAAAAACCATGCACACCCTCCTTCGCAGCGAGCCCGTTGACGCAAATCAAAACGGCCACGCCCACGCGCCCCTAGACTCGCCCCATGCCAGTCTATCCGGGGAATGCCCGCATGCTCGACACCATTTGTTGGGACTCAGATCTCATCCGCCGTTACGACCTGGCGGGACCACGCTACACCTCGTACCCCACTGCGGCACAGTTCGCCAGCCAAGTGGGCACCTTCGACCTGCTCCACGCCCTGCGCGACAGCCGCAAGGCCCTGCGGCCGTTGTCGCTGTATGTGCACATACCGTTCTGCGCGAACATCTGCTACTACTGCGCCTGCAACAAAGTCATCACCAAGGACCGCGGTCGTGCCCACGCTTATCTGCAACGCCTGGAACAGGAAATACAACTGATCGGCTGCCACCTGGACCCCACGCAGCGCGTAGAACAGTTGCACTTTGGCGGCGGTACCCCGACGTTCCTCAGCCACGACGAACTGCGCCAACTGATGGCCAAGCTGCGCAAGCATCTGAACCTGCTGGACGACGATTCCGGCGACTACGGCATCGAAATCGACCCCAGGGAGGCCGACTGGTCGACCATGGGCCTGTTGCGTGAACTGGGTTTCAACCGGGTCAGTATCGGCCTGCAAGACCTTGATCCAGCGGTGCAGCGAGCCGTCAATCGCCTGCAAAGCCTGGAAGAAACCCGTGCCGTGGTCGAAGCCGCCCGGACCTTGCAGTTCCGTTCGATCAACATCGATCTGATCTACGGCCTGCCCAAGCAGACCCCGGAAAACTTCGCCCGCACCGTCCAGGAAGTCATCCATCTGCAACCGGACCGGCTCTCGGTGTTCAACTACGCCCACCTGCCGGAACGCTTCATGCCCCAGCGGCGCATCAACAGCCAGGACTTGCCGAACCCGGAGCAGAAACTGGCGATGCTGCAAGGCACCATCGAACAACTGACCGCCGCCGGTTACCGCTATGTCGGCATGGACCACTTCGCCCTGCCCGACGACGAACTGGCAATCGCCCAGGAAGAGGCTACGTTGCAGCGCAATTTCCAGGGCTACACCACCCATGGCCACTGCGACCTGATCGGCCTTGGCGTGTCAGCCATCAGCCAGATCGGCGATTTGTACTGCCAGAACAGCAGTGACCTGAACCATTACCAGAACACTCTCGCCGACGGGCAACTGGCGACCAGTCGCGGGCTGATCTGCAACGCTGACGACCGGCTGCGGCGCGCGGTGATCCAGCAGTTGATCTGTCATTTCCACCTGCCTTTCGCCGAGATCGAGCAAACCTTCAAGATCGACTTTCGCGGTTACTTCGCGCCGCAGTGGCCGCAATTGCAGGCCATGGCTGCGGATGGACTGATCGAGCTGGATAACACCCACATCCGGGTATTGCCCGCCGGGCGCCTGCTGGTGCGATCGGTGTGCATGGTGTTCGATGCCTATCTGGACTTGCACAATCGCCAACGCTTCTCCCGCGTCATCTGAGCGCGACAATTTGACGACGAAACCACGCTGGCCGGACTGTCTGCTCTGGGGTACCCTTACGCCTTATGCGTGATTTCCCACAAGGATTTAAGAAATGTCCGAGCCAGTCAAACTGCGCGCCCACAACCAGGCCCATTGCAAGGATTGCAGCCTGGCCCCCCTCTGCCTGCCACTTTCGCTGAATCTGGAGGACATGGACGCGCTGGACGACATCGTTAAACGGGGCCGCCCGTTGAAAAAAGGTGAATTCCTGTTTCGCCAGGGCGATACCTTCGATTCGGTCTATGCGGTGCGCTCGGGCGCCTTGAAGACCTTCAACCTGAGCGACGGCGGCGAAGAACAGCTCACCGGCTTCCACCTGCCCAGCGAACTGGTGGGCCTGTCCGGCATGGACACCGAGTCCCACCCAGTCTCGGCCCAGGCGCTGGAAACCACCTCGGTGTGCGAAATTCCCTTCGATCGCCTGGACGAGTTGTCCATACAGCTGCCGCAACTGCGCCGCCAGTTGATGCGGGTCATGAGCCGGGAAATTCGTGACGATCAGCAAATGATGCTGCTGCTTTCGAAAAAAACCGCCGACGAGCGTATCGCCACGTTCCTGGTCAACCTCTCGGCACGCTTCCGCGCCCGCGGGTTCTCGGCCAACCAGTTCCGCTTGAGCATGTCGCGCAACGAAATTGGCAACTACCTGGGCCTGGCGGTGGAAACCGTGTCCAGGGTATTCACCCGCTTCCAGCAGAACGAGTTGATTGCCGCCGAAGGCAAGGAAATTCACATTCTCGACCCGATCCAGCTCTGCGCCCTGGCCGGCGGCTCGATCGAAGGCTGATGGCCGCGCGCGGCTGAGGGATGTTCCCAGCCGCGCTATACTGCCGTGTTTGCAGCTCAGCCAGGACACCTCCACGATGGTCTTTGACTCCTTCGATATCAAATCCCTGATCCGCCCGGTGATCGATTTCCCCAAGCCCGGCGTGATCTTTCGCGACATTACCCCTCTGTTCCAATCCCCAACCGCCCTGCGACTGGTCATGGACAGTTTCGCCCACCGGTATGTCGAGGCCGAGTTCACTCATATCGGCGCGATGGATGCGCGGGGTTTCCTGATTGGCTCGATCCTGGCCTATCAGTTGAACAAACCGCTGATCTTGTTCCGCAAGCAAGGCAAGCTGCCGGCCGATGTGCTGGCCGAGGGTTACCAGACCGAATACGGCGAAGCCTTCCTTGAAGTGCACGCCGATAGCTTGTGCGAGGGTGATTCGGTGGTGATGTTCGATGACCTGATCGCCACTGGCGGCACGCTGATCGCCGCTGCCAACCTGATCCGCCGCATGGGCGCCAAGGTCCACGAAGCCGCGGCGATCATCGACCTGCCGGAGCTGCTCGGCTCCCAGCGCCTGGAAGACATGGGGATACCGACGTTCTGCCTGACGCAGTTCTCGCTCAGCGAAAAATAATCATCAAGCAGTGAATACCCCTGTGGGAGCGAGCTTGCTCGCGATAGCGGTGTGTCAGCCAGAATAGATATCGGCTGATCTACCGCCATCGCGAGCAAGCTCGCTCCCACAGGGATTTGTGTTGCTGTTACAAGGCGATCGGCTTGCGCCCCGCAAACGAATGCGCCAGTGTCCCGCCATCCACCAACTCAAGCTCCCCACCCAGCGGCACGCCGTGGGCGATGCGTGAGGCGATCAGGCCTTTGTTGTTGAGCAGTTGGGCGATGTAATGGGCGGTGGCTTCGCCTTCGACCGTCGGGTTCGTAGCAAGGATGACTTCCGTGAAAGTACCCGCTTCTTCGATCCGCGCGATCAACTGTGGAATGCCGATGGCTTCAGGCCCCAAGCCATCAAGCGGTGACAAGTGGCCCTTGAGCACGAAATAACGGCCACGAAAACCGGTCTGCTCCACCGCGTACACATCCATCGGCCCCTCCACCACGCAAAGCAGGCTGTCGTCCCGACGCGGGTCGGCACATTGTGGGCAGAGATCGTCTTCAGTGAGGGTGCGGCACAAACGGCAATGCCCTACGCCTTCCATGGCCTGGCTCAGGGCCTGGGCCAGGCGTGAACCGCCGCTGCGATCACGCTCGAGCAATTGCAACGCCATGCGCTGGGCAGTTTTCTGACCTACACCCGGCAACGTTCGCAGGGCATCGATCAGTTGGCGAATCAAAGGGCTGAAGCTCATGGAGGAAATGTCCGACATAACAACGAGACGCGGTTTATACCCGCGCCTCCGATTAGCGTCAAATACTCAATCCTGCGCGACCCGCACCACCAACTTGCCGAAATTGCGCCCTTCCAACAACCCGATAAACGCCTGTGGCGCATTCTCAAGGCCATCGACCACGTCCTCACGGAACTTGACCTTGCCATCACGCACCCAAGAGGCCATGGCGCTGATGAACTCCGGCTGACGGTCACCGTAGTCATCAAACACGATAAACCCCTGGATCCGCACACGCTTGTTAAGCAACGTGCGCTGCAACTGCGGCAAGCGATCCGGGCCGCTCGGCGCTTGATGATCGTTGTAGGAAGCGATCAGGCCACAGAGCGGGATCCGCGCCTTGGCGTTGAGCAGCGGCACGACGGCATCGAAAACCTTGCCACCGACGTTTTCGTAATAGATATCGATGCCCTTGTCGCAAGCCTGCGCCAGCTCCTCGGCAAAACGTGCGCTCTTGTGATCGACACAGGCGTCAAACCCCAGCTCGTCGACCACGTACTTGCATTTCTCGCTGCCACCCGCGACGCCGACGACACGCAGGCCCTTGATCTTCGCCACCTGGCCGACCACCGAGCCCACCGCACCCGAGGCCGCCGCCACCACCAGGGTCTCCCCGGCCCTGGGTTGGCCAATGTCCATCAGCCCCATGTAAGCGGTCATGCCCGGCATGCCCAGCACCCCCAAGGCCATCGACGGGCTCGGCAGCCCCGAAGGGATGGGCATCACGTTGCGCCCATCGCTGATGCTGTGGCTCTGCCAACCGGTGGCCCCCACCACCAGATCACCCTCCTGGAATTTCGGGTGCATCGAGCGTTCTACGCGGCTGACGGCGCCGCCGGTCATCACCTCGTCGATTTTTACCGGAGCAGCGTAGGAAGGCGCGTCACTCATTCGCCCGCGCATGTAAGGGTCCAGGGACAGGAACTGCGTCTTGAGCAGAATTTGTCCCTCCGCCAGATCCGGCAGTGTCACGTGTTCAAGACGAAAATTTTCCGGCGTGGGCGCCCCTTGGGGGCGGGAGGCCAGGACGATGCGCTGACTGGAAAGCGATGACATGGATGCGTCTCCTTGTTCGTTGAGCGGACACGTATAGGAAGCAGACCATTGCCGAAGGGGCGGCGTTCGATGTTTGTTCAACGGGTACTTGTGGGAGCAAGGCTTGCCCGCGATGAACGATGGCGCGCCGTTCCGACACACCGAGGCGTCTGCATCGCGGGCAAGCCTTGCTCCCACAGCTAAGGTTTCTGTCACCGCTCGCCCCTACGACAGAAACAAAAATGCCAGGCGCGATGCCTGGCATTGTGTGTAGCCCATCCCGACCGGGATGGCGAATCAGAACGGCAGTTTCATGCCCGGCGGCAGTTGCATGCCGGCCGTCACGCCAGACATCTTGTCCTGGCTGTTGGCTTCGATCTTGCGCACCGCGTCATTGACGGCTGCGGCGAACAGGGCTTCGAGCATTTCCTTGTCGTCTTCGCTCAGGCCTTCGACCACGCTTGGGTCGATGCTGACGCGCTTGATGTCGTGGCGACCGGTCATGACCACGGTCACCATGTCGCCGCCGGACTTGCCGGTGACTTCGGCGTTGGCCAGTTCTTCCTGCATCTTGGCCATTTTTTCCTGCATCTGCTGCGCCTGCTTCATCAGGCCGGCCATGCCACCTTTCATCATGGGAATCACCTCGAAAGTACTTGGATAAACAACGCGCCCGGCCCGTTCGACCCGGCGCCTTCAGTTATGAGCCCTGGGTGACCGGGGCCTCGACAGGTTCGATAGTATCGTGACGGACCACGGCGCCGAACTGTTGCATCATCTGCTGGATGAATGGATCACCGTGGATCGACTCCTCGGCTTCGCGCTGACGGTCGGCACGGCGCCGGGACGCGGCCTGGGCCGGGGTCTCCTGCTCGGGCTTGATCAGCTCGATGGTCAGCGTCAGGGTGCGCTGGTGATACTGGTTCAGCGCATCGTTGAGGCGACGTTGCTGGGTCGCGTTGAACAGTGCGCTGTGGGCCGGGTCCAGGTGCAGCAGCCAGTGGTCGCCTTCCACGGCCATCAGCGTGCAGTTGGCGGCGATGCTGCCGGTCATGCCGCTGATCGGCAGCTTAGGAAACAGTTCCAGCCATTGCAGGGCCAGGCCGGTGGCTGGCATCGCCGCCGGTTCCGGCTCGGGCTCCGGGGCCGGCTCAGCGGCGTGCTCGCTGGCCAGGTCGTCCAGGTAGCTGTAGGCCGAATCCATGTCTGGCTCGATGTAATCCTCGTCCAGCGGCGGTTCGTCGTCCTGGTCGAGGCCTGGCGTGGCGACATCGACGTCGGCCACTGTCGGTTCGGGCACCGGCGCGGCGACCCACTCCGGCGCATCGGGCACCACGCTGTCGGGCGTCGGCAAAGGCATCGGCGGCAACTCGGGCTGCTCGGCGATGGTCTCCAGGACCGGCTCCACGGCAGGTTGCTGGGCAACCTCGGGCTCGATCGGATCGTTCCAGGGTAGATCGACAACGGCTTCGGCGACCGGCTCGGGCAGCGCCTCGACGACCGGTTCAGGTTCTGGCTCAGGGACCGCGACAACAGGCGTCGGGGTCGGTGGTGCCACAGGTGCCGGCGCTACCGGAGCCGAAGCCACTGCCGGCGCAACGACGGGCGCGGCAGCCACTGGCTTGGCGGAATCAGCTGTGGCTTGGCTGATCCCCACTGGCTTTAGCGCTTGCCTCGGGGCGTCCGCCGTGTCGGCTGGCCGGAACGCCAGCATTCGCAGCAGGACCATTTCGAAGCCGCCGCGCGGATCGGGGGCCAGAGGCAGGTCGCGACGGCCGATCAGGCCCATCTGGTAATAGAACTGCACGTCTTCGGCCGGCAACGCCTGGGCCAGGGCCAGTACGCGATCACGGTCGCCGTGACCGTTGTCGACGCCTTCAGGCAGGGCCTGGGCGATGGCGACCCGGTGCAACACGTTGAGAATTTCCGAGAGCACGCCATTCCAGTCAGGGCCCTGCTCGGCCAGGTGACGCACCGCTTCGAGCAGCGCCTTCGCGTCGCCTTCGATCAGCGCATGCAAAACGTCATAGACCTGGCCGTGATCGAGGGTACCGAGCATGGCCCGGACATCCGCGGCCATGACCTTGCCTTCACCGAAAGCGATGGCCTGGTCGGTCAGGCTCATGGCGTCGCGCATCGAACCATCGGCGGCGCGGCCCAGCAGCCACAGCGCATCGTCCTCGAAGGGCACGTTCTCGACGCCCAGTACGTGGGTCAGGTGCTCGACAACCCGTTCCGGCGTCATGTTCTTGAGGGAGAACTGCAGGCACCGCGACAAAATCGTTGCAGGAAGCTTCTGCGGGTCGGTGGTCGCCAGGATGAACTTGACGTAGGGCGGCGGCTCCTCAAGGGTCTTGAGCAGCGCATTGAAGGAATGGCTGGAGAGCATGTGCACTTCGTCGATCAGGTAGACCTTGAAGCGCCCACGGCTCGGCGCGTACTGCACGTTGTCGAGCAGCTCGCGGGTGTCTTCGACCTTGGTGCGGCTGGCGGCGTCGATCTCGATCAGGTCGACGAAACGGCCCTCGTCGATTTCCCGGCAGACCGAGCACTCGCCGCAAGGCGTGGAGGTGATGCCGGTTTCACAGTTCAGGCACTTGGCGATGATCCGCGCGATGGTGGTCTTGCCCACGCCACGGGTACCAGTGAACAGGTAGGCATGGTGCAGCCGCTGGCTGTCCAAGGCATTGATCAGAGCCTTGAGCACATGGGTCTGGCCGACCATTTCGCGGAACGAGCGCGGACGCCATTTACGTGCAAGAACCTGATAACTCATCGAAAACCGTCGCAACGAAGGAACATAAGCGGCTAATGCTAGCGGAGCAGGGGCGAAATTGCATCCGGTGTGCTCGTCTAATCTGACTAAGATTGAATCAGGGACTCGGTTGTCGACACGGATTTGCACAGTCAGGAGAGTTTATGCGCTCAGCCATGGGGGCTTTGCTGTTGTTGGGAACCAGTTGCTTTGCCGAGGAGGCACCCTTGCGTTTCGCCGTTACCGACGGCTGGGCGATGCCCATGGTGCAGATCGAACGAGGCCGCCCGACCCAGGGCATCCTTCCCGATGTAATGACCAGCCTGGCGACCCAGATGGGACTGCCAGCGCAATTCCACGTCCTGTCCCGCGCCCGACTGGACGGCGCCATGAAACACGGCGAGATCGACGTACGTTGCTACGTCAGCCCTGACTGGGTGAGTGATAGCGGCGATTACCTGTGGAGCATCCCGTTGTTTTTCCAGCGCGACCTGCTCATTGCCACGGCAAGCACACCTGCGGCGGTAGCACCGGCAACGCTGGCGCACCAGGCCATAGGCACGGTGCTCGGCTATACCTACCCGACCTTGCAACCCTTGTTCAACAGCGGCCAACTGCACCGAGACGATGCTCGCAGCCAGGAACAAGTGCTGGCGAAACTGCTGGCCGGCCGCTATAGCTATGCGGTCAGCAACCAATGGGCACTGGACTGGTTCAATCAACGCCATACTGCGGATCGACAACTCCATGCAGTGGCTGTGCTTCAGGAGCAGCAGTTGAACTGTTACGTGCGCAACGATCCGAACATTCCAGCACAACGCATTCTGAGGACCTTGCTGGACATGAAAACCTCCGGGGAAATCGACGCGATCATCCAGCTTTACACTGGCCGCAGTGATGCATCCCAGTCCAGGAGCGAGGCGCCCTCCCCCTGATCGCCCGGCCGCTGCTGCCATTGCAACGGCGGGATGAAGCCCTGCACCCAGCCGGGTATCTGTTCGGGCGGCATGGGCCGTGCGATGAAATAACCTTGTGCCACCTCACAGCCCAGGTTCAGCAGCAGTTGGCCATGCTCAAGGCTGTCCAACCCTTCGGCGACCACCTCACGGCCAAACGCCCGGGCCAGGCCGATCACCGCTTTGGTCAGTGCCAGGTCGTCGCGGTCATGGAGAATGTCGCGGACAAAGGTCTTGTCGATCTTGATGGTTTGGGTGCGCAGGTGCTTGAGATCATTGAGCGAGCAGTAGCCCGTGCCGAAACCACCCAGCGAAAACCCCACGCCCAAGGCATGGCAGGCCTGGAGGCAAGCGCTGACGTGGGCAAGGTTCTCCACCGCGACCGATTCGACAATCTGCAGATCCAACAGGCGTGGCGGTACCGCCGGATGCCGCTCCAACACCTGTCGCAGCCGCTCGACAAAATCCGCTCGCTGGAAATGCCGCGCCGAGATATTGATGCTCACCGGCCAGCCCTGCCCCGCTTGCTGCCATTGCTGCAACTGGGTCAATACCTGCTCCATGACCCACTCGCCGATCTCGACGATCAGGTCGGTCTCTTCCACCAGCGGCAGGAACTCCCGAGGCGGCACCAGGCCACGTTGCGGATGCTTCCAGCGCAGCAGCGCCTCCAGGCCGACCACGGCGCCATGACGCATGTTGACCTTGGGCTGGAAATGCAGCCGCAACTCATTGCCGGCAAGCGCCTGGCGGACCCGCTCGACGGTCTGGTAAGTGGCTCGCACTTCCTTGTCCCGGGACACATCGAACAAATGGAAACGATTGCGACCGCTTTGCTTGGCCACGTACATCGCCTGGTCGGCGTGGCGCAACAAGGTCTCGGCGTCTTCGTTGTCCCACGGAAACAATGTGACGCCAATGCTGGCGAAGACCTTGATGTCCTTCCCGTCAATGCCATACGGCATGGAAACAGCGATCAACACCCGGTTCAACGCGGCATGCAACTCATCCATCCCACGCACATGGCGCAGCACCAGCACGAACTCATCCCCACCCAGCCGGGCCACCACATCCTCGCCACGCACAATACTGCGCAGGCGCCTGGCGACCTCCACCAGCAGCCGATCGCCACTGGCGTGACCATAGCCGTCATTGACCGCCTTGAAGCCATCGAGGTCGAGCATGCACACTGCCAGGGGCAAGTTTTCCGCACGGGAAAACTCCAGGGCTTGGTCCAGCAGATCGGACAGATAAGTGCGGTTGGGCAGCCCGGTCAGCACATCGTGACCGACTCGCCATTGCAGCGAATGCAGCAGGCGACGCTTTTCGCTGACGTCGAAGCGAATCGCCAGGTAGCGTTCGATGTGCCCTGTTTCGTCATCGATCACCGGCACCAGGGTGGTATCGACCCAGTGCAGCGTACCGTCCTTGGCCCGGTTGCAGATTTCCCCTTTCCAGACCTGGCCCACGGCAATGGTGCGCCACATGGCGCTGAAGAACTCTTCAGGGTGCTGGCCGGAATTGAGCAGGCGATGATTCACGCCCAGCAACTCATCGCGCCGGTAACCAAAAAGGCTGCAAAATTGATCGTTGACGTAGGTGATGCGCCCGCTCAGATCGGTTTCGGAAAAAATCGCGGCGGCGTCAACGGCTCTGCGGTACTTCTTATCCATCGAAGCAGTCATCCATGAGTCAGGCTCATTTGTCGCGCGCGGTTGCACCGCCTCCAAGACAGGCGAAAATCAACTAGGCTCAAACACTTTGAGAACAGCTGGAGCGCGGGCCCTGGTGGTGCCAAGGGAGGGCTTCAGCCCTTGCCTTGTATCGCGGCAAGAAACGCAAGGCCTGGTCTCTGCACACACCCCGGCTTCTGAAGCAGGTCACCAAATACCCGTGCCAAAGGCCGATTCTACGAAACACATCACATTTTGCAAAGCAAGGTGATGGATCACGCGGTTGCCTAATGCGAAAATCTATCGTTAAGTTCTTGATTCTAAATGGGAATTAAGCGATGCGAATTTCAAGTTTGGGTCCAGCCATCAGACGCTACCGCAAAGTAGCAGGGCTTACTCAGGCTGAACTTGGCGAAAAAACCGGTTTTGACCCCAAAACCATCAGCCGCTTCGAAACCGGCACCTACACCCCCAGCGTCGAAGCCTTGCTCCTGCTTGCCAATGTGCTGGATGTACAACTCAAAGCCTTTTTTGCCGACATGGGCGATGAGGACGAACAGCGGGCGTATCTGTTCGGTGTCATACACAAAGCCACCCCCAAGGACCTGGAAAAACTGATCACGGCGGTCGACCAGGCCTTGTCCAAGCCTTGATGCAGATGTGAAAGAGAAGCCGAGGCTGCCAGCGGGAGACAGGCCGGGGTTCTCTTTGCTCGCTCGCCCAATTCCGAGGGCGACGCAAGACACAATGTCACGTTGACATCGCTTGCCCCGAGCCCGGACTATCAACGCGTTGATTCCTGCGTCCCCATGACGCCTACAACTCGTCGACACAATAAAATCCCAGGGAACACTGTGCATAAACTTTCGATCATTCTTGTCTCGATACTCGCCACCGGCTGCACCGCCAAATACGCACAACAAGACGTACTCCCCAGCCAGGAAAAACTTGATCGGCAACTGCCCGTCACCATCGCCACACCAGTCGACGGCCGCTACGAAACGACCCCCTACCCGGCATCTGGCGATATGACCGCCGCCGCCGTCAAGACGGCCTTCTCCTATTACACCAACCGTGTAACGGTAATGGGTTCGTGCCGTGAATTGAGCTGCCTGAGACAGAACAGCCCTTCGGGTTACTACGTCATCCCGGAAATCCTGCATTGGGAAGAACGCGCCACAGAATGGTCGGGGCTCCCGGACAAGATTGAAGTAAAACTCGCCATTTATGGCCCGACAGGAGAGCAGCCACTGGGGTCTGCGGTCCTGTCAGGCAAGAGCAAATGGGCGACCTTTGGCGGGGATCATCCGCAGGATCTGCTGCAAGAGCCGATTGCTGAGTATGTGAAAGCTCAATACTGATCCAAGCGCTCTGCGATAGGAGCTCGGTCCGTCGAGCAGGACGGACCGGACCTCTCCATCAGCACTCGCTTGCCCTGGCCGAGGCAAAATCCGGACAGCAGAACACAACGATCGATATCGATCAGCGAAATAAAAGAAATGGTTGGAGTTTGGAAAACCTTGCGAACGAAGGCTCGGGCGTTATGGAGGCAACCCCACCAGCCACACCCCGGCACACAATGTTCCCGCTGTGGCTGCTTCCTTCCGGATCTGACCAGGTTCACGGGTAATCGTTGCGGGGGGACCGATGGGGTCACCATAACGACGCCCGCCTGACGGCGAGCCGCGCCATTGTACCTATCTGGCAAGAAGTTACAACCGTTCGTGCCGGATTAAAAAACTGAAGATGTTCAAGCACTTGCTGTGGGAGCAAAGCTTGCTCGCGATGACATCGGCACATCAGGCATGGATGCAAGCTGACCCACCGTTTTCGCGAGCAAGCTCGCTCCCACAAAAGCTCTGCGCTTGGAAGCCGCCGCTGTGAACAGTCGCCCCCCTTGTGGGAGCAAAGCTTGCTCGCGATGACATCGGCACATCAGGCATGGATGCAAGCTGACCCACCGTTTTCGCGAGCAAGCTCGCTTGTATGTTTAGACTTGAAGGGGTGGGCGGGACTAAAAGCTCGATTCCGACTCTAGCCAGTACGGACCGTGGGAGACTTCTCGTCCCGCCCTTTCTACCCAAAGCGCCAATAAGGAATTCATCGGTAAAACCGACGATAGAGACAAGCCAGCGCAAAGGTAGACCCCAACAAGCACCTAAACCCTAGCTCCGAGGATTCGTCATGACAATCCTTACCTCGCAGACGGTTGTTGGTATCGATATAGCCAAGGCCGAAATTGTTGTTTATCGCTCTGATCTGCAAACCATCGACACTATCAAGAATGATCGAACAGCCCTCAAACGCTGGCTAAAAACGTTGCCCGCCCAAAGCGCTCTTGCCGTTGAAGCCACCAATATCTATCACCTGGATACCGTCGAGCTGGCTCACGCGATGGGTCATCAGGTCTATGTCGTGGATGCTTACCGGGTGAGCAACTATCGTCGCGGCATCGGCCAAAGAGCTAAGAACGATCCTTGTGATGCCCGTCTGCTGGCGCGGTATTTGACCAATGAACAGCACGAGCTGCGGCTCTGGAACCCGCCACCGAAGGCCTACACGACATTAAAAAGCCTGCTTCATCGGCGCGCGACGCTGGTCAAGAATCACGCGGGTCTTATGTTGAGCTGGGCCGACGAACCCTTGTTAAAAAAAGCGCTGATTGCTCAGCAAAAAGCGTTTAAAGAGGCGATTCAGGCCATCCAGAAGTTGCTACAAAAAGTCAGCAAAGAGTCGGGAATTGAGGCGAATATCGACCGCTGCAAAGCCATCGAAGGCGTTGGTGAACTGGTCGCAACTGGGTTGGCGACGAGTTTTATGCGAGGTGATTTTGCGGACAGCGATGCATTTATCGCGTTTTTAGGGATGGACCTGCGGGTCGATGATTCTGGAAAAAAGAACGGTCCCCGGTACCTGAGCAAAAAGGGGGATCCAGAAATACGCCGCTTAGCTCATATCGCTGCAATGACGGCATGTCGCTCGCCTAGATGGAAACCGTTTTATGAGTCGTACCTGGTCAGAGGTTTCTCAAAAACCCAGGCATTGGTGGTGCTTGCTCGCAAGCTCTGCCGGGTGGCATTTGCCTTGATGAAAAATCAGAGCGAATACCAGCCGAAGCCTATGTTGCAGGGTTGCCCTGCAACATAGAATCTCCCACTAAAGCTCTGCGCTTGGAAGCCGGTGCTGTGAACAGTCGCCCCCCTTGTGGGAGCGAGCTTGCTCGCGAAGGCGTCGGTACATTCAACAGGGTTGCAAGCTGCTTCCACAGAAAACTACAACAGCACCTCATCCGCCCGACCACCCTCCTCCTGGATCACCAGATGGATGAAATGCAGCTTGGTAATAACGGCGGCCGGTACGACAAACGGGTAGAAATCCGGCTGGCCCATGCTGCGGGACAGTTCGTTGAGCATGCCGGCCAACTCGATCCAGGCGTTGACGAACGAGAGGAAGGCCGTACCGCCAGCGTGCTCGGAATCGTATAGGGTTTCGGGCGGGAACGGCTGGTAGTCGAAATCCATTTCCCGGGCGCTCATACCGAACCCCAGGGCGGTGTCCACCGCGTCCATCATGTGCAGGTAATGGGCCCAGGTTTCCGCCCAGTCCTCCCACGGGTGCATGGTGGCATAGGCGCTGACGTAGCGGGTTTGCCAGTCCAGCGGCGCGCCTTGCTGGTAGTGCCGCTCCAGGGCTTCGGCGTAGCTGACGCGCTCATCGCCGAACAGCTCGCGAAAGGCTTCGAGCCAGTGGCTGTTGGCGATCAGCCGGTCCCAGTAATAGTGCCCCACCTCATGCCGGAAATGCCCGAGCAAGGTGCGATACGGCTCACGCATCTGCTGGCGCACGTATTCTCGATGGGCATCGTCAGCTTCTTTGATGTCAAGGGTGATCAGCCCGCTGGCGTGACCGGTGGTGGGTGGCGTGCCGTCGGGGTCGACACCGATGAAATCAAACGCCAAGCCGATGTTTTCGTCGACGGTTTTCGGGATGACAGGCAAGCCGAAAGTAATCAGTTGCGCGACCAGTCGACGCTTGGCGGTCTCGACCTTGCGCCAGCGTTCTGGGTTTTCCGGGATCGACAGGTCGGGAATGGTGCGGTTCAGGCTACAGGCGACGCACAGGGTGTCGTGCCCGTTGTCCGGCAGCAGCCAATTACAGGCCGCCGCGGTGTCGAGGTTGGCGCAACGGCGGAACAGCCCGGCCTGGGGATCAGCGTCCAGCGTCCAGGTCCCGGCTTGCTCGCCAGGTTGCAAGGACGTCAGGCGACTCTGCTCAGGTTGATAACCCAGCGCCGCCAGGCAGGCCAGGCATTGGCTATTGCGAAAAAACAACGACTGGCCACAGCGGCACGGCCAGACCTTGCTGTTACGTGACCGATCGCCCAGGAACGGCGCGGCGATGCGTGAGCTCAGTTGTTCGAAGACGCGGTACATGGCGATCTCTCCCTGGAGCCTGCAAGACTAGATCACCTTACGTTCATGATCGTTCCAACGCGTTGCGTCATAGACCGTGGGGAGGGAGCTTGCTCCCGCTGGGCTGCACTGTAGGAGCTGTCGAGTGCAACGAGGCTGCGATCTTTCCACTGCCCATTGAGTCGTGAGCGAAAGATCAAGATCAAAAGATCGCAGGCTTCGCCAGCTCCTACAGAGCCCAGCGGGAGCAAGCTCCCTCGCCACAAAAAGCCGAGCGCCCTCAGAACGCGATGCCATGCCCAGTCAAGAAATCGACAAAGGCTTGTTCATCCAGCACCTTGAGCCCCAGCTCGTTGGCCTTGGTCAATTTCGAGCCCGCCCCCGGCCCCGCCACCACGCAGTGGGTTTTCGCCGACACGGAACCGGCGACCTTCGCCCCCAGGCTCTCCAGCTTGTCCTTGGCGACGTCGCGACTCATCAACTCCAGCGAACCGGTCAGCACCCAGGTATGCCCCGCCTCGGGCAAGCCTTCGACGACCTTCTTCTCGCTCTGCCAATGCATGCCAAAGTCGCGCAACTGTTGTTCCGCTGCCTCGGCCTGCTGACGGTTGGTGGCAATGGCGAAGAACTCGCGCACGGCGTTGGCCTGCTTTTCCGGCAACGCCTGGCGCATGTCCAGCCAGTCGGCATTCATCACCGCTTCGAGTGAACCGAACTTGTCTGCCAGTTTCTGCGCCCCGCCCGGCCCGACCGAGGGGATGTTCAGCTTGTCGAGAAAGCCGCCCAGGGTCGTGCTGGCGGAGAACTCGGCGCCCAACTCGCCTTGGTCCTGGATCTCGAGACCGTGGCGCAGCAGGTCCTTGATCACCTGGCGGTTGTGTGGGTCCTCGAAGAAGCTGTGGATCTCGTGGGCCACTTCCAGGCCGACGTCGGGCAAGTAGGTGAGCACCTGGGGCAAAGCCGCCTGCACACGCTCCAGCGAACCAAGAGAGCGAGCCAGGACCTTGGCGGTTTCCTCACCCACGTCCGGGATACCGAGGGCGTAGACGAAACGCGCCAGGCTCGGCTTCTTGCTATCGACAATGGCCGCCAGCAGGTTCTTGCTCGACAGTTCGGCGAAACCCTCCAGGTCGACCACCTGCTCGAAGGTCAGGGCATACAGATCGGCAGGCGAACCCACCAGGCCCTCGTCCACCAGTTGCTCGACGCTCTTCTCGCCCAGGCCCTCGATGTCCATGGCCCGACGCGAGACGAAGTGAATGATCGCCTGCTTGAGCTGCGCACCACAGGCCAGGCGACCGACGCAGCGGTACACCGCGCCTTCGCTGATGGTTTCACGGCCCTTGCTGCGCTTGATCAGTTGCGTGCGCTCGACATGGGAACCACATACCGGGCACTGCTGGGGGATCTCCACGGGGCGGGCATCGTCCGGGCGGCGCTCGGTGATCACTTGCACCACTTGCGGGATCACGTCACCGGCACGACGGATGATCACGGTGTCGCCGATCATCAGGCCCAGACGCGCCACTTCGTCCATGTTGTGCAAGGTGGCGTTGGCCACGGTCACGCCAGCGACCTTGACCGGCTTGAGGCGCGCCACGGGCGTGACAGCACCGGTGCGGCCGACCTGGAACTCGACGTCCAGCAACTCGGTGAGTTCTTCAGAGGCCGGGAATTTATGAGCGATGGCCCAGCGTGGCTCCCGGGCGCGGAAACCGAGCTCGCGCTGAGAGGCGATGCTGTTGACCTTGAACACCACCCCGTCGATCTCATAAGGCAACGCGTTGCGCCGCTCGCCGATGTCGCGGTAGTAATCCAGGCATTCGTCAATACCGTGGGCCAGCTTCAATTCACGGCTGATGGGCAGGCCCCAGGCCTTGAGCTGCTTGAGATTGCCAATATGGGTATCGGCAATGTCCGCGGTCACCTGGCCGATACCGTAGCAGCAGAATTCCAGCGGGCGGTTGGCGGTGATCTTGGAATCCAGCTGGCGCAGGCTCCCCGCCGCCGCGTTGCGCGGGTTGGCGAAGGTCTTGCCACCCGCTTCCAGTTGCGTAGCGTTGAGGCGCTCGAAGCCGGCCTTGGACATGTACACCTCACCGCGCACTTCCAACACTGGCGGCCAGCCGCTGCCCTGCAACTTGAGGGGGATATTGCGCACGGTACGCACGTTGACGCTGATGTCCTCGCCCGTGGTGCCATCACCGCGCGTGGCTCCGCGCACCAGCATGCCGTCCTGATACAACAGGCTGACCGCCAGGCCATCGAGCTTCGGCTCGCAGCTGTATTCCACCGCCGCGCCACCGCCCAGCAAATCGCCCATGGGCAGGTCGAGACCTTCCGTCACCCGCCGGTCGAATTCGCGCATGGTGGTTTCGTCGAAGGCGTTGCCCAGGCTGAGCATCGGGATCTCGTGACGCACCTGGCTGAACGCCGACAGCGCCACGCTGCCGACGCGCTGGGTCGGGGAATCACTGGTCACCAATTCCGGGTGTTGCTCTTCCAGGGCCTTGAGCTCGTGGAACAAGCGGTCGTACTCGGCGTCCGGGATGCTCGGCTCGTCGAGGACGTGGTAGCGGTAGTTGTGCTGATCCAGCTCGGTACGCAGCTTTTGGATGCGGGTTTCAACGGCGTTCATGGGTGTTCTCTCATAAAGCAAAAGAGCAGCCTAAGCTGCTCATTCTCAATACTTCGATCGCATGCAGGCGCTGTAGGAGCTGACGAGTGCAACGAGGCTGCGATCTTTTGATCTTTCGCTCACGACCCAATCGTCAGTGGAAAGATCGCAGCCTCGTTGCACTCGTCAGCTCCTACAAGCCAGCGATCTTTGGCCTCAGCGCTTCTGGGTCAGCGCCCGGCGCTCGAATTCGACGATGCGCTGGCGGTAGTGCTCGATGGTCTGGGCAGTCAGCACGCTGCGCTGGTCATCCTTGAGTTCACCATTGAGCTCCTGGGACAGCTTGCGAGCCGCGGCCACCATCACGTCGAAGGCTTGCTTGGGATGACGTGGGCCCGGCAGGCCGAGGAAGAAACTCACCGCCGGCGTGCTGAAATGATCGATGTCGTCCAGGTCGAACACGCCAGGCTTGACGGCGTTGGCCATGGAGAACAGCACCTCGCCGTTGCCGGCCATGCTCTCGTGACGATGGAAAATGTCCATTTCGCCGAAACGCAGGCCGCTTTCCAGGATGTTCTGCAGCAACGCCGGGCCCTTGAAGCCGGCCGGGTCGCGGCAGATCACGCTGATCACCAGCACTTCTTCAGCCTGGGCCTGATCCTTGTCGGCGCTCGAGGTTTTGTTCTCGTCCGGGAAGTCGCTGTCGCGACTGCTGAAGCTCGGACCACCATCCAGGTCGAGGTTCAGGTTCAAATCACCCTGGGATGGCTCGCTGTTGCGCTTGCCGCGCTTGGAACCCGATTCCCGTGGCTCACGGGCAGGCGCGCTCATAGACGGCAAGTCGTGTTCGTCCAGCTGCGGTTCCTTGTGGGTGTCCAGCACCCGGGGCGGGCCCAGCAGCTCGGCGCTGTCGTCCTCATCGGGCAGGTTCGACAGGCTGCGGTCCAGGCGAAACTTCAGCTTCCCCTTGCCGCCGCGCATGCGGCGCCAGCCGTCGAAAAGAATACCGGCAATGACAATGATGCCGATGACGATCAGCCACTCGCGCAGACCGATTTCCATGTAATCCCGTGCCTCTATAAAAATGCTGAAAAATAAGGGGCTTAGCTATTTGCAAACCGCTTTAAAACGTGGCGCCAACTCTATGTTCTGAATGGCCTTTTGCCCACGCATACGAAAAATTGACATTAAACTAGCACGACCAAAGATAACTTTACACCGTCTGTCGCACAGGCTTGTGCCCAAACTGTGATTTGAACAACAGGCCCAAGGGTAAAAAATACCTATAGCGCTCCAAGTAGAAGCCCTGCAACCCGTTCTTCAGGCATCCACCATGGCCATGGCCTCCTCCACATCCACCGCCACCAGCCGCGAACAGCCCGGCTCATGCATGGTCACACCCATCAACTGATCGGCCATTTCCATGGCGATCTTGTTGTGGGTGATGTAGATGAATTGCACCGTTTCAGACATCTCCTTCACCAGCCGTGCGTAACGGCCTACGTTGGCGTCGTCCAGTGGTGCGTCGACTTCGTCGAGCATGCAGAACGGCGCCGGGTTCAATTTGAAGATGGCAAAGACCAGGGCCAGCGCGGTCAGCGCCTTTTCGCCCCCGGAGAGCAAATGGATGGTGCTGTTCTTCTTGCCAGGAGGACGCGCCATGATTGTCACCCCTGTATCGAGTAGATCTTCGCCCGTCAGTTCCAAGTAAGCGCTGCCGCCACCGAAAACTTTTGGGAAAAGTGCCTGCAAACCGCCGTTGATCTGATCAAAGGTATCCTTGAAGCGGTTGCGGGTTTCCTTGTCGATCTTGCGAATGACGTTTTCCAGGGTCTCCAGCGCTTCCACCAGATCGTCGTTCTGGGCGTCCAGGTAGCGCTTGCGCTCGGACTGCTGCTGGTACTCGTCAATGGCCGCCAGGTTGATTGCCCCCAGGCGCTGGATACGCTGGGCAATGCGTTCCAGCTCCTCCTCGGCGTCCTTCTCGTTCGCCCCGGCCACCAAGGTGGCGAGCACGCCGTCGAGGTCGTAGCCATCTTCGAGCAATTGGTCCTGCAAGGCTTTGCGCCGCACCGTCAGGGCTTGCCACTCCATGCGCTGCTGTTCCATCTGGCCGCGAATCAGTTGCGATTGCTGCTCGGCCTGGCTACGGCGCTTTTCGGCGTCGCGCAGTTCGCGGTCGGCGTCCTCCAGGGCGATCTGCGCCGTCTTGAGCTCCTCGTCGACGCTCATGCGCTTGTCGAGTAATTCTTCGAGCTTGAGACGCAGCTCTTCCAGCGGCGCTTCGCCCTCCTCCAGATTGAGGCTCAACTGCTCGCGTTTTTCGGTCAGGCGTTCGGACTGCATTTCCAGCCGCTCCAACGCCTGGCGCGTGGAATCGTGCTGGGCCTTGAGCGAGCCCAGGCGCACCGCCAACTGATGGGCATGGTCCTTGTGCTGGCGTGCTTCCTGGCGCACCCGGTCCAGGCGCTCGCGCAGACTGTCACGCTGGGCCAGCAGCAGTTCACGCTGCTCGGTGTCCAGCGCCATGGCATCGAGGGCGTCTTGCAGCTGCAAACGCGCCTCGCCGATCTGTTCGTGCTCCAACGCCCGCTGCTCGCCCAGTTCGGCGATTTCTTCTTCAAGGCGGGTGCGGCGCAACGCCAGCTGCTCGACCTTGGCCTTGCCGGCCGACAACTGCGCCTTGAGCTCGCCTTGCTGGCGCGCTTCATCCTGCAACAGCCGCCGCAGGTGTTCGCGGCCGTTCTCCTGCTGACGCTGTTGCGCCCGCAGGTTCTGCAATTCAGTTTCCAGGGCTTCGACGCTGGCCTCGCGCTCCTCGCGCTCGGCGCCCAGGCGCTGGATTTCCTGGCCACGGGCGAGCATGCCGCTCTCGGCTTCGCTGGCCCGGCGCACCCGCAGGAAATGCCGGCCAACCCAATAGCCGTCACGACTGATCAGGCTTTCGCCGGCCGCCAACTGCCCACGCTGGGCCAAGGCCTGTTCAAGGCTGTCCACCGGCTTGACCTGCCCGAGCCAGGGCGACAGGTCGACCTGGGCCTCGACCTTGTCCAGCAAGCTGCCGGGGATTCGTACGCCGTCGCCAGCCGGGCTGAGCAGGCGCAGATCGCCCTGGGTGAAACCCGACAGGTCGAAGCCGCCGAAGTCATCCACCAGTACTGCTTGCAGGTCGGCACCCAGCACGGTTTCCACCGCCAGCTCCCAACCGGCATCGACCTTCAGGCCCTCGGCCAGTCGCGGACGCTCGGCCAGATGCTGGTCGCGCAGCCATTCGGCGGTGCCGGTGCCTGGGTCCAGCGCGGCTTGCTGCAAGGCTTCCAGCGAAGCCAAACGCCCATTGAGCCGCTGCAATTCGCCCTGGCCCTGCTGCTGGTTCTGCAAGGCCACTTGCAAGGCCTGGCGCAGTTGCTCAAGCCGTTCGACCTGGGCGTCTTCGCTGGCCTGCAAGTCTTCGAGGGTGGCTTCGCTGGCCGCCAGTTGCTCGCTCAGGTCCAGAATCGCCGCGTCTTCCGGATCCGCCGCGAGCAAGGTGCGCTCTTCGGACAGACGGCGCTGACGTTCGGCCAGGCGCTCCATGCTGGTTTCCAACTGCTGGATGCGCGACTGCTGGACTTCAGCCTGACGCCGCGGCTCGGCCGAGGTCAGGTTGAAACTGTCCCACTGCTCTTGCCAGCCGTGCATGGTCAGCTCGGCTTCTTCCAGGGCCGCGGCGGCCTCTTCGGCGGCGGCGCTGGTGATTTCCTGCTCTGGCGTG
This sequence comes from Pseudomonas sp. P9_35, assembly GCF_034008205.1. NCBI lineage: Bacteria > Pseudomonadati > Pseudomonadota > Gammaproteobacteria > Pseudomonadales > Pseudomonadaceae > Pseudomonas > Pseudomonas sp. P9_35. The sequence goes on along the minus strand of NZ_CP125373.1, from coordinate 2,281,257 downwards.
AGCCGGTCGAGTTCTTCGCCAAGGGTCAGCAGCAGCGTGCGGTCGTGGCCCAGGTGCGACTCGGTTTCCAGGCGCGCCCGCTCGGCTTCCTTCAAGTCATCCTGCAACTGCCGCAGCCGTTGCTGACCATGCTGGATGCTCTGCTCGACCCGGGCGATGTCGCCCCCCACGGAATAGAAGCGCCCCTGCACCAGATTGAAGCGCTCGGACAGGTCATGGTGACCGTCGCGCAGGCGTTCGATGGCGGCGTCGGCGTTGCGTTGTTCGGCTACCAGGGCTTCGAAGCTGACTTCCTGGTTGCCGATGATCGCCTCACGCTGGCCGACCTGCTCGTTCAGCGCCTGCCAGCGCAGGGCCGAAAGCTGGGCCTTGAGCTGGCGCTCCTCGCCCTTGTATTCCTGGTACTTCTTCGCGGCCTCGGCCTGACGGTGCAAACGCTCGAGTTGGCGTTCGAGTTCTTCGCGCAGGTCGGTCAGCCGCGCGAGGTTCTCGTGGGTGCGACGAATGCGATTTTCGGTCTCGCGCCGCCGCTCCTTGTATTTGGAAATACCGGCGGCTTCTTCAATGAAGTTGCGCAGGTCTTCGGGCTTGGCCTCGATCAGCTTGGAGATCATGCCCTGTTCGATGATCGAGTAGCTGCGCGGGCCCAGGCCGGTGCCGAGGAAGATATCGGTGATGTCGCGACGCCGGCACTTGGTGCCGTTGAGGAAATAGCTGTTCTGGCTGTCGCGGGTCACTTTGCGACGAATGGAGATTTCCGCATAGGCCGCGTATTCACCCACCAGCGTGCCGTCGGAGTTATCGAACACCAACTCGATGCTGGCCTGGCTCACCGGCTTGCGACTGGTGGAGCCGTTGAAGATGACGTCGGTCATCGACTCGCCGCGCAGGTTCTTGGCCGAACTTTCGCCCATCACCCAGCGCACGGCGTCGATGATGTTCGACTTGCCGCAACCATTGGGCCCGACCACCGCCGCCATGTTACTTGGGAAGTTCACCGTGGTCGGGTCGACGAAGGATTTGAACCCCGCCAACTTGATGCACTTGAGCCGCACGTTCAGGCCTTCGTCAGTGCAGAGACCACCAGGTCGCAACTGCGCTGGGCGTAGGCCGTGAGCACGATGCGGATCTGCGGCAAATCACGGGCCAGCACGGCGGCGAGCAGGCGCTGGAACAGGTCGAGGAACTCGCTCATTTCCGCCTTGCGCTGGTCCAGGGCCAGGAAATAGGCACGGCTCATGGCCGGTTGCAGGTTCTCGACGGTTTCCTGCAAGTACGGGTTGTTGGCAAAGGGATAGGCGGCGCGCATCACACTGAAGCTTTCATCGACGAAGGTGCGGATGTCCTGGCGCGCGTAGGCCTCGTTGAGACGCTGCTGGATCGCCACGAACGGTGCCATGTCGACTTGCTCTTTCCAGCCATGGGCCACGGCGTTGCCCAGCAGGATGTACAGCTCGCTCATCAACGTGCAGAGGCTGCGCACCTTGTGCTCGGTGAGTTCGGTGACGTGGGCGCCGCGGCGCGGCAGGATCGCGATCAAGTGGCGTCGTTCCAGGATCAGCAAGGCCTCGCGGACCGAACCGCGGCTGACGTTGAGCGCCAGCGTGACCTTCTGCTCCTGGATGCGCTCTCCCGGTTTCATTTCGCCGCGAATGATGCGTTCGGCGAGGTGATGGGCGATTTGCTCGGCGAGGCTGTCCGGGGCCTTGAACGTCATGGTTGTCCTTCAAACTCTTCGATTTGCACAAGCGGCGCAGTGTAGCGCACTCGATACGTCATGGCGCAGGGCCTGTACCGGGTTTTTGGCACGATTCAAGCAAAAAAAGTTTGAGCGTTCCTGCTGAAACAGAACCTGTGGAAGAACCTGTGGGAGCGCGCTTACTCGCGATAGCGGTATATCAGCTTGCATCCATACTGAATGTACCGCCGTCATCGCGAGCAAGCTCGGCTCCCACAGGGTTCTACAGTGTCCATCGATCGTTGTTCATCGACCAAAGAGATTTTCTTGACCTTTAAGTCAGAAAATCGTTGACCGAAAAGTCAGACCTGATAAATTCAGGCCCACGTCGATACAACAATAATGAGTCTGCGAGGCCTTCCGTGATCCAGTTTTTACTCAACCAGGAACTCCGTAGCGAGCACGCCCTGGACCCGAACCTGACCGTGCTCAACTATTTGCGCGAACACGTTGGCAAACCAGGCACCAAAGAAGGCTGCGCCAGTGGCGACTGTGGCGCGTGCACTGTGGTGGTAGGCGAATTGGAAACGGACGCCGATGGCCGTGAACGCATTCGCTATCGCAGCCTCAATGCATGCATGACCTTCGTCTCGTCCCTGCACGGCAAGCAACTGATCAGCGTCGAAGACCTCAAGCACCAGGGCCAATTGCACAGCGTCCAGCAGGCGATGGTCGATTGCCACGGCTCGCAATGCGGCTTTTGCACACCAGGCTTCGTCATGTCGCTGTTCGCCCTGCAAAAGAACAGCGAACAACCCGACGCCCATAAAGCCCACGAAGCCCTGGCCGGCAATCTCTGCCGTTGCACCGGCTACCGGCCGATCCTGGCCGCCGCCGAGCAGGCCTGCTGTGGCAAACAACCCGACCAGTTCGATGCCCGTGAGGCCGAGACTATCGCCCGCCTCAAAGCCATTGCGCCGACCGAGACCGGTGAGCTCAACAGCGGCGACAAACGCTGCCTGGTGCCACTGACCGTCGCCGACCTGGCCGATCTTTACGACGCCTATCCCCAGGCGCGCCTGCTGGCCGGCGGCACGGACCTGGCCCTGGAAGTCACGCAATTTCACCGCACCCTGCCGGTGATGATCTACGTGGGCAACGTCGCCGAACTCAAGCGTATCGAACGCTTCGACGATCGCCTGGAGATCGGCGCCGCCGCCGCCCTCTCCGATTGCTACGAAGCCCTGAAAGCCGAGTACCCGGACTTTGGCGAACTGCTGCAGCGCTTCGCCTCGCTGCAGATCCGCAACCAGGGCACCCTGGGCGGCAACATCGGCAACGCCTCACCGATTGGCGACTCGCCGCCCCTGCTGATCGCCCTCGGCGCGCAGATCGTGCTGTGCAAGGGCCAGACCCGCCGCACCCTGGCCTTGGAAGACTATTTCATCGACTACCGGGTCACCGCCCGCCAGGAAAGCGAATTCATCGAAAAGATCATCGTGCCGCGGGCCAGCGCCGAACAGGCGTTCCGCGCCTACAAGGTCTCCAAGCGCCTGGACGACGACATTTCCGCCGTATGCGCGGCCTTCAACCTGCGCATCGACAACGGCATGGTCCGCGACGCCCGCGTGGCTTTCGGCGGCATGGCCGCGACCCCAAAACGCGCCAAGCATTGCGAAGCGGTATTGATCGGTGCGCCGTGGACCGAAAGCACCCTCGAACGCGCCTGCGCCGCCCTGGCCGAGGATTTCACGCCGCTGTCGGACTTCCGCGCCAGCAAGGAATACCGCCTGCTCAGTGCCCGCAACCTGTTGCGCAAATACTTCATCGAACTGCAAACGCCGCACATCGAGACTCGGGTGACCGCTTATGTCTAATCATCACACCGTAGAGAAGACCCAAGCCGAACTCGCCGAACTGTTCGCCCGCGACCTGACCACCGGCGTGGGCCGCAGCGTCAAGCACGATAGCGCCGCCAAGCATGTGTCCGGCGAGGCCCAGTACATCGATGACCGCCTGGAATTTCCGAACCAGTTGCACGTCTATGCCCGGCTGTCGGACCGCGCCCACGCCCGGATCATTCGCATCGATACCGCGCCCTGCTACGCCTTCGAAGGCGTGCGCATCGCCATCACCCACCAAGACATCCCCGGCCTGAAGGACATCGGCCCGCTGTTGCCCGGCGATCCGTTGCTGGCCATCGATGACGTGCAGTTCGTCGGCCAACCGGTGCTGGCCGTCGCCGCCAAGGACCTGGACACCGCGCGCAAGGCAGCGATGGCCGCAATCATTGAATACGAAGACCTGGAACCGGTGCTGGACGTGGTCGAGGCCCTGCGCAAGCGGCACTTCGTGCTCGACAGCCACACCCACCAGCGCGGCGATTCGGCCACGGCACTGGCGAGCGCCGAGCATCGCATCCAGGGCTCGCTGCACATCGGCGGCCAGGAACACTTTTACCTGGAAACCCAGATTTCCTCGGTGATGCCCACCGAAGACGGCGGCATGCTCGTCTACTGCTCGACCCAGAACCCCACTGAAGTGCAGAAACTGGTGGCCGAGGTGCTGGGCGTGTCGATGAACAAAGTCGTGGTGGACATGCGCCGCATGGGCGGTGGCTTTGGCGGCAAGGAAACCCAGGCCGCCAGCCCGGCGTGCCTGTGCGCCGTCATCGCACACCTCACCGGGCAGCCGACCAAAATGCGCCTGCCCCGTGTCGAAGACATGCTGATGACCGGCAAGCGCCATCCCTTCTACATCGAATACGACGTCGGCTTCGACAGCTGCGGGCGCCTGCACGGCATCGCCCTGGAACTGGCCGGCAACTGCGGTTGCTCGCCGGACCTGTCGGCCTCGATCGTCGACCGGGCGATGTTCCATGCCGACAACGCCTACTACCTGGGCGATGCGACCATCAACGGCCACCGCTGCAAGACCAACACCGCGTCGAACACCGCTTACCGCGGTTTCGGTGGGCCCCAAGGCATGGTCGCCATCGAAGAGGTGATGGATGCCATCGCCCGGCACCTGGGGCTCGATCCGCTGGCGGTGCGCAAGGCCAACTATTACGGCAAGACCGAACGCAACGTCACCCACTACTACCAGACCGTCGAGCACAACATGCTCGAGGAAATGACCGCCGAGCTTGAAGAAAGCAGCCAGTACGCCGAGCGCCGCGAAGCGATCCGCCGCTACAACGCCAATAGCCCGATCCTGAAAAAAGGCCTGGCACTGACCCCGGTGAAATTCGGCATTTCCTTTACCGCCAGCTTCCTCAATCAGGCAGGCGCCTTGATTCACGTCTACACCGACGGCAGCATCCACCTCAACCATGGCGGCACCGAAATGGGCCAAGGCTTGAACACCAAGGTCGCGCAAGTGGTGGCCGAGGTGTTCCAGGTGGAAATGGACCGCGTGCAAATCACTGCGACCAACACCGACAAGGTGCCGAACACTTCGCCCACCGCCGCCTCCAGCGGTGCCGACCTGAACGGCAAGGCCGCGCAGAACGCCGCCGAAACCATCAAGCGGCGCCTGGTGGAATTCGCCGCGCGACAGTACAAGGTCAGCGAAGAAGATGTGGAATTCCACAACGGCCATGTGCGGGTGCGCGATCACATCCTGAGCTTCGAGGCGCTGGTGCAGCAGGCCTATTTCGCCCAGGTCTCGCTGTCGAGCACCGGCTTCTACAAGACCCCGAAAATCTACTACGACCGCAGCCAGGCCCGAGGCCGACCGTTCTACTACTACGCCTATGGCGCGGCCTGTGCCGAGGTAATCGTCGACACCCTCACCGGCGAGTACAAGATGCTGCGCACTGACATCCTCCACGACGTCGGCGCCTCGCTGAACCCGGCCATCGACATCGGCCAGGTCGAGGGTGGTTTCATCCAGGGCATGGGTTGGCTGACCATGGAAGAACTGGTGTGGAACGACAAGGGCAAGCTAGAGACCTGCGGCCCGGCCAGCTACAAGATCCCCGCCGTGGCCGACATGCCGCTGGACCTGCGGGTCAAGCTGGTGGAAAACCGCAAGAACCCCGAAGACACGGTGTTCCACTCCAAGGCCGTGGGGGAGCCGCCGTTCATGCTCGGCATCGCCGCGTGGTGCGCCATCAAGGACGCCGTGGCGAGCCTGGGGGATTACCAGCACCAGCCGAACATCGACGCCCCGGCAACGCCGGAGCGGGTGTTGTGGGGGTGCGAGCAGATGCGTGGGTTGAAGGCAGTCAAGGTTGAGGAAGCTGAAGCCGAAGTGGCTTCGCTCTAGGACCGCGGCGCGGCTATCGCGAGCAAGCTCGGCTCCCACAGGGATTTTGTTAACCCTGGAGATCCCATGTGGGAGCGAGCTTGCTCGCGATGAGGCCGGAACAGACAAAGAGATGTCGAGGTGAATATGTACAACTGGATCAGCGCCCTCGCCGACCTGCAAACCCGCGGCGAACCCTGCGTGCTGGTGACGATCATCGAAGAGCTCGGCTCCACCCCGCGTAACGCCGGTTCGAAGATGGTCATCAGCGCCAGCCAGACGTTCGACACCATCGGTGGCGGACACCTGGAATACAAGGCCATGGAAATCGCCCGGCACATGCTCGCCAGCGGCCAGCAGAACACCCATCTGGAGCGCTTCAGCCTCGGTGCGAGCCTGGGCCAGTGCTGCGGCGGCGTCACCGTGCTGCTGTTCGAACCCATGGGCCAGGTCCAGGCGCAGATCGCCGTGTTCGGCGCCGGCCACGTCGGCCGCGCCCTGGTGCCGCTGCTGGCGAGCCTGCCCTGCAAGGTGCGCTGGATCGACTCGCGGGAGGCGGAATTCCCCGAACAGCTGCCCCATGGCGTGCGCAAGATCGTCACCGAAGAACCACTGGATGAAGTCGACGAATTGCCCGTCGGCAGCTACTGCATCGTCATGACCCACAACCATCAGCTCGACCTGGAACTGAGCGCCGCGATCCTCAAGCGCAACGACTTTGCCTACTTCGGCCTGATCGGCTCGAAGACCAAACGGGTCAAGTTCGAGCATCGCCTGCGTGATCGTGGTTTTGACAGCAGCACCTTGCAGCGCATGCGTTGCCCGATGGGTATCGGCGAAGTCAAAGGCAAGTTGCCTGTGGAAATCGCCATCTCCATCGCCGGCGAAATCATCGCCACCTATAACGCCGATTTCGGCCAGCAGACCGCCCGCGCCGAACCGATTGCCAAGCTGCTGCCGGCCTCGCGCCGCAGCCAGGCGAACCGTTGAACACTCGTTGAGAATGCCCATGCCCCTGACACGCAAAGCCTACCGCGCCGCCCTGCTCCACAGCCTCGCCGACCCAGCTGAAGTCGGTATCGAGGCGTCCTATGAATATTTCGAGGACGGCTTGCTGGTGGTGGAAAACGGCCAGATCAGCGCCATCGGCCACGCCCGCGACCTGCTGCCGACCCTGGCAGCGGACATCGAAGTCACTCATTACCCGGACGCGCTGATCACCCCTGGTTTGATCGACACCCACATCCACCTGCCGCAGACCGGCATGGTCGGCGCCTATGGCGAGCAATTGCTGGACTGGCTCAACACCTACACCTTCCCCTGCGAAAGCCAGTTCGCCGACAAGGCCCACGCCGATGCCGTGGCTGATATTTTCGTCAAGGAATTGCTGCGCAACGGCACCACCACCGCGCTGGTGTTCGGCAGCGTGCACCCGCAATCGGTGAATTCGTTTTTTGAAGTAGCCCAGAAGCTCGATCTGCGGATGATCGCCGGTAAAGTGATGATGGACCGCAACGCCCCGGACTACCTGATCGACACTGCCGAATCCAGCTACACCGAGAGCAAGGCGCTGATCGAGCGCTGGCACGGCAAGGGCCGCCTGCACTACGCCGTGACCCCACGCTTCGCCCCCACCAGCACCCCGGAACAACTGGCCCTGGCCGGCCAGTTGCTGGGGGAATACCCAGACTTGTACATGCAGACCCACATCAGTGAAAACCTGCAGGAAGTGCAGTGGGTCAAAGAGCTGTTCCCGGAGCGCAAGGGTTATCTGGACGTCTACGATCACTACCAGTTGCTCGGCGAGCGCTCAGTGTTCGCCCATGGCGTGCATTTGTGCGACGACGAATGTGCACGCCTGGCCGAGACCGGCTCGGCCATCGCCTTCTGCCCGACCTCGAACTTTTTTCTCGGCAGCGGCCTGTTCAACCTGCCGATGGCTGAGAGGCATAAAGTGCACGTGGGATTGGGTACCGACGTGGGTGGCGGCACCAGTTTTTCGCTGCTGCAAACCCTGAACGAAGCCTACAAGGTCATGCAGTTGCAGGGCGCGCGGCTGAGCCCGTTCAAGTCGCTGTACCTGGCCACCCTCGGCGGCGCCCGGGCCCTGCGTTTGGAGGACAAAATCGGGACGTTGCAACCGGGTTCCGATGCGGACTTCCTGGTACTGGACTACAACGCCACGCCGCTGCTGGGCTATCGCCTCAAGCAGGCCAAGGACATTGCCGAGCGGTTGTTTGTGTTGATGACGCTGGGAGATGACCGGACGGTGATGCAGACTTTTGCGGCCGGTAAATTGGTGCATCAGCGGTAGATATTTATTGCCTGTTGAATCGCCATCGCGAGCAAGCTCGCTCCCACAAAGGTTATGTGAACGACAGAAATCCACTGTGGGAGCGAGCTTGCTCGCGATTGGCGGTATGACTGATTCAACCCTCAGAGCTTGGCCGGCGACCGCCCAGGCTTCTTGCTCTGCAGCAGGTGCGAGAACACCGCATGCAAGTCATCCGACGCGCTTTCCTCGTCGAGGTTGAGCTTGCTGTCGATGTGGTCCATGTGATGCATCATCAGGTCCACTGCCAGCGTCGCGTCGCGCGCCTCGATGGCGTCGATCAACTGGGTGTGTTCGTCATAGGAACAGTGGGAACGGTTGCCGCTTTCGTACTGGGCGATGATCAGCGACGTCTGGGACACCAGGCTGCGCTGGAAACTGATCAGCGGGGCGTTCTTCGCCGCTTCGGCCAGCTTGAGGTGGAACTCGCCCGACAAACGGATGCCGGCGCCGCGGTCACCGCGGGAGAAACTGTCGCGCTCGTCGCTGACCATCTGCCGCAGCTCAGCCAATTGTTCGGCCGTGGCATGCTGCACCGCCAATTCGGTGATCGCCCTTTCCACCAGGCGCCGGGCCATGAATACCTGGCGAGCCTCTTCGACACTCGGGCTCGCCACCACGGCACCGCGGTTGGGCCGCAGCAACACCACACCTTCGTGGGCCAGGCGTGACAGCGCCCGACGAATGATCGTGCGGCTGACCCCGAAAATCTCCCCCAGTGCCTCTTCGCTCAACTTGGTACCGGGCGCCAGGCGTTGTTCGAGGATGGCCTCGAAGATATGCGCATAGACAATATCGTCCTGGGTTCCGCTGCGGCCGGCTTTACCGGCTCGCGGTTGTTTCTTGAGGGGTTGCAACTGTTCGTTCATGGGCACTCGAGTCGGGAGAACTGCGGCGAATTGACCGTGACTGTAATACGGCACAGCGGGTCGCTGGCAAGTATCGCGTAAAAAACAGCCCGATTGTACACAACCTCTGATGGCAACACGACTGTACGGCTGTTTACGGGCATGGCTGTATTGCAATCGGCTACTGCGTTGAGTTTAGGCTGCAAACCCAAAACCTGCGGCGCGATCAAGCCCAGCCAATCTACAACAAGGACCACCGCCCACCATGACCGAAGTCACGACCACGCCACTTCGTCCATTGGCCGATACCTCGCCTTCAGCCATCGTCGCCGGGTTCATTGCGATGATGACCGGCTACACCAGTTCCTTGGTGCTGATGTTCCAGGCCGGGCAGGCAGCCGGGCTGACCAGCGGGCAGATTTCCTCGTGGATCTGGGCGATCTCCATCGGCATGGCGGTGTGCTCCATCGGGCTATCGCTGCGCTATCGCACACCGATCACCATCGCCTGGTCGACACCCGGCGCAGCGCTGCTGATCACCAGCCTGGGCGGCGTGAGTTATGGCGAGGCCATCGGCGCCTATATCACCTGTGCAGTATTGGTGACGATCTGTGGCCTGACCGGCAGTTTCGAGCGCCTGGTCAAGCGTATTCCAGCCTCGCTGGCGGCGGCGTTGCTGGCGGGGATCCTGTTCAAGATCGGCAGCGAGATCTTCGTCGCCACCCAGCATCGCACCGGCCTGGTGCTGGGGATGTTTTTCACCTATCTGATCGTCAAGCGCCTGTCGCCCCGCTACGCGGTACTGGCAGCGCTGTTGATCGGCACGGCGCTGTCAGGCCTGCTGGGGCTGTTGGACTTCAGCGGCTTTGCCCTGGAAGTCGCGACACCGGTGTGGACCACGCCGCACTTTTCCCTGGCGGCCACCATCAGCATCGGCATTCCGTTGTTCGTGGTGGCGATGACCTCGCAGAACATGCCCGGCATCGCCGTGCTGCGGGCCGACGGTTATAACGTGCCGGCCTCGCCGTTGATCACCAGCACCGGCATCGCTTCGCTACTGCTGGCGCCGTTCGGCTCCCATGGCATCAACCTGGCGGCCATCAGCGCCGCGATCTGCACCGGCCCCCACGCCCACGAAGATCGCAACAAGCGCTACACGGCGGCGGTCTGGTGCGGGATCTTCTACGGGATTGCCGGGGTGTTCGGCGCGACGCTGGCGGCGTTGTTCGCGGCACTGCCCAAGGAGCTGGTGCTGTCCATCGCGGCCTTGGCGCTGTTCGGATCGATCATCAACGGATTGAGCATCGCCATGAGCGAAGTGAAGGAGCGGGAAGCGGCGTTGATCACCTTCATGGTCACGGCGTCGGGGCTGACGCTGTTCTCCATCGGTTCGGCGTTCTGGGGGATTGTGGCGGGGGTGTTGACCTTGCTGATCCTGAACTGGCGTAGCGCTTAAAAGCATCGCGAGCAAGCTCGCTCCCACAGGGGATGTGTGTCGTTCACATCACCACTGTGGGAGCGAGCTTGCTCGCGATAGCGGCCTGAAGGGCAACAGCTACCCAACAGACAGGCACAAAAAAACCGGCGCCCGAAAGGGCTGCCGGTTTCTGACCATCAAGCGACCGGATTGATCGGCTTTTCCGGGTACCAGACGTCCATCAGCGGGCTGACTTCAACGCTGGTCAGCTCAGGACGTGCCTTGAGCCAGGCTTCAACGGCAGCGCGCTGCTCTTCGGAAACCGAGCCACGCTTCTGCAGGCAAACCAGACCGTAGTCGTCGCCGCCGACGTAGCCCAGGCCGTTGGCTTCCATGGCTTCTTTCAGGAAAGCGTCGAGGAAAGCGTCAATAGCCTCATCGGCCAGATCTTCTTTGAAATCCAGGTTCAGTTCGAAACCCAGCTCTTGAAATTCATCCACGCACAGTTTTTTGCGCAGACGCTGGGAACGGTTAGTCGCCATTGGAACAATCCTCATAAGTAATAACGGCCGGCACTTTACCAGTTTGGTGCGCCGATTGCCCGACTGATCGGGCGTATCGACCTACCGTCGGTAAAAAATAGCGGCCGAAGGGCTCAGGCACGGCCCAAGCGGCTGCGGCTTGGGGCATAATGCCGACACTTTCATGACCGTTGAGGGCGTTCATTTTCATGTCCTCGTTATTTTCCCCCTCGCCCGTAGGGTTTTATTTCAAATGATCAAATCTTTGCGTCCACTGCTTCTGGCCAGCCTTCTTCTTCCCCTGGCCCTCCCCGTCACCAGCCACGCCGCCACCATCAACACAGCCCTGTCGCCCAACGTGCAAAAGGCCCTCAAGGCCAGCAAGCTGCAGGACGACGCGCTGTCCCTGGTGATGGTGCCGCTCAACGGTCCCGGCACCCCGACCCTGTACAACGCCGACGTTTCGGTTAACCCCGCTTCCACCATGAAACTGGTGACCACCTACGCGGCCCTGGAGATGCTCGGCCCCAATCACCAGTGGAAAACCGAGTTCTACACCGACGGCACCCTCAGCGGCGGGATCCTCAACGGCAACCTGTACCTCAAGGGCGGCGGCGATCCCAAGCTGAACATGGAAAAACTCTGGCTGCTGATGCGCGACCTGCGGGCCAACGGCGTGCAGCAGGTCACCGGCGACCTGGTGCTGGACCGCGGCTTCTTCATCCAGCCGCAACTGCCCGAATTCAACGACGACGGCAACGACGAAAACAAACCGTTCCTGGTCAAGCCCGACTCGTTGCTGGTCAACCTCAAGGCCCTGCGCTTCGTCGCCCGCAATGACGGCGGCCGGGTGCTGGTGTCGGTGGAGCCGCCGATTGCGAGCATTCGCATCGACAACCAGGTCAAGGCCGTCAACTCCAAGCAATGCGCCGGTGGCGTGCGCTACAACCCGGTGGCCCAGACGGACGGCAGCGTGACGGTGACCGTCGGCGGCCAGCTCGGTGACGGTTGCAGCTCCCAGACCTACCTGTCGCTGCTGGACCATGCCACCTACACCGCAGGAGCGGTGCGGGCGATCTGGAAAGAGCTGGGCGGCAGCATCCAGGGCACGGACCGCCTGGCCGCGACCCCGAGCAACGCCAAGGTGCTGGCCCGGGCATTCTCCCCGGACCTGGCGGAGATCATCCGCGACATCAACAAATACAGTAACAACACCATGGCCCAGCAACTGTTCCTGAGCCTCGGCGCGCAGTTCCGCAACGAAGCCGACGGTGATGACGCCAAGGCCGCGCAACGGGTGGTGCGCCAGTGGTTGGCCAAGAAAGGCATCACCGCACCGCACCTTGTGATGGAGAACGGCTCCGGCCTGTCCCGCGCCGAACGGGTCAGCGCCCGGGAAATGGCGGCCATGCTGCAAGCCGCCTGGCGCAGCCCGTACTCGGCCGAGTTCATCAGCTCGATGCCGATTGCCGGCACCGACGGCACCATGCGCAAACGCCTGAAGACCACCGCCATGGCCGGCGAAGCCCACGTCAAGACCGGCACCCTGAACACCGTCCGAGCCATCGCCGGCTTCAGCCGTGACATCAATGGCAACACCTGGGTGGTGGTGGCGATTCTCAACGATCCAAAACCATGGGGTGCCTCGTCGGTGCTGGACCAGGTGCTGCTGGACCTGTACCGCCAGCCGAAACTGCCGCAGACGGCTTCGGTGCTCTGACACAGCACAAACCCAATGTGGGAGCAAGCTCGCTCCCACACTTGACCTGCCGCGGGCACAAAACTCGTGTGCGAAGCCGACCCAATGTGGGAGCGAGCTTGCTCGCGATAGCGGTATGTCATTCAGTCTATTCATCAACTGAACCACCGATATCGCGATGATATGTGGCTAACCCAACTGCACCTCAACCCGATCCCGCCCGGCCTGCTTGGCCGCATACACGCCCGAGTCAGCCCTTAGCAGCAGCGCATCGGCGCCCTCCCCGGCGCGCCAGGTGGCGATACCGAAGCTGGCGGTGACAAACCCCACACCCTCGATGGGCGCCGCCCGCAAGCCTTCCCACAGCTCCAATGCCAAGGTGTAGGCATTTTCGCTGTCAGTGTCCGGGCACAGCACGACGAACTCTTCCCCACCCAGCCGGCAAAATACATCGGTGCGCCGCAACCGCTGGGCGACGCGCTGACAAACCGCCTGCAACACCCGGTCGCCCACTGCGTGGCCATGCTGGTCGTTGATGCGCTTGAAGTGGTCGATGTCGAGCATGATGACCGCCAGCCCCCCGGAACCGCGCTCGACCCGGGCCATCTCCGAGGTCAGGCGATCCTGGAAATAGCGACGGTTGCGAATGCCGGTCAAGGCATCGGTCACGGACAACGCCCGCAGCTCTTCTTCCACGCGCTTGAGGTCGGAAATATCCGAGATATAGCCGTGCCACAACACCCCGCCGCCGGGCAGTTCCTCGGGCGTGGCCTCGCCGCGCACCCAGCGCTGGCCGCGCACGGGCAATTGCACCCGATACTCTTCCCGCCACGGGCTCAAGGTGCGGGCCGAAGTACGAACCGAAGCGCGGACACGCGGACTGTCCAGCGGATGAATACGCGAGAAAATCGCCTCGGCGTTCTGCACCAGCACATCGGGTTCCAGCTCATAGATGTCGCGAATGCCGTCACTGGCATAGATCACGCTGAAGCGACCACTGAAATCCATTTTGAACTGGTAGATGCCCCCGGGTACATGGGCACTGAGCTTTTTCAGCAACAGGTCACGGGCGGCCAATGCTTCGTGGACGCGCTTGCGTTCGGTGATGTCGATGCAGATCGCCAGGTGCCCGACCCACAGCCCCTGGTCATCGAGCATCGGTGTGGCGAGCATGTTCACGGTCAGGTGGCTGCCATCGCGGCGCACCAGGGTCCACTCCCGCGCCTGTTGCCCGCCCTGCTCGCCGCCCTCGAGCAGCATCGCGTGGCACGTCGGAATCGGCTTGCCAAAGCGCGCGCCGAGCTGGGCGGCGCGGGCCTGGAGTTCGCGCGGTACATGCAGGCTTTCCAGGGTCATGCTCTGCAGGACCTCGTAGCTCGGGTAGCCGAGCATCTGTTCGGCACCGGCGTTGAAGGTGGTGATGACGCCGCGCAGGTCGGTGGCGATGATCGCGACCTGGGTCGCGGCATCCAGCACACCGCGCAACTGACCGTGGGTTCCGCGCAGCTCCTGCTCCCGGGCGCGCAGTTCACGGGTGCGTTGCTCTACCAGTTTCAAGGCCCGCTGCCGCTGGCTGACCAGCACGTAGAGCAAGGCGCTGAGCAGCAGGCTGAGCAAACCGCCGAGTATCACCATGGTCGTGACCGAAGAATGATTGGTCGACAGAAACACCTGACTGGGCCGTAACTCCACCCGGTAGTCGCGATCGGCCAGGCGCAACAGGCGGGTCGCCGCCAAATCGCTCTGGCCAGGCGGGTTGCGGGACTCGAACAATGCCTCCTCGCCGTTTTTGGTAGACGGGTCCATGACCCGCATCGACAGATTGTCGTGACCGGACGCCGGCAGCCCCTCGCCCGCCAGTTGCCGCATGCTGATGACCGCCACCACATATCCGAGCGGTTCGCTGGCCGACTCCCTGATCACCGGCGCGACCAGCAGTAGCCCGCGGGAAAATGCCGGGTCAGCGCCCATCAAGTCCACGGGTTGCGAGGCCACCAACCCGCCGTGCTGGCGGGCCCGCTCGAGGGTGGCGCGGCGCACGGGTTCGGAAAGCAGGTCCAGGCCCAGCGGTGTCCCGTAGGACGCCTGGCTCTGGATGTAGAGCAGCGGTGCGTATTCGTCTCGTTCGGCGGCCGGTCGCAGGCCTCCGTGGCCGTCCACCTCGCGGATCGTAAATTGAGTGGCCCCTTCTGCCTGCGCCCGCTGTTCGAACGCGTGCCGCTCGTCGCGCAGCACCCTGGGCACCCAAGCGAAGGCCCGGGTACGGCGCAACAGCGCGACGGCGTAGCCACGAAATTCGCTGTTGGAGACCCTTTCGGAGTTGGCAAAAAAACGTCCGAGGCTGCCGAGGATTTGCTCCTCGTCCTGGAACTGTTCCTCAATGCGGCTGAAACGCTCCTCGACTTGCATCTCGAAACGCTGGCGCAGTTGTTGATTGACCAGGTTCATCATCGCCCAGGTCAGCACGCCAGTCAGGAAGGCACCGGCCAGCAGCACCAGCGAAGCCACCAGCCAGGCCGATACATCTTCGCTGATAAAGCCCAGGATCCTGGGGCGCACCTGATGCAATGCCATAAACACAACTCAGAGAGGAACCAGGCATAGGCACTGCCCTGGACACAGCCTAAGTTATAGCTATTCGCCACCACTTTGACCAGTCCCCAAACGAGGCTAGAAGCCTTGAACTACAAGGCTTCGTGGATCCAATCAGCCCCGACTCAACGCGCCATGATCTTCCAGGCGCGGTGGATCTTGCCGTTGCGGGCAAAATCCGGATCGATCGTCTTGGCGGTGATTTCTTCCACCGCATAACGCTCGCCGAGGTTGTCCTCGAGCTGGAACTTGCGGAAGTTGTTGGAGAAATACAGCACACCGCCCGGCGCCAGGCGCGCCATGGCCAGGTCCAGCAACTGGACGTGGTCACGCTGCACATCGAACACGCCTTCCATGCGCTTGGAGTTGGAGAAAGTCGGCGGGTCGATGAAGATCAGGTCGTATTCGTCACGACTGGCTTCCAGCCAGGCCATTACGTCGCCCTGCTCCAGGCGGTTCTTGTCGGAAAAACCATTGAGCGACAGGTTGCGCCGCGCCCAGTCCAGGTAGGTCTTGGACAAGTCGACGCTGGTGGTGCTGCGCGCCCCGCCCTTGGCAGCGTGGACGCTGGCGGTCGCGGTGTAGCAGAACAGGTTGAGGAAACGCTTGCCGGCCGCCTCTTTCTGGATCCGCAGGCGCATCGGCCGATGGTCGAGAAACAGCCCGGTGTCCAGGTAGTCGGTGAGGTTGACCAGCAGCTTCACGCCACCTTCGTTGACCTCGGTGAACTTGCCCTGGGCGCTCTGGCGCTCGTACTGCTTGGTGCCACTCTGGCGCTCGCGGCGCTTGATCACCACGCGGCTCTTGTCCACGTTCAGCGCCTGGGGAATCGCCGCCAGGGCGTCGAACAGCCGGGCCGAGGCTTTTTCCGGGTCGATGGACTTCGGCGCGACGTATTCCTGGACGTGTACCCAGTCGTGGTACAGGTCGATGGCCATGGAGTATTCCGGCATGTCGGCATCGTAGACCCGGTAGCAGTCCACGCCTTCACGCTTGGCCCACTTACTCAGCAACTTGAGGTTCTTTTGCAGGCGATTGGCGAACATCTGCCCGCCTTCGCTCAACCGCGCCTGCTCGACCACAGGGGCCGGCGCCGGTGCTGGCTTGATCGGGTTGCCATTCTTGTTGTACTGGCGCTCTTGCGGTACTTCCGGGGCCTGATCGTAGGCGGCCTGCTCACGCTCGGCCTGACGCTGTTCCGGGGTGCGACGTTCGCCAGTGACGAACTGGTCCGGCAACACCTTGATCAGCAGCAACTTGCACGGCAAGGCGCCGTTCCAGAACGAATACTGCTTGTGGCTGCGAATGCCCATGCGCTTGCCCAGGTCCGGCGCGCCGGTAAATACCGCCGCCTCCCAGTTCAGGCAAGCCTGGCGCAGACGCTCGCCGAGGTTCTGGTAGAGGTAAAGCAGGCTGGCTTCATCGCCCAGACGCTCGCCGTACGGCGGGTTGCAGATCACCAGGCCCTTCTGGTTCTGGTCTGGACGCGGCTCGAAGGTGGCGACTTCGCCCTGATAGATCTTGATCCACTCGCTCAGGCCGGCACGTTCGACGTTGTTACGGCCTGGTTGGATCAGCCGTGGGTCGGCTTCGTAGCCGCGAATCCACAACGGTGGCTTGGCCAGGCCGGCAGCGGCGCGCTCGGTGGCTTCTTCGTGGAGTTTCTTCCACAACGCCGGCACGTGGCCAAGCCAGGCGGTGAAGCCCCACTGCTGGCGACGCAGGTTCGGCGCCATGTCGGCGGCGATCATGCCGGCTTCAACCAGGAACGTGCCGACACCGCACATCGGGTCGGCCAGTGCCCCGCCTTCAGCGGCGATGCGCGGCCAACCGGCGCGGATCAGGATCGCGGCGGCGAGGTTTTCCTTCAGCGGCGCGGCACCTTGCTGCAGGCGATAACCGCGCTGGTGCAGGCTGTGGCCGGAGAGGTCGAGGGAGAGGATCGCTTCGCCGCGGTCCAGGCGCAGGTGGATGCGCAGATCCGGGTTGAGCTTGTCGATGGACGGTCGCTCGCCCGACGGCGTGCGCAGCTTGTCGACGATGGCGTCCTTGACTTTCAAGGCACCGAAATGGGTGTTGTCGATGCCCGAGCCGTGGCCACTGAACTCTACCGCCAGGGTGCCATCGGCCAGCATGTGGTCTTGCCAGTCAACATCCAGCACACCGTGGTAGAGGTCTTCGGCGTCCTTCATCGGGAAGCGCTTGAGCACCAGCAACACGCGGTTGGCCAGGCGCGACCACAGGCACAGGCGATACGCCGTTTCCATGTCGGCCATGCCGCGCACGGCCGAGGTGTGCTCGCGCGCCTCTTCAAGGCCAAGCCCGACGGCTTCCTCGATGAGCAGGCCTTCGAGGCCCTTGGGGCAAGTGAGGAAGAGTTCGAAACGATCGGACATGGGATTTCCAGAGCCTTTGGCTAAGTGGACCGGGCAACGCATTGCCGGGCCGGGTTCAATCAGGTGCTTTTCTCAAGAGCACCCGCGTGGCACGAAAGTGTGCCGTGCCGCCCTCGCCGCTCAGGTTAAAAGAGCTTAGATGCGAAGGCAGAAAAAAAATTCTGTGCAACAAATTGTGAAAACTCGACCCTTTCGTCGAATAGTACCCGAGTGCAACGGGAGGACATTCTCATCCGAGCCAGGCCTACCCCTTTCGGCGCAGGGCCGATCATACAGGGGTCTTGCTCAAAAGCGGTCAACGAACATCAAGTTACTTATCGCCCTAACATCTTTATTGTTACGTGCTTATGACAAAACGATCATTCCATCCATGTGACGCTTTGGTTAGAACTCAACACAGGTTGACGTCGCAACGGCGTCAACACCTCGGCTCGTCACGCCGGCAACGAGCCACCAACGGCAGAATGATTCTGCCCCGGCCTCGATAGAGGTCGACGCTAAGTAACAGTCAACAAGTGAGGGCAACACCCTATGAGAAGACTTAAGCGTGATCCGTTGGAAAGAGCATTTTTACGTGGTTACCAATATGGCGTTGGTGGTAAATCCCGTGAGCTTTGCCCCTTTACTCTACCGTCGGTACGTCAAGCCTGGATCAATGGCTGGCGAGAAGGACGCGGCGACAACTGGGACGGTATGACCGGCACTGCGGGTATCCACAGACTCAACGAACTTCACGCCGTCGGCTGACACAGGGCTTAATACTCAAGAACTCGACAATCTGACATCCATATCGATTTAACCACGCACGTCCCATCCGGACGGCGGGCTACGGCCCAGGGGGCTCCTTCGAGGAGCCCTTTTTAATGCCTGGGTTTCATGAACGCTGTGAGTGCCTGAGCTTCATGGACACTTATGAATGCCTGAGCTGTGAACATTATTGTGGCGAGGGAGCTTGCTCCCGCTGGGCTGCGCCCTGTAGGAGCTGCCGAGTGCAACGAGGCTGCGATCTTGTTCCAGACAATTGAGTCGAGAGCGAACGATCAGGATCAAAAGATCGCAGGCTACGCCAGCTCCTACAGAGTCCAGCGGGAGCAAGCTCCCTCGCCACAGATGGATCTGACTAACCCTGGGAATCAACCCAACGCCGCAATCGCATCCACCGATTCACGAATCAACGCCGGCCCCTTGTAGATAAAGCCCGAATAAATCTGCACCAGGCTCGCCCCTGCGGTGATCTTCTCGGCGGCGTGGTGGCCTTCGGTAATCCCGCCCGCGGCGATGATCGGCAAGCGCCCCGCCAATTCAGCGGCCAGCACCTTCACGGTGTGGGTGCTCTTGTCACGCACGGGCGCGCCAGACAAACCGCCCGCCTCGTCACCGTGTTCCAGCCCTTCGACACCTTCGCGCCCCAGGGTCGTGTTGGTGGCGATTACCGCGTCCATGCCCGTCTCGATCAGGGCCTGGGCCACCTGGGTGGTCTCTTCGTCGGTCATGTCCGGGGCGATCTTGATCGCCAGCGGCACGTGCCGGCCGTGAATCAACGCCAGTTCTGCGCGACGACGGGCCAGGTCGGCCAGCAGTTGCTTGAGCGAATCACCGAATTGCAGGCTACGCAGCCCCGGGGTGTTGGGGGAGCTGACGTTGACGGTCACATAGCTGGCGTGGGCGTAGACCTTGTCCAGGCAGATCAGGTAGTCGTCAACGGCGCGTTCCACCGGCGTGTCGAAGTTCTTGCCGATGTTGATGCCCAGCACGCCCTTGTATTTGGCCGCGGCCACGCGCGCCAGCAGATGATCGACGCCCAGGTTGTTGAACCCCATGCGGTTGATGATCGCCTCGGCTTGCGGCAGGCGGAAAAGCCGTGGCTTGGGGTTGCCCGGCTGCGGTCGGGGGGTGACGGTGCCGATTTCCACGAACCCGAAACCCAACTGGGCGAACCCGTCGATGGCCGCGCCATTCTTGTCCAGGCCCGCCGCCAACCCGACCGGGTTGGGGAACTCCAGGCCCATGACCGTCACCGGCAATTTCGCCGGGGCCTTGCACAGCAACCCATTGAGGCCCAAACGTCCGCCCGCACCGATCAGGTCCAGGGACAAGTCGTGGGAGGTTTCCGGGGAAAGTTTGAACAGCAGCTCACGGGCCAGGGTGTACATGGGTGGGTTTGACTCGTTCGAAGAAATGAGGCGCGGATTATAGCGGGGTGGAGGGATGGGAGCGAGCAACCGATGGTTGTCGGCTCCTCGGTTTCAGTCAAGGAAGGGGCGTATCCAGGGCATAAGTGTTGCGAGTGTCTTTTGAGGTGCCATAGCTGAGAAAGACGTAAAGAAGCATCATCGTCGCAGCAAGACAACAGTTGACAATATGGCCTTGGTTATCGTCGCTGATCTCGGTTCCACTTAGCCATAACGCTACTGCGCCTCCGACCAGGTTGACAGCGTGACCAAACGAGAGACGTAGCCCCCCAAGGGTCGCCGCATCCGCCAAATGGGTTCCAGTGGGCAGCCGGAGGCCAGCGCGCACCTTCAATTTGATTTGTTGCAAAGACTCCGGATCAGAAAATACCGAGTCCAGTCCTCGCGAGGGGGATAGCAAACTTCTGGAGAAAATCGAGAAGGCCTTATCGCCTATCATTGCGAAACCGTTCAGCCCAGCCTGAATAACATCCGCCCCGAAATCGTAACTCACCTGCGCGGCCGCCCTGGCAGGACCGCTCAACGGCATAAGGCTAACCACTTCCCTCAACGCACCGAAGACCACTCCATGAAACGCAGCTGTAGCCACGTTTGACTTCAAATTCGGAAGTCCTGCGTTGTCAACTTTCAAATGACTGACGAGTTCAGCCGCAGCCCTGGCCCCGTTATAGGCAAGGCCGCCGACTGAGGGGAGTAGCTTCGAGGCCGTGCCCGTCACACCTGCCGCGATCGTACTTCCCATCACCGCGCTTGCCATGCAGAGACACGACACTATCGAAAGCGCGGTCGGTCGCTCCCCAGTTGCGTACCACTCGCCGATTTTTCCCGCCAACATTAGCGCAGGACCCGTCATCGCCAGCGCAACAGCCGCCCACGCCTGAGAGGTCTCAGGTGTATCACCTTCGCCAATAGCATCCACAACCAGAGAGGCAATGTACTCGCGCAAAAGGGTAGCCAGCACAATGATTGTCCCTGTGTGCATGGCGATATTCAGCGCATTGAGCCCTGGCCCCTTGGCGGCTTCGAGTAATCCCAACCCTGCCTCAAGCACAGCCTTCAGTCGACCCTCGCGGGTTTCGGTGCCTGTGGCTCCTACATTTAAGGTGGCAAAAATCCCGTTTTTTTCATCTCCTTCGGGTATGTCACCGTTGTAGACGTATCGCTCAATTTGCACCACCGCATCCATGTCCGACTCCCCCAAGCCAGTCTTTAATTCCCCAACGTATGGATTTGTCGCGCGGTCCATAAGCTCGAAACCGGCTGTAATTTCTCGATTTGTTCCTAGCGACTTCACGCTAAAATCCCCAATCTCCAACTTCGAAGCATCAAGTGGACTGATCGTAGATTCTAAGGATGAAACGCTGCCGGACGCCGTGGAAGCTATTGAAGGGGTAAATGAAGTATCAACTCGCATATGTGTTTCTCCTTGTTATTTTTATAAGCGTTATTCTTAAGCGTCTCTCACCACTCACTCTTCTCCCAAGCCTCATCCCCCATCGGCTGGAACACCTCCCGCATAAAACCCTTGACGAAAACATCCATCGCAAATGCCAACCCATTGGCACCGCTGACCTCTTTATAAAGCTGCGACTTTTCCAACCCCTCGTTCTTCAATCGCACCAAAACCTGCAGCGTGATCGCCATCAACGCCCGGGCGGTGGGGTACGCAGCCGTTTCACCATCCGGTCCCCGCAGTGTGCGGAGAAACTCATGAATCGCCTTCTCCCCCTGACCTTCCATGGCCAGCAGCAATTGGTACAAGTGCTCGAACTCAGGGTCCGGGCGTTTGCTTTCAGGTGCTTGCTCGCGGGCCGCCAGCAGCCGCGATTCCAGGGTCTGGACCGACTCATTCGCGTCGTGATCGAGCAGGCTGGAAACCGTCATGGATTCAATCTTCATGGCGAACCTCGGCAGTGTCGGTTGGCGCGAAACCGGTGAAGCTTGCGCACACGTCCGCCAGCGCCTGCCTTGAGGCCTGATCCAACAAGCGCACCGTCTCCGGCAGGTTGGCGAGGCTCGCCAGTAACCGGGGCACCAGCCGTTCCCGGGTCGCCTCGACATCGAACTCCAGCAGTTGATCCGCCAGGCGCAGCACATAGCGGTCTTGCGGGTGATATTCCAGGATCAGCTCGCCGTTCCATCGCCTGCCCACGCTCTCACACAGCGCTTGGCCGCGTGGACGGCAATGCATTGGCAACAACAGGTGCAGGACCGCGCCCGAGTCGCCCGCCTGCCCGGCCAGCCAACGTTCCAGCATTTCATCCAGCCACTCGGGGCGACTCAAGGCTTGCCCGAGCAGATCACCAGCGGCCCGGGCCAGATCGCTGCGCAATTGCAGCCCCAGGCTTTGCGATTTCAGCAGGCCTTCAGCCAGATGTTCGCTCGCACGCAGGACGCCTTCGGCATAGCCCTGCTGGAACGCCTGTGCATGCACCGCCTCGACATCACGGTGCGCTTGCTCGAGACACTCCCGCGCGCGGCGTTGGGCCTCTTGCTGTAAGCGCTGACGACGGCGCGCGGCGGCGATGTCTTCGCGGGCCAGGCGCACGTCTTCGCACGCGGGCAGGTCAGTCAGGGTTCGGATGGAGTCGAGCATGCTGCACCGCTAAGAAGAAAAGAATGGGATCAGGTTTCGCGACTGGCCATTGCCGATGCAGGCGAACGACCGGCTCGGGGAACTGCAGGTCCAGGCGTTCGAGCAAAAAACGAGGCACGTGCTCTCGCCAACTCCACAACGCATTGAGGCCGGCCGCTTCGACCTGCGCCGTCGAAACCGGCGCGCACTCGATCAGCAGGCCGCCTCTCGGGCCCAGGTTGAAGCTGGCGAACCGGCGAACCGCCCCCGGCAGGCGCAGCAGTGCGGCGCCGCGCGTCAGGTCGGGCATCAAGCGATAGGCACCCATCAGCAAGGCGATATAGGGCAATTGTCGCCAATGGCGAACCCATTGCTTCGCCACATCCGTCAGCGACGTCGAAGGCCACGGTCCTTGCAGTCCCAACCCTTCGAGCACGATCCGGTTGAGCAACGTGCGTGCCTCGACGCCTTCGAATCCCACCGGTACAACCAGACGCTGGGGGTGCAGATACGCCAAAGGCTCGGCGAGGATCTGCTCCAGGCACTCAAGCTCCGACATCACGCCGCCCTGCGCTGGACTGGCGGTAGGCCCAAGTGCCGCCACCGGCCAACAGCACCGCACTGATCGCCGCCAACCACCACGGCCACGGCGAATGCCCCCGCGTCACAGCCACCGACGGCGCGACATGCTGGGTCGCCGAGCGCTTGGACAGCACCACCGAGACGTTTTCGTACTCCACCGTCGCGAAACTGTTCTTGAGAAAACGCTTGATGTCGGTGATCAGCAACTGCGGCTCGACATCGCGCTCATGCAGCACCACCGCCGCGAGATGAATAGGCGGCGACTTGCGCCCGCCCTCGCCGGCATCCAGGTCGTAACTGACATGGACTCGCGCCGACACCACGCCTTCGAGCACACTCAGCGACTGTTCGATGCGCTGTTCCAGCGCTGAATACAAGCGGGCCTTTTCCGCACGGGGCGAGGCCACCAGGGAATCGGACGGAAACATCTCGGCCACTTGCAGGCGTGGCCGGGAAGGCAGCGAATAGAGATTGAGCAGATCGACGGCAGCGGAAAAATCGCGCGCGTCGATTTTCACCGCATACCCGGTTTTTCCGGTGTCGACTTTCACCGCCGCGATGTTGTTGCGTTGCAACACCGACAGCACTTCATTGGCCTGCTGCTGATCCAGCCCTTCCAGCAGGTTCGGCTGGCGGCACCCCACTAGCGCGAGGCACAACAACAGCAGAAGCACGCCCGGTTTCATGATGCACGCAACAGGGTTTCTGCCGTGCCCACGGCTTTGCGCACCAGCACGTTGAGCAAGTTGATATCCACGTTGTACTGCCCTGTCAGCTCCTGCAACTGGGCCAATACTTCAGGGTCGGTGATATCCGGGCGCTGCAACAACTGATTGATCGACGAAACGTCTTGCGCGCTGTCGACGGCGGAACCGGCAAACGCTTCGATCAAGCGCGACTCCAGGGAAACGACCGGGCCTTCCTGCGGGCCACGCAACTCAACGAAGGCGGACCGGGCGATAAGCGACGGGGCAAGATTCTGGATAGACATACGATGCACTCATGAAATGGCCATCGTCACGAGCAATGGCCAGTCGAAAGGGAAAGCGTCAGCGGGCCGCCTGGATGATCGCCATGTCGATATCCTTGAAGCCCTTGATCGTGTTGGTCTGGGCGTTGCGGAACACCGTGTAGGAGGAAAATGCGGTCTGGTAGGCCGCTAGCTTTCCAGGGTCCGAGGCATCGAGCTTGAGGTCCTCCAGCGCTTGATCCAGTGCATCTTTAAGGCCTTGGGCGCCACGCTCGAACGCTGCGGCTTGCTCGCCAAGAAAGTCATCAGGAAACACGGGGAACATGATCGGAATACCAGGCATGGGTCACCTATTCTGGTTGTTTGGAAAATGCCAGGACGAAGGGCTCGTCTTGACGTAGCCCTGGGGGCCGGTTTGAAACGACGTGCCCTTGAGCGCGTCGTCCTTGAGCTCGACAGTGAAATGCACGTAGCGATCCCCCCACTGCCGGTAGAAATCGTCGACGTACTGGCGCGCGGCGGCCAGGTCGGCATCCTGCAGGTTGCCCTCGATGGCGAACGAGAGCCCATCTGCGTGTTCGACCCGGCTGAAGGTCAATGCCAGGCGTTGCAAACCGCCCTGCGCAAGGTCCGCGAGCAGCGCGTCATCCTGCATCTGCAGCACGACATCGCGGGCATACGGCGCCGCCGCGAGCACGGTATCGAGCAGCTTGGCCTCCTTGTCGGGCGTGAGCAGGTTGCGTTGTGCGCTGAGCAACAGCCGCGGCACCGACGGATCCTTGAGGTCCAGGAAGTGCCACGCCAGTTGCGGATCATGGTCGACCAGCAGTTGCTCCAGCCGGCGACGCTCCTGGTCCAGCATCAGTACCTCGCTGTTCAGGCGGGCGTGGCGCGTCAGCACCTGCCGGCTCCAACCGGCATCGCGCTCGGAAGACACGAAGACATAAACCGCCTCATCACGACCGCGCAGCACCTGGACCGGCGCACTGGCGCCGGCGATCAACGCACGAATATCGGTTTCAGGCGACGGCCCCGGCATCGACCAGAGGCTGACCACAGAGACCAACGCAGCCAACGCCAGAGCACCGGCAATCCCGCGGGTCCAATGGGCACGCCATCCGCTGAACACGGCGGCATTGCACGGGCTATCTGCCGGACCAAGACACTCGGGCGCCCAGGATTGATCTGCTGGACGCAAGGCCACTTGCAACCCGCCGAGCTGCACGCGGGTTTGGAAGACGCAGTGACGCACTTCGACCGAATCACCGAGCAAGCGCACCGGCACACCGTCCGGCGTGGCCTGGTCGGCCAGTACCTCGAAATTGCAGCCACCCTCCTCCAGGGGAACGAAGATCGCATCCGCCGGCACGCTGGCAACACGTGCGCCGTCCCCCAACACCTCCACTGCCCCGACGACGAACAGGGTCGTGCCCTCGCCGAGCGGGAATTCGCAGCCCTGCAACGGACCGTTGAGGATCCGCAGGATGCAGGGCTGTAGCGTGGGGGCCGTAGGGACTGTCACCGTCCAAACTCCAGGAAGGTCGAATGAGCAGGTAGGTTAGAAAGGCCGGCCGCAGAATTCCTGATCCAATTCTGCCGATTGCGTGCTGCAAAGGATCAGAATCCTGCGCGGGGCCCGTTCGTGACGCCGTCAGTCCCCGGCCTGGGTGATCACTTGGTAACGTTGCCAGACTTTGCGCGCATAACGCAGCCGCGCCGCTTGGCGATCCGGGGCATTGCCCGCGTTGTAGGCGCCGACCGCCGTCCAGTTGTAACCGTAACGGGCGATAAACCCGGCCAGCACCGAGGCACCGACCTCTACCGACAGGCAAGGCTCATCCAGCAGGCGTTGCTCGGTGATGCCCTGGGCACTCAAGCGCGATAGATGAATGCTGTTGATCTGCATCAGCCCGATATCGCGAGTGCCGTTGCGGTTGTGGTTGATGGCGTCCGAGCGCAGACCTGATTCGACTTCGGCAATCGCTTGGAGCAGTTCGGGCTCGATGGCGTGCAACTGCCCCGCCCTGCTCCAACACCAGGCCTGTGCCTGGGGCGTGCCAAACCCCAGGCCAAGACACACCGGCACGCATAACCAGGTTTTCCGGCGCCGCTTCATGCCAGGCGCCTCTCGCCGATCCACGTCAGCTGTTCGTGAATGCGCACCCGCAAGATCTGCGCCCGGACACAGTCCGGATCATGCGCCAGACACTGGTCGATCATCTGCGCCGCTTGCTCGTTGCGCCGCCAGAACCAGTGATGCCAGGCGTGAAAGTACAACACGTCCGCCTGATCGGCCGACAACAGGCAGCGCCGGAACAACACCTGGGCCGCCTGTTCGCAACCGCGCAAACTGGTGAGCAACGCCAGGCGCGTCAACGCCGGGATGCTGCCGGGGTCCAGCATCAACGCACTGGACACCGCCGCATGCGCCTCTTCGATGGCGCGCTCCGTGTCACCCAGGCCCATCATCACCCGCCCCAGCCACACATCCGCCAAGCCACACCAGGGCGGTGCGTACCCGGCGTCGAGCTTCACGCACTGCCTGAACAGCACGAGGGCATCGCCGAGGCTTTGCACCGTGTGCTGCTGCACGCTGCACAACCCGTTGAGATACGCCACCGCCGCCGAATAGGACCCGCAGCGATCACCGACCGGACGCAACCCGGGTACACACTGGGCCACCAGGCTGGTCAACACGCCAAGCGCCTCCCCAAGATCACAGGCATCCAGCGTCTGCCCACGCAGCAGAGACTGATCGCAGCCACGAATCAACTCGACCGACCAGTGTTGCAACCCGCCCGCGCCGATAAAACGCCCGCTCAAGCAGTAATCCGCCGGCAACCGCCCGGCCAACGCCCGCACATCGTCCGATACACCGCTGGCCGCGATCAGCCCCGAGGGAATGACATGCAACGCCTCACCGAATGCTGTGGTCAATTGGCGGATCATCAGATCCTGCAGATCCAGCGCGGCGATCTCGTCCAGATTGCGCAAAGGCAACACCGCCAACGACGGCGCCACCGCCCTCGCCTGGCTCGTCACATCGAGCTCGACCACGGAACCGGTGAACCGATAACCCTGGCCGTAAACCGTCGCAATGTAACCCTTGTGCTCCTTGAACAACTTGCGCAAGGCATAGATACACCGGGTCAACGACTCTTCCGCCGCATCCATCCGCGGCCAGACATGATCAAGCAGATAATCCTTACTCACGACCGTACCCGCCGACCTCAACAACAGGCGCAGCACGTGCAGCTCTTTGGGTGGAACATGAACTCCTTGTCCATCTCGCATCAGCGTTCCATCGCTTTGCAGTAGCCAGTGGTCAAAAACGAATGACTTGACCGGCGTTTGATCAGTTGTACTGTCCATACTCTGAGGTTTCTCTATAGAAAGTTACTGAAGCGCGATTGAGCCTGTGACGGGCACAGGCTCGGGATGGCGAGCTGCGTGACTATAGGAAGATGTGTGGGCGAATTCCGCAGGAAAATTACCTAGCGCTCCGACGATAACACGACAAACACCGTAGGAATATTCACCTCCCTTCTAGTTTAAATAGTTATCCGATTTCCCTGCCATCTCTGACGATATTTACCCTCGATATCCATTTTCCAGCTGAAAACCAACCATCAATAACGCAGACCTTTATACGGAGAAAACAGCGCAACCGATCAGCGATAACAAACTGAAAAAATGACGCACCGCAACGACGATGAGCTTTTTTTGAATGCGCGGCTCGCGCCCTTTATTTCAATATGCAAAAGCATTTCCAAGAAAACTCTGAAAAATACTGACAACCGATAAAGTTATTCCAATCACTTTTAAGAATGAGGCGAAAGCTATGGGTGTTTTTTTGGGGCCAGTCAGCGCACCGGCAACCATCAGATCGATTGCAGGGGAAAATCCGGAGCAACAAGTAAACAACAGATTGCCTGGAGCGCTCGTATCCACATTGAATCGAAGCAATAGCTTTCATGAACTTCGGCAAGTAGCGACTCCAACGGACCCCAGGAAACTTGAACCGCTGAATCAGGAGGAAAAAAGGCTGCTGTTAGCCGAGGTTATAAATCAGCTCGCAGGAAATGCAAGCCCAAAAAAAGAGCCGGTAGTGCACATCATAACCGGTCAAATGGGAGCAGGAAAATCAACGATTACAAACAACATCTCCACCGAGCTTAAAGGCGACTGCCTAATTATCGACTATGACGAACTAAAACAGTATATACCGGGATATACAGAAGAATCATCAAAGGGTTATCCAGGCACTGTACCTGGCTGTAAGGAAGCAGCACGCTATTTGGAAGACGGATTAAGAAAGTATGGATTTGAAAACAGGCTAAACATGGTAACGCAAGCATCGATACAAGGAAACGGCACAGAAATGCTTACGTTGGTGAAGGCTTGCAAAGAAAACGGTTTTCGTACGTCCCTAACAGTTCTCGCTGTCGACAAGGCCACCAGTAACGTAGGGATACTCTCAAGATATGAGTCAGCATTAAAAAATATAAATTTGGGAGAACCGCCATCTGGAGGAGCAAGAAGAACGCCTGCGGCATATCATGAAGACGCCTATCAAAGCCTTACTAATCCGGAAAGGTACGAAGAACTCTCCTCGAAGTTGGACGAGGTAAAAGTTTGCGCAAGAAATGGAGACCCTTATTACCAATCCACTACAGCCATTTCACCTAAAGAAATTGTGAGGGCAATTGAGACAGGAAGACAAGACACTCAGAAAAATCACGCCAAGTTATTTGAAAACCTGTCAAATGCCGTCAGCTTCAACTTAAATTACAGCAATCCAGAACTGAGACAATAAATACCACTCCACACCGCCTATCATTTAACATCTGAAAAGTCACCGATATTTGTTATCCCCTTCGTTGGAGACTCAAAAAATCGGTGACCCGATAAAAATCACGCTTTGGTGCTTTTTAATTTATGCCTTCGACTTGAGCTGCATGTTTATTCGGTACACTTCACGCAGCTTTTCCCTGCTCACGACTGCACTCGCCGACTTCAGCAGCAGGCTGCAGTACGTGCAGTTCTTTGGGTGGAACATGATCTCCTTGTCCATCTCGCATCAGCGTTCCATCGCTTTGCAGTAGCCAGTGGTCAAAAACGAATGACTTGACTGGGGTTTGATCAGTTGCACTGTCCATACACTGAGACTTCTCTATAGAAAGTTACTGAAGCGCGATTGAGCCTGTGGCAGGCACAGGCTCGGGATGGCGAGCTGCGTGACTATAGGAAGATGCGTGGGGGGATTCCGTAGGACTAAAAGCCTCATTTGCGTAGGAAACCACAACATATTGAGTAGGCCGTCACCCAGCGAACCTTACAAGTCCACGCCTATAGACATGTACCTAGGGCCAACTCCACGAGCGATGCATTAAAACTGACCGCCTACAAGAATTAGATTTTTAAATTCTTGATTACCACCGCAATGACTCGCAGCGACTGAAATTCATCCGCCTGCAGGCTCAATCTGTTAATCACTATCGCACTTTCAAAACAACACCCCTTTTAATACCCTCTCCCCTACGCCCCCCTCTAAACTTGTATCACGGGAATGAATAAACATAGCCTCTTCCAATGTCCGCCCCTCATACACCTTTAAAGCCTTCACAAAGCGTTGAGCCTCTACGTTATCAAGGTCCTTCACAACAGTCTTCATAAAAAGCTCATCAATCACCATACGGCGGACTTCTTCGATTTCAGCATCGACACCTTCAAAAGACTTACACTTATCGAACAAAGCGTCATCAACAGCAACTACCCTGCCTTCTTCCGGACAAAAACGAGCAGCTTCAATGTACTTACCTGCTTCCCAGACCAAAAGTGAATAGTCCTTAACGAGCGCCTGCTTTTGCTCCAAGAGCTCAATAAATGCCTGCCTATTCTGCAATGAACTTTTAGCATAATCACTTACTGCGGCAAACGTCAGACGTGGTTGAAAAACACTTCTCTTTAAAACTCGACAACACAAAGTAATCAAGTCCACCTGAATATCCCGCACAGACACCTTCTGATCCTTACCACTCTCAATCATTGCATCAAGCTTATTCTTAACAGCATCCATCGTAAGATACAAAGCATCCAAAGTAAGTACCAATGAGAACCTTTCCATCAGGGCATGTTCAAAACGTTGAATTATTATCTTTCCTTGCAAATGAACCTGAGCACTTGTTAGTCCCTGTATCCGATGTTGGATCATAGCCTTGGCATCATCGACAGCCAAAGCGTATTGATTTGCCAAATAGTGGCTTTTTCCGACACCAGGAGCTCCTCGTGCGATAACTAAATCACTTACTTCTACCTTTCCATCTCCTAGCATAAGATCTACGAACGATTCCGCGTACTTATCAGCAGCCCTGACAAGCAGATTATTTATTATATTGTGATTCACATTCTCAACTTCCGGTAACCAAACACCACCCCCCCTTAAAAACTCTCTAAACCCGACGTCACCACTCGCTTTCTGCGCAACCAGCTCTTCATTTGACGGATAAGTAAATGCCTGCCATGTTTCTAGTGAAGGATCAGCCAACAAACACGCCAAACGTTCTTGAAAAGTGTTTTCTGACTTTGGCAACCGCTTCAAATCCGCCAGAACACTTTTAGCATTAGCTTCATTCACCCCGCCACCCTGAGAGTTACCGCCTACTCCTAAAGCGCCTTCCTTTAGATCGAAAGACACCTTGCTAACAGGAGACAACACTGCCGAGCCATTGCTAACCTTAACCACCTCTTGACCAAGTGCTGGCACATTACATGACCCAACCATCAGTCTCGGAGCGACTTCAAAACATTCAACCCTCATAAACCACCTATCAAATAATTAAACCCAAGAAAAAAAACACAACCCACTAGCTCTCACAACCTTCTTTTTGCAATTGCACAACAGACACTAGCTGAATTTCAGCTTTGCTCGCCCACACTTCCCAGCTCCACTTCAATACCAGCTGCCTCTGCAACCGAATAAACAACATCTGCTACAGTCCGCCATTCAATTATCTGTTCCGACGAAAGCTCCACACCGAACACCTCATCAATAATCATAATAATTTCTATTACATCCACAGAATCGGCACTTAAGTCTTCTATTAACCGTGAGCTTCTGCCTAACTTCCGCGAAGCCAAAGAAAAATAGTCAGATAGTAATTTCATCACTTCAGAATCAATACACACTCCAGCACTTGGTTGATTCATCCATCACCCCATCGCAAGATTAAAAATTCAACATCGCCCGCAACATATCCGCAAACTGATTCAAATGCGCCGACAACGTCTTATTGAAATTGTCATGATAAGAGTTGGCATTCGAATACTTCTGCGTAAACGACTGCAGCATGTTTTTCATGCGTTCCTCCTGGGCGTTGAAGCCGGTTTGCCAGGCGTTGAATTTGGCGGTATCCCAGGTCACCGTGCCGCCGCCCGACGGTAGACTACTTTTCATCGTTGTCAGTGGCCCGGTGTCGATGACGACACACCAAGGACCGTTCGGGGCGGGATTCTGCTTGAGGCAACTTGCAGGTAGGCCGAGTGCCTTGAGCCAGTTTTCTGCCTCTTCCTTAGTGGCGCCTGTTTCAGGTGGTTTGGGAAAGAGGATGGCAGCGGAGTTGGGTAGGGAATATTTTGCGATCAGTCTATCCAATGCATTGCGCAACGCGCCCACATTCAACGTGACCTCCTTGCCGTCGTTCGCCCCTTCGATCCAGTCCTTCATCATCGCGGTGATTTCGCTGTTGAAGTCGGAAAAAAAGTCCGAATAAGCCGCAATGATGTGCTCATAGCCGGCGAGGTAGCCGTTCTTGATCAGGTCGATCAGTTCAAGCAGTTTTTCAAAGAAGTCATTCGATGAGTTGATCGTCGCATCCAAAGCCTCCGCGATCTCACGGGGCTTCTGCTCTTCCAGATGTTCCTGGAGGGCGCGAAGGATCTTGCTTTGTTCGTCATTGAGCTGCTGGCGCTGGCTTTCATCCAAGAGCCCCGTTTTCTGGCTGTGGGTCATCACGGCACAGCACTGGCGCACCTGCCCGGCCCACATTTGCGCTCGGTCACGCGTGGAGTGGATCTGTTCGACGAACTCCGCAACGAGGTGTTGTGCTGTGGTCTCGGCGGCAGTGCCTTCCGGAGGCTTGGCAATGATCGACGGGCACCTGAGCAAATGGCCCAGGCTGCGATTCATTGCGTTCATGGACCGATCGAGTAGATTCGTCAGGGAACTGACCGTTTGAATCTCAGCGGGTACGTCCACAGGCGACGCGGTATCCGTGATGGCCTCCGCGTTAGGCAGCAATACGATAGGCGAACGAATCGATTGGGTGATTTCCATAGACCTCTCTCCTTCACGCCGTCACGGCACGGATAACATCACTGCGCGATTGAAACAGCTGCATCACCATCTCCATCAGCTTCTGCAACAACGCCGCCTCGGCCGCGTCTTTCTGGCCGACTTCATCACTCAGGCTCTTCTGGCTGTTCTGCGCGCTTTGCATCAACACTTCTTTTTCACGGGCGGCGTGCTCGTTCATGCGCACGATGTTCGCCACCACCTGGCTCATGCTCATCGACATGGCATTGAGCGCGCGGCCGATTTCCAGTTTCTTTTCGATACCCTTGCTGCCCATCTGGCTCAGCCAGTCGGAGGTTTGACCGACCTTCTGGGCCTTGAGGATTTCCCCGTCGAACCAGGCCTGCTCCTGGTTCGTCAGTGTCGAGCCCTTGGGTTTGAAGTCGACGGTGGTCGGCCGGGCAAAATCATCGAGGGTCTTGATCTTGTAAGTGGTGTCCGGGCTCCACTCATTGCGATTGCGCTCCAGCTTGAGGTCGCGTTCGAGATTGCCCGCGTCCATGGCGTTGCGGCGATGCAGGTCGATGTCCGCATGCTTCATCGCCTGGCCCTGGAAGGTCTTGACCATGGCGAACCCGGCGATGGCGCCGGACACCACCGCGGCGGTAATGGCGCTGTTCAGCGCCGCCTTGCCGGACTCGATAATGGCCGCGCCTTGGGACTTCGCCGCGTCGGCGGCCATGACGCTGAAGTGGCCGCGCAGTTGCGCATTGGCGACTCGTGCGATGTTCAGGGCGATGATCGCGGCCACCAGTACGTTGGCGTGTTTCTCCCAGGCGCCCGGGTCGAAAACCAGATCGTTGCGCACATCATCGCCGACCATGGACTTGGCTTCAGAGAAGTCCTCCCGATCCGCTTCGGTGGGCTGATAGGCATTGATCCGGCTTTCCAGCTCCGCAGCAGAAGGGGCCGCGAAGGGGCCGTTCTGGAGTATCTGCTTTGCAGCGATCTGGTCGAGGATCGACGCCCCCTCAAGAGACTTGCGCTTTGAAAATTGCTCTTGGGCAATCAACTCGCCCAGCCCGGCGTCATTGATCCGGTAATGGTCAATGACAGGGGATGCGATTGTGGTTGGAACGTGAATAGTGGTCATCGTGGATACCTGTTGTCCGTGATTTCAAACATGCCGAACCATTTGCAGGCTGACGGAATGGCTGCGTTGCATATCGGCAAACACCTGCTCTATTTGCCGGGTTCGCTCCTGCATCGCCTGCCCATAGTTCTCGACCACCTGGGTCAGGTAGGCGCTGATTTCCTCACTGATGGCCATGCGTACCCGCACATCGGCCAGATGCACGGCGGCCTGGGCCTGGTGCTGGCCGCTCTTGATTTGCAGCCCACCCTGCACCGCCACGTTGCCGAACTCGGTAACGGCCTGGGCGATCTCCAGGTTGGCGGCGTAACGCGCCAGCAATACCGGATCAGCACCATTGGTGATGAACCCGCGCAACTGGGTGAGCATCTGGGTCAAGGTGTTGCCGACCGAGGTTGCCACTTGCCTCATCGCTTGCATCGCGGCAGGCGTGGCCTGGGCGACCACCGAGGCCAGTTTCGAAGCGATGGCACTGACCATCGGCCCGATCACCTGCACCCCGACCACGGCCACCAACGCGACAGCCGCCAAGGTAGAAGCGATGCCCTGGATCATGCCGGCGATCTGCGCGATTTTCTTGGCCGTGTCTTCATCAACGCCCAGGCCGATCAGCAACTTGGTGTAGATCTCGGTGAACAGCTTGATGGCTTCTTGCATGACAATGGTCAGCGGCTTCATGGCTTCAGCCATGAACGACACGCCGGTTTTGTCCTGGATCACCGAGTCAGCAATCATCACGGCCGCGCCGACCACGCCCACGGCGATGAGCACCGGGTTGGCGGTCAGGACCCCGGCGGCGATGGTTGCGACCGTCAGGATCGCCCCGACGATCTTGCCGATGCAGCCCATGGTTTTTTGCAAGGCCTCGGCCTTGCGCACTTCCTCCAGGTATTTTTCCGACTCACGCTCCATGTGTGCCTGGAGCCTGGCTTGCAGTTCCTGGAACAGCTCTTGGCTTAGTTCCTCCTTGTTCTGCGCCGATTCGCCGAGCAGTTCGATGATTTTCAAGCGGTTCAACAACGCCAGCGCACTGCTGCTGAGGGCCTTCTCATCGGTTGGCTTGGGGGTCGAGCTGTTCACGCTGGATGAGACCACTTTCGCGAATACCGTGCCCACAACCTTGGCGCAGGCGGTGGCGACCTCGATCAGCTTCAGATGCGCATCGGTCGCCACATTGAAGGCTTGGGTATGGTTCGCCACTTCGCCTTTTAACTGGTCGCGACGGGCCAGCTCCTGTGCATATTCAGGCGATTGAGGGTCCAGTTGCGCCAGCCGCGCCTCGCTTTCATCCAGCAGTCCCTGGAAGTGCAAGACCCGATCGCGCAGTTGTTCGAGGTGTTCCTGGCTGCTGCCGACATTGCCCTCGGCGGCCTCCATCGCCTGGACGGCAGCGGTGTATTCAGCCGAGAGGTTTTCATGGGCCTGTTGCTTGGCGCCAGCCATGCTCTGCAGCATCGCCAGGCGATTTTTCAGTTTCTTGACGTCGACCTCGCCGATCTGCTCGCTGATCATCGCCATCAATAACGTGAACAGATCGCCGCTGGTTTCCTGTTTATTGCCATCGGCGCGCGGTGCTGGCGGGTGCAATGCGGGCCGGCCGGTACTGGCGGTGGACGGGCCGTCGTGACCTTCGTATTTCACCGACATCAGGTCCGCCAGCGCTTTCTGGCCGGCCTCCTGAAAATCTGCGGTCCTGGCGGCCTTGCTGGCCGCTGCGCCGTATTTTTCAAAGGCCTCGCTGCGGCTCATCGCGCCGTGAAGCGCCGGGTTGAAAGCAGTCCTTATTTCACTCATGTTCAGTCCTCCGAACAGTGCTGTTCCATGTGGGCCAGGGTGTCGAGATACACCTTGGCCTGCTCGCGCAGATCGTTTTCGGTGGATTGCTCGAGCACGTATTCGAAACACAACCGGGCCTTGCCGACCTTGCCCAGGGCCAAGTGACATTGGCCGGTGTACAACATCGGTCGGTAGTCGTTCTTGCCTTGGGCGAAAGCGATGGCATACAGGTCGATTGCTTTCTGGTGGTTTTGCTTGAGTTGGTGCACCGCAGCCAGTCCCATCCAGTAATGGCTGTTGTAGAAGTCGTAGATGCACAGGAAGTGAAAGAACTTCTCGGCATCGTCCAGCCGCCCCTGTTCGTAGAACTGGAAAGCGAAGGCATAGAGACCGTCCATGTGCTCGTCGCTGATGCCTTGCACGTCTTTCAACGCCGCACCACCGAGCACTGCATCGACGACGTCCAGGGCCACCTGCTCGTCTTGTTTGTTATCGCGACTCATCAGCCACACTCCTGAAAAAACGCCAGCGTCGCTGACCGATGCATTGAGCCAAAACGCCGGCAAGCACGCTGCCAAATTGCGCTCATGCCACTAAAAACCCAGGCCGACGAGACGACTCTTGTGGCAAAGCCGCTTTTGTGGCGAGGGAGCTTGCTCCCGCTGGGGCGCGAAGCGGCCCAAAAAAGCCTGGCGGCACGTTACTTCAGATGGAATGAGTGACCTTTTGGAGGGGGCTGCTGCGCAGCCCAGCGGGAGCAAGCTCCCTCGCCACAGGGTTATTCTTCAATCGAACGGAGTCGCACAATCCTCCTCCCTCGCCACAAGGACCGTGCCTGGCCTCACGCCTGCTCAACCTGCTCAAGCCAGATCAGCAGCCGCAGCACCTCCTCGATTTCCTGCACCTGGAGGAAGCTGTAGCGCTGGTGGGTCTTGAAGATGCGGCGGGCCAAGGTGATGTCGTTGATCACCGGCACCCCCACTTCCTTGGCGTACGCCCGAACCGCCAGGGCGCGCTGGTTGGTTTCCATCAGGGAGATAAACGGCAGCAACGTGATCTCCGGGCGGAAATACACGCCGATGGCAATGTGGGTGGGGTTGGCGATGATCATGCGCGAGCTGCGCACATCGGATTTGACCTGCTCCGACAACAGCTCCATGTGCAAGTCGCGGCGACGGCCCTTGATCTGCGGGTTGCCGTCCTGCTCCTTGTGTTCACGCTTGACCGAATCCTTGTCCATCATCTGGTCTTTCATGAACAACCAGTATTCGCTGAGGGCATCGAGCACGACGATCAGCAGGACGCAGGCCAGGAATGCCAGCACCAACACCAGCAGCAAACGCCCCCAGATCGCGAATAACGCCGGCGCCTGGGCGAACAGTTGGGCGAACAGCAATTGCCGCTGGGTCAGCCAGACAATCCACAGCGCCATGGCGAAACTGCCCAGGTACAACAGCGCCTTGAAGGTGTCCTTGACGGTGCGCAGGCTGAACAGCTTCTTGAAGCCATTGACCGGGTTCAACGCACCCAGATTCAGTTTCAACGCTTCGCTGGCCAAGGCAAAACCGCTTTGCAGCAAGGCCGGCAAGGCACTGGTCAGCACGCACACCAGCAACAACGGCAGCAACGCCTTGAGGCCGACCAGCACCAGCATCGCCGAGTAGGCTTGCAACTCAGTGTCAAAATCGCTGGCGATGATGCGCCGGTAGACCTCCATGATCTCGATCAACGAGCTGTTGAAGACCATGTAGGTGATGCCACACAGAGTCAGGCAGGTGATGACCAGGTCCTTGGCCTTGAACGTCTGTCCTTTGCGCGCCGCATCCCTGAGGCGCTTGGCGGTGGGCTTTTCAGTCTTCGAGGCGCTGGATGACATCTCCGCCCTCCCCGCCATCCAGATACTGCGCCAAGCCGTCGGACAGCATGCCCATGCGCAGCACTTCGTCCGGCAGATGCACGCCGAAATACAGCATCAAGACCACCAGCGCCACCAGGCTCTTGACCGTCAGCGACACCGAAAAAGCATTCATCTGCGGCGCATACCGCGAGAGCAACCCAAGCAGCGCCTCGCTGACCAGCAAGGTCGCCACCACCGGCGCACTGATGACCAGGGTCTTGCTCACCAGTGCATCGAGCAATGAATAGAGTGCAGGCAGGTGCAGCTCACAACTGCTCGCTGGCGCGCAAAGGCGATAACTGTGGCCGACAGTTTCGAGCATCAACAACAGGCCGCCACCTTCGAGATAAACCGTCGCGGCAAACAACTGGAGAAAATTCGCCAACTCCGAGGTGTCGACACCGTTGGCCGGGTCCACCGTGCTGCTGAGCATGGCCCCGCGCTGGTTGTCGATCAGGTTGCCCATGGCATGCAGCACCCAGAACGGCCAACCCAGCAGCACGCCAAGCAGCACGCCGATCCCCGCCTCGCGCAGCACCAGACCGAGGAAAGCCACGCTGTCGAGGGCTGGCGTAGGCACGCCGACATAGCGCCAGAAGCCCAGCGCCACCAGCACAATCACAGCCTGGCGCGTGACACCGGTCAGCACGCTGCCATTGAGAAACGGCAACATGAAGAAAATCGGCGCCAGACGCGCCACGCCCAACACCGCCGCAGCGAACCAGGCGTACAGCTCGAAGAACAACGCCACTGACATCGGCCTAACTCAACGCCAGGCGAATGACTTCACGACTGAAATCCAGCAAGGTTTCGCCGTACCAGCCCGAAAGCAGGAACAGGCACGCCGCCACCGCCAACAGCTTGAAGCCAAACGGCAGCGTCTGCTCCTGCAGCTGCGTCACGGTCTGGATCAACCCGACCACCAGGCCGACCACCGTGGCAACGATGATCGGCCAGGCCACCATCAGCAGGATCAGGTACAGGGTTTTGTTGCCGGCATAGACCAGATCGTTCATCGGTGCACCTAGGCCAGCAAGGTCAGGTATTGCTTGACCAGCCCGGTCGACAGCAACGCCCAGCCGTCCAGTGCGACAAACAACACCAGTTTGATCGGCACGGAAATGATCACCGGGCTCATCATCATCATGCCCAGTGCCAGCAGGATGCTGGAGATCACCAGGTCGACGATCACAAAGGGCAGGTACAGATAGAAGCCGATCTTGAAGGCACTTTTGATTTCACTCAGCGCATAGGCCGGCAGCAGCGAAAACAGCGAGGCCTCAACCTCTTCATCGGCAGGCAGGCCCGCGTCGGTTTCAGCCTGGAACGCCTGGGCCCGCTCGAAAAACTGCGCCAGCTCCGGGTCGGTGTACTTGCGCAGGTAATCCTTGTAGCTGCCCAGGCCGTTCTCGGCGAAGTCCACCACCGACGCAATGTCGGTAAAGGTCACCGCCTCGGTCTTGTAGTAGTCATGGCCCTGCTTCATGACCGGCGTCATGACGAAAATCGCCAGCATCAGGGCAATCGCATTGAGCGCCATGTTCGATGGCACCTGCTGCAGGCCCAACGCGTTGCGCACGATGACGAAGACGATGGAGAACTTGATGTAGCAGGTGCCCGCCGCCACCAGGAACGGCAGCAGCGAAGCGAACCCCAGCAGCGCGATCAGCGAGACGTCATTCATCGGCGCCCGCTCGATAGACCTTGAACAACTCGACCCCCAACTGGCCGTCCAACTGCACCAGTTCCCCTTGGGCCACCGGCTTGCCGTTGGCGCGCACCTCGATGTGCCGCGCGGCATCTTCGGCCAACGGGATGAGTTGTCCCTCGATGATGCGCGACAGCGTTGCCAGGTCGGTTTGATGGGTGGCGAGCAGGAATTCCAGGCGCACCGGCAGCGCGCCCAGGTCGATGGCCGCGCCAGACTCCGGCGGCTGCTCTGGATCGGCATCGGTCACAGTCGGTTGCATGTGTAGCCCCTCTTGGGTAAAGGTAAAAGTGCCGAGGCAACGGTCGGCCAGGCAGCACCGTTGAGTGCACTGGACGATGCGCAGGACATCGCCCTCACCCAGGCGTCTGCGGCTGGCAAGACTCAGGTGGCTGACGCCGAGAACCAGTTCCAGGTGCAACGGCAATTCATCCAGCCATGAGTCGGCGTCCAAGCGCTCGCTGGCGAGACGTGCCGGCGGCAGTTGCAGCAACCAAACCCGTCCCCGAGGGGTGTCCAGCCATGGCAGGTCGCGGGTTGGCAATCGCGCCGGGGCGACGCCGTCGATGTCGGACAACGCCCGGTAGTGCAGCTCATCCACCTCCAGCAGCAAGGGGTGCGGCGCGGCGCGAAACAATCCGAGGACATTCGTCCACGACGTTTCGCTCGTCAGCAAAGACCGCAACTGTGGAAGCGCGCGATGCAGCCAATCATGGGCCTCGATCAGCCCCTGCCACTCGCCGCCGTCACCCTGGGCGCAAAACCGCAAATAGCCGGAGCGCTCTGGCACCTTGCCCAACCCCGCGTCGCGCCCGGCACGCCGCCAGCGTTGAATCGCCTGGGCCTGGGCATGCGCCAAAAGGTCGACCCGCCGTAACTGCAACGCGCTCATGCCGGACGCTCGCCCTGTTCGTCCTGCTCCTCATCCGGCGCCTGATGCGAGCCCTGGCGCGGCTGCTCACCGCCACTGTCAGCCAAGCGCCAGGCTGGCTCCCGGGCCAGCTCGAAAGGTGCCTTGAGCTGCTCGAGCACCAGGGCATTGCTTGGGCTGAGCATCAGGTTCCGAGTGGGCTCTTCAGGCAGCCGGCTGATCGTGATCTGTCCACTGGCGGCCCCTCGACTGAACGGTATTTGCAGCAAGCCCCGGCCCGTGTCCGGCAAGGCCTCGACCATGGCCTCAAGCGCTGGCGGCGGCGCTGGCGGTAGCGCTGGTGCAGGCAGCGCCGACGGTGCAACCGGTGACCCATGGCGCGCGCCCTGAAAACTCAACGGCGCTTGGGGCAACTGTTCGTCGATACGGGGGGCCGACCGTGCACGGGGAACAATGACAGGGGCCATTGGTTGCGGCTCGATCGACACCCCATCCCTCGGCACTGTGGCTTTATCGATGACAGCAACAACAGGCTGCAGGCGTTGCGGTAACGGGCGTTGCGTGGGCTCGCTGAACATTGGACCTGCTTGTGGCACAGCCATTGTTTCCCGGGCGGGCAATCGTCTGCCATCGGGTTCAACCGCCCGCGTTTCCCGGGCAATCGGCTGCGCTTCATCA
Organism: Pseudomonas sp. P9_35; assembly: GCF_034008205.1. Classification (NCBI taxonomy): domain Bacteria; kingdom Pseudomonadati; phylum Pseudomonadota; class Gammaproteobacteria; order Pseudomonadales; family Pseudomonadaceae; genus Pseudomonas; species Pseudomonas sp. P9_35. The sequence goes on along the minus strand of NZ_CP125373.1, from coordinate 2,240,831 downwards.
CGATCGAGCGCCTGCGTTTCCTGCCCCACGCTCATCGCCTGCCAGGCCGGCACACGGGCGGTTTCCATCGGGGGCCGCTGCTGCCGAACCAGCGCAACCACAAGGTCCAGCACGCCTTGCGGCAGCTCATCCTCCGCCACCGGGATGAGCAGGTCTTGCAGCTCATCCAGCGGGTCTTCGTCGACCGGTTCCAAGGCGTGGACCAGACGGGTTGGTGGCACACAGACCTCTTTCATCGCCGAACTCCAATCAACTCTTCCAGCTCTCGTTCTTCGCGACGCACCGCCTCCAACCGTTGCCCACGCAACAGCTGCTGAACAGCGCGCTCATAGTTGTCGTGTTTGCGTTGCAGCCCGCGCAGTTGTTCGCGCTGCATCTGCAGCTGTTGCTCGACCTGTCGGCGCTGCTGATCCACGCGGTCACGCTCGACGCGCAGCAGATCGATGCGCCGACGGATGACCGCCTGGGTTCGCAACAGCGCCAACAACTGCCCGTGATCCAGCACACAGTCATTGGCCCGATGGCTGCTCAACAAACGTTGCAGCGCAGCCTCCTGTTCCTCGAAACCGGACTGTTCCTGCAACAGCGGCTGCAACTGACGCTGGACACGCAACAGCGCCTGCTCGCCGCGTTGCCGACGAAACTGACTGAAGGCCAGCAGGCGCCGTCGATCAAGCAATGAGTTCATGCAGGCTCCGCAAGGTTTCATCCGGTTCAACGCATTGATCCGTCGGCTGGCGCAGCCACTGGCTGAGGGCTTCGCGACGTTGCAGCGCGTGGTCATTGGCCGCGTCCACGCCCGGGCTGTACTCGCCCATATCGAGAAACATCTGCAATTGTTCAATCCGCGCCAGGGTGTCCCGGGTCGCGGCCGCCAGTTGCCGGACCTGTGGCGAGGTGACTTGCGTCGCCACCCGGCTGACGCTGCGCAAGACATCGATGGCCGGGTAGTGCCCCTTGGCGGCCAGGGCCCGACTGAGGTAGACGTGGCCGTCGAGAATGGAGCGAATCTCCTCGGCGATCGGGTCCGGCTCGTCGTCACTTTCCAGCAGCACCGTGTACCAGGCGGTGATGCTGCCCGACGCGGTCACACCCGGACGTTCGAGCAAGCGCGGCAAGGCATCGAACACCGAGGCCGGATAGCCGCGCCGCGCCGGTGCTTCACCGGCCGCCAAGGCCAGGTCGCGGCGAGCGCGGGCGTAGCGCGTCAACGAGTCCAGCAACAACACCACGCGCCGGCCCTGGTCGCGAAAGTACTCGGCGATGGTGGTGGCCTGCAGCGCCGAGTTGCAGCGATCCACCGAGGAAAAATCCGACGTGGCGTACACCACCACGCAACGGGAATGCTTGGGCGACTGGCGCAAATGCTCGATGAACTCGGTCACTTCGCGCCCGCGCTCGCCAATCAGGCCGATCACGAAAACATCCGCATCGGTGTGTTCGATCAGCATGTTGATCAAGGTGGTTTTGCCGGAGCCGGCGGCGGCAAAAATGCCGATGCGCTGGCCGACACCGCAGGTCAGTAAACCGTCGATGACCCGAATGCCGGTGCGCAAGGGCTCCACCACCGGGCGCCGTTGCTGGTACGACGGCGGGTCGGCATCCACCGGACAGTCGCGCTGGGCCACCGCCGTCGACGGCGCCAGGCGCTCGACGATAACGCCCTGGGGATCGACCACACTGCCGAGCAAGGCGTCACTGCAGGTCAGTTGCAAGGTGGCGCCGGTGGGCACGATCATCGACTCCCGGGACAAGCCTTTCGCCTCGCCCAGCAAACTGAGCAGCACCGCACCAGGCTTGAAGCCGATGACCTGCGCCCGGGCCACCACCTGGGGCGAGCGCCAATGCCGGCGCACTTCACAGATTTCGCCGACCACCACCTCCCGCAGCGCCGCTTCGATCAATGGGCCGCTCAAGCGCAAGGGATGGGCCGCGAGCCGTTCCAGCCGCAGGCTCATCGACGCAGGATGTCCAACAGCCGTTCAATGGCTTGCACAAAGGAATCCAGCGCTTGGGCCAAGTGCTCGGCAGCGTTCAAGGCATAGGCGCTGGCCATAAAACGCAACTCCAGCCGCCCTTCGACTTCGCACAAGTGCAATTGCCCGGTACGGGAAAACGGGTTGCCTTCGAGCAGGAACTGCAGCAGGTTGAAAGCACAATAATTCAATGACGATGGCGTCGCTTCGGCGACCGCTGCCCAAACCCACACATCGCCTTCCACCTCAGCCACACTGATGTCCGGCAGATTCTTCATCTGCATTTCTATCGTGCTGTGGCTGTCGAAATGCCCAATCTGGCTGTCCACGCAGCCGCTGTGTCGCAGCGCTTCGCGTAACAGGTCGGCAATATCCATCGGTAACATGTGCAGAATTTCCTTAAAGCGTCTTGATGACATTGACCGAGACGGTCTCAGAGATTTCGCCGAACGACATCACGTCCAGCTCCCGGAAACGTCCCTCGACCAGTTTCTTGATGTAGCGCCGCACATCGACCGAACACAGCAGCACCATGTCCTTGTGGGCGATGTGCACGCTGTCCAGGCCGACACTGAGGCGGTCCATCAGTTCTTCCGATTCGGCCGGTTCCAGGTTGAGGAAACTGCCGCCCGAGGTTTGCCGGATGCCCCGGCGCACCACGTCTTCAAACTCCGCCGACAGCAGCAGCACGCGCAGATCGTTGCCCTGGGCAAACTTGTTGCTGATGTAGCGGGCCATGGCGCCGCGAACGTGCTCGACCAGCGCCAGCACATCCTTTTCCCGGGAGGCCCAATGGGCGAGGGTTTCGAGGATCAGCTTCATGTTGCGCACGGAGATGCGCTCGCCGATCAAGCGTTGCAGCACTTCGGCGATCTTCTGCACCGTGACGTGGCGATAGACTTCCTTGAGCAGGTCGGGGTAGCGCGCTTCCATTTCGTCGAGCAGCTGCTTGGTTTCCTGCACGCCGAAAAACTCCTGGATGTTGCGCGCCAGCAGCGTGACCAGGCAGCGATAGCATTCTTCGTCGGCAGGTCGCAGGTGATAGCCCAACTGCTGCACGCGCTCGCGGTCGGCGGCGGTGACCCAGACACCACCGAGGCGATTGCTGTCGTTGCCACGCACCAGGGCAAAGCCCAACGGCTCCAGCTGCGGCGAATAGTCCAGCAGGCGCCAGTGATCGAAATGAATATCGAACTGCTCGGCGCGCACTTCATTGATCAGCACTGCCACTTGATGGGCCGGCAACGCCTCGCTGGCCCGTAGCCGCGGTTCGGGAATGCGCAGCCCGTAATCGACGAAGAACTGGCTGCGAAAGCGCGCCGCCCAACGCTCCTTCTCCAACGCTTGCAGGCGCGCTGGGGGCACCAGTAGCATCAGGGCGATGGTTTCAGTGGCAACGTTGTCGACGTCGTCGAGCAATCCCGACTCACCCTGCGCCGCGCCTGGCTCGGCAGGTTCGCTACGGCTTTCGCCCGGGCTGGCCTGGCGCAAGGACTTGCGGTGGCGCACAAACACCACCAGCCCGAGCACACTGGCAATCGAGAGGAAGGTCAGCAGCGGAAAACCGGGCAACAGGCCCACGCCCACCGCCAGCAACGCGGTGACACCGAGCACGAACGGGTTGCCCAGCATCTGGGCAAGCATGTTGCGCCCCAGGTTGCTGTCATCACCGTTGACCCGGGTGACGATGAAGCCGGCGCCGATGGCGATCAGCAGCGCGGGGATCTGCGCGACCAGGCCATCGCCAATGGTCAACAGCGTGTAGTTGGACAAGGCCGTGGACATGTCCATGCCCAATTGCCCGACGCCGATGGCCATGCCGCCGATGAAATTGACGAAGATAATGATGATGCCGGCGATGGCATCGCCCTTGATGAATTTCATCGCCCCGTCGAAAGAACCGTACAACTGGCTTTCACGCTCCAGCACGCTGCGTTTTTCCCGCGCCTGGGCCGCATCGATGGCACCGGCCTTGAGGTCGCCGTCGATACTCATCTGCTTGCCGGGCATGCCGTCCAGGGAGAAGCGCGCCGCCACTTCGGCGACCCGTTCCGAGCCTTTGGTGATCACGATGAACTGGACAATGGTGACGATGGAAAAAATCACGAAACCCACCACCAGGCTTTCGCCGATCACGAAGTCGCCGAACGACGCGATGATCTCGCCGGCATCGGCCTGGCTGAGAATCAGCCGGCTGGTGCTGATCGACAGCGCCAGCCGGAACAAGGTCGTCAACAGCAGCAGCGCCGGGAACGTCGAATAGCTGAGGATCCGTTCGATGTAGAACGAGCCCATGAACACCAGCAACGAGATGACGATGTTCAGGCCGATAAGAAAATCCACCAGCACCGTCGGCAAGGGGATGATCAGCATGGCGATGATCATCACCATCAAGGTGAGGATCAGCAGCTCCGGGCGCGCGCCGACATTGCGCAAGAACACGTTGAGCATTCAGGCCTGGCTCCGGGACAAGATCATGGGCGGTCACCGGGCAGTCGCTGTTCGATGAGTTCGTGGGCATAGGCGACGTCGGCCAGGCGGGTGAACTGGATGGCCAGGCGTTGCGGCGCCTCTTCATCGGCAAACAGCGGCGTCGGCAATTGCAGGCTGAGCCGACGCACGGCCTGCAACACCGCCGAGCGCTCCCGGTGGGCACTGAGCAACACCCCCTCCCCCAACGCCCCGAGCAACAGCTGGTCGAGGTCATCGGGGTAGGTCAACACGCCGAACATGAACACCAGCCAGTCGGCCTCGTGGGGGTTATGCCGGCAGAGCAGTGCATCGCCGAGCACGGCGCCGATAAACAGCGCATCAGCCGAGCGCAGGCGCTTGAGGTCGGTGACCCGGGTCAACAGTTGGCCGAACTCGATGCGTGAGCAACTGGGGTCCTGGGCGCTGATGTCGGTCAGCAGCGCGGCTTCGATGAAGGCCAGCACATTCGTGCGCTGTGCCGGGCCGTACAGGGCAATCCAGTCCTGGTAGCAACTGAGCGGGCCTTCGTCGGACTCGAGAAAATCCCGGTAGGTCTCGCGCAGCAAACCGGCCCGCACCGCCATGCTCCTGCCGAACATTCTGGCCTTGAGCGCCGCATTGATCCCGGCGTTCATGCGCTTGGGCGAACCTTGGGCAACCACCGTCTGCAACAGCGTTTCGAGCCGCTGGCGGGTGCGGGTTTCCAGGTTCCGGCGGCGCAACAACGCCCGCAGCACCAGCGCCAGGTCGCTGTCGTCGGGGAACAGGCTGCGCGCCATTTGCAGCAACCAGGCCACGGGCTTGTCCGCCAGCCGCGCCAAGCTCAGCACCTGTCGTGCCTTGGGTACGGTGTCGTCCTCGAGCACGCGTTCGAAGGTGTCGGTCAGCGTCTCGGATTTGAGTTCGAACAAGCGCCGGCCACGGAACTGCGTCAGCGCCGCCGACAGCTCGTCGCTGATCTGCACGATGCGCTGCGCCACCGCCGCCGTTGCGCTGTCGTCCAGCCCCGCCTCGGCGTCGACTTGCGGTTGTGGATGTTCGGCGGCCTTCTCGGCGTTCAGCCGCGCCTGGGCAACCCGGCCACCGCTGGAAACCGTTGGCAGGATCATCGCTCTGACATCCGGAAGTACATTCGACGCACACGTTCGTGCTGCTCGGGAGTCAGCAACGGCATGCCCGTCTCCACGGGTTCAAGGGCGTCGCGGATTTCCTTGGGCTGGATCAGGAATACCCGCACCGTGTTGGCCGAGCGGTCCTGGCGATAGCTGAACAAGCGGCCGATCCACGGAATCGATCCCAACACTGGCACGCGTCCGATCTGCTCGCCATGGTCATCACGGGTGAAACCGCCCACCAGCAGGCTCTTGCCCTGGGGCACCCGTGCCACGGTACTGATGCGCGTGCGTCCGACCGTCGGCAACGCACTCTGTTGCTCACCCCGGCCGGGGTTCTCGACTTCGTTGCCGTCCTCGATATTGAGCGACATCTCGATCTCGTCCGCCTGGGCGAAACGCGGCAGTACGCTGACCAGCGTGCCGTAGGTGATGTGCTGCAGGTCAACGCTGCGCTCCCCCACCAGCGGGGCGTAGAACGTGCGGTTGTTGTCGAAGATCGCCGGCACGTTTTCCTGCGTCAGGATCACCGGTCGCGAGACCACGTTCGCCCTGTGGGTGCGCTCCAGCGCCATGACCTGGGTCACGAACGAGGCGCCGTCGAGGGTGGTGGCCGAACCGGCGTTGAGCGAGGCACTGAATTGCCCGCCGGACTTCACCGCGCCTTGCCAGTTGATACCCAACTGATTGAGTTCATCCTTGTGCAGATCGATGATCCACAGCGACAGCTCGACATGGCGTTTCGGCGTGTCCAGGGCATTGACCAGGTTCTCGATAAAGCGCACCTGCTCGGGCAGCCCCTTGACCAACAGGCTGTTGGTGTCCGGGTAGGCGACCACACGAATGTTGCCGGCGGCCACCTCGCGCGCAATGATTCGCGGTGCCGTCGGGTCCTGGTCCGAAGAGCTGTTCGCCAGGCCTTCGAGGGGAAACACCGGCATCGCGCCTCGTGGCTGCCGGGTCGAAGGTTGGGCCACCGTTGGCTCGACCTGCTGCTTCTCGCCGCGCAACAGCGCTTCGATCACGGTGGCCAGCCCGGGGATTGTCACCTTGTCGTCACGCAGCTCATATTTACGGTCGCTGACGAAGGTGTTGCGCACATGGATGACGCCAATCTGCTGCTTGCCCAGCAACAGCTCCGAGCGCTGGTTGTCCATCAACCCGGCCGCTTGCACCACCAGGTCGACATACATCGGCGGACCCGACACATGGAAGGTCCGCAAACCGTCGTGGCGCAGCGGATAACGCGCATCGTGCAAGCCCGAACGCCCCAGGAACGCCTGGAGCTTGGCGACGGTCAGGGTCTGCAGCGACATCATCGCGCTCTTGATTTCCGAGGCGTCATACAAATAGATCGCCTGGCCATCGCTGTACCAGATCAACCCCATCTGCACGCTGACTCGCTCGAAGGTCCGTTGCGGCGTGCGCAGGTCGAACGTACCGCCAATGCGCTTGGCCGCCGCGGCCTTGCTGACAATCACCGGCTTGCCCAATGACCCGGACAGCTCGCTGAAAAAGGTCCGCGCGCTCTGCTCGCGAGCCTCGAAGGTATAGACATCGGCCCTTGCGGCACCGGATGCGAGCAGCATCACAGCGCTAAGACAGACGAATAAAAGGGATGGGGATAACGGTTGGCGGCTCATCGGCTCACTTGCCTGGAAGGTAGGTGATATCCGCCAGGCTGCTGGGTGCGAAACCCACCAGTTCGCGGATCTCCTTGGAAAAATGTGACGAAGAAGCAAAGCCGAACTCCAGCGCGACATCGGTCAACGAGCCGTCCTGAAGACTCATGTTCAACAGCGCCTGGGCCGTGCGCCAGCCACGCAAGGCCGGCTTGGCGGCAGAGCCCAGGGCTTGGCGACAGAGCCTGCGAAAATGCGAAACCGATACGCCGTAGCGTTGCGCCAGCGTGTTCAGTTTTTCGCTGTGGGTGCCTTGCTCCAGAAGGAAACGCACGAGCCCGTAGCTCTCGTGATGACGCAACAGACGAGCAACGGCGTGATAGGCCGCGGCACCGTCCATCGCCTGGCCGATGTACCAGCGTTCGAGCCGTTGCGGCGAACGGACGGTTTCGCCCGCCACCGGCAACAAGGCCCATGGCTCCGCGTGCAGCCGTTGCCCGGCATCCACCAGGACATCGCTCATGTCCAGGAACGCCTGCAGCTTGACCACCGTCGCTTCGCAAACCGGCGTGACATGCAACTCGCCGCCACTCAAGCGCAGCGAATCGCTCTGCACCACCAAACCCTCCCAACCGACGGGCAGGCAGTGACTGCGGCCCAACCGCGCAGCGTATATCTGCACCGGGGCCTGGGCCACGCGCAGGTGCAGCACGCGCTCACCCAGATCGGGCAATGCCGTGGCGCGAATTGTTGTGTCCTGCATGCCGTCTCCTTTGCTACGTGGCGTTGGAAGGACCGACAGAATGAAAGACACGACGCCTGGAATCTTGATGGGAAGGTGATGAGAGCTCGGCTGGCATATGCCTTGCACCATTACTGCTCATCGGCGCCGGTGCCAAAGGCCAAATGAGTGCCAGACTGATTAAGTGGAAGGTGATGCGCGATGAATGAAGTTCCAGCCAACCCCCTGGCCTGGGTCAACGGCAGCGATGCCCCGGAAAAGAGCGCGGTCAACCTCGGGTTCATGGCCTTGAGCGACTGCGCCCCGGTCGTCGTGGCCGCCACCCAGGGCTTCGCCCAGCCCTACGGCCTGACCCTGAACCTCAAGCGCCAGGCGTCCTGGGCCAACCTGCGCGACAAGCTGGTCAGCGGTGAAATCGATGCCGCCCACAGCCTGTATGGCCTGATCTATGCGGTGCATCTGGGCATCGGCGGGGTCGCGGCGAGCGACATGGCCGTGCTGATGGGGCTGAACCAGAACGGCCAGAGCATCAACCTGTCCCATGGCTTGCAGGCCCAAGGCGTGACCAGTCCTGAAGCACTGGAACGGCACGTGCACCAAACTCGCCCGAAACTGACCTTCGCCCAGACTTTCCCCACCGGCACCCACGCCATGTGGCTCTATTACTGGCTCGCCGCCCAGGGCATCCACCCGTTGTCGGATGTCGACAGCGTGGTCGTGCCTCCGCCGCAAATGATCGCGCACCTGCAAGCCGGGCGTATCGACGGGTTTTGCGTCGGCGAGCCCTGGTGCGCCAGCGCGGTGAAACAAAACCTCGGTTTCACCCTGGCGACCACCCAGACCATCTGGCCCGATCACCCGGAAAAAGTCCTCGGTTGCACCCGCGCGTTCGTCGAGCAATACCCCAATACCGCCCGGGCCCTGGTGATGGCGATCCTCGAAGCCAGCCGCTTCATCGAACAAAGCAGCGAAAACCGTCGCAGCACCGCGCAACTGTTGACTGCGCCCGAATACCTCGACGCCCCGCTGGACTGCATCGAGCCGCGCCTGCTGGGGATTTATGCCGACGGCTTGGGCAACAGCTGGCAGGATCCCCACGCCATGCGCTTTCATGGCAACGGCGAGGTGAACCTGCCGTACCTGTCGGACGGCATGTGGTTCATGACCCAGTTCCGCCGCTGGGGCCTGCTGCGCGAAGACCCGGATTACCTGGCCGTGGCCCAGGGCGTCCAGCAACTCAAGCTGTACCGCGAAGCCTGCGCGGCGCTCGACATCGCGTCCCCGCGCCAGGACATGCGCAGCAGCCAACTGATCGACGGCACCACCTGGGACGGCTCGGACCCGGCCGGGTACGCCCGCAGCTTCAAACTGCACGCCTTGAGCGATGCGGCTCCCCTTCTCGCCAGCCGCTGACAGGAGCCACGACCATGCTGCGTATCCTGCTGATCAACGACACCGCGAAAAAAGTCGGTCGCCTCAAGGCTGCCCTGATTGAGGCCGGCTTCGAAGTGATCGACGAGTCCGGCCTGACCATCGACCTGCCAGCGCGCGTCGAAACGGTGCGTCCGGACGTGATCCTGATCGATACCGAGTCACCCGGGCGCGATGTGATGGAGCAGGTGGTGCTGGTCAGTCGCGACCAGCCACGACCGATCGTCATGTTTACCGACGAGCACGACCCCAATGTGATGCGCCAGGCGATCAAGTCGGGCGTCAGCGCCTACATCGTCGAAGGCATCCACGCCGCGCGCCTGCAACCGATCCTCGACGTGGCCATGGCCCGCTTCGAAAGCGACCAGGCCTTGCGCGCCCAACTCCTGGCTCGGGACCAGCAACTGGCCGAACGCAAGCGCATCGAACTGGCCAAGGGCATGCTGATGAAGATGAAGGAATGCAACGAGGAACAGGCCTACACCCTGATGCGCCGCCAGGCCATGAGCCGCCAGCAGAAACTGATCCAGGTGGCGGAGCAGATCATTGCCATGAATGAGCTGCTGGGCTGAAAGCCTTGTAGCGCCAGCCCTACTAATGATCGTTCCCACGCTCTGCGTGGGAATGCCGCCAGGGACGCTCCGCGTTCCGCTTCACAAGGTGACGCAGAGCGTCACGAGATGCATTCCCACGCAGAGCGTAGGAACGATCATGACAGACCTGGCACAGATCTCGCTTAAGCAAACCCACAGGTAACCAACGGCGGTTGCCCCACCTACGACAAAGACGTCGCACACCCTTCTTGCCTCTCTGGCGATCCGGGTTGCGGCGTTTTTTTGTTTTGGCCCTTCGGGACCGGTGGTGCGACCACAGACGGCGCACTGCTCAAAGCACTGACTCATTTCTCGAGACTTTTACAGCTGAGGTGCGCGATGAATTCAAGCTTCTGGAAATCCGGCCATACCCCGACTCTGTTCGCGGCCTTCCTCTACTTCGACCTGAGCTTCATGGTCTGGTACCTGCTCGGTCCACTGGCAGTACAGATCTCTGCCGACCTGCACCTGACCACCCAGCAACGCGGCCTGATGGTCGCGACGCCGATCCTGGCTGGCGCCGTTCTGCGTTTGTTCATGGGCCTGCTGGCCGACCGGATCTCGCCAAAAACCGCCGGTATGGTCGGCCAGGTGATCGTGATCAGTGCGCTGTTCTGCGCCTGGAAACTGGGCATCCACAGCTACGAACAAGCCCTGCTGCTCGGCCTGTTCCTGGGCGTAGCCGGTGCTTCGTTCGCCGTGGCCCTGCCGCTGGCCTCCCAATGGTATCCGCCACAGCATCAGGGCAAGGCCATGGGCATCGCCGGGGCCGGTAACTCGGGCACCGTGCTCGCGGCGCTGATCGCACCGGTCATGGCCGTGGCCTTCGGCTGGACCAACGTGTTCGGCTTCGCGCTGATCCCGCTGGTGCTGACCCTGGTCATCTTCGCCTGGTTGGCCAAGAACGCCCCCGAGCGGCCAAAAGCCAAATCCATGGCCGACTACCTCAAGGCCCTGGGTGACCGCGACAGCTGGTGGTTCATGTTCTTCTACAGCGTGACCTTCGGCGGCTTCATCGGCCTGGCCAGCGCCCTGCCCGGCTACTTCAACGACCAATATGGCCTGAGCCCGGTCACCGCTGGCTACTACACCGCCGCCTGCGTCTTCGGTGGCAGCCTGATGCGTCCATTGGGCGGCGCCCTGGCGGACCGTTTCGGCGGCATCCGCACCTTGCTGGGCATGTACACCGTAGCGGCCGTCTGCATCGCCGCAGTGGGTTTCAACCTGCCAAGCTCCTACGCCGCCCTGGCCCTGTTCGTCTGCACCATGCTCGGTTTGGGTGCGGGCAACGGCGCGGTGTTCCAACTGGTGCCACAACGCTTCCGCCGCGAGATCGGCGTGATGACCGGCCTGATCGGTATGGCCGGCGGCATCGGCGGCTTCGCCCTGGCGGCGGGCATGGGCGCGATCAAGCAAAGCACCGGTAGCTATCAACTGGCCCTGTGGTTGTTTGCCAGCCTCGGTGTCCTGGCCTGGTTCGGCCTGCACGGCGTCAAGCGTCGCTGGAGAACCACTTGGGGTTCGGCAGCTGTCACCGCTGCTCGGGTATAAGCTGCAACCATGAGCCTGCAATTGAGTTTCGCCGAAGCCAGTGCCATCGGCCCGCGGGAGGAAAACCAGGACGCCCTGCGCCTGGTCACCCCCGCCCCGGCCCTGGCCGCCAGCAAGGGTTACCTGTTCGCCATCGCCGACGGCGTGAGCCAATGCGCCGATGGCGGACTGGCCGCCCGTTCGACCTTGCAAGCGCTGGCCCTGGACTACTACTCCACGCCGCAGACCTGGGGCGTGGCCCAGGCGCTGGACCGGCTGTTGCTGGCGCAGAACCGCTGGCTGCAAGCCAACGGTGGCGGGCAACCGCTGCTCACCACCGTCAGCGCCCTGGTCCTGCGGGGCCGGCGCTTCACCCTCGCGCATGTCGGCGATTGCCGGGTCTACCGCTGGCACGCCGATCACCTGCAACGGGTCAGTGAGGATCACGTCTGGGAACAGCAAGGCATGCAACATGTGCTCAAGCGCGCCCTGGGACTTGATCAACACCTGATCCTCGACTTCCTCGACGGTGAACTGCGCACCGACGAAACCTTCGTATTGCTCAGCGATGGTGTCTGGGCAGTCCTGGGGGACACGGCCATCGCCGGCATCCTGCGCGACCAACCGGACCTGGGCCTGGCCGCGCAAACGCTGGTCAACGCCGCGCACCTGGCCGGTAGCCAGGACAACGCCAGCGCCTTGTTGGTGCGGGTCGATGCCGTGGGTGAAGCCAGCATCGGCGATGCCCTGATCCAGTTGCAGCAATGGCCCCTGCCGCCTGCGCTGAAACCGGGTCAGGTGTTCGAGGGCTGGCAGATCGAAAGCCTGCTCGGTCACAGCCAGCAATCGTTGCTCTACCGGGTACGCGACGGCCAGGGCCAACCCTGGCTGCTGAAAACCTTGCCCGTGCAGCTACGGGACGATAGCCGCGCTGGGCAGGCCTTGCTCTCGGAGGAATGGTTTCTCAAGCGCGTCGCCGGGCGGCAGTTTCCCGAGGTCCATGGTGTTCCCCAGCGTCAGCATTTGTACTACGTGATGCGAGAATATCCGGGTGCGACCCTGGCCGAGCTGTTCCACCAGGCCGGGCCGCTACCCCTGGCCCAGTGGTTGGACCTGGCGCAACGGCTGGTACGGGCAGTAGGCCTGTTGCATCGCAGGCAGATCTACCATCGCGACATCAAGCCGGAAAACCTGCACCTGGGCGACGACGGGGAATTGCGCCTGCTGGATTTCGGCCTGGCCTACTGCCCGGGCCTGTCCGAGGACCAGGCCAACGTCTTGCCCGGCACCCCCAGCTACATCGCTCCGGAAGCTTTCGGCGGCACCGCACCCACGGCGCAGCAGGATTTGTATGCCGTCGGCGTGACCTTGTATTTCCTCCTGACCGGGCACTATCCCTACGGCGAAATCGAAGCCTTCCAACGCCCGCGCTTTGGCGTGCCGGTCAGTGCCAGCCGCTATCGGCCAGACCTGCCCGAATGGCTCGGGCAAAGCCTGGACCGCGCCGTCACAGCGGACCCGGAGCAGCGTTTTGAAACCGCCGAGGAATGGTTGTTGCTGCTGGAACAGGGCGAGCGCCGCAGCTTGAGCGTCAGGCCCAGGCCGTTGCTGGAAAGAGAGCCGCTGAAGGTCTGGCGGACGTTGGCGCTGGTGTCGTTGGTGGTGAATCTGGTGCTGTTGTTTCTAGTGTTTCACTCATAACAACCGTGGCGAGGGAGCTTGCTCCCGCTGGGCTGCGAAGCAGACCCAAAAAACAGGCAACCGCTGCGCGCTTGAGCGGGAGCAAGCTCCCTCGCCACAAAAGCTTTCTCGCCAGCCCTTCCACGCTCCATTACCGGGCAACACGCTTTGATACGGTGCAATAAATCCCTCCCCAATCCGCTCAACCAGCCCGCTGCTCAATAAATCCGCACCTTCGAGCCACTTGGCACAACCACTGCATACCCCCTATCAACATACATAAGGCAACGCCTCCAACGATGAAGGCGGTGCTTCCCGAGAGAACGGGACCAGGACAAAGGCGTCCTCGCTAGCTTGCTAGCGGGACGCCTTTTTTTGTTTTCGTAAAAATGACCGAGCCAGTCCGATCGCCGTGATAAAGCGGACCTGAGCTTGCGGAGAACCCTGATGAAGAAACTCAAACTGGTGATGATCGGCAACGGCATGGCCGGGGTTCGAACCCTCGAGGAACTGCTCAAGCTGAGCAACGAGCTGTACGACATCACGGTGTTCGGCGCCGAGCCCCACACCAACTACAACCGCATCCTGCTCTCGCCGGTGCTGGCCGGTGAGCAGACGTTCGAAGAGATCGTGCTCAACGACCTGAGCTGGTACCTGGACAACAACATCAAGCTGCTGCTCAACCGAAAAGTGGTGGAGATCGACCGGGTCAAGCGTCGGGTCATCGCCGAAGACGGCAGCGAAGCCGAATACGACCGCCTGCTGATCGCCACCGGCTCCACACCCTTCATCCTGCCGATTCCTGGCAACACCCTGGAAGGCGTGATCGGTTACCGCGACATCGCCGACACCCAGGCGATGATCAATACCGCCAAGACCCACAAGCACGCGGTGGTGATCGGCGGTGGCCTGCTCGGCCTGGAAGCGGCCAACGGCTTGAAGCTGCGGGGCATGGACGTGACTGTCGTCCACATCGGTGAATGGCTGTTGGAACGGCAACTGGACAAGACCAGCGGCCAACTGCTGCAGACCGCCCTGGAAAGCCGTGGCCTGAAATTCCGCCTCAGCGAACAGACCCAGGCCTTGCACGACGCCGGCAATGGCCGGGTCGGCTCGGTCCAGTTCAAAAACGGCGACATCATCCCCGCCGACCTGGTGGTGATGGCCGCCGGCATCCGTCCCAACACCGAACTGGCGGAAAAATCCGGCATCCCGTGCAACCGCGGGATCCTGGTCAACGACACGATGCAAACCTACGACCCGCGCATCTACGCCATCGGTGAATGCGCCAGCCACCGCGGCACCGCCTACGGCCTGGTGGCGCCGTTGTTCGAACAGGCCAAGGTCTGCGCCAACCACCTCGCGCAACTGGGCTTCGCCACTTACAAGGGTTCGGTCACCTCGACCAAATTGAAGGTCACCGGCATCGATTTGTTCTCCGCCGGTGACTTCATGGGCGGCGAAGGCACCGAGACCATCACCCTTTCCGACCCCATCGGCGGCGTCTACAAAAAGCTGGTGATCAAGGATGACGTACTGGTCGGCGCCTGCCTGTACGGCGATACGGCAGACGGCGGCTGGTATTTCCGCCAGATCCGTGAGAACCACGGCATCAGCGAGATCCGCGATCACCTGATGTTTGGAGAAAACGCACTCGGAGACGTCGGCCACCAGGGCCAGGACAAAGCCATGAGCATGGCCGACACCGCCGAAGTCTGCGGCTGCAACGGCGTGTGCAAAGGCACCATCGTCAAGGCGATCCAGGAACACGGGTTGTTCAGCGTTGATGACGTGAAAAAACACACCAAGGCCGCCAGTTCCTGCGGCTCCTGCGCCGGCCTGGTGGAGCAGATCCTGATCAACACCGTCGGCGGTGCGGCGGACGTCAAGCCGAAAAGCGAGAAAGCCATCTGCGGTTGCAGCGACCTCAACCATGGCCAGATCCGCCAGGCGATCCGCGACCAGCATTTGCTGACCATCGCCGGGGCCATGAGCTACCTGAACTGGCGCACCCCCAACGGCTGCGCCACCTGCCGCCCGGCGTTGAACTACTACCTGATTTCCACCTGGCCTGGCGAAGCTCACGACGACCCACAGTCGCGCCTGATCAACGAACGCGCCCACGCCAACATCCAGAAAGACGGCACCTACTCCGTGGTCCCGCGGATGTGGGGTGGCGTGACCAACCCTTCGGAACTACGGCGCATCGCCGACGTGGCCGACAAGTACAACGTGCCCATGGTCAAGGTCACCGGCGGCCAGCGCATCGATTTGCTGGGAATCAAGAAGCAGGACCTGCCCGGCGTGTGGAAAGACCTCGACATGCCGTCCGGCCACGCCTACGGCAAGTCCATCCGCACGGTGAAGACCTGCGTCGGCAGCGAGTTCTGCCGCTTCGGCACGCAGAACTCCACCCAACTGGGCATCGAGCTGGAGCACGACCTGTTCAACATGTGGTCACCGCACAAGGTGAAACTGGCCGTCTCCGGTTGCCCACGCAACTGCTCGGAAGCCGGCATCAAGGACGTCGGCATTATCGGCGTCGACTCCGGCTGGGAGATGTACATCGGCGGCAACGGCGGGATCAAGACCGAAGTCGCGGAGTTTTTCGTCAAGCTCAAGACTGCCGAAGAAGTGCGCGAATACAACGGCGCCTTCCTGCAGCTGTACCGCGAGGAAGCCTTCTACCTCGAACGCACCGTGCATTACATGCAGCGGGTCGGCATGGAGCACATCAAGAAAGCCGTGCTGGAAGATCCGGTTCGACGCAAGGCGCTCCATGAACGCCTGAAGTTTTCCCTGTCGCTGGAACAAGACCCGTGGAAACAGCGCCTGGAACAACCCCAGCTGAAGAAAGAGTTTGAGGTCATTCCCGTGAAAAACCTGGAGGTGCCGGCATGAACTGGCTGGATATCTGCGCACTGGAAGAGATCAATATCCTCGGCTCGCGCATCATCAACGGCCCGAAAGGCGACATCGCGATTTTTCGTACCAGCGACGATGAAGTGTTCGCCCTCGATGACCGTTGCCCGCACAAGGGTGGCCCACTGTCCCAAGGGTTGGTCTACGGCAAGCGCGTGGCCTGCCCGCTGCACAACTGGCAGATCGACCTGGAAAGCGGCCAGGCCCAGGCCCCGGACGTGGGCTGCGCCCATCATCATTCGGCCCGGGTCGAGAACGGCCGGGTGCAGTTGGCACTGCGGGACGCAAGCTGATGAACCGCCAGACCACTGCCTCGACCTGCTGTTATTGCGGGGTCGGTTGCGGCGTCCTGATCGAGCATGACGACGAGCGCATCCTCGGCGTCAGCGGCGATCCCGCCCATCCGGCCAACTTTGGCAAACTGTGCAGCAAAGGCTCGACCCTGCACCTGACCGGCGACCTCGCCGCCCGCGCGCTCTACCCCGAGTTGCGCCTGGGCAAAGGCCTGGCCCGGGCCCGCACCGACTGGGACAGCGCCCTGGATCACGCCGCCAGCGTCTTCGCCGAGACCATCGCCGAACACGGCCCGGACAGCGTGGCGTTCTACATCTCCGGCCAATTGCTGACCGAGGATTACTACGCCTTCAACAAGCTCGCCCGGGCATTGGTGGGCACCAACAACATCGACAGCAATTCGCGGCTGTGCATGTCCTCCGCCGTGGTGGGCTACAAGCGCAGCCTCGGCGCCGACGCCCCGCCCTGCAGCTACGAAGACCTGGAATTGAGCGACTGCGTGATGATCGTCGGCAGTAACATGGCCTACGCCCATCCCATCCTCTTTCGCCGTCTCGAAGAGGCTAAATCCCGCCGGCCGCAGATGAAAATCATCGTCATCGACCCCCGGCGCACCGACACTTGCGACCTGGCGGACCTGCACCTGGCGATCCTGCCGGGCACCGATGTCGCCTTGTTCCATGGGATTTTGCACTTGCTGCTGTGGGAAGACTGGGTCGATCGCGACTTCATCAAGGCCCACACCGAAGGCCTGGCGGAGCTGAAGAACCTGGTACGTGATTACACCCCGAGCATGGTCGCCCAGCTGTGCGGTATCAGCGTCGAACAACTGCAGCAGTGCGCCGAATGGGTCGGCACGTCGCCGAGCTTCCTGTCGTTGTGGTGCATGGGTTTGAACCAGTCCACCGCCGGTAGCGCGAAAAACAGCGCCCTGATCAACCTGCACCTGGCCACCGGGCAGATCGGCCGACCGGGTGCGGGACCGTTCTCGTTGACCGGTCAGCCCAACGCCATGGGCGGACGAGAAACCGGCAGCCTGTCGAACCTGCTGCCGGGCCATCGTGAAGCCGCCAACCCGGAACATCGTGCGGAAGTCGCCCGCTACTGGGGCGTTGAGCAACTGCCCACCACCACTGGCTTGAGCGCCATCGAGCTGTTCGAGCAGGTGCGCAGCGGCAAGATCAAGGCCTTGTGGATCGCCTGCACCAACCCTGCCCAATCGATGCCGGACCAGACCGCGGTACGTGAAGCCCTGCAAGCCTGTCCATTCGTGGTGTTGCAGGAAGCTTTCCGGACCACCGAAACCGCCGCGTTTGCCGACCTGCTGCTGCCAGCGGCCAGTTGGGGCGAGAAAGAAGGTTCGGTGACCAACTCCGAACGGCGCATTTCCCACGTCCGCCGGGCCATCGGCGCACCGGGTGAAGCACGTGCGGACTGGGCAATCACCGTGGATTTCGCACAACGCCTGGAAAAACACCTGCGCCCGGGCCAGCCCAGCCTGTTCGCCTTTGAAAGCCCGGCCCAACTGTTCGATGAATACAAACAGCTGACCCGTGGCCGCGACCTGGACTTGTCCGGCATCAGCCATGCCCTGATCGATCAACTCGGCCCTCAGCAATGGCCCTTCCCGGACGGCGCCACGGTCGGGACGGCGCGCCTGTACGTAGACGGGATTTTTCCGACCGACAGCGGCCGGGCGCGGTTTGTGGCCGACCCCTATCGCGCCGCCAAGGAACTGCGTGACGCCCGCTACCCGTTGACCCTGAACACCGGCCGCCTGCGCGACCAATGGCACGGCATGAGCCGTACCGGTACTGCCGCGCAGTTGTTTGGTCATGTGAACGAAGCGGTGCTCAGCCTGCACCCCGACGAACTGCAACGCCATCGCCTGCAAGCGGGCGACCTGGTCAGCCTCAAGAGCCGTCGCGGCAGCGTGATCGTGGCCGTGGACAGCGACGACAGCGTGCGTCCCGGCCAGGCATTCCTGCCCATGCACTGGGGCGACCGGTTCCTCAAGGGCGGCGTGAATACCCTGACGCAACCAGCCTTCGATCCCTTGTCGAAACAACCGGAACTCAAGCACAGCGGCGTGCGCCTGGAACCGGTGAACCTGCCTTGGCAGCTTTTCGCCTTGATCGAAGGCGATGTTCAACAGCATCTGGAAGCCCTGCGCCCCCTGTGTGAGGCATTTTCCTACGTCAGCCTGAGCCTGACTGGCCGTGAGCGTCCCGCGTTGCTGATTCGCGCTGCCAGCGCCGTTGCCCCTGAACCGCAACTGCTCCAGGCCATCGACGAACAATTGGGCCTGATCGATGGGCCGGTGCTGGCCTATGACGACCCGCGTCGCGCCATCGGTAAACGGGTGCGCATCGAAAACGGCCGCATCACCGCTATTCGCCTGGCCGGCGAAACCTTGGCCCGCCACTGGTTGCAAAACCTGTGGCTGGAAGGTCGTGCCGATGAACAACTGCGGCGCTGGCTGCTGGCGCCTTTGAGCGCGCCGCCGGGCAACGTCGGCGCCGCAACGGGTGGCAGTAAAACGCTGTGCAACTGCATGAACGTCAGCCAGCGTGCGATCTGCGCAGGCATCGAACGTGGCCTGGACTTGCAGGGGCTCAAACAGGAACTGGGCTGTGGCACGCAATGCGGTTCCTGCGTACCGGAAATCAAGCGCCTGCTGGTTGCCACTGCGCAACCGCTGGCGGCTATCTCGTGAGGAAAAACACTATGAACGCAAAAGTCTGGCTGGTGGGTGCAGGTCCCGGTGACCCTGAATTGCTGACCCTCAAAGCCGTGCGCGCCCTGGGCGAGGCCGACGTGGTGTTGATCGACGACCTGGTCAACGCCGCGGTGCTGGAACATTGCCCCGATGCGCGCATCATTGCCGTGGGCAAGCGCGGCGGCTGCCGCTCCACACCCCAGGCCTTTATCCATCGCCTGATGCTGCGTTATGCCCGCCAGGGCAAATGCGTGGTGCGTCTCAAGGGCGGCGACCCGTGCATCTTCGGCCGCGGCGGTGAAGAGGCGCAGTGGCTGCGCGAGCAGGGTGTCGAAGTGGAGATGGTCAATGGCATCACCGCCGGCCTCGCGGGGGCGACCCAGTGCGATATTCCACTGACCCTGCGCGGGATTGCCCGGGGCGTGACGCTGGTGACGGCCCACACCCAGGACGGCAGCAGCCTGAACTGGCAAGCCTTGGCGCAAAGCGGCACGACGCTGGTGGTGTACATGGGCGTGGCGAAGCTGAGCGAAATTCGTGAGCAATTGCTGGCCGGCGGCCTGGCGGCGGACACACCCGTGGCCATGATCGAAAACGCCTCCCTGCCCCACCAGCGTGACTGCCGCAGCGACCTGGCCTCGATGGAAGCCGATGCCAGCACCTTTCAACTCAAGAGCCCGGCGATCCTGGTGATTGGCGCAGTGGCCGGCGCTGCCGAACGGGCCGCCTCCCCACCGGCCTGGGCCCAGGTTTCAGCCCTCTGACAGACACCCCCTACCAAATGTGGGAGCTTGCTCGCGATTGCAATGTATCAGCAGCCTGGATGGTGACTGACACACCGCAATCGCGAGCAAGCTCGCTCCCACAATGGGATCGGAGTACGACTGGGAGAGCCAGGTCGGCTGTCAGGCCGCTTTCGCGAGCAAGCTTTGCTCCCACAGATCGGATGGGTGTACGACCGGGAGAGCCAGGTCGGCTATAAGGCCGCCTCGGGGTGGACGTTGATCTGGGGCGCCCCGTTAACCACGCTGGCCGAACGCAGGTATTGCGTAGTGGGCATCCCGGCATGGATGCCGGGATAGCCGCGCTGGGCCATGGATGGCCCTTCGCGGCGGGCCCACGGAGCAATGCCTTCGTTCGGGCATGCCGAGCCTAGGCGAGGCACCGAGTGGTGGGGCAGAAGCGCTTTGGTTACTTTCGCGCTTTTCGAAAGTGACCCGCCGTCAGGGCGGAACCCTAAGTGGCCGTTACCGCGAAAATGGATATGTACCCGGTCAACAAAACCCTGGCCGGCTGCGAGGCCGCCATCGCGAGCAAGCTCGCTCCCACAGGTTCAGTGATCCAGCCCTGAGTCATAAATCCCAGGCAAAGAAAAGCCCGGCCTAGGCCGGGCTTTTCCAAAGCTGTGGGCTAATTACTTAGCTTGGGCTTCAACCTGCGCTTCTACGCGACGGTTAACTGCACGACCAGCTTCAGTGGCGTTGTCAGCAACTGGGCGGGATTCGCCGTAGCCAACAGACTGAACGCGGGACGATTCAACACCGTACTGGTTGGTCAGAACTTGCTTAACGGCGTTTGCACGACGCTCAGACAGTTTCTGGTTGTAAGCGTCAGGACCGACGGAGTCAGTGTGACCTTCAACAGTGGTGCTGGTGGATGGGTACTGCTTCATGAAGTCAGCCAGGTTCTTGATGTCGCCGTAGCTGTTAGGCTTGACAACCGACTTGTCGAAGTCGAACTTCACGTCCAGCTCAACACGTACGACTTCAGCAACAGCTGGGCAGCCATCAGCGTCAACGGTTACGTTGGCTGGGGTGTCAGGGCACTTGTCGACGTTGTCGCACACGCCATCGTTGTCGCTGTCGGAGCAGACTTCAGCCGGAGCTGGAACTGGAGCAGCAGCAGGCTTGGAGCCGCCACCGAAGTTCACACCGATACCGACGCTTGGAGCCCACTCGGTGTCGCCCTGGTCGATGTTGTACTGAGCTTCAACGCCGGCACGGGCGTAGAAGTTTTCGGTGAAGTACAGCTTGGCGCCGCCACCAACGTTAGCGAAGGTGGAACGGTTACGACCGCTGGAGCCGTTCTGACCGATGCTCTGGTCGGAGAAGCCAGCCGATACGTACGGACGCAGCATGTCACCTGGGTTGTTGAAGTGGTACAGGGCATCCAGAGCGGTGTTGGCGCCCTTGATGTTACGACCGTCGTCGGAACGTGCGTTGTGCACTTCGTCGTAGGCCAGACGCAGTTCAACGTCGTCGGTCAGGAAGTAACCAACCGAACCGCCGAACAGGTTGCCGTTGTTCTTGAAGTTACGAGCGCTGTCGAATTGTTCTTTCTTGGCGAAGCCTTCGATTTCAACTGCGCCTTGGCCTTGTGCCAGAGCGCCGAACGAAGTGGCAGCAATCAAAGAACCAATGGCAAAGCCCAAGGTGTTTTTCAGTTTCATCCGTTAAATCCCCATCTGGTGATTGTGAAGCAGTCCCGCAAACCGGGGGACAACTCGGCGGCAAGTCTATCAGAACTTGCCTACACGTAAGAGATATTTGCGCCGAACTTAAGTTTCAGCAATGCCTGCAAATTTCTCACGCAATTTGTCAAGCGCGCGCTTGTAACGCATTTTTGTCGCGCTCAAACCCATATGCATTATGTCTGCGATCTCCTGGAATTCCAGCTCTGCGACAAATCGTAGCACCAGAATTTCCCGATCGATCGGGTTCACATAGACCAGCCAACGATCGAGTCCCCCCTTCTCCTCGGGCTTGGGCGCCTTATCTTCCGACGCTTCCTCCAGAGGATCCAGGCTCAAAGCGTCCATCAAGCGACGCTTTCGCCGTTCCTTGCGATACTGCGTGATGCATTCGTTGTAGGTGATGCTGTAGAGCCAGGTCTTGAACTTCGATTTCCCCTCGAAGTTCTTCAGC
This sequence comes from Pseudomonas sp. P9_35, assembly GCF_034008205.1. NCBI lineage: Bacteria > Pseudomonadati > Pseudomonadota > Gammaproteobacteria > Pseudomonadales > Pseudomonadaceae > Pseudomonas > Pseudomonas sp. P9_35. The sequence goes on along the minus strand of NZ_CP125373.1, from coordinate 2,218,814 downwards.
CCATACAGCACCTTCAACATCACCTCCTGACAGACATCGTCAGCATCGCGATCGTTCCCAAGATATCGTGCACAAACGTTAAATAATGTTCTCTGGTAACGGCGCATCAATTCTTCATAGGCGCGCGTTACGTGAAACAGCTCGGTATGCGCGCGCGCGACCAACTCCTCATCAGAGAGATCACGGGGGTCGTAGCGCGTAGATAGCGATTGGGGTTTGTTCAAAACAAGTCGGGCCGACAGTCTAGGTCAATGTGCGCCGCAGCCTGCGATAGCAGGCATTTTGCGGCGGCATACATTAGCAGGGTTTGCCGGGTTAGCGGCTACTCACATGCTGTTCCAGCAGGATCCGATTGGAAAGCGACACCAGCTCGCCCTCCTCGGTCAGCAATGTGGTCTTCACCGTGCCAATCTCTTCGATCTGGCCTTCGACCTCGCCAACACGCACTTGTTGCCCAACCTCATACAATTCACGCACATAGATTCCCGCCAGGATCTGACCGGCGATTTCACGACTTCCCAATCCCATTGCCAGCGCAACCGCCAGACCAACGGTAATCAAAACGATCACGATCACGTGGTTGAGCAGGTCTGTCTTGACCTCCAACTGGCTGATCGCCACCGAAATACTGATGATGATCACCAGGCCCTGGGCAATTCGCCCTACGCCAGCGGCGTAGTCCAGCCCAACGCCTTCGGCCGCGCCGCGCACCAGCCCATTGGCCAGTTGCGCCAGCAGAACGCCGACCAGCAACACCAGCGCAGCACCAAAAACCTTCGGCAAATACAATGCGAGCATATCGAGCGTAGCCGAAACTCGCTCAAGGCCGAGGGATTCTGCTGCCGAAACCAGGAAAATCAGCAATACGAACCAATACACGATCTTGCCGACCAGGGTCGAGATCGGTACCTGGATGCCGCCACGGGACAGCAATTTGGTCAGGCCGGTGCCGCCCATCAGGCGATCGAGGCCCAATTTGGCGAGCAACTTGGACAGCAGCGTGTCCAGCAGCTTGGCCACGACAAAGCCCAACAGCAGCACCACCAGGGCGCCGAAGAGGTTCGGGATGAAGTTAGCTACTTTGGTCCACAACGCAGTCATCGCCGTGACGAGGCTCTGGGTCCAGAGATCAAGTTCCATATTCAATCAGCCTTATCAGCGGTGCGAGTAACAGGTTTACGGCGGGAAACCGGCGAGAGATGGGCCGATCCGTTATTCAGGGCGATCATCAGCGCGGGCAACCAGCGGCCCAGCAGGCTGAACAGATCGCCCGCGCCGACCTGGCGGTTGGCGGTTTTCAGTACACGTCCCAGGCATGCATCGTCGTCCCGGCTGGACGGCGAAGCCTTGAGCATGTCGCGCAAAGACTGTTCAAACGGATCGTGCATACGCACCTCTCGTGATGTCTGTGGAAGACGCGATCAAATTTCGTCGGGTCACATGAAACCCCATCACACCCAGCGCAAACGGCGGAACAACAACCACTGCCCCGTCGCGACGCAGATCATCAGCAGGCAGGCAACCATGAAACCGTAGGGGCTTGCGGAAAACGGAATGCCGCCGACATTGATACCCAGAAGGCCGGTGAGAAAACTCATCGGCAGGAAAATCCCGGTGACGATACCGAAGCGGTACATGGTGCGGTTCATGCGCACCGAAAGACGTCGGTCTTCGGCCTCCAGCACAAGCCCCACGCGCTCTCGAGTCAATTCCAGCTCCTCGAGGTAACGGGTCAGGCTGTTGTTCAATTCGTTCCAGTAGTCACCGTCATCGTCGCAGAACCATGGCAGTTTGAGCCGCGTCATCTGGCCGAAGATGTCCCGCTGTGGCGCCAGGAATCGCTTGAGCCCGGCAGCCCTTCGGCGGATGTGCAAAATGGCGTCGTGCTCGGGAGTATACCGTTCGTCGGTATCGAGTTTTTCTTCCTCGCCATCGACGATTTCGGAGAGACAGGTGACCAGGTCCTGCACCTTATTGGTGAGGTATTGCGCCATGTAGAGGATGAGTTCGGACGCCGTCTTCGGGCCCTTGCCCTCGGCCAGCTGCGCCAACAGCTCATCGGTGGCGCGCAACGGACGCAGGCGCAGGGAGATCACCCGCTGGGCGGACGCAAAGATCCGTACCGACACCATGTCTTCAGGTTCGGCGCCCGGGTTGAGATTGATCCCCCGCAGGAACAGCAGCAGCTCGGCATTGGGCAACGGCAACAGCCGCGGCCGGGTGTTTTCTTCGAGCAGCAGGTCGCAGTTGAACTCGCTCAGGCCACTGGATTTGCGCAACCAGGTGTGGGTTTGCGGATGACTGCGATCCCAGTGCAGCCACAGGCTTTCATGGGCCTGCAACTGCAAATCGTCGAGTTCGGTCCGGGCTATGGAACGCGCGCCGCCTTTACCGTCCAGCACCAGGGCATGCACCAGCCCCCACTGCGCGTTTTCTTCCTCGAACATCCTCATCCCTTATGGCTGTACTGCTTCATTCAGGCATTTTCAGCGGGCTTGGCGAGATGATCACGCCGTTATTGTCCGCATAGACATACTCGCCCGGGCGAAACGTCACGCCGGCAAAGGTCACCGGCACATTGAGTTCGCCAACGCCGCGCCGGTCAGTCTTCATCGGGTGACTGGCCAGGGCCTGAACCCCGAGATCCGTCTGGGCAATGATGTCGACGTCGCGGATGCAACCGTAGACCACCAGCCCTTCCCAGCCGTTTTTCGCGGCTTTTTCCGCCAGCATGTCCCCCAGCAGCGCCCGACGCAGGGAACCGCCGCCATCGACCACCAGCACCTTACCGTTGCCCTTGAGTTCAACCTGCTCCTTGACCCGCGAGTTGTCCTCGAAGCACTTGATGGTCACGATTTCGCCGCCGAAGGAATCGCGACCGCCGAAATTGCTGAACATCGGCTCCAACACCTGCACCAGTTCCGGGTAGGCGTCGCACAGGTCGGGCGTGAGGTAATGGTTCATCGAACAACTCCTGAAAGGCTGGAACGTCGGACTGAATGAGCAACCGTTTGTGACTGGAACCGCTTGAAGCGTCATATCTTAGCCGCAAGCCGATCAGAGCGAAATGACCTTGTCAGAGCCTTCGCCTCAAACCGCCTCGGCCAACTGGGGCTGTTCGGCCAGCAAAGGGGCCTGCTGATCCTTGAGCCAACGCGCCACCAGCGGCCAGACCTCAAGGTGCGCGGCCTTGCTGACCAGCATCTCGACGTGACCGAAGTCTTCGGTGAAACCCTGTCCCCGGCCCAGGCAGACAAACTGCTTGTGCTCGGAACCGATCTGATCGAAGAGTTTGCGGCACGCCCAGGTCGGGTCCTGGTGATCGCCTGCGGCACTCACCGCCAACACCGGCAACTGGACATCGGCCAACCCGGCCCACCAGTTCTTCTCGGCATCGCCGAAACGTCCGAACAGGCCGTACCAGCGCATGCTTTCCAGGGCCAGGCCGATGGGCTCGTCCTCGGGGCCGCGCTTGAGCCTTGAACCGGACAATTGGGCAAAACGCTTGAGAATGAAGCGACCGCTCCACTCCACTGGCGGAATCTTCAGCGGCCAGTAGGTACGGCTGACCTGGGTACCAAAAAACGCCGCCGACGCCACCGCCGGCTCGCCCAGGTAATGACCGCCCAGGGCGGCCGCCAGGGTGATGCCCCCCAGGGAGTGACCGATCCAGTGGGGCACTTGCCCGCTCTGCTCACGCACGAAGGCGCCAATGGCCGGCAAGTCGTAGCGGGCGTAGTCGGCCACGCGATTGTGGCGATAGCCCAGGTTGCGCTGGGACAACCCATGGCCGCGCATCTCGGGGATCCAGACATCGAACCCCAGGCGTGCCAGGTACGCGCCCAGGCCCAGGCCCTTGGGGGAATACCAGAAACGCCGGTTGGAAAAACTGCCGTGCAACAGGATCACCGGGACCCCACGGGTCTCGCAGGCATCGGCCATGCCCAGCCGGGTGACGGCCAGTTCGACGCTGGCGTCCGGGCTGTTGCCGGGTTTCAAGCGATAGACATCTTCGCTCAGATCACCGCGCCGCTCGGCGCTGATCAGGGCGACAGGAAAGAGGTTGCTGCTGCTTTGCATGATCTTCTTGCACAAAAAAGGGCGGCATCCTTGTGGAGCCCGCCCTACAACCACAGAACCTGTGGGAGCGAGCTTGCTCGCGATGGCAGAGTGTCAGTCAGCATTAAATTTTGCTGACCCACAGCTATCGCGAGCAAGCTCGCTCCCACAAAGTCAACTCACAGGCTTTAGTCGATCAAAGATCAGACCGCCGCCTGACCCTCAGCCAGGAAGAACCAGGTTTCCAACACGGAGTCCGGGTTCAACGAAACGCTTTCGATGCCCTGCTCCATCAGCCACTTGGCCAGGTCCGGGTGGTCCGACGGGCCCTGGCCGCAGATGCCGATGTACTTGCCAGCCTTGTTGCAGGCGGCAATGGCGTTGGCCAGCAGCTTCTTGACCGCCGGATTCCGCTCATCGAACAGGTGCGCGATGATCCCGGAGTCGCGGTCCAGGCCCAGGGTCAGCTGGGTCAGGTCGTTGGAACCGATGGAGAAACCGTCGAAGAACTCGAGGAATTCTTCAGCCAGGATCGCGTTGGACGGCAGCTCGCACATCATGATCACGCGCAGACCATTGTCGCCACGGGCCAGGCCGTTTTCCGCCAGCAGGTCAACGACCTGGCTCGCTTCGCCCAGGGTCCGGACGAACGGCACCATGATCTCGACGTTGGTCAGGCCCATTTCGTTGCGCACACGCTTGAGGGCGCGGCATTCGAGCTCGAAGCAGTCGCGGAACGATTCGCTGATGTAGCGCGAAGCACCACGGAAGCCCAGCATCGGGTTCTCTTCTTCCGGCTCGTAGAGCTTGCCGCCGATCAGGTTGGCGTATTCGTTGGACTTGAAGTCCGACAGGCGCACGATGACCTTTTTCGGCCAGAACGCCGCCGCCAGGGTGCTGATGCCTTCCACCAGCTTCTCGACGTAGAAACCGACCGGATCGTTGTAGCCGGCAATGCGCTTGTCGACGCTGTCCTTGATGTCCTGCGGCAGGCCGTCGTAGTTCAGCAGTGCCTTGGGGTGCACGCCGATCATGCGGTTGATGATGAACTCCAGGCGGGCCAGGCCCACGCCAGCGTTCGGCAGTTGCGCGAAGTCAAAGGCGCGGTCCGGGTTGCCGACGTTCATCATGATCTTGAACGGCAGGTCCGGCATGGCGTCCACGGAGTTCTTCTTGATGTCGAAGCCCAGTTCGCCCTCGAAGATGTAGCCGGTATCGCCTTCGGCGCAGGACACGGTCACGCCCTGGCCGTCCTTGAGCAGTTGGGTGGCGTTGCCGCAACCCACCACGGCCGGGATCCCCAGTTCACGGGCGATGATCGCCGCGTGGCAGGTACGCCCGCCGCGGTTGGTGACGATGGCGCTGGCGCGCTTCATCACCGGTTCCCAGTCCGGGTCGGTCATGTCGGAGACCAGTACGTCGCCGGCCTGGACCTTGTCCATCTCCGAGACGTCCTTGATGATCCGCACCTTGCCGGCGCCGATGCGCTGGCCGATGGCACGGCCTTCCACCAGCACGGTGCCGGTTTCCTTGAGCAGGTAGCGCTCCATGACGTTGGCCTGGGTGCGGCTCTTCACGGTTTCCGGACGGGCCTGCACGATGTACAGCTTGCCGTCGTCACCGTCCTTGGCCCACTCGATGTCCATCGGGCACTTGTAGTGCTGCTCGATGATCATCGCCTGCTTGGCCAGCTCGCTGACTTCGGCATCGCTGAGGCAAAAACGCGCGCGCTCGGCCTTGTCCACGTCGACGGTCTTCACCGAACGACCGGCCTTGGCTTCGTCGCCGTAGATCATCTTGATGGCCTTGCTGCCCAGGTTGCGGCGCAGGATGGCCGGACGACCGGCTTGCAGCGTGCCTTTGTGGACGTAGAACTCATCCGGGTTCACCGCGCCCTGCACGACGGTTTCACCCAGGCCGTAGGCGCCGGTGATGAACACCACGTCACGGAAGCCCGACTCGGTGTCGAGGGTGAACATCACGCCGGCGGTGCCGGTTTCGGAGCGGACCATGCGCTGCACACCGGCGGACAGGGCAACCAGCTTGTGGTCGAAGCCCTGGTGCACGCGGTAGGAAATGGCACGGTCGTTGAAAAGGGAGGCGAAGACTTCCTTGGCGGCACGGATGACGTTTTCCACGCCACGGATGTTCAGGAAGGTTTCCTGCTGGCCGGCGAAGGAGGCATCCGGCAGGTCTTCGGCGGTGGCCGAGGAACGCACGGCGACGGCGATGTCGGGATTGCCTTCGGACAGCTTGGCGAAAGCGGTGCGGATCTCGGCGTTCAGTTTCTCGGGGAACTCGGCGTCCATGATCCATTGGCGGATCTGGGCACCGGTCTTGGCCAGGGCATTGACGTCATCGACGTCCAGGGCATCGAGCGCATCGTGGATCTGCTTGTTCAGGCCGCTCAGTTCCAGGAAATCACGATAAGCCTGGGCGGTCGTGGCGAAGCCACCTGGTACCGATACACCGGCACCGGCGAGGTTGCTGATCATCTCGCCCAGGGATGCGTTCTTGCCCCCCACATGCTCCACATCATGGACGCCGAGCTTATCGAGGGAAACTACGTACTCTACCAAGGTGATCTCTCCACTAACTGTGTTGGAAAAGCTCAAGGCACCGGTGGCTCCAGGGGAGCGATGACCGGCGATATGGCCTGGACCTGGAAAATAAGTGAGAATGCGGACCACTGGCGGCCAGCAAATCGCGCCTATCATATCCAAGAATCGTCACTAGCTCACTAGCTTAAGGCCCAAGGCGCAAATGAAACGATCTGCTTTCTTTATCTCCGACGGCACCGGCATTACGGCCGAAACGCTAGGCCAAAGCCTGTTGGCACAGTTCGAAAACATTACCTTCGCCAAGTTCATACGACCGTACATCGACAACGTCGACAAGGCGCGGGCCATGGTACAGCAAATCAATAAAGCCGCCGAAACCGACGGTTTCCGCCCGATTATCTTCGACACCATCGTCAATCAGGACATCCGTGAGATTCTCGCAACGTCCAATGGTTTCATGATCGACATTTTTTCCACGTTCCTGGCGCCCCTGGAACAGGAACTGAGCGAGCATTCCTCCTACTCGGTCGGCAAGTCCCACTCCATTGGCCACAACTCCAACTACATGGAGCGGATCGAGGCAGTCAACTTCGCGCTGGACAACGATGACGGGGCCCGCACGCATTATTACGACAAGGCCGACCTGATCCTGGTGGGGGTGTCGCGCTGTGGCAAGACGCCGACGTGCCTGTACATGGCGATGCAGTTCGGCATCCGTGCGGCCAACTATCCGCTGACCGAAGACGACATGGAGCGCCTGCAGCTGCCCAGCGCCCTGCGTGCCCACCAGCACAAGCTGTTCGGCCTGACCATCGACCCGGACCGCCTTACCGCGATCCGCAACGAGCGCAAGCCCAACAGCCGCTATTCGAGCTATGCCCAGTGCGAGTTCGAAGTGCGCGAGGTGGAAAACCTGTTCCGGCGGGAGAATATTCCGCACATCAACTCCACGCATTTTTCCGTGGAGGAGATTTCGGCGAAGATCCTGGTGGAGAAAGGGGTGGAGCGGCGGTTCAAGTAAGGTAGAGGCCTTAAGCCAAAACCTGTGGGAGCGAGCTTGCTCGCGATAGCGGTGTGTCAGCTGACATCAACAATGCTGATCCACCGCAATCGCGAGCAAGCTCGCTCCCACAAGGGAATCTCCCACAGGGGAATCGGTGGTGGTGCTGGGTCAGCGCTTCAACCGCTCGACCAACACCTGCCCCACCTCCAGCGCCGACGCCGGGTTCTGGCCGGTGATCAACTCCCGGTCCATGACCACATGGGACATCCATGGCGATGTGTTGCTGCGGTATTGCCCACCCGCCTGTTCCAGTGCGGTTTGTGGATACAACTTCATGCTCCCGCCGCCCAGAAGCCCCTTGGCCAGTTCTTCTTCCTGATTGCTGATTACCGTCATCTTGTACCCGGCGTAGATCCAGTCGGCCTTGGCCGAGGCCTGGCCTCTGGCGGCCAACTGGTCGACGAAGCCCCTGGCATCGGGCAGGGTCGACAGCAGCGCTATCGGCCCGTGGCAGACCAGCGCGGTGGTCTTGCCCCTGTCATGAAAATGCGTCAGCACCCGTCCCAGCGGTGCGCTGGTCAGCAAATCCTGCATCGGCGCGTGCCCGCCGGGGATGTACAGGGCGTCGAACCGCTCCAGGCCGATCTGCTCGACACGGGCCAGGCTGATCACCGGTGAGTCCTTGGCCGAGGTGATGTTCAACTGCGCCAGCAACGCCTGGTAGCGCTCCAGCTCCGCCGAGTCATTGTTGAAGTACATCTTGTCCACCGAGGAACGGTCCAGCGTCGGCGCCTTGCCCTCGGGCGTTGCGAACGTCACTTGGTGACCCGCCTCCAGCAACAGTTTCACCGGTTGCAGCAATTCGTTGAGGTAAAAGCCGGTGGAGAAGACCTGGCCATTTTTCAGATCCAGATGATCGGCGTCCGACAGGACCACCAGCACGTTATCGGCATGGGCCGCGACGCTGATGCCTGCCAGAACGACAGACGTTGCCAAGGTAGTGAGCTTTTTCATGATGACTCCAGAACGCTTCGATAAAAGATGGCTCACTGTATTGATGCGCTTACCGGCGATAAACTGGCTGCCCGGAACATCACCTGGCCTCTGGAGGCAATAATGGCTCGTCGTTTCGATCATCTGGCGGATGTGGAAGCCTTCGTCACAGTCGTGGAAAAAGGCACCCTCAGCGCCGGCGCCGTGGCGCTGGGGACCACGCCTTCGGTCCTGAGCCGCGCCATCTCCCGCCTCGAAGCCCGGCTTGGGGTGCAATTGTTGCGACGCACGACCCGGCGGCTGAACCTGACCGATGCCGGCACGGTGTACCTGGAACAGTCGCGCTCGGCCTTTGCCCTGATTGACGATGCCGAGCGGCGGATCCAGGGCCAGGACGGTGTCCTGACCGGTCGCGTACGCCTGAGCGTGCCGACGACCTACGGTCATTACCGCCTGCCGTCGCTGTTGTCGCGTTTCGCCCAGGCGTGCCCGCAAGTGCGGGTCGAGCTGAGCATCACCAACCGCAATGTCGACCTGGTGGCCGAGGGGTATGACCTGGCGATCCGCCTCGGGCCATTGCCGGACAGCGGGCTGGTCGGCCGCAAGCTCGAAGACGCCCGCCTTTGCCTGGTGGCCGCGCCGCACTACCTGGCACGCGCCGGAACGCCCCGGCACGTCGATGAACTGGCTGCACACGCCTGCCTGCCCTTCGTGATGCCCAGCAGCGGACGCATCGCCCCCTGGCTGTTTCGCGAAAATCATCAAGATCGGGAATGGCTGCCGGTGGGCAATGTGCAGGTGTCCGACGATGTATTGGGCATCGTGTCCCTGGCCCAGGCCGGGATGGGGATCTGCCAGACCTATGAGTTCATTGTCCGGGAGCGAATCGAGCGCGGGGAACTGGTGGCTTTGCTGGAAGACTTCGGCGGACGCAGCCGGCCGTTTTCAATCATCTATCCGCCGCACCGACAACTGCCGGCGGCGGCACGGGCGTTGATTGATTTTTTGATCGCGCAATAGCCCCTGTGGGAGCGAGCTTGCTCGCGATGGCGGAGTGTCAGCAGCATCGATATTGCTGATCCGCCGCCATCGCGAGCAAGCTCGCTCCCACAGGGGTTCTGATGTGACTGCAGGATTTTTATTCTCCCGCAGCCTTCCTGTGGAAGCTTCCTTACTGCCACAAGCTCTGCATTTAGTGAACCGCAGCCGCCTGCTCGTCCATCTTCTTGCGCAGGCTCAGCGGGCGCATGTCGGTCCAGACTTCTTCGATGTAGGCCAGGCATTCCTTCTTAAACCCGCTTTTGCCGACGGTGCGCCAGCCTTCGGGGACGGCCTTGTAGTCTGGCCAGATCGAATACTGTTCTTCGTGGTTGACCACGACCTGAAAGACGATGTCCTCGCGGTCGAATACTGAAGTCATGGGTGTCTCTCCATCTTTGCTCGAGGTTCGCTGCGGCGCATGCGCAGCCAGGATATGAAAGGAACGTACGGGCCCGAGTGAAAATTAGGCCTCGACAACCGCCGCCTGCAGGGCACGCCCGAAAATCTCGGCAACCCGGTCGATTTCCGCCTTTGTGATGATCAGCGGTGGCAGGAACCGCACCACGCCGCCTTGCCGGCCACCCAACTCCAGGATCAGCCCGCGCTTGAGGCATTCACGTTGCAGCCGTGGCGCCAGCCGTGCATGCACCGGCGGATGGCCCAGCGCATCGGGTTTACCCGCCGGGTTCACCAGTTCGACGCCGAGCATCAACCCGCGACCGCGGATATCGCCCAGTTGTGGGAAGTCTCGCTGCAGGATGCGCAGGTGCTCGCTCAAGCGTTCGCCCATGGCGGCGGCGTGGGCCGGCAAGTCGTGCTCCTGCAGATAGCGCATCACTGCGGAACCGGCGGCCATGGCCATCTGATTGCCACGGAAGGTCCCGGCGTGAGCACCTGGCAGCCAGGTGTCGAGCCAGTCGCGATAAACCACCACCGCCAGCGGCAGGCTGCCACCGATGGCCTTGGACAGCACGACCACGTCCGGGATGATCCCGGCGTGCTCGAACGCAAACATCTTGCCGGTACGGCCAAAGCCGCTCTGGATTTCGTCGACGATCAACGCCACCCCCGCCTGCTCGGTGATCCGCCGCAAGCCGCGCAGCCAGTCCAGATCAGCGGGAATCACCCCGCCCTCGCCCTGCACCACTTCGACGATGACGGCTGCCGGCAATTGCACGCCGGCCTCGGGGTCATTCAGCAGGTTCTCCAGGTAATGCAGATTGGCCTTCACGCCCGCCACACCGCCCAGCCCGAACGGGCAGCGGTAATCGTAGGGGTATGGCATGAACTGCACGCCGCTGCTGAGCAAGGCGCCCAAGGGTTTCTTCGGCCCCAGGCTGCCCATCAGGCTCAACGCCCCTTGGCTCATGCCGTGATAACCGCCCTGGAACGACAGCACGGTGCTGCGGCCGGTGGCGGTGCGCACCAGCTTGAGGGCCGCTTCCACGGCGTCAGTACCGGTGGGGCCGCAGAACTGGATCTTCGCCTCGGCGGCCAGCTCTGCCGGCAACAAGCCGAACAGGTCCTGGACGAAACGGTCCTTGACCGGCGTGGTCAGGTCCAGGGTATGCAAGGGCAGCTCATCGGCCAGCACCCGCTGGATCGCTTCGATCACCACCGGGTGGTTATGCCCCAGCGCCAGTGTGCCAGCGCCGGCCAGGCAATCGATGAAGGTGCGACCCTCGACGTCCTCGACATACAGCCCCTTGGCACGCTTGAGGGCCAGGGGAATCCGCCGTGGGTAGCTGCGGGCATTGGACTCCTGCCGACTCTGGCGGGCCAGCAGCGGCGACTCATTGAACTGGTAGAGCGTCTCGGCCGGCGCAGGACTGACCCGGGCCGGCTGTGCTTCGATAAGACTGTTGGCGACTGACATCCCTCGACCCCGCAATACACTGAAGTAATGACCCAACGACACACCGCACAGGTGCATCTCCGGTCGGAGCGCACATGCAGGTTTCCTGTTGTGGAAACGCATCAGCAATGCAGGGATTTACTCTCGGGCAGAACTTTCTCCATCAGCGCGATCAGTGGTTTGTCCTTGAAGCCTGTGGGAGCAAAGCCTTCCTACAGGCCATTGCTAAAGTGAATCAGGCCGGTAACACCTGAACCGGCACAGTCAATTCGACTCGCAGCCCATCCGGGCGCGTGTCGAAATGCAGACCACAGCCGCAACGCTGGACGATGGCCTGGACGATCGCCAGCCCCAGGCCGCAGCCGGTGCTCTGGCCGTTGCGCCAGAAGCGCTGGGTCAGGTGCTGGATGTCGTCGGCGGCGATGCCGGGGCCGTGGTCGCGGACCTGGAAGCGCACGCGCTGGCCGATCATCTCCAGGCTCAGCTCCACATCGGTATCGTCCGGCGTATGGCGCAGGGCGTTATCCAGCAGGTTGCGCAAGGCGGCGATGGAGAGCACCGCCGGCATCTGCACCGGTGCATCGGACAACCCTGGGGACACGTGCAGCCTGATCCGCCGCGAATCACTGCTGGCGGCATCCTGGATCGCCAGCCGGGCGACCTGCTCGGCGTTGCATTGCACGCCATCGTCGAACGACAGGCTGCCTTCGACCCGCGCCAGCAGCAGCAACTGTTCGAGTGTGCGATGCATGCGGTCGGCGCCCTCCTCGGCCCGGGCCAGGGATTGGTCGCGGGCGGCGCCCTCGGTCATGCGCGCCACTTGCAGGTGCGTCTTGATGGCGGTCAGCGGGCTGCGCAACTCGTGGGCGGCGTCGCCGGTCAGCCGTCGCTCGCGCTCGATGGTCTTGCCGATGCGCTGGAACAACTGGTTCTGGGTCTCCAGCAGCGGTCGCAATTCGCTGGGCAGTGGATGGATCTGCAAGGGCTCCAGGGAGTCGGCGCTGCGCCGCATCAGCGCATCGCGAATGCGATTGAGCGGTGCCAGGCCCTGGCCAATACCCAGCCACAACAGGCACAAGCAACCGAGCAACGCCACGCCCACCGGCACCGAGGCGGCCAGCAGTATCGACATGTTCAGGGCTTCGCGTTCGATCTGGCGGTCGGCGGTCGTGACGCGCAAGTCACCCCGGGCCAGGGTGAAGCTGCGCCAGGGCGCGCCGTCGATCATCTGGTCGTGGAAACCCATCTTCTCGGCTTCCAGGGTTTGTTCCGGAGTGCCATGGCTGCGAGCCAGAATCTCGCCGCGCAAGGAGCTGACCTGACAGGCCATGCCGCCAGGAATGCTCAATTGCTCGGAGCTCAAATGCGTGCCGTCGCCCTTGCTGGGCAACGGTGGCATCTGTTCCAGCAACCCGGCGACCATCCGCGCGGAGGCCACCAGGCGCTGGTCGAGGGAAAACATCATCTGGTTGCGCAGGTCACTGAGCATCCACGCCGCGGCCAGGGCCCAGATCAGGGCAAAGGCCGCGCCGAGGGTCAGGCTCAGGCGCAGTCGCAGGCTCATCACTTGGAAGACTCTCCACCTTCGGCCGGCCCCAGGCGATAGCCCAGGCCGCGCACAGTCTCGACAATCCCGTTGCCCAACTTGCGCCGCAGGTGATGGATATGGACGTTGAGGGCGTTGCTTTCCAATTCGTCGTTGAACCCGTAGACGCTGTCCTTGAGCTGTTCGGTGGACAGCACCCGGCCGCGACTGTGCAGCAGCGCCTGCAACAGCGATTGCTCGCGCCGGGACAGATCCACCGGCTGGCCGTCCAGGGTGGTTTCCCGACTGCTGGGGTCGTAGGTCAGGCGACCGTGCTCGATCAGGTTGACGCTACGCCCCGCCACGCGTCGCAGCAACGTGTGCAGGCGCGCCGCGAGTTCGCGCAGGTCGAAGGGTTTGAGCAGGTAGTCATCGGCGCCGGCCTGCAAGCCGTCGACCCGGTCGGTTACCGAGTCCCGGGCAGTGAGGATCAGCACCGGCGTCTCCAACCCCTGCTGACGCAGTTGCCTGAGCAGCTTGAGACCGTCCTCGTCGGGCAATCCCAAGTCCAGCACCATAACGTCGAATTCCGCCACGCCGACCATCGCCCGCGCCGCCGATGCGGTGGCGACGTGCTCGACAGTCAGGCCCTGCGCCGTAAGGCCGGCAACGATCCCGCTGGCAATCAACTCATCGTCTTCGCAGACCAGTACGCGCATGGTAAGCCCCGTGGAAAAAGGTACATTAGGCCGCCGGCCGATTAAGCCGACATTATGCGACGAGTACAGCCAACATGGGCGATCATTGCGGCCTGCCGGTCGTCGTCGGGTTAATCGACGGTTAATCGCCAGCCGCCATTGTGTTTTCCACTTGCTTCGTTCTAAGGCTTTATCCATGCGTCGATTGTTTTTGCTGTGGCTGTTCCTGATCGCGGGCCTGGCCCAGGCCGCCAATCCCTTCGAAACCAAACCCGATTTCCTGCCGGTGGAAAAGGCGTTCGTGTTTACCTCCGAACGCCTGGACTCCGGTGAAACCCAGCTGTTCTGGCAGATCGCCGATGGGTACTACTTGTACCAGCAGCGGCTCAAGTTCGATGGCCTGGCCGAGGCGCAAAAACCCCAGCTGCCGGAGGGTGAAGCCCACAGCGACGAGTTTTTCGGCGACCAGCAGGTCTACCGCCAGGCGCTAGAGCTGAAGATTCCGGCCAGTGCCACGGGCAAGATCAAGGTCGGCTTCCAGGGCTGCGCCGACGCCGGCCTGTGCTATCCACCCCAGACCCAAGTGGTCGACCTGGGTGGCAGCGCACCGGTGGCGGCCAGCGGCGAGGCGCCGGACCAGGCCCTGGCCAGCGGCCTGCAACAACGGGCCCTGGGCTGGAGCCTGCTGGTGTTCTTCGGCCTGGGCCTGCTATTGGCGTTCACCCCCTGCTCGCTGCCGATGCTGCCGATCCTGGCCGGGCTGGTGGTAGGCAGCGGTGCAGGACCGAGACGCGGCCTGGCCTTGGCCGGCAGCTACGTGATCAGCATGGCCCTGGTGTACGCCGCCCTGGGCGTGCTCGCCGCGCTGCTGGGCGCCAACCTCCAGGCGCTGCTGCAACAACCGTGGCTGCTGGGCAGCTTCGCAGCCGTATTCGTGTTGCTGGCGCTGCCCATGTTCGGCTTCTTCGAATTGCAATTGCCGGCCGCCCTGCGTGACCGCCTGGAAAACGCCGGGCGCCAGCGCCGCGGTGGCAGCCTGGTGGGCGCCGGCATTCTCGGGGCGCTGTCCGGCCTGTTGGTGGGCCCGTGCATGACCGCGCCGCTGGCCGGTGCGCTGCTGTATATCGCCCAGAGCGGCAATGCGCTGCACGGCGGGCTGATCCTGTTCACCATGGGCATCGGCATGGGCCTGCCGCTGTTGCTGTTGGTGACCGTGGGCAACCGCTTCCTGCCCAAGCCCGGCGCCTGGATGAACCTGCTCAAGGGTGTGTTCGGCTTCCTGTTCCTGGGCACCGCGCTGCTGATGATTCGCCCGATCATCGACGGTTCGTTGTGGGTCGGCCTGTGGGGCGTGCTGTTGTTGATCGCCGCCTACAGCGCCTGGCGCCAGACCGAAGGGTTCGGCCGCATCGCCTATGTCTGCGGCAGCGCCTCGTTGCTGTTCGGCTTGTGGGGTAGCCTGCTGGTGATTGGCGCAGCGGGCGGCGGCGATGACTTCTTCCAGCCCCTGAAGGTCTACGCCGGCACCGAGGGCCGCGCGACCGTCAGTGCCCACGACGCGTTCGTCACGGTCAGCGAGCCCGCCGCCCTGCAACGGGAACTGGACGCCGCCAAGACCCAGGGCCAGTGGGTGCTGCTGGACTACTACGCCGACTGGTGCGTGTCCTGCAAGATCATGGAAAAACAGGTCTTCGGCCGCAGCGAAGTGCTCGACGCCCTGAAAGGCGTGCGCCTGCTGCGCCTGGATGTCACCGCCGACAGCCCCGCCAGCCGCGAACTGCTGGGCCGTTACCAAGTGCCGGGGCCGCCGAGCCTGCTGTGGATCGGCGCCGACGGTGAAGAACGCCGCAGCCAGCGGATCACCGGGGAAGTCGACGCCAAGGCATTCCTGGAGCGCTGGAACCTCACCCGGGACGCGCGCTGATGCTGACGTTTACCTTGGGCACCTTTGCCATTGCCCTCAACCACCTGTTGCTCATCAGCGCCCTGGCGCTGGCGACCTTCGTCGGCTGGCGGGTGGCCAAGCGCGGTGGCGAAAACCCCGAGTCGGTGCTGTTCGTGCTGTTTCTCCTGGGCCTGCTGGCCGCACGGATCGGCTTCGTCGTCGCCTATTGGCAACATTACCGGGACGACCCGTGGCAGATCGTCGACCTGCGCGACGGTGGCTTCCTGGCCTGGCCGGGCATCGTGGCGCTGCTGATTGGCGCCTTGTTGTGGGCCCGCCGCCGTCCGCCCCTGCGCCGACCATTGGGCTTCGGCGTCGGCAGCGGCTTGCTGTTCTGGCTGGTGGCGACCCTGTCGCTGACAATTTATGAACAAGGCACCCGGCTGCCGGACATCACCCTGCGCACCGCCGACGGCGAGACCGTGAAACTCACCGATTACCAGGGCGGCCCCCTGGTGATCAATCTATGGGCCACCTGGTGCCCGCCCTGCCGCCGTGAAATGCCGGTGCTCGAAGAAGCCCAGCAACAGCGTCCGGACCTGACCTTCCTGTTCGTCAATCAGGCCGAAAGCATGCAAAGCGTCAGCACCTACCTTGCCACCCAAGGCCTGAGCCTGGACAACGTGTTGTTCGATGGCAGCGGCCGCCTCGGCCAGGCCGTCGGCTCCATGGCCCTGCCGACCACCCTGTTCTACAGCGCCGACGGTCGCCTGCTGGGCAGCCACCTGGGGGAATTGTCGGAAGCGAGCCTGGCTCGCGCCCTGGAAAACTTCGAAACGCCGGACTCGTCCACGACGCCCCACTCCGCCACAAGGAAAACGCCATGCCCCGCCTCCGCCACCTGCTGACCCTGGCCGTTGCCGCCGCACTGTCGCATGCCCCGCTGCTCCAGGCCGAAGAATTGCCTGCAGCGATCAAGAAGATCGAAGCCAAGGGCGCAAAAATCATCGGCACCTTCGACGCGCCGGACGGCTTGCGCGGTTATGCGGCGCAATACCAGAACCGTGGCATGGCGCTGTACCTGACCCCGGATGGGCAACACGTCCTGCTGGGCAACCTGTACGACGCCGACGGCAAGGACCTGAGCGCCGAGCCACTGCAAAAACTGGTTTATGCACCGATGGCCAAGGCCATCTGGGCGAAGATGGAGGGCAGCAACTGGATCGCCGACGGCAACAAGGACGCACCACGCACGGTGTACCTGTTCAGCGATCCGAACTGCCCGTACTGCAACATGTTCTGGGAACAGGCTCGGCCCTGGGTCAAGGCCGGCAAGGTGCAGTTGCGCCACATCATGGTGGGTATCATCCGCGAAGACAGCCCGGGTAAATCCGCCGCCTTGCTGGCGGCCAAGGACCCGGAAAAAGCCCTGGCCGAGCATGAAAAGGCCGGCAAGGGCAGCCCGCTCAAAGCGCTCAAGGACATACCGCCGGCCATCCAGGCAAAACTGGACGCCAACCAGCAGTTGATGGACGAGCTGGAACTGTCCGCCACCCCGGCGATTTTCTATCTGGATGAAAAAGGCGAGCTGCAACAGCAGCAAGGCGCGCCGTCGCCGGACAAACTGGTGAAGATTCTCGGGCCGAAGTGACTGGCATCACTGTAGACCCCTGGTGGGAGCGAGCTTGCTCGCGATAGCGGCAGATCAGTCAGCATTGATGTGATAGACACACCGCAATCGCGAGCAAGCTCGCTCCCACATTGGATCTGCGTCGATCACAAGTCCCCTGTGGGAGCGACTTTGCTCGCGATAGCGGTGGATCAGCGACGCAAGAGTCCCAGCAACATCCGATTCACGAATTCCGGATTCTCCAGATTGGAGATGTGCCCCGCCTCCGGAATCACCACATGGGGGCAACCGATCAACTCGGCCATCTCCAGCGACTCGGACGGTGGCCGCGGTTTGTCCTGGTCGCCAAACATCACCGTCGTGCGCTTGGCGTCCAGTTCATGCAGGCGCGGCAGGATGTCGTCCCGACCGAAGATGATCCGCCCCAGCGGCACGATGCTGTCGCGCAGGCGATCGGTCGGCAGCGCGGCCAGTGTGGCCCGGAACTGCTGGTAGAGCGCCGAATGCGGGTCGATCCCCGGCCGGAAAAAGATCGGCACGATGATGTCCAGCAAGGGTTCGGGAATACTGCCGCTGGCTTCGATCTTGTCGAACAGCGAGAAGTAATACTGGCGGGTCGCCTCCGGCTCGACGCCGACGTAGGTGTCCATCAATATCAGCGACTGCACGCGCCCAGGCGCCGCCAGCGCCAGCCGCGCACCCCACATCCCGCCCACCGAAAGCCCGACCAGGTTGAAGCAGTCGATGCCAAGGTAATCCATCAACGTCAACGCCTGGCGGGCCAGGTCGTCCAGGGAAGTCATGCCCTCAGGCAAACACCCGGACTGGCCGTGGCCCCACAAGTCCAAGGCGATGACCCGATAATGCGGGGACAACACCTCGATCTGCGGCGCCCACATGGTGTGGTCCCACAGATAGCTGCTGCCCAGCAGCACCACCGGGCCCTGGCCTTGGTCCAGGTAGTGAAGCGGTTGTCCGTCAATGATTGCAAAGGGCATGGGTGACCTCCTTGTTTGGAAATGAATAGCCCAGGGAGACTGACGTGGCGGGTAGTCAGCGTCAACCGCCGGTATTGCGCCGCAACGACCTGTAAGACCTGACAGTAGAAATGCTCAGCCGCTGGGGATAGCTTGAAAACTCGACTACCAACGAAAGGAAGCATCATCATGACAAAAGCTGAGCTTGAAACCTTCGCCCGGGAACAGGTGGTTCTCTTGCAACCCAAAGCGGGCAATACAGAAAAAGCGTCCGGGCAAATAGCCAAGGGAAAGCTTCAGTTTTTTGAGGCCCTGGTGGCCGTCTATGGATCTACGCCGACCCCGGAACAACTCGGCCTGCTGGATGCCGTGAACGATACGATTCAAAAGCTCGGGGCTTTTGGACCCGACGTGACCTTTTTCACCAGGCCCGAGGCTTGTTGCGCTACGTCGTGACGCCTTCGCGAGCAAGCCCGCTCCCACATGGGATTTGTGTCGATCACAAACCCTGTGGGAGCGAGCTCGCGATGAGGTCTTCATAGACGCCGCAGAACTACATTCCTTCCAATTCCGCCATCAAATCATTCAACCGATCCACCTTCTCCTCGGTAATTTCGCTGGCCGCCAGCCCATCGATGTAGTCGGCCAGTTCCTGCACCGTGCTGCATTCGAACATCGCTCGCAGCGGTACGTTGCGTTGCAGGGCCTTTTGCACCCGTGAGGCGATTTGCGTCGCCAGCAGGGAATGGCCGCCCAGTTCGAAGAAGTTATCCCGCACCCCGACCCGCTCGACTTTCAGCACCTGGGCCCAGATGTCTGCCAGGGTCCGTTCCAGTTCATTGCCGGGGGCTTGGTAGTCCTGGCTTTGCAACTGGCCGATCTCCAGGGCCGGCAAGGCCTTGCGATCGAGCTTGCCGTTGGCGTTGAGGGGCAGGCGCTCGAGCCACAGCCAGTGCAGCGGCACCATGTATTCCGGCAGTTCGGTCCGCAGGCGCTGCTTGATGCGCTCCAGGCGCTCGGCGGGTTTCAGCACCGAGTCGGTGGCGACGAGGTAGCCCACCAGATGCCTGCCATTGACGCCCTCCTGCACGGCCACCGCCCCATCGCGCACTTCTGGCTGTTCATGCAAGCGCGCTTCGATTTCCCCCAGCTCGATGCGGTAGCCGCGGATTTTCACCTGATGGTCGATGCGCCCGACGTACTCCAACACCCCATCGCTACGCCGCCGCGCCAGGTCGCCGGTACGGTACAGTCGCTCCCCCGGCGCGCCGAACGGATTCGGCACAAAGACCGAGGCGGTGCGCAACGGATCGCTGACATAACCACGCCCGACCCCGGTGCCCGCCACGCACAACTCACCCACCGCCCCCAGCGGTACCAGGTCCAGCGCGCCGTCGAGCAGGTACAGACGATTGTTGTCGGTGGGCGTGCCAATCGGCAGATACGTACCACGGGTCGAGGCCAGGTCGACCCGGAAGAACGCCACGTCGTCGGAGCATTCCGCCGGGCCGTAGGCGTTGACCAGGCCGATGTCCGGGTAACGCAACAACCACTGGTGCGCCAGTTCCGGCGGCATCGCTTCGCCGGTGGGCAGCATCCAGCGTAAGCCGTCCAGCCCGATGCGTTCCTGGGCGAGCATGCCCTGGATCAGCGACGGCACGCTTTCCAGCACGCTAATGCCCTGCTGCTGTACATGCTCCAGCAGCCCTTGCGGGTTGTGGGCAATGGCGTTGGGCACGATGTCGACCCGGGCACCGAACAACGGCGCGGCGAGGAACTGCCAGACCGAAATATCGAAGCTCTGCGAAGCGGTCTGGGCAATCACATCCGCCTCGCTCAGCGCCAGGTACGGCACTTTGCTGAGTTGGTTGTTGAGCATGCCCCGCTGCTCCACCATCACGCCTTTGGGCAGGCCGGTGGAGCCGGAGGTGTAGATCACGTAGGCGAGGTTATCCGGCCCGCTGTAGACCCCTGGGTTTTCCAGCGAAAGAGCGCTGGCCTGGACGGTTTCCCACACCAGCAACTTTGGCCGCGCGGAGCAGGCAAACTCGTCCAGCAAGGCCTGGGCCTGGGCCTCGCAGGCCTGGGTGCAGACCAGCAACGGCGTGCGACTCAATTCGATGATGCGGCTCAGGCGCTGGCTCGGCAGGCCCGGGTCCAGCGGCAGGTAGCCGGCACCGGCCTTGAAGCTGCCGATGATCATGCCCAGCAACTCGGCATCCCGTTCGGCCAGCAGCGCCACGGGCTGGTCCAGGCCGACACCGGCAGCGATCAGGGCGTGGCCGAGGCGGTTGCTGCGTGCATTCAACTCGGCGTAGCTGTAGCTCGCGTCCAGGCAACTGACCGCAGGGCGGTGCGGATGGGCCGCGACCCGCGCCTCGAACAGCTCGACGTAGCTCTGCTCCAGCGGATAGGCATGCTCGCTCTGGTTGCAGCCCTTGATGAGGAAATCCTGTTCTTGAGCACCGATCAGCGGCAGCTCGCTCATGTCGCCGTGCAAGCCCTCCATCAGCGCCAGCAGCAACCGCTTGAACTCGCCCAGCAGCCCCTGGACGGTGCTTTCATCGAAGTAGCGCTGGTCGTACGAAAGGTGCAGCCCCAGGTCATCGCCCGGATAGCAGACCGCCGTCAGCGGGAAATTGGTGTGGGTCCGGCCCGAGTCCGAAGTGGCGTTGAGGCTTTGGGCGCGGTCCAGCACCGAGACCTCCACCGGCGCATTCTCGAACACGAACAAACTGTCGAACAGCGGCTGGCCCTTGGGCAGTTCGCTGACCTCCTGGATGCTCACCAGCGGCAGGTATTCGTACTCGCGCAGTTGCATGTTGCTGTCCAGCAAATCGCTGAGCCACTGGCGCACGCTGCAGCGCTGATGGTCCTCAGGCATCTGCACGCGCAAGGCGATGCTGTTGATGAACAGCCCCACGGTGCGTTGCATCTGCGGCAGCTCCACCGGGCGCCCGGCCACGGTGACGCCGAACAGCACGTCGCGGTCGCCGCTGACCCGCCGCAGTACCAGGGCCCACGCCGCCTGGGCGAACGTGTTGACCGTCAGTTGCTGAGCCTGTGCCAGCTCCCGCAGCCGCGCACCGTCCCGGGCATCGAGACGGGTGTAGCAGTCGCCGACGATCATGCCGCCACTGTCACCGGCGTGCTCACGCAGGAACGGCCGGTCGCCAGGGATCGGGGTGGTTCGCTCGAAGCCTTGCAGGTTGCGCTGCCACCATTGGCGGGCTTCGGCCAGGCTCTGGTGCTGCAGCCAGCCGATGTAGTCGCGATAGCGCGGTGGCACGGCCAACTGCGGTTCGCGGTTTTCACCCAGGGCGGTGTAGATCTCGAAGAAGTCGTCCATCAGCAGCGAACGGCACCACGCATCGATGAGGATGTGGTGGTTACTCATCATGAACCAGTAGCGTGCCGCGCCGACCCGAATCAGCCGCAGGTGAAACGGCGCCTGGTTCAACAGATCGAAACCGGCCTCGCGCTCGTTCTTGAGCAGGACCTGGAGCTTGGCTTCCTGGGCGTCTTCGGGCACCTCGGACCAGTCGAGATAATCCACCGGCGTGTTGCCCGGCTTGTGGATGATTTGCAGCATGTCTTCGCCGACGTTCCAGCAGAACGACGCGCGCAAGGCTTCATGCCGGGCGATGACCACCTGCCAGGCCTGGGCAAAACGCTGCGGGTCCAGTTCGCTGTTGATGCGATAGCGATCCTGCATGTAGTACAGGCCCGTGCCCGGTTCCAGCAAGGTGTGCAACAGCATGCCTTCCTGCATCGGCGTCAGCGGGTAGACGTCTTCGATCTGCCCGGCCGGCACCGGCAGGCTGTCGAGCTGGCCCTGGGTCAGCTTCGCCAGGGGGAAGTCCGATGGCGTCAAGCCGCCCGCCTCGTCCGTCAGGCAGTGCTCGATCAGGCGTTGCAACTCATCGAGGTAGGCCTCGGCCAGGGTAGCGATAGCCTGACGATCATGCCGTTCACGGCTGAACGTCCAGCGCAGCACCAACTCGCCACCGCTGACCTGGCTGTCGACACTCAGCTCATTGGGCAGCGGCGCCTCGGGATCGTGGATCGCCCCCAACGGCGCATCCAGCGGCTGGAACAGCGCATCCTGACCGAGGGTCTGGTCGAGCTGGCCCAGGTAGTTGAAGGTGATCGCCGCATGCGGCAAGTTGGCCATCGTCTGGCGAGTCGTCGCGTCGGCCAGGTAGCGCAATACGCCATGGCCGAGGCCCTTGTGGGGCACCGCGCGCAATTGTTCCTTGATGGCCTTGATCGACGCTCCGAAGCCTTCGGCCGCTGGGCTCAGGCGTATGGGATAGACGCTGGTGAACCAGCCGACGGTGCGGGTCAGGTCGATGTCGTCGAACAGCGCTTCGCGGCCATGGCCTTCGAGCTGGACCAGGGCCGATGCGTGACCACTCCAGCGGCACAGCACCCGGGCCAGCGCCGTGAGCAGCAGGTCGTTGACCTGGGTGCGATAGGCGCTCGGCGCCTGTTGCAACAGTTGCCGGGTGCGCTCGGCGTCCAGGCGTACGCTGACGGTTTCAGCATGACGTTCCTGCAGCCCGCCCTCGGGATTCACGCACGGCAGCTGCACCTGCGCGCCACTCAACTGCGCTTGCCACCACCCCAGTTCTTCGCGCAGGGATTCGCTGCCGGCGTAAGCCTGCAAACGCGCGGCCCAGTCCCGCAATGGGCTGGTCTTGGCCGACAGTTGTACTTCCTGCCCGGTGGTGAGCTGGCGGTAGACGGTTTGCAGATCGTCCATCAGCACCCGCCACGACACACCGTCGACCACCAGGTGATGGATGACGATCAGCAACCGTTGCTGGCCATCGGGTAACTGCGCCAGCACTGCGCGCAGCAATGGCCCGGTTGATAGATTGAAACGGCTCTGCGTCTCGGCAAACAACGCTTCGCAATCCTGCGCGGTGTCCACGGACACGTGCCGCAACAGCGCCGCGTCAGACAACGACTGATGCTCGGCCCGCCAGTGCCCGGCGCTTTCGTCGAAGCCCAGGCGCAAGGCATCGTGGTGCTGGAAGACGCTGCGCAGTGCCTGCTCCAGCGGTTGCGGCGCCAGGGCCGTGGTCGGCGCCAGCACCAGCGCCTGGTTCCAGTGGTGCTGGTTGGGGATCCGGCGCTCGAAGAACCAGTGCTGGATCGGCGTCAGCCCGGACTCACCCTGCAACAGGCCCTGCTCGGCAAGCACCTGCTGGCTGCGCGTGGCGACCGCGGCCAGGGTCTGCACGGTCTGGTGCTGGAACAAGTCCCGGGGAGTGAAATGAATGCCCTGCTGCCGGGCGCGGCTGACCACCTGGATGGACAGGATCGAATCGCCGCCCAGCTCGAAGAAGTTATCGTTGAGGCCCACTTGCCCGACGTTCAGCACGTCGCACCAGATCGCCGCCAGGGTCTGCTCCAGGGCATTGCTCGGCGCCACGTAGTGTTGGCGATTGAGTTCGGGATCGGGCAGCGGCAAGGCGCGGCGGTCGAGCTTGCCGTTGGCGGTCAGCGGCATGCTCGCCAGCAGGATCAGGTGCGTGGGCACCATGTAATCCGGCAACTGTGCCTTGAGGTGGTTTTTCAAGGCTTCGCGCAGGGTCGCTTGTTGCTCGCCGCCCTGTTCGGCGACCTCGGTCACCAGGTAACCCGCCAGTTGCTTGCCCCCCGGCGTGTCGAGGGCCAGTACCACGGCCTCGCGCACCGCGTCATGTTCCAGCAGGCGGGTTTCGATTTCCCCCAGTTCGATGCGGAAGCCGCGGATTTTCACCTGATGGTCGATCCGCCCCAGGTATTCCACCAGACCGTCGGCACCCTGGCGCACCAGGTCGCCGGTGCGATACAGGCGTCCGCCCTCGGTGGCGAACGGGTCGGCGACGAAACGCTCGGCGGTCATCCCCGGACGCTGGTGATACCCCTGGGCCAGACCGGCGCCGCCGACATACAACTCACCTGTGGCACCTTGGGGCACCAACGCCAGGTCGGCGTCGAGGATGTACGCCACGCGGGCGCCAATCACGCTGCCAATCGGCACACTGGCCGCGCCCTCTTCCAGTCGCTCCGGAGCCAGGCTCGCCAACGGCATGACCACGGTTTCGGTCGGACCATAGGCGTTGAAGAACAGGCTTGGGTTGAACGCCGCGCGAATGCGCTGCAAATGCTCGCCCGTCAGGGCTTCGCCGCCGGTGATGCACATGCGCACCGGCAAGGTCTGGCCCTGGGTCGCCAGCCACTGCGCCAACTGGCTACCGTAACTGGGCGTGAAGCCAAGGATGTTGATGCGATGCTGGCGAATCAGCCCGCAGATTTCCTCGGCGTCCCATTGGCCCTGGGCCCGCAGCACCACGTGGGCGCCACTGAGCAATGGCACCAGCAGGCGTTCGGTGGCGGCGTCGAAGTTGATGGAATAGAAATGCAGCTCGCAATCGTCCGGGCGCATGCCGAAACGCTGGATCACCGCCTGGCAATGCATGGCGATTTCACCGTGGGACACCACCACACCCTTGGGCTTGCCGGTGGAGCCGGAGGTGTAGATCAGGTACGCCTGCTGTTGCGGCAGGTTGATCAGCGGCAGCGGCTGATCCGGGTATTGGGCCAGGGTCGCCGAATCATCTTCCAGGCACCAGCAGCCCACGCCCTCGGGTAACGCACCGAGGGCCTGGAACATCGCCCGGTCACTGAGCAGCAGGCTGACGCCGCTGTCCTCGATCATGTAGCTCAAGCGGTCCAGCGGGTATTCCGGGTCCAGCGGCACGTAGGCACCGCCGGCCTTGAGGATCGCCAGCAGGCCGATGACCATTTCCAGCGAACGCTCCAGGGCCAGGCCGACCCGCACCTGCGGCCCGACGCCTCGCTCGCGCAGCATCCAGGCCAGGCGATTGGCGCGGCTGTCCAGTTGCGCATACGTCAGGGTCTGCCCGGCGAACGTCAGCGCCGGTGCGTCGGGACGCATCCGCGCCTGTTCGTCGAACAGTGCGTGGAGGCATTGGTCCAGGCGATGCTCACCGGGCTCGACGCCCAGGCTGTCGAGCAGCTGTTGCTGCTCGCGGGTGTCCAGCAACGGCAGTTCGCTCAGGCGTCGGGCCGGATCGACCAGCAACGCTTCCAACAGATTGCGCCAGTGCCCAGCCATGCGCGCGATGCGCGGCTCGTCGAACAGGTCGGTGCTGTAGGTCAAACAGCAACCCAGGCGCTGATCCAGGTCGGTGACTTCCAGGTTGAGGTCGAACTTGGTGGCCCGGGCGTCATTGACCAGGTATTCCACCGTCATGCCGGCCAGCGTGCGGCTCTGCTGGAACTCCCAGCGCTGCACGTTGCACATCACCTGGAACAGCGGGTTGTACGCCGCACTGCGCGGCGGTTGCAGGGCTTCCACCAGATGATCGAACGGCAAATCCTGGTGGGACTGGCCTTCGATGACGGTGTGGCGCACCTGTTCGAACAGTTCGCCCACCGACATCTGCCCGTCGAGCTGGCAACGCAACACCTGGGTATTGAGGAACGCGCCGATCAGCCCTTCGCTTTCCGGACGGATGCGGTTCGCCACCGGCGCGCCGATGCGCAGGTCGGTCTGGCCACTGTAGCGATAGAGCAACACGGCCAGGGCCGCGGTCATGGTCATGAACAGGGTCAGGCCCTGTTGCGCGTTGAAGGCACGGACCCGCGCCGCCAAATCATCGTTGAGGTCGAAACGGAACAATTCACCGCGATGACTTTGCACCGATGGACGCGGACGGTCACCGGGCAGTTCCAGCAGCGGGTGTTCGCGGCCCAGTTGCGCGGTCCAATAGTCGAGTTGTCGCTGACGCTCGCCGGACTCCAGCCACTGACGCTGCCAGACGCTGTAGTCCAGGTACTGCACCGGCAACGGTTCCAGAGGCGATTCACGATCGTCGATAAAGGCTTCGTACAGCGCGCTCAGTTCACGGGCGAAAATGTCCATCGCCCAGCCTTCGGTGACGATGTGGTGCAGCGTCAGCACAAAGTAATGCTCATGCTCGGCGGTCTTGACCAGGCAGGCCCGCAGCAGCGGCCCGGTTTCCAGGTCGAAGGGCTGGTGGGCTTCGCTGTCCGCCAGTTGCTGCACCCGCTGCTGGCGGACGTCGGCGGCCAGCCTCGAGAAGTCCTTCCAGTCCATGCACAGGCCCGTCTCGCCGTGCACCTGCTGGCGAGCCACGCCGTCGATGCTCGGGAACGTGGTGCGCAGGGTTTCGTGGCGCAGGATCAACGCCTGCAAGGCCGCCTCGAAGCGGCCGACATCCAACACCCCGCGCAAGCGCGCCATGCCACCGACGTTGTAGGCCGGGCTGTCCGGCTCCATCTGCCAGAGAAACCACATGCGCTGCTGGGAATAGGACAGCGGCACTGGTTGGCTGCGGTCGACCTTCTCGATGGGCGGCTGGCGGTTGGTCTGGCCGCTGGCCTGGATCAAGCGCACTTGTTCAGCGAAGGCTCCCAACTCACTGGCCTCGAACAAAGTGCGCAGCGGCAGCTCGACGTCACAGGTTTGGCGGGTGCGGGAAATGATCTGGGTCGCCAGCAGCGAATGGCCGCCGAGGGCAAAGAAATCGTCCCGCAGGCCGATGCGCGCAAGGCCCAGCACGTCGCGCCAGATCCCAGCGATTTGTTGCTCCAGGGCGCTGGCCGGCTCGACGTGCTCGCGCACCTGCCACTGCGGTTCGGGCAAGGCACGGCGGTCGAGCTTGCCGCTCGGGCCCAGGGGCATGGTCTCCAGACGCAGCAGTTGGGTGGGCACCATGTAGTCGGGCAGCTCGGCGGCCAGGGCGGTTTTGAGTCGAATGTTCAACGCGTCCTGGTCCTGAGCGACATCCGGGGCGGTGTAATAGCCGATCAACTGCGGGCCGGCCGAGGTGTCGCGCACCAACACCGCCACTTGGGCGACGCCGTCCTGGGCCAATAGGCGCGCTTCGACTTCCTGCGGCTCGACCCGGAAACCGCGCAGCTTGACCTGCTGGTCGAGGCGGCCGAGGTACTCGATCACGCCGTCGGCGTTCCAACGCGCGCGGTCGCCGGTACGGTACAACCGCGCACCGGCCGGCCCCAATGGGTCGACGACGAAACGCTCGGCGCTCAGGCCCGGACGGCCGAGGTAACCCCGGGCCAGGCCCAGGCCGCCGATGCACAGCTCGCCGGGCACACCGGCCGGCACGAGATTGAGCTCGCTGTCGAGTACCCGGCACAGGACGTTGCCCAGGGGACGGCCGATCGGCGAGCGCTCGCCATCGGCCTCGGTGCAATGCCAATGGGTGACGTTAATCGCGGTTTCGGTCGGGCCGTAGCGGTTGTGCAGTTGCACCGCCGGCAGTTGCGCCAACACCCGGTTGCGCAGTTCGGCGGGCAAGGCTTCGCCACCAGAGAACAACCGACGCAGGCTGCTGCAACGGGCGCTCAGGGGCTCATCGACAAACAGGCTGAGCAACGGCGGTACGAAGTGCAACGTGGTCACGCCAAACTGCCGCACCAACTGGGCGATGCGGTGCGGGTCACGGTGCTCTCCGGGGCCAGCCAATACCAGTTGGCTGCCGCTGATCAGTGGCCAAAAGCACTCCCAGACCGACACGTCAAAACTGATCGGCGCTTTTTGCATCAGCACATCACTGGCATCCAGCCCGTAGGTCGCTTGCATCCATTGCAGGCGCTCGGCCAGGGCCGCGTGAGTATTGCCGACGCCTTTGGGCTGGCCGGTGGAGCCGGAGGTGTAGATCACGTAGGCCAGGTGGTCGCCGTGCAGGTGCAAGCCCGGCGGATTGCTCGGCCATTGCTCCAGGTGCAGGGCGTCCATGGCGATGACACTGACACCGTCGCAAGCCGGCAAACGCTCGAGCAGCGCGGTTTGGGTCAGCAGCAAGTCGACGCCACTGTCGTGGAGCATGTAGGCCAGGCGTTCGGCCGGGTAGTCCGCATCCAGCGGCACATAGGCACCGCCGGCCTTGATGATGGCCAGCACACCGATGAGCAACTGCGGCGAACGCTCGGCGGCAATCGCCACGCACACGTCCGGGCCAACGCCCTTGTCCCGCAGGTAATGGGCCAGGCGATTGGCCTGGGCGTGCAGCTCGGCATAATCGACTTGACCACCGTCCCAGCGCAACGCAGTGCGTTGCGGCGTGCAGCGGGCCTGTTCGTTCAACAGCTCCGGCAGCCATTGGCTGGCCGGCGCGCACGGGGCCGCGCTCCATTGCTGCTGTTGGCTGTGTTCATCGGCGCCCAATAACGGCACATCGCCGATGGCTTGCTGAGGATCGGCACAGACCGCCCGCAGCAGGTTGCAATAATGCGCCGCCAGCCGCTCGATGGTTGCCGCCTCGAACAGTTCGTCGGCGTAGTCGAACGACAACGTCAGCCGGCCGTTGCGATCTTCTTCGCTGTGCAGTTGCAGGTCGAACTTGGCTTCGCGGCTGTGCCACGGCAACTCCTCGGCCAGCAACCCCGGCAGGCGCCGCAAGGCACTCAAGTCACGCTGCTGGTGGTTGAACATCACCTGGAACAGGCCTTGTTCACGCGCTTCGGGAAACGCTTCGAGCAATTGTTCGAACGGCAAGTCCTGGTGGGCCTGGGCACCGAGCGTGGCTTCCCGGGCCTGGGCCAGCAGCGCAGCGAATGGCTGACGTGAATCGACCTGCCCACGCAGCACCTGGGTGTTGATGAAGAAGCCGATCAGGCCCTGGGTTTCCAGGCGCGGACGGTTGGCGTTGGGCACGCCGATGCGAATGTCGGATTGGCCGGTGTAACGCTGCAACAGCGCCTGGAAGGCTGCCAGCAACAGCATGAACGGCGTTGCGTCGTGAGCCTGGGCCACTTGGCGCAAGGTATCGCCGAGGCCCTTGTCCAGGCGCAGGCTATGCCGTGCGGCACTGCGCTGGCGTTGAGCGCTGCGCGGGTGATCCGTGCCCAGCACCAGGGCCGAATGTTCCGCGCCCAGTTGCTGCTTCCAGTAGCTCAGTTGGTGCTCGGCCTCGCCCTGGGCGAGCCACTGGCGCTGCCAACTGCCGTAGTCGGCGTATTGCAAGGGCAACGGCGCCAGACCGGCGACCTGGTCTTGGGATGCAGCGGCGTACAGCCGGGAAAACTCTTCGACCAACACGTTCATCGACCAGCCGTCGGCGATGATGTGGTGCAGGGTCACCAGCAGCTGATGGTCATCCTCGTCGAGACGCAACAGGCTGACCCGCAGCAGCGGCCCCTTCTCCAGATCGAACGGCGTGGCCGCTTCGTCTTCTCGAACCTGCCGCGCCCGGGCTTCGCGCGAGTCGGCAGGCAGGTCGCCAAGGTCGATGACACGCAGCTTGAATTCACCGGCCGGATCGACCTGTTGCAGGGCCACGCCATCCCGCTCCAGGAACCGCGTGCGCAGGGACTCATGACGCTCGATCAATTGCTGGAAGCTGGTGCGCAACGCGTCTTCGTCCAGCTCGCCGCGCAGGTGCAAGGCGCCGGGAATGTTGTAGGCATGGCTCGCCGGATCGAGCTGCCAGGTAATCCACAAACGGTTCTGGGCCAGGGATTGCGGCAACGCATCGTCGCGCGACAATGCGCTGATCGCGCCTTGAGGCTGGCCGCCGTCCTGTTGCTGGTTCGCCACCGCTGTGGCGAACGCAACCAGGGTCGGGGCTTCGAACAGCAGGCGCAGGTTCAACTCCAGCCCCAGGGTTTCCCGTAGCCGTGCGATCACCTGGGTGGCGGCGATGGAGTTGCCGCCCAGCAGAAAGAAATGATCGTCAGCCTGGACGTGTTCGACCTGCAGCTGCTCCCGCCAGATTTGGCCGATGAGCGTTTGCAGCTCGGATGACGGCGCAGATTCGTCAGCGACTTCTGCCTCGGCTGACGGGAACTGTGCATAACTGTCCAAGCTGCCGTCGGCCAATCGACTGCGGCACGCCGAGCGTTGCAACTTGCCGCTGGAGGTCTTGGGCAACGCGCCGGGATTGAGCAGCACCACCACGCTCGGGGCTTGCTGGCAGGCCTCGGCCACGGTCTGGCGAATGGCTTTGATCAAGGCTTCGGGCGGGAGGATTTTCTGCACGCTGCGGCTGATTTCCGCAGCGATGCCGATGCCTTCCTCGCCGTTATCGTTGACCGCGAACGCGGCCACGCGGCCCCTGCGCACCACCTCCACTTCGCGCTCGATGGTTTGCTCGATGTCCTGGGGATAGAGGTTATGCCCGCGCACGATCAGCAGGTCTTTCAGGCGACCGGTGATGAACAGCTCGCCACCGCGCAGGAAACCCAAGTCACCGGTACGCAGCCAGGTCCGCCCGTCGTGCTGGACAAAGGTCTTGGCGCTGGCTTCAGGGTTGCGCCAGTAGCCCAATGCGATGCTCGGGCCGGCGGCCCAGACTTCACCGACCTGATGGTCGGCCAACGGCTGCAACGTGGCGGGCTCGACGATCAGCACCGCGTGTCCGGGCTGGTTGACACCACAACTCATCACCGCACTGCCCTGCCCCGGCTCGGCACGGTTTTGCGCCAGGGCCGCATCGTCCACCCGCAGCGAAGGAATGCCGTGGCGGCGTGGCGTGCCGGCGACGAACAGCGTCGCTTCGGCCAGGCCGTAAGAGGCCATGAAATTGTCCGGCGTGAAGCCGCACGGGGCGAACTTCTCGGCAAACCGCTCCAGCGTGTCGAGGCGGATCGGCTCGGAACCGGAATAGGCCACGCGCCAGCCGCTCAGGTCGAGACGCTGCAGGGCCGAATCACTGACCCGTTCGCTGCACAGCCGGTAGGCGAAGTCCGGGCCACCGCTGATGGTGCCGCCGTACTCACTGATCGCTTCGAGCCAGCGCAGGGGTCGGGCCAGGAAGTAGGCCGGCGACATCAATACGCAGGGGACGCCGCTGAACACCGGCTGCAACAAGCCGCCAATCAGCCCCATGTCGTGGTACAGCGGCAGCCAGCTGACGATGACGTCATCGGGGTTCAGGTCGATGCCGAAGCCATGACGGATCAGCAGTTCGTTGGCCACCAGGTTGCCGTGGCTGACCTGCACGCCCTTGGGCAACGCGGTGGAGCCGGAGGTGTATTGCAGGAAAGCAATGTCGTCGTCCTGCAGCGTCGGCATCCGCCATTGCCCGGCGTGGGCCGGGTCGAGGGTATCGACGCACAACACCGGCGGTGCCGATTCGATGGCTTGCAATGGCTCGCGCAGATCGCTGCTGGTGAGCAACAGGCGCGGTTCGGCGTCTTTGAGGATCGACAGCAAACGCTCCTGATGGTGGCGACGGGCGGACTCCGGCGGATAGGCCGGCACGGCAATCACCCCGGCGTAGAGGCAGCCAAAGAACGCCGCGACATAATCCGGGCCGCTGGGGAACAGCAGCACGGCGCGATCACCCAGCGCGGCCTCGGCCTGCAAAGCGCCGGCGATGATCCGGGCGCGCAGGTCCAGGTCGCGATAACTCAACACCACACCCTGCCCAGGGGTGTCGGCGAGGAAGCGCAGGGCCACCCGGTCCGGCGTCAACGCGGCGCGGCGCTGGAGGGCATGAGCCAGGGTGATGGGGAGTTCGAACGCGTCGGTCATGGGGGGTTCCTGCCTGGATTCGGCTTGCAAGTTGTCACCCATGGGAACGGATAGTCCCGACAAATAATTAGTCGAGGAGCCTACTCACCGAAGCAGCGCACCGAAGCATCCGACGGCCACGCGTCGCGGCAATGGGTCGCAGCACCGAGGCTGGACTTCATTACATCAATAATTCTTCTTCTCAATTGACAATCATTATCATTAAGCCTAATTTGGCGCTCGATGTGTAGGACGAGTGCGGCATCCGGACGTCCCGCTAACTTTTTGCAGCAAGGTGAATTCCATGACGGAACAAGTATCCACAAGCAGGTGCGACTCACCGTTACTCCAGGCATTCGTGGACAACCGATTGATCCTGGTCAAGATCGCGGCACGCATTACCGGCTGCCGATCCCGTGCGGAGGATGTGGTGCAGGACGCGTTTTTCCGGCTGCAATCGGCGCCGCAGATCACCTCCTCGTTCAAGGCGCAGCTCAGCTATCTGTTCCAGATCGTGCGCAACCTGGCGATCGACCACTACCGCAAGCAGGCGCTGGAACAGAAATACTCGGGGCCGGAAGAGGAAGGGTTGAACGTGGTGATCCAGGGTGCTTCGCCAGAAACCTCCCATATCAACTTCTCCACGCTGGAGCACATCGCCGACGCGCTGACCGAGCTGCCCAGCCGCACCCGCTATGCCTTCGAGATGTATCGCCTGCATGGCGTGCCACAGAAGGACATCGCCAAGGAACTGGGCGTCTCGCCGACCCTGGTGAACTTCATGATCCGCGATGCCCTGGTGCATTGCCGCAAGGTGTCGGGGGTTCGGGGGGATACCTTCGCCCGGCGGTAACTTGCGGTGGTTTTGCCGGCCTCATCGCGAGCAAGCTCGCTCCCACAGAGGAATTCAGTGACCACAAAAACTGTGGGAGCGAGCTTGCTCGCGATGAGGCCCTAAGGCCCTGCCCCCCCCTACATCAACCCACACCGATCAAAAAACCGCTCACGCCCCAGGATCATCAGCGCCGCGCGCTTGTGGGGGAAATCGAATTCCTTTTCACAATGGAAGCACTGGTTGTGCAGGTGCCCGATCATCCGGGCATTGTCGGCCCGGGGCTCGGCGACCACGCGCTGGGTGCGCGGATCGTCCAGGAACAGGTAATGCACCAGCGCCGACAACCAACTGGCCACCTTGTGCGGTCCCCGGTGTTGCTCTTCACCCACCAGCATGTGGATGCCGCGATCGTAGTTGCCGGCGTCATAGAACGGCGCGATCCGATCCTCCTTGGCCCAATAGGCTTCGAAGTAAGCGAACGGCTGGTCATCGAAACAACCGATCAGGGTCAAGACCCGGGGATCGGCCTGCAGCTTGCCCAGGTACTCGCGATGCTGTTCCAGGCTGCCCTCCTCCTGCCAGAAACTCGCCACCCGCGGGCTGTTCTGCCAGCGGTTGAAACGCGTAAGGTCCTGCTCGATTTCCAGGGTGCGCAAGGACACCCAGGCCCCCAGCCGCGCATCGAAACGCCGGTACACCTCGCCACGGGGCTTGATGGGCCGGCGTGGATGGCGCTGGCCATCGGTGATGGTCATGTGTTGCGGGTAGCTGCCGTTGAACGACACTCCCAGCCAGGGCTGCGGCAATTGCCAGAACATCGTGCGCTCGCAGATGTATTCACCGGCACGTTCAGTGGCCGTCAACAAACCGCTGAGCAAGGCTTCGCCGGGGCGCTCGTCGAGGTGCCAGGTCAGGCGCTGGCAATCGGGGTCGCGAGCAAACAGCCAATAGCAGGCCGCCCACAGCGCCGGGCCCACCGGGCGGTCGTTGATTTCCTGCAAGTGCACGTGCAACTCGGGACCGCGCGCAAGGCGCAGCCGGATCAGCGGCGCACCTTCGAGCATCAGGCTCAGGTGGCGTTCGGTTTCATCGGCGCCGAGGCGACGGCCGCCGGGCAAGGGCAGCGTCGTCGGGTGGTTGAGGTTGGACATGGGGGGGGGCTCGCGTATTCGTCGGTAGTCAACGAGGGACGTGAGCCAGGAAGGGAAATTTAGTGGCGCATTCAATGGGAATGCGTGGGCACCAGATGAATCTGGTAGGGCTGGAAAATCTTCAGCAACTGACCGTTATCCCGCAACATTTGCAGCAACTGCGCAAACGCCTCACTGGAAATGGGCGCCTGCGGGCGGATCAACGCGTAATGGTGGTAAACCTGATCGATGCGTTCAGACACCAGCAATTGCGGGCCGACTTCGGGATTGCGCAACACGTAATCGTTGAGGTACGAACGGGTCACCAGGGCGATATCCGCACGCCCACGCAAGACCATCAGCAGGTTGCTGTCGTGGGAATACGTCAGCGTGGCGTTGTATTGGCCGGCGAGGAACTTGGGGTCGGCGTTGAATTCGGCGAAGGCGTAGTGATAGCCGCTGAACAGGGCCAGGCGCTTGCCCCTGAGGTCGGTGAAATAACTTTGCGTGCGATCCGGCTCGCGCTGCGCGACGAAGACTTCCGCATCCTCCAGGCCCATGTCCACCGAGGTGTGCGGCACATCTTGCCAGCCCCACTCGGGGTTCTCGAAGATCGCCATGTCGACCCGGCCCTGCTTGAAATCATTGAAGCGGCGCGGGATCGATGTCGGCACCAGCACGAACTGATAGTCGGTTTGCGCCTGGTTCAAGGCCTCCACCATTTGCGGCAGCAGGCCGGTGTCGGCGCCGTTTTCGGGACGAACGGTATAAGGCGGAAAATGCGCCGCGCCGATCCGTACCAGTTGCGCTGCCTCGGTCGGCAGCGCCAGGAAAACGGCCAGAACAGCCAGCAGCAGACGCGAGGTCATCCCCATCGGCGAAAACGTCAAGATAACCCACTCCCCAAAAGTCCCATCAATAACAATCAAGCTAGGCGGTTTCAGCCACTTAGCCAGCCACACACGGTCATTCAAGGCATTGCTCGATTATTGTTTTTCTTCAAGCACCAGGATCAGGGCTTGCTCGGCCAGCTCATCGAGACTCAGGCTGCCTTCGGCGCGAAACCAGGTGGTGGTCCAGGACAACGCTCCCGTGAGGAACCGCCGGGTAATGGACACGTCTCCACGAATATACCCGGCCTCCTTGGCCTGGCCCAGGACCTCGAGCCACAAGTCTTCATAAATATCACGCAGGGCCAGCACGTGCCGCTGTCCGTCCTGCGATAGCGAACGCCATTCATAGACCAGCACCGCCATGGCCTCGCCGGTGCCGCCCATGATCGACTGCAATTCGCAGCGGATCAGCGCCAATACCCGCTCACGCACGCTGTCGGCCTCGGCCAGGGCGGCGCGCATCAATGCGGTGTTGTAGCAGATGGTTTCTTCCATCACCGCCCGCAGGATTTCGTCCTTGCTCTTGAAATGGTGAAAGATGCTACCCGACTGGATGCCCACGGCACTGGCCAGGTCACGCACCGTGGTGCGCTCGAAGCCTTTGTTGCGAAACAGGTGGGCGGCGGTCTGGAGCAGTTTGCCGCGAGCACTGTCCGGGTCGGTCAGTTGCCCGTTGTCGACCAGCTCCCGCATCACGCTCAGGGCTTTTTGCTCGTCCACCCATTATCTCCTACAGTCGATCAACCCACGCGCGAGCATTGCACATCAAACCATCAGTGGCGCGGGCAATTTAAGCTGACCGAGGCAACCAAGCAAGCGCTCGGCCAGAAGAACCAGCGGTCGTTTACAAACCAAGCGCTTGCTTGGTAGTCTCGAGCCACCTTTGTCGGAGGGAACGCCATGCCCAAAACGATCCGTATCGGTTGCGCCAGCGCCTTCTGGGGCGATACCTGTACTGCGGCGGCGCAACTGGTCGAGGGCGGGGCGCTGGATTACCTGGTGTTCGATTACCTGGCCGAGGTGACGATGTCGATCATGGCGGGAGCGCGGCTGAAGGATTCTTCGAGCGGCTATGCCACGGACTTCATCGAGGTCCTCACACCGCTGCTACAGCGTTTGCAGGACGACGGCATCCGCGTCATCAGCAACGCCGGCGGGGTCAACCCCCAGGCCTGTGCGAAGGCCCTGCAAGCGGCCTGCGATCAGGCGGGCGTGCCGTTGAAGATCGCCGTGCTGCTGGGCGATGACCTGCAACCGCAATTCGAACGGCTCGCCGCCCAGGGCATCCGTGAAATGTTCAGTGGCGAGCCCCTGCCCTGCGCGTGCGTGTCGATCAACGCCTACCTTGGCGCGCCCGGCATTGTCGAGGCGTTGCGCCTGGGGGCCGATGTCGTGATCACCGGTCGAGTGGTGGACAGCGCCGTGGTCAGCGCCGCCCTGGTGCATGAATTCGGCTGGGCCTGGGACGATTACGACCGATTGGCCCAGGCCGCACTGGCCGGGCACCTGATCGAGTGCGGCGCCCAGTGCACGGGCGGCAACTTCACCGACTGGCAGCAAGTGCCGGATTATGAGCACATCGGCTTTCCCATCGTCGAGGTCAGCGCCGACGGCCAATTCACGGTTACCAAAACCGAAGGCAGCGGCGGATTGGTCACGCCATTGACCGTCGGCGAGCAGTTGCTCTACGAAATCGGCGACCCGCAAGGCTATCTGTTGCCAGACGTGATCTGTGATTTCAGCCAGGTCAGGTTGATCCAGCAAGGCAAGCACGCCGTGCGCGTCCACGGCGCCAAGGGCTTGCCGCCCACCGATCAATACAAGGTCAGCGCCACCTGGCCGGACGGTTGGCGCTGCACCGCCACCTGCCTGATCGCCGGCATTGATGCGGTGGCCAAGGCTGAACGGGTCAGCCAGGCAATCGTCGCCAAGACCTCACAGATTTTCAGTCAACGTGGCTGGGCGCCCTACAGCGAAGTGAACATCGAACTGCTGGGCAGCGAAGCTACTTACGGCCAGCGCCGGGACAGCCGTGAGGTGGTGATCAAGCTGGCGGTACGGCACCCGGACAAACAGCCGCTGGTGCTGTTTTCCAGGGAAATCGCCCAAGCCGCCACCGGCATGGCGCCGGGGCTGACGGGGCTGGTCGGCGGTCGGCCGACGGTGTCGCCGTTGATTCGCCTGTTCTCGTTCCTGATCGACAAAACCACTTGCCGGCTCGACATCGAACTCGACGGCCAGCGTCACCCTTGCCCCCTGCCCACTTTCGAACCGCTACGCACCGTCGATCTGCCGGTCGCCCCGGATGTGCCCAAACCCCAGGGCCGGGCCGATGCCAGCGTGCCGCTGGTCAAACTGGCGGTGGCGCGCTCCGGCGACAAGGGCAACCACAGCAATATTGGCGTGATCGCCCGGGAACCCGAATACCTGCCCTGGATCGCCGAAGCGCTGACGCCGGAGGTGATGGTCGATTGGATGAGCCACGTGCTCGACCCGCGGTTGGGCCGGGTCGAACGCTGGTATCTGCCGGGCACCCACAGTTTGAATTTCCTGCTGGAAAACGCCCTCGGCGGCGGCGGTGTCGCCAGCCTGCGCATTGATCCCCAGGGCAAGGCGTTCGCCCAGCAGTTGCTGGAAATCCAGATTCCGGTGCCGCAACACATTGCCGACCGGGTCAACGCCTCCCCACACCGCCCTGATGCATGCCTGACCCGTAGGAGCTGACGAGTGCAACGAGGCTGCGATCTTGTCCCGGACAATTGAGTCGCGAGCGAAAGATAAAAATCAAGATCAAAAGATCGCAGCCTTCGGCAGCTCCTACAGGGGGGGCGATTTTGCGCTAATCCGTTCGAGCAAGAGGAATCCTCATGCCAATCTTCGAATCGCACCTTGATCCCCACAGCGCTGACTTCACGCGCAACCACGCGGCGATGCTGGCCGGTGTCGAACAGTTGCGCCAGCTCGAACAGGCCGTGCTGGAGAAAGCCGCCCAGGCCCAGGGCAAGTTCGACCAACGCGGCCAACTGTTGCCGCGCCAGCGCCTGAACCTGCTGCTCGATCCTGGCGCGCCGTTCCTCGAACTGGCGAGCCTGGCCGGCTACAAACTCCATGACGACAAGGACGGTAGCCAGGCCGGCGGCGGCCTGATCGCCGGGATCGGCTACGTGTCCGGGGTGCGGGTGCTGGTGGTGGCCAACAACAGCGCAATCAAGGGCGGCACGATTTCCCCCAGCGGCTTGTACAAGACCCTGCGCCTGCAACAGATCGCCATGGAAAACAAACTGCCGATCATCACCCTCGCCGAAAGTGGTGGCGCCAATCTCAATTACGCCGCGCAGATTTTCGTCGAAGGCGCGCGCTGCTTCGCCAACCAGGCACGCATGTCGGCCATGGGCCTGCCACAGATCACCGTGGTGCATGGCTCGGCCACCGCAGGCGGGGCTTATCAGCCAGGATTGTCGGATTACGTGGTGGTGGTGCGCGACAAGGCGCGGCTGTTCCTGGCCGGGCCGCCGTTGCTCAAGGCCGCGACCGGCGAAGTGGCCAGCGAGGAGGATCTGGGCGGTGCGCAGATGCATGCGCAGGTGGCGGGCACCGCCGAATACCTGGCCGAGAACGACGCCGACGGCGTGCGCCTGGCCCGGGAGATTCTCAGCCTGCTGCCCTGGAATGCGCAACTGCCACCGCAGCCCGAACGGAGCTGGACGGAGCCGCTCTACCCTGCCGACGAATTATTGGGACTGGTCCCCGACGACCCGAAGAAGCCCTATGACGTGCAGGAAATCATCGCCCGCATCGCCGACGGCTCGAATTTCCTGGCCTTCAAAAGCGAGTTCGACGCCCAGACGATTTGCGGTCACTTGCACATTCGCGGCCACGCCTGCGGCCTGATCGGCAACAACGGACCGATCACGCCGCAAGGTGCCAGCAAGGCCGCGCAGTTCATCCAGTTGTGCGACCAGAGCCGCACGCCGTTGCTGTTTTTGCACAACACCACCGGGTTCATGGTCGGCACCGAGTCGGAGCGACAGGGGGTGATCAAGCATGGCGCCAAGATGATCCAGGCCGTGGCCAATGCCCGAGTGCCCAAGCTGACCGTCGTGGTGGGCGGTTCCTACGGCGCCGGCAATTACGCCATGTGCGGCCGTGGGCTGGACCCACGCTTCATCTTCGCCTGGCCCAACAGCCATACGGCGGTGATGGGCGGTGCCCAGGCCGGCAAGGTCCTGCGCATGGTCACCGAGGCCACGCAGATCAAGAACGGCCTGACCCCCGACCCGAAGATGCTGGACCTGCTCGAGCAAACCACCGCGCAGCAGCTCGACAGCCAGTCCACCGCCCTCTACGGCAGCGCCAGCCTGTGGGACGACGGGCTCATCGACCCGCGCGACACGCGCTCTTTGCTGGGCTTGCTGCTGGACATCTGTCACCAGGCCGAGCAGCGGCCACTGCAAGCCAACAGCTTCGGCGTGGCCCGTTTCTGAGGACGCTCCACGGCTCACAGGAGAACACCAAAAATGATCTTCACCCAGGAACACGAAGCACTGCGGCGCACCGTTCGCCAGTTTGTCGAGCATGACATCAACCCTTACGTCGACGAATGGGAGAAAGCCGGGCGTTTTCCCATCCACGAGGTTTTCCGCAAGGCCGGCGAGCTGGGCCTGCTGGGCATTTCCAAACCAGCTGCCTTCGGCGGCATGGGCCTGGACTACAGCTATTCGATCGTCGCGGCCGAGGAATTCGGCACCATTCATTGCGGCGGCGTGCCCATGTCCATCGGTGTCCAGACCGATATGTGCACCCCGGCCCTGGCCCGTTTCGGCTCCGATGAGTTGCGTGAAGCGTTCCTGCGCCCGGCCATTCGCGGCGAACAGGTGGGCTGCATCGGCGTCTCGGAGGTTGGCGCCGGCTCCGACGTCGCCGGGCTCAAGACCACGGCGCGCAAGGACGGCGACGACTACGTCATCAACGGCAGCAAGATGTGGATCACCAATGCACCCAGCGCCGATTTCATCTGCCTGCTGGCCAACACCTCGGATGACAAGCCCCACGTCAACAAATCGCTGATCATGGTGCCGATGC
This sequence comes from Pseudomonas sp. P9_35, assembly GCF_034008205.1. Taxonomy (NCBI): domain Bacteria; kingdom Pseudomonadati; phylum Pseudomonadota; class Gammaproteobacteria; order Pseudomonadales; family Pseudomonadaceae; genus Pseudomonas; species Pseudomonas sp. P9_35. The sequence goes on along the minus strand of NZ_CP125373.1, from coordinate 2,179,128 downwards.
ACAGCCCCGGCATCAGCCTCGGCCAGCACCTGGACAAACTCGGCATGCGCAGCTCGGAAACCGCCCAGGTGTTTTTCGACGACGTGCGAGTGCCACAACGCAATCGCATCGGCCAGGAAGGCGCCGGGTTCATGATGCAGATGCTGCAGTTCCAGGAAGAACGCCTGTTCGGCGCGGCCAACATGCTCAAGGGCCTGGAGCATTGCATCGACAGCACCATCGAGTACTGCAAGGAACGCAGGACCTTCGGCGCGGCCCTGATCGACAACCAGGTGATCCACTTTCGCCTGGCGGAGCTGGCCAGCGAGATCGAATGCCTGCGGGCGCTGGTCTACCAGGCCACCGAGCAGTACATCAATGGCCAGGACGTCACGCGGCTGGCGTCGATGGCCAAGCTCAAGGCCGGACGCCTGGCCCGGGAAACCACCGACAGTTGCCTGCAATACTGGGGCGGCATGGGCTTCATGTGGGACAACCCGGTCGCCCGGGCCTATCGCGACGTGCGGCTGGTGTCCATCGGTGCCGGTGCGGACGAGATCATGCTGGGCATCATCTGCAAGCTCATGGGGATTTTGCCGGGGAAGAAAAACTGAGCGCCTCGCCTGCCAGGCCGCTATCGCGAGCAAGCTCGCTCCCACAAAGGAAGGTGAACACAGCCCCGTGTGGGAGCGAGCTCGCTCGCGATGAGACCAGAACAGACACCACAAAAACCCAGGAATGACCCCCATGCCCGCCTTCAGCAAAATCCTCATCGCCAACCGCGGCGAAATCGCCTGCCGGATCCAGCGCACCGCCCAGGCCCTGGGCTATCGCACGGTGGCGGTGTTCAGCGAGGCCGACGCCGAGGCGCTGCACGTGCGCATGGCCGATGAAGCGGTGTTGATCGGCCCAGCCGCGGTGCAGCAGTCCTACCTCAACCCCTCGGCCATGCTCGATGCAGCCCGGCGCTGCGGGGCCGATGCGATCCATCCCGGCTACGGCTTTCTTTCGGAAAATGCCGGGTTCGCCAAGGCCTGCGAAGCGGTCGGCATCGTATTCATCGGCCCCAGCCCCGAGGCCATCGACCTGATGGGCAGCAAGCGCCGGGCAAAAATCGCCATGATTGAAGCCGGCGTTCCCTGCATCGCCGGTTACCAGGGCGCCGCCCAGGACGACGACACGCTGCAGCGCGAAGCCGGGCGTATCGGCTACCCGTTGATGATCAAGGCCAGCGCCGGTGGCGGAGGCAGAGGCATGCGCCTGGTCCAGCGGGCCGAGGACCTGCTGGAGCAGTTGCGCAGCGCGCGCTCGGAGGCCCTGCACGGTTTTGGCAGCGACGAGTTGATCCTCGAACAGGCCTTGATCGATCCGCGGCATGTGGAAGTGCAGGTTTTCGGCGACCACCATGGTCAGCTGATCCACCTGGGCGAACGGGACTGTTCGATCCAGCGGCGCCACCAGAAAGTCATCGAGGAAGCGCCCTGCCCGGTCATGACCGCCGACCTGCGCCAGGCCATGGGCGACGCAGCACTCAAGGCCGGACGCGCTGTGAATTATGTCGGGGCCGGGACCGTGGAGTTCCTGCTCGCTGCGGACGGTCGGTTTTACTTCCTGGAGATGAATACGCGCCTGCAGGTCGAACACCCGGTCACCGAGTTGATCACCGGCCTGGATCTGGTGGCCTGGCAATTGGACGTCGCCGCCGGCAGGCCGCTGCCCCTGCGCCAGGAGCAGGTGACGCTCACCGGCCACGCCATGCAAGTGCGGCTGTACGCCGAGGACCCGGCGGCGGATTTCCTGCCCCAGACCGGGCGGTTGATCGGTTGGGAGCCGCCCATACTGGACGGCGTGCGAATCGACCATGGCCTGCTGGAGGGCCAAGCCATCACCCCGTTCTACGATTCGATGCTGGGCAAGCTCATCGTCCACGGCGCCACTCGCGAGGAGGCCCGACGCAAATTGTTGCGAGCGGTGGAAGATTGCGTGCTGCTTGGCGTCCAGAGCAACCAGCGATTGCTCGCCGGGTTGCTGGCACACCCGCGGTTCATCGACGGTGACTTCGGTAACGGATTCATCGGGCAACACTTTGCCGATCATGCGGCGCTCCGGCCCCTTGAGCCCTCAGCCGAACAACTCGCCATCGCCACGGCGGCGTTTTATCAGGCCTCGCAAGCACGGCATGCTCCGGGCCTGCGCGGATGGCGCAACAGCATCGGCGCGGCGCTGCACTACCGGATCGGCGTCGGCGAGCACGACTGGACGCTGAGCCTGGTGGCCGAAACCGACGGCACATTCAACATCCGCAGTGCCGGGTGCTTGATCGAACTGAGGCTGCTCGACGCTGACCCCCATGGCGCAACACTGGTGATCGATGGGATTCGCCGGCGGCATGCGTGGCGCCTCGATGGCAACGATCTCTGGCTGTCCACCCGACCCGGCGGCCTGCATCTGCAGGACCGAACCCTGGCCGCCATCGCCGCCAAGGCCAGTGCCAACGACGGCATGCTCAAGGCGCCCATGGACGGTGCCATTGTCGAGGTGCTGGTCAGCGAAGGCAGCACGGTGCGCCAAGGCCAACTGCTGATGGTGCTCGAAGCGATGAAAATGGAGCATCCACTCAAGGCAGGCATCGACGGGGTGGTCAGGCAATTGCAGGTCACGCGGGGTGACCAGGTGAAAAATCGCCAGGTTTTGTTGCGCGTTGAAACAGCCCACTAGTCGGATGCCGAGGGTTTGACTACGCTCAAACCCATCAGCACGCCGATACCGGGAACCCTGCAATGCCTCACTGGCTGGTGATTGATCTGGAGGCCACCACCGATGAAGGTGGCTGGCCGGTAACCGAAATGGAAATTATCGAAATCGGCGCCACGCTGGTGAATCGTGACGGCCGCGAAGTGGATCATTTCCAGCGCTTCGTGCGGCCCCTGAGGCGGCCGCTGCTCACGCCCTTCTGCCGCGAACTGACCCACATCACCCAGGCCAATATCGACAATGCCGCGCCCTTGACCGAGGTCTGGCCGGCGTTCGAGCGCTGGCTGGCGCCGTATCAGTCGAAGCTGGAAAGCTGGGTCAGTTGGGGCGATTACGACCGCAAGCAACTGCTTCAGGAATGGCAGCACCAGCAGTTGCACAGTGTCCTCGGCCAGGTGCCGCACATGAACCTCAAGCAACGCTTCGCCAAGGCCCGGCGACTGGAGCGACCGCTGGGGCTCAATGGCGCGCTGCAACTGGCTGGCCTGCAATTCTGCGGTCAACAGCACCGTGCGCTGGAAGACGCACGCAATACCGCGCGGTTGTTGCCCCTGGTGCTTGCGCGTTGAGCGGCAGCCACCTCCCAGTGTGGCAGATGACGAATGTTGCGGCCTTGTGCATACTGGCCGGCCTTTTTCAGCCCCTTTTTCGAGGAATCGCCCATGTTTAAAGTCAACGAGTACTTCGACGGCACCGTCAAGTCGATCGCTTTTGGCACTGCCGAAGGCCCTGCGACCATCGGCGTCATGGCACCGGGCGAATATGAGTTCGGCACGGCCCAACGGGAAATCATGCACGTGGTCTCCGGCGCCCTGACCGTGAAGCTGCCTGACAGCACCGACTGGGAAACCTTCGAGGCCGGCAGCCAGTTCAATGTTCCGGCCAACAGCAAATTCCAGCTCAAAGTGGCCGTCGATACCGCTTACCTGTGTGAGTACCGCGGCTGATTCGGCGAACCACCAGAGCTGCTCCCCTTTTGGGGGCATGGTTAACCCTGTGGCGAGGGAGCTTGCTCCCGCTGGACGCGCCAGCGTCCCCTACGATGTGATGACTGGAATGCAGGGGCTGCTTCGCAACCCAACGGGAGCAAGCTCCCTCGCCACAAAAGCCTACAAAAAATGCTTGCGTGATAAACAAAAATGCCCGTGTCCAATGACACGGGCATTTTTGTTTACGGATTTTTTTATTCGAGCACTTCAACCGGCATGCCGACTTCAAGCCGACCGTTGCTGTCGTTGACCAGGTTCTGGCCGAACATCGCACCGTCCGGTGTCGAACGGTAATGCTGCAACGTGGCAAAGGGTTCGCGATTCGGATCGCGTTCGCCGGTTTGCGGATCGACCGTGGTCATGATGCAACGTGAGCATGGCTTGACCAGCCGGAACTCAACCTCGCCGATACGAATGCGCTTCCAGCCGTCCTCGGCAAACGCCTCGCTGCCCTCGACCACCAGGTTGGGGCGAAAGCGCAACATTTCCAGCGAACGACCGACTCGGTTCGACAGATCCTGCAAGGACGCCTGGCCAATCAGCAGCAGGGGGAACCCATCGGCAAAGGCAACCTTGTCGTCATCCTTGCCATAACCGGCGGCGGTGGTACGCGCCAGATCCACCGGCACATGCACCAGGCGGGTTGGATTGCCGATGAATTCGCTGACCCAGGCCGCGGCCTCGTCACCGGCATCCGGCACACGCAAGGTGTCACGCCAGATGGTCACCCCGCGCCGCTGTTCTTCCACCACGGGCGGCAGCGGCACGTCGATGGCGCCATGGCCCGGCGCGCTGAGCGTCAGGCCACCCGCTTCGTTCCACAAGGCTGAGAGCTGGCTCATCTTCGCCACGGCTCGCTGGGTCAGGAAACGCCCCGTGCCCTCATCCACCAGCATCCAGCGCCGGTCACCGTCCAGCCCGAGCTTGTCCAGGCCGATCCCTTGCAAGGGCTGACCCTTGCCGGACTTCAACGGATACCGATACAGCGCGCTCAGCCGCAACATGGTCAACTTCCCTGGTGGCGAAAAAATGCCACCTTATACGAGCCGGCCATTGAAGCAAACCACCATCGGTTTCAGTCGAGCATCAGCCGCTGGCGCACCACATCGACCAGCTTGTCCGGCTGGAATTTGGAGAGGAAGTTGTCGCAACCGACCTTCTTGACCATCGAATCGTTGAAGCTGCCGGACAACGAGGTGTGCAGTACGACATAGAGCCCACGCAAGCGCGGGTCGTTGCGGATTTCAGTGGTCAGCCGGTAGCCGTCCATTTCCGGCATTTCCGCGTCGGTGAAGATCATCAGCAATTTATCGGTCATCACCTCGCCGGTATCGGCCCAAGCCTTGAGCATGTTCAGGGCCTTGAGGCCGTCGCTGGCGATGTGCATTTTCACGCCCAGTTGCCCCAGGGTATCGCGCAGTTGCGAGAGCGCGACGTTGGAGTCGTCCACCAGCAACACTTCGCGACCACGGGCGCGCTCCAGCACCGGGTCTTCGAGCTTGTCCCGGGAGACCTTGGCGTTGTACGGCACGATTTCGGCCAGGACTTTTTCCACGTCGATGATTTCCACCAACTGATCGTCCACCTTGCTGATGGCCGTCAGGTAGTGCTCACGGCCAGCGCTTGTCGGCGGTGGCAGGATGGCTTCCCAGTTCATGTTGACGATGCGGTCGACACCGCCCACCAAAAATGCCTGAACCGAGCGGTTGTACTCAGTCACGATGATGGTGCTGTTGGGGCCCGGCACCAGCGGACGCATGCCAATGGCCTGGGACAGGTCGATCACCGGCAACGTCTGGCCCCGCAGATTGACCACGCCGCACACGAACGGGTGGCGCTGCGGCATCAGGGTCAGCTTCGGCAGCTGCAGCACTTCCTGGACCTTGAACACGTTAATGGCGAACAACTGTCGACCCGCCAGGCGGAACATGAGAATTTCCAGGCGATTCTCACCCACCAGTTGGGTTCGTTGATCTACTGTGTCGAGAATGCCGGCCATCGATGACTCCTGGGCTTGTTCGGATGAATCCAATGAATGAGATATCGGCTGCGCGAACCGAATCTTGACCCCCGGATAAAATACAATCACGGGGTATTGATGTCACATTAACATCATGTTTTACTGACTTCATGATTTCATCTGCACCTTTTCTCTGCCGCGCGACCCAGGTTTGCGTGCAAAGTTCCCCTGCCTAAGGGATTCCCCTAGGCACAATCAGGTCCAACCTGATATTCCCGTTATCCAATAGCCATTAATGTGACGCCATTCTCATTGCTGAACGGAGTCAGGCTTTTGTGCGCGACCAAAGGTCATCGGACCTCCAGTCTTTCGGCCGATCCCACCCGTGCAATTGTTTGCGAATTCGCTTTCGCTGAACGGCAGGGATGTGTCGCCGTGCGTCCGACCGCGGCCGACCTTGAGATCCAGCCGTTCGCCATAAGCGGTTTTCTTTCGCCTGACATGATGTTGTGGAGATAAGCATGCCGAACGATCGTAGGAACTGGACTCAGCGTCTTCCCGAGCTTCTGATCGAGGCCGAGACGCTGTTGGCCAAGTCGGAGGAATGCCTGAGCCATCTGCAATTGATCAACAACGACAAGGACGCCATCGATTGCATGCTCAGCACCTTGCTGAAACTGTCGAACAAGGCCAATGCCCTGGCGCTGGAAGCCGTTTCGGAGTTTTCACTGCATATCCATGGCTTGCTCAGTCACGCGCAAAACCACATGGAGTTGCATGACCGAGCCTTGGACGCCCTGAAGGATTGTTTAACCCTGATGGCCTGGCAATTGGAACTGGTCGATCACACCACCGGCCAGTTGGGCCTGGACAGCAGTGAACAGATTTCGTTGATCGAGGCATTCGCTTTCCAGGTAGGCCAGAGCCCCGGCCAGGCATCGGCAGCGTCAAGTCCGCTGGCGTTGGTATCCTACCCCCAGAAACAAGCCTGAGACGATGATGCCGGCTCAGTGCTGCGTGCCAGGTACGTAGCGCTTTCACCGCGCCATGCCGAGCGCGACCAACGATAGGTGAAGTGGTACTATCTCGCGCGTCAGCCACTTCAAGACAGCGCCGTAAAGCCGCCGACCGAAGCTGCCCTCGACCTGAAAACGTTTACCCGACCGGGCCTGTCAGATGCGCTGACCGGCCAGCCCGCAGCGAACATTCATTGGCTCCATCCGCTATGTACGCCAGCCTCAAGTCATTCATCACCTGGCCTCCCTCCCGAGAAAACGCCCGTCGCTTCACATTATTATTGTGTATCTGCTCGACCCTCGGCTGCCTGCTGGCCTACCTGTACGCCTACACGGTGCCGTTGAGCCTGCTGGTACTGAATGTCGCAGCCATGACTTGTGTCTGGATCCACCATCGGTTGTCACGCAAATCCATCAAGTTCCAGCCTCAGGAACTGGCCGACCGGTTGCTTGAGGTCCAGGAAAACGAGCGCCATCGCCTCAGCCGCGAATTGCACGACGACATTGGCCAGTTGCTGACCGCAGCGAAACTGCAAGGCGAATGGCTCAAGCGGCGGATGCCGGAAGAATTGCAAGGCCAATGCGCGCTACTCTGCGAGACCCTGGACGAAACCCTCAACAAGGTCCGCGACGTATCGGCGATCCTCAACCCCCGGCAACTGACCAGCCTCGGACTGGAGGCCAGCCTGCGGGCGCACCTGCTCAAGACCCTGGCCAATGCCCCGGTGAAGTGGAGCCTCGATTGCCAACAGCGCATGGCAGGCATCCCGGAGGAAATGTCGGTCGCGGTGTTCCGGATCACCCAGGAAGCGGTCACCAACATCTTGCGTCATGCCCGGGCGACGAATCTGCTGGTACGCTTGCAACGCCTGCCTGACGGCCTGACCCTGCTGATCAGCGACGATGGCCAGGGGTTTGTCCCCGCCACCCACCCCGCTCGCGAAGGCCAACGGGGCATGGCCGGCATGTCGGAGCGAGTCGAACAGTTGGGCGGCACCCTCAAGGTCATCAGCGAGGCCGGCAAGGGCACGCACATCGAAGCACGCTTTCCCTGGGCGCCGCGAGCCCTGGAACGAGCCAGTAAGAATAAGGTTCTCCTTTGATTTGTAATTTGCTCCTGGTAGATGACCACTCCCTGATCAGGGCCGGCGTACGCGCGCTGGTCATGGATATCCCGGGCTATGCCGTCATTGGTGAGGCCAGCGATGGCACGCAATTGGTCGAACTGGTCGAACGGTTGAACCCCGATATCGTGCTGCTGGACATTTCCATGAAGGACACCTGCGGCCTGGACGCCTTGCAACAGCTCAAGCGGGTGCGCCCCCACAGCAAGGTGCTGATCCTGTCCATGCATACGGATCCGGCGCTGATCATGCAGGCGCTGGAATCAGGAGCCCATGGCTACCTGCTCAAGGACACCACCGCCAATGAGCTGAAACACGCCTTGGAGGCGCTGCGCAACAACGAACGCTACCTGAGCCCGGCCATCGCCCATACCGTGATCAACCAGGCGCTGACTCGCGTCCAGAAGCATCAGTCGGACCCCGCCCGGACTCATAACCTGACGGCACGCCAGCTGGAAATACTGCGGCTGATCGTGCGCGGCAAGTCCACCCGGGAAATAGCCAACGGCCTGAACCTGAGCATCAAGACCGTGGAAACCCACCGGGCGCAAATCATGAAGCGCCTGCAGATCCATGACGTGGCCGGCCTTGTGCTGTTCGCGGTGCGCGAACAGATCATCAGCCTGGACGATTGAGCGCCGTCGCGCCGCCCAACAGCGGCGAATCGGACGGCAGGTGCACGCGCAGTGCTTTTGGGCGGACAGTGAAACGCAGGGCGTCTACCTGCAACGGCTCGCCATCGAGATTGATATCCAGGCCTTGCGCGACCTTGATCTCCACCCATGGCAAGCGCGCGCGGACAAACATGTTGTCGATGCCCAGGCCACCCGCCAGCAAGTCCTTCAATGTACTGACCACCTCCTGAGGCGCCGGCAAGATGCTGATGTCCAGCAACCCATCATTGGCCAACGCCTGCGGGCACAGCACGTGGCCACCCCCCGCCTGACTGCCATTGCCGATACCCAGCGCGAGCAAATCGCCCTGCCAGTGGAAATCGGGGCCCTGCAACTCACCATAGGCGGCACTCAGCTCACTGAATCGTGACAGGCCGGTGAACAGGTAGGCCGCGCCCCCCAGGACTTTCTTGAGGTCCTCGGAAGTGTTCGCCGTCACCTGGCTGCCAAAACCGCCGGTGGCCATGTTCAGGAAAATCCTGCCGCAGACTTCACCCACATCCACGGCCTGCGGCGCAACGTCGAGCAAATCCAGGGCCTGCGCAGGCTCCAACGGAACGCCAGCCGCCCGGGCGAAATCGTTGGCAGTGCCCAGCGGCAGCAGTACCAGGCTGGCATCACTCGAATGGAGGACGATCGCTTCGGCGATATCACGCAAGGTCCCATCACCGCCGCCGGCGATCAGCCGCGTATAACCGGCCTCCAGCGCCTCATCGACGCATCGTTGGGCATCACCCGCCTCCCAGGTCAACCGTACCGCCAGGTCCCAGCCCTGCTCGCGCTTGAGCATCACTGCCGTGCGAACCTCTTCGTTGAGCGCTTGCTTGCCATGCAAAATCAACAGCGCCTTGCCTTTGCTCATCGTTGTCTCCGTCATTGGAAGGTTCAGGAAATGGGACCGCTCATTCGAGCGAAAAAGCCCGAAATATCTCAATTTATTAAAAAAGCAGGAAGGCTTGCCCCCCCGGGAGAAAACCCGCAGGGCAGCTCGTTCGACCGGGACGTCTTGATTCGAAGAGTTTTCTTACAAGATCTGGCGAATCAGCTCAATTGACCCTCTAGCGGTATTGAGACACCTTGGCCTTCTGTTTTGCTGGAACGCTAAAACCCTCTTCACACAAGGAAGCACTTACCCATGGATGGATACGTCACGGCCCGCTGGGGCCGGATCAGTCGTTTGAACAGTTATGGCCAAGGGGATGAACCGTCCCATGCATAACCGTGAATACAAGCTGTTGCCCCAGCAGCGCGCGCCCCTTGGAAGCGGGCGGGCCGATACTCGGAACGAATGCAAAAGTTGCAGTAATCCCGTTGGAGGAATTGATTTGGAACCGCGCGTCGTTGAACTGGAAACCCACCTCAAATACATCCGCAAAGACATGGATGAAATTCGCACCGACGTAAAGGTGATCCGCCACAGGCTGGCCTATTCGGCTGGCGCTGCAGCGGTGGTGCTCGGCCTGCTGGGCTGGATTGCGAACAATCGATTCGATCAGGTGGTGATGCTGCTCACACGATGAAGGTGAGACGCGTGAAGGCCCGAGGATCCGGCTCGGGCCGCAGAACACCTGCCACAGTGCTAGCCCAGGACTTCGCTCAAGGGAATGAAACCCACTTCATCGCCCTCCACCAGCGTCCGGCCCTCGAGCACTTCGACCAGCCCTTCGGCCCAGGCGGCGCTGCGCAGGACACCCGAGCTTTGATTCCGGTAGATGATCGCTCGACCATTCTCCATGCGGCCTCGCAAGTATTCTCGTCGACTGCCTGCCTTCGGCCAGGCGAAACCGGCCGGCACCTTGAACTTGAGCGGCGCCACCGACTGAACGCCCTGGCGTCTTAGCAGGTAGGGCCGTGCCAGCAGTGCGAAAGTCACGAGGGTCGAGGCAGGGTTTCCAGGCAAGCCTATGACCGGCACGCCACGGTAATGCCCGAACGTCAGCGGTTTACCCGGCTTGATGGCGAGTTTCCATAGCGCCAGCTCGCCGTCCTCGCGCAAGGCGATGCCCAGGAAATCCGCCTCCCCCACCGATACGCCACCGGTGGACAGGATCAGATCGACATCAGACAACTGTGCCAGGCGCTCGCGGGTGGCCGATAAATCGTCGGGCAGGATACCCGCGTCAATCACGTCACAACCCATGCGTTGCAGCCAGCTACACAGCAGCACGCGGTTGCTGTTATAGATCTGGCCTGGGCCCAACGCCTGCCCGGGCTCGACCAGCTCATCCCCCGTGGACAGGACTGCGACGCGGACTTTGCGCACCACTTCCAGCGATGCACAGCCCAAGGAGGCGGCCAGCCCCAGCTCGATCGGCCCCAGGCGAGTGCCGGCAGAGAGCACTTGCTCGCCGACGGTGGTCTCCTGCCCCTGGGGGCGAATGTTCTGCCCGCTGACCATACGCTCGGTAAAGCGCACCCGCTGGTCGTCTTCAACCACGGCATTTTCCTGCATCTCGACGCAATCGGCGCCAGCAGGGACTGGCGCCCCGGTGAAGATCCGCGCGCACGTGCCAACGGCCAGCGGCTCTGGGGCCTGCCCGGCAAAAATCCGCTGGCTGACCTTCAATGGCTCGCCGTTCCAGTCAGCCAGCCGCAAGGCATAGCCGTCCATGGCGCTGTTGGGCCATGGCGGCAAATCTAGGGTCGACACCAGATCCCCGGCGAGCACTCGCCCTAACGCCGCGGCCAAAGGCAAATGCTCGCGCTGGACAATCGGCGTGGCCGCCGCCATCTCGAGCAGTCGTTCCAATGCGACCTCAACGGCCATCAAGGCCCCGGCCTTGCCCGGTTTACCCACGGGATTCACAAGGCGCTGCCTGTTTCAAATGAGCCACGAAGTTGCACGGCCGATGCCGCACATCCAGCTGTTCGGCCAGGATGCCATCCCATCCGGTACGCACCGCGTTGGTCGAACCCGGCAGGCAACACACCAGCGTGCCATTGGCCAGGCCTGCCAGCGCGCGGGACTGCACGGTGGACGTGCCGATGTCGGCCACGGATATCTGTCGAAACAACTCGCCAAAGCCATCGACCTGCTTGTCCAGCAGGCACGTGACGGCTTCCGGCGTGCTGTCACGCCCCGTGAAACCGGTGCCGCCGGTGATCAGCACCACCTGCACCACGTCTTCGGCAATCCAGGTCGCGACTTGCGCCCGGATCTTGTACAAATCATCTTTGAGCAGGACCCGCGCCGCCAGGTTGTGGCCAGCCGCCGTGAGCCGATCGACGAAGACCTGTCCGGACGTATCGGTTTCCAGGGTACGGGTATCACTGACAGTCAGCACCGCGATATTGAGCGGCACGAAAGGTACATCAGCCTTGGCTTTCATAGGCTCGTCCAGTTGTGAAGGAAACAGCCCGGTGTTATATCACAGCGCTTCATTTTTTCGCCCGCGCGGAGACACGCCATGACCCCGAACACGCCGCTGCCATCCTGCTCCATCCTGCTCTTGGCGGGTGGTCGCGGACAACGCATGGGCGGCCAGGACAAAGGCCTGGTGCAGTGGCAAGGCGAACCGCTGATTGCCCATCTGCATCGCCAGACCCGCGCCATGAGCGATGACCTGATCATCTCCTGCAACCGCAACCCGCAACATTATGCGATGTATGCCGATCAGTTGGTGCATGACGAGGAAGGCGACTTTCCCGGGCCCCTGGCAGGTATCCGGGCAGGCCTCAAGGCTGCGAAGCATCCGTATTTGCTGGTGCTGCCGTGTGATGTGCCGCAAATCGACGCCAACCTGCTCGATAACATGCGCAGGATGGCCAGCCAGCACCCCGACAAACCGCTGATGGTGCGCCACGGCGAGCACTGGGAGCCGCTGCTGTGTGTCATCCCATTGGCCCTGGCAGCGAGCTTCGAACAAGCCTGGCGCGAAGGCGAACGCAGCCCCGGTCGTATCATGCGCGCACTGCACGCCGTTGCCTTGCAATGCCCAGCCGACGATCTCCGCCTGGCAAATCTGAACACACCGGAGTTACTGGCCCGGCACAAAGGCGTGTCAGATTGACACTAGCCAGGAACTTGCGCGCGATGTATACGTCTGAAGGTCAGTAACTTGAAGAATCCATTTCGGAGAAACACCATGACACAACGGACCCTCGCCACGTTCATGCTCGCTCTGGGCCTCGCCACCCTTGCCGGGTGTGCTTCGCCAACAGTGATCACCTTGAATGACGGTCGCGAAATCCAGGCCGTCGATACCCCACATTACGATGAAGAAAGCGGCTTCTACGAATTCGAGCAACTGGATGGCAAGCAGACTCGTGTGAACAAGGATCAGGTTCGTACCGTTAAGGATTTGTAATCTGTAACGCTGCTGCCCTAAGTCGCTAGAAAAAACGGCGCTTCCTGAAGAGGGAGGCGCCTTTTTTTTGGGCTTGGTTTTGGGTTTTGGGTGTATATCCGTTTCTTCGGTAACGGCCACTGGCGGTTCCGCTCTTACAGCGGGTCACTTTCGAAAAGCGCGAAAGTAACCAAAGCGCTACATGCCCCACCACTCGGTGCCTCGCCTAGGCTCGGCATGCCTGAACGAAGGCATTGCTCCGTGGGCCGCCGCGAAGGGCCATCCATGGCCCAGCGCGGCTAACCCGGCGTCCATGCCGGATTGCCCACTGCGCAATACCTTCGTTCAGCCAGCGTGGTTTAACGGGGCGCCGAGATCAACGTCCAACGCGAGGCGGCCTAACAGCCGACCTGGCTCTTGGTAAGACCGCGTTTCTCCTGTGGGAGCGGGCTTGCTCGCGATAGCGGTGGTTCAGTTTACAGTGATGGTGGATGTGCCTATGTCATCGCGAGCAAGCTCGCTCCCACAGGTTTTTGTGTCGTGTGCTGATGCTGTGAATACCCGCAGCCCCATGTGGGAGCGAGCTTGCTCGCGATAGCGGTGGTTCAGTTTACAGTGATGGTGGATGTGCCTATGTCATCGCGAGCAGGCTCGCTCCCACAGGTTTTTGTGTCGTGCGTAGATGCTGTGAATACCCGCAGCCCCATGTGGGAGCGAGCTTGCTCGCGATAGCGGTGGTGCAGTTTGTGATGATGGTGGATGTGCCTATGTCATCGCGAGCAAGCTCGCTCCCACAGGTTTTTGTGTCGTGTGCTGATGCTGTGAATACCCGCAGCCCCATGTGGGAGCGAGCTTGCTCGCGATAGCGGTGGTTCAGTTTACAGTGATGGTGGATGTGCCTATGTCATCGCGAGCAGGCTCGCTCCCACAGGTTTTGTGTCGTGCGCAGGTGCTGTGAATACCCGCAGCCCCATGTGGGAGCGAGCTTGCTCGCGATAGCGGTGGTTCAGTTTACAGTGATGGTGGATGTGCCTATGTCATCGCGAACAAGCTCGCTCCCACAGGTTTTGTATCGTGCGCAGGTGCTGTGAATACCCGTAACCCATGTGGGAGCGAGCCTGCTCGCGATAGTGGTGGCCCAGCCACATAGATGCTGGACATACCCCACTCTTGCTTTGCTTGGGATTTTGATCTGGACGCCCCGTTAAACCACGCTGGCCGAACGCAGGCATTGCGTAGTGGGCATCCCGGCATGGATGCCGGGATAGCCGCGCTGGGCCATGGATGGCCCTTCGCGGCGGCCCACGGAGCAATGCCGGAGTGAGGGCACACCGAGCCTAGGCGAGGTGCCGAGTGGTGGGGCAAGCCTTTTTGCTTACTTTTTTTGGCGTTTGAAAAAAAGTGAGTCGCCGTAAGGGCGAAACCATAAGTAGCCGTTACCGAAGAAACGGATATACACACCATTCCCCCTTAACAAAAAACTACCACTGCAACGAAATACCGCTCTCAAACACACGTTCCAAGCCAGTAACCGGATCAACAAAACGCAACCCTTGAGCCAGCAGCTTCAAAGGATTCGAGTAATCATCCTCAACATCCCGAAGCACATCAGGATAAAACGGATCATTGCAGATCCCCGCCCCAAGGGCATTCATGTGAACCCGCAACTGATGCTTCTTACCCGTAACCGGATACAAGCCATAGCGCCACAACTCGCCGTTCCTTTCCAGCACTTCGATGGCCGTTTCGGTATTGGGCTCGCCGGGCCCTTCCTGCATTCGGAAGAACGGTTCGCCATCGATCATCCGGCTTTTATGCACCCGTGGAAAGGTCAGCCCGGGCAATGCGCGGGCAATGGCCTGGTAGCGTTTTTCGATCTGCCGCGTCGGGAATAACGACTGATACGCCGAGCGGGTGTTCGGGTTGGCCGAAAACAACACCAGCCCGGCCGTATGCCGGTCGATGCGGTGCAGAGGCACCAGATGAGGATTGTCCAACCGCCGGATCAGCCGTCGCAACAAAGTTTGCTCGACGTATTCGCCCGCTGGGGTGACAGGCAGAAAATGCGGCTTGTCTGCCACCACCAGGTGTTCGTCGGCGTACAGGATCGACTCCACCACCGGGATTGTCTTCTCGTCGGGCACTTCGCGGAAGTAGTGGATGCGCAGGCCTTCGCGGTACGGCAAGTCGACCTGGATCGCCTTGCCCTCCCCGTCCAATACCCTGCCCCGAGCGATCCGGTCCAGCCACTGTTCGCGACTGATGGCGCTGAAATGCTCGCACAGGCACTCCAGCACCGTCTGCCAGGAACCGGGCGGCAGGTACAGCGTACTGGCCTGATGATGAGCGGCGGAAAACGACGAACCGGACATTGAAAACTCTTAGGCATTTTTGCGAGGCGGTATTATCCGCCAGTCGCACAGGCCAGCCCAGCAATGATTGCTCACGCGGTGACTGACGTCGATTTTGCCGCCGCTTCGGTGAACTCTTTCAACCAGCGCAGCACTTCCACCGCCTCCCAGCGACCTGGATCGTACAGCGCGTACAGCAAGCCCTGGTAACCCACCACATCCAACTGTTTGTGATAGCCGGCACGCTGGAACAACGCTTCAATCTCGGCGAAACAGGTATTGAAATGCAGTTTATTGAAGGGGGTCTTGCCTTCGGTAACCAAGCCATCCAGGCGCAGTTCCAGGACTGCCTCGCGCACAACGTCCGCGGACATCCTGTTCACGCTGCTTTTCAGTTGTTCGACATTGACCAAGGGGACGCACTCCAGATAGCTGTATGCACATACAGTAACCGAAGCACACTACTTTCGCCAACCGCAGTATCAGGAACTGACGGACGAACGGAGGAATGTCACGATCTGTTCGGCCTCGAAGGGCCAGTCCAGTTCCGCACCGGTATCCAGCCTGCGCAGCACGGGAATCCGCCACCCATAGTCCTCCACCACGTCTTCGCGATCTGAAATGTCCACCAACTCCACCAACAATCCATGTTCGACGAAAGGCATCAGTTCAGCTTCGGCTACTTCGCAAAGATGACACCCCAGGGTGCCGAACAACTGGCATTCAGGAAGCATGGCGGGTAGACCCAAAAAAGATAGACGGTCATTCTAGGCCCACCTCGGAAAACCGTCGAGTCGCAGGCTCGCTTCAGCGTGTTTCAGTAAAACGCTGATGCAAATCACTGAGCGCCAATGCTTTTCCAGCGACGCTTGTCGCATTTTCCCCTCTACGCTGTGCGTTGTAGCCTTGAAACGGAGTTCCCCTTGTTTGCCAACCTGCTGATCATCCTTGCCTCGTCCCTGGTGGTCATCGCCTTGTTCAGGCGGCTGCGCCTGCCACCCGTGCTGGGTTATCTCTGCGTCGGGCTGGCGGTCGGGCCCACCGCGCTGGACTGGGTCAACGACAGCGAAGAACTGCCAGACCTGGCCGAACTCGGGGTGGTGTTCCTGCTGTTCTCGTTGGGGCTGGAGTTTTCCCTGTCGAAAATGCTCGAACTGCGTCGGGTCGTGTTCGGCCTCGGCAGCCTGCAGGCGCTGTGCTCGGGGGCGGTCCTCGCGGGACTGCTGGCAGTGTGTGGCGCGCCGATAATCGCCGCGTTGTTGCTCGGCGCAGGACTGGCCTTGTCCTCCACGGCCATCGTCAGCAAGGAGTTGACCAGCCTGGGCGAGATCTTCAGCAGCCACGGCCAGAACGCCATCGGCGTGTTGTTGTTCCAGGACGTTGTCGCGGTGCTGTTGTTGACCCTGGTGCCGGTATTCGCCGGCAGCAGCGACCACCCGTGGTACTGGGCGCTGCCCTTGACCTTGGGCAAGACCCTGGTTCTGTTCGGTGGCCTGCTGCTGGCCAGCCGACTGCTGTTGCCCCGGCTGTTCCATGAGGTGGCGGCGTCCCGGTCCGCGGAATTGTTCGTCCTGCTGGCCCTGGTGATCGTGTTGCTGACGGCATGGCTGACCCACCTGCTCGGTTTGTCACCGGCCCTGGGAGCTTTCCTGGCGGGCATGCTGCTGGGGGAAAGCCACTACCGGCATCAGATCGAAGCCGACATACGCCCGTTCCGCGACATCCTGCTGGGGCTGTTCTTCGTCAGCATCGGCATGCTGATCGACCTGCAGCTGTTCCTCGATGACGGCTTGTTGATCCTGGGGTTGACCCTCGGCCTGATGCTCATCAAGGGCTGCGTGGTCGCCGTCCTGGTGAAATGGCGCGGCAGCGACGTTGAAACCGCCTGGCGCAGTGGCCTGGCGCTGGCCCAGGGCGGTGAATTCTGCTTTGCCCTGATGGCCCTGATGCAGCAGAA
The DNA here is from genome assembly GCF_034008205.1 of Pseudomonas sp. P9_35. Classification (NCBI taxonomy): domain Bacteria; kingdom Pseudomonadati; phylum Pseudomonadota; class Gammaproteobacteria; order Pseudomonadales; family Pseudomonadaceae; genus Pseudomonas; species Pseudomonas sp. P9_35. The sequence goes on along the minus strand of NZ_CP125373.1, from coordinate 2,162,038 downwards.
CCGCCTCATGCCCGCCGACATCAGCGGCCTGCTGCTGGCCGCGACGTTCTGCTCGATGCTGTTGACCCCGCTGTTGCTGCGTGCGGCGCCACGCATCGCCGCGCGCCTGCATCGCAAACCCAACGAAGAGGCGCAACTGGACCAGATCAGCGCACTCAATGCCGGCTTGTCGGGCCATGTGGTCATTTGCGGCTACGGGCGCGTCGGTCAATCCATCGGGCGGTTCCTGCGCCGCGAAGGCCAGGCGTTCGTCGCCCTGGATGACGACCCGGTGATCATCCAGGAAGCCACCGTCGGAGAAAACTGCGTGCATTACGGGGATTCACGACGAGGTGACCTGCTTGCGGCCGTTGGCTTGAGCCGCGCCAGGTTGCTGGTGATCGCGGTGGACAAGACCGACATCGCCATCACCGTGCTCAAGGCGGCCCGCCAGGTCAATCACCAGGTACCGATCCTGGTGCGCACCCGTGACGACAGCCAACTGGCCGAGTTGCAGGCTGCCGGGGCCAGCGAAGTGGTCCCGGAGCTGCTGGAGTCGAGCCTGATGCTGGCCTCCCACGCCCTGATCATGCTCGGCCTGCCCGAGCAGCAGGTCCGGCATCACGTGGATCAGGTTCGTCACGACCGCTATCGCCTGCTCCATGGCTTTTATCCTGGCAACCAGGACAAGGAGCCATAGTGCGACGCTCAGTCCTGGCTGACCGCGCCGATCTTGTGAATCGACAGGTCGGCGCCGTAATACTCTTCTTCCTGTGTCAGGCGCAGCCCCAGCACGGCCTTGATCACGCCATAGACCGCAAACCCGCCGGCCAGGGCGACGACAATTCCCAGCGCCGTGCCGATCAATTGGCTGATCAGGCTGACCCCACCCAGGCCGCCCAGGGCGCTCTGGCCAAAGACGCCACAGGCGATGCCACCCCAGACACCGCACAGCCCATGCAGCGGCCAGACGCCGAGCACATCGTCGATCTTCCACTTGCCCTGGGCCGCGGTGAAGCACCAGACAAACAAGGCACCGGCAATGGCCCCCGTGACCAACGCACCGACCGGGTGCATCAGGTCGGAACCGGCACAGACCGCCACCAAACCGGCCAGCGGGCCGTTGTGCAGGAAGCCTGGGTCATTGCGTCCGACAATCAATGCCGCCACGGTACCGCCCACCATGGCCATCAACGAATTGACCGCCACCAGCCCGCTCACCCCGGGCAAGGTCTGGGCACTCATCACGTTGAAACCGAACCAGCCGACAATCAGGATCCACGAACCCAAGGCCAGGAATGGAATGCTCGAAGGCGCGAACGCCACCAGGCGACCGTCCCGGTATCGGCCGTTACGCGGGCCGAGCAAGAGCACGGCAGCCAACGCCAGCCAGCCGCCCATGGCATGCACCACCACGGAGCCGGCGAAGTCATGGAAACTGGCGCCGAACCGGGCTTGCAGCCAGGCCTGCAGGCCAAAATTGCCGTTCCAGACCACGCCTTCGAAAAACGGATAGACAAACGCCACGATCAGCACCGTGGCGCACAACTGCGGGGCGAACCGGGCACGTTCGGCAATACCGCCGGAAATGATGGCCGGGATCGCAGCGGCAAAGGTCAGCAGAAAGAAGAACTTCACCAGGCTATAGCCATGATCGGCGCTGAGCACCGCCGCCGGTTGCAGGAAGGTCACACCGTAGGCAATCCAATAGCCTATAAAGAAATAGGCCAGGGTCGAGACCGCGAAATCGCTGAGGATTTTCGACAGCGCATTGACCTGGTTCTTTTGCCGGACCGTTCCCACTTCAAGAAACGCAAAGCCGGCATGCATGGCCAGGACCATGACTGCGCCGAGCAGGATGAACAGCGTGTTGGAGCTGTGGACCAGACCGTCCACGGCACTTTGCATATTTTCCATGGTATTGGCAGACCTGAAAAAGTTGAAAAAAGCACCAAACCGGTTCGCCTGCCTTGCGAACGCACCAAGTTGAAACGGCTCATTGGCCGTACGCAGGCCGATGAACCGCTTTGGTGCGCAAGAACGGTCAAAACGAAATCCCGCTTGGAGGTGCTTCGCGGGTTTTGATTATTTGGGTTAAGGTTTTTCGGGCTTTCGCCCAGCTTCAGCGCACTGGCGCAGGCTGATGCACCAGTACATGGCAAAAGCCTGAGCAAAAGTTGTACCAGTCACTTGTACTGAACCTTCCGGCAAGGCTCATACTCGAACGTTTCAGACGTCACTTACGGAGATTCACCAATGGCCAGAACCCAGGCAAAGACTGCTCAAGAAACCCTGATGGAAGATTTCCAGACGCTGGTCAGCGACACGGAACGGTTGCTCGATCACACCGCGACGCTGGCAGGCGATCAAGCCGATGCACTGCGCAGCCAGATTCACGAAACCCTCCTGCGCGCCCGCGAAACGCTCAAGCTGACGGAAGATTCCATGCGCGAACGCGGCCAGGCTGCGGTGGTCGCCACCGAGGAATATGTACAGGCCAACCCTTGGCAATCCGTGGGCATTGCGGCGGGCGTCGGCTTTCTGATTGGCCTGCTGGCGACACGGCGCTAATGATGGGTATCGACGAATCCGGCTCGTCCGAAGCGGGCACACAACCGACTGCACGTCGCCTGGGCGCGGCGTTCCTTGGCTTGCTGCATAGCCACGTCGAATTGTTCGGCATGGAGTTGCAGGAACAGAAAGCACGCACCGTCAGCCTCCTGCTGTTCGCCGGCCTTGCGCTGGTGTTCGGCCTGCTGCTGTTGGTCGGGCTTTCGGCGCTGGTACTGATCCTGGTGTGGGACACCTATCGTCTGGCCGGCATTATCGGCCTGTGCCTGTTTTATCTGCTGGCGGCGCTGTTCTGCGGTCTGCGGCTCAAGGCAGCGATCTATGACGAGTCCTCCCCTTTCCACGCCACCCTCGAAGAACTGGCCAACGACCGGGAGCGCCTGTTGCCATGAGCCTGCCTGATATTCCTCAAGCCCGGACACGACAGGAAATGCGCAAGGCGCTGGTGCGTCTGCGCATGGAAATGCATCGCCAGGAAATCCGTCAGGAAACACGCCAATTACTGCAGCCCTTGCAACGGGCACGCAGCTTGACGCAAAGCTGGCACGAAGGCTTCGGCATCAAGCACGCGCCACTGTGGGGCGTGGCGGCAGTGTCCCTGCTCGGTTTCCTCACCGGCAAACGGACTCGCCACGGTGGTGGCGGTGGCTTGACAGGCCTGATCCGCCTGGCAACGACATTGCTGCCGTTGGTCAAGCTGGCCAAAGACCTGCGCAAACCCTGAGGACCTGCACACCGTGGCGAGGGAGCTTGCTTCCGCTGGACTACGAAGCAGGCCCATTTTTGTGGGTGCTTCGCACTCAAGCGCGAGCAAGCTCCCTCGCCACAGGGTTATGTATCGAGTCGGTGCAGGCCTATAGGCCTTGCAGGGCAGCCCACGAACCGGGAAGCTAGGATACCGACATCATCGAACGGAGCAACCGGCCTTGGATTGGCACACCCTGCTGACTCGCGAACGCCTCGGAAAACCGCTGCACAGTCCGCAAGAACTGGGCCGCAGTCCTTTCCACAAGGACCACGACCGCATCATCTTTTCCGGCGCCTTCCGCCGCCTCGGACGCAAGACGCAAGTGCATCCGGTCTCCAGCAACGACCACATCCATACGCGCCTGACCCATTCCCTGGAAGTCAGCTGCGTCGGGCGCTCCCTGGGCATGCGCGTGGGGGAAACCATCCGCAATGCCCTGCCTGACTGGTGCGAGCCAAGCGACCTGGGCATGGTGGTGCAATCGGCCTGCCTGGCCCACGACATTGGCAACCCGCCGTTCGGTCACTCCGGCGAAGATGCTATCCGCTATTGGTTCCAGCAAGCCGCCGGCCGTGGTTGGCTCGATGCAATGAGCGAAGCCGAGCGCAACGACTTCCTCAACTTCGAAGGTAACGCCCAAGGATTCCGCGTCCTCACCCAACTTGAATACCATCAGTTCGACGGCGGAACGCGGCTGACCTATGCCACCCTCGGCACCTATTTGAAATACCCCTGGACTGCCCGCCACGCGGACTCGCTGGGCTACAAGAAGCACAAGTTCGGTTGCTACCAGAGCGAACTGCCACTGTTGGAGCAGATTGCCCACAAACTCGGTTTGCCACAGATCGAGGATCAACGCTGGGCACGGCATCCCTTGGTGTACCTGATGGAAGCCGCCGATGACATCTGCTACGCGCTGATCGACCTGGAAGACGGCGTGGAGATGGATCTCCTGGAATACCCCCAGGTGGAATCGCTGCTCCTGGACCTGGTGGGCGATGATCTTCCGGACACTTACCGGCAGCTGGGGCCGCTGGACTCGCGGCGACGCAAACTGGCGATCCTGCGGGGCAAGGCCATCGAACACCTGACCAACGCCGCCGCCCGGGCTTTTGTCGAACAGCAGGAAGCCTTGCTTGCCGGCACATTGCCAGGGGATCTCGTGGAACATATGCACGGCCCGGCAAAACGCTGCGTGTTGAATGCCAAGGACATGGCGCGCCGGAAAATTTTCCAGGACAAGCGCAAGACCCTGCATGAAATCGGCGCCTACACCACGCTGGAAATCCTGCTCAACGGATTTTGCGGGGCCGCCCTTGAACAGCATGGGGGCCGCACGCCTTCGTTCAAGAATCGCCGCATTCTCGACCTGCTGGGGAATAATGCGCCGGATCCCAACGGCCCTTTGCATAGCGCTTTCCTGCGAATGATCGATTTCATCGCCGGGATGACTGACAGCTACGCCAGCGAAATGGCCCAGGAGATGACCGGCCGCACGCGCCAATAATAATGTGTGCTGCACCTGGCACAAAACCTGTGGGAGCGAGCTTGCTCGCTCCCACAGGGATTGGCGGTGAATGTGAATTTTGTAGCGCTGCGCCACAAGGAGTTTGAAGTAGATAAATAACTGTATGGTTTACACAAACCGCGGTTAAACGCTTCTTTTGTTTGCACAAACAACACTATCAAAGAAATATCCCTTCACACACTGCCAACACATCCCCCTCTTGTTGTCGTCCACCGACTAAAAAACCGATTACATCGTAATATCTTGCCTCTTTTTTTGTAGGAAACTTCTGAAATTGAAGTTGCATGCCCGTCTCTTCGTACGGCCCTGGTTGTAAGTGGGCTAAGGTGCGCGCTTTATTCAAGTTCGCAGGGTAATTTATTCATGAACTCCGTTTTCATTGTCGACGATCATCCGGTCATCCGCCTCGCTGTACGCATGCTTCTGGAGCATGAGGGCTATAAGGTCGTAGGAGAAACTGACAACGGCGTCGACGCGATGCAAATGGTGCGCGAATGCATGCCAGACCTGGTTATCCTGGACATCAGCATTCCCAAACTCGACGGGCTGGAAATCCTCTCGCGCTTCAACGCCATGACCACTCCGCTCAAGACGCTGGTGCTCACGGCCCAGTCGCCGACGCTCTTCGGCATTCGATGCATGCAGTCCGGTGCCTCTGGTTACGTTTGTAAACAGGAAGACCTCAGCGAACTTGTCAGCGCAATCAAAGCGGTATTGTCCGGCTACAACTACTTTCCCAGCCAGGCGCTGAATCCGGTACGCCCGGATGACCCACGCAGTATCGAGCTGGACCTTTTCAAAAGTGTCAATGATCGGGAACTGATGGTGCTGCAACTTTTTGCCCAGGGCCGTACCAACAAGGAAATAGCCAAGGGAATGTTTCTAAGCAATAAGACCGTCAGTACTTATAAGAAGCGGCTGATGCAGAAGCTCAAGGTCAAGTCCTTGGTCGATCTGATTGAAATGGCGAAGCGCAACGCGCTGGTGTGAGAAAAACAGGATGCTCAGACGCATAACCGAATGTCTTCTGCTGATCAGTGCGGCGTTATATACAGGAATGCCCGCGGCGGCAGCGCATGCGCCCGAGCAATACACCCTGCTGGGCCGCTCGTCCATGGCCCATGCCGAGGTCAAGCTGGATGATGTTCACCGCGCCTGGCTACAGGATCGGCAAGCGCTGGTCCTGGGAACCTCCGCCCCGGATTACCCGCCCTTCGATCTCTCCACCAGCGGACACGACTACGAAGGCCTGACGGCCGATTACGCCGACATCATCGCCAAGGCCACCGGCCTGCCCATGACAGTCCTGCGCTTCGACTCCCGCGAGGCGGCCATGGCCGCACTCAAGGACGGGCAAATCGATATGCTTGGCACCGCCAACGGTTTCGAGGCGCGCAACCCCGACATTGTGCTGTCGACGCCGTACGCAGTGGACCAGCCCGTTCTCGTCACCCGAACGAATGAAAGCCGATCCCTGACTGACGATCTCGAGGGGTTGCGGCTGAGCATGGTCTATCACTACCTGCCGCTACGGGAAATTGAAAAACTCTACCCCAAGGCCCTCATCACCACCTACCCGTCCTACCAGAATGCCATTAACGCCGTCGCCTTCGGCCAGGCCGATGTATTTCTCGGCGATACCCTTTCCACCCACTACATGATCAACAAGGGCTACTTGAGCAATATCCGCATGGCCAGCTTCGGCAAACACGAATCCCATGGGTTCGGTTTCGCCGTACGACGTAGCGACACCCACTTGTTGGAAGTCATCAACGCTACGCTGAGCCAGGTCTCCATTGCCGAGCAAGCCACCATCTCCAAGCGCTGGAGTGCAGGCAGCGACCTGTATCTCACGGACCACAGGATACAACTGACCGACCGCGAGCAACGCTGGCTGGCGAGGCATCCGGTGGTCCGGGTGGTGGTGAACGAAACCTCCGCGCCCTTCACCTTCTTCGATGCGGACGGGGACTTTCGCGGCATCAGTGCCGACCTGCTGGAACTGATCCGGCTGCGCACCGGCCTGCGCCTGGACATCCAGCGCCGCCAGAGCGACAGCGAAATGATTGCTGCGGTCCTCAACGATCAAGCCGACATGATCGCCGCACTTTTGCCCAGCCGTGAACGACAACTCCAATTGAAGTTCAGCCGCCCCTACGTCGACAGCTCGTTCGTCCTGCTGACCCGCAAACAGTCCGACACGCCCACGACACTCGATCAGTTCGGCCACGCCAGCCTGGCAATCGCCAAAGGCAATCCGGTCATTGAATGGCTACGCAGCCAGTACCCAAACATTCAAATCATCGAAACGGACGGCCCCTTGCACGCCGTGGAAATGCTCGCCCATGGCCAGGTCGACGGCAGCGTGAACTCGCAGGTGATGGCCAACTACTTCATCTCTTCCCATGCGTGGCGCGACAGGTTGCAAATCAGCAGCACGGTGAGCACCCAACAGGCCATGTTCGCGCTGGCCACGGCAAAAAACGCCACCGAGCTGAACGCCATCCTCGACAAGGCCCTGACCAGCATCGACCCTGACGAACTGGGCGTCATCAACAACCGCTGGCGCGGTTACGTCTCGCCCACGGAACACACCTGGCGCACCTACAACCGCCTGTTCCTCCAGATCGTCGCGGGCGTTGGCCTGTTGTTGCTGTTTTCCCTGGCGTGGAACGCCTACATGCAGCGCCAGATCAGGCAACGTCAAAGGGCGGAACTGGCCCTCAATGATCAACTCGAATTCATGCACGCACTGCTCAACGGCACCCCCCACCCCATCTACGTGAGGGATCGCAACGGCATCCTGCAAAGCTGCAACGACAGTTACCTGCAAACGTTCGACGTCAAACGCGAAGACGTCATCGGCAAGAGCCAGATGCCAGGATCCATGAGCAACGCCTTCGAAGCGCAGGAGTACCAGGCGGACTACCAACGCGTCATGGCCGAAGGCACCGCCCTGATCGTCGATCGGCCCCTGCACATCGGGGACAGGCAACTGACGATCTATCACTGGATCCTCCCCTACCGAAACTCCGCCGCCGAAGTGCAAGGCATCATCGGCGGCTGGATCGACATCAGTGAGCGGCGCCAGCTGTTCGAGGAACTGCGCGCGTCCAAGCAACAGGCCGATGACGCGAACCGCGCCAAAAGCACGTTCCTGGCAACCATGAGCCATGAAATCCGCACCCCCATGAACGCGGTGATCGGCATGCTTGAACTGGCCCTGAAACAGGCCGAAAAAGGCCGTGTGGACCGTTCGACCATCGAAGTCGCGTACGAATCGGCCTCAGGGATGCTCGAGCTGATAGGCGATATCCTGGACATCGCCCGTATCGAATCCGGTCACCTGAGCCTGACCCCCGAACGCGTCAATCTCAGGGCCCTGCTGCAATCGGTCATTCGGGTATTCGAGGGCGTGGCCCGGCAGAAAAACCTGGCGTTGTCCTTGCAGTTCGACGCCGCCGAGGGCAGCCCTGACGTGTTGATGGACCCGTTGCGGTTCAAACAGGTGCTGTCGAACCTGATCAGCAATGCCCTCAAATTTACCGAGCAGGGCCAGGTAGTGATCAAGGTCCGGCTGCTTCCAACCGACCGGGACGACGCTCTACAGCTGCACCTGGAGGTCAACGACAGCGGCATCGGCATTGGCCCGGCGGACCTGCAACGTTTATTCGAGCCGTTTGCCCAGGTCGATAACACCAGCCGGATGGCCCGCAACGGCGCGGGGTTGGGGCTGGTGATCAGTCGCAACCTGTGCCGGATGATGGGCGGCAGCCTGCACATGAGCAGCCAACTCGGCGTCGGCACCCAGGTCCAGGTCCGCCTGCAACTGACCGTCCTGTCGACGGCGCCGGTTCGCCCCCCACCTGAACCGGTCATCGAAGCGGCCCAGGCCACCCTGAACGTCCTGATCGTGGACGATCATCCCGCCAACCGCCTGCTGATGTCGCAGCAACTGGAATACCTCGGCCATCACTACCAGGTCGCCCATGATGGTGCCCACGGGCTCGAGGTCTGGCAAAAGAACCATTTCGATCTGGTCATCGCCGATTGCAACATGCCCATCATGAGCGGCTATGAACTGGCCCGCTCGATTCGTCGCGATGAGTCCGAGCAGCAACGGCCACCTTGCACCCTCCTGGGGTTCACCGCCAATGCACAACCGGAGGAAAAACAACGTTGCCAAGACGCCGGGATGGACGACTGCCTGTTCAAGCCGATCAGCCTGAGCGCCTTGAGCCAATGGATCAAAGCGGTCAAACCCGCCGGCCGCCCAGCGGTTTTCAGCATACAAAGCCTGCAGGCATTGACTGGCGGCAACCCTTCGTCCAACCAGCGCCTGCTGGCTGAATTACTCAGCAGCAGCCGCTCGGACCGCCAGGAGTTGCTGGACGTCGCCCGCGGCGCAAACCGGCAAGCGCTGACCGAAATAGCGCACAAGATAAAAGGCGTCGCCCGCATCGTCCAGGCGACCTCGCTGATCCAGCGGTGCGAGGCATTGGAGCACGCTTGTCACCAGGCGCAGGCACCTGGGCGGATCAGCGATTGCATCGACGCCCTCGACCGCGCCATGAGCGAACTGGAGCGGGCCCTCGAAACGGAGATCGCCAAGGCAAAATAATCCAGCGTTTACTATGCTATTCGCTCAGCAGTGCGTACCTGGGGGGTTCTCGATCGGTTTCCCTTGCACGCGGGAACACCCATCGAGAACGCCCCCTGACACTTGGAGTGACTGCAATGCCCAGCGCACCGCGTCCGGACAAACGCCGGTTCCCCCTGCACGTCCACATCAGCGTGATGTTTACCCTGCTTTTGCTGCTGACCGGGGTGGTGCTGGGGATTTTCAATTACCGGCAAACCACGCAAATCATCCTCTCCAGCAGTGAAAAACTGTTCAACCGTATCGAACAGGACGTGCGCCTGGATCTGTACGACACCTACGAACCCATCCGCCATCTGTTGAGCCTGCTGGCCGACTATCCGGCGACGCGCACGCCCCAGCTGGCGCAACGCCTGACCCTGCTCGTGCCCTTCAGCCAGGCACTGCGGGACAACCCGAACCTGGCGTCGTTGTACCTGGGCGATCATCAAGGCAACTTCATGATGGTCCGGCCATTGCGCACCGCGGCCCTGAAAGCCGCCCTGCAGGCACCGGCCCAGGCGGCCTACCAAGTCTGGACCGTGGAGCGGGCAACCGAACAAGGCCCGATTCATTCCCAGTCGCTGTTCTACGACGAGACGCTGACGCTCATCGGGCGCCGGGACATTGCCGACGAAACCTACGACCCCCGCAGCCGCAGCTGGTTTCGCAGCGCCGCCGGCAGCACCGAGCAGATCACCACCGAGCCCTACGTATTTTTCTCCACTCATAACGTCGGCACCACCCTCGCCCGGCGCAGTGGCGAGCAGGCGGTCATCGGCGCCGACCTGACCCTGGCGGCCCTGTCCCAGACCCTGGCCAAGCATAAGGTGACCACCGGCACCGAAGTCGTCTTGCTCGATCCCAAGGGCAACGCCGTGGGTTATCCCGACAGCAGCCGGCTGCTCGCCGACGTCCAGTCGGCGCGCCTGATCAAGGCCCGCGACCTCAGCCCGGCCATCGCCGCCGCGCTCGATGACAACACCGACACCACGCGCCTGGAAGCGGACGGACGCCAGTGGATCGTTTCTCGCAGCCACATGCAGGAAGGCGGCCCCCAGGGCCTGGAACTGGCGTTGCTGGTCCCTGAAGATGAGCTGCTGGACAATGCCTATCGCATGCGCTGGCAAGGCGCGCTCATCACCCTCGCCACCCTGCTGCTGTGCCTGCCCCTGGGTTGGCTGACGTCCAGGATCCTGGTCAAGCCTTTGCGCGAACTGGTGCAGGAGGCCGATGCCATTCGCAGCTTTGACTTCAACTACCCGGTGTCCCGTCGCTCCCCGGTGCTGGAAGTCGATCAGTTGAGCGTGTCGATGGCGCGCATGAAAGAGACCCTGGCGAGTTTCTTTGAAATCACCGCCAGCCTGCGCGCCGAAACCCGCTTCGCCCCGTTGCTGGAACGGGTGTTATTTGAAACCGTAAAAATCGGCCAGGCCCAGGCCGGCCTGATCTACTTGCGCGAGAACGACGACAATCGGGTCAAGCCGTACGGGTTGGTAATCAATGGAACGCCCAGGGACCTCGACGCCTTCAAGTTGCGCAGCCATGAGCTACAGGCTGGCGACAGCCCACAATGGCTCCAGCAACTGGCCACCGCGGACAACCTCGTGGCCTCCCTGGGCTTCGAACAGGCGGCCGATCTGCAGAGCGTCCTGCAAGCACTGGACTCGCCACGGGTCCACTTGATCGGTATTCGCTTGCGCAATCGGCACCAGGAAACCGTCGGGGTACTGGTACTGCTGATCACCGACAGCGGCACCGAAGCCGACCTGGAAAAACTTCAGCCCGACCGCATCGCCTTCCTGCAGGCCGTGTCCGGTGCCGCCGCCGTGAGCATCGAGGGCCAGCGCCTGCAAGCCAGGCAAAAGCAGTTGCTGGACGCCTTCATCCAATTGCTGGCCGGCGCGATCGATGCCAAGAGTCCCTACACTGGCGGCCATTGCCAGCGGGTGCCGGTCCTGACCCTGATGCTCGCCCAGGCGGCCGCCGCCAGCCAGGCACCGGCATTCGACACCTATCGGCCCACGGAGGACGAATGGGAAGCCCTGCACATCGCCGCCTGGCTGCACGATTGCGGCAAGGTCACCACCCCCGAATATGTGGTCGACAAGGCCACCAAGCTGGAAACCCTGAACGACCGGATCCACGAGATACGCACCCGCTTCGAGGTGCTCAAGCGCGACGCCTGGGTCGATTACTGGCAGGCCGTGGCAAGCGGCGGCGAGCCGTCATCCCTGGCGCAACAGCGCGACGCGACATTGACGGCCCTGGATGACGACTTTGCCTTCGTCGCCCGCTGCAACCTGGGCGCCGAAGCCATGGCCGAGGCCGACCTGCAACGCTTGCAACAGATTGCCCAACGCCCATGGACCCGGACCCTCGACGATCGCCTGGGGGGTTCCTGGGAAGAGAACCGGCGCCAGGCCCGCACGCCCAAGCCGACTCTGCCGGTCAGCGAGCCGCTGTTGGCAGACAAGCCCGAGCACCTGCTCGAGCGCCACGCGGCCGAACTGATCCCAGCGGACAACCCGTGGGGCTTCCAGCTCGACGTACCGGCCTGGAAATACAACCGCGGCGAGCTCTACAACCTGAGCATCACGCGCGGCACGCTGACCCGCGAGGAGCGCTACGTCATCAACCATCACATGGTGCAGACGATCCTGATGCTCAGCCAGCTGCCCTTCCCCAGTCACCTGGACAACGTGGCGGAGATCGCTGGCGGTCATCACGAGAAAATGGATGGCAGCGGCTATCCCAAGCGCCTCAAACGCGAAGAGATGAGCCTGCCGGCGCGCATGATGGCCATTGCCGACATTTTCGAAGCGCTGACGGCGGCCGACCGCCCCTACAAGAAAGCGAAGAAACTGAGCGAGGCCCTGGGCATCATGGCCACCATGTGCCGTGACGCCCATCTCGATCCAGAGCTGTTCGGGCTGTTCATCGAAGAAAAAATCTACGAGAGCTACGCCAACCAGTTCCTCGACCCGCACCAGATCGATGAAGTCGATCCCCACGGCCTGCTGGTCAAGGCAGGGTTGAAGGCATGAAAGCTATCCCTGTAGGAGCTGACGAGCGAAGCGAGGCTGCGATCTTTCCCCTGACGCTTGAACCTCAAGCGAACGATCAAAAGATCAAAAGATCGCAGGCTTCGCCAGCTCCTACGCAAAGCGAGTCAGCAATCCGTCAGGCGCAGGAAGATCTCGGCCAACTGCTCGATGCCGGCTTGATCATGTTCGGTAAAGCGCGCCAGTTTCGGACTGTCCAGGTCGAGCACGCCGATCAGGCGCCCGTCCTTGACCAGCGGCACCACCAGTTCGCTGTTCGACGCGCTGTCGCAGGCGATGTGCCCGGCGAAGGCATGGACGTCTTCGACGCGCTGGGTCTGCCGGGTCGCGGCCGCCGTACCGCACACGCCGCGGCCAAAGGGGATCCGCACGCAGGCGATCTGGCCCTGGAACGGCCCCAGGACCAGCTCTTCGTTGCGATTGAGGTAGAAACCGGCCCAGTTCAGATCATCCAGCTGACTGGACAGGAAAGCCGAGAACTGCGCGGCGTTGGCGATGAAGTCACGCTCATCGGCCAGCAAGGATTCCAGCTGTGCCGATAACAACGCGTAGCCGTCAAGGCCGACTCCGGTGCCCTTCAAATCGATCATGCCTTGTGCTCCAACAATTTCAGGCCTACCCAATAACGGGCAAACTGATAGGCGCAACGTCCGTTGCGGTTGCCGCGACCGGTTGCCCAGCGCACCGCCAGTACATCCAGCGCTTCGTCGCGCTGCCAGGCCAGCCCGGCCTTGGCCGCCAGTTCGCCGATCCAGTGCTCCACCACGTTGAGGAAATGCTCCTGGGTAAACGGATAAAACGACAGCCACAGGCCAAAGCGGTCGGACAAGGCGATCTTGTCCTCTACCGCTTCGCTGGGGTGAAGTTCGCCGTCGACCCGTTTCCAGTTCTCGTTGTCGCTTTCCTTCTCCGGCACCAGGTGACGACGGTTGGAAGTGGCATACAGCAACACGTTGTCCGGCGCCTGCTCCAGGGATCCATCCAACACGCTCTTGAGCACGCGGTAATCGCCTTCACCGGATTCGAACGACAAGTCATCGCAGAACAACACGAAGCGCTGGGGCAGTTTCGCAACCTGCTCCACCACCCGAGGCAGATCGGCCAGGTGATCGCGCTCGATCTCGATCAAGCGCAGGCCATGCGGGGCATGTTCAGCCAACAGGGCGCGTACCAGGGACGACTTGCCGGTGCCACGCGAGCCCCAGAGCAAGGCATGGTTGGCGGGCATGCCATCGATGAACTGCCGGGTGTTGCGGCCCAGTTGTTCGACCTGGCGGTCCACGCCGATCAGGTCCGACAGGCGCATGTCGAGGCTGACCTGCAGCGGCAGCAGGTAGCCGCTACGGCCGTCACGCTGCCAGCGGGCGGCCAGGGTCTGGGTCCAATCGATGGTGGGCCGGGGCGCCGGCAGCAAAGGCTCGATCCGGGCCAGCACGGCATCGGCACGCTCAAGAAAAGCATTCAATCGCGAGTCCACGTCTTCTCCTCGGACAAGTTCACAGCAATGATGGCGCTCGAGCTACGAAACGCCGTATCCATTGGCGGGTCTACTTCACACAATACACACCGGCTGCACCGGTATTCAGAGATGATCAGCTATGCTTGAGCGGCGAAGGGAAACGTAAGTGGTTCAGCACTCAATGGACATCAGATTCACTCAACGGCTTTCCTATAAGCAGGCCCGCCTGACCGTCCTGGTGGGCTTCGTGCTGGGCACCTTGCTCAGCCTGATGCAGATCGGCATCGATTATGCCAGCGAAGACGCGTCGATCAACCGTGAAATCCTCTCGCTGCTGGAAATCAGCCACAACCCGGCCTCGCGCATCGCCTACAACATCGACGCCGAGCTCGCCCAGGAGCTGTCCATGGGCCTGTTGCGCTCACCGGCCATCATCGGGGCCGAGCTGATCGACAACAACAATACCGTGCTCGCCAGCGTCAAGCGGCCCGAGCTGCAAAGCAGCTACCGGTTCATCAGCGACTTCCTGTTCGGCGCCCAGCGTCAGTTCGAGGACCGCCTCTACTTGGACCACCTGCCCGGTGAATCCCTGGGCATGCTGCGACTGGACGTCGACACCTATGCGTTCGGCAGTCGTTTCCTGCGCCGTGCCGAAGTCACCTTGCTCAACGGCTTCGCCCGCAGCCTGATCCTGACCGGCCTGCTGCTGGCGCTGTTCTACGTGATGCTGACCAAGCCCCTGGTGCGAGTCATCCGTGAGCTGAGCAGCCGCGACCCGAGCAGCATTGAACAGAACCGCCTGGAATGCCCTGCCGGCCACCAGTCCGATGAAATCGGCGTACTGGTTTCCGTCGCCAACCAACAGTTCGAAAACATCTCCACCGAAATCCAGCAGCGGCGTACGGCCGAAAATCGCCTCACCGAATACCTCGCGCAACTGGAGAACATCGTCTCGGCACGCACCGCCGAACTCAAGGCCAGCAATGCCCGCCTCAGCCAGTCCAACGAGGAACTGGAAGTGGCCCGGCGCACGGCCCTGGACATGGCCGAGGCCCGCTCCGCCTTCCTCGCCAACATGAGCCACGAGATCCGCACACCACTCAACGGCCTGCTGGGAATGATCGCCCTGTCCCTGGACGGCCCCCTGACGGCCGAACAACAACAGCAACTATCGATTGCCCATGACTCGGGCAAGGTATTGGTCGAACTGCTCAACGATATCCTCGACCTGTCGAAATTCGACGCCGGTCAACTGGAACTCGAACGCATCCCGTTCGACCTCGGCTCCCTGGTGGAGGATACCGCCAACCTGCTTTCCCAGAACGCGGCACCCAGTGTCGAACTGGCCTGCCTGATCGACCCACAGTTCCCGGCGCAGGTACTCGGTGACCCGACCCGGGTGCGTCAGATCGTCAGCAACCTGCTGTCCAACGCACTGAAGTTCACGCGCTTCGGCCGGGTCGACGTGAAGTTGAGTCATTACGAAGGCGGCGTGCGCATCGAGGTCTGCGACACGGGCATCGGTATCCCCCAGGAAGCCCAGGCGAGAATCCTGCAGCCGTTCACCCAGGCCGGCGCCGGGATTACCCGCCAGTTCGGTGGCACCGGGCTGGGCCTGGCACTGACCTACAACCTCTGCGAAGCCATGCAGGGCCGGTTGACCATCAGTTCCGAGGCCGGCTTTGGCAGTCAGTTCTGTGCCGACCTGCCCCTGCCCTGCCATCTCCCGGCAACGCCGGTCGAACCGTTGCGCGGCAACGTCGTCGCCATCACCGCCAGCAGCAGCGGCCTGGCCGAGTTGCTGGGCATGCTGTTGCCGGGATGGGGCCTGGATTATGTGCAGCGCTCCATCGACGACGGGTTGCTGGGGCTCACGCCCGACGTACTGATTACCGACTGCCCGGAATGCCTGTTCAACCTGCGGCCAACCTTTGACGCGCCGATCCTGCTGGTGACCGCCTATGGCAGCTTCATGCCCAGCGAAGAAGCCGCCGCCCTCGCCCCGCTGATACAACAGGCCCGGCCGCTGGCGCGCCACGCGCTGTACCAGATTCTGCGGCGCGCCATGCAAAGCGAGGCGACCGTCATCAATGAAGCACAGATCGAAGCCATGGCGCCGTCCAGGCGTGGACGGGTGCTGCTGGTGGAGGACAACCCGGTCAACCAACTGGTGGCCAAGGGGATGTTGGTAAAACTGGGCTGCGAAGTCACCGTCGCAGCCCACGGCGTCGAAGCCCTGGATCAACTGGAACAGCGGGTGTTCGACCTGGTGTTGATGGACTGCAACATGCCGGTGATGGATGGCTACGAAGCCAGCCGACAGATCCGCCAAAGCGGGCGCTGGTCAGACCTGCCGATTGTCGCCCTGACGGCCAACGCAATGCCCGAGGAACGCGAGCGCTGCCGTGCGGCCGGCATGAACGATTACCTGTCCAAGCCGTTCCGCCGCGAAGAACTGGCCGCAATGCTGGACCAGTGGGTGCCGACTACGTCAGCGCTTTGATCTGGCCCAACAGGTGATCGAGACCGTCTCGCAATGTTCCGAGGCGGTCCAGGTCGATACCGCTGTCGCACAACAGGCGGGCCTTGAGCGGGCCAACCTGTTCACGCAAGGCTCGCCCGGCAGCCGACAGGCTCAAGTGCACCTCCCGCTCGTCCCGGGCCGAACGCTGGCGCTGGACCAGGTCCAGCTGTTCCAGGCGTTTGAGCAGCGGCGTCAGCGTGCCGGAATCCAGCAGCAAACGCTCACCCAGGGCCTTGACCGTCGGCTGTGGCGGGGCCGTGTCCTGCCATTCCCACAGCACCAGCATCGCCAGGTATTGCGGATAGGTCAGGCCGAGTTGATCGAGCATCGGCTTGTAGCCACGGATCACTGCGCGCGAAGCAGCGTACAGCTTGAAGCACAACTGGCTGTCGAGCTTCAGCGAATCGACTGACAGGTCATTCATTTGAGCAGCGCTTCGATCTCACCGGTCAGGTCCTGGGGCTTGGTGGTCGGGGCAAAACGCTTGACCACTTGGCCGTCCTTGCCGATGAGGAACTTGGTGAAATTCCACTTGATGCCTTTGGACCCCAGCACGCCGGGCGCCCGCTGTTTAAGCTGGACGAACAGGGGATGGGCGTTGGCGCCGTTGACCTCGATTTTCTTGAACAGCGGAAAACTCACACCGAAGTTCAGCTCGCAGAAATCGGTAATCGCCCCCTCGTCGCCCGGCTCCTGCTTGCCGAACTGATTGCAGGGAAAGCCCAACACCACCAGGCCCTGGTCCTTGTAGGTCTGCCACAACGTCTCAAGCCCCTTGTACTGCGGAGTGAACCCGCACTGGCTGGCCGTGTTGACCACCAGCACAGCCTTGCCGGCGAAATCGGCGAGGGTCTTTTGCTCACCCTTGATGGTGGTGCACGGGATGCTCAGCAGGTTGTCGCTCATGGCAAAGGCTCCGGAAAATTCATAGGACAGGCGGCGAAGATAGCGAACGATTCAATTGTGTGCAATTTAATTGTCCGACCCATGCCCTGTGGAGCCCACAGGGGAGTTGGGATGAACAGTCTCTACCGGGGCACCAGGTCCAGGCACACCGAGTTGATGCAGTACCGCAAACCCGTGGGCGGCGGGCCGTCGGGGAAGACGTGGCCCAGGTGGGCGTCGCATTTGGCGCAGACCACCTCGGTGCGAATCATGCCGTGGCTGACGTCCCGCACCTCCACCACCGCGCTGCCCTCGATCGGCGCGTAGAAACTCGGCCAGCCACAACCGGAATCGAATTTGGTCTGCGAATCGAACAACGGCTCGTTGCAGCAGATGCAGTGATACACGCCGTCGGTCTTGGTGGCGTTGTATTTACCGGAGAATGGCCGTTCGGTGCCCTTCAGCCGACAGACGTTGTACTGCTCCGGGTCGAGCATGGAGCGCCATTCTTCAAGGGTTTTTTCCAACTTTTCCATCGTCCTACCTCGGCAATTGAAAAAGCCCGATCCGACGCTTTTCCGCAGATCGGGCGGCACGTATGATTGCGCCTCGTCAGACGCCAGTCTGGCAGTCACGTCATGCGCATTCAAACGGATTGTGGCGCCTATA
This sequence comes from Pseudomonas sp. P9_35, assembly GCF_034008205.1. Classification (NCBI taxonomy): domain Bacteria; kingdom Pseudomonadati; phylum Pseudomonadota; class Gammaproteobacteria; order Pseudomonadales; family Pseudomonadaceae; genus Pseudomonas; species Pseudomonas sp. P9_35. The sequence goes on along the minus strand of NZ_CP125373.1, from coordinate 2,143,971 downwards.
CCGCGTCAGGCCTGGGCACAGACGCAGGATTCCCAGTACGGTAGTTCATACGCCGCCTGGATCGTTCATTTTCGGGAACACATCGCCATGCAGGTCAGCAAATCGAACAAGCTCGCCAACGTCTGCTACGACATTCGCGGCCCGGTGCTCAAGCACGCCAAACGCCTGGAAGAGGAAGGCCATCGCATCCTCAAGCTGAACATCGGTAACCCGGCCCCCTTTGGTTTCGAAGCGCCCGATGAAATCCTCCAGGACGTCATCCGCAACCTGCCGACCGCCCAGGGCTACAGCGACTCCAAGGGCCTGTTCAGCGCCCGCAAGGCCGTGATGCAGTACTACCAGCAGAAGCAGGTCGAAGGCGTCGGCATCGAAGACATCTACCTGGGTAATGGCGTGTCCGAGCTGATCGTGATGTCCATGCAGGCCCTGCTCAACAACGGCGACGAGGTGCTGGTGCCGGCGCCGGACTATCCGCTGTGGACCGCTGCCGTGAGCCTGTCCGGTGGCAACCCAGTGCATTACCTGTGCGATGAACAGGCCAACTGGTTTCCCGACCTCGCGGACATCAAGGCCAAGATCACGCCCAATACCAAGGCACTGGTGATCATCAACCCGAACAACCCGACCGGCGCCGTGTATTCCAGGGAAGTGCTGCTGGGCATGCTGGAACTGGCCCGCCAGCACAACCTGGTGGTGTTTTCCGACGAAATCTACGACAAGATCCTCTACGACGACGCCGTGCACATCTGCACTGCATCCCTGGCACCGGACCTGCTGTGCCTGACCTTCAACGGCCTGTCCAAATCCTATCGGGTAGCGGGTTTCCGTTCAGGCTGGGTCGTTATTTCCGGTCCCAAGCATCACGCCCAGAGCTACATCGAAGGCATCGACATGCTGGCCAACATGCGCCTGTGTGCCAACGTACCGAGCCAGCATGCGATCCAGACGGCGCTGGGCGGCTACCAGAGCATCAACGACCTGGTCCTGCCCCAGGGCCGGCTGCTGGAACAGCGCAATCGAACCTGGGAACTGCTCAACGACATTCCCGGCGTCAGTTGTGTCAAGCCGATGGGCGCGCTGTATGCCTTCCCGCGGATCGACCCGAAGGTCTGCCCGATCCACAACGATGAAAAATTCGTCCTCGACCTGCTGCTGTCCGAGAAGCTGCTGGTGGTCCAGGGCACGGCGTTCAACTGGCCATGGCCGGATCACTTCCGCGTCGTGACCCTGCCGCGGGTCGATGACCTCGACCAGGCCATTGGCCGGATCGGCAACTTCCTCAAGTCCTACCGTCAATAAGCCAGACAGCGTGCGGGGAGCCCTCGCCTCGCACGCTGTTTGATTCAGCAACATATCCGTTCTGCCGACTCCACCACGCCTTCTACACTAGGGGTTGGGCAGCCAACGGGCACCCCGGCTCAATGTTCACGGGGGGCAGGCGCCATATTTTTTTCCCCAGTCACTTTCAGAAAAGTCTTTCAAACATTTAGGACGGCTGTAGGACACAGTTTGAAATAGTCGGCGAGTTGAATAGCCTGCGGCGGCACCTTATATACCCCGCATAACGCTACATCTTTAGCACGAGGAGATTTTCACAACCATGATGCGCATCCTGCTGTTCTTGGCCACTAACCTGGCGGTCGTGCTGATTGCCAGCATCACCCTGAGCCTCTTCGGCTTCAACGGGTTCATGGCGGCCAATGGGGTTGATCTCAACCTCAATCAGCTGCTGATTTTCTGTGCGGTGTTCGGTTTCGCCGGTTCCCTGTTCTCGCTGTTCATCTCCAAGTGGATGGCGAAGATGAGCACCAGCACCCAGATCATCAGCCAGCCGCGCACTCGCCACGAACAATGGCTGCTGCAAACCGTCGAGCAGTTGTCCCGCGAAGCCGGCATCAAGATGCCCGAAGTCGGTATATTCCCGGCCTACGAGGCCAACGCCTTCGCCACCGGCTGGAACAAGAACGACGCACTGGTCGCCGTCAGCCAGGGCTTGCTCGAGCGCTTCTCGCCCGATGAAGTCAAGGCCGTGCTGGCCCACGAGATCGGCCACGTCGCCAACGGCGACATGGTGACCCTGGCACTGATCCAAGGCGTGGTGAACACCTTCGTGATGTTCTTTGCCCGGATCATCGGCAACTTCGTCGACAAGGTGATCTTCAAGAACGAAGAAGGCCAGGGCATCGCCTACTACGTGGCGACCATCTTCGCTGAGCTGGTACTGGGCATCCTCGCCAGCGCCATCGTCATGTGGTTCTCGCGCAAGCGCGAGTTCCGCGCCGACGACGCCGGCGCACGCCTGGCCGGCACCAGCGCCATGATCGGTGCCCTGCAACGTCTGCGCGCCGAGCAAGGCCTGCCGGTGCACATGCCCGATACCCTGAATGCCTTTGGCATCAACGGTGGCATCAAGCAGGGCCTGGCACGCATGTTCATGAGCCACCCGCCGCTGGAAGAGCGTATTGACGCACTGCGTCGTCGGGGCTGACAGGTTCGAGCATCAAGCGTAATGCTGTTCACTTAGAAAAAACGGCGCTTCTTTCAGAAATGGGAAGCGCCGTTTTTTTTGGTTTTTTTGCGGTGTCTAGTTGCTTTGGTGTGTATATCCGTTTTTTGCGTAACGGCGGCTTATGGTTCCGCCCTTACGGCGGGTCACTTTCGAAGAGCGCGAAAGTAACCAAAGCGCTTTTGCCCCACCACTCGGTGCCTCGCCTAGGCTCGGCATGCCTGAACGAAGGCATTGCTCCGTGGGCCCGCCGCGAAGGGCCATCCATGGCCCAGCGCGGCTAACCCGGCATCCATGCCGGGTTGCCCACTCCACAACACCTTCGTTCAGCCATCGTGGTTAACGGGGCGCCCGAGATCAACGTCCACCGCGAGGCGGCCTGGTAGCCGACCTGGTTCTTGGTGAGACCGCGTTTCTCCTGTGGGAGCGGGCTTGCTCGCGAAGGCGGAGGGTCAGCTTGCGGTGATGTTGGATGTGCCGGCCTCATCGCGAGCAAGCTAGCTCCCACAGGTGATCTTGGGTGTTCATGAGTCTTGTGTTCACCGCAGGCCCACTGTGGGAGCGAGCTTGCTCGCGATAGCGGTGGGTCAGCCACATAGATACCAGCATGTGCCCCGCCGCCGCCGCTTTGGCTCTTGCTCTTGCTCTTGCTCTTGCTCTTGCTCTTGCTCTTGCTCTTGCTTTGGATCTTGATCTGGACGCCCCGTTAAACCACGCTGGCCGAACGCAGGCATTGCGTAGTGGGCATCCCGGCATGGATGCCGGGATAGCCGCGCTGGGCCATGGATGGCCCTTCGCGGCGGCCCACGGAGCAATGCCGGAGTGAGGGCATGCCGAGCCTAGGCGAGGCACCGAGTGGTGGGGCAAAGCGTTTTTGGTTACTTTTGGCGCTCTTCCAAAAGTGACCCGCTGTAAGAGCGGAACCGCCAGCTGCCGTTACCGCAGAAACGGATATGCACTCGATCAGCCGCCATTACCGCAGCAACGGATATGTACTCGATCAACAAATCCAGGCCACCTGCCAGGCCGCCTTCGCGAGCAAGCCCGCTCCCACAGGGGAACTCGGGTGAGCGCAGGTCTTATGTTCACAGCAGATCAAATGTGGGAGCGAGCTCGCGATGGCGTCAGCACAAACAACGCTTCAACCTTTGGACAGCCGATAAACACGCTCATCCAGCCTCGTCACCCCAGCCTGCAAAAACTTCCAGCTTTCCCCCAACACATCCTGCTCCTGCAAAACCTCCAGCCGCCAGGCATCTCCCAGCAGCCGCTGCACCTCATCATCACCAACGGAAAACGGTGGGCCAGGCATCTCATCCTGGTTGTAATCCAAGGTAATCAACAAGCCGACCCCATCGGGCAAGATCCTCTGCAGGTGAGCCGCGTATCGCTCCCGCATCGGCACAGGCAAGGCGATCAACGCAGCGCGGTCGTACAGTCCCGTGCAATCGGCCACATCCTGCGGGCCCAGGGCAAAGAAATCACCGCAGCGAATCTCGATATCACCGGCACGGAACACCCTGAAAGCCCCCTCTTCACTCACCACCGGCTCAAGCTGATGCTCAAGGAAAAAATCAGTGGCGGCTTTTTCCGACAATTCCACGCCCAACACCGAATACCCCTGGTGGGCAAGCCACAGCAGATCCAGGCTTTTCCCACACAACGGCACCAGCACCCGACTACCCCGCTCCAACCCCAGTTGCGGCCAGAAACGTTGCAGGTAAGGGTTCACCTCCGGCAAGTGAAAACCGATCTGGTTCGATGACCAGCGCTTGTGCCAAAAATCGGGCTCCATGATTCACTCCAAGAAATTCGATAAAAACGGGCTAAAACTTATATTAGATTTAGATCATTGACCTGATGGAAGATGACCCCATCTTAACGCTCAGGAGTCCCTTCATGCTGCCCAGCCTGTTTATCTCCCATGGCTCACCGATGCTCGCCCTGGAGCCCGGCGACAGCGGTCCGGCATTGGCTCGCCTGGCCGCTCAATTGCCCAAGCCCAAGGCCATCGTCATCGTGTCCGCCCACTGGGAAAGCAACGAACTGCTGGTCAGCGCCAATCCGCAGCCGCGCACCTGGCACGACTTCGGCGGCTTTCCACCAGCCCTGTATGAGGTGCAATACCCCGCGCCTGGCGATCCTCAACTGGCGGCGCAAGTCGCAGCCATGCTCAACACCGCGAACCTGCCGGCACGCCTCGACCCTCAACGGCCGTCCGACCATGGCGTCTGGGTGCCATTGTCTTTGATGTACCCCGAGGCCGACATCCCGGTGGTGCAGGTTTCCCTGCCCAGCCGCCAGGGACCGACACTGCAGACACAGGTCGGCCAGGCCCTGGCGAGCCTGCGTCAGCAGGGCATCTTGCTGATCGGTTCCGGCAGCATCACCCATAACCTGCGCGACCTGGACTGGAACGCCGGCCCCGACAGCATCGAGCCCTGGGCCAAGGCCTTTCGCGATTGGATGGTTGAGAAGCTGGCGGCCGACGACGAGGCTGCGCTGCATGATTACCGTCGCCAGGCGCCGAACGCCGTGCGCAGCCACCCCAGCGATGAGCACTTGCTGCCGCTGTATTTTGCCCGGGGTGCGGGGAGCAAGTTCAGCATCGCCCATGCGGGGTTCACGATGGGGACGCTGGGGATGGACATCTATCGGTTCGATTGACCGGGTCGCTTCAATCGCGAGCAAGCTCGCTCCCACATTGGATTTTCTGTGGGAGCGAGCTTGCTCGCGATTGGCCTCCACACCACTTTCCATGACAGAACACCAAACGACAGGCATAAAAAATCCCCGAACCAGTCGGGGATTTTTCATGTTCGATCAATCAGCCCAAGAGCCGATCAATCTTCGCGATAGCGACGCAGCTTGAGCTGCTTGCCAGCCACACGGGTGTCTTTCAGCTTGGTCAGCAACTTCTCCAGACCATCTTCCGGCAGCTCTACCAGGCTGAAGCTGTCACGCACCTGGATGCGGCCGATCGCTTCGCGGGCCAGGCCGCCTTCGTTAAGGATGGCACCCAGCAGGTTCTTGGCAGCGATGCCGTCACGGGCACCCAGCGCGGTACGGCAGCGAGCACGACCTTCGGCCAGCGGGATCGGAGCACGACGCTCGCGATCACCACGGTCCGGACGATCACCGGTGCGCTCAGGACGATCGCCACGCGGTGCGTTGTTCGGCACCAGGGGACGTTCCTTCTCGATTGCAGCCAGGTTCAGCGCTTGGCCATTGGTGGCCTTGCGCAGCAGTGCGGCGGCCAGGGCGCGTGGGGTGCAACCGATGTCGGCGGTCAGGCGATCGAGCAGATCACCGTGGGTCGATTCGGCGTCAGCCACCAGTGGCGACAGGCTGTTGGTCAGTTTCTTGATGCGAGCATCGAGAACGGCCTGGGCGTCCGGCAGGCGAACTTCAGCTACCTTCTGGCCAGTTACACGCTCGATCACTTGCAGCATGCGACGCTCACGCGGGGTGACCAGTAGCAGCGCACGGCCTTCGCGACCAGCACGGCCAGTACGGCCGATACGGTGAACGTAGGATTCCGGATCGTACGGCATGTCCACGTTGAACACGTGGGTGATGCGCGGAACGTCCAGGCCACGGGCAGCAACGTCGGTCGCCACAACGATGTCCAGGCGGCCATCCTTGAGGGAGTCGATCACGCGCTCACGCTGGTTCTGGGCAATGTCACCGTTCAGCGCAGCGGCTTTGTAGCCTTTGGCTTCCAGGGCGCTGGCCAGGTCCAGGGTCGCTTGCTTGGTGCGCACGAACATGATCAGGGCGTCGAAGTCTTCCACTTCCAGCAAGCTGAGAACGGCAGACGTCTTCTGGTCAGCGTGAACCAACAGGTGAGCCTGTTCGATCGCGGTGACGGTCTGGGTCTTGGTCTGGATCTTCACGTGTTGCGGATCGCGCAGGTGGCGCTCGGCAATGGCACGGATCGATTGCGGCAGGGTAGCCGAGAACAATACAGTCTGGCGGGTCGCTGGCAGGGCCTTGAAGATGACTTCCAGGTCATCCATGAAACCCAGCTTGAGCATTTCGTCGGCTTCGTCGAGAACCAGGTGGTTCACGGTAGCCAGGACTTTTTCGTCACGACGCAGGTGATCGCACAGACGACCCGGAGTGGCGACAACGATCTGCGCGCCATTACGGATGGCTTTCAGTTGTGGGCCCATCGGGGCACCGCCGTAAACGGCCACAACAGTAACGCCAGGCATCTGCTTGGAATAGGTTTCGAAAGCGGTTGCTACTTGCAGCGCCAACTCACGAGTTGGCGCCAGGATCAGGGCTTGCGGTTCGCGCTTGGCAGGATCGATGCGATGCAGGATCGGCAGGGCGAACGCAGCGGTTTTACCCGTACCGGTTTGCGCCTGGCCAATCATGTCGTGGCCGGCCATGATGATCGGGATCGATTGCTGCTGAATCGCCGAAGGTTCTTCGTAGCCGGTCGCAGTGACGGCAGCAAGAATGTTCGGGTTGAGATTAAAAGCGGCGAAGCCGCCGGTTTCCTGGGTCATGGGTCTGCCTCTAAGTGCATCCGCAAAGACCCATGCTCCAAAGCTGCGCATGCCGTGTTGAGACTCAAGAGTCGCCCTGGCTGCTTTGTCGGCGGGGATTTGCGAAAACGAATGAATGAAAAAGAACGTCGTGGAAGCATCCGTTGTGCGGACATGCAACCGAAGCTGACTTCGGGGAATTGCGCTACCTTGACGCGGCCCGGCTAAAGGCCGGCGCGCACTATACCGGAATTCGCCCAAAAAGGGAGCTTTTTTTATTGCCAAACACCGTTATGGGGCTCGCTGTCACAAGGCCTTGGGACAGCGAGCTAAAACGATTCACCTCCACACGTCTTCGCCCTTGTGGCGAGGGAGCTTGCTCCCGCTCGGCTGCGAAGCAGACGCCTGGGTTGATATCTGAAATCGAAGGGCCGCTTCGCGACCCAGCGGGAGCAAGCTCCCTCGCCACAGGGGCATTCACTTGCCACAAGGACTTATGGCTTTGCTCGATCAGGTCGCCGGGCGGATGGCCTTGATCAACGACTGCAACGAATAACCCAGTCGCGGTGCCAGCCCTTCGGCCCTGGCGACCAGTCCTCGCATGTCCAGCTCCTGATCCAGGTCCGCCGGCACGATGAGGATCACATTGCCCTCCTTCACCGGCAGCTCCCAATAATGCCGGTGGTACAAGCCGCGCAACAGCGCCGCCCCCAATGGCTTGCCGTCATCGGTGGCCCACTGGTTGATCACCAGCCAGCCGCCCGGGTTGAGGCGTTTCTGGCAATTTTCCAGGAAGCCCCAGGCCAGGTGCCCGACGCCAGGACCGACATCGGTATAGAGGTCGACGAAAATCAGGTCCGCCGGCTCGGCGCTTTCAAGCAGTTCCAGTGCATCGCCGACGCGGATGTACAGCCGCGGATCGTCATCCAGCCCCAGGTATTCGATGGCCAGGCGCGGCACGTCGGGGCGCAATTCGATGGCCTCGACATCTTCCAACGGCAGGAACTTGAGGCAGGCCTGGGTCAACGTACCAGCGCCCAGCCCCAGAAACAGCGCACTTTCCGGCTGCTCGTGACACAACGCGCCGATGAGCATGGCGCGGGTATAGTCATATTCGAGCCAGCTCGGATCGGCTGTGAACACGCAACTCTGCTCGATGGCATCGCCAAACTCGAGAAACCGGTAATCGGCCACTTCGAATACGCGAATCATGCCGAACTCGTCGTGCACCTCGGCGAGCAAATGCTCGACGCGCTCCTCTGTCATTTCATCTCCTGATGGTGGCCGTGCCGGCTTGAGCCTGCGAATACGGGACAAAGGCGCGATTGTCCGCGAAGCAACCGGAGCAGGTCACGCACTAATTTGCTGATAACATGGCCGTCCGAGCGTAAATCACCTAGAGATCATGATGAGCCAACCCTGGAGCCCTGACAGCTGGCGCGCCCTGCCGATCCAGCAACAACCCCGCTACCCCGACGCCGCGCACCTGTTGCAGGTGGAGCAGACCCTGGCCAGTTATCCGCCACTGGTGTTTGCCGGTGAAGCCCGGGAGTTGCGCCGTCAGTTCGCCGAGGTGACCCAGGGCCGGGCGTTCCTGCTGCAAGGCGGCGACTGCGCCGAAAGCTTTGCCGAGTTCTCGGCGGCCAAGATCCGCGACACCTTCAAGGTGCTCTTGCAGATGGCGATCGTCATGACCTTTGCCGCCGGCTGCCCGGTGGTCAAGGTCGGGCGCATGGCCGGGCAGTTCGCCAAGCCGCGCTCAGCCAACGACGAAACCATTGACGGCGTGACCTTGCCGGCCTACCGGGGCGATATCGTCAACGGCATCGGTTTCGACGAGAAAAGCCGCGTACCGGACCCGGAGCGGTTGCTGCAGTCCTACCACCAGTCCACCGCCACCTTGAACCTGCTGCGCGCCTTCGCCCAGGGCGGGTTCGCCGACCTGCACCAGGTGCACAAGTGGAACCTGGACTTCATCGCCAATTCGGCCCTGGCGGAAAAATACAGCCACCTGGCCGACCGCATCGACGAAACCCTGGCATTCATGCGCGCCTGCGGCATGGACAGCTCGCCGCAACTGCGCGAAACCAGCTTTTTCACTGCCCACGAAGCGTTGCTGCTCAATTACGAAGAAGCCTTCGTGCGCCGTGACAGCCTGACCAACGATTATTACGACTGCTCGGCCCACATGCTGTGGATCGGCGACCGCACCCGTCAGTTGGACGGCGCCCATGTCGAATTCCTGCGCGGGGTGAACAACCCGATCGGGGTCAAGGTCGGCCCGAGCATGGACCCGGACGACCTGATCCGCCTGATCGACGTGCTCAACCCGCAGAACGACCCCGGCCGACTGAACCTGATCGCCCGGATGGGCGCCAACAAGGTCGGCGAACATTTGCCGCCGCTGTTGCGCGCCGTGCAGCGTGAAGGCAAGCAAGTGCTGTGGAGCTCCGACCCGATGCACGGCAACACCATCAAGGCCAGCAGCGGCTACAAGACCCGCGACTTTGCGCAGATCCTCGGTGAAGTGAAGCAGTTCTTCCAGGTCCACGAAGCCGAAGGCACCTATGCCGGCGGGATTCACATCGAAATGACCGGGCAAAACGTCACCGAATGCATCGGCGGCGCGCGCCCGATTACCGAGGACGGGCTATCGGACCGCTACCACACCCACTGCGACCCGCGGATGAATGCCGATCAGTCGCTGGAGCTGGCGTTTTTGATTGCCGAAACCTTGAAGCAGGTTCGGCGGTAGGTTCTTCTTCGCCGGTTCAATCGCTTCGCGAGCAAGCTCGCTCCCACATTGGATCGGCGGTGAACACAAAACTTGTGGTCACCCAAGATCCCTTGCGGGAGCGAGCTTGCTCGCGAAGGCGTCGGCTCAGTCACCCTCGATCTGGGCCAATGCCACCGCCAACCGCCCCCCACTCACCCGCTGACAATTGAGCTGGACCCGCTCCAGCCCCAGCCACCGGGCCATGCGCCTCAAGTTCAGCGCCAGGGCCTGCATCCCCTCCTCGTCCAGCCCCGACGCATCCTCGTGCACGGCATGCACGGCCAACTGCCCCAAGGCCCGTTCTGCCCGCAGGTCCACCCGGGCGGCAATGCGTTCGTGGTGCAGGAACGGCAACACGTAATAGCCATACACCCGCTTGTGCACGGGGGTGTAGATCTCCAGCCGGTAGCGAAAGTCGAACAACCGCTCGGTACGGCCGCGCTCCCAGACCAGCGAGTCGAACGGCGACAGCAAGGCACTGGCGGCGACCTTGCGAGGTACTTTCGCCGCGGGTCGGCACCAGGCCGGTTGCTTCCAGCCCTGCACCTGGCAGCGCAGCAGCTCTCCGGCCTCCTCCAACTCAGCCAGGCGCCCGCGACAGTCGGCCGGACCGAGGCGAAAGTAGTCGCGCAGGTCTTTCTCGGTGGCAATGCCCAAGGCGTCGGCAGCATGCACCAGCAAGCCGCGTTGGGCCTGGGCCTCGTCCGGCAACGGTTGCTGCAGGATCGCGGCCGGCAGTACCCGTTCGGGCAAGTCGTAGAGCCGCTCGAACCCGCGTCGCCCAGCCACCGTGACTTCGCCCGCGGCGAACAGCCATTCCAGCGCATGTTTCTCCGCGCTCCAGTCCCACCACGGCCCGGCCTTTTCCTTGCGCGTAGACAAACTGCCAGCACCCAGGGCGCCCTGTTCCTGGACCGCGGCCAGGACGCGGCGGATGACATCCTGGCGTTCTTGGCCGAAACGCGCCAATTGCTGGTAGATCCCTTCGCCACCCGAAGCCCGATCCATGCGCCAGCGCATCAGCGGATACATCGACATCGGCAGCAGCGACGCTTCGTGCCCCCAATATTCGAACAGCGTGCGACGTCGGCCCTGGCTCCAGGCGGCTTGATCGAGCAAATCGCGATTGTAGTGACCGAGGCGGGAGAACAGCGGGAGGTAATGCGAGCGCACCAACGCATTGACTGAGTCGATCTGCAGGACGCCGAGGCGTTCGATCAGACGGTTGAGGCGTGAGGGTTGCACCGAAGCTGGCGGTGAGCGCCCATCGAATCCTTGGGCGGCCAACGCCAGACGCCGGGCCTGTTTGAGGGTAAAGGACAGAGTCGCGGGCATGAAGATCTCCTTGTCTGCTCGCAACCTACCTCACCAATAAGGGGTTTGTGTAGGAAAGGATGGCTCATTTGTGCATTGGGTCGTCCCAGAATGGCCGAACCACTTCCTGCTCCACGTCGGCACGACTCACACCAATGTCCTTGAGCGCCTCGTCACTCATTCCGGCCAGCAGTTCGCGTTCGTGGTGCAATTCGTACCAGCGACTAAACTTGTGCAGCAGGGCGCTGACGGAAAAGCCGTGGGAGAGTTTGTCTATCAGTAGATAACCTTTTTGACCTTTCATCGTGATGTCCTCCGTTGGGGATGGATCAAGTCTCGCGCTAACGATAAGATCAATCCAACGAATGTTTCTTATGCAATACATCTCGGAGATTGATCAATTGTCGAGTTACCCGAGCATCGATACGGAAGTGCTGCGTACCTTTGTCGCCATCGCCGACCAGGGCGGTTTCACCCGGGCCGGGGAATTGGTCAATCGCACCCAGTCTGCCGTCAGCATGCAGATGAAGCGGCTGGAAGAAGACGTGTTGCAACGCCGGCTGTTCGAGCGTGATGGGCGCCAGGTCAAGCTCACCGCCGAAGGCCAGGTGCTGCTGGGTTATGCGCGGCGGATCCTCAAGCTGCACAGCGAAGTGTTCAATACCCTGCGCGAACCGCACATGGTCGGCACGGTGCGCATCGGCACGCCGGACGATTACGTGATGCGCTTCCTGCCAGGCATCCTGCAGCGCTTCGCTCAGTTCTACCCGCTGATCGAAATTGAAGTGCACTGCGAATCGTCCAAGCAGTTGCTGCTGCGCCAGGACCTGGACCTGTCCATCGTCACCCGCAAACCCGGGGACGAAATCGGCCAGTTGCTGCGCAAGGAGCGCTTTGTCTGGGCCGAAGCCGCCTGCTTCAACGTCCATGAACAAACACCGCTGCCGCTGGCGATGTTCAACAGTGACTGTTTCTGCCGGCAATGGGCCTGCAATGCGCTGGATGCCATGGGCCGCGATTATCGCGTGGCATACAACAGTTCGAGCCTGTCGGCGCTCATGGCGGTGGTGGGCGCCGGCCTGGCAATCACGGCGCAACTGGAAAGCCTGCTGACCCCGGACATGCGCGTACTGGGCGAGGCTGAAGACCTGCCGGAACTGCCCGAGGCCAGCATCATGCTGATCCGCAACCTGCATAACCCATCGCCGATCACCGAGTGCCTGGCCGAGCACATCGTCGAAGGCTTCAAACTTTAAAGGCGAGTAGCACCGCGCAGAGCACCAGGAAACCGCAGAACAGCCCGCGCAACAGCCGCTCCGGCAAGGCGTGGGCGACTTTCACCCCCCAACTGATGCTCAGCAAGCCTCCGACGGCCAACGGCAGGCCGATGCTCCAGTCCACTTCGTGGTGAAACGCATACGTGGCGAGGGTCACGCCGGTACTGGGCAAGGCCAGCGCCAGGGACAAGCCTTGGGCAACCACCTGGGTGGTGCCAAAAATACTGGTCAGGATCGGCGTGGCGACAACAGCCCCGCCGACACCGAATAGACCGCCCATGGTGCCGGACGCCGCCCCCAGCACAGCGAGCCATGGCCAGCCATAACGCATCTGCGCCGAAGCCGGTGCGTTGGCGGCGAACATGCGGACCAGATTGTAGAGTGTCAGCGCGATCAGGAACGCGACGAAGCCGATCCGCATGCTGTTCGCGTCGACCCCCACGGCCCAGATCGAACCCAGCCAGGCAAAGCAGAAACCCATGCAAGCCAACGGCAGGACATGGCGCAATTCGATGCGATTGCGCTGGTGATAGCGCCACAACGCGAGCATCACGTTGGGCACCACCATGACCAGCGCCGTACCTTGGGCCAGTTGCTGGTCGAGGCCGAACCAGACGCCCAGCACCGGAATGGCAATCAGGCCGCCACCGATCCCGAACAATCCCCCTAGCGTGCCCAACACGGCACCAAACACCAAAAACAGCACAAATTCGAACAAGACGATTCCCCTTTCCTTAGGGGCCTTATCCTACGCAGTCGGCGCCAGCGGGGAAACGTAACATCGGTTCAGGGCATCAGAATTATCTGGCGCATTAAAGATTCGCCCGCTAGATTCGTAACGATCATTGATTGAAGGTTTTGCCATGAACACCCTGCGCGACACCCCCGAAGCCTGCGAAGCCCTGCTGCTCGACAACCAGGTCTGTTTCGCCCTGCACTCCACCTCGCTGCTGATGACCAAAGTCTACAAGCCGCTGCTACAGGCTCTTGGCCTGACGTATCCGCAATACCTGGCGATGATGGTGTTGTGGGAAAAGGATGGTTTGACCGTCGGTGAAATCAGCACGCGCCTGCTGACAGACCCCGGCTCGTTGACGCCACTGCTCAAGCGCCTGGAGGCCGAAGGCCTGCTGAGCCGCACCCGCAGCCGTGAAGACGAACGCGTAGTGATTGTCGAACTCACCGAACAGGGCCGCGCCCTGCGCGAAAAAGCCCTCGACATCCCCCAGTGCATCCTCGCTGCCAGCGGCCTGACCCTGGAGCAGTTGAAGAAGCTGCAACTTGACCTGCAGGCACTGCGCGGGCATTTGCAAGACAGCCTCTGACTTACCCCCAACTGCCCCACCGCTATCGCGAGCAAGCTCGCTCCCACACTGGATGCCCAGACGCAAATCTAATGTGGGAGCGAGCTTGCTCGCGATGGCGGCAGTCCTGCCGCTCCCTGATCTGTAACTCGCCCATCTAAATTTTTTTTCTGCGCTGAAACGCTCTAGCTCAAGGGTTACACGCCCTTTCGGCGGCGCAAATTCAACTCGCCTCGAAAATTTATCTTGCGCGCAAAATATTAGCGCTATACATTCGCTTCACACCTACTTAGCGCGCAAACATTTAGCGCAAAAACACCAACCCAGAAGCGAGGCTCTCATCATGCAAACTCTCTACACCGCAATCGCAACCTCCACCGGCGGCCGTGATGGTCGTGCGATCTCCAGTGACAATATCCTCGACGTCAAACTCGCCACGCCCAAGGAACTCGGTGGTGCAGGCGGTGCGGCGACCAACCCTGAGCAACTGTTCGCCGCCGGCTACTCGGCCTGCTTCATCGGCGCACTGAAATTCGTTGCCAGCCAAAGCAAACGCAAGATCCCGGACGACGCCTCGATTACCGCCCATGTCGGCATCGGCCAGATCCCCGGCGGTTTCGGCCTCGACATCGACCTGCACATCAGCCTGCCAGGGCTGGACCAGGCCGACGCGCAAAGCCTGGTGGATGCGGCTCACCAAGTCTGCCCGTACTCCAACGCCACCCGCGGCAACGTTGATGTGCGCCTGCACGTCACCGTCTGACCACCGACCCTGGACCCGAACCTAAGGAGATGCACATGAACACGCTCAGCAAAGCCTTTGCCGGTACCCTTCTCGCCCTCAGCGTCAGCAGTGCCTTCGCCGACGGCATCGTCGAGCACAACACCCAGGCGTTTCTCGACGTGCTGAATGCCGGCACTGGCAAGCCCCTGGAGCAACTGGCGCCCAAGGACGCTCGCGCCGTACTGGTGGGCGCCCAGGCGGGGGTGAAGCTGACCTTGCCCAAGGCCGACGTCAGCGAGAAAAACATCCAGGTCGATGGCCAGCCGATCAGCCTGACCATCGTTCGCCCGGAGGGGGTCAAGGGTGAGTTGCCCGTGTTCATGTTCTTCCACGGCGGTGGCTGGGTATTGGGTGACTTCCCGACCCACGAACGCCTGGTTCGGGATCTGGTGGCGGGCTCGGGCGCTGTCGCGGTGTTCGTCAACTACACGCCCTCACCCGAGGCGCATTACCCGGTGGCGATCAACCAGGCCTACGCCGCCACGAAATGGGTGGCCGAACACGGCAAGCAGATCAACGTCGACGGCAAGCGCCTGGCCGTGGTGGGCAACAGCGTCGGCGGCAACATGGCGGCGGTCGTGGCCCTGATGGCGAAGGACAAAGGCACGCCGGCGATCCGTTTCCAGGCGTTGCTGTGGCCGGTGACCGATGCCAGCTTCGAGACGGCCTCCTACAACCAGTTCGCCGAAGGGCACTTCCTCAGTAAAAACCTGATGAAGTGGTTCTGGGACAACTACACCACCGATGCCGGGCAACGCAGCGAGATCTATGCCTCGCCGCTGCGCGCCAGCACCGCACAACTCAAGGGCCTGCCGCCCGCGCTGGTACAAACCGCCGAGGCCGACGTCTTGCGTGATGAAGGTGAAGCCTATGCCCGCAAGCTGGACGCGGCCGGTGTACCCGTCACGGCCGTACGCTACAACGGCATGATCCACGACTATGGCTTGCTCAACGTGGTCAGCCAGGTGCCCGCGGTGCGTTCGGCAATGCTGCAGGCGTCGCAGGAGCTCAAGCAACACCTGAAGTGACTGCACGCCAAAGCTTTTGTGGCGAGGGAGCTTGCTCCCGCTCGGCTGCGCTGTAGGAGCTGCCGAAGGCTGCGATCTTTTAACCTTTCGCTGAAACTCAAGTGTCTGGGAAGATCGCAGCCTCGCTTCGCTCGACAGCTCCTACAGGCCCAGCGGGAGCAAGCTCCCTCGCCACGGGGATTTGGTGTGTAGTCCTGAAATAAAAAAGCCCGACTCAATGGTCGGGCTTTTTCATACACAAGGCTTCGCTTATTTAGCGCGGCCTTTGTAGGAACCGCCTTCGCGGGTATCGATCTCGATCATGTCGCCGATTTCGATGAAGTCAGCTACCGACAGCTCGGTACCGTTCTTCAGTTTGGCAGGCTTCATCACCTTGCCGGAAGTGTCACCGCGAGCGGAGCCTTCGGTGTAGTCAACCTGACGCACGATGGTGGTCGGCAGCTCTACAGAAACCAGGCGCTCTTCGAAGAAGATGGCTTCGCAGACATCGGTCATGCCTTCTTCAACGAACGGCAGAACGCTTTCGATGTCTTCGGCGTTCAGCTCGTACATGGTGTAGTCAGTGGTGTCCATGAACGTGTAGGTGTCGCCGCTGATGAAGGACAGGGTCGCTTCTTTGCGGTCGAGGATCACGTCGTCCAGTTTGTCGTCGGCGCTGTAGACGATCTCGGTCTTGTAACCGGTCAGCAGGTTCTTCAGCTTGGTCTTCATGATCGCGCTGTTACGACCCGACTTGGTGAACTCAGCTTTCTGAACCAGCCAAGGATCGTTTTCGAGACGGATCACGGTCCCGGGTTTCAGTTCTTTACCAGTTTTCATTGCGAATATCCGAATTTGGATGGGATTTACAAAAATCTAGGCCGCGTATCATATCCAATTTACATAAAACTTCACCAGCGCTGCGGCAAGATCGGCTCGCGAGGCCTGTTCCAGACACCACGCCTGGGCATGTTCGGCCAGTTCCTGCGGCTGTTCACGGCTGGCTTTCCAATATTCGGTCATGTCCTGGCCGGCATTCCAGGCCCGCCAAAGACCGCTGATCGCTTTTTGCGCCGCCGGGGAAAGCCCCTGGGTGTAGAGCCTGAGGAACGCCTCGAGTTTTTCCAGGTGGACGTCTTCTTCCTGCTGGTAGATGTGCCAGAGCAACGGCCGGCCGGCCCACTGGGCGCGCACGAAGGAGTCTTCGCCACGCACGGCATTGAAATCGCAACACCATAACAATTGATCGTACTGGTCCTGGCGGATGAACGGCAACACCTGCACCGTCAACGCGCCGCGTCGATGTACCGCACCGACCGCCAGGTCATCGACCCCGAGCCAACGCTCGACATCACCGAGTACCCGCCCTTCGGGAACCAGCACATGAAACGCCTGGGCATCGGCGGCCATTGCGTCAAACCAGCTCGCCAACCCGGCGTTCTCGTAGGCAAACAGCGAGATCAGGCAGGCATTCGGCGCCCGCTCGACGCCCAGCCCTTGCAGGAACATTCGTTGCGCCTCGGCATCCTGCTGAAATTGCCGGCGGCGCTCCAGAAGCCCCGCCTCACGCAGCAGGCCACCTGTTCCTTCCTGGAAGCCCGGGAAGAAGAAATATTTCTGCACGTGTTTGTATTTGACCGACGGTAGGCCGTGGCAACCGATCACCCAGTCCTCGGCGCTCAAATAATCAAGGTTCATCCACAGGGGCGTCGTCTGGCGCGCGGCCATCGCATCCATGTAGGCGCTCGGCAGTTGGCAGGCAAACGCGGCGATCACCACGTCGGCAGCTTCGGTGGCCGCCCACTCCCCGGGCCAGTGACGCACTTGCACGCCCTGCTGCCATTGCTCGGACAGGGTGATGTCGATTTCCGGGCAAATTCGTTCGAAGGCACGCAGGTCGTCGACCCATAGCCGCACCGCGCATCGATGTTCGGCCACCAACTGCCGAGCCAGGCGCCACGTGACACCAATGTCGCCAAAGTTATCGACGACGGTGCAAAAAATATCCCAACGCACGGTCATTCCCGACTCCCTGTGGCAAAGGCCTGATTGTCCCGAATAAACCGATCACGCAGAAGAGCCGACGGCGATTAATCTTCATGCGACAATCATCGCCTGCCCATGACCCTGCCAGGAAGCAGCCATGCCCGATCACTCGACACCCTCGTGCCTCACGGCTTTGCAATTGACCTTCAGCATCGCCCTGGGCCTGTGGCTGGGGTTCCTCGCCATCGTGTTGACGGGCTGGCTGCTGTCCAGATTTCTGTTCAACGAACAACTGGCACCCGTGGCCGCCGCCGTCCATCAACTGGCGCAACCACCGGCGCCGGCGGTGCAACCGGCCCCTGAGCCGCCCACACCGATGTTCGAGCAGTATCAGCAGAACCTGCAAAGGAACGAGCAGCGCCAAGCGCTCGACCAGGCCCGCAACAATCCGCGCAACCTGTCCAACCCCAAGTGCCAGTTCTGGTTGCAACAGGACCAGAATGCGCCCAGTGAAAAAAGCCGCGCCAACGTTCTGCAATTCTGCGAATGACCATGAACAAACAGACCGTCCACCAGTTGATTCTCGACAAGCTCAAGATTGATCTCGACATCGCCGAACGCGCTGCGCAGACCGCCTATGAAACCGCGACCCACGAAGAAAACATCGCCGAGAACAAGTACGACACCCTCGGCCTCGAGGCGTCCTACCTCGCCGCCGGACAAGCCAGGCGCGTAGAAGAAATCCGCCAGGCCCTCACCCTCTGCCAGAACCTGACGCCAAGGCCTTACGACGAGCAGCGCGGTATTCAGGTCGGCACATTGATCGGGCTGGAAGATGAGGACGGCCGTCAGCAATGGCTCTTCCTGGGGCCGGATGCAGCGGGTTTTAAGGTCTCGCTAGTGGGCCAGCCGATCACCGTCATCACCCCTCGCTCACCGCTGGGCCGCGGCCTTCTGGGCAAGTTCGAAGGGGATGAAGTAGAGATCGTGGTAGCGGGCGCCCGGCAACAGTTCGCTGTCACCGAGGCGATCTAGAAGGGTCTTAGTGCACCGGTAGTTCGACGCCGTCGAACAACTCTTCGAGTTCTTGCTTGTTGTGGCACTGGATGGCCTTGGCCATGACTTCCCGGGTCAGGTGCGGTGCAAATTTCTCGATGAAATCGCACATGAAACCCCGCAGGAACGTGCCGCGACGGAAACCGATCTTGGTCACGCTGGATTCGAACAACTCGCTGGCATCCAGTACTACCAGGTCGCTGTCGAGCTTGGTATCGACAGCCATCTTCGCGACGATGCCCACGCCCAGGCCCAGGCGAACGTAGGTCTTGATCACGTCGGCGTCGGCGGCGGTGAACACCACTTTCGGCGTCAGGCCACGATGGCTGAAGGCTTCGTCGAGCTTGGAACGACCGGTGAAACCGAATACGTAGGTCACGATCGGGTATTCGGCCAGGGCTTCGAGGGTCAGCTTCGGCAGCTTGGTCAACGGATGGCCCTGGGGCACGACCACGCAGCGGTTCCAGCGATAGCACGGCATCATCACCAGGTCCCCGAACAACTCCAGGGCTTCGGTGGCAATGGCGAAATCCACCGTGCCATCGGCGGCCATCTCGGCGATCTGCATCGGCGAGCCTTGGTGCATGTGCAGCGCCACGTCGGGGTATTGCTTGATGAAGTTACTGATCACCGGCGGCAGCGCATAGCGGGCCTGGGTGTGGGTGGTGGCGATCGACAGGGTGCCTTTTTTCTCGTTGGAGAACTCCTGGGCGATCTGCTTGATGCTTTCGACCTTGCGCAGGATCTCGCCAGCGGTGGTGATGATGCGCTCGCCGGCCGGAGTCACGCGGGTCAGGTGTTTGCCACTGCGGGCGAAGACTTCGACGCCCAGTTCATCTTCCAACAGGCGGATCTGCTTGCTGATGCCGGGTTGCGACGTGTAGAGACTTTGGGCAGTAGCGGAAACGTTGAGGTCGTGGTGCGCCACTTCCCAGATGTAGCGCAGTTGTTGAAGCTTCATATGTATCCCTCAAAGCAGTTGGACGCCACGGGCATCAGCGACGGTATATAACTATATGAAAGGTTTCGACAATAAATCTAGAACTTTTTATAAAAAGCCATCATTTAGCCTCAGCCCTCTCCTTGGCGTCGGCGCTGTACCAGCGGTACCAGGTAGACCGGTACCCGGGATAACTGCAATACCCGTGCAGCGGTTCTGCCCAAGGGGGTCTCACCGCTTGCCCCTTGGCAATGACTGCCTACGATCAGCAAGTCGACAGAGAGTTTCGCAGCCTGCTCCAGGATGACTTGGGAAGGATCGCCCTGGTACACCCTGACCGACTTGATCAGTTGCAAATCCTGCTGACCGTCTCCCAACTCCTCGCGGAAACTGTCGAGCACTCGCTGTTCGATATTGGCCATCACCGTATTCAGACCTTGGCGGTGAAATTCGTTCAGCGCCTGCTCGTCAAGATAGCTTTGCAACACCGACTCGGCGAACAGCCCCATCGGTTCTACCGCATGCACCACATACAACTCGGCTTCAAACGTCCGTGCTAACGCCAAGGCATGCTGCATCACATAAGGGGCGTACAGGCCCAGGTCTGTGGCGTACAGCATCGAACGAATCATGTGACCTCCTCGCGTGCCAAAATGGCGGAGATTGATTCAGCTTAGCAGCGCCTCGGGGACTGCGACGTGCGGCTTGAAGTCCCGGACCAAGGGCAGTCAGGGCTTCATTTCGTTACTGATACCGTGGGGCACGTGACCGGTGGCGACCACCTCCCGGGCCAGTTCGCAATGGCCGGTCTGGTCATCGAAAAAAACATCGGCGGCGAAGGCTTCGAGGAAGGCCGATTTGGTCAGGCCACCCAGGAACAACGACTCGTCCAGGCGAATATCCCACTCACGCAAGGTCCGGATGACCCGCTCGTGGGCAGGTGCCGAACGGGCCGTCACCAGCGCCGTACGAATGGGGCAGGCGTCCTCGGGAAACTCGCGCTGCAGTGCATTGAGCGCCGCCAGGAACCCCTTGAACGGCCCGCCTCGCAGCGGCTCGCGGGCGGCCTGTCGCTCGCTGGCCTGGAAGGCTTCCAGCCCATCGGCCTGATAGACACGCTCCGACTCATCGGAAAACAGCACGGCATCGCCGTCGAAGGCAATGCGCAGTTCCTCGCTGGCCGCGCGACTGGCACCACCCGACAGAATGGTCGCGGCGGCAAACCCGGCGTCCAGGGCGCTGCGCACGTCTTCAGCGTGGGTGGACAAAAAGAGATCGCAACCGAACGCCTTGAGGTACGGGTAAGGACTGCGGCCGCCCACGAAAGCCGCGCGCGAGATCGCCAGCCCATAATGATGAATCGAGTTGAACACTCGAAGGCCGGTGTCGGCGCTGTTGCGCGAAACCAGGATCACCTCGACCCGGGCACGCCCCAGGTGCTCGTTGAGGTTCAGCAGCTTTTGCACCAGGGCGAAGGCATCACCGGGTGCCAGGACTTCGTCTTCATGCTCGATCTGGTATTGCCGATAGGCTTCGACGCCACTCGACAAATACACCTTGTGGCTTTCCCGCAGGTCGAACAGCGCCCGCGACGAAATCGCCAGCACCAGTTTGTCGTCGATGTTGTTTGCCATAGCGCTCCCCTTTCGCCCGCTCAGCGGTTATATCGGTCCACGAATGCCAACGCCTGGTACAAGGCTTCGATTTTCGGCAGCTCACACCCTGCCGCTTTCGCTGCCGCCAATGGCCGGCCGTAGATCGCGTCCAGCTCCAGCGCACGCTTGTGGGAATAATCGTGGTACATGCTCGGCCAGTAGTCGGGCATCTTCTCGGTCATCGTGAACAGATACTCGGCATAACCCGGCGCGATATGATGCCCGCAGGCTTGCGCACCGCGGACCACCTCCCCCATCAGTGCCTGGATCAATTCGCGGCTATGGTCGTTGGCCATCAACGGCGTGGTACTGGCGCCCAACAGAACCGAAAGACCGTTGTACGGCACATTCCACACCAGCTTCTGCCAGCGGGCCTGTTGCAGGCCCGGCATGGCCTGGGCGTCGATACCGGCGCTGCGGAACAACGTCGCCGCCTCTTCGACGATCACCATGCGTTGTGCCTGATCGGCGCAAGGACCGCTGTGATAGCCGACGTTGACCGCACCAAGGGCCTGGTGGGTGACGACACCAGGGCCGACGCGATGCACGCAGATCAGGCACAGGCCACCCAACAGGTGCAACGAATCGGGCAACAAAGGGCGAAGATCGTCTTCGACATCCAGGCCGTTCTGCAGCAACAGGACTTTTGCACCGTCAGCGGCAGCCTGGGTAATGGCCGGGGCCAGCTCGGCATTACTGGTGGTCTTGGCGCCGACCAGCAGCCAGTCGCAGGGCGGCATATCGGCTGCCGAGCGATACGCCTGGACGGGGTTGAGGGCCAGCGTACCGTGAACCGCGCTGTCGATCCGCAAACCGGCTTCGGCCACGGCAGCAAATTCGCTGCGCAGTAAAAAGTGCACGTCAAAACCGGCACGCGCCAGCATCACGCCGTAGAACCCACCGATCGCCCCGGTGCCGATCATCCCGATCCGCGGTTTCACGCCTGCCTGCATCTTTGCAACTCTCCTGGTAAAAGCCCCTGCACACTATCAGCGCGAGCGGCATGGCATGCAATCTTCATTACATCTGCTCACGAATCTGTTGCAGAGCCATCTCCAAGGCCTTTTCCCCAGCCTTTAGGGCATTAAACCCGTCCCAGCCCATTGTCGAGCAGCCTCGTAACGCGATAAGGTTCGGCTCCCCGACGCGCTTAAAATCCGCTGTGCACCGCCGCGCGGGGATCGCTGGCGGCCGGCACCCGTGACCTGACGAGTAACACGATGGCTGATTTACCGATCAACGACCTTAACGTCGCCTCCAACGAGACCCTCATCACGCCTGACCAGCTCAAGCGCGATATTCCCCTGAGCGACGCTGCCCTGCGCACCGTGACCAAGGGCCGGGAAGTCATCCGCAACATCCTGGACGGCACCGATCATCGCCTGTTCGTGGTCATCGGGCCCTGCTCGATCCATGACATCAAGGCCGCCCACGAATACGCCGAGCGCCTCAAGGTGCTGGCTGCGGAAGTCTCCGACACCTTGTACCTGGTCATGCGGGTGTATTTCGAGAAGCCTCGGACCACCGTCGGCTGGAAAGGCCTGATCAACGACCCTTACCTGGATGACTCCTTCAAGATCCAGGACGGCCTGCACATCGGTCGCCAATTGCTGCTGGACCTGGCGGAAATGGGCCTGCCCACGGCCACCGAAGCCCTGGACCCGATCTCGCCGCAATACTTGCAGGACCTGATCAGCTGGTCGGCCATCGGCGCGCGCACCACCGAATCCCAGACCCACCGCGAAATGGCCTCCGGCCTGTCGTCGGCAGTGGGCTTCAAGAACGGCACCGACGGTGGCCTCACCGTGGCGATCAACGCCTTGCAGTCGGTCTCCAGCCCACATCGCTTCCTGGGCATCAACCAGGAAGGTGGCGTGTCGATCGTCACCACCAAGGGCAACGCCTACGGTCACGTGGTACTGCGCGGTGGCAACGGCAAGCCGAACTACGATTCGGTCAGCGTCGCGCTGTGCGAACAGGCGCTGAACAAAGCCAAGATCAAGCCGAACATCATGGTCGACTGCAGCCACGCCAACTCCAACAAGGACCCGGCACTGCAACCGCTGGTGATGGAGAACGTGGCCAACCAGATCCTGGAAGGCAACCAGTCGATTATCGGCCTGATGGTCGAAAGCCACTTGAATTGGGGCTGCCAGGCCATCCCGAAAGACCTCGCCGACTTGCAGTACGGCGTCTCCATCACCGATGCCTGCATCGACTGGAGCGCCACCGAGAACACCCTGCGCAGCATGCATGCCAAGCTCAAGGATGTATTGCCGAAGCGGCAGCGTGGCTGAAAAAGATCGCAGCCTCGTTTCACTCGACAGCTCCTACGCAGCTCCTACACAGCTCCTGCACATATTTGGAGCGGGGATGTAGGAGCTGGCGAAGCCTGCGATCTTTTACTTTCCTCAAGACATAAAAAACGCCGGGCTCTTCAGCCCGGCGTTTTTTTTGGGAATGCTTTTTCTCAGAGTTTCGCCGCGTGCCGCTGGTGACGCTCCATGTAGCGCTCCACGTAGGAGCAGGATGGGATCACCGTGTAGCCCATTTCTTCGGCGTACTGCAGCGCACTTTCGGTCAACGCCGCCGCGATGCCCCGGCCGCGCAAGGCGTTGGGCACGAAGGTGCGATAGATATCCAGGGTCTGCTTGCCCAGGTCCATATAGGTCAGATAGGCACGATGACCGTCCACATTGGTCTCGAACTGATGACCAGCCTGGTCATGGTGGATGGTAACCGCCTCGCTCATCACTACTCCTCGCGGGTCTGAATGCCGACCCCTACCTTACCGATGTTTTTCCGGCGAAGGAACATCTACGCCACCCCGTGCCTTCCTGGTCACCGAGCGCCAAAACCGATCCGCTCAAACCCGAGCACGTCGTGAATAGTAGGCACCAATGACGCAAATGCTCAAGGCACGCCTGTCATCGAAGGGGTAACCTGGTCGGGTTTATCGATTGAGCGCCATCGTCGCGCTGTAGTCGGTCGCGGTGCAATAGCTGAACATCGCCAGTTGTTGAGTCTTGAGACGAGCGCGCGTAGTTAAAGTCACCGCCATTACCAATAAAGATGCCTGGGGCATTGCACAAAAAACGTACAAAAGTGTAGGTGAATCAATAAACAACGACGTTAGCGAGGGCTGCAAGAGTTCGCCCCGCCGCGGAACTTTTTTCCGCCAGCGCGCTCCAGCCATGGGCTTTGGCCTGTATATTTTTTAAACACCCCGAAGAAAAGTTGCTCGAAAAAGAATCACCGCCTACAATTTTTTTGCTTCTTGCGCTACGTCAGTTTACTTACTACAAGTAATGGGTAGTATGTACGCCGGCTAACTCCTCAGTCTGGGGAGACAGTCACTAATAGAAAGTCCTTGAAGGGGAAACCGATGAACAACGTTCTGAAATTCTCTGCTCTGGCCCTGGCCGCAGTTCTGGCTACCGGTTGCAGCAGCGCATCGAAAGAAACCGAAGCACGTCTGACTGCTACCGAAGACGCAGCAGCTCGCTCCCAGGCTCGTGCAGACGAAGCTTACCGTAAAGCTGATGAAGCTCTGGCTGCTGCTCAAAAAGCACAACAGACTGCTGACGAAGCTAACGAGCGTGCTCTGCGCATGCTGGAAAAAGCTAGCCGCAAGTAATAGTCCCTCGGGATTGTTATCGAGCCGACCCATTTTTGGGTCGGCTTTTTTTTTGGATTCGAGAGCTGTTGCCCGGTGTTTTCCCAAGCAATAAAAAACCCGCCGACATCGCGAAACGTCGGCGGGTTGTTGTCGAGTCTTTTACTGCTGCAAGTCGATCGGCGCGCTCGTGACCATCGGTGCCGAGGTATTCGGAACAGCGATTTCCACCGGCATGCCATCTTCGGCCGCCACCACGTCCCGCACCACGTCCCAGTTCATGCGCAAGTTGCTGGTGATGTCTTCACGCTTGAGCATCGCGTTGATCACCGAGGTGTGCTTGTCCACCACCGACGGGTTGCCCTTGTCGTCCAGCGGTGTATGAGCCTCCAAGTACACCTTGCCACCGCTCAAGCCCAGCTTGTAGGGGTCGTTTATGATCCGCACCGATGTACCCACCGGCACCATGCCGGCCATTTCCAGCACGTTATTGTTGAACATCCGGAAGCAGCCGTGGCTGGTCCGCATGCCGATGCCGAACTTCTTGTTCGAACCATGGATCAGGTAACCCGGGGTGCCCAGGGTGAACTTGAAGGGACCCAGCGGGTTATCAGGGCCGGCGGGCACGACATTCGGCAGCGGGTCACCGTCAGCGGCGTGTTCGGCCTTGATCGATGCCGGCGGGGTCCAGGTCGGGTTCGGCGTCTTGGCGATGATGCTGGTGTGGGCGATCGGCGATCCCCAGCCCTCACGCCCGATCCCCAGCGGGAAGGTGTAGACCACGTTCCGCCCCTTGGGGAAATAGTAGAGACGGTACTCGGCAAGGTTGATCACGATGCCTTCGCGCGGGCCCGGCGGCAGGATGAAACGAGTCGGCAGCACGATCTCGGTGCCTGCGCCCGGCAACCAGGGATCGACCCCCGGGTTGGCGGCGACCATCTCGCTGTAGCCCAGGTCATAGGTGGTACCCAGGTCGGCGAAGGTGTCTTCGTATTTGGCCTTGATAACCTGCACCTGGCCAACGATGTCTTCACCCGGCGGTGGCAGAGGCAGCTCCAGGGCTGCAACGGGGCCCGCCATACACAGGGCGGCAAGAGACAGGCAGCGGGCGACGGCAGGCAAGCGCGGCAACATCCGGGAAATCCTTCGCAGATCGAACAAGGGGTTATGAAAACGGCGATTGTACACTGCCACCTGTTATTTCGGGGAGAGCGGTACAGAGGCGTCCGATGTGCAGCATGCCTGGAAGTTGAAATGCCCCCTGTGGGAGCGAGCTTGCTCGCGATAGCGGTGGGCCTGCTCGCCCTGTATTGGAGGTGCCGGCCCTATCGCGAGCAAGCTCGCTCCCACACTGGAACGGGGACTACAACTCGAACCGCAACTCCGGCCAGATTGGCGAGGTGCCGCGCTTCTGGGACTCCAGGATCGCCCGGCACAACGAGCACAGGCGATGATCCTGGAAAATCTTGCGATCGACGCTCGACCAGCGCGGTTGGGCCGGCAGCAGGCTGCCGCAGAGAGTCCGGTCGGCCGAGCCACCGAGTTCCAACTGCCGGGTCACCAGGTGCACCCGTACTTCCTGGCAGGCGAACAGATCCAGCTGCTCGTCAGGCTCGATCAGTTGGTAGGCAAACAAGGACCAGGCGGGACGCGGCATCGGGGGCTCCAAATCGGGGGCGCCACATTAGCCGAAAGCCCGCCGGTAGAAAAGCGTCAAAGCAGCGGTTTCAGTGTCGGCCAGACATTTTCCAGCAACTTGCCCTGGGCCGCGACGGACGGGTGCAATCCGTCGCCTTGCATCATGGTCGGGATGCCACCGACGTCCTTGAGAAAAAACGGCACCAGCGGGACTTTTTTCTCCTCGGCCAGGGTGCTGTAGACCCGGGTAAAGGCATCGGTGTAGCGCCGTCCGTAATTGGGAGGCAGTTGCATGCCCAGCAAAAGTACCTGGGCACCGCTGGCGCGAGCGCTGTCGATCATCGCTGCAAGGTTTTGTTGCAATTGTGTTGGCGGCTGTCCGCGCAAGCCATCGTTGCCGCCCAGTTCCAGGATCACCAGGTCCGGCTTATGGGCTGCAAGCAGCGCCGGCAGCCGCGCCTGGCCTCCAGCGCTGGTGTCGCCACTGATGGACGCATTGACCACTTTATCGTCAAAACCCTCGGCCTTGAGCCGTTGCTCGAGCAACGACACCCACCCTTGCCGGGTATCCAGGCCGAAAGCCGCGCTGATACTATCGCCAACGATCAGGACTGTACCCGCCGCTGCGTTCTGGGCCATGCACATCAAGGCCAGGCCGGCACTCAAAAACCACACACGCATCGGACTCTCCATGGGCTCAAGCATTCTCACCGCGACAGACCTTAGCAAAGTGGTCTCCAGCGCGGAAGGTGAACTGACCATCCTGCACGAACTCAGCCTGGAACTGAACAAAGGCGATAGCCTGGCCATCGTCGGCGCGTCCGGTTCCGGCAAATCCACCCTCCTGGGCCTGCTGGCCGGCCTCGACCTGCCCAGCAGCGGCGAGGTGACGCTCGCCGGTCGGGCCCTCAGCACACTGGATGAAGACCAGCGTGCGCGAATTCGCGCCGAGCATGTCGGTTTCGTCTTCCAGTCGTTCCAGTTGCTCGACAGCCTCAACGCACTGGAAAACGTCATGCTGCCGCTGGAACTGGACGGCCGCAAGGACGCCCGCGAGCGCGCCACGCAACTGTTGCAGCGCGTTGGCCTGGGCCAGCGCCTGACCCACTCGCCGCGCCAGCTCTCCGGTGGCGAACAGCAACGGGTGGCGATTGCCCGCGCCTTTGCCGCCGAGCCCGACGTGCTGTTTGCCGACGAACCCACCGGCAACCTCGACAGCCACACCGGCGAGCGCATCAGCGACCTGCTGTTCGAATTGAACAAGGAACGCGGCACGACCCTGGTGCTGGTCACCCACGATGAACGCCTGGCCCATCGCTGCCGGCGCCTGATCCGACTTGAAGCCGGCGAGATGGTCGCCCCTCTGGAGCCTTGATGGCACGCTTGCCGCTGTTACGCCTGTTCAGTCTCGCTGTCCGTCAATTGCTTCGCGATGCCCGCGCCGGTGAGTTGCGGGTGTTGTTCTTCGCCCTGCTGGTGGCGGTGGCGGCCAGTACCGCCATCGGTTATTTCGGTGCCCGCCTCAACGGCGCGATGATGATGCGCGCCACCGAATTCCTCGGTGCCGACCTGCTGCTCGAAGGCAGTTCCCCCGCCCGCCCGGAGCAGATCCGCAGCGGCACCGACCTGGGGCTGGAACACGCCCGGGTCGTGGAGTTCTCCAGTGTCGTGGCCACCGACAATGGTATCCAGCTGTCCAGCGTCAAGGCGGCCGATGACAGCTACCCCTTGCGCGGCGAGCTGAAAAGCACCCCCACCCCGTTTGCCCCGGAAGAAACCGGCGGACGCCCGAACCCTGGCGAGGCCTGGGTCGAAGCACGGCTGCTGACGGCACTGGACCTGAAGATCGGCGATAGCATCGACGTTGGCAACCAGACCTTGCGCCTGAGCCGCGTGCTGACTTATGAGCCCGATCGCGCCGGCAACTTCTACAGCCTCACCCCGCGGGTGCTGATCAACCTCAAGGACCTGGAGGCCACCGGCGTGGTCCAGCCGGGCAGCCGTGTCAGCTATCGCGACCTGTGGCGCGGCCCAGCGCCAGCGCTGCAAACCTACCGCGACCTGGTCAAGCCTGGCCTTGAAGCCAACCAGCGCCTGCAGGATGCCCGCGACGGCAACCGGCAGATCGGTGGCGCCTTGGGCAAGGCCGAGCGCTACCTGAACATGGCCAGCCTGGTGGCGGTGTTGCTGTCCGGTGTCGCCGTCGCGCTCTCGGCCAACCGCTTTGCCACCCGACGTTTCGATGCCAGCGCGCTGCTGCGTTGCCTGGGCCTGTCACGCCGGGAAACCATGGTGCTGTTCAGCCTGCAACTGACGGTACTGGGCCTGCTCGCCAGCATCAGTGGCGCCCTGCTCGGCTGGATCGCCCAACTGGGCCTGTTCGCCCTGCTGCACGACCTGCTGCCCACCACCGTTCCGCCGGGTGGCCTGCTGCCGGCAGTCGCCGGGATCGGCACCGGGCTGGTGGCCCTGGCGGGGTTCGCCCTGCCGCCATTGGCTGCGCTGGGCCGGGTACCACCGTTGCGCGTGCTGCGCCGGGACATGCTGCCGATCCCCTCCAGCTCCTGGGTGATCTACGGTGCCGCGCTGGGCGCCCTGGGCCTGATCATGTGGCGCCTGAGCCTGGACCTGGTCCTCACCTTCGCCCTGCTGGGCGGTGGCGTCGTCGCCGCGCTGGTGCTCGGCGGCCTGTTGTTGTTACTGCTCCAGAGCCTGCGTCGCCTGCTGGCCCGCGCTTCCCTGCCCTGGCGGCTGGGCCTCGGCCAATTGCTGCGTCATCCCTTGGCGGCGGCCGGCCAGGCCCTGGCGTTCGGCCTGATCCTGTTGTCCATGGCGTTGATCGCGCTGTTACGCGGTGAATTGCTGGACACCTGGCAAAACCAGTTGCCGAAAAATGCCCCGAACTATTTCGCCCTGAACATCCTGCCCAACGACAAACAGGCCTTCACCGACAAGCTGCTGGCGCTGTCGGCGCAATCGGCCCCGCTCTACCCCGTGGTCCCCGGGCGCCTCATCAGCATCAATGGCGAGCCGGCCACAGAGTTCGTCACCAAGGACTCTGCGGGTGACCGGGCGCTGCAACGTGACCTGAGCCTGACCTGGGCTGCGGACCTGCCGGCGGGCAACGTTGTCACCGCAGGGACCTGGTGGGCTCAGCAGCCACCGGACGATATCCCGGGGGTTTCGGTGGAAGGCAAAGTGGCCGAGAACCTCAAGATCAAGCTGGGCGACCGCCTGGTATTCAGCGTGGGCGGCGTCAATCGTGAAGCGAAGGTCACCAGCCTGAGGGAGATCAACTGGGACAATTTCCAGCCCAACTTCTTCATGATCTTCCAGCCCGGCACATTGAAGGATCTGCCAGCGACCTATCTCACCAGTTTCTACCTGGCGTCGGGCCACGACCAACAGATCGTCGACCTGTCCCGGGCCTTTCCGGCGGTGACGATCCTACAAGTCGAGGCCCTGCTCGAGCAACTGCGCAGCATCCTGGCCCAGGTGACCCTGGCGGTGGAGTATGTGTTGCTGTTTGTGCTGGCAGCGGGGATGGCGGTGCTGTTTTCCGGCCTGCAGGCGACCCTCGACGAGCGCATTCGCCAAGGTGCGCTATTGCGCGCACTGGGCGCTGAACGGCCCCTGCTGGTCAAGGCCCGGCGCATCGAGTTCGGCCTGCTGGGCGCGGTCAGTGGCCTGCTCGCGGCCCTGGGTTCGGAGCTGGTGAGCCTGGTGCTTTACCGGTACGCCTTCGACCTGCCCTGGCATCCGCATCCTTGGCTCTTGGTATTGCCGCTGCTGGGGGCCTTGTTGATCGGCGCGGCCGGTGTGTTCGGCACCCGTCGAGCGCTCAATGCCAGCCCGCTGACAGTATTGCGCGAGGGTTGATAGACTCCCGGCTTCGCTATTACAAGAAGTTGCCATGAGCCGTTATCGCCCACCCCGCACCGCCGGCACCGCGCTGATCACCCCCGAGGGTGAAGCGCGGATGCGCGCTGAATTCCATGAGCTGTGGCATGTGCGCCGTCCACAGGTGACCCAGGCGGTCAGCGAGGCGGCGGCCCAGGGTGATCGTTCGGAAAACGCCGAATACACCTACGGCAAGAAAATGCTGCGGGAAATCGACAGTCGCGTGCGCTTCCTCACCAAGCGCCTTGAAGCGCTCAAAGTGGTCAGTGAAAAACCCAGCGATCCGAACAAGGTGTATTTCGGTGCCTGGGTGACGGTCGAAGATGAGGATGGCAAGGAATCACGCTATCGCATCGTCGGCCCGGACGAGCTGGACCTGAAACAGAACCTGATCAGTATCGACTCACCGTTGGCACGAGCCCTGATCGGCAAGGCCCTGGATGCCGAGGTCAGCGTCCAGACGCCTACCGGCGAGAAACGGGTCTACATCGTGGACATCGCGTATCCGTAATCCTCGCCTCAGCGGCGCGTGATCAATCCCTGCCGGGCGACACGGGTCAACTGCCGGATCATTTCAGGAGCGTCCGCCGCACAGGGGGACTGGATGACGGCCAGGTCGAAACTGTCATTGGCGAACCGCGCCAGTGACTCGCCGTCTTCGACAAACTGGATCAGGAAAGCAGCGGGCCCATGATTACGACGTGGCCAGCCGTCGAGATAGCGCAAGAGCGTTGGCTGGTGAGTGCCGCCCAGGAGAATTTTCGGATTGCGTTGCACAAGGTTCGCCGTAATCGGCGCAAGACGTACTAGGGGGCTGGGTGCGTTCATCGTGTCGTGTCTCTGCCTCAAAAGTCTGCATGGCAGGTGAGAGGCAACACCGAACCAGCGCTTTAGCGGTATTTCGAAGCCTTGTCTTCGGCTTCTATCGGCGACTGGATTGAGTCACCTGGCGCCCCGCAAGTAGCTGTTTAAATCGGCGCATGAGCGGCATCCTAGAGAAGCTGACTGGCCAGTGTCAAGAATCACTCCGCATAAAAAGGCCCGTAGAAGACGGTAATGCTGTTTTCTGATTATCTGTTCCGAGAGGCGTGGGTTGGTGTATGTATCCGTTTCTGCGGTAACGGCTACTTATGGTTCCGCTCTTACAGCGGGTCACTTTTGGAAGAGCGCCAAAAGTAACCAAAAGCGCTTTTGCCCCACCACTCGGCACCTCGCCTAGGCTCGGTGTGCCCTCACTCCGGCATTGCTCCGTGGGCCGCCGCGAAGGGCCATCCATGGCCCAGCGCGGCTACCTCGGCATCCATGCCGAGGTGCCCACTGCGCAATGCCTGCGTTCGGCCAGCGTGGTTAACGGGGCGCCCCAGATCAAGATCTAAAGCAAGAGCAAGAGCAAGAGCAAGAGCAAGAGCAAGAGCAAGAGCAAGACCGGGGGACACATGCCAGCATTTTTGGGGCTGAGCCACCGCTATCGCGAGCAAGCTCGCTCCCACACAGAATCTCCAGTGAACACAAAATTATGTCCGACACAAAACCACTGTGGGAGCGAGCTTGCTCGCGATGAGGCCGGCACATCCAACATCACCGCAAACTGACACACCGCCTCCGCGAGCAAGCCCGCTCCCACAGGAAAAACACGGTCCCACCAAGAACCAGGTCGGCTCTAAGGCCGCCTCGCGGTGGACGTTGATCTCGGCGCCCCGTTAACCACGCTGGCCGAACGCAGGCATTGTGGAGTGGGCATCCCGGCATGGATGCCGGGATAGCCGCGCTGGGCCATGGATGGCCCTTCGCGTCGGGCCCACGGAGCAATGCCGGAGTGAGGGCACACCGAGCCTAGGCGAGGTGCCAAGTGGTGGGGCAGAAGCGTTTTGGTTACTTTTGACTGGGCCGGCTCCCGGGCTTCTCAAAAGTGACCCGCTGTAAGAGCGGAACCATAAGCAGCCGTTACCTAAATAACGGATATACACACCAAAGCAACAAAACCAAAAAAAAACGGCGCTTCCCATTTCTGAAAGAAGCGCCGTTTTTCCGAAGTGAACAGCATCACGTACAAGACGGGTTCAAATCGAGCAATCAACCCGCGATGGCGCGATCGACCGACAGCTTGCCCGCACCTTCGATCAGCACGGCAACACTGCCCGCCAGCAACGCCAGGGCAAACTCATAACCGTTGTTGGCCATGAACAAGCCGTTACCGATGTGCACGGAGAAAATCGCCACCAGCGACAGGAAGGCCAGGCCCAGTGCCGCAGGACGCGCCAGCAGGCCGATGATCAGCGCCAGCCCGGCGAAAAACTCGGTACCGCCCGCCAATGTCGCCATCACGTAGCCCGGGGTCAGGCCGATGCTCTCCATCCACTGCGCCGTGCCTGCCAGGCCGTAGCCACCGAACAGGCCGAAGAGTTTCTGCGAGCCGTGGGCAGCGAATATGACACCAACGGCGATGCGCAGGACAGTCAGGCCGTAGCCAGCGCGGGTAAACAAGACTTTATTGATCAACGAGCTCATGCGGGTTCATCCCTAGGTATGTGGTTGTTGGTCGCTATATTAATCAAAAAAACTTGTACAAAAAGCGCAAAAAATGCGAGATACAAATCGAATTTATCGATTATTTCCGCTGGGCGACCTTTTGATCTCCAAGTTCCAGCGACTCTCGCTCACGATCAAACGCCAAGTAGTACTTGTTGACACTATTAACGTAGCTGACGGCGCCCATTCCCACCTGTTCCATGGCAATGCGCTCGACCTGGAAAAACCACTGGTTGGGGTTCAGTCCCCGCCGTCGGGCCTCGGCTCGCATGCCTTGGACGCGCTCAGGACCCATGTTGTAGGCGGCCAGGACGAAGGCCATGCGCTCGCGCTCGTTGAGCTTGGGGCTGGCAAAGAACTTGCGGCGGATGAGGGCCAAGTACTTGGCGCCAGCCTGCACATTGGCGTCCAGGTTCTGGATGTTATCGACTCCGACCCGCTGAGCCGCCGATGGGGTGATCTGCATCAGGCCAGTGGGGCCTGTGCCGCTGCGGGCGTTAGGTTGCAGGGCTGATTCCTTGAAGGCCAGGGCCGCCAGGTTGAGCCAGTCCATGCCTTGGGCATCGGCATGTTTTTGCAGCACCGGGCGCAGTTTTTCCAGACGCTGGCGATCAGCCCGGGCCAGCGGATAGTGGACCTGGTACAAACGACGGTAAATGCGCAGGAATGCCGCGTCCTCGTTGGCGGGCACCTTGTAGGTCGCCAGGAATCGGTCGATGCTCGCCCGCAGCATGGCGGCGTCACGGCGAACGAACCAATACTCGTCACTCGGCTCGCCGATCAGCACCTGACGGTCGAAGCGCAACTTGGGCAGGATCTTGCTCCAGCGCTCGGCGATGGGCTGCTCGACGATGGTCAAATGGAAAATCCCACCCTGGACCATTTCCAGGACATCCTCCACAGCCAAGGTGGGATCGACCCATTCGACCTTCACCGGCGGCAGTTTGAGCAGCGCCAGTTTCTGGTTGATCTGGTTCACCGCGTCCCCCGCAGCGCTGCCGTTGGGCAGGGCCAGGGTCTTGCCGGAAAGTTGTTCCACACGGGTGTAGCGCTTCTCGCCCTTGATACCCACCAGCAGCAACGGCACGTCGGTACGGATCGGATCGCTGGCGCTGACCGCATGGCCGGCCTGCAGTTCGAGCAACTCACCCGGCGCTACCAGGTCGCCCTCCCCGCGCTGCAAGGCGCCGAGCAGCTGGTCCTTGGCCATGGGAATGATCTTGAGGGTGATTTGCTGGCCATCCCGGGCGTGGCCGTTGAGGTATTGCTCGAAGGCTCGCAGCCGATGGTATTCGACGCCAATGGGTTGGCCCTGGACTTCACCGGAGCTGTTGCGGCTCTGGTTGACCAAAACCTTCAACACACGGCTGCTGCGGATTTGCGCCAGGTCGCGCACCGTGCCCGGCGCCACCGCCTGCACCGGCCCGGGCAGCCGCGCCTCGGCCGGTATTGGCAACAACAGCGAACAACACAACAGTAGCAATACCTGGGGACGTGTCATCCACTCTCCGGAAGGAATACTGCGGACCGCCTCCCTTGAAAACGAGGCTGAGTCGACAGAAACAGAGCGCCTGGGGCGCTGAAAAAGTGCGAAAGACTGGCACAGTGATGGCTTTTATACCAACCCGATGTGTCTCGCGGCCTTAACAGACAGCCTCAACTCGTTGTAGTTCTTGGCTTTTCTTATAAATCTACAGCTCTGATATGCTTTCCAGCCTTTGGGCCGAGGTAGCACCATGCAACTCATCGATATCGGCGTCAACCTGACCAACCCCAGTTTCGCCGACAAACATCAAGCGGTGCTCGAGCGCGCCTATGAGTCCGGGGTCTGCCAACTGGTCTTGACCGGCACCAGTATCGAGGGCAGCGAACAGGCTCTGGAACTGTGCCAACACCTCGACGACACCAGTGAGCGGCTGTTTTCCACCGCCGGCATTCACCC
The DNA here is from genome assembly GCF_034008205.1 of Pseudomonas sp. P9_35. Taxonomy (NCBI): domain Bacteria; kingdom Pseudomonadati; phylum Pseudomonadota; class Gammaproteobacteria; order Pseudomonadales; family Pseudomonadaceae; genus Pseudomonas; species Pseudomonas sp. P9_35. Next base: position 2,109,245 of record NZ_CP125373.1, on the reverse strand, counting down.
CCACAGCGCCAGCGAGTGGACCGCCGACAGCGCCCGGCACCTCAAGGAGCTGCTAATGCACAGCCGCGTGCGCGCGGTGGGCGAATGCGGACTGGATTTCAACCGGGACTTCTCTCCCCGACCGCAGCAGGAAAAGGTCCTGGAAGAACACCTCGCCTTGGCGGTCCAGTTGCAACTGCCGGTGTTCCTGCATGAACGCGACGCCGACCAGCGCTTGCTGGACATCCTCCGGGATTTTCGCGATCAGTTGCCGGCCGCCGTGGTGCATTGCTTTACCGGTGAAAAGAAGGCGCTGTTCAGTTATCTCGACCTGGACCTGCACATCGGCATCACTGGCTGGATCTGTGACGAACGCCGGGGCACGCACCTGCACCCGTTGGTGCGCGAAATTCCCCGCGGTCGGCTGATGCTCGAAAGCGACGCGCCGTACCTGCTGCCTCGCACGCTGCGGCCAAAACCCAAGAATGGTCGCAACGAACCGGCCTACCTGACGGAGGTCCTGCGCGAAGTGGCCTTGCACCGGGGCGAAACCCAGGAAGACCTGGCAGCCCACAGTACCGCCTGCGCCCGGGCGTTTTTTGGTTTGCCCACACTCTCCTGACCTCTACAAATCCCTGTGGGAGCGAGCTCGCTCGCGATAGCGGTGAACCAGCTTGCACACAGGCTGACTGACACACCGCTATCGCGAGCAAGCTCGCTCCCACAAGGGGATCTGGTTGCCTGTGGGCCCACATCAAATCCTGGGGTCGATGTTGTCTGTTGACCCATATCAAAATCCCGTCACCTGAGTAGCGGCAGAATAATGGCACCTTGCCAATGCTGTTTCCGCTATCAGAGAAGACCTTCCATGGGTGCCTGGCTTAGCAATATCTCGCTGAAATACAAATTCTGGGCGGTCAATGCGGTCGCCTTTGTCACTACTTTGCTGCTGGTGCTCTACGCGGTGCACCTCGAACAGCAGGCGCGTAACCATGCGGCCCAGGCGAACGCCCAGGCCCAGGCACACTTGCTTGATGCCTGGCCTGCCGGAACGCCCTTGCCCAAGGTCGACTATCTCCTGGCATTCCAGCGCGACCAGGTCCCCGTTCTCAACGAACAACCGTTGCCTTCGCTGGCCCAGGCCAACGGCTGGGTCGAACTCGACACCGGGCCGCTGTTTGGCGATGACCCGCTGCTGGGCGCCCAAGTGATCCGTCGAGGTGATGGCCAACAACTCGCCGTGCTGGCCCAAGGTGTGAGCCTGAGCCAAGTGTTCGGTGAACGCTTCAGCCAATACGCCGCAGCCGTGTTCGTGTTGATGCTGGCGATGCTGGGCGCCTCGCAGCTGTTGATCCGTTTTTTGCTCAGCCAGCTCAACACGCTCAAAGACGTGATGCTGCACGTGGAAAAAACCGGCGACCTGTCCGCCCGCGTGCCCCTGGCCTGCAAGGACGAAGTGGGCCAGATGGCGGCGGCGTTCAACGCCATGCAGGCCGGTTATCAACGGGTCGTCGACACCGTTGCCAGCACCGCCCGGCAGTTGGACAGTGGTGCGGCGCGCCTGGCGTCGAGCATGAACGATGTTCGCCACGGCATGCTCGGCCAGCAAAGCGAAACCGATCAGGCGGCCACGGCGATCAACGAAATGTCCGCCACGGTTTATCACATCGCCCAGCATGCCGGCGCCACCCGCGATCTGTCGAAAACCGCCGACACCCTCGCCGGCAACGGTCACGAAGTGGTCGCCCGGGTGCAACAGTCGATCACCGGGTTGTCTTCGGGTGTGCAGCAGACCGCCGAAATGATCCAGCGTCTGGCCGAAGACAGCCAGAAGATCAATGGCGTGGTCAGTGTGATCCACAGCATCGCCGAACAAACCAATCTGCTGGCCCTGAACGCGGCCATCGAAGCGGCACGGGCCGGAGAAATGGGCCGAGGCTTTGCCGTGGTGGCCGACGAGGTGCGCAACCTGGCCAAGCGGGTACAGACCTCCACGGATGAAATCACCACCATGGTTTCGGCCCTGCAGGCCGGGACCCGAGACGCGGTGGACTTCATGCAGGAGAGCTCGCTCAAGGCCGACGATTGCGTGCAACAGGCCCGCGAGGCCGGCGATGCTTTGGCACAGATCACCGCAGCGGTGGCGCAAATGCGCGAGAGCAACACCCAGATCGCTGTCGCGGCCGAACAGCAAAGCCATGTCGCCGAGGAAATGAACCGGGCGGTGGTGAGTATTCGCGACGTGACCGAAAACACCGTACGCCAAACGGTCGACTCAGCCACCACCAGCCATGAACTGGCGACGTTGGCGGGCGAGTTGAGCAAGGCGATTGGGCAGTTGAAACTTTGAGGGCGCCTTCGCGAGCAAGCTCGCTCCCACACTGGATCGAGTGAGACACAAATGCTGTGAACCCAGCAGGCCCCCTGTGGGAGCGAGCTTGCTCGCGAAGCGGCCAGAACAGTCAACCCAAATACAGCTTTTGAGACGCTATCGCCCCGATAACCAACCTCGATTCGCAGGCGCCTTGGGCGGCACCTATTCTTCAAGCATGAGTGCACACGAATCGAGGAACAGCATCATGGGCAAACGTCACCCCAATCTTCCGGCCTGGCAATGGCGCGCCTACCCAGACAATCATCAGCACCCCACCAACCTGGTGTTGCACCTGATTGCCGTGCCGCTGTTCATCATCGCGTTTCTGCTGATTGTGTCGGGGGTGTTCAGCTTGAGCCTGGGCGATGTCGCCATCGGCATCATCGGCCTGCTCGCGGCACTCGGCTTGCAGCGTCACGGACACAGCCTGGAGGCCCAAGCCTCCGAGCCGTTCAGCGATCGCAAGGATGCGGTGTCACGCCTGCTGGTGGAACAGTTCCTGACTTTTCCGCGGTTCTTTCTCAGCGGCGGCTGGTGGCGCGCCTGGCGGGAGCGCCACCGTCACAACCGCAAGTCTTAACCGGAGCGGCCTTACCCAAAGATCGTGACCGTCTGCCGACTCAGGGCGATCAAGCGGCCATCGGCGCTCCAGAACTTCGCGGCGACATGGCCGTAGCCGTCCTGGGCATGTTCGATCTCGGCCAGGTACTTGCACCAGTCCAGTGTCGTGAGCTCCAGCAGCGGCTGGACGAACTCGATGGTCCACGTGAGCGTGCTGCCCGGGGCCATTTGCGAAAGGTGAGGCAACAAGGCCGGCGGCCAGGCGTCCACCAAGGCCAGGATATGACTTTCGTTCAGCGGCTCCTCCTGCACATCACCGCGCAAGCGTACCCACCCGCCCATGCTGCGGGACTTGTTGCCGCTGAACGGCAAGCCGCCAACACTCCAGCGCATCGCCAGGTGCCGCATGAATTCCGGGGTCATGCCCTTGACGTAAGGCAGCTCCTGGCATTGCTCCACGCTTTTGAATTCTGGCGCGGGATCGGCCTGCACCGCCACCACGGATGAGCGCGATGCGCCGAAACTGCCTTGCACCACGGTCACCACCTGGCCGTTCTGCACCGCGCGCCCCAACACCTGGCTCACTGCCTTGCCTTCACGCAATACGTCGACTTCGAAACTGACAGGCACGTCGGGTTCGACCGGGCCGACAAAGGTGATCGCCAGCGAGCGCACCGGGCGATCCGCCGGCACTTGGGCACGCATCGCCTCATATTGCAGCGCCGCCACCAACCCACCAAAACTGGCCCGCCCCTGGCCCCATTCAGGCGCGATGCTCACCGCACCTGGCTGCCGGCGCACGGCATCGATCAAATCGGAAAAGCGCATGACGACCTCGAAAACAGGGAAAAGGATGAAGGAATCTTAACCAGCCCGGGCTGGCGGCACAGGGCTCATTCCGGCCAAAGAGACTGACAGAAAAGCCGAGGATCTAGAATTTCCCCTGTGGGAGCGAGCTTGCTCGCGATGGCGGTGTATCAGTCAATCCTTATACAAGCTGACCCGCCGCTATCGCGAGCAAGCTCGCTCCCACAGGGGGGAAGAGTCCCACAGGGGGATGTGCTGGGTTCAGGATTTTTCGAAGCAACTGACAATCAGCTTGTCGAGCACCTTGTCGGACTTGGCCTCGGCCTTTTCCATCGCGGCGTGCCAGGTTGGCACGCAAGCGTGCAGATCGGTTTCTTCCTTGGCCCTGGCCAGCCATTGCCAGCAATCGTGCCAATCTCCCAGCGCGGCCTGGGCGGATTTGAGCCGGGGCATGGCCGCTTCGGGCAGACGGTCGAGTTCAGGGTAGGCTTCGATGGCATAACGCACGCGCTTGATCAGCAGGCGCAATCGATGGCGGTCATGGGCCGGATCGCGCAGGGCTTCGCCGAGTTTCTTCCACTGTTTGTCCAGGCGCTTTTCAATGCGTTTGCGCAAGCCCTTCAGCAGCCCCTCACGCTGGGCGGCGCGAATGAAGCGCGGGAAGGCATCGAGGATCATCAGCAACTGCGCCAGTTCAACGCTCGCGGCCACGGCGGGATAAGCCTTGACCATTTGCACCTGGCGTCGCCGCGCCGCCTCGGCCTGACCATGCTGCTCCAGGTAAGCGGCCAACACTTCCCGGTCGCGCAAGGGCGTGGTCAGGGTGCCGACCGCCGAAGCAGCCGTTTCCAGCTGTTCGACGCCGGGCAAACCACGCAATGGACGAAGCAGGCTGCGCAAACGGCGTACCGTGGTTCGCAGGTCATGCAGCGCTTCGCTGTCGGTATGGGCATTCAAGCGGGCCTGACAGGCCAACAGGCGGACTTCCAGGCCCAGTATCCGGGCCACCAGCCGATCAATCATGGACGTACTCCGTACACAGCGCTGAGCGTCAAGCCGCAAGCTACCAGTGAAAAACGATTCTGCGTCCTTCCCTTGTAGCTTGCAGTTGATTGCTTGTCGCTGCCTTTATCGTCCGGCGCGGGACTCGCGAATGTAGAAACGCGCCTTCTCGGCTTTCTTGGCGCAGCCTTCGAACGCTTCGAATTGCTGCTGGGTCTTGGCGCCCGTCAGCAGGGACAGGGCCTTGGAGTAGCTAACGGTGCCGGCAAAACCTTCGGCCTTGGCCAGGTCCAGTTCATGCCAAGCGCTGTCGAGCTGGCTGCCACAACTGTCGCGGTAAGCGGTTTTGCCTGCGCAACCGGCCAGGGCCAAAACCATCAAAGAAGCCACCAAGGGCAGGCGGATCCGGGCTTTCATCAATAACACCTCAAGTCAGGTCAACAGTCGTGCTATTAAGACGGTGGCAACGGCGAAAAGTGCCTTGCTTGACCGCGTAAATTCAAGTGTGGCCGAGCATACGCAAATGCCGCCACGGCGTGTCAAAAAACGACGCGTGCGCCACAACGATTGAGCCAAGTCGTCGATGGGTGCATTGTTGAAATCTGTTCGACAAGAGGCCGGGTCATGACAAAACGTGTCGCATTGGTATTGGGTTCGGGTGGCGCCCGGGGCTATGCCCATATCGGGGTGATCGAAGAAATCGAACGACGTGGCTACGACATTGCCTGCATCGCCGGTTGTTCCATGGGCGCGGTCGTGGGGGGGATCTATGCGGCGGGCAAGCTTGAGGAGTACCGCAACTGGATCGAAAGCCTGGATTATCTGGACGTCCTGCGCCTGGTAGACGTCAGTTTTCGCCTGGGGGCGATCCGTGGCGAAAAGGTCTTCGGGCAGATCCGCAAGATCGTCGGCGAAATCAACATTGAACAATTGCGCATCCCCTACACCGCCGTCGCGACCGACCTGACCAACCAGCAGGAAATCTGGTTCCAGGAAGGTTGCCTGCATCAGGCAATGCGCGCCTCGGCGGCGATTCCCAGCCTGTTCACGCCGGTGATGCAAGGCAACCGCATGTTGGTGGATGGCGGCCTGCTCAACCCATTGCCGATCGTGCCAGTGGTGTCGAGCCACTGCGACCTGATCATCGCGGTCAACCTCAACGCCACCAATCAGAAACAATATCGGTTACCGGTGATCCCGCGCCCCGCCGCGTTCCGGCGCCGCTTCGACACCCTGGTGAACTCCCTGGGTTCGCGCCTGCCATTTCGCCGCAAGCAGGCCGAGCAGCTGTTGCTGCTGGAGCAGGAAGCCTTGAAGGCCGAGGCCGCGGACATCAACCCGTGGATCGACTCGGCCGAGCCCGAAGGCCAACAACCGGCCGCCGCGCCAGAGAACGAAGGCGCACCGAAATCCGCCACCGGTTCGTTCATCATCGACAACGTCGGCCCGGCCTCGTTGCTGGATTTGATCAACCAGAGTTTCGAAGTGATGCAGACCTCGCTGGCCCAGTACAAGATTGCCGGTTACCCGCCGGATGTGCTGATCAACGTGCCAAAACGGGTGTGCCGGTTCTTCGAGTTCTACAAGGCGCCGGAGCTGATCGCGTTGGGGCGGGAGATTGCCAGCGATACCTTGGATCGGTATGAGAGTGACCAGAGCTGAGAGATTTCGAGTGGCTGTTCGGGCCTCATCGCGAGCAAGCTCGCTCCCACATTGATCGACGGTGAACCCTGTGGGAGCGAGCTTGCTCGCGATGGCAGCCTTCCAGACAACACAAGACTAAAGCCCACCCTCCCCCAACAACCGATACCCCACCCCCGCCTCGGTCACAATGAACCGAGGTCGGGTCGGGTCGTCGGCCAGTTTCTGGCGCAGGTGGCCGACCACGATCCGCAGGTAGTGACTGTCTTCGGTGTGGGTCGGGCCCCAGATGTCCTTGAGCAGTTGCTGCTGGGTGATGACCCGCCCCGGGTGGCGCGCCAGTTGCGCCAGTACGGCGTACTCCTTGCGGGTCAGGGCCACTTCGGTGCCGTCCAGCAGCACCCGTCGATAGGCCAGGTCCACCGTCAGCGGGCCGAACCTCAGCGCGGCTTCCTGTGGCTCGCCTGCCGGCGCCTGGCGCAACAAGGCGCGGATGCGGGCGAGAAATTCCTGGATGCCGAACGGCTTGGTCACGTAATCGTTGGCACCGTTGTCCAGCGCCTCGACCTTCTGCGCTTCGCTGGCCCGCACCGAGAGCACCAGCACCGGCACCGTCGACCATTGGCGAAACTCGCGCAACACCTGCTGGCCGTCCATGTCCGGCAAGCCCAGGTCGAGTATCAGCAGATCGGGCTTGTTCAGCGCCGCTTGGGCAAGCCCTTCAGCGCCGGTGCCGGCTTCCAGCACCCGGTAGCCTTGGGAGCTCAGGCTGATGCGCAGGAACTTGCGGATCTGCGGTTCGTCATCGATGACCAAAAGGGTCGCGGTCTGGCTCATGGGATCCGTTCAATGCAATCGGTGGAAAGAGAGTACCGCAGAGCCGCTCAAGCTTCATCGTCCATGCCCGGCTGTGTCTGCAAAGGCAGATGCAAAGTAATGCAGGTGCCGCGCCCATCGAGGCCGTCATCGACGCTGATTCGCCCACCATGGGCACCGACCATGCCCTGACAGATCGCCAGCCCCAGCCCTGTGCCCTGCCCGCCTCGATCACCGCGCGCAGCGGTGTAGAACATATCGAAGATTTTCTCCCGCTCGTCTTGAGGGATCCCGGGACCTTCGTCGGCGACCGAAAAAAACACCTCGCTGTCCGTCGTGCCGGCGCTCAGCAGCAGCCGCCCGTGGGCCGGTGAAAAACGTGCAGCGTTTTCCAGCACATTGACCAGGGCCTGTTCGATCAACGCCGCGTGGACATACAACAAGGGCAGGTCGGCAGGCACCTCGACGCCGACCGCCAGCGGCGCCAACACCGCCCGCAAGCGGTTCAGTGCGCTGCCGACGATATCGGCCGGTGCTACCCAGTCCCGCGCCAGCTTCAGGGCGCCGTGGCCAAGGCGGGTCATGTCCAGCAGGTTCTGGATGTAGCGATCCAGCCGCTCGGCCTCATCGCGGGTGCCTTCGAGCAGTTCACGGCGATCGGCCAGAGGGATCGCCTCCCCCAGCGCCAACAGGCTGTCGATGCTGCCGCGCATGGACGTCAGCGGCGTGCGCAAGTCATGGGACACCGAAGCCAGCAAGGCGCTGCGCAATTGCTCGGTTTCACCGTGCAGGCGCGCCGCTTCCAGGTCCTGGGCCAGTTGCGCCCGGGCCAATGCCTGGGCCAATGGTTGACTGAGGGCCGCCAGCAAACGCCGACGCTGGCCGCTCAATGGCTTGCCTTCGTTCGGGCACACACCCAGCAACCCCAGTGGCCCGCCTTCCGCCGACAGCGGCCACCACCACCAGCGTCCGGATGGCAACGTCCCGGTGCCGGCACCGGCGGGCTGGTCGTGCTGCCAGGCCCAGTCGGCCGCGGCACGCTCGGCCTCGGTGAATGTCAACGGCTCGCCGGTCTCGACCGTCCAATCGCTCTGGCCATCGCGATTGAGCAGGCAAAGCTGCAAGTCGTGCAGGCCGTTGAGGTGCTGCGCGGCGGCGCTGATCACCGCCTGGCGGTCGGTGGCGGCAGTGAGTTTGCGCGACAGGTCGAGCAGTTCGCCGGTTTCCTGCTGGGTGTCGCGCAAGGCTTGCAATTGTCGGCGCTGGCGGGCCGCCAGGTTGCCGGTCAGGGCCGCCATCAGCAGGAAAAACACCAGCGTCAGAACGTCTTCTTCGCGCTGGATGGTGAAGGAAAAATTCGGTGGGATGAACAGGAAGTCATAGGCCAGGAACGACAGCGCCGCGCAGGCCAGCGCCGGGCCAAGGCTGCTGCGTACCGCCACCAGCAACACCGCCATCAGAAACACCAGGGAAATATTGGGTAATGCCAGCACCCCGGAAATGCCCCAGGCCAATGCGCTGGCCGCCACAGTCGCCACCAGCGCCAGCGTGTAGTCGAACCCGGTCTGGAGGGAGCTTGAACGCTCGCGAGCGGGACGCGGTTGCTCATCGCTGTCCAGCACGTTGATTTCCAGACCCCGAGCATCGCGCAGCAAGCGTGAAGCCAAGCCACCGCCAAACAGCCGCCGCCACAAACGTGGTCGGGACTGCCCCACAAGCAGCAGCGTGGCGCGCCGTTCGCTGGCATGCTGGATCAAGGTCTTGGCGACTTCACCGGCCCGCAGCAGCACCACTTCCCCACCGAGGCGTTCAGCCAGTTGCTGGGCACTTTGCAGGTACTGGCGCGACGACTCGTCCCGCGCGCCGCCATTGTCCACATGCACCAGGCTCCACGGCAGATGCCGACGCTGGGCGACGCGGCTGGCATGACGCACCAGACGCTCGGCCTGAACATCACCGTCCACGCCCACCAGCAAGCGTCCACGCACCGCCGGAGCGGCCTGGCCTAGTTGTCGATACCCCTGGGCCAAGTCATTGTCGACCTGGGCGGCGGCGGTCTGCATGGCCAGTTCACGCAACGCGGTCAGGTTGGTCTGGGTGAAAAACGCATCGATCGCCGCGCGAGCCTGTTCCGGCACATAGACTTTGCCATCACGCAGGCGCTCCAGCAGTTCGCGCGATGGCAGGTCGATCAGCAGCAGTTCATCGGCTTCCTGCAAGACCCAGTCCGGCAACGTCTCGCGAACCTGCACGCCGGTGATGCCGCGCACTTGATCGTTGAGGCTTTCCAGGTGCTGGACGTTGACGGTGGTGTAGACATCGATACCGGCGGCAAGCAAGTCCTGGATGTCTTGCCAGCGTTTGGCATGACGGCTGCCGGGGGCGTTGCTGTGGGCCAGTTCGTCCACCAGCACCAAGGCCGGCCGGGCCGCGAGTAAGCCATCGAGGTCCATTTCTTCAAGCGTCACGCCGCGATATTCCGAGCGCACCAACGGCTGCTGTGCCAGACCACCGAGCAGTGCTTCGGTTTCGGCACGACCATGGGTCTCCACCACCCCGGCGACGACTTTCACGCCTTGACGCAGTTGGGTGTGGGCCGCTTGCAGCATGGCGTAGGTCTTGCCGACACCGGGCGCCGCGCCCAGGAAGACCTTGAGCCGGCCACGGTCGTTACGGGGTAGATTGGCTAACAGTGCGTCGGCGCGGCCGGAGTCGCTCATGGCGTGGAAGTCTCTTTCAAATATTGATCAAACACCTTGTGGGGAGCCGGACCTGTGGGAGCAAAGCTTATGGGAACTGGACCTTTGGGAGCAAAGCTTGCTCGCGATCAAGGCGACACAGTTCAACGGATGGACCGTGTAATCGTTCATCGCGAGCAAGCTTTGCTCCCACAGGCGCCGCTCCCACAGGTTTTACAGTTTTTCCAGGGCCAGGTTCAGCGCCAGCACATTCACCACTGGCGGGCCCACCAAGGATTGCTCAGTGTTGTCGTCGAGCAGTTGCTGCAAGGTCGAGGCCGGCAGCTTGCGCGCGGCGGCGACACGCGCCAGTTGATAGGCAATCGCCGCCGGAGGCAAGTGCGGATCCAGCCCACTGGCGGAGGTGGTCAGCAATGCCAGCGGCACCGGGCCCTGGCCGGGCACCTGGAGTTTTTGGGCGTCATCGATCACCCGTGAGGCCAGGGCCGGATTGCTCGGGGAGAAGTTGCTGGCGCCGCTGGCGACCGTGGCGAAGGCACCGGCCGATGGCCGTGGATGAAACCAGGCATCGCCAGTGAAATCCTGGGCGATCAGCGTCGAGCCACGGACCTTGCCAGCCGCATCGACGATCAGGCTGCCATTGGCCTGGGTGGGAAAGGCGACTTGCGCCACGCCGGTGACCACCAGCGGGTACGCGACACCGGTGATCAGCGTCATCAGGAATAACAGGCTCAAGGCCGGGCGAATCAGAGTGGACATTTCAAAATCCTCGAATAAGAAACAGCTAACTTCCAGGCAAGGCGCTTGCTCGCGCTGGGCTCTGTAGGAGCTGGCGAAGCCTGCGATCTTTTGATCTTGATCTTGATCTTTCGCTTGGGATTCAAGTGTCTGGGGAAAGATCGCAGCCTCGTTGCACTCGACAGCTCCTACAGAGCTCCTACACAGCTCCTGCAGAGCTCCTACAGAGCTCGGCGGGAGCGATCGTCCTGCAACAAAAATTGGTTCACCGCACGTCAGGCTCAAACCAGGTGCAACGCCGTCAGCAACATATCGATCGCCTTGATCCCCACGAACGGCACCACGATCCCGCCCAGGCCATAAATCAGCAGATTGCGTCGCAACAGCGCCGCCGCACTTGCCGCTTGCACTCGCACACCGCGCAGGGCCAAGGGGATCAGCACGACGATGATCAAGGCATTGAAGACAATGGCCGACACAATCGCGCTCTGGGGGCTGCTCAGGTGCATCACATTCAACACGCCGAGCTGTGGATAAATCGAAGCGAACAGCGCCGGCAGGATCGCGAAATACTTGGCGATGTCGTTGGCGATGGAAAAGGTAGTCAATGCGCCACGGGTCACCAGCAGTTCCTTGCCGATCTGCACCACATCGAGCAATTTGGTCGGGTCGCTGTCGAGGTCAACCATGTTGGCCGCCTCCCGCGCGGCCTGGGTGCCGTCGTTCATCGCCATGCCGACATCGGCCTGGGCCAGGGCCGGGGCATCGTTGGCACCGTCGCCGCACATGGCCACCAGCCGACCGTCATTTTGCTCATGACGGATACGCGCCAGTTTCTTCTCCGGCGTGGCCTCCGCCAGCACGTCATCGACACCGGCCTCGGCGGCAATCGCCGCGGCGGTCAGCGGGTTGTCGCCGGTGACCATCACCGTGCGAATCCCCAGCTTGCGCAGCTCGGCAAAGCGCTCGCGGATGCCGGGCTTGACCACGTCCTTGAGGTGGATAGCGCCGAGCAGCTTGCCGTCCACGCACACCAGCAGCGGCGTGCCGCCACTCTGGGCGATCTTGTCGACCTCCCGCGCCAGTGCCTGCGGCAACTCATTGCGTGCAAGGCCGATGAAGTCCAGCAACGAATCCACGGCGCCCTTGCGGTAGATGCGGCCCTGATAGTCGACCCCGGACAAACGGGTTTCGGCACTGAACGGCACGGCTGTCAGCGCGTCGACACCCGGCTCGGGCAGTGAATGCAAACCTCGCAGGTACTCGACGATGGACTTGCCTTCGGCCGTGTCATCGGCCAACGAGGCAAACAACGCGCCTTCTGCCAGCTCCTTGGCACTCACGCCGGGGGCGGCATAGACCGCCGTGCAGCGACGATTGCCAAAGGTGATGGTGCCGGTCTTGTCCAGCATCAACACATGCACGTCCCCCGCCGCCTCGACCGCGCGACCGGATTTGGCGATCACGTTCAGGCGCACCAACCGGTCCATCCCGGCGATGCCAATGGCCGACAGCAGCCCGCCGATGGTGGTGGGAATCAATGTGACCAGCAGCGCCACCAGAAACACCAGCGGCAGGTTGGCGTTGGCGAAATGGGCGAACGGTTGCAGCGTCACCACCACCAGCAGGAAGATCAGCGTCAGGCCGATCAGCAGGATATCCAGCGCCACCTCGTTCGGCGTTTTCTGGCGCTTGGCGCCCTCCACCAAAGCGATCATGCGGTCCAGGGTGGACTCGCCGGGATTGCTGGTGATGCGTATCAGCAGCCAGTCGGAGACCAGCCGCGTATTGCCGGTGACGGCCGAGCGATCGCCGCCGGACTCGCGGATGACCGGCGCCGATTCGCCGGTGATCGCCGCCTCGTTGACCGCGGCGATGCCTTCGATCACTTCACCGTCGCCGGGGATCATGTCGCCGGCCTCGACGCGCACCACATCGCCTTTGCGCAGACGGGTGGCGGGGATGATTTCAAAGCCGCTGGCGGTCTGGCGACGTGCGTTGAGGCCTTCGCTGCCAGCCTTGAGACTGTCGGCCCGGGCCTTGCCGCGGCCTTCGGCCAACGCTTCGGCGAAGTTGGCGAACAGTACGGTGAACCACAGCCACAGCGCGATTTGCGCAGCGACGAACGTCGGTACGGTACTGTCGGGGATGAAGCACAACACGGTGGTGAGGATCGCGGTCAGTTCCACCACCAGCATCACCGGTGCGCGGTGCAACTGGCGAGGATCGAGCTTGACGAAGGCTTGCACCAGCGCCGGCCGCCAGAGGGCCGACAGGTGGGTCTTCGGTTGTTCCGGCGCCTTGGCGGCGACGGTTTTGCTCATCGGCATATTCATCATCAGGTCCTCAGAAGCCCATGCTCAGGTGTTCGGCAATCGGCCCCAGCGCCAGGGTCGGCAGGAAGGTCAAGCCGCCCACCAGCAGGATGGTCACGGTCAACAAGGTCACGAACAGCGGGCCGTGGGTGGGGAAGCTGTTCTGGCCAATCGGCGCGGTCTTCTTCAAGGCCAGGCTGCCGGCCAACGCCAACACCGGCAGGATGTAGCCGAACCGGCCGATCAACATCCCCAGGCCCAGCATCAGGTTGTGGAAAGGTGTGTTGGCGCCGAACCCGGCAAATGCCGAACCGTTGTTCGCCCCCGCCGAGGTGTAGGCGTACAACAACTGGCTGAAACCATGGGCACCCGGATTGCTCACCGCTGCGGCCGGTCCGGGCAGGCTTGCGGCGACGGCCCCCAGCACCAGCACGCTGACAGGCATCACCAGCAGGGTTGCCACCAACAGTTGCACCTCCCGGGCGCCCAGCTTCTTGCCCAGGTATTCCGGGGTGCGACCGATCATCAAACCAGCCAGGAACACCGCGATCAGCACGTTCAACAACATCCCGTAGAGCCCGGCCCCGACGCCGCCGAAGATCACCTCGCCGACCATCATATTCACCAGCGCAACCATGCCACTGAGTGGGTTGAGGCTGTCATGCATGGCGTTGACCGAACCGTTGGAAGCCGCCGTGGTGGTCACTGACCACAGCACCGTGGCGGTGGTGCCGAAGCGTGCTTCCTTGCCTTCCAGCGGCGCGGTTTGCTCGACGGCCGGGTTGTTCAGGGCCGGGTTCGGCTGGTATTCGGCCCACAGCGACGTGGCACCGCCAATCAGGAACAAGGCAAGCATGCAGGCGATGATCGCCCGGCTCTGGCGCAGGTCCTTGACGTAATGGCCGAAGGTGAACACCAACGCGGCGGGAATCAGGATGATCGAAGCGACTTCGAACAGGTTGCTCCAGGCCGTCGGGTTTTCGAACGGATGCGCCGAGTTGACGCCGAAGAAACCGCCACCGTTGGTGCCCAGTTGCTTGATCGCGATCTGGCTGGCGGCCGGCCCCAACGGGATGACCTGGTCGGCGCCCTGCATTGTGAGCCCGTGCACATAATGCGCAAAGGTCTGCGGCACGCCCTGCCAGACCAGGAACAACGCCAGCAGCAGGCACAACGGCAACAGCCCGTAGAGGGTGGCGCGGGTCATGTCGACCCAGAAATTACCCAGCGTCGCAGCGGACTTGCGCCCGATACCGCGACACAGCGCCACGAGCACGGCCAGGCCGGTGGCGGCACTGACAAAGTTCTGCACGGTCAGGCCGACCATCTGGCTCAGGTAGCTCAGGGACGCTTCACCGCTGTAGGACTGCCAGTTGGTGTTGGTCATGAAACTCACGGCCGTGTTGAAAGCCTGGGTCCACTCCATGCCGGGCAGTTGCTCGGTATTGAGCGGCAGATATCCCTGCAGCAGCAGAATGGCGAACAGCAACACAAAACCCGCCAGGTTGAACGCGAGCAAGGCCAGGGTGTATTTCTGCCAGCTCTGCTCAGCGGTGGAATCGACACCCGCCAGGCGATAGCAACCGCGCTCCACCGGGCCGAGGATCGGCGAAAGCCAAGTACGCTGGCCTTCCATCACCCGGTAGTAAAAACGCCCCAGAAACGGTGCCGGAATCAGCACCAGGGCGAAAAAGGCGAGGATCAGCCCGTAGTCATAACCGTGCATAGCCGCTCCTAGTTCCGATCGGCGCGCAACAGCGCAACCAGCAGATAAATGAACAGCGCCCCTGCCAGCAGCAGCGACACCCCGTCCAGAACATTCATGGGATTTCTCCGTGGTACGGCGTCGTGCCGTGTGTGGAGTGATTGTCGGCAGGGAGGCTGTAAAGGAGCGAGATCGAGAGCCGTGCTAGGGGGTAAAGAATCCGTAAAAAATGTTGGCTGGGGTGGCCTTATCGCGAGCAAGCTCGCTCCCACATGGGATCTGTTGTGAATAAAGAATGTCCACTGAAGGCTCTTAGTGGGAGCGAGCTTGCTCGCGATAAGGCCAGCCCAGGCACCAATGCTCTGAACTGGGGCACAAAACCCAGCCATCCGGCAGGGAACATCCCCGATACGACACGATTTCATCCATTACGACCGCCCTCGCCACACTGGCACGCCCACTGCACTGCCCCTCCCCAGCGCTTTTGCTATTGATCGAGGGGAGCCACCGATGAACACACAACTCAAACCCACCCTGGGCACCCTGCATTTATGGGGTATTGCCGTCGGCCTGGTGATTTCCGGCGAGTATTTCGGCTGGAGCTACGGCTGGGGCGTGGCCGGGACACTGGGCTTTCTGGTGACGTCCTTCATGGTGGCGGCCATGTACACCTGCTTCATTTTCAGCTTCACCGAACTGACCACCGCCATTCCCCATGCCGGCGGGCCGTTTGCCTACAGCCGTCGCGCCTTCGGCGAGAAAGGCGGGTTGATTGCCGGCCTGGCGACGCTGATCGAATTCGTCTTCGCCCCGCCGGCCATTGCCCTGGCCATCGGCGCCTACCTGAACGTGCAGTTCCCGGCCCTGGACCCGAAACACGCAGCGGTCGGCGCTTATATCGTGTTCATGGGCCTGAACATCCTCGGGGTCAAGCTGGCCGCGACGTTCGAGCTGATCGTCTGCATCTTGGCGGTGGTCGAACTGCTGGTGTTCATGGGCGTCGTGGCCCCGGCGTTCAGTTTCAGCAGCTTTGCCCTGAACGGCTGGGCCGGTTCCGATGTGTTCGGTGCACCGGCCATCGCCGGCATGTTTGCCGCGATTCCCTTCGCCATCTGGTTCTTCCTGGCCATCGAAGGCGCGGCCATGGCCGCCGAAGAAGCCAAGGACCCGAAACGCACGATTCCCAAGGCCTACATCAGCGGCATCCTGACCTTGGTGTTCCTGGCGATGGGCGTCATGTTCCTGGCCGGCGGCGTCGGCGATTGGCGCACCCTGTCGAACATCAACGATCCCCTGCCCCAAGCCATGAAAACCGTGGTCGGCGAAAGCTCCGGCTGGCTGCACATGCTGGTGTGGATCGGCCTGTTCGGCCTGGTGGCGAGTTTCCACGGCATCATCCTTGGCTACTCGCGGCAGTTCTTCGCCCTGGCCCGCGCCGGTTACCTGCCCGCCTCCCTGGCCAAACTGTCACGCTTCCAGACCCCGCACCGGGCCATCATCGCCGGTGGAGTGATCGGCATTGCCGCAATCTACAGCGACGGCCTGATCAACCTCGGCGGCATGACCCTGACTGCGGCGATGATCACCATGGCCGTGTTCGGCGCCATCGTCATGTACATCATGAGCATGCTCAGCCTGTTCAAATTGCGTAAAACCGAACCCAACCTGGAACGTACTTTCCGCGCACCGGGCTATCCGATCGTGCCGGGCATCGCCCTGGTGCTGGCAGTGGTGTGCCTGGTAGCAATGGCCTGGTTCAACGCGCTGATCGGGCTGATCTTCCTCGGCTTCATGGCGGTGGGTTTCGTCTACTTCATCCTCACCGCACAACTGCGCGCAGACGCTCCCGCCGATGCGATGCTGACCGGGCTTTGAGGTGAAGCTGGCCGAACGGGCGTAGTATTGAACCACTGCGAGCAACCTTCGCTCATAAGTGGTAGGTGCGATGGATCGGCGAAATGTTCGTCCGTCCATCGCCCCCTCAAGGAGAACCCTATGCCCTGGTATGCCTGGTTGATTCTGATTGTTGCAATCGGCTCGATCGTTGGTGGTCTGATGATGCTGCGCGACACCGCCAACAAGGTCGAGCTGACCGATGAGCAACGCAAGCGCGTTGCCGAGCGCAATGCGGAAATGGATGCGAAGGAGGCCAAGGATCGTTGAGCTGCTTGTGTGGCGAGGGAGCTTGCTCCCGCTGGGTCTGTAGGAGCTGTCGAGTGCAACGAGGCTGCGATCTTTCTCCTATAAATTGAGTCTGGAGCGAAGATCAAAAGATCGCAGGCTTCGCCAGCTCCTACAAAGCCAGCGCCTGCTGCATCACTTTTCCCAATCCGCCTTGGCGATATGCAAGCCATGCAGCCCCTTGTACGCCGCCCGCTCAGGCTGGCTCCAGCCCTCCAGCAATGAATCTTCCAACCGATAGATCTCAACCCCCAGCGGACGACAGACGCTAAGGGGATCCTGCGCATCCGGCCCCCACATCGCCAGCGACAAGTCACCACCCGGGCAAGTGGACAGGGCGCACAACAGATCGATCTCGGCAAAAAACTCCAGGTAATCGCCCTTCTGCGCCGGACAGGCCTTCATGAAGTACATGTCGTCATGATTAAGCCCCGTGCACTGGAAAATATTCAGCACGTCATGCACATCGAATTCCGTCAGGCCGTGGGGCAACACAGCACGGGTCAGGTTCGAATGGCAGTGATGATGAAAATCCTCGCCAGTCAGCATCTTGTTCACATAGGGATCACAGCGCGTACCCAGCAGATCGTGCAGTCGGCCACCATGCTCATCAATGCCATAACCGGCCAGGCTGTCATCGGTGATGGTCACCAAGGGCCGCAGGAATGGCAGGTTCGACCACAACCGATCATGGGTGCTGACGTGGGCGCCTTGAAGCTGGCGCGTGCGCGCTGCCCACAAGCGTTCCCGTGGATCGTGGGCATTCCAGACGTTGAAGTCCCCCACCTGCGGGCCTACCGGGGTCGTGACGCGGAACACATGACCGGCAGGTACGTGCCAAGCGCGGCCAGTGCGGATGGGTACCTCGAACTGTTCGATCAAGGTGCGTTTGTCCTGCTGGGTGCGGATGCGGTCGTAGAAGGGTTTGTCCACTTGCAGGGCTGAGCCTTTGCTGACCTGGTAGGCGGCTGGGTAATCTTTGTACATGGCGCGGGTCCTTGATCAGTGGTGATGGGTGGGCGTTAGCAGTTGCAGAAGCAGTTGCTCGGAATCGTCGAGGTAAAGACTCATCGCTTCGTAGGCCACAAGCTTGTCGCCCTCGGCCAGGCAATCGTGGATATAGCGGTCACGCGCTAGCCACGGTGCTTGGAAACGCGCCTCATCGGGCGCGGAGCTAAATACCAGGCGCAGTTGTGCAACCACATTGGTGAAAAACTCATCAAGTAATGGACTGCGCATCAATCCGACGATGTGCTGATGGAACGCCAGGCCATGGGTACCAACCGAACGCCAGTCTTCACGCTCGCGAGCCAAATCCGCAGCCTCGAGAGCTTCGAGCATCCGGTCGGACTGATACTCGCGCAATGGCTGGCTGCCCAAGATGGCTTGAAGCTCCAAGGTGCGACGGACCTTGAACAGATCTCGTACATCATCGACACCTAACCTGCGGACCATCACGCCTTTGTTGCGCACGTAACGGGTCAACCCTTCCTGGCCCAGGCGGTGTAACGCTTCGCGGATGGTGTTGCGGGAGGCGTTGTAGGCCGAGACCAGGTTGTTCTCCACCAGCGCCATGCCTGGCAGCAGGCGGCCGCCGATGATGTCGGCGCGCAGTTCCAGGGTAATTTGGTCAGCTAAGGAAGGTCCGTCGGTCATGCTCTGCGCCTCAGAATTGTTCAACAATCTACTGGTAGTGAACAATCACGTTTCATGCCAAGTGATACTGCCCCCTAGCGTCCTTCGATAAGCTCGCGCATAGCTGCACAGCGATGGGCTCGTTAGCTTGTGCTATGGGCTATGTGCGATATGGCGCTTAGTATTTTTTCTGAACTGTGAAACGAAATTCCGCGCAGTCGCGACGTAAGCAACGCCGTCTACCTGGAGTCAATAGCTGGACAGGTCGCACCGACTAAACCTGCACAATTTACCCGCCACACAAACGTTAACTTAGGTATAATTACTATTTTTTCAAGCGACAAGACAATGCTAAATTCAATTCAAGCACTCAGAACCCTCGCCGCTTGGCTAGTTGTATTCCACCACTACTTGCAAATTGTACAGAACAACCAATTAACAGGCCCTTTGCCCACAGCCCTGCACCTATATGGAAATATTGGCGTCGATCTATTTTTCATAATTAGCGGTTTTGTCATCTACCTATCGGCATTCGAAAAGAACATAACACCCACTACATTTGCAATGCATCGCCTCTCGAGAATTGTACCCGCCTATTGGTTATTTACATTAATATCATCCGAAATATTACTTACAGCACCAACCTTTATACCCCTTACTCAGTTC
This sequence comes from Pseudomonas sp. P9_35, assembly GCF_034008205.1. NCBI lineage: Bacteria > Pseudomonadati > Pseudomonadota > Gammaproteobacteria > Pseudomonadales > Pseudomonadaceae > Pseudomonas > Pseudomonas sp. P9_35. Next base: position 2,090,126 of record NZ_CP125373.1, on the reverse strand, counting down.
GAACCAATATTTCTTCTTAAAAGCTTATTTTTCATACCTGCACAAAACCCTTCAGGGATAGGCTTATTCCCTCTCCTAACCGTTGGCTGGACGCTGAATTATGAAATGATTTTCTATACAGTATTCCTTCTCTGCCTCTTCCTTCCAAAATCGTTCAGGCTGCCTGGGCTCTTTATTGGCATAATTGTTTTACAAAACTTCTCAACCAAACTCGGCAGCAACTTTAAATTTTATGAAAACAAAATAATCTATGAGTTTTTAATTGGCATAGCGATAGCACTCGCCTACAAAATCGGACTCATACAGCGTTTAAACTCTTTGGCCGCTGTTGCATTGACGATAACTGCTGGCTGGATGCTAGTTCATTTTGGACCAGTGACGCATAATCCTTGGACGTTCGGTATAGCCTGCGCCCTGATAGTTATTGCCGCGATTTCCAAGGAGAAATTGTTCGATAAGCTGGGGTGGATCACTAAACTTGGCGACTGGTCCTACTCAACTTATCTATGCCACGTATTGATTATGTGCTGCTGGATGGCAATTCAGATACGTTTTAATTTAGACGAAACGCTAACTTTCTCCTTGATTATCGTCAGCATTCTTGCGGTATCGTGGGCCAGCTTTACATTTATTGAGAGGCCTATTTCAAGGTTCGTCAAATCAACGTCAAAAAAGACGGTTCAAAAACCAATCACACCCTAGCTTAATTTGCAATATAATCTCTGCAAGCTTGGAGGACAGTCAACTTTTGATTGCCCTCCTGAGATACCAAAAATGCATCCTGTCTTGGAGACGATTACCACTTACCTCGTCGTAGGAGAATACAAACCCGCGCTGCCGTTGAACAGCTCACCGGAGATACCAAATAAACGTAGTCCACCTTGTCATGAGTGGGGTTTAAGGTGCACATACTTTGGATCCGTTATTATTTCTTAATCAGACGATATTAAAATTAAAAAAACAACAAGAAAAAATGAAAGAGATACAAAAATAACGCATCTCTTTCAGCATTGGATCAAAACAATCAAGCATCGCGAGCCATTGATACTCCACCGCTCTCTTGAACCGGCTTGATGCGTTCAAAAACAAATTCATTGCAACCCAGTCTACCTCCCACAGTTTTCAACTTCAGCAATTGGTAACCTAGCTCCTTGTAAAACTCAAATATTTTTTCCGGCGTGGCAACCTCGAAGGGATATCCACCCAGCCAGTCAAGCAGATCGTACCAGATGCTCATCCCACGATTATACTTCCGACGGCGCACGAACCTAAGTAGCAACCTTGGGAAAGTTGGGTAAACACCATGGATCAAAATGAAAACAGGACGTATAAAATTGTACTTAGCATAATTGCGCTTAACAAAGGTCCAATAACGAGTATAAAAACCTTGTTCATTATAGATCGCTATAAAAATCCGTCCCTCACTGGAAACGCTTCGCTCCGCATTTCGCAAGGCGGTCCACATATCGCCGGTATGATGCAGAACCCCCCAAGAATAAACGATATCGAAACTTCCCAAGCTGCGCAAAAATAAAGTATCAAGAACTGAGCCGGTCCTGACCTCCCAGCGCTCATCGCCTTTGTAAAATCTATTACGCAACTCATTGGTACAAGCGACTGACTGGGGATCATAATCAAACGAGACGACACTTGCTCCAAGACGCCTCGCGGCTAATGAAAATAGACCGCTGCCGCTACCGATATCAAGAAATCTCTTACCATCCAGCGTCTCGACTCCAAGCATGGTCTTGAGACTCTCTATGGCCTGTTGAATACGATCCTCGTTCAGTACCGTTAGGAAGTTTGACCAGTTTGCCCCAAAGGCAAATCGTTCTCCGCTTGTCATCTCTTCGCTATGAGTCTTCTCTGTAATAGATTCAGTCATCGAAATCATCCTTGGAGTAGTAATTGAAGCTTGGTTTCAAGCTCACATTAGACTTGCCAACGAACAAAAACAGTAAGCTGCTTCACTCGACGTCCCCGCAGCCGTCAGGTGCCGTTCCAAGGCTGGGTACTATCGCTTCCACATAACCTGCCACAACCGCAACCCAGCATCGTGACTATAAGTGACCCGCATTATCCAAAGCAGTTCCCATTGGCCAGAACGCAAAAAGGCCAGTCTTCTCAACTGGCCTTCTTCATGATCACATTTCAGTTCACTTCCAGCTTGTCACGATTTTTGTCCAGGATCGCCTTACCAATTCCCTTGACTTCCAGCAGCTCGTCCACAGAGGCGAAAGCGCCATTATTCGAACGATATGCAACAATCGCCTCGGCCTTGGCCTTGCCTATTCCTATCAATTCTCGTTGCAACGTAGCGGCATCCGCCTCGTTGAGATCTACCTTGGCGTTTTGTTGTTCTCCCCGCTGTTCAATAATCTGCGGCGCTGCCGTCATCTCGGGTTTGATCCCAGGCGCAGCGATGGCAGCTATTGAAGCGCTGGTGAGAAAAGCAAAGACCAGAGAGTAGAAATAGCCTGTACGCATAAGTGACGCTCCATGACATCGTTAAGAGAAAGCAGCTTTTCCGAAGCTGCCCCTCAAACTTAGGCGATGATTGACGGCTGTCAAAAATGGCTACGTTACAGCTTGTGTAAAAATCAAGGTTCCAGGCGACGCTGCTGATAGATCCAATCGACAATCTCCCCGTCCGGGGTATAGCCGCAGACAGTGTCACGAAGCAATTGACGAACTCTCGCGTAATCATCACGTTCGATAGCAGCCAGCAATTCAGCCAGCCCGGCCTTGAGCACATCCCACGGCAAGTGGTCCTCATTGGCACTCATGATCATCGGGTGCTGGGTTGCCACCACGTTGTCGCCTATCAACAACTCCTCATAAAGCTTCTCGCCTGGGCGCAGGCCCGTAAACTCGATCGAGATGTCGCCGTGGGGATTTTTTTCCGACCGAACGCTCAGGCCGGACAAATGAATCATCTTTTCCGCCAATTCGACGATCTTCACCGGCTCGCCCATATCCAACACAAACACATCCCCTCCCAACCCCATGGAGCCCGCCTGGATCACCAACTGAGCAGCCTCGGGGATAGTCATGAAATAGCGTGTGATTTTTGGATGCGTAACAGTCAGCGGCCCGCCAGATTTGATCTGTTTATGAAATAACGGAATGACCGAGCCAGACGAACCCAGCACATTGCCAAACCGGACCATGGTAAATCGAGTTTTATTGACACGTGAGACATTCGCTTGGTCACCGAACAATACCGGAGCCAGCTCCCGACTTAGCGCCTGCAGGGTCAATTCAGCAAGCCGCTTGGTACTGCCCATCACATTTGTCGGGCGCACGGCCTTATCAGTGGAGATCAGGACGAAGTTTGACACACCAGACTGCAACGCAGCCTGTGCGGTATTCAGCGTTCCGATTACGTTGTTCAGAACACCTTCGGCAATATTGTGCTCGACCATAGGCACATGCTTATAAGCTGCTGCGTGATAAACCGTGTCGACATTCCAAGTCTTCATCACGTCCAGCAACTTCTCTTGATTGCGCACCGACCCCAGGATTGGCAACAGCCGAACAGACAATGACTCCCGGGCAATACGCGGTTCCAGTTCGGACAAAATACTGTAGAGATTGAATTCGCTATGCTCGAAAAGCAGCAATGTAGTTGGCTTGAGCGCCAAGATTTGCCGACAAAGTTCTGAGCCTATCGAACCGCCGGCGCCGGTAACCAGAACCGACTGGCCTGTGATGCAATGCTCAAGCAGATCGGCTTGTGCCGGCACGGGATCACGCCCTAGGAGGTCGGCAATGTCTACCTCCTGGATATCATCGACCTTGACTCGACCACTGGCCAGATCCATAAAACCGGGGACGCTACGTACATGAAGGGGAAAACCCTCAAGCAGTGTCAGAATCTCCCGACGACGACCGCGTGAAGAGGACGGGACGGCCAGCAATATTTCCTGTGCCCCCGTAGCATCAATCATTCTTTGTATGTGTTTAGGTTGATAGACCTGCAATCCTGCAATCACACGGTCAGCGATGCTGTTGTCATCGTCTATGAACGCGACCGGCCGCATGACTCTCCCCATACGCAATGCCGCCACGAGTTGGTTACCCGCTGCCCCGGCACCATAAATGGCAACCTTGGGCAGACCATCGTCACGATTGGTAAATGGTACATGTTGAGCTGCGGTGAACCAGTCACCCAGGAAGTACTGGCGCATCATCAGGCGAAGCCCACCGATCATGATCAGGCTCAACCACCAGTAATTGAAGATAATAGAGCGCGGTACCACGGTTTTATGGTTACTGTACCAATACACCACCAAGGCCAACAGTAACGCCGAAAGACTGACCGCCTTGCAGATAGTGATCAGCGCATCGTTGCCGAAATAACGCATGACAGCACGATACATACCGAAGCGTATGAAAATCGGGATAGCGATCAGGGGAGCAGATGCAAAAAGCCAGAGGTGGGTTTCGACCGGACTGGCCAGCGCCTCCAACCCCAGCCGAACGACAAACGCCAGCCACAGGGCGATCCAGACCAGAATGACATCAGTGGCCACTTGAATTGTGCGTTTATGGCGTCTTGGCAACCCCAATAACGCTGTTCTTAATTTACCCATGGACCCTTCCCGCACCTTGGCCAGCTCCTGAAAACTAATCCATTCCTGATGAACGCCGTTACATGATCGTCCGTTGGACAATCGATAACCGAAAAACGCCAACCTTGCCTTGATATCAGGCCTTCTCAAGCTCGCCGGCATGGAACTTGATGGCAATCACCACTAACGGCACGTAAGCCACAATTAACGCCAACGCCCCATCAATGTTCCACAATACGACGCTTGCAGCCAGAGGTAGCAGCCAGAATACGTTGATCGCAGCGACTGCCAACGTCACCGGCAGGTGTCGCCCATAATGACGCGAAGCAAACTGATAGGCATGGCTACGATGAGCTTCGTAGACTTTGTCACCCCGTAGCAAGCGCCGTATCAAGGTGACGGTTGCATCAACGATAAAAACACCGAGCAGGATGAGCCAAACCCATAACAGATTGGATGAAACCCAAGCCGCCTGCAGAGAAAGCACTCCCAGGGTGATGCCAAGAAAGCCGCTTCCTGCGTCGCCCATGAAGATACGGGCAGGTGGGAAATTCCAATACAGAAAACCTGCCACCGCCATCGCGAGTACCAGGGGAGCCACGATCAACGTTTCAAAGCCGCCTAACCAATAGAGCAGACAAGCTCCCAAGCAAGCGCAAATCGCTTCAATGCTAGCGATGCCGTCGATACCGTCCATGAAATTGTAGAGGTTGAGCATCCAGACCAGAAATAGACCGGCGCAGAGGTAAGCTGCCCAGCCAAAATCCACCGTCATGCCCATGATATCCATAACAGGCAATCCGCCTCCTAGCCAGAACAATGCCCAGGCAGCGGCACTGAAATGCCCCAAGAGTCGCCAACGTGCGGCGATATGTCCATGATCATCAAGAAAACCAAGTATAGCGACGCCGGCTCCCGCCCCGAACATCGCCAAGACAGCGTTCCAGGATAGCTCATCGCCTCCCCAAAGAGGCATAGCTACCAAAAAGCACAATACAATAGCAACTCCGCCCCCCCGAGGAGTAGGAATTGAATGAGAACTCCGGGCGTTAGGAATATCAATTAGACTACGGCTTAATGCGTAGCGTCTTAAAAGCGACGTTAAAAACAGCGACCCAAGAGCAACTAGCAGCAAGGAAAAAAGCAGGACCATCATCAAAACTCCATCCGCAAGCATCTTCCGCTGAGAGGTAAAAAATAACTAAACTGCATTTGACTTGAAATCCCTAGCAGCCTTCCGCAGGCCTTCATCCAAGCTCTCAACAGGACGCCAGTCCAATAGCTCGCAAGTTTTTCTAATGTCAACCTGAAGCGAACCGTTAAGCCTAAGGGCTATATCCCTGCGCCCGAGCAAGGCAGCGCCTATATTCAAAACAACTGGTGGCATGGGAATTAACACAGCTTTTTTTTCCAAAGCCTTCCCCATCCGTACCAATAGCTCAGTAGTGGAAACATCCTCACCATCACTAACCATAAATATTTGATTTGCTGCTTTTGGATGATCCAGGCAGACCAGAATCAAGTCTACCAAATTACCCAGAGAGACCAGGCTTCGTTTGTTTCGAATGTCACCTAGCGGCAAGGGAATACCACGACTCAACCAACTCATCATGCTACGGAAGTTTGCCTTTACTCCTGGGCCGTATACTAAAACCGGACGAATAATAACAACCTCCATTCCAGACTCTTCGGCGATACGTTTTAATCCTTGCTCTGCCTCCATTTTTGAAATGCCATATGGATCTATCGGTGCCGGAGTATCATCCGCTTGGTATGGGCAGCCAGGGACAGTGGCCTCCCCATTAACTTTTATGGAGCTTAAAAAAATGAATCGCTTCACTCCAGCTACAGCTGCCTTACGCGCCAAATCAAGAGTAAAGCTCACATTTACCTTACGAAAATCAGCCAGTGGATCACTTGAGCTATCGTTCATGATATGAACACGTGCGGCACAATGAACAAGCGATCGAACACCATTCATAACCGAATCGGAGATCATACCGGTTTCAGGTAAAATTGCAGTCTGAACGTCCGCTGGAAAATCTATAGTATTCTGTCGGACAAGCGCTACCACTTGTTTGTCATGAGATAACAATAGTTTAATCAGCGCAGAACCGACAAATCCGTTTGCTCCGGTGACGAGAACTTTCTCACTCACAATTAGACGCTCGCTCTAACTTTGAATAAATATCCAGATGTTGCTGTACTATTTTTTTTATATTAAATGCTCTTTCCGCCAACGCTCGACCCGCAATTCCCATCCTCTGTCGAACCTCAGCGTTTTGGATCAGCTCTTCAAGACTATCGGCCAAAGCCATAGCATCTCGTACTGGGACAAGCAAGCCCGTAACATTGGGATCGATCGCGTCACGGCAACCAGGAACGTCTGTAGTAACGACCGCCCGGCCACATGCAGCAGCCTCAACTAAAACCTTAGGTAGCCCTTCGCGATAGGAGGGCAACGTTACAATATTGGCATTGGTGAACAACTCTCCAATGTCCTTACGATAGCCTAATAACTCGATGATTCCTTCGTCCCGCCAAGTCGCAATTTCCGCAGGAGTAATGGTCGCCGGATTTCCAAGATCGACATCACCGACAATCTGAAACCGGGCAGCAATTCCCCTTAATTGAAGAATTTTCACAGCTTCGACAAATTCGATTACTCCCTTGTCCCGCAACAGCCGGGCAGCGAAACAGACAACGGGGGTTTGAGACATATTTTCTGGCATAAACGAATACAGATTCAGATCGACACCAGACCCGCGGATCATCTCGGCCTTGTTTCTATCTACTATGCTAAAACCTGTCAGAACAGCACAATCATCCGGATTCTGGAAAATTACGCGTAGATTTTTTTTGCCCAAGGCTAGCTTATAGAAAAAATTCACCACTTTACGTAATAGAGTGGCTTTAATCCCTTGGGAAACGAATACAAATCCGAGACCTGAAACTGCGGCGACAACCCCTTTCACTGGCGCAAAGCGTGCAGCGATTCCTCCGTAAATTACGGGTTTGATCGTAACCAAATGCAGGATTTTCGGCTTTACTTTCCAAAGCAGACGCCAGACAGAAAATAAAGAAAACAACTCACTGAACGGATTACTTCCACTTCGGGAAAGGGGCAACAAGTGATGAATAAACCCTTTATCCGTAATGCTGCTTACAGCTTCGCCGTCCATAGTCGCAATGTGCGTCTCATACCCCATCTCTTTTGCAGCTTCAGCAATTGCCAGTCGGTGCGAAATAAAAAAAGCAGGGTCATTCACAATCATCAGCAGTTTATCTGTCATTGCTGTATATCCAGCTAGATTTGAGGCAGCGTGGCTTTGAAAAAATCGAAGTCAAGAATAGCTTAAGATGCACCATCTCGCCAAACATCACACGCATTACTTCCCTGGGCAAATTTTCTTATAAGCCTCGCTGAAACGAGACTTGGCATAGCGCATTGTGAAATGCTCATAGATCCGAAGCTGTGCTTTTTGGCCCAAATCGGAACGATAAACGTCTCCTGCCGAAATTAAACACTTCAATCCTTCAGCCAAGGCACGAGGGTTCTGTGGCTCAACCACTATCCCTGTCTCACCGACTAGGAATGCGGCATCTCCGACATCCGTCGCCACGCAGGGCAATCCCATGGTCATAGCTTCACCCAATACGTTTGGAAACCCCTCTGTCCGTGAATGCAGACAAAAGATATCCATAGCCTTTAGGCAAACGGGGACATCCTTTCGTTCGCCCAGTAATACGAAACGCTCGGGGTATCCGGTCGAACGAATCAATGTCATTAATGGTTTATTTTCAGAGGTCAGATCACGACCAACAAGTAAAAACTTGACATTCGGATAATCGCCAAGCAACAGCGAAGCTGTCGAAATAAAATTTTCGTGATCTTTCGCCAAATTATATCGGCCGAGACTGCCCACCACCAAATCTTCTGGAGAAAAACCAGCAGCTATGCGAAGAGCTTGCCGCTCCTGCACCGAAGCCGTTAGCACCTCAGGATCGAATCCATTGGGAATGACCATCATCTTCGCACTGTTGTAGCCGATTCGCTCATGCTCGACCCTAGATGCATTGGCAGCACAGATGATCAATTTAGGAACGAAATGAGATAAAATAGCACAACATTGTCGAATCCATCCCGTAACTCTACTAACGCCGCTATTCACATTAGTGGTACGAATTCCCCAAATAACATTACGAACGCCGGCTAATCTAGCAGCGACACCACCAATCAAATCTGCATGATACATCCAAGTTTGAACAACATCGGGGGCATTTTTTCGAAAAATTTTATATAGATTAAAAAGCACTCTTGGAACATCAAGAGCGCCTCGCATATTCAGGGTGGTAACGTCTCGTCCTCTCGCTCGAAGTTCTGCTCCCAATCTACCCAGATCAGTTAATGAAATGATGGAATGATTTTGATCAATATCATTATTAAACGACTCAGAGAGTCGCAAGAGCATAAGTTCAGCACCGCCAATATTTAATCCAACGATGACATGAATGACTTTCATGAGCTCTGAGCCTCCAGCCATGCTTGAAACATCAATATGCTCCAGAGCTTGGTGGAATTATTCGCTTTGCCAGTCAGGTGGTCACTCCATGCTTTTCTAACTATGGTGGAATTAAAATAGCCCTCCTTTTTAAGACGCTGTTCCTGCAGCAGTGTTTCAGCCCAATCCCTGAGGGGGCCTCGCAACCAAGACGCAATAGGTACGGAAAATCCTTTTTTGGGACGCTCTATCATTTCTCGAGGCACGTGACGATATAGCACTTCACGGAGTATCCACTTACCTTTCCCGTCACGTATTTTCATACTCAGCGGCAGACGCCATGACAGCTCTACAACCTGGTGATCTAGCATTGGCACTCTAGTCTCCAGACTGTTTGCCATCGCGGCTCGATCCACCTTCACCAGAATGTCATCAGTCATATAGGTTTTGGCATCCATGGCCATCATCCAATTTTGATAATTATCTACTGAAGGCCAAGAACTTTTTGAGTTTAACAATGTAGGGGGCTCAAAAGCGCCCAAAACCAGCTGGTTTGGGTGCTGCCAATGACTAAGTAGCCGACGATAGAACTCCTCGCGATCCGGCGCTCCCATAACCTCTAAAAGCTTTTGCATTTTTCCTGGAAGAGGAGCAAGCCCCATAACCGATGCTGCGGCGCCTCGTAACGACAGAGGCAAACGATCAAACACACCCCACATACGTGGAGCAAACTGATAAGGATTATACCCCCCAAACAACTCATCGCCGCCGTCGCCGCTAAGGGCGACAGTCACCTGCTGCTTGGCGAGATGGCTCACGAGATAAGTGGGAATTTGCGAGCTATCCGCAAAAGGCTCAGAGTAGATCCCAGGTAGGCGAGGAATTACGTCCAAGGCGTCACTGGATTGGATATATATTTCCGTGTGTTCCGTTCCCAGATGCCTAGCTACCTCTAACGCGTGCTCAGCCTCGTTATATCCTGACTCGTGAAACCCGATTGTGAACGTTTTGACTGGACGGCTGCTTTGCTTTTGCATCAGAGCAACAATAGTGCTGCTATCTACACCGCCACTTAAAAAAGCGCCAAGCGGTACATCCGCTAACATTTGCCTACCAATCCCCTGAACTAGCTCAGACTCCAGTGCATCAATGGCCTGTTCCTCTGTACCATTAAAGGGATTCGCGATGCCTGCTTCGACCGCAACATTCATTTCCCAAAAGGGAATAGGCTGACTTTCCTCACTTATTGGCCCGGCTGACAACTGCAAATAATGACCCGGCAACAGTTTAGCTATTCCTGTATAGATACTATACGGCGCTGGAATATAGTTATAACGCATTAAAAGAGCCAATGCATTACGGCTGATCTGAGCCTTGAATGCTGGATGCACCTTAAGACACTTCAACTCAGAACCGAACAAAAGCACTCCATCTTGCCACCCCCAGTAAAGAGGCTTTTCACCCATACGATCACGGGCCAGAGTCAAGACACGAGTTTCACGATCCCATAAGGCGATCGCAAACATTCCCACCGTCGCGCGAAGCGTGCTTTCTATACCCCATGCCGAAAAACAGGCTAACAATGTTTCGGTATCAGAGTGCCCAGCCCAGCAAAAGCTACGCCCTTCATTAGCCAAACGGCTTCGAAGTTCCAAGTGATTATAGATTTCACCGTTAAAGGCAATGACATACCGGTCGCAGGGTGAAGCCATCGGTTGATGCCCCGCAGCCGAAACGTCGATAATTGCCAATCTTCGGTGAGAAAAACCAATTCCCGCATTTCCGTCGAACCACTCGCCGTTATCATCAGGTCCCCTGTGATAAATAGCATCGCCCATTCTTCTCAAGAGCCCTGGAGAATCGTCAAGATCCGCCTTTAACGTCAAAAAACCGGAAAACCCACACATTAGGTTCTTGTCCTTAAAATCACCATGCGATGCATAATAAAGCGCTCGACCATTACATTGCAATAGTGTTGCATTAATCACGGTGCGCGACCAACTAAAATATCACGCGCCCTCAATTTCAGCCTATATAATTTTCCACTCCCCATCCAAAACCAGGTTGGGAAAGTCTAGGAATCCATAGCATTAGGAAATAGAACAACAATAGCAACAAATACAGATACAACCGCCATGATGTCAATCGAAGCCCGGAAATCAACACAAGAAGCACAGAACTCTCGAAAATCCTTGCTGATATGGGTAGAAAAAAATATATAGCTAAATAAAAAACAAGCATCCCCATCTGAAAACTATTGCTGTTAAGAAACTTCTTCCCTTGCAGCAGAAATAGTATGGCAATAGTAAGCCAGTACACAAAACCCAAACCGCTAATCTGTAAACTACCTTCTCCGTAAACCTCTGCTTGCCTTGCCCCTAGACTGGAAGCCAACCAAAGAGTAACGGATGCGGCGCCTAAACCAACAAACGTAAAGGTTATAATTCGCAACCCTGACGAAAATCTAAGCCGAGCCAACATTACACTACAGTAGTAAATAACCAGCACAAAGAAAAACGAAGCGTGAACAAAAGGAGTAAGGAGCATAAACAGATTACGAACCCATTTACCTCTTGAAAACCATCCAATTAGAAAAAAAGCTACGGCCAAACCCTGTCGGAGATGGACAATATAATTTTTCATCACTTGCGGCAAAAGTAAAAACAGCAACAAGATCAAAAAGTACTTACTATCAATCTTAAGGGATAGATAAGCAGTTATGAATGCGGATAGAAATACGACAAGTCTTACCACCGTTTCATCAGCAAACACTAACGAAAGTGCGACATTCACCAACAACCATACCGGCTCATTTGTAAGAATATAAAGCCATCCCTCTCCGCTCCCTCGCTCAAAAATTTCCGCGGAACTTGAAGCATATGTCAGATAGTTTTCTCTATCCACAAAAGCATCAACTGGCAGCGAAGCCAGGCCCAAAGCGAATATCAACGCCAATATAAAACAGGCCAATAAATAGCGAGACATGTTAATTGAGAAATAAATATCTACTCTCCTAATTCTTACTATCCGACAATAATTTTCTCAGTCACTCAACCGTACTTACTGTCTGACTCAACGTCCGTCCCTTAAGCCTTAACAAAAACGAGTACACTACAAAACTGCCCGTATAAAGCAGACGATAAAGCACGCGCGACTTCGATATCAAACTTGAATCCAACACGGGTTCCGGACTGACCTTGGCAAAGTTCTCCACACACGTCTCGACAGAAAATATTGCCGACTTTGCTACGTGTGCCTCACTTAACGCCTGTTTCTCAGCCTCCGTGTAATTATTAAAATCAACAAACATCTTTACCACATCTTTCTTAGGATACAACCCGTCCTCATTATAAGAGAAACCAGGCAACTCACTCAAAAAACCGTATGTAGAAGGCTCATTGGTATTCTCAATTCCGATCAGCGATGGAACGCCCAATCCGGCAGCCTCAACCAAAGCGGTTCCTGACCCCACAAAAACGTCAAATTGCGACACCACATCAGTGAAAGCTGAATATTCAAGGCTTCCCTTAAGAGACACAACCTCTTCCAGATCCAGCGCTTTTATCTTATCCGACATTATGTTTTCTAAAGGACCATATCCGTAGATACTATAACTAACTTTAACCCCCAACTTTCGGAGACTGTTAACTACATCTAGCATCCAGAGATTATACCCTTTAAACTCCACTAGACGACCCACCGAACAAATGGACAGTTCATCACCGAACTTTTTGGGGATGGGGTTTGCTAACTGGTCAACCACTCCAAGAGGAAACAAGCTAACATCACTGAAGTCCTTTCCAGTTATGGTTGAATAACGTTCAACCATCTTTTCGTTAAAAAAAATCAAACCACGTGCGTTATGCAAACAGAAAAATATTTGACGATTGTTTTTTTCGAAGAAAGGTAATTTTTTCAAGCCCCCCCCCCAAGAAAACTCCATGGAATGGTAAAGACCTATCGAGATAGGTAAGCTCCTTCCTATGATTGCGCTTAAACGTATCAGCATATGGGCGCAAAATCCGTTCGAAACATGCGCACTGCTAATCCCATCAAATATTTCTTTCAGCATCGAATATTGGAGCGGATAGAGCAAAGAAAAATGATAAACAACAGCACGCCTCGGAAGCGGCAACAAAAGTATTTCATCCAGAAAATATACATCCGCATACTCTCTGGCTCGACGCACAAGCTCAGCATCACTTTTACTTTCAGGTGAAAGAATTAAAAATTTAGTCATCAATCCTTTCTTTTTTCTGCATTGAGCCATCCGCACATAGAATGTTTCAATTCCACCGATTGCTAAAGAACCATGAACGAATAACATTTAGAAGCGACCTTTCGCCAAAACATAAAATTGCTGTATCTGTCCGATATAGCTCAAAATACAGATCATTAAGATCACAAACCAAGCGACATGTATTTCTGCCTCATACTCATTACCATAGAGGGCGCCAAAAGCACTTAGCAGGATTACTAGTATCGAGCACACATAAAATTTTATATTTGAAAACGAGACCCACAAAAAATTTGACATTTCTGTTTTAAGTATTAAGTACAGAAAAAAGGAAATAGCCGTAGCGGCTGCTGCGCCACCAGCGCCAAATGAAGGTATCAGAAAATAATTCAAGCTTAAATTTACGGCCATACAAATAATGGTGATGACAGGAAGGAATTTCGTCTTTTTTGAGATACTAATCCCGATCCCAGTGACTTCCGTCACCATCATGTAGAGCGGCGGAACCAAGCATGCAGGTAGTAAAAATTGAACCGTTAGGTATTCAACAGGAAGAAAATAGCTGATCAAGAAGGAAAACAAAGCGGCTAGACAAATTAGCAATAATGAGAATACCTGGACCGCGTCGGCTACTCCTTTCATCTTTCCTTCAGCTAAATCTTCTGACACCCATTTATAAATCAGTGGATGCCACATTGTTGTGAAAATTTGTTGAAATAGGATTGCAGCTCCCGCCAAGGTAGATGCCACCGCATAAATACCCAGCTGCGCCAACGATGAAAACTCCTTGAGCATTATTCTATCTATAAAATTCAATCCCCAAAAAGCGATTCCACTTATCATTAACGGAAAGCCAAAGCTGATTAGCTCCTTCAGCCTCTGGCTTTCCAAGAATTCACATCTGAACGAAATATATTTATCATTCAGAAAAAAAAGCATGATAATTACAACTAACGACCAGCTTATACTTTGCATACCAGACAAAATGATAAAACTTTTCTTTTCTGGAAACAAAAATAGACTAGCAACAAGAACCAAGAATAAAAGTTTGGGAAGCACCCTAGTCATACTATAGGCAAAAGACATTTCTTTCATCCGAATAAAAACGGAAAAAAAACGCTCCAAATACAACATAATGGCCGAAAAACAAAAAATAGTGAACAGCGTAAAATCTTTAATATCAAACAGGCGAAAGGAAATTTCTTCGGCGTAAAAACATGCAACAATTATTGAAAATAGCAACAACAATAAACCTGGCGCTATGCACGCTCTTGCCAAAACTGTCGCATCATCCACTTCATTGAATTTTCTAACATAAGACTGGTCGAGTCCAAAAGAGAAGAAAACAACTATTAGAGATAACGACAGTTGAAATAACGCGACTCGCCCGACATCTTCGGGAGAAAACATCCAAGCGAGTATAGGCAGCGTGATGAGACTAAGTATTGCCCCGAAACCGATTCCCGAGGCATAAATAAAAACTGTTCTTACGTTCAACGAAAAAATCTCTGAACGGCGTCAATAATCTGAATAATATTTTCTTCAGATATCCCGTACCAAATGGGCAACCGAATGAGCTGCTCACTTCCGCTTGTTGTTTGAGTGTCCCTGCCATGGAAACGACTGTAACGTTCCCCGCATGCCGCAGAGTGAAGAGGCACATAGTGGAAAACAGCATGAACACCGGCATCAGATAAATGCTTCAACAGCTGAGTTCGAACTTCTAAATTAGCCACCTTTAAATAAAACATATGAGCATTATGCTCACATTCAGAGGGCACCGTTGGGAGAGTAATATAGCCATCCCTCTCCAAAGATTGGAGACCTGTGCTATATTTAACCCATACATCCATTCTTGCTTTCTTTATAGTATCCGAAACCTCTAGCTGCCCCCAAAGATAGGCGGCCTGAAGATCAGATGGCAAATAACTACTTCCAATATCTACCCAGCTATATTTATCGACCATTCCACGGAAAAACTGACTACGGTTGGTTCCTTTCTCACGAATTATCTCAGCTCGATTAACAAACTGAGAATCGTTGATTATTAATAGCCCTCCTTCGCCGCCGCTCGTATAGTTTTTCGTTTCATGAAAACTATAAGCCCCTAGATGTCCAATACTACCTAGAGCACGACCTTTATAGCTCGCCCCTTGACCTTGTGCTGCATCCTCGATTACAAAAATATTATGGCGCGCAGCAATGGCCATAATTATGTCCATTTCACAAGAAACTCCAGCGTAATGGACAGGAACAATAGCTTTTGTTTTTTCTGTTATAGCTTGTTCAATAAGATTCTCATCAATATTCATTGTATCAGGTCTGATATCAACAAAAACGATGGTTGCTCCCCTTAGAGCAAAAGCGTTAGCTGTACTAACAAAGGTATAACTTGGCATTATAACTTCATCGCCTGGCTGAATATCCACCAATATGGCAGCCATCTCCAAAGCATGCGTACACGAGGGGGTCAATAGGGCTTTTTTACAAGGCAGCTCTCTTTCGAACCATTGATGGCATAGACCGCTAAAGTATCCATCGCCTGATATTTTGTCACTGCGCATAGCAGACAAGACATGCTTTTCTTCATTGCCAGTATATGGTGGTTTATTGAAAGGAATCATAGCTTTTTCTCATCAATTCAGTTATGGAGCGCTATAAGGACATGAGTTAAAACTACTTAAAATGCCCAGAAGCCAAAAACCAACGATCTGATAATCGATCTACTCACTTTTTAGCTGGGAAGCGTAGGCCAAAAACTTACTCTCCAGCGCCAATAAATCTTTTTTCCTATCCCGAATGCGTCTCGCGGGGATCCCCAAATAGATGCCCCACGACCCGGTATCCTTGGTAACCAAAGTCATAGCACCTACCGAGCATCCCTCCTGAATAGTGACTCCGGGAAAAATTGTAGAATTTGCACCGACAATCACATGTTTCTCTAACACTACAGCAGCAAACTTTTCCTTTTTGAACTGCTTAGGTATTAAAGAATTTGTAAGTGTTTCACCACTATAATCATCTGATTGAGCAAATACTTTCACTCCATATGCCAGCGTACAAAAGTCCTCCAATACGATCCCAGGGATTCCTCCAGCTACTAGGCACATCGGAGTAATGTGATTATATTTCCCAATCTTAACATTGCCGGATATTATGCAAAAATCATCTATACGAGAGTAATCTCCTATTTCGATATTTTCTGCATTATAGATGCAAGCCTTATCGCTTATTTTTACGCCCTCGCCGACCTTTTTGAGGCCTAGCGCCTTAAGCTCGGTAGAATTCAAATAAGCCATCCTACATCTCCCGCAAATCAGTTAAGAAAATCAACATACCAAGGCATCGCGCGCTTGATGCCTTGCTCAATATTAAATTGTGGATCGTACCCCAATAAACTTTGTATCTTACTTATATCGGCCTGGGAGTGTCTTACATCCCCTTCACGGAAATCACGATAGACCACTTCTTTTTTGTAAGGAATATTGTTTTTTAGCAATTCATTCTTCAAAATAGAAAACAACATATTTAAATCAGTGCGACCGCTTACCGCAACATTATAAACTTGATTTAGAGCGTTTTTGTCGGTGGTTGTAGCAGCTAGAAGATTAGCTTGCACGGTATTTTCTATAAAGCAAAAATCACGGCTGGTTTGGCCATCACCATTAATAAATACACTTTCATCCTTGATCATAGACGAAGTCCATTTGGGGATCACCGCAGCGTAAGCGCCCTCTGGATCTTGACGTTTTCCAAATACATTAAAGTAGCGTAAACCAATAGTATTGAATCCATAGCAGCGAGCAAAAACTTCTGCATATAATTCATTTACATATTTTGTTACTGCATAGGGCGATAATGGCTTACCGATAACATCTTCAACTTTAGGCAAACCAGGATGATCACCGTAAGTCGAGCTACTTGCAGCATAGGTAAAACTTTTTACCGCTGCATTTCTGGCCGCCACCAACATATTCAAAAAACCGTCTATATTGGTAGAGTTGGTTGTTATCGGATCGTTTAATGATCGCGGGACGGATCCAAGAGCGGCTTGATGCAGCACATAATCAACAGAAGAACAAGCCTGCTCACAAACTTCTAAATTGCGTATATCTCCCTCAATAAACTCGAAACGTCGCCATTGTTCCGCAGTTACTTCTTTCCTGACCTCTTCAAGATTGTGCTTATGTCCGGTTGAGAAATTATCCAAACCGATAACATATTGATCAAGCTTGAGCAGAGTTTCAAGTAAGTTTGATCCAATGAACCCCGCCACGCCACTAATCAACCATTTTTTCGGGGATAATGGGAGTGTTTCAAAAAGGGTTTCGTAGCGAGTCATAAAAATTCCAGGTTTTTAGTTACCATAAATCTAAAGCGACGTTGTCCATGTCGTATTTTATTACAATCGAATATCGGACTCGTCAGCCGTCAATAAATACTTCAAATCATACAATACATGCTTGGACCGACCAAATCCTCGAATACTTTCAGCGCCAAGCTCTCGAAATTCATTATGTGCCACGGCAAGAACAATCCCGTCATAAAAGCCGGCTTGCGGTTCAGCTATTGGCGTAATGCCGTACTCATGTTCAGACTCCGCAACGCTTACCCATGGATCATAGACATCGACATCAATGTTATATTCAGCCAGTTCATTAACAATATCTACAATACGAGTGTTACGAAGATCGGGACAGTTCTCCTTGAATGCTAGCCCCATAATTAAAACGCGGGCCCCATCAACATGAATGCGGCGCTTTAGCATGGCTTTAACAAGCTGAGAAACGACATAGGCGCCCATGCTGTCATTTAGGCGCCGTCCCGCAAGAATAATTTCAGGGTGGTAACCAATAGCTTGGGCTTTATGAGTCAAATAATATGGATCAACACCGATGCAATGCCCACCTACCAAGCCTGGTCGAAACGGCAGGAAATTCCATTTAGTACCCGCAGCCTGTAATACGGCTTCCGTATCAATTCCCATTTTATTGAAAATAATCGCCAGTTCATTAATCAAAGCAATATTAAGATCACGTTGAGTATTCTCAATAACCTTTGCCGCTTCGGCTACTTTAATACTGCTGGCTTTATGAGTTCCCGCGATGATAATTTGATTATACAAATCATCGATGAGATCCGCGGTTTCGGGAGTAGAACCTGAAGTCACTTTTTTTATCGTGGTAACACGGTGTTCCTTGTCCCCCGGATTGATACGCTCAGGGCTGTATCCCACAAAAAAGTCAACATTATAGGTCAAACCGGAAATTCGTTCCAATACTGGAACACACTCTTCCTCGGTAGCGCCTGGATAGACAGTCGACTCATAAATAACGATATCGTCCTTCTTAAGAACTTTACCTATAGTTTCGGATGCTTTAATCAGCGGCATAAGATCTGGCTGATTGTATTTATCGATAGGTGTTGGCACGGTAACGATAAAGGTATTACATTGAGCAAGGTCATCCAAAGAGCAGCTATAACTGATGTATTTGGCTTCTTTTAACTCTACAGCACTTACTTCAAGTGTAACATCGCACCCAGATTTTAGAGCATCTATACGAGGCTGATTAATATCAAATCCAACTACCGAACGGTGCTTAGCGAACTCAACAGCTAAAGGTAGCCCTACATAACCAAGACCGATGACGGCAAGTTTGATATTCTTCAATTCATGCATAATTAAAAACCCAGTTCAATAAATTAATAAGTTTTATTTAAAAGCAACAAACGCGCATTTGAAAATACCGTCCGACGAGCGTCAGTTACCTCTTGTACTCTGGAGCTAGCTGATAGTAGAAAACCGGCGAAAGAGCTTATTGTATTATCTATCCTGAGAGCAGAACTTAACCAATGCCGCTCTACATCAGCAAAAAAATTGTTGGAGAGGTCCTTGAATAGCAAGACTTGGAAGGATTGAGCCTCCCCTTTCGCATTTTCTTTATACAAGGGAAGAACGCGCCACCCTAAAGAGAACTGCGCTGGTAGAATCCGACCTATCGATTTTTTTCGTATGGACCCGCATCGCACCAGGCATCGACCTTTCTGCCAAAAAGGATTAGATTCAATAGTCGTCTTACCAATACTCATGATCAGTACCTGAAACATTAATTCTTTCCCGCTCCGCCCACGAGCCCCCTCATCTGGGGCCTGAGAATAGGCAAATCTCTCGGATTACTCAGAGCAGCAAATGAAAAACAACGAATTAGACGCACAGATTATACGACTATCAGAAGAAAATCCGTAGTCGCAATTGCAAAGATCAAGAATGCTTTTGGCCTGCCGCACACCTGGGATTTAAATTGGCCCTGCGCGCTGGGAACGCGGCGGGATGCCTGTCTGCTGGCAGAGGGGATATTTCAGCATTTGGCCTTCAGAATTTCGGGATTCGCGAAGCGAATAACCAGCCTACGCAATGCATAGGCGGGGCATCGGCCACCTGCAAAAATAGGGCTCACGATGAAGCCCCAAAGCTCGCCCTTTCCGACTGCCTTAGGTCCTAAGGAGACGGCCGCCTTACGATATTCGAACCAACCCTTCAAAAACCTTTTGGAGGATAGGCATTTAAAGCACCCTTCCAAAAGATGAAATCAAATCGAACCAGCTGCTTTACTTACAGCCGTTTAAAAAACATCCGGATCAATGCAAGAAAACCACCAAGCACTAGACCAGCGGCAAAACCAATAATCAGAATTAAAGCTTTGCGTGGTTTTATCGGACTTGCGGGAACTTCAACATTACCGTCCTGCCGATAAACAGAAATACGCTCAGGGTCTATATTTAATTTACGATAAAAATTATAACGCATCTGCAACGATCGCAAATCTGATATAAATGCGTCATCCGATGTCCTTGATTCCAGCGCTTTGATCTCAGCTGCTAGCGCTTTACTGCCTCGCTGGTAATCCATCTTATTGCCGGCATCTACCGTTATATCGACCGCAGCAGAAGAGTTTATAGTCGACGTCGTTAGACCAATTGACTCAGCGATCTTCAGCGCCTCACGCAGCTGCTGAATTCGATCCTCACGGATCCGCTGTGCAGCCTCACGCAAACTAATAATACGCTGCTCGAGATTACGCGCCTTCACAGACGCTTCAGTCGTCACGTTCTTGATTAGTTCTGACTCAGCAGCCTCGCTGGCGCGCGCGACGTAGGCTTTGGCCCATTCAGTTGCGCGTATGGGATCGCTGCCTTGAACAGCCACCGAGAAACGATCCGGAGTACTCTTGCCAGGCCCTTTGATTACCAGTTCCCGAGAAAAGCGCTCATATAAGCGGTCAAGCGCTCCCCTGCGCTGCGACTCCTCAAGCGAAGGTAGATATATTTCATTAAAGAAAGCCTGCCGAAGAGACTCACCCTGGAGATTTCGAGCAAAAACATCATAAACATGCTTGATGGAATAGGTATCCAGCTCGGTACTTTTTCCTCGCCCGTAATTCAACTCGGCAATGCCGTTTTGAGTAGGAGGCATGATAAAAAGCTCGGCTTCATATACCGGCTTACTAAGAAATGCGTAAGCCGCTGCGCCTACCGTAACTAAGAGAGTGATACCTACTATCAACCATTTCTCAGCCCAAAGCCCACGCACAAGTTCAATGAGATCTATTTCATCGGCGCCACGCTCTTCAACACGATTATTCTGCATGTACGGCCTCTCTTCCATTTTTTAAGACGCCACTTACAGGCACACCGAGCGCATTAAAAGGCACGACGAGCAGTGTTCCGCTGGAAAAAGCGGCAAACAAAGAGAGATTAATTACAAGCAAAACACACCCAAAGTCAGAAAAATTATCGGTAGCGATCCTTACACCAAGACTACTGGGCTCACACATCCATTATTTCAACCGTCGACGCGTCCCCACCAGCCATGCAAGCAAAGGGCCTACTACCATACCAACGAGAAGCGCCAGCAGCACGCAAATCGAAACCGGAAGCTGCGGCACTAACCATCCCAGAAACGACAGTGAGACTGGCTGATTATTTTCAAGCACGAACAGTACGATAGCAGAGACCAAAAGCAGCGCTAGTATGACAAGCGCAAAGCGCTTAAAGTTTCGCATAGATACCCCTTCTTTTCAAACCTCCGTCAGAGCTCATCCCCCTCCTCCTCATTCACACGATCCCTAAGCTCTTTGCCTGGCTTGAAATGAGGGACGAACTTTCCATCAAGGCTGACGGACTGACCCGTTTTGGGGTTGCGCCCAACCCGCGGAGCGCGGTAATGCAGGGAAAAGCTGCCGAAACCGCGGATCTCGATGCGATCTCCAGTCGCCAGGCACTGGGACATCTGTTCAAGCATGGTCTTGATGGCCAGCTCCACATCCTTGGATGAGAGCAGCCCTTGATGGGTGACAATTCGTTCGATCAACTCCGACTTCGTCATATTTTTCCCTTCTTTTTCAAGCAGCTAGGAAAATCGCTTGAAAAGGTTTTAGCATGACCGGAGGGATTTGAACAGCCCAAGTATTGACATTCTTCTTGACTCCCCTACTCCATCTTTCCGCGCAAGCAGGGAGATACTATCGACAGATGACCAGCATCGTTCGAGTCACGTAGCCAGCCGGATTGAAACCAAAGGGGTACCAATCTTCGTCCTTCGCGTCGTCGGATCGGGTAATCACCTTGTAGCCAGCCCCTTTACACTCCCTTGCAGCTCTCTTATGGCACTTCTCCCAGCCGGAACCCAATCCCGAGCAGTCGACCTCGATACCACTGACACCACGCACTGCGTGGGTCTTGGCGCTTGTAGAGCAAGCTGCCAGCACCAAGACACTCAACACCAGAAAGAGCTTGTTCATTCAGTTCCTTTAGACAGAAATCCGGATCGATCTTTTATACAAGTCGGAGCCACGCCCCGAATAGATTATTGATCCGCTTCATAAAAGAGACAGCTGGGGTGATGAGTTGGTTTCGCAGCGCCCCGAATGAACACCGTCATCAGCACGGCTCGGGCAGAGAATCTCGAAATTTCGCAGGCACAAAAAAGGGCGACCGAAGTCGCCCTTTTTCTATGGTCTGACAGAACTCAGTTCTGTTTTTCCATTTGTGCACGCAACAGGTCGCCCAGAGTGGTAGGACCAGCAGCAATGTCAGAGGTAGCTGGCTTGTCGCGCAGGCTCTGGATTGCTTCTTTCTCTTCAGCGTCGTCTTTCGACTTGATGGAGAGCTGGATTACGCGGCTCTTGCGGTCAACGCTGATGATCTTGGCTTCTACTTCTTCGCCTTCTTTCAGAACGTTGCGCGCGTCTTCAACGCGGTCACGGCTGATTTCGGAGGCTTTCAGAGTCGCTTCGATATCGTCGGCCAGAGTGATGATGGCGCCTTTGGCGTCAACTTCTTTCACGATGCCCTTAACGATTGCGCCTTTGTCGTTCTCTTGAACGTACTCGGAGAACGGATCGCTTTCCAGTTGCTTGATGCCCAGGGAGATGCGTTCGCGCTCTGGGTCAACCGACAGGATAACGGTGTCCAGCTCGTCGCCCTTCTTGAAACGACGTACGGCTTCTTCGCCCACTTCGTTCCAAGAGATGTCGGACAGGTGAACCAGACCGTCGATGCCGCCGTCCAGACCAATGAAGATACCGAAATCGGTGATCGACTTGATGGTGCCGGAGATTTTATCGCCCTTGTTGAACTGGCCAGAGAAGTCTTCCCATGGGTTGGACTTGCACTGCTTGATGCCGAGGGAGATACGACGACGCTCTTCGTCGATGTCCAGAACCATGACTTCCACTTCGTCGCCGACTTGTACGACTTTCGAAGGGTGGATGTTCTTGTTGGTCCAGTCCATTTCGGAAACGTGTACCAGGCCTTCAACGCCTTCTTCCAGCTCAGCGAAGCAGCCGTAGTCGGTGAGATTGGTAACACGAGCGGTGACGCGGGTGCTTTCTGGGTAACGGGCTTTGATAGCGACCCATGGATCTTCACCCAGTTGCTTCAGGCCCAGGGAAACACGATTGCGCTCGCGATCGTACTTCAGAACCTTGACATCGATCTCGTCGCCAACGTTGACGATTTCCGAAGGATGCTTGATACGCTTCCAGGCCATGTCGGTGATGTGCAGCAGGCCATCGACGCCACCCAGATCGACGAATGCGCCGTAATCGGTGAGGTTCTTGACAATACCTTTGACCTGTTGGCCTTCCTGCAGCGATTCCAGCAGAGCTTCACGCTCGGCGGAGTTCTCGGCTTCCAGGACACTGCGACGGGAAACGACAACGTTGTTGCGCTTCTGGTCCAGCTTGATGACCTTGAATTCCAGCTCTTTGCCTTCCAGGTGCGTGGTATCGCGCACTGGACGGACGTCAACCAGGGAACCTGGCAGGAACGCACGGATGCCGTTAACGTCGACAGTGAAGCCGCCTTTAACCTTACCGTTGATAACGCCCTTGACCACTTCCTCAGCTGCGAAAGCCGCTTCCAGAACGATCCAGCATTCAGCGCGCTTGGCTTTTTCACGGGACAGCTTGGTTTCACCAAAGCCATCTTCAACCGAGTCCAGCGCAACGTGAACTTCGTCACCGACGTTGATGTTCAGTTCGCCAGCGTCGTTGTAGAACTGCTCAAGCGGGATGAGTGCTTCAGACTTCAGACCAGCGTGAACGGTTACCCAGCGAGCTTGGTAATCGATATCAACGATAACACCGGTGATGATGGAGCCTGCCTGAAGGTTCAGGGTTTTCAGGCTTTCTTCAAAGAGTTCCGCAAAGCTTTCGCTCATTTTAATTCCTGTTGATTAGGGCGAAGAATACGCCCGCCTCCACATCCCAGACGATGTGGGTTAGTTTCATATAAAAGAAGCATCGCAGGACTATGACTGGTCCCCTGCGAAGCTTCCTGGTCACCCGGCGATATCGCGAATGGCGATCTCGCTCATGATGCGTTGCAGCACCTGATCGATGGACAACTCCGTGGAATCCAGCTGTATCGCGTCGGCCGCCGGCTTGAGCGGGGCTACTGCGCGCTGGGTGTCACGCTCATCGCGTGCACGGATCTCATCTAGCAGACTCGACAGACTAACATCCTCGCCTTTGCCCTTCAACTGCAAATATCGGCGACGCGCCCTCTCCTCCGCACTGGCGGTGAGGAAAATCTTCAGCGGCGCATCAGGGAAAACCACCGTACCCATGTCGCGACCGTCCGCCACCAACCCCGGCGGCTCCTGGAATGCGCGCTGGCGCTGCAGCAAGGCTTCGCGCACCGCCGGCAGCGCGGCGACCTGGGAGGCCCCGGCGCCCACGCTTTCGGTACGAATGACGTCACTGACCTCATCGCCTTCCAGAATGATGCGCTGGAGCTGACCGTCGGTCGCGGCAATGAATTGCACGTCCAGATGAGCGGCCAGTGCCTTGAGCAACTCTTCGTTGGTCAGGTCGACGCCATGGTTCGCGGCAGCGAACGCCAATAGACGATACAAGGCACCCGAATCAAGCAGGTTCCAGCCCAGCTGCCTGGCCAGGATCCCGGCGACGGTACCCTTGCCCGAACCGCTCGGACCATCGATGGTGATGACCGGTGCCTTGATATTCACGACTGCGCCTCTTGTGCCACTCGGATACCGACCTGTGCGCACAGCGCCAGGAAGTTCGGGAACGACGTCGCGACGTTGGCGCAATCATGGATGCGAATCGGCGCGCTGGCGCGCAAAGACGCAACACTGAAGGCCATGGCGATACGATGGTCACCGTGACCATGGACTTCGCCGCCGCCGATCTGGCCGCCGTCGATGATGATGCCGTCCGGCGTTGGCTGGCACTTGACGCCAAGGGCGAGCAAGCCATCAGCCATCACCTGGATGCGATCCGATTCCTTGACCCGCAGCTCTTCGGCGCCCGTCAATACGGTGCGCCCTTCTGCACAGGCGGCCGCCACGAACAGCACTGGGAACTCATCGATGGCCAGCGGAACCAGCGCCTCCGGAATCTCGATACCCTTGAGTTTAGCTGCTCGTACGCGCAGGTCCGCCACGGGCTCGCCGCCGACTTCACGCTGGTTTTCCAGAGTGATGTCAGCCCCCATCAGGCGCAGGATGTCGATCACGCCGGTACGCGTCGGGTTGATGCCGACGTGCTCGAGCACCAGGTCGGAGCCTTCGGCGATCGAGGCGGCCACCAGGAAAAATGCCGACGACGAGATGTCGCCCGGCACTTCGATGTGAGTCGCGGTCAGCTTGCTGCCAGACTCGACGGACGCCGTGGCGCCATCGACCGTGACCGGGTAGCCGAAGCCGCGCAGCATGCGCTCGGTATGGTCGCGGGTCGGGGCCGGTTCGGTGACGGTGGTCTTGCCTTCGGCGTAGAGACCCGCCAGCAGCAGGCAAGATTTCACCTGGGCGCTGGCCATCGGCATGGTGTAGGTCAGGCCCTTGAGCTTGTTGCCACCGCGGATGATCATCGGCGGACGACCGTCGGCGGCAGTCTCGATGACCGCGCCCATTTCCCGCAACGGGTTGGCGACGCGATTCATCGGGCGCTTGGACAGCGAGGCATCACCGGTCAGGGTGCTGTCGAAGTCCTGCGCGGCCAGCAGGCCGGACAACAGGCGCATCGAGGTTCCGGAGTTACCCAGGTAGATTGGCCCCGGGGCAGGCTTGAGGCCGTGCAGGCCGACACCATGGATGGTCACGCGACCATGGTGCGGACCTTCGATGACCACTCCCATGTCGCGAAACGCTTGCAGCGTCGCCAGGGCGTCTTCGCCCTCGAGGAAGCCTTCCACCTCGGTCACGCCGTCGGCCAGGGAGCCGAGCATGATCGAACGGTGGGAAATCGATTTATCGCCCGGTACACGAATACGCCCGCTAAGGGAGCCACCAGGTTGTGCCAGGAAAATCAGATCGTTGGAGTTCATAGCGTCCACATAGGCCCGACGGGCCAGGATTTTACTGAAATGCTCGCGGGCCACCCTGGCGCGTGTGAAAACGCCCAGCAATTGGTGCCCGTCCCCTGCATCGACCGCGTCGCGCAAGGCGTCGAGGTCGCTGCGAAATGTATCGAGTGTGCGCAAGACAGCTTCGCGGTTGGCGAGGAAGATGTCGTGCCACATAACCGGGTCGCTTCCAGCGATTCTCGTGAAATCGCGGAAACCGCCGGCAGCGTAACGGAAGATCTCAAGATTTTCATTGCGTTTGGCCAATGAATCCACCAGGCCGAACGCCAACAGGTGCGGCAAGTGGCTGGTGGCCGCCAACACTTCATCGTGACGCTCGACCTGCATGTGCTCGACATCGGCGCCCAGTTCGCGCCACAAACGGTCCACCACCGCCAGCGCGGCTGGATCCGTCTGGTCCAGCGGCGTGAGGATCACTTTGTGGCGACGAAACAGTTCGGCGTTGGAGGCTTCCACCCCGCTCTGCTCGGAACCGGCAATCGGATGGCCGGGCACGAAACGCGCCGGCATCCCGCCGAAGGCCTCGGTGGCCGCACGTACGACGTTGCCCTTGGCGCTGCCGACGTCGGTCAGGATCGCTTGCCCCAGGTTCATGGTCGCCAGACGCGCCAGCAGTTTTTCCATCGCCAGGATCGGTACCGCCAACTGGATCACGTCCGCGCCCTGGCAAGCGATCGCCAGGTCATCCTCGCAACGATCAACCACTCCCAGCTCCACGGCCAGCTTGCGCGACTGCGGATCCAGGTCGACACCGACCACCTCGCGGCACAGACCGCTTTCACGCAAGCCCTTGGCAAACGAACCGCCAATCAACCCCAGGCCGACCACCACCAGGCGACCGATCATAGGGGCAGCAGGTTGCAGCGAAGTGACATCAACCACGAGCCAGAACCTTGCTCAACGCCTCAAGGAAACGGTTGTTTTCCGCTGGCAGGCCGATGGTGATGCGCAGGTGGTTCGGCATGCCGTAGTTGGCCACCGGACGCACGATCACGCCTTCGCGCAGCAGCCCCTGGTACACCGGCGCGGCGACACACCCCAGGTCGACGCAGATGAAGTTGCCTTTGGATGGAATCCAGCTCAAGCCCAGCTCACGAAACCCCGCTTCCAACTGCTGCATGCCGGCCGCGTTCAGGCGACGGCTTTCAGCCAGGTAGGCCTCATCCTGCAATGCGGCGCAGGCGGCTGCCAGGGCGAAGCTGTTGACGTTGAATGGCTGGCGCACGCGGTTCAGCACATCGGCCACCACGGCGGTGGACAGGCCGTAGCCAACCCGCAGCGAGGCCAGGCCGTAGGCTTTCGAGAACGTGCGCGAAACCAGCAGGTTCGGGTAGGCCGCGAGGAAATCCAGGCCATCGGGCAAATCGCTGCCTTCGGCGTATTCGATGTAGGCCTCGTCCAACACCACGAGCACGTGCGCGGGCACGTCTTGCAGGAAGTCGTCCAGGGCCTGGGCGTCGAACCAGGTACCAGTCGGGTTGTTCGGGTTGGCGATGAAAACCACGCGGGTGTTGGCGTCGATGGCAGCCAGCATGGCCGGCAGATCGTGCCCCCAGTTCTTGGCCGGAACCACGTGGGCATCGGCGCCGACGGCCTGGGTCGCGATCGGATAGACCGCAAACGCGTGCTCGCTGAACACGGCGTTGAGACCCGGTGCCAGGTACGCGCGCGCCACCAACTCAAGAATGTCGTTGGAGCCATTGCCCAGCGTCACTTGGTTGAGCTCGACGCCACAGCGCTCGGCCAGCAGGCTTTTCAGTGCAAACCCATTGCCATCGGGGTAACGGGTCAGCTCGGCCAGCTCGTCGCGGATCGCCGCCAGCGCCTTGGGGCTCGCACCCAACGGGTTTTCGTTGCTCGCCAACTTGACGATGCTGGCCGGATCCAGGTCCAGCTCGCGGGCCAGTTCGTCCACGGGCTTGCCCGGAACGTAAGGCGAGAGTTGTTGCACGCCTGGCTGAGCCAGAGCGAGGAAGTTGCCACTCATTTGCTATCCGCCCTTAAAGAACTGCCTTGGGGTAGGAACCCAGCACCTTGAGTGCCACTGCTTCCTGACTGATTTTTTCCAGCACACCTTTTACCAGCGGATCGCGGTGGTGGCCGACAAAATCGATGAAGAACACGTAGGTCCATTTACCGCTGCGCGACGGACGGGTCTCGATCCGCGTCAGGTCGATACCGTTGTCGTGGAACGGTACCAGCAGTTCATGGAGCGCACCGGGCTTGTTGCTCATGGAGACGATGATCGACGTCTTGTCGTCGCCGGTCGGCGGCACTTCCTGGCTACCGATCATCAGGAACCGCGTGGAGTTGTCCGGACGATCCTCGATTTTCTCGGCCAGGCGAGTCAGCCCGTAGAGGCCGGCCGCCATATCGCCAGCAATCGCCGCCGAGTTCCACTCACCCTTGACCCGCTTGGCCGCTTCGGCGTTGCTCGATACCGCCACGCGCTCGACATTCGGGTAATGGGCGTCCAGCCACTTGCGGCACTGGGCCAACGACTGGGCGTGGGAATAGATCCGGCTGATGCTGTCGGTCTTGGTGTTTTCGCCGACCAGCAGGTGATGGTGGATACGCAGCTCGACTTCGCCGCAGATCACCATGTCATGCTCGAGGAAGCTGTCCAGCGTGTGGTTGACCGCGCCTTCGGTGGAGTTTTCCACCGGCACCACGCCAAAATTCACCGCGCCGGCGGCGACTTCACGGAAGACTTCGTCGATGGCCGCCATCGGCTTGCTGATCACGGCGTGACCGAAGTGCTTCATGGCCGCTGCCTGGGTGAAGGTCCCTTCCGGGCCCAGGTAGGCGATTTTCAGCGGCTGCTCGAGCGCCAGGCACGACGACATGATTTCGCGGAACAAGCGCGCCATCTCTTCGTTGCCCAGCGGCCCCTTGTTGCGCTCCATGACACGCTTGAGCACCTGAGCTTCACGCTCAGGACGATAGAACACCGGCACTTCGCCTTCGGCCAGGGAGGCCATCTTCACCCGGGCGACTTCCTGGGCGCAGCGCGCACGCTCGCTGATCAGCTCCAGGACCTTTTCGTCCAGGGCATCGATGCGCAGGCGCAGCGCCTTGAGTTCTTGCTCAGACATCAGCCATGTTCCTTCTCGAACTCTGCCATGTAGGCGATCAACGCATTGACGGCGTTGATGTCGACGGCGTTGTAGATGGAGGCACGCATGCCACCGACCGAACGGTGGCCCTTGAGGTTCAGCAGGCCACGTTCGTCGGCACCGGCCAGGAACGACTTGTCCAGACGGTCGTCGGCCAGGCGGAACGGCACGTTCATCCACGAACGGTCGGTCTTGTTGATCGGGTTGCTGTAGAGGCCGCTGGCGTCGATGAAGTCATACAGCGTGCGCTGCTTCACTTCGTTGAGCTTGCCAATGGCTTCGACACCGCCCTGCTCTTTCAGCCATTCGAACACCAGGCCGGAGAGGTACCAGGCCAGGGTCGGCGGGGTGTTGTACATCGAGCCGTTGTCGGCCGCGACCTTGTAGTTGAGCATGGTCGGGCACAGGGAACGGGCACGCCCCAGCAGGTCTTCACGAATGATGCTGACCAGGATGCCGCTTGGGCCGATGTTTTTCTGGGCACCGGCGTAGATCATGCCGAAACGGGAGATATCCACAGGGCGCGAGAGAATGTCCGAAGACATGTCGGCCACCAATGGCACGTCGCCGGTTTCCGGGATCCAGTTGAATTCCAGGCCACCGATGGTTTCGTTCGGCGCGTAGTGAACGTAGGCCGCGTCCTTGGACAGGTTCCATTCGTTCTGGCCGGGAATCGCGAAATAATCGTAGGGCTTGGCGGTGGCAGCCACGTTGACGTGACCGTAGCGCGAAGCTTCTTCGATGGCTTTCTGCGACCAGATACCGGTATCGATGTAGTCGGCCTTGCCACTTTCCGGCAGCAGGTTCAACGGGATCTGGGCGAACTGCTGGCTGGCGCCGCCCTGCAGGAACAGCACCTTGTAATTGGACGGGATGTTCAGCAGATCACGCAGGTCCTGCTCGGCCTTGGTGGCAATGGATACGAACTCATCGCTGCGATGACTCATTTCCATGACCGACAGGCCCTTGCCGTGCCAGTCGAGAAGTTCACCCTGGGCGCGCTTCAGGACCGCCTCAGGAAGCGCCGCCGGGCCGGCACAGAAGTTATAGGCTCTCTTGCTCACATCCAATCTCGCTCTGATCTGGTGGTCACATAAATCTTTGGGTCTGCACCGCACTAACTGTGGGAGCGAGCTTGCTCGCGATAGCGGCGCAACAGTCAACATTGATGTTGAATGCCACTCCGTCATCGCGAGCAAGCTCGCTCCCACAGGGGGCCGTTCACTCAAGGCTTGAAACCTCAGGGAAGCAGCATCACCCCATAGGGGAATGTGCAGTGTCGCAAATTTTCAAACGAGACAAACAACAAGGGGGCGAATCTTCATCCGCCCCCCGCGTGTCCGCTTAGTCCTGCGGTTCTTCTTCGTCTGCGGCAGCGTCGAGCGGCTGGTCGCCGGTCACGTCGTCGACATCGGCACCCAGGGTGCCGTCGAATGCCGTGCCTTCGCCTTCCTCGCTTTCCAGCTCCTCGCCTTCGACTTCCGATGGCTCCTGCACTCGCTCAAGCCCTACCAGCGTTTCGTCGCTGGCCAGCTTGATCAGCGTCACGCCCTGGGTGTTACGGCCCAGGCTCGAGACTTCGGCGACTCGCGTACGCACCAGGGTGCCCTGGTCGGAGATCAACATGATCTCCTCGCCATCGAGCACCTGGACAGCACCAACCAGACGACCGTTACGGTCGTTGCTGACCATGGCGATCACGCCCTGGCCGCCACGCTTGTACTCAGGGAACTCGCTGATGGCCGTGCGCTTGCCATAACCACGCGCCGAAGCGGTGAGGATCTGGCTGCCTTCTTCGGGGATCAGCATGGAAATCAGCTTCTGGCCTTCCGGCAGGCGCATGCCGCGCACACCGCGGGCGGTACGACCCATGGCACGTACGTCGGATTCCTTGAAGCGAGTGACCTTGCCACCGTCGGAGAACAGCATGACCTCACGTTCGCCGTCGGTGATGGCGGCGGAAATCAGCACGTCGCCTTCGTCCAGTTCCAGGGCAATCAGGCCGACGCTGCGCTGGCGACTGAAGGATTCCAGCGGGGTCTTCTTCACGGTGCCGTTGGCGGTAGCCATGAAGATGTAGTGACCTTCGGTGTATTCCTCCACCGGCAGCATGGTGGTGATGTATTCACCATCGTCCAGCGGCAACAGGTTGACCAGCGGACGACCACGTGCGGCACGGGACGCTTCCGGAATTTCGTAGGTCTTGAGCCAGTACACCTTGCCTTTGCTGGAGAACAGCAGCAGCGTGGTGTGGCTGTTGGCGACCAGCAGGTGAGCGATGTAGTCCTCGTCCTTGACGCCGGTCGCCGACTTGCCTTTGCCGCCGCGACGCTGGGCCTGGTAGGCGGCCAGCGGCTGGGTCTTGGCGTAGCCGCCGTGGGAAATGGTCACCACGCGCTCTTCTTCCGGGATCATGTCACCCAGGGTCAGGTCCAGGCGCGCATCGAGGATCTCGGTGCGGCGCACGTCGCCGTACTCGGCGCGAATCACTTCCAGTTCTTCGCGGATCACTTCCATCAGGCGCGTGGCGCTGTTGAGGATGCGGATCAGCTCGCCGATCTGGTTGAGGATTTCCTGGTACTCGGCCAGCAGCTTCTCGTGCTCCAGGCCGGTCAGGCGGTGCAGGCGCAGCTCCAGGATGGCTTGCGCCTGTTCCGGGGACAGGAAGTACTTGCCTTCGCGCAGGCCGTATTGCGGGTCGAGGTTCTCCGGACGGCACGAGTCGGCGCCAGCGCGCTCGACCATCGCCACCACCGCGGAGGACTCCCAAGGGGTGCTGATCAGCGCTTCCTTGGCTTCCGACGGCGTTGGCGAGGCCTTGATCAAGGCGATCACCGGGTCGATGTTCGACAGGGCAACGGCCTGACCTTCAAGGATGTGACCACGCTCGCGAGCCTTGCGCAGTTCGAACACGGTGCGGCGAGTGACCACTTCGCGACGGTGACGTACGAAAGCTTCCAGCAGGTCCTTGAGGTTCAGGATCCGCGGACGACCGTCGATCAGCGCAACGATGTTGATGCCGAACACGCTTTGCAGCTGGGTCTGGGCGTAGAGGTTGTTGAGGATCACCTCAGGCACTTCGCCACGACGCAACTCGATCACGACGCGCATGCCGTCCTTGTCGGACTCGTCACGCAGCTCGGTGATGCCTTCGAGTTTCTTCTCTTTCACCAGCTCAGCGATCTTCTCGATCAGGCGAGCCTTGTTCAGCTGGTACGGCAGCTCGGTGATGACGATCTGCTGGCGGCCGCCAACCTTGTCGATGTCCTCGACGGTGGAACGGGCGCGCATGTAAATGCGGCCACGGCCGGTGCGGTAGGCTTCGATGATGCCGGCGCGACCGTTGATGATCGCAGCGGTCGGGAAGTCCGGACCCGGGATGTATTGCATCAGCTCATCGACGGTCAGCTCGGGATTGTCGATGAGGGCCAGGCAACCGTCGATGACTTCACCGAGGTTGTGCGGCGGGATGTTGGTCGCCATGCCCACGGCGATACCGCTGGAGCCGTTGACGAGCAGGTTCGGAATACGGGTCGGCATGACCGCAGGGATCATTTCGGTGCCGTCGTAGTTCGGCACCCAGTCCACGGTTTCCTTGTGCAGGTCGGCCAGCAGTTCGTGGGCCAGCTTGGTCATGCGCACTTCGGTGTATCGCATGGCCGCGGCGTTGTCGCCGTCCACGGAACCGAAGTTGCCCTGGCCGTCTACCAGCAGGTAGCGCAAGGAGAATGGCTGCGCCATACGAACGATGGTGTCGTACACGGCAGTGTCGCCGTGGGGGTGATACTTACCGATCACGTCGCCGACGACACGGGCAGATTTCTTGTACGGCTTGTTGAAGTCGTTGCCCAGCTCGCTCATCGCGAACAGCACACGCCGGTGCACGGGCTTCAAGCCATCGCGCGCATCCGGCAGCGCCCGCCCGACGATTACGCTCATTGCGTAGTCGAGGTAGGACTGTTTCAGCTCGTCTTCGATATTGACCGGGAGGATTTCTTTGGCCAGTTCGCCCATGAGAAGCCTGATTCCTTTTTCTGGTGAAACCTCGTCACATCCAGATGGGACGAACGAAGCTCGCCGCTGCAGAACAAGTGCCGTGCAGCGACTTACGACAAATCAACGAGTTATGCCATGGATCTGCGCAGTAAAGGCCACCTCGCGAGGCAGCCTTGGAAACCGCCGGATGTTATCACAAGAGCCGCCACGCACCTATCCCCCAGATGCGCATGGTGCGTAGTTAGTTGACCGGTGACAGGCTGATATGGGACCAGAGGGGCTTAGAAGCGCTGCGGATGGAGAATCAGGGCGAAAATGCAAGGGATTTGTTGCTTTTGAGGACCTTATCGCGAGCAAGCTCGCTCCCACAGGGATTTCTTATGTCCGAAATTTCAGACACACCTTCATCCAGCGTGGGAGCGAGCTTGCTCGCGATGGCGGCAGATCACCCTCTGAAAATCTTCAGTGCAACCGCTTGCGGCACATCAACTGCGCCAGCTTGGCGGTGTCCGGGCGCTCGATGATGCCCTTCTCCGTGACGATGACATCGATCAAATCCGCCGGAGTGACATCAAACGTCGGGTTGAAGGCGTCCACCTCCGCACCGAGCCTCTTGCCACCGATTTCCAGCAGTTCACGCCCATCGCGCTCCTCGACCGGAATGTCTTCACCGCTGGCCAGGCTCATGTCGATGGTCGAACTCGGCGCCACCACCATGAAACGCACGCCATGGTGCATGGCACAGACCGCCAGTTGATAGGTACCGATCTTGTTCGCCACGTCACCATTGGCGGTGATGCAGTCGGCACCGACGATCACCCAGGTCACACCTTTCGTCTTCATGATGTGGGCAGCGGCGGAATCGGCGTTGAGAGTCACCGGGATGCTCTCACGGGCCAGCTCCCACGCCGTCAGGCGCGAGCCTTGCAGCGATGGACGGGTTTCGTCGACATAGACGCGCTCCACCATGCCTTCGGTATACGCGCCACGGATGACTCCCAAGGCCGTGCCGAAGCCGCCGGTCGCCAGGGCGCCGGTGCTGCCATGGGTGAGGATGGCCTGGGCGTTGCCCTGGTGCTTGCGGATCAGGTCGACACCGAGCTGGGCCATGGTCAGGTTGGCTTCGCGGTCACTTTCGTGGATCGCGATGGCTTCGGCCTCAAGTACCGCCAGCGGCTCAGCGTGCTCTTTCAAGCGCCCTAACCGGTCGCGCATCCGATCCAGCGCCCAGAAGAGGCTCGCCGCTGTCGGCCGGGCCTCGGCCAGCAAGGCAAAATCAGCCTCCAGGGCCGCTTGCCAATCACCGCCCTCGGCCTTCCTGGCCCGCGCCGCCAGCACGACACCATAAGCCGCGCTGATACCGATGGCCGGCGCGCCGCGCACCACCAGCGAGCCAATGGCCTCGGCCACATCGGCGGCACAGGTGCAGGCGACCCAGTTTTCCTCGAACGGCAAGACACGCAGGTCCAACAGGTACAGGACGCCATCACGCCAATCGATGGCCTTCACCTTCTCCGCAGCCAATAGTCGATCGCGCATCCTTCACCCCGTACTCAAGAACAAAAGCCGCCGATTATAGCGATCCCTCCGCGAAGACGCTCGGGTATACTTCGCCATCCTTTATACCCCATGGAACCGTTCCACGATGCCCAAGCCTGCCGTTGCGCTCGACTTATTATTGCTGCCGACCTGGTTGGTGCCTGTCGAACCCGCCGGTGTAGTGCTCAAGGATCATGGCCTGGGCATCCGGGACGGCTGCATCGTGTTCATCGGCCCACGGGCAGAAGCACTCAAGTGTGACGCCGCCCAGGTCCGTGAGCTGCCCGGCATGCTGCTCAGCCCCGGCCTGATCAACGCCCACGGCCACGCGGCCATGACCCTGTTCCGCGGCCTGGCCGACGACCTGCCCTTGATGACCTGGCTCGAACAGCACATCTGGCCGGCGGAAGCCAAATGGGTCGATGAGGATTTCGTACGCGACGGCACCGACCTGGCCATCGCCGAGCAGATCAAGGGCGGCATCACCTGCTTCTCCGACATGTATTTCTACCCCAAGATCGCCAGCGAGTGTGTCCACGACAGCGGTATTCGTGCGCAAATCGCGATTCCAATCCTCGATTTCCCTATCCCCGGTGCCGCCAGCGCCGACGAAGCCATTCGTCAGGGCATCGAGTTGTTTGGCGACCTCAAGCACCACCCAAGAATCAAAGTCGCATTCGGCCCGCACGCGCCCTACACCGTGGGCGACGAAAACCTGGAGAAAATCCGCGTGATCGCCGAGGAACTGGACGCGGCCATTCATATGCATGTTCACGAAACCGCCTTCGAAGTGCAGCAGGCTGTGGATAACACCGCGGAGCGACCGCTGGCACGCCTGGGACGACTTGGGCTGCTGGGGCCACGCTTTCAGGCCGTGCACATGACTCAAATCAGCGACGAAGACCAGGCCTTGCTGGTAGAAAGCAATTGCAGCGTGATCCACTGCCCGGAATCGAACCTGAAGCTGGCCAGCGGTTTCTGCCCAGTGGAGCGCCTGTGGCAGGCCGGCGTCAATGTCGCCCTCGGCACCGACGGTGCGGCGAGCAACAACGACCTGGACTTGCTGGGCGAAACCCGCACCGCCGCCCTGCTGGCCAAGGCCGTCGCCGGTTCCGCCACGGCCCTGGATGCTCATCGGGCACTGCGCATGGCCACGCTCAATGGTGCCCGGGCGCTGGGCATCGAAGCGACAGTCGGCTCGCTGGAAGTCGGCAAGGCCGCCGACCTGGTGGCCTTCGATCTGTCGGGCCTGGCCCAGCAGCCGATCTATGACCCGGTGTCGCAGTTGATCTATGCCACCGGTCGCGATTGCGTAAAACACCTGTGGGTGGGCGGCAAGCCGCTATTGGAAGATGGCCGACTGACCCGCATGGACGAATCAAGACTGATCGCCACGGCCCAGGCCTGGGGTCGCCGCATCAGCGGCCACAACGAATAACCACGCCCCTTGAGCCACGGCTCGGGGCACCTGATTTTTCAAGCTTTTCGAGGATCTGCACATGAGCAACGTCGACCACGCCGAAATCGCCAAATTCGAAGCCCTGGCTCATCGCTGGTGGGACCGTGAAAGTGAATTCAAGCCGCTGCACGATATCAACCCGCTGCGGGTCAACTGGATTGACGAACGGGTCAACCTGGCTGGCAAGAAGGTGCTCGACGTCGGTTGTGGCGGCGGCATCCTCAGCGAAGCCATGGCCCAGCGCGGGGCGACGGTGATGGGCATCGACATGGGCGAAGCGCCACTGGCGGTTGCACAACTGCATCAACTGGAGTCGGGCGTCAGCGTGGAATACCGGCAGATCACCGCCGAGGGCCTGGCCGAAGAAATGCCCGGCCAATTCGACGTGGTCACCTGCCTGGAAATGCTCGAGCACGTGCCGGACCCGTCCTCGGTCATCCGCGCGTGCTTTCGCATGGTCAAGCCGGGCGGCCAGGTGTTTTTCTCCACCATCAACCGCAATCCGAAGGCCTACCTGTTCGCCATCGTCGGCGCCGAATACATCATGAAGCTGCTGCCTCGCGGCACTCACGACTTCAAGAAATTCATCCGCCCTTCCGAACTGGGCGCCTGGAGCCGTGCGGCCGGGCTGACCGTCAAGGACATCATTGGCCTGACCTACAACCCGCTGACCAAGCACTACAAGCTGGCCGCCGACGTTGACGTCAACTACATGATCCAGACCCTGCGCGAGGAGTAAGTCGATGCGTCTCAAAGCGGTTCTCTTCGACATGGACGGCACGCTGCTCGACACCGCGCCGGACTTCATCGCCATCTGCCAGGCCATGCGCGCCGACCGTGGCTTGCCACCGATGAACACCCAGCACATTCGCGACGAGATTTCCGGCGGTGCCCGGGCGATGGTCGCGGTGACCTTTTCCATGGACCCGGAATCACCGGGGTTCGAGGAACTGCGCCAGGAGTTCCTCGACCGCTACCTCAAGGATTGCGCGGTCCACAGCCACTTGTTCGACGGCATGGCCGAGGTGCTGGCCGATATCGAAGCGGCCAACCTGATCTGGGGCGTGGTCACCAACAAGCCGGTGCGTTTCGCCGAACCGATCATGCAGCAACTGGGCCTGGCCGAACGCTCGAAAGTGCTGATCTGCCCTGACCACGTGAAAAACAGCAAGCCAGACCCGGAACCGCTGACCCTGGCGTGCAAGATGCTCGACCTGGACCCGGCCAGCGTGCTGTTCGTGGGCGATGACCTGCGGGACATCGAGTCCGGTCGCAGCGCTGGCACCAAGACCTGCGCGGTGACCTACGGCTACATCCACCCGGACGACAACCCCAGGCACTGGGGCGCGGATGTGGTGATCGATCACCCATCGGCGCTGCGCGAGGTGCTGGATAACGCGTTGTGCGGTTGCTGAGCTGATTCTGCCGATGTCGCTTTGGTGATGTCGCTTTTGTGGCGAGGGAGCTTGCTCCCGTCCGGCGGCGAAGCCGTCGCCTGGGGACCGCTTCGCGGTCCAGCGGGAGCAAGCTCCCTCGCCACAAGAGCCCACCTAGCTCACTAAGCTCACTAAGCTCACTAAGCTCACTAAGCTCACTAAGCTCACTAAGCTCACTGGCCATGATTGCTCTGCACCCACAGTACCGTGCCGCTTTATTTGTTGAGGTTCTTTTATGTTTGATTATTCCGCCCGACCCGACCTGCTCAATGGCCGGGTGATTCTGGTCACCGGCGCCGGTCGCGGTATCGGTGCCGCTGCGGCGAAAGCCTACGCCGCCCATGGCGCCACCGTGCTGCTACTGGGCAAGACCGAAGCCAACCTGACCCAGGTCTACGATGAAATCGAAGCGGCCGGTCATCCGCAGCCAGCGGTGATCCCGTTCAACCTCGAAACCGCGCTGCCTCATCAGTACGATGAACTGGCGGCGATGATCGAAACCGAGTTCGGTCATCTGGACGGCCTGCTGCACAACGCCTCGATCATCGGCCCGCGTACGCCGCTGGAACAGTTGTCCGGTGAGAACTTCATGCGGGTGATGCACGTCAACGTCAACGCGATGTTCATGCTCACCAGCACCTTGCTGCCCCTGCTCAAGCTGTCCCAGGATGCGTCCGTGGTGTTCACCTCCAGCAGCGTCGGACGCAAGGGCCGGGCGTACTGGGGCGCCTATGGCGTGTCCAAGTTCGCCACCGAGGGGCTGATGCAGACCCTGGCCGACGAAGTCGACACCGTCGCCGCCGTGCGCGCCAACAGCATCAACCCCGGCGCCACCCGCACCAGCATGCGCGCCCAGGCCTACCCGGGGGAAAACCCGCTCAACAATCCGACGCCCGAGGAGATCATGCCGGTCTACCTGTACCTGATGGGCCCGGACAGCTCCGGCGTCAACGGCCAGGCGCTCAACGCGCAATAATGGCCTCGGCCTGCATCGCGACGACTTACCGTCGCGATGCAGGCTCTATTCGATGCCAAACCAGGCCAACCGCCAAACCCACGTCGCTGGAAATGTCGCAATCTGCCGACAATGCATTGATTTATAAAGGGTTTTTATTGAAGTGAACCGAATGGCACGACTTTCGCTCTAAATATCCTCAAACACGCCATGTTCGGCGGGTAACGGACATCGAGACGAGATTTATGCCTGACAGGGAAAGCGGACTAAACTTAGCTCAATGGTCCTACGGGACTGAAGGACCAGTACGACGCGCAGCCCAAAGCCGCCACACCCAACCTGCCAGGACAGATTTAGCTTAGGGGCTAACGCCATATGAAAACGCCCACCCAGATCAACGCGATCGACTTCGACAGCGCCAAATTGCAACGTCTGGGTCTTGGCCAGCCATCGCCGCTCGCGGCACGCTCCGTCAGTCTTTCGCAAATGCGCCAGCAACTGAGCCAGCAGCTGCAGACCAGCCTGGAGCCACAGCGCATCCTCGGCCTGTTTTTCCGGGAAATCCAGCGGCTGGTGCCCCTGGATGCGTTGGCCTATCAGCACAAGGCCAGTGACTTGCGCCTGGAGTTCGGGCAACGCGGGCATCACACCCTCAGCTATAACCTCAGCCATGAAGGCGAACACCTGGGTGAATTGGTATTCCGTCGCAACCAGCGCTTCACCGAAGCGGAACAGAGCGACCTTGAATCCATTATGTCGACGCTGCTGTATCCACTGCGCAACGCATTGCTCTATCGCGCCGCCACCCAGAGCGCCCTGCGCGATCCGCTGACCGGTACCGGCAACCGCATTGCCATGGACCAGACGCTGATGCGTGAAATCGACATGGCCAAGCGTCATTCGCAGCCCTTGTCGGTGCTGATGCTCGACATCGACCATTTCAAGCGCATCAACGATAGCCATGGTCACGGCGTTGGTGACGAAGTGCTCAAGGCTGTGGCCGAGTCGATCAAGGGCCAACTGCGTAACGTGGACATGGTGTTCCGGTTCGGTGGTGAGGAGTTTCTGATCCTGCTGGCCAACACCAGCCGGGATGCTGCGGCCATGGTCGGCGAACGACTGCGCTACGCCGCCCAGGCCCAGGATTATTTCGCCGCGAGCACAAGGATCGAGCTGACGGTCAGCCTGGGTTGCGCCACCCTGCTACCGGGGGAATCATCGGAAAGCCTGCTGCGCAGGGCTGACAGCGCACTGTACGTGGCCAAGCGCGAAGGACGTAATCGACTGGCAATGGCAGGCTGAAACGACGAAAGAATGTAGGAACACCACATCCTTGTGGGAGCGAGCCTGCTCGCGATAGCGGCCTGGCAGTCGACCTCCCCGTCGACTGTCAGCCCCCTTCGCGAGCAGGCTCGCTCCCACAAGTTGTGGCTATCTGTAGCGGTAGAAATCAGCTTTCCGCCAGTGCCAGGCGCTCACGGGTGGATGAGGACTTGCTCACCGTCTCCGACTGCTCCAGTTGCATGCAACGCTCCAGGAACAGGTACATGTAGTCATAGCTCTTGCACACGGCCTGGCGCAGCTCCGTTTGCAGGGCTTTGCTTGGGTTCATTCCCGCCAGCGTACAGATGATTTCCAGCGCTTCCCAAGGATGGGCATCGTCGTACTGGGCATGCATCTTCAGCCATTTCATCGCCCGCTTGCGGTCTTCCTCGGCGAACGCGGCCGCGTAGACACCACTGGAACACACCAGCGCCGACCACTCTCCCGTGGCCCCCTCAATCGCATAGTTGGTCGCGGCGATGGCCACGATCAGCGAATCCGAGGAACTGGTGTGCCAGCACCAGTGGCTCAAGGCATGCAGCTCAGGCGGCACATGCTGGGCTTGCAGGTCTTCCAGGGTCACGCCATGGGCGGCGCTCCAGTTGACCCAGTAGTCGGCATGGTTGAGTTCGACACGAATGTTGCGCATCAGCCAGCGACGCGCCATGTCCTCGCCGGGGTGGCGGGCAAAGCGGGTCTTGGTGAGGTTCTGTGCCATGTATAAAGCGAACTGTTCGACGACCGGCCAACCACCAATGAGGTAGTGGCGCATGGTCCTGGCGCTGAGCTTGTTGTCGCGCATGCGCTGATACAGTTCGTGTTCGACAACCCGGCGCTTGCTCTCGCTGCAATCGGTAATGAGCTGCTGTGCCCATTTCGGATAGCTCGTGGCGTCCATGAGCGGGCCTGTTCGGTTGAATATGTCGATCACTGTCGGGCTCCTTTTGATTGTGATTTTCCGGATCAACAAGAGGTTCAGCGGAACGTGCCGGGGGCCTTGAATAACAACGGCTGGGGCCGGGCCGGCCGACATTGCAACGTGTCGCAGGTAAACAATTGCGGGCGTTCGATCACATACCCCTGAGCGTAATCCACCCCTATTTCCAGCAATGCCTGCTCGATCTGGGCGGTTTCAACAAACTCGGCAATCGTGCGCTTACCCATGACGTGGCCGATGTGATTGATCACTTCGACCATTGCACGGTTAATCGGGTCGTCCAGCATATCCTTTACGAAACTCCCGTCGATCTTCAGGAAGTCTACAGGTAAATGTTTCAGGTAAGCGAATGAAGACATTCCGGCGCAAAAGTCATCCAGCGAGAAGTAACATCCCAAGCTCTTGAGTTCATTGATAAAGCGGATCGCACTGCCCAGATTCGAAATAGCGCTGGTCTCTGTAATTTCAAAACAAATCATTTCCGGCGGAATCGAGTAGGCCGCGAACTGTTTACGCAGGAAGTCGAGGAACGCCTGATCTCCTATAGTTGTGCCTGACAGATTGATCGCACACATCGCCATGGGCCCTTGTCGCGATTCATTCAGGCACTGGCGGATGATCTTGAAGACATTCTCCACCACCCAACGGTCCAGGGACGTCATCAAGCCGTAGCGTTCCGCCGCGGGAATGAAGCTGTCCGGCAGGATCATCCGCCCGGCTTCGTCATGCAGGCGCAACAGGATCTCAATGTGCCCGCCGCCATGCTCGCCCGGGCCCAACGCGGCGATTTCCTGGGCGTAGAGGCAGAAGCGATTTTCCTCCAGGGCCATGTGCAAGCGCTGGACCCAGGCCATTTCGCCAAAACGCAGGGACAGCTCCGAGTCGTCGGCATGGTAGACCTGGACCCGGTTGCGGCCCTTTTCCTTGGCCATGTAGCAGGCCATGTCGGCAGCCCGCAGGGACGCCTCGAGGGTCGTCGGTGTCTGGGCGATATGCACCAGGCCGATGCTCACGGTGGTCACGAACGGCCGGCCCTTCCAGACAAAGTGCAGGTTCTGCACGGTCTGGCGCAGCCCTTCGGCAATTTTTTCCGCCGATTCCGGCGAACAGTTCTCCAGCAAGATCCCGAACTCATCCCCGCCCAGCCGGGCCAGGGTGTCGCTTTCCCGCAACCCTGATTGCAGCAAGGCGCAGATATGCCGCAACAATTCGTCACCCGCTGCATGGCCGCAGGTGTCGTTGACCAGCTTGAACTGATCCAGGTCGAGAAACATCAAGGCATGGCGCCCGACCTGGCGAGTGAGGTTGTGCAAGGCCTGCTCGAGGCGATACTCGAATTCCCGGCGGTTCGCCAGGCCAGTCAGGGCGTCATGGGTGGCCTGCCACGACAGGTTGGCGATGTATTGGCGTTCCTGGGTCATGTCATGCAACACCAGCACGGCGCCGCTGACCTTGCCCGCATGACGGATTGGCGCGCCCACCAGGGTGACCGATACGGTGCTGCCATCCAGGCGCTGGATCAGTTTGGAATGTTCGCTGGCACCGCTGAGCCGGCCGCTGAGGATGTGCTCGATCAGGGTCAGCCCCTCGGTCTGGGCATTGTCATCGAGCAAATTGAACAACGCCCCCAGGGGCAAGCCCGTGGCGTGTTCGGTTTTCCAATGGGTCATCGCTTCGGCAGCGGGGTTCATGTAGGCGATGGCACCCTCGACGTCGGTGGTGATGACCCCGTCGCCAATGGATTGCAGGGTGATCTGCGCCCGCTCTTTCTCCATCTGCAGCGCATTGGCAAACACCTGCCGCTGGGCGAGCAATTTATGGGTCCGCAACAACGCCAGGACGATCAACCCCAGGGCCGTGGCGAAATTGGTCACCAACAAGAGCCGCAGGATGAAACGCGAGCCCTCGCCCAGTGCGTCGCTGAATGCCTTGGCAGCCGGGGTAACGGAATCGTTGATCGCAAATATCCGGGCCTTCCAGCCGCGGATATCCGCCTCCGACGCCTGGCCTGCGGTAATGCTGCTGTGCATCTGCCGGGCGACGCTATCCAGCTCGATCAGGTAGCCGTCGCCCACCGTCCAGAGATCGATGGCTTCTTCCAGGTAACTGAAGTGGCGAAAATTGAGGTACAACCAGATCACGCTGGACACGTCATCAGGATGGTTGCCACCTTGGAGAATTCCGGCCCGTGCAGCTTCCAGATCCGGCGGTTCGCGGTCCAGCGCCACCCGTAGGTCATGACCGCCCTCGGGGACGGCAATGGCTTGTTGGTATTTGCGGAAAATCGCCTCGTCGCGGCTGTCAGCGTAGAGGTTGAGGTAATAGATGGCGTCTTTCTGCCCCTTGGACCAGAGACTCTCTCCCGCCACATAGCCGCGAACGGCGGACAGCACGTAAAGGCTGACGCCGCCAAGCAATGCCTGAAATAGCACGACGGCGATAAAGGGCCAGACGATGCCCAGCAGCCGTGGTGTTCCGAGAGTCTGCTTTTGCTTCATGAGGTCCCTTGCACAGGTATCGCCGGACAAACACCCGCCAGAATTCCGCTCCAGACTCAATAGCCTAGGCTAGTTTTCAACCCATCGAATGAATGGATGAACAGATCGACAGACTTTGCGTGGAATTCAGAAAAATCGGCGTGTTTGCCTGCTTTTTTTCCGATACTAAGCGCAGAAAAGCGCTAGAAACTCAAGGCTGCTGAATCTGTTGCAAATGACCATAGAGTCGGGCGTACAGGCCACCTTCGGCAATCAGTTGCAAATGGTCGCCGTCCTCGGCGATTTGCCCACCGTCGAACACCAATACCCGATCGGCCTGCTTCACCGCCGAGAGCCGGTGGGCGATGATCAGCGTGGTGCGTGCGCTCAAAAAACGCGCCAATGCCTGGTGAAGGTTGTACTCGGTCGCAGCGTCCAGTGCCGAGGTGGCTTCGTCGAGAATCACCACCCGTGGGTC
Organism: Pseudomonas sp. P9_35; assembly: GCF_034008205.1. Lineage (NCBI taxonomy): Bacteria > Pseudomonadati > Pseudomonadota > Gammaproteobacteria > Pseudomonadales > Pseudomonadaceae > Pseudomonas > Pseudomonas sp. P9_35. The sequence continues at coordinate 2,046,206 of NZ_CP125373.1, read as the reverse complement.
GGCCAATACCATGCGAGCGATGGCCAGCCGTTGACGCTGTCCGCCCGACAGCCGCACCCCGGAACGCCCAACGACGCTCGCCAGGCCCTGGGGCAGCGCCCGTACGGTGGCATCGAGCTGGGCGATTTCCAGAGCGCGCCAGCAGTCGTCGTCACTGCACTCACGCCCCATGGCGAGGTTGGCCCGCACCGTGTCGTTGAACAGCGCCGGATGTTGCAACACCACTGCAACATTCTCCCGGATGGTCTCCAGGCCAATCTCCTGTTGCGTGGCGCCACCAAAACGAATGCTGCCCGATTGTGGCGTGTACAGTCCCAGTAACAGCTGTACCAGGGTGCTCTTGCCGCCGCCGCTGGCCCCGACGATGGCGACTTTCTCGCCCGGCGAGATGGACAGGTTCAACTGGTTGAGCACCAGCTCCTCGCCGTAGCCGAAACTCAACCCCTGGATCTCGATGCCCACCGTGTCACGGCCCTTGAATGGGTCGACGACGCCCGTGTACTGGGGCTCGTCGGCCCGGGCCAGCAGTTCATTGATCCGGTTCAAGGCACCGCCGGCGGCGTAATAGGCGTACTGCAAGTTCAACAGCTGCTCGACCGGACCGATCATGAACCAGAGATAGCTGAACACCGCCAGCATCTGGCCGATGGACAGGTCGGAAAACACCACGGTGAGCATGGCCGCTGCGCGAAAAATATCGATGCCGAACTGGAACAGCAGACCACTGGCGCGGTTCGAGGCATCGGTTTTCCACTGCGAACTCACGGCGTAATCGCGGACCTCCTTGGCGCGCATCCCCAAGCGGCCAAGGAAATACCCCTGGCGGTTACCGGCGCGCACTTCCTGGATGGCATCCAGGGTTTCGGTCAAGGCTTGGGTGAAGCGCGAGGTGCTGTCGTTCTCCAGCCTCTTGAGATGCTTGACCCGCTTGCCCAGCTGCACCGTGGCGTAGATCACCAGCGGATTGAACAGCAGGATCAGCAACGCCAGCTCCCAGTGCATCCACACCAGGATCCCGGCGGTGCCCACCAGGGTCAGCATCGCCACCAGGAAACGACTGAGGGTTTCGCCGATGAATTTGTCCAGGGTATCCAGGTCGGTGACCAGATGGGCCGCCACGGTGCCGCTGCCCAGGCTTTCGTATTCACCCAGGGAAATTCGCTTGAGACGTTCGATCAAGCGGATGCGAATGCGATAGACGATGTCCTTGGCCAAGCGGGCGAACAAGCGCGCCTGCACCACGTTGAACAGCAATGCGCCACAGCGCAGGGCCAGGGTCGCCAGCAACATCAGCCCGATGTAGCCGGCCGCGCGCTGCCAGCCCATGGGCAACGCCTGGTTCATGACTTTCAGGGCCGCATCGCCATGCCCCAGCAGGACTTCATCCACCAGCAACGGCAGTAGCAACGGGATCGGTACGCTGCACAGCGTCGCCAGCACGGCCACGCCGTTGGCGATCCACAGGGCTTTTTTATGCTTGAGGGCCAGGCGACGGATTTCCGCCCAACTCAACCGGTCGATGCGCTGCGAGGCCGATGTATCTGGCGGCCGATCAGGCACAGGTCGCGCGCTCCAGCCAGCGGCCAAGCAAAGGCGACAGTTGGCTCAGGGGCTGGTAACCGTTGGTCAGCAAGGCCAACTGGCCATCACGCTCGGCCAACAGTGTCGGGAACCCGGCAATGCCCAGGTCCTGTACCCAGGTGAAATCCGCAGCGGTGGCCGCATGTTGATCGGCGCGATCGAAGGCCGCGGCGAATTCGATGCGGGGCAGCCCGGCCTGTTCGGCCAGCTCCACCAGCACGCTGGCGTGGGTCACATCGCGACCTTGCACATAAAAAGCCTGCTGGATCAGCTTCACCAACTTCCAGGCCAGGTCCGGGGCCAGGCTGCGGGCCGTGACCAGTGCCCGGCAGGCAGGCTCGGTGTCGTAGACGAAACCGTCCGGCAACGCGCCTTCAAGCTTGAAGGGCTGGCCGGTGGCCTGGGTGACCGCCTGCCAGTGTTCAAGAATGTAGCGCCGGGTAGTCGGCTCCAGCGCCGAACCGCTGCCGGTGCGCAAACCACCCACCACCAGGTGCAACTCCACCCCCGCGGCCTGCGCCTGCTCTACCAACGCCTCGGCCACCGGCGCAAAGCCCCAGCACCAGGAACACATCGGGTCCATCACATAGAGCAGGCGTGACGCCATGGTTCAAGCCTCGGAAGATGTTTGCTTGTAGTTGTAGCCGATCGGGTGCGGCATGTTGCGAGCCTTGGCCAACTCGATCTGCTTCTGCCGGTCGATGGCGCTGCGACGGGTCTTCTCGCTCAGTTTATCCCAGCAGTGCGGGCAACTGATGCCAGGCACATAGTGCTCCGAGGCGCGGTCTTCTACGCTTACCGGAGTACGACAAGCGTGACATTGATCGTAGTCCCCTTCGCTGAGGTCGTGGCGGACGGTTACGCGGTTGTCGAACACGAAGCAGTCGCCGCGCCACTTGGTTTCTTCCCGAGGGACCTCTTCGAGGTATTTCAGGATGCCGCCCTTGAGGTGATAGACCTCGTCGAACCCCTGGCCGAGCATGTAGCTGGAGGCTTTTTCACAACGAATGCCGCCGGTGCAGAACATCGCGACTTTCTTGTGCCTGGCCGGGTCGAAGTTGGCCTTGATGTATTCAGGGAATTCACGAAAGCTGGTGGTCTTGGGGTCGATGGCGCCCTCGAAGGTGCCAATGGACACTTCGTAATCGTTACGGGTGTCGATCAACAACACTTCCGGATCGCTGATCAGCGCGTTCCAGTCCTGTGGTTCGACATAGGTGCCGACCTGCTTGTTAGGATCCACGCCTTCGACGCCGAGGGTGACGATTTCTTTTTTGAGCTTGACCTTGGTGCGGTAGAACGGCTGTTCATCGCAGTACGACTCTTTATGGTCGATGTCGATCATGCGCGGATCGTTCTTGAGCCAGGCCAGCAGGCCGTCGATGCCTTCGCGAGTGCCGGAGACCGTGCCGTTGATGCCTTCGTCGGCGATCAGCAACGTGCCTTTGATGCCGTTGTCGAGCATGGCCTTGAGCAAGGGCTCACGCAGCTCGACGTAATCTTCAAGGGTGACGAACTTATACAGTGCCGCCACGACAATGGGTTGTGCCATGGGTGTTTCTCCAGGTGGCTACCCTCGTAAAGGGTGAACCGGATGCGAAAAAAAACGCGCCCGGGAAGGCGCGTTGCGGATTCTAACAAAAACAATGTGGCTTTAGGAGCTGCACGCTCCGTGGGGTCGGATCAATTGTGGCGAGGGAGCTTGCTCCCGTTCGACGGCGAAGCCGTCGCTCAGGGGGCCGCTTCGCAGCCCAGCGGGAGCAAGCTCCCTCGCCACAAAAGCCTCCTCGCCATTAAGAACAGGTTACCAGCTCAGTGCTTGCTGCCACCGGCACACGTCGGCGAAGCCGGGGCTGCGTCGATCTGGGCCCATTCTTCGGGGGTGTAGGTGTGCAGCGCCAACGCATGGAATTCGCCCATCAGCTCGCCCAGCGTGCCGTAGACCTTCTGATGGCGCTTGACGCGATTGAGCCCTTCGAACTGCTGGCTGACCACCACGGCCTTGAAGTGGGTCTGCAGGCCACGACTGTGCATGTGGCTTTCATCCAGCACTTGCAAGTGCTCGGGCTGCAAGAGCCCGAGTGTCGATTCGATGCGTTGTTGCATGCTCATACCAGGCTCCGCTTACGGCTTTTTCTTGGCAGGGGCAGGGGCGGCGGCTTTTGGCTCGAGCTCGGCCGTCATGTCCGCCAGCAGCTTGTTGACCACCGGTACCGCGCTTTCAAGCTTGGCCTGGGTCAGTTGGGCCGACTGCTGGGTCAGCTGCGGCATTTTTTCCAGGACTTTCTTGCCCAGTGGCGATTGATAGAAAGCAACCAGGTCCTTGAGCTCCGATTCGCTGAAGTTGCTGGTGTAGAGCTTGACCATGTCCGGCTTGAGCTTGTTCCAGCCGATAGCTTGGTCCAACGCGGCATTGGCCTTGGCCTGGTAGGTTTCCAGGGTGGCTTTTTTCGACTCAGGGGCCTTGGTCTGTTCAAAGCGCTGGGCAAACATCTGCTGCACTTGCATATATACCGGAGTGCCCAGTTTGTCGGCGTGCGCCAGGGTCAGGAACGCTTCGGCGCTGGCGTTGTGGCTGGCGGTATCGGCGAAAACAGGGCCGCTGGCACACACCAGAGCAACTGCGGTACAGATGGCACGAAGACGGGTCATCGAGTTTCCTTTCATTACAGGCGAGGTAAAACCCCAAGGGCGACCATTCTGCGCCTAAAAAACGCTGGGCCTCAACCCCGATGCTTGCCGGGTCCGATTGACGGGCCGAACCCACCGCCCCTAGATTGAGGGATGATTGAGGGAACCGGTGCCGCCCATCTGGGCCTAAACTGCGCATTCAGCCCTTAAGGAGTTTGACCCGATGAGCCGTATCGAAACCGACAGCCTTGGCCAGGTTGAAGTCCCGGACGACGCCTACTGGGGCGCCCAGACGCAGCGTTCCATGATCAACTTCGCCATTGGCAACGAACGCATGCCGCTGTCGGTATTGCACGCCTTGGCACTGATCAAGAAAGCCGCCGCACGGGTCAATGATCGCAATGGCGACCTCCCCGCCGACATCGCCCGCCTGATCGAACAGGCCGCCGACGAAGTGCTCGACGGCCAGCATGACGACCAGTTTCCACTGGTGGTCTGGCAGACCGGCAGCGGAACCCAGAGCAACATGAACGTCAACGAGGTGATTGCCGGGCGCGCCAACGAACTGGCCGGCAACCCCCGCGGCGGCAAGAGCCCCGTGCACCCCAACGACCACGTCAACCGCTCGCAGAGTTCCAACGACTGCTTCCCCACCGCGATGCACATTGCCGCCGCCCAGGCCGTCCACCAGCAATTGCTCCCGGCCATCAGCGAGCTGTCCGGCGGCCTGGCGGAACTGGCGGCGCGCTACATGAAGCTGGTCAAGACTGGCCGTACCCACATGATGGATGCCACGCCAATCACCTTTGGCCAGGAACTGTCGGCGTTCATTGCCCAACTCGATTACGCCGAACGAGCGATCCGCGCCGCGCTACCGGCGGTCTGCGAACTCGCCCAGGGCGGCACGGCGGTCGGCACCGGGCTCAATTCACCCCATGGTTTCGGCGAAGCGATTGCCGCTGAACTGGCGGCGCTGTCGGGCCTGCCGTTCGTCACCGCGCCGAACAAGTTTGCCGCGCTGGCCGGCCATGAACCCCTGACGTCCCTGTCCGGCGCACTGAAAACCCTCGCTGTGACCTTGATGAAGATTGCCAACGACCTGCGCCTGCTGGGCTCCGGACCCCGGGCCGGGTTCGCCGAGGTGAAACTGCCGGCCAACGAACCGGGCAGTTCCATCATGCCCGGCAAGGTCAACCCGACCCAGTGCGAAGCCTTGTCGATGCTGGCCTGCCAGGTCATGGGCAACGACGTGACCGTCGGCTTTGCCGCCAGCCAGGGGCATTTGCAGTTGAACGTGTTCAAACCGGTGATCATCCACAACCTGTTGCAATCGATTCGCCTGCTGGCCGATGGCTGCAGCAACTTCCAGCAGCACTGCATCGCCGGGCTCGAACCGGATGCCGAGCAGATGGCCGCGCACCTGGAGCGTGGGTTGATGCTGGTGACTGCACTGAACCCGCACATCGGCTACGACAAGTCTGCAGAAATCGCCAAGAAAGCCTATGGCGAAGGCTTGACCCTGCGTGAGGCGGCGCTGCAACTGGGGTACCTGACCGATGAAGAGTTCGATGCCTGGGTGCGGCCGGAGAATATGCTGGAGGCGGGTAGCCAGGGCTGAGTGTTGCGTTGAGCGATAGGCCGCTATCGCGAGCAAGCTCGCTCCCACAAGGGGGGCCTATTGCGTCCACTGAAGATCACTGTGGGAGCGAGCTTGCTCGCGATGAGGCCGGCAGGCTCGACATCACTGTTGCCTGACAAACCGCCATCGCGAGCAGGCTCGCTCCCACAGGGGGCTAACGCCCCACGCGCCTGGCCCTGAGCCCGGCGATCAGCGACGGGCCCAGGGCAACCAGCGCCGACCCCAGCACCACCAGTACCGCCCCGCCATACCCCAACAGATTGATCTGCTCGGCATGGACATAATCAGGCCACCACCAAGCCGCCATCGCCACTGCGGCGAACGTCACCAGCGGCGTGATCGCCAGGGTCGCACTAACCCGCGACGCCTCCCAATGGGCCAAGGCTTCGGCAAACGCGCCATAGGCAATCAGGGTGTTGAGGCAACATGCGAGCAACAGCCAGCCTTGCAACGGGCTCAATTGCAGCGCCTCCAACGGATGCACCCAGGGCGTGAGCAGCAACGCACAGAACAGGTAGATCACCATCATCACCTGCAACGAATTCCACACCGTCAACAGTTGCTTCTGGCCCAGGGCATAAAACGTCCAGACCGTCGACGCCAGCAACACCATCAGCACTCCGGCGGTGTAGTCGCTCAGGGACGTCAGCAACTCGCCCAGGCGCTGGTTGAAAAACAGCGTAAAACCGATCAGCAACACCAGCAGGCCGATGCCCTGCCCCACGCTGAAACGCTCCTTGAACACGAACAGGCTGGCGACCAGCAACATGATCGGCCCCATCTGCACCACCAGTTGTGCGGTGCCGGGGCTCAAGCGGTTCAGGCCCATCAGGTACAACACGTAGTTGCCCACCAGCCCGAGCACCGCCATCGCCACCAGCCAGCCGCCGCGTGGGCCAAGGACCTTGTGACTGGGCAGGCGCCGGGTGGTGGCCAAATAGATGAACAGCAAACCGCCGGACACCAGCAAGCGAAACCAGGTCACGGTGACCGGGTCCATCACTTGCAGCACTTGCTTGAGCTTGATCGGCAGGATTCCCCAGAGCAGGGCAGTCAGCAGGGCGAGGAACAGACCGTAGACCCAGCGACCGGACGATATGTGCATGCAACCCTCGAAGCCCAAGACAAAGGACGTCCATTCTAGGCGTCTATTGCGTCATGACACAGGGACAGTTGGGCAAAGGCCGCCCATGGGATTGTAGGGGTCGTAGCCGTCGATCGGCTGGACAGGCGGGAATCAGGGACAACACATATGCTCATTTGAAACAGACCTCGCTGCGCTCTGGAGACCCGACATGCTTGGAAAACGCGCCTTGGATCCCGCCCCTACGACTATTTTTCGCAGTGACCGGATCTGCCGGGTTAACGGCGAGTTTTATTTCAATACACGTGAGGGCACCCAGGAGGGTCCGTTCGCCACCCGCGAGGCGGCAGAAATGGAGATAGCAGCGTATATCCAGCGGATGCAGCAGTTGACTCAGGTTGCCAGCTAAGTCAAACCCATGGCTGGCGCCGCGCTCTTGTGGCGAGGGAGCTTGCTCCCGCTGGGTCGCGAAGCGGCCCCTGCCCCATCAATAAACCGCATCGGCCGCTTGGCGCCTGCTTCGCAGCCGAGCGGGAGCAAGCTCCCTCGCCACCAAAGCTCCATGGCCACAAAAGCCTCTGGCGCCATAAGCCCGTGGCTATCTCACCGCCTCAAACAACCCCGTAGCCCCCATCCCGCCACCCACGCACATGGTCACGATGCCGTAGCGCAGGTTGCGTCGTTGCAGCTCGCGCACCAGATGCCCCACTTGCCGCGAGCCGGTCATGCCGAATGGATGGCCGATGGAGATCGAGCCGCCGTTGACGTTGTATTTCTCGGGATCGATTTCCAGTCGGTTGCGGCTGTACAGGCACTGGGAAGCAAAGGCCTCGTTGAGTTCCCACAGATCGATATCGGCGATCTGCAAGCCCTTGGCCTTGAGCAGCTTGGGCACTGAAAACACCGGGCCGATGCCCATCTCGTCCGGCTCGCAACCGGCCACGGTGAAGCCACGGAAAAACGCCTTGGGCTTGAGCCCCAGCGCCAGGGCCTTTTCCAGGCTCATCACCAAGGTCATCGAAGCCCCGTCGGACAACTGCGACGAGTTGCCCGCCGTCACCGAACCGTCTTCGGCGAACACCGGCTTCAGGCCTGCCAGGCTTTCGTAGGTGGTGTCCGGGCGATTGCAATCGTCGCGATCGACCACGCCGTCGAGGATCTGCACAGCGCCAGTGTTCTTGTCCTCGACCCGGTACTTGACCGCCATCGAGATGATTTCGTCATCGAACAACCCGGCCGCCTGGGCCTTGGCGGTGCGCTGCTGGCTCTGCAAGGCGTAGCGGTCCTGTTCCTCGCGGCTGACCTGGTAACGACGGGCAACGATCTCGGCCGTCTGGCCCATGGGGAAATAGATCCCGGGCACCTGCTCCTTGAGCAGCGGGTTGATCAGGTGGTCGGTGTTGACGCTTTTCATCGTCAGGCTGATGGATTCCACGCCGCCCGCCACGATGATGTCGCTGCAACCTGAAGCGATCTGGTTGGCGGCGATGGCAATGGCTTGCAGGCCCGAGGAACAGAAGCGGTTGAGGGTCATGCCGGCGGTGCCGGTGCCCAATCGCGAGAGCACCGCCACGTTGCGCCCGAGGTTGTAGCCCTGGGCGCCTTCATTGGACCCGGCCCCGACGATGCAGTCCTCGACACTGGCCGGGTTGATGTCGTTGCGCGCCAGCAAGGCATCGACACAATGGGCCGCCATGTCGTCTGGACGGGTCATGTTGAACTTGCCGCGAAAGGACTTGGCCAGGCCGGTCCGTACGCTGTCGACGATCACCACTTCACGCATGGCTGTACCTCATTGTTGGAGTCGGTTGAGAGTGAATCGAGCATAAATCCACTGCATAACCGACTGCGACAATCATTCACCCCGCGTATGCGCACCCATCGCCCTAGCCCTTCTTCTTGCGAGCCTGCTTTGCACTTCGCTCGAAAGCCGCCTCCAGCGCCTGGTTGAGGGTGCGCAACACCTTGACCCGCGCCCAGCGCTTGTCGTTGGCTTCCACCAATGTCCAAGGGGAAATCTCGGTGCTGGTGCGGTCGACCATGTCGCACACGGCGGCCCGGTAAGCGTCCCACTTGTCGCGGTTGCGCCAGTCATCCTCGGTGATCTTGAAGCGCTTGAACGGGATGTCCTCGCGTTCCTGGAAACGCTCCAGTTGGGTCTCCTTGTCGATGGCCAGCCAGAACTTGACCACCACCACGCCGGCATCGGCAACCTGCTCCTCGAAGTCGTTGATTTCTCCGTAGGCCCGCAGCCAGTCGGCCTGGCTGCAAAACCCTTCGACCCGCTCCACCAGCACCCGGCCGTACCAGGAGCGGTCGAACATGGTGAACTTGCCCCGCGCGGGAATATGCCGCCAGAACCGCCACATGTAGGGGTGGGCGCGCTCTTCTTCAGTGGGCGCGGCAATCGGCACGATGCTGTATTGACGCGGGTCCAGGGCTGCCGCGACCCGCCGGATCGCCCCGCCCTTGCCTGCCGCATCATTGCCCTCGAACACCGCCACCAAGGAATGCTGGCGCATGCGCTTGTCCCGCAGCAGGCCGGCGAACCGCGCCTGCTCGGTGATCAGCTGTTCTTCGTAATCGGCCTTGTCCAGGCGACGGGTCATGTCCAAGCTGTCGAGCAGCGTGACCTGGCCGTCCAGCGCGGGCAGCGGCGCCACGCCGACCTTTTGCGGTTTGACCTTCGGACGGTCCAGGGCCTGGCGCAAGCCGTCGAGCAGGATCCGCCCGACGGTGAGGCTGCGGTAATAACTGTCCACGCCTTCGATCACATGCCACGGGGCGTAATCGCGACTGGTGCGGCGCAGCACACGCTCGCCGTATTTGACGAACTTGTCGTAGGTCTGGGACTGCTGCCAGTCCAGCGGGCTGATGCGCCAGCTGTGCAGTGGGTCATCCTTGAGCCCCTTGAGCCGGGCCTTCATCTGCTTCTTGGACAGGTGGAACCAGAACTTGAAGATCAGTGCGCCTTCGTCGCAAAGCATTTTTTCCAGGCGCTCGGCACCGGCAATCGCCTGGTCGAGCCGTGGGTCCTTGAACTCGCCATGGACCCGGCCCTGCAGCATCTGGCTGTACCAGTTGCCGAAGAAAATTCCCATGCGCCCCTTGGCCGGCAGCATTCGCCAATAGCGCCACGCCGGAGGCCGCGCCAATTCCTCGTCGGTCTGTTGGTCAAAGGTGCGCACTTCGATCAGCCGCGGATCCATCCACTCGTTGAGCAACTTCACCGTCTCGCCCTTGCCCGCGCCTTCGATGCCATTGATCAGCACGATGACCGGGAACCGGCCCTGCTGCTGCAACTCGAACTGCGCCTCCAGCAACGCTTCACGCAGGGCCGGCACTTCGGCCTCGAAGGTGTCTTTATCAATGACATGACCGATTTCAGCGGATTCAAACATGGGCAGCTCCTTCCGGGGATGGGCCAAGACTAGCGGATTGGATGCGGCCCGTGTGCTTTGTGTAGGAGCTGCCGAGCGAAGCGAGGCTGCGATCTTTTGATCTTGATCGTTCGCTTTCGACTCAATTGTTCGGAACAAGATCGCAGCCTCGTTGCACTCGACAGCTCCTACAGATTGGACGCGGCCCGTGTGCTTTGTGTAGGAGCTGCCGAGCGAAGCGAGGCTGCGATCTTTTGATCTTGATCGTTCGCTTTCGACTCAATTGACTGGGGCAAGATCGCAGCCTCGTTGCACTCGACAGCTCCTACAGATTGGATGCGGCCCGTGTGCTTTGTGTAGGAGCTGCCGAGCGAAGCGAGGCTGCGATCTTTTGATCTTGATCGTTCGCTTTCGACTCAATTGTTCGGAACAAGATCGCAGCCTCGTTGCACTCGACAGCTCCTACAGATGCGTATGCACCGGAGCAATCGGCAATCGATCGGCTAGAATGGCCGCTCAGTTTTGACCGAGCCAGCCATGACGCCCATCCAGCAACACGCCCAACTCGACTGGGATGATCAGGGTCGCCCGCGTTCGCGGGTGTTCGACGATGTGTATTTTTCCGACCAGTCGGGGCTGGAAGAAACCCGTTATGTATTCCTTGAGCAGAACAACCTGGCCGAGCGTTTCGCGGCCCTGGCCGATGACGGGCGGCTGGTGATCGGCGAAACCGGATTTGGCACCGGCTTGAATTTCCTCTGCGCCTGGCAGCTGTTCGAACAGTGCGCACCGGCAGGCGCCCGACTGCATTTCGTCAGTGTCGAGAAGTATCCCTTGAGCCCCGAGGACCTGCGCCGGGCCCTGGCCTTGTGGCCCCAACTGAGCCTTCAGGCTGAGCAATTGCTTGAGCAGTACGTGGCCATCCACCAGGGTTTCCAGCGCCTGGTCCTGGCAGGCGGACGGGTGACGCTGACCCTGTTGATCGGCGATGCCCTGGAGCAGTTGCCGCAGCTGGACGGACAGATCGACGCCTGGTTCCTCGACGGCTTCGCGCCGGCCAGGAACCCCGAGATGTGGACCGCCGAGCTGTTCGCCGAACTGGCCCGGCTGGCCGCCCCCGACGCTACCCTCAGCACCTTCACCAGCACCGGTTGGGTCCGGCGGTTGCTGAACGCGGCAGGCTTCAAGATGAAGCGCACGCCGGGCATTGGTCATAAGTGGGAAATCCTGCGCGGTGTGTTTCTCGGCTGGCCGGAGCAGACACCGGCGCCGTCCTCGGCAAAACCCTGGTACGCCCGCCCCGCCGCGCTGACCGGCGAACGCCGGGCACTGGTGATCGGCGGCGGCCTGGCCGGTTGTGCCAGCGCCGCCAGCCTCGCCGCGCGTGGCTGGCAGGTGACGCTGCTGGAGCGTCATGCCGGGTTGGCCGAAGAAGCTTCCGGCAACCCCCAGGGTGTGCTGTACCTCAAGCTGTCGGCCCACGGCACGGCGTTGTCGCAGATGATCCTCAGCGGCTTCGGTTACACCCGGCGCGTGCTGGAGCAACTGCAACGCGGCACTGACTGGGACGCCTGCGGCGTCTTGCAACTGGCCTTCAACAGCAAGGAGGCCGAGCGTCAGGCGCAACTGGCCGAGGCGTTCCCAAGGGATTTGCTGCACACCCTCGATCAGTCCGAGGCGCAGGTGCGGTCCGGCATCGGCCTGGCCTGTGGTGGTCTGTTTTATCCCGAGGGCGGCTGGGTGCATCCACCGGCGTTGTGTCGTTGGCAAGCCTCGGGCACGACGATTGACGTGCAGCCCCATCATGAAGTGTTGTCACTGCGCCGCGTGGACGGCCAGTGGCAGGCATGGGACGGCGAACGATGCCTGGCCAGCGCGCCGGTGGCGATCCTCGCCAGCGCCGCCGAAATCAAACGTTTCGAACCGGCCGCCGACTTGCCGCTCAAGCGTATTCGCGGGCAAATCACCCGACTGCCGCAAACCAGCCGCAGCCAGAGCCTGGCGACCGTGGTGTGCGCCGAAGGCTATGTGGCCCCGCCGCGGCTGGGCGAGCACACCCTGGGCGCCAGTTTCGATTTCAACAGCGACGACCTGACGCCCACCGCTGCCGAGCACGCCGGCAACCTGCAGATGCTCGAAGAAATCTCCCTGGACCTGGTGGACCGCCTGAACGCCGGCAGCCTGGACCCGGAACGCCTCAAAGGCCGTGCGGCATTCCGTTGCACCAGCCCGGATTACCTGCCGATTGTCGGCCCATTAGCCGACCGCCCGGCCTTTACCGAGGCCTATGCGGCCCTCGGCAAGGACGCCCGACAGGTGCCAGACACTCCCTGCCCGTGGCTCGATGGCCTGTACATCAACAGCGGCCACGGTTCCCGAGGCCTGATCACCGCCCCGCTGTCGGGCGAACTGATCGCCGCCTGGCTGGACAACGAACCCCTGCCACTGCCCCGCAGCGTGGCCGAGGCCTGCCATCCGAACCGGTTCGCGTTGCGGGCATTGATTCGGGGCAAGGTCTAACACCCATTTAATGGTGTGCCCCAATCCCTTGTGGGAGCGAGCTTGCTCGCGATGGCGGTGGATCAGTTGGCATCTGAGTTGACTGCCCCACTGCTATCGCGAGCAAGCTCGCTCCCACAGGTTCCTCTTATCCCGTGAGGCATGGGGCACCCCCTACCCGCCGGCTTATAACGCATCGATCTAAAACTCACAGCAATCCCTCCGGTCAGTTTCAGGGTACCCGCCCTTTTGGCGGGTGCGGCTTGACCCCTCCCCAACGGAAAAACCGGTAAGGACTTATGTGCGGATTAGCTGGAGAGTTACGTTTCGATCAACAACCTGCGGACCTTGCGGCCGTAGAGCGAATCACCCATCACCTGGCCCCTCGCGGCCCCGACGCCTGGGGTTTTCATAGCCAGGGGCCGATTGCCCTGGGCCATCGGCGCCTGAAAATCATGGACCTGTCGGACGGCTCGGCCCAGCCGATGATCGACAATCAGCTGGGCCTGTCCCTGGCCTTCAACGGCGCGATCTACAACTACCCGGAACTGCGCAGCGAGCTCGAAGCCCTGGGCTACAGCTTCTATTCCGGTGGCGACACCGAAGTGCTGCTCAAGGGCTATCACGCCTGGGGCGAAGCGCTGCTGCCCAAGCTCAACGGCATGTTCGCCTTCGCCATCTGGGAACGCGATGCCAAGCGGCTATTCATCGCCCGCGATCGCCTCGGCGTGAAGCCGCTGTACCTGTCGCGCACCAGCCAACGGCTACGTTTCGCCTCGGCATTGCCGGCGCTGCTCAAGGGCGGCGACATCAACCCGATGCTCGACCCGGTGGCTCTCAATCATTACCTGAATTTCCACGCGGTGGTCCCGGCACCCCGCACCTTGCTGGCCGGTGTTGAAAAACTGCCGCCCGCCACCTGGATGCGCATCGAAGCCGACGGCAGCACCGAGCAGAAAACCTGGTGGACCCTGCCCTACGGACCACGGGCCGACGAACAGCACCTGAACCTGGAAGACTGGATCGACCGCGTGCTCGACAGCACCCGTGAAGCGGTCGCCATTCGCCAACGCGCCGCCGTGGATGTCGGCGTACTGCTTTCCGGTGGCGTGGATTCGAGCATGCTCGTGGGCCTGCTGCGGGAAGTCGGCGTAGAAGACCTGTCGACCTTCTCTATCGGTTTCCAGGATGCTGGCGGCGAGCGCGGTGACGAGTTCCAGTATTCGGACCTGATCGCCAAGCACTACGGCACCCGCCACCACCAACTGCGTATCGACGAAAAAGAGATCATCGAGCAACTGCCGGCAGCGTTCCGTGCCATGAGCGAACCGATGGTCAGCCACGACTGCATCGCCTTCTACCTGCTGTCGCGGGAAGTGGCCAAGCACTGCAAAGTGGTGCAAAGCGGCCAGGGCGCCGACGAGCTGTTCGCCGGTTACCACTGGTACCCGCAGGTCGATGGCGCCAGCGATCCGTACGCGGCCTATCGCGCCGCGTTCTTCGACCGCAGCTACGAAGAATATGCCGCCACCGTGCAGCCCAAATGGCTGACGACCAACGACGCGGCCGGTGACTTCGTCAAAGAACATTTCGCCCAGCCCGGGGCCGATGCGGCGGTAGACAAGGCCCTGCGCCTGGACAGCACCGTGATGCTGGTGGACGACCCGGTCAAGCGCGTCGACAACATGACCATGGCCTGGGGCCTGGAAGCCCGCACGCCCTTCCTGGACTACCGCCTGGTGGAACTTTCGGCCAGGGTCCCGGCGAAGTTCAAGCTGCCCGATGGCGGCAAACAGGTGCTCAAGGAAGCCGCCCGGCGGGTGATCCCCGGCGAGGTGATCGACCGCAAGAAAGGCTATTTCCCGGTGCCAGGCCTCAAGCACCTGGAAGGCGACACCCTGGCCTGGGTTCGCGAACTGCTGCTGGATCCGAGCCAGGATCGCGGCCTGTTCAACCCGGCCATGCTCGACCACCTGCTCACCGACCCCAACGGCCAGCTCACGCCATTGCGCGGCTCGCGACTGTGGCAACTGGCGGCGCTGAACCTGTGGCTCAGCGAGCAAGGAATCTGATCGATGAAACCTCACGCAACCGTTCACAACCAACGCCTCTTGCGCGGCCAGGCGCCCTCCTACGAACGCCTGCAGGCACGCCTGGCCGAAGACGGCAGCGAATTGGGCGCCGACCCGATCGCGGTGCATTGCGGCTGGGGCCGACTGTTGATCGGCCATACCTTCCCGGACCCGGCGAGCCTGGCCCGGGAACTGCTCAACGAACAACCCGGCGAAAGGGACATTGCCT
This sequence comes from Pseudomonas sp. P9_35, assembly GCF_034008205.1. Lineage (NCBI taxonomy): Bacteria > Pseudomonadati > Pseudomonadota > Gammaproteobacteria > Pseudomonadales > Pseudomonadaceae > Pseudomonas > Pseudomonas sp. P9_35. The sequence goes on along the minus strand of NZ_CP125373.1, from coordinate 2,031,091 downwards.
TGTACGTGGCCGCACCCCAGCAAGTGCTGGGGCTGGAACCGGCACAACTGTTCCTCGATCCGTCCGACACCTTGCGCTTGTGGTTCAGCGACTATCGCCAGTCCACCCGGGTGTTTCGCGGTTTCCGGATTCGCCGGGCCCAGAGCGAGACCGACTGGCAGGCCATCAACCAGCTCTACCAGGCCCGGGGCATGTTGCCTATCGACCCACTGCGCCTGACCCCGCGCCATGAGGGCGGCCCGGTCTACTGGCTGGCCGAAGATAACGACACCGGTGCGGTGATCGGCAGCGTCATGGGCCTGAATCACCAGAAGGCTTTCAACGACCCGGAAAACGGCAGCAGCCTCTGGTGCCTGGCCGTCGACCCGCAATGTCCGCGGCCCGGCGTTGGCGAAGTACTGGTGCGTCACCTCATCGAGCATTTCATGAGCCGTGGCTTGAGTTACCTCGACCTGTCGGTGTTGCACGACAATCGCCTGGCGAAAAACCTCTACGCCAAACTCGGTTTTCGCAATCTTTCGACCTTCGCCATCAAACGCAAGAACGGCATCAACCAGCCGTTGTTCCTGGGGCCAGGCCCCGAAGCGCAGTTCAATCCTTATGCGCGAATCATTGTCGAAGAAGCTCACCGCCGAGGCATCGACGTGCAGGTGGACGATGCCGAGGCCGGCTTGTTCACCCTGGTCCATGGCAGCCGCCGGGTCCGATGCCGCGAATCCTTGAGCGACCTGACCAGCGCCATCAGCATGACGCTGTGCCAGAACAAAAGCCTGACCCACAAGGTGCTGAAAAACGCCGGCCTGAACCTGCCAGCCCAACAGTTGGCGGGCAATGCCGATGACAACCTGGCGTTTCTCGACGAGCACGAACGGGTGGTGGTCAAGCCGCTTGACGGTGAACAAGGCCAAGGCGTGGCGGTGGATTTGCGCACCATCGAGGAGGTGCAGAGCGCCATCGAAGCGGCCCGGCAGTTCGACAGCCAGGTCTTGCTGGAAAGTTTCCACGAGGGGATGGACCTGCGCATCCTGGTGATTGGCTTTGAAGTCGTGGCGGCGGCGATCCGGCGCCCGGCGGAGGTGATCGGCGATGGCCGGCACACCATCGGCGAGCTAATCGAAGCCCAGAGCCGCCGACGCCAAGCGGCCACGGGCGGCGAAAGCAAAATTCCGATGGACGCCGAGACCCTGCGCACGCTCAGCGCGGCAGGGTTTGACTACGACAGCGTGCTGCCCGCCGGGGAGCACCTGTTCGTACGGCGTACGGCGAACCTGCATACCGGCGGCGTGCTGGAGGATGTCACCGGGATCCTGCATCCGACCCTGGTCGATGCAGCGGTGCGCGCCGCACGGGCGCTGGACATCCCCATGGTCGGCCTCGACCTGCTGGTGCCGGCGGCCGATCAACCCGAGTACGTGTTCATCGAAGCCAACGAACGCGCAGGCCTGGCCAACCACGAACCACAACCCACCGCCGAGCGCTTTGTGGATTTGTTGTTTCCCCATAGCCAGACGGTGGCCTAGCAGAGGTGTAGTGCCTGAACAGACGCCATCGCGAGCAAGCTCGCTCCCACATGGGATTTCTGGTGTTTACACATTCTGTGTTCTGTGGGAGCGAGCTTGCTCGCGATGAGCTGGTTCAGGCACCGCCATTCAACAGTCGGACACACTCATCGAAACCATCGATGCGCTCAACCCATCAGGAGTTTCCATGATCAGTAAAATTCCCGAACCGGATCTCGAATACCTGCAAAAGGTCCTGCTGGAGATGCTCGCCATTCCCAGCCCTACCGGCTTTACCGACACCATCGTGCGTTATGTCGCCGAGCGGCTCGAAGAGCTGGGTATCGCTTTTGAAATGACTCGCCGTGGCACGATCCGCGCCACGCTCAAGGGGCGCAAGAGCAGCCCCGACCGGGCCGTGTCGGCGCACCTGGATACCATCGGTGCCTCGGTGCGGGCCATCAAGGACAACGGCCGCCTGACCCTGGCCCCGGTGGGTTGCTGGTCCAGCCGATTTGCCGAAGGCAGCCGGGTCAGCCTGTTTACCGACACCGGCGTGATCCGTGGCAGCGTGCTGCCGTTGATGGCGTCCGGGCACGCGTTCAATACCGCCGTGGATGAACTGCCCATCAGTTGGGACCACATCGAGCTGCGCCTGGACGCCTACTGCGCCACCCGCGCCGATTGCGAAACCCTGGGGGTGGGCATCGGCGATTACGTCGCCTTCGATCCCCTGCCGGAATTCACCGAAAGCGGCCACATCAGCGCCCGGCACCTGGACGACAAGGCCGGGGTCGCGGCGCTGCTGGCGGCGCTCAAGGCGATTGTCGACAGCGGCGAAGAACTGCTGATCGATTGTCACCCGCTGTTCACCATCACCGAGGAAACCGGCAGCGGTGCGGCGGCCGCACTGCCCTGGGATGTCAGCGAGTTCGTCGGCATCGACATCGCGCCCGTCGCCCCTGGCCAGCACTCAAGCGAACATTCGGTCAGCGTGGCGATGCAGGACTCCGGAGGCCCCTACGACTACCATCTGTCGCGGCACTTGCTGAAACTGGCCAAGGAGAACGAGGTACCGGCACGCCGCGACCTGTTCCGCTACTACTTCAGCGACGCTCATTCAGCCATCACCGCCGGCCACGATATCCGTACCGCCCTGCTCGCCTTCGGCTGCGACGCCACCCATGGCTACGAACGCACCCACATCGACAGCCTGGCCGCCCTCAGTCGCCTGCTCGGCGCCTACATCCTCAGCCCGCCGGTGTTCGCCAGCGACGCGCAACCAGCCCAAGGCTCACTGGACCGCTTCAGTCATCAGATCGAACACGATACCCAGATGGAAAGTGATACCCGGGTGCCATCGGTGGATAGCCTGGTGGGGCAGCGTTCCGATAGCTGATCCAACATTTCACTGTCTGGGCTATTGCCATCGCGAGCAAGCTCGCTTGTATGTTTAGACTTGAAGGGGTGGGCGGGACTAAAAGCTCGATTCCGACTCTAGCCAGTACGGACCGTGGGAGACTTCTCGTCCCGCCCTTTCTACCCAAAGCGCCAATAAGGAATTCATCGGTAAAACCGACGATAGAGACAAGCCAGCGCAAAGGTAGACCCCAACAAGCACCTAAACCCTAGCTCCGAGGATTCGTCATGACAATCCTTACCTCGCAGACGGTTGTTGGTATCGATATAGCCAAGGCCGAAATTGTTGTTTATCGCTCTGATCTGCAAACCATCGACACTATCAAGAATGATCGAACAGCCCTCAAACGCTGGCTAAAAACGTTGCCCGCCCAAAGCGCTCTTGCCGTTGAAGCCACCAATATCTATCACCTGGATACCGTCGAGCTGGCTCACGCGATGGGTCATCAGGTCTATGTCGTGGATGCTTACCGGGTGAGCAACTATCGTCGCGGCATCGGCCAAAGAGCTAAGAACGATCCTTGTGATGCCCGTCTGCTGGCGCGGTATTTGACCAATGAACAGCACGAGCTGCGGCTCTGGAACCCGCCACCGAAGGCCTACACGACATTAAAAAGCCTGCTTCATCGGCGCGCGACGCTGGTCAAGAATCACGCGGGTCTTATGTTGAGCTGGGCCGACGAACCCTTGTTAAAAAAAGCGCTGATTGCTCAGCAAAAAGCGTTTAAAGAGGCGATTCAGGCCATCCAGAAGTTGCTACAAAAAGTCAGCAAAGAGTCGGGAATTGAGGCGAATATCGACCGCTGCAAAGCCATCGAAGGCGTTGGTGAACTGGTCGCAACTGGGTTGGCGACGAGTTTTATGCGAGGTGATTTTGCGGACAGCGATGCATTTATCGCGTTTTTAGGGATGGACCTGCGGGTCGATGATTCTGGAAAAAAGAACGGTCCCCGGTACCTGAGCAAAAAGGGGGATCCAGAAATACGCCGCTTAGCTCATATCGCTGCAATGACGGCATGTCGCTCGCCTAGATGGAAACCGTTTTATGAGTCGTACCTGGTCAGAGGTTTCTCAAAAACCCAGGCATTGGTGGTGCTTGCTCGCAAGCTCTGCCGGGTGGCATTTGCCTTGATGAAAAATCAGAGCGAATACCAGCCGAAGCCTATGTTGCAGGGTTGCCCTGCAACATAGAATCTCCCACAGGTTGATCTTCATTGGACTTGAACTTTGTGCTCGACGCAGAACCAATGTGGGAGCGAGCTTGCTCGCGATGAGGCCAGAACAGGCCCCACAAAACCCAAGGCTAGCCGCAAAAGCCCATTGGCCGTAGCATCGCCCTATTGTCTAGCCGAGGTACCCCATGCTCATCCCCCACGACCAACTCGAAGTCGACACGCTCACCCGCCTGATCGAGGATTTCGTGACCCGCGACGGCACCGACAATGGTGACGACACCCCCCTGGAAACGCGGGTTCTGCGGGTCAGGCAAGCCTTGACCAAAGGCCAGGCGTTGATCGTGTTCGACCCCGAAAGTGAACAGTGCCAACTGATGCTCAAGCACGACGTGCCCAAACACCTATTCGACTGAACAGGCCTTGCGGGTGGCATGGGCCTTTTTCTTCTGGATCTTGTCGTAGATTTCGGAGCGATGGACATCGACGTGCCGTGGCGCTTCCACGCCAAAACGCACCGTGCCGCCGCTGACCGACAGCACACGGACGGAAATATCGTCACCGATGGAAATCAACTCACCTACAGCGCGGCTTAATACAAGCATGGTTCTTGTCCTTAAGAATGTCTGGACCCTGACCATGCCCGGCCTGTTTCCCGTTCTCAAGACACCCGCGAGAATTCAGTAAGGCCCTACAAGCAAAGTTCTTGTGACTGACGGAAATTTCCTGCAAAACCCTGTCGGACCGCCGGTTATTTCAGGGCGCCGAGAACCGCGGGCCGAATAGAATCACACTCGCCCCCAACACGCAGAGCGCCACTCCAATCCAGTCGGACCCCAGTGGTCGCACTCGCTCGACCATCGCCAGCCAGCCGATCGAGGCAATGATATAGAGGCCGCCATAGGCGGCGTAGGCGCGCCCGGCGTACGTCGCTTCGACGCGGGTCAGCAATAGGGCGAACAATGTGAGGCTGAGCAACGCCGGGGCGATCCACCAGGCGCTCTTGCCCTGGCGCAACCACATCCAGAAGGCGTAGCAGCCCGCGATCTCAAACAGCGCAGCGAGAAAAAACCACAGGTAATTGAGCATGCAGATGTCCATCAGGAAGGCCGAATGGCGCCATCCTGAGGACATCGGGCATCCAGGTCAATTGAGGTTTTGCCGGGCCTTGGCGCGCATCTTGTCGGCCATGACGGTCATTTCGTCGTACAGCAACTGTGGGTTCTTCTGCTTGAGGGCCCAAGCCATGCGTCCCTGTTCGTGGGGCAGGATCATGAACTGGCCCTGGGCGACCTGCTGATAGATGTAGTCGGCAATATCCGTGGCGCTGATCGGTGAGCTTTCCAGCAACTTGCCAACCTGGGCTTTCATGGCCGGGGTCGGGCCACGGAAGGAATCCAGCAGATTGGTCTGGAAGAACGACGGGCACACCACGTGTACGCCAACTTCCTGCTGCGCCAGTTCCACCAGCAGGCTTTCCGACAGCGCCACGACACCCGCCTTCGCCACGTTGTAGTTGCTCATGGCCGGGCCCTGCATCAGGGCTGCCATGGAGGCGATGTTGATGATCTTGCCACGGCTTTTTTCCAGCAGCGGCAGGAACGCCTTACAGCCCTTGACCACACCCATCAGGTTGATCGCGATCTGCCAGTCCCAATCCTCCAGGGAGAGTTCACTGAAGAAGCCGCCCGAGGCCACGCCGGCATTGTTGACGATGATATCGATACCGCCGAACTTCTCTTCGCAGGCCTGGGCAAACGCAGTCAATTGGCTGTAGTCGCGCACATCGCAGCGCTGGATGAAGCCGTCGCCACCGGCACCCCGCACTAGCTTGAGGGTTTCCACGAGGCCCGGCTCGCTGACATCCGATAAGGCCAGGCGCCATCCTTCGCGGGCCCAGCGCAGCGCGATTTCGCGACCCAGGCCAGAGCCGGCACCAGTGATCATCATGCGATTTTGCATAGCAGACAGCCTTGTTGTTCCGGGAGAGATAGGCCGAGTGTAGCGAAGGCGTTCAACGGACCCACGCTCCATCAGATTGCTGAATGGCGAGGGCAAACTGTAGGAGTTGCCGAGTGGAACGAGGCTGCGATCCTTAGTCTTCCTCCAGGCTGAAAAAGATCGCAGCCTCGTTTCACTCGACAGCTCCTACAAAAACTTTGAATTTTCTACAAGCCGCGACGGTCGGACTTATTAAGCCGCCCGGATTTAACGCATGCGCGCTGGTAGTTGGAAGTTGTATCACTCCAGAACTGACCAATAAGGAAATCTACAATGGGCACAATACTTATCGTTATCCTGATCCTCCTGCTGATCGGTGGTCTCCCAGTCTTCCCGCACTCCAGAAGTTGGGGTTACGGCCCGTCCGGTATCATCGGTGTGGTGTTGGTGGTGCTGTTGGTCCTGCTACTCCTGGGCAAGATATAAACCACTAAGTAAGCGCAAAAAAAAAGAGGCCTTGGCAGGCCTCTTTTTTATGTACGCCGTTTATCAGTCCGGCTTGCCGTCAACGACGCCGGCGGTGTTATCCAGCAGGCTCTTGGTCGCGGTTTGCAGGAAAGATTCGAGCTTGAGTTTCATCGGCGCGGTGTCCGGTGCATTCGGGATGATTTCCGCACCAGGGTTGGCGCCCAGTTCATAGCGATACATCTTCGGCTCCATTTCCTTTTCCTTCGGCAGGACCAGGATGTGGTCATCGCGGATGATCGCCGTGGTCTGCTCGCTGCCCGACGGCTTGATCACACCAAAACCGGGATCGCCTTGCGGCAGGTTCAACAGGTCACGGCCCCAGCACTGGTTCCGTACTTGCCCACCGATCCGGCCCATGATGGTCGGCACGATGTCGACCTGGGTACCCACGGTGTGGTTACGCTGGCCGAATTTTTCCTGGATGCCCGGGCCGATCAACAGCATCGGCACGTTGAAACGGCCCAGGTCCATCTCGGTGATCTGGCGTTCGTTGCCAAAGCCATGGTCGCCGACCACGACGAACAGGGTTTCCTTGAAGTAAGGCTCCTTGCGGGCCTTCTCGAAGAACTGGCCCAGGGCCCAGTCGGCGTAGCGCATGGCGGTCAGGTGTTCGTTCAGGCTGCCACGGTCGGTGACCCGCTCGACCGGCAACGGCGTCGGCAACGCATAAGGGGTGTGGTTGGACAGGGTTTGCAGCAAGGCATAGAACGGCTTGCCGTTTTCCCGCGCCTTGAGCTCGATCAGGCCTCGGTCGAACATGTCCTGGTCGGACACGCCCCAGGTCGGATCGGAGAACACCGGGTTCACGAAGTCGTTACGCCCGATGAATGTGGTCATGCCCTGGCTGCTGAAGAAACCCGACTGGTTGTCCCAGGCAAAATCGCCGTTGTAGACGTACACGTCGTCGTAGTCACGGGCGCTGAGCAGTTGCGGCAGGCCCGACAGCTTGTGGCTGCCCTCCGGCGTCTGCATCAGGTATTCGAAACCCGGCAGGTTCGGGAAGCACGCCATGGTGGCGAACATGCCTTGGTGGGTGTGGGTACCGTTGGAGAAGAAACGGTCGAACAGCAGGCCTTCCTTGGACAGTTTGTCCAGGTAAGGCGTGATGTTGCCCGGCGCGCCCAGGGCACCCACCGAGTGACCGGCCATGCTCTCCATGAGAATCACGACCACGTTCTTGATCGGCAGGGTCTTGTCCGCCGGCGGCGTGTAGTCGCGGCGCACGGCGGCTGTCGCGGTGTCCACCAGTTTATCGTCAGGCATCACCAGCATATCGCGCACGGTCTGCTGTGCCAGCGGTTGCTCAAGGGTGGCTTTCCAGATGTTGTCGCGGTCTTCGGACATCCGGCTCTTGGCCGCGGCCACCAGCGACAAGGTGCCGTTGAGGCCCAACTGGTTGGCGAAGTTCGAATCGGTGGTGTAGACGTCGCCCCAGCGCAGGGGCGGCCCTTGGCGCAAGGTGCCGCGCGCGGCGGTCACGGCGACCAGCAGGCAAACGACAAACACCGCGACACGCCCATACCACGGGGCGATCTGCCGGGTACCAATGGTGCCGCCACTGAACGGCCCACGGGGACGCGTGGCGCGGTCGGCGCCCTTGAATGCCAGGCTGAGGATGATGGTGCCGCCGGCCCACGCCAGCAGGTAGCGCACCACCGGGAAACCGTACCAGAGCATGCTCATCACGGTTTTCGGGTCTTCCTTTACATACTGGAAGACCAGGCCGTTGAGGCGCTGGTGGAATTCACGGTAGAAATCCATCTCCATCAAGCCCAGGAACAGCGCGATGCTGGAAGTGACGGTCAGCCAGAAACGAAAGAACCCACGGGCCGCCATGGCCCTTGCGCTGAACAACGCCAGCAGCAACGGGATGCAGAGGTAGACCACCAGGCGCAAGTCGAAACGCAGGCCGTTGACGAAGGCTTCAACAAAGGTCGAAGCCGGCGTGTCGAGGATCATCTCGCGGTTATAGACCAGCAGCGCCACGCGCAGCAGGCTGAACATGACCATCATCACAAAGGCACAAAGCAACGTGTAGGCCAGGTGCGATTTGACGGTCGGTTGCAGCAGGCGATGCGTAGTACGCTGCTGATTCAGGGCGTCCGGGATTGCCATGTCGTTTAAGGACCCTATCGGAATTGGAGTGACAAAAAGAAACAACGGCGCGCCCTCTGTTGACCAAAGCCTGGCCTCGGGGCTTGCGCGAGAGCGCAAATGTTGCACGAACGGCTATGGCATTGCCATTAAATAACCGGCGGCGATATGAGCGCGGGGGATTGTCCGCAAGATTTTGTGAAAATTTCGTTCAAAGAATATTCAGAAACACAAAAAGCCCGGCCTGCTGCTGAAGTTGAGCCGAACGCTATTGTGGCGAGGGAGCTTGCTCCCGCTCGGCTCTGTAGGAGCTGTCGAGTGCGACGAGGCTGCGACCTTTCCCTAGACACTTGAGTCCCAAGCGAAAGATCAAAAGATCGCAGCCTTCGGCAGCTCCTACACGCAGCCCAGCGGGAGCAAGCGCCCTCGCCACTGGGTTGCCGATCACTTCCAGTCCAGTGTGAAAACGATCATTGTCAATGAAACTGGCGTCCAAGACCCGCTGGCACGCCTTCGATGGAGGTGTCTTCCCACGGACCATTCGGGCTCACGGAACGGCTCCAGCCGTTGTTCCAGCGGTAATAGGTACGCTGGCGATAGAACGTGTTCGTCTGGTTGTCCAGCACATAGACCCCAAGCTTGGCGTCCCAATGGCTGTTGCCACCCGGCGGTGGGGCGAAGCTGGCGGAAGTACGCGGCAGCGGTTTGGCCGGTTTGTTCGGGATGACAGGTTTGCCCGGCGGTGTGGACGGGACCGGTTTGCTGGTCGGGGTCGACGGCGGGATCGGTGGCAGCGGTGCCGAGGGCTCCGACGGACGCTGGACCGCACAAGCGCTCAGGCCCATGACGAGCGTGAGCAGGGTGATACGAGCGATGGCGGTCATGGTGCGAATTCCTGTTATTTGTCCGGGCTGTCGATGGTCAGTTGTTGCGGCGCCGTGGTGCTGCTCGCCAGGGGCTGGCTGCGGCCGATCCACTCACCCGCGGTCGGCTGGCCGGCCCGGGAGATGCGCGCCACCAGTTGGACTTCGGGGAAGTTCGACAGTTTCAACTGCGGCATCATTGCGTCCGCGTCACCCAGCTCTACCGTGACCGGCAAATCGGCGACCGTCAGGCGCTTGGCGGCCAGCGGCGCGGGCGGGCCGGAAACGGCGCGGGCGAAGATGAACACACTGTCGCCCGGCTGCACCTTGGCCTTGAGTGCCGGCGCCAGGTCGACGCGCACCTTGAGCAGTGCCGCAGCCTTGGCCACCGGCGCCTGGGCAACCTTGCCGCCGCTGGCTTGCAGCTTCTCGGTGGCACGGGTAATGCCGCCCTGCAGCGCTTCACGGGACTTGTCGCCCTCCGGCAGTTCCACCAACAGGCGCCCCCAGTAATCGATTGCGTCCTGATAGCGCTCGCCCTCAAAAGCGGCGATGCCCAACAGGCCGAGGCTGGTGACTTCCTTCGGATCGAGCTTCAGCGCTTCGTCGGTCAGCGCCTGGAGCTTATCCGACCATTTCTTGCCATCGGCAAAATACTGCGCCTGGGCCCATTGGCCCAGCAATTCGGGTTGTCGACCGGCCACCGCCACGGTGCGTTCGAAGACCTTCGCCGCGTCTGCGGGCCGATCCTGCGCCATGTAGGTACGCCCGAGGAAATACAGGCCCTCGGCGTTATCCGGTTGCGCCGCCACCGCACGTTCCAGTCGCAGGGTCATCTCTTCCATCGACTGCGGCGCCTGGGCGAATTCACGGGTCAGCTCGACCTTGTCGCTGGCACCGAAATGCAGGTACAGCGCCAGGCCCAACACCGGCACCAGCACAGCGGCGAGCAACGGCAACGGCTTGCCCAGCCGGGATTCGCGCGGCGCATCGGCACCCTCGGTGTCAGCGAGCAATTCACGGGCGGCCTCGGCGCGACCGGTGTCCAGTTGCGCGGCGTTGAGCACGCCCTCCTCCCGCTCGATCTGCAATTCGGCGACGCGTTCCTGATACAACGCCACGTTGAGCGCGGTACGGTCCTCCTCCAACTGGGCGCGGCGACCACGCAGTACAGGGATCAACAGAAAACTCAGGGCAACCAGAAGAAGCAGACCTGCGGCGAGCCAGAAATCAATCATGCTTGGTTTTATCCAACAGTTGGTCGAGGCGCTGGCGCTCTTCGACAGAAAGCGTGTCCGGGGCGGCGGTGCGCTGGACCCGGCGGCGGCGCACGATCATTGCAATGACCACGAAACCACCGAACAACAGCCCGGCGGGGCCGAACCAGAGCAGCGCCGTCTTGGAGGACAGGGCGGGGTTGTAGCGCACGAACTCACCGTAGCGATCGACCATGAAATCGATGATCTGCTGGTTGTCCTTGCCCTCGCCGAGCATGCGGAAGATTTCCTTGCGCAGGTCGGCGGCAATTGGCGCGTTGGAGTCGGCGATGTCCTGGTTCTGGCACTTGGGGCAGCGCAGCTCCTTGGTCAGTTCGCGAAACCGCTCGCGCTCGCCGTCGTTGGCGAATTCGTAGGTATCAATGGCGGCGTGGGCCACGCCGGCAAGGCTCAGGCCGAGGACGGCGGCGGCTAACCAGCGCTTCATGGCTTGGCCTCGTCCACCAGTGCCTGATACTTGGCGGCCAGTTTCTCGCGCCAGACCTGCTCGTCGATCACGCCGACGAACTTGTCGCGGATGACACCCTTGGCGTCGATGAAGAACGTTTCCGGCGCGCCGTAGACACCCAGGTTCAGGCCCAGGGAGCCGTCTTCATCGCGAATGTCCAGTTGATACGGATTGTGGAACTCGGCGAGCCATTTCAGAGCGTCGGCATTGACGTCCTTGTAATTGACGCCGTAGATCACCACGCCGTTCTGGGCCAGCTTGTTCAACACCGGGTGCTCGACCCGGCAGGAGATGCACCAGGTGCCCCACACGTTGACCAGCGCCGGCTTGCCCAGCAGGTCGGCGCGGGTCAAGGTCTTATCGCCCTGCACCGATGGCAGGGAGAAATCCGGGAACGGCTTGCCGATCATCGCCGAGGGCAACTCGGTCGGATTCAGGTACAACCCCCGGTACAAAAACACCGCCATCAACAGGAACAGCGCCAGCGGCACCAACATCAACCAACGTTTCATGCAGTGGCTCCCGTCACGCCCAGGGCTTCACGCACCCGGGTTTTCACCTTGACTCGATAACGCCGATCCAGCGCCGCCAACACCCCACCCAGGCCGGTGAGCAAGCCACCGAACCAGATCCAGCGTACGAACGGCTTGACGTGGACCCGTACCGCCCACGCGCCGTCACCCAGGGACTCGCCCAGCGCCACGTAGAGATCGCGGGTGAAACCGGCATCGATGCCGGCTTCGGTCATGACCGAGTTCTGCACGGTGTAGAGACGTTTTTCCGGGTGCAGCACGGTGATTTCCTGGCCGTTGCGAATGACCCGCACAGTGCCTTTGTCGGATGTGAAGTTCGGGCCCTCGAAATGTTTGGCGCCCTCGAAAACGAACTGATAGCCGGCCAGGTCCATGGACTCACCCGGCGCCAGGCGCAGGTCGCGCTCGGCGCTGTTCTGACTGGACAGCACCACGCCCAGGGCGCAGACGGCGATGCCCAGGTGGGCGACCTGCATGCCCCAGTAACTGCGGGTCAGGGTCGGCAGGCCCTTGATCAGGCCTTTGTGCCGGGTCTTGTCGAAGATGTCCCGTACACCCGCCAGCAATACCCAGGCCGCCAGCACGAACGTCGCCAGCACCGCCCAGTTGAAGTCGCCATACGCCACGCCGGCCACCACGGCCAGAGCGACCGTGCCCAGCAGCACCGGGGTCAACATGCCCAGCAGCCACTTGACCGGGGTGTCTTTCCAGCGCACCAGCATGCCGATGGCCATCACCACCATCAGGATCGCCATCAGCGGGATGAACAGTGCATTGAAGTACGGCGGCCCCACCGACAGCTTGGCGCCGGACAACGCATCGAGCACCAGCGGGTACAACGTCCCCAGCAGGATCATCGACGCAGCCACCACCAACACCAGGTTATTGCCCAGCAACAGGGTTTCCCGTGACCAGAGGTTGAAGCCGACCTGGCTCTTGACCACCGGCGCACGCAGGGCGAACAGCGTCAGCGAGCCGCCGACCACGAACAGCAGGAACATCAGGATGAACACCCCGCGCTCAGGGTCCGAGGCGAAGGCGTGCACCGACGTCAACACGCCCGAGCGCACCAGGAACGTCCCCAGCAGGCTCAGCGAGAACGCCGCGATGGCCAGCAGCACGGTCCAGCTCTTGAACACACCGCGTTTTTCCGTGACCGCCAGGGAATGGATCAGCGCCGTGCCCACCAACCAGGGCATGAACGAGGCGTTTTCCACCGGGTCCCAGAACCACCAGCCGCCCCAGCCGAGCTCGTAGTAGGCCCACCACGAGCCAAGGGTGATGCCAATGCCGAGGAAGGCCCAGGCGACGATGGTCCACGGACGCGACCAACGTGCCCACGCGGCATCGAGGCGCCCACCGAGCAACGCGGCGATGGCGAAGGCGAAGGCCACGGAGAAGCCGACGTAGCCCATGTAGAGCATCGGCGGGTGAACGATCAGGCCGATGTCTTGCAGCAATGGGTTGAGGTCGCGGCCATCCGTCGGCATCTGCGGCAGGATGCGCTCGAACGGGTTGGAGGTGACGATCAAAAACAGCAGGAAACCGGTGCTGATCATGCCCATCACCGCCAGCACCCGGGCCAGCATCACCTGGGGCAACTGCCGGGAAAACACCGAGACGGCGAAGGTCCAGCCGGCAAGGATCAACGCCCAGAGCAACAGCGACCCCTCGTGGGCGCCCCATACCGCGCTGAACTTGTAGTACCAGGGCAAGGCGCTGTTGGAGTTGCTGGCGACGTACTCCACGGAAAAATCGTCGGCCATGAACGCATAGGTCAGGCAACCGAAGGCAAACAACATGAAGGCAAACTGCCCCCACGCCGCCGGTTGGGCCAGGCTCATCCACAAGCGGTCGCCGCGCCAGGCACCGAGCAAGGGCACCACGGCCTGTACCAGTGAGAAACACAGGGCCAGGATCATCGCCAGGTGGCCCAACTCGGGAATAAAGATGCCAGCAGTCATCGATCAGCCCTCCTTCACGGGAGCAGGCGCCGACTGACCGCTGTCTTTCAGCGCCTTGGTCACTTCCGGCGGCATGTATTTTTCGTCGTGCTTGGCCAGCACTTCATCGGCCACCACCACTCCGTCGGCGTTGAGCTTGCCCAGGGCGACGATGCCCTGCCCTTCGCGGAACAGGTCCGGGAGGATGCCGCGATAGGTGATGGTCACGGTCTTGTTGAAGTCGGTGACATTGAATTTCACGTCCAGGGAATCCCCGGAGCGCTCCAGCGAGCCTTTTTCCACCATGCCGCCAGCGCGGATGCGGGTATCCTTGGGCGCTTCGCCGTTGGCGATCTGGGTCGGGGTGTAGAACAGGTTGATGTTCTGCTGCAGGGCGCTCAGGGCCAGGGCGACCGCGGCGCCGACACCCACCAGGATCGCAAGAATGATGACAAGACGTTTTTTGCGCAGCGGATTCACTGACCGTTCTCCCGGCGCAGACGACGCGCCTCTTGTTGCAGATACCGCTTGCGGGCCAGGATCGGCACCGCCACGTTGAGGGCCAGAACCGCGAGGCAGATGCCATAGGCTGACCAGACATACAGGCCATGATGGCCCATGGCGAGGAAATCGCCGAATGAAGCGAAACTCATCGAGCGGCCTCCAGGCTGTTCTGTACTTCGGCCTTCACCCAACTGGCCCGGGACTCGCGCTTGAGCACTTCCAGGCGCATGCGCAGCAATAGCACCGCGCCGAAGAAACAGTAGAAACCCAGCACGGTCAGCAACAGCGGCAGCCACATTTCGACGGGCATTGCCGGTTTTTCGGTAAGGGTGAAGGTCGCGCCCTGGTGCAGGGTGTTCCACCACTCCACCGAATACTTGATGATCGGGATGTTGATCACGCCGACAATCGCCAGTACCGCGCAGGCCTTGGCGGCGCTGTCACGATTGCTGATGGCGTTGCCCAGCGCAATAAGACCGAAGTACAGGAACAGCAGGATCAGCATCGACGTCAGTCGCGCATCCCAGACCCACCACGAACCCCAGGTCGGCTTGCCCCAGATGGCCCCGGTGACCAGCGCCACGGCGGTCATCCAGGCACCGATGGGCGCGGCGCATTGCAGGGCAACGTCGGCCAGCTTCATCTTCCACACCAGCCCGACCACACCGCACACCGCCAGCATCACATAGACGGACTGGGCCAGCATCGCCGTGGGCACGTGAATGTAGATGATGCGGAAGCTGTTGCCCTGCTGGTAGTCCGGCGGTGAGAAGGCCAGGCCCCAGACCACGCCAGAACCAATCAACAACAATGCAGCGATGCTCAACCATGGGAGCAGTTTGCCGCTGATGCCGTAGAACCACTTGGGTGAGCCGAGCTTGTGAAACCAGGTCCAGTTCATTGCTGTTTCCATCACGGTTGCGGCTCGCCGTCACGAACCGCCGGGGCAGCCTTTACTTCCAAAGAAGTGGTCAATTTTTGACCAGGCCTCGTTATTATTCGCCGACGCTGATCTTCAGGCCAGCGGCTATTGCAAAGGGTGTCAGGGTTATCGCCAGGGCGGTCAGGCTCCCAAGCCACAGCAGATAACCGGTCGCGGGCATGCCTTGCAACGCCGCTTGCAAGGCACCACTGCCCAGGATCAGGACCGGGATATACAACGGCAGGATCAGCAGCGCCAGCAACAGGCCGCCGCGCTTCAAACCCACCGTCAATGCCGCGCCCACCGCGCCGAGCAGGCTCAGCACCGGCGTACCCAGCAGCAGCGACACCAGCAGCACCGGCATGCACGCGCCGGGCAGCCCCAGCATCATTGCCAGCAGCGGCGAGAGCAATACCAGTGCCAGCCCGGAAAAAACCCAGTGTGCCAGTACCTTGGCCAAAACCAGAAGGGCCAGGGGGTGCGACGAAAGGACCCACTGTTCCAGTGAACCGTCTTCGAAATCACTGCGGAAAAGCCCGTCCAGCGAGAGCAGGACCGATAAAAGCGCCGCGACCCAGACCAGTCCCGGAGACAAGGTTTGCAACAATTGAGTCTCTGGCCCGACCGCCAACGGGAACAACGCAATCACGATCGCGAAGAAAACCAGCGGATTGGCCAATTCGGCCGGACGCCGGAACAGCAGGCGCGCCTCGCGGGCAAGCAACAGGCCAAACACACTCATACGGCCCAGTTCCCCAGATCAATGTTGCGATAACCGGCCGGCATCCGCGCCAGCGTGTGGTGGGTGGTCAAGAGCACCATGCCACCGTTTTCACAGTGCTGGGCCAGGTGTTCCTCGAGTTGCGCGACACCCTGCTTGTCCAGGGCGGTGAATGGCTCGTCGAGAATCCACAGCGGCGGGCTGTCCAGGTACAGCCGGGCCAGGGCCACACGGCGTTGCTGGCCGGCAGACAGGGTATGGCTCGGCACGTCTTCGAAGCCGCGCAGCCCTACCGCCGCCAACGCCTGCCAGATCGCTTCGCGGCCAACCGGCGTATGCAATGCGCAGAGCCAACTGAGGTTCTCTTCGGGGGTCAGCAAATCCTTGATACCGGCGGCATGGCCGATCCAGAGCAGGTTGCGGGCCAGTTCGCTACGCTGGCTGTGCAAGGGCTGGCCGTTGAGCAACACCTGGCCTGCGGTCGGTTGCATCAAACCGGCCAGCAGGCGCAGCAGGCTGGTCTTGCCGCTGCCGTTGGGACCACTGATTTGCACCATATCGCCATGCGAGAGTCTCAATTCGAGATTTTCGAAAAGCAGTCGCAAGTCTCGCTCACAGGCGAGGCCGACGGTTTGCAGGAGAGGACTGGTCAAGGGATCGCGGGCCTTATACGGTTCAAGTCGGCGGTGCAGCGGCCGTTAAAGAGATGCAGCATAGATGCATTGACGGCCTGTTCCACAGAGCTGCGTCAAACAATTGCAAGGTTTTCGCCACTCCCTGAAAGACGGGCGGCATTATACATGTGATGCCCTACGCTAAAGAGGGCTTATTTTCCCAAGGTAAGACCGCAGATGACAGGCGACATGAACATCCTGCCGCTGCCCCAGGCCACGGCAACCACGCGTATGCCAGCGGTCAATGGCGAGCTGCTCAAACTGCTGGTGCCGACCGAAGGCCTGATCAGCTCGGGCCAGACTGCCCAGGCCGAAGTGCTGTCGCTCAAGCAGGCCGACCAGACTTTCCAGCTGCTGCTCAAGGTCACCCTGGAGAGCGGCCGCCAGACCACTGTCCAGGCCACCAGCACCCAGCCGTTGCCCCAGGGCACCAGCCTGGCCGTGACCCAGCCGTCCGCCAGCAATCTGGCGATTGCCGTGCAACAGGCCGTGTCCTCCAGCGTCGCCACCCTCACCCGAATCGACACCGCGCAGTTGCCGGTCGGCACCCTGCTGCAAGGCAAAGTGCTGACCAGCCAGGCGTTGCCGCAGTTACCAGGGCAACCGGCGGTGTATCGATCGTTGGTAAGCTTGCTCAACACCGCCCAGGCGGGCAGCACCCTGGACATCGACAGCCCGCGACCGCTGCGTATCGGCACGCTGTTGAGTGCCCAGGTGCAAGATACCCAGACGCTGAAGTTCGTTCCGCTGAGCAACCGCCAGGAGCAATTGGCGGTGAGTCAGCAGTTGGTCACGCAAATGAGCCAGCAGGGCTCGCTGGACAGCCTGATCACCGTCCTGCAAAACCTTCCGGCCACCGACGACACCGGCGCCGAGCTGCGCGCCGCTGTAACTCGCTTGCTGGCTGGCCTGCCGGACGTCCAGCAACTGAGCACACCCAAGGGTTTGGCCCAAGCCATGGTCGCCAGCGGCGTATTCCTGGAAAGCAAATTGCTCGCCGGGCAACCACCGAGCCTGGCGCCGGACATGAAAGGCGACCTGCTGAAACTGATCGCCCAACTGACACCGGCCCTGCCCGCCTCCACCAACCTCAGCGCCATCATTGCCGCCAATACGTTGGCCCAAGTCCTGCCTAGCTTCGTACGCAGCGCCCTGGGGATGCTCGGCCAGGTCAGCGCCAAGCCGCAACCCACCAGCTTCCCCCTGCCCTCGCGCCAGATGCAAGGCCAGGACGAAGACGGCGACCTCGAACACCTGCTGCGCCTGGCCGCTGCCGCCGTGTCACGCCTGCAAAGCCATCAATTGTCGAGCCTGGAGCAGACCGGCCTGACCGACGACGGTCGACTGATGAGCACCTGGCAATTGGAAATCCCGATGCGCAACCTGCAGGACATCGTGCCGTTGCAGGTCAAGTTCCAGCGCGAGGAAACCCCGCCCCGGGAGCAACCAAACGAGCGCAGGGAAGAACGCGAGCCAAAACAGCAGCTCTGGCGGGTGGAATTGGCGTTCGACATGGAACCGCTCGGCCCACTGCAGGTTCAGGCCCAGTTGCTCAGCGGCAGCCTGTCCAGCCAGTTGTGGGCCGAACGGCCGTATACAGCGAGCCTGATCGAAAGCAACCTGACAGCCTTGCGTGAGCGCCTGGTGACTTGTGGCCTGAACGTCGGCGACCTGGACTGCCACCTCGGCACCCCGCCCCAAGGCCCCAAGACTCGCCTGGAACAACGCTGGGTGGACGAAACCGCATGACAACCCATACCGCACCCCGCCAGGCCATTGCCCTCAAGTACGACGGCCACCACGCCCCGACCCTCACCGCCAAGGGCGACGAAGCCCTGGCCGAGGAAATCCTGCGCATCGCCCGCGAAAGCGAAGTACCGATCTATGAAAATGCCGAGCTGGTGAAGCTGTTGGCGCGGATGGAGTTGGGGGACAGCATCCCCGAAGAGCTGTACCGCACGATTGCCGAGATCATTGCGTTCGCCTGGAACCTCAAGGGCAAGTTTCCCCAGGGCTACGACCCGAATGCGCCGAGTATCGAGAAGGATGTGACCGACCGCGGCGACGATTACTGATCAACGCAGCGGTGTCCGGGCTGGAACGACCAGTCTGTGAGCACCAGAAAAACCTGTGGGAGCGAGCTTGCTCGCGATGACGGATTCGCATTCAACATCTCTGTTGATTGTCACACCGCTATCGCGAGCAAGCTCGCTCCCACAAATGTGCCGAGTGTCGAGAAAGATGTAACGGACCGCGGCTACACCTGGGGCGAGGGTGCGCAGTAGCCGCAAAAAAGCCGGGGGCCGCTGCGCTGCCCAGCGGGAGCAAGCTCCCTCGCCACAGGGATTGCGCTTGGGTTGGAAGGATCTGTGTGTGAGCACCAGAAAAACCTGTGGGAGCGAGCTTGCTCGCGATGACGGATTCACATTCAACATCTCTGTTGATTGTCACACCGCTATCGCGAGCAAGCTCGCTCCCACATTGGATTGGGGTGAAGGCGATCAGCCGCCCTTGTGCAGCTTGCTCATCAACTCCGCCTCGGCCTGGGTCAGGCCGCAGGCTTGGGTCAGTTCGTCGACACTGGCGCCCATACCCACCAGGCGGGCGGCCTGGGCGAAGGACAGGCTGGAGGGGTCGCGCTGTTCCAACTGGGCGAGTTTATCCGGCAACGGCGCGACCACGGCACGCAGCTCATGGAGCGCTTCGCCCATGCGCACAGTGCCGTTCTGGTAATCGTCGACGCGCTTGGCCAGGTCCCTGATGCGCTGGTCGCGCAGCGCATCGCCCTGGGCCTGCTGAGCGGCGATCTGCCGCTGGCCACGTATGTACGCCAAGAACATCGCCAGCGTGCCTGCCCAGAAAAGGAACAGGACAATGACTGCTACCTCAAGAATCAAATCAGATACTCTCCAGTTCCGACCACTCTTCTTCGCTCATCATCTTGTCCAGTTCAACCAGAATCAGCAACTCGTTGTTCTTGTTGCACACGCCCTGAATGAACTTGGCGGATTCTTCGTTACCCACGTTCGGCGCAGTCTCGATTTCCGACTGACGCAGGTAAACCACTTCGGCGACGCTGTCGACCATGATGCCAACCACTTGCTTGTCGGCTTCGATGATAACGATCCGGGTGTTGTCGCTGATCTCGGCATTCATCAGGCCGAAGCGCTGACGGGTATCGATCACCGTAACCACGTTGCCACGCAGGTTGATGATGCCCAGCACATAGCTCGGAGCACCCGGTACCGGGGCGATCTCGGTATAGCGCAGCACTTCCTGAACGCGCATCACGTTGATGCCGTAGGTTTCGTTATCGAGCTTGAAGGTTACCCATTGCAGAATCGGATCTTCAGAACCCTTTTGAGACGACGCCTTATCATTCATACCCTGACCCCTCGAAAAACCGCCTGTGGCGGCGTGTATTCTGTCCGGCGACGCTGTGCGCCGCCGGTTGTCTTATTTCGGTTTCTGGACCGGCTTCTTGCTGCCGCCCAGGTGTTTTGCCCCGCCGCTGGCGATCAGCTCCGCCAGCTCGGAAACGTCCAGCAAGGCGCACATATGCTCGATCACCGTACCGGCCAGCCATGGCCGTTGCCCTCGATGGCTACGCCACTTGATCTCGTTCGGGTCCAGGCGCAGCGAACGGCTGACCTGATGCACCGCCAAACCCCACTCGTAACCCTGCACTGAAATCACGTACTGCAAGCCTTGGCGAAAGTCATCGCGATAACGGTCCGGCATGACCCAGCGCGCCGTATCCAGTACCTTCAGGTTGCCGGCCTGGCTCGGCAGGATTCCGAGAAACCATTCCGGCTGGCCAAACAACGGCGTCAATTCCTGCCCGGCCAGGGAATAAATCGATCCCAGGCATACCAGCGGCACCGCCAGGGTCAACCCGGCCACATCGAACAACAAACACTCGAACGGCTCGGCAGCCCAGGCCGGACGATCGTCGCCCGGCACCGGTGGTGGCGGGCTGCTCGGCGGCAGGTGAATTTCCACCACCGGCGTCACCAGGCCTTGCAGCAGCGGGGCAACGGTCGAGACCGACGCCAGGATCGGCGCAGGCGCGTCCATGACCGCCACCTGAGGCTTGATGAACGGTGCCTCGACCGCCGCAGCCATTACTGATTTCTGTGCATCACGGGCCTGCTCTTCGAGCACGGCCGCCTGAAACTCATCCAACACACCCTTGGCTTCGACATTCTCGGGCAACGCCTCGATCACGCTTGGCAGTGGTGGCAATTCTTCGGTCGCTTCCTGCAGCAGCCCATCCAGATAGGATTGCAGGGCCATTTGCGGACGCGAGGTTGTCTTTATCGGGCGGCTCATAGGAACAGTGCGCCACTTGAAGAGGTTATCGGCATGAATGCGGTAGGACTTGAGCGTTCACAAGCGAACGCAATGCCAGTGGAAAGCCTCGTCACCTTAGGCCACCTGCTGTGGAACAAGCTGCTGGGCCAACAGGTGCTTGAGCAGCGCCCGGTAGGCCAGCACGCCACGGCTCTTGCCATCGAATTGCGAGGGGGTCACACCTGCGCGGCTGGCGTCCCGCAAGCGGGTATCGACGGGGATATAGCCTTGCCAGATGTCCTCGGGGTACATGTCCCGCAACACCCGCAGGGTGCCCAGGGACGCCTGGGTGCGACGATCGAACAAGGTCGGCACGATGTTGAAGGCCAGCGTCTGCTTGCGCGAGCGGTTGACCATCGCCAGTGTATTGACCATGCGCTCCAGACCCTTGACCGCCAAGTGCTCGGTCTGCACCGGGATCACCAACTGCTGGCTGGCAGCCAAGGCATTGACCATCAGCAAACCCAGCAACGGCGGGCTGTCGATGATCGCGTAATCGAAATCCTGCCACAGCTGCGCCAGACTCTTGGCGATCACCAAGCCCAGCCCGCCCTGCCCGGGCGACTGTCGCTCCAGGGTGGCGAGAGCGGTGCTCGATGGCAGCAGGGAAATCCGCTCGTCGCTGGTGGACAACAGCAACTGCCCCGGCAGGCCCTCGGGCACAACGCCCTTGTGCAGGAACAGGTCGTAGTTGCTGTGCTCCAGGCTATCGGGATCGTAGCCGAAATAGCTGGTCATCGAGCCATGGGGATCCAGATCGACGATGACCACGCGCTTGCCCGCCTCGGCCAGCAACCCGGCTAAAGCGATGGAAGATGTGGTCTTGCCCACACCACCTTTTTGATTGGCGACTGCCCAGACTCTCATTCGGATCGTTCCTCCCGGCCGAAACAGGCTCGACCGAGAAATAGCTCGGTTATAAAGCGGGTGACGGAGAATTGACGGCACTCTGTCTTCCCGGCGACTTGACCGGAGCCGGTGCAGTTTGTGTGCCAGCCCGCTTCAATGCCGCATCCGGAGTTGCATTGGCCGTACCGGTACCGGTCAGGCTGCGACGCACATCGAGGTTGCGCGACACCACCAGCACCACCCGCCGATTGCGCGCACGCCCCTCGGCAGTGGCGTTGTTGGCGACTGGCTGGAACTCGCCGTAGCCCACCGAGGCCAGGCGACCGGGATTCACACCCTGCATCGCCAGCATGCGCACGATGCTCGCCGAACGGGCGGAGGACAGTTCCCAGTTGGTCGGGTATTGCGCGGTACGGATCGGCTGGTCGTCCGTGAAGCCTTCGACATGGATCGGGTTGTCGAAGGGTTTGAGGATCGTCGCGACCTTATCGATGATGTTGAACGCCATGTCGCTGGGCATGGCGTCGCCGCTGCCGAACAACAGGCTGGAGTTGAGCTCGATCTCGACCCACAACTCGTTGCCGCGCACGGTCATCTGGTTGGAACTGATCAGGTCGCCGAACGCCGCGCTGATATCGTCGGCGATGCTTTTCAATGGATCACGACCGCCGGCAATACCGGCATCGACCTGCTCGCTGTCCTTGACCAATGGCTTGGCCGGGGTCGTGGTCTTGGGCCGCTCCTCACCGATGGGGATAGGCTTGAGGGCACGGTCGGAGTCGGTAAAGACACCGATCAATGCCTCGGAAATGACTTTGTACTTGCCTTCGTTGACCGACGAGATCGAATACATGACCACGAAAAAGGCGAACAGCAGCGTGATGAAGTCGGCGTAGGAAACGAGCCAGCGTTCATGGTTGACGTGTTCTTCTGTGTGCCTGCGACGAGCCATGTTCCTTGCCTCCCATCAGTCCATGAAGCCCTGGAGCTTCAACTCAATGGAGCGCGGGTTTTCACCTTCGGCGATCGACAGGATCCCTTCCAGCAGCATTTCGCGATAGCGCGACTGGCGCAACGCGATGGCCTTGAGCTTGGCCGCGATCGGCAGCAGCACCAGGTTGGCACTCGCCACACCATAGATCGTGGCAACGAACGCCACGGCGATGCCGCTGCCCAGTTGCGATGGATCGGCCAGGTTGCCCATCACATGGATCAAGCCCATCACCGCACCGATGATGCCGATGGTCGGCGCGTAGCCGCCCATGCTTTCGAATACCTTGGCCGCCTCGATATCGCGGCTTTCCTGGGTGTAGAAATCCACTTCCAGAATGCTGCGGATGGCTTCCGGCTCGGCGCCGTCCACCAGCAATTGCAGGCCTTTGCGTGAGTAGCTGTCGGGCTCGGCATCGGCCACACCTTCCAGGCCCAGCAAGCCTTCCTTGCGAGCGGTCAGGCTCCAGTTCACCACCCGATCGATACCACCGGCCAGGTCGACACGGGGCGGGAACAGAATCCAGATCAGCACTTGCATGGCGCGTTTGAAAGCGCTCATGGGCGACTGCAACAGCGCCGCACCAATGGTGCCACCGAGCACAATCAACGCCGCCGGGCCGTTGGCCAGCGCGCCCAGATGACCGCCTTCCAGGTAATTGCCGCCAATGATGGCAACGAACGCCATGATGATGCCGATCAGGCTGAGCACATCCATTACAGGCAGGCCTCGACCAGGTGTCTACCGATGTCGTCCAATCCATACACCGCGTCGGCAAGATCGGCCTTTACGATGGCCATTGGCATGCCGTAGATCACGCAGCTGGCTTCGTCCTGGGCCCAGATTGCGCTGCCGCCCTGCTTGAGCAGGCGCGCGCCTTCGCGACCGTCGGCGCCCATGCCGGTGAGCACCACCGCCAGAACTTTGTCACCGTAGGACTTGGCCGCGGAACCGAAGGTAATGTCCACGCAAGGCTTGTAGTTCAGACGCTCGTCGCCCGGCAGGATTTTCACCGCGCCACGGCCATCGATCATCATCTGCTTGCCACCCGGAGCCAACAACGCCAGGCCTGGACGCAGGATGTCGCCATCCTCGGCTTCCTTGACGCTGATGTTGCACAGCTTGTCCAAACGCTCCGCGAAAGCCTTGGTGAACGCCGCCGGCATGTGCTGGATCAGCACGATGGGGGCCGGGAAGTTGGCCGGCAACTGGGTCAGGACCCGCTGCAGTGCCACCGGGCCACCCGTGGACGTACCGATAGCGACCAGCTTGTAGGCTTTGCGCTTGGGCGCCGGCGATGACGTACTGGCGGGCGCCGGGCGAGCCGGCGCAGGTGCTGGTGCCGGAGCACTGCGTACCGGTGCCGGATTGAAGCTGCTCGATGCAGTCGGCGTCGGCGATGGAGCCGGGCTTGGCGCCGCAACAGGGGCTGGCGCCGGTGCGCTGTAGGCACCGACACGGCGATTGCTGCGGGAGATGCTGTGGACCTTTTCGCACAGCAACTGCCGAACCTTGTCTGGGTTACGCGAAATGTCTTCGAAATTTTTCGGCAGGAAATCCACCGCCCCGGCGTCCAGCGCATCGAGGGTCACCCGGGCGCCTTCATGGGTCAGGGACGAGAACATCAATACCGGCGTCGGGCAGCGCTGCATGATATGCCGCACGGCCGTGATGCCATCCATCATCGGCATCTCGTAGTCCATGGTGATCACGTCCGGCTTGAGCGCCAGGGCCTGA
Organism: Pseudomonas sp. P9_35; assembly: GCF_034008205.1. NCBI lineage: Bacteria > Pseudomonadati > Pseudomonadota > Gammaproteobacteria > Pseudomonadales > Pseudomonadaceae > Pseudomonas > Pseudomonas sp. P9_35. The sequence goes on along the minus strand of NZ_CP125373.1, from coordinate 2,006,623 downwards.
TCAATCGCCTCTTTGCCATTGGTCGCGGTACCGACGACCTGAATACTCGTGTCCGCCGAAAGAATTTCCGAGACGCGGCGGCGGAAAAACCCCGAATCGTCCACCACCAGGACTTTAACTACCATAAACACTCCGTTAGACGAGGCGCGGCCCTTGGCCACGCCCCTCCAGAATCAAATACGCCGGGCGGCGTAACGCTTGAGCATGCTTGGCACATCGAGAATCAACGCGATGCGGCCGTCGCCGGTGATGGTGGCGCCGGACATGCCCGGGGTGCCCTGGAGCATCTTGCCCAACGGCTTGATGACCACTTCTTCCTGGCCCACCAACTGGTCGACGACGAAGCCGATCCGCTGGGTGCCCACCGAAAGGATCACCACATGGCCCTCGCCCTGCTCCACATGAGCGGCGGAGCTGACCAACCAGCGCTTGAGGTAGAACAGTGGCAGTGCCTTGTCCCGTACGATCACCACTTCCTGGCCGTCCACCACGTTGGTGCGCGACAGGTCGAGGTGGAAGATTTCGTTGACGTTGACCAGCGGGAAGGCGAAGGCCTGGTTGCCCAGCATCACCATCAGGGTCGGCATGATCGCCAGGGTCAGCGGGACCTTGATGACGATCTTCGAGCCTTGGCCCTTGGTCGAGTAGATATTGATCGAACCGTTGAGCTGGGAAATCTTGGTTTTCACCACGTCCATGCCCACGCCACGGCCCGACACGTCGGAAATCTCGGTCTTGGTCGAGAAACCCGGGGCGAAGATCAGGTTGTAGCACTCGGTGTCGCTCAGGCGGTCGGCGGCATCCTTGTCCATCACACCGCGTTTCACCGCGATGGAACGCAACACGTTCGGATCCATGCCTTTGCCGTCGTCGGAGATCGACAGCAGGATGTGGTCGCCTTCCTGCTCAGCGGCCAGGATCACCTTGCCGCTGCGGACCTTGCCCGAGGCTTCGCGTTCTTCCGGCGACTCGATGCCATGGTCGACCGCGTTGCGCACCAAGTGGACCAGCGGGTCGGCCAGGGCCTCGACAAGGTTCTTGTCGAGGTCGGTTTCTTCACCCACCAGTTCCAGGTTGATTTCTTTCTTGAGCTGGCGAGCCAGGTCGCGAACCAGGCGCGGGAAGCGTCCGAAGACTTTCTTGATCGGCTGCATCCGGGTCTTCATGACCGCGGTCTGCAGGTCCGCCGTGACCACGTCGAGGTTCGACACGGCCTTGGACATGGCTTCGTCCTGGCTGTTGAGGCCCAGGCGCACCAGACGGTTACGCACCAGCACCAGTTCGCCGACCATGTTCATGATCTCGTCCAGGCGTGCGGTATCGACCCGAACGGTGGTCTCGGCTTCGCTGGCCGGTTTCTCGGGCGGCGGCGCCGCCGGAGCACGGGCTGGCGCCGGGGCGGCAGCGGCAGGCTTGGCTGGCTCGGCCTTCGGTTCCGGTGCCTTGGCAACGGGTTTGGGCGCAGCCTTGGCCACCGGTGCAGCCGCAGTGGCAGCAGGCGCAGCAGAAGCAGTACCCACTTCGCTGAACTTGCCCTTGCCATGAAGCTCATCGAGCAGTGATTCGAATTCGTTGTCGCTGATCAGGTCGCTACCCGCGGCAGCAGCGGCAGGCTTGGCCGGTGTCGGCGCCGAAGCGATGGCCGAATCCAGTGCCTCAACGGCAAAGGTACCCTTGCCATGCAACTGATCGAGCAAGGCTTCGAATTCGTCGTCGGTGATGTCCGAGCTGTCGCCCGCGGCTTTCGGCGCGGCGGGGGCCGCCGCCGGGACCACGGCATCAGCTGCGAACTGGCCCTTGCCATGGAGCTGGTCGAGCAGTGACTCGAACTCGGCATCGGTGATTTCATCGCTGGCAGCCCCACCGGCGGCTGGCGCAGCAGGTGCAACCTGAGCGACCGGCGCCTCGGCCTGAGCCTTGACGGTATTCAGGGAGTCCAGCAGTTGTTCGAATTCGTTATCGGTGATGTCCCCCGATGCCTCGGCGACCGGTTCTTCAACCGCAGCCTCGGCAACCGGAGCCGCTTCGTCAGCCGACTGTGGCTCGGCCAGACGCGCCAGCGCAGCGAGCAGCTCGGGGGTGGCAGCGGTGATCGGCGAGCGCTCACGCACTTCGCTGAACATGCTATTGACCGCATCCAGCGCTTCAAGCACCACGTCCATCAGTTCCGAATCAACGCGACGCTCACCCTTGCGCAGGATGTCGAACACGTTTTCGGCAATGTGACAGCACTCCACCAGCTCGTTGAGCTGGAGGAAGCCGGCGCCTCCTTTTACAGTGTGGAAACCGCGAAAAATTGCATTGAGCAGATCCGCATCATCTGGTCGGCTTTCCAGCTCGACCAGCTGTTCGGACAGTTGCTCTAGAATCTCGCCGGCCTCAACCAGGAAATCCTGAAGGATCTCTTCATCGGCGCCGAAGCTCATTAATGGCTGCTCCTAAAACAGGGCTAAAACTCAGAATCCAAGGCTGGACAGCAAATCGTCCACATCGTCCTGACCGGACATAACGTCTTCTCTTTTATCGGCATGAATCTGCGGACCTTCACCCTGAGAGAGATGTTTTTGTGGATCTTTTTCAGCAAGCATCGCTTCACGGTCGTGTTCGATGCCTGCAAAGCGGTCGACCTGGCTGGCCATCAACACCAGTTTGAGCAGGTTGCTCTCCACTTCGGTGACCAGTTGGGTCACACGCTTGATCACTTGGCCGGTCAGGTCCTGATAGTCCTGAGCCAGCAGAATATCGTTGAGGTTACTGGCCACCGCGCGGTTCTCGGTGCTGCTGCGCGTCAGGAAACCGTCGACCCGACGGGCCAGCTCCCGAAACTCTTCGGCGCCGACTTCGCGCCGCATGAACCGACCCCAGTCGGTGCTCAAGGCCTGGGCTTCGTCGCCCAGGCCGTTGACCAGGGGCGTTGCGCTTTCCACCAGGTCCATGGTGCGGTTGGCCGCAGCCTCGGTCAGCTTGACCACATAACCCAGACGCTCGGTGGCGTCGGTGATCTGCGAGACTTCCTCGGCCTGCGGCATATTCGGGTCGATCTGGAAATTGACAATCGCGCTGTGCAATTCACGCGTGAGCTTGCCCACCTCCTGATACAGACCGCGGTCACGGGTCTGGTTGAGCTCATGGATCATTTGAACCGCATCGCTAAAGCGACCTTTTTCAAGGCTGTCGACCAGTTCGCGGGCATGTTTTTTCAGGGTCGATTCGAAATCACCCATTGAAGATTCGTTATCCATAGCTCCCCCGTGGCGCCGTTAACCGATGCGTTCGAAGATTTTTTCGATCTTCTCTTTCAACGCCTGGGCCGTGAAGGGTTTGACCACATAGCCGTTTACACCGGCCTGGGCCGCTTCGATGATCTGCTCGCGCTTGGCTTCGGCAGTGACCATCAGCACCGGAAGATGCTTGAGTTTTTCGTCGGCACGCACCTGGCGCAACAGGTCGATACCGGTCATGCCCGGCATGTTCCAGTCGGTGACCAGAAAATCGAAGTTGCCACTGTGCAACATCGGAAGCGCAGTGGTCCCGTCATCTGCTTCGGCCGTGTTGGTGAACCCAAGGTCACGCAACAGGTTTTTTATGATCCGCCGCATCGTTGAGAAGTCATCAACGATGAGGATTTTCATGTTCTTGTCCAATTCGACCTCCAAGCAGTCTTAAACGCGCCCAGCACCTGGACGCGCCATTTCAATCAATCCGGCACAACACTCGACAACGGTCTGGAGCACAACGGATGGAGACTGGTACAGCACCTGCCAGGCCAGCCTCGTTCGCAGTCTCCCCACACTGCCTGTCAGCGCGCTCGCCACTCCCCCAAACGCCCCCGCAAACGGGCCGCGCACTGGCTGTGTAACTGGCTGACCCGCGATTCGCTGACCCCCAGGACCTCACCGATTTCCTTGAGGTTCAGCTCTTCGTCGTAGTACAGCGCCAAGACCAGCCGCTCACGCTCCGGCAAATTGGCAATCGCATCCGCCAGCGCGCTCTGGAAACGTTCATCTTCCAGGTCACGCGACGGCTCCATGTGAGCACTCGCGTTATCCTCGTGCAGCCCTTCATGTTCGCCGTCCTGCAACAGGTCGTCGAAACTGAACAGGCGGCTGCCCAAGGTATCGTTCAAAATCCCGTAATAATCGTCGAGACTCAACTGGAGTTCGGCCGCAACCTCGTGATCTTTAGCGTCACGCCCGGTTTTAGCTTCAATTGCCCGAATTGCATCACTGACCATGCGGGTATTGCGGTGTACCGAACGCGGAGCCCAATCGCCCTTGCGGACTTCATCGAGCATGGCCCCGCGAATGCGAATACCGGCATACGTCTCGAAACTCGCGCCCTTGCTCGCGTCGTATTTGTTCGACACTTCGAGCAGGCCGATCATGCCCGCCTGGATCAAGTCTTCGACCTGGACACTGGCCGGCAACCGCGCCAGCAAGTGATAGGCGATACGCTTGACCAGTGGCGCGTAACGCTCGATCAATTCGTATTGGGCGTCCCGTGCCGATTTTTTGTAGAGATGGTTGTAACCGCTGGCTGTCATAGCACGGGCCCTGCTGTTTGTTGCACAAGACGCTCGACGAAAAACTCCAGATGCCCGCGAGGGTTGGCCGGCAGTGGCCAGGTATCGACCTTCTGGGCGATTGCCTTGAACGCCAGCGCGCATTTGGAACGTGGAAAGGCTTCATAAACGGCACGTTGCTTCTGGACGGCCTTGCGTACGCTTTCGTCGTAAGGCACTGCGCCGACATATTGCAGGGCGACATCCAGGAAACGATCCGTGACCTTTGTCAACTTGGCGAACAGGTTGCGTCCTTCCTGCGGGCTCTGGGCCATGTTGGCCAGGACGCGGAAGCGGTTCATGCCATAGTCGCGGTTAAGCAACTTGATCAGGGCATAGGCGTCGGTGATGGACGTCGGTTCGTCGCAGACCACCAGCAGCACTTCCTGGGCCGCGCGGACGAAACTGACGACCGAGTCACCGATACCGGCAGCAGTGTCGATCACCAGCACATCAAGGTTGTCGCCGATGTCGCTGAAAGCCTGGATCAGGCCCGCGTGCTGGGCCGGGGTCAGGTGAACCATGCTCTGGGTGCCTGAGGCAGCCGGCACGATGCGAATCCCGCCCGGCCCCTGCAACAACACGTCACGCAGCTCACAGCGCCCTTCAATCACGTCCGCCAGCGTGCGTTTGGGTGTAAGCCCCAACAACACGTCGACGTTCGCCAGGCCCAGGTCGGCGTCCAGCAGCATGACCCGTCGGCCAAGCTCTGCCAGAGCCAGGGACAAGTTCACTGACACGTTAGTCTTCCCGACGCCACCTTTGCCGCCGGTCACCGCGATCACCTGTACGGGATGCATGCTGCCCATGTTCGTTCTTTACCTTGTCTTACTTAGACGGAGGCCACATTACTGGCTGCGCGTTCGCATACGGAACAATGCATGGCAGACCATCGATGTAGGTACAAAAAATATTCATGATAACCTCAGCCGACCTGCTTGGTCGGACTGTGGTAGATATCAGCGAACATATCAGCCATGGCTTCTTCGCTGGGTTCTTCCTGCATTTGCACACTCACGGCACGACTGACCAGTTGATGACGGCGCGGCAGATGCAAATCATCCGGGATCCGCGGCCCGTCGGTCAGGTAGGCCACCGGTAGTTCATGACCGATCGCCAGGCTCAACACCTCGCCCAGGCTTGCCGTTTCGTCCAGCTTAGTCAGGATGCAGCCGGCCAGCCCGCAGCGTTTGTAGCTGTGGTATGCGGCGGTTAGAACCTGTTTCTGGCTGGTGGTTGCCAACACGAGATAATTTTTTGACTTGATACCACGTCCGGCCAGGCTTTCGAGCTGCATGCGCAGGGCTGGATCGCTGGCTTGCAGGCCTGCGGTATCGATCAGCACGACGCGTTTGCGCAGCAGCGGCTCCAGCGCCTGGGCCAGGGACTGACCCGGATCCACATGGGTCACCGACACATTGAGGATCCGGCCGAGGGTCTTGAGCTGCTCCTGGGCACCGATGCGGAAACTGTCCATGCTCACCAGGGCAATGCTCTGGGCGCCGTACTTGAGTACATAACGGGCGGCGAGCTTGGCCAGGGTGGTGGTCTTGCCCATGCCGGCAGGACCGACCATGGCAATTACCCCGCCCTCTTCCAGCGGCTCGACTTCCGGGGTCGCGATCATCCGCGCCAGGTGCGCCAGCAACATGCGCCAGGCCTGGCGAGGCTCCTCGATACCATTGATCAGCGCCAGCAGGTCCCGGGACAACGGGCCGGACAGGCCGATGCGTTGCAGGCGACGCCACAGGTTGGCCTGGGCTGGACGGCTGCCTTGCAGCTGGTTCCAGGCCAGGGAGCCGAGCTGGACTTCCATCAGCTCGCGCAGGCTGTTGAGTTCAAAGCGCATCGAATCCAGGGCACGCGGATCGACACCCCGGGCAGGCGCTGCGGGCGCCGGCTCAGGACGACGCGGTTCGGCGTGGGCCTGCTCGATCAGCGGTTCGGCAGCGGTCAACGGCAGGCCGGCGGTCAGCGGCTGACCGGCGAACAATTGACGATTGGTGCCTGCCGCGCCCTCGCCTTCGCTGCTACGCAGGCTCAGTTCGGCCTGGGCGCTGGCGATGCGCGATTGGGTCTTGCGCAGCTCATCTTCGAGTTCCATGTTCGGAACCCGTGGGGCCAGCGCAGACAGTTTGTAATCCAGGGCCGCCGTCAGCTCGACACCGCCGGCAATACGACGGTTGCCAATGATGGCTGCTTCAGCGCCCAGCTCGTCACGAACCAGTTTCATGGCCTGACGCATGTCGGCGGCGAAAAAACGCTTCACTTGCATAAACCACTACCTCAGCCGTTGGGCCCTACTGTCGCAACGATGGTCACTTGCTTGTTGTCCGGTATTTCCTGGTACGCCAGCACATGCAGCCCCGGGACCGCGAGGCGCCCGAATCGCGAGAGCATCGCGCGAATCGGACCGGCCACCAGCAGGATCACCGGTTGGCCTTGCATCTCTTGCCGCTGGGCTGCTTCGATCAGCGAACGCTGCAGCTTCTCGGCCATGCTTGGCTCCAGCAGAACACCCTCTTCCGAGCCTTGTCCTGCCTTCTGCAGACTATTGAGCAATATCTGTTCCAACCTTGGCTCCAAGGTGATCACAGGCAGCTCAGACTCAGTGCCTACAATGCTTTGGACGATTGCGCGGGACACGCCGACCCGAACCGCAGCCACCAGGGCGGCGGTATCTTGACTCTTGGAAGCGTTGTTGGCGATAGCCTCGGCAATACTGCGTATGTCGCGCACAGGCACCTGTTCGGCCAACAGCGCCTGCAGCACCTTGAGCAAATGCGACAACGAAACCACACCCGGCACCAGCTCTTCGGCCAGCTTCGGCGAGCCTTTGGCCAGTACTTGCAGGAGTTGCTGGACTTCTTCGTGACCAATCAGCTCGCTGGAGTGCTTGTACAGAATCTGGTTCAAGTGGGTCGCCACCACCGTACTGGCGTCCACCACGGTATAGCCGAGGGACTGCGCCTGGGCCCGCTGGCTGATTTCGATCCACACCGCCTCCAGGCCAAAAGCCGGATCCTTGGCGGTGATGCCGTTGAGGCTGCCGTAGACCTGCCCCGGGTTGATCGCCAGCTCGCGGTCGGGGTAGATCTCGGCTTCGGCCAGGATCACCCCCATCAGCGTCAGGCGGTAGGCACTCGGCGCCAGGTCGAGGTTGTCGCGGATATGCACGGTCGGCATCAGGAAGCCCAGGTCCTGGGACAGCTTCTTGCGCACCCCCTTGATCCGTGCCAGCAACTGACCACCCTGGTTGCGGTCGACCAATGGAATCAGGCGGTAACCGACTTCCAGGCCGATCATGTCGATTGGCGTCACGTCATCCCAGCCCAGTTCCTTGGTTTCCATGGCGCGTGCCGGCGACGGCAGCAGTTCCTGCTGACGCTTGACCTCTTGCAGGGCCTGGACTTTCTGCACGTTCTGCTTCTTCCAGAACAGGTAGGCACCGCCTGCCGCCATGGCCGCCATGCTCAGGAAGGAAACATGGGGCATCCCCGGCACCAGGCCCATCACCGCCATCAGCCCAGCGGCAACCGCCAGGGCCTTGGGCGAGGCGAACATTTGCCGGCCGATCTGCTTGCCCATGTCTTCGGAGCCCGAAGCACGGGTTACCATGATCGCAGCCGCTGTAGATAACAACAGTGATGGCAATTGCGCCACCAAACCGTCACCAATGGTCAACAAGGCGTAGACCTTGCCGGCGTCGCCAAACGTCATGTTGTGCTGGAAGATACCGACGGCCATGCCGCCGATCAGGTTGATGAACAGAATCAGCAAACCGGCGATGGCGTCACCGCGTACGAATTTGCTGGCACCGTCCATGGAACCGTAGAACTCGGCTTCCTGGGCCACTTCCAGACGGCGCAGCTTGGCCTGGCTCTGGTCGATCAGGCCGGCGTTGAGGTCGGCGTCGATCGCCATTTGCTTGCCGGGCATCGCATCGAGGGTAAAACGCGCGCTCACCTCGGAAATCCGCCCGGCACCCTTGGTCACCACGACGAAGTTGATGATCATCAAGATGGCGAAGACCACGATACCGACCACGTAGTTACCGCCGATCACCACCTCACCGAAGGCCTGGATCACCTTGCCGGCGGCGGCATGCCCGTCCTGGCCATGGAGCATGACCACCCGGGTGGATGCCACGTTCAGCGCCAGGCGCAACAGCGTGGCCACCAGCAGGATGGTTGGGAATACAGCGAAATCCAGCGGCCGCAGGGCGTATACGCACACCAGCAGCACAACGATCGACAGGGCGATGTTGAACGTGAAGAACACGTCCAGCAGGAACGGCGGCACCGGCAGCATCATCATGGCGAGCATGACCAGCAGCAACAGCGGCACGCCCAGATTACCCCGGCTGAGGTCTACGACATTGCTGCGCGCGGCGCTGAATAACTGAGAGCGATCCACCAATATTCCCCGTTCCTGTGAAGCAAACTTTTGACGCCCGGAAGGGGCGCAGACGGGGTATTGCAAGAAGCCTTCCAACTTTTGTAGGCGGCTGAAATAGAGGGGTTGAAGGGACGCGAACCTGTGGGAGCGAGCTTGCTCGCGATAGCGACTTGTCAGTCACCCCCTTAGTCGACTGAACCAGCGCAATCGCGAGCAAGCTCGCTCCCACAGTTTTTTGTGCCAGCCCGACTCAGGAATCACGCCGCAAATCCGGCGGGATCGGCAGGTCCTTGAGCGGTTCGGGGCGCTTGCCCTTGCCGGCACGGTGCTGGCGGATCTGGTAGACGTAGGCCAGCACCTGTGCCACGGCCAGGTACAGGCCGCCGGGGATTTCCTGGTCGAGTTCGGTGGAGTAGTAAATCGACCGTGCCAGTGCCGGGGACTCGAGCAGCATCACCTCATTGGCCACGGCGATCTCACGGATCTTCAGCGCCAGGAAGTCACTGCCCTTGGCCAGCAGCACGGGAGCGTTGCCTTTCTCGGGGTCGTACTTGAGCGCCACGGCATAGTGGGTCGGGTTGGTGATGACCACATCGGCGTCCGGGATCGCAGCCATCATCCGCCGCTGGGACACTTCGCGCTGCAACTGGCGAATCCGCTGCTTGACCTCCGGCTTGCCCTCCGAGTCCTTGTGCTCGTCGCGCACTTCCTGCTTGGTCATCATCAGCTTCTGCTTGCTCTGATACAGCTGGATCGGCACGTCGATGGCAGCGATCAGGATCAGGCCGCAGGCTATCCACAACGTGCTCCACCCCACCAACTGCACACTGTGGATGATGGCCTGCTCCAGCGGCTCGTGAGCGATGCGCAACAGATCGTCGATGTCGGACTGCAACACCGTCAGCGCGACAAACAGAACCAGCAGGAATTTCCCGAAAGCCTTGAGCAGTTCCATCAGCGCCGAGGTCGAAAACATGCGCTTAAGACCAGCGGCGGGGTTCATCCGACTGAATTTGGGGGCCAGGCTACCGGCGGCGAACAACCAGCCGCCCAGGGAAATCGGGCCGATAACAGCGGCCAGCAACAGGAAGATCAGAACCGGCTGTATCGCCAGAATCGCGATTTTGCCTGAGTGCAGCAGATACTGAGTCATGGACCCCGGCGTGAGCAGCACCTCACGGGGCAGCGAGAAATTCAGCCGCATGATTTCCAGCAGGTCCAGGGCCAACCCGCCACCATAGATCAGCAACCCACCCGCCCCGGCCAGCATCACCGCCAGCGTATTGAGTTCCTTGGAGCGGGCGGTCTCACCCTTTTCCCGGGATTCGCGCAGGCGCTTCTCCGTGGGGTCTTCTGTCTTGTCCTGGCCACTCTCGCTCTCGGCCATGGTTCAGCGTGCCTGTGCCATGTCGCGTAGCAGCTGCAAGGCCTCGGTGGCCAGCGGCCGATACTGGTTGAGGATATCCCCCAGGCTGATCCAGAAAATCACCATGCCCAGCGTGAGGATCAGCGGGAAACCAATGGAGAAAATGTTCAGTTGCGGCGCCGCCCGGGTCATCACGCCAAAGGCGATGTTGACCACCAGCAACGCGGTGATCGCGGGTAATACCAGCACCATCGCCGCACCGAGGACCCAACCGAGCTTGCCGGCGATTTCCCAGAAATGATTGACCAGCAACGCACTGCCCACCGGCATGGTGGTAAAACTCTCGGTCAAGACCTCGAACACCACCAGATGCCCGTTCATGGCGAGGAACAACAGGGTCACCAGCATCGTCAGGAACTGACCGATCACCGCCGTCGTCACGCCATTGGTGGGGTCGACCATGGACGCGAAGGCCATGCCCATCTGGATCGAAATGATTTGCCCGGCCACCACGAACGCCTGGAAGAACAGCTGCAGCGAGAACCCCATCAAGGTACCGATAAGGATCTGCTCGGCCACCAGCATCAGTGCGCTGAGGTCCAGCGCATGAACCGATGGCATCGGCGGCAGCCCGGGCGCGATGACCACCGTGATCGCCAGGGCGAAATACAGGCGCACGCGCCGGGGCACCAGGGTCGTGCCGAAGACCGGCATGCTCATGAGCACCGCGGTGACGCGAAACAGTGGCAGGACGAACGATGCCACCCAGGAACTGATCTGGGTGTCCGTCAGCGCGAGCATCGACATGAGGTCAGCCGATCAACTGCGGAATACTGCCGTACAACTGCAGGATGTATTCCATGAAGGTTTGCACCAGCCAGGGCCCGGCGACGATCAGCGTCACCAACATCACCAGCAGGCGCGGCAGGAAGCTCAAGGTCTGTTCGTTGATCTGGGTCGCGGCCTGGAACATCGCCACCAGCAACCCCACCAGCAGGCTGGGGATCACCAGGATGGCGACCATCGTGGTCGTCAGCCAGAGCGCTTCACGGAACAGGTCTACCGCTACTTCAGGCGTCATATCGCCCTCCCCGCACAAAAGGCCTAAACACCACCGAAACTGCCCGCCAGGGTACCGATGATCAGCGCCCAGCCATCCACCAGCACAAACAGCATGATCTTGAACGGCAGGGAAATGATCAGCGGAGAAAGCATCATCATGCCCATGGCCATCAGGATACTGGCGACCACCAGGTCAATGATCAGGAACGGGATGAAAATCATGAAGCCGATCTGGAACGCGGTCTTGAGCTCGGAGGTCACGAACGCTGGCACCAGGATGGTCAGCGGCGCCTGATCGGCACTGGGAATGTCGGTACGCTTGGACAGGCGCATGAACAGCTCCAGGTCGCTGCTGCGAGTCTGGGCCAGCATGAAGTCCTTGATCGGCACTTCAGCCTTGACCACGGCATCCTGGGCGGTGATTTTTTCTGCCAGGTAAGGTTGCAACGCATCCTGGTTCACCCGGTCGAACACCGGCGCCATGATGAACATGGTCAGGAACAGCGCCATGCCGGTGAGGATCTGGTTCGAGGGGGTCTGTTGCAGGCCCAGGGCCTGGCGCAGGATCGAAAAGACAATGATGATCCGGGTGAAGCTGGTCATCAGCATGACGAACGCCGGGATGAAACTCAGCGCGGTCATGATCAGCAGGATCTGCAGGCTGACCGAGTATTCCTGGGCCCCTTCGGCGTTGGTTCCGAGAGTGATCGCCGGGATCGACAGCGGATCGGCGGCGAATGCCAACGGTGCGGCCAGCATCAAGGCCAATGCCAACAGAATGCGCAACGGCATTACTTTTTATCCTTCTGGTCTTTACCTAACAGTTCCATGAGGCGCTGGGCAAATTCGGGGCTGGCCTGCTCGGCGGAGGGCACCTGCACCGGCTCCTTGAGGACGTGCAAGGCGGTGATGGTGCCGGGGCTCAAGCCCAGCAGGATCTGCTCGTTACCGACCTGCACCAGCACCAGCCGGTCGCGCGGCCCGAGCGCGCGGGTACCGACAATGTCGATGACCTGCCCCTTGCCAGCCGGCCCCGCCTGCTGCACACGCCGCAACAGCCAGGCGAGAAAGAAGATCAAGCCCAGCACCAGCAGCAAGCCGAGCACCAATTGCGCCAATTGCCCGGCGACACCACTGCCTGCTGCCGGCGCAGCGACGGCCGTGGCGACCGGTTCGGCCGCCAGCACACTCAATGGCAGCATCGCGGCTGCTGCGAAGAAAGCTTTCACTCAGCGCAACTTCTTGATGCGTTCGCTCGGGCTGATCACGTCCGTCAGGCGAATGCCGAACTTCTCGTTGACCACCACCACTTCGCCATGGGCGATCAAGGTGCCATTGACCAGTACATCGAGCGGCTCACCGGCCAGGCGGTCCAGTTCGATCACCGAGCCCTGGTTGAGCTGCAGCAGGTTGCGGATGTTGATGTCGGTGCTGCCCACTTCCATGGAGATCGACACCGGGATATCGAGAATCACATCCAGGTTCGGGCCATCGAGCGTCACCGGTTCATGACTCTTCGGCACGCTGCCAAACTCTTCCATCTGCAGGCGGCTGGACGCATGGGCGCCAGTGTCGGCCGCCAGCAAGGCGTCGATATCGGCTTGCCCGGCATCGCCGGTTTCTTCCAGGGCCGCAGCCCATTCGTCGGCCAGCGCCTGGTCATCCTGGGTATTCATATCGTCAGCCATCATGTGTCCTCGGCGGGCAAAAATTCAGTTAGAAGCAAAAACCGTTACAAACTTAAGGCGTTCGACACCGCTCAGCGGCGTTCGATCGGCTCGATCACCTGCAACGCCAGGTTGCCTTTGTGAGAGCCCATCTTGACCTTGAAGGCCGGCACGCCATTGGCGCGCATGATCATCTCTTCCGGCATCTCGACGGGGATGATGTCCCCCGGCTGCATGTGCAGGATGTCCCGCAGACGCAGTTGGCGCCGAGCGACGGTAGCGCCGACCGGCACGTCGACATCCAGCACGTCCTGGCGCAAAGCGTTGATCCAGCGCTCGTCCTGATCGTCGAGGTCCGACTGGAAACCGGCGTCGAGCATTTCACGCACTGGCTCAATCATCGAGTACGGCATGGTCACGTGCAGATCGCCGCCACCGCCATCGAGTTCGATGTGGAAGGTCGAGACCACAATGGCCTCGCTCGGGCCGACGATGTTGGCCATGGCCGGGTTCACTTCCGAGTTGATGTACTCGAAGTTCACTTCCATGATCGCCTGCCAGGCCTCCTTCAAGTCGACGAAGGCCTGCTCCAGTACCATGCGCACCACCCGCAGCTCGGTCGGGGTGAATTCACGACCTTCGATCTTGGCGTGACGACCGTCACCCCCGAAGAAGTTATCCACCAGCTTGAACACCAATTTGGCGTCAAGGATGAACAACGCGGTGCCACGCAACGGCTTGATCTTCACCAGGTTGAGGCTGGTGGGCACGTACAGCGAGTGCACGTACTCACCGAACTTCATCACCTGCACGCCACCGACGGCCACGTCGGCCGAACGGCGCAGCATGTTGAACATGCTGATGCGGGTGTAGCGGGCGAAACGTTCGTTGATCATTTCCAGGGTCGGCATGCGTCCGCGAACGATGCGATCCTGGCTGGTCAGGTCGTAGCTTTTGACGCTGCCCGGTTCAGCAGCGTTTTCGGTCTGTACCAGACCGTCGTCGACACCATGCAACAGCGCATCGATTTCGTCCTGGGACAGCAGGTCCTGCACGGCCATGTCGTGTTCCTACTGCAATACGAAGTTAGTGAAGAGCAACTGTTCGATCACCACTTTGCCAAGCTCTTTCTGAGCGACTTCCTGCACGCTGGCCGTGGCTTTCTGACGCAACATTTCCTGGCCGACCGGAGTGGCCAGGGTGTCGAAATTCTGTCCGGAAAACAGCATCACCAGGTTATTGCGGATCAGTGGCATATGCACCCGCAGCGCCTCCAGGTCAGCCTGGTTGCGACCCAACAGGGTAATGCTCACCTGCATGTAGCGCTGACGACCGTTCTGGGTGTAGTTGGCCACGAAGGCTGGCGCCATCGGTTCGAAAATCGCCGGCTGCTTGCCCACTGGCGCAGCTTCGGCCGCGACTGCCGGCTTGCTTTGGGCACTGTGCATGAAATACCAGGTCGCGCCCACGGACACACCGATCGCCAGGAGCAACCCCACTACGATCACGATGATCAGCTTGAGTTTGCCTTTGGTTGCAGGGTCTTTTACAGCTGCTGCTTCACTCTTCGCCATGCCAATAATCCGTCACTAATCGGGGTTTTCACTGTTGCACGGCAAGGCAGGAGCAAGTGTTATGCCAGAAGTGGCAAGAGAGGAGATGGCGAGCCGGATGCAATCTTTGATCGCCCTAAAACCAATGTGGGAGCGAGCTTGCTCGCGATAGCGAAGGATCAGTTACCTGCAAGGTGACTGACAAGCCGCTATCGCGAGCAAGCTCGCTCCCACAGAGGGGGAGGTGTGACATTAGGCGTAGTAGTCGACCGCGCTGCTGCCGATGACGCTGGTGGTACTGGTCGCCACTTCCGCGACGCTGGCCGGCAGGTGCTCATCCACCGAGTCCACTCGCCCACCGGACGACGTCGTGCGCCCGGCCTGGGCTTGCTGCTGGGCCTGCTGCCCCTGGTTCTGCGAGCCACGGGATTGATCGGACACGCTGACATCGACCTGGCCCATGCCCTGCTGGGCAAAACTGTCCCGCAGGCGATGCAACTGGCCTTCGAGGGCTTCGCGAACGCCGGAGTGGGCGCTCATGAACGTGACCTGGGTCTGCTGGTCCGGAACCATGTTCACCCGGATATCCAGGCGTCCGAGTTCGGCGGGTTGCAGCTGGATGTCGGCCGCCTTGAGATTGACGCTGGACAGGTACATCACCCGGTTGACCACCTCTTCGGTCCAACCGCTCTGATTCATCGCGATAGGCTGGTTGACCGGCACCGCGTTGGCGGTCTTGGGCGTAGCAGCCTGGGTCAGTGCGGCCAGGCGGTTGGCGAAATCGTCCACGCGAGTATCACTGGACGCGGCGTTAAGGTCCTTGAGACCCTCGCTGATCAAGCCGCCGAATGCCTTGTCACCGCCCTGGCTGCCGGACTCGGTACTGTTCTGGTCGGCCTGCACGGTGAGCATGCTCGCCATGCCTGCGGCGAAGGTCTGCGCCGAAGTCGGCTCACCGTCGAGCGACGCCGGGGCGGCAGTCTTGGATTGCGCCTGGCTGGTGGCGGAAACATGACCGCCCTGCTCCATGGCCAACCGCAAGGCGGGCAATGCGTCGAGCGGGTCGGCTTCAGGGTCAAAGGCTGGGTCGACCTCCGGGACCACCGCAGCCTGGGCTGGCGCGACCAGCGGGGTAACCGGTGCCTCGACGACCGTGGTGACCTGAACCTCGGTCGTGGCCACAGGCGCAGGTTCCGGTGCGATTGTCGCCACCGGCACCGTCATGTCGGGCAGCAATCCTGGATCAAGGCTCGGATCGACGGAGGCAGCATCCGCCACTGGCGTTTCAGCCGAGTCGGCGTTGTCGTCACTGGCGGTCTCATCGTCGGCGCTGGCCGGTTTGTCCGCGGGCAAGGGTTTGCCGCTATCGGCAACCGTCGGTTCCGAGGCGGCAGGGGTTTGGTTGCCGGTGTCTTTTTTGACGGTGTTGCTGGAGGCGTTGTCGCGCGCCGATTTCACTGGTGGCTCTGGGGCCGCAGCGGTCTTGACAGGCGCCTGCTTGGCGAAGACTTGAGCGAAGCTGGAGGCTCTATCCCCGAGATCCGGGGCCGCTGCCGGTGAATTGACGGCGGCCTTGGGCTTGGCCTGGACAGAGGCCTGAAGCAGTGTATTGGGGGTAACGGGCATAAAAAGGTCTCCGCTGCACTGGAATCATAGGTACAGTCGAGACTAGGCAATGCAAGGCACGGGCCAATGTCTGCCCGACCGTCAAATCTCAGCAGTGAAAGCCTGCGCGCTCTTCCCTGCAAAGCTTGCGAACATAAGCAAATTCGCTGTCGATTTCGTTGACCAGTTTCTCGATACCGCCCAATGACGGCTGTTTGGCACGCTGTTCCAGTTCGCCACACAGCTCGGCCAGGCGGATAGCGCCCATGTTGCTGCTGCTGCCCTTGAAGCTGTGGGCCGTGGCGCTCAGTTTTTCAGCGTCCCGTGCCTCATGCAGCACGCGCAAGCGAGCCTCCGAGTCATTGAGAAACGTATCCAGCAACTCCGGATACCCCTCCTCCATGACTTCCTTCAGCGTGCTGAGTACGTCGCGGTCCAGATGAATTTCGTTCACTTGTTCGCTCCCTGATCAAGAATGGCGCCGATTAGGCCGGAGCCTCCCAGAAAAACTCCACGCGCGCACTACGACCATCGTCTGACCAGCTGGCTTGGTGGCTCAACTGGCGTACCAGGCTCACGCCGCGCCCCGACAACCGATCAGTGTCCACAGGACGCGTCAGCACCCTGGCGACATCAAAACCCTCGCCACTGTCCTCGACCTCTATGGCCAGGCACCCACCCTCGCCGTTTGGCGAGACATGCAAGTGCACCCGCACATAGCCGTCGCTCAGCTCATCCAGGCGCGTATTGCGCTCTCTGTAATAGCGGGCAAAACCCACCGCGTCACGCTTGAGGCTGGAGTCGAGCCCCAGCACCCCATGATCCAGGGCATTGGAATACAGCTCCGACATGACGCTGTAAAGGGCGCCACTCTGTACCCTGAGCCCATGGACCTCAAGTAACAACTGCAGCAAATAGGGCATCGGATTGAAGCGTTTGAGCGTCTGCGCCCGGAACTCGAAGCTCACCGACCAATCCAGCGGGCTGGACTGGCCGCTATCGGAATAGACCGGTGGCGGCGGATTGAGTTGCGTCGGCGCGACCAGTCGCACCTCGACCATGCTGAAATCGTCACGGGCCTCACCGCGAAAATCCTGCAAGGCCTGCTGGATATCCTCAAAAAGACGGTCAGGTTCACGGTTGGCTGAAAATACCTGCTGCAACCGTTCCACGCCAAATGGCTGGTCGTCGCGGTCACTGGTCTCGATCACGCCATCGGACAACAGGAACACCCGGTCACCCAGCGACATGGTATGCACTTCGGTGCGGTCATCGAATAATTGAGGGGTGAGCACGCCCAACGGCAGGTGACGCGCCGGCAATGGCGTACGCACGCCACTGAGGCTGTCATGCAGGTATCCATCAGGCATGCCGCCGTTCCAGATCTCTACCGTGCAACGCTGGAAGCTCAGGCATAACAACGTCGCGCAACAGAACATGTCCACGGGCAGGATGCGCTTGAGCTTGGCATTCATCTCTCGCAGGATCTGCGCCAGGCCGTAGCCTTTGGCGGTCATCCCGTAGAACACTTCCGCCAGCGGCATCGCGCCGACCGCCGCCGGCAAACCGTGGCCGGTGAAATCCCCCAGCAGGACGTGCATGTCGCCGGCCGGATTGAACGCTGCCAGCAGCAGGTCACCGTTGAACAAGGCATAAGGCGATTGCAAGTAACGGATGTTCGGCGCGCTCAGGCAGCCGGAGTGGGCGATCTTGTCGAACACGGCCTTGGCGACCCGTTGCTCGTTGAGCAAGTAGTCATGGTGCCGGGCAATCTGGTCGCGCTGCTCCACCACCGTGGCCTGCAACCGACGCAAACGGTCCATGGCCTTGATCTTGGCCGCCAGGATCACTTGATTGTAGGGTTTGGCCAGGAAATCGTCGCCGCCCGCCTCCAGGCAACGGGCCAGGGCTTCGCTCTCAGTCAACGAGGTGAGAAAAATGATCGGGACCAACTGGTCCCCGGCCAACTGCTTGATTTTCTGCGCGGCTTCGAAGCCGTCCATCACCGGCATCATTGCGTCCATCAGCACCAGGTGCGGACGCTTTTGCAGATAGACGTCGACCGCTTCGGCGCCATCGGCCGCAGTGAGCACATGATGCCCCTGGCGACGGACGATGGTCGACAACAGCAGTCGATCAGCGGCACTGTCTTCGGCAATCAGGACCGTCAATGGTTCCGACGACGATTGCATGGCGATCAACTGATGTCGAACAGCTTGTCGAAATTGGAGATCGCAAGGATTTTCTTGACGTCGCTGCTGCTGTTGACGACCCGGATGTCCGACTCGTCGCCACCGGCATGATCGCGTAACAGCAAGAGCATGCCCAAGGCGGAACTGTCGAGATAGGTGGCCTTCTTCAAATCCACCACAATGGACTCGGGCTTGCTATTGAGTCTCTCGTAAGACTCGCGAAACTCCTGGTGCCGTCCGAAATCGAATCGACCTTCGATCGAAATCGTCAACTTCTTCCCATCTTGGGATACTTCTGTAACGACTGACATGTTCAGCTTCCCTGTCATGGACATACGTGTACAAGGTGTAGCATCAGGTAGAGGTCTGAGCAAGGTTTTGCCTCGATCATCCGACAAACTCCTGGCTTCTCATCAATAGGGATTCTGGCGCGGCAGGCGCTGGGACAATTCATCCAGCAGTTTCTGTTCGCGCTTGTCTTCCAGTTGCCGCGCCTCATCAATATAGCGCTGCACCAGTTTACGCAACCCTTCGACCCGGGCAAACGCCTCTTGCCAGCTCTGGCGGGCCTTCTCCAGGTTGTTCTGGTGCCAGACCAGGCTCTGGCGCTGCTGGTCGATAGCGGTACCCAACTGCGCGAGGAATCCCTGGTAACCCAACAACCACTGGCCGGAAACCCCATGGGCGCCCCGGGCGATCCACTGCTCCTGGTATTCGAGTCGAAAGTTTTCGAGGTCTGCCAGCTTGCTTTCGGCGACTTTGACCTGGCCCTGGAAATACGCCAGGCGCTGGACGGCGGTCTTCTCGGCCTTTTCCGCCATATCCACCACCGGTGCCAGGCGTGCCGCACGACTCGTGGCCATGGCCGGTTACGTGCCTGAGACCGGGGCGAAAATAGTCTGCAAGTGTGCTTCGCTGGCGCCCATGCCGATATTGTCGTTCAGGCTCTGGCGCAGGTAAACGGCCATGGACGGGTAAAGACTGATGGCGGTGTCGGTCTCGCGATCACCGCCGGGGACATAGGCGCCGACGCTGATCAGGTCGCGGCTTTGCTGGTAGCGCGACCAGTACTGCTTGAACTGCTGGGCCCGCTTCATGTGTTCGGCACTGATCACCGACGGCATGACCCGGCTGATGGACGCCTCGATGTCGATGGCTGGGTAATGCCCTTCTTCGGCCAGGCGCCTGGACAGCACGATGTGCCCGTCAAGTACGCCCCGGGCCGAGTCGGCAATGGGGTCCTGCTGGTCGTCGCCTTCGGACAGCACGGTATAGAACGCGGTGATGGAACCGCCGCCCTTTTCCGCATTGCCTGCGCGCTCCACCAGCTTCGGCAGCTTGGCGAATACCGAAGGCGGATAGCCCTTGGTGGCCGGCGGCTCGCCGATGGCCAGGGCGATTTCCCGCTGGGCCTGGGCGAAACGGGTCAGCGAATCCATCAGCAACAGGACATTCTTGCCCTTGTCGCGGAAGTACTCGGCAATGCGCGTGCAGTACATGGCTGCCCGCAGGCGCATCAATGGCGCATCGTCCGCAGGCGAAGCCACCACCACCGAACGCTTGAGCCCCTCCTCGCCGAGAATATGCTCGATGAATTCCTTCACCTCACGACCCCGCTCGCCGATCAGCCCCACCACGATGATGTCGGCCTCGGTGAAGCGGGTCATCATGCCCAGCAGCACACTCTTGCCCACCCCGGTACCGGCAAACAGGCCCAGGCGCTGGCCGCGTCCGACCGTCAATAAACCGTTGATGCAGCGAATGCCCACGTCCAGCGGTACGCTGATGGGGTCGCGCTTGAGGGGGTTGATCGTCGGGCCGTCCATCGGCACCCAGTCTTCAGCCTTCATGCCGCCCTTGCCGTCCAGGGCTCGTCCGGCCCCGTCCAGCACGCGCCCGAGCATGCTCATGCCCATGGGCAGGCGACCGTTGTCGGCCAGGGGCACCACGCGCGCACCCGGGGCGATGCCAGCGACGCTGCCCACTGGCATCAAGAAGACCTTGCTGCCGGAGAAACCCATGACTTCGGCTTCGACTTGCACCGGGTGATAGCTGTCGTCGTTGATCACCATGCAACGGCTGCCCATGGCGGCACGAAGACCTTCGGCTTCGAGGGTCAGGCCGACCATGCGCAGCAGGCGGCCTTCCAGGATCGGTTGGCCGGCCAGCTCGCTGGCCTCGGCGTAGCTGCCCAGGCGCTTGCCGAAACTGGTTCGCTCAAGGCGCATCGCGGCTGTCCAATGCAGAAGCATCCAATTCAGGTACATCCAAGCCAGCATCGGCCGGCGCGGCATCAGCGCTGATCAGGGGTTCGTCCGGCAACTCCAGGCTCAGGTCGGGAGCGGCCGGATGCAGGGCCTGTTCGTGCAACTGGTCGAACAATTTGGCCATGATCTGGCTGATGCGGGTTTCAACGGTGGCGTCGATGCGGCTGTGTTCGGTTTCCACACGGCAACCGCCGGGCAGCAGCGAAGCATCCTCGACGATGCGCCAGGTTTCTTCATGGCGCTCGCGCAGGGCCTTGACCAGCTCGAAATCCTGGGGATTGATGTACAGCCGCACGTTGCCCACGCCCAATGGCAACAACTTGAGCGCTTCGCGCATGACATGTTCGATCTGGGTCGAATCGATGGCCAGTTCGCGCTGGATCACTTGCCGGGCGATGTGCTGCACCAGCCCCACCAGAGATTTCTCGATCTGGGTGTCCTGCTCGGCAATAGGGTCGAACAGGTTGAGCATCAGCGATTCCAAGGCACGGAGCTTGGCCGTCAACGCCACATCGGCTTCCTGGCGGACCTTGAGCGTGGTGCTGTGGAAGCCTTCCTTTTCACCCACGGCAAAGCCTTCGTTGTAGGCTTCCTGGCGAATGCCCTCGACTTCCTCGAGGGTCAGTGGCTGGACTTCTTCCAGCGGCACTTCCTCCGGCTCCGGCAGTTCTTCCACCGGTTCCGGCTCAGGCTCGGGAACATGGGGGTCGAAGCTGGGCAGCGACCAGACGTCGAAACCACCGACGTCACGGGCGCGGATCAGGTCGCTGGGTGCTTCATCACTCTTGGCAGACATAACGACCTTAGATCATCTCTTCGCCGCCCTTGCCACCGAGAACAATCTCTCCGGCTTCGGCCATGCGGCGGGCGATGGTGAGGATTTCCTTCTGTGCGGTTTCCACATCGCTGACGCGTACCGGGCCCTTGGCCTCGAGATCGTCGCGCAACAGTTCGGCCGCCCGTTTGGACATGTTCTTGAAGATCTTTTCCTTGACGCCTTCGTCCGACCCCTTGAGGGCCAGTACCAGCACGTCGGACGACACTTCGCGCAACAGCGCCTGGATGCCACGATCGTCGACATCGGACAGGTTGTTGAACACGAACATGAGGTCTTCGATCTGACCGGACAGGTCTTCGTCGAACTCGCGGATCGAGTCCATCAACTGACCTTCGATCGAACTGTCGAGGAAGTTCATGATGTCCGCCGCACGCTTGATGCCGCCCAGGGTGGTGCGCGCGGCATTGGAGTTGCCCGAGAACTGCTTCTCGAGAATCTGGTTCAATTCTTTCAGGGCCGCCGGCTGCACGGTGTTGAGCGAAGACACCCGCAGGATGATATCCAGGCGCACCTTGTGGTCGAAGTTGCCCAGCACTTCACCGGCCTGGTCCGGGTCGAGGTAAGCCACCACGATCGCCTGGATCTGCGGGTGCTCGTAACGGATCACGTCGGCAACCGCCCGCGGCTCCATCCACTTGAGGCTGTCCAGGCCGCTGGTGTTGCCGCCCAGCAGAATCCGGTCGATCAGGCCGTTGGCCTTGTCCTCGCCCAGTGCCTGGGTGAGCATCTTGCGCACGTAGTCGTCGGAACCGACGCCCAGGCTGGTCTGATCGCCGACGATGTCGACGAACTCACTCATCACCTGCTCGACCTGCTCACGGTGTACGTTGCCCATTTGTGCCATGGCTACGCCCACACGCTGGACCTCCTTGGGCCCCATGTGACGCAGCACCTGGGCAGCGTCGGTCGAACCCAGGGACAGCAGCAGGATCGCGGCTTTGTCGACCCGGGACAATTTGGCAACAGCGGCTCGATTATCACTCATCTGCGTTAATCCACTCTTTCACGACCTGGGCCACACGACCCGGATCTTCTGCCACCAGACTCTTGATGGCGTTCAACTGAGCGTCATAGCCTTCGCTCGGGCTTGGCAGCAGAATGCTCTGCGGCCCGCCGAGGCTGACGCGATCGTTGGCCAATTCGCCATCCAGGCCGCCCATGCCTCCCAGCTCGACATCACCAAAACCTGCCAACTGCTTGTTCTTGCCGCCACCGGTGATGTTGTTGAGCACCGGGCGCAGCACGCCAAACACCAGCACCAGGATAAACAGCACACCCAGTACTTGCTTGACCACATCCCAGAACCAGGGTTGCGAATAAAACGGAATATCGGCGACCACTTCACCGCGCTCCAGGGAGAACGGCACGTTGATCACGCTGACGCTGTCGCCGCGGCTGGCGTCGAAACCGACGGCGTCCTGCACCAGGCGAGTAAAGCGCGCCAATTCGTCGGCGCTCCATGGCGCACGACTGGTTTCGCCGTTGGCCGCGTTGACCTTGACCTGGTCGTCCACCACCACGGCGACCGACAGGCGAGTCAAACGGCCCTGCTGCTGCTTGGTGTGGCTGATGGAGCGGTCAAGCTCGAAGTTCTTGGTCGACTGCTGACGCTTGTCGGCCGGATACGGCGCCAGCATCGGCTGGCCGGTGGCCGGGTCCATGATCTGCTGGCCATTGGCATCGATCAGTGGCTGGCCTGGCTGCACCATGCCGGCGGCGGCCGTGGCGCCACCGGTGGTCTGCGGCGCGCTGGCCGGCGATGGCGGCTGGTTGCTCAGGGCACCCGGCACGCCTTGCGGACCATTGCTGGCGGTACGCTGTTCATTCACCGACTGTTCGCTGCGCAACGCCGGTTGGTCCGGGTTGAACTGCTCGGAAGTGGACTCGACGGCACTGAAGTCGACATCGGCCGACACTTCGGCTTTGTAGCGATCATTACCCAGGATCGGTTGCAGGATGTTGTGCACCCGCTGGGTCAGCATGCCTTCCATGCGACGGCTGTAATCGAATTGCTTGCCGGCCATGGTCAGTTCGGAGTTTTCCGCCTGATCGGACAGCAGATTGCCTTTCTGGTCGACCACAGTGATCTGCGATTTGCTCAGCTCAGGCACGCTGGTCGCCACCAGGTTGATGATGGCAAGCACTTGGCCTGGCTCCAGGGAGCGGCCCGAATACAGCTCGACCAATATCGAAGCGCTGGGCTTGCGCTCATCGCGCACGAACACCGAGCTTTTCGGGATGGCCAGGTGCACACGGGCGCCCTTGACGTTGTTCAGGCTGGAAATGGTCCGCGCCAGCTCACCTTCCAGGCCGCGACGATAACGGGTCGCTTCCATGAATTGGCTGGTGCCCAGGCCCTGGTCCTTGTCGAGGATCTCGAAACCGATGTTGCCATCGGTAGGCGTCACGCCAGCCGCTGCGAGCTTGAGGCGCGCACGGGCAACGTCATCGGCCTTGACCAGCAACGCGCCGGAATTGGGTTCGACAGTGTAAGGAATGTCGGCGGAAGCCAGGGTTTCCATGACTTGCTTGGCGTCCATGCCCGCCAAGCTGCCATACAGCGGCCGGTAGTCCGGCTGCTGGGACCACAGCACCACGGCAAAACCAATCGCCACGCTGGCAGCCAGGCCGACCAACAGGCCCACCTGACGCAGCATGGTCATCTCGGAGAGATTTTCCAGGAAGGACAGACCGAACAGCGGCGGTTTGCCGTCTACCGGAGTGGCCTTGGCCGGAACGTTATCAACGGCTGCTTCTGCCATGACTCAATAATTTCCTTAAACCGGCATCTGCATGATGTCTTGGTAGGCTTGAACCAGTTTGTTACGAACCTGGGTCAACGCCTGAAACGAGACACTGGCTTTCTGCGAGGAGATCATTACGTCCGTCAGGTCGACGCCACTTTTGCCAATCTCGAAAGCACTGGCCAACTGGTTCGATGCCTGCTGGGTATCGTTCACTTTATTGACGGCCTGACCGAGCATGTCGGAAAAGCTGCTGCCACCCACCTGGGGGACCGCGACCGATTTAGGCTGGGCCATGGCGTCCATTTGCATGGCCCGCATGTCCAACATCAACCGATTAAATTCAATACCTTGGCTCATGGTCTACTCTCTCTGGCGGCCCGCATTTTTTTGACACTTACTCAGCGGGTATTCAGGTATTAGCAACAAGGGTGCCAGCTCCATGGCGATGGAAAACAAATACGCGCACGAACCCATGTGGGAGCGAGCTTGCTCGCGATGACCCAGGCACATCCGGCATCAATGCGACTGATGTACCGCTATCGCGAGCAAGCTCGCTCCCACAGGGATTTTTGGTGCTTATTCAACTGGCGAACAGGTAAGCCTCCACGTCCATGCCGGCGTCGCGCATTTGCGCCAGCTTGTAGCGCAGGGTGCGCGGGCTGATCCCCAGGCGTTCGGCCGCTTCCTTGCGCCGACCGCGTTCGGCGCGCAGGGTGTCGATGATCATCTGGAACTCGCGACGCCGCAGATCGTCCTCCAAGGCGCCGACCGAATCGCTCTCGACATCCGGCGCTGCTGCCGGTGCCGGCGTCAAGGCAGGCAATGGCGCGCAGGCCACCGGGCCCGCCAGGCAGAAATCCTCCGGCTGGATCAAGCCGCCCTGCTGCAAGATCAAGGCCCGCTGGATGGCGTTATCGAGCTCCCGAACGTTGCCCGGCCACGGGTAGGCAACCAGACAAGCCTGAGCCTGCGCTGAAAACCGCGCAGCCGCATGCTTCATTTTATTGACGTGTTTGTTCAGCAAACGCTCGGCCAGCGGCAGGATATCGGCGGTGCGCTCGCGCAACGGACGCCAAGCCAACGGGAATACCGACAGGCGGTAATAGAGGTCCTCACGAAACCGCCCCGCCGCCACTTCGCCGGCCAGGTCGCGGTTGGTAGTCGCCACCACGCGAATGTCCAGGCTGATGGGCTTGCGCGCACCGACCCGCTCCACTTCCCGCTCCTGCAATACCCGCAGCAACTTGGCCTGCAAGCCCATCGGCATTTCGGAAATTTCATCGAGCAGGATCGTGCCGCCGTCGGCTTGTTCGAATTTACCGGCCTGGGCCGCGATGGCCCCCGTGAACGAACCCTTTTCGTGCCCGAATAGTGTCGCCTCGAGCATGTTGTCGGGAATCGCCGCGCAATTGATGGCAATGAACGGTTCGCTGGCGCGCCGGGACTGTTGATGGATATAGCGCGCCAGCACTTCCTTGCCCGTACCGGACTCGCCGGAAATCAACACGGTTGAATCGCTGCGCGCCACCCGCGCGGCCAATTCCAGCAGTTGCGCACTGGCCGGCTCGATGGCCACCGGACCTTCGCCCTCGACCGCGAGACTGCCCAAGGCATGACGTGCGACCAGGTCCAGCAGGGCTTTTGGCTCGAACGGCTTGACCAGATAATCCGCAGCGCCCTGGCGCATGGCGTCCACCGCGCGCTCGACGGCGCCGTGAGCGGTCATCAGCAGGACCGGCAGTTGCGGCTGACGGGCGCGCAACAGGCCGAGCAATTGATGGCCGTCCATGCCCGGCATATTGACGTCACTGACCACCAGGCTGAATGCTACGCGCCCCACCGCCAGCAGCGCTTCTTCCGCCGAACCGACGGCGACGTAGTCGTGCCCGGCCAGCACCAGCGTGTCGGCCAGCGCTTCGCGCAGGGCCCGGTCATCCTCAACCAGCAACACCTTGATCGCCATTGCTTTCACTCCACCCCTGGCGCATTGGAAAACAGCGGCAAGCACACCGTCGCACAGGTGCCACGGCCCAGGCGCGAGCGCAGTCGCAATTCTCCCTGATGGGCCCGCGCCACAGCCTTGACCACGGTCAGGCCCAAGCCGGTGCCAGTGGTCTTGGTGGTGAAGAATGGCTCGCCCAAGCGCGCCAGGACGACCGGCTCGATACCACTGCCGTTGTCGCTGACACACAGGCGCAAGGTGTTGTCGCGTGTATATAAGTGCACTTTCAGCCGGACGTCGCCGTCGCTGGCCTGGATCGCGTTTTCGATGAGGTTCAACACCGCGCCCACCAACGTGTCGCGGTTACACAACACTTCGCCGAGGTGGCTGTCGCACTGCCAGCGGATCGGCAGCTCCTGCACATGGGTCAACGCCGCTGCCTGCAGCGATTGCAGCAGGGCCTTGGGGGTGACACGGTCGGTCAACGGCAACTCGCCGCGCGCGAATACCAGCATGTCGCGCACCTGATGCTCCAGCTCGTGCAGGCGCTCTTTCAAGCGTCCGGCGAACCGTTGCTGGGTTTCCATCGGCAATTGCTGTTCAGTCAAATGACTGGCATAGAGCAGCGCGGCAGAAAGCGGCGTGCGAATCTGATGGGCCAGCGACGCTACCATCCGCCCCAGGGAAGACAGGCGCTCATGGCGGGCCAACTGGTCTTGCAGGTGCCGGGTTTCAGTCAAGTCATTGAGCAGCACCAACTGCCCCGGCTCGGCATCCAGCGAGCGCGTCGAGATGGACAGGCGCCGACCGTCCTTGAGGGACACTTCATGACCGTCGTCTTCCCGGGGCGCAAAGCAGCGGGCAATGACATGCCGCCACAGCTCGCCTTCCAACGGCAGGCCGAGCAACTCGCAAGCCGCGGGGTTGGCTTCGCGCACACGGCCGTGGGCGTCGATGACGATAACGCCACCGGGCAACAGGTCGAGGAGATTTTGCAGACGATTAGCCAGGCGTTCCTTTTCCGCCAGCTCCTGCATGCGCTGGGCGCTGACCACGGCCAGCTCACCCTTGAGCTCGGTGACCCGAGCTTCGAGCAGGCTGTAGGAATCAGTCAGTTGGCTGGACATCTGGTTGAACAGCGAAAATGCCTGCTCAAGTCCAAGCCGGCTCGCCTGCTCGGCGGACGGCATGTGTCCCGGTTCGGGGACAGGCGACATCTGGGCGGCTTGGGTCATCGTGCTCTCTCGCTTGGCTGACCGTCAGTTAAACGGAACGTTGCGAGGGCTATAGCAATACCCGTGCCGAAAAAAAACCGCCTGAAAATCAGGCGGTTGGAAAACAGGCGTCAATCATCCGCCTGTTCATCTCCTTCGCGACGGCTCATGCCGTACTTGCGCATCTTCTCCACCAGGGTGGTACGACGGATGCGCAAGCGTTCTGCGGCGCGGGCCACGATGCCGTTGGCATCGTCCAGCGCCTGCTGGATCAGTCCTTGTTCCAGGCCGCCCAGGTAATCCTTGAGATCGAGGCCTTCCGGTGGCAGCAAGGCATTGGCGGTGAAGTCCGGCGTGTGGCCGTTGATTGCCACCCGCTCCTCCAGATCGCTGCGCAGGCTGTCGACCATTTGCTCGTCTTCGTCGTCGACGTAGCGGAATTTCTTCGGCAATTCATTCACGCCGATCACCCCGTACGGGTGCATGATCGCCATGCGCTCCACCAGGTTGGCCAGCTCACGGACGTTGCCCGGCCAGCCATGGCGGCACAGGGACATGATCGCCGCCGAGTTGAAGCGGATCGAACCGCGTTTTTCGTGCTCCATGCGCGAGATCAGTTCGTTCATCAGCAACGGGATGTCTTCGACCCGCTCACGCAGCGGCGCCATTTCGATCGGGAAAACGTTGAGACGGTAATAGAGGTCTTCGCGGAAACTGCCAACCTCGATCATGCTCTCGAGGTTCTTGTGCGTTGCAGCAATGATTCGCACATCGACGCTCTGGGTCTTGTTGCTGCCCACGCGCTCGAAGGTGCGCTCCTGCAGGACCCGCAGCAGCTTGACCTGCATCGGCAGCGGCATGTCGCCGATTTCGTCGAGAAACAGCGTGCCGCCATTGGCCAGTTCGAAACGCCCGGCGCGGCTGGTGATCGCGCCGGTAAAGGCGCCCTTCTCATGGCCAAACAGCTCGCTCTCCAGCAACTCGGCCGGGATCGCGCCACAGTTGACTGGCACAAACGGCGCTTCGCGGCGCTTGGAGTGGTAATGCAGATTGCGCGCAACCACTTCCTTGCCGGTGCCCGACTCGCCCAGGATCAGCACGCTGGCGTCAGTATCGGCGACCTGCTGCATCATCTGGCGCACGTGCTGGATCGCCCGGCTGGTGCCGACGAGGCTGCGGAAAAGGTTGGGTTCGCGATGCCTGCCGCGCTCACGAGCCTGGTCGTACATCTCGCGATAAACCTGCGCGCGATGCAGCGAATCAAGCAGCTTGCTGTAGCTGGGCGGCATTTCGAGCGTGGAAAGTACTCGGCGACGCTGGTCTTCAGGCAAGTCAAGGGAAGAATTTTCGCCCATTAACAAAACCGGAAGGAACTCATCCCAGGTTGAGAGTGTCTTTAGCAAGCCCAATAGCGTTGCGGGGGCATTCACGGTCCCGATAAGGACGCAAATGACCTCGCGACTGGACGACAAGGAGCCGACGGCCTGCTGCCAGTCATGGCTTCCGCAAGGTAAATTTTCTTCGCCAAGAAAATTTAAGATCACCGCCAAGTCGCGGCGGCGGACGCTATCGTCATCGATCAAGAGAATTTTGGTTTCACGCCACATGCAATAGCAACTTCCCTAGTCAACCCAATGCCCGAAATTAGGGGGCAAGCTAGACGCTTGCAGACTTGTCATGCCTGTAGACGCCTTAAATCTGTAAACAGTTACTAGTTAAGTCAAAAAACCGTGCACAGTCAAATTTATGGCGCAACAAGCTCGGATTAACTGAGTATTAACCGAACAGATGGTAAACCTTTGCCGCGTTCTGTGCTTGATGGATCTGTTGCATCTCGTCGACGATCGCCTGACGCTCTCCCGTCGCCGCCTCCAGCAATTGCCGATACACCCCCAGCAACTCCTCAAGATTATTGCGCAACGCCGCCTCGTCCACCTCAGACTCGCTCAGGACATCTTCCATGCAGGAACGACAAGCCAGGTCCAACTGACCGATGGCCTCCCAGTTTCGCTCGGCCAGGGCATCAACCAAGGCATCACGGGTGTGTTCGATTCGCTGCAGGACAAGACTCATGAGAGCACTCCTTAGAATTGCGGACCAGGTGTGGCAATGGCATCCCAGCCTTCCTTGACCGTGCGAAGCAGACCGGCGACTTCGTCGAGGATCTTCGGATCGGCCTTGACGTTGGCTTCAGCCAGGCGTTTCATCATGTAAGCGTAAAGAGTATCCAGCTCAGCGACCGACTCGGCCTGGTTTTCCAGGTCCAGGCCTTCACGCAAACCACCGACGATGCCGATGGCCTTGCTGATCAGGATGCCTCTGTTTGCAATATCCTTGCGCTCCAACGCGCCCTTGGCCTGGGCGATGCGGTCCAGCCCGCCTTCCATGAGCATCTGCACAAGACGATGGGGACTTGCTTCGGAGGTTTGCGCTTGGGCGCCAATCTTCTGGTATTGGCGAAGGGCCAACATCGGATTCATGTTCTACCTCATCAAAAATCTTCGGTTCGTATAAACAGCGTATCGACGCTGCGTCAAAAAACTTTAGGTCGAAAAGCCGAAAGCCCGGAACGTTGTCAAAACGTTGCCGGGCTTTTTTTCGTCAGTCGAAATCAGCTGTTTTTCTGTTGTGCCGCCATCGCCTCGAACATCGAGGTGATATTGCTCGCAGTGGCCTTCAGCTTGCCGACCAGGGTATCCATATCGTTGTACTTTTTAGTCAGCACAGCGGTCAGGGTCTCGACCCGACGATCCAGAGCCTCCTGATCGTTCTTCAGGCGGGTCTGGGTCTTGGTCAGCGCCGTGGTCCGCTGATCGAGGACGCCACCGGTCTGGGTGAAGGGTTCGATCGCCTTGCCCATGCGCTCCAGCAGGCCGTTGGTACCCGTGAACAACGTCTGGACTTCACCGCTGAGCTTTTTATCGTTCATCGCTTCGGTGAACTTGACGCTATTGAAGTTCAGCGCACCCGTCTTCTGATCGGTGGTAATACCCAACTGGGCCAGCGACGTCAGCTTGTCGCCAGCGCCGGTTTCAGACAAGGGCGTTCGAATCGCCGCCAGCAGCGAGCGAGGCAACGCGTCACCGGTCAATTTTGCCGGCACCGTCAGCTTCCCATCATCGTCGAGCGACGGCTTGGTCAGTGCGGTGATGCTATTGGCGATCGCGTTATAGGCATCGACGAATTTCTGGATCGAGGCTTTCAGGCCATCGTTGTTCGGCGCCACGGTGACGGTTGAACTGGCGCTCGGTCCGTCACTGAGCAAGTTCAAGGTCAACCCGGAAATCGCCGTGCTGACCGTATTGCTCTTGCTGGTCAGCAGCATGCCATCGACGGTGAAGCTGGCATCCTGGGCCAGGGCACCGATGGCGCCCGCCGAAGTGGCCGTCAGCGCAGCACCGCCAGCACCCACGACGTTCGTCCCATCGATCTCCAGCCCCGCGATGCCGCTTACCGAGATGTCGGAACCGGCGCCGGTCGTGCTTGAACCCAGCACCAGGCGCGAACCGAAAGAGTCGGTGATGATGTTGGCACTGAAACCCGCAGCCTTGAGTGAAGTGTCGGCATTGATCGAGTCGCGAACCGATTGCAGGGTCGCACCGGCCCCCACATTGAGGTTGTAGTTGACGCCGTTCTGCGCGATGGTCAGCGTGCCGCTCGGGATGGCACTGCTAGTACCGCCAGCAAAGGCCGCCGAGGTGACCTTGGAAGCCGTCGCGATATTGTTGACCTTGATCGCATAGGTCCCGCCCACCGCCGAGTTGCTGGCGGTGGCCGTGAGCACTGTGGGGGCAGAGGATGTCGCAGCAAAACCCGAGAATTGCGGAGTCGTTGTGCTGGACAAGTCCTTCATCGCGGTATTGAAAGCCGCCAACAACGACTTCAGGGTGCCCACCCCGGAGATACTGTTGGAAGTCGTCGTCGTCGCTCGGGTGATCTGACCTTGCTTGGCGGCCTTGTCGGAATCGACCAGCGCCTTGACGATCGCAGTGGTATCAAGGCCAGAGCCTAAACCCAAGCCAGGTAGAATTGGACTTGCCATGTGGGACTCCCTTCAGTGTGTCGCCGGCCTTTTGACCCTTACAACGCCCAAAAGGACATAGCAACAAAATTCGTGCCAGTTGTCAGGCTTCGGCGCTGAACAACAAGCTGTTTGCATCATTCAAACTGTTGGCCAGCTTCAGAACTTCTTCGTTCGGGATCTGGCGAATCACTTCACCGGAACCACTGGCAATCACTTTGACCACTACTTTGCCTGAAGGCTCATCAATAGAGAACTCCAGGTTGCGCTTGACCGACTGAACGAACTTCTCGATTTCCTGAACGGCCTTCTTGAGTTTGTCCTGCTCGGCGGCAGCGTCTTTAGGCGCTTCCTTGACCGGTGTCACGGTAGCAACCTCGGCTTGAGGCTTCTCCACTGGCTTGCCGACCACTGTCGGTGCCGGCTTCGCCGCTGGATAAGACAAGTTCAGCTTCACGCTCATATCCATGTCCATCACCTCTTGAACGGAAAAAGCGAGAGAGCACGCAAGCGCACTCCCCCGCTAAAACTCATCCGGCTATTACTGAAGCAGCTTCAGTACAGCGGATGGCAGTTGGTTGGCCTGGGCCAGAACCGAAGTAGACGCTTGCTGCAGAGTCTGCTGCTTGGTCAGTTGTGCAGTTTCAGCAGCGAAGTCGGTATCTTGTACGCGACCCAGTGCAGCACTGGCGTTTTCGTTGATGTTCTGCAGGTTGGAGATGGTGCTGGCGAAACGGTTTTGTGCAGCACCGAGGTCAGCACGAGCACTGTTGATGGTGTCGATCGCGCTGGTGATTGCGTCCATGGCGGCCGAGAAGTTGGTTTCAGCGGTAGCGCTGTCGGAACCAATGATGGTGATTGCCGAGTCAACACCCAGGCTTGCAGCGTCGAAACTGGCGCTCAAGGTCAGGGAGATCTGGTTGTCAGTACCAGTGTTCGAACCAACCTGGAAGGTCATGGTGCTAGCAGTACCGTCGAGCAGGTTCTTGCCGTTCAGGTTGGTGCTGTTGGCGATACGGGTCAGTTCGTCGCTCATCTGCGAGAACTCTTTGTTCAGAGCGACACGGTCGGTTGCGCTGTTGCTATCGTTACGGGACTGGATGGCCAGTTCACGCATACGTTGCAGAATGTTGGTCTGCTCCTGCATCGCGCCTTCAGCGGTCTGCGCCATGGAGATACCGTCGTTGGCGTTTTTGATCGCCATGGTCTGACCGCGGATTTGCGAGGTCATGCGGGTAGCGATCTGCAGGCCGGCGGCGTCGTCTTTGGCGCTGTTGATTTTCAGGCCGGAAGACAGGCGAGTCATCGAAGTGGAGAGAGCGTCGGAAGCACGGTTGAGGTTCTTCTGAACGTTCAGCGAAGTGGTGTTGGTGTTTACTGTTAAAGCCATGACGAATTCCTCGTTGGTTGGGTACTGCGGCTTCCGGCCCTTGGCAACCGCCGGGGTGTGGCCTAGAGAACCTTCGTAATAGTTATCGTCGGATTAGGAACTTGCTTGAGGGCTTTTTTCAAAATATTTGCTAGCAGACTGCCACCCCTTGAAAAACAAGGCTTTAGTCGCGCGATAAAGCCCGAAAAATGGCGCCAAGAAACCGCAGGACAAAATCGCGGGCCAAAAAAAAAGCGCCCCAGGCCAACCTGAAGCGCTATTGGAAAAACGTGATTCGATCAATCGCGATAAAGAATCGCCGAGCCCCACGACAGGCCCACACCGAAACCGCTGATCGCCACGCGCTTCCAGTCAGCATCCAGGACGTGCTTTTCCAGCAGCAGCGGAATGCTCGACGACACGGTATTGCCGGTCTCGACCATGTCCTTGATGAACTTCTCAGGCTCACCCTCGAAACGCCGCGCCACGGCATCGACAATCGCCGCGCTGCCCTGGTGAATGCAGAACGCATCGATGTCACTGGCTTGCAGTGACGATTCGTCCAGCAGTTCGTGCAAATGAGCGGGCACTTTCAACAGGGCGAAGTTGAAGACCTGGCGGCCGTTCATGAAAAACACCCCGTCACTGACCTTCAGGTGCGGCGCGCCGGAACCATCGGTGCCGAACTTGGCCTTGCCCAACTGCCAGCTGGCGCCCTCGGCCATCCACGTGGCGGTGGCGGCATCGCCAAACAACATGGTGGTGTTGCGGTCTTCAGGGTCGACGATTTTCGAATACGGGTCGGCGGTCACCAGCAGCCCGTTTTTCAGCCCTGCGGCCTCCATGAAGCCTTTCAGGGCGTAGATGCCGTACACGTAGCCCGAGCAGCCCAGCGATATGTCGAACGCCGCCACATGGGTCGGCAGCCCGAGTTTGTCCTGCACGATGGCGGCCGTGTGCGGCAGCCCTTCTTCATCACCGTTCTGGGTGACAACGATCAATGCGTCGATGGATTCGCGCGAAAGCTGCGGGTTGTTGGCGAACAATGCATTCACTGCTTCGACACACAGGTCCGAGGTTTCCTGGTCAGCGTCTTTGCGCGGCAGGAACGCCGAACCAATCTTGCCAAGGATGAATTCTTCATCCTTCTCGAATTTGGCACCCTGAGCGTAGTTATCCACACCAGCGGTCGGCACATAACTCGCTATGCTTTTTATGCCAATCATCATGGCTTCCCGATCATGTACTGCGACTAGGTTCACCCCCAAAAGCTCAGGGGCGCTTCAAAAATGGTTGATTTCCAAGGGCGGACGCCTTATCCGGCAAACGAACGGGCCTCCACTCCGGGGAATACAATACAGTGAAGATGCACTTTATGACCTATGCGTCACGCCGTTTTGTCCTGGAGGGGCATTTTTTCATGACAAACGAAGCCGCGTCATTTCCCGCGACGGCATCGGACACTGGACAGGAGTCTTGAGAATGGCGGGGTAATTGGGCAAGAACGCCAGCAGGTTTTAGCTGCCGGCGTCGATGAAATGCCTCGCAAGGCGGGGGGTTATACCAGCAAGTCGGTCCAGGGTACGTTGCGCACCGGTCCCAGGGTAAAACCAGCACCTTGCAATGCCAGGTTGCCGTTGTAGAAGCGATCCTGGGCGAGCGCTTCGGACCACTTCTCACGCAGCGCCGCACGCGCCTCTGGCGTACTCGCCAGCACGCCGGACTGGATCACCTGCACATGGGGCGTCCATACCGTCAGGTACCCGGCCTGGCCGACTCTGAGGCACAGATCCACGTCACCCAAGGCATCGTCGAACAGCTCGCTGTCTATGCCGTCAGCAGCGTTGAACAACTGCTTGGAAATCATCAAGCAGGCAAAAGACACCGCCGAACAGTTCTGCTCCACGACCAACCTGTTCATGTAGCCTCTGGCGGTCTTCGGCTCGCCGATGAAGGCCGAGCCCACTTCGTCATTCAGGCCCAGAATCAGGCCGGCCTGGGTGATACGCCCATCGCGCTCGACCAGCTTGGCGCCGACCACGCCCACCTCCGGCCGCAAGGCCTGATTGAGCAGCGATTCGATCCAGTTGACGTTGATCACTTCGCTGTCGGCCGCCAGTGTCACCAGATAGTCGCCCTTGGTCTCCTGGCTGGCAGCGTTGATCAAGGCCCCCGTCGCGGCACCCGACTCGATATCCAACAACCGAACGCGACTGGCCTGCTGCCCCTGGCCGTTGAGCCAGGTGCGCAGCACGGAATGGTTTGCCGCCCCGGTGGGAACCAATACTTCGTAGCGCTGATATCGAGTGCGCTGCAGTACGCTGAGCAGGCAACGTTGTAGCGCTGTCAGATCGCCAATTCCATGGACGATGATCGACACCATGGGGCGATCGGCAAAGCGGTAGTCGATTTTGTGCGTGCCCGGCACGACCGCGCTCACGTCAGCCTGATAACCCCGAACCGCCAGGTGACGCAGCAATGTCTTGCGCTCATCGGCGTTATCTTCCACCGCAGGGGCCTGGCAAATCAGCAGAGGCTCATCCAGGTGGGCAAGCCCCTCCAGGCCATCCTGCTCGATCAAGCGCAACAGCAGGTCGAACTCCAATGCGTTCTTGAACTCGCGCGAATAACCGCCGAGTTTTACCAATGTCTCGCGGCGTACCAACCAATGACGGGCCATCAAGGCCGGGGCGCTTTGCAGCAAGTCAAGGTTGAACCCCGGCCGGAAGACGTCGGCCAGCGTCCCGTCAGGCTGGCGCTGGAACTCATCCATCGCCACGGCCTGGCACTGTGGCGCGGCCAGCAATTCCACACCCGCGCGGAACAGGCCACCCGGCGTCAATTCATCGCCGGCCTCGGCCATGACCATCCAATCGCAATCGCTTTGGCTGACAACCTGATTGATTTTGTCGACGTAATTGCTTTCGTTGACTTTGACGAAATGCAGGACGTTCTGCGGTGTGGTCTCCGCCGGCAGGTCGCCAGTGGTGAACACGACAATCTTGAACGCCCGGCAATAGCCATTGATCACGCTGTCGAAGGTTGCCTGCATCTTGAAGACATCGGCCTCCAGATCCAGGATCAAAATACCGAACGTAGGACCACCGTTGCGAGCGGCCAGGTATTTGGACACTTTCTGCGCCTCACTGGCGCTCGGTTCACGCGCTTCGAGCCAGCGCAGCAATTGACCGGAGCGCGTGGCGTCGAACAACCTTGCGGTATTTTCATATGCCGCTGCCTTGAGTCGTTGCTCCCAGGCCTGGAGCATCTGCACGTAGCGCGTGTCACCCTTGGCTCGCATGACCTCGAGCAGTTGCTTCACCAGATCCTGGTTGAAGGCATAGCTCAGGAAAGCCCTTGCCAGTTGTTCATCAAGCGGCTCGGCGCTGGTGTTGCGCTGGGGGCGAGACAGCTCTTTCTGCTTGAGCATGACCGCTTCCAGCTCCTTCAACTGCACCTGCCCGCTTGGCGCCGCATGAAGCAGGAATTCCAGCGAAGTAAGCACGTCGAAAAAAGCCTGGTTATAAAATGGCAACTCAACGTATTGCGTCGGTTCGAAACGACGAACCGGTTCGCCACGCCGCGAATCCCAGGTCGACTCGAACAGTTTCCCAGCCTGCGGCACCGAACGCTCGACCAGCTTCTTGAGTATGGCCCGGGCATGCTCCCGCGCCGAAGCAGCCGCGCCAAAGGCGTCGGCCAGCATAGTGCTCATGCGTTCCTGTTCAGCGACTGCTCGCAAGTCCTCGGCACCAGGCGCCATGCCAACCGGGTTCCGTGGCTTCGCCACGCGACTGCGCTCGTGCACACCATAAGGAATGTCCAGCAAGCGAACCTTTGCATCCGTCACCAAGCCAAAGCAATGGCCGGCCTCCTGCAACCGCGAATCAAAACCGACGGGCAGCGAAGCGTAACTGCGCCGCAGCGTTTCAGTGCGCGTGAGTGCACTGACCAATGACGGGCAATCCTCGGTAAACACGGCGAGCCGGGCTTCGGCCGATGCGCCGGAATAATCTTCACAGCCCTTGCGATCGAGCAGGTAATAGTCGACACGGTCGGCATGGGCCTCGAACGCCAGGCTGTAGCCTTGGCAAGCGCCGTATTCAGCGTGTGCGTCGAGGAAACTCAACGATTGCTCGAGCGCTTGGGGCAGCAGGAAACTTTCGGTATCGGCAATCGCCAGGTAAGGCGTGGCAACTCGCTCGACGGCCTGGCGAACCTTGTCGCCGAAACCAATGGCCGTGGGTGCGTGCAGGTATTGCACGCTGGGGAACTCTACCGTGATATCGGCATCGATCATGCTCGATGAGTCGATCACCAGCACCGCAAACGAACTGTCGCGGTAGTAGCGCAACGCCCGCCGCAGGGCAGTCGACTGGTCGTGAGCGAGCAGCACCAGGGTAAACCGTTCATTCAACGGCGCAGTCGATCCTGTTGGGACATTGCTTTGCATATTCATTCCTTAACAAGTGGGTGGTCGCATCAGCGACACCGGGAGTTTCGCGGTTGAAACTCATCAATCCGGTAGCCAACCATTGGCCCAGTACTGCAAGTTATCGCCGCGCAAGATAAAGTCGCGCAGCACCACTTCACGTAATTCGTCGCCCATCCGGTAGCTGGCAATCGGATCCGCCAGGTGCATACGGATTGCCTCCAGCCATTCTTCGGCGCTGTTGGTGAGGATCCGGGTGCAAGGCAGGTGTCCCCGATAGGCTTCGGTATCCGAACAAATGACCGGATAGCCGCACGCACCGTATTCCAACAGGCGAAGGTTGCTTTTGCAGTCGTTGAAAATATGGAATTCCAACGGCGCCAAGGCCAAGTCGAGATTCAGGCTGGCAAGTTTTGCCGGATAAAGCGCCAGGCTCACGCCAGGATGGAACTCATGGATATAGGGCTTGAGCAAATCGGGGCACATGCCAAAGAAAACCCATTCAACTTCGTCGGCCAGCTCCCGAACCACATCGGCAATGAGCTCCAGGTCGCCACGGTGGCTGGTGCCGCCCCCCCAACCGATACGCGGCTTGCTGGAGGTTGCACGCTGGCTTCTAAGCTGATTCCACAGGCCGGCAGCCAGCATGTTGGGCACCACGCGGATATCGTGGTGCATGCTCGACAAAGCGTCTGCCAATGGATGGGTGGACACCACCACCCGATCACACAGGCCGATCCCCTGTCGCAGCAAGTCCTCAAGGTTGTCCGGCATATTGCGGCGGTGTTCGTTTTTCTCCGGGACCCTGGCGATGTAGTCATCCAATTCGTAGATGCGCATGGCGTTGGAGTAAGTCTTGACTTGAGCGATGTCCTTGAATTTACCCACGTTATAGCGACCTTGAAGCACGATCACATCCGGTGACTGGCGCTCGATGTCGATGATCGAAGGCGTATCGTAGGCAACACGCCCCACGATTCGCCCAGCCGCTTCCAGTTCGAACAACGGTTGGCTGACCCGGTAATGCCCCACCGCCGAGGTATTGACCGCCAACCCCAGGATCGAAGGTACGTTGCGGGTGATCAACGGATTCCAGCCGGTGCGTGGTCCGGGCTCGAGACTGAAGCTTTTCCCGGTCAGGGTCAGGTTACGGTTGTAGGCAGGATCGTTGGCGATCCTGGGCAACCAGCGCTGATAGAACGCCTCTTGCTCATGCTCCAGCCGCTCTTTCCACGAAGGATCACGACTCGCTTCCATGCCGGACGCCAGCACGACATCACTGTAAGGTGTGGTGACGATCAGGTAACCGTTTTTCCCCACCTGCTGGCATAACTCCAGAGAGTTGATGCGCTGCGTTGTGATCGACTCATCGAACCCACCGACCTCCTCCAGCACCTGCTTGCGCACCAACAGGCAGTGATCGCCGACAGCGCTCCAGTTCTGCACCGTCTGCAAGCGTTGCATATAGCCGCCAGACGTGACCGATTCGTTGACGAAGGCCCTGCCCGCCAACCCTCCCAGCCCCATGATCATGCCGGAGTCGATGACCCGGCCTTGCTGGTTGAGTGTACGAGGCCCCACGATACCGACCTCGGGACGTTGTCCTTGATTGAGCAACTCATCCAGCCAGGCAGCTTCCAGCACAATGCAATTGGGGTCGAGCAACAACAGGTATTCGCCGCGGGCATGCTGTGCGGCGAAATTGCGGATCACCGCTTCGCTGCCGCTTCCCGGGTGCAAGAATATTCGCAACGTTTCGCTGCCCAGCTCGGCCATGGCTCGCAGCCAATGCTGCAGCTCGGCGCTTTCACTGGCGTTATCGACAATGATGATTTCGTAGTGCGGATACGCGGTCGTACTGATCAGGCTGTTGACGCAACGCTCCAGCGCGCTCAGGTCATCCTTGACGCTGATGATGATCGACACCAGTGGTCGCTCGGCGAACAGGTATTCGATGCGCGGGATCAACGCCAGGAGCGGCCCTGGGTGAAGCCGGTGCGGCACGCCGATACGCTGTAGATGAGCTTCGATCAGCCGGGCGTTTTGCTCGATGACTTCCGACAACGACAGCCATTTGGCAAACGAAAACGTCGACTCGACCTGGACTTCCGGAATATGACCAATGACCTGCGGCCCATCCGTTTCCACCAGTCGCCAGATCAAGTCATGGGGCGCCAATTCGCCCAGGCTCGAATCGAATCCACCCGAAGCCAGGAATCGCGCACGCTCGAAAGCCAGTGTCCGACCGACATAGGGATAACCGCGCATCAGGTCGAGATTGAAGTCGGGCTTGAAGATCGGCTCCACCGACTTGTCATCCACCAGCGCACCTTCATCGCTGTAGAGACAGGCAGCAGCTGGCGAGCTGACAATCCGATCGGCCATGATCAGCAGAGCCGACTCCGTCAAGCGATCGCCGGCACGCAGCAGGTAGAACCAATCGGCGCCGTCCAGTTGAGGCAACAGCCCGTTGAGCTGCTGCGCCCAGTCCGCTTGCAGGCCAAGGCGCAGGACATGGTTGTCCACAGCCTGGCGACCATTGGAGAGCAGCAGCACTGATTCGCAGGCATAGGCTTGGGCAGCGATACTCTGCAGGGTAATGCCCAACGCATAAGGATCGTCCTGCTCATCGACGATGATGGGGATGATCATCGGACGATAGGCCCAGCGGGCAATCTGCCGGGACAAGACTTGTTTGCGCAATGGACTGAAACGTCGACACGTCAACCACTGCGCATAGAGGTCTGCGTAGCTTTCGATATCAGTGCCGACTTGCGAGCCGATGACGCCCTGGCGAGTCGCAATGACCGAGTAGACGTTGATTTCTTCCCACTCGGGCGCCCCTGGCTCCTTGGGCTGCCCCAAGGACTGGTAACGCACCCAGCCGCTGGCTGGCGCCGGCTCGCCGCTGCGCTGGGCCAGCATTTCCTTGAGCCATGTCAGTTCCACCGTGGCAGCTTCGAGCATCTTGAACTGAAGCCCCAGGCGCTCTGGATGCAACCGCTGGCCGCTTCCCTCGGCGTAAAGCTGGACCAGATTACCCCGGCGCAACAGGCAGATGAACAAGGCAAAATCGAGGACTGCCTCGAAGCCTTCGCCGGGCCGCGCCAACGCTGGCAACAAGGCCTCGACATCTGCGCGGCGCATCAATGCACCACTCAAACCACCGAGAATATTACGGGTGGTTTTTTCGAAGTACGCCAGCATGTCATTGCCGTTGAACAGCGCATCGAATTGCGTGATGCCCGTGTTTTCAACACGGACCGGCAAGGCGTAGTTGTCTGCATCGATTAAATGATGCTTGTTGATCACCAGCGATACTTGGGCATGCTCCTGCAGGATGGCCGCCTGTTGACTGACACAGAACGCCAGCAACTGGTCGTCATCGCACAGGAACTTGATGAACTCGCCCCGGGACTCTTCAAGACAGCGCAGCAGGTTCTGCTGGAAGCCCAGCCGGGTCGGGTTGCTCAGGTAGCGCATCGCAACCTTGGAGCCCGCGCAAAGTTCCTGGACGATCTGCTCGATTTCATCGGTGCGGCAATCGTCGCAGATGACAATCTCAAGGTTCTCGTAGGTCTGCTCGAGCGCACTTTGCAAGGCTAGGCGGAAAAAGCGTGGGTTGAACGCGGGGATGGCAATGCTGACAAGAGGAGCTGATTTCACACGCTTGGCTCTCAACCGGTGGGCGCCAACTCAGGCGAGAGCAGGACGTCCTGAATCGTATAAAGGAACGGGTCAGGGACCGCTTATAACGTCACGGTCCCGGCCCTGGATCACACTTTGTTGAACAGGCCCAATTGAGCGATCTTGCTGAACGCCAACTGCGACGCTTGAAGCATAGTCTGCTGCAAGGTCAGGCGCGTCATCACCTCGGCCGCGTCGGAATCACGAATCGCCGACTGGGTCTGCGTGTTAGCCAGGACAAAGCTCTGATTGGTATCGCTCTGGGTATCGAGCGACTGGCCGCGACCGCCGACCGAGCTCAATGCACTGGTCAACTGGTCAGTGCCGCTGGCCAGGTTACCGATAGCCGAAGCCAGTGACGCATTGAGTTTCTGGATGGCGATGTTGTCGCCATCGGTCGGCGTGTTCAAGGCAGTCCGCAACTGGTTCACGGTGTCCAGTACGTTCTGCGTCTCGTGGGTATTGACCGCGATGCTGAACTGGTCGTTGGCGGCCACGGCACCATTGAGCGTGAAACTCACACCGGATGCGGTGGCGACGTTACCCGCCAGGGTGCCGCTGGACACCGGCTTGCTGTCAGCGGTCAGTGGCGCGGCGTACAGGTCGAAGTCCGTGGCACTGGTAAACTTCAGTACCGCCGACCCCGTCGGGAAGCTGGCGTGGTAGGCCACTGGATCGGTGATCTGGCTACCGGTGATCTGAGTCGCGGTGGTGTTGCCCGGGCTGCGGGCCGGAGTGAACGTATCGGGCTTGGCGGCCAGGGTGAAGGTATGGCCTGGCAACACCGTTCCGGCAACGTCGCCCGCTTGAAGATTGACGTTCAAGGTCAAGTCGACGCCGCGAAAGCTCACAGTCTGCCCGATCTGGTTATTAGGCTCGATGACACCGCCCTTGCTGGCTTCGGCGGTCACATCGTTGCCAC
Organism: Pseudomonas sp. P9_35; assembly: GCF_034008205.1. Classification (NCBI taxonomy): domain Bacteria; kingdom Pseudomonadati; phylum Pseudomonadota; class Gammaproteobacteria; order Pseudomonadales; family Pseudomonadaceae; genus Pseudomonas; species Pseudomonas sp. P9_35. The sequence goes on along the minus strand of NZ_CP125373.1, from coordinate 1,964,780 downwards.
CCGAATCGGTGATTTTCAACTGGGTGCCGCTGGTGAACTCCACCGTGTACGGCTCGCCACTGCGGAACTGGCTGTTGTAGGTCACGCTGGACGACACTTGGCCGTTGGTCAACACCACGCGACCATCATCCACCGCCGGCGCGGTCATGGTGACCTGGCTGCGACTGGTGTTGACGGCTTGCTGGAACACTTCCCAGCCAGTGCTGTTGGTGGCCATCGACATGGTGTCGCCGATCGGCAGGTCCAGGGTCACCTGGTCGCCGTTGTAGCTGTAGGTGCCGTCGTCGTTGCGGGTGAACGGTACGACATCGCCCTTGGAACCGGAAAAAATGTACTTGCCGTTTTCATCCTTGGTGTTCATCAGGCTCAGCAACTGATCTTCGATCGACCCCAATTCCGAGGCAACGGCTTTACGGTCCGAGTCGGTGTAGGCGGCGTTGCCAGCACTGACGGCCAATTCCTTGGCGCGCTGGAGCACGTTGCCGATGCTGGTCATGACCGCTTCGGTCGTGCCCAGGGTCGCCTTGATGGTGGTGACGTTGGCTTCATATTGGGAAAGCATCGAAGCCTGGTTGCCCAGTTGCAGCAGGCGCGAAGCGCCCACCGGATCATCCGCGGCGGTGTTCACACGTACCAGGCTGCTGGCTTCTTCGCTGGTCTTGACCACCTTGGCGAAATTTTTCTGGTAGTTCGCAGCCGTGCTTTCGTAAAACTGAGAAGTAGAAATGCGCATGGGCTACGGCTCCTTAAAGACTGTTGATCAAAGTGCTGAAAATTTGCTGCGCCGCCTTGATGATCTGCGAAGACGCGGTGTAGTACTGCTGGAACTTGACCAGGTTGCCGGTTTCTTCATCCAGGTCCACGCCCGACAACGAATCGCGGGCGGTCTTGGCGTTGTCCAGGATCGCGCCAGTGGCGGCACTGTCGAGCTTGCCCTGGGCGGCCTTGGCGCCGACGCCCTCCACCAGCTTGCCGTAGGCATCGTTCAGGGAAATGCCCTTGCTGGAGGAACCGGTGTCCACGGTCTTGGCGGTCTGCAAGCCGGCCAGGACAGTACCGTTACGGTTGTCCAGGCTGCCGGGCTGGCTGAGGCTGACATTGATGGACGCTCCGCTGGACGGAGCACCGGCAATGGACATGTCGAACGTGACGGTGCGCTGTACCGGTGGCACGGAAGAATCCATGATCGGGTTACCACTGGCGTCCTTGAGCGGAACACTCAGGCTCAGGGTGTTGCTTTCGCCAGGTTTGATCGTGCCATTGCTGATCTGAGTGCCCTTGGCATCGAGCAACTGATAAGCCTGGCTGGTGCCATCGGCGGACGTCGCGCCGAACACCACCTTGACCGGCATGGAGTTCTTGATGCCGTTCTGGATGATGGTCGTGGTGGCGGCGTCGTAGATGTCCAGCTTGGTGGTCATGCTCGGCTGGCCGTTGGCCGGAATGGTCAGCGTACCGCTGCCCCCTGGCACGATGGCGGCGCCCAACGGCGCGGCAATCGCCAGCCGCTTGGAGTCGGTCATCTCGGTCTTGATGTTGGCCGCCTCGTTGCGGGTCGGCGTGAGCTTGAACGTGTCGCCGGCGGCAGCGGTGCCGTTGGCGAAGGTCATCGAGAAACCGTCGATCACCGGCGGCGGCGTGGTCGCAGTGTTGAACGCGCCCATCGAGGTGCCGTCGGGCAGGCGCTGGACGGTGTAGTCCGTGCCGGTGGTGAACGTCACCTTGTAGTCGTTGGTGGTCAGCTTGCCGGAGTCTTTGATGGCGATGTTGAAGTTGCCGGAGCCGGCGCTGTTGTTCAACGACGCAACGCTGCGCTGGCTGATCTGCGCGGCGCTGTTGATGTTAGTGAACAGGTTGGAGCCGAAGGCCCCGTTCATGTCGATGCCCGAGGCCTGGACGCTGTTCATCTGGTCGGCGACCACCAGGGCCACGCGACCCAGCTCGTTCATGGCCGGGTCGAGCACGGTGCTGCGGTAGCGCATCAGGCCACCGATCTCGCCGCCGGTGAGCACCGAGGTCAGGTCCATGGAACTGGAACCGCTGTTGAGCTGGATACCAATGCGCCCCGGATCGTTCTTGTCCGGCACCGCTTGCAAGGTATTGACGATATTGCCCATCACCAACGGTTGGCCGGAGCCCAGGTAAATGTCCAGGCTGCTGCCGTTCTCGACAACCTGCGTGCCGGTGAAGGTCGAGAGCTGGCGAATGGTTTCGCCGCGGGCGTCGAGCAGGTCGTTGGGCGCGCCGCCGGCATTGGAGACTTCGGCGATTTTCTTGTTCAACTGCGCCACGGTGGCCGCCAGGTTATTGACCTGGTCGACCATATTCGACAGGTTGCCATTGATGTTCTGGCTCTGCTCCGTCAACTGGTTGGCAACCGAATTGAAACGGTTGCTCAAGGCCTGGGCATCGCTGAGCAGCAGCTGACGGGATGCATCGTCACCCGGCTTGGCGTTGACGTTCTGCACCGAGGCGAAAAACTTGGTCAGCGCGCCGTTGAGACCGGTGCCGCTGTCCGACAACAGGGAGTCGAGCGGAGTGATCTGGCCCTGATAGGCCGCTGCGTCACTGTTGAGCGACGTGGTGGTTTTCAGTTGTGCTTCAAGGAAGGCGTTATACACCCGGCGCACATCGGCCAGGGTCGTGCCGGAACCGATGAACACGTTGCCGTACTGGTTCGACGCCTTGGTGGTCTGCACGGTCTGCTGACGCGAATACCCTGCGGTATCGACGTTGGCGATGTTGTTACCCGTGGTCACCAGTGCGGTCTGGCTTGCGGACAGACCCGACATCCCGATATTGAGCAAACTCATGGTTCAGACCTTATAAAGTCGTGGTGGCGCCAGCCGAAGCGTAGTTTTGGTAACTCGTCATCTGCCGGGCTATGTGCGAAATCTTGCTGGCGTAGTGCGGGTCGGTGGCGTAACCGGCCTTCTGCAACTCGCGTACAAACTGTTCGGGGTTATCGGCCGACTTCAGTACATCTTGATAGCGACTGTTGCTTTGCAGCAGGTTGACCAAGTCATGGAAACTGTCGCGGTACGAGGCATAGGAGCGGAACTCGGCCGTTTCCTTGACCATCGCGCCATTGCGGAATTCGCTGGTGATCGCCCGGGCCGAATCGCCCTTCCAATTGGCGCTGGCCTTGATGCCGAACAGGTTGTGACTGCTGGTGCCATCGGGCTGGCGCATGACCGATTTGCCCCAACCGGTTTCCAGGGCGGCCTGGGCCACCAGGTAACGCGGGTCGACACCGATGCGGTCGGCGGCTTCCTTGGCCATTGGCAGCATGGCGTTGACGAATTCGTCGGCATCGCGGAAGGCCTTGCGTGCCGGTGCCAGCGGTGGCTGGGCCACGGCGCGGCCATAGACCTGCATGTCGCCTTTCGGCTCGGCGGCCTTGAGTGCAGCCAACCAGTCACCATTGGCCAGTTCGCCAGTCGCCGGCTTGACGGCGGCGATGGCGCGATCCGTCAGGACGTTCTGTGCAGGCGCATCGGCGTTGGCGGCGGCCGAAGGCACCAGCCCGGCAAGCAGGCGGTCAGCCAGTTTCGGCGGCAAGGCCAGACGGCGCTGGTTGATCAGCTCCATGTCATTGCGGTGAGTACCCTCGCCCGCCCCTTGCGGCACGTTCACCGCCCGGGAAGCCCACAGCGGACGCTGGCCGTTGGAACGCGAAAGCGGGCCATCAGGCAGCGTGCCGGCGGCCACTGGCGTTGGCACCGCTGCCTTGGCAACCTTGTCCAGCGCCTCTTGCTGCTTGGCGGCCGACAAGCTTGCCGCCTCGCCTGGCGCCAGCGGTTTGTTCTTGGACATCTGGCGCAGCAGCACATCGGCCAGGCCGATACCACCGCCTTCGCGGGACATGGAAACGGCCAACTGCTGGTCGTACATTTCCTGGTACTGCTTGGCTTGCGGTGTGTTCATCGGATTGTCCTTGCCCAGCGCATCGGTGGCCGAACGCATGGACTTGAGCATTTCGCCAAGGAACAGCGACTCGAATTCCTGGGCCACTTTACGCAGGTTGCCGTCGCTGTTCTTGTCGCCGACCTTGAGCTGGTTCAGACGGTTCAGGTCCGAGTAGGAACCCGAATCCCCGCTGATCAAAGTGCCCTTGCGCATGTCCATGGACCGGTCCTCAAATCACGATCAGGTCGGCTTGCAACGCGCCGGCCTGCTTCAAGGCTTCGAGAATCGCCATCAAGTCGCCCGGCGCCGCGCCGACCTGGTTCACCGCCCGGACGATTTCATCCAGGGTAGTGCCCGGGCCGAACTTGAACATCGGCTTGGCTTCTTGCTCGGCATTGACCCGCGAACGGGGCACTACCGCCGTCTGGCCGTTGGACAACGGGCCAGGCTGGCTGACGATCGGGTCTTCGGTGATGGTCACGGTCAGGCTGCCGTGGGTCACGGCGGCCGGAGACACCTTGACGTTCTGACCGATCACGATGGTGCCGGTACGCGAGTTGATGATGACTTTCGCCACCGCCTGGCCCGGATCGACCTCGAGGTTTTCCAGGATCGACAGGTAGTCGACCCGCTGGCTTGGGTCGAGAGGCGCGGTGACGCGGATCGAGCCACCATCGAGGGCCTGGGCCACACCTGGGCCGAGCATGTCGTTGATCTTGTCGACGATACGCTTGGCGGTGGTGAAGTCGGAACGGTTGAGGTTCAGCGTCAGGCTGTTGCCCTGGTTGAAACCGCTCGGTACCGCACGTTCCACCGACGCGCCGCCAGGGATTCGACCGGCCGACGGAACGTTGACGGTGATCTTCGAACCGTCGCGCCCCTCGGCATCGAAACCGCCCACCACCAGGTTGCCCTGGGCGATGGCGTAGACGTTGCCGTCGATACCCTTGAGCGGCGTCAGCAGCAGAGTGCCGCCACGCAGGCTCTTGGAGTTACCGATGGACGAGACGGTGATATCCACCTGTTGGCCAGGCTTGGCGAACGCCGGCAGATCAGCACTGATCGACACGGCCGCGACGTTTTTCAACTGGACGTTGCCGGAACCGGCCGGCACCTTGATGCCGAACTGCGACAACATGTTGTTGAAGGTCTGCAGGGTGAACGGGGTCTGGGTGGTCTGGTCACCGGTGCCGTTCAGCCCCACGACCAGGCCATAGCCGATCAACTGGTTGGAACGCACGCCGGAAATGCTGGCAATGTCCTTCAGACGCTCGGCTTGAGCGGTGAAGGCCGCGGACATCACCAGGGCACCGAGCAACAGCTGCTTAAGATTCAACTGGGCCACCTAGAAAGGGAACTTCGGGCTGAGGAAGAAACGGTCGAACCAACCTGGCTGGCTCGCATCGGCAAAGGCACCGGTGCCCGAGTAGGTGATGCGTGCATCGGCCACACGGGTCGAGGAAACCGTGTTGTCGGTGGCGATGTCATCGGCGCGAACCATGCCGGCGATGCGCACCAGTTCGTCACCCGTGTTAAGGGTCAGCCACTTCTCGCCGCGCACGACGATGATGCCGTTGGGCAGCACATCGGCGACGGTCACGGTAATCGAGCCGGTCAGGCTGTTGCTCTGGCCGGACTTGCTGTCGCCCTTGGTGGCACGGTCAGAGTTGTACCCGGCGTTGAGGCTCAGGTCGTTGCCCCCGATCGGGTTGTTGGCGGTCAAGCTGGAGCCGAACAGCGAGGTCAGGCCGACGCTGGTATTGCTGGTCTTGTCCATTTGCGAGTTGGCGTTCTTGCTGGCCTGGGTCCGCTCGTTCAGGGTGATGGTGATGATGTCACCGACCCGGAAGGCCTTGCGGTCGCTGTACAGGTTCTGCTCGAAGCCGGCCTGGTAGATCGAACCATTGTTGGCCGCAGCCGGCAACGGCGTGCGCGGCAACACCGGGGCGTAATACGGGTCATTGGGCCTGGGTGTCGGCGCGACACAGCCCGCGAGTGCGGTGATCCCACTCAGTGCCAGAACAGATACGAAGCGTTTCATGACCCTACCTCTTGGTGTTGCAGGCGACCCTGGGGCCGCCCTGTCTATGCAATGACGGACGACGTGATTACAGATTCTGCGTAACGAACGAGAGCATCTGGTCGGCAGTGGAGATCACCTTGGAGTTCATCTCGTAGGCGCGCTGGGTGGTGATCATGTTGACCATCTCCTCCACGGTGCTCACGTTGGACGTTTCCAGGGTGTTCTGCAGCGTGGTGCCGAAACCGTTCAGGCCCGGGGTGCCGATTTGTGGCGCACCACTGGCGGCGGTTTCCAGGAACAGGTTGTTGCCCACCGCTTGCAGGCCGGCCGGGTTGATGAAGTCGGCGGTCTGCAGGTTGCCGATCACTTGGGAGGCCGGGTTGCCCGCCACCGTGATGGACACGGTGCCGTCACGGCCCACGGTAAAGGTCTGGGCATCGTTCGGGATGATGATCGCCGGCTCCAGGGCGAAACCGCTGGCATTGACGATCTGGCCGTTGGAATCGAGGTGGAACGTACCGTCACGGGTGTAGGACGTGGTGCCGTCCGGCTGCAGGATCTGGAAGAAACCGCGACCGTCGATGGCCATGTCCAGCGGCTGCTCGGTGGTTTGCAGGCTGCCGGCGGTGAAGTTTTTCTGGGTGCCGACAATGCGTACACCGGTACCCACTTGCAGGCCCGACGGCAGTTCGCTGTCCTGGGTCGACTGGGCGCCAGGCTGGCGTTTCACCTGATACAGCAGGTCCTGGAACTCGGCACGATCACGTTTGAAACCCGTGGTCGAAACGTTCGCCAGGTTGTTGGAAATGGTCGTCAGGTTGGTGTCCTGGGCGGACAGACCTGTTTTGGCAACCCATAGAGCCGGAAGCATTCGATTCTCCTCGTACGCCTGTTTTTCGGCGCGACGCTTTAGTTAATGGTTAGATCTGCAAGACCCGAGCCATGGCCTCGTCGCCTTCTTTGGCGGTGTTCATCATCTTGACGTGAAGCTCGAACTGCTTGGCCAGGGCCAGCACCGAGGTCATCTCATCCACGGCATTGACGTTGCTCGCTTCCTGGAAACCCGACACCAACTGCACGTTGGCATCGATGGGCGCCGGCTGGCCGTCCTTGGTCCGGATCGAACCATCCAGGCCCTTGGTCATGTTCTTGAGGTCCGGGTTGACCAGCTTGATGCGGTCCACTTCAGCCATTACCCGCGGGCCTTCGCCCATGGCGCGGATGCTGATGGTGCCGTCCTGGCCGATCTCGATTTTCTGCTCCGGCGGCACGGCGATCGGACCGCCGTTGCCCATCACCGGCATGCCGTTGCCGGCCCGCAGTACGCCCAGGGCGTCAACATTGAGGCTGCCGGTGCGCACGTAGCTTTCACCGCCGTCGGGGTTCTGCACGGCCATCCAGCCCGGCCCGCTGACCGCGACGTCGAGGTCGCGACCGGTTTCAATCAGCGCACCCGGGGTGAAATCAGTAGCAGGTCGTTCGGACAGGGCAAACGCCCGCGCCGGAAAGCTGTCGCCGAACACCGGCATCGAGCGCGCCTGCTCCAGGTCTTTCTGAAAACCATTGGTGGAGATGTTCGCCAGGTTGTTGGCATGGGCCCGCTGCGCCAGTGCGTTCTGGCTGGCGCCGGTCATTGCCACATAAAGGTACTTGTCCACTGTCGTTCCTCTGCATGCCGGACGTTTGCCGCCCACTGCTGTGTTGCACAGCCTTAAGCAATTTGCAGACCAACTTTTTTCTGGCGGGGCCAGGCCCGGCAAACAAAGGGTTTGAGGGATTCAGAGGGGGGTTGATTAAATGTGTCGAAGTCGAAAAACCGGCGGTGTCATGCCGTTAAGTGGCAAGTGTCAGCCTTTGATCGCTTCTACTGCAGCGCGGTATGGCGCAGCCTGTGCGAGCAGACCACAGAGGGTCGGATTGACCATTGAGGCGGCAGGGGGTACTTCCCCTGCCGCCTCACTCAGGCCTCCGTCAGTTGGGCAGCCATCCCTTGACCCAATGTGCCGCGTAGGTATCGTCGAAGACCCAGTTGGCCAGCACTTGCTCGCGCAGTCGCTCAGCTTGTTGTCGTGAGGCGTGCCGATCAGCCAGGTGCCCGTTGATCGCCTCCAGCCACTGCCCTCGGCTGTCAGCGATCCGCGTGATGGCGAGATCGCCCAGGTAATCGGCGGTGTCGCTGCCGATCACACTGTAGCCGCAAGCACCATACTGCAGATGATGAAGCAAGCTCGCCCCTTGGTCGTTCTTACCGAAGCCCTGTGGAGCGAGGACAATATCCAGGTTGAGGCTGGCCATGACATCGGGATTGTCGTGAACGTCATCATGAACCTCGCAGGCGAGCGCTTGCAGATACGTGGGCACATCCCCCCAGAGTACCCACTCCACTTGACCGGCCAGCGCTTGCATCAACTCAAGGATCAACGGCTGGACGAAGGGTTGCGCCGGATCGATAGCGCAGCCTATGCGAGGGATGCCAAACGTCTGGCGCACGACGGAAAGATTGCGCCATCTGTTGTCCAGGCGCGTTTCGAGAACACGAACATCCTGATGCAGCCCGGCACAGGCGTGAGCCATTGCAGGCGTCGCCACCACGACGCAGTCAACCAGGCTTGCCGCTTGCTGCAGCGAAGTCATCCACCCCGGAACCTCTGGCGTCAGCGTATCCAGCTCAAGGACCTTGAACGCGCTGGAAAGAGTGCTGATGCTTTGCATCTGCTCCAAACGAAGCGGGTCAGCCTGATGCTGGAAGACGATGACGTCGGGGTTGTAGCGCGCAAGCGTCGTTGCCGGTAACAGGCTACTGCTGATGCAGCCTTCGATTCTGCCGAAGTCGCGCAAAGCCTTGAACGGCTCGACAATACGCAACCTGGCGGCTTTTGCCGACTTCCCAGGATGCACCAACACCACAGGCAGCGGCCGCCAGGACAGCGGTCGCCAGGACAGCTCGTTGATGGCTTCCAGCTCGAAGCCGGCGCCGCGCAACGACAGGTTGCTGTTGTAGGCAGGATCATTGGCCAGGACGCTCAGCCATTTACTCAAGGCTTGCTCTTGTTCCAAGGCGAAGCGTTGCTGGTTGAGTGGGTCCTTGCCAACGCTTGACCAAGTCCCCTCCCCCTCATGCACGAGCACGGCATGAGGGGTCCAGACATTCAGATAGCCAAGGTTCGCCACTTTCAGGCACAGGTCCAGATCGTTGCAGGTGACCTGGAACAGCGCGTCATCCATACCGCCGGCTTCCAGGTAGATCGCCGTGCGAATCATCAGACAGGCCGCACTGACCGCACTGGTGTTTTGGTCGACCACCAGGCGCTGCATGTAGCCGCCGCCGTTGGCAGCCTGATCGGTGAATGGGCTGCCGGCAGGGCCGCGCAAACCGGTGATCAGGCCTGCATGCTGGACGGTGCCTTCCGGGGTAATCAGCTTGGCGCCAACGATCCCCACTTCGGGGCGCAAGGCGTGGTTGAGCAGTTCATCCAGCCAATCCTCGTGGATGATTGCCGTATCGTTGTTCAACAACACCAGGTATTCGCCGCGCGCCTGACTGGCCGCCAGGTTGTTCATGGCGCTGAAGTTGAATGGATAAGGGAAGCGGATGACACGAACCTTGTCCCCCCCGATCGACTCCATCTCGCTCAGCCAGGTGAGTGCCTCTTCGGTCTCGCTGCCATTGTCGATCAGAATAATCTCGAAGTACGGATAGCGGGTCTTGGACAACAGGCTTTCCACGCAGCGCTGCAGCAGCGGCAACTGGTCCCGGGTAGGAATCAGGATCGACACCAGGGGCTGTTGATCATGACCGTACTTGATGTGGTAATGCCGAGGCGGCTCCTGCAGGACCCTGGCGTTCGTGTAGCCGCGATTGTCCAGGTGCCGTTGCAGGGCATAGAGCTCGTCCGGGTTATCGACAAGGGTCGGCGTGTTGCTGGCTACCAGCGGCTCGTTCAGATGGGCGATGCCGTTCATGCTCCCGGTTTCGATCAGTCGCAGGATCAAGTCCAGCTCGAGCGCCGCAGGCACCTGAGGATCGTAACCGCCAACCTCCAGCGCCAACTCGCGACGAATCAGCCAGTGGTTGGCCATAGTCAATGGCAGGCTCAAGAGGTAGTCGAGGTTGATGCTAGGCCGGAAGACCGCTTGAGGGCCATTCTCTGAGCGATACATGCCATCGCAATAGATCATCCGGCAACCGTTGGCACCCGGCAGTTCCAGATCGAGCATCAACGTGCCCGCAGGCAAGACCTCGTCGCCGGCCGTCAGCAGCATGATCCAGTCGCTGTCGTCTGCCTGCAGAACTTCGTTCAACTCGACGGCGCCTGGCTGGGCGCAGGTGAGCCAGTGCAGGCTGCCGGGCAAGTTGGCCGGACTTGGCGCAGGGCTCAAGACCACCATGCGCATGCTGATCGAGGAGCGCGATCGCCACAGCGCAAGACTTTCCACGGTATCGCTCAAGGCATTGAAGTCGCCCTGGGGATCGAGTATCAGCAGCGTCAGGCTGGTTTGTCCGCTGAGCTGCTGACGGCGCTGATCGACAAGTTGCTGCTGGATCGGCGTCAGCACTCGGTTGCGCAGCCAGTCCTTGATGGAGGGCACACGAACATCAATGGCATGCTGTATAGCAGCCTGCTGAGTGATATCGATGAAACGTTCCAGTTGAGGCCAGAAGGCCTTTTCAAGGTCCAGCCAGCGCCTGCGAGCTTGCATCACCGTCGCACGGGCGCGCTCCAGCCCACCTGGTTCGTCATAAAGTGCCGAGCCCGCATCACCAAACTGCTCGATGAACGGCTGGGTCTTCACATGACCGCCAGGCATGTAGATAACCGGGCAACCACAAAGCATGGCTTCGGTACACGTTGCCGAAATTTCGTAACTGTAAAGCGTTGAGGCCGTTCGAAAAATCTGTGCCAGTTCAGCAAGGGTCTTCGGGTTGTCCATGCTCAGGACTTCGATACCGTCCGGCAACATCGAGTAGTCGACCTTGGACCTGTCGATGCGGTGCAGGTACAGGTAGTTGCCACTGCGCTGCACCGGCTCGGTTGGCGGTGAAAACAACTCCGAGTCGATGACCGGCAACAGGAGCAGGTTGCTGTTATCGCTGTCGCCACCGAAATCCTGGGTGAAATAGAAAAACAGGTCTGATTTTTGCGACTTGATCGCACGGCCAGTGAGGAAGCCTTCACGGTTCAGAATATAACGGGCTACGATCGGTGCGTCTAACGGGTTACCGTCCATCACCTCGGAATACACAGCAATGGGCGCCAAGCCTAGCGACCGGTGCTGCCGACGCACCTCGTCGGTAAGGATCGGGGTGCGCAGTTTCGGGTTGACCTGGCAGGGCGTGAGGTAGGCCTCGTAGCCGGACAGGTTCAGGACGTGGCACAGGTAGTGCAATACGCACACGCCCGAGGAGGTTTCCCGATAGTTGGGAGCACCGATGTAGTAAGGGTGACGCGGTTTGCCATGCAGGGACGGGGTGGTCATACGGTGGCCTTGGGGCTGGAGGGCTGCTCACAAATGACGAAGACACTGGCGCACAAGTCTGGATAGACCATGCCCAGGGCATGGCAGGCATCCATGAAACGCTCATCGATAAGCTGGGTTTCCAGAGCCTTGTCCAGCTGGAAGTTGGCCAGCGGCTTGAAGAAGACCCCTCCACGGTGGCTCACATGCCAACCGGCACTGCGTACTTCGTGATCGAGGGTATCGAGGGTGTAGGTCACTCGGTGGCCATGCAGACGCTCGCCTTCGGTCACGGCACTGTTGTGCTCGATCAAGCCCATCTTGACGGCGATCTGGCGCGAAGGTGCATTGGCGTTTGGTACGGCAATGAACAAACGCCCCCCAGGCGCGAGCCAGTTGCGCACGCGCTTGAGCACTGCCTGGCGGTCGTCGAGGTGCTCCAGGGTGTGGATCAGGAAGATATTCTCGAAGCGTGGTTCCAGCTCGGCTTCTTCAAAGGTACTGCAGACGAACCTGACGCCTGAGCCGACCTTTTTACGGGTGACATCGATCAGGTCGCTGGCCGCTTCGATGACCGTCAGGTCGGCAAAGCGCTCAGCGAACAGCGTCGTAAAGGCACCTTCGAAGCAACCCATTTCCAGGGTCGGTCCCTTCGCCAGCCAGGGGCCGAAGCTGTCCAGCATGTAGCGTCGCAGCCGCGAATCGAAATCGTAGAAGTAGCTGCGGTGAGCGTTATCCTGAAACTCTTTGTTGTAATCGCGTACGGACATGGTGTTATTCCTGACTTTTCCTGTAGAAACGCTGTTCTTCAGGTTGGTACCACTCGTGAAGGGTCGAGGGGGTACGGGCATACCACCCCAGCAGTTGTTGCATGCTCGGTGTTTGCGAGCGGCAGAAGTCTTCGCCGAGCGCTCGGCAATAATCGAACTGCGGTTTGAAATAGCTGCGTGTGAAGGTCAGCGTCAGGCACCGTCGTGGTTGGTCGGTACGATTGACACCGGCGGCATGCCAGATGCGTGAATCGAACAAGTAGATAGAACCAGCACTGCCCAAGGCCTTGCGGGCCTGCTCCTCGAACACCTGAGGCTCGGGTTTGTCCGGTGCCGCGTGCGAACCCGGCAGGAACAGGGTCGCACCGTTGTCGACAGTGAAGTCGTCGAGCAGCACCAGCGCCTGGGCCATCTGCATGGACTCGGCTGACCAGGAACGTACGTCACGGTGCACATTACGCACATAGGCGTCGGTGCTGCTCAGGTTGTTCAGGCCGCCAAACGAATTGAGAATCGCGGCACCGCCGAGCATGTGCCGCAGAATGTCGACGATCCCCCATTCGGCGAATCGATCGAGCAATTCAACGAAACTGGAGTCCTGCGTCAGGATATGGTGCGCGGTCTGTTCGGTTCGCTGGGTAATACCATTTTCCAGTTGCACCTGACGGCAACGGTCTATGGCGCGCCCCAGGTCTTCGCGCAGTTGGCCGAGCAGCGGATCCGCAATCAGGGAGGGCAGGCAGACGTAGCCGTTCGCTTGCAGCGCTAGCAACACCGGGTTCATAGGTTGTCTCCCCGCGCGGCTTGCCAGGCGCGGTACTCTTCGGCGCTCACGCCCAGCATGATGCGGTCCCAACGCTGGCCCTTGCGGTAGTACCACTGGCGCTGCACACCCTCGATGACCCAAGGGGTCTTGCGCGTGTAGGTCGCCAGGGACGCCGCGTTGTACTCAATGATGGTGGTCGAGAGGCGGCTCAAGCCCAGTTCGTCGAAGGCATAGCGCATCACCGTGGCAATCACGTCGGTGCCATGACCCTGGCCGCGCAGGGAGGAGTCGCCAATCATCATGCCGTGTTCGGCTGTGCGGTTTTTCCAGTCGATGCTGACCAGGTTCGCCGTACCGATCAGGCCATGGCCTTGGACCTCGATACCGAATCGCTGGTTGAGCGAGTCGCTCTTGAGACCCAATAGCCACTCCCTTTGCGCTTCCCGCGAGGTGGGGAAATGCCATCCGCCCAGCAGGCTCCAGAGGGCCTCATCGTTGGACCATTGATGCAGCAGCGGCAAGTCCTCAAGCTCCAGTGCCCTGAGCAGGATGCGTTGACCTTGAATGCTCATGATTTTCCCGTGTTCTGAAGGATGACGTCGGCGAGACGATTCATGTCATCGACGTTGTATCGCTGGTCGATCGGCAGCGGCAGCAAGCATTGTGCCCAGTCCCTTTCGATGGGCGGCACAGTTGGATTGTCCAGCACTTCACGCCAGTAGCTGGGCACATAGATATGTTGGTCCAGCAGTTGAGCGCGTAATCGGGTGGCCGTCTCGGCGGACTTGACCAGCAGCGGGTAACACAATGCGGCAACGGGCTGCACCGGCCAGATGGCGAAGCGGTTGAGGTGGTCCAGGCGTCGGCGCAGGTGCGCCAGGTTGTCTATCCTGCGCCTGGCGACTTCGTGGTAATCAATACTGTCGAGCAGGCGCGCAGTGCTGGTGGCCATCGCCTTGACGCCATCGTTCTCCAGCGCCTGCTCCAATGCCTGGAACGTCGCATAGTGATGTTGCGGGGAGTCTTCAAGGCGCCCCAGCAGCGCGCCGAAACGCGCCTGGGAACGGCTGCTCTGCGCTTGCGGCAGGCCAGCAGGGGGATTGGCCAACCAGCCACCATCAGCAACGCCGACGAACTTGCGCGGGGAGTAAAGGGTTGCAATCGCGGACTGCGGCTGGGAAAACAGCGCCTGGGAATTGTCGACGATCAATTGCTGGCCGTAGCGAACAGCAAGCACCTCGCTGATGTAGTCGGCTTTGAGTCCGAAATAATTGACGAACAGCAAAGCCTCATCGGCTTGCAGGGCTGGGAGATCCGCCAGCTCGAGCCGCTCGGTCAGCGCATATCGCAACACTTCTATGTCGGATCCGCGCAGCACGTCCTGCATGACATCGCAGATGTAGATAGGCAGATGAACCCGGCGCAGGTTGCGCGCCAACACCAGCGCCTTGAAGGCTGAGCGGGCCGAGTTGAAGGCAACGGCCTGCGGGTAAGGATGGTGCCCCTTGCGCAGCTCCAGTTCGAAATAACCGCCGATGGCTTCAGGCACGGACAATCTCTCCTCGTTTTGCCCACGCCCCCACGACCTGCGCGTCGTTGTACATCAAGGCGTCGAGAATCGACAGGCCGGGCACGAAGGGCTGTTCAGCATCCCCCTGTCGGTAGTCGGGCAAGGTGGCCTTGAGCAACTCCAGGCTGATACCGGCCTGTTGGAATGCCTCGGCCTGGTAAAGATGAGCGCCGTTGAAGGGGTTGAGGTAGCGGGTGCCAGCGCAAGCCTGGACCACATCGAGTACCCGGTCCTGGGCTCGGCTGTCAGTGCAAATCGACAGATCGCTGGAACGGATGATCGGCGTTTGCAACCCGATCAGGGAACAGCAGGCCCGCAGTATCCGTTCGTTGAGCTCAGCGATGCTCGAAGCAGGCTCGACCAGCAGTGCCTCAAGCCACGCAAGCACGCGCGGCGCGTGGGGCGCACGGCGATAGGCGAAGCTCAGCTTGTTAAGGATATCGCCAGGGTCGAACGTCTCGGCAATACGTTTTTCCATGATCTGATCAGTGTGACTACCCTTGGTCAGTGACACCCGGAACCACTTCGGCTCCTGTCCCAGCAGATAGCGGTTGCGTTCAATCCAGCCGTTCTTGATGAACTGCACATTGTCGTAGATGACAAAACAGTCGACAGCAGCGATCAGCTGAAAATAACCCAGATAGGGCAGCAAGTAAGGTTGCATGAGTGCAATGCGGCGCTGCTGGTCAGTTGCCGGGGCGCACACCTTCGAGGTGAGGGCCTGGCTCATGCCGCCCGAGCCTTGAGCAGTACCTCGATGATCCGCGTCTGGGTCTGCGGATCGAGATCCGGATAGATCGGCAGGCACAGTACCTCGCGAGACACTTTGTAGGCATTCCCCAAATGAGAGAGATCCGAACTGGGCAGGCCGCGGTACATCGGAAACTCGCATATCAGCGGGTAGAAATACCGGCGCACGAGAATGTTTTCAGCACGGTAGCGGTCATACAGCTCGTCCCGGCTCACGCCGAAGCGCTCACCGTCGACCAGGATCGGACAATAGGCATAATTCCAGTCCAGCCCCTGCGGTTGCTCCAGGAGACTGATACCAGGTATGCCTTCCAGCGCGCTCTGATAATACTCAAACACCTTTTGTCGACGGCTGAGAGCCTCATCGATATAGCGCAACTGCAGCACACCAAAGGCGGCCTGCAACTCGTTCATCTTCCCGTTGATGCCGGGAGCCATGACCGTGACTTCATCGGCAAAACCGAAATTCTTCAGGTAATCGATACGCTGCTTGATCTTTTCGTCACGGCAGATGATGGCGCCGCCTTCGAAAGTATTGAAGACCTTGGTGGCGTGGAAGCTGAGGATCGACAGGTCGCCGTTGTTGAGGATGCTTTCGCCGTTGTGTCGGACCCCGAAGGCATGTGCGGCGTCATAGATAACCTTGAGTCCATAGGTGTCGGCGACGTCCTGGATGCCCTCGACATCACAGGGAATGCCATAGCAATGGACCGGAAGAATCGCCGAAGTCGCCGGGGTGATGGCTTCGGCGATACGTCGCGGATCGAGGTTCTTGGTGACTGGATCGATATCCACGAACACCGGTTTGAGATTATTCCACAGCAGCGAGTGAGAGGTAGCCACGAACGAATAGGGCGTAGTGATGACTTCACCCGTGATGCGTAGGGCCTGGAGCGCCGTCACCAATGCCAGGGTACCGTTGGAAAACAGCGAAAGATGCTGGACGCCGAGGTACTCGGCCAACTCCTTTTCCAGTTGTTCGTGGAAAGGGCCGCCGTTGGTCAGGCGCTTACTGTCCCAGATTCGCTGCAGGTAAGGCGTGAACTCTTCCAGAGGAGGTAGCAGCGGGCTGGTAACGGTAATGGAATCGGCCATGGGTACACTACTCGGGTGACTGAAAAATGGCACACGACTCGGGAATCCCTCAGACGCGGCGTTGCATCACGGTCTATATCGGCGGGCTGCAACGCCATGAAACCGACAGCTGACTCTTGATGTGCGGGTACTCCAGCAAAAAATCGGCCAACTCCTTGCGAGCCCGATAATCGGCGTCACCTCAGCTCACGCACTGGGTTCTTTGCCGACTTCGTATTCGCGCAACTTATTGGCAATGGTCGTATGGGAAACCCCCAGCCGCTTGCCCAGTTGCCGGCTGCTGGGGTGCTCGGAGTACAAGCGCTCCAGCACCGCTTTCTCGAAGCGCCCGACAATGTCGTCCAGGCCACCCTCAAGGGAAAAATCGCCAAGGGGTTGGCGCACGCCGTAGTCCGGCAGGCGGATATGCTCGGCCTTCACCGTCCCGCCATCGCACAGGGAAACCGCCTGGAACAGCACGTTTTCCAGTTGCCGGACATTGCCCGGCCAGTGGTAGTGACTGAGACGGTCCATCGCCGCCGGGGCCAGCTTGGGCAAGGCGCAGCCGATCTGGCGGCTGGCCTGGTCGAGGAAATGCTCAACCAGCGGCGCCAGGCCATCGAGGCATTCGCGCAGCGGTGGGATGTGCAAGGAAAGCACGTTCAAGCGGTGGTACAGATCCTGGCGGAATTCGCCCCGGGCGCAGAGTTCGGACAAATCGACCTGGGTGGCGCAGATCACCCTGACGTCCAGGTACACCTCTTCATCGCTGCCGACACGCCGGAAGCAACCGTCCTGCAAAAAGCGCAGCAGTTTCACTTGCAGGCGCGGGCTCATTTCCCCGACCCCGTCGAGGAACAGCGTACCCCCGGCAGTCAGTTCCAGCAGGCCGAGCTTGCCTTCGGCCCGGGCGCCTTCGAAGGCTCCGGGGCCGTAGCCGAACAGCTCGGTCTCGGCCATGGACTCGGGCAGCCCGGCACAGTTGAGCGCCATCAATGGCGATTGCCCGCGCGGGCTCGCCAGGTGACAGGCGCGGGCCAGCAGCTCCTTGCCAGTGCCGGTTTCACCCTCTATCAATAGCGGCGCGTCCAGCGGTGCCATGCGCCGGGCCTCACGGACCACCGCCGCCATGACCTTCGAACTCTGGAAAATACTGTCGAAGCCACGCAGCTCCTGTTTGCGCACGTTATAGATACGTTCGCCCACCCGGTCGGCCCGGTGCAGCGTCAGCACCGCACCGGCCATGGCTTCGCTGTCGTCGTGCTCCGATTGCAGTGGCGCGATGTCGGCCAGGAACACATCGCCCTTGACCTTGACCCGCAGGCCGTTGATGCGCGACTGGTTGGCCCGCACCAGTTCCGGCAAGTCGAAATCCTCGGCATAGCGGGACAGGGGAATCCCCGGCACCTCGTCCACTCGCACCCCGAGCAACTGCGCCGCCGCCCGGTTGGCCGCAACGATGGAGCCGCCCATGTCGATGGACAGCACCGGGAATTCCAAGGCGCCGAGCAAGGCGTTGAGCTCCATGTGCCGACGCTCGCTGGGCATCAGCCCTACACGCTTGACGCCAAATACCCCGGCAATGCCTTCGAATTTCGGACGCAGCGCCTGGAACTGGATGTTGATCAGGTTTGGGCAGTGCAGGTAGATCGCATTGCCATGCTCGCCACCCACCTCCCCCCGGGCGACGTTGATGCCGTACTCCACCAGCAGGTTGAGGATGTCCCGCAGGATGCCGATGCGGTTCTGGCAATGGACTTTGATGCGCATGAAGAGGCCCGGGTGCGTATGAGATAGAAAGGCGCGCCATTCAAATCCCCCTGTGGCGAGGGAGCTTGCTCCCGCTGGGCTGCGCGGCAGCCCCAAAAAACAGGGCCGCTTCGCGTCCCAGCGGGAGCAAGCTCCCTCGCCACAAAGGTTTTCTGCGCGACAACGCAAATAGTCGTCAAGATTATGTGACAGATGTAGGCCGATTCCCACCTGAAAAACCCGACAACACCGCAGCACCGACCAATTCGTAACGAAAACTTTACAAATTAACCCTTTCTTCACCCAAGCCCTCTTAGCCAGGCCGATGCGTATCCCCCTGCTTCGAGTTATCTCTAATACATCGCTGGACATAACAACAAACACATCTTCCCCCAGAGGGAAATCAGCAGGAGAGCAGCATGAAGCAGACGCAGTACGTGGCCCGCGAGCCCGATGCGCAAGGTTTTATCCACTACACCGCCGAAGAACATGCGGTGTGGAACACGCTGATCACCCGCCAGCTGAAAGTCATCGAAGGCCGTGCGTGCCAGGAATACCTGGACGGCATCGACAAGCTTGGCCTGCCCCACGACCGTATCCCGCAACTGGATGAAATCAACAAGGTGCTGGGCGCGACCACGGGCTGGCAAGTCGCCCGGGTGCCGGCACTGATCCCCTTCCAGACCTTCTTCGAATTGCTCGCCAGCAAGCAGTTTCCAGTGGCGACCTTCATTCGTACCCGCGAAGAGCTGGATTATCTGCAAGAGCCGGACATTTTCCACGAGATCTTCGGCCACTGCCCGCTGCTGACCAACCCCTGGTTTGCCGAATTCACCCACACCTACGGCAAGCTCGGCCTACAGGCGTCCAAGGAAGAACGCGTCTACCTGGCGCGCCTGTACTGGATGACCATTGAGTTCGGCCTGGTGCAGACCCCGCAGGGCCGGCGCATCTACGGTGGCGGCATCCTGTCCTCGCCCAAGGAAACCGTGTACTGCCTGTCCGACGAGCCTGAGCATCAGGCCTTCGATCCACTGGAAGCCATGCGCACGCCGTATCGCATCGACATCCTGCAACCGGTGTATTTCGTGTTGCCCGAGCTCAAGCGCCTGTTCGACCTGGCCCACGAAGACATCATGGGCATGGTCAAGCGCGGTCGGGAACTGGGCCTGCACACGCCGAAATTCCCACCGAAGGCTGCGTGAACCGCGTCTTTTAATCTCAATTGAGTCTGTTGCACGACGCGGCTTTGCTTTAGCGTGGGTGCATCGACGTTTTCAAATATTCGATCCGGGAACACACCATGAACACTCTGAACCAAGCCCATTGCGAAGCCTGCCGCGCCGATGCCCCACAAGTCAGTGACGAAGAACTGCCGGTGCTGATCAAGCAGATCCCCGACTGGAACATCGAAGTGCGCGACGGCGTGATGCAACTGGAAAAAGTTTTCCTGTTCAAGAACTTCAAGCACGCCCTGGCGTTCACCAACGCCGTCGGTGAAATTTCCGAGGCCGAAGGCCACCACCCTGGCCTGCTCACCGAATGGGGCAAAGTCACCGTGACCTGGTGGAGCCACTCCATCAAGGGCCTGCACCGCAACGATTTCATCATGGCCGCCCGCACCGATGACGTGGCCAAGACCGCCGAGGGCCGCAAGTAATGCATTTCGACGCCATCGGCCGGGTACCCGGCGACCCGATCCTGGGCCTGATGGAGGCCTACGGGGCGGACGCCAACCCGAGCAAGTTCGACCTGGGCGTGGGCGTCTACAAGGATGCCCAGGGCCTGACGCCGATTCTTCAGTCAGTGAAACAGGCTGAACAACGGCTAGTGGATCGCCAGACCACCAAGACCTACATCGGCGGCCATGGCGACGCTGCGTTCGGCCAATTGATCAACGCGCTGGTGCTGGGCACCGACTCACCACTGATCAGCGCCAAACGTGCCGGCGCCACCCAGACACCAGGCGGCACCGGTGCGCTGCGCCTGAGTGCCGACTTCATCGCCCAATGTTTGCCGGGCCGTGGCGTGTGGCTGAGCAACCCGACCTGGCCGATCCACGAGACCATCTTCGCCGCGGCCGGGGTCAAGGTCAGTCACTACCCTTACGTGGGCGCCGATAACCGCCTGGATTTCGAAGCAATGCTGGCGGCCCTGAACCAGGCGCCCAAAGGTGATGTGGTGCTGCTGCACGCCTGTTGCCACAACCCCACCGGGTTCGACCTGTCCCATGAGCAATGGCACCAGGTGTTGGAGGTGGTGCGCGACCGCGACCTGCTGCCACTGATCGACTTCGCCTACCAGGGCTTCGGCGATGGGTTGGAACAGGACGCCTGGGCGGTCCGGCTGTTTGCCCAGACCCTGCCGGAAGTGCTGGTCACCAGTTCCTGCTCGAAGAACTTCGGCCTCTACCGCGATCGTACGGGTGCGTTGATCGTCTGTGCCCGGGATGCCGAGAAGCTGGTGGACATCCGCAGCCAACTGGCAAACATCGCCCGCAACCTGTGGTCGACACCGCCGGACCATGGTGCGGCCGTGGTGGCGACCATTCTCGGCAACCCGGAACTCAAGAGCCTGTGGGCCGATGAAGTCCAGGCCATGCGCCTGCGCATCGCGCAATTGCGCAGCGGCTTGCTGGAGGCCCTCGAACCCCATGGCTTGCGCGAGCGCTTCGCCCATATCGGCGTGCAACGCGGGATGTTTTCCTACACCGGCCTGACGCCGGAACAGGTCAAGCACCTGCGCGAGCGCCACAGTGTCTACATGGTCGGCACCGGCCGGGCCAACGTGGCCGGCATCGACGCCACGCGCCTGGACCTGCTGGCCGAGGCTATTGCTGACGCGTGTAAATAACGCCACCGTCGGCCGTTGATTTTGTGGCGGGGGAGCTTGCTCCTACAGGCCTGTCCACTCGCTGACAAATTCGGCGGTTTCCACCTTCGGCGCCGTGCGCGCTTCTTTCTGCGGCGTGCCCAGGTAGAGGAAACCGATCACCTCTTCCCCGTCCTCAAGGCCAAGCCCCCTGGCCACATGCGGCGAGTACGCCAGTTCACCGGTGCGCCACACGCCGCCAACCCCTTGGGCATACGCCGCCAACAAGATGCCATGGGCCGCGCAGCCGGCCGCCAACAGTTGCTCGGATTTGGGGATTTTGAAATGGTCCTGCAGACGGGCGATCACCACCACGACCAGGGGCGCGCGCAATGGGCCGTTGAGGGCCTTTTCCACGACGGCTTCCGGTACCAGCGGGTCATTGAACCGCGCTGCTTCGGCCAGCAGTTCGCCCATGCGATTGCGCGCCTGCCCTTCGACCGTCAGAAAACGCCATGGCCGCAACTGGCCGTGATCCGGTGCCCGCATGGCCGCGGCGAACATGAGTTCGCGCTGTTCCGGCGTGGGGGCCGGCTCCATCAGGCGCGGGACGGAAACACGGTTGAGCAAAGCGTCGAGAGCCTGCATCGGCCACCTCCTGAAAAAATGTCCGGCTATTCTAGTGGCTGTGCGGCGAGTTCGTTAGCGCAAATTCCGCGGCCAGCTGCCCACTCCGCGCCGGGTGCCGGTTTACAGGGCGCTTGTCGCGGGTAGAATGGCGCCCTTCCTTTTTCAGCCTGAGCGGACTTCATGGCGTTGCCGACCCTGCGGATCATTGGTTTCATCATCGGCATCTTCCTGATCACCCTGGCGATCTTCATGGTCGTGCCCATGGCCACCCTGATGGTCTTCGAGCGCACCGGCGACCTGCCGTCGTTCCTCTGGTCGAGCATGATCACCTTCCTCGCCGGCCTGGCCCTGGTGCTGCCCGGGCGCCCGGAACACATCCACCTGCGCCCGCGCGACATGTACTTGCTGACCGTCAGCAGTTGGCTGGTGGTGTGTATCTTTGCCGCGCTGCCGTTCCTGCTGACCCAGAAGATCAGCTACACCGACTCGTTTTTCGAAAGCATGTCGGGCATCACCGCCACCGGTGCCACCGTCCTGAGCGGCCTGGACACCATGTCCCCGGGCATCCTGATGTGGCGCTCGCTGCTGCACTGGCTCGGCGGTATCGGCTTCATCGGCATGGCGGTGGCGATCCTGCCCTTGCTACGCATCGGTGGCATGCGGCTGTTCCAGACCGAATCGTCGGACCGCTCGGAAAAAGTCATGCCCCGCTCCCACATGGTGGCGCGGCTGATCGTGGCGTCCTACGTGGGCATCACCATTCTCGGCACCCTGGCGCTCTGGTGGGCCGGGATGAGCCTGTTCGATGCCATCAACCATGCAATGTCGGCGATCTCCACCGGCGGTTTTTCCACCTCGGACCTGTCCCTGGCCAAATGGACCCAGCCGGCGGTGCACTGGGTCGTCATTGTCATCATGATCCTCGGCAGCCTGCCATTTGCCCTGTACGTCTCGATGTTGCGGGGCAATCGTCGGGCGCTGATCAAGGACCAGCAGGTCCAGGGGCTCATCGGCGTGTTGCTGGTGACCTGGCTGGTGCTCGGCACCTGGTATTGGGCGACCACCGACCTGCATTGGCTGGACGCGCTGCGGCACGTGGCGCTGAACGTGACGTCCATCGTCACCACCACCGGTTTCGCCCTCGGCGACTACAGCCTGTGGGGCAATTTTTCGCTGATGCTGTTTTTCTACCTGGGGTTCGTCGGCGGTTGTTCAGGCTCGACGGCCGGCGGGATCAAGATCTTCCGCTTCCAGGTCGCCTACATCCTGCTGCGGGCCAACCTTAATCAACTGATCCACCCCCGCGCGGTGATCAAGCAGAAATACAACGGTCATCGCCTCGACGAAGAAATCGTCCGCTCGATCCTTACGTTCTCGTTCTTCTTCGCCATCACCATCTGCGTGATCGCCCTGCTGCTGTCGTTGCTGGGCGTGGAATGGATGACGGCGCTGACCGGCGCGGCCAGCACCGTGTCCGGCGTCGGCCCGGGGCTGGGGGAAACCATCGGGCCGGCTGGCAACTTCGCACCGCTGCCGGACGCGGCCAAGTGGATTCTGTCAGGAGGCATGCTGCTGGGCCGACTGGAGATCATCACGGTGTTCGTGCTGTGTATCCCGGCGTTCTGGCGTCACTGACCGCTTCAGGCTGACTCGCCAACCGTGCCCGGTATTCGCCAGGCGTGGTGTCGAACCAGCGACGGAAGGCCCGGAAAAAATTGCTCGGGTCGGCAAACCCCAGCAAATAGGCGATTTCCAGCAGCGTCATGCCCGGCTGCGCCAGGTACTGCTCGGCCAGTTCGCGACGGGTGTCTTCGAGCAGGCTCTGGAAACTCGTGCCTTCCTCCTGTAAACGCCGCTGCAAGGTGCGCTGTGACAGGTGCAGCGTCTGCGCCACCACGTCTCGCTTGGGCTCGCCCTGGGGCAACAGTCGGCACAACACTTGTCGCGCCTTGTGGGTCACGCGGCTTTCCGAAAAGCGCGCGAGATACTCCCCGGCAAACCGGTCATGCAACTGCGCCATGGCTTCGTTGGCCGTCGGCAGCGGCGCCTCCATGTCGGCCCGTTCAAAAATCAGTGCGTCATAAGGTGCGCCGAACACCAACGGCGCGCAGAAAGCTCGCTGATAAGGCGCCAGGTCCAAGGGCTCGGCGCCTTGGCACAGCACTTTCACCGGGTGCAGGGCGCGCCCGGTCAGCCAACTGCATAGCGCCAACGCACAGGCCAGGGACGCTTCGGCACTTTGGCGAGTGGGGGGCAGATGGTCCCCATGCACCGTCAGGATCAGCCCGTAGCCTTCTTCCAACCGACGAAAACTCAAGTCGGCGCTTTCGGCGATGATCCGCTGGTATCGCACCAGTCGTTGAAAGCCCTCTGCCAGGGTGCGACTGGACATCAAGGCATAGCCAACCACATGGAACGAGGCCGGACGCACCACTTTGCCCATGTTCAAGCCTATGGCCGGGTTACCCGACAACTCCACCGCCCGTTGCCAGAGCCGCGTCATCGAATCCTGGGGGAAACGTGCATCCGGATCGTTCAGCGCATCAAAGTCCAGCCCCAGTTTCTGGAACAGCACCCGACAATCCAGGCCGTCCATTTCCAACGCTTTGACAATCCCCATCGCCCAGCTTGAAGAAGTCGTTCGTTCGCTCATGACGTTTTACTTGCATGACGAGCCGCAGGGTACGGCTGGATTTGCGAAGGATACTAAAGTGGCGCCCATTGTCACTGGCTGTTGCAAGTGATCGCTCTAGACTCAAAGTAAGCCGCTGAACGCATTGATCGCCAGAACAATAACCACAGAGAGCGCAGTCGTGGAAAACGCTAAACGATTCAATACGTTCGCCGAGTTCTACCCGTATTACCTCGGCGAGCACAGCAACAGCACCTGCCGCCGATTGCATTTCATCGGCACCTCCCTGGTCATCCTGGTGTTCGTCATGGCCCTCGTCGTGGGTAGCGGGTGGCTGTGGCTCGCACTGCCCGTGGCCGGCTACGGCTTTGCCTGGGTCGGGCACTTCTTCTTCGAAAAAAACCGTCCCGCCACCTTCCAGCATCCGTTCTACAGCCTGCTCGGCGATTTCGTCATGTACCGCGACATGCTGCTGGGCAAGGTGGCGTTCTAGCCAAAGGATTGCCTATGAACACTCATGCACGCTTTACCCACATGCGGGACGGCACCCAGGAAGACTGGGCGATCATCGCAGCCGATTTCAGCGCCTATGCCCGGCAACTGCCGGGCCGGATCCTGGCCCATTTGAAACTGCTGGACGGCGACTTCGGCGGGTTCCCGGTGGACCGCCTGACCCACTCCCTGCAAACCGCCACCCGCGCCTACCGTGACGGACGGGACGACGAATACGTGGTCTGCGCCCTGCTCCACGACATCGGCGACACCCTCGGCTCGTATAACCACCCGGACATCGCCGCGGCGATCCTCAAGCCCTTCGTCAGCGCCGAAAACCTGTGGATGGTGGAAAAACACGGGATTTTCCAGGGCTATTACTTCTTCCATCACCTGGGCATGGACCGGCACCTGCGCGAGCAGTTTTTCGAACATCCGCAGTACCAGGCGACGGTCGACTTTTGTGCGAAATATGACGCGGCGGCGTTCGACCCCGAGTACGACACGCTGCCGTTGAGTTTCTTCGAGCCGATGCTGGAAAGGGTGTTTGCTGCGCCGAAGCAGTCGATCTACAAGGCGGCGATGGCTGACGCACCGGCCTTGTAGGAGCTGACGAGTGCAACGAGGCTGCGATCTTTTGATCTTTCGCTTGAGACTCAAGCGTCAGGGGAAAGATCGCAGCCTCGTTGCACTCGTCAGCTCCTACGGGCTCAAGCAGGTTCGGCGACTTTCAGTGCTTTCAACTGCGCCTCCCGCGCCTGGGCCTCCGCCAACCGATACAACTCGATCGACCCGTCCCAGTGCTCGATCAGCGCCGTGCAGGATTCGACCCAATCGCCACAATTGAGGTATTCCACCTCGCCCACCATGCGCATCTCGGCATGGTGGATATGCCCACAGACCACACCATGCAGTTCGCGCTTCACACACTCGTGGGCGATGGCTTCTTCGAAATCGCTGATGAAGCTGACGGCGGTCTTGACCTTGTGCTTGAGGTACGCCGACAACGACCAGTAGCCGTAGCCGTAACGGGCTCGCCAATGGTTGAGCCAGCGGTTCAGCGTGAGGGTGAACTCGTAGGCCGAATCCCCAAGGAACGCCAGCCAACGGTGGTACCGGGTGATGACATCGAACTGGTCGCCATGAATCACCAACAGATGCCGCCCATCGGCCGTGACGTGTACCGCTTCGTCCACCAACTGGATATTGCCCAGGATCAGCTTCGAATAACGCCGCAGGAATTCGTCATGATTGCCGGTGACGTAGATCACTTCGGTGCCGCGCTTGCTCATCGTCAGCAAGCGGCGAATGACGTTGGTGTGGGCCTGGGGCCAATACATGCCACCGCGCAGTTTCCAACCGTCGATGATGTCCCCCACCAGGTAGACCTTGTCGGCGTGGTAGCCCTTGAGGAACTGCGACAGGTGCTCGGCCTGGCAATCCCGGGTCCCCAGATGCACATCGGAAATCCACAGGGTGCGAACACGCTGTTTGCGGCTGGGTTTGGCGAGCTCGGCGCTGGTCATTGGGCAACCCTCTGATCGTTTTTGCCACTGTGCACGCCAGCGGTTAATGGCCCATGACAAACACAAGTCCATTGCGTGACAGCGCCGGGCGTTGCGCCCTCGGTGTATGCTGGCGGCCAGACACGGGAGACCGCGATGAGACCGATCCTCACGCTACGCCACTACAGCCACGACTTGATCGCCCACAGCCATGACCATGCCCAACTGGTGTTCGGGCTGTCTGGCGCGCTGGATTTCGAGGTCGAAGGGCATGGCAGCCAGGTGGTGCAACAAAGCTTCGTGGTGGTACCGGCCGGCGCGCATCACGGCTGCGGCAGCCCCCACGGCAGCCGTTGCCTGGTGTTGGATGTGCCCAGTGATGACTGGCTCGGGCAATGCCTGGGGGATCACGCCGACGCCAGCCGCCGCTTGCTCGACGATACCGCTCGCCTGCCCCTGGATGCGGGGCAAAGCCAGTTGGTCAGTTGGCTGGCGGGCAGCCCGGTGGACGATCCGGTGATCGCCCAGCAAGGCGCGGTGCTGCTGCTGGCGAGTCTCAATAACGCTCGCCAGGCAACCCTCGGCGGCCGGCGCCTGCCCTACGCCGCACTCAACGCCCACATCGACCAGAACGCCGCCTATCCGCTGCAAGTGGCGGACCTGGCGCGAGTCGCCGGCCTCTCCAGCGCCCGCCTGCACGCGCGCTTCGTCGCCGAGTGCGGGCAAACCCCGATGGATTACATCCGCAGCCGCCGCCTGCACAAGGCCGTGGCGTTGTTGCGTGAGTCGCAGCTGCCCATCGGTGAGATCGCCCACCGCGTCGGCTACAGCTCCCAAAGTGCCTTCGCCGCAGCGGTGCTGCGCGAATTCGGCGTCTCTCCGGGCACGCTGCGGCGTCAACGCTAGATTCGCGCTAAAAATCGCTAGGATTGCGACAGACGCCAGCCCCTCCCCAACGCTTAAATGCCCTGTAGGAGCAGTAGGAGCTGTGTAGGAGCTGTGTAGGAGCTGACGAGTGAAACGAGGCTGCGATCTTTTGATCTTTTGATCTTTTGATCTTTCGCTTGCGATTCAAGTGTCTGGGGAAAGATCGCAGCCTCGTTGCACTCGTCAGCTCCTACAGTCAACTCCTACAGTCAGCTCCTACAGGGGATTGATGTTTGTCCGTCGGTTTTGGCTTATCTGTTAAAAGGATTGAAATGACACCTCGTACCGCCCTCGGCGCCCTGCACATCGGCGCCCTCATGTTTGGCCTGACCGGTGTATTCGGCAAACTCGCCACAGCCTCGCCAACGGTCATTGTGTTTGGTCGCGCCGTCTTCGCCGTGCTCGCCCTGGCCATGTTTGCCCGGTTCGCCAGCAACAGTCGCTGGCAGAAGCTGCGGGCCCAGGATGGCCGGCGATTGCTGCTCGGGGGGTTGTTGCTGACCGGACACTGGGTGAGTTTTTTCATCGCCGTGAAGGTTGCCGGCGTGGCGGTCGCCACGCTGGGGTTCACCAGTTTTCCGGCCTTCACGGTGTTGCTTGAAGGGCTGATCTTCCGCGAACGGATTCGCGCCAATGAAATCTGGTTGGTGGTGTTGGTGAGCGTCGGCCTGGTGTTGGTCACGCCGAACTTCGACTTGGCCAGCGGTGCCACCACTGGCCTGCTGTGGGCCGTGGCCTCGGGGTTGCTCTTCTCCCTGCTGTCCTTGACCAATCGTGCCGGTTCGGCGCACGTCCCGCCGGTGCAGGCCGCGCTGTGCCAGAACGTGGTGGTCGGGTTGTGCCTGCTGCCGATGGCCGCGCCACAATTGAGCGACGTTCGCCCCATCGACTGGTTGTGGATCGGCTTGCTCGGCGTGTTCTGCACCGGCCTGGCCCACAGCCTGTTCGTCGCCAGCCTGGCGGTGATCAAGGCCCGCACGGCGGCGGTGGTGTTCGCCATGGAGCCGGTCTATGGCATCGCCATGGCCTGGTGGCTGTTCGATGAGAACCCGACCCTGCGCATGCTGTTGGGCGGTGTGGTGATCATCGCGGCCATTGTGATCTCAAGCCAACTGGGCGGTTCGAAGAAACCGGAGGTTGGCGCCCAAGCGGCGTCTCACTGAACCCGATCGTTGTGGCCCAGGTCCCGCTCCGGATCGATCCGGTCGCGGACCCGCTGCTTGAGAACCTTGGCTTCGGGAAAACCGCCATCGGCCTTGCGCTCCCAGATCTGCACATCGTCGCAAGTGATGTGGAACACGCCACCGGTGCCCGGCACCAGGGACACTTTGCCCAAGTCGTCGCCGAAGGTGCTGAGCAGTTCCTGGGCCAGCCAGGCAGCGCGCAACAGCCATTGGCACTGGGTGCAATACGTGATGACGACTTCCGGTTTACGTTCGGTCATTGCGGGTGGACTCCTGGGTTCGAAGGCGTCGTTATAATACCCGCCTTTGACGCCCGCCCCGAGATTGACGATGCGCCGCCTCCTACCCCTCCTGCTTCTGTTGCTGTTGCCCCTGCTCGGCCATGCCAACGAGCCCGCCGTCGAAGCGCCACGCCCGAAAATCGGCCTGGTGCTGTCCGGCGGTGCCGCACGGGGGCTGGCCCACATCGGCGTGCTCAAGGCCCTGGAAGAGCAAGGCATCAAGATCGATGCCATCGCCGGTACCAGCATGGGCGCGGTGATCGGCGGGCTGTATGCCTCGGGCTACAAGATCGACGAACTGGAAAAACTCGCCCTGGGCATCGACTGGCAACAGGCTCTGTCCGATGCGCCGCCGCGCAAGGACGTACCATTCCGACGCAAGCAGGATGACCGGGACTTCCTGGTCAAACAGAAACTGAGCTTTCGTGACGATGGCAGTCTCGGCCTGCCCTTGGGGGTCATCCAGGGCCAGAACCTGGCCCTGCTGCTCGAAAGCCTGCTGGCCCACGCCAGCGATACACGGGACTTCGACAAACTGCCGATCCCGTTTCGCGCAGTCGCCACTGACATCGCCACGGGCGAAAAAGTCGTGTTCCGCAAAGGTCATCTGCCCAAGGTCATTCGCGCCAGCATGTCGATCCCGGCGGTATTCGCCCCGGTGGAACTGGACGGCCGGCTGCTGGTGGACGGCGGCATGTCCGACAACATCCCGCTGGATGTGGCCCGGGAAATGGGGGTGGACGTGGCCATCGTGGTCGACATCGGCACGCCCCTGCGCAACCGCAAGCAACTGGTCACGGTGGTCGACGTGCTGAACCAATCGACCACCCTGATGACCCGGCGCAACTCTGAAGAGCAACTGGCAACGCTGAAGAAAGACGACGTGCTGATCCAGCCAGCGCTGGCGAGCTTCGGCTCCACCGATTTCGGCCGGGCCCAGGAGATAATCGACGCCGGTTACCGTGCAACGCGGATACTCGAGGCACGCTTGGCTCCTCTACGCCCGTCCGAGGCGCCCGACGCCGAGCTCATGGCCGCGCGCACCCCAAGCGAGCGCACGCCGGTCATCACCGCCATTCGTGTGGAGAACGACTCGAAAGTCGGCGATGACGTGATCCGCTATTACGTTCGCCAGAAGATCGGTGAGCCGCTGGACCTGGGTCGCCTGCAGACCGACATGGGCACGCTGTACGGCCTGGATTACTTCGAACAGGTGCAATACCGCGTAGTCCGCAAGGGCCCGGATCACACGCTGGTGATCAGCGCCCGGGGAAGACGCACCGGCACCGACTACCTGCGGCTGGGGTTGAGCCTGTCGGACGACATGCGCGGCGACAGCGCTTTCAACCTGGGGGCCAGCTACCGGGTCAACGGTATCAATCGCCTCGGTGCCGAATGGCTGACCCGGGCGCAGATCGGCGACAAGCAGGAGCTGTACAGCGAGTTCTACCAGCCATTGGATGTCGGTTCACGCTACTTCATCGCCCCCTACGGGCAATTCGAATCCCGCAACGTGGAGTCCATCCTGGACAACGATCCGGTGGCCCAGTATCGCGTCGAGCGCTATGGCTTCGGGCTGAACGTGGGCCGCCAGATCGGCAACAACGGCGAAATCCGCTTCGGTGTCGGCCAGGCCTGGGGCAAGGCGGATGTGCGCATCGGCGATCACGACCAGCCCAGCGAAAACTTCAATGAAGGTTTCTATGAGCTGAAGTACTCCTTCGATTCCTTCGACAACGTGTATTTCCCCCACGAAGGTGAAGACATCGGCCTGACCTGGCGCCAATACGAACCAGGGCTGGGTTCCGACCAGCGTTACCGCCAGTGGGAGTTCAAGCTGGACAAAGCCCTGAGCAGCGGCCCGGACACCTTCATTCTGGGTGGGCGCTACGGTCGAACACTGGACACGGCTGAAGTCGTGACGTCCAGCTTTGTGCTCGGTGGCGCGCGGCAACTGTCGGGCTTTCGCGAAGACGGGGTCTCCGGGCAGAACATCAGCCTGATGCGCGCTGTGTATTACCGCCGCCTCACACCGCGAACCTACCTGCCGTTGGACTTCCCGCTGTACATCGGCGGCTCACTGGAACGCGGCCGGGCCTGGAACAATGACAACGAATTCGACAGCGGCTACATCAACGCCGCCAGTATCTTCCTCGGCTTCGATACACCGCTGGGGCCACTGAATTTCAGCTATGGCTTTAACGACGATGATGAACAGGCGGTGTATCTGAACCTGGGGCAGACGTTTTGATGGGCTGGGTGTTGCCTGGGCTGGATTGATGGCCTGACAGACCGTCATCGCGAGCAAGCTCGCTCCCACAGGGGTGCCGGGGTGTTCGCGGGATGATTGTTCACCGAAGATCCCTGTGGGAGCGAGCTTGCTCGCGAAGAGGCCAGTGGACTCAACATCCATTTATAGCTTCAGCGAATCCCTGCCAGCAGCACCCGGGCGGTCTGCTTGAGCGGCTCGTCGCCCTCCTCGAGCAGTTCTTCAAGCAGGGAGACGGCGGTTTTCAGGTCTCCATCGTCGATGCAATTCTGTGCCTGTTCCAGCTTGACCGAGTGTTCCGGGGCCTGGGGCTCGAGGGACAGGGTGTCCAGGGAAACAGGTTCAAGGGCCAGTGGCTCAAGTTCCAGCGACTGTTCTTCGTCGGCAAAGCTATCGAGGAAGGCATCGTCCAGCGACTCGGTTTCCAGTGGCGCTTCCCATTGCAGGTCCGGTTCGTCAAAACCCGAGAGCGAAAAACTCTCGGCGGCATAGGGTGAAACAGCCTCTTTATCAGCAGTGTTGTCCTGGGCATCGGCGAGGTCCCAGCTGGTGTCCATGGACAGTGCATCCAGGTCCAACTCGAACTCGTCACCGGACACCGGCTCACGTTCAGGAGCAGGTGTCGGTGCCGGAGTAGATGCAAGAACCGGTACCTGAGGTTGTACCGACGCCACTGTCGGCGCGGCGATCATGGAAACCTTGGGGTAGCGCCCGCGGATCTCCTCCAACGTCCCGGCATCGATACCCTGTGCCAGTAGATGATGTTCCTGGGCCTGGAAACCGATGACATCGCCCTGCTTGCCCAGTACTTCCAGCAACTTGAGGCCCAGGTCGGTGCGTTCCGGCTCCGCCAGCAACGCGGCGCGCAACAGCCCTGCGGCCTCGGTGAATCGACCGTAGGTCAGGTAGATCCCGACGCCCTCCAGCACATCACCCAGGGGCGTGTCACCGTTATTGAACGATGCCGCGGTCTCGGACGGCTCCGTATCGGGGATTGCTGCAAAGGTTTCGTCGCCCTCCTCCAGCATCGGCTCGGGACGCCCGGCCATCGGTTCCAACTCGGCCTGCTGCTGCCGACGCCGAACGAACAGTAACAGCGCCAGCAACCCCAACAGGCCCACCAGCCCCGCCACCCATGTCCAATTGATGCCCTCTGGCTCTGCTGCCGGTTCTGTAGCGGGTTGCGCGTCCGACGCCGGTTCCGCTGCAGGAAGCGCCGGTTGCGGTTGCGTCGATGCCACAGGGGCTGGCGCTACCTCGGCCAGCCGGGCCTGCAATTCGCTGATCTGCTTGCGTTGGCCCGCGATTTCCTCGTCCTGGACCTGGAGCCGGGCCTGCAGTTGCTCGATAGTCTTCTGTTGCTGCTGGTTTTGCAGCACGCTGGCGGCCAATTGCTCATCGGACGCGGCGGGGGCCTGGCCGGCCGGCGTTGCAGCCGACGTCGGCAGCACGGCCGAATCGGGCAACAACAAGCGCTGGCCGATGGAAAGCCGGTCGCTGCCGGGGTTCAAGGCCTGGATTCCTTGCATCAACTCATTGACCGACGCGTTGCTGCCGGCGTCATGCAGGCGCTTGGCGATGATCCAGGGGTTGTCTCCCGGCACCACGGTGTAACGCTTGCCCTGCACCGCCGGGGGCGGCTTGATGGACTGCGGGGCCTCGGAAGGTTCTTCACGGACCGGCACGATACCCGGTGTGCCCGGCGGGTCGATCAGTACGGTGTATTCGCGCAGCAGGCGCCCGTTGGGCTGATTGAGCTGCACCAGGAAGTTGAGAAAGGGTTCCTCCACCGGTTTGCTGGAGGTCACCCGAATGAAGCTGCGCTCCCCGCGCAAGACCGGCGTGAAGCGCAGGTTGTTGAGAAAGAATGCCCGTTCCACACCCGCACGACTGAAATCGTCCGGGCTCGCCAGGCTGGCCGACAGATCGCCCTCGCCGATCCCGGCCACATCGACCAGGGCGATATCGGCGCGCAACGGCTGGTTCAGGGCGGAATGGAGCGTTATGTCCCCCAGCCCCAGCGCCGACGCCAAGGCCGAATACCCCAGGGCACCCACGACGACCGACACGTTGACCCAACTGCGCAACGTGGACTGCAAACTTTCAATCATGGGTATCCCTTTCGACTACCGACTGAGCGTAAACGCATCCAATACGATCACTTAGTACTGGTTATAGTTCGCTAATCGCCGAATCTCAAAAGTCTGGCACCAGGGATATGCCTCAGGATCTTTCCAGGTTGGCCAGGATCGTACCGTGGACCCGCATGCACACGCGCATGTCCGCTTCGTCGACACCTTCGAACAGCTCACGACGCAGTTGCGTGGCAATGGTTTCG
This sequence comes from Pseudomonas sp. P9_35, assembly GCF_034008205.1. NCBI lineage: Bacteria > Pseudomonadati > Pseudomonadota > Gammaproteobacteria > Pseudomonadales > Pseudomonadaceae > Pseudomonas > Pseudomonas sp. P9_35. Next base: position 1,931,643 of record NZ_CP125373.1, on the reverse strand, counting down.
ATTTGTTCAATCAACGGTAGGGCCGGTGCGCAGAGCACGATTTTCTTGGCCCGGCGGTCCTCGGCCACGGCCTGGCGCTGCACCAGCCCCTGGGTTTCCAGGCTGTCGAGCAACCGGGCCAGGGTCGGTCCTTCGACGGCGACGCTCTGGGCCAGTTCACGCTGGGTCGGCGCCTGTTCGAAACGGGCCAGGTGCAACAGCACCAGCCAACGCGCCTGGGACAGGCCCAGCCCGGCCAGGCGACGATCCAGTTCAGCACGCCAGCCACGAGACATTTGCGCCAACTGCATGCCAAAACGGTGTTGATCGGTTAACGGCATAAAAAAACTCATCAGATCTGAAATAGAGAAAAACTAATTATTAGTCAGCTAAGCATGAGCTTTGGATTCAAGCAAGGCTCGCCTTGTACTGAATCGTTAAAGGAACGCAACTCACTGATCAGACTTCAAATTCCGACTGTAATGCAGCCCTGACGCAATACAGCACGCCTTCGGGAACCCGTCCGACAAACAGTGCGGCAACTTCAGACACTGGGGGTAACTCGCCTTCGCCATCCAAGAAGGCATCCTGCACTTCACCCATCAGTTCCTCGGGCAGATCCAGTGCCTGTTCCAGGGATAACTGCTGTTTGCCGATGGCCTCGGCCAGCATCGTGTAGACGTTCTTTTCCGAGCACTGCAGTTGCCCGGCGATCTGCAACGGCGTCATGCCGGCCCGGGCCAGCGTAATGAGTTCGTGGCGTACATCGGCCACCGCTTTCGGTGCTTCGGCCTCGCCGCCCAGGACCTGGAGGAAGGCCTCGCCATACCGCTCCAGCTTGCGCGCGCCCACGCCACTGACCCGGGCCATTTCCGCCAGGGAGGTGGGCTGGCTGCGAAGCATTTCCAGCAGCGTCGAGTCGGGGAAGATGACGTACGGCGGCACGCCGTGCTCCTCGGCCAGCTTACGCCGCAAGGCCCGCAAGGCTTCCCATTGATCGCGCTCTTCGCCCCGCACCAGTTGGCTGGCCTGGCTCTTGCTGCTCTTGACCGCCGTTGCCGGCTTGAGGTCGCGGCGCAGTTCGAGGGTGACTTCACCTTTGAGCAACGGCCGGCAAGTCGCACTCAGGCGCAGGCCGCCGTAGCCTTCCAGGTCGATGTCGGCCAGGCCGCGGGCCACCAGTTGTCGGAATAATGAACGCCACTCACTCTCGGTACGGGCCTTGCCCACGCCGAACACCGACAGGTGCTGGTGGCCGAAGTTGCGGATCTTCTCGTTGTCCTTGCCCAGCAACACGTCCACCAGATGCCCGACACCGTAGCGCTGGCCGGTGCGGAAAATCGCCGACAAGGCCTGGCGGGCCGGCTCGGTGGCGTCCCAGGTTTCCACGCCATCGACGCAGTTGTCGCAATGCCCGCAAGGCTGGGGCATGTCTTCGTCAAAATAGGCCAGCAGGGTCTGGCGACGGCAGCGGGTTTCTTCGCACAGCGAGAGCATCGCGTCGAGCTTGTGCTGCTCCAGGCGCTTGTGGCGCTCATCGCCTTCGGAGTTCTGCAGCATCTGCTTGAGCATCACCACGTCTTGCAGGCCGTAGGCCATCCAGGCATCGGCCGGCAAGCCGTCACGGCCGGCACGCCCGGTTTCCTGGTAGTACGCCTCGAGGGACTTGGGCAGGTCCAGGTGCGCGACAAAACGCACGTTGGGCTTGTCGATGCCCATGCCGAACGCAATGGTGGCCACCATGATCAGGCCTTCCTCGTTGAGGAAGCGCTTCTGGTGATAGGCCCGCAGGTCGTTGGGCAGGCCGGCGTGATACGGCAACGCCGGGAACCCCTGCTCACAAAGAAACGCCGCCACTTCATCGACCTTCTTGCGCGACAGGCAGTAGACGATGCCGGCATCACTGCGACGTTCGGCAAGGAACGCCAGCAACTGCTTGCGCGGCTGCTCCTTGGGTACGATGCGGTAGAAAATATTCGGACGGTCGAAACTGGACAGGAAGCGCTCGGCATCCTGCAAGTGCAGGCGCTCGACAATTTCCTCGCGGGTGCGCTTGTCGGCGGTGGCGGTCAGGGCGATGCGCGGCACGTCGGGGAACAGTTCCGCCAATTGTCCCAGTTGCAGGTATTCGCGACGGAAATCATGACCCCATTGGGACACGCAGTGGGCTTCGTCGATGGCGAACAGGGCAATTTCCAGGCTCTGCAGGAACGCCAGCATGCGCGGCTGCACCAGGCGTTCCGGGGCCAGGTACAACATCTTCACTTCGCCGCGCTTGATGCGGGTCGCCAGGTCCCGCTGTTGCTCGGCGCTGAGGGTGGAGTTCAGCGAAGCGGCGGCAACCCCCAGCTCCTCGAGGGTCGCGACCTGGTCGTCCATCAATGCGATCAGTGGCGAGACCACCACGGCCAGGCCGTTGCGCAACAGCGCCGGGACCTGGAAGCACAAGGATTTGCCGCCGCCGGTGGGCATGAGCACCAGGGCATCACCACCGCTGGCCACGCGCTCAATAATGGCACCCTGGCGGCCACGGAAACTGTCGTAGCCGAAGATGTCCTTGAGGACGCGTTGAGCCTGTTCGAGCATAGAAACTCCAAAAATCACCGAAACATCCCTGCAAGGCTGGTTCAGAATCACAAACGCTGCACCGGCAAATCGTAAGTGTGCGTTTCGAACCGGCGGGACGCCGCAGGGCATCACAAAACGCGGCAGTATACCCGAGGCCTTCGTTGCAAAGGGGGCTGCTGACAGGAGGCGCTAGCGGCTAGGGATACCCAACACATTGCTTCTGTTGCCACAAGTCCCTGTGGGAGCGAGCTTGCTCGCGATAGCGGTGGGTCATTTTGAGAAGGTGCTGGATGTGCCGCCCTCATCGCGAGCAAGCTCGCTCCCACATTTGATCTGCGGCGCCCCCCCATTTGTGTCCACCCCTGGCCTTCAAGAGGCAAATACGCCACGCGGCTGGCCTGGGCGCTCAAGAAGGCCTAGAATTCCCGCATTGTTTATTCCCCAAGGTAGCCCGTAATGTCCTTCGCTGAGCAACTGACCCGCCTGCAAGTCTTCCTCGACGCCGATGAGCTGCACGAAGAGGCGCTGGACTACGTGGCCGCTCACGGCTATCTGACCGCCCTGTCCATCTGCGCAGAAACGGTGCCGGACCGTGAGTGGATCGACGCCCTGTTCGCCGAAGAGCCGCATTACAGCGACGAAGCCCAGCGTGCCGAAATCGAAGCCACGCTGGTCGGCCTCAAGGCCCACATCGCCCGCCAACTGGCTTCCGACGAAGAATTCGAACTGCCGTGCGACCTGGACCTGGGCGATGACCCGGACGATTCGGAATTGCGTGGCTGGTGCATCGGCTTCATGGAAGGCGTGTTCCTGCGCGAAGCCGCCTGGTTCGAAACCGCCGAAGAGGAAGTCAGCGAAATGCTGCTGCCGATCATGGTCGGTTCCGGCCTGTTCGACGAGCAACCGGAATTTTCCGACATCGCCGCCGACGCCAACCTGATGGACGACATGATCGTCCAGATCCCCGAAGCCCTCACGGCCCTGTACCTGCTGTGCAACGCACCGGACGAGAAACCGGCGATCCTCAAGCCTCGCCACCACTGAGTGACCGGGTGCCCTCGCCAGTCGGCAATCGCTCGCTGATCCTGCGTTACGTTCTGTTGGCCATTGGCTGGCTGAGCGTAGCGCTGGGGGTCATAGGCATCTTCGTCCCCGTACTGCCCACCACCCCCTTCCTGCTCCTGGCGGCGGCCTGTTTCGCCCGCAGCTCGCCGCGCTTCTACCAATGGCTGGTAGAACATCCCCGCCTCGGCCCGTGGATTCGCGACTACCTCAGTGGCAACGGCATCCCGCTCAAAGGTAAGGTCTATGCCATCGGGCTGATGTGGGCGAGCATCCTCTTTTCCTGCTACCTGGTGCCCCTGCCGTGGGCCCGGGGATTCATGCTCACCAGTGCGGTGCTGGTGACGGTGTATATTCTCAGGCAAAAGACGTTGCCCAAGCCGTGAGCGGTGCGAGTGCTTTCAAGCGCAAAGGGGCTTGCCCCACTGGGCTGTTAACGCCGCTTCCCCGGACACGCATCCGCCATTTCCTGATTGAACCGGATAATTGTAATAATCAATCAGCCATTCGAACCGATCATCCGAATTCACCCATACCTGTCAACTTTGACAGTATCCAGCCCTGCACGTCGGTGGTTTGCTACAGGCCCACCCTTCACTCACATCGTAATAGACGCTCATACCCATTCTTCAAAGTACTCGGTACGAAGGGGCGTCCTTTGCCAGAGTGACATTTGCAAGGAGTCATACCATGGCATTGCCTAAACCCAGCAATGGTGAAAACCTGATCAGGAACGGAACGTTTGATCAGGATCTTGGTTCATGGAACGCAAATCGTGTAACACCAGCAGAGGGGCGTGCGAGATTCGAAAGTTCAGGCCGTCTCAGTCAGGCCGTCGAACTGCCGGGAGCAGGCTCAGTCAAGGTCACATTTAATATCCAGAGCTATTACGGCGCTGGCGGAATGGTCAAGCTATCGTCAAGCGCCAGCAGCTACGCCATCGACCACCAAGGCCCTTACGAGGTTAGTTTCATCGTTGACGGGAGCGGGAATGCGGATTTGATATTTATTTCGGCTTCGAATTCATACGACGTCGATGATGTCGAATTATATTTTGAGGCGGCTGCTGAGTGCACACCTATTCAACTGATTAAGAATGGTGGTTTCGACAACTCCTCACTCCTCGAATGGGAGCAAAACGGCAGGGTCAAAGGTGTTGACGGTCGAGCTCAATTCGACAACTCGGGTTCGCTGTTTCAACACGTTGCGGTCAAGGCCGGTGCATCGGCCAATGTAAAGTTCAAAATAACCAACTATTACGGTCAAGGCAAAGTTTCCATTCCAGAATTTAATCAGCATGTCACTTTTTCTCAGGCGGGAAACTATGAGGCAGCTTTTATTCCTGAACAAGACTCCACGGTAACCAACCTCACTCTAAACTTTGCCTCGATCGGCGGCGCCTTCGATCTGGATGACGTCGAATTGATGGCGTGCCCGGCGGAAGCCAGCAGCGGTGGACGAAAAATCAAGGCCATCAGTGTCGTGGAGCTCCTGCCAATTGGACAGTCCTCACCCTGATGTCCTGGAAGAAAAGGAAGAGAAGAGGACTAAGTGAAAAATGGTAGAACAACGGGACGCATTTATTTCTTCTGGCTATCGGCTGGTCAAGCGTGGTGCCCCTGTCGTGGGCCCGGGGGTTCATGCTCACCAGTGCGGTGCTGGTGACGGTTCATATCCTCAAGCAGAAGACATTGCGCAAGCCCTGAGCCTCCACTGTGGCGAGGGAGCTTGCTCGCGCTGGGCCTGTAGGAGCTGGCGAAGCCTGCGATCCTTTGATCTTGATCTTTGGCTCTCGACCCAATGGGTGCTGGAAAGATCGCAGCCTCGTTGTACTCGACAGCTCCTACACAGCTCCTACACAGCGCCTACAGCGCAGCCGAGCGGGAGCAAGCTCCCTCGCCACAAAGGCATGCGTGCGTCCAGTAAATCCGGGGATCCACCAACAAGTTTCAGAAAAACAAAACCCGCCATTTCCTTAGCGAAAATGGCGGGTTTTGTTATTTCAGCTCACCTCACACCGTGTCCACCTTCAACGAATGGTCATTCAACATGCCGTTGATGATGGTCGCCGTATCCGCCCCGCCCGCGATCATCCCGTCTGCGCCGGGTGTGACGCCGTAATGACTGGCCAGATTGACGCCGGCCAGGTCGATGGTCTGGTTCGGCGTGGCACCGGCAATGGCACTGACGTCGATGCTGGTGATGACCGCCCCACCGCTGCCGCTCACGCTGAAATGCAGGTAATCATCCAGTGACGCGGTGCTGCCGTTCTCCCCTTGCAACAGCTGGGACAGGTCGAGTTTGTCGACGCCGGGCGCGAAGTCCGTGATCACGTCGTGGCCGCTGTTGCCTGCCTGCCATTGGAAGGTATCGGCGCCGCTACCGCCGGTCAGGGTGTTGTTGCCCAGGCCGCCAATCAGCAGGTCATCGCCGCCACCGCCATTGAGCACGTCATGACCCAATCCACCGTTGATGCGGTTGCTGGCACCGTCACCGGTAAGCGTATCGTTGAAGTTCGAACCGACCAGGTTTTCGATGCCTGTCAGGGTATCGGTGCCGGCGCCTACGGTGTTCTGCGCCGCCAACAATCCCAGGTTCACCGTGACCCCGGCGGTGGCGTGGGCATAGCTCGCAGTGTCGTTGCCCGTACCACCGTCGAGCAGGTCGTTGCCCGTGCCGCTGTAGAGCAGGTCATTGCCTGCCCCACCGTGCAGGGTATTGTTGCCCGAGCCTGCGCTGAGGATGTCGTTGCCGTCGCCCGCATTGAGGGTGTTGTCACCGTTGCCGGCAATCAGCACATCATCCCCGGTGGTGCCCGTCAGGGTATGGCCCGCCTGGTAGCTGATGTCCACCGCCGCGCTGTCGCTACCGCCATGGTTGTCGCTGGCGGTGTAGCTGCCGTGGTAATCCGGTGTGCTGTCCTGGGCGCCGGCGTAGTTGACGGTCATGGTCAGTTGATAGTTTTCCGCAGCGTTGGAATTACCGCCGCCGGGATTGGGGATGTTGGTGACGTGGATCTGGTAGTTGCCATCCGCTGCCGCAGTGAACGAGGCGCCGTCGCTGATCGCAATGAAAGGCCCACCGTTGAGAGAGTACTCGAGGTTGATATGCCCACCCGCCAGGTTATGGTCCAGAGTCAGCGTTTCACCCTGCTTGAGGCTGATGTTGAGGCGGTCTTCATCGTTGGCATTATTGTTGGAAACCGCACCCAGCGCGCCACTGACCACCAGTACCGCCGTCATGGTCGCGGCATTGGCGACGAAGGCGCTGCGGCTGAGGTTGATCGACTGCACGTTGTTGCCGGTGAAGCTGGCCGTGCCGCTGCTACCGGTGAAATCCGCGCCTTTGGCGACCCAACCGGTATTGAAACTGGTGGGCGATGCGGTGAGCGGATCGCCGTTGGCGTCGCTGTCGTTACCCAGCAACAACTCACCCGGGATCACGATATTGCCTGACAGCACGTTGGTGATGATGTTGTCGTCGACAGCGATCGGCGGGCTGTTGGGCACGACGTTGATCACCAGGTTGGAACTGGCCAGATCGCCATCGTTGTCACTGACGGTGTAGCCGACGTGCTCGGTGATCAAGGTGCTGGTGGCGGTCTGGGAGGTGTAGCTGAACGCGCCGGTATCCAGGTTGACCACCAGGGTGCCGTCGTGGTCGGTGGCGATGCTCAGTGTGTTGGTGGCGGTATTGAAGGAGCCATGGTTGAGCCCGCCGCTGGCGGTCAGTGCACCCTGGCCACCGTTGGCCGCCGGATCGTAGCTGTACGTGGTGCCATCGACCACCAGGCTTTTGATAAACCCGCCATCGGCGCCGAAGGAACCCCCCTCGCCCAGCAGGTTGCCGGTGACCGGCGCACCTTGCACGGTGTCGGAGAGCACCGAGTTGAGTTGGTTCAGGTCGGTGACCACCACCGCATTGGTGTTGGTGTGGGCGCTGCCGTCGTAGGCCAGCGGGTCGAGGTGGGTGTTGCTGACGCCGCTGCCCAAGCCAATGGCGTAGTTCTTGATGCCGTTGGCGTCGAGGAAGGCTTTCCAGGCGGCTTCGTCTGCCGAGCCGATTTCACCCAGGGTCGGCTTGCCGTCGGAGAAGAAATAGCCAACGTTCTGTGCGCCGGTCAGTTGGCCGGGATTTGCGAACGCAGTCTTGGCCATCGCCACGGCAGCATCATAATTGGTGTCACCGTGGGCGCTCAGCGCGGAGATCAGCGTCTTGGCAGTTGCCACATCCACCCACACGGTGCTCTGTTCGGTGGCGCTGCCGCTGAAGGTCACGAGCTGGACTTTCACATCGCCCAGGTCGTCGTATTTGTCGAGCAAGGCGCTGATCGCCTGCTTGGCCAGATCCATCCGCGAGAGCCCCGGCACGCCGGAGTCGTCTTTCATGCTGCCGGAGACGTCGAGCACGATCAGCAGGTTCGTATCGATCTCCACCGCCGTGACCGAACGTTCGGACGCAACGGCCTTTGGCACGTCATCGACGATGCTGACCACCAGGCTGCCGGTGGTGCTGTTGCCCAGGGAATCCGTGGCCTGGTAGGTGAAGCTTTCGCTCAGCGCATTCGGGCCATCGTTGGCATGGGGTGTGGTGGTGGCCGGCGAGGTCAGGGTGTAGGTGTAGGAACCGTCCGGGTGGAGCAGCAACTGGCCGTAGGCGCCGGTGGCGTTGCCCACCAGGGTGAAGGTGACGGCGCCCGTGGCCCCGCTGACCGCCCCGACCAAGCTGCCGCTGGCGGTTTCACCGGTGGCGCTCGGGTCGCTGCCGGTGACGGTGCCAGGGGCAAGGTCCTGGCCATCCTGATTCAGATCGAGGGCTTTTTCATAGACAGTAACGTCATGGTCGGTTTCTGCGACGAGGCAGCTGTTGTGCACGTCAATGGTGATGGTAGTCGTGCTTTCATCGCCATCGGCGTCGCGCACGGTGTAGGTGAAGACATCGGTCGCGCCTGGCGCGCCGACAGCGTCGGGGTTGCTGTGGTAGACGGCGTTGCCGTTGGCGTCCAGGGTCAGGTAACCGTAGGTGCCGTTGATCTGGTTGTTCAGACCACCGACAGCGGAGGTTGAGGTGTCATTGCCGGCGCGTACGCCGATTACCATGCCGCCGTCCGCGCCAAGCACGTCATTGTCCAGCACGTTGCCGTTGACCGTGCCGCCCTCCACCACCGAAGCGAAATCGGCATGGGCGTTGGGCACGTCGTCGACGATGTCGATGACGATGGTGCTGGTGACCGTGTTGCCCAACGAGTCCGTGGCCTGGTAGGTGAAGCTTTCACTCAAGACGTTGGGGCCATCGTTGGCGTGGGGCGTGGTGGTGGCTGGCGAGGTCAGGGTGTAGGTGTAGGAGCCGTCGGGGTGAAGCGACAGTTGACCGTAGGCACCGTTGGCGTTGCCCACCAGCGCGAAGGTCACTGCGCCAACGGCACCGCTGACCGAACTGATGAGGCTGCCACTGGCGGTTTCGCTGGTGGCGCTCGGGGCGCTGCCGGTGACAGTGCCGGGGGCCAGGTCCTGGCCGTCCTGGTTCAGGTCAAGGGCTTTTTCGTAGACGCTGACTTCGTGGTCGGGTGTGGCGACGAGGCAGATATCGTGGACATCGATGGTGATGGTGGTAGTGCTTTCGTCGCCGTCGGCATCACGCACGGTGTAGGTGAAGACATCGGTCGCGCCCGGGGCGCTGACGGTGTTCGGGTTGCTGTGGTAGACGGCGTTGCCATTGGCATCCAGGGTCAGGTAGCCGTAGGTGCCATTGATTTGGGTGTTCAGGCCGCCAATCGCCGGGGTCGAGGTGTCGTTGCCAGCACGCACGCCGATCACAGCACCGCTCGCGGCCGGCCCATCGGCGCCGCCTTCGTCGTTGTTCAGGACGTTGCCACTGACCGTCCCGCCCTCATCCACCGAGGCGGAATCCGCGTGAGCGGTCGGCAAGTCATCAACGATGTTCACGTCCAGGTTGCCGTTGGCGGTGGTGCCGTTGTCGTCGGTGGCGACTACGGCGAATTGCTCGCTGATGCTGTTGGCGCCGTTGGCGTTTGGATGAGCTTCGTTATCCAGCAAGGTGTAGCTGTAGCTGACCACGCCGGTGGTGGCGTTGTAGCCGGTGATGGTCAGGGTGTTGCCCAGCGCGGTGGTAATCGACTGAGGGAAACCGGCCGCCACACCGCCCGTAACGACGTTGATGCCGCCAACACTCAGGGTCTGCACACCGTCCAACGCCGTCACGGTAAAGGTGCCGTTTTGAGTCAGCGCCGATGCATCCGGGCTGCTGCCGTCGCTGAGGTTTTTCTCCTGGACCGTGAGCTCACCGCCGTCAGTGTCGAGGCCGGTGATGATCACTGGGTCGTCGTTGTTATGGACTTGCAACACCAGGTTCGCGGTGCTGGTGTCGCCGTCGGCATCGGTCAGGGTGTAGGTGAAGGTTTCGCTGCCATCGCCACCGCCGTGCAAGCCTTTGAAATCGGCATCGGCGGTGTTGAGGGTGTAGGTGTAGGAACCGTCGGCGTTGAGCACCAAGGTGCCGTAAGTACCGGTGAACGTGCCGGGGGTGATTGGACCGGACGCCACATGGTCTGCACCTTGGGTGTCGTTGGTCAACACGCTGCCGGTCAGGGTCAGGTGGGTTTCTGAGGCCGTGCTGGCGTTGCTGTCGTCTACGGCTTTAGGCAAGTCGTCGACGATGTTCACATCCAGGTTGCCGTTGGCGGTGGTGCCGTTGTCGTCAGTGGCGACTACGGCGAATTGCTCGCTGAGGCTGTTGGCGCCGTTGGCGTTTGGATGGGCTTCGTTATCCAGCAAGGTGTAGCTGTAGCTGACCACCCCAGTCGCAGCGTTGAAACCGGTGATGGTCAGGGTGTTGCCCAGCGCGGTAGTAATCGACTGAGGGAAACCCGCTGCCACGCCACCCGTGACGACGTTGATGCCGCCCACGCTCAAGGTCTGCACACCGTCCAATGCCGTCACGGTAAAGGTGCCGCTTTGAGTCAGCGCCGATGCATCCGGGCTGCTGCCGTCGCTGAGGTTTTTCTCCTGGACCGTGAGCTCACCGCCGTCAGTGTCGAGGCCGGTGATGATCACTGGGTCGTCGTTGTTATGGACTTGCAACACCAGGTTCGCGGTGCTGGTGTCGCCGTCGGCATCGGTCAGGGTGTAGGTGAAGGTTTCGCTGCCATCGCCACCGCCGTGCAAGCCTTTGAAATCGGCATCGGCGGTGTTGAGGGTGTAGGTGTAGGAACCGTCGGCGTTGAGCACCAAGGTGCCGTAAGTACCGGTGAACGTGCCGGGGGTGATTGGACCGGACGCCACATGGTCTGCACCTTGGGTGTCGTTGGTCAACACGCTGCCGGTCAGGGTCAGGTGGGTTTCTGAGGCCGTGCTGGCGTTGCTGTCGTCTACGGCTTTAGGCAAGTCGTCGACGATGTTCACATCCAGGTTGCCGTTGGCGGTGGTGCCGTTGTCGTCGGTGACAACAACCGCAAATTGCTCGCTGAGGCTGTTGGCGCCGTTGGCGTTTGGATGGGCTTCGTTATCCAGCAGCGTGTAGCTGTAGCTGACCACGCCGGTGGTGGCGTTGTAGCCGGTGATGGTCAGGGTGTTGCCCAGCGCGGTGGTAATCGACTGTGGGAAACCGGCTGCTACACCGCCGGTGACGACGTTGATGCCACCCACGCTCAAGGTCTGCACACCGTCCAACGCAGTCACGGTAAAGGTGCCGCTTTGAGTCAGCGCCGGTGCATCCGGGCTGCTGCCGTCGCTGAGGTTTTTCTCCTGCAGCGATAGCTCACCACCCTCGGCATCAAGGCCCACCAACACCACAGGGTCGTCGTTATTGTGCACTTGCAGCACCAGGTTCGCGGTGCTGGTGTCGCCGTCGGCATCGGTCAGGGTGTAGGTGAAGGTTTCGCTGCCATCGCCACCGCCGTGCAGGCCTTTGAAGTCGGCATCGGCGGTGTTGAGGGTGTAGGTGTAGGAACCGTCGGCGTTGAGCACCAGGGTGCCGTAAGTACCGGTGAAGGTACCGGGGGTAATTGGGCCGGACGCCACATGGTCTGCACCTTGGGTGTCGTTGGTCAGCACGCTGCCAGTCAGGGTCAGGAGGGTTTCTGAGGCCGTGCTGGCGTTGCTGTCGTCTACGGCTTTAGGCAAGTCGTCGACGATGTTCACATCCAGGTTGCCGTTGGCGGTGGTGCCGTTGTCGTCGGTGACAACAACCGCAAATTGCTCGCTGAGGCTGTTGGCGCCGTTGGCGTTTGGATGGGCTTCGTTATCCAGCAGCGTGTAGCTGTAGCTGACCACGCCGGTGGTGGCGTTGTAGCCGGTGATGGTCAGGGTGTTGCCCAGCGCGGTGGTAATCGACTGTGGGAAACCGGCTGCTACACCGCCGGTGACGACGTTGATGCCACCCACGCTCAAGGTCTGCACACCGTCCAACGCAGTCACGGTAAAGGTGCCGCTTTGAGTCAGCGCCGGTGCATCCGGGCTGCTGCCGTCGCTGAGGTTTTTCTCCTGCAGCGATAGCTCACCACCCTCGGCATCAAGGCCCACCAACACCACAGGGTCGTCGTTATTGTGCACTTGCAGCACCAGGTTCGCGGTGCTGGTGTCGCCGTCGGCATCGGTCAGGGTGTAGGTGAAGGTTTCGCTGCCATCGCCACCGCCGTGCAGGCCTTTGAAGTCGGCATCGGCGGTGTTGAGGGTGTAGGTGTAGGAACCGTCGGCGTTGAGCACCAGGGTGCCGTAAGTACCGGTGAAGGTACCGGGGGTAATTGGGCCGGACGCCACATGGTCTGCACCTTGGGTGTCGTTGGTCAGCACGCTGCCAGTCAGGGTCAGGAGGGTTTCCGAAGCCGTGATGGCGTTGCTGTCGTCCATGGCTTTAGGCAAGTCATCAACGATGTTCACGTCCAGGTTGCCGTTGGCAGTGGTGCCGTTGTCGTCGGTGGCGACTACGGCGAATTGCTCGCTGAGGCTGTTGGCGCCGTTGGCGTTTGGATGAGCTTCGTTATCCAGCAAGGTGTAGCTGTAGCTGACCACGCCGGTGGTGGCGTTGTAGCCGGTGATGGTCAGTGTATTGCCCAGCGCGGTGGTAATCGACTGTGGAAAACCAGCTGCTACACCACCCGTGACGACGTTGATGCCGCCAACACTCAGGGTCTGCACACCGTCCAACGCAGTCACGGTAAAGGTGCCGCTTTGGGTCAGCGCCGATGCATCCGGGCTGCTGCCGTCGCTGAGGTTTTTCTCCTGCAGCGATAGCTCACCACCCTCGGCATCAAGGCCCACCAACACCACAGGGTCGTCGTTATTGTGCACTTGCAGCACCAGGTTGGCGGTGCTGGTGTCGCCGTCGGCATCGGTCAGGGTGTAGGTGAACGTCTCAGTGCCGCTGCCCCCGCCATGCAACGCGACGAATTGCGGGTCGCTGGTGTTGAGGGTGTAGGTGTACGTGCCGTTGGGGTTGAGCACCAGGGTGCCGTAGGTGCCGGTGAACGTCCCGCCGATGATCGGCCCACTGTCGGGACCAGTGGGGATCCGGTCGGCGCCCTGATGGTCGTTGGGCAATACGTTGCCGGTGAGGGTCACCAGGGTTTCCGACGCCGTGTTGGCGTGGCTGTCGTCGATCGCCTGGGGCACGTCATCGGTAATGTTGACGTCCAGGGTGCCGGTGGCCGTGTCGCCGTCGGTGTCGACGGCCACCACCGGGAACTGCTCGGTGATGCTGTTGGCACCGCCACCGGCAGGATGGGTTTCGTTGTCCGTCAGGGTGTAGCTGTAGCTGACCACGCCCGTGGTCGGGTCATAGCCGGTGATGGTCAACGTGTTGCCCAGAGGCGATGTAATCGTCTGGGGGAAGCCTGCGGGCACGCCGCCGCTGATCACGTTGATACCGCCGATGCTCAGGCTGCTCAGCCCGTCAGGCGCGGAAACCGTGAAGGTGCCATTTTGCACCAGCGCCCCCGCATTGCTGGCCGAACCATCGGCCAGATTGGCCTCGTTGGTGGTCAGTTCGCCGCCCTCGACATTGACCCCGTCGAGGGTCACCGGGTTATCCGGTGTCACCGGCGGCACGGTTGCATTGTCGCCCGTGTTGTCCGGATCACCGGCCAGGCGCAGCTGTGGAAACTCGGGAATCCCGTTGAACCCGGCCGTTGGGAAACCGATCAGCGGATCGACCTCCCCGCCGACTTCTTCCAGCAGCACAAAACTGTGCCCACCGCCCACGCCCCCCGGGTTGCCGCCCTCGGGGCCGGCGGCCGTGGCTTCACCGGTCTGGGTCGGGTCGGCACCGGCGGCGATGGCTTGCTGCAGCTTTTGCACATCGGTCAGTTGCGCGTTACTCGGTGTCGCCGCGTCAGGCGTGTCGACATGAGGCACGTGGTTGGCGAGCAACTGCGGGGTCAGGGTCAGGTTGCTTTCGCGGCCCAGGGTCAACGTCTGGCCGTTTTGCATATGAACAGCCACGGCCCCTTCGGCACCGGTGACCAGGTGTTCGCCGGCATAAAGCCGATCGCCTTCGACCAGAGGCCGCCGCAGACCACCGGCCGCTTCTGCGAAAACTTGCCCGACCACTTTGCTGACGATACCGATGAGCGCTGCCATGTGCATTTCCTCCGTTGCCGACCGCAATCGGCACCTGTCTGGGTGAAGAATCCGTCCTCAGGTTTGGCGACCCAAAAAGCTGGAAAATCTGCCAGCTTTCGTGAAAGCAGAAGGTGCTGGCAATTCGCCGAAACGACAAAAAACCGTCACCAAAAACCACCTCACAGATCGCCCTTTCGACACTTCTTCACGTTGCTTAAACATCTGCATGGAACTTTTATTGACGCCTAAAATCCGTCGAAACCCGCAGATTCAAAGGCTTTCGCTTTGAACAATGTGCCGGTTTTTTTCAAGCACATAAGTTTTTTTCGAAATAATCGTTATGAGAAATTCTTCTTAGGTTTTGCTCAGGATGTTCTTAGCTGTGTTGTTACAAGGTTGAAACGGTTTTGATCTTTAAAACGTCAACATTTTGGCGACAAGCGAAGCACTACAGACCTCAGGAGATGCACCCCATGCGCGTTCTAACCCCCCTCTGCAGCGCGGTTTTACTGGCCATGGCCTGCTCTTCTCAGGCGCAGGCAATGTCCTTGACCGAGGCGATCCAGAGCACCATTGCCACTCACCCAGAGCTGGCACAACGGGTGGACAGCCGTCTGTCGGCCAATGAAGACGTCAAAGTCGCCCGAGGGGGCTTTTTCCCATCGGTGGATTTGAATGGCGGTTACGGTCGTGGCTATAGCGACAACACCAACACCCGGGCCTTGGGCAATCACCACACCAATATCCTGACCTACACCCAATCGGAGCTGCGCCTGCGGCAGATGATCTTCGACGGGTTCAACACCGCCAATGAAGTGGAGCGCACCCAGGGCGTGGTCAACTCCCGGGCCTATTACGCCCAGGGCACCGCCCAGGATCTGGCGCTGCGCACCATCGAGGTCTACCTGGAAGTGCTCAAGCGCCGCGAGTTGGTGACCCTGGCCAAGAACAACCTGCAAGCGCACATGCGGGTCAACGACCAGATCGGCCTGCGCACCGAACGTGGGGTGGGCAGCAACGCCGACTCCGACCAGTCCAACGCCCGTCGGGCCCTGGCGGAAAACAACTACGACACCGCCCAGGTCGACCTGGCCGACGCCGAGGCGAACTTCTACAGCGTGGTCGGACGCATGCCCGATGAACTGGAAGCGCCGCCCTCGACCAAAGGCGAACTCCCTGCCGACCTGCGCGAAGCCCAGCAAAGCATGGTGGATAACAACCCCTACCTGAAATCGGCCCAGGCCGACATACAGTCCGCCGAGAGCCAGTACGAAGTGGCGAAGTCGCCGTTCTACCCGCGCTTCGACGCCGAGGCGGCGGTGGGCGCCAATAACAACATCGGTGGCGAAGAAGGCCACGACAACAACTGGCGGGTCGGCGTGGTGATGAACTACAACCTGTTCCGCGGTGGCAGCGACAAGGCGCGGCTGGCATCCAACGCCCACCAGATCAACCAGGCCATGGACATCCGCAACAATGCCCTGCGCCAGCTCAACGAAGACACGCGCCTGGCCTGGAACGCGATGCTCAACGCCCGCAAACAGACCCCCACCGCCCGCGAATATGCCGACACCACCGCCCGCGTGCGCGCCGCGTACCAGGATCAGTTCGGTCTCGGCCAGCGCACCCTGCTCGACCTGCTCGACAGTGAAAACGAGCTGTACAACGCCAACCGTCGCTACACCGAGGTGCGTTACACCGAGGAGTACTCGATGTACCGGGTGCTGGCGAACATGGGCCTGCTGTTGCACAAACAACGGATCGTGCTGCCGGCCGATACGGTCGCGCAGACCGAAGTCAAGAACCAGGCTCGGCTGCCGGAACTGAAGTAGCCCCCTCGAAAAAATATGGGAGCAACCGACGTGACCAGCATGGAACCCGCAACCCCGAGCGCTGACCCGCGCCTGAACTTCGATGATCCTTTGCTGGACGGTCTGTTGATCCTCTGCAAACTCCATGGTGCGACGGTCAGTCGCGCCAGCCTCAGCGCCGGGCTTCCTATGGCGCACCAACGCTTGAGCCTGGACCTGCTGCCGCGCGCAGCGGCCCGGGCAAGCTTGCAGGCGCGGCTGTTGCGTCGTGAGCTGGCAGATATTTCACCCCTGAACCTGCCGGTGATGTTGATCCTGGCGGGGGGCCGCTGTGCGGTCTTGCGACGCTGGGGCGAGGACGGCAAGGCGCTGATCCTGCCCAGCGAAGCCGACGGCGGCGAACAGTGGGTCAGTCGCGAGGAACTGACCCTCGACTACAGCGGCCAGGCCTTGTTCGCCCGGCCGCGCCATGAACTCGAAGACCTGCGCTCGCCCCTGGTGCCGCGGGTCGAGGCGTGGTTTCGCGACACCTTGAAACTGTCGCGCTGGCTGTACAGCGACGCAATCCTGGCGAGTTTCCTGATCAACCTGCTAGGCCTGATGGTGCCGCTGTTCGTCATGCAGACCTACGACCGCGTGGTGCCGAACCAGGCCACGTCGACCTTGTGGGTGCTGGCCGTGGGGCTGTTGATCGGCACCGGTTTCGAACTGGTGTTGCGGGTGGTGCGCGCCCATCTGCTGGACACCGCCGGCAAGAAAACCGACGTGATTCTCTCCGCCACCCTGTTCGAGCGCATCACCGGCATGGCGATGAAGGCCAAGCCAGTGACCATCGGCGGCTTCGCCCAGAGCATCCACGACTTCCAGGGGCTGCGCGAATTCCTCACGGCGGTGACCCTCACCAGCCTGATCGACCTGCCCTTCGCCCTGCTGATGCTGGTGGTGATCGGCCTGTTGGGGGGCTGGCTGGTGGTGATTCCAGTGGTGGCGTTTCCAATCACCATTGTCTTCGCGATGATCATCCAGGTGCGCCTGCGCGACACCGTGCAAAAAAGCCTGGCCCTGGGCGCCCAGCGCCAGGCACTGCTGATCGAAACCCTCGGCGGCCTGGAAACCCTCAAGGCCTGCAGCGCCGAGAGCGAGCGCCAGCATCAGTGGGAAAGCACCCACGGCGCCCTCACCCGCCTGGACAGCCACGCGCGCAACCTCTCGGCACTGGCGACCAACGGCACCTTGTTCCTGCAACAACTGGCCGGCATGGCGACCATCGTCGCCGGGGTCTACAGCATCATCGCCGGCAACCTCAGCGTCGGCGCGCTGGTGGCGACCTACATGCTCGGCAGCCGGGTGCTCGCCCCGCTCGGGCAGATCGCCGGGCTGATCACCCGTTACCAGCAAGCCCAGCTCACCATGCGCAGCACCGATGCCCTGATGGCCTTGCCGCAGGAACGCGATGCCAAACAACGGCCGCTGGATCGCACCCAATTGCAGGGCGCGCTGGACGTCAACGGCGTGACCTTCCACTACAACGGCCAGAGCACCCCAGCGCTGGCGAACATCAGCTTCAGCCTCAAACCCGGTGAACGGGTCGGGATCATCGGCCGCAGTGGCTCGGGCAAGAGCACCCTGGCGCGCCTGGTGATGGGTTTCTATGCGCCGGAGGAAGGCCAGTTGCTGCTCGACGGCCTGGACCTGCGGCAACTGGACGTCGCCGACCTGCGCCAACAGATCGGCTACGTCGCCCATGACCTGCCGCTGCTGGCCGGTAGCCTGCGGGACAATCTCACCTTGGGCGCCCGCTACATCAGCGACGCGCGCATGCTGGAAGTGGCAGAACTGACCGGTGTCACCGAACTGGCGCGCCAACATCCCCAAGGCTTCGACCGCCCCGTGGGTGAGCGCGGGCAACTGCTCTCCGGCGGCCAACGCCAGGCCGTGCTGCTGGCCCGGGCCTTGCTGCTCGACCCGCCGATCCTGTTGCTGGACGAACCCACCAGCGCCATGGACAACAGCAGCGAAGACGTCTTGCGCCAAAAGCTGCACACCCATGTACAGGGCAAGACCGTGCTGCTGGTCACCCACCGCACCTCGATGCTGAGCCTGGTGGACCGCCTGGTGGTGTTGGATAACGGTCGGATTGTGGCGGATGGGCCGAAGGAAGCGGTGATCGATGCGCTGCGCAAGGGGCGTGTGGGCTCTGCGGCGGTATAGCTGCCAACACATCCCCCTGTTTGGTTCGGGGACATAGTTAACACTTGTGGCGAGGGAGCTTGCTCCCGCTCGGCGGCGCAGCCGTCGTAAAACCTGCCCGCGCGATCTACCTGTTACACCGAGGTGAATGGTTTTTGGGGCTGCTTCGCAACCCAGCGGGAGCAAGCTCCCTCGCCACAAAAGCAGTGTTCTGCCTCATTGCAATAATCGTGTTTGGCTTTATTTTCTCTCACTGACGGGTACCGCCCCATGTCTGCTCAAACACCGGATTCAGCCGCCCGAAGCTACTTCGGCAGTTTCAGCAAAAGCGCCGAAAGCGAGTTCATGCCGGAAACCGCCGGCGCCACGCTGCAGGATTCGCCCCGCCGCTCGCGGGTGACCGTGTGGCTGGCCGCCGGATTGATCATCACGGGGCTGGTCTGGGCGAAATTCGCGGTGTTGCAGGAAGTCACCACCGGCGAAGGCAAGGCGATTCCGTCGAGCAAGATCCAGGTGATCCAGAACCTGGAGGGCGGCATCGTCACTGAGATATTCGTCCGTGAAGGCCAGATGGTGAACAAGGGCGACACCCTGCTGCGCCTGGACGACACGCGCTTCCTGTCGAACAAGGGCGAAAGCGAGGCCGACCGCTATGCCTTGACCGCTCAGGTCGAGCGCCTGTCGGCCGAGGCCGAGGGCCGGCCATTCAATCTTTCGGCCGAGGTGATCGCCAAGGCCCCGCAAGTGGCCGAGGATGAGCGCTCACTGTACGAACAACGGCAACGGCGCCTGGCCAGCGAACAACGCACCCTGACCGAACAGCTGCGGCAGAAGACCCAGGAACTGGCGGAGTTTCGCTCCAAGCAAGGCCAGTTCAGCTCGGCCCTGGCCTTGCTGCAAGAAGAAATGAACATGTCCGCCCCGCTGGTGCGCACCGGGGCGGTATCACCGGTGGAGATCCTGCGGCTCAAACGCAGCGCGGTGGAAATCCGCGGTTCGCTCAACGCCACCACCCTGGCCATTCCCCGGGCCGAATCGGCGATCAACGAGATCAAGAGCAAGATCGACGAATCGGAACAGACCTTTCGCTCCGAGGCAGCCAAGGACCTCAACGAGAAACGCACCGAACTGTCGAAAATCACCGCCTCGAGCATCGCCATCGACGACCGCGTGACCCGCACCACCGTAGTCTCGCCGGTGCATGGGGTGATCAAGCAACTGAAGGTCAACACCATCGGCGGTGTAGTGCAGCCGGGCAACGACATGGTGGAAATCGTGCCCCTGGAAGACAACCTGCTGATCGAAGCCAAGGTCCGCCCCCAGGACGTGGCGTTCCTGCACCCGGGCCAGAAAGCCATGGTCAAGTTCAGCGCCTACGACTACACGATCTATGGCGGGCTGAGCGCCAAGCTCGAACTGATCGGCGCCGACACCATTACCGACGACAAGGGCAACAGCTTCTACCTGATCCAGGTGCGCACCGACAAAAACCACCTGGGCGGAGATGCCAAGCCCTTGCTGATCATTCCGGGGATGGTGGCGACGGTGGACATCATCACCGGGGAGAAAAGTGTCCTGGATTACTTGCTCAAGCCGGTATTGAAGGCGCGGACCGAGGCGATGCGTGAGCGCTGATCCGAATTTACCCCGACCCCGTGGCGAGGGAGCTTGCTCCCGCTGGGCTATGTAGGAGCTGGCGAAGCCTGCGATCTTTTGATCTTGATCTTTCGCTTGAGACTCAACTGTCTGGGACAAGATCGCAGCCTCGTTGCACTCGACAGCTCCTACTCAGCTCCTACACAGCTCCTACAGCCGAGCGGGAGCAAGCTCCCTCGCCACAGGGGTCTCTATACCCCTCCATGGTTCTTCTGGTAAGTCTCCTCCCCCATCGCCGCAATCTGCCCCTCGATCAACGCCTCGAACGGCCTCAGCAACAGCTCAAAGCTCGCCGGCGCCTCAAGCACCTGCAACGCCTGGACAATCGCCTCCACCGTCGACAACGCCCCCGGCCCCGGTGCCTTGCGCAAACGATAACGAGACACCCCGCCCTCGGCCAATGTCACCCTCGGCAGCGCCGCCAGCAGCGGGTTGAGGTGCAGCAGCTTGCGCGCCTTGCGCCAGGTGCCGTCGGGCACGACCAGTAGCAACGGCTCATCGGAGGGCGCATAGGCTTGCAGCGGCTGTGCATCGTCAGCGGGAAACAACAACCGCACCTGATAACCCGGTTGATTGAGCAGCCTGGGCAAATCCTCGAACACCTCGCCCACGATCAGTTCAGCGTTGTTAAGCCCCAACGCCGCCAAGCGGGCGGTGTTCAAGGCGTGGTTCACTTCGCTGGGGTGCTGCAACAGCAAGACGCGGGTGCGGCTGTCGAGGCTGGGGATCAACGGGCACAGGCAGTGGCTTTGCGGTCGTTGGCAACGCGGGCATTGAGTTCTAGACATGGTCAGGCCTGATTCAGTTGAGCTTTGAGCAAATCGCGGAAGGTCTGGATCAGCGGCTCGCGGCTGCGACCACGGCGCACGATCATCGAAAACGGCGCCTGATAGCCAAAGGTCGCCGGCAGCAGCACACGCAAGTCGCCCTTGTCGACCCACGCCTGGGCGTAGTGTTCAGGCAGGTAACCGACGTAGGCGCCGGACAACACCAGGATCAACTGCGCCTCCATGCTCTCCACCGTCGCCGCGCTGTGCTTGAAGCCATGGCGAGCCAGTTCGGCCTGGCTCCAGTAACCGCGCCCGACCATGCGCTGCTGGGTGATGACCTGCTCGGGAATGCGCCGCTCGTTGAACAGCGGGTGACGGTTGCTGCAATACAACCAGTGCTGCTCACGGTACAGCGGCATGTAGACCAGCCCGCTCATGCGCGTGGAAAACGCACCGATGGCCAGGTCCAGGCGGTTGTCCTGCACGCCGAGTTGCAGCTCGTAAGGGCTCATGACGGACAGGTGCAAATGCACCGCCGGATGCTCCTGGCTGTAGGCACCGATGGCTTCGGCGAACGGCAAGGCCTTGTCGCTGACCGTAGAGTCGATCACCCCCAGGTTCAAAGTGCCGCGCAGCTCACCCTTGAGCGCGGCGGCGTACTGCTCGAACCCTTCGAGCTCGCCCAACAGGCGCAAGGTTTCCTGATGGAACAACTCGCCCTTGCTGGTCAGGCTGAACCCACCCCGGCCGCGATGACACAGCACCAGGCCCAGGGCCGACTCAAGCTGACTCATGTAGGTGCTGATGGCCGACGTGGAAAGGTTGAGCTCGTGCTGGGCATTGGCGAACCCCTGGTGCCGGACCACGCTGACGAAAATGCGCAGCAGTTTCAGGTCGGGTAGAGCGTTGGCCATGGGGTGTCTCCGGATCACACATAGACAGGACTTGTCGCGCTTTTGTGGCGAGGGAGCTTGCTCCCGCTCGGCTCTGTAGGAGCTGGCGAAGCCTGCGATCTTTTGATCTTGATCTTTCGCTTGAGACTCAACTGTCTGGGACAAGATCGCAGCCTCGTTGCACTCGACAGCTCCTACACAGCTCCTACAGCCCAGCGGGAGCAAGCTCCCTCGCCACAGGGGGCATCATTTGCCTCAGGACTGCGCTGATGCGGAGTCTATCGCCCCACCCGCCATTAGTTTAGAAAAATCTGAACTAAGTATTTGCCACCAGCGATTCTTCCCATCCCACGCTTTTCGCAGAATCGGCCCCTGATAAATAAAACAACGATGAGGCCCTACCCGTGGACAAGATTCTTCACCAACCACTGGGCGGCAACGAAATGCCGCGCTTCGGCGGCATCGCCACCATGATGCGACTCCCCCATTTGCAAACCGCTGCCGGCCTGGACGCTGCGTTCGTCGGCGTGCCGCTGGACATCGGCACCTCCCTGCGCGCCGGCACCCGTTTCGGGCCGCGGGAAATCCGCGCCGAATCCGTGATGATCCGCCCCTACAACATGGCCACTGGCGCCGCGCCGTTCGACTCGCTGTCGGTGGCCGACATCGGCGACGTGCCGATCAACACCTTCAACCTGCTGGACGCGGTGCGGATCATCGAGGAGTCGTACCACAAGATCCTCGAACACAACGTCATCCCCCTGACCCTGGGCGGCGATCACACCATCACCCTGCCGATCCTGCGGGCCATCCACAAGAAACACGGCAAGGTCGGCCTGGTGCACATCGACGCCCACGCCGATGTGAACGACCACATGTTCGGCGAGAAGATCGCCCACGGCACCACCTTCCGCCGCGCCGTGGAAGAAGGTCTGCTCGATTGCGACCGCGTGGTGCAGATCGGCCTGCGGGCCCAGGGCTACACCGCCGATGATTTCAACTGGAGCCGCAACCAGGGTTTCCGCGTGGTCCAGGCCGAAGAGTGCTGGCACAAATCCCTCGCCCCGCTGATGGCCGAAGTGCGTGAGAAAGTCGGCGGCGGCCCGGTGTACCTGAGCTTTGACATCGACGGTATCGACCCGGCCTGGGCCCCTGGCACCGGCACTCCGGAAATCGGCGGCCTGACCACCATCCAGGCGATCGAAATCGTCCGTGGCTGCCAGGGCCTCGACCTGGTCGGTTGCGATCTGGTAGAAGTCTCGCCGCCGTACGACACCACCGGCAACACCTCGCTGCTGGGCGCCAACCTGCTGTACGAGATGCTCTGCGTATTGCCCGGCGTGGTTCATCGCTGAGGTGCGGTCATGAATGATCGAGATCAGGTTCTCAAGGCCGCCGCCGAATTGGTGTCGGCCTTCGCCCGCAATGAGCGCGACGCCTACTTCGGCGCATTCACGGCCGATGCGAGTTTCGTGTTCTACACCCTCGAACAGCCCCTGCTGTCACGCGATGCCTACCTGGCGTTGTGGGATCGCTGGCGGTCCGAGGATGGCTTCGAGGTGCTCAATTGCACCTCGAGCAACGCCTTCGTCAGCCTGCAAGGGGACGTGGCGATTTTCATCCATGACGTGGCCACCGAGCTGCGCATGCTAGGGGAGCTGCACTTTAGCCAGGAGCGCGAAACCATTGTGTTTCGCCAAGAACAACAAGGCCTATGGCTGGCCTGTCACGAACATTTGTCCGCAATGCCGGAAGGGCTGCCATCCCCTTAGCAACAGGCGACATTCACATTCGATGAATGCGCCTCGATGATCGGAGCAGATCATGCATAACAATAACGATAAAAGCCTTACGCACATTGAAACCAACGGGGTCGAACAGATCCCGGACCACGAACGCACCGCCGGCCCGGGCGACCTGTTTCGCCTGATCTTCGGCGGCGCCAACACCTTCGCCACCGCCGTGCTCGGCAGTTTCCCAGTGCTGTTCGGCCTGTCATTCCAGGCCGGGGTCTGGGCCATTGTGCTGGGTGTCCTGGTCGGTTCGATCATCCTCGCGCCCATGGGCCTGTTCGGCCCGCTCAATGGCACCAACAACGCGGTTTCTTCCGGTGCGCACTTCGGCGTGCACGGGCGAATCGTCGGCTCGTTCCTTTCGTTGCTGACCGCCATCGCGTTCTTCTCGCTGTCGGTGTGGAGTTCCGGGGACGCGTTGATCGGCGGCGCCAAGCGGCTGATCGGCGTGCCAGAGACCGACCTGAGCCTGGGCCTGGCCTACGGCCTGTTCGCCCTGCTGGTATTGACGGTATGCATCTACGGCTTTCGCTTCATGCTGTGGGTCAACCGCATCGCCGTATGGGCCGCAAGCCTGCTGTTTTTGCTGGGCATCCTGGCCTTCGCACCGACCTTCGACAGCCAGTTCGCCGGCACCGTCAGTCTCGGCCAGCCGGGCTTCTGGGCGGCGTTCATCGGCGCGGCGCTGGTGGCCATGAGCAACCCGATTTCCTTCGGTGCGTTCCTGGGTGACTGGTCGCGCTACATCCCCCGCAACACGCCCAAGCGCCGCATCATGCTGGCCGTGATCGCTGCGCAGCTGGCGACGTTGATCCCGTTCCTGTTCGGCCTCGCCACCGCCACCATCGTGGCGATCAAGGCGCCGGACTACATCGCGGCCAACAACTACGTGGGCGGGCTGCTGGCGGTTTCGCCGAGCTGGTTCTTCCTGCCGGTGTGCCTGATCGCGGTGATCGGCGGCATGTCCACCGGCACCACGTCGCTGTATGGCACCGGCCTGGACATGTCCAGCGTGTTTCCACGGGTACTGTCGCGGGTCAAGGCAACGCTGCTGATCGGCGTGCTGTCGATTGCGTTCATCTTCATCGGGCGCTTCGCGGCGAACCTGGTACAGAGCGTCTCGACCTTCGCCGTGCTGATCATCACCTGCACCACGCCGTGGATGGTGATCATGATCATCGGCCTGTTGGTGCGCCGCGGCTTCTACTGCCCGGATGATCTGCAAGTGTTCACCCGCGGCGAAACCGGCGGGCGCTACTGGTTCAGCCACGGCTGGAACTGGCGCGGCCTGGGGGCATGGATCCCCAGCGCGCTGGTGGGGTTGTGCTTCGTCAACCTGCCGGGGCAGTTCGTCGGGCCGCTGGGGGAACTGGCCGGCGGGATCGACATCAGCCTGCCGGTGACCCTGGGCCTGGCCTCGGTGGTGTACCTGGTGTTGCTGGGGCTGTTTCCGGAACCCGCGGCGGTGTATGGGCCGCAGGATCCGCGGAGCAAGGACGCTTCGGTGCCCAACGATAAACCAGCCCTCAGGCAAACCGCCTGACCTGAGCCAACGAATACCTGTGGCCAGAGATTGCTCCCGCTGGGCTGCGCCCGTAGGAGCTGTCGAGTGCAACGAGGCTGCGATCTTTCCCCAGACACTTGAATCTCAAGCGAAAGATCAAAAGATCGCAGGCTTCGCCAGCCCCTACAGAGCCCTGCGGGAGCAATCTCTGGCCACAACAGCATTCGCACTGAGGCTGCAGTGCCAGGGACAGCATCGCCTCGCCCCACATAAAAAAGACAATCGGAGACACGCCACCATGGCTTTGGACTTAATCGTCGTTCTTCTCTACGCCACTGGCATGATCGCCCTCGGCTGGTACGGCATGCGCCGCGCTAAAACCCGTGACGACTACCTGGTCGCCGGGCGCAATCTCGGCCCGGGCTTTTACCTGGGCACCATGGCCGCCACCGTGCTGGGCGGCGCGTCCACCATTGGCACCGTGCGCCTGGGCTACGTCTACGGTATTTCCGGATTCTGGCTGTGCGGCGCCATCGGCCTGGGCATCGTCGGCCTCAGCCTGTTCCTCGCCAAGCCGTTACTCAAGCTCAAGATCTACACCGTGACCCAGGTGCTGGAGCGCCGCTACAACCCGGCCGCGCGCCAGGCCAGTGCGCTGATCATGCTGGTTTACGCACTGATGATCGGCGCCACCTCGACCATCGCCATCGGCACCGTGATGCAGGTGCTGTTCGGCTTGCCATTCTGGGTGTCGATCCTGGTGGGCGGCGGCGTGGTGGTGTTGTATTCCACCATCGGCGGCATGTGGTCGCTGACCCTCACCGACATCGTGCAATTTCTGATCATGACCGTTGGCCTGGTGTTCCTTTTGATGCCGATGTCCATCGTCGATGCCGGCGGCTGGAATGCGATGGTGGCGGCTTTGCCGGCCAGCTATTTCGATTTCACCGCGATTGGCTGGGACACCATCCTCACCTACTTCCTGATCTACTTCTTCGGCATCTTCATCGGCCAGGACATCTGGCAGCGGGTGTTCACCGCTCGCAGCGAAGGCGTGGCCAAAGTGGCCGGCACCGCCGCCGGCCTGTACTGCGTGCTGTACGGCCTGGCCGGTGCGTTGATCGGCATGGCGGCCAAGGTCTTGCTGCCGGACCTGGAAAACGTCAACAACGCCTTCGCCAGCATCGTCCAGACCAGCCTGCCCAACGGCATTCGTGGATTGGTGATCGCCGCCGCCCTGGCAGCCTTGATGTCCACCGCCGCAGCGGGCCTGCTCGCGGCGTCCACCACGGTGGTCCAGGACTTGCTGCCCCGTCTGCGCCAGGGCCGTGAAAGCGGCAGTGGCGACGTCCACGAAAACCGCATCGCGACCCTGCTGATGGGGGCGGTGGTGTTGGTGATCGCCCTGGTGGTCAGCGACGTCATCAGCGCCCTGACCCTGGCCTACAACCTGTTGGTGGGCGGCATGCTGATCCCGCTGATCGGCGCCATCTACTGGAAACGCGCCACCACCGCCGGCGCGATCACCAGCATGTCGCTGGGCTTCCTGACCGCGCTGTTCTTCATGCTCAAGGATGGCCTGGACGCCAACACGCCGATCTACTACAGCCTGAGCGTGGCGCTGGTGAGTTTTGTGCTGGTGAGCTTGTTGTCGCCACGGCCGAATGTGGTGGCCAAGGCGGTTTGACCGATAACCCTGGGCAATGAGATCCCTGTGGGAGCGAGCCTGCTCGCGATGACGGCGGTACATTCAACATGAATGCATGCCGGTCCACCGCTATCGCGAGCAAGCTCGCTCCCACAGATTCAGTCTTCAGAAATAAAAAGATCGCAGTTGCGGGCCATCTCGACTGAAATGGTCCGCAACTGCGATCTCTCCAAATCCTGGTGGGTTTACCGGCGGCGCGGTTGGCGGCGGCGTTGCTCGTCATCGGTGCGGATCGGTACCGGTTGCATCGGTGGCTCGATCAGGCCAAGCGCGACACCCAGGTCGTGAAGCCAATTCTGGATTTTCTCTTTCATCGTGGTGCCCCCTCAGGGTGGTACGAGCGGCAAATTACTGTGGCCCCTTCGCACTGATAATAGTCCGATGTTCTACGCAATGCTCGTCTCAGTTTGCAATGATCTGTTACTGAATTGATCCAAATCCACCTCCCGGAGTTCAAGCCGATTGCGCCGTCGTCATGGGCGCTCGCGGCCAGGCCTGTTGTTGCAATTCAATCCAAGCGTTGAGGTTGGCCCCGACCATGCCTTTGCGCCACATCAGCCAGGTCGTGGCGCTGGCAAACGGCTCGGCCAGCGGATGCACCGTCACCCGCTCGCGGCCCGGCAGGCTGGCCAGCATCGACTCGGACATCAACGCCACCCCGGACCCGGCGATCACACACGCCAGCATCCCTTGGTAAGACTCGATTTCCATCGCCCGGCCCATGGTCGCGTGGTCATGGGCAAACCAGGCCTCCAAGCGCATCCGGTAGGAGCAACCACGCCGAAACGTGAACACCGCGCGGCCCTGCACATCCAGCGCACTGCGTACCGGCGCATGATCGGCCTCGGTTATCAGCACCAACCGCTCGTCGCACAACGGCACGCCATCGAGCCCCGCCAGCTCCAGCGGGCCATCCACCAACGCCGCGTCGAGACGATTGGTGAGCAGGCCCTCGAGCAATTCGCCACTCGGCCCGGACTGCACTTGCAGGTTCACCGCCGGATACGCCCGGTGATAAGCCGCCAGCAAGTCCGGCAGATGCGTCGCCGCCGTGCTGTACATCGTGCCCAGCAGGAAGTCCCCGGCCGGCTGGCCGCCCTGCACCGCCGCATGGGCTTCGTCGTGCAAGGCGAACAGCTTGGCCGCATAGTCCAGCAGGACTTTTCCTGCCGGTGACAACTGCAAACGCTGACGCTCGCGCAGGAAAAGGTCCACGCCCAGTTGCTCTTCAAGCTGCTTGAGCCGGGTCGAAAGGTTCGACGGCACCCGGTGCAGGCGCTCGGCGGCCCGGGTGATGGAACCTTCCTCGGCCACGGCCTGGAAAATCCGTAATTGGCTGAACTCCACGACATTCTCCAAAAAAGAACAAGTTACTCACTATTATTCATTTTTAATGAAAGTCAATCAGTCCTAGCCTGACGGTCATTCGCCTCGACACTGGAGAACGACCATGTCACCTCTTATTCGCCTGCTCGGCAGTTTCATCGCGCTGATGATGGCCATGGGCATTGGCCGCTTCGCCCTTACGCCCCAGTTACCTCATTTGATCGGCGAAGGTCAGCTCGACTTGACCGCCGCCGGTCTGATTGCCGCGGCCAACTACCTGGGTTATTTCCTCGGCGCGCTGGATGCCATGTTCGCCCGCCGTCCGGAACAGGTGCGGCGACGGTTGCTCGGCGGCCTGTGGCTGTGTGTATTGCTGACCTTGGCCTCGTTCTGGGCCTGGGGTTTCTGGCCACACCTGGCATTGCGCTTTGGCACCGGCGTGGCGAGTGCCTGGGTGCTGGTGATGATCACCGCCCTGAGCCAGCCCTTGGCAGCGGCGGCGGGACGGCCACGGCTCGGCGCGCTGGTGTTTGCCGGCCCGGGTCTGGGAATTTTCCTGACCGGCCTGCTCGCTTTGGGCTTGAACCTGCTGGGCCAGACCTCCGCGACCCTATGGCTGGTATATGCCGGCGTGGCGTTGGCGATGTTGCTGGTGATCTTGCCGATCCTGCCGCAGCCGGCCGTCGCAACACCTGTCGCCGGGTCGGCCAGCCCTGCGCCGAACGCCGGCATCGCTCGACTGGGCGTGGTGTACGCGCTGTATGGCGTGGGCTACATCATTCCAGCCACGTTCCTGTCGCAAATGGCCTCGGCGCAGTTCCACGGACAATGGCTGGCCGACCTGTTCTGGCCCTGCTTCGGCCTGGCCGCCGCCACCGGTGTGTTGCTGGTCAGCCTGCGTCGCCCCAACCCGAACACCACCGGTCGCTGGCTGATCGGTACGCTCTGGCTGCAAGCCGCTGGGGTGTTTGCCTGCCTGTTGGGCAGCGGACCGGGCCTGGCATTGGGCGTGATTCTGTGTGGCACGCCGTTCCTGGCCTGCATGCAGCTGGTGATGCTGCGCTCCCGGGAACTGGCGCCCCACGCCACCCAGCGCAATGCGGGCCTGTTGACCGCCTGTTTTGCCGTGGGCCAGCTGAGCGGGCCACTGTTGGCGGCGCTGAGCAGCCATTTCAGCGGCGGCCTGCAACCGGCGCTGATCATCGCCGGCAGCGGTCTGCTGCTGGCCGGAGGCCTGCTGCTGCGGCCCACCAGCCAGGCCGTGGCAAGGCCGTGCGCCCAGACCGCCCTGCGTTGATCAGGCCTGGCCGGCCGGGCTGAACGACTTGTTCAACTGCGCGGCCGGCTCACGTCGCGCCAAGGCGAAATACAACACCCCACCGAGGAAGCAACCGGTGAACCAGGCAAAGTTGGCCATCGGTTGCAGCAGCGGCGTGAAGGTGATCGCCACCCCCATCAGCGTCGCCGGAATCAACGCCTTGACTGCGGTCCAGTTGATGCCGCCACTGTAGTAATAACGCCCGCTCGGCCCGTCGTTGAACAGCGCATCCACGTCGATCTGCTGCTTTTTGATCAGGTAGTAATCCACCAGCAGGATCCCGAACAGCGGCCCGATAAACGCCGCCAACACGTCCAGGGTGTAGTGGATCACTTCAGGGTTATTGAACAGGTTCCACGGTGTGATGAAAATCGAGGCCACCGCCGCGATCATGCCGCCGGCGCGCCAGCTGATCTTGCTGGGCGCGACGTTGGCGAAGTCGAACGCCGGGGAGACGAAGTTGGCGACAATGTTGATGCCGATGGTGGCGGTCACAAAGGCAAAGGCGCCCAGCAAGACGGCCACACTGTTGTCGATGCGCGCCACGGTGGCGATCGGGTCATGAAGCATTTCGCCGAACACCGGCAAGGTCCCGGAAACAATCACCACGGTGACCAGGGAGAACGCCAGGAAATTCACCGGCAGTCCCCAGAAATTGCCCCGGCGCACGTCAGACATGCTCCGGCAGTAACGGCTGAAATCGCCGAAGTTCAGGGTCGGACCGGAAAAGTACGACACCACCAGCGCCGTCGCCACGATCACCTGGCCGAACGCCTGCCAACCGGACAAGGATTTTTCCGCCAGGGTGAAGCTGATATTGCTCCAACCGGCCTTCCACACGATCCAACCGGCCAACAGGAACATCACCGCATAGACCACCGGCCCGGCCCAGTCGATGAAACGACGGATCGATTCCATACCGGTCCAGAACACCAGCGCCTGAACGAACCACAAGCTGAGGAAACCGAACCAACCCAGGTAGGACAAGCCGGCAAAATGCGGCGTCGCGTAGGCTTCCATCGAAGGAAAAAACCGTAGCACCACGATGATCAGCGCGCTGGAGGCCAGGTACGTCTGAATGCCGTACCAGGCCACGGCGATCAAGCCACGGATGACAGCGGGGATATTCGCCCCGAACACGCCGAACGCCAGCCGACAGATCACCGGATACGGCACCGCCGCCTGCTGGCTCGGCCTGGCGACCAGATTGGCGATCAACTGCACGATGCAGATCCCGCCGAGCAAGGCAATCAACACCTGCCAACTCGCCAACCCCAGCGCGAACAGACTGGCGGCAAACACATAGCCACCCACGCTGTGCACATCGCTCATCCAGAAGGCGAAGATGTTGTACCAATTCCATTTCTGCGGCAGCGGGCCCAAGTCCTCGTTATAGAGGCGGGGGCTGTAGCCGTTGGGCAATTGCTCGGACATTGCGGGGCTCCTTTGAGTACCGCCGTGCCCCCGCATCGACCTGCTCACCATACTGCGCACGGGAGCCGGCATGGTTTGTATACGCGTTGCTACGCAGAATGCGTGCCATAGCGGCGAAATATGAGACAAACCGGGGTGTGCAGCGGCGGTTAAAGCCGGGCAAGAGCAGGCATGCGCCCACGAACAGGGCGCGGGTGCATGCTAAAGGTGCAGGGTTTTGTATACAGAGAGGATCAACCTGTGGCGAGGGAGCTTGCTCCCGCTGGGCTGCGAAGCAGCCCAAAACCAGGAGTGTTCAGTCAATCAGACACTCCGAGGTGGCAGGCTCGGGGGCCGCTTCGCGCCCCAGCGGGAGCAAGCTCCCTCGCCACAGGACCACAGGATTCTGTGGTCAATCAGCTCAATTCAATGCGATCGGCATGAATGACAATCTGCCCATTCTTGTACAGCGCACCAATGGCTTTCTTGAAGTTGCCCTTGCTCACGCCAAACAGGCTGCTGATCAGCACCGGGTCGCTCTTGTCGCTGACCGGCAACGTGCCGTTGTTTTCACGCAACTTGGCGAGGATCTTGGCGTTCAGGCTGGTGGAGGCTTCCTGGCCCACGGGCTGCAGGCTCAGGCTGATCTTGCCGTCCGGGCGGATTTCCTTGATGAAGCCTTTTTCCTGTTTGCCGGCGCGCATGAACTTGAAGATTTCGTTCTTGTGGATCAGGCCCCAGTGCTTGTTGTTGATGATCGCCTTGAACCCCATGTCGGTAGCTTCGGCGACCAGCAAATCCACTTCCTGGCCCGGCGTGTAGTTGGCCGGGGTCTTGTCCAGATAACGATCCAGACGCGCCGTGGCAGTGATGCGGCGGGTGTGCTTGTCGAGGTAGACGTGCACTACGCAGTATTCGCCGGCGGTCATCTGGCGCTTTTCTTCGGAGTACGGCAGCAACAGATCCTTGGGCAGGCCCCAGTCCAGGAACACGCCGATGCTGTTGACTTCAGCCACTTTCAGGCTGGCAAACTCACCCACCTGAACTTTGGGTTTTTCCGTGGTGGCGATCAGTTTGTCGTCGCTGTCCAGATAAATAAAAACATTGAGCCAGTCTTCATCTTCACTGGGAATATCCTTGGGGATATAACGGTTGGGCAGCAGGATTTCGCCGTCCGCACCGCCGTCCAGATATAAACCGAAGTTAGTGTGTTTAACCACTTGCAAACTGTTGTAGCGCCCGACTAAAGCCATTTCCAATACCCTCATTGCGTGGGCGGCATTCTACCCGGTTTTGCGGCGCGATTCGTGGCCGCCGGCAAGGTTTGCCAGCAAGGTCCTGCACAACCGTTGATTTTCCTGGGCTTTCGCCCCAGGCGCGGCCATTCGTCAGGCAGGCGACGCTGCCTACAGCTCGCTGTCAACGCCGTAACTCACCCACGGTTGTTATTTAAAACAGAGGCTTAGGGCGATAATTGCAGGATAATCGCTCATTATTCCCATCACGATAGCGATAATTCAGAAGGATATTTGCCAAGCAATTGTCAAGTATTTCCTGTACGATGCCTGGCCCAATTAATTATCTACAGGTTAATGGCCGTCATGCGCGTAAAAGCATCCAACAGCAAAGCAAAGCCAGCTCCAGCCGTTGAAACCAGCGAGTCGATCAACGACCAGATCGCTGCGTTCCTCAAGTCCGGCGGCGAGATCCAGCAAATTGCCAAAGGCGTCAGCGGCCAGACATTCGGCCCGTCCAAGCAGATCAGCCTGGGCAAGAAGTAACCTGCGCGTCACCTGGTCCCAAAGCGCTTTGAGCTTCGAAGCGCTTGGACTGGAACCCTCCCCCGCCCCACCCATTTCCCATCAATCGACGAACGGCCTTCGCAGCCGAGCATTCGCCGGTATGCTTTCACCTCTCTAGCTCAAGCGTTTCAGCTTTTTGACCGATCCTGCTTCTCGCTTTCATGGAGTGAAGCATGCGTATCCCTATTGTTCTGCTGATGATCAGCCTGATGACCTGTTCCCTCGCTCAGGGGCAGGTGTTCCAGCGCGAGCTCGGCGACTTCGACCTCAAGCTTGGTACCACGCCCAGCCGTAGCATGGCCGAGGGCCTGGTCACGCCGTCGAGCAGCGGTTCGTTCCACGGTGGCCTGGACCTGAGCCACGACAGCGGCTGGTACGTCGGCCAGTGGTCACACAGCGCCGGCCTGACACCTTCCGCCGACCTTGAAGTCGATTCCTACATGGGCTTTAAACAACCCTTCGACCAGACCCTGGGCTACGAAGTCGGCCTGATCCACTACAGCTACCCCACGGTCGATACCCTCGACAGCCAAGAGTTCTACGGCGGCCTGACCGTGCTTGGCAGCCGCTTCGGCGCAGCCCTGAGCAACGACCCGGACAAACAGAACAGCACGCTGTTTGCCGACCTGGGCGGCAACATACCGTTCGGCATTGGCATCAGCGCCAAATACACCACCCACCAGCTCAACACACCGGTCTCGGTCGAGAACGGTTATGTCGGCAGTTTCAGCGACTGGTCATTGAAAATTTCCCGCCCGTGGAAGGGCCTCGACCTGGACCTGATCTACAGCGACTCAAGCCTCAGCGGCAGCAGTTGCTCGGCATACTCCGGCCACAACAGCGAATGCGACAGCCTGCTGACCCTCAAGATGGCCCACCCTTTTTACTAAGCGTTACGCATTTAATCGGCTGAACTGCCGCGCGTCTGCGATGCTCAAACAAAGCACCTACGCCTTCGCAAGGACTCGCTCATGCCGCGCTGGTTGACCCGCACTGCCATGTTCATCGCCCTGCTGCTGACGCTCACCGCCTGCAGCCGCATCGGCCTGGCCTACCGCAACCTCGACCTGATCATCCCCTGGACCCTCAACGATTACCTGGACATCAGAGGCGAGCAAAAAGACTGGTTCAACGAACGCCTCAAGGACCACCTGACCTGGCATTGCACCACCCAATTGCCCGGCTACCTCGACTGGCTGGATCGCCTCAAGACCATGGTGCAAACCGACCAGGTAACCGACGAAGCCCTGCAGCAGCGCACCCGGGAAGCCAAGGCCGCCATCGCCGAAACCGCCCGGGCAATCACCCCTTCGGCCATCGAACTGCTGCAAGGCCTGAACGACGACCAAGTCGATGACATGGACGCCGCCTTCGTCAAGGACCAGCGCAAACGCCAGCAGCAATACCTCAAGCCAACGCTGCAGGAACAGATCCAGGAACGTAGCGAACGCATGGAAAAGCGCCTGAACGACTGGCTCGGCCCGCTCAACGACGCCCAACGCCAAAGGGTGGCGGCCTGGTCCACCGCCCTGGGGGACCAGAACCAGCAATGGATCGCCAACCGCGCCCACTGGCAAAACCAGTTCAGCGAAGCCGTCGCCCAACGCCACAGCCCCGACTTCCCGAAACGCATCGAGCAACTGCTGGTCAACCGCGAAAGCCTCTGGACCCCTGCCTACCGCGAGGCCTTCAGCAAAACCGAAGCCCAGGCCCGCAGCCTGCTGGTGGACCTAATGGCCGAAAGCACCCCGCCCCAGCGCGAACAGCTGCTGAAGAAGATCGACGGGGTAAAAAAGGATTTCACTGACTTGAAGTGCCTGAAAGCAACACGCTCCTAAAACCAGCACACATCCCCTGTGGGAGCGAGCTTGCTCGCGATAGCGGTTGAACAGGCAACACACCTGTTGAATGTCAGACCGCTATCGCGAGCAAGCTCGCTCCCACAGGATTCAGTGCAGGCCTGTCAGGCAATCTGCGCCTTCGAAGCCAACTCATCAAACGTAAACTCATCCAGCGCATCGTCCTGCTCATCCAGCACCTGGCGCGGATGATCGTTACCCGGAATGCTGCTATCGATCAGGCTCAACAACCGCGAGCCACGCGGCGTCAGCACAAAATTCTCACCGTTGCCGCCCTCTTCCTCCGGCCGCGGCTCGATATAGCCACGGTCCAGCAGCAACTTCTCGTACTCCCCGGCAACCGCTTTCAGATGATCGAGGTTCTCGATCGCCTCGCCTTCAGCCGCTTTCGCCGCCGCGTATTCCTCCGCGTAAGCCCGAGGAGCAAAGCTGTGGCCGGCGCCGTTCTGCACTTCGTGCAACAACCGTTCGATCAAGTCCCAGTTATAAGTCGTCATCCTGGTCCATCCTCCAAAGAGTGAGATGCCTACCTAGGTTGTGACCGAGGCGCCACGCCACCGTTCAGCCGGGTTGGCGGACGGGCCATCCCACCAGCCGACCAACGGCTTGTCGAATTTATCCAAGGCCGAACGACCAATGAGTGAAACGCCGACTTGAGCAACTGCCTACAGGAGAAATCACCATGAACGTAGAGAATCATCCAGTCGTCTCGCGGGAAGAATGGCTCGCCGCCCGCCGCCAACACCTGGCCCACGAAAAGGCCTTCACTCGCGAACGAGACAAACTCAGCGCCGAACGTCGCGCCCTGCCCTGGGTCAAAATCGACAAACCCTACCGCTTCCAAGGCCCCCACGGCGAACTGAGCCTGGCCGACCTGTTCGGCGGCCGCAGCCAACTGATCATCTACCACTTCATGTTCGGCCCCGGCTGGACAGAAGGCTGCCAGGGCTGCTCCTTCCTGTCCGACCACATCGACGGCGCCAACCAACACCTGGCCCACCACGACGTGGCCGTGGTCGCCGTCTCCCGCGCGCCCTTCGCCGAATTCCAACCCTTCAAGCGCCGCATGGGCTGGGCCTTCGATTGGGTCTCATCCGAAGGCTGCGACTTCAACTACGACTTCGGCGTCAGCTTCAAAGCCCAAGACACCGCCGCCGGAAAAGCCACCTACAACTACGAAAAAACCGACACCACCGAAGGCGAACTCCCCGGCCTGAGCGTCTTCTATCGCAACGAAGCCGGCGACATCTTCCACACCTACTCCACCTACGCCCGCGGCCTCGACATCCTGGTCGGCACCTACAACTACCTCGACCTGACGCCCAAGGGCCGCAACGAAGACGAAATCATGGACTGGGTGCGGCATCACGATAAATACCAAGAGGCCAAGCCCCACAACTGCTGCCACAGCTGATACGCCAACCCGCCCAGTCGAGCGCGATCCCCGTGGCGAGGGAGCTTGCTCCCGCTCGACTGCGCAGCAGTCGCCTGCGTTGCCTGAACCAAAGCCGACAACCGCTAGGCCAAAGGTCCTACATGAAGCTCGGAAAGCGGTGTCTTGTAGCTCAAGAGCGAGTCGCCCTATAGTCCCTCGTCACCCAAAAAGGCGACCGGGTTTGGCGACCCGATCTACAGAGAGACTCATCAACTTTCGAGGCTCTGCTTATGACCAGATACATGCCCATCACCGGAATTGACTGCACCCCGGCCACCCTGCTCATCGACACCGAAGCACCACTCGATGTCCTCTTCGAAACCGCCGACTACCGCATCCGCACCGTGACCCAACTGCTGGAAAACATCGCGTTCCGCTCAGATATCAGCTCCGATACGGTGGTGCTTTCTGACTTCTGCAAGATGCTGACAATAGCGCTGCGCGATGGGTGTGATGTGATGGACGTGATTGGGAGACGGGTGCGGAGGCAGGCATCGGAATAATGAAAACGGGCGACCTTTGGGTCGCCGTTTTTACATGCGTGGAGAGCACAAAATGATTGAGACCTTCACAGAATTTGATCCCGCAGAATACCTCAGCACTCCAGAGACCATTGCGGAGTTCATGAGTGATGCCCTGGAAACCGGCGATGCAAGCTATAGCTATGTTGCCAAAGCGATGGGATCCGTCGCACGTGCCAAAGGGATGACCGAACCGAGGCGGGAGACCGGCGTGCACCGCGAATAGCGATACTGATCCTTCAGGAGGGAATGTTTATGGCGCCGCATAGCTCTCGTAATCCAAGGCGATCCTGTCGTCTTTCGAGTAGCTGACATACACCACCACCGCATCGCTGCTGGCGACCAAGGCATAGGGCCATTTGCCGTTAGCCTTCCTCATCTGCTCGTACAATTCCAAAAAGTAATTTTTGGTCTGGCCCCGTGGGTCATAAGGCAATTGCACCTGAAAAATCGGATAGTGCCCGCCATTGCACAACTGCACCCGCTCCAGCTTGATGTCATTTTTCTCCAACACTGTGCGAGTTGGATGCCGCCAGGTAACGAGGTCGACATCGCGACAATCGCTGGCCGTGCCATTGTAAAGCTCGGTGTTTTCCAGGGCGGGAAGTGCCGAAGCCAGGCAAGGGAAAAGCAACAATATCAGGGGAAGAAAACGCGGCACGGCAGCGCTCCGAAAGGGACGGGAGCGCGATTGTAATGCCTTTTACCAAGAGCAAATGAACAAAAGGGTAGTCGGGAGACTTTACGCCTACGACTCATTGGGGCTGAGTCCTTGATTCGTTGGAGTATGTTCGTAGTTATCACCGTAGACCAGGACCAGCCATTTTCAGTTTTTCTCTTTCAGGTCAATTGGTTAGCGGCTAAGTAAGTGCCATTCAAATCTACCCACTTTTTCAGTTAGTCAGTTTTTATTAGGGCCTGAAGATATTTAAATGGAGCATTTCCAAGCTCAAACCCCATATCCAATGCCAATTCGTGAATCTCTTTAAACTCACCAACACTCAGCACCACATCATACTCACAAATATATTCACAAAGAATTTCTAACGCCAAGCGCCCCTCATTATACTTAACATAGTCCAACGCCCCATCCAGAAACACCGACTCCAAACGCCCTTCAAATTTAGCACCTAGCTTTAATATCCGTTGCGAGCACATAGAAACCTACTTAATCGATTTATAAGGTGGTATCGGTGCATCATCAGGAAATGCAGTTACAACATTGTTTATCGCGGATTGATAAACGACACGCATACGAACCCCATCACGCACCTCATAAGCAACCAACTTCGCCGAATCGCCATTTTTTGTATATACAAACCACCAGTTCCAGTCTGAGCGTACCACTTCGTATCTGGTGAAGTCACAACCTCGCCCAAAAGGCGGGTGAGGACATGTTCGGTCCCTCGAGCGGAAAGCGACATCAAAATAGTCGCGCAATATTAATGAGTCGTCATTTTGACATCGACCAAATGGATTGGGCTTTGAGGCTATTGCGGGAACCATTCGTCTGAAACCAGATGGGTCCGCCCCCCATAAAAAAACCGGACCCAAGTCCGGTTTTTTATTGAAAGAGCGTTGCTCCTGTTTCAGACAGCAGGGCAGTCCGCGTTTGCGACCCTCCTGCTCGAGGTGTTTGGCTGCTACTTGCCCGTACTCTCAACCACGTCCTGCCCCTGAAAGCCCAAAGCATATTTGCGGGCCCGCTCAACCATGGTATGAGGATCCGGCAAGCCTACGGTTTCTGGGTTCCTGAAGCCGGTAGGCTCAACGAAGTTCGGCGTATGGGGTTTGACCTTGGGTGGTTTGATCGCATCAAACAGGAAACTGAAGCCTTGTTTCAATTGGCTCTGGGCAATGCCGTGACACCCCATGCAACCGCCCATAGTCAGGCTTTGCGTGCCGTGGTCATAATCCGGCACCCTGATGTTCTTGAAGTCACGGGTATTGGTCAGGATGCTGTCCTCCGGAATGGGGAATGAGTTGCCTCCGCGAAACAGCTGGATCCCCGGCTGACTGCTTTCGACCATGATATTGGCCAGGTAGTAATCCGGGTCTGTTTGTTCGCTCGAAGGGATGGCCTGCACCCCTTTAAGACGGTAGTGCTTCCAGACTGAATCGGTGAATTCGCCGCTCTCCTCCATCAGCGCCTGGACCTGTTTGTTGACCGCAGCGACTTCGTTAAAGACGGTTAGCGGTTGCACTACAGTGATCGGACCGGCCTGCCCCTTGGGTATCCCCTTGGTACCGGAGTAGATTTGCGGAACGCTCGACTTCACGAAATCGGTCCTGGGCAGGACAACCTCATGGGTTTTGTCGCCGTCGGAAAACTTAGCGACCGGTGGGCCATCAGGCTTCGATGCGGAAGTGGTGGGGTAATCAATCCTGTTGTAGTTGGCGATGTAGTAGAGACCGGTCGGCGACTTGCCGTCAGGTAATGTCAGGGCATCTTCGTGCTCGAACGTGGCAAAGATGAAGGTCGGGTAATTCGCCGTCTTATGGATGATGTGCAACGCAACCAATGCGTAGTCTTCGTTGTGAGCCATCGGACTAGCATCGGTGCCTTGGTAGGTCACCACCGTTGCCGTATGGTAGCGCCCGCGATTCTCTACTGGGATGTCTGCCAGCTTGCGCCATGCAGCCTTGACCTCCACTGCTCCGTCGGGCAGGACTATATTGGTGTCGGGGTAGCTGGTCAGCTTCTTGGCATACTCATAGATGACCGGATTCGCCTTGGCCTCAAACAATATCTGACTGTCCTTTGAAGGCACGTAGTCCCCGGTTGGGTCTTCTGTTGTCTTCGCTGCATGTGGAGGATTAACCGGGAAAAATATGGCGTTCTGACCGATTTGGGTCGCCTCATCCAGATTGTTGTAATGAGCATAGGTAGCGCCCGACGCCAAAGGTGCCCCCTGGGGAAACTCGATATAACTGTATTGCGGGTCAGAACCAAATGGACGCGTAGGGCCGCCTGCTCCGTTTCTGTTCATTCCCGGGAACAACTCGGTACGGTGAGCGAAGGTCTGCCATAACAAGGGGCTGGGAGACTTCGACACCTTGCCCGAATCGGCAAAGCTGCTGGCGGGGTTGCCGACGCCGCGGTTAGCGGGCAATGGTGCCGCAGCCGTATTGTTCAGTGCGAAAAAGCTGCGCCAGGCGAAGGTTGCATAGTCGGTATGGCTAAGGCCCGTCGGCAGGTCCACGGGCAGTTTCGGGTCACGCGCGGTTAGATCGCTTGTAGTAATGGCA
Source organism: Pseudomonas sp. P9_35 (assembly GCF_034008205.1). Lineage (NCBI taxonomy): Bacteria > Pseudomonadati > Pseudomonadota > Gammaproteobacteria > Pseudomonadales > Pseudomonadaceae > Pseudomonas > Pseudomonas sp. P9_35. The sequence goes on along the minus strand of NZ_CP125373.1, from coordinate 1,892,209 downwards.
TAGGAAACCCCCAACCCCGAGGGGTAGGCAGAGCGCCCGGAATAAGCGTAATAGGGCGCCCATTTAAGTCCAGCGGTTGAACCGGTCGGGCCGATTGAATCGGCCGAATAATAAATATTGGGGCCACTGCTGATGAACAAGCGCTCATTGACCATCGTTGCACTGTTCAGGGAGCCCTTGTCAGGTATCCCCGTCAGCCCCTGCTTCGCGCCCCAGTTACCACCCCGGTCATAAGTACGCTCGAACAGGCCGCCGTTAAAGAAAGTGTAATAGACCCTCAAATCACCGTTATAGACGACAGGTACCAGATTCACGATCGTCTCGGGGCCTTCTTGGAATGCGGTTTTCTCCGAGCTCCATTTAACGCCATCATAGGTCACGTAATAAACAGCCTTACCCCTGTTCTCGTTATACAAGACGAACAACTGACCGTTATAGACAACAGGCTTGTTACTTGCGGCCGTATGGACGGTCGGAATAGTGCTGACATTAGGCGGCCAGCCGTTTCCGTCCCGAGAGCTGATAGTATTTAAGCGACCTTGCACATCAGCAAAGGTCAGTACCAGCTCTTGCTTGAATACGGTTGCCGAGACATCAGTCAAGATGCTGCCCACCGGGATGAATTTTGGCGCGGACCAGCTTTTCCCCTCTACGGAGGAGGAGTAATAGATATTTTTCTGATCATCTCTACTGGTCCAGAACATATAGACCTGGCCCTTGAACGACTGCACCACCGGAACAGTGTATGTGGACTTGAATGGCACAGTGCGCGTCGAAGAAGGCTTGCCGCCTGAGGCGGCTGGATTGTCAAAGACATCGACGACAATCCCCCCACCTTGTAATAGCGGCGTGGCGGTAATCAGTCTCTCCGCATAGGCCGATGAGAACGCAAATAGACCACACAGACACAACATCAACCGACCGAGTATCGTTCTAAGGCTCATAGGTTTCATTCCTTGAGTGAGTGACTACCTCAGGTCATACGTATGCCTGGATAGCTATTCCATTTGCTAAAGCATGATCTGCACCGACAGCGAAGTGTCCAAACGCATTCTCCATGGTAGTCGACTGTTTAATATCGGCTAGGGGAACGCCGAAAAAGACCTCAAGCGGTGGCGACTCAAGGTGAACTTTCCAACCAACCCGGGCCTCAACCCATTACCTGCCCAACAAGGAATATGAGGCTCTGCCATGAAAACCCTCTTGAAACTCACCCTTGCAGCCACCCTCACCTGTGCCCTGCCCGCCTGGGCCACTTGCACGCCAGAGGAAGCGACCGCCAAGCGCGAACAATTGGCAAATGAAGTGACCAAGCTCACCGAACAGAACCCAACTAAGGCCAAGGAAATTAACGATGAGTTGCAGAAAATGGACATGGAGACTGCCAGCAAGGATGTGCCGGATAAGTGCCAGTTGATCGATAAGCGTTTGGAAGAGCTGAAGAAGGCAGAAAAGAAAGCCGGTTGACTGCACAAGGCCGAGCACAACCCGCTTTTGTGGGAGGGGATCTGTGGGAGCAAGGCTTGCCCGCGATGAAGGCGATGCGGTCTTTCAGAAACCGAGGCGTCTGTGTCACGAGCAAGCTTTGCTCCCACAAATCCCCCTCGCCACAGGGCTTTGCGTCAGATTCAGTTGCCCATAAAAAAACCGGACCCAAGGTCCGGTTTTTTCATAAAACGCTAACGCTGACTCACTCAGCCGCTGGCGCCTCTGGCTTGCGGCGCTTGAGTGGGGCCATGCCGTCCTTGCTGACCAGCGACGGAGTGTCGCTCTTCGGGCGGTTGGCGGTCTTGCGCTTGGTCGGGGCCTTGGCGCCGGTTTTCTTCTTGTCGCCCTTGGCGTCGACCTTTTTCTTCTTCACGCCAACGGCCTTGCCCGAGGCCTTGACCTTCTTCGGCCCGCCGTAGGTGCCTTTGACTTCCTTGATGGTGCGGCGCTCGAAGCTCTGCTTGAGGTAGCGCTCGACGCTCGACATCAGGTTCCAGTCGCCGTGGCAGATCAGCGAGATCGCCAGACCGTCGTTGCCGGCGCGGCCGGTACGACCGATGCGGTGCACGTATTCGTCGCCGCTGCGGGGCATGTCGAAGTTGATGACCATGTCCAGGCCTTCCACGTCCAGGCCGCGAGCGGCGACGTCGGTGGCGACGAGGATTTTCACGCCGCCCTGCTTGAGGCGGTCGATGGCCAGCTTGCGGTCCTTCTGGTCTTTCTCGCCGTGCAGTACGAACGCCTTGTATTCCTGGGCCACCAGGCGGCCGTAGATACGGTCGGCCATGGCCCGGGTGTTGGTGAATACGATGGCTTTTTCGTAGGTCTCGTTGGCCAGCAACCAGTTGACGATCTGCTCTTTGTGCTGGTTGTGGTCAGCAGTGATGATCTGCTGGCGGGTGGTGGAGTTAAGTTGGCTGACCGCGTTGAGCTGCAAGTGCTCAGGGTTGTTCAGCACCTTGGCGATCATCTCGCGCAGGCCCGAGCCGCCAGTGGTGGCGGAGAACAGCATGGTCTGCTGGCGGTTGACGCATTCGTCCACCAGGCGCTGCACGTCTTCGGCAAAACCCATGTCGAGCATGCGGTCGGCTTCGTCCAGCACCAGTACTTCGACTTCCTTCAGGTCGAGGTTGCCGGCGTTCAACTGCTCGATCATCCGCCCCGGCGTGCCGATCAGGATGTCCGGCACCTTGCGCAGCATGGCGGCCTGGACCTTGAAATCTTCGCCGCCGGTGATCAGGCCGGACTTGATGAAGGTGAACTGCGAGAAGCGCTCCACTTCCTTCAAGGTCTGCTGGGCCAGTTCACGGGTCGGCAACAGGATCAGGGTCTTGATGCTGACGCGGACCTTGGCTGGGCCGATCAGGCGGTTGAGGATCGGCAGCACGAACGCGGCGGTCTTGCCGCTGCCGGTTTGCGCCGTCACCCGCAGGTCACGCCCCTGGAGCGCGAGCGGAATAGCCGCTGCCTGCACCGGCGTTGGCTCGACAAATTTAAGCTCGGCCACGGCTTTGAGCAGGCGTTCGTGCAGGGCGAATTGGGAAAACACGGGTGCTACCTCGAAGAAATGCAAAAAAACAGCTGCATAGGGTAACGGTTTCGAGCGCGAAGGCCGAGTTTCTTTATACAAACGGCGGTAAATCAGTGCATTTTTATCAGCTGCTATTGCATCAACGGTCACTTGACCGGGCTTAAATGCTCTAATCGCACCGTCGCGTCTTTATAGAAGAACCGTTTCGTCCATGGACATCAAACAACTCTGGGTCAATTTCCAAGACCTCTGGGGTGCCCTTGACCAGCACCCGATCCTGCATTCCGGCATCGCCCTGATGTTGCTGCTGGTCATCGCATTGGTACTCGGGCGCGTGGCGCGTTACCTGATTTTGCACGCCGCCAAGTTGCTGGGGCGCCAACCGGCCTTGAATTGGGTCAACGACCTGCGCCAGAACAAGGTCTTTCATCGCCTGGCGCAAATGACGCCGTCGCTGATCATCCAGTTCGGCCTGCACCTGGTGCCGGAACTGAGCAAGACCAGCATGATTTTCCTGGGCAATGTCGCCCTGGCTTTCACCATCCTGTTCATGGTGCTGAGCCTCAGTGCCCTGCTCAGCGCCATGCTGGATGTCTACGCCCGCACTGAGCATGCACGTACCCGCTCGATCAAAGGCTACGTGCAACTGACGAAGATGGTGCTGTATGTGTTTGGCGCGATCATCATCGTTGCCACCCTGATCGACCGCTCGCCGCTGTTGCTGCTGTCAGGCCTGGGCGCGATGTCGGCGGTGATCCTGTTGGTCTACAAGGACACCCTGCTGTCGTTCGTCGCCAGCGTGCAACTGACCAGCAACGACATGCTGCGAGTCGGCGACTGGATCGAGATGCCCCAGGTCGGCGCCGACGGTGACGTGGTGGACATCACGCTGCACACGGTCAAGGTGCAGAATTTCGACAAGACCATCGTCTCGATCCCCACCTGGCGGCTGATGTCCGAGTCGTTCAAGAACTGGCGCGGCATGCAGCAATCGGGCGGGCGACGGATCAAGCGCAGCCTGTTCATCGACGCCAGCGGCGTGCGTTTCCTGCATGACGAGGAAGAACAGCGCCTGACCCAGGTGCGCCTGCTGACCGACTACATCGGCCGCAAGCAGGCCGAACTCAAGGCCTGGAACGAGGCCCAGGGCAACGTCGCGGCGATGTCGGCCAACCGTCGGCGGATGACCAACCTGGGGACCTTCCGCGCCTATGCGCTGGCGTATTTGAAAAGCCACGCGGAGATCCAGCCGAACATGACCTGCATGGTCCGGCAGTTGCAGACCACCGCCCAGGGCATCCCGCTGGAAATCTACTGCTTCACCCGTACCACTGCGTGGGCGGACTACGAGCGCATCCAGGGGGATATTTTCGATTACCTGCTGGCGGTGATGCCGGAATTTGGGTTGAACCTCTACCAGCAGCCAAGCGGCACGGACCTGCGCTCGGGGCTGCTGCCGGCGGTGCTGGGGGCGAGCCACCTGCCGGAACCGCAGAAGCAGGTGGTCTAAAGCCGCCCCCCATTCCCCTGTGTGCGAGCTTGCTCGCGATGGCGGTGTATCAGTCAGCATCCATGTTTCTGACACACCGCCATCGCGAGCAAGCTCGCTCCCACAGTGCTCAGAATCCAGAATTCAAGGTGAAGGACTCAGTGTGCAGGCAGCGGTTGGCGTACCCCCAACCGACTGATCCAAACCGCCGCCAATATCACCGACCCACCCAGCAGCAACCGCCCCAGTGCCTCATGCTGGTTCCAGATCAGCAGGTTCACCAGCAGCCCCACCGGCACATGCAGGTTGTTCATCACCGCCAGCGTCCCGCCATTGACCAGGCAGGCGCCTTTGTTCCACCAGTACAGCCCCAACGCGGTGGAAACCAGGCCGAGGAACACCAGCACGCCCCATTGCAGCGGCGCTTCAGGCCAGAAGTTGGCCTTGCCGAACAGCAGGAAAGCCGGCAACGCCACCATCAGCGCACCGAGATAGAAATAACCGAAACGCCGGTAATGCGGCAGCTCGCTCGGGTGGCGGGCCACCAGGTGCTTGTACAGCACCTGTCCGGCCGCATAGGTGAAGTTGGCCAGCTGCAGCAGCAAGAAGCCCATGAAGAAATCCGGGTTGATCCGGTCGTAGCGAATCACCGCCGCACCGGCCACGGCCACCAGCGCCGCGATCAGCGCCCAGGGATTGAAGCGACGGTTCAACGCGTCTTCGATCAAGGTCACGTGCAGGGGCGTCAGGATGGTGAAAAGCAGCACCTCGGGCACCGTCAGCACTCGGAAGCTCAGGTACAGGCAGACGTAGGTCACGCCAAACTGCAAGGCGCCGATCAACAGCATGCCGCGCATGAACGCCGGCTCCACCTGGCGCCAGCGCGTCAGCGGAATGAACACCAGCCCGGCCAGCAACACCCGCACCAGCACCGCGAAATAACTGTCCACATGCCCAGCCAGGTACTCGCCGATCAGGCTGAAGGAAAACGCCTGGATCAATGTCACAAACAGTAGATAGCCCATACCGCCCCTCGTTTCGAATGGCGGCGAAGATAGCGGTTTTGAACGGTGGGAGCGAGCTTGCTGGCGATTGGGGGTGTCAGTCAGCATTTGTATTTCTGAGCCACCGTAATCGCGAGCAAGCTCGCTCCCACAGGTACCCCGCTAACTTGGAACTTCATCCACGACCCAAGGAGTGGTCTGACGCTGGTGCCGATGGCTGGCGGCACGCTGGAGCACTCGGGTCAGCGCCTGGAAGTTTGCCGGCTTGGTCAAGATGTCATCGGCACCAGCGGCCCTGAAACGTTCTATCTCGCTGGAAAAAACACTCGCGGTGAAAGCAACGATGTAGCAAGTGTCGCCCTGGGGTAACTCGCGGATTCTACGCACAGCCTCCATCCCATCCATCACGGGCATGTTGATATCCATCAGAATGATCTCTGGCATCGAAGCCACGCAACGATTGACCGCTTCCAGGCCATCTGACGCAAGGTCGGGTGCATAACCCAACTCTTGTAGCATCGCCATGGCCACTTTCTGGCTCACCGGATGGTTCTCCGCCAGAAGGACATCGAGCGGATAATCCTCGGCAAAAGACGAGTCGAAGCCAACCGCCGCATGATCATCCTTGATGGGTATTTCCGAGACTGAAAAAAGCGCAAGCGGGAGAGAGAAAGAGAATGTCGAGCCGACACCTGGCTGACTGGTGAACGTTAAAGTCCCCTGCTGCGCCTCGAGCAGGTTCTTACAGATAGAAAGACCCAACCCACTCCCAGTGAAGCGTTGGCTAGCCGGCCCTTTGAACTGGGCAAAAGGCTTGAACAGATTGTCTTGCCGTTCCGTGGGGATACCGATGCCGGTATCGCGTATGGAGAAGTCGAGCCACGCTTGAGAGCCGTAACCGCTGGTGGTGACCAGCAGCGATATTTTTCCGGCTTCGGTAAATTTGACCGCATTGCCCAGCAAGTTGATCAATATCTGGCGAAGGCAATCCATATCGGTCTTGACCAAAGGCGGTACGTCCGGGGAAAACTGCGCCTCCAGCACTATGGGTTTGTCCTGGATATTTTGCCGGATTAGTTCCATACAGGATGAAACCAGTGCTCTCACTTCGAAAACACGAGGTTTCAATTCAAGTTTGCCCGCTTCGATTTTGGCAAGGTCGAGAATGTTATCGATAAGAGACAGCAGGGTCCGTCCACTGGAATGAATCGTTGTGAGAAGACGGCGTTGCTCGGGATCCAGGGCGGACCGGGCCAATAACTCGGTCGCGCCAATGACACCGTACATCGGGGTGCGAATTTCATGACTCATGGTTGCCAGAAAGCTGGTTTTTGAACGATCAGCGTCTTCGGCGGCATTTTTAGCCTGATTCAATACCTGCTCATTGACTCGCAGTTGCTGGAGATGAGCGCGCATGCGTAAAAGGAGGAAAGCGAGAAATACCAGGATGGCCAGGATGATGTGGTACAGGGAGTCATGATTAAGTTGTTGGTAGTAGCTCGCCAAGGTAACTTCCGCCCCGACAACATACACCGTACCGTCCTGTGATTTTAAGGGGACAAAGACCGCGCGAAAATCACCCCAATGATCCGAGTAGTCGATCCAGGTTGGCTCGGTACGCTCAAAACTATCGAGCAACGCCTGGCTGGCATCGGGATAAGGGTCGAAAAAGCGCACGAAATTCTTCTCTTGAATTTCTTTTTTCGATGCGCTGGAACTGACCAGGTAGGCCTTTGCACCTCGCTTGATCACGCTATAGACAAAAGCAGTGCCCATGGACTCGTTGAAGCCGGAGAGGCGCTGAATGGTATCCCAGTCCTGCGCTTGCGATTTGGATTGTTTATCGACCAGATTGTCATGGTAACGGTCGCCGAGGATGGCCGAAGCACCCAGCGCGGCATGCAGCAATTTATTATTAATGTTGTCAGTAAGGACGCTTTGCGTCTCGACATAGAGGTAGTAGATATAGCCACCTGCCCCTATGAGATAGACCAGGAATAGAGCCCATGTTTGCCGTTTGATTTTTAACATATCACAGCCTCCCTACTGTAATTCGGCGCATAAATTACCACAGCCAGACGTCGACAGACTTGCCCAATCCGAGTGAGTTTACGGCCTGCCTATCTCCCGGCCCTCAAGGCTTGAGGGGCCGTTCATGTTTAGGTGGTGGTTATTTCCATTTCCCCAAAAAAAAAGCCCGATCTCGCTAAAGCGTTCAATCGGGCTGATGCACTCAGGAGCAATAAGTGCAAAGGGAGGTTCGATGCGCAAAACGATTTGAAGGGAAGCGCCAGGCCACTAGACCACCTGGCGATTATCCGAGGATTAACGGATCAGGCGACCTGGGACAGTTTGGCGTTGGCCTGATTCAGGCCCTTCTCCTGGAAGTCGCCGCCCAGGTTCATGCCTTCGGCATGGATGAAGGTCACGTCGTGGATCCCGATGAAGCCCATGACCTGGCGCAAGTAGGGTTCTTGATGGTCCGTGCTGCCACCGGCATGAATGCCGCCACGGGCGGTCAGCACGAAGGCGCGCTTGTCGGCCAGCAGGCCTTGAGGGCCGGTGGGGGTGTATTTGAACGTCACGCCGGCACGCAGCACATGGTCGAGCCAGGCTTTCAGGGTGCTGGGGATGGCGAAGTTGTACATCGGTGCAGCCATTACCAGCACGTCGGCGGCCAGCAGTTCATCAGTCAGTTGGTTGGAGCGCTCCAGCGAGGCGTTTTCAACGTCGCTGCGCTGCTCGGCCGGCTTCATCCAGCCACCCAGCAGATTGGCATCCAGGTGTGGTACCGGGTTGATGGCCAGGTCGCGAACGCTGATTTCATCGGCCGGGTGCGCCGCTTTCCACTGGCTGATAAAGGTCTGGGTCAGTTGACGGGACACCGAGTCTTGCTGGCGGGCACTGCTTTCGATGATCAGAACGCGGGACATGGCTTGTAGGCTCCATCTGAGAATGTTGTCAGTCGATGGAGCGAAGGTTAAACGCGAACATATCGATGAAAAAGCGCAAATAACTGCTGTAAAGCATCGATAAATTCGTTTATAAGCGAAGCAAGCAATATTGCCTGCCCCACTGCCGGGCTATTTCGGCTGACAGGTCAGCTTGATGCGCAGCTTGATGATGTTGCGGTTGAACTTGGCCGTGGCGTTCTTGAACTTGCCGGCGGCGACTTCGAGCTTGCGGGTGCGAGGTGCTTCCGGGCCATTGCTGAAGACCACGGTACAAGCCGCATCGGTGCTGCCGTAGTTGTTGACCTGGATGGAACCGATATCGGCATCGGTGTCATAGGCGTTGTAGTCGATGCTCAGGCCGTTGAGGTGTTTTTCCACATCGATCGGGTAGGCAAACGCAGTCAGTGGCAGCAAGGCCAGCACCACACAACAGATTTTCTTCATTCGGCAGTCTCCACCAAGGGACTGCCAGCTTAGGACAAGAGGAGCTCGATATGAAAGCGCCCCGCGTAACCCTTGATCAATGGCGCACCTTGCAGGCCGTGGTCGACCACGGCGGCTTCGCCCAGGCCGCTGAAGTGCTGCATCGCTCCCAGTCGTCAGTGAGCTACACCGTGGCCCGCATGCAGGATCAGCTCGGCGTACCGTTGCTGCGCATCGATGGACGCAAGGCCGTGTTGACCGAAGCCGGTGGCGTACTGCTGCGCCGTTCCCGGCAACTGGTGAAACAGGCCAGCCAATTGGAAGACCTGGCCCACCACATGGAGCAAGGCTGGGAAGCGGAAGTGCGCCTGGTGGTCGACGCGGCCTACCCCAACGCCCGCCTCGTTCGCGCCTTGACGGCGTTCATGCCACAAAGCCGTGGCTGCCGGGTACGGCTGCGCGAAGAAGTGTTGTCGGGTGTCGAAGAAGTGCTGCTCGAAGGCGTGGCCGACCTGGCCATCAGCAGCTTCAGCATTCCTGGCTATCTGGGAGCCGAATTGAGCGACGTTGAATTCGTCGCGGTGGCCCATCCCGAACACGCCCTGCATCGCCTCAACCGCGAGCTGACGTTCCAGGATCTGGAAAGTCAGTTGCAAGTAGTGATCCGCGACTCCGGACGCCAGCAACCTCGCGACGTGGGTTGGCTCGGCGCCGAGCAGCGCTGGACCGTCGGCAGCCTGGCCACCGCCGCGACCTTCGTAGGCAGCGGCCTGGGCTTCGCCTGGCTGCCCCGGCACATGATCGAGCGGGAACTCAAGGAAGGCACGCTTAAACAGCTACCCTTGGATCAGGGCGGCAGCCGCAACCCGAGCTTCTATTTGTATTCGAACAAGGAAAAACCCCTGGGCCCGGCCACGCAAATCCTGATCGAATTGCTGCGCACCTTCGACACCGCGCCGCTGGATGCGCCATTCGCCGCCCCTGAACAAGCCTGACAAGGATTTCCCCGATGGCCTATTTCGAGCACGAAGGTTGCAACCTGCACTACGAGGAATACGGCCACGGCACGCCCTTGGTGCTGGTCCACGGGCTGGGTTCCAGCACCCGCGACTGGGAAAAGCAGATCCCGGTGCTGTCCGCCCATTACCACCTGATCGTGATGGATGTGCGCGGCCACGGTCGCTCCGACAAGCCGCGGGAGCGCTACAGCATCGAAGGTTTCAGCGCCGACCTGATCGCCTTGATCGAACACCTGGGCCTGGGCCCGGTGCATCTGGTGGGTTGGTCCATGGGGGGCATGATTGTTTTTCAGTTGGCGGTGGATGAGCCTCATCGGGTCAAGAGCGTGTGCATCGTCAACAGTGCCCCGCAGGTCAAGGTCCGCACGCTCGACGATTGCTGGCAATGGTTCAAGCGCTGGAGCCTGATGCGCCTGCTCAGCCTGGAGACCATCGGCAAGGCCCTCGGCGCCAAGTTATTCCCCAAGCCCGAACAAACCGAGTTACGCCTGGAAATGGCCCGACGCTGGGCAAAGAACGACAAACGTGCTTATCTCGCCAGCTTCGATGCGATTGTAGGCTGGGGCGTTCAGGAACGACTTTCGCAGGTTGCCTGTCCAACCCTCGTCATCTGCGCCGACCACGACTACACCCCGGTGGCGCTGAAAGAAGCCTATGTAAAACTGCTGCCCGACGCACGGCTGGTGGTCATCGCCGATTCACGGCACGCTACCCCGCTGGATCAACCCGAACGCTTCAACCAAACCCTGCTCGACTTTTTGACCGCAACCGATTCCACCACTCAGGATCACTGACCCCATGCTGAAAAAAATCGCCCTTGCCGCCGGCACCGTACTGTTTGCCGCCAACCTGATGGCCGCGACACCCGCCAAGGCACCGCATGTATTGCTGGACACCACCAACGGCCAGATCGAAATCGAGCTGGACCCGGTCAAGGCCCCCATCAGTACCAAGAACTTCCTTGAGTACGTGGACAGCGGCTTCTACAACAACACGATTTTTCACCGTGTGATCCCGGGCTTCATGGCCCAGGGCGGCGGGTTCACTCAAGCCATGCAACAAAAAGACACCAAGGCGCCGATCAAGAACGAAGCCAGCAATGGCCTGCACAACGTTCGTGGCACCTTGTCGATGGCCCGCACGTCCAACCCGGACTCGGCCACCAGCCAGTTCTTCATCAACGTGGCCGACAACGCCTTCCTCGATCCGGGCCGTGACGCCGGCTACGCAGTGTTCGCCAAAGTGGTCAAGGGCATGGACGTGGTGGACGTCATCGTCAACTCCCAGACCACGACCAAACAAGGCATGCAAAACGTGCCGATCGACCCTGTGCTCATCAAGTCGGCCAAGCGCATCGACTGAAGAGGCACACGGCAAGCCTGGCCGGCGCGGTCATCCCGCGCCGGCCATAGCAATAAAGGAGAGCCCCTGCCAGGGCATTGACTGATGGTTTATCGCCGTTTCGAAACACTGATCGATATCTTCCGCGACGCCCCAACCTCGGCCCCGCCGAATCGCGTCCTGCCCTTCTACACCTATTACCTGAAACAGGTCTGGCCCAGCTTCGCCGTACTGCTGGTGGTGGGCCTGATCGGCGCGCTGATCGAAGTGGCGCTGTTCAGCTACCTGAGCCGCATCATCGACCTGACCCAGGGCACGCCCAATGTGGACTTCTTCAAGGTCCATGGCCTGGAGCTGGCCTGGATGGCCGTGGTGGCGCTGATCTTCCGGCCGATCTTCGTGGCCCTGCATGACCTGCTCGTGCACCAGACCCTGAGCCCCAGCATGACCAGCCTGATTCGCTGGCAGAACCACAGCTACGTGCTCAAGCAGAGCCTGAATTTCTTCCAGAACGACTTCGCCGGGCGCATCGCCCAGCGCATCATGCAGACCGGCAACTCCCTGCGTGACTCGGCGGTGCAGGCCGTGGATGCCCTGTGGCACGTGCTGATCTACGCCGTCAGTTCCCTGGTGCTGTTCGCCGAAGCCGACTGGCGCCTGATGATCCCGCTGCTGATGTGGATCGCCGCCTACATCGGTGCACTCTGTTATTTCGTGCCACGGGTCAAGGAGCGCTCGGTGGTGTCGTCCGACGCCCGCTCCAAACTCATGGGCCGGATCGTCGACGGCTACACCAACATCACCACCCTCAAGCTGTTCGCCCATACCAACTTCGAACAGCAATACGCCCGCGAAGCCATCCAGGAGCAGACCGAAAAAGCCCAGTTGGCTGGCCGGGTGGTGACCAGCATGGACTTGGTCATCACCAGCATGAACGGGCTGCTGATCGTCGGCACCACGGCGCTGGCGCTGTGGTTGTGGACCCAGTCGCTGATCAGCGTCGGCGCCATCGCGTTGGCCACCGGGCTGGTGATCCGCATCGTCAACATGTCCGGCTGGATCATGTGGGTCGTCACCGGCATCTTCGAAAACATCGGCATGGTCCAGGACGGCCTGCAGACTATCTCCCAACCGGTCAGTGTCACCGACCGCGACCAGGCCAAGCCCCTGGCGGTGGCCCGGGGTGAAGTGCGTTTCGAGCATGTGGATTTCCACTATGGCAAGAAAAGCGGCGTGATCGGCGACCTGAACCTGACCATCAGGCCCGGCGAGAAAATCGGCCTGATCGGTCCGTCCGGCGCGGGTAAATCCACCTTGGTCAACCTGCTGCTGCGCCTCTATGACGTGCAAGACGGGCGCATTCTCATCGATGGCCAGGACATCGCCGAAGTCGGCCAGGAAAGCCTGCGCGAGCGCATCGGCATGATCACCCAGGACACCTCGCTGCTGCATCGCTCGATTCGCGAGAACCTGCTCTACGGCAAGCCAGACGCCACCGATGCGCAACTCTGGGAAGCCGTGCGCAAGGCCCGGGCCGATGAGTTCATCCCACTGCTGTCGGACGCCGAAGGCCGCACCGGCTTCGATGCCCATGTGGGTGAACGCGGCGTGAAACTGTCCGGCGGCCAGCGCCAGCGCATCGCTATCGCGCGGGTGCTGCTCAAGGACGCGCCGATCCTGATCATGGACGAAGCGACGTCAGCGCTGGACTCGGAAGTCGAGGCGGCCATCCAGGAAAGCCTCGAGACGCTGATGCAAGGCAAGACCGTGATCGCCATCGCCCACCGCCTCTCCACCATCGCCCGGATGGACCGGTTGGTAGTGCTGGAGAATGGTCGCATCGCCGAAACCGGCAGCCATGCCGAACTGCTGGCCCATGGCGGGTTGTATGCGCGATTGTGGCAGCACCAGACGGGTGGGTTCGTGGGGATCGACTGATCTCTACCAGACACCACTGACCCCGTGGCGAGGGAGCTTGCTCCCGCTGGGGTGCGCCTGTAGGAGCTGTCGAGTTCAACGAGGCTGCGATCTTTCCCCAGACACTTGAATCTCAAGCGAAAGATCAAGATTAAAAGATCGCAGGCTTCGCCAGCTCCTACAGAGCCCAGCGGGAGCAAGCTCCCTCGCCACAGGGATCCGGTTTGAATCAGCAATACTGAAAAATTCTGTCCAGGATCCATTTAGCCCACACCGCAACCACATACTCCCCGCCGACCACGGCCAAAACCGCCACCGTCCATGACGCTGGCGGTTTTTTTGTCGCTGGATTTGTCGCCGCGCTCTGCTGTACTCAAGTCAGGTTCTGGAGATGAACCTGTCGTAATACTGCTGGATGCATAACCGATCATCACGACTGTTTCATCAAGGAACCTTATGTCTTTACTCAAACGTTCAACGACTGAGTTGTTGGGTACGTTCTGGCTGGTATTGGGTGGCTGTGGCAGCGCGGTATTGGCTGCCTCAGGGATTGGCGTGCTGGGGGTTGCCCTGGCCTTCGGCTTGACGGTGTTGACCATGGCGTTCGCCATCGGGCACATCTCGGGCTGCCACCTGAACCCCGCGGTGTCGGTGGGCTTGTACGTGGGCGGGCGGTTTCCGGCCAGGGAGTTGCCTGCCTACATCATTGCCCAAGTCATAGGGGGCGTGTTGGCCGCCGCGTTGATCTACTTCATCGCCAGCGGCAAGGAAGGCTTTGACCTGGCCGCGTCCGGCCTGGCCGCGAACGGTTATGGCGAGCATTCTCCCGGTGGGTATTCGATGGCGGCCGGTTTTGTCACCGAACTGGTCATGACGGCGATGTTCATCCTGATCATCCTCGGCGCCACCGATAAACGTGCGCCGGCCGGGCTGGCACCGATTGCCATCGGCCTGGCCCTGACGCTCATTCACCTGATCTCGATTCCGGTCACCAACACGTCCGTCAACCCGGCCCGCAGTACCGGTCCGGCGCTGCTTGTCGGTGGCTGGGCCATCGAGCAGCTGTGGCTGTTCTGGGTGGCGCCGCTGCTGGGCGCCGTCATCGGCGGTGTCTCGTACCGCTGGCTGGGCCAGGAAAACCGCTGAGTCACACCCGCGAAGATCAGCACTGCCGATAAGGCAATGCTGTCTTCGCCTCTTCGGCATAGGCCAGTACACCCTCATGTTCGCGCATGAGGAAGTCCTCGACCGCCGCCTTCAAACCAGGGTGGCGCAGGTAATGCCATGAGCGGGTAATCACCGGCTCGAACCCGCGAATCAATTTGTGCTCGCCCTGGGCGCCGGCGTCAAAGCGCTGCAAGCCGTGGGCAATCGCGTAGTCCATGCCTTGATAGAAACAGGTCTCGAAGTGCAGGCGGTCGAACTCCGCCAGGCAGCCCCAGTAACGTCCGTAGAAACTGTCGCCGCCCACCAGGCTGAACGCCATCGCCACCGGTCGCGAACCTTGCTTGGCCAGCACCACACGAATGGCCTCGGGCATGCGTTCGGCCAGCAGGCTGAAGAATGTTCGGGTCAGGTACGGCGCCTGCCGTCGTATCGCGTAGGTGTTGGCGTAACAGGCGTAGACAAAATCCCACTGCGCCTCGTCCAACTGATGACCTTCGAGCCATTCGAACGCGATGCCCTGCCCCGCCACTTGTTCGCGCTCCTTGCGCATCTGCTTGCGCTTGCGGGAGCTGAGCGCATCGAGAAAATCCTGGAAGTCCCGATAACCGCGATTTTGCCAGTGATACTGACAGCCGATCCGCTGCAGCCAGCCCTCCTGCCCGGCAAGTGCCGCGTCGGTGAAGGCGTCGGTGAAGTTGATGTGGGCGCTGGAAAGCCCTTCGATTTCCAGATACCCCGGCAAGCTGCCCAGCAGCTCCAGGCCATCTTCCCCGCGCGCCGCCAGCAGCCGCGGGCCACTGACCGGGCTGAACGGCACCGCTGTCAACAGCTTGGGGTAATAGTCGATGCCGGCGCGGGCGCAAGCGTCGGCCCAGGCGTGGTCGAACACGTATTCGCCGTAGGAATGCCACTTGCGGTAACTGGGCAAGGCCGCCAGCAGACGACCGTCCTCAATGTGCAGCAAATGCTCGGCTTGCCAACCGGAACTCGGCCCCAGGCTGGCGCTGTCTTCCAGGGTGCTGAGGAAGGCGTGGCGCAGGAAAGGCTGGTTGGCGGGCACCAGCGCGTCCCACTCGTGCGGCGCGATGGTGGACAGGCTGTCCAAGACGTGAAGCGGCATGCGATTCCTCGATAGCCAGACGACGGATGGAGCGAGTATCGCCGATCCTGACCAGGCGCACATAAAAAACCCCGCCAGGGGCGGGGTTCAAAGGAGCGCTTTAACGGATGAAGTCAGAGCGGTGTATCAAGTCAGCGCGATTTAGAACACGTACTGGGCACGCATCACAAAACCGTCGCCATCGTCGTCGCCATTGGCGTTGGTGACTTTGTCGGTCTTGGCCTTGATGTAGGCAGCGGAAATTTTCACCGCTTCGTTGGCGTACCAGTTCACGCCCAGGTTGTGCACCTTGGCTTCGGCATCGCCCACGTCGCGGGTCGCCGAGGCAGTGGTGATGTTGTCGTCTTCGACGGTCAAGCTGTCGAAGCGATAGAACACTTCCCAGGCGCCGATGGATTTGTTCTGAGGTTTGATCGCGTCAAACTTGCCGACTTTATAACCACGGGACTCGCCGGTGAGGGTGTACGCGCCCTGTACGTAGAAACCATGGCCTTTGATGTCTTCGAAACCATCGGCATCAGCCTTGGTCTTGCGAGTGATGTATTCACCCTGGATCGACGCAGGCCCCATGGCGAAAGCGGCTTCCAGGCCGAACGCGGTGTCGCGGTCGTACGAACCGGCTGGCGAGTTGTTCGCGCCGCCCAGTACCGGACGGTTGCCGTTAGGGCCGGCGTCGTTGCCACCCAGGGTTTCAACGCCACGCATGCCCAGGCGGGAGCGATAACGCGCATCGAAGACGGTGTCCGAAACGTCGCGCGAAGCCACGTTCACACCGAAGTGCAGCACGTTGCCGGCTTCGTGCATCGGGGCGAACACAAAGCGACCGTTGACTTGCTTGACGCTGTCGCCGTCGGTGTCGTCGGTGTCCTTGCTGAACACACCGGCCGAGGCATAGAACGAATCGGCGAAGGTGCTGGAGGCTTGCAGGCCCAGGCCGTTCTGATGGCTGTTGGTCCAGTCGATCAGGTCGTAGGCGGCGTTACGCTCTGGCGCAGTCACCCACTTGGAGCTGGTGGCTTTTTCCAGGCCGAAGTCGGGGTCAAAACGACCAACCTTGATCGAAACCGGCTTGAAGCCGTTGTAGGCCAGGGACGCTTCGTCGAAGTAGCCATTATCGGAGTCGCCACTGTTGTGGGACATGTCGTAGTTGATGGTGTAGGCCCAATCCGTGTACAGCACGCCGGACAGTTCCAGGAAGGCGCGACGGATGTATGCGGCGTCGGCCGATTTGCCGTTGTCGGTGTAGATACCGTCGAACTGGCTGTAGTCAGCCTGCAAACGACCACCGAGCTTGAAGCTGAACTCTTTGTCAGTGGTAGCGACCTCAAGGCCGCCCTTGGTTTTGACCACGATATCGGCGCCGTCGGTGGTGACGGTGCCGGCGAAAGCCTGGGCGGTTACTGCCATTGCCAGTGCGCTGGCGGCAACACCTGCGAAGTGCTTGCGGATCATCGAAGAATTCCCCTGTTGGTAGTCTGTGCCGTTAGAAAACACGCGGAACTGGGCCCGCTGGTGTTGGGAGGGGATCTTGGCGACGGGTTGTGTCAGGCGAGTTGCTATCACATAAAGATTTTATGACAGCGGAACTTTTTACTTCGAATAGGAATAACCGAAACCCCCTGTGGGAGCGAGCTTGCTCGCGATGGCGGTGGTTCAGTCTGCATTGATGTTGACTGATACACCGCTATCGCGAGCAAGCTCGCTCCCACAGGGGGTGGGTGGTGCCTGGGGGTTAGCGGATGTTTCTACGGCGCTCGGCGGCGAGTTTCTCGGCGAGGTGATCCAGGTCGGGAATCGGCGGTTGCGGCAGTTTCCTGAGGGTCGTCTGCATCAGGCGCATCTGGCGGATAAAACGCCGGCAGTTGGGGCAGAACATCAGGTGATGACGCACCATCAGGCGTTCACGAAAACTTAACTGGCCGTCGAGATAATCGCTGGAGCGCGCCACTTGTTCCTTGCAGGTCAGCATTCGCCGGTTTCCTCGAAATGTTCAACAGTCGCGAAGACTTTCAGCCGGGCGCGATGCAACAGCACTCGCACATTGGAGAGCGAAATATCCAGAAGATTACAGATTTCTTCCAGCTCCAGCCCCTGGCGTTCCCGCAGGTTCAGCACGCTGCCTTGCAGTTCCGACAGACTGAGCAATGTGTGCTCCAGGCAATCGCGTAATTCCTCCATCGTGAGCAGCGCCTCAGGTGTGTCCTGGTGCCAGGCGAACGGCGCCAGCAGCCAATGACCGTCGGCGGCGAAACGATCATCGCCGAGGGTGCCATGGGGTGACGGCAGATCGTCTAGCAACACCTCCCGACGGTTCTGTTTGTAGCGCCCTTTGGCAGCGTTGGCGGTGATGGTCAGTAGCCAGGTCTTGAGGCTGGAACGCCCCTGGAAACCACTGAGATTACGCACCACCGACAGCCACGCGTCCTGCACCACTTCATCGACATGGCGGCTGCCGACGATGGCATAGGCCACGGCGCGCATCGGGCTCTGGTAGGCGCTGACCAGCTCCTTGTAGGCCTGCTGCTCACCGGCCAGGAGGCGTTGGAGCAGGAGGGTGTCATCGGTGATCGTCATTCAACGCCCTATTGCTGGATAGATCGCGGTTGTGGCGGGGATTTATGTGGGAGCAAGGCTTGCCCGCGATGAAGGTGACGCGGTCTTTCGGGAAACCGAGGCGCCTGCATCGCGAGCAAGCTTTGCTCCCACAGGTTCCACAAGCCATAGGCCATAGGCCATAGGCCAGCAGGAATAAATCCTCTGGCCGCTAAAGTGGATCAACGCTTGCGCAAAATCACGCTGCCAATCGAATAACCGGCGCCGAACGAACTGAGTACGGCAACCGAGCCGCTGGGCAGGTCATCCTGGTATTTGTGGAATGCAATCACCGAACCGGCCGAACTGGTGTTGGCGTAGCGGTCGAGGATCACCGGGGCTTCCTCTTCGGTGGCTTCGCGTCCCAGCAGTTTGCGCACGATCAAGTGGTTCATGCTCAGGTTGGCCTGGTGCAGCCAGAAGCGCTTCACCTCGCCAACGTTCAGCTGGTTTTCTTCCAGGTGGGTACCGATCAGCTCGGCCACCATCGGGCAGACGTCGCGGAACACCTTGCGGCCTTCCTGGACGAACAGCTTGTCGCGGCTACCGGCGCCTTCTTCCGCGGCGCGGTTGAGGAAGCCGAAGTTGTTGCGGATATTGTTGGAGAACTTGGTCAGCAGCTTGGTGCTGACCACGTCGAACTGGTACGGCGAGGTCGCCAGGTCCGCCCGCTCGATGATCACGGCGGTAGCCGCGTCGCCGAAGATGAAGTGGCTGTCGCGGTCACGGAAGTTCAAGTGACCGGTGCACACTTCCGGGTTGACCATCAGGATTGCCCGGGCCTGTCCCAGTTGCACACTGTTGGCTGCTGCCTGGATGCCGAAAGTGGCCGAGGAACAGGCCACGTTCATGTCGAAACCGAAACCTTCGATGCCCAGCGCTTCCTGAACTTCGATGGCGATGGCCGGGTAGGCACGCTGCAGGTTGGAACAGGCGACGATCACCCCGTCGATGTCGGCGACGGTGCGGCCGGCGCGCTCCAGGGCCTGCTTCGCAGCGCCAATAGCCATTTCACACAGCACCGACCACTCGTCGTTGGAGCGCTCGGGCAAGCGTGGGGTCATGCGTTGTGGATCGAGAATGCCGTCCTTGTCCATGACAAAGCGGCTCTTGATGCCGGAAGCCTTTTCGATGAACGCGGCGTTGGACTCGGTCAAGGCCTCGACTTCACCGCGCGCGATGGCGTCGGCGTTGTCGGCGTTGAATTGCGCGACATAGGTATTGAAAGATTGCACCAGCTCTTCGTTGGAGATGCTGTTGGCCGGGGTGTACAGGCCGGTGCCGCTGATGACGACGTTATGCATGGTCGTGTCTCTGATCTGTTCAGGCAGAAAGCATTGGCACCGACGTACCAATACACAAAGGGACTTTTCCCATCCGGGGAAGCAGCCCTGGCATCGCTTTATTCCGATCCGCCCGGGGCATTGAAGCTCAAAACCACGGGACCGGCATTTATAGCTGCGAAGTTTGCCATAAACGCTGGCGTTTGGCCCATTCTCCCTTCACTACAACACCCTACCCTGTGGGAGCGAGCTTGCTCGCGATAGCGGTGTATCAGTCAACATCCATGCAGGCTGAACCACCGCTATCGCGAGCAAGCTCGCTCCCACAGGGGTTAGAGGGGCTGCCATCAACCCTCCACCTGCCCCCACTGCTTGCCCAGGCGCTTGTCCGAGATCGGCACCTTGGTCCCCAGTTGCTGGGCGAACAGCGACACCCGGTATTCCTCCAGCCACCAGCGGTACAGCTCCAGTTGCGGATCACGCTTGCCTTCCTGGGCGTGTTTGCTGGCGCGGGCCTGGTATTGGGCCCAGAGGTTCGACAGCTCGCCGCTCCAGACCCGGTCTTTCTGCACCTGGCTACCGAGCTTCTCGAAGCGTTGCTCGATGGCCTTGAGGTAGCGCGGCAATTCCTTGAGCCATTGATGCGGGGTTTCGCGGACGAAGCCCGGGTACACCAGGTGGCTGAGTTGCTGCTTGATATCGTTCAGCGCCACGGCCTGGGCCAGGTCGATCTTGCCCTTGAAGCGTTTTTGCAGGCCATGCCAGAGCTTGAGGATGTCCAGGGTCAGCTTCGCCAGGCGCTCGGCGTGCTCGGTCCAGCCGCCGCGCTTGCGCTCGGCCAGGGAGGCCAGTGCGGCGCCGTCACGGGGCAGGCTCGCTTCGCCTTCGAGCACACAACGGTCGAGGCTGGCGAGCAGGATGTCTTCCACCAGGCTGTCGATGCGGCCCAGGTCGCGGTACAGCAGGCCCAGTTCCGTCAGCCCCGGCAGCTTGCCGCGCAGGAACTTGGCCGACTCGGCCAATTGCTGCATGAGCAAGCGCTGCAAGGCCCGGCGATGCTGGAACTCGGCTTCGGCCGGCGTCGGGAAACGCCCTTCCTTGACCACGCCGCCCTCTTCCACCAGCGCCGGGTAGACCGTCATCGACAGCCCGGCGATCTTCTGTTGGGTTTTCTCGGCCACCGGCGCGAAGACCTTCGCCTCCACCGGTGCCTGGCTTTTCGCCGTTTGCGGCACGGCCAAGGCCGCCTGGCTGGCTTCGGCAAAACGCGCCGTCAGCTCGGCCAGGTCGCGGCCCTCGCCGAGGAACTTGCCTTGGCCGTCGACGATTTCCAGGTTCATGCGCAGGTGGCTTTCCACTTGCTGGGCCGCTTCGGCCCAGGCCTCGTCGCTGACCCGCGCTCCGGTCATGCGCAGCAGCTCACGGCCCAGGGACTGCGGCAACGAGCCCTCGGCGAAGGTGATGCGTTGCAGCGCCGCCTTGACGAAATCCGGCACCGGCACGAAGTTCTTGCGCAAGGCCTTGGGCAGGTTGCGCACCAGGGCGATGCACTTGGCTTCGATCACCCCTGGCACCAGCCACTCCAGGCGTTCCGGCGGCAGCATCGGCAGCAGTGGCGCCGGCACTCGCAACGTCACGCCGTCGCGCGGGTGGTTGGGCTCGAAGTGATAGCTCAGCGGCAAGGTCAGGTCACCGACGCGCAAGGTGTCGGGGTAATGTGCGGCGGTGACTTCGCTGGCTTCGCGGGCCAGCACGTCTTCTTCGCGCATGATCAGCAGTTGCGAGTCTTTCTGGCTGTTGATCCGGTACCAGCTGTCGAACGTCGCGGTCTGGTGGATCTCGGCCGGCAAGCGCGCGTCGTAGAACGCAAACAGGGTTTCCTCGTCCGCCAGGATGTCGCGGCGACGGGCCTTGGCTTCCAGCTCGTCGAGTTGCTCCAGCAACCGGGTATTGGCGCTCAGGCACTTGGCCTTGGACTGGATCTCGCCGCGCACCAGCGCCTCGCGGATGAACAGTTCACGGGAGACCACCGGGTCCACCGGCCCGTAATGCACTGGCCGCCGACCAACGACGATGAGCCCGAACAGGGTGATTTGCTCATAGGCCACCACCTGCCCGCGCTTCTTCTCCCAATGGGGTTCGAAGTGGTTTTTCTTGATCAGGTGCCCGGCCAGCGGTTCGATCCAGTCCGGTTCGATCTTGGCCACCATGCGCGCATACAGCTTGGTGGTTTCCACCAATTCGGCGGTCATCAGCCATTGCGGACGCTTCTTGCCCAGGCCCGACGAGGGGTGGACCCAGAACCGCCGCTGGCGAGCGCCGAGGTAGTCGCCATCTTCGGTTTTCTGGCCGATCTGGCTCAACAGGCCCGAGAGCACCGCCTTGTGCAATTTCGGGAAGTCGGCCGGTTCTTTGTTGAGGCTCAGCTGCATGTCGCGACAGATCAGGCTCAACTGGCGATGGGAGTCACGCCACTCGCGCAGGCGCAGGTAATTGAGGAAGTTCTTGCGGCACCAGTTGCGCAGCGGGCTGGCGGTCAGGGCCTGGCGCTGCTCTTCGAAACCGCGCCACAGGTTGACCAGCCCGGCGAAGTCCGAATCCGCGTCCTTCCACTGAGCGTGGGCCTGGTCCGCCGCCTGTTGGCGCTCCGGCGGACGCTCGCGGGGATCCTGGATCGACATGGCGCTGGCGACGATCAACACTTCCTGCAAACTGCCCAGCTTCGCCGCTTCCAACAGCATCCGGCCCATGCGCGGGTCCACCGGCAGGCGCGCCAACTGGCGACCGAGCGGGGTCAACTGGCTGTTGCGGTCCACCGCCGACAATTCTTGCAGCAGGTTGAAACCGTCACTGATGGCCTTGCCATCCGGCGGTTCGATGAACGGAAAATCGGTGATCTCGCCGAGACGCAGGTGCAGCATCTGCAGGATCACCGCCGCCAAGTTAGTGCGCAGGATTTCCGGGTCAGTGAACTCCGGCCGTCCAAGAAAATCTTCTTCGCTGTACAGCCGTACGCAGATCCCCGGCTCGACCCGCCCGCAGCGGCCCTTGCGCTGGTTGGCACTGGCCTGGGAAATGGCTTCGATGGGCAGGCGCTGGACCTTGGCCCGATAGCTGTAGCGGCTGATGCGCGCGGTGCCGCTGTCGATCACGTAGCGGATGCCCGGCACGGTCAGCGAGGTTTCGGCGACGTTGGTCGCCAGCACCACGCGACGGCCCGGGTGGGACTGGAAGATCCGTTGCTGTTCGGCCGGCGACAGTCGCGCATACAGCGGCAGAATCTCGGTGTGCTTGAGCTGGGCCTTGCGCAGCATCTCCGCGGCGTCGCGAATTTCCCGCTCGCCCGGCAGGAACACCAGCACGTCCCCAGGGCTGCGCCGCTCGCTGCGCTCGTAGGCGGCGATTTCATCGAGGGTGGCGAGGATCGCCTGGTCGACGGTCAAGTCGTCCTCGACCCGGTTGCCTTCCTCGTCCTGCTCCAGGGTCAGCGGGCGATACCAGGTTTCCACCGGGAACGTGCGGCCCGAGACTTCCACGATCGGCGCGTCATCGAAATGCTTGGAGAAACGCTCCAGGTCGATGGTCGCCGAGGTGATGATGACTTTCAGGTCCGGACGACGTGGCAGCAGGGTCTTGAGGTAGCCGAGCAGGAAGTCGATGTTCAGGCTGCGTTCGTGGGCTTCGTCGACGATGATCGTGTCGTAGCGCTCGAGGTAGCGGTCATTCTGGGTCTCGGCCAGCAGGATGCCGTCGGTCATCAGCTTGATCAGGGTGTTGGCGTCGCTCTGGTCCTCGAACCGCACCTGATAGCCCACCAGCGCCCCCAACGGCGTGGCCAGTTCCTCAGCGACACGGCTCGCGACGCTGCGGGCAGCGATCCGCCGCGGTTGGGTGTGGCCGATCAAGCCATGCTGGCCGCGACCGATTTCCAGGCAGATCTTCGGCAACTGCGTGGTTTTGCCCGAGCCGGTTTCGCCGGCGATGATCAGCACCTGGTGCTTGAGCAGCGCGTCCTTGATTTCGTCGCGCTTGGCGGCAATCGGCAAATTATCGTCGTAGCGGATCACCGGCAGACTCGCCTTGCGCGCCAGCACCTGATCGCACGACGCCTGCATGCGCGTCACCCACTGGGCCAGCTTGGCCTCGTCGGGCTTCTTGCGCAGCTCGAACAACTGGCGTCGCAACCGGTTGCGGTCTGCGAGCATGGCGTGGTCGAGGTTTTTCAGCAGCTTGTCGATAGCGGGGGCTTGGTCAGTCATCAGGTACGCAAGGGTCGTCGGTTTGAGCAGGGGGCGATTGTCGCAGATTTGCGGCTATTGCGCCGAGCACACAAAGCAGCCCCACCCCCTAAATTGTGGGAGCGAGCTTGCTCGCGATAGCGGTGAGTCAGTCACCCTCAATGCTGGCTGATACACCGCTATCGCGAGCAAGCTCGCTCCCACAGGGGATTTGCGTCAAGAAATGCTGTTGTGGCGAGGGAGCTTGCTCCCGCTCGGTTGCGCAGCAGCCGCAAAATCCCGGGGCCGCTTCGCGACCCAGCGGGAGCAAGCTCCCTCGCCACAAAAGCTACAAAAGCCACAGGGACTTCGTTCACCGCCACGGTTATTCGTTGTCCAGGTCCTTGCGCCGGTACGGGAACACGTCGATCACCTTCCCCGCCCTGATAGCCTCTTGCAGGCCTTTCCAGTAGTCGGCGTTGTACAACTCGCCGTGCAACTGGTCGAACAGCTTGCGCTGCCCGGCGTCGGCGAACAGGAACGGCGGGAATTCTTCGGGGAAGACGTCCAGCGGGCCGATGGAGTACCAGGGCTCGGAGGCCATTTCGTCTTCCGGTGTGCGGGGCTGGGGGATGTGGCGGAAGTTGGCTTCGGTCAGGAAGCAGATTTCATCGTAGTCGTAGAACACCACGCGGCCGTGACGGGTCACGCCAAAGTTCTTGAGCAGCATGTCGCCGGGGAAGATATTGGCCGCCGCCAGTTGCTTGATGGCCAGGCCATAGTCTTCCAGCGCCTCGCGCACCTGGTCCGGGTTGGCGTTTTCCAGGTACAGGTTCAGCGGTGTCATGCGGCGCTCGGTCCAGCAGTGACGAATCAGCACCGTGTCGCCTTCCACCGAGACCGTGGACGGCGCCACTTCCAGCAGTTCCTCCAGGCACGCCGGCTCGAACTTGCTCAGGGGAAAACGGAAATCGGCGAACTCCTGGGTATCGGCCATGCGCCCGACCCGGTCGACGCTTTTCACCAGACGGTACTTCTCGATCACCGTGGCCCGGTCGACGTTTTTCGACGGCGAGAAACGGTCCTTGATGATCTTGAATACCGTGTTGAAGCCCGGCAGGGTGAACACGCTCATGACCATGCCACGCACACCCGGGGCCATGATGAACTGGTCGTCGGTGTTCGCCAGGTGGTTGATCAACGCTCGGTAGAACTCGGATTTTCCGTGCTTGTAGAAACCGATGGAGGTGTACAACTCGGCGATGTGCTTGCCCGGCAGGATGCGCTTGAGAAAGCCGATGAATTCCGCCGGCACCGGCACGTCCACCATGAAGTACGAGCGGGTGAACGAGAAGATGATCGACACCTGCGCCTCGTCGGTAATCAGCGCATCGATCTGGATACCCCGGCCCTCGCGGTGCAACAGCGGGATCACCAGCGGCCACTGGTCCTCGCGGGTGTAGATCCGGCCCACCAGATAGGCGCCCTTGTTGCGATAGAGCACTGAAGAAAACAACTCCACCGTCAGCTCCGGGTCCTTGCAGACCCAGTCCGGCAGGTTCTCACGCAACTGCGCTTCGAGGCGCTGCAGGTCGCCCGGCAGATCGGCGTAGTCCTCGCTGAAACGGTAATCGGCGAACACGCTCGCCAGCATCCGGTCCAACTGCCCCTGGGGTTTGTAGGTGCGAGTCTGGGCGGCACGGGCCCGGCGCAGGCTGGGCCGGGTGGTGTGGATGAACATGGTGCCGTCGCTGATCAGGTCGTGGCTGAACAACCCGCAAAAGATCGAGTTGTACCAGGTTTCCGACAGCTCATCGTCGAAGCGCAGGTCGATCAGGCTGATGTAGGCGCTCTTGACCAGTGGCCAGCAGCTCACGTCCATCAGGGTTTCGTCAGCGAAGGCGTTGTGCAGCCTGGCAACGGTTTCGAAGACTTTTTCTTCATACAAATTGATGCGCGCCGCCGAAGCCGTTTGCGCCTCCAACCACAGGGCCTGCTCGAACCGGGCGCGGGCGCCATCGGTGATCTGCCGGAAATGCTCACGATAATCGTCGAAGCCGTCGAGGATCGAACGGGCGATTTCGATGGCGGGCCATGGCTGCGGCATAGGGTAAACCTCGGCGGGTCATGCTTGTTATTGGCGACTGAGCTTAGAGGCCAATCACGCGGCAACGCAACCATTGCCATCGCCATTCAGGGCGGCGACACTTGCCGCCCAATCAAGGAAGGAATGACTTGTGAACCTCGTTGATATCCTGCGTTTACTGTCACTGGCCGCTATCTGGGGCGCCAGTTTCCTGTTCATGCGCATTATCGCCCCCGTCATTGGCACAATCCCCACTGCCTTTTTTCGCGTGTCCATCGCCTTCGTCGGGCTGCTGGTGATCCTGGCCCTGATGCGCGTCGACTGGAATTTTCGCGGCAAGCTCAAAGTCGTGATGGGGCTGGGCCTGATCAACTCGGGCATTCCGGCCACGTTCTATTCGCTGGCGGCCCAGGTGCTGCCGGCCGGTTACTCGGCGATCTTCAACGCCACCACGCCGTTGATGGGGGTGTTGATCGGCGGTTTGTTCTTCAGCGAAAAACTCACCCCAGCCAAGGTCGGCGGTGTCTTCCTTGGGCTGCTCGGCGTCGGCATCCTGACCCGTGCCGGCCCGGTGGCGTTCGACCTGCAACTGTTGATGGGCGCCCTCGCCTGCCTGCTGGCCACGACCTGCTATGGCTTTGCCGGTTTCCTCACCCGTCGCTGGCTCGATCAGCAAGGTGGCTTGGACAGCCGTCTCTCGGCCCTGGGCAGCATGTTCGGCGCCACGGTGTTCTTGCTGCCGCTGTTTGGCTACAGCGTCATCAGCCAACCACCGGCCAGCTGGGGTGGCTGGAGCGTCTGGTTGTCACTGCTGGGGCTGGGCCTGGTGTGCACCGCGCTGGCGTACATTCTTTACTTCCGCCTGCTCAGTTCCATCGGCCCGGTCAAATCCATGACCGTGACCTTCCTGATCCCACCGTTCGGCGTGCTGTGGGGGGCGTTGCTGCTGGATGAGCCGTTGGGGATGGCGCATCTGTATGGTGGGGTGTTGATTGCGGCGGCGTTGTGGTTGGTGCTCAAGCCCGCTGCGGTGAAACCGGCTGAGGTGTCTGCCCGGTAGTACGCCATCGCGAGCAAGCTCGCTCCCACAAAGGGCTGTGCATAACCCTGTGGGAGCGAGCTTGCTCGCGATGGCGGTGGTACAGCCAGCCAATAGCTAAGGGCTAGCGGCTCTTACGAAACACAAACACCAACCCCACGATGATCAGCACCATCCCCAGCAAGCTCAACAACGCCAGCCGGTTGCCAAACACCAGGTAGTCCATGATCGCCGTCACCGCCGGTACCAGGTAGAACAGGCTGGTGACATTCACCAGGTTGCCGCGGGCGATCAGTCGGTACAGCAGCAATGTCGCCAGTACCGACACCACCAGCCCCATCCACAACACCGGCACGAAGAACCCTGTGCTGTACTCGAAATGGAACGGCTGGAACGGCACGAACACCGCGCACAGCAACAGCCCGGCCAGGTACTGCACCGGCAGCGTGCCCAGGGGGTTGTCGGTGATGCGCTTCTGCATGATCGAACCGGCCGTCATGCTCACCAGTGCCAGCAACCCGCAGAGCATCCCGGCCAGGGACATACCGGCCAGGCCGATGCCCTGGTACACCACCATGACCAGCCCGACCAACCCCAGCATCAGGCCGAACATCCGCAACCAGGAACGCTGCCGCTCCATGAGCACCACGGTCAGGATCGGTTGCACGCCCATCAGGGTTGCCATGACCCCCGGCGTGACACTCATTTGCAGCGCCAGCAGATAAAAAATCTGATAGGCGCCCAGCAGCACCAACCCGGTGGTCGCCGCGTACAGCATCGGCTTGCCAGTCTTGGGCAGCTTGAACTTGAGCAACGGAATCAACAGCACCAGCGCCGACAGCGCGATGGCAAAACGGATCAGCAAAAAGGCGAAGGGAGAAGCATGGGCCAGGCCCAGCTTGGAAAAAATCGCCCCACTGCTCCACAGCAAAACGAACAGGCTCGTGGAAGCCGCCGCCAACAAGGCGTTTTTGGAAAGGGAAAACATGAATACCACCTGTAGTCAGGCAAAAAGCCAACTCAGCCGAAACTGAAGTCCAGTAGTTTTTTCAGGCGGGCACAGGGGGATGGCAACCGTTGCCGATCAGCCCTGAATGCCAACACCCGGCGGTGATACGAAGGCGTACACCGATGAGCTACGGACAGGTGGGGGGTATTGACCGATCTGCGCAGGCTGCTGGTTCCCACACGGCACGACGCCAGCGTTGAACGCTGGAACCACAACCGCGATGACAGGGGATGCAGGCATGAGCCGATCTCTTGAAGGAGCGGGTTCGAAAACCCGAAGAGCGCTGACTATAACCAGCGCTCGATGGACAACGCAATATTTAACCGAACAACCAATAGCCAAGCGCCGTCAGCACCGCCACCGCCAACACCGGCCGCATCACCCGGTAGGCCTTGGGATGCTTGCGTTTGAATTGCTTGACCCGGCCACTGATGCCGTCGCTGAACGATTTGCTCCAGGCATAGGCCCGGTTGATGCCGCCGACGTGTTCATCGTCCAGGTTCTGTGGCGCGGTAGCGCGGCCGAGGAACGCGCTGATGCTGCGGTTGAGGCGGGTCATCAACCGGCTTTTCAAGGGCCGCTCGACATCACAGAACAGGATCACGCGGGTCTGCGGGGTTTCGTTCTTGACCCAGTGCACATAGGTTTCATCGAACATGACGTCTTCGCCGTCACGCCAGGCGTAGATCTGGCCGTCGACGAAGATCCGGCAGTCGTCGGAATTGGGGGTGGACAGGCCCAAGTGATAACGCAACGAGCCGGCGAAGGGATCCCGGTGGGGATTCAGATGGCTGTCACCCGGCAGCAGGGCAAACATCGCGCCCCGGACATTGGGGATCTGGCTGACCAGCGCGACCGTCCTGGGGCACAACAGCTCAGCCGACGGCAGCGGTTTGTCGTACCACTTGAGGTAGAAACGCTTCCAGCCCTTCTTGAAGAACGAGCCGAAACCCGCGTCGTTGTTCTTCTCGGCAGCGCGAATGTAGCCCTCGTCGAACAGGTGCATGGCCTCGTCGCGGATGACTTGCCAGTTGTCCTTGAGCACATCCAGTTCGGGGAATTTGCTGCGGTCCAGGTAAGGCTTGGAGGGCACGCCGGAGAACAGGTACATCAAGGTGTTATAGGGGGCGAACAGCGCCGAGTGGTTGACGAACTGACGCAACACCGGCAAACGCGCCTTGCCACGCAAATGCACATAAAGCGTACTGCCCAGAAACAGCAGCAACACCGAGGCCTTGGCGACAAACGAAACGGTCATTTTATAATTCCTTGTCCAAAACAACTGACGCAACGCCTACTGCCCGACGTAGCCGAAGGCCATGTTAATCCCTAATGGCCCGGGTAAACACCGTCTGACACAACATTCTCTGTTGAGTAAAACGCAATAAACACTTTCTAACAGGCGCCACCTGAACCTTGGCTGACGCCTGTCAAACAACCCGTGCAAATGCAACCTGAGGCCTCTTGCGGCAGGCTCCCAAGGCAAGCTCCTGCGACAACCTTTGTGGCGAGGGAGCTTGCTCCCGCTGGGCTGCGAAGCAGCCCCAAAAGCCTGCGAGCGCTGCGCACTCGAGCGGGAGCAAGCTCCCTCGCCACAAAAGCTCTTCCACCAGTTCCTACATACGGTTACTGCTGAATCTCCTGCTCGGTAAACAGATCACTGAACAACATGCTCGACAAGTACCGCTCGCCCGAATCCGGCAGGATCACGACGATGGTCTTGCCCTGCATCTCCGGTTTTTCCGCCAGGCGTACGGCCACGGCCATCGCCGCGCCACAAGAGATCCCGCAGAGGATGCCCTCCTCCTGCATCAAGCGCAGGGCCATGGCCTTGGACTCGTCGTCAGAGACCCGCTCGACCAGGTCAACGATCGACAGGTCAAGGTTCTTCGGCACGAACCCGGCGCCGATCCCCTGAATCTTGTGGGGGCTGGGCTTGATCTCCTGGCCCGCCATCGCCTGGGTAATCACCGGCGAAACCTCGGGCTCGACCGCCACCGACAGGATCGGTTTGCCACAGGTGTTCTTGATGTACCGTGAAACGCCGGTGATGGTGCCGCCGGTGCCCACACCGGCCACCAGCACGTCCACCGCGCCGTCGGTGTCGTTCCAGATTTCCGGACCGGTGGTTTTTTCGTGAATCGCCGGGTTCGCCGGGTTATCGAACTGCTGCGGCATGAAGTATTTGGCTGGATCGCCGGCCATGATCTCGGCGGCTTTGTCGATGGCCCCTTTCATGCCCTTCGCCGGTTCGGTGAGCACCAGTTCCGCGCCCAGGGCCTTGAGCACCTTGCGGCGCTCGATGCTCATGGAGGCGGGCATGGTCAGCATCAGCTTGTAGCCACGAGCGGCGGCGACGAACGCCAGGCCAATCCCGGTGTTGCCCGAAGTCGGTTCGACGATGGTCATGCCCGGCTTGAGTTTGCCCGAGCTTTCAGCGTCCCAGATCATGTTCGCGCCGATCCGACACTTGACCGAATACCCTGGGTTACGCCCCTCGATCTTGGCCAGGATGGTCACACCGCGCGGGGCAATGCGGTTGATCTGCACCAGCGGCGTATTACCGATGGAATGGGCGTTGTCAGCGAATATACGGCTCATGGCTGGGTCCTTGATGCAGCGGGAATGTAAGCCTTTAAAGGTATGCCTCTTGCCCATGGGCGTCCAGTTGCACCGAACGTTCCCGTTGTTGCGACAGTCAATGGCATTAGAAGGCGCTCCCCCAACAAACGCTGGAGACTGACTGACATGAAGCGTCGATACCGTTGGCCATTGTGGGTTTTCGCCGCCATCGTCGCGGTGCTGGTGACCCTGCATTTCACCTTGCCTTATCTGGTACGCGACTACCTGAACGAAAAACTGGCCGACATGGGCGATTATCGCGGCCGGATCACCGACGTGGACCTGGCCCTGTGGCGCGGTGCCTACCGGATCAATGGCCTGGAAATCGTCAAGGTCGACGGCAAGGTCCCGGTGCCGTTCGTCAGCGCACCGCTGGTGGACCTGTCTGTGAGCTGGCACTCGCTGTGGTATGACCATGCGGTGGTCGCCGAGGTTGAATTCGCCCGCCCGGAAGTGAACTTCGTCGACGGCGGCGCCAACCGCCAGAACTCCCAGACCGGCCGGGGCACCAACTGGCGCGAGCAGTTGAGCAAACTGCTGCCCATCACCTTCAACGAAGTGCGCATCCGCGATGGCAAGGTCACCTTCCGCAATTTCAACTCCAAGCCACCGGTCAACCTGCGAGCCACCAACGTCAACGCCAACTTCTACAACCTGACCAACGTGGTCGACACCAAAGGCAAGCGCGACGCCCGTTTCGAGGGCAAGGCTCTGGTGGCCGAACACGCTCCATTGGAAATGCAGGCCACCTTCGACCCGTTGAGCGACTTCGAGGATTTCGACTTCCGCCTGCGGGCCAGGAACATTGAGCTCAAGCGCCTGAACGATTTCGCCGCCGCTTATGGCAAATTCGATTTCAATGCCGGTCACGGCGACCTGGTGATCGAGGCCGAAGCCGACAACGCCAAGCTCAGCGGCTACATCAAGCCATTGCTGCGCGATGTCGATGTGTTCGACTGGCAGCAGGACGTGGAAAACCAGAACAAGAACATCTTCCGCTCGGTCTGGGAAGCGCTGGTCGGCACAGGCGAAACGGCCCTCAAGAACCAGCGCAAGAACCAGTTCGCCACCCGCGTGGAACTCAGCGGCAATGTTCACCAGCAGGACATCAGCGCCTTCGAAGCCTTCCTGCAGATCCTGCGCAACGGTTTCGTCGAGGCCTTCAATGCCCGTTATGAACAACCGCCGCCGTCGACCGACTAAGGAATGTGGCGAGGGGATTTATCCCCGCTGGGCTGCGCAGCAGCCCTAATGCAGTGAACTCAGTTTGCCTGGCACACCGAGTTGCCTGGTTTGGGGCTGCTGCGCAACCCAGCGGGGATAAATCCCCTCGCCACAAGACTGAGTCAACATGTGACGCTCCATTCAGAGACTGAATACAGCGTCTGCGTTCACAGTCGGCGGGGCGCCGCGTTATAGTCGGGCACGATATTTATTTTCGCGCGCCCCGCCTCGCCAGGCCGGCGACACGTTCGAGGAAATTGCAGATGAAGTTCGAAGGCACCAGCGCCTACGTGGCCACCGATGACCTGAAACTGGCCGTGAACGCCGCCATCACCCTGGAGCGGCCATTGCTGGTCAAGGGCGAACCGGGCACCGGCAAGACCATGCTGGCCGAACAACTGGCCGAGTCCTTTGGCGCGCGCCTGATCACTTGGCACATCAAGTCCACCACCAAGGCCCACCAGGGCCTGTATGAGTACGATGCGGTCAGCCGCCTGCGGGACTCGCAGTTGGGCGTGGACAAGGTCCACGACGTGCGCAACTACCTGAAGAAGGGCAAGCTCTGGGAAGCGTTCGAGTCCGAGGAGCGGGTGATCCTGCTGATCGACGAAATCGACAAGGCCGACATCGAGTTCCCCAACGACCTGCTGCAGGAACTCGACAAGATGGAGTTCTACGTCTACGAGACCGACGAAACCATCAAGGCCAAGAAACGGCCGATCATCATCATTACCTCCAACAACGAAAAGGAACTGCCGGACGCGTTCCTGCGCCGCTGCTTCTTCCACTACATCGCCTTCCCCGACCGCGTCACCCTGCAGAAAATCGTCGATGTGCATTACCCGGACATCAAGAAGGACCTGGTCAGCGAAGCGCTGGACGTGTTCTTCGACGTGCGCAAGGTGCCAGGCCTGAAGAAAAAGCCTTCCACCTCCGAACTGGTGGACTGGCTCAAGCTGCTGATGGCCGACAACATCGGCGAAGCGGTACTGCGCGAACGTGATCCGACCAAGGCCATCCCGCCGCTGGCCGGCGCCCTGGTCAAGAACGAACAGGACGTGCAATTGCTCGAGCGCCTGGCGTTCATGAGCCGTCGCGGCACTCGCTGATCCTCTTCGTCTAACAAGAGCGAGGGCGATTGCCATGCTGCTTAACCTGTTCAATGAGATGCGCGCCGCCAAGGTGCCCGTGTCGGTGCGCGAACTGCTGGACCTGATCAACGCGCTGAAACAGCGGGTGATCTTCGCCGACATGGACGAGTTCTATTACTTGTCCCGGGCGATCCTGGTGAAGGACGAACGGCATTTCGACAAGTTCGACCGGGCGTTCGCCGCCTACTTCAACGGCCTGGAGAAACTCGACGATCACCTCCAGGCGCTGATTCCCGAAGACTGGCTGCGCAAGGAATTCGAGCGTTCGCTGACCGACGAAGAGCGAGCGCAGATCCAATCCCTCGGTGGCCTGGACAAGCTGATCGAAGAATTCAAGAAACGCCTGGAAGAACAGAAGGAACGCCATGCCGGCGGCAACAAGTGGATCGGCACCGGCGGCACCAGCCCGTTCGGCTCCGGCGGCTTCAACCCCGAAGGCATCCGGGTCGGCGACGCCGGCAAGCGCCAGGGCAAGGCTGTGAAGGTCTGGGACCAGCGCGAGTACAAGAACCTCGACGACCAGGTGGAATTGGGCACCCGCAACATCAAGATCGCCCTGCGCCGCCTGCGCAAGTTCGCTCGCCAGGGTGCGGCCGAAGAGCTGGACATCGACGGCACCATCGACCACACCGCCCGCGACGCCGGCCTTTTGAACATCCAGATGCGCCCGGAACGACGCAACACCGTCAAGTTGTTGCTGCTGTTCGACATCGGTGGTTCGATGGATGCTCACGTGAAAATCTGCGAAGAGCTGTTCTCGGCCTGCAAGACCGAGTTCAAGCACCTGGAGTATTTCTACTTCCACAACTTCGTCTACGAATCGGTGTGGAAAAACAACCTGCGCCGCACTTCGGAACGCACCTCGACCCAGGACTTGCTGCACAAGTACGGCGCCGACTACAAAGTGATCTTCATCGGCGATGCCGCCATGGCGCCCTATGAAATCACCCAGGCCGGCGGCAGCGTCGAACACTGGAACGAAGAAGCCGGTTATGTGTGGATGCAGCGCTTCATGGAGAAATACAAGAAGCTCATCTGGATCAATCCGTACCCCAAGGACACCTGGGGCTATACCGCCTCGACCAATATCGTGCGCGAGTTGGTGGAAGACCGGATGTACCCGCTGACCTTGCGAGGGTTGGAGGAAGGGATGCGGTTTCTTTCCAAGTGATCTTTGGTGCCCTTTGGGGCCTCATCGCGAGCAAGCTCGCTCCCACAGGGGATCTCATGTGTGACGAAGATCCAGTGTGGGAGCGAGCTTGCTCGCGATGCTTCTAGCCTTTCAAAAACACCTGCAGGCACTCAACCTGCTGCCGATGCGCAACCTCCTGCACAACCGGCCGCAACCGCACCTGCGCCCCCGGCAGGCATTGCGCCAACCGGGCCAGGGCCAACGGGGTCAAGGCGCCCAGGCGTGGATAGCCACCGATGGTTTGCCGGTCGTTGAGTAGCACAATCGGTTGGCCATCCGGCGGCACCTGCACGGCACCGAGCGGAATGCCCTCGGAAATCATCGCCGGCCCCTGATACTCCAACGCCGTGCCCAGCAAACGGATGCCCATGCGATCGGCGCGACTGTCCAGCGTCCACGGGGTGTTGAACGCATCGAACAGGCTCCGTCCACTGAACGCACCGTTCTGCGCCCCCAGGATCAAGTCCAGCGGCTGCGCTGGCTGGAAGTCCGGAATCCGCGTGTGCGGCATGGGCCGAGGCGTCGCCGCGCCTGAATAGCTCAGGTGCTCGCCACGACTCAGCGCCCGCCCTCGCCCATCCAGGCCACCGAGCTCCTCACGTACCACCGTCGCCCGGCTGCCCAGCACCGCAGGCGCATTGAAGCCGCCGGGGGCTGCCAGGTAGGCCCGGGCACCGAGCACGGGCTGGGTGAGCGCCAGCACCTGGCCCTTGCGCAAGCTGAAGAAGCGCCATGACGCCACCCCCTGGCCGTCTATCCGTGCGCCCAGATCCGCCCCGGCCAGCGCCAGCACGCAATCCTCTTCGGCCACCACGGTGAAACCGCCGAGGGTAATCTCCACCACTGCGGCCCCCAGGGCATTGCCGAGCATCCAGTTGGCCCAGGCCATCGACAACCAGTCCGCCGCTCCACCCTGGGTCACGCCCAGATGCCTCACGCCGAAACGGCCGGCGTCCTGCAACAGGCACAGCGGGGTGCTGGCCTCGATCAACAACCGGCTCATGCCTGGGCCTCCAACGGTGTGTCGTCGCCACCCAGCGCGATGAATTCGGCATGGTCCACGGCGGCAAAACGCACCGTGTCCCCCGGCTGCATCAGGCTGTAGCCGTCGCGCTCGCGATCAAACAGTTTGGTCGGGGTACGACCGATCAGGTTCCAGCCACCGGGCGATACCACCGGATACGCCGCAGTCTGGCGCTCGGCAATGCCGACACTGCCCGCCGCCACTCGCTTGCGCGGCGTGTCGAGGCGCGGTGCGGCCAGTTCCTCGTCCACCAGCCCCATGAAGGCGAAGCCGGGGGCGAAGCCCAGGGCAAACACCTGGTACTCGCGTTCGCTGTGGCGGCGGATCACCTGGGCGACCGTCAGCCCGCTGCGGCTCGCCAGCAGCTCCAGCTCCGGCCCGACACGGAGGTCGTACCACACCGGCAGCACGTGGCATTGGCCGGCGGACCGGGCATCCGGTGAAAGGTTATTCAGCGCCTCGTCGATCAAGTCACGAGCCTGCACCGGGTTCAGGGCGAGCAAATCGTAGTGCACCATCAACGTGGTATAGGACGGCACCAGGTCAATCAGATGCTCGGCAAACACCGCTCGCAGGCGCTCGCTGGCGGCGAGCATCCAGGGCATGTTGGCCTCGGCGATCTCATCGAACAGGCGCACCATCAAGCAGTCCACCGCCACCACTTCCAAGCGTGGTCTCATGGCGCACTCTGCCGGTCCAGGGCTTCGCGGATGCGTTGCACGGCCGCCACGGAGCTGGCGTTGTCGCCGTGTACGCACAGGGTGTTGGCCATAAGGTGCAAGGCGCTGCCGTCACTGGCAGTCAACACATCGCCGCGGGCGATGGTCAGGGCCTGCCCGATAATCACCTCGGGATCGTGGTGCACCGCACCCGGCGCTTGCCGCGAAACCAGGCGACCGGCACTGTCGTAGGCGCGGTCGGCAAAGGCTTCGAACCACAAGGTCAGGCCGTACTCGTCGCCCAGGGCCTGGGCGGCGCTGTTGTCCCGGGTCGCCATGAGCATCAACGGCAATTGCCGATCATAGGCCGCGACGGCCTGGATCACCGCACGCAGTTGCGCCGGGTTGGCCATCATGTCGTTGTACATCGCGCCGTGGGGTTTGACGTAACTGACCCGTGCGCCTTGCGCCCGGCAGATGCCGTCGAGGGCGCCGATCTGGTAATGCAGCAAGTCCTGCAATTCCTGGGCACCGTAGGCCATGGAACGCCGGCCGAAGCCCGCCAGGTCCTGATAGGCCGGGTGCGCGCCGATTCGCACGCCATGGCTCAGGGCCAGGCTGACGGTCTTGCGCATGATGCTCGGGTCGCCGGCATGAAAGCCGCAGGCGATGTTGGCGCAATCGATGAAGGGCATCACCTCGGCGTCCAGACCCATGGTCCAGCTGCCGAAGCTTTCGCCAATGTCGCAGTTCAATAGCAGGCGGCTCACGGTGAACGCTCCTGTAGGTTCTTTCTTCGTTTAACTGTGGGACATGTGCCCGCAGGTTATCAGTTACTCAGCTTCCAACTGCTTGCCTTGGGTTTCCGGCAGGCTCAACGCCGCGAGGATCACCACGCCATAAGACACCGCCGCAAAGGCACCGATACCCACGCTCAACGGCACTTTCTGGCTCAGCAGGCCGATCAATAGCGGGAACGTTGCCGCCAACGCGCGACCGATGTTGTAACAAAAACCCTGGCCCGAACCCCGAATGCGAGTCGGGAACAGCTCGGTGAGGAACGAGCCCATGCCGCTGAACATGCCCGAAGCGAAGAACCCCAGGGGAAAGCCCAGCCAGAGCATCACGTTATTGCTCACGTGCAGTTGGGTATACAGCAGCACGATGGTGAAGGAGCCAACGGCGTACAGGACGAAGTTCTTTTTCCGACCCAGGATATCCGACAGGTACGCGCTGATGACGTAACCGATGTAGGAACCGACGATCACCATCGCCAGGTAGCCACCGGTGCTCAACACGCTCAAGCCCCGCTCATTCTTGAGGAACGTTGGCAGCCAGGAGGTGATGGCGTAGTAACCGCCCAAGGCACCGGTGGTCAGCAACGAGGCACGAAGGGTGGTGAAGAGTATGCCGGGGGCGAAGATCTCGTAGAACTTCGCCGGGTTGCTTGGCGTTTGCCGAGCCTTGGCCTGGCTATAGACTTCCGGGTCCTTGACCAGGCGCCGGACGAATATCACGAATATCGCCGGGACAATGCCCAGGATAAACAAGGCGCGCCAGGCGTCTTCCGGCGGCAGCACCGAGAACAGCAGCGCATACAGGATCGCCGTCATGCCCCAACCCAGCGCCCACCCCGACTGCACCATGCCCACGGCCTTGCCGCGGTCCTTGGCGCGGATCACCTCGCCCATCAACACCGCGCCGGCAGTCCACTCGCCGCCGAAGCCAAAGCCCATCAGTGTGCGGGAGATCAACAGTTGTTCGTAATTCTGGGCAAAGCCGCACAGGAAGGTGAAGAAAGCGAACCACAGCACCGTCAGTTGCAGGGTGCGCACCCGACCGATGCGGTCCGAGAGAATGCCCGCCACCCAGCCGCCAATGGCCGAAGCGATCAAGGTACTGGTGTGAATCAGGCCTGCCTGTCCGGTGGTGATGCCCCACATCGCGATCAGGGTCGGCACCACGAAACTGAGCATCTGCGTGTCCATGCCGTCCAGGGCGTAGCCGATCTTGCAGCTCCAGAAGGTGCGACGTTCCTGCTGGTTGATATTGCGATACCAGTCAAATGGGCCGGAACGGGCCTGGGGTTGGGGGACGCCGAGCGTGTCGGGTGCACTCATGGTGGTTCTCCGCAGTTTTATTGTTGTAAGTCTCGACGACGCTGACGTGGAGACCGATGCGTCGATTCTTGAGCGCGCGGCCGATCCCGTCCAACGAATAAAACCTTGGCTGGGTCATAAGAAAAACTTGATTGGGCAGAACATCGCCAGCAAAGGCGGACCGCTTTGGTGGCGAGGGAGCTTGGGTGGGAGCAAGGCTTGCCCGCGACACAGGCGACTCAGTTCTGTCGGTCGGACCAAGCTGACGCTATCGCGGGCAAGCCTTGCTCCCACAGGCCTTGCTCACCACAAAAGCTTGCTGCGGCGCTACAGCCCGCGCAGGTCGCGCTCTTCAATCGGCCGACCCTGGCGCAGGCGCTTGCCGCCCAGCACCACCCAGTCGATCAGGCGGAACAGGCATTCCAGGCCGAACGACAGCAACATCGCGCCGCTGATGCCCCAGACCATGGCCTCGGGGGTCAACAGGATCTGGTAGCTGTAGCCGTTCCAGGTTTCCTTGCGGATGTCCGGATCGGCGGCCAGCGCCACTTGCAGCAAGCGGATGTACCACGGGCCTTGCATCGCCTGGAACTGCTTGTCCAAGGCCTGCTGGCGCACGAGCAAGGTGTTCAGGCTGTCGGCGTCGCTGCGAAAGATCGGGTCTTCGCTGGCGCGGTAATGGGCCACCAGGGCTTGCATGTCGCCCTTGAAGAACTGGTTGGCGGTGCCCTGGAACCCTTGCAGGCCGGTCTGTGCCTCGATCAGGTGTGCCTCGACCCGCTTGGCGTAATCATTGATGAAGCCCGGCACCTGGACCCCAACCAACAGGCCCACCGCGAACAACACCAGCCGTAGATAACTGAGCAACATAACGTGACGTCCTTATTCGGTCCGGCCGTGGCTGACACATTCGCCGCGTCGCCACAGGCTCCATTGGCCCGGTTCGTAGCGGGTCCAGGTTTCGTTTTCGGTCAACGGTTCGGTGGCGATCACCGTCACCACGTCGTTGGGCGTGGTTTCAGCCTGGAAATCGACAATCACATCCACATCCTTGAGCCGCGCCGGGCCGAACGGCGCGCGACGGGTGATCTGGGCCAGTTTGGTCGAGCAATAGCAGAACAGCCAGTCGCCATCGCTGAGCAAGCAGTTGAACACGCCTTTGCTGCGGTATTCGGCGCAGGCCTCGATCAGCGCCGGTAGCAATTGTTCCACCTCCACCGGTTCGGGGAAGGCCTGGCGCACGCGGTTGAGCAGATCGCAGAAGGCCGCTTCGCTGTCGGTATCGCCCACCGGGCGGTAGAAGCTCACGCCCGGCTGGAAATCGGCGAGTTGGCCGTTGTGGGCAAAACACCAGTTGCGGCCCCACAACTCACGCACGAACGGGTGCGTATTGGACAAGCAGACCTTGCCGACGTTGGCCTGGCGAATGTGCCCGATCACCACTTCGCTCTTGATCGGATAGCGCTGCACCAGGTTCGCCACTTCCGATTCGCTGCTGGCGGCCGGGTCCTGGAACAGGCGCAGGCCACGGCCTTCATAGAAGGCGATGCCCCAACCGTCCCGGTGCGGCCCGGTCTTGCCGCCGCGCTGCATCAGCCCGGTGAAGCTGAACACGATGTCGGTTGGCACATTGGCGCTCATGCCCAATAACTCACACATGCTCGAACTCTCGCTTCAAGGGGCAGGCCCGGTTACAGGCGCGGTTCGATACGCGAACGCTGGGGATTGCTCGGCACGGGCGGGCGACCGTAACGGTCATCACCGGCCACGCCAAATGGCGGCTCGTCCTCCGGCTCATCGGCCGCGGCGGCGGCTTTTGCGGCGGCGGCCCGTTCCTTGCGAGCGTTGGCGGCCCGCTCGATGGGGAAGCGGATCAGCACCAAAATGAAGTAGAGGCCGAAGGCGATCATGCCGTACATGAGCAGATCGGAAGCCGCCCGCCAGACGTTGTTGCCGACTTTGAACAGCACGTCCAGGGCAACAATGGCCAGGGCCGGGGCGACCTTGTCCTTCACCGGATCAACGATGGTCGGGCAAAACAGCAACACCGCCAGCAGCAACCGCAGCGGTTCGCGCAACCAGCGCCACATCCAGCGGGTCATGCGCATCCACACCAACAGGCAGCCCAGGGCGGCGAAGGCGTAGAGGCCCCAGGCGATCAGATAGTCATTCTCGGTCATGGTGTCCATGGCAAGGCAGGCAAAGAGACGCTTATAGTAACGGCTTTTCGCTCGTCAGGCTGCCCCGGCATCTGGCGAATGGCCTGTGTGGTTGATTCTGTCCAGGCCATGTGTCCCTTTTCGTACAACGTTCGAGAGCCTTTCATGTCCCTATCTGCCCACGTTTCCAACGCCCCGATTGCCCGCAGGGACGCCGGTGTTGATCCATACGCCTGGCTGCAGGAACGCGACACCGACGCCGTGCTCGACTACCTCAAGGCCGAAAACAGCTACCAGGAGGCGCAACTCGCCGACCAGGCCGAACTGCGCGAAACCCTGTTCCAGGAGATCAAGGGGCGGATTCTCGAGACCGACTTGTCACTGCCCTCGCCCTGGGGCCCGTACCTGTACTACACCCGTACCACAGCCGGTGACGAATACCCGCGTCACTACCGCTGCCCGCGTCCGGCCGATGACAGCCTGAGCGTGGATGAAAGCCGTGAACAACTGCTGCTGGACCCGAACGTGCTGGCCGGCGGTGGCTTCTTTTCCCTGGGCGCCTTCAGCATCAGCCCCGACCACCAGCGCCTGGCCTACAGCCTGGACACCACGGGCGATGAGATCTACACCCTGTTCGTGAAGGAATTGTCCAACGACAAGGTCAGCGAACTGTCCTTCACCGATTGCGACGGCAGCATGACCTGGGCCAACGACAGCCTGACGCTGTTTTTTGGCGAGTTGGACGACACTCATCGCCCCCACAAACTCTGGCGCTATCGCCTGGATGGCACGGCCGCCGAAGAAGTGTTCCATGAGCCAGACGGGCGTTTTTTCCTGCATTGCTACCGTTCCAGCTCGGAAAAGCAGTTGATCCTGTCCCTGGGCAGCAAGACCACCAGTGAAATCTGGGTGCTGGACGCCGCGCACCCGCAGCGCCCCTTTACCTGCCTGGCGCCCCGCGTGGAAAACCATGAATACGACGTCGACCACGGCCTGCTCGATGGCCAATGGACCTGGTTGATCCGCAGCAACCGTGACGGGATCAATTTCGCGTTGTACCAGGCCGCCGACACCGGCGTGGCGCCGACCGAGGCCGACTGGCAGAACCTTATCCCCCACAGCGACACGGTGATGATCGACGGCCTGAGCCTGAACGCCGGGGCCATGACCTTGAGCCTGCGCGAAGGCGGCCTGCCCATCATCGAGGTACACCCGCAAGGCTTGCCGGCCTATCGGGTGCAACTGCCGGATGCGGCCTACAGCCTGCATGTGCAGAACAGCCTGGAATTCGTCAGCGATCGCATCCGCCTGCGCTACGAGGCCCTGAACCGTCCCGCGCAGATCCGCCAGTTGGACCTGGCCAGCGGCGCACAGGTCGTGCTCAAGCAAACCCCGGTGCTGGGGCCGTTCGATGCCGATGCCTACGTCAGCCAGCGGCTCTGGGCGACGGCACCGGACGGCACCCAGGTGCCCATCAGCCTGGTGGTCAAGCGCGAAGCCCTCGGCCAGCCGGTACCGCTGTACCTGTACGGCTACGGTGCCTATGGCGAGAGCCTCGACCCGTGGTTTTCCCATGCGCGGCTGAGCCTGCTCGACCGCGGCGTGGCGTTTGCCATCGCCCATGTGCGCGGCGGCGGTGAGCTGGGGGAAGCCTGGTATCGCGCCGGCAAGCAGGAACACAAGCACAACACGTTCAGCGACTTCATCGCCTGCGCCGAACATTTGATCAGCAACGGTTTCACCACCGCCGAGCAACTGGCAATCAGCGGCGGCAGCGCCGGTGGCCTGCTAATCGGTGCGGTGCTCAATCAACGCCCGGAGCTGTTCAAGGTTGCGATTGCCGAGGTGCCGTTCGTCGACGTGCTCAACACCATGCTCGACCCGGACTTGCCGCTGACCGTCACCGAATACGACGAATGGGGCAACCCAGAGGAGCCGGACGTTTATGATCGGATCCGAGCCTACGCCCCGTACGAAAACGTCAGCGCCCAGGCCTACCCGGCGCTGCTGGCGATCGCCGGTTACAACGACAGCCGCGTGCAGTACTGGGAAGCGGCCAAGTGGGTGGCGAAATTGCGGGCCACCAAAACCGACGACAACCCCCTGCTGCTCAAGACCGAACTGGGCGCCGGCCATGGCGGAATGAGCGGGCGCTACCAGGGATTGCGTGACGTAGCGCTCGAATATGCATTTGTCTTGAAGGTTTTGGGGGTGGTCTGAGGAACTCTGGGGGATGGCCGGGTCTTAGCTCCATGCGCCGGGCCCAGATAAACCCCAGTCCAATGTAGGTGCAAGACTTTGTGGGAGCAAGGCTTGCCCGCGATACAGGCGACTCAGTTCTGTCTGTCAGATCAAGCTGATGCCATCGCGGGCAAGCCTTGCTCCCACAAGAGTCTGTCCCAGAGGTCTGCTTACACCCGGGCCAAACTGAACCTGCAACAAACACAAGAAAAAGACCGTGCCAACATGTCAGAACCGACCTTACTGAACAAAGAAATCCGCGACTGGTTGATGGACTGCGGTCTGTTCGACCAGTTGCTGCCTGTCGACTTCGCCGCGGCGTCGGGCTATTTCAGCATCAGCGCCATCGCCGAGGGCGAAGCGATTTTCCGCGAGGGTGATGCCGGCAGCTTCATGTGCATCATCCACACCGGCCAGGTGGCCGTGCAGAAAACCGGCCCCGACGGCCAACCCGTGACCATCGCCACGCTGCGCAGCGGCCGGGCATTCGGCGAAATGGCCGTGCTCGACGGCGAACGGCGCTCGGCCAGTTGCATCGCTGCCAGCAATTGCCAGTTGCTGAACCTGGGCAAGGACTCCCTGGAAAAAATGCTCAACGACGCCCCCAAGATCGCCGCCAAGATCATCCGCGCCCTCGCCGTCTCCCTGTCCAAGCGCCTGCGCATGGCCGATGGGCAGTTGTTGTCGCAGCAGGTCTGATCGCAACCATTAAACCTAGCTGGAGTTTCCCTGTGGGAGCGAGCTTGCTCGCGATAGCGGTCTCTGCGGCAACATCAATGCTGACTGACCCGACGCCATCGCGAGCAAGCTCGCTCCCACAGGGTTTCGTTATCCTACCCCCCCGGCGACTTGGCCTTCACAGGCTTGGGTTCCATGCCCGGTATCGGCTGGTCCTTGGGTGGCTTGGGCATTTCGATCGGTGGCAGCAAGGGCGGCCCGCCGCTTCCGGGGCCAGCCTTGGGCACCCCGTTGGGCGTGACCGGCGGATAGGGCATGGGAGTGGCGGTGCCAGGCGCCCCGGGGATGCTGGGCGGGTTGACCGGAATCGTCGGTTGTTGAGCCTGGGCGCAACTTATTGAGAGCGCCGCCAGGGCAATGGCCGTTAGAATGATGCACTTCATCAATGGCTCCGTGGCTATTGTCTGCTTTAAGGCTAGTCGTTACCGCGCGGTTTGCCCTCCTACGAGATTTCCATGAAACGTTTCGTTCTGCTCGACACCACACCCATCCCTGATAACGGCGGTGCCCTGTGCCTGTTCGAGTACGGCGAAGACTTCGTCATCAAGATCCAGGGCGGTGACGGCGGGCAGTTGATGAACACCCGCATGCACGGTTCCGAAGATGCCCTGGCAGAGATTCCTTGCCGCAAGGTCGCCGGTCGTCCCGGCTCGCGCGTGCTGATCGGCGGCCTCGGCATGGGCTTCACCCTCGCCTCGGCCCTCAAGCACCTGGGCAAGACCGCCGAAGTGGTGGTGGCCGAACTCGTGCCCGGCGTGGTGGAGTGGAACCGTGGCCCCCTGGGTGAAAAGGCCGGGCGACCGTTGTCGGACCCGCGCACAGTCATCCGCATGGAAGACGTGGCCAAGGTGCTGCAAGCCGAACCCCAGGGTTTCGACGCGATCATGCTCGATGTCGACAACGGCCCGGAAGGCCTGACCCAGAAAGCCAACAGTTGGCTGTATTCGGCGGGAGGCCTGGCCGCCTGCGCCAAGGCCCTGCGGCCCAAAGGCGTGCTGGCGGTGTGGTCGGCCAGCGCTGACCGGCAGTTTTCCGACAAGCTGAAGAAGGCCGGCTTCAAGGCCGAAGAGGTGCAAGTGTTCGCCCATGGCAACAAAGGCACCCGCCACACCATCTGGATTGCCGAGAAGCTCAAGGGCTGAGCTAAACTCTGTCCAACCGTCATCAGTCTTTTTCTACAAAGGTGAACCCATGAGTTCGTCAACGCCACCGTCCAACACCGCCAAGCTGGACCGCATCCTCGCCGATGCCCAGCGCGACCGGGAGATGGGCTACCGCGACAAAGCCCTGAAAATGTACCCCCATGTCTGTGGCCGCTGCGCCCGTGAGTTTTCCGGCAAGCGCCTGAGCGAACTGACCGTTCACCACCGCGACCACAACCACGACAACAACCCGCAGGACGGTTCCAACTGGGAACTGCTGTGCCTGTACTGCCACGACAACGAACACTCGCGCTACACCGACCAGCAATACTTCGGCGACGGCTCCCTGAGCACCCCGAAAATCGCCAAGGCGACCCACAACCCCTTCGCCGCACTGGCCGGGTTGATGAAGAAGGACGAGTAATCGTCATCACCAAAAAATCTTTACAGACTGCAAGGCCGTCATCGCGAGCAAGCTCGCTCCCACATTGGATTTTCGGCGTTCACAAAACCTGTGGGAGCGA
Organism: Pseudomonas sp. P9_35; assembly: GCF_034008205.1. Classification (NCBI taxonomy): domain Bacteria; kingdom Pseudomonadati; phylum Pseudomonadota; class Gammaproteobacteria; order Pseudomonadales; family Pseudomonadaceae; genus Pseudomonas; species Pseudomonas sp. P9_35. The sequence goes on along the minus strand of NZ_CP125373.1, from coordinate 1,847,755 downwards.
GCTTGCTCGCGATGGCGATCAACAAACACCACACATCTCGAAACTGACCACCCTCCCCCATTCCCCGTATAATCGCGCCTTTTCCCCAAAGGCACCCCGCCCGTGGCCAACAAACGCTATAGCTGCATCGGTCTGTTCAACCCCAAGTCACCGGAAAACGTCGGTTCGGTCATGCGTGCCGCCGGCTGCTACGGCGTGGCGTCGGTGTTCTACACCGGCAAGCGCTATGAGCGTGCCGCCGACTTCGTCACCGACACCAAGAAAGTCCACTACGACATCCCGCTGATCGGTATCGACGACCTGAAGAAAATCCTGCCCCTGGGCTGTGTGCCGGTGGCCGTGGAGCTGGTGGAAGGCGCTCGCCCACTGCCCGAATACACCCACCCCGACCGGGCGCTGTACATTTTTGGCCCGGAAGACGGTTCACTGGACAAGGACATTCGCGATTGGTGCGAGGACGTGGTGTACATCCCCACCACCGGCTGCATGAACCTGGCCGCCACCGTCAACGTCGTGCTGTATGACCGCATGGCCAAAGGCAACAACACCCGTTCGGGGCCGCAATTCCGCTGATCGGTGCAACATTCGATTGAACAAGGCAATCGCTCGGGCAGTCAGTTTTATACCAATCCCCACACTGGAGACAGATCATGAGCGATAACAATCCGTTCGAGCCGATTGAGACCACCCCTTTCCAATCCCATCCGCCGCAAAACGTGCAGGGTTGGGAACGCATTGGCTCACTGGCCGGCGGTGTGCTGATGATGGGCAAGGGTTTGCGCCGTGGCGGTGTGGTCGGCCTGGCTCAACTGGCGATCGGCGGCATGGCGCTGGCGCGGGGGATCACTGGGCATTGCTCGGCCAAGGCCTTGTTGGAAAAGAATCGGCAGAACCTCAGCAACGCCCGCGCCCGCATCGAACAGGCCGGCGATGAGCTGAGCCGCCTGAAGGCCAATGCCGAGGCGGCGACTGGCACGGCTACGGTGACGGGGAATGATTCGTTGGATTCGCCCAAGGTTGGGCTCTGATTTTTGCAGTGCCGCTGATGGCCTCATCGCGGGCAAGCCTTGCTCCCACAGATACGATGCAACACCTGTGGGAGCAAGGCTTGCCCGCGATAGCGATATTACTGAAGTAACTTGGTATCCAGCACAGTAGAAGCCCCACCCAGGACGCTCTCACTGAGCTGCACAAACTCCTTGGTATCCACTGTCTCCAGCCGCATCGCCCCCTGCAATACATCATCCAGCGAACGCTTGTTGCGGGTTTTCAGGCGAATCTCGCGGTCCAGTTCCTGCAATAGCAACACCGCCTTGGCCACCGCCGCGGGGCTGATCTGTTCGCCGCGCAGGGTGGTGACGCCCTTGCTGTCGCGGGCGAGCCGGTCATTGAGGGTCTGATAACGCTCATCGCTCAGGCCACCAGCGCGGCGCAGCAGTTCGATGGCGTAGTACTCGGTCAGCCCCTCGCTGATCCAGTCACTGCGATAATGATCATTGACCCGGGCCAGCGCCTGCACCAACTCCCGCAACAACGGGCTACTGCCCCGCTCGCTGACCAGCGGCGGACGGCTGTGCAGGTAGATCGAGTCGTGACCGGCCTGGGCGCCACGCCACAGCGGATCGCCAGCGCCGACAATCAGCAACTTGGCCGGATGGCGCGGCACCAGCGCTTGTACCTGCGGCCAGACGAACGTCAGCAGCGTCAGCACATCCATCCGGCGCATGCCCTGGCCCTGGGGCGAGGCCACCGTCACCTCGGTTTCGCCCAGGCGGGTGCGGCGGCTGCCCAGTTTGCCGGCGAGCATCCAGCCCGTGGGGCGGTCGAACAGGCGCGAGGGGTTGTCGATGCGAAAGCGTTGCTTGCCGATGCGCGGCCAGGGCGTCTCGATGCTTTTCCAGCCATTGGGCAATTCAACTTCAAGACGGGCCACCAGTTCGACGCCGTCCTGCTGGTCGAGCTTGGCCGACGGCACCAGGTCGTCGCCGCGCAGCAACGCCCAAGTCGGGGTCATGCGGGTTTCGAAGGTGGCGTTCTTGCGCGTATGGCTGATGCGCACGCGGTAGCTCAGGCTGGCCTTGTCGGCTGCCGGCCGCCAGACACCTCGCGCCTCTTTGCCGGGGGTGAGTTGCCATTGGCCGTCGGCCTTGAAATCGCTGTAGCGACTGCCGTCGCCGAGGTCGAAATCCAGGCTGCGCACCGCCGAACCCCGGGCCAGGGTCAGGCGCACCTCGGCCTGATCGCTCTGGGGCAACAGGTGCACGTGATAATCCAGATCGACTTTCTGCGCCGCCCACAGCGGCCCGCACATCGCCAGCAGCCCGGCGGCCAGCACCCGTTTCAATCCTGCAGCCATGGGTTCTCCCTGGGGCGCGCCGCCCGACGGCTCAGCCGGCGCGGAAAATCAGATGATCTTCCCAATCGTCTTCCGGCACGCTGCCTTCGGCCAGCATACGCCCGGACTGGGAAATGCGTTCGTGGTGCACGGCATCGCGATCACCGCAGACCAGGTGGTGCCACAACGGCAAGTCCTTGCCCTCGCTGACCAGCCGATAACCGCAGGTCGGCGGCAGCCATTTGAACTCATCGGCCTTGCCCGGCGTGAGCTGGATGCAGTCGGGGACAAAGTCGCGGCGGTTGGGATAGTCGGTGCACTGGCAGGTTTTCAGGTCCAGCAGTTTGCAGGCGATGCGCGTGTAGTAGACGCTATTGTCGTCTTCGTCTTCGAGTTTTTGCAGGCAGCACAGGCCACAGCCGTCGCACAGCGATTCCCATTCCTGCAGATCGAGCTGATCGAGGGTTTTGCGTTTCCAGAACGGTTCGACTTTGGCGGCCATGGCTCAAGCATCAACATCAAGTGGTGAAAAGGCCGACAGTCTAGTGCCCGGGCCCCTTCAGGCCAAGCATTGGCGACTGTCGGTAGGCCGGGACTTGTCAGGCCGGGCGGCGGGACGTAGGTTGTTTCATCGACTTTCCAAACCCCAATCAGGTAAGCCCATGAGTGCCAACCCCCGCATTGCCGATTACGCGATTCACCCTCAATTCATCGAACGCTGGTCGCCCCGTGCCTTTACCGGCGAGACCATTGCCGAAGAAACCCTGCTGGGCTTCTTCGAAGCTGCACGCTGGGCGCCGTCGGCGTACAACTCCCAGCCGTGGCGTTTCCTGTATGCGCGCCGCGACACGCCGAATTGGGAGCGTTTCCTGGGCCTGCTCAATGAATTCAACCGCGGCTGGGCCCAACACGCCTCGGCACTGGTGATCGTTATTTCGAAAACCACCTTCGCCGTGCCCGGCGCCACCGAAGAAACCCCAGCGCAGAGCCACACCTTCGATACGGGTGCGGCCTGGGGCCACCTGGCGCTGCAAGCCAGCCTCAGCGGCTGGCACACCCACGGCATGGCCGGGTTCGACCAGGAGTTGACCCGCAAGGAACTGAAGATCCCGGAAGGCTACGCCCTGCACGCCGCCGTGGCGATTGGCAAGCTGGGGGACAAATCGACACTGGCCGAGTACCTCCAGGCCCGCGAAACCCCAAGCCCGCGCCGGCCGTTGAGCGAACTGGTGGCAGAAGGCGATTTCAGCCTGTAACCCCATTTTATGGCCGTTGGAGACCCACTGTGGGAGCGAGCTTGCTCGCGATGGCGGTGTATCAGTCGGCATCGATGTAGCTGATCTGACGCTATCGCGAGCAAGCTCGCTCCCACAGTTTGATCTGTGGCGAACGCACTTCTTGTGCCCGCTGGAGACCCACTGTGGGAGCGAGCCTGCTCGCGATGGCGGTGTCTCAGTCGGCATCGATGTAGCTGACCTGACGCTATCGCGAGCAAGCTCGCCCCCACAGTTTGATCTGTGGCGAACGCATTTCTTGTGCCCGCTGGAGACCCACTCTGGGAGCGAGCTTGCTCGCGATGGCGGTGTCTCAGTCGGCATCGATGCAGCTGACCTGGCGCTATCGCGAGCAAGCTCGCTCCCACAGTTTGATAGGGGTTAGCTTCAGTAGCCCCGGGTGAAGTCCACTTCCCCGCGCAGTGCTTCGCCCGCCTGGTAGGCCCGCAGGTTTTCCAGGAACAACTGCACCATCATCGGTGGCGAGGTCGGTGCCGAGCTGTGGCCGGTCAGCAGCAGGCCCCAGGCGGTCCAGAAGGGGTGGCGCTGCGGCAGCGGCTCCTGGCGGCAGACGTCGATCACCGCACCGGCCAGGTGCCCTTCCTTCAGGGCTTGCACCAGGTCCGCATCCACTACCGCCACGCCGCGACCGACGTTGATGAACAACCCGGTCGGCTTGAATTGCTTGAACAGCGCCGCGTCGTACACATCATGGGTATCGGGGGTGTTGGGCAGCAAATTGATCACGTAATCCGCCTCGCCCACCAGGCGTGGCAGATCCTTCAGCGCCCCGACCTCGATGAACGGCGCCAACGCCCGGGCTTCGCGGGCAACGCCGTACAACTGCACACCGAACGGCACGAGGAACTGCGCCACACGCTGGCCGATATCACCGGTCCCGACAATCAATACCTTGCGCCCGGCCAGGCCTTGCCCCTGGCGGTTATCCCACTTGCGCTCGACCTGGCTGACCAGACGTGCCAGCACCTCGCGCTCATGGCCGAGCATGTAGGTCAGCACGTACTCGGCCATCAGTTGGCCGAAAATACCCACCGCACGGGTCAGGCGGTAATTGCGCGTCAAGCCTTCGGCCAGCAACGGCGTGATACCTGCCCAGGTCGATTGCAGCCAGCTGGGTCTATGGCCTTGACGCAACAGGGTCGCCAGCAGATCAGGCTGGCCGAGCCAGACCGGGCAATCGGTGGCCAGTCGCGACAATTCGGCGGAGTCGCCGCTGGTCAGCACTTCAATATCGGGTGCCGCCTGACGCAGAAGCTGGGCGTACACCGGGTGGTCGTGTTCGGCAATCAGAACGCGCATGAATCAAACCTTTCAAAAACAGTGCAGACAACCGCCGACAGAGTGTCGCTCCATCCATACGATCGTCGTCAATAAACCATTCCAGTGTTTTCCAGAGGCACCCAGAACAGGTGCCTCAGAGACCGTCAGACCGGGTCGTTGCGGCGCAACAACTCTTCGGGCAAATGCTCGATGTACTCGTCTTCGGCCGGCGGCATTTGCAAGTGATAGCCCTGGGTGTCGAGGTTTTCCAACACCTTGTTGATGTCCTCCCGGGACAGCGCCCGTTCGGGGCTCAGGACCAGGTCGAAGGCATGGATCGCCTTGCCAAAGGCGGCCATCAACGGCTCAGGTACACGCTCCAAGGCATCGCTCTTGAGCACATACAGGTACATCTCGTTTTTCTTCGAGCTTCGATAGATGGAGCAGATACGTTTCAAGGCTGTTCTCCGGCAGTGGCCAGGCTGTCGAGCAGCGCCTGGCCCATCAATTCGCGGCGCCAGCCACGCAGCGAATCGGGCAATTGGTAAGGGCCCTCGGGGAAGCCGCTCTTGATCAGCGCTTCGAGGGTTTTCTTGCGCAGCATCAGCTCCGGGGCGATTTCCAGGCGCTCGGCTTCAGCCTGTCCCAGCGCCCGCAGACGCTTGACCAGGGCCGAGGCCTCGATGGGCAATGGCTCGGCCACGGCCGGTGGCCATTGCTCGGGCGGCACGCTGGCGGCGCGCTGGATCAGGTCCAGCAGAAACTGGCCGTCCTGGCGCACGGTGCGCGGGTGCATGTCTTCGATCTTCGCCAACGCGCCGAGGTTATCCGGCTGGGTACGGGCCAGGGGCCACAGCGAATGCTCGCGAATGATGCGATTGCGCGGCAGGTCACGGGCCCGCGCCTCACGTTCGCGCCAGGCGCACAACTCGCGCAGCACGGCCAATTGGGCGCGGGACAGTTTCCAGGCGAGCTTGGCCTCGCGGTAGACCTCGTACGGGTCGACCTCGCGACGCAGGTTGGCCACCAGTTCGGCGCCGTCTTCCAGGACCCAACGGTATTTTTCGTCGGAAAGCTTCGGGCGCAGCAGTACGAAAACTTCTGCCAGGTGCACGGCATCCTCTGCCGCATAGCTGATCTGTGTCTCGGACAGGGGCCGTTGCAGCCAGTCGGAACGGGTCTCGCCCTTGGGCAACTCGATACCCAGCACTTCCTGCACCAGCCGCGAATAGCCCATGGAGAAACCCAGGTTCAGGTAGGCGGCGGCCAATTGCGTATCGAACAGCGGCGCAGGCAGGCTGCCTGTCAGGCGCAGCAGCACTTCAAGGTCTTCGCTGCAGGCGTGCAACACCTTGAGCACCGCCGGGTTTTCCAGCAGTGCGGCCAAGGGTTGCCAATTGTCGATGGTCAAGGGGTCGATCAGGTAGGCACGCTTGCCGTCGCCGATCTGCAATAAACCGGCAATAGGGTAAAAAGTGTCGACCCGCATGAATTCGGTGTCGAGGGCGACGAATGGCAACTGCTGCCACTCGGCGCAAAACTGACCGAGGCTATCGTTGTCGCGAATCCAGTGAATATCGATGGCCACACGGCTCTCCCTTGAAGAATGGCGCGCAGTATATATCGCCGCCGGCGATTGCGAGCATCCATAGAGCAGCAGCCTAAGAGAAATCGCCTGCGAAAAAGCAAGAATAGTCCTACATCAGGACTTAACCGGTCTTACGCAATACATAAACACGCGTCAGCGCGAAACCGGGCAGGAAATCCTGATACCAGAGCACGTTAAAACCGGCCTGGCGAAACTCGGCTTCGAGATCGGCCTTGTCGGCCAGGCTTCGTTGCGGCGCCTGGCCGATCTTGAGGCGTCCTTCGATTTGCACCGAAACGATCACCGTGTCGCGACTGACCCGATGAAATTCGCGCAACAGCGCCAGGCGATGCTCGCTGGCGCTGACGTGGCGAAACAGTTGCAGACAACAAATACAATCCACCGCGTTGGCCGACAGCCCAATGGTGAACGCTGAACTCGGGAAGGTCTTGACCCTTTGGAGCAACGCGCCGCCATGGTGGGTGAGCGCATGTTCGAGCATGTCCGGCGACGGGTCCGCCGCCAGGATCACCCGGTTGGCGTGCTCGGCCAGCACCGGCCAGAACCGTCCCGCGCCACAGGCCACATCCAGCACCAACCCGGGCTCGCCCGCCACCTTCAGGGCGTTGCGCACCATGTGCTCGTCGCGCCAGAACGCCAGGCGCAACCGTCGAGGCGCCGGCCGACAGCAGACCTGCGCATGTTCCTGGTCATGCTGCCTGGCGAACTCAAGCTCGACGGTGGATGGGGGTAGCCCGGACATACGAACGGCTCTTGGGATTGGATGGATGACAGGTTAAACAACGCTGCGTGAAAAAAAGGTCCAGGCCATCACTCTCGGGCCAGGACACCGTCAATCACCGCACCGCGGCAGTTGGCGAACAGGTCCAGGTCCCGGTTGTAGACCTGGCTGTTGACTTCCAGCAGCCCGAGCATCGAGTGAAACAGGTTGTCCTGGCTCAAGGGCTTTTGCCGACTCAGTTGCAGGCAATGGGTGTCGACCGAAAAAGACTTCTGATAACTGTCGGAAAACCAGGCAAGCATCGCCACGTGTTTCTGTTGCTCCGGGGCGAGCATGTAGGGCGTGCCATGGAGAAACAGGTTGTATTCGCCCAGGGACTCGCCATGGTCCGACAGGTACAGCATGGCCGTGTCGACCTTGTCCTGGTTGGCCCGCAGCAGATCGATCAGGGTCGAGAGCACATGATCGGTGTACACCAGCGTGTTGTCGTAGCCGTTGACGATGCTCTCGCGGCTGCAATTGTTCAGCGCGTTGCTTTCGCACACCGGGGTGAAATGCTCGTATTCCTTGGGATAGCGCTTGAAGTATTCCGGCCCGTGGCTACCCATCTGGTGCAGCACCAGCACCGTGTCCTTGTCGAGCGTGTCGATGAAATGCTGCAAACCCTGGAGCAGGATTTCGTCACGGCATTCGCTGCTCGCACACAGGTTTGGATCCTTCAGATTGCTCACATCCTGCACGGTGACCCGGTCGCAGGTGCCCTTGCAGCCAGACTGGTTGTCCCGCCAGATCACCTCCAGCCCGGCGCGCTTGAGCACGTCCAGCAAACCCTCTTCATTCTTGGCGATGCTGGCGTCGTAGTTCTTGCGCCCCATGTTGGAAAACATGCAGGGCACCGACACGGCGGTTTCAGTGCCGCAGGAATGCACGTCGGTGAAGGCGATCAGGCCGGCCTCTTTGTTCAATGTCGGTGTGGTATCGCGGTTATAGCCGAGGATGCCGAAGTTCTCGGCCCGGGCACTCTCGCCCACCACCAGTACGGTCAGGGATTTGCGGCTGTGGGTTTGCCAGGCAGGGTTACGGCTCGCGTCCTCGCCCAGCGCGATGAACGGCCGCTTGGCCGACGCGACCTGCTCACGCAAGTAGCCGAACGAAGCACCGATGTAATTGCTCGGTACGACCATCAAGCGCAACTCGTGGTGGTTGCGAAACAACGAAGACAGGCCTTGGTAGTTGGCCAGTGCGACCATGCCAATCACCGCGGCCGAGGCCACACCGACCAGCAACTTACTTAATAACTCTTTGGGCCAGCGACGGTAGCTGATCGGGGTCTTGAACAATAACCAGCAAGGCAGCACCCCCAATAACCCGAGGTAGATAAATAACTTCAGCGACAACAGATCGCGGACTTCCGTGGCATTGGTTTCAGCAAAGTTGCGCAACATGCCCGCATCGATCAATACGCCGTATTGGGCCATGAAATACGCCACGCCAGCACTGATCAGGAACAACAGCATCAGCACGGGCTTGAGCAGCGGACGGAAGGCCACGAGCGTCAACACCAGGTTGAACGCGCAGAAAATCATCAGGCCAAACGCCACGCACATCAGCAGGCCACGAGCGTCAGCCGTGGTGATCGCCAGCAAGTGTTGCCAGAGAACGAGATTGAAACCCACTAACAAAAAGGCACTGGCGGCCAGTGTCACCCACTCGGGGCGCACGGCTTTAATGGTCAGCATGATGGTTGACGATTTCCTGAAAGTTGCTCTTTGAAAAAGAAGTGCCGCAGGAAAATGTGAAAAATTCATTTCCTACGGCAGCACAAACTTTAGGTAGCCCACCATCAATTTTTCGTGAAAAAGTTGCTACTAAATAATTATTTAAGAAACCGCTGGCCAGCCGGTTTCAGGCCTGATGCAGGTACCAGCGCCAGTCCTGCTCCCCGACTTCCCCCATGAACTGACGGTATTCGGCGCGCTTGACCGCCAGATAAACGCCAAGAAACTCATCGCCAAACGCTTCCCGGGCCCAGGTCGATGCCTCGAGGGCACGCAGGGTGGTGAGCCAGTCGGTGGGCAACAGCTCGCTCGCCTGGGCGTAACCGTTGCCTTCGACAGGCTTCCCGGGGTCGCACTGTTCACGTAGGCCACGATGAATGCCGGCCAGTATCGCCGCCGCAGCCAGGTAAGGGTTGGCATCGGCGCCGCAGATACGATGCTCGATGTGCCGCGAGAACGCCGGGCCGCCCGGTACCCTCAGGCTCACCGTGCGGTTGTCCACGCCCCAGGTCGCCGCCAGTGGTGCGTAGCTGTTGCTTTGGAATCGCCGGTAGGAGTTGGCGTTCGGACAAAACATCAACAGCGAATCGAGCAGGGTATCGAGCATCCCACCCACTGCCTGGCGCAACAGCGGCGTGCCGTCGGCGGCGTCACTGGCAAACAAATTGTGACCATCGCGGTCCGCCAGGCTGACATGCATGTGCATGCCGGAGCCCGCCAAGTGATCGAACGGCTTGGCCATGAAACAGGCCTGCATGCCGTGCTTGTGGGCCACGCCCTTGACCAGTCGCTTGTAGCGCACCGCTTCATCCATGGCTTGCAAGGCATCGCTGCGGTGTTCAAGGGTGATCTCCACTTGTCCCGGTGCGTATTCGGAAATGGCGGTCCGGGCCGCAATGCCTTGCAGCTTGCACGCAGCGTACAGGTCGGCCAGGAACGGCTCGATCTGCTCCAGCTCGCGCAAGCCATAGACCTGGGTAGCACGCGGTCGGCCACCGTCGGCGTCCCGCGCCGGTTGTGGCCGGCCTTGGCTGTCGCGTTGCGCGTCCAGCAGATAGAACTCCAGCTCCGCCGCCATCACCGGGTAATAGCCGTCGGCCTGCAAGGCCTCGATCACCTGGCTGAGCAGATAACGTGGATCAGCGATGGTCGCTGGCATGCCCTCCTGGGGATGCATGCTGACCTGCACGGCGGCCGTGGGAATCAATCGCCACGGCATGCGCTGCAAGCTGCCGCTGAGGGGATAGGCACGGCAATCGATGTCACCGACGTCCCACACCAGCCCGGAATTTTCCACATCATCGCCATTGACGGTCAGCCCGAGAATCGTACTGGGCAGTGGCCGGCCACTTTCGAAAACCGCCAGCAATTCGTCCCGATGCAACAACTTGCCCCGGGGCACGCCGTTGTTGTCGAGGATGAACAGCTCGAACAGTTCGATATCAGGGTTCTGCGCAAGGAACACCTCGGCGTGTTGCACGGGTGCGAAAGAAATCTTGGCAAGGCTCATGAGAAGGCTCGTATTTCCATGTCGGACGGGCGACAAGGCACCGTCAGTCTGTGCTCGCCATTGAGCGAGCACTGCGAATGATCAACAGGTAATACGAGTATCTGGAGGACGGGCGTGACGGCAATGCCAGAGCGCCCAAAAGGCCAGCTCGGAGGGCAACGCATTGAGGGTTGGGGCCATGGCAGGCGTGAACCGGCCGACCGGATCGACCGCGGCAGATGAGGGGTATTGGAATGCCAGGGGCCAACCGTCCATGAGCGCATCACAGGAAACACATCGGACAAGCGTCCCATGGCACCCAGGGAGGTTAAACCTGGATTTGATGGAGCTTGGATCGCAGCTAACTAAACATAGGCAAACCAAACAGTCGTTGATCAACACGTCGTGTTCCCTACATTATCTGTCCCGTTCCCGACCATGAAAGCGCCTGCCTGGCATTCTCTTGGCACGTTCGTTCCGTTAGGATCGTCAGCCTGGTTTGCGCAAAATCCGCGCAAGGAGCACAGCGAGAGACAGAACGGATGCTGAACAGTAACTCCCTCAGAAAGCTCGACATGCAAGACCTCATGGTGTTTAGCGCCGTGTACGAGCAAAGCAGTGTCACCGGCGTGTCCGAGGCATTGTGCGTCAGTCAGTCAACCGTCAGTTATTGCCTCAAGAAACTGCGAACCTGCTTCGAAGACGAGCTATTCATCAACACCCGCACCGGCATGCGCCCCACCTATAAGGCCGAGGGCATGTACGACCATGTGCGCGCCATTTTGCAAAGCATCAACCTGTGCCATGCTGGTACACCCACCTTCGATCCGACCCGGCAAGCCATTACCTTCAATATTTGCGCACCGGAATATTTCGAACAGCTGATCCTGCCGCAACTGCTGCAAGGCTTCGATTACGCCAATCTGCCGGTGGTGGTGAACGTGCACAAGCTCGAAGCCGACATCCCCGCCGAAGAGTTGCGCGACGGCAGCCTGGACCTGGTGATCTGCTTCGGCCCGAACTTCCACAGCAACCATGCCGATTTCAAATCCCGGCAGTTGCTGGAGGAAGACCTGGTTTGTGTGGTGGATAAACGGGCGACGCCACTTGAGCCGCAACTGAGCCTTCAGTCTTTCGTACGGCGTCGACACGTGTTTCCGACGCCCTGGTCGTCAGCGACCAACATGGTGGACGGTTGGCTGTCGCAGCAGACGCATCAACGCCAGATTGCCGCCCGCGCCAACAGCTACAGTGCCGCACTGAAGATGATCACCGGCACCGACTTCATCCTGACCCTGCCCCGCCGCATCCAGAAACTGCTGGCCAACGAGGCGATCTTCAATCATCACGAAGCGCCCCAGGGCCTGCCGGGGTTCACCCTGAACATGCAGTGGAGCCTGGCCGGCGATCAGGACAGTGCCAACGCCTGGCTGCGCGAACAGATCATCAAGGCCTGCGCCGCCCGCAACACCTGATCGTTATTGACCGATCAAGTCCTTGGCATACGGGCCTCGATCGATGTCGAGGATTTCCACGCACAGTTGCACGCTAACGTCGGCCGGCCATGGCCCCAGTTCCTGGATCACGGCCAGCAGGCTATCGGCCAGCTGCTTCTTGATTTCCGGCGAGCGACCGCTCAGCAAGGCCAGCTTCACGTGCACGAAGCCCCGCTCGCCCAGCCCCGTGCCCACCCGGAAAGTCTCGAGCTTCACGGCCCGGCTCTTGATGTCCAGCTCGGCAGCGAATTGACCGGAAGCCACCAACGCATTGTTCAGGCGCAGCAATGCGACATCCGCCTTCAGCTCAGGCAGGTTGGCGGTGTACTCCATGTGCAGGTGAGGCATGTGTTCGACTCCGATTCGAAAATATGACAAGGGGATTTCAGCCGTCACAACCTTACCTCGACTTTAAACGTTGGGGCAGGTTTTGTTTCGCTGCGGGCCGGTGTCAGGGTTGCACCAAGCCCCCACGCTCGCCCATGAAGGCCTCCAACCGCGACCGCAACCAGCGCTCGGCCGGGTCACTGTCGACATGGCTCAGCCAGACCATGGACAAATCCAGGGTCGGGGTCTTGAAAGGAAAGGGTTCGTCGAACAGTTGCCCCGAAGCCGCCATGGCGGCGGCGGTATAGTCCGGCAAGCTGGCGATCAGGTCAGTGCCGGCCAGCAATGCCGGCAATGCGCTGTATTGCGGCACCGACAGCACGACCTGGCGTGTGCGTCCGATCTCGGCCAGCCATTCATCGGCAAACCCGGCAACGTTCGCGGTATGGGACACCAGCACATGAGGCCGCGCGCAATACTCGTCCAGGGTCAGCGGCGTGTCCGACGCATCGGCGCGCAACACGCGGGGCTGGATGTGTCGCAACAATTTGCGCTTGGCGTTGGCCGGCAGCCCGCGCGTCTGGCTGATGCCCACGGTGATGTCGCCTGACGCCAGCAAATCGGGGATGCGCCAGTAATCGACGTGCTGCACCACGAACACGATTTGCGGCGCTTCTTGCCGCAGGCTGCTCAGCAGGGGTGGCAACAGGCCGAACTCGACGTCGTCCGACAGGCCGATGCGAAACGTCATGGTGCTGCTGGTGGGATCGAAATCGTGGGTCAGGCTCAAGGCCACTGACAGCGAATCGAGGGCCGGTGATAGATGCCGGATGATTTCTTCAGCCCGGGCCGTCGGCTCCATGCGGTGGCCGACGCGAATGAACAACGGGTCGTTGAACATCTTGCGCAAACGATTGAGGGCCGAGCTGATGGTCGGTTGGCCCAGGAACAGTTTTTCCGCCACCCGCGTCACGTTACGCTCAAGCATCAGCGTTTCGAAAACCACCATCAGGTTGATGTCGGCCTTGCGCAATTCGTTGCGGTTCATCCACTGCCCTCGATCCTTGATGGGATGCAGTGTAGAAACGCCAGGGGCTGCGCGTCTATGCGCAAAAAGGCTAAGCGCCTGTGTAATACCGTCAAATAAATTGGAAGAGGCACCCTGCTTTTGTGGCGAGGGAGCTTGCTCCCGCGGGGCCGGTCCGACGCTTCGGGCGAAGCGGCCCCAAGATTTTGCGGTTGCTGCGCAACCGAGCGGGAGCAAGCTCCCTCGCCACAATGAAAAAGCCCTACCTCACGATCAGCGACTTCAGCCCCAGCGCCATGACTCGCTCATCACCCCCCAACCCCAGCGCCTTGGGGCTGATGGCATCGGGCAAATGGAAATGCACGCGCAACGCCCCATCCGCGCCTATCGCTTCACGAATGGCCGGTGTCAGGGGCAGTTCAAGGGTGTTGTCTTGCAGGCGCGTGAACTGCGTCGACAACGCCGCCACACCGTTGATCGAGACGTCCACTCGCTGGCGCGTATGCAGGGGGGGCTGCACGAACGCCGCCGCGTCGATCGAGAGGACGCGCGCTTCTGGCGCAATGCGCAAGACAATCTCTGCCTCGGTCCCTTCCGACCAGGTACCCCAATCCTCGACGCGTCCCCAGCCGTCGACCAACATCGCGTTGATTCGGCTGAACACCTGGCGCTCGCCGATCTTCACCTGCACATCCAGCGTCTCATCGGCAAGCGGTGGGCATTGGGCACATGACTTCCAACCCGGCGCCAGCACCACGAGGCCATCGATACGGGTCAATAGGTCGGTCTGGCGATTGACGGTCTTCGCCGCCTGAAGCGCGGCGCCAGGGTCGAGGATGTACAGCGAATCCGCTGCATACTCGCCGCTGGCAAGCATCTGCGCGGCGCTGCGCTGGGCTTGTTCGATCTCACGGGTGCCCATCCGTCCCAGGTACACGCCATCGGTTTCCAACCCATGCTTCAGGGCGTATTGGCTGGTCAGCAGCCAATTTTCCGGCTGGTTCTGCGGCAGCAGCGTCCGGACTTTCGAATAATGGCTGGCCGCACTGGCCCAGAACGGATCATTCATGGACGTGGGCCAACTGGAGGCGGCCGGCATCATCCGGCTCTGGCGCAGGCCGGCCCATCCAGCGCGGGTATCCAGGATTTGCACCAGCAGGGCGATGGCCAGCAGACACGCCGCCGCCCGTGGTTTGTTGCCGCGGATCACCAGGAAAATGACGGTAAATACGATGGCGTAGAACACCGGCCAGAACATCCGGCCGGCCGCACGAAAGACGTTTGCCAGGAGTTCAAGGGGTTTGGGCAGCCAGTAATGCATATTCTGCATGCCGATGCCGAGCTTGTTGGTCAGCGCAAACAGCGTCAGCCCGATCAATGCCAACAGCAACAGCCGCCTGTGGCGCACGGCATTCGCCAAACCGGTGTTGCCTTGCAGCAACACCACGCCGGCGCAGATCGCCAGCAGGAGGACGCCCAAGCCCAGGTAATTGAAACCTTCGTAGTCCCCGGGGCCCTGGGGCATATCGCGCAAGGTGTATGACCAGCCACTGGGGTTGACCAGCGACATCACGTTCAGACGGTACAACCCAAAACCGCCTGCCACGGTCCCGCCACCCACGCTGAAATAAGCCGCTTGCCAGCAGCAGAACGCGACCAGCAAAAACAAGCCACCCAGCTCGATCCAGGCATCGCGTCGGGACAACCGGCCCTTGATGGCCTGGCTGGCAAGGTCAGCCAACCAGATCAGCGCCACCATGGCCAACAGGTAGGCATGCACCAACGCTGTCGCGGCCAACAGCACGCCCCAGGCCAGCCGCCGCTTCTGCAAGCCCGGTCGTAGCGCCAGGTACAAGGCCGCCAGGATCAGGAAATGCCCGGACAACGACAGATGCCCGCCCATGCGCAGAAACATCGGCGGCGAGAACACAAACAACCCGGTCCCCAACAGCCTGATCCACAGAGATGGCGTCAGCAGACCGACCAATTTCCAGGCGAACCAGGCTTGCAGGATGAAGCAGGCCAGCAACCACAGGCCAAAATACTGGAACGTCTCGGGCAGCCAGGCACTGAAGGGTTTGAACAGGAACGCCAGCAGCGGGTTGGAGTCGGAAAAAATGATGCCGTTGCCCAATTCCAAACCATAGGAAGGGTTCATGCCCAACGGAAAGGTCCAGGGCGAACTGCGGAAAAACGCCCAGCCCATATAATGGGTCGCCGCATCGCCCTCCCCCAACCAGCCGATGTTCGTCGGATCCAGTACCCGCGGGCCGATCACCAGCAGAAACGCCAGCGCACCCAACAGGATGGGCAACAAGCAAACCCAGTAACGCTCACCACGAACGGTCATCGATACGTCCAGAAATTATGCAGGATGAAGGTGAACACCGGGATAATCAGCGCCACGGCTGCTATGCCCGCCAGGTAATCCAGGCCGACGCGCTGGGCCACCCAGGCCACCAGCATCGCCAGCCCCAACCCGCCGATCGAGACCACCACGAAACGGCCGAGGGTGCGGCCATGCAAGCGGCTGGAAAAGCTCCAGAGGGTGTTGATCAGGTACGACACCACGGTCGCCACGACAAAGGCGAAACCATTGGCCAGTGGCGGGTTCGCCAGGATCAGGTGCACGAACAGCACCGCAGCCACCACATGCACCGCCGTGACGAGCAGGCCGGTCATGGCAAAGCGCAAGGCACGTCGCAGCAACGGCGAGTGCGTCCAGGTCACGGCTTCTGCGCCAGGCAGAACACCGTCAGGCCGGCCATACGATTGGCGCCCATGAACGGACGCTCCAGGCTGCACAGTGACCTCAACACGCCATTGACCAGCGGATGATGCCGCGCAAGCTGCGACTTGGCCAGGGCTCCGGACGCCTTGCGCTGCAACAGGCGCAGACCGGCGGCAATGGGAAATACCAGGCCGAAGTAATACGCACCTTGCTGGACCTGCAGACCGGCCTGCGCCACGACACTTTCCAGCTGCTTGAGGGTGTAGCGGCGCTTGTGCTCGAGAAAATCATCATGCCCGCTCCAGAGAAACTGGAACGCCGGCACGGTGATCAGGAAACGGCTGCCGGACGGCACTTTGTCGACGTAGGCCTTGAGCAGCCCCACGTCATCGTCCACATGCTCCAGCACGTCCATCAGCAATACCAGGTCAGCGTCCAGCGTGTCGATGGCACGACGGTAGCGGACCGGTTTACCGGCGGTGCTGGCGTCGGAGTCGGCCGGGTAACTGATGTCCACGCACCAGGCCTGGGCCGTTGCGGTATGGGTCAGCAGGTGATGGGAAAAAAAGCCCGACCCGGCGCCCACGTCCAGCAGTGTACTGGCCGAGGTGCCCTTGAGCATGTGCAGCATGGCGCGCGCCTTCGAGCGGTAGTACCAATGCTGCCCGATCTCGGGGCCCAGGATGTCGGTTTCCTTGAGGTCCATGGTCAGTCCTTGGCGTCATAGATGCGCCGCACCAGGAAAACCGGTCGACGCTTGGATTCGATGTAGGTGCGGCCCAGGTACTCACCCAGCACGCCGATGCCGATCAGTTGCAACCCGCCCAGGAACGTGACCGCCACCATCAGCGAGGCATAGCCCGGCAGGTCAACCCCGGAAATCAGGGTCCGAAGCACGATGAAGATGGCGAACGCAAAGGACACCAGCGACACGCAAAGCCCCAGGTACGTCCAGATACGCAGCGGTTCGGTGCTGAAGCTGGTGATGCCTTCAAGGGCAAAATTCCACAGGCGCCAGCCGTTGAATTTGCTTTCACCGGCGGCCCGCTCAGGCCTGACGTAATCCACGTAGGTGGTGCGGAATCCTACCCAGGCAAACAGCCCTTTCATGAAGCGCCGCGATTCAGGCAGGGTTTGCAGGGCATCGACCACACAGCGATCCATCAAGCGAAAATCGCCAACATTCTCCGGCAGCTTGTGGTCGGCGATTTTATTGTGCAGCCGGTAGAACCCGTTGGCGGAAACCTGCTTGGCCCAGGAGTCGGAGTCGCGGTTGATCCGATGGCCCAGCACCACTTCGGCACCGTTGCGCCAATGGGCAATCATTTCCAGGATCACTTCGGGAGGGTCTTGCAGATCGACATCGATCGGCACCACCGCCTGGCCGCGGGCGGCTTGCAGGCCGGCACTCAACGCCGCTTCCTTGCCGAAGTTGCGACTCAGGTCGACGACTCGGATGCGCGGATCGGTCTTCTGCCGTTCCAGCAGCAGCACCAATGTGTCGTCCACGCTGCCGTCGTTGACGAACACCAGCTCCAGGCTCACCAGCGATTCATGGGCAAAGACCTGGTCGATCCTGGCCATGAACACATCGATGGACTGGACTTCGTTGTAGACCGGAATGACAAGCGAAAGCGCTAGACGACCCTGCAGATCCGTTCCTGGATATTCAGTCACTTGATGGCTCTTTTTCTTATAGTGTTTTCAGTCCCATCGGCTTGCGGCCCTAGGCGTCGAAACGTATTAAGCAGGACCGAGCAGGGCAACGCAAGGATCAAGCCCGAACTTCCAGCCGACCACATGTTCGCAACATGACTTTTTCCATGGAAGTAGTCGAACGCCCGATCCAGGCTCATTTCCGGCAATATTTGATAACCAATGGAAACGAATTTCCCGTAGCCAAAACCAGCCACTTGGCTAGGCTGGCAGCCACATGTCCAACGCATGTCTTGACTGAATGAATCGCAGGGAGCGAACCGATGTATTTTGAAATCTATCGACAGACCCGAGGCACCCCGAGCACTGGAAAAGGCCAATGGCGCTGGCGCTTGAGAGCCGGCAACCACGAAACGATCGCCAGCGGCGAATCCTATGTGAACAAGAGTGACTGCCTTCACGTCATCGGGCTGATCAAGAATGTCCAGGGCGAAACGCCGGTAAAGGAGATCTAACAGCGCCGCGCGGGCCCTGTAGGAGCTGGCGAAGCCTGCGATCTCTTGATCTTGATCTTTCGCCTGAGATTCAAGTGTCAGGGAAAAGATCGCAGCCTCGTTGCACTCGACAGCTCCTACGCAGCTCCTACACCGGTTTAGCTTTTTTTTGCTGTAACGAAAGTTTTCAGGCAGGTAGGGTATGCGGACTAAAGCAGGAGGCTGGTGCAATGACTCGATCAATCCATAATCGCGACTGGCTGGTACGGGCGCCCGAATCGAGGAAAATGGAACGCATCGAGGCCTATTTCAGCGGGCATGGCTACACCACCCATCGCCACGACACCTACGCCATCGGAATCACACTTTCCGGCGTGCAGAGCTTCAACTATCGCCACAGCAAACGCCACAGCCAGCCCGGCGGCACCGTCGTCCTGCACCCGGACGAGGTGCACGATGGCGAAGCCGGGACGAGCGAGGGTTTTCGCTACCGGATGCTCTACATAGAACCGTCGCTGATCCAGCAAGTGCTGGGGGGCAAGCCATTGCCCTTCATCGGAGGAGGATTGTCCAACGACCCTCGCCTCAACATCGCGACCCGTCGACTATTGAACGGCCTGGATCATCCCCTCGACCCGCTGGAGGAAGAGGACGCCATCTACGATATGGCCCAGGCACTCGACATCGCGGCCGGCAGCCGACGTGGGCGGCGGCTGATCGACTACCCGGCGGCGGAGCGTGCCCGCCTGTTCATCCACGATGCCCTCCACCAGGCGATCACACTGGATGACCTGGTGCAGGCCAGCGGCCGGGATCGATGGAGCCTGTCCCGGGATTTCCGGGCACTTTACGGCACCAGCCCCTATCGCTACATCACTCAGCGCCGCTTGAACGAAGCCCGGCGCCTGGTATTGCATGGCATGCCGTTGAGCGAAGCAGCCCTGGCCTGTGGTTTTTTCGATCAGAGCCACATGACCCGACTGCACACCCAGGCCTTCGGTATTTCACCGGCACGCTGGCTGAAAATGCTGCGCTGAAGGCAGAGGCTGCGCACGGCAAAAAGCTGCACGATCATCCAATACGCACCCAGGCTCCGACAGTAAGGTACAGCTCACCACCCACCTGAAGAGCATGCCTCGATGACCCACTACGCCCCCATCAACTTCGCTCAGAAATACGCACTGTTCCACGAACAATGGGCACCGAAAGTCGTGGCCGAAATGAATGACTACCAATTCAAGATCGTCCGGCTCGAAGGCGAATTCATCTGGCACGCCCACGCCGACACCGATGAAACCTTCATCGTGCTGGAGGGCGAGTTGCGTATCGACTTTCTCGACGGTGCGGTGACCATAGGGCCGGGCGAAATGTACGTGGTCAAAAAAGGTGTCGAGCACAAACCCAGCGCCGCACACGAAGTGAAACTGCTGTTGATCGAGCCTCGCGGCGTCCTCAATACCGGCGAGCAAACCAATGAGCGAACGGCAGTCAATGATGTGTGGATCTGACTGAGCCAGGCTCAATCGTATTCAGCTTCCTGGTGATCGCCCAACAACCGTCGCTGACGAGGTGTCGCGGCGGCCAAGACCACAGGGTTGAACTGCCAATGCAAGTAAGGTGAGAACTTCTGCGCGACCATCCGCCGGCCATAGTGCACTTGGAGCATGTAACGCGTGCGGTCGGCGGTCCGGTTGTCGCTGCCGGCGTGCCATAACTCACTGCGCAGTACCAGCACATCGCCCGCCCGGCATAGCACGGGCTGCGCGGGGCGCCCCTGCCATTGCGTTTCGCCCTTCACTGGCGCCCGACCGGCTTTGTGGCTGCCCGCAATGACCTGGGTCGGGCTCAAGTCGGCGTCGATGTCATCCAGGTAAAACTGCGCGGTAAAAACCTGCATCGGCAGTTCAAAGCCAGGGTCGGCCAACAACCCTGGCGGCAATTGCATCACCAGATAATCCAGGTGCAACGGCGCCCCGGTAAAACCGGGACGGCAGCGCCAGGCCGTTTGACCGATGACATGGCAATCATCGCCCAGGGCCGCCTCGGCCAGCTCGATCACCCCGGCCACATCCAGGAACGGCAGCCAGAACGGATCGCGATTGAACACACATTTGTAATGATCGATGACGCCGCTGTAGTCCCAATGCTGGGGCTTCAACTGGTCGATGGCATGGCGCAGGTCGGCGATCTGCCGGGCATCCAACACGCCCTGCATCAGGACGAAACCGTCCTGGTGCAGGGCTCTCAGGCGATCGTCGATGGACACGACCGCATCCGTCTCAAGTGCGGAAGCGGCCGGTCAGTTCTGCCAGGTTTCTCGACAGGCCGGAAAGCTGCTGGCTGGCATGCATGCTCTGGGCAGAATTTGCTGCCGCTTCGTTGGACAAGTCGCGGATGTCGGAGATGTTGCGGGCGATTTCTTCGGTGACACTGCTCTGCTCCTCACAGGCGTTGGCGATCTGCGCGGCCATGTCGTTGATCCGCTGAATCGAGCCACTGGTGCCGCTGAGCACCTGATCGACACCCGCCGCACGTTCGACGCTGTCACGGGCCTTGCTGCTGCCGACCTGCATGGCTTGCACGGCCCTGGCGACACCGCTTTGCAGCCGTTCGATACGCACCTGAATGTCCTTGGTCGAATCCTGGGTACGCGCCGCCAGGGCCCTGACTTCATCGGCCACGACAGCGAAACCGCGGCCTTGCTCGCCCGCCCGTGCCGCCTCGATGGCCGCGTTCAGCGCGAGCAGGTTGGTCTGTTCGGCAATGCCCCGGATCACCTCGAGCACGGCACCGATGCTGGAGGTTTCCTGGGCCAGTGCCTCAATGGTGCCCGAAGCGCTCTCCACTTCCTGGGCCAACTGACGGATCGATTCGATGGTGCTGCTGACGACCGCGGTGCCGTCACGAGACTGGCTGCTGGCTTGCTGGGCGGCGTCCGACGCGTTCATGGCATTGTGTGCCACCTCATGCACCGCGGCGCTCATCTGGGTCGCCGCAGTACTGACCTGGTCGAGCGCCGCGTGTTCGCTGCTGATCAACTTGTCATTGGTCGCGGCCATATTCGCCATGGCCCGAGCGGCGGCATCCACCTCCCCGGTCACGCGGCCCACTTCGGCAATCAACGGCTGCAGCTTATCGAGGAAGCGGTTGAACGCGCTGCCAAGCTGGCCCAACTCGTCAGCCGAACGCACCTCAAGACGGCCCTTCAGATCGCCACCGCCCTCGGCGATCTGTTCAACACGGTGCAGCAGTCGACGCATTGGGCGCAGCACGACCATGGGCAAGGCCACAATCAGCAGGATGCAACCCAGCAGACCCACCAACAAGATACCGCCCTGCTGCACCCCAACAGCCTGGCCATGGTCAATCGCCGCTTGCCCCTCGCGCAGCGATGCTTCGTCTTCCAGTTCACCGAGCTTGTCGATGGCATCGCGCATGGTGTCGAACTTACTTTCACCGTCACCAAAACTCAGCGCACTGGCCGCCTGCGGATTGCTCGCGGCCTGCTCGACCACCTGCCGCGAAACCTGCGACCACTGTGCAAAACGGTCATTGAACTGACTGACCAGCGCCAACGCCTCGGCACTCGGCTGCATCGCGGCATATTTCTGCACACGATCATAAGCTTGCTTCAGATTATCCCGATGACTGGCACGCAGTGCCTCGGAATGACTGCCCGCATTGCCCCCAAGCAGACTGCGCTCGGCAACAAAGGCCTGGTAGAGATCACGATCGGCGTTGAGCAACAGGCTGATGGCCGGCAGGTAGCGCTTGGTCAATTGCGTGCTCGACTCAGTCACCTGGCTAATGCCACGCATGCCCGACCACCCCATCAGCACCAACAGCAACGCCAGGAACGCAATGGGCAGGGTGATTTTCCAGCGAAAGCCCAGATCGGCAAAAAACCGCGGCATGGGGTGTCACTCCTTTCATGGGGATTAACTGGCCTATCGGCAGCCATGCCTTGAGCTATAGACCATTAGTCCAATTGTTACAAAGCTTTGGGTGTTGGAAATGCCGTGGTTATGCGGGTTATGGAGGGGGTTTGGGCGGGATAAAAAGCTGGGGGAACGCAATTGCAGCGGGGACTTTTCTGACATTTCCCGCCCACATAATTCAGGGAATTTTCTGACTCATCATCTGATTGATGATTTCTCCAGCGCGGCCCTATAGTCCAAATGTCGCTCGTAAAAGCGGCTTGGGTTTGGCGACTCAATGACAAATGGTAAGAAAGCCCTCAATCAAGCGGAGTTTGAAATGAATAGATACATGGCTCTTACCAGCAATGCCGACGATCAACCCCTCTTCGTCGATACCTCTGCGCCTTTGCACATCCTGCTCGACACGGCGGGCTATAGAATTCGCGCGGTCACCCAGCTTTTAGAGAACCTCGCCATGCGAGGGGACATTCCGAGTGATTCAGTGGTCCTCCAGGACTTTGCACAGCTGTGCTGCATCTCCTTGAGGGATGGCTGCGACGTGCTCGACGTCATAGCCCGACGATTGGATGCAGAACCTGTCTAGGGATAATACTTGTCAGTCAGACGTAATGTCTGTGGGAGCAAAGCTTGCTCGCGATAGCGGTAGAGTCGCCAATATCGTTGTCGGCTGGCTTACCTCAATCGCGAGCAAGCTTTGCTCCCACAGGATTTACGCCAGACTGACAGATGACGAAAACGAAAAAGCCCCTGAAATGTTCAACCATTTCAGGGGCTTAGTCATACACAATAATGGCGGAGAGATAGGGATTTGAACCCTAGGTACTGTCGCCAGTACAACGGATTTCGAATCCGTCCCGTTCGGCCACTCCGGCATCTCTCCAGTGGCGCGCATCATACCAGCACATTCGCCGGAAGCGAACCCCCGAGCGAAATTTTTTCCGTGCTATCAGATGCTTGCGTCGATTACAGCGGCACACCCAGGCGCTGGGCGACTTCTTCGTAGGCTTCGATGACGTCACCGAGGCCCTGGCGGAAGCGGTCCTTGTCCATCTTCTTCTTGGTGTCCTTGTCCCAGAGGCGGCAGCCGTCCGGGCTGAATTCGTCGCCCAGGACGATGGAGCCGTCACTGAACACACCGAATTCAAGCTTGAAGTCCACCAGCAGCAGGCCGGCGTCGTCGAACAGCTTGGTCAGTACTTCGTTGACCTTGAGGGACAACTCCTTCATGCGGACCAGTTGCTCGGCGGTGCCCCAACCGAATGCCACGACGTGGGATTCGTTGATGAACGGGTCGCCCTTGGCGTCGTCCTTCAGGAACAGCTCGAAGGTGTAAGGGTTGAGCTTCAAGCCCTCTTCCACACCCAGGCGCTTGACCAGGCTGCCGGCGGCGTAGTTACGCACGACGCATTCGACCGGGATCATGTCCAGCTTCTTGACCAGGCATTCGTTGTCGCCCAGCAGCTTGTCGAACTGGGTCGGCACGCCGGCGGCTTCGAGCTTCTGCATAATGAAGGCGTTGAACTTATTGTTCACCATGCCCTTGCGGTCCAGCTGTTCGATACGCTTGCCGTCGAACGCCGAAGTGTCGTTGCGAAACAGCAGGATCAAGCGGTCAGCGTCGTCGGTCTTGTAAACCGACTTGGCTTTGCCGCGGTAGAGTTCTTCACGTTTTTCCATGATGGGCTCCGCTTGCTAAGTAGTGGGCTAGGCGATATGTCGCCAGTCGAGCCCTGAATCTTGATCGGCCAGTTGCAGCCAGTCCGGGTCGCACCCGAGGGTGTCGACAAAACATTGCCGGGCCAGCTGCGGCAGGTTGTTCTTGCTGCTCAGATGGGCCAGGACCAGGTGTTGCAGGCCTTGCCAGCCCAACTCGGCCACCAGGAACGCTGCCTGGTGGTTGTTCAAATGCCCGTATTCCCCGCCTACCCGCTGCTTGAGGAAGTACGGGTAGTAACCACGCGCCAACATGTCGCGGCAGTGGTTGGACTCGATCATCAACGCATCGAGGTCCCGGTAACTGTCCATCACCCTGTCGCAATACGACCCCAGGTCGGTCAGCAGCCCAAAGCGCCGCTCGCCGTCGCTGAACACATATTGCGTCGGTTCCCGGGCATCGTGCGCCACGCTGACCACGCTGATATCCAGGCAACCGATGCGCAGTTGCTCGCCACCGGCCACGAACCCGGCCGGCTCGATGGGTTTGCGCAGGCCTTCCAGTGTCCCACGGCTCAGGTACACCGGCAGATTGTAGCGCCGAGACAGCAAACCCACGCCATGCACGTGGTCGGCATGTTCGTGGGTCACGAGTATCGCGCTCAGTTGCGCCGGGTGCACACCCAGGCGCAACAGGCGCTTCTCGGTTTCCCGCAGGGAGAAACCACAATCGACCAACACATACGTGCCGGCGCTGGCTACCAGCGTGCCGTTCCCTTGGCTACCGCTGCCGAGAACGGCAAAACGCATCGGATCAGCCCAGGTTGTCCTGAATCACGCCCAACACCTTGCGGGCCACATCGGCCGGCGCCACGGTGTTGATGTTCTTCTCGACGGTGACCTGGACGTTGTCGCCGACCTTGCTCAGGCGAACCTGATAACGCTCGGCGCGGGCTTCGATTTCTTCCTTGTCCGGCTTGCTGCCGAACAGGCCACTGAAGAAGCCAGGCTTATCGTCTTTCTTCTCGGCCTTTTCAGCGAGGTTGATGTAGTACAGGCCCAGGCTGCGGTTGATGTCTTCAACGCGCCATTCGCCCTGCTCCAGCGCACGGCCAACGCTCGACCAGGCACGGTCCAGGTCGGAGCCGACGTTGAGCACCGGGTTGCCGCTGCCGTCTTCGCTCAGGCTGACGCGGCTCGGCGCATCGAACTCCTTGGAGGCCAGCATCGAGACCGAACCGCCCTGCTCCGCGTTACGGCTCATGCTGGCGAGCATGTCGTCCACCAGCGCAGCGTCGAGGCCGGTATTGACCGAACGGTTGCTGAAGGCCACGTCGGCGGTGCTGCCAGCAGGTCGCTCGGCGCTGACCACATAGACTTCACTGGTGTTGCGCTGCACGCCCGGCTCGATACGCACCCGCACGCGGGTTTCGCTGTCGGCAGCAACGCCGGCGGCGCTCATGCGCTTGGCCATGGCGGCGGACAGTTCATCGGAGCGCTGCCAGGTGGTGGTGAATTCGCCAGTTTGTGGGCGCTGTTCGTCCAGGCGGAAACCGTTGTCCTGGAAGAACTGGATCGCCACCGGCCAGACTTCGGCCGGTGGATGCTGGCCCATGACCCAGCTGGAGTCGCCGCTCTTCTGCAGGGTGTAGTCGCTGGCATCGGCCACGGCCGACAGCGGCTGTGGACGTGGGACGATGTATTCGCCCTTGACGCTGTCGTCGGCTACGTTGCGCGGGATCGGCAGCAGCGGATCGAGGCGCTTGGCAACGCTGACATCTTGCGGCAGTTGCATCGGTGCAGTCTGTTGCGCCTGCAGGTAATCGCTACCACGGTCGCGGAAGTAACCTTCCGGCCCCCAGATCCATCCGCAGCCGCTGGTGCTGGAGATAATCAAGGCAAGTGCGGAAAGTCCGGCCATTCGCTTCATGCGTTGTACTTCCTCAATTAAACCAGGACGCCGGACTGGCGCATGGCCTGCCGCAGCGGTTCGTGACAGGGGGTGCTCAGCCAGGTCAGTGGCAGGCGGATGCCTTCGTGCATCAGGCCCATTTCAACCAAGGCCCACTTCACCGGAATCGGGTTGGCCTCGAGGAACAGGTCCTTGTGCAATGGCATCAGTTTTTCGTTGATGGCCCGTGCGGTCTCGGCGTCGCCCTTGAGCGCGGCCTCGCACAGGTCGGCCATTTCGCGCGGAGCAACGTTGGCGGTGACGGAGATGTTGCCCTTGCCGCCCAGCAGGATCAGCTCGACCGCGGTCGGATCATCGCCGGACAGCACGATGAAGTCCTTGCTCACGCCATCGAGGATGGCCTTGGCGCGCTTCATGTCGCCGGTGGCTTCCTTGATGCCGATGATGTTCGGCACGGTGGACAGGCGGATCACGGTCTCGGCCTGCATGTCGCAGGAGGTGCGGCCGGGAACGTTATAGAGGATCTGCGGGATGTCGACGGCTTCGGCAATGTGCTTGAAGTGCTGGTACAAGCCTTCCTGGGTCGGCTTGTTGTAGTACGGAACGACCAGCAGGCAAGCGTCGGCACCGGCTTCCTTGGCGTTGCGGGTCAGCTCGACGGCCTCGCGGGTCGAGTTGGCGCCGGTGCCGGCGATGACGGGAATGCGCCCGTTGACCTGCTTGACCACGGCACGGATGACTTCGATGTGCTCATTGACGTCGAGGGTTGCCGACTCGCCGGTGGTACCGACAGCGACAATGGCATGGGTGCCGTTCTCAAGGTGGAAGTCCACGAGTTTGCTGAGGCTGGCCCAGTCAAGATGCCCTTGTGCATCCATGGGTGTGACCAGTGCCACCATACTGCCCGCAATCATGAAACCGCTCCTGCCGGAAAAAGAGAGCGGTAATGGTACTGGCGCCAAGATGCTTGTACAAGCGAACTACCATTCCCCTTGGCGATGGTTTTCGCTACCCTTCAGGCTTTGATCGGTACCGACAAGCTCATACGCCGGTTTCCAGCCTCCGTTTTCGTCGCCGCAAGCCCCGATCCCGGGTTTGTCCTGGTGCGTTCCTGCTGTCATGGAATGCAGCGCAACCCCGGGCACAAGGCTTGAGCCGTTCGTTTCTCAGGGCCTGGCGCTGTATCGAGCGGCAACAGTACCGACCGCTCATCGCTTTAGGAATGCTGCATGTCCACCCCCACAGTCCGCGAACAATTCCTTGTTATCAGTGCCCTTGGCGCCAACCCCATGGAGCTGACTAACGTCCTGTGCCGCGCCAGCCATGAAAATCGCTGCGCCGTCGTGACCTCACGCCTGACCCGTCATGGCGAATGCAGTGCACTCGTGCTCGAGATCTCCGGCAGCTGGGACGCCCTGGCTCGCCTGGAAGGCAGCCTGCCGGCGCTGGCCAAGAAGCATGCCTTCACCGTCAACGTGGTGCGTAGCGCCGCGCTGGAGAACCGTCCCCAGGCCCTGCCCTACGTGGCCTATGTGAGCTCGGCCTATCGTCCGGACATCATCAACGAGCTGTGCCAGTTCTTCATGGACCATCACGTCGAGCTGGAAAACCTGACCTGCGACACCTACCAGGCCCCACAGACCGGCGGCACCATGCTCAATGCCACGTTCACCGTGACCCTGCCGGCCGGCACCCAGATCAGCTGGCTGCGCGATCAGTTCCTGGATTTCGCCGATGCGATGAACCTGGATGCCCTGATCGAACCGTGGCGCCCACAAAACCCAATGTAAGGAAGCGTTCATGGCCGTTGCAGTCGACCAGCCGGTTACCGATTTCCAGGCACCCGCCACCAGCGGGCAGACCATCAGCCTCGCCGCCCTCAAGGGTAAACAGGTGGTGATCTACTTCTACCCCAAGGACAGCACCCCGGGCTGCACCACCGAAGGCCAGGGTTTTCGGGACCAGTATGCGCAGTTCCAGGCCGCCAACACCGAAGTGTTCGGCGTCTCCCGGGACAGCCTCAAGTCCCACGAGAACTTCAAGTGCAAGCAGGAATTCCCGTTCGAGCTGATCAGCGACAAGGACGAGGCCGTCTGCCAGCTGTTCGACGTGATCAAGCTGAAAAAGCTCTATGGCAAGGAGTACCTGGGCGTTGATCGCAGCACATTCCTGATCGACAAGAACGGCGTGCTGCGCCAGGAATGGCGTGGCGTGAAGGTGCCGGGGCATGTGGATGCGGTGTTGGCGGCGGCTCAGGCCCTCAACAAGGGCTGAAATTTTCGCTGCCTGTACTGGCGCTATCGCGAGCGAGCTCGCTCCCACACTGGATTGGTGGTGTTAATCAAATCCCTGTGGGAGCGAGCTTGCTCGCGATGGGGCCAAAAGCCTCACCCCATTACCCAAGCTACAACAACGGCGCCACCACCGGCTCCTTGCTCGGCCACGCATCCAGCACCGCCTTGAACAGCGTCGCCAGGGGAATCGCAAAGAACACCCCCCAGAACCCCCACAGCCCGCCAAACAGCAGCACCGCGCAGATGATCGCCACCGGATGCAGGTTCACCGCCTCGGAAAACAGCAGCGGGACCAGCACGTTGCCGTCCAGCGTCTGGATGATCCCGTAGACCGCCATCAGGTAGATGAACTGATCGCTCCAGCCCCACTGGAACAGCGCAATCAAGGCCACCGGCACGGTCACCACCACGGTGCCGACATAAGGCACTACCACCGAGATGCCCACCAGCAGCGCCAGCAAGGCGGCGTAATTGAGCCCCAGGGCGACGAAGCCGATGTAGGTCACGCCACCGCAGATGAAAATCTCGATGACTTTGCCGCGAATGTAGTTGGCGATCTGCCGGTTCATCTCCTGGGCCACCCGGGTAATCAGCGCTCGCTCACGCGGCAGGTAGCCTCGGACCCAACGGCCGATCATTTCCCGGTCCTTGAGGAAGAAAAACACCAGGATCGGCACCAACACCAGGTAGATCATGATGTTGACCAAAAGCGGCAGGCTGGACAGCGAAAACGTCAGCGCCCACTGGCCGAACTTGCCAATCTGGCCGCGCACGACTTCAATGGCTTGCAACACCTGCTCGTCGGACACCAGGTGCGGATAACGCTCGGGCAACAGCAACAGCACGGACTGCCATTTGGCAAGCATCCCCGGCAACTCGTTGAAGAGCGTCACCAACTGGTGCCAGAGCAGCGGCACGATCACGATTATGAACACCAACAACAAGCCCATGAACAGGGCGAACACCAAGCCCACCGCCACCGCACCCGGCAACCGCAAGCGCTCCAGGGTCGTGACCAACCCTTGCATCAGGTACGCCAGCACCATCCCCGCCAGCACCGGCGCCAGCATGCCGCCCAGGGTGAGCACGGCGGTAAAGGCCAGGAATAGCAGCACTGCCAGGACCACAGCTTCTTCATCGGAGAAGTAGCGCTGGATCCAGTCGCGTAACACTTTGAACATTAAAAATCCTTAAGAAACGCTGTCGGTTTTCAGGCCTTTTTCAGCCAGTAACGGTAGACGCCGTTATCGTCTTCTTCACGCAGCAGCGTATGACCGGCCAATCGGGCGAAGGTGCGGAAATCACGCTGCGAGCCCGCGTCCGTGGCGATCACCTTGAGCACACTGCCGCTGGCCAGGCGATTGAGTTCCAGCTTGGCCTTGAGCAACGGCAACGGACAGTTCAGGCCGCTGGCGTCCAGTTCGGCATCGTGGGCTACAGCATCAGTCATGGGTTCACTCCGCGGCAGATCGTTGAGCGGCCTAGAATATCTGGTCCCGGGCCCGGTGTCCGGCTACAGTAAGGTCTTTGTCGACTAAGGCTTCGTGCATGACATTTCTGCGCCCCACCCTGCTGACGCTCGCTTGCCTGCTTGCCTCACCGGGCTTCGCCGACGACCTGCCGTCACTTGGCGATGCCAGTTCTGCCATCGTCTCGCCAGAACAGGAGCACCAACTGGGCCGCGCCTGGCTGGCCCTGCTGCGCAGCCAGGTTTCACAGCTCAACGATCCACAGCTCAAGGACTACGTCGAATCCAGCGTCTATAAACTGGTGGAAACCAGCCAGGTCAACGACCGACGCCTGGAGTTCATCCTGATCAACAGCCCGCAGCTCAACGCCTTCGCCGCACCTGGCGGAATCGTCGGGGTCAACGGCGGCCTGTTCCTCAATGCACAGACCGAAGGCGAATACGCCTCGGTCATGGCCCACGAACTGGCGCACTTGTCACAACGCCACTTCGCCCGCGGCGTCGAAGCCCAGCAGCGCATGCAAGTGCCAATGATGGCCGCGCTGCTGGCCGGCATCGTGATTGCCGCCGCCGGTGGCGGTGACGCGGGGATCGCGGCCATCGCCGGGACCCAGGCTGCGGCCATCCAGGAACAACGGCGTTTCTCGCGCCAGAACGAACAGGAAGCGGACCGCATCGGCATCCAGAACCTCGAGAAAGCCGGCTATGATCCACGGTCCATGCCGACCATGTTCGAGCGTCTGATGCGCCAGTACCGGTTCGACGCCAGACCCCCGGAATTCCTGCTGACTCACCCGGTGACCGAATCCCGGATCGCCGACACCCGCAACCGCGCCGAACAGGCCAAGCCGGGCGGTATCGAGGACAGTGTGCGCTATCAACTGATTCGCGCTCGGGTCCAGTTGACCTACGAAGAAACCCCGGGCCTGGCCGCCAAGCGCTTCCGGGCGCAGCTGGATGAGAACCCGAAGAACGACGTGGCACGCTATGGCCTGGCGATCGCGCAGATCAAGGGGGGCCAGTTGAATGAAGCCCGGGAGAACCTCCAGCCGTTGCTGGCCAAATCGCCCAACGAGATCATCTACAACCTCGCCCAGGTGGACCTGGACATCACCAACAACAAACTGGCCGACGCTCAATCGCGCGTCGAGCGGATGCTGGGCCAATACCCAGGCAACTATCCACTCAACCAGGTACGCGTCGACCTGCTGCTCAAGCAGAACCGCCCCGCCGATGCCGAGAAGGCCCTGGAATCCTTGCTCAAGACCCGCCCGGACGATCCGGACGTCTGGTACATGGTGGCCGAGACCCGCGGGCTGTCGGGCAACATCATCGGCCTGCATCAGGCTCGTGCCGAGTACTTCGCACTGGTAGGCGACTACCGTCAGGCCATTCAGCAGTTGGACTTCGCCAAACGGCGCGCCGGCACCAATTTTCCCCTGTCGTCACGCATCGATGCCCGACAGCGGGAACTCATGGAGCAGGAACGCATGGTCAAGGACATGATGGGCTGAGCATTTGCCAGGCAATAAAAAACCGCCTCTCTCGAGGCGGTTTTTTTTGAGCCGCTAACCGGTCATTCGGCCAGCTTGAAGGTGATGAAGCTGGCACGCCCCTGGCGCAGGACCCGCATCGACACCGAACGATTCTTCGGCAACGCCTTGGCGATGTCGGTGAACTCCTTGGCGGAACCGATGGCCTGGTTGTTCAGGTGCGTAATGATGTCGCCCGGCTGAAGGCCGATCAGGGCGGCAGGACCATCCTGCACCTCCTTGATCACCACACCGCCCTGGAGCTCCAGGGTGCGCTTCTGCTCTTCAGTCAGTTCGGCCACCGCCACGCCCAGACGGTTGCTGCTGCGCTCGACGCCAGACTTGGGCAGCGAATCCAACTCCTTGCCTTCTTCAGGAATGGCGCCGACGGTCAATTCGACGTTCTTGCGCTTGCCTTCACGAATCACTTCCAGATTGGCCTTGGCACCGGCCTTGAGGGCACCCACCAAGTGCGGCAGGTCGGCAGACATGACGATCGGCTGACCATTCATGCTCAGGATCACGTCACCCACTTGCAGGCCGCCCTTGGCAGCCGGGCCACCTTCCTGGATCTGCGCCACCAGCGCACCGGCCGGTTTTTCCAGCCCGAACGACTCGGCCAGGTCCTTGTTCACTTCCTGAATGACCACGCCCAACCAGCCACGGCTGACCTTGCCTTCGCTTTTCAGTTGGTTGGACACGTCCATGGCAACGTCGATCGGAATCGCGAAGGACACGCCCATGAAGCCACCCGAACGGGTATAGATCTGGGAGTTGATGCCGACGACTTCACCCGCGAGGTTGAACAGCGGGCCACCGGAGTTACCCGGGTTGATCGGCACGTCGGTCTGGATGAACGGCACGTAGTTTTCGTTCGGCAGGCTGCGACCGATGGCGCTGACAATGCCCTGGGTCACGGTGTGGTCGAAGCCGAACGGCGAACCGATGGCCACGACCCATTGGCCGGCTTTCAGGTCCTGGGATTTGCCCAGCTTGAGCACGGGCAGATCCTTGCCTTCGATTTTCAACAGCGCCACGTCGGAACGTGGATCGGTGCCGATCAGCTTGGCCTTGAGCTCACTGCGATCGGCCAGGCGTACCAGGATTTCGTCGGCATCGGCGATCACATGGTTGTTGGTCAGGATGTAGCCATCAGGCGAAATAATGAAACCCGAACCCAAGGATTGCGCTTCGCGCTGGCGACCACCGCCGGGCGAACGGGGTTGTTGCGGCATGCCGCGCTCGAAGAACTCTCGCAGCATCGGCGGCAAGCCTTCCAGGTCCGGCATTTGCTGGTCCGATACGCGGCGATCCGGCAGTTTCTGGGTCGTGCTGATGTTCACTACGGCGGGCGACGCCTGCTCGACCAATTGCGTAAAGTCGGGCAACTCGACCGCCACGGCAGGAACGGCCTGGCCGAGCACAAGCACGGTGGCAAGGATAGAGAGATAGGTTTTCAAGCGTGGTATCGACATACGGCTCCCGTTACGACGAGCATGGTTAAGCGATATGGAGCAAGGAATACCAGGAAAAGATACGCCGGTATTTTTGTTCCGGAACAGACAAGGCCAGGGCCGAGCGGCTCTGACCTATAGAAAAAAAGCTGGTTTTTTGCAAATGAAAATACTGACAGGAAGTTTCGGCATTTCGATCAAGCCCTGGCATCATCAGCCTCTCGCACAATCGAACCACCCATGCAGCCAGCAGGCTATTGAGTCGCCGTGACGTCGGAGCGCATGGAAAGCGCAATCCGTTCCGCCGTACCGATAGGAATCTCACCGACCACCGTGACCATCATTTCGCCCTGGGGCGTCGTGAGCCTGCGGGAGACGGCAGCCGTCGGGCCGAGCTGAGTACGGGTATCAGTGGCGTTGGCACCGTTCAACGGTTCCAGGAACACCGAGAAGCGCGCCAGGCCATCGTCGTACATCAAGCTGTTGACCTGGACCTGGGTGTCCGGGTCCTTGCGCACGGCACTGCTGGACAGCTCGAAACCAGGCGGCAGCCAGTCCGAGTGCCAGGCGGCTTTCACCGCGACGACCTTGACGGAATCCTGCGTGACAGCCTTGCATTCGGCGCTGGCTTGCAGATCACCGTCTGTCGGCGCCGCGACATTCAAGCGGGTGAACTGGAAACGTTCGAGCAACTGGCCCTTGTCATTGAGCAACAGGGACTTGAGCGGCAAGCCAGTCTCTTTGTCCAGGTGCAGCTCGAAGCCATAACGATGCTGGTCCTTGGGCGTCAACGCCACAATGACCGCTTGACGCCCGGCCACGCGCGACTTGCCAATGACGGCCAGGTCGTACCAATTCTTGAGTTTTTGCGGATCGAGCGCACGTGAGGTGCCGTCAGGCGTATTGCCCAGCCCCGCGATCAAGGAGCCACTGACGCATTGAGTATGTCCATCAATGCGCATGACTTCCTGTGCCGAGCCGTCGAGCTGGAGTAACCGCTCGCGGACTTTGCCATCCTGGACGCGATGCCAGATGTTATGGGTAGAAAAACTACCGTTGCGCTCGTAAACGAAAGTGCCCTGGAAGCTCTGCTGCTGCTCGGCTTGACTCAGGCGGTTCAACCAATCCTGAGCCTCATCGGCATGGGCTGGAATCGCACACCAGCCACCAAGCAGAAGCGTGAATAGAGGTATGGCGCGCAATGGTTTTCCTTATTAACGGTTTTCCATGCTGGCTGCACGGGCGTAAGGCAGCGCGCTTTCAGTACCTTTCAGGGCAGCTTGCTGAGCATGCTGACGCAGGTAGTTGGGCAGACGCTGATCATGCCAGCCAGGTTGGCCTTGCAGAACACCATTGACCATCGGGCCTGCGGTTTCCGAGCCTTCGCTGTAACCGGCCAGTACTGCTGGGCCTTTGACCTGTGGAGCGACCAGGCCTGGCTGGTTGGACTGTTGCGCCATCTGCACGCCGGCAATCTCATCCTGGTTGTACAGGCGCACACCGGCCAGTACGGCCACGGTGACCGAAGCGGCTACTGCCAGGCGACCCAGGCTGCGCCATGGTCCGCGGGAGGCTTTTGCCGGTACGGCTTCGTCAGCCAATGCAGCGGAAACGGCCGCAGCGATGTCCAGGCGTGGAAGCAACAAGTCCTTGTGCATCACGGCCCGGGCGATCTGGTAACGAGCCCAGGTCTCACGGGTTTCAACATCGTCGAAGGCATTCAATACCCGACGCAATTCCAGTTCGTCCGCTTCGTTGTCCATAACTGCGGACAGCGATTCCTGCAGGGCTTCACGACTCATGGCGTTCCTCTCTTGGCTGTCGCCGCTGTCTCTAGTTTTCCTGCAACAAAGGTTGCAGGGCTTTATCAATGGCCTCCCGGGCGCGGAAGATCCGGGAGCGCACGGTGCCTACAGGACATTGCATGACGCTCGCAATGTCTTCGTAACTCAGACCGTCGAATTCGCGTAAAGTTAAAGCCGTACGCAAATCTTCGGGCAATTGCTGGATGGTTCGATGGACAGTGCCTTCGATCTCATCCCGCAGCAACGCGCGTTCTGGTGACTCGAGATCCTTGAGGCCATGATCGCCATCATAGAACTCGGCATCCTCAGAACTTACATCGCTATCCGGCGGCCGGCGGCCGCGTGAAACCAGATAGTTTTTCGCCGTGTTGATGGCGATGCGGTAAAGCCACGTGTAAAACGCGCTGTCCCCGCGAAAATTACCAAGTGCGCGGTAGGCCTTGATGAAGGCTTCCTGAGCGACATCCTGCGCTTCATGGGTGTCGTGCACGAAACGCACGATCAACCCGAGAATTTTGTGCTGGTATTTAAGCACTAGCAGATCGAAAGCTCGCTTGTCGCCGCGTTGGACGCGCTCGACCAGCTGCTGATCCTCTTCCTGGGTTAGCATGAACACTCCTCGATAAGCTCGAAGGAGGCTTGCATTACTAATTGACCGGGCTTGCAAACATAGACTCGGGCTTTTCGCAAAAGTTCTCCCCCTTCCAAGCAAGTTTCCGGCGCGCTCTGATCTCGGCACGCACGAAAAACGCAGCAGGAGATTCCCCGGCTGCGCGAATAATCTGTCACCGGGACTGACGGCAGAGACTCCAATCGAAATCTTGCACCAACCCGACGCTGCTCCCTTTTGCAGACAACCGTCTATTGAACGTAGGCGCTCGGCAAAAGTTCCCGCTATTTATAGCGCTGCACACTGAATATCAGGCAACCGTGACGAGATAAACAGCGTTCTGTCCTCGAAACGGCGGCCTTATCGATGTTGTACCCAAACCGGCGATCCGACGAAGCGTGTCGCTTTTCTGTCACGCTGGTTTCACATTGCCATGAATGCCCGGCTATTGTGCCGATCCCCCCCTCTATATACTAGTGGGCTGCGTGGCTGCCTGACCCGTTGAAGCGGTGTCTTGCGCCAACCCCGACCCGGGTCGCCTTGAGCGGAAACCATTCGAATGAGCCAACAGTTTCAACACGATGTTCTGGTAATCGGCAGCGGAGCCGCCGGATTGAGCCTGGCACTGACGTTGCCTGCGCATTTGCGCATTGCAGTCCTGAGCAAGGGCGACCTGGCCAACGGTTCGACCTTCTGGGCCCAGGGCGGTGTCGCAGCCGTACTGGACGATACCGACACCATTGAATCCCATGTCGACGACACCCTCAACGCCGGCGGTGGCCTGTGCAATCCACAGGCGGTGCGTTTCACCGTGGAGCACAGCAGGGAAGCCATCCAGTGGCTGATCGACCAGGGTGTGCCGTTTACCCGTGACGAACAATCGGGCACCGAAGACGGCGGTTTCGAGTTCCACCTGACGCGCGAAGGCGGTCACAGCCATCGGCGCATCATCCATGCGGCCGACGCCACTGGAGCAGCGATCTTCAAGACCCTGCTCGCACAAGCGCGACTGCGGCCGAACATCGAATTGCTGGAACAGCGCGTCGCGGTCGACCTGATCACCGAAAAACGCCTGGGCCTGGACGGCGATCGCTGCCTCGGCGCCTACGTGCTCAATCGCGGCACCGGTGAAGTCGACACCTACGGCGCGCGCTTCGTCATCCTGGCATCCGGCGGCGCAGCAAAAGTCTATCTTTATACCAGCAACCCCGACGGCGCCTGCGGCGATGGCATCGCCATGGCCTGGCGTTCGGGTTGCCGGGTGGCGAACCTGGAGTTCAACCAGTTCCACCCCACCTGTCTCTATCACCCGCTGGCCAAGAGCTTCCTGATCACCGAAGCCCTGCGTGGCGAAGGTGCACACTTGAAGCTGCCCAACGGCGAACGCTTCATGCAGCGCTTCGATCCGCGCGCCGAACTGGCACCGCGCGACATCGTCGCCCGGGCCATCGACCACGAAATGAAGCGCCTGGGTATCGATTGTGTTTACCTGGACATCAGCCACAAGCCCGAAGCGTTCATCAAGAGCCACTTCCCGACGGTGTACGAACGCTGCCTGGAGTTTTCCATCGACATCACCAAGCAGCCGATCCCGGTGGTGCCGGCGGCGCATTACACCTGCGGTGGCGTGATGGTCGACCAACAGGGCCGCACCGACGTGCCTGGCCTGTATGCCATCGGCGAAACCAGCTTCACCGGCCTGCACGGCGCCAACCGCATGGCCAGCAACTCGCTGCTGGAATGCTTTGTCTACGCCCGCTCGGCGGCGGCAGACATCCTGGCGCAATTGCCGCAGATTGCCGTTCCAGCCGCCCTGCCCTCGTGGGACGCCAGCCAGGTCACCGATTCGGACGAAGACGTGATCATCGCGCACAACTGGGACGAACTGCGGCGATTCATGTGGGACTACGTGGGCATCGTGCGCACCAACAAGCGCCTGCAACGGGCGCAACATCGGGTGCGCCTGCTGCTGGATGAAATCGACGAGTTCTACAGCAACTATAAAGTCAGTCGCGACCTGATCGAGCTGCGCAACCTGGCCCAGGTGGCCGAACTGATGATTCGCTCGGCCATGGAACGCAAGGAAAGCCGGGGGCTGCATTACACGCTGGACTACCCGAACCTGCTGCCCGAGGCACGGGATACTATCCTGGTGCCGCCCACCTACGCCGACTGAACCTGAGCCGCACCCGCAGGCGCCGATGGATATCCGGCGCCAGCGCGTCGCGCGGCACACACACCGACCGGACCCGCCGTTCACCCTGCAAGCGAAAACGCAGCACGACGATCATCGGCAACGCCAGGCTATCGGGGCGCAGTTGCACAGCCCGCCACCCATCGGCCCGACTCCAGAGTTGCCAGCCAGCGGCATTACGACGCAGCCCGCAGAAAGCCCGGCGATGGGTCAGCACTACATATCGGGGAATCACCCAGGCGCCATGGGCCAGGCACAATACGATGCCAAGCGCTGCGAACCAGGACGGTACGGACAACAGGAACAACGAACCCAGGGCAAACACCTGGGCCAGCAGATAGGCCGCCAGCAGTTGCCCGGAGGCCTGCCAGCGGCATTCGAAGCGCTTACTTGGGTTGGACACGGTCCAGAATCATCCGGACCATGCGCTGCAACTCAGGGTCTTCGGATTCGCTGCGCTCCATGAACCAGCCGAACATGTCCTGATCCTCGCATTCGAGCAGGCGGACATAGCACGCGCGGTCCACTTCATTGAGATGGGGATAAACCTCTTTGACGAATGGCACCAGCAACACGTCCAGTTCAAGCATGCCGCGGCGGCTGTGCCAGTAGAGGCGATTCAGTTCAACATCTTCGACCATGGAGCGCTCCTCAAATAGAGCGCAAGTATACAGGCCCCGCCGCAGTGGAACAGACAGCTTTGGTCGGGCACCACCGATCCTTTGTGAACTACCCATTTCAAGGGCGCCACCTTATGATGTCCACCAGACCTTTTATCCTGCGATGACCCATGGCTGATTCCGCTTTTTTCTGCACCCTGTCCCACGAAGGCGTCCTCGCGGTCCGCGGCGTGGATGCCAGCAAATTCCTGCAAGGCCAATTGACCTGCAACCTCGACTACCTGAGCGACAGCCGGGCCAGCCTCGGCGCCCGCTGCACCCAGAAAGGCCGGATGCAATCGAGCTTCCGCATCCTGCTCGAAGGCGACGGTGTGTTGATGGCCATGGCCGCCGAACTGCTCGAACCGCAACTGGCCGACCTGAAAAAATATGCCGTGTTCTCCAAATCCAAGCTCACCGACGAAAGCGCGGCCTGGGTTCGCTTCGGCCTGGAAAACGCCGACAAGGCGCTGACTGGCCTGGGCCTCGAACTGCCAAGCGACACCGACAGCGTGGCTCGTCATGAAGCCTTGATCGCCATCCGCGTATCTCCCGGTCGCGCCGAATTGTGGGCACCCGCCGAACAGGCACAGAAGCTGCGAACCCGCCTGGGCGCAGAATTGGCCGAAGCGGACCTGAACCCCTGGCTGCTGGGCCAGATCCGCGCCGGAATCGGCCAGGTCATGCCAGCCACCCGCGAACTGTTCATCCCGCAGATGCTCAACCTGCAAGCCGTCGGCGGCGTCAGTTTCAAGAAAGGCTGCTACACCGGCCAGGAAATCGTCGCCCGCATGCAATACCTGGGCAAGCTCAAGCGACGCCTGTACCGCTTGCAGCTGGACGCCAGCGAACTGCCGGAACCCGGCACGGCGCTGTTCTCCCCCACACATGGCAGTTCCATCGGCGAAGTGGTGATGGCTGCCCGCGGCGAAGGAAGCATCGAACTACTGGCGGTATTGCAGGCCGAAGCAGCAGAAGACGACAATTTGCATCTCGGTACCTTGGAAGGCCCACGCCTTCAACAGTTGGACCTGCCTTACGAACTGGATCGCGACCGCGAAATCCAGCGCTGATCGCAGCATTTGCCGCAATACCCTAGAGAACCGAAATGAGCGATTTGGCGGATAAGGTCCAACGGGATTTGGTGCAGGCCATCGACAACGATGACTTGGTTCTGCCGACATTACCGGAAGTGGCCCTGCAGATTCGCCGGGCCGCCGAAGACCCGGAAATCAGCGTCAGCAACCTGAGCAAAGTGATCGGCCGCGATACGGCCCTCTCGGCACGCCTGATAAAAGTGGTCAACAGCCCACTGCTGCGCGCCACCCAGGAAGTCACCGACCTGCACACGGCCATCACTCGATTGGGCGTCAACTACAGCAGCAACCTGGCCATCGGCCTGGTCATGGAGCAGATTTTCCACGCCCGCTCCGAGGTGGTGGAACTGAAGATGCGCGACGTCTGGCGCAAGAGCCTGGAGATCGCCGGCGTCAGCTATGCGCTGTGTCGCGGTTACACCCAACTCAAGCCCGACCAGGCTGCGTTGGGTGGGCTGGTGCACCAGATCGGCGTGTTGCCGATCCTGACGTATGCGCAAGACAACAATGAATTGCTGTCGGACCCGGTCAGCCTCAATCACGTCATCGAAACGATTCACCCGGTGCTGGGGGACAAACTACTCAGCGTCTGGGAGTTTCCGGAGCGGCTGGTGAAACTGCCGGGGCTGTATCTGGATTTCACCCGGGATTCCAAGCAAATCGATTATGTCGACCTGGTGCAGGTCGCAGCGCTGTATTGCTACAAGGACACCGACCATCCACTGAGCATGATTGACATGTCCGGGGTTCCCGCCTTCAAGAAACTGGGCATCGACCCGGAGAACAAGGCCCGCTGCGCGGATATCGAAGACGCGCGGTCGATGTTCTATTAGAGACATCTGAAGCCACGAAGGCCTCTCTGGCCATGCCGCTCTTTTGTGGTCAGGAGACGCTTTTGTGGCGAGGGAGCTTGCTCCCGCTCGGTCGCGCAGCGGCCGCAAAAGCTTCGGGCTGCTTCGCACCCCAGCGGGAGCAAGCTCCCTCGCCACAGGATTTTGCATCGTCAGGGTTACCCTGGGATAAAACTCACCCGCACCTTCAACCCGCGCTCCTGCCCATCGTGCAAGGTGATCTGCGCCAGGTGCGCACGGCAGATTTCGCCGACGATCGCCAAGCCCAGCCCCGAACCGGCCACTTGCTGGTTGCGTCGATAGAAGCGCTCGAACACCCGGTCCCGCTCGTGCAGCGGAATGCCGGGGCCATCGTCCTCGACCTCCAGCACGGCCGGGGCAGAAACCCGCAGGATTACATTGCCGCCCGATGGGGTATGGGCCAGGGCGTTGTCCACCAGGTTGCTCAACAACTCGTTCAACAAGGTCGGCTCGCCCCGCAGCCATACCGGTTCGTCGGCTTCCAGGGCCAGCGCCACCCCTCGGGCATGGGCCAGCGGCGCCATGGCCATGCCCAACTCACGGGCCAACTGACTGAGATCAAGCAGTTGCGCACCGCCCTCGGCAATGGCCCGGGCGCCGTTTTCCACACGCGCCAAGGACAGCAGTTGGTTGGCCAGGTGGGTTAGCCGGTCAGTACCTTGGGCCGCAGTTTCCAGGGTTTCACGCCAGGTCGCTGGCTCGCTGGCTCGCAAGCCCAGCTCAAGACGCGCCTTGAGCGCGGCCAAGGGCGTGCGCAGCTCATGGGCGGCATCAGCGATGAACTGCGCCTGACGCTCGAATTGCCCGCGCAGACGCTCGGTGAAATGGTTGAGGGCCCGCACCAGTGGCCATAATTCGTGCTGCACTTCCACCAGCGGCAACGGTCGCAGATCATCCGACTGGCGTTCCTCCACCGCCGTGCGCAAGCGCTCCAGCGGGCGCAATGCCGCGCTGACTGCAAACCACACCAACAGCAGCGCGCCCACGGCCAGCATGCCCAGGCGCAACAGCGTGTCGGCCATCAGCCCGCGGGCCATGCTGACCCGCGCCTCTTCAGTCTCCGCTACGCGAATTTCCGCCATGCCGTTCATGTTCGGCTCGCTCACGGCCTTGAGCAGGCTCACCACCCGCACGTTCTGACCCTGATAGCGAGCGTTGTAAAAACGCGCCAGGGCTGGGTAATCGTCCGTGCGCGGCGTGCCGGGCGGCGGGCCGGGGAGGTTTTCGTAGCCGGAAATCAGCTTCTTGTCGATGTCATTGACCTGGTAATAAATGCGCCCGGCGCTGTCGTAGGCGAAAGTATCCAGGGCCACGTAGGGCACATCCGCACTGAGGCTGCCGTCACGCGCCGAAAGGCCCGCGGCGATGGTCCGGGCCGAGGCCAGCAGGGTCCGATCGTAGGCGGTGTCGGCAGCCTCGCGACCGTTCCAATAGGCGCTCAAGCCGCTGGCGAGCATCAAGACCACCAGCAGCAGTGCGAGGTTGCGAAGCAGCCGCCAGCGCAGGCTGTCGGGCTTATGCATTGCGATTTTCCAATAGGTAGCCAAGGCCGCGGAACGTCACGATCGCCACCGCACGACCATCGAGTTTCTTGCGCAAGCGATGGACGTAGATTTCGATGGCGTCGGGGCTGGCCTCTTCGTCCAGGCCGAACACTTGGGCCGCCAGTTGCTCCTTGCTCATCACCCGCCCCGGCCGGGCGATCAACGCCTCCAGCACGGCTTGCTCGCGGGACGTCAGGGTCAACAGCTCATCGTCGAGGGTAAAGCGGCGGGTGTCCAGGTCATAGACCAGCCCGCCACAGCGCTGCTGGCGTTCACCGCCCAGCACGCTGCGGCGCAACAGTGCCTTGACCCGAGCCTCCAGCTCAGTGAGCTCGAATGGCTTGGCCAGGTAATCGTCGGCGCCGAGGTTCAGGCCATGGACACGGTCCTTGACGTCGCTGCGAGCGGTCAGCATCAGCACCGGCAAGGTCTTGCCGCGGGCCCGCAGACGCGCCAGAACCTCGAAACCGTCCATGCGCGGCAGCCCGACATCCAGGACCGCTACTGCGTATTCCTCGCTGCTCAAGGCCAGGTCGGCCGCGACGCCGTCGTGCAGCACGTCCACGGTCAAACCAGTGCTCTTGAGCGCTTGGGCAACGCTTTCGGCGAGCTGCAGATGGTCTTCGACGAGCAGAACACGCATGGATTATTCCTCGATTCAGGGATGGCCGACGCCATTCTTTGGCGCGGAGTTTACAGCCGCATCCGCGACTGTGAAGGCAAAAAACACGCTGAAAGCTTTTGAAAGGTTAGCGAAAGGTTAGGCCGTTAGAGTCACTTTACGGATAGTTTCGACTGACCGCCGCGGCCCGATCGCGAATGAAAAATGCCACGAAGCGTTTTCGTCCTAAAATAAGAAAAATAAAAGCGGAGTACTCACCATGCTGTCCATGCAGCTACAGGCCCCAGCGCCTGCTCGCCCTTCTCGCTCCAACCAGACCGCCTTGGGCGGTGTCGCCCTGTATTCAATCCCGGTAACGACCTGCGCGCCCCATCAGCGATGACCTGGGCGGGATCCGTCACGACACATTTTCACCACACATAACAACAATCCTGTGGAGACAACAATGAACCTATCACTGCGTAAAGTAGCCCTGGCCGCCGGATGCCTGATGTTCGCCGGGCAGTTGCTCGCCGCCGATCCATCCAAAGAGCCCAAGCGCCCCGAATGCATCGCCCCGGCGGCACCGGGCGGCGGTTTCGACCTGACGTGCAAACTGGCGCAAAGCGCGCTGGTGAACCAGAAGCTGCTGACCAAACCCATGCGCGTGACCTACATGCCCGGCGGTGTTGGCGCGGTGGCGTACAACGCAGTGGTCGCCCAACGTCCGGCCGACGCCGGCACGCTGGTGGCCTGGTCCAGTGGTTCGTTGCTGAACCTGGCCCAAGGCAAGTTCGGTCGTTTCGATGAAAACGCCGTGCGCTGGCTGGCGGCCGTTGGTACCAGCTACGGCGCCATCGCGGTAAAAAGCGATTCGCCCTACAAGAACCTCGACGATCTGGTGCAGGCCCTGAAGAAAGATCCAGGCTCGGTGGTGATCGGCTCCGGCGGCACCGTCGGCAGCCAGGACTGGATGCAAACAGCCCTGATCGCCAAGGCTGCCGGCATCGACCCGCGCAAACTGCGCTACGTGGCACTCGAAGGCGGTGGTGAAATCGCCACGGCCCTGCTCGGCGGTCATATTCAGGTCGGCAGTACGGACATTTCCGACTCCATGCCGCACATCCAGAGTGGTGACATGCGCCTGCTGGCAGTGTTCTCCGATAAACGCCTGGACGAGCCGGAAATGAAAGACATCCCGACCGCTCGCGAACAAGGCTACGACATCCTCTGGCCAGTGGTCCGTGGCTTCTACCTCGGGCCGAAGGTCAGCGATGAAGACTACGCCTGGTGGAAAGACGCGTTCGACAAACTGCTGGCTTCCGAAGAGTTCGCCAAGTTGCGCGACCAGCGCGAGCTGTTCCCGTTCGCCATGACCGGACCGGAACTGGATGCCTATGTGAAGAAACAAGTGGCTGATTACAAGGTGCTGGCCAAAGAGTTCGGCCTGATCCAGTAACCGTCTCTGTTCTCGCGGCGGCGCCGGCACTGTCGGCGTCGCCCAGGAGTTAGTCATGCTCACCATCCAACGTATTTTTGCCGCGGTGCTGCTACTGGTCTGTATCGGCCTGGCGCTGATGGCTTGGCCCTATCAAGCCGCCTTTTCCTACGAACCGGTCGGCCCGCGCGCCTTTCCCTTGCTGATGCTCGGGCTGATGGGGCTGGCATTGCTGTACATGGTGTTTCGCCCTACACCCATCGTGCACAGCGACGAAGACCCGCACCTGGACCGCGAAACCTTGCAGAAAATCGGCATCTGCGTGGTGCTGCTGCTGGTATTCGCCGGGACCTTCGAACCCCTGGGCTTCATCCTTGCCAGCATCCTGATCGGCGTGCCGATGGCGCGCCTTTACGGCGGTCGCTGGGTGCCGAGCGTGGTGATCATCAGCCTGATGGCCATCGGTCTTTATCTGTTGTTCGACAAGCTGATGGACGTGCCGCTGCCCCTGGGCCTGCTCGACGTCCTGGAGAATTGATATGGATACCCTGAATTATCTCGGCCAGGGTTTTGGCGTTGCACTGACTCCCTACAACCTCGTCACAGCACTGACCGGCACCCTGATCGGCACCGTGGTCGGCCTGCTGCCGGGCCTGGGCCCGATCAACGGCGTGGCGCTGCTGATCCCGATTGCCTTTGCCCTGGGGCTGCCGCCGGAATCGGCGCTGATCCTGCTGGCCGCGGTGTACCTGGGTTGCGAATACGGCGGACGTATCAGCTCGATCCTGCTCAACATCCCGGGTGAAGCCTCCACCGTGATGACCACCCTCGACGGCTACCCGATGGCCCGCCAAGGCCTGGCCGGCGTGGCGTTGTCGCTGTCGGCGTGGAGTTCGTTCATCGGCGCGTTCATCGCCACCTGCGGCATGGTGTTGTTCGCACCGCTGCTGGCCAAATGGGCGATTGCCTTCGGGCCGGCGGAATATTTCGTGCTGATGGTGTTCGCCATTGTCTGCCTCGGTGGCATGGCCGGCGACCGACCGCTCAAGACCTTCATCGCGGCGCTGATCGGCCTGTTCCTGTCCAGTGTCGGGATCGATGCCAACAGCGGCGTCTACCGCTTCACCGGTGACAACATCCACCTGACCGACGGCATCCAGTTCGTCGTGCTGGTGCTGGGCCTGTTCTCCATCAGCGAAATCCTGTTGCTGCTGGAAAAAACCCATCGCGGCCAGGAAGCGGTAAAAGCCACCGGGCGGATGATGTTCAACTTCAAGGAAGCCGCGTCGGTCTTCACTGTGAACCTGCGCTGCGGCGTACTCGGTTTCATCATGGGCGTGCTGCCGGGTGCTGGTGCGACCCTGGCCAGTGCCGTGGCCTACATGACCGAAAAACGCATTGCCGGCGCCGGTGGCACGTTCGGCCAGGGCGACAAGCGCGGCCTCGCCGCCCCGGAAACCGCTATCGGTGGCGCGGCCTGCGGTGCGCTGGTGCCGATGCTGACCCTCGGTGTTCCCGGCTCGGGCACCACGGCGGTGATGATCGGCGCGCTGTCGCTGTACAACATCACGCCTGGTCCCCTGCTGTTCCAGCAACAGCCGGACATCGTCTGGGGCCTGATCGCGTCGTTGTTCGTCGCCAACGTCATGCTGGTGATTCTCAACATCCCGATGATCCGCAT
This sequence comes from Pseudomonas sp. P9_35, assembly GCF_034008205.1. NCBI lineage: Bacteria > Pseudomonadati > Pseudomonadota > Gammaproteobacteria > Pseudomonadales > Pseudomonadaceae > Pseudomonas > Pseudomonas sp. P9_35. Next base: position 1,802,782 of record NZ_CP125373.1, on the reverse strand, counting down.
CTTCACCCGGATCCTGGCCGTGCCGAACTGGGCGTTGGTTCCGGTCATCGCGATCATCACCGGGATCGGTGTCTATGCGGTGCATGCCACCACGTTCGACCTGTTCCTGATGATCGGTATCGGCATCTTCGGCTATATCCTGCGCAAGCTGGACTTCCCGCTGTCGCCGGTGCTGCTGGGCTTCATCCTCGGTGGCCTGATGGAGCAGAACCTGCGTCGTGCGCTGTCGATTTCCAACGGTGCGCTGGAGATCCTCTGGTCGAGCCCGATCACCTTCGGCTGCTGGGTGCTGACGGCGATCATGCTGTTCATGCCATTGCTGCGGATCTGGCGGCGCCGCGCCGCACAACGTCGCGCCCTGGCCAATGTCTGAGGCGATATTCAGACAATGGTGGGGAACACCGCTGGTCGGCCTGGCCGGCGGTTACCTGGCCAGCCTGATCGGCTGGCCTTTGCCCTGGATGGTCGGCTCGTTGCTGGCGATCATCCTGGTGCGCTGTCTTACGCCGTGGCAACTGATGGAAATCCCCGGTGGCCGTAAATGCGGCCAATGGGTGGTGGGCATCGGTATCGGCCTGCACTTCACCCCGGTGGTGATGGAGCAGGTCCTGAGCCACTTCGGCCTGATCTTCTTCGGCGCGCTGATCACCAGCGTGTCCAGCGTGGTGAGTGTCTGGCTGATGCGTCGCACCGGCGAGGATCGCGCCACCGCGTTCTTCTCGAGCATGCCGGGCGGTTCCGGCGAAATGGTCAACCTCGGCGCCCGCAACGGCGCCGACCTCAGTCGTGTTGCGGCGGGCCAGAGCCTGCGAGTGCTGGTAGTGGTGCTGTGCGTACCGGCGGCCTTCAAGTACCTGTTGGGCGAAGGTGCACCGGTGCAACACGCCACGACGGTGGACTGGCTGTGGCTGGCGATGCTGTTCCCGGCGGGCGCCCTGCTCGCCTGGGTCTGGGAGCGCTTGCGCCAACCCAATCCCTGGTTGTTCGGACCATTGCTGGTCAGTGCGGCGGTGAGCGTCGGTTGGGACCTGCACATCGGCCTGCCCAACGGCGCCAGCCAGGTCGGCCAGTGGTTGATCGGCAGCGGATTGGGTTGTCATTTCAACCGGCAGTTCTTTCGTCGGGCGCCGTCGTTCATGGGGCGTACCCTGATCGGCACGGTGTTGACGATGCTGATCGCCACTCTCGCGGCGTTGGGCCTGAGCACCCTGACCCAGCTGGACCTGCGTTCACTGACCCTGGGCATGATGCCCGGCGGCATCGCGGAAATGAGCCTGACGGCCGAGACGTTGCAACTGTCGGTGCCATTGGTGACGGCGTTGCAGGTGATGCGGTTGTTGTTTGTGCTGTTTCTGGCGGAGCCGTTGTTCAGGTATTGGATGCGCAAGCCGGGTTCGGACTTGTAGACCGAGTTGCCTTCATCGCGAGCAAGCTCGCTCCCACAGAGGATCTGCGGCGAGCACCCATTTTGCATCCCACCACAAAACCCATGTGGGAGCGAGCTTGCTCGCGATGAGGCCCTTACTGCCGACCACTTAAAGCGGCGGCAACCGCCAATCAATAGGCGCCTCGCCATGTTGCTCGAGAAACTTGTTGGCCCGACTGAAATGCCCGCACCCCAGAAAACCCCGATAAGCCGACAACGGCGACGGGTGGACCGAGGTCAGCACCAAGTGCTTGGTGGCGTCGATCAGTTTCTGCTTGCCCTGGGCATGGGCGCCCCATAACAGGAAGACCAGGTTCTGCTGGTGTTCGCTGACCACTGCGATGACCCGGTCGGTGAAATGCTGCCAGCCCTTGCCTGCGTGGGCGTTGGCGTTGGCACGCTCCACGGTCATGGTAGTGTTGAGCAGCAACACGCCTTGGTCGGCCCAGCTTTGCAGATAGCCATGGTTGGGAATATCGATGTTCAGGTCGCGCTTCAATTCCTTGAAGATGTTCACCAGCGACGGCGGCGCTGGCACACCCGGCTGTACCGAAAAGCACAAGCCATGGGCCTGGCCCGGACCGTGGTAGGGATCCTGGCCGAGGATCACCACCTTGACCTTGTCCAGCGGCGTGGAATTAAGGGCGTTGAAAATCAGCGGTGCCGGTGGATAAATTTCCTTGCCGGCGGCGTATTCCCGACGCAGGAATTCGCGCAACTCTGCCATGTAGGGCTGGTCGAACTCGGCACGCAGTGCCTGCTTCCAGCTCGGTTCGAGTTTGATACGGTCGTCGGCAGTCATGGTTGCATCCGGTAAAAACAATGGGCGCACCCTAGGAAAGCCTACATGGCTTGTCAATTGATCTGACGCAGAACCAGCACTTTCCTACGCAGCGGTCATACTGATTATTCAAATTTCTGATCGAGGTCACGATGAATCTGCACTTCGAAGAGCTCACCGGCATCGACGGTGCCCGTATCGGCATCGCCACCCTGGACGCCGAAAAATCCCTGAATGCCTTGTCCCTGCAGATGATCAACGCCTTGCGTGATCGTCTCGATGCCTGGGCCCGGGAGCCGCAGGTCGTGTGTGTGTTATTGCGCGGCAACGGCGCCAAGGCGTTCTGCGCTGGCGGTGAAGTACGCAGCCTGGTAGAGGCCTGCCGTGCCCATCCCGGTGAAGTACCGCCGCTGGCTGCACAATTCTTCGCGGCGGAATACCGCTTGGACTTCAACCTGCACACCTACCCCAAACCCCTGCTGTGTTGGGGCCATGGTTATGTACTGGGCGGCGGCATGGGTCTGCTGCAAGGGGCGAGTACCCGCATCGTCACACCAAGCAGTCGCCTGGCAATGCCGGAGATCAGCATCGGCCTGTACCCGGATGTCGGCGCCAGTTGGTTCTTGTCGCGCCTGCCCGGCAAGCTCGGCCTGTTTCTCGGCCTGACCGGCGCCCACATGAATGCCCGGGACGCCATCGACCTGGACCTGGCCGACCGCTTTTTGCTGGATGAACAACAGGACGACCTGATCGAAGGCCTGCTGCAACTCAACTGGCAGGAACAGACCGAGATGCAGCTCAACAGCCTGCTCAAGGCCCTGCAACAGGAAGCGGTCGACCAAATGCCCGAAGCCCAATGGCTGCCACGTCGGCAGAAAATCGATGAATGGCTGGATGTCAGCGATGTGCGCTGCGCCTGGAAAGCCCTCAGCCTGCTGGTGGACCACTCGGACCCACTGATCGCCCGCGCCGCCAAGACCATGACCGAAGGTTCGCCCTTGACCGCTTATCTGGTCTGGGAACAGATCGCCCGTGCCCGGCATTTGTCCTTGGCCGGCGTGTTCCGGATGGAATACACCTTGAGCCTCAACTGCTGTCGCCATCCGGAATTCAGCGAAGGCGTGCGCGCGCGGCTGATCGACAAGGACCACAAGCCCCGTTGGCACTGGCCGGACATCAACCATGTGCCCGAAGCGGCGGTGGAAGCGCATTTCCACAAGGCGTGGGAAGGGCGGCATCCGTTGGCGGATTTGTCCAACGAGTAACGATCCAGGAAAAAGATCCCTGTGGGAGCGAGCTTGCTCGCGATTACGGTGGGCCAGCAATATCGAAGTGCCTGACACACCGTAATCGCGAGCAAGCTCGCTCCCACAAGTTATCCCATCGGGTTTATTGCAGGCACAAAAAAAGCGGCGCTCAATGCGCCGCTTCTTGTTGCCCAACGATCAGCGGTGACTGCCCCGTCCATCGTGATCGCCGCGTCCCCGATGATCACGTCCGCCTCGACCGCCTCGGTCGTCATTCCAGCCGCCCCGGTCATGGCCGTCCCAGCCACCCCGATTCGGATAAGACCGGTACGCCGCTCGCGGTGGCGAGTAGTAGCGTGGGCCTTGTTGGTAGTAACGCGGTGCCGAGTAATAGCGCGGCGCCGGTTGGTAATACCGCGGGGCGTAATAGCCACGCGGAGCCGAATAATAACTCCCGCCACCGTAATAGACCGGCGATGGTGAGGTGTAGACCTCGGAACGGTAGTAGCTTGAGTCTCCGTCGTAATAAGGCACGCATGCCGAAAGAGTCAAACCGAGAAACGCAATGAGCAGCAGTCGTCGATACATGGCGGCCTCCTGGACCGCGAATGGGCCACATCAGCGACGCTGATGGGCGGCAGCCAACTTTGTGTGACTGACGCATATTCAGACAGCAAAATCGGAATCTGGTGCGACCTGGCAACAACTAGAAACATGTCGCTCGTCGCCCTCTTCCGGTGCGCGACGGCACCACAAGCAAGCACAAACCCGTCCTCAGGTATCCCTCCCCTACACCTGCCCTCTCTAACCCGGGCCTTTGCTCGAATTGGCACGGCTCTCGCTTTAACAAATCCCGTGCAGGAGTCATCACAGGTTCGCGGCACCACAATTTGCAATGGCTGACTAGGGTTCCGGCTCGCTTCTGGCGAGTGGCTGGTCCGAGAGTTGGCGACCTCCAGTTGAGGTTACACGGCGGGACAAAAGCCCGGGAGACAAGCCACCGTTCGCGGTGCCGCGTTGCTCCTGTCCGCCCTTGATCAACTGGAGAACCACCATGCTCAAGCTTCGTCTGTCAGCCCTGCTCCTCGCCGCCCTCTCGGCCCTCGCGAGCTTCTCATCCGCCGCCGCCCAAAAAGACCACTTCAGCGTCTGCTGGACCATTTACGCCGGCTGGATGCCCTGGGAATACGCCGGTAGCCAAGGCATCGTCGATAAATGGGCGAAAAAATACGGCATCCAGATCGATGTGGTGCAGCTCAACGATTACGTCGAATCCATCAACCAGTACACCGCCGGTCAGTTCGATGGCTGCACCATGACCAACATGGACGCCCTGACCATTCCCGCCGCCGGTGGCGTGGACAGCACCGCGCTGATCATCAGCGATTTCTCCAACGGCAACGATGGCATCGTCCTCAAGGGCGAGGACAAGAAAGTCGCCGACCTCAAGGGCATGGACGTCAATCTGGTGGAACTGTCGGTGTCCCACTACCTGCTGGCCCGCGCCCTGGATTCGGTTGGTCTCGCCGAGAAAGACTTGAAAGTCGTCAACACCTCCGACGCTGATATCTCTGCCGCCTTCAACACCGACCAGGTCAAGGCCGTCACCACCTGGAACCCAATGCTCTCGGACATCAAGGCCCAGCCAGGTGTGAGCGAAGTGTTCAATTCCAGCCAGGTTCCCGGCGAAATCATGGACATGATGGTGGTCAACACCCAGACCCTCCAGGACAACCCCGCCCTGGGCAAAGCGTTGACCGGCGCCTGGTTTGAAGTGGTGGCACTGATGAACGCAAAAAACGCCGCGAGCAAGACGGCGCTGGAACACATGGCCAAAGCGTCAGGCACCGACCTCAAAGGTTTCCAGGCGCAACTGGACACCACCAAGTTGTTCGCCACGCCCAAGGAAGCGCTCACCTTCGCCACCAGCGAGCAACTGCCCGCCACCATGGGCAAGGTGGCCGAGTTCTCGTTCCAGCACGGCTTGTTGGGTGAAGGCGCCAAGGACACCAACGCGGTCGGCATGGCGTTCGCCAATGGCGTGACCCGCGGCGACAAGGCCAACCTCAAGCTGCGCTTTGATCCGACCTACGTGCAGCTGGCCGCCGACGCCAAGCTGTAAACCGGAGGACCTGGCATGCGCCTGATCAACCGCTACCCGGATCGTCCCAGCCGCTTGTTGCTGGTGATCCTGCCATTCGCGCTGGTGTTGTTCGCCTACTTCATGGGCTCGGCCGAACGGTTGACGGACAACCCCAACGACAAGCTCCTGCCCAGCGCTGTGCAAATGGCCGATGCGGTCAAACGCCTGGCCTTCACAGCCGATGCCCGCAGCGGCGACTACCTGCTCTGGCAAGACACCGTGTCGAGCCTGCGCCGGTTGGCCATCGGCCTGGGCATCAGCGCCCTGGCCGGGCTGTGCCTGGGCATTGCCGCCGGTACGTTGCCACTGTTTGGCGCACCGCTGTCACCGTTGCTCACCGTGGTGTCGATGGTGCCGCCACTGGCCATCCTGCCGATCCTGTTCATCGTCTTCGGTCTGGGCGAACTGTCGAAAGTGATGCTGATCGTGATTGGCATCACACCGTGCCTGGCGCGCGACCTGGAACAGCGCGCCCGGGAAATTCCGCCCGAACTGCTGATCAAGGCCCAGACCCTCGGTGCGTCGACCTGGACCCTGATGCTGCGGGTGGTGTTGCCGCAACTGCTGCCGCGCCTGTTGATTTCCCTGCGGCTGATGCTGGGTTCGGCCTGGCTGTTCCTGATCGCCGCTGAAGCCATCGCCTCTACGGATGGGCTGGGCTATCGGATTTTCCTGGTGCGTCGTTACCTGGCGATGGACGTGATCTTGCCGTATGTGGTGTGGATCACCCTGCTCGCCTGGCTGATGGACTGGGGCCTCAAGCGCCTGACCCGGCAAGCGTTCCCCTGGTACGAGGGGGCGAAGGCATGAGCTTCATTACGGTGAACAACGTCTGGCAACAGTATGCCGACCAGGTGGTCCTGGAGCGTTTGAACCTGAGCGTCTCTGAGGGTGAGTTCTGCACCCTGGTGGGTGCCTCGGGTTGCGGCAAATCGACCTTCCTGCGCTTGCTGCTGGGCCAGGAACGCGCCAGCCGCGGACAGATTCTCCTGGACGGCGCGCCCTTGGCCGGCGAGCCGGATGCCAGCCGGGGCGTGGTGTTCCAGCGTTATTCGGTGTTCCCGCACCTGAGCGTGCTGGACAACGTGACCCTGGGCCTGGAGTTGCCGCGCTCAGCACTTTTGGGGCGGCTGTTCGGCAGCGCCAAGCGCCAGGCCCGCGAAGAAGCCGCACAACTGCTGGACAAGGTCGGCCTGGGCCATGCGCTGGATAAATACCCGGCGCAACTGTCCGGAGGCATGCAACAGCGGCTGGCGATCGCCCAGGCACTGATCATGAAGCCGCGTGTCCTGCTGCTGGACGAGCCCTTCGGCGCCCTCGACCCGGGCATTCGCAAAGACATGCACGCCCTGTTGCTGGAGCTGTGGCGCGAAACCCGGCTGACGGTGTTCATGGTCACCCATGACCTGTCCGAAGGTTTCAGCCTCGGCACACGCCTGCTGGTGTTCGACAAGGTCCGCACCGACCCGCACGCCCCCGGCGCCTATGGCGCACGCATTACCTACGACATTCCATTGAACAGCGACCGCCGCACCGCCCGTGCCGCCGTCGACGCCCTGCCCGCCGAACTGGCCGGCACGTTGCGTATCGCTTGAAAGGAGTTTCTCCCATGACCGACTCGACCCAATTGTTTACACCCTTCGCCGAAGAAATGCTGCCCGGCGGCGGCCACCGTTCCTTCGTGCTCAAGCGCGGCCAACTGCTGCGCCTGACCGACCTGCGCGGCGGGGCCAACGTGAGCCTGACGATGCTCAATGCCAACGAAAAAACCGAACGCCTGAACCTGCCCGACAGCCTCAAATGCCAACACACCGCCAAGCTCACCGCCGGCCATTGCCTCTACTCCGACATGGGCCGGGTGCTGGCGGCCATCACCGCCGACACCTGCGGCTGGAGCGATAGCCTCGGCGGCGTGCTCTGCGCCGAGGAAGCCGCTGAAAAATATGGTCAGGGCCGCTACCAGGAACTGCGCAACGGCTTCTTTCGCAACGGCACCGACAACCTGCTGGTGGAGCTGGGTAAATGGGGGCTGGGCCTGTCCGACCTGCTGATGACCCTCAACCTGTTCAGCCGGGTCGATGTCGATGAGGCCGGCGGCTTTCACTTCGTTGAAGGCAACTCCCAGGCCGGCGACTACATCGAGCTGTACGCGCCGATGGACACCCTGATGGTGCTGACAGCGCTGCAACACCCGATGGACCCGAACCCGCAATACGCCCCGCAACCGCTCAAGCTCAGTTGGATGAACGCTGACGCCAGCGTCGCCGAGCACTGTCGCCATTCGCGCCCGGAAAACCAGCGCGGCTTCATCAACACCGACCGCCTGTTCGCCTGAGGATCGCTGCCATGTCACTCGCCATCGCCACCGTAAAAAAGCAGCCTGACGCCGCCATCTATCGCGCCACCATCCCCGCCGGGGAACCGTGGCTGGTGGAGGTCAAGAAGGGCCAGACCCTGCGCATCCTCGACCTGGAAGGCAACCAGGCGGTCGATACGCTGTTCTACAGCCTGGTCAACCCCAAGGAACGCTACGACGTGCAGCGCACCCTGCGCCGGCAGAACAGCGTTTACCTGAGCACCGGCAGCGTGCTGTATTCCAACCTCGGCCACCCGATGCTGACCATCGTCGAAGACACTTGCGGGCGCCACGACACCCTCGGCGGCGCCTGCGCCCAGGAAAGCAACACCGTGCGCTACGCCCTGGAAAAACGCTACATGCACAGCTGCCGTGACAACTACCTGCGGGCCTGCGCCCACGACGGGCGGCTGGGCAAGGGCGACATCGGGCCGAACATCAACTTCTTCATGAACGTGCCCGTCACCGCCGACGGCGGCCTGACCTTCGAAGACGGCATCTCGGCGCCGGGCAAATACGTCGACCTGCAGGCCGAAATGGACGTGATCGTGTTGATCTCCAACTGCCCGCAACTGAACAACCCCTGCAACGCCTACAACCCCACGCCAGCGGAGCTCTTGATATGGAACTGAAACTTACCCGCCTGCGCCGCTGGTTGTTTGTGTTGTGCCAGAGCCGGTCGGGGCAGTGCATCAAATAACGCCCTGATCCCCTGTGGGAGCGAGCTTGCTCGCGATAGCGGTCTATCAGTTACATCAAGGTTGGATGTACCACCGCTATCGTGAGCAAGCTCGCTCCCACAAGGGGGCAGTGGTGTTTGGAGGTTTGTCGCCAGGGACGACCCCGGCGGCCATCGAAAACTGCGGGACGGCCCGCATCCCAGTTCAGGCAGCACGCATGCCTGAGGGGGCAATGCCATGTTCGAAAAAATCCTGATCGCCAACCGTGGCGCCATCGCCTGCCGCATCCTGCGGACCTTGCGTGAGCTGAAGGTCGAGGGCGTTGCGGTGTATTCCCAGGCCGACGCCGCCAGCTTGCATATCCTCCAGGCCGATGAAGCCCACTGCCTGGGCGAAGGCGCGGCGGCCAATACATATCTGGCGGTGGACAAGCTCCTGGCGATCGCCAAAAGCAGCGGCGCGACAGCGATCCATCCCGGCTACGGCTTTCTCTCGGAAAACGCCGCCTTCGCGCAAGCGTGCGAAGCTGCCGGTGTTGCCTTCATCGGTCCGACGCCAGACCAACTGCGTGTGTTCGGCCTCAAGCACACCGCCCGCGACCTGGCGCGCCGGCACGGAGTGCCACTGCTCGAAGGCACCGAACTGCTCGACAGCCTCGACGCCGCGCTCTTGGCAGGCACCCAGCTGGGCTATCCGGTGATGCTCAAAAGTACCGCGGGCGGTGGCGGTATCGGCATGCGTGTGTGTCGCAGCGCCGCCGACCTGAGCGAATCCTTCGAAGCGGTCAAGCGCCTGGGCCAGAACAACTTCAGCGACGCCGGGGTGTTCATCGAAAAGTACATCGAACGCGCGCGGCATCTGGAAGTGCAGGTATTCGGCGATGGCCAGGGCCAGGTGATCGCCCTGGGCGTGCGCGACTGCTCGGTGCAACGGCGCAACCAGAAAGTCCTCGAGGAAACCCCGGCGCCGAACCTGCCCGAGGGCATGGCCGACGAACTCTGCGCGGCGGCGATCCAACTGGCCCAGGCCGTGAACTACCGCAGCGCCGGCACCGTGGAATTCGTGTTCGACAGCGACGCCGGGCGCTTCTATTTCCTGGAAGTGAACACCCGCCTGCAAGTGGAGCACGGCGTCACCGAGCAGGTGTGGGGCGTGGACCTGGTGCGCTGGATGGTGCAATTGGCGGCCGGTGATCTGCCGCCACTGAACGAGCTCGGCCAAGGTTTGAAAGCCGAGGGCCACGCGATCCAGGCGCGCTTGTATGCCGAGGACCCAGGTCGGGATTTCCAGCCAAGCCCGGGGCTGCTGACCGCCGTGAAATTTCCCCAGGCCGACGGCAAGGCACTGCGCATCGACACCTGGGTCGAGGCCGGTTGCCAGATCCCGCCCTACTTCGACCCGATGATCGCCAAGGTCATTCGCTGGGCGCCGACCCGCGAGCAGGCACGCCTGGGCTTGCACCAAGCGCTGGACGACAGCCTGCTGTACGGCGTCGAGACCAACCGCCACTACCTGCAACAGATTCTCCTCGACACACCGTTTGCCAGCGGCCAACCCTGGACCCGCTGCCTGGAGGCGTTGGTCTATCGCGCCAACACCGTTGAAGTGCTCAGCCCCGGCACCCAGACCAGCGTCCAGGACTATCCCGGCCGCCTCGGTTATTGGGCGGTGGGGGTGCCGCCGTCGGGGCCGATGGACAGCCGTTCGTTGCGCCTGGGCAATCGCCTGCTGGGCAACGAAGAAGGTGCGGCGGCATTGGAAATCACCATGAACGGGCCGCTGCTGCGTTTCAACTGCGCTGCCCGAGTGGCGGTGACCGGTGCGGTGATTGCCCTCACGCTCGACGGCGAAGCGGTGCCGATGAACACACCGTTGTCGATTGCTGCCGGCGCCACCCTCGCGATCGGCAACATCTCTGGCGCCGGGGCGCGCAGCTACCTGTGCCTGCAAGGCGGCGTGCAAGTGCCAGATTACCTGGGCAGTAAAAGCACCTTCACCCTCGGCCAGTTTGGCGGCCACGGCGGACGAGCGCTGTGTACCGGCGACGTGTTGCACCTGGCGCCGCTGGACGAACACACGACGCTGCCGCCAACGAGCGCGCCGATCCTGGAACTGCCAAGCGTGCGGCAGATCCGCGTGATCTACGGCCCGCACGGCGCGCCCGAATACTTCACCGAGCACTACATCCAGACCTTCTTCGACACGGCCTGGGAAGTGCACTTCAACTCCAGCCGCACCGGCGTGCGCCTGATCGGGCCGAAACCCGAATGGGTCCGCGCCGACGGTGGCGAGGCCGGGCTGCACCCTTCCAACATCCATGACAACCCCTACGCCATCGGCGCCGTGGACTTCACCGGCGACATGCCCGTCATCCTCGGCCCCGACGGCCCAAGCCTGGGCGGTTTCGTCTGCCCGGTGACGGTGATCGAAGCGGACCTGTGGCAGTTGGGGCAACTCAAGGCGGGAGACAAGGTGCGGTTTGTGCCGGTAGATATCTCCACCGCCCGCTCACTGGCCCTGCAATGGTCCCCCTGTGGGAGCGAGCTTGCTCGCGATAGCGGTCTGTCAGTCCCATCGATTCTGGATGTCCCGCCGCTATCGCGAGCAAGCTCGCTCCCACAGGGAGTGGTGTCGCCTGTGGTGTTGGATATCGGCCAGGACGATACCCGCCTGGTGGCAAGGCTATCTGGCGACACCCACCTGCTGCTGGAAATCGGCGCCCCCGAACTGGACCTGGTGCTGCGCTTTCGCGCCCATGCCTTGATGCAGGCGTTGGAACACAAACACCTGCCCGGCGTGATCGACCTGACGCCGGGCATTCGCTCGCTGCAAGTGCACTACCAACCCGAGCAAATGCCCCTGGCCGATCTACTGAATATCGTCGCCGGTGAGTGGGACGCGGTGTGCGCCGCCCAGGACCTGCAAGTGCCGTCGCGCATCGTCCACCTGCCGCTGTCCTGGGATGACCCGGCCTGTCAGCTGGCCATCGAAAAATACATGACCACGGTGCGCAAGGACGCGCCCTGGTGCCCGAGCAACCTGGAGTTCATCCGGCGCATCAACGACCTGCCCAACCTCGATGAAGTGCAACGCACGGTGTTCGACGCCAGCTACCTGGTGATGGGCCTGGGGGACGTCTACCTCGGCGCGCCGGTCGCCACGCCGCTCGACCCGCGCCATCGACTGGTAACCACCAAATACAACCCGGCCCGCACCTGGACCGCAGAAAACTCGGTGGGCATCGGCGGCGCCTACATGTGCGTGTACGGCATGGAAGGTCCTGGCGGCTATCAGTTCGTCGGGCGCACGTTGCAGATGTGGAACCGTTATCGGGACGTCGCCGCCTTCGACGGCAAGCCGTGGCTGCTGCGGTTCTTCGACCAGATCCGCTTCTATCCGGTCAGCGCCGACGAACTGCTGCGCATCCGCCGCGAGTTCCCCCTGGGCCGCTTCGACCTGGAGATCGAGCACAGCCAGCTCAACCTCGCCGACTACCAGCGTTTCCTGGTGCAGGAAGCCGACGGCATCGCCGCGTTCCGCCAACGGCAACAAGGCGCCTTCGACGCCGAGCGCGAGCGTTGGATCGCCAGCGGCCAGGCGCACTTCGACAGTGAAGAACCGGCCATCGCGCCGAGCGAAGATTCGCAACTGACTGACGGTCAACTGAGTGTCGACAGCCACATCGCCGGCAACCTCTGGCAGGTGCAGGTAGACGTTGGCGCACGGGTCGCCGCCGGCGATGTGCTGGTTATTCTCGAGTCGATGAAAATGGAAATCCCGCTGCTTGCGCCCTCGGCCGGCGTGGTGCGCGAGGTGCGTGTCCAACCCGGTTCTGCAGTGCGCGCCGGACAGCGCGTCGTGGTGCTGGACCGTGACTGAACTCAATCAAAGGATTAACACCATGAACTTCTCTCTTCGCTTGGACGACCTGCGCAATACCTACCGCAGCGGCGAACTGACGCCACGCCAATTGCTGTTGGGCCTGCGGGAAAAAGCCGCGGCGCTGAACCCGGACTATCACCTGTTCATCCACCTGCTGACGGCAGAGGAGCTGGAACCCTACCTGACCGCATTGGAAAGCCGCGACTTGGAGAGCCTGCCGCTGTACGGAGTGCCGTTTGCCATCAAGGACAACATCGACCTGGCCGGCATTCCAACCACCGCCGCCTGCCCCGCGTTTGCCTACGTGCCAGACCTTTCGGCGACCATTGTCGAGCAGTTGCTGGCACTGGGCGCGATCCCTCTGGGCAAGACCAACCTCGACCAATTCGCCACCGGGCTCAATGGCACTCGCTCGCCCTACGGCGCCTGCCGCAACAGCGTGTTGCCCGACTATCCGGCAGGCGGTTCGAGCGCCGGCTCGTCGCTGGCCGTGGCCCTGGGCGTGGCGAGCTTTGCCTTGGGCACCGACACCGCCGGCTCCGGGCGGGTGCCCGCAGCGTTGAACAGCCTGGTGGGGTTGAAGGCCACCCTGGGGTTGATCTCCACGGCGGGCGTGGTCCCGGCCTGTCGCACGCTGGACTGCGTCACCACCTTCACGGCGACGGCCAAGGAAGCCAGCCAGCTCTTGGCGCTGACAGCCCGTCCAGACCCTCGTGACGACTACAGCCGCCACAACCCGCAGTGGAACGACGGCGCCGCGTTCGGCGCGCCCCGGCGCTTTCGCTTCGGTGTGCCGCGCCAGCAGGACCTGGCATTTTTCGGCTGCCAGGAAGGTCCGCAACTGTTTCAGGAAGCCATCGACCGACTCGAACGCCTGGGCGGCGAAGCCATGGAACTGGACTTGTCGCCGTTCCTGGAAGCCGCACGGCTGCTGTATGAAGGCCCCTGGGTGGCCGAACGCTACAGCGTTGCCGGCCCCTTGATGGAGCGTGAGCCGGAAGCCGTACTGCCGGTCATCCGCACCGTCCTGGCGAAAGCGCCTACGGTGGATGGAGTACAAACCTTCCGCGCCCGCTACCGTTTGCAAGCACTCAAAGCCCAATGCGACCGGGCCATGGACGCGCTCGATTGCGTACTCACACCGACCATCGGCCGGCCGGTGACCCTCGCCGAACTGGCCGCCGAACCGGTGCTGCGCAACTCGGAGCTGGGTTACTACACCAATTTCATGAACCTGCTGGACTACGCCGCCGTCGCCGTTCCCAGTGCGTTCATGGGCAACGGCTTGCCTTGGGGCGTGACGTTGTTCGGTCGAGCCTTCACCGACCAATACCTCTTGAGCGTGGCCGATGCCCTGCAGCGTCAACAGGACAAGGCCTTGCCCGTGCCCGCCAAGCCGGCGCGCCACGACCGGGCGCGGCTGGTGGTGTGTGGCGCACACCTGGACGGGTTGGCGCTGAACGGGCAACTCAAGCAACGCGGTGCGCGTCTGATCGAGGCCACCCAAAGCTCAGCGGATTACCGCCTCTACGCCCTGGCCGGGGGCCCACCCCTGCGCCCCGGCATGCTTCGGGTCAGCGAGGGCGGCGTGGCAATCGAGGTGGAGGTCTGGGAACTGCCGAGCAGCGAACTGGGTTCATTCCTGACTGGCATCCCCGCACCGTTGGGGCTGGGCAAGGTGCAACTGGCCGATGGTCGCTGGGAAAGCGGATTCATCTGCGAATCGTACGGCCTGGACGGCGCTCGGGACATCAGTCACCTGGGGGGGTGGCGGGCTTATCTGCGTAGCCTGGAATAAGGCTGAACCTGTGGCGGGGGAGCTTGCTCCCTCCCCATGGTCCTACAAACCTGCAAATCCGAATGTCTTTTCCCACAAGGCCACTAAACTGATTTCATTGGGTCTGCGCCAAGGGAATCGCCATGTCGCTCCGTTCGCCGTTGTATTCCCAGCGCAAGCCGCTCCTGGCGGTGGTGACGCTGCTCGGTATAGGTTTCCTGATCATTGCGTTGCTGGGCTATTACGCAGCCCATGCCTCGGTACGCGATAACATCCTCAAGACGCTGTACGTGAACCTGCTGATCGGCATACTCGTGACGCTGGCAGTCCTGGCAATCCTTTATCGGTTGATCAACAGCTACCAACAACGCATCGACGCCCAGGCCACCCTCGACAGCCTGACCGAACTACCCAATCGCCGTGGTTTCGACCTGCTGGCCGTGCAAGCCCTGCACGAAGCCCAGCGCGAGCCCAAACCGTTGACTGCGCTGCTGGTGGAACTGGACGATTTCAAGCGGTTGGACACCACCCATGGTCATATCGCCACCGATCAACTGCTGACCGGGTTCGCCCGCGACCTGACGCAAAGCCTGCGGTATTCGGACATCGTGTGCCGCTGGAGCACGGAAGCCTTTGTCGTCCTGCTCAAGGACACCGACGGACAGACCGGTCTGAAAATCGCTGAGAAAATTCGTCAGCACATCGAAAAGCAGCGCTATTTCTGCAGTGGAAACCAATTGCTGGTCACCGTCAGCCTCGGCCTCACCACCTTGCAGGACGAAGACACCTTGCACAGCCTGCTGTCGCGGACCGATCATGCGCTGCAACGCGCCCGGCAGACCGGGTGCAATCGAACCTGCGTGGAAATGCCTCACTCCAGTTATGAATAAACCCGATCTTTGCCCGGCCTGCGGCGGTGCCAATGACTGCACCCTGGCCGACCCACGAACCGCCGACCGCGCCTGCTGGTGTTACGGCGTGAGCATCGACCCGGCCGTGCTCGAGGCATTGCCAGCCGAGCTGCGTGATCAGTCCTGCCTGTGCCCACGCTGCGCCCAGGTCGAAGCCCAGTTGCGCGCCAAGCCCCAGCCGATCGCGTAAGATGCCCGCCCTCCGTTGCCTTGCCTGAACTGCCCATGCGCGTCGACCGTTTCCTCAGTAATCTGCCGCGATTCAATCGCCAACAAGTGCGCCTGTTGCTGGTGGAGCGCCGGGTGCGGATCGACGGCCAGACCGTCAGCGATCCCCATGCACAAGTCCGTGAATTCAGCCGTGTAGAAGTCGACGACGAAGTGCTGCAAGCAGGCCGGCCGGCGCGCTACTTCATGCTGCACAAGCCGCCCGGCTGTGTCAGTGCGACTCGCGACCCGCAACACCCCACTGTCCTCGACTGGCTGGACGAACCGGACAAGGACGACCTGCACATCGCCGGGCGCCTGGATTTCAACACCACCGGGCTGATGCTGATCACCAATGACGGCGCCTGGTCGCGGCGCCTGACCCAACCACAGACCAAACTGCCCAAGGTCTACTACGTCGAAACCGAGCAAATCATCACGGCCGAATACGCCGACACCTTTGCCCGGGGCCTGTACTTTGCCTTCGAAGACCTCACCACCCAACCAGCAGAGCTGACGCTGCTGGGGCCCAGATCGGCGCGCTTGAGCATCGTTGAAGGGCGCTATCACCAGGTCAAGCGCATGTTCGGCCACTTCAACAACAAGGTGCTGCGCCTGCACCGCGAGCGCATGGGCCCGCTGACGTTGGACGCCCATCTCGAGCCGGGCCAGTACCGCGCCTTGAGCCTTGAAGAAGTCCATCTCATCTGAACCTGCTACCGCTGGGCAGAAGTGTCGAACAATTTTCCGATAGGTACTTGCGCAACGGTCGTCCCCCTGCTTGAATCAGGTCGTCGGCCGAAATGTGACCGATGAGTCACAACATACTTCCAAGAAACTTTTTGCCGGCTGGAACCCTCAGGTTCCGCCTTGTCCCGCCGGCGAACTGCCCGCCTATAACAATACCCGTCGACCGTTTTTTTTGGATCGACATGGGCTTTATCTTCCAGGCGTATGCCTACCTGTCACATTGCCCGTGCAATCTCATTGCGCGCATACCCGCTTGCCAGGAGTCTTATGACATGAGGCCAGAAATCGCTGTGCTGGATATACAGGGTCAGTATCGGGTTTACACGGAGTTCTATCGCGCAGACGCCGCACAAAAGACCATCATCCTGGTCAACGGCTCAATGGCCACCACCGCGTCGTTTGCACAGACCGCCAAAAACCTCTACCCGCAATTCAATGTTGTGCTGTACGACCAACCCTACGCGGGCAAGTCAAAAGCTCACAACCGACATGAGCAAATGCTGACGAAAGAGATCGAGGGCCAGATTCTCCTGGAACTGATCGACCACTTCGCCGCCGAGCACGTGCTGTCGTTTTCCTGGGGCGGCGCCGCTACGCTGACCGCCTTGGCGCAACGGCCACGGCGCATCGAAAAAGCGGTGATCAGTTCGTTCTCGCCGGTGCTCAATGCGCCGATGCGCGACTATCTGGAACGCGGTGTGGATTACCTCGGCAGCCTGGACGGCGACCGTGTCGGGCACTTGGTCAACAGCACCATCGGCAAGCATTTGCCGCCGCTGTTCAAGCGCTTCAACTATCGCCATGTCAGCAGTTTGGCCGAGCATGAGTACGGGCAGATGCACTTCCACATCAGCGATGTGCTCCACAGCGACCAGCTGTGCTACGTCAACGCCGCGAAAAAAATCAACGTGCCGGTGTTGTTCCTGAACGGCGAATGGGACGAATACACCGCGGCCGACGACGCCAGGCTCTTTGCCGATCACGTGCAGTACAGCAGCTTCAGCACACTGCAAGCCACCGGGCACTTCCTGGACATGGAACACAAAGCCGCCTGCCGCGACAGCCGTAACGCCTTGCTGGGTTTCCTCACACCGGAACACCACGAAAGCCGACCGCGCTATAGCTACGTACAGGGCTACCATGCACTGGCCATCTGAAACCGAGTCCTGGCGAGCAAGCCCCGTCCTGCGCCTTCAGCAACGGGACTTGCCCGCCAACGACCGCTCTGGTTTGAGGCTCGCATAGACGACTGACCGCACGTTGCGTGAAGAAAAACTTCAAATCCGTGCCCACATCTGGTACAAAGTCAGCCGCTCTGAGCGGGTGTCGTATAATGGCATTACTCCAGCTTCCCAAGCTGATAACGAGGGTTCGATTCCCTTCACCCGCTCCAATCGAATTCTGGTCCTGCGTCGTATGTTTTTTTGGCGAGGGATTAAAAAACCGGCTCTTGGTGGCCGGTTTTTTTTGGTCTGGAATTTTGTGGGATTGGCACCCGAGTACCTATGAAGGAGAGCAAGGATGCACCTGATTGACTCATATCTGCCTACGTATCAGTTCAGTGAATTGCATACCATGGACATCCCCGTAGACCCTTCCCATGCCATGGCGGCAATCCTCGCCCATCGCCCCGAAGACGATCGTTTTTTTCGGTATGCAATCAAGCTTCGCGAACTCCCCATGCGCCTGCTGGGTCGATCCCGGCACCCAGAGGCTGATCAACGCGCTTCTTTCGGCATGGATAATTTCACGTTGCTTCAGCGCAACGGCGATGTAGAGGTCGCTTACGGGCTCGCCGGCAAGCTGTGGAAAGCTGACTATGGTCAAGTCGTTGTCGCGGATGCCGAAGCGTTCGAGCTATTCAATGAGTCGGGGAATGTGAAGCTGGTCATTAGCTTCACCTGCCAGTTGCTGCGACCGGGCTTGACGAGGGTCACCACGCAGACACGGGTGCATTGCCTCGACGCGGATGCGTTGCGAAGTTTTACGTCGTATTGGTATTTGATTCGGCCGGTCAGCGGGCTTATCCGTCGGCGCATGCTGAAGGCTATTGCGAGGCGTTGTGCAGCAGGCGCTTTGAAGAGCAGTACGCCAAGAGCATGAATGAGCGCTCATGAAGAAGATTTCACCGCGCCCTCGCCAAGAGGGGAACTGGTAGGCGGCAAGGGTGCCGACCGAACCGGATTGGGCTATGCCGAAAAAAGTATTTGGGCGACAGAGAATCAAACATGTTTTGCGATAAAAGCGACGACGGCAAACAGAGTCAAGGCGAACGCAGCACCGATGCTGAACGGCAGCAACGTAACGCGGAGCGTGGTCGGAGCCGGGCGTCTCATCTCTTCAGCTAACGCCTCTACCTCTTGATGCAATTGCTCGATGCTTGCTTGATAACTACGAGGTGTAGGCATGTTTCTTTCTCCTCCGAGGTCGTGGGTCGCGCTGAGCCTGAACCATTTCGAGCAATGTGAGCCGTATGCTTGCGAAGCTCAAGTACCAGTAATGTTGGGTGGGTATTGGCGCATTCTGGCGAACCAGCGCTCAAATTTTAATCCCAAAACCCGCAACGGCGACAAGGGCGGTCGCAACCCCTGCCCCTACTGCGTACGGGTACCAGAAGGCCTCGTGCTTCAGCTTCGTTTCCTCGGCCGTAAGTTTGCGAGTCTCAGCCAACAGCTTTCGGGTTTCGACCAATAGTTTATCGAGTTCTAAATTATCGCGGTCGTTCTGAAGCATTGATCATCCTTCCAAGGTTTGAGCCGCCGCACCAAGCGTCGTTTTCTGCGAAGCCGGCAAAATCTGTCGGACGTCAATGGCTTATCACTAATCGTGCAGTCCGTTCTGCGGGGCACTATTTCCTATCTACCCTGCTGTGGATAGCGGGTAACTCCCGCTTCGTTTGTAGGCAAGATCAGAGAGTTGCGTACGACAGAGAATCAACTGTTTTTCGGTCAGTTGATCGTCTTGTTGGCGCTTGTTTTTAGGTAGAGGCAACCTCGGACATAGTCCTGAGAACAAATGAGTCCCGTGGCGAGGGAGCTTGCTCCCGCTTGAGTGCGAAGCGCTCACAAGAGGGGCCGCTGCGCAGCCCAGCGGGAGCAAGCTCCCTCGCCACGTATTGCATGGACCCGGGAGATTTGTAGGCAAAATCCGAGAATTGCGTAGGGGGTGCGCTTACGTTGCTTTTCGGCGAGTTTTCGCCTTGCTGCCCTTGTCCTTCGATGGCTACTCTCCAGACGTCGCTGCAAATTCAGCGACCGGGCCTAGGAACCCGTTGAATTCAAGGCGCACAGCGCCCATAAAACTGCAGGCGTTTTTTGTGTTTGCGATGATGTTTTATGGCGGCTGTGCATGGGACACCCTCGGGTGTGCCGGGTGCCTTGATTCCCGGTTCCTAGCCCACGTACGGCCGCCACCCGAATCTAGGAAAGGATGGCGGCGGTTTCTCAAGTCCCCGACCGACTCCCACCTAACGACAAAACAAAAAGCCCCGGCGTTTTTCGCAGCGGGGCTTTTTGTATCTTGGCCGCCCACTTGTGTCGTTCATTGCTCAGTCCCCGGCAAATGCCCCAACGGCAACGCCCCCGGCGTCTTCACCGTATGAATCGCAAAGTTGCTCCGGATATCACTCACACCCGGCAGTTTCAGCAGCCGCCCAGTGAGAAAACGGTCGTAGGCCCGCAAATCCGGCACCACCACTTGCAACAGAAAATCCGATTCGCCTGACACCAGAAACGCCGAGATCACTTCCGGCAACGCCGTGACGGCCTGGCGAAACGCTTCGGCTTGTTCGTCGTTGTGCCGTTCAACTTTCACGCCGACAAAGATCGTTAATCCGAGGCCCACTTCATCACGGTCCAGGATGGCTTGATAACCGCGAATGACACCGGCTTCTTCGAGCATCCGCACGCGGCGCAAGCAGGGCGACGGGGACAGGCCGATTTCTTCGGCCAGTTGTACGTTGCTCAGGCGGCCGTCCCGTTGCAGCGCGGCGAGGATTTTGCGGTCGAAGGCGTCCAGTTTCATGGATTGGCAGATTCCGATTTAATGGCACGAATAAGTGGCAGGTTATGCCAATTAGCAACGCTTTAGAAGTTGACTTCGCAACCACCTGCCCTACCTCTCGGCTCTAGACTGACGCTATCAAATCGTCGCTCAAAGGGGTGTCACGTGGCAGAGCTCTGGTTGTTCCTGATGGCCTTGATGGTGGTCTACGTGTTGCCCGGGCCGGACATGATTCTGCTGCTGCAAACCGGTGCCCGTCAGGGCAGGGGCGCGGCGCTGGCGACGGCGGTGGGCCTGGGGGTTGCTCGTGGGTGTCATGTTGCATTGGCGGCGTTGGGGCTTTCGGCCTTGTTCAAGACAGCACCATGGACATTCGATGTGGTGCGCCTGGCCGGGGCTGCCTACTTGTTATGGATCGGTTTTCAATGCCTGCGGACCACCTTGTTGCCGAGTTTTGAAAGCGCCGCTGTCGAGGCCGGAAAGCGGCGTTGGCACCAGGCGATTCGGCGTGGGCTGCTGACGAACCTGCTCAACCCCAAGGCCTTGCTGTTTTGCTCAGTGCTGTTGCCGCAGTTCATCGATCCACAAGGCGGACCAGTGCTGGGGCAATTCGCGACTCTGGGCATGGTACTGGTCGGCGTCGGCCTGCTATTCGATAGCGCCTATGCATTGGCGGGTGTCGCACTCGGTCGCTGGCTTCAGCGTTCGCCTTCGGCCCAGCGCGTGCAGCAGTGGTTGTTTGGCAGTCTTCTGATTGGTTTTGCGGTACGGTTGACGTTTGTGCAGCAGTCATAGCGACCGTAGTTTCGCGAAGTGGCTCCTGGTATTTGGACTGTAAATCCAGGAGTTGCTTCGCCCCCCAGCGGGAGCAAACGCCCTCGCCACGAATACATTTTTCCTTCTAGATCATAGGCTGCGTGGCCGTTATCCATTGTCTACCTCGCAACTGATAACAGCGCACTAGCATGGGGTGCTAGGGGTCGAGCAAATCGTTCATCAACCTTCCCAACAAACCCAATTGCAACGCCGGCCCAGTCAGACTAGACTCCTCCCAAAATGGGAGAAAATAGGTGCGAATTATCGCGAGAGGTACCTTGCGGGAATTTTGGGAAAGCAATCCAGCTTATGCCGATTCCCAGACGCCATTGGTTGAATGGTATCGACACATGGAGAAAGCGACCTATCGAACGCCTCAAGAGATTAAGGCTGAACTCAGAACAGCCAGTATTCTCAAAAGCGCCAGGGTTGTATTCAACATCGGCGGTAACAAATACCGAGTAATTCTGGCAATCGATTATCAGCGACAGCTTGGTTTTGTACGATTCGTCGGCACCCACGCCCAGTACGACCAAATCAACGCGGAGACCGTATGATGAACATCAAACCCATTCGCAACCAGGATGACTTGAATGCAGCGTTTACTCGCATCGAACAGCTCTGGGGTGCGGAAGTCGGTTCGGCTGAAGGCGATGAACTGGAAATCCTTGCCTTGTTAATCGAAAAATACGAGGACGAGCACTACCCGATGCCCCCCTCCGATCCAATTGAGGCAATTAAATTCCGAATGGATCAACAAGGCTTGACTCCGCGTGACTTGGAACCGTTCCTTGGTTCGAGCGGCCGTGTGTCTGAAGTGCTGAACCGCAAACGCAAGTTGAGTCTGGCGATGATTAAACGCCTGCACGACGGATTGCGAATTCCTTACGAGAGCCTACTGTCGGACGTTGCGTAATACATAACGACTCAACACCAATCTGCAGCAGCATCTCAAGATCAAAAAAACCGGTCCAACATGGCCGGTTTTTTTGCACTTTTTTCTGCAACAGCTAAAACTCGAGGGCTGCTTCGCCCCCCAGCGGGAGCAAGCTCCCTCGCCACACAAGCATTACGTCCGGCTTCACATCCCGAAATAAACCCGTCCCGCCTCGCCGCCGCCCTTGTGCGACGCCGCTTCTAGACTTCGTTGCAGTGACTGCGCATGCCTCCCGAGGTCACCTTCGGTGGTTATAGTGTTGATCATTCATTTTAAGTAGGTATAGTACCTACCAAGCGCACCACACGGAGGTGTTGTGAATAGCCGATTTTTGATAGGCCAGATCATTGCAGACGGTTGGTATCTGGTGCGGGTTCGGGGCAGCCACCATCACTTCAAGCACCCGACCAAACCGGGATTGGTCACGGTTCCTCATCCGAAGAAGGACCTGCTCAAGAAAACGGCCATCAGTATTTTGCAACAGGCACTGCTTCAGCCGGCCCGTTGCGCGACGTTCGCGGAGGACGATGAATATGCTTTACCCGATTGCGATTTCCATGGGCGATGACAAGCACGCCTGGGGTGTTGAAGTGCCGGACATTCCCGGTTGTTTTTCCGCAGGCGACGACCTGGACGAGGCCATGGCGATGGCGCGTGAGGCCATCGAGGGTCACTTCGAGATTCTGGCTGAAGACGGCTCGCCGATTCCGCCGGCCAACACCGTCACCTTGCACGCCGCCAATCCGGCATATGCCGGCTGCACTTGGGCGCTGGTGGACATCGATGTGACCAAGTACCTGGGCAAGGCGCAGAAACTCAACATCACGTTGCCCGGCTACCTGCTCAATCGTATTGATGAATACGTGTTGCACCACCCTGAAGAGAAGAGCCGTTCCGGGTTCCTGGCTTCGGCAGCGCTGAAGGTGTTGCAGCAAGGGCGCTAAGAAAGCCGCCATAACCTGTGGGAGCGAGCTTGCTCGCGATGGCAGTGCGTCAGGCACTCTTGCTATTGCTGAGCCGACGCCATCGCGAGCAAGCTCGCTCCCACAGGGTTGAGCTAGACGACTATTTGTTTTCCGTTCCCGACTCTTTCATCTGCACCGAGGACTTGGTGCCATCGGTGTTGTCCTTGGTCTCGTTACCCGAGTTGTCGAAGCAGCCTTGCAGGGCGAACAAACAGCAGGCAAGGCAAACAGTGCGTGCGAGGTTCATGGTGGACTCCGAAGCTGAGGACCTTAAGGAGTGACCAGCCAACGCGGCAATTGGTTGCGATGATTTTCAGGCTGCACGAAAAACTTGCCGAACAGCGGCGCCTGAAAATGTAAGCAGAATTTTCACCGTTTCGTTGCTGTCACACCAGACAGGTGCATCCATAAGGAACACAGCAATGACCTTCGCAAAAATCGCTCAAAAACTGGCCCTTTGGGCGGGGAGCCCCAAGACGTTTCTGGGGGCCATCGTGTTGTTGGCGCTCTGGGCCCTCAGCGGACCGCTTTTCGACTTCAATGACACATGGCAACTGATCATCAATACATCAACGACGATCATTACCTTCCTGATGGTGTTCCTGATTCAAAACACGCAGAACCGCGATACCGACATTTTGCATCTCAAGGTCGATGAGTTATTGCGAGCGACCAAGGAGGCGCAGAATGCCATGCTCGGCCTTGAGTCGCTGGACCTCAAGCAACTGGAAGCGCTGAGAAAGCATTACCAGGCCATGGGCCAGGGCGAAGCCAAGAGTCTTGAAGGTCTGGAAGAAAAGAACAAAGTAGACCTGAACCAGTGCTGACGCAGACGCGCTGGAAGGTTCTCCTTTTTGGCGGGCAAAAATCAGCCGGGACGCGAACGTCCCGGCCCTGAATACAAAAAACGCAGCGGATCAGCGGCTGGCTTGCAGCGCCCTGGCCATTTCGAGATGGGTCTGCAGTTTAGGCAAGGTTTCATCGGCGAAGGCCTTGATCTCCGGCACTTCGGTGGTCTGGGCCTCCTGCTGGATCTGCGCGATGGCCTCCTCGGTGGCCTTGACCTGGGTGGCGGCATACGCAGCCTCGAACGACTCGCCTTCCTTGACCTGCGGCATCAGGGCCTTGGCCTTGTCCGCCACCTCCTCCCGGGGGGCGACAGGCAAGTCGAGCTTCTTGGCGATCTTCGCCAGGTGTTGATTGGCCGTGGTGCGGTCATTGATCACCATGATGGTGTAGTCCTTGACCTCCCTGGATTCGGCTTTCCCGTGGGCCATGCGACTTGTCTCGATGTCGGCCATGCCTTTGGCGGAAGCATCGTTGATGAATTCGGCAGGCGATTGGGCCCAGGCACTGTTGGCGCCCAGGCCCATCAACACGACAACACTGGTGGTGCGAAAAAAGCTGGCCATACGGCTCATGGTCGCGCCCTCCTCTGATGAAAGTTCTGGTGGTTTATCCACCGTTGAATCAGAACCAGCCATGAATACAGCGAAACGTGCGACTCGACTTTCGACGGTTTCTATCGACGGTCGTGATGGTGGTTCTCCCACTTCTGCGACCCGCTTCGGACATCTTCGTTCGATCATGAGCAATGTTTGCCAGATAAATACCGCCTGAAGCGGGCATGGTCCAGCCCCCAATTCGTGGATGCAGGGCGCGCAGCCCTCTTCTCACATTCGAATTGGATACGGGTTGAAGGTTTGAGAAAGGTGCTCGTGCCACGACGAACGGTGGCGCGCTTTCAGATGCCAAATGTCCTGTGATTCTGGCGTTTGGCCGCATACATCGCCTCGTCGGCGTGGCGGAACAGGGCAATATCTTCAGTGCCATGGTCGGGGAAACAGGCCACGCCGATGCTCGGTTCGATGCTCAGGCAGTGCCCGTCCAGACGCAGCGGCTGGGCCAATGCATGGCGGATTTTTTCCTGCACGCGTTGGGCATCCTCCAAGGCCTGGATGCTGTGCAGCAGCACCACGAACTCGTCCCCGCCAATACGTGCCACGGTGTCGGTGTCGCGGATACAGCCTTTGAGACGATTGGCCACCGCTTGTAACAGCATGTCGCCAACCCCGTGGCCATAGGTGTCGTTGATCTGCTTGAAACGGTCCAGGTCGATGTACAGCAAGGCCATGCGCCCGGACGCCGCGCGAGCGCTCGCCAATGCGCACTTGAACCGTTCACGGAGCAATTCGCGGTTGGGCACCTGGGTCAATTGATCGTACTGAGCCATGTGCTGCAACCGGGCGTGCAATTGCTTGCGCTCGATGGCGACGGTGATCTGTGCGCAGACGTATTGCAGCAGTTCCTTGTCCTGCTCGGTATAGCGCTCGTTGTGCGGCGCACTCTTGACGATCAGCGCGCCAATCGTGCCGCTCTGCGAGTTCAGCGGCACGCCCAGCCAACACGGCGCATCCGGCTGCGCCACAAGGTCGTCGAACCCCGGCGGCAAGTCGTTGCAACCGGGCGTCAGGAGGATTGGCTGGCCGCTGCGAATCACCTCGGCGCACAAACGCCCCGTGACCGTGCCCGGCAATTCGGGTTGCCCTTCCCGGTCGTCGACGTGATAAGGGAAGTTAAGTTGCGAACATTGTTCGTCATACAGCGCAACCGAAAAATTCAGCGCCGGCAGCCACTCGCCAATAATCAGGTGGATGCGTTTGAACAGCGCCAGCAGGTCTGCCGCGGCATGGGCCGCCTCGGAAATCGCATACAACGCCGCCTGTCGGGACTCGGCCTGTTTGCGTTCGGTGATGTCCCGGGCCACGGCAATGCGCAGCTGGTCCGCCGGCGACCAGCGCGCCGACCACAGGATGTGCACCACCCGACCGTCCTTGCGCAGGTAACGGTTCTCGAAATTGAGCTTGGGCTCGCCGTCCATGATCTCCCGCGCCGCCTCGAGGGTCCGCTGGCGGTCGGCGGGGTGCACCAGGTCGATCATCGGCTGGCCGATCAGCTCCTGCGGGGTGTAGCCAAAAATCTGCTCGCAGGCAGCACTGACAAACACGAAACGCCCTTGGCCGTCGACGGCACATACGGCGTCCAGCAGAAGGTCGATGTAGCTGGCCAGCGGCGCGGAACTTCGAGTGTCCATGGGGCTGGAGGTCATCCGGATAATGCAACGGTGAGCGAAGCGAGTGTTGGTCAGTTCTTGACGCCGATACAACGAGCGAGACCGACGCGCCCAGTACCGATGAGGATAGCGCAGGCAATCATTCGTAGGGGATGAAACGCCAAGTAGGTCAGCCACTCGATTCGGCACCGACCCGTCAGAACTCCGTAAAAAACACCATGCCGGCATACGGTGCTTGCCGGCAGGCCTTCAACCGCGACGCCAAGTCGCCCACATGGACCTCGAGCTTGTGCCCGTCCGGGTCGAGAAAGTAGAACGAATCACCCTCGCTGCGATTGTCTCGCCATGATGACACCTGGGCCGAGCTCAGCCGCGCCACCAGCTCCGGGAAATCCTCGGCAGCGATGCTGAAAGCGTAATGGGTGTAGTCCGCTGCCGGCTCGGGCCTGCGCAACGGGTCGAAAGCCAGGCACAACCACAAACCCGGCAGCGACAAATAGGCCCCGCGGTCCCACTTGGCTTCGAGACGCAGCTGCAATAGCTCGCCATAAAAAACCACACTGCGATCCAGGTCGGTGACAGCGAGGGTCAGATGATTGAGGCCTGAGAGCATCAGCAAGCTACCTTCCAGAAAAGAGTGATAACCCAGCGGGCTTGGGGCAAATCCAGGGTGCTCCGAAGCTCCGACACCACTGATGGATTCCCCGTCCAAGGTCCTAGGCAAAGTCCTACGCAGAAATCTCCAGTGACACTCAAGCACGCCGGAAACAGCCGATTCAAAGCCCTGCACAACAATCTGTAAAGTCTGGAAACACCCCGCTATCGAAACACCCCACGGACAGCACCACTCACCAAGGAATGTAATCGCACCATGAACCAGACTGCTCAAGCGCCCCATCACTTCACCCACTACCGCAAAGTGATTTCCCTGGCAGACCAGAACTGGCAGGGCACCGAAGCCGGAAAAATCTCAGGGCTGAATGTCGAGGTCAAGACACCCAATGTGCTGGTCGACCAATACGGTCGTACCTTTCATCATTTCTGTACCACGTCCTACCTGGGCCTGGACTATCACCCCGCGTTGCTGGACGGCGCCATGACTGCCCTGTGGGAAACCGGAACCCTGCGGGTCGCCAACTCAAGGAATCGCTGTAAGCTGGCGATCCTGGACCAGTACGAAACCAAATTGTCGGAGCTGTTCGGGGCCAGTTGCCTCAGTGCCCTGTCGTGCAGTGCGGCAAGTGCTGGAATCCTGCCGTTGCTGGCCAGCGGCGCGTTCACCAACCAGTGTTCGCCGGTCATGGTGTTCGACAAATACGCCCATTACTCGATGAACCACAGCAAGGCCGCCTGCGCCGATGAAACCCAGGTCGTCACCTGCCCGCACAACGACATGGACTTCATCGAAGACCTGTGCAAACGCCAGCGCTGCGTGGCGTACGTGGCCGACAGCGCCTACAGCATGGGCGGATTGGCGGACCTGGACAGCCTGATGTATCTCAAGCAGCGCTATGGCCTGTTTCTCTATCTGGACGACTCCCACGCATTGTCTGCGGTCGGGGAGTCCGGCGCAGGCCTGGTCCGTTCGCGCGTCCCGGCCGTGGATGAACGCACCCTGATCGTTGCTTCACTGGCCAAGTCATTTGGCGCCAGTGGCGGGCTGATCATGTTTGGCAGTGAACGGCACAAGACGCTGGTGCAGCGTTACGGTGGGCCGAGCAACTGGTCCCAGAGCCTGAACGCAGCGGCCATCGGCGCCGGCATGGCGTCGATCCGCCTGCACCACAGTCGAGAATTCAGCGCCCTGCAGGAGCGTTTGCAAGCTAATATCCGCTTCTTCGACAGCCTCGTGCGCACTGAACAGCGTGGCAATCCCATGGCAATCCGCATGCTGCCCTGCGGTGAAGCGACCCTGGCCAACAGCCTGGCCGTCGAACTGGCCGAACTGGGGTATTTCACTTCAGCGGTCTTTTTCCCCGTGGTGCCGCAAGGCAAGGCCGCCATTCGCATTACCCTGCGCGCCGACATGGAGCCGAACGTGATTCGCTCGTTTTGCGAAAAGGTCACCGAACTGCTGCTGACCCACGGGCGTGACATCCGCCCTTGAGACAGGACGCTCGATGAAGAACCGTACAACCCTGATCGTCACCTGCGCCACCGTTTTCCTGGCCCAACTGGGCATGAGCATCTACTTGCCGGCCCTGCCCGATATCGCCCGGGACCTGGGCGCCGATGCGTCCCGGGTTTCCTGGGGCTTGTCGGTGTACCTGATCGGCATGGCGCTGCCGATGTTGCTGTGGGGCAGCCTGAGCCAGCGACTGGGGCGCAAGCCGGTCTTGCTGGCGGCCTTGGGGTTGTACGGTTTGGGCAATCTGGCCCTGCCGCTGGGCACAACCGTGGAGGCGTTCCTGACGCTCAGGTTGATCCAGGGCATCGGCGCCAGCGGTATCTCGGTGATGGCGCGGGTATTGATTCGGGACAGCTTCAGCGGCGACCTGTTGGCCAAGGCGCTGTCCTGGATATCGATCGCCTTTGTGATTGCCCTCGGTATCGGCCAGTACCTGGGCTCGCTGATCCAGGCCGCTTTTGGCTGGGAGGCGATTTTCCATGGCTTGGGTGCCGTCAGCCTGGCCATGGCAGCGGCGGTGTCCCGGGCCAGGTTCCCGGTGCTGGTGCAAGCCGGCAACGGGCAATCGGCGTGGGGCATCTACGGGCACATCCTGCGACAACGCGCGTTCCTGCTGCCGGCCTTGGCCGGTGGGCTGGGTTACGGCGTGATCGTCGCCTTCAACACCGCCGCGCCGCTGATCCTGCAGGAGACCTTCCACTGGTCGCCCATTGAATACGGCCTGCTGGGCTGGCCGGTCAGTGCGGCGTACTTGCTTGGGGCGCTGGCGGTGAACGCTTTTGTACTGCGTAGCGGTCAACGGCGAATGATGGGCTGGGGCATCGCCCTGGTGCTGGGCGGGAGCATGACGATGCTGGCAGGCAGCCTCACCTTGAGCAGCATCGCGCTGCTCTTCTGGCTGCCGTATTGCTTCGCGGTGTTTGGCCAGTCGTTGATCTACCCCATCAGCCTGTCCCTGGCCAACGAAGGCTCACCGGTGGCCGGCGCTTATGCCATGGCGTTGAGCGGGTTCCTGCACCAACTGATGGCCTCGGTGATCGGTGCCATGGCCAGCCTGTTGTTGAGCCAACAGGCCTGGCCGCTGGCGGCGTTGTGCGCACTGCTGGGGGCGGCGGCGATGCTCTGTGTGAAGTGCATGCCGCCGCGGGTCGTTTAAAACGCGCTGCGGAAAATCTCTTCGATCTGCCGCTGGTCCGCCGCCCGTGGGTTGGTCAGGCCGCAGGCGTCTTTCAAGGCGTTGGCGGCCAGCACCGGTACGTCGTTGAGGCGTACGCCCAAGTCACGCAAACCGGCCGGAATGTCCACGTCATGGGCCAGTTTGCGGATCGCCGCAATGGCGTCCCGGGCTCCCTCTTCCGGGCTGAAACCGCGTGTATCGGCGCCCATGGCATTGGCCACGTCGGTCAGGCGAACGGCGCACACCGAAGCGTTGAAACTCTGCACATGAGGCAACAGCACCGCGTTGCACACGCCGTGAGGCAGGTCGTAGAAGCCACCCAGCTGATGCGCCATCGCATGCACGAAACCCAACGATGCATTGTTGAACGCCATCCCCGCGAGAAACTGCGCGTAGGCCATGTTCTCCCGCGCGGTCAGGTCATTGCCGTCACGCACGGCCAGGCGCAGGTTGTTGCTGATCAGGGTGATGGCCTTCAGGGCGCAGGCATCGGTGATGGGGTTGGCGGCGGTGGAGACATAAGCCTCGATCGCGTGGGTCAGTGCATCCATGCCGGTGGCGGCCGTCAGCCCCTTGGGCATCGCCACCATCAGTGCCGGGTCGTTCACCGACATCAATGGGGTGACGTTGCGATCGACAATCGCCATTTTCACGTGGCGTGTCTCGTCGGTGATGATGCAAAAACGGGTCATTTCGCTGGCGGTGCCCGCCGTGGTGTTGATGGCGATCAGCGGCAACTGCGGCTTGCTCGAACGGTCGACGCCTTCATAATCGCGAATCTGCCCACCGTTGGTGGCACACAGGGCAATGCCCTTGGCGCAGTCGTGGGGGGAACCGCCACCCAGCGACACGACGAAATCACACTGGCTCTCCTTCAGCAGCCCCAGCCCGAGCTCGACGTTGGCGATGCTTGGGTTGGGCTTGGCGCCGTCGAAAATCACTGAGTCGATGTCCTGTATCGCCAACAACTCGGCCACCTTGGTGGCGACGCCGGCCTTGGCCAGCCCCGCGTCGGTGACGATCAGGGCTTTGCGAAAGCCGTAGTTGCGGATAGCGATCATCGCTTCATCGAGGCAGCCCAGCCCCATGATGTTCACGGCGGGAATAAAAAAAGTGCTGCTCATGGGGTCACGCTCCTGGTTGAGGCCGGATCGGCAGGGCCTACAGAATGACCGAGTAGTCATGACGCATCTTGATCTGGCTCAAGACTGGGTCGTGATAAAGTCGCGCCCTGCCTTTGCCACGTTTTGAGATGATCCTTGCGATGACCGATTTCCAGGAATACGACACCCGGCTCGAAGACTGGGAGGCCTTGCGCGCCGACACCGCCTTCAGCGGCCTGTTGGTGGGCAATGGGGCCAGCCGCGCAGTGTGGGATGATTTCGGCTATGACTCGCTGTTCGAAAATGCCCGCACCGTCGAGGAAAAACCCCTGAGCCCGTCGGAGCTGAGCGTGTTCGACGCGATGCAGACGCGCAGTTTCGAACAGGTGCTCGCTGCGCTGAAAACCACCAGTCGGGTCAACAAGGCCCTGGCCGTCAGCTCTGCCGCGCCGCGCAATCGCTATTACGCGATCAAGGAAGCGCTGATCAACACCGTGCATGCGGTGCACATCCCATGGCGGCTGGTGCAACCGTCGACCCTGGCGGCGCTCAACCAGGAGCTGGGCCGCTACCGCACGGTGTTCACCACCAACTACGACCTGCTCAACTACTGGGCGATCCAGCAGGCGCCCGAGAGCATCAGCGACCTGTTCTTCGGCGATGACCACAGTTTCGACCTGAGCCAGGCGACCACCGACAAACCACGCCTGTTGTACCTGCACGGCGGCCTGCACCTGGTGCGCAACCAGGACGGCACGGCGCGCAAGCTCACCTCCACCGAAGGCACCTTGCTGGGCAGTTTCGCCATCAACAACACGATCAAGACCCTCGACGATGTGCCGCTGTTCGTCAATGAAGGCCCGAGCCAGGACAAGCTCAAGACCATCCGCAGCAGCGATTACCTGTCGTTCTGCTACGACCAGTTGCTGCAGCATGGCGACAACCTGTGCCTGTTCGGCCATGCCCTGGGCGAGCAGGACAACCACATTGTGCAAGCCTTGCGCCTGGCCGCACCGAAAACCGTGGCGATTTCGATCTATCCCCGTAGCCAGGCGTTCATCCAGCATCAGAAGCGGCATTACGCCAAGGTATTCCAGGGGCTGGAGGTGCAATTGCACTTCTTCGACGCGAAGAGCCACCCGCTGGGTGATCCGAAATTGTCGGTGCCGGTGGAGGTTTAGTCTCGGACTACATGACCTGGAAACTCAATGCCAGGTCAGCGCATGACTGTGGCGAGGGAGCTTGCTCCCGCTCGGCTGCGCAGCAGTCGTCATTTTGTGAGCCTGCTGCCTGGCCTTGGAACCGATGGGGACCGCTCCGCGGTCCAGCGGGAGCAAGCTCCCTCGCCACAAAAGCCCACTCGTTACAGCAGGCTCGCTCCCATAGGGATGGGTTCAGAGCGCAGCCACGGTCTTGTCCTTGATGACCGTCGTCGGTCCGTTGGCCTTGACGCTGGCGATGCCTTTGTCCCGGGCCGCGTCCGATGAATAAGCCTCACTGCTGCCAATCACTTCATGGTTGGCCGCCTTGAGGTTGAAATACGGATGGCCGTCCTTGGTGTTCTTGAGTTCATAACGCTCGGCCAACGGACTGTTTTTCTGCACCGAAGCAATGCCACCGTCGACACCGCTGCGGGTGGTGTACAGCTCACTGGTCAAGATTGTCTCGGCGTTGGCCGCCTTGAGTACAAACCGAAACTGGCCACTGCTGCTTTTGCTGATTTCGTACCATCCGGACATGATTTTTCTCCTGGCAATGAAGACATGCTCCGAGAGTAAAGACCCGCCGCGCTTGCCTTGCCAGTGCGTTACTACAAAGTGATCGCCGTGCCCAGCAGGGTCAGGAACCCCGCCAGCCAATTCGGATGCGCAGGCCAGGCCGGTGCGGTTGCGAGGTTGCCCTGGACATGGCCTTGGGTCACGGGAATGTCGATATAGGTCCCGCCCGCCAGCCGCACTTCCGGCGCACACGCCGGGTAGGCGCTGCATTCACGCCCTTCGAGGATGCCCGCCGCCGCCAGCAATTGCGCACCATGGCACACCGCGGCAATCGGCTTGCCCGCCAGATCGAAATCGCGCACCAGTTGCAGGACCGCTTCGTTCAGGCGCAGGTATTCCGGCGCTCGCCCACCCGGCACCAGCAGCGCGTCGTAGTCGGCGGCCTGGACGTTGGCAAAGTCATGGTTGAGGGCAAACAAGTGCCCCGGTTTTTCACTGTAGGTCTGGTCGCCTTCGAAATCGTGGATCGCCGTGCGCACCGTCTGTCCAGCGGTTTTGTCCGGGCACACGGCGTGCACGGTGTGGCCGACCATCTGCAGGGCCTGGAACGGCACCATGACTTCATAATCTTCGACGTAATCGCCGACCAGCATGAGGATTTTCTTCGCGGCCATGGGAAGGGCTCCTTTGGGGGATGCGTGAGTGGTTAACGCATTAAAGGTAGCCCGCTACGTCGGTAGATGAGGGATAAGCGCTGATTACCTGACGGGATGCACCTCAGCCCTTGTGGGAGCGAGTCCTGTGGGAGCAAAGCTTGCTCGCGATGAACGATGACGCGGTTCTAGCCGTTAAACCGTGTCGCCCTTATCGCGAGCAAGCTTTGCTCCCACAGTATTTGGGGCACCAGCCTCAGGCGAGGTAACCATCGGCCCGTAGCAGCGTTTCGAGGCAGTGCTCGGTAACGTGGTAGAAGGCCTTGAGCTCCTGGATCTTGGCCAGCAGCTCGGTGGGGTCCACCGGGTCGGCGCGTTTGACGGCCAGGATCATCTTGTTCTTGTTGGTGTGGTCCAGGGAGATGAACTCGAAGACCTTGGTCTCGTAGCCGCAAGCTTCCAGGAACAGCGCCCGCAAGCTGTCGGTGACCATTTCCGCCTGCTGGCCAAGGTGCAGGCCGTATTGCAGCATCGGCTTGAGCAAGGCCGGGCTCTGGATCTGCAAGCGGATCTGCTTGTGGCAGCACGGCGAGCACATGATGATCGAGGCGCCCGAGCGAATGCCCATGTGGATCGCGTAGTCGGTGGCGATGTCGCAGGCGTGCAAGGCGATCATCACATCCACCGCGCTCGGCGCCACGCTGCGCACGTCACCGTGCTGAAAACTCAGGCCCGGGTGTTCCAGGCGCGCGGCGGCTTCGTTGCACAGCTTGACCATGTCTTCGCGCAGCTCGACACCGGTCACCACGCCTTCGGCCTGCAAGGTGTTGCGCAGGTAATCGTGGATGGCGAACGTCAGGTAGCCTTTGCCCGAACCGAAATCCGAGACCCGCACCGGCTTGTCCAGGGCCAGCGGCGAAGACGTCAGCGCATGGCTGAAGACCTCGATGAACTTGTTGATCTGCTTCCACTTGCGCGACATCGCCGGAATCAGCTCGTGCTTGTGGTTGGTCACGCCCAGGTCGGCCAAAAATGGCCGGCTCAGGTCGAGAAAGCGGTTTTTCTCACGGTTGTGCTCGGCAGATGGCACTTCTCGCAGTTGCTGGGGCTGGCTCTTGAACAGCGAGCTCTTGCCCTTCTTGCTGTACTCCAGCTGCGCCTCGTCGGTGACCGCCAGCAAATGCGCGTTCTTGAACGATGCCGGCAACAGCGCAGCAATGGTTTCCACCCCTTCGGCCACAGGGAAATTCTTGGTGATGTCGCGGGTCTTGTAGCGGTAGACGAAGGACAGGCACGGCTGATCCTTGACCGTCAGCTGCTTGATGATCAGCCGCTGGAGGTCCGCTTCTTCACCCACGTACTTGGCCAGCACCAGTTTGATGAAAGCGTTCTGTTCAAGGCTGGTGCGCAGCAGCTCGATGAACTGGGCGTGGTGATCCGGCGCGGGACGGACGGGCGTTGCGGTGGCAGACATGAAAAAACGGCCTCGGGGCGGGGCAAATCGGGAATGGCGGGTATTTTAGGGGGGATGGGCAGCGAGGGCACGGAAAAGTTCGTGTGGCAAGCAGTAGCCTCTGTGGGAGCAAGGCTTGCCCGCGATGAATACGCCGCGATAGTGCAGGCTCACCGCGTTATCGTTCATCGCGAGCAAGCTTTGCTCCCACAGGCTTGTGCTGGCAGCGAATTTTCAGCCCAGCACCACCAACCGATTCGGCAGTTCATTGCGTTCCTGGGTCACGGGCACGTGCTCCTTGAGCAATTCGCCGCACGCTTCGATGCAGGTCACGAAACCCTGCAAGGTCTGCCCCTGGCGAACCTGCTGGGTGAACGCTGCGACGATGGCATCCCAGCATTTGTTGTCCAGGCGCTTGGAAATGCCTTCGTCCACCAGGATTTCCACGTACCGCTCAGCCTCGCAGACAAAGATCAGTATCCCCGTGCTGCCCACCGTGTGGTGCAGGTTCTGTTCGAGGAATTGCCGGCGCGCCAGATTGGAGGCCCGCCAGTGACGCACGGAACGGGGGATCAGGTGCGTGGTGATCCTGGGGATGCGAAACACCAGGCACAGCACAATGAAACTGACCCACTGCACCAGCAACAGGCTGTGCATCGTCAACCAACCGGAGAGGTAATGGACCACACCGGGCACCACCAGGGCCAGCAGGCTGGCCCATAACAGCGGGATATAGGCGTAGTCGTCGGCACGGGCGGCCAGCACCGTGACCAGTTCAGCGTCGGTATACCGCTCGACCCGGGCGATGGCCTCGGCGACTTTGCGTTGTTCGTGTTCAGTCAGTAATGCCATATTAAAAGTGCCTGCTCATTATTATTATCACCAGCCGCCCGACGAACCGCCGCCCCCGAAACTGCCACCGCCACCACTGAAGCCCCCGCCGCCACCGCCACCACTGAAGCCCCCGCCGCCTCCGCCGCCGAAGCCTCCACCGGAACCGCCCGAACGGCTGGAGCCACCGCTTCCGGTCGGCAGGATACCGAGCATCTGGCAGACCCATATCGTCAAAATAAACAGGATCACCAGGAAGATGAACAGCCCGGGATGGCGCTCGACGAAATCACTCGGCTCTTGCTGCCCGTGCGCACTGTACGCCGGTGCCGGCTCGTCCAACGGGCTGCCGCCCAGCACCACCAGCATCGCCGCGACGCCGTCGCTGATGCCTTTGTTGAAGTTGCCGGTCTTGAAAGCCGGGGTGATCACCTGGTTGATGATCACCGAACTCTGCGCATCGGTCAGGCGATCCTCCAGGCCGTAGCCCACTTCGATGCGCAGTTTACGGTCATCCCGAGCGACGATCAGCAGTGCGCCGTTGTTTTTATCCTTCTGCCCGATGCCCCAGTGGCGCCCCAGTTGATAACCGAAGTCTTCGATGCTGCTGCCTTGCAAATCCGCCAGCGTGACCACCACTACCTGTTCGCCGGTGGCCTGTTCATGGGCCTTGAGCTGCGCTTCCAATTGCGCGCGCACCGACGGTTCGAGCATCTGGGCGGCGTCCACCACCCGCCCGGTCAATGCCGGAAACTTCAGCTCGGCCTGGGCCGTGATGGCAAACACCCAGAGCAACAGCACCAGGCCAAATTTCAACACGCGCATTGGAACTCCTGTGTGGGAGAGAGCGGGTGTGGGAGCTGAGCTTGCTCGCGATGAAGGCACCTCGGTCTTTCTAATGACCGCGTTATCGTTCATCGCGAGCAAGCTTTGCTCCCACAGGCTCGCTCCCACAGTTTTTTCAGAACTTCACTTCAGGGGCTTTTTCGGCATTGGGGCTGGTGGCCTCGAAGGTTTCGCGGATCGGCAGGTCGCTGTACATCACGCTGTGCCACAGGCGCCCCGGGAACGTGCGAATTTCGGTGTTGTACTTCTGCACGGCCAGGATGAAGTCGCGGCGGGCCACGGCGATGCGGTTCTCGGTGCCTTCAAGCTGCGACTGCAACGCCAGGAAATTCTGGTTGGCCTTGAGGTCCGGGTAACGCTCGGACACCACCATCAGCCGGCTCAACGCGCCGGTCAGCTGGTCCTGGGCCTGCTGGAACTGCTTGAGTTTTTCCGGGTTGTCCAGGGTGCTGGCATCGACCTGGATCGACGTCGCCTTGGCCCGCGCTTCAATCACCGCGGTCAGGGTTTCCTGCTCGTGCTGGGCGTAGCCCTTGACGGTTTCCACCAGGTTGGGAATCAGGTCGGCGCGGCGCTGGTACTGGTTCTGCACCTGGCCCCAGGCGGCCTTGGCCTGTTCGTCCAGGGTCGGGATGTTATTGATGCCGCAACCGGCCAGCAACGTGGTGAGCAGCATCAGGGCCAGCATCGGCAAGCTGCGAAGGTGGTTCAGTCGTGGATTCATCGGGTGGAGCTCTCCGTTGCATGACATTGGAAAAACACGGCCACCTATCTCACCGGCGCCTGGGGCATAATCTGCCGCCGCACTGGATTGAAACGGGTCGATGGGCTAAAAGATGCGCAGTGCGAAACTAAGTTCAGCCCAATGGGTTCGAAAGTGTGCTGCATTTAACTGAACAACAATAGCCGCTCCTCACATTTTGGCTGACCGGCGTGTCCTGATTACCGCCCTTTAGGCTTGCGAGAAAATTATTCATGAAGAAGCTGTGTTTGCTGGGCCTGTTTGTCAGTCTGGCCAGTCAATCCGTATTAGCCGACAACCTGCCAGCCCCCATAGAGAACAAGGACGCCTTCATCAGCCACCTGATGAAGCAGATGACCCTCGAAGAGAAGATCGGCCAATTGCGCCTGATCAGCATCGGCCCGGAAATGCCCCGGGAGATGATTCGCAAGGAAATCGCCGCCGGCAACATCGGGGGCACGTTCAACT
Source organism: Pseudomonas sp. P9_35 (assembly GCF_034008205.1). Classification (NCBI taxonomy): domain Bacteria; kingdom Pseudomonadati; phylum Pseudomonadota; class Gammaproteobacteria; order Pseudomonadales; family Pseudomonadaceae; genus Pseudomonas; species Pseudomonas sp. P9_35. The sequence goes on along the minus strand of NZ_CP125373.1, from coordinate 1,765,710 downwards.
CCATCACGCGCGATGAAAACCGTCCGATGCAGGACGCGGCCATGCGCAGCCGGTTGAAGATCCCGATGTTCTTCGCCTATGACGTGATCCACGGCCACCGCACGATTTTCCCGATCCCCCTGGCCCTGGCCTCGAGCTGGGACATGGACGCGATCTACCACTCCGGCCGCATCGCGGCCCAGGAAGCCGCGGCCGACAGCCTGGACATCACCTTTGCGCCGATGGTCGACATTTCCCGCGACCCGCGCTGGGGCCGCACCTCCGAAGGTTTCGGCGAGGACACCTACCTGGTGTCGCGCATCGCCGGGGTGATGGTCAAGGCGTTCCAGGGCAACGGCGCCAACGCGGCCGACAGCATCATGGCCAGCGTCAAGCACTTCGCCCTGTATGGCGCAGTGGAAGGTGGCCGGGACTACAACACCGTGGACATGAGTCCGCTGAAAATGTACCAGGACTACCTGCCACCCTACCGCGCCGCCATCGACGCCGGGGCCGGTGGGGTGATGGTCGCGCTGAACTCCATCAACGGCGTGCCGGCCACGGCCAACACCTGGCTGATGAACGACCTGCTGCGCAAGGAATGGGGGTTCAAGGGCCTGGCGGTCAGTGACCACGGCGCCATTTTCGAACTGATCAAGCACGGCGTTGCCAAGGACGGTCGCGAAGCGGCGAAACTGGCGATCAAGGCCGGCATCGACATGAGCATGAACGACTCGCTCTATGGCAAGGAACTGCCAGGGTTGCTCAAGGCCGGTGAAATCGAGCAGAGCGACATCGACAACGCGGTGCGCGAAGTGCTCGCGGCGAAATACGACATGGGCCTGTTCAAGGACCCGTACCTGCGCATCGGCAAAGCCGAGGACGACCCGGCCGACACCTACGCCGAAAGCCGCATGCACCGCTCCGACGCCCGTGACGTGGCGCGCCGCAGCCTGGTCCTGCTGGAAAACCGCAACCAGACCCTGCCCCTGAAGAAGACAGCAAAAATCGCCCTGGTCGGCCCGTTGGCCAAGGCTCCGATCGACATGATGGGCAGTTGGGCCGCGGCCGGGCGTCCTGCGCAATCGGTCACCCTGTTCGACGGCATGACCCGCGCCCTGGGCGCTGACTCGAAGCTGATCTACGCCCGTGGCGCCAACATCACCGGCGACAAGAAGGTGCTCGACTACCTGAACTTCCTCAACTTCGATGCTCCGGAAGTAGTAGACGACCCGCGTCCGGCCCAGGTGCTGATCGACGAAGCGGTAAAAGCCGCCAAGGATGCCGATGTGGTGGTGGCCGCCGTAGGCGAGTCCCGTGGCATGTCCCATGAATCCTCGAGCCGTACCGACCTGAACATCCCGGCCAGCCAACGCGAACTGATCAAGGCTCTGAAGGCCACCGGCAAGCCGCTGGTGCTGGTGCTGATGAATGGCCGTCCGCTGGCATTGCTGGACGAGAAGCAGCAGGCCGATGCGATCCTGGAAACCTGGTTCAGCGGCACCGAAGGCGGCAACGCCATCGCTGATGTGCTGTTCGGCAACTACAACCCGTCGGGCAAACTGCCGATCACCTTCCCACGCTCGGTGGGGCAGATTCCGACCTACTACAACCACCTGAGCATCGGCCGGCCATTCACGCCAGGCAAGCCGGGCAACTACACCTCACAGTACTTCGATGACACCACCGGCCCGCTCTATCCTTTCGGTTACGGCTTGAGCTACACCGAGTTCAGCCTGTCGGACATGGCCCTGTCGTCGACCACGCTGAACAAGACCGGCAAGCTCGATGCCAGCGTGACGTTGGAAAACACCGGCAAGCGTGACGGCGAAACCGTGGTGCAGCTGTACATCCAGGACGTGACCGGCTCGATCATTCGCCCGGTGAAGGAACTGAAGAACTTCCGCAAGGTGATGCTCAAGGCCGGCGAAAAGAAAGTCATCCACTTCACCATCACCGAAGACGACCTGAAGTTCTTCAATGCCCAACTCAAGTACGCGGCAGAGCCGGGCAAGTTCAACGTGCAGATCGGCCTGGATTCCCAGGACGTGAAGCAGCAGAGTTTTGAGTTGCTCTGATCCCCAGGCAACACAAACCCCATGTGGGAGCGAGCTTGCTCGCGATAGCGGCTTAACATTCAACTCAGATGTTGAATATCAGACCGCCATCGCGAGCAAGCTCGCTCCCACAGTTGTATCTGGGTGTTCGGGCTAGCCGCGTCGATCCAGCAAGTTCACCACCACCCGATCCACCAACCCCCACAACCGCTGCTTGAAGCGCTTCCACAATGGCCGGCGCTGCCAGGCGTCGAGGCTGACTTGCAGGCTCTGGGTGAAGTCCCGCTCGAAACTGGCCGCCACTGCACTGCTGAGCCTGGAATCCAGGGCTTCGAGGTTGGCTTCCAGGTTGAAGCGCAGGTTCCAGTGATCGAAGTTGCAGGAGCCGATGCTGACCCAGTCGTCCACCAGCACCATCTTCAGGTGCAGGAAACATGGCTGGTATTCGAAAATCTGCACGCCAGCCTTGAGCAATCGCGGGTAGTAACGGTGCCCGGCGTAGCGCACGGACGGATGATCGGTGCGCGGGCCGGTCAGCAGCAGGCGCACATCGATGCCGCGGGCGGCGGCCTTGCGCAAGGAACGGCGCACGTTCCAGGTCGGCAGGAAATACGGCGTCGCCATCCAGATGCGTTTCTGGCCGCTGTTCAATGCCCGCGACAGCGATTGCAGGATGTCGCGATGCTGGCGGGCGTCGGCATACGCCACCCGGCCCATGCCCTCGCCCACTGGCGGTACGCGCGGCAGGCGCGGCAAACCGAAGTTGGACGCCGGTTTCCAGGCTCGCCGATGGCGGTTGGCGAGCCACTGGCGGTCGAACAGCAACTGCCAGTCGAGCACCAGCGGGCCGACGATTTCCACCATCACTTCGTGCCACTCACTGCGGTCGTCGAGGGGGTTCCAGAATTCATCGGTCACCCCGGTGCCGCCGACCACGGCCAGGCGTTGGTCCACCAACAGCAGCTTGCGGTGATCCCGGTAAAGGTTGCGCACCCAGCGACGCCAGCTCAGGCGATTGTAGAAACGCAACTCCACCCCGGCCTCGGTCAGACGCTTGCGCAGGGCCAGGGTAAACGCCAGGCTGCCGTAGTCATCGAACAGGCACCGCACGCGAACGCCACGCTCGGCGGCCTGCACCAGCGCCTGGACCATCGCCTCGGCGCATGTGCCCGCCTCCACCAGATAGAGTTCCAGCTCGACCTGTTCCTGGGCACGGGCGATTTCCACCAACATGCGCGGGAAGAACTGCGGGCCATCGATCAACAGCTCGAAGCGATTGCCTTCACGCCAGGGAAATACCGGGCCGCTCATGTCAGCGCGCCGTGAAGATCAGCACCGCATTCACCGGCACCGAGAGGCTGATGGCCGACAACCCGGCCAGGTTTCGCAGCTTTTCCAGCCCCGGTGCCAGATCGAAATCCGCCGCGTTGAGCACCACCGGTTCCAGTGTCACCACTTGGAAGCGGCGTTCGTCCAGGCGCGTCGCTAGCAGTTCGACGTTGTATTCGTGCTGCTTGCCGTGCAGGTTCACCGTCAGCGGCAGGCGCAATTCCAACTGCGCGCCGCTGGCCAGGTCCTGGATCGGCGCCAGGTCGATCTTGGCGGTGACGGTGGCTTCGGCAAACTGCTTGATCTCGAACAGCTCGGCCCGCATGCGCTCATCGCGCAGGGGAATGCCGCTGTTGACGGACTCCAGCTCCACTTCCAGGCGCGCCAAGCCCTCGGGCTGGACTTGACCGTGCAGCACCAGGAAACGCTGGACCTCGGAAACATTGCCGTTTTTGCTACTGATAAACGACAGCCGCGACGACTCGCCGTCCAGGTACCAGTCGGCCTGGGCTGGCAGCGCGGCGCAGGCCAGCAGCAAGCTGGCGGCAGCGTGAGGGAAAAACCGCTTGAACATACACACTCGGAGGGCAGATAAACCTGTGGCGAACCTTAACCGGGCCGAGGGCGCTTGCAAACTGTCTGTTGCAACAACGATCAGGAATACAGAGAACCTGAGATGAAGGGGTTTATCTGTGGGAGCAAGGCTTGCCCGCGATGGCGGCCTCAAGGATGCCATCGCGGGCAAGCCTTGCTCCCACAGGCCTTGTTGCCAACGGTTAGTTCAGGGCACCAACCGACACCCCTTCCGCTCCCCCATCCACCGCGCGCTGTTGCTACGCCCCAACCCGCTGACGGTGATGCGTTTCGCTTCAGCGGTCTCGAGAAATTCGCTGATAGGCACCGACTGCTTCACATAGCCACGGCAGTAGTCCGCCGATTGCTCCATCACATAGCGGCATGAGCAATATTCCTTGGCGGTGTAGGCGCTGATGATGTCGGGGAAGGCCCGCAATGCCACCCGCTCCAGCCAGACCCAAGTGAACAGGGCGATGAGCAGCATCGACAACAGGGTAAGCAACACTCTGCGCTTCATGGCTGCACCGTCCCGGTGAACGCCTCCATGGCGCGCTTGAGCAGTTCGTTATGGCGATAGCTGCCGTCGCGGTCGTCGCCGTAGCGCACGATCACCAGTTTGGCGCTGGGGATGACGTACAACGCCTGGCCCCAATGACCCAACGCGGCAAAGGTATCCGGCGGCGCATCGGGCCAAGGCTGGATTGCCGGATCGGCGGCGCGGTTGAGCCACCAATGCCCGCCGGGCACGGCTTCGTCCTGGCCGGCCTGGAAGTGGGCAAAAGGTTGGCGATTGAACGCGACCCATGCCTTGGGTAGCAGTTGCCGTTCGCCCCAGCGACCGTCCCGTTGCATCAACAACCCGACACGCGCCAGGTCTCGCGCGGTGAGGTAGGCATAGGACGATCCCACGAACGTGCCGCTGGCGTCGGTTTCCCAGATGGCGTGGCGGATACCGAGGGGCTCGAACAAGGCCGTCCAGGGGAAGTCGGGGTAGCGCACCGGGCCGACGATGGTTTTCAAGGCCGCCGCCAGCAAGTTGCTGTCACCGCTGGAATAACGGAACGCCTGCCCCGGCGGGCTGGCGCTTTCATGCTGCGCAGTGAACGCCGCCATGTCATGACGCCCGCGGGTATAGAGCATCGCCACCACCGAAGAGTTGAGCGGCGCGTATTCGTAGTCTTCCTGCCAATCCAGGCCCGAGGCCCAGTGGAAAAGATCGGCCAGGGTCAGGCCCGGGTGCCGGCTCAGTGGTGGGTAGTACTTGGCGGCCGGGTCTTGCAGGCCAAACAGCTTTTCCCCGTAGGCCACGCCAAACACCGTCGCCAGCAGGCTTTTGCTGATGGACCAGGTCAGGTGCGGGGTCTGGGCAGTGGTCGGCCCGGCGTAGCGTTCGTAGACCAGCCGACCGTCCTGGATCACCAGCAGCGCATCGGTGCGGATGCCTTCGCGGCTCGCATCGTCCCGGGGCGGGAAGGCGTATCGCTCCAAGGCTTCGATGGCCGGCCCGCTCGGGGTCGGGCCACTTGGCCATTGCTCGCCGGGCCAGTCTTCGGCGTGGGCGCTCAGGTTGAGCAACAGCAGCGGGATCAGGAACCAGCCTTTGGACATGCTCGGGGCTCGCAGGATTGAACCTTCAGAGCCTATTCAGACTTGATGACAGTTTCGAGGCTTGTGTGCTCCCCTGTGGGAGCGAGCTTGCTCGCGATGGCGGTTTGTCAGTCGCCATATGCTTAGCTGACACTCCGCTATCGCGAGCAAGCTCGCTCCCACAGGGGGCAGTCGCTTGAGGGACTAGCCCAACGCCTTGGCCAGCCGCTTGGCCCGCGCCCCCGCTCCAATCTCCATCACCCCTTTATCCCGTGTCCACATCTCGCGCCACGCCGCAGGTCCGGCGGCCAGGGCAACGTTGAGTTCGCCGTCGAGCCCCTGGAACTGAGCGAACAACCCGCCCAGCAGCACGTGCCCGGCAGCGCTGGACGGGTTATGCCGACTCACCTGCGCGCAGCCGGCGAGCAACGCCAGCAGGCGCAATTGCAACGCCTGGGGCCAGGCACATTCCTGCCCGACGCCATACAACCAGGCAGTCATCGCGCTGAGCACATAAAGGTCTTCCAGGGTGCGGAACGGTTTGACGTAGGCGTCCCAACCGTCGCCTGCCAGCAACTCGCACAACGCGCCGTCGAGCAGCACGCGGCCATGGCTGATGTCCGGCATCAGGGCAATGGCGGGGAGTTTTTCCAGGGTCACGCCGGGCTCGCCCGCATAGGCCACTGCCAGGTTCAGCCGTGGCGTTTCACCGGGTGCTTCGCAGCGAGCGGCAATCAACAGCCACTCGGCGGCATCGCCCGCGGTGACGAAATCCTTGCGTCCGCTCAGGCGCAAGTCGTCGAGGCGGGTTTGCATGTCCGCCGGGCGCAGGCTGCGCTGTTCGGTGGCACACAAGGCGCCGAGGCTCTGCGGCGCACTGGGCCAAAGCACCCGCAGCGCCGCCTGATACCCCACCAGGAACGCCAGCCCCGGTGTCGCCATCAACCGCGCTCCGGTTACGGCCAGCTCGAACGGCGTCACCGGCCCCAGGCGTTGCAACAACGCGGCATAACCTTCGGCCAGGTCCGGATGGGCGGGCAGGCGCTCGCCGCGTTCGATCAGGGTGTGCCAGGGCATGGGGAGCTCCTCGAGGGCTGTCATATAAGCATCACCAAAGCTTCATGGCGATGACACCGGGGCTACATAGCCTGACTTTGCACAACATGGCTGCATAAAGAAAGTCGATTGGCTGCAACTGAACAGCCCGCACGGAGATTCGCTATGACCCAGATCGCCCGCATCAGCGACACCGGCAATGAACGCCGCCTGCAAGCCGAACGCCTGATCGGCGCCCAAGCCTTGCAAGAAGCACAGGCCCTGCGTTTCAACGTCTTCAGCGGCGAATTCAACGCCAAGCTCAAGGGCGCGGAAATGGGTCTGGACATGGATGACTATGATGTTCACTGCGCCCACATCGGCGTACGCGACCTGAACACCGGCCGCCTCGTGGCAACCACTCGCCTGCTCGACCACCAGGCCGCCAGCAGCCTGGGTCGGTTCTACAGCGAAGAAGAATTCAGCCTCCACGGCCTGGTCCATCTCAAGGGCCCGATCCTGGAAATCGGCCGTACCTGCGTCGACCCGGCCTATCGCAACGGTGGCACCATCGCGGTGCTCTGGGGCGAGCTGGCCGAAGTCCTGAACGAAGGCGGCTACAGCTACCTGATGGGCTGCGCGAGCATTCCGATGCAGGACGGCGGGATCCAGGCCCAGGCGATCATGCAGCGCCTGCGCGAACGCTACCTGTGCACCGAACACCTGCAAGCCGTACCGAAAAAACCCTTGCCGACCCTGGACGTGCCGTCCAACGTCATCGCCGAGATGCCACCGCTGCTCAAGGCCTACATGCGCCTGGGCGCGAAGATTTGCGGCGAGCCGTGCTGGGACGAGGATTTCCAGGTGGCCGACGTGTTCATCCTGCTCAAGCGCGACGAGCTCTGCCCGCGCTACGCCCGCCACTTCAAGGCAGCGGTCTGATGAGCCGGCTGCGGGTGTACGCGCGAATCGCGCGAGTATTGCTGGTGGTGGCGCTGGGCCTGAGCATGGCCAGTGTCTTCGGTCTGTTCGAACGCCTGGGGATCGCCAACTCGATGGTCCGCCGCCAGCGCTGGTCGCGGTTCTTCATGGCACGGCTGAGCCGTGCCCTGCCCTTTTCAGTCACCGTCCACGGTCACCTGCCGCAACGGCCGATGCTGTGGGTCAGCAACCATGTGTCCTGGACCGACATCCCGTTGCTGGGGATGCTCACGCCACTGTCGTTCCTGTCCAAGGCCGAAGTGCGCACCTGGCCGGTGGCCGGATGGCTGGCAGCCAAGGCCGGCAGCCTGTTTATCCGGCGCGGTTCGGGTGACAGCCAATTGATCCGCAAGCAGATGAGCCGCCATCTGGAACAGGCCCATTCGCTGTTGATGTTCCCCGAAGGGACCACCACCGATGGCCAGACCTTGCGCACCTTCCACGGTCGCCTGCTGTCAGCGGCCATCGACGCCGATGTCGCGCTGCAGCCGGTGGCGATCCGTTACCTGCGCAACGGTGAACCGGATTCGCTGGCACCGTTCATTGGCGATGATGATTTGCTGTCGCACCTGATGCGCTTGTTTGCCAATGATCGGGGTGAGGTGGAAATCCATCTGCTGGAACCGATTGCCTGCCACGGCCAGGAACGCGCGGCACTGGCATTCCAGGCGCAACAGGCGGTGCACAAGGCATTGTTCGGGGTGCTTCCAGAGAAACAGCAAGCGCCGATGCGACCTGCTGCGATTGCGGCCTGATCCGATCTCAGCGCAGCCCCCCTTGTGGGAGCGAGCTTGCTCGCGATAGCGGCTTAACATTCAGCAGATGCGCTGGCTGATACTCCGCTATCGCGAGCAAGCTCGCTCCCACAATTAGTCCTGCGGCGTGACTTGGTTTTGAGCAAAATCCTGCAGCTGTGGGTAGAACAACCGAAAATCCTCGTTCAACGGCTCATAGAGCCTGATCAGCTCCGGCATCGCCCCGGCCAGTTCCTCGGGCCGGGACAGCCGGCGGGAAATGCCGCGCAGCACCTGCCCAAGCACCTCGAACTCCTGATAAGACCCCAGCCAGTCATCCGCCGCCATATGCGGTGCGATGTGCGCCAGGCGCCCCGGCAACTGCGGTTCGGTGCCGAGCACCTGGTACACCCGGGCCGTGAAATCCACCAGCGGCCCTTCGCCGTACAACGCCCAGTCCCGGGCCAGGCAGTGGTCGAAAAACACGTCGAGCACGATTCCGGCATAGCGCCGTCGCACCGTGGAAAAGCGCGACAGGGCGATGTCCACCAAGGGATGGCGGTCGGTGTACATGTCAATGCGCCGATGCAGGGCAATCGCCGCTTCGATCCGTGGGTCGTAGAGCCCTTGCAGCGGTCCCTTGACGAAATCGCCATAGAGACTGCCGAGCAGTTGTTCCCGGCCAGGGCCGCCGAGGTGCAGGTGCGCGAGATAGTTCATGGCCCGCAGCTTAGCACCACCCCGCCAATATCGTTATAACCCGATATAGCGATTTGTTCGGCATTCAGATCAAATCCATATTTGTATATCGCGAAATAACGATTTAAGGTTCGTTCCATCGCGATATAGCGTTTTATCAACCCCGAGCTTGCCACCCATGACCCTTGACCTCGACGAAATAATAAAAGCCCTGGCGCACCCAGTACGGCGAGACATCCTCAACTGGCTCAAAGACCCCAAGGTCCAGTTCCCGGAACAGTTGCACAACCACGAATTCGGCATTTGCGCCGGACAGATCGACCAGCGTTGCGGCCTGTCGCAATCGACGGTGTCTGCGCATTTGGCGGTGTTGCAACGGGCGGGGCTGATCACCAGCCAGAAGGTCGGTCAATGGCACTTCTTCAAGCGCAACGAGGAAGTGATCCAGCAGTTCCTCAAGCAAATGAGCCAAGAGCTCTGACCTGACAAGGACCTCATCATGCCCCTCTCACTCCTGATCCTGGCCCTGAGCGCCTTCGCCATCGGCACCACCGAGTTCGTCATCATGGGCCTGTTGCCCGACGTGGCGGCCGACCTGGGCGTGTCGATTCCTGGCGCCGGCTGGCTGGTGACCGGCTACGCCCTGGGCGTGGCCATCGGTGCGCCGTTCATGGCCCTGGCCACTGCGCGACTGCCGCGCAAGGCCGCCCTCGTGGTGTTGATGGGGATTTTCATCGTCGGCAACCTGCTCTGCGCCATTGCCAGCGACTACAACGTGCTGATGTTTGCCCGGGTCGTCACGGCCCTGTGCCACGGCGCGTTCTTCGGTATCGGTTCGGTGGTGGCTGCCGGTCTGGTGGCGCCCAACAAGCGCGCTTCAGCCGTGGCCTTGATGTTCACCGGCCTGACCCTGGCCAACGTACTCGGCGTACCGCTGGGCACCGCACTGGGCCAGGAAGCCGGCTGGCGTTCGACCTTTTGGGCAGTGACTGTCATTGGCGTAATTGCGCTGATCGGCCTGATCCGCTTCCTGCCGGCCAAGCGCGATGAAGAAACGCTCGATATGCGCTCGGAACTGATGGCGCTCAAGGGGGCCGGCCTGTGGCTGTCCCTGAGCATGACCGCGCTGTTCTCCGCCTCGGTGTTCACCCTGTTCACCTATGTCGCCCCGCTGTTGGGTGAAGTGACCGGCGTATCGCCCCGCGGCGTGACCTGGACCCTGGTGCTGATCGGCCTGGGCCTGACCCTGGGCAACATCATCGGCGGCAAGCTGGCGGACAAGAGCCTGGCGAACACGCTGATGGGCGTCTTCCTCACCATGGCCGTGGTGTCCACCGTATTGAGCTGGACCAGCGTGGCGCTGATCCCCAGCGAAATCACCCTGTTCCTCTGGGCCACCGCCTGCTTCGCCGCCGTGCCGGCCCTGCAAGTCAACGTGGTGACCTTCGGCAAAGATGCGCCCAACCTGGTCTCCACCCTGAACATCGGCGCCTTCAACATCGGCAACGCCCTGGGCGCCTGGGTCGGCGGCAGTGTCATCGACCATGGCCTGGGCCTGACCTCCGTGCCGCTGGCCGCCGGCGCGTTGGCCGTGCTGGCGCTGCTGGTCACCCTGATCACTTTCCGCCAGGGCGGCAATGCCGACCTGGCCCCGGCGACTCACTGACTTTTAACCCCTTCCACTTTCGAGGTTGTTTTCATGGCGACTATTTTCGACCCCATCAAACTCGGCGACATCGAGTTGAAAAACCGCATCATCATGGCCCCGCTCACCCGCTGCCGCGCCGACGCAGGTCGCGTGCCCAACGCGCTGATGGCCGAGTACTACGTGCAACGCGCCTCCGCCGGCCTGATCCTCAGCGAAGCAACTTCGGTCACGCCGATGGGCGTGGGCTATCCGGACACCCCGGGCATCTGGTCCAACGACCAGGTGCGCGGCTGGTCCAACGTCACCAAGGCGATCCACGGCGCTGGCGGCAAGATCTTCCTGCAACTGTGGCACGTGGGCCGGATCTCCCACCCGTCGTACCTGAACGGCGAAACCCCGGTGGCACCCAGCGCGATCCAGCCCAAGGGCCACGTGAGCCTGGTGCGTCCGCTGGCCGACTACCCGACCCCACGCGCACTGGAAACCGCTGAAATCGCCGACATCGTCGACGCCTACCGAGTCGGTGCCGAGAACGCCAAGGCTGCCGGTTTCGACGGCGTGGAAATCCACGGCGCCAACGGCTACCTGCTCGACCAGTTCCTGCAAAGCAGCACCAACCAGCGCACCGACAGCTACGGCGGCTCCCTGGAAAACCGTGCCCGCCTGCTGTTGGAAGTGACCGACGCGGCCATTGAAGTCTGGGGCGCCGGCCGGGTTGGCGTGCACCTGGCACCGCGCGCCGACTCCCATGACATGGGTGACGAGAACCGCCTGGAAACCTTCAGCTACGTGGCTCGCGAGCTGGGCAAGCGTGGCATCGCCTTCATCTGCTCCCGTGAGAAGGAAGGCGACGACAGCATCGGCCCGCAACTCAAGCAGGCTTTCGGCGGCCCGTACATCGCCAATGAACGCTTCACCAAGGACAGCGCCAATGCCTGGCTGGCCGAGGGCAAGGCCGATGCCGTGGCCTTCGGTGTGCCGTTCATTGCCAACCCGGACCTGCCAGCACGCTTGCAAGCCGATGCACCGCTGAACGAAGCGCATCCGCAGACCTTCTATGGCAAGGGTCCGGTGGGCTATATCGATTACCCCGTACTCTAAGTCGTAAAAAACAAAAGCCCTGCCTCGAAAGAGCCAGGGCTTTTTTATGTGCGCTAAATATCCAGTCAAACATCCAAACTTCTAAAAGCCGTTCAACCCTTCCTATTATCGCCAGCAACAAGACAAAACGTCTTGCTTGCAGTCACTCTCTTTGAAAAGGATTTCAAATGAACGCCTCCCCTGAAAACAGTCAACAGACCAACAATGGCATTTATGAACTCATCGCCTCTCAATTCAGTTGGGCACCGTTGGCCGTGTTGTACCAATACCTCAAGTCACTCGATACGCAAGAATACATGCCGATGCTCACGGCACTGATAGAGAAAGCGAACCTGAACGACAAGGTCAACGAGCAGGTTCAAGCCTGGGAACAGGAGCGCATCAACCCAAACCGTACCCGTCTCATCGTAAAGTTGATCAATCATACCGATTTGGATTTTGAAGTCGGCGAACACAACTTGCCGTTGAATGCGCACGAGCAACACCCCACACTGATTCTTCCCTGGGATATCCAAACCTGGAAGTTCGACTTCGCTTATACCCGACGCCTGGGCAGTCCCAGTAGGGAGATATTCAAACACTTCATTGTATTCGGCGATAAAGAGTTTGGCTTTCGCTTTGACTTTGGTTTGCGCGTCAATACATCCTTCGGTGTTATTTCACCGACGCTGACACCCGTCCGGACCCACATATTGACTTCTATTGGAACAAGCCCGATCCAATGCACGACTCGAATCACTCGCACCGCCAGTGAAGAGCCCTATGGTTTTACTGTGGAACTCACGCTGAGCTAAACAATTCGGCCTCGCCCGTAATGCTGTTCACTTAAGGCTTGCCTGAATCCTTGTGGCGAGGGAGCTTGCTCCCGCTGGGCTGCGTAGCAGCCCTTTCTTGTGAGCGCTTCGCACTCAAGCGGGAGCAAGCTCCCTCGCCACAGGTTCATAGTTTTTCTTAAGAACAGTATTACAGCCTCGCCAGGGCCGTCTGGCGAGGCATCTGGCGGCCCGGTCGGATGACCTTGCCGAGCGGATTCTTCCTGCACATTCACCCGCGCGAAACAAATTTCCTACAAAATTCGCCGCCAATTGCCTACCAACCGCGCCAGTGTCGGTTTATAAAAGCATCCTTACGCGGACGTATTGACACAAACCGACGCAATTACGCGTTTTGTTTCATTTGCGCAGGCTGGGGCTCAAGTGCAGCATGTCCAGCCCGATCTCCACCCAGCGCTCGGCCTCAGCCGCCAGGGCGAAGCTGTCGGGGGCCAGTAGCCATTGGTACAAGATGCCGTCGATGTAGGCATGAATGGCAACTGCCGCCCTTTCGGGATCCAGATCATCCGGCAACTGGCCGCGTTTCATCGCATTGCGCAACGACAGGGCGATGCGCACATTGCAGTCGAGGCTGACCTCGCGTCGCTGCTGGCGCAAATCGCACATTTCATCGGTGAATTCACACTTATGGAACAGGATCTCATTAATGCGCCGGGTTTTCGGGTCCAGGGCCACTTGCTGGAACAACCGGACCAGCAGCTTGCGAATACAGCCCAGCGGGTCAAGCTCCTCCTCATTCTCACTGGCACGGGCCAACTCATCGAGCGGCTCGTGCAGGGTATCGAGCATGGCCTGGAGCAGGTCCGCCTTGTTGCTGAAATGCCAATAGATGGCGCCGCGCGTCACTCCGGCCAGTGTCGCGATGTCGGCCAGGGTCGTACGCGCCACGCCTCGCTCGAAAAACGCCTTTTCGGCGGCTTCGAGTATCTGGCTGCGAGTCTCCAGGGCTTCCTCTTTGGTACGACGGACCATGGCAGTAAACACCTCAATCAGGATGCGTCAGCAACGCGACAGCAACACGTCAGCAATGCGTAAGAATCAACGGAACAAAATATGAGGCGACGTCTCTTGGAACGCGTCCCCGATCTACGCTGGCCTTTGTCAGGCTTTTGTAAATCCGGATGTTACGCAATTTGGCTGTTTACAAACAACCATGTACGTAAGTATATTTCTTAGCATCCTACTAATTGAAATAGTGCGCCTTTTTACCTTTCCACCTTTCGAGTGCGCCAGTTGCGCGCCTGGACCCGAGGATTTCCATGCAATTCAAGCCAGCTGTTACTGCCCTGGTTACTGCCATCGCCCTGGCATCGCTGCTCAGCGGATGCAAAAAGGAAGAGGCTGCACCTGCTCCTCCGCCTCCTCAGGTCGGCGTCGTAACCCTCAAGACCCAGCCTTTCACCCTGACGTCGGAGCTTCCGGGGCGCACCAGCGCGTTCCGCGTCGCGGAAGTGCGGCCACAGGTCAACGGCATCATTCTCAAGCGCCTGTTCAAGGAAGGCGCCGACGTCAAGGCCGGCCAGCAGCTGTACCAGATCGACCCAGCCGTCTATGAAGCGACTCTCAAGAGCGCCGAGGCCAACCTGCGTTCCACCAAGTCGATTGCCGATCGCTACAAGCAACTGGTGGACGAACAGGCGGTGAGCCGTCAGGAATACGACACCGCCGTGGCCAACCGCCTGGAGTCGGAAGCCAATCTGCAAACTGCCCAGATCAATGTGCGCTACACCAAAGTCTACGCGCCGATCTCCGGCCGCATCGGTCGTTCCTCGGTGACCGAGGGCGCGTTGGTGAGCAATGGTCAGGCCGATGCCCTGGCAACCATCCAGCAACTGGACCCGATCTACGTCGACGTGACACAGAGTTCGGTCGAGTTGCTGCAACTGCGCCGTGAGCTGGAAAGCGGCCGTCTGCAAAAGGCTGGCGATAACGCCGCCATGGTCAAGCTGACCCTGGAAGATGGCAGCCTGTACCCGCACGAGGGCAAGCTGGAATTTTCCGAAGTGTCGGTTGACCAGACCACCGGTTCGGTGACCTTGCGCGCCGTGTTCCCCAACCCTGACCACACCCTGCTGCCGGGCATGTTCGTCCATGCACAACTGCAGGCCGGCGTGAACAGCGCGGCGATCCTCGCCCCGCAGCAAGGCGTGACCCGTGACCTCAAGGGTACGCCGACCGCCTTGGTCGTTGGCGCTGACAACAAGGTCGAACTGCGTCAGCTCAAGGCCAGCCGCACCGTTGGCAGCCAATGGCTGATCGAAGACGGGCTCAAGGCCGGCGATCGCCTGATCACCGAAGGGTTGCAGTTCGTACGCCCGGGCGTGGAAGTCAAAGCCACCGAGGCCACCAACGTCGATACCAAGAACCCGGCCCCCGCACAGGCAGCTGAAAAAGCCGCCGGCGGCAAAGGGGAGTAAACCATGTCGAAATTCTTTATCGACCGTCCGATTTTCGCCTGGGTGATCGCCCTGGTGATCATGCTGGTCGGGGCTCTATCGATTCTCAAGTTGCCGATCAACCAGTACCCGAGCATTGCGCCGCCGGCCATTGCGATCCAGGTGACCTACCCGGGCGCGTCCGCGCAAACCGTGCAGGACACCGTGGTGCAGGTGATCGAGCAGCAGCTCAACGGCATCGACAACCTGCGTTATGTATCGTCGGAAAGTAACTCCGACGGCAGCATGACCATCACTGCCACCTTCGAGCAAGGCACCAACTCCGATACCGCGCAGGTCCAGGTCCAGAACAAGCTGAACCTGGCCACCCCGCTGCTGCCGCAAGAAGTGCAGCAACAGGGCATCCGCGTGACCAAGTCAGTGAGAAACTTCCTGATGGTGATCGGCGTGGTGTCGCGCGACGGCAGCATGACCCGGGAAGACCTGTCCAACTACATCGTGTCCAACATGCAGGACCCGATCTCGCGCACCAAGGGCGTTGGTGACTTCCAGGTCTTCGGTGCCCAATACGCGATGCGGATCTGGCTCGACCCGGCCAAGTTGAACAACTTCAACCTGACCCCGGTGGATGTGAGCACGGCCATTTCCGCGCAGAACGTCCAGGTCTCGTCCGGCCAACTCGGCGGCCTGCCGGCCATGCCCGGTCAACAATTGAACGCCACCATCATCGGCAAGACCCGCCTGCAGACCGCCGAGCAGTTCAAGGCCATTTTGCTCAAGGTCAATCCGGACGGCTCGCAAGTGCGCGTCGGCGATGTGGCGGATGTTGGCCTGGGCGGTGAGAGCTACGCCATTAATGCCCAGTTCAACGGCGCCCCGGCCTCCGGCCTGGCGGTGCGACTGGCGACCGGTGCCAACGCCCTCGATACGGCCAAGGCCCTGCGCCAGACCGTGGAAAACCTCAAGCCATTCTTCCCGCAAGGCCTGGAAGTGGTGTTCCCCTACGACACCACGCCGGTAGTGAGCGAGTCGATCAAGGGTGTGGTTGAAACCCTGGTCGAAGCGGTCGCGCTGGTGTTCCTGGTGATGTTCCTGTTCCTGCAGAATTTCCGCGCCACCATCATCACCACGATGACCGTGCCGGTGGTACTGCTGGGGACCTTCGGGATCCTCGCGGCGTTCGGTTTCAGCATCAACACCTTGACCATGTTCGGCATGGTGCTGGCCATCGGTTTGCTGGTGGACGACGCCATCGTCGTGGTGGAAAACGTCGAACGGGTGATGAGCGAAGAAGGCCTGTCGCCCAAGGAAGCCACCAAGAAATCCATGGGGCAGATCCAGGGCGCACTGGTGGGTATCGCCCTGGTGCTCTCGGCAGTACTGCTGCCGATGGCGTTCTTCGGCGGCTCCACCGGTGTGATCTACAAGCAGTTTTCCATCACCATCGTCTCGGCCATGGCCCTGTCGGTACTGGTGGCGCTTATTTTCACTCCTGCCCTGTGCGCCACCATGCTTAAAGCCATTCCAAAAGGCGAGCACGGCGTACCAAAACGCGGATTCTTCGGTTGGTTCAACCGCAACTTCGATCGCAGCGTGATGAGCTACGAACGTGGCGTTGGCAATATTCTGCGCAACAAGGCGCCGTATCTGCTGGTATACGTGATCATCTTCGCCGGCATGATCTGGCTGTTCATGCGCATCCCATCCTCGTTCCTCCCGGAAGAAGACCAGGGCGTGCTGTTTGCCCAAGTGCAGACACCGGCCGGGTCCAGCGCCGAGCGTACCCAGGTGGTGGTGGACAAGATGCGGGAGTTCCTGCTGCGTCCGAGCAAGGACGGCGGTGAAGGTGATGGCGTGGCCTCGGTGTTCACCGTGACCGGCTTCAACTTCGCCGGTCGAGGCCAGAGTTCCGGCCTGGCATTCATCATGCTCAAACCGTGGGAAGAGCGTAACGCTGACAACTCCGTGTTCAAGATCGCTGGCCGCGCCCAGCAACACTTCTTCACCTTCCGCGACGCAATGGTGTTCGCCTTCGCACCGCCGGCGGTGATGGAACTGGGTAACGCCACCGGTTTCGACGTATTCCTGCAGGACCGTGCCGGTATCGGTCATGACAAGTTGATGGAAGCCCGTAACCAGTTCCTGGGCATGGCATCCCAGAGCAAGGTGCTGGCCCAGGTGCGTCCGAACGGCCTGAACGACGAACCGCAATACCAGTTGGAGATCGATGACGAGAAGGCCAGCGCGCTGGGCATCACCTTGTCGGACATCAACAACACCCTGTCGATTGCCCTGGGCAGTAGCTATGTGAACGACTTCATCGACCGTGGTCGGGTGAAGAAGGTGTACGTGCAAGGCCAGCCAGGCGCGCGCATGAGCCCCGAAGACCTGAAGAAGTGGTACGTACGCAACAGCGCCGGGACCATGGTGCCGTTCACCGCATTCGCCAAGGGTGAGTGGGTCTACGGATCGCCGAAGCTGGCTCGTTACAACGGCGTGGAAGCCATGGAAATCCTCGGGACTCCGGCACCAGGTTACTCCACCGGTGAAGCCATGGCCGAAGTCGAAGCACTGGCCAAGAAGCTGCCAGCCGGTGTTGGTATTTCCTGGACAGGCCTGTCTTACGAAGAACGATTGGCAGGCTCTCAGGCACCAGCGTTGTTCGCGCTGTCCATTCTGATGGTGTTCCTGTGTCTGGCGGCGCTGTATGAAAGCTGGTCGATTCCGATTGCGGTCGTGCTCGTGGTGCCACTCGGGATTGTCGGTGCGTTGATGGCGACCAGCCTGCGTGGTCTTTCCAACGACGTGTACTTCCTGGTAGGTCTGTTGACCACCATCGGTCTGGCAGCGAAAAACGCCATTCTGATCGTCGAGTTCGCCAAAGACCTGCATGAACAGGGCAGGAGTTTGCAGGAGGCCGCCATTGAGGCCTGCCGCATGCGTTTGCGCCCGATCATCATGACGTCCCTGGCCTTCGTTCTCGGGGTGGTGCCACTGGCCATTTCCACGGGTGCCGGCTCGGGAAGCCAACACGCCATCGGTACCGTGGTGATTGGCGGTATGATCACCGCTACCATCCTGGCGATCTTCTGGGTGCCATTGTTCTTCGTGACCGTGTCGTCGATAGGCCGTCGAAAAAACACCGACGAGCACGACACTCCTGAAACTTCCAAAGAGGCTGGCCAATGAGCAAGTCGCTACTCTCCCTGACCATCGCCGCCGTCGTGCTCAGCGGTTGCTCGCTGATCCCCGACTATCAGCGGCCCGAAGCACCGGTCGCGGCGCAATACCCGCAAGGGCCGGCCTACGAGGCGGCCAATGCGCCCGGCCAGGCCGCCGCCGAGCAAGGCTGGAAACAGTTTTTCCATGACCCGGCGTTGCAACAGCTGATCCAGGTCGCCCTGGAAAACAACCGCGACCTGCGTGTCGCGGCGCTGAACATCGATGCCTATGCCGCGCAGTACCGCATCCAGCGCGCGGACCTGTTCCCGGCGGTCTCGGCCACCGGCTCCGGCAGCCGCCAGCGGGTACCGGCACGGGCTTCGCAAACCGGTGAAGCGGCGATCAGCAGTTCGTATTCGGCGACCTTGGGCATCAGCGCCTATGAACTGGACCTGTTCGGTCGGGTTCGCAGCCTGAGCGAGCAAGCGCTGCAAAGCTACTTCGCCACCGAAGAAGCCCGTCGCAGCACCCAGATCAGCCTGGTGGCCAACGTCGCCAATGCCTACCTGACCTGGCAAGCCGACAAGGAACTGCTCAAGCTGACCCAGGAAACCCTCGGTGCCTACGAACAAAGCTTCAAGCTGACCTCGCGCAGCGCCGAAGTCGGCGTGGCCTCGGCCCTGGACCTGAGCCAGGCCCGCACCGCCGTGGAAAACGCCCGTGTGCAACTGGCCCGCTACACCCGCCAGGTCGCACAGGACGAAAACAGCCTGACCCTGCTGCTGGGCACCGGCCTGCCGGCCAACCTGAACTCGCAACCGCTGAGCGATGACCTGCTCAGCGAAGTGCCGGCCGGGCTGCCGTCGGACCTGCTGCAGCGTCGTCCGGATATCCTCCAGGCCGAACGCAACCTGCTGGCTGCCAACGCCAACATCGGCGCCGCACGGGCCGCGTTCTTCCCGAGCATCAGCCTGACGGCCAACGCTGGCACCCTGAGCCCGGACCTGTCCGGCCTGTTCAAGGGTGGTTCGGGCACCTGGACCTTCGCGCCGCAAATCAACCTGCCGATCTTCAACGCCGGTAGCCTGCGTGCGAGCCTGGACTACGCCAAGATCCAGAAAGACATCAACGTCGCGCAGTACGAGAAGTCGATTCAGACGGCGTTCCAGGAAGTCTCCGACGGCCTGGCCGCGCGCCAGACCTACAACGAACAGTTGCAGGCCCAGACTGACTTTGTCGCCGCCAACCAGGACTACTACCGCCTGGCTGAGCGTCGCTACCGCATCGGCGTCGACAGCAACCTGACCTTCCTCGACGCCCAACGCCAGTTGTTCAGCGCGCAACAATCGCTGATCACTGACCGTCTTGCGCAACTGACCAGTGAGGTCAATCTGTACAAGGCACTGGGCGGTGGCTGGAACGCCGAGACGGGCAAGAACGAACCGGTGAAAGAAGAAGCGCCGAAGATGAAGTTGTTCTGATTTGATGCCTGAGTGTTGAAACACGAAGCCCACCGAAAGGTGGGCTTTTTGTTTGTGTGCGCTTTAACGCTGGCCTATGTGGGAGCAAGGCTTGCCCGCGATGGAGGCGATGCGGGCTTTCAGGAGCCGAGGCGCCTGTTTCGCGAGCAAGCTTTGCTCCCACAGCCCAGCGGGGCGATGCGACGCTTCGCTAAATCCCCTCGCCACACTTGGTTAACGCGGGTCGACGAGATCCAGCGCTCGATTGGCCAACAACTCACTCAAGTCAATCATCTGCGCCACGCCTAATGCGACATGCCGCCGAGAGCCTTTCAGATCGAACGCCAGGTCATTGACCATGGCACTGGCCGAGGCCAGGGTTTCGCTGAGATTTGCCAGTAGGCACTCGGTGTCGAGGGTATCGATGACGGTGAAAACTTGAGTTGAGGTTTTGGGTTTGGGATCAGGGTGGGTGCCCAGATGGTAATCGAGTGCTCGGTCTGCGGCCTCTTGGAGCTTTTCTGGATCGGGGTCGTTGTAGGGGAAGGTGCTCTCTGATGGCGAAGAAGGATGATGTTTTTTCATAACGGCGCTCCTGCATCAATTGGAGCCCGAGACATTGGGTCCGGGCGCTGGCGCCTAACGAATTCGGCGGGCTTGCAGTCCCGATCGCTGAATGGGCAGCGACCCGAACAAGCTAGAGATACCGCTTCCGAGCAGCAACCTTAAAACCTCGTCGGAAAAGTCGTCGCGTCTGTCAGACCGGCCACAAATCTTGTGGGAGCGAGCTTGCTCGCGATGGCGGCCTGTCAGTCGGCCAGGATGTTTTTGACTGAGTACATATCCATTTTCTCGGTAACGGCGACTTAGGGTTCCGCCCTGACGGAGGCTCACTTTTGAAGAGCGCAAAAGTGAGCCGCTGTAAGAGCGGAACCATAAGTAGCCGTTACCGCAGCAATGGATATGTACTCGACAGCTGACAGGCCGCCATCGCGAGCAAGCTCGCTCCCACAGTGGAATGCGTCCATTCAATCAGTTGTTTTGCCGTTCGATAATCGCCCAAAACCCGCAAACGCCAATTGAACCAATCCCGGGCGGCCCTTCACCATCGCTCGCACAAAACCAATAACAACAGGTTCGACGCCATGCCCCTACACCCCGCCTCACCCGGCTGATCCCCAATCGCCCTGACGACCCTGGCTCCACCCTTAGCGCCTGCACCTCAAACGTGCGGCAGCAACTCGCTTCGTCCACAAAAAATAGAGACAACGCCCATGAAGCCCACACAGCACTTTATCCCCAGCCTCATTGCCGTCGCCCTGACCAGTACCGCCCTGCCCGTCCTGGCCGCGGAATCGGGGTTTGTCGAAGATGCCAAGGTCAACCTCAACCTGCGCAACTTCTACTTCAACCGCAACTTCACCAACTCGAACGCCACCCAAGGTAAAGCCGAGGAATGGACCCAGAGTTTCATCCTCGACGCCAAGTCCGGTTTCACTCAGGGTGTGGTCGGTTTCGGCGTGGACGTGCTGGGCCTGTACTCGGTCAAGCTCGACGGCGGTCGTGGTACGGCCGGTACGCAACTGCTGCCGGTGCACGATGACGGTCGTCCAGCCGATGACTTCGGTCGCCTGGGCGTCGCCCTCAAGGCCAAGGTGTCGAAGACCGAACTGAAAGTCGGTGAGTGGATGCCGGTGCTGCCGATCCTGCGCTCCGACGACGGCCGTTCCCTGCCGCAGACCTTCCGCGGCGGCCAGGTCACTTCCACTGAAATCAACGGCCTGAGCCTCTACGGCGGCCAGTTCCGTGGCAACAGCCCGCGCAACGACGCGAGCATGGAAGACATGTCCATGAACGGCCGCGGCGCGTTCACCTCCGACCGTTTCAACTTTGGCGGCGGTGAATACGCCTTCAACGAAAAACGCACCCAGGTCGGCGTGTGGTACGCGGAACTGTCCGACATCTACCAGCAGCAATATTTCAACCTGACCCACAGCCAGCCCATCGGCGACTGGACCCTGGGCGCCAACCTCGGTTACTTCACCGGCAAGGAAAACGGCAGTGCGTTGGCCGGCGACCTGGACAACAAGACCGCGTTCGCCATGCTCTCGGCCAAATACGGCGGCAACACCTTCTATGTCGGCCTGCAGAAAGTCGGTGGTGACGATGCCTGGATGCGCGTCAACGGCACCAGCGGCGGCACCCTGGCGAACGACAGTTACAACTCCAGTTATGACAATGCCAAGGAAAAGTCCTGGCAACTGCGCCACGACTTCAACTTCGCCGCCGTCGGCGTGCCGGGCCTGACCCTGATGAACCGCTATATCAGCGGTGACAACGTGCACACCGCCACGGTCGACGACGGTAAGGAATGGGGCCGTGAAAGTGAGCTGGCCTATACCGTGCAGAGCGGCGCGCTGAAGAGCCTCAATGTGAAGTGGCGCAACTCGACGATGCGTCGGGATTACAGCACCAATGAGTTCGATGAGAACCGGTTGATCATCAGCTATCCGATCAGCTTGCTGTAAAAGCCAAACCTGGATGGAGGCTGTACCACCGTCATCGCGAGCAGGCTCGCTCCCACAGGGAATCGGTGCCGAGCACAAAACCTGTGCTCACTGAAGATCCCGTGTGGGAGCAAAACTTGCTCGCGATCGCGGTGGGTCAGTGGCATTTCTGGTGAGTGTGGCATTGCATCGCGAGCAAGCTTTGCTCCCACAGCATTGACTCCCACAGGGATTGGCGGTGGTTCTCAAGCCCGCGATTCGACGCCCAATTCATCCCACACCGACTCGGCCAGGTGGAAGGTGGCGTTGGCCGCCGGGATGCCGCAGTAGATGGCGCTCTGCATGATCACTTCCTTGATCTCGCTGCGGCTCACACCGTTGTTGGCGGCGGCGCGCAGGTGCAGCTTGAGTTCTTCGTTGCGGTTCATGCCGATCAGCATGGCAATGGTGATCAGGCTGCGGGTGTGGCGCGGCAGGCCCGGGCGGGTCCAGATGTCGCCCCAGGCGTGGCGGGTGATCATCTCCTGGAACTCGCTGTTGAACTCGGTCAGGGCATTGAGGCTGCGATCGACGTGGGCATCGCCCAGCACCGCGCGGCGTACTTGCATGCCTTCGTCGTAACGTTGTTTCTCGTCCACAAAAAACTCCTCAGGCACGGCCAGAATCAAGCAGGAAATCCAGCACCCGCGCGCTGAACGCGGCGCCGGCCTGGACGTTGGACAGGTGCGCGGCGTAGAACTCGGCGTACTCGGCCCCACGGACCCGCTCCTGGATAAAGTGCCCACCCGACGGCGGCGTCACGGCATCTTCGGTGCCAGCGATCACCAGCAACGGTACGCGAATCGACGACAACTGCTCGCGAAAATCGGCATCACGCACCGCCGCACAGTTGGCGGCATAGCCCTGAGGCGAAGTGGCGGCGAGCATGTCGGTGATTTTTTTTGCCATCGCAGGCTGGGCTTCGGCAAAGTCAGGGGTAAACCAACGGGCAATCGAGGCATCGCGCAACGCTACCATCGCCGCCTTGCCGTCGCGCAGCACGGTTTCGATGCGCGGGTTCCACACCGACGGATCGCCGATCTTGGCCGCGGTGTTGCACACCACCAGTTTGTGCAGGCGCTCGCCGGCGTTGATCCCCAGCCACTGGCCGATCAAACCGCCCATGGACAAGCCACAGAAATACACCTTGTCGAGGTTCAACTGATCAAGCATCGCCAGCACATCGCGGCCCAGTTGTTCGATGCTGTACGGTCCTTCGGTGACCAGCGACTGGCCATGGCCGCGCGTGTCAAAGCGCAACACGCGAAAGTGTTCGCTGAAGGCCGCGACCTGCTCGTCCCACATGTGCAGATCGGTGCCCAGGGAATTGGAGAGCACCAACACAGGGGCGTCTTGCGGCCCATCAAAACGATAGTTCAGATCGCCCTCGGCGAGTTTGACGAATCCCACAACAATCTCCTTTCAGGCATTCAAGGCAAGGTGTTCGGCCACGGCCCGGGCGACCCAGGTCTGGGCTTGTCCGAGGTAGTGCGCCGGGTCGAGCAGATGATCAAGCTCGGTCGCGGATAGCTGCGCAGTGACCTGAGGTTCATCCCCCAGCACATCACGCAAATGCCGTTGCTCGGCCACGGCGCGCTTGCAACATTGCTCCAGCAGATGGTGCGCCGTGTCGCGCCCGACACGCTGGGCCAGGACGATGCTCACCGCTTCGGCCAGCACCAACCCCTGGGTCAGTTCCAGGTTGCGGGCCATGCGCGCCGCGTCCACTTCCAGCCCTTCAGCCAGCAGCCGCGCCTGTTGCAAGGCACCGGACACCAGGCAGCAGATCTCCGGCAGGGTTTCCCATTCGGCGTGCCACAGGCCCAGGCTGCGCTCGTGTTCCTGGGGCATGGCGCTGAACAGCGTCGACAACAAACCGGGCACCCGCGTCGCCGCGCCGATCAGCACTGCCGCACCCACCGGGTTGCGCTTGTGCGGCATGGTGGACGAACCGCCCTTGCCCGGCGCCGACGGCTCGAACGCTTCGCCGGCCTCGGTCTGCATCAACAGGCTGATGTCACGGCCCAGCTTGCCCAGGCTACCGGCGATCAAACCCAGCACCGCGCCGAACTCCACCAGGCGATCGCGCTGGGTATGCCACGGTTGTTCCGGCAGGTTCAGTTGCAACTCGGCGGCCAGGGCTTCGGCGATGGGCAAGGCCTGTTCACCCAAGGCGGCGAGCGTCCCGGAGGCGCCGCCGAATTGCAGCACCAGCAAGCGCGGCTTGAGTTCATTCAAACGTTGGCGACTGCGGGTGATCGCCCCCAGCCAACCGGCGATTTTCATGCCCAGGGTCACCGGCGTCGCGTGTTGCAGCCAAGTGCGCCCGGCCAGCGGCGTAGCGGCGTAGCGTTCGGCTTGTCGGGCCAGGGTGCCAGCCAGTTGCGCCAGTTCTGCCTCGATCAAGCCCAACGCCTGGCGCAGTTGCAGCACCAGCCCGCTGTCCATCACATCCTGGCTGGTCGCGCCCAGGTGCACATAGCGCTCGGCCTCGGCGTTCTCGGTGGCGATGCGCTTGCCTAATGCCTTGACCAACGGGATCGCCGAATTGCCGGCACTGGCAATCGCTTCGCTCAATGCAGAAAAATCGTACAACTGGGCACGGCAGGCGCTCTCGATCGGCGCCACCGCATCCCGGGGGATCAACCCTACCCGCGCCTCGGCCCGGGCCAGCGCGGCCTCGACATCCAGCATGGCCTGGACCCGCCCCGCATCGCAGAACACCTCGCGCATGTCGCGGGCCGTGAAATAGGCATCGAACAGCTGATTGCCCGGTCGTTCGCTCATAAACAGTCCTTGGGTGCGTCGGCCTCACGGCCGGCGCGGTAGGGTCAAAGGTCGTGGTGCAAATACGCCGGCTGCTTGGGCAGGCGCAGGCTGAACAGGAACGCCACCACCATCATCACCGTGACATACCAGTAAAAAGTGTTCTCCATGCCCTGGGCCTTCAGGCTCAAGGCAACGTACTCCGCCGAACCGCCAAAAATCGCATTGGCCACCGCGTAAGCCAACCCTACTCCCAGCGCCCGCACTTCAGGTGGAAACATTTCCGCTTTCACCAGGCCACTGATGGAGGTGTAGAAACTGACAATCGCCAGCGCCAACGTAATCAGGACAAACGCCAGGAACGGGCTGCTGATGCTTTTGAGGGTCAGCAGGATCGGCACCGTGCACAACGCTCCCAGGGCTCCGAACCAGAGCATGGAATTACGCCGGCCGATCCTGTCCGCCAACATGCCGAACAACGGCTGCATGCACATATACAGGAACAGCGCGCCGGTCATGATGTAGCTGGCGGTCTTGGCGTGCAGGCCAGCGGTGTTCACCAGGTATTTCTGCATGTAGGTGGTGAAGGTGTAGAAAATCAGCGAGCCGCCGGCGGTGTAGCCCAGCACGGTGATGAACGCGGCCTTGTGATTGCGAAACAACGCCATGATGCTGCCGGCGTCCTTGTTCTCGCGCATTTCCTTGCTGCTGGTTTCCTTCAGGGAGCGCCGCAGGAACAGGGAAATCAATGCAGCCACGGCGCCCACCACGAATGGAATCCGCCAGCCATAGGCACGCAGTTCGTCTTCACTGAGGAACTGTTGCAGGATCACCACCAGCGACACCGCCAGCAATTGCCCGCCGATCAGCGTCACGTACTGGAACGAAGCAAAAAAGCCGCGTTGGCCCTTGAGGGCGACTTCGCTCATGTAGGTGGCAGTGGTGCCATATTCGCCACCCACCGACAGGCCCTGCAGCAAGCGCGCAAACAACAGCAACAGCGGCGCCCAGACGCCGATGTCCTTGTAGGTGGGCAGGCAGGCGATGAGCAACGAGCCGAAGCACATCATCAGCACCGAGATCATCATTGAATTCTTGCGCCCATGACGGTCCGCCACCCGGCCGAAAATCCAGCCGCCGATGGGTCGCATCAGGAACCCGGCGGCGAACACACCGGCCGTGTTGACCAGTTGCACCGTAGGGTTGTCCGAGGGGAAGAACGCTGGCGCGAAATAAATCGCGCAGAACGCGTAGACGTAGAAGTCGAACCATTCGACCAGGTTGCCGGATGAAGCACCGACGATGGCGAAGATGCGCTTGCTGCGTTCTTCACCGGTGTAGTGGCTGATTGGGGTGGTCATGGGTTATTCACTCGTTGGGGACTTAACAAAGTCTAGACACACTTAGTAACAGCCCCGTTCCACAAACAGACTTTCAAGCAGCAGCGCCTGTACCGTCGCCATCGCGAGCAAGCTCGCTCCCACAGGGCGTGTGTCATCTCTGTGGCGAGGGAGCTTGCTCCCGCTGGCTTGCGCCCGTAGGAGCTGTCGAGCGAAGCGAGGCTGCGATCTTTTCCCAATCACTTGAGTTTCAAGTGAAAGATCAAAAGATCGCAGGCTTCGCCAGCTCCTACAGAGCCGAGCGGGAGCAAGCTCCCTCGCCACAAGAAGCCGCGGCTCAGTAATCGAAGAACACCGTCTCGGCATCTGTGCCCTGCAGGATCACGTTCCACTGATACACGCCCGATGCATCAGGCTTGCTCACGATCGTGGCGCGACGCTCCTCGGGTACGCAGGCCAGCAGCGGGTCGGTTTCGTTGGCCTGTTCGCCGTCGAAATAGATACGCGTCAGCAAATGCTTGACCAACCCGCGAGCGAACACCAGCACCACCAGGTGCGGTGCCTGGGTCGTACCGTTCAACCCTGGCACAGTGCCCGGCTTGATGGTGGTGAACCGGAAACGCCCTTCGGCATCCACCGGCACCCGGCCGAAACCTTCGAAGTGCGGGTCCAGGGGTTTGTCCTGGTCGTCTTCCGGGTGGGCGTATTTACCGGCGGCGTTGGCCTGCCAGACTTCCAGCATCGCGTCGTTGACGAACTGGCCATTGCCGTCGACCACCTGGCCGGTGATCGCCACGCGCTGGCCGAGGGTTTGTGTGTCGGTCAGGTCTTCGCGGTTCAGCCAGGTCAGGCCGATGTGGTAGTACGGGCCAACGGTGTGGGACGTGGTGGCGGTGAGCGTCATCTTATTTCTCCATCGGCGTGGCATCGCGGCCGCGCAAGACGATGTCCCAGCGGTAACCGAGGGCATAGTTAGGGACGGTTTTTTCCAGGTCGAAACTGGCGATCAGACGTTCCTTGGCACGGGTGTCCGGCACGCAGTTGTAGATCGGGTCGTAGGCCAGCAACGGGTCGCCAGGGAAATACATCTGCGTCACCAGGCGCGTCAGAATGCTCGGCCCGAACAGTGAGAAATGGATATGCGCCGGGCGCCAGGCGTTGTGGTGGTTACCCCACGGATAGGCGCCAGGCTTGATGGTCTGGAACTGATACCAGCCATCGGCGTCGGTGACGGTACGACCGGTGCCGGTGAAATTCGGATCCAGCGGCGCGTCATGGTCGTCACGGTCGTGGTTGTAGCGACCGGCGGCGTTGGCCTGCCAGATCTCCACCAGGATGCCCGGCACCGGCTGGCCATGCTCATCCAGCACGCGCCCGTGAATGATGATCCGCTCCCCCAGCGGCTCGCCGGCATGCTGGGCGGTCAGGTCGTGGTCCTTCTCTTGCACGCGGTCGGCACCGACAGTCGGGCCGGTAATTTCCGACAGCGAATGAGGCAGGAACACCAACGGCTTGGACGGCGAGCGCAGGTTGGTGGACTGGTACGGCGGATGCAGATACTCCGGCTGGGTGCCCGCTTGGGGGCGACGATAACCAGGCTTGTCAGTCATGCAGCGTTCCTCGATTTCTTATTAGTAGGACGACGCGTCAGACGCGTTCGATCGCCAGCGCCAGCCCTTGGCCGACGCCGACACACATGGTCGCCAGGCCTTTCTTGCCGCCGGTCTTTTCCAAGTGATGGAGCGCCGTCATCACCAAGCGCGCCCCGCTCATGCCCAGGGGATGACCGAGGGCGATGGCGCCGCCGTTCGGGTTGACCTGGGGCGCATCGTCCGCCAGGCCGAGATCGCGCAACACCGCCAGGCCCTGGCTGGCAAACGCTTCATTGAGTTCGATCACATCGAAATCCGCGACCGCCAGGCCCAAGCGCTCAATGAGCTTGCGCACCGCCGGCACCGGACCGACGCCCATCACTCGGGGCGCCACGCCGGCACTGGCCATGCCCAGCACTTTGCCGCGCGGCGTCAGGCCGTGTTTCTTCACCGCCTCGGCCGACGCCAGGATCAGTGCTGCCGCGCCATCGTTGACACCCGAGGCGTTGCCAGCCGTGACGGTCTTGTCGGGGCCGTTGACCGGTTTGAGTTTGCTCAAGGTGTCCAGCGTGGTGTCGGCGCGAGGATGCTCATCCTGCTCGACCACGGTTTCACCCTTTTTATGGGTGATGCGCACTGGAACGATTTCTTCGGCGAAAAAGCCTGCCGCCTGGGCCGCTGCCGTGCGCTGTTGGCTGCGCAAGGCGAAAGCGTCCTGGTCGGCGCGGGACACGGCGTAGTCATCAGCCACGTTATCAGCGGTCTGCGGCATCGCATCCACACCGTACTGGGCTTTCATCAATGGGTTGATGAAACGCCAGCCGATGGTGGTGTCTTCCAGCTTCATGTTGCGGGAAAACGCCGCGTCGGCCTTGCCCATTACGAACGGCGCACGGGACATCGACTCCACCCCACCGGCGATGGCCAGTTCCATTTCACCACTGGCGATAGCGCGGAACGCCGTGCCGATGGCATCCATGCCCGAGGCGCAAAGGCGGTTGAGGGTCACACCGGGAATGCTTTCCGGCAGGCCCGCCAGCAGCAGCGCCATGCGCGCCACGTTGCGGTTGTCTTCGCCGGCCTGGTTGGCGCAGCCGAGAAACACTTCGTCCACCGCACTCCAGTCCACCGATGGGTTGCGCTCCATCAGCGCCTTGATCGGCACGGCCGCCAAGTCATCGGCACGCACGGCGGACAAACCGCCGCCAAACCGACCGATGGGGGTTCGAATCGCATCACAGATATAAACGTCGCGCATCAGGCTTCTCCCGGTGCCTGGCCGTGGGCCGCCGCGGTACGAGCTTCCAGGTCGCGCAGTGCGCGCAGCTCCACTTCGGTCGGCTCGGCGGTGGTTTGCACCTGGTCGGCGAAACGGATCGCCCACCCGGTGGCCGCAATGACTTGCTCGCGGGTCACGCCGGGGTGCAGCGCAGTGACCACGAACTCATGAGTGCCGGCTTCCGGTTCCATGATGCACAAGTCGGTGATGATACCGACGGGACCGGCGCCTGGCAGGCCCAGGCGTTTGCGCGAATCGCCGCCTTCACCGTGGCCGACCGAAGTGATGAAATCCAGCTTGTCGACAAACGAGCGAGCCGACTGCTTGAGGATGATCAACACGCTCTTGGCCGAACCGGCGATTTCCGGCGCGCCACCGGCACCTGGCAGGCGGACTTTCGGCTGATGGTAGTCGCCCACCACTGTGGTGTTGATGTTGCCGAAACGGTCGACCTGGGCTGCGCCGAGGAAACCGACGTCGATACGCCCGCCCTGCAGCCAGTAGCGAAAAATCTCACCGGTCGGCACGACAGTATCGGCGGTTTCCGCCAGTTCACCGTCACCGATGGACAACGGCAGTACGCTGGGCTTGGCACCGATCGGGCCGGATTCGTAGATCAGCACGACGTCCGGCGACGACGTCAGCCGCGCCAGGTTGGCCGCTTTCGACGGCAGGCCGATGCCAACGAAGCACACGGCATTGTTCTTCAAGCGACGCGCCGCGGCGACGGTCATCATTTCGTTGGTGGAGTAAGTCATGGTTTCACCTGCGAAGCGGCTGCCAGTCTGGCCTGGAATTCACTGAAGTCTTTAGTGCCATGGATGTATTCGTTGATCCATGCGGTAAAGGTCTCACGGTCCCGGGCGATCGGATCCCACGCCTGGTAGAAACGGTTGTCACGCTCGGTGTAGCCGTGGGCGTAGGACGGATGAGCGCCACCCGGCACGAGGCACACGGCGCTCAATGCCCAGGTCGGCAGTACGCAAGCGTTCATCGGTGCGTTCAAGTCGTCGACGATTTCTTCCACGGTGACGATGCAACGTTTGGCGGCCAGGGCGGCTTCTTTCTGCACACCGAGGATGCCCCACAGCAGCACGTTGCCCTTGCGGTCGGCTTTCTGGGCGTGGATCACCGTGATGTCCGGGCGCACCGATGGTACAGCGGCCAATACTTCACCGGTGAAGGGACAGGTCACGCTCTTGATCAGCGGGTTGACCTTCGGCAGGTCGGAACCGGCGTAGGCTCGCAGCACCGCGAACGGCAGGCCGGAAGCGCCGGCGACGTAGGCGTTGGCCAGGTCGGCGTGGCTGTGTTCCTCGATCTCCAGCGGGTGCGGCCATTGTTTCTCCACGGCATCGCGCAAGCGGTGCAACGACCCTACGCCAGGGTTGCCACCCCAGGAGAAAATCAACTTGCGAGCACAACCGGCGCCGATCAACTGGTCGTAGATCAGGTCAGGTGTCATGCGCACCAAGGTCAGATCTTTCTTTCCCTGACGAATGATTTCATGACCCGCCGCCGTAGGAATCAGGTGAGTGAAGCCTTCGAGCGCGACGATATCGCCGTCGTTGACGAATTGCTTCACCGCGTCGTGCAGCGAAAGGATTTCAGCCATGGGGCAGGCTCCCGTTTTCCAGTAGACCGACATGAAGAAAAAGGCGCGAGGTTAAGCGCCGCAGTGACTGAAGATTAAGCCTGGGGGAAAAGCCAAACAATCCGATAATCGACTAAGTGTTCGTTTATCGAACATATTGTTGTTGAGCTATCGATTCATCCAAGGACACAGAGCCCCCTGTGGGAGCGAGCTTGCTCGCGATAGCAATGTGTCAGCGATGGATGCATGTCTGATCCACCGCTATCGCGAGCAAGCTCGCTCCCACAAGTGCCCTGCATGCCCTCAGATTTGTTTCCACTGGAGTTAGATCGTGGGCTCAGGTCGCATCCGCATGACTGACCATGCCCTTGATCACCACCGCCGTGGTCGCCAGGGCCGCCGGGATCACCAGGGCGGTCAGGACCTGTTCGAAGTTCCAGCCCAGGCCCAACAGGGTCGCGCCCATCCAGGCGCCGAGGATCGCACCGAAACGACCGATGCCCAGCATCCACGAGACACCGGTGGCCCTACCCTGGGTCGGGTAGAAACGCGCGGCCAGGGAAGGCATCGCCGATTGCGCGCCGTTGACGCACATGCCGGCCACCAGCACCAGGGTGGCGAGCAAGGTGATGCTGCCCAGGCTCTGCCCCACTGCGTAGGCAAACACCCCGGCCATCAGATAGAAAAGGCCGATGACCTTGTGCGGATTGAACCGGTCCATCGCCCAACCCACACCGACGGCGCTCAACACGCCGCCGAATTGGAACAAAGCACCGATAAACGCGGCCTGCTCCATGCTCGCGCCGCTGTCGCGCATCAGGGTCGGCAGCCAACTGGTCAACAGGTAGACGATCACCAGCCCCATGAAATAGGTCAGCCACAGCAGCAAGGTGCCAGCGCTGTAGGTGCCGGAGAAAATCACCGCCAGCACATTGCGGGCTTTCACGGTTTTCTGTTCCGGCACACTGAAGCTCGCCGCTTGGGCCACCGTGTTCGGTTCGATCGGTGCCAGGGTCTTGCGCACCTTGTCGGTGCCGCGATTGCGCACCACGAGGTAACGCGCCGACTCCGGCAGCCAGAACAGCAACACGACGGTCAGGATCAACGGCAGGATCCCACCAATCAGCAGCAGGCTGTGCCAACCGAACGCCGGTATCAGCCTGGCGGAGATGAACCCACCGCCGGCCATGCCCAGGTTGAAGCCGCAGAACATGCTGGTCACCAACAGGGATTTCTTGCGTTCCGGGGTGTATTCCGAGAGCAAGGTGGTGGCGTTCGGCATCCCGGCGCCCAATCCCAGGCCGGTCAGGAAACGCAATACCAACAGTTGATCGACATTGGTGCTGTAGGCCGACGCCAGGCTGAACGCGCCGAACAGCAGGACCGCGCCCACCAGTACGACTTTTCGCCCGAAGCGGTCAGCCAGTGGCCCTGAGCCCAGCGCGCCGAACACCATGCCGATCAGCGCGGCGCTCATCACCGGGCCAAGGCTGGCGCGATCGATGCCCCAATCCTGGGACAGCGCCGGGGCGATGAAGCCCATGGCCGCTGTATCAAGGCCGTCGAGGAAAACAATCAGGAAACAGAGAATCACCACCCTCCACTGGTAGCGCGAAATGGGTTGGGCATTGATGAAGGATTGCACATCGAGGCAGTTGCCTACGGAGGTCTGGGGCTGGTTCATTTTATTTTTATTCCACGCGATAAACGCAGGCGAACGATCAGGGACCGGCGAAACACGCCGGATGACGCTGCGCGACATTAATGAGGGCAAGCAAATACCGTCAATTCATCGCCGCCGACTGTGTGCGTTTATCGAACAGCTTAAGTGAACAGTTGCGCGCTCAAGTCGCGGCTGGCGCCCAGCAGGCCTGGCAGGAAACGCTGTTCCAGCTCATTGCGGCTGACCCGCCCGGCATGGGTGCTGACGTTGAGCGCGGCCACCACTTGACCGGAAGCGTCGTACACGGGCACGGCAATCGAACGCAGGCCCTGTTCCAGTTCCTGATCGACGATGCACCAGCCTTGCTGCCGCACCTGTTGCAGGCATTCAAGCAATGCCTCGGGAGTGTGCAAGGTGCGGCTGGTCTTGGCTTGCAGGTCGGCATGGTCCAGGTAGTCGCGCAGCGAAGCATCATCCAGGGCCGCCAGGAGAATCCTGCCCATCGAAGTGCAATAGGCTGGAAGACGCCCGCCGACCGACAGATCGACCGAAATCAGGCGCTGGGTGGTGGCTGACCGGGCGATATAGAGGATGTCGTCGCCTTCGAGCGTCGCCATGTTGCAGGCTTCGTGCAGTTGCTCGCTCATGCGGTCCAGGTACGGCTGGGCAGAAACGGCCAAAGGCGTCGAGGACAGATAGGCGTGCCCCAGGGTCAGCACTTTGGGCAGCAGTGAGTAGGTCCGTCCATCCGTGGTGGCGTAGCCAAGCTTGATCAAGGTATGCAGGCAACGTCTGACGGCGGCGCGAGGGATTTCCGTACGATGGCTGATCTGGGCGATGGTCAGGTGCCGCTTGCGCTCCTGGAAGGCCTGGACCACAGCCAACCCGCGGGCCAGGGACGTCATGAAATCAGGATCGCCGGTCAGGGCCTGGATCCGCTTGGCCGGTGAGGCGACGATCGGTGGCGCGACTGAAGTGAAAGCATTGCGCAATTGGTCGTTCATGTCTGATCCTTCCCCGGGAATGACGGCTATTACAAGCGGCTGTCCGACGGACAGACAAGGCTCGGACCGTCAACAGTGTTCGATTATCGAACCAG
This sequence comes from Pseudomonas sp. P9_35, assembly GCF_034008205.1. Classification (NCBI taxonomy): domain Bacteria; kingdom Pseudomonadati; phylum Pseudomonadota; class Gammaproteobacteria; order Pseudomonadales; family Pseudomonadaceae; genus Pseudomonas; species Pseudomonas sp. P9_35. The sequence goes on along the minus strand of NZ_CP125373.1, from coordinate 1,732,254 downwards.
CAACCGATAATCGCAATCCTGCCCGGCATCATGAGTTCGCCAGCCGTCGAACGCGCCATAACAAGTTGAGCGAGAGTGACAAGCGATTTGACGTGAAGACGTCGGCGATATTGAACTTGTCGCCTTGAACGGCATCAGGATATCGGCACTAGCAAGCATCTTCTGAAACCTGATTGACACAAGTTTGCACATACAAACATCGTTTCACACAACAACAGGCCCCCTTTAAATATTTCCCGATAGTGTTATTCAGCTGGACCGCTATAATGCAACTCAGCGACGGTACGGCCAATCGACCGCTCCCGTACGCAGGCACCTTGGTTAATACCCTGGTGCCCGAAGCACCTTTAGGGTCGCTTCCCCTGTATTGGCAACAACACGAAGCCCTGATGCTACGTCAGCTGTCAGCTCTGGTGCCGTGGCCGTCTGCATGTCTACATGCAGTGCGTATCACCAGATTCAATTTCAATTAATTAGGTACAACTGTGACGAAAGACGAACTGCGCGCGGAACTTGAGCGCCAGGAACAACGTTACAAGGAAGTTTACGGCGGGGAAGTCACCACCTACGCCGCACAACCTGAACCGGAACGCAAACCCTGGCGTAAGCGCGCCACCGTTCAGGACCAGGCCTTCACCCAGGAACTCCAGAAAATGGAAAAAGAACTCAAAGCCGAAGAGCAGTGACGCTCTGGGCCTGATGTTCTTGTGAAGAGGTCTCCGGCCGCCACCCAGGCCGGAAACCGCAGCGCACGCCCGCCATGAGCGGGCCGCCATCCGCTCCCGTCCGACGGCCGGGAAGGCTCATGGCCGACCTTCTTTTCAGATATTTCATACAACCGCTCGAAGTGCTCTACAGCGGGCGGCGATCAGGTTCCGGGAGGCTTTGCGCCCCTGAATCAAAGGGTTACGCGCCCCACGGAAAACCTCGCGCCAGAGGTATTCCTACAAATTATTTCGTTGAAGAATGTTGCCGATGAGCAGGCAATGCATCGATTGCCATGGTTTTCTGGCATAATCGCGCCCCCTTATGACCGGGTCAGAAAACCTTCATGATCGATTTATTCAGCGGACTGGATGCTTGGGTGCTTGTGAGCCTCTTGCTCGCCCTGGCTTTTGTCCTCGCCTTCGAGTTCATCAACGGCTTTCATGACACCGCTAACGCGGTTGCCACTGTTATCTACACCAAAGCCATGCCGCCCCATCTGGCGGTGTTCTTTTCCGGTGTGTTCAATTTCCTCGGCGTGCTGCTGGGCGGTGTGGGGGTGGCGTACGCCATCGTTCACTTGCTGCCCGTAGAGCTGCTGATCAATGTGAACACCGGACACGGGCTCGCCATGGTGTTTTCGCTGCTCGCAGCGGCCATTACCTGGAACCTGGGCACCTGGTACTTCGGTATCCCGGCGTCCAGCTCCCACACGTTGATCGGCTCGATCCTCGGCGTGGGCCTGGCCAACGCGTTGATCAACGATATCCCGTTGGCCGATGGGGTGAACTGGCAGAAGGCGATCGATATCGGCGCCTCCCTGGTGTTCTCGCCCATGGCCGGCTTCCTGATCGCTGCCCTGGTGCTGATCGGCCTGAAATGGTGGCGTCCGCTGTCGAAGATGCACAAGACACCGGAACAGCGTCGCAAGATCGATGACAAGAAGCACCCACCGTTCTGGAATCGCCTGGTGCTGGTGATTTCGGCCATGGCCGTCAGCTTTGTGCACGGCTCCAACGATGGCCAGAAAGGCATCGGCCTGATCATGCTGGTGCTGATCGGTATCGTGCCTTCGCAGTTCGTACTCGACCTGAGCAGCACCACGTATCAGATCGAGCGGACCCGCGACGCGACCCTGCACCTGAGTCAGTTCTACCAGCGCAACAACGAATCCCTGGGTGAATTCCTGGCACTGGGCAAGAGCGTGGAAGGCGATCTGCCGGAAAAATTCCGTTGCAACCCACAGCAGACCGAACCCACCATCGATGCCCTGCTCAGCACCCTCAAGGGCGTGGCGGACTACCATTCGCTGCCGTCGGAAAGCCGTATCGAAGTGCGTCGCTACCTGCTCTGCCTGGACGACACGGCGAAGAAGGTCGGCAAGTTGCCAGGCCTGGCAGCTCGTGAGAAAGACGACCTGAACAAACTGCGCAAGGACCTGACCGGCACCACCGAGTACGCCCCGTTCTGGGTGATCCTGGCGGTCGCACTGGCACTGGGCCTGGGCACCATGGTCGGCTGGAAGCGTGTGGTACTGACCATCGGCGAGAAGATCGGCAAGCAAGGCATGACCTACGCCCAGGGCATGTCGGCGCAGATCACCACCGCATGCATGATTGGCATGGCGAACATCTTCAGCCTGCCGGTTTCCACCACCCACGTATTGTCCTCGGGCGTGGCCGGTACCATGGTCGCGAACAAGAGCGGCCTGCAAGGTGGCACCGTGCGCAATATCCTGCTGGCCTGGGTGCTGACCCTGCCAGCAACGGTGGCGCTGTCGGCCGGGCTGTTCTGGCTGGCGTCCAAGGCCCTGGGCAGCTGATTCCAGCGGCTCAAAAAAGAAGGTGCGATCCTTGCGGTTCGCACCTTTTTTTATGCCCTGACGTCAGACATCTATGGGAGCGAGCTTGCTCGCGATAGCGGTGGGTCAGTCAACACATGTATCTACAGGCATACCGCTATCGCGAGCAAGCTCGCTCCCACAATGGCTTTGTGTAAAACAGAAAACTTGCCCCAAAAAAAAGGGCGACCGAAGTCGCCCAAAATGCCTTGCGTGCTCGTTTTAGCCGGAAAGACCTACGGTTTTTTCCGCTTGTGTGCGTCTTTCCAGATGAATAATCCAAAGCCTGCGAAAAATACGAACATGAGGCCGACCGTCAACACCCCGGCAAACACCACATTATCGAAAAACATGACTGGCCTCCTGGTCTTGCCCCTGTTGCGATGGGTTCAAGTTAACCAATCAGGCCCGGATGAAAATTGACCGGGGTCAATAACGCCCGCAACGGGGCGAAAAGGTGGGGAAATAACTGATCTGCATCAATGGATCGAGGGGGTTCAGCGCTTTTTCGGTTTGTTTTTCGACTTTTTCTTGGGCTTGCCCAACGGCATGGCCTGCTCGAAAGCCTGGCGGACTTCATTGAGGCGTTTTTCGTTGAGGTCGTGAACGCGCTTGGCGCGCTCGGCACTGAGGTCGATCAGCTTGTCGTCTTGGCTCATGGCGTGTGGGCATCGTGCAGTGAATTGCGGATGCGTCCATGATGCGGGCTGTCGGCGGCGTTGACCAGCCTGCGTACGTCGGCAAACGCCTGAATCAGATCTGGATATCGACCCACAAGCCCTGGCGCGACTCTTCGTCTATCAGCGGCACCACCGGCACGGTGTTGTCGGCGTTGAGTTCGGTACCCGGTACGGCCAGATGTTCTTCAGGATCTTCATTGGCCTCGCGGTGGCGCTTGTCGCGCTCCTGCCGGCGACGCTGTTCCTCGCGCAACAGCAGCGCGGCCTCTTCCGGGTCGCGGTTTTGCAGGTCGATGGTGCTTTCGTTGGAACTTTGCTGCACCGGGACCACGGGCGGTATGTCCGGTCGCTGGCGAACCGGATCCTGTTGAGCGGTGATGGGTACGGCGCTCAAAGGGAGCATGGGTGGCAACATAAAGGTCTCCTGTCTTCAGGTTGTCGGCTGATAAAGTGGCAGCTTGAACCGCCGGTCTGAAACTTGTGACCCAGTTGGCATTACAGCGATCCCCAGGGCCGAGCTTGTTTGATCGCTGGGCACGCGTAAGTTCCGTGCCGTCGCTCACTAATCAACGTACGTAATTCCTTTGGTCTGAGGGATCCTTCCGTTAAGATAACCGGCTTTTTCAAGGCGGGAGTCAGGCAGCATGGCGCAGCAGTATCAACCGGGGCAACGCTGGATCAGTGACAGCGAAGCCGAGCTGGGTTTAGGCACCGTTCTGGCACAGGACGGCCGCTTGTTGACCGTGCTCTATCCGGCCACTGGCGACACTCGCCAGTACGCGCTACGGAATGCGCCGCTCACCCGTGTACGGTTTTCGCCGGGCGATGTGATCACTCACTTCGAAGGCTGGAAAATGACCGTGCGCGAAGTCGATGACGTCGACGGGCTGCTGGTCTATCACGGCCTCAACGGACAGAACGAAGTCGTCACCCTGCCGGAAACCCAACTGTCGAACTTTATCCAGTTCCGCCTGGCGAGCGACCGTCTGTTCGCCGGCCAGATCGACCCATTGGCCTGGTTCTCCCTGCGCTACCACACCCTGGAACACACCAGCCGCCAGTTGCAGTCTTCGCTTTGGGGCCTGGGCGGCGTCCGTGCCCAGCCTATCGCCCACCAATTGCACATTGCCCGTGAAGTAGCCGACCGCATTGCGCCGCGGGTGTTGCTGGCGGACGAAGTGGGCCTGGGCAAGACCATCGAGGCCGGCCTGGTCATCCACCGTCAGTTGTTGTCCGGCCGCGCCAACCGCGTCCTGATCCTGGTGCCGGAAAACCTCCAGCACCAATGGCTGGTGGAAATGCGTCGACGTTTCAACCTGCAAGTCGCGCTGTTCGACGAAGAGCGCTTCATCGAAAGCGATGCCAGCAACCCGTTCGAAGACACTCAACTGGCCCTGGTGGCGCTGGAGTGGCTGGTGGACGACGAGAAGGCCCAGGACGCGCTGTTCGCCGCCGGCTGGGACCTGATGGTGGTCGACGAGGCCCATCACCTGGTGTGGCACGAAGACCAGGCCAGCCCGCAATACGCACTGGTCGAACAACTCGCCGAGACGATCCCGGGCGTGCTGCTGCTGACCGCGACCCCGGAACAACTGGGCCAGGACAGCCACTTTGCTCGCCTGCGCCTGTTGGACCCGAATCGCTTCCACGACCTCAAGGCCTTCCGCGCCGAGAGCGAAAACTATCGCCCAGTGGCCGAAGCCGTGCAGGAGTTGTTGGACAAAGGCCGTCTCTCGCCTGAGGCCCACAAGACCATCCACGGCTTTTTGGGCAACGAAGGCGAAGCCTTGCTGACCGCCGTCAATGATGGCGATGTCGAAGCCAGTGCCCGCCTGGTGCGTGAACTGCTGGACCGCCACGGCACCGGCCGCGTGCTGTTTCGCAACACCCGCGCCGCAGTGCAGGGCTTCCCCGAGCGCAAGCTGCACGCCTACCCGCTGCCGTGCCCGGACGAGTACCTCGAGCTGCCCCTGGGCGATCACCCCGAGCTGTACCCGGAAGTCAGCTTCCAAGCCCAGCCGGACGCCAGCGAAGAAGAACGCTGGTGGCGTTTCGACCCGCGGGTCGAGTGGCTGATCGACACCCTGAAGATGCTCAAGCGCACCAAAGTACTGGTGATCTGTGCCCACGCCGAAACCGCCATGGACCTGGAAGACGCCCTGCGCGTACGTTCCGGCATTCCGGCCACAGTGTTCCACGAAGGCATGAACATCCTGGAGCGCGACCGCGCAGCGGCCTATTTCGCCGACGAAGAGTTTGGTGCCCAGGTGCTGATCTGTTCGGAAATCGGCAGTGAGGGGCGCAACTTCCAGTTCGCCCATCACCTGGTGCTGTTCGATCTGCCAGCGCACCCGGACCTGCTCGAGCAACGTATCGGCCGTCTGGACCGGATCGGCCAGAAGCACACCATCGAGCTGCACGCGCCGTACCTGGAAACCAGCCCACAGGCGCGGCTGTTCCAGTGGTATCACGAAGCCCTGAATGCCTTCCTCAACACCTGCCCGACCGGCAACGCCTTGCAGCATCAGTTCGGCCCGCGCCTGCTGCCATTGCTGGAAGAGGCCGACGATGGCCAGTGGCAAGCGCTGATCGACGAAGCCCGCACCGAACGCGAGCGCCTGGAGGCCGAGCTGCACACCGGTCGCGACCGTTTGCTGGAGCTCAACTCCGGCGGTGCCGGTGAAGGCGATGCGCTGGTGGAAGCCATTCTCGAGCAGGACGACCAGTTCGCCCTGCCGATCTACATGGAAACCCTGTTCGACGCCTTTGGTATCGACAGCGAGGATCATTCGGAAAACGCGCTGATCCTCAAGCCGAGCGAAAAAATGCTCGACGCCAGCTTCCCGCTGGGCGACGACGAAGGCGTGACCATCACCTACGACCGCAACCAGGCGCTGTCGCGCGAAGACATGCAGTTCATCACCTGGGAGCACCCGATGGTGCAAGGCGGCATGGACCTGGTGCTGTCCGGTTCCATGGGCAACACTGCCGTGGCGCTGATCAAGAACAAGGCCCTCAAGCCCGGCACCGTGTTGCTGGAGCTGCTCTACGTCAGTGAGGTAGTGGCCCCGCGCTCGCTGCAACTGGGCCGCTACCTGCCGCCGGCCGCCCTGCGCTGCCTGCTTGACGCCAACGGCAACGACCTGGCCGCCCGGGTTTCGTTCGAAACCTTGAACGACCAGCTCGAAAGCGTGCCACGCGCCAGCGCCAACAAGTTCATCCAGGCCCAGCGCGACCAGCTCACGCCACGGATCAATGCCGGCGAAGAAAAGATCGCCCCGCGTCACTCCGAACGCGTGGCCGAGGCCCAGCGTCGCCTGGCCGCCGATACCGACGAGGAGCTGGCCCGCCTGACCGCCCTGCAAGCGGTCAACCCGACCGTGCGCGACAGCGAACTGGTAGCCCTGCGCCAACAGCGCGAGCAAGGGCTGGCGATGCTTGAGAAGGCGGCGTTGCGTTTGGAGGCGATTCGGGTGTTGGTGGCGGGCTGAGTTTGGCTGGGGCCGTTGTGGTGGTTTTATCGGGTGTATATCCGTTGCTGCGGTAACGGCTGCTGACGGTTCCGCTCTTACAGCGGCTCACTTTTGAGAAGCCCGGGAGCCGGCCCAGTCAAAAGTAAGCAAAACGCTTCATACCCCACCACTCGGTGCCTCGCCTAGGCTCGGCATGCCCTCACTCCGGCATTGCTCCGTGGGCCCGCCGCGAAGGGCCGTCCATGGCCCAGCGCGGCTATCCCGGCATCCATGCCGGGATGCCCACTCCACAATGCCTGCGTTCGGCCAGCGTGGTTAACGGGGCGCCGAAATCAACGTCCTCACCGAGGCGGCCTGATAGCCGACCTGGCTCTCCCGGTCGTACACCCATCAGATCTGTGGGAGCAAAGCTTGCTCGCGATGGGGCCAGTCAGCACAACATCCATGTGACTGAACCACCGCCATCGCGAGCAAGCTCGCTCCCACAGGAGAAACGCGGTCCCACCAAGAACCAGGTCGGCTATCAGGCCGCCTCGTGGCGGACGTTGATCTCGGGCGCCCCGTTAACCACGATGGCCGAACGCAGGCATTGCGCAGTGGGCACCTCGGCATGGATGCCGAGGTAGCCGCGCTGGGCCATGGATGGCCCTTCGCGGCGGCCCACGGAGCAATGCCTTCGTTCAGGCATGCCGAGCCTAGGCGAGGCACCGAGTGGTGGGGCATGAGCGTTTTTGGTTACTTTTGGCTGGTCCGGCTCCCGGCTCTTCCAAAAGTGACCCGCCGTAAGGGCGGAACCGTCAGCCGCCGTTACCGCAGAAACGGATATACACACCAAACGAAGCTCCCTCAAGGACTGTAATACCCCACCGCCACCAGAAAATGCCCAACCTTCTTCAGGTACGCATGCTTGTCCTCGACCTTCCCGGTCACCGGGTTCTTCCAGCGATACTCATACTCCCCCACATCCTGCTTGCCGATCATGGCCAGGATCGGCTCCCCCACCGGCTTGCCATCGGGGTCCTTGACCTTGGCGAAATCGGTATTGATCAAGCGCAGGTTGGTGCCGTGGCCGACATACCGCCGGGTATTGAGGTCAACGACAAAGACATACAGGTCATCCTGCAGATAACCGCCCTTGAGGGAATTGACCGCCGTCAGCGTGGCTTTCTCGTTTTTCAGCAGGTCGCTCGAGGCCTTGTCCAGCAACGCCCTGGCCTGTTCGGCGGAAGCCCGTGGCAGGTAGTAGCCGACGGCCAGGATCCGCTCGCCAACGCGCTGGAAATACACATGCTTGCGCTCGACCTTGCCGTCCGACCAGTTCTGCCAACGGTACTCGGCTTGCTGGATGCCACTGGCCTCGGGAGTCTTCAAGGCGTCCTTGAAGGCTTTGCGCAGGTCCGGGCCCAGCACTTCAGACACGTCTCGCCCGATCAACGCTGAGGAAGGCCCGCCGCTGGCGAGCATCACACCCTGGGTATCCACCACGAATACGTAGCGATCCTTGTCGACGAATTCCCCCTGGCGACTGAAGGCGGCAAAAGCTTTGTCGCCGTTGTCGTGGTAGTAGGCCAAGGCCTTTTCCAGCAGCGAGCGGGCCGCCTGGCCGTCATCCGGTGTCGCTGCATGAACCGGTGCCAGCCCCAGCACAAGCATTGCGCCCAGCCAGGCCATCCTGTTAAAAAAACCCATATGCGCGCCCCTCGTTCTTGTTGGTGTTTCAAGAGCGTAGACGGCGTGGGGTGATGTTGGAGTATTCAGGGAATTGCTGGGGAGGCCTGGTGCGTCAGTGGGTATTGATACTGACTGACAGGACGTCATCGCGAGCAAGCTCGCTCCCACACTGGAGGTGCTTACCCGGTGGGAGCGAGCTTGCTCGCGATAGCGGCGGCACATTCAGCATGATGCGCACTGACACGCCACTATCGCGAACAAACGCCAACAGGCTTATTGACTGCGCAGTTGCTGCTGCAAGTTCTGGATCTGCGCTTGCAAGGTGTTGATGTTACGGGTGACCTGGCCACGGAAGGCGTCGAACTCGGCAGTGTTGCCGCCCTTGTCCTGCTGGCTCTTGAGCACGATCACGTCTTGCTCCAGGCGGTCGATGGCCGAGTTGGAGGTGGCTCTTTTCAGGGCAGTGATGTCGGCACCGATGCTCTTGAGTTGAGCATCCAGGGCACCACCCTCGCCTTGGCTTTTCAGGGCGGTAACTTCAGCCACCAGCGTCTTGACCTGGGCTTGGAGCTCCTTGTTGGACGCTTGCAACTGGGTGTTGGTGTTCTGCTGTTCAGTGGCCTGGGCAATGAGCTGGGCCAGTTCCTTGTCCAGGTCGGCGGACGGACCGAAGGTAGCTTGCTGTTGCTTGTACTGCTCCAGCAGTTTGCTGTCGAATTGCTTGCCCTGATCCTGCAGCTTGCTTTCCAACTGCTTGATCTGCAGCTTCAAGGCCTCACTGTCGCTCATCACATTGGACTGGCCGGCGACGACCTTGCCGGAAAATTCCTGTAAGCGCCCCGCCGCATCTTCACTGATCCGAGCGAAGCTTTCCTGGGTCGCCACCAATTGCTGTTCCATCAGGGAAATCTGCTGGAAGCTCCACCATGCCAGGAAACCGAACGCACACAACAACGCACCGACCAATGCCCACAGCGGCCCGGTGCTGGGGCCCTTGACCTTGGCCGCCGCGGCAGCGGGCGCAGAGCGGGCTTGCGCAGGGGGCTGGCGGTTGGGCAGAAAGTCATCGTCATCGGGAATGTCGGCCCGCATCCGCAGGCTCGGTACATCGTCGAAGTCGTCGTTGGCATCGTTACGCATGGGCATTGGTTCAACCTTTGGGAAACCGGTGATGGCTTGATACGGCAAGTATAACCCCCTCGCCCGCCGCACCGATTGACCCCAAACATGGCACTCGGTTCATGACGGGCCGATCAGCGGGTGTTCGGTTGCCTGTATGGCTAGTTCGTTAGTTCAAATTCGGATGCCAGAAATTCATAGCCAAGGCGCTGCGACGAGTCATACAGGCCACTGACCCTTCCACCACGCACAAAATTCATCGAGGGCGGTCCACAGGCTGACCTGCGGGTCGTAATCGAGATAATGCCGGGCCCGGCTGATGTCCAAGGTGAAATTCTTGTTCATGACCTGCATGCCCAGGCGCGACAGCGTTGGTTCGGGGCGGCCCGGCCACAATTTGCAGAAACCTTCATTCAGGGCCGCGACACTATAAGCCAAGCCGTAGGAACGATAACGCCGGACCTGTGGGACTTCCATCTGGCGCATCACATAATTGACCACATCCCACAGCGGAACCGGTGCCCCATTGCTGATGTTATAGGCCTTGCCCAATGCTGAATCAGTAGCCAGCAGGCTGCTGAGCAGCGCTTCGTTGAGGTTTTGCACACTGGTGAAATCCACTTTGTTCAGCCCGTTGCCGACAATCGCCAGGCGCCCCTTGCGCTGCATTTTCAACAGCCGCGGAAAAATGCTCATGTCACCGGCACCGGTCACGAAACGCGGGCGCAGGGCGAGCACTTCGAGGCCGAACTCCTGGGCGCCGAAGACTTTCTGCTCGGCCAGGTACTTGGTGGCGGCGTAAGGGTGCTTGAAACGCTTGGGCACTTGTTCTTCGGTCAACCCGAGATGGTCACGACCGTCGAAGTAGATGGACGGCGAGGACAGATGAACCAGCCGGCGAACCTTTTGCTTGAGGCAGGCCTCGACGACATTTTCCGTGACCTGGACATTGCCCTGGTGGAAATCCTGGTAGCGACCCCAAAGCCCCACGGAGCCGGCGCAATGCACCACGGCCTCGACATCCAGGCACAAATCCCGGGCCAGCAGCGGGTCGCTCAGATCCCCTTGGACAAACTGTGCACCGCGACGCACCAGGTGTTCCACGCTCTCGGCCCGGCGACCATTGACCCGTACATCCAGGCCCTGCTCCAGGGCAAAACGCGCAAAGCGCCCGCCGATGAAGCCGCTCGCGCCGGTGACCAGAATTTTCATGAATGCTCCTAAGAAATGCGGTTACGAGCCTCGCGCTACAACCTGCAAATTTATCTGTGCGCCGCTTTACCTGCAGCTTGACGTCTACGGCGCCTCCCAAGGCACCAGACACTGCCGGGAGGCGCGGATCAACTGTTCGGTCAACAAGCCAAGCAACTGCCCGCCATTGCGCCAATGATGCCAGTACAGCGGCACATCGATCGGTTTATCTGCCAGCAATTCCACCAGCACGCCGCGCTCCAGCTGTTCGCGCGCTTGCAGCTCCGGCACGAGCCCCCAGCCGAGCCCGACTTCAGCAAGACGAATGAAACCTTCGGACGAGGGGCACAGATGGTGCTCGAAACCGCCCTCCACGCCCACGGACGCGAGGTAGCGGTGCTGCAGGAAATCATCCGGGCCAAACACCAATGCCGGCGTACGGGCCAGTTGATCGGCCCGCACGCCGCCTGGGAAATGCCGGGCGATGAACGCCGGGCTGGCCAGCGCCCGGTAGCGCATCGCCCCCAGCAAAACACTGCGGGCGCCCGCCACCGGGCGTTCGCTGGCGCAGACACACGCCGCCACTTCACCGGCGCGCATGCGCTTGAGGCCAACGGTCTGGTCCTCCACCACCAAGTCGAGCAACAGATGCTGCTCGGCGCAGAAATCGCCCACCGCCGCCGCCCACCAGGTCGCCAGGCTGTCGGCGTTCAGGGCGATGCGCAAACGCTCCGGCAGGCCCTCTTCATCCAGCGCCGGCACCAGGCTTTGCAGGTCGCGCTCAAGCAGACGCACCTGCTGCACGTGGTTGAGCAGCCGTCGGCCGATTTCCGTGGGTGCCGGCGGCGTGGCACGCACCAGCACCGGCTGGCCGACCCGAGCCTCCAGCAGCTTGATCCGTTGCGAGATGGCCGATTGCGACAAACCCAACACCTGGGCCGCGCGCTCGAAACCGGCCTGCTCGACCACGGCAGCCAGGGCAGAAAGCAATTTGTAATCGAACATCAGTTTTCCTAATGAGCAATCAGCAGGATTGGTTTTTCTTATACAGCTTGCCACCGGAGAATGGCCAGCATTCAGGTATCGATGGGGAGTAAAAATCATGTGGCAAAGTTATGTGAACGGACTGCTGGTGGCCCTCGGGCTGATCATGGCCATCGGCGCGCAGAACGCGTTTGTGCTGGCCCAGAGCCTGCGCCGCGAGCATCACTTGCCGGTAGCCGCATTGTGTATCACCTGCGATGCACTGCTGGTGGCCGCTGGCGTATTCGGACTGGCAACGCTGCTGGCCCAGAGCCCGATGTTGCTGGCAATTGCCCGCTGGGGTGGCGCGGTTTTCCTGCTCTGGTACGGCAGCCAGGCGTTGCGTCGGGCTTGTTCGAAACAAAGCCTGCAGCAAGGTGAGAACCAGGCCGTGCGCTCGCTGCGGGCGGTGCTGCTCAGCGCCCTGGCGGTGACGCTGCTCAACCCCCACGTCTACCTCGACACCGTGCTGCTGATCGGTTCCCTCGGTGCCCAGCAGAGCGTACCCGGTGCCTATGTCGTGGGCGCGGCCAGTGCCTCGCTGCTGTGGTTCCTCACCCTGGCCATCGGCGCGGCATGGCTGGCCCCCTGGTTGGCCCGTCCAAGCACCTGGCGGATCCTGGACCTGTTGGTGGCAGTGATGATGTTGACCGTGGCGGTGCAATTGATCGTCAACGGCTGATTATTCCAAACCGCTCTGGAACCTCTATTCCACACAGTTGTTGCGTGGTTATGCCGCACCCCCGGTGCTATGATCCGACTCCTGCGCCGCAAAGAGTACAAACTCCCCGGCGCTAGTCTGGCCGCCCGTGATCGGCCTTGCGCTCACCGCAACTGACCTGATTAGGAGAATCACCATGGCTTTCGAATTGCCGCCGCTGCCCTATCCACACGATGCACTGCAGCCGCACATCTCCAAAGAAACTCTGGAATACCACCACGACAAGCACCACAACACCTATGTCGTGAACCTGAACAACCTGGTGCCTGGCACCGAGTTCGAAGGCAAGAGCCTGGAAGAAATCGTCAAGACTTCCTCGGGCGGTATCTTCAACAACGCCGCTCAGGTCTGGAACCACACCTTCTACTGGAACTGCCTGGCGCCAAACGCCGGCGGTCAACCAACCGGCGCGCTGGCTGAAGCCATCAACAAGGCCTTCGGTTCGTTCGACAAGTTCAAGGAAGAATTCAGCAAGACGTCCATCGGCACCTTCGGTTCCGGCTGGGGCTGGCTGGTGAAAAAGGCTGACGGTTCCCTGGCCCTGGCCAGCACCATCGGCGCCGGCAACCCGCTGACCAGCGGCGACACTCCGCTGCTGACTTGCGACGTGTGGGAACACGCCTACTACATCGACTACCGCAACGTTCGTCCGAAATACGTCGAAGCGTTCTGGAACCTGGTCAACTGGAAATTCGTCGCCGAGCAGTTCGAAGGCAAAGCCTTCACCGCCTAAGCGCCGATGCCAGACAAGAAAACCCGGCGTCGTGCCGGGTTTTTTTTGCCGGAAAAAAATGACCGCAGGCAAAATACCTCGCGTCTGGAACCCCAAGAAAAAATCCCTGGAGGCCTCAAGTTCCGGCCCCTTCCAACCGACACAATGGTCGTAGAGCAATCACTCTGGAAAGAACGTACATCGGTCAGGTTTCAAGCGAAAACCCTTGTGTTTGATTGTCCCTTTGACTGACATCACAGGATTGCCAATACTCATGGCAACTTGACGCTACCCGCACGGAACAAGGAACCACTCTTTGAAGCTGGAACTCAAGAACAGCTTGTCTGTGAAGTTGCTCCGAGTCGTGCTCCTCTCGGCATTGATCGTTGGCATGGTCTTGAGCTGCGCCCAGATTGTGTTCGATGCCTACAAAACCAACCAGGCCGTCGCCAGTGACGCCCAACGGATCCTCGACATGTTCCGCGATCCTTCGACCCAGGCCGTCTACAGCCTGGACCGGGAGATGGGCATGCAAGTGATCGAGGGGCTGTTCCAGGACGAAGCCGTACGCATGGCTTCCATCGGCCATCCACGCGAAACCATGCTCGCCGAAAAAACCCGGCCCTTGCAGCACTCCGAAAGCCGCTGGCTGACCGACCTGATCCTGGGCAAGGAGCGCACCTTCACCACGCAACTGGTGGGACGCGGCCCCTATAGCGAATATTACGGCGACCTGAGCATTACCCTCGACACCGCCACCTACGGCGAGGGTTTCATCGTCAGCTCGGTGATCATTTTCATTTCCGGGATGCTGCGGGCCCTGGCCATGGGCCTGGTGCTGTACCTGGTCTATCACTGGCTGCTGACCAAACCGTTGTCGCGGATCATCCAGCACCTGACCGAAATCAACCCCGATCGCCCCAGCGCCCACAAGATCCCGCAGTTGCGCGGCCACGAACAAAACGAGCTGGGCCTGTGGATCAATACGGCCAACCAACTGCTCGAATCCATCGAGCGCAACACGCACCTGCGCCACGAAGCGGAAAACAGCCTGCTGCGCATGGCCCAGTACGACTTCCTCACCGGCCTGCCCAACCGCCAGCAGCTGCAACAGCAACTGGACAAGATCCTGGTGGACGCCGGGCGCCTGCAACGCCGGGTGGCGGTGCTGTGTGTGGGGCTGGATGATTTCAAGGGCATCAACGAACAGTTCAGCTATCAGACCGGCGACCAGCTGCTGCTGGCCCTGGCCGATCGGCTGCGGGCCCACAGCGGCCGGCTCGGCGCACTGGCGCGGCTGGGGGGCGATCAGTTCGCCCTGGTCCAGGCCGACATCGAACAGCCTTACGAAGCCGCCGAACTGGCCCAGAGTATCCTCGACGACCTGGAAGCGCCGTTCGCCATCGACGATCAACAAATCCGCCTGCGGGCCACCATCGGCATCACCCTCTTCCCCGAAGACGGCGACAGCACCGAGAAACTGTTGCAGAAAGCCGAGCAGACCATGACCCTGGCCAAGAGCCGCTCGCGCAATCGCTACCAGTTCTACATCGCCAGCGTCGACAGCGAGATGCGCCGCCGTCGCGAACTGGAAAAAGACCTGCGCGAGGCCCTGGCCCGCGAGCAATTCAGCCTGGTGTACCAGCCGCAGATCAGCTACCGCGACCTGCGGGTGGTGGGCACCGAAGCCCTGATCCGTTGGCACCATCCCGAGCACGGCCTGGTGCCGCCGGATCTGTTCATTCCCCTGGCCGAGCAGAACGGCACCATTATCGCCATTGGTGAATGGGTGCTGGACCAGGCGTGCAGGCAATTGCGCGAATGGCACGACCAGGGCTTCCTCGACCTGCGCATGGCGGTCAACCTGTCGACGGTGCAACTGCACCACGCCGAACTGCCGAGGGTGGTGAACAATCTCCTGCAAATGTACCGGCTGCCGCCGCGCAGCCTGGAGCTGGAAGTCACCGAGACCGGCCTGATGGAGGACATCACCACCGCTGCCCAGCATTTGCTGAGCCTGCGCCGCTCCGGGGCGCTGATTGCGATCGATGACTTCGGGACCGGCTATTCGTCCCTGAGCTACCTCAAGAGCCTGCCGCTGGACAAGATCAAGATCGACAAGAGCTTCGTCCAGGACCTGCTCGACGACGAGGACGATGCAACCATCGTCCGGGCCATCATCCAGTTGGGCAAGAGCCTGGGCATGCAGGTCATTGCCGAAGGCGTCGAAACGGTCGAGCAGGAAGCCTACATCATCGCCGAGGGCTGCCACGAAGGTCAGGGGTATTACTACAGCAAACCGCTGCCGGCACGGGAATTAGGCCTTTACTTGAAGCAGGCCGAGCGCAGCAAGGTTTCCATCATCTGATTTCTCCCCCATCTGCCACGTCCCTGTAGGAGCTGGCGAAGCCTGCGATCTTTGGTTTGCTCGCTTGAGACTCAAGCGTCCAGGGAAAGATCGCAGCCTCGCTTCGCTCGACAGCTCCTACAGACGCTATCGAAGGCGGCAATCTCCCATCATTAAATAAGAAATATTTACACCTGCAACCCTTTACACATAATGCAAATCTTTCGCATTATGTCGCAGTTTTGCGCACCCTCGCGCCTGTCCCATCCATCATCGAAGCAGGATGTTTGCCATGATTCGTATGCCCCTGGCTACCGCCAGTCTGCTGGCTATCGCTATTTCCCTCGCCGGTTGCGGTGAAGGCAAAGACAAGGCCGCCGCGCCGCAAGCGCCAACGCCTGCCGCCAGCACCGCGGCACCGGTCGCCCCTGCTGCCACCGGCAAAGTCGACGAAGCTGCCGCCAAGGCCGTTGTCGCGCACTATGCCGACATCGTCTATGCCGTCTACAGCGATGCCGAATCCACGGCAAAAACCCTGCAAACCGCCGTCGACGCGTTCCTGGCCAAGCCGAACGCCGAGACCCTGAAGGCCGCCCGGGCTGCCTGGGTCGCCGCACGCGTGCCTTACCTGCAAAGCGAAGTGTTCCGCTTCGGCAACACTATCATCGACGACTGGGAAGGCCAGGTGAACGCCTGGCCCCTGGACGAGGGCCTGATCGACTACGTCGACAAATCCTACGAGCACGCCTTGGGTAACCCGGGCGCCACCGCCAACATCATCGCCAACACCGAAGTCCAGGTCGGCGAAGACAAGGTCGACGTGAAGGACATCACCCCGGAAAAACTCGCCAGCCTGAACGAGCTGGGCGGTTCCGAGGCCAACGTCGCCACCGGCTACCACGCCATCGAATTCCTGCTGTGGGGCCAGGACCTCAACGGCACCGGCCCGGGTGCGGGCAACCGCCCTGCGTCGGACTACCTGCAAGGTGCTGGCGCCACCGGCGGTCACAACGACCGTCGTCGTGCCTACCTCAAGTCTGTGACCCAACTGCTGGTCAACGACCTCGAAGAGATGGTCGGCAACTGGAAGCCGAACGTGGCCGAAAACTACCGCGCCACCCTGGAAGCCGAGCCCGCCGAAAGCGGCCTGCGCAAGATGCTGTTCGGCATGGGCAGCCTGTCCCTGGGTGAACTGGCGGGCGAGCGCATGAAGGTGTCCCTGGAAGCCAACTCGCCAGAAGACGAGCAGGATTGCTTCAGCGACAACACCCACAACTCGCACTTCTACGATGCCAAGGGCGTGCGTAACGTGTACCTGGGCGAATACACCCGCGCCGACGGCACCAAGATGACCGGCGCGAGCCTGTCGTCCCTGGTCGCCAAGGCCGATCCGGCCGCGGACACCGCGCTCAAGGCTGACCTGGCCGACACCGAAGCCAAGATCCAGGTCATGGTCGATCACGCCAACAAAGGTGAGCACTACGACCAACTGATCGCCGCCGGCAACACCGCGGGCAACCAGATCGTGCGCGACGCCATCGCCGCACTGGTCAAGCAGACCGGTTCGATCGAACAGGCAGCGGGCAAACTGGGCATCAGCGACCTGAACCCGGACAACGCTGATCACGAGTTCTGATCAACGCCGGCTGGCTGAAGCGGATTAACGCAGCCAGCCAAGCCACACACCTGTGGGAGCGAGCTTGCTCGCGATTGGGGTCTATCGGTCGACATTGATGTTGGCTGGTCTACCGCTATCGCGAGCAAGCTCGCTCCCACAGTGGTTTCCGGTGGTTCGAAAATGCGTGGTCAGTCATCACTTCCCTTGTAGGAGCGGGCTTGCTCGCGATTGGGGTCTATCGGTCGACATTGATGTTGGCTGATCCGCCGCTATCGCGAGCAAGCTCGCTCCCACAGTGGTTTCCGGTGGTTCGAAAATGCGTGATCAGTCATCACTTCCCTTGTGGGAGCGAGCTTGCTCGCGATAGCGGTGGGTCAAGCAACAGCGATGCTGACTGTGCCGACGCTTTCGCGAGCCAGCTCGCTCCCACAGGAATTTCGTCGCTCGTGGTCATCACTGCAACCCCGCCAGCCGCCCTTCGATAAACCGCCGTTCCGGCAATTGCTGCGTCAACTCAAGCGCGCGTCGATACGCCGCCCTCGCCTCGTCCAATCGTCCCAGTTGACGACAGAACTCCGCCTTCGCCGAGTAGGCCAGGTGATAGTCGAGTAATTCCCCACGCCCCAGGATCGCCTCGACCAGGCGCAAGCCGACTTCCGGCCCATCGCGCTTGGCCAGAGCGGCGGCGCGGTTGAGTTCGATCACCGGTGACGGCACGGCCCGCAACAGCACATCATAAAGCCCGACGATCTGCGGCCAGTCGGTCTCCTGCGCCGTCGGGGCTTCGGCATGCACCGCCGCAATCGCCGCTTGCAGGCAGTACGGCCCGAACCGCCGGGTTTTCAGCGCGGCTTCCACCAACGCACAGCCCTCGGCGATCAGCTCGGCATCCCATAAGGATCGCGCCTGTTCATCCAGCAGGATCAGCTCACCGGTCGATGACGCTCGCGCCGGGCGCCGGGATTCGTGCAGCAGCATCAACGCCAGCAACCCCATGACCTCAGCCTCGGGCAGCAACTCCATCAGCAGACGCCCGAGGCGAATGGCTTCGCGCGTCAGGTCTTCGCGGGTCAGCTCGGCGCCCATCGAGGCCGAATAACCTTCGTTGAACACCAGGTAGATCACCCGCAGCACGCTGTCCAGCCGTTCCGGCAGTTCCGCGCGGGACGGTACTTGGTAGGGGATCCTGGCATCGCGGATTTTCGCCTTGGCCCGCACGATACGCTGGGCAATGGCTGCCGGGGCGGCGAGGAACGCCCGGGCGATTTGCTCGGTGGTCAGGTCACAGACTTCCCGCAGCGTCAGGGGTACCTGGGCGTCCGCCGCCAGGGCCGGGTGGCAACAGGTGAAAATCAGCCGCAGGCGATCGTCTTCCACGTCTTCGTCACTCCACTGGCCCTGCTCCAGCGCTTCGAGCTGGGCGATCAACATCGGCCGGGACGCGGCGAAACGCGCGCGCCGGCGCAAACTGTCGATGGCTTTGAAACGGCCGGCAGATACCAGCCAGGCCCGCGGGTTATCCGGCACCCCGTCGCGCTGCCAGCGCTCGACCGCAATGAAGAAGGCCTCGTGCATGGCTTCTTCGGCGAGGTCGAAGTCCCCCAGCAGGCGAATCAACGTCGCCAGGATCCGCCGCGAGTCTTGCCGATAAACCTGCTCGACCCGCGCCTTGACCGCTTCGACCGACATCAGTCGGGCATGCCTTGGAAGCCCCACCCTTGGACCAGCAAGATCGGCTCGCTCCAGGCGCAGAAAATCTTCTGACGCGGGGCGTCGATCATTCGGTTGATGGATAACGCGTAAGGAGCAGTTGCAAGGTTCATGAATGAAGTCCTGTTTGTATTTGTTGTTCAGGGGTTCAGTTGGCGTACCGGTCGTACTTCGACGCAGCCGACCCGGGCCGCCGGGATATTGCCGGCGACCTGGATGGCTTCGTTGAGGTCCTTGGCATCGATCAGGTAGAAGCCCGCCAGTTGCTCCTTGGTTTCGGCGAACGGACCGTCGGTGATCGACAGCTTGCCGCCGCGCATGCGCACCGTGGTGGCGGTCTGCACCGACTCCAGGGCCTCGGCGGCCAGCATCCGCCCACTGCCCTGGATCGACTCGGCATAGGCCATGCACTCGGCGTCCTCCGGGCTGTCGGGCGAGTTGTGCAGCGTGTGTTCGTTGCTATACACCAGGCATAGGTACTTCATGGAAGGCTCCGTGATCGGACTGATCAACTATGGACGGCAGAATGAGGCTCAGCAAAAAAACCGACGATCAGGGTTGCAGGTCGAACAGCGTCGTACCGGCCATCGGGTCGAACGGCGCGGACCAATGTTCATGGACGATCCGCCATTGCCCGGCTACACGCCGGTAGCAGGCCGTCACACGCATCCAGCAGGCCTGCTCCTCGCCTTTGTCGTTGGTGCCGCCGCAATAGGTCAGCCAGTGGGCGAAGGCGATGTTCTCTGCCGGGGTAATCTTGACCTGATGAAAGTCGAACTTGTGCGGGCCGGGGCACATTTCCATGCAGGCTTGCCAATGGGCCCGGTAAGCGGTCTTGCCCTTGAATTGCAAGGCCTGGATGGCATCGAACGAGACGATGTCTTCGTCATAGAGTGCCATGACCTTTTCAACGTCCTTGGCCATGACCGCTTGGCGATAGGTGTCGATCAGGGCCTGGATTTCGGTTTCAGTGGCTTGGGTATTCATGGTGATTCTCCGCAGGTTTTTGTTGAAGACACCCTTTGTCGTTTGGAGAAACAGCGAATCGACAACCCAACAAAAATAATTCAAAGAAAAAATTCGCTAGAATCCAGGTCCTATTCTGCCGGCAAACAACGGACGTTCTTGTGACCGCTCAGCTCGTACCCTATGAAGACCTGACCCCGCTGCAACGCGAACAGGTCAGCGCCATCGAAATCCACCCCGAACAGATCAAGTTCGCTGGCGATATCCACGGTGCCCTGCACACGCTGCTGTCCAAGCCCGGCCCGGGGGTCAAAGGGTTTGCACTATTGGCTGAAGAGGTGCCGGTGGCCTTCCTGCTGCTCAAGCGCCCACCGGTACTGCCCGCCTGGGCCAATGAACACAGCGCCACCCTGCATGCCCTGCAAGTCGATCACCGGGTCCAGGGCAAAGGTTATGGCAAGGCCTGCCTGCAGGCGCTACCCGCCGTGGCGCGAGCCGCCTGGCCGGAAATCCGCGGGCTGGAACTGTCGGTTGACGCCGATAACGACTCGGCCATCGGCCTGTACACCCGGCTGGGCTGGGTCGACAGTGGCGAGGCCTACAAGGGCCGCATCGGTTACGAGCGGCGGATGGGGTTGGTGTTTTGACAAACAGAGTCAACGATCAATAGATGCTAAATGTGGGAGCGAGCTTGCTCGCGATGAGGGCATATCAGTCGCCATCGACGTTGGCTGATCCGCCGCTATCGCGAGCAAGCTCGCTCCCACAGGGACCCGCGACGATCAGTTTGGCTTGAGCGGGATCCAGATCTCCAGGGTGCCTTCGCCGGTCCTGGGGTTGAAGTCCTCGCTGTAGCGCTCGAACTCCGGCAGCTCGGCGGCTGTATGACCGGAATGTGGCAGCCACTCGTTCCAGATGTATTGGAACGTGTCCGGTAGTTGTTTCAACGGCCCCTTGTGTTCGAAGACGGCGTAATACCCAGGCTGGATTTCGATCCAGCGGTATTGCTCCGGCAGATCGTCGAGCCGGCTGATTTCCACGCCTGCGATGTATTCGAACCCACCCTTCCCGTCCGGGTTGCAACACACGCCGTAGGTCACTTCATCTTTCTCCCCTGGCACCTTGCCGAGCCAGGGCAGGAACTTTTCCCAGAGCAAAGGGATGTCCTGGGCAGTGTCCTGGGTAAACCGAGCACCAAAGCCGGCGATAAGCTGAAAACGTCCCTGTTCAAAGCGTGGTTCGACGGTGTAATCGCGTTTGGGCTTTTCCATCCGGCAACACTCCAGCAAAACGTGAAGTTGGATTTGGCAGTATAGAAGCCAAACCGTGATTGCCGGGCCCGTTTCGCTTGTCAGATTCCAGACAAGGCGCTGGTGACGGCTTTTCCGACAAACTCGTTGTAGCCAGAAACAATCACGTACACCGCGAAATAGCAGAAGATCGCGGCGGATGCCCAATAGGAGTAACGCAGCAGTTTATCCCCCAACAATTTGCCACCCTGGGTTGCCGCCAGGCACAGGGCCGCGCACCACAACAACCCGGCGCAGAGAAAACCACTGAGGAACAACGCCGAGCTGAGCAAGGTGCCGCCACCCGAACGCGCGATCAGTGTGCCGCCCACCGCAGCGAACCAGAGGATGGCACTGGGCGACGACATGGCCAGGAAAATCCCGCGAAAGAACTCCTGGCGCGAGGAGTTGCCCTGCACCTCCCCGGTTTCGGCGAGCACGGCGCTGTGATAGATCGCCGAATGGATCATCTTCGCCGCGAAATACAGCAACAGCACCGAACCACCGAGCCACAGCACCCAACGCACCGCCTCGTATTGCAGCAGGACTGTCATGCCCGCCAAGGCCAGGACGGCGTAGATCAGGTCGCCCACGCAGGTGCCCAGGCCCAGGGCGAAACCCTGGAAGTAACCACGCTGCATCGCCAGGGTGATCATCGCGATATTGGCCACGCCAATGTCCAGGCACAGGGAGAGACTCAGCAGGAAACCGCTGGAAAATTCCATCATTCATTCCGTTCGATTGGGCTACAGCGAATTCAACTGCCCACAGCCGGCGTTGATGGCTGCGTGGCAAGGTCGACAGTGTCGTCGAAAATAGTTGCGCGCGGCTACTGGACAATCCCACATCCGCCCGATTATCTTGCGCCGCAGGCCACCGCAGTGGCCAACGTCGCTCGGACGGTTCCGGGCGCTCACGTATCTCGAGGCAACAATGGCCGAACAAGGTTCGCCGCGCCGCTTTGCGCGCATCGATCGACTCCCCCCTTACGTATTCAATATCACTGCCGAGCTGAAGATGGCTGCGCGTCGGCGCGGCGAAGATATCATCGACTTGAGCATGGGTAACCCCGACGGCGCCACGCCCCCGCACATCGTGGAAAAGCTGGTCACCGTCGCCCAGCGGGAAGACACCCACGGCTATTCCACCTCCAAAGGCATCCCGCGCCTGCGCCGCGCCATTTCGCGCTGGTACAAGGACCGCTATGAGGTGGACATCGACCCGGAAACCGAAGCCATCGTCACCATCGGTTCCAAGGAAGGCCTGGCCCACCTGATGCTGGCAACCCTGGACCAGGGCGACA
This sequence comes from Pseudomonas sp. P9_35, assembly GCF_034008205.1. Classification (NCBI taxonomy): domain Bacteria; kingdom Pseudomonadati; phylum Pseudomonadota; class Gammaproteobacteria; order Pseudomonadales; family Pseudomonadaceae; genus Pseudomonas; species Pseudomonas sp. P9_35. The sequence goes on along the minus strand of NZ_CP125373.1, from coordinate 1,709,886 downwards.
CGGTGCTGGTGCCCAACCCCAGCTATCCGATCCACATCTACGGTGCGGTGATCGCCGGCGCCCAGGTGCGTTCGGTGCCGCTGGTGCCTGGGGTGGATTTCTTCGCTGAACTGGAGCGGGCCATCCGCGGCTCGATTCCCAAGCCGAAGATGATGATCCTCGGCTTCCCCTCCAACCCCACCGCCCAGTGCGTGGAGCTGGATTTCTTCGAACGGGTCATCGCCCTGGCCAAGCAGTACGACGTCCTGGTGATCCACGACCTGGCCTACGCCGACATCGTCTACGACGGCTGGAAAGCCCCGTCGATCATGCAGGTGCCCGGCGCGAAAGACATCGCTGTGGAGTTCTTCACCCTGTCCAAGAGCTACAACATGGCCGGCTGGCGCATCGGTTTCATGGTGGGTAACCCGGAACTGGTCAACGCCCTGGCACGGATCAAGAGCTACCACGACTACGGCACCTTCACCCCGCTGCAAGTGGCCGCCATCGCCGCCCTTGAAGGCGACCAGCAATGCGTGCGCGACATCGCCGAGCAGTACCGCCAGCGCCGCAACGTACTGGTCAAGGGCCTGCATGAACTGGGCTGGATGGTGGAAAACCCCAAGGCGTCGATGTACGTCTGGGCCAAGATTCCCGAAGCCTATGCCCACCTGGGCTCACTGGAGTTTGCCAAGAAGCTGTTGGCCGAAGCCAAGGTCTGCGTCTCGCCGGGGGTGGGGTTCGGGGAATATGGGGATGATCACGTGCGCTTCGCGCTGATCGAAAACCAGGACCGGATTCGTCAGGCCGTGCGCGGGATCCGCGGGATGTTCCGGGCGGATGGGTTGATAAACAAACCTGGCGCCTGACTCAAGACCAACGGTGGGAGTTTGCTCCCACCCTGGCTCTGCTGATCACCAGAAACCACTGTGGGAGCGAGCTTGCTCGCGATAGCGGCATAACAGTCAGCGAAAGAGTCGACTGTCAGTCCGCCATCGCGAGCAAGCTCGCTCCCACAGGTTCAGACCACCAGCGACAGCAGCAGGATAAAGATCAACCCCACCACGGACAGGATGGTTTCCATCGCGGTCCAGGTCTTGAAGGTTTCAGCAACGGTCATGTTGAAGTACTGCTTGACCAGCCAGAAGCCTGCGTCGTTGACGTGGGACAGGATCAACGAACCGGCACCGGTCGCCAGCACCAGCAGCTCACGGTTCACACCCGGCATCATCCCCACCACCGGCACCACGATCCCGGCACCGGTAATGGTCGCCACCGTCGCCGAGCCTGTGGCAATGCGGATCACCGCAGCCACCAGCCACGCCAACAGAATCGGCGAGATCTGCGCACTCACCGCCATGTGACCGATCACATCGCCCACGCCACTGGTCACCAGCATCTGCTTGAAGCCACCACCGGCACCAATGATCAGGATGATCGCGGCGGTCGGTGCAAGGCTGGCGTCCAGCCATTTGAGCATCTGGCTGGAACCGATGCCCTGCTTGTAGCCGAAGGTGTACAGCGACAGCAGCAGCGCCAGCAGCAACGCGGAGATCGGGTGGCCGATCATGTCCATCCAGGCGCGGAAGAGGTTGCCATCGGGCAGCGCCACGTCAGCGAAGGTCTTGAGCAGCATCAGGAATACCGGCGACAGCACGGTGATCAGGGTGATGCTGAAGCTTGGCAGTTCGGCGGAGTCCGTCTCACGGGCCAGTTGGTCCACCAGCTCCTGGTTCGGATGGCCGGGGATGTGCTTGGCAATGAACGTACCGAAGATCGGCCCGGCAATAATGGCCGTCGGCAGCGCTACGATCAGGCCATAGAGAATGGTCTTGCCGATGTCGGCGCCAAATACGCCAATCGCCAGCAGCGGCCCCGGATGTGGCGGCACCAGGCCGTGGACCGCGGAAAGACCGGCCAACAGCGGGATACCGATCTTGATGATCGACACGCCGGTGCGGCGCGCGACGATGAACACCAGCGGGATCAGCAGCACGAAGCCGATTTCGAAGAACAGCGGGATGCCCACCAGGAACGCGGCGAACATCATGGCCCACTGCACCTTGTCCTTGCCGAAGGCGCGGATCAGGGTCTGGGCGATCTGGTCGGCCCCGCCCGACTCGGCCATCATTTTGCCGAGCATCGTGCCCAGCGCCAGGATGATGCCGACAAAGCCCAGCACGCCACCGAAGCCGTCCTGGAACGCCTTGATGATGGTGCCGGTCGGCATGCCCGACGTCAGGCCGAGGAACGCGGCGGCGATGGTCAGTGCAATGAACGGGTGGAATTTGAACTTGGTGATGAGGATGATGAGTCCGATCACCGTGACCACTGCATCAAGCAGCAGGAACGTCTCGTGGGACATGCCGAACATGGGAGGTGTCTCCTGATTTGTTGTTGTTATTGAAGCAGTTATTGGTTAGCCGTCGGGGTAGCGCTATCTTTCTGACGCAAACTTTTTGAAACTCAGCCGGCAAGCTTCAAACCATGGTCCAACCACCAGGCGTAAGCCTGATGCGCCAACTCTTCAACGCTGTGGCTGGACGCATCCAGAGCCAGGGTCAGGGGCTCGCCGACAGGGGATTGCAGGGTGGCAAACTGGCTGTCGATCAGGGTCGACGGCATGAAATGGCCGGGACGATGGGAAACGCGGTCGGCGGCCACTTCGGGGGTCAATTCAAGGAATACGAAGCCCAGGCCAGGCAAGGCACTGCGCAGACGCTCGCGATAACTGTGCTTGAGGGCCGAGCAGGTCAGCACCGGGCGTTCGCCCGTGGCGTCGACACGGCGCAACTCATCGCACAGGCTGTCGAGCCAGCCGGCACGGTCGTCGTCGTTCAAGGGAATACCGGCGCTCATCTTCTGGATGTTGGCCGCAGGGTGGAAAGTGTCGCCTTCGATGGCAGTGGCGCCGCTCAGCTCGCATAGCGCCTGGCTGACGCAAGTTTTGCCGCAACCGGCAACGCCCATGATGACCAGGGCGGTGATGGGATTATTCATGTAACACCTCAGCGCGCAGACAGCGCTACCTTTGCCAGTTATGACACCGCAGCAAAAGCAGAAGTTGCCGACGCCTTCTTGTCATTTTTGTGGTTGCAGCATGTTCGTTCACGACACCAGCACACAGGAGATCAGGCAAACCCCACTTACGCAATTGCAGCCGCGTCGAGACAGCGCTACCTTAGTGCCTTGATTTTTGTTTGGCAAGCCGCCCTGATGACCGTCCCTAAAAACGATAAGAATACTCGCACCACCGGTCGCCCCACGCTCAATGAAGTCGCACGCCTGGCCGGTGTCAGCCCCATCACCGCCTCCCGTGCCCTGCGCGGCGTCAGCACCGTAGCCGTCGACCTGGTGGAAAAAGTCCGCCAGGCCGCCGTGGAGCTCAACTACGTCGTCAACCCCGCCGCCCGCGCCCTGGCTTCGGCCCAGAGCCATTCGGTGGTGGTGCTGGTGCCGTCGTTGTCCAACTTGTTGTTCATCGACACCCTGGAAGCCATTCATCGGGTGCTGCGACCCAAGGGTTTCGAAGTGGTGATCGGCAACTATCACTACTCCCGGGACGAAGAAGAAGACCTGCTGCGCAACTACATGGCCTATCAGCCGCGTGGTTTGCTGCTGACCGGTTTCGACCGCACCGAAAGCGCCCGACGCATGATCGAGGCCAGCAACATTCCCTGCGTGTACATGATGGAGCTGGACCCGGGCGCCGGGCTCAACTGCGTCGGCTTTTCCCAGCTCAAGGCCGGCGAAACGGCGGCTGAGCACCTGATTTCCAAAGGCCGCAAGCGCCTGGCCTACATCGGCGCGCAACTGGACCAACGCACCCTGCTGCGTGGCGAAGGTTTTCGCCGCGCCCTGCAGAAAGCCGGCCTGTATGACCCGGACCTGGAACTGCTGACCCCACGCCCGTCATCGGTAGGCCTGGGCGGCGAGTTGTTCCTGCAGTTGCTGGACAGCCACCCGGACGTCGATGCGATCTTTTTCGGCAACGACGACCTGGCACACGGTGCCTTGTTCGAGGCCCTTCGCTGCGGCATCAAGATTCCCGAGCAAGTTTCGGTGCTGGGCTTCAACGACCTGCCCGCCTCGGCCCACACTGTGCCGCGCCTGAGCAGCATCAGCACCCCACGGGAAGCCATCGGCCGCCGCGCCGCCGAGCAAATGCTGACGTTAATGGCCGGCAACCGCATCGCGCAGCCGGTAGTGGACATGGGCTTTGAGCTCAAGGTCCGCGAAAGCACCTGAGCCTGCCCGTCGCACGCCAATACGGTCGATCCATGCCGTCCGCCGGCAAGGGTTGGCCGCCCTCGCCGCGTTCCTGCCCACAAGCTTCACCAGCGCCCGAAGAAACCACGACGCTTGGAGGTTCTGCGACGGCAGATTTCAAGGACTACATGAGCAAGACGCCCGAAGAGCGCCTGCGCGACAGCATTCTCGAAGAGATGGGCATTACCGAGGAAGAGTTCGAGGCGATGCCACCTCAGAAGCAGATGGCGGTCAGCCAGGAGATTGCCCAGCGCATGCAGGACAAGTCGGCGATGGCACAAGTGGAAAAGGCCCAGCAGAGCCGCACCGACGACAAAGCCTCGGCCACGGACAGGTTTCTCGCCTCGCTTTGAGCCTCGGCACATGGCGCAGCGTTTGAGCTGGGGTTAGCGCCCCAGCTCAAACCTGAGGCCAACCGAGGCAGTATCGGCTCAATGACCGAACAGGTTCACCTTCTTGGTTTTTTTGTCGGCGCGCTTTTCATCGGCAGTTTTCGCCGGTTTTTTCTTTGCCGCTTTTTTTGAATCCATGCCTTTGGACATGATACGTACTCCACTCATACGGGATGTGAAGTCAGGTATACACCTATCGCCGCACCTGCGTTCTTTTATAATCGCCCTCCCCTTATCGCCCACGACCCTGTCATGTCCGAAATCCATTACGCAGCGCTCGAAGCATCGCTTTGGCCGCTGATGAACAAGTTCTATCGCGCCCACCAATCCTCGATGAAAGCGGTACGTGACGCGCAGCTTTGGGTGGCGCGGCGCGATGAAATCGTCGCCGCCCTGTGCCTGCGGCCGGTGTCGGGCGGGCATTGGTTGACAGGGCTGTTCGTCGACCCGGCGTACCGCGTACAAGGCATCGCCGCACGGTTGATCGCCGAAGCGGTGAACGGCGTGAATGAGCCGGTATGGCTGTTCTGCCACCCGGACTTGCGCGGTTTTTATGAGCGACGGGGTTTCAGCTTCGACCCCGAACTGCCCTATGCGATGGCTGAGCGCCTGAGCCGGTATGCGCGTAGCAAGCCGATGATTGCGATGGGGCTTGCGCCTGCAAAACCCTGAAGATCAACACCGCCCACTGTGGGAGCTAGCTTGCTCGCGATGGCGTCAGGTCAGTTGCATCAATGGTGGCTGACACACCGCTATCGCGAGCAAGCTCGCTCCCACAAGGGGTTGTGTCGGTTATGAGTTAGTCGTCGGCCGTGGGGTCCAGGTCCGGGAACATCACCTCGGTAAACCCGAACTTGCTGAAATCACTGATGCGCGACGGGTACAAGCGCCCGATCAGGTGATCGCATTCATGCTGCACCACCCGCGCATGAAAGCCCGATGCGTAACGCACGATCGGCTCGCCCTTGGGATCGAAGCCTTCGTAGCGGATGTCCTGGTAGCGCTCGACCGCCCCGCGCAGGCCCGGCACTGACAGGCAACCTTCGAAACCCTCTTCCATCTGCGGACCCAGTGGGGTGATCAGCGGGTTGATCAGGATGGTCTGGGGCACCGCCTCGGCGTCGGGGTAACGCTCGCTGTGCTCGAAGCCGAAGATCACCAGTTGCAGGTCCACGCCGATCTGTGGCGCCGCCAGGCCGACGCCGCCGACGCTTTCCATGGTCTGGAACATGTCGTCGATCAATTGCCACAACGCTGGGCTGTCGAACATTTCGGCAGGCACCGGCGGGGCAATGCGCAGCAGGCGGTCGTCGCCCATTTTCAGGATGTCACGGATCATGGTCGGGCTTCGTCAGGGTGGGGATGAGGGATGGAATGGTCGCGGCCCAGGCCCGACACATGCTGCTTTTCGTGCTCGCCCGCGCTCTTTTCGCCCGGGTTCTTGCCCTCGGTGGACATGTGCTCGATCACCGCATTCATCTCCGCACCGAGCAACAGCACCGCCGCAGAAATGTAGAAATACAGCAACAACACGATGATCGCACCGATGCTGCCATACATGGCGTTGTAGTTGGCAAAGGTCTTGACGTAAAACGCAAAGCCCAGGGAGGCAATGATCCACACCACCACTGCCAGCACCGACCCCGGCGTGATGAAGCGAAACTCCTGCTTGACGTCGGGCATCACGTAATAGATCAGCGCCACGGCCACCATCAGCAAGATCACGATCACCGGCCAGCGCACGATCGTCCAGAGCGTGACAATGAACTCCTCCAAGCCAACCTGGGCCGCAATCCAGCCCATCACCTGTGGCCCGAGCACCATCAATGCCGCAGCGGCCAGCAACATGCCGGCGATGCCGACGGTGTAGAAGATCGACAGCGGAAAACGCTTCCAGGCCGGGCGACCTTCCACCACATCGTAGGCGGCGTTCATCGCGCTCATCATCAGCCGCACGCCTGCCGAGGCAGTCCACAACGCAATGACGATACCTACCGACAACAATCCGCCCTTGGATTGCTGGAGCTGGTCGATCACCGGGTTGACCTGCTCCAGGGCCTGGGGCGGCAGCACTAGCTCCGATTGCAGGCGCAGCCAGGAGAAGAAGTCCGGCAGGTGCAGGAAGCCGATCAACGCGATCAAAAAGAGAATGAATGGAAACAGCGAAAACAGCATTTGGTAGGCCAATGCCGAGGCGTAGGTCGACATCTCGTCGTCGAGAAACTCGGTCACGGTGCGCATCATCACACGATGCAAGGGTAAGCCTTTCAAGGCCGGGAACATCATGTGCGTCTCCTTTCGCCGCAAAAAAAAGGGGGTCGCTTGGCGACTCAGGGGCCGTTATCACAACAAAGTAGCCTGTTTGGCGACGTTGGATCAATTTCGTCTTTCATGTCCGACGCTGAATTGACCGGCGATTGTCGAACCAAGTTTCATTGTTCCTACAGGCGGGGCTTTATGTTTGCCCGGCAACCACCGAGAATGCCCCCACGTATTCAGGCTACGGCCTGAAGCTCCAACCCCGTAGGAACGTTATGAAACTCGATAAAAAGCAGGCCATCGCCCGCAGAAACCAGGATCTGGGCGGCGCCGTACTGGGCGTCAACAACTGCCACTTCAGCGAATTGAACCGTAACCGCAACATCTTCTGGTTCGATATCCCGGTGGGTCGCCTGGCTATTGGTCAGTACGAATGGATCCACCTGCTGCTGCACACGCCGGCCACCGATGAGCTGCTGCACCTGAAGGTGCCGACCGTGTTCCTGCGCGAGAAAATGGAAGGCCTGGAAGTGCGCAACCTGGGTAAACGCAAGGCAGCCTTGAGTCTGGAACTGAGCGCTGACAAGGATTCCTATCTTCAGGACATGCGGCCGGGTGGTACCAATCTGGATTTTGCGCAGTTCAGGTTGTAATGCGATTTTCCAGGACAATAGAGCTCTCTTCGGTGTCTAGTTGTTTTGGTGTGTATATCCGTTGCTGCGGTAACGGCTGCTGGCGGTTCCGCTCTTACAGCGGCTCACTTTTGGAAGAGCGCCAAAAGTAACCAAAAACGCTTTGCCCCACCACTCGGTGCCTCGCTCAGGCTCGGCATGCCCTCACTCCAGCATTGCTCCGTGGGCCGCCGCGAAGGGCCATCCATGGCCCAGCGCGGCTATCCCGGCATCCATGCCGGGATGCCCACTGCCCAATGCCTGCGTTCGGCCAGCGTGGTTTAACGGGGCGTTCAGATCAAGATCAAAAGCAAAGCAAGAGCGGTGCATGTCCAGTATCCATGTGGTTGCACCACCGCTATCGCGAGCAAGCTCGCTCCCACATTGGATCTTCAGCAGACAGAAAACCCATACACACCGCAAAACCTGTGGGAGCGAGCTTGAACTGGTCAAGTAAATCCGGACACCAGTTACGGTGTTTATGCTGCTTTTTGCTCCATGGCTATTGGCGATAGGTAGTCGTTGTAGCTGTGGAGCCTGGTGCGGTTGTAGTACATGAAGAAGCGCACCATATCGGTTTGTGCTTCCTCGCTCGTGCTGTAACCGTTGCGAGGGACCCATTCTGACTTCAGGGTGCCGAAAAAACGTTCTGTTGGAGCATTGTCCCAGCACTGCCCGCGATGACTCATGCTTTGCAAAATGCCATTGCGCATCAACTCTTCTTGAAACTTGCGGCTGGTGTACTGACAGCCCTGATCCGAATGAAACATCAATCCAGGTGGGCATGTTCGAAGCTCTATCGCCATGCGTAACGCCTTGCTGACCAGGTTGGCGTCATTGACCAGCGAAAATGCCCAACCAATGACCCGGCGAGCAAACAAGTCGATAACGATGGCCAGATGAACCCAGCGTTTACCCACCATCAAGCTTGTAACGTCGCCACACCAGACCTGATTGACCACGGTCGGCTTGAAATTACGCTTGAGCAGATTGGGTGCGACAAATGCTTCAACTCCTTTGGACCTGAATGGGTGAGGCTGGCGTTGTTTACTGACAATGTTGGCTTCCCTCATCAGTGTTCTAACAAGGCTTCTGCCGACCGCTATGTTTTGGGCCTTCAGATGCTTGCTGATCGTTCTGGACCCCATGGCTTCCCGGCTTTCGCTGTGCAGTTCAACCACCTTCCCCTTGAGTTCTTCGCGCTCGATCTTAGGCCGCGAGAGCCGCTGTAGCCATTCGTAAAAGCTGCTGCGCTTCACATCGAAAACGCGACACAGGATGGCGGTCGGGAATGACTCTCTTAGCTCCGCGATCATCGAAAACGATCGGGATCCGACATCAAGAGAGCGGTAGCCTTTTTAAGATTTCGGCTTCCATTTCCATGCGTTTGATCTTGGCTTTCAGATCCTGAATCTGCCGTTGATCCTCAGTAATGGCCTTGGTGCCTTGAACTGGCTGACCTTTTTGTTCCTTGCGAACCTGGTCCACCCACCGTCGTAACGCGGTAGCACTGATGTCCAGCGACGCGCAGACTTCCTGTACTGAACAGTTGTCATCAATCACCATGCTGGCCGCACGATGTTTGAACTCGCGGGAAAAGACTCTTCTTTCTTTCATGGAACCTCCAAATTGGCGAAATCATATCGCCCTTAAGAGGTGTCCGGAATTATTAGGCCAGTTCAGCTTGCTCGCGATGACGCCGGCACATCCAACATCACCGCAAACTGACACACCACCTTCGCGAGCAAGCCCGCTCCCACAGGAGAAACGCGATCACCCTGAACCAGGTCGGCTATAAGGCCGCCTCGCGGTGGACGTTGATCTCGGGCGCCCCGTTAACCACGATGGCTGAACGAAGGTATTGCGCAGTGGGCACCTCGGCATGGATGCCGAGGTAGCCGCGCTGGGCCATGGATGGCCCTTCGCGGCGGCCCACGGAGCAATGCCTTCGTTCAGGCATGCCGAGCCTAAGCGAGGCACCGAGTGGTGGGGCAGAAGCGTTTTGGTTACTTTTGCGCTTCTCAAAAGTGACCCGCTGTAAGAGCGGAACCCTAAGCCGCCGTGACCGCAGCAAAGGATATGCCCCCAATCCAGCCCAAAAGAAAACGGCGCTTTCCCTCCTCGGAAAAGCGCCGTTTCTTTAAGTGAAGAGCATCACCGCATCAGCGGGGCTCTTCATTGGCAATGGGCTTACTTCTTCAAACCCAGCTTCCTGAGCTCTTCATCCCGCAACTCGCGCCGCAGGATCTTGCCCACGTTGGTGGTCGGCAAGGCATCACGGAACTCCACGGCCCTGGGCACCTTGTAGCCGGTGACGTTGGCACGCATGTGTTCCATCACCTGTTCCTTGGTCAACGTGACACCCGGTCGTGCGACGATGAAGATCTTGATCGCCTCGCCAGACTTCTCGTCCGGAATACCGATGGCCGCGCATTGCAGCACGCCCGGCAGGGTTGCCAGCACGTCTTCCAGTTCGTTGGGGTACACGTTGAAACCGGAAATCAGGATCATGTCTTTCTTGCGATCGACGATGCGCATGTAGCCGTCCGGCTGGATCAGCGCAATGTCACCGGTCTTGAGCCAACCTTCGCTGTCGAGGATCTCGTCGGTGGCGTCCTGGCGCTGCCAGTAGCCCTTCATGACCTGCGGACCTTTCACACACAATTCGCCAATTTCGCCCAATGGCTGTTCGACACCCGCGTCATTGATCACCTTGCACAGCGTCGACGGCACCGGAATGCCGATGGTACCGACCTGGATGTTCTGGATCGGGTTGACGGTAGCCACCGGGCTGGTTTCGGTCATGCCGTAGCCTTCGCAGATCGGGCAGCCGGTCACCGCTTTCCAGCGCTCGGCTGCTGCCAGTTGCAGGGCCATGCCGCCAGACAGGGTGACTTTCAGGGCCGAGAAATCCAGCTTGCGGAAGGCTTCGTTGTTGCACAGGGCCACGAACAGCGTATTAAGGCCAACGAAACCGCTGAACTTCCACTTCGACAGCTCCTTGACCATCGCCGGCAGGTCACGCGGGTTGCTGATCAGGATGTTGTGGTTGCCGATCAGCATCATCGCCATGCAATGAAAGGTGAAGGCATAGATGTGGTACAGCGGCAGCGGCGTGATCAGAATCTCGCAACCTTCATTGAGGTTGGAGCCCATCAGCGCCTTGCACTGCAACATGTTCGCCACCAGGTTGCGGTGGGTGAGCATCGCGCCCTTGGCAACGCCGGTGGTACCGCCGGTGTATTGCAGCACGGCGACATCGTCGCTGGCGGGGTTGGCTTCGCTCACGGGTTGGCCGTGACCTTTGTTCAGCACGTCGTTGAACTTGACGGCCTTGGGCATGTGATAGGCCGGGACCATCTTCTTGACGTACTTGATCACGCTGTTGATCAACAGGCGCTTGAGCGGCGGCAGCAGGTCGGCGACTTCGGTGACGATGACGTGCTTGACGCTCGTCTTGGGTACGACGGTCTCGGCCAGGTGCGCCATGTTCGCCAGGCACACCAGCGCCTTGGCCCCGGAGTCGTTGAACTGGTGTTCCATTTCCCGCGCGGTGTACAGCGGGTTGGTGTTGACCACGATCAGCCCGGCGCGGATCGCACCGAACACGGCCACCGGGTACTGGAGAACGTTGGGCAACTGCACAGCGATTCGATCGCCGGGCTGTAAATCGGTATGCTGTTGCAGGTACGCGGCAAAGGCACCGGACAACTCGTAGAGTTCACCGTAGGTGATCGTCTTGCCGAGGTTGCTGAATGCCGGCTTGTTGGCAAAGCGTTGGCAGGACTGCTTCAACACCGCCTGAATATTCGGATACTCGTCTGGATTGATGTCGGCAGCAATCCCAGCTGGGTACTTATCCTTCCAAAAGTCTTCAATCATGGAAGCCCACTCCTCAGCAACGCGAATTCTCACCGCATTTGATGCGATTATTATTGGTGTTTATTGGTGAATCTGGCTTGAATCAAGGCCGAGAAGTCACAAAAGCGCGCCGAGAGTAGCAGCTTTGCCAGGGGCCGACTAGAGCCAAAAGCAGCCACCACAGTCACAAACATGACTCATGAACATTTTATGGTCATTTTTAGAGTAAAAAACCTACGCCCTATTAAATCTCTCTGAATCAAACAACTGTGGGAGCACAGCTTGCTCGCGATGGAGGTATGTCAGCCAATACAAATGAGGCTGTTCCACCGCTATCGCGAGCAAGCTGTGCTCCCACAGGTTTTCGTCAGGACAGATACCCCGGCGGACCTCAGGCGATATCGCGCAGCTCCCGCCGCAGAATCTTGCCCACCGGGGTCATTGGCAACGACTCCCGCAGCACGATGTGCTTGGGAATCTTGTAGCCGGTGAAGTTCTCCTTGCAGTAGGCCTTGAGTTCTTCAAGGCTGACGCCGGTTTCGCGCGCCACCACGAACAGCTTCACAGCTTCCCCCGAACGTTCGTCCGGCACGCCGATCACCGCGCAGTTGGCCACCTTGGGATGGGCCATCACCACGTCTTCGATCTCGTTGGGGTACACATTGAAGCCCGAGACGATGATCATGTCCTTCTTGCGGTCGACGATGCGCACGAAACCGTCCGGGTCGATCACCGCGATGTCGCCGGACTTGAACCAGCCCTCGTGGTCCAGCACTTCGGCCGTGGCCTCAGGCTTGTTCCAGTAGCCTTTCATGATCTGCGGGCCCTTGATACACAGCTCGCCACGCTCGCCCAGGGGCTGCTCGACGCCATCGTCGTTGATCACTTTCATCAGCGTGCCCGGCACCGGCATCCCCACCGTACCCAACCGAGACTTGCCGCCGTAAGGATTGGCACTGGCCACTGGCGAGGTTTCGGTCAGGCCATAACCTTCGGTGATACCGCACCCGGTGATCTGCTCCCAACGTTCGGCAGTAGCCTTGATCAGCGCCGTGCCACCCGAGTTGGTGACCTTGAGGTTGGAAAAATCCAGGGTCTTGAAATCCGGATGGTCCATCAGTGCCACAAACAACGTGTTGAGCCCCAGCAGCAGCGAGAAACGCCAGTTCTTCAGTTCCTTGATGAAACCACCGATGTCCCGCGGATTGGTGATCAGCACGTTGTGGTTGCCGGTCACCATCATGCACATGCAGTTCGCCGTGAATGCATAGATATGGTAAAGCGGCAGCGGTGCGATCATGACCTCCTGGCCCTCGCGCAACAGTGGATGGCCGTCATCGCCGAGCTGCCCCAGGCAGGCCCGGGCCTGTTGCATGTTGGCCACCAGGTTGCCGTGGGTCAGCATCGCGCCCTTCGCCAACCCGGTGGTGCCGCCGGTGTATTGCAATACCGCAATATCGTCGAGGCTGACTTTCAGCGGCTTGATGCCCTGGCCGCGTCCCAGGCGCAAGGCGCTCTTGAAGGAAATGGCCTGGGGCAGCGAATAGGCCGGGACCATTTTCTTGACCTTGCTCACCATCGTGTTGACCAGCCAGCCCTTGGCGGTGGGCATCAGGTCGCCCATCTTCGCTTCGATCAGGTACTGCAGGTCCGTATCGGGCAACACCTCCTGGACTTTCTGTCCGAACATATTCAGGTACACCAGCGCCCGGGCACCGGAGTCCTTGAACTGATGACGCATTTCCCGCGCGGTGTACAACGGGTTGGTATTGACCACGACCAGCCCGGCGCGCAAGGCACCGAACACGGCGATCGGATACTGCAGGATGTTAGGCATCTGCACCGCGATTCGATCACCCGGCGCCAGGTCGGTATGGGCTTGCAGATAGCCGGCGAACGCCGCGCTGTAGCGCTCCAGCTCGGCATAGGTGAGGGTCACCCCCATGTTGCTGAACGCCGGACGGTCGGCAAATTTCTTACAGGAACGTTCGAACACCTCGATCACCGACTTGTAGGCCCCAAGGTCAACATCCAGGGGCACGCCGGCCGGGCGTTTGTCATTCCAGAAATCAGGCTGCATTGTTTTTGTCCTCTTTACCTGAGCATGTCCGGGCCGCCTCTGTATCGCTTGCAGAGGCGGAGCTCCTGGGACACTAGCAGCTATGGCCAATCAGGCAAATATGGCAACCTGCGTCATAGATTGTGTGAATCTTCCTGCCTAGGTGTGGCCTGATCAGGCGAGACGCAAAGGATGCGCTATACAATGCAGCGACGCTGCACAAAAGGAATCGCCATGATCCACCAAACGTTCTGGCTGACCGCGACTGACCATAGCCGCCTGTTCGTCAACCAGTGGCTGCCCGAAACCGCCCCTTTGGCGATGATCATGCTGGCTCACGGCATGGCTGAACACAGCGGCCGCTACGCCCGCCTGGCCCAGGTATTGTGCGACGAAGGCTACGGTGTCTGCGCCGTGGACCTGCGCGGCCATGGCAAGACCGGCGAGGAAGCGATTCTCGGCCATTTTGCCGACGAGGACGGCTGGGCCAAGGTCGTGGGTGACCTGGCCAGCCTCAACCACCACATCGTCCAGCAATATCCCGAGACCCCCATCCTGCTGCTGGGCCACAGCATGGGCAGCTACATCGCCCAGGGTTACCTGTTGCATCACAGCGCCAGCCTGCACGGGGCGATTCTCAGCGGCTCGAACTTCCAGCCGGTGACGCTCTACCGCAGCGCTCGCCTGATCGCCCGCTTCGAACGCTGGCGCCAGGGTGCCACGGGGCGCAGCGCGTTGATCGAGTGGCTGTCGTTCGGCAGTTTCAACAAGACATTCAAACCCACGCGTACCCCCTTCGACTGGCTCAGCCGCGACCCGGCCGAAGTCGACAAGTACGTCCACGACCCGCTGTGCGGCTTTCGCTGCACCAATCAACTGTGGGTCGATCTGCTCGGTGGCTTGCAGCAAATCAGCAAAGCGTCCAATCTCGCCCAGATCGATCCGGGCCTGCCCCTGCTGGTGATCGGTGGCGAATGTGATCCGGTGAGCGAAGGCAAGCGTCTGAAGGATCTGGCCGACGCCTTGCGTGACGCCGGCATCCGACACCTGCAATTGACGATTTACCCGCAGGCCCGGCACGAACTGTTCAATGAAGCCAACCGCGATGAAGTGACCGCCGACGTGCTGGCCTGGATTGCCCAGGCCCTGAGCCACAAGCGGCCACCACGCAGCGAGTAGGCTTGCAGCGTTTTTCCTTTACTCCTTCACAGGATTTGAAACAGATGACCCAGGTTACCAACACCCCTTACGAAGCCCTCGAAATCGGCCAGACCGCCAGCTACAGCAAGACCGTCGAAGAGCGTGACATCCAGCTGTTCGCCGCGATGTCGGGCGATCACAACCCGGTGCACCTGGACGCCGAGTTCGCCGCCGCGAGCATGTTCAAGGAGCGCATCGCCCATGGCATGTTCAGCGGTGCGCTGATCAGCGCGGCGGTAGCCTGCGAGTTGCCTGGGCCGGGCACTATCTACATCGGCCAGCAGATGAGCTTCCAGAAACCGGTGAAAATCGGCGACACCCTGACCGTGCGCCTGGAGATCCTGGAAAAACTGCCGAAATTCCGTGTGCGCATCGCCACGCGTGTGTTCAACCAGCGCGACGAGCTGGTGGTGGACGGCGAGGCCGAAATCCTCGCACCGCGCAAGCAGCAGACTGTGACTCTGCCGACGTTGCCGGCGATTACTGTAGGTTGATTCACAGGCGCCTACGGTGAGTGACTTGTGGCGAGCCATAAATGTGGGAGCAAAGCTTGCTCGCGATGCAGGCGCCTCGGTTCCCTGAGAGACCGAGTTATCTTCATCGCGGGCAAGCCTTGCTCCCACATTTATGGCTGGTCTTCGCGCACCTGCACGCTCGCCGTCATCCCGGCGCTCAGGTTCACCCCCTCCGGCACCTTGTCCAACTTGATCCGCACCGGTATCCGCTGGGCCAGGCGCACCCAGTTGAAGGTCGGCTCGACCTCCGCCAGCAACTGTGCATCGGGGTTGGTGTTGCGGTCGGTAATGCCACGGCTGATGCTCTCGACATGGCCCTCCAGCGCATGGCCGGCGCTCATCAGCCAGATCTTGACCGGATCGCCTACGCGAATCCTCGGCAACTTGGTTTCTTCGAAATAGGCCTGCACATAGAACGTCGAGTCGTCGATCAGTGCCATCACCGGCTGCCCGGCATTCACGTAGTTGCCTTCGGCCAGGCGCAGGTTGGTGATATGGCCATTGCGTGGGGCCAGGACCTGGCTGCGCGCCAGGTTCAGTTCGGCGACCTTGGCCTCGGCCTGGGCTTCGCGCAGTTCACCTCGGGCGATACCGGCGTTGATCTGGGCGTTTTCCCGCAGTTCGGCGCTGATGGCTTGGGGCCCGAGGGCGGCGCGGCGGCTGGCTTCGTGTTCGCGCAGGCTCAGTTGCTGCTGGCGCGTCTGCACCACCGCCCGAGCCTTCTCCACCGCCGCCTCGAAACGCTCACGGTCGATACTCAGCAACACATCGCCGGCCTTGACCTGCTGGTTATCCACCGCCTTGAGCTCGCGCACCCACCCTGACACGTCGGGTGCAATCACCACCACGTCGGCGCGAATCCGCGCATCGCGGGTCCAGGGTGTGAGCATGTAGTACTGCCACAAGTGAAACCCGGCGAAGATCGCCACGGCCACCATGCACAGCGTGACGGCGACACGTACGGATGTACGCATGTTCAACTCCTATAGCGGCCCGAGGACCACGGTAATAACGGTCAGGACACAGACATACAGGGCGCAGTCGAACAAGGCTTCATGCCAGATCCAGCGCCCGGCCGGCACCAGGCTGAGCAACAGGCGCAACGCGCCGGTCACCAGCAACGCCAGCACCACATAAATCAGGAACGGGCTGAGCAACACCCCGCCAATCGACCACTCACGCAAGCCCATGGCTGTGCTCCCGTCGTTCAGGTTCGTGCTGGTGGCACCAGGCGCGCCAGCTGTTTTGCAATTGCACCACCGCGCCCTGGGCCAGCTTCAATGCGTCACCGGGCGGCTGGCTCGACAACACCTTCAGGAACTCGGCGCTTGCCGGGGCCAGCGCATCGGCCTGGTCACCGCTCGGGCCGTGTTCGAGCACCTGCTCCAGCGCTTCGAAATAACGGCGCTGCGCCCGGGTCTCAGGCACTTGGGCGACGGCCAGGCTCAGGCGCAAATGCAGCAGTTCATCGCCAATATCCAGGCCAAGCAAACCATCATCCCAGCGGCTGCGCGCCTGCACCGGCAATTCAGGGTAATGCCGCGCCAGTTGCAACAGCCGGTCGGCCATGCGCCCGCCGAACCAGCTCTCGGCGCCACGCAGGCTGCGATGGGTCAGGCGCACCAGATCGTGGAGGGTCGCGGCCAGCAGGCGGCGGCTGTGCCAGGCCGGGTTGCGCAAAATCAGCAGATTGAAGGCCAGCACCGCCGCGCCCACGCCGATCATCATGGCCTGGGCGTTGTTGAAGAACGCCGCGACGTCGTACTTCATGGCATTGAGCGGTGAAATCAACACCACGAAATGCAGGCAGAACGACGTCGCCGTGGCGAAGATCTGCGGCTTGGCCATGCCCAGCGCGCCGAAAAACAAGGGCACGCCCATGGCCATGCAGAGCATCGCAAAACTGCTCCATTGCGGGAGTAAGAGCTCGCCGATCACGAACGCCGTCGGCACGGCCAAAAAAATGCCCCGTAGAAAACTCATGCCGATCTGCGCGCCGTTTTCGCGACTGGCAAACAGGCTGCACACCACGCACGTCAGTACCAGCGCGCCCGAAGCGGCGGGCCAGGCAGTCGCCAGCCAGAAACAGGCCACCGCCAGGAACGCCAGGGCGCTGCGAGCACCAAAGACCATGGCCAGGGACAGATCACGATGAGGCGCCAGGGTTCGCGGTGGATCCGCCGCCTCCCTGCCCTCTTGCACCGCCGTCAAGGCAGCGCAGGCGGCCAGGGCGGTATCGAGCAACAGGGCAAATCGCGCCAGGCAGTAACTTTGCGCCGAGCTGATCTGCGGGTCGTGAGACGCATCCCACACCCGGGGGCGTAAGGCCTGCAAGGTCGCACTGTCGGCATCGAGGGCCTGCTGTACCTCGTTCATCCACGGTTGGAGGGCCTCGGCCTCCTCGGGGTCGAGCTGTTTCCACTGCCGCCGCACCGAGCGCGAAAGGCGCAGCAACATCAGCAATTTCTGGCTCAAGCCGCTGATGGCTCGGGCTCGCTGTCGGCCACGGCTGCCTTCGAACCAGGCATGTTCGCGCTGGGCATCCACCGCGACGATCCGGCCCAGGATTTCCAGCAGCCCTTTTCGCGCCTGGACATCGCCAGCCAGGGTCGCACGGGCGGCCTGCATGCCGCTCTGCCAGGCAGCGAGGGCCTGACCGGCCAGTTGCCGCTCGACCCGCAACGGCCAGAGCAAGGCACTGGCCGCCGTGGCGCAGACAATGCCCAGGCTGATCTCGGTGCAGCGCGCCACCGCCTGGTCGAACACAGCCAGCGGATGGGAAATGGCCGGCAAGGCAATGATCGCCACCGTGTAACCGGCCAGCACGAACGAATACGACCAGGCACTGCGCAGCAGCGTCGAACAGGCTGTGCACAACCCCAGCCAGAGCGCCAAGGCCAGCAGGAACAACCAGGGCGCCTGGGCAAACAGGCCCATGAACACCACCGACATGACGGTGCCCACCAGCGTGCCGACCAATCGCGCCAACCCCTTCTGCACCACCATCCCGGACAGTGGCTGGGCGACGATGATCGCGGTCATCAGCGCCCATGACGGCTGCTCCAGCCCCCAGCGCAGCGCCAGCCACAACGCCAACCCGGCACCAAGCACCGTCTTGATGGCGAACTGCAAAGCGAGGCGGTCGGGGGCAAACAAGGCCTGGAAGGTAATGGGCACGCGAAAAACTCTTTGGGGGGATGCCAGTAACAATAGATGCAATGTAAGGGGTCGGCGGTGCAATTATTAGCTAGCTATCTATTCGAGTCCAGAGCTGATTATTGATGAATTCAACAACACACTTTTTCTGTTTGATGCTGAGTGAGTTGAAATGGCATCAACCTGCATCACCACAACAGTGTTCATCTTGAATCTGAGTCGTCGCCACAAAAAAACGCCAGGCAAGCTGGCGTTTTCTTGGATCAGGACGCGTTGTTAACTGGCGCGCGCCTGGTTACGCAGAGCCTTGACCTGGTCATGGTTGCGTTGCACACCGTGGTACTGACGCTCAACCAGGTCACGTATACCGACCAGGTTGTGCTTGGTGATTTTCTCGAGCGCTTCCTTGTAGGCCTTGAGCGCATGGTCTTCGCCACGCTCGGCTTCGTTGAGCACCGCTTCTTCACCCTTGCCGGTGAACATGGATTTCACGTCCACCCAACGACGGTGCAGGTCACCAGCGACGCTGGTGGAGGTTTCCGGATCGCCGCCCAGGGAGCGAACCGCCGCTTGCAGTTCAGCCGCGGCGGTCGCGCAATCCGCAGCACGTTGAACGAACAGCGCCTTGAGTTGTGGGTGCTTGATGTCTTCAGCGCAGGTCTTGAAGCCTTCCTGGCCATCTTTGCTGGTCTCGATCAGGTCGTTCAAGACGGAGATGGATTCTTTGTTGATGTCAGTCATTTTTCAGTTCCTTTGCTTGGTGAATAAAAAACCTGCAAGGGACGTTGCATCGGCCATGCCAGTCAAATAACCCAGTTAATTTTCTTTAAAATCAATTAGTTAATAAAAAACAAGAAAACTGTATCCGCGTTATTTGCATGATCTGTCATTTGGCCTGCATGCAGAATGCCTGTATTTTCGAGGTAGATTTGAATCAGACGATTGCCATGAACCCGGAAAAGCTCGAATTGCTCATCACGCGTCAAATGCCGTTCGGCAAATACAAGGGTCGAATCCTGGCTGACCTGCCCGGTCAATACCTGAACTGGTTCGCCCGCGAGGGTTTTCCTCACGGTGAACTGGGTGGTTTGCTGGCACTGATGCAGGAAATCGATCACAACGGGCTGTCGGACCTGCTCGACCCATTGCGCGCCAAACACGGCAAACCCAAGCCTCGCCCCTGACCAGTTGAGCCCCTGTCATGCCCGAAAACACGCTACGCGCCCATGATGAAGCTTTCTGGCAGACGTTTGTCGGTCGCTACGACGTCGATCCCGCCGGGCCGCTCAACCTGGAAAACGGCTACTTCGCACGTATGTCCCGCACCGTGGTGGAGGAATACCAGCGCAACATCGAATTCATCAACCGCGGCAACTCGGTGTATGTGCGCCAGCATTTCGACCGTGAACACGGCGAAGCCATTCGTCGACAGGTGGCCCGGCTGATCCACGCATCCCCCCAGAGCGTGGCATTGGCCAGTAGCGCGGTGGATGCCTTGCAGACGCTGATTCGCAACTACAACGGCCTCAAGCCCGGCGATCAAGTGCTGATCTGTGATCTGGAATATGCCTCGGTCAAGAGTGCAATGCGCTGGCTGGCTCGTCAGCGTGGCGTGGAGGTGATCGAAATCGTCCACCAGCACCCTGCCAGTTTCGAAAGCCTGGTGGGCACTTATCGCGAAGCGTTCATTCGCTACCCTCGCCTCAAGTTGATGGCGCTGACCTACGTCAACCACCTCACCGGACTGGTGATGCCGGTCCAGGCCATTGCCGAGAGTGCCCGCGAGTTCGCCGTCGATATCATCCTCGACGGTGCCCATGCCCTGGGCCAGATCGATTTCGACCTGAAGAAGCTCGGGATCGAATTCGCCGGGTTCAACCTGCAGAAGTGGATCGGCGGGCCCCTCTCCCAGGGCTTCCTGTACATCGCCCCGCAGCGCTTGGCCGACATCGACCCGGACATGGACGAAGACAGCTACCCCGTCACCGACGTCCGCTCGCGCACGCCCCACAGCACGCCCAACATCCCTGCCTTGCTCACCCTGCCGCTGGTCTTCGAAGAACACCAGGCCCTGGGTGGCGCTTCGGCCAAAGGCGCGCGCCTCTGTTATCTGCGTGACCTGTGGGTGAGCGCCGTGCGCGATGTGCCGGGCATCGAAGTCATGACCCCGGATGACCGGCGTCTCTATTGCGGGATCACCGCGATGCGCTTCACCGCCCAGGCCGATCAACAGGCGATGGCCGATCGATTGCTCCATGAGCATGGGATCTTCACGGTGGTGCGCCACACCAGCGTCGGGCCGTGCATTCGCATTACCCCGGGGCTGATTACCTTGGCGAGTGATATCGAGCGGTTGACCAAAGCACTGCTTGAACTGAGCCGTACCTAGATCCCTTGCTCCCGCTGGGCTCTGTAGGAGCTGGCGAAGCCTGCGATCTTTTGATCTTGCTCTTTCGCTCTCGACTCAATTGTCAGTGGAAAGATCGCAGCCTCGTTGCACTCGTCAGCTCCTACACCGCTCCTACACGCAGCCCAACGGGAGCAAGCTCCCTCGCCACAGGAATTTTGTACTGCCACAAAATCCGGGCAAAAAAAAACGGCGCGCCGACCAAGCGCACCGTAAAACCGTAGAACACCCAACGAGGTTCGGTAAAACAATCAGTCCAGCAGCGCCAAGGCCTCGGCGGTGCATTCCTGAATGCGGGCCCAGTCGCCGTTCTTGATCCACTCAGGATCAAGCATCCAGCTTCCGCCCACGCACATCACGTTTTTCAACGCCATGTAGCTCTTGATGTTGGCCGGGCTCACGCCGCCGGTCGGGCAGAATTTCACTTCACCGAACGGGCCACCCAAGGCCTTGATAGCCGCGACGCCGCCGCTGACTTCGGCCGGGAACAGTTTGAAGCGGCGATAGCCCAGGCTGTAGCCTTCCATGATGCCCGAGGCGTTGCTGATGCCAGGCAGTAATGGAATAGAGCTGTAGACGCTGGCCTCGAGCAGATCACGGGTGATGCCCGGAGTGACGATGAACTGCGAACCGGCAGCCTCGGCGGCGTCCAGCATGTGGCGGTCGAGCACCGTGCCGGCGCCGGTCACCAGTTCCGGACGCTGCTCACGCAGCACCTGGATGGCCTTGAGGCCGTATTGGGAACGCAGCGTCACTTCCAGCGCCGTCAGGCCACCGGCAGCCAGGGCATCGGCCAGCGGCAGGATGTCCTGTTCACGGGCGATGGTGATCACCGGCAGGATCCGCGCCTTGGCGCAGAGGCTGTCGATCAGGGCAACTTTGTCCGCCATGGAAACGGTCGGGGATGGGTTTGTCATAGCGGCTGATCCTTGGTTCATGGGCACCAGTAAATCTCTAACGTAGGTTGCAAAAACGCGCGGATCGGCATTTCGGCGACATCGTCGCCCGCCACCGCAGCGTTCAAGGTGGTCAATTTCGACTGACCGGAAATCGACAGCACTTTGTGTTGCGCCGAAGCCAGCAAGGCGCGGCTCATGGTCAAGCGCTGGTGCGGCACGGTCGGCGCCAGCATCGGCCAGCAGCGACGTGTGCCATTGGCGTCCAGGGCCTGGGCCAGGTTCGGACTGCCAGGGAACAGCGAGGCGGTGTGCCCGTCTTCGCCCATGCCCAACACCAGCACATCGATCGGCGGCAGCTCGGCCAACAGACGATCGGCCTGTTCGGCAGCCGCTTCCAGGTTGGTGCTGGCGCTGTAGAGGCTCAGGAACTGGGCCTTGGCCGCCGCGCCTTGCAGCAAGTAACGCTTGAGCAGGCCGGCATTGCTGTCGGCGTGTTCAACCGGTACCCAGCGTTCATCGGCCAGGCTGACCACCACGTTGGACCAGTCCAGCGCCTGCTTGGCCAGGTGCTGGAAAAACGCCACCGGGCTGCGGCCACCGGAGACCACCAGGGTCGCCGCACCGCGTGCCTCGATTGCTTTGCGCAACTGCTCGGCCACGTTCAGCGCCAGGCCTTCGGCCAGCACCACCGGGTTCTTGAACTCATGGGCGCTAACGCCCTGCGGCAGTTTCAATTCAGATATCGCCATACCATGACCTCCCATCCCGCGTGATCAGTGCAATGGAGCTCATCGGCCCCCAGGACCCAGCCGCATACGGCTTGGGCGCATCGCCGGATTTCTTCCAGCCGGCAATCAACTGGTCACACCACGTCCACGCGGCTTCAATTTCATCTTTACGGACAAACAGGTTCTGATTGCCGTTCATGACTTCCAGCAACAACCGCTCGTAGGCATCGGGAATACGTGCGCTGCGATAGGTGTCGGAGAAGTTGAGTTGCAACGGACCGCTGCGCAATTGCATGCCCTTGTCCAGGCCCTGCTCCTTGGTCATCACTCGCAAGGAAATCCCTTCGTCCGGTTGCAGGCGGATGATCAGCTTGTTGCTGATCTGCAAGCGCTGCTCGGGCGCGAAGATGTAGTGGGACGGTTCCTTGAAGTGGATGACGATCTGCGACAGCTTTTGCGGCATGCGCTTGCCGGTACGCAGGTAAAACGGCACCCCGGCCCAACGCCAGTTGCGGATGTCGGCGCGCAGGGCGACGAACGTCTCGGTGTCGCTCTGGGTATTGGAGTTGGGTTCTTCGAGGTAGCCAGGCACTGCCTTGCCCTCGCTGTGGCCGGCGATGTATTGGCCGCGCACTACCTGGGTGGTCAGGCCTTCCGGGCTGATCGGCGCCAGGGCCTTGAGCACCTTGACCTTCTCGTCACGGATGCTGTCGGCGGACAAGTCGGCCGGCGGGTCCATGGCGATCAGGCACAGCAGCTGCAACAGGTGGTTCTGGATCATGTCCCGCAGTTGCCCAGCCTTGTCGAAATAGCCCCAGCGGCCTTCGATACCGACCTTCTCGGCCACGGTGATTTCCACGTGGGAAATGTAGTTCTGGTTCCACTGGGTTTCGAACAGGCTGTTGGCGAAGCGCAGCGCGATCAGGTTCTGGACCGTCTCTTTGCCCAGGTAATGGTCGATGCGATAGGTACGGTTTTCCGGGAAGAACTGCGCCACGGCATCGTTGACCTTGCGCGACGATTCCAGGTCCGAGCCGATGGGTTTCTCCAGCACGACACGGGTGTTTTCGCTCAAGCCAACCTTCGCCAGGTTTTCGCAAATCGCCCCATACACCGCCGCTGGGGTGGCGAAATAGGCAATGACCTGCTGGGTCGAACCGGCTGCTTCGGCCAAGGCGACGTAATCGTCGGCCTTGAGGAAATCCACGTGCAGGTAGGTCAATCGTGCCAGGAAGCGCTCGAGTACGCCTTCGTCCAGGTCTTTTTCATCGACGTAGCGCCGCAGTTCGGCGGCGATGAATGCCAGGTGCTGCTGCTCGCCGCCGGGTTCACGGGCCAGCGCAATGATTCGCGTGTCCTCGTGCAACAACTGGGCGCCATCGAGCTGATACAGGGCAGGAAAGAGCTTGCGCAAGGCCAGATCGCCCAACGCGCCAAACAAGGCAAAGGTGCACGGTTCAACCGTAATCGAAGGCATGATGTTTGTTCTTTTATCAAGTTAAACTACAAATACCTTTTTTCAAGGTATCACTCAAGGAAAAATGTAGTAATAACCACAACATTTTTCGAAAATACCGATTCCGAGTGGTGGTCCGTCGGAGCCATCAGTAGGATAGGCCACCGCAAAGGGTCGTATCAAAGACCCGTCTTCCTAGGAATCTTGTATGGACCGCGTGCGAAATTTACTGGAACAGATCCAGAGTCGCCTTGAAGACCTGAACAAGGCCGAACGCAAGGTGGCCGAGATCATCCTGCTCAACCCGCAGCAGGCGACCCGCTTCAGCATCGCCGCCCTCGCCCAGGCGGCTTCGGTCAGTGAACCGACCGTCAACCGTTTCTGCCGCTCGTTCGGCGTCAGCGGTTACCCGGAACTCAAGCTGCAACTGGCCCAAAGCCTGGCCAGCGGCGCTGCTTATGTGAGCCGTGCAGTGGAGGCCGACGACAACCCGGAAGCCTACACCCGGAAAATCTTTGGCAGTGCCATTGCCTCATTGGACAGCGCCTGCCAGGCCCTTGATCCCAATTTGATCAGTCGCGCCGTGGACCTGCTGATCCAGGCCCGGCAGATCCACTTCTTCGGCCTCGGCGCCTCCGCCCCGGTGGCGTTGGATGCCCAGCACAAATTTTTCCGCTTCAACCTGGCGGTGACCGCGCACGCCGACGTACTGATGCAGCGCATGATCGCGTCCGTGGCCCATACCGGTGAACTGTTCGTGATCATTTCCTATACCGGTCGTACCCGTGAGCTGGTGGAAGTGGCGCGCATCGCCCGGGAAAACGGCGCGTCGGTGCTGGGCCTGACCGCCGAAGGCTCGCCACTGGCCAAGGCCAGCACCCTGAGCCTGAACATCCCCCTGCCAGAAGACACTGATATCTATATGCCGATGACCTCACGGATCATCCAGCTCACCGTACTGGACGTGCTCGCCACCGGCATGACCCTGCGTCGGGGCGTGGACTTCCAGCCGCATCTGCGCAAGATCAAGGAAAGCTTGAACGCCAGCCGGTATCCGGTGGGGGATGAGTTCAACTGATTCGGTCCAGAGCCTTCGGTGTCTGATAGTCAGCCATCGCGAGCAAGCTGAACTGGTCAAGTAAATCCGGACACCAGTTACGGTGTTTATGCTGCTTTTTGCTCCATGGCTATTGGCGATAGGTAGTCGTTGTAGCTGTGGAGCCTGGTGCGGTTGTAGTACATGAAGAAGCGCACCATATCGGTTTGTGCTTCCTCGCTCGTGCTGTAACCGTTGCGAGGGACCCATTCTGACTTCAGGGTGCCGAAAAAACGTTCTGTTGGAGCATTGTCCCAGCACTGCCCGCGATGACTCATGCTTTGCAAAATGCCATTGCGCATCAACTCTTCTTGAAACTTGCGGCTGGTGTACTGACAGCCCTGATCCGAATGAAACATCAATCCAGGTGGGCATGTTCGAAGCTCTATCGCCATGCGTAACGCCTTGCTGACCAGGTTGGCGTCATTGACCAGCGAAAATGCCCAACCAATGACCCGGCGAGCAAACAAGTCGATAACGATGGCCAGATGAACCCAGCGTTTACCCACCATCAAGCTTGTAACGTCGCCACACCAGACCTGATTGACCACGGTCGGCTTGAAATTACGCTTGAGCAGATTGGGTGCGACAAATGCTTCAACTCCTTTGGACCTGAATGGGTGAGGCTGGCGTTGTTTACTGACAATGTTGGCTTCCCTCATCAGTGTTCTAACAAGGCTTCTGCCGACCGCTATGTTTTGGGCCTTCAGATGCTTGCTGATCGTTCTGGACCCCATGGCTTCCCGGCTTTCGCTGTGCAGTTCAACCACCTTCCCCTTGAGTTCTTCGCGCTCGATCTTAGGCCGCGAGAGCCGCTGTAGCCATTCGTAAAAGCTGCTGCGCTTCACATCGAAAACGCGACACAGGATGGCGGTCGGGAATGACTCTCTTAGCTCCGCGATCATCGAAAACGATCGGGATCCGACATCAAGAGAGCGGTAGCCTTTTTTAAGATTTCGGCTTCCATTTCCATGCGTTTGATCTTGGCTTTCAGATCCTGAATCTGCCGTTGATCCTCAGTAATGGCCTTGGTGCCTTGAACTGGCTGACCTTTTTGTTCCTTGCGAACCTGGTCCACCCACCGTCGTAACGCGGTAGCACTGATGTCCAGCGACGCGCAGACTTCCTGTACTGAACAGTTGTCATCAATCACCATGCTGGCCGCACGATGTTTGAACTCGCGGGAAAAGACTCTTCTTTCTTTCATGGAACCTCCAAATTGGCGAAATCATATCGCCCTTAAGAGGTGTCCGGAATTATTAGGCCAGTTCAAGCTCGCTCCCACACTGGATCCTTGGTGTTCACAAAACCCTGTGGGAGCGAGCTTGCTCGCGATGGGGCCAGCCGCCACACCGAAGATCCTGAGCTAAGCCCCCACCCGCGCCTGCAAACTCAGGTGCGCCCGCTCCCCCGGCGCCAGGCACAGGCTGTCGGTGCCGCCACTGGCCGCTTCGACGCAGACGAATTCGCTGACTTCATCCCAACTCACCCCCAGCAACGGTCGTGCGCCGGGATGCCAGACCACGGTGTCGGCGCTGTCGCCGGTGTCGATGCACAATTCGCGCTGCCAGGCGTGGTCCTTGAGCTGCAATTCCCCCTCATGCTGGAACACCCGCTGGCAGCCGCCCTCGACCCGCAACTCGCCTTCCTGCTGGCAAACCGCACGGTTCAACTGGTCGTAGCCCTGTGCGCCCTCCAGTCCAGACAGCGCTACCTCACCAACATCACCAATACGCCAATAGGCGTGCAAGGCCTGGCTCAACTGGCATGGCAGGCTGTCCTGGTGCTCGGTGCTCAAGCGCAGCTCCATACGTTCACCCAGGTCCGCATGCAGGTCCACTTGCCAGTCGCACAGTTGCAGTTGCCAGTGCAAATGCACACCGTCTTCATCGCTGTGGCTGTCGAGCAGTTTCCAGTCGATCAACCGCGCCCAACCATGGGATGGCCAGGCGTTTTCGCTGGGATGACGACCATACCAAGGCCAGCACACCGGTACCCCGCCGCGTATCGCACCGACTTGCGGCCACTTGGCCGCACACCACAACCAGGGTTTCTGGCCTTTGGGCTGAAAATGCAGCAACTGTGCGCCCTGGCGACTGAACACCGCCTGGCACAACGGGTGGTCGATCACCAACACATCGCGCTGCCGATAGCGCTCCCACGCGAACACCGGGCGTTCGCGCAAGGATCTGAAAAAGCGTTGTAGCGGATGCTCATGCATGGGCCGCGGTCCTGGAAATCATTGAGTTGCTCATCTGTTTGCAACGCGTTCTTTGTGGCGAGGGAGCTTGCTCCCGCTCGGCTGCGTAGGAGCTGTCGAGCGAAGCGAGGCTGCGATCTTTCCACAGCCCATTGAGTCGAGAGCGAAAGATCAAGATCAAAAGATCGCAGGCTTCGCCAGCTCCTACAGAGCCCAGCGGGAGCAAGCTCCCTCGCCACAGGTTCTGCGCGCCCCAAAAAAAAGCGGACAGCCTTGGCCGTCCGCAAATATGCGCACATAGAGAGGAGCTTATCGCAACAGCGTTAGAACACCGACTGAATTTTCAGGCCGGCCACCAGCGCGTTGTCGACTTCATCCACACCACCTGGGTGAGTGATGTATTGCAGGTTGGGACGCACGGTCAGCCAGTTGGTTACGTGGATGCCGTAGTTGAGTTCGTAGTTGTACTCAGTGTCACGCAACGGCGCGAACAGCGGATCGTTGTAGTCGCTGACACCGTTGGCAGCGTTGGTCAGCTCGGCGTTTTTCTTCACGTCATCGTTGACATGGATACGGGAGAAACCAATCCCGATGTCATCTTTAGGACGCGCATCGAACGGCCCCTTGTACACGAACATCAGCGACTGGTAGTTGTCGACGAAGTTGGTGTCCTTGTCGTGGAAGGTCGCGTTCGCCGCGATGTTCAGGCCGCGAGAAGCGTCGCCGTTGTGGGTAGTCAGCTGTTGCTGCGCCACGAACCAGTAGCCGTGCTTGCTGTTGTGACTGCGATAGGCGTTGCCGGTGGTCGCGGCGTCATCGCCATTGTCGTCTTCACGGACGTCATTGGCATCGGCCGTGCTCTTGTAGTAACCGACACGGTATTCGCCCGGCAGGTTGTTGACCTTCGGCGACCAGACCGCCTCGATCGGAATGACCGTACCCTTGGTGCCACTGCCGCTGAGCTTGAAGCCGTTACCGTGTTCCAGTTGCGAGGGGTTCTGGTTGTACGCACCGATCTGCGCGTAGAACTCAGGCGTGATGTTGTACTTCACGCGAATCGCCGCCTGCATGACCGGCCAGTTGTACCAGATGCCGGTTGCCCAGTTACCCGCTTGGGACCCGCAGAATGCCAGGTTCTGGAACTCGCAAGGGAAGGTGTTGAAGTCTTCGCCTTCGCCGAAGTAACCAGCCTTGACGTCCAGCTTGCCATCGAGGAACTGGTGCTTGATCCACAATTGGGTCAGACGGACCATGTGGCCACGGCCGTAGACTTCCTGGGAAGAACTCAAGGTGCCGGCACGCGGGTCGCCGACACGATCATTGGAAATGTTTTCACCGTTACGGTTGGTGAGCTGGATCTTGGCCTGGGTGTTATCCCAGCCCCACAGCTTTTCCAGGTCCAGCGCCACGCCCAGACCAAACTGGTCGGCATAACGCGCTGTCTTGTCGTTGTTGTAGCCGCCATGCAAGTTGGCGCCCACTTCACCGACGTAGTCAGCCTTGATATCGATACCTTGCTCGATCAGCTTGGTCCGCTCGCCACCCCAGTCACCCGTCATCCACTGCGAATCGGCGCTGAATGCGTCGGCAGCGTGTGCGCTACCGGCCAGCATCATCGCCGCAACGGCTGACAACTGGCAGATAAGCTGGGCGTTATTTTTCTTCTTCATCCCTACATCCTCGTCTTTATTGTTATTAACTGTTTTTATCTAACGCGGTTTACAACGATTGCGGCGGATGGTCCCCCACTCACCGCATACTCCTTCCTGTGGGAGAGAGCTTGTGTGGGAGCTGAGCTTGCTCGCGATGAAAGCGCCTCGGTCTTTCGAATGACCGCGTTATCGTTCATCGCGAGCAAGCTTTGCTCCCACAAGCCCCCTTCCCCCATTTGTTCTTCACCGGCCTTTGAACTGCGCTACGTTCGCCGACCGAGCATCGGCTTGCGGCTGGCCAGCCACGCCCAGGCGTTCACCGGACTGCGCGTCGAATAGCAGCACCTTCGACGGATCGAATTGCAGCGTCAGGGTTTCCCCCGGCTGCGGTGCCACGTCCGGCGCCAGGCGGCAGCAGACCTTGGTCTCGTTGAGATTGACGAACACCAGGGTGTCCGGCCCGGTGGGCTCGGTGACCTGGACTTCGGCGCGAATGGTCGGCAAGCCGTTGGGCTCGCTGCCGGCCAGCATGATCTGCTCCGGGCGCATGCCCAGGATCACTTCGCGGTCTTCCAGGCCGGCGTCCTGCATGCCCATCGGCAGCTCGCAACGGGCCTGGCCGCTGTCGAGCAGCGCCAGCAGGCGACCGTCCTTGCGTTGCAGGCGCAGCGGGATGAAGTTCATCGGTGGCGAACCGATGAAGCTCGCCACGAACAGGTTGGCCGGGTTGGTGTAGATGTCTTTTGGCGTGCCGAACTGCTGGATGATCCCGTCCTTCATCACCGCCACTTTGTCGCCCAGGGTCATGGCTTCGATCTGGTCGTGGGTCACGTAGACCGTGGTGGTCTTCAGGCGCTGGTGCATCAGTTTCATTTCGGTACGCATCTCGACCCGCAGCTTGGCGTCGAGGTTGGACAGCGGTTCGTCGAACAGGTAGATCTTCGGCCGCCGCGCCAGCGCCCGGCCCATGGCCACGCGCTGTTGCTGGCCGCCGGAAAGCTGGCCGGGCTTGCGATTGAGCAGGTGTTCGATCTGCAGCAGCTTGGCCACGCGGGTGACTTCTTCGTCGATGGCGGCCTGGTTCATCTTGCGGATTTTCAGACCGAACTCGATGTTCTCGCGCACGCTCATGGTCGGGTACAGCGCGTAGGACTGGAACACCATGGCGATGTCGCGATCCTTCGGGCTCATGCCGCTGACATCCTGGTCACCGATCATGATCGCGCCGCCAGTGATGGTCTCAAGGCCGGCGATGCAATTCATCAGCGTCGACTTGCCGCAACCCGAAGGGCCGACGAGGATCAGGAACTCACCGTCCTTGATCGACAACTCGATGTTCTTCAGGGTGTCCGGCAGGCCGGCACCATAGGTCTTGTTTACGTTGCGAAGTTCAAGCGTTGCCATGATTACCCCTTGACTGCGCCGGCCGTCAGACCGCGCACGAAATACTTGCCTGCGACCACATAGACCAGCAGGGTCGGCAGCCCGGCGATCATCGCCGCCGCCATGTCCACGTTGTATTCCTTGGCCCCGGTACTGGTGTTGACCAAGTTGTTCAGCGCCACCGTGATGGGCTGCGAATCACCGCTGGAGAACACCACGCCGAACAGGAAGTCGTTCCAGATCTGGGTGAACTGCCAGATCAGGCAGACCATGATGATCGGGGTGGACATCGGCAGGATGATCCGCCGGAAAATGGTGAAGAACCCCGCACCGTCCAGTCGCGCCGCCTTCACCAGTGCATCGGGAATGCTGACGTAGTAGTTGCGGAAGAACAGCGTGGTGAATGCCAGGCCGTAGACCACGTGCACGAACACCAGGCCCGTGGTGGTACTGGCCAGGCCCATCTTGCCGAGGGTGAACGAGGCCGGCAGCAGGACTGTCTGGAACGGCAGGAAGCACCCGAACAGCAACAGGCCGAAGAACAACTGCGAACCGCGAAAACGCCACATCGACAACACGTAGCCGTTCAAGGCACCGATGGCGGTAGAGATCAGCACCGCCGGAACGGTGATCTTGATCGAGTTCCAGAAATAGCCGTCGACCGTGGCCCAGGCCTTGACCCAGCCGATGCCACTGACCACGGTCGGCCAGCTCAGCAGGTTGCCGGTGCTGATGTCTTCCGGCGTCTTGAAGCTGGTCAACAGCATGACCACCAACGGCACCAGGTAAAGCAATACAGCGAGGATCAGCACCGCATAGATGGCGATGCGACTCAGGCTGAGGGAAGGTTTGGCAGCGAGACTAGTCATGACGCTTGGTCCTCAGCTCGGAGTACAGGTAAGGCACGATGATTGCGAGAATCGCACCAAGCATCAGGATTGCACTGGCCGAGCCCATGCCCATCTGACCGCGACTGAACGTGAAGGAATACATGAACATGGCTGGCAGGTCGGAGGAGTAACCCGGGCCGCCGGCCGTCATCGCGGCCACCAGGTCGAAGCTCTTGATCGCGATGTGAGCCAGGATCATCACGGCGCTGAAGAACACCGGGCGCAGGCTCGGCAGCACCACTTTCCAGTAGATGCGCGGCATGCTCGCGCCATCGATCTGCGCGGCACGGATGATCGATTGATCGACACCCCGCAGGCCGGCCAGGAACATCGCCATGATGAAGCCCGAGGCCTGCCATACCGCCGCGATCACCAGGCAGTACACCACGCGATCCGGGTCGATCAGCCAATCCAGGCGGAAGCCTTCCCAACCCCAGTCACGCAACAATTTGTCCAGGCCCATGCCCGGGTTGAGCAGCCATTTCCAGGCCGTACCGGTGACGATCATCGAGAGCGCCATCGGGTACAGGTAAATGGTGCGGATGAAACCTTCGCGACGAATGCGCTGGTCAAGGAACACCGCCAGCAACACACCGATCACCAGGGTGACACCGATGAACAGGCCGCCGAACAGCGCCAGGTTCTTGCTCGCCACCCACCAGCGATCGTTATCCATCAGCCGGGCGTATTGCGCCAGGCCTGCCCATTTGTAGTTCGGCAGGAACGTCGAAGTGGTGAACGACAGGACGAACGTCCACAAGATATAGCCATAGAAGCCCACCAGGACGATGAACATGCTCGGCGCCAGCACCAGTTTCGGGAGCCAGCGCTGCAATGCATCGAACGGCGAGGCCTTGCTGAACACAGCAACAGAACTCATGGGAAGATCCAGAACAAGGTTACAAGGGCATCCCTTTGTGGGAGCGAGCTTGTGTGGGAGCTGAGCTTGCTCGCGATGAAGGCACCTCGGTCTTTCTAATGACCGCGTTATCGTTCATCGCGAGCAAGCTTTGCTCCCACAGGCTCGCTCCCACAAGGGAAGCGGCGCTAATTACTTCGCTGACTGAACCGCTGCGCCGAGTTTCTTGGCGGCATCGGCAGGGTCGGCTTTCGGGTCGTTGATGTAGTTGGTCACCACATCGAAGAACGCACCCTGTACGGCCAGCGTGGTCGCCATGTTGTGCGCCATGCTTGGTTGCAGGCCGCCGGACTTGGCGTCCGTCAGGAAGTCCTTGGCAGCGGTCTGGGCACAGGAATCGAAACCGTACTTGGCCATGTCGCCGAGCATGTCGTTACGAACCGGGATCGAGCCTTTGTTGATGCTGAAGACTTTCTGGAAGTTCTCGCCCAACACGACCTTGGCGATGTCCTGCTGGCCAGCCGCAGTGCCCTTGTCTTTCTGCTTGAACACCGCCAGGGAGTCGATGTTGTAGGTGAAGGCCTTGTCGGTGCCCGGGAAGGCCACGCACTCGTAGTCCTTGCCGGCGACTTTCTTCGCCGCGGTCCATTCGCTCTTGGCCCAGTCACCCATGATCTGCATGCCGGCCTTGCCGTTGATGACCTTGGCCGCTTCCAGGTTCCAGTCCTGGCCCTTGCCGTCGGCGTCCATGTAGGTCGCGACTTTCTTCAGTTCGGTCAGCGCCTTGACCATTTCAGGGCCTGTCAGCGCCTTGTTGTCCAGGTCGACCAGGGCTTTCTTGTAGCCATCAGCGCCCATGACCGAGAGCACCACGGCTTCGAATACGGTGCTGTCCTGCCAAGGCTGGCCACCGTGGGCGAGCGGAATAAATCCCGCGGCCTTGAGCTTGTCGCCGGCCGCGTAGAATTCTTCGAGGGTGGTCGGTGCTTTTTCGATGCCGGCTTTCTTGAAGACTTCCGGGTTGATCCACAGCCAGTTGACGCGGTGGATGTTCACCGGCACGGCGACGTAGTCACCGTCGTACTTCACGGTATCGGAGACTTTCTTGTCGAGCAGGCTGTCCCACTTCTCGGCCTTGGCGACGTCTTTCAGGACGTCGCTGTCGAGCAGCCCGGTGGACGCCCATTCCTGGATGTCCGGGCCCTTGATCTGGGCGACGCCCGGTGGGTTGCCGGCCACGGCACGGCTCTTGAGCACGGTCATGGCAGTGGAACCGCCACCACCGGCGACAGCGCCGTCCTTCCAGGTAAAGCCGTCTTTTTCTACCTGGGCCTTGAGCACATCGACCGCGGCTTTTTCGCCACCCGACGTCCACCAGTGGACGACTTCCACGGAACCTTTGGATTCAGCGGCAAGGGTAGTGACAGGGAATGCTGCGACGGGAAGCAAGGAAGCAAGAGAAATGACAGTAGCGAGGCGAGAAATCGCATTCATCTAGAATTACCTTTCTTGTTGTTATGCATGCAAGTCTGGTGCTTGCGCTGCATGGATTCTAATCAGAGGGAATCCCTTCGCAGGTAACGAAGGGACGTGCAAATGTCACGACATGGTTACACAGGCGCAGGACTGGATAACCGCGCCAGGGCTGACGCCATGCTGGGTGCCAGGGGCAGGCGCGGAATCAGGACCGCCTGCCAGGCGTGATACAGGTCCGGCTTGCCCGGCCAGATATCGGCGCTGGGGCAATTTTGCGGATCGAGTTCGTGATGCCAGCTGCCGTTGCAGCGGTCGATGAAATGTTTGTCACAGAACTCCCAGAATCGCCGGTACCAGGCTTCGTACTTCGCCTCGTCGGTGCGCTTGAGCAAGGCGCTGGCAGCGGCCGCCGCTTCAGCGTGAACCCAATGCAGGCGATGACGAACCACGGCGCGGTTATCCCAACCCAGGGTGTAGACAATGCCCGGCGCACCATCGACGCCCCACGCATGACGGCAGTTCTGGTCGAAGAGTTTCTGTGCGTCCTGGGCCAACCAACCCGGGGTCAACATGCCGATCTGCACGCGTGCCGCTTCAAGGTGCAGCAGCAGTCGCGCCCATTCGAAACCGTGGCCAGGGGTGGTGCCGTAGGGACGGAAACCATCGGCAGGGTTGTCCTGGTTGTATTCGCGCAACGGCTGCCAGTGGCGATCGAAATGCTCCACCACCAGGTAGTCGTTGGCGGCGGCATGGCCGTGGATCACCCGTTCGACGATGTGCAGCGCGCGGGCCAGCCAGCGTGGGTCGTCGGTGACATCGGCCAGGGCGAGGAAGGCTTCGGTGGCGTGCATGTTGCTGTTGGCGCCGCGATAGGCCTCTTCCTCACTCCAGTCGCGGTTGAAGGATTCGCGCAGCGCGCCCTCTTCTTCGCTCCAGAAATGCTCATCGATGATCCGCACCGCTTCGTCCAGCAACGCCTGGGCGCCGGGACGCTGGGCCACCACTGCGGAACTGGCCGCCAGGGCAACGAATGCATGCAGGTAGGCCGCCTTGCCCGCGCCGTCTTCATCAGGCCGCGTCGTGGCAAACCAGCCACCGTGCTCGGCGTCGCGCAAGGGGCCGCTCAGCGCCTGGACACCGTGGTCCACCAGCTCGGCAAACCCCGGCAAGCCCTGGATGTGGGCCATGGCGAAGCTGTGGGTCATGCGCGCAGTGTTCATGGTCTCGGCCCGGGCATCGGCCGGCAGGTGGCCGCGCTCGTCCAGGTTGCCAAAGCCGTCCGCCAGCTTCGACGCCTTGGCGAACGCCAGCAGCCGCAAGCCTTCGTCGGCAAGCCATTGCTGGTGGGCAGGGGCGTTCAGCCAACTGCTGAAGGCCGGTAGGAAGGTGTCCATTGGGTGGTACCTTTTTTGTTGTTTTGACGCAGGGAGTCTAAACAAGGGATGGCGAGGGGCAGGTAACGAAAGGGGCGAGTTATGTCACTGAGCTGTGACATTTACCTGGGAGATGGGGTGAGGCTACAGGCGCCATCGTCGGAACGCCGCCCGGAGCAAGCTCGCTCCCACAGTGGATCTTCGGCGTTCACAAAACCCCTGTGGGAGCGAGCTTGCTCGCGATGAACGATAACGCGGTCTGATCAATCCACACTGCGAGGCAACTGCAACGTCACCCGCAATCCACCCTCACGCAGATTTTGCAGGCTCACTTCGCCACCATGGCTGTGGGCGATGTTGCGGGCGATGCCCAGGCCCAGGCCATAACCCTGCTGTTGCCCGGCGAGGCGGAAGTGCGGTTCGAAGACTTGCTCCAGGCGCTGTTCCGGCACGCCGGGGCCTTCGTCGTCGACGTGCAGGATGAAGGCGGTTTCATCGTCATCGATATGCAGGTGGGCGTTCTGGCCATACTTCAAGGCGTTGTCGATCAGATTGCCGATGCAGCGCTTGAGGGCCAGCGGCTTGCCAGGATACGGCGCCAGCGCCCGGCCGTCCTGGGTCACCCGACCGTTGCCGTTGGGCGCCAGGTAGGGTTCGACCAGGCAATCGAGCACATGGTTGAGGTCCACCGGCTCGATGTTTTCGTGGATGTCGGTGTCCTTGACGCATTGCAGCGCGCCTTTGACCAGCAGCTCCAGCTCATCCAGGTCACGGCCGAACTTGGCCTGCAGGTTTTCGTCCTCCAGCAACTCGACCCGCAGCCGCAAGCGGGTGATCGGTGTGCGCAAGTCGTGGGAAATCGCGCTGAACAACTGGCTGCGTTCCGTCAGGTAACGGCTGATGCGTTCGCGCATGGCATTGAACGCCCGCCCCACCTCCACCACTTCGCTGCCGCCGCCCTCGGCCACCGGTTCCACCTCGGCGCCCAGGGACATGTCCCGCGCGGCCCGGGCCAAACGCTTGAGCGGTCGGCTCTGCCAGTGCACCAGCAAACCGATGAACAGCAACAACAAGCTGCTGGTGAGCACGATGAAACCGACCTGTTGCTTGGGCAGGTCCTGCTCTTCAAGGCTGGTGTAGGGTTCGGGCAGCAGCGAGGCGATGTACAGCCATTCCCCCGGCGCCATCTGGATCTGCGTGACCAGCACCGGCGGGTTCACCGGTTCCAGGGTCAAGGCGTAGTGAGCCCACGAACGGGGCAGTTCATCGAGCTTGAGCCCAGCGTTGAAAATTCGCAGGTCGTCGGGACTGACAAAATTTACCGAGATGTCGGCGTTACTGCCCAACGACCGGCGCAGCACATCGTCCACCGCCTTGAGCACCGCCAGTTTACGCGGCGTGATCGGCAGCACATCCATGCCCAGGGGCTTGTCGTTGAGGGTCACGACAAACCGCGTACCGCCCATGCTGCGCAACTGGTCCAGCACCAATGGCCGGTACGCCACCGGCAGCGAACGCAAATAACTGACGCTGGCGGTCATCGAGTGGGCCAGGCTACGGGCACTGGTGACCAGGCCTTCAAGCTGGGTGGCGCGCAGTTGCGAGACCCAGATCAGGCTGGACAAGGTCTGGGCGAACAGCACCACCAGCAAGGTCAGCAGCAGCATCCGTCCCAGCAACGAGCGCGGTACCGGTACCCGTCGGGCGACTTTTTTGATCCAGTCAATGACCATTGCTGGCAACCACACTGGCCGCCAGTTGATAACCGCTGCCACGCACTGTGCGAATCAGCCGTGGCGGCTTGTCGGTGTCACGCAGGCGCTGGCGCAGGCGACTGACTGCCATGTCGACGATCCGGTCCAGGGGCATCAGCTCGCGACCGCGGGTCGCATTGCCGATGGTGTCGCGGTCGAGGATTTCCTGGGGATGATCGAGAAACAACTTGAGCAGGGCGAAATCGGCACCGGAAAGAATCACTTCTTCACCGTCGGTGTGAAACAGCCGATGGCTGACCATGTCCAGCCGCCATTCATCGAAGGCCAGCACTTCGCCGCCGGAGCGCTCCTGGCCGAATTGCGCCCGACGCAGCAGCGCCTTGATGCGCGCCTGCAATTCCCGTGGGCTGAAAGGCTTGCCCAGGTAATCATCGGCGCCCAGTTCAAGACCAATGACCCGGTCGGCCTCGTCGGAACTGGCGGTGAGCATGATGATCGGCACATGGGCCTGGCGCGGGTGCTGGCGAACCCAGCGGCACAGGCTGAAGCCGTCCTCATCAGGCAGCATCACATCAAGGATCACCAGGTCGCTCGGTGCATCGTTCAGCGCCTGGCGAAACCCGGCGCCGTCGGGCGTGGTCCGCACCTGGAAACCCGCACGGCTGAGGTAGGTGTCCAGCAGTTCGCGAATCTCCTGGTCGTCGTCGACCAACAAAATCGATTTGTTCACTGAACTCACGAGCCTCGTCCTTGTTGTTTGGATGGGGGCGATTATGCCTGATGGATGAGGACTACAAACACACCACAAAACCCCTGTGGGAGCGAGCTTGCTCGCGATAGCGATGTATCAGCCAGCATCAATGGCGACTGACACTCCACTATCGCGAGCAAGCTCGCTCCCACAGGGGATCACATTTCAAACTGGAATCGACTGCTCCAACGCCACACCCGCACCCATCAGGCCGGGGTACGGCGCAGTCACCAGCCAGACCGGTATGTCCTTGAAGTAATCGCTCATGCAGCCCTTGTCGGCGAAGCAACGGGCGAAACCACTTTCGAGGAAGAAATTAGCAAACCTCGGGACCACGCCACCGACGATGTAGACACCGCCGCGCCCGCCCAGCGTCAATACATTGTTGCCGGCCACGCGCCCCAGCCAGCGGCAGAACTGCTCGAGCACTTCCAGGGCAATGGGGTCGCCAGCCAGGCCGGCGGCGGTGATGGATTCGGGGGTGTCGAGCACCGGCACATGGCCGTCCACCGCGCAAATGGCCCGGTACACCCGAGGCAACCCGCTGCCACTCAGCGCGGTTTCGGCGCTGACGTGGCCGATCTCGTTGTAGATGTGCTGCCACAGCTGGGTTTCCCGCGGGCTGCTCATGGGCAGGTCGACATGGCCGCCCTCTCCCGGCAACGCCGCGAAACGGCCTTCGCCCAAGTCCAGCAACGTACCAACACCCAACCCGGTACCCGGGCCGATCACCACTGCCGGGCGCAACGGCTCCGGGGTGCCTTCGCATACGACCCGGTACTCATCGGGACGCAAGCAAGTCATGCCCAGGGCCATGGCCGAGAAGTCGTTGACCAGCAACAGCTTCTCCACTTGCAAGGTCTGACAGAACGCCAGGTTGCTCAGGCGCCAGTGATTGTTGGTAAAGCGAAACTCATCGCCGCTCACGGGACCGGCCACCGACAGGCACACCGAACCGATGGCGCCCGGCTTCAGGCCCAGGCCACTCAGGTACA
This sequence comes from Pseudomonas sp. P9_35, assembly GCF_034008205.1. NCBI lineage: Bacteria > Pseudomonadati > Pseudomonadota > Gammaproteobacteria > Pseudomonadales > Pseudomonadaceae > Pseudomonas > Pseudomonas sp. P9_35. Next base: position 1,671,645 of record NZ_CP125373.1, on the reverse strand, counting down.
CCTGAATGGCATCTTCCGGGCAGGCATAATCCGCCGTTGCCAGCACCTGGATGTTTTCCAGGGTGTGGTTTTTCCACAGCGCAAAGCGTGCGTTGGTCCCACCGATGTCACCGACCAAAGCCAGTTTCAATTAAGCGTCTCCAGGGCAGAAGTGAAGGCGCTGGCGCCCTGCTCCGCCGAGCTGAAGGCCATGCGCATGAAACCGAACAGCTCGCGACCGGTGCCGATGTTGTTGCCCAACAGGCCCTTGGCCGGCGTGCGCGCGGCGAATTCCTCGGCGTCCACCTTCAATTCCAAGGTGCCTTTGACGCCATCGACACGGATGATATCGCCCTCCTGCACCCGGGCCAACGCACCACCGACATAAGCTTCGGGACTGACATGAATGGCCGCCGGGATTTTCCCCGACGCGCCGGACATGCGCCCGTCGGTCACCAGTGCCACTTTGAAGCCACGGTCCTGCAATACGCCGAGGAACGGCGTCATCTTGTGCAGCTCGGGCATGCCGTTGGAGCGCGGCCCCTGGAAGCGCATCACCGCGACGAAGTCTTTCTCCAGCAGGCCGGCCTTGAACGCATCGGCCAGGTCCTGTTGATCCTGGAAGACCATGGCCGGCGCTTCGACGACCTGGTTTTCCAGGGCCACAGCCGAAACCTTCATCACGCCACGGCCCAGGTTGCCTTCCATCACCCGCAGGCCGCCCTCAGGCGAGAACGCACGGGCCACCGGGCGCAGGATGTTTTCGTCGAGGCTTTCGATCGGGCCGTCGCGCCATACCAGCTCGCCGTCCTCGAGGAACGGTTCCTGGGTGTAGCGGCTCAGGCCGTGACCGAGCACGGTGTTGACGTTTTCGTGGAGCAAACCGGCTTCCAGCAATTCACGGATCAGGAACGACATGCCGCCCGCCGCCTGGAAGTGGTTGATGTCGGCCTTGCCGTTCGGGTAGACGTGGCTCAGGGTCGGCACCACCTCGGAGAGGTCGGCCATGTCCTGCCAGGTCAGTTGGATGCCCGCCGCCATGGCGATGGCCGGCATGTGCAGGGTGTGGTTGGTGGAGCCACCGGTGGCGTGCAGCGCAACGATGGAGTTGACCAGCGAGCGTTCGTCGACGATTTCGCCGATGGGCATGAAGTTGCCGCTTTGCTTGGTCATGCGCGTGACCTGGAACGCCGCTTCACGGGTCAGAGCATCGCGTAACGGCGTGTTCGGGTTGACGAACGAGGCGCCCGGCAAGTGCAGGCCCATCACTTCCATCAACAACTGGTTGGTGTTGGCGGTGCCGTAGAAGGTACAGGTGCCCGGGCTGTGGTAGGACTTCATCTCCGATTCCAGCAGTTCTTCGCGGGTGGCCTTGCCTTCGGCATAGCGCTGGCGAACGTCGGCTTTTTCCTTGTTGGAAATGCCCGAGACCATCGGCCCGCCTGGCACGAAGATCGTCGGCAAATGACCGAAGCGCAGCGCGCCCATCATCAGGCCCGGGACGATCTTGTCGCAGATGCCGAGCATCAGTGCGCCGTCAAACATGTTGTGGGACAGCGCCACCGCCGTGGAGAGCGCGATCACTTCACGGCTCGGCAGGCTCAGTTCCATCCCCGCCTCGCCCTGGGTCACGCCGTCGCACATCGCTGGCGTGCCACCGGCGAACTGGCCGACCGAGCCGATCTCGCGCAGGGCTTTCTTGATCTGTTCCGGGAAGGTTTCGTAGGGCTGGTGGGCCGAGAGCATGTCGTTATAGGACGACACGATGGCGATGTTGGCGGCGTTCATCATCCGCAGGTGATGCTTGTCTTCGGTGCCGCAACCAGCCACGCCGTGAGCGAAGTTGGCGCACTGCAGCTTGCCGCGCATCGGCCCGTCGCTGGCTGCACCGTGGATCAATGCAAGGTAAGCCTGACGCGTGGCGCGGCTGCGGGCGATAAGCCGTTCGGTGACCTCAAGAACGCGGGGATGCATGTGTAGAACTCCAGGCTAACGGGTGTGGCGACCTGATTGTCTATGCTGATCAAAAGCCCGCTGCACGCTGTGTAAAAAGCGAGGCGACAGACAGTTTCTTGACCATTCGGACCAGTTGATTCAGGTCACTCGTTGTAGATAAAACAAAATATTGCCACTAAAAAGGCTTGTTTTCTATTTTTATGCGAATAATCTTGTAATTCCAACAACAAATCGACGGCGGCGCAGTTAATGACTCTTCGAATCGCAATTAATGGTTTTGGCCGCATCGGCCGCAACGTCCTCCGTGCACTGTATACCCAAGGCTATCGTCGCGACCTGCAGATCGTCGCCATCAACGACCTGGGTGACAGTGCAATCAATGCTCATCTGCTCAAGTTCGACACCGTCCACGGCACGTTCGATGCCGACGTGCAGCACGATCACGAAAGCCTGACGGTCAATGGCGACCGCATCTCGGTCAGCGCCATCCGCAACCCGGCCGAACTGCCTTGGGCGGCTGAAAAAATCGACGTCGTGTTCGAATGCACCGGCCTGTTCACCGATCGCTCCAAGGCCGCCGCGCATATCAGCGCCGGCGCCCGCAAGGTGATCATCTCGGCCCCGGCCAAGGGCGCCGATGCCACCGTCGTGTACGGCGTGAACCACGATATCCTGCGCCAGTCCCACCAGATCATCTCCAACGCTTCGTGCACCACCAACTGCCTGGCCCCAGTGGCCCAGGTGCTGCACCGCGAGCTCGGCATCGAAAGCGGCCTGATGACCACCATCCATGCCTACACCAACGACCAGAACCTGACCGACGTCTACCACAGCGACCCGTACCGCGCCCGTTCGGCGACCCAGAACATGATCCCGAGCAAGACCGGCGCCGCCGAAGCGGTGGGCCTGGTGCTGCCGGAACTGGCCGGCAAGCTGACCGGCATGGCGGTGCGTGTACCGGTGATCAACGTGTCCCTGGTCGACCTGACCGTGCAACTCAAGCGCGAAGCATCGGCCGAAGAAGTCAACGAACTGCTGCGCCACGCCAGCCAGCATTCGAAGATCCTCGGCTACAACACCCTGCCGCTGGTCTCCAGTGACTTCAACCACAACCCGCTGTCGTCGATCTTCGACGCCAACCACACCAAGGCCAGCGGCAAGCTGCTCAAGGTACTGGCCTGGTATGACAACGAATGGGGCTTCTCCAACCGTATGCTGGATAACTGCCTGGCGTTGTGTAACGCCGAATAACTGACACGGCCGTATTGAGCTTTTCTGTGGGAGCGAGCTTGCTCGCGATAGCGGCGTATCAGCCAGCATCAATGGCGACTGATGCTCCGTCATCGCGAGCGAGCTCGCTCCCACAGGGTTACGCTTTGTGAAATGAATGAAGGCTTGACCCGCCCGACAGATGATAAGCATTATCATCTACTCGAACCAGATCGGGCCCTACCGTGAGTCAATCACGCTTTCATCACGTCTTCCTCGCCCAGCGCACACCGCTGCTGCGCACTCTCGAGCGCATGGTCAGCAACCCCAGTACCGCCGAAGACCTGCTCCAGGAAACCTACCTGCGCGTCACCCGCGCCTTGGGCGAACGCACGGTCGAGCACCTCGAACCCTTTGTTTTCCAGACTGCCCGCAACCTGGCGCTGGACCATCTGCGTGCCCGGCGCATCCAGTCGCGGACCTTGCTCGATGACGTACCGCCGGAGGTCGTCCACAACGTCGTCGCCCCCCAGAGCAGTGCCGAGGACGCCGCCCATGCCCAGCAACTGCTCGAACGCCTGAACGTCAGCCTCCAGGCCCTGGGTTCGCGACAGCAGCAGATCTTCATTCTCAGCCGCCTGCATGGCCACAGTTACCAGCAAATCGCCGAACGCCTGGGCGTGTCCCTGAGCACCGTGCAAAAGGAACTGAAACTGATCATGGCGATCTGTGTGGGTGTGGCTGAACGTAGCCACGGCGAGCAGTGACCCGCTCCACGCTTCAGGCCATAAGCTGCGCACACGCTTGCCACTTGCTGCGTACAGCTTGTAGCTTGAGCCCGTGCCGCTAATACCGAGAACCCACTGTGATGGACAATCACCGCTCTGCCGAGCCCACTGCGACGCCGGAAACCGCCCATGCCATGGAGCAGGCGCTGGACTGGCTGATCCTGCTGGACAACCCCAGCGAGGAACAGACTCGGCAGTTCCACGCCTGGCTGGCGGCCGATCCGCGCCACGGCGAGGCGTTCGCCCGAGCCCAGGCGATCTGGAACGGCCCGCAGGTGATGGAAAGTGCCCGCCAACTTGAAGCCGCGCCCAAGGTTACCGCGCTGTCGCGTCTGCGCGCCCACTGGAAACCCCTGGCCACTGCCGCCGTGCTGTTTCTCGGCCTGTTCAACTTCAGCGACCTGCCCCTGCGCTTGCAGGCCGACCACCTGACCGTAGTCGGTGAGCGCCAGCGCTTGCAGTTGGAGGACGGCTCCAAGGTCCTGCTCAACACCGATTCGGCCTTCTCCAGCACGTTCAACGAGCAGCGGCATGTGGCGCGCCTGTACAAGGGCGAGGCGTTTTTCGAGGTCCCGGGCAACCGTAGCCTGCCGCTGGAAATCGATGCCGGCCCGGTCATGGCCAGCGTCAGCGACACCACGTTCGCCGTGCGTTACCTCGACGGCGTGGCCCAGGTCCAGGTGCAGCGCGGCGACGTGGACCTGCGGGCCACCCGCAACGACGCCCATGTGCGGCTATCAGCTGGCGAAAGCATCCGCATCGGCCCCAACGGCTTCGACCGCCCGGCCCGGCTCGAGGCCAACACTGACCTGGCCTGGGTCCAGGGTCGGCTGGTGTTCGAAAACCGGCCACTGAGCCAGGTACTGGCCGAGCTGCGACGCTATTACCCCGGCTGGATCATCAACAGTAACGAACAATTGGCCAACGTCGCGGTGACCGGCAATTACCGCCTCGACCAGCCGCTGGACGTGGTCCGTTCGCTGGCCCACATCACCTCGGCGCGGCTCCAGGAGTTCCCGGCGCTGGTGATCCTGAACTAAATGAGAATTATTTTTACTCGATAGGCTCCGCTGATTCGTCTCGTTATAGCCAATGCAATTGATTCGCATCCAGCGATGTGGATCTGCACCTATAACAGATGCGACACGGAGCGCTATCGATGTCCTCTCGCCTTACTTGCCGGTTTCTTGCCCCCTCTTGCACGCTGTCACTGCTCACCGCCGCCCTGCTGATGGCCGGCACCGCGCCGCTCGCCCTGGCCGCCACCACCGTGCAACCCGCTGCACGCAACATGGGCGACTACACCTTTGCCATCGCCCGGCAGCCACTGGTCTCGGCGCTGAATGCATTCTCTGCGGCCACCGGCTGGCAGGTCGGGATGCCCGCGGAACTGGCCGCAGGCCTCGCCTCGCCAGGGGTGAACGGCTCGCTGCCACCTGAAAAAGCCCTGGAGCGCCTGTTGGTGGGGACCAACCTGAGCTACCGCAAGCTGGGCGACAACAGCATCGTCCTGGAAAAACGCAGTGCCGGCAGCGCGCTGGAGTTGCAACAGGTGACCATCAGCGCCACCCGCCAGGAACAGGACATCACCAGCGTACCGAGCACGGTCACCGTCCACGACCGCCAGGAACTGGACCGCAACAACATCAATACCCTCAAGGACCTGGTGCGCTATGAGCCGGGTGTATCGGTGGGCGGCGCGGGCCAGCGCGGCGGTATCAGCGGCTACAACATCCGCGGCATCGACGGCAACCGGATCCTGACCCAGGTCGACGGCGTGGAAATTCCCGGCGGCTTCTTCAATGGCCCCTACGCCAAGACCCAGCGCAACTACGTCGACCCGGAAATCATCAAGCGCGTGGAAATCCTGCGCGGTCCGGCCTCGGTGCTGTACGGCAGCAATGCCATTGGCGGTGCCGTCAGCTACTTCACCCTGGATCCGGACGACATCATCAAGCCAGGCGAGGACGTTGGCGCCCGCCTGAAGACCGGCTACAGCTCCGCCGACGAGAGCTGGCTCAAGTCCGCCACCGTCGCTGGCCGTAGCGGGCAGTTCGACGGCCTGTTGCACTACAGCCAGCGCGACGGTCATGAAACCGAATCCTACGGCAGCCACAACGGCACCGGCCTGGACCGCACCGCCGCCAACCCCCAAGACGTGCGCGCCAACAACGTGCTGGCCAAGCTCGGCTGGAACTACAGCGATGACTCACGCCTTGGCCTGATCTACGAGAAATACAAGGACGACCGCGACAGCGACCTGAAAAGCGCCTATGGCGGCCCCTATTCCAACGGCCGCCCCACGATCCCCATCTCCATGCTGCCCGGCGGCATGTACCAGTGGCGCACCGGCAACGACACCATCACCCGCGAGCGTTTCGGCCTGGAGCACAGTTTCGCCCTCGACAGCCTGCTGGCCGATCACATGAAGTGGAGCCTGAATCACCAGGTCGCCAAGACCGACCAGAGCACCGCCGAATTCTACTTCCCGATCACCCGCCAGGTCCTGCGCACCCGGGAGACCCTCTATGAAGAGAAACAGTGGGTCTTCGACGCGCAACTGGACAAGGCCTTCAGCGTCGCCGACACCGATCACGCGCTGACTTACGGCACCACCCTCAAGCAGCAGAAAGTCACCGGCTCGCGCAGCGGCAATGGCGTGTGCCTGGCGGTTGGCGTCGGTTGCTCCGCGGTAGGCGCCATCAGCACCCGGGACGTGCTGGCAAAAGCCAGTGATTTCCCGGACCCGACCATCAACACCTACAGCCTGTTCGCCCAGGACCAGATCAGTTGGGACAAATGGACCTTCACGCCAGGCCTGCGCTACGACTACACCCGGCTCAAGCCGCACCTGACCGAGGAATTCCTCAACACCGTAGACCCTACCGGCGGCGGTGCAGTCAGCGGCAAGAACAAGACCTGGCATCGCGTCTCACCGAAGTTCGGCGTGACCTACGCCCTGAGCGATGAGTACACCGGGTACGGCCAGTACGCCGAAGGTTTCCGCACCCCGACCGCCAAGGCTCTCTATGGCCGCTTCGAGAACACCGACCCTGGCTATAGCGTAGAACCCAACCCCGATCTGGAACCGGAAAAAAGCAAGAGCTACGAGACCGGCCTGCGCGGCCGTTTCGATTCCGGCTCGTTCGACGTGGCGGTGTTCTACAACAAGTACCGCGACTTCATCAACGAAGATGCCATCACCCCCGGCGCCGACCAGTTGACCTTCCAGAGCAACAACATCAAGCACGCCACCATCAAGGGCGCCGAGGCCAGGGGACGCCTGGAGCTGGAGGTGCTGGGCGCGCCAAAGGGCCTCTACACCCAAGGTTCGGTGGCCTACCTCTATGGTCGCAACAACGACACCGGCGAGCCGCTCAACAGCATCAACCCGCTGACCGGTGTGTTCGGCCTGGGCTACGACCAGGATCGCTACGGCACTTTGCTCAGTTGGACCCTGGTCAAGAAAAAGGACCGCGTCGACGACAGCAACTTCAACTCGCCCGATGGCGTGAGCGGCCAGTTCAAGACGCCGGGCTTCGGCATCCTCGACCTGAGCGGTTTCTACAAGGTGACCGACGACCTCACCGTCAGCGGCGGCCTCTACAACCTCACCGACAAGAAGTACTGGCTGTGGGATGACGTGCGCGGCTACGACAGCGTTGGCGAGGCGGCGGTGCTGAGCCCCGCCAACCTCGATCGCCTGACGGCGCCGGGGCGTAACTTCGCGGTGAACCTGATCTGGGATATCTGACTCGGTTGCCCAGGCCAAACAAATACCCGTAGTGAGGAGAGTCATGTGGGAGCAAGGCTTGCCCGCGATGCAGGCGATGCGGTCTTTCAGAGATCGAGGCGCCTGTTTCGCGAGCAAGCTTTGCTCCCACAGCCCCTCGCCACAATGTTCCAACTCGAAGGAATTTTTTCATGACCACACAACGCCCCGCTTCACGCTCCCAACGCCTGAACCAGATCACCCACGAGCCCCACAGCCGGCTCGACGCGCTGGTCAAGGCCCACGCCCCGTTCGAAACCCCGGCCAGCTTCGCCCGTTTCGTCGTCGCCCAGTACCTGTTCCAGTCGGAACTGGTGGCGCTGTACAACGACGCCGAACTGGCCGCCCTGATCCCCGACCTCCCGGCCCGGTGCCGGGCAGAAGCGGCCAAGGCGGACCTGGCCGACCTGGACACCGAAGTCCCTGCGCCAGTGGCCGGCGCGGTGAAAAGCCCGACCCAGGCCGAAGCCCTGGGCTGGCTGTTCGTCTGCGAAGGCTCCAAGCTCGGCGCCGCGTTCTTGATCAAGCGTGCCGTGGGCCTGGGGTTGAGCGAGACCTTCGGCGCCCGGCACCTGGCAGAACCTGCCGGTGGGCGCGCCGAAGGCTGGAAATCCTTCACCCGCACCCTCGACGGCCTGGCCTTCACCGAACAGCAGGAAGCCGAGGCGGACAAAGGCGCGCTGGATGCGTTCAACCGGTTTACGGTGCTGCTGGAACAGGCCTATGCGGCCGAGTTGGCCTGACTCCCCAAGGGATTTAGGGTGGATGCATATCTTGCAGTCACCCAGAAACCAGTGTGGGAGCGAGCTTGCTCGCGATAGCGGTGTATCAGGCGACCAATAGGGTGGCTGACCATTCGCCATCGCGAGCAAGCTCGCTCCCACAAGGTAAAGTGCATGTCGGATAGAAATACATGAGCCGCACGCCCTCGAAAATCACCCAACTACTCTTCGCCCTGCTCGCCTACACCAGCCTGGGCATCGGCCTGATCGCCATCGTCGTACCTGGCTTGCCGACGACCGAGTTCATCCTGTTGGCCGCCTGGGCCGCGACCCGCAGTTCGCCGCGCCTGAGCGCCTGGCTGGAGAACCATCGCCTGTTCGGGCCGATGCTGCACAACTGGCGCAACGGCAAGGTCATTCCGCGCCGGGCCAAGGTCGGTGCCACCACCAGCATGCTGCTCTGCGCAGGCTTGATGCTGGTGCTGCTCGACCACGCCTGGCCGGCTTACCTCGCGCTCGCCGGCATGGGCCTGGGCAACCTGTGGATCTGGTCGCGCCCGGAACAGGTGCAGGGCTCTTGCTCCCGTTGGGCCGCAAAACGGCCTCCAACGGATTTTTGATCTATGATCGCCCTCTCGTACTGGAGGGCTTTCGATGTCAGATCTGCTCACGTCCATGCAAACCGCACTCGGCTTGCCCACGACCCCGATCACCTTCACTGGCGATGGCGCGCTGCCCTCGGCCTTCGCCGTCACGGAGCTGGCCAGCGCCAGCATCGCCGTTGCCGGCCAGGCGACCACCGAACTCATCCAGCAACAAACCGCTCGCCTGCCGCCTGTCGAGGTCGACCGACGCCTGGCGTCGTTCTGGTTCTCCACTTCCCTGCGCCCCATCGGCTGGAGCGTGCCGCCGATGTGGGACCCGGTGGCCGGCGACTACGCCAGCGCCGACGGCTGGATTCGCCTGCACACCAACGCACCGCATCATCGCCTTGCGGCGGAAAAAGTCCTCGGCACCTGCACCGACCGCGCTGACATGGCGGCCAGGGTGGCCCGATGGAACAAGGCCGAGCTGGAACAGGCGGTGGTGGACGCCGGCGGTTGCGCCGCCGAGATGCGTTCGTGGCAAGCGTGGCAGGTCCATCCCCAAGGCCAGGCGGTGAACGCCGAGCCGCTGGTGCACCTGAGTGAAACGCCTGGAGAGCAGCGCAAACCCTGGCTCGGCTCCGTGACCCAGCCACTGGCGGGCCTCAAGGTGCTGGACCTGACCCGCGTGCTGGCCGGCCCCGTCGCCAGCCGCTTCCTCGCCGGCCTGGGGGCCGACGTGCTGCGCATCGACCCGCCGACCTGGAACGAACCCGGCGTGGTGCCGGAAGTCACCCTGGGTAAACGCTGCGCCCGCCTCGACTTGCATCGGGCCGAAGATCGCGCGACATTCGAGGCACTGCTCAAGGACACCGACATCCTCCTGCACGGCTACCGTGCCGACGCCCTGGAACGCCTGGGCTACGGCGCCGAGCAGCGCCGGCAGATAGCCCCGGGCCTGATCGACGTCAGCCTCAATGCCTACGGCTGGAGCGGCCCGTGGCAGAACCGGCGCGGCTTCGACAGCCTGGTGCAGATGAGCAGCGGCATCGCCGAAGCCGGCATGGGCTGGAAACACACCGACAAACCGACACCGCTGCCGCTGCAAGCGCTGGATCACGGCACCGGCTATCTGCTGGCGGCCAGCGCCCTGGTGCTGTTGTCCCGGCGCCTGGCAAGCGGTCACGGCGGCTCGGCACGCATGTCGCTGGCACGCACGGCGAAACTGTTGATCGAACGTGGCGCAGGGGACTCGACCCCATTGCGAGCCGAGGCCGAGGATGATCAGGGCCTGGTGGTGGAACCGACGCCGTGGGGACCGGCCCATCGCCTGCAGGTGCCCGTGAAAATCACCGGGACGCCGCTGCAATGGAGCTTGCCAGCGGCGGAACTGGGCGCGCATCGGGCACGGTGGTGACGCTCACTATCGGTTAAAAAATGCCCTTTGTGGCGAGGGAGCTTGCTCCCGCTGGGCTCTGTAGGAGCTGGCGAAGCCTGCGATCTTTTGATCTTGATCTTTCGCTGGAGATTCAAGTGTCAGGGGAAAGATCGCAGCCTCGTTGCACTCGACAGCTCCTACAGCCGCGCCCCAGCGGGAGCAAGCTCCCTCGCCACAAGAGTCCGCCTCGACAACGTGGTAGCCTCACAACGCCAAAAACCCACTGTACAACCCATACGCCGCGACGCCCGCCCCTGACATCACGCAAGCAAAAATCCCCTTTTCCACATGGGTGAACAAGGGCTGTCCCTGCTCCCGCTTGGCCTGGGCAAACAGGATCACCCCAGGCGCATACAACAGCGCCGACAACAGCAGGTATTTCACGCCTCCGGCATACAGCAGCCACACCGCGTAGCACAGCGCGACGCCACCGATGCACAGGTCTTTCATCCGCCGGGCCGAGCCCTGTTCGTAGGTTTCCCCCCGGGCGCAAAGCAGCACTGCATAGGCCGCCGACCACAGGTACGGCACCAGGATCATCGACGAGGCGAGGTAGATCAGGCTGGTGTAGGTGCCTGCGGAAAACAGAGTGATCAGCAAAAACAGCTGGATCATGCCATTGGTCAGCCACAGCGCGTTGACCGGCGCATGATTGGCATTTTCCTTGGTCAGGAACGCCGGCATGGTCTTGTCCCGGGCGGTGGCGTAGAGGATTTCAGCGCACAACAGCGCCCAGGACAGCAAGGCTCCCAACAGTGAAACCGCCAGCCCCAGGCTGATCAGCAACGCGCCCCAAGGCCCGACAATGTGCTCCAGGACGCCGGCCAGGGACGGGTTCTGCAACTGCGCCAGTTCCGGCTGGCTCATGACCCCCAGGGACAACACATTCACCAGCACCAGCAGCGCCAATACCCCGAGGAACCCGATCACCGTCGCACGCCCTACGTCCGCACGTCGTTCTGCCCGTGCCGAATAGACGCTGGCGCCTTCGATGCCGATGAACACGAACACCGTCACCAGCATCATGTGCCGCACCTGGTCCATCACACTGCCCAGGTCCGGACTCATCGCGCCCCAGATATCGCGGGTGAAAACCTCGGCCTTGAAGGCCACGGCGGCCATGACGATGAACATCAACAGCGGCACGACCTTGGCCACGGTGGTCACCAGGTTGATGAACGCCGCTTCCTTGATCCCGCGCAACACCAGGAAATGCACCGCCCACAGCAACAACGACGCACAGCCGATGGCCACCGGCGTATTGCCTTGGCCGAACGCCGGGAAGAAGTAGCCCAAGGTACTGAACAGCAGCACGAAGTAACCGACATTGCCCATCCAGGCGCTGATCCAGTAGCCCCAGGCAGACGAGAAGCCCATGTAGTCGCCGAACCCGGCCTTGGCATAGGCGTACACGCCCGAGTCCAATTCCGGCTTGCGATTGGCCAGGGTCTGGAACACGAAGGCCAGGGTCAGCATGCCGACGGCGGTAATCGACCAGCCGATCAGCACCGCACCGACATCGGCCCGAGCCGCCATGTTTTGCGGCAGGGAAAAGATCCCGCCGCCGATCATTGACCCCACCACCAGTGCGATCAGTGCGCCCAGTGGCAACTTTTCAATCGGCTGCGGCATTTTTCTCACTATTAAATTAAGTAAATAAAGCGACATAACGTTTTTGAATAACGTCACCCACACAAAATCCAAAGACTTATGACTCGGCCATTCTCCAAGGCCCTAATTAAAAAGACCATGACACCCCATTATTATTGTCACGAACGCAGTCTACAAAATAGTTGCGACTCAGTGGCAATCAACTAGCGTGAATATTCCTGCGGCAAGAAAACCTTCACAAACCCTTTGCCAAAGGCCCTGAAACGGGCCTTTCGAGCAACTTCAAGACGCCAACGGACGGTGTTAACTCCTTCATTAACAATGGAATGTTGTCATGCACTGATCCAGATCAGATATTCAATTTTCGAATCGACTTAGTCTGTTGACTCTCTTCTCCTGCACTGGAGTCTCGCAAATGTCTGATACGCCCGGAAAACTTCGATTGGGTGCGCTGGTTGCACTGGTGGTCGGCTCAATGATCGGCGGGGGAATCTTTTCCTTGCCACAAAACATGGCGGCCAGTGCCGATGTCGGTGCCGTGCTGATCGGCTGGGCCATCACCGCCGTCGGCATGCTGACCCTGGCCTTCGTGTTCCAGACCCTGGCCAACCGCAAACCCGACCTGGATGGCGGGGTGTATGCCTACGCCAAGGCCGGGTTCGGCGACTACATGGGTTTCTCATCCGCGTGGGGTTACTGGATCAGCGCCTGGCTGGGCAACGTCGGCTATTTCGTGTTGTTGTTCAGCACCTTGGGCTACTTCTTCCCGGTGTTTGGTGAAGGTAATACCGTCGCAGCGGTGATCGGCTCATCGGTGCTGCTGTGGGCCGTGCACTTCCTGGTATTGCGAGGCATCAAGGAAGCAGCATTCATCAACCTGGTGACGACCATCGCCAAGGTCGTACCGCTGGTATTGTTTGTGCTGATCGCCGTATTCGCGTTCAAGCTCGATATTTTCACCGCTGATATCTGGGGCCTGAAAAATCCGGACCTGGGCAGCGTGATGACCCAAGTGCGGCACATGATGCTGGTCACCGTGTGGGTGTTCATCGGCATCGAGGGCGCAAGTATTTTTTCCGCCCGCGCCGAGAAGCGCACCGACGTGGGCAAGGCCACCGTCATCGGCTTCATCACCGTGCTGCTGTTCCTGGTACTGGTGAACGTGCTGTCCCTGGGCATCATGACCCAGCCTGAACTGGCGAAGTTGCAGAACCCGTCCATGGCCGCCGTGCTGGAGCATGTCGTGGGGCACTGGGGCGCGGTGCTGATCAGCGTCGGCCTGATCATCTCGCTGCTCGGCGCCCTGCTGTCCTGGGTATTGCTGTGCGCCGAGATCATGTTCGCCGCCGCCAAAGACCACACCATGCCCGAGTTCCTGCGCCGGGAGAATGCCAACCACGTACCGGCCAACGCCCTGTGGCTGACCAACGCGATGGTCCAGGTGTTTCTGGTCATCACCCTGTTCTCGGCCAGCACCTACCTGTCACTGATCTACCTCGCCACCTCGATGATCCTGGTGCCGTACCTGTGGTCGGCGGCCTACGCCGTGCTGCTGGCGGTGCGCGGCGAGACCTACGAAGGCTTCGCGGCCGAGCGGCGCAAGGACCTGGCCATCGGCGCCATCGCCCTGATCTATGCGGTGTGGCTGCTGTATGCCGGCGGGATCAAGTACCTGCTGCTCTCCGCCCTGCTCTATGCCCCCGGCGCGATCCTGTTCGCCAAGGCCAAGCGCGAGCTGGGCAAACCGATTTTCACCGCTGTCGAGAAGCTGATTTTCGCCGCAGTGATCGCAGGCGCCCTGGTGGCGGCCTACGGGCTCTACGACGGCTTCCTGACCTTGTAGTTGGCTGATTGTTCTAACTGGAGGATTTGTAATGACCACGGAAAAAGTGAAATACGGCGTGCACTCCGAAGCCGGCAAATTACGTAAAGTCATGGTGTGTTCCCCAGGCCTGGCCCACCAGCGGCTGACCCCGAACAACTGCGACGAGCTGCTGTTCGACGATGTGATCTGGGTCAACCAGGCCAAGCGCGACCATTTCGATTTCGTCACCAAGATGCGCGAGCGCGACATCGACGTACTGGAAATGCACAACCTGCTGACCGACATCGTCGCTATCCCCGAAGCCCTGGACTGGATCCTGCAACGCAAGATCACCGCCAACTCGGTGGGCCTGGGCCTGGTAAATGAAGTCGGTTCGTGGCTGCGCAGCCTGGAGCCGCGCCATATCGCCGAATTCCTGATCGGCGGCGTCTCGGCCGATGACCTGCCGGACAGCTTCGGTGGCAAGACCATCCAGATGTTCCGCGACTTCCTCGGGCATTCCAGTTTCATCCTGCCGCCGCTGCCCAACACCCAGTTCACCCGCGACACCACCTGCTGGATCTACGGCGGCGTGACCCTGAACCCGATGTATTGGCCGGCGCGCCGCCAGGAAACCCTGCTGGCCAGCGCCATCTACAAATTCCACCCCGAGTTCACCCAGGCTGACTTCCAGGTCTGGTACGGCGACCCGGACCAGGATCACGGCAGCGCCACCCTCGAAGGCGGCGACGTGATGCCCATTGGCAACGGCGTGGTGCTGATCGGCATGGGCGAACGCTCGTCCCGCCAGGCCATCGGCCAACTGGCGCTGAACCTGTTCAAGAACAAGGCCGTGGAGCGGGTGATCGTCGCCGGCTTGCCGAAATCCCGCGCGGCCATGCACCTGGACACCGTGTTCAGCTTCTGCGACCGCGACCTGGTCACGATTTTCCCGGAAGTGGTGAGCCAGATCGTCGCCTTCTCCCTGCGCCCTGACGAGAGCAAACCCGGCGGCATCGACGTGCGCCGCGAGGACAGCAGCTTCCTCGACACCGTGGCCGCGGCCCTCAAGCTGCCGGCACTGCGGGTGGTGGAAACCGGCGGCAACAGCTTCGCCGCCGAACGCGAACAATGGGACGACGGTAACAACGTGGTGGCCGTGGAGCCGGGCGTGGTGATCGGCTACGACCGCAACACCTACACCAACACCCTGCTGCGCAAGGCCGGTGTGGAAGTCATCACCATCAGTGCCAGCGAACTGGGCCGGGGCCGTGGCGGTGGTCACTGCATGACCTGCCCGATCATCCGTGACCCGATCGATTACTAACCTTTGAGCCTGGGCCGGCACCGCTCTGCATCCCACGGCAGAGACCGGCCCCGGGGATAACCTACACCTGAGGAGATCCACATCATGGCGTTCAACATGCGCAACCGCAGCCTGCTGAGTCTGATGCACCACACCAACCGCGAGCTGCACTTTTTGCTGGACCTGTCCCGCGACCTCAAGCGTGCCAAGTACACCGGCACCGAACAGCAGCACCTCAAGGGCAAGAACATCGCGCTGATCTTCGAGAAGACCTCGACCCGCACCCGCTGCGCCTTCGAAGTCGCGGCCCATGACCAGGGCGCCCACGTCACCTACATCGACCCGGTGTCGTCGCAGATCGGGCACAAGGAAAGCATGAAAGACACCGCCCGGGTCCTGGGGCGGATGTTCGACGCCATCGAATACCGAGGCTTCGAACAGGAGATCGTCGAGGAACTGGCCAAGTTCGCCGGGGTGCCGGTGTTCAACGGCCTGACCGCCGAATTCCACCCCACCCAAATGATCGCCGACACCCTGACCATGCGCGAACACAGCGACAAGCCGCTGCATGACATCAGCTATGCCTACCTGGGCGATGCCCGCTACAACATGGGCAATTCGCTGTTGATGATCGGCGCCAAACTGGGCATGGACGTGCGCATCGGCGCGCCGAAAGCCTTGTGGCCGCATCAGGACTTCATCGACCAGTGCCAGGCCTTCGCCGCCGAAAGTGGCGCACGCCTCACCATCACCGAAGACCCTAAGGAAGCCGTCAAGGGCGTGGACTTCATCCACACCGACATCTGGGTGTCCATGGGCGAGCCGGTGGAAGCCTGGGATGAGCGCATCGAGCAATTGCTGCCCTACCAGGTCAATGCGCAAATGATGAAAGCCTCGGGCAACCCGCGGGTGAAGTTCATGCACTGCCTGCCGGCGTTCCATAACAGCGAAACCAAGGTCGGCAAGGACATCGCCGCCCGTTATCCGAACCTGGCCAATGGCGTGGAAGTGACCGAGGAAGTGTTCGAATCGCCGGCCAACATCGCCTTCGAGCAAGCGGAAAACCGCATGCACACCATCAAGGCGATCCTGGTGTCGGCGTTGGCGGATATCTGAGCAACCGACACATTTCCCCTGTGGGAGCGAGCTTGCTCGCGATGGCGAAGGAACAGGCAACATTGATGTCGACTGACACACCGCCATCGCGAGCAAGCTCGCTCCCACAGAGGACCGCATTGTTCGCTCCATTTTTGAAAGGACAGCACCATGCGTATCGTCGTTGCCCTGGGCGGTAACGCCCTCCTGCGTCGGGGTGAACCCATGACCGCAGACAATCAACGCATCAACATCCGCACCGCGACCGAACAGATCGCGAAAATCCACCCTGGCAACCAACTGGTCATCGCCCACGGCAACGGCCCGCAGGTCGGCCTGCTGTCGTTGCAGGCGGCGGCCTACACCTCGGTCGCGCCGTATCCGCTGGACGTGCTCGGCGCCGAAACCGAAGGCATGATCGGCTACATCATCGAACAGGAACTGGGCAATCTGCTGGACTTCGAAGTCCCCTTCGCCACGCTGCTGACCCAGGTTGAAGTGGACGGCAACGACCCGGCCTTCCAAAAACCCACCAAGCCCATCGGCCCGGTCTACAGCCAGGAAGAGGCGCAAAAACTGGCTGCCGAAAAAGGCTGGGCCATCGCCCCCGACGGCGACAAGTTCCGTCGCGTGGTCGCAAGCCCCAGGCCCAAGCGCATCTTTGAAATCCGCCCGATCAAATGGCTGCTGGAAAAGGGCAGCATCGTGATCTGTGCCGGCGGTGGCGGCATCCCGACGATGTACGACGCCGACGGCAAGCTGCAAGGCGTGGAAGCAGTAATCGACAAGGACCTGTGCTCGGCGCTGCTGGCCGAACAGCTGGAAAGCGACCTGCTGGTGATCGCCACCGACGTCAACGCCGCGTTCGTCGACTTCGGCAAGCCGACCCAGAAAGCCATCGCCCAGGCCCACCCCGACGACATGGAAAAGCTCGGCTTCGCCGCCGGCTCCATGGGGCCGAAGGTGCAGGCGGCCTGCGAATTCGCGCGCAACACTGGCAAGGTCGCGGTGATCGGGTCGCTGTCGGACATCGATGCTATCGTCCAGGGCACTGCCGGTACGCGCATCAGCACAGCGACACCTGGCATCGCTTATCGATAACAGGAAACTTGCGGGGCGGATCCAGGGTCTGCCCTACTCCCCATGCCTTCGAAGGAGAGTTGCTTATGGCCATGTTCGAACCCGGACACCTGCACATGGAGCGCCATGCGCTGAACAAGGACGATTTCAGCTACAACCTGTGCATCGACTACAAGGTCGACCAGGACGGCAAGGAAGGCACGGGCATGTCGTTCCGGGTGCATGGCAGCGTCGAAGACAAGTCACTGGACGAGACATTCTTCCTGGCCAAGGACCAGGCCTTCGATTTCGCCCGCCACGCCACGCGCATCGCCCAGAAGTATGGCTTGCCCAAGACCGCGAGCATCGGCTCGATGCACAAGTACTACGACGAAATGTTCGAAGACGTGCGCAAGCAACTGGACGTCAAGCCGGGCGACCCGATGAAGCCAGAACACCTGGCGTAACTGACTGGGAAACACTGCCAGTTCCTGACATACAGCGAACCTGTGGCGAGGGAGCTTGCTCCCGCTCGGTTGCGCAGCGACCGCAACATTTTTGGGCCGCTGCGCAGCCCAGCGGGAGCAAGCTCCCTCGCCACAATGAAGCAGGGCTTCAGCCCTTGGGAGGCTGGGTCCTACTGGGGAATATCAGTGTTCTGAATATCGGGTTACACACAAAGCCTGCCCGGCTGGCAACTCGCCACGGCTGACCTATTCTGAAAGTAGTACCCCCGGGTATTCGTTCAGAGGTCACCGCCATGAACATTAAAACAAGAAGACGCCTCGCCATTTTTGTCACCTGCGCCGCGACGCTCGCGCTATACGGCACTGCGGCCTACCGGGTCGAGCAGGCCAGGCAACTGCCCCGTGAATACGCCAGTTGCAACTTCGAACGGTGCATCCCCCACAGCGCAACCCTGAACGCCCTGCGCTGAGGCGTGGTCAGTCGTCCTGTTGATCGGTCTTGAGCCGGTCCCGGAACGCCTTGGGCGAGATGCCCACGCGCCGGCGGAACAGCCGGGTGAAGTTGGTCGGGTCGGAAAACCCGAGCATTTCGGAAATCTCGTAGATGGTCATGCCGGTGTAGGTCAGCAGGCGCTTGGCTTCCAGCAACTGGCGCTCATGCATGATCTGCAACGCCGGTTGCCCCGCCAGCTCCCGGCAGGTGCCGTTGAGGTGCGACACGGAAATGCCCAGGCGGTGGGCCAGGTCTTCGACCTTGACGTGCTCGCGATAGGTTTCTTCCACCAACTGAATGAAGCCGTTGAGGTATTCCCGGGCCCGTTGCGGGCGCTGGGCCTGGGTGTGTCGCTGCATCACCTGGCGGCTGACCCAGACCATGATCACGCTGACCAGCGCGTGCATCAGCATTTCCCGCGCCGGTTGATGCCCCACGTACTCATTCTGCAAGGCGCTGAACAGGCTGTTGAGGTACTCGGCATTCTCAAGGGCGGGGTAGCTTTCGGCCTGGGCCAGGACGTTGACCGAATGCCCCAGTTGCGCTTGCAGGTGCGTGACCAGCGGCGCCGCCAGGGTCACCACGTAACCTTCCACATCTTCGGAAAAACGAAAGCCATGGACCGACAGCGGCGGCAGGATCTGCACGGCCGGCTCGGTGAGTAGCGTGCGCCGGCCCTCGATTTCCAGTTCCGCCTGGCCCTTGAAGACAAACAACAACTGGCACAGATCAGCATGCCGATGAGGCTTGATTTCCCATTGATGCTCGCGGCTGCGCTTGGAGATGGTCTCGCAGTGCAACAAGTCCGGCGTCGGCCATTCCTGGCTCTCGCCATAGAGCTTGAACACCGGGATCGGAGGCAGGTCAGGTTTTTTCATAACGTGGATCCGGGCCTGGGGTTGCGGGCGATAATCGCACCAATTGGCGAAAAGAACAGGTATCGGCTCAGTTTTCCCCTTCAACTGACAGCTCCGCAAGCGAAAAATGTAGGCACTCGATTTCTAATAATCAACACCGACCCTGGTCGCGTGCTTCGTGCGAGTCATAACAACAATGAAAACCCTCAAGACCCAAGTCGCTATTATCGGTGCCGGCCCCTCTGGCCTGCTGCTCGGCCAGTTGCTGCACAACGCCGGGATCGACACTGTCATCCTCGAACGCCAGACCCCGGAATACGTCCTGAGCCGCATCCGCGCCGGTGTGCTGGAGCAAGGCATGGTCGAACTGCTGCGTCAGGCCGGCGTTGGCCAGCGCATGGACGCCGAAGGCCTGCCCCATGATGGTTTTGAACTGGTGCTCAACGATCGACGGGTGCACATCGACCTCAAGGGCCTGACCGGTGGTAAAAATGTCATGGTCTACGGCCAGACCGAAGTGACCCGTGACTTGATGGCCGCCCGCGAAGCCGCCGGCGCCCGGACCCTGTACCTGGCCAGCAACGCCCAACCCCACGACATGCAAACCGAAACCCCTTTCGTGACCTTCGAGCATGAAGGGGAAACCTGGCGCCTGGACTGCGACTACATTGCCGGTTGCGACGGTTTCCACGGCGTGGCGCGACAGTCCATTCCTGCGGAAAAACTCAAGGTCTTCGAACGCGTCTACCCGTTTGGCTGGCTCGGCGTACTGGCCGACACCCCGCCGGTCCACGAAGAACTGGTCTACGCTCGCCACGCGCGCGGTTTTGCCTTGTGCAGCATGCGCTCCAAGACCCGCACCCGTTATTACCTGCAAGTGCCCGCCGAGGAACAAGTGGCCGACTGGCCGGACGAGCGTTTCTGGGATGAGCTGAAAAACCGCCTGCCCGCCGACCTGGCCGCAGCCCTGGTGACCGGCCCGTCCATCGAGAAAAGCATCGCCCCGCTGCGCAGCTTCGTGGTCGAGCCGATGCAGTACGGGCGGATGTTCCTGGTGGGCGATGCGGCCCACATCGTCCCGCCCACCGGCGCCAAGGGGCTGAACCTGGCGGCCAGCGATGTCAGCACGCTGTTCAACATCCTGCTCAAGGTCTATCGCGAGGGCCGTGTGGATCTGCTGGAGAAGTATTCGGCCATCTGCCTGCGGCGCGTCTGGAAAGCCGAACGGTTCTCCTGGTGGATGACCTCGATGCTGCACCGCTTCGACGACGACGCCTTCAACCAGCGTATCAGCGAAGCCGAGCTGGAATATTTCGTCGACTCCGAGGCCGGTCGCAAGACCATCGCGGAAAATTACGTCGGACTTCCTTACGAGGCTATCGAATAGTCGCCTATCGACTTAAACTGCGGGTTTCGTCCATTTTGCCTCTCCGGCGCGATGCCCGCAGGTTCTGCCTTGACTCAGTTCAATACGCTCCACGCCCCAAAACCGGCCATCCGTAGCGTGCTGGCAGCCCTGATGCTGGCGATTTTCCTGGGTGCGCTGGACCAGACCATCGTCGCCGTCTCGATGCCGGCCATTTCCGCACAATTCGCCGACGTCAGCCTGCTGGCCTGGGTGATTGCCGGCTACATGGTCGCGATGACCGTGGCGGTGCCGATCTACGGCAAGCTTGGTGACCTCTACGGTCGCCGGCCGCTGATGCTGTTCGGCATGGGCCTGTTCACCCTGGCCTCGCTGTTCTGCGGCCTGGCCCAAAACATGGAGCAACTGGTGCTGGCGCGGATTTTCCAGGGCATCGGCGCCGGCGGGATGATTTCGGTGAGCCAGGCGATCATCGGCGACATCATCGCGCCCCGCGAACGCGGTCGCTACCAGGGCTACTTCAGCAGCATGTACGCGGTGGCGAGCGTGGCGGGACCGGTGCTCGGCGGCTACATGACCGAGTACCTGTCGTGGCGCTGGGTGTTCTGGATCAACCTGCCGCTGGGCCTGGTGGCCTGGTGGGTCGCCCGACGCAGCCTGGTCGGGCTGCCGGTGCCGCAACGCACGCCGATCATCGATTACCTGGGCACCGTGTTGCTGATCATCGGCCTGACGGCGCTGCTGCTGGGGATCACCCAGGTCGGCCAGGGTCATGCCTGGCACAGCCGTGAAGTGCTGGGGTTGCTGGGTTGCGCAGGGGCAGCGCTGGGGGTGTTCGCCTGGCACGAGCGCCGGGCGCGGGAGCCGTTGTTGCCGATGCACCTGTTCGCCAACCGCGATGCGGTGCTGTGTTGGTGCACGGTGTTCTTCACCAGCTTCCAGGCGATTTCCCTGACAGTGCTGGTGCCGTTGCGCTTCCAGAGCGTGACCGGCGCCGGTGCCGACAGTGCGGCGTTGCACTTGTTGCCGCTGGCGATAGGGCTGCCGATCGGCGCGTATTTCGCCGGACGCCGGACCTCGGTCACGGGGCGCTACAAGCCGATGATCCTGAGCGGCGCCCTGCTCTTCCCGTTCGCTATCCTCGGCATGGCTTTCACCCCGCCCGCCGCGCTCTGGCTGAGCAGCCTGTTCATGCTGCTCAGCGGCATCGCCTCCGGCATGCAGTTTCCCACTTCGCTGGTGGGTGCGCAGAACGCCGTACACCAACAGGACATCGGCGTCGCCACCAGCACCACCAACCTGTTCCGCTCCCTTGGCGGCGCGGTGGGCGTGGCACTGATGTCAGCGTTGCTGCTGGCCTTGCTGCAAGATTCAAGCTTCGCCCAGCTCGCCAGCTCGTCGCTGATCGGTGAAGGGCATTCCGGCAGCGTCTTGCTGGACGGCCTGAACGCCGCCCCGGGCGAGGCGCAGAACGCCTTGCGCCAGGAACTGCAGGCGACGTTCCGGCATTTGCTGATGATCAGCGCAGCAGTGTCGTTGTTGGGACTGGCGGCCGCGGTGGCGATGCCCAATCGCCTGTTGCGTGGGCGAGATGACAAGGCTGGATAACCTGTAACACACGGCCTTTGTGGCGAGGGAGCTTGCTCCCGCAGGGGTGCGAAGCGGCCCCAAAAATGTTGCGGTCGCTGCGCAACCGAGCGGGAGCAAGCTCCCTCGCCACAAAAGCATCATTGCCACAAAATTTCTTTAGGCCGTCGCCACGACACCTTCGGGCAGCACCACCGCGCTCATCCCGTCCTTCATGCGCTTGGCATCGCGCACAAAACAACGTGACGCCAAAAACAGGAACACCATGGTCAGGAACAGCGCCACCGGGATCAGGTACATCGCGTCATGCAGGCCGATGGCCTTGAACGCTTCGGTCATCTGGTCGACTCCGGCTGCGGCCATGGCCGTGCGGGCGAAGTAGTCGGACAAGCCGCCCACCACCACCGGCCCCAGGCCGCCACCGAGCAAGTACAGGCCGGCGAAGAACAGCGCCATCGCCGTAGCCCGCAGGCGCGGCTCGACCACGTCCTGGATCGCCGTGTACACGCAGGTATAAAAGGTATAGGCGAACAACCAGCCGACACTGAACACCGCGACGAACACGCCGATTTCAATTCGCCCGGCGTGCAATGCCCAGGCCGTGGTGAGCGTCGAGATCACCAGGCTGAACGCGGCGAACAGCAAGCGACCGCTGGGCACGCGCTGGTGAATCTTGTCGGCGATCCAACCGCCGAGGGTCAAGCCGAACAACCCGGTCACGCCCACCATGATCCCGGTGGCCACCGCCGCCTCGTGCAACGGCATCAGGAAATAGCGTTGCAGCATCGGCACCAGGAAGGAGTTGCAGGCATAGGTGGCGAAGTTGAAGCACAACCCGGCCAGCACCAGCCACAGGAAAGTGGGAATCGCCAATACCCGACGGATCGGCCGGTCGACCTTTTCCTGGGACACCTGCACGGTTTCCGCCGCGCCGCGCTTGGGTTCCTTGATGAAGAACATGAATAGCGCCAGCACCAAGCCTGGCACCGCCGCGATAAAGAACGGCGCGCGCCAGCTGTCGAAGGCCTTGACCATCGCGCCGATGGTGAAGAACGCCAGCAACAAGCCAATCGGCAGGCCCAGCATGAAGATGCCCATGGCCCGCGCCCGGCGATGGGCCGGGAACAGATCGCCAATCAGTGAGTTGGCAGCCGGCGCATAACTCGCCTCACCGATCCCCACGCCCATGCGCACCAGCAGGAACGCCCAGAAACTGCCCACCAGGCCGTTGACCGCCGTCAGCGCGCTCCAGGTCGCCAGGCCCCAGCCCATCAACTTGCTGCGCGAACCGGTATCGGCCATGCGTCCCAATGGCAACCCGGCAATGGCGTAGACGATGGTGAAAGCGGTGCCGATGATGCCGATCTGGAAATCGCTGAGGCTCCACTCCATGCGAATCGGCTCGATGATGATCGCCGGGATGGTGCGGTCGAAGAAGTTGAACAGGTTGGCCAGGAACAACAGGAACAGAATGCGCCAGGCATTCGCCGCTTGGGTCGAGTTCTGCATGGGTCCGTCTCTTTTATTGTTATGGAGCATTAGCGGAATCTGCAATCTAGACAGCGGTGCGCGGGCTGTCTCCAATCATTCGCAAGGCTGATACCCATCCATGGCGAGCGGCGCGTTTCTTGATAACGGTCAATTTCCTGTAACAATTGCCATCATTTCGCCCATTCTTGATTAAAGATCGTCTCCCGCTGGCCGATTCAACCTATCAGGAAAGAATCTCTCGAGCGGCGCCCAGGCCATAGCCTTGGACGCTCGGGCCGACCTTCGCGCCATCCAGGACGCGAGCTCCCATCCGCGATGGTTCGATGACAGCGCTCGTCGAGCCAACCAGTTCAGGCACATGGCGCACAATGACTTCCAAAAAAACAGCCACTGCGGTATCCGATCTGACCCTGAGCCCGGCCGCCAACGGCCCTGAAGCCTCGAAACCCTCGAGCAGCTCGAGCTCGCGTCCCCTGTCGACTCAGCAGTATCTGTATTTCACCGAAACCAACACCGACCGGATCCTCGACAACCTCGATGGCCTGCGCGACGCGGTGTTCCCGCGACCGCCCCATCTGGTAGAAGACGAGAACGACCGCGCCCAACAGGAATTCCCGTCGGTATGCCTGATTGGCCTGGGGCGCTGCGGCTCCAACATCGCCCTGGACGTGGCGGAGCTGGTGTACAACGCCCGCAAGTTCTACCTCAACGAATTCAACGCCGAAGACAAGGCCTACAACGACAAGGGCTACAGCCCCGCGCAGTGGATCCGCAACAACCTGCGCCTGGGCAACAGCAAGGCCAGCAAACCGGTGTTCCTGGTGGAACCGCTGGTGATGCTCGGCGACCTGGACAAGGACATCGCCGGGCGCATCCGTTTCTCGCGCAAGGGCGAGAAAAGCGGCTTTTTGCGCGACTACAGCAAAATGAAGATCATGGACTTGTCGGAAGTCCACGCCGGTGGCGCCGGTAACGCGCCGATCCTGGGCCAGTACCTGGCCAAGATCATCCTGAACAAGGACACCCAGCGCTTCTCCAGCCCCGACTGGAAAATGATCCACTCGTACCTGATCGACAGCTGCGGCATCAAGGCCAACCAGTCGCGCCTGTACTTCTCGATCTTCAGTGCCGGCGGCGGTACCGGTTCGGGCATGGCCTCGGAGTTTGGCCTGGCCCAGCAATACTCGTACATGAACAAGACGTTCGACACCAAGCCGATGGACGAACACGACAGCAAGAGCGGTCACTCCTTCGTCTTCGAACCGATTTTCACCAGCGGCATCTGCGTATTGCCGAACATTTCCGACCACCGCAGTGAAATGTCCGAGGCCTTGCACATCAACGCCGGACGCCTGCTGTGCAAGTACCTGTCGGAAGAATGGGATTTCTCGTACAACTTCGCCAACGAAGACAGCAGCGAAGCCAGCGTGATGGGCCGTATCCGCCCCTGGAACGCGATGATGCTGATCTCCAACGACATCATGCGCTACGCCGAAGAAAGCGATGACGGCAACATCCAGAACATTGATGTCAATGCCATGGAGAAGCACGCCAACCAGTACATCTCCCAGCAGATCTTCAACATCCTGACGGCCCAGGCGGTTACCACCGACTACGACCAGAACTACTTCCGCCGTGCCGGCATCGACATTGGCGAAACCATTCGCCTGGACGCCAACGACCTGTTCATGAGCCTGGCCGGCCCGGTGGCGATTGCCTACGCCGAGTCCGTCGTTCCGGAAACCCCGGCGCCAAGCGGCGACAAGTTCAAGGTGTTCGAGAAAGAGCCGCCGCGCCTGAACATCGACGACCTGTTCTTCCGCTCCATCGACCTGCCGCACTTCAACAAAGTCACCCAGGCCATCGAAGGCATCAGCCTGTTGCCGATCGAATCCAAGCGCTACCGGGCGTCGCTGGAGCAGTACAAGAATTCCGGCTACGACGCAGCCGCCCTGCATGACCTGCACTTCTTCAAGAATTGTTCGTCGGTGGTGTCCATCGTCTCCCTGCCCAAGGACTACAAGCTGTCCTACATGGACCTGAACCGGCTCAAGACCCACCTCAACAGCCTGTTCCCCAACACCACCCTCAAGCGTTACGCGTTGGTGATCGGTGCGTCGGCCAACCTGTCGCTCACCACCCTGATCGCCAAGAGCCCGTGCCTGTCGGACGATTTCCTGACCCTGATCGTGGCCTTCATCAAACGCTGCTTCGCCCGCACCCCGTACCGCTTCGACGACACCCTGGACAACTCGATCCTGGACTTCATCATCAATGAAGACTTCGACGAAGAACGCATCGACGACCTGCTCAACGAATTCGAAAACCCGGCGAAGATCCTCGACACCAACTGGTACGCGATCAAGCCGATGTACGAGAAGAAATACCGCGAGCTGATCAACGACAAGGACAAGTTCGTCTCGATCAACGACATCCGCCTGTCCCGCGACTGCGTGAAGAAATCCATCAAGTACCTGCGCGAGATCTACCGTCACCGCATTGGCAAGACCAAGGTTATTTCCCTTAATAACCATACTGGCAAGAGTTACTGAGGCTGGCGCAGCAGCGTGTTGCCCCTTTCGCGAGCAAGCTCGCTCCCACAGGGTTTTGTGTACACAGACCCACTGTGGGAGCGAGCTTGCTCGCGATAGCGGCCCTGAATCCTGCACCTGAACAACATCCAGAAACAATTGAGCAGCCCAAAGGCTGCTCCATAAACTGTTCCCGTTACGTATACGTCACCCTCCCCTGTGGCGTTTCGCCACGGCAGGACGCCATCACGCTACTCACCTACACACTTTCTTGCCCACCCGAACGCGAACCAACTTGGTGCATCGATCAGTTCGACGCCCTTTCCTGGATCATAATCCAGGGCGAAACCACCACCGCCCAAAGCTGCGGATCACGCTCCAGAAAATCCAGCGCCCGCGTTTCAGACAGCTTGGCGAGCTGGTCGGCGGCCAGCCAGGCGGCGACTTTGTCGCCTTCGTCCTGGGCGACGGCTTCGGCGGCGGCGATCAAATCCAGTGCCGGATCGACCCACAATAGGGCACCCCTGGCAAAGAACGGCTCCAGCTCTTTCCAGGTGATGGATGCGGTTTCACCAAGCAGTTTGGCATAGAGGGTGCTAGGTTCTTGATTCATGGGACTTGTCCGGAAAAGAAATCGGCGCGAATGATAACGTCGGTGGTCTGGCAGAAAAACCCGGTAGCAATTGCAGTACCGATTGAAAAGCGCAGGAAAGCCAAGGATTGCCGATATGACCGGACAACCCCCGCCGCAATTCTGTCTTTTTCTTTCAATTAAGCGACACCCTCAGGTTTTGCCCCCAAGCGCCAGCTTCCCTTGCCAACAATCGGCGCTCTACACTGTACCGGTACAGTTGCCGGGGGCATTTTCCGCGAGGGTATCCAAGATATCTGACCCGGTTCTGCTGCTACGGCGCCAGGACTATAAAAACTACAACAGCATGAGTGGAGCACTATGACTAAGGCTACTAAGCAGATTTCCAAACTGTTTGCCGCTATGGTTCTGGCCGGGGTTGCCAGCCATTCGTTCGCCGCCGACACCATCAAGATCGGCATCGCCGGCCCAAAAACCGGCCCTGTAGCCCAATACGGCGACATGCAGTTCAGTGGCTCCAAAATGGCCATCGAACAGATCAACGCCAAGGGTGGCGTCAACGGCAAGCAACTCGTCGCCGTTGAATACGATGACGCCTGCGATCCAAAACAAGCGGTAGCGGTCGCGAACAAAGTCGTCAACGATGGCGTCAAGTTCGTGGTCGGCCACCTGTGCTCCAGCTCCACCCAGCCGGCTTCGGACATCTATGAAGACGAAGGCGTGGTCATGATCACCCCGGCCGCTACCAGCCCGGACATCACCGCTCGCGGCTACAAGATGATCTTCCGCACCATCGGCCTGGACAGCGCCCAAGGCCCTGCGGCCGGCAACTACATCGCCGACCACGTCAAGCCGAAGATCGTTGCGGTCCTGCACGACAAGCAGCAGTACGGTGAAGGCATCGCCAGCGCCGTGAAGAAAACCCTCGAAGGCAAAGGCGTCAAGGTTGCCGTCTTCGAAGGCGTGAACGCCGGCGACAAAGACTTCTCCTCGATGATCGCCAAGCTCAAGCAAGCCAACGTCGACTTCGTCTACTACGGCGGCTACCACCCGGAGCTGGGCCTGATCCTGCGTCAATCCCAGGAAAAAGGCCTGAAGGCCAAGTTCATGGGTCCGGAAGGCGTGGGTAACGACTCCATCTCGCAAATCGCCAAGGACGCTTCCGAAGGCCTGCTGGTGACCCTGCCGAAATCCTTCGACCAGGATCCGGCCAACGTCGCCCTGGCTGACGCGTTCAAGGCCAAGAAAGAAGACCCAAGCGGTCCGTTCGTGTTCCCGTCCTACTCCGCTGTCCAGGTGATTGCCCAGGCCATCACCGCAGCCAAGAGCGAAGACGCGGCCAAAGTGGCTGAAGCCATCCACGCCGGCACCTTCAAGACCCCAACCGGTGACCTGAGCTTCGACGCGAAGGGCGACCTGAAGGACTTCAAGTTCGTGGTCTACGAGTGGCACTTCGGCAAACCTAAAACCGAAGCTTCGCCTCAGTAAGGCCTGGCCTGACTGACTGCCAATAAAGCCCACGGCGTGCCGTGGGCTTTGTTTTAAATGTATTGGGCCGCGCTGGCGTGATCCGCCAGTCTCCCCACCTGAAAATCTCAAAACCGTCATCAGCGGTTCGCTGGCAAACCTCGTGTTCGAAGTGGATGCAGATCCACGGGACCCGGGCGGGAAAATGACTCCACCAGTGAAATGCGTATCAGGTTTTTAGGAGCGCTGTAATGCCTGACATCTATCACTTCTTCCAGCAGCTGGTTAACGGCCTGACCGTTGGCAGCACGTATGCCCTGATCGCCATCGGCTATACGATGGTTTACGGCATCATTGGAATGATCAACTTCGCCCACGGCGAGGTGTACATGATCGGCTCCTACGTGGCGTTCATTGCCATCGCCGGGCTGAGCATGATGGGACTCGACAGTGTCCCGCTGTTGATGACCGCGGCTTTCATCGCGAGCATCGTCGTCACCAGCTCCTATGGCTACAGCATCGAACGGATCGCCTACCGCCCCCTGCGCGGCAGCAACCGTCTGATCCCGCTGATTTCCGCCATCGGCATGTCGATCTTCCTGCAGAACACGGTACTGCTTTCGCAAGACTCCAAGGACAAATCCATACCCAACCTGATTCCGGGCAACTTTGCCATCGGGCCAGGCGGGGCACATGAAGTGCTGATTTCCTACATGCAAATCGTGGTGTTCGTGGTGACCCTGGTCGCCATGCTCGGCCTGACGCTGTTCATCTCCCGTTCCCGCCTGGGCCGCGCCTGCCGCGCCTGTGCCGAGGACATCAAGATGGCCAACCTGCTGGGCATCAACACCAACAACATCATCGCCCTGACCTTCGTCATCGGTGCGGCCCTGGCGGCCATCGCCGCGGTGCTGTTGAGCATGCAATACGGCGTGATCAACCCCAACGCCGGTTTTCTCGTCGGCCTGAAAGCCTTCACCGCCGCAGTACTGGGCGGCATCGGCAGCATTCCCGGCGCGATGCTCGGCGGGCTGGTGCTGGGCGTGGCGGAAGCTTTTGGCGCCGACATCTTCGGCGACCAGTACAAGGACGTCGTGGCATTCGGCTTGTTGGTTCTGGTTCTGTTATTCCGGCCGACCGGCATCCTGGGCCGCCCGGAGGTTGAGAAAGTATGACTAGGCATCTCAAATCGGCGCTCTTCAGCGCCCTGCTGGTCTGGGCCGTGGCCTACCCGGTACTGGGTCTTAAACTGACCATCGTCGGCATCGACCTGGAAGTGCATGGCACCAGCCCGGCCATCCTGGCAACCATCGCCGTGTGTTCGCTGCTGATGTTCCTGCGGGTGCTGTTCAGCACGCAGATCAGCGCCATGTGGAAGTCGTCGCCCGGCCTGCCGGTGATCCCGGCCAAGGCCAGCAACTTCCTGACCCTGCCATCGACCCAGCGCTGGATCGTGCTGGGCCTGATCGTCGTGGCACTGGTCTGGCCGTTCTTCGGCTCCCGCGGCGCGGTGGACATCGCCACGCTGATCCTGATCTACGTGATGCTCGGCCTTGGCCTGAACATCGTGGTAGGCCTGGCCGGCCTGCTGGACCTGGGTTATGTCGGCTTCTACGCCGTCGGTGCCTACAGCTATGCGCTGCTGTCCCACTACTTCGGCCTGAGCTTCTGGATCTGCCTGCCGATCGCCGGGATGATGGCCGCCACCTTCGGTTTCCTGCTGGGGTTCCCGGTCCTGCGCTTGCGCGGTGACTACCTGGCCATCGTAACCCTGGGTTTTGGCGAGATCATCCGTCTGTTCCTGCGCAACCTGACCGACATCACCGGTGGCCCGAACGGCATCAGCAACATCGAGAAACCGACGTTCTTCGGCCTGACCTTCGAACGTAAGGCCGCCGAAGGCCTGCAGACCTTCCACGAGTACTTCGGCCTGGAATACAACTCGATCAACAAGGTGATCTTCCTCTACCTGGTTGCCCTGTTGCTGGCCCTGGCCGCGCTGTTCGTCATCAACCGCCTGCTGCGCATGCCGATCGGTCGCGCCTGGGAGGCATTGCGTGAAGACGAAATCGCCTGCCGCGCCCTGGGACTCAACCCGACGATCATCAAGCTGTCGGCCTTCACCCTCGGTGCTGCGTTCGCCGGTTTTGCCGGCAGCTTCTTCGCCGCCCGCCAGGGCCTGGTGACGCCGGAATCCTTTACCTTCATCGAGTCGGCGATCATCCTCGCCATCGTGGTGCTGGGCGGGATGGGCTCGCAGTTGGGCGTGATCCTGGCGGCCATCGTGATGATCCTGCTGCCTGAAATGATGCGTGAATTCAGCGAATACCGCATGTTGATGTTCGGCGCCTTGATGGTGCTGATGATGATCTGGCGTCCTCAAGGTCTGCTGCCTATGCAACGCCCCCACATGGAGCTGCGCAAATGAGCCGCGAGATCCTCAAAGTCGAAAACTTGAGCATGCGCTTCGGCGGCTTGCTGGCGGTCAACGGCGTGGCCCTGACCGTGAAAGAAAAACAGGTGGTTGCGCTGATCGGGCCGAACGGCGCGGGCAAGACCACCGTGTTCAACTGCCTGACCGGCTTCTACCAGCCCACCGGCGGCACCATCGTGCTGGACGGCGAGCCGATCCAGGGCCTGCCCGGCCACCAGATCGCCCGCAAGGGTGTGGTGCGCACCTTCCAGAACGTGCGGCTGTTCAAGGACATGACGGCGGTCGAAAACCTGCTGATCGCCCAGCACCGTCACCTGAACACCAACTTCTTTGCCGGCCTGTTCAAGACCCCGGCGTTCCGCAAAAGCGAACGCGAGGCCATGGAGTACGCCGAGTACTGGCTGGACAAGGTCAACCTCAAGGAGTTTGCCAACCGTACCGCCGGGACCCTGGCCTACGGTCAGCAACGACGCCTGGAAATCGCCCGCTGCATGATGACCCGTCCGCGGATCCTCATGCTCGACGAACCGGCCGCCGGCCTGAACCCCAAGGAAACCGAAGACCTGAAAGCGCTGATCGGCGTGCTGCGCGAGGAGCACAACGTCACTGTGCTGCTGATCGAGCACGACATGAAGCTGGTCATGAGCATTTCCGACCACATCGTCGTGATCAACCAGGGCACCCCCCTGGCCAACGGCTCGCCGGAACAGATCCGCGACAATCCTGAAGTGATCAAAGCCTACCTGGGGGAAGCGTAAATGCTGCAATTCGAAAACGTTTCCACCTTCTACGGCAAGATCCAGGCCTTGCACAGCGTCAACGTCGAAGTCCGCCAAGGCGAAATCGTGACGCTGATCGGTGCCAACGGCGCCGGCAAATCCACCCTGCTGATGACGCTTTGCGGTTCGCCCCAGGCCCACAGCGGCAGCATCCGCTACATGGGTGAGGAACTGGTGGGCCAGGACTCGTCACGGATCATGCGCAAGAGCATCGCGGTGGTGCCGGAAGGTCGTCGGGTATTTGCCCGGCTGACCGTGGAAGAAAACCTCGCCATGGGCGGATTCTTCACCGACAAGGGCGACTATCAGGAACAGATGGACAAGGTCCTGCACCTTTTCCCACGCCTGAAAGAACGCTTCACCCAGCGCGGTGGCACCATGTCCGGCGGTGAACAGCAAATGCTCGCCATCGGCCGTGCGCTGATGAGCAAGCCCAAGCTGCTGCTGCTCGACGAGCCTTCCCTGGGCCTGGCACCGATCATCATCCAGCAGATCTTCGACATCATCGAACAACTGCGCAAGGACGGCGTGACGGTGTTCCTGGTGGAGCAGAACGCCAACCAGGCGCTGAAAATCGCCGACCGGGCGTACGTGCTGGAGAACGGTCGCGTGGTGATGCAAGGCACCGGTGAAGCCCTGCTGACCGACCCGAAAGTGCGCGAGGCGTACCTGGGCGGTTGAGTCTGCAGCAATAAAAAAACGGCCTTCGGGCCGTTTTTTTTGCCCAATGTAGGAGCTGTCGAGCGAAGCGAGGCTGCGATCTTGTCCCGGACAATTGAGTCTAAAGCGAAAGATCAAGATCAAAAGATCGCAGGCTTCGCCAGCTCCTACAGGTCTCAGCGCGAGCTTGCTCCCTCGCCACAGGTTCCAGGATCACTAAAAAAAATCATGCGCCCGCTGTAACGCTTTCCCACCTCCCCTCTCTAGTTCAGCAGACCGGCGCTAACGCCGGTTCATTTCCCTGAATGACTGGAGAATCATCATGACTGCTTCGACCCGCACCCTGTCCGCCACCGCCCTGATCCTGGCCCTGGGTTCTGCCCTGAGCATGACAGCCGTCTCGACCGTCCACGCAGCCGACGACACCATGGAAAAATGCTTCGGTGTCGCCCTCAAAGGCATGAACAACTGCGCCGCTGGCGCCGGCACCACCTGCGCCGGCACGGCGAAAATGGACTATCAGGGCAACGCCTGGAAATCGGTACCCAAAGGCACTTGCACCACCATGGAAAGCAAGACCTCCCCAACTGGTTTCGGCCAGCTCGAAGCGTTCAAAGCCAAGTCCTGATCGCATCTGCCTGAGGCCCGCCACCATGTTGAATAGCCCTTTCCTCGCCACTGATACCCGACTGCCACCAAGGGTGGGGCTGGGGCTCAAGGCCGAGCATTTTCGTGAGGTGCTCCAGACCCGACCGGACCTGGGCTTTTTCGAAGTGCACGCGGAAAACTACATGGTGGCCGGCGGGCCGCTTCATCACTTCCTGGGGCGGATACGCGAACAGTACCCGCTGTCGCTGCACGGCGTCGGCCTGTCGATTGGTGCGGAGGGGCCGCTGGATATCGCGCATTTGCAGCGCCTGGCCGCATTGATCGACCGCTATCAGCCCCAATCCTTTTCCGAACACCTGGCCTGGTCCAGCCACAGCCCGGTGTTTCTCAATGACCTGCTCCCCCTGGCCTACGACGAAGCGACCCTCGACCGTGTCTGCGAACACGTCGACCAGGTGCAGTCCAGCCTCAAACGCACGCTGTTGCTGGAGAACCCGGCGACCTACCTGGCGTTCGAAGCCTCGACCCTCGACGAGCCACACTTCATCAGCGAAGTGATCCGGCGCACTGGCTGCGGCCTGCTGCTGGATGTGAACAACGTCTACGTTTCGTGCATCAACCACTGCCGCGATCCACTGGCCTACCTCGACGCCCTGCCCCTGCAAGCGACCGGTGAAATTCACCTGGCCGGCTTTGCCGAAGACACCGACAGCCTTGGCGAGCGCCTGTTGATAGACGACCACGGCGCGCCAATCGACAACGCAGTCTGGCAACTGTACCTCAAGGTTCTGGCGCAGACCGGGCCGGTAGCCACCTTGATCGAGCGCGACAACCACATCCCTCCATGGGAGGTGCTGCTGGCCGAAGCGCGCCAGGCCGATCAACTTTTAAACGCCGTTGGAGCCCGATCATGAGCGACCAGCGCACATTCGCCGCCGCCCTGCTCGACCCGCGCAAGGCTTGTCCGCCCGGCCTGGTCAGTGCCAACGGCGCCGACCCGCAGAGCCGCTTCGCGGTGTACCGCAACAACGTGCTCAGCTCATTGATCAACGCCCTGGCCGACAATTACCCGGTGGTGGCGCAACTGGTGGGCGAGGAATTCTTCCGAGGCATGGCTGAGGTCTACGTTCAGTCGGCGCCACCGCAAAGCCCGGTGATGAGCGACTATGGGGATGATTTTGCCGGGTTCATCGAACGCTTCGAACCCGCCGCCTGCGTGCCGTACCTGGCGGACGTCGCCCGGCTGGAGCGACTGCACGTGCAAGCCTGGCATGCCGCCGACGCCGAGCCCATGGCCGCAGAACAGATTGTCGAGGCGCTGTCATCACCCACACAGACAAGGCACCAGAAGGTCGGTCTGCACCCGTCACTGCGGCTGCTGCAATCGCCCTTCGCCGTGGTGACGATCTGGGCCGCCCATCAGCACGAGCCCCCCGTGCCGTTCGAGGCATTTTCTGCGCAAAACGCCTTGGTGCTGCGCAACGGCCTCGACGTGCAAGTGTTCGCGATCAATCACGCGGCCCATGGGTTCATCACCGCCCTGCAACAGGGGCTGTCCCTGACCGCTGCCATTGAAGCCTCAATCGACCTCGACCTGGAACAGACCCTGGCGGGGCTCATTCGCCACAGAGCTATCACTCACCTCCTAGCTGAACAGGTATCCCCATGAACGCCCTGATTGCCGGTTCCATTCAATGGCTGGAGAAAATTCCCCACAGCCTGATCGCCTTCATCGCGCGTTTCTCGATTGCCGCGGTGTTCTGGAAATCCGGCCAGACCAAAATCGAAGGCCTGGCCATCGACTTGTTCGACGGCACCTTCCAGATCGGTCTGCCACGGCTGGCGGACTCGACCATTCCCCTGTTCAAAAGCGAATACGCCCTGCCGTTGCTGTCGCCGGAACTGGCCGCACACCTGGCGGCCTCTGCCGAGCATGTGTTCCCGGTCCTGATCCTGCTTGGCCTGGCGACACGCTTTTCAGCGTTGGCCTTGCTGGGCATGACCTTGACCATCCAGCTGTTCGTCTACCCGGACGCCTACCCGACCCATGGCACCTGGGCGGCGGTATTGCTCTACTTGATGGCCCGTGGGCCGGGGATACTGTCCATCGACCACCTGATTGCCAAGCGTTACGCCCACTGACTGCGATTGAAAATCTCCTGTGGGAGCGAGCTTGCTCGCGATAGCGGTGGGTCAGCTTGCATAAATGTCGGATGTGCCACCGCCTTCGCGAGCAAGCTCGCTCCCACAGTGGATCTGTGCAGGTCGAAATATCGAAGTCACTACCCATCAAATGTGGGAGCGAGCTTGCTCGCGATAGCGGTGGGTCAGCTTGCATAAATGTCGGATGTGCCATCGCCTTCGCGAGCAAGCTCGCTCCCACAATAGGGTGTCCAATGGCTGGGCTATCGTTGTAGCCGATCCAGCGCCTCGCCGCTGCGCTTGAACCAGTCGATCAGATAGTCAGCCAGCACCTGGGTGCGCTTGGGCAATCCACCCTGGTACGGGTGCACCAGGTACATCGGCATGCGCCGGGTCTGGTAGTCGCGCAGCAGCCAGCGTAGGCGTCCGTCGGCCAACTCCTCATGCAGCAGGTATGACGGCAGCCGGGCGATTCCCGCGCCGGCCAGGGCGGCTTTTTTCAGCAGGCTATAGTGATTACTGGCGAACGGCCCGGACACCCGGACCCGCAGCAGTTCGTGTTGCTGGTGATAAAGCCATTCTTCCCGGCCGCTGTAGTGGCTGTTCAGCAAACAGCGATGTTCGGCCAGGGCCTGAGGCGTCTCGGGTTCGCCATAGTGTTCGAGGTAGGCCGGGCTGGCGCAGGTCATTTCGTGCCACGCCAGCAATGGCCGGGCCACCAGCCGCTCATCGATGGCGGCGTCGGAGCGGATCGCCAGGTCGAAGCCATCGCGGGTCAGGTCACGGTAACCGTTGTTGAGCTCCAGTTCGATCTGCACATTGGGATACGTACGAGCGAACTCCATCAGCAAGCCTTCGAAGAACGTTTCGCCCAACGAAACCGGCACCGTCATACGCACCGGCCCGGAAATATCGTCCTTCAGCCGAGCCAATGCCTGACGCGCCCGTTCCACCTGCACCAACAGCGCCTGGGCCTGGGGCAACAACGCCGCCCCTGCCGCCGTAAGGCTCAAGCGCCGCGTGGTGCGTTGCAGCAACACCACCGAAAACCGCCTCTCCAACAGACTGATGCGCTTGGACAACTGGCCCTTGCTGCACCCCAACTGCTGGGCCGCCTGGGTGAAGCTGCCGGCCTCCATCAACACGGCAAACGCCGCCAGGTCATCCATTTCGCTCATTGGATTGTTTCCAATTGAAAACCAAAGGTTGCCTATTAGCATGATTATCAATGGAAAGAACCCCTCTAGACTGAAAACTCATTCAACCCATTGGGAAACAACTCATGAAAATCCTCTTGATCGGCGCCAACGGCACTATCGGTTCGGCCATTGATAACGAACTGTCGCCGCGCCACGAGATCATTCGGATCGGCCGCCACAGCGGTGACCTGCAGGTGGATATCAGCGACAGCGCTTCAATCCGCGCGCTGTTCGCAAAGACCGGCCGCTTTGATGCCCTGGTTTGCGCCGCCGGTAACGTCACCTTTGCACCCCTGGCCGACATGACCGATGACAGCTTTGCCCTGGGCTTGAAAGACAAGCTGATGGGCCAGGTCAACCTGCTGCTGATCGGTCGCGAATTCGCCAACGACGGTGCATCCTTCACCTTCACCACCGGCGTGCTCAGCCACGATCCGATCAAGAGTGGTGCTTCGGCGGCCCTGGTCAATGGCGCCCTGGACAGTTTCGTGCGCGCCGCGGCAATCGAGTTGCCACGGGGCTTGCGGGTCAACTCGGTGAGCCCGAACGTGTTGCTGGAAGCCATGGACAAATACGCCCCGTACTTCCGCGGCTACAAACCGGTCCCGGCCGTCGATGTTGCATTGGCCTACGCCAAGAGTGTCGAAGGCCTACAAACCGGTCAGACCTTTCACGTGGGCTAACACCCCTTGTGATGCAGGATCAGTCTGAGTAACGTGGCGGCACTTGTCTGGAGACCCAATGATGCGTGCCGCCCGCTCCCTGCTGTTTGTCGCCCTCCTGCCGCTCTTCACCGGCTGCCAATTGCTCGACGCCCCTCGTCAGAGCGCCTCCCACGCCGGCCAGACGCGCATGCAAGGCGAGCTCACGGCAGCCGATGGCAAGCTGGTGTTCCAGCCGTGCCAGGAACAGCGCCGCTACATCGTCAATGACAGCGGTGGCACCAGCGTGCTGCAGCAGGCCGCCAGCCTGGCCGATGACCAGGGCAAGCTGTTTGCCGATGTGCGCGGCCGTATCGTCTCCAGCGCAGCGGCCGGCAGCGACAGCCAGTTGGACCTGGAGCAGTTGTATCGCCTGGAGCGCTCGGGCAGCGCTTGCGATGACGGCAATTTCAAACTGCTGGTCTTGCGTGCCGCCGGTCATGGCCCGGAATGGAACCTCAAGGCCAGCGGCAAGGGCATGGTGCTTGAGCGTGAAGGCCAACCGACACTGGCGGTGCCTTACCTTGAAGAACAACTGGGCGATGGTCGCTTCAATCTCAGCACCGAAGCCAACGGCCAGAAGGTCGAACTCTGGCTGGCCGCCCAGCGCTGCGTCGACAGCACCACCGGCAGTGTGCAACACATGAGCGCCGAACTGCGGGTCAACGGTCAGGTCCAGCGTGGCTGCGCCTACTTCGGTGGTGCGCGCAACGACTGATTCGCCGTTTTTTGGCTTATAATCGCCGGTTCACGCCCTGGTGCAGTTGTGCATCCCGCGAACCGGATCCCACCATGTTACGAATCACCGAACTCAAGCTGCCGATCGACCACCCCGAAGAAGACCTGCGCCCTGCCATCGTGCAGCGCCTGGGCATCGCCAGCGATGACCTGCTCGACTTCACCTTGTTCAAGCGCAGCTACGATGCGCGCAAGAAATCCTCCGAATTGTGCTTCATCTACACCATCGACCTGACGGTGCGCGACGAAGCCAGCCTGCTGCGCAAGTTCGCCGATGACCGTAACGTCAACGAGGCGCCGGATGTCAGCTACAAAGTTGTGGGCCAGGCACCGGCCGACCTGGGCGAGCGGCCGATCGTGGTCGGTTTCGGCCCGTGCGGGATCTTCGCCGCCCTGCTGCTGGCACAGATGGGCTTCAAGCCAATCATTCTCGAGCGTGGCCCGGAAGTGCGCCAGCGCACCAAGGACACCTGGGGCCTGTGGCGCAAAAGCGTGCTCAACCCCGAATCCAACGTGCAATTTGGTGAAGGCGGCGCCGGGACGTTTTCCGACGGCAAGCTCTACAGCCAGATCAAGGATCCGAAATTCCTTGGCCGCAAGGTTTTGCACGAATTCGTCAAGGCCGGGGCGCCGGAAGAAATCCTCTACGTCAGCAAGCCGCACATCGGCACGTTCCGTCTGACCGGTGTGGTGGAAACCATGCGTGAGCAGATTCGCGCCCTGGGTGGCGAAGTACGCTTCCAGCAGCGGGTCACCGATGTGCTGATCGAAGACGGCCAACTGGTCGGCGTCGAACTGGCCAGCGGCGAACAGATTCATTCGAAACATGTGATCCTGGCCCTGGGCCACAGCGCCCGGGACACCTTCCGCATGCTCCACAGCCGGGGCGTGTACATGGAAGCCAAGCCGTTCTCGGTGGGTTTCCGTATCGAACACCCGCAATCGCTGATCGACAGCGCGCGCCTGGGCAAGTACGCAGGCCACCCTAAACTTGGCGCCGCCGACTACAAACTGGTGCACCACGCCAAGAATGGTCGTTCGGTGTACAGCTTCTGCATGTGCCCGGGCGGCACCGTGGTAGCCGCGACGTCCGAGCCGAACCGCGTCGTGACCAACGGCATGAGCCAGTATTCGCGCAACGAGCGCAACGCCAACTCCGGCATCGTCGTCGGGATTACCCCGGAAGTGGATTATCCCGGCGGCCCGCTGGCCGGGATCGAGTTGCAGGAACGCCTGGAATCCCACGCGTACATACTCGGTGGCAGCAACTACGAGGCCCCGGCGCAACTGGTGGGTGATTTCATCGCCGGCAAGCCGTCTACGGCACTGGGCAGCGTCGAACCTTCCTACAAGCCAGGGGTGTCCCTGGGCGACTTGGCCCTGGCCCTGCCGGACTTTGCCATCGAAGCCATCCGCGAAGCCCTGCCGGCGTTCGAGAAACAGATTCGCGGCTACTCGCTGCACGACGCCGTGCTGACCGGCATCGAAACCCGCACCTCATCGCCCCTGCGCATTACCCGCAACGAATCGCTGCAGAGCCTGAACGTCAAGGGCCTGTTCCCGGCCGGTGAAGGCGCCGGTTATGCCGGCGGGATCCTGTCGGCGGGCGTGGATGGGATCCGGATTGCCGAGGCGGTGGCGCGGGATATCCTCGGCCTCGAGGCCTGAGGGGCCGATGCTGTTCACCCAAGGCAGGATTTGCCCGAGTGAACAGCATGACCCTGTGGGCGGGCGTGCTCGCGATGGCGGCCTGGCATCAACACAGATGTTGACTGATCCACCGCTATCGCGAGCAAGCTCGCTCCCACAAGGGACCTCAGTGATTCAGATATTGGCCCGCAACACGCTCTCCGGCAGCGCCTCGCCCCGTTCCACACACGCCGCCACGATGTCCATCAGCCCACTCAACTCATACCCCTGGGCCTTGAGCCACGCCGGGTCGTAATAGGTCGTGGCGTAGCGCTCGCCACCGTCACATAAAATCGCCACGATCGACCCCGACTCACCCGCATCCGCCATCTGCCGGGCCGCCATGAGTGCGCCGATCAGATTGGTGCCGCTGGACCCGCCGACCCGTCGCCCCAAGCGCTGGGCCAGGTAATGCATGGCCGCCAATGACAAGGCGTCCGGGACCTTGACCATCGCATCGATGACTTTCGGCAAGAACGACGCCTCGACCCGTGGCCGGCCGATGCCTTCGATGCGTGAACCGCAATCCAGGCGCAGGCTGGCATCACCGCTGCGGTAATAGTCGAAGAACACTGAACGCTCGGCGTCGGCACACAGCACGCGGGTGCCGTGCTGGCGGTAACGCACGTAACGCCCCAGGGTGGCGGTGGTGCCGCCGGTGCCGGGGCTTGAAATCAACCAACTCGGCTCCGGGTGCCGCTCGAAGCGCATCTGCTGGAAGATCGATTCGGCAATGTTGTTATTGGCCCGCCAGTCCGTGGCGCGCTCGGCATAGGTGAATTGGTCGATGAAGTGCCCATCATGCTCGTGGGCCAGGCGTTCGGATTCGGCGTAGATCTGCGTAGGATCGTCCACCAGGTGGCTCTGGCCGCCATAGAAAGCGATCTGTGCGATTTTTTCCCGGGAGGTGGTCGCCGGCATCACCGCAATGAACGGCAAGCCCAGCAACCTGGCGAAGTAAGCCTCGGAAATCGCCGTCGAGCCGCTGGAGGCCTCGATCACCGGCGCACCGGGCTTGAGCCAGCCGTTACATAACGCGTAGAGAAACAGCGAACGGGCCAGCCGATGCTTGAGGCTGCCGGTGGGATGGCTGGACTCATCCTTGAAATACAGCTCGATACCCGGCAGGCCGGGCAGCGGCAACGGAATCAGGTGGGTATCGGCGCTGCGCTGGAAGTCAGCCTCGATGATGCGGATCGCTTCGCGCGCCCACTGGCGGTGGTCGTTCATGGTGTTTTCTCACTGGCTCGGTTCGACGCGGGGAAACCTGGTGGTCATGCAGGCGCAACGTGGTCTCGGAAAAACCAGTCGCAAGCTTAGGAAAAAACCTACATCACGCACAGGTACAGCTAAGGTCCAATATGGCCCATAACTGCCCGACTGCGTGGAGCATGCGTTGTAACGACATATAACAAAAAAGAATATAACTTTTGTTTTAACAACTAACAGTACGAGTTAGGGTGTGCCATCTTTTTGATTCAATGAATGGAGAGCGATCGTGGCTCTACGCAATTCTCTGACACGTTTTTTCCAACTGGAGGCTGCCAGCGGCCTGCTGCTGATCGCCGCCGCCGTGCTGGCCCTGGCCATCAATAACTCGCCCCTTTCCTGGCTGTACAACGGCCTGCTGGACACGCCGGTGGTCGCCCAGATCGGCGCGTTGAAGATCGCCAAACCCTTGTTGCTGTG
This sequence comes from Pseudomonas sp. P9_35, assembly GCF_034008205.1. NCBI lineage: Bacteria > Pseudomonadati > Pseudomonadota > Gammaproteobacteria > Pseudomonadales > Pseudomonadaceae > Pseudomonas > Pseudomonas sp. P9_35. Next base: position 1,630,831 of record NZ_CP125373.1, on the reverse strand, counting down.
GATCAACGACGGCCTGATGGCGATGTTTTTCCTGCTCATCGGCCTCGAGGTCAAGCGAGAGGTCCTCGATGGGCAACTGTCGAAACCTTCGCAAATCGTCCTACCGGGTGCGGCGGCGATTGGCGGCATGGTGGTGCCGGCGCTGATCTACTGGTTCCTCAACCGCGACAATCCTCCCGCCCTCGCCGGCTGGGCGATTCCGACGGCCACCGACATTGCATTCGCCCTCGGCGTGCTCGCCTTGCTGGGCAAGCGGGTGCCGGTGTCGCTCAAGCTGTTCCTGATGACCCTGGCGATCATCGACGACCTGGGCGCCATTATCATCATCGCGATCTTTTACTCCGGTGCTCTGTCCAGCCTGTCGCTCATACTGGCGGCAACCTGCATCGCCGCGCTGGTGGCGATGAACCGGATGGGCGTGGTCAAGCTCGGACCCTACATGGTTGTCGGGCTGATTCTGTGGGTCTGCGTGCTCAAGAGCGGTGTCCATGCCACCCTGGCCGGGGTGACCCTGGCGTTCTGCATCCCGCTGCGCACGAAAAATGCCGAGACTTCGCCGCTGCTAACCCTGGAACATGCCCTGCATCCCTGGGTGGCCTATGGCATTCTGCCGCTGTTCGCCTTCGCCAATGCCGGCCTGTCCCTAAGTGGCATCACTGTCGAGAGTTTCACCCATGACGTGCCGATGGGCATCGCCATTGGCCTGCTGCTGGGCAAGACCGTCGGCGTCTTCGGCCTGACCTGGCTGGCCGTGAAAATCGGCATTGCCAGCTTGCCCGCTGGCGCCAATTGGGGCCAGATATTGGGGGTGGCGATTCTGTGCGGTATCGGGTTCACCATGAGCCTGTTCGTTGGCTCCCTCGCGTTCGAGCCGGGTGTGAGTGACTACGCCGGTATGGACCGGATGGGGATTCTCACTGGTTCGATCCTCGCGGCGTTGTTGGGTTACGCGGTGACGGCGGCGGCCAGTCGCAAGCAGCCTGCTGCATTGCCTGGCTGATCCTTGCTTCTGCGTTAGCGTCTTGAGAGCCGTGGGAGGTTAAGGAATGGTGTGTATATCCGTTTCTGCGGTAACGGCTACTTAGGGTTCCGCTCTTACAGCGGGTCACTTTTGGAAGAGCGCCAAAAGTAACCAAAAACGCTCATGCCCCACCACTCGGTGCCTCGCCTAGGCTCGGCATGCCCTCACTCCGGCATTGCTCCGTGGGCCCGCCGCGAAGGGCCATCCATGGCCCAGCGCGGCTATCCCGGCATCCATGCCGGGATACCCACTCCACAATGCCTGCGTTCGGCCAGCGTGGTTAACGGGGCGCCCCAGATCAACGTCCGCCCCGAGGCGGCCTAGTAGCCGACCTGGTTCTCGGTGGGACCGCGTCTCTCCTGTGGGAGCGAGCTTGCTCGCGATGAGGCCAGCAAGCCCAGCATCCATGTGACTGGACCACCGCCATCGCGAGCAGGCTCGCTCCCACATTCAATCTTCAGCGGACACAAAATTCATATCCAACACAGAACCACTGTGGGAGCGAGCCTGCTCGCGATGACCCCGGCACATCCAACATCACCGCAAACTGACACACCGCCTTCGCGAGCAAGCTCGCTCCCACAGGAGAAACGCAGTCTCACCAAGAACCAGGTCGGCTGTTAGGCCGCCTCGTAGTGGACGTTGATCTCGGCGCCCCGTTAACCACGCTGGCTGAACGAAGGTATTGCGCAGTGGGTAACCCGGCATGGATGCCGAGCCTAGGCGAGGCACCGAGTGGTGGGGCATGTAGCGTTTTGGTTACTTTTGCGCTTTTCAAAAGTGACCCGCTGTAAGAGCGGAACCATAAGCCGCCGTTACGCAAAAAACGGATATACACCCCGTCCCCCGAAACGAAGCCATAAAAAAACGACGCCTTCCCGTTCAGGAACAAGCGCCGTTTTTTCTCTTACCTAACCAAGCTTAGTGCGATACGCGACTCGTACCATCCACAGTGGAAATACGAACCCGCTCACCCACACGGAATACCTCGTTCTCCTGAACCTGCTGCACATAGGCACGCATGCTACCGTCATCTTCACGAACGGTGATTTCCACACCCTGGGTACGGGTCAGGCCTTCTTCAGTCGCAGAACCAATCAGGCCACCGGCCACCGCACCGATCACAGCGGCGACGATGCTGCCACGGCCACCACCGATGGCGCTGCCACCGACACCACCGACCACCGCACCAGCCGCACCGCCGATCGGGGTCTTGGTGCCTTCGATCTTGACCGGACGCAAGGACTCGATAGTCCCCATGCGAATCGTCTGCACGCGACGCGCTTCGTCACGAGAGTAGGAGTCACCGGTCAGGCTCGACTGACAGCCAGTGAGCAACATCGCCATCGTGGAAAAGGAAGCAACCAGCAAAACAGACTTACGCATAGCATCAACTCCAAAAGACAGGGATTCATTAAACTCCGCAGCTTGACGCCTGTCACGGCCTCGCCGGGATAAAATTGTTTTCATTCAGGTGGGATACAGGCGCACCCGAAAAATTCACCAAACAGTAGCGCCAATTTCCGAAACCTGCGTCATCAACCCGGGGATTTTCATGGATTATTTCATCATCGTCGCGGTCACCGTGGCCGGTTTGTACTTCCACTGGTGGCTGTACGTACGAATCAAACGCTGGATGGACCGCGACCTGGCGCTGTCCCTGGCGGGGCAGGATGAGCAGAAAAAGACCTACATGCTGCAACAATTGGCCCGCGCCCGGGAGCAAGGGGTCAAGCGCCGGGACTTGCCGCAATGGCTTAAAACCGCTGCGGCAGGTTACCCCGATGCTAAGGCGCCAGACGCTCGCGCGTCCAGTTCGCCCCTTGCAGGCGGTAGTTGAGGCGATCGTGCAGGCGGCTCGGACGCCCCTGCCAGAACTCGATGCGCTCAGGCAGCAAACGATAACCGCCCCAATGCTCCGGGCAGTGCGGTTGGCTGTCGCTGAAGCGTTGTTCGGTGGCCTTGAGCAGGTCGTCCAGCTCACCACGCCCTGCAATTACCCGGCTCTGGGGTGAAGCCCAGGCGCCGAGACGGCTGCCCAGCGGGCGAACCTGGTAATAGGCGTCCGACTCCTGCGCGGTGACCTTCACCACTTTGCCCTCGATGCGCACCTGGCGCTCCAGGGCCGGCCAGAAAAACGTCATGGCCGCAAATGGATTCGCGGCCAGTTGCTGGCCCTTGGCGCTGTCGTAGTTGGTGAAGAACGTGAACCCCAGGGCATCCAGGCCCTTGAGCAGCAGGATCCGGCAGTGCGGGCGCCCTTCTGCATCCACCGTCGCCAGGGTCATGGCGTTGGCCTCCACTGGGGCCTGCTCGGTTTTCACCGCGTCGGCGAACCATTGGTGGAACAGTGCAAACGGCTCGGCCGGGGCTTGTGCCTCGGTCAAGCCGTCGCGGGTGTAGTCGCGGCGCATATCAGCCAGAGGTTGGGTCATGGCGCGTTCCTTGTGGTTAGCCCATCACTGCTTGGGGGTATCGGCGGCCGCGACTTTCTTGGTATCGGTGGCGGCTTTGGCCGGTTGGGTTTTCTTCGCCGGGGTAGTGGCCTTGGCAGGGACCTTCTTGGCAGGCGCCTTGGCCACGGCTTTTTTGGCCGGTGCTTTTTTGCTGGTCGGGGTCACGGCTTTTTTCGCCGCAGGCACTGGGGCCGGGGCCACGGGTTTCACGTCCTGGGCCGCCACCAGCGTCACTGGCGCAGGGGCCGGCATGTTGTATTTGCTCAGCAGCGCAACCATGGTGTTGGCCGGCGTGACCAGCAGTTCCACACGACGGTTCAAGGCACGCCCTTCCACACTATCGTTGGCCGCACGTGGCGCCACTGCGCCCATGCCGCGCAGCATCAGGCGATCACGTTGCAGGCCGCTGAGACGGAAAATCGCCGCCACGGACTGGGCTCGCTCCTGGCTGAGCTTCAAGTTGGCCGGTGCGGCGCCCGAGGTGTCGGCGTGGCCGAGGATCAGCACGGCGGTCTTCGGGTCGGCTTCAAGGATCTTCGCCACGCGGGTGAACGGCCCTAGGGTCACGGGCAGCAGCATGGCCGGACGGTCCGGGTTGAAGGAGCCGTCCACGGGCGCGGTGACCACCAGCACGTTGTCGCGGCGCTCGAGTTGGAGCTTGCTGTCCTGGATGGCTGTGCGCAGCTTCGGCTCGTAGTCGTCGAGCCAGGCCTGGGTGACTTTAGGATCGGGCATCGGCACCGCCTTGGCGGTTTCCTGATCCTTGCCGCCAAACGGCCACCACCACTTGCCGTTACTTTCGGCTTCGGCCTTGGCAACGGCCGGCGCCTTGGCTTCAGGCTTGTCCTGGGGTTTGACGTCATCTTTCTTCGCAACGTCGGCCGCATCATCGGAAGAGAACGGCCACCACCAGTGGGTGGCGCTCTCGGCCTTGGCTTGCGGTGCGACGGCGGCCGGTTTCAGAGGCGCAGCTGGCGCCGTGTCCTTGGCTACGACCTTGTCGGAAGAGCCGAACGACCACCAGCTACCGCCGCCCTCGGCATCATTTTGTGGGTTTTGTGCGCAACCGGTGATAGCGAAGCACAGCGCCAGAGCGAGGGTTTTATTCGATGACATTGGATATCCACAAAATGATGTAAATGGAAAATAAAGGCCATGTTTTGGCCGCATAAACAGTCGCTTGGAAACTGAAAAGGCCACGAGGTTCCGGTGCCCGCCGCCTTCAATGGCGTTTTATAGACAAGTGGCAAGTACCCTCGCAAGGTTCTGCGCGCGCGGGTCCATCAATACGTAAGGCCCGAGCGTGTTGGTTACGAAGCCAAAAGCCACATCATGCTCCGGGTCGGCGAACCCCATGGAGCCCCCGGCCCCCGGATGACCGAACGCCCGTGGGCCGAGGCCATAGGTCGCATTCGGTACATCCGGCTGGTCGAGCATGCAACCCAGGCCGAAACGGGTCTGGGTCAACAAAGTCTTGTCCTCGCCGAAGCTGTGCTGGCGAGTCAGTTCGTCGAGCATTTCACCTTCCAGCAGGCTGCCATCCAGCAGCCCCGCATAGAATCCAGCCAGGCTGCGGGCGTTACCGTGGCCGTTGGCCGCCGGTTGCTGCATGCGCCGCCACTCCGGTTTGTTGGTACTGGTCATGATCGACGGCGGATTGGTGAAGGCCCGGGTGGTCATGGCCGTCGGCTCGCGCATCGTCACCTGCAGCAGACGTTGGGCCGCGGCATCGCCGACGTTGCCTTTGCCACGGGCGATGTGGGCCACGCGATGAAACTCCTCGTCGGCCAGGCCAACGTGAAAATCCAGGCCCAACGGCTTGGCAATACGGGCCACGATGGACTCCCCCGGGCCACGCCCATCGGCCCTGCGCAACAGCTCGCCAATCAGCCAGCCGTAGGTGATCGCGGCATAACCATGACCCTCACCCGGCGTCCACCAAGGTGTTTCGGCGGCCAGGGCATCGACCATGGCTTGCCAGTCATAAAGCGCTTCGGGCGGTAGCAATTCACGTAGCGCCGGCAACCCGGCCTGATGACAGAGCAATTGGCGCAGGGTAATGGATTGCTTGCCGGCTGCGGCAAACTCGGGCCAATAGCGGGCTACCGGGATATCCAACTGCAACTTGCCTTCGGCCACCAATTGCAGGGCAGTGACGGCGGTGAAGGTCTTGGTGCAGGAAAACAGGTTGGCAATGGTGTCGCTGTGCCAGGCTTCATGGCCATCCTTGTCGGCGGTACCGGCCCACAGATCGATCACCGTGCGACCACCCACCTGGATGCACAACGCCGCGCCGCGCTCCTGGGGATTATCGAACAGCGCCGCGAACGCTTCACGCACCGCCTCGAACTGAAGTTCATAATGGCCTTGAATCTGCACCCGTAACTCCCTTGAAACAAACACTTTTAAGGTGGCTGGCATTGTTTCAGCCATTAGGGTTTTTGGGAACCGTCGCAAGACGGCTGGCTAAGCATGCCCCCCCGTGGCAAGAAGAACCTGTGGGAGCAAGGCTTGCCCGCGATGAGGCCTGTGAGGTCTTTCTGAGACCGAGGTACCTTCATCGCGGGCAAGCCTTGCTCCCACAAATACATTGCTTCACCGTGAAGTTGCAGCAGCCTCAGGAAATCTCCCGCCGAAACGGCGGCAGCGCGTTGAGGATCGCCTTGCCATAGCGCTGGGTTACCAGCCTGCGGTCGAGCAAGGTGATGGTGCCGCGATCTTCTTCGGTGCGCAGCAACCGGCCACACGCCTGGACCAGCTTCAGCGAAGCGTCCGGTACGGAGATCTCCATGAACGGGTTGCCGCCTCGGGCTTCGATCCACTCGGCCAGCGCGGCTTCCACCGGGTCATCGGGGACCGAGAAGGGGATCTTGGCAATCACCACGTGCTCGCAATAGGCACCGGGCAAGTCCACGCCTTCGGCAAAACTCGCCAGGCCGAACAGCACGCTGGAATCCCCACCATCGACCCGCGCCTTGTGTTTGTTCAGGGTTTCCTGCTTCGACAGGTTGCCCTGGATGAACACCTGCTTGCGCCAGTCACGGTCAAGACCGTCGAATACGTCCTGCATCTGTTTGCGCGAGGAAAACAGCACCAGGGTGCCCCGTGAGCCTTCCACCAGTTCTGGCAGGTCGCGGATGATCGCCGCCGTGTGGGCGGCGGCATCCCGTGGGTCGGCCTTGAGGTCCGGCACCCGCAGCACGCCAGCATCGGCGTGGTGGAAGGGGCTCGGGACCACGGCGGTCACGGCTTTCTTCGGCAGGCCGGCGCGCATGCGGAAGCGGTCGAACGTGCCCAGGGCGGTCAGCGTGGCGGACGTCACCAGCGCGCCATAGGCCACGTTCCACAGGTTGCGACGCAGCATTTCCGCCGCCAGGATCGGGCTGGCATTGACCTCGATATCGAACAGCGAACCGCTTTCGGCCAGGGTCAGCCACCGCGCCATCGGCGGGTTGTCTTCCGGGTCTTCGGCGGTGAAGGCCGTCCACAGCTCCCAGTTGCCCTGTGAGCGGGACAACAGGCTGCCAAACAGCGGGTACCACTCCTCGGCCTGGTTGCTGGCGATACCGATGTTGACCTCGCCATCCATGCCTTCCTTGAGCAGGTCGGTCAGGCGTGTGAACAGGTCGGTCAGGCGCGAGAAACCTTTCTTGAGCTCGATGCCCATTTCGCGCATGTGCTCGGGGACCACCCCGCCAACAAACCGGTGGCGTGGCCGATCGCGGCCCTCGACGTCTTCACCAGGCTTGAAGTCGGCCACTTGTTCACAAGCGGTGAACATGAACTGCTGGTTCGTCTTGATTTCCCGCGCCAGCTCCGGCACTTGCTCGATGAACTTGCCCAGGTCACCCGGCAATGGATGCTGGGCCAACAGTTTGGTGAGGTTCTTGGCGGTGGTTTCCAGCCAGTCGGCAGTGGAACGCAGCCGGGTGTAATGGGCGAAATGACCGATGGCCTTGTCCGGCAGGTGATGGCCTTCGTCGAACACGTAGATCGTGTCGCGCGGGTCCGGCAGCACCGCACCACCGCCCAGGGCCAGGTCAGCCAGGACCATGTCGTGGTTGGTGACGATGACATCGACCTTGCCCATGCCTTCGCGGGCCTTGTAGAAGGCGCACTGGCCAAAGTTCGGGCAATGCCGGTTGGTGCACTGGCTATGGTCGGTCGTCAGGCGGGACCAGTCGGCGTCTTCCAGGGCCGTGGACCAGCTGTCGCGGTCGCCGTCCCATTTATTGCCGGCCAGCTTCTCGATCATGCTGGTGAACAGCTTCTGGCTGGCCTCGTCGACTTCGATCTTGAAGCCTTCTTCTTCGAACAACTGGGCCGTGGCGGTCTGCGCGTGGCCTTCCTGGAGCAACATGTCGAGCTTGGACAGGCACATGTAGCGCCCACGGCCCTTGGCCAGCGCGAACGTGAAGTTCAAGCCGCTGTTGCGCATCAGGTCGGGCAGGTCCTTGTAGACGATCTGCTCCTGCAGGGCGACGGTGGCCGTGGCGATCACCAGGCGTTTGCCGGCGGCCTTGGCCGTGGGAATCGCCGCCAGGCTGTAGGCCACGGTCTTGCCGGTACCGGTGCCGGCCTCCACCGCCACGATGGCGGGCTCGCCACTGCGCCGGCCTTCGTCGTCGGTGTCGATGTCACCCAGGACTTTTGCCACTTCGGCAATCATCAGGCGCTGGCCATATCGCGGCTTGAGGCTCTTGGCTTCGAGAAAACGCGAATAGGCGCCCTGGATCGTGGTTTTGAGTTCGGTGCTGATCATGAATGGTCGGGCGCAAAAAACGCTGGATAAATTTTCAGTGGTTCGGATCGGCGGCTATCATACCCCGCTAATGAATCCTGCGCAGAACGGAGTAACCCAATGACATCCTTTGCCCTCGTCTACACCCTGCATTTACTGGCGGCCCTGGTCTGGGTCGGCGGCATGTTCTTCGCCTGGATGATCCTGCGCCCCGCCGCAATGACGGCGCTTGAGGGCCCTGCCCGGCTCAAGTTGTGGGTAGAAGTGTTTCAGCGTTTTTTCGTCTGGGTCTGGGTCGCCGTGGTGCTTTTGCCGATCAGCGGTGTAGGCCTGATCCATGTGCGCTTCGCCGGTTTCGAAACCGCGCCGCGGTATGTGCAGGTGATGATGGGGTTGTACGTGGTGATGACAGCACTGTTTATCCGCATCCAGGGTCTGCAACTGCCGGCATTGCGTAGCGCCGTGACGGCGCAGGACTGGCCGACGGGTGCGGCGGTGCTGGGGAAGATTCGGCGGTTGGTGGGGATCAACCTGTTGATCGGGTTGCTGGTGGTGGCGATTGGCGCGGCGCGGCCGATGTTCTGAACATCACATAAAAACCTGTGGGAGCGAGCTTGCTCGCGATGACGGTGTATCAGGCAACACTTCATCGACTGACACAACGCCATCGCGAGCAAGCTCGCTCCCACAGTTTCAGATCAGGTTTTTCTTCAGAACCGCTGCACCGTCACCGTCCCCGCCGCTCCGGCAGGCCCTGGCTGGCCATCGGCGCCAGGACGGCCGCTTTTGCCGCCGTCAGCGGTATAGACCAGGCAGCCCTTGGCCTTGCCACCGGCCCCGGGCTTGCCGCCGCGCCCCGCCGCGCCACCGGCACCGCCGTCCACCGTCACTTTGATCTGCTCGGCAGGATAGGCGCGGGGCAGTTCAAGGCGTACCAGCGCACCGGCCGCACCCGGCTGGCCATCGCTGCCATTGCTGCCGTCGGCCCCGCGACCGGCCGAACCCCAGGTGCAACCCGGCGCCTGGCCATTGGCACCGTCAAGACCGACGAAACCCGGTGCACCGGTGCCGCCACGGGCATCCACCGACAACAGCGGCGCATTCAAGGTATTGAAACGCAGGTTGAGATCGCGCCCCGACCGCGCGGCCTTGGTATAGGTACCTGGTGCGCCGCGTGAAGTGATCTGGCTGCCCTCGGCCAGCTCAGCCTGGGCCACTTTCATTTCCAATACCTGCTGCGCCGGCACGATGGCAATCCGTGCTTCACGTCCCAGGTGCAATTGGTCGATGGTCAGTTCCGTGACATTGGAAGGCACCAGCAGCGTGCCGTAGTCGGCCACGTCCAGTCGCTCAAGGACCAGGGTGCTGGTGGTGTTGGGCAGGCGCATCAACGAATGGCTTTCGACCTGGACCACCTGGGCCGAAGCCCACGGGCATACGAGTGCGGCGAGCAGACACAATTTACGCATGGGAAGCCTCTGGCGCGGTCGGGAGGGTTTGCAAATGGAAGATACCGAACAGCAGCACTCTGAGGCGATCACGACCAGGCGCAGGGCGGCCACGGAAACTGGCCCTGAACAACAGCAGTTCCAGCAGATGGAGCACCAGCAAAAACGCGCCGGCGACATTGACCAGCAGATGCAGCGGATGGACGAACGGCACGACCAGATTGACCAGCACCACCAGCCAGAACAGCAGGGTCAGCAAGCGCCCCAGCCCCCAAAACACCTTCATACGCCCCCCTGATCGGGAATTATTCTTTGCGCGCACAGTAACGGCTTGCGCGCAGGATAAGCCAGAGGGCCAGGCAAATTTAATCTGACCCGAGCCCCGGATCGCCTTCCCGACGACCCGGCAGCCCTGGCCCGCGCTTCAACGCTGGATATGCAGCTCGACCCGACGGTTCTGCGCCCGCCCTTCGTCGGTCTCATTGTCAGCCACCGGCTCGCTTTCGCCTTTGCCTTCGCTGGTGAGTTTGCCGGGGGCCAGCCCCTGGGTCAGCAAATACTCCACGACGCTGCTGGCCCGACGTTCAGACAGCCCCTGGTTATAGGCATCACTGCCGACGCTGTCGGTGTGACCCACGACCCGGATGCTGGCGACATTGGCATGGCTGAGCTTGCCCATCAGCCCATCGAGCTGGCTTCGAGCATCTGCGGTGAGGTCGGATTTGTCGAAATCGAACAGTACCTTGCCGGCGTCGTTGAGGGTGATGACCTCGCTAGCCGGTGCTTCAGGCTCCACGGGCGGGGCGCTGGCCGGGTATTGCGGCACCGGGCAACCGTGATGCTCAACGGGGGTATTGGCCGGCGTATCGGGACAACGGTCGCGACGGTCGAACACCCCGTCGTCGTCTTCATCGCCATCCTGGGCGTAGCAGATCAAACCACCGCCCAGCAGTCCCAGTGCGGCGCCGCCGGCGGCCCAGCCACTGCTTTCAATGGCCCCCAACCCACCGCCAACCAAGCCGCCGATCAGGCTACAGATTGGCCAGGTGCGTTGATTGAGAGGTGCGCTACCGTCGCTGTGAGTGGCGCAACCGGACAACAGACTGCTCGCCAGCAGTACCGGTAAGGCGGCCCTGATTAGAACGTTCATGATGAATGCTCCTGTGTCACCGGCCCATACCGGTCACACAGGAGTAAAGACCCGCATCCGCAACTCTACAAGCCGCGAATGGCAAGGGTTTCAGCGGTTTATCTTGATTTCCGTGCGACGGTTCAGCGCGCGGCCGTCGGCAGTCTTGTTATCGGCCACCGGCTGGCTCTCACCGGCACCGGACACCGAGACAAAACTGGACTGCGGCACGCCGTTGTCGACCAGGTATTTCACCACCGAGTTGGCCCGTTTCTCCGACAGTTTACGATTGTAGGCATCGCTGCCAACGCTGTCGGTGTGGCCGATGACCCGCAGTTGCGTGGTGGACGTTTCCTGTTTCAGCCGGGTCGCAACGCCGCTCAGGACATCTTTGTCGGCCGGGGTCAGCGTGGCTTTGTTGAACTCGAAGTGCACATCGCGGATCACGATGGTTTCTTCCTTGACCACTGGAGGTACGTCAGCCACCGGTGGCGGTGGAGGTGGTGGGCAACCGTCGGCATCGACCTGTACGCCCTTCGGCGTACCCGGGCACTTGTCGCGGCTGTCCGGCACGCCATCGCCGTCTTCGTCGCCGTCACCATGGGCCCAGCACCAGCCCGCCGCCACAGTGCCGGCCACCAGCGCTCCCGGGCCGATCCAGGAACTGCTTTCGATCGCGCCCAATCCCGCGCCGACGACACCACCAGTGGCCGCACAGATCGGCCAGTCGGTTTTCTGCAAACCTGCGCAACCAGTCAACACACTGGTTAGCAGAACCAGGGGTAACGCTGTCCGAACTATGCTCATCGGTTTTCTCCTTGAGGGATCGGCTTGTCGCCGATTGAGGGGAGTAAAGACCCGTCTTCGAATCTGCGCCAGCCTGAGCAATCGCGGGTTTTCGCCCCGTGTTTGCGAAGATTCCGCACGTTCAGGGACAAACCGCTCTAGGCCACGATGTCCGGGCAGGCTATCGTTGTGGTTCTGACTGAGGAACTTCGATGACCGTTGCCATTTCTGCGCGTACGCCCCAGCAAGCCCTGGCGGCCGTGCTTGACCGTTATGCCCCGCAAAAACTGCTGTTGATCGGTGCCAGCGGCTTTCCCGCGCTCGAAGCATTCCAGCAGGCCCATCCCGACACCGAAGTGGTCCACGCCGGCCCCGGCGCGCTGCCGGCGGACGTGGCGGCGCGGCGTTTCGACCTGGCCCTGGCGCTCGATTGCCTGGAGCATTTGCCCAAGCGCGAGGGTCTGAACCTGTTGGGCGGCATCCGCAATCTCAATGCCAGCCGCATCGCCGTGCTGGCAGACCTCAACGCCTGCGGCTGGCAAGAGACAGACTTTTTTTCCCTGGCCCTGCAAGCCAGCGAGCGATTCCAGCGCGAAGATCAGGTGCTGACTCTGTTTACCTACGATCTGCTTGAATACAAACAAGTCCCCGACTGGCTCAACTCGCGCTTTTGGGCCAACCCGGAAAATTTTGGAAAATATTGGTGGTAACCGTGAACACAACCCTACACACACCCATTTGCCCCTGTGGCAGTGGCAACCCACTGGACGCCTGCTGCGGCCATTACCACGACGGTCACCCGGCGCCCTGCGCCGAAGCCTTGATGCGCTCGCGCTATAGCGCCTATGTGTTGGGCCTGGTGGACTATCTGGTCGCCACCACCCTGCCCGCCCAGCAGCCAGGCCTTGATCGCCAGTCGATCAGCGAGTGGAGCGCCAACAGCACCTGGTTGGGGCTGGAAGTGGAAAGCAGCGAAGTGCTCGGTGGTCAACCGGAACACGCCTTTGTCACGTTCACGGCACGCTGGCACGACGGCCAGGGCGAGCACAGCCACCGCGAGCAGTCCTCGTTCGTGCAGAACAGCGGGCGCTGGTACTTCATCGACCCGACCGTACCGGTCAAGACGGGCCGCAACGACGGCTGTCCGTGCGGTAGCGGGCATAAATTCAAAAAGTGCTGCGCCGGCTACTTCAATCGTTGAATTCAGAAACGTCCGACACTCGTCCATCGGCCCATAGGGCTAGACTGGGGGTAAACCAGAGGCTCGGACATGACCGCCACATCACTCCTGCTGCGCATCACCTGCCTGCTGCTGTTCGTCGGGCTCGGCGGTTGCGCGTCCTGGCAAGGTGAAGAAGCCCCTGAGCCACAGGTGCACCTGGTCAAGGTCGAGGTGGTGCGGGCCCGGCTGCTGGAACAGAAGTTCATACTGCACTTTCGCGTCGATAACCCCGGCGACAGCGACCTGACCGTCCGCGGCCTGACGTACCGCATCCACCTGGGCGACCTGTTGCTGACCGAAGGTGCCCATGAACACTGGTTCACCGTGAGCCCCCGGCACAGCGCCTACTTCAAGGTGCCGATCCGCACCAACCTGTGGCCGCAGGTGCGGCACGTGGTGAAGTTGCTGGAGAAACCCCGGGAACAGATCCCCTATCGTCTGGAAGGTGAGCTGGAAACCGGATTATTCATCGCTCACTACGTGCACCTGGAACGCAATGGCGTGATAATCGCCGCCGATTTTATTGCGGAGTAACCCCGATGACCCAACAACCCCACGTCCATGGCCCTGATTGCAACCACGATCACGACCATCATCACGATCATGACCACGGCCATGTCCACGGTCCGAACTGCGGCCACGCCCACCAGGAACCGGTGCGCAACACCCTGAAGGATGTCGGCCGCAACGATCCTTGCCCGTGCGGCAATGGCAAGAAATTCAAGAAGTGCCACGGGGCTTGAGGGTCCGGGCGAAAAACTTTTTCGCCTGTTAGACCGTCATCGCGAGCAAGCTCGCTCCCACAGGGGATTTGCGGTGAGGCGATATTTAATGATCGCCGAAGAATCAATGTGGGAGCGAGCTCGCTCGCGATGAGGTCAGTACATTCACTGCTTATGTATCAGCCCGCCTCCAGAATCCGCTTCACAGCGACCACCGTCGCATACTCGCCATGCAAATTGCCCAGGGACATGGCATGCACCTCGGCAGCCGAACGGGCGTTGCCGAAGTAATCGCTCTTGTCGAAGGTAAAGCAGGCATCCTCGGCCACCCACGTGTCGAATCCCAGGTTGCCGGCCGTACGCCCCGTGGACTCCACCGAGTTGTGCGTCGCCACACCGACGATCACCAGTTGCCCGATACCCACCCTGCGCAGGTCTTCCTCCAGGCGCGTGCCACTGAACGCATCCGGTACCTGTTTCTGCACCAGCCATTCCCCCGCCCGCGGCTCGAACCGTGGCTGGACCTCTACGCCCGTCTGCCCCGGCCAGAACACCGAGTCCGGCGAGCGGGACAAGTGGTGGACGTGAATCACCGGTCGCGCCGTGCGTCGCCATAACGCCAGTAGCTCCAGCATGCGCAGCTCTGCCTCGGGGTTGTTGCGAGGACCGAGCCTGGGGTGAAGGATGCCTTTTTGTTGATCGATGAGGATCAGCGCTGCGTTGTTTTGGAGCTCCATGCCGGTTTTCTCCTCTCGGTCATTGAATCGTCCACACTTGATCATCACCTCTTCCTACAGGCAAGCCTTCGAGCAAAAGCGATGACCCGGCCCCGGAGTTTCATCGCCAAACCAACAAATAACCCTCGCCCCGCTTGCGCGGCCCCCTCCTGCTCACTAACGTAGCGCCTTTATTGGTGCCACCCCCCTCCCGCAGGAGCTTTGCCATGGCCTCGCCAGCCTCGATTTCCCTTATCCCCCGGCTCGGCGTTGCCGCCGCAGTGGCCAGTGTGCTCGGTTTGAGCGGATGCCAGGCCTGGAATGCCCAGGACACTGTCCCGCCGACTTCCGGTGTGCAACCGCTCAAGGGGCTGGCGCAGAACGTCTCGGTCCGGCGCAATGCCACGGGCATGCCGCTGATCGAAAGCAACAGCTTCCATGATGCCCTGTTCACCCTCGGCTACGTCCACGCCAGCGATCGCATCACCCAGATGGTCACCCTGCGCCTGCTGGCCCAGGGGCGGCTGGCAGAGATGTCCGGCGCCGAACGGCTGGACGTCGACCGCTACATGCGCGCCGTCAACCTGAAGAAAAACGCCGACGAGCTGTACAAGGCGTCTTCGCCACGGCTCAAGCGTTTCTTCGAAGTCTATGCCCGCGGCGTCAACGCCTACCTGTTCCGCTACCGCGACAAGTTGCCGTCGGACCTGGCCGCCACCGGCTACAAACCCGAATACTGGAAACCGGAAGACTCGGCGCTGATGTTCTGCCTGCTGAATTTCAGCCAGTCAGCCAACCTGCCGGAAGAAATCGCCGGCCTGGTTCTGGCCCAGACCGTCACCAACGACAAACTCGCCTGGCTGAGCCCGTCCTACCCAGACGAACCACTGCCCGTGGCCGAGGCTGACAAACTCCAGGGCTTGCGACTCAACGGCCAGATTCCGGGCCTGAACGAGATCAGCAAGGCCACCAGCCAGTTGGCCGAGCTGAACCTTTTGAGCGCTGCGTCTTCGAGTAACTGGGCCATCGCGCCGCAACGCAGCCGCAGCGGCAAGAGCCTGCTGGCCAGTGACAGCCATGGGCCGCTGGGCATGCCGGGGCTGTGGAGCCCCGTACAGATCCGCGCGCCCAAGTACCAGGCGGCCGGGATTTCCGTGGCGGGCATCCCGATGATCCTGGCCGGGTTCAACGGCAAAGTGGCCTGGAGCATGACCAGCGTACTGGGGGACAACCAGGACCTGTTCCTGGAGAAAATCCGACGCCAGGGCAACGGCCTGTCCTATGAGGTCAACGGCAAATGGCAGCCAGCGATCGTGCGCAACGAAACCTATTTCATCAAAGGCCAGCGGCCGATTCGTGAAGCGGTGTTCGAGACCCGTCACGGCCCGCTGCTCAACAGCGCCCAGGGCCCGGCGATGGCCAACGGCTTTGGCCTGGCCTTGCAGACGCCGAGCTTGAGCGACGACAAGACCCTGGATGCTTTCTTCGACCTGTCCCGGGCGCAGAACGTCGAGAAAGCCTCCGACGCCAGCCGGGAAATCCGCGCCATGGCGGTGAACCTGGTATTTGCCGACGCCAGCCATATCGGCTGGCAAGTCACCGGTCGCTATCCAAACCGTCGTGAAGGCGAAGGCCTGTTGCCGTCGCCGGGTTGGGACGGCCGCTACGATTGGGACGGTTACGCCGACCCGATGCTGCACCCCTACGATCAGGACCCGGCCCAGGGCTGGCTTGGCACGGCCAACCAACGGGTCATTCCCCACGGCTACGGCATGCAACTGTCCAACTCGTGGGCCGCACCGGAGCGTGGCGAACGCCTGGCCGAACTGGCCGGCGCGGGCAAGCACGACACCCGCAGCCTGACCGCCATGCAATATGACCAGGGCACAACGTTCGCGGCCAAGCTCAAGAAAGTCTTCGAAGCGCCGGGCATGGCCCAACCGCTCAAACAGGCGATCGAAGCCCTGCCAGTGGCTGACCGGGCCAAGGCCCGCGAGGCCTACACGCGCTTGATGGCATTCGATGGCCGGCTCAGCCCGACCTCCGCCGACGCGGCGATCTATGAGCTGTTCCTGCAGGAAAGCATGAAGCAGATTTTCCTCGACGAGCTGGGCCCGGACAGCAGCCCGGCGTGGAAGGCACTGGTCGCCAACGGCCAATTGTCCTACTCGGCCCAGGCCGATCATCTGCTGGGGCGTGAAGACAGCCCGTTCTGGGACGATGTGCGCACACCTCAGAAAGAAGACAAGGCCGTCATCCTCGCCCGCAGCCTGGCCACCACCATCAGCGCCGGTGAAAGCCAGTTGGGCGGTGACCGCAAGGCTTGGCAGTGGGGCCAGTTGCATCGCTACGCGTGGAAGAACAGCAACGGCCAGATCGTACGTGGCCCGCTGCCGGCCGGTGGCGACGCCAGCACGCTCAACACCGCAGCGTTCGCTGGGGGGCAGGATTTCAACACCAACCTGGCGCCAGCCATGCGTTTTATCGTCGACTTCGGCCAGCCTGAACCGATGATGATCCAGGATGGCGCCGGACAGTCCGGCAACCCGGTCAGCCCGAACTATGCCAATGGCATCGATCCGTGGATCAAGGGGCAGTACCAGAGCCTGCCGTTGCAATCGCAGAATTTCGATCGGGGCTATGGCAAGACGCGATTGACCCTGGTGCCTGGCAAATAACTGCAACCTGGGGCTGGAGATAGGTTTTTTTGTGGCGAGGGAGCTTGCTCCCGCTGGACTGCGAAGCAGGCCCCTGCGTGTCTTCAGGCAGAATGCATCAGCCGGTTTACGACTGCTGCGCAGCCGAGCGGGAGCAAGCTCCCTCGCCACGGTTCTGGGTCTGGACTGACGCCATCGCGAGCAAGCTCGCTCCCACATTGGCTTTGTGTCGAATCGCCATACCGAATTCAACACCGCCCCCCTGTGGGAGCGAGCTTGCTCCGGGCGGCGATCCGACGATGGCGCCAGCCCATCCACCCCGAAAACCCGATAGAACTTCTCCCCCCGCCCTCGCCTCTACCTGACAAGCCCATCGCTCCGGTGACTGCATGGATCTTGTCATTGCCCGCCCCGAAGGCTTGTACTGTCCGCCCGGGGATTTCTACATCGACCCGTGGCGTGCAGTGGAACGTTCGGTCATCACCCACGCCCACGGCGACCATGCCCGCAGCGGCAACCAACACTACCTGGCAGCGGCACCCGGTGAAGGCATTCTGCGTTCACGCCTGGGCCAGGACATCAACCTGCAAACCCTGCCCTATGGCGAACGCCTGTCGCATCATGGCGTGACCTTGAGCTTTCACCCCGCCGGCCATGTGCTGGGCTCGGCCCAGGTGCGGCTGGAATATCAAGGCGAGGTCTGGGTGGCGTCGGGGGATTACAAAGTCGAGCCTGACGGCACCTGCACCCCGTTCGAGCCGGTGAAATGCCATACCTTCATCACTGAATCGACCTTCGGCCTACCGATCTACCGCTGGCAACCCCAGGCGCAGATCTTTGAAGAGATCAACCAGTGGTGGCGCGGGAACATCGCCGCCGGCCGAGCCAGCGTGTTGTTCTGCTATTCCTTCGGCAAGGCCCAGCGGATTCTCCACGGCATCGATGAAAGCCTCGGCCCGATCCTGGCCCATGGCGCGGTGGAGCCACTGAACCGGGTCTACCGCGAGGCCGGCGTTCACCTGCCGCCGACAATTTATGCCAGCGACATCGACAAGAACGACCCGATCATGGGCCAGGCGCTGGTCATCGCCCCGCCCTCTGCCGGGGGCAGCAGCTGGATGCGCCGCTTCGGCGACTACAGCGACGCCTTCGCCAGCGGCTGGATGCGCCTGCGCGGTACGCGGCGGCGCCGCGGCGTGGACCGGGGTTTTGTGCTGTCCGACCACGCCGACTGGCCTGGCCTGCTCTGGGCCATCGAACAGACCGGCGCCGAACGGGTGATGGTCACCCACGGTTCGGTAAGCGTGCTGGTGCGCCATCTCTGCGAGCAAGGCCTCGACGCCCAGGGGTTCAGCACCGAATACGGCGATGACGAAGAAGACCTCGCCACGGCCACCGACAGCGGTGCGCAGGCGTCATGAAAGCCTTCGCCGAGCTGTACGCCGAACTGGACGCCACCACCTCCAGCAATGCCAAGCTTGCCGCCATGCAAGCCTATTTCACCAAGGCTGCGCCTCAAGACGCGGCGTGGGCCGTGTATTTCCTGTCCGGCGGGCGTCCACGGCAACTGGTGCCGGTAAAAATCCTGCGGGAGTTGGCCGTGCAGGTGTCCGGGCTGTCCGCGTGGCTGTTCGAAGAGAGCTACCAGGCCGTGGGCGATTTGGCCGAAACCATCTCGTTGGTGTTGCCGGAATCGCCCCACCGTTCCGACGAGGGCCTGGCGTCGTGGATCGAGGAAAAACTGCTGCCATTGCGTGGCGAGTCGCCCGAGGTACTGGCGCTGCGCTTGCCCACGTTGTGGGCACAATTGGACCGGCCGAGCCTGATGCTGTGCATCAAGCTCATCACCGGCAGCTTTCGCGTCGGCGTGTCCAAATTGCTGGTCACCCGGGCCCTGGCCGGCATGGCCAACCTGGACAGCAAGCGGGTGGCCCAGCGTCTGGTGGGCTACACCGACCTGTCCCATCGTCCCACGGCCGCCAGCTACCTCAAGCTGATCGAGGCCGAATCCGACGATGAACATGCCCAGCGCGGCGGCCAGCCTTATCCGTTTTTCCTGGCCCACGCCTTGTCTGCCCCGGTGGAGCAACTCGACACCCTGCTGGGGCCGGCCAGCGACTGGCAGGTGGAATGGAAATGGGACGG
This sequence comes from Pseudomonas sp. P9_35, assembly GCF_034008205.1. Taxonomy (NCBI): domain Bacteria; kingdom Pseudomonadati; phylum Pseudomonadota; class Gammaproteobacteria; order Pseudomonadales; family Pseudomonadaceae; genus Pseudomonas; species Pseudomonas sp. P9_35. Next base: position 1,611,788 of record NZ_CP125373.1, on the reverse strand, counting down.
CATCCGCTCCCAAGTGATCAAGCGCGACGGCCATTTATGGATCTGGTCCCGAGGCGAAGAACTGGTGACCGAGCGCTTCCCCGAACTGCACGCCCTGGCGCAGGCACTGCCCGACGGTACCGTGATCGATGGCGAAATCGTGGTGTGGAAAACCGCCCGGCCGGTGACCGAGGACGCCTTCGACCCGGAGGCGCCGCTGCAACCGGCGGTGCAACCCTTCGCCCTGTTGCAGCAGCGCATCGGTCGCAAGACCCTGGGCAAGAAAATCCTCGACGATGCGCCGGTGGTGGTGATGGCCTACGACCTGCTGGAATGGCAGGGCGAGGACTGGCGCAGCCGTCCCCAGGCCGAGCGCCGCGAACGGCTGGAGACACTGATCGCCCATGTTCACAGTCCGGTGTTGTTGCCATCGCCGACGGTCACCGGCCGGGACTGGTTCGACCTCGGCCGGCAACGCGAAACCTCTCGCCACCTCGGTGTCGAAGGCATGATGCTCAAGGCCCGCAACGCGCTGTACGGCGTTGGTCGCACCAAGGACATGGGCGTGTGGTGGAAATGGAAGATCGACCCCTTCAGCGTCGACGCGGTGCTGATCTATGCCCAGCGCGGCCATGGTCGGCGCGCCAGCCTGTACAGCGACTACACCTTCGCCGTATGGGACAACCCGCCGGACAGTCGCGAGCGCACACTGGTGCCATTTGCCAAGGCTTATTCAGGGCTGACCGATGCAGAAATGCGCCAGGTCGACAACATCGTGCGCAAGACCACCGTGGAGAAGTTCGGCCCGGTGAGCAGCGTCACGCCCACCCTGGTGTTCGAACTGGGTTTCGAAGGCATCGCCCTGTCCAATCGCCACAAGAGTGGGATCGCGGTGCGCTTTCCACGGATGTTGCGCTGGCGCCAGGACAAGCACGTCGACGAGGCCGACACACTGGCGACGCTGCAAGACCTGCTGAAATAGCAGGCACTCCCTTTGTGGCGAGGGAGCTTGCTCCCGCTGGGGCGCGAAGCGGCCCCCTGGTTCTGTCTGACACACCGCGAGGGGAGGCTGCGCCTCCAGCGGGAGCAAGCTCCCTCGCCACAAAGACCAAACCCAACACAACGCACGCTCCATCCCGGTGCGCTTTTTGATGTACGCTCGTCCTCGCGCACCAACGCGTTCCGTCTCCCGCCGCCAGTGCTTTTAAAACACTTGTTCGGCACTCTGGTTCGGAAATTGCTACCTTTATGCCGTCATACCGTTCTCGCCTTCACCGGTAACAATACTTACGCGCCACAAGCGCTCATATTGGTTTTAGGGATTGAATAATGAAAAAAGCACTGCTGACCCTTTCTGCACTGGCGTTGTGCATGGCTGCTGGCGTCGCCACGGCCAAGGAATACAAGGAACTGCGTTTTGGTGTCGACCCTTCCTACGCCCCATTTGAGTCCAAAGCCGCCGACGGCAGCCTGGTCGGTTTCGACATCGACCTGGGCAACGCGATCTGCGCAGAGCTGAAGGTCAAATGCAAATGGGTCGAAAGCGATTTCGACGGCATGATCCCGGGCCTCAAGGCCAATAAATTCGACGGCGTGATCTCCTCCATGACCGTTACCCCGGCTCGTGAAAAAGCCATCGACTTCTCCAGCGAGCTGTTCTCCGGCCCAACGGCCTATGTCTTCAAGAAAGGCTCGGGCCTGAGCGAAGACGTTGCCTCGCTCAAAGGCAAGACCGTCGGCTACGAGCAAGGCACCATCCAGGAAGCCTACGCCAAGGCCGTGCTGGACAAGGCCGGTGTGAAGACCCAGGCCTACCAGAACCAGGACCAGGTTTATTCCGACCTGACCTCCGGCCGCCTCGATGCGGCGATCCAGGACATGCTCCAGGCTGAGCTGGGCTTCCTGAAGTCGCCAAAAGGCGAAGGCTATGAAATCAGCAAGCCAGTGGACAGCGAACTGCTGCCAGCCAAGACCGCCATCGGTATCAAGAAAGGTAACAGTGAGCTGAAGGCGCTTTTGGATAAAGGTATCAAAGCGTTACACGACGACGGCAAGTACGCCGAGATCCAGAAAAAACACTTTGGCGATCTGAATCTGTACAGCGGCAAATAATGCGCGGCGCCCATCCGGTCTCGGATGGGCGCTTTTCTCCTGCCAAAGGCTTTCTTCCATGTTCGAACAACTCCTACAAAATCTGGGGCTCTCCGCCTTCAGCCTGCAGGGCTTTGGCCCGCTGCTGATGCAAGGCACCTGGATGACCATCAAGCTGTCGGCCCTGTCCTTGCTGTTGAGCGTCTTGCTCGGCCTGCTGGGCGCCAGCGCCAAGCTTTCCAGCGTCAAACTGCTGCGAATCCCTGCCCAGCTCTACACCACGCTGATCCGCGGCGTGCCGGACCTGGTGCTGATGCTGCTGATCTTCTACAGCCTGCAAACCTGGCTGACCTCGCTTACCGACTTCATGGAATGGGAATACATCGAGATCGACCCATTCGGCGCCGGGGTGATCACCCTGGGCTTCATCTATGGCGCGTACTTCACCGAAACCTTTCGCGGCGCGATCCTCGCGGTCCCCCGAGGCCAGGTCGAAGCCGCCACCGCGTATGGCCTCAAGCGTGGCCAGCGCTTTCGCGTCGTGGTGTTCCCACAAATGATGCGCTTTGCCCTGCCGGGTATCGGCAACAACTGGATGGTGATACTCAAGGCCACCGCGCTGGTGTCGATCATCGGCCTGGCCGACCTGGTCAAGGCGGCCCAGGATGCGGGCAAGAGCACCTACCAGCTGTTTTACTTCCTGGTACTGGCGGCACTGATCTATCTGCTGATCACCAGCGCGTCCAACGTCATCCTGCGCTGGCTTGAACGCCGCTACGCCGCCGGAGCCCGGGAGGCGGTGCGATGATCGAACTTCTGCAAGAATACTGGCGGCCATTCCTTTACAGCGATGGCGTCAACGTCACGGGCCTGGCCATGACCCTGTGGCTGCTCAGCGCCTCGCTGCTGATCGGTTTCCTGGTATCGATCCCGCTGTCCATCGCCCGGGTTTCACCCAAGTTCTACGTCCGCTGGCCGGTGCAGTTCTACACCTATCTGTTCCGTGGCACACCGCTCTATATCCAACTGCTGATCTGCTACACCGGCATCTACAGCATCGCGGCGGTGCGCGCCCAGCCCCTGCTCGACAGTTTCTTTCGCGACGCAATGAACTGCACGATCCTGGCCTTCGCCTTGAACACCTGCGCCTACACCACGGAAATTTTCGCCGGGGCGATTCGCAGCATGAACCATGGCGAAGTCGAGGCGGCCAAGGCCTACGGCCTGACCGGTTGGAGGCTGTACACCTACGTGATCATGCCGTCGGCGCTGCGCCGCTCGCTGCCGTATTACAGCAACGAAGTCATCCTGATGCTGCACTCGACGACCGTGGCGTTCACCGCTACCGTTCCAGACGTGCTGAAAGTGGCCCGGGACGCCAACTCGGCGACGTTCCTGACGTTCCAGTCGTTCGGGATCGCCGCGTTGATCTACCTGACCGTCACCTTTGCACTGGTGGGCCTCTTCCGCCTCGCCGAACGCCGCTGGCTGGCCTTTCTCGGGCCGACCCACTAGGGCTTTTGTTCCAGGACACACACGCACATGCGCCACCAGATCCATGACCTGCTGGCCCCAGTACCGGGGACCGCACGCAAGATCCACAGCTTCCACTTCGGCCCGGAAAAAGCCGTCGGCAAAATCTATATCCAGTCGTCCCTGCACGCCGATGAACTGCCGGGCATGCTGGTCGCCTGGCACCTCAAGCAGCGCCTGGCCGAACTCGAAGCGTCGGGCCACCTGCGGCACGAGATCGTGCTGGTGCCCGTCGCCAACCCCATCGGCCTCGAACAAGTGCTGATGGACGTGCCCCTGGGCCGCTACGAAACCGAGAGCGGGCAGAACTTCAACCGCCGCTTCGTCGACCTGAGCGAAGAGATCGGCAACGAAATCCAGGACCTGCTCACCGACGATCCGCAGCACAACCTGATGCTGATCCGCACCAGCCTGCGCGACGCCCTCGCCCGGCAGACCCCAGGCACGCAACTGCAATCCCTGCGCCTGGCCCTGCAACGGCTGGCCTGCGACGCCGACATGGTGCTGGACCTGCATTGCGACTTCGAAGCCGTGGCCCACCTCTACACCACGCCCGAAGCCTGGCCACAGGTCGAACCACTGGCCCGCTACATCGGTGCCGAAGCCTGCCTGCTGGCGACCGATTCGGGCGGCCAGTCGTTCGACGAATGCTTCACCCTGCTCTGGTGGCAACTCAAGGAACGCTTCGGCGAACGCTTCGAGATTCCCCTGGGCAGTTTTTCGGTCACCGTGGAGTTGCGTGGCCAGGGTGACGTCAACCACGGGCTGGCGAGCCTGGACTGCCAGGCCTTGATCGAATACCTGATCCGTTTCGGGGCCATCGACGGCGAACCGATGCCCATGCCCGAGTTGCCCTACCCGGCCACGCCACTGGCCGCTGTCGAGCCGGTGGCGACGCCAGTGGGTGGGTTGCTGGTCTACAGCGCCCTGCCCGGCGAATACCTGGAGGCGGGGCAGTTGATCGCGGAAGTCATCGACCCGGTCAACGACACCGTCACCCCCGTTCATTGCCGTAACGCCGGGCTGCTGTACGCCCGTTCGCTGCGCCGCATGGCCACGGCCGGCATGGTGATCGCCCATGTCGCCGGCACCGAAGCCTATCGCAGCGGCTACCTACTTTCGCCTTGAGGATGCATGCTCCATGTACAAACTGACCATCGAAGGCCTGCATAAAAGCTATGGCGAACATGAAGTGCTCAAGGGCGTTTCGCTCAAGGCCAAGACCGGCGACGTCATCAGCCTCATTGGCGCCAGCGGCTCAGGCAAAAGTACCTTTTTGCGCTGCATCAATTTCCTGGAACAACCCAACGACGGCGCCATGAGCCTGGACGGCCAGCCGATCCAGATGATCAAGGACCGCCACGGCATGCACGTGGCCGACGCCGACGAACTGCAACGCATCCGCACGCGCTTGGCCATGGTGTTCCAGCACTTCAACCTGTGGAGCCACATGACCGTACTGGAAAACATCACCATGGCACCGCGCCGGGTGCTGGGGGTCAGCAAGCAGGAAGCCGACGACCGCGCCCGTCGTTATCTCGACAAGGTCGGCCTGCCGGCACGGGTCGCCGAGCAATACCCGGCGTTCCTCTCCGGCGGCCAGCAACAGCGCGTGGCCATTGCCCGCGCCCTGGCGATGGAGCCGGAGGTGATGCTGTTCGACGAACCCACCTCGGCCCTGGACCCGGAGCTGGTGGGTGAAGTGCTGAAGGTGATCCAGGGCCTGGCTGAGGAAGGCCGGACCATGATCATGGTGACCCACGAAATGAGTTTCGCCCGCAAAGTCTCGAACCAGGTGCTGTTCCTGCACCAGGGCCTGGTGGAAGAAGAAGGCGCGCCGGAAGACGTGCTGGGCAATCCCACCAGTGAACGGCTCAAGCAGTTTCTCAGTGGCAACCTGAAATAAATTTCGGACTCCCCTGAAAAGGAGGCGCCAGGCGCCAATGCCTGTCAGTTAGGAGCAAACGGCATAAATCCTGGGGGAGCAAAGCTTGCTCGCGATAGCGGCAGAGTCGCCAATATCTTAGTCGGCTGGCTTACCGTAATCGCGAGCAAGCTTTGCTCCCACAGGTTTGCTGCTTAACTGACTGGCATTCGGCGCCAGGCGCTGCTTTTGTGGCGAGGGAGCTTGCTCCCGCTGGAGGCGCAGCCTCCCCTTGCAGCGTGTCATCCAGATCCAGGGGGCCATGATTCATCAGGCAACAGGCGCAGGAGGCGGCTCGTCCGGCAGGGTAGGTTCGCCGGGCTCGGTAGGTTGTTCGTTGGGGGTATCGGGATCAGGCTGGCCAGGGATGCCGCCCGCTGCTTCGACAGGATGGGCCAGCAATGACCAGGCCATGACGCCGATCTGATTGGGCTCAAGCCTTGCCAGTTCGGCACTGATTCGCGGATCGATCTTCATAGAGCAGCTCCTGAGCGAAGGCCCGCTGCGCTGACGCACAAAAACGGGCAGTACACGCAATAGAGTGTCTGCCCGCCCAGGAATTCCAACAGCTCGTCAGATTCAGGTACGCGGCAGCGTCACGCCGCGCTGGCCCTGGTACTTGCCGCCACGATCCTTGTAGGAAACCTCACATTCTTCATCGGATTCCAGGAACAGCATCTGCGCCACACCCTCGTTGGCGTAGATTTTCGCCGGCAGGGTCGTGGTGTTGGAGAATTCCAGGGTCACGTGGCCTTCCCACTCGGGTTCCAGCGGCGTGACGTTGACGATGATGCCGCAACGGGCGTAGGTGCTCTTGCCCAGGCAGATGGTCAGTACGTTGCGCGGAATGCGGAAGTACTCGACGGTACGGGCCAGGGCGAAGGAGTTCGGCGGGATGATGCACACGTCGCTCTTGACGTCGACGAAGCTCTTCTCGTCGAAATTCTTCGGGTCGACGGTGGCCGAATTGATATTGGTGAACACCTTGAATTCGTCGGCGCAGCGCACGTCGTAGCCGTAGCTGGAGACACCGAAGGAGATCAGCCGGTCGGCGCCTTCGCCACGCATCTGGCGTTCGACGAAGGGCTCGATCATGCCGTGCTCTTGCGCCATGCGGCGAATCCACTTGTCCGATTTGATGCTCATGGCGGTTTCCTGAAATAGCGAGGTGGAAAAAATACGTCCGGCATCTTACCGGGGCGCGGGGCAGGGTTCAAAGCACGGCGCGTAAATCTCGCCGATCCGCCTTGATTTCCGGGTCCTGCCGGCCATCGCCCGCGCCGTCAGTCACCAAATAAGAGAAACCTTCGCAAAGACCATTGGCACATTCTGGAAAAAGGGTTAAGGTGGCGCCACTGTGTTGCTTGTGTCACTGAGAATCTCTACACGATATGTTGAATTTCGATCCAACCATCTACAAGAATTTTTCCTGCTCTTTGCACTCAGTCTCGGCCAGGGTTCTTCCTGAGTCGCAGTTATCTTTGTTCAAGGAGTTACACCATGTCTAATCGCCAAACCGGTACCGTTAAGTGGTTCAACGATGAAAAAGGCTTCGGCTTCATCACCCCACAATCCGGTGACGACCTGTTCGTTCACTTCAAAGCTATCCAATCCGACGGCTTCAAAAGCCTGAAAGAAGGCCAACAGGTTTCTTTCATCGCTACCCGCGGTCAGAAAGGCATGCAAGCTGAAGAAGTTCAAGTTATCTAACTTGTCCTTGCTTTAGTAAAAGGCCCCGCCCTCAAAAGCGGGGCTTTTTTGTGTCCTAGTGTTTTACCAGCCCTCAGCCCCGCTTCTGCTCTATATGATTCGCACCCTGAAAATCACATGGAAGAAGCAGGATGCAGCTCATTTCCTGGAAGGCGCTCAACGCAGCACTACTCGTTTTTGCCCCTCCTCTCAATGCAGAATCACGACCTGATCACCCTTCGGTCATAACAGCGATGAATCCTCGCGCCACGTACCTGGCGAAAGGTCCAGAGGTTAACGGCCACTCCGCAATACAGTTAAGAGCCGCAGCACGCCTGACCCTCTCTACACCTCACTCCTGCGGGAGCAACGAGGTTTACCTCACCCCTGAATCCATAGGGGTGCCAGATGAATCGTTTCGGCGGGCACTTGGCGAAGTTCAGGATCTGATAGACCAGAAAACCCCTCTTCTCTTGACGCTTTCAAACTGCGAACGCAAACGCGCTTTTCTTGAAAAAGTCCGCCCCTGTACCCCCGAAAAATGCGGGGAGCTGACCGCTACGCTGGTCGACGGAAAACTTTTTCTGGATGAGGACTATAAACCAACGGGAAAAAGTCTCGCGGCTTATTACCTGGAAATGCCTATGCCTTACGACAGCAAACGCCAGGCATGGCGGGCGAAAGTTTTTTACGTCAACTCCCGAGCTCTGCGCTACGACTACTTCGTAAATGCGGAAGATTTCGCTTCAAGCCGCCCCGTATTCGAAGCCAAAGCCTATTATCCAACCGGGCAGCTACACCATCGCTACCAAAATGATCGGGATGGCCTACGCCAGGGAGAATCGCTGACCTACTCCCGAGACGGCGTGATCATCCAACGAGAAAATCACCTGAACAATGAGCTGGACGGTTGGCAAACCACCTATCACGACAACGGCAAAATCGCCGATTCCTTCAAATGGCATCAAGGCACGCTGGAGGACGGTGAGTATCTTGAATATGACGAAAACCAAAGGGTGATTGGCCGAACCAGCTATAAGGCTGGCGTGTGGGATGGACCGGCTCTGGCTTACTACCCGAACGGTAAGCTAAGAAGCCGCACATTCTTCGTTCGTGGCAAAGCTCAAGGTTTCAGCCCCATCTATTTTGAAAATGGCGCGCTCCAGGTATCTCGGAACTTGCTCAACGGTAAGCCTGATGGCTGGGTGGTAGAGTACTTTCCCAATGGCAAGACCAAAAGAAAGGAGCTCTATCAGCGTGGGATGCAGCGCAGCTACGCTCTCTGGAACGAGCAGGGTACCCAAACAATCGAATGGCAGTGGGACGAACATAAACGCGAACAAGGCAATTTCAAGCAGTGGTATGAAAATGGCCAGCTCAAGGAGCATAAGACCTACAAAGACGGGCAGCTTCAAGGGCACGTCAAAAACTGGGCAGAAAACGGTCAGCTGCGCTCATCCGTTCACTATCGGGATAACAAACGCCACGGCACCAGCCAATACTGGACTGGCAATGGAAAGCTAGTGGAAGACTGCAAATACACCAACGGTGTACGCGAGCAGGAATGTCAACGCGGGTAAAGACCCAGCCTAGCTAACTGAACTGCCCATCATCATTGGTTACCGAAAAGCTCTGTAACCGAATCAGCCGACAGAGTGTTTTTGATAACGCGCCCCAGTTTTACCCGCGCACAAAAAACTGTGGGAGCGAGCTTGCTCGCGATAGCGGTGGACCAGCAACATCAACGCTGACTGATAGACCGCTACCGCGAGCAAGCTCGCTCCCACAGGATTTGTTAATCGCCTGGGATTACCAGGTCACGCCAAATCCAGCCGTGTAGCGCGTCTTGCTCAAGTCGCTGTCCTCGGTGCCTTCAATGACATCCTTCTCAGCCTTGAGGTTGAGCGACGCCCAATCGGTAACCTTGTAGCGTAACCCCACTTCAGCGTCGTAGGCGTAATCCGCCACGTCGGACAGTGGCTTGCCCACTTCACCATTGGTGAAGAACTCGACGCGCTTGCCAATCAGGTAGCGGTTGTAGTCCCACTTCATGGCGACGGAATAGAAGTTGTCCTTGCCGCCGTCGCGGTATTCATAGTCGGTGCGGTTCAACAGCGACCCCAGCGAGAACGCGCCCAGTTCGTCATCCCAGAACTGATAGCCCGGACCGGTACCCACCACGCGCTGGCGCGCCAGGTCTTCGACTTTGTCGCGCTTGTAGTTCAGGCGACCTTGCCAGAACCACTTGTCGGTGATGAACCGGTCGAGGGAATACTCCAGGCGCCAGTTATCGGCGGAAACCACATCGTCCTGGAATTCACGGTTGTATTCGCCTTCGGCGGTGTGCCGCCATCTGCCGTGGCGCGCCGAAGTCTTGAAGTCGATGTCGTAATCGTCGGTATCGTTTTCCGCACGCTGGTAATCCAGCGCGGCATCGATATTGCCTTTCCACACCAGGTCCTCGACCACCGGCTTGGGCTTGAGGATCTGCTGGATACTGGCCAGATCGACAGTCTTGGGCGCATCACCGTTGGCCAAGGTGACCTTGCCATCCTCGGCCGCATGCAGCGCCTTGGCTTTCTCGCCGGTATAAGCATCCTGCTTGACCAAAAGTTGCTGATCACTCTCCAGCGTCTTGACCTGTTTCCAGTCGACGGGAATCGCCCCGGCGTAATCGGTCTGGATCAGCAACTTGCCGCCATCAAAAACGGTAATCTTGCCGCTGAGTTTGTCCCCATTCTTCAACCAGACGGTGTCGGCAAGCAAGGGCATGGAGGCACTGGCAACAGCCAGGCAAAGCAGGGTTCTAGACAACATAAGCGATAAAGGGCTCAAGTTTGCGGTGAAAAGGCGGCATTATCCCCCAGGATGACACCTCAGCAAGGACTGACCCGCGTAAGGGTGATGAGTTCATTTCTCAATCAGCGCTGTAGGAATTAATCTACAGACGGACATCCCCATTTCAGGAACCCTTTACGTGACCGATACCCCAGCGGGCACCGAGAACACCGCCCAAATCCGCCGCACCACCCTTTACCTGACCCTGGCACAGGTGCCAGCGGGCAAGGTGGTCACCTATGGCCAACTGGCTGAAATGGCCGGCCTGGGCCGCGCGGCGCGCTGGGTCGGGCGGACCCTCAGCCAATTGCCGAACGACACGAAGCTGCCCTGGCATCGGGTATTGGGTGCCGGCGGTCGGATCAGCCTGCCGGCGGGCAGCGCTTCAGGGGATGAACAGCGCGCACGCCTGCGCATGGAAGGGATCAGTGTCCTGAACAATCGTGTTGATATTCAGCGCCATGGCTGGCGCCCGGTAGAGCACAGCGGTTAGAGTGCGCGCTTTGTTTTCGCAATTTTTGAGGCAGACTCCAGCCCATGCCCCGTAAAACCTGGCGCGCCGCCCTCGCCGCCTATGCCAGTCCCTCGACGCTCGTGCTGTTGCTGCTTGGCTTCGCCGCCGGCTTGCCGTACATGCTGGTGTTCTCTACGCTTTCGGTCTGGTTGCGCGAAGCCGGTGTGGCCCGCGAGACCATTGGCTACGCGAGCCTGATCGGCCTGGCATACGCCTTTAAATGGGTCTGGTCGCCGCTGCTCGACCAATGGCGCCTGCCGCTGCTGGGTAAACTCGGGCGTCGGCGTTCATGGCTGGTGCTCTCCCAGGGCCTGGTAATCCTCGGCCTGATCGGCATGGGTTTCTGCGACCCACAGAAACACCTGTCATGGTTGATCGCCATCGCCGTCATCGTGGCCTTCGCCTCCGCGACGCAGGACATCGCCGTCGACGCCTATCGCCTGGAGATCGCCGACGACACCCGCCAGGCCGCCCTCGCCGCCAGCTACATGTCCGGCTACCGCGTCGCGGCACTGCTGGCCACCGCCGGCGCCCTGTTTTTCGCCGAAGGGTTTGGCTCCACCGGCTTCAACTACAAACACTCGGCCTGGACCGGCACTTACCTGCTGTTCGGTGTATTGATGGTCCCGGCGTTGCTTACCTCGCTGTTCATGCGCGAACCGCCGGTGCCGCTGCGCACCCAACTGCAGGCCGGACGCTACTCGTTCGCCCATCAACTGGCATCGGTGTTCGTGCTGATCGTGCTGCTGGTGTCTGTCCCGGCGATGTTCACCCAGCTCTACAACACCGACTTCGCCAGCGTGCTGTTCGAGGGCGTCAGCCTGCTTGACCTGCTGCTCGAAGACCGCGCGTTCCTGCGGGCCATCCTCTATATCATCCTGACCGCCCTGTGCCTGTCGGCCGTGGGCCGCCGCGGATTGGCGCCGGTGCTGACGCCGGTCAACGATTTCATCCTGCGTTACCGCTGGCAGGCCCTGCTGTTGCTCGGGCTGATCGCGACCTATCGCATGTCTGACACCGTCATGGGCGTCATGGCCAACGTGTTCTACATCGACCAGGGGTTCACCAAGGACCAGATCGCCAGCGTCAGCAAGATTTTCGGGTTGATCATGACCCTCGTCGGTGCCGGCATGGGCGGCCTGCTGATCGTACGTTTCGGCATCCTGCCCATCCTGTTCATCGGTGGCGTCGCCTCGGCCAGCACCAACATCCTCTTCCTGATGCTCACCGACATGGGCGCCGACCTGAAGATGTTGATTGTCACCATATCCCTGGATAACTTCAGCTCCGGCCTGGCCACTTCGGCGTTCGTCGCCTACCTGTCGAGCCTGACCAACCTGAAATTCTCCGCCACTCAATACGCCCTGCTCAGCTCGATCATGCTGTTGCTGCCGCGCCTGATCGGTGGTTATTCAGGGGTGATGGTGGAGAAGTTCGGCTATCACAACTTCTTCCTGATCACCGCGTTGCTGGGCGTTCCGACCCTGCTGCTGATCGCCTTGCACTGGTTCCAGGAGAACCGTCGCCAGGGCTCGACGCCCACCGCGGAACCGACGCCCACCCGGCCTGCGGAAGAGTCGTAGGAAACTTCAGAAAACGCCGGGGAAACCGGCGTTCGCATCGGGCGACCGGCCACGCGCCTGTACGCCAGGGCATCTCGCCCGTACAATGCTCCGTCACTTCTCGTCATCAGCAACCGACAACGGCCAACCATGCGCACCAGTCAATATTTGCTCGCCACACAGAAAGAAACGCCTTCCGACGCCGTCGTGATCAGCCATCAGTTGATGCTGCGTGCCGGCATGATCCGCAAACTCGCCTCGGGCCTGTACACCTGGCTGCCGATGGGCCTGCGGGTCATGCGCAAGGTGGAAGCCATCGTTCGCGAAGAGATGGACGCTGCCGGTTGCCTGGAAGTGTTGATGCCGGGCACCCAACCGGCCGAGCTGTGGCAGGAATCGGGGCGCTGGGAAGAATACGGCCCTGAGCTGCTGCGCATCAAAGACCGTCACGGTCGCGACTTCTGTGCAGGCCCGACTCACGAAGAAGTGATCACCGACCTGATGCGCAACGAGTTGAGCAGCTACAAGCAGCTGCCGATCAACCTGTACCAGATCCAGACCAAATTCCGTGATGAAATCCGGCCACGCTTCGGCCTGATGCGCGGTCGCGAATTCATCATGAAGGACGCCTACTCGTTCCACACCGACCTGGCCTCGCTGCAAGTCACCTACGACCGCATGCACCAGGCATATTGCAACGTGTTCACCCGCCTGGGCCTGAAATTCCGTCCGGTTGAAGCCGACAACGGCTCCATCGGCGGTGCCGGCTCCCACGAGTTCCACGTACTGGCCGAGTCCGGCGAAGACGACATCGTCTTCAGCAATGGCTCCGACTACGCCGCCAACATCGAGAAAGCCGAAGCCGTGCCACGGGAAACCTCCCGCGCCGCGCCGACCGAAGAGTTGCGCCTGGTAGACACGCCGAACGCCAAGACCATTGCCCAGTTGGTGGAAGGCTACGACCTGCCGATCGAGCGCACCATCAAGACCCTGATCGTGCGGGCCGAAGAGGAAGGCAAGCTGATTGCCCTGATCGTCCGTGGTGACCACGAGCTCAATGAAATCAAGGCCGCCAACCAGCCTGGCGTCGCCAGCCCGCTGGTCATGGCCACCGAAGCCGACCTGCGCGACGCCATTGGCGCCGGTGCCGGCTCCCTCGGCCCATTGAACCTGCCACTGCCGATCATCATTGATCGCTCGGTGGAGTTGATGAGCGATTTCGCCATCGGCGCCAACGTCGACGACAAGCATTACTTTGGCGTGAACTGGGAACGCGACCTGCCGGTTCCAACCGTCGCGGACCTGCGCAACGTCGTGGCCGGCGACCCGAGCCCGGACGGCAAGGGCACCCTGGAAATCAAGCGAGGCATCGAAGTCGGGCACATCTTCCAGCTGGGCAACAAGTACAGCAAGGCGATGAAGTGCGAAGTGCTGGGCGAAAACGGCAAGCCGGTCACCCTGGAAATGGGTTGCTATGGCATCGGCGTTTCCCGCGTGGTGGCTGCCGCCATCGAGCAGAACAACGACGAGAAAGGCATCATCTGGAGCGACACGCTGGCGCCTTTCCAGATTGCCCTGGTGCCGCTGCGCTATGAAACCGACCTGGTGCGTGAAGCCACCGACAAGCTCTACGCCGAACTGACGGCCGCCGGCTTTGAAGTGCTGCTGGACGACCGCGACAAGAAAACCAGCCCCGGCATCAAGTTCGCGGACATGGAACTGATCGGCATCCCGCATCGGATCGTCGTCAGTGACCGTGGCCTGGCCGAAGGCAACCTGGAATACAAGAGCCGCACCGAGGCCGAGCCGCAAGCGCTGCCGGTCGCCGACGTGCTGTCGTTCCTCCAGGCCCGTATCCGCCGCTGACACCAGATAGAGACGTCATGTTCAAGCGAAACACCTTAGGCCTCGGTGGCGCCGCCCTGTGCGGCGCCCTGCTGGTCAGCGGCTGTGCCAACCAAATGTCACAACGCAGCGAGCACGAAGAGCGGGTCGAGCGCAAATTGCTCGACCACAGCCTGCAGATCGACGTGGGCGAACCCAAGGTGCTCGACCTGCCGCAGCGTCGGGTGCGAATCAATGAGCAGAAGACCTTCGAAGTCACTGAGTTCGAGGTCACTCGCCATTACGACCGCTACACGCCGTACCAACCCTGGCGGGAGATTTACGAGATCCCCCTGGGCGCGGTGGCCGTGGTGGCCGGTGTCGGCGCGAACGTGGTCAATGTGTTCGCCCTCGGCAACCTGCCGGACACCGTGACCCGTGACTGGATCAGCTACGGTTTCGCCGGGCTCAACCCGTTCATGAACGTCCCCTCCCATGGTCGTGCCCAGCAGAACCTGGCGGGCATCGACGAAGTCCAGCGCGACAAGCGCACGGAACACTCGAGCCTGCCTTGGAGCGAACGCCCGGTGGAGGTCAAGGCCGCCCGGCAGACCTTCGAGTTGAGCACCGACCGTAGCGGCGTGCTGCGCCTGAACCTGCTGGAAAGCCCGTTCGCCGAGCAGGACCTGAGCCAATTCGGCAAATTGCAGATCAGCGTGACCGATGCCCAGGACGAAGTGCACACCGACTCATCCCTGAGCATCAGCAGCAGTCTGCGCAGCAAGCTGCTGGAAGCCCACGCGCTGATCTACGACGACCTGGAAGACGACGAGGTGAGCCAGTGGGTGCATCGAGTCAAGCGCCTGTCGGAGCTGGGACTTGAAGAAGAAGCCAGCGAACTGGAACAGAGCCTGATCGAACTGACCCGCAATGATCCGGAGTTGCAGGCCGAATTCATGAAAGCACTGACCAAGGATGGTGGACGGTTGGTGGCGGATCCGGGCGTTAACTGAGTCCAGCTTGGATTGGTCAACCTCTCTTGTGGCGAGGGAGCTTGCTCCCGCTGGGCTGTAGGAGCTGCCGAAGGCTGCGATCTTTTGATCTTTCGCTTGAGATGCAAGCGTTAGGGGAGAGATCGCAGCCTCGCTTCGCTCGACAGCTCCTACAGGCCCAGCGGGAGCAAGCTCCCTCGCCACAAGAGCAAGGCAAGGCAAGGCATTCAGCCCACCGACAGCCTCACCGCTCAAACAACTCCAACTGCTCAAACCCACCGCGCAAATCCTCCAGCCTCACTCCTATCCCCAATAACCGCACCGGCTTGCCGCCCCGGTTGAACGCCTGGGTCAGCAGCAACTGGTAGCTGCCCAGGTCCCGCCCTGCCCCGGCCTGTTCCAGTGTGGTTTGGGTGAAGTCGTGGAATTTCACTTTGACGAACGGCTTGCCCGGTCGATAACTGCTGTCGATCCGCGCCATGCGTCCGTTGAGGGTTTCCATCAGTTCCGGCAGTTTGGCGAGGCAGCTCACCAGGTCGGGCAGGTCGGCATCGTAGGTATTTTCCACGCTGATGGACTGCCGTCGGCTGTCGTTGTGCACTAGCCGCTCATCGATCCCACGAGCCAGGCTCCAGAGCCGCTCACCGAAACTGCCAAATTCGCGCACCAGCGCCAACTTGTCCCATTGGCGCAACTGCAGGCAATCGACGATGCCGAGCCGGTTCAGCTTATCGGCGGTGACCTTTCCAACACCGTGGAGCTTGCTGACCGGCAGGGCCGAAACAAAGTCATCGACCTGGTCGGGGGTGATGACGAACAACCCGTTGGGCTTTTTCCAGTCACTGGCGATCTTGGCCAGGAACTTGTTCGGCGCGACGCCTGCGGACACAGTGATGTGCAGCTGGTTGGAAACCCGTCGGCGAATGTCCTGGGCGATGCGCGTGGCGCTGCCACCGAAATGGGCGCTGGCGGAAACGTCCAGGTAGGCCTCGTCCAGCGACAGCGGCTCGATCAGGTCAGTGTAATCGCTGAAAATCGTATGAATTTCCTTCGACGCTTCCCGATAGGCATCCATTCGTGGCTTGACGATGGTGAGGTCCGGGCAAAGCTTCAAGGCGTGGCCGGAGGACATGGCCGAGCGCACCCCATAGGCCCGCGCTTCGTAGTTACAGGTGGCAATCACGCCCCGCCGATCCGCCGAGCCTCCCACCGCCAAGGGCTTGCCGGCCAGCCGCGGGTCATCGCGCATCTCGATGGCGGCATAGAAACAGTCACAGTCGACATGGATGATCTTACGTTGCGTCATAGTAAAGAAGCAGAGTGTGCGACGAATCGGGCCACCAGTATCGCACCCGCACCTGTATATAGCACCAGTAGTTTGAAAGATCCTTCGTTGAGAGTCGAAAGTGCCTACACAAATTTACTTCTTCAATCGCAACGAAGTCTCCAATAGAGCTAAGCCCTTGCCAGGCCTGCGTCACAGCGCTGTCACAATGCTTTTCTCCAGGGCTAACCACTTGAAGCGGAACAGGTTTTTGTGAAGCCAGGGTTGACAGCAGCGCGATCCTCTGTAGAATGCCGCCACACAGACGCGGGATGGAGCAGTCTGGTAGCTCGTCGGGCTCATAACCCGAAGGTCGTCGGTTCAAATCCGGCTCCCGCAACCAAACATCAAAAAAGGCTACTCGAAAGAGTGGCCTTTTTTGTGCCTGTCCATTTTTGACTGCCTGATCAGAGAGTCGCCGCCTGCGACTCCCTACACGCAACCAGTTGTAGGACAATTTCCTTTAAATTCCGAGTATTTAGGAAGACAAGGGGCGGATCGAGCGTTTATTTGAGCCCATTACCTTTTAACGGTTGACACCCGGGCGTTCGCCTGTAGAATGCCGCCACACAGACGCGGGATGGAGCAGTCTGGTAGCTCGTCGGGCTCATAACCCGAAGGTCGTCGGTTCAAATCCGGCTCCCGCAACCAAATATCAAGAAAGGCTGCTCGAAAGAGTGGCCTTTTTTGTGTCTGGCGAAAAAAGCTCTACATTACAAAGATTTTGTAATTATTTTCCTTCGCGGGGATTGGTAACTTGGCTGGATACCCCCATCCTGTCGCGCATAGCTCAAGAGGTGATTGATGCGCGCCCACTCGTCTGACCCGCAAGACCCTGTTACTGCGACACAACCGATCAAAGCCGAACGATTGCGCTGGCTGGATCGGATCAGTCAATACCGCCAGCCTATTGGTCTCGCGGTCACGTTGCTGCTGTTTGCGATTGCCTTGATTGCCTGTCGCCACTTGCTGAGCGAGCTCGATCTTTACGCCCTGCACGATTCAATTCTGGAAGTGCCACGACCGGCCCTGCTGGGCGCGATCGCCGCCACGGTAGCCGGCTTCATCATTCTTTTGGGCTACGAATGGTCCGCCAGCCGTTATGCCGGGGTGACACTGCCGCCACAAACCATGGTCCTGGGTGGGTTCACCGCGTTCGCCATCGGCAATGCCATTGGCCTGTCACTGTTGTCGGGCGGCTCGGTTCGCTACCGTCTATATGCGCGTCATGGCCTGGGGGCCTCGGATGTCGCCCACATGACGCTGTTCGCCAGCCTGTCCCTGGGCTGCGCGTTGCCGCCGCTGGCGGCCCTGGCGACGCTCAGCAACCTGCCCGCCGCGTCCGCCGCGCTGCACCTGCCTGCGATTTTGCTGGGGGCCATTTCCGTGGCGGTGCTGCTGCTCACCAGCGTGTTGGCCATCGGCATTTACCGCCGACGCCTGCCGGAACAGCCTCATCGCGACAGCCTGCTGGTAAAAGCCGGGCGCCGCACGCTGCGCCTGCCGGGCCGACGCCTGACCTTCCTGCAACTGGTAATCACCGCGCTGGATGTCGCCGCCGCCGCCACCGTGTTGTATCTGTTGCTGCCCGAAGCGCCTCCGTTCGGTGCCTTCCTGCTGGTGTACCTGCTGGCGCTGGCTGCCGGGGTGCTCAGCCATGTACCGGGCGGTGTCGGCGTGTTCGAAGCGATTCTGCTGGCCGCGTTCGCCGACAAACTCGGGGCCGCGCCACTGGCCGCCGCGCTGTTGCTGTATCGCTTGATCTACGTGCTGCTGCCGATGTTGGTGGCCTGCGTACTCCTGCTGATCAATGAGGCGCAACGGCTGTTCCAGACGCGCCAGACCCTGCGGGCGGCATCGGGTTTCGCGGCGCCGATCCTGGCGGTGCTGGTGTTCCTCTCAGGTGTCGTGCTGTTGTTTTCCGGGGTAACGCCGGAAATCGATACCCGCCTGGAGCACATCGGCTTCCTCATCCCTCATCGGCTGGTCGACGCTTCGCACTTCGGCGCCAGCCTGGTGGGCGTGTTGTGCCTGTTGCTCGCCCAAGGCTTGCGCCGTCGCCTGTCGGCCGCCTGGATGCTGACCACGGTCTTGCTTCTGGTTGGCGCCCTGCTCTCGCTGCTCAAGGGTTTTGACTGGGAAGAAGCCACGCTGCTGACGCTGACGGCCACCCTGCTGGCGATATTCCGACGCTCCTTCTATCGTCCGAGTCGCCTGACTGAACTGCCCTTTTCCCCGCTGTTCCTGATCGCCAGTATCTGCGTGCTGGGCGCGTCGATCTGGCTGCTGCTGTTTGCTTACCAGGATGTGCCCTACAGCCATCAACTCTGGTGGCAGTTCACCCTTGATGCCGACGCCCCTCGCGGCCTGCGCTCCCTGCTGGGGGCGGCGGTGCTGCTGGTGGTGGTGTCCCTGACCTGGTTGCTGCGCACCGCGCGGCCGGTGATCCATTTGCCGACGGCAGAAGAACTGGAGCGGGCCAAGACGATTCTCATGACGTCTTCGCAACCCGACGGCGGCCTGGCCCTGACCGGCGACAAGGCATTGCTGTTTCACCCCAACGACGAAGCGTTCCTGATGTACGCCCGCCGTGGTCGCAGCCTGGTAGCGCTGTACGACCCGATCGGCCCTACCCAGCAACGGGCTGAAATGATCTGGCAGTTCCGCGACCTGTGTGACATCCACCATGCCCGCCCGGTGTTCTACCAGGTGCGCGCCGAGAACCTGCCCTACTACATGGACATCGGCCTGACAGCCATCAAGCTGGGCGAGGAAGCACGGGTCGACCTCAAGCGTTTCGATCTCGAAGCCAAGGGCAAGGAGATGAAAGACCTGCGCTACACCTGGAACCGCGGCACCCGTGACGGCCTGTCGCTGGAGATCCACGAACCGGGCCAGGCGCCGATGGAAGAGCTCAAGGTCATTTCCGATGCCTGGCTGACCGGCAAGAACGTGCGTGAGAAAGGCTTCTCCCTGGGCCGTTTCAGCGATGACTACCTCAAGCATTTCCGCATCGCAGTGATTCGTTTCGAGGGCCGGCCAGTGGCGTTCGCCAACCTGCTGGAAACCCACAGCCACGAACTGGCCAGCCTCGACCTGATGCGCGCCCACCCCGAGGCCCCGAAACTGACCATGGAATTCATGATGGTCGGCCTCATCCAGCATTACAAAAACCATGACTTCGCCCGCTTCAGCCTTGGCATGGTCCCGCTGTCAGGCCTGCAACCGCGTCGCGGCGCACCGTTGACCCAACGCCTGGGCTCGATGGTGTTCCGCCGTGGCGAGCAGCTCTATAACTTCCAGGGGCTGCGCCGCTTCAAAGACAAATTCCAGCCTGACTGGGAACCTCGCTACATGGCCGTGCCCGCCGGACTCGATCCGCTGGTGGCGCTGGCTGATACCGCCGCCCTGATTGCAGGCGGCCTGACTGGATTGGTGAAACGCTGATGATGCAACGCTCCTGGCGATACGTAGTGGCCGCCCTGCTGGTGCTGGCGGTAATTCTCGGTGGCGGTTACTGGTACTTGAAACGCCCGGCCCCGCAACCGACCCTGGAACAGCTGGCGCCCACCGATGGCGTAGCGATGACTCGGGTCATCCCCGGCACCAAGCCGCGCGCCCAGGTGCTGGTGGCGGTCAATGAGGACCAGAAACTCAGCGACACGCAGTTGACGACCCTCAGCCGCAGCGGCTCGGCGCAGATCGTCCAAGTGATCCTGCCCAAGGACTGCATGTTGCAAGGTCGCGCCCTGCAGACGGGTCTGCGGCAGCTCCAAGGGCCTGCCACGCTGGTCAGCGGCATCGGCCCAGGCGCCGTGCTGGCCTGGCGCTGGCTGGCCGAGCAGAAGGATGACAAGGCCAAGGCCGTTTCGGTGGACCTGGCCCTGGAAAAACCCGGCTGCACACACTTGCTGCCCAAAAGCGCAGCCCACGGCCACTGGCTGGTGGCCTGGAACGATAACCCCGACGACACCAGCGCCGGCTTCGTACGCGATCAGTCGAATGCCGAGACCAGCATCAGCGACTACGACATCAACCTGCCACAAGTACTGAACAACGAGCTGCGCAAGATCCTGGTCGGCACTGACAAGGCCAAGGGCGGCCTGAGCATCCCGGTGGTGGAAGTCCCAGCCAGCCAGACACGGGATACCGTGACCCTGTTTCTCTCCGGAGACGGCGGCTGGCGTGACCTGGACCGCGACGTGGCCGATGAAATGGCCAAGATTGGCTACCCTGTGGTCGGCATCGACACCCTGCGCTACTACTGGCAGCACAAGAGCCCGGAGCAAAGCGCGGCGGATCTGACCGAACTGATGCAGCACTACCGTCAGGTCTGGGGCACCAAGCGCTTCGTCCTGACCGGCTACTCCTTCGGCGCCGACGTGTTGCCAGCCATCTACAATCGCCTGCCAGCCACCGAACAACAGCGGGTCGATGCGATCATCCTGCTGGCTTTCGCCCGCACCGGCAGCTTCGAGATCGAAGTCGAAGGCTGGCTCGGCAACGCCGGCACCGAAGCCGCCACCGGCCCGGAAATGGCCAAGCTGCCAGCCGAGAAAGTGGTGTGCATCTACGGCGGTGAAGAAGCCGACGAAAGCGGCTGCACCGACAAGACTGCCGTGGGCGAGGCCATCAAGCTGCCTGGCGGTCACCACTTCGACGAAAACTACCCGGCCCTGGCCAAGCGCTTGATCGATGAGATCAACAAGCGGCAGAGCAAGACGGCCGAACAGTAAGTCGATACACGCCTGACAAAAGCCCCGGCAGCCTTAGGGTTGCCGGGGCTTTTTTGTGCCCGCTCAACTGCACAAGCCCCCCTGTGGGAGCGAGCTTGCTCGCGATGACGGCGGCATATCCAACATCTTTGCAACCTGACACTCCGCTATCGCGAGCAAGCTCGCTCCCACAAGATTCGCCTGACATCGACATTGTGTGGCCCACAAAAAAGCCCCCGCCGCCGCAAGGCAACGAGGGCTTTTTGTTTTCTGGTTGCTATATCTCCACCTGCGTCCCCAGCTCAATCACCCGGTTCAACGGCAGATTGAAGAAGCGCAGGTTGCCGTTGGCGTTCTTCAACATGAAGGCGAACAACGCCTCGCGCCAGCGGGCCATGCCTTCGAGTTTCGACGCGATGACCGTTTCGCGGCTGAGGAAGTAGGTGGTACGCATCGGACTGAAGTCCAGGTCATCCAGATGACAGAGCTTGAGCGCCTGCGGGACGTCCGGCTCGTCAGTGAAACCGAAGTGCAGGATCACCCGGAAGAACCCTTCGCCATAGGCATCGACCTCAAAGCGCCGCTGCGGCGGTACCCGGGGAATGTCTTCATACACCACCGTCAGCAGCACCACTTGCTCATGCAGCACCTGGTTATGCAACAGGTTGTGCAACAGCGCATGGGGCACGGCGTCCGAGCGTGCGGTCAGGAACACGGCGGTGCCCTGTACGCGATGAGGCGGTTGCACGCGAATACTGCTGATGAAGATCGGCAGCGGCAACGCACCTTCGTCCAGGCGCTCCACCAGCAATTGCTTGCCGCGCTTCCAGGTGGTCATCAGCACAAACAAGGCGATACCGGCGATGACCGGGAAAGCACCGCCCTGAACGATTTTCGGCACGTTGGCGGCAAAGTACAGGCCATCGACCAGCAGGAAACCGAACAACAACGGTACCGCCAACAGTGGCGGCCATTTCCACAACAGCAATATAACGGCGGACACCAGGATCGTGGTCATCAGCATGGTTCCGGTCACTGCCACGCCGTAGGCCGAAGCCAGCGCACCGGAAGACTCGAAACCCAGCACCAGCAGCACCACGCCGACCATCAGCGACCAGTTCACCGCACCGATGTAGATCTGGCCCTGCTCGGCGCTGGAGGTGTGCTGGATATACATGCGCGGGATGTAACCGAGCTGGATCGCCTGGCGCGTCAGGGAGAACGCCCCGGAAATCACTGCTTGCGAAGCGATCACCGTGGCCAGGGTCGACAGGCCCACCAGAGGCAGCAACGCCCAGCTCGGCGCCAGCAGATAGAACGGGTTGCGCGCCGCTTCCGGGTCACCCAGCAACAATGCACCCTGGCCGAAATAGTTGAGCATCAGGCCTGGCAACACCAGGATGAACCAGGCGCGGGCAATTGGTTTACGACCGAAATGGCCCATGTCGGCGTACAGCGCTTCGGCACCGGTCAACGCCAGTACCACGGCGCCGAGGATCGCCACGCCCATGCCCGGGTGGACGACAAAGAAACGCACGGCCCAGGCCGGGTTCACCGCTTGCAACACTTCCGGGTGCTGCAGGATGCCGTACACACCCAGGGCGCCAAGCACCAGGAACCAGGTCACCATGATCGGGCCGAACAGGATGCCAATGCGCGCAGTGCCGTGGCGCTGGATCAGGAACAGCCCCACCAGCACCACCAGCGACAAGGGCACCACCCAGTGGTCGATGCCTTCGAACGCCAGGCCAAGGCCTTCAATTGCCGAGAGTACGGAAATGGCCGGCGTGATCATGCTGTCGCCGTAGAACAGCGCCGCGCCGATCAAGCCGCAGACCACCAGGAACGTCCGCAGCCGCGCCCGTCCCGCCGCTGCTCGCCGCGCCAGGGCGGTGAGCGCCATGATCCCGCCCTCGCCCTGGTTGTCGGCGCGCAGGACGAACATCATGTACTTGATCGACACGACCCAGATCAGCGACCAGAAAATCAGCGAGAGAATCCCCAGCACACCATCGTGATTGACAGGTACGCCGTAGGCACCGGAAAACACTTCCTTGAGGGTGTACAACGGGCTCGTGCCGATGTCGCCATAAACCACTCCGACCGCCGCGACCAGCATGCTCAGCGGTTTCGCTGCCGAATGCTCGGCACCCACCGCCTGACTACTTGCATGACCCATCCAACACTCCTGATTCCAGTCCTGGCTTCTTGAACGAAGCACTATGCTTTGTTGAGGCAGCATGCGCTGTTTTACGCATTGTTACAGACGTTTTGTTGACTGTAGCAATCGTCTGAACGCAAAGGCGCGAAGCATAGCGCAGCACTCGTCGCATTTCCCGGTATAAAGCTGGTCAAGCAGCCCAGCCACAGATAGAATTGCGCACTTTTTGATCAGAGGCGCGCCAGGCGCCCTGTCTCGGCAAGAGACGATCCCCCCTACACCGAGGTTAGACATGTCCACCACTACCGCGCCAGCCAATCCGAAGGTTGGCTTCGTATCCCTGGGTTGCCCGAAGGCTCTGGTCGACTCCGAGCGCATCCTGACCCAGTTGCGCATGGAAGGCTATGACGTTGTGTCCACCTATCAGGACGCCGACGTGGTCGTGGTCAACACCTGCGGCTTCATCGACTCGGCCAAGGCCGAGTCCCTGGAAGTGATCGGCGAAGCCATCAAGGAAAACGGCAAGGTCATCGTCACCGGCTGCATGGGCGTGGAAGAAGGCAACATCCGCAACGTGCACCCGAGCGTATTGTCCGTGACCGGTCCGCAGCAGTACGAGCAGGTGGTCAACGCCGTGCACGACGTGGTGCCGCCACGCCAGGACCATAACCCGCTGATCGACCTGGTGCCGCCGCAAGGCATCAAGCTGACCCCGCGCCACTACGCCTACCTGAAGATTTCCGAAGGCTGCAACCACAGCTGCAGCTTCTGCATCATTCCGTCGATGCGCGGCAAGCTGGTGAGCCGCCCGGTGGGCGATGTGCTCGACGAGGCCCAGCGCCTGGTCAAGGCCGGCGTCAAGGAACTGCTGGTGATCTCCCAGGACACCAGCGCCTACGGCGTCGACGTGAAATACCGCACCGGCTTCTGGAACGGCGCGCCGGTGAAAACCCGCATGACCGAACTGTGCGAAGCCCTCAGCACCCTCGGCGTCTGGGTTCGCCTGCATTACGTCTACCCATACCCGCACGTCGACGAACTGATCCCGCTGATGGCCGCCGGCAAGATCCTGCCGTACCTGGACATCCCGTTCCAGCACGCCAGCCCGAAAGTCCTCAAGGCCATGAAGCGCCCGGCGTTCGAAGACAAGACCCTGGCCCGCATCAAGAACTGGCGTGAAATCTGCCCGGACCTGATCATCCGCTCGACCTTCATCGTCGGCTTCCCCGGTGAAACCGAAGAAGACTTCCAGTACCTGCTGGATTGGCTGACCGAAGCCCAGCTCGACCGCGTCGGCTGCTTCCAGTATTCCCCTGTCGAAGGCGCACCGGCCAACGACCTGGACCTGGACGTGGTGCCGGACGACGTCAAGCAGGACCGTTGGGACCGCTTCATGGCGCACCAGCAGGCCATCAGCTCGGCGCGCCTGCAAATGCGCATCGGCCGTGAAATCGAAGTGCTGGTGGATGAAGTGGACGAACAAGGCGCCGTGGGCCGCTGCTTCTTCGACGCCCCGGAAATCGACGGCAACGTCTTCATCGACAATGGCAGCAACCTCAAGCCGGGCGACAAAGTCTGGTGCAAGGTGACCGACGCCGATGAGTACGATTTGTGGGCTGAGCAGATCGGTTGATTTGTGAGCTGAACAGATCGGTTGGCCTGTGTGAGCACAGCTTGCTCGCGATAGCGCAGTGTCAGCCACTGCAAGTGTTGACTGATGCTCTGCCATCGCGAGCAAGCTGTGCTCCCACAGGCTCTTGCGAAACTCGGTAAAAAATTGAAAAGCCCTGCTCTTACTACAAGATGCGGGGCTTTTTTACGGCTATCGTATGGAGAAACCCAGGACATCCAGCACAAGGAACAGGCGGGCATGCGTCAGCATTCGGTCATCCACACACCGAAACCGAGCGATTACCAGGAACTGACCCAGGTGTGGGAGGCATCGGTACGTGCCACCCACGACTTCCTGCCGGACAGCTACATCGAGCTGCTGAAAAACCTGGTGCTCACCCGTTACCTGGATGCGGTGATGCTTATTTGCACCCGGGACGCGCGTCAGCGGATCACCGGTTTCGCCGGCGTCGCGGCCGGCAAGATCGAGATGCTCTTCATCGACCCGCAACACCGTGGCCAGGGCCTGGGCAAGCAACTGCTGCGCTACGCCATGGAACACCTGAACGCCGATCAACTGGACGTCAACGAGCAGAACCCGCAAGCCCTGGGCTTTTACCTCAAGCAAGGCTTCGAAGTGGTCGGACGCTCGGCGAAAGATGGCATGAACCAACCCTACCCGCTGCTGCACATGCGCTACAAGCAGGCCGGCCTGAAGGCTGGACGCGGCTAAAAACGGCATGAGGCAAATGGACCCGCGATTAACCGGCGCCAGGCAGGTACAATGCCCACCCTCTTTTTGTTACGGCCCCCGTCATGACTGACCCGATTCGTCTCTCCAAACGCCTCATCGAACTCGTCGGCTGTTCCCGTCGGGAGGCTGAGCTGTTCATCGAGGGCGGCTGGGTCACCGTGGATGGCGAAGTGATTGATGAGCCGCAGTTCAAGGTCACCACCCAGAAAGTCGAACTCGACCCCGAGGCCAAGGCCACCGCGCCGGAACCGGTGACTCTCCTGCTCAACGTCCCGGCAGGCACGGATGTGGACACTGCCATGGCGTCCCTCGGGCCGCAGACCCTGAGCGAAGAACATCGCTTCGGCAAACGCCCGCTCAAGGGCCATTTCCTGCGCCTGACCGCCAGCGCCGACCTGCAGGCCAACGCCAGCGGACTGCTGGTGTTCACCCAGGACTGGAAGATCTTGCGCAAGCTCACCGCCGACGCCGCCAAGATCGAGCAGGAATACGTGGTGGAAGTCGAAGGCGAGATGGTCGCCCATGGCCTCAATCGCCTGAACCATGGCTTGACCTACAAGGGCAAGGAGCTGCCGGCGGTCAAGGCCAGCTGGCAGAACGAGAACCGCCTGCGCTTCGCCATGAAAAACCCGCAGCCCGGCGTGATCGCTCTGTTTTGCCAGGCTGTCGGGCTCAAGGTCGTCGCCATTCGCCGCATTCGCATCGGCGGCGTGTCCATCGGCAAGGTGCCGCTGGGCCAGTGGCGCTACCTGTCTGCCAAAGAGAAATTCTAATTTTCCGGCGCCGCACCGAACCGGGGCGCCCACTGCCGATTGATCAGGACTGCACACATGATTCACAACGACGTACTGCGCAGCGTGCGCTACATGCTCGACATCAGCGACAAGAAAGTCATCGAGATCATCAAGCTGGGCGGCCTGGAAGTCTCCCTGGCCGACCTGACGGGCTACCTCAAGAAAGACGAGGAAGAAGGCTTCGTGTTCTGCCCTGACGAGGTCATGGCGCATTTTCTCGATGGCCTGGTGATCTTCAAGCGTGGCAAGGACGAAAGCCGCCCGCCGCAGCCGATCGAAGTGCCGGTGACCAACAACATCATTCTCAAGAAACTGCGAGTGGCGTTCGAGCTGAAGGAAGACGACATGCACGCCATCCTCAAGGCCGCCGAGTTCCCGGTGTCCAAACCGGAACTGAGCGCTCTGTTCCGCAAGTTCGGCCATACCAACTACCGCCCGTGTGGCGACCAGTTGCTGCGCAATTTCCTCAAGGGCCTGACGCTGCGCGTGCGCGGCTGACACCCCGTGACTTACAGCGTCTCCCCCATCGGCTTCGTCCGCTCCTGCTTCAAGGAGAAGTTCGCCATCCCCCGCCAACCGCAGTTGGCGCCGGCCGCACGTGGCGTGCTGGAGCTGGTGGCGCCGTTCGATCAGGGCGAGGCGGTGCAGGGGTTGGAGCTGGTCAGCCATGTCTGGCTGCTGTTCCTGTTCCACCAGGCCCTGGAAGACAAGCCGCGGTTGAAAGTGCGGCCGCCGCGCCTGGGCGGCAACAAGTCCATGGGTGTATTCGCCACCCGCGCCACCCACCGCCCCAACGGCATCGGCCAATCGGTGGTGAAGCTGGAGCGGGTCGAAGCCGGGCGCCTGTGGATCTCGGGTATCGATTTGCTGGACGGCACACCCGTGCTGGACATCAAGCCCTACGTACCCTACGCCGACATCATCGGCTCAGCTTCCAACAGCATCGCCAGCGCAGCGCCTGAATTGATTCCGGTGCAATGGGCGGACACTGCCCTGCTTCAAGCGCGCGAGCATGCCACGCGCCTGGGAGAGCCCCTGGTGGAGCTGATTGAACAATGCCTGGCCCAAGACCCGCGCCCGGCGTACCAGGTTCCTACCGTCGAACGGGAATATGGCGCGCAGTTCTGGGACCTGGACGTTCGTTGGCATTACCCGCAGGCGGGGTTGATTCGGGTGTTGGAAGTGATTCCGGCGAAACCGTAAACACCAGAAACGAAAAAGCCCGCGCGGCCTTCATCAGGCGGCGCGGGCTTTTTTGTGGGGCATCTGTTGGACCGAGTCGCTGCCATCGCGAGCAAGCTCGCTCCCACAGGTGCGTCTGTGTTGTTCACGCATTTGGATTCAACACAAATCCCCTTGTGGGAGCGAGCTTGCTCGCGATGGCGATCTTTCAGTCACCACAACAGCTTACTTCTCTACAAACGCCCGCTCGATCAGGTAATCACCCGGCTCGCGCATACGCGGCGAAACGGTCAGGCCGAAGCTGTTGAGCACTTCGCTGGTCTCGTCGAGCATGCTCGGGCTGCCGCACAACATCGCGCGGTCGTCCTGCGGGTTGATCGGTGGCAGGCCGATGTCGCGGAACAGTTTGCCGCTGCGCATCAGGTCGGTCAGGCGGCCTTCGTTCTCGAACGGCTCGCGCGTCACGGTCGGGTAGTAGATCAGCTTGTCACGCAGCGCTTCGCCGAAGAACTCGTTCTGCGGCAAGTGTTCGGTGATGAACTCGCGGTAAGCGACTTCATTGACGTAACGCACGCCGTGGCACAGGATCACTTTTTCGAAACGCTCATAGGTTTCCGGATCCTGGATGACGCTCATGAACGGCGCCAGGCCAGTACCGGTGCTGAGCAGGTACAAATGCTTGCCAGGCTTGAGATCGTCCAGCACGAGGGTGCCGGTGGGTTTCTTGCTGATGATGATCTCGTCGCCTTCCTTCAGGTGCTGCAACTGGGAGGTCAGCGGACCATCAGGCACCTTGATGCTGAAGAATTCGAGATGCTCTTCCCAGTTCGGGCTGGCAATCGAGTAAGCGCGCATAAGCGGGCGGCCATTGGGCTGTTGCAGGCCGATCATCACGAACTGACCGTTCTCGAAGCGCAGGCCCGGATCGCGGGTGCACTTGAAGCTGAACAGAGTGTCGTTCCAGTGATGAACACTGAGGACACGCTCGTGGTTCATGTTGCTCATGTACGGGGACTCCTGGGAATAATGCCCGCGCCGATAATCTGCGCAATTGCATCGCATTCTAATGGCGGCGACAATATCTGTTAAATGGATTATTAAGATAAGGGTTATCGGTTATATCGATATGCGATTTACTCTCCGTCAACTTCAAGTCTTCGTCGCCGTCGCCCAGCAGGAAAGCGTGTCTCGCGCTGCGGGTCACCTCAATCTGTCGCAGTCGGCGGCCAGCACCTCCATCACCGAACTGGAGCGGCAATCGAGCTGCCAATTGTTCGACCGTGCCGGCAAGCGCCTGAGCCTCAACGCCCTGGGCAAACAACTGCTGCCCCAGGCAGTGGCGCTGCTGGACCAGGCCAAGGAAATCGAAGACCTGCTCAACGGCAAATCCGGTTTCGGCTCACTAGCGGTCGGTGCCACCCTGACCATCGGCAATTACCTGGCGACCTTGTTGATCGGCGGTTTCATGCAGCGCCATCCAGAAAGCCAGGTGAAGCTGCACGTGCAGAACACTGCCAATATCGTGCACCAGGTTGCTCACTATGAAATTGATCTGGGTCTAATCGAAGGTGACTGCAGCCATCCGGACATCGAGGTACAGAGCTGGGTCGAGGACGAACTGGTGGTGTTCTGTGCCCCCCAACACCCGCTGGCCAAGCGTGGCCAGGCGACCATGGAGGAACTGACCCATGAGGCGTGGATTCTACGGGAACAGGGTTCCGGCACGCGCCTGACCTTCGACCAGGCCATGCGTCACCACCGTAGCGCGCTGAATATCCGCCTGGAGCTGGAACACACCGAAGCGATCAAGCGCGCCGTGGAGTCCGGCCTGGGCATTGGCTGCATCTCACGCCTGGCCCTGCGCGACGCCTTCCGCCGCGGCAGCCTTGTCGCGGTGGAAACCCCGGACATGGACCTGGCGCGGCAGTTTTATTTCATCTGGCATAAACAGAAGTACCAGACCTCGGCCATGCGCGAATTCCTCGAACTGTGCCGGGCCTTCACCGCCGGGGCCCAGCGCAGCGACGAAATCGTGCTGCCGACCATCGCCTGAGCCGTTACAACAGCACCACGCCCCACACCAACGCGATCATCGTCATGGCGACTAACTGGGCGGCGCTGCCCATGTCCTTGGCATTTTTTGACAATGGGTGCAGCTCCAGGGAGATGCGGTCGATGGCCGCCTCCACCGCCGAGTTGAGCAATTCCACGATCAATGCCAACAGGCACACGGCAATCAGCAGCGCCTGCTCGACACGACTGACGTTCAGGAAGAATGACAACGGGATCAACACGACATTGAGCAACACCAACTGACGGAAAGCTGCTTCGCCGACAAAAGCTGCACGCAGCCCGTCCAAGGAATAGCCGGAGGCGTTGAGGATGCGTTTCAGGCCGGTCTGGCCTTTAAAAGGTGACATAGAGTGGGCTACTGATCTAAAAGGAGTGGAGAAGCTAATTCAAACCCGGTCAAAAAAGCGTGAACCGGAACACTAGGCCTGCGGTGAAATTGACTCAAGTTGTTGCAGCAGCAAGGCCGCCTGGGTCCGGGTGCGCACGTTCAGCTTACGAAAGATCGCCGTGACGTGAGCCTTGATGGTGGCCTCCGAAACGCTCAGTTCGTAGGCAATCTGCTTGTTCAGCAAGCCTTCGCAGACCATGGTCAATACCCGGAACTGCTGCGGCGTGAGACTGGCCAGGCCCTCGCTGGCGGCCTTGGCTTCCTCGGACACGCTCACCGCTTCGAACGCCTGGGGTGGCCAGCAGACGTCGCCGTCCAGGACCGCCTTCACGGCCTTCTGAATCATCTCAAGGGAACTGGACTTGGGTATGAATCCGCTGGCGCCAAACTCCCGGGCCTTGACCATCACCGAGGCTTCTTCCTGCGCCGAGACCATGACCACGGGGATTTGCGGGTATTGGCCCCGCAACAGCACCAGCCCTGAAAAACCATAGGCACCGGGCATGTTCAGGTCCAGCAGCACCAGGTCCCAATCGGCCTTCGCCGTCAACTGCACCTCCAGTTCCGCGATACTGGCCACCTCCGTCAACCGGACAGCCGGGCCGAGGCCCAGGGTCACAGCCTGATGCAACGCGCTGCGAAAGAGCGGGTGGTCATCGGCAATCAGGATTTCGTATGTGGCCATTTTTCAAATGATCCTGTTTTTAATGGCAGGCCCGAGCATTCGCGCCTCGCCAAGACAACTCAAGACACCGCCGTGCAGCGGCATCCACAGGGGCACATTCAACGCCAAACACGGCGTATCAAACATTGGCGGCGCCCTGGTCGGCGCCAAGCATGCCCAGCGAAGCCGGGGTGGTCAAGCAGCACGGCCGCCACAGTGTCCAGTATGAGCCACTATTGGGCCAATACTGCTTGCGGCGTACGGATAAAGGGTTGCAACTCGGCGTGGGCCGGGGTCGAGACGTTCACCTCCTGCTGGCCCTTGGCGCCCAGGTAATGCTGGCTGAACACATCGAAATAGGCGTCCAGGGCCGAAGCGGCATCGCTGTCCCCCGCCAGCTCCAGACACAATGCCGCCACTTCGGCGGTGCACAGGTGCTCGCTGCGGGTCGAACGGCGCAGGCGGTAACGCGACAGTCTGTCGGGCAGCAGGCTCAGGATCGGCAGTCGGTCGAAATACGGGCTTTTACGAAAAATCTTCCGCGCCTCGGTCCAGGTCGCATCCAGCAGAATGAACAGCGGGCGCTTGGAATGATCAAGGTCAACCGTATGGGTAACCCGTGATGGCTCGACATATTCGCCCGGAAACACCAGGTACGGTTGCCATTGCGGATCGTTCAGCAGCGCCAGCAGTTGCTCGTCGACGTCGGTGCGCGACCAGATGAACGCGTGATTGTCGCGCACGACGTCGGCAATCAGCCAACCGGTGTTGCTCGGCTTGAACACTTCCTTGCTGGTCATGATCAGGCAGACCCCGGAGCGGGTCTCGACACTCGGACGCCAGGCGCACAGGCAATGGCTCTCGATCACTCGGCAGGCGCTGCAACGGGGCGCACGCCAGCCACGGGCCTGGATCGGCCTGATCCCTTCATCGATGCGCTGGTCGCGCAGGCGGGCTACGGCGTTAGGGGCGTGATTCATCGTGGGCAACGCCGACAGACAGGAAAACTCGACACGAACAACACTCGGCAGGGCAATAAAGGCCGGCAGTCTACCAGAGCGCACGAGCCTGTACCGTCCACCCTGGCTCCCCTATAATTCCCGGCCACTGAACGCACAGTCATGTGATCGGTCGAACCACCAGTCACTGAACCAGGAGAGTTTCATGCTGCGCCTTATCGTCCCTACCGTTGCCGTTCTGCTGGCGACGTCCTTCAGCGCTCAGGCTGCTTCGCTGAAAGAACTCGAACTGAACAAGATGCTGCAGAACGTCGCCAAGGAAAGTAGCGTCGGTACGCCGCGGGCGATCAACGAAGACATTCTCGACCAGGGTTATACCGTCGAAGGCACCGAGCTGATCAACCATCTCAGTGTGCAAAGCAGTCATGCCCAGAAAATGCGCGCAGACCCCAAGGCTGTGTATTTCCAGTTGGGCTCTACGGTGTGCACCAATCCAGGTTTCCGCAAGTTGATGGCCAAGGGCGCAACCATGCGCTACGAGTTCACCGAGGTTAAGACCAACCGCCCGGTCGCGACCGAGCGCTTCCAGGAATCGGATTGCCCGAAACCGGCCAAGACGAAGAAGTAATCAACCTGAATTTGCGCGCCGCTGCTCATCGTCGGCGCGCAACTCCGCCACCAGCGCCTGCAAGTAACGCGAGCGCCATGCTCGCCCTCCCAGCCGACGACAGCATTCTTCCTCAAGACTCACCCGATTGGCCTGTGCCGATTCCCGCAGCATCAGGTACAACTGCCTATCGAGCTCCAGAGTGACCCTGGTCATTTCTCCCGCCTCCCTGCCCCGATCCGCTTCAATCCATCCCGTGGCACCCAACCCTGGGCGTCAAATTGCATTGGCACGCTTGTTATCAGTAAATCAGAGCGGCACGCACCCGGCCGGCAATCTGACGAGCGGCGCGATAGTTCAGCGCATGTATCAGCGGTTGCCAACGGTCACTTTTGAGCGCCATGATCAGGGCAGCAAAGATCGGCATGACGGTCTAGATTCAAAGTATCCATAGTATTTTCATCGGGCAGAAAGAGGCTGCCTGGCCAACACCTTGGCGTGTGATTGTTTTTTATCAAAGGGAAAAGCAGAACCCGCTGGATGGCTTGGTCGCCTTGCTGCAGACCGCGTCAAGCCAGGTCGCCCTCCAGGCCGATGCCTGGGCTGACAACGACACACGGAGTGTCGTGGCCCCGATGAATCTCTCGTCCGGGCCGGGGTCCTGTTAAGAAGGAGAAGCTGAATGCCTTACAAACCGAATGACCTGCTCAGTCGTCATTTTGAGAACCATGGCCACGACCTCACCCGCAAGGTCGAAGAGCAACTCAACCTGGTGTCCCCCAACAGCCCCAACCTCCCCATTTACCGAGACATGATCCTGACCGTGCTGCGCATGGCCCAGGAAGATCACAACCGCTGGAATGCCAAGATCACGCTACAAGCCCTGAGGGAACTGGAACACGCCTTCCGTACCCTCGAGCAGTTCAAGGGCCGGCGCAAGGTCACGGTCTTCGGCTCGGCACGAACGCCCATCGAACATCCGCTGTATGGCCTGGCCCGAGAGCTGGGGGCGGCGCTAGCCCGTTCGGACATGATGGTCATCACCGGCGCCGGCGGTGGCATCATGGCCGCCGCCCATGAAGGCGCGGGGCGCGACCACAGCCTGGGATTCAATATCACCCTGCCTTTCGAGCAACACGCAAACCCGACCGTCGAGGGCACGCCGAACCTGCTGCCGTTCCACTTCTTCTTCACCCGCAAACTGTTTTTCGTCAAAGAGGCCGACGCACTGGTGCTCTGCCCCGGTGGTTTCGGCACGCTTGATGAAGCGCTGGAAGTCCTGACGCTGGTACAGACAGGCAAGAGCCCGCTGGTACCGGTGGTCCTGCTGGATGTTCCAGGGGGCAAGTTCTGGCAAGGAGCCCTGAACTTTATCCGCGAGCAATTGGAGGAAAACCGCTACATCCTGCCCACCGACATGAAGCTGATGCGCCTGGTGTACAACGCCGAAGAGGCCGTGGAAGAAATCAACCAGTTCTACCGCAACTTCCACTCCAGTCGCTGGCTCAAGCATCAGTTCGTGATCCGCATGAACCACAAGCTAAACGAACAAGCGCTACAGCAGATGCAGGGAGAATTCGCCGATTTGTGCCTGAACGACTGTTTTCATCAACATGACTACAGCGGTGAAGAGCACGACGAAGCGCAGTTCAGTCATCTGACGCGACTGGCGTTTGCCTTCAACGCTCGGGATCACGGTCGCTTGAGGGAACTGGTGGACTACATCAACCTGCCGGAAAACTGGGCCCAGCCCGCCCAAAAACCTCATCCCCTCACATGGGAGCCGATCAAGGTAACCTGAGCCCATAAAAAAACGGCCTGCTATCGAAATAGCAGGCCGTTTTTGTTTAGTCATCCATACCACGACCGCTGAACAAGCGGTTGATCATTTCCATGGAGTAACCTCGATACGCCAGGAAACGCCCTTGTTTGGCTCGCTCCCGTGCATCGATGGGTAAATGTCCTGAGAACTTTCGGCGCCAGGTGTCCGTCAGTTGCTCCTGCCAATCGATACCACTTTCGCGCAAGGCAAGTTCGATATCCGGGCGTTGCAAACCGCGCTGGCCCAGTTCCTCACGAATTCGCAAAGGACCATAACCGGAGCGAGCGCGATAGGAGACAAAGCTTTCCAGGTAACGGGACTCCGACAGCAAGCCCTCTTCGGTCAAACGGTCGAGGGCGGTGTCGATCAACTCATCGGGAGCGCCGCGCTGACGCAGCTTACGCGTCAGCTCGACTCTACCGTGCTCGCGCCTGGCGAGCAGGTCCATTGCGGTTCGCCGCACCGCGACGAGGGTATCGAGTACGGCGGTCATCGGAGCGATCAGATGTCAGCGTCAGCCAGATCGTCAACGGGCTCGCGATTGGCCACTGCCTTTACGTCTGCAACCGGGCTCAGCAGCTTGTCACGCAGTTGCTTCTCAAGGGCGGCGGCGACTTCCGGGTTGTCCGCCAGGAACTTGGCCGAGTTGGCCTTGCCCTGACCGATCTTGGTGCCGTTGTAGGCATACCAGGCGCCCGACTTCTCGACGAAACCGTGCAGCACACCCAGGTCGATCATCTCGCCATTGAGGTAGATGCCCTTGCCGTAAAGAATCTGGAACTCGGCCTGACGGAACGGCGAAGCCACCTTGTTCTTCACGACCTTGACGCGGGTTTCGCTGCCGACAACCTCATCACCTTCTTTCACCGCGCCAGTACGGCGGATATCGAGGCGAACCGAGGCGTAGAACTTCAGCGCGTTACCACCGGTGGTGGTTTCCGGGCTGCCGAACATCACGCCGATCTTCATACGGATCTGGTTGATGAAGATCACCAGGCAGTTGGCGTTCTTGATGTTACCGGTGATCTTGCGCAAGGCCTGGGACATCAGGCGAGCCTGGAGGCCCACGTGCATGTCGCCCATTTCACCTTCGATTTCAGCTTTTGGCACCAGTGCCGCCACGGAGTCGACGATGATCACGTCAACCGCGTTGGAACGCACCAGCATGTCGGTGATTTCCAGGGCCTGTTCGCCGGTGTCCGGCTGGGAAACCAGCAGGTCGTCGACGTTGACACCCAGTTTGCCGGCGTATTCCGGGTCCAGGGCGTGTTCGGCATCGACGAAGGCGCAGGTCGCACCGGCTTTTTGGGCCTGGGCGATCACGGACAAGGTCAGTGTGGTTTTACCGGACGATTCAGGACCGTAGATTTCAACGATCCGGCCTTTTGGCAGG
The DNA here is from genome assembly GCF_034008205.1 of Pseudomonas sp. P9_35. Classification (NCBI taxonomy): domain Bacteria; kingdom Pseudomonadati; phylum Pseudomonadota; class Gammaproteobacteria; order Pseudomonadales; family Pseudomonadaceae; genus Pseudomonas; species Pseudomonas sp. P9_35. The sequence continues at coordinate 1,576,395 of NZ_CP125373.1, read as the reverse complement.
CCGCCGATGCCAAGCGCAATGTCCAGGCCCAGGGAGCCGGTGGAGATGGAAGGAATAGCCTGACGGTCCTGATCGCCCATACGCATTACGGCACCCTTGCCGAATTGACGTTCGATCTGACCCAAGGCCGCAGCCAAGGCTTTCTTCTTGTTGTCGTCCATTAAAGTCCTCACGTAATCAATAAGGCCTGACGGCCAACACCTGTATAAGTAGCCAGTATTATTCCACAGCGATCGGGGATCGCCTACCCCTGATTTGAGATTTCTACGGCGGCATGTTGTAACAGCCCGTCTAGCGCGGCCTTCACCGTTTGTCGGCGGACCTCGTCGCGATTGCCTGGGAAGAATTTCTGCTCGCTGTACACCGTCTCGCCAACAGCCCAGGCCAGCCACACGGTGCCCACCGGTTTACTCGGTGAGCCCCCGTCCGGCCCGGCCACACCGCTGACCGCCACGGCATAACGCGCCAGGCTTTTGCGCTGGGCCCCTTGTGCCATGGCCTCGACCACCTCGCGGCTGACCGCCCCCACCTTCTCGAACAACTCGGCGGGGACATTCAACTGCTGGCTCTTCTGGCGATTGGAATAGGTGACATAACCGGCCTCGAACCAGGCCGAACTCCCGGGAATCCGGGTAATCGCCTCGGCAATTCCTCCGCCCGTACAGGACTCGGCCGTGGTGACGTGGGCATTGAGCAGCTGCAGGCGCCTGCCCAGCTCAGCGGCCAGTTCAGTGATGTCGTCCATGGTGCTCTCCTGATTCCACACAATTGAGGCCTACCGTACACGAGCAATGGAAGCTTGCAAGGCTCGTGGGATTACCGACCCAGCGCTCTGATATAGGCCTGACAGGCCTGCAAGGCAATCAGTCCGCGATCACCGGCGTCGGTGATGGCGATAATTCGTTGAGCATGCGCCGGGTCAAGTCGGGCGCGTGGGGCGCCATGATCCACGCCGCCGGCGCGGGTGGCGGCAGGCACTGCACAACCGGCGGCAACATCGTCGGCGTCGAGGAGGACTGACAGCCGGACATCGGCAGTAGCAAGGCGATCGCGCAGGCGATCCTGGTCACGTTGGGCATCGCTCAAGGCTCGGTAATGGGTTTGTTCGCTGGCGGCGAGCTGCTGCTCAAGGACCAGGCGTTTGTCTTGCTCGGCCTTTTGCTGCGTCGCGGCCGCTTGGGTCATTTGATTAAGCGTCTCGGCGTGGGACTGTGCGAGTCGGGCCAACTGCTGTCCGTAACGCCAGTCCTGGAACCGCCACGCGAGCATCGCCGAACCGCCGGCCAGCAGCGCGAGCAACACGACAATGCCCAGGACACGAGACGAAAAAGGCATCAGGTCGAAGGTTGGCATAACACCTCCCTCGCCCGCGCCCACAATTGCAGGCGGTCCTCCAGGCCGTTCAAACCGCCATTAATGCGCCGGGTGATGGTGTTGAACTGATCGCGGTCGGCCAGTGCGTTCAAGCCGTTCTGCTCCCAGAACCAGGCGGCGGATTCGGCGGCCCATTGCGGCTGCTCAAGAAGCTCAGGCAATGCCAGCAGGCGTTCGTCGCCGAACAGCCCCTGACTGCAGCGAAGATAATTGTCATGGCCGGTAATCTGGATCAGTCCTCGGCCGCGATACTTCTGGCCGTCACCGTCAGCCTGGGGCGAGTTGCCCAGGCGAACGGCCAGGGTCCCGGTGTCGTATTTGCTCAGGTATTGCTCGCTGCCCAGCTCGCGTACATAACGCAATTGTCCCGACTCATGACCGACCTGGGCCAGGAACGCGGCGATGCGTTTGGGCGAGTCGATACCATGGCGCGACATGGCGGTGTTCAGCGCGGAAATAAAAACGCCCGCTTGGGCGCGGGCGTTGGGCATGATGTTGATGAGTTGCTGCTGCGTAAGGTCCATATTCAGGTCATCGCAAGTGCATGATCAAAGATGTCCGGCCAGCCAGGACGGCGCAACCGGACGACGCTGAGTTCCAGAAAAAAGCTCATCCTGCAGGATAGGGAGAACCCGTTGCCCCTATCAAATCAGAAGTGCTCACTCAGTGATCCATTGGGGTACGGGAGGGCGCTGCTGCGTTTGAGGAAAACTTGCATCCTGAGGCCATTCTCGAAGCGCTTGCATATAGTTCAACAATTCTTTGAATTGCTCGTTAGTCAGCGTCGAAGTAAAACCAAGATCAGCTTCGTCGCGATGACGCTCGCGAAGCCACTTAACACTTGAAAATTGCGAATCGCGCCAAGCCCGCTCTTTCACATCGTCGTTCTGTTCCTTGGTAGGGATTGGAATGCCGCCATTTTCGACCCACTCTTCATACTCAGCCCAATAACGGTGATGACGAGGGATGGTGGTATTGTCATACAAACGAATGACCGTATCTGGATCAACAGTTAGTTGAAAACTCATAACAGCTCCTAAAATTCGGCATCCGCCGTGGCGTGAATGTAATAAGTTTGCGACACCAAGCCGATATCTGAGTTGTGCACCCAAGTTCCCCGGGGTGACGTTGCATAGGAAACAGCATTGGCGGAAGAAACCTCATCGGAGCCGGAGCGCCATTGCCCCAACGTTCCGCTTTGGGCGGGCCGAAATAGACTGATACTGGGAATCGCTCTTTTTTCGACTTTGAACGGCCACTGAGCCAAGGGTTGTGAAGCTGGTCCCGACTGCCCCATGTTGACAATTGATATCAGGCATCCCTCTACAACATTAGTCGCACTTCCGGGTGGTGTATCCTGTTTGTAGGTTTTTTCATAATAGCGCTGACACAGCAGCAACTCTTCGACGGGACTGCGATTTTCAAATGGTGTAGCGACAGGGCTTTCTTCGAGTTGAATCTGCGCCAAGTCAAGAGTCTGCAAAACATTAAGGGGCAAGTCGAAAGACAGCATAAGATAGTCATTACCCGCAGCGCCGACAACCTTTCCCGCAATGGAAGGCACCTGAAAAGTTGCGCTATATTTTGCCCATGCACTCTTGACTTGAAAGGCCGCCACAGGGGTAACAACCGATACTGAGCCACCATTTCCGAAAAACTGAGTCATGGTTAACGAAACTTGCCGCGATGTGTCGGCCTTGGCCCAAAAGGTTATAGTTGCAACCTTGCCCGCTAAAGTCCGAACCGACTCAACGGCCTGGGAAATTTTATGGACAGTGGCCCCCGCCCCGGCAACTACTTGCTGCCAACGGTAAAAAAAACGAGGCTCATGGGGCACTTCTGACTGCCCCAAAAGGAAACTCTGGCGGGAAATATTGACGCCTGCATTACCGTTCCAATCGCAACGAAAGCGGTCTGCTACAAATGCACCTGTATTGGGGTTAAGGTTAGTTGTCCCGCGCTGCCAGATATCAAAATTACCGTTAATTAGCAGATTTCTGCGATACACCTGGGCCGGAAAGTTCTGCCTTGGGTCAAGTTTGGCTAGCGTTCGAATTGCTTGGCACAACTGGTTGTTTTCATCTTCGGCTGGAACCAGTCCTGCCTCAATGATCGTCGTAAGAAGCTCCTGCGTGACGCTATTGCCCCATTTTGCTGGAATCAAAGATCCGGGCGTGCCCGCCAGCGGGTTTTCATCCACGAACACGCCGTTCACCAGCCCGACGCTGGGAACACTTTTTGGATAGTCCATGTTTTATTGCTCTCTATGAAATGGAGGCTCAAGCGTGAAGAGGCAGTGCTCGGATAGTCGCGAGCACATCATTAGCGGCTTGGCTCGCAAGGTCCGCCTTGCCTTTGGCCATGTGCGTGCGAATCTGTGCCTTGGCCTTGAGGCGCAGTTCGCGAAGCGCTAGCAGGTTCGCTTCGAATTCGGCGGACTTGGCGAGGATCTGGTCCGCCGCCTGCCTGGCTGTGCGCCCTTTGACGACCCACGCAGAAACGGCCAGTGGAACGGCTTTTTTCGGGTAGCCCTGATCCTTGAAGGCCTGCGCTTCAAGGGCGGCTTGTTGGTACTCCAGGGCACGCAAGGAATCACCGGCCAAGGCGCGACGTACGCTGTCGGCAGCGGTATCGACCTTGGTGCACAAGCGTTCGGCCTCCTGGCGTAATAACTCAGCAGCACTTTCTTCAGTGAGTACCCATGTATCGTCCTCCCAGGTATGGGCGGAAGAAGGTGCAGGCGGGCGAAGTCCCTCTTCGTACTGGTGCAGCTCTTGAATGACTTTCATCGGATCAGCTCCCAGGACAAGTGAGCATTGACTGCGTTGATAAAATTGACGCCGATGCCCACGCTGTAATCCGTCAGGGCCTGGTGCTCCTTGATACCCATGCTCAGCAACAGCTCGTCACTCTCGGCATTGGTAACACCCAATGTGTGCTCCGCCTGAAAGCACTGCCAAAGCGAGCGAGATTGAGCGTGATCAAAACTGGCTGTGACGGTAGATACCGCAACGTCGTTGACAACGTTGTTGGAGAGCAACACACACATGTATGGGCTGCTCCAGCCCCCCGCTTGGTTGCCGATACTTTGTAACGTGGGTGTCAAATAGCTGTAATTACCCCCAACCCACCCAGCCTGAACAAACGACAGCGAGGTCACGACGTTCGGCGCGGGTGTCGGATTACCCACCACAAGCCGTGCTGCACGGGCGTGGGGATCCAACGGCAGATATACCACTCCATTGCCATTTACCGTTTGAGTCCAGGTCAATCGAGCACGGTTGTAGATCGCGCGAATGATCGGCAAGGAGCCCGGCGCGCCGGTCATCACCCAAGCCACGCACATGTCCAGGGGGGTGGATGGAAACCCGCCGCCGGATGCTCCATTGACAGTCCCCTTCAAGGACTCCGGCGGGAGGTCATACAGGCTTCCACGCTGCATGTGGAACGTCAGCGCGCCGCCTATAACCTGCGCTCTAAGAAAATAGCTGGCGCTGGGCAACAAATCGGCGCTGCTCCAGGCCGCCGTCATGTAAGTACGGGATCGACCCAACCGCCCACTTACCACCTCTTGTCCAATGCTGATGTACACACCCGCCGGAATCGAGACACGACCGCCGCTGGTGGACAGCGCCATTGGCGTTATCGCCAAGCGGGCGTCCGCTGTTGCAATCGTTGGCAGCGGCAAAGCGGCGATCGGAAGCGCGAGGTCCTGGTTCCAGCCCTTGGCGGTGACTGACTGAATCGCCTCAAGCAGTTGATCGTTTTGGGTTTCATCTGGCGTCAGATCCCCCGCCTTGATGACATTCACAATCTCCTGCGTTACCCCGTTCCCCCAAGCCGCCGGAATCAACGACCCCGGCGTCCCGGTCAATGGGTTTTCATCCACGAACTTCCCATTCACCAACCCGGCGCTGGGCACACTTTTCGGATAATCCATCGTCTACTCCCTAGTCATAATTGATGTGAACCTTGGTATGCGCCGGTGCACTGCGGTGAATCAGGCACTCCAGGGCCGAGCCCGGATTGACGCCAAACCGCTCCCCCCAATAGCTAGCGCCAAAACGTCGGCCCAACAGCAGGCGGCCGCCGGTATTGAGGGTCCACATGAATTGCGCCTGCCAAGTGCCGAAATGAGCTTCTCCGAAACGTGCGCGCCCCATGCGCGGCGCCTTCAGTTCGGTGATCGTGGCGTTGGGGTAACCCTGGCTCTTGGCGATTTCCACGTAATAGGCAATGGCCTGGCTACCGACCGCCAACAACCGCCGACGCACCGCCAAGCGACGATCGTCATACAACGGCGTGGCGCCCAGGCACGGGTCAGGCAGGTTCATCACCCGTTCCCAGTCCGGCACCAGTTCACTCACGCCCGCCGGGTCCATCTCGTTGAGCAGGTCGGCGGCACGGGCGTCGAGGCGGGCCAGCTCCTGGGCGATGCCTTGCAGCACTTCGTCCAGTTCCGGCACGCGCTCCGGATCCCACGCTGGGCCACTGGGCAGCAGGCTGCGCAGTTGCGCCTGGTACTGTTCGGCGGTTCTTATTCCAGCCATGTGCAGCCTCCGAACGTCAGCAACTGGTTGCTGGCGGCGACGACATCGGCGATAGGTGCGCTGAGTTTGTGGTCGGTTTCGCCGGTGGCGCTGCTGATGGCTTCAGCGATATGACTCAGCAACAGCGTTTCGCCGAGGCCAGCTTCACGATTGTGCAAGTCGCGCAGTTGCGCCTCGATGGCGGCCCGCACGGCACTGGTGTCCGGGATGATGCGCAGCCTGTAGTTCACCGGTACCTGCGTCGGCGCCAGCACCTGCAGCTCGGCGGTCACCGGGCGCAAGGGCTCGATGTAGGCCCGCACCTCTTCCAATTGCTCGGCGTTGGGGATCGGTTGCGGATCGTCGTCCCGCATCACGAACAGGCCGACAGTGCCCGGTCCCAGGTAGCTGCCCCGGCACCACGCGCGGGTAATGCCAGGGCACTCCAGGGCCCAGGTCTCATAATCCTGGGCCGAACCGCCGTGAGGAATGACGCGATAGGAACGGATCACCCGCGCCCGCAGGGATTCGAGGCTCTCCCGGGCGACACCGCCGGTCAGCCCCGGTGCCAACACGGTGAAGCTGCTGCCAATGCCGAGGATCGGTTGGACTGGCGTCAGCACCAGGCCGGCGTCGGCGTTGCCCAGGCTGCCAGCGTCCAGTGCGGCAATGGTTGTGCTGTTCAGGCCATTGCTGGTAGTGCGGGCGGTGGTCACTTTGAATGTGCGGCCATCGGCGGATTGCAACAGCGTGTCGACATCCAGTACCGCGCCAGCGGTGGCGGTGAAACTGACACTGCCGATGGCCACCTGGGCCGCTTTGCGCGCCTGGTTCAGGCGCAGGGCAGCGATGCGTTCAAGGGTGGATTCATCGGCCTTGTCCGGCAGGATCTGCTCGGCGATCCAGTCCAGGTAGCCATACAAACCATAGGCGGCGCCACCGAGGGTGCGGGCCAGCACTTGGGCATCGGACTGGCGCAGCGAATCGCTGGCCAGGTCGCTTTGGGCGCGCTTGATCAGCACCGGCAGCGAAGGGGTTTCAAACGGCATAGGTCACCTGCCAACTGTTATCGGGGTTGATGTCCAGGCGCTCGCCGTCAGCCAGGGTCAGGACCGTGCGCAGGTTCAGGCGTTGGGCGTCGAGGCGTTCGCTGATGATGTCGATGGCCTTGCAATGGCCGTCGTCGATCAGCCATTGCAAGGCTTCGCGAGCATAGAATTCGGCATCGAGCTGGGTTTGGCGGGTCAGCTTGACCCGTCGCAACAGCCACAGCCGCGAGCCGATGCGGTCGTCGGCAACGGTAGGGAAAGTGTCGCCCCACCAGCCGAAACGTTCCTCGTCATCGACGGCATCGTCGTCAGCGGCGCGGCGCCAGGTGAACAGGCTGATCAGCACCGAGCGGGTCAGTGCGGCGTGCAGGTTCTGGCTGATGAACATCATTGGCCTCCCGCCGGCGCGCCGGTCTGACCGTTGCCGGCCTGTACACCGACATGCACGTGTTTGATCTGGCTGATGCCGCCGGCGATCTGGTCGCCCTGGGAAACGATCTTGCCGGTGTGGTTGATGACCGGGCTGTCGATGTTCACCGCGCTGCTGGCGCGGATGTTCAGGGTCGCGGTCTGGATGTCGATGACACGACCACGCTTGAAGTGGAGCTTGTCGCCTTCGTCGGTGTAGAGCGCCACTTCGCCAGGGGCCAGGGCCTGGAGGCGGAAGCGGCGATCGGCGACCACCAGGACCACGGCATGGGAACGGTCGCCCCCCAGGAACGTGGCAATGCCCTCGGCACCGGCCAACGGGTTGCTGGTGAAGCCGTAGGGTTCGAAGTGCTCCATGTCGTCGTTCACTTCGCCGGCGGTGAGGCGCATTTGCAGCGACTGCAACTTGGTGGCCGAATTGGCGAGCACGACAGTGCCGCGCGCCAGGAGGCGGGTCAGTAGGCTCATTGAGGTTTTCCTTCGGAATCGGGTTTAACAGCAATTGGGCGGCTAACCCGGAACACTGTGGGAGCGAGCTTGCTCGCGATAGCGGTCTGACATTCGAAGCAGATGTTGACTGACACACCGCCATCGCGAGCAAGCTCGCTCCCACAGGAGATCTGTGGTGGGCAGGCATCGGTGCCGGATTCAGGGTTTGGGCGCCACCGGGTTGGCGTCGAACGTGTGCGGCGGCGCGACTTGCAGGGTAGTGACGGAGCCTTGTGCCGACAGCGAGTACGTCACTTTTGAAATCAGCATGTCACCGTCGAACCCCAGCACCGGGTCGATCACCCGCACCAAGGTGTTATGCCGCCACAAGTCGCCATTGGCCTGGCGCCAGCCCTGCACGCGGTAGGTAGTGGTCAGGGCCTTGCCGGTGCGAATTGCGCTTTCCCAATCGGCCCGTTGCTGGGCCAGTTCGAAGGTCAACTGCGCGCTCTCGCTGATCACCGTCACCCGCTTGCGCTTGAAGCTCAGGTCCGTGGCGGTGCCAGAGACTTCGCTCACCGCCGCCCCACTCTGCTGATCACTGCCCTTGTGCTGACCGATGACCCGGTATTCGGAGAACACCTGGCTGTAGTCCATCGGTGCGTTGCCCGACAGAATGTTCTTGCCCAGTTCCAGCACATCACTGGCCCGTCCGCCGCTGCCGGGTTTGGCCAGCAGCACGCGCCCTTGCGCGTCATCGGTGGAGAACACTCGGAACAACGTCAGCAAACGGTCGATGGATTGAAAGACCGTTTCCCCTGGCACGATGCTGTGTCCGCTCAACCGCGCGGTTTCAGGAATTTCACTGATGACCCCCACGCCATATTGCGACGCCAGGGCCTGGACGATGCTCAGCACCGTTTGCCCGCGCCATTGAGTCGGGCGGTTGATCGCCGCGCAGTCCACCAGATCCTGGGTCTTGGAACCGCCTTCAATGCTCAGGCTGATCTGCCGACCGTCATAGCTGACCGGTGCCTTGAACACATAACCGCTGAGAACCAGGTCGGCACCAATGCGCACCTGGCATTCATCGCCCGGACGGATCGGCACCGCTTGGGTCTGCCCCGGCCATTGCCAGGTGATGTCGAGTTTGAAGGTGCGGAATTGGCGCTCCAGGTCCGCACTGATTTCGACACTTTTCCAGCCACCGTAATCCAGCCCGCCGACGGTAAGCGAGACAGCGTTGTCGAGCTCGTTCATGGCTTACTCCCCCGAGACTTTCAGGTCATTGGGCGGCAGGAAACCAGGATGGGCTACGCCGTTACGCTGGGTCACTTCAGTCACCCGGGTGGCATCGGCAAATTGCTGATACGCCACCACCAGCGCTGGCAGGCTTTGCTTGAACGACAGGTTGATCAGCCTTACCCCCGACGATGCCACCGCCGTCAAGTGCGCGGCCATTTGCTGGCGCAGGTTGTTCATCGCCTGGTAGTGCTCCGGATCAGCCTTGAGGGAGGCCTGCCAGATAACCTCGTTAAGGGCCTCGCGCAGGGCCAGCACATCGTCGGCCACCGGCACGTCCCTGCGCTGGACCGGTTGCACGGCTTGTTGCGCCACCGACGGCGTAGCGCCCAACTTGACCACAGGCGCCGCCACCGGCATCGCCGCAATCCATTGCGCGGCCTGCACCAGCAGGGTGTCCTGCACCAGATCGGCCACCGCCTGGGCCGCCGCCGTGGTGTCCTTGCCGGTGGTGAGTTTGGGCGCGTCGGCCTTGCGAATGGCCTCCACCTGTTGCGACACGCTGGCAATCACGCCGCGATAGCCGTCACGGGCAAACTCCTTCAGCTCGCGGATGTCGCCCAGCAACCCCTTGAACTCGGCCACCACCTCCTTGGGCAACGCTTTCACCGCCTTGACCAGATCGCTGAGTTGCCGATAGGTCTCGATCAACGGCTTGAGCTCCTGCTCGATCACTGCGTAAACATCCTTGAGGCTGTTGCGCAGGTCCGCGATGCCGATCCGTGCGGCCTTGATCAAGGTCATGGCGTCTTCGAAGCGCCGCACCGCCGAACCGAGGAAGCTGTCGGCCGAGACCAGCAGCAGTTTCTGGCTGTTGATCGTGGCCGAGGGAAATGGCAGTGGCTGGTCGGGGTAGAACTTCAGGGCGAACGTCACCAGCCCGCCGTCCTGGCGGGTCTGGGTCATGTCGCATTCGCCAACCTTGACTTGCATGCGCCCCAGCCATGGATGCACCAGTTCACCGCTGCCCTGCTCCAAAGCCTTGAGCAGCTTGTCGCGCTGCTCCAGGCAATCGGGGCCGACGATGAACGCGGTCAGCTCATGAATCTTCGCCTGCTGGCCGAGCCCTTCGAAAAACGGCTGGTCGCGCTGTGGATATTCATGCAACTGACCTTTGTGGCCGACCGGGGTTTTCGCCTGATCGACCCAGAACCCGACGCCACGAAACGACGCAGGCAACAAACGATCACGCCAGCTCATTGGAGCCTCCTGTGGAAAGTGAGCGATAGCCGATGCGCGAACTCACCGCCAGGGCCGGTTGATTGGTCTGTGGCGGATCGGCGCGCAACCCGGCCGGCGCGTTTTCGAAGCGCACAGTCAGGCCGCCTTCGAGTTGCGTGCGGTTGTTCGCGGCGCTTTGTTGTACCAAGGCACTGGAGGTTTGCGGCAACGCACCCGGCGCCAGCGAGGTTTTCGCTGGCCCGTTGGCGGACGCTGGCGCCAGGCTGGACGACAGGCCCGCAGGCTCTTCGCTGGCCCCGCCAAAAAACGCCGGCGCCAGCTCACCCTTGCCTTCGGCATTGGTGGCGCGCTGCGCCTCGGTCAGTCCTTCGACCTTGCCAGTGAACGTGGTGATGAGTTCACCGAAGCCGCTGTTGAAGAACGCCTTGATCGGTGCAATCACGCCCTGCAGCTTGTCCCACCACTGGCTGAACCACTCGCCCACCGGCCCCCACTGTTGGGTGAGGCCCTCGATGGGCGACCAGTCGAACAGGCCGCTGAACACCGCCAGCATGATCGCCACCTGATTGCGGACGCCCTCCCAGATCCCAGCGAAGACTTCTCCGATCGTGCCCCAGTTGGCCATGATCAGTCCCAACGGCGTCCAGTCGAACAAGCCTTTCAGGGCATCCATCACCGGCACGGTCAAGGCCTTGAGCAGATCCCAGATCGCCGCGAACAACCCGGTCAGCGGTGCCCAATTGGTAACAATCAAACCCAAGGGTGACCAGGCGAACAGCGTCTGCATGAAACCGATGACCGGCGTTGCCGCCGCCACGATCACATTCCAGAGCGCGCCAAAAAAGCTGCTGATCGGGCCCCAGTTACTGATCAACAGCCCCATCGGGGTGAAGGCGAACATTGTCTTGAAGAACTCGACCATCGGCAGGACGATCGGCGCAAGGCGCTGCCAGAGCCCGGCGAAAAACGCCGAAATCGGCGTCCAGTGGGCGATGATCATCCCTGCCGCCAAGGCGATGCCCATGGCAATCAAGCCGATGGGGTTCATCTTCATGGCCAGGTTGACCACTTCCATTGCCTGACTCGCGCCGCTGACCGCCATCTGGATCGCGTTGAACGCCACGACGCCATTCGCCAGGCCCTGTACCAGTTGCGGGTTGTCCTGCAGCACCTGGGCCACGCCGCTGACCATGGGCTGCAAACTGACCGTCACCGCGTTGACCGCAGGCCCCAGGGCCGAGCCGAACTGCACCGACACGTTGCTGATGGAAGTCTTCAATCCATCCAGGTTCTGTGCCGCTACACGGGGCGCGTCAGGCGCCTGGACGGCATTGGCCGCCGCGCTCGCTGCGCCCGCTTCGTCCTTGAAGGACAGCGCCGACTTGAGCCCGTCCATAAACGGCTGGGCCAGGCCGCCGCTGGGCAGCAGACCGGAAATGTCCAGGCTGCCCAGGCCCGTGGCGTCGAGGTTCTGCTTGAAACTCGCGACCTTCGCACGAAGGCCGGCGAGCTTGGGTGACAGCTCATCGATGCCCGTGAGCAGCACCGCTTTTTTCTCTACCGTTTGTGTGTCTGCCATCACTGCACCTGCTGCATCGCATTGATCCGTTGCGCGTGCTCCAGGGATTCGCGGAGCACATCCAGTGGCCTGGCCATCATCTGTTCGGGGTCAACCTTCCAGAACCAGGCCAGGTCATAGGCGGCGGCGATCAGGTCGCCGATGGTTGCGACGCCGCACTCATGAAAAAACTCGCGACGGCCCAGCTCAGGGCATTGAGGTCAGCCAGGTCCAACTGGTTGACCGACGACGGCGGGATGCCGGCGCACACCGCGATGTATTTGGCCGCGACGTCCATGTCCAGGCTCACCTCCTCGCTCTTGTCGATCTTGTACGGCAGCGCCTTGATCGCCCGGACTTCCTGCACCGTCGGACGGCGCAGGGTCAGTTCGCTCACCGGCTCGCCGTGGGCCTCGATGGCCACGCGCAGCGTCACGACATCGCTCATTGCCAGGTCCCCTTGATGCCTTCGAATTTCAGCTCGATGGTGGCGTCGTCACCCTTGGACACAGGCTCTTCCACCAGGTAGGCGCCGGCCAGCACGTAGACCTTGCCGTTATTGAATTCGCAGGTGACGGTCATGTCGGTGCCCGCAACCAGTTGCTTGAGCGGGAAGTCCGCGGTGTGCAGCGCCGTCACCTTGAAGGACGGGGCAATGTCGGTTTCCTTGTAGAAACCCGGTACGACGGTTTCGCGTTTGGTGAACATCAGTGGCGCTTCGCAGCCGCCGTTGATGGTCAGTTGAGCGCCGTCCACTTTGACGTAGCAGGTGCCCGCAATCAGTTGACCCATGGTGTTTCTCCCTTCAATAAAAAGCCCACGTGAAGTGGGCCGATGCTATGCACTTAAGGTTTGTTTGAATCATTGTGGCGAGGGAGCTTGCTCCCGCTTGGGGCTGCGAAGCGGCCCCCTGCTTTGCCAGGCATCACACCGTAGGGGATGCTGGCGCATCCAGCGGGAGCAAGTTCCCTCGCCACGGTCAGGCGGCGGCGTCGTATTGCAGGCGGAACTGGTTGAGCAGCGCGAACACCCGCAGGCCGTTGATGTAATCCGGCGGGAACAGCACATTGACCCGGCTCGGGTCCTGACTGTCACGCTCGACAACCAGGTGCTCGGCGAACAGCTCGGCGTTTTCCACATGGCCTTCCAGTTCGAGCTTGGCGTATTGAGCGATCAGCTCGCCGCGAATCGTGCTCGGGGTCACGATGGGCTGGCCGGCGCCGAAACGGGTGCCGTCGGCGGCCAGTTTGTGGCGGCCGTACTTGCTGGTGATCACGCTTTGCAGGCGACGGACGATGAACGCCGACTGGTGCATGGTTTCGCTGTCCAGGTAGGAATTGTCCGCCTGACCGAAGGCATTCTTCTGATACGTGGTGATAGAACGCTGGATGCGCACGTAGCCACCTTCGTAATACGCCGTGGCGATGCCGTAGTTGAGCAGCGACTGGCGCTCGGTCAGGGTGAAACGTTCACTGGCCGGTGCCGGGTCCAAGCCCGGCAGGCTACCGCTCTGGGTCGGACGGCTGGCGTCGGCGGAGATGAACACCGCCGTGCGCGCCGCCAAGGCAGCGGCCTGGACCCAGAACGGTTGCGGTACGCCCGGTTCCAGGGCCTGGATGGTCATGTGCTGGTCGTTGCGTGCCTGACCGGCGGCAACCAGGGTGCCGATAGTGCCGCGCTTGGCGCTGTAGACATGACCGAACAACTGCTTGGCCCAGGACCAGCGACCGGTGCTGTCATCCATGACCGCTTGCCAGATGTTGAGGCTCGCCACGTCGGACCAGGGCATGGCGATGAACTCGAACGGTTCGTCGCCCAGGGCCGCAACGGCAGCGGTCTGGTCCGGCACGCCGGCGCCGCCGGTCATCGCAGTGATGGCGGTGGTCAGCCCCGCCGGGGTGTTTTCGCCATTGCTCTTGCCCAGGCGATTGAATTGCAGGCTGATGTCGTTGCCGCTCTCACCGGTCCATTTGGCGCGCAGGGTCACGACACCTTCGGCGGCCGCAGCAGTCACCGGCAGGTCGGCGGCGTTGACTTTCAAGGCTAGCGCAGTGGCAGCCTGAGCTGCCGTGGCGCCGTTGACGATGGCGGCCTGAACGCGCACACCGCCGACGTACAGGTTGAGCACACCGCTTTCAGTTGCGGCGCCAGTGAGGGTCAGCACGCCCTGGGCGATGGCGCCTTCGACGTTGTGCAACGGCAGGCACCAGATTTCACCGAGCGGGTCGGTCTTGCGCCAGGTCTCGTACATCGACGCGAGCATCGAACCCTGCCCGCCGATGTTCTTGGCCAGCGCGACGCTGGACACCAGCACCAGTTTGCCGACCTCGGCCGGGGCGACGTTGTCGTTGACCTGGGCGACGATCAACCGGCGCATGGCCGACGACGCGCTATTGGCGGCCGAGTTGTCCATTTCGGCGTAGAACAGCGGCACACGAATGTCCGCGGGAATATTGCTGAATCCGATCGCCATTATTTGGCTCCCTGTGGTTTTGCCGCTTTCACGGCTTTGGTAGTGATATCGCCATCGGCCAGACGTCGACGCCACCAGGCGTTGTCTGGCACTTCACGGCCTTCGAGGGGCAACAGATCGCCCGCTTCCGGGTCCGGTACGGCACGGCCCGGGGCCGGCAGCACAGTGATGCGTTTGCTCATGGGGTTACGTCTCCAGAGAAAGTCAGTTCCACGCGCCCGTCGGGGCCGGGACGTTTCAGGTTGGGGTCCGCCGGGTCGATGGCATCGACCCGCACGGTGGCCCCGGTAAAGGACGACAAGCCGTCCAGTTCACGCTCGTGCCAGCTTTCGGCAGGCTGGCTCGCCAGATTGCGGCCCAACTGGAACTCGGCGAAAAAGCGCAGCCGGTACAACACACGGCTGCTATTGATGGAAACCAGTTCGCTGCCGTCGTATTCAATGCCGGTGTACTCGGCGCCCGGCTTGAACCCCACCAGCGCGCGCCACAGTTCGGCCCGCAGGTCGTGCAACAGATCCAGCGCTTTTGTCGCATCGGTAGCATCGAGCACCAGCACGGCATCGAAGCGATCACGCACCGCTTGCAGCGTGACGTTCTGAGCCGCGTTCTTGCTGGCGATGTCGGCGGTGGGCAGGACATAGGCGCAGGGGGTCTGCAGCGGGGTCTCGGCTTGCAGCGTGGCGAGGTCAAAACCTGCGGCCACGCGATGGGCGAGCGTCGGACATTGCTCACGCAACTGCGTGAGGATCGGTGTGATCTTCATGGAGGAATTCCAGTTGTAGAGACGGTGCAGTCGAGAGAGACCTGTGGGAGCGAGCCTGCTCGCGATAGCGGTGTGTCAGTCAGTGCAGATGTTGAATGTCTGGGCGCTATCGCGAGCAAGCGCGCTCCCACAGGAGAACTCGGTTGGGCGCAGGGATATGTGCAACGCTGAACAAAACTGTGGGAGCGAGCTTGCTCGCGATGGCGGTGTGTCAGTCAGTGCAGATGTTGAATGTCTGGGCGCTATCGCGAGCAAGCTCGCTCCCACAGGGGGGGGTGGGGTCAGGCCTTGGCATCCAGGCGGGTGGCATGAATCAAGCTGCGATAGCTTTTTTCCCGGTCGCCACTGGCGGTGACCTTGTCGATCGACCAGCGACCGCGCATGAAATCCGGCCAGGTGGGATCCAGCAGTACGATGCCCTCGGCCGAAAGTCCCGGGTTGCCAGGGCACTCGATGTCCACCTTGAGTGCTTCGCGCTCCATCCGTCGCACCTCCCCTTCACCGGCGGCGCGGGCATCGTCGGCGCTCTGGAAGCGCTGGCGCAGGGTCTTGAACGGCGCGACGCCGCTCTCCTCGACCTGCAGCTTGCCGGCCGTCGCATCCCACCAATAGGTCTTGCAGCCCTGGTACTTGGCCCGGGCGTTTTCATCAAACTTGGCCGAAATGAAGGCGTGGTCGCCCGGGCGATTGTTGGTCGTCACCGACAGTTTCATCTCGGGCAGGACCTTGCCTGACAACGACTTTGCCTGACCGCGCCGAGCCAGCACATACAACTCGTTGATCGGCTTGGCGACGGCGTCATAACGGTGGGCCAGGCGCGTGAGGAAACCCATGTCGGTTTCGTTGGTCTGGTCGATGTGCTCGATTTTGATCAGCGACAGGTCCGGCGCCACCCGCGGGGAAAAACCGTGCCTGGAAGTCAATTGCCGAAACAGCGCCCCCAGGGTCGTCGGGCCATGGCTGACGGATCGGCGTTGCTTGAAGCCGGTCTGGTCCGCAGCACTGAACGGCGCCGCCATGGCCACCAGCACGAGTTGCAGGGGGAACAAGAACGGCGTGCGTCGGGTGATGACAAACTCGCCTTTATCCACCAACCCCGACTCCAGATACCCGACCCGCAGACCGATTTTGCCGCCCAGGCTGGGTAACCCTTCGAGCCCGTCCAGGCTAATGGTGAGCGTCAGCTGATCGGACTCGATACCCGCCGCGTCGACATGCTCCCACTTGAGCAAGCGTTCGTTGAGCAGTGCGGCGTTCGCACCATAAATTTCCACTGCAGGCGTGAAACCCAGTGACATGTTGCCTCCTTAATCCCAGGCCGAAACCGGCGGGGTTGCAACGGGCTTGAGGTCCACTTCCGGCAAGACCACCCATACGCCCGCCGGCAATACCGGGCCCCATTCAGCCAAGCCCGGATTGAGCAGCCAGAGCGCTTCCTCGACGATATCGTCACAACGCTCAAGCTCGCGGTACAGCAACAGATTCACCGAATCACCGGCGATACTTCGAACCCTACGCATTGGCGAACTCCGTCAATTCAACCACCCAGCCGACCACCATCGCCGTACCGTCATCGATGATCTCGGTCTGGGTTTCCGTCACCTTGTTGATCTGCCACAGGCCCCAATTGCGACCGATGCCATCGACCAACGGCACGGGCACGCGCTGCGCCTGCAAGGCGCGCAACTCATCGAGACGATCCATGGCGGTCGCGTACATCGATTTGCCGGTGACCGTCAGCAATTGCAGGCCTTGGCCGACCTGGCTGGACTTGGGCTTGCTAGTGAGGATGTCGATGCTTTTCCAGCCACCGTCCGAGCTGCGTACCAGGCTGTGGTACGCAAAGTTTCTCGACAGCCCGAAAATGAAACTGCCAAGTGCCATTTGCTGACGCATCACGTACCTCCGTCGGTCAGGGCCGCGTCACTGCGCATGGCGAGTGAGTTGGGCATGGTCGTCAAGCCGAACTGGCCCGAGAGCTGTTGCACAACCAGGTTGGCCAACTGACTCGCGCTGGCCTGGTCCTGGCCGTTGATGTAGATGTTTGCGGTCATGGTGTTTTGTTGTTGGCTGGTTTGGGCGTTGGTCAGGTCTCTGGCAGCCTGGTCCGGTGGGGGGAGCTTGTCGGCAGGCGCGGCGAGTTTGTCACCCAGCCAGGCCCCCGACTCTCCCCCGACCCAGCTGCCGGCCAGCCCACCCACAACCGCACCGAGTGCGCCGCCAATGGCCGTGCCGAGCGGACCAAAAAGAGTCCCGAAAGTGGCTCCGGCGGTAGCACCTGCCGAGGCCCCCGCCCAGCCGCCACCTGCGGCCCCCAGGCCCGCACCAACTTTGCGGGCGTCACCGCTCAGCGCGCCCTCGAGCACCTCAGGGGCGGCAGTTAACGCGACGGCTCCTGGGATGAAACGGGTAACCGAGCGCAACGCCGAGCTCGTGCCTCGAAGGGAACCGCCGGCGCTCATTCCAGCCTCGGCTTTGGCAACGTTCGCCGGCTCGAGCCGGCTGATGCCCTTCATATCCAGCTTGGCGTTACGACTGTCGTTTCTGAAGTCCTCAGAGAACACCTCTCCCACACGACTGGGAAGACGCGTCGCCACGCCCCCCAATACGCGCTTGGCCGCTTGATTGCTCATCTCATCACCTAGGGCTTTGAGCAGCGCGCCCACCAACGGTTTGATCGCCGCGCCAATCACCACAATGGCCGCAGCGGCTCTAGGTGAGGACTCAGCCAACTCACTCATGCCATCGGCCAGCGATCCCAGCCACTGGAACGAGGTATCCGCCGAGGGCATCAGGGCATTTCCCGTGGCCAGCGACAAACGCTCGCTGCTGGCGTTGAGGACGTTCAACTGGCCCTGCCGGGTGTTCGACAGCGCCAAGGCGTCCTGGCGCACCGAGCCGTCGTTGCCCAATTGCGATGTAGCGTATTGGCCTGGGTCTTTCACCTGCCAGAACGCGGCGTTCACATCGTCGAGTTTCTGCGACATGCGCAGCACCGCTGCATCCCCAGTGCCAAACAGCGAAGAGGCCAGGGTCGTGCGCTTTTCGGCCGGCTGCGCGTTCAAGGCCGCCAGGACCGACATCACTGTCCCCGGCGCGGCGTCCTTGTCACGCAAGCCGCTCGCCACCTCTTTGGGATCCAGCCCCAGTTGCTTCCAGGCCGCTTGCTCGGTCGCGGAGGCCTGATCGCCCTTGCCTAAAGCGGTCGTGAAGTGATCGAGCGCCACACCCGCTTCAGCTTGTTGCGCGCCGGTAGTGAGAAGTGCCGCCGTCAGTGCCGCAACTTGGGCAGGCTGCAGGCCCGCCGAGGTCGCAGCCGCACCGTCACGCTGCAGCACCGTGCCGATCTCACTCGCTTTCGCACCACCGGGAATCTTGCCCAGGTGGTTGGTTGCATCCGCCAGATCAAACGCTTTCTCTGCGCTGAGCTTCATGGAAGTGCGCCAGCCGAGCACCATCTCAGCGGCTTCCATGGCCGGCATTTTGAACGTCGATGCCGTGACGCCCGCATCACTGGCGAAGCGCAACAGCGCCAATTGCCGGTCCGAGGCATTGGGCAGATCACCGCCGATGCCTGCCCTGGCCGCCAGGCTTTGCATCCTCACCACCTCAACCGCCGAGGTCCCGCCGGCCGCCACCAATGGCGCACTGGCGATACGCTGGGTGGGTTCCGCCATCTCTGCAATCTGGCGAGGCGTGAATTGGCCGGCCTGCTTCAGATCGGCCATGGCCGAATCCATCGCTATTGCAGGTTTGAGCAGCGCCGGTGGCTCGATACCGCCACCCGACTTACCCTTTGGCTCGTTGGCCGACTCACCCTTGGCGCCAGCGCCCATCGATTGGGAAAACAATCGTTGCGCCGAAAGCTTTACCGTCAGCGACTCGATCGCCGTGGTCAGCAACCCGAGCTTGAGCCCGAGTGTTTCCAGCGCCAGATCGAGGCTCGACAGTTGATCCCTGGCGAACGCGCCTTGTGCTGACACACCACTGGTGAGGCTGGTATTACCGAACGCCAACCCAGGCTCATTGAAGGTTGCGTATTTGAGCGAATATCTATCGTCCGCCATCCCGCTCTACTCCTGTTTCACGCCAAGGCGAGTGATCGCGATGTCGTAGCGGCGCAAGGCCTTGCCGGCGTCCCACTCCAGGATTTCCGCCTCACTTACCGAGTAAATGAGCGGCACCACATCGAGAATCACTTCGATGTCGCGCTCCGAAAGAAGTCCGCCGGTTTGTTTAAAAAATCGTCGATGCGTACCTGAAGTTGTGTCCAGTCGGGCACGGTCAGCAGGTCCAGATCGGGAATCATCAGGCCAGTGCAATGGGCCGTGATGAACTCGGCGCGTTCCTTGGCCGTCTTCAGTTTTTTCATCGCCTTGGTCGCACGCAGCACCGGCATTTCCAGGGTCAGCGACGTCAGGCTGCGGCCCGCGACGTCGAGCGGTTGCAGCAGTTGCACCTGGTCGGGATCGGCCTGTGGAACATCCAGAAAGTACGACGCCGGACGGGTCGACATTTCGTGCACGTACTGGGCAATGCTCACGTAGTCCGGGCGCTTGAGCTGATCGAGCTCCTTGACCGACAGGCCGGTGGCCAGCTTGGCCAGCTCGAAGAACTGGTCGTCTTCATCATCACCGGCACGGGCCAGGGCTTCTTTCTGCGCGGCGTAGAGCAGTGGTTTGAGTGGGAGCTGCTCGATCTGCGAGCCGTCGTCACCGGTGATCGGCGACAACAGCTCATGGGTAGGAGGCATCCAGGACATGAAATCGGTTCCTTGGTGAATCAGAGGACATCCTGTGGGAGCGAGCTTGCTCGCGATAGCGGGGTGTCAGACAGCTTGATACTGAATGAACCGCCGCCATCGCGAGCAAGCTCGCTCCCACAGGGATTGCATCTAGCCGGCCGGTAAGGGCTTAGGGCAACAACACCGCACGGCGCGCATCACCGAGGATGTCCACGCCGTTGAGCACGAACTTCTGGGTGCGCACGTCGATGTCGATCACCGGGACGCCGTTTTCCAGGCGGTTGTAGGTGCGGCAGGACAGCTCAAGGTTGGTCTTGGGCTTCTCGGTCATCTTCAGCGGAGTTTCCTCGAGGGATTTCAACTTGCCGCCCACCGTGTGGTAGGTAAACCAGGTGTTGCCGTCCTGATCCTGGCCGGCTTCACGCACGTTCAGCAGAATGTCGTCGCCCAAGCTCACGCCCAGTGCCAGCATGACTTCCGGCCCGAGACCTTGCAGCGTCAGCTTGGCCGTCAGCACCTTGCCGCCCTTGGCCATTTCCTCGCCAATGAAACGGCCGCCGCGCATCTCTTCCATCTCAAATTCGATTTTCGGCGGGCTGAAATCTTCCACGGTCGCCGACAACGGCAGGCCTTGCAGGGTGGCCGCGATGGCCTGTCTTACGCGGTTGGTAAACATTAGAGAACGTCCTCCAGGAACTGCTCGATGATTTCATCGCGGGCATTGAGTTGATAAATCATGTGTTCGTTCGGCGCGTAGCGGCCGTAGTCGATGACCACGTACCAGGTGCCGTTCTTGTACTTCTCGACGCTGTTCAGCTCCGGGTGCAGGTACACGCTGCCGCCAGGGATGGTTTCGTCGGCGACCAGGGTTTGCAGCCAGTCGTTGATGCGCTTGACCTCCTGGTCCATGAACGACTTGGTCAGGTTCTTGGCCATGGCTTTCTGGCCGGCCTTCACCAGCTTGCGGCTGATGGCATCTTCCAGGCCGACGTAGCTGATGAACTTGCCGGTGATGGAACGGTTGCCCAGCAACGAGAAGCCGCCAAGGATGGTCCGGGCGTAATAGCTGACGCCGTAGCGGTTGAGCAGATCGCCTTCGGTGGAGGTGTCGAGGATGTTGTATTCGACGGTGCGCGAAACGTCTTCGGCGAAGGTGACCTGGTTGCCCGGGCTCTCCCATTGCTTGACCTTGGCGAGGGCGGCGATGGCCAGGCTCGACGGGGCCAGGAAGACGTTTTTCTTCGCGGCCTTGGAGTACACCGCCGGCATGTTGTGCACCACCAGGCAACGGTCGAAACCGAGGTCGGCACCGCCCAGTTCCTGGCTGTAGGTCACTTGATCGGCGACCGCGGCGTCCTTGCCGTCGAGCACCACACGGGCCTTGATGCGCTTGCCGAACGAGGCGAACTCGCTGGCCACCGCCTTGGTGCCGGTGAAGCCCGGCGCGCCGATGATGGTCAAGTCTTCAGCGACCCCACTCAACGCGGCCAAGCCCAACTTGCGACCGGTCTGCGCTTCGATACCGCCGATCACATTGTTCTGCGTGTCGGCCAGAGTGGCGCCCTCTTCGACGATGACGACGTAGACCGGCACCTTGACCACTTTGAGGATCTGGTAAACGGCCTGGAACAATGTCCCCGCCTCGGCACCGGTCGGGTCCAACTGGGCCTGGGTGGTGAAGCTGTTGATGCGGAACGGGGTGTTTTTCGGGATCAGCGGGTTGGCATTCGGCGCGGTGCCGACCAGCCCGATGACGTTGTCACCCAGGCCACCCATGGCCTCGGGAGATTCAGTGGCATTGACGGTAATGCCGTTGTGCTCGAAGTTCAAAACCTCAGCCATGGTTATTCAGCCTTCTTGGTGGCGGCCTTTTTGGCCGGGATGGATGCAGAAGCCGCTTCGACGACTTCGGTTTCTTTCAGCGCCAGGCGACCGGCGCTGCGCAAGGCGTTGGCCTCGACGTCGAGCAGGTCGAGTTCCTGGCCAACGCTCGACCAGTGACCACCCCCGGTGGGGAATGGGAGGAGCACGGTGTAGGTTTGGCGTAGTGCCATTTGTGTTTCTCCAGATATGAAAAAGCCCCTTTTGAGGAAGGGGCTGTTGGGTTTTGGATGGGTAAGAAAACGCCCCGTCGGTGCGGGGCGTTTATTGGGATTGCTCGGCGATCCATGGTGGTGCGATGGGCCGAAATTCAGCGCTGGGGAAAGTCGCT
Source organism: Pseudomonas sp. P9_35 (assembly GCF_034008205.1). Taxonomy (NCBI): domain Bacteria; kingdom Pseudomonadati; phylum Pseudomonadota; class Gammaproteobacteria; order Pseudomonadales; family Pseudomonadaceae; genus Pseudomonas; species Pseudomonas sp. P9_35. The sequence continues at coordinate 1,554,351 of NZ_CP125373.1, read as the reverse complement.
GCTTGCGGCCAATCCCGAAGCGACTGACGGTAGGAAAGCAGTTCAGGGAATTGCTCCACCGTCAGCGTAGCAGCCACGCCTAAATCTAGTTCGTCACGGTGACGTGTAACCAACCATTCGGTGGTCCCCAACTCAAAATTGCGCCACACCCGTTCGACCTCGGCTTGCTCAGAGGTTTGCACTGGGGGTGGGGAAAACTCCCCGTCAATGATGGCCCAGCCTGGTCGCACGTCGGATGGGCAGGCTTGCCACAATAAATCCGAGTGGAAACGCTCAGAGGGGTCTAAGTCGGTCGTTTCGACCACCGACCCGTTTTCAGTTCTTGCCCAAAACATACAGCTCTCCTCAATAGGTGATGAACACACAACCATCGGCACCAGCCTGAGATCGAGTCCCGATTCGACCGCCTCCTCCCATACCTGGCTGTGTCAGCGTGCTGGTGTCAACCGCGGCAAAGATGCTCTCGCCACCACCGCCGGCCCCTCCATTCGCACCACTCGACGCGTTATTGCGCACAGGAGGATTGCCGGCGCCTAGCGAGCCGTTGAAATCACCGCCTGAACCGAGGCCGCCACTCGCTCCATCGGTGATCGACCCGCCGGCGCCACCCGTGGCCGAGCAATGAGGACCGAACGAGGATGTTCCCCCTGCATTACCTACTGTATTCGCAGCTGTCACGTACGTACCTCCTGCACCCACGGTTACCGTGATTACAGAGCCTGGCGTAACAGGCACGAGCCGCGAGCTGAGTCCACCGCCACCACCTCCGCCGGCACCCGTTGCCAATGCTCCAAAAGCACCGCTGCCGCCACCGCCACGGACCTCTACGAAAACCTTCCAAACATTGGCCGGCACCGTCCACTGAAAGGTGCCAGCGGTTTTGTAATAGGCCTTGCTGCGATAAGGCAGATGGACACTTTGCGCGATTTCATTCCAAATCGGCGGCACACCGGCAGTGACTTTGTGACCGACATATATCCTCGTCGGGCCGGTTGCATTGAGGTTGATAATTGCCAGAAATGTCTTATAGCTGGATGTGAGATAGCCACCGCCGACCATAACCGTCATGGACGTACCGCCAATACCGCTCGTTTCTGGCGGTCCACCGGCAGATGCTTCAGGATGTCCAAGCGTGAATGCCCGATAGAGCCCAGGCTTGATATCCTCCGAGAAATCACTAATCACCGGGATTTTTGCTGCATCCGAGCCCAGACCGAATTTGTCCAGAACAGCCCGAACCCCACCATTGAAAGCAGTAGACAGCGCATCCGGCATCGATCCGTTCTCCGCATACCAGGTGATGCCCGCGCCAGTCGACAGAGTGATGCTGTCCAGTGCCTTGAGCACCAACTGATTGGCAGCAATACCCGCTACATAATCCGTACCTTGCAGGACGATGGTTGCGGTACCGGTCGACACGTTCAGCAGGTTGATAGTGCCGCCATTGAACCCCGTGCTTGCCTTCGGCAAGGTGATATTCACCGGGTTGGCCGAGTTGATGATGAACGACTTACCGAACGCATCCGCAGTCAGAACGGTACTCACGTCCAGCCCACCAACGCTCGAATGGTTGCCGAGCGCACGCTGCACAAACGCAGTCGTCGCGAGTTGCTGATTGTTGGTGCTGACCGGTGCAGTCGGCGCCGTCGGGACGCCCAGCAGAACCGGCGAATTGAGCGGCGCAAACCCTTGAGTGATGTTCTGAAACGCCAACGCCGTAGTGCCCAGCACAATCACACCATCAGTAATCAACTGCCAGATCGTGTTGGCAAGCGTCGCTCCCTCCTCCACCGAAACAATCAATCCCGAAGTCACTTCGGCACTCGCATCGGCATCCTTTGCCCGGACCCAAGCGTCGTTCGCGGCCACATAAATACCGTTGTCTTTCGCCAAGGTCTGGGATTTTACCAAGACCCGATTCCCGGCAATCACCGCAACACCGTCGATCGCCTGCGCGCCACTCAAAACAATGTTGGCCGTCGTCGCCACACGCACCGACTGCTTCCTGTCGAGCTTGGCGAGTTCGTCGGCCACGTAGTCGGTCACCCAAGCCCGCGTCGCCTTGACCACCGTGTCGTCAATCAGCAGCGTCACCAGCTCAGCATTGCTGGTCTCGAAGATCGACCGAATGTAGAACTCTTTGCCCGAACCGGACGTTGCCAACACCGGTTTGAACGACTCCGGATATTTGACAATCGCATACAGGATCCCGGTATCGGTCCAGATCCCGGCCTCACGCACATACCAGCCGCCCACGTCGGAGGGGATGGTGACCTCGGCCAGCAGCCAGCTCGGGTTGTTTTCATCCTGGAACAAGGCATTGAGCGGCCCGCGCCAGACTTCACGCTTGAGTGCCGTCGCCGTTGCCGCCGGGTTGTATTCCGTGCCGCCGCCGTCACCGACGGAAATCTGCGACAGCTTGATCGGTGTGCCCGCCGCCTTACAGGCGGTTTCGTAGGCGATCCCCGCATCGGTGAGCAGGGTGTAGTAGTCGGCCATTTAGGACCCCTGTGGATAAATAGTGGAGGTTTCGACGGTGTAGAGCCCCGCGGCCATGAAGGCCTGACCCGAGGCTTCCAGCCCTTCGATGACGATCGGATAAACCGTGGTCAGTTCGCCGCACAGCGTCGCGGCGCCGATGACGTGACGGCCGAATGCACTCAAGCCGACAGACACCTTCAAGGTGTCGCGCTCGCTTTTGGCGTCCGCCAGGCGACGGTCGAGACGGGCATCGATTTCTTCGCTGTAAGGCTGCTCGGTAAATGCCCTGACGGAAAAACTGTAGGGCGGGCCAGGGGGTGTTTGCTCATACCAGGCGCGCACTTCAGGCATCAGTTGCAAACCCTTGGCCGCGTTTTCCAGCGCCTTTCGCGTCCCGGCCTGGCGGGCGGTTGGCCAGGCGAGTTCAACGGTCAGGCGCTTTTCCACCTCGGGCGCCGCGGAGCTCCACTCGTTGACCCCACGATCCGCCGCGAGATACGGCAGGAACGCCAAGGGCGTGGTCGCTGGGTTCATCAGTTCGGGAAACGGCGGATCGATGCGTTCGAGCAACCGCGCGAAACCGAGATCCAGCGCCCGTTCCAGCGGTGAACTGTTGACCGGCAGCAGGCTTGGGCGAGGGGTTTCGTCACTCATAACGTATCCACCTCGACCTCTATGCCCGTGCAGTACGGGGCTTGAAAAGCCGTCGTCACAATCGGTGCGAGCGGTTCGAGAATCTGCAGCTGAACCGCGCCCGCGCTGTGTAGCGTGTAGTCGATCCAGCTGGGGTCCACCCGCCCTTCCAGGCGATGACACGCCTCGGCATATGCCTGCAACTGCTGTTCGGCGGCAACCTGGGTCAACCCCGAATCCGGGCCGGCATTGATCTTCGCCACGACGCGGATTTTGTAGGGTTTGATTTGCGCGGCCTGGACGATGACCAGGTCCGTTTCCGGTCGTACATCAGGCCGGGCGAAATGCTGGCGAACACCGTCGAGCAGTGCCTCGGTGGGCGTGCCGTCGCCGTCACGGGACAGCACCGTGACCGTGACTTCGCCCGGTGCCGTGCGACGCCCATTACCGTCCTTGACCTGCGCCGCATGACCATCCGGATCGAAGGTATAGGTAACCGTCACCACACCCGCCGAGGCGTTTTCCACCTTCACGACGGGCCGTTCACCCAGGGTAAAAATCTCCCGCCGATACTGCATGCGCGAGCCGGCTGCCGGGGCATGGGGCGCCAGGTAATAACGCAACCGCGCATCGTCATCGCTCTCGTAGACCGGGGGGATGGGCGGGAACGCTGCCGGGTCGCCCGGATCGAGCAACTGGCGCTCAAGGCCCATGTCCGCGAGGCGAGCGTCGAGGTTGGTGCCCGTGGCCCACCACGCCAACATCTGCTTGATGCGGGCGTTGTATTTGCGTTCGTGGGTTTGCAGTCGGACGCAAAACGCCTCAAGGGCCAGGGTCAGCAGTTCGCTTTCGTTTTCGAGGCTGTCCACCAGCTTCGCCGCGCTGGCGGGAGAGCGCGCGCCGACGTACTCGACCACGAAGGTCTTGAATTCGGCGAGCAGATCCTCGAACGCTTCGACAGTGACGATGGCCGGTTCGGCCAGTTGGTTCTGGCCGGGTATCAGCATGCTCATGTCACCACCTCGAAAGTCTGTTTGCGGTTTTTCCAGATGCCGGCGAAACGCAACAGCAATCCGGCCCCCTGTCGGCTGGCGACAATGACCTGCGGCTCGAAATCATCGATGCCGTTATCCGGGTTGTAGAACGCTTGGGCCGCGTGGCTCTGGGCAAGGATCAGCAGGTCGTCACCGAGGTTCTGCCCCAGCAACTGCGTGAGTGCGCAGCCATACAACGGGCGCTTCTGGCGAGTGCCCAACGGCGTGGTCAATGCACGGGTGGCGCGCTGCACGAACTGCAGCCAGTCGTCGACCGTGGCGCCGGTGTTTCGATCGATTCCAATCATGAGGAAATCTCTTATGCGGTACTGATGACGCGCCCCTGGTGATCCACCACCGGGCCGCTCAGGTGCACGCCGGAAGCGTCGAGCCGAATGCCGACGGCGCCGACTTGCAATTCGATGGCCTGGGGCGTCATCGCCAGCCGCGACGGGCCAATGTTCAACTGCAGCGATTCGCGAGAACCGCTGAACGCCGCCGGGCCGTTTTGCCAGTGCAGGACATGACTGGCATGGTCGTAGCCGTTTTCCGTACCGTCCTGATAGAGGCGCCGCGTCAGCGAGGCCTGGGTCGAGACGGGCGGGAACTGACCACCGTTGAGACCGAACAACGCCACCGCCTGCCCGCCGCTCTCGCCGCCGCCATGGTTGAGCAACAGGCATTGCTCACCTACGGACGGAATCCGCGACTCGCTCTGGGCCCCGGCACTCGGGTTGAAAAAGCGGATCGCCGGGGTCAGCAGTCCGCCATGGCTGACTTTGCAGGTGTTGCTGGCCGCGTCGACTTCCTGGCAGACGCCGATGCGGCAGAAACTCTCCGCCCGCCGATGCATGTCTTCCAGCTCGGTTTCCATCTGCGCCAGACGCTCGATGATCGGCCCCAGATGCATCCGTAACAGCGCATCAAACATGGCTCAGCCCTCGAGTGCGGTGTATTGGTCCGGGTCGTCGATGTTCGACACTTCCCAGGTACGGGCAAACTTCGGGATGCCCAGCGGGTCCTCCAACAGCGTAGGGCCGAGGTACAGGGTTTGGTTGAAGGAAAGGGTCCAGGCGGTGTACGCCCGTGCCGGGTTAATGAACGTGGACGGCAGGCCATCGAGCTCCGTGGGCAGGTCGCATTGATCACCCGACAGACCCCAGCGGTTATCCATGACCAGGTGTTTCAGCTCCCCGGCCAGATCGCAGGCATCCCATCCTGGAACGGCCATGACCACTTGCAAGGACACCGTCAGGACATGGGCGATACGCCCGTCATTGGCGCGGTTACCGGGCGCATCACGCTCAAGAGCAATCAGCACCCAAGGTTGGTCGTCGGTGCCATCGAAATCCTGGGGGCTGCCGACTTTCAAGGCCGGATAAATGGCGCGCAGCGTCTGGGCAATGGCCGAGCACAACTGCGACGGTTTTTCGATAAGGGCAGGCATTGATCGCCTCCTTTTGTATGGATCAGCGCTGTCGACTCACTGCTGGTCGGGAGGAACGTCCCGCGGAGGGACTTCGCAGACGCCGAGCCGCTTGGCGACCCAGCGCTCGTAAAGACCGATCGCCACATCGGCACCGGCCATGGCGGTCAGGCAACCCAAGGCGCAGGCGCTCCAGATCGACATGCCGAGGGCGTACAAAAGCATGGTTGCCGATACACCGCAGACCACGCAGGCACCGGAGCGCAAGGCCAGGCGCCGCAATAACGACCAGCCACGGGCGCCCTCCTTGTCTGCACGCCACATCTCGCCGGACACCCCGCCCACCAGGGCGAGCACGATGACCAGCCAGATCGGCATGTCCAGCAACGCTTGTTGCTCGTTTGTCATGTCAGGCTTCCTGGGGGGTGAGGGTTAAGAACGAGAGAATCGATCACGCTATCGAGTGATGAGCATGTCGAGACTGGTCGCGTCGCAGGAATTGTTGGCTTTCCTGTCGATGACCAGATAAAGCGAAGACGTCGGCGTGACTGCGACGCTGTTCAGCATGAACGTGGCGCTACCACCGTTTGCCAGGCTCCCGGACTGGAGCACCGTGTCACCCAGGTTGAGCGACCAGCCAACACCATCCCCGCAAGCGTTATGCAGGTCATTGACCCGGCCCAGCACGTTGATATTGCCGGTGACAGGACTGGCCCAGCGGAAGATGCTCTGGCTGTTGGTGCCGGGATGCGTGGCTACATCGCCCTGCTTGAACACGAAACTGGTGCCCGAGCCGGTGAAGGTGAAGCTTTCATTTGGAATGGAGATCCAAGCGCCCGTCGCATCGTCGCGCCAGCAGGTGGTTGGCTTGCCATTACAGACCCCGGCCTGGAACGACGGAAAGAGCGTGTAGTTGACCGAGGCGTTCACCCCCGATTTGTTTTGCATGAAGGACCAGGGCGAACCCGCCGGTGCGGCTTCGGTCATCAGGTACATGTCCCGGGCCAGGTTCCACGACATCGCCGTATCAGCCCAACCGTTCAGGGATACGAAGGACGACAGAAACGCAGTCGCCAGTAGGATTGTTTTGAGCAATTTCATTTTCTTACCTCGATGGATGTCATTGAGTACGAAGTGCAGGGTCTATTGCGCACGCTGTTCGCTCGCCGGCGTTCACTCGAGGCTCAAGGGCCTTCACATGATTCAACGTCCCGCATCGGACACATTTGATCTGGAGTTCGGTGTTCTCGCCTATGCGGGCCAGAAGTCTTTGGCAGTGACCGCATCTGAAATCCTTCAGCATCGAAAGCCCTCCCATTGGCGGCGGTTTGAAGTGTCTTGCGGCAGAGGCATTCCAAAAAGCCCGGTCGCCCAGGCTTTTCAGTAATGCGCTTGATCTTTCGGCGCGACTGGCGCGGTACGGATCCATTCAAATTGTTCTTCCGACCGCGGTCCCTGCCCGCCGGATAACTGCTTCTGGTGCTTTACGCTGCACACCCGGGTCAGTTGCCAACCCTCTGAACCGTTAAGGCCGGTTCATCGCTGCCTGTTGGTGGAACTAAAGAGCTTCGTTGCCAGCTGCTTTGTCGAGCGGCTTGGACACAGAATATGCATGGATGCATATACAGTCAATGCGTAAATGCATTTATTTATGCATGCGGAATGCGAAAATGCATGGAGCCTCGTAAATACGGGGTTAGCGGGTTTTCAGGAGGCGAAAAAAAACCCGCATGGCGGCGGGTTTTATCTGACAGCGGAGGGGTTAACGGGCGTACATGCCCCACCAGAAGACGTGGCCGAGGATGACGATTTGCTCGTCCTGCATTTCCTGGAAGGTGTAGTCCTCGTCCGGATGCTCATCACGGTTGAAGCTGCGCAGGCGGATGCCGGTGGGCAGCCGATAAAGCTGCTTCACCCGCAATTGGCCGTTGTGATTGATGGCGTAGAGGTCACCGTCGACGATGTCGCCGATCCCACACTTGCCCGCATTCACCCCAACCGTGGCGCCGTCGCGCAGCACCGGCAACATACTGTTGCCGCGCACCGTCACGCACTTGGCCTGGTCGAACTGCACACCGTTGTGACGCAGGCTGCGCTTGCCGAAGCGCAAACTGGAGCGCTCGCTTTCCTCGATGACGAATCTTCCTGATCCAGCAGCCAATTCAACCTCGCGCAGAAAAGGGACCGACACTTCGTCTTCTTCGACGGGTGTTTCGTCGTCCCACAGGCTTATGTCCTTGAGTTCGGAATGCGGCTCATCGCGGCGGGCATTGCCGACGGGCACAACGTCCGCGCGCCCGCGCAACTGGTCGGTGCTCACGGCGAAGTATTCGGCGATCTTCGAGATGTGTTTATCCGAAGGATCGACGATCTTGCCGCTGAGGATCCTCGAGAGGGTGGACTGAGGCACGCCGGTACGCCGGTGAAGCTCCGTGGGGGAGATCCCGTGCTGATCGAGCAATGCTCTTAATACGGTAGAAACGTTGCGTTTTTGCATAACGCGCATAGTGCTTGTTCTTTTCGCAGAAGACAAATGCTGTTTTGCATAAATATGCAATGTGTAGGAGCTGTCGAGTGCAACGAGGCTGCGATCTTTCCCCAGACACTTGAATCTCAAGCGAAAGATCAAAAGATCGCAGGCTTCGCCAGCTCCTACAAAAGCCAAACTCCCCCACCCGGAATTTGCCCTACAGGTCCATAAGAAAAGACTCCAATCGCGTCCTTCAAATGTGTGACGCAAGGCTACGTTTTCTTGCGCCTCTGCCTACAACTACGCCAGAATCCGCCGGCTTGTGCGCCTTGGGGCCCATCGGTACTTTTGATCCTGTCACTGCCCATCAGTGATCGGGTTTAGTAGCTCGGTATCTCCAAGATGTACATCGCTCCATCCAGTCAGGTGTTCCTGCTCCTGCATTCGATGGTAGCTGTGCGCAGGGCGCCTTCGGGTGCGCCGGTTTCTTGGATCCCCGGTCTACTAACCTGCGTACAGCTGCCACCCATTTCGTTTAGTAGCGAATCGGTGATGGCTCCCACTTCGAGGATCCAAGAATCATGAGCAAGCACACTCCAAATCCCCCAACCCCAGACGATCACGTCTCCCGCAGCCAATCGGCCAACGCCAAGAAACTCGACGACGCGGCCACCCGCGCCCTGGACTATTACCTCAAGCCGAAAACCGACAAGGAAGCCCCTGACACACCCGACACCCTTTTCATCATCGCCCCTAACATCGACGCCGAATGCCTGCTCGCCAACCTCAGCGAAACCCTGGCCTCGGCCAACGCCATGGTCAGCGACCTGGCATTCGACCTGAAGGGCTCGCGGCGGAATATCTTGCTGGGGGTTCAACAGATGATCGAGCTGAGCCAGTTGCTGGCGAATCGGGCGTTGGATGTGGTTGAACCGAGGTAGGCATCCATAGATGCAAGCCGAGACCTAAGAGAAGCCCAAGCAATCACTGTGGGAGCGAGCTTGCTCGCGATAGCGGTAGTTCAGTTACAACTAAGTTGTATTGGCTGCCGTCATCGCGAGCAAGCTCGCTCCCACAATTTGATCGGGTACAGCCGGAGAGACAGGCCGGCTGTAAGGCCGCCTCGCGAGCAAGCTTTGCTCCCACAGATATGATGGGTGTACGACCGGGAGAGCCAGGTCGGCTGTCAGGCCGCCTTCGCGAACAAGCCCGCTCCCACAGGGGAAACGCGGTCCCATCAAGAACCAGGTCGGCTACCAGGCCGCCTCGGCGTGGACGTTGATCTCGGCGCCCCGTTAACCACGCTGGCTGAACGAAGGTATTGCGCAGTGGGCAACCCGGCATGGATGCCGGGTTAGCCGCGCTGGGCCATGGATGGCCCTTCGCGGCGGCCCACGGAGCAATGCCTTCGTTCAGGCATGCCGAGCCCAGGCGAGGCACCGAGTGGTGGGGCATGAGCGTTTTGCTTACTTTTGACTGGGCCGGCTCCCGGGCTTCTCAAAAGTGAGCCGCTGTAAGAGCGGAACCGTCAGCAGCCATTACCTAAATAACGGATACACCCCCCACCCCAAAAACCACTCACGCCTGGGTCCCCCCCGACCACCCATGTTAACCTTGCGCCCATCGCGGAAAAGCCGGGCCAATGCCCCTCCTTTTGCCCCACACCTTTCAACGAGCTTGCCTGACACCCATGAATACAGCCGTGAACGACCTCTCCAGCCACACGCCGATGATGCAGCAATACTGGCGCCTGAAGAACCAGCATCCCGACCAGCTGATGTTCTACCGCATGGGCGACTTCTACGAAATCTTCTACGAGGACGCAAAGAAGGCCGCCAAGCTATTGGACATCACCCTGACCGCGCGTGGGCAATCGGCGGGCATGGCCATTCCGATGTGTGGGATTCCTTACCACGCAGCAGAAGGTTACCTGGCGAAGCTGGTCAAGCTCGGCGAATCCGTGGTGATCTGCGAGCAAGTCGGCGACCCGGCCACCAGCAAGGGCCCGGTGGAACGCCAAGTCGTGCGGATCATCACCCCGGGTACGGTCAGTGACGAAGCCTTGCTGGATGAACGCCGGGACAACCTGATCGCCGCAGTACTGGGCGATGAACGCCTGTTCGGCCTGGCGGTGCTGGATATCACCAGCGGTAACTTCTCGGTGCTGGAAATCAAGGGCTGGGAAAACCTGCTGGCGGAGTTGGAGCGGGTCAACCCGGTGGAACTGTTGATCCCAGATGACTGGCCCAAAGACCTGCCGGCAGAAAAACGCCGTGGCGTGCGTCGTCGGGCGCCGTGGGATTTTGAGCGTGATTCGGCGCTGAAAAGTCTCTGCCAGCAGTTTTCCACCCAGGACCTCAAGGGCTTCGGTTGCGAGAACCTGACCCTGGCCATCGGCGCTGCCGGTTGCCTGCTGGCCTACGCCAAGGAAACCCAGCGCACCGCCCTGCCCCACTTGCGCAGCCTGCGGCACGAACGCCTGGATGACACCGTGGTGCTGGACGGCGCGAGCCGCCGCAACCTGGAGCTGGACACCAACCTGGCCGGCGGGCGCGACAATACCCTGCAATCGGTAGTCGATCGCTGCCAGACCGCCATGGGCAGCCGATTGCTGACCCGCTGGCTGAATCGTCCGCTGCGGGACCTGACCGTGCTGCTGGCGCGTCAATCCTCCATTACCTGCCTGCTCGATCGTTATCGCTTCGAACAATTGCAACCGCAGCTCAAGGAAATCGGTGACATCGAGCGGATCCTCGCCCGCATCGGTTTGCGCAACGCCCGTCCCCGCGACCTGGCGCGCCTGCGCGATGCCCTTGGCGCATTGCCCCAACTGCAAGTGGCGATGACCGACCTCGAAGCGCCGCACCTGCAGCAACTGGCGCGCACCACCAGCACCTACCCGGAGCTGGCCGCGCTGCTGGAAAAAGCCATTATCGACAACCCACCGGCGGTGATCCGTGACGGTGGCGTGCTGAAAACCGGCTACGACGCCGAACTCGACGAGCTGCAAGCGCTGAGCGAGAACGCCGGCCAGTTCCTGATCGACCTCGAAGCCCGGGAAAAAGCCCGTACGGGCCTGGCCAACCTCAAGGTCGGCTACAACCGCATCCACGGTTATTTCATCGAATTGCCAAGCAAGCAGGCCGAACAGGCCCCAGCCGATTATGTTCGCCGCCAGACCCTCAAGGGCGCCGAGCGCTTCATCACCCCGGAACTCAAGGCGTTCGAAGACAAGGCGCTGTCGGCCAAGAGCCGCGCCCTGGCCCGGGAAAAGATGCTCTATGAAGCGTTGCTCGAAGACCTGATCAGTCAACTGCCGCCGTTGCAGGACACCGCCGGTGCCCTGGCGGAACTGGACGTGCTGAGCAACTTGGCCGAACGCGCGCTGAACCTGGACCTCAACTGCCCACGTTTCGTCAGCGAGCCGTGCATGCGCATCAGCCAGGGTCGTCACCCGGTGGTCGAGCAAGTGCTGACCACGCCGTTCGTGGCCAACGACCTGAGCCTGGACGACAACACCCGCATGCTGGTGATCACCGGCCCGAACATGGGCGGTAAATCCACCTACATGCGCCAAACCGCGTTGATCGTGCTGCTGGCCCACATCGGTAGTTTCGTCCCGGCGGCCAGTTGCGAATTGTCCCTGGTGGACCGGATCTTCACCCGCATCGGTTCCAGCGACGACCTGGCCGGTGGACGTTCGACGTTCATGGTGGAAATGAGCGAAACCGCGAACATCCTGCACAACGCCACCGAGCGCAGCCTGGTGCTGATGGACGAAGTCGGACGCGGCACCAGCACCTTCGACGGCTTGTCCCTGGCCTGGGCAGCGGCCGAGCGCCTGGCGCACCTGCGGGCCTACACGCTGTTTGCCACCCATTATTTCGAACTCACCGTGTTGCCGGAAAGCCAGCCTTTGGTGGCCAACGTTCACCTCAATGCCACCGAGCACAACGAGCGCATCGTCTTCCTGCACCACGTGCTGCCCGGCCCGGCCAGCCAGAGCTACGGCTTGGCGGTGGCGCAACTGGCTGGCGTGCCAAGTGAAGTCATTACCCGTGCCCGCGAGCACCTGAGCCGCCTGGAAACCACCAGCCTGCCCCACGAAGCGCCGCGCCCAACCAAAGGCAAACCGGCCGCACCGCAGCAAAGCGATCTGTTCGCCAGCCTGCCGCATCCGGTACTCGATGAACTGGCCAAGCTCGATCTGGACGACCTGACACCTCGTCGGGCACTGGATTTACTCTATACATTGAAGACACGGATCTAACACACAGGCTTTCAAGCTGTTAGAATCGCGCGCGGTTTGGGATGCTGCGGACTATTAGCCTGGTTCGCAGACTATCGCTCCCAAACCTGGCGACCCTACCGTGAAGGGGCTTCGCTGCCGCCGCCTGAGGAGAGAATTAGAAATGACCTTCGTCGTCACCGACAACTGCATCAAGTGCAAGTACACCGATTGCGTAGAAGTCTGTCCGGTGGACTGCTTCTACGAAGGCCCGAACTTCCTGGTCATTCACCCGGATGAGTGCATCGACTGCGCCCTGTGTGAGCCGGAATGCCCGGCGAATGCCATTTTCTCGGAAGACGAAGTGCCGGCTGGCATGGAGAATTTCATCGAGCTGAACGCTGAACTGGCGGACATCTGGCCGAACATTACCGAGAAGAAAGATGCGCTGCCGGACGCCGAAGAGTGGGATGGCAAGGAAGGCAAGATCGCAGACCTCGAACGCTGATCATCCCTGTGTTCGTCGAAAAGGCCCCTTGCGGGCCTTTTTGCTTTTTCGGATCAAGAAATCGCAGGCAAAAAAAAGGGGCGGTTTGACCCGCCCACATTTTTTCCCTAATCCCTTTAATCCTTTTCATCATCCTGATGAATCGCGTCCTGCGATGTCCTTCCTTCCCATCATCCTTGACGGGTGTGTCTGTCCGTCGACACAGGACTGATATTAGTATTTTCCCAGGCGAGTGCAACGCGGCTGATACAGGCGGCTTGCTCTGTAACGCTACGTTAATCAATAAATTTTCGTTATAAATCAGATGAATACAAAAAGATCACGGTGTTTATAGCGGTCTGTCGCGCCGATGAGGAACTGATCGCTTACGTAATACTAGGCAAAGGCTTACAAGCTGAACCTACAAATGGATCTCGGCTGGAAAAGCGATTCTTCAGATACGCAGAAGATTCGAACCAGTCGTGATGCTCTATAGTTTTACGAGCGGGGATTACAGGGGTGGTGTGTATATCCGTTTCTGCGGTAGCGGCCACTAATGGTTCCGCTCTTACAGCGGGTCACTTTTGGAAGAGCGCCAAAAGTAACCAAAAACGCTTTGCCCCACCACTCGGCACCTCGCCTAGGCTCGGTGTGCCCTCACTCCGGCATTGCTCCGTGGGCCGCCGCGAAGGGCCATCCATGGCCCAGCGCGGCTACCTCGGCATCCATGCCGAGGTGCCCACTGCGCAATACCTGCGTTCGGCCAGCGTGGTTTAACGGGGCGCCCAGATCAAGAAGCCGGCGAGGAGCGAGGCGGGCTACTGCCAGCACCTATCTCGCCGACCTCCGCTATCGCGGCACCCGCGCTCCCACAGGAGGTCTGTGTTGGGGATATGAGTTTTGTGTGTCCGCTGAAGATTGATTGTGGGAGCGAGCTTGCTCGCGATGACGGTGGTTCAGTCAACATGGATGTTGGCTGGGTCGCCTCATCGCGAGCAAGCTCGCTCCCACAGGGGAAACGCGGTCCCACCCAGAACCAGGTCGGCTATCAGGCCGCCTCGCCCTGGCCTTTGATCTCGGGCGCCCCGTTAAACCACGCTGGCCGAACGCAGGCATTGTGGAGTGGGCATCCCGGCATGGATGCCGGGATAGCCGCGCTGGGCCATGGATGGCCCTTCGCGGCGGCCCACGGAGCAATGCCGGAGTGAGGGCATGCCGAGCCTGAGCGAGGCACCGAGTGGTGGGGCAAAGCGCTTTTGGTTACTTTTGGCGCTCTTCCAAAAGTGACCCGCTGTAAGAGCGGAACCATTAGTGGCCGTAACCGCAGCAACGGATATACACCCAAACCCGAACCCAAACCCAAGCCCAAGCCAAAAAAAACGGCACTTCCCATTCCTGAAAGAAGCACCGTTTTTTCCAAGTAAACAGCATCACAACCAGTCAGGGCGTTTCTGCTGCACTTGCCTTGGTATTATTGAAACAACGACTCGCTCGACAAGCCGTTCTTCTCCAGGATCTCTCGCAGACGCTTGAGACCTTCAACCTGGATCTGCCTCACCCGCTCACGGGTCAAACCAATCTCCAGGCCCACATCTTCAAGCGTGCTGCTTTCATGACCGCGCAAGCCGAAGCGGCGAATCACCACTTCCCGTTGCTTGTCCGTAAGTTCCGAAAGCCACTGGTCAATGCTCTGGGACAAGTCATCGTCCTGGAGCAACTCGCACGGATCGGTCGGACGATCGTCAGTCAGGGTATCCAGCAGGGTCTTATCCGAGTCCGGCCCCAGCGAGACGTCTACCGAAGAGACACGCTCGTTGAGCCCAAGCATGCGCTTGACCTCTCCTACCGGTTTTTCCAGCAGGTTGGCGATTTCTTCGGGTGAAGGTTCATGGTCGAGTTTCTGGGTCAACTCGCGGGCGGCCCGCAGGTAGACGTTCAGTTCCTTGACCACATGAATCGGTAACCGGATAGTCCGGGTCTGGTTCATGATCGCCCGTTCGATGGTCTGGCGGATCCACCAGGTCGCGTAGGTCGAGAAACGGAAGCCGCGCTCGGGATCGAATTTCTCGACGGCGCGAATCAACCCCAGGTTGCCCTCTTCGATCAAATCCAGCAGCGAAAGCCCGCGATTGACATAGCGTCGGGCGATTTTCACCACCAGGCGCAGGTTGCTTTCAATCATGCGTTTTCGGCCGGCCGGGTCGCCACTTTGCGACAGCCGCGCAAAATGAACTTCTTCCTCGGGGGAGAGCAGTGGCGAAAAACCGATTTCGTTGAGGTACAGCTGAGTGGCGTCCAGCGCCCGGGTGTAATCGATGTACTTATGTTGTTTAAGTGAAGCGGAGTGTTTGGATTTGGCACGAACGGAAGGTGGAGTCGCCCCTTCATCATTCGACATCGAATCCATAGCGATGCCGGTCTCCATAAGGAGAACCTCATCGTCGATGTCAAACTCCGGCACTTCTTTACTGAGAGCCATTGTTATAGTCCTTTGGTGAGTTCGACCTCAAGCTCAAGCGACGCCTTTATCCTTGGCAACGCTGGAGCCTGTTCCCTCTACGTGACGGAACAGGCTGACAATCAAATCAACGCCGTGGCAGGAATTGCAGCGGATCGACTGGTTTACCTTGTCGGCGAATCTCAAAATGCAGTTTCACCCGGTCTGTTCCCGTTGATCCCATTTCGGCAATTGTCTGTCCGACTTTGACCTGCTGCCCCTCCCGAACCAACAGCCTGCGGTTGTGACCGTAGGCACTGACGTAGGTATCGCTGTGTTTGATGATCACGAGTTCGCCGTAGCCCCTTAAACCACTCCCGGCGTACACAACCGTGCCATCAGACGCGGCTAAAACAGGCTGTCCCAAATCCCCGGCGATATCAATTCCTTTATTCAAACTACCGTTTGAAGAGAATTTTCCAATGAGAACGCCATTAGAAGGCCATCCCCAGCCTGTCGGGGCGGGGCCTGCCGGAGGCATCGGAGCGGGGGGCGATTTGCTCGCGACGGACGGTACTGTCGCCGTTTCAGCCCCCGTCGGCCGGCGAATGACCGTGGTTTTACTCGACGAAGAAGTCGTCGAATCCGACTGCGTAACCACCGCGGTAGGCGTTGAACCGTTACGGCCATCGAAGCGAATCGTCTGACCGGGGTGAATCGTATAAGGCGCAGGAATGTTGTTGCGCGCCGCGAGGGCTTTGTAGTCCCAGCCGTAGCGGAAAGCGATGGAAAACAGCGTGTCGCCGCGACGGACTACATATTGGCCGGTCGTTACTGTAGGACGTTGAGGTGTTGCACTGTTGCGATCGACAACCCGGACATTACTCGACGGCGTACTGGAACATCCGACCAGCAAAGTGCTCAAGACAAGGCCAGTCACCAGGCGCTGAAAGCTCGTGATACCCATACGCTGCGCAATGACTGTGAGACTCACCCGCCGCTCCCTTTGTGGTGGCAGAAAAATTGGAAACTGCCTGTCCAGGCAGAACTCATATAAATATAGCTGGCAACGACTGCGCCTCTATTAATGAAGCGCAATGTGTCGTCGCACACGTTTGCTCGACGCCGTTGGACTCTGTTCAGCAAATCGGTGCCGCTGTAAGACACAGGCCCGGCCACGGAATTCAGCGTCTGTATATAAATGCTCAGGCCAACGGCCCATTGAGTAACGGCACGAACCGCACCGCCCCCAGGACGTGTCGCGAAAAACCATGTTCTTCACGCACGATCAGCATCAGTTGCTGGACTTCACCGGCGCCCACCGGAATGACCAGTCGCCCGCCGGGAGCAAGCTGATCCAGCAGGGCCTGGGGTACATCGGTGGCCACCGCGGTCACGATGATGCCGTTGTACGGCGCCAGGGCCGGCCACCCCTCCCAGCCATCTCCCCAGCGAAACACCACGTTGCGCAGGTTCAACTCAACCAGGCGTTCCTTGGCGCGATCCTGCAGTACCTTGATCCGCTCTACGGAAAACACCCGCTCGACCAGTTGCGACAACACCGCCGTCTGGTAACCCGAGCCGGTACCGATCTCCATCACCTTGTCCAGGGGCCCCGCCTCCAGCAGCAGCTCGCTCATGCGGGCCACCATGTATGGCTGGGAAATGGTCTGGTTGTGGCCGATCGGCAACGCCGTGTCTTCATAGGCGCGATGGGCCAGGGCTTCATCGACGAACAGATGGCGCGGCGTGCGGCGAATGACTTCCAACACCTGGGCGTTGGAGAGGCCTTCTTCGTAGAGACGCTGGATCAGTCGTTCACGGGTGCGCTGGGAGGTCATGCCGATTCCGCGGCGCAGCATATCGTCTTGCTCACGAGCCATCAGCGCAGCCCCTCCAGCCAGCCATCGAGATTTCGAAAGGCGTCGTTGAAGGTACGGTCCAACTGCAACGGCGTGATCGAGACATAACCTTGCATCACCGCATGGAAATCAGTGCCCGGCCCGCCGTCTTCGGCATCACCGGCGGCGGCGATCCAGTAACCGGCCTTGCCGCGCGGGTCGACGACATGCATCGGTTTGGCGGCGCGGGCACGGTGGCCCAGGCGAGTGAGCTGGATGCCACGGATGTGATCGAGCGGCAGGTTGGGGATATTCACGTTCAGCACCGTGCGTGGCGGCAGCTCCAGTTCGCCGTGGGCTTCGACCAGTTTACGGGCGAAGTAGGCGGCGGTCGGCAAGTTATCGACCTGGCGCGAAACAAACGAAAAGGCAAACGATGGCTTGTCCAGGAAACGACCTTCCAGGGCGGCGGCAACCGTACCGGAATAAAGCACGTCGTCCCCCAGGTTGGCGCCCAGGTTGATACCCGACACCACCATGTCCGGCTCACGCTCCAGCAAGCCGTTGAGGCCCAAGTGCACGCAATCGGTCGGGGTGCCGTTGAGGCTGATGAAACCGTTATCCAGATAGCAGGGGTGCAACGGACGGTCGAGCGTCAGCGAGCTGCTGGCGCCGCTTTTGTCCTGGTCCGGGGCGATGACCACGCACTCGGCAAAATCCGCCAGCGCAGCATAAAGCGCGGCAAGACCGGGTGCAGTCACCCCGTCGTCGTTAGAAATCAGAATACGCATGAGCTGTCCGTCTGCCCCACCGGCACCAGATCGACGAGTTCGCGCACCAAGACAGTGGCGAAACATCCGGCCGGCAGGACGAATTCCAGTTGCAGAATGTCAGACTCGGGATAATGCCACGACAGCCCGCCAATGGGCAGTCGCAGGATGCGACGTTCGTGACTCATTCCCGCGTTTATCAACCAGTCCCGCAAATCGGCCTCGCCCGCGGCGATGGCTTGTTCCAACTCGAACGTCGCGCCAGCGGCAGGCGAAGGTCCCTCGCCCCACTGCGGCCCGGTCGGGTGCAAGTCAAGAATGGCCAGGCGCGGGTCGCTGCACTCAGCCTCGCCGGCCGGGAAAAAACTGCGGCTGTCGGTGAAGGCGAGCAAATCGCCAACCAGGGCTTGCTGCCAGGTACCGTCGGCAACCCGCGCCGCCAGCACCCGGTTGAACAGAAAGCTGCGGGCGGTGGACAACAACCGCGAGCGTACATTGCGCTGTTCCGGCAACGCCTTGCGCACCGCCCAGGCCCGGGCATCGACAACATTGCCGCCGTCATGGCCGAAGCGCTGGGCGCCAAAATAGTTGGGGATGCCTTGGCGGACAATCTGTTGCAGACGCGCATCGATCGCTGCCGTGTCGCCCTTGAACTGGGTCAGGCGCAGGGTGAAGCCATTGGCCGAATGCGCGCCGCGTTGCAGCTTGCGCCGGTGGCGTGCGGTCTTGAGGATTTTCAGCGTGTCGTTCTCTGCCGCCGACAGGTCCGGATCGGCCTTGCCCGGCAACTGGACGCTGAACCACTGACGGGTCAGGGCCTGACGGTCCTTGAGCCCCGCGTAGCTGACCGTGCGCAACGGCACGCCGGCAGCCTTGGCGATTCGCCGGGCGGCTTCTTCGGTGTTCAAGCCACGTTTTTCAACCCAGATCCACAGGTGCTCGCCATCACCGGTCAACGGGATATCGAGCACTTCATCGACCTGGAAATCTTCAGCGGTGGCCTTGAGTACCGCACTGCCCAGCGGTTCGCCATAGGCACGTGGCCCTAACAGTTCCAGTTCAGTCATGGGCGCAGCAACAAGGCGACGGAGTGGACGGCAATGCCTTCTTCGCGACCGACGAAGCCCAGCTTCTCGGTGGTGGTGGCTTTCACGTTCACTTGGTCCAACTCAACTTGAAGATCCTCGGCGATCAATTGGCGCATCGCTTCGATGTGGGGCGCCATCTTGGGGGCTTGGGCAACGATGGTGTTATCGACGTTGCCGACCTTCCAGCCCTTGGCATGGATCAGCGAGACAACATGGCGCAGCAGCACGCGGCTGTCGGCGCCC
Source organism: Pseudomonas sp. P9_35 (assembly GCF_034008205.1). Classification (NCBI taxonomy): domain Bacteria; kingdom Pseudomonadati; phylum Pseudomonadota; class Gammaproteobacteria; order Pseudomonadales; family Pseudomonadaceae; genus Pseudomonas; species Pseudomonas sp. P9_35. The sequence continues at coordinate 1,535,213 of NZ_CP125373.1, read as the reverse complement.
TTGAATTGCAGGTCGGTGTCGGGGAAGTGCTTGCCGATGTCACCCAGGGCAGCCGCGCCGAGCAATGCATCGCTCAAGGCATGCAGCAGGACATCACCGTCAGAATGCGCGAGCAGCCCGAAGCCGTGTGCAATCCGCACGCCGCCCAGAGTAATGAAATCGCCTTCAGCGAAACGGTGAACATCGTAGCCGTGGCCAATACGCATAAAAAAACGCCCCGATTTTTGTCAGGGCGTGATTCTACCTGCATTAGGCGTTTAGAGCGCGCGCATGATGCTGCAAGTGGTCATCAATAAAACTGGCGATGAAGAAATAGCTGTGGTCATAGCCCGGTTGCAGGCGCAATTCCAACGGATGGTCGGCAGCCTTGGCCGCCTGTTGCAGGGCTTCGGGCTTGAGCTGGTTGGCCAGGAAATCATCACGATCGCCCTGGTCCACCAACAAGGGCAGCTTCTCCTGCGCCTCGGCAATCAACGCACAGGCATCCCATTCACGCCATTTCGAGCGGTCTTCCCCCAGGTAACGAGAGAAAGCCTTCTGGCCCCATGGGCAATCCATCGGATTGTTGATCGGCGAAAAGGCCGACACCGAACGGTAACGCCCCGGGTTGCGCAAGGCGCAGACCAGCGCGCCATGGCCGCCCATGGAATGACCACTGATGCCGCGTTTGTCCGAGGCAGGGAAATGCGCTTCGACGAGTGTCGGCAATTCCTGCACCACGTAGTCATGCATCCGATAGTGCCGTGCCCACGGATCCTGCGTGGCGTTCAGATAAAAACCCGCCCCCAGGCCGAAGTCCCAGGCACCGTCCGGATCGCCCGGCACGTCGGCGCCACGGGGGCTGGTGTCCGGCGCAACGATGATCAGGCCCAACTCGGCGGCCATACGCAGGGCACCAGCCTTTTGCATGAAGTTCTCGTCGGTGCAGGTCAGCCCGGACAACCAATACAGCACAGGCAACTTGCCGCCCTGCTCCGCTTGCGGCGGCAGGTACACGGCAAACACCATGTCACAACCGAGCACGTCGGAACGGTGCCGGTAACGTTTGTGCCAGCCGCCGAAGCTTTTCTGGCAGGAGATGTTTTCCAGACTCATGACCGACCTCAGAAATGGATAACGGTGCGGATACTCTTGCCTTCATGCATCAGGTCGAACGCCTTGTTGATATCTTCCAGGCCCATGGTGTGGGTAATGAAAGTATCCAGCGGGATCTCGCCCGTCTCGGCCATTGCCACATAGCTTGGCAACTCGCTGCGACCGCGCACGCCACCAAAGGCCGAACCGCGCCAGACGCGCCCGGTCACCAACTGGAAGGGACGGGTGGCGATTTCCTGGCCGGCACCGGCCACGCCGATGATCACCGACTCGCCCCAGCCTTTGTGGCAGCACTCCAGCGCGGCACGCATCAACTGGACATTGCCGATGCACTCGAAGGAAAAGTCCACGCCGCCGTCAGTCATATCGACGATGACTTCCTGGATCGGACGATCGAAGTCTTTCGGGTTGACGCAATCGGTGGCACCCAGTTGCTTGGCGATTTCGAACTTGGCCGGGTTGATGTCAATGGCAATGATGCGCGCGGCCTTGGCCTTCACGGCACCAATCACCGCCGACAGGCCGATGCCGCCCAGGCCGAAGATCGCCACGGTGTCACCTGGCTTGACCTTGGCGGTGTTGAGGACCGCGCCGATGCCGGTGGTGACGCCGCAACCCAGCAGGCAGACTTTTTCCAGCGGGGCTTCTTTGGGGATCTTCGCGACGGAGATTTCCGGCAGCACGGTGTACTCAGAGAACGTCGAGGTGCCCATGTAGTGGAAAATCGTCTCGCCCTTGTAGGAAAAGCGCGAAGTGCCATCTGGCATCAGGCCTTTGCCCTGGGTGGCGCGAATCGCCTGGCAGAGGTTGGTCTTGCCCGACTTACAGAATTTGCACTGGCCGCACTCTGGTGTGTACAGCGGGATCACATGGTCCCCCACCGCGACCGAGGTCACGCCTTCGCCAATGGCTTCGACAATAGCGCCGCCCTCGTGACCGAGGATCGACGGGAAGATCCCTTCCGGGTCGGCGCCCGACAAGGTGTAGGCATCGGTGTGGCAGACACCGGAAGCCACCACGCGCAACAGCACTTCGCCCGCCTTGGGCATGGCGACGTCGACTTCAACGATTTCCAGGGGTTTCTTGGCCTCGAAGGCAACGGCAGCGCGCGACTTGATCATCCGGTCTCTCCAGCAAATAAAAACAAGACCGGGAGTGTAATCCTCCGCCTGACGATGAATAATCCAGCCAAAAGCAAAACATTATTGCCGTACAGGGATAATCCTTCATGTCCGATAACCGCTGGGAAGGGATCGACGAGTTCGTCGCCGTGGCCGAATGCAGTCAATTCACTGCCGCCGCCGAGCGTCTTGGGGTTTCTTCCTCCCACATCAGCCGGCAAATCGTACGGCTGGAAGAGCGTTTGCAGACACGCTTGCTCTACCGCAGTACCCGTCGGGTCACCCTGACCGAGGCCGGCCAGACGTTTTTGCAGCATTGCCAACGCCTGCAGGACGGGCGCGAGGAAGCACTGCGAGCGGTGGGCGATCTCACCAGCGAACCCAAGGGCATGCTGCGCATGACCTGTGCCGTGGCCTATGGCGAACGGTTTATCGTGCCCCTGGTCACGCGGTTCATGGGGCTGTACCCGCAGTTGCGGATAGACATCGAGCTGAGCAACCGCCCTCTGGACCTGGTGCACGAAGGCCTCGACCTGGCGATTCGCCTGGGTCGCTTGCAGGACTCTCGCCTGGTCGCCACGCGCCTGGCACCGCGACGCATGTACCTGTGCGCTTCACCCTCTTACCTGGAACGCTACGGGCGGCCACATAGCTTGTCGGAACTGAGCCGCCACAATTGCCTGATCGGCAGCTCCGACATCTGGCAGCTGGAGCAGAACGGGCGGGAATTTTCCCAGCGGGTGCAGGGAAACTGGCGCTGCAACAGTGGGCAAGCAGTGCTCGACGCGGCGTTGCAAGGGGTGGGGTTGTGCCAACTGCCGGATTATTACGTGCTGGAGCATTTGCACAGCGGTGCATTGATCTCGCTGCTGGAAGCTCATCAGCCGCCGAATACAGCGGTATGGGCGTTGTACCCGCAGCAGCGACACCTGTCGCCGAAGGTGCGCAAGCTGGTGGATTATTTGAAGGAAGGGTTGGCTGGACGGCCGGAGTATCGGGGATGACAGTGGTTTTTTGTCGTCTGGGGTGACGCCATCGCGAGCAAGCTCGCTCCCACAGGGTTGGTCAAGTGTTCACACCAATCCACTGTGGGAGCGAGCTTGCTCGCGATGGCGCCGGCCCGGACGATGCCGATCTAACGAGGAAACAGATCCGACTTAATGCCGATTCGCCCAGCGCTGGCGCAACCACTCCAGGTCTTCCGGCCGGGTGACCTTGATGTTATCGGCTCGCCCTTCGATCAGCCGTGGCGCCTGCCCCGCCCATTCCATGGCGGACGCTTCATCGGTAATCAGCGCATCCGCCACCAGGCTGTCAGCCAGGGCCCGATGCAAGGCGCCGAGGCGGAACATCTGTGGCGTGTAGGCTTGCCAGATCACGCTGCGATCAACGGTCTCCAGCACGCGGCCGTGTTTGTCGACGCGCTTGAGGGTGTCGCGCGCCGGGACAGCCAGCAGGCCGCCGACCGGATCGGTCGCCAACTCGCTGAGCAGTGTGTCCAGGTCGTCCCGAGCCAGGTTGGGCCGGGCGGCGTCGTGCACCAGCACCCAGTCGTGATCGTCGGCGCCCTGCTCGTGCAGGTGCAGCAAGGCATTGAGCACTGAATCCGAACGTTGCTCGCCACCGTCGACGCGCTGGATGCGTGTGTCGCTGGCGCAGGCCAGGGTCGGCCAGTAGGGATCATCGTGTGCAAGGCTGACCACCACGCCCTTGACGGTGGGATGGTCGAGGAAACAGCCGAGGCTGTGTTCAAGAATTGTGCGTCCGCCCAGTTGCAGGTATTGCTTGGGACGGTCCGCGGCCATACGAGCGCCAACGCCCGCGGCAGGAATCACGGCCCAGAAGGCCGGCAAACGAATACTCATTGGGCCAACTGGTAGAGGGTTTCGCCCTCCTTGACCATGCCCAGTTCATGTCGAGCCCGCTCTTCAACGGTCTCCATGCCTTTTTTCAGCTCTGTCACTTCAGCGTCCATCACCCGATTACGCTCCAGCAGCGCCTCGTTTTCGGCGTGTTGGTCGGCAATTTGCTGAGTCAGGTCGGCCACTTGCGCAAAGCTGCCATTACCCACCCACAGGCGGTACTGCAGGCCGGCCAGCAACAGGAGCAAGACAAGAAACAACCAATTGGGACTGCGCATCGAATATCAGTATCCAGTGAAAAAAGACCGCCATGCCAAACTTTGAAGCGTCTGATAGCACGAAGCCTGGAAAACCCAGGCTTGTGCTTGATAAGGCATCAGATTAGAGGCAAAACCGTCGCCATGGCGACTTTTGCGACCTGATCCGCTGTCTTTTTACCATTTACCGCTTAACCGCGAAACTCGGCACGACCGTTGTACTTGGCCTTGCCATTCAATTGCTCTTCGATACGCAGCAATTGGTTGTACTTGGAAACGCGGTCGGAACGGCACAGCGAACCGGTCTTGATCTGGCCTGCCGCAGTGCCCACGGCCAGGTCGGCAATGGTCGAGTCTTCGGTTTCACCGGAACGGTGGGAGATCACGGCGGTGTAGCCGGCAGCCTTGGCCATCTGGATGGCTTCCAGGGTTTCGGTCAGGGTGCCGATCTGGTTGAACTTGATCAGGATCGAGTTGGCGATCTTCTTGTCGATGCCTTCTTTCAGGATCTTGGTGTTGGTCACGAACAGGTCGTCACCCACCAGCTGGGTTTTCTCGCCGATCTTGTCGGTGAGGATTTTCCAGCCAGCCCAGTCGGACTCGTCCAGGCCGTCTTCGATGGAGATGATCGGATAGCGTTCGGTCAGGCCCTTGAGGTAGTCGGCGAAACCTTCGGCGGTGAACACCTGGCCTTCGCCGGACAGGTTGTACTTGCCGTCTTCGTAGAATTCACTGGCGGCGCAGTCCAAGGCCAGGGTCACGTCGGTGCCCAGCTTGTAGCCAGCGTTGGCCACGGCTTCGGAGATCACTTTCAGCGCGTCTTCGTTGGACGCCAGGTTCGGTGCGAAACCGCCTTCGTCGCCAACCGCGGTGCTCAGGCCACGGGCTTTGAGCACAGCCTTGAGGTGATGGAAAATCTCGGTGCCCATGCGCAGGCCTTCGGAGAAGGTCTTGGCGCCAACCGGTTGCACCATGAATTCCTGGATGTCGACGTTGTTATCGGCATGCTCGCCGCCGTTGATGATGTTCATCATCGGCACCGGCATCGAGTAGACACCCGGGGTACCGTTGAGGTTGGCGATGTGGGCGTACAGCGGCAGGTCCTGGTCCTGGGCAGCGGCCTTGGCAGCGGCCAGGGACACGGCGAGGATCGCGTTGGCGCCCAGGGTGGCTTTGTTTTCGGTACCGTCGAGCTTGATCATCGCGTGATCGAGGGCTTTCTGGTCGGCAGGATCCTTGCCCAGCAACAGCTCACGGATCGGACCGTTGATGTTGGCGACGGCTTTGAGCACGCCCTTGCCCAGGTAACGGCTCTTGTCGCCATCACGCAGCTCCAGCGCTTCGCGCGAGCCAGTGGAAGCACCGGACGGCGCGCAGGCGCTGCCGATGATACCGTTGTCGAGAAGCACGTCCGCTTCAACAGTGGGGTTGCCACGGGAGTCGAGAACTTCACGACCTTTGATGTCGACGATTTTTGCCATTGTTGTAAACACTCCAAAGTTGACTAGAACGTTGCAGAAAACTTGCTCACCCTCAGCGGCGATTCAGCCAAAACAGACCGAATGGGAGCGCTTCGCACTCCAGCGGGAGCAAGCTCCCTCGCCACAAGAGCACGAACTACCGGCGATGGGGACCTCACGGACGCCATCGCTGGCAAGCCATGCTCCCACAAGAGCAGTGCGGCCAGCAGGCCAGAGCGATAATCGAGCGGTACTTTACCGGAGAAAACCGCGTTACGCGGTTTCTATCGTCGGAAAACTCTTGACCAGCTCGTCCAACGCCTTGAGCTGAGACAGGAAGGGTTCCAGCTTGTTCAAACGCAAGGCACAAGGACCATCGCACTTGGCGTTGTCTGGATCGGGGTGGGCCTCGAGGAACAGACCGGCCAGGGACTGGCTCATGCCCGCCTTGGCCAGATCAGTGACCTGGGCGCGACGACCGCCAGCGGAGTCGGAACGACCGCCAGGCATCTGCAAGGCATGCGTCACGTCGAAGAGCACCGGGTACTCAAACTGCTTCATGATGCCGAAGCCGAGCATGTCCACCACCAGGTTGTTGTAGCCGAAGCTCGAACCACGCTCGCAGAGGATCAACTGGTCATTGCCGGCCTCTTCGCACTTGCTCAGGATGTGTTTCATTTCCTGGGGCGCGAGGAACTGGGCCTTCTTGATATTGATCACCGCGCCGGTCTTGGCCATCGCGACCACCAGGTCGGTCTGGCGCGACAGGAAGGCCGGCAACTGGATGACGTCGCAGACCTCGGCGGCGACCGCGGCCTGGACCGGCTCGTGGACGTCGGTGATGATCGGCACGCCAAAGGCTTGCTTGATGTCCTGGAAGATCCGCATGCCTTCTTCCAGGCCTGGGCCACGGTAGGACGTCACGGACGAACGGTTGGCCTTGTCGAAGCTGGCCTTGAACACGTAAGGGATACCCAGTTTCTGGGTGACCTTCACGTACTCTTCGCAGATCTGCATCGCCATGTCGCGGCTTTCCAGCACGTTCATGCCGCCAAACAGCACCATGGGCTTGTCGTTGGCAACCTCGATGTCGCCGACGCGAATGATCTTCTGGGCCATCGTCTTATGCCTTTTTCTGGTGTTGAGCCAAAGCGGCTTTCACGAAACCGCTGAACAACGGATGACCGTCCCGTGGCGTCGAGGTGAACTCGGGGTGGAACTGGCAGGCGACGAACCATGGGTGATCCGGGGCCTCGACCACTTCGACCAGCGCGCCGTCACCGGAACGACCGGAGATTTTCAGGCCGGCTTCGATCAACTGCGGCAACAGGTTGTTGTTCACTTCGTAGCGATGACGGTGACGCTCGACGATCACATCCTTGGCGTAGCAATCGTGCACCTTGGAGCCGGCTTCCAGCAGGCAATCCTGGGCACCGAGACGCATCGTGCCGCCCAGGTCCGAGCTTTCGGTACGCACTTCCACGGCACCGGTGGCGTCTTCCCACTCGGTGATCAGGCCCACGACGGGATGGCCGCTGGCGCGATCGAACTCGGTGGAGTTGGCGTCTTTCCAGCCCAGCACGTTACGGGCGAACTCGATGACCGCCACTTGCATGCCCAGGCAGATACCCAGGTAAGGCACCTTGTTTTCGCGAGCGTATTGCACGGCAGTGATCTTGCCTTCCACGCCCCGCAGGCCGAAACCGCCCGGCACGAGGATCGCATCGGCGCCTTCGAGCAGGCCGGTGCCCTGGTTCTCGATGTCTTCGGAATCGATGTAGCGCAGGTTGACCTTGGTACGGTTGCTGATGCCGGCGTGACTCATCGCCTCGATCAGCGACTTGTAGGCGTCCAGCAGCTCCATGTACTTGCCGACCATGGCGATGGTGACTTCGTGCTCCGGGTTGAGCTTGGCATCGACCACGGCTTCCCACTCGGACAGATCGGCACTGGCGCATTGCAGGCCGAAGCGCTCGACGACGAAGTCGTCCAGGCCCTGGGAGTGCAGGATGCCAGGGATCTTGTAGATGGTGTCGGCGTCTTCCAGGCCGATGACCGCGCGCTCTTCAACGTTGGTGAACTGGGCGATCTTGCGACGCGACGAGATGTCGATCGGGTGATCGGAGCGGCAGATCAGCACGTCTGGCTGCAGGCCGATGGAACGCAGTTCCTTGACCGAGTGCTGGGTCGGCTTGGTCTTGGTTTCGCCGGCGGTGGCGATGTACGGCACCAGTGTCAGGTGCATCAGCATCGCGCGCTTGGCGCCGATTTCGAAACGCAACTGGCGGATGGCCTCGAGGAACGGCTGGGACTCGATGTCGCCCACGGTGCCGCCGATTTCGACCATCGCCACGTCGGCATCGCCAGCACCCTTGATGATGCGGCGCTTGATTTCGTCGGTGATGTGCGGGATGACCTGGATGGTCGCGCCCAGGTAGTCACCACGACGCTCCTTGCGCAGCACGTGTTCGTAGACACGGCCGGTGGTGAAGTTGTTGTTCTGGGTCATGGTCGTGCGGATGAACCGCTCGTAGTGGCCCAGGTCCAGGTCGGTCTCGGCGCCGTCGTGGGTGACGAACACTTCACCGTGCTGGAACGGGCTCATGGTGCCCGGGTCAACGTTGATGTACGGGTCCAGCTTGAGCATGGTGACCTTAAGTCCCCGCGCCTCCAGGATGGCCGCCAATGAAGCCGAGGCAATGCCTTTCCCCAATGAAGAAACAACACCGCCCGTGACGAATATGTAGCGCGTCATGAAAAACCCTAGAAGTCTGCGTTAAAGCGGTCCGAGCCGCCGGGGAAAGCGAAGGAAGGCCGAAGCCCCCGATCACCTGCATTAATCACAGTGCACCTTTCAAAAAAACCGCCGCGTTGGGACAGACCGGAAGTGAAATCACCGGTACGTTGCTCGCTACACATTTTTTGGAATCGCCCAGCAAAGACTGCTTGGTAATCGGCAACTCCTGCAATTCAGGCGAATCCACAGAAGTTGTATCAAGAAGGGAGCGTAGTCTACCGGAAAGCCCCTTTCAGCTCAAACCCAGATCTTGGCTTCCTGGCGTCCAGATCAATTGCCAACTGCCATCAGCCTGTGCATCGAGCCCGGCCAGGTTGGCCACCGCCAGCAATTGCTCGCCCTGATAGAGCAGCGGCAATCGGCCGCGAACGAACGCCGGCACGGCCTTTTCATTGAGCAAACGCTTGAGGTCACGGTGACCACGACCTGCTAACGCCATCACCTCGCCGCCTTGACGATAGCGCACGCTGAGCGGCCCCACAGGCGGCGTGCCACTGAGCACCACCCGACCATTGCCCGGCAAGCGCAGTGCAACCGCCGGATCGGCCCAGTCGACGGTGCCTGGCAGCGAACATAGCCAGTGGTCGGATAACCACCAGACCCGCCCGGCGGCCCGGTGCAGCTCGCCACCGGCCAGTCGCCAGATCGGCCGGGCATCGTCGGCGGCATCGCGCAACGAGTCCCAGCCCGACCAGTGATCGGTGTCGGGCAGCAGGGTCATCGGTGCCAGCCAGTGGCTCAAGGCGTTGCGCTGACGGGCCGGCGACAACGCCCGCAAAGGCGCCAGCGCCAGTGATTGCAACCCGAGCCAGTCGAACGCGCCTGGGGTCGCGGCCTGGGCCAGGTCAATTTGCGCCAAATCGTCCAGCAAGCCTTGGGCTTCACCCATGTGCGCGGCGCTGCGCGCCAGGGTCGTCGAAGCTTGGGGCCATTGCTCGGCCAACACTGGAAAAATTCGCTGGCGCAGGTAATTGCGCGCGTATCGATGGTCGTCGTTGGACGGATCGTCGATCCAGCTCAAGCCGTGCTGCCTCGCATAGGCTTCCAGCTCCACCCGGGACACATCGAGCAAGGGCCGCAGCAAATGCCCTTGGCCCAAAGGACGCTGCGACGGCATCGCCGCCAAGCCCTTCACCCCCGCGCCCCTTAGCAGGCGAAACAGCAGGGTTTCAGCCTGGTCATCTCGATGCTGGGCGGTAAGCAGCACTTCATGGCTGTGGATCGCCGCGACAAAGGCCGCGTAACGCGCTTCCCGCGCAGCGCGCTCGACACTGGCACCAGCGCGCACTTTCACAGTCACCACGTCCAGCGGCACGCCCAGGGCCGCACAGACCGAACGGCAATGGTCCGGCCACGCCTCGGCCACAGCCTGGAGGCCGTGATGCACATGGATAGCGCTCAGCGCGGGCAAAGGTTGGCGTTGCGAAAGAGTTACGAGCAGGTGCAGCAGAACGGTGGAGTCGAGGCCGCCGGAGAAGGCGATGCGCCAGGTGGCGGCGTTGCGCCAGGGGAGCATGTGCTTGAGGAGCCGGGTTGGCAGATCAATCGTGGGCTGATTCATCGCAACTGCCTTCACACAAATCAAATGTGGGAGCGAGCTTGCTCGCGATAGCGGTGTATCACTCAACTTATCGGTTGAATGTTAACCCGTCATCGCGAGCAAGCTCGCTCCCACACAGGGGTACAGCGCTTGAATCAGAGGCCGTAGCTCATCAACCGCTCGTAGCGACGAGCCAGCAGCGCTTCGTTGTCGAACTTCTTGAGCATCGACAGTTGCGAGCTCAGCTCGGCGCGAATCAGTGCCGCCGCTGCAGCCGGATCGCGGTGAGCGCCGCCGACTGGCTCGTTGATCACTTTGTCGACGATACCCAGGCCTTTGAGACGCTCGGCGGTGATGCCCATGGCCTCAGCAGCATCCGGCGCCTTCTCGGCGGTTTTCCACAGGATCGAGGCGCAGCCTTCCGGCGAGATCACCGCATAGGTGGAATATTGCAGCATGTTCAACTGGTCGCAGACACCGATGGCCAGTGCACCGCCGGAACCACCTTCGCCAATTACAGTGGCGATGATCGGGGTTTTCAGGCGCGCCATGACGCGCAGGTTCCAGGCAATCGCTTCGCTCTGGTTGCGCTCTTCGGCGTCGATGCCCGGGTAGGCACCCGGCGTGTCGATGAAGGTCAGGATCGGCATCTTGAAGCGCTCGGCCATTTCCATCAGGCGGCAGGCCTTGCGGTAGCCTTCCGGACGCGGCATGCCGAAGTTGCGGCGCACCTTCTCGCGCACTTCGCGGCCTTTCTGATGGCCGATAACCATCACCGGCTGGTCGTCCAGACGGGCGACACCGCCGACGATCGCGGCGTCGTCGGAGAAGTGACGGTCGCCATGCAGCTCATCGAACTCGGTGAAGATGTGGTCGATGTAGTCCAGGGTATAGGGACGACGTGGATGACGCGCCAGGCGGGCGATCTGCCAGCTGGTCAGCTTGCCGAAGATGTCTTCGGTCAGCGTGCGGCTTTTGTCTTGCAGACGAGAGATTTCATCGCCGATATTCAGCGAATTGTCATTACCGACCAAGCGCAACTCTTCGATCTTGGCTTGCAGGTCGGCGATCGGCTGTTCGAAATCTAGAAAATTCGGGTTCATAGGCGTCCGTCTTGGGTCGACGTCCAAGAGAGCTTGGGCCGGCCGGTTGTCTATTCGCGCCTACCTTAAGGGAGAGGCGCGTTCAGGTCGAGATTAAAAAATCGGGTCGAGATCAGGGGTATTCCGGTTTCAAGAATGGCCCCTGGCCGTCAACGGTATTGGAGGAAGACGTTGTCTTTGCCGAACTGGTCACGCAAGGCTTGAATCAACGCATCCGCCGGATCGATCCGCCAGCCTTCGCCGAACTGCAACACAGCCTTGGCGTCGGGGCGTACGTACTCCATGGTGATCGGGCAAGCACCGCGATGGCGCTTGAACAATTCGCCCAACCAGCGTAGCTGATCGCCCTTGAGATCCTGGGTCTGCAACTTCAAGCGCAGACTTTCGGCCAGGTTGGTACGGGCATCTTCCATGCTCATCACCCGCTTGACCCGCAGTCGCAGGCCACCGGAAAAATCATCGTTGCTGACCTCGCCTTCCACCACCACCATCGCGTCGGTCTGCAACAGCGACTGCGCCGAGTGGAACGCATCGGCGAACAATGAGGCCTCGATGCGCCCGGAGCGGTCGTCGAGGGTAATGAAGCCCATCTTGTCGCCCTTTTTGTTCTTCATCACCCGCAGGGCGATGATCATGCCGGCGACGGTTTGCGTATCGCGCGCCGGCTTGAGGTCGATGATGCGCTGACGGGCGAAGCGGCGGATCTCGCCTTCGTATTCGTCGATCGGGTGGCCGGTGAGGTACAGGCCCAGGGTGTCTTTCTCACCCTTGAGGCGCTCCTTGAGGGTCAACTCCTTGGCCTTGCGATGGTTGCCGTAGACATCGGCGTCTTCTTCGACGAACAGCCCGCCAAACAGGTCGGCGTGGCCACTGTCATGGGTACGGGCAGTCTGTTCGGCGGCCTTGATCGCCTCCTCCATCGCCGCCAGCAACACCGCGCGGTTGCGGTCGATGTTGGCCTGGTAGGCCTTGGGCTCATCCTGGAAGTAAGGCCCCAGCCGGTCCAGGGCACCACTGCGGATCAAACCGTCGAGGGTGCGCTTGTTGATGCGCTTGAGGTCAACCCGGGCGCAGAAATCGAACAGGTCCTTGAACGGCCCGTCCTGGCGCGCTTCGGTGATGGCTTCCACCGGCCCCTCGCCCACACCCTTGATCGCGCCCAGGCCGTAAATGATGCGGCCTTCGTCGTTCACCGTGAACTTGAACTCCGAGGCGTTCACGTCCGGTGCGTCGAGGCGCAGCTTCATGGTCCGCACTTCTTCGATCAAGGTCACGACCTTGTCGGTGTTGTGCATATCCGCCGACAGTACCGCGGCCATGAACGGCGCCGGGTAGTGCGCCTTCAGCCACGCGGTCTGGTACGACACCAGGCCATAGGCGGCGGAGTGGGATTTGTTGAAGCCGTAGCCGGCGAACTTTTCCACCAGGTCGAAAATGTTACCGGCCAGGTCAGGGTCGATGCCGTTGGTGGCGCAACCCTCAATGAAACCGCCGCGCTGCTTGGCCATTTCCTCGGGCTTTTTCTTACCCATCGCCCGACGCAACATGTCCGCGCCGCCGAGGGTATAACCGGCCATGACCTGGGCAATCTGCATCACCTGTTCCTGATACAGGATGATGCCGTAGGTCGGCGCCAGCACCGGTTTCAAGCCTTCGTACTGATAGTCCGAGTGCGGGTACGCCAGCTCGGCGCGGCCGTGCTTACGGTTGATGAAGTCATCCACCATGCCCGATTGCAACGGGCCCGGACGGAACAGGGCCACCAGTGCGATCAGGTCTTCCAGGCAGTCGGGCTTGAGCTTTTTGATCAGCTCCTTCATGCCCCGGGATTCAAGCTGGAACACCGCCGTGGTTTCGGCTTTTTGCAGCAGGCTGTAGGTCGGTTTGTCATCCAGCGGGATGAAGGCAATGTCCAGCGGCTCTTCGCCGACCTTGGCCCGGTCACGGTTGATGGTTTTCAGCGCCCAGTCGATGATCGTCAGGGTGCGCAGGCCGAGGAAGTCGAACTTCACCAGGCCCGCCGCCTCGACGTCATCCTTGTCGAACTGGGTCACCAGGCCGTCGCCCTCTTCGTCGCAATAGATCGGCGAGAAGTCAGTCAGCTTGGTCGGCGCGATCACCACGCCCCCGGCGTGCTTGCCGACGTTACGCACCACGCCTTCGAGCTTGCGGGCCATCTCCCAGATCTCGGCGGCTTCTTCGTCGACCTTGATGAAGTCCCGCAGGATTTCTTCCTGCTCGTAGGCCTTCTCCAGGGTCATGCCGACTTCGAACGGAATCATCTTCGACAGACGATCCGCCAAACCGTAGGACTTGCCCTGCACCCGCGCCACGTCGCGCACCACCGCCTTGGCGGCCATGGAACCGAAGGTGATGATCTGGCTCACGGCGTTGCGGCCATATTTCTCGGCCACGTAGTCGATCACCCGGTCGCGACCGTCCATGCAGAAGTCGACGTCGAAGTCGGGCATGGATACCCGTTCCGGGTTGAGGAAACGTTCGAACAGCAGGTCATATTCCAGCGGGTCGAGGTCGGTGATCTTCTGCACATAGGCCACCAGCGACCCGGCACCCGACCCACGGCCCGGCCCCACCGGCACGCCGTTGCTCTTGGCCCACTGGATAAAGTCCATCACGATCAGGAAGTAACCGGGAAAGCCCATCTGGATGATGATATCCAGCTCGAAATTCAACCGGTCGACATAGACCTGGCGCTTGGCTTCGTAATCTTCGGTGGTGTCCTTGGGCAGCAGGACGCTGAGGCGCTCCTCAAGACCGTCGAAGGACACCTTGCGGAAATACTCGTCGATGGTCATGCCATCGGGGATCGGGAAGTTGGGCAGGAAGTGTTTGCCCAGTTTCACGTCGATGTTGCAGCGCTTGGCGATCTCGACGGTGTTTTCCAGCGCCTCGGGCAGGTCGCTGAACAACTCGGCCATTTCCTCGGCGCTCTTGAGGTATTGCTGGTTGCTGTAGTTCTTCGACCGACGCGGATCATCGAGGGCCCGGCCCTCACCGATGCAGACGCGGGTTTCGTGAGCTTCGAAGTCGTCCTGCTTGATGAACCGCACATCGTTGGTCGCCACCAGCGGCGCGCCGATCTTGTCGGCCAGGGCCACGGCGGCATGCAGGTGTTCTTCATCATTGGGACGATGGGTGCGCTGCACTTCGATGTAGAAGCGATCCGGGAACACCGACATCCAGTCACGGGCCAGGGTCTCGGCTTCCTCGGGATTGCCACTGAGCAGGGCCAGGCCGATTTCACCTTCCTTGGCCGCCGACAGCATGATCAGCCCTTCGCTGGCCTCGGCCACCCACTCGCGCTCGATGATGATCGAGCCGTTGCGCTGGCCGTCGATAAAACCACGGGAGATCAGCTCGGTGAGGTTGCGATAACCCAGGGCGTTCATCACCAACAGGCTGATACGGCTCAGCGGCGCGTCCGGGTCCTTGTTCGACAGCCACAGGTCGGCGCCACAGATCGGCTTGATCCCGGCGCCCATGGCGGCCTTGTAGAACTTGACCAGCGAACACATGTTGTTCTGGTCGGTGACCGCCACGGCAGGCATGTTCATGCCCACCAGGGTCTTGACCAGGGGCTTGATCCGCACCAGACCGTCGACCAGGGAGTATTCAGTGTGCAGGCGTAGATGAACGAATGAAGCCGGCATAGTGATCCTGCGTTAAGTCATGAAAACAACAAGGCCCGGATTGTACCGGGCCTTGGGTAAAACATGTAGGAGCTGTCGAGCGAAGCGAGGCTGCGATCTTTCCACTGCCGATTGAGTCGAGAGTGAAAGATCAGGATCAAAAGATCGCAGGCTTCGCCAGCTCCTACAGGGCATGCAGGGCATTGCGACGCTTTCGCTATATCCTTTCGATCAAGCCATCACGCGCTTCATAAGCCAGCCGCACCGGGGCGAACGAACGCCGATGGATCGGCGTTGGCCCAAGGCGCGCCAGGGCTTCGAGATGAACGGGGGTCGGGTAACCCTTGTGGCCGCCGATGCCATAGCCCGGGTAAATCAATTCGAAGGCGGCCATTTCCCGGTCGCGACTGACCTTCGCCAGGATCGAGGCCGCCGCGATGGCCGGCACCTTGGCGTCGCCCTGGATCACCGCTTCGGCGCGCATCGACAGTTTCGGGCAGCGATTGCCATCGATCATCGCCAGTTTCGGCGTGATGTGCAGGCCCTGCACCGCACGCTGCATGGCAAGCATGGTGGCGTGCAGGATATTGAGTTCATCGATTTCTTCGACTTCGGCCCGGGCGATGCACCAGCTCAGGGCTTTCTCGCAGATCTCGTCGTAGAGTTTTTCGCGACGGGCTTCAGTAAGTTTCTTCGAATCGTTGAGGCCCAGGATCGGCCGCTTCGGGTCGAGAATCACCGCCGCCGTCACCACCGCGCCGCACAACGGGCCACGCCCCACTTCATCGACACCCGCCACCAGTTCTTCCACTTCGGCGACCAGGTTGAAGTCCAGGCCCATCTGTAGCTTCGAGTTACTCATGGTTTTGCGCCAATCAGGGTCAGTACCGCGTCAGCCGCCTGGTTGGAAGCATCACGACGCAAGGTACGGTGGATTTCGTCAAAGCCTCGGGTCTGTTCCTCGCCGCTGTCGATCAAGGGCGACAGCGTGGTGGCCAGCGCCTCGGCGGTCGCCTCGTCCTGCAACAGCTCCGGCACCAGCAAGCGCTGGGCCAACAGGTTCGGCAAGGACACGTAGGGGCTCTTGACCATGCGTTTGAGAATCCAGAATGTCAGCGGCGCCAGGCGATAGGCGACCACCATCGGGCGTTTATATAACAGCGCCTCAAGGGTAGCGGTGCCGGAGGCAATCAACACGGCATCGCAGGCCGCCAACGCTTCGTGGGAACGACCGTCAAGCAGCGTCACCGGCAAATCGCGGCCAACCAGCAGCGCTTCCAACTGGGCGCGACGCGGCGCACTGGCACACGGCAGGACAAAACGGACACCGGGGCGCAGCGCCCGAAGGCGTTCGGCGGCGTCGAAAAACAGGCCGCCCAGGCGACTCACTTCGCCGCCCCGGCTGCCGGGCATCAAGGCCACCAGCGGTCCCTCGGGCAGGCCCAACGCCTGGCGGGCCGCATCGCGGTCGGCTTGCAGGGGAATGGTATCGGCCAGGGTGTGCCCGACAAACCGCACCGGCACGCCCTTCTCTTCATAGAACCGGGCTTCGAACGGCAGCAGCGTCAGCATCAGGTCGCAACCCTCGCGAATCTTCAGCACCCGCTTCTGCCGCCAGGCCCAGACCGACGGGCTGACGTAATGCACGGTCTTGATACCGGCCTGACGCAATTTGAGTTCGATATTGAGGGTGAAATCCGGCGCATCGATGCCGATGAACACATCCGGTTTTTCGTCGATCAGGGTCTGGATCAGCTTTTTGCGCCGGGCCAGCAGCTCGCGCAGGCGACCGAGCACTTCCACCAGGCCCATCACCGACAGGCGTTCCATCGGGAAATAGGACGTCAGGCCTTCGGCCTCCATCAACGGCCCGCCAACACCAATGAATTCGACAGCGGGATGCTGCGCCTTGAGCGCGCGCATCAGACCGGCGCCCAGAATGTCACCGGAAGCCTCTCCCGCCACCAGTGCAACACGCAAATTAGCCATGGTCAGCGAGTGATGCCGCGGGTCGAAGACTGGATGGAATCGCGGAAGATCGCGACTTCCGGGTGTTGCGCCGAAGCCTCGGCCAGTTCGGCGAGTGCCTGCTCGACCGTCAGGCCCTGGCGATACACGACCTTGTAGGCGCGACGCAGCGCCGTAATCGCCTCTTCGCTGAACCCACGACGGCGCATGCCTTCGAAGTTCATGCTGCGGGCTTCGGCCGGGTTGCCGAACACCGTGACATAGGCCGGGACGTCCTTGCCGATGGCGGTGCCCATGCCAGAGAAGCTGTGGGCGCCGATATGGCAATACTGGTGCACCAGGGTGAACCCGGACAGGATCGCCCAATCGTCCACGTGCACATGGCCGGCCAGGGCGGTGTTGTTGACCAGGATGCAATGGTTGCCAATGACGCTGTCATGGCCGATGTGCGCATAGGCCATGATCAGGTTGTGGTCGCCCAGGGTCGTTTCGGAACGATCCTGAACGGTGCCACGGTGAATCGTCACGCCTTCGCGGATCACGTTGTGATCGCCGATGACCAGACGGGTTTCCTCACCTTTGTACTTGAGATCGGGCGTGTCCTCGCCTACCGAAGAAAACTGGTAGATGCGATTGTGCCGACCAATCCGGGTCGGTCCCTTGAGAATTACGTGGGGACCGATCACCGTACCCTCGCCGATTTCCACACCTGCGCCGACAATCGACCACGGGCCGACCTCGACATCGGCGGCCAGAACGGCCGTCGGATCGATGATTGCGCGAGGGTCAATCAAACTCATAGTTTGCGTTCCGCACAGATGATTTCAGCGGAGCAGACTGGCTTGCCGTCGACCGAAGCCTGGCATTCGAATTTCCAGATCTGGCGCTTGCAACTGATGAACTTGGCTTCGAGGATCAACTGATCGCCCGGAGTGACCGGCTGACGGAAACGCAGCTTGTCGGAGCCAACGAAGTAATAGAGCGTGCCGTCGGCAGGCTTTACGTCGAGCATTTTGAAACCAAGGATCCCGGCAGCCTGAGCCATCGCCTCGATGATCAATACGCCCGGCATGATTGGATGCGCGGGGAAGTGACCATTGAAGAACGGCTCGTTGATGCTGACATTCTTGTAGGCGCGAATGCGCTTGCCTTCAACGTCCAGGTCCACCACCCGATCCACCAGCAGGAACGGGTAACGGTGAGGCAGGTATTCGCGAATCTCGTTGATGTCCATCATTTCGGGGGGAAGCCTATGTAAAGATTGGAAGCGCACGAGTGACGCGCACTCCGCTAGCAAATCAAGATGCCCTAACGGCTGTGCACACTTGATATGGAAATGGTATCAGCCATCTGATGAAGCATTACCGCCAGGGGTCACGTCCCCTACACGCTTTTCCACCTGCTTGAGGCGCCGCGCGATGTCGTCGAGCTGGCGGATACGCGCCGCGCTCTTGCGCCATTCGGCTGCCGGCTGCATGGCCGTACCGGAAGAGTAGGCACCTGGCTCGGTAATCGAGTGGGTCACCATGGTCATCCCGGTCAGGAACACGTTGTCACAGATATCGATATGGCCCACCAGCCCCACGCCACCGGCGAGCATGCAGTGCTTGCCGATCTTGGTGCTGCCGGAGATGCCCACGCAGGCGGCCATGGCGGTGTGGTCACCGACCTGGACGTTGTGGGCGATCTGGATCTGGTTGTCGAGCTTGACGCCATTGCCGATGACCGTGTCGGCCAGGGCGCCGCGGTCGATCGCGGTGTTGACGCCAATCTCCACGTCATCGCCAATGGTGACGCCGCCGATCTGGGCAATTTTCTGCCAGATGCCTTTCTCGTTGGCAAACCCGAACCCTTCGCCGCCCAGTACTGCGCCGGACTGAATCACGACCCGCTGGCCGATGCGCACATCGTGATACAGGGTGACCCGTGGTGCCAGCCAGCCGCCTTCGCCGATCTCGCAGCGTGCGCCAATGACACAATGGGCACCCAGCGTGACGCCGGCACCGATACGGGCCGCGCTTTCGATGACCACGAATGGGCCGACACTGGCCGTGGGATCAACCACAGCATCTGCCGCGATCACTGCGCTGGGATGAATACCGGCAGCCGATTTCGGCTTGGGATCGAACAGATGGGAAATGCGGGCATACGCCAGGTACGGATCGGGCACGATCAGGGCATCGCCGGCAAACCCATCGGCATCCGCGGCCTTGAGCAACAGCGCGGCCGCCCGGCTGTCGGCCAGGTACTTGCGGTACTGAGGATTTGCCAGAAAGCTCAACTGAGCTGGGCCAGCCTCTTGCAAAGTGGCTAGCCCAGTAATTGCCTTCTCCGGGTCGCCACGCAGGGTGGCGCCGAGGAACTCGGCCAACTGGCCGAGCTTGATAGTCGCTGTCATGGATTACTTCAGCTGATTCATGCGCTCGATCACCTGGCGCGTGATGTCATATTGAGGCTTGACATCGATCACTGCGCCACGCTCGAACACCAGGTCAAAACCACCTTTCTTGATGACTTCTTCCACGGCGCTGTCGAGTTTCGGCTTGAGTTGCTTGAGCATTTCGCGGTCGGCAACAGCTTTCGCTTCGTTCAGCTCCTTGGACTGGAACTGGAAGTCCCGGGCCTTTTGCTTGAATTCAAGCTCCAGACGCTCACGCTCACCCTGGGCCATCTTGTCGCCACCGGCTACCAGACGATCCTGAATGCCCTTGGCGCTGCTTTCCAGGCCCTTGAGCTTGGTCAGTTGCGGGCCGAATTTCTTCTCCGCATCCACGGCGTATTTCTTCGCCGCGTCGGATTCCAGCAGGGCCATCTGATAATTCAGCACGGCGATCTTCATGTCGGCAAAAGCCGGACCGGCGACCAGTACGGTCGCCAGGAGAACCAATTGAGTCAACTTACGCACGATGTACTCCTACAAAATCCATTGTCGTTGTCATGGGTCAGGCGCTTAGAACGTCTGGCCGAGGGAGAATTGGAACACTTGGGTTTCAGCGTCATCCGGTTTCTTGATCGGCATCGCCAATGCGAAGCTCAAAGGACCCAGCGCGGTGACCCAGGTCACACCCACGCCAACGGAACTGGCCATGTTACTCAGGCTGATGTCGTTGCACTTTGTATTGGACTTGGTGCCATTGGCGTTGGTGGTGTCGCTGCAACTGGAATCGAAAACGTTACCCACGTCCCAGAATACCGAGGTACGCAGGGAGCGTTGGTCCTTGACGAACGGCATCGGGAACAGGATCTCGGCACCACCCTGGATCAGGACGTTGCCACCAAATGGCAGTGGATCCTGGTCTGGGTCTGCAACGGTACCTGGATTGGTACCTTTACTTGGGGTACTGCGAGGACCGAGGGTACTGTCCTTGAAGCCACGCACCGAGTTGAAACCACCGGCGTAGTAGTTCTCGTAGAACGGCAGGCCATCGGTCGAACCGTAGCCGTCACCGTAGCCCAGCTCGGTGTGCAGGCGCATGGTGTAGTTGTCGGTCAACGGCTGGAACAGCTGGCCACGATAGTCGAGCTTGAAGAACGACAGGTCGCTGCCAGGCGTAGTCGTTTCCAGAACCAGGCTCTGGGAATGACCACGGGTCGCCAGTACGCCCTTGTTCAGGGTCGATTCGGACCAACCGGCAGACGCCTTGAAGTTCAGGTAGCTGTCGCCTTCCTTCTTAACGAAGTCAAAAATCTCGTCAACGGTGTACTTACCGGTGTTGATCTTGTCCTGCTGGGCGGTGAGGCCGAAGGTCAGGCGCGAAGTCTCGCTGATCGGGTAACCCACGTTGGCACCGACACCGTAGCTGTCCACCGCATAGCTGGAGATATCGGAATCGAGCTCGTCATAGTCGGTGGTGCGGTAGAAGGCGTTGTAGCCCAGGCTCACACCATCAGCGGTCCAGTAGGGGTCCACATAACCGAAGTTGTAGCGGGTCTGGTACTCACTGCGGGTCAAGCCGATGCTGACCTTGTTACCGGTACCCAGGAAGTTGTTCTGGGTGATCGAGCCACCGAGGATCAGGCCGGCACTCTGGGCAAAACCGACGCTGGCAGTGATCGAGCCGGAAGCCTGCTCTTCGACGCTGTAGTTCACATCGACCTGGTCATCGACGCCCGGTACGGCCGGGGTCTCGACGTTGACTTCCTTGAAGAAGCCCAGGCGCTCCAGGCGGGTCTTGGACTGGTCGATCAGGTAGGTCGAGGCCCAGCCACCTTCCATCTGGCGCATTTCACGGCGCAGCACTTCGTCCTCGGACTTGGTGTTGCCACGGAAGTTGATGCGGTTGACGTAGGCACGCTTGCCCGGATCCACGGCGAAGGTGATGTCGACAGTGTGGTCTTCATCGTGCGGCTGTGGCACGCCGTTGACGTTGGCGAAGGTGTAGCCCTCGTTACCCAGGCGACGGGTGATCAGCTCGGACGTGGTGGTCATCAGCTTGCGCGAGAACACCTGGCCCTTCTGCACCAGCAGCAGCGACTTGACCTGGTCTTCAGGCACTTTCAGGTCACCGCTGAGCTTGACGTCACGAACGGTGTACTTCTCGCCTTCGTTGACGTTGACAGTGATGTAGACGTGCTTCTTGTCCGGGGTGATGGACACCTGGGTCGAGGCGATGTCCATGTTGATGTAGCCGCGGTCCAGGTAGTAGGAACGCAGGCGCTCCAGGTCACCGGAGAGTTTTTCACGGGCGTACTTGTCGTCGTTCTTGAAGAACGACAGCCAGTTGGTGGTCTTGAGTTCGAACAGGTCGATCAGGTCTTCGTCAGGGAAAACCGTGTTGCCCACCACGTTGATGTGCTGGATGGCTGCCACGGTGCCTTCGTTGATGTTGACCTTCAGGCCAACGCGGTTGCGCGGCTGCGGCACCACTTCGGTGTCGACGGTGGCCGAGTAGCGGCCCTGGGCAACGTACTGGCGTTGCAGTTCGTTACGTACACCTTCGAGGGTGGCGCGCTGGAAGATCTCGCCTTCGGCCAGGCCGGATTGCTTGAGGCCTTTCATCAGGTCTTCAGTGGAGATCGCCTTGTTGCCTTCGATCTCGATACTGGCGACCGACGGGCGCTCAACAACGGTGATGACCAGGACATTGCCGTCACGGCCCAGTTGGATATCTTGAAAGAAGCCGGTCTTGAACAGCGCACGCGTGGATTCCACCAGGCGCCGATCATCCGCCTGCTCGCCGACGTTCAACGGCAAGGCACCAAAGACGCTACCCGCGGAGACCCGCTGGAGGCCATTGACGCGAATATCAGAGATAGTGAAGGACTCGGCGTGAACTTCGGCGATCATCAATACGGTGAGAACCGCAGTTAGCAGCAGACGTTTCATGAAGTCCTTTCTTATTCCAACTGGCAATAAACAAACTGCCGCAAAATGCGGCAGATTCGCAATTCAGCGAAGCGTTACAGACGACCCAGATCGTTGACGAGGGCAAGCAACATAACCCCGACCACCAAGCTGATACCGATCTGTATCCCCCAACCCTGCACCCGATCCGACAAGGGACGACCACGCGCCCACTCGATCAGATAAAACAGCAGATGCCCCCCATCCAGTACCGGGATGGGCAGCAAATTCAGAACCCCCAGGCTAATGCTCAGATAAGCAAGGAAATTCAGGAAATCAGCGACGCCCGACTGGGCAGAAGCGCCCGCCACTTTAGCAATGGTTATCGGTCCACTCAAGTTTTTTACCGAGAGCTCGCCGAACAACATTTTCTTGAGCGAGTCCAGCGTCAGGACGCTCATGGTCCAGGTACGACGCGCACCCTCGCCAATCGCCGCCACAGGGCCGAAGCTGACCTCGCGAATCATTTCCGGCGGCCAGTCGACAGCCTTGACGCCCGCTCCCAGGTAACCGCTCGGCGCCTTGCTCTCGCCACGGGCGGCCAGGGTCACCGGGACATCGATTGGAGCACCGTCGCGCTCGATGCGCAGCACAATCTTGGTATCAGGACGTACACGGACCGAATCGACCACCTGTTGCCAGTCGCTGACCAGTTGGCCGTCGAGTGCCAGCAACCGATCGCCGGTCTTCAGGCCTGCAGCCTGGGCCGGGCCTTTCGGATCGAGTTCGGCGAGTATCGGCGGCATCGCCGGACGCCATGGCCGGATCCCCAGGGACCGGATCGGATCCGGCTCGTCGGCGCCCTTGAGCCATTTGTCCAAGACCAGTTCACGAGGCGAATCCACCGTGGAGCCCTGCTCGCGCACCATCAATTGCAACGAACCGCTCTCACCCAGGCGACGCACCAGCTGCAGATTGACCGCCGCCCAGCCCGAGGTCGGCTCGCCATCGATAGCGACGATTTCCTGCCCGGCACCCAGCCCGGCACGGGCGGCAACGCTACCCGCCTCCACCGCACCGATGACCGGACGCACCTGCTCGCTGCCCAGCATGGCCAGGCCCCAGAAAAACACCATGGCCAGCAGGAAATTGGCGATCGGCCCCGCGGCGACAATGGCGATACGCTGACGGACGGTCTTGCGATTGAAGGATTGATCGAGCTGGTCGGCCGGGACTTCGCCTTCGCGCTCATCGAGCATCTTGACGTAGCCGCCCAGCGGGATGGCCGCTACGACGAACTCGGTGCCTTTCTTGTCATGCCAACGCAGCAAGGGCATGCCAAAGCCCACGGAAAAACGCAGGACCTTGACGCCACAGCGCCGCGCGACCCAGAAATGACCGAATTCGTGAAATGTGACCAACACCCCCAAGGCAACCAGGGTGCCGACAATCATATAGAGCGCGCTCATCTGTTTTCTCCGCAATCCTGTCCAGGGCAACCCTGGCTAACGTATCGCAGCCTCAACGCCCGTGGCGCTGCAGCCATTGGCCCGCCAACTCACGAGCCCTGGCATCCACCGTAAATACCGTATCGAGGTCATTGACCGAAACCACGGCCTCGAGATTCAAGACTTCCTCGATGATACTCGCGATCTCGGGGTAACGGACACGCCCATCGAGAAACGCTGCAACCGCCACTTCATTGGCGGCGTTAAGCATGGCCGGCGCGCTGTCGCCCGCCTCGGCCGCCTGGCGCGCCAGGCGCAGGCAGGGGAAACGCTGCTCATCGGGCGCCTGGAAATCCAGGCGAGCGATGGCGAACAGGTCCAGCGGCGCAACACCCGAATCGATGCGCTCCGGCCAGGCCAGGGCATTGGCGATCGGGGTGCGCATGTCCGGATTGCCCAACTGGGCCAGCACCGAACCGTCGACATAGTCCACCAGGGAGTGAATCACGCTCTGGGGATGAATCACCACCTCGACCTGGGACGGCTTGGCATCGAATAGCCAGCAGGCCTCGATCAGCTCCAGCCCCTTGTTCATCATGCTGGCCGAATCCACGGAAATCTTGCGTCCCATGGACCAGTTCGGGTGGGCACAGGCCTGCTCGGGTGAAACATGCACCAATTCTTCCAGCGGCGTCTGCCGGAACGGACCACCGGAGGCTGTCAGCAAGATCCGCCGGACACCCACCGCGCCGAGGCCACGGGAAAAATCCTGCGGCATGCATTGAAAAATCGCATTGTGCTCGCTGTCGATAGGCAGCAACACCGAACCGCTTTTGCGCACAGCCTGCATGAACAGCGCGCCGGACATCACCAGCGCTTCTTTGTTGGCCAGCAGGATCTTCTTGCCGGCTTCCACCGCCGCCAGCGTCGGACGCAAGCCCGCCGCACCGACGATTGCCGCCATCACGGCACCGACTTCTGGGGCGGAAGCTACTTGGCAGAGGCCTTCCTCCCCCACCAGCACGCGAGTTTGCAGGCCGGCTGCGCGCAGATCGTCCTGCAGCGCCCGCGCCACAGCGGCTTCAGGCACCACGGCAAACCGCGGCGTGTGGCGTATGCACAAGGCCAGCAATTCACTCATGCGCGTGAAGCCACTGAGGGCGAACACCTGGTAACGCTCCGGGTGCCGGCCGATGACGTCAAGCGTACTCAGGCCGATCGAACCGGTCGCACCAAGGACAGTGATCTGCTGGGGGCGACTCACGACGCCGCCATCCACAACAGCACGGCAAAGATCGGAATCGCGGCGGTAAGGCTGTCGATGCGATCCAGCACGCCGCCGTGACCGGGCAACAGGTTACTGCTGTCCTTGATCCCCGACTGACGCTTGAACATGCTTTCGGTCAGGTCGCCGACCACAGACACAAATACGATCAAGGCGGCACCCATAAGGCCCATCAGCAGCTGCGCGACCGTCCAGTCCCGCACGAAGCCGACCACAGTGGTGATCACCAGGCTCAGGACCAGGCCACCATAGACCCCTTCCCAGCTCTTGCCAGGGCTGACTTTCGGCGCCAGCTTGCGCTTGCCGAAGGCCTTGCCGGAAAAATAGGCGCCGACGTCGGCCCCCCAGACCAGCACCATCACGGCCATGATCTGCCAATTGCCCAGCGGGCCTTGCTTGATCCAGATCAGCCCTTGCCAGGCCGGCAGCAGGATCAGCAGGCCGATCACCAGTTTGGTCGCCGCATTGGCCCAATGATGCGTAGTCTGCGGGTAGGTCAGGACCAGGAAGGTCGCTGTCGCCCACCACAGCACCGCGGCACCCAACACCCAAGGCGCGAGCCCGGGCACCACGTACATGATGAACAGCATGGCCGCCACGGCCGCTGCGTAGGCCACTCGCGCCGACTGCGCAGGAAAACCCGCCAGCCGCGCCCATTCCCACGCCCCCAAGGTCACGACCAGCCCGATGAACAGCGCAAAACTGGCGCCTTCGAGCAGGAAGAAACCGCCCAGGGCGATGGGCAACAGGATCAAGGCAGTGATGATTCGTTGTTTGAGCATTAAACCCGGGCTCCAGCTTCGATCTGCTCGCTCGTTTTACCGAAGCGACGCTGACGGGAAGCGAAATCGGCCAGTGCGGTGCGCATGGCTTCGTGTTTGAAGTCCGGCCAGAACAGGTCGGAGAAGTACAACTCGGCATATGCCAACTGCCAGAGCAGGAAGTTGCTGATGCGATGGTCGCCACCGGTACGGATGCACAGGTCCGGCAACGGCAGGTCGCCGGTCGCCAGGCAGGTCTGCAGCAGTTCCGGCGTGATGTCTTCCGGGCGCA
Source organism: Pseudomonas sp. P9_35 (assembly GCF_034008205.1). NCBI lineage: Bacteria > Pseudomonadati > Pseudomonadota > Gammaproteobacteria > Pseudomonadales > Pseudomonadaceae > Pseudomonas > Pseudomonas sp. P9_35. The sequence goes on along the minus strand of NZ_CP125373.1, from coordinate 1,509,290 downwards.
AGTGCCCGGCCTGGACTTCCCGCGCCAGCCGCTGGGCAGCCTGGGCAATGTCCCACTGACCACCATAGTTGGCGGCGATCTGCAGGACAAACCGATCGGCGCCCGCAGTCGCAGTCTCGGCTTCGCGCATCGCAGCCTGCAATTCAGGATGGAAGCGCGAGCGATCACCGATGATCCGCAGGCAGATCTTGTTATCGTTGAGGCGCTTGGACTCACGACGCAGAGCCTTGAGGAACAGGTCCATCAAGGCACTGACTTCATCGGCCGGACGCTGCCAGTTCTCACTGGAGAAGGCGAACAGGGTCAGCACCTCGACCCCTGCCTCGGCGCACACCTCGATGACCGCACGAACCGCATCGACCCCCGCCTTGTGCCCGGCGACGCCAGGCATAAAGCGTTTCTTGGCCCAGCGATTATTGCCGTCCATGATGATCGCCACGTGGCGCGGCACCGCGAACGGCACGGCCTGCTTGGTCTTTTCCATGAAAACGAGACCCTTATACGGCCATCAGGTCTTTTTCTTTCTGCGCCAAATCCGCGTCGATCTTAGCCACGTACTTCTTGGTCAGGTCGTCGATCTCGCCAGTGGCACGACGCTCTTCGTCTTCGCTGATTTCCTTTTCCTTGACCAGATCCTTGAGCTGGCTGTTGGCATCACGACGGATGTTGCGCACGGCAACACGGGCGTCTTCAGCCACATCACGAGCCTGCTTGGTGAAGCCCTTGCGGGTCTCCTCGGTCAGGGCCGGCATGGAGATCAGCAGCAGCTCACCCAGGTTGGTCGGGTTCAGGTTCAGGCCGGCACTGCCGATGGCCTTGTCGACTGCGCCCAGCATGTTGCGCTCAAAGGCCACGACCTGCAGGGTGCGAGCGTCCTTGACGGTGATGTTGGCCACTTGCTTGATCGGGGTGTCGGAGCCGTAGTACGGCACCATCACGCCTTCAAGGATGCTCGGGTGCGCCTGGCCGGTGCGGATGCGACCGAAGTTGTGTGCCAGGGACTCCAGGGATTTCTGCATGCGCTGTTCAGCGTCTTTCTTGATTTCGTTGATCATTGTTGAACTTCCTCGATCAGTGTTCCTTCGGCGCCGCCATGGACGATATTCAGCAGGGCACCGGGCTTGTTCATGTTAAAGACGCGCAGCGGCATCTTGTGGTCGCGGCACAGGCAGATAGCCGTCAGATCCATTACACCCAGCTTGCGATCCAGCACTTCATCGTAGGTCAGATGATCGAACTTCTCGGCATGCGGGTCTTTGAACGGGTCAGCGGTATAGACGCCATCGACCTTGGTTGCCTTGAGCACGACATCGGCATCGATCTCGATCGCTCGCAGGCAGGCGGCCGAATCCGTGGTAAAGAACGGATTACCGGTACCGGCGGCAAAAATCACCACTTCCTTGGCATTGAGGTGGCGCATGGCTTTGCGGCGGTCGTAGTGATCGGTTACGCCAACCATGGAAATGGCCGACATCACGATGGCCGAGATATTGGCACGCTCCAGCGCGTCACGCATAGCCAGGGCGTTCATCACAGTGGCCAGCATGCCCATGTGGTCGCCCGTGACCCGATCCATGCCGGCCGCGCTCAGCGCTGCGCCGCGGAACAGGTTGCCGCCGCCGATGACCAGACCGACCTGAACGCCGATCCCGACCAGCTGGCCGACTTCCAGGGCCATGCGATCCAGCACTTTCGGATCGATCCCGAACTCTTCCGAGCCCATCAGGGCCTCGCCGCTAAGCTTGAGTAGAATGCGTTTATAGCGAGCCTGATAACCACTGCCCTGCTGAGCCATTGCGAATCTCTCCTGCGGCGTATTTTCGAAAATTCTTTGCAGGCTGTTTTCAGCCTGCGTTCACTCTAGCTTGACGCTGACACAGCGCCATCGGAACACGGCTTTGTAAGCCAGTTCCGACAGGAAACCAATAAAAATCGGCATCCCCATCCAAAAAGAGGCTGCGCGCGTTAAGCGGGCAGCCTCTTCAGGGCGACAGTTATAAAAACTGTCTTATTGCTTGCTGGCAGCCAGCTGAGCAGCAACTTCTTCAGCGAAGTTGTCTACTGGCTTCTCGATGCCTTCGCCCACTTTGAAGTAGGTGAAGGAAACGATTTCAGCGCCGCCTTTCTTGGCCAGTTCACCGACCTTGATTTCAGGGTTCTTGACGAACGCCTGCTCAACCAGGCTGGCTTCAGCCAGGAACTTGGTGATACGACCGGCAACCATTTTTTCAACGATTTCGGCTGGCTTGCCTTTGATCTTGTCTTCGTTGAGCTGCATGAACACAGCTTTTTCACGCTCGATGGCGTCAGCGGAAACTTCCGACGGCAGCAGGAACTCAGGGTTGCTGGCAGCGACGTGCATCGCGATGTCTTTGGCCAGCTCGACGTTGCCGCCTTTGAGGGCCACGACGACGCCAATCTTGTTACCGTGCAGGTAGGAACCGACAACATCACCTTCGACGCGAACCAGGCGACGAATGTTGACGTTCTCGCCCACTTTGGCAACCAGGGCTTCACGAGCCGATTCCTGAGCGGCGATCAGCGGAGCTGCGTCGGTCAGTTTGTCGGCGAATGCTTTTTCGACGCTGGCGGCAACGAATGCCTTGAAGTCGTCTTGCAGGGCCAGGAAGTCAGTCTGCGAGTTGACTTCGATGATAACGGCAGCTTTACCGTCATCCTTGATGCCGATCGCGCCTTCAGCGGCAATGTTGCCAGCTTTCTTGGCAGCCTTGATGGCGCCCGAAGCGCGCATGTCATCAATGGCTTTCTCGATGTCGCCGCCAGCCTTGGTCAAGGCTTTCTTGCAGTCCATCATGCCTTCGCCGGTACGCTCGCGCAGTTCTTTGACCAACGCTGCAGTAATCTCTGCCATTTCAAAATCCTCTTGGATAGGTTTTCAACCATTCCACCCGATCGAACGGGCGATCAATTCTTCCTGGAAAACCACTGCTTATAGGCCGCGGCAGGTTACAAACAGGTCACTGCGCTGGCGGCAAATGGTTTTCGAGGTGGCAAAAAGGGGGCCAAGCCCCCTTTTTGCTTACTGAGTCAACGCCAGGGCGTCAATTACTCAGCGGCTGCTGCCGGAGCTTCTTCAGCGAAGACTTCGGTGCCGCCATTCACGTTGTTGCGACCACGGATAACAGCGTCAGCCATCGAACCCATGTACAGCTGGATGGCGCGGATGGCGTCATCGTTGCCTGGGATGATGTAGTCAACGCCTTCCGGGCTGCTGTTGGTGTCGACAACGCCGATGACCGGGATACCCAGCTTGTTGGCTTCGGTGATCGCGATGCGCTCGTGGTCAACGTCGATCACGAACAGTGCGTCAGGCAGACCGCCCATGTCCTTGATACCGCCCAGGGAGCGGTCCAGCTTCTCAAGATCGCGAGTGCGCATCAGCGCTTCTTTCTTGGTCAGCTTGGCGAAAGTACCGTCTTCGGACTGGACTTCAAGGTCACGCAGACGCTTGATGGAAGCGCGAATGGTCTTGAAGTTGGTCAGCATGCCGCCCAACCAGCGGTGATCGACGTACGGCGAACCGCAACGTGCTGCTTCTTCAGCAACGATCTTGCCAGCGGAACGCTTGGTGCCGACGAACAGAATCTTGTTTTTGCCCTGGGCCAGGCGCTCTACGAAGGTCAGTGCTTCGTTGAACATCGGCAGGGTTTTTTCAAGGTTGATGATGTGGATCTTGTTACGCGCGCCGAAAATGTACTTGCCCATTTTCGGGTTCCAGTAACGGGTCTGGTGACCGAAGTGCACACCGGCCTTCAGCATATCGCGCATATTGACTTGGGACATGATAGTTCCTTGATAAGTCGGGTTTGGCCTCCACGTATCCCAATGACCAACCAGCGGCTATAAAAGCCAAAGGCACCCAGGTCATCGTGTCGACACGTGTGTGGATTTAAGCTTGCGGGGTCATCCCCGGAAAGCGGCGCATTTTATACCACAGCAAGGGCGAAAACGGAACACGGATTCTGAAATCCTGGTGAGGAGCCCCTCCCACAGCCCTTTCATGGGCAGTGGATGAACACCCTTATAGAGAGAAGCGATGCATGTGGACGCGGATTTGCGCTGATCGTCTGTTAGAATCGCCTCTTTCAGGGCCACGTGAAGCATCATCCGCCGCCCATTTCGTTTTGAACAGCGCCGTCGGGCGCAGAGAGAGCCTGTATGACCGTTACCCTCAAGACTCCCGAGGACATCGCCAAAATGCGTGTCGCCGGCAAACTCGCCGCCGATGTGCTGGAGATGATCGCCGACTACGTCAAGCCTGGCGTGACCACCGAAGAGCTGGACCGCATCTGCCATGACTACATCGTCAACGAGCAGAAAGCCATCCCGGCCCCGCTCAACTACAAAGGCTTCCCGAAGTCGATCTGCACTTCGATCAACCACGTGGTCTGCCACGGCATCCCCAACGAAAAACCGTTGAAGGATGGCGACACCCTGAACATCGACGTCACCGTCATCAAGGACGGCTTTCACGGCGACACCAGCCGCATGTTCCATGTCGGCAACGTGCCGGAGTGGGCCCAGCGCCTGTCCAAGGTCACCCAGGAATGCATGTACATGGCCATCGAACTGGTGAAGCCGGGCTGCCGCCTGGGGGACATCGGCGAAGTGATCCAGAAGCACGCGCAGAAAAACGGCTTCTCGGTGGTACGCGAGTTCTGCGGCCATGGCATCGGCAAGGTATTCCACGAAGAACCGCAGATCCTGCACTACGGCCGCGCCGGCACGGGCATGGAACTGCAGGCGGGCATGACCTTCACCATCGAGCCGATGATCAACCAGGGCCGCGCCGACACCAAGGTGCTGGGCGACGGCTGGACTGCCATCACCAAGGATCGCAAGCTGTCGGCCCAGTGGGAACACACCTTGCTGGTCACCGAGACCGGCTACGAGATCTTCACCCTGCGCAGCGATGACACCATCCCTCGCGTTTCCGCCTGATCCGAACCCAGCCTATAGATATAGATAGAAAGGAAAGTCATTCAATGCCGCAGGTGGATCCCGAACTCTTCGACCGCGGCCAGTTCCAGGCCGAACTGGCCCTGAAGGCAAGTCCCATCTCGGCGTTCAAGAAGGCGATCCGCCAGGCCCACGAAGTGCTCGACCAGCGCTTTCGCAATGGCCGGGACATTCGGCGGCTGATCGAGGACCGTGCCTGGTTCGTCGATAACATCCTGCAAAAGGCCTGGGAGCAGTTCAACTGGAGCGAGGATGCCGACATCGCCCTGGTGGCGGTCGGCGGCTACGGGCGCGGCGAACTGCACCCCTACTCCGACATCGATCTGCTGATCCTGCTCGACAGCGCCGATCATGAAGTTTTCCGTGACTCCATCGAGCGGTTCCTGACGCTGCTGTGGGACATCGGCCTGGAAGTCGGCCAGAGCGTGCGCTCGGTGCAGGAATGCGCCGACGAGGCCCGCGCCGACCTGACGGTGATCACCAACCTGATGGAGAGCCGCACCGTCGCCGGCCCCGAGCACTTGCGCCAGCGCATGCTCGATGTCACCAGCACGGTGCACATGTGGCCCAGCAAGGACTTTTTCCTGGCCAAGCGCGCCGAGCAGAAAGCCCGCCACCACAAGTACAACGACACCGAATACAACCTGGAGCCCAACGTCAAGGGCTCGCCCGGCGGGCTGCGGGACATCCAGACGATCCTCTGGGTTGCCCGCCGCCAGTACGGCACGCTGAACCTGCGCGCCCTGGCCGGTGAAGGTTTCCTGGTGGAAAGCGAAAACGCCTTGTTGGCCTCGTCCCAGGAATTTCTGTGGAAGGTCCGCTATGCCCTGCACATGCTGGCCGGGCGCTCCGAGGACCGCCTGTTGTTCGACCACCAGCGCTCCATCGCCAGCCTGTTGGGTTTCGAAGGGCAGGATGCCAAGCAATCCATCGAAAACTTCATGCAGCAGTACTACCGCGTGGTGATGAGCATTGCCCAGCTCAGCGAACTGATCATCCAGCACTTCGAGGAAGTCATCCTCGCCCCCGAGGACGAAGAACCGCCGCAGCCGATCAACTCTCGTTTCCAACTGCACGACGGCTACATCGAAGCCCGCCACGACTATGTGTTCCGCCGCACGCCGTTCGCCATGCTGGAAATCTTCGTGCTCATGGCCCAGCAGCCGGAAATCAAGGGAGTGCGCGCCGACACCATCCGCCTGCTGCGAGAAAATCGTCATCTGATCGATGAGGATTTCCGCCACGACATCCGCAACACCAGCCTGTTCATCGAGTTGTTCAAATGCCGGATCGGCGTGCACCGCAACCTGCGGCGCATGAATCGCTATGGGATCCTCGGGCGCTATCTGCCGGAGTTCGGTTTCATCGTCGGGCAAATGCAACACGACCTGTTCCACATCTATACGGTCGATGCCCACACCCTGAACCTGATCAAGCACCTGCGTAAGCTGCAATACACCCAGGTGTCGGAGAAATTCCCGCTGGCCAGCAAGCTCATGGCCAAGTTGCCCAAGCCCGAACTGATCTACATGGCAGGGCTGTATCACGACATCGGCAAGGGCCGCCAGGGCGATCATTCCGAGATTGGTGCGGTGGATGCCGAGGCGTTCTGCCAGCGCCATCAACTGCCCCTGTGGGACAGCCGGCTGATCGTCTGGCTGGTGCAGAACCACCTGGTGATGTCTACCACTGCCCAGCGCAAGGACTTGTCCGACCCGCAGGTGATCCACGACTTCGCCCAGATCGTCGGCGATGAAACACGTCTGGACTACCTCTACGTGCTGACCGTGGCCGACATCAACGCCACCAACCCGAGCCTGTGGAATTCCTGGCGCGCCAGCCTGTTGCGCCAGCTCTACACCGAGACCAAGCGCGCCTTGCGCCGTGGCCTGGAAAACCCGGTGGACCGCGAAGAACAGATCCGTCAAACCCAAAGCGCCGCCCTGGACATCCTGGTACGCGGCGGCACCGATCCGGACGATGTCGAGCAGCTCTGGTCGCAATTGGGCGATGACTATTTCCTGCGCCACACCGCCGGCGACGTGGCCTGGCACAGCGACGCGATCCTGCAGCAACCGGCCGATGCCGGGCCGCTGGTGCTGATCAAGGAAACCACCCAGCGCGAGTTCGAGGGCGGCACGCAGATCTTCATCTACGCCCCGGACCAGCACGACTTCTTCGCCGTGACCGTGGCGGCGATGGACCAGCTCAACCTCAACATCCATGACGCCCGGGTCATCACCTCGAGCAGCCAGTTCACCCTCGACACCTACATCGTGCTCGACACCGACGGCGACTCGATTGGCGACAACCCGGCGCGGGTCAAGAAGATTCGCGACGGCCTGACCGAAGCCCTGCGCAACCCGGCGGACTACCCGACCATCATCCAGCGCCGGGTGCCGCGCCAGCTCAAGCATTTCGCCTTCGCGCCCCAGGTGACGATCCACAACGACGCCCAGCGCCAGGTCACCGTGCTGGAACTCAGCGCCCCGGACCGCCCGGGCCTGCTGGCGCGGATCGGCCATATCTTCCTGGAGTTCGACCTGTCGCTGCAAAACGCCAAGATCGCCACCCTCGGCGAACGGGTGGAAGACGTCTTCTTCATCACCGACGCGCATAACCATCCGCTGTCCGATCCGCAACTGTGCAGCCGCCTGCAGGAAGCGATCGTGCAGCATTTGAGCGTCAACCAGGAACCCGATGCTCACATGACACGTATCAGCATCTGAACGAACAATCCCCCTCTGTGGGAGCGAGCTTGCTCGCGATAGCGACGGAGCATCCAGCATTGATGCTGCCTGACTCACCGCCATCGCGAGCAAGCTCGCTCCCACAAGGACCGCGCCCACATTGACGAGGCCCTCGATGAACAACGCTCTGAACCAGCTCCAGCCCTACCCATTCGAAAAGCTCCGCGCCTTGCTTGGCAGCGTCACGCCCAACCCGGACAAACGCCCGATCGCCCTGTCCATCGGCGAACCCAAGCATCGCTCGCCCAGCTTCGTGGCTGAAGCCCTGGCCAGCAATCTGGAAAAGATGGCGGTGTACCCGACCACCCTCGGCATCCCGGAGTTGCGTGAGGCCATCACGGGTTGGTGCGAGCGCCGCTTCAACGTGCCAAACGGCTGGCTGGACCCGGCGCGCCATGTGCTGCCGGTCAATGGCACCCGTGAAGCCCTGTTCGCCTTCACCCAGACCGTGGTCAACCGTGGCGACGACGCCCTGGTGGTGAGCCCGAACCCGTTCTACCAAATCTACGAAGGCGCCGCGTTCCTGGCCGGGGCCAAGCCGCACTACCTGCCGTGCCTGGACGCGAACGGCTTCAACCCGGATTTCGATGCGGTCTCGCCGGACATCTGGAAACGCTGCCAGATCCTGTTCCTGTGCTCCCCTGGCAACCCGACCGGTGCATTGATTCCGGTGGACGTGCTGAAGAAACTCATCGCCCTGGCTGACGAACATGACTTCGTCATCGCCGCGGACGAGTGCTACAGCGAACTGTACTTCGACGAACAAACCCCGCCGCCGGGGCTGCTCAGCGCCTGTGTCGAACTCGGCCGCAAGGATTTCAAGCGCTGCGTGGTGTTCCACAGCCTGTCCAAACGCTCCAACCTGCCCGGCCTGCGCTCCGGTTTCGTGGCCGGCGACGCCGACATCCTCAAGGGTTTCCTGCTGTACCGCACCTACCACGGCTGCGCGATGCCGGTTCAGACCCAACTGGCGAGCATCGCCGCGTGGAACGACGAAGTGCACGTACGCGCCAACCGCGCGCTGTACCGCGAGAAATTCGACGCCGTGCTGGAGATCCTCAGCCCGGTGCTGGACGTGCAACGCCCCGATGGCAGTTTCTACCTGTGGCCAAATGTGGCGGGCGACGACGCAGCCTTCTGCCGGGACCTGTTCGAACAGGAACACGTGACCGTCGTCCCAGGCTCGTACCTGTCCCGCGATGTCGATGGCGTCAACCCAGGCGCCGGCCGCGTGCGCATGGCCTTGGTCGCGCCATTGGCTGAATGCGTGGAAGCGGCGGAGCGAATCCGCGCGTTCATCCAACGTCGGGGTTGATGGCTGTATCGATCGTTCCCACGCTCTGCGTGGGAATGCATCCCGTGACGCTCTGCGTCACATCCCCGAAGCGGAACGCGGAGCGTCCCTGGCGGCATTCCCACGCCGAGCGTGGGAACGATCCATCCGTACCGACCAACTGAGCCCCTGTACGAATCCTCAGTAATACCCGGGTTGCGCAATGCACCTATTTCGGTACACTCCATTCATGGTTGATATTGCCCCCATACTGAACGTACGTTTCTTCCGCACAGACGCCGGGAATGAGCCCGTTCGCGAATGGCTAACTGAGCTGCCTCGCGAGCATAGGCGGATGATCGGGACTGACATCAAGACCGTTCAGATTGGTTGGCCTATAGGTATGCCGGTGGTTCGCAAGCTGGACACTGGGCTATGGGAGGTCAGGATTGACCTCGCAGATACCATCGCCCGCGTTCTCTTCACTGTGGTGGGCTCTGACATGGTTCTACTCCACGCTTTCATAAAGAAAAGTCAAAAAAAAAACCAACCACCGACATGGCAACCTCCAAGCAGCGCAAAGCAAGACTATGAGGCACAGCACATGAACAAGCACATCGGATCTGATTTTGACGACTTCCTCGCCGAGCAAGGTATCGCCGAAGAAGTTTCCGCAGCTGCGCTCAAACGCGTTATTGCCTGGCAGATTGCCGAAGCAATGAAGCTTCAGAAAGTGACCAAAAAAGCCTTGGCACAGCGGATGCACACCAGTCGCACTGCTGTTGATCGCGCACTGGACCAGAACGATGCGGGAATGACACTGGCAACACTTGCCAGCGCAGCGCGTGCGTTGGGTCAAAGGGTGGAAGTACGGTTGGTGCCCGAGCAGGAAGAGGCTCACGCATAAGCGCTGTTGTGGCGAGGGAGCTTGCTCCCGCTGGGCTGCGCAGCGGCCCCTGAAGCAGTTAACTCAATCTACCTGACATACCGCGTTGCCCGGTTTCAGGGCCGCTTCGCGCTGGAGCGCCAGCCCGGCCCAGCGGGAGCAAGCTCCCTCGCCACAGAGTTCAGTGGCCGCAGGTATTATTGCGTCAGCCAATCGATTTATCGCGAGCAAGCTCGCTCCCACAGTGGATGGGTGTTGATCACAGAACGCGTGATCGACACCAACCTCCTGTGGGAGCGAGCTTGCTCGCGATGAGGCCGGCACTTATTACATCAAGTCCGAAGCTCTACCCGATCCAGGCACTTGTTCGCCAACAACATCCCCAACTCAATCATCTGGGCGACTCCCAATGCGACATGTCGTCGCGAGCCGTCCTGATCGAAGGCAAGGTCATTGAGCATTGCATTGGCCGAAGCCAGGGTTTCACTGAGATTGGCCAGCAACACTTCAGTGTCGATACCGTCAGCCACAGTGAATAGCTGTACTGAGGGTTTGGGTTCTGGCTTGCTGTCGTCAGGTTTGAGGTAATGATCCAGCACACGGTCAGCGGCCTCTTGCAGCTTTTCGGGTGCGTAATCGCCGTAGGGGAAAGTGGAGGCTGGCTTTGGAGGATTCGGCGTTTCTTTGATCATGTTTATAGCTCCTAGAGAAGTGGGAGCCGCCACCGAGTCTTCTCACGGACCGGAGGGTGGCAGCCGTACGCGGGGTGAGAATCCGAGTCTCTAGGAGCCCGGCCATGCCGAAGCATGCCCGCGCACAGCCGCCATAACATAATGCGCAGACGAAAAGCGCCTGCACTTTATATGGTCGACGCCTGCGCGCCTAGAGGAGTTCGGATTCTCACGTCCGGTCGCTGAATTGGCAGCGACACCCAGAGGCTAGAGCCCCCGCTTCCGACGGACAACCTTAAAAACTTGTCGGAAACTTCGGCGCGTCTGACAGACCACGATCGCTTGCTCAGACAAAAAACGAAATAAAACCGACCTTCATAGAACAACCCATTGATTTTATTGGTTTAGAAGCTCAACAGATCTCATCCAGCCCTGTTTCAAGAATCAAGCTGGCTTGAATTCGTTATTACCGGCAACCATGATCGCCCCGTCACCAGTGAACGCTGGCAGGAGTCTGGGTCCATCCTCGGGTTGACCCAGCCACGCAGACGGGGCCAAGCAAGCTCAGTTGCGTGTCGATTGAGGCCGCCCCCTGGCCGCTCCTAACCTCCATGCGGCAGAAGCGACCGGAGACTATCCGACGCTAAACAGCTCGCTCAGCGGCACTGAGCGTCGAGCGGGCCGAGACAAAATCGACGCTGTCACCCTCGTTGTCGCTGTCTTCCACGATCGGTTCGGGCGTCGACCTTTCGACCAAGGGCAACATTCCCTCCAGCTCATCCGGATGAGCGGGACCGGCGGAAAGCCTGTCCAACGCAGCAGAAGCCTTGTCCGCCAACGGTTGGGTCATCACAGCCGTGGTCACCCAGGCGGCGAGCACCGGGGCCATCGTGGCCGTAACCGTCGCCTTGCCCGCCGCCGCAACCCCCGCAGGCGAAATCCCGGCGCGCCTGGCGGCGTTGACAGCGGCGGTCTGGGCCATGCCGATCGCAGTAATACCGCCGGCCAACGCTCCGAGACCACTGACCAAGCCTGTCGGCGTAACCAAGGCTTGCAGCGATTTGCTGCCATCGCGCATCGCGTCCAGCGGCAGGCTGCCGACCCGCTTCGCAATGCCCATCGCAGCACTCCCTACGCCATAATTCTTGAGGTCCTTGTAACGCTGGTGCCAGTCTTGACGCCCCAGCAGGTATTCCGGACCAATCCGGTGTTTGGATTTATCGATGGAATGTTGCAGGTCATAAGCGGCCATGCCTGAAAGCGGAGAGCCGATGGCAGCTATCACCGAGTCCACCTTGCTGCCCGTTTGCGCATCGACGGTCTTCGTCACGACGGGTTGGATGACCGTGCGCAACACGTTTCGCGCGGAGAAGGTCTGGAACGTCAGGCTGCCTTCGATAGCCTGGGTCGTCAGGCTCGGCTTCACCGCCTGGGCGGCTTCCTGCATGACCGGCTCCAGATCGGCATTTTCGGCCGCCAGCCACTGGGTGTCGCTGGTGGCGCGCTTGATCAGGCCATTGCCAACCGTGTCGGTGGCGCTGCTGACCAGGCCGGCAATGGCCGACAGCGCCAACGGCGCGGTAATCGAGCCATTGCCGGTCACCGCCGGGACGAAGTCCAGCGCGATGGACGCCGCGCCGAAGGGAACCGAACGAAGGAATCCAACAGTGTCATGGGACGCGCGATCCAGCCGCGAGCCTTTGGTCAGCACGGCATCGACGCTTTCCGCAGTTTCCCCGTCATTGGCCAAGGTACGCGAACGATCGTCGATCAATGCTTCGAAGGCCTCGCGATTGGCACCGTTTATATGCGGCTCGAATACCCGGCTGAGCTGGGCCTTGATTGCACCAGTGCGATTTGTCAGGTCCTGTTCAGCCGTGACAGGGCCGATCGGGACGGATACGGCGGTCCTGGTGGTCGATGTCGTTGAATGGGTCGGGAGTGTTTCTTCAGTTTGATGCGTCAGTGGATGGTGCAGTGTCAGGGAGATGGAATCCATGGGCGGGCCTCTTGTACGCAAAAGTGCTGGGTTTACCCGTGCTGTGTGGTCACCTCTTTCCTGTCGGTTCCGCCTCGTCCGATCCGTCGCGACAGTCAAGGCACTGAAAGGAACGACGTGGCATAATCGTCCGCTGATTTTCAGGACGATACCGGGAACGTTTTGGGGGAGCATTCATGCCCAAGGAAAACAAGCACTTACAGCTTTTCGGCATCAAAGCCTGCGATACGATGAAAAAAGCGCGGACCTGGCTCGATGAGCACGCGGTGCGCTATGACTTTCACGATTACAAAACTGCCGGCATCGACCGTGAGCACCTGACCCAATGGTGCAACGAGCATGGCTGGCAAGTGGTGTTGAACCGTGCCGGTACGACCTTTCGCAAGCTCGACGACGAACGCAAAGCCGATCTCGACCAGCCGAAAGCCATCGAACTGATGCTCGCCCAACCCTCGATGATCAAGCGCCCGGTGCTTGACCTCGGTGACCGAACCCTGATTGGCTTCAAGCCAGATATTTATGCGGCAGAGATCAAGTAAGCCTGCCCAGTCCATTTTGTAGAGGTAATTTCATGTCCACTACCCTGTTCAGCCTGGCCTTCGGTGTCGGCACACAAAACCGTCAAGGCGCCTGGCTGGAAGTGTTCTACGCACAGCCGCTGCTCAACCCGTCGGCTGACATCGTCGCAGCCATCGCACCGATTCTCGGCTACAGCGACGGCAACCAGGCCATCACCTTCACTACCGCCCAGGCCTCGCAACTGGCGGAAGCCGTCAAGGGTGTCGATGCCGCGCAAGCCGCGCTGCTGACCCGCCTGGCCGAAAGCCACAAGCCGCTGGTCGCCACGCTGCTGGCCGAAGACGCCCAACTGTCTTCCACGCCTGAGGCTTACCTCAAGCTGCACCTGCTGTCCCATCGCCTGGTCAAGCCTCATGGCCTGAACCTGGCCGGCATCTTCCCTCTGCTGCCGAACGTGGCCTGGACCAGCCAGGGCGCGATCGACTTGAGCGAACTGGCCGAGCACCAGCTCGAAGCCCGCCTGCGTGGCGAGCTGCTGGAAGTGTTCTCGGTGGACAAGTTCCCGAAAATGACCGACTACGTGGTCCCAGCTGGCGTGCGCATCGCCGATGCCGCGCGGGTCCGCCTGGGCGCCTACGTGGGCGAAGGCACCACCGTAATGCACGAAGGTTTCGTCAACTTCAACGCCGGCACCGAAGGCCCGGGCATGATTGAAGGCCGTGTTTCGGCGGGCGTATTCGTCGGCAAGGGCTCGGACCTGGGCGGCGGTTGCTCGACCATGGGCACCCTGTCGGGTGGCGGCAACATCGTGATCAAGGTTGGCGAAGGCTGCCTGATCGGCGCCAACGCCGGCATCGGTATCCCGCTGGGCGACCGCAACACCGTGGAGTCGGGCCTGTACGTGACCGCCGGCACTAAAGTGAAGCTGCTGGACGAAAACAACCAACTGGTCAAAGTGGTCAAGGCCCGCGACCTGGCCGGCCAGCCCGACCTGTTGTTCCGCCGCAACTCCGAGACCGGTGCGGTGGAATGCAAGACGCACAAATCGGCCATCGAGCTGAACGAAGCACTGCACGCCCACAACTAAGCCGCTTCACACCCTCACCTGTGGGAGCGAGCTTTTTTTGTGGGAGCAAAGCTTGCTCGCGATGAACGATGACGCGGTCTCACCGTAAACCGTGTCGCTGCCATCGCGAGCAAGCTTTGCTCCCACAAAAAAAAGCCCGCCCTCACAGGGGCCGGCGTACCTCCAGCAGGGCCCGAAAGCATGTTGATCCAATCCCCCTGGCGCGCCGATTTCCCGGCCATCGCCGCCCTGCAACGGCAAGGCCAGACCTACCTGGACAGCGCCGCGACCACGCAAAAACCCCAAGTTCTATTGGATGCCCTGACGCACTACTACGCCAATGGCGCGGCCAACGTGCACCGGGCGCAACATTTGCCGGGCGCCCATGCCACCCAGGCGTTCGAGGACAGCCGCCTCAAGGTTTCGCAATGGCTCAATGCCGGAAACTGCGGGCAAGTGGTCTTCACCCACGGTGCCACTTCGGCGCTGAACCTACTGGCCTACGGGCTGGAGCATCTATTCAACCCGGGCGACGAGATCGTCATCAGCGCCCTGGAACACCACGCCAACCTGCTGCCGTGGCAGCAACTGGCCGAGCGCCGTTCGTTGACCCTGGTGGTGTTGCCACTGGATGCCGACGGGGTGATCGACCCTGGCGCCGCCGCCGAACTGATCGGCCCACGTACGCGCTTGCTGGCGGTGAGCCAGTTATCCAATGTGCTCGGCGCCTGGCAGCCAGTGCCGGCGCTGCTGGCGCTGGCCAAGGCCCAGGGCGCGCTGACGGTGATCGACGGCGCCCAAGGCGTGGTCCATGGTCGCCATGACGTGGAGGCGCTGGGCTGCGACTTCTACGTGTTTTCCAGCCACAAGCTCTACGGCCCCGACGGGCTGGGCGTGCTGTTTGGCCGTACCGAAGCCCTCGGCAACCTGCGTCATTGGCAGTTCGGCGGCGAAATGGTGCAACAGGCCGATTACCACAGCGCCAGCTTCCGCCCCGCGCCGCTGGGTTTCGAAGCGGGTACACCGCCGATTGCCAGCGTGATCGGTCTGGGGGCGACCCTGGATTACCTGTCCGACCTCGACCCGCAGGCGATCATCGAGCATGAGGCAGCACTGCATGACTACCTGCTCCATGGCCTGTTGGCCCGCAACGGCGTTCGCCTGGTGGGCAACCCGCGCCTGGCCCTGGTCAGTTTCGTGGTCGAAGGCATCCACAACGCCGACCTGGCGCACCTGCTGACCGAGCAAGGCATCGCCGTGCGCGCCGGACATCACTGCGCGATGCCGCTGTTCAAACATTTGAAGCTGTCCGGGGCGATCCGGGTGTCGCTGGCGCTGTACAACGACTCCGCCGATCTCGAACGTTTCTTCGAGGCCCTGGACCAGGCCCTGGAAATGCTCCGATGAACCTGCCCGCCGAGGCCGCCACAGCGCTGCAGATTTTCCAGGAAGCCTCGGGCTGGGAACAACGCGCCCGGCTGCTGATGCGATGGGGCGAGCGTTTGCCGCCTCTGAGCGACGAGGACAAGTGCGATGCCAACCTCGTCCACGGCTGTGAAAGCCAGGTGTGGTTGGTGGGTCAGTTGCACGACGGGCACTGGCGGTTCTCTGCCAGCAGCGATGCGCGGTTGATTCGTGGGCTGGTGGCGTTGCTGTTGGCGCGGGTCAATGGTTTGTCCGCAGACGAGTTGCAGCAGGTGGACTTGCCGGACTGGTTCAATCAGTTGGGATTGTCGCGGCAGTTGTCGCCGTCGCGTAGCAATGGATTGAATGCGGTGTTGAAGCGGATGTTTGAGTTGACTCAGTAACCGCCATCGCGAGCGAGCTCGCTCCCACAGGGGATTTGGGTGTACGCAAATACTGCATTCAGCCAGATCCCCTGTGGGAGCGAGCTTGCTCGCGATGAGGCCATCAATCCCACCCTCAAACCTGAGGCTTGACCCTATCCGCCGGCCGCCGCACGCCCGCCACGATCTTATCCACAGCCTTTGTCGCTGCGACCATGCCGAACGTCGCCGTGACCATCATCACCGCGCCGAACCCACCAGCGCAGTCGAGCTTGACGCCGTCGCCGACAAAACTCTTCTGCAAGCAAATGCTGCCGTCCGGTTTCGGGTAGCGCAGTTGTTCGGTGGAGAACACGCAAGGCACGCTGTAGTGGCGGGTCACGGTGCGGGAAAAGCCATAGTCGCGGCGCAAGGTGGAGCGCACCTTGGAGGCCAGCGGATCGTTGAACGTACGGTTCAAGTCGCAGACCTGGATCAGCGTCGGGTCGATCTGCCCACCCGCGCCGCCGGTGGTGATGATCTGGATCTTGCGGCGCTTGCACCAGGCGATCAGCGCAGCCTTGGCGTTGACGCTGTCGATGCAGTCGATCACGCAGTCGATGTTCGGCGTGATGTACTCGGCCATGGTGTCGCGGGTGACAAAGTCGGCCACCGCATGCACGGTGCAGTCGGGGTTGATCCCACGCAGCCGCTCGGCCATGACCTCGACCTTGGGCTTGCCAACGGTGCTGTCCAGGGCATGCAACTGGCGGTTGGCGTTGCTGACGCAGACATCGTCCAGGTCGAACAGCGAGATCTCGCCCACGCCGCAACGGGCGATGGCTTCCGCTGCCCAGGAGCCGACACCGCCAACCCCGACAATCGCCACATGGGCCGCCCGCAGGCGCTCCAGGCCTTCGATGCCATACAAACGGGCGATGCCGGCAAACCGTGGATCTTCTGTACTCATGACCATTACCCCAAAAACCGGCGCGCATTATAGGGCTTTGCCGTGGCAATTCGAGCTGTTCGCGAATTGAATCCCACCAATTTCCCCTTGTGGGAGCGAGCTTGCTCGCGATAGCGGTGTGTCAGTCAACACCAGCGCTACTGATCCACCGCCATCGCGAGCAAGCTCGCTCCCACAGGTTTTGTGTTCCACCTGTCCCCCGCCAGGGGCCCATGGTGGTCGTTTTGCTATAAGATAACCGCCATTTTGCGCGAGCCAGCCCGCGCCTGCACAAGCCTTGCGTTCACACTATATTCCCGGAGCTTTCATGACGGCCCACGCCGACCTCTCGCCGACCCTGCAACTCGCCTGCGACCTGATCCGCCGTCCGTCCGTGACGCCGGTGGATGCCGATTGCCAGAAACTGATGATGCAGCGCCTGGGCAACGCGGGCTTTACGCTCGAGCCGATGCGCATCGAGGATGTGGATAACTTCTGGGCCAGCCATGGCAAACATGACGGTCCGGTGCTGTGCTTCGCCGGGCACACCGACGTGGTGCCAACCGGTCCGGTGCAGGCCTGGCAGCTCGACCCGTTCGATGCGGTCATCGACGAACAGGGCATGCTCTGCGGCCGTGGCGCGGCAGACATGAAAGGCAGCCTGGCGGCGATGGTGGTGGCGGCCGAACGGTTCGTCGCCGACTACCCGGACCACAAGGGCTCGCTGACCTTCCTGATCACCAGCGATGAGGAAGGCCCGGCCCACCACGGCACCAAAGCCGTGATCGAGCGCCTCAAGGCCCGCCAGGAGCGACTGGACTGGTGCATCGTCGGCGAGCCGTCGAGCACCACGCTGGTGGGGGACGTGGTCAAGAATGGCCGACGTGGTTCCCTCGGCGCGAAGTTGACCGTGCGCGGCAAGCAAGGCCACGTGGCTTATCCACACCTGGCGAAGAACCCGATCCACCTGGCCGCGCCCGCCTTGGCCGAACTGGCCGCCGAGCATTGGGACCATGGCAACGACTTCTTCCCGCCGACCAGTTTCCAGATCTCCAACCTCAACTCCGGCACCGGCGCGACCAACGTGATCCCCGGTGACCTGGTGGCGGTGTTCAACTTCCGCTTTTCCACCGAATCCACCGTCGAAGGCCTGCAACAGCGCGTTGCCGATATCCTCGACAAGCATCAGCTGGACTGGCACATCGACTGGGCGCTGTCCGGCCTGCCATTCCTCACCGAACCCGGTGCGCTGCTCGACGCCGTATCGTCGAGCATCAAGGACGTCACCGGGCGCGAGACCCAGGCGTCCACCAGCGGCGGCACGTCCGACGGTCGCTTCATCGCCACCATGGGCACGCAAGTGGTGGAACTGGGGCCGGTCAACGCGACCATCCACCAGGTCAACGAACGCGTGCTGGCCGCCGATCTCGATGTGCTGACCGAGATCTACTACAAGACGCTGATCAAGTTGCTCGCCTGATGCTCGCCTGCCCGATCTGCAGTGAACCGCTGAACGCGGTGGACAACGGTGTGGTGTGCCCGGCCGGCCACCGCTTCGACCGCGCGCGGCAGGGTTACCTGAACCTGCTGCCGGTGCAGCACAAGAACAGCCGCGACCCCGGCGACAACCAGGCGATGGTCGAAGCCCGCCGCGACTTCCTCAATGCCGGGCATTACGCCCCGGTCGCCCGGCGCCTGGCGGAACTGGCCGCCGAACGCGCGCCCGGGCGCTGGCTGGACATCGGCTGTGGCGAGGGTTACTACACCGCGCAGATCGCCGAAGCGTTGCCCAACGCCGATGGTTATGCCCTGGACATTTCCCGCGAGGCGGTCAAGCGCGCCTGCAAACGCAACCCGCAGCTGACCTGGTTGATCGCCAGCATGGCCCGGGTGCCGCTGGCGGACGGCTGCTGCCAGTTCCTGGCCAGTGTGTTCAGCCCGCTGGACTGGCAGGAGGCCAAGCGCTTGCTCAGCCCCGGCGGCGGCCTGATGAAAGTCGGCCCCACCGCCGGCCACCTGATGGAATTGCGCGAGCGCCTGTACGACGAGGTGCGCGAATACACCGACGACAAGCACCTGGCCCTGGTGCCGCCGGGCATGGTGCTGGATCACAGCGAAACCCTCGAATTCAAGCTGACCCTCGACAGTGGCCAGGACCGCGCCAACCTGCTGGCCATGACTCCCCACGGCTGGCGCGCCAGTGCCGAACGCCGGGCCAGCGTGATCGAGCAGGCCGAGCCGTTCCAGGTCACGGTGTCGATGCGCTACGATTATTTCGTTCTTCAATAACCTTTTGATTCCGGTCCCGGGCAACCGCTCGGGCCCCGTTAAATCCGCGAATGGATTTTTCAAGACCGCAGCGAGGACATCCATGCGCCAACCCGATATCGAGATTTACCTCAAAGACGCCGACGTCGACCACAAGGCCATCGCCGCCTGGCTCGGCCAGGCCCTGGGCCCGTGCAGCGACTGGGTGCAGAAAGGCCAGACCTACAAGTGCAAGGCCGGCAATATTCCCGTGACCTGGCTGCCCAAGGCCGTGGGCAAATGGAACAGCCTGTACCTGGAAAGTGACCAGACCCCGTGGGAAGACGACATCGCCTGCGCCCGCGCCGCCTTCGCCGCACTGAACGTCGAAGTGCGCTGCGCGCCTGGGTCATGGGTTGAGGAAGAAGGTGAGGAATCGGCGGATCGCTGGATTCGCATCAGCGCCGATGGGGAAGAAGAGATTACCTGGAAGACGGCGTGACACCCGTCTCAGGTGCAGCCTAGATCCAAATGTGGGAGCACTGTGGGAGCAAAGCTTGCTCGCGATGGCTGAAGTACATTCAACATTGGTGCAAGCCGACCGGGCGCTATCGCGAGCAAGCTTTGCTCCCACAGGGCATCTACTATGGCTTCCAGCGTGGGGTTACAACCCCACCACATCCTCAGCCTGCAAGCCCTTCTGCCCTTCCACGACCGCGTACTCGACCTGCTGGCCTTCGGTCAGTGAACGGTGGCCTTCGCCGCGGATGGCGCGGTAATGCACGAACACATCCGCCCCGCCTTCACGCTGAATGAAGCCGTAACCCTTCGCGTCGTTGAACCACTTCACACTGCCGGTTTCCCGTGCTGCCATGATGCTCACTCCCATTTTTATTTTTTGAGTCGGCTTTTTCCGCCCAACCGCAAAAGGCAAAGCCGTACGAACTTTAGCCACCACCCGGCCGTCCATAAGGGAGGCCGTGGCAGGCACTGGCCGAGTATATGACACCCGGAAAAACTCTCAACTGACTTTACTTCGGCGCTTTTTTGCCGATTTTCGGCGAATCCGGCACACTGGCGCCCGCCCTATCCCATTCACTCATGCAGAAGCCGTATGACCCGCTCCCCGTTCCGCCGTCTTGTGTTTGGCACCCTGCGCCGACTGTTGTACCTCTGGGTTCGCTCAGAGACGATCAACCAGTCGTCCTTCACCCTCAACCTCGACCGCAGTCGTCCGGTGTTCTACGTCCTGCAAGATCCTTCGCTCACTGACCTGGCGGTGCTCGACACCGAATGCACCAAGGCCGGCCTGCCCCGTCCGGTGCTGCCGGTCTCGGTGGGCAACCTGCTGGAACCGGCGGCGTTTTTCTACCTGACGCCGGCGCCGGACTGGATCGGCCGCCAGGACAAGCGCGGTGCGCCACCGACCCTGACGCGGCTGGTCAACGCCCTCACCCACAACGCTGCCGAAGACGCCCAGATCATCCCCGTCAGCGTGTTCTGGGGGCAGTCGCCCGACAGCGAATCCAGCCCCTGGAAGCTGTTGTTCGCCGACAGCTGGGCCGTCACCGGGCGCCTGCGTCGTCTGTTGAGCATCATGATCCTGGGGCGCAAGACCCGCGTGCAATTCTCCGCGCCGATCCACCTGCGCGAGCTGATCGAACACGACAAGGGCCACGAACGCACCGTACGCATGGCCCAGCGGATCCTGCGGGTGCACTTCCGCAATCTGAAAGCAGCGGTCATCGGCCCCGACATTTCCCACCGGCGCAACCTGGTCAAGGGCCTGTTGAACCAGCCGCTGGTCAAGCAGGCGATTGCCGAGCAAGCCGAGCGGGAAAATATCTCCGCCGAAAAAGCCAAGGCCCAGGCCCTGCGCTACGGCAACGAGATCGCCTCGGACTACACCTACACCGCGATCCGCTTCCTGGAAGTGGTGCTGAGTTGGTTCTGGAACAAGATCTACGACGGCATCAAGGTCAACCACATCGAAGGCGTGCAGAAGGTCGCCCAAGGCCACGAAGTCATCTACGTGCCGTGCCACCGCAGCCACATCGACTACCTGCTGCTGTCGTACCTGCTGTTTCGCAACGGCTTGACGCCGCCGCACATCGCCGCCGGCATCAACCTCAACATGCCGGTGATCGGCGGCCTGCTGCGCCGTGGCGGGGCGTTCTTCATGCGTCGCACCTTCAAGGGCAACCCGCTCTACACCGCTGTGTTCAATGAATACCTGCACACGTTGTTCACCAAAGGCTTTCCGGTGGAGTACTTCGTCGAGGGCGGGCGTTCGCGCACCGGGCGCATGCTGCAACCCAAGACCGGCATGCTCGCCATCACCCTGCGCAGCTTCCTGCGCTCCTCGCGCATGCCCATCGTGTTCGTGCCGGTCTACATCGGTTATGAGCGCGTACTGGAAGGCCGCACCTACCTGGGCGAACTGCGCGGAGCCAGCAAGAAAAAAGAATCGATCTTCGACATCTTCAAGGTCATCGGCGCCCTCAAGCAACGCTTCGGCCAGGTGGCGGTGAACTTCGGCGAACCGATCAAGCTGGCGGAATTCCTCGACGGCGAACAGCCGGATTGGCGCCAACAGGACCTGGGTCCGCAATTCAAACCGGCCTGGCTCAACGCGACCACCCACCGCTTGGGCGAACGCGTGGCCCGGCACCTGAACGAAGCCGCGGCGATCAACCCGGTCAACCTCGTCGCCCTGGCGCTGCTGTCCACCAGCCGCCTGGCCCTGGACGACCGCGCCATGGCCCGGGTGCTCGACCTGTACCTGGCGTTGCTGCGCAAGGTCCCGTACTCGCCCCACACCACCCTGCCCGAAGGTGATGGCCGGGCGCTGATCGAACATGTAAAAGGCATGGACCTGCTGTCGGAACAGAGCGATGCCCTGGGCAAGATTCTGTACCTGGATGAGCAGAACGCGGTACTGATGACCTACTACCGTAACAACGTCCTGCACATCTTCGCCCTGCCGGCGTTGCTGGCGAGCTTCTTCCAGAGCAGCTCGCGCATGAGCCGCGAGCAGATCCTGCGCTACACCCACGCGTTGTACCCGTACCTGCAATCGGAGCTGTTCATTCGCTGGTCGCTGGAAGAACTGGATGGCGTGGTCGACCAGTGGCTCGAAGCATTCGTCGAGCAGGGCCTGCTGCGTTTCGAAAATGACCTGTACCTGCGCCCGGCGCCGAGTTCGCGGCACTTCGTGCTGCTGACCCTACTGTCAAAAAGCATCGCCCAGACCTTGCAGCGCTTCTACATGACCGTCTCGCTGCTGCTCAACAGCGGCCAGAACACCATCAGCGCCGAAGAACTGGAAGACCTCTGCACCGTCATGGCCCAGCGCCTGTCGATCCTGCATGGCCTGAATGCGCCGGAGTTCTTCGACAAGAGCCTGTTCCGCCACTTCATCCAGACCATGCTCGACCTCGATGTGCTGCACCGCGACGAGGCTGGCAAACTCAGCTACCACGAGCTGCTGGGCGAACTGGCCGAAGGCGCGGCCAAGCGGGTGCTGCCGGCGGAAATTCGCCTGTCGATTCGCCAGGTGGCGTTGCATCGCAGTGAAGATGCCGCGGACGTCGCCGTCAGCCCCGACAGTTGAAGGCTGCCGATCACTCACCGAGAAACATGGAACAGTTCCGGTGAGTTTGATCGGGCAGCCAGCGAGTATTCCGACGCTGCCGAGCGGCTAAAGCGACGTCAAACGAAGAAAAGACCTACAGAGAACTCTTGAGCAGGCCTCTAGGATGGGCTCACGTCGATGTCGACGTACTGAAAAGGAATTCAGCATGAGCCTACACACCATTACAGCATCCATTCACCTGCCTGACGGCTATGAACTGCCTGAAAGCGGTGGTACTCACATCAGCTTCACAACACCGCATACCTCCGGTGGCAGTGGCTCCAACCAAATACCTAAAATGCCATGGATCGTCAGCCTGACCGTTGATGGCGATGTTGCCACCAAAGGGGAAGAGTTTTCGCTGAAAGTGCAAATCAATGGCCCGACCCCAGTGTTTCTTGATACCCCACACACCTTCATCTGGAACGGTGGTGATCAGGAAGTTGATGTCAATCTGACCCTTGCGCCCGTGTCGAACACCGAAAACACTCAGCCACTCTCGTTTGGTTCCTGAGTCCGCAACGTTCAATTGGATATGAGGCAACCCCTCCAATCTCTTCGACGCCAGCATGTTGCTGGTGTCATCCAGCGCCACTGACGGCAAAAAACTTAATATAAGGACATTACGATGAACCACTACAACCTTTCTTGCATCGCCCACTACCTGGAAAAAATCAGCCTGGCTCCCAACTCGACTCTCTATGCGTCCCTTGAAGACATCAGTGTCGCCGACGCGCCGGCTGAAACCGTTGCGACTTGCGTGATTAACAACGCCGAAACCGCAGGCCTGGCCTTCGAACTCCTAGTGCCGGCATCGGCTGTCATCGAAAATCATACCTATGTGGTCAGGGCGCGTATCGAAACGGAAGGGGAACTGCGCTTTACCACTAAAATGGATCATACCGTCGACCCTCGCGGCAATTACTTGAAGGCGATCGAGATACTGATGTCTTCGGTTTAATACCTATGCTCCATAAACCCACCTATCAAGAATAGGCAACGTGTTTGGCGTTTGAGTTTCACCCATCGAGGGGTGGAAGAATCGTCTGGGCGGTGATGCTTCGGCTGGATTTTTACCTCTCGATGCTCCAGATTCGCTTTGGCGCCCACACGTTGCCAGGTCAAAGCAAAAAGGAACTTCCAAATGAAAAAGCTCGTTCTGCTCGCATTCTTTTCCTTACTGGCCGCATGCCAATCAGCAACGCCACCCGCCGCCTCCGTCGCGAGCCTCGATGGCGAAGTGTTCTATCTGCAACGCATCGCCCTGCCGCCCAACGCGACCTTGAGCGTGAGCCTGCAGGACGTTTCCCTGGCCGACGCCCCTGCGGTGGTGCTCGATGAGCAGAGCGGCCCGATCAAAGGCCAGGTCCCGCTGCCGTTCCACCTCAGTTATGATCCAGCCCAGGTCAAGCCCGGCCATCGTTATGCCGTGAGCGCCCGCATCGAAGTGGACGGCCAGTTGATGTTCATCACCACCGAACAACACGCCGTGCAACTCGATGGCAAGGATCCGCAGCCGTTGAAGATCCGCGTCAACGCCGCACGCTGATTCCTTTTTCCAACTTTTTCAAGGACGCCATCATGCTTCGCTCAACCTTCCGTTTCACCGGCCTGTGCGCAGGCCTGCTGATCTGCGCCAATGCCATGGCCCTGTCCCTGGGCGACCTGTCGCAAAAAGACGCCACGGGCGGTCTCAAGGACGCCTTGACCCAAGGCGCGCAGGTAGCGGTCAAGCAACTGGGTACCCCCGGCGGCTTCAGCAACAACCCGGATGTGAAGATCGAACTGCCAGGCAAGCTGGGCAAAGTCGCCAGCAAGATGAAAGCCTTCGGCATGGGTGATCAGGTCGATCAACTGGAAACCAGCATGAACCAGGCCGCCGAAGCTGCGGTGGTCCAGGCCCAGCCGATCCTGGTCAATGCTGTGAAGAACATGAGCGTGGACGATGCCAAGGGCATTCTCAGCGGCGGCCAAGACTCCGCCACGCAATACTTGAACAAGAGCAGCCGCGAGCAGATCCGCGCCAAGTTCCTGCCGATTGTCAAGCAAGCCACCGACAAGGTCGGCCTGGCGCAGAAATACAATGCTTTCGCCGGCCAGGCCGCGACCTTCGGCGTGCTGGACGCCAAGAGCTCCAACATCGAAAACTACGTGACCGAGCAGGCGCTGGACGGGTTGTTCGAGATGATCGGCAAGCAGGAAGCCACCATTCGCCAGAACCCGGCGGCTGCGGCGACCAGTTTGGCGAAGAAGGTTTTCGGCACCCTCTAAGCCTCAATCCAAAACAACTGTGGGAGCGAGCTTGCTCGCGATGGCGGTATTGGCTTCAACATCTTGGTTGACTGCTACACCGCTATCGCGAGCAAGCTCGCTCCCACATTGGATCTGTTCTGGCCTCTGTACGCCTCAGGTTTTCTTGACCCTGAACCACGCCGCATACAACGCCGGCAGGAACAACAGCGTCAACGCCGTCGCCACGATCAAGCCGCCCATGATCGCCACCGCCATCGGGCCGAAGAACAGGCTGCGCGACAGCGGGATCATCGCCAGCACCGCCGCCAGTGCGGTGAGCACAATCGGGCGGAAGCGGCGCACCGTCGCTTCTATGATCGCCTGCCAGGGCGTCAGTCCCGCCTTGATGTCCTGTTCGATCTGGTCCACCAGGATCACCGAGTTGCGCATGATCATCCCCGACAGCGCGATCGTGCCGAGCATGGCGACAAAACCAAATGGCTGGCGGAACATCAACAGGAACAGCGTGACACCGATCAACCCCAGCGGCGCGGTAAGAAACACCATGGCCGTGCGTGAGAAACTGCGCAGTTGCAGCATCAGCAACGTCAACACCACCACGATAAACAACGGCACCCCGGCGTTCACCGATTTCTGGCCGCGGGCCGAATCTTCTACCGTACCGCCCACCTCCAGCAGGTAACCGTCCGGCAGCTGCGCACGAATCGGCTCCAGGGTCGGGAAGATCTGCTGTACCAGGGTTGCCGGTTGTTCCTTGCCGTAGATATCGGCCCGTACCGTCACGCTCGGCAAGCGGTTGCGGTGCCAGATCACGCCTTCTTCGAAACCGTATTCCAGGGTCGCGATCTGCGACAGGGCAACGCTCTTGCCGTTGTCGGTCGGCACCGCCAGGCTTGGCAGCAACGACAGTTCGGTGCGCTCATGCACCGTGCCACGCAGCAGGATTTCGATCAATTCGTTGTCTTCCCGATACTGGCTGACGCTGGAGCCAGTGAGGGAGCTGCGCAGGAAACTCGCCAGGTTGGCAGTGCTCACGCCCAGGGCTCGGGCACGGTCCTGATCGACGTTCAGGTACACCACCTTGCTCGGCTCTTCCCAGTCCAGGTGCACATTGGTCACGTAAGGGTTTTCGCGAACTTTCGCCGCCACTTTGCGCGCCAGGGCGCGAACCTTTTCGATGTGCTCGCCCGTGACGCGGAACTGCACCGGGTAGCCGACCGGCGGGCCGTTTTCCAGGCGCGTGACCCGCGAGCGCAGGGTTGGGAACTGTTCGTTCAGGGTCGCGATCAGCCAACTGCGCAAAGGCTCGCGGTCTTCGATGGTCTTGGCCAGCACCACGAACTGGGCGAAGCTGGACGCCGGCAGTTGTTGATCCAGCGGCAGGTAGAAGCGCGGTGAACCGATGCCGACGTAGGCCACGTAATTGTCGATGCCCGCGTGGTCCTTGAGCAGCGCTTCAAGGCGCTTGACCTGCTCGGCGGTGTTGTTCAGGGAGGCGCCTTCCTGCAGCTTCAGGTCAACCATCAGCTCCAGCCGCCCCGATGCCGGGAAGAACTGCTGCGGCACGAAACGGAACAACACCACCGAGCCGACGAACAACAGCACGGTCAGGATGATGACGGTTTTGCGGCGACGCACGCACCACTCCACCATCCGCCGGACACGCTGATAGAACGGCGTGCCGTAAGGGTCGGTCTGGCCGTCAGCCGTGCCATGTTTGGCCGCGTGAATTTTCGCCAGGTCCGGCAGGAGCTTTTCCCCCAGGTACGGCACAAACACCACCGCAGCCACCCAGGACGCCACCAATGCCAGGGTCACGACCTGGAAAATCGAACGGGTGTATTCACCGGTGCCCGATTGCGCAGTGGCGATTGGCAGGAAGCCGGCCGCGGTGATCAACGTACCGGTGAGCATCGGGAACGCCGTGCTGGTCCACGCAAAGCTGGCGGCCTTGATCCGGTCGAAACCCTGCTCCATCTTGATCGCCATCATCTCCACGGCGATGATCGCATCGTCCACCAGCAACCCCAGCGCCAATACCAGCGCGCCGAGGGAAATCTTGTGCAGGCCGATGCCCAGGTAGTACATCGCGGCAAACGTCATTGCCAGTACCAGCGGGATCGCCAGGGCCACTACCATCCCGGTGCGCAGCCCAAGGGAGAAGAAGCTCACCAGCAACACAATCGTCAGCGCTTCCACCAACACCTGGACGAACTCACCGACCCCGGTCTTCACCGCCGCCGGCTGGTCCGACACTTTGCGCAATTGCATGCCGGCCGGGAGCGTGTCCTGGATCCGGGCAAAATCGACCTCGAGGGCCTTGCCCAGCACCAGGATGTCACCACCTTCCTTCATGGCCACGGCCAGGCCGATGGCATCTTCCCCCATGAAACGCATGCGTGGCGCCGGTGGGTCGTTGAACCCCCGGCGCACATCCGCCAGATCGCTGATGCGGAACGTACGATCGGCGACCCGGATCGGGAAGTTGCGGATCTCTTCCACGGACTGAAAATTCCCGGAAACCCGTAGCTGCAATCGCTCGCTGCCGGTTTCGAAGAAGCCGGCGGTCGATACGGCGTTCTGCTCTTCAAGGGCCTGCTGGACCGCCGCCAAGGGCAGGCCGAGGGTCGCCAGCTTCACGTTCGACAGCTCGATCCAGATCTTCTCGTCCTGCAAACCGAGCAGTTCGACCTTGCCCACGTCCTTGACCCGTTGCAACTGGATCTGGACGCGGTCGGCGTAGTCCTTGAGCACGGCGTAGTCGAAGCCGTCACCGGTCAGTGCATAGATGTTGCCGAAGGTGGTGCCGAATTCATCGTTGAAAAATGGCCCTTGGATACCCGGCGGCAAGGTGTGGCGGATGTCACTGATCTTCTTGCGGATCTGGTACCACAGCTCGGGGATCTGCACCGAATGCAGGGAGTCGCGGGCCACGAAGGTCACCTGGGACTCGCCCGGACGGGAGAACGAGACGATCCTTTCGAAATCGCCGGTTTCCATCAGTTTCTTTTCGATGCGCTCAGTGACCTGTCGCGAGACTTCCTCGGCCGTGGCGCCCGGCCAGCTGGTGCGGATGACCATGGCCTTGAAGGTGAACGGTGGGTCTTCGCTCTGGCCGAGCTTGGTGTAGGAAAGCGCGCCAACGATGGCCAGCAACAGCATCAGGAACAGTACGATCTGGCGGTTGCGCAGCGCCCATTCGGAAAGATTGAAACCCATCGGGGATTACTCCTTGGCCGTCAGATTGACCACGCGGTTGGAGCGATCCACCGGCCGCACCTGCTGGCCGTCGAGGAGCACATGCACACCGGCCGCCACCACCCAGTCATCGGGGCTGAGGCCTTCCAGCACCGGAACGGTCTTTTCGCCGAAGGCGCCGACCCGCACCGGGACTTTCTTCAGGGTGTTATTGGCGTTAACGACCCAGACATACGTCGCGCCGTTTTCAGCCGTCAGGGCCGACAACGGTACCGACAGCGGCACCTTGTCGGCGGTCTGGACAAACACCCGCGCGCTCTGGCCCAGCTCGGCCGGAACACTGCCGGCGGTGAAGGCCACGCGGGCGGCGAAGGTGCGAGACTTGGGGTCGGCGGCCGGCGACAGCTCGCGAATGTGTCCGCTGAAACGCTGATCGGGCTGGCTCCACAGTTCGACCGAAACCGGCTGGCCGATCTTGAACCGGCCGAAACCCTGCTCCGGCAGGCTGATCAGCACTTCACGCTCGCCGTCGGTGGCCAGGGTAAAGACGGTTTGCCCGGCCGACACCACCTGCCCGACTTCCACCGAACGCCGGGCAACCACGCCATCCTGGGGCGCACGCAATATCGAATAACTGGCCTGGTTGTTGGCGACATCGAACTCGGCCTTGATCTGCTTGAGCCGCGCGGTGCCAGAGCGGTAAAGGTTTTCGGCGTTGTCGTACTGGGAGCGGCTGACCATCTGCCGTTCCATCAAGGTTTTGTAGCGGTCACGCTCGGCCCGCACCAGGTTCAGGTTGGCCTCCGCGGCGGCGACCTGGGCACGGGAGGCTTCCAGTTGCAGGCGCACATCTTCGGGATCGAGTTCAGCCAGCGGCTGATTGGCCTTGACCCGCTGGCCCTCTTCGACCAGTCGTCGACTCACCTTGCCGCCAATCCGAAAGGCCAGGTCGGGCTCGAAACGTGCTCGCACTTCACCGGGGTAACTGTCCATCGCCTGGGCTGAAGGCTGTGGTTTCACCACCATGGCGGGGCGCACGGCGACCGGGACCGGTTCGTCATGACCGCACGCAGACAATAAAAAAGCCAGGGTGATTGGCACGGCGAGGGGCAGGGCATAGCGGAACATGGCGAGTGACCTTTCGCTAATGGTGCTTGGAATAATTATACTGGCGAGTATGTTATTAATAGCAAACTCACCAGTCCAGTATTAAAGCGAAGAAATGTCGAACAATCCTCCAATCCCTTCCGGCCCTGGCCGTCCCAAGGACCTGGCCAAGCGCCAGGCCATTCTCGACGCGGCGAAACGCTTGTTCCTGAGCATGGGTTACGCCAGTACCAGCATGGACGCCGTCGCTACCGAGGCCGGGGTCTCGAAGCTGACGGTCTACAGTCACTTCAACGACAAGGAGACGCTGTTTTCCGCTGCCGTGATCGCCAAGTGCGAAGAACAGGTGCCGCCGCTGTTTTTCGAATGGCCGGACGGCGTTCCGATCGAACACGTGCTGCTGAACATCGCCCGTGGCTTTCACCAGCTCGTCAGCAGCGAGGAATCGTTGAACCTGCATCGGCTGATCATGGCCCTGGGTAGCCAGGATCCGAAGCTGTCGACGATTTTCTACGAAGCAGGCCCACAGCGGATGCTCTCAGGCATGGAGCGGCTGCTGAGCAAGATCAACCAGAGCGGTGCCCTGAGCATCGATAAACCGCGCAATGCTGCCGAGCATTTCTTCTGCCTGATCAAGGGCGCGGCGAATTTCCGGTTGTTGTCTGGCTGCGGCCCGGCCCCGGAACCGGAAGCCGCCGAGGCTCATGTGCAGGAAGTGGTGGGGTTGTTCATGCGGGCCTATCGGCCTTAGCTCGACCGGTAGCCTTTCGCTGGCTGGCAGGGCCTCATCGCGAGCAAGCTCGCTCCCACAGGGTTTGATGAACACCACAAATCCAATGTGGGAGCGAGCTTGCTCGCGAAGGCGATACCACAGACAAACCGCTATCGCGAGCAAGCTCGCTCCCACAGTTTGATCGAGGGTGTTCACAGATTCTGTGTTCACCACCGCCCTTTGTGGGAGCGAGCTTGCTCGCGATGCAGGCGACACGGCCTCAGGGCTTGAGCGCTTTCTTGGGGTAGATGTCGTAGCGACTGGATTTGCCATCGAGCCCATGGCTTGGCTTCGGCCCTTCGATACAGGGGGCCTTGCGTGGGCGCTTGACCACCACCCGGTGAGTCGCCAGGGCCAGGGCCGCGGCGAGCAGTGCCGGGGCGTCCGGGTCATCGCCCACCAAGGGGCGGAACAGGCGCATTTCCTTCTTCACCAGGGCGGTTTTCTCCCGATGGGGAAACATCGGGTCCAGGTAGATCACCTGGGGCGGCTCGCCTTCCCAGTTGCGCATCACCTCGATGGAGTTGCCCTTGAGCAAACGCATGCGCGCCACGATCGGCGCCACGTCGAAGTCCTCCGCCGCGCGGGCCAGGCCATCCTCCAGCAGGGCTCCAATCAGCGGTTGACGCTCGATCAGGCTCATTTCGCAGCCCAGGCTGGCCAGCACAAACGCATCCTTGCCCAACCCGGCCGTGGCATCCAGCACCCGCGGACGCACACCTTGGGCAATGCCGACCGCCTTGGCGATCATCTGGCCGCTGCCGCCACCGTACAAACGACGATGGGCCGCTCCGCCCTCAACGAAGTCCACCCGCACCGGTCCTGGCGCGTCCGGGCCCAGTTGCTGCAACTGCAACCCCTGCTCGCCAATCTGCAAGGCAAACTCGCCATCGTCCACTTGCAAAGGCAGGCCAAGCCGCTCGGCCCAGTGCTCGGCCTGCGGTTGGAAGGCCGGGGCCAGGGCCTCGACATGGATGCGGCAGACTGCGGGTTGCTCACTCATGGAAGTTGTTCATTCTTGGAAACATGCTCAAAAAATTAAGGATCGGCAAAAACGGCCGATAACAACGGTGAACGGCATTTTGCCAGAGCTGAGCGTCGACCGAGAAAAATGTCAGACATTCAATCCACATCGATAGGCGTTATCTCCCCTTACGGCGATTACAGCCTGCGTAACACCCAAGCGCTGAGCGGCGTCAGTCACCTGTGGCAGGATTTTTTTGCCCGGGCCCTGGCCGATCAACTGGGTGATAACGCACCGGCACCTGGCAGCTACCAGCCAGTGGCCCTCGATGAGGCCGTTGAACCGACCCTCGGCGCCGAGTTGCTGGAACACATCGTCAGCCAGCGCACCTGCGAAGTGACCGAAACACCGGTCAAGCCGCCTGAGCCACTGTTCCTGCCCATCGCCGAATTCGAACTCGATCTGCTGGACAAGCCCTTCCCGCCTTTCCCAGCGGAAGAAATCGCCGCCCAGCAAAAACAGCAGACCTTCGAAAGCAACTGGGTTCGCCCACTCGTCCTCACCGCCGGCCAACCGCTGCCGGAGCCCGGCCCGGCACCGCAACCGCGCCCACTGCACCTGCCAATCGCCGAGTTCGAACTCGACCTGCTGGACAAGCCGTTCCCATCCTTCCCGGAAGAGGAATTGGTGGCGCAGCAGAAACAACTGGACTTCGACACCCGCTGGGCACGTCCGATCGTGCTGCAGAACCTGCGTATCGCCGCTTAAATCAACGACAGATCCACCATGGCCCCACGTCCAGATGAAAATGGTTGCGGTGCGCCGCGTTGTAATCCGGGCTCAAGACCACACTGAACATATCGCAGGCGCCGTCGCGGGCCTGACGCAAAAACCGCGCATCGGCATCGTCCTTGGGCCAGTCCTTGAGCACGCTGACCGTGCGCCCATCGGCCAGGCGAAACCCGGCGATGTCCAGCGCACTGGCGGTGGCATGCTGGCTGCGCGCCCCGCTCTCACGACCGTACATGTTGCGACAGGCGAAACTGCCGAGGTGATCGACTCGCGCCACTTTCTGCCCGTAGACCGCCATTGCCGCCGGCTGCAACCCATGGCGCTCGAACAGCGCGAAGGCCACGGCCAGCGGGCAACTGGCGAGAAAACTGCTGCTCAGCGCCACTTCACCGCCCTGCACCCTCAGCACGTTGGTCAGCGGGCAATCTGTATTGGCCCCGCTGTCAGCCTGGCGAGCGGTGCGCAACCCCGAGGTCGCGAGGGCCTGGTCGCACAGCTGCCGGTCGTTGCGCAGGGCCATGAGCTTGAAGCGGGTCAGCAGGTTCGGCGCAAGGTTGACGTCCAGGGGCGCCCAGGGATTCCATTGGGGCGGCACAGCCACCCAGCCGCGCCATACCCCCAGCACCGCGACGCCAACGAGCAGCGCCACTACAGCAAGAACTTTCAAAAACCGCACGACGTTGCCTCGGGCATCAACCCTTGAAAAATTGGTTGGCCTGCTTGAACGGCATCGAGCGGCGCGTGAAGGTGAACGTGCCCTGTTGCTGGATTTCTTCGGCGGCGCGGAAGAACTCGCCATACGCGGCCAGGGCCAACGCCGATCCGACGCTGATGCGCTTGACGCCCAACTCGCTCAACTGCGCGACGGTCAGGTCCAGCGCCCCGGACATCAGCACGTTCACCGGTTTCGGCGCCACGGCCCGCACCACTGCAAGCACTTGCTCGGCGCTGCTCAGCCCCGGGGCGTACAACACGTCGGCCCCCGCGTCTGCGAAGGCCTTCAAGCGGCGAATGGTGTCGTCCAGGTCCGGATTGCCGTGCAGGAAGTTCTCCGCCCGGGCCGTCAGCAGGAAGGGATACGGCAAGCTGCGCACGGCGTCCGCGGCGGCCTTGACCCTCGCTACGGCATGGTCGAAGCAATAGATCGGGCTGTCTTCGCGCCCCGTGGCATCTTCGATCGAACCACCCACCGCACCAGCCTCTGCCGCACGGAGCAGGTTACGCGCGCAATCGTCGGGGGCATCGGCAAAACCGTTCTCCAGGTCAACGGCCACGGGCAGGTCGGTGGCCGCCACAATCGCCCGCACATTGGCCAGCGTGTTCTCCAGGCCCAACGCGCCATCGGGCCGGCCCAAGGAAAAAGCGTGGCCGGCACTGGTGGTCGCCAGGGCTTCAAAGCCGAGGCTGGCCAACATCTTGGCCGAACCGGCATCCCACGGGTTGGGAATGACAAAAGCCCCTTCACGTTCGTG
Organism: Pseudomonas sp. P9_35; assembly: GCF_034008205.1. Taxonomy (NCBI): domain Bacteria; kingdom Pseudomonadati; phylum Pseudomonadota; class Gammaproteobacteria; order Pseudomonadales; family Pseudomonadaceae; genus Pseudomonas; species Pseudomonas sp. P9_35. The sequence goes on along the minus strand of NZ_CP125373.1, from coordinate 1,475,992 downwards.
CAAGGCCTTGAACGCCTGGGCTCGACGAGTTTGCGCATCCATGTAGTTCGCTCCTGAAAAGAGAGTGTTGGCCTCAGAGCAAACCCAGTTGCTCGGCGGCGGGCTCTCTATATAGCTCAGGCAGGGCCGGCAAGCCAGGCAAACGACACATCAGGCGAGTGTGGAAGCGCTGCGCGAGTTTCGCTGCCAACAGGTTGTCGGCGGTGTGCAGGAAGATATAGGGCGTGCGCCCTTCTTCGATCCATCCGGCGATTTTCTCTACCCACGGCGTCAGGAACGGCTCATTGGCTTCCAGCACCGGATGCCCGATGAAGCGCACTTGCGGACATTGGGTGAACGCCGCAGGCCGGGGCGGCACGCGGGGCTTTTTCGATTGCGCGTGAAGCACCGCAGGATCAAGCGAGGTGCAACTGAACAAGGCCCGGGGATCGAGACAGATGCGTTCGACACCACGATCAAGCAACAGGCGATTGAGGCGCCGTTCGGCATCGCCCTTGGCGAAGAACTCATCGTGACGGACCTCCACGGCCAACGGACGCTGCAAGGCGTCGATGAACCCTGCCAGTTCCGGCAACCGATTCGGGGTGAAGGCCTTGGACAGTTGCAGCCAGTACGGCGAGACGCGCTCACCCAAGGGGCTGAGCAGCTGCAGGAAGGTTTCGGTGGCCACCAGGCGCTCACGCAAGTCGCCGTTGTGGCTGATGTCACCGGGAAACTTGGCGGTGAAGCGAAAGTGCTCGGGCATGATTTCGGCCCAGCGCTGGACCGTGGCCGCAGATGGGCTGGCGTAGAAGGTCGTATTGCCTTCCACGGCATTGAACACTTGGGAATAGAGATTCAGAAAATCGGTGCTTTTCGCGTCCTGGGGATAGAGATAATCACGCCAGGCGTTTTCGCTCCAGGACGGACAGCCCAGGTAGTAAGGCAAGACCATCAGATATAGAGATCGAGACCCAGCACTTCCATATCCCAATCGACGAAACCGGCGGTGCTCAGGTAGCTCGCCAGGGCCGTGGCGACACTGCGGCTCATCGCACGGTGGTAAAGCATGTCTTGCTGGCGGGCGGGAAGATTGCTCAGGCGTTGCGCGGAGGCTTTGGCGGCGCGAGCAGCCAGTTGCTCTTCAGACGGAAACTCCAGTTCGCCATCGATATCTTCATCGAAGGACTCTTGCTCAGCGACTTTGCCTGCACGAGGCTTGCGCTTGATGGGATAGGACTGGGACGAAAAGCCGTCTATACGCATAACAGAATGCTCGGTATCAATGATGGCAATTTAGCGGCACTTTCGCAGCCGCGCAAATGCGCAAGTGATAACTAGAACACATAAAGTCCAAAAGGTTTAAAAACGGGCTGAAAAAAGTGACGACTGGCAATATTGGGTGTGACTTTTGGGGGCGAAACTGACTTTTGTGAGAACACCACTTTGGCGGCGAGCAATGCCTTTGTGGCGAGGGAGCTTGCTCCCGCTGAGCTGCGCCGTAGGAGCTGTCGAGTGCAACGAGGCTGCGATCTTGTCCCGAACAATTGAATCGAAAGCGAAAGATCAAAATCAAAAGATCGCAGGCTACGCCAGCTCCTACAGGGCCCAGCGGGAGCAAGCTCCCTCGCCACAACTGTGCCCACTTGGGAGTGTGGTCAAGCCTGGGTTTACCGCTCGGATTTTGGCGTGGCGACTTTGTCCCGCAGGTAAACGGGTTGCGCATCATCGGCCACAATGGCTTCACCACGGGCCCAGGCGAAGCGGGCCAGGGTCAGCAGGTCTTCGGCGTGAGGCAGCAAGGTGGCGTCCTGGCCACTGAGGTTGACGGCGATGCGCTCGCCGTAGCCCCAGCCGGTACCGGCACCGAACCAGTCGCCATCGGCGCCGCTCGGCAACGCCGCCGCTTCGGGCGGCAATACCGCTTCAGCACCGACCAGGCGCATTTCCCCGTCGGTTTCGCGATAGCAGCCCCAGTACACCTCGTCCATGCGCGCATCGATGGCCGCTGCGACTTGGCGGGCGCCTTGTTCGCGCAAGGCGCGCTGGGCCAGCACTGCCAGGTTCGACACCGGCAACACCGGCCGCTCCAGGGCAAACGCCAGCCCTTGCACCACACCGATGGCGATGCGCACGCCGGTAAAAGCCCCCGGCCCGCGACCGAAGGCAATCGCGTCCACTGCCTGCAAGGTCGTCCCGGCATCGCTCAGCAGTTTCTGGATCATCGGCAACAGTTTCTGCGCGTGCAGGCGCGGGATCACCTCGTAATGGCTCGTGACCTTGCCGTCGTGCAGCAAGGCAACGGAGCAAGCTTCAGTCGCGGTGTCCAGGGCCAGCAAGGTACTCATCGATGTGTCCGTAAATCAGGTGGAAAAAAGTGCGCCAGTATAAACAACTACGGCCCGCAAGCGGGCCGTAGTTGATGCAACTGATCAGACTTTTCAGCTCAGCGCTTCGAGCACCTTGCCGGTGATCGCATCGACCGAGCCAACGCCCGGGATGTGGCTGTACTTCGGCTTGCCCTGAGCAGCCGACAGGTTCTGGTAGAACGCCACCAGCGGCTTGGTCTGGGAATGGTAGACCGACAGGCGATGACGCACGGTTTCTTCGGTGTCGTCCTTGCGCTGCACCAGCTCCTCACCGGTGACGTCGTCCTTGCCCGCGACTTTCGGCGGGTTGTAGACGGTGTGGTAGACACGGCCGGACGGCTCGTGGACACGACGACCGGCAATGCGCTGGACGATCTCTTCGTCGTCGACCGCGATTTCGACCACATGATCGAGCTCAACACCGGCAGTCACCAGGGCTTCGGCCTGGGGAATGGTGCGCGGGAAGCCATCGAACAGGAAGCCGTTGGCGCAATCGGCTTGAGCGATACGATCCTTGACCAGGGCGATGATCAGGTCATCCGACACCAGGCCGCCGGCATCCATGATGCCCTTGGCTTGAACGCCCAGTGGAGTGCCCGCCTTGACCGCGGCACGCAGCATGTCGCCAGTGGAAATTTGCGGGATACCGAATTTTTCGGTGATGAACTTTGCCTGAGTACCTTTACCGGCCCCGGGAGCTCCCAGCAGAATGACGCGCATCGATGTGCTCCTCAATTTTTTATGTAAAACGCTCGGATTCGCCTCGTGGGGCCAATCTTCGAAAAACAGGATCGTGACCGCCCAAACGGCCAAAGGCTGATCAAGATACACAGCAGGCCCGACCCACACAAGCCGCCGAAAGTCGGAGGAACCCGCGCCCGATACGACCTTCGGAGGGGGTGGCGAGAGTCGCAACCGGGCAACGAACTGTCACCTGGCCAACCCGTTCCCTCCCCCGGCGGACAACGCCCGGGAACACCGGGCGAGCCGTTTCGGTGCGCTGCCTGATCTTAGCCGGTATTGCGCAAACCGGCGGCAATCCCTGCCACAGACACCAGCAACGCCTGTTCCACGGGGCTGCCCTGGGCTACATCCTGTTGCCGCGAGCGCGCCAACAGTTCGGCCTGCAACAGGTGCAGCGGGTCGAGGTACGTGTTGCGCAGGCGAATGAATTCCAGCGTGGCAGGGCTATGTGCCAGTAGCTGCGACTGACCGGTCAACCCAAGGACCACCGAGCAGGCCTGCGACAATAGGTCGCGTAACTGCGCACCCAAAGGCAGCAGCCCAGGCTCCACCAAACGCTCGTCATAGGAGCGGGCAATATCGGCGTCGGCCTTGGCCAGCACCATCTCCAGCATATCGATGCGGGTCCGGAAGAACGGCCATTGCTCGCGCATCTGCCCCAGCAACTCACCTTCGCCGCGCTCCAGGGCCTTGCTCAGCGCGGTTTCCCAGCCGAGCCAGGCCGGCAGCATCAGGCGGGTCTGGGTCCAGCCGAAGATCCACGGGATCGCCCGCAGGCTTTCGATGCCACCGGCCCGACGCTTGGCCGGACGGCTGCCCAGGGGCAGGCGCCCCAGTTCCTGCTCGGGGGTGGACTGGCGGAAGTACTCGACAAATTGCGGGTTTTCCCGCACCACGGCGCGATAGGCACGGACGCCATCGGCCGCCAGTTCGTCCATCAGGTCCCGCCACTGCGGCGTGGGCGGCGGCGGTGGCAGCAGCGTCGCTTCAAGCACCGCAGCGAGATAAAGGTTGAGGTTCTGTTCGGCGATGTCCGGCAGGCCGAATTTGAAACGAATCATTTCGCCTTGCTCAGTGGTGCGGAAACGCCCGGCCACCGAACCCGGTGGCTGGGACAGGATCGCCGCGTGCGCCGGACCGCCGCCACGGCCCACCGTGCCGCCGCGACCATGGAACAACAGCAGTTCGACTTGCTGCTCGCGGCAGATGTCCACCAGCCGCTCCTGGGCCCGATACTGCGCCCAGGCCGCCGCGGTGGTCCCGGCGTCCTTGGCCGAATCGGAATAGCCGATCATCACTTCCTGAGGGCCTTGCAGCCGCGAGCGATAACCGGGCAGCAGCAACAGCCGCTCGATCACCGGCCCGGCGTTGTCCAGATCGGCCAGGGTCTCGAACAGCGGCACCACGCGCATTGGCCGCAACACGCCGGCGTCCTTCAATAACAGCTGCACCGCGAGGACATCGGAAGCCGCACCGGCCATGGAAATCACGTAGGAACCCAGGGACGCCGCCGGCGCCGCAGCCACTTCCCGGCACGTCGCCAAAACTTCCGCCGTGTCGGCCGATGGTTTGAAATGGGCCGGCAGCAGCGGACGCCGGTTGCTCAGTTCCGCCAGCAAGAAGCTGATGCGCTGCTCCTCGTTCCAATCCTCATAGCGCCCCAGGCCCAGGTAGTCGGTTATTTCCGTCATGGCGGCGGTATGGCGCGTCGAGTCCTGGCGCACGTCGAGGCGCACCAGGAACAGGCCGAAGGTCACCGCCCGGCGCAGGCAATCGAGCAGCGGCCCGTCGGCAATCACACCCATGCCGCATTCGTGCAACGAGTGGTAGCACAGCTCCAGGGGGTCCAGCAGTTCGCGGTTGTGCTGCAACACATCGGCGCTAGGCGGCGTGGCGGCGCTCAGGGAGGCGTGGGCCCAGTTGCGGGTGGCGCGCAGGCGTTCACGCAGTTGCTTGAGCACGGCGCGATAAGGTTCGGCGCTGTCGCCGGCCTGGGCGCGCAAGGCCTCGCTGGCGTGTTGCATGGACAGCTCGGCCGCCAGTTGATCGACATCACGCAGGTACAGGTCCGCCGCCATCCACCGCGCCAGCAACAGCACCTCGCGGGTCACGGCGGCGGTGACATTCGGGTTGCCGTCACGGTCACCGCCCATCCACGAAGCAAAACGGATCGGCGCGGCCTCCAGTGGCAGGCGCAAGCCGGTCGCGGCATGCAGGGCCTGGTCGGCCTTGCGCAGGTAATTGGGAATGGCCTGCCACAACGAGTGCTCGATCACCGCGAACCCCCACTTGGCCTCGTCCACCGGGGTCGGCCGGGTGCGGCGGATTTCTTCGGTGTGCCAGGCTTCGGCGATCAAGCGTTGCAGGCGTTCGTGAATCTGCGCGCGCTCGGCGCTGGTCAGGTCGCGGTGATCCTGGGCCGCCAGTTGCGCGGCGATGGCGTCGTATTTCTGGATCAGCGTACGGCGAGCCACTTCCGTGGGGTGGGCCGTGAGGACCAGTTCGATCTCCAACCGCCCCAATTGCCGGGCCAGGGCCTCGGCGCCATGGCCCTCGGCCCGCAACCGGGCGAGCAGCTCGGGCAACACCCGCGCCTCGAAGGGTTCCGGCTGCGATTCTTCGCGGCGGTGGATAAGTTGGTATTGCTCGGCGATGTTGGCCAGGTTGAGAAACTGGTTGAACGCCCGCGCCACCGGCAGCAGTTCGTCCTCGCTCAACTGGTTGAGGCTGGCGCTGAGTTCGGCGTCCACGGAACCGCGTCGGTCAGCCTTGGCGCCCTTGCGGATCTGCTCGATCTTGTCGAGAAACGCATCCCCGTATTGTTCGCGAATGGTATTGCCCAGCAGTTCGCCGAGCAGGTGGACGTCCTCGCGCAAGCGGGCATCGATATCGGTCATCAGCATTTCTCCAGCAAAAAAGTCCGGACAGCTCTTGGATCAGAGAGTGCCGATGCCCGTCGCTTATGACAAGCGACGAAGGGACTTTAAACCTTGCAGGACAAAGCTAGTCTCATGATTAAGCCACACAACGGCTTGTCACTCACCGCGCCTGCCACGAGCAGGCTTATTGAGGTCATCATGAAAATTCGTGAGCTTGCCCAGCATTGGGAAGAAAACGCCAAGGGCCGTCTGACCCAGACTGGCTACACGATTCATCTGGACGTGGAAGCCGCCGCCCGGCTGGCAGCAATCTGCGACATGTACCCCAAGCGCCATCCCGAGGAACTGCTCGGCGAGCTGATCGGGGCGGCGCTGGAGGAGCTGGAAGCAAGCTTCCCCTACATCAAGGGTTCGCAAGTCGTCGCCACCGATGAAGAAGGCGACCCGCTGTACGAGGACGTGGGCCCGACCCCGCGATTCCTCGCGTTGTCCCGCCGGCATCTGCACGAACTTTCCTCGCAGAACGACAAATCCAAACACTGATTCCTGCATTGACTCCTGTAGGAGCTGACGAGCGAAGCGAGGCTGCGATCTTTCCCCTGACGCTTGAGTCCCAAGCGAAAGATCAAAAGATCGCAGCCTTCGGCAGCTCCTACACACGCGCCCGTCACAAAAAATACACGCTCCCTACACCGGGAATACCGCTGCGCGCCTTGAAAGTTCAGCTTTTCTGCCGCTGACCGATCAGTCAGTAATTCTTTTGGCGAATGGCCATCTTCGCTGAACTTTTGAAAAACGCCTCGGGTCACACCGAGTAACCATACTGGAACGGTTGTTTAAATAAACGCGCCTTGGCGCCAGCGCCAAACCAGACGTCACGGCTTCGGTCCCAGCATGGATTTGTCGTTTTTTCAGGAGTTTTCCAATGGAGTTGAAGCCTATGAATACCTGCACTGCCAAACCCTCATCCACTGGCCTGCGCGGCTTGAAGTTGGCTGCCCTGGCGATCGGTAGCAGCTTCATTCTCGCCGGTTGCGCCGGTAATCCACCTTCGGAGCAGTACGCGGTGACCCAATCGGCGGTCAACAGCGCCGTCAGCGCCGGCGGTACCGAATTCGCTGCTGTGGAAATGAAATCGGCCCAGGACAAACTCAAGCAGGCGGAAATCGCCATGCATGACAAGAAATACGACGAAGCCAAGCGTCTGGCCGAACAAGCCGAGTGGGACGCCCGCGTCGCCGAGCGCAAGGCTCAGGCCGCCAAGGCCGAACAAGCACTCAAGGATTCTCAGAAAGGGGTTCAGGAACTGCGTCAGGAAGGCATGAACAAGGTTCAGTAAGCCGTTCACGCCACGACGTACTTCTCATTGATAAAAGGACGACAGACTATGATGCACAAACACTTGATGATGCCCGCCCTGCTCGCTGCCTGCGTAGCCCTGGCCGCTTGCTCCCACGACCCGAACGCGAACCTGGAACAGGCACGGACCAACTACAACGGCCTGCAGGCTGATCCAGCGGCGACCAAAGTGGCTGCATTGGAAACCAAGGACGCCGCCGACTTCCTGGCCAAGGCTGACAAGGCCTATATGGACAAGGAAGACGAAGCCAAGGTCGACCAGTTGGCCTACCTGACCAACCAGCGCGTCGAAGTGGCCAAGCAGACCATCGCCCTGCGCAACGCCGAAGCCGAGCTGAAAAACGCCGGTGACGAACGTGCGCGTGCCTTGCTCGATGCGCGCAACGCGCAGATCAAGCAACTGCAGGACAGCCTCAACGCCAAGCAGACCGAACGCGGTACGCTGGTGACCTTCGGCGACGTGCTGTTCGCCACCAACAAGTCCGACCTGCGCGCCAGCGGCATGACGAATGTGAGCAAACTCGCGCAGTTCCTCCAGGAAAACCCGGACCGCAAGGTGATCATCGAAGGCTACACCGACAGCACCGGTTCGGACTCCTACAACCAGTCCCTGTCCGAGCGCCGCGCCAGCTCAGTGCAACTCGCGCTGGTGAAGATGGGCGTCGATCCGGCTCGCATCGTGACCCAGGGCTACGGCAAGGAGTTCCCGGTGGCTGACAACACCAGCGTCTCGGGCCGTGCCATGAACCGTCGCGTGGAAGTGACCATCTCCAACGACAACCAACCCGTCGCCCCGCGTTCGACCATGAGCGCCAACTGATCGGCTGAGTGCAACAAAAAAGCCCCGCCTGACTTTAATCAGGCGGGGCTTTTTCATGGCCAAATATCCATTCCCTGTGGGAGCGAGCTTGCTCGCGATGGCGGAGTGTCAGGCACTATTTAGGCTGCTGAACCACCGCTATCGCGAGCAAGCTCGCTCCCACAGGGGGCTCGCTTATGGCTGCAATTTTTGCGGCGTTTCCTGGCCCATGCAGCGCACCGCGCGTTTCTTCTCGTTGATCAGCACGCCGGTCAGGCCTTTCTGCTCGGTGTCGAACAATACCAGCACACCATCAATGCACTGGGCGACCTGGGGGGCCGGTTCCAGGGAAACCTTGTAGTCCTCGCCCGGTACGGTCTTGAGCATGGTGAACTGGTTGAGCAGCAACGCGTCCTCGGGCTTGGCGAAGTGCAGGTAGCCGTAGTACCACAGCGTCGCAACGGTGCCGAGGATGCTGCAGATACCGGTAATGATCAGGGGGATGGCGTTACGTTCTTCGCTCATTGCGGGCTCTCAGGTGATTCAACGGGTGATTTCGGGTAATTCGGGACCTCGCCCAGGCGGCGCAGGCCGTCGAAGTGCTGGGGGTCGTCGAGGTAGCGCAGCATCACGGTGCGCCAGGTCGGGTCGGCGAATGTCTGCACATGGCCGCCGCGTGTCAACTGCAGGACCCGCGGCGGCGGCGCAGCTTGATACAGGCGGATGCCATTGGAAAGGGGCACGATGGGGTCGTCCAGGCTGTGGTAGATCAATTTCGGCACGCCATTCAATTGCGCCACGGAACTGATCGCGCTGTCACCGTCCGGCACCAGCCAGGACAACGGCACCTGGAACGGCCAGGTCAGCCACGAGGTACTCAGGGCAAACCGGCCGACGTCGCGATAACTGGCGGGCACGCCATCGAGCACCAGGGCCTTGAGCTGCCGTTGGCGCTGCGGATGCTCGACCAGGTAATGCACCGCCAGCGCGCCGCCCAGGCTCTGGCCGAGCAGCACCAGCGGCTTGCCCTGCACCTCGGGCGCCTGGTCGAGCCATTGGAACGCGGCGTCAATGTCCTGGTAAATCGCCGGCAGGCTCGGCTCGCCTTCGGACAGGCCATAACCCCGGTAGTCGACCATCAACACCTGGTAGCCCTGCTCCGGCAACCACCAGCTCCCGCCCAAGTGCCAAGCCAGGTTGCCGCCGTTGCCGTGCAAATGCAGGACCGTGCCCTTGACCTCCACACCCGGTTTGACGGGCAGCCACCAGCCGTGGAGCTTGAGACCGTCGGCGGTGGTCAGGGTGACGTCGCGGTACTCGAGCCTGGCCCGCTCCGGGGTGAACGGCAGGCCGTGCTCGGGGTAAAACAGCAGGGAGCTGCAACCGCTCAGGGCCAGCAACAGGCAAATGATGCCGAGGGTTCGCATCCGGTGAAGCCTCGCAAGTCAGAAGTAAACGCAGTCCCCCTGTGGGAGCGAGCTTGCTCGCGATAGCGGCGGGTCAGTCACAGCCGTACTGCCTGTACTGACGCTATCGCGAGCGAGCTCGCTCCCACAGGGATTGGTGGTGCGATTAAAGGATATTGGAATAATCCGCTTCGATCCGGTCCAGGCTCAGGTGGTTCAGGAAGTTGGAGAAACACATCCAGGCCGACAGGGCGTTCATGTCGCGGAACTGCTCGGGCAGGTACTTGGGCGGGACGACCAGGCCTTCGTCCACCAGTTGCCGCAACGTGCGCATGTCCTCGAGGGTGGTCTTGCCGCAGAACAGCAGCGGCACCTGTTCCAGCTTGCCCTTGCGCACGGCCAACTGAATGTAGTTGTAAACCATGATGAAGCCCTTGAGGTAGGACAAGTCTTTGGTAAATGGCAGCCCTGTCGGCACCGACCCTCGGAAAACCCGACTGGCGTTGCCGTAGCTTTCGGCCATTTCAAAACCCTGCTCGCGGAAGAACTCGAAGACCTGCAGGAAATCGGCGCCCTCCTCCACCATGTGAATGGCCCGGGTGCGGTTGGTCAGTTTGCGCAGGCGGCTCGGGTAGGAGGCGAAGGTGATGATTTCCATCAGGATCGCCAGGCCTTCCTGAGTCACCGTGGACGAGGGCGGGCCCTTGGACAGGAAAGTGCAGATCGGCTGGTTGAGGCCGTTGAGCGTCGTGCCGACGTGCACCAGGCCTTCGTGGACTTCCAACGCCCGCACGTCGCGCTCGTTGAACATCGCATCGGTGCGGATCTTGATGTAGTCCGCACCCGCCGCTGCATCGGCCACGATGCCATCGGACTCGAACACCCGGATGGTTTCCTCGGCTTCGCCAAACACCCGGTTGAGGCGGTGTTGCAGCAGGCTGACGGCTTCCTTGGCGCTGAGGACTTTGGGCTCGTCCTTGAGGTCGCCACGGCCATCGATGTTGTTCAGGTAATCGGAGAGCATCAGGCCCAGGTCGGCCAAGGTCGGGTCGCCGGCGTGGAAGGCATCGGAGGCGGCGCCATAGAGTTCCTGGGAGATCAGCCCGAAATCCTCGGTGCCACGCGCCTCGAGCATGCGCACCACCATGCGGTATTCCTTGCACATGCGGCGCATGATCTGGCCAACCGGGTTGAACTGCCCAAGCTGGCGGGTGATGTCACGCTCGATGTTCTGGAACTCCAGCTTCACCTTGCTCGAATCGAAGGACAGTGGCCGGTTGAGGTAATAGTCGCGATCCACCGCGGGCATTTCCTTGCCCTTGGCCTTGAGAAAGCCCTTGCGGATGTTCTCGTCCCACTTCACCGCGTCGAGGATGCGAATCGGCGTTTGCGCCAGCACAATGCGATCGGACAAGGTGCGTATCGTCTGCTGGTAATCGTCCACCCGGAACTCCTGTGAAAAAACGTCCGCTTGTTGCTGTTATTGGGATTTGACCAGCCGCTGGTAGCGCACGGCCTCCGAGAACACATCGGAATTGGCCGGGTCGTCGAGGTAACTGAAAACCTTGTTCATGTCGCTGTCCACCAGCACCCCGTCACCTTCCTCGCTCTGGTTCGGCTGGCCGCTGAGGCGTTTCTGGACGATGGCCTGGTTGATCTGATCCACGTCCAGGTTGTAGACCACCAGCTCTTGCTTGTCGGTCAACTCGAAACCGGCGATCAAATAGTGGCCGCCAAACCGGGCCGGCACCTTGGCCGACACATACCAGCGGCTGCCATGACGGGAAACAGTCAGCGGGATGGCTTCGCGCTCATGGGGCCTGGCCCTGAAGTAGCTGATGGCCTGGTAGCGGTGCTTGCCGACCTTCGTCAGCTCCAGGTTCAACGGTTCGCCCCAGGCATTGGTGCTGGTCCAGTGACCGAGCAGGCCCTCGGGCGCGGCTTCGCTGTCAGGCAACGGCGCCTTGAACGACACCAGGCAACCACTGAGCAGCAGCAACGACACGGCCAGTACAACGGCACGCCAGGCTTTCATTTGAACTCCCTATGGCACAGCGCCTCGTCCTTACATATGGGAGCAGGTGTGTGTGGGAGCAAAGCTTGCTCGCGATGAAGGCACCTCGGTCTATCGAGGGACCGCGTTATCGTTCATCGCGAGCAAGCTTTGCTCCCACCTAGCCTACTCCCACAAGGGGTTACACCGACGCCAGTACCAGGTGCATGTAGCGGGTCAGGATGCCGAGCATATCTTCATCGGCTACCGGCTCGGCGCCATTGAGCAAGCCCTGATATTCCATCCGTCCGATAATCGCCGTCAACACTTTGGCATCCTGTTGCGGCTCACGGGAGCCCAATACCTGGAAAAACTGACAGGTGCCGTGCAGCAAAATCTGCTGGTGGGAACGCACCAACACCGCCAGGCGCGGGTTGAGCAGCGCTTCCTGGCGAAAGGCCTGTTCGGCCATCAGGTACTCACGGCGACTGTCCAATTGGTGTTGCACGTAGTCGGCGGTCATCCGGGCAATGTCGTCCGCCAGCTGCGAACGCGATTGGGCGCTGCCGTCACCGTAAGCGACCATTTCCCGCAGCAGGCCTTCGTTGTTGGTCCACAGCTTGGCCATGAACGCCGCGCTGCGTTCCACATACTGGGCGAAGGTATCGGTGAGCAAGTCATCGATGTCCTTGAAATAATACGTGGTGGCCGACAGCGGCACGCCGGCTTCGGCGGCCACTGCGCGGTGGCGCACGGCTCGCACGCCATCGCGCACCACAATGCGCATGGCCGCGTCGAGAATCTCCTGGCGACGCTGCTCACTGCCCTGTCGGCTGGCCTTGCGGCCTTGGTACTGAACACTTTCAGCGACAGCCGTGGCGACGCCCGCTGCACCTTCTGAAGCCATTGCACGATTCACGACAGGTCTTCCTCGCTCTTTGAAAAAGTAACCAATTGATACGTTTGTACCAGACAGGCAATAAAAAGCCGCCCTTCCAGGCGGCTTTTTAGTTGAAGCACTTACGCTTGAGGCCGCATGTGCGGGAAGAGAATCACGTCCCGGATCGACGGCGAGTTGGTCAACAACATCACCAGGCGATCGATGCCGATGCCTTCTCCAGCGGTCGGCGGCATGCCGTACTCCAGGGCACGCACGAAGTCGGCATCGTAGTGCATGGCTTCGTCGTCGCCGGCGTCCTTGTCAGCCACCTGGGCCATGAAACGCTCGGCCTGGTCCTCTGCATCGTTGAGCTCGGAATAGGCGTTGGCGATTTCACGGCCACCGATGAACAGCTCGAAACGGTCGGTCACGCTTGGGTTCTCGTCGTTACGACGGGCCAGCGGCGACACTTCGAACGGGTACTGGGTGATGAAGTGCGGCTGCTCCAGCTTGTGCTCGACCAGCTCTTCGAAAATCATCACTTGCAGCTTGCCCAGGCCTTCGAAGCCGAGCACCTTGGCACCGGCCTTCTTGGCGATGGCGCGAGCCTTTTCGATGTCGTTCAGGTCATCGGCAGTCAGTTCAGGGTTGTACTTGAGGATCGAGTCGAACACCGACAGGCGCACGAACGGCTCGCCGAAGTGGAACACCTTGTCGCCGTACGGCACGTCGGTAGTCCCGAGAACCAGCTGCGCCAGTTCGCGGAACAGTTCCTCGGTCAGGTCCATGTTGTCTTCGTAGTCGGCGTAGGCCTGGTAGAACTCGAGCATGGTGAACTCGGGGTTGTGCCGGGTCGAAACGCCTTCGTTACGGAAGTTGCGGTTGATCTCGAAGACTTTTTCGAAGCCACCCACAACCAGACGCTTGAGGTACAGCTCCGGCGCGATACGCAGGAACATTTCCATGTCCAGGGCGTTGTGGTGGGTTTCGAACGGCTTGGCCGCCGCACCGCCGGGGATGGTCTGCAGCATCGGCGTCTCGACTTCCAGGAAGTCACGCTTCATCAGGAAGCTGCGGATGTGGGCGATGACTTGCGAGCGCACGCGGAACGTCTGGCGCACGTCTTCGTTGACGATCAGGTCGACGTAGCGCTGGCGATAACGCTGCTCGGTGTCGGTCAGGCCGTGGTGCTTGTCCGGCAGCGGGCGCAGGGACTTGGTCAGCAGGCGCACGCTGGTCATCTCGACGTACAGGTCGCCCTTGCCGGAGCGGGCCAGGGTGCCTTCGGCGGCAATGATGTCGCCCAGGTCCCAGGTCTTGACGGCGGCCAGGGTTTCTTCCGGCAGGGTCTTGCGGTTGACGTAGACCTGGAGGCGCCCGGTCATGTCCTGGATCACCATGAACGAACCACGATCGAGCACGATACGACCGGCCACCTTGACTGGAATCGCCGCCTCGGCCAGCTCTTCCTTGGTCTTGTCCGCATACTGCTTCTGCAAGACGTCGCAGTAGGCGTCGCGGCGGAAGTCGTTGGGGAAGGCCTGGCCCTTGGCGCGCTCGGCAGCAAGCTTTTCCTTGCGCAGGGCGATCAGGGAGTTTTCTTCCTGTTGCAGGGCTTGCGGGTCGAGTTCTAGGTCGCTCATGTCTTTAAGGATTCCATCACAGGTTCGTTGCCCCCGGCCCCGGGCCGGAGTTTGCGGGCGAGTCATGCTCCTTGATGGAAGCGTGCCTGCCCGCCGCATGGGTGTCGCGTTACAGCCCTTGTTTGAGGCTGGCGATCAGGTATTCATCGATATCGCCATCGAGCACCTTGTCGCAATCGCTGCGTTCGATGCTGGTCCGCAGATCCTTGATCCGCGAGGCATCGAGCACGTACGAACGGATCTGGTGACCCCAGCCGATGTCCGACTTGGTGTCTTCCAGCGCCTGGGACGCCGCGTTGCGCTTCTGCACTTCCTGCTCGTAAAGGCGAGCCCGGAGCATCTTCATCGCGGTGTCTTTGTTGGCGTGCTGGGAACGCTCGTTCTGGCAGCTGACCACGGTGTTGGTCGGTACGTGGGTAATCCGTACGGCCGAGTCGGTGGTGTTAACGTGCTGGCCACCGGCCCCGGAGGAACGGTAGGTGTCGATGCGCAAGTCCGCCGGGTTGATCTCGATCTCGATGTTGTCATCGATTTCCGGCGAAACGAATACGGCCGAGAACGAGGTATGGCGGCGGTTACCGGAGTCGAACGGGCTCTTGCGCACCAGGCGGTGCACGCCGATCTCGGTCCGCAGCCAGCCAAAGGCGTATTCGCCCTTGATGTGCACGGTGGCGCCCTTGATCCCGGCGACTTCACCGGCCGACAGTTCCATGATGGTGGCGTCGAAACCGCGTTTGTCAGCCCAGCGCAGGTACATGCGCAGCAGGATGTTGGCCCAGTCCTGGGCTTCGGTGCCGCCGGAACCGGCCTGGATGTCCAGGTAGGCGTTGTTCATGTCCATCTCGCCGCTGAACATGCGACGGAATTCCAGCTTGGCGAGGTTCTCGTCGAGGCGTGTCAGCTCGGCGACCACATCGCCGACCGCGCCTTCATCGTTCTCTTCGACAGCCATGTCCAGCAGGTCGCGGCAATCGGCCAGGCCGCTGGACAACTCGTCCAGGGTCTCGACGATCTGCGCCAGCGCAGAACGCTCGCGGCCCAGTTCCTGGGCGTACGAAGGGTTGTTCCAGACATTCGGATCTTCAAGCTCGCGATTGACTTCTGTCAGACGCTCATGCTTTTGATCGTAGTCAAAGATACCCCCGAATAGTTTCGGAGCGCTCGGACAGGTCCTTGATGGTGTTCAGGATCGGGTTGATTTCCATGGCGGGCAGCACTCGTTGGCGAACTTTTGAAAGCCGGCGAGTATAACGTAATCAAGCGCCAGCGGCAGCCCGCCTGGCGGCTTTAGGAACACCAATTCCTTGTACGCCACAGGTCCTGTGGCGAGGGAGCAAGCTCGCGCTGGGTCCTGTAGGAGCTGGCGAAGCCTGCGATCTTTTGATCTTGAGCTTTCGCTTGGGACTCAATTGGCTGGGGAAAGATCGCAGCCTCGTTGCACTCGACAGCTCCTACACAGCGCCTACAAGCCCAGCGGGAGCAAGCTCCCTCGCCACAAAAGCAATCTCGCCAGGCAAAGGGTTTATTCAACCCCCACCCGATTACGCCCATTGTGCTTGGCCATGTACAGCCCCTTGTCCGCCGCCAGGATCAGTTGCCGGCAATCGCTACCCTGCTGGGGGGTAAAGGTCGAGACGCCGATGCTGATGGTCAGGTTCGCGCCGGCGTTGGGCGTGGTGTGTGGGATCTTCAGGGCGACGACGCTCTGGCGCAGTTTCTCGGCCATCAGCCGGGCGCCGCCCGGCGAGGTGCCCGGCAGGACCAGGGCGAACTCCTCGCCGCCGTAGCGGGCCGGCAAGTCGGACGAACGGCTGCACGCCTCGCGGATCGCCGTGGCGACCTGGCGCAGGGCTTCGTCGCCCTCCAGGTGGCCGAAGTTGTCGTTGAAGGACTTGAAATAATCCACATCGATCATCAGCAGCGACAGTTGGCTCTGGTCGCGCATCGCCCGGCGCCATTCCAGCTCCAGGTATTCGTCGAAGTGCCGGCGATTGGACAGGCCGGTCAGGCCGTCGGAGTTCATCAACCGTTGCAGCACCAGGTTGGTGTCGAGCAGTTGCTGCTGGCTGATCCGCAGCGCGCGAAAGGCCGCATCGCGTTGCAACAGCATCATGTAGGAACGCGAGTGATAGCGGATACGCGCCACCAGTTCGATGTTGTCCGGCAACTTGACCAGGTAGTCGTTGGCTCCGGCGGCGAACGCCGCGCTCTTGACCAGCGGGTCCTCCTTGGTGGACAGGACAATGATCGGGATATCACGGGTGGCGGGATGGTTACGGTACTCGCGCACCAGGCTCAAGCCATCCAGGCCGGGCATCACCAAGTCCTGGAGAATCACCGTCGGCTTGATGCGAACGGCCTGGGCGATGGCCTGGTGAGGGTCGGAGCAGAAGTGGAAGTCGATGTTTTCTTCGTTCGATAAGCCACGCCGCACGGCCTCGCCGATCATCGCCTGGTCGTCGACGAGCAAGACCATGGCGGCGTTTTCATCGCGCTTGAATTCGTCGAGCTGCAGATCATTCATGGTGGCTTACCTGAGTACGCCCTGGCGCAAGGCTGGCGGGGTTCATCATGGGGTAAAAATCTCCAACAACCGTGGCGCGATAGCGTCCAGGGCGAGAATATGGGCGGCGGCGTCGATGGCGGCCGCCGCTTTGGGCATCCCGTACACCGCGCTGCTGCGCTGATCCTGGGCGATGGTCACATAGCCCTGCTCTCGCATGAGCTTAAGCCCTTGTGCACCGTCGCGGCCCATGCCAGTGAGCAATACACCCACCGCATCACCGCTCCAGTACTGGGCGACACTGTCGAAAAACACGTCGATGGAGGGCCGGTAGATCTCGTTCACCGGCTCGGCGGTGTAGGCCAGGGTGCCGTCCTTCAACAAACGCAGATGATGATTGGTCCCGGCCAGCAACACCGTGCCGCTCTGCGGCGTCTCGCCGTGCAGGGCCAGGCGCACCGTGTGGCCCGAGACACTGCCCAGCCACTCGGCCATGCCTGCAGCGAACACCTCGTCCACATGCTGGACCAGCACGATGGCCGGGGCAAAGTCACGCGGCAGCGCCTTGAGCAGCACCTCCAGCGCCGCCGGCCCGCCCGCCGACGACCCGATGGCCACCAGGCTCTTGCGCGACACTGCCGCACGCTGCGCCGCTGGCGCAGGTCGTTCACGCTTGTTGCGCTCACCGATCAGCCAGCCGATGTTGGTAATCTTGCGCAGCAGCGGCGCCGCCGCATCTGCCGGGTTACCGACGCCCAGGGCCGGGGTGTCGACCACATCCAACGCGCCATGGCCCATGGCCTCGAACACCCGGTGGACATTCTGCTGGCTGTCACCGGTGACAATCACGATAGCGCACGGGCTGTCGGCCATGATCCGCCGGGTGGCTTCCACGCCATCCATGATCGGCATGAACAAGTCCATGAGGATCAGGTCCGGGGTGTATTCGGCGCAACGCTGCACCGCCTCGGCGCCGTTGGCGGCCACCCAGACCAGTTGATGCGCCGGCTCGAACGCCAGGGCGCGGCGCAGGGCTTCGACCGCCAGGGGCATGTCATTGACGATGGCGATCTTCAAGCGCGCGCCCCTCCGATCAATTCGACCACGGCATCGAGCAAGGCGTCGTCGTGGAAACTCGCCTTGGCCAAATAATAGTCGGCCCCGGCGTCGAGACCACGACGGCGGTCTTCTTCGCGGTCCTTGTAGGACACCACCATCACCGGCAGCGACTGCAAGCGGTTGTCGCGCCGCAACAGCGACACCAGCTCGATGCCGTCCATGCGTGGCATGTCGATGTCGGTGATCAGCAAGTCGAAATCCTCCGAGCGCAATGCATTCCAGCCATCCATGCCATCCACCGCCACCGCCACGTCGTAGCCGCGATTGAGCAACAACTTGCGTTGCAGCTCGCGCACGGTCAGGGAGTCGTCCACCACCAGGATCCGCTTGCGCGGGGCCTGGGCCTGGTTCTGCCGGGCGATACGCTCCAGGCGCCCGGTATCGAGCAACTTGTCCACCGAACGCAGCAGGTCTTCGACATCGACAATCAACACCACTGAACCGTCGTCGAGCAAGGCCCCGGCGGAAATGTCCTGGACCTTGCCCAAGCGTTCGTCCAGGGGCAGGACCACCAGGGTCCGCTCGCCGATGAAGCGCTCCACCGCCACGCCGTAGATCGTCTCGCGCTCGCGGATCACCACGACCTTGAGGGTCTGGCTACTGCCTTGCGTCGCCGGGCGATTGAGTAATTGGCTGGCGGCCACCAGCCCGATATGCCGGCCTTCGTGCCAAAAATGCTGGCGACCTTCGAGCTGGACGATGTCTTCCGGCGCCAGGTCGCACATGCGTTCGATGTGGGCCAGGGGAAAGGCGTACGCTTCATCGCCGACCTCCACTACCAGGCTGCGCACCACCGACAGCGTCAGCGGCACCTCGAGATGGAAACGACTGCCCTCGCCCGCCGTCTGCTCCAGCACCACCGCACCGCGCAACTGCCGGACCATGTGCTGGACGGCGTCCAGGCCGACGCCGCGCCCGGACACTTCGGTGACTTTGTCACGCAGGCTGAAACCGGGCAGGAACAGGAAAGTCAGCAGCTCCTCTTCGCTCAGGCTGGCGGCGGTTTGCTCAGGGGAAAGGCCGCGCTCGACGATGCTGCGGCGCACCCGTTCCAGGTCCACCCCGGCGCCATCGTCCGCCAACTCCAACACCAACAGGCCAGCCTGATGGGAAGCCCGCAGGCGGATCAGGCCTTCGGCGGGTTTGCCGGCCAGTATTCGTTGCTCCGGGGGTTCGATGCCATGGTCCACGGCGTTGCGCAGCAAATGGGTCAGCGGCGCTTCGAGCTGTTCCAGCACATCGCGGTCGACCTGGGTTTTCTCGCCCTCAATCTCCAGGCGCACCTGTTTACCCAAGCTGCGGCCCAGGTCACGGACCATGCGTACCTGACCCGAAAGCACATCGGCGAACGGCCGCATGCGACAGGCCAGCGCGGTGTCGTACAGCACCTGCGCCCGCTGACTGGCCTGCCAGGCGAACTCATCCAGCTCGGCGGTTTTCTGCGCCAGCAATTGCTGGGTTTCGGCGAGCAAACGGCGGGCATCGCCAAGGGCTTCCTGGGCTTGCAGGCTCAGGGCATGGTCCTTGAGGTGCACGTTCAGCTCTTCAAGGGCGCGCAAGCCGCTGCTTTGCTGGCGCTTGAGCCGCTGCATCGCCGCCAGCCAGGGCTTGAGGCGCTGGGTCTCCACCAGGGACTTGCTCGACAGGTCGAGCAAGCTGTTGAGGCGTTCGGCCGTGACCCGCAAGACCCGCTCGCCGCCTTCGGTGACCCGTTTGCGCTTGGGGGCCGGCTCAGTTGTCGGGGGCAGTTCCACTTCCGGCAGCTCGACGCGTAGCGGCTCGACCGATGTCTCGACCGGAATCTCGACGCTTGGCAAGACCATCGCCGAGGCCTGTGGCGCGTTGGGATCAAGCAGCCGCCCCATCAACCCCACATAGGCGTCAATGTCCGGGGCGCCGACGCTGTTGCCCGGGGTGGCGATGCGCGTCAGCAGGTCGGTGCCTTGCAGCAAGGCGTCGATGTGCTCGGCGCCCAGCACCAGGCGCCGCTCCTGGGCGCTGACCAGGCAATCTTCCATCACATGGGCCACGCTGACCCCGGCGTCCACCCCGACAATGCGCGCCGCGCCCTTGAGAGAGTGCGCCGCGCGCATGCACGACTCGAGGTATTCGGCCTGGGTCGGGTCGCGCTCCAGGGCCAGCAGGCCGGTGCTCAGCACCTGGGTCTGGGCTTCGGCTTCCAGGCTGAACAGTTCCAGCAACGAGGCGTCGCGCATCTGATCAGGGGTCATGACAGGCTCCGAGCCACGGCGGACAGCAGTTGTTCTTCATCCAGCCAGCGCAGGCTGCGACCCTTGAAGGGCAGCACGCCACGGGTGTACTTGCCCGTCGATTGCGAAGCGCTCGCCAGGATGCGCTCATCGATGGCATGGATGCCGTCCACCTCATCCACCGGCACCACCACCGGCCCGCCCTTGGCCGCGACAATCAACATGCGCGGCATCACCCGTGCGCCGGCAACCACCGCCGCGCCGGGCTCCAGGTCCAACAGCTCCACCAGAGACAAGCAGGCCACCAGCGCCCCGCGTACATTCGCCACCCCCAACAAGGCCCGCGAGCGCTGGTGGGGCAAGGAATGGATCGGCTGCAACGGCGCCACTTCCACCAGGCTGCGCGTCGTCAGGCCCAGCCATTCCTCACCGAGGCGGAACATCAGCAGCGAGCGCGTGACCACATCGGTGTCCGCGGGGGCAAGGGACAGATCCCGCTGATCCTGTGGCAAGGCATAACGGTCGAGCAGCCGGGTGGCGGCCGCCGAATACACCGAGCAATTGCGGCAGTGAATATGCTCGACCAACAACGGACAGGATTTGTCGCCATGCACGCCGATGCGATTCCAGCAGTCGTCGATTGCCTGGGCATCGTCATGGGTGACGGTGTAAGAAGCCGAACCGCTCATCGTTTGTGCTCACTGTCTGCCGCGCGCCCGCTACGGGCGGCGCGTTCCTGCAATCGACGGGCTCCGGCCGCGTCTCCCTGGGAAGCCAGCAGCGCCGCCAGATGCACCAGGGCCTCGGCGTGTTGCGGTTCAAGATAAAGCGCCTTGCGATAAAAACCCTGGGCTTCAAGGGCGCTGCCAGCCATGTCGCTGAGCAGGCCCAACCAATAGAACACCTGGGCGTTTGGCGCGTGGCTGCGCAAGTAGGCCTCGCAAGCCACGCGGGCCTCGGCGCTTTTGCCAGCGTTGGCCAGGGCGGCAATATTGGCCAGCAAGGTCGCGGCATCGCTGCTTTTGGGCTCGGCAATCGGCGTCACGCTCGTCGCAAACGGCCGCGGTCGAATCACCGGAGGGACAACGCGGGGCGGTGGCTGACGAACCGGCAGCGGGGTCGGCATCAAGGCCGGCAACGGTTGCGGCTCGGGAGCCCCCTGGCGGCTGAAGGCGAACGATTGGGCGATCCCGATCGAGCGCATACCCAGTCGGCCCAGCAAGCTGCCCTCGGCGGGGCCGATAAACAGCACACCGTCCTGATGGGTCAGGCGCTTGAGCACCTCGAACACCTGCTGTTGGGTCGGCTGGTCGAAATAGATCAGCAGGTTGCGACAGAACACAAAGTCGTACGGTGCCTCGTTCACCAACAAGGCCGGATCCAGCAGGTTGCCCACTTGCAAACGCACCTGTTCGCGCACCCGCTCGCTGAGGCGGTAGCCCTCGTCTTCGGCGTCGAAGTACCGCTCGCGAAAACCCAGCTCCGCGCCACGGAAGGAATTCCTGCCGTAACGCGCTTCCTTGGCCCGCGCCACCGACAGCGGGCTGACGTCCAGGCCGTCCACCTTGAACTGATGCGGTCCCAGGCCTGCATCGAGCAAGGCCATGGCAATCGAATAAGGTTCTTCGCCGGTGGAACACGGCAAGCTGAGGATGCGCAGCGCGCGCAGGTGCTTGATCTCGGCCAGGCGCTTGACTGCCAGCTTGGCGAGGGTGGCGAAGGATTCGGGGTAGCGGAAAAACCAGGTCTCCGGGACGATTACCGCTTCGATCAGCGCCTGCTGCTCCTGGGCCGAATACTGCAGGCCCTGCCAATATTCATCGGCGGTTCGCCCAGGCACGGCTCCGATGCGCTGACGCACGGCCCGCTCAATGATCGCGGTGCCGACGGAGGTCACATCCAGGCCGATGCGCTCCTTGAGAAAATCGAAAAAGCGCTGGTCGTTGTTCATGGCGTTGCCTCGAGGTCGTCGAGGTTCAGCGGCGGCGCAGGAAACAGCAGCGCCCGAACGGATTCATCGAGCAGGTCATTAACCCGCACCCATTGCAGCAATCCCTGGGCATCTTCGCGCACCGGGCCGAGGTACGGCGCCTGCCGGTTGTCCAGGCCATAGGGTTTGAAATCGGCCGGGTCACAGCGCACGGTGTCGGTCGCCTGTTCCAGGATCAGGCCCAGCACCTGTCCCGTTTGTTGCGCGTCGCCCTGATAGCGCACCAGCACCAGTCGCGTACTGGTCCGGGCCTGTGCGCTCTGGCCAAAGGTCAGGGCGCACAGGTCGATCACCGGCACCACCGTGCCACGCCAGGCAAACACCCCCGCCACCCAGGACGGCGCCCGGGCAATCGGCTTGAGAGGCAGGCGCGGCAGCACTTCCACCACATCGATGGCCTGCAGGGCGTAACGTTCGTTGCCGATGCAGAACACCAGGAACAACGACTGGCGGGCCGTCGGTGCGGCGCCACGCCGGGTCTCGAGTTCGCCCATCAGACTTTGAAACGCGAGACGCCGCTGCGCAGCCCTACGGCTACCTGGCTCAGCTCGTCGATGGCGGAACTGGCCTGGCGCAGGGACTCCACGGTCTGGCTGCTGGCATCGCCCAACTGCACCAAGGCGTGGTTGATCTGCTCGGCACCGGTGGCCTGGGCCTGCATGCCTTCGTTGACCATCAACACCCGCGGTGCCAGGGCCTGGACCTGATGGATGATCTGCGACAGTTGCTCACCCACCTGCTGCACTTCAGCCATGCCCCGGCGCACTTCTTCGGAGAACTTGTCCATGCCCATCACCCCGGCCGATACCGCGGACTGGATCTCGCGCACCATCTGCTCGATGTCATAGGTCGCCACGGCGGTCTGGTCGGCCAGGCGTCGTACTTCAGTGGCGACCACGGCGAAACCACGACCGTACTCGCCGGCCTTTTCGGCCTCGATGGCCGCGTTGAGGGACAACAGGTTGGTCTGGTCGGCCACCTTGACGATGGTCACCACCACCTGGTTGATGTTGCCAGCCTTCTCGTTGAGGATCGCCAGCTTGGCGTTCACCAGGTCGGCGGCGCCCATCACCGAATGCATGGTTTCCTCCATGCGCGCCAGGCCTTGCTGGCCGGAGCCGGCGGCCACCGAGGCCTGGTCGGCGGCGGTGGACACCTCTGTCATGGTGCGCACCAGGTCTCGTGAGGTGGCGGCGATTTCCCGGGACGTCGCGCCGATCTCGGTGGTGGTGGCGGCGGTTTCGGTGGCCGTGGCCTGTTGCTGGCGCGAGGTGGCGGCGATCTCGGTCACCGAAGTGGTGACCTGCACAGAGGAGCGTTGGGCCTGGGACACCAGTGAGGTCAGCTCGGCCATCATGTCGTTGAAGCCGGTTTCCACGGCGCCGAATTCGTCTTTGCGCGCCAGGTTCAGGCGCCCGCTCAGGTCGCCGCTGCGCATGATCTCGAGGATCTCGACGATGCGGTTCATCGGCCCCATGATCGCCCGCATCAGCAACAGGCCACAGAGTACGGCGACGACCAGCGCGACCAGAAACGACAGGCCCATGGCGACCTTGGCCGCCGTTACCGCATCGCCGATGGTCTGGGTGGCGTTTTCCGCCAGCTCACGATTGCGCTCGATGATGTGGTTCAAATGCCCGCGGCCGCCGATCCATTCTGGCGTCAGCTCTTTGTCCAAGGCCTGCCGCGCCCCTTCGTAGTCCTTACGCTGGTACAAGTCCAGGACCTTTGCCATGGCTTGGTTGAACGCCTGGTGATTGACCTCGAACTCGTCGAAAGAGGCTTGGTCGGCCGGGTTCTGGATCAGTTTTTGGTAGTTCTGCATCTCTTCGCGCAGGTGCTGCTCGAAGCCCTGGTAGCGGGCCTTGTCCTCGGCGGTGATTTCCCGGTTGCCCGAAAGGCCGACGATTTGCTGGGTCAAGACGTAGCTGTCCACCCAGCCACCGCGAATCATGGAGCTGTAATACACCCCTGGCACCGCATCGACCCGGACGTTTTCTTCACTGTCCTCGATCTTCAACAACCGCGAATACGAGACAACCACCATCAACAGCATGATGGCGATGATCACTGCAAAACTCGCCAGGATGCGTTGGCGCAATGTCCAATTCTTCACAGTAAAACCTCGGGTACTTGAAATGCTGGGGAGTATAGCCGAGGGCGGTGTCGGGCCTGTATGGCGGTGTGAGGGGATTTTTGAGCTGTGGGAGCGAGCTTGCTCGCGATAGCGGTGCATCAGTCAAAAACACTGTGACCGACCGGGCCCCATCGCGAGCAAGCTCGCTCCCACAGGGGACTGTGGTTGGGACTGTTCTATACAGTCGCCTGACGTACCTGTTTCTCCAACTCCACCTTCAGCCCCGGCTCCAGCTTGAGTTGGCGCGCCAGTTCATCGAGGTAGGATTTCTCCATGAAGTTTTCCTCGTCCACCAGCATCACGCTGGCGATGTACATTTCTGCCGCCATTTCCGGGGTGCTGGCGGCGCGGGCGACGTCGGTGGGGTCCAGGGGCTTGTTCAGTTCGGCGTGCAGCCAGTGTTGCAGTTCCTGGTCGTTGTCGAGCTTGGTGAACTCGCCTTCGATCAACTGCCGCTCGCGCTCGTCCACATGGCCGTCGGCCTTGGCCGCCGCCACCAGCGCCTTGAGGATCGCCTGGCTGTGCTGCTCGACCTGCGCCGGGGGTACACGGTCGAGGGTCTGCGGTTCGGTTTTCGGCGCAGTGCCTTGCTGGGCCTGCCAGTTGCCATAGGCCTTGTAGGCGATCACGCCCAAGGCCGCGAGCCCACCATAGGCCAGGGCCTTGCCGCCGAAACTTCGGGCTTTCTTGTTGCCCAGCAACAGGCCCATGGCCCCGGCGGCCAGTGCCCCGCCGCCCGCGCCGGAAAGCATCCCGCCCAGGTTGCCGGAGCCGCCGAGCAATCCGCCCAGACCGCCAGACGACTTGCCTTGGGACCCGCCAGCCTTGTTCTGCAACATTTCCTGGCCGGACTTGAGAAGCTGATCGAGCAATCCACGGGTGTTCATTTGTCGTCTCCACATTTCGGGTCAACGTAAGGCCACCAGCCTAGATCGAAAGTGCCCCGGCGCCTGCGGCGAGATTGCTTCCAGATGTTGCCTGGCTCATTCAAAGACGCACTCACCTATCCTTCTAAAAAAACGATATACACTCCAGCACATTGATAAAACCGCCCACCGGGTATTCGACCATGATGACCCTGCGCCAGATCCGCCATTTCATCGCCGTGGCCGAAACCGGCTCGATCTCCGCCGCTGCGCAAACGGCGTTCATTTCCCAATCCACCCTGACCCTGGCCATCCAGCAACTGGAGCAGGAAATCGGCGTCAGCCTGTTCAACCGCCACGCCAAGGGCATGACCCTGACCCACCAGGGTCATCAATTCCTGCGCCAGGCCCATTTGATCCTGGCCACCGTCGACAACGCCAAGCGCAGCCTGCAACAGAGCACCGACCAGATCGCCGGCCAAGTCACCATTGGCGTTACCAGCCTGGTCGCCGGCTATTACCTGGCTGACCTGCTGACCCGTTTCCAGCGCGCCTATCCAAACGTGGAAATCCGCGTGATGGAGGACGAACGCCCGTACATCGAGCATTTGCTGGTCAGCGGCGAAATCGACGTCGGGGTGTTGATCCTGTCCAACCTGGAAGACCGCCACGCCCTGCAGACCGAAGTCCTGACGCACTCACCACACCGTTTGTGGCTGCCGGCGCAGCACCCACTGCTGGAACACGACAGCATCAACCTGGCCGATGTGGCCCGCGAACCGCTGATCCAACTGAACGTCGATGAAATGGACCGCAACGCCCAGCGTCTGTGGCGCGGTGCCGGCCTGCAACCGAAGATAACCCTGCGCACGGCCTCGACCGAAGCGGTGCGCAGCCTGGTGGCGGCGGGATTGGGCGTGTCGATCCAGCCGGACATGACCTACCGTCCATGGTCGCTGGAAGGCGACATCATCGAAGCACGACCGATTGCCGACCTCAACCAGACCCTTGACGTCGGCCTGGCCTGGCGCCGAGGCACGGCGCGACCGGCGTCGGTCGACCCGTTCCTGGCGGTCGCCCGGGAACAGCTCCATGGCGGGCGCAAGCCATCTATTTAATCGAACGCAGCCTTGAGTATTTCGAATTTGTCGGCCTTGTGGCTGAGCACTAATCTGACTACGCGCCCCCTTCCTGTGGGAGCTGAGCTTGCTCGCGATAGCGGTGGGTCAGGCAACATTGATTCGACTGACAGACCGCTATCGCGAGCAAGCTCGCTCCCACAGGTTCTTTGTTTCAACTGAGACCTATAAAAATGGCTGGTACGCAAACCCCGTTGTGCACCGCGTTGCTGATCGATGGGGAGCTGGTTCCCGGTGCAGGCATCGTCGAGCCGATTCTCAACCCGGCCACCGGTGAAGTAGTGGCTCACATCGCCGAGGCCAGTACCGAGCAGGTCGAAGCTGCGATCCTCGCCGCCCACCAGGCCTTCGACGGCTGGTCGCGCACCACGCCGCAACAACGCTCGAACCTGCTGCTGGACATCGCCAGCGCCATCGAAAGGAACGCCGATGAGCTGGCCCGCCTCGAATCCCTGAACTGCGGCAAGCCGCTGCACCTGGCGCGTCAGGACGACCTCAGTGCGACGGTGGATGTATTCCGTTTCTTCGCTGGCGCCGTGCGCTGCCAGACCGGCCAGCTCAGTGGCGAATACCTGCCCGGCTACACCAGCATGGTGCGCCGCGACCCGATTGGCGTGGTGGCGTCCATTGCACCGTGGAACTACCCAATCATGATGGCCGCGTGGAAAATCGCCCCGGCCCTGGCCGCCGGCAATACGCTGGTGTTCAAGCCGTCGGAACACACACCGCTGTCGATCCTGGCCCTGGCGCCAACACTGGCCCAGATCCTGCCACGAGGCGTCATCAACATCCTCTGCGGGGGCGGCGAAGGTGTGGGCAGCCATCTGGTCAGCCATCCCAAGGTGCGCATGGTCTCGCTGACCGGCGATATCGTCACCGGACAGAAGATCCTCCAGGCAGCAGCGAAAACCCTCAAGCGCACGCACCTGGAGCTGGGCGGCAAGGCGCCGGTGATCGTGTGCAACGACGCCGACATCCAGGCCGTGGTCGAAGGCGTGCGCACCTACGGTTACTACAACGCTGGGCAGGATTGCACCGCGGCCTGCCGGATCTACGCCCAGGACGGGATTCACGATCGTCTGGTGGCCGAACTCGGCGCGGCGGTCAGCAGCCTGCGCTTTGCCGGCAAGCGCGACGCCGACAATGAGATCGGCCCGCTGATCAGCACTCGCCAGCGCGACCGCGTGGCCAGTTTTGTCGAGCGTGCCCTCGGCCAACCACACATCGAACGCATTACCGGCGCGGCGGTGCATTCCGGTGCCGGCTTCTACTACCAGCCCACGCTGCTGGCCGGCTGCAAGCAAAGCGATGAAATCGTCCAGCGCGAAGTATTCGGCCCGGTCGTCACCGTGACCCGCTTCGACGAACTCAGCCAGGCGGTGGACTGGGCCAACGACTCCGAATATGGCCTGGCGTCCTCGGTATGGACCCAGAACCTCGACAAGGCCATGCAAGTGGCGGCGCGCCTGCAATACGGCTGCACCTGGATCAACAGCCATTTCATGCTGGTCAGCGAAATGCCCCACGGCGGCCTGAAACGTTCGGGCTACGGCAAAGACCTGTCCAGCGATTCGCTCCAGGACTACAGCGTGGTGCGCCACATCATGGCCCGCCACGGCCAGCATCTCTAGATAACAGCACTACTCTAATAACAGGCCACCCATGGCGCTTCACCCTGTTCGAACACTGCCCCGACCATAATTAAAGCAAGAGGGATTTCCATGTACGCGCACAAGACCGTATTGCTCAGTGCAATCACCACGGCGCTGCTGACCAGCGTCAGCCTCCAGGCCGCCGAACCTATCAAGGCCGTCGGCGCCGGCGAGGGCCAACTGGATATCGTCGCCTGGCCGGGTTACATCGAGCGCGGCGAAAGCGACAAGGCCTACGATTGGGTCACCGGTTTCGAGAAGGAAACCGGTTGCAAGGTCAATGTGAAAACTGCCGCTACCTCCGACGAAATGGTCAGCCTGATGACCAAGGGTGGCTACGACCTGGTCACCGCCTCGGGCGACGCCTCGTTGCGGCTGATTGCCGGCAAGCGCGTGCAGCCGATCAACACCGCGCTGATCCCCAACTGGAAAAACCTCGACCCGCGCCTCAAGGATGCACCGTGGTACGTGGTCAACCAGCAGACCTACGGCACCCCGTACCAGTGGGGCCCAAACGTGCTGATGTACAACACCGACGTGTTCAAGCAGGCGCCCACCAGTTGGAGCGTGCTGTTCAGCGCCCAGAACCTGCCCGACGGCAAGCCGAACAAAGGCCGCGTGCAAGCCTACGATGGCCCGATCTACATCGCCGACGCGGCGCTGTACCTCAAGACCGCCAAGCCTGAGCTGGGCATCAAGGACCCGTACCAACTCGACGAAGCCCAGTACAAGGCAGTGTTGGAATTGCTGCGGGCCCAGCAGCCGCTGATCCACCGCTACTGGCACGACACCACCGTGCAGATGAGCGATTTCAAGAACGAAGGCGTGGTGGCATCCGGCGCCTGGCCGTATCAGGTCAACGGCCTGATGAACGAGAAGCAACCGATCGCCTCGACCATTCCGAAAGAAGGCGCCACCGGTTGGGCCGACACCACGATGTTGCACGCCGAGGCCAAGCACCCCAACTGCGCGTACAAGTGGATGGACTGGTCGCTGCAACCGAAAGTCCAGGGTGACGTCGCCGCGTGGTTCGGCTCGTTGCCGGCGGTGCCGGCGGCGTGCAAGGGCAGCGAGCTGCTGGGCGCCGAGGGCTGCAAGACCAACGGTTTCGATCAGTTCGACAAGATCGCCTTCTGGAAAACCCCACAGGCCGAGGGCGGCAAGTTCGTGCCGTACAGCCGCTGGACCCAGGACTACATTGCGATCATGGGCGGGCGGTAAGGCCTCAGTCGGCGAAAATCTGGAGCTGAGCACCGCTCTTGTGTGGGAGCAAGGCTTGCCCGCGATGAAGATGACGCGGTATCTCGGGGAGCCGAGGCGCCTGTATCGCGAGCAAGCTTTGCTCCCACAGCACTGCTACCACAGGTTTGGTGCACGGCAACCCAGCAACGATTCAACAGCAGTCCCGCTTTTTGGAGCCCCGCACCATGACGCTTGCAGTCCAATTCACCCAGGTATCCCGTCAGTTCGGCGATGTGAAAGCCGTTGACCGGGTTTGCATCGACATCCAGGACGGCGAGTTCTTTTCCATGCTGGGCCCGTCCGGTTCGGGCAAGACCACCTGCCTGCGACTGATCGCCGGGTTCGAACAACCCAGTGCCGGCTCGATCCGCATCCATGGCGAAGAGGCCACCGGGCTTGCGCCGTACCAACGGGACGTCAACACGGTGTTCCAGGATTACGCCCTCTTCCCCCATATGAACGTGCGCGACAACGTGGCCTACGGCCTGAAAGTCAAAGGCATCGCCAAGGCCGAGCGCATCAAGCGCGCCGACGAAGCGCTGGAGATGGTTGCCCTGGGCGGCTACGGCGAACGCAAGCCGGTACAGCTTTCCGGCGGCCAGCGCCAACGCGTGGCCCTGGCCCGCGCGTTGGTCAATCGCCCGCGGGTGTTGCTGCTCGATGAACCCTTGGGCGCCCTCGACCTGAAGCTGCGCGAACAGATGCAGGGCGAGTTGAAGAAGCTGCAACGCCAACTGGGCATCACCTTCATTTTCGTCACCCACGACCAGACCGAAGCACTGTCGATGTCCGACCGCGTGGCGGTGTTCAACAAGGGCCGCATCGAACAGGTCGATACCCCACGCAACCTGTACATGAAACCGGCGACCACCTTCGTCGCCGAATTCGTCGGCACTTCCAACGTGATCCGTGGCGAGCTGGCCCGGGAACTGAGCGGTTATCCACAGCCGTTCTCGATTCGCCCGGAACACGTGCGTTTCGCCGAGGGTCCGCTGGCCAGTGGTGAGATCGAAGTCCACGGCCTGCTGCACGACATCCAGTACCAGGGCAGTGCCACGCGCTACGAGTTGAAGCTTGCCAACGGCCAGACCCTGAACCTCAGCCAGGCCAACACCCAGTGGCTCGACAACACCGCCCAGCACCAGACCGGCCAGCACCTGAGCGTACGCTGGGCCCGGGAGGCGATGGTCGCGCTGCACGACACCGTCAGTGGCGAGGTGTGAGATGAACACCCTGGCCATCGCTCAAACGCCCACGCCCGGTTCACCGTTGCGACGTTTTTCCAACCTGCTGTACCGGCGCCCCAACCTGTACCTGTCGATGTTGCTGGTGCCGCCGCTGATCTGGTTCGGCGCAATCTACCTGGGCTCGCTGCTGACCTTGCTCTGGCAGGGTTTCTACACCTTCGACGACTTCACCATGGCGGTCACGCCGGACCTGACCCTGGCGAATTTCGCGGCGCTGTTCCAGCCGTCGAACTTCGACATCATTTTGCGCACCCTGAGCATGGCGATAGCGGTGTCCATCGCCAGCGCCATTGTCGCGTTCCCGATTGCCTACTACATGGCGCGCTACACCAGTGGCAAGACCAAGGCGTTTTTCTACATCGCGGTGATGCTGCCGATGTGGGCCAGCTATATCGTCAAGGCCTATGCCTGGACGCTGCTGCTGGCCAAGGGTGGCGTGGCGCAATGGTTCGTCCAGCACCTGGGACTGGGGCCGGTGTTGCAGTTCGTGCTGGGGATTCCCGGCGTGGGTGGCAGCACCTTGTCCACCTCACACCTGGGGCGTTTTCTGGTATTCGTCTACATTTGGCTGCCGTTCATGATCCTGCCGATCCAGGCGTCCCTGGAGCGTCTGCCGCCATCGCTGCTGCAAGCCTCGGCCGACCTGGGCGCCAGGCCACACCAGACGTTCATGCAGGTGATCCTGCCGCTGTCGATTCCCGGCATCGCCGCCGGCTCGATCTTCACCTTCTCGCTGACCCTGGGGGATTTCATCGTGCCCCAACTGGTGGGCCCGCCGGGCTACTTCGTCGGCAGCATGGTCTACGCCCAGCAAGGCGCCATCGGCAACATGCCCATGGCCGCGGCGTTCACCCTGGTGCCCATTGTGCTGATCGCCCTGTATTTATCCATCGTCAAGCGACTGGGAGCTTTCGATGCACTCTGACTCTCAAGACCGGGCCTCGTGGGGCTTGCGGATCGCGGCGTGGGGCGGGCTGGTGTTCCTGCACTTCCCGATCCTGATCATCTTCCTCTACGCCTTCAATACCGAGGACGCCGCGTTCAGCTTCCCGCCCAAGGGCCTGACCTTGAAGTGGTTCAGCGTCGCCTTCGCGCGCCCGGATGTGCTGGAGGCGATCAAGCTGTCGTTGCAGGTCGCGGCCATCGCCACGCTGATCGCCATGGTGCTTGGCACCCTGGCCTCGGCGGCGCTGTACCGGCGCGATTTCTTCGGCAAGCAAGGCATTTCGCTGATGCTGATCCTGCCGATTGCCTTGCCGGGCATTATCACCGGCATTGCGCTGCTGGCGACCTTCAAGACCTTGGGCATCGAACCAGGGATGTTCACCATCGTCGTCGGCCATGCCACTTTCTGCGTGGTGATCGTCTACAACAACGTCATCGCCCGCCTGCGCCGAACCTCCCACAGCCTGATCGAGGCTTCGATGGACCTGGGGGCCGACGGCTGGCAGACCTTTCGCTACATCATCTTGCCCAACCTGGGGTCAGCGCTGCTGGCCGGCGGGATGCTGGCGTTTGCGCTGTCATTCGACGAGATCATCGTCACCACCTTCATCGCCGGCCACGAACGCACCTTGCCGCTGTGGCTGCTCAACCAACTCAGCCGCCCTCGCGATGTGCCAGTGACCAACGTAGTGGCGATGCTGGTGATGATGGTCACGATGGTGCCGATATTGGGCGCGTATTACCTGACCCGAGGCGGTGAGAGCGTGGCCGGTAGCGGCGGGAAATAATCAGAACCGAAATCCTGTGGGAGCGAGCTTGCTCGCGAAGGCGTCGTGTCAGTCGCTGCAAAGGGTGAATGATCCACCGCTATCGCGAGCAAGCTCGCTCCCACAGGGGACTTGGGAAACATTCAAGAGGACATGGACATGCAAACCAAACTGCTGATCAACGGCCATCTGGTGAACGGCGAAGGCCCTGGCCAGGCGGTGTTCAACCCATCGCTGGGCCGGGTGCTGGTGGAGATCAATGAAGCCAGCGAAGCTCAGGTCGATGCCGCCGTGCGCGCCGCCGATGCCGCCTTCGAGGCCTGGTCGCAAGTGCCGCCCAAGGACCGTTCCCTGTTGCTGCTCAAGCTGGCCGATGCCATCGAAGCCCACGGCGAAGAACTGGCGGAACTGGAGTCGGACAACTGCGGCAAACCCTTGAGTGCCGCGCTGAACGACGAGATCCCGGCGATTGCCGACGTGTTCCGCTTCTTTGCCGGCGCCAGCCGCTGCATGAGTGGTTCGGCAGGCGGCGAATACCTGCCGGGGCACACCTCGATGATCCGCCGCGACCCGGTGGGCGTCATCGCCTCCATCGCGCCGTGGAACTACCCGCTGATGATGGTCGCCTGGAAAATCGCCCCGGCCCTGGCTGCCGGCAATACCGTGGTGCTCAAGCCATCGGAGCAAACTCCGCTGACGGCGCTGCGCCTGGCAGAACTGGCGTCGGAAATTTTCCCGGCCGGCGTGCTCAACGTGATATTCGGTCGTGGGCAAACCGTCGGCAACCCGCTGGTCACCCACCCGAAGGTGCGCATGGTGTCGCTGACCGGCTCCATCGCCACTGGCTCAAACATCATTTCCAGCACATCCGACAGCGTCAAACGCATGCACATGGAACTGGGCGGCAAGGCCCCGGTGATCATTTTCGACGACGCTGACATTGACGCCGCCGTGGAGGGCATCCGCACCTTCGGTTTCTACAACGCCGGCCAGGACTGCACCGCTGCCTGCCGCATCTATGCCCAGCAAGGCATTTACGACCAGTTCGTCGAGAAGCTCGGCGCCGCCGTGGGCAGCATCAAGTACGGCCTGCAAACCGCGCCAGACACCGAGATGGGCCCACTGATCACCGCCCAGCACCGCGACCGCGTGGCCGGTTTCGTCGAACGGGCCATCGCCCAGTCGCATATCCGCCTGATCACCGGCGGCAAGGCCGTGGACGGCAACGGGTTTTTCTTCGAGCCGACGGTGCTGGCCGACGCCCTGCAGGATGACGAAATCGTCCGCCGGGAAGTCTTCGGGCCAGTGGTGTCCGTCACGCAGTTCCTCGACGAAGCACAAGTGCTGGCCTGGGCCAACGATTCGGACTACGGCCTGGCCTCATCGGTGTGGACCGCCGACATTGGCCGTGCCCATCGCCTGTCGGCACGCCTGCAATATGGCTGCACCTGGGTGAACACGCACTTCATGCTCGTCAGCGAAATGCCCCATGGCGGTCAGAAACGTTCCGGCTATGGCAAGGACATGTCCATGTATGGGCTGGAGGATTACACGGTAGTACGGCATGTGATGTTCAAGCATTGACACCAAGACAACCTTGGCAACACATGCCCACGCCTGCCCAGCGTTCGTCCTGCTAAGGTTTTCGTCGATCGGGGCACGCTCGCCGGTTGACGGAAATCCTGGCAGCCCCTAGGTTGTCTACAACGTATACACCTTGGAGATCAGCCATGGCCTCGCCCGTTTTGTCCTTTCGTGTGGAAGAAGGTCTGGCCCAACAGCTGGACTTGCTGGCCGCCGCCACCGACCGCGACCGTCAATATCACCTCAAGCGTGCACTGGTCCGATATGTGGAAGCCGAATCCTGGCATCTGCAAGCCATCAGCGAAGGCATAGCCGATGCCGACGCTGGAAACCTGACCGATCTGGACGCCGTGAAGGCCAAGTGGGCAAAACGTGCCGAGCATCGTACTGACCGACAAAGCACAGAGTGACCTCGACTCGATCCACGAACATTACCAAAACGCTGATGACGTCATCAGCGCCATCCTGGAGACACTGCGCCAACTGCAACGCTTTCCCGGCTCGGGCCGTCCTTCGGTCGCTCCCGATATTCGAGAGCTGGTGCTGACCCGCTACCCGTTCGTAGCCCCCTACCGGCTCAAGCATGGACAACTGCAGGTGCTGCGGATACTGCACCAGCGCACCGAACGCCCTCAGGGCTGGTCGGTGGAGTGATGTCGGCCGGCGTTCCTGCTCCGGCCGCCCACCTGCGCCACGCTTCAAAACCGCGAAACACTGCGCATCGCATCCACCAGGTAGCGCATGGCGATACGGTCGTTTTCCGACAACTCCCGATAGCGCTCGACCAGTCTCAATTCTTCCAGGCTGAGCCGGCGTGTCCTGCGTGGGTTGGTCAGGCCTGGAAAGATCCCCAGCATTTCGGTAATGCCCTGTATTTTTGTCATGAGTTGTCCTTCTTTACGTCGAGGTTGACCTGATAGCGCCGTCTGAATCCGGGTTAGATCGCCTATCACGCTAAAGAATAGGGAGGATTCAAAGCGTGAAAAGGGAGTTTTAGAGTAATTAGTCAAAAAAAGTCGGAATCGACATAAAAAAAGAAATAACTGTAAGAAAATTTGACCAAGCCACGCTTTCCTTGCTCTCAAAGCCCGTATTTCCCCTATGATTTTGCGCCTCGGTGAACCGATCCAACTCTCAGGCATCTGTTCTAACGTTCGTCGCGTTTGGCCAAAGGCATGTCCGAACTCCCTTATCAGTCACTGTTGCCAGGATCGGCTCGGGACTGTTTCGAGAAAAGGTTGTATTTATGCACCGCAGGAATCTGCTCAAGGCCTCCATGGCCTTCGCCGCCTACACCGGGCTATCAGCCTCCGGGCTCATGGCCGCACGCGCCTGGGCCGCCGATCAGACTGCCGATGGCGAAGCCCGTCCTTTCGACTTCAACGGTTTGAAGGATCAGGCCCGGCGGCTGGCCGAGAGCCGCTATATCGACACCAAGCAAGTCCTGCCAGAAACCCTGGCCCAAATGTCGCCGCTGCAGTTCAACGCCATCCAGTACGACGTCAATCACTCGCTGTGGAATGAGCTGGACGGGCAACTGGACGCACAATTCTTCCACGTCGGCATGGGCTTCAAGCAGCCGGTGCGCATGTACAGCGTCGACCCGAAGACGCGCATGGCCCGTGAGGTGCACTTCCGCCCCGAGCTGTTCAACTATCAGAAAACCACGGTCAACACCTCGCAACTGACGGGTGACCTGGGCTTCGCCGGCTTTCGCGTCTTCAAGGCGCCGGAACTGGACCGGCACGACATCCTTTCGTTCCTGGGGGCCAGCTACTTCCGCGCCGTGGATGCCAGCGGCCAATACGGGCTGTCGGCCCGCGGTTTGGCCATCGACACCTACGCCAAGAAGCGCGAAGAATTCCCGGACTTCACCAAATTCTGGTTTGAAACCCCGGACAAGAACAGCACCCGCTTCGTGGTCTACGCCCTGCTCGACTCCCCCAGCGCCACCGGTGCCTATCGGTTTGACATTGATTGCCAGCCGACCCGGGTAGTGATGGAGATCGACGCGCACATCAATGCCCGTACTGCCATCGAACAGTTGGGCATCGCGCCCATGACCAGCATGTTCAGCTGTGGCACCGTCGAACGGCGCATGTGCGACACCATTCACCCGCAAATCCACGATTCCGACCGGCTGGCCATGTGGCGCGGCAACGGCGAATGGGTGTGCCGGCCGTTGAACAATCCCGCCACCCTGCAATTCAACGCCTTCGCCGACAAGGACCCGAAAGGTTTCGGCCTGGTGCAAACCGACCACGACTTCGCCAGCTACCAGGACACTGTGGACTGGTACAGCAAGCGCCCAAGCCTGTGGGTCGAACCGACGACGGCCTGGGGCGAAGGCTCGGTCGACCTGCTGGAGATTCCTACCACCGGCGAAACCCTGGACAACATTGTCGCGTTCTGGACGCCGAAAAAACCGGTGGCCGCCGGCGACTCGCTGAACTATGGCTACAAGCTCTACTGGAGCGCGCTGCCGCCAGTCAGCACGGACCTGGCCCACGTCGACGCCACCCGCTCAGGCATGGGCGGTTTCATCGAAGGCTGGGCACCGGGCGAGCATTACCCGACCGTCTGGGCCCGTCGCTTTGCCGTCGACTTCAGCGGCGGTGGCCTCGACCAACTGCCGCCGGGCACCGGCATCGAACCGGTGGTGACCTGCTCCCACGGTGAAGTGAAAGACTTCAACGTGCTGGTGATGGATGCAATCAAGGGCTACCGCATCACCTTCGACTGGTACCCGACCGACGACAGTGTGGAGCCGGTGCAGATGCGCCTGTTCATTCGTACCAAGGACCGCACCTTGAGCGAGACCTGGTTGTACCAGTACTTCCCGCCGGCGCCGGATAAGCGCAAATATCCCTGATAGGGATCGGGTATCTGGGCTGGCCCTATCGCGAGCAGGCTCGCTCCCACAGGTTATGTGTGAACAACACAAATCCACTGTGGGAGCGAGCTTGCTCGCGATGAGGCCGGTACAACCACCGAACAATCCAGCCCAATAAACAAAAAGCCCCGGCCAATGACGACCGGGGCTTTTTTGTTTTACCAAACACTCAATCGCGCAAATCCGACTCATGAATCGGCTGGTCCCGATGCGTGGCCCGCTGGTACTGCGCGGGCCACGTGGCCTTGCGACCACCCAGGTCATCATCGGCATGCAGGGCCCAGTACGGATCGCGCAACAATTCGCGGGCCAGGAAAATGATATCGGCCTGGCAGGTGCGCAGGATGTGTTCGGCCTGGGCCGGTTCGGTGATCATGCCGACAGTGCCGGTGGCGATTTCCGACTCCTTGCGCACCCGCTCGGCAAAGCGTGTCTGGTAACCCGGGCCGGTGGGAATTTCCGCATTGGCGGCCGTGCCACCCGATGACACATCGATCAAATCCACTCCCAGGGCCCTGAAGCGCCGCGCCAGCTCCACGGTTTCGTCCGGGTTCCACCCGTCCTCGACCCAATCAGTGGCGGAAACGCGAACGAACACCGGCAGTTCTTCAGGCCATACGGCCCGCACCGCTTCGGTGACTTGTAGCACCAGGCGGATGCGATTCTCGAACGAGCCGCCGTATTGATCGCGCCGCTGATTGCTCAAGGGCGAGAGGAATTGATGCAGCAGATAACCATGGGCCGCGTGAACCTCGACCACTTTGAAGCCGGCCGTGAGGGCGCGCTTGGCCGAATCCACGAAGGCCTGGATCACACCGGCGATCTGTCCTTCGTCCAACTGCACCGGCGGAGTGTGTTGTGGGTCGAAGGCAATCGGCGACGGGCCGACCGGCACCCAGCCGCCGTCCGCCGGTTTTACGCTGCCATGCTTGCCCAGCCAGGGTCGCCAGGTGCTGGCCTTGCGTCCGGCATGGGCCAGTTGTATGCCCGGCACTGCCCCCTGAGCGGTGATGAAACGGGTGATGCGTTGTAGCGGCTCGATCTGTTCATCGTTCCAAAGCCCAAGGTCCTGGGCGGTGATGCGGCCGTCGGCGGTAACAGCGGTGGCTTCGGTGAACACCAGGCCGGCGCCGCCCACGGCACGGCTGCCCAAGTGCACCAGGTGCCAATCGTTGGCCAGGCCATCGGTGCTCGAATACTGGCACATCGGCGATACCGCGATGCGATTGGGCAGGGTCAATTGGCGAAGGGTATAGGGTTCCAGCAGCAGACTCATGGGGCACCTCTCGAATCAGTGGGCAGGCTCCAGGGTTCTGTTTGAAAAGTCGACGAGTGACAAAAGGTGCAACTCCCGCCCCCGCGGGCAAAAAACTCGACAAGACGTCACAAGGGCTATCAAGCAGTGCTTAGAGCCTAGTCGACAACCCGCAAGGACGGAGGGTTCAGAACTTAAAAACCGACGGTGTGGCGCAATGCAGTTCACTTAAGGCGCCCCTGAAACCCTGTGGCGAGGAAGCTTGCTCCCGCTGGACGCTGTAGGAGCTGTGTAGGAGCTGACGAGTGCAACGAGGCTGCGATCTTTCCACTGACAATTGAGTCGAGAGCGAAAGATCAAGATCAAAAGATCGCAGGCTTCGCCAGCTCCTACAGGCCCAACGGGAGCAAGCTCCCTCGCCACAAAGGCCGATCGGCTACCGCGGCTCGATATGGGCAATCATCAACTGCACCGTTTCCTGGCCGCGGAACTCGTTGAGGTCAAGCTTGTAGGCCAGTTCCACCCAGCGCACGGTAGGGTTGGGCCAGATCTCGCGGTCGATGCCAAAGGCGATGCCATCAAGCTTCACCGAGCCGCACTCGCTCTTGAGGACGACCTTCAGGTGCCGTTCGCCCACTACGCGCTGTTCGACCAACTGGAACAGGCCGTGGAACATTGGCTCAGGAAAATGCTGGCCCCAGGGGCCGGCGTGGCGCAGTGCCCGGGCCAGTTCCAAGTGGAACTCCTCGACCGCCAGGGTGCCATCCGACAACAGCCGGCCGGTCAGGTCTTCTTCGCGCAACTGCCGGCGCACTTCCGCATCGAACGCCTCGGCGAACAACGGAAAATTCGCCTCCGGCAGCGTCAGCCCCGCCGCCATGGCGTGACCGCCGTACTTGCTGATCAGGGTGGGGTGCTGCGCCGCCACCACGCTCAGCGCATCGCGAATGTGAAAACCCGGCACCGAGCGACCCGAGCCCTTGAGCAAGCCGTCCCCGGCATCGGCAAAAGCAATGGTCGGACGGAAATAGCGCTCTTTCATCCGCGAGGCGAGAATGCCGATGACCCCTTGGTGCCACTGCGGATCGAACAGGCACAAACCGAACGGCATCGACTCCACCGGCAGGTCCTTGAGCTGGGCCAGGGCTTCGCGCTGCATGCCCTGCTCGA
Source organism: Pseudomonas sp. P9_35 (assembly GCF_034008205.1). Taxonomy (NCBI): domain Bacteria; kingdom Pseudomonadati; phylum Pseudomonadota; class Gammaproteobacteria; order Pseudomonadales; family Pseudomonadaceae; genus Pseudomonas; species Pseudomonas sp. P9_35. Next base: position 1,437,222 of record NZ_CP125373.1, on the reverse strand, counting down.
TGGACTTGCGGTCCTGGTTCATGCCGTCCAGTTGCGCCGCCATCTCCCGCGCCAGGGCCGGGTCGTCGGTGAGCAGGCATTCGATGCCCAGGCTCATGTCGTCCAGGCGCCCTGCCGCATTCAGACGCGGCCCGAGGATAAAGCCGAGGTCGGTGGAGGTAATCCGTGAAGCATCGCGCTTGGCCACTTCCAGGATCGCCTTGATGCCGGGCCGGGCGCGTCCGGCGCGAATCCGCTCCAGGCCCTGGTGCACCAGGATCCGGTTATTCGCGTCCAGAGGCACCACGTCGGCCACGCTGCCCAGGGCCACCAGGTCGAGCAATTCGCCAATGTTCGGTTGGGGTGTGCTGGCATACCAGCCCAGGCTGCGCAGACGCGCCCGCAGGGCCATCAGCACATAGAAAATCACCCCGACACCGGCCAGGGCCTTGCTCGGGAACTCGCAGCCCGGCTGGTTCGGATTGACGATGGCATCGGCTGCCGGCAGTTCGAGGCCGGGCAAGTGGTGGTCGGTGACCAGCACCTGGAGCCCCGCCGCTTTCGCCGCCGCCACGCCTTCCACGCTGGAAATACCGTTATCCACGGTGATCAGCAACTGCGGTTCGCGGGCCAGGGCGACTTCGACGATTTCCGGGGTCAGCCCGTAGCCATATTCGAAGCGATTGGGCACCAGGTAATCGACATGGGCCGCACCGAGCAGACGCAACCCGAGCATGCCCACGGTGCTGGCGGTCGCGCCATCGGCGTCGAAGTCGCCCACGATCAGGATGCGCTGGCGTTGCTCCAGCGCCGTCACCAACAGATCCACCGCGGCGTCGATCCCCTTGAGCTGCTGGAAGGGAATCAAGCGCGCCAGGCTCTTGTCCAGTTCAGCCTCGGACTGCACACCACGCGCTGCGTACAGGCGGGTCAACAGGGGCGGCAGGTCACCCAGGAATGGCAAGGTGTCGGGCAGTTGGCGGGGTTCTATGCGCATGGGGAACGGACGTTTCTCTATTTTTTTGTAGGAATCGCAGACTGTGACAAGAGCGCGTGCTCACGCTGGACCCCGTAGGAGCTGCCGAAGGCTGCGATCTTTTGATCTTTCGCTTGAGACTCAAGCGCCAGGGGAAAGATCGCAGCCTCGCTTCGCTCGGCAGCTCCTACAGGGCCCGGTGGGCTCAGCCACGCTCGCCCAGCAACCATTGCAGCTGGACTTCATGCTGGCCACGGTCGTCGGTCACGAAAATCGTGCCCTCACTGATCATCACATCCCACTTGATCACCCGCGGCATGTCCTGGGCCAGGGTTTCGAGCACTTCCTGGGGTACAGCGGCGATGTTGACGTTTTTCAGGTTCTTGACCGCCGGGATCACCTTGCCTTCCCAGACCCGCAGGCTGCCATAGGCCAGCAAGCTGGTGCGCTCGGTCCGGCGCGAGCACCAGGTCAGGCGATCGGCATCCGGCTGGCCGACTTCGATCCAGTGCAGCACACGGTCATCCAGGCTTTTTTCCCACAGCGCAGGCTCATCGACGTCTGACAGACCACGACCAAACGCCAGCAGTTCGTTGTACCAGAACGCGTAGGCCAACAGGCGCACGGTCATGCGCTCTTCGGTTTCCGAAGGGTGGCGGGCGATGGTCTGCTTCACACTCTCGTACACATTGCGGTCAAGGTCGGTGAGGTTCAGTTCAAACTTATAGGTCGTGGACGGCTGGGCCATGAACGGGCTTCTTGATACGAGGAAAGGCGGCAAGTCTAACCGATGACGCGGGCAATCCACGAATTGCCGACCATCAACCTGCGGCGACCAGCCTTGGCCTATGATAAAACGCTCTATTCGTTCTGCCTTTGTCCTACAGGATCTGTCATGTCGCTTACTGCCAAACCCCTTGCCGGCGTCAAAGCCATCGAACTCGGCACCTTGATCGCCGGGCCCTTCGCCTCGCGCATCTGCGGCGAATTCGGCGCCGAAGTCATCAAGGTCGAATCGCCCGACGGCGGTGACCCCCTGCGCAAGTGGCGCAAGCTGTACGAAGGCACCTCGCTGTGGTGGTTCGTCCAGGCACGCAACAAGAAGTCCCTGACCTTGAACCTCAAGCACCCTGAAGGCCTGGCGATCCTGAAAAAACTGATCGGCGAAGCCGATATCCTGATCGAGAATTTTCGCCCCGGCGTACTGGAAAAGCTCGGCCTGGGCTGGGATGTCCTGCACGCACTGAACCCGAAACTGGTGATGGTGCGGCTTTCGGGCTTCGGCCAGACCGGGCCGATGAAAGATCAGCCGGGGTTTGGCGCGGTAGGCGAGTCCATGGGCGGCCTGCGCTACATCACCGGCTTCGAGGACCGTCCGCCGGTGCGCACCGGAATTTCCATCGGCGACTCCATCGCCGCCCTCTGGGGCGTGATCGGCGCATTGATGGCCCTGCGTCACCGCGAGATCAATGGCGGAACCGGGCAAGTGGTGGACGTGGCCTTGTACGAGGCGATTTTCGCCATGATGGAAAGCATGGTGCCGGAGTTCGACGTGTTCGGCTTCATCCGTGAGCGCACCGGCAACATCATGCCCGGCATCACCCCCTCGTCCATCCACACCAGCTCTGACGGCAAGCACGTGCAGATTGGCGCCAACGGCGACGCGATCTTCAAGCGCTTCATGCAGATCATCGGCCGTGACGACCTGGCCAATGACCCGCAACTGGCCAGCAACGACGGCCGTGATAGCCGCCGTGACGAGCTGTATGGCGTCATCGATCGCTGGGTCAACTCGCTGCCGCTCGATAGCGTTATCGACCAATTGAACCAGGCCGGGGTGCCGGCCAGTCGGATCTTCAGCGCCGAAGATATGTTCAGCGACCCGCAGTTTCTGGCTCGTGAAATGTTCCTGCAGGCCAAGTTGCCCGACGGCAAGGCGTTCAAGATGCCGGGGATCGTACCGAAACTCTCCGACACCCCGGGCACCTCCGAATGGGTCGGGCCGGCGCTGGGTGAACACAACGCACAAGTGCTCGGCGAGCTTGGCTACGACGCGCAGCAGATCGCCAAACTGCGCACCGACGGCGCCATTTGACACACCGCAGCGGGCCCTCACTGAAGATCAAACTGTGGGAGCGAGCTTGCTCGCGATAGCGTCCGTTCAGTCGACTTGATGTTGACTGGCACACCGCAATCGCGAGCAAGCTTTGCTCCCACAGGTCCTGCTCAAACAGATCTGACGGGTGTACGACCGCAAGAGCCAGGCCGGCTGTTAGGCCGCCTCGCGGTGGACGTTGATCTCGGCGCCCCGTTAACCACGCTGGCCGAACGCAGGCATTGCGCAGTGGGCATCCAGGCATGGATGCCGAGGTAGCCGCGCTGGGCCATGGATGGCCCTTCGCGGCGGGCCCACGGAGCAATGCCTTCGTTCGGGCATGCCGAGCCTAGGCGAGGCACCGAGTGGTGGGGCAAGAGCGTTTTGCTTACTTTTGACTGGGCCGGCTCCCGGGCTTTTCAAAAGTGAGCCGCCGTCAGGGCGGAACCCTAAGCCGCCGTTACCGCAGCAATGGATATGTACCCGACCATCAGGCCGCCATCGCGAGCAAGCTCGCTCCCACAAAAAACTCCAGCGCCTGACAAACCGCGCTAAAAACACAAACGCCAGGCAAAAAGAAACCCCGAGAAGTGGGGAGACAACTCGGGGTTAAACGTGACCACTCATGGTCCGTACAACAAGCGACAAGCACCGGAGCACAATGCTCGCTCTTGTTGGTAAAGAGTCTGACTCATCAGGACGTAGGAAGGTTCCCACAAAACCCCAGTCAATTCGCCCCGACCATGACCTTGTCGCGCGCCAGATTGCGCAGCGCCGCAATCACACAGGGCTCCAGGCGGCCCTCGGCAATCAATACATCGCGATGCAGGCCATCGACCACATCCGTCAACTGACGCTTGTCGGTCAATTGGGCCTGATTGAACACTCGCTCGACCATGATGGCCCCGGAGGCATTCTTCAGCGTCACCAGGCATTCGCCCTTGGCGCCAGAGGGAGTCAGCGTGACCTGATACGGGCTCAAAGCCTCACCCAGCAATAGGCTGATACTTTCCATTCGCTCACCCTTCAATAGTCCGAAAACAACTGCATGTTCACAGTAAGTGACCGTGGGCCGCAGCAGAAAGTTCGTCAGCGCACCGAACCGGCACGCCTTCAACCTGTTCAACCGAGCATGCGCGCCCAATATGACAGGCAAACAACAGCCCTCTCTTGAAGCCTTGGCGTGGTGACGGTCGGCGTCAGGCCATCAACTTGTCGCAACGGCGCCACCGACGCCCGGCATCGGTCCAGCCCCCCAGAATGCCGCGCAACTGCCCGTCAGCCCCATAGAAGGGCACCGACCAATGATAGATTTCCCGCAAGCCGCTGCTGAACATCAATTGTCGGTCGACGAACCGAGACTGGCCGGTGCGCAATTGCTCCATCACCTCCCCATGGAGCAACTCGGCAGTGGCCGGCGGGAATGCCGCCGAATCCGTCAGCCGCGTGCCCCGCAGCTTTTCGAAGCGGGTCGCAAACTGGTCCTCGTAGCTTTTGTTGCACATGATCAGGCGCCCTTCCAGATCCCGGATGAAAATCGGGTCGGGAATGGCATCCATCAAGGCCCGCTGGAGCATCAACTGGTCCTTGAGGACCGCCTCGGCCTTGAGGCGCTGGTCGATCTGTATCTGCAGGCGACGGTTCCATAGCAGGGACAGGAGGCCGAACACCACGACCACGGTCACGCACCAGTACCCCCAGCGGGACACCCGCTCCCAGATCGATGGCGCCTGGACGGGTGTGCTGCCGGCCATCCATTTGGAACGTAGCGCGCGCATGTCCTTGGCCGGGAAGGCTTCCAGGGCTTTGTTCAGGATGCTAAGCAGCACGGTCAGGTCCTGGCGTACCGCGAGGTAATCGGGTTCCCACTTGCCTTCAAGGCCCCTTCCTACCTGCAATTGTCCCGCCGGATAGAGATGCACCCCGCTTTCATTTTCGATGGTGGCATAGGCTTCCCGACTCTCGACCAATGCCCGCGCCTCGCCATAGGTCTTGGTCGTGCGCAATTCGATGGCCGGGTAGTCGCGCCTGATCTCCGCTTCCAAGGCATGCCGCGCCGGCAACGCCAGGACCTTCCCTTCCAGCTGTTCCAGCGAATGGAGAATCGACTCTCCGTCACGGCCGACAAATACCCAGCCCGAGCCACCAAATGCATGGCTGAAACTCAGGAAATCCCTGCGTTCGTCATTCATCGCCAAGAGGGTCGTCATATCGGCTTCGCTGTTCTCCAGCAGCGTCAGCAACTCGCCGGGGGAGAACGACTCTCGATGCACGAACTCAAGGCCAGTCATTTGCGTAATGCGCTGGAGAATGTCGTGGTTCAGGCCGTTCCACTGCCCCAGTTCATTCTTGAACAGGTACAACGGAAACTGCGTCGTGGCCACGATGACGCGGGGGTTCTCCTTGATCCACTTCAATTCCTGCGCATCCAATACCAGCCGCTCGCCAGGATTGAACGACGGCGTGTCGAAAGCCGCCAACTGTGCCGCATTGCCCCCTTGCGCCCAGTACATCAGGGCCAGGCCCATTACCCAGCCCCGGGCTGGCTTGCCTTTGCTAAAAAACGACATCTGCATTTCCTTCGAGATGACTCGCCCGTCCCTCCAAGGGCGAAAACCCGGCCAGTTTGGCATGCAGAAACAAGAAAGCCCGTCAGGAGACGGGCTTCAAAATGTGACAGGTTTACCCGGTCAGAGCGGCTTGCCGCGATTGCCATGCTGGCTGACAAAGGCCTGCACAGCCTTCAAGTCGTTGGGCAACACGGTGCAACGCTCATCTCGCTCAAACAAATCAGAAAGATGTGCAGGCAGTTCAAGCGCTTTTCCTACACCGGCTTTCTCCACGGCTTCCGGGAACTTGACCGGGTGAGCCGTGCCCAGGATCACCATCGGGATGTCCAGGCTACGACGGCACTCACGAGCGGCCCTGACGCCGATGGCCGTGTGCGGATCGAGCAGTTCGCCGCTCTGTTCGAACACCTCGGCGATAGTTTCGCAAGTCTGCTCATCGTCCACGGCCAGGGAGTCGAACAACTTGCGGGCTTCGGTCCACCGCTCAGGCTCGACGCTGAAACCGCCGCCCTGGCGGAAGCGGTCCATCAGGCCGGCAATCGCCGCACCATTGCGACCGTGCAGGTCGAACAGCAGGCGTTCGAAGTTCGACGACACCATGATGTCCATCGAAGGCGACAGCGTGGCGTGCAGGGTTTCCTTGACGTACTGGTTGCCGCTCATGAAGCGATGCAGGATGTCGTTGCGGTTGGTGGCGACGATCAATTGATTGATCGGCAGGCCCATGTTGCGCGCCAGGTAGCCGGCGAAGATATCGCCGAAGTTGCCGGTCGGCACCGAGAACGACACGGAGCGGGCCGGGCCGCCCAATTGCAGGGCCGCGTGGAAGTAATAAACGATCTGGGCCATGATCCGCGCCCAGTTGATCGAGTTCACCGCCACCAGCCGCGTGCCCTTGAGGAAGCTCTGGTCGGCGAAACTGGCCTTGACCATTTCCTGGCAGTCATCGAAGTTGCCTTCGATGGCGATGTTGTGGATGTTATCGCCGAAAATCGTCGTCATCTGCCGACGTTGTACTTCCGAGACCCGGTTGTGCGGGTGCAGGATGAAAATGTCGACGTTATCGCAATGCTTGCAGCCTTCGATGGCCGCCGAACCGGTGTCGCCAGAAGTGGCACCGACGATCACCACACGCTCGCCACGCTTTTGCAGCACGTAGTCCAGCAGGCGACCGAGCAGTTGCAGGGCGAAGTCCTTGAACGCCAGGGTCGGGCCGTGGAACAGCTCCATGACCCATTCGTTACCGTTGAGCTGACGCAGCGGTGCGATGGCGTTGTGGGAAAAGACGCCATAGGTCTCTTCCAGGATTTTCTTGAAATCGGCGTCCGGGATGCTGCCGGTGACGAACGGGCGCATGACCCGGAACGCCAGCTCGTGATACGGCAGGCCGGCCCAGGAAGCGATTTCTTCCTGGGTGAAGCGCGGCAGGTTTTCCGGCACATAGAGACCGCCGTCCGTGGCCAGGCCGGCCAGGAGGACATCTTCGAAATTCAGGGCCGGTGCCTGGCCGCGGGTGCTGATATAGCGCATGGGGCAAACCTTCGGTTTGGGCTTCAAGCGTTGAAGCTGCAGGCGATACATTCAAAGGCAAGTGTGCCTTCGTTCGCAGCCTGCAACTTACCGCTTGCCGCTAAATTAATTCAAATGTTCGACGCGGATACGGACCACCGGGCCAACGACACCCTGGAGCGCTTCCAACGCCGCAATCGCGTCGTTGATGCGCTGCTCGACCACACGGTGGGTCAGCAGGATCATCGGCACCAGGCCGTCGTGTTCCTCGACTTCCTTCTGCATGATCGACTCGATGTTGATACCGCGTTCCGAGAGAATGCTCGCCACTTGGGCCAGCACACCCGGATGGTCCTTGGCCTGGATGCGCAGGTAGTAGGAGCTTTCGCATGCCTCGATCGGAAGAATCGGATGAGCCGACAGCGAGTCTGGCTGGAAGGCCAGGTGCGGCACACGGTTTTCCGGGTCCGAGGTCATGGCGCGAACCACGTCCACCAGGTCGGCGATCACCGAAGAGGCCGTCGGCTCCATGCCCGCACCGGCGCCGTAGAACAGCGTCGAGCCGGAGGCATCGCCGTTGACCATCACCGCGTTCATCACGCCGTTGACGTTGGCGATCAGGCGATCGGCCGGGATCAAGGTCGGGTGCACGCGCAGCTCGATGCCGTTGGCGGTGCTGCGCGCCACGCCCAAGTGCTTGATGCGATAGCCCAAGGCTTCGGCGTAGTTCACGTCAGCGGTGGTCAGCTTGGTGATGCCTTCGGTGTAGGCCTTGTCGAACTGCAACGGAATGCCGAACGCAATGGAGGCCAGGATCGTCAGCTTGTGCGCTGCGTCGATGCCTTCCACGTCGAACGTCGGATCAGCCTCTGCGTAGCCCAGGGCCTGGGCTTCGGCGAGCACGTCTTCGAAGGTGCGACCCTTCTCGCGCATCTCGGTGAGGATGAAGTTGCCGGTGCCGTTGATGATCCCCGCGACCCAGTTGATGCGGTTGGCCGACAGGCCTTCGCGGATCGCCTTGATCACCGGGATACCACCGGCCACGGCGGCTTCGAAAGCCACGATCACGCCCTTCTCGCGGGCCTTGGCGAAAATCTCATTACCGTGAACAGCGATAAGCGCCTTGTTCGCGGTGACCACATGCTTGCCATTCTCGATGGCCTTGAGTACCAGCTCACGGGCAACGGTGTAGCCGCCGACCAGCTCTATGACGATGTCGATCTCAGGGTTCGTGGCCACTTCGAAGACATCGTTGGTAATCGCAATACCGGTCGTCTGGAACTGAGGCTTTGGCGTGCGCATGGCAATTTGTGCCACTTCGATCCCACGCCCGGCACGACGAGCAATTTCCTCGGCGTTGCGCTGAAGTACGTTGAAGGTGCCGCCACCGACGGTACCTAACCCACAGATGCCTACTTTGACCGGATTCACTCTTGACTCCCCATGAAACGGCCGACACAAGGTCGGCCGTGAAATACAGCCGCGCAGCAACGCGACTTTGTGTTTAACGGCCCGACGAAGGTTTTCGCCGAGCCGTGATCTTCAGAAGCGGATTGCCCATGATCATTTCGCGCTCAAGGCCAGTTTGGCGACTTGTGGCGCCGGCTGGTAGCCCGGAATCACCTGGCCGTCGGCCAAAACGATGGCCGGCGTACCGTTCACACCAATGGACTGGCCAAGGGCGAACTGCTTGGAAACCGGGTTCTCGCACTTGGCGGCCTTGATTTCCTTGCCATCGACCATCTTGTCCATGGCCGCTTTCTTGTCCTTGGAGCACCAGACCGCCTGCAACTGCTCATCACCCGGCGAGCCCAGGCCCTGGCGCGGGAATGCAACATAGCGCACTTCGATGCCGCGCTTGTTCAGCTCCGGCACTTCGGCGTGCAGCTTGTGGCAATACGGGCAGGTGGTGTCGGTGAACACGGTGATGTGGGACTTGGTTTCGCCAATCGCCGGATAGACCACGGTTTCAGCGACTGGAATGCCGTTGATCAACTTGGAAATGCCCTGGCGCTCGGTCATCTCGGTGAGATTGACCGGCTTGCCGTCCTTGAGCTCGAACAGGTTGCCCTGGACGATGTACTGACCGTCGGCGCTGGCGTAAAGCACGCGGCTGCCCTTGAGCTTGACCTCATACAGGCCGGCCATTGGGCTGGCCGAGATGGTTTCGATCGGCACTTCGAGCTGAAGGTTTTCCAGGCTCTTGCGGATAGCCTTGTCGGCCGCATCGTCGGCGATGGCAAAGGTACTGGCCAGCGCAATCGCGGCGGCGGTGAACATCTGGATCAAACGCATGGGGACTCCTGAGGCGAACAAATGAGACGGGAAACGCCGACCCGCAGATTCGGGTTCCAACCGCCCACTGTGCAAACCGGGAAAGCCTACCACATAAGGCCCGCGTGACCGAATGCCGCTGATGCAAGACGCTTTGAGGATTGATGCAGGCTGACACACCGCCATCGCGAGCAAGCTCGCTCCCACATTTGATCTTCGGTGCGACATAGATCTCCTGTGGGAGCGAGCTTGCTCGCGATGGCGGCAGCACTGACAACATCGCGGCAGATTTCAGCCGCGCGGATGGTGTTTGGCATGCAGCTCCTGCAACCGCGCCCGGGCGACGTGGGTGTAGATCTGGGTGGTGGACAGGTCGCTGTGGCCGAGCAGCATCTGCACCACCCGCAGGTCGGCGCCGTGGTTGAGCAGGTGCGTGGCGAAGGCATGGCGCAACGTGTGGGGCGAGAGGGATTTGCCGATCCCGGCCACCTTGGCCTGGTGCTTGATGCGGTGCCAGAAAGTCTGGCGGGTCATCTGCTCGCCGCGCAGGCTGGGGAACAGCACGTCGCTGGGGCGCCCGCCCAGCAGTTCGTGGCGGGCATCGCGCATGTAGCGCTCGACCCAGACGATCGCTTCCTCACCCATCGGCACCAGGCGCTCCTTGCTGCCTTTGCCCATCACCCGCAGCACGCCCTGGCGCAGGTTGACCTGCTCCAGGGTCAAGCTGATCAACTCGGTGACCCGCAGGCCACAGGCATACAAGACTTCGAGCATGGCCCGGTCGCGCTGACCGATGGCTTCGCTGAGGTCAGGTGCCGCCAGCAGCGCCTCCACATCGGCTTCGGAGAGGGACTTGGGCAATGGACGCCCCAATTGCGGCATTTCCACGCGCAAGGTCGGGTCCACCGCGATCAGCTTTTCCCGCAGCAAATAGCGATAGAACCCACGCAGGCCGGAGAGAAACCGCGCGGTCGAGCGCGGCTTGTAGTTCTGCTCCAGACGCCACGCCAAGTGATCAAGGATCAATTCCCGTCCGGCATTGATCAGTTCCAGGTGGTTTTCCTGCAACCAACCGTTGAACAGCGCCAAGTCGCTGCGATAGGCATCGCGGGTGTTATCGGACAGGCCCTTCTCCAGCCACAGGGCGTCGAGAAACTGGTCTATCAGCGGATGATCGATGGCGGGCATAAGAACTCTTGAAGGATGCGGGCACACACAGCATCAAAATTGCAAATGAAGCTAGGCAGGGTGCTCAAAGCGCAAATCGCAGGCAACAAAAAAGCAGCCCGCAGGCTGCTTTTTTTGCATCGGAAGCTGGACTTAAGCCAGTTTTTCCTTGATGCGAGCTGCTTTACCCGACAGGTCACGCAGGTAGTACAGCTTGGCTTTACGTACGTCACCGCGACGCTTGACAGCCATGCTGTCGATTTGCGGGCTGTAGGTCTGGAAAGTACGCTCTACGCCAACACCGTTGGAGATTTTACGAACGGTGAATGCACTGTTCACGCCACGGTTACGCTTGGCGATAACGACGCCTTCGAACGCTTGCAGACGGGAACGGTCGCCTTCCTTCACTTTCACCTGAACGACAATGGTGTCGCCTGGGGCAAAGGTAGGGATTTCTTTGGTCATCTGCTCTGCTTCGAGTGCAAGGATGATTTTGTTAGTCATGCTGTGCTCCTAAGGCAAGTCGTCGGACTCACCATCGATACGTTGTTAACTATCGTCCCGCTCGCGGATGTATTCCTCGAGCAGCTTCTTCTCTTCTCCAGAAAGCGAGCGGCTTTCCAGAAGATCGGCGCGTCGTTCATAGGTCCGACCAAGGGACTGCTGTAAACGCCAACGCCGGATGTGCGCGTGGTTGCCACTTAGCAACACGTCGGGAACACGCTGATCCGCATACACCTCCGGTCGGGTGTAGTGCGGGCAATCCAGCAGACCATCCGTAAAGGAATCTTCCTCAGCGGAATCTGCATGCCCTAAAGCTCCAGGCAGCAGTCGTGTAACCGCATCGATCAGGACCATCGCCGGCAGCTCGCCGCCAGACAGTACATAGTCGCCAATCGACCACTCTTCATCGACATGAGCTTCAATGAAACGCTCGTCAATGCCTTCATAACGGCCGGCAATCAGGATCAATGCATCCGAATTCGCCAGCTCGCGTACCGCCGACTGAGTCAGCTGGCGGCCTTGGGGCGACAGGTAGATCACCTTCGCACCCTCCCCGGCTGCCGTCCTGGCCTGAACCAGCGCATCTTCCAGGGGCTTGATCTTCATCACCATGCCCGGACCACCGCCAAACGGGCGATCGTCCACAGTGTGATGTCGATCCGTGGTGTAGTCCCGCGGATTCCAACAGGTAAGCTGCAACAGCTCCTGTTTCACCGCGCGGCTGGTTATGCCGTACTCGCTGATGGCGGAAAACATCTCGGGAAACAATGTGATGACTTCAACGCGCAAGTTAGCCACGTTTAGAAATCCGCATCCCATTCCACCTTCATCTCGCCTGCGGCAAGGTCGACGGCCAACACGCATTGCTCGGTATAGGGCAACAGGCGTTCGCGATCATCCAGGCTGCCGACGCAAGGCTTGACCACCATGACATCGTTCGAACCGGTCTCGAGCAGGTGATCGATTTTCCCGAGCAATTGCCCGAGGTGGTCGATGACCTTCAGACCCACCAGCTCGTACCAGTAGTACTCGCCGTCGGTCAGTTCAGGGAACAGGTTGCGCGGCACGCAGATCTCATAACCGGCCAGAAGACGCGCTTCTTCACGATCATCGAGATCCTTGAGCTTTGCGACCAGGAACTTGTCGTTCCCGCGTCCGCTGACCAGCTCCACCTGTTTCACGCTACCTTCGCGCTTGAGCGTCCAGGTTTTGTAGTCCAACAGGTTCTTGATCGGATCAGTAAAGGAATACACCTTCACTTCGCCGCGAACGCCATGTACAGAGTAGATCTTGCCGACAACGATCAAATCATCAGCATCTTTTGGCGTCGCGTTCATATTGCTCAGGCCGCAGCCTTAGCCGATTCCTTCAACAACTGAGCAACGCGCTCAGAAGGTTGTGCACCAACGCTCAGCCAGTAGGCTACGCGCTCTTGGTTCACGGACAGACGAACTTCCTGACCACGGGCAACAGGGTTGAAGAAACCAACCTGCTCCTTGTGGGAACCGTCACGCGGGTTGCGGCTGTCGGTTACGGTCAGGTGGTAAAACGGGCGCTTTTTGGAGCCGCCAAGGGCAAGACGGATTGTTAGCATGTGAACATCGTTCCTGTAGTCGGTGCTGCAAATCTAAATGCACAGCGGGCATAGGTGCCCGAAAGGCCGCATATTCTAAGGAATATCCGGACTTTTGCAAATGTCTTTTTCCGGCGCCTGGCGCCATGCGATCAAGATTTGCCATAGAGCCGTCATGAAAAACGGCAAGTCAGCTCCCGCGTAGCGCGGGTTTGCTGGAGATCCCCGCATCCGTGCAGGGCAACGCCGACATGACAGCCGGCGCAGATTCTTTACATTTTCGGCATGCCGCCGCCGGGCAACATACCGCCCATGCCGCGCATCATCTTGGCCATTCCGCCCTTGGCGGAGAATTTCTTCATCATCTTCTGCATCTGCTTGTGCTGCTTGATCAAGCGACCAATGTCCTGCACCTGGGTGCCGGACCCCATGGCGATACGGCGCTTGCGCGAACCGCTGATCAGCTCAGGGTCGCGGCGCTCGGCCGGGGTCATGGAGTTGATGATGGCTTCCATCTGCTTGAACTGCTTTTCAGCCGCGCCCTGGGCATTGCCCATCTGCGCCAGGTTCACACCACCGATGTTCGGCAGTTTGTCCATGAGGCCGCCAAGGCCGCCCATGTTCTTCATTTGTTGCAGCTGGTCGCGGAAGTCTTCGAGGTCGAAGCCCTTGCCCTTCTTCAGCTTCTTGGCCAGTTTCTCGGCCTTGTCCTTGTCGAGGGTCTGTTCGGCCTGCTCGATCAGGCTGAGCACGTCGCCCATGCCGAGGATGCGCGAAGCGATACGCTCGGGATGGAACGGCTCGAGCGCTTCGCTCTTCTCGCCCATACCGATGAACTTGATCGGCTTGCCGGTGATGGCGCGTACCGACAGCGCGGCACCGCCACGGGCGTCACCGTCGACCTTGGTCAGGATCACGCCAGTCAACGGCAGCGCATCACCGAACGCCTTGGCCGTGTTGGCCGCGTCCTGGCCGGTCATGGCATCGACCACGAACAGGGTTTCCACCGGGTTGATCGCGGCATGCAGCGCCTTGATCTCGCCCATCATCTCTTCATCGATGTGCAGGCGACCGGCGGTATCGACGATGACCACGTCGATGAATTTCAGTTTTGCTTCTTTAATAGCCGCCTGGGCGATGTCCACCGGCTTCTGGCTCAGGTCGGACGGGAAGAACGTCACGCCGATGTCGTTGGCCAGGGTTTCCAGTTGCTTGATCGCGGCCGGACGGTAGATGTCCGCCGACACCACCATCACCGACTTCTTCTTGCGCTCTTTAAGGAAGCGCGCCAGCTTGCCGGCTGTCGTGGTCTTGCCCGCGCCCTGCAGGCCGGCCATCAGCACCACCGCTGGCGGTACGGCGCTCAGGTTCAGGTCTTCGTTGGCGGCGCCCATCAGGCTTTCGAGTTCGGCCTGGACGATCTTCACGAACGCCTGGCCCGGTGTCAGGCTGCGCGACACTTCGGTGCCGACGGCGCGTTCCTTGACCGAATTGACGAAGTCCTTGACCACCGGCAGGGCGACGTCGGCTTCGAGCAACGCCATGCGCACTTCGCGCAGGGTGTCTTTGATGTTGTCCTCGGTCAGTTTCGCCTTGCCGGTGACATGGCGCAGCGTCTGCGAGAGACGGTCGGTTAGGTTTTCAAACATGCGCGATCCTTTCAGGCCCAGATGAGACCGGGATAATGGCGGCCCAGACCGTGAAAAATGTGCTCGGCGAGCCTGCGGCGTGGGCAGGTCGCGGATTATAGCGAAGAAGCGGGCAACGTACACCTTACTGTCAGTTGCGGTGGTCTTTCGTGCGAAGGGGGTTCTATGCCAAACTCAGCGCCTTTCGGGCTTGCCTAACAGGATTTATGCTCCCCTTGTCACCCAGCTTGCTTGCCACGCTCGCCGCCGCCTGCCTTTATGCCGCTGCGACCCTCTATCAAGGCACCCGCCTGGCCACCGGCGCCAAGGCGAACAAACGCCTGCTGGTCACGCTTGGCGTACTGGCGGTGCTCGGTCACGCGACCAGCCTTTATACCCACCTGATGACGCCGATCGGCCTGGGCCTGGACTTCTTCAACGCCGCCAGCCTGATCGCCGTCGCCGTGATAGGCCTGACGCTGCTGGCCTGCTCGCGCATTCCGGTGGAAAACCTGCTGGTGCTGCTGTTCCCGCTGGGGCTGGCGACGGTGCTGCTGGCGCAATTCGCGCCGTCGGGCACGGTGCAGATCATCGACGAAGAGCCGGGCATCCTTGCCCATATCCTGCTGTCGATCCTCGCCTATGGCCTGTTCACCATCGCGGTGTTCCAGGCCTTGCTGCTGCTGGTGCAGGACCACCAGCTCAAAAACAAGCACCCGTCCGGGCTGATCCGCAACTTCCCGCCGTTGCAAACCATGGAAAGCCTGTTGTTCGGCTTCCTCTGGGCCGGCTGGAGCCTGCTGTCGCTGTCGCTGATCTCCGGCTGGCTGTTCGTCGAGAACCTGTTCGCCCAGCACCTGGTGCACAAGACCCTGCTGGCCTGCCTGGCGTGGATCGTCTTCAGCGTGCTGCTGTGGGGCCGCAACCGCCTCGGCTGGCGCGGCCACAAGGCGATTCGCTGGACCCTGGCCGGTTTCTGCCTGCTGATGCTCGCGTACTTCGGCAGCAAGCTGGTCCGTGAATACATCCTGCATATCTGACGGACGGCCCTGATGGATACGTTGCCCGTAGCGCCGTTGTTCGCCGTGCTGGTGGTGCTGATCCTCTGGTCGGCCCTGTTCACCGCCATCGAAGCCGCCCAGCAGCACCTGTTGGCCCAGCGCACGGCCTCGCGCGCCAGTGACAAACCGCTGGCAACGCTGACATTCCCGCTGGCCAGCCTGATCCTGTGCAATACCCTCTGTCGCACCCTGGCCGTCGTCATCGGCACCTTGCTGGCAATTTTTACCTGGCTGGAAAACGGTCCTTGGGTAGCCTGGCTCGGCACCAGCGCCGCCCTGCTGGTGTTTGCCGACTACCTGCCGCGCACCTTGGCCACCCGCCAGCCCGAAGCGGTGCTGGCGCTGGGCAACGCCTTGCTTGGCATACCGCTGAAGATCCTCTATCCATTTGCCTGGCTGTTGAATAGTGCCAGCCAATTGTTGCTGCGCCCCTTTGCGCGCAAAGCCAGCATGGTGCAACAGAGCGACGACGAGATGCCCGCGTCACCGCGCAGCGAGCACGAAACTGAGCACAGCAGCGGCCGACTGCATCCGATTTCCGGCATCCATGCCCTGGACAACATCACCGTCAACGATATCCTCGTGCCCCGCAGCGAGGTCGACGGAATCAACCTCGACGACCCCATCGGCGAGATCATCGAACAGCTGCGCCTGAACCGTCGCACCCGCCTGCCGGTGTTCCACAGCGACATCAACCAGGTCGAAGCGGTGCTCAACACGCGCCAGATCCGTCATTTGCTGGCGGACGCGAGCCTGACCCAGGAAGCGCTACTGGCCGCCTCCCACGAGCCTTATTTCGTCCCTGAAAGCACGCCACTGCAACTGCAATTGCTGAATTTCCACAAGCAGCAGCGGCGCCTGGGCATGGTGGTGGACGAATACGGCGAAGTGCTGGGCATCGTCACCCTGGAAGACATCCTCGAAGAAATCGTCGGCGAATTCGAAAGCGAGCACAGCCTCGACAACCCCCACGTCCACCCCCAGCCCGATGGTCGCCTGATGATCGATGGCGCGGCGTCGATCCGCGAATTGAACAGGACCCTGGGCTGGCATCTGCCTTGCGACGGTCCCAAGACCCTCAACGGGCTGGTGACCGAAGCCCTGGAAACCATCCCCGAAAGCCCGGTGTGCCTGAAGATCGGCCGTTATCGACTGGAAATCATCGAGACCGTGGACAACCGTGTCAGCCAGGTGCTGGCGTGGCATAACAGTTCGGTGCCGGTAGTGCTCTAAACACCGCACCCGTGGCGAGGGAGCTTGCTCCCTCGCCACAAAAGCTCATCGCAAGCGCCGTTATTGTGGGCCAGCTCTCTTGTTGATTCGTTAGCCTCCTTCCTATACTCAACCCGCTTACCCAGCCCCGCCCGAACCCCGTGCTTATCCGCACCCAGCCGGTTCCGGCCCGACCATCGGCAAAATCCGCATCAGTCCTGCGACTGTTCCTACCCGAAACAGCGAAAGGATATCCGCCCACATCCCTGGGTGTTCGACCATAATAATTCGCTCCAATGGAGCACACGACTGTCAGGGATAACTGCATGACGACCGCTACCTGCAACGAGGCTGTGTCTGCCCAGCCGACAAATTCGGCCACCCGCGTGGCCACCGCGAGTTTCATCGGCACCGCCATCGAGTTCTACGACTTCTACGTCTACGCCACGGCTGCGGCCCTGGTGATCGGGCCGGTGTTCTTCCCGCAAACCTCGGGCACGGCACAGATGCTGTCGTCCTTCCTGACGTTCGGCATCGCCTTCCTTGCCCGCCCGCTGGGCTCTGCGCTGTTCGGCCATTTCGGCGACCGGATCGGGCGCAAGTCGACGCTGGTGGCGTCCCTGCTGCTGATGGGCGTTTGCACCACCCTCATCGGCGTGCTGCCGGGCTACGCCAGCATTGGCGCCTGGGCGCCGATCCTGCTGTGCGTGCTGCGTTTCGGCCAGGGCCTGGGGTTGGGCGGTGAATGGGGCGGTGCGGCGCTGCTTGCCACCGAGAACGCGCCCAAGGGCAAGCGCGCCTGGTTCGGCATGTTTCCCCAGCTGGGGCCCTCCATCGGCTTCCTGGCGGCCAACGGGCTGTTCCTGACCCTGGCCATGACCCTTGACGACGAGCAGTTCCGCGCCTGGGGCTGGCGGATTCCGTTCCTGCTCAGTGCCGTGCTGGTGATCGTCGGCCTCTATGTGCGGCTCAAGCTCCACGAAACCCCGGTGTTCGCCAATGCCATGGCTCGCCAGGAGCGAGTGAAGGTGCCGTTGGTCGAGCTGTTCAGCCAGTACTGGGCGCCAACCTTGCTGGGCGCGGCGGCGATGGTGGTGTGTTACGCGCTGTTCTACATCTCGACGGTGTTTTCCCTGAGCTACGGCGTGTCCACACTCGGCTACAGCCGCGAGACCTTCCTGGGCCTGTTGTGCTTTGCCGTGCTGTTCATGGCCGCCGCTACGCCCCTGTCGGCCTGGGCCAGCGACCGCTACGGGCGCAAGCCGGTACTGATCGTCGGCGGCGTATTGGCGATTGCCTCGGGTTTCCTCATGGAACCCTTGTTGACCCACGGCTCGACCGGCGGCGTGGCGCTGTTCCTGTGCATCGAGCTGTTCCTGATGGGCGTGACCTTCGCCCCCATGGGCGCCCTGCTACCAGAACTGTTTCCGACCCACGTGCGCTACACCGGCGCCTCGGCGGCCTACAACCTGGGCGGCATCGTCGGCGCCTCGGCCGCGCCGTTCTTCGCTCAGAAACTGGTGGCGATGGGTGGTTTGAGTTATGTCGGGGGCTACGTTTCAACGGCCGCACTGCTTAGCGTGATCGCCGTGCTGTGCTTGAAGGAGACGCGTCATAACGACTTGAACCGGGTCGCCTGACGCGTCTCCGGCAGGCTGCGATCTTTTGAGCTTTCGCTTGAGATTCAAGCGTCAGGGGAAAGATCGCAGCCTCGCTTCGCTCGGCAGCTCCTACGGGGTAAAACCGGTCAATGAAATAACCGCTAACAATCACCCGCCATTGAAACCACCCCCCACCTGCCCCATCTAAGACCCATACCCCATTGCGCAGGTGCCCCATGAGCGACCAGCACTCTACCGAAGCCATCAACGAATACGCTGACTCCGAACACATCGAACACACCGCCTCCGGCACCGGCCTGGCCCTGCCTGGCCAGAATTTGCCGGACAAGGTCTACATCATCCCGATCCACAATCGTCCGTTCTTCCCAGCCCAGGTGCTGCCGGTAATCGTCAACGAAGAACCGTGGGCCGAGACCCTGGAGCTGGTGGCCAAGTCCGACCATCACTCCCTGGCGCTGTTCTTCATGGACTCGCCCCAGGAAGACCCGCGCCATTTCGACACCTCGAAACTGCCGCTGTACGGCACGCTGGTGAAGGTACACCACGCCAGTCGGGAAGGCGGCAAGCTGCAATTCGTCGCCCAGGGCCTGACCCGCGTGCGTATTCGCACCTGGCTCAAGCACCATCGCCCACCGTACCTGGTGGAAGTCGAATACCCGCACCAGCCGAGCGAGCCGACCGATGAGGTCAAGGCCTACGGCATGGCGCTGATCAACGCGATCAAGGAACTGCTGCCGCTCAACCCGCTGTACAGCGAAGAGCTGAAGAACTACCTCAACCGCTTCAGCCCCAACGACCCTTCGCCGCTGACCGACTTTGCCGCTGCGCTCACCTCCGCCACCGGCAATGAGCTGCAGGAAGTGCTCGACTGCGTGCCCATGCTCAAGCGCATGGAAAAAGTCCTGCCGATGCTGCGCAAGGAAGTCGAAGTGGCGCGGTTGCAGAAAGAGATTTCCGCCGAGGTCAACAACAAGATCGGCGAACATCAGCGCGAGTTCTTCCTCAAGGAGCAGCTCAAGGTCATCCAGCAGGAGCTGGGGCTGACCAAGGACGACCGCAGCGCCGATATCGAACAGTTCGAGCAGCGGCTCGAAGGCAAGGTGCTGCCGGCCCAGGCGCAGAAGCGCATCGAAGAGGAAATGAACAAACTCTCGATCCTGGAAACCGGCTCGCCGGAATATGCCGTCACCCGCAATTACCTGGATTGGGCAACCTCGGTGCCGTGGGGCGTGTATGGCCAGGACAAGCTTGACCTCAAGCACGCGCGCAAGGTGCTCGACCAGCACCACGCCGGCCTGGACGACATCAAGGACCGCATCCTGGAGTTCCTCGCCGTCGGCGCCTACAAAGGCGAGATCAGTGGTTCCATCGTGCTGCTGGTCGGCCCGCCGGGCGTGGGCAAGACCAGCGTCGGCAAATCCATCGCCGAATCCCTGGGGCGGCCGTTCTACCGCTTCAGCCTCGGCGGCATGCGCGACGAAGCCGAGATCAAGGGCCATCGGCGCACCTACATCGGCGCCCAGCCGGGCAAGCTGGTGCAGGCGCTGAAAGATGTCGAAGTGATGAACCCGGTGATCATGCTCGATGAAATCGACAAGATGGGCCAGAGCTACCAGGGCGACCCGGCCTCGGCCCTGCTGGAGACCCTCGACCCGGAGCAGAACGTCGAATTCCTCGACCACTATCTGGACCTGCGCCTGGACCTGTCGAAAGTGCTCTTCGTCTGCACCGCCAACACCCTGGACTCGATCCCCGGCCCGCTGCTGGACCGGATGGAAGTGATCCGCCTGTCGGGCTACATCACCGAAGAAAAGGTCGCCATCGCCAAGCGTCACTTGTGGCCCAAGCAACTGGCCAAGGCCGGCGTGTCCAAGGGCAGCCTGAGTATCAACGACAGCGCGCTCAAGGCGCTGATCGACGGCTATGCCCGTGAAGCCGGGGTGCGACAGCTGGAGAAACAACTGGGCAAACTGGTGCGCAAGGCGGTGATGAAGCTGATCGACGACCCTAAGGCTGTGATCAAGCTCGGGCCGAAGGACCTCGAAGCCTCCCTGGGCAAACCGGTGTTCCGCAACGAGCAGGTGTTGTCCGGCATCGGCGTGATCACCGGCCTGGCCTGGACCAGCATGGGCGGCGCGACCTTGCCGATCGAAGCGACGCGCATCCACACCCTCAATCGAGGCTTCAAGCTGACCGGGCAACTGGGGGACGTGATGAAGGAATCGGCGGAAATCGCCCACAGCTACGTCAGTTCGCACCTGAAGCAATTTGGCGGCGATCCGAAGTTCTTTGACGAGGCCTTCGTTCACCTGCACGTACCGGAAGGCGCCACGCCCAAGGATGGCCCGAGCGCCGGCGTGACCATGGCCAGCGCGTTGCTGTCCCTGGCCCGCAACCAGCCGCCGAAAAAAGGCGTGGCCATGACCGGCGAACTGACCCTCACCGGGCACGTCCTGCCGATTGGCGGGGTGCGCGAGAAGGTCATCGCGGCGCGGCGGCAGAAAATCAACGAACTGATCCTGCCGGAAGCCAACCGAGGCAACTTCGAAGAACTGCCGGACTACCTCAAGGAAGGTGTCACGGTGCACTTTGCCAAGCGGTTTGCGGATGTGGCCAAGGTGTTGTTCTGATGTTCCTCTAGCGCTTGTGCGGGCCCCATCGCGGGCAAGCCTTGCTCCCACAGGATTAAATGTCGCTCACAGATTTTGTGTACAACAAAGATCCATTGTGGGAGCAAGGCTTGCCCGCGATGGCGGCATCAGCAACAACATATGCCTAGCTGACACACCCAGTAGCATCTTCGGTTATGCTCGCCGTTCGTCGTGAATGCCGGAGCCACCACCCTTATGTCCCCCACCCGCCTGCTCGTCCCCCTCAGCCTCGCCCTGTTGAGCGCCTGCGCCACGCAAACCAGCAACAACGTGACCGTGGAAAAGCTGAGCCAGTGCCCGGTAAGGCTCAATAACGGGCAGAACCTGATCCTGAGCCTGCCCAGCAACCCCACTACCGGTTATCGCTGGGCGATCCAGGATTCGGCCGGTGGCGTGCTCAAAGGCTTGGGGCCGGAGGTTTATCGCAACCCGGAAGACGCCGGCATCGTTGGCGCCGCAGGTGTCTCGACCTGGCGCTTCCAGGCGTTCAGCGCGGGCACCGGGCGCTTGCGCCTGACTTATCAACAGCCCTGGGCCCCAGAAGTGCCGCCTGTAGAAACTTTCGACTGCGCCATTGCGGTGAACTGACCGTGGGCTGGCTGATCCTGGCACTGATGGGCGCAGCCACCTACCTGTACGGCCTGAGCGTGCACGCCACGCTGTTGTGCCTGCTGGTCAAGCCCATGCCGGTCCTGGCCCTGCTCGGCTGGCTGCACGATGCGCCGCCCAGTGACTATCGGCGCTGGATCAGCCTCGGGTTGATTTTTTCGCTGGTGGGTGATGTGTTGCTGGCCTGGCCGGGGGATCTGTTCGTGTTCGGCCTTGGCGCGTTTCTGCTGGCGCACCTGGCCTACCTGAAAACCTACCTCAGCGACTGCCGCCGCCCGGCGCTGCTGCCATTGGCCCTGGCCTTGGGCATCGGTGCGGTGCTATTGGGGATCCTGGTGTCGAACGGCCTCGGGCCGTTGCTGGTGCCGGTGATTGTCTACGGCCTGGCCATCAGCGCCATGCTTTGGCGAGCGTTGGCGCGGCTGGGCACCGGCGTGCCGAAACGCTCGGCCTGGCTGGCCGCCGCCGGGGCGCTGGCCTTTGTGTTCTCCGACAGCCTGATCGGCATCAACCGGTTCGTGCAGCCCTTCCATGCCGCGCCTTACCTGATCATCGTCAGTTACTGGCTGGGCCAGTGGGGGATTACCGCGTCGGCCTTTACCCAAAAGCCACACTGAACAAAGATAAATATGGGAACAAAGCTCTGTGGGAGCAAGGCTTGCCCGCGATGAACGATAATGTGGTCTTGCTATAGACCACGGTGCCTTTATCGCGGGCAAGCCTTGCTCCCACAAAGCTCGCTCCCACAGGTTTTTTGGTTAAAATGCCGGCCTTTTCACCACCCATGCCGCTGGAACCGCCGTGAGCAAAGATCCCGATCGCCTATTCGCCCAACCCCTGGCCCAAGTGCCGGACTTCGCCTTCAACGAGGACGTAGTGCGGGTGTTTCCGGACATGATCAAGCGTTCGGTGCCGGGTTACCCGACCATTGTCGAAAACCTAGGCGTGCTCGCCGCGCAATTCGCCCAGCCGGGTAGCGTGCTCTACGACCTGGGCTCGTCCCTGGGCGCCGTGACCCAGGCCCTGCGCCGCCACGTGCGCACGGACGGTTGCCGGGTAATCGCTGTGGATAACTCGGCGGCCATGGTCGAGCGCTGCCGCGAATATCTCAACGGCCAGGACTCGATGTTCCAGGAGCTGCTGCCGGTGGAAGTGATCGAAGGCGACATCCTCGCCCTGACGTTCCAGCCGGCCTCGGTGGTGGCACTGAACTTCACCCTGCAATTCATCGCGCCGGACCAGCGCACCGCACTGTTGAGCCGCATCCGCCAGTCCCTGCTGCCGGGCGGCGCCCTGATCCTGTCGGAAAAATTGCGGTTCAACGATGCCGAGGAACACGCCCTGCTCACCGACCTGCACGTGGCGTTCAAGCGCGCCAACGGCTACAGCGAGCTGGAAATTGCCCAGAAACGCAGCGCCATCGAAAACGTCATGAAGCCCGACAGCCTCGAGGAACACCGCGAACGCCTGCTGGCGGCCGGGTTCTCGAAAGTCGTGCCGTGGTTCCAGTGTCTTAACTTCGCCTCGTTGATTGCCCTGCCATGATTGATCTGTCCCCCCTCGCCCGCCATCTGGCCGGCACGCCCCTGGCCGATTGGGCCGCGACACTGCAGACGCAACTCGACAGCAAGATGGAAAAGGGCCATGGCGATCTGGAGCGTTGGCAAAGCGCGCTCGATGCGCTGCCCGCCTTGCAACCCACCACGGTCGACCTGCTGAATGGTCTGACGCTCGACACCGATTGTTCCGACGAAACCCGTGCGCAAATGCGTACCGCGTTGATGGGCCTGTCGCCATGGCGCAAAGGTCCTTTCGACCTGTTTGGCGTGCACGTGGACACCGAATGGCGCTCGGACTGGAAGTGGTCACGGGTGGCCCCGCACCTGGACCTGAAAGGCAAGCGCATCCTCGATGTGGGCTGCGGCAACGGCTACTACATGTGGCGGATGCTCGGCGCCGGGGCTGACACGGTGATCGGCGTCGATCCCAACTGGCTGTTCTTCTGCCAGTTCCAGGCGGTACAGCGCTACCTGTCGCAGCCCAACGCCTGGCATTTGCCGTTCCCCTTCGAAGCCCTGCCAGCAGAGCTGGAAGGTTTCGACACCGTGTTCTCCATGGGCGTGTTCTACCACCGGCGCTCGCCAATCGAGCACCTGCTGGCCTTGAAGGACTGCCTGGTCAAGGGCGGTGAACTGGTGCTGGAAACCCTGGTGATCGAGGGCGACGAACACCAGGTGCTGGTGCCCGAGGACCGCTACGCGCAGATGCGCAACGTGTGGTTCCTGCCGTCGGTCCCGGCCCTGGAGCGCTGGCTGCGCCGCGCCGGGTTCAGCGATGTGCGTTGCGTGGACGTGAGCCTGACCACCGTAGAGGAACAGCGCAGCACCGAGTGGATGAAGTATCAGTCGCTGAGCGACTTCCTCGATCCCGCCGACCACAGCAAAACCATCGAAGGGCTGCCGGCGCCGATGCGGGCGGTGATTGTGGCGCGTAAGTAAATCGCGCAAACACTACAACCCCCTGTGGGAGCGAGCTTGCTCGCGATAGCGGTCTGTCAGGCAACATCGCTGTTGAATGTCAGGCCGTCATCGCGAGCAAGCTCGCTCCCACAGGAGGTCGGTGTCAGTCTTGGGATTTGGCTCTTCGGGCCTTGAAGAACTCACTCAGCACGGTGCTGCATTCCTCGGCCAACACCCCGCCCTCGTACATCACCCGATGGTTCAGGAAGTCCTGGCTGAAGAACTGCCCCTGGCTCTGCACGATGCCGGCCTTGGGCTCCAGGGCGCCGTAGACGACCCGGGCGATACGCGAATGGACGATCAGGCCAGCGCACATGCTGCATGGCTCCAGCGTCACATACAGCGTGCTGCCGGGCAGGCGATAGTTGCTCACCGCCTGGGCGGCGGCGCGGATGGCGACCATTTCCGCGTGGGCACTGGGGTCGTGGCCGCTGATGGGGCAGTTGAAGCCGCGTCCGATGATCTCGCCGTCCTGCACCAGCACCGCGCCCACGGGCACTTCGCCCAGGGCTGCGCCTTGTGCGGCGAGGGCCAGGGCTTCGCGCATGAAGTCCTGGTCACGGCTACGGTCGATGATCCTGGCAGGGCGAATCTGGCGCATCAAGCCACCTCGATGGCGGCCATCAGGCCGGTTTCCATGTGGTCGATCACATGGCAGTGGAACATCCACACGCCTGGATTATCCGCCACCAGCGCCACCTGCGCCCGCTCGTTCTTGCCCAGCAGGTAAGTGTCGGTGAAATACGGCACGACCTTGTGCCGGTTCGACGCGATCACCTTGAAGCTCATGCCGTGCAGATGGATCGGGTGCTGGTACTGAGTCATGTTCTTCAATTCGAAAATGTAGCTCTGGCCTTTCTTCAGCGTGGCGATCGGCCGGTCGGCGCAGGTCTTGTCGGTGATGTCCCAGGCCTTGCCGTTGATCTGCCACAGGCTCGGCGGCTTGCCATTGTCGACATTGACCGACACCGAGCCGACCCATTCGAAATTGAAGTTGAGTTTTTCGGCATTGGCCAGGTCCGGCTCCGACACCGGGTTGGGCGGCAGCGCCGGCGGCCATTGGCTCGGCGCGTCACTGTTAGGCACCGAACGCAAGGTCCCCAGGCGCACCGGACCATTGCGCAACGACAACTCTTCGCCGGCTGGCGGTGCCTTGATCGCCAGGCAAATGCGCATGCCCGGGCCAAGCCAGTATTCCTTGCCCAACGGGCGCGGTTCGATGGGGTTGCCGTCCAGCGCATAGATCTGCGCTTCAACGCCTGGGATGTTGATGCGGTACGTCAGGGTGTTGTCCAGGTTGAGCAAGCGCACCCGGGTGATCTGCCCGGCCGGCAGGTCAATCACCGCTTGCGCCACGCCGTTGATGGTCGCCAGCCGGCCAGCCGTGCCGCCACGCGCCGCTTCACGGGGAATGCTGAACGCGACGAACTCGCCCTGCTCGTCCACATGCCAGCTCTTGAGGCTCAGGGTCTGCTCGTATTTGAAGCCGGTGGGCTCACGCTCTTCGATGATCAACGGCCCCACCAGCCCACGCCCGAGCTCTTCGCTGCTGTTGACGTGAGGGTGATACCAATAGCTGCCGGCGTCTGGCACGCGGAACTTGTAATCGAAATATTCGCCCGGCAACACCGGCAATTGCGAGACATACGGCACACCGTCCATCTCCAGCGGCAAACGGATCCCGTGCCAATGAATGGTGGTGGCGACCGGCAAGTGATTGATAAAGCGTACCCGCAACCATTCGCCCTGGCGCACCCGCAGCTCGGTGCCCGGCGCCGAGGGGCCAAACGCCCAGGCCTGGGTCTTGTGCCCGGCCACCAGCTCGACGTCCAGCGGTGCGGCGATCAATTCATAGTCGTGACCGGCATCGGCATCGGCGCGCTTGCCCAGCCAGTACCGCGACGCACCTCCCGCACCCACGCCAACGACAACAAGACCGGCCAGGCCACCGAGTATTTGGCGACGGGTAAAGGACATGAACGCAACCACCTATTGAATCCGCGGCGAACCGTTGGGCCCGCAAAAGGCGAATACGATACACCCGCAGATGAGAAACGGTAAGGGCTGCAAAAATGAAAAAACCTATAGAAATTATCCACAGGTCTTCTCAGTCCCCATCAGCTCAACTTTCAGGGTCTCGACATCCAAGGCGCTTAATGTTGATGCCGTCCAGTGTTCCAAGGGTGACCTCGGGAAAGCTTAGATTCCTTCCCGCAATTCACGTGGCGACAGCCCATAGCGTGAGCGGAAGCGCACTGCAAAACGTGAGGCCGAGGCGTAACCACAGGTCCCGGCAATTTCACCGATGGGGCGAGAAGTGGTCTGCAGCCATTGCAACGCGGTCGCCAATCGAACGCCCTCCAGAATATTGCGGAAACTGTTCCCCTCATTCGTTAATTGGCGACGCAACGTCGACTCCCCCAGGTTCAGGTGCTGTGCGACGTCCGCCACCGTCCAGTCTCTCTGCGGGCTGCCCATTACCAGCTGCTGCACACGCTCACAAAGTGGATCGTCGCGCCCCATCAGCAAGGGCCCGAGCTGGCCGCCAAGGCACAGGCCCAGGAGGACCGCTTCCCCATAATGTGTGCGTAATACCTGAGGGGCGTCGTCCCTGATGGCAGTCAGCAACTGATCCCATGCCTGTGTCGTGTGCCTGTCCAGGCGGACGCATAAATCATTCTTCAGTACACCCCGACGGCTCATGATCTGCTGGCTATAACGGGTACTGAAGCTGCGCAATGTCGAGACGGGAAAGGTCACCGCATCGGCGATGTAGTGGCCGTGGGGGCCGGGCAAGTTTGAGAGACCCAACTCGCGCCCGGCCGGCATCAGTATCAGATGTTGCGGCCCGGCGCGCATCTCCCGGCCATCCCACTGCAACAACTTTTCCCCTTGGCGTACTCGACACAAAGTCGTCACGAACACCGGCACCCTTGACAAGGTCAGGGGCTGGCGCGCCCGAATGACACACGCATCGATAATGTTTTCCCGGTGCTGTATGCCCTCACAAGGGTGCATCGCGCTTAACGTCCGTAAGTTGAAGTAATGGTCGCTTTGGCCAAGGCGTTGGCATTGAGCATGTACCCTACCAAGGCCCCGCTGGCCTGGTTGTCGAGCGCTAGCTTATCGACTTTCAATGCCCATACGGTGAATTGATAGCGATGGGGTTTATCCCCAACTGGAGGACAGGCGCCGCCAAACTCGGATTGACCAAAGTCGGTTCGCCCTTGAACTGCACCGGCAGGCAAACTCGGCCCTGCCCCACTTGGCAGGCTGTGGATAGAAGCGGGCAGGTTAAAAACCGTCCAATGCCACCAACCGCTGCCCGTCGGCGCATCGGGATCGTAGACCGTGATCGCGTAGCTTTTAGTGCCGGTGGGGGCGTTTATCCAGGAAAGCTGCGGCGAGGTGTTGCCGCCTTCGCAACCGAAGCCTTGGAACACTTCCCGCTGGGTCAATGGGCGATTGTCAGCAATGTCCTGGCTGGTCAGTGAAAAGTCGGCGGCGTAGCCACTGAATGCCACAGCCATGGAAAGTGCAGGCAGGATTGATCTGATGTTCATCGCGACTCCGTTTGAGGCTGAAAATGAAGCCAGAGTCTAGGTTGAACGCCAAATGGTCAGTGTGCCGAAACGCTCGACAATTGTGCCGAAATGCTCGAGATCCGGAGGGGAGCACCATCACCGCCACTCGAGGCAGCTAGCGCGTAGGGCTACCGCGTGGAATGAAAAAAGCCAGCGCCGCCGCGACGATGAACAGCGCCAGCACATCGCCGAGTAAATGCCCCATATGCCGGGTCCCATCCATCTCGACGTCGAAGGACTGCACGGCCATGATCGCGCCGTGCACGATACTCGACCACACGGTGAACCAGATCAGGCTCAGGTGTTTCATCGGATCGCGCGACGCCATCAGCAGGAACACACCGAGGGTGGCGTAGATTCCGACAATCATCAACGGATAGTGGGAATGCCCGCTGTGCCACGCCCAGCCAGACGGCCACAGGTTCATCAGCGGCCAGATCGCGAAGACGGCGATCAGGCCGACAACGATCAAAACCATGCGCAAGCCGGCGAGTCGTTGGGTGTCGTTCATGGCTGGCTCCTTGTTGCGGCGCGACTGTCGCCGTAATGGGTGCCCGGAGTATAGAACGCGCCTGGAACGCACACCGGCCAGCCCATGCCGTCAGTCGCCTGGGCCGTCTCCAAGCGACTTGTCGATCATCAAGCCTCGCTCACCCGCTCCAGCCAGGCCTTGTGCGCAGCACTGGTATCGTCAGGCAGGTGGCGCAGGTAATCCTGTAGCTCCGCCTGCATACCGAACACCTTCCATATCAACGGCGCCAAGCGCGATGCAGGGTTGCCCGCCTGCTCCAACTCGCGCAGCCACTGCAGGCTGCGCTCCTTGTATTCGGCGAGTACGTCCGACTGGTAATCGTGGGCCTTGCCCAACCCGGAGATGTACATCAGCTTGGCGACTTCCACCGTGGGCCAATGAAGGGCCATGTTCAGCGGCCAGTCGAGCATGGCACGCTCCCCCCACATCGCGGATTTAGGCATGCGCCCGTTCGCCAGCAGCGTCAACATGAAGGCCTGGCCCAGCTCGGTCAGGTAGACCGGCAGGGCTTCGGCGGTGGGATGCAGGTAGAACGAATCCACGGGCGTCTCGCGCCTCAGGCCAATGCGGGCAAGCAAGCGCTGCTCAAGGTCGAGTACCAGAGCGCCGATGCCGGCCTTCACCGCGCTGCCGCTTTCGGTAGTTTGCCGGGTGCGGGTCGCGCAGTCCCAGAGGCTCAGGGAAAGCTGCCATAGGGCTTGATCACCGTCACCCGAACAGCCGATCTCGCCGGTGATGAAGGACTTCATCGTCGGCGGCACGATATCGAAAAGTGCTTGGCCGTCGGCTTCGCTCCCGGATAACACCGGGCCGCCGCCTTCCACGATTTGGATATAACACGTGCCTACATGGTCGCTCCAGTAGTGCACGGCTTCGGCCAGGTATAGAGGAATCGCGCGCGAGAAGCGCCCCAGTTCATCCTCCCGTTGCGACTCGGCGCGTTCTACCTCGTCTGTGCTTTTGGACAATGCGAAGAAACCGATTTCCGATGCCCCTTCCGGTTTCTGCGCGAAGAACCAGTCGGCGTTGCGCAAACCGTAGTGCCAGATCGGCTGGCTCAATGCCAACGTCGCGAACTGCAGGTTTTCAGGATCCACCGGCACGCCTTGGGCGCCCTGCTTGTGCATTTGCTGGAAGGCTTGGGCAAACTGGTCGAGCTGGCTTTTGATCGGCGCAAAACCCAGGGCATACAGGCGAGCGAGCAGCGCCTCGCCTTCGGCCGCTTGGCCAAGCTCCTGATAGGCGCGCAGCAAGTTGATACCGGCCATGGGGTCGTGTTTGTGCTCATCGTAGACGGGCTCGACCAACTCGATGATCAGTGGAATCTGGCCGTTGTTACCCAAGTCGCCCGAGATCATCATCAGCGCGCTGCCGTCGAACGTACCCGCCGTCAGCACCTGCGTGTAAAACCCGCGTGCCGACTCGACGTCTTTCTGTTCCAGGCAATGACGCGCCAACCACAAGGGCGCACGCCAACTGCCGGGCAACGCAGCCACGGTACGCAGCGCCTCGACATAACCCGCCTCGCCGGCCCTTTCCCGCTGAATGGCCGCCCACCACAGCAGGCCATTCTCTTGATTCGGGTCAGCCTGGATCGCGTGCCAAAGCGTTTCATCGGCAAGCGCCGGTTCACCTCGCTCGCTGAAGACCTTGGCCAGGTTGGTCAGCAAGGTGCCTGTCGCGCCCACTTTCGCCATCCCCGTGCGCAGCGCGTTTTCGGCGGCATCGAGTTGGCCGTTCTCCAGCAGCACAATGCCCTGGATGACATGGCTGCGCTCGGGATTGCTGTCGATCTCGACCAGTTGCGCCGCGGCCGGAATCAAGTCAGCGACAAAACCATCATTCAAACCCGAGATAATCAGGCTGTAGAGCTCGTCAGCAGAATTCCATTTCTCTCGCAGGTTTGGCAGGAAGACATTGTTGCGCCACTCGTTGCGGGTGATCTGCATCTCACGACCGTAGCTGTCGTAGACCGTGATCAATTCACCCTCGTCCGGCTGGGGCGGCGGAGCGTCAGTGTGCGCAGAAGAAACCGGTGTCGACGTGCTGGATTTCTTGCCGCTCAGAGCGGACAGGATGCGTTTGAACATAAGGGCAGTGACACCGTTTCTGAGTTTGTCGGCACGGTGTTCTTGGGATGGAAGTTTGCAGTCTTGTTGTGAGCGGCCGACAGCTTTGCGCATTCACTTGCAGAGAGCGACGGACAAACGTGGACAAGCCAAGAGCAACGGTGGAGAGGTTGGCATTTAAGCACAACTTCCTAATGCCTAAGCCAGCCTTTTGGCATGGGCTAAAACCCTTTCCTACGGTCGTCCGAACCTAGTACTGCACGCTAGTGGGCGCAGCTCAGTGCTGGGGGGTTAATCACTCCCATGTTATCGAAACCCCACTTCAGCGACTCCCCAACACTGTCATCCAACCAAAGCGTCCCACTCTTCGCAAGCCATACCAGGCAACCGTCGGCCTTCTTTAGCAACGTTGACCTGCAGCGCCACCTGGGCCACATCCAACACGTCCTTGGTAAGCGAATAGCTGCCCCTGGCCTGCAGCCAACCCAGAACGTCTGCCAAATGCCAGATAGATGTACTGCCCTCATGCACCGGCGTCGGGAAGCTGCCTGGATGAGCCAACATCAGCTTGCGCATGTTCTGCCGAGACACACCTACGATCTCAGCAACGTCGGTCAGCCCGACCAAATCAGGCGCAACCTCGATCAATTTGGCCGACGGCACCGCGCGATGGACGTCGGCCAGAGCGCTAAGCACTGCCTTGACCGCATCAGGCGCCTCGCGAGTGAACTCAAGCGCCAGACGCCCCGGCTGCCCGATACCGACCAGGGCGTCGTCGCAGCCCGCTTCTCCCAGCCGCTCGACCAGTTCATCCATGGCACAACCGTCGTCAGCAAGCTGATATTTCAAGGTAAAAATATATTCCATTGTTCTATTCCTCAGCATCGCCATCAACGTCATGTCGGTTGCGATGCGCAGTGCAATTGTCCACAACGCGTCGCAAGGCTCGCGCATGGTTGCCAGGGCTCTTCGGCGTGCTCCATATCGAAGTGATACAGAACTCGCCACAACGGCACTCCACCTCTTTGTACGGGCAATAAACCCGCCCCCAGGCGTGACTGCCGCCAATGTCTACGCGCCACCCTTGCCCTTCGGCATACCTAATCGTTTCTTCGATTTCTTTCTTCGGATGCGTTGGACGAATCATCCGTGATCTCCAGTATTCGCACGACCAGTAAGGTTGTCAAATGACAACCGCACTAATTTCGAATGGCCGCACTATCCGCAGGCCATACCGTTCGATGATAAGCGTGTCTCGGTGCCCGCTGAGACGGCAATCGTAGCGAAAGGTGACGGGGAAGCTGCATGAAGGGCTTCAGCGGTCGACGGGCTTTCCCGGGCGATATCGATCAATCACGCCAGCACCCACTCCACCGTCCTCCGCAAACGCCCGCGAGACGACATCAACGATTTCGGCCCACACCCCGACCTGTTGCAGCACGGGCATTTCCTTGGCAAGCACATTGCTCAACTCACCGCGATTTTGCTCGATTGAGCGCAGCACCCGATCTGCCTGTTGATCGGGCATCTCGACCACCTCCTTCAGCATCGCGCGCGCGCGCGTGTGGCTGCGCAGGTAACGAGACTCTTCGCGCATCTGCTCGGTCAACGTCCGGCCAATGATATTGGCCAGGAACACGGTATGAGGTCCGAGGTCCGGATAACGCCACAGCGGGCGGGCCTGGTCAGCGCCCTGAAAAGAGAAGTTCGACACGACACCATCTGGATAGGTCGTCTGCCGGGGCTCGAAGACTACTCGCTCGCGTACGGCCTGCATCAGCGGCCTGGACACCTGGTCCAGCACTCGGTCGTAGCCGCGACGCTCGCCCGCATCATCTGTAATAACCGCTGAGATCGGCAGAATCACAGGATCCGGGATCACGCCGTCGCGTCGCAGTACGTCGTTGACCAAAAACCGGTGTACACGGCCGTTACCATCAGCGAGTGGGTGGATATAGACGAAACCAAAGGCTGCAACGGCGCTGCGCATCACCGACGACTGGCCTTGCGTCCTTTCGAGGAACACCCTAAGCCCTTCAAGCATCGCACCGATCTCATCGGCCGCAGGGGCGACGTAATGTACGACCTCCTGGTAGCGCACCGTTTCACCGACAAAAACCGGTGACTGGCGCACGCCGAAGTGGGTGATCGTCGTCCGATCACCGAGAATTTCCTGCTGCAACTCTGCCAGTGCGGCATTGCTCAACGGGACCGTACCCTGCCCTGTACGACGAGCCATCACGTCCGCAAAGCGTTGCACCCGCCCTACCCGGTCGGCCTCGCCTTCGATGGCGAAGCTGGCCTTGCTCTCGCGTAACGTCATCCAGACCGCCGACCGCATCAGCAGATCCTCGCCGAACTCGTCCGTCAGTTCACCGAACAAGCGTGGGACGTCCAGTCCGACCGCACGCATTACCGCCTCGGTCTTGATCACGCAGGGGCAGAATTTGCGCGTGCCGGGCAGGTTGTCATTTACCCGCCAGCGCTGCACCTTCACCACCTGGTCGCGGGATGCCGACACCAGCTTGGCTTCGTCAATCGCATCGACGTAATTGCCACCCAGGCGTTCGGGCACGACCAAAGTGTTTCCGGTCAGCCATTCATACAGAAACGCAGCACGACGCGCATACTGCCCAGTCGGCTCGACCGCAATCCAGTCTTGGACGAAACCAGGCCCCGTATTCTCGAACAGACGGGCAAGGAACTCCAGATGGGGGACTTCATGACGCAGATGGAACTGCAGATGCGCGGCAGGCTCCTTATTCGGTCGCATCGCCTCCGTGTAGGTTTCCAGACGGAAGCCGTCGTTGACTTGAGTTGCGCGTCGCCCGCCCACTTGGCTCGTCACGGGTAGCCGCCCCAGAGGCTGTACGCCATAGGTTTGGGCCAGCCAGGCGGCGCCTATCGGGTCTGCGGGCAAATCGGTCATAAAGGGCCTCCGCGGACAAGACGACTTTTAGGGATTTAGAAATGAGGGCGTGCGCCTGATCTTGTCAGCTAACGGTTAAGACTGTACAGAAACGATTAGATAACCATAGTCTCGCACAAAAACGATTATTTTCGACAACCGGCTCGTCAAAACTGAGGAAGAGGCTGAACATGCCTGTTCGGTGCGACGTATTCCTTATTCGCTTACAACACGTCCATGTTGTCGGAGTCTCTATTCAGCGACTCCCCAAAGCTGTCACCCAACCAAAGCGTCCAACTCTTCGCAAGCCATACCAGGCAACCGTCGGCCTTCTTTAGCAACGTTGACCTGCAGCGCCACCTGGGCCACATCCAACACGTCCTTGGTAAGCGAATAGCTGCCCCTGGCCTGCAGCCAACCCAGAACGTCTGCCAAATGCCAGATAGATGTACTGCCCTCATGCACCGGCGTCGGGAAGCTGCCTGGATGAGCCAACATCAGCTTGCGCATGTTCTGCCGAGACACACCTACGATCTCAGCAACGTCGGTCAGCCCGACCAAATCAGGCGCAACCTCGATCAATTTGGCCGACGGCACCGCGCGATGGACGTCGGCCAGAGCGCTAAGCACTGCCTTGACCGCATCAGGCGCCTCGCGAGTGAACTCAAGCGCCAGACGCCCCGGCTGCCCGATACCGACCAGGGCGTCGTCGCAGCCCGCTTCTCCCAGCCGCTCGACCAGTTCATCCATGGCACAACCGTCGTCAGCAAGCTGATATTTCAAGGTAAAAATATATTCCATTGTTCTATTCCTCAGCATCGCCATCAACGTCGTGTCGGTTGCGATGCGCAGTGCAATTGTCCACAACGCGTCGCAAGGCTCGCGCATGGTTGCCAGGGCTCTTCGGCGTGCTCCATATCGAAGTGATACAGAACTCGCCACAACGGCATTCCACCTCTTTGTACGGGCAATAAACCCGCCCCCAGGCGTGACTGCCGCCAATGTCTACGCGCCACCCTTGCCCTTCGGCATACCTAAGCGTTTCTTCGATTTCTTTCTTCGGGTGCGTTGGACGAGTCATCCGTGATCTCCAGTATTCGCATGATCTGTCAGGTTGTCAAATGACAACCAAACAGATCGGTTTCAAACGCCAGCATTTAGCGGCCACATTTGCTCGGCAGCAGCTTTGGTACGGAGTGGTTCGCGGACATTGCGACAGCACTCCGCGCCATGCCGGCGAAATACCCGTTGGGTACCGCCACAGATGGTAAGCATTTCTCAGTGCCGTTGAGGCGGGGAATCGTAGCGAAAGGTGACTATGCTGGGATGCGCTGCAGCCCAAAGCCGTCAGCGCGGGGTGTCAGGCCGATCCCCGTCAGCTTGGATTGGGGGCGCTTCGCACCCCAGCGGGAGCAAGCTCCCTCGCCACGGTTTTGTGTTTGGCTGGCAATGACGCGGGCCTTTCAAGTCCCATCACTTGCACACACCAAATGGGTTACCACGTCTTACAGGCTCCGACCTATCGAATGGGGCGTAACGAGTCAGATTTGCGCCAGGCCACCGTCGGCGGCGACCTCGCTGGCGGTCATGAAGCTGCTGTCCGGCGATGCGAGAAAGGCGGCCACTGCTCCGATCTCCGCCGGATCGGCCATGCGCTGGAGCGGATTCATCGAGGCGAAGACCTTCATGCCTTCCTCACCCAGCGCCGCCTTCGCCAGTTCGGTCGCCGTCGGCCCGGGCGACAGCACGTTCACTCGGATGCCGCTGCCCTTCAGGTCCTCTGCCCAAGTCCGCGCGAGGTTGCGCACTGCCGCCTTGCTCGCGCTGTAGACGCTGAATGCCGGGGCGCCTGTGGTGCCCGCACTGGATCCGGTCAGGATGATCGAACCGCCCTCGCCCATCAGCGGCGGGGCCTTCTGCACCGTGAAGATCAAGCCCTTCACATTGGTCTCGAAGATTTCGTCGATGTGCTCAGCGGTGATCTCGCCGAGGGCAAGCGGGCTTCAGGGTGTTTCTCGCTAGTGGCTACCGGTCAGCGCCGGCCGCGCCATCATTCCAACTCGAACATAACGATCATAAAGATCCCTGCACGGTCAGTTTGCGCCGGCATCTTTTTTTGGAACACCAATGGTTTTGCGTTCACCCGTTGCGGAGACTTCGTACACGGTCATGACCCAAGTGTCGGCGATCACGGTTTCAACCAGGTAATTCTTCTTGGCTTGCGGCGTAAATTGCTGCGCAACAGGTTGCTCCTTGTCAAACGGCGTCGGCATGGGAATACCGTTAAA
Source organism: Pseudomonas sp. P9_35 (assembly GCF_034008205.1). Lineage (NCBI taxonomy): Bacteria > Pseudomonadati > Pseudomonadota > Gammaproteobacteria > Pseudomonadales > Pseudomonadaceae > Pseudomonas > Pseudomonas sp. P9_35. Next base: position 1,401,892 of record NZ_CP125373.1, on the reverse strand, counting down.
GGTAAACGGTTTGTCCTTGACCTCGCCTTTCACGTACACCGTTTTATCCGACTCGACCAGCTTACTGATGCTGTCAGTACCACCGGCGATTTTCTTCAGATAAGCCGGTATGCGCTTGAAGTAAGCAGAGTCATAAACCCGCTCACCCGCACTCACAAGTCCAGTATTGGCATCCTCGTACGTGTAACTGACAGGACGATCACCCTCGCCGCCTATGGTGCGGAAAGTCACGCTGGCTTGATGGTCATTCATGGCCAGTGGAACGACCGGCTCTGAAGTAAGGTCACCCGCCTGACGGCTGCTGCAGCCGGTCATGACAAGCGCGAAAGTGATTGCTAATGGAAACGCCAAAGAAGTTTTCATTCGATCCCTGAACCGTCTAGAAGAAGGCCTGTATAGAGCCATTTGCAGAGCAGCGTTCTCGATACCATGTCGGCACTCCTTATCCGGGACATGGTATCGATGTAGCGCTCTCACATACGTACGATGTGCGCCATTGAAAACGCCATTGATGCTGTAGCGAACATCACTATCCGTTCTTATTTTTTACAATAAAATCAAATAGTTGAGAGTCAACCTCACTCCCACTCAATCGTCGCCGGCGGCTTGCTCGACACGTCATAAGTGACGCGGGAGATGCCTTCGATTTCGTTGATGATGCGCCCGGAAACGGTTTCCAGCAGTTCGTACGGCAGGTGTGCCCAGCGCGCGGTCATGAAGTCGATGGTTTCCACGGCACGCAGGGCCACGACCCAGGCGTAACGACGGCCATCGCCAACCACGCCCACCGATTTCACCGGTTGGAACACCACGAACGCCTGGCTGACCTTGTGGTACCAGTCGGCCTTGCGCAGTTCTTCGATGAAGATGTGGTCGGCGCGACGCAGCAGGTCGGCGTATTCCTTCTTCACTTCACCGAGGATCCGCACGCCCAGGCCCGGGCCCGGGAATGGGTGACGGTAGACCATGTCGTACGGCAGGCCCAGCTCAAGACCCAGGCGACGCACTTCGTCCTTGAACAGTTCGCGCAGCGGCTCGACCAGCTTGAGGTTCATCTCTTCCGGCAGGCCACCGACGTTGTGGTGGGACTTGATCACGTGGGCCTTGCCGCTCTTGGCGCCGGCCGACTCGATCACGTCGGGGTAGATGGTGCCCTGGGCCAGGTACTTGATGTTGTCCAGCTTGTTGGACTGGGCATCGAACACGTCGATGAAGGTACGGCCGATGATCTTGCGCTTCTTCTCCGGGTCGGACTCGCCGGCCAGGTTGTTCAGGAACTGCTCTTCGGCGTTGGCGCGGATCACCTTGACGCCCATGTTCTCGGCGAACATGGCCATCACTTGCTCGCCTTCGTGCAGGCGCAGCAGGCCGTTGTCGACGAAGACGCAGGTCAGTTGGTCGCCGATGGCCTTGTGCAGCAACGCGGCAACCACCGAGGAGTCCACACCGCCGGACAGGCCCAGCAGCACGTTGTCAGTACCGACTTGAGCACGGACTTGGGCAATGGCGTCTTCAGCGATTTTCGACGGGGTCCACAGGGCTTCACACTCGCAGATGTCGAGGATGAAGCGCGACAGGATGCGACCGCCCTGCTTGGTGTGGGTCACTTCAGGGTGGAACTGCACGCCGTAGTAACGGCGATCATCGTTGAACATGCCGGCAATCGGGCAGCTCGGGGTGCTGGCCAGGATGTGGAAGTCTTCCGGCATCCTGGTGACCTTGTCACCGTGGCTCATCCACACGTCCAGGCCGAACAGGCCGTCGGCGTCGACGTGATCCTCGATACCGTCCAACAGACGGCTCTTGCCGACTACGTCAACGCGGGCATAACCGAACTCACGCAGGTCCGAACCTTCGACCTTGCCGCCCAGCTGTTCAGCCATGGTCTGCATGCCGTAGCAGATACCGAAGACGGGCACGCCCAGGTCGAACACGGCTTGCGGGCAGCGCGGGCTGTCGGCTTCGTGCACGGACTCGGGGCCGCCGGCGAGGATGACGCCTTTAGGCGCGAATTCGCGAATCGCTTCATCATCCATGTCGAACGGATGCAATTCGCAGTACACACCGATTTCACGCACGCGGCGGGCGATCAGCTGGGTGTACTGGGAACCGAAGTCGAGGATCAGGATGCGGTGAGCGTGAATGTCGAGGGCCATGACTCATTCTCATGTAGTGAATCAGAAACAACTCGGGGCTGAATGAACAGCCCCGGTGATTAACGTTTTGCTGAAGGCCTTAACCTACGCGGTAGTTCGGCGCTTCCTTGGTGATCTGCACGTCGTGGACATGGGACTCGGCCATGCCAGCGCCGGTGATACGCACGAATTCAGGCTTGGTGCGCATCTCTTCGATGTTGGCGCTGCCGGTGTAGCCCATGGAAGAACGCAGGCCGCCCATCAGTTGATGGATGATGGCGCTCAGGGTGCCTTTGTACGGCACGCGACCTTCGATGCCTTCCGGCACCAGCTTCTCGGCACCCGCGGAGGAGTCCTGGAAGTAACGGTCGGAAGAGCCCTGGGCCTGGGACATGGCGCCCAGCGAACCCATGCCGCGATAAGCCTTGTAGCTACGGCCCTGGAACAGCTCGATCTCGCCTGGTGCTTCTTCGGTACCGGCAAACATCGAACCCATCATCACGCAGGAGGCACCGGCTACGATGGCCTTGGACAGGTCACCGGAGAAACGGATACCGCCGTCGGCGATCAACGGCACGCCGGTGCCTTCAAGGGCGGCGGCGACGTTGGCGATGGCGCTGATCTGCGGCACGCCGACACCGGCAACGATACGGGTGGTGCAGATCGAGCCAGGGCCGATACCGACCTTGACCGCGTCGGCGCCGGCTTCGGCCAGGGCCTTGGCCGCAGCGCCGGTGGCGATGTTGCCGCCGATCACCTGCACTTCAGGGAAGTTCTGCTTGACCCAGCGAACGCGGTCGATCACGCCTTTGGAGTGGCCGTGGGCGGTGTCGACCACCACCACGTCAACACCGGCACTGACCAGGGCGGCGACACGGTCACCGGTGTCCTTGCCGGTGCCGACCGCAGCGCCGACGCGCAGACGACCTTGGTCGTCCTTGCTGGCCAGCGGGTAGGCCTTGGCTTTTTCGATGTCGTTGACGGTCATCATGCCCTTGAGGGCGAATTTGTCGTCGACGATCAGCACGCGCTCGATGCGGTGCTTGTGCAGCAACTCGCGGACTTCGTCCTTGTTGGTGCCTTCCTTGACCGTGACCAGGCGCTCTTTAGGCGTCATCACTTGGCGGACGGTGGCATCCAGGCGGTTCTCGAAACGCACGTCGCGGGAGGTGACGATGCCGACCAGGTCGCCATCGTGCAGCACCGGAACGCCGGAGATGTTGTGCATGCGAGTCAGTTCGAACAGATCCCGGACCGTGGCGTCAGCCTCGATGGTGATCGGATCCTTGACCACGCCAGCCTCGAACCGCTTGACCTTGCGCACTTCGGCGGCCTGCTGTTCGATGGTCATGTTCTTGTGGATGATACCGATACCACCTTCCTGGGCCATGGCAATGGCCAGACGGGCTTCGGTCACGGTGTCCATGGCGGCGGAAACCAGGGGGATATTCAGTTCGATGCCACGGGTGAGACGGGTTTTGAGACTGACTTCGTTAGGCAGTACTTCGGAATAACCGGGCACTAGGAGAATGTCGTCGAAGGTCAGAGCTTCTTGGCTGATACGCAGCATCGCGGGGGCTCCCGAGCGGGAAAATGGAAGCGCGCCATTATACTCATGGACCCCGTCTGGCTCAATGTAAAACTCTGTCTATTATTGCCGGGCTGATTGACGGGGCTAATAATTGCACTCCGGCCATACACCGAACCCGTGGCGAGGGAGCTTGCTCCCGCTCGGTTGCGCAGCGACCGCAAACATCTTGGGGCCGCTTCGCAGCCCAGCGGGAGCAAGCTCCCTCGCCACAGGGATTGCCTATTTCCTCACGCTACAACTCCACCTTCACCCAACTCACCGGTTGGTCGAGCCAATCGGCGAATTCATCGAGAAAGTCCTGCTTGAACCCCGCCTCCAGCCAATTGTTGAAGATGAACCCCAGGTTGGAAAAGCCGCAGGGCTGCAGGAACAGGAAGCCGTTGATGTCGTCTTCATGAGCGCATTCAGGGCAAGTGAAGTTGTCGGTGCGCGCCGGCATCCAGTCTTCCAGACTTTCGAACAGCGCTTCGCCGACTTCCTTGCGGCACTCGGCGCAACCGGCCTCTTCGAGAAAGCCCTTGGCCGGTGTATAGATGCAGCGCTTGGTGATGATCTCCAGGCCATTGATCGCCTCACCGAACGGCAAGGCTTCGGGATGCAAGACCACCTCACGGGCACCGGGGGCGATGGCGTGGGCCATGCGATTGCCGGTGCGCCCGCAGGTGGTCAGTTGTTCTTCGACGATATTCTTGCGCACCAGCCAGCGCACGATCGCCCGGGCCCGAGGCTCGTGGACCGGCAGGGTGGAAATTTTCGGAACGATGATACTTTGCGAGTTCATGGCGAGGCCTGGCTGTTTCCCTGGCAGGGTCTGATCGAAGGCCGGCAGCTTAATCCCTGGCGGGGCCAGGTCAAGCACTCAGGTAGCGCCCGATCAACGCGAGGCCGCTGGCAAGCACCAGCCAGGTGACCAGCCGCACGAATGCCTCTCGCGACATCTTCATGGTCAAGCGACGCCCTACCCACAACCCCAGCGCCATGGCCGGCAACAAACACAGCGCCAGTACCAACAAGGGTAGCTCGGCATAGACCCCGGCCACGATAAACAGGCTCAGGCGCACCACGGTGCTGCAACTGATCAGGGCACTTTGCGTGGCTCGGGCCGCGTCCTTGGGCAAGCGACTGTTCAGGTAGATGGCATATAAAAAGCCGCCACTGCCAAACAACGCGCCGAACATCCCACCCACCGTGCCCATCGGAACCGCCCACCGCGCTGACAACTGTGTCGGCCGGGTCTTGATCAGCAGGCTATAGATCGCATAGCAACTGATGAACACACCCATCAGCAGCAGCAACAGGTCGGACTTGAGGTTGAGCAGGAAAACCACCCCGAGGGTGCAGCCCAGCGCCATGCACGGCAACAACCGCAGCAGCTCCGGCCGGGACACATCTCGGCGCGAGGGCAGCAAGTTGCCGAAGGCCGCGACGAAATCGAGCAAGACCAGTAGCGGGACGATTTTCGACAGCGGCATGAACAACAGCAGGATGGGCGCGGCCACCAGCGCCGTGCCGAACCCAGCAATGCCGAAGACGATGTAGGCCAGGGCAATGGCCGAGCCGATCACCAGCCATTGCGTGGGGGCAAATGCCCACTGACCCAACCACGGGAGAAGATTCATCCGGCACTTCCTTGCTGAGGAGAGCGGGGACTTTAGCCAGATCCGGGGGATTACTTCCAGCATTTGTGGTGATTGGCCTATCGCTATCGCGAGCAAGCTCGCTCCCACATTTGATCTTCGGTGCGACATAGATCTCCTGTGTGCGAGCTTGCTCGCGATGCAGGCAACCCGGTCTAATTGTCTGCACACCATCGGCGAATCCCCTTATCATGCCGCCCATGATTAAAGATCCCTTTGCCCGACTGGGCCTGGACCGCGAGGTCCTGACTGTCAGCCAGCTCAACGGCCGTGCGCGGGTGTTGCTTGAAGACGTGTTCAGCAACATCTGGGTCGAGGGCGAAATCTCCAACCTCGCCCGCCCGGCCTCCGGCCATGTGTACTTCACCCTCAAGGACAGTGGCGCCCAGGTGCGTTGCGCGCTGTTCCGGCAGAATGCCGCGCGGGTGCGCCAGGCCTTGAAGGACGGGCTGGCGGTGAAAGTGCGCGGCAAGGTCTCGCTGTTCGAAGGCCGTGGCGATTATCAGCTGATCCTCGACACCGTCGAGCCGGCCGGCGATGGCGCGCTGCGCCTGGCCTTCGATGCCTTGAAGGAAAAACTCAGTGCCGAAGGCCTGTTCAGTGCCGAGCGCAAGGTGCCGTTGCCGGCCCATCCGCAACGCATCGGCATTATCAGTTCGCCCACGGGCGCGGTGATCCGCGACATCATCAGCGTGTTCCGCCGCCGCGCGCCGCAGATCGCCCTGACGCTGATCCCCACCGCCGTGCAAGGTCGCGAAGCCACCGCGCAAATCGTCCGCGCCCTGAAGCTGGCCGACGCCCGTGGTTTCGATGCGCTGATCCTGGCCCGGGGCGGCGGTTCGCTGGAAGATTTGTGGTGCTTCAACGAAGAAGCCGTGGCCCGGGCGGTGGATGCCTGCGTCACGCCGATCGTCAGCGCCGTGGGCCATGAAACCGACGTATCCATCAGCGATTTCGTCGCCGACGTGCGCGCCCCGACCCCGTCCGCCGCCGCCGAACTGCTGGCCCCGGATGCCGGCGACCTGGTACGTCGGGTCGAAAGCCTGCATCGCCGGCTGGTGATGCGCATGCGTGACCGGCTGATGCGCGATCAACTGCGCCTCGAAGGCCTCACCCGACGCCTGCGCCACCCCGGCGAACGCCTGCGCCAGCAAGCCCAGCGCCTCGACGACCTGGACATGCGCATGCGCCGGGCGTTCGAACGCAGCCTCAATACCCGCCGCGAACGCCTGATCCGCCTGGAAACCCGCCTGGCCGGGCAACACCCGGGCCGGCAACTGGCCTTGCTGCGCCAGCGCCTGGACAGCCTGGCCGAACGCCTGCCCCGGGCCATGCGCGAAGGCCTGAAAACCCGCCGCGTGCAATTGCACAACCAGATGCAGACGCTGCACATCGTCAGCCCCCTGGCGACCCTCGGCCGCGGCTACAGCATTTTGCTCGACGAACGCGGCCAGGCGATCCGCAGTGCCGGGCAAACCCAGACCGGCCAGCGCCTGACCGCCAAGCTCGGCGAAGGCGAATTGCTGGTGCGGGTCGAAGACAATCACCTGACGCCGGTCACCCTTTCTTTACTGGATTGATTCATGCCGCGATATCTCGCCCCCTTGCTCTTGCTGTGCCTGGCCTTCAACGCCCACGCCGACAGTTACATCACCCGCCTGCTGAACAAACCGGTGCCCGGCGGCGTGGCCGTGGTGGACCTGGGCAGCGCCGCCAAGACACCGAAAGCCAGTTACCAGGGCAAGCCGGTGCTGGTGGTCAAGGAACAGGACAACTGGCTGGCGATTGTCGGCATCCCGCTGACGGTCCAGCCCGGTACCCAGCAGATCAGCAGTGGCGGCGGCACCCAGCCGTTCGTGGTCGGCTACAAGAAGTACCCCGAGCAACACATCACCCTGGCGAACAAACGCCAGGTCAACCCGAACCCGGCGGACCTCAAGCGCATCGACGCCGAACTGGCGGTGCAATTGAAGGCCTACCGCAGCTTCAGCCCGAACATCCCCAGCAACCTGTTGCTGGACAAACCGGTCAACGGCCCGCTGTCGAGCAAGTTCGGCGTGCGCCGCTTCTTCAACGGCGAAGAACGCAACCCCCACGCCGGCCTGGACTTCGCCGTGCCCGCTGGCACGCCGATCAAGACCCCGGCCGCCGGCAAGGTGATCCTCACCGGTAATTACTTCTTCAATGGCAACACCGTGTTCGTCGACCATGGCCAGGGCTTCATCAGCATGTTCTGCCACATGTCGAAAATCGACGTGAAAGTCGGCCAGCAACTGGCCCGGGGCACCGTGGTGGGCAAGGTCGGCGCCACCGGCCGGGCGACCGGGCCGCATATGCACTGGAACATCAGCCTGAACGATGCGCGGGTGGATCCGGCGATTTTCATCGGGGCTTTCCAGCCTTGAATGGATAGAGACGCTACTGGCCTCATCGCGAGCAAGCTCGCTCCCACATTTGGATAGCGGCGCTGCCCCCTGTGGGAGCGAGCTTGCTCGCGATGACGGCAGCCGCATCACCACCCTCCCGCGAATTGCCAAGCTCAAAACATCGACGCAATTTCTGCCATTCATACCTGACACATGCGCGATTAAATCTCGCAAACTAACCAAAAAGCAGAACTTCTCTCAATTTTTTCCGACTGCTTGCGATCCTCTCCCCACGCGGTTAGGGTTGAAGGCATGAAAACCTCTCACACCCTCATTCAGCTTCGCCAGCACCGCAGCCTGTGCCTCGTCAGCGCACGACTGCCGGGCTGAATCGCGGCACCTCGTCCCGGCTGTGAAGCCACCCCCATCGAACCACCGGCAGGCCGCCTTTTTCCGGCCACGACAATAAGGATTTCCCCATGAGCATGCTCAAAGACCCGTCTTCCAAATACCGTGCTTTCCCGACCATCAACCTGCCGGACCGCACCTGGCCGTCGAAGACCATCACCGCCGCGCCGATCTGGTGCAGCTCCGACCTGCGCGACGGCAACCAGTCGCTGATCGAGCCGATGGACGCGGTCAAGAAGCTGCGCTTCTGGAAAACCCTCGTCGCGGTGGGCGTGAAGGAAATCGAAGCATCGTTCCCAGCCGCTTCGCAAACCGACTTCGACTTCGTGCGCACCCTCATCGAAGAAGGCCACATCCCGGACGACACCACCATCCAGGTGCTGACCCAGGCCCGTGAAGACCTGATCGCGCGCACATTCGAATCCCTGCGCGGCGCAAAAAAGGCCATCGTCCACCTGTACAACGCCACCTGCCCGTCGTTCCGCCGCATCGTGTTCAACCAGGACAAGGAAGGCGTGAAGGAAATCGCGGTGAACGCGGCCAAGCTGTTCGTCAAATACGCCGCGCAGCAGCCGGAAACCCAGTGGCAGTTCGAGTACTCGCCAGAGACTTTCAGCGCCACTGAGCTGGAATTCGCCAAGGAAGTCTGCGACGCGGTGATCGAAGTCTGGAACCCGACGCCAGAGCGCAAGGTGATCCTCAACCTGCCGGCCACGGTAGAAGTCGCCACGCCGAACATCTACGCCGACCAGATCGAGTGGCTCCACCGCAACATCACCCGTCGTGACAGCGTGCTGATCAGCCTGCACACCCACAACGACCGTGGCACCGGCGTGGCCGCTACAGAGCTGGGCCTGATGGCCGGCGCCGACCGTGTCGAAGGCTGTCTGTTCGGCAACGGCGAACGCACCGGTAACGTCGACCTGGTAACCGTGGCGCTGAACCTCTACACCCAGGGCATCAACCCCGGGCTGGACTTCTCCGACATCGACGGCGTGCGCAAAGTGGTCGAGGAATGCAACCAGATCCCGGTGCACCCGCGTCATCCGTACGTTGGCGACCTGGTCCACACCGCGTTCTCCGGCTCGCACCAGGACGCCATCCGCAAGGGCTTCGCCCAGCAGAAATCGGACGGTCTGTGGGAAGTGCCATACCTGCCGATCGACCCGGCCGACATTGGCCGCAGCTACGAGGCGGTGATTCGCGTCAACAGCCAGTCGGGCAAGGGCGGCATCGCCTACCTGCTGGAGCAGGAATACGGCATCAGCCTGCCGCGTCGCATGCAGATCGAATTCAGCCAGGTGGTACAGCGCGAAACCGATCGCCTGGGCCTGGAAATGACTGCCCAGCAGATCCACGCCTTGCTGCAGCGTGAATACCTGCAAGCCAACACTCCGTACGCGCTGGTCAGCCATCGCCTGCAGGAAGAAAATGGCAACAGCGCCGTGGAAGTGGAAGTGGCGAGCAAGGGCCAGGGCGAGACCAACCTGCACTGGCGCGGCAAGGGCAACGGCGCGCTGGAAGCGCTGGTGGCCGGCCTGCCAATTCCGGTGGAGATCATGGACTACAACGAACACGCCATTGGCGCCGGCACCAATGCCAAGGCGGCGGCGTACATCGAACTGCGGGTCAACGGCGAGCGTGCGGTGCACGGCGTGGGCATCGATGAAAACATCACCACCGCCAGCTTCAAGGCGCTGTTCAGTGCACTGAACCGCTCCCTGAGTCAGCCGGAAGCCAAAGCGGCCTGATCGTTCGGCTGAAATGCAAAAAGGCCCTGGGGTGTGAACCCTGGGGCCTTTTTGTTTGGCTGATGGTTTTGCGTGGTCTGGGAGGGCCTCATCGCGAGCAAGCTCGCTCCCACATTTGGATAGCGGCGCTGCCCCCCTGTGGGAGCGAGCTTGCTCGCGATAGCGGCCTGTCAGGCAACCCAAATATCAGGCATGGGTATCGATCGAGATGGTCATCGCCTGCAACAGCGACGCCCGCAGGGTTTGCAATGTCGCCTGGGTGCCCATGATCTGGGTCTGGAGGGCCATGGCCTGCTGGGCTTTCTGCTCTTCGCTGGCCTGGCTCTTCTGCACGCGGGCCAGTTGCGCTTGCTGCTGGGCCAGTAGTTTCTCGGCCTGTTCGATCTGCTTCTTCAGCTGTTCGATGATGTCGCCACCCGCCTCGGCACCCGCACCGGCGACGTTTGCGCCGCTAGTGTCGACTTCCAGTTTCTTGTCCTTGTCTTCGCTGCTGTCAGTCGATGCCACTGGACTGACCGCTTTCTCTTCTTCCGCCCCGCGGATGGAGACTTTAGGGGCTGACAATGGATAAGGGTTGACGGTGGTTGCGCTGATACTGGTCATAGGGACTTCTCCTTGGCTGACCGGTTATCGGCACGCAACACCGTTCCTGAAGGGTTGAAACGTTTCAGTTAGATGAATTCGAACGAATCGGCATCCAGGTTCGCCGGAAACCGCGTGCGATACGCCGCCAGGTCCGCTGCGTTCAAGCACACCTTGAACACACCATCCGCTTCGCCGGCGCTGAGCAAGCTCTCGCCCTGGAAATCCAATACCTGGCTGTCACCGGTATAGGCGAAGCCCTTGCCGTCGGTGCCAACACGGTTTACCGCCGCCACGTAGCACAGGTTCTCGATCGCCCGGGCCGGCAACAGCCGGTTCCAGTGCAGACGCCGCGCCCCGGGCCAGTTGGCGGTGTACAGCAGCAGGTCGGTGTCCTCGGCGTCGCGGCTCCAGACCGGGAAGCGCAGGTCGTAGCAAATCAGCGGACGAATCCGCCAGCCCTTGAGCTCGAACAGCACCTGTCGCTCACCCGGGGTGTAGTGGTTGTGCTCCCCCGCCATGCGAAACAGATGGCGCTTGTCGTAATGCAGCACTTCTCCATCCGGCCGCGCCCAGAGCAGGCGATTGCGATGGCTGCCGTCCGCGGCCTGGATGATCACACTGCCGGTAATCACCGCGCCCAGCTTCGCCGCCTGGGCCTTGAGCCATTGGCGCGTCGGGCCGTTCTCCGGCTCCGCCAGGGTCTCGGATTCCATGGAAAATCCTGTGGTGAACATCTCTGGCAGGATGATCAGGTCAGCCCCGCGCGCCTGCTCCAGCAGCGCGTCGAAATGTTCCAGGTTGGCCCGACGGTCGTGCCAGGCCAGGGTGGTCTGGACCAGGGCAATGTCGAGGTCCGGCAACGTGCTCAGATCACGCATAGTTTTTCCGCCGCTTCGCGCAGCGTCTCCTCGCGTTTGGCAAAGCACAGGCGCACCAGGCGCTGGCCTTGTGGTGGATGCTGGTAGAACACCGAGATCGGAATCGTCGCCACACCATGCTCGCGGGTCATCCACACGGCCATGTCGACGTCATTCAGGTCCGGGCGAATCTGCGAATAGTCCACCAACTGGAAATAAGTACCGGTCACGCGCTTGAAGCTGAACCGCGATGGGGCCAGCAGATCGCAGAACAGGTCGCGCTTGGCCTGGTAGAAGTCCGGCAGTTCATCGACGTGTTCCGGATGCTCGGCCATGTAATCAGCCAGGGCGTACTGCAACGGCGTCACGCCGCAGAAGCTGACGTACTGGTGCACCTTGCGCAGTTCCGCCGTCAGGGCCGCTGGCGCCACCACGTAGCCGGTTTTCCAGCCAGTGACGTGGTAGGTCTTGCCGAACGAACTGACCACGAAGGCGCGACGGTACAGCTCTTCATGGGCCAGGACACTGGCGTGGGCGACGCCGTCGAACACCAGGTGTTCGTAGACCTCGTCGCTGACCAGGTAGATGTCACGATCGCGAATCAGCGCCGCCAACTGATCCAGCTCGGCGCGGCTGATCAAGGCACCGCTGGGGTTGTGCGGCGAGTTGAGAATGATCATGCGCGTACGCGGGCTCAGGGCTTCGCCGAGCTTCTCGAAGTCGATGGCGAAGTCGTCCAGACCCAGTGGCACGTGCACGCAATGTCCACCGGCCAATTGCACGGCAGGCTCATAGCTGTCGTAGCTGGGATCGAAGACGATCACTTCGTCGCCGCTGTGGACCACCGCCGCGATGGCACAGAAAATCGCCTGGGTCGCGCCGGGGGTCACGGTGACTTCCTGATCGGCATCGACACTGGCGCCATAGCTGCGGGCGATTTTCGCTGCGATCTGCTGGCGCAGCGCCGGCAGGCCGGTCATGGGCGAATACTGGTTATGGCCTTGGGCAATGTGTCGGCCGACCGCATCGCGCAAGGCCTGCGGGCCATCGAAATCGGGAAATCCCTGGGACAGGTTCAGCGCGCCCGTCTGCGCGGCGAGCTGGGACATCTGGGTGAAAATAGTGATGCCGACATTCGGCAACTTGCTGGTGATCATGGAGTGTCCCTGCTCTGCACCCGGCTCTGGTGCGGCGCGGGAGAGCTCGAGGATAGCCCAATCGCCGGGCATGAAAAAGGGTGCCACCAAGGGCACCCTTTTCTTGTCACCGAATCGCAGGAAAACTCTGTGGCGAGGGAGCTTGCTCCCGCTGGGCTGCGAAGCAGCCCCTGGGTTTCATCTGATGCACTGCGGTGGCAGGTACATCTTTGGGGCTGCTGCGCAGCCCAGCGGGAGCAAGCTCCCTCGCCACAAAAGCGGTCCTGAGAGAAGACTGGATCAGCGCTTGTCGCGGCGCTTCTTGTCGGCCTTCTTGTGGTGCGACATCAAGCGGCGCTTCTTGTTGACCTGGCGGTCGGTGAGCGTGTTCTTGTTGCCTTCGTACGGGTTCTCGCCGCCCTTGAACTCGATGCGGATCGGCGTGCCGACCAGCTTCAGGACGCGACGGTAGGTGTTCTCCAGGTAACGAACGTACGACTTGGGCACCTTCTCGATCTGGTTACCGTGGATCACGATAATCGGCGGGTTGGCACCGCCCAAGTGGGCGTAGCGCAGCTTGATCCGACGGTTGTTGACCATCGGTGGCGCGTGCTCGCCGACCGCATCTTCGAGGATCTGGGTGAGGCGGTTGGTCGGCCAGCGGGTCACCGCCGACTTGAACGAGTTCTGCACCGAAGCGTAGAGGTTGCCCACGCCCGTGCCGTGCAGAGCCGAGATGAAGTGGATGTCGGCGAAGTCGACGAAGAACAGGCGACGCTGCAATTCGATCTTCACGAAATCCCGTTCGCTCGGCGTCATGCCGTCCCACTTGTTGATCGCGATGACCAACGCACGACCGGCTTCCAGGGCGAAGCCCAGCAGGTTCAGGTCGTGATCGACCACGCCTTCGCGGGCGTCCATCACGAAGATCACCACGTTGGCGTCTTTGATCGCCTGGAGGGTCTTGACCACAGAGAACTTTTCAACTTCTTCGTGGATCTTGCCGCGCTTGCGCACACCGGCGGTGTCGATCAGCGTGTACTTCTCTTCGTTACGCTCGAAGGGAATGTAGATGCTGTCGCGGGTGGTGCCGGGCTGGTCGTAGACGATGACCCGGTCTTCGCCGAGCATGCGGTTGACCAGCGTCGACTTGCCCACGTTCGGACGGCCGATGATCGCGATCTTGATCCCGTCTTTTTCGCTTGGACCCGGAATGCGCTTGGCTTCCTCGCCTTCGGCAACGATCTCTTCCTCGCCGTCTTCCGGTTCTTCTGCGTCGTCCTTGGGGAAATCAGCCAGGGCGATTTCCAGCATCTGGGTGATGCCACGACCGTGGGCGCCGGCGATCGGGATCGCCTGGCCCATGCCCAACGGTGCGAATTCGGCGCGGGCCATGTCCGGGTCGATGTTGTCGACCTTGTTGGCGACCACGTAGGAACGCTTGTTACGCTTGCGCAAATGCTCGGCGATCATCTGGTCGGCGGCGGTAAAACCGGCCTTGGCGTCTACCAGGAACAGCACCACATCGGCTTCTTCAATGGCGAGCAACGACTGCTCGGCCATTTTTTCGTCCATGCCGTGTTCATCACCGGAGATGCCGCCGGTGTCGACCAGAATATAGGTACGCCCTTGCCACTTGGCCTCACCGTATTGGCGATCACGGGTCAGACCGGACAAGTCGCCGACAATGGCGTCGCGAGTCCTGGTCAGGCGGTTGAACAAGGTGGACTTGCCGACGTTCGGTCGGCCCACCAGGGCGATTACGGGAACCATGCGGCTCTCCACTTCGTTATTTCAGAAAATACAAAAGCCGCTGCGAGGCAGCGGCTGGTGCTCGGGGCAGTCTGTGCAAGCCCTGCAAACCTTGTGAACAAGGCCGCTTGGGGGATTAGCCCCAAGCATAGTCTTACTTGATGGTCAGGGCTTCCAGTTTGCCGCTGTTGCCATACACATAGATCATGTTGCCCACCACCAGCGGACGGGCACGCAGGCCGTCGCTGTCGATGCGCTCACGGCCGACGAAACGACCGTCCACCTGGCTGAGCAGGTGCAGGTAACCTTCCAGGTCACCCACTGCGACGTAGCTGGAGAACACTTCCGGGGCCGACAGTTGACGGCGGGCCAGGGAGTCGTTGCTCCACAAGGCGGTGGTGGAACGCTCGTCAACGCCTTCGACGGTGCCCGAGGACAGGCTCACGTAGACGCTGCCAAAGCCTTGGGCGACACCGGCGTAGCTGGACGCATCGCGCTGCCACAGCGGACGACCGCTTTCCAGGTCCAATGCTGCAACGCGGCCCTGGTAGCTGGCGACGTACAGTGTGCCGCCAGACAGCAGCAAGCCGCCGTCGATGTCGACCACACGCTCCAGCTCGGAACGACCTTGCGGGATCGCGACGCGCTGTTCCCAGACCGGCACGCCGTTGGAAATATCCAGGGCCACCACTTTACCGGTCGACAAGCCAGCCACCGCCAGGCGGTTGGTGACGATCGGCGCGCTGGTACCGCGCAGGGTCAGTACCGCCGGGGTGCTGTCGTACAACCAGCGTTGGTTGCCAGTAGCGGCATCCAGGCCGATCAGACGGTCGTCCTGGGTCTGGACCACCACCACGTCACCGTTGGTGGCCGGCGGTGCGAGCACTTCACTGGTCACGCGGGCGCGCCATTTCTCTTCACCATTGCTCGCGTCCAGGGCGACAATCTCACCCTTGAGCGTGCCGATCATGACCAGGCCGTAACCCACGCCAACGGCGCCGGAAACAGGCAGCTCAAGATCTTTCTTCCATTTGACGTCACCGTTGGTACGGTCCATCGCCATCACGACGCCCGTGACATCACCTGCATAGATGGTGTCGCCGTCAATGGCCGGCACCAGCATGTTGTAGGTTTCGCCCTGGCCATCGCCGATGGAACGGCTCCATTGCTTCTGCAGCACGACTTCTTCTTTGAAGTCGGTCAGTTCGGCCGGAGGCAGTTCTTTCTTGCTGTTGCTGCTGCAACCCGCGGCCAGAATGGCCAGAGCCAGCAATGCTGCATGTTTCCAACGGATCACGTCACGCATCCCCTTTGGCCAGGTCGTCCAGCTTGATTTGCAGGCCACCGACTGCGGCTTCATCCGACAGCGCAGCCTTGGCTTTTTGGTAGGCCGCATGGGCCTCATCGGCACGGCCCAGTTGTACCAGCAGGTCGCCCTTGAGTTCTTCGCGGGTCGCCAGGAACGCCTTGTCGGCATCACCGTCGAGCAGCTTCAAGGCGTCTTCGGTCTTGTTCTGTGCCGCCAGCACCTGCGCCAGGCGCTGACGCGCCACTTCACCCAGGGTCGGGTTGGCCGGTTTGTCGACGATACCTTTGAGCTCGGTGGCGGCGTCGTCCAGCTTGCCGCTGTCCACCGCCACCTTGGCCACGAACAGGCGACCGTATTGGGCGTAGGCGGTGCCAGTGAATTCCTTGTCCAGCTTGCCGGCCAGGTCCGCCACGCGGGCCGCGTCAGGCTTGCCGTCCGGGGTCAGGGTGGTTTCCAGCAATTGCTGGTAGAGCACCGAGGCGCCTTGCGACTGGTTGCTCTGGTATTTCTGGTAGGCCTGCCAGCCGAACACGATGACCAGCGCCAACAGGCCGCCAGTGACCAGCGGCTTGCCGTTGCGCGTCCACCAGTCCTTCAAATCCGCCAGCTGTTCATCTTCGGTACTCGACACCCCAATACTCCTTAATCGCTAAATCGGCTGTTTGACAGCTTCAACCCTGCACGACGCAGGTGGCCAGGTGTGCAGCAAGCGCATCCCAGGCAATGCTTTGTTGTTCGCCCTGGCCACGCAGGGGTTTGAAACCTACCACTTGTTGGGCCAGTTCGTCGTCACCGAGGATCAGTGCGTACAGCGCACCGCTCTTGTCGGCCTTCTTGAATTGGCTCTTGAAGCTGCCAGCACCGGCGTTGATCTGCAGGCGCAGGTTGGGCAACTGGTCGCGGATCCGCTCGCTCAACGTCAGGGCCGCCAGTTCGGCAGCCTCACCGAAGGCGCACAGGTAGACGTCGACCTGACGGGACAGTTCTTCGGGAACCTTGTCCAAGGCTTCAAGCATCAGCACCAGGCGCTCGATGCCCATGGCAAAGCCCACGCCGGACGTTGGCTTGCCGCCCATCTGCTCTACCAGCCCGTCGTAGCGGCCACCGGCACACACGGTGCCCTGGGCGCCGAGCTTGTCGGTGACCCACTCGAAGACGGTCTTGCTGTAGTAGTCCAGGCCACGGACCAACTTGGGGTTGATCACGTACGGAATGCCGGCGGCGTCCAGGCGAGCCTTGAGGCCCTCGAAGTGCACACGGGACTCTTCGTCCAGGTAGTCGGCCATTTTTGGCGCATCCACCAGTACGGCCTGGGTGTCCGGGTTCTTGGTGTCCAGTACCCGCAGAGGGTTGGTCTTCAACCGACGCTGGCTGTCTTCGTCCAGCTTGTCCAGATGGGCGCCAAGAAACTCCACCAATGCCACACGGTAGCGGCCACGGGACTCGCTGGTGCCCAGGCTGTTGAGCTCAAGCTTGACCGCATCACGGATGCCCAGCTCGCCCCACAGGCGCCAGGTCAGCACGATCAGTTCAGCATCGATGTCCGGGCCATCGAGGTTGAACACCTCGCAACCGATCTGGTGGAACTGGCGATAACGGCCTTTCTGCGGACGCTCGTGACGGAACATCGGGCCGATGTACCAGAGCTTCTGCACCTGGCCGCCGCCGGTGATGCCGTGTTCGAGCACCGCACGCACGCAGGCCGCCGTGCCTTCGGGGCGCAGGGTCAGGGAGTCGCCGTTGCGGTCGTCGAAGGTGTACATCTCTTTTTCGACGATGTCGGTCACTTCACCGATGGAGCGCTTGAACAGCTCGGTGAACTCGACGATCGGCATGCGGATCTGCCGATAGCCGTAGTTATCCAGCAGGCGCGCCACAGTGCCCTCGAAATAGCGCCACAGGGGCGTCTGCTCGGGCAGGATGTCGTTCATGCCACGAATGGCTTGCAGGGACTTGCTCACGTGTATTCCTTAATCTTTCGACTTAACCGCGCGCGATGACCGCTGCGTCGGCTTCGACCTTTTCGGCCGCTTTCTGGCGAATCAGCCGTTCCAGCTCATCCACCAGATTGTCATTCGTCAGTTTCTGCGACGGCTTGCCGTCGATGTAAATCAGGTTCGGTGTACCGCCAGTCAGGCCGATGTGGGCCTCCTTGGCTTCGCCCGGCCCGTTGACCACGCAACCGATCACCGCGACATCCAGCGGCACCAGCAGGTCTTCGAGGCGCCCTTCCAGTTCGTTCATGGTCTTGACCACATCGAAGTTCTGCCGCGAGCAGCTCGGGCAGGCGATGAAGTTGATGCCACGGGAACGCAGGTGCAGGGACTTGAGAATGTCGTAGCCGACTTTCACTTCCTCGACCGGGTCAGCCGCCAACGAGATGCGGATGGTATCGCCAATCCCTTCGGCGAGCAGCATACCGAGGCCGACGGCGGATTTCACCGTGCCCGAACGCAACCCACCGGCTTCAGTGATGCCCAGGTGCAGCGGCTGGACGATTTCCTTGGCCAGCAGGCGGTAGGCTGCGACGGCCATGAACACGTCGGACGCCTTCACGCTGACCTTGAAGTCCTGGAAATTCAGGCGTTCGAGGTGCTCGACGTGGCGCAGGGCCGACTCCACCAGCGCCGCCGGGGTCGGTTCGCCGTATTTCTTTTGCAGGTCTTTTTCCAGGGAACCGGCGTTCACGCCGATGCGGATCGGGATGCCCCGGTCGCGGGCGGCATCCACCACGGCACGGACACGGTCTTCGCGACCGATGTTGCCCGGGTTGATGCGCAGGCAATCGACGCCCAACTCGGCCACGCGCAGGGCGATGCGGTAGTCGAAGTGGATGTCGGCCACCAAGGGGACCTTGACCAGTTGCTTGATCTTGCCGAACGCCTCGGCGGCGTCCATGTCCGGCACCGATACGCGCACGATGTCGACACCGGCGGCTTCCAGGCGGTTGATCTGGGCGACCGTGGCGGCCACGTCATTGGTGTCGCTGTTGGTCATGCTCTGCACAGCGATAGGCGCATCGCCGCCCACGGGCACGTTGCCGACCCAGATTTTTCGGGATTCGCGACGCTTGATTGGAGATTCGCCGTGCATGACTTATTGACCCAACTTCAGGCGAGCGGTCTCGCCACTGGTGAACGGAGCGATGTCGACCGGCTGGCCGTTGTAGCTGACCTGCGCGCCGCGGGCATAACCCAGGCGCACGGCAAATGGCGGCTTGCCGTTGATGGCGGTGCTGTCGCCCTTGCGCTTGAGGCCACTGAACAGCACCTTGCCGTTGCCGTCGGTGACTTGCGTCCAGCAGTCGGCGACAAACTGAATCTGTACCTGGCCTTCACCTGCCGCTGGAGCCGCGGTCGGGGCCGCCGGAGCTGCCGGAACAACTGGCGCGGCGTGGGTCGCAGGCGCAGCCGCGGTCGGTGCCGGCGTGCTCGGTACGGCAGGTGCCGTGGCAATCGGTGCAGCCGGCGCAGTTGGTGCAGCTGGCGCAGGGGCTGGAGCAGCCGGCTCGGCACCCGCTTCGGCATCGGCGTCCTGGCCCTGTGGCAACGCCAGGGCGGTTTCGCCTTCGGCCTGGCCTTCGACGACAGCCTGGTCTTCCGGCTCGTCCAGCGGATGGATCTGGGTGGTGCCGTCGGCGCCTTCGACTTCTACGTGCTCAGGGTTCATGGCGACCGGCTCCTTGCTGCGCAAGGACGCCTGGTCCTGCCACCAGACAAAACCGCCACCAATCACCGCGATCAGCAGCAACAGGCTGACGATTCGCAAAATGGTGTGGGAAACGCGAACCGGCTCCTCGATGCGACCCAGGCTGTGCACGCTGCTGCCCTGGGCATCGGAACCGGTGTATTGATCGAATTGCTGGACCAGCACGGTCTGGTCCATGCCGAGCAACTTGGCATAGGCGCGGATATAGCCCCGGGCAAAGGTATGCCCTGGCAGCTTGTCGAACGCGCCCGCTTCCAGATTGCCCAGGGAAGCCACGGTGAGATTGAGCTTGAGGGCCACTTCGGCCAGCGACCAACCATTGCTTTCGCGGGCTTGACGCAGGGTCTCACCAGGATTTACGCGAGTCGCTGCTACAACTTCGGGATGCGCCGCTTTCATCATTGCTCCGACAGGTATTGCTGATATTCCGGCGTACCGGGATAGAGTCTTTTGAGTTGCAGGCCGTAGCTTGCAGCCTTGTCGCGATCTTCAAACACATGTGCCAGCCGAACGCCGAGCAATAGACTACGTGCATTTTGCTCGCTCAGCAGGCTAAAACGCTCGTAGTAGTCACGCGCGGGCACATAATGCCTGTCTTCGTAGGACAACTCAGCCATTTCCAGCAGCGCCCGCGGTTGCTGGCGGTTAAGCCGCAGCGCCTTTTCCAGCTGCTGGCGGGCCAGGTCACGCTGGCCCAGCTGTGCGGCCGTCATGCCGAGGTTTTCGAAAACCCGCGAACGCTCAGGGTAAAGGGTGTCGGCGGCGGCCTGCTCGAAGCGCTCGTAGGCGTCCTTGTAGCGTTTCTGCTCGAAAAGAAAGCTGCCGTAGTTGTTCAGGATCCGTGCGTCTTGCGGGCGGGCAGACAGCGCCTTGCGAAAATGCTGGTCGGCCAGCTCCGGCTCCATCTCGGCCTGGAACACCAGGGCCAGGGCCGCGTTGGCATCCGGGTCGGAATCGTCCAGCTCCAGGGCTTTCTTGAGCGGCACCTTGGCCCGTTCGGTCATGCCCTGCTGCAGGTAGCCAATGCCCAGTTGCACATAGGCCGCACGTGCCTCGTCGCGCCCTTTGCTGGTCCTCATCGGGTTGTAGTCACCCGACAGGACGCAACCGGAACAAAGGCCGGCCAACAGCAAAACGAGCGCGAAGCGCAGGGACATAGAGTTCCTCTCTTAGTGACTGTTCGCAGCGTTTTGCACCGCATCGTCCGCAGCGTTCAACTCACGCACGGCAATGTAGCGTTCGCTGCGACGGGTACGATCCAGTACCTGTCCTACCAATTGGCCACAGGCAGCGTCGATGTCTTCGCCGCGGGTGGTGCGCACGGTGACGTTGAAGCCAGCGTGGTGAAGCTGATCCTGGAAGCGACGAATCGCGTTGTTGCTCGGACGCTCGTAACCGGAATGCGGGAACGGGTTGAACGGGATCAAGTTGATCTTGCACGGGATGTTCTTGAGCAGCTCGATCATCTCGACCGCGTGTTCGACCTTGTCGTTCACATCCTTGAGCAGCGTGTACTCGATGGTCAGCACGCGCTTTTCGCCCAGGGACGACATGTAGCGCTGGCACGACTCGAGCAGCATCTTAAGCGGATACTTCTTGTTGATCGGCACCAATTGGTTACGCAATGCGTCATTGGGTGCGTGCAGCGACAACGCCAGGGAGACGTCGATGTGCTTGGCCAGCTCATCGATCATCGGCACCACGCCGGAGGTGGACAGGGTCACGCGGCGCTTGGAGATGCCGTAGCCCAGGTCGTCCATCATCAGGTGCATGGCGGAAACGACGTTGTCGAAGTTCAGCAGCGGCTCACCCATGCCCATCATCACCACGTTGGTGATGGCACGGTCGACGGTCGCCGGGACGCTGCCAAAGGATTTGTTGGCAATCCACACCTGGCCGATCACTTCGGCGGCGGTGAGGTTGCTATTGAAGCCTTGCTTGCCGGTGGAGCAGAAACTGCAATCCAGGGCACAGCCTGCCTGGGACGAAACGCACAAGGTGCCGCGTTTGCCCTGGGGAATGTAGACGGTCTCGACGCAGCTGCCGGACGCCACGCGCACCACCCACTTACGGGTGCCGTCGCTGGAAATGTCCTGGCTGACCACTTCGGGGCCGCGAATCTCGGCAACAGCCTTGAGCTTTTCGCGCAGGGCCTTGCCGACATTCGTCATGGCGTCGAAGTCGTCGACGCCAAAGTGGTGAATCCATTTCATCACCTGACCGGCACGGAAACGCTTCTCCCCGATCGAGTCGAAGAATTTCTCCATTTCCGGCTGGGTCAGCCCCAGCAGATTGGTTTTAACAGTCGATGTAGTCATGGATTCACCTTCACTCTTAAGCCAATGCTTAGCGAGTGGTTACTTCAGTAGCAGCGAAAAAGTAAGCGATTTCGCGAGCAGCAGCGGCTTCGGAGTCCGAACCGTGAACGGCGTTGGCGTCGATGGACTCAGCGAAGTCAGCACGGATGGTGCCAGCAGCAGCTTCTTTAGGGTTGGTAGCGCCCATCAGCTCACGGTTGCGAGCGATAGCGTTTTCGCCTTCCAGTACCTGAACGACAACCGGACCGGAAGTCATGAAAGCAACCAGCTCACCGAAGAAACCGCGCTCGCTGTGCTCAGCGTAGAAGCCTTCGGCTTCGGCTTTGGACAGTTGCTTCATTTTCGAAGCTACAACGCGCAGGCCAGCGTCTTCGAAGCGGGTAACGATCTTGCCGATCACGTTTTTAGCAACGGCGTCAGGCTTGATGATGGAGAAAGTACGTTGAACAGCCATGGTGTAACTCCAGAAACGGTAATTTGCGAAAAATTAAACCCGCGAATTATACGCGGGTTCAGGGGTATTGCCTAACCTGCCAGGTCGATCAGTCGATTTCTTCGATCCAGAGCGCCTGGACCGCTTCCAAGACCTTCTCGCCACAACGGCCAGAGGTACTGTCGAAACCGGGAAGCTCCATGATCCAGTGCTGCAGATCGACAAAATTGACCTTCAGCGGATCCACGTCCGGCTTGGCTTCGGCCAGTTCTTCTGCGATGCGTTGTACATCATTCCAACCATAGCTCATGACAGTGTCACCATCAGTGCGGCGCTTCGGCCGCATGGTTAAGCGAATATTTCGGGATTTCGACGGTCAGGTCTTCGGTGCCGACGATGGCTTGGCAGCTCAGGCGCGATTGCGCTTCCAGGCCCCAGGCCCGATCGAGGAAATCTTCTTCCAACTCGTCAGCCTCTTCCAGCGAATCGAAGCCCTCACGAATGATGCAATGACACGTCGTGCAAGCGCAGACGCCACCACAGGCACTCTCTATCTCGATATGGTGCTCATGGGCCAGCTCGAGAATGGAGATTCCCGGCTCAGCCTCCACGACCATGCCCTCCGGACAGAACTTCTCGTGGGGCAGAAAAATCACCTGCGGCATCAGTTATTCCTCGATTTCATTCAGGTTGCGCCCCGCCAGGGCGGCTTTCACCGTCGAGTCCAGGCGGCGGGCAGCAAAGGCGTCGGTGACGTGCGACAGACGCTTGGTCTGCTGCTCGATGGCATAACCATCGGTGCCTTTGATCAATTCGGACAATTCCTGCATCTGCAGCTCGATGACCATGCGCTCTTCGGCGTCCAACAAGCGCTCGCCATCGGCCTCAAGGGCACCTTGCACGGCCTCGATCAGGCGCTGGGCGTCGACCTGTTGCTCGCGCAGCACACGCGCTACCTTGTCGTCGCTGGCATGCTGGAAGGAATCCTTGAGCATCTTGGCGATTTCGCCGTCGGTCAGGCCATAGGACGGCTTGACCTGGATGCTCGCCTCCACGCCTGAACCCAGTTCGCGGGCGGAGACGTTGAGCAAGCCATCGGCGTCGACCTGGAAGGTCACGCGAATCTTCGCCGCGCCCGCCACCATCGGCGGGATGCCGCGCAATTCGAAGCGAGCCAGGGAGCGGCAGTCGCTGATCAGCTCACGCTCGCCTTGCAGCACGTGGACCATCATGGCCGACTGGCCGTCTTTATAGGTGGTGAAGTCCTGGGCGCGAGCAACCGGGATGGTGGTGTTACGCGGAATCACCTTCTCCATCAGGCCGCCCATGGTTTCCAGCCCCAGGGACAACGGAATCACGTCGAGCAGCAGCAGTTCGCCGCCATCGCGCTTGTTGCCAGCCAGGGTATCGGCCTGGATCGCGGCGCCGATGGCAACCACCTGGTCCGGGTCGATTTCAGTCAGCGGCTGGCGGCCAAAGGCCTCGGCAACGGCTTCGCGAACACGAGGTACGCGGGTCGAACCACCGACCATGACCACGGCCTTGACGTCTTCGAGCTCCACGCCGGAATCGCGCACGGCACGGCGGCAGGCCTTGAGGCTGCGAGCGACCATGGGTTCGATCAGGGCATCGAAGGCTTCGCGGGTCAGCGCGGCTTTCCAGTCGCCATAAGCGACTTCAACGGAGACGGCCTCGGTCAAGGCTTCCTTGGCCGCGCAGGCGGTTTGCAGCAGATGGCGTTGCGCACCCGGGTCGAGGTCGGCGGACAAACCCGCTTGCTCGATGATCCAGCCGGCGATGGCATGGTCGAAGTCATCACCGCCCAGGGCGCTGTCGCCGCCGGTGGCCAGGACTTCGAAGACACCGCCGGTCAGGCGCAGGATCGAAATATCGAAAGTACCGCCGCCCAAGTCGTAGATGGCGACCAGGCCTTCGGCATGCTGGTCCAGGCCATACGCGACCGCAGCAGCCGTCGGCTCGTTGAGCAGGCGCAGCACGTTCAGGCCGGCGAGCTTGGCCGCGTCCTTGGTGGCTTGGCGCTGGGCGTCATCGAAATAGGCCGGAACGGTGATGACCGCACCCACCAATTCACCGCCCAATGCCGCTTCGGCGCGCTGACGCAACACCTTGAGGATGTCGGCGGAAACCTCTACCGGGCTTTTCGGGCCCTGTACGGTTTCGATGAACGGCATGTGGGATTCGCCACCGACGAAGCGGTACGGCAGTTGGTCGCCCAGTTGCTTGACGTCGGACAGACCACGACCCATCAAGCGCTTGACCGAGACGATGGTGTTCAACGGATCGGTGGCGGCGGCCAGCTTGGCCGACTCACCCACTTCAACGCGATCAGCGTGATAGCGCACGGCGGACGGCAGGATCACCCGCCCCTGCTCGTCGGCCAGCGGTTCGGAAAGACCGCTGCGCAAGGCAGCGACCAGGGAATTGGTGGTACCCAAGTCGATCCCGACAGCCAGGCGACGCTGGTGCGGTTGTGGACTTTGGCCGGGTTCGGCGATCTGCAGTAGGGCCATCGTAATCAGGACTTATCTGTAATCAGGCGTGCGACCGGAGCGGCACTGGGTTAATCGTCGAGGCGCTCTTCGAGCTGGCGCACTTCGTAGGTGAGCTTGTCGAGGAACTGCATGCGCCGCATCAGGCGTTCGGCCTGTTCGCGTTGCGCGGCATCGTTCCAGCAGGCTGCGAAGCTTTCGTTCAGTGTTTGCTGGGCGTCTTTCAAGCGACGCTTGAATACCGCGACACCGGCCAGGTCGGCGCTGTCCTGCAGGTCCTCGAGTTCTTCGCGCCACTGCATCTGCTGCAAAAGAAACTCGGGATCATGGACCGTGACCTCCAGCGGCAACTCATGACCGCTGATGGCGAGCAGGTAACGCGCGCGCTTGGCCGGGAGCTTGAGCGTCTGGTAAGCCTCGTTGAGGTTCGCCGACTGCTCGAGCGCCCGCCGTTGCTCCGCCTCGGAAGCATCGGCAAAGCGGTCGGGATGGACGCCACGGGCCAATTCAAGGTAACGCGCGGACAACTGCTCGAGATCCAGCTGGAACGCAGGCTGCATCTGGAACAACGCAAAATGACAAGGAGTACCCACAAGCTGCCTCAGATGTTGAAGCTTTCGCCGCAGCCACACTCACCGCGCACGTTGGGGTTGTTGAACTTGAAGCCTTCGTTCAACCCTTCCTTGACGAAATCCAGTTCGGTGCCGTCCAGGTACGTCAGGCTCTTGGGGTCGATGATCACTTTCTGACCATGACTCTCGAACACCTGATCGTCTTCGCCCACTTCGTCGACGAATTCCAGTACATAGGCGAGGCCAGAACAGCCCGTGGTGCGAACACCCAGGCGGATACCCTCGCCCTTGCCGCGCCCCGCAAGTGAGCGCTGGATATGGTTAGCTGCCGCTTCTGTCATCTGGATAGCCATGAAAACTCCTTACCAATGCGCGGATCAGATCAAGCCTTTCTTCTGCTTGTAATCGCGAACGGCGGCCTTGATGGCGTCTTCGGCGAGTACCGAGCAGTGGATCTTCACTGGCGGCAGGGCCAGTTCTTCGGCCAGCTGGGTGTTCTTGATGGTTTCGGCTTCATCAAGGGTCTTGCCCTTCATCCACTCGGTGGCCAGGGAGCTGGACGCGATGGCGGAACCGCAGCCATAGGTCTTGAACTTGGCATCTTCGATGATGCCTTGCTCGTTGACCTTGATCTGCAGGCGCATCACGTCGCCGCACGCCGGGGCGCCGACCATGCCGGTGCCGACATCAGGATCCTGCGCGTCCATCTTGCCGACGTTGCGCGGGTTCTCGTAGTGGTCGATGACCTTTTCGCTATATGCCATTTGCTTCAATCCTCATCAGTGAGTCGCTCTGGTGGCGACTTCTTCAGTGCGCCGCCCACTCGATTTTCGAAATGTCGACGCCGTCTTTGTACATGTCCCACAGCGGCGACAGAGCGCGCAGCTTGGTAACGGCCTCGCAGACTTTCTGCGCGGCGTAATCGATTTCTTCTTCGGTGGTGAAGCGGCCGAAGGTGAAGCGGATCGAACTGTGGGCCAGTTCGTCGTTGCGGCCCAGGGCGCGCAGCACGTACGAAGGCTCAAGCGATGCCGAGGTGCACGCCGAACCGGACGACACGGCCAGATCCTTGAGTGCCATGATCAGCGACTCGCCTTCAACATAGTTGAAGCTCAGGTTCAGGTTGTGCGGTACGCGGGCGATCATGCTGCCGTTGACGTAGAGTTCTTCCAGGTGCTCGACCTGCTTGAAGAAGCGGTCGCTCAGGGCCTTGATGCGCACGTTCTCGGCAGCCATGTCTTCCTTGGCTACACGGAAGGCTTCACCCATGCCGACGATCTGGTGGGTCGCCAGGGTACCGGAACGCATGCCACGCTCGTGACCGCCGCCGTGCATGGTCGCTTCGATGCGAACACGCGGCTTGCGGCTGACGTACAGGGCGCCGATGCCTTTAGGGCCGTAGGTCTTGTGGGCCGAGAACGACATCAGGTCGACTTTCAGCTTGGACAGGTCGATGTCGACCTTGCCGGTGGACTGCGCGCCGTCGACGTGGAACAGGACGCCCTTGGAGCGGGTCAGCTCGCCGATGGCGGCGATGTCGTTGACGGTGCCGATTTCGTTGTTCACGTGCATGATCGAAACCAGGATGGTGTCGTCGCGCAGGGCAGCTTCGACCATGGCTGGAGTGATGATGCCGTCTTCACCTGGCTCGATGTAGGTGACTTCGAAGCCTTCACGCTCCAGTTGGCGCATGGTGTCCAGGACAGCCTTGTGCTCGATCTTGGAGGTGATCAGGTGCTTGCCCTTGGTGTGATAGAAATGCGCGACGCCCTTGATTGCCAGGTTGTCGGATTCAGTAGCACCGGAGGTCCAGACGATTTCACGTGGGTCGGCGTTGACCAGGTCAGCGACCTGGCGACGGGCGTTTTCGACCGACTCTTCGGCCTTCCAGCCGAACACGTGGGAACGGGACGCCGGGTTACCGAAGTTTCCGTCGACCAGCAGGCATTCACTCATTTTTTGCGCAACACGCGGATCAACCGGGGTGGTCGCAGAGTAATCAAGGTAAATCGGCAATTTCATGGACTTTCTCCTAAATCAGGCTGGCTGGCGTTCCGCGTGCTCTACGGCAGTCATTCGACGGCGGACGCTTCAATCTTGTCCAGGTGCGGCGCCTTGCTATTGCAACGGCGCTGGTCCTGACGCTGGGCTACTTCTTGCACCTCACGGCGAGTTACAAGGTCAGCCAAGCTGATACCGCTTAGAAATTCGTGAATCTGCAGGCTGAGGTCGCACCACAAGTGGTGGGTCAGGCAAGTATCGCCGCCATGGCAGTCGCCAAGGCCCTGGCATTTGGTCGCATCGACCGATTCGTTCACCGCATCGATCACCTGGGCGACCTGGATGCCCTGCATGTCGCGCGACAGCTGGTAGCCGCCGCCTGGGCCGCGAACGCTGGAAACCAGGTTGCTACGGCGCAGCTTGGCGAACAGCTGTTCAAGGTAGGACAGGGAAATGCCCTGGCGCTCGGAGATATCGGCCAGGGACACCGGCCCGTGCTGCGCATGCAATGCCAGATCCAGCATTGCGGTCACGGCGTATCGGCCTTTTGTAGTCAGTCGCATGGACAATTACCACGGAGTTCGGAATGGGGGCGAGTATGCAATTCCCGAGTATTTAAGTCAAGTATAAGACCTAGTGCTTTACTCGGGTTTACCCGCGAAAGAGCGCGCGCATCATAACAAAGGCTGGTCGGCGGCGACCAGCTATACCGCGTTATCGTTTATCGCGAGCAAGCTTTGCTCCCACAGGATCCCTCCGCCCCAACGGAGGGGCCCTGTAAAAATCAGGACTCCTGTGGGAGCAAGGCTTGCCCGCGATGCAGGCACCTCGGTTTAACTGGCCTGGGTCTCATCCTTGTCCTTCACACACGCAAAGTCTTCCTCGCGCAGCTCAGGCAGGTCCTTGGCACAATAATTACTGCCCAGGTCCTTCAGGGCGCCGCACATCCCCTCCAGGCGCCCATCGACGGCCTGCAGGTGATCGAGCAACTGGTTGATGGCGCGGGCGACCGGGTCGGGCATGTCTTCGCCGACACCGTAGGCGTCGAAGCCAATCTTCTCGGCCATGGCCTTGCGGCGGGCGTCCTGCTCGTCATCGGACTTGACGATGATCCGCCCCGGAATACCCACCACGGTCGCGCCAGGCGGCACGGCCTTGGTGACCACCGCATTGGAACCGACCTTCGCCCCCGCCCCTACCGTGAACGGCCCGAGCACCTTGGCGCCGGCCCCCACTACCACACCGTCTTCCAGGGTTGGGTGGCGCTTGCCTTTGTTCCAGCTGGTGCCGCCGAGGGTCACGCCCTGGTACAGGGTCACGTCGTCGCCGATCTCGGCGGTTTCGCCGATGACGATGCCCATGCCGTGGTCGATGAAGAAGCGGCGACCGACCTTGGCGCCCGGGTGGATCTCGATCCCGGTCAGCCAGCGCCCGAAGTTCGAGACCAGCCGCGCCAGCCACTTCCAACCCATGTTCCACAAGGCGCCGGACAGGCGATGGATCCAGATGGCGTGCATCCCCGGGTAGCAGGTCAGCACTTCAAAGGCATTGCGCGCCGCCGGGTCACGATGGAAAACACTTTGGATATCTTCACGCAAACGTTCGAACATTTTATTTCTTCCGCTTAATCAGCTCGCCACGGGCCGCTTTCTGGGTTTCCGTGAGGATGCCGCGCAATATATTCATCTCCGCCCGGCTGACCGAGCTTCGTCCGTACAACCGACGCAGGCGCGCCATCAAGTGTCGCGGCTTTTCCGGGTCGAGGAACTCGATGTCCACCAGGGTCTGTTCCAGGTGTTCAAAGAACCGTTCCAGCTCGTCCATGGTCGCCAGTGTCTCACTGCGCGGCGACGTGACCTCGGTTTTTTCGACTTTGCTGGGCTTGCCTTCGGCTGCCAGCCAAGCCATGCGCACTTCATAGCTCAACACCTGCACCGCCGCCCCCAGGTTCAAGGAACTGAACTCGGGGTCGGAAGGGATATGCACGTGAAAGTGACATCGCTGCAGCTCGTCGTTGGTCAGGCCGGAGTCTTCACGGCCGAACACCAGGGCGATCTCAAAGCCTTGCGCGGCTTCCTCGACCACTTTGGTGCCGCATTCGCGGGGGTCGAGTAGCGGCCAGGGGATACGCCGGTCGCGGGCGCTGGTGCCGAGCACCAGGTTGCACCCCACCAGGGCGTCTTCCAGGGTGGCGACGACCTGCGCGTTGGCGAGGATGTCACCGGCGCCGGAGGCCCGGGCGTCGGCTTCGTGATGGGGAAACAAGCGCGGTTCGACCAGCACCAGGCGCGACAGGCCCATGTTCTTCATGGCCCGCGCAGCTCCGCCGATGTTACCCGGATGGCTGGTATTGACCAGGACGACACGAATGTTCTGCAACAAGGGAGGCGCTCTCGAACACGATAAAGGGAGCAAATCTTACATAAGCACCTACCGTTAAGCTATGAAAGCGAACACCAACCTTCTCCTGAGAAAACTTTCTGATAGAATGCGCGGCTTTCTTTAACAACCTTAGGTGACACATCCATGCAGCCCATGCTGAATATCGCGCTGCGCGCCGCCCGCAGCGCCAGTGAACTGATCTTCCGCTCCATCGAGCGCCTGGATACCATCAAGGTCGATGAAAAAGACGCCAAGGACTACGTGTCCGAGGTTGATCGCGCCGCCGAGCAAAAGATCGTCGACGCCCTGCGCAAGGCTTACCCAAACCACTCCATCCTCGGTGAAGAGACCGGCATGCACGCCGGTACTGGCATCGAAGGCGAAGAGTACCTGTGGATCATCGATCCGCTGGACGGCACCACCAACTTCCTGCGCGGCATTCCTCACTTCGCTGTCAGCATCGCCTGCAAATACCGTGGTCGCCTGGAACACGCCGTTGTGCTGGACCCGGTTCGCCAGGAAGAATTCACCGCCAGCCGTGGCCGTGGCGCCCAACTGAACGGTCGTCGCCTGCGCGTCAGCGGCCGCACCAGCCTGGACGGCGCCCTGCTGGGTACCGGCTTCCCGTTCCGCGATGACCAGATGGACAATCTGGACAACTACCTGGGCATGTTCCGCGCCCTGGTCGGCCAGACCGCCGGCATCCGCCGCGCCGGTGCTGCGAGCCTGGACCTGGCTTATGTGGCCGCTGGCCGTTTCGATGCGTTCTGGGAATCGGGCCTGTCCGAATGGGACATGGCTGCAGGCGCCCTGCTGATCCAGGAAGCCGGCGGTTTGGTGAGCGACTTCACCGGCGGCCACGACTTCCTTGAAAAAGGCCACATCGTTGCCGGCAACACCAAATGCTTCAAGGCTGTGCTCACCGCCATCCAGCCGCACCTGCCGGCTTCGCTGAAGCGCTAAGCAACCGGCTACAGAAAAAGCACCCTTCGTGGTGCTTTTTTTATGCCTGCCTCACACCACCCAGCTCAGATGTGGACACTGTGGCGAGGGAGCTTGCTCCCGCTGGGCTGCGCAGCAGACCCAAGATCTTGCGGTCGCTGCGCAACCGAGCGGGAGCAAGCTCCCTCGCCACAATGGATGACACCCTGAACATTGATGCAAGCTGAACCACCGCTATCGCGAGCAAGCTCGCTCCCACAAGGGGATTTGGGTCGGGCACAGGTTTATATCCACTGGAGATCCACTGTGGGAGCGAGCTTGCTCGCGAAGAGGCCGGCACATTCAACATCCTTGAAAGCCGACCCACCGCTATCGCGAGCAAGCTCGCTCCCACAGGGGGGGTTGAGGTGGGGCATGAAATGCGGGCACAAAAAAAGCACCCCGAAGGGTGCTTCTTTCATAGCGGTTGGATCACTGGGCCGGTTCGTTCTGGCCCAGGATCAGTTGGCCTTCCTTGCTCACCGGGATCTGGTTGCCCGGGTCGCGGTCCATGCGGACTTTGCCTTCTTTGCCGTCGAGCATGTAGCGAACGTCGTAGCCGACCACCTTGTCGCTGATGTCGTTGACCGTGTTGCAGCGAGTCTGGGTTGTGGTGTAGGTGTCGCGTTCCTGCATGCCTTCCTGAATCTTGTTACCGGCATAACCACCACCGGCCGCACCCGCCACGGTGGCGATTTTCTTACCGGTGCCGCCGCCGATCTGGTTGCCCAGCAGGCCACCGGCTACGGCGCCCAGGACGGTACCGGCGATCTGGTGCTGGTCCTGGACTGGCTTCTGCCGAGTCACGGTGACGTCCTTGCACACTTCACGCGGGGTCTTGATTTGGGTCTTGACCGGCTCCACGGCCAATACTTGCGCATACTCAGGGCCACTTTTTACCAAGCTGTAGGTGGCGACCGCACCACCGGCTGTTACACCGACAGCACCCAATACCGCACCAACCAGCATCGATTTGTTCACTTGAACCTCCTGACCATCACAAGCGGATTAATCCGCGCTTCTCCCAGCCTTGGAGCATAAAAAAAGGCGCGAGTTCAACTCGCGCCTTTTCAGCAGTGACGGGTGAAAACCGGAGCCTTACGGGCGGTCGTCCACTTCCGTTTCGGTGGCCGCAGGAGGAATCAGGTCCTCGGTGCTCAGGTTCAGCCAGATCAGCACCACGTTGGCGATGTAGATCGACGAGTAAGTACCCGCCAACACACCGACAAACAGCGCAATGGAGAAACCGAACAGGTTGTCGCCACCAAAGAACAACAGCGCAGCAATCGCCAGCAAGGTGGAGATCGACGTCGCCATGGTCCGCAGCAGGGTCTGGGTGGTCGAGATGTTGATGTTCTCGATCAAGGACGCTTTGCGCAGCACACGGAAGTTCTCACGCACCCGGTCGAACACCACGATGGTGTCGTTGAGCGAGTAACCGATGATCGCCAACACTGCCGCCAGCACCGTCAAATCGAAAGTGATCTGGAAGAACGACAGGATGCCCACGGTCACGATCACGTCGTGGATCAGCGAGACAATCGCGCCCACCGCGAACTTCCACTGAAAGCGGAAGGCCAGGTAGATCAGGATGCCGCCCAGCGCCATCAGCATGCCGAGGCCGCCCTGGTCGCGCAGCTCTTCACCCACCTGCGGGCCGACGAACTCGACGCGCTTGACCTGGGCCGGGTTGTCGCCGCCGGCCTTCTGCAAGGCCTCGGCCACCTGGTGACCCAGCTGCGGGTCTGCACCCGGCATGCGCACCAGCAGGTCGGTAGTCGCACCGAAGCTCTGCACGATGGCATCGCTGTAGCCCGACGACGCCAGTTGCTCACGCACCTTGGTGACGTCGGCCGGACGCTCGTAGGTCAGCTCGATGAGCGTACCGCCGGTGAAGTCCAGGCCGTAGTTCAGGCCCTTGTGGAACCAGCTGAACAACGCCAGTACGGTAAGGAACAATGTGACGCCGAACGCAATGTTGCGAACGCCCATGAAGTTGATTGTACGTAACATGGCAGCCCCTTAAATCCACAACTTCTTGAAGTCACGACCGCCAAAGATCAGGTTGACCATTGCGCGGGTCACCATGATGGCTGTGAACATCGAGGTAAAGATCCCGAGGGACATGGTCACTGCGAAGCCCTTGACCGGGCCGGTGCCCATGGCGAAGAGAATCCCGCCGACCAGCAACGTGGTCAGGTTGGCGTCGAGGATCGCGGTGAATGCCCGGCCGAAGCCTTCGTTGATTGCCCGCTGGATCGTCATGCCCGCGGCGATCTCTTCACGTATCCGCGAGAAGATCAGCACGTTGGCATCCACCGCCATACCCATGGTCAACACGATACCGGCGATACCCGGCAGGGTCAGCGTTGCACCCAGCAGCGACATCAGGGCCAGCAGCATCACCATGTTCACCGCCAGCGCGACGGTGGCGATGATGCCGAAGAAGCGGTAGATGGCCATGATGAACAGCGACACGAACAGCATGCCCCACAGCGAAGCATCGATACCCTTGGTGATGTTGTCGGCACCCAGGCTCGGGCCAATGGTGCGCTCTTCAGCGAAGTACATTGGCGCGGCCAGACCACCGGCACGCAGCAGCAGGGCCAGTTCCGAGGATTCACCCTGGCCGTTCAGGCCGGTGATGCGGAACTGGCTGCCCAGTGGCGACTGGATGGTCGCCAGGCTGATGATCTTCTTCTCTTCCTTGAAGGTCTGCACTGCGACGTCTTTCTCGACGCCGTTGACCACTTGCTTGGTGTAAGTGGTGGTCGGCTTCTGCTCGATGAAGATCACCGCCATGCTGCGACCGACGTTGCTGCGCGTAGCGCGGTTCATCAGCTCGCCGCCATGGCCGTCCAGGCGAATGTTCACCTGAGGGCGACCCTGCTCATCGAAACCAGCCTTGGCGTCCGTCACCTGGTCACCGGTGATGATCAGGCCACGCTCGATCTGCGCTGCCGGACGATTGCCCTCGCGGAACTCGAAGCTCTCGGAAGTGGCCTTGGAAGCACCCGGCTCAGCGGCCAGGCGGAATTCCAGGTTGGCGGTCTTGCCGAGGATACGCTTGGCTTCGGCAGTGTCCTGCACGCCTGGCAGCTCAACCACGATGCGGTTGGCGCCCTGGCGCTGCACGATCGGCTCGGCCACACCCAGCTCGTTGACGCGGTTACGCACCGTGGTCAAGTTCTGCTTGATGGAGTATTCGCGGATTTCCGCCAGCTTGGCCGGGGTCATCGCCAGACGCAGCACTGCCTGACCATTGAGGTCGGCCGGCACAACATCGAAATCATTGAAGTTCTTGCGGATCAGCGCACGAGCCTGCTCGCGGGTATCGGTATCGCTGAAGCCCAGCTGAATGGCACCGTCGAGTTGCGGCAGGCTGCGATAACGCACGCGCTCTTTACGCAGCAAGCTCTTGACGTCGCCTTCGTAGACTTTCATCCGCGCGTCGAGGGCTTTTTCCATGTCCACTTCCAGCAGGAAGTGCACACCACCGGACAAGTCCAGACCCAGCTTCATTGGATGCGCGCCGAGCTTGCGCAGCCATTGCGGAGTGGTCTGGGCCAGGTTCAGGGCCACAACGTAATCGTCGCCCAACGCCTTGCGCACCACGTCCTTGGCTGGCAGCTGGTCTTCGGCCTTGGCCAGACGCAACAGGCCGCCCTTGCCGTTTTCGGCGAGGGACGCAGCCTTGACGTCGATATTGGACGCCTTGAGCGCAGCGCTCGCACGGTCCAGATCGGCCTGGGTGACCTGCAGCGCAGTGCTTGCGCCACTGACCTGAATGGCCGGGTCATCCGGGTATAGATTGGGAGCGGAATAAATCAGACCGACCGCCAGCACCGCCAGGATCAGTACATATTTCCACAGAGGGTATTTGTTCAGCATCACGCCGCCCGCTTATGACGCGGGGCGCCTTGCGCGCCCCGTCGATTGAATAGAAGTTGTTACTTAGATCGCTTTCAGCGTGCCCTTTGGCAGCGTGGCCGCGATAGCGCCCTTCTGGAACTTCATTTCAACAGTGTCGGACACTTCCAGTACCACGAAGTCATCGGCCACTTTGGTGATCTTGCCAGCGATGCCGCCGGTGGTGACCACTTCATCGCCCTTCTGCAAGTTGCTCAGCAGGTTCTTCTGCTCTTTGGCGCGCTTGGCCTGTGGACGCCAGATCATCAGGTAGAAGATGACCAGGAAGCCGACCAGGAAAATCCACTCGAAACCGCCGCCCATAGGGCCGGCAGCAGCAGGTGCAGCCGCGTCAGCCATGGCATTAGAGATAAAAAAGCTCATTTAGCACTCCAGTTGCAAGTATTGAATCTTAGGATCGGAAAACTCAGTCCAAGGGCGGTACAGGCAACCCGCGCTTGGCATAGAAGGCCTCGACAAAGGCGGCCAATGTACCCTGTTGAATAGCCTCGCGCAAACCAGCCATAAGCACCTGGTAATGGCGCAAATTGTGGATGGTATTGAGCATACTGCCGAGCATTTCGCCGCACTTGTCCAAATGATGCAGATAAGCGCGGGAGAAGTTCTGGCAGGTGTAGCAATCGCAGGTCGGATCCAGCGGCGAATCATCATGGCGATGGAACGCGTTACGGATCTTCAGCACACCAGTGTCGATGAACAGATGCCCATTGCGGGCATTACGGGTTGGCATCACGCAATCGAACATGTCCACACCGCGGCGCACACCCTCAACCAGATCTTCCGGTTTGCCAACGCCCATAAGGTAACGAGGTTTGTCAGCCGGCATTTCGCCCGGCAGGTAATCGAGCACCTTGATCATCTCGTGCTTGGGCTCGCCCACCGACAGGCCGCCAATCGCCAGGCCGTCGAAGCCGATCTTGTCCAGGCCTTCGAGCGAGCGCATGCGCAGGTCGCGGTGCATGCCGCCCTGGACGATGCCGAACAGCGCTGCGGTGTTCTCGCCATGGGCGCTCTTCGAGCGCTGGGCCCAGCGCAACGACAGCTCCATGGACACCCGCGCCACGTCTTCATCGGCCGGGTACGGCGTGCATTCGTCGAAGATCATCACGATGTCCGAGCCCAGGTCGCGTTGCACCTGCATCGACTCTTCCGGCCCCATGAACACCTTGGAACCGTCCACAGGAGAAGCGAAGGTCACGCCCTCCTCCTTGATCTTGCGCATCGCGCCCAGGCTGAACACCTGGAAGCCGCCGGAGTCGGTCAGGATCGGGCCTTTCCACTGCATGAAATCGTGCAGGTCGCCGTGGGCCTTGATCACTTCCATGCCCGGGCGCAGCCACAGGTGGAAGGTGTTACCGAGGATGATCTCCGCGCCAATCGCCTCGATGTCACGCGGCAGCATGCCCTTGACCGTGCCGTAGGTGCCCACCGGCATGAACGCAGGGGTTTCCACGGTACCGCGGGGGAAGGTCAGACGACCGCGACGAGCCTTGCCATCGGTGGCGAGCAACTCGAAGGACATGCGACAGGTGCGACTCATACTGTTTCCTCGGGTCCGCGTGGCGCGGGGTTACGGGTGATGAACATCGCATCACCGTAGCTGAAAAAGCGGTATCCATGCTCGACGGCGGCCTTGTAGGCGGCCATGGCTTCGGGATAACCGGCGAACGCCGAAACCAGCATCAACAGCGTGGATTCGGGCAAATGAAAGTTGGTGACCAGGGCATCGACCACATGAAACGGCCGGCCCGGGTAGATAAAGATATCGGTGTCGCCACTGAACGGCTTGAGCACGCCATCGCGCGCGGCGCTTTCCAGGGACCGCACGCTGGTGGTCCCCACCGCCACCACCCGCCCGCCGCGCGCGCGACAGGCCGCCACGGCATCGACCACTTCCTGGCTGACTTCCAGCCATTCGTTGTGCATGTGGTGGTCTTCGATACGCTCGACGCGCACCGGCTGGAACGTCCCGGCGCCGACGTGCAGCGTCACGAACGCCGTCTCCACGCCCTTGGCGGCAATCGCCTCCAGCAACGGCTGATCGAAATGCAGCCCCGCCGTCGGCGCCGCCACCGCCCCCAGGCGCTCGGCGTACACGGTCTGATAACGCTCGCGATCCGAACCTTCGTCCGGGCGGTCTATATAAGGAGGCAACGGCATGTGCCCGACACGGTCGAGCAGCGGCAACACCTCTTCGGCAAATTCCAGCTCGAACAACGCATCACGCCGCGCCACCATCCGCGCCTCACCGCCGCCGTCGATCAAGATCGACGAACCGGGCTTGGGCGACTTGCTCGACCGCACATGGGCCAGCACGCGATGGCTGTCCAGCACCCGCTCCACCAGAATCTCCAGCTTGCCGCCGGAGGCCTTCTGGCCAAACAACCGCGCCGGAATCACCCGGGTATTGTTGAACACCATCAAATCGCCCGGGCGCAAATGCTCAAGCAAATCAGTGAATTGACGGTGAGCCATGGCACCGCTGACCCCGTCCAGGGTCAACAGTCGACTGGCGCGACGCTCGGCCAGTGGGTGGCGAGCGATCAGCGAATCCGGGAGTTCGAAGGTAAAGTCAGCAACACGCATGATGGGGTTCGTCTAGCAGGGCCGGAAAGTCTAGCGGAAATATCAAAAATTCACCATGAAACGTGATTGACCAACGGTAGGCACCTCTCTATACTTCGCCGCCATTGAGCCCTGATGGCGGAATTGGTAGACGCGGCGGATTCAAAATCCGTTTTCGAAAGGAGTGGGAGTTCGAGTCTCCCTCGGGGCACCATCTTAAAGAAAGACCTTGAAATTCAAGGTCTTTTTTTTCGTCTGCAGGAAAGTGGTTTTCTGCGGGTAATGCAGAGCTCAGCCAATCCCCTACGCGCTTTTGTGGTGAGGGAATTTATCCCCGTTCCCCTGTGTGGTGAAGGGATTTATTCCCCCTTTGTGGCGAGGGGATTTATCCCCGCTGGGCCGCGAAGCGGCCACCAATACCCAACCCCATGGAGAGGAAGAACCTGTGGTAAGGAAGAACCTGGGAACAAGGAAGCACCCCGGTGGTAGAGAAGAACCTGTAGCAGGGAAAAACCTGTGGTAGGGGAAGACCTGTTATAGAGGAAAAACCTGTGGCGAGGGAGCTTGCTCCCGCTTGAGCGCGAAGCGCTCACAAAAAAAGTCACTACCCTCACCAATACCCCGAGCAGCCAAATCCAAGACATTAACCATCACCCCACCCTCCCCACCCAGTCACTAAGGACTTCACCCCATGGAATTGCTGCTGGAAACGGTCGCTCTTTACTCCCTCAAGCTGGCTTATGAGACAGAGGGCCACAGCCCGATTCTGCGGGATGATCCATTGATGGGCAGTTGCGATCGTGAGGTTTTTGAGTTGTTGATACGCCGGGGCGATGTGGCTGGGATTCAGGGCGAAATCAGTCGATGCCTGGATTTAGCGTTGGGGGCGATTGGTGGGATGGATACAGTGCTGGGCCGAGAGCTGCATCGTTTGGCTGCGGATTTCAGCGCTGTGCAGAAGATGGACGACCTTCACGCTCCGCTCATCGCGCTTAACGGTTATGTGAAAGATATTCTATAAACCGCAGCGCTCGTTCCCACGCTCCGCGTGGTAACGCATCCCGCGACGCTCCGCGTTGCAGATTCAACAGGCAAACACACTCCTACGCAGGCAATCCATGGACGACATCATCGCAGCGATAGGCAGCTGGCTAACCGAAACCCATGAAGCGAAACGGCGAATGGTGAGCAACCTGGAAATGCTCTTCTGGATTGCCGTCGCGATTGTCGGCGCGCTCGCCGCGAAGGATTACGCTGCGAAGCGTAAGGGACTGATGACGCGAACGGAGCAGGCCTTGCCGGAGAAAAATCTCGTCGCTACGTCATTTAGTGACGAAGAGGGTCGTGCGGTTAAATATGCTGGCATCCTGCGGCGGGTCGAGGGCGGATATACCGTTAGCCTGATCCGGGAGGCTGACGGGGAGCGCACCGAGTCGTGTAGCCAGGTGATGCCGTCGCTGGAGAAGGTTGAGGTTTATCTTACAAGCTGTACTTCATTTATTTTGTCGGATTTCAAAAGCTGAAGTGGCTGTTAACGTCAGCCATGACGGGCCGCTCGCACAGAGACAGACACCTAAAAGAAGCGGACAGAACAGCTCGACCAATGAAAAAAATCCGTCCCAATTCGGTTCTGATCGCTAACCGTTAACGCTATAGAGGTTTGGACGATGACCCGCCCACAGCTTGTGCAGATTGACCTAAGCGGAGTGATGAGTACCGGCGAACTCCATTCCACCCTGAGCCACGCGCTCGGATTCCCCGGCTGGTACGGCTGCAACTGGGATGCCTTCTGGGACGCAATTACAGGATTGGTGGAAATGCCCATGCAACTGAAAATTTCCGGGTGGGGTGCGTTGTGCAAACGCATGCCTAAAGATGCTGAGCTCATGCAAAAGTGCCTTGAAGACCTGAGCCTTGAGTATCCATCGCTCGCGCCAAATGTGGAGTTCGACTGAACGCGAGAACGCGGCGACGGCTAGCGGTGCGACACTCAAGGTCATCGACCCACTATCCGAGGCGTCGTAACATCCCCTCGCACCACCCAAACCATGGAAACGGTTGAAGAGCTGCAGAGGCATGGATGTCGTCAGACCTAACGAAACGCCACTCAGGCAGCTTTACTGTCAGCATCAAGAATATTTGCTGGACTACGACCGCGCAGAGATGGATAGCACGTTCGCAACGGCCAGTCCTTCTCCAGCTTTTGGCCTTCCAGGCAAAACGCTCTAAGTTACTTGCGCATCGAATTTGCAGGTTGCTCGATCTCGAATGAGGCCCCCACTGCAGCAATGTCCATGAGTTTTCTCAGCTACGGCACGGTCCGCCCAGGATTGGCTCACCGATAATCTGTCCGCTTTTTCACGCTTTTTTTTCAAGCAACCGAGGAATGCCTACAGCATTGAAGGACATCAGATTGATGTCAATTTCCATAGGGAGTTTCTTCCACCCTTACGTAAAGTTCCTCCACGGCGCGGCCTACAACCTGCACCAGATCCTTGAGGGGCTTGGCGTCGTATCATCGACCTTCACCGGGCGTAACGACGCCGGGTAAATCATCGGAATCTACTGGTCGCCCGATGAAGCGATGGTGATCACGCTTGGCTACCTGATGATGTTGTCGCTGCTGATTCCCTTGCTGGCAGCAGCGGCCTATAAGGTGGGCAAGAAGCGAGGCGTGCTCATCTTCGTCACACTCTTGCTCCTACCAGGAGCGTTGAGCTGTCTGGGCCTTTTCCCCGCCATCAATTACCTGCCACGCCACACCTTAAGCGACCACCAGTCCGCCTTGCGCGCTGCCCGGACGGAGTTCAATCAATTGCAGTGGGGCAGCCCGACGTTGAGTTACATCCTCGCTCGGGGTCGGCCTGACTTCCTGAACTGACTTACACGTTCCAGAGCGTGAAGCCTGAGATCGACGAGATCATCTGGTATAAAGCGGTAATGTGCTGCACAGCCTCAGCGCGGATAACGGTTATACCGCCAGCCTGGAGTTGGAGAGCAAGCTGCCCGAGAATACGGTTGAGGATTTGGTGGAGGAACACAGGGGGCATCACTTACTACCGCGACAAAAAAAACGGGATGGAAAAGACGGTAACGGCGGGGGAACAGAACAAACCGAATAGATTGCGGTGGTTGTATGAGAGCGTTAAAACGGCGAGACGAGCAATTGATCGTGAATTTAGAAACTTAAGAATTCACGATCGCCCCTATGAACATTATTAAATACCAAAAAACTCAGCACGTGATGAGAAAGAAACTTCCGTCTCAGGAATATTAACCATCAGATCATCTTTATACTCA
Source organism: Pseudomonas sp. P9_35 (assembly GCF_034008205.1). NCBI lineage: Bacteria > Pseudomonadati > Pseudomonadota > Gammaproteobacteria > Pseudomonadales > Pseudomonadaceae > Pseudomonas > Pseudomonas sp. P9_35. The sequence continues at coordinate 1,361,665 of NZ_CP125373.1, read as the reverse complement.
TCAAACCGCACACACGCTGCACAGAATGCATTATGATACTTAGCTAAAAAGCAATACTTTCTGTATATTTTTTGAGAATTTAAGAACTCCAGAAGCCGTTCCTGAAGTAACCTTTGATGCTGCCGCAAGAAATGCACGTCCAAATAAGAACTATACCCGCCCTCTTTATCAGTAAAAAATACGACTGCCGACTTCAAATAATTTATATAGTACCTACCTTCAAAACAAACGAAAATATCGTGAAAATCTCCATACCTCCATACACCTGTGGCGGCATGAAAATAACTGCTATTTTTTGCAAACTCGATTACCTTATCCGACAGCATCACAACCGGATATACGGCCGACTGACTCTCAATTTCATACGCTTCAATTAGCGCATCTCCGTATATAGTATCACTACCTACATACAGCTCACCCAACGCCACCCCGCCTCTAACAAACATGCCATGCCAAACCAGCTCTTTTTGATACCTACATATAAACTCAAACAACGTCGGTAAAAAAAGCCCATCACCACGATGTTTTACAGACACCATAACATTATCAGAGAAGTTTTTAACTTTAAAAAACTTCCTTTCTTCAGGATCTTTAAACTGCTCTCGCCCAGCCCTGAGAGCTCTGACAACATGCTGAAACGCAGCGTGATCCCCAGCATTTCTAAGCACATACTCTTTAAACCCTAAAACATCTAAAAAAGCACAATAGCTTTTTTCAAATTTTACATCCTCATAAACACCGTCGCTCAAATTTTCCACGCAGCCTCCAGACAACTCAGAACCCAGCTAACAAGCCAGCAAATATTAATCAACCCTAAAACAACTCAACCACCGACATAAAACACAGCAAAAACACAGCAAAAACACAGCAAAAACAAATTTAAAGTCAGATAGTTAGCATCGCATGCATCCTCTTAACAATCATAACAATTGTTAGCATAAGATTAACAACCACAAATATCACCAATGGCGTAAAAATATATTTAGCATAATTCAAGCTAAAACCAAATCCATCAAATTTGACAACAGATACCACGCCATCCAAAACTGAATGAGCGAAACAAAGCCCCACCAACACAATAGAACTTATTATAGAGAAACATATATTATAATAGAGCTGTCGCAGAAGATTTTTTTTTGCATCATAAAGCGGATCAATGTTTTTTACAGCGTTCAGTTTGCTTTCTTGGTCGTATACAAGTACCAATACAGACAAAAGCAAGGCGGTAAAGATCGCACCAAAGTTCACGAGCATCGAAGATACATCTTTATTTAGGCTATACCCCGCAATACAGCCTATGATTGCGAAAAAACTCGGCACAGCAAAAAATGTCACATAATCCATAAGGGAACGTTTGCCTGAAGGATCGGCTAGTGTTGCAATATGCCCCAGTACAATATTTGCGACATTTATTTTGCTGCTCATATTTTTACCTTTAGCCCGGGATAAATATATCCGACAAATTCCTTTAGCAAGGAAGTGCACCAATTGTGTAGTGACTTAGGTTCTGGATTACCAGCAATCATATCCACCTCATCCTCATCCATGAGAATCTCACAAATCTGATCTTCTGCGGGGCGTCCAATTGTAAATGTTCTTTTTTTCCCATCAAGCTCCGCAACAGCCTTGATCTGAGAGCAATGAGGCCGTAGAAACTCAACCACTTCATACTCCTCTGTTCCGGGCTTAAAGAAATCTTTAAGCTTTCCTAGCTTGCCTCGACTTGGCGGCTTCACTATCAGCTGCTGTTCCTTATGCCCAAGCCGCGTCAGCTGATCTGTAATATCAGCCATCCCCATAAACTTAGTAAGCTTTATTTCTTTTGTGACAGCTTCCTCCCAAACCTTAAACGCCTTCTTGTACGCCAATGGATTCATTTGAAGAGTTCGCTTAGTGACCTTATTAAAATTCTCTCTCAGAAGATCATGCAACAAAGTTTTAATACCATTCCCCTTGTAGTTGTGAAGAAGAGCAATACCCTCATCAAAACCAGCAGGAATGTAAAACCTAACATAATGCCTTATAATTTCTGCATTGTTTTGGGCCTTTTCAAAGTCAACATTCCCTGTTTTAATATCAATGATATCGTTTTTCACCCCATAATATCCGGCTTCAAACCAACCTGCCATCTCCCTCTTATCATCATAAAATTTCATACCATAGAAGCGATAAACCTGCTGGGTTGCCTCGACAATTTTGAACTTATCGCCCTGTGCCTGTATAAAATCCTGGAAAAGCCCATACATATCAAACTGCCCAATCTTATCCAGAACAGCATACCGATCCTCTCCTTTATTAGGATCACTATACGGATTAAAGCAACGAAGCGAATAAGGGGCTATTGAATGCATTATGGACCACATTAATTAATATTTAATTCCGCCTACTTAAAAGTAAGCACGAAATTTCATTACCCACAATCCGTCACATTTTCCATGCCTCATTGATCCTGTCGCATTTAAACTCAATCTCCACGTTAAAGACCTCAAGTCCGAACATGTGGTGAGCCGTGCCGCAACCCGAAAGGTCTTCGTTTTGGATTTTTCTTGAGTACTGGGACATTGATCGCCTTCATGATTGCTGCCTCATCGATTTGACAGATATCGGCGAAAGCGGATTGAAGACTGAGTGTAAGCAACGAGACAGCGACAAGCGGCGCTTTGGGCATAGGTCACGTCCTTATGATGGTTTTGAGGTTTCGCCTAGCGGCGAACTCGCGTGCCCTCTATTCGGGCTTGGGCGAGTGGATTATCGACGTCCTTTTCTGACCGATCCGTACCTAGTGGGTACAGACTATGCTGGCCTTTTAAAATCAGCAAGAGCTTCAGTAAAATCCTTGAGGCGCTGCTCGACATCCATTAAGCGTTTCTTTTCCTCACCAGCGCTTTGGATATCCCGCTCACCTGCGTCGCCCAAAGAGCCATCCGTTACGCCATCAATGGCGTAGGGAAACGGGGCTGCTAGACCGGGCTGATCCCCTTGTTGATGCTGTGCGCGATCACCGGATGGGCCGTCATGGTGCTTATCTATGACAACCTCAACCTGACCGAACGCTTCCGTCAGATATACGATCACTTCTGGTTTCTGCTGGCATTGGCCGCAGCGGTGTTTTTCGTGGCGGACAAAGGCGCCAATGAAGACGCTGCATTGCTGCATTGATGACGGAGGCGACAGCGAACATTCAGGACGTCAGCACGTTCCTGCTGAGCCAGACCAAGCGCTAAGATGATTACTGCAGGGCCAACGGGCTGGATAGTCTTGAGTTATGCCGGTGGAGCAGCGTTTCACAATGGACCTTTACCCCCATCAAGGAAGGTGAAGCCAGCTACTTCCTAGATTACGCACCGGACGACTCCAAAGGGTTCTACGCGGCGACTAGGAGAACTATAAACGACGAGGACATGATCGCCATCCGCAAAGAAATCAACGAGTACAACCAACGGTTGTGCCCCGTGAAATACTTTTCCAATGACATGTCGCGCTCATCGCCACTCTCCAGCACCTGCGAGTACGTCCCCCCGTGACTATTGCTTGGCCAATCCTGATGGCCCACTCTGCCTTGTGAACAAAAATATCAGCAGTCACACCGTAGCTTTGGCCAGCGAATGCATCATTCCCTGGCTCGCTGGTGCCAAGCCTTCCTTGAAGCAATTGTCGGCGCTGATCAGGCAACATGACGAAGCCAAGAATCACCGTTGGTTGTATTTTCTTGCTGTCGCTGTGGCGGTCGGAGCGAAGGTGGCCTTGGTGACTACCAAGCTATGCTTAATTGACGCGCGGCCTGCGGCTGATAGGCGTCGGGTTCTGAGGGTTGCTGGGCGAAGGCAGGGGCAGTGCGTTCGGGTAATGAGGCGACTACTGGTTGGTTTCGGACGGTTAGCATGGTTTGCTGCGATCCGGATAGCGAGGGTGCTTAAGCGGGGAATAGCGCGGCGGGACTAGCTTCTACCGGCAGATGCACCGGGGCAGGGGGTTTGCGCCAGCGTCATCTAGGTGGCGAAGAAACGAACAGCCAAAGAAATAATTACGTCCCCTCCCTCTAGCAAATTTCTTCGCAGGAGTGTCCGTCTTTCGGACGAAGACCGGTCTAGGGATTGACAGTCCTCAGCTCTCGCCTATAACTCAAATAAGACATGATCGCTAGCCAACTGCTGTCACAAAAAATAAGGGCCTTAAAAATAACAGGCCTACCACATTTAGCTGTCACGATGCAGGGAACCCTATGGACGTGCTTGGGCAATCCAGCTTAAAAGAGCAAGGACTCTTAGACCGATTGCAGTCCTATAGAAGGGCCCTAGAAGATGATGACAATGAAGCCCAAACCAGATTTCATGTTATTGATTCCTTACTCAAAACAGAACTGGATTGGAAACGAGACTCTATTCGAGTAGAGCCTTATTTGCCAGGCGCTGGATACGCAGACTACGCGCTAGTAAAAGGATTGCGCTGCAGGATGGTACTTGAAGCAAAGCGCGACATGGTAAGCTTAATTTCATCAAACCAGTCAGAGCTGTCTGTAATTCCGTTAAATAGCACAGCATTAAACGGAGCAAGCGACGGAATCGGACAGGCACTTCGATATGCTGCAAAACTTGGATCACCTGTAGGCATCGTCACAAACGGTCATCAATGGATTGGTTTTCTAGCCTCTCGTGCCGACGGACTTTCGCCTCTTGAGGGATTAGCGGTAGTATTCCCCACGGTTAACGCAATCGTTAATAATTGGTCGCGGTTTTATGAGTTCTTTTCAGATGTAGGCCTAGAGGAAGGCCGCTTGTTTGCCTACATCAAAGAAAAAGAAACAGGCGTATCGCCTATCTCAGTAAATTACTTCAGACCATTTGATCGAAGCTATAAGCGCATGCCTCCGACAAGCGAGCTAGGATATGCACTTGAGGAAATATTTAGAACATCCTTTATAAAAATGAGCAACCACTCGCTAGATGTACTAGTTGACTGTTTCGTTGAAACAAAATCGAGCGAAGAAACAGATGTAGCATTTGAAAAAATCTTGGATGAACTTTTAGGCAAGGTGAGGCGCGTACAACAAATCGACACGTCCGAACCCGAGGAACTTCAAGCCTTACTAGAAACCTCAGTAGAACTTAAATCCGGTGAGTTCGTCCTCCTTGTGGGAAACAAAGGTTCCGGAAAAACGACTTTTCTACAACGTTTTTTTCAGAAAATAGTTCCAAAAAATACAAAAGATCAGACCTTATTACTTAGTGTAAACCTCTTAAAAATCGAAGGTTCGGAAAAACATCTTACAGATTGGTTGTCTAATAGCTTAATAGATCAAGCAGAGCGAGCGCTCTTCGGATCTTCTACGCCTAGCTTCGACGATCTGAGAGGAGCATTTTGGAACAGATATCAAAGAATGCGTGTGGGGGAATTAGCGCCTCTATACAATCGAGACAGAGATACCTTCAGACAAAAATTTGGTGAAGAGCTTAGGCACCTACGAAACGCTCAGCCACGCGAATATCTTCTAGCACTCCTAAAAAATGCTTTAGCTGGACGAAAACGCTTGCCTGTACTAATTATAGACAATGTCGATCATCTACCGAGAACCATACAGGACTCAGTTTTTCAATACGCCATTGGAATATCAAGTAGTGTGGCATCTTTTCTAGTTTGTCCAGTAACCGACACCACAGTTTGGTCTCTTACTAAAGCCGGCCCTCTTCAGAGCTTACATTCAAGAGCATTTTTTCTTCCAGTACCTAGTCTGAGGGAAGTTTTTTCAAAGCGACTGGAAATATTGAGAGCAACACCTGCACTTGCTGGTACTGCTGGAAAAAAAATAAGCGGAATGGTAGGTCAAGGTTGGAAACTTGAGATACCGGATCTAGAGTCTTTTTGCACCACAGTGGAAGCGATTTTTGTTTCCAGCTCAGATGTAACAGCTCTAATAGGAAAGCTATGCAACTATGATGTCCGACGAAGCGCTTAACTCGCAGGATCATTATTATCATCTCCATGGATAGGGCTAGAGCAGCTATTACGCCTATACGTTGCTAGAGGCGAGACCAACTTACGTCGGACCAGCCTGTTAAACGCCTTGATATTGCAGAAAGGGTCCATTTTTGACGAGGACAAACATAGTTTCTTATTTAACCTTTTTGCTCGGCCACCGGGAACTGCCTCATCTCCATTCATGGCGCTGTATATTTTGCGCTTTCTAATGAACATTGACGATCACGCTTCCAACACCAGAGATAAATTCCTCAGAACATCTGAGCTATGGTCAGTATTCTCGGCGTTACTAATACCGCGCGAAACGTTTCGCCACTTCATGGACAGACTTTTCGGCAAAGGTTTGATTGAATGCTACGACCCCTCTGAGAAATCCCTTAATGATGAAACCCTGCTTAGAATTAGCCCTGCAGGCGCAGCTCATTACAAACTAACATTAAGCGACAATGTATACATTTCACAAATGGCTCTTGTCACGCTTCTAGAAAGCGAGACAATTGCTTTGGAAATTAGAAGTGAAGCACAAAAAGAACATCCTGGCTGGCTAAAAATTTGCCGCTTGGTACTAACTGGACTGACCGAAGAGGACCGCAAATTGATACAAATTTCCCCAACAGGTCTTTTCGCGTTTATTGGCGCAGTCAGATCTGACTTAGACAAAATACTAGAACAAGTTTCTCGCCGCCCAGTAACTGAGCGACCCGATGCTCGCCCATACAGTAAGCAATAAATCTTTAAAATACGCGATGACTATTACAATTCGGAGGGGTGCAGCTCATTTGCCGCACCGCTCCGCGCTATCCAGCCTACCATAACTGAATTATAGGTTCAGAACGTGTATCCCTCCGGCACAAATTTGATCTTGCCAAAGAAGACCTAATTTCCAATCTAGACAGCGCAGCTTTGCCGCCCTACCTCACCTCAACAATATCCAACGCCCGATTCGCCAACAGCTCACTCACCTCAATAACCTGCAAAATCCCCATCGCAACACGCCGCCGCGATCCATCCAGATCAAACGCCAAATCACTGATCATCGCGTTCGCCGAAGCCAGGTTCTCACTGAGATTCGCAAGCAAACACTCAGAATCCACACTCGGATCAATCCGTAAAATGGAATCGGTCTTGTCAGACGTTTCGCTCTTAGGCTTGGGTTTCAGGTAAAAATCCAACGCTCGCGTGGCAGCGTCATCGATTTTCTTGTTGCGGGCGGACTGAGCACGGGAGACGTGTTCGTTCGTATCGGGAGGATTCGGAGTATCTTTTGCCATTATCTTGTTTCCTGTAGTTGGAGCCATCACCCGCTCGCGACTAAACGAGGGGAGGCAGCTGTACGCAGGTTAGTCGACCGGGGAAACAAGAAACCGGCGCGTCCGAGGACGCCCTGCGCACAGCCACCATCGAGTGCAGGATGGAAATCCCGACTGGATGACGCCTTGCACAACCTGTTTCACCCTGGGCGACTAAACCCGATCACTGATGAGCAGTGACAGGTCCCAAATTACCGACGCAATCCAAGGCGAACAAGCCGGCGGATTCTGGCGTAGTTGTAGGCAAAGGCGCAAGGCGACGTCGGCTCGCGAGTTGCGGTTGCCCACTGACTGACAGCCCCATCGGACACTTAAAATTGTTCCGACCTTTCATAGCCAGCCCTACCTGTTTTGAGGAAACCGGAACGACCACTTCAAGAATCCTCCTACATCGCGACCCTCTCTTCCCGCGTTAGCGTTTGCGCTGCATTTAGCGGACGAGATTCACTACGTGGCGACACGCAAAAAAGACATCCCCCAGGTCCGAAACCCACCCGGCGGCGATGGGCATCACGTCACCTATCGGGACATGACCGCCAGCGAACTGGCCGAGCGTGATGCTCGGCAGCGGGCTTATGAAGCCATGCTTGCCCGGCAGGCAGCCTATGAACGAGAACGCTGGGCCACGGTGGATAAAAAGCCCGTATTCAGCGTGACCGGAAGCGTGTTTGCCAAGAGCTGCAAGCTCCCCAACGGCATCATCGATTACAGCACCCCCAACGGCTACGTCCCGGCAGATCTGGTCAAGCAGTACGGCGAACTCATGTGGCTCGGCGGTCGGAGCGCCGATCCATCCGGCACGATCCCCCTCAAGCGAATCGGCGCGGGCACGGTTCCCGTTACCTTGGGCAGGCTCGCGCTGGGCGGTTCGGCAACTTCCACGGCTGCAGTTGCTGGCGGCACCGTCGGCGCTGCCCTGCTGACAGGCATCGTTGCCCTGCTCTGGCCTACCAACCTGGGCGACAGCGCGCTCTATAGCGAAGACCAGCTACGCGACCTCAAGCAGGCCCGCAGCCGCATGCGCCTGAGCGTCGAGCAGCAGGCCGACGGCAGTCTCAAGGGGTATGGCTTCTATACCGGCCAGCATCCCGATTGGGAAATGGTTGATGTTGTTCAATTCACGTCGCGAGCCGATCAGTTCATCGCCGACCTGGGTGATGGGATCGAACTGATCTGGACGCCGGCTACCAATCCGGCTGACACCCTCGGCATTCCCGCTCTGGAAGCCGCGCCCCAGGCACCGCCTATTTGGATCTATCCGCCGACGCCGATGGCTGACAGCATCATCGTCGACCCGATCTACCCGCCGGAGTACAGGGATTTCATTCTGGTGTTTCCGGCGGATTCGGGGGTTCGGCCGGTTTATGTGGTTTTGAGTGTTCCGGGGGATCATAAATACTACAAAGCTCCGAAACTGTTACCGGCCTTCCCCGATGCCGTCAAGGTAAAATCAAAGTCTTCCGTACAAGGCGGGAGTAAAAAAAGAAGACGCTGGGTTGATCGGAAGGGTCGTATTTATGAATGGGACTCCAAAAGTAATGCTGTAGAAAAGTACGACAAGCTAGGAAGCCATCTGGGCGAATACGACCACTTAACAGGTCGCCAAACAAAACCTGCCAAACCCGGCAGAACAACCCCACGACAATAAAAGAGGAACACCATGCCTTGCTTCTCAATAACAGGCTTCTACCCTGACGACAAAAAAGACGACTCATTACAGTTCGAAATTTATATAGAGGACGCCGAAAAAAATGAAGCGTTGGCGCAAATAACTGAAGCCAAACCCTTCAACGAAGTTGAACCAGGAGAGCTAGAAATAACAGAGGAGCAGCTCAGAGAAATAGAAAAAATTTTAGATATAAAATTTCCTGACGGGCTGGAATATTACATCGGAACTTGCGCCGACTAGCCCCAACAGAAACCGGGAGAAAAGCCGAATGGGACTAAAGTTAAGACTGGATTGGTACGACAAAAAAACCGAACTTGGCGAAGGCAACGAATATTCGAACGACTTGGGGGATGATTTGTCAGTAATCACCGCGCTGGATCTGGAAAGCGAACCCGAAATATATGACGGGGGCTTTGATGTACGCGCCGAATGGATACCTATCATCCAACCCTTCTTTGGGCATTCAATCGCCCCCGAAAATTTCGATTATCAAATTGCATTTCGGTACCGAGCCAACTGATAAAAAACAACTAGCCATCTCCCATCAAAACATTTGTACGAGGCGGCGACGTAAAGCGTTAAAAATGGGAGGATCCTAAAGGCAAGTTTTATGAATGAACTCACGGCACGGCGCTATAGGATAGACCCATGAAACACAAAATAATGGGAGCATTAGACGGCGAGGACTTTGCCTCATACGAAAACATGCTCTGCATTGACACTCAGACTCTAGCAAAAATAATGAATTGGACCGAAGAGGAAAGTTATTTTTACGACTACGCATTGAACACATCTCAAATTGAAGCACTGGAAGATTCGTGCTCAATAGAGTTACCACGAAACCTGTTGCTTTTCTTAACCAGCAGCAACTAATTCACTAAAAGGCATCAAAAAGATGGATACCATGCGTTGCTTCTCAATAACAGGCTTCTATCCAGACGACAAGAAAGACGATTCACTGCAATTCGAGACTTGCATAAAAAACGCCGAGCAAAACGAAGCGCTAGCCCAGATAACTGAAGCAAAACCATTCAACGCTGTTGAACCAGGAGAGCTGGAAATAACGGAAGAGCAACTCAAAAAAATAGAGAAAACACTCGACATGGAATTCCCTGCCGGACTGGAATATTTCATCGGGACTAGCGCCGACACCCCTTCAACCAAAACCAAATCAAAAAGCTGAGCGAGCCAAATGGGACTCAAACTCAGACTTGAATGGTTTAGCAAGCAAACCGAATCCTACGAAGGAGAAGAATATTCAAAAGACTTGGGCGAGGACGGTTCTGTCATTGAAGCCCTAGGGATTCCAATCGAAAACAACATAAATAACGGAGGCTTTAATGTCCCACAAGAATGGATAAAAATTCTCCACCCTTATTTTCAGCATTCAATTGATTGGCCCACCTACGTCTATCAGGTCTCCTTCGATTATCGAGACAGTTGGTAGGCACGGAGTGAGTGGTCAATTAAAGAGGAATACAGACTCACTCCACATACCGTGCCCGGCTAAAAAACAGTGCCGCACCGATAGCAATAGCACTGGTTGAAGCGATACCCACATCAAAACCCGAGATGAAAGATGGCAGCGCAAAAATACTCGCGAATCCCAGCGCAAGCAGGGTTATGCCGAACCATTTTCTGAGGTCGTAGGATTTCATATAGAAAAACAGCAGCAGGAACACCGCGTATGCCAAAGCGTATAGGCCATATTCATTCATAGTTCTAGCCGCCTTGAGAACGCGTTCGTTGGGTGTTGAGTAAATCGCACTGCTGCCGGGTCAAGGGTTTGGAAATCCCGACCATCATTTGGCAGGGCAAATCCTTGACGAGCATTTTGTCGTAGAGCACTCCGGTTTGCCTGTGCCGTTATCGCTTCAGATCTTCAATCAGCTTACCTACCGCCAAATCAGCCACCCGGGAAAACGCCGCACGCGCAGCTTCAGGATCGGTGGCGTACTGCTCCGGGGTGTAAGCGATGGTGTTGCCTTCATTGAATACCGAAATGGTATTGAAGTTGCGCCAAACCGAGGTGCCGCTGCGTTTCATGGAGGCGTTGACGCCAATGACGGGGTAAAGCACGGTGCTGTAGTTTTTCAGGCTAAGCCCCCACTGCGCGACCATGATTTCAACGTCGGCGTCCGCTCGCTCACCTTGCGCCACGAGGGTGAACAACCCTTCTTGCTTGATGCGCCTCTCGAAGCTTTCACGCACCAGTTGGCCCACATCGATACCGTGAGCCTGCATGTTGTTCAGAATGGCCTGGGAAACATCTACCGTCGCGCCGTCGGCCGCCTTAGTGCCCGCGACCGATCCGGCGCCCGCCAATGCGCTCGTGCCGGCGCTTGATGCCCCGGCGGCCATGCCAGTCGCTGCGCCTGCTCCGGCTCCCAGGCCTGCACCCCACGCCTGAGTCATGCTGGTGTATTGGAAGTTTTCTACCGCAAAGTACACGGGAAGGATCTTGATCGTTTTGATCTGGTGGCGGTCTTCAACGCTCAAGGACTTGGTTACGCACCCGGAAAGCAGGACGAGCGAAAGCAACGCGAGGATCAACTTTTTCATGGGGGGGAAAACCGATTACCTGGATGAATGAGGGCTCTGGGCATCATGACCGACAACCGTTTCAATAGAAGCGGTCTTCTTCTTTCATGCGGTAAATGCGACCGAACGTCATGAAGGAAATTCCGAAGAACACCAATGTCAGCAACACCCCGCCAGCCATGACGAAGAAGCTGGCGCGATAAGTGTGTAGCTCGGTGGCGATGCTGCTGATCTGGGGCAACCAACGTGAGTACAGCAGGGGAACGTCACCCCCTACCTCGTACTGAGTATGTTCGTTATAGCGTTGGTCCACGTATTCGTCTTCATGGACTTGTTGATCACCGTCGGTATACCGGTAATGAATGATGATGCCGTTTTCATTCATCGGGATGCTTTCCAGTTGCGTCACGGTGCCGTTTACCTCGACAGCGCTCCACCGAATTGCCCCATAAATGGACCCTGAGTGTTTTGCCAGGGAAGCTAGAAGCAACAGCACGCAGCAAGCTACGGTAAGCAGGACGATTCGGTTATACAGGTGGTCTTTTTCAGCTTCGCGTGGGTAAAACATACTCGATCCTTCGCGTGAAATCTTCCGCAAGCCTATCGGCGTTCGACCGGGCAAGTTGAATTTTCTCCAGCGCTCTCCCTCATTTCTTGAGATTCCTCCGGGAGGGAAAGCCAGGATTTGTTTGGGTAGTCATTTCTTGTTCTAGGACTGGGCACCAGACACATGTTCATCGGTAACAGGAGGATTCGGTGTAAGCGCAAGGCGATGTGGTCTGGCAAGGTTCGCTTGCCCGGTATTATCCGACAACCTGTTCTGTCGCTGTTTTTATCCCCTCTAGTAACCTGCAACGCATGTGTTTATTGCCGGTAGCAGCATGACGAGCTTCTTGCCTACTTCGACTTGGCGCTCCAGCGGGACCAACGTTTGCTCATAGGCAATCCGCTTCTTTGTCGCCTCCTGAGCGGCGTTCAGTTTTTTTGCGCCCCTCATGGAGAACCCCGCGACGCTGGTACTTTCATTCGTCACTTTGCTGGTGAGGTCTGCCTCCGCGGTTTCCTCGTTAGCCAAGGCTAACTGCTGCTCTTTCACTACGGCCCTGAAGTCACCGGCTTTTACAGGTTCATTCTCGATGGACTGTAGACGGGTAATGAGACCTTCCTTGACCTTGAGCGTCGCTTGCACCATGCCGGTAGGTAAGGCGCTCGCCGCTTCCTGGGTCTCTTTGCTGCCTTGCTGGATGGTGCCCCACAGCACCTCCTTGTCGTTTGTGGTCTGGGCGTGAGTGAGCATGCATTCCAGCGCCTTGCGAGCGCCGGCGTAGGAGGCGTATTGGATGTTGTACTGGTACCGATCAGAGGCAGCTATACCCAATAGTGACAGCCCTGCCCCTGTGTTCATGAGGCCTGGCTGGCCTGCCACAGCGCCGCCAACGGCCGCAATGGCGCCGATCGACGTATAGTCGCCGGTAGCCCAATCCAACCGCCCTCGATCCAGCGAATGCTTGTTTATCCGCTTGCGTAGGGCTTCCGCGTGTTTTTGGGCGATGCTCATTTGCTCGTAGGTGCCAGGATTAGGGGCGAGCACTGGCGGCTCATAGCCGACAACATCTTCAGGCGGCAAAGGCCAACTGTCATGGGCTGGAGACCAAGCGCACCCGCCCAAGAGAAACGATGCTGCACCGAGTAAGACAACACCAGTATGGTGGGGCTTCATAAAAATCCTTATGACGTAAGCGAAGCGGCTCTCTCGCAAGATAGTTCACGCGGGAATGCTGTCAAACCGCCACCCATGAAACTCCTAACCTAAGCGGCCCCTATTTTGGCGCGACTTCCGTTTCACCCTCAGTGAAGGTCTGCTAGACCAAACCTTCTATCGCCAAGGAGAAGGGTTCACCCGCAAAACCAGTTGTTTGCCATCGTTCACTGAATTTCCGTCGTCTAAATGTCACGTAGCTATCACCGTCGGTACTTCGGCTTATCGCCAAACGTTACGAAGGCCGATTAGACAAGCGAAGCGGCACGGCTATAGTCAGGGTGCCATCGCTCTGAATGGATCCGATCTTCCACGCTATGGGTCCTGCTGGAGGGAATAAACCTACAAACAGTTCATCTCATGCCTGAGAGAAATGAGCTCGGGCGAAGGACTCCCATGGCACTCGTCGACCCTAGAAATAATGATTACGACGTGAACAAACTTCAAAGCGCGAGCATTATTGGTCATGTGACGTCAAATACCGCGCGCATTTGGATTCGTGTCTATAAATCAGGGCTATGGAGCCTGGTCTGGTCGAAAAAACCTATTGAGGGGGATCTGGTAAAGCTCGATGGAAAACCCCTGATAGACTTTCTAAAAGCTTTCGACTGCGCTTATGAGCCGCACCTGTTCAGTCGGGATGACGACCTGACCCATACATTTGATCTTGAAGGTTTGGATCAAGATACCGCCTACTACTATTATCTAATGACCGACGAGACGGATGGTTCGGATAACTTTCGTAGAACCGAAATCGGCTGCCACAAGTCCCTTAGCTTCAGAACCATGGCCGAAGAAATGCCTGATTTCAGTTTTGGATTCTACAGCTGCCATGACCCATTCAACGCAAATGGCAGCTATGGTGCATGGCCTCTCTTTCTCGAAAGAATGAACACTGCAACCGCCAGGTTTTCTATAGGCGGTGGTGATCAGGTGTATGTGGACTGCCAAAAAAGCAAATATTTCCCAGACATCTGGGAATGGTTAAAAGATAACAAGGACGACCTGATAGCCGAGAGTTCCACCAATGGAAAGCTCGACACAAAAAAACTGGACGCGTACTTGCTAGATTTATATCGTTGGTACTATCGGGTGTACTGGAAGTTCCCGCACATGCAGGAAGTATTTTCGAAATTCCCACAATACATGATTTGGGACGACCATGAGATCATGGATGGCTGGGGGTCTCGTACTGACGCAGAGAGGCTGGCAATAATCTCCAGGTATTTCAAACGTGATGACAAAGCTACGGACAGAAAGTTAGTCAACTCGATGTGGACGGCTGCACGCACGGCCTACTTTGAATACGCCCACAGTCACAATCCCAAAACCGGCATCTCTAAGAACTCGTTAAAGACCCCTGACTCATGCATTTGGGATTACAGCTTTGACAAGGGTGGCGTTCCCTTCTACATGCTTGACCTGCGCGGGCATCATGACGTTGAGAGCCCCGAAAAGAAAAACTTTCTCCTGGGCACGAAACAAGTCGAAAGATTCGAAGCGTGGTTGAAAAAAAGCGAGCTCGCCTCCTCGCCTATATTATTTGTGGTCAGCCCTGTGCCCTTTGTGCATTGGAAATCCGTCGTACTGACCGTAGGGTCTTGGATGGATTCAGCGAAAGATGATTGTATGGATGAATGGGACCACAGCAGTAATCATGCAGAGCGAAATCGTCTGCTTGACTATATCTTCCAAGCGTTGGACAAAAGCGGTAAGACGCTCGTATTCATTAGTGGCGATGTCCACTGTGCCGCCGCCTTTCGGCTAAGCCATAACAAATATCGTAAAACCAGTGTTTACCAAGTTACCTCAAGCGCTATTTCTCGCATGCCGGCTGGCCAATTTGCAGGCGGAGGTATTGCAAACTCTGGTAAGGTTAGCGGCCACGACTCTATTTATTTTGAACATCTCTTTAGTCATTCGGAAGATAAGAATTTCGCGATTTTTCATGTAAAGGGTGGCACTTCAGCCTCTGTGGACCTGTGCTGGCCTGGTGGTACGCAAGGAGAGGCGGTGGTGAAGACACTCCGACTTCGATAGCCATGATGAACCTTGTGGGTCTTATCCAGTCATCACCTCACTGGCTTGCTCCAGCGCCAACCGATGCAGGGTGACAGCCGCCAGTTCCAAGTCATCACCCCAGCTCACATCAAAGCCCCGTTCGCCCACTTGGGCGGTGCGGAATAACGAAAGGTCCTCTAGAGGCTTGAGCACCGGGAATTGTCGGATATGTTCCCGCAGGTCTACGTCATAGCGCTTACCGTCGGCAAACTCCACCCGCAAGACATGTTTGCCGGGGACAGGCTTCACGCTGCTGACTCTGGCTTTGCTGATCATGGGTCAGCTCCTACGATTCTGTTCATTCCCCACACGCTGCAGGTCAGCGGTGGGCTTTTCCGCCCACGCCAAGGCGGCAGGAAAGGTCTAGCCGTGCAAGACCTTTCCTGTATTGAGGCGAACGCCTCGGCTACCTCACTTCAACAATATCCAACGCCCGATTCGCCAACAATTCACTCACCTCAATCACCTGCAAAATCCCCAACGCAACGCGCCGCCGCGAACCATCCAGATCAAACGCCAAATCATTGATCATGGCATTCGCCGAAGCCAGATTCTCACTGAGATTCGCAAGCAAACACTCAGAGTCCACACCCGGATCAATCCGAAAAATGGAGTCCGACTTGTCAGACGTTTCGCTCTTCGGCTTAGGCTTCAGGTAGTAATCCAACGCTCGCGTGGCAGCGTCATCGATTTTCTTGTTACGGGCAGACTGAGCACGAGAGACGTGTTCGTTCGTATCGGGGGGATTCGGAGTATCTTTTGCCATCGTCTTGCTTCCTGTCATTGGAGCCATCACCCACTCGCTGCTAAACGAGGGGAGGCAGCTGAACGCAGGTTAGCAGACCGGGGAAACAAGAAACCGGCGCGTCCGGGGACGCCCTGCGCACAGCCACCATCAAGTGCAGGATAGGGATTCCCGACTGGATGACACCTTGCACAACCTGTTTCGCCACGAGCTGCTAAACCCGATCACTGATGAGCAGTGACAGGTCCCAAACTACCGACGCAACCCAGGGCGCACAAGCCGGCGGATTCTGGCGTAGTTGTAGGCAATGGCGCAAGGCAGTGTCGGTTGAGCGCTTTGGACGTAGGACCTGGTCCCGCAGTGGACGTCGGCCTATTCTGACGCGGTCCCCTCTTCCACAGGCAGGCCTCCATGATCCAGTGCAAACGAGCCTATGAAACAGCCAGCGCCGAGGATGGCGTGCGCGTTTTGGTGGACCGCTTGTGGCCGCGCAATTGTCGCAAGGACGAACTCGCCATAGCCGAGTGGCTGCCGGAGCTCGGGCCTTCCCATGAGTTGCGCAAGGCATTCAAGGCGGGGGCTGTTTCGTTTGAACAGTTCAAAGTCGCCTATCGCAAGGAACTGGCTGCGCAGCCGCAGTGTTGGTGGCGGTTGGTGGATGTTGCACAGGGCGGCCACCTCACCCTGGTGTATGCCGCCAAATCCACGGTCGAGAACAATGCCGTGGTGTTGGCTGAATGGTTGGAGGATGAGGTAGAGAAACGGGCAGACGCGAGTTCACCGGTTTGCTATCGATCCGAGTTTCCGGGCCATTGATGTCAGCTGAATTCATCGCCGATCAGTGCGGTGCTGCGGCTCCTTGGAACGCACCGAATTCATCTTCGTGATCAAACTCCAACAGGTAGCTCTCGGTCACATGCCCGCCGGGAGCGACGTAGCTCGCCAACAGCGCGTGCAGGTCGTTGCACAGGTCGGTTCTCGATTGATAGGCGCCGACGCCGTAGTTGGGATCGAAGAGTCGCCCCGTCTGGCCGTCGTCAAAGGACGCTGCGATGGCGTGACCACCGCCGCCCTCCGGGCCATCGACGTAGTAGAACGAAATAATGAAGTGATGGGCCCCGGGCCGCTGGAGGATGTCGAGGATGATGTGGCTGGCGACCCCGCCGACGTAGCTCATTACTCTGCTCGGAGCGCGCCCGATGATCGACTCGGCAGTGTCTTCCAGTGCAATGCTCACACCGAGAAACATATTGGCAGTCAGCCCCTGCTGAGCATCGGCGATCGCCTCCTTTCTGGCCTGCAACGCGTCGAAACAGTCATAGGGCGCACCGATATCGACCCAGAGTGTACTGAAACCGAAGCACACGCCCAGGCTATCCCCGCCATACCAGGGAAGCCCTCCGCCGAATAGAGTGCCTTGGCCTTCCCATCTTCTGTTCTGGTGTGCTCGGGGGAAGGTGAACATGGGGGCTTTCTCCAGGGGGGCGGTTTCCGTCAACGGTAGACGAGGGGTAACCTGGGCGCCATTTATGCGGGGGCGTAAATCTGCCAGTCGTTTTCCCGGTGCACCGGGTTGTAGGGTTTTGGGGCGTGGTCGAGGCGAATTTTGCCCCTGGAATGAGGTATAAGAAAAACCCGCATGAAGGTGTGCAAAGGACTGAAACGTGAGCGCAATACGATCATGGCTGGACAGGTTGAAGAACAAGCAGACGCCTGAGCTCTCTTGGGCTGATCGTCGGCAGAACGAAGCGCTGGAAGCGCTCGCGCAGGCAGGGACCCACGCTACGTGGACAGAGCTCAGCAGTCACTACAACGGTTTCGTCCGGGAAATCGCCGTAAGGGAACTGTGCAGGCATCCCTCGCCTGAAGCGTTGGTCGCGTTGATCGAGCGGTTGAATGATTGGGTCCCGCAAATTCGCGATTTAGCCACCGCAGGCCTGGAGCATTACCTTTCGCCCGACCACATCCAGGCATTGCTGTTTGCCGTGGAGCCCCTCTTGGCTTTGGCCGCGCGTCGTAGAGCTGATCACGGCAAGACCCTGCAAACCGCTCGTGCTGTTTTGCAGTTGCCTGTTATCCGAGAGACAGTCCACGCGAATTTCCTGACACGACAGGGTAAAGCTGCCCGCTATTTGTTCGAACTTTTGCTTGAGAATGATCCTGCCCCGCAAGCACTGCTACGCAGCGCCCTCGCCCATCGTGAAGTGACCGTAAAGTTGATGGCCGTTTCTGCCTGTCAGCAAATGCCGGGCGCCCATGCTCGGCTTTTGCTGCTTGAAGCCCTGTCTCAGCGCGGTGCCAAGTTTCGCGTTTGCGTGCTGCGCACGCTGCTTCCTCTGCTTGATGATCCGCGGCCGGTTGTGTGTGAGGCCTTGCTTGACGCATCACCCTCGATTCGTAGCCTCGCGCGTTGGGCTGCGCCAAACAGCAACGTCGATGCGGCGACGATCCTTGCTGACCGACTGAAGCAGGAGATGCCCATCCGGAAGCGGGACTGGCTTGGTGTGCTTGGCCTTGCAGCGGAGCTCAACATCGAGCTGGAAGCGCAGTGGCAAGAAGAAGCGCTGCGTTCCCCCTATTCAACGGTGAGGCATGCCGCTGTCAGCACCGTATCCGATAGCCTGCTGCCGGAACTGCTCAGGGCCCTTGATGACCCGTCGGACAATGTTTTTGCCGCAGCAATCGTGCGCTTGAACAAACAACCCTGGTCTTCAGTGAACGCTGGGGTAGACGCCAAGCTGGATCGAGATTGGCATGACCTTTCGACAAAGCGCCGAAGCGCGATTTTCCAGTTGCGACCGCTATGGCAGCAGGCTGCGTACCTGTTGGCTCGACTGGACGCAGAACCTGCGGTGCAGGCCTTGTGGCTTCGTCAATTGAACCTATGGTGCGATCGTCAATATCAGATGGTCGATCCAGTCACGCCAAAGGCCGAGCGAGCAGCGCTTACAGAGCGACTCCAAGCGTTGGCCGCGCAAGGCCTTATTGGTCGCAACAGCGTTGCACGCGTTGTTTAGCCACAAACACATTGACCGAGCGATGTAGACACCATCACAAGGAAGACAGCCGCGATGCAATCGCCATTTGATCCGTTGGTTCATATCGACTGGAAAACACCGGGCAGCGACTTGCTCGGGCTGTTGCAGCATTACTATCCCGACATCGGTGTGTTTGCCGGCCCGGGGTTCGAGGCGTTGTTGGATGAGTTGTCCAACGAGATGCCCGAGATCTGCTTCGAGGCGCTGGCGCCGGTGTTGGCGGCTCAGGGTTATGACTTGTGGAACCTGGATGCCGGTGGCGATGATTATCGGCCGGTGGTTTTTCCCTCGGATCAGCGCGAGGCGTTTGCCAAGCACTGGCAAAGCCCGCGCGGGGAGCTGAGGTTCACGGCAACGTTGATCGAGCCCCCTGCGGTGAAAGCACGCAAGCCGGCCAAACCCAAGCGCAGCAAGGTGAAGTGGCTGCAGGAAGTCCATGACTACCCCGGCGCCACCTATGTGCATGAATACAACTACCGCAACGGTTGGGCCGCCATCACCGAGCAGGACGAAGACCAGTGGTTGTGCTTCCTGATCGATTACAACCAGTGGCCGCCCGCCGAGCAGGACATGCTCGAACACCGGACCGATGGCGTGGACGGCGCGGACTTGCAGCTCATCGATGCCGATGCCCAGCGCAGCCTTTGGAAACGTCGGGGGATACGCGGCGATTACAGTGCGGACGACCGTTACCAATACGAAATTCGGCAAGGCGATGAGATCGCGGCGTTCGGGCCTGCCGGGGTGCAATGGCCGGAGTTTGAACAGCCCTGCGTGGTGGTGGGCTCGGAGATATTCGAACGCCAGCGTATTTACGAACCCGAGCATGTGACGCGGATCTGGCGGATCACGGCGGACAGCAGCGAGGTGATTTTCGAGTACGCGGATGAACTGACGATCCTGCCCGTCGGCCCTGGTCGCTTGCTGTTCATGCAGCACAACGGCCCGCGCTGCTGGACTTGGAGTCAAGAATCGCCGCACCAAGCCATCGCCGCCAAACCGATGCCCGCTGAGGCTTACAAGCTGCGGGCGTCAACCGTGTACCTGGGGGGGAACGAGGTTCTGCTGTTCAGTGAAGGCGCGCGGCAGAACGTCGAGCATTCGGGTTATCAGGAGACGGTGCTGTTGGCGTGGCGCTTCAACTTCATGACCGGCACTGCGACGAAGGCGACATTGGATGGTTTCGGCAGCGAGCTGCGCCAGGACACGCGCCTGCTTGTCACGCAGCCCAAGCAGGTCATTACCTTGCGCACGTTTCATGGGCAGCTTCATGTGTCCCGGGGGCATGGGGATTGGTGGGTGTGGAGTTATCGCGCCAATACGTTTGGGTCGCAGACGCTGGCGTGGTTTTGGAATCAGGGCAGTGATGAGGTGGTGAAGCTGTCGACCAAGGACATCCCGCGTATTAAGCCGGATGTTCGTTACGTGCCGGGGCAGGATCGGTATCTGGCGTTTGAGACGGAGTTCGTGGCGCGGTTGCCGGAGTTCAGTGAGATGGTTGAGGCCAAGGGGGGTGAGATTCTGGTGTTTGAGTGAGGTGGATTTGCCTCACCGCGATCCTTCGAACACATCAGCTTTTGTGGCGAGGGAGCTTGCTCCCGCTCGGCTCTGTAGGAGCTGCCGGAGGCTGCGATCTTTTGATCTTGAGCGTTCGCTCCAGACTCAACGGGCAATGAAAGATCGCAGCCTCGTTGCACTCGACAGCTCCTACACACAACCCAGCGGGAGCAAGCTCCCTCGCCACAGGTTTGCTTAGATGCTTAATACCCCACGAAACCCACGCGCCGCGTAATACGATTGCACACCATTGTGGTAGATGAACACCCGGCCATATCGGTAGTCGCCAAAAATCGCCCCATCGAGCGAGCGAAGCGCTGGAGGGGTTGCCAGCCAACTGGATGTCTTGGCATCAAACTCGCCGAGCGTTTGCAGCGCTCGGTACTGCTCTTCCGTCAGCAGGGCGATACCCATTTCTTCAGCCATTTCCATGGCACTGCCTTTGGGCTTGTTCTCCTTGCGTGCGTCCAGGGCGGCGCGGTCGTAGCAAAGGCTTCGGCGACCGGTTGGGCTTTCTTTGGCGCAATCGCAGAAGGTGACAGCAGCGGTTTTCGGATCGAGGCCGATCACGTCTGGCTCGCCACCGGTGGCTTCCATGGCCTGGAGGGACTTCAAGGCATTGGGGTTGGTTTCGAGCTTGGCCTGGACGTCGGCCCAGAGGATGTCTGGGTGACGGTTCAGGTTTTTTTCGAAGCGGGTTTTCAGGGTTTGGATGAGGTTGTCTTGTTCTTGTTTTTTCATGGTGTGGGAGTCCCTGGGTGATCGGTTGCCGATTCCGCGCCTGGTTCAAGACTACCTAGGATAGACGGGCAGCAGATTTCCCACAGACCGGGCCGCTTTTTTTGTGGGAGCGAGCTTGCTCGCGATGGCGGTGTATCAGCCAGCAGATTGGTTGACTGTGAATCCGCTATCGCGAGCAAGCTCGCTCCCACAGGAGGGTGGAGGCAGGCTTGGCTGTTTGTCAGGCACTGAACTGTCTGAGCCAATCAAGGCCTGCCACGGTAGAGCCGGTGGGGCGGTATTCACAGCCGATCCAGCCTTGATAGCCACGCCGCTCCAAGTCTGCGAACAACGCCGCAAAATCCATGCTCCCCGTTCCTGGTTCATGACGCCCCGGGCAGTCGGCAATTTGCACATGGACGGTTCGGTCATAGAACCGAGCCAGGATATCCGCCGCGTCCCCGGTCAACCGTTGGGCGTGGTAAAGATCGAGGATCAGCCCAACACTCGGGAACATCTCCAGCACCTGCTGCGCCTTGCTGAAGTCGGACATGTAGTAGTCCGGCATTTCCTGCACACAGATGACTTCAATCAGCGGCCGCAGCCCCTGGTCCTCAAGGAATTTGACGGCGTACTCCAGGTTGCGCCCATAGATAAGCGCGGCGTCTTCCTGGGTCGTAACGCCCGACATGATGTGGACATCCGAACATGCCAGCGCCTTCGCATAACGAGCAGCCTGGAGCAAGCCGCTGCGAAACGCCTCTTCCTGGCCGTGCAAGGCTGCGATGCCTTTGGTCACGCCAGCCGGTGCGGCGAACTGGATCAACGGCAGGTTGTGTTGAGTCAGGTGATCGGCCAGAAGACTGGCGTCGAACTCGTAGGGCGACGGGAATTCCACCGCGCGAAACCCGGCAGCGGCGGCGGCTTCGATGCGTTGTAGAAAAGGCACTTCATTGAATTGAAAACCGAGGTGAGCGTTGAACTTGGGCATGGGGTAAATCATCCATCCTGGGAAGAAACGAAATCGTCCGTTTAGAGCAACTTGCGCAGCGCCAGCACGGCACTGTCGGGTGTGGTCAATACCGGTAGTCCGGAGCGAGCCTGGGCCTGTTCGGCAGCACTGGTCATCGAAAACTGGGCGAAGCAGATCAAGTCGCAATCCTTAACCTGAGCGGCCATTTCCACGATGGCGGCATCGTGGGCTTGCGGGTTGCCGTCTTTCAACGCCTGCAATGCCCCCGGAACGAAATAAGGCACCACTTCCACCGCGCGACCACTGCGCTCTACCGCTTGCTTGAACTCGGGCATCATCGAGGTAATGGTGGGTTCGAACGTTGCCAGCACAGCAATGCGCGATGCCTGGCTCAGCGCCTGGTCGATCATGGCTTCGTTCGGCTTGAGCACGGGAATGGCCACCTCGGGTTTCACCAGGTCGATGGCATCGCCAAACGCCGAGCAGGTAAACAGGATGGCATCCGCCGCGCTTTGTACGGCGTAGTGGGACAGCGTCAGGAAGCGCGCCTTCATGCTCGTGGTCAACTCGCCCTCTTCCACCCGGTCCTGGGGCAGCGAGTCCTCGAGCAGATTGATGATCCGTGCCTGCGGCCAATGCCGGGCAAAGGCTGCCGTGATGGGCTCGATCGCCAATGGGGTCGCGTGGATCATAAAAATTCGTGGAGCCTTCATGCTTATGCCATTCTCCAGATCATGTTTTTTTGCACGGTATCAGAAGCCCCGATAGCGTGTGGAATTCCTGTGGCAAAAAACAATGCGGCACTGAGCACATGAGGCCCGTATGAAGAACTTCACGATTCAACGTATCGACCACATCGTCCTGCGCGTAAAAGACATCGAGCGCAGCCTCGCTTTCTACACGTCGGTGCTCGGTTGCGAGCTCAAGAAGCGCCGGGACGATCTTGGCATGCTTCATCTGGGCACCGGTGTTTCGATGATTGACCTGGTGGCCGTCGACGGGCCTCTCGGTCGCCAAGGTGGACCGGCGCCCGGTAAGCAAGGGCACAACGTCGATCACCTCTGCCTGCGTATCGAGCCGTTTGATGAACAGGCCCTCCTCGCGCATTTGGCCTCGGCCGGCCTGTCCGTTGAGAAAGCGCAGATGCGCTATGGCGCGGAGGGCAAGGGCTGGTCGATCTACTGCTTCGATCCGGATGGCAACCAGATCGAGTTGAAGGGGCCGGCGTTGGAGCCCTGAGTTCAACAGGCGGAGCTGCCCCTGTGGGAGCGAGCTTGCTCGCGAATGCGGTCTGTCTGGGCCGGTGATGTTGGCCGTGCCGCCGTCATCGCGAGCAAGCTCGCTCCCACAGGAGGGGCGGTGGTGAACGCTGCATTTGCAAACACCCGCTCCCACAGGGGATTGGCGGTGGACACTGAGTTTGCCGATCAGGCCAGGAGGTGTTTGGAGATCACCTTGGAGATTTCCACAATGCCGGTCTTGCCGGTGAATTCGAATTTCACTTTGCCCAGGGATGAAAAGTAGATCTCCAGTTCAGAGTCCAGGTCGAAGGTGCCGGAGGTTTCGACCGAGTAGGCGACGATGTTTTTGTAGGGCAAGGAGGTGAAGTCTTTTTTGCTGCCGGTGATGCCCTGTACGTTCACCGCGATGATGCGTTTGTTGGTGAAAACCACACCGTCGCGCATGGATTTATAAGCGTCGATGACCTGTTCACCGTCCAGTAGCAGGGCCGTGACACGTTCGGCGTATTCGTCGTTTTGCTTGAGCTTGAAGAAGCCTTTGTTGTTGAAGTCGATCATCCATAAGTCCTTGTCGAGAAGAAGAGGGTATTGCCTACAGCCCGGCGGCAGGTGATGGACGCGATAGTGGCACTTCAGTAGCATTCGCCGACTTTATCGATCCTTCAAGGTTGACCTATGCTCGCCCTGCCTCGCTGTCCTGCCCCGTTGTTAGCATTGTCCGCGTTGTTTGTATTGCTCGGCGGCTGCAGCGTCAATGGCACTTATCCCGATGCCATCGAACCAGACGCCGCCAAGTTGCGGTTCGTCGCCAATACCAGCAACGCCACGCTGGATTATTTCGACGCGGCCCATTGCGACGGGCAAACCACCGGCATTCTCAACAATATGCTGCTGAGCGATACCGCGCGGCGGGTGGGGATGAGCGTTCCGGCACCCAAGGATGCCAGGGGTTATTTGGAGGTCAAGCTCAAGCCCGGTGAGCAGATTCACCTGCGCACCAACATGAACAGCGGTTATGCCGTGTGCGGCAAGGGCTTCAACTTTACGCCCGAGGCCAATGCCGAGTACGAGGTGACGTTCAAGTCCGAGAAGAACTTCTGCCTGACTCGGTTGCAACGCTTGCAACGGATCGACGGCAAGGACGTGCGCACACCGATCCCGATCCTGAAAAAAGACTTTCCCGCCTGCGCCGGTCGCAATGCGCTGTTCCCCAAGACCTACCCGGACACGCCCCATCGCTTGGAGCTGATGAACCGAGTCATCGATAAAAGCCTGGTCGTCACGGTGAAGAGCGATCCGGCCAAGGAAAAAGTCGAGCCTTATTCGCCAGAGAAGCTGGACACCCTGATCAGCGAACGCAAGGCCAAGCTCGGCTTCGAGCTGCCGGCTGACTACTGGACGCTGTACCGGGAAAACCTGAAGACGTTTGGCGATGACATGGCGCAGAACAAGGCGCACTCGATGGAACGCTTCAAGGACGAATACCAGACCCGCCTGCGGCAGTTGAAGGACGAGCAGTTGGAGCAGTGGGCGTTGCCCAAAACCGCCAACGCCAAACCGGAAAAAGCCGAGGTCGACCTGGACGTCGCGATGATGGTGGAGTACTTCCGGATCGGGAATGGGGTGATGGTCGAAGCGGTAGGTCATCACCTGGAGAGGATGGCGCAGATGGATGAGCGTTACGGGGTATGTGCGCGGTTTGCGGAGTGCTGGAAGCGCAACTAGCAAGAGGATGGGCCACCGTCTTCGCGAGCAAGCTCGCTCCCACAGGGGGTTGGTGCTGGACGCAGCATTTGCAAACACCCGAGATCAAAAACTGTGGGAGCGAGCTTGCTCGCGATAGCGGTCTGCCCGGGCCGGTGATGCTGAATGTACCGCCGTCATCGCGAGCAAGCTCGCTCCCACAGGGGATTGCGGTGGGCCCAGGATCAGTGAACAGCCGAGATCAAAATTGTGGGAGCGAGCTTGCTCGCGATAGCGGTCTGCCCGGGCCGGTGATGCTGAATGTGCCGCCGTCTTCGCGAGCAGGCTCGCTCCCACAAGAGGATTGCGGCGGGCATAAGATCTGTGAACCCTGCGACGGGTGATTTTTCTCCTAGACTTATCGCTGTTTGCTGTACGTCGGGTTTCGAAGAGACCCGTACGATAAATATAAAATGCAAAGGGAACTTCGCAATGCTCAAACCTATGTGGAAAGCGCTTGCCTGCACGCTGGCTTTTGGGGCGTGGGGCACGGTGGTGGCGGCCGAGCCGATCGTCATCAAATTCTCCCACGTGGTAGGTGACCAAACGCCCAAGGGCCAGGGCGCGTTGATGTTCAAGAAGCTGGCGGAAGAGCGGCTGCCGGGCAAGGTGAAGGTCGAGGTGTACCCCAACTCCACGCTGTATGGCGATGACAAGGAGTTGGAAGCCTTGCTCCTCGGGGAAGTGCAGATCATTGCGCGGTCGCTGGCCAAGTTCGATCAGTACACCAAGACCGTGCAGTTGTTCGACTTACCGTTTTTATTCGACGACATCGCCGCCGTGGACCGTTTCCAGCAGAGCCCCGAGGGCCAGAAGCTGCTCAAGTCCATGGAAAGCAAGAACATCACCGGCCTGGCCTATTGGCACAACGGCATGAAGCAGCTATCGGCCAACAAGCCCCTGCGCACACCCGAGGATGCCCGCAGCCTGACGTTCCGGATCCAGACCTCCGCAGTGCTGGAGGAACAATTCAAGGCGGTGGACGCCAAGGCTAAACCGATGATTTTCTCAGTGGTGTACCAGGGTTTGCGCACCGGTTTGGTCAACGGCACGGAAAACACCTATTCGAACTTCTACAACCAGAAACTCAATGAAGTGCAGAAATACGTCACCGAGTCCAACCACGGCATACTCGACTACATGTTGATCACCACCTCGGACTTCTGGAACGGTCTGCCGCCGGATATTCGCAGCGAACTGGACAAGATCGTGGTCGAGTCCACCGCCCATGCCAACCAGGAAGCGGAGCGGTTCAACCAGCTGGATAAGCAGCATGTACTCGATGCCAAGACCACCGAAATCATTACCCTCACACCGGAGCAGCGAAATGCCTGGCGCGAGAAGATGAAGCCGGTATGGGCCAAGTTCGAAACTCAAATCGGGCCGGATCTGATCAAGGCGGCGGAGGCTTCAAACAAGGTCCAATGATGTAACAAGGCCGGGGGTAACTTGGTGCCCCTGGCTGAACACTATCTGTGGCGAGGGAGCTTGCTCCCGCTGGGCTGCGCAGCAGCCCCCAAATATTTGCCTGACACACCGCGTTGTCAGGTTTTGGGGGCGCTGCGCGCCCCAGCGGGAGCAAGCTCCCTCGCCACAAAAGCAGGGTTGCCACAATGCCTCCCCGTCCCCAGCAACCCAGCACATTGCGTTATGATCCCCGCCTCTCCCTGAACAGAGCTTTTACCCACGAATGCTACCGTCCACCGCCGACACCCCCACCCTGCCCGCCGTCCTGGTCGGTCCACTGTTGCGACGGCTGGAGCCCACGCGGCTGGTGATGTGGCTGGTGGGCACGCGAGCATTGGCGTTGACGTTGCGCGTGGCCGGCGTGGGCGATCTTGCACTGGATGCGACGCGCTGCACCGTGGTGCCGGTGGGGCAGCGGGCGTTTGTGCACTTGATCGATGTACGGCTCGCCAGCCCCCTGCCCCGGGACGTGACGATTGACTACGACTTGCTGGTGGACGGCGCGCCCATCGCCGAATGGGCGCCGCATCAGCTGTATGACGGCGCACAGTGTCCGAATTTCATGCTGCATTCGCGCATCGAGCAACTGGTCCACGGCTCTTGCCGCAAACCCCATTACCCAGCCAACGACGGCCTGCTTTGCGTCGATCGGCTGTTGGCGCAAGCCCCTGAGCAACGCCCGGCATTGCTGATGATGAGCGGCGACCAGGTCTATGCCGACGACGTCGCCGGGCCCATGTTGCGGGCGATTCATGCGCTGATCGAACGCTTGGGACTGTTCGAGGAATGCCTGGACGGCGCCGTGGTGGAAGACAGCGCCAAGCTCTATCAGCACCCGGCCAGTTATTACCATCGTGCCGATTTGTTGCCCGCACTTGAGAGTAACGAAACCCTGCGCGAACGATTTTTCGGCGGGGCCCGCAAGCCGATTTTCACCAGCAGCAGCGCCGACAATCACCTGGTGACCTTCGCCGAGGTCATGGCGATGTACCTGCTGGTGTGGTCGCCCGTGCCCTGGACGTTGATCGCGGTGCTACCGCCCGAACTGACCGTGGAACGGCGCCAGCGCTACGACCTGGAACAGCAGCGCATCGAGGCGTTCAAGACCGGGCTGGGCGGCGTGGCGCGAGTGTTTGCGCACCTGTCGTGCCTGATGATTTTCGACGACCACGACATTACCGATGACTGGAACCTGTCTGCGCAGTGGGAGGAAACGGCCTACGGCCATCCGTTCTCCAAACGCATCATCGGCAATGCGTTGATCGCCTACATGCTCTGCCAGGGCTGGGGCAACAACCCGGATGCCTTCGCTGACGTGCTCCCGCAAACCTTGGCCCTGAGCGACACCGCCCGGGACCGTTACCTCGACAGCGAACCCCAGGACCAGCTGATCGACACCCTGCTGGGTTTCCAGCAATGGCATTACGTGCTGCCGAGCACCCCGGCCCTGGTGGTGCTCGACACCCGCACCCGCCGCTGGCGCAGCGAGAACAACCTCAAGCAACCTTCCGGCCTGCTGGATTGGGAAGCCCTGAGCGAGTTGCAGCAGGAATTGCTGGATCACCCGTCGGCGATTATCGTCTCACCGGCGCCGATCTTCGGTGTGAAGCTGATCGAGACTGTGCAGCGGGTGTTCAGTTGGTGCGGTTATCCGCTGCTGGTGGATGCGGAAAACTGGATGGCCCATCGCGGCGCTGCCCAGGTGATCCTGAACATTTTCCGCCACTCGCGTACGCCTGGTAATTACGTGGTGCTGTCCGGGGACGTGCATTATTCCTTCGTTTACGAAGTATTGATCCCACACCGCAAGGGCGGTCCGCGCATTTGGCAGATCACCAGCAGTGGCATCAAGAATGAATTTCCCCCTGCGCTGCTGGAATGGTTCGATCGCCTGAACCGCTGGCTCTATTCGCCGCGCTCGCCCCTGAACTGGTTCACCAAGCGCCGCAGCATGCGCATCGTCCCCCACACCCCGGAACACGCCGAGGCCGGTGAGCGGCTGTGGAACAGCGCCGGCATTGGCCAGGTGTTCTTCAATGAACAGGGGCAGCCCGCGAAGATCTACCAGCACAACGCCAACGGCCAGCCGCCGACGCGGATGCTGCCGCCCAAATCCCCATCAGCCTGAAATCTGTGACCTGTGACCTGTGACCTGTGACCTGTGACCAATGTGGGAGCGAGCCTGCTCGCGAAGGCGTTGGATCAGTCGCCTCTCCGTTGACTGGCGCACCGCTTTCGCGAGCAGGCTCGCTCCCACAGGGATGGATTTAGCCATGCTGATGGGTCAGAACGCCAATTGCAGGCTCTGCTGGCCTTCAAGGCTGAGCAGCAACTGTTTCGCCGCCAGGCCGCCAGCGAAGCCGGTAAGGCTGCCGGAACTGCCGATGACGCGGTGACACGGGGCGATGATCGAGATGGGGTTGCGGCCATTGGCGGCGCCGACCGCCCGGACCGCTGTCGGTTGGCCAATCTGGATGGCGATGTCGCGGTAGCTGCGGGTTTCGCCAAAGGGGATGGTCAACAGGGCTTGCCAGACCCGCACCTGGAAATCAGTGCCCGCGAAGTCCAGCTCCAGCTCGAAACGACGGCGCTGGCCGGCGAAGTATTCCAGCAACTGACGCTCGGTTTCCTTGAGGACCGGATGCTGGGTGTCCTCCTCCAAAGGCCCCAGCCGCACCCGATTGAGCCGCTCGTTTTCCCAGAGGATGGCCGCCAGCCGTGTCTCCCGGGCGACGAGGATCAGTTGGCCGACGGGGGATTGGATGGTTTTGTACTGGGGCAACATCGAGGGATTCCTTGTCAAAGCCTTTGTGGCGAGGGAGCTTGCTCCCGTTGGGTTGCGAAGCGACCCTACACTTGGCACCGCGGTGTGTCAGGTTATTAGTTGGGGGGCTGCTTCGCAGCCCAGCGGGAGCAAGCTCCCTCGCCACAGATTTTTCTCACCGCTCCCAAATCTTGCTCAGCCCAACAACCCCAACGCCTTCGCCCGCGCCACCGCCTGGGTGCGGCGCTCGACGCCGAGTTTGCTGTTGATGTGGCTGGCGTGGGTCTTGACGGTGTGCAGCGAGATAAACAACTGCTCGCTGATTTCCTGGTTCGAGCACCCTTGGGCAATCAACTGCAACACCGCCCGCTCGCGACTGCTGAGGGTTTCGACCGGCGCCGCCGGGTCGGCAGGCTGGGCCACCGTCGAGGGCAGGCGTTCGAGCAGGTGCTCGCGCAAGGTACTGGGCGGTGCTTGCAGCAGCTGTTCGCGCAACCATTCACGGTGCTCGCCGAACAACCACTCGAAGGGCTGCAATACCCCGCCGCTGGCAGCTTCGAAAGCCTGGGCCAGGGTGCGACGGGCTTCGGGTTCACGCCCGATGCTCAGCAGCAAGGCGACTTTCTGGTTGAGCGCCATCACGCTGAGCATCTGC
The DNA here is from genome assembly GCF_034008205.1 of Pseudomonas sp. P9_35. NCBI lineage: Bacteria > Pseudomonadati > Pseudomonadota > Gammaproteobacteria > Pseudomonadales > Pseudomonadaceae > Pseudomonas > Pseudomonas sp. P9_35. The sequence goes on along the minus strand of NZ_CP125373.1, from coordinate 1,331,446 downwards.
CGGCCACTCTGCTGACCGTGTTCAAGCAAGGCATCGAGCCGTCCTTGCGCGAGTATCGGTTGGCCTCGGATGGACTCCAGCACCGCCTGTTGCAACTCGACATGCAGCGGCAGTTGCGGGTGGAATTCCGGTGGTGCGGCGGCCCGTTCGCCCGTGTAGGTCTGGCCCAGCCGGGCCAGCCAGGCTTCGGCCAGGTCGGTGCGGCCTTGGGCCAACCAGAGTTCGCACTTGACCAGGGTGATCATCGCCAGATAGTAGATCGGCGGAACGTCCCAGATATGCATCAGCCGCTCGGCTTCCGCCAGTTCGGCGAAGGCCCGGGCGAACTCGCCGCTGTAGCCTTCGATACGCGCGATCACGCAATGGCCGATCAGCACGCTGATGTCGCGGCAGGCGCGGGCTTCGGTGAGACCCGCCTGTAGCCGCGCAAGGCCAACCTGGGGCTGCATGCGCAAGGTCAGCAAAAAACCTTCGTACATGATCAAGCGCGCCCGCACCGCATAAAGCCGCTGGGGCGACAGCTTGTGCAAACGTTGCAGGCCCTGGTGCACTTCATCCAGCGCCCGCAGGATCTCTCCCCGCGCCTGCAGGACGCGGGCACGATCGTAATGGGCCAGGGCCTCGAACAGTGGATTACCGACCCGTTGCGCCAGCTCCAGGGAATCGCGGTTCAGGTTCCGGGCGCGCCACAGGTCGCCGTCGGCAATCGCCAGGTTCGACAGTGTGGACAGGCACATCAGGCGCTGGCCGTAGCGTTTTTGCGGCAGGCTCTCCAAAGCTTCGCTGCAATACCGCACGGTGGCCTCGCGATCCCCCCGGCCACGGGCGACGATCCCACTCAGGGCCAGCCATTGGGCGAGCATGGATTTTTGCGCAGTGGCCGAGGGGGCCGGCAGGAAACGACTCAAGTGCGCCGCCAGCTCTTCGGCAGCGTCCAACTGGCAGGCCAGCCCCAACGCCCAGCTGTAGAGCACGATCAGTCGCGGAGTGCTGATGAGCAGGCTGTCGGGCAAGTCCATTTTCCAGCGCAGCAACATGCCGACGTTCTGCTCGGCCAGCAGTTGCTCCTCCGAGAGGTTCTGCACCAGGTTCGCCGCCACGTCCAGGTGCCCGGCCCGCAGCGCCTGCTCCACGGCTTCGTCGATCAGGCCCTGGGCGTTGAACCAGCGACAGGCCCGCAGGTGCAGGGTCGCGGCCGGGACCATGGCCGGTGCGCTGGGGCGACTGCGCAGCAGGTCGGAAAACAGGTGGTGGTATCGGTACCAATGGCCGTGCTCGTCCAGCGGTACCAGGAACACCTGGTGGGCCGCCAGGTAACGGAGGATTTCGGCGCTGTCATGGGCCTCGCGCACCGCGTCGCACAGTTCGCTGCAAAAGCGCTCCTGAGGGGCCGTGTCGTAGAGAAATGCCTGCACCTCGGCGGGCAGGCAGTCGATGACCTCTTCAAGCAGATAATCGCGAATCAGCCCTTCGCCGCCGTGCAAGGCCTGGGGCAGCAGGCCTTCGGGACCGGCTTCGGAGGCGGCCAGCAACCAGAAACGCAACCCGGCCACCCAACCTTCGCTGCGCCGGATAAGATTTTCCAGCGCCTCACCGCGCAACGAACTGCTGTGATGCTGAAGCAGGGTCAAGGCTTCGTCATGGGTCAGACGCAGGTCCTGCTCATTGAGTTCGAGCAGTTGCCGCGACAGGCGCAGGCGCGCCAGATGCCAGTCCGGGCGCTGGCGGCTGGTGACGAGGACCAGCAACCCGTCGGGCAGGTGATTGAGGAAAAATTGCAGGCAGCGATCCAGTACCGGGCTTTGGGCCAGGTGGTAATCGTCGAGCACCAGCAACAAGGGCTCATGAGGCGATAAGTGCGTGGACAGTTCGTCCAGCAGGCCGTCGAGCCATTCTTCGAAGGCAAAGGGTTGATGACGCTGACGCATTTTCAGCAGCCCCAGCGCCCGACCGCCCAGTTGCGGGAAAAAGGCCTGGAGCCCTTCGAGCAACCGTTCAAGGAAGCGGCCTGGATCGTTGTCCCGGGCGCTGAGCCCCAGCCAGAGGCTTTGCCAATGGGCCGGCAGGCTCTGGCAGAACTCCACCGCCAGGGAGCTTTTACCGAACCCCGCCGGGGCACTGACCAACAGCAACCGGCCTCCGAGCCCTGCGCTCAAACGCTCGCACAACCGCGGCCGCACGACATGGCCGTCGGGCAAGGGCGGGCGGTAGAAACGCCCGTCCTGTACCGCGATGGCTGCGCGGGCAGAATCCGGAAGTGAAGACAAATCAGTCATGGCCGGCTCTTGTTGAAAGGCGGGTGGCGGCGTTGCAGATGTCCGCAGACTAGCGGTAAACGAGGAGGTATTGAAGGGAGTGCTACAAATGGCTACAAAAAGACTACAAGCCGACCGACTTGAAAAAACTCAGGCAGCCACCGCTCTTGCTCCCGCTGAGTTGTAGGAGCTGTGTAGGAGCTGTCGAGTGAAACGAGGCTGCGATCTTTCCCCAGACACTTGAATCTCAAAGCGAAAGATCAGGATCAAAAGATCGTCCGAACGCGGCCCGAGCCTTCGCCAGCTCCTACAGAGTCCAGCGGGAGCAAGCTCCCTCGCCACAGGGTTTTGTGTTGACTGATCGAACAAAAAAAAGCCCCGAACCAGTCGGGGCGTTTCTTCGAGGATGCGGCCTCGGGTAAAGCGGTTTAGCGGATGCCGTCCTGACGCAGGGCGTTCGGGGTGAAATCGGCGGTGGTGGCGGTGAAGCCGAAGTCGTAGGCCGATTTCTCTTCGTTCTTCATGCCCAGTGCCAGGTAGCGGCCGGACTGCAGGTCGTAGAGGGTTTCCAGGGCGTACCACGGCACTTGCTTGTCGTAGTAGTTCTCGGCATGGGCCTCGGCCACGCGCCACAGTTGGCCACGGCCGTCGTAGTGGTCGATCACCGCAGCTTGCCAGGTGTCTTCATCGATGAAGAAGTCACGCTTGGCGTAGATGTGGCGCTGGCCTTCCTTCAGCGTCGCGGTCACGTGCCAGACACGACGCAGCTCGTAGCGTGCCAGGTCCTGGTTGATGTGGCCGGCCTTGAGGATGTCGGCGTACTTGAGTTGCGGCGAATCGATCTTGTAGCTGTTGGAGGCGATGTACAGCTCTTTCTTGCCTTCCAGCTTCCAGTCGTAGCGGTCCGGCGCGCCGTTGTACATGTCCAGGTTGTCGGAGGTACGCAGGCCGTCGGCGGCGGTACCCGGGCCGTCGTAGGACACTTGCGGGGCACGGCGCACACGGCGCTGGCCGGCGTTGTAGACCCACGCCGAACGCGGCTCCTTCACCTGGTCGAGGGTTTCGTGCACCAGCAGCACACCACCGGCCAGGCGCGCCGGCGCGGTCACTTGCTGCTTGAAGTAGAACAGGATGTTGCCCGGGTTGGCCGGATCGAAATCCTTCATCTTGTCGCGGAACACGAACTGGTCGCGGAAGTACACCAGGCTGTACGAACCGTTGGGCTGTGGAGTGGCCTGGGTGACCAGGCGCGTCACGCTGCCGCCACGATAGCGGGTGATGTGGTTCCAGATGACTTCCACGCCGCTCTGGGGAATCGGGAACGGCACGGCCGTCTCGAAGTTCTCCAGGCCGTTGCCGCCGGAGACCAGCTTGGTGTTGACCGCGTTTTTCTTGATGGAGGCGAACACCTCGTCCGGCACGGTGGCACCGCGATGGGTCGGATAGACCGGCATCTTGAAGGTTTCCGGGTAACGCTTGAACATCGCGTACTGGCCCGGCGCGAGCTTGTCCTTGTACTGGTCGACGTTCTGCGCGGTGATGGTGAACAGCGGTTTTTCACTGGCGTATGGGTCGGCGAGGAAGCCCTTGCTGTCCACGGAGCCGGCATTCTTGGCCATGGCTTTCCAGGCCGAGATCGAGCCGTCGGCATTGCCGGCCATCTCGGCGCCCATCGGTGTCAGGCTCTTGCCGAGTTTATCGGCCTCGGCCGCAGGCACTGCCGCCATGACGCTGGCGGCCAGCAGGGAGAGCCCCAGAACACCGGCCTGCAACAGATTCTTTGTTATTTTCATAGTGTGTCGTCCTGAAATACGGTGCTTAGAAGGTCACGCCGACGCTGAGCGCCAGGAAGTCGCGATCGTCCACGGTGCTGAAGTCGCCACCAAAGAAGTTGGTGTAGGCCAGGCTGGCGTTGTAGGTGTTCTGGTACTCGGCATCCAGCCCGAGGCTGACCGCTTTGCGGCCTTCTTCGAAGTTGCCACCAGGGCCTGGCGAGTAGCCTTTGACGTCATGGGACCAGGCCACGTTGGGCTTGAGGTTCACACCCGCGAAGACGTCCGGGTATTCCCAGATGGCGCGCGCGCGGTAGCCCCAGGAGGTGGAGGTGGTGAAGCCGTCGTTGTTGCAGTTGCTGTTCACGTCGTTGATGGTCTGGCCGCCACCTGCGGCGGTAGCGCCGTTGAGCCTGTCACAGGCTCCGGCGGGCAGTTGACCCGGACCAAAGACAGGGTCACGACCGTAGCGAACGTCCGACTTGCTTTCCAAGCCTCCAACATGAGTAACGCCGACTTCACCTACCAGTGTGAGGCGACTGGCGCCCATGACCTGATCCAAGAAGTGGGTGAAGGTGGTCTGGAACTGAGTGATTTCCTTGCGGCGATAACCATGCAGATCCTGGCCTGGCACACCCGTGAGCAGCGACGCATTGCCCAACGTAGGACCACCGAGCGGGCGAACGCCGGCGAACAGGATATCGGTGGTGCTCAATTGCACCGGTGCATTCGGGCGATAGCTCAATTCACCGCTCCACGCCGTACCGGTAGGCAGCGTCGTGGAGAAGCTCAGGCCGTAGAGGCGAATGTCTTCCGGATATTCGACGAAATATTGCGAGTTGCCTGCAACCAGCAGAGGCGCCAGTCCGGCAAACGGAGGGGGCAATCCTGCAGCTATGTTGTAGACCGACTGCGAGGCACCCGTGGCACTGAAAATCGGCGCACGACTGTGGTAGTTCATGAAGTAGGCACCGAACTCGGTGTCCAGCGGCTCGAACATGTACTTCAACGAAGCGCCCCACTGACCACTGTCACGGGCGTCGCGATCCGGCCCGCGGCGTACCAGTACGCCTTCTTCGTTGACGTCGACACCCAGTGCGGCCGCTGGGCCCAACGCGGCGGCTGGGAGCGTGGAACGCTTGCTCAACACCCGCAAATTATCGGTACACCCATCGGCAATCACATCCGGCTGGGAAAAGAACGTACCGCAGTTATCCACAACGGTCTGGTCCCACTCCAACTGGTAGAAGGCTTCGGCCGACAGATTGTCGGTCAGGCTCTGGGAGACGTAGAACATGTTGACCGGGATCAGGCCTTCCTTGATCTCGGCACCAGGGCGACGGAACGCGGACACGTCGACCGGGTTGATGGAGTTGATGCCGCCCTGGATGAAGGTACTTTCACCCCAGCTGACCACTTGTTTGCCCAGGCGGACCGAACCCGGCTGATCGGCGATGGCGTAGTTGTGGTAGACGAATGCATCGAGAATCTGTCCGCCGGAGGACTTGGCGCCTTCCTTGCGGTTGTTGTCGCTGATGTCCTTGTACAGGCGGTTTTCGTCCTTGAGTTCGAAGTCGTACCAGTACTTGCCGCGCACGAACACGCCGGTATCGCCGTACTTCAGTTCCAGGTCATGGATGCCCTTGAAGATCTTCGAGAAGGTTTCCCCGCGCTTGAAGTTCAAGTGGCCGTCATCGGAGGTCTGCGACAAACCCTTGCCGCCATTGTTGACACCGATCAGGTCCTTGTTGGCGTTGGCCGTGGACCAGCTCGCGCCGACCGACAGGGACGAGTCGAACTGGCCTTCGATTTCACCGATGTTGAAACTGACGCCGAATGCTGGCCCGGCGAGCGAAGAGGCGAGACTGACCGCCAGAGGCAGTTTTGCCCGGCGCCAGAACGTGGTTGCTGAGGTCATCGACGCTACTCCATGTGCATTATTGTTATGGCAGTGGACATTTCAAGAACACCTCGATGGCTGGGAGCGGCAGCGTCCCGACATCCATCAAGGTCGCATCGCCCTTTCGTGCGTGCGCCCCGTTCCTGAGAATCCGTGAGCGGACTATAGCCAGCAGGTAGTACGGCTTGATCCCTCTAAAGTGTGATTTGCAGCCCTCAACCACTCTGGAACAGTCCTTTCGCCAGGCCGACAGGTGTCGGCACGGCAAGGATGGCTGAAATTTGCGGTTTGACAAGTCAAGCGCTTGCTTGGTGGGGCTGCCGTGCCCTTTCGGGCACGGCAAAAAGGCCTAAAGAGTGGAGAGGAAGGTGCTGTTGTTGCTCTGCCATTCGGTGATGTCGACGCGGATGCGCTTTTTGTCGAGCTTGCCGACGCTGGTCTTGGGAATTTCCGTAACAAGGGCTATCTGGCTCGGGATCGCCCACTTGCTCAAGTGCCCCAGCTCGACGAACGGCTTGAGGTGTTCCTTGAGTTCACGAGCCCCGATCTGATGCCCTTCGCGAATCACCAGCAGGGCAAACGGCCGCTCGCCCCACTGCGGATCGGGAATGCCGACCACTGCTACTTCGCGTACCGCCACGTGACGGCTGATGAGGTCTTCCAGGTCCAGGGAGGAGATCCATTCGCCACCGGTCTTGATCACGTCCTTGATGCGATCACGGATGTCGATGAAGCCCATGTTATCCAGCGTGGCGACGTCACCGGTGTGCAGCCAGCCTCCGGCCCAGAGTTCGGCGCCCTTCTGCGGCTCGTTGAAATAGCCCTCGGTGAGCCACGGCGCGCGCAGTACCAGTTCGCCCTGGGTCTCGCCGTCGGCCGGCAGGAAACGCCCCTCGGTGTCGACGATCGCCGCTTCCACCAGCGGGCCCGGCACACCGGCCTTGATCCGGTAGGTGGTGCGTTCGTCTTCGCTGCCGGCCATCAGTTCATCGTTGAGGTGGGCACAGGACACCAGCGGGCCGGTTTCCGACATGCCATAGGCGGCAGTGAGCTGGATGCCCCGGGCCTTGGCCGCTTCGTACAGGCTGCGATTCAGGGCGCTGCCACCGATGACGATTTTCCACCCGCCGAAATCGGTGTCCTGGGCCCCCTTGGAATTGAGGACCATTTGCAGGATGGTCGGCACGCAATGGGAAAAGGTGACCTTTTCCTTGCGCCACAGCTGGACCAGGAATTCGGGATCGTAGCGCCCCGGGTAAACCTGCTTGAGCCCGAGCATGGTCGCGACATAGGGCAGGCCCCAGGCGTGGACATGGAACATCGGCGTGATGGGCATGTACACGTCGTTGGTGCCCAGCAACCGCACGCTGTCGATAGACCCCATGATGGTCGCCACGCCCATGGTGTGCAGCACCAGTTGCCGATGGGTGAAGTACACGCCCTTGGGGTTGCCGGTGGTGCCGGTGGTATAGAACGTGGTGGCGACGGAGTTTTCGTCGAAATCCTGGAAGTCGTAGGTAGGGGCGGCGGCGGCCAGCAGTTGCTCGTATTCACCCACCAGGTTCGGCAAGTCGGCGGTTTTTTCCGGCAGGTCGGTCAGCAGCAGGGTCTTGTCCACCGTGGTCAGGTGCCCGGCAATCGCCCGGTACAAGCCGACGAACTCGCTGTTGACCAGCACGAAGCGGTCCTCGGCGTGGTTCATGGTGTAGAGGATCTGTTCCGGTGACAGGCGCACATTGATGGTGTGGATCACCGCACCGATCATCGGGATCGCGAACATGCATTCCAGGTAGCGATGGCTGTCCCAGTCCATCACCGCCACGGTATCACCGGCCTTGACCCCCGCCTCGGTCAACACGTTGGCCAGCCGCGCGACCCGTTCGATCAGCGTCGGATAGCTGTAGCGCAACTGGTCACGGTAGATGATCTCGCGGGTTTTCTCGTAACGCGTGCCGGACATCAGCAGCCGCTTGATCAGCAGCGGGTATTGATAGGCGCCTTCGGCTGGAGGAATAACGCGAGTCTGCAACATAAGAGTCCCTTTTCTGACTGCACGGTCTTGGCTGGAAGTTAGCACTCTAGAGCGCTTATACACCGATCAAATCAGCCAAAGGAATGATTTGATTGGCACGCAAATACTAGCCTTGGGCCATCCATCGCCGGGTTTCGCAAACCTTGCGGAGCCAAACCTTGTCAGATCGGGATCCAACAGCGAGCATAGGTATCAGGCTAGTTACAAAAACCTGTGGGAAAAATGCCCTGGCAGGTTTCCAGCATGCCACCACTTTTTGGCAGAGAATAATGAACAACGAACCGACCTCATCCCAGGCCACCGAGCCTCAGGGTGCGCCACTTGTGTCGATCGTGGCCCCTTGCTACAACGCCGAGAAATACCTGGAAGAAGCGATCCACAGCCTCTTTGCCCAGGATTACCGGAACCTTGAGGTCATCGTGGTCGACGACGGCTCCACTGACAACAGCCTCGCCATGCTGCGGCAGTTGCAGCAAACCTACGATTTCCAGCTCTACTCTCAGGAGAACCAGGGCGTCAGTGCGGCACTCAACCACGGGCTGAAGTATGCCAAGGGCTCTTATGTAGCAACCCCGGACCTTGACGATGTGATGTTGCCCCATTCGATCCGGGTCCGTGCCCAATACCTGGACGAGCATCCGCAGGTGGGCTGTGTCGGCGCGCTGGTCATCTACATGGACAGCGAGGGCCGGACCATCAAGGAGCAACAGCGCGACCACATCAAGGTGCATACCTTCGATGATCTGCTGCGCGACGCCACGGTCATCGGCGCACCCACGGCCCTGTATCGCATGAGCACCCTGCAGCACGCCGATTTTTATGATCCGCAGCTAAGGGTCCAGGATTTCCAGATCACCCTGCGGATCGCCCGCCTGGGGTATGCAATCCATGAATTACCGATCAGCGTCACGCGCTATCGGCGCCACCCCAATAACCTGTCAAGGAAATACCGCTTGATGCTCAAGTCGGACCTGCAGGCCATCGAGCCCTATCGGGACCACCCCGCCTACGAGTCGGCCCGCACGGTGCTGGTGCACAAAGCGCTGAAGTACGCCGTAGTCGAAGACCGGAAGGAAGCCTGGCAACTGTTGCGCAGCATCCCGTGGCGTCACTGGAACAAAACCAGTTTCAAGCGCTTCAAGCGACTGGTCTTGCGATGGCCGATGACAAGGTTCCAATCATGAAATTCTTGCAGAAACTCAAGGAGCGAAAGGAGCGAAAGCACCTCAGGCGTCTGGAGAAACTCGAAAGAGCGCCGGAAAAGATCCGTCTGCGCTATCCCAAATACCAGGTCGGGGTGGGCACGTATGGCATTCCCGAGGTGATGGAGTTCGGCGACGACACGACGCTCAAGATCGGCTCTTATACGTCGATCGCCCAAGGGGTGAAGATCCTGTTGGGCGGAGGGCATCGCACGGACTGGATCAGCACGTTTCCATTTCCACTGATGATCGACGAAGCCCGGGACATTCCCGGCAGCAATCCGACCAAGGGCGACGTGGTGATTGGCAGCGACTGCTGGATCTGCGCTGGAGCGATGATCCTGTCGGGCGTGACCATCGGCCATGGCGCCGTGGTCGCGGCCGGGGCGGTAGTGACACGCGATGTCGAGCCTTATGCCATGGTGGGTGGCAACCCGTGCCGGTTCATTCGCTGGCGCTTCGAGGAACCCGTGCGTCAGGCCCTGCTTGAGTCGGCCTGGTGGGAGTGGCCGACGGAGGAAGTCAAGGCGGTGTCGCCACTGCTATGCAATGACAACATCGACGCTTTCATGGATTACGTCCGCCAACGGCATTGATCGCCCCACATCCGCATGGGGCGATCGCAGGAAAGGCGAAACGGTCAATGCGCCTCGGTAAACGCCAGCTTCACCCCAATGGCGACGAGCACCGCGCCCATGGTCCGGTCGAACCAGTGGCCCATGCGCGCAAAACCGGCGCGCACCCGTTGCTGGCTGAACAGCAGCGCCACCAGGCAGAACCAGGCAGCCGTCGCAACCGCCAGGTACACACCGTAACCGGCCTGGACGGCCAACGGCGTGTGTGGGTTGATCACCACGGTGAACAGCGACAGGAAAAACAGCGTCGCCTTGGGGTTCAGGCCATTGGTGACGAAGCCCGAGGTGAACGCGCCGCGAGGGGTACGCTCACCGGCCTCTTTGTGCAGGTTGTCCTCGGTGGGCTTGGCCGGTTGCGCCCGCAGTGCCTTGAAGCCGATGTACAGCAGGTACGCGGCGGCGGCCCATTTCAGCGCGTTGAATAGCACGATCGATTGCGACACGATCAGGCCGATACCCAACAGCGAATACCCTACATGCAGGAAAATCGCCGTGCCGACGCCCAGCGCCGTCCAGGTCCCGGCACGCCGGCCATGGGTCACGCTTTCGCGCACCACCACGGCAAAATCCGGCCCGGGGCTGGCAACGGCCAGCAGGTGGATCAGGGCGACGGTGAGGAATTCGGTGAGGTACATGGTGGAGCTCCTTGCGACAAGCTTTTGTTGGATGAAATCCCGTGGCGAGGGAGCTTGCTCCCGCTCGACTGCGTGTAGGAGCTGACGAGTGCAACGAGGCTGCGATCTTTCCCCAGACACTTGAATCTCAAGCGAAGATCAAAAGATCGCAGGCTTCGCCAGCTCCTACAGAGCCCAGCGCTTGCGCCCTCGCCACAGGTATACGCCGCCATGGCCACATTTCATCTGATAGGCTCGTCACATTACGCCTTCGGTTCTTCACATAAAAGGTACAGCTGATGACGAACACCGCTCGTGCAGTTTTCCTCGACCACCCTTCCCTGGACCTCGGCGACCTGGACCTGGGCCCGCTGCGTAACTGCTTCAGTGACCTGCAACTGTTCGCCCGGACCACGCCGGACCAGGTCATCGAGCGGCTCAAAGGCGCCACCGTGGCGATCACCAACAAAATCGTGATCGACGCACAGGCCATGGCGGCCAGCCCCGAACTGAAGCTGATCCTGATCAGCGCCACCGGCACCAACAATGTCGACCTGGCCGCCGCCCGCAGCCATGGCATCACGGTGTGCAATTGCCAGGGTTACGGCACACCGTCGGTGGCCCAGCACACCATCATGCTGTTGCTGAACCTGGCGACGCGCCTGGCCGATTATCAAAAAGCGGTGGGTGAAGGTCGCTGGCAAGAGGCTTCGCAGTTCTGCCTGCTGGATTATCCGATTGTCGAACTGGAAGGCAAGACCCTGGGCTTGCTGGGCCATGGTGAATTGGGCAGTGCCGTCGGGCGGCTGGCCGAAGCCTTTGGCATGCGTGTGCTGCTGGGGCAGATCCCCGGGCGCCCGGCCCGCCCCGACCGCTTGCCGCTGGAGCAGTTGTTGCCGCAAGTCGATGCCTTGACCCTGCACTGCCCGCTCAACGAGCACACTCGGAACTTCATCGGCGCCCGCGAACTGGCGCAGCTCAAGCCCGGTGCCTTCGTGGTCAACACCGCCCGTGGCGGCCTGATCGACGAACAGGCCCTGGCCGAAGCCCTGCGCAACGGTCACTTGGGGGGCGCCGCCACCGACGTGCTCAGCGTGGAGCCGCCGGCCCAAGGCAACCCGCTGCTGGCCGGCGATATTCCACGCTTGATCGTCACACCGCACAACGCCTGGGGCAGCCGCGAGGCACGGCAACGGATCGTCGGGCAAATGAGCGAAAACGCCCAGGGCTTTTTCAGCGGTACAGCGCGGCGTGTCGTCAGTTGATAAACTGCCGCACTTTTTTTCAAGGAGCAGACCATGGATCCGCGCAGTGAAGTACTGCTTCGTCAGGCCGAGTTATTCCAGGGTTCGGTCTTGCTGGCCGGCCTGCCCGCCGATGACCTGCTCGGCCGTTTGCCAGAGGCCCATGGCTGGTGCTGGCACGCTGGTGATCAGGCCGCGCTGGACGCTCGCTTCCCCGAGCGCAGCCACTTTGGCGTGAACATACCCGAGCGTGGGTTCGACACGGCCGTGGTGTTCCTGCCCAAGGCCAAGGACCTGACCGACTACATCCTCAATGCCGTGGCGGCGCGCCTGGCCGGGCGCGAGGTGTACCTGGTGGGGGAAAAGCGCAGCGGCATCGAAGGCGCGTCCAAGCAGCTCAACCCGTTCGGCAAGCCACGCAAGCTCGACAGTGCGCGGCATTGCCAACTGTGGCAGGTCACCGTCGCCAACGCGCCCGAGGCCAAGTCCCTGGAAAGTCTGGCCCAGACCTACGAATTGCCCCTGGCCGAAGGCCCGTTGAAGGTCATCAGCCTGCCGGGGGTGTTCAGCCATGGTCGCCTGGACCGCGGCAGTGCGCTGCTGTTGGAACACCTGGATAAACTGCCCAGCGGGCATTTGCTGGACTTCGGCTGCGGTGCCGGGGTGCTGGGGGCCGCGGTCAAGCGGCGCTATCCGCACAACACCGTCACCCTGTTGGACGTGGACGCATTTGCCGCCGCCAGCAGTCGCCTGACCCTGGCCGCCAACGGCCTGGAGGCCGAGGTGCTGACGGGTGACGGCATCGACGCCGCGCCGATGGGCTTGAGCGCGATCCTGAGCAACCCACCGTTCCATGTCGGCGTGCACACCGATTACCACGCCACGGAAAACCTGCTGCGAAAAGCCGCCAAACATCTGAAAAACGGTGGTGAACTGCGGCTGGTTGCCAATAGTTTCCTCAAGTACCAGCCACTGATCGAGGAGCATCTGGGCGTCTGCGCCATCAAGGCCGAAGGCCAGGGCTTTCGCATCTACCGGGCCAAGCGCGGTTGAAATCTTTTAGGCAACAGCACTTGCTCAATCGGATTTGCCTAGGCAGAATCCGCTCCGTCCTAGGGGAGTAGTCTCCCGCGAGCGCCATGCTCGCCCGGCATACGTCAACATACTTGGTCAGCAGACCATGGCGTATGCGGCCCAAGCGTCCACGCAGATGGTCGCTGGGTTTGACAAGACCTATGACACGCACACCTTACCCGGGGCGGGAAGGCTGTACGTGTCATAGCCGTGTCGACCCGCCCCTTTAGGAATTCCTGATGCTGGACTCACTCCTCGTACCTACCGCTATCGTTGCGCTGGCCGAAATCGGCGACAAGACGCAATTGCTCGCACTTATCCTGGCCGCTCGCTTTCGCAAGCCCTGGCCGATCATCGCCGGCATCATTGCTGCAACACTCGCCAACCACGCAGCCGCCGGGGCAGTAGGGGCCTGGGTCAGCGGATTTTTCTCCAATGCGGTGTTGCACTGGATACTGGCGGCAAGCTTCACGGCCACGGCGCTGTGGACCCTGGTCCCGGACAAACTGGACGATGAGGAAGCGAACACGGCCCGCAAGTTCGGGCCGTTCCTGACCACGCTGATTGCGTTCTTCCTGGCGGAAATCGGCGACAAGACGCAGATCGCCACGGTGATGCTCGCCGCGCAATACCCGGAGTTGTGGTTGGTGATCATCGGCACCACCGTGGGCATGTTGATTGCCAACGTGCCGGTGGTCCTGGCGGGCAATTTCGCCGCCGAGAAGCTGCCCCTGGCCCTGATCCGCCGCCTGGCCGCCTCGGCATTCTTCGTCCTGGCGATCGTGGCGGTGTACAAGGCGATGCAGAGCAGTGGGTGGGTTTGAGGCTGTTGTGGCGAGGGAGCTTGCTCCCGCTCGGTTGCGCAGCGACCGCAAGATTTTGGGGCCGCTTCGCAGCCCAGCGGGAGCAAGCTCCCTCGCCACAAAAACAGTTTCACAGCATGATGAGGCTTACTTCTTGGCCTGCTGATAAAGCGGCATCACCTTCGGAATCGCCGCCTGCAACGAAGCGATACGGCTGCTCGACGACGGGTGGGTGCTCATGAATTCCGGCGGCGCGCCTTCCGAGGCCTTGGCCATCTTGTTCCACAAGGTGATCGCCGCGTTCGGGTCGTAGCCGGCGCGGGCGGCCAGTTCGAGGCCGATCAGGTCGGCTTCGTTCTCGTTGCCACGGCTGTTGGGCAAGGTCATGCCATAGTTGGCGACGGTGTCGGCCAACGCCAGGCTGTCCTGGCCCAGGCCGAACAAGGCACCAGCGCCCTGCTTGGCCATCTCGATGCCATAGGCCTTGGACATCGCTTCGCGCCCGTGCTCGCGCAGGGCGTGGGCGATTTCGTGGCCCATGACCGCGGCGATTTCAGCGTCGGTCAGCTTCAACTTGTCGATCAGGCCGGTATAGAACATGATCTTGCCGCCAGGACCGCAATTGGCGTTGAGCTCATCGCTCTTGATCAGGTTCACTTCCCATTTCCACTGCGCCGAATCCGGGCGAAACACGGGCGCCTGGGCGATCAAGCGGTCGGCAATGGCCTGGATGCGCTTGGCTTCGTTGCTGGTCTTGTCCAGCGCGCCCTGGGCGCTCGCCTCACCCATCGTCTTTTGATAGGACTGGGCGTACATCTGGTTGACCTCATCGGTCGACAGCATGCTGAACATGTACTGCTTGCGTTCCACGCCCACGGCTCCGCCGCTGGTGGTATTGACCGACTGGCAACCGGTGAGCAGCAGAGCCGCGCTCAGAGCACTCACCATCAATGTCTTGTTCATGTAAAAAAAGCTCCCTGGAAACGTGGGCGTATCCTAGGCCTTGATTTGTATCGGCGCCAGATACATAACGAAGGATTACAGATTTTTCGGACAGACCCCACACAGTCCATTTGCGACACCTACGCAGCTAAAACAGTCACCCGACGAACAACGCCTCATGCCGCGCCATAGAAACGCCGATAACGGCTCCAGACGTCACTTTCGCGTCCGGAGCCTTTATGAAATTCAGATCGATCCAGTTTTCCGTAGCCGCCCTGGCCGGTGCCATCGTGCTCAGTGTGGTGGGCGCCCTGGTGCTGTACGCGCTGTTTGCCGGCGCGCGCACCCAGGACATGGTGCAACAGCGGACCAAGGCGCAGTTCGAACAACTCATCGAACAACGCCTCACTGCCCTGGCCCGCACCCAGGCGAGCCTGATCCAGCGGGAACTGGAAGCCCCGCTGCTGCTCGCCCGCGGCCTGGCCATCAGCAACGCCTTGATGGGCATGAACGGCACGGACGGCAACCCGCAATTGAAGGTGCCCCGCGAGCAAATGATCAGCCTGTTGCGCGAAACCGTGGTGCGCAACCCGAAGATCCTCGGTGCCTACATCGCCTGGGAACCGAACGCCATCGACCATGACGACGCCAACTATGTGAACAGCCAGGTGGTGGGCATGGAAACCAATGGGCGTTTCCTGCCGTGGTGGTTCCGTAACCAGGACGGCTCCCTGGGCCTGGAAAAACTCGCCGACGTGACCGACCAGAAACTGCTTTCCACCGGCATCCGCGCCAGTGAGTACTACCTGTGCTCGCAGGACAGCAAGAAAGCCTGCGTGATCGACCCGGCGCCCTATCGCGTTGGCAGCACGATGACCATGCTCGCCTCGTTCATCGAGCCGATCATGATCGATGGCAAGTTCCAGGGCATCGTCGGCGCCGACCTGTCGGTGAACTTCATCCAGGACATGCTCGTGGCCGCCGATGGCAAGTTGTACGACGGCGCAGGGGAGATGGCCTTGCTCTCCAGCAACAATCGACTGGTTGCCTTCACCAAGGACCCGAGCAAACTCGGAGAAAAGGCCAGCGACCTGCTGGACGCCAGTGCACTGGATAATCTCGCCAAGCTGGGCGCCGGCGAAGTGCGCTATGACATCGACGAAGAACACGGGC
Source organism: Pseudomonas sp. P9_35 (assembly GCF_034008205.1). NCBI lineage: Bacteria > Pseudomonadati > Pseudomonadota > Gammaproteobacteria > Pseudomonadales > Pseudomonadaceae > Pseudomonas > Pseudomonas sp. P9_35. The sequence goes on along the minus strand of NZ_CP125373.1, from coordinate 1,315,800 downwards.
ATATCGAGGTGTACATGCCGTTCGGCATCGGCGAAACCAACGCCCGCTGGACGCTGATGTTGCAGCTGCCGCTGAACGCGGTCATGGCCGACCTGCAAGCGCTGCAAAAAGACCTCGACCATCAGCGCCAGGCCGACATCTTCGGCATGGCGATAGTCGGCCTGGTGATTGCCGGCATCGGTCTGCTGGTGATCTGGCTGGTGGGCCACGGCATTGCCCGGCCACTCAAGCAGATGGTGGCGATGCTCGATGACATCGCCCAGGGCGAAGGCGACCTGACCCTTCGCCTGGTCAGCGACCGCGCCGATGAACTGGGGGCGATCGCCAGGGGTTTCAATACCTTCCTGAGCAAGTTGCAGGGCATGATCACCCAGGTGGTGACCTCGGTGCAGAGCGTCAGCGATTCGTCGGAGCACACCGCCGATATCGCGATCCGCACCAACCAGGGCGTGCACAAGCAGATGTCGGAGATCGATCAAGTCGCCACTGCCGTGCACGAAATGACCGCCACCGCCCAGGACGTGGCCCGTAATGCGACCCAAGCCGCCCAGGCCGCCAGCCATGCAGACCAGGCTGCCAGCCAGGGCATGCAGATCGTGAGGGACACTTCCACCTCCATCGGTGCCCTGGCCGTGGAAATCGGCAAGGCGGTGGGCGTGGTACAGACCCTGGCCAAGGACAGCGAGAACATCAACGCGATCCTCACCGCCATCCGCGGGATCGCCGAGCAGACCAACCTGCTGGCCCTCAACGCGGCCATCGAAGCCGCCCGAGCCGGTGAACAGGGCCGTGGTTTCGCGGTAGTCGCCGATGAAGTGCGCAACCTGGCGCAGAAGACGCAACAGGCGACCGAAGAAATCCAGACAATGATCCAACAGTTGCAACAAGGCACCCGGGACGTGGTGCGGGTGATGGAAGACAGTCAGAACCGCACCGACGAAAGCGTGCAGCATGCGGCGAAAGCGGCCCAGGCCCTGGAAACGATCACCCAGGCCGTGTCGGTGATCAACGACATGAACACCCAGATCGCCAGCGCCGCCGAGGAACAAAGCGCCGTAGCCGACGACATCAACCGTAACGTGATCAACATCGGGCAAGTGGCGAACGAAGTCGCCAGCGGCGCCGACGAATCCAGCGCGGCCAGCGCCGGGTTGACCAAACTGGCGGAGCAGCAGCGGCGGTTGATCAATCAGTTCAGGGTCTGATCCAAAGGCCCAATCGCGAGCAAGCTCGCTCCCACAGGGGGAAGTGCACTGGAACGCCGATCTTGTGAACACCCCAAAACAACTGTGGGAGCGAGCTTGCTCGCGATAGCGTCGGATCAGCCAACATTGAAGTAACTGACACACCGCCTTCGCGAGCAAGCTCGCTCCCACAGGGGGATCGGCGGTGGAATGCCGATCTTGCGAACACAGCAGAACAACTGTGGGAGCAAAGCTTGCTCGCGATGGCGTCGTCACGGACAACAAAACCGCTATCGCGAGCAAGCTTTGCTCCCACAGACTCCCACAGGTTCAACGCAGGGTTTAGAGTTCGCCGAGGGCTTCTACCAGCGCTTGGTTCTGCTCCGGTGTGCCGATGCTGATCCGCAGGAACTGGGCAATCCTCTCCTGTTTGAAGTGCCGCACGATCACACTCTGTTCGCGCAGTTTCGCCGCCAACCCTGCCGCATCGTGCCGGGGGTGGCGGGCGAAGATGAAGTTGGCCGCCGAGGGCAGCACTTCAAAGCCCTTGGCTTGCAGTTGGGCCACGACCCATTCACGGTGCTCGATGACCAACTGGCAGGTCCGGTCGAAATGCTCACGATCGTCGAACGCCGCCGCGCCGCCGACATTCGCCAGGCGATCCAGCGGGTAGGAGTTGAAGCTGTTCTTGATCCGCTCCAGCGCTTCGATCAGGTCCGGATGGCCCACCGCCAGGCCCACGCGCAGCCCCGCCAGGGAACGGGACTTGGACAGGGTCTGGGTCACCAGCAGGTTCGGATAGCGATCCACCAGGCTGATGGCCGTCTCGCCGCCGAAGTCGATATAGGCCTCGTCGACCACCACCACCGAATCCGGGCTGGCCTTGAGGATCTGCTCGACCGCTTCCAGCGCCAGCAGGCAACCGGTCGGCGCGTTCGGGTTGGGGAAAATGATCCCGCCATTGGGTTTGGCGTAGTCTGCCGGGTCGATCTGGAATTGCGCATCCAGCGGCACCGCATCGAACTGGATGCCGTACAGCCCGCAATACACCGGGTAGAAGCTGTAGCTGATGTCCGGGAACAACAGCGGTTGGTCGTGTTGCAACAAACCGTGAAAAATGTGCGCCAGCACTTCATCCGAGCCGTTACCCAGGAACACCTGGTTGCTCTGCACGCCATAATAGCGGGCCACGGCGCCTTTCAGCAGGTCGCTGTTGGGGTCCGGATACAGGCGCAGGTTGTCGTTCAGCTCGGTCTGCATCGCCGCCAGGGCCTTGGGCGATGGGCCGTAGGGGTTTTCGTTGGTGTTGAGCTTGACCAGCCGGGTCAGCTTCGGCTGTTCACCCGGCACGTAGGGCACCAGGTTCTTGACGAACGGGCTCCAGAATTTACTCATTTCAGTTCCCCTGCCCTTCAATGGATGGCTCGTCAAGAATGCGGTACTCGGCACTGCGCGCGTGGGCGCTCAGCGATTCGCCACGGGCCAGCACCGAAGCGGTCTTGCCCAGTTCGGATGCGCCCTGCTCGGAGCAGAAGATGATCGACGAACGTTTCTGGAAGTCATACACCCCCAGCGGCGACGAGAAGCGCGCGGTGCCGGAAGTCGGCAGCACGTGGTTGGGGCCTGCGCAGTAGTCACCCAGGGCCTCACTGGTGTGGCGACCCATGAAGATCGCACCGGCGTGACGGATCTGCGGCAACCAGGCCTGCGGGTCGGCGACCGACAATTCCAGGTGTTCCGGCGCGATGCGGTTGGCGACTTCGATGGCCTGCTCCATGTCGCGGACCTTGATCAGCGCACCACGACCGTTGATCGAGGTGTTGATGATCTCGGCGCGGTCCATGGTCGGCAGCAGCTTGTCGATGCTGGCGGCGACCTTGTCGAGGAACTCGGCGTCCGGGCTGACCAGGATCGCCTGGGCGTCTTCGTCGTGCTCGGCCTGGGAAAACAGGTCCATGGCAATCCAGTCCGGGTCGGTCTGGCCGTCGCACACCACGAGGATTTCCGAAGGGCCGGCGATCATGTCGATGCCGACCTGGCCAAACACGTGGCGCTTGGCGGTGGCGACATAGATGTTGCCCGGCCCGACCACCTTGTCGACCCGCGGCACGCTTTCGGTGCCATAGGCCAGCGCAGCCACGGCCTGGGCACCACCGATGGTGAACACCCGGTCCACGCCAGCGATGCAGGCGGCGGCCAGCACCAGTTCGTTGATTTCACCGCGCGGGGTGGGGACGACCATGACCACTTCGGTCACGCCGGCGACCTTGGCCGGGATGGCGTTCATCAGCACCGAGGACGGATAGGACGCCTTTCCGCCCGGCACGTACAGGCCGGCGCGGTCCAGCGGCGTGACCTTCTGGCCCAGCACGGTGCCGTCGGCTTCGGTGTAGCTCCAGGAGTCCTGTTTCTGCCTTTCGTGATAGTCGCGCACCCGGGACGCGGCTTTTTCCAGGGCTTCGCGCTGGGGCACGGTGATCCGGGTCAGGGCCAGTTCCAGGCGCTCGCGCGGCAGGATCAGGTCGGCCATGGACGCCACTTGCAGGCCGTCGAACTTCTGGGTGAATTCCACCAGGGCCGCATCGCCACGCTCGCGCACAGCCTTGATGATGTCCAGCACCCGCTGATTGACCGAGTCGTCAGACACGCTTTCCCAGCTCAGCAGATGATCCAGATGATGTGCGAAATCCGGGTCGGCAGCGTTGAGACGGCGAATCGAAGTGGGAGCGGTCATAGCGAGGGCCTCATTAATGGCAAATGCTCAGGCGCCCTAAGCTACCAGTCCATTCGCGTGGGCACCTGAGAAAATTGGCTATGACACGGATAGACGGGCGCGACTCAAGGTCGCGCAGGTGAATCAGCCGCGGTGTCGCGATTCCACTGCCTTGCGCAGGGTATCGATCAGAGCCTGGATACGGGCGTGCTGCATTTTCATCGAAGCCTTGTTGACGATCAGCCGGGAGGTGACGTCAGCGATGAAGTCCTGGGGTTCCAGGCCATTGGCCCGCAGGGTGTTGCCGGTGTCGACCACGTCGATGATCTTGTCCGCCAGGCCGATCAGCGGCGCCAGCTCCATCGAACCGTACAACTTGATAATGTCGACCTGACGACCCTGCTCGGCGTAGTAACGCTTGGCAATGTTGACGAACTTGGTCGCCACGCGCAAACGCCCCTTGGGCTCCGGCGCGCCGACTTTACCGGCGGTCATCAGCTTGCAGCGGGCGATCTGCAGGTCCAGGGGCTCGTACAGGCCCTGGCCGCCGTATTCCATCAGCACGTCCTTGCCGGCAACGCCCAGGTCGGCGGCGCCATGTTCCACGTAGGTCGGCACATCGGTGGCACGCACGATCAGCAAGCGCACATCGGCCTGGGTCGTGGGGATGATCAGCTTGCGGCTCTTGTCCGGATTCTCGGTCGGCACGATGCCCGCTTCAGCCAGAAGCGGCAGGGTGTCGTCAAGGATGCGGCCCTTGGACAGTGCGATGGTCAACATGGGAAACGTCAGTCCTTATCAAGGTACTCATGCCCGGTCGCAAGCGGCGCCGGACACACATCGAGGGTGCAAACACCCTCGACCTGAAACGAAATCAACAGGCACATCCTTGTGCCTATGCAACCGGAACTAGCCCGGTACGCGGCGGATCTTGGCGCCGAGCATCTGCAGTTTTTCTTCGATGCACTCATAGCCACGGTCGATGTGGTAGATGCGATCGATCAGGGTATCGCCTTCGGCAACCAGGGCCGAGATCACCAGGCTGGCCGAGGCCCGCAGGTCGGTGGCCATCACTGGCGCGCCCTTGAGTTTCTCGGTGCCAGTAACGATGGCGGTGTTGCCTTCGACCTGGATCTTGGCGCCCATGCGGTGCAGTTCGTAGACGTGCATGAAACGGTTTTCGAAGATCGTCTCGATCACAGCGCCCGTGCCTTCGGCAATGGCGTTGAGGGAGATGAACTGCGCCTGCATGTCGGTCGGGAACGCCGGGTACGGAGCGGTCCGCACGTTGACGGCTTTTGGCCGCTTGCCGTGCATGTTCACTTCGATCCAGTCTTCGCCGCAGGTGACTTCGGCACCGGCTTCCTTGAGTTTCTCCAGGACGGCTTCAAGGATGGTCGGATCGGTGTCCTTGACCTTGACGCGGCCACCGGTGACCGCAGCGGCCACCAGGTAGGTGCCGGTTTCGATCCGGTCCGGCATCACTTTGTAGGTGGCCGAATGCAGGCGCTCGACGCCATCGATGGTGATGGTGTCGGTGCCAGCGCCGCTGATCTTGGCGCCCATGGCGATCAAAAAGTTCGCCAGGTCGACCACTTCAGGCTCGCGCGCGGCGTTTTGCAGCACGCTGCGGCCCTTGGCCAGTGCGGCGGCCATCATGATGTTCTCGGTCCCGGTCACGCTCACGGTATCGAAGAAGAAGTGCGCGCCGCGCAAGCCGCCTTCCGGCGCCTTGGCCTTGATGTAGCCGCCTTCGACGTCGATCACCGCGCCCATTGCTTCCAGGCCGCGAATGTGCAGGTCCACCGGACGCGAGCCAATGGCGCAACCGCCAGGCAAGGCAACTTCGGCTTCACCAAAGCGCGCGACCATCGGGCCCAGCACCAGGATCGACGCACGCATGGTTTTCACCAGTTCGTACGGGGCGATCAGGGTCTTGATGGTGCGCGGGTCGATCTCGACGCTGAGCTTCTCGTCGATCACCGGCTCAATGCCCATGCGACCGAACAGCTCGATCATCGTGGTGATGTCGTGCAGGTGCGGCAGGTTGGCCACGGTCACCGGGCCATCGCACAGCAGGGTCGCGGCCAGGATCGGCAGGGCGGAGTTCTTTGCCCCGGAAATACGGATTTCGCCATCAAGACGAACGCCGCCGGTAATAATCAGTTTATCCATAAGAATCTCGAGGCCCTTGGGCTCAGGTGCGCTCGGCCCAGGCCGCGCTGCTGAAAAATTTCATCGTGACCGCGTGGATGCTGCCATCGGCGATCCATGGGTTCAAATGGGCATAGATGCTCTGCTGACGCTTCACTGGGCTCAACGTCGCCAGTTCATCGCTGATCACGTTCAGCTGGAAGTTGCAGCCTTCGCCTTCAACTTCCACCTTCGTACCAGGCAGCTTTCCTTCTAGGAAGCTCTTCACTTCTACAGCCTGCATGCTCAACCTCAATCGGCGCCCTGTGCGCGCGGGTCGCACATCATACAAAAAAGCCCCGCGCCTGCGAACCCCGCGAAGCAGGACTCTGACGGGGGGACTTTTCCAACAATGTGGGTCAGGGGTGCGCCAACAACTCGGTCAGCTCGCTGACCTGAGCTATTTCGCGCATGTCTTCGGGCATCCCACGGATGCTCCACGTTTTGCCGGCAGCCTTGGCGTCCCGCATGAAGCACAGCAGCAGCGACAGCCCGACGCTGCTGGACTTCTGTACCGCCGAGCAGTCAATGACCACCTCGGCGGCACTGATGGACTTGATCAGCGCCCGACCCTCCTTGCGCAGGGCCGGGCCGGTGCGGTAATCCAGCACGCCACTGAGCATCAGCACGCCAGCCTCACCCAGACGAACGGCGGACTCACTCACCGACTCGATCATTGCGCCTGCTTCTCTTTGGCTTCTTCGGCCACTTCCTTGGCCTTGGCGACCTCACCGGCCCAACCGTTGATGGTCTTGTCCAGATCGTTGCCATTGCGTTGCATCGCGTCGGCGAACTGATCGCGGAACAGCTTGCCGATGTTGATGCCATTGATGATCACGTTGCGCACCTTCCACTCGTCGTTGATTTTCTCGAGTGTGTAGGAGACAGGGTAGATCGCGCCGTTGTTACCCTTGACCTGCATGTCGACGCTGGTGCGGGTGCCGCTTTCGTCCTTGGCCGGCGAAACGGTGATGCCCTGGTTGTTGTACTCAAGCAAGGCGTTGCCATAGAACTGCATCAGGCTGCGCTTGAAGTTCTCCTGGAAACGGGTCATCTGCGCCGGGCTCGCCTTGCGCGAGTACTTGACGGTCATGATGCTCCTGGAGATGCCGTCGGCGTCCACCACGGGGCCGACGATGCCGTTCAACGCGTCATAGAACGCACTTGGGTCCTGCTTGTATTTCTCTTTGTTGGCGGAAAGGTCCGCCAACAGCCGGGTCGTCGTGTCCTGGATGATGTCATGGGCCGAAGGCGCAGCCACGGCGTTAGCCATCAACGGCAGCGCGGCGAGCAGCACCAACAGGCCACGTCGCAAGATAGAGATCATTCAAAAGCTCCTCATTTGGCGTCTTTGCTAACGGTATTGAGCAGGAATTTACCAATCAGGTCCTCGAGCACCAGGGACGACTGCGTATCGTGGATGACACCACCGTCCTTGAGCACGGCGTCTTCCCCACCCACGCTGATGCCAATGTACTTCTCACCCAGCAGCCCAGCCGTGAGGATAGATGCAGTGGAATCAGTCGGCAGGTTATCCACGCGCTTTTCCAACTGCAGCGTCACCCGACCAGTGAAATCCTCGCGATTCAGATCGATTGCCGTGACCTTGCCGATAGTGACACCGGCCATGGTCACCTTTGCTCTGACCGTCAAACCGGCGATATTGTCAAAGTTGGCATAAAGTTTATAAGTATCGGTGCTTGCCGTCGGCGCCAGTCCACTGACCCGCAAGGCCAGCAGCAGCAAAGCCAGGATGCCAGCCAGCAAGAAAAGGCCGACACCGATTTCCAGGGTGCGGTTTTGCATCAGAAATCTCCAAACATCAAGGCGGTCAGAATAAAGTCGAGGCCCAGGACCGCCAGCGAGGCGTACACCACGGTCTTGGTTGTGGCACGGCTGATCCCCTCTGACGTGGGCTCACAGTCATAGCCTTGAAACACGGCGATCCAGGTCACGACGAAAGCGAATACGGCACTTTTGATCACGCCATTGAGGACATCGTCGAGGAAGTCGACGCTGTTTTGCATGTTCGACCAGTAGGAACCCTCATAGACCCCCAGCCAGTCGACAGCCACCCACGAGCCGCCCCAGATCCCCACGACGCTGAAAATCATCGCCAGCACCGGCAGGGAAATGAAACCGGCCCACAGGCGCGGGGCAATGATGTACTTGAGCGGGTCGACACCAATCATTTCCAGGCTGGACAACTGCTCGGTGGACTTCATGTTACCGATTTCGGCCGTCAGCGCCGAACCGGCACGCCCGGCAAACAGCAGCGCCGTGACCACGGGGCCGAGCTCACGCAGCAGCGTCAACGCAACCATCTGCCCGACCGCCTGCTCCGAACCGTAGCTGGACAAAATGCTGAAGCCTTGCAGCGCCAGCACCATGCCAATGAAGATCCCGGAGACCACGATGATCACCAGGGACATCACGCCCACCGAGTGCAACTGCTTGACCAGCAGGCCAAAACCGCCGCCCGTCGAGTTGCGACCGAGCAAGGCGTGCATCAGGAACAGCGAGGAACGGCCCAGTACCGCCACCACATCGATGCCGGAGCGGCCAAACAGGCGAATTCTTTCCAACAGTGATTTCTTGCGCATCAGCGCTTCCCCAGCAGATCGGTACGGTAATCCGTGGCCGGGAAATGGAACGCCACCGGCCCGTCCGGATCACCCTTCATGAATTGGCGAATGCGCGGATTATCAGAATCCGCCAGTTCCTGGGGCGTGCCCTGCCCCAGCACCTGGCTATCGCCAACCACATAGATATAGTCGGCAATGCTCGCGGTTTCGGCCAGGTCGTGGGAGACCACGATGCTGGTGATGCCCAGCGCATCGTTGAGCAGGCGGATCAGGCGCACGAGCACGCCCATGGCGATCGGGTCCTGCCCGACGAAGGGCTCGTCGTACATGAGGATCTTCGGATCGAGGGCAATCGCCCGCGCCAACGCGACCCGACGCTTCATGCCGCCGGACAGCTCGTCGGGCATCAGGTCGAGGGCACCCCGCAGCCCGACGGCCTGCAACTTGAGCAGGACGATGTCGCGGATCATCTCTTCCGGCAGCTCGGTATGGACCCGCAACGGGAACGCCACGTTCTCGAACACATCAAGATCGGTAAACAGCGCGCCACTCTGGAACAGCACGCCCATGTGCTTGCGCGCATCGAACAGGTCGCTGCGAGACAACTCGGGAAGATTCTGACCATTGACCCAGACTTCGCCGGCGCTGGGGCGCAGTTGTGCCCCGATCAGCCGCAGCAGCGTGGTCTTGCCACACCCGGAAGGCCCCATGATGCCGGTGACCTTGCCGCGCGGAATGCGAATATCGATGTCATTGAAAATGCTGCGCGTCCCTCGCTTGAAGGACAGTCCCTTCAGCTCGACCGCGTAGGCGTTGTCGGCACTCATCTAAACTCCTTGCGATGCAGCCTCACATTCGAATGCCCTGGGCAGCCGACAAGCGCCGGCACCGCCGGGCACGCGAACCGGCGGCGAACTATATCACTGCAACAGCCAAGCGCCCAAGGCCAACGCCCCGCCTGTTAAGCCTGGTTTAAGGTAAAAAGCCACATTTTATGTCGAACCTTGCGGCCCCTTGAACAAAGCATGACGAACTTACGTGAGGGAATTGTTCATTGCCGCTATAATCGCCGCCTTTTCATCGGGCTATACGATTTCTGACATGAGCCAATCCAGCGACCTGATTCAATCGGCACAACGTACCATCCGCCTCGAGCTCGAAGCCGTGCAAGGCTTGCTGCCCCATATCGACGCTGATTTCGTACGCGCCTGCGAGATGATTCTGGCCAGCAAAGGCCGCGTGGTCGTGGTCGGCATGGGCAAGTCCGGGCACATCGGCAACAAGATCGCCGCGACCCTCGCCAGCACCGGCACCACGGCCTTTTTTGTTCATCCGGCCGAAGCCAGCCACGGGGACATGGGCATGATCACCCGGGACGACGTCATCCTGGCCCTGTCCAACTCCGGCTCCACCAATGAGATCATCACGCTGCTGCCGCTGATCAAGCGCCTGGGCATCCAGTTGATCAGCATGACCGGCAACCCGGACTCGCCGCTGGCCAAGGCCGCCGAAGTAAACCTCAATGTCCATGTCGAACACGAAGCCTGCCCGCTGAACCTGGCACCGACCTCCTCCACCACCGCTGCCCTGGTCATGGGCGACGCCCTGGCCGTGGCGCTGCTGGAAGCCAGGGGCTTCACCGCCGAAGATTTCGCCTTTTCCCATCCCGGTGGCGCCCTCGGCCGGCGCCTGCTGCTGAAAGTCGAAAACGTGATGCACGCTGGCCAGGAGTTGCCACAAGTGCTGCGCGGCACGCTGCTCAAGGACGCGCTCATGGAAATGACCCGCAAAGGGTTGGGCATGACGGTGGTCTTGGAGACCGACGGCAAGCTCGCCGGGATCTTCACCGACGGCGACCTGCGCCGCACCCTGGACCGCACCATCGACATCCACAGTGCGACCATCGAGCAAGTCATGACGCCCCACGGCAAGACCGCCCGCGCCGAGATGCTCGCCGCCGAGGCCCTGAAAATCATGGAAGACCACAAGATCAGCGCCCTGGTGGTCGTCGACGACGAAGACCGTCCGGTGGGTGCCCTGAACATGCACGACTTGCTGCGTGCGGGAGTCATGTAAATGAACACAGACCTGTTGCAACGCGGCCAGGCCATCAAGCTGGCGGTTTTCGATGTGGACGGAGTGCTGACCGACGGTCGCCTGTACTTCCTTGAAGACGGCAGCGAGTTCAAGACGTTCAACACCCTCGACGGCCAAGGCATCAAGATGTTGATGGCCGCCGGCGTGCAGACCGCTATCATCAGCGGCCGCAAGACCCCGGTGGTCGAGCGGCGCGCGAAGAACCTCGGCATCCCGCACCTTTACCAGGGACGCGAAGACAAACTGGTGGTGCTGGACGAGCTTCTGGGGCAACTCAACCTAAGCTATGAACAGGTGGCCTACCTCGGTGACGACCTGCCAGACCTGCCGGTGATTCGCCGGGTCGGCCTGGGCATGGCGGTCGCCAACGCGGCCAGCTTCGTCCGTGAACACGCCCACGGTGTCACCACGGCGCGAGGCGGCGAAGGTGCGGCCCGCGAATTCTGTGAACTGATCCTGCGCGCCCAGGGCCGCCTCGAAGCGGCCAACGCCGCGTACCTGTGAGCCATATATGCTGAGCAAGAAGATTCGCACCATCGTGGTGTTCGGCTGTATCGCGGCGATTTTTGCTGCGGTGGGCTACTGGAACATCAGCCCCGAACGGTTTCTCGACCGGCCTGCGGCCCAGGTCGAGGAAAAGATCGACTGGTACGCGACCAACACGCATACCCTGCAGTACCTGCCCGACGGCAAAGTGCAGTACGAGATGACGTCCGACAAGGTCGACCACGTAAAGGCCACTGACATTACGCTGGTCACCAAGCCCGACCTGAACATGTTCCGCGGCACCGAGTTTCCGTGGCACGTGCAGAGCGAGCATGCCGAAGTCAATTCCGGCGGTACCGAAGTGGAACTGATCGACTCGGTGCGCGTCGCCCGAACCGACGAAAAAAACCGTACGACCATCATCACCAGCACGCGCATGACCGTGTTCCCACAGCAAGAATATGCGCAGACCGAGCAACCCGTTAGAATCGACGGCGCCGGGGGTGTATCGACCGGCACGGGAATGAAAGCGTATTTGAAGGAAAGCAGGATACACCTGCTATCGAACGTAAGAGGACAGTATGAAGCTCGCTAAAACCCTCCCTATTTTGCTCAGTCTGGGCGCAGCACTGGGAAGCGCGAGCGCCTGGGCTCTTCCCGACGACCGCAACCAGCCTATCCGCATCCAGGCCGACGACGCCCAGCTCGACGACAAGAATGGCATCGCCACCTATAAAGGCGACGTGATCATCACCCAGGGCTCGATGAAGGTCACCGGCAATACCGTGACCATCACCCGCACCCCGTCCGGCGACATCGACGTGGTGACCTCGGTGGGCAACCTGGCTTACTTCGAGCAACTGCAAACCGCAGGCGATACCAAGCCCGTGCAGGGCTATGGGGTAACCATCCAGTACCACGCCTCCCAGGATCGCGTGGTCCTGATCGACCGTGCCAAGGTCGTCGACAAGGACAACAACGTGACCCAAGGCGAGAAAATCGTCTACGACACCAACAAGAAACTCGCCAGCGCCGGTCGCGCCACCGGCAGCAAGGTGACCGAGTCGCGTCCGCGGATCGACATGGTGATCCAACCGAAAAAGAAAACCGACGAGCAGAAGGCCCAGTAATGGCAACTCTGAAAGCTCAGCATCTGGCCAAGAGCTACAAGAGCCGTCAAGTCGTGCGTGATGTCAGCCTGTCCATCGACAGCGGCCAGATCGTCGGCCTGCTCGGCCCCAACGGCGCGGGCAAGACCACCTGCTTCTACATGATCGTCGGCCTGGTCCAGGCCGATCAGGGGCGCGTGCTGATCGACGACGTGGATGTCAGCCACCAGCCGATGCACGGCCGGGCGAAGGCCGGTATCGGCTATTTGCCGCAAGAAGCGTCGATCTTCCGCAAACTGTCGGTTGCCGACAACATCATGGCGATCCTCGAGACCCGCAAGGAACTCGACAAGGCCGGTCGTCGCCAGGAGCTGGAAAGCCTGCTGCAGGAATTCCACATCAACCACATTCGCGACAACCTGGGCATGAGCCTGTCCGGCGGTGAGCGGCGTCGCGTGGAAATCGCCCGCGCCCTGGCCACCGCACCGAAGTTCATCCTGCTCGACGAACCGTTCGCTGGCGTGGACCCGATCTCGGTAGGTGACATCAAGCAGATCATCCATCACCTCAAGGCCAAGGGGATCGGCGTGCTGATCACCGACCACAACGTGCGCGAGACGCTGGATATCTGTGAAACCGCCTACATTGTCAACGACGGCCAGCTGATCGCCGAAGGCGACTCCGCAGCCATCCTGGCCAATGACCTGGTCAAGGAAGTGTATCTGGGCCATGAGTTCCGCCTGTAAGCACAAGTGTCTGGCGAATTGTCCGAGCGTCGTTTAATTTTATTATGGCGACGCTCTAGGCAAACACTTCAGTTTCAGGCATATAATTTGCTTAAGTTTGGCGCCTCGGCGCCCTGTAGTGGATGGCGCATGTGCGCCGGCTAATAAGGTGTTAAGCCCCTGCCATGAAACCATCGCTAGTCTTGAGAATGGGCCAGCAGCTGACGATGACACCGCAGCTGCAACAGGCCATCCGCCTGCTCCAATTGTCGACCCTGGACCTGCAACAGGAAATCCAGGAGGCCCTGGAGTCCAATCCGATGCTCGAACGCCAGGAAGAAGGCGACGACTTCGACAACACCGACCCGCTGGCCGACAACGTCGAGCAGAAGACCAACACTGAAATCCCGGAACCGGCCTATCAGGAAACCGCCCCGACGGTGGACAACCTGGAGGATGGCGAATGGAACGAACGCATCCCCAACGAACTGCCCGTGGACACGGCCTGGGAAGACGTCTACCAGACCAGCGCCAGCAGCCTGCCAAGCAGCGATGACGACGAGTGGGACTTCACCACCCGCACCTCTGCTGGCGAAAGCCTGCAAAGCCACCTGCTGTGGCAGTTGAACCTGGCGCCGATGTCCGACACCGATCGCCTGATCGCCGTGACCCTGATCGACTGCATCAACAACCAGGGCTACCTGGACGAGACCCTCGAAGAAATCCTGGAAGCCTTCGACCCCGAGCTCGACATCGAGCTGGACGAGATCGAAGCCGTCCTTCATCGCATCCAGCAGTTCGAACCGGCCGGCATCGGCGCCCGCAACCTGGGCGAATGCCTGTTGCTGCAACTGCGCCAGCTGTCCGCCAAGACACCGTGGCTGGCCGAAGCCAAGCGACTGGTCACCGATTACATCGACCTGTTGGGCGGCCGCGACTACAGCCAACTGATGCGTCGCATGAAGCTCAAGGAAGATGAGCTGCGCCAGGTCATCGAACTGGTGCAGAGCCTCAACCCGCGCCCCGGCTCGCAGATCGAATCCACCGAGCCCGAATATGTGGTCCCCGACGTGATCGTGCGCAAGCACAATGATCGCTGGCTGGTGGAGCTCAACCAGGAGTCGGTGCCCAAGCTGCGGGTCAACGCCCAGTACGCCGGTTTTGTGAAGCGTGCCGACACCAGTGCCGACAACACCTTCATGCGCAACCAGTTGCAGGAAGCGCGCTGGTTCATCAAGAGCCTGCAAAGCCGCAACGAAACCCTGATGAAAGTTGCCACCCAGATCGTCGAGCATCAGCGCGGCTTCCTGGAGTACGGCGATGAAGCGATGAAACCGTTGGTCCTGCATGACATTGCCGAGGCAGTGGGCATGCACGAGTCGACGATTTCCCGGGTAACCACCCAGAAATTCATGCATACCCCACGGGGCATCTATGAATTGAAATACTTTTTCTCCAGCCACGTCAGCACCTCCGAAGGCGGCGAATGCTCGTCCACGGCCATCCGCGCGATCATCAAAAAACTGGTGGCCGCGGAAAATCAGAAAAAGCCGTTGAGTGACAGCAAGATCGCTGGTTTACTGGAGGCACAAGGCATTCAGGTGGCCCGCCGTACCGTCGCCAAATACCGCGAATCCCTCGGGATCGCGCCTTCGAGCGAACGCAAGCGGTTGATGTAACAGGCCACGCCACAGCGTTCCAGTGGCAGGCATTTCTGCCTGCCGCTTTATGCACTGGCAACGAAGGAGAAGCTGTATGCAAGTCAACATCAGTGGACACCAACTGGAAGTGACCGAACCCCTGCGCACCTACATCGGCGAAAAACTCGACCGATTGGAGAGGCATTTCGACAAGATCACCAACGTGCAAGTCACGATGAACGTCGAGAAGCTGCTGCAGAAAATCGAAGCCACGCTGCATATCCCCGGCGGAGAAGTGGTCGCCAACGCAGAGCACACAGACATGTATGCCGCGATTGACCTGCTGACCGACAAGCTGGATCGCCAACTCAAAAAGCATAAGGAAAAGACCCAGAGCCTCCTCCAGGGCGCAACCGGTCGTTAACCCCCCCAATCCATGATCCGACTAGAAACCATCCTGACCCCCGGCCGTTCCCAAGTGAACGCGCCGGGCGGCAGTAAAAAGAAAGCCCTCGAACACATTGCCAACCTGATCCACCGCGAGGTACCGGATCTGGAAATGCAGGACGTCTTCGAGGCCTTGGTTGCCCGTGAAAAACTCGGTTCCACCGGTTTTGGCAACGGCATCGCCATTCCCCACTGCCGTCTCAAGGGTTGTGCCGCACCGATCAGTGCGCTGTTGCACCTTGAAACCGCTATAGATTTCGACGCCATCGACGGCGCCCCGGTCGACCTGCTGTTTGTATTGCTGGTACCGGAAGCGGCGACCGATGCGCACCTCGAGCTGCTGCGCCAGATTGCCAGCATGCTGGACCGCAAGGAAGTGCGCGAAAAACTGCGCAGCGCACCGAGCAACGAAGCGTTGTACCAGGTTGTCCTGGACGAGCAGAACGGTCATTAAAAATGCGCATGATCATTGTCAGTGGCCGCTCCGGCTCCGGTAAAAGCACGGCCCTCAACGTGCTTGAGGACAGCGGCTACTATTGCATCGACAACCTGCCCGCCGGCCTGCTGCCGGAACTGGCCGAGCGCGCCCTGATCCATACCGAGCTCGCGCAGCCGCTGGTGGCGGTGTCCATCGATGCGCGTAACCTGCCAAGCCACCTGTCGCGTTTTCCTGAACTGCTCGAGGAAGTGCGCAGCCGGCATATCCAGTGCGACGTGCTGTACCTGGATGCCGATGAAGAGACACTGCTCAAGCGTTTTTCCGAAACCCGCCGGCGCCACCCGCTGAGCAATGCCAACCGTTCGCTAGCCGAAGCCATCGAGGATGAAAGCCAGCTACTGGGGCCGATCGCCGACCTGGCAGACCTGAAGGTCAACACCACGCACCTGAACCTGTATCAGTTGCGCGACACGATCAAGCTGCGCCTGCTCAACCAACCCGAGCCGGGCACGGCGTTCCTGGTGGAGTCGTTCGGTTTCAAGCGTGGCATGCCCGTAGACGCCGACCTGGTGTTCGATGTGCGCTGCCTGCCCAACCCTTATTGGAAACCGGAATTGCGCGCGCAGTCCGGGCTCGACCAACCGGTGATCGACTACCTGGCCGCCCAGCCGGATGTCGAGGAAATGTACCAGGACATCTCCAGCTACCTGCTCAAATGGCTGCCCCGCTTTGCCGCGAGCAACCGCGCCTATGTCACGATCGCCATCGGTTGTACCGGCGGCCATCACCGCTCCGTCTACCTGACCGAACGCCTGGGTCAACTCCTGCAACAATCCCTGAAGAACGTCCAGGTTCGCCACCGCGACCTCAGCTAAAGGATTCACATCGCGATGCCTGCTCAGGAAATTGAAATCATCAACAAGCTGGGTTTGCATGCCCGAGCGTCGGCCAAGTTCGTCGGAGTCGCAGGCCAGTTCAAGGACACCACCATCAGGGTTGGCCGCACACCCGAGACTGCGGTCGACGGTAAAAGCATCATGGCGATGATGATGCTCGCCGCTGGCAAGGGCACCAAGATCCACCTGAGCACTGAAGGGGAGCAGGCGCAAGAAGCGATGGATGCCTTGGTGGACCTGATCAACCGATATTTCGACGAAGGCGAATAACGGCCCTAAGCGCCAGGCGAGCCTGTCGCGCTGAAAGAGCTTGCTATAGCGAAGGACCTTTGTGGCGAGGGAGCTTGCTCCCGCTCGGCTGCGAAGCAGTCGTAAACCGCCCTACGCCGCATCGCCGTGATAAAACATGGGGGCCGCTTCGCAGCCCAGCGGGAGCAAGCTCCCTCGCCACAAAAGCCTCTTGCCATAAAAAGCTCACTCCCCGCAGACCTGCATCACGCCAACGCCGTGTCCAACACCATCATCAGACAAAATCCCAGCAACAGCCCCAAGCTCGCCAGCTTCTCGTGACCATTGCGGCGGGATTCTGGAATGACCTCGTGAGTCACCACCAGCAACATCGCCCCGGCCGCCAACGCGAGCCCCAGGGGCAAGAGCATCTCGGCCAGGCTCACCAACCAGGCGCACAGCAGCGCGAACACGGGCTCGACCAGCCCTGACGCCGCGCCGATCAAGAACGCCTTGGCCCGCGACATCCCCGCCGTAGCCAGCACCAGCGCGATCACCAGCCCTTCGGGTACATCCTGCAAGGCGATGCCCATCGCCAGGCTATCGGCATCCGGCATGCCGCCGCCCGCCGACACCCCCACTGCCATGCCTTCGGGGATGTTGTGAGCAATGATGGCAAACACGAACAACCAGATCCGCGGTGCAATGATCGGACGGCCCGGCGCCGCGACCAGCCTTTCGGGGCTGGCCGAAACCTTGCGGTCCACCAGATACAGCCCGAACGCGCCCAATAGAATGCCAAAACTGATGAGGCCGCTGGCTGCCCAAGGCGTCAATCCCAACTGCTCGGCTGCGGCAATGCCCGGCACGATCAGCGAAAACGCCGTGGCCGCGAGCATCACCCCGGCACCGAAGCCCAGCAGGGAATCGCTGACGGCCTGGGGCATGCGCCGGATGACCAGCACCGGCACGGCCCCCAGCGCGGTACCCAAGGCGCAGAGCCCGCCGCCCTCGAGCGCGCGCAACAACCTGGGCTCCAGATCCAGCCATGCCAGGCCCTGCGCCGCCAACAACGTCATCCCGGCCAACAGCAACAACGACCCCAAGGCATAGCGGAACATCCGTCCGCTTCCAATCGCCAGTGTTTGAGTATCCATAGTCAGCCTTGGGTTGCTTTCATGAAGGACTCGAAGCCAGCGCAGCCTGGTAGCGCCGGGCGACCTCAGGCCAGTTGATCACGTTGTAGAAGGCGCTGATGTATTCCGGACGGCGGTTCTGGTAACGCAGGTAATAGGCGTGCTCCCAGACGTCCAGGCCAAGAATCGGCGTGTTGCCCTTCATCAGCGGGCTGTCCTGGTTGCCGCTGCTTTCCACCACCAGTTTTTTTTGCGGGGTCACGCTCAACCAGGCCCAACCGCTGCCGAAACGAGTCAGCGCCGCTTTGGTGAAGGCCTCCTTGAAACCCTCGATACCGCCCAGCTGCGCTTCGATCGCCGCCGCCAGGGCGCCATCGGGCCGGCCGCCACCCCGGGGCGTCATCACTTCCCAGAACAGCGAATGGTTGGCATGACCACCGCCCTGGTTGATCACCGCGGCCTGCAGGCTTGCCGGCAACTGCTCGACACTGGACACCAGTTTTTCGACAGGCCACCCGGCGTATTCGGTGCCGTCCACCGCTGCGTTGAGGTTATTGATGTAGGTCTGGTGATGCTTGGTGTAGTGGATCTCCATGGTTTGCGCATCGATGTGCGGTTCCAGGGCGTCATAGGCGTAGGGCAATGCAGGCAAGGTAAAAGCCATGTTCAATGAACTCCATGATGAAGAGGGGCATTGCTCTGCCGGGGCGTAGCGGCATTGCAGTGCAGCAGGCGTTGGGTCCGCGGGTACTCACCGTGCTCGCTGATGAAATTCAGCAGTTCGACATAGGTCTTGTGGCTCTGACGCAACGCGGCAGTGCGCAGGGCCGGTGCCAGGCGTTCGTCCTGCATCGTCTGCAACAACCGTTGGTGGATCGCACACAAATACTCGGCGCTCTCCTCCGGCTGGTTCAGGCGCAAGTGCAGGTCCGCCAGGTTGTGATGGGAGACGACGCACGCGGCCACGGCTTCGTCGGCATCCGCCCAACGCTCGAACAGCACCTGGGCCAGCGCGAGGGCTTGCAGGTAAGCTTCGCGGGCGTCTACCAATTCGCCCAGCATGAAACAGCGATTGGCCCGTTCGATCGTACGTTTCCAGTGTTCCATGATGAGTCCTCCACACAGGTGTCGGGGTTACACGCCGCCGGCGGTGAGCTTCTCCGGGTCCAGCAGGACTTCGAGTTCGCTGCGCGTCAGGTCGGTGTGCTCCAGGGCGACATCGATGACCGGCCGACCTTGCTGGTAAGCCTTCTTGGCGATTTCAGCGGCCTTCTGGTACCCAATGATGGGATTGAGCGCGGTCACCAGGATCGGGTTGCGCGACAACGCTTCCTTGAGCCGCGCCTCGTTGACCTTGAAGGTGGCGATGGCCTTGTCCGCCAGCAAACGGCTGGCGGTGGACATCAAGGCGATGCTGCTCAGCAGGTTCTGGGCGATGATCGGCAGCATCACGTTCAATTCGAAGTTGCCCGATTGACCGGCGATAGTGATCACCGTGTCGTTGCCAATCACTTGGGCCGCCACCATCGCGGTGGCTTCAGGAATGACCGGGTTGACCTTGCCGGGCATGATCGAGGAGCCCGGTTGCAAGCCTTCGAGTTCGATCTCGCCCAGGCCTGCCAGCGGCCCGGAATTCATCCAGCGCAGGTCGTTAGCGATTTTCATCAGCGACACGGCGGTGGTCTTGAGCTGCCCGGAAACCGCTACGGCGGTGTCCTGGGAGCCAATCAGCGCAAACAGATTCTTGCCCGGGGTGAATTGCACCTGGGTCAATTGCGTCAGTTGTTGGCTGAACAGCTCGGCGAAGCGTGGATGGGCATTGACTCCCGTGCCGACCGCCGTACCGCCCTGGGCCAGGGATTGCAGGCTCGGCAGCACATCCTGCAAGTGGCCGATATTGGCCTTGAGCTGCTGCGCCCAACCGTCGAGCACCTGGCTCAGGCGCACCGGCATGGCATCCATCAGATGGGTACGACCCGTCTTGATGAATGGGTGGACCTCCTCGGCCTTGCGCTCGATCACCTGCACCAGGTGCAACAGCGCCGGCAGCAGTTGCTCATGCAAGGCCAGCGCCGCGCTGACATGAATGCTGGTGGGAATGATGTCGTTGCTGCTCTGGCCGCAATTGACGTGGTCGTTCGGATTGACCGCTTCCCCCAGCAGACGACTGGCGAGGGTGGCGATCACTTCGTTGGCGTTCATGTTGGAGCTGGTGCCGGAGCCGGTCTGGAAGATATCCACTGGGAAATGGTCCATGAAACGGCCCTCGAGCAGCCCCAGGGACGCATCGACGATGGCCTTGCCCTGGGCCGCGCTGATCTGTTCCAGCTCTACGTTGGCCCGGGCGGCGGCAGCCTTGGCCAGGATCAGGGCGCGGATGAACTGCGCCGGCATACGCTGGTCGCTGACCGGAAAGTTATCCACTGCGCGCTGGGTCTGGGCGCCATAGAGGGCATCCACCGGGACTTGCAGCTCGCCCATGCTGTCGCGTTCGATACGGGTATTACTCATCGGGAGATCCTTGCACCAGTTCAATAAGAGGAATCGACGGCTCCAGGGCGCAGGTCGCCAGCGCCCAGGCATGGCTCTGCCAGCGCTTGAGGCGGCAGCGGCACAGTGATTGTTGTTCGAGCTCACGCAGGGGGCGCCAGGCCTGGTCGAGGCAGAGATTGCGCCAATGCCAGGGCAGCGCGACATCCGAGGCGGTGTCGAGCAGCAGCCGGAACGCGGTCTCGGCGATCATCCATGGCGAAGTGGCAGTGCAGCAGGCCAGATAGCGGCCCTCGGCCAGGTAGTGCTCGATCAACCGCGGCTCGTCCGGGTTCATCGCGCAACGGATCTGGCGGCTCATCCAGCGCCAGCTTTCAAGGTAGGGTTGTTCGTGCAGGGCAGAACTCATGACCGGGGCTCACTCGGCAAATGAGATTCATTATTAGATGATAATAAGAAGCAACACAACCATGAGCCGTGACAAATTCTTTTGTGGCGAGGGAGCTTGCTCCCACTGGGCCGCGAAGCGACCCCAAAATCTTACGGTCGCTGCGCAACCGAGCGGGAGCAAGCTCCCTCGCCACAAAAGCGCCCTCGCCAGAGGATTTGCGGGCACAAAAAAGGCGCGTCACCCCAGTGGATGACGCGCCTTTTTTACGCGGTGAGCGTTAGCTACCCGCCACCGTCATCCGCTCGATCAACACCGAACCGGTGCGGATGTTGCTGCGCAGTTCCAGATCGTTGCCCACCGCTACGATCTGCTTGAACATGTCGCGCATGTTCCCGGCGATGGTGACTTCCTGGACCGGGAACTGGATCTCGCCGTTCTCGACCCAGAAACCCGCCGCGCCACGGGAATAGTCGCCGGTTACCATGTTCAGGCCGTGGCCCATCAGTTCGGTCACCAGCAGGCCACGACCCATGCGCCGCAGCAAGGCCGCCTGGTCTTCTTCGCCATGGGTCACGAACAGGTTATGCACGCCACCGGCATTGGCGGTGCTCGGCATGCCGAGCTTGCGGCCCGAATAGGTGCCGAGGATGTAGGACACCAGCTCGCCGTTTTCCACGAACGGCTTGGCGTAGGTGGCCAGGCCATCGCCGTCGAACGCCGAGCTGCCCATGGCCTGCATCAGGTGCGGACGCTCGTCGATGGTCATCCATTGCGGGAATAGTTTCTGGCCCAGCGCGCCTTCGAGGAACGACGACTTGCGGTACAGGTTGCCGCCGGACACCGCCGACAGGAAACTGCCGAACAAGCCACCGGCCAGCTCGGCCGAAAACAGCACCGGCACTTCACAGGTCGGCACCGGCCGCGCGCCCAGGCGGCTGGCCGCCCGTTGCGCGGCTTTCTGGCCAATGCTCACCGGGTCCGCCAGCAAGGTGCCCTGGCGGCTCACGTCGTACCAGTAATCGCGCTGCATCTGGCCGTCGGCTTCAGCGATCATCACACAACTGAGACTGTGGCGGGTCGATGCATAACCGCCGATGAAACCGTGGCTGTTGCCATAGATCCGGCAGCCCTGGTGGGTATTGAGCGTCGTGCCGTCGGCGTTCTTGATCCGGCTGTCGGCCTCGAATGCCGCCGCTTCGCAACGCAGTGCCTGTTCGATGGCCTGCTCGGGGGTGATGTCCCAGGCGTGAAACAGGTCGAAGTCGCGCAGTTCCTTGCACATCAGCGCGGCATCGGCCAGGCCCGAGGCTTCGTCTTCGGAGGTGTGCTTGGCAATCGCCAGTGCCGCGGCGACGGTTTCGCGAATGGCCTCCGGGCCGCTCGCCGAAGTGCTGGCCGAGCCCTTGCGCTGGCCCACGTACAAGGTGATGCCAAAGCCCTGGTCGCGATTGAATTCGACGGTTTCCACCTCGCGCTGGCGCACCGACGTCGACAGGCCCTGCTCCAGCGACACCGCCACTTCACAAGCACTGGCGCCCTGGCGCTTGGCTTCGGCGAGGATCTGCTCGACTTGTTCCTGCAGTGCCGGCAATGCTTGCGGGCCGACGCTTTGAACTGCACTCATGGTGTTCTCCACTCAAATTCTTCTTTCGGTGATGGCCTTCGAGCGACCGGGCCGGACAAGCGGCCCCCGACTGGTTATCATGGCGGCGTTTCTTTGCGGACTGCCACCATGGTTGATTCTTACGACGACTCCCTCTACGAGGGTGAAAAAAGCAAATCCCAGGTCAAACGCGAGCTGCATGCTCTGGTTGACCTCGGCGAGCGCCTGACAACACTCAAGCCTGACTTGCTGGCCAAACTGCCTTTGACCGACGCCTTGCGCCGGGCCCTGGCCGATGCGCCCAAGCACACCGCGAATATCGCGCGTAAACGGCACCTGCAATTCATCGGCAAACTGATGCGCGATCAGGACACTGACGCCATCCTGGTCCTGCTCGATCAACTCGATGCCTCCACCCGGCAGTACAACGAACGTTTCCACAACCTGGAGCGCTGGCGCGATCGCTTGATCGCAGGCGACGATGGCACCCTGGAAAAATTCGTCATCGACTACCCGGAGGCTGACCGTCAGCAATTGCGCTCCCTGATCCGTCAGGCCCAGCACGAACTGGCGCAGAACAAGCCACCGGCCTCGAGCCGTAAAATCTTCAAGTACATCCGTGAGCTGGACGAAACCCAACGCGGCCTGCGCTGAGTTTCACCCGGCCCTGTAGGAGCTGCCGCAGGCTGCGATCTTTTGATCTTTTGATCTTTTGATCTTTTGATCTTTCGCTTGAGACTCAAGTGTCTGGGGAAAGATCGCAGCCTCGTTGCACTCGACAGCTCCTACACAGCTCCTACACAGCTCCTACACGAATCGTGTACATCTTTAAGCGCCCGTGCCACCCACGGTAATCGCATCGATCTTCAAGGTCGGCTGGCCGACGCCCACCGGCACCGATTGCCCATCCTTGCCGCACGTGCCCACACCGCTGTCCAGCGCCAGGTCGTTACCGACCATCGACACCTTGCTCATCGCCTCCGGCCCGTTGCCGATCAGGGTCGCGCCCTTGACCGGTGCGGTGATCTTGCCGTCTTCGATCAGGTAGGCCTCGCTGGTGGAGAACACGAACTTGCCGCTGGTGATGTCCACCTGGCCGCCGCCGAGGTTGGCGCAATAGATGCCTTTTTTCACCGAGGCGATGATTTCCGCCGGATCGCTCTGGCCACCGAGCATGTAGGTGTTGGTCATGCGCGGCATCGGCAGGTGCGCGTAGGATTCACGGCGACCGTTGCCAGTGCGGGCCACGCCCATCAGCCGGGCATTGAGTTTGTCCTGCATGTAGCCCTTGAGCACACCGTTCTCGATCAGCGTGGTGCATTCGGTCGGGGTGCCTTCATCGTCGACGCTCAGGGAGCCGCGACGCCCGGCCAGGGTGCCGTCATCGACAATGGTGCAGAGTTTCGAGGCGACCATTTCCCCCATGCGTCCGCTGTAGGCCGAACTGCCCTTGCGGTTGAAATCGCCTTCCAGGCCGTGGCCGACTGCTTCGTGCAGCAGCACGCCGGACCAACCGGACCCCAGCACCACCGGCAACGTACCTGCCGGGGCCGGAATGGCCTCCAGGTTGACCAGCGCCTGACGCAGCGCTTCGCGGGCGTAGCCCATGGCGCGGTCTTCGCTGAGGAAATAACGGTAGTCGGTGCGCCCGCCGCCGCCATGGCCGCCGCGCTCACGGCGACCGTTCTGCTCGACGATCACGCTGACGTTGAACCGCACCAGCGGCCGCACGTCCGCTGCCAGGCCGCCGTCGGTGGAAGCCACCAGGATCCGCTCCCAGACCCCGGCCATGCTGACCGACACTTGCTGGATGCGCGGGTCGAGGGCACGGGTGGCGACGTCGATGCGCTTGAGCAGCTCGACTTTTTCGGCGCGGCTCATGACTTCCAGCGGGTTATCCGGCGCATACAACTGCGCCACGTCCTGGCTGCTGAACGCCTGGACCGTGCCGTTCTGCCCGGCGCGGGAGATCGAGCGGGCCGCACGGGCAGCAGCGCCGAGGGCTTCGAGGGTGATGGCGTTGCTGTAGGCAAAACCGGTCTTTTCCCCGGACTGGGCGCGCACGCCCACGCCCTGGTCGAGGTTGAAACTGCCTTCCTTGACGATGCCGTCTTCCAGCGACCAGGACTCGGAGATCTGCCCCTGGAAATACAGGTCGGCCGCATCGATGCCCGGGCCGGCCAGGTCGCCCAGCACGCCTTGCAGGCTTTCGATGGTTACGCCGCCGGGGGCTAGAAGGTGTTCACTGACTGAGGACAACAACCCGCTCATATGATTTACGCCTTGAATTCGTCGTCTTGGACAGGCCGCTGTCGAGCGCCCTGCGAGAAAAAGCGCCGATGGCTCGCCACCGGCATGCGCGTCCGGATGGACGCCTGTTCACTGCTGTCGCGCTCGGCCAGCAGCACGGCCTCACCTTGATCCTGTTGTGCCAGCACACGGCCCCAGGGGTCGACAATCGCAGCATGGCCAAAGGTTTCCCGCGGCCCCGGATGCACGCCGCCCTGGGCGGCCGCCAGCATGTAGCACTGGGTCTCGATGGCCCGGGCACGGATCAGCACCTCCCAATGGGCCGCGCCGGTCACCGCGGTAAACGCCGACGGCGCAGTGATCAGTTCGGCCCCGGCAGCCCGCAGCTCGCTGAAGAGCTCCGGAAACCGCAAGTCATAACAGACCGTCAGGCCCACCCGGCCCACGGGGGTATCGGCAACCACCACGTTAGCGCCATAAGCATAGTCATCCGACTCGCGATAGCGCCCGCGATTGTCCGCCACATCCACATCGAACAGGTGCAACTTGTCGTAGCGCGCCACGATCTGGCCCTGATCGTCGACCAGCAACGAACAGGCATGGGACCTGGCCTCGGGCTGGTCCACCGGTGGCAACGGCAACGTGCCGGCCACAATCCATAACTTGAGGTCTCGGGCGACCTGTTTCAACCAGGGCAGGATCGGTCCCTGACCAAAGGCTTCGGCACGACCGATATCGGCAATGTCCCGCCGCCCCATCGCGGCGAAATTCTCCGGCAGCACGGCCAGCCTGGCGCCGCCAGCGGCAGCCTGCTCCAGCAGCACACGGGCACGGGCCAGGTTGGCGAGCACATCGCTTTGGCTGACCATTTGAATCACTGCGACTGGCATGACAGTTCCCCGTTGTTTGGCAGTGCCCTTTGTGGGAGCGAGCTTGCTCGCGATGGCGGTGTATCAGTCAACACACATGTTAGATGTACCGGCCTCATCGCGAGCAAGCTCGCTCCCACAGGGGTTATCGCATCACCTGTCAAAACGGCTTGTCGAAGCTGATCTTCGGCTCTTTCCACGGCCCCTTGACGTCATATCTTACGCTGGCAAAGCGCGCTACGCGGTCACCGATCAGTTTGTCGATCAGAAACAGCGCCCCACCCACCGCCGGTGCGCCAACAATCAGCGCGGCGATCGGCAGGTTGTTGGTCACCGGCAGCGTCACCAGCAGCTTGGCGTCGACCCGGTCGGCCACCATGTCCAGCGTGCCATTGAGCTCCAGATTGCTCGACGGCCCGGTCAAGGTAATGGGTTCGCGGGTCACGTACACACCGTCGCTCGCCACCAGCAGTCCCTTGACCCGGTCGTAGCTCAGCCCCTTGCCGAACAGGTCGGAGAAGTCCAGGCGCAAGCGGCGGCCGATGGAGTTGAAGTTCAGCAGGCCAAATACCCGCAACGCCTGGGCACTGCCTTCGACTTCGACAAACTGGCCCTTGTTCAGCGACGCGTCGAGGCTGCCGGAAAAGCGCTTGGTGGCGACCCACGCTGGCGAGCCGGGCCAGCGGCCATCGACATCCAGGCGGAACGTCTGGCTGGTCACGCTTGGGGCATACCCCCAGCCCTTGAGCACGTCGCCCAGGTTCTTGCCGCCGATACGACCCTTGTACCAACTGCTGGTGGAACCGGGCGCCCCTTCCCAACCACCACTGCCGTTCAACACCATGCCCTTGAGGCCCATGTCCAGCTCGTTCAGCGCGATGCCCTTGGCGGTCGGGCGCACTTTCAACGACCACGCACCGATGAGATCAGGGCCCTGGAACAATTGGTCGATGGCAATATCCATGGCCGGGATTTTGCCGGGATCGACCGACGCCAATGGGTCCGGTGAGTTTTCATCCGCCTGGACCGTCGGGTCTGTGGCCGGCAGGCGCACATAATCAAGCTTGATCCCAATCGGGGTGGCCTTTGCGTCCGGCAGGCTGACATTGCCCTTGGCCTGCTGGCTGTCGAGCCGCAAGGCCCAGGCGTCCGGCTTGCGGTCCAGTTGCACCGATGCCTGGTCCAGGGTCGTGCCCATGGCGGTGAGCTTGCCGACAGTCAGATCGACGCTGCTGAGCAGTTGCTTGGCACTGCCGCCCGGATCCTGGCCCGCGTACTTGTTGACCAAATCCTGCCAGGGACTCACGTCCAGCTCCGACAGTGTGCCGCGCAGTCGCAGTCCCTTGGCCCCGGGCAGAACGGCATCGCCGGCCCCCAGCAACAATTCGCCACGACCATCGGCGACTTTCCCGCTCGGCGCGGCGTAAGTGAAATTGGCCAGGTCGCCATAATCGACCCAATAACGCCGCTCCGGCCCTTGCAGGGTCATGCGAAACACCGTGTCGCGCCCGACATCGGCGGCCATGCCGAAGGGTGCCGGCAGGTCCACCGCCACGCCCTTGAGGTTGGAGCTGACCGACAACTGGCTGTCGGCACCGTCGAGGATCACTTGCAACTGGTAAGGCACGACACCGGATACCGGCAACGGCTGGGTGACATTCAACCAACTGGTGAGTTTCTTGATCTCCACCTGCCCGGACGCCGCGACTCGTGTGTTGAGCGCCCCGGCGCGGCCTTCAGCGAAAATCTGTGCGGTCACGGGCCGGTCGAATGCCCGGGCACTGATGCCCTTGCCGCTCAAGCCCTTGTTGCTGTCGAAGCGGAAATCGCCCTTGAGTTGGGTCAGTTCCAGTGCCGGCTCGCTGAGCTTGAGACGGGCCTTGTCGGTGACGAAGTCCACCAGGATCTTCGGTTGCTCGCCTTTGACCAGCGGGATGTCGAGCTTGACGCTGCCTTGCAGGTCGCCCTCGCCTTCCCAGCCGGCGAATGTCTCGGCGGTCCCGATCGGCGCGGTCTGGAGGATTTTCAGACCGTCGCCCAGTCCGCCGGCGAACCCGCCGTCCAGAAACAGATGAACACTCTGCCCGCTGGGTACATGGGGAATGTTCACCGAAACATCCTTGACCTGGGTATCGAGCAATTGTCCTTGGCTGGCGAAGATGCGCACGCCGCTGTCTTCGACGAAGACATCGCCGCTGACCTTGCTGACCGAAGGCCAGCCCGGCTGGAACGCCAGTTCGGCGTCGTGCACCTTGAAAAACAGGCTGATACTGCGTGCCGCGTCTTCGGCACCGTGATTGAGCGAGCCTTGATACTGGAAGAAGCCCTCGTCCACCGCGCCCTTGACGATGGCCGTACGCAACCACTCATCCAGCGCCGGGCTGAGGACCGCCGGCAGGTACTTGGCGGTGTAGCGTCCGTCACCGTCCACCAGGCCGACCCGCAGGTCCATGTAGTCTTCCTGGCTATGGTCGAAATGCAGGCGGATCAGGAAATCGCCGGCAATCCGGCCCTCCTCGCCCAGCACCTTCAAATATGGCGCGATCAGGGTGAAGCCTTGCTTGTCGAGCTTCCAGGTCAGCCGGGCGTTGGCCTGCAGATACTGCCAGGGCTTGGCGAAAATTGGGTCCAGGTGCAGGGAGAAATCCTTGCTGTCCATGCGCAACTCGCCGCCACCGAGGTCGCCGCTCAGGCTTCCCGATACATTGCGTGCAGCCGGGGCGCCGCGATAGGCATCAAAGCCCACGGTGTCCAGGTTGGTGGCGAAGCTGATTTTCTGGTCACCGGTGTTCTGCGGCCGGTAGTCCAGCAGCACGTTGCGCAGGGCACCGGTCACCTTGAGACGGTCGATGGTCGTCGCCAGGCCTTCAGGCAACGGTGCCAGGGCATTGAGCAAAGGCGTAAGCGGGGTCAAGTCGAGGCGGTCGGCCTGCAGGTGCCAGCGCTCCTCGGCCTTTTCGGTGGCAGCACTCTGTTGCAGTTGCAGGCGCGATTCCCAGCGGGTTTCGCCCAAGTTCATCGCCAGGGAATCGAAGGTCGCGGTAAAGCCCTGGTCGCCACGCTGGAAATACCCATTGAGCGCCAGGTTATGGATCTGCACCGGCTTGCGCTCGGCGTAGGCACCCAGGATGTCAGGAGCGTTCAAGCGCATGGCCGCGCTTTGCACCGTACCGCCGCCCCAACTCAGCCAGAACTCGCCACCGGCCTTGATCCGGGAAAAATTCCATTGTTGGGTCAGGCGTTTGGGCAGCCATTTGGACCAGTCGCTTTGCGGCAGGCTCAGGTACGCATCGGCCTGGCCATTCTTCCAGTCACTGGCGCGGATACGGGTGCGCAGGTTGATCGCCAGAGGCTGGCCGTCAGGCAGGGTCAAGCGCACGTCCAGCCGTTGGCGGGTGGCGCCGGTGCGCAGGCTCAAGCCGACGTAGGTGAGGGTCAGCGGTGGTTGTTCGACAGGTTGCAAAGTCACCTGGCTATCGAGCAGCGAGAACTTGGCAACCACCTGCATGCGTTCGAGCAATTGCTGCGGATCGAGGGGCTGGTCGTCCTTCACCGGCAGGCCTTCCAGGGCCCACTTGCCGTCGGCGCCCTCCTTGAGGCTGATCTTCAGGCCGCTGACTTCCAGGTGGGCAATGCGCACCTGACGTGCCAGCAGGCTGTCCCACAGGTCAGGCACGGCTCGCACCTGATCCAGGTGCAAGGCATTGGGGCCTTCGCCGACCACCACGTCGCGCGCCGCCAGGATTGGCGCCAGGGCGCTCCAGCTACCGTCGAGGCTGCCGATGTGCACAGGCATGCCCAAGGCAGCGCTGGCCTGGGTCTCGACCTCGGCGCGGTATTCGGCTACCAGCGGGACCAGCTCGCGACCGAGGCTGACGTACAACGCCAGCAACACCAGCAGCAGGGCGCACAGCCCCAGCCCCCAGCGAGTCAGCGCCGCCAAAATGCGTGTCAGACGCTCCATGTCAGTGGGCTCCCCTGGCAAAGACGATCAAATCCGCGGGCCCGCCGCTTCCCAAGCTCTTCAGAGCAACACCACGTCGTATTGTTCCTGGGAATACATGGTTTCCACCTGGAAGCGAATCGTGCGTCCGATAAACGCTTCCAGCTCCGCGACATTGCCTGACTCCTCGTCGAGCAGGCGATCCACCACTTTCTGGTTCGCCAACACTCTATAGCCAGTCGCCTGGTAGGCGCGCGCCTCCCGGAGAATTTCCCGGAAGATTTCGTAACACACGGTTTCCGGGGTCTTGAGCTTGCCGCGGCCCTGGCAACTGCTGCACGGCTCGCACAGCACCTGTTCGAGGCTTTCGCGAGTGCGCTTGCGGGTCATCTGCACCAGGCCCAGCTCGGTGATGCCGATGATGTTGGTCTTGGCGTGGTCGCGTTCGAGTTGTTTTTCCAGGGTCCGCAGCACCTGGCGCTGGTGTTCTTCATCTTCCATGTCGATGAAGTCGATGATGATGATCCCGCCCAGGTTGCGCAGGCGCAGTTGCCGGGCAATGGCGGTGGCGGCTTCCAGGTTGGTCTTGAAGATGGTTTCTTCCAGGTTGCGATGGCCGACGAACGCCCCGGTGTTGACGTCGATGGTGCTCATGGCCTCGGCCGGGTCCACCACCAGGTAGCCGCCGGACTTGAGCGGCACCTTGCGTTCAAGGGCTTTCTGGATTTCGTCTTCGACTCCGTACAGGTCGAAAATCGGCCGCTCGCCAGGATAATGCTCGAGGCGGTCGGCGATTTCCGGCATCAGTTCGGCGACGAACTGCGTGGTTTTCTGGAAGGTTTCCCGGGAGTCGATACGGATTTTCTCGATCTTGGGGCTGACCAGGTCGCGCAAGGTCCGCAGCGCCAGGCCCAGGTCTTCGTAGATCACGCTGGGGGTGGCGATAGTCTTGATCTGCGCGGCGATCTGGTCCCAAAGCCTGCGCAGGTAGCGGATGTCCATGAGGATCTCATCGGCCCCGGCCCCTTCGGCGGCGGTGCGCAGGATGAACCCACCGGCTTCCTTGATGCCTTCTTTTTCCACGCAGTCGCTGACCACCTGCTTGAGGCGCTCGCGCTCGGCTTCGTCTTCGATCTTCAGGGAAATACCGACATGGGCGGTGCGCGGCATGTACACCAGGTAGCGCGACGGAATCGACAGTTGCGTGGTCAGGCGCGCGCCCTTGGAGCCGATGGGGTCCTTGGTGACCTGCACCACCAGGCTCTGCCCTTCATGCACCAGCGCGCTGATGCTCTCCACGGCCGGTCCTTCGCGCATGGAAATTTCCGACGCATGAATGAATGCCGCGCGGTCCAGGCCGATGTCGACGAAGGCCGCCTGCATGCCCGGCAGCACCCGCACCACCTTGCCTTTATAGATATTGCCGACGATGCCACGCTTTTGCGTGCGCTCGACGTGGACCTCTTGCAGAACACCGTTTTCAACCACCGCCACGCGCGATTCCATCGGCGTGATGTTGATCAGGATCTCTTCACTCATGGCAGGGTCTCGTTCAGGCATGTTCACGATTATGGCCGCATCAAGTCAGACGGCGCTCAGCGCGCGCTCAAGGTTTGCCAACAGGGTATGCCGAAATGGCCCAGTAGTTCTGCGGTTTCGCACAGCGGCAGGCCGACCACGGCTGAATAACTGCCTTCAAGCCCGGCGACAAACACCGCGCCCAGCCCTTGAATACCATAGCCGCCGGCCTTGTCCCGGGGTTCACCGCTGGCCCAGTAGGCCGCCGCTTCCTGTTCCGTGATCGACCGAAAGCGCACCAGGGTGCGCACAACGCGGGATTCGCAACGCTGCCCATCCAGTATGGCAATGGCGGTCAATACTTCATGTTCGCGACCGGACAGGCTCAAAAGCGTCGTCATGGAATCGGCCTGGTCCACGGGTTTGCCGAGAATTCGCCCGTCCAGTACCACAGCCGTATCGGCGCCCAGCACGCAGCCATCCATGCCGGCGTCCAGGGCTCGCCGACCCGCCTCGGCCTTGCCGCGCGCCAGGCGCTCGACGTAGGCCGAAGGGGTTTCGTGGTCCAGGGGAGTTTCGTCGATGTCCGCGCCGATGGCGGTAAAGGGCACGCCGATCTGCGTGAGCAGTTCACGCCGACGCGGCGAGCCTGAGGCGAGGTAGAGCGGTTTCATCAAGACATCTCCCTAACGCGACCGGCTTTTGTGGCCAAAGATTGCTCCCGCTGGGCTGCGCCGTAGGAGCTGTGTAGGAGCTGACGAGCGAAGCGAGGCTGCGATCTTGTCCCAGACAATTGAGTCGCAAGCGAAAGATCAAGATCAAGATCAAGATCAAGATCAAGATCAAAAGATCGCAGGCTTCGCCAGCTCCTACAGAGCCCAGCGGGATTCAATCTCTGGCCACAAGGATATGAGTCACCAAAAAAAAGTGTAGATATCCTGAGCGAATCAGTTGATTTTGAAACGCAGGCGCAGGCCACGCAAACCGAAGCTGACCCAGGGCCAGAGCAAGGCGCTGACCAGGGCTGGCAAGACCAGCGCCAGGGTCGGCTGGCGGTTGCCAGTCAGCGCGCTGAGCCACAACTGCACCAGTTGCGCCAGGCCAAAGATCACCAGGATCACCAGGCACTGCTGCCACATGGGGAACATCCGCAGGCGTTGTTGCAGCGACAGCACCAGGAAGGTGATCAGCGTCAGGATCAGCGCGTTCTGCCCCAGCAACGTGCCATAAAGTACGTCCTCGGCCAGACCCAGGCACCAGGCGGTGACCATGCCGACCTTGTGCGGCAAGGCCAGCGCCCAGAAGGCCAGCAACAGGGCCAGCCACAGTGGGCGCAGGATTTCCATGAACTGCGGCAGCGGCGAAACGCTGAGCAACAGGCCGATGGCGAAGGTCAGCCAGACCATCCAGCCGTTACCGGATTGGGTACTGCTCATTCTTCTCGTGCTCCCCTGGGGGCTGGCGCGGTGGCCGGCGTGGAGGCTGGCGGTTTGGCGGCGGGCCGGGCTGGTTGAGCAGGCTGCGCGGCGGGTGCGTGGGTGGCCGAGCGGGTCGGTTTCACAGCAGGCGCGGCGGGCGTGGTGGCCGGGGTTGCCGCCGGCGTGGTGGCCGGAGCCGCCGTCGCGGGTGCAGGCACTGGTGGTTTTGGCACCGTGGCAGGGACAGGCGCCGGCGTCGCTGTCGATGGGGCAGCCGACTCGCCGCCCTGGCGGTCCTGGGCTTCCTGGGCCACGGCAGCGTCATTGGCACGCTCTTCGGGCGTACGGTTGTCGCTGAATACCAGCAGCAGGTAGCGGCTGCGATTCAATGCAGCCGTCGGCACCGCGCGAACGATGGCAAACGGCTGGCCGGAGTCATGGATGACTTCCTTGACCGTTGCCACCGGATAACCGGCCGGGAAGCGCTGGCCAAGGCCGGAGCTGACCAGCAGGTCGCCTTCCTTGATATCGGCGGTATCGGCCACATGCCGCAGTTCCAGGCGTTCCGGGTTGCCGGTGCCGCTGGCAATCGCGCGCAAGCCGTTGCGATTGACCTGCACGGGAATGCTGTGGGTGGTATCGGTCAGCAGCAGCACTCGGGAGGTGTAGGGCATCAACTCCACCACCTGGCCCATCAGGCCCCGGGCGTCGAGTACCGGCTGGCCGAGAACCACGCCGTCGCGCTCACCCTTGTTGATGATGATGCGGTGGGTGAAGGGGTTGGGGTCCATGCCGATCAACTCGGCCACTTCGACCTTCTCGTTGACCAGCGCCGAAGAATTGAGCAGCTCGCGCAGCCGAACGTTCTGCTCGGTGAGGGCCGCCAGCTTCTGCATGCGCCCCTGCAACAGCAGGTTTTCGGTCTTGAGTTTTTCGTTTTCAGCGACCAGTTCGGTCCGGCTGCCAAACTGGCTGGCCACACCTTGCCACAAGCGCTGCGGCAGGTCGGTGATCCAGTAGGACTCCATCAACACCAGCGACATCTGGCTGCGCACAGGTTTGAGCAGCGTGAAGCGGGCATCGACCACCATCAGCGCGACCGAGAGCACGGTCAGCACCAGCAGGCGCACACCCAATGAGGGGCCTTTGGCGAAAAGCGGTTTAATAGGCCGCTCCTCCCAGGCAAATGTTTTCTTTATTCATACGGCATCAAACCGGCCTGGATACGAATGACAGAAGATAAACGCCAACGGGCAGCACTGCAAAGTGCTGCCCGGGAGCGAACAACATAGACGATCCAGCCAACTTATTCGCTGGAGAGCAGGTCCATGGTGTGCTTGTCCATCATTTCCAATGCACGGCCACCGCCGCGGGCAACACAGGTCAACGGGTCTTCGGCAACGATCACCGGCAGCCCGGTTTCCTGGGCCAGCAGCTTGTCGAGGTCACGCAGCAGCGCACCACCACCGGTCAGCACCAGGCCGCGCTCGGCGATGTCCGACGCCAGCTCCGGTGGCGACTGCTCCAGGGCGCTCTTGACGGCCTGGACGATGGTCGCCAACGATTCTTGCAGCGCTTCGAGCACTTCGTTGGAGTTGAGGGTAAAGGCCCGTGGAACGCCTTCGGCCAGGTTGCGACCGCGCACGTCGACTTCACGCACTTCACCGCCCGGGTAGGCCGTGCCGATTTCCTGCTTGATGCGCTCGGCGGTGGATTCGCCGATCAGGCTGCCGTAGTTGCGACGCACATAAGTGATGATCGCTTCGTCGAAACGGTCGCCGCCCACACGTACGGATTCGGCGTAGACCACACCGTTGAGGGAGATCAGCGCGATTTCAGTGGTACCACCACCGATGTCGACGACCATCGAGCCGCGGGCTTCTTCCACCGGCAGGCCGGCACCGATGGCAGCAGCCATTGGCTCTTCGATCAGGAACACTTCGCGGGCACCGGCGCCGAGGGCCGATTCACGGATAGCGCGTCGCTCTACCTGGGTGGACTTGCATGGAACGCAGATCAGCACACGAGGGCTGGGCTGCAGGAAGCTGTTTTCGTGAACCTTGTTGATGAAGTACTGCAGCATCTTTTCGCAGACGCTGAAGTCGGCGATCACGCCGTCCTTCATGGGGCGAATGGCCGCGATGTTGCCCGGTGTACGGCCCAGCATGCGCTTGGCTTCCGTACCGACAGCCACGACACTTTTCTGGTTACCGTGGGTGCGGATGGCCACGACCGAGGGTTCATTCAGGACGATACCGCGCTCGCGCACGTAAATAAGGGTGTTGGCAGTGCCCAGGTCAATGGAAAGATCGCTGGAAAACATGCCACGCAGTTTCTTGAACATGGGAAAGGGACCCTAGGCAACGCGTGGGTAAAAAAGTGCGGCAAACTCTAACAACGACAGGGATTTTGGGCAAGGCGCCAATATGTTAAATTGGCCGCTTTTCTGTGCACCAAACCCCGAAATCGCGGCCGTAAGACCGTAGAAATGCGGTAGTGTTCCGACAATCTAACACACGGACAGGTTACGTCCGTTTTGTTTTCCACTGGAGAATCCCATGGCGCTTGAACGCTCCGACGTGGAAAAAATCGCTCATCTGGCCTGTCTGGGCCTCAATGAAGCCGATCTTCCACACATCACTTCTGCCCTGAACAGCATTCTGGGGCTGGTCGACGAGATGCAGGCGGTCAATACCGACGGTATCGAACCACTGGCACACCCACTCGAAGCCAGCCAGCGCCTGCGCGCCGACGTCGTGACCGAGTCCAATCACCGCGAGGCCTACCAGTCCATCGCACCAGCGGTCGAAAACGGCCTGTACCTGGTTCCGAAAGTCATCGACTAAAGGGAAAGAGCCTCTCATGCATCACATGACCCTGGCCGAGATCGCCCGCGGACTCGCCGATAAAAAGTTTTCTTCCGAAGAGCTGACCCAGGTCCTGCTGGCGCGCATAGCCCAGCTCGACCCGCAGCTCAACAGCTTCATCAGCCTCACCCAGGAGCTGGCCCTGAGCCAGGCCAAGGCCGCCGACGCCCGGCGCGCCAATGGTGAAACCGGCGCCCTGCTCGGTGCGCCGATTGCCCACAAGGACCTGTTCTGCACCCAGGGCATCCGCACCAGCTGCGGCTCGAAGATGCTCGACAACTTCAAGGCCCCGTACGATGCCACCGTGGTCGCCAAGCTGGCCGCCGCCGGCACCGTGACCCTGGGCAAGACCAACATGGACGAATTCGCCATGGGCTCGGCCAACGAGTCGAGCTACTACGGCGCGGTGAAAAACCCGTGGAACCTGGAACACGTACCGGGCGGCTCGTCCGGTGGTTCCGCTGCCGCCGTGGCTGCACGCCTGTTGCCGGCCGCCACCGCCACCGACACCGGCGGTTCGATTCGCCAACCGGCGGCGTTCACCAACCTCACTGGCCTGAAGCCGACCTACGGTCGCGTCTCGCGCTGGGGCATGATCGCCTACGCCTCCAGCCTCGACCAGGGTGGCCCGCTGGCCCGCACCGCCGAAGATTGCGCGATCCTGCTGCAAGGCATGGCCGGCTTCGACCCGAACGACTCCACCAGCATCGATGAACCAGTGCCGGACTACAGCGCCAGCCTCAACGGCTCGCTGCAGGGCCTGCGC
Source organism: Pseudomonas sp. P9_35 (assembly GCF_034008205.1). NCBI lineage: Bacteria > Pseudomonadati > Pseudomonadota > Gammaproteobacteria > Pseudomonadales > Pseudomonadaceae > Pseudomonas > Pseudomonas sp. P9_35. Next base: position 1,279,807 of record NZ_CP125373.1, on the reverse strand, counting down.
ATCGGCGTGCCGAAGGAGTACTTCAGCGCCGGCCTCGACCCACGCATCGCCGAACTGGTCCACAACAGCGTCAAGGAGCTGGAGAAGCTCGGCGCAGTCATCAAGGAAATCAGCCTGCCGAACATGCAGCACGCGATTCCCGCGTACTACGTGATCGCCCCGGCGGAAGCGTCCTCGAACCTGTCGCGTTTCGACGGCGTGCGCTTCGGCTATCGCTGCGAGAACCCGGAAAACCTGATCGACCTGTACAAGCGCTCCCGTGGCGAAGGCTTCGGTGCCGAAGTGCAGCGCCGGATCATGGTCGGCGCCTACGCGCTGTCCGCCGGCTACTACGACGCCTACTACCTCAAGGCGCAGAAAATCCGTCGCTTGGTGAAGAACGACTTCATGGCCGCCTTCAATGAGGTCGACATCATCCTCGGCCCAACCACGCCAAACCCGGCCTGGAAACTCGGTGCCAAGAACAGTGACCCGGTCGCCGAGTACCTGGAAGACGTCTACACCATCACCGCCAACCTCGCCGGCTTGCCGGGCCTGTCCATGCCGGCCGGTTTCGTCGATGGCCTGCCGGTGGGCGTGCAGTTGCTCGCGCCGTATTTCCAGGAAGGCCGCCTGTTGAACGTTGCCCACCAGTATCAGTTACACACTGACTGGCACACCCGCACCCCAACCGGCTTCTGAGGAGAAACACATGCAATGGGAAGTCGTGATCGGGCTGGAGATTCATACCCAGCTCACCACCCGGTCGAAAATCTTTTCCGGTAGCTCCACCACTTTCGGTTCCGAGCCCAACACCCAGGCCAGCCTGGTGGACCTGGGCATGCCCGGCGTGCTGCCGGTGCTCAACGCCGAAGCGGTGCGCATGGCGGTGATGTTCGGCCTGGCGATTGACGCCGAGATCGGCCAGCACAACGTGTTCGCCCGCAAGAACTACTTCTACCCGGACCTGCCCAAGGGCTACCAGATCAGCCAGATGGAATTGCCGATCGTTGGCAAGGGCCACCTGGACATCGCCTTGGAAGACGGCACGGTCAAGCGCGTCGGTATTACCCGGGCGCACCTGGAAGAAGACGCCGGCAAGAGCCTGCACGAAGAATTCAACGGCGCCACCGGTATCGACCTGAACCGCGCCGGCACGCCGCTGCTGGAAATCGTTTCCGAGCCGGACATGCGCAGCGCCAAGGAAGCCGTGGCCTACGTCAAGGCGGTCCATGCGCTGGTGCGCTACCTGGGCATCTGCGACGGCAACATGGCCGAAGGCTCGCTGCGCTGCGACTGCAACGTGTCGATCCGGCCCAAGGGCCAGGTCGAATTCGGCACCCGCTGCGAGATCAAGAACGTCAACTCGTTCCGCTTCATCGAGAAGGCGATCAACAGCGAGATCCAGCGCCAGATCGAACTGATCGAGGACGGCGGCAAGGTCATCCAGCAGACCCGCCTGTACGATCCGAACAAGGACGAGACTCGTCCGATGCGCAGCAAGGAAGAAGCCAACGACTACCGTTACTTCCCCGATCCAGACCTGCTGCCGGTGGTCATCGAGAACTCGTTCCTCGACGAGGTGCGCGCCACCCTGCCGGAACTGCCGCCGCAAAAACGCGAGCGCTTCCAGGCGCAATTCGGGCTGTCGAGCTATGACGCCAACGTCCTGGCCACCAGCCGCGAGCAGGCCGATTACTTCGAGAAAGTCGTGAGCATCGGCGGCGACGCCAAGCTGGCGGCCAACTGGGTGATGGTCGAACTGGGCAGCCTGTTGAACAAACAGGGCCTGGAAATCGACCAGTCGCCGGTCTCGGCCGAACAACTGGGCGGCATGCTGGTGCGGATCAAGGACAACACCATTTCCGGCAAGATCGCCAAGATGGTGTTCGAAGCCATGGCCAATGGTGAAGGCAGCGCCGACGAGATCATCGAGAAGCGCGGCTTGAAGCAGGTCACCGACACCGGCGCCATTTCCGCCGTGCTCGATGAAATGCTCGCGGCCAACGCCGAGCAAGTCGAACAGTACCGTGCGGCAGACGAAGCCAAGCGCGGCAAGATGTTCGGCTTCTTCGTCGGCCAGGCCATGAAAGCCTCCAAGGGCAAGGCCAACCCGCAACAGGTCAACGAACTGCTCAAAAGCAAGCTCGAGGGCTGATTGCCATGGAGCCAGTCTTTGAATCTGGCTCAACCCCCTGTGGGAGCGAGCCTGTGGGAGCAAAGCTTGCTCGCGATGAAGACACCTCGATCCATCAGTGGACCGCGTTATCGTTCATCGCGAGCAAGCTTTGCTCCCACAGGCATTACTCCCACTGGCCAGCTCCCCTATCTGTAGTTGGAAAACCCTACATGAAGCGTCTCCTCGGCGCCTGCGCCCTGCTGTCCCTGCTGGCCGGTTGCGCCAGCCAGAGCGGGACGGTCGATCCACACGGCTACGACCAGACCGGCGTCGCCTCTTATTACGGTGCCAGGCACCACGGCAAGCGCACCGCCAGCGGCGAGCGTTTCGACCAGCACAGCCTGACCGCCGCCCATCGCCAGTTGCCGTTTGGCACCCGGGTGAAAGTCACCAACCTGAGCAACAATGACAGCGTGGTGGTGCGCATCAACGACCGTGGCCCATACTCCCGAGGCCGCTTGATCGACGTGTCCCGCGAAGCCGCCGAGCAACTGGGCATGTTGCGCAGCGGCACCGCACGGGTGCGCGTGCAAGCCCTCGACGATTGATAGACGGAGCCCGGCCATTTCCCTACTCACCGCCCTACCGTTGCTCAGCCTGATCGAATTGTTCGGCGCCCTGCTGTTGCTGATCGGCGGCGCCGAACTGCTGGTGCGCGCCGCCGTGGGCCTGGCGGCACGCTTGCAGGTACGACCACTGATCATCGGCCTGAGCGTCGTCGCGTTCGGCAGCAGCGCCCCACAAATGGCCGTCAGCCTGCAGGCGACCCTGGCGCAAAACGCCGATATCGCCGTGGGCAGCGTGATCGGCAGCAGCATCTTCAACATCCTCGTCACCCTTGGGCTGTCGGCGCTGATCATTCCGTTGCGCGTCTCGCGCCAACTGGTGCGCCTGGACATTCCGTTGATGATCGGTGCCAGCCTGCTGGTGTTCGTGCTGGCCTGGAATGAAGAGCTGACCCGGTTGGACGGCGTGTGGCTGCTGGTGGGCCTGGCGGTGTACCTGGGCCTGTTGCTGCGCCAGTCGCGGCACTCGGGACGGCCGCACACGGTGGGTATCGAGGTGACCCGGGGGTCGTGGCCCAAGAGCCTGGCGATGATCGTGCTGGGCTTGGCAATGCTGATTTTCGCCGGGCACCTGCTGCTGGGCGCGGCGGTGAAAGTGGCGATGGACCTGGGGCTTTCGGAGCGCATCATCGGCCTGACCATCGTTGCCGTCAGCACCTCGCTGCCGGAACTCGCCACCTCGTTGATCGCCGCCCTGCGCGGCCAACGGGACATTGCGGTGGGTAACGTCATCGGCAGCAACCTGTTCAACCTGCTCGGGGTATTGGGGATAACCGCCCTCGCCGCCCCCACGCCACTGTCGGTCTCACCGAACGCCCTGGATTTCGACCTGCCGGTGATGCTCGGCGTGGCGGTGCTGTGCCTGCCGGTGTTCTATTCCGGTTATCGTGTCACCCGCGCCGAGGGCTTGCTATTGCTGGGGTTGTACCTGGCCTATGGGCTGCACGTGATGTCCTTCACCACCGGCATGCCCCTGGCCGGCCAACTGGAACGGCTGATGCTGTTTTATGTACTGCCGGCCCTGCTCACGTTCTTGCTGTTCACCTCCCTGCGCGCCTGGCGCCGCCAACACCACAAGAGGGATTTGCCATGACCGACACTCCAAAGACCGGCCTGGACATGCGTCGCCAGGTCATGGGCGACGCATTCGTCGACCGCGCCCTGGGCAACGCCACCGAGTTCACCCAGCCATTGCAGGACTTCGTCAACGAACATGCCTGGGGCAGCGTCTGGAGCCGCGAAGGCCTGCCGCTGAAGACCCGCAGCCTGATCACCCTGGCCGCCCTCACCGCCCTCAAGTGCCCGCAGGAACTCAAAGGCCATGTGCGCGGCGCGCTGAATAATGGCTGCACGGTGGAAGAGATTCGCGAGGCATTGCTGCATTGCGCGGTGTACGCGGGCGTGCCGGCTGCGATCGATGCGTTTCGGGCGGCGCAGGAAGTGATCGATAGCTATCAGAAACCTGAGTGACTGTTAGATCGCTATCGCGAGCAAGCTCGCTCCCACAGGTGATTGCAATACACCCACAAGCCACTGTGGGAGCGAGCTTGCTCGCGATTTGGACCTCAAGAACAGCGCAAACCCAGGGCTAGATCCACCCACCCCACTGCAACACAAAGATCCCCAGGTTGGTCGTAATCGCCGCCATCAGCGTGGTGATGACGATGATCGCCGCCGCCAGTTCATGGTTGCCATCGGCCGCCCGGGCCATGACGTAACTGGCGGCGGCGGTGGGGCTGCCGAAGTACAGGAACAGGATCCCCAACTCCGCCCCGCGAAAGCCCCACAGCCACGCACCGAGGGTAGCCAGCAGCGGCAGCCCGACCATCTTCACCAGGCTCGAACTCAGGGCCATCTTGCCGCTCTTGCGCAAGGCCACCAGCGACAGCGTGCCGCCAATGCAGATCAACGCCAGGGGCAAGGTCATTTGCGACAGGTACTTGGCCGAGGTCTCGAACCAGTTCGGCAGGCCGATGTGCCAATAGGCGAACGGCGCGGCGACAATCACGCTGATGATCAGCGGGTTGCTGATCACACTCTTGCAGATGCTCCACGGGTCAGACTTGATCACCGGGCTGTAGACCGCCAGCACGATGGTCGACAAGGTGTTGTAGAACAGGATCACCAGCGCCGCGAGAATCGCCCCCAGGGAAATCCCATAATCGCCATACATGCTCGCCGCCAGCGCCAGGCCGATGACCCCGTTGTTGCCACGAAACGCACCTTGGGTATAGATGCCGCGATCTTCGCGCGGGCAGCGCCAGATCGCCCAGCCCCAGGCCATGGCGAAACTTGCCAGGGTAGCGATGGAGAAATAGATCAGCAGGTCGGGCTGCAGCGCCGCGTGCAGGTCGGCATGGAGGATGCCGAGGAACAACAGCGCCGGCATGGTGACGTTGAACACCAGGGATGAGGCGATATGGATGAAGTTGTCGTTGATCCAGTTGATGCGCTTGAGCAACACCCCCAAAAACAGCATGGCAAACACCGGCGCGGTGATGTTCAGGGTTTCGAGGAAAATTGCCAGCATGCAGGGGACCTTGAGAGCAGTGTCGTTAGGTGGCTAATGATAAGCCACTTTCCCACTGATCGTTCCCACGCTCTGCGTGGGAATGCAGCCAGGGGCGCTCCGCGTTCCAAGAATCGAGCGCGGAGCGTCCGTTGAGGCATTTCCACGCGGAGCGTGGGAACGATCAATCGCTACCCCCCAAGGCCAGGATCAGGTAATCGGCGCCGGGTTGAACAACGTGATGTCGTTGTACAGCTTGTGCCGCTCGGCCCAGGTCTGTTTCTTGCCACTGGCCACGTCCAGGTAGTAGTGGAACAGCTCCCAACCCAACTCTTCGATGGTCGCCCGTCCGGTGGCGATCCGGCCGGCGTCGATGTCGATCAGGTCCGGCCAGCGTTGGGCCAGTTCGGTGCGGGTCGAGACCTTCACCACCGGAGCCATCGCCAAGCCGTACGGCGTGCCGCGGCCGGTGGTGAACACGTGCAGGTTCATCCCCGCCGCCAGTTGCAGCGTACCGCAGACAAAATCACTGGCCGGCGTGGCGCAGAAGATCAGGCCCTTTTGCTTGAAGCGCTCGCCCGGACCCAGCACGCCATTGATCGCGCTACTGCCGGACTTGACGATCGAGCCCAGGGACTTTTCGACGATGTTCGACAGCCCGCCCTTCTTGTTGCCAGGCGTGGTGTTGGCACTGCGATCGGCTTCGCCCTTGGCCAGGTAGCGGTCGTACCAGTCCATTTCGCGCACCAGTTCCTGGGCGACCTCCTGGGTTTGTGCCCGAGAGGTCAGCAGGTAGATCGCATCGCGCACTTCGGTGACTTCGGAGAACATCACCGTCGCCCCGGCACGCAGCAGCAGATCCGAGGCGTAGCCCAGCGCCGGGTTGGCGGTGATGCCGGAGAACGCATCGCTGCCGCCACACTGCATGCCCAGGATCAGCTCCGAAGCCGGTACGGTTTCGCGACGGCGCTGGTCGAGTTTCTTCAGGCGGGTCTCGGCCAGTTCCATGATCTGCTCGATCATTTCGGTGAAACCGTGACTGGAATCCTGCAAGCGATACAACCAAGGCTCGCTGAGGTCCACCGAGCTGTCGTTCTCATGCATCACCTGCCCGGCCTGCAATTTCTCGCAGCCCAGGCTGATCACCAATGCCTCGCCCCCCAGGTTCGGGTTGCGCGCCAGGTTGCGCACGGTACGAATCGGGATGTACGCATCGGTGGCAGTGATCGCCACGCCACAGCCATAGCTGTGGGTCAGCGCCACCACGTCATCGACGTTCGGGTACTTGGGCAGCAGCTCATCCTTGATGCGCTTGACCGCGTGGTCCAGCACCCCGGTCACGCACTGCACCGTGGTGGTGATGCCCAGGATATTGCGCGTGCCGACGGTACCGTCGGCGTTGCGATAACCCTCGAAGGTGTAGCCCTCCAGCGGTGCATCGGCCACCGGCACATCAGTGGACAGCGGCAGGCTGTCCAGCGGCGGCGCGGTCGGCATGCGCAACTGGTCTTCCTTGACCCAGCTGCCACGGGGGATCGGTTGCAGCGCATAGCCGATGACCTGGCCATAGCGAATCACCTCGCCTCCCTCGGGAATGTCCACCAGGGTGACCTTGTGGCTCTGCGGCACGAAATCCACGGTGACCAGGCCGTCCGGGAACTCGGTCCCGGCCGGTACGCCCTGGTCATTGACGACGATCACTACGTTGTCCCGCTCATGCAAGCGGATGTAACGCGGCGAATCGGCATGTTCAATCAGTTGCATTGACGCCGCTCCTTCAGGATTTAGCTTCAGACAGGCTGGAGATGTCGGCATCCTTGGCCGTTGGTTCCTTGAGCACCACACGCTTGATCGGCCCGACGATGACCAGGTAGCTGAACACCGCCACCAGCGCGTTGCAACCGACGAACACCAGTGCCCACTTGAACGAACCGGTGGCGCTGATGATGTAGCCAATGACGATTGGCGTGGTGATCGATGCCAGGTTGCCGAAGGTGTTGAACAGGCCACCGCTCAAGCCGGCGATCTGTTTTGGCGACGTATCGGAAACCACGGCCCAGCCCAGCGCACCGACGCCTTTACCGAAGAAGGCCAGGGCCATGAAGCCCACCACCATCCATTCGATGTCGACGTAGTTGCACGCCACGATGCTGCTGGACACCAGCAGGCCGGCGATGATCGGCGCCTTGCGGGCGAAGGTCAGCGAGTGGCCTTTGCGCAGCAGGTAATCGGAAATCACCCCGCCAAGGACGCCGCCGATGAAACCGCAGATCGCCGGCAAGGACGCGATGAAACCGGCCTTGAGGATGGTCATGCCGCGTTCCTGCACCAGGTACACCGGGAACCAGGTCAGGAAGAAGTAGGTGATGCCGTTGATGCAGTACTGGCCCAGGTACACGCCGAGCATCATGCGGTTGGTCAGCAGTTGACGGATGTAATCCCACTTCGGACCGTCGGCTTTCTTTTCCTTGCCCTTGTCCTGGTCCATGTCGACCATCGCGCCGTTGGCGGCGATGTGATTGAACTCGGCCTCGTTGATCATCGGATGCTGGCGCGGGCTGTGGATCACTTTCAGCCAGATCAGCGAGAACACGATGCCAATCACGCCCATCACGATGAACACGTGCTGCCAGCCGAAACGGTAGACGATCCAGCCCATCAGCGGTGCAAACAACACGGTGGCAAAATACTGCGCCGAGTTGAAGATCGCCGAGGCGGTGCCACGTTCTGCGGTCGGGAACCAGGCGGCGACGATCCGTGCGTTGCCCGGGAAGGACGGCGCTTCGGCCAACCCCACCAGGAAGCGCAACATGAACAGCGCAACCACGGCCGTGGACATGCCGAATTCACCCACATAGCCTTGCAGCACGGTGAACAGCGACCAGGTGAAAATGCTCAAGGCATAGATTTTTTTCGAGCCGAAACGGTCGAGCAGCCAGCCGCCAGGAATCTGCCCGGCCACATAGGCCCAACCGAAAGCGGAGAAGATATAACCGAGGGTGACGGCATCGATGCCGAGGTCTTTTTGCAGGCTGGAGCCTGCGATGGCGATGGTGGCACGGTCGGCATAGTTGATCGTCGTCACCAGGAACAGCATGAGCAGGATCAAATAGCGGACGTGAGTCGGCTTGGTCGCTTGCATGTAGAGGTACTCCCACTATTTATTTTTATGCGGGTAAATGTTGTGTTAAGCCCTGTAGGCGCTTGTAGGAGCTGTCGAGTGCAAACGAGGCTGCGATCTTTTGATCTTTCGCTCACGACTCAATTGTCAGGGGAAAGATCGCAGCCTCGTTGCACTCGACAGCTCCTACAGCTCCTACAGCTCCTACAGGTATTGCGGTGTATCAGGAGCCGATGTAAGAGGTCTTCACCACGGTGTAGAACTCTTGCGCGTAGCGACCTTGCTCACGCGAACCATAGGACGAGCCTTTGCGCCCGCCGAACGGCACGTGGTAATCCACGCCGGCGGTCGGCAGGTTGACCATCACCATGCCCGCCTGGGAATGGCGCTTGAAGTGGTTGGCATACTTCAACGAGGTGGTGGCGATACCGGCGGACAGACCGAACTCGGTGTCGTTGGCCATCGCCAGCGCCGCCTCGTAGTCGGCCACGCGCACGACGTTGGCCACCGGGCCGAAGATCTCTTCGCGGCTGATGCGCATCGAGGCTTCGCTGTCGGCGAACAGGGTCGGCGCCAGGAAGTAACCTTCCGTGTCGCACGTCACCAGGCCACCGCCACTGACCAACCGAGCACCTTCGCTCTGGCCGATGTCGATGTACTTCAAGTCCTGGCTGAGCTGGGCTTCGGAAACCACCGGACCGATATCGGTGCCGGCCTTCAACGCATGGCCGACCTTGATCGACTGCATGCGCTCGGCCATGGCCTCGACGAACTTGTCATGGATGCCGGCGGTGACGATCAGGCGACTGGAGGCCGTGCAACGCTGGCCGGTGGAGTAGAACGCGCTCTGCACCGCCAGTTCGACGGCCTGCTTGAGGTCCGCGTCATCAAGGATGATCTGCGGGTTCTTGCCGCCCATTTCCAACTGCACCTTGGCCTGGCGGGACACGCAGTTGCCGGCGATCTGCCGCCCCACGCCCACCGAACCGGTAAAGCTGATGCCGTCGACTTTCGGGCTGTTGACCAGCACTTCGCCGACCACACGGCCGCTGCCCATCACCAGGTTGAATGCACCGGCCGGGAAACCGGCGCGGGAGATGATCTCGGCCAGGGCCCAGGCGCAGCCCGGTACCAACTCGGCAGGTTTGATCACCACGCAGTTGCCGTAGGCCAGGGCCGGGGCGATTTTCCACGCGGGAATGGCAATCGGGAAGTTCCACGGGGTGATCAGGCCGACCACACCGAGGGCTTCGCGGGTGACTTCGACGTTGACGCCCGGGCGCACCGACGGCACGTAATCGCCCGACAGGCGCAGGCATTCACCGGCGAAGAATTTGAAAATGTTACCAGCGCGGGTCACTTCGCCGATGGCTTCGGGCAGGGTCTTGCCCTCTTCCCGGGCCAGCAGTTGGCCGAGTTCTTCGCGGCGGGCGAGGATCTCGCTGCCGACTTTGTCCAGCGCATCATGACGGGCCTGGATGCCCGAGGTCGACCAGGCCGGGAAGGCGGCGCGGGCGGCTTCGATGGCGGCATTGACCTGCGCTGCGTCAGCCTTGGCGTATTCACCGATGACATCGGACAAGTCAGATGGGTTGATGTTGGTGCAATAGTCGGCACCGGCCACCCACTGACCGTTGATGTAGTTATCGAAACGCTTTGAATCTGCCACGGAGCTACTCCTTCTACAAAAGCGATCTGGGGACGCAGAGCGTCCCTGGCGGCATTCCCACGCAGAGCGTGGGAACGACAAGCCTTACGCAAAAAGCCGCTGATTACTCAGCGGCCTCATCGGGTCTGTTACTGCTTGCCTTGCTTGTCGATCAGCGCGGCCAGGGCTTCGTATTCTTCTGGCAGCAGGTCGGTCAGCGGCGTGCGCACAGGGCCGGCGTCATAGCCAACGATCTTCGCGCCGGCCTTGACGATGCTCACCGCGTAACCGGCCTTGCGGTTGCGGATGTCCAGGTAAGGCAGGAAGAAGTCGTCGATGATCTTGCCGACGGTCTCGTGATCGTCGCGGGCAATGGCGTGGTAGAAATCCATCGCGGTTTTCGGGATGAAGTTGAACACCGCCGAGGAGTAGACCGGTACGCCCAGGGCCTTGTAGGCCGCGGCATAGACTTCAGCGGTCGGCAAGCCGCCCAGGTAGCTGAAGCGATCGCCGAGGCGGCGACGGATCGACACCATCAGTTCGATATCGCCCAGGCCATCCTTGTAGCCAATCAGGTTCGGGCAGCGCTCGGCCAGTTGCTCCAGCAAAGTGGCGTTCAGGCGGCAGACGTTGCGGTTGTACACCACCACGCCGATCTTCACCGATTTGCACACGGCTTCAACGTGGGCGGCAACACCGTCCTGGCTGGCTTCGGTCAGGTAATGCGGCAGCAGCAACAGGCCCTTGGCACCCAGGCGCTCGGCTTCTTGAGCGTATTCGATGGCCTGGCGAGTGGCACCGCCAACACCGGCAAGGATTGGCACGCTGGTGGCGCAGGTATCGACGGCGGTCTTGATGACTTGGGAATACTCGCTGGCGGCCAGGGAGAAGAATTCACCGGTGCCGCCCGCTGCGAACAAAGCAGAGGCGCCATACGGGGCCAGCCACTCGAGGCGCTTGATGTAGCTGTCGCGATTGAAATCGCCTTGAGCAGTGAAATCGGTGACCGGGAACGACAGCAGGCCAGACGAGAGGATGGACTTCAGTTCTTGTGGATTCATTATTCGAACACCCTGGACGCAAATGATGTGTTGTAGGAAACGGTTCAGCTTCACGTGAAGTTGTAGGTCATCGTACAACTTAAAATATGAACGTCAACTGCATTTCGTCTTTTGTCGGGTGTCGGGACCGGAACGTTTGTCGTGAAACCTTGTAAATCGGGGGTTTGAGCGGGATTGGAAGAAGGATGAAAACTGCCGCCCGAGCATCAGGACCGCTCGTCGTCACTGTCAACTCTGCCAGTAGGCGTCGCCACGGCAAGGGGGCATAACCCTGGCATGGCTGTGCTGGGCACGGCCGTAGCCCCTTTCACAATCTTTTAAGTGAGCCGCCCGTACGCGACGATCAGGGCTGCCTCACAGGGAGTGACATCATGACGATGTTTGCGAAGCCAACGCTCAAGGATTTTCCAACCACTGGTGAAGTCACGATCAGCCTGTCAAGGACAACGACGTTAACCGTGAAGATTCCGGATGCAGCTTTCGCACCGTACTCGAACGCCCAACTGACTCTGGGCCTCGGCTCGACGCCTCCAACTCCGGCAGGCGCGTTTACACCTCTGACCGAGGGCGAAGAGGGTACGCCGCGCAAGGATGTGACAGTGACTGTAACCAGCGCCGAGTTGACAGCTTATCTCGGCAAATTGGTTGAGCTTCGTTACGAGGTTAGCTACGAGAGCTGGGATCCCGATACATCCGAGCCGCAAATGTTGCGGGTCAACGCGTAGGACCACGCGCTTACGACTCGTCAGACGGGCACACAGATACAAAGCCAGTCACCACTTCCCTGTGGCGAGGGAGCTTGCTCCCGCTCGACTGTGTAGGAGCTGGCGAAGCCTGCGATCTTTTGATCTTTCGCTTGCGACTCAGGTGTCTGGGGAAAGATCGCAGCCTCGCTTCGCTCGACAGCTCCTACAGGCCCAGCGGGAGCAAGCTCCCTCGCCACAACTGCATCCTTGCCACGACAGCATCTTTGCCAGCAGGACAGTGAGCGACTTTCAGCCCTGCGCCTGCGCCTCTTCATGGGCCTGGCGCAGCCGCTCGCGGCTGTTGGTCAGGTGCAACCGCATGGCCGCGCGGGCCGCCTCGGAGTCCTGGCGGGCGATGGCGTCGTAGATCTCCTCGTGCTCACGGCTCAGGCGGTTCATGTAGCGCTGCTGGTCATCGTGGGCCAGGCGCGCCGAGTTTACCCGGGTACGCGGAATGATGCTGGTGCCCAGGTGGGTCATGATGTCGGTGAAGTAGCGGTTGCCGGTGGACAGGGCGATTTCCAGGTGGAAGGCAAAGTCCGAGGCCACCGCATCGCTGGCGTGGGCGGCGCTTTCGTTCAAGGCGTCGAGGGCGGCGCGCATGGCGGCCAGTTGCTCGTCGCTACGGCGCTGCGCCGCCAGCCCGGCGGATTCCACTTCCAGGCTGATGCGCAATTCCAGGATCGCCAGCACGTCACGCAAGGTGACCACGGTGGCCGGGTCGATGCGAAAACCGCTCGGGCTCGGCGTGTCCAGCACGAAAGTGCCGATGCCATGGCGGGTTTCCACCTGGCCGGCCGCCTGCAAGCGGGAAATCGCCTCGCGCACCACGGTACGGCTGACGCCATGGGCTTCCATGATCGCCGACTCGGTGGGCAATTTATCGCCACGCTTGAGCAGGCCGTCGCGAATCTGCTCGGTCAACACCGTCACCAGCTCCTGCGCCAGGCTGCGGCGCTTGCGGGGAAAGCGTGGTACTTCGATCGGGTTTTCCATGGGGCTGTGTCTCGGTAAACGGCTGAATGGCAACATCATAGCGCAACGTGGTTGTACGATCACCGTGGGTGCAGCGATGAGTCTGGCGCTGAAACCGAGTCGGCTTCATCGCGAGCAAGCTCGCTCCCACATTGGAGCGGTATCCGGTTCACCCCAAAACCTTGTGGGAGCGAGCTTGCTCGCGATGGCGGTGGGTCAGCCACATCAATATCAACTGATACACCGCTATCGCGAGCAAGCTCGCCCCCACAGGTTTTGTGGCGTTTATGCGGTTACGGTGCGCTCCACCAGTTGGCCATTTTCGATACGCACATGTCGCGGATGGAAACGTTTCAAACTGCTTCGGTGGCCGACGCTGACGATGCTCAGGCCCGGCAACTGGTCGATCAGCGCCTGGTACAGCGTCGCCTCGTCTTCTTCATCCATCGCCGACGTGGCTTCGTCCATGTACAACCATTGCGGTGCATAAAGCAATGCGCGGGCAAAGGCCAGGCGTTGTTGCTCGCCGGGCGAGAGCATGCGCTGCCAGTGGTTGCTTTCATCCAGCCGCGCAATCAGGTGCGGCAGGCGGCAGGTTTCCAGCACCTGTGCATAACGTTCGTTGGGATAGATATCGCCAGCCTGTGGATAACTCAATACTTCACGCAGGCTGCCAATCGGCAGATATGGCTTCTGCGGCAGGAACAGGTAACGCGCGGCCGGAAGCCGGATCGTCCCGTGCCCCGCCGGCCACAAATGCCCCATCGCCCGCAGCAGGGTCGATTTACCACTGCCAGAACGGCCACTGAGCATCACCCGCTCGCCCGGTTCCACGGTCATGTCGGCGTTATCGAGCAGATGGCGACCGTCGGCCAGGTCCAGCCCCAAGTGATGAACCTTCAACGCATCGCCCTGGTTTTGCACGTCGATGGCCGGCACGCGGTCTTCGTTGTCGCTCATGGCCTGGCGGAAACTCAGCAGACGATCGCAGGTGGCGCGCCACGCAGCGAGGTCGGCGTAGGCGCTGATGAACCAGCTGAAGTTCTCCTGCACATTGCCGAACGCCGAGTTGATCTGCATGAGCTCGCCCAGCTGGATCTTGCCGGCAAAGTAGCGCGGCGCGGCGACGATGAACGGGAAGATGATCGCGATCTGGCCATAGCCGGAGGTGAAGAACGTCAAGCGCTTGGACACCCGCATGATGTCCCAGAAGTTATGCCAGACCAGGCCGAAACGCCCGCTCAGGCGACGGTTCTCATTCGGCTCGCCGTTGTACAGCGCAATGCTTTCGGCGTTTTCACGTACCCGGACCATGGAGAAACGCAGGTCGGCTTCGAAGCGTTGCTGGTTATTGTTCAGACCGATCAGGCGTCGGCCGATCAGGTGCGTCAGCCAACTGCCCACCGCCGCATACACCAGCGCGCACCAGAACATGTAGCCCGGGATGGTGTAGCCGAGCACCTCGATGCTGCCCGACACGCCCCACAAAATGATCGAGAACGACACTAGGCTGACCACGGTGCGCAGCAATCCCAAGCCCAGGCTCAGGGTGTTGGTGGTGAAACTGTTGAGGTCTTCGGAAATCCGCTGGTCCGGGTTATCGGTGTAGCCGCCCTGCTCCAGCCGGTAGTAATTCTTGTCGCCGAGCCAGCGGGCGAAATGCTGCTCGGTGAGCCAGGCCCGCCAGCGGATGGTGAGCATCTGCGTGAGGTACAAGCGGTATACCGCGCCCAGGATCGCCACCGCCGCGATGCCGCAGAAATACAGGATCAACTGCCAGAACGCCGCGCTGTCCTTCTCTTGCAGGGCGTTGTAGAAATCCTTGTACCAACTGTTGATCCACACCGAGATCGCCACGCTGAACAGCGAGAGTGCGATGACGGCGATCAACAGCGTCCAGGCCTTGCCCTTCTCCTCACTGCGCCAGTACGGCGTGGTCATTTGCCAGACACGGCGGAAAAACTGCCCGCGCACCGCGTCATTGACCGCGGAATATTCAGCGTTCTGATTCATGGTTAAGGCTCAATAGGGAAAAGAACTCGGGCCGATCATAAAGCAACGGCCCGATGTGTCGCGAGGGTGGACAACACCTGTTCAGCGCAGGTTCAGCGACGCACGGGACGCTTTTGCAATTTGCGCTGCAAAGTCCGCCGGTGCATGCCCAAGGCGCGGGCCGTGGCGGAGATATTGCCTTCATGCTCGGTCAGCACCCGCTGGATGTGCTCCCATTGCAGGCGATCCACCGACATGGGGTTTTCCGGCACCAGGGTGTCGAGGTCGGCGTGCTCGGACAACAGCGCCGCCAGTACATCATCGGCGTCCGCCGGTTTGCACAGGTAATTGCAGGCACCGCGCTTGATGGCCTCGACCGCGGTGGCGATGCTCGAATAGCCGGTGAGGATCACCACGCGCATCTCCGGGTCCAGCTCCAGCAGCTTGGGCAGCAGCACCAGGCCCGAATCGCCGTCCATTTTCAGGTCCAGGGCGGCGTAGTCCGGCAGGTCGGCCTGGGCGATGGTCAGGCCTTCTTCGGCAGAACCTGCGGTGCTGACGCGAAAACCACGGCGGGACATGGCCCGGGCCATGACGCGGGTGAAGGTGGCGTCGTCATCTACCAGCAACAGGTGCGGCAGTTCTTCGCCGTCGACTTGGATCTCGTCACTCATGTTCGTCTCCTCGGTCGGCATGGGGCAGGCGCAGCTCGGTGAGCGTGCCGCCTTCCTCATGGGGGTAGAGTTTCACCGAGCCGCCGGCGCGTGTCACGCTGGCTTTGCTCAAAAACAGGCCCAGGCCGAAACCTTTGCCCTTGGTGGTATAGAACGGCTTGCCGATCTGCTCGGCAATCGCCAGCGGCACACCGGCGCCGTGGTCGCGAATACTGATGGTCAGCTCATAGGCATTCCAGTCCAACGCCACTTCCAGCCCTTCGGGGCAAGCGTCGGCGGCATTGTTGAGCAGGTTCAGCAGCGCCTGGGTCAGGTCTGGCGGCGGTGCCATGCGCGGTACCACGCCCTTGCCCAGGCATTGGAAGCGATAACTGGCCTCCGGGCGCATCAGGTGCCAGCGGTTCAGGGCGTCGTCGAGCCAGAAGGTGACCGCCTGCATGTCGATATCCAGCCGGCGGTTGGCCTCGGCGGCACGCACCAGGTATTGCAGGGTTTCCTTGCAGAGCTTGACCTGGTCCTGCAGCACGCTGAGATCGTCCTGCAACGCTGGGTCATGGTGATCCTGGCGCATCTCCTTGAGCAGCACGCTCATGGTCGCCAGCGGTGTACCCAATTCATGGGCGGCGCCGGCGGCCTGGGTCGCCACGGCCAGCAATTGCTCGTCGCGCAGGCCCTCTTCACGGCGGATGGCGCGCAGTTCTTCCTGGCGGCGCAGCTCCTCGGCCATGCGCGCAGCAAAAAATGTAATGACTGCCGCAGCCAGGGCGAAACTCAACCACATGCCGTAGATCTGCAGGTTTTCCCGGGCGATGGGGAAGGTTTCCAGCGGATAGAAGCGCGCCAGCAGCAAGGTGTACAGCGCCAGGGCGATACCGGAAAGGATCAGCGAAAAACGCCATGGCAACGTCACTGCGGCGATGGTCAGCGGCACCAGGTAATAGGAGACGAAGGGGTTGGTGGAACCGCCGGAGAAATACAGCAGCGCGCTGTGGATAAACAGGTCACAGGCCAGTTGCACGGCGTATTCCAACTCGGTCACCGGCCACGAGGTGCGCAGGCGAATCGCCGTCAGCGCGCAGAGCACGCTGGAACAGACCAGGGTGATCGCCAGTTGCAGCCAGGGCAGCGGCAGCAGGTCGAACCAATAGGCGAGCCCCACCGAGCCGGCCTGGGCCGCCAGGACCAGAATGCGGATGAATGTCAGGCGCCAGAGGTTCTGGCGAGAGGCGGATGTCATTTGCAAAGGGGCGAGCATGAGCTCTCCTGATGAGCGCTCCAGGCGAATCGCACGGAGTATAACCAAGGCGCGGCTTGCAGCGGCAGATATGCGGCAAAGCGCCACAGCCCCGGATGCTACCTATACCCCCTGTGGCGAGGGAGCTTGCTCCCGCTCGGCTGCGCTGTAGGAGCTGTCGAGTGTAACGAGGCTGCGATCTTGTCCCGGTGAATTGAGTTGTGAGCGAAAGATCAAAAGATCGCAGCCTTCGGCAGCTCCTACAGCGCAGTCCAGCGGGAGCAAGCTCCCTCGCCACAAAAGCTCCACCAACCTTCGCATCTGTATAGAAGTTGTAACTGTGCGAACCCACCCATAAAAGCTAGAGTCTTAACGTTCACGCAGGCCCGGACCTCACCCCTGCACATCATCTCAAGGAGCTTTCATGCACACGTTCAGTCGCCCCGCCGCCCTGCTCGCCCTCAGCCTCGGCACCGTCGCCAGCCTGCCGGCCCTGGCCGCCGATGAGCTGCACTACAACCAGATTTCCCTGCGCGCCGAAGCCAGCCAGGAAGTGGCCCGCGACCTGATGATCGTCACCCTCTACACCGAAGAACAGAACACCGACCCGGCCAAACTCGCCGCTGCCGTCAGCACCACCCTGAACAAAGCCATCGGCCAGGCCAAAGAGGTCAAGGACATCAACCTGCGCCAAGGCAGCCGCAACAGCTACCCGATCTACGACAACAAAGGCGGGAAAATCACCGGCTGGCGCGAACGCGCCGAACTGCGCCTGGAAAGCGCCGACTTCACCGCCCTGTCCAAACTCACTGGCGAACTGCTGGGCGACCTGAAAATGGGCGGCATGGACTTCGCCATCGCCACCGCCACCCGCCAGAGCAGCGAAGACGCCTTGCTCAAGGACGCCGTTAACGCTTTCAAGGCCCGCGCCCAACTGGCCACCGACGCCCTGGGTGGCAAGGGTTACAAAATCGTCAACCTGAACTTCAACACCAACGGTTATCCACAACCGTACATGCGCCCGCAGATGATGATGAAAGCGGCGTCGATGGATGCCGAGTCGGTTACGCCTGAAGTGGAAGCGGGCACCAGCAAGGTGACGATGACGGCGGATGGGATGGTTGAGGTGTTGATGCAGTAACCATTCGAGGGGGCGGGTCAATTGCACTCATGGCAATTGATCCGCCTGTTATGGAAGGACCCCTTAGCCTGGCGACACGGTCCTTACATCACATTCTTATTTCAGCAAGGCAACGGCCGCTTTAGCGAGCTGGATGAACAATTCATCATCCTGCGCATCAAAATCGCCATCTCCGTCGGCATCTCCTTTTACGTCCACCTTGTCGTAGCGACCATTTTTCAACGAGGAGGACACAGAGGTTGAAAAATCAAGCTCCTTACCGCTGTAGAACTCGAATAGAACCTCAGGGCTACTGTCACGATCCAGGTCTTCGATAGATATGCGAATTTCTTTAGCGGCCATGATTACACCTCTTCCAATGAATTAAGTAATGACGGCATCGCTACAGAAGTGGAGCGCGCCTGGATCCAACCTACCTCCAGGCGCGCAGCGTCGCTACTGTCAGATCTGTCAGGTGTATGCCTGTACAGAGGCTCTCAAGGTGCTGGGCTCGCCGGCGCTTCAAGCTGATCCAACGCCTTGTCCACCAGCAACTGGCACAACTCCACTAACTGATGAATCCCCAGCGCCACGCTGCGCCGCGTGCCCTCCACTTCAAAGGCCAGGTCTTCGGCCATGGCTTTTATCGAGGCCAGGGTTTCGGAGGTGCTGGTCAGTAGCGTGTCGGCGTCGGCTTTGGCGGTGACGGAGAACAGGCTGTCGATGCGCGGGTCGGTGCTTGATTCTGGAGGTTTTGGGTTGAGGTAATGATTGAGGGCGCGCTCGGCGGCGGCGCGGTCTTTTAGAAGGTCTTCGATGGCGTCGAAGCCGGAGAGAGGATTGGTTTTGTTGAAGGGTGGGTCGGGGACTGACTTATCCATTTATTTGTACCTATTTAGTGATGAGGACCATCACTTGCCGTTTCTCACTCGGCAAAGTGGTGGCAGCTGTGTGCAGGGGTGAGAAATCCGAGAAATAGGTACTCGGCCAGACCGAGGCCTGCCCGCACACAGCCGCCATAACGCATCTACTACAGGCAGCGGATAAGCTGGCGGCAATTATGCAGGTACAGAGGCTGGATGCCTATTATTCGGGTTTCTCACGCCCGGTCGCTGAATGGCAGCGACAGGAAAAAGGTTAGAGAGCCCACTTCCGAGCGGCAACCTTAAAAAGCTGTGGGATGTTTCCTTTCGGGGCCGGTGATCCTTCCGACACAAATGAATGACTCATCACACCTCCTGGCGCTGCAACCCCCGTGGCGAGGGAGCTTGCTCCCGCTGGGCTGCGCAGCGGCCCTTTTCAGCGTTGTGTGTATATCCGTTTTTTTGGTGACGGCGATTAATGGTTCCGCCCTGACGGCGGGTCACTTTCGAAAAGCGCGAAAGTAACCAAAGCGCTTCTGCCCCACCACTCGGCACCTCGCTTAGGCTCGGTGTGCCCTCACTCCGGCATTGCTCCGTGGGCCGCCGCGAAGGGCCATCCATGGCCCAGCGCGGCTACCTCGGCATCCATGCCGAGGTGCCCACTGCGCAATGCCTGCGTTCGGCCATCGTGGTTAACGGGGCGCCGAGATCAACGTCCACCACGAGGCGGCCTTATAGCCGACCTGGCTCTTGGTGAGACCGCGTTTCTCCTGTGGGAGCAAAGCTTGCTCGCGAGGCGGCCTTACAGCCGGTCTGTTTCTTCGGCTGTCCCCAACCCAAATTGTGGGAGCGAGCTTGCTCGCGATGAGGCCAGTAAGCTCAACATGCATGTGACTGAACCACCGCCATCGCGAGCAAGCTTTGCTCCCACAGGTCCTGCTCAAACAGATCTGATGGGTGTACGACCGGGGAGCCAGGTCGGCTACTAGGCCGCCTCGCGGTGGACGTTGATCTCGGGCGCCCCGTTAACCACGCTGGCCGAACGCAGGCATTGTGCAGTGGGCATCCCGGCATGGATGCCGGGATAGCCGCGCTGGGCCATGGACGGCCCTTCGCGGCGGGCCCACGGAGCAATGCCGGAGTGAGGGCATGCCGAGCCTAGGCGAGGCACCGAGTGGTGGGGCAGGAGCGTTTTGCTTACTTTTGCGCTCTTCAAAAGTGAGCCGCCGTCAGGGCGGAACCCGAAGTGGCCGTTACCGCAGAAATGGATATGTACTCAATCAGACCGCCATCGCGAGCAAGCTTTGCTCCCACAGATCTGACGGGTGTACGACCGGGGGAGCCAGGTCGGCTACTAGGCCGCCTCGCGGTGGACGTTGATCTCGGGCGCCCCGTTAACCACGCTGGCCGAACGCAGGCATTGTGCAGTGGGCATCCCGGCATGGATGCCGGGATAGCCGCGCTGGGCCATGGACGGCCCTTCGCGGCGGGCCCACGGAGCAATGCCGGAGTGAGGGCATGCCGAGCCTAGGCGAGGCACCGAAGTGGTGGGGCAAGAGCGTTTTGCTTACTTTTGCGCTCTTCAAAAGTGAGCCGCCGTCAGGGCGGAACCCTAAGTAGCCGTTACCGCAGGAATGGATATGCACCCGATCAACAGGGCCAGCTGTCAGACCGCCATCGCGAGCAAGCTCGCTCCCACAGTTTGATCGAAGTACAACCGGGAGAGCCAGGTCGGCTGTCAGGCCGCCTCGCGAGCAAGCTTTGCTCCCACAGACCTGACAGGTGTACATCAGGGAGGGCCAGGCCGGCTGTAAGGCCGCCTCGTCCAAGAGGCTATACCCAAACCCAACGGTCCCCCTCACTTTTCGATATTTCCAACACCCCCACCCGCAACGCTACTCTCCTGAAAACCTCACCACCCCCCAAGGGATTTCATGGACAGAACCACCTTCAAGCCCCTCCTGCTCACCCTGGCCCTGATCAGCAGCGCCCCAATGGCCCAGGCCGCCACCACCCTGGTCTACTGCTCCGAAGCCAGCCCCGCCGGGTTCGACCCCAGCCAATACACCAGCGGCACCGACTTCGACGCCTCGGCCGAAACCGTCTTCAACCGCCTCACCCAATTCAAACGCGGCGGCACCGAAGTCGAACCCGGATTGGCGACGAGCTGGGACGTATCCCCCGATGGCTTGGCCTACACCTTCCACCTGCGCGACGGGGTGAAATTCCACACCACCGACTACTTCACCCCCACCCGCGAGTTCAACGCCGACGACGTGCTGTTCACCTTCCAGCGCCTGCTCGACCCCCAACACCCGTTTCGCCAGGCCTATCCCACCGAGTCGCCGTACTTCACCGACATGGGCCTGAACACCACGATCAAAAGCGTCGAGAAAGTCGACGAACACACCGTGCGCTTCAACCTGAACAACGTCGATGCCGCCTTCGTGCAAAACCTGGCGATGAGTTTCGCCTCCGTGCAGTCCGCCGAATACGCGGCGCAGTTGTTGAAACAAGGCAAGGCCGGCGACCTCAACCAGAAACCCGTCGGCACCGGGCCGTTCGTGTTCAAGCGCTACCAGAAGGACTCGCAGATCCGCTACGCCGCCAACACCGCGTACTGGAAACCCGAGGACGTGAAGCTCGACAACCTGATTTTTTCCATCACCCCGGACGCCGCCGTGCGCCTGCAAAAGCTCAAGCGCGGCGAATGCCAGGTCAGTGGTTACCCGCGCCCGGCCGACATCGAGGTGATCGAGCAAGACCCGAACCTGCAAGTGCTCAAGCAGCCCGGTTTCAACCTGGGCTTTTTGGCCTACAACGTCACGCACCCGCCCCTGGATCAGCTCAAGGTCCGCCAGGCGTTGGACATGGCCATCGACAAACCGGCGATCATCAAGGCCGTGTACCAGAGCGCCGGGCAGCTGGCCCAGAACGCCTTGCCGCCGGCCCAGTGGTCGTTCGACCCGACCATCCAGGACGCGCCTCATGACGTGACCAAGGCCAAGGCGCTACTGAAGGAGGCCGGAGTTGCGCCCGGTACAACCATCGATTTATGGGCGATGACGGTGCAGCGCGCCTCCAACCCCAATGCGCGAATGTCTGCACAGATGATCCAGCAGGATTGGGCCAAGATCGGGATCAAGGCCAACATCGTCAGCTATGAATGGGGCGAGTACATCAAGCGTGCAAAGAATGGCGAACATGATGCAATGATCTACGGCTGGACCGGCGACAACGGCGACCCCGACAACTGGCTGGGGGTGCTGTACAGCTGCGCGGCGGTCAAGGGCAGCAACTACGCCAAGTGGTGCGACCCGGCGTATGACCGCTTGATCCAGCAGGCCAAAGTCTCGACAGACCGCCAGAAACGGATCGATTTGTACCAACAAGCGCAGAAAATCCTCAAGCAACAGGTGCCGATCACCCCGATCGCCAACTCCACGGTATTCCAACCGATAAACAGGCAAGTGGTGGATTTCAAACTCAGCCCATTCGGCCTCACGCCCTTCTACGGCGTGGGTTTGAAGAAGTAACACCTGCCCATTTCCAGTGCGCTGCGGCCGCTCAACGCACCGGGAAAGGGCGCTATTTGCCCCGAAAAAACACGCGCAAACGATCAAATGCGCCGGAAGTTACACAGATGCGACATTAAGGTACGTTCGTGCCACTGTTTCGGACTTGTGACCGTTCTGGATCTTGCATTGGGTATGGGGCCTGCATAAGTATCGGCAGGACGACTCACGAGGTCGCCCTCAAATCAAAAAATGACAACAAATCATGAGGCCAACATGCTTAAACAAGCGGTCATTCCGTTTTTAGTCGGCGCGAGCTTATTAGCCAGCGCACCTTTCGCCCAAGCCGCGACTAACCTGGTGTTCTGCTCCGAAGGGAGCCCGGCCGGTTTTGACCCTGGTCAGTACACCACCGGAACCGACTTCGACGCCTCTGCAGAGACCATGTTCAACCGCCTGACCCAGTTCGAACGTGGCGGCACCGCCGTGATTCCTGGCCTGGCGACCAAGTGGGATATTTCCGAAGACGGCCTGACCTACACCTTCCATCTGCGAGAAGGCGTCAAGTTCCATACCACCCCGTACTTCAAGCCAACCCGCGAATTCAACGCCGACGACGTGCTGTTCACCTTCAATCGCATGATCAGCAAGGATGACCCGTTCCGTAAGGCCTACCCGACCGAGTTCCCGTACTTCACCGACATGGGGATGGACACCAACATCACCAAGATCGATAAAGTCGACGACCACACTGTCAAGTTCACCCTCAAGGATGTTGACGCCGCGTTCATCCAGAACATGGCCATGAGCTTCGCCTCGATCCAGTCCGCCGAATACGCCGCCCAGTTGCTCAAGGAAGGCAAGGCCCCGGACATCAACCAGAAGCCAGTCGGCACCGGCCCGTTCGTGTTCAAGAGCTACCAGAAAGACTCCAACATCCGCTACACCGGGAACAAGGACTACTGGAAGCCTGACGACGTGAAGATCGACAACCTGATCTTCGCCATCACCACCGACCCGTCGGTGCGCATGCAGAAACTCAAGAAAAACGAATGCCAGATCACCCTCTTCCCACGCCCGGCCGACCTCAAGGCCCTGAAGGAAGATAAAACGCTGAAGATGCCTGACCAGGCGGGTTTCAACCTGGGCTACATCGCCTATAACGTGATGGACAAGATCAAGGGCAGCAACGAGCCGAACGTGCTGGCCAACCTGAAAGTCCGCCAGGCGCTGGACATGGCGGTCAACAAGCCGCAGATCATCGATTCGGTCTACCAGGGCGCCGGCCAGTTGGCCGTCAACGCCATGCCGCCGACCCAATGGTCCTACGACACCACCATCAAGGACGCCAAGTACGACCCTGAGAAAGCCAAGGAGCTGCTCAAGGAAGCCGGCGTCAAGGAAGGCACCAACATCACCCTGTGGGCGATGCCGGTCCAGCGCCCGTACAACCCGAACGCCAAGCTGATGGCCGAGATGCTGCAGTCCGACTGGAAGAAAATCGGCCTGAACGTCAACATCGTCAGCTACGAATGGGGCGAGTACATCAAGCGTTCCAAAGGTGGCGAGAACCAGGCAATGATCATCGGCTGGAGCGGTGACAACGGTGACCCGGACAACTGGCTCAACGTGCTGTTCGGCTGCGACTCGCTGGCCGGCAACAACTTCTCCAAGTGGTGCGACAAGAAATTCGACGATCTGGTCAAGCAAGCCAAGCGCACCTCCGACCAGTCCAAGCGCACCGAACTGTACAAACAGGCACAACACGTCCTCAAGGATGCCGTGCCAATGACACCTATCGCTCACTCGACGGTGTATCAACCCATGCGCGCCAACGTGCAGGATTTCAAGATCAGCCCCTTTGGCTTGAACTCCTTCTACGGCGTCAGCGTCAGCAAATAAGGTGACCTGTGGCGAGGGAGCTTGCTCCCGCTGGGCTGCGTAGCAGCCCCTCTTGTGAGCGCGATGGCGGTGTACCAACAACACCATCGCGAGCAGGGCTCGCTCCCACGGCATGCCGTTGCTTTAAGCCAAGACTCAGGAAATCGCCTACATCCAAAAGCACTGCATACCACAGCAGTTGGTTTAGGACGTATCGCCTTTTCCCACAAGTCTTTCAGGCATTACGCATTTACCGCCTGGCCCACGACTCCTACCGTCGAGGCCTGGAGGGCTTGCTGATCCTGCGGCATCGCGACGCAATGGAATGAGCTCAGTGCTCCGGGTCCCCGGAAGGACACCGGTTCACTGTTAAAACACCCAGAACGAGAGAGGGAGCGTCATGCGCCATACCTTGGTTTTATCCGCATTGCTGGGCACCGGCCTGCTGGCCGCGACCTCCGCAGCCCAGGCCGCTGGCGGCAGCCTGGTGTTCTGTTCAGAAGGCAGCCCTGCCGGTTTCGACACCGCGCAATACACCACGGCCACCGACAACGATGCCGCCGAGCCGCTGTACAACCGCCTGGCCGAGTTTGAAAAAGGCGCGACCAATGTCGTCCCCGGCCTGGCGACCAGCTGGGACATTTCCGAAGACGGCCTGAAGTACACGTTTCACCTGCGCGAAGGCGTGAAGTTTCATACCACCGACTACTTCACACCGACCCGGGATTTCAACGCCGACGACGTGCTGTTCACCTTCAACCGCATGCTTGATCCGCAGCATCCGTTCCGCAAGGCCTACCCCACCGAGTTCCCGTACTTCAACGGCATGAGCCTGAACAAGAACATCGCCAAGGTGGAAGCGACCGGGCCGTTGACCGTGGTCATGACCCTCAACAGCGTGGACGCCGCGTTCATCCAGAACATCGCCATGAGTTTTGCCGCGATCCTGTCGGCCGAGTACGCCGACCAGTTGCTCAAGAACGGCAAGCCGAGCGACATCAACCAGAAGCCGATCGGTACCGGGCCGTTCGAGTTCAAGAGCTACCAGAAAGATTCCAACATCCGCTACGTCGCCAACCAGCAGTACTGGGCGCCGGAACGGGTCAAGCTGAACAACCTGATCTTCTCCATCAACACCGACGCGTCGGTACGGGTGCAGAAGCTCAAGGCCAACGAATGCCAGGTCACCCTGCATCCGCGTCCGGCCGACGTACCAGCCTTGAAGAACGACCCCAAGTTGCAGTTGATCGAGAAGCCCGGTTTCAACCTGGGCTACATCGCCTATAACACCCGCCACAAGCCGTTCGACCAGGTCGAAGTGCGCCAGGCGCTGGACATGGCGGTGAACAAGCAAGGCATTCTCAATGCCGTGTACCAGGGCGCGGGGCAACTGGCGCAGAACGCCATGCCGCCGACCCAATGGTCCTACGACGACACCATCAAGGACGCGCCCTACAACCCGGAAAAAGCCAAGGAATTGCTCAAGGCCGCCGGGGTCAAGGAAGGCACCGAAATCACCCTCTGGGCCATGCCCGTGCAGCGCCCGTACAACCCCAACGCCAAGCTGATGGCCGAAATGCTCCAGGCCGACTGGGCCAAGATCGGCCTGAAAGTGAAGATCGTCAGCTATGAATGGGGCGAGTACATCAAGCGCACCAAGAACGGCGAGCACGACATCAGCCTGATCGGCTGGACCGGCGACAACGGGGACCCGGACAACTGGTTGGGCACGCTGTACAGCTGCGACGCCATTGGCGGCAACAACTACTCCATGTGGTGTGACCAGGACTACGACAAGCTGATCAAGCAGGCCAAGGTCGTCACCGACCGCGACCAGCGCACCGTGCTCTACAAACAGGCCCAGCAGTTGCTCAAGCAGCAAGTGCCGATCACCCCTGTTGCCCACTCGACGGTCAACCAGCCGCTGAGTGCCAAAGTCGAAGGGTTCAAAGTCAGCCCCTTCGGTCGCAACGTGTTCTCGGGCGTCAGCCTGAACCCATAACCGCTTAGCCACATAGCGAGGGCTTCCTCTGGAAGCCCTCACGCAGACGTCTTGCCTGAATTCGCCGATTAGGCGCCATGCAAACGTTTGCTAGCTGTGAATGAGTTGCAAAAACCAATAGCCGTATCACCTAAAAAGACCGGCATTAAAAAAGAAAGAAAGGAGCGTTACCCATGAAACTGAGCAGCACCGCGATACTGGCCCTGGCCATCAGCAGCATCACCGCCACGGCCTATGCAGAATCCCAGAGCCAGGCGGTCACCCCGGTGACCCTCAAGACCACCAGCGAGCAAAGCGAAGCCAAGGGCTTCATCGACGGCCAATCCATCAGTGGCAGCACGCGCAACTGGTACGCCAACGAGCAATTCAAGCGCGGCGCGAAACTCACCTATCGCAAGAACGGCGAAGCACGCGAGACCGACCGCCGCATCAACTGGCTGCAAGGCACCATCATCAAGTACAACTCGGGCTTCACCGAAGGCACCGTGGGCTTCAGCACCGAACTGGCCGCCTACAACGTCATCGCCCTGGACCAGGATCGCAAGGACCTGGCGTCCAACAATGGCGGTGCCCCGACCACCCGTCCTGGCGCCGGCAACAACCGTACCCTGACCCGCGAAGGCGGCGACGCCGTGGGCCAGTGGAGCAAACTGGGCCTGGCCAACGTCAAGGCCCGCGTTTCCAACACCACCCTGACTGCCGGCCGCCAGAACTTCAGCAGCCCGATGGTCGACGTCATCGGCAACCGTGCCCTGCCCTCCAGCTTCCAGGGCGTGAGCCTGCACAGCGAAGAGTTCGAAAACCTGGGTTTCGACATCGCCACCTTCGACCGCAACTCGCCACGTACCGAAGAGAGCCAGCGCAAATTCCGTTCCGAATACGGCGACAGCAGCGTTGAAACCGATCACGTCAACACGGCAGGTATCACCTACCAGCCTCTGGCCAGCCTGAAAACCAGCCTGTGGGCGACCCAGGCCGAAGACCTCTGGAACCAGTACTACTTCGGCGCCACCCATGAACTGGGCGACAGCTCGGTGCTGAGCCTGACCACCGGCCTGAACTACTACAAGACCGTGGATTCGGGCAAAAGCAAACTGGGCGAGATCGACAACGACACCTACTCCCTGTCGTTCGGCCTGACGCATCAGGCCCATAGCCTGACCTTCTCCTACCAGGAAGTGAACGGTAACGAGTACTTCGACTACCTGCACGAAACCAACGGCATCTACCTGGCCAACTCCCTGCTGTCGGACTTCAACGGCCCGAACGAGAAATCCTTCCAGATCGCCTACGGCCTGAACATGGCCGAATACGGCGTGCCGGGCCTGAAGTTCAACATCTACCAGGCTCGCGGCTGGGGCATCGACGGTACTCACTACAACAGCACCGGTTATAGCGATGTCCGCGCCATGGACGGTGAGCACCACTACGAATACGGCATCGGCGCGTCCTATGCCGTACAAAGCGGCCCACTGAAAGCCACCGCGGTCCGTGCGACCTACACCGCACACCGCGCCAGCGAAAACCAGGCCGACGGCAGCCTCAACGAGTTCCGCCTAGTCACCACCATCCCGTTCAACATTCTCTAAACTGCCACCGGGCGGTCGACTCACAAGGTCGCCCGTCCGGTCTTTTGCCATTTACCCGATTGCAGAGGATTGACGATGAACATGATCCCCCTACGCGCCGCCATCGCCGCTGCGCTGCTGAGTGTCGCCGTTGGCGCCACGGCCAAACCCCTGGTGGTTTGCACAGAAGCCAGCCCGGAAGGCTTCGACATGGTCCAATACACGACTGCAGTCACCGCCGATGCCGTGGCGGAAACCATTTTCAATCGCCTGGCCGATTTCAAGCCCGGCACCACCGAAGTGATTCCGGCCCTGGCCGAATCCTGGGACATCAGTGACGATGGCCTGACGTACACCTTCCACCTGCGCAAGGGCGTCAAGTTCCACACCACCGAATACTTCAAGCCGACCCGCGACATGAACGCCGACGACGTGGTCTGGAGCTTCCAGCGCCAGCTGGACCCGAACCACCCGTGGCACAAACTGTCGAGCGTGGGCTTCCCCTACTTTGAAAGCATGGGTTTCAAGGAACTGCTCAAGAGCGTCGAGAAAGTCGACGAACACACGGTCAAGTTCAGCCTGACCCGCCGCGAAGCGCCGTTCCTGGCCGACATCGCCATGGCCTTCTCCTCGATCTACCCCGCCGAATACGCTGACCAGTTGCTCAAGGCAGGCAAGGCCGGCGACCTCAACAGCAAGCCAGTCGGCACCGGCCCGTTCGTCTTTCAGCGCTACAACAAGGACGCCCAGGTTCGCTTCAAGGCCAACCCGGACTACTTCCGTGGCAAGCCGCCGGCCGATGCGCTGGTATTGGCCATCGCCACCGACAACAACGTGCGCATGCAGAAACTCAAGACCAACGAGTGCCAGATCGCGCTGTACCCCAAACCCGATGACATCCCCAGCATCAAGAAAGACCCGAACCTGAAGGTCGCCGAGCTGGATGCGATGACCGTTTCCTACACCGCCCTGAACACCAGCCACAAGTACATGAGCGACGTGCGGGTGCGCAAAGCCATCGACCTGGCCTTCGACAAGGAAGCCTACGTCAACGCACTGTTCGGCAAGGGCAACGCCACCGTAGCGGTCAACCCGTACCCACCGACACTGTTGGGCTTCAACCACAACCTGAAGAACCCGACCCGCGACCTGGACAAGGCACGCCAGCTGCTCAAGGAAGCCGGCGTGCCGGAAGGCACCGTGTTCACCCTGTTCACCCGCAACGGCGGCGGCCCGACCAACCCCAACCCGATGCTCGGCGCGCAGATGATGCAGTCGGACCTGGCCAAGGTCGGGATCAAGGTCGACATCCGCGTGATGGAATGGGGCGAAATGCTCAAGCGCGCGAAAAACGGCGAGCACGACATGGTCTCCGCCGGATGGGCGGGCGACAACGGCGACCCGGATAACTTCCTGACGCCTATGCTCAGTTGCGAGGCCGCCAAGAACGGCGAAAACTACGCGCGCTGGTGCAACGAGAAGTTCCAGGCGCTGATCGACCAGGCTCGCGCCACAGTGAACCCCGAGGAGCGCATCAAGCTCTATGAGCAGGCCCAGGTGATTTTCAACCAGGACCAACCCTGGATCAGCATGGCCCACACCCGCATGTTCACTGCAATGCGCAACAACGTAGAGGGCTACGTGATTAGCCCGCTCACCACCAACAACTTCGCCACCACCCAGGTGAAGTAGATAAGAAAACGCCCGGCAACCCTAACCCAGGGATTGCCGGGCACGCCTAACCGGCTGATGAGGTACACCTGAAGATGTTTAGTTTTATTGCCCGCCGACTGGGATTATTGATCCCCACGTTCTTCGGCATCACCTTGCTGACCTTCGCGTTGATTCGCATGATCCCCGGCGACCCCGTGGAAGTGATGATGGGCGAACGTCGGGTCGATCCCGAAATGCATGCACAGGCAATGGAACGCCTTGGCCTCAACAAACCGCTGTATGCCCAGTACCTGGACTACATCGGCAAACTGGCCCACGGCGACCTCGGCGAATCGCTGCGTACCCGTGAAAGCGTATGGACCGAGTTCAGTTCACTATTTCCCGCGACCCTGGAACTGTCCATGGCCGCGCTGTTGTTCGCCGGTATCCTGGGCCTGCTGGCCGGGGTGATCGCGGCACTCAAGCGAGGGTCCCTGTTCGACCATGGGGTGATGGGCGTCTCCCTGGCGGGGTATTCGATGCCGATCTTCTGGTGGGGCCTGATCCTGATCATGTTCTTCTCGGTGTCCCTGGGCTGGACGCCAGTGTCGGGACGGATCGACCTGCTCTACGACATCGAGCCGAGAACCGGCTTCATGCTGATCGACACGCTGCTGGCCGATGAGCCGGGCGCGTTCCTCGATGCGCTGCACCACCTGATCCTGCCGGCCATCGTGTTGGGCACCATTCCGCTGGCGGTGATCGCCCGCATGACCCGTTCTTCGATGCTCGAAGTACTGCGCGAAGACTACATCCGCACCGCCCGCGCCAAAGGCCTGTCGCCGTCGCGCGTGGTGTTCGTGCACGGCCTGCGCAACGCGCTGATCCCAGTGCTGACCGTGGTCGGCCTGCAGGTCGGCACACTGCTGGCCGGTGCGGTCCTGACCGAAACGATCTTCTCCTGGCCGGGCATCGGCAAGTGGCTGATCGAAGCCATCGGCGCCCGGGACTATCCCGTGGTGCAGAACGGCATCCTGTTAATCGCCTGCCTGGTGATTCTGGTCAACTTCGTCGTGGACATCCTCTACGGCTTTGCCAACCCACGCATTCGTCACCAGCGCTGAGATCAAAACCATGAGTACTCCAACTACCGCGGTAGCAGTCGATCAAAGCCTGCTGTACCCGTCCCCGTACAAAGAATTCTGGCACGCGTTTTCCCGCAACAAGGGCGCCGTGGCCGGGCTGCTGTTCATGATCCTGGTGGTGTTCTGCGCGCTCTTTGCGCCGTGGGTCGCGCCTCACGACCCGAGTGAGCAATACCGCGACTTCCTGCTGACGCCGCCGGCATGGCTTGAAGGCGGGCAGATCCAGTTCCTGCTGGGCACCGACGAGCTGGGCCGCGATTTGCTCTCGCGCCTGATCCAGGGTTCGCGCCTGTCGCTGCTGATCGGTTTGTCGTCGGTGGTGATGTCGCTGATCCCGGGCATCCTGCTGGGACTGTTCGCCGGGTTCTTCCCGCGTCTGCTCGGCCCGACCATCATGCGTTTGATGGACATCATGCTGGCCCTGCCTTCGCTGCTGCTGGCCGTGGCGATCGTCGCCATCCTCGGCCCTGGCCTGATCAACACCGTGATCGCCATCGCCATCGTTTCGCTGCCGTCCTACGTGCGCCTGACCCGTGCCGCCGTGATGGGCGAGCTGAACCGCGACTACGTGACCGCCGCCCGCCTGGCCGGTGCCGGCCTGCCACGCCTGATGTTCATCACCGTGCTGCCTAACTGCATGGCCCCACTGATCGTCCAGGCGACGCTGAGCTTTTCCTCGGCGATCCTCGACGCCGCCGCCCTGGGCTTCCTCGGCCTCGGCGTCCAGCCGCCCACCCCGGAGTGGGGCACCATGCTGGCTTCGGCCCGCGACTACATCGAACGCGCCTGGTGGGTCGTGAGCCTGCCTGGCTTGACCATTTTGCTCAGCGTGCTGGCAATCAACCTGATGGGCGACGGGCTGCGCGATGCGCTGGACCCGAAACTCAAGAATGCCGCCTGAGGAGATTCCCATGTCACTGCTAGAAATCAAGAATCTCAACGTCCGCTTCGGCGACGCCACCGCTGTGCCGGTGGTCGACGGCCTCGACCTGAACGTGGAAAAAGGCGAAGTCCTGGCCATCGTCGGCGAATCGGGCTCGGGTAAATCCGTGACCATGATGGCGCTGATGGGGCTGATCGAGCACCCCGGCATCGTCACCGCCGACGCGCTGAACTTCGACGGCAAGAACATGCTCAAGCTGAGCAACCGCCAGCGCCGGCAGATCGTCGGCAAGGACCTGGCGATGGTTTTCCAGGACCCGATGACCGCGCTCAACCCCAGTTACACCGTGGGCTTCCAGATCGAAGAAGTCCTGCGCCTGCACCTGAAGATGTCCGGCAAGGCCGCCCGCAAACGCGCCATCGAACTACTGGAAAAAGTCGAGATCCCCGGCGCGGCCAGTCGCATGGACGCCTACCCGCATCAACTGTCCGGCGGCATGAGCCAGCGTGTGGCGATTGCCATGGCGATTGCCGGCGAGCCGAAGCTGCTGATCGCCGACGAACCGACCACCGCCCTGGACGTGACCATCCAGGCGCAGATCATGGACCTGCTGCTGGCCCTGCAAAAAGAACAGGACATGGGCCTGGTGCTGATCACCCACGACCTCGCCGTGGTGGCTGAAACCGCCCAGCGCGTGTGCGTGATGTACGCCGGCCAGGCCGTGGAAGTCGGCCAGGTGCCCGAACTGTTCGACATCCCCGCCCACCCCTACAGCGAAGCGCTGCTGGCGGCGATTCCGGAGCACAGCATGGGCGCCGAGCGCCTGGCGACCTTGCCCGGCATCGTGCCCGGTCGCTACGACCGTCCAAAAGGTTGCCTGCTGTCGCCGCGCTGCCCGTACGTGCAGGACAACTGCCGTCAACAACGCCCGGCCCTCGATCCGAAATCCAACAGCCTCGCCCGCTGCTTCTACCCGTTGAACCAGGAGGTGGCGTGATGGCCGTCGTACTTACCGCCCGTGACCTGACCCGTCATTACGAAGTGTCCCGCGGCATGTTCAAGGGCCATGCGACCGTGCGCGCCCTCAACGGTGTGTCGTTCGAACTGGAAGCCGGCAAGACCCTGGCCGTAGTGGGCGAATCCGGCTGCGGCAAATCCACCCTCGCCCGGGCCCTGACGCTGATCGAAGAGCCGTCCTCCGGCTCCTTGAAAATCGCCGGCCAGGAAGTGACCGGCGCCAACAAGGCCGAACGCAAGCAATTGCGTAAAGACGTGCAGATGGTCTTCCAGAGCCCGTATGCGTCCCTCAACCCACGGCAGAAAATCGGTGATCAACTGGCCGAGCCATTGCTGATCAACACCAGCCTGTCGGCCACCGAGCGACGGGAAAAAGTCCAGGCGATGATGAAGCAGGTGGGCCTGCGCCCCGAGCATTACCAGCGCTACCCGCACATGTTCTCCGGCGGCCAGCGCCAGCGCATCGCCCTGGCCCGCGCCATGATGCTGCAACCCAAGGTGCTGGTGGCGGACGAACCGACGTCAGCGCTGGACGTGTCGATCCAGGCCCAGGTGCTGAACCTGTTCATGGACCTGCAGCAGGAATTCAACACCGCCTACGTGTTCATTTCCCACAACCTGGCGGTGGTGCAGCACGTGGCCGACGACGTGATGGTGATGTACCTCGGCCGTCCGGTGGAAATGGGCCCCAACGAGTCCATCTACAGCCGCCCGCTGCACCCGTACACCCAGGCGCTGCTGTCGGCCACCCCGACCATCCACCCGGACCCGAACAAGCCGAAGATCAAGATCGTCGGCGAACTGCCCAACCCGCTCAACCCACCGTCCGGCTGCGCCTTCCACAAGCGCTGCCCGTACGCCACCGAGCGCTGCAAGACCGAAGAACCGGCGTTGCGGCCGCTTGATAACCGTCTGGTGGCGTGTCACTACGCCGAGCAGTTCCTCGACGGCGCGGCGTAAGGCATAAGGAAAAGGCAGATAGAGCACTTGTGGCGAGGGAGCTTGCTCCTGCTGGGCCGCGAAGCGGACCCAAAACAGCCTCCCCGGTGTATCAGCCTGACACATGAAAAAACCCTCCCCCGACCAGCTGTTTGATCGGGTAGGAGGGCTTTTCTTTCCAAGGGTCTTAAGTCTGGCTATCACCCTCTTCATTTTCATCTTCATCACCGTCCGGCGTATCGATTGGCGCGCCATCATCGTCCTCGCCATCATCCGGATCATCGGCGTCCGAATCGGACGCAGCAAGCATCAACTCACCCTGCGCCACCGAGCCACTCGATGCGTGCTGCTCGTGCTCATCGCATTCCGCCCACGCGGCGGTGGAGCCCAGGGACAGCATCACCAAGACCTTCAGCAAAAACATCATGCGTAGCAGCTTGTTCATAGCCAATTCCTTCTTTTCCGGATAAAGCCGGGGGCCTGACGGCGCTCAAGAAAATCTAGTTCTGAACAGGCCGGTTCACCAGATAGGACGCTCCAGAACCACCATAAATGCCACCGCCCGACAGATTGGTTTCGAATAAGCGTTATCTCCAAACCTGCTAACGCCAGGAACCCATGTGGGAGCAAGGCTTGCCCGCGATGGCGCCAGTACATTCAACACCCCCGCCATCGCGAGCAAGCTTTGCTCCCACAGAGGGATCTGTGCCGAACACAAGTTTCTTGCCCACTGAAGATCCACAGGGGCTATGGATAACCGGGAGATTGAGGACTGACACAAGACCAGTGTGGGAGCGAGCCTGCTCGCGATGACGGCGGTACATCCAACATCCAGGCAAGCTGACCCGGCGCTTTCGCGAGCAGGCTCGCTCCCACAGGGGCTATGGATGACCGGGAGATTGAGTACTGACACAAGACCAGTGTGGGAGCGAGCCTGCTCGCGATGACGGCGGTACATCCAGCATCCAGACAAGCTGACCCACCGCTATCGCGAGCAAGCTCGCTCCCACAGGTTGGGTCCGCATGATATTGGCGCTAACACCCGCCCTTCTTAAAGCCTTACAGACATATATCCAGTAACACGGAGCACTAGTCCTGAGGCTACATCGTCTTGCACCTTTACCTACAACTCAGCCAGAATCCGCCGGCTTGTGCGCCTTGAGGCCGGACTCTATGGTTACCGGGTCGCTGAAAATCAGCGGTCGGGTTTAGCGACCCGAACCATAGGCACATAAGCAACCATGCTGCATTGCGGGTCCAACCGCGATTACGTTATGGCGGCTGTATGTAGGAGACCTTCGGGTCTGCCGGGTGCCTATGTCCGGTTCGCTAACCTGCGTGCAGTCGCCACCACTCTGTTTAGCGACAGGTCTTGGCGACGCCCATTCCTCATAGGAGCGTCATCATGTTCAAAGCCACACCCAATCCCCCAGAATCAGACCCCACCTCTTCCTACTCAAGCCTCGATCCGGAAAAGTTCCACGAAGCCACTGAGCGGGCGCTCGATTATTATTTGAAGCCGGAACAGGCCAAAGCCAAGAAAGAGCCGCGAGCAGCTCAGCTCTTGACCGTCGTGGAGGGGATTGATAGCGAAAGCCTGCTCGCCAACCTCAGCGAAAACCTGGCCTCCGCCAACGCCATGATCAGCGACTTGGCATTCGACCTTGAAGGCTCTCGCCGGCATGTTGCGATGGGGATCCTGCAAGTGATTGAGGTCAGTGAGCTGCTGGCGAATCGGGCGCTGGATATCGCCGATCCGCGTTAGCAACGTGCCCCAGGCAAGCTGACTTGCCGCCATCGCGAGCAGGCTCGCTCCCACAGAGAATCTGTGCCGAACACAAATTTTCTGTTCTCTGAAGATCCAGTGTGGGAGCGAGCTTGCTCGCGATGACGGTGGCACATCCAACATCGACGCAAGCTGACCCACCGCTTCGCGAGCAAGCTCGCTCCCACAATGGGTCACGCTTGATGCTTAGTGATGCTCACGCGTCGCGCGGAATTTCACGTCCGGCCAGCGCTCTTCCATCAGCGCCAGGTTGACTCGGGTCGGGGCCAGGTAGGTCAGGTGACCGCCGCCATCGAGCGCGAGGTTTTCCACGGCCTTGTTGGAGAATTCCTCGAGTTTCTTCTTGTCGTCGCATTCGATCCAACGAGCGGAGTACACGGTGATCGGCTCGTAGGAGCACTCGACCTTGTATTCCTCTTTCAAGCGGCTGGCGACGACGTCGAACTGCAGCACACCGACCGCACCAAGGATGATGTCGTTGCTGCGGGTCGGGAAGAACACCTGGGTGGCGCCCTCTTCGGCCAGTTGCTGCAGGCCCTGGCGCAGTTGCTTGGACTTGAGCGGATCCTTCAGGCGTACGCGGCGGAACAGTTCCGGGGCGAAGTGCGGGATGCCGGTAAAGCCCAGGGCTTCGCCTTCGGTGAAGGTGTCACCGATCTGGATGGTGCCGTGGTTATGCAGGCCGATGATGTCGCCAGCAAAGGCTTCTTCCAGTTGCTCGCGTTCCGAGGAGAAGAAGGTCAAGGCGTCGCCGATGCGCACGTCCTTGCCGGTGCGCACATGGCGCATCTTCATGCCTTTTTCGTATTTGCCGGAACAGATGCGCATGAAGGCGATGCGGTCGCGGTGCTTGGGGTCCATGTTCGCCTGGATCTTGAACACGAAACCCGAGAACTTCTCTTCCACCGGTTCCACGGTGCGCTCGTTGGCGACACGGGCCAGCGGGCGCGGGGCCCAATCGACCACGGCGTCGAGCACATGGTCCACGCCGAAGTTGCCCAGGGCGGTACCGAAGAACACCGGGGTCAGTTGGCCGTCGAGGAACTCCTGCTGGTTGAACTCATGGCAGGCGCCCTGCACCAGTTCCAACTGGTCGACGAAACGATCGTACTCGTCGCCCAGGTGCGCGCGAGCCTCGTCGGAATCGAGCTTCTCGATGATCTTGACGTCGGTGCGCTCGTGCCCGTGACCGGCGGTGTAGACGATGATGTAGTCGTCGGCCAGGTGGTACACGCCCTTGAAGTCGCGGTAGCAACCGATCGGCCAGGTGATCGGCGCGGCCTTGATCTTCAGGACCGCTTCGATCTCGTCGAGCAGTTCGATCGGGTCGCGGATGTCGCGGTCGAGTTTGTTGATGAAGCTGACAATCGGCGTGTCCCGCAGGCGGCAGACGTCCATCAGCGCGATGGTCCGTGGCTCGACGCCTTTACCGCCGTCGAGGACCATCAGCGCCGAGTCCACTGCCGTCAGGGTGCGGTAGGTGTCTTCGGAGAAGTCTTCGTGGCCCGGGGTGTCGAGCAGGTTGACCATGTGATCGCGATACGGGAACTGCATGACCGACGTGGTAATGGAAATACCCCGTTGTTTTTCCATTTCCATCCAGTCGGAGGTGGCATGGCGGTCGGATTTGCGAGATTTCACCGTGCCGGCGACCGCAATCGCCTTGCCCATCAGCAAGAGCTTCTCGGTGATGGTGGTCTTACCGGCATCGGGGTGGGAAATAATGGCGAAAGTGCGGCGTTTCGCGACTTCGGCGGCCTGTTTGGTCATGGGAAATCGCCTGGCAGGTGATTCAAAAAAGGGCGGCGATTATAGCTCAACTTGTGCCAGGAACCGAACCGTTGAGCACATCCAGGGTGGCCAGATCTTCCCTGGCATGGGAACCTTTTGCCGCGTGGAGGCGTCCACCCCCCTGTTACGGCTATTCGTCAGGGGCTGAAAAATCAGCAAGTTAGCCTGACGAGGCTGCGCTCATGGCTCGATTTACCTGCCGTTTTACCGGTATGGAAAAGAGCTGCTTCTCGCGAACGTTTTCCCGGCAACCAGTGATGGTTTGCCGCCCGGGAAAGCGTGCGCCGACTGAAAGACAAAGGAGTCCGCCTGTGGCTATCCGCTATGGCAAAGGGCTTATCGGGGGTGCGGTCGTCGTCGCGCTCCTGGCCCTGTTGGTCCACTGGATCGGCATCGATACGATCCAACGCTACCACGACGATCTGCTGTTCTACCTGCAAGCGCACCTGCTGCTTGTCCTGGCCTCCATGCTGGCGGCCCTGCTCGTGGGCATTCCCGCCGGCATCGCCCTCAGCCGCCCCGGCCTGGTCGGGCGCGCCGAACGCTTCATGCAAGTGTTCAACATCGGCAACACCGTGCCGCCCCTGGCCGTGCTGGCCATCGCCCTGGGCATCCTGGGCATCGGCAGCGGGCCCGCCATCTTCGCCCTGTTCCTCGCCTCGCTGTTGCCCATCGTGCGCAACACCTATGAAGGCCTGAAAAACGTCCAGGGTTCCCTCAAGGAAGCCGCCGTAGGCATCGGCATGACCCCGCGCCAGGTGCTGTGGAAAGTCGAATTGCCCAACGCCGTGCCGATCATCGTCGGTGGCGTGCGCGTGGCCCTGGCGATCAACGTCGGCACCGCGCCGCTGGCGTTCCTGATCGGCGCCAACAGCCTCGGCAGCCTGATCTTCCCCGGCATCGCCTTGAACAACCAGCCGCAGCTGTTGCTCGGCGCGGCCTGCACCGCCCTGCTGGCGCTGCTGCTCGACGGCCTGGTGACACTGGCCAGCCGCCTCTGGCTGGAACGCGGTCTGCGACCGTCATAAGCCGGCTGGATAAAGGAAATCGTTTATGAAGAAGTTGAGCTTGATACTGGGCTGTGTCCTGCTGTTCGCAGGATTCGCCCAAGCCGCTGAAAAACCGCTGATCCGCCTCGGCGCCCGGGTGTTCACCGAACAGACGCTGCTGGCGGAAATCACCGCGCAATACCTGCGCAGCAAGGGCTACGACGCGCAGATCACCGGCGGCCTGGGCAGCAACCTGGCCCGCAGCGCCCATGAAACCGGGCAACTGGACATGCTCTGGGAATACACCGGCGTGTCGCTGGTGGCCTACAACCACGTCACGGAAAAACTCGACAGTGCCCAGTCCTACGCCCGGGTGAAAGAACTCGACGCGAAAAAAGGCCTGGTCTGGCTGACACCGTCGAAATTCAGCAACACCTACGCCCTGGCCCTGCCGGAAAAAATCGCCCGCCAGTACCCGCAGATCAACAGCATCAGCCAGTTGAACACGGTGCTGCAGGCCGAAGCCGATGACAATCATCTGGTGGCCCTGGACACCGAGTTCGCCAACCGCTCCGACGGCCTGGCGGGCATGGTCGAGCAGTACGGCATGAACCTGACCCGCAAGAACATCCGGCAGATGGACGCGGGCCTGGTCTACACCGCCCTGCGCAACGGCCAGGTATTCGCCGGCCTGGTGTACACCACCGACGGCCGGTTGAACGCGTTCAAGCTGAAGTTGCTGGAAGACGATAAGCATTACTTCCCCGACTACACCGCCGCGCCGGTGGTGCGCCAGGCGTACCTCGACGCGCACCCGCAACTGGCCGCGCAACTCAAGCCCCTGGCCGAGCTGTTCGACGATGAAACCATGCGCCAGCTCAACGCCCGCGTGGACGTCAACCACGAAAGCCCTTCCACCGTTGCCGCCGATTTCCTGCGCCAGCATTCGCTGCTCTCAACCCAATGACCTGGAGGAAAAGCCATGGATTTTCTTGACGCCTTTTCCCATCTGGACTGGCCGCTGGTACTGCACCTGACCTGGCAGCACATCACCCTGGTGGGCATCGCCGTGACCCTGGCAATTGTTGTCGGTGTGCCGCTGGGCATCTTCATGACCCGCTTCCCGACGCTCGCCGGCCCATTGCAGGCCAGCGCCACGGTGCTGCTGACGATTCCGTCGATTGCGCTGTTCGGCCTGCTGTTGCCGTTCTATTCCAAG
This sequence comes from Pseudomonas sp. P9_35, assembly GCF_034008205.1. Classification (NCBI taxonomy): domain Bacteria; kingdom Pseudomonadati; phylum Pseudomonadota; class Gammaproteobacteria; order Pseudomonadales; family Pseudomonadaceae; genus Pseudomonas; species Pseudomonas sp. P9_35. The sequence goes on along the minus strand of NZ_CP125373.1, from coordinate 1,240,752 downwards.
TTCGGCCAAGGCCTGGGCCCGATGCCGGCGATCACCGCGGTGTTTCTCTATTCGCTGTTGCCGATCATGCGCAACACCTACCTGGCCTTGACCGGCGTCGAACCGGGCATCCGTGAGGCCGCCCGTGGCATTGGCATGACCTTCGGCCAGCGCCTGCGCATGGTCGAACTGCCCATCGCCGTGCCGGTGATCCTGGCCGGCGTGCGCACCGCCGTGGTCATGAACATCGGCGTCATGACCATCGCCGCCACCATCGGCGCCGGTGGCCTGGGCGTGGTCATCCTCGCTTCCATCAGCCGCAGCGACATGTCGATGCTGATCGTCGGCGCCGTGCTGGTCAGCCTCCTGGCCATCTTCGCCGACCTGCTTCTGCAATGGCTGCAACGCTCGCTGACCCCAAAAGGATTACTGAAATGATCGAACTTCAAAACCTCAGCAAAACCTTCAAGAGCAACGGCAAGGACGTCAAGGCCGTGGACTCGGTGAACCTGACCGTCAACGAAGGCGAGATCTGCGTGTTCCTCGGGCCGTCGGGCTGTGGCAAAAGCACCACGCTGAAGATGATCAATCGTCTGATCCCGCCCACTTCGGGCAAGGTGTTGATCAACGGCGAGGACACCACCGGCCTGGACGAAGTGACCCTGCGCCGCAACATCGGCTATGTGATCCAGCAGATCGGCCTGTTCCCGAACATGACCATCGAGGAAAACATCACCGTAGTCCCGCGCCTGCTCGGCTGGGACAAGCAGAAATGCCACGACCGCGCCCGCGAGCTGATGAGCATGATCAAGCTCGAACCCAAGCAGTACCTGCATCGCTACCCCCGTGAACTGTCCGGCGGCCAGCAGCAACGGATCGGCGTGATCCGGGCACTGGCGGCCGATGCGCCGCTGCTGCTGATGGACGAACCCTTCGGCGCGGTGGACCCGATCAACCGCGAGATGATCCAGAACGAGTTCTTCGAGATGCAACGGGCGCTGAACAAGACCGTGATCATGGTCAGCCACGACATCGACGAAGCGATCAAGCTGGGGGACAAGATTGCGATCTTCCGCGCAGGCAAGCTGGTCCAGTTCGATCACCCGGACACGCTGCTGGCCCATCCGGCCGACGAGTTCGTCAGCAGCTTCGTCGGCCAGGACAGCACGCTCAAGCGCCTGCTGCTGGTCAAGGCCGAAGACGCGGCGGACAACGCTCCGTCGGTCAGCCCCGAGACGCCAGTGGGTGAGGCGCTGGAGTTGATGGACGAACATGACCGTCGCTACGTGGTGGTCACCTGTGCCGAGAACAAGGCCCTGGGGTATGTGCGCCGTCGCGACCTGCACCGCCAGACCGGCACCTGCGGACAATACCTGCGCGAATTCAACGCCACCGCTGCCTATGACGAACATTTGCGGATCCTGCTGTCGCGCATGTACGAGTTCAACCGCTCGTGGCTGCCGGTGCTGGATGCCGAACGGGTGTTCCTCGGCGAAGTGACCCAGGAATCGATTGCCGAGTACCTGAGCTCCGGACGTTCGCGCGGGGGCAAGACCAGTATTGTCTCGCCGGCCGAGACTGCGTTGGCCTGATCGGCCACGACTGCTTTTGTGGCGAGGGAGCTTGCTCCCGCTGGGTCGCGCAGCGGCCCCAAAAAAGCGATGAGCGCTTCGCACTCAAGCGGGAGCAAGCTCCCTCGCCACAAAGGCAAAAGCCATATTGAGCAAGGTCGAATACCAATCCAAGGGAACATCAATCTGTCACGCAGGTCGGTTACATCATGAGCTGTCGCGGGCCGCACGACGGATGTGTGCAAAAACGCGACATTTTTAGTTGATCTCAGGCCCCTCACGCCCTAAAGTTCGCGCCGAACGTCCATGCTGGAAACGATCCATCCGGCTCAAGTACTGACGACGAGACAGCAAGGCCAAGGGAATCACGCATCCCGTGGCCTTTTTGCTTTCGGCGACATGCCTTGGGAAGTAGGCGAACCAAAGTGGGGATACGGAGGACGTTCACGAGGGCTGCTTGCCCTCACACCCATTGATCCTGATGTTTGCCAGTAGGAGTCCCAAGTATGTCGATCCAGGTCGAAGATTATTTCGCGCGCGAAACCTTCCAGAAAATGAAAGCGTTCGCCGACAAGCAGGAAACCCCGTTCGTGGTGATCGACACCGCGATGATCTCCAAGGCCTATGACGACCTGCGCGCCGGTTTCGAATTCGCCAAGGTCTACTACGCCGTCAAGGCCAACCCGGCGGTGGAAATCATCGACCTGCTCAAGGATAAAGGCTCGAACTTCGACATCGCCTCGATCTATGAGCTGGATAAGGTCATGAGCCGTGGCGTCGGCCCGGACCAGATCAGCTACGGCAACACCATCAAGAAATCCCGCGACATTCGCTACTTCTACGAGAAGGGCGTGCGCCTGTATGCCACCGACTCCGAAGCCGACCTGCGCAACATCGCCAAGGCCGCGCCGGGCTCGAAAGTCTATGTACGGATCCTCACCGAAGGCTCGACCACCGCTGACTGGCCGTTGTCGCGCAAGTTCGGCTGCCAGACCGACATGGCCATGGACCTGCTGATCCTGGCCCGCGACCTGGGCCTGGTGCCGTACGGCATTTCGTTCCACGTCGGCTCGCAACAGCGCGACATCAGCGTCTGGGACGCGGCCATCGCCAAGGTCAAGGTGATCTTCGAGCGTCTGAAGGAAGAAGACGGCATCGTCCTGAAGCTGATCAACATGGGTGGCGGCTTCCCGGCCAACTACATCACCCGTACCAACAGCCTGGAAACCTACGCTGAGGAAATCATCCGCTTCCTCAAGGAAGACTTCGGCGACGACCTGCCGGAAATCATCCTGGAGCCGGGCCGTTCGTTGATCGCCAACGCCGGTATCCTGGTCAGCGAAGTGGTGCTGGTGGCGCGCAAGTCCCGTACCGCCGTCGAGCGTTGGGTGTACACGGATGTGGGCAAGTTCTCCGGCCTGATCGAAACCATGGACGAAGCCATCAAGTTTCCGATCTGGACCGAGAAGAAAGGCGAGATGGAAGAAGTGGTCATCGCCGGGCCTACCTGTGACAGCGCTGACATCATGTATGAAAACTACAAGTACGGGTTGCCGTTGAATCTGGCCATTGGGGATCGCCTGTATTGGCTGTCGACCGGGGCCTATACCACTAGCTATAGCGCGGTGGAATTCAATGGCTTTCCGCCGCTGAAATCGTTTTACGTGTGATGTGTTTGGGGCTTGAACCCTATAGTTCTCGCCCTGTCGCGTAAGGTTGTTCAGTTAAAAAACGGTGCTTCTTTCAGAAATGGGAAGCGCCGTTTTTTTTGGATGGGTTGGTGTGTATATCCGTTGCTGCGGTAACGGCCGCAGGCGGTTCCGCTCTTACAGCGGCTCACTTTTGAGAAGCCCGGAAGCCGGCCCAGTCAAAAGTAAGCAAAACGCTGTATGCCCCACCACTCGGCACCTCGCCTAGGCTCGGTGTGCCTGAACGAAGGCATTGCTCCGTTCAGCCAGCGTGGTTAACGGGGCGCCGAGATCAACGTCCACCACGAGGCGGCCTAGTAGCCGACCTGGTTCTTCTGGTCGTACACCCATCAGATATGTTTGAGCTGGGCCTGTGGGAGCAAAGCTTGCTCGCGATAGCGGTGGCTCAGTCAATGAAGATGTTGGATGTACCGGCCTCTTCGCGAGCAAGCTCGCTCCCACAGGGGGGGCTCTGGATGCACACAAATATTGTGTCTACTGAAGATCCAATGTGGGAGCGAGCTTGCTCGCGATAGCGGTGTCCCAGTCGATGAAGATGTTGGATGTACCGGCCTCTTCGCGAGCAAGCTCGCTCCCACTGGGGGGCTCTGGATGCACACAAATATTGTGTCTACTGAAGATCCGATGTGGGAGCGAGCTTGCTCGCGATAGCGGTGTCCCAGTCAATGAAGATGTTGGATGTGCCGCCCCCTTCGCGAGCAAGCTCGCTCCCACAGGATTTCGTCGCCGGGGGCGGGCAAAAGGTCCGCTCATGCAAATGATCGAGGCTTTTGGGTGTGTTTATGAATGCTTCTCGATAACACACGGCATAATGCACGCCGTGATGAACAGTAAATGAACAAGGCGAGCGACGTGTTGAAGAAAACCCTGTTCCAGTTGCACTGGTTTTTCGGCATCAGTGCCGGGCTGGTCCTGGCGTTGATGGGCGTTACCGGGGCGGTGGTGTCATTCCAGGATGAAATCCTGCGGGCCTTGAACCCGCAGGTGCTGACGGTCGAGAAGCAGCCGGCCGGCGTCCTGCCGCCTGCCGAACTGGTGGAACAGATCGAGGCCACCTCCGGCAAGACCGTCGCCATGCTCTGGGTCGAGACCGACAGCGGCAATGCCGCGCGGGTGATCTTTGCGGCGCCGCCTGGGGAAAAACGTGGCGCCATGCGCTATTTCAACCCTTACAACGCGCAGTTCATGGGCGATGTGACGGGCCAGGACTTCTTCGGCTTTATGCTCAGGTTGCACCGCGTCCTGACCCTGGATGATGTCGGTCGGCAAATCACCGGTGCCTGCACGCTGATCCTGGTGTTTTTCTGCCTATCCGGGCTGTACCTGCGCTGGCCGCGCCAATGGAAAAGCTGGCGCGCCTGGCTGACCCTCGACTGGGGGAAAAAAGGTCGGAGCTTCAATTGGGACCTGCACTCGGTGGCGGGCACCTGGTGCCTGGCGTTCTATCTGCTGGCGGCCCTGACGGGGCTGACCTGGTCCTACGAGTGGTACAACAAAGGCGTGACCCGCCTGCTCTCCGATTCGCCGAAAGAGGAACGAGTGCGCAATCGCGGCCCGGCGCCGAACGGCCCACTGCCCGCGGCCGATTACCGGGCCATGTGGAGCAGCATCTACAGCGCCGCCGGCCCGGGGCTGTCGGCCTATAACGTGCGCATGCCGCCCGTGGCCGGGCAACCGGCGACCGTGTTCTACCTGCTGAACAACTCGCCGCACGACCGGGCGCTGAACCAGCTCACCCTCGACCCGGCCACCGGCGTCATCAGCCGGCACAGCCGCTACAGCGACAAGAGCTTCAAGGCGCAGTTGCTGACCAGTGTCTATGCGCTGCACGTCGGCAGTTACTTCGGCCTGGTCGGACGGATCCTGATGACCGTCGCCGCGCTGACCATGCCGCTGTTCTTCATCACCGGCTGGTTGCTGTACCTGGATCGCCGCCGCAAGAAGCGCCACGTCAGAAACGCCCGCCAGGCCCTCATCGCCAACCCGGGCAATGCGCCGGCCTGGCTGATCGGCTTCGCCAGCCAAAGCGGTTTCGCCGAGCGACTGGCCTGGCAGACCGCCGGCCAACTCCAGGCCGCCGGCTTGCCCGTGAAGGTCCAGCCACTGGCCGGTGTGCGTGAGCAGGACCTGAATGACGCCACCCATGCGCTGTTTGTCGTCAGCACCTTTGGCGACGGCGAAGGGCCGGACAGTGCCCGCGGTTTCGAACGCAAGGTGCTGGGCCAGGCCCTGAGCCTGGAGCGCCTGCAGTATTCGGTGCTGGGCCTGGGCGACCGGCAATATGAACACTTCTGCGGCTTCGCCCGGCGCCTGCACGCCTGGCTGGCGGAACACGGCGGCAAGACCCTGTTCGCGCCGGTGGAAGTGGACAGCGGCGACCCTTACGCCCTGCGTCACTGGCAACAACAATTGGCGGAGCTGACCGGCCAAGCCCCGTTGGACACTTGGCAGGCGCCAAGCTTCGAAAACTGGAGCCTCAGCCAACGCACCCTGCTCAACCCCGACAGCAGCGGCTCAGGGGTATACCTGCTGGGCTTCACCGCCCCCGGCCCGAGCAGTTGGCTGGCCGGTGACCTGGTGGAAATCCTGCCGCGCAATGACCTGTTGGCCATCGAGCATTTCCTCGACGGGCTCGGCCTCTCCGGGCATGCGCGCGTGCAGGTCGATGGCCTGTCCCAGAGCCTCGACCAGGCCCTGGCGAACCGCCAACTCCCGGAAAACCGCGCCCATCTGGTCGGCCTGCATGCCCAGGCACTGGTGGATGCCCTGGCACCGCTGGCGATACGCGAGTACTCCATCGCCTCGATCCCGGCCGACGGCGTGCTGGAACTGATCGTGCGCCAGGAACGTCACGCCGACGGCAGCCTGGGCATCGGTTCCGGCTGGCTGACCGAACACGCACCACTGGGCAGCGCCGTCAGCCTGCGGCTGCGTCGCAACAGCAGCTTCCACCTGCCGGCCCAGGGTGTGCCGATGATCCTGCTGGGCAACGGCACTGGCCTGGCCGGCCTGCGCAGCCTGCTCAAGGCGCGCGTCACCGAGGGCATGCAGCGCAACTGGCTGCTGTTTGGCGAGCGCAACCGCGAACACGATTTCCACTGCCGCGATGAGCTGCAGGAATGGGTGACCTCAGGCGACCTGGAACGCCTGGACCTGGCCTTCTCCCGGGATCAGGAGCAGAAAGTCTACGTCCAGGACCGCCTGCTGGAATCGGCCGCGCTGCTCAAGCAATGGCTGGCCGACGGCGCGGTGATCTACGTCTGCGGCAGCTTGCAGGGCATGGCATCCGGGGTGGATCACGTGCTCAACAACGTGCTGGGACGCGAGGAAGTGGAGCGGCTGATCGAGCAGGGGCGGTATCGGCGGGATGTCTACTGACAGACACCCATTTTAAGTACCCCTTGTGGGAGCAAAGCTTGCTCGCGATAGCGGACTTTCAGTCAGCCATTTATTGACAGATGTACCGTTATCGCGAGCAAGCTTTGCTCCCACAGAGGCTTTTCCCACAGAGGTTCCTGGCGCGACTGACAGTCAAACCGGCTGCAACTTCTTCTCGAACACCGCCACGCCTTCCAGGTCCCGCAACACCACGCTCATCTCCCCGCTTGGCCCGTCGATGTTCACCTCGCCAAAGAACTGATACCCGGCAAACGGCGAGGTGTTCTGGGCCGGCGGGGCTTTCTGGAACACCACTTCGGGGCCGAAGGTCTTGTCCAGGGCATTGGGCCCGAAGCTGCCGGCGTTCAATGGCCCGGCGACGAACTCCCAGAACGGTTCGAAATCCTGGAACGCGGCGTGTTCGGGGTGGTAATGATGGGCGGCGCAATAGTGGACGTCGGCGGTGAGCCAGACGTAGTTGCGCACCTGATGCTTGCGCAGGTACCCAAGCAGTTCGGCGATCTCCACTTCACGCCCCTGGGCCGCGCCCGGGTCACCGTTGGCGACCGCTTCCCAGCGCGGCACGCCGGGGCTGACTTCGCCATCCGGCACACCCAGGCCAATGGGCATGTCGGCGGCGATGACTTTCCATTGGGCACGGGACTGCTTCAATTCGCGCTTGAGCCAATTCAACTGCTCACGTCCCAGGAATGGTTTGGCCGCGCCGAGGTTGGCGTCGTTGGCTTCGCGGTAGCTGCGCATATCCAGCACGAACACATCCAGCAGCGGCCCGTAACCGAGCTTGCGGTAGATCCGCCCGCCGCCGTCGGCCTTTTGCAGGCGCATCGGCGCGTATTCCAGCCAGGCCTGTCGCGCACGCCCCACGAGGCTGTGGATATCCTTGGTCTGGTAGCGCTCGTCCAGTTGCTTGCCCGGTGACCAGTTGTTGACCACCTCATGGTCGTCCCACTGCCAGATCTGCGGCACTTCGGCGTTGAAGCGACGGACGTTTTCATCCATCAGGTTGTAGCGATAGTTGCCGCGATACTCATCCAGGGTCTCGGCAACCTTGCTCTTGGCTTCGGTGGTGAGGTTGCGCCAGACCCGTCCACCCTCGGCGGTGATTTGCGCCGGCACCGGGCCGTCGGCGTAGATGGTGTCGCCGCTGTGGATAAAAAAGTCCGGCAGGCGCAGGCGCATGGCTTCGTAGATGCGCATGCCGCCGATATCCGGGTTAATGCCGAAGCCCTGGCCGACGGTGTCGCCGCTCCAGACAAACCGGATGTTGCGCTTGAACTGCGGCACGCTGCGCAGGTGGCCGAGCCAGGGCTCGCTGGCGACACCGCTCTGGGCGTCTTCGAAATGCACCCGGTAGAAAATTGCTTGGTCGGGCGGCAGCCCGGTGAGTTCGACCCGGGCAGTGAAATCACTGCGGGCGTCGGCCATGGGCGAGACGAAGCGGCGCGGATTGCTGAATTGGCTGCGGGTGTCCCACTCCACCACCATCCGCGCCGGACGGTCGCTGCGGCTCCAGATCATCGCCCGGTCGCCCTGCAAGTCGCCCGATTGCACACCGTCGGTGAGCACCGGCCGATCCTTGACCGAAGCCATCACCGCCGGCGCCAGCCCCGGCAACAACAACCCCGCCCCCACGGCTTGCATCACACGGCGGCGGCCCAGGTCGAATTCGCTCATGGTGTTCTCCCTTGAAATGGGAAAACTTAAGCATGGCTCTGTGAAGTGGGTGTGACAGAAATTTTATGTCCCCCCCCAAAAAACCACTGTGGGAGCGAGCTTGCTCGCGATGGCAGGGTGTCAGGCAACCTATTTGTCGACTGATACACCGCTATCGCGAGCAAGCTCGCTCCCACAGGGGGAGAACAGGGTTGGTCAGGCTTTTGCCGGCTCCAACGCCATCTCTACCACTTCCGGCCGCTTGAGCAGCGCATACGCCACCCCCGTCAGCAGGCTCCCCGCCACGATCGCCAGCAGGTACAACAGCGCATGGTTGATGGCGTTGGGGATCAGCATCACGAACAGGCCGCCGTGGGGGGCCATGAGCTTGCAGCCGAAGTACATCGACAGCGCACCGGTCAGCGCGCCGCCGGCAATGCTGGCCGGGATCACCCGCAGCGGGTCCTTGGCCGCGAACGGAATCGCCCCTTCGGAAATGAAGCACAGCCCCAGCACCAGCGCGGCTTTACCGGCCTCGCGCTCGGTCTGGGCGAATTTGCGCCGGGCGATGAAGGTGGCGATGCCCAGGCCAATCGGCGGCACCATGCCAGCGGCCATGGTCGCGGCCATCGGTGCATAACTCTGGGAAGCCAGCAGCCCCACCGAAAACGCGTAGGCGGCCTTGTTGATCGGCCCACCGAGGTCGACGCACATCATCGCCCCCAGCAGCACGCCCAACAGGATCGCATTGGTGGTGCCCATGCTGTCGAGGAAATGAGTCAAGCCTTCGAGCATGCCCGCCACCGGTTTGCCGACGATGTAGATCATCACCAGGCCGGTGACCAGGCTCGCCAGCAGCGGGATGATCAGGATCGGCTTGAGCGCTTCCAGGCTCTGGGGCAGGCGCGCGTAGCGGTTGATCGCCTTGGCCACGTAACCGGCCAGGAAACCGGCGATGATCCCGCCAATGAAGCCGGCGCCCAGTGTGCTCGCCAGCATCCCGCCGATCATCCCCGGCGCCAGGCCCGGACGGTCGGCGATGGAATAGGCGATGTAGCCGGCCAGCAGCGGCACCATCAATTTGAACGCGGTGTCGCCGCCGATCTGCATCAGCGCGGCCGCCAGCGTGCCGGGTTCCTTGAAGGCGGTGATGCCGAATACAAACGACAAGGCGATCAACAGACCGCCGGCCACCACCATCGGCAGCATGAACGACACGCCCGTCAGCAGGTGCTTGTAGACACCAGTCTTCTCCGACTTGGCCGGGGCGCTGGCACCGCTCGACGCGCTTTCCTGACGACCTTCGACCAGCGCTTTGTTCAGCGTCGCTTCCGCCTGTTTCAAGGCGATGCCCGTGCTGCAGCGGTAGATCTTCTTGCCGGCAAAACGCTCGGTGGCGACTTCGATGTCAGTCGCCAGCAGCACCACGTCCGCCTCGGCGATGGCCTCGGCGCTCAACGGATTGCGCGCCCCCACCGAACCCTGGGTTTCCACTTGCAGGTCGTAGCCGAGCTTCTTCGCCGCCTGCTGCAATGCTTCGGCGGCCATGAAGGTATGGGCAACACCCGTTGGGCATGCGGTGATGGCAACCAGGCGCGGCGCACGCTCGGTCGACACCGTGGGGGCCTCCTCCACGACATCCGAGGCGAGCAGAACCTCGGCCTCTTCGGCGCCGCGGCGCAGCACCGAATCGACGTCTTGCAGGGCCAGGGCCGGGGTGCTGCGGAACAGGCGTTTGCCAACGAACCGCGACATGTCCACCGGGCCGCTGGCAACCAGCAAGACCCACTCGGCCGCTTCGAGGGTCGCCGCCGACAACTGGCGTTCCGGGTGGGCCGCGTCGTGGACTTCAACACTGGTGCTCCAACCCTGGCGCTGCGCCGCGGCGTCCAGCAGGCGGGCGCACAACACACTGGTGACCATGCCGTTGGGGCAGGCCGTCACAATGGCTAGTTTCATTCTTGCTAACCCTCTTATTGTTCTGTCAGGGGGCGCACGCGCACGCCCTGTTCAAGCGACGCCAGCAACGCGGTGTCGTGGATGCCAAAACCGATCTGCGTGACCGCCATGGCGGCGATGGCCGTGGCGGTGCGCAACGTCTGTTCCGGGGTGTCGGCGCTGAGCAGGCCGTGCAGCATGCCCGCCAGCAGCGAATCCCCGGCGCCCACAGTGCTGGCGACGCTGACCTTGGGTGGCGAGGCATGCAGCGCCGCACCGACACTGAACCAGTTCACGCCATCGGCGCCGTGGGAAATCACCACATGTTCGACGCCCTGGGCATGCAGGCGCTGCGCCGCTTGCGCCTGGGCCGCTTCGCTCACCACCTCGCAACCCAGCGCGTCGGCCAGCTCCTCGGTGTTCGGCTTGATCAGCCACGGGCCCGCCGCCAGGGCGACGCGCAAGGCTTCGCCACTGGTGTCGAGGGCTACGTTCAGGCCGAGTGTTTTCAAGCGCGTGATCAAGGCCTGCAACCACTGCGGGCTGACGCCCCGAGGCAAGCTGCCCGCCACCACAACCACGTCGTGACCAGGGGCGATTTGCTCAAGGCGCGCCAGCAAGGCGTGCTGTGCGGCGTCATCAACCACCGGGCCCGGGCCGTTGAGGTCAGTGATGCGGCCGTCCTGCTCAGCCAGTTTGATATTGCTGCGAGTTTCACCGGGAACGCGGATAAAAGCATCGACAAAACCACGCTGGGCAAACAGCGTCTCGAATACCTGGGCATTGTCTTCGCCCAGAAAACCACTGACCGTCAGCGTATGGCCGAGATCGGCCAACACCTGGGCCACGTTCACGCCCTTGCCGGCGGCGTGGGCGTGCATGCCGTCGCTGCGGTTGACCTGGCCCGGCTCCAGGCGCGCCAACTCCACCGTGAGGTCGAGCGCCGGGTTGAGGGTCAGGGTAAGAATCTTCGCCATTACAGCGCCTCCACTAATGCGCGCACGTCATCGGCGCTGCCCACGGCCAAGGCCTCTTGGGCCAGGGTTTGTACTTGTGCCAGGCTCAATTCGCGGACCCGCGCCTTGACCTCGGCAATGCTGCGGGCCGAGACACTCAGTTCGTCCACGCCCAGGCCCACCAGCACCGGCACCGCCAGTGGGTCGGCCGCCAGTTCGCCACACACACCGACCCATTTGCCATGGGCATGGGCGGCGCGCACGGTGATGTCGATCAGTTGCAGTACCGCCGGGTGCAAGCCATCGGCCTGGGCCGAAAGGGTCGGGTGACCACGGTCGATCGCCAGGGTGTATTGCGTCAGGTCGTTGGTGCCGACGCTGAAGAAGTCGACTTCCTTGGCGAGCACCGGCGCCAGCAACGCGGCGGACGGCACTTCGATCATGATCCCCAGTTGCAGGTCCGCCACGGGGATTTCCTGGCGCAGGCGCTCGGTCATGTCCCGGGCCTGGCGCCACTCATCGACACTGCCCACCATCGGGAACATGATCCGCAGCGGACGGTTGTCCGCCGAGCGCAACAGGGCACGCAGTTGCGCTTCCATGACCTGCGGACGCTGCAAGGTCAGGCGAATGCCACGCACGCCGAGGAACGGGTTTTCTTCTTTCGCGATCGGCCAGTACGGCAGCGGCTTGTCGCCGCCGACATCGAGGGTGCGCACCACCAGCGGTCGACCGGCCAGGCCGTCGAGCACCTTGCGGTATTCGGCTTCCTGGGTCGCTTCGTCCGGCGCCTGGGTGTGGGCCATGAAAATCAGTTCGGTGCGCAACAGGCCAATGCCTTCGGCACCCTGCTCCACCGCGCTGGCGACGCCGGCGCTTTCGCCAATGTTGGCAAACACTTCCACGGCATGACCGTCACGGGTCACCGCCGGTTCGTGGCGCTGCTCGGCGGCGACCTTGAGGCGCTGCTCGCGGGTATCGCGCTCTTCAGCAGCCCGTTGCAAAGTGACGGCGTCAGGGTCCACGTGCAGGCGACCGCGCTGGCCATCCAGCAACAAGGACGTGCCCGGCGCCAGCAGCAACACCGCCTCACCGGCGCCCACCAGCGCCGGAATGCCCAGGGCCCGGGCGACAATGGCGCTGTGGGCGGTGGCGCCGCCACGGGCGGTGAGAATCCCCGCCACCCGCGTCGGGTCCAGGCGGGCCACGTCGGACGGACCAACTTCGTCCATCACCAGGATGTAGGGTTGATCGGGTTCGTTCGGGGTTTCGACGCCGCACAGTTGCGCCAGCACACGACGGCCGACATCTCGCAGATCGGCGGCACGTTCGGCCAGCAAGGCGTCCTGCAAGGCTTCCTGTTCTTTCGCGGCAGCTTCAACCACCCCCATCCACGCCGCTTGCGCACTCTCGCCCAGCTTCAGGCGAGTGTCGACTTCGTCGCTCAGTTCCGGGTCGTCGAGCATTTCCTGGTGGGTGATGAAGATCTCGCGGATGGCCTTGGCCTTGGCGCGTTCAATCAGGCCTTGGATATCGCGGCGAACCTGGCTCAAGGCGTTTTGCAGGCGCTCGCGCTCGATGGCCGCCGACTCACCGCGCAACGGGTAGTCGATGGCCTGCAATACCTGGATGTGGGCCGGGCCGATGGCGATGCCCGGGGCGGCAGCGACGGCCTGGATCAGGCTGCCAGATTCGGGCGCCAACACGACAGTCGCCACTTCGGCCATCACGGTTTCCCGCGGCGCACTCGGTGGCGGCAGCGGTTCGACTTCTTCGCCAAGGCCTTCTTCGATGGCCGCCAACAGTGCCGGCAACGCATCGGCGGCAATGCTCGGTTCGGCGATGAACTCCAGGACCTGGCCGCGACGGGCGCCCAGGCTCAACAGCTTGCTCAGGCTCTTGGCCGACACGGCGCTGTCCTGGCCGTCGACGATGCGCACGCGGATCTCGCCTTCGAAACTCTTCGCCAACTGAGCGAGGATTTTCGCCGGGCGTGCATGCAGGCCATGGGCATTGGCCAGGCCGATGCGCGCGCTGGGCCAATCGGCGGGTAATTCGCCGCCGAGCACTTCCAGCACCTTGCGGCTGCTGGTGGCGCGACCCAGTTCGTGGCCGCGGCCTTCGATCAGCAAGGCGCAGAGCCTTTCCAGCAAGGCCTGGTGAGCTTCGCCGAGGCTGGCGAGGCAGAACAGCCCGCTCAACGGTTGGCCCAGGTAACGGATGGGCTTGTCCGGCGTGACGAATGCCAGGCCCGGACGCTTGACGGTCTGTTCGCTGTGCAGCCACCACAAGCCATCGCCCAGGGGCAGCGCATCGACTTGCTGCAACACCCCGGCAAAGCCATTGCTCACGCAATCGGCTTGACGCAACAGGCGAGCGCCGCGCCATACCAGCTCTTCAAAATCGTCAGCCGACACACCGAGGCCGATCATCTGGGCATCCAGCGCCAGTTCCTGCGGCGCGCCTTGCAGCAGCTTCAGCAACGCTTCGGCGGAACCGGCACGGCGCAAGGCCTGGCCCAGGTCAGTCTCGCCGAGGGCGCGGGTCAGCAGTTGCAGCAGGCGCAGGTGTTCGTCGGACTTGGCCGCGATGCCGATCGCCAGGTAGACGATCTGGCCATCGCCCCAATCCACACCCTCGGGAAATTGCAGCAGGCGCACACCGGTCGAATGAACCAGGTCGCGGGTCTGCGGGGTGCCGTGGGGGATGGCAATACCTTGGCCAAGAAAGGTCGAGCCCTGGGCTTCGCGAGCCTGCAAGCCGGCGAGGTAACCCTCAGCCACCAAGCCATCGGCCACCAGTTTGTCGGCGAGCAGTTGCAGTGCAGCGTCTTTATCCACAGCCGTCTGAGCCATGGATATCTGCTCTAGAGTGAGCTCGAGCATGCTTTCTCCTTTTTGGCGTCCGGTTGGCGCCAGGTATTGTTTTGAATGAATCAGCTTAGCGTTGCAGGATGATTTTTGGCGTGATCACGGCAGAAGGGCCAAAAATGCTGCTAGCCTTGAAAATACGCTTGCTGAAACGTTTAATCTAGAAAGATTGGCACGTTACTCGATAATCTCTCATCCTTGAAGTGCAACTTGTCGTAAGCGCTTGGACGGTGACCGTCGGCTTGAATCGGGTAGGATGGCCCTTATCGTCGGGGCTAACTCGAAAAAACAAGGAAAACCGGGTTGAAACTCAGTGATATTGCCCAACTGGCCGGTGTGTCCGTGACCACCGCCAGCTATGTCATCAACGGCAAGGCCGAACAGCAACGCATCAGCAGCGCCACCGTCGAACGGGTGCGAGCGGTGGTCCAGGAACACGGCTTCACGCCCAATCCCCAGGCCGCCGGGCTGCGCAGTCGCCACACCCGTACCCTGGGCTTCATCCTGCCTGACCTGGAAAACCCCAGTTACGCACGCATCGCCAAGCTGCTGGAGCAAGGGGCACGGGCGCGGGGCTATCAGCTGCTGATCGCCAGTTCCGACGACGCACCTGACAGCGAACGGCAACTGTTGCAGTTGTTCCGCGCCCGGCGCTGCGATGCACTGATCGTCGCCAGTTGCCTGCCGGCCGGCGACGACAGCTACCTGCAGTTGCAGGCCAAGGGCATTCCGATCATCGCCATCGACCGGGTGATGGAGCCGGCGCATTTCTGCTCGGTGATCAGCGACGACCGCCAGGCCAGCCTGCAACTGACGCGCAGCCTGTTGGAGACCCACCCTCGGCAAATCGCGCTGATCAGCGCCCGTCCCGAGTTGAGCATCAGCCAGGAACGGACCGCCGGCTTTCGCGAGGCCTTGGCCGGGTTCGAGGGCCAGGTATTGATCGAGCATGGCGAGTCGTTCAGCCGTGAATGCGGCCGCCAGTTGATGGAGGAAATGCTCGCGCGCCTGGGGCATCTGCCCGATGCGCTGATCACCACGTCCTACGTGCTGCTGCAAGGAGTGTTCGACGCCCTGCACGATTTCCCGCTCAAATCGCGGCCGTTGCGCCTGGGCACGTTTGGTGACACGCAGTTGCTGGACTTCCTGCCGCTGCCGGTCAATGCCATGTCCCAGCAGCACCAACTGATCGCCGACAAAGCCCTGGAACTGGCCCTGGCGGCCATCGAAAACGATGACTACCAACCAGGCGTGCAGGCCATCGCGCGGACGTTCAAGCAGCGTATTCACCAGGGCTGAAGCTTTTTCAGGATTGATGCATGGAGTTGATCGATACCCACACCCACCTGGATTTTCCGGATTTTGACGCGGACCGCCCGGCACTGCTGGCCGAAAGCCGCGCCGCGGGCGTGCGGCAAATGGTGGTACTGGGCGTTTACCGGGACAACTGGCAGCGGGTCTGGGACCTGGTGCAAAGCGACCCGGACCTGCATGCCGCACTGGGCCTGCACCCGGTGTATCTCGATCAGCACCGACCCGACGACGTGGCGCTACTGCGCGAGTGGCTGAGCCGCCTGGCCGGACACCGGCAATTATGTGCCGTGGGGGAAATCGGCCTGGATTACTACATCCCCACCCTGGACCGCGAACGCCAGCAGGCGCTGTTTGAAGCACAGTTGCAACTGGCGGTGGAGTTCGAACTGCCAGCGCTGATCCATGTGCGCCGCAGCCATGCCGACGTGATCGCGACGCTCAAGCCCATGGGCTCCAAACGCGCAGGGATCATTCACGCCTTCGCCGGCAGTTTCGAAGAGGCCCGCGAGTACATCAAGCTCGGCTTCAAACTCGGCCTGGGCGGTGCCGCGACTTGGCCCCAGGCCTTGCGCATGCACCGGGTGCTGGCGCAATTGCCGCTGGACGCGGTGGTGCTGGAAACCGACTCCCCGGACATGGCCCCGGCGATGTTCCCCGGCCAACGTAACAGCCCGGCGCATTTGCCGGCGATTTGTGAGGCGCTGGCCGGGATCATGGGTATCAGCCCAGAACGCTTGGCCGAGGCCAGTACCCGCAACACCCGCGAACTGTTCAACTGGTGATCTCTTGTGGGAGCGAGCTTGCTCGCGATAGCGTTCCATCAGTCGACAAATAGGTTGCCTGACAAACCGCTATCGCGAGCAAGCTCGCTCCCACATTGGGTCGGTGGTGGACCTTAAAAATCACACCCGAAACGCATTGATCAACTGCTTGAGCTGCACCACCTGGGCGGACAGTTCGCGGCTGGCGTCTTCGGTCTGGTGGGCGCCTTCGGCGGTGCGTTCGCCGGCGCGGTTGATCTCGACGATGTTCTGGTCGATGTCATGGGCCACCGCCGTCTGCTGCTCTACCGCGGCGGCGATCTGCTGGTTCTGGTCGACGATCATGCCGACGGCACCGAGGATATTTTCCAGGGCCTGCTGGACCTTTTCCGATTGGCTGACCGTGCCGCTGGCCATCTCATGGCTGGTGCCCATCGCCTTGACCGCCGCGCCGACACCACCGTGCAGGCGGGTGATCATCGCTTCGATTTCTTCGGTCGATTGTTGGGTTCGCTTGGCCAGGGTCCGCACCTCATCGGCCACCACCGCAAAGCCGCGCCCCTGCTCACCGGCCCGGGCCGCCTCGATGGCGGCGTTGAGGGCCAGCAGGTTGGTCTGCTCGGCGATGCTCTTGATCACATCCAGCACGCGACTGATGGCCTGGCTGTCGCTCGCCAGTTGATTGATCACCTGCACCGACTGATCGATCTCACTGGCCAAGCGGGCGATGCTGCCCTGCTGGGATTCCACCAGCCCGCGCCCGCTGAGGGTCTCGTCGTTCACGCTGTGGGCACTGCTCACCGCCGCAGCGGCACTGCGAGCCACTTCCTGGGCCGTGGCCGACATCTGGTTCATCGCCGTGGCCACCAGTTCGATCTGGCTGCGCTGGCCGGCGACGGCCTGGTTGCTCTGGGCCGATACCGTTTCCACCTGCCCGGCCTGGCGTTCGACTTCGGCAACGGTGCGGCCGACCTGTTCGATCAGGTCATGGATCTTCGCCACCGTACCGTTGAACACTTCACCCAATTCGCCCAGCTCATCCTTGCTGCGGGCAACAAAATTGACCGTCATGTCGCCCGCCGCCACCTTGTCCATCATCTGCCCCAGGTGTTGGAGCGTGGTGCGGGTCGAGGCGTAGAAACCGGCGTACAGGTAAAAAATCAACAGGAACACCAGCACCAGCGCCACGGCTTGCAGCACCATGTGGCTACGGTTCTGCTCCAGACGCTGCTGCAACTGCACACCAAGAAAGCCCTGGGTCGCCTCGTTCAGCCGGTAGGTCTGCTCCATCAGGCCACTGACTTGCTCATAAAATACCGGCCATGGCGCATCGAGCGTGTCGGCCATCACCACCTGCTCTTCAATCAGTTCACTGGCCTTCTTGAGGGTGCCCTTGCTGCCATTGGCCTGATCGGCAAGGGCCTGCCCGGCGGCCTTGCTGGAACCCAAGGCATCCTGCAGTTTCAAGTCATATTCACCCTGGAGCTTTTCGATCTGCGCCAGCAACTCGTCGAAGCGAGTGCTCGACGCCGAATTGAGAAACCCCAGCCCCAACGAGGACGCGCCCAGCGCCCGGCCCTCACCAAGAATCTGGGAGACCTTGGGGGTCGTGCCGATGATCAATTCGCTGAGCTGACGGATGTCGCTCTGGTTGTCGCGACTCAGCCCCGCCTGGCTGGCGATGATCTGGCTGAACATCTGGGCGCTGTTGAGCAACTTGCCGATCAGCGCACTTTTGCTCTGCAGGGAGCTTTCGGCCTGCTGGGTCTTGAAAGCACCGATCATCTCGTCGCGCTTGGCCTCGAAGGCACTGACCTGCTCGGGCTCGATGACTACGGGGGTCATGCCTTGCAGCCGCGCGAGGACCTGTTGTTCCAGGCTGCCGATCTTCGCCTCGACATCACCGGCCTTGCCGGACTGGCCCAGGCTGGCGTTGATCTGCACCAGGTTATTGAGGGTTTCCAGGTCCCGACGCAGGAACAGGCTGCTGCCCAGCAGGTCGAGGCTTTGCAGCTCCACTTGCGTGCCCTGGAATTCCCGATAGGAATCGCGCACCAGAAAGAAGTTGGTCACCAGCATTGGCAGCAGGAACAGCACGCTGATCAGGCTGAACTTCATGCCGAAGCTCAGGCGGTTCATCAGCGCGACGGCGGGCCAGAGCAAACTCTTCACAAGGAAGTCTCCCGGTAGTGTTCTTATTGTTATGAGCTCGCGCACGGAGACAGCAGAAAGCCACTATTCGGGCGCTGCACTTGTATAGCCTAAATTGGCGGGGAGATTTGTAACTTAAGGTTAACGGTGTAGGAGCTGTGTAGGAGCTGTCGAGTGCAACGAGGCTGCGATCTTTCCCCAGACACTTGAGTCCCAAGCGAAAGATCAAAAGATCGCAGGCTTCGCCAGCTCCTACAGAGCCGAGCGGGAGCAAGCTCCCTCGCCACAAAAGCGCCTGGCCACAACCTTGCTTACGTTGATCAGGCCAACACCGTCCACAACGCAAAACCGGCATACCAGAGTACCGCCGCACGCAGCAGCAATTCCCAGAGACGGTCCAGGCTGTTGATGCCGTCCGGTCCGGCGACGGGCCGGGGGATCTCGCCTGCCACCAGGCCGACCTTGTCGATAAGGTCGGCGGCGCTGATGTTCCAGTTCAGCAGCTCATGCAGCATGACCCGGCTGACCGCGACGAAATTGCCCACCAGGGCGAAGCTCGCCGCCAGCAACCGCACCGGCACCCAATCGAAGGCATGGCGCATTTGCGCGGCCCGCTCGGCCACGCCGGGGTTCTGGCTGTGCTCGGCGGCCAACGCCAGCAGCCGATAACTCAGGGCGGCGACCGGGCCCAACACGAAGTACCAGAAAATCACCGCAAAGAAGCTCTGGTAGGCCTGCCACAACAAATGCCCCTGGACCCGCTCCAGCAACTGCTCACCGTCATTGGCTTCAATGTCCAGGTCGCGCTTGGCGACATGGGCCGCCGCTTGCAGGTCTTCCCGACGCCACGCGTCGCGAAACGGCCCGAGGCCGGCCAGCAGATCACCGCGCCCCAGGCTGTAGATCACCACCAGCAAATGCACCGGCAGCGCCAACAGACCGTAGGCCACCGGTTCCAGCACCCACAGCAGCAAAGCCAGCAGCGCCACGGGCAGTAAAACCAGCACCGTCAGCACCAGCCAGGGCCGGTTCACCCAACGTGGGCTCGCCTCGAGCTTGTTCAGCTCGTGCAGCCAACCGCCGTCGCGCTGGACCCGCTGGCGCAAGGCCGAGAACTTCTCGATCCAGACGGCCAGCAGCAACACCAGAAAACTCATTGTCCTTCCCCTTCTGTCAGGGCCGCGCGATAGCGCACCCAGTCGAATGCCGGCCCCGGATCGGTCTTGCGCCCCGGTGCGATGTCGCTGTGCCCGCAGATACGCTGCACAGTGATCGCCCTGAACGCCGCTTGCAACTGCCGGGTCAGGTCCACCAGTGCGACATATTGCGCGTCGGTGAACGGCAGATCATCCGTGCCCTCAAGCTCGATGCCCAGGGAAAAATCATTACAGGTCTCACGCCCCTCGAAGCACGAGACACCCGCATGCCAGGCGCGATCCAGACAAGAGACAAACTGGGTCACGGTACCGTCACGCTCGATCAGAAAATGCGCGGAGACGCGCAGGTCGGCGATACCGGCAAAGTAGGGATGTTCCGTGACATCCAGACGATTCTGGAAGAATTCCTGCACCTTGCCCGTGGCGAATTGTGCCGGTGGCAGGCTGATGTTGTGGATCACCAGCAGGGAGATTTCGCCTTCGGGGCGCGCATTGAAGTTGGGCGATGGGCAATGACGCACCCCCTCGCACCAACCGCTCGCGGAGTCCAACTGCATACAGGTTCCTTCGATGACGACGGTGAATGCCGCCAGTATGCCGTGATCGGACCGGGCTGCGCGATCACTTGCCGCGATTGAGCTGGCGCAGATTGCCCAGCACCGACTCCAGCGCGCGGTCGAACAACAGGGTGTCGTCCAACAGCCGCGCCGCGCCACGGCGAAACTCCAGGGCCAGGCTGGTGCGGCTGTGCTCCAGTACCTTGAGGCCGGTGCGATTGACGAAGACGTATTTGCCGGTGGCCTCGATGATCGCCGCCAGCTTGCAACGCAGGGTGTTGTCATCGTCTTCCTGGAACTCGACCCAGCTTCCCAGGTGCAACTGGCCGACCTGCAGCAGGCCCACGTCATCGGCCGGCAAATGCACCGCCACACTCTCCCCCGCCGATTTTTGCGGGGCACGCAGGACGATTTTTTCCAGCACCTCGACCATGGCCGGCGAATCGAACGACTGGGCTTGCTCCGTTGCCTGGTCCATGCCCTCGAGCGCCTGCACATGCAGGGCTTCCAGCTCACTGAAAAACTCGCTGGTGGCGAACGGGTCGAACGCCGAGCGACTCAAGCCTTCACGCAGGGCCTTGAGCAGTTCGGGCACTATCGCCAGCAAACGCAGGCCGGCATCGGGTTCATCATGAGGCTGGACGCTCCAGATCAATTGCTCCAGGGTCAAGACGTCGGCCTGCCACTCGGCGGAATACTTGCCATGCTTGAAGCACGTCAGCAGCAACACCTGGCTCCAGGCGTGTTGCACGAACTCCACCACAGCTAGTGGCAGGACTTTGCCCAACATCACCTGGTTCAGCGCCCCTTCGACGCGCTGGCGCGCCAGTTCGGCCTTGGCCCGGCCCTCTTCGGCATCGCGGATGCGCTGTTCGAGCAACTCACTGCGGCGCCGCTCGTCACCGGTGAAGGCCAGGAAGTCGGCCAGCAGTTCGGAGAAAATCGCCGGGTCATCGACAAAGTCATTCAATAAGCGCTGCACCACCTGCTCGATCCGCAGGTAGAGGCTGTCGCGCTGATGGTCGTCGCAATCACCCCAACCCATGGCCGCAGCCGCTATTTCGTTAAGCAGTCGCCGGGCCGGATGATTGCCACGGCTGAAGAAACTCTTGTCCTGCACCGCGACCTTGAGCATCGGGATTTGCAGGCGGCCGATCAGGGCCTTGAAGGAGTCTGGCAGGTTGTGATCGTCGAGGATGAATTCGAACATCATCGAGATCAGGTTGATCACGTCTTCATCGGCGCCTTCGACCACCCGGGACTTGCCACTGCGCACGCTGACCCGGGTCAACAGTTGTTCGAGCTGACTACGCAAATCGAACTCGTCGTGAACGGCAGGTGCCGGCACGTATTGCTGCAAATGAGAGAGCAGCCGCAGCAGGTCACGGGTAGAAATCGGCTGGAGCGGCACGCTGGGCTCCAGGGTCGGCGCCACAGTGCCACGCACCTGCATCAACAGTTTCTGCAAGGCGGCGAACACTTCCTGCACACTGTCATCAACCTCGGCATCGCTGGCCTTGGCAGCCATCTCGGCGTCGGGCCTGGGGTTATCCTCGGTGCGATCCGACGCCCGGCGCGCCAGCGTAACCTTGAGCTCTGGCAGGATGCCTGTGGCGGCCAGCAACTGGTTGGCCTCGGTATAGAGTTGGTCGCAATCGCTGAGCACATAACGCTCGAACAGCTTGAGCAGGATCAGCTTGACCTTGATTCCCACGCCCAGGTTGCGCCCGGCCTGCAGGAACTTCTCGCACAGCAATGCCGGGCTCAGGGGATTGTGCTGATTGGCCAGCGGTCGGCCCAGCAGCACACTGAGCCGGGCCGTCAGTTGTTCCAGCGACACGCCATCGCGCCTGAGCACCCGAGTGACCATTGCCTCGACCGCCAGATGCCGTTCCAGGTCGTCCTGGGAGCGCTGGATCTGGCTGTCTGGCGCCAGGTTCGGCGCCAGGCTGGCGTGGGTCAGGTCGTATTGGGCGAGGCTGAAGAAGGTCTCGAAAAACTGCTCGATGAATTCACGTTCGATGCTTTTACGCTTCAGGCGCAGGTCCCGCATGGCCTCGAAGTACAGGTTCTGCTCGACGTCGTCGCGCGCCCGGTCGGCCATTTCAAACAAGGTGTCGTCAGCGTTATCGAACAGCCCCTGCAAGCCCAGGCGCAACTGCTGGGCAGCCTTGTCGCGAACCTGAAGCAGAATCACAGGCAGGCGGGCGAGCGGCGAGGGGCTCGCCTGATCGGTAGCGACCTTGTGCAAAGGCACTACATTCCCGTCGTTGTGCATCCTGGCCTCCTGAAACGGCTTTCTGCGGCTCGCGACGTCAAAGCTATGACGTCAATCGAAAGGCGGATTATCGGGTAAAACAGCCCTGTCGTACCAGCACACTCTGTGATCCATCTCGAAATACGGCGCAATAAGTGACCTGGGAAATGAGGAAATGTTGCGAGGACGCGACCAAATACAGGTTTCGACACCCTATAATCAGGCCACTTTGTTTGTGGAGCCCGTTATGCCGAATCTACGTCTCGCCGATCTGACCGCCGAAATCGAAGCCAACGTGCGCCGTGCGTTGCTTGAAGACATCGGCAGCGGCGACATCACCGCGCAACTGATCCCCGCCGAACGCCTGGCCAAGGCCACCATCATTACCCGCGACGCGGCGATCATCAGTGGCACGGCCTGGGTCGATGCCGTGTTCCGGCAACTGGACCCGCGTGTCGCGGTGCATTGGCAAGTGCGCGACGGCGACCGGGTCAAACCCGATCAGGTACTGTTCCACCTGGAAGGCCCGGCCCGTTCGCTGCTGACCGGCGAACGCAGTGCGCTGAACTTCCTGCAAATGCTTTCCGGCGTTGCCACGCGGGCCCGTTACCTGGCCGACTTTGTCGCCGGCACCCAGGTCAAGCTGCTGGACACCCGCAAGACCCTGCCCGGGTTGCGCCTGGCCCAGAAGTACGCGGTCACCTGCGGTGGCTGCCATAACCACCGCATCGGCCTGTACGATGCCTTCCTGATCAAGGAAAACCACATCGCCGCCTGCGGCGGGATCGCCCAGGCCATCGCCGCCGCCCACAAGATCGCACCGGGCAAACCGGTGGAAGTCGAAGTGGAAAGCCTGGCGGAATTGAAAGAAGCGCTGGCGGCCGACGCCGACATCATCATGCTCGACGAACTGAGCCTGGACGACATGCGTGAAGCCGTACGCCTCAATGGCGGCAAGGCGAAACTGGAAGCCAGCGGCGGGATCAACGAAAGCACGTTGCGTCCGATTGCCGAGACTGGGGTGGACTACATCTCGATCGGCGCGATGACCAAGGATGTGAAGGCAGTGGATCTGTCGAT
Organism: Pseudomonas sp. P9_35; assembly: GCF_034008205.1. Classification (NCBI taxonomy): domain Bacteria; kingdom Pseudomonadati; phylum Pseudomonadota; class Gammaproteobacteria; order Pseudomonadales; family Pseudomonadaceae; genus Pseudomonas; species Pseudomonas sp. P9_35. The sequence continues at coordinate 1,217,400 of NZ_CP125373.1, read as the reverse complement.
GCGCTTGAGCCTCTGACAATAAAAAACGCCAGCCTTGAAGGCTGGCGTTTTTTTCAGACCACCAGATTGTTCATCTCGCAGTACTCATCCCATTCCACACCCAGCACCTCGGCCGCTTCCTTGTGCAACGCAAGGCGCTGCGCCTCGAATTCTTCAGGTGGGCTGGTGTACTTGAGCGTCAACTCCCAAGGCTGCAGGCCCTGGGCTTCGGCCTCGTCCTCGAACGCCCATTGGATCTGGTCTTTTTGATCATCGGCAGACAAGTCCTTGATCTCTTCCAGCAACTGGGGCGCATCCAACACGTACTTCTTCAGCGCTTCTTCGTGCCTGGCTTCCTGGGTCAATTCTTTAACAGTCATGGCGTTCTCGTTGATCTGGGGAATGGAAGATGGATCTGGATCATCAAGGATCTCTCTGACGCAAAAAACCGTGTGAAGCCCGGTTTATCTGGCCTTCAGAACCATTCGGGGATCATCTGAAAACTGCTGGGCGATGCACATGCAGGCAATGAATATAGGACGTTTTGCCGACGATTTACACGGTTCTTTACATCTATCCCACAAAAAAACATGCGCCTGAGAAACCAGGGGGGCTTGGGAACATCTGTCAAAATAACCAGTCATAGCCATGTGCCATGCCGGCACTTCACAAGGAACCCCAGTGATGCGCAGCTTTTCGAAACGTTCGTTGACCCGGCTTGCTACCGCGACCTTGCTGCTCGGCAGCCTGACCTTGACCGGCGTTGCCCAGGCAGCGGTTGAAGTCTCCTCCGATGGGCCGTCTTCCGACGACGCCATACCTGCCCTTCGTTATGACCGATTTGATAAGTACGTACTCTCCAAGACCAACGTCAGCGTCAGCGCCTTGGAAAACCTGCCAAAAACCGTAAAGAACAACGCCGAGGAACTGGAAAACCAGAAACGCGTCCTCAGCGAGCAGGCCCGCCAGATCGAAGAACTCAAGCGCAACAGTGGCTCCAGTTCCACCTCCAGCAGCAAGGAGATTGACGAGCTCAAGCGCACCATCAAGGAACAGGAACGCGACCTGAACGATCTGGGCAAGCAAGTGGAAGAACTCAAGCGCAATAGCGGCTCCAGTTCGAGTTCGAGCAACAGCGAGATTTCGTCCCTGAAACGGGAGCTCAGCGATCAGGATCGCGAGATGGATCAGCTCAAACGCACGGTCGAAGAGCTGAGCAGGAAAGTGAAATAACGAGGGGGATGGTGCCCGAGACAGGAATCGAACCTGCGACCTTCGCGTTACGAGTGCGCTGCTCTACCGACTGAGCTACACGGGCGGTGGCTAAACCTAGCATCGTCCCCTGTGGCCAGGCAACCTGCGACACAGGGATTTTCATCACACAGCAAAACGCCCCGAACCAGTCGGGGCGTTTGCTTGTTCAGCGGTTAGGCTGCGGGGTGATTAAACGCCCGATGCCTTGGCTGCTGCGACGTCCTTGATGGACAGCTTGATACGGCCGCGGTTGTCCACGTCCAGTACCAGCACTTCCACTTCCTGGCCTTCTTTGAGGATGTCGGTCACTTTTTCGACGCGAGCATCGCTCAGCATGGAGATGTGAACCAGACCGTCCTTGCCCGGCAGGATGTTGACGAACGCGCCGAAGTCGACGATGCGCTCAACCTTGCCGACGTAGATCTTGCCGATCTCGGCTTCTGCGGTGATACCCAGGACGCGCTGGCGTGCTGCTTCTGCCGCCTCCTTGGTTTCGCCGAAGATCTTGATCGAACCGTCGTCTTCGATGTCGATCGAAGCCTTGGTTTCTTCGCAGATCGCACGGATGGTCGCGCCGCCTTTACCGATGACATCACGGATTTTGTCGGTGTCGATTTTCATCGCGATCATGGTCGGAGCGTTTTCCGACAGCTCGGTGCGGGACTGACCGATGATCTGGTTCATCTGACCGAGGATGTTCAGGCGCGCTTCCAGGGCCTGGCCCAGGGCGATTTCCATGATCTCTTCGGTGATGCCCTTGATCTTGATGTCCATCTGCAGTGCGGTGACGCCTTTGGCGGTACCGGCCACTTTGAAGTCCATGTCGCCCAGGTGGTCTTCGTCACCCAGGATGTCGGTCAGGACGGCGAATTTCTCGCCCTCTTTAACCAGACCCATGGCGATACCGGCAACCGGCGCCTTCATCGGCACACCGGCGTCCATCAGGGCCAGGGAAGCGCCGCAGACCGAAGCCATCGAGCTCGAACCGTTGGACTCGGTGATTTCCGATACCACGCGAATGGTGTACGGGAACACGTCAGCGGCAGGCAGCATGGCCTGGACCGAACGACGGGCCAGACGGCCGTGGCCGATTTCGCGGCGACCGGCGCCACCCATGCGACCACACTCGCCCACCGAGAACGGAGGGAAGTTGTAGTGCAGCATGAACGGGTCTTTCTTTTCGCCTTCCAGGGTGTCCAGCAGTTGCGCGTCACGGGCGGTGCCCAGTGTGGCAACGACCAGCGCCTGGGTTTCGCCACGGGTGAACAGTGCCGAACCGTGGGTCTTTGGCAGAACGCCGACTTCGATGTTCAGCGGACGTACGGTACGGGTGTCGCGACCGTCGATACGTGGCTTGCCGTTGACGATGTTTTCGCGAACGGTGCGGTATTCGATTTCACCGAAAGCGGCTTTGACGTCGCTGGCCGATGGCTGGCCTTCTTCGCCGGACAGCTTGGCAACGACCTGGTCTTTCAGCTCGCCCAGGCGTGCATAACGGTCGGCCTTGACGGTGATGGTGTAGGCCTGGGAGATTGCTTCGCCGAACTCGGCACGGATCGCGCCCAGCAGCTCGGTGGCTTCGGCTTGCGGAGCCCAGGTCCAGGTTGGCTTGGCGGCTTCGGCGGCCAGTTCCTTGACGGCGTTGATCACCACCTGGAACTCGTCGTGGGCGAACAGCACCGCGCCCAGCATCTGGTCTTCGGTCAGCTCTTTGGCTTCGGATTCAACCATCAGCACGGCTTCGGAAGTACCGGCCACGACCATGTCCAGGCTCGACGCCTTCAACTGCTCGTAGGTCGGGTTCAGCAGGTAGCCGGTGCTTTCGTGGAACGCGACACGGGCAGCGCCGATCGGGCCATCGAAAGGAATACCGGAGATCGCCAGGGCAGCCGAGGTACCGATCATCGCAGCGATGTCCGGATCGGTTTTCTTGCTGGTGGACACGACGGTGCAGACAACCTGCACTTCGTTCATGAAGCCTTCTGGGAACAGCGGACGGATCGGACGGTCGATCAGTCGGGAAGTCAGGGTTTCTTTCTCGGAAGGACGGCCTTCGCGCTTGAAGAAACCGCCAGGGATCTTACCGGCAGCGTAAGTCTTTTCCTGGTAGTGAACAGACAGAGGGAAGAAGCCCTTGCCTGGATCGGCTTGCTTGGCACCGACAACGGTCACCAATACGCTGACGTCGTCGTCAACGGTGACCAGCACTGCGCCGGAGGCCTGACGGGCGATACGGCCAGTCTCGAGGGTAACGGTCGACTGACCGAACTGGAATTTTTTGATTACCGGGTTCACGGTGTCCTACCTTCTTTGTGGCTCTTGGGGAACTTGTCTTCTTGCGAAATTCTTGGGCAATGGCGGGAATCGGCCCGACGCCTGTCCAGGGTAAAACGTGTATCCAGATAAAACTTGAGGCTGGGAGCCTGCCATGCGCCAGCGGGAAACCCACTGACGTACGACAGACAACCAACCTCTAGCGCAATCGCTGATTAGCGACGCAGACCCAGGCGAGCGATCAGAGCGCTGTAACGGCTCACGTCCTTGCCTTTCAGGTAGTCCAGCAGCTTACGACGCTGGTTTACCATGCGGATCAGACCACGACGGGAGTGGTGATCTTTACCGTTGGCCTTGAAGTGACCTTGCAGTTTGTTGATGTTGTGGGTCAGCAGTGCAACTTGCACTTCTGGCGAACCAGTGTCACCAACAGCTTGCTGGTAGTCAGCTACGATTTGAGCTTTTTCTTGAACGTCGAGAGCCATGAGGCAATCCTTTTAGTCAGGAAACTGTTTCAAGGAAACAGCTTCAACAGGCCAGGGACAAATCCCTGTATCTATAAATGAGTAGTGACCGTGCCTGTTAACAGCCACACTCGCCAACCCGCTGTTACGCAGGCTGGTTCCGGTCATTCCGACCGAATCAGTCGACGCGGCGCAATGCGCCCGTCTTCGCTCACTTCACCGATACCGATGAAGCGGCCATTATGATCCTGCACCCGGACCATGCCGAACTTCGGCGCATCCGGGGCACGTACCGGCTGGCCGTTGAGCCAGTAGAACGCACTGTGTTCCGAGAACTGCAACAGCGGCCAATCCAGCAACCCGCTGTCCGATGGCATCAGGAAACGGTCGACCGCTTCGTTGCCGCCTTCGGCATGTACCGCTTCAAGCTCTTCCAGCGTGACCGTCTGGGCCAACGTGAAAGGCCCGGCCTGGGTCCGTCGCAATTCTGCCACGTACGCGCCACAGCCGAGCTGTTCACCAATATCCTCCACCAGGGTGCGGATATAGGTGCCCTTGGTGCAATCCACGGCCAGCCGCGCAGTATTACCGTCAAAGGCCAGCAATTCCAAGCGCGCAATAGTAACAGAACGCGGTTCACGCTCCACTACTTCGCCTGCACGAGCCAGTTTATACAGCGGCTGGCCATCACGCTTCAGAGCCGAGTACATCGGTGGTATCTGACTGATTTGCCCGCGAAATTTCGGTAAAACCGCTTCGATATCGGCCTGACCAACGGTCACCGGGCGCTCCAGCAAAACATCACCTTCGGCATCCGCCGTGGTGGTGGTCTTGCCCAGTTGCGCCAGGGTTTCATAACCCTTGTCGGAATCGAGCAGGTATTGGGAGAACTTGGTCGCCTCGCCAAAGCACAGCGGCAGCACGCCGGTGGCCAGCGGATCGAGGCTGCCGGTGTGCCCGGCCTTTTCGGCATTGAGCAGCCAGCGAACCTTCTGCAACGCCGCGTTGGAGGTGAACCCCAGCGGCTTGTCGAGCAGGATGATACCGCTGACGTTACGACGGATACGTTTGACCTGAGCCACCGATTACTCCTTGGTGTCTTCGGGTTCAGCCGCAACCGGGTGCTGACTGTCTTGCGCCACGGCGCGTTCGATCAGGGCCGACAGATGCGCACCACGCACGACGCTTTCGTCGTAGTGGAAGTGCAACTGTGGAACGCTGCGCAGCTTCATCTCCCGGGCCAACTGCATACGCAGGAAGCCGGCGGCCGAGTTGAGCACCTTGATGCTCTGGGCGATTTCTTCGGCGCTGTCCTGGCCCATCACGGTGATGAAAATCTTGGCGTGACCGACGTCACGGCTGACTTCCACTGCGGTAATGGTGACCAGGCCGACGCGCGGGTCTTTGACTTCGCGACGGATCAGTTGGGCCAGCTCACGCTGCATCTGATCGCCGATTCGTTGGGTACGGCTGTATTCTTTTGCCATGTCTTGTTACCTGTTACTGCCCCACGGTGAAACCCGCGAGGTCTGAAAGCGGCAAACGCCCGGCCTGGCAAAAGCCAGACCGGGCGTTGCGTTTAGAGTCCGCCAGCAAGGCAGCGCATGTTCATGCGGCTACCCGGCGCGGCTCTTGAAGTGCGCGAGTCAGAGGCTGCGAGCAACCTGGACCTTCTCGAAGACTTCGATCTTATCGCCGACCTTGACGTCGTTGTAGCTCTTGACGCCAATACCGCATTCCATGCCGGCACGTACTTCGGAAGCGTCATCCTTGAAGCGGCGCAGGGATTCCAGCTCGCCTTCGAAGATCACGATGTCTTCACGCAGTACACGGATTGGACGGTTACGGTGAACAACACCCTCGATCACCATGCAGCCAGCGATCGCGCCAAACTTCGGCGAACGGAACACGTCACGCACTTCAGCGGTACCCAGGATGTTCTCGCGAACATCGCTGCCCAGCATACCGGTGAGGGCTTTCTTGACGTCTTCGATGATGTCGTAGATCACGTTGTAGTAACGCATATCCAGGCCTTCCTGCTCGACGATCTTGCGAGCGCCGGCATCGGCACGCACGTTGAAGCCGAACAGTACAGCGTTGGAGGCCAGTGCCAGGTTGGCGTCGGACTCGGTGATACCACCGACACCGCCACCGACAACACGCACTTGCACTTCGTCGTTACCCAGGCCGTTCAAGGCACCGTTCAACGCTTCCAGCGAACCACGGACATCGGACTTGAGGACGATGTTAAGCGTCTTCTTCTCTGCCTGGCCCATGTTCTCGAAGATATTTTCCAGCTTGCCGGCGTGAGCGCGAGCCAGTTTGACTTCGCGGAACTTGCCTTGACGGAACAGAGCCACTTCACGGGCTTTCTTCTCGTCCGACAGCACGCTCATCTCGTCGCCAGCGTCCGGGGTACCGTCCAGGCCGAGGATCTCGACAGGGATGGAAGGACCGGCTTCCTTGATTGGCTTGCCGTTCTCGTCGAGCATGGCACGTACACGGCCATAGTTCGAACCGACCAGCACCATGTCGCCTTGGCGCAGGGTACCGTCTTGAACCAGAACGGTAGCAACCGGACCACGACCTTTGTCGAGGCGCGATTCAACCACGACGCCTCGGCCAGGAGCCGAAGGAGTCGCTTTCAGTTCCAGAACTTCAGCTTGCAGCAGAACAGCTTCGAGCAACTCGTCCACACCAGTACCGACTTTCGCCGAAACCGATACGAACGGGGTGTCGCCGCCCCACTCTTCCGACGTCACGCCGTGAACCGACAGTTCGCTACGGATGCGATCGAGATCAGCGCCCGGCTTGTCGATTTTGTTCACTGCAACAACCAGTGGAACGCCGGCAGCCTTGGCGTGCTGGACCGCTTCAATGGTCTGCGGCATTACGCCGTCGTCCGCTGCAACGACCAGAATCACAATGTCAGTCGCCTTGGCACCACGAGCACGCATTGCGGTAAACGCGGCGTGACCCGGGGTATCGAGGAAAGTGACCATGCCGCGGTCAGTTTCAACGTGGTACGCACCGATGTGCTGGGTGATACCGCCGGCTTCGCCAGCAGCTACCTTGGCACGACGGATGTAGTCGAGCAGCGAAGTCTTACCATGGTCAACGTGGCCCATTACGGTCACGACTGGCGCACGGGAGAACGTCTCACCTTCAAACTTCAGGGATTCAGCCAGGGAGTCTTCCAGGGCGGTATCGCTGACCAGGGTCACTTTGTGGCCCAGTTCTTCGGCTACCAGTTGAGCAGTTTCCTGATCAAGCACCTGGTTGATGGTCGCTGGAGTACCCAGTTTGAACATGAACTTGATGATTTCAGCAGCCTTGACCGACATCTGATTGGCGAGATCGCCAACAGTGATGGTCTCGCCGATCTGCACATCACGCACGACAGGGCCGGTAGGGCTCTGGAAACCGTGGGCGTTGCGCTTCTTCAGCTTGGCCTTGCCGCGACCACCACGACGGAAGCCATCGCTTTCTTCGTCGGTAGTACGTGGGGCAACGCGTGGAGCAGGCGCTTTCTCTTTGACCGAGGCACGATGCGGAGCGTTTTTGCGCTCACCATCACCGCTACCACGACGACTGTTATCGTCGGCACGTGGCTTGTCCGGACGGCGCTGTTCGTTCTGCTTGTTGCGAACGTCAGCAGACGGTGCTGGAGCAGCGGCTACAACCGGTGCGCTTTCGCGTACTGGCTCGGCAACTGCAGCAGGCGCTGCAACGGCGTCGTTAGTAGCGGTTTGCGCAGCAGCAGGCTGGCGACGCGCTTCTTCTTCGGCGCGACGCTTGGCTTCTTCTTCAGCCTTCTGACGAGCAGCATTTTCTACTGCGCGACGTTCTTCCTGTTCGCGTTTGCGCTCGGCTTCGATTTCTTCCGGGCTGCGCTGTACGAAGACTTTCTTCTTGCGTACTTCAACGCTGATGCTTTTGCTACCGGCAACACGCAGGGTGCTGGTGGTTTTACGCTGCAGAGTGATCTTGCGCGGTTCTTCCACTTTCGCCTTGTGACTGCTCTTCAAGTGAGTCAGCAGGGACTGCTTCTCACTGTCGGTCACATGTTCCTCGGCGGCGGTGTGCGGCAGACCTGCCTCACGCATCTGCTGCAACAGGCGCTCTACCGGTGTTTTGACCTCATCGGCCAGTTGTTTCACCGTGACTTGCGTCATGCACTTCTCTCCTCAGGCCGCGCCTAATTACTCGAACCAGTGGGCTCGGGCGGCCATGATCAACTTGCCGGCACGATCATCGTCAATGCCGTCGATGTCGAGCAGATCGTCAATAGACTGCTCGGCCAGGTCTTCGCGGGTAATTACGCCGCGCACCGCCAGTTCCATCGCCAAATCCTTGTCCATACCCTCAAGCGAGAGCAGGTCTTCGGCCGGATGGGCGTCTGCCAGCTTTTCCTCAGTAGCGATGGCTTTGGTCAACAAACGATCCTTGGCCCGAGCGCGAAGCTCGTTGACGATCTCCTCGTCAAAGCCGTCGATGTTGAGCATTTCCTCCACCGGTACGTAGGCAATCTCTTCCAGGCTGGTAAAGCCTTCATCCACCAGCACCTGCGCCAGCTCTTCGTCGACTTCAAGCTCGTCGATGAAGTTGCGCAGGATGTCGCCGGTTTCAGCTTGCTGTTTAGCCTGGATGTCCGATTCGGTCATCACGTTCAGGGTCCAGCCAGTCAACTGGCTGGCCAGACGCACGTTCTGACCACCGCGACCGATGGCCTGAGCCAGATTGTCTGCGCCAACGGCGATGTCCATGGCGTGGGCATCTTCGTCGACGATAATTGCCGCCACTTCAGCAGGCGACATGGCATTGATCACGAACTGAGCAGGGTTGTCGTCCCACAGGACGATGTCCACACGCTCGCCGCCCAACTCGCCGGATACGGCCTGGACACGCGAACCACGCATGCCGATGCAGGCACCTTGCGGGTCAATGCGCTTGTCCTTGGAGCGGACCGCGATCTTGGCACGCGAACCCGGATCACGGGAGGCGGCCATTACTTCGATCAGGCCTTCGGCAATTTCCGGCACTTCGATGCGGAACAACTCGATCAGCATTTCCGGCGCGGTACGCGACAGGATCAGCTGCGGGCCGCGGTTCTCGGTGCGGATTTCCTTGAGCAGCGCACGCAAACGCACGCCGACCCGGAAAGTTTCGCGAGAGATGATGTCTTCGCGAGCCAGCAACGCTTCGGCGTTGTTGCCCAGGTCGACGATCACGTTGTCGCGGGTCACTTTTTTCACGGTGCCGGAGATGATTTCCCCCAGGCGCTCGCGATAAGCGTCGACGACTTGCGCGCGCTCGGCTTCGCGAACTTTCTGCACAATAACCTGCTTGGCAGTCTGTGCAGCGATGCGGCCGAACTCAATGGACTCGATTTTTTCTTCTACTACATCACCAACCTTGGCGCCCGGATGCGTTTCTGCAACCTTGCTCGGCCAGGTTTCGATAGCCGGATCATCCAGGTCGGCTTCCTCGACCACCGTCCAGCGACGGAAAGTCTCGTAGGCACCGGTGTGGCGATTGATTTCCACACGCAAATCAACTTCGTCTTCAAACCGCTTCTTGGTAGCAGTGGCCAGAGCCAGCTCCAGCGCTTCAAAAATAACGTTAGCCGGTACGCCCTTTTCATTGGATACCGACTCAACAACCAGCAGTACTTCTTTGCTCATCGTACGCCTCGCCTTTCGCAAGCCATTGGATCCGCGGGATCCGCAGTATCTGGCACGTATCAGTCAAAACTGGGAATAATGTTGGCCTTGTCGATCATATCGATCGGCAACAGGAACTCATGGTCATCTACCTGCACCACGACGTCCTGCTCTTCTACACCGCGCAGAAGGCCTTGGAAGTTGCGTCGACCTTCGAAAGGCGAGCGCAGCTTGATCTTCACTTGTTCACCGGCAAACGAAGCGAACTGTTCAAGTGTGAACAGGGGGCGCTCCATGCCAGGCGAGGAAACTTCAAGGGTGTATTCGGAGGTGATTGGGTCTTCAACATCCAATACACCGCTGATCTGACGGCTGACGATGGCGCAATCATCCACCAACACGCCGCCTTCCTTATCGATATAAACGCGCAACATTGAGTGGCGACCTTGAGCCGAAAACTCAATACCCCAGCATTCATAGCCAAGGGCCACGACCACCGGGGCCAACAAGGCCTGCAACTGTTCTAGCTTGCTCGACACCTGAACCCCCTCGTGCATGTTTGTGCATGCTGTGCAAATAAAAAAAAATGGGCGAATCGCCCATCCCTGAAACGCCGTCGAACAGCGGCGTTGTAAAGTGTCCAGCTAACAAAAAGCCCCTTGGAAGGGGCCCCTGAAACTGGTTGCGGGAGCCGGATTTGAACCGACGACCTTCGGGTTATGAGCCCGACGAGCTACCAGACTGCTCCATCCCGCGACAAAGCTGGGGCGGAAGTATACGACCGATCCCTTACAGGGTCAATGTAACCCTTCCACCTACAAGAAAGCCCGCAATCGCGGGCTCTCCTGATAATTGGTACCGAGAAGGGGACTCGAACCCCTACACCCTATGGGCACAACCACCTCAAGGTTGCGTGTCTACCAATTCCACCACCTCGGCAATACAGCGTTTGAAACCTTCTTACTTCTGCTCTTGAGCTGGAGGTACGTCAGTCGCCGGGTTGGCCGACTTTTGCTCTTGAAGCACCGGGACATCATCAGAAGCCGGTTGTTGCTTTGGCGCTTCCAGTACCGCTGGGTTTGGCAAACCTACTTGAGTCAGCTCATGAGCTTTCTCTTTAGCAAAGTAACCTAACCCTAAGCTGGTCATGAAGAAACCGGCGGCAAGTATAGCAGTAAACTTACTAAGAAAGGTAGAGGAACCTTGGCTTCCGAACACAGTATTTGAAGCACCTGCACCGAAAGACGCACCAGCATCCGCACCTTTACCCTGCTGCAGCAATACGAGAGCAACTACGCCCAGTGCACCCAGCAGATGAAAAACGACTACGACTGTTTCCAGCATTTTCTCAGTTTCCCGCGGCGCGACAAATCGCACCGAACTCATCTGCATTCAGGGACGCTCCACCAATGAGCCCCCCATCGATATCCGGCATGCCGAACAGTTCGACCGCATTGGCCGCCTTCACGCTGCCGCCGTATAGAAGCCGCACACCTCGTGCCACTTCAGAATTCTCTGCCGCCAACTGCGCGCGGATGGCTGCGTGCACATCCTGCGCCTGTTGCGGCGAAGCAGTCAGCCCGGTACCAATAGCCCAAACTGGCTCGTAAGCAATGACTGCCTTTGCAAAAGCACCGACACCCAGGTCTTCGATGATGCTGCCCAGCTGACGCCCGACAACTTCAAGGGTCTTGCCAGCTTCACGCTGCTCGAGGGTTTCCCCTACGCACAACACCGGAATCAGACCGCAGGCCTGGGCCGCAGCAAACTTGCGGATCAAGGTCTTGTCCTGCTCACCCATGATCTGGCGACGCTCGGAGTGTCCGACCAGGACCAGGGAACAACCTGCATCCACCAACTGACTCGGCGCAATCTCGCCGGTCAGCGCACCTTGCATGGATTCCACCGCAGAGTTCTGCGCGCCGACCGAAATCGACTTACCTTTCAAGCCATCAATCACTTGATTGATATACAGGCAAGGCGGGAATACCGCGACATCAACACCGCTAGGCAAGGCCAGATGACGAAGGCCATTGATCAGCTCAGCGACGCTGGCGCGGGTACCGTGCATCTTCCAGTTACCAGCTACCATAGGGCGACGCATGCTGTACCTCGTCGGTCAAAGTGGGCGCAGATGTTACCCAACGGATTCATGACTGGCAAGCCGAATTCAGGCAGAAACTTCAGTAACAAGTTTTGCCAGCTCTTCGGCATAACCGCGAACTTGCGCTTCATCCTCTCCTTCGACCATGACGCGCACCAAAGGCTCTGTGCCGGACTTGCGCAACAACACGCGCCCACGCCCCGCCATCGCCTGCGTCACATGCTCACTGGCCTGCTTGACCTTCGCATGCTCGAGAGGATTCACACCGCCACCGAAACGCACGTTGATCAACACTTGCGGGCATTTGCGCAATGCCTGGCGCGACTGTGCGAGCCCTTCGCTACGCGCCTTGAGCGCCATCAGCACTTGCAGGGCTGCAATGATCGCATCACCTGTGGTGGTATGGTCAAAGCACACGATGTGGCCGGAGTTCTCGCCACCAATCACCCAGTTGCGTTCCAGCAGCTCCGAGATCACGTAGCGGTCACCCACGTTAGCCCGCACGAACGGGATATCCAGGTCCGCCAGGGCCAGTTCAAGCCCCAGGTTGCTCATCAACGTACCGACCACGCCGCCCTGCAGTTTGCCGCGCCCATGCAGGTCACGGGCGATGATGAACAGCAATTCGTCACCATCGACAACCGTGCCGGTGTGATCGACCATCAGGACCCGATCACCGTCGCCATCGAAGGCAATCCCGAGATCGGCCTGCTCAGCCAGCACCGCAGCCTGCAACGCCTCGGTATGGGTGGAGCCACAGTTATGGTTGATGTTCAGGCCATTAGGCTGGGCGGAAAGCACCACCACCTCGGCGCCCAGCTCGCGAAAGACGCTCGGCGCAACTTTATAGGTTGCCCCATGGGCGCAATCGACGACGATTTTCAGGCCGGAAAAACTGGTACCGGTCGGCACACTGCCTTTGCAGAACTCGATGTAGCGACCCGACGCGTCGTTGATCCGCGACACTTTGCCGATCTTGCTCGACTCAACCACAGTCATCGGCGTGTCCAGCAGCTCTTCGATCATCAGCTCGATATCATCCGGCAGCTTGGTACCCTGGCCGGAGAAGAACTTGATGCCGTTGTCATCATGAGGGTTGTGCGAGGCACTGATCACGATGCCTGCCTGGGCCTGGAACGTACGCGTCAGGTAGGCAATGGCGGGCGTCGGCATCGGGCCCAGCAACATCACATCGGCACCCGCCGATGTCAGGCCGGCTTCGAGTGCCGATTCGAACATGTAGCCGGAAATTCGCGTGTCCTTGCCGACCAGCACCTTGCACGCGCCCATTTTGCGGAACGCCATGCCGGCCGCCCAGCCGAGCTTGAGCATGAAATCAGGGGTAATAGGGTATTCGCCGACCCGACCACGAATACCGTCGGTGCCAAAGTATTTCTTGCTCATAAGTGCTCCGTCATTCTTATTCGGCTGAATCCACAGCTGCAATCATCCGCACGACATCCATCGTTTCGGCTACATCGTGCACGCGCAATATGCGCGCACCTTTGGCAAGGGCCAAGGCTGCAAGGGCGAGACCGCCATACAGACGCTCCCCCACCGGGCGGCCCAAGGCATTGCCTATCATGCTCTTTCGCGAGACCCCAACCAACAGGGGCCGCCCCAGGGCATGCAAGGCTTCCATATGTTTGAACAGGCTCAGGTTGTGAGCCAGGGTCTTGGCAAAGCCGAACCCGGGGTCAAGAATGATCCGCTCGGCGGGAATGCCCGCGGCGACGCACCGATCCAGACGCTCCACCAGGAATTCACCTACCTCCCTGGTTACATCATCATAGTGCGGGTCATTCTGCATGGTCCCCGGCTCGCCGAGCATATGCATCAGGCACACCGGCAACCCGGTGGCCGCCGCCGCATCCAGGGCACCATCGCGCCGCAAGGACCGAACATCATTGATCAGGCCCGCCCCCAGTCGCGCAGTCTCACGCATGACCGCAGGCGTGGACGTATCGACCGAGATAATGACATCAAGTTCGCGATGGATGCGCTCGACAATCGGCGCCACTCGCTCCAGCTCTTCGGTAGGCGAGACCGCACGTGCGCCCGGCCGGGTCGATTCACCACCCACATCGATCAGCGTTGCGCCCGCGGCCACCATGGCCTCGGCATGCCGCAGCGCAGCATCGAGCTGGCTGAATCGACCACCATCGGAAAAGGAATCAGGCGTGACATTGAGAATGCCCATGACATGCGCATGGGCCAAATCAAGAACCCGGTTGCCGCAAGGCAACCGGGTCGAGGACTGAACAGAAGTCATTTCAAGCCTTAGACATCAGCGGCCGGACCGCCAATCGGTGTTTCCGGACGCTCACCCTGTACAGCCGGAGGTGTACCGGAGGTGCCAGTACCACCCGACCAGTCACGAGGCTCGCGAGGTACGCGACCCGCCATGATGTCGTCGATCTGCTCGGCATCGATGGTTTCGTACTTCATCAGGGCATCGGCCATGGCATCGAGTTTGTCACGGTTGTCCGTGAGAATCTGCCGGGCTGTGCCGTAGCACTGGTCGATGATGCTGCGCACTTCGGAGTCGATCAGCTTGGCCGTTTCGCCAGAGAAGCTTGCATGCTGGCCACCGCCACCACGACCGAGGAATACTTCCCCCTCTTCTTCGGCATACATCAGCGGCCCCAACTTCTCGGACAGGCCCCACTTGGTGACCATATTCCGGGCGATCTGACTGGCACGCATGATGTCGTTGGACGCGCCTGTGGTCACACCGTCGAAGCCCAGCGTCATCTCTTCAGCGATACGACCGCCGTACAACGAACAGATCTGGCTGATCAATGCACGCTTGGACAGACTGTAGCGATCCTCTTCCGGCAGGAACATGGTCACGCCCAGGGCACGACCACGCGGAATGATCGAGACCTTGTAGACCGGATCATGCTCAGGCACGACACGACCGACGATCGCGTGACCCGCCTCGTGATACGCAGTGTTCTGCTTTTCTTTCTCCGACATGACCATGGATTTGCGCTCTGCGCCCATCATGATCTTGTCCTTGGCCAGCTCGAATTCCTTCATTTCCACGACGCGCTTGCCGGTGCGAGCGGCGAACAGCGACGCCTCGTTGACCAGGTTAGCAAGGTCGGCACCGGAAAAGCCCGGCGTACCACGCGCGATGACCGCCGGAGCGACGTCGTCGCCCATTGGCACCTTGCGCATATGAACCTTGAGGATCTGCTCGCGGCCACGAATGTCCGGCAGCCCCACCACGACCTGGCGGTCGAAACGACCTGGACGCAGCAGCGCAGGGTCAAGTACGTCAGGACGGTTGGTGGCGGCAATCACGATGATGCCGTCGTTCATTTCGAAACCGTCCATCTCGACCAGCAACTGGTTGAGGGTCTGTTCACGTTCATCGTGACCGCCACCCATGCCGGCACCACGATGGCGACCGACGGCGTCGATTTCGTCGATGAAGATGATGCATGGCGCGTGTTTCTTGGCCTGTTCGAACATGTCGCGAACACGACTGGCGCCCACGCCGACGAACATCTCGACGAAGTCGGAACCGGAAATCGTGAAGAACGGCACCTTGGCTTCACCGGCAATCGCCTTGGCCAGCAAGGTTTTACCTGTACCTGGTGGGCCCACCATCAGTACGCCGCGCGGAATACGGCCGCCCAGACGCTGGAACTTGCCCGGATCACGCAGGAACTCGACCAGCTCGCCAACTTCTTCCTTGGCTTCGTCGCAACCCGCGACGTCGGCCAGGGTGGTTTTCACCTGGTCTTCGGAAAGCAGACGGGCCTTGCTCTTGCCAAAGCTCATCGGCCCGCCCTTGCCTCCACCGCCGCCCTGCATCTGGCGCATGAAGAACATGAACACGGCGATGATCACCAGGATCGGGAAGCTGGCGACCAGGAGCTGGGTCCAGATGCTTTGCTGCTCAGGCTGCTTGCCTTCGACCACGACATGGTTGTCCACCAGGTCGCCGATCAGGCCATTGTCCTGGATTGCCGGACGAATGGTCTTGAAGTTGTCGCCATCGGTGCGCTTACCGGTAATCACATAGCCATCAACGGCTACGCGCTCGACCTTGCCATCCTTGACCTGCTGGATGAAGTCGGAATAGTTGAGGGTCTGCGGCTCGTTAGGGCTGGAGAAGTTGTTCATCACGGTCACAAGGACAGCGGCGATGATCAACCACAGGATCAGATTCTTTGCCATATCGTTCAATTAACTACCCTCTGAAGCAAGCTCCGCTACTGGCGCGTGCTTCGCATGATATTCACCGGCCTAACTTACTACATTACCTACGACTCTGGCAGGCGCCGTCTGTAACCCTTTGTGAAACACTTTCTACACAATATTCGCTAATGCTCACGGGACGAAATACGAAAAACCTATCGCCCCGGTCGAAAAACCTCTTATTCCTCACTGCGACCACGGAAACCACGGCCCAGCAGGTACTGCTCACGGGAGCGATCACGCGATGATTTCGGCTTGCGCGTCGTGACCTTCTCGAACTGCTTGCGCACGCTCTTGTGGTATTCGTCAAAGCCTTCACCCTGGAAGACCTTGATCAAAAAATCACCACCTGGCTTCAACACCCGAGTCGCAAGATCCAGTGCCAACTCGCACAGGAACATCGATCGCGGCATATCAACAGATGCCAGTCCACTCATATTGGGGGCCATATCGGAAATCACAAGGTCCACCTCGTTTTTTCCAACCGCTTCAAGGATCTGCGCGAGTACGGCGTCCTCGGTAAAGTCGCCCTGAATGAAGGTCACATCCGGGATGCTGTCCATTTCCAGGATATCGGAAGCGATCAGTGTGCCTTGCCCACCAATCAGACGACTGGTCACTTGGGACCAGCCACCCGGGGCGGCGCCCAAGTCGATCACGCTCATGCCTGGACGGATCAAACGGTCTCTTTCCTGAATCTCCAGCAGCTTGTAGCTGGCACGGGAACGATAGCCGTCTTTTTGCGCCATTTTCACGAATGGGTCGTTGAAATGCTCTTGCAGCCATTTAAGACTTGTCTTGGAACGGGCCACGGGCCACCTCAAAAATAAAACGGGTCGTGATTAAGTGGGCGGTCCCGGACTTGCTCGGGTAAACTGGCCGCCGCTTTTTACAAGATCAGACGCAGGGGTCAGATTATGCCGCTCACTCAAGAGCAGAAGAAACAATACAAATCCATTGGCCACCATCTGAAACCGGTTTTGACTGTGGCTGACAACGGTTTGACTGAAGGTGTACTCGCCGAACTGGAACGCGCCTTGGGCGATCACGAGCTGATCAAGATCAAGCTCAACATCCTCGACCGCGAAGCCCGCCTGGCTGCCGTTGCCGAACTGTGCAAGACCGGCAAGGCAGACCTGGTACAGGTCATCGGCAAGATGGCGCTGATTTATCGCAAGAACTTCAGCGTCAACAAGCAACTGTCGAACGTTCACCGTTTCAAGTGATGTCAAAGGGTCAAGGGTGTGCCTCGCACACCCTGCCACTCCAGCCGGGAACCGGTTGCAACACCAGCACCAATCCGGAAAAACCCAGCACCAGGTAACTGAATGCCTGCCACTGGCTCGCATCCGGCCAGCCGAGACGCACCGCGAAGAACATCCCGCACGCGTACAACGACATGAGCAACAATTGCCCACGAATGTCGCGCCATAGACTGGCAAGGCCCTCGGCCTGAACCAGCACCAAAGCCTGAAATATTACGCACGCCGCGGAGAAACCCACCAGCAGCGCCGTCAGCATGCCTGCGATTTCATCGATGAGCAGCGGCGCCAGGCCGACTCGACCCAGCACCGGCAGCAAACCGACGTGCAACAACCAGACGCCGCCCACCCACAACATCTGGGTGAGCTGCCAGATCATGGCGCCCGCTCGCAGCGGGCGCCTTCGTTCAGATGTGACGGACTTCGACAATCTCATACTCGATGACACCACCCGGCGTCTTCACCACCACCACATCGCCCTCTTCCTTGGCAATCAAGGCGCGAGCGATGGGCGAACCAACGGAGATCTTGCCGAGCTTGATGTCTGCCTCGTCCTCACCAACGATCTGGTAAGTGACGCTTTCATCGGTCTCGACGTTGGCGATTTCCACGGTAGTGCCAAAGATCACCTTGCCGGTGTGCGGGATCGTCGTGACATCGATGATCACCGCATTCTGCATGCGACCTTCGATATCACGGACACGCGCCTCGACCATCCCCTGCTCCTCTCGGGCAGCATGGTATTCGGCGTTTTCCTTGAGATCGCCCAGCTCACGCGCTTCACCAATAGCCTGGCTCAAGCGCGGCCGCTCGACCTTGGTCAGGAAAGCGTGTTCTTCTTCCAGGGCCTTCGCGCCCTGAACTGTCATCGGGTACTTGGTTATGCTCATGCCTTCAATCCTGCATGTAGATCCTGCAAGCGACGCACGGTCTTCTCGGGACCGAACTTGAGCGCTTCGCAGATCGCTTCGCCCGCAGCAATGGTCGTGGTGCAGTAGATCTTGTGCTGCAGCGCATTGCGACGAATGGAGTAGGAATCGGCGATCGACTGGCGACCTTCGGTAGTGTTGATGATCAGCGTGACTTCGTCATTCTTGATCATGTCGACCACGTGCGGACGCCCCTCGGTCACCTTGTTCACGCGGCGCACTTTCAGGCCTGCCGCTTCGATCAGCCTGGCAGTACCGGCAGTGGCGACCACTTCGAAGCCCAAGTTGATCAGATCACGGGCCACGCCTGCAACCAGTGGCTTGTCGTCATCACGCACGCTGATGAACGCCGTGCCGCCAGTCGGCAACACTTCGCTCGCGCCCATCTGGGCCTTGGCGAAGGCTTCACCGAAGGTATCGCCCACACCCATCACTTCACCGGTGGACTTCATCTCAGGGCCGAGGATCGGGTCGACGCCAGGGAACTTGGCGAACGGGAACACCGCTTCTTTCACACTGTAGAAGTTCGGAATGATTTCCTTGGTGAAATTCAGTTCCTTCAGGGTTTTGCCCGCCATGACCCGTGCAGCGATCATCGCCAGGGAAACACCGATGCACTTGGAGACGAACGGTACGGTCCGGGAAGCGCGCGGGTTGACTTCGATGACGTAGATGTCTTCGCCCTGCAGGGCCAGTTGCACGTTCATCAGGCCGATAACGCCCAGCTCCAGGGCCATTTTCTTGACCTGCTCGCGCATCTCGTCCTGGATGTGCGCTGGCAGCGAGTAAGGCGGCAGCGAGCAAGCGGAGTCACCGGAGTGAACGCCCGCTTGTTCGATGTGCTGCATGATCGCGCCAATCACCACGTCCTTGCCGTCGCTGACCGCGTCCACGTCCATTTCGATGGCGCAGTTGAGGAAGTGGTCCAGCAGCACCGGGCTGTCGTTGGAGACCTGGACCGCTTCACGCAGGTAGCGCTTGAGCTCGTCTTCTTGATAGACGATTTCCATCGCACGGCCGCCCAGTACATAGGACGGACGCACCACCAGCGGGTAACCGATCTTGGCGGCGGCACGAATCGCTTCGTCTTCGCTGCGCACGGTGGCGTTTGGCGGCTGGCGCAGGTTCAGGCGCTCGACCATCTGCTGGAAGCGCTCACGGTCTTCGGCGCGGTCGATCGCGTCCGGGCTGGTGCCGATGATCGGCACGCCAGCGGCTTCAAGGGCGCGCGCCAGTTTCAGCGGGGTCTGGCCGCCGTACTGGACGATCACGCCTTTTGGCTTCTCGACGCGGACGATTTCCAGCACGTCTTCCAGGGTCACTGGCTCGAAGTACAGGCGATCGGAGGTGTCGTAGTCGGTGGACACGGTTTCCGGGTTGCAGTTGACCATGATGGTCTCGTAACCGTCGTCGCGCAGGGCCAGTGCCGCGTGTACGCAGCAGTAGTCGAACTCGATGCCCTGGCCGATCCGGTTAGGACCGCCACCCAGGATCATGATCTTGTCGCGGGTCGATGGCGCGGCTTCGCACTCTTCTTCGTACGTGGAGTACAGGTACGCGGTGTCGGTGGCGAACTCGGCCGCGCAGGTGTCGACGCGCTTGTAGACCGGGAACACTTCCAGCTTGTGGCGATGCGTGCGCAGGCTCTTCTCGGTCACACCCAGCAGCTTGGCCAGGCGCATGTCGGAGAAGCCTTTGCGCTTGAGGCGGTACATCATGTCGCGGTCGATGCTGGACATGCCCAGGGTCTTGACCTTCTCTTCTTCCTTGATCAGATCTTCGATCTGTACCAGGAACCAAGGGTCGATCATGTTCATGCCGAAGATCTGCTCGACGGTCATGCCGGCACGGAAGGCGTCGGCCACGTACCAGATGCGCTCGGCGCCTGGCACGGTCAGCTCGCGCTTGAGCACGCTCATGCTTTCCGGGTCGGCCAGGTCCAGCTTCGGATCAAGACCGCAGACGCCCACTTCCAGACCGCGAAGAGCTTTCTGCAGGGACTCCTGGAAGGTCCGGCCGATGGCCATGACTTCACCG
Source organism: Pseudomonas sp. P9_35 (assembly GCF_034008205.1). Classification (NCBI taxonomy): domain Bacteria; kingdom Pseudomonadati; phylum Pseudomonadota; class Gammaproteobacteria; order Pseudomonadales; family Pseudomonadaceae; genus Pseudomonas; species Pseudomonas sp. P9_35. The sequence goes on along the minus strand of NZ_CP125373.1, from coordinate 1,197,222 downwards.
ACCGACTTCATTTGAGTGGTCAGGCGGGCGTCAGCCTTGGCGAACTTCTCGAAGGCGAAGCGTGGCAGCTTGGTGACGACGTAGTCGATGGACGGCTCGAAGGACGCCGGGGTCTTGCCACCGGTGATGTCGTTCGACAGCTCGTCCAGGGTGTAGCCCACGGCCAGCTTGGCAGCGACCTTGGCAATCGGGAAACCGGTGGCCTTGGAAGCCAGGGCCGACGAACGGGATACCCGCGGGTTCATCTCGATGACCACCATGCGACCGGTGTTCGGGCAGATGCCGAACTGGACGTTGGAGCCGCCGGTTTCCACGCCGATCTCACGCAGTACCGCCAGGGAGGCGTTACGCAGGATCTGGTATTCCTTGTCGGTCAGGGTCTGGGCTGGTGCGACGGTGATCGAGTCACCGGTGTGCACGCCCATCGGGTCGAAGTTTTCGATGGAGCAGACGATGATGCAGTTGTCCTTTTTGTCGCGGACAACTTCCATTTCATATTCTTTCCAGCCGATCAGGGATTCGTCGATCAGCAGTTCCTTGGTCGGCGACAAGTCGAGACCACGGGCGCAGATTTCTTCGAACTCTTCACGGTTGTAGGCGATGCCGCCACCGGTGCCGCCCATGGTGAAGGACGGACGGATGATGCACGGGAAGCCAAGGCGCTCCAGGACGGCGTTGGCCTCTTCCATGCTGTGGGCGATGCCCGAGCGTGGGCAGTCCAGGCCGATGGATTTCATCGCCTTGTCGAAGCGCGAACGGTCTTCGGCCTTGTCGATGGTGTCGGCGTTGGCGCCGATCATTTCCACACCGAACTTCTCCAGGACGCCTTCGCGCTCCAGGTCCAGGGCGCAGTTCAGCGCGGTCTGGCCACCCATGGTCGGCAACAGCGCGTCCGGGCGTTCCTTCTCGATGATCTTGGCAACGGTCTGCCACTTGATCGGCTCGATGTAGGTGGCGTCGGCCATGGCCGGGTCGGTCATGATGGTGGCCGGGTTGGAGTTCACCAGGATGACGCGGTAGCCCTCTTCGCGCAGGGCTTTACAGGCCTGGGCGCCGGAGTAGTCGAATTCGCAGGCCTGGCCGATCACGATCGGGCCAGCGCCGAGAATCAGGATGCTTTTTATGTCTGTACGTTTTGGCATGGGTTTGTCACTCAAATCCGCAGGTCAGTCGGCTAGGCCGTCGAACAATCTTTGTAGCGCCCAAAGGGGCCGCCGTATTCGGGGCCGCCTTCGGGCTTCACGCAGTCAGCGTCGCTTGGCCATCTCATTGATGAAGCGATCGAACAGCGGCGCCACGTCGTTCGGGCCCGGGCTCGCTTCAGGGTGGCCCTGGAAGCTGAACGCGCTCTTGTCGGTACGCTCGATACCTTGCAGCGTGCCGTCGAACAGCGACTTGTGAATCGCGCGCACGTTGGCCGGCAGAGTGGCTTCGTCCACCGCGAAACCGTGGTTCTGGCTGGTGATCATCACCACGCCGGTGTCCAGGTCCTGCACGGGGTGGTTGGCACCGTGGTGGCCGTGGCCCATCTTCAAGGTCTTGGCACCCGAAGCCAGAGCCAGCAGCTGGTGACCGAGGCAGATACCGAATACCGGGATCTCGGTTTCCAGCACATCCTTGATCGCCTGGATCGCATAGTCGCAAGGCTCCGGGTCACCCGGGCCGTTGGACAGGAACACGCCATCAGGCTTGAGGGCCAGGACGTCGGCGGCCGGGGTTTGGGCCGGCACCACGGTGACGCGGCAACCACGCTCGACCAGCATGCGCAGGATGTTCAGCTTGACGCCGTAGTCGTAGGCCACCACGTGGTAAGGCAGCTCGCAAGCCTCGATCGTCGCGTGACTGTCGGTCTTCAGGTCCCAGACCGTGGAGCGCCATTCGTACTGCTTCTTGGTGCTGACGACTTTCGCCAGGTCCATGCCCTTGAGGCCAGGGAAGCCCTGGGCAGCGGCGATGGCGGCTTCTTCGGAAATGTTGTCGCCGGCCATGATGCAGCCGTTTTGCGCGCCTTTTTCCCGAAGGATGCGGGTCAGGCGACGAGTGTCGATACCGGCGATCGCCACGACGTTGTTGGCTTTCAGGTAATCGGACAGGGACATCGTGTTACGCCAGTTGCTCGCTACCAGCGGCAAGTCACGGATGACCAGGCCGGCGGACCAGACACGATCAGACTCGGCGTCTTCCGGCGTGGTGCCGGTGTTGCCGATGTGCGGGTAAGTCAGGGTAACGATTTGTTGGGCGTAGGAAGGATCGGTAAGAATTTCCTGATAGCCGGTCATTGCGGTGTTAAACACCACCTCACCAACGGTCTGACCGTCGGCTCCAATGGCTTCGCCGCGAAAAATGCTGCCATCAGCAAGGGCGAGTATGGCTGGCTTAGTCAAGAAGACCTCCCGTAAATAAAGCCTGAAAGGGCGATCGCAGGTTGTAAAAAAGCGGAGTGACGTATGGACACGTCACCCCGCTTGTTCACTGAATTATTCTGCGCGCTTTTAGTGGACACACTAAAGCTGTAGCTTACAGAAAAAGGCTTTTTTGGTCCACCGCTAATGAGCCTTAAAGGCAGGGGAATGCGACAGGACGTCGCGAAGCGGTGTAAAACGGGGCTCAGTATAACCTGAACCCCGCACTTAAGGGCATCAACGCAGGTCGAGAACGTCCTGCATATCGTACAAACCGGGCTCGCGGCCATCCAGCCACAGCGCGGCACGTACCGCTCCCTTGGCGAAAGTCATCCGACTCGATGCCTTGTGGGTGATCTCCAGGCGCTCGCCTTCAGTGGCGAACAGCACGGTGTGGTCGCCCACCACATCTCCGCCGCGCACAGTGGCGAAACCGATGGTGCTGCGCTCACGCGCACCGGTGTGCCCCTGGCGCCCATACACGGCCACTTCCTGCAGGTCGCGACCCAGTGCATCGGCAATCACTTCGCCCATGCGCAAGGCCGTTCCCGAAGGTGCGTCGATCTTGTGCCGGTGATGCGCCTCGATGATTTCGATATCCGCATCGTCACCCAAGACCCGGGCCGCCATGTCCAGCAGCTTCAGCGACAGGTTCACGCCCACGCTGAAGTTCGCGGCGAACACGATCGGAATATCTTTGCCCGCATCGGCCAGCAATTGCTTCTGCGCAGCATCCAGCCCCGTCGTACCGATCACCATGGCCTTGCCGTGCTTGCGGCAGATCGCGAGGTTTTTCAGCATCACTTCCGGCAGGGTGAAATCGATCAGCACATCGAACTCGTCGAGCACTTTCTCCAGGCCGCCGGACATCGGCACGCCGATACGCCCCAGCGAGGCCAACTCGCCCGCATCGGCGCCTACCAGCGTGCTGTCGGGCCGAACGATGGCCGCCGTCAGGCCGGAAAGCGGCGAGCGCTGCTGCACCGCCTCGACCAGCGCCTTGCCCATGCGCCCCGCAGCGCCCATCACAGCTATACGTCGCATGCGAACTCCTTACAGGTCGCCGAAGAAGCGCTTCACGCCTTCGAACCAACCGGTGGTTTTCGGGGAGTGACTGTTGTCATCCGCCAACGAGTTGCGGAATTCTTCCAACAGCTCACGCTGACGCCGACCCAGGTTGACCGGAGTCTCCACCGCCACACGGCACATCAGGTCGCCCGCCCCACCGCCACGCACTGGCGCGACGCCTTTGCCACGGATCCGGAACTGCTTGCCGGTCTGCGTGCCCTCGGGGATTTTCAGCTTGACGCGACCGTCGAGGGTCGGGATCTCAAGCTCCCCACCCAAGGCCGCATCGACGAAGCTGATCGGCACTTCGCAGAACAGGTGCTTGCCGTCGCGCTGGAAAATCGCATGCTCGCGCACATTGATGACCACATACAGGTCGCCCGTCGGGCCGCCCTGGGCACCCGCCTCGCCTTCGCCAGACAGGCGAATGCGGTCACCTGTGTCGACACCGGCCGGCACTTTGACCGACAGCGTCTTGTACTCTTCGACACGCCCTTCGCCGTGGCAGGAGTCGCACGGGTCGGAAATGATCTTGCCTTGGCCATGGCAACGCGGGCAGGTCTGCTGCACCGAGAAGAAGCCCTGCTGCATGCGGACCTGGCCGATGCCGCCGCAGGTTGGGCAGGTAACGGGCGAGGAACCCTTCTTGGCACCCGAGCCATCGCACGGCTTGCAATTGACCAGTGTCGGAACACGGATATTGACGGTGGTACCGCGCACCGCCTCTTCCAGGTTCAATTCCAGCGTGTAGCGCAGGTCACTGCCACGCTGGGCGCCACCACGGGCACCGCCGCGACCACCGCCGAAGAAATCGCTGAACACATCACCGAAAATATCGGAGAAGTTCTGGCCGCCAAAACCGGCACCGCCGCCACCCATGCTCGGGTCGACACCAGCATGCCCGTACTGGTCGTACGCCGCGCGCTTGCTCGAATCGGACAGTACTTCGTAAGCCTCGTTGGCTTCCTTGAACATCTCTTCCGACGCTTTATCGTCGGGATTACGGTCCGGGTGGTGCTTCATCGCCAGGCGACGATAGGCCTTTTTCAGGTCTGCCTCGCTGGCCCCCCGCTCGACACCCAATACTTCGTAAAAGTCACGCTTTGCCATTGGTCTTTGCACTCTCATGGATGTCCGGCAAACCTCTCCTGAACCTTGCCAAACTCGTTGAGCCCCAATACAGGCCCGGACCCAACTCACGTCAATTCAACGATCCTGGTCATATTTCTTTCAGCCGGGGACCCGGCCAAAACGCGGTGCATGTCGCTCGGAAAGCAGGAGCATTCCCGAACACACCGTCAGCACCCGAACACTGTCGCATGCTGTAAAAATTCATTAGCTCCAGACACGCCAACGCGGGAGCAAGCTCCCGCGCGGCGACATCCTACCAGCCACCGCACAAATGCAGTCAACCGGCCGACCAACAAGCGATTACTTGTGGTCTTTCACTTCTTCGAACTCGGCGTCAACGACGTCGTCGGCTTTCTCGGCCGATTCGCCCTGCGCAGCCGCGCCTTCTGCAGGCTGAGCCTGTTCGGCGTACATCTTCTGGGCCACTGGCGCGGAGACCTTGGACAGCTCTTCGATCTTCGCTTCGATGGCAGCCTTGTCGTCGCCTTTGACGGCAGCTTCCAGGGCAACCACGGCCGCTTCGATGGCGGTTTTCTCTTCAGCGGTCACTTTTTCGCCAGCATCAGCGATCATTTTGCGAGTCGAGTGCACCAAGGCATCGCCCTGGTTGCGAGCGCTGGCCAGCTCTTCGAACTTGCGGTCTTCCTCAGCGTTGACTTCAGCATCGCGAACCATCTGCTGAATTTCTTCCTCGGACAGACCGGAGTTGGCCTTGATCACGATCGACTGAGTCTTGCCGGTAGCCTTGTCTTTCGCTCCGACGTGCAGGATGCCGTTGGCGTCGATGTCGAAGGTCACTTCGATTTGTGGCACGCCACGTGGTGCTGGTGGAATCTCGGCCAGGTCGAACTTGCCCAGGGACTTGTTCTGTGCGGCTTGCTTACGCTCACCTTGCAGCACGTGAATGGTTACTGCGCCCTGGTTGTCGTCGGCAGTCGAGAACACTTGGGATTTCTTGGTAGGAATCGTGGTGTTTTTCTCGATCAGCGCGGTCATTACGCCGCCCATGGTTTCGATACCCAGGGTCAGCGGGCTGACGTCGAGCAGCAGGACGTCTTTCACGTCACCAGCCAATACCGCGCCCTGGATAGCAGCACCCATGGCAACAGCTTCGTCAGGGTTGACGTCTTTACGTGCTTCTTTACCGAAGAAATCGGTCACCAGCTTCTGAACCAGCGGCATACGGGTCTGACCGCCAACCAGGATCACGTCGTTGATCGAACCAACGTCGATACCGGCATCTTTCATGGCAATGCGGCAAGGTTCGATGGTGCGCTGAACCAGGTCTTCCACCAGCGCTTCGAGCTTGGCGCGGGAGATTTTTACGTTCAGGTGCTTAGGACCGGTGGCGTCTGCAGTGATGTACGGCAGGTTCACGTCGGTCGACTGGCTCGAGGACAGTTCGATCTTGGCTTTTTCAGCGGCTTCTTTCAGGCGCTGCATGGCCAGCGGGTCACCCTTGAGGTTCATGCCGCTTTCTTTCTTGAACTCGTCGACGAGGTAGTCGATCAGGCGGATGTCGAAGTCTTCACCACCGAGGAACGTGTCACCGTTGGTTGCCAATACTTCGAACTGGTGCTCGCCGTCGACTTCAGCGATCTCGATCACGGAAACGTCGAAGGTACCGCCACCCAGGTCGTAAACGATCACGGTGTGATCGCCCTTGGCCTTGTCCATACCGTAGGCCAGAGCGGCCGCAGTCGGTTCGTTGATGATACGTTTTACGTCCAGGCCCGCGATGCGGCCGGCGTCTTTGGTCGCCTGGCGCTGGCTGTCGTTGAAATAGGCAGGAACAGTAATGACCGCTTCAGTCACCGCTTCGCCGAGGTAATCTTCGGCGGTTTTCTTCATTTTCTTGAGGATTTCAGCCGAGATCTGTGGCGGTGCCATTTTCTGGCCGTTCACTTCAACCCAGGCGTCGCCGTTGTCAGCCTTGGCGATTTTGTAAGGCACCATCTTGATGTCTTTCTGGACGACTTCTTCGTCGAACTTGCGACCGATCAGACGCTTCACCGCGTACAGGGTGTTATGCGGATTGGTCACTGCCTGACGCTTGGCCGACTGGCCAACCAGAATCTCGCCATCATTGGCGTAAGCGATGATCGACGGCGTGGTACGCGCGCCTTCAGCGTTTTCGATGACTTTGGCCTTGCCGTTTTCCAGCACGGAGACGCACGAGTTGGTGGTCCCCAGGTCGATACCGATAATCTTGCCCATGTTAACTCTCCCGGAACTTGGATTTGGTTGCCGCAGCAGTGGTGGCTAACTGCGGTAGCACTTAAACGCTTGACATATAGATGGGGCCGCTACGACCGATTTCAAGCCTGCTCATCAATAGAAGGCGAAACCGGCGCTGGCGTCTTGCTGACCACGACCATGGCCGGGCGCAGCAGGCGACCGTTGAGCAAATAGCCCTTCTGGAAAACCTTCAGCACGCTGTTTGGCTCGACGTCGGCACTTTCCTGCATCGCCATGGCCTGGTGGTGCTCGGCGTTGAAGGGTTCGCCATGCGGATCAAGGGTTTCGAGCTGATAACGCTTGAGGGTGTCCTGGAACATTTTCAGGGTCAGCTCGATGCCTTCACGCATCGGACGAATGTTTTCGTCATCCGGGTTGGACAGCTCCAGGCCACGCTCCAGGCTGTCGATGATCGGCAGCAGGTCGCCGGCGAAACGCTCCAGGGCGAATTTATGAGCCTTCTCTACATCTTGCTCGGCGCGACGGCGGACATTCTGCAGGTCGGCTGCTACACGCAACGCCTGATCCTGCGCACCGGCCAGTTGCTCCTCGAGCACTTGTACACGTGCCGCCAGGTCTTCACCGGAGTCCTGGGAAGCCTGATTGGCGTCTAGATTTTGCGTGTCCTGCGTCTGTTCGTCAGCCATAGATTTCTCCTCTCAACTTCGTCCGCGAGCTCAACTCGCGCTTCTGCCCCGGTATATGGGGTCGGGTTTTGCAGCTTCAAGGGCCATCTGACGAATTAACCTTACAAAAAACAGCTGCATAACCATTCCCCGCCGCGCTAAGAAAATCATCTATCCAAGCAAATCGAGCTAAGCGAGGGCATTGTCAGGTCAAAACAAAACACTGTATAAATAACCAGACCTAAAGCCTGGGAGCGGCCTTATGCTGGTGCACCTGTCCGTACACAACTATGCCATCGTCGAACACCTCGACCTCGAACTTGATCGAGGCATGAGTGTGATCACCGGTGAAACCGGCGCAGGCAAGTCGATCATGCTCGATGCCCTGGGCCTGACGCTGGGCGACCGCGCCGACAGTGGCGTGGTGCGCCCCGGAGCGGACAAGGCCGACATCCTGGCGACGTTCGACCTGGTCGACATCCCCGAGGCCAGCGCCTGGCTGGCCGAACGCGACCTGGACACCGACGGTTTGTGCATCCTGCGCCGGGTCATCACCGCTGAAGGCCGCTCCCGAGGCTACATCAATGGCACGCCCTGCCCCTTGGGCGACCTCAAGGCCCTCGGCGAGCTGCTGATCGACATTCACAGCCAGCATGAACACCAATCCCTGCTCAAGACCGACACCCATCGCCGCTTGCTGGATGAATACGCCGGCGCCACCGACCTGGCCCGACAGGTCCAACTGGCGGCCCAGCGCTGGCGCCAGACCCGCCAGGAACTGGATCGACTCTCCAACTCCGGCGACGAACAGCGTGCCCGTCACCAGTTGTTGAGCTACCAGCTCGAGGAGCTGGAGAACCTGGCCCTGGGTGAAAATGAACTGGAAGAACTGGAGCAGGAACACAAGAACCTGACCAACGCCGAAACCCTGCTGGGCATTTGCCGGCAAGTGGTCGAACAGTGCAGCGAGAGCGATTCGGGCAATGTGCTCAATGCACTGACAGCGAGCTTGAACCGACTCTCCAGCGTGAACAATTCGGTGGGCGCCCTGAACGAAGCGACGAACCTGCTGACGAGTGCGCAGATCCAGGTCGAAGAGGCCGTCGGGGAGCTGAATCGGTTCCTCGATCATTTCGATGCCGACCCGGCCCGCCTGCAGTACCTGGAAGAGCGCCTGGACACCATCTATACACTGGCGCGCAAACACCGCATCCAGCCGACCGACGTTGCCGAACTCCAGCAGCGGCTGTTGGAAGAACTGGAAACCCTGAACGCCAACGATGAATCCATCGAGCGCCTGGCGGACGAACTGGCGTCTTATGCCCGTCATTACCAGGAAAAGGCCAAGGAGCTCAGTGAACTGCGGCAGCACGCCGCAACAGGGCTGGCCAGCGCCGTGGAGCAGGAAATCCAGCGCCTGGGCATGCCGGGCGGGCGCTTCACCATCGAATTGCGCCCCAACGCTGGCGACGAGCTCCAGCCCAACGGGCTGGAGCAAGTGGAACTACTGGTCAGCGCCAACCCGGGGCAACCGCTCAAGGCCCTGGCCAAAGTCGCGTCCGGCGGCGAGCTGTCACGGATCAGCCTGGCCATCCAGGTCATCACCGCGCAGACCTCTCGCGTGCCGACGCTGGTATTCGACGAAGTAGACGTGGGCATCGGTGGCCCAACCGCAGAAATTGTCGGCCAGTTGCTGCGCCGACTAGGGGAACGCGGCCAGGTGCTGACGGTAACTCACCTACCCCAGGTCGCCGCCCAGGGACACCAGCATCTATTTGTGCACAAGGTACGCGGCGAGGATGCCACTCGCACCGCCGTGTCCAAGCTCAACAAAAACGAGCGCGTAGAGGAAGTGGCGCGAATGCTCGGGGGCATCGACCTCACCAAGGAATCCCTGGCCCACGCGAAAAAAATGGTCGTTACCGCGAAAATCTGAGAACGGCAGAAAGCACGAAGGCGACCCTGGGGTCGCCTTCGTTCGTTTCGCGAACCGTAATAGTCCACGCGACATGCTTACTTTTTCTTGCGTACGTACAGCACAAGATTGTGATCGACCATCTCGAAGCCATACTTGTCGACGATTGCTTTCTGCAGCCGCTCGATTTCTTCGTCGAAGAATTCGATCACTTCACTGGTTTCGACGTTGACCATATGGTCGTGATGCTTGCCGTCGTCCAGCTCGAAGACCGCATGGCCTCCGTCGAAGTTGTGCCGCACCACCAAGCCAGCTGCCTCGAACTGGGTCAGAACACGGTAAACCGTGGCCAGACCGACGTCCTCACCAGCCTCCATAAGCGCCTTATAGACATCTTCAGCACTCATGTGGCGTTGCTCGGCGGAATCGAGCATTTGTAGAATCTTGACCCGTGGCAGGGTCACTTTGAGGCCGGCTTTGCGTAGTTCGCTATTTTCAACCATGGTCAGCTTTCTCGCGATGCTGCTTCGCAGCTTCTCTTAATGCGGGTATGATCGGCGTTTACGTTGTCCCAGCCAAGATAGTGGAAGTCGCCCACCGATGCAAAACACCAAGCTCTTGCTAACCAGTTTCACCTTTGTGGGACTGCTCGCACTCGCCGGTTGTTCATTCCCCGGGGTTTACAAAATCGACATCCAGCAGGGCAATGTCGTCACGCAGGACATGATAGACCAGTTGCGCCCGGGAATGACCCGCCGGCAAGTACGGTTTATCATGGGTAATCCCCTGCTGACCGACACGTTCCATGCCGATCGCTGGGATTACCTGTACAGCTTGCAGCCAGGCGGCGGTGAGCGCCAGCAGGAACGCATCAGCGTTATCTTTAGCCCCAACGACCAACTTGTCAGCCTGTCAGGCGATTTCATGCCTGGCGTGAGCCGTGACGAAGCCATCTTGGGCAAGGACAGCGACAACACCGTGACCGACCCGGCCCAGAAGGCCGAACAGCCGAAACCGGAAAAACCGGCCAAGCCAGGTTCGTTGCTGGACCAGATCCAGAAGGATGTGGACAAAGTCGAGACCGTACCAGTCCCGACGCCAGAGCCCCTGGACACCTCGCCGCAATAAATTGCGGCATAAAAAAACCCGGCATGCCGGGTTTTTTATTGCCTGCCATTCAAGCCAGGTTATTGCTCCGATTGGCGTGCCTGGGCTGCCTTGGCCGCGCGCAAGCGCCGAATTTCCTTCGGATCGGCCAACAACGGGCGATAAATCTCCAGTCGATCGGCCGCCTGCACCACCTGGTGCTCTGGATCGGCAACCAGCTTGCCAAAAATCCCCACTGGGCAAGTCGCCAGATCCAGCTCCGCAAACGCATCGGCAATACCCGATGCCGCCAGTGCGGCGCGAACACTCGCACCCTCCTGCACCGCGCAGGTGCGCAAGACCTGACGCTCCGCCGAGGCATACACCACTTCTATCTCAATCAACGCTTGAGCTCTGCATTCTGCTTGGCCCGCTGGCAGAACGCATCGACCAGGGTATTGGCGGCCTGATTGAACAGCGGCCCCAGCGTCGCCCGCACCAGAGGGCCGGCGTAGTCGAACGACAGATCCAGGCTGATCTTGCAGGCCTTTTCACCCAGCGGCTTGAACACCCAGACACCGTGGAGCTGGTTGAAAGGCCCTTCTTCCAGATTCATCTCGATGGACTGCCCCGGCACCAGCGTATTACGCGTGACGAAGCGCTGGCTCAAGCCACTCTTGGCAATGTTGAGGCTGGCGCGCATATGGGTTTCAGAGCTCTCCAGCACCTCGGCCGACGAGCACCACGGCAAGAACTCCGGATAGCTCGCCACATCGTTGACCAGGTCATACAGCGCCTGCGCCGGGTAGGGCAGCAAGGCCGAGCGTTGAATATGTGTCGTCATGTAAGCGTCACTTCCACAGCTGGGCGGCAAACACTACAAGAATGCCAATGGGCGCCACGTAGCGCATCAAGAACAGGCTCAAACCAAACAATACAGGGCTACGCAGCGACAATTCATCACGCACCGCTTCACGCCCCATGATCCATCCTGCAAACACTACGAAACACAAACCACCCAATGGCAGCATGATCCGCGAGGTGAAGAAATCAATCACGCCGAAGAAATCCAGCCCTCCGGTTGCGCCCCACTGGTAGAGATGGAACAGCCCGTCTTCGTTCACGAAAAACTTCGCCTGCTTCCATATATTGAAGGAGAACACCGTACCCAGGCCGACAAACCAGCAGGTGAAGGCCAACCAGAAGGTTACCCAGGCGCGGCTGAGTCGGGTCCGCTCAACCAGGTAAGCCACCATGGGCTCCAACAGGGAGATGGCCGAACTCCAGGCGGCGATGGCCACCAGGAGGAAAAACACCACGCCCATCACTTGGCCGAACGCCATGCTGCCGAAGGCAAAAGGCAGGCTGACAAACATCAGCCCCGGCCCCTCACTGGGGTTCAGGCCGGCAGCGAACACAATCGGAAACAATGCCACACCCGCCAGCAGCGACACGAAGGTGTCCAGCAGTGCGACACCGACAACGGTCCGGGTCAGGGAGGCATTCTTGGGCATGTAGGCGCCGTAGATCATGATCGAACCGACCCCGACGCTCAGGGAGAAAAACGCATGCCCCATGGCCGGCAGCAGGCCGTCCAGGACTTTCTCCGGCTGGAAGTCGAACATGAAATGCACGCCTTCCATGAAATGCCCGGTGGTCATGCTGTAGCCCAGCAGCACCAGGATCATCACGAACAGCAACGGCATCATGATCCGCAGGCTGCGCTCAAGCCCGGCCACCACGCCCCGGGCAATCACCACCGCCGAGAGCACCATGAAAATCGTGTGCCAGAGGGTCAGCCTCCAGGGATCGGCAATCACATTGCCGAAGTAGGCGCCCACCTGGTCAGGTGTCACACCCTGAAAATCCCCACGCCCCATGTCGATGATGTAGTCCAGCGACCAACCGCCGACCACGCTATAGAAAGACAGGATCAACAGCGCCGTGATCATCCCGGCGAAGGCGCCCCACGACCACTTGGGCGAGTGCCCCGCCGCCACTGCCAGCACCTTCAAGGCATTGGCCGGGCTTTGCCGGGCCCGACGACCGATCAGGGTTTCGGCCAGCATTACCGGTGCGCCGATCAGCGCAATGCACGCCAGGAACATCAGTACGAAGGCTCCGCCACCGTAGATGCCGACCATGTAGGGGAATTTCCAGATACTGCCCAACCCCACCGCAGAACCGGTTGCAGCGAATATAAAAACCCAGCGGCTAGCCCAACTGCCGTGGACAGAAACCTTGTCTGTCGACATCGTGATCACGCCCAAGCTTTAAAAAAAGAGGCCGCATTGTCCGGGATTCACTCAACGTGCTCAAGCACGCTGCTTCACCGTAGCCGACACGCACGCAACTGCCTATAATGCCGCCCCTATGGCTAAACAGAAGAAACACCCCACAGGGACCATCGCGCAAAATAAAAAGGCGCGACACGATTACTTCATCGAACAACGTTTCGAGGCTGGCATGGTCCTGGCCGGCTGGGAAGTAAAGAGCCTGCGTGCCGGCAAGGCGCAACTGGTCGACAGCTACGTGCTGCTCAAGGACGGCGAGGCCTGGCTGCTGGGCAGCCATTTCACGCCGCTGACCACCGCCAGCACCCACGTGATCGCCGACCCGACGCGCTCGCGCAAGCTGCTGCTCAACAAGCGCGAGCTGGAAAAGCTCTTCGCCTCTGTGCAACAGAAGGGCTACACCTGCGTCTGCACGTCGTTGTACTGGAGCAAGCACTTGATCAAGTGCGAAATTGCCCTGGGCAAAGGCAAGAAGGAATACGACAAGCGCGATACCGAGCGTGAACGCGATGCGGGCCGCGAGCTGCAGCGCGCGGTGCGCAACAAGGGCAAGGAAGACTGATTCTTTCGTCCTTGAGACCGCTATCGCGAGCAAGCTCGCTCCCACACCAGATCCCGGCAACACACAGACCCTGTGTTCACTGAAGATCCATGTGGGAACGAGCTTGCTCGCGATGGCGTCGACACATCCGGCAGTGACGTGTCAGACAGACCGCTATCGCAAGCAGGCTCGCTCCCACACCAGATCCCGGCAACACACAGACCCCGTGTTCACTGAAGATCCATGTGGGAGCGAGCTTGCTCGCGATGGCGTCGACACATCCGGCAGTGATGTGTCAGACAGACCGCTTTCGCAAGCAGGCTCGCTCCCACACCAGATCCCGGCAACACACAGACCCTGTGTTCACTGAAGATCCAATGTGGAAGCGAGCTTGCTCGCGATGGCGTCGACACATCCGGCAGTGATGTGTCAGACAGACCGCTTTCGCAAGCAGGCTCGCCCCCACACCAGATCCCGGCAACACACAGACCCCGTGTTCACTGAAGATCCAATGTGGGAGCGAGCTCGCTCGCGATGGCGTCGACACATCCGGCAGTGATGTGTCAGACAGACCGCTTTCGCGAGCAAGCTCGCTCCCACAAGGTTCGTGCGCTACATCCCTTTACGCCGCTCCGCCCGCGCCACGCGCTGCACTTCCTGACGCACCTCCTCCAGAACCTCCTGCACATACAAGATATGCCGGCTGGACACTTCCCGCGCCTGTTCGGCGTGTCCGTCCATTATGGCCTGGTACAACTCCCGGTGCTGGCTGATCAGCATGTCGCGGGTTTCACTGCGCTGCTTGTACATGCCGCCGATGTTGGTCACCACGTTGCGCTTGAGCAGGTCGAACAAGCCGCGAATCGTGTGCAGCAACACCGCGTTATGACTGGCCTCGGCAATCGCCAGGTGAAACCGGGCATCCGCCGCGCCCTCCTCCGCCCGGCTCACCTCGTCGTGGCGCGAGTAACAGTCCTGCAGTTCGTCGAATGCCGCCGTCAGCCGCTCGCGGTCCACATCCGTGGCCCGCTGGGCCGCGTAATAAGCACAGGACGCTTCCAGGGTGTGACGGAACTCCAGCAAGTCACGCTGCGCTTCGGGATTGCTTTCCAGAAGCTGCAGCAGCGGATCACTGAACGTCGAGCCCAGCGACTCCACCACATAGTTGCCGCCGCCCTGGCGACTGACCAACAAGCCTTTGGCCGCCAGCTTCTGGATCGCCTCGCGCAACGAAGGGCGTGACACACCGAACTGCTCAGCCAGGGTCCGTTCGGCCGGCAGCCGCTCACCGGACTTGAGCGTGCCCTCAAGGATCATGCCTTCAAGCCGCTCGACAATATCGTCAGACAAACGGCGCTGACGAATCTGATCAAACCCCATAACTCAATTCTCCACGATCCCGACCGCTCGCCGGGCTCTCTATTCTGGCCCATCCGGGCCTTGTCCACACCCATCAAAGCCGTTTTGCACCACCGGATCAGATGCGCTCTGCACCGCTTATTCGACGAAAGTTTCAGGGCGGCAAATTGACACATGACAACCAAGGCTTTTACCCTAGCCAACAGCGATTGTAAATTGGTATTACCAATTAACCAAACCCGCTGGCAGTGCCTGACCAACAACAATTAGGGGCCCACCCATCATGCAAACCTGGCAACAGCTCTACAGCCCGCTCGGCAGCCTCGGCTTGTCCGCGCTCGCGGCCGTCATTCCCATCGTATTTTTCTTCCTGGCCCTGGCGGTGTTTCGCCTCAAGGGGCATGTGGCCGGCAGCATCACCTTGGCCCTGGCGATTGCCGTGGCGATTTTCGCGTTCAATATGCCCGCCGACATGGCCTTCGCAGCCGCCGGCTATGGCTTTGCCTACGGCCTGTGGCCCATCGCCTGGATCATCGTCGCCGCCGTATTCCTCTACAAACTGACGGTCAAGAGCGGCCAGTTCGAGGTGATCCGCAGCTCGGTGCTGTCGATTACCGATGACCAACGCCTGCAAGTGCTGCTGATCGGCTTTTGCTTCGGCGCATTCCTGGAAGGTGCCGCCGGTTTCGGTGCTCCGGTGGCGATCACTGCCGCCCTGCTGGTCGGCCTGGGTTTCAACCCCCTGTACGCCGCGGGCCTGTGCCTGATCGCCAACACCGCCCCGGTCGCGTTCGGCGCGTTGGGCATTCCGATCATCGTGGCCGGTCAGGTCACCGGGATCGACGCCTTCAAGATCGGCGCCATGACCGGTCGCCAACTGCCCTTGCTGTCGTTGTTCGTGCCGTTCTGGCTGGTGTTCATGATGGACGGCCTGCGCGGCGTGCGGGAAACCTGGCCTGCTGCACTGGTGGCAGGCCTGAGCTTCGCCGTCACCCAGTACTTCACCTCCAACTTCATTGGCCCGGAACTGCCGGACATCACCTCCGCCCTGGCCAGCCTGATTTCCCTGACGCTGTTCCTGAAAGTCTGGCAGCCCAAGCGCACCGCTGGCGCCCAGATTGCCGGCGCCACCTCCAGCACCACGGTCACCGCCAGCGCCGGCGGTTTCGGCCAACCGCGCAGCACCGTGGCTTCGCCCTACAGCCTGGGAGAAATCATCAAGGCCTGGTCGCCGTTCCTGATCCTGACCGTATTGGTGACGATCTGGACCCTCAAGCCGTTCAAGGCGATGTTCGCCGCAGGTGGCTCGATGTACGGCTGGGTGTTCAACTTCGCCATCCCGCACCTGGACCAGATGGTGATCAAGGTCGCGCCCATCGTGATCAACCCCACTGCCATTCCGGCCGTGTTCAAGCTTGATCCGATTTCCGCCACCGGCACGGCGATTTTCTTCTCCGCATTGATCTCGATGCTGGTGCTGAAGATCAATGTAAAAACTGGTCTTACCACTTTTAAAGAGACACTTTTCGAGCTGCGCTGGCCGATCCTGTCCATCGGCATGGTGCTGGCATTCGCCTTCGTCACCAACTACTCGGGCATGTCGTCGACCATGGCCCTGGTGTTGGCCGGCACGGGCGCGGCGTTCCCGTTCTTCTCGCCGTTCCTGGGTTGGCTGGGTGTGTTCCTGACCGGTTCCGATACGTCGTCCAACGCGCTGTTCAGCTCGCTGCAAGCCACCACCGCGCACCAGCTCGGCGTCAACGACACCTTGCTTGTCGCGGCCAATACCAGCGGCGGCGTGACCGGCAAGATGATTTCGCCACAATCGATCGCGGTGGCCTGCGCGGCGACCGGGCTGGTGGGCAAGGAATCGGATCTGTTCCGTTTCACCCTCAAACACAGCCTATTCTTTGCAACGATTGTCGGCCTGATCACGTTGGCCCAGGCCTACTGGTTTACCGGCATGCTGGTTCATTAAGTCCTACACGCAGCACTGAAAAAACCGACGCCGAACCGTGATTCGGCGTCTGCTATTCACCACCGGGTCTGCAAGGCTGCTGAAAGATTTCCTGTCTATATTCAGCAGCCTCAGCGGACGGATAACCGGGACCACCCGGAGACACGCCTGATGAGCGAGCTTTTTTACAACGCCGTGCCGAACGCGACCCGTGTCGCCCCGCCATTGCCTGAGCCTCGGCAGTACCCCAGCGAGAAACCGCAAAGGGTCTACCTGTTCGGCACTTGCGTGGTGGACCTGTTCTATCCCGAAGCCGGGATGGATGCGATTCATCTGCTGGAGCGCGAAGGAATCCGGGTGGACTACCCGCAAGGGCAAAGCTGCTGCGGCCAACCGGCCTACACCTCGGGCTACACCGAGCAGGCGCGGACGGTGGCACGGGCGCAGTTGGCCCTGTTTGCCGAAGATTATCCGGTGGTCGTGCCCTCGGGCTCCTGCGCCGGCATGCTGCGCGAGCATTACGCCGATCTGTTCAAGGATGAGCCCGACACGCTCAAACAGGTCCAGGCCCTGGCGGCCCGGACCTATGAACTGGCTGAATTCCTGCTGTTCGTCTGCAAGGTGCAGTTGAACGACAGCGGCGAACCAGTGAAAGTCGCGCTGCATACGTCCTGCTCGGCACGGCGTGAAATGAACACCCACCTGCACGGCCGCGCGTTGTTGGCGCAGTTGCGCAATGTGGAACGAGTTGAACACAGCCACGAAAGTGAATGCTGTGGCTTTGGTGGGACGTTCAGCGTTCGCATGCCGGATATTTCCGGCGCGATGGTGGCCGACAAGACCCGAGCGCTGAAGGAGTCCGGCGCGCACAAGGTCATCAGTGCCGATTGTGGCTGCCTGATGAACATCAACGGCGCACTGGAAAAACAGCAGGAGGCGTTACGCGGCCAGCACCTGGCGAGCTTCCTCTGGCAGCGTAGCGGAGGTGTCGCATGAGCACGCCGACGCTGATTCCGACCGTTGAGGTGCAGGAAGATTTTCGCGCCCGAGCCCACAAGGCCCTGGACGACACGCAACTGCGAAACAACTTTCGCAGCGCGATGGATTCACTGATGACCAAGCGGGCAACGTCCTTCAGCGATGCCCACGAAAGAGAACACCTGCGCGTGCTGGGCAATGCCGTCCGCGCCCGTGCGTTATCGAAGCTGCCCGACCTGCTCGAGCAACTTGAAAGCAACCTGACCCGCAACGGTGTGAACGTGCACTGGGCGGAAACGGTGGACGAAGCCAACGGCATCGTCCTCTCGATCATCCGCGCTCACGAGGCGCGGCAAGTGATCAAGGGCAAATCGATGGTCAGCGAAGAGATGGAGATGAACCATTTCCTCGAGGCTCGGGACATTGAATGTCTTGAGTCCGACATGGGGGAATACATCGTCCAGCTCGACCACGAGAAGCCTTCACACATCATTATGCCGGCGATCCACAAGAATGCCGGTCAGGTCGCGTCCTTGTTCCACGACAAACTCGGCGTGGAGTACACCAAGGACGTTGACCAACTCATTCAGATCGGTCGCAAGGTATTGCGGCAGAAATTCTTCGAGGCCGACATCGGCGTCTCCGGCGTCAACTTCGCCGTCGCTGAAACCGGCACGCTGCTGCTGGTGGAAAACGAAGGCAACGGGCGGATGTCCACCACCGTGCCGCCGGTGCACATTGCCGTGACCGGCATCGAAAAAGTCGTCGAGAACCTGCGCGACGTCGTGCCGCTGCTGTCGCTGCTGACCCGCTCGGCCCTCGGCCAGCCCATCACCACCTACGTCAACATGATCTCCGGCCCGCGCAAGGCTGACGAATTGGACGGCCCCCAGGAAGTCCACCTGGTCCTGCTCGACAACGGTCGCAGCCAGGCGTTTGCCGACAGCGAACTGCGCCAGACACTGAACTGCATTCGCTGCGGCGCCTGTATGAATCATTGCCCGGTCTATACCCGAATCGGCGGTCATGCCTACGGCGAGGTTTACCCTGGGCCTATCGGAAAAATCATCACGCCACACATGGTCGGCCTGGCCAAGGTGCCGGACCACCCGAGCGCCTCTTCGCTATGCGGTGCCTGCGGTGAAGTGTGTCCGGTGAAGATTCCGATCCCGGCTTTGCTGCGGCGGCTGCGGGAAGAAAACGTCAAGGCGCCGGACAGCCCCCATCAGGTGATGCGCGGCCAGGGCAGCAAATATTCGCCCAAGGAACGCTTCATCTGGAATGCCTGGGCTCGGCTCAACAGTTCGCCACGGTTGTATCGGCTGTTCGGGTTCCTCGCCACGCGCCTGCGCGCCCTGACGCCCAACAACATCGGCCCATGGACCCAGAACCACAGCGCCCCCAAACCCGCCGCCCGCTCATTGCATGACCTGGCTCGCGAACACCTGAACCAGCAGGGAGACCGCCGATGAGCGCCAAGGACAATATCCTCGCCAAGCTGCGTAAAAGCCTGACCGGCGCCACGCCCGTTGCCGACAACTTCGACGTCGAGCTAGTGACGCAGACCTACCGCTATGCGCCCGAGGAACGCATCCCGCAACTGCGCAAATTGATGGAAGCGGTGCACACCGAAATCCACCTGACGTCCGATGAAGGCTGGCCGGCCCTGCTCGCGCAATTGCTGCGCGACCGTCAATTGCCGAGCTTGCTCATCGCCCCGACCACCGCGCACGGGCAAAAAATCACACAGTTCTGGGCGAACCATCCGGACCTGCCAACCCTCAAGGCCTACGACCGCCCAGTAGAAGAGTGGAAAGCCGAGTTGTTCAACGACACCCCCGCCAGCCTCACCGGGACCCTCGGCGCCATCGCCGCCACCGGCAGCCTGATTCTCTGGCCAACCCGTGAAGAACCACGGCTGATGAGCCTGGTGCCACCGGTGCATTTCGCCCTGCTCAAGGCCAGCGAGATCCGTGACAACTTCTATGAAGTGCAGCAGGAATTCGAGTGGGCCCAAGGCATGCCCACCAACGCCCTGCTGGTATCGGGCCCGTCGAAAACCGCCGACATCGAGCAAATCCTGGCCTATGGCGCCCATGGCCCGAAGGATCTGGTGGTTTTGATTCTGGAGGACCAATGACCCTTCCGGCCTCTTTCCTACACGACGTTCAACAACTGATCCCGCAGAAACGCCGTTTCGACGATCCGCTGTCGACCTTGGCCTTCGGCACCGACGCCAGTTTCTATCGGCTGATTCCGAAACTGGTGGTACGCGTCGAATCCGAAGATGAAGTGATTGCCCTGCTGAAACTGGCCCAGCGCGACCAGGTTCCAGTCACGTTCCGCGCCGCCGGCACCAGCCTGTCCGGGCAAGCCATCAGCGACTCGGTGCTGATTGTGCTGGGGGATAACTGGAACGGGCGCGAGATTCGTGAACAGGGCATGCAGATCCGTTTGCAGCCCGGCGTGATCGGCGCCCAGGCCAACGCCTGGCTGGCGCCGTTCGGGCGCAAGATCGGCCCAGATCCGGCGTCGATCAACGCTTGCAAAATCGGCGGCATCGTCGCCAACAACGCCAGCGGCATGTGCTGCGGCACGGCGCAGAACACCTATCACACCCTGGCCGGCATCCGCCTGGTGCTGGCCGACGGCACGCGCCTGGACACTGAAGACGACAGCAGCGTGGCGGCTTTTCGTACGAGCCATGGCGAACTGCTGGGACGCCTGGCGACTCTGGGCCGCGAGACCCGCGCCAACACTGAACTGGCTGCGCGAATCCGGCATAAATACCGTCTGAAAAATACCACTGGCCTGTCACTCAATGCCCTGGTGGATTTTGACGAGCCTGTGGATATCTTGAGCCACCTGCTGGTCGGCTCCGAAGGCACCCTCGGTTTCATCAGCGCGGTGACCTACAACACCGTTATCGACCACCCGAACAAAGCCTCGGCCCTGATCGTCTTCCCCGATGTGGAGACCTGCTGCAACGCCGTCACCGTGCTGAAAAGCCAACCAGTCTCGGCCGTGGAGCTGCTTGACCGCCGCAGCCTGCGCTCGGTGCAGGACAAACCGGGCATGCCGGATTTCGTACAGCATCTGTCGATCAATGCCTGCGCCTTGCTCATCGAATCCCGCGCCGCTTCCTCGTCTTTACTGCAAGAACAACTGGCCCGGATCATGGCCTCGCTGGCCGGCTTCCCAGTGGAAAAACAGGTCGACTTTACCGAAGACCCACGGGAAAACGCCCGGCTCTGGGCGATCCGCAAAGACACCTTCCCGGCCGTGGGTGCGGTACGCAAAACCGGGACCACGGTGATCATCGAAGACGTGACCTTTCCGGTGGAACAACTGGCCATTGGCGTGAACCGCCTGATCGAGCTGTTCGACAAACATCACTACGACGAAGCGATCCTTTTCGGACACGCGCTGGAAGGCAATCTGCACTTCGTCTTCACCCAAGGCTTCAACAACCCTGAAGAAGTCGCACGCTACCAGGCGTTCATGGATGACGTGGCGCAGTTGGTGGCAGTGGAATTCGGCGGCTCGCTGAAAGCCGAACACGGCACCGGGCGCAACATGGCGCCGTTCGTCGAGCTGGAATGGGGCAGTGACGCCTATCAGTTGATGTGGCAGCTCAAACGCCTGCTCGATCCCAACGGCATCCTCAACCCGGACGTGGTGCTCAGCGAAGACCCGCAAATCCACCTCAAGCACCTTAAACCGCTGCCGGCCGCCGATGAGATTGTGGATAAGTGCATCGAGTGCGGTTTTTGCGAGCCGGTGTGCCCGTCCAAGGACCTGACCTTGAGCCCGCGCCAGCGCATCGTGATCTGGCGGGATATCCAAGCCAAAAAACGCGCCGGCACGGACACCACCGAACTGGAACGTGCCTACCAATACCAGGGCATCGATACCTGCGCCGCCACGGGCCTGTGTGCACAACGTTGCCCGGTAGGCATCAATACCGGCGAGCTGGTGAAAAAACTGCGCAGCCGTGACGCAACGAAGACGAAAACCGCCAACTGGATTGAAGGAAATTTCGCCACCACATTGCAAGGCGCACGCTTCGCCCTGCACGTCGCCAACGGTGCGCGCATGCTGCTGGGCGCGCCCCGCCTGGCGAAACTGTCGACCTCATTGACGCGCCTGTCCAAGGGCCAGGTCCCACAGTGGACCAACGCCATGCCCCAACCGGAAAAGGCGATCCGTTTCAGCCCCGCCGTGTCGGACGAACGTCCGAGAGTCGTGTACCTGGCGGCGTGCGTGTCGCGGGTCATGGGCCCGGCGGCACCGGACAAGGAGCAGATGTCGCTGTACGACAAGACCCGCGGCCTGCTGGAAAAGGCCGGTTATCAGGTGGTCTTTCCAGACAACGTGGACAGCCTCTGCTGCGGCCAACCCTTTGCGTCCAAAGGCTACACGGAACAGGCCGAGCACAAGCGCCAGGAACTGATCGGCGCCTTGCTGCACGCCAGTCGCGGCGGGCTCGACCCTATCTACTGTGACACCAGCCCCTGCACATTGCGGCTGGTCCAGGACCTTGGCGACGTGCGCCTGGATCTGTATGACCCAGTGCGCTTCATCCGCACCCATCTGATGGATCGTCTCGATTTCACTCCCCAGGAGGCGCCCATCGCGGTGCATGTCACGTGCAGCACGCAGCACCTTGGCGAAGGCCAGGCGTTGATCGAACTGGCGCGCCAGTGCAGTAAAAACGTGGTCATCCCGGAAGGCATCCATTGTTGCGGTTTCGCCGGCGACAAGGGCTTCTCCACACCAGAGCTGAACGCCCACTCGCTGCGCTCACTGAAGGACGCGGTACAGCATTGCAGCGAAGGGATTTCCACCAGCCGCACCTGTGAGATCGGTCTTACACAACACGGCGCAATTGACTACCACGGGCTGGTCTACCTGGTTGATCGAGTGACCCAGGCCAGGGCGACCTGAAGAAAAATAGAACCCTGGCGCACCGGCACAGTCCACTGATCAAGTCCCGCAAACGCGGGACCTTCCAAAAACTGGTAGCCGTCCTGATGGCCAGCGATGCCTGGGCCCTCAGTTCAAGGAGAGACACATGAAACGCTCTGTACTGCTAGGTCTGTTCGTCACTGCCTCCATGCTGGCGTCGTCTTCGTTTGCCGCCGATCTCTGTGATACCAACCTGAAAACCATCGAGAACGCGAAGACCCAGTATCAGGGCTCGGATATAGAAGCTAAAGTCGAGGCCAGCATCCAGCAAGCCAAGGCCCATCAAGCCATGAACACCAAGGAAGGCACCGAGAAATGCATCTCCGAGACCACCCAGACCATCCAGGAGATCCAGAAGGTCAGCAAAGACGGTAAAAGCTCCTGACCGCTGAGGGCCAACCTTCGGGTTGGCCTCAGACGCGGATTGGCGTACACTGCAGATGCTTGCCGCTTCAGTAGATCCACGAAGCGTCAGGCTCGGGGCCGTTTAGGATTCGACGCCGGTTGCGAAACTTTAGGTGCATGCCGAGTTGGTAACAGAACTCGTAAATCCACTGTTGCAACTTCTATAGTTGCCAATGACGAAAACTACGGCCAGGAATTCGCTATCGCTGCGTAAGCAGCCTTAGACCTGAGCTTCTGGTACCTTCGGGTCCAGCAATCATTAGGGGATGTCCGTAAACCCAAAGTGATTGTCATATAGAACGGAATCGCCGTGCAGTACGTTGTGGACGAATCGGCTAAAACTTACACAACTCGCCCAAAGCACCCTGCCCGTCGGGTCGCTGAGGGTTAACTTAATAGACACGGCTACGCATGTAGTACCGACAGCGGAGTACTGGCGGACGGGGGTTCAAATCCCCCCGGCTCCACCACTTCATCATCTAAAGACGTCCACGGACGTCTTTTTTTGTGCCTGGAATTCAGTAAATACGGGGCTTTCAGGGCTGCTGGGGGCTTTTCAGTTTTTTGAGCTCCAAGTGATTTAGTATTCCCAACGGTATTCCCGGCTACCCGAGGCTAATCTTGGGAATACCAAAAAGTGTCATGGAGTACATCTCATGTGCGCTCAAACCACCCACCTCTCCGACCGCCAGCCCAAGGCGATCAAACCGAAGGGCAAGGATTACGTCCTCACCGATGGCGACGGGCTCCAGCTGCGAGTCTGGGTCAATCGCTCGACGCAGTAGAATTTCAACTACCGGCATCCCGTCACCAAAAATCGAATCAACATGGCACTCGGCTCTTATCCCCAGGTTTCTCTTGCGCAAGCAAGGAAGAAAACGTTGAGGCTAGAGAGCTGCTTGCACAGGGCATCGACCCAAAAGCTCAGCGCAATGAGCTGCAGAAAGCCAAACGAGCAGAAACAGAACACACCTTCGAGAACGTCGCCACCGCCGGGCTCGAGTTGAAGAAGGATTCCGTCACGCCGGCGTATGCCGAAGACATTTGGCGCTCCCTCACACTGCATGTGTTTCCGAGCATGAAATCAACGCCTCTCTCGGAAGTCAGCGCCCGAATGTGGGGTCGCCTCACAATCGTGGTAAGCGGTTTGTTTACTCGTTGGCGTTATAGATGAGTGATCAGGCGGCCGCTCTGCCCGGCAATGAGATGCCCCCTTACCTGTTGAGTTTCAGCGGCCGGCCGGCGACCCACCTTGAACCCAGCAGCGTACAGCGGAGCATTCCCCAAGCGGTATAAATCAGCGCGTTGAAATTAGGCGGCTCCGCCCAATCGCCAATAAAATGGCGAAATCTCCAGCCAAACCGTTTATGCACAATATTTGAGCTATTTCGTTACAATTTATTGACACTATCAGTCCGACCTCATCACAATTGCGCGCCGTCACCGAGGCACAAGAGAGTCTGGCAAGGGTGATCGGCGGAGAATGCGATGTTTCGTCTTCTTCCAGCCGCTCGATACTGCTTTGAAAGCTCGCTTCCTGAACATCATGGGGGCTGCTTGGCAGTGCAACATCCTATTTATGCTGACTAAGTCTGACACTGAGCCCGGCTCGGAGAGCTTGTGCTAGTCGTCAGAAACGTGACGCATTTGAAAAACTGTAACGCCAGGGAAGGTGCTGATCGCGCCGCATCCGATTTAAAGGAAAAGGGAGTTTCATTTGAGTCAGGTCACCTTAGACATCCGCCATCTGCGCGATGAGCAGATTTTGTTACGTGACAGCGGGCTCTATTGGGTGGCAGTGGATCAGGCGAGCGACTCTGCCGCGCTGGCGATCCAGTGCCTGGCAGCGATGCCGGCCCATGCGCAAGGGATGTTAGTGTGCTGCGGACATTCAAGTCAGGACCTGGCCCAGAAACTGGCGGCAGATACCGGTCCTGGTCAGCTGAAGCTGTTTGACATCAACAAAGACGACATTGGCCTGACCCTCAAATCGCTGGTCGGTGAGCTGACCCGTGCTGCTCCGGTTGCCGGCACTACCATTGTGTTGATGCTGCCGGGGAGCGCATGGCAGGGCGACGTCGCGCCGCAGCTGCGGCATTGCTGCCTGTCACTGAGGCAATGGCTGGGCGCACGCCAATGCTCCCTGTTGGTGATCAGCCATGGCCAGACACCTCAACTGCATGACGGTTTGTTGCGGCTCAACGATACGATCTCCGGGCTCGCTCAGCTCTATCGCCGTGATGGTGGTATTCGCTATCAATTGCACTACTGGCGCAGCGAACTGGGCGTGTGCAGCGGGCAGGAGTTCGAGCTCGAGTTGCTGGTGGACGGTTTTGCGCTGTCGGTCAATGAGCAGGCCAATGTGCAAGTGCCCCATACCGACGACCAGCGGATCTACCTGACCCAGCGTTCTGTGCTTGAAGGCTCGCCGCCGTTGTCGGATCAGTGGAGGCTGTTCGAGAGCCGCGAGGACTTGCTCCAGCAAGCCAGTCACGCGCGTGCTGCCAGTATCATCGTGGCCATCGACAGCAATCTGCACGTCGAAGCGTTGGCTCGTCAGATTCACGACCTGCGCGAGCGCTGCGGTATCGCACTGAAGATCATCATCCGCGAGATGGAACCCTGCCTGCGTTATCGGGACGAGCGTTTGCTGGTGTCCTGCGGTGCCAACATCACCGTGCCCTATGGGACGACGCTGGCGCACTTCTTCAGCATCATCGACAGAGCCCAGGGCCAGACCTGGCGCCGGAGCCACACCACCAACTTCCAGTCTCTGTTCGAACGTCTGCGGCCGCCCCCCGAGCGCGGTCTGTTAACGCCCCGGGAATTCATCGGCATGGTGGAGCGCGTCTATAACGGCGCCTCTGGAGAAATCAGCCACCAACTGCTCAAGCTGATGCCGCGCGGTGGCCTGGAAATCGAGCAGTACTCGAGTCAAATCGGCTTGCGTCGTTTCGGTGACGTCGCCTGCGTGGTCAACGGTGCCTTTTATCTGTTCCTGTTTGGCTGTCGCGCGGACGGACTGGAACCCGCATTGGGGAATATCTGTCGGCTCGCCTGGCGCGATCTTTTCAGCAGTTTCCAGATTCTCCAAGGCATTGAAGCGTTGCCGCGCGAGGACTTCCTCGCGGCACCCTTGCTGCCTCCCACGTTCGCTCTGGCAGAAGAACGCACGGCCGGTAGCTCCGCCGAAGCTGCCGGCCGTGTTGCCTATTCGCCTCGACGCACCACACTGCCCATTACGGACCCTTGTTCATGAGTTATTCCCAGCTGATACAGGCGATTGGCCTCAGTAGCCTGCTGACCCTGGCACTGATCGTGGTACTGATCAGGTTCGGTCGCCATTTTCTATCTGTCGTGCAGGGTCTCCTGCCCCCGCGTTACCTGAAATCCCGTGGTGTGCGTCATCGTGCCCCGGCCCAGAGCGAGCCCAATGAGCCAGTTTGAAGTCATTACCCCGGCGTCAGTGCGCGTCTGGCCGGGCCTGGGCCCCTGGAATCTGTATTTCATCCTCAAGTTCGCATTGCTGTGGGCGGGTTACCTGAACTTGCAGGTATTGCCCAACCTGGTATTCGCGGCGGCGTTGCTGCTGCCGTTGCCGCATCGTTATCTGCGTATCCTGCGCACAGCCATCGCGATCCCCGTGGGTGTAGCGCTGTTTTACCAGGACACCTGGCTGCCGCCCTTCAGCCGCCTGCTGAGCCAGCCAGGCGTGCTGGATTTCAGCGGTGCATACATGGTCGAACTGATGGGTCGTTTCATTGACTGGAACCTGTGTGCGCTGCTGGCTGTGTTGGTGGTGGTCTACGTCTTCGTCCGGCACTGGCTGCGCCTGACCACTCTGAGTGTGCTGGGTTTAGCCTGGCTGGCCAGCGCGAATGTGCTAGCCCTGAACCCCAGCAACGAGCCGGTCGCGGAGGCGGCCAGTGACGCTCCCATTGCAGCGGTGAGCACGGCCCCTCCGGACAGCGCGACACTGGAAGCCTACCTGCAGAAGTTCTATAGCACCGAGGCTGGACGGCAGGTGGAGTTCAAGCCTGCGGCCTCTGCAGCGCAGCCTTTCGACCTGTTGCTGATCAATATCTGCTCCATGTCCTGGGATGATCTGGAAACCGTGGGCCTGCGCGATAACACGCTGTTCCAGCAGATGGACGTTATTTTCGACAACTTCAACTCGGCCACTTCCTACAGCGGCCCGGCGGCGATCCGCCTGCTGCGCGCCAGTTGTGGACAGGTTCCGCACAGCCAGCTCTATGGCACCGCCCCGGAGCAGTGCATGTTGATGGACGACCTGAGCAAGCTGGGCTTTTCCAGCGAAGTCATGCTCAACCACAGTGGGCAGTTCGAAGGCTTCCTTGACGAAGTCCGCGCCCAAGGGTCATTGCCGGGGCCCGCGATCAGTACCAGTAAATTACCGCGTGCCTTGGTGGGTTTCGACGGTTCAGCGATCCTGCGCGATGCTCAAGTACTGGACTCCTGGTGGAAGCACCGCGAAGCAGAAGAGAACGATCGCGTGGCGCTGTTCTACAACACCACCACATTGCATGACGGCAACCGTGCGCTGACCGCTGATGGCGGCACCAGGAGCAGCGATTACAAACCGCTTGCCCAAGGGCTGATCGATGACCTCAATGGCTTCATCAAACAACTGGAACTCAGTGGCCGTCGGGTAGTGGTGGTGATCGTGCCGGAGCATGGTGCGGCGCTGCATGGCGACCGTATGCAGATCGCCGGCATGCGCGAGATCCCGAGCCAGTCCATTACCCTCGTGCCGGTCGGCATCAAGTTGGTGGGCATGGGGCATAAGCCCGGTTCTGCCCCCCTGCACATCACCGATCCGAGCAGTTTCCTGGCCCTGTCGGAAATCATCAGCCGCTTGTATAGCGCCCAGCCCCAGGCGGATGGCCAGGGTCTCGACTGGTCGGCTCTGCTGAGCAATCTGCCGCAGACAGCGGCAGTCTCCGAAAACGCTGGCACGGTGGTCGTTGACTACGCCGGGAAACCTTACATACGAATCAAGGAGAAAGCAGGATGGCTGCCTTACCCACAGCGCTTCAAGTGAAGGCACGGGTGCAGTCGCGTGCGGATCGTGCCGATGACATCGCCCGCCTGAAACTGGCGCTTGAGCTGCCCGAACTGGACTACGTGGACACCTCCGCACAGATCGAATTGCAAAAGGCCCTGCATCGCTGGCCGCTGCTGGCAGAGATGGAACGCCTGCAGCCGGCGGCCCTGCCGATGGTACGTGAGTCCGGACTGGAGATGCTGTCGTGACCACACTTAGCCTGCGTGGTCTGCGCGGCGGTGTCGGCACCAGCTCGCTGCTGGCGGCCACAGGCTATGCATTGCATAGCCTGGGCGAGCGCGTGCTGCTGGTCGACATGTGCCCGGAAAACCTGCTTCGCCTGCACTTCAGTGTCAGCATCGGCGAGCGCGGTGGCTGGGCGCGCGCCATGATCGAAGGTAAGGGCTGGAACACCCAGGCCTGGACCGTGGAACCGGGATTGAGTGTGTTGCCTTACGGCCGCCTGAAACGGGAAGAGCAGGACCACGTCGAGCAGCGCCTGCTGAACGAGCCGAATCTATGGCGCCGCCGACAGGCCGCCCTTGCCGAGCACTTTGACTGGATCCTGTTCGATGTGCCCTTGCGACTGCCCGGTCATGCTTGTGTCGGACCCTGTGCGTTGCGCCTGCAGATTGTCGAGGCGGACGCTGCCTGTCACGTGCTGTTGCAGCAGGAGGAAGCCCCCCGCGAGCATCTGCTGATCAACCGCTTCGACCCGGTCAGCCAATTGCAGCGCGACCTGCTGCTGATCTGGCGCAAACAATATGGTGCCCGCCTGCTGCCTCTCAACGTGCATCAGGATGAAGCGATGCGCGAAGCCCAGGCGTTCAAGATGCCGGTGGGGGCTTATTCCGAGGCCAGTCTGGTTGCCCAGGATGTGCTGAGCCTGGCCACCTGGTGCCTGACCCAACGCATGGGGACGGCATGATCGCTCGCATTTTCCCTTACGCTCACCTGCGTCGGCGCTATGACGGTACTCCGCCAGTTGCGTTGCTGCTGGCGACAATGAACGCCCTGGCATGGCTGCTGTTGCGCCTGGAGTCACCGAACTGGCGCGCAGTGCTCGATCAGCCAAAGCGCTGGTATCCACAACTGAGCGACAAGGCGCCGAGCCTGGGCGATCCGTTGCGCTATGCGGTACAAAGCCTCTGGCTACTGCTGGTTCGCCCGGCCAGGCCACGGGTGTGGACGCTGTCGACCCCAGCCTGGCTCAAACGCGTCGGAGCGCTGTACCTGCGGCAGTGGACGTGGATTGGCAAGGTGCTGGAAGCGTTGCCCCAGCGCGCCGAGTCCAGCCAGCAAATTCGTCAGAGCAGCCATTGGTGGAAAGGCCTGGACCGTCACAGCCAACGATTGATCAACGCGGCCATCGGTGTCGTCGCCTTCACTTTTACGTTGCTGTGCATCACCGAGCCCTTCGGCTACGTCTCCCAGTTGGTATTCGTCTTGCTGTTGTGGGGCTTGGCCCTGCTGGTGCGGCGGGTTCCGGGCCGCTTTGCGACGTTGTTGATGGTGGTACTGTCGACCATCGTCTCGTGCCGTTACCTGTGGTGGCGCTACACCTCGACCCTGAACTGGAACCAGCCCCTGGACCTGATGTGCGGGATGATCCTGCTGGTGGCCGAGACTTATTCCTGGTTAGTGCTGATCCTGGGGTACATCCAGACGTGCTGGCCCTTGGGCCGAAAACCGGCGCCGCTGCCGCGCGACACGCGCCTGTGGCCGAGCGTCGACCTGTTGATCCCGACCTACAACGAAGACCTGTCGATCGTGCGAGGTACGGTGTACGCGGCCATGGGCATCGACTGGCCGGCCGACAAGCTGAACATCTACATTCTCGATGACGGCAAACGCGAGAGCTTCCGCCAGTTCGCCGCCGAAGTAGGCGTGGGCTACATCACTCGCAGCGACAATCGTCATGCCAAGGCCGGTAACCTCAACCACGCGCTGAAGCAACTGAACGGCGAACTGGTCGCCATCTTCGACTGTGACCACATACCTGTGCGCTCTTTCCTGCAGATGACCACCGGGGGCTTTTTGCGTGATCCGAAACTCGCGCTGGTGCAGACCCCGCACCATTTCCTGTCACCGGACCCCTTCGAGCGAAACCTCAATGTATTCCGCGAGCACCCCAACGAGGGCGAGTTGTTCTACGGGTTGATTCAGGACGGCAACGACATGTGGAACGCGGCGTTTTTCTGCGGCTCATGCGCGGTGCTGCGGCGCACCGCGCTGGATGCGATTGGCGGCTTTGCCGTCGAGACGGTTACCGAAGACGCCCACACGGCGCTACGCCTGCACCGCAACGGCTGGAACTCGGCCTATATCAAATTGCCGCAAGCGGCTGGCCTGGCGACCGAAAGCCTGTCAGCGCATATCGGCCAGCGCATTCGCTGGGCCCGTGGCATGGCGCAGATCTTCCGCACCGACAACCCCTTGTTCGGAAAAGGCCTGACCCTCTTCCAGCGCATCTGTTACGCCAACGCGATGATGCACTTTTTGGCCGGCCTGCCGCGCTTGGTGTTTCTGATGGCGCCGCTGGCGTTCTTGTTCCTGCATGCCTACATCATCTACGCCCCGGCGCTGATGATCCTGCTGTACGTGCTACCACACATGATCCACGCAAGCCTCACCAACTCGCGGCTGCAGGGCGACTATCGTCGGACTTTCTGGGGGGAGGTGTACGAGACCGTCCTGGCTTGGTACATCGCGCGCCCTACCACCGTGGCACTGCTTAACCCCAGCAAAGGCAAGTTCAATGTCACCGCCAAGGGCGGCCTGATGGAGCAGAACCAGTTTGACTGGAAAATCGCCCAGCCGTACCTGCTACTGGCGTTGCTGAACATTACCGGCCTGGGTTTTGCCGTCTGGCGTCTGATCTGCGGCCCCCGCGACGAGATCGTCACCGTTGCGGTGAGTATTCTCTGGGTGATCTACAACCTGCTGATCATCGGAGGCGCCATGGCGGTCGCCGCTGAAGTGCGCCAGGTTCGCCAGACCCACCGGGTATACGTCAAGTTGCCCGCTGCAGTACGCCTTGAGAATGGTCACTGTTATCCAGGCATGTTGCAGGACTATTCCGACGGTGGCGCAGGCATCCAACTCGACACCCCACAGTCGCTGGCGGTGGGTGGGAGCATCTCGCTGATGATGCAGCGCGGCACCCGTGAATTCGTGTTCCCGGGCTATATCAGCCGCAGCCACAAGCACTTCATCGGTATCAGCTTCACGGGCCTCAATGCACAACAGAAAGTCGACTTTGTGCAGTGCACGTTTGCCCGCGCCGACGCGTGGCTCAACTGGGGCGAGAAATTCACCCCGGATCGCCCGCTGCACAGTTTTGTGGACATTCTCAAACTTGGCGGCACCGGTTACTACCGCCTCTACGAATACCTGCCTGCCTGGATCCGCCGCATCGCCGGCCCGCCGTTGCGAATATTGCGCTGGCTGGCCAGTTTCCTGCCGCGCATGCCGGCAGTTGCCCCGACTCTCAACTCTCGATCAGTGAGCGCACCATGAGCCGCTACTTCAGCAAAACCCTTGTTGCCAGTCTGGCGCTCCTGACCACCGTTTGTGCCCAGGCCGCCACCGCACTAGCGCCGGCCGCGCCAGCCGCGGCCAGCAACGTACCGAGCTGGAACACCGCGTACAGCTTCGAACAGCTGGGCCGTCCCGCCGACAGCCTATTGCTGGGCATCCGCAATAGCGACCAGATCGAGTTCAGCCTGCGTCGTGATCGTATTGCCAGTGACGCGAAACTGCAGCTGGAGTACACGCCGTCGCCTTCGCTGCAGCCTCAGATCTCGCATTTACGTGTGTATCTCAACGACGTGCTGATGAGCGTTGTGCCGATCGAAAAGGACCAATTGGGTAAGAGGGTCAACCAATCGGTAGCCCTGGACCCGCGACTGATTTCGGACTTCAACCGCATACGCCTGGAGTTCGTCGGCCACTACACCGATATCTGTGAAGATCCAGCCAACAGCACGCTATGGCTGAACGTTGGGCGCAGCAGCCAGATCCAATTGCAGGAGCAGGCACTCACACTCAAGAACGACCTGGCCTATTTTCCGATGCCTTTCTTCGACGCTCGGGGCCAGGACAAGCCGGTCCTGAATATGGTCCTGGCCGATGCGCCGACCCTGGGCGAGCAGCGTGCAGCCGGGATCCTGGTGTCCTATTTCGGCAGCCTGGCCGCTTGGCGTGGTGCGCAGTTCCCCGTTCTGTTCGACCAGCTGCCGCCCGCTGATGAACACCATCGCGCCAAGTCGGCCATTGTCTTTGCCACCAACGATCATCGTCCGTCCTTCCTGGCTGACACAGACAAGTTCCCGGCCGTGGATGCACCCGTAGTACAGATGATCGACAACCCGCAGGATCCCTACAGCAAAGTGTTGCTGGTATTGGGTCGCAATGAAGATGACCTGGCTGTAGCTGCCCGCGCCCTGGCCTTGGGCGCAGGCGCGTTCCGAGGCTCGAGCGTGACGGTCAACAAGGTCGAGCAGCTCAAGCCTCGGGTGCCTTATGACGCGCCGAACTGGATGCGCACGGACCGCGCGGTACGTTTCGCCGAGTTGATCAAGTACCCCGAGCAGCTTCAGGCCAACGGGCTGCAGCCACGTCCCATCACGGTGGACGTGAATCTGCCGCCTGACCTGTTCGTCTGGCGTAACCAAGGGATTGGGCTGCAAACCAAGTTCCGTTACACGCCACCGTCGGTCAACGACGAATCGCGCTTGAGCATCAGCCTGAACAACCAGTTCATCACCAGCCTGGCACTGCAAAGCAAGACCGACAGCCGTCTGGAGGAGCTGCGCCTGGCGGTGTTGTCCAACGAGTCGGCGAACCACAGCGACAAGTTGCTGGTGCCAGCGCTGAAGATTGGCGACCGTAACACCCTGCGTTTCGACTTCAACTTCGCCAGCACCTTTGGCAGTGCCCAGCGCGACCGTTGCCAGACTTCACTGCCGGTGAACAACCAGGCAGTGATTGATGAAGAGTCGACCATCGACCTGTCCGGTTACTATCACTACATCGCCATGCCCGACCTGCGCGCCCTGGCCCGAAGCGGTTTTCCATACAGCCGTATGGCTGACCTGTCGCAAACCCTGGTGATGGTGCCGCCCCACAGCAGTGCTGTGCAACTGAGTACGGTGTTCGAGACCATCGCCGGAATCTCTGCGCGCTCAGGCCTGCCAGCGTTTGGCCTGCGGCTGTCGGACAACTGGGACGACGCCAAGGCGGATGTCGATCTGCTGGTGTTCGGCGCCATGGCGCCGGGCGTGGGCGATGGTGCCGATGCCAATCTGGTGCTGGACAAGACGCGTGCCTGGCTACTCAAACCGTCCCACGAGCAGAGCGGCAAGTCGACCCGCGCCGGTCAGTTCAGCGATGAACGCGACCTGGCTGCCAACCGCATCGAAGTCAGCGCCCAGGCGCCGATCGCCGCCATCGTTGGCTTGCAGTCGCCGTATCACCCACAGCGCAGCATCGTGGCCTTGCTGGCGAGCGATGACGCCGATTACCAACTGCTGCGCGACACCCTGGGCGACGTGGGAAAAATGGACGCCGTTGCCGGTTCTGTGGCGCTGATCCGCAGCAGTGGCGTAGATAGCAGTTGGGTGGGCCAGCAGTACTTCGTCGGCCACCTTCCGTGGTGGCTGCTGCTCTGGTACCAATTGTCCGAGCACCCGATCCTGCTGGCGGTCATGGCCACCATCAGTGTGCTGCTGACGGCATTCCTGCTGTGGCGCGCACTCCGTTGGGCTGCCCGTCGTCGCCTGGCTGGTCAGGAGTAGTCGGGTGAAAGCTTTCTTCACGCTGGCCTTGGCCGCGTTGATCGTAGCGCCTGGCTTTGCCGGTGCCACTGAATGCGCCTGGCCGGCCTGGCAGAATTTTCGCCAGGCGATGCTCAGCTCGGACGGACGAGTCATTGACCACTCCTCGGAGCAGTTGATCTCCACGTCTGAAGGACAGAGCTACGGGCTGTTTTTCGCCCTGCTGGGCAATGACCGCGATAGCTTCGCCAAAGTGCTGCGCTGGACTCAGGACAACCTGGCCGGCGGAGACCTTGGCCGGCAGCTTCCGGCATGGCAGTGGGGCCGCGACAACGCTGGCCGCTGGCAGGTACTGGATAGCAATAACGCCACCGATGCCGACTTGTGGATCGCCTATAGCCTGCTGGAAGCCGGGCGTCTGTGGCATCAACCGGATTACCTGGCCTTGGGCCGCAGCCTGCTCTGGCGCAGTGCGGCACAAAGCCTGCGCAAGCTACCAGGCCTGGGCCTGATGCTGTTGCCCGGCGACTCCGGATTCGAAAACGCCGAGGGTTGGCGTCTGAATGCCAGCTATCTGCCGCCACAATTGCTGGCACGCTTCGCCCTGGAAGCACCGATCTGGGCGGAGTTGGCCAGCAACACCGAGCGTCTGCTGATCGAAAGTTCACCCAAGGGCCTGGCACCCGACTGGCAACTGTGGAAACCCGGGCAGGGTTGGGCCGTGGACAGTCAGAAAGGCAGCGTTGGTAGCTATGACGCCATTCGTGTCTACCTCTGGCTGGGCATGCTGGACAAGGATACCCCCGGGCGCACCCGGTTGATCGAACACTTCAAACCCATGCTGGACCTGACTGCGCGGCGGGGCCACGTTCCGGAAAAAGTCGACACTCTCAGCGGTCTTGATAATGGCGCCGGCCCGGTTGGTTTCAGTGCCGCATTGCTGCCCTTGCTGGCTGCCAGCCCGGACAGCGTGGCGGCTCTCAAGACCCAACGCCAACGCCTGCAACAACAGCCGCCCTTGGCAGATGCCTATTACAACCAATCGCTGATGCTGTTCGGGCAGGGCTGGGACCAACAACGTTATCGCTTCGATAAGAACGGACGCCTCGTGCCAAACTGGATTGCCGCATGCAAAAAATGATCGGTTTCGGGCTGCTGCTGAGCAGCGTTTATGGGGTCGCCCTGGGCGAGCCTCTCAGCCCGCCCGACCAGCAGCAATGGCTGCTGGAGCAGGTCCGCATTGGTGAGGCTCTGTACCGCGAAGACCTGGTGCATGACTCGCTGGCTCGTCTGGAGCTGATCGCCCCGGACAATGCGCAGGTGAAAGTTGTCGAAGTCCGCCAGGCACTGCTGCAAAAAAATCAACCGGAAGCCGAACGCCTGGTCGCCCAACTGCGCCAACAGGCGCCAGGCACGGCGGCCCTGCGTCAGGCCGAGAGCTTGCTGAAAATGCACGGTGCCGACGGTCAAAGGGCGCTGCAGGAGGCGCGCCTGCTGGCCGTCGCCGGCCGCTTCGAAGACGCAATCAAGGCCTATCGACAGTTGTTCGGCGATGACATGCCGGACTTTGCCACGGCTCTGGAATATCTGAACGTGCGTAGCGGCATCAAGGCCGAGCGCCCTGTCGTGATCGAACAGTTGCGCGAACTGGACCGGCAGTACCCCGGCAATGCCTCGCTGCGCCAGACCTTGGCCGGCCTGCTGTTTGCCGAAAAGCGTGATCCTGAGGCACTGGACGTCCTGCATCAATTGGCCGGCGATCCAAACGCCAGCAACAACGCTGCCGAGCGCGAATACAACTATTGGCTCGAACAACCGGTAGGGCCCGAAACCGCGCAGGGCTGGCGAGTGTTTCTGAAGCTCTATCCCAATACCAGCTTTCGCCCTGACGCGACTAAACAGTTGCAAGAGCAGGAGCAATACCTGACTGATCCGGCCTGGCAGGCCGGAGTCAAAGGCAAGGCATTGCTTGAGGCCGGCAACAACGTCGGCGCTGAAGCCAGTTTGCTTCGGGCGATCAAGCGTTACCCGCAAGACTCCAGCCTGTTGGGCTCGCTGGGTGTTTCGCTGATGCGCCAGAACAGGCACGAAGCGGCATACCACGCTTTCGTCAAAGCCTCGTCCATCGAGCAGGACACCTTCTGGATGACCAAATGGCAGGATCTCAAGGCTGCCAACTATCAGTGGATGCTAGTGCAAAAGGGTGATAAAGCCCTTGAGCGAAAGGATTATCCCGTTGCAAAAAAATGGTACCGGCAGGCGATCCAAGCCAAGCCAAACGACCCTGCGCCGCTGATCGGCTTGTCCTACGTTGCCCAGGGCGAATCCGATGACATCACCGCAGAAGCCTTGCTGGTGCGTGCGCGCAAGCTCGATCCGAGCAATGCAAGCACGGTGCGTGCGATGGTCCGCCTGTACCAGTCGCAATCACCGGAAAAGGCCGAGCACTACCTCGACAGCCTGACGCCCAAGGAACAGCAAGAGTTCCAAAGCGTGCGTCGAGAACTGACGCTGGATCGCCTCAATGCGCAGGCCGATGGCGCTACCCGGCGCAGCGATTGGGCGCATGTGACGGTAGCCTTGAGCAAGGCTCGCGTGCTGGACCCGGACAATCCCTGGTTGGTGTACCGCTTGGCCAATGCCCAACGCGAACTTGGTCTCAATGCCGAGGCCGATCAAAGCTTCCACGGGCTGTTACAACGTCGGGGCCAGAACGCCGACGCGCGCTATGCCCACGGCCTGTTTCTGGCCAATGCCGAGCGTGACGGCGATGCCATGGGCACGCTGCAACAGATCCCCCGTGCCGCCTGGAGCGACAACATGAACGCGCTGTGGGCTCGTCTGCAGCGTCGCCAGTTGCTCGCGAAGGCCCGAGCTCTACGCGACGGCGGCCATGAGGCCCAGGCCGAAGCGCTGCTGATGCGCGCGCCGACCATTGACGACTACCTGACCCTGGCCGACTGGGCTCAGCAGCGTGGCGACCTGGTACAGGCCGAAAGCCGCTATCGCAAGGTGCTGACCAGCGTGCCGAAAAATGCCGAGGCCCAACTCGGCCTGAGCGAAGTGCTGATCGCCAGCGGTCAACCGAACGCCGCCAAGGTCAGTCTTATGGCCGTGTCGGCGCCGGTACCGGCTGATGTGTCGTTTCAGCGCCGGCTGGCCAATGCCTGGGCGTCGCTGGGCGACAAGACGCGTGCGAACGCGCTGTTCGCGCAGTTGCTCAATACCCCGCAAAGTGATCCGTTGGTCTATCGGGATGCGGCGCGTCTGCTGTCCCGAGAAGAGCCGCAGCGGGCTCTGGATGACTATGCGCGCAGCATGGGTGCGGCGAGGATGATCGAACCGCCACAGGCCGAACCGCGCGACAACCGTGCCATGACCTTGGCCAGCCGTGCCAGCGACAGCGATGACTGGTTGAAGCGCAGCATCCGCAGCGACGTCGACGAGCTGTACCAAAAGCAGAATCCGACGGTGAACCTGTACCACGACCTCGCCTGGCGCACCGACAACAGTTCCTCGGGGGTCTCGGACCTGACCACCCAAACCACCATCCTGCGCATCGACGCGCCGGTGGCGCAAGGGCAGGGCTTTGTCCAGGCTGAAGACATCAATCTGGATGTCAGCAATTTTTCCAGCAGCGACCGGTTCGGCTTGTGCGCGGTGGTGGCGAATGGCTGTACCAGCGCTTCGCAGAGCGTGCGCGGCACCCAGCTGGGCATGGGCTGGCACGATGATCGATGGGCCTTCGACCTTGGCCACACGCCACAAGAATTCACTGTGTCGAACTGGGTGGGCGGTGTCACCTACAGCGGCGACTGGAGCAGCCTGGACTACCGCCTCACGGCATCGCGGCGCCCCCTGACCAACTCACTGGTGTCGTATGCCGGTGCGGTCGATCCGGTCACCGGAACCCAGTGGGGCGGCGTTACCGCCAACGGCTTCACCTTGGGCCTGAGCCATGACCGAGGCGCCAAGGATGGCGTGTGGGCAAGCCTGAGCAGTCATTGGTTAGTGGGGCAGAACGTTGAGAACAACCAACGGCGCACAGCCATGGGCGGTTACTACTATCGCCTGGTGGAACGTGCCGACGAACGTCTGCGCACTGGCCTGACCCTGATGTACATGGGCTTCGACAAGGACTTGAGCGAAGACACTCTCGGCCAGGGCGGCTACTACAGCCCACAGCAGTACTACTCGGTCAGCGTGCCGGTGAACTACGCCTGGCGTAACGCTGACTGGTCGGCCCTGCTCGAAAGCTCAGTGGGTTGGTCGTTCGCGAAAATCGACGGATCTGATCTCTACCCCAAAGACAATCGCGAAGCTGATCTGCAGAGCCTGCTGGCGCAATCGAACAAGACGCTGGTGAACAACCCGCCCCTGACCAAGAGTGGCAGTAGCAGCAACGGCTACAATTTACGTGTCCAGGGCCTCGTGGAGCGTCGCCTTTCCGATAACCTGGTCCTGGGCACCGGCATCACCTGGCAGCACAGCGAAGGCTACGCCCCGAGCCGGGCCTTGCTTTACTTGCGCTACACATTTGACCCGTGGCAAGGCAACCTGCCGCTACCGGTGGAGCCGATCTCGCCTTATGCGGATATGCGCTAGAGCGCCACAGCAGCGGCGCCGGGCTGTACACGCAACCCTGTCAGCAAGGCACCGCAGCGCTCATCACGCTGAGCAGCCCCAGGCGCGATGCGTGATTGACGGCGCTTGTCACCGCCTTGAGCGACGCCAGCAAACTACTGCCGTCGCGCGCGGCGCCGAATAGCAGCCGGTTGTTCACGCGAATCTCGACATAGGCCAGTGCTTCGGCCTGAGCCCCATCGCGAGCAGCGTGCTCATGATAATCGGCGATATCGAAGTGAACGCCACGCCGGGCAAATGCATCGACCAGCGCCGCCAGCGGACCGTTGCCCTCACCGCTGAGGTCGAACTGGGTGCCGCCCATGTCGAGCACGCCCTCCAGGTAAGTCACAGCGCCTTCACTGACCAATTTAGGCTGCAACAACCTGTAGGGCTTGCCCTCCTCCAGATAGTGCCGGGTAAAGCACGCAAGGATCATCTCGCTACTGATCTCCTGGCCCGATCCATCCGCCTCTTGCTGGACCAGGCTGCTGAACTCCATCTGCAACCGGCGCGGCATCACGACCCCATGCTGTTCAAGCAGATAGGCCACGCCGCCTTTGCCGGATTGGCTATTGACGCGAATGACCGCCTCATAACTGCGCCCCATATCCGCCGGATCGATAGGCAGATAAGGCACTTCCCAGAAGCCATCGGGATTGGCCTGGCGCACTGCAAAGCCTTTCTTGATCGCGTCCTGATGCGACCCAGAAAAGGCCGTGAACACCAGCTCGCCCGCGTAAGGATGGCGAGGATGCGTGGGCAACTGATTACAGTATTCCACCTCGCGCTGGACGTGGATGATGTCCGAGAAATCCAGCTGCGGATCGATACCGCTGGTGTAGAGATTCATCGCCAGGGTGAGGATATCGACATTGCCGGTTCGCTCGCCGTTACCAAACAGCGTGCCCTCGACCCGTTCGGCACCGGCCAGGCAGGCCTGCTCGGCGGTGGAAACCCCGGTGCCGCGGTCATTGTGCGGATGGACGCTGATGATCACGCTGTCACGACGGCTGAAATGCCGGCAAAACCATTCAATCTGATCGGCGAAGACATTGGCCGTGGAGACTTCGACGGTTGTCGGCAGGTTCAGGATCATCTTGTTGGAAGGCGTTGGTGCGAAGACGTCCGTCACCGCCTCGCAGACTTGCAATGCGAAATCCAACTCGGTGAAACAAAAGGTCTCGGGGGAATACTGGAAGGTCCACTGCGTCTCGGGATTGTTGTCCATGTGCTGTTTGATTTCGCGAGTGGCCTGAGTGGCAATCTCGATGCACCCGGCGCGGTCAACACCGAATACCACGTCTCGAAACACCGGTGCGGTCGCGTTGTACACATGCACGATAGCGCGGGGAACGCCCTTCAATGCCTCAAACGTGCGCTCGATGAGATGGCTGCGGGCTTGCGTCATGACCTGAATCGTCACGTCATCGGGAATCGCACCGGTTTCGATAAGTTCGCGCACGTAATCAAAATCGGTCTGCGAAGCGGCGGGAAAGCCTACTTCGATTTCCTTGAAACCGACCTTGACCAACAGGTCGAAGAAACGACGCTTGCGCTCGGCATTCATCGGCTCGATCAAGGCCTGATTGCCATCGCGCATATCGACGCTGCACCAGCTAGGCGCAACGGACTGGACCCGGCCGGGCCATGTGCGGTCCGGCAGATCCACGGTGGTGAAATGTCGATATTTGCGGGAAGGATCCTTCAGCATCATGGCGCTTATCCTTTTGATACGTCCATAGGTGGGCAGGCTCGGCATCTGACGCCACCGAACATTGGATCCAATCATAAATGAACATAACTTGATGCAAATTGCGTTTTCACATCAACAAAAGGATAAAACAACAAAAAATAACCAATAAAATTTAACACCTTGGTTATTTATGCTCAAACTATAAATATTTGAACAATTTAAGCGCTAGCAGGATCCAGCCCACCCCTAATGCGACGAAACATAAACAGACGGCTCAGCAGGTGCCGGCAACGCATAAGTCGCCTTCATCCATTCAATCTCCGCCTGAGGCGTTCGCCCGAACATCCGCTTGAACTCGCGGCTGAATTGCGAGGCGCTTTCGTAGCCGACGTTGAACGCCGCCGTCGAGGCGCTCATGGTGTTGCGCAGCATCAATAAGCGCGCCTGGTGCAGGCGTGTCGATTTCAAGTACTGCATGGGCGTGGAGTCCGTCACGCTGCGAAAGTGCAGGTGAAAGTTGGGGATGCTCATGTTGGCTTCGTGGGCGAGCGTTTCGACGTCCAGGTGCTCGTGGTAGCAGCTGTGGATCTTGCGGATCGCCCGGGTGATCTTGCCGAAGTGCCCCTGGCGACTGAGCGCGGCGCGCATCGAGCCGCCCTGCTCGCCGGTCAGGATCCGGTAGTAGATTTCCCGTACCAGTGACGGCCCGAGTATTTGCGCTTCGCCCGGGCGACTCATGGCTTCCAGCAAACGCAGCGTCGAGCTGCGCAGCAAATCGTCCATGGGCGAGGCGTACATGCCTTTGGGTTGGGCATCGCTGGGGCCGTGGGTCTCGTCCACTTGCAGCATCAACTCGCTGGCCAGCTGCAAGTCGAGACGCATGTAGACCGCCAGCATGGGCTCAGCTTCGGTGGCGTCGGTCTCCATGGTGAACGGAACCGGGACAGACACCACCAGATAGTGCTGGGCGTCATACACGTAAACGTCCTCACCCAGATAACCGCGCTTGCGCCCCTGGCACAGGATCACGATACCGGGCTCATACAACACCGGCGTGCGCGTCAGCGGCCGGTTCGAACGCAGAAAACGGATGTCCTCCAGCGCGCTGAGGTTGTAGCCCTCGACCGGCGCAAGCTGTTCCATCAACTGCACCATGCGCGAGGTGTTTGAGGCCTGAGTCATTGATGCCCCTTTGCTGGCCGCTCAACCGTCGGTCGAACGGGTCAGCGCTTCCCATTGATCGATCTCACTGGCCGCACGACTGAGTTTGTCGCGCACCAGGTTCAGTGCATCGCTGCCCAACAACACATGCGCAGGAGGCGTCGGGCTGGCAATGATCTGCAACATCGCTTGCGCCGCTTTCCGTGGATCGCCCAGTTGCTTGCCGCTTTTTTCCACGCGCGCTTTACGTATCGGATCGAAACTGGCGTCGTAGTCGGCAATGCTCCGCGCCGTACGCTGCATCGAACGCCCCGCCCAGTCGGTGCGAAACGAACCAGGCGCCACCGCGGTCACGAAGATGTTGAACGGTAGCAGCTCCTTGCTCAGCGTATCGGAGAGGCCTTCGAGGGCAAACTTGCTCGCGCAGTAATAGGAAATTCCCGGCATGGTAATCGTGCCGCCCATGGAGGTGATATTGAGAATATGACCGGCACGGCGCTGGCGAAAATACGGCACGAAGGCCTTGGTCACCGCCACCGCGCCAAACACGTTGACGTCGAACTGGCGACGCATCTCCTCCAGCGGCGATTCTTCGAAGATGCCTTCATGGCCGTAGCCGGCATTGTTGACCAGGACATCGACCGGGCCGTAAGTGGTTTCTATCTCCGCCACCGCGCTATCGACTCGATCGAACTCGGTGACATCCAGGATCACGCCATGGGCACGCTCCGTGGAGAGCGCTTCGAAGGCCCGCAACGCCGCCTCACTGCGCACGGTGCCGATGACACGATGGCCTGCTGCGAACGCTTCTTGCGCCAGGGCGTTGCCCAAGCCACTGCTCACGCCGGTGATGAAGAGGGTTTTTCTGTCGTGCATGGTGAACTCCAATGGATAAACAGGAGGCCATGGTAACGATCGAAAAATGGCCCACCTATGCCGGTTTGCCTTGGGGCATTGCCTATTCCTATCAGCGCGTCAGATTCCCGGACCGGTCACGTGGGCTGGCAACCCGAGCGCGAGGATCCAGCGGCCTTAGTGTCAGGGTGTGACGTGGGTGTGGTAGATCTTGCTGACCACGGTCCACTTGCCCTCGATCTTCAGCAGGTTGAAGAAGTCGGTGAAGGAGAAGCCCGAGACGTCGTTGGTGTCGATGCGTGCACTGGCGGCGGTGCTTACGATATCGATGCTGACGAATACACTCTGAGCTTCGGGTGACGGGCGAAAAGGCGGGTTGTCTATAGCATCAAACAGCCCTTGGATCGGACCGCCAACCAACTTGCCCTCGACATCGACGCCGAAGATGGTCGCCTGCTCGCTGAAAGCGGGTTTCATGATGCCGCTTTTTGCCTGTTTGCAGCCTTCGTTGTATTTGTTCAGTACCTCGACGATGGCTTGATAGTCGTGCACGTAGGTAGGCTTGCTCATGTTTCACTCCTGGTCGTTGTAAGTACCAGCCGCTTTGGCCGGCATGGGAATCAATTCATGCGGCCACTCGCCGCGGCGTCAACCGTTGGGGCCCATGGGCCCAATTGGAGAAGTTTGCTTTCGCGGTGGTCGAGCCACCAGCCCACCTGAACATTCCAGTTGGCATACGAGGCCCCTGGGCTAACGGCCCCTAGCGTCTGCTGTGCGTGCAACGGGAAGTGTGGATTGCGCAGAGCTGCATGGCCAAGCGCTACCAAGTCGGCCTGGCCAGACGCGATTACCGCTTCGGCTTGCCACGGATCGTTGATGAGCCCCACGGCCATGGTGCCGATTTTTGCCTCGCGACGAATCTGCGCGGCGAACGGCACCTGGAATCCATAGCCGTTGGGGTATTCGTAGACGCCGAAGCCACCGGACGAGCAATCAACGACGTCGACGCCGATCTTCTTCAACGCCGCGGCCAAAGCGACACTGTCGTCGATTGTCCAACCGCTGCTGCTACCATCGACTGCCGATAAGCGTACGAACAGCGGCTTGTCCTGCGGCCAGACCTCACGCACCTCGCGAGCGATCTCCAGAGGCAGGCGAATGCGGTTCTCGAAGCCGCCACCGTATTCATCGGTGCGGTCGTTGGTCAGCGGTGACAAGAACGCGTTAAGCAGGAAGCCATGTGCGTAGTGCAGCTCCAGCACATCGAAACCTGCCCGCAAGGCGCGTCGTGCCGACGCGACAAAATCTGAACGTACCTTGGCGATGCCGTTTGCATCCAACGCGTCAGGCACCAGCCATCCCTCAGCGGCTGGGCGTGCGCTCGGTGACACCACTACCCAAGGGTGTTCTCCGCGTGCTGCATCGCGTTCATCCAGTGGACCGTTCCCTTCAAAGG
Source organism: Pseudomonas sp. P9_35 (assembly GCF_034008205.1). Lineage (NCBI taxonomy): Bacteria > Pseudomonadati > Pseudomonadota > Gammaproteobacteria > Pseudomonadales > Pseudomonadaceae > Pseudomonas > Pseudomonas sp. P9_35. Next base: position 1,153,621 of record NZ_CP125373.1, on the reverse strand, counting down.
CTCGTTGGATGCTGGCTTTAGGTCCAGCATGTCCAATCTGAATTCCGGGCGTTGCGCCATAGGCCTTGGCAAAAGCGGTGATGCGTGACAGGCCTTGTATATGAGCGTCATCCCACAGGCCCAGATCGCCGTGTGTGATCCGTCCTTCGGGAGAGACCGCCGTAGCCTCGACCATCAGCAGGCCGAAGCCACCGAGAGCGAAACGTCCGTAGTGGACGGCGTGGTAATCGCTGGCATGACCCTCTGTCGCCGTGTACTGACACATCGGACTAAGGACGAAGCGGTTGCGCAGGGTGACGCCGCGTAAAGTCAACGGTTCAAAAATCTTGCTCATTGTTCTGCTCTGGAATGATGGGCCGAGTAACCAGATTGAAGAACAGCTTTGCGCTGTCGCGATCCGTGATGAAGTTACTTGCTGTAACCAGTATGGAGATCGGCAATAATGACGTGAATGATCACAAGTGAACATACAGTATGAGCAATAAGGTCATAATCGAGCAGCCACCTCTCGCTGAACGCATAGAGGGCGCGATCCCTCCTCCACAGGTGCATCTTCCAGGTCTTTTAACCTTCGAGGCCGTTGCCAGGCATTTGAACTTCGCTCGCGCCGCCGCGGAAATGGGCATCACGCCAACTGCGGCATCACGCACGATCAAGAATGTGGAAGCGCAACTGAATGTGCGACTGTTCAATCGCACAACACGTAGTGTCAGTTTGACCGAGGCTGGCGCGTCATTGAACGCAGCATTAGCACCTGCGCTTGCTCAGATCAGAAATTCCTTGTCACAAGCATTACTCGCGACAGATCAACCGTCGGGCACCGTACGCGTTAATTCTTCATACGTTGCGTACCGTATCCTGATTGAGCCGCACCTGGCTTCGTTCCTTGAAAAATTCCCGCTGATCAATGTCGAGATATCACTGGACAATCAACTTAGCGATATCGTCAACGCCGGATTTGATATCGGCATACGGATGGGGAAAAAAGTACAAAATGACATGATCGCCGTGCAGCTGGGGCCATTACAAAAACGAATCGTGGTGGCGGCGCCGGATTATTTCCGCGAGCGAAGTGAACCGCAAACCATCGATGACTTGCTAAACCACAACTGCATTCGCCAGCGCTATTCCGTTGGCGGCAGACTGTACGAGTGGAAGTTTGAAGATCAAGGCCAAATGGTTCAAGTCGACGTTCAAGGACGCTTTATCTTCGACGAAATGAGATCTGTCCTTGATGCTGCAATACAAGGCCACGGCATTGCATTCGTTCTGGAAGACTTTGCGAAACAAGAGCTGGCAAACGGCATGTTGCGGCAGATATTGAGACAGCACAGCGTACTGGACGATGCCTTTCATCTCTATTATCCACACCGCAAGTACATGCCCGGAAAGTTGCGTGCGTTCGTAGACTTTATGCGTGCTGCCAATAAAACGGACAACACTTGATTTAATGGTTCTCCTTGCTGCAACGAAAGAGACTGGCCCCTGGGCACAGCCTATTCCTATCGGCGCGTCAGATTCCCGGACCGGTCACGTGGGCTGGCAACCTGGCCAAGCGGTCCCAACCGTTTGCATCGATCCCGGCGCAGTTGGGCAACCACAGTGTTTGCAGCGGCAATTGCTCCAATACAGGCACCACGGCCGACGTGATCCGCGATTCCCCTGGATCCGCCCCAAGCGTCAGGTCCCGCAGCGGCATCCCTGCGAGATGGGCCACCCCGGCGTCAGTCAGCCAAGGGCTGTCATACAGACCCAGGCGCTGCAGGGGCAGGTCTCGCAAACAAGCCAGGTCGGCATCGCGCAGGTTCAGGCCGCTTATTTCAAGCTCCTCCAATGGCAATCCCAACTCGACGAGCTTGCGCAAAACCTTGCCGTCGACGCCCTGGCAAAAGCTCAGATTGAGCCGCTTCAGCGGCAGGCCGACCAGTTGTTTCAGCTCCTTCCAAGTGATGTCGTTCAAGGACAGGTCCAGGGACTCCAACGCCAACCCGCGCAGATCACTCAACGTACTGGCGCAGACGCCCTGCACATCGGAGAGTCCCAATCGCTTGAGCGGAAACCCGTGCAGCACATCGAGCCGCTCGATCACCTGGCGTAGGCACTTGAGGTCCAGCTCCGCGAGCGGCATTCCCTCCAGCACTTCAAGATCGTCTTCGCAGATGAACGCAGAGTGCAGCGAAAGCTTTTCCAGGGGCAGCCCCCGAATCGCCTGCAACACGTTCTCGCTTGCATAACAGTCATCCAGACTCAACCCGCGCAACCCCGTCAGGTCGCCAAGCCAGGACGGATCGTCGAGGATCGCGCCGCTGCCACTGAGCGACAACTGTTCAAGGGGATGACTTGCCAAGTGCGCCATGCCACGGGACGTGAGCTCGCCCACACGTTGCAAGGTCAGGGAGCGCAGCTTGAGGCGTGACAGTGCGCGAAGGCCGTCGTCGGTCATCTCATCGCAACGGTTCAACGACAGTTCCTGCAACGGGCTGTCGCTCAGTTGACGGAGGAAACCGTCATCGAAGTCCTCGCCGTAGGTTTGCAACTTCAGCCGGCGCAAGCGTGCGGGCGACGGGAGGCAATTGGCGTTATCGTCGCGGGAAAAATTACTGACCTCCAAGGTTTCGAGGGCATTGGCGGGTAAACGCTGCCACGTTTCCGGGCCGCAGATAAACCTCGGGCTGTTGAGCACGAGCGTGCGCAAGGGCAGCCCGGCCAGTGCGTCACACCAATCCGGTTCGGCGTTGTTCAACTCCAGATGGTCGACCGGCAGGCCATGCAGTTGCGACAGCCATGGCCCGGGGCGATTTGTATGGGCGGTGGTGTTCAGTTGAGCCACCACCATCTTAGCCGCCGGATCGCCCAGGCCCGCCGCGACGCGTAAACCTTCCAGTGATGCGTCCCCGCTGTCGAGCAGATCGCGATAGAGCGATGCGCGCGTGGTGGTGTCATCGGGGTTGGTGGCGAGTTGGGCGATTAGAGCGTTGCGGTTGGGGGTGTGCACGGTCTAGGAGTCTGCGAAAGGGATTGAAGGGGGATATGGCCGTTAGGGAAGCATAAAAAGGAGTCTTACTGAAGAGGGTTGCAGGATTGGGTAGCGCCATATGCTTTCACCCTGTGGCGAGGGAGCTTGCTCCCGCTCGGTTGCGCAGCGACCGCAAAATCTCGGGGCCGCTGCGCAGCCCAGCGGGAGCAAGCTCCCTCGCCACAGTCCTCTCTCTAGCCATGACGATGTGCGGAATGGACGACTGGCTCGCCCTGTTGATAGCCACAAAGCGATGTAGGGAAATACCGCCGCAGAAAGGCCAAAGCTCCTACATGAAGCTCGGAAAGCGGTGTCTTGTGGCGCTTGAGCGGGGCGGCCTATAGTTCCTCGTCGCCCCGATGGCGACTCGGGTTTGGCGACTCGACAACGAGGTAGCTCCTTTCAACTGAATGAGGTCCTACCGATGAACCGATACATGCCCATCACCGGCGTCGACTGCGTCCCCGCTACCCTGCTGATCGACACCGAAGCCCCGCTTGATGTCCTCTTCGAAACCGCTGACTACCGCATCCGCACCGTGACCCAACTTCTGGAAAATATCGCGTTCCGCTCGGAGATCAGTTCCGACACGCTGGTGCTTTCCGACTTCTGCAAAATGCTGACGATCGCGCTGCGCGATGGGTGTGATGTGATGGATGTGATTGGCAGACGATTGCGGGCGCAGGCGGCGGAGTAAGTGAAGACGGGCGACTATGGCCATAACGTAGCCCCCACCGTCGGGAGCAACTACATCTATCTACTCCGATGAGCTGTGGCGCAGTTCGTCAAGAACTGCGCCACATTTTCAATCCAAAATGGCGCGATTCTGAGAACTGCGCCATAATCGCGCCAAATCTTCTCTAACAGCGCCAACATAACCATGCCTTCGACCACCAATATACTGAACAGTATCCTGGCATCCAAGAGTGGGGCGAGCCTCTCAGAGCTCTTGGCCTGGCACCCTGAAATTGCCCGGCGAACGGCGCAGCGCATCCTTGCAAACCTGGTCGAAAGCAGCCAAATCACTGCACAGGGAGAAGGCAGGGCACGACGTTATTTCGCAATAGAACACCAGGCCGAAACCCACGCCCTGAATACTGACACCGATGCCTTCCCTGCCTTCATTCCATTATCTGCAGACAGCCGGGACATACTCGCCTATATCAACCAGCCCACAGAAGCGCGCAAGCCGGTGGGCTACCAACGTGACTTTCTGGACGCCTATCGTCCTAACGAGACAGGGTACTTACCTGAGTCGTTGCGGCGCCAATTGCACAGGATGGGCAAAACCGCAGATGCGACGGAGCCAGCAGGCACTTACAGCCGGGCGGTCCTGAATCGCTTGTTGATTGATCTGTCGTGGGCATCAAGCCATCTGGAAGGGAACACCTACTCACGGCTCGACACGCGACAACTCATCGAGCAAGGTAAGGCAGCACAGGGCAAGGCCGCTATAGAAACGCAGATGATCCTAAACCATAAGACAGCTATCGAGCTTTTGGTCGAGAACATCGAGAGTGCCGAGTTCAACCGTTACACATTGATGAACCTGCATAGCTCCCTGGCCGAAAACCTACTGCCCAACCCAGCAGACGAGGGCCGAATTCGCCAGCACGCCGTCGACATCGGGAAAAGCACCTATCGCCCGCTCTCAACGCCACAGCAAATTGAAGATGCACTGGACGTCCTGCTTGGCAAAGCCAATCAGATCGCTGATCCGTTCGAGCAGTCTTTCTTCATGATGGTGCACCTGCCCTACTTGCAGCCCTTTGCCGACATCAATAAACGCACATCCCGACTGGCAGCGAATCTCCCCTTGTTCCGTGCCAATCTTTGTCCGCTGACCTTTCTGGATGTACCGGAGCAGGCCTACAGCCGAGCCACATTGGGTGTGTACGAAATGACCCGTGTAGAGCTGCTTCGCGACCTGTATATCTGGGCCTACGAACGCTCAACACAGGAATATCTGGCAATCAAGCAAGACCTTGCGGAGCCGGACCCTTTACGCCTGGCATGGCGAGACTTCATCAAGAAGACCATTCGGGAAATCATCACTCACCCAGAGCTTGACCCGTTGTTCTGTATTCAACGCTCGGTAGCGGAATATGTTTCGGAAAGAGAGCAGCCGGAGGTGCAAGCACTGATCATCGAAGAACTCCGTCGCCTGCACGAAGGGGTGCTCGCACGCTACGGGTTACGACCATCGGAGTTCATGTCCTGGAAGTCGCTCCATGGCCACTGATGGATGATCACTGCGCAAAAATGGGGGCACCCATTAGCCGGTCTCAAGTCAAGGCTAAAAGCCAACTCGCCCTGCAGCTTTTAACTGTAGGGTTTCCCTTTGTCTCAACCTGCTCGGTTGAACCCGTCGTACCCGTTTTCTCATCAATGGCTACGACCGAGTCGTGCCTGACACCCATATGGATCAAGCGGTAGCAACACAACACGCACCGCCCTGGCAGTGAACTGCCCCAGAGAAACGTTGGTACCGCCAATGTGTCCAAACGTGTCACAGAACTGTGGCTCGTGCGCAAAGCGCACGTCCAGTCTCTACTGGCTCACTTGGCGGACGACCCGGTTACGTCGGCTTGGGAGCTTCAGCTGTCGCTTTTGCACCGGCCTACCAAATTAAAAATTAAAGCGCATGACCTAAAATCTCTTGAAAATCATCGGCCAAGTCACCGAGCTCTATATTAGGATTAAGTATCATTAGCTGGTCCGCGGTCACGTTTAGCGATGCGAATACTTCCTCAAGCACAACTGCATCAATGTTTTTTTCATAATAGTCCTTAGCTAAGGCTTTATAAGCCTCAATTCCTTCCACAAGAAAATTTAGCAGCGGATACTCTTTCAGCCCATCCGGCGACGCACACCACGAAGGTTGCTTGACACCTCGCCAAAAAAACAGACTTGCATTATCCGCAGAGAACGCTGGCTCAACTTTAAATTGCTGAAACGCCTCGGGCATGGTATTCAAACAGCCAGGCACATCAGATAGAGGTGAGCCAAATATGACTTTCCCTGCAACACCTGCACTAGTAAAGTGCAAAAAATACTCGCCCCCCGAACCGTCTCTCATTGAGCCCATCATTTCTTTCCCCGCCCCATCCCAATTACAGTTGAATGAGAAATATCTATACTCCCACTCAGGCATAATTATGGCATCTAACAGAGCCAACCCCTGAGCCACATATTTAACACGCTCAATTGAAGGCAGCTCATCTATATTACGAATGGAATCATCCACCTAAGTTCACCTACTTGTCAGATTTAGCTCTATTTTCTTGTCGAGATAGAATTTTAATACTTGAGCTGCAATTTGCAAAAAGGGGATAGTTTTATTTAAGAACTTAGCAAAAAATAAATCCCCCCCTTTTTTTGTCCCCTTTTTTTTCAATAGGCACTTAACGGAAAGTTTATGCCTTCCTGCTCCGAGTCGATACTCGGCTTGGGCAATAATTCACCCACTAGAAAGCTTCAACAGTATCGCGTAAGGCAACTCATCTTCAACAATATCAGGCAAGCGAAAATAATAAACAGCCGAGGAGTTTTCCAAGCATTTATGAACAAACACGCCATCAGACATCACACGATAAGAGGCGTACTCCATAAACCTTTCAGAAGCAGGAGAGCTAAGAGAAGTTTTTATCTGACTATAGGTTCCACCAGCCCCCATTGGAAGCAATTCAGACGGCGGCGGGCGTACAGCCATGTCATCACTTTCAACATCCCGGTAGTAGGCTCTCCGAAATGCAGGCTCACTGCTGGCCCAGTAGAGGGATAGCAAACGAAGCTCCTCTTTTCCCTCATTTAAAAAAATATCAGCTAAAAAATACTGATCGTCCGAAATTTTATATGCCCCATCTTCCACGACGAAAACGCATTGCTCTCGTGTATCGACACCCTCCCCAACCTTTAAATTGCACAGCGACGACCATTCTTGCATCTTAAATACCTCAAACCTATTGAAAAATAGGAGACAGATCTATTTATAAACCAAGAAAAGCAATGAGCCTGCCCCTCTGCCCTTTTTGCTCATTGCGGGCGCAGGCGGCGGAGTAAATGAAGACGGGCGACCTTTGGGGTCGCCCGTTTCGTTCATCTGCTCCCGTTAGCGCACACGCTTACTGACTACCTTAAGCCCCTGCGCTTATTGCACCGAAGCCGTCTTGAAGTGACTGACCGAGCTGTCAGCCCCGCTTGGCACTCGGGGACAGGGCGACCGGCGCCACGAAGTCGAACGTTTCCTGACCCGCTGGAAGCATGTAGGGATCTTTCATAGTCAGGCGGTACACCGCAGACACCACAGCAGTGTCTATCACTGGATCGCCGGAACTCTCGGCCAGGTAAACCTCGGGCTTCGGACTGCCGGTCGAGAACCTGAAAAGCACTCTAACTGTCAGCGTTTGACCAGAGTGATTGAGCCCACCGAGCTCATACGAGCGCCATAACTCGAAACGCATCTGGCGCAGAAGCCCCCCAATCCATACTCGATTGTATTTCTGCACCTGCTCAGCATCGAGCTCCAGCCCAAGGGCCAATAGCGGCCGCGTTGCCTTCCAGGCGGGGTCGCCGTATTTTTGGGTAGCATCGACGTACAGCTTCAAAGCACCCGACACATCCTGCGCACCGCCCTTGCCCTGCTCCAACAACCCACCCAACCCCACCACACCACCTATACCTGCACGGGTGTAATAATCGCGGGCCTTCACCGGGTCAACTGGCTCGTCAATCCCATCCCGCGCCATGCGCGCGAGCTCCACATAGGCATATGGATCGGCCGACGCCGCTTGCAGGTAGAGTGACCTGGCCCGGGCAGTGTTCTGGCTCACGCCTGTGCCGCGCTCATAGAAGGTACCGAGCACATGCTGGCAAGTCGGAATTCCACCTTCGCTCGCGGATATGACGAGCTGCAAGTCGGACGGTTGAACAGTTCGGTAGTGGGTGGTTTGGCGACATGCCTTGCCTTGGTTGCCATCCAAGGCGTCGTCAAAGGTGCCAAGCGGCACGAAGGGATTGCGCAACTCCGCAAGGTAACGGTCCGTCGGAGTGGTGCGGAACTCCTCAAGGTACTCGACGGTGCTCTTCCCAAGGTCTTTCATACTCTGGCAACCGCCAAGAGCAATCATCAGACCGATCCATACGGTATTTTTAGTCATGCTGTATCTGTGTCCATACGTGAAACGCGGTTGCTCGTCGTGATGATCCGCGTGTGCTCCAATAAATAAACAATAAACTGGACAGACCTAGCTTTAGCAAAAAACAACTGCTAACTACCTGATAAAGGGTTGTCTGCCCCCGCCTTCTTCACTCCACACATGTCTTGGGCGTGATACGGATATTTTCAGGCAGACTTTCACCACTTTGCATTTCAGTGCTCAACGCTGGTTCTTTGCGTGCGCTCAACTCAATAGGGTATGGCCCGGTCTGCGCTAGGATTGCTCTTGTTTGAGCGATAAAAGCTTCGTCGTTGCGTGTATAGAAGATCCACTCCCGCTGTTTTCCACCCGTCACCGTGCACACCCACTTCGCTAGCCCTTTATCCTGCATCGCCGGAAGTATCAGCCTCTCCATTTCATTCATCCGGACACGGTCTCGGAGAGCCGGTATGAGCCCCTTGGAGGAGTACTTCCAAGTGACCTTGACCTTAAAAGGTAGTGCCCGCTTTTCAGTCGTCGATATCGAACCAGCACCCTTGTAGAGCATGGGAACGGGTGTATCTGGAAAATCGGACGGTTGGTAAATATCGTCGACAACGTCGACTATTTCCATTGGTTGAGGATAATCGCCGGTATCATCGAGAAGGGCGCTGAGAGCCACACTTTGGCTGGCCCCCCGATCAGCCACACAGTTATCGTACTCCACACTTTTAACCGGGCCCGCATCCAGGCACCGGTCGCGCTCGACCGGTGGGGGCGAATGGGTTTTGGAGCTGGAGCAGCCCGCGATGAGTACGCTTACTAGCGCCAACAACCGGAACCGGTTATGGACGCCCATCTGGCTAAGCCCCAAGCCCAGAGACGGTGATCCGGAGAGTTTGCAGTCCTGGCGTTGCCTGCGAAGCTTTGCTGTGACGTACTGCACGCCATGACCAGACTCCATCAAAGGGCGCTCGGATTTCTCAGTGACCATCGGTGTTTTTCCCTCAACTCTCGACCTCGTCCTGAAGACCGGTCCTTCTAATTCTTACAAAAATGGACCAGAAATGGGGACAGATTTATTTATAAGCCGAGCAAAACCAACAAATCTGCCCCTCTGTGTTTCACAAAATAAATCTGTCCCCTTTTTGCTCCGGCATCATTTTGGGCAGCTCAACTGTTCAGGGCGAAGCTCAATGGAAAAGAGTGTGCTGTTTCTGGCCAGGTAGTGATGCTCCTGGTGAAACTTGAACCTGCGCATCATCGTCAGCAACTGCGGTTCCTTGCAGCCCAGTTCCTCCAAATCACGGCGTATTCTCGCCTCCATGCTGGCCTTGCGTTCCTCGGAGAGGCTGCTCGCCGCTAAGTCGATCCTGTAGCGGTAGAAGATCGTGTCACCGTACGTAAAACCGACGTACTCAAGGGTGGTAATTGCATCCAGTTGCTTTGGCAGCGTCGCGTCCAGCTGGGCGAGGTGCTCGACCAGCAGCGCCTGTTGGGCCATCTTCTCCTGCTCGGCTTTGAGCGCGAAATAGCGTCCAATCCCGGCAATCAGTACTACCGCAGCGATACCCAAATAGAAATTACGCGGATTGCGCCGTTTCTTCGGCGCCAGCTTCATCAACATCTTGAATGACTCGTCTAAGCATGAAAAAGCCCCTAGCGAAACTAGAAGCTATGGGTGAAAACGGTTTGGCCTGACACAACATCCTCGAGGGAGCACTCGGCCAGACGTTTTAATTTTTTATAGGTGTATCAGCTGGTTAGCCGCTAAGTAAGCGCCATTTAAATCCGCCCCCCTTTTTGCTGCTTTTTGCTATTTCTTACTTTTAATAGCCCCATACAAAACAGGATTAAATCCTTCAGGCCAAAGCGTCCACTCATCATACATCGCGCCAGCCAAATTACATTTATCTATTTGCACAACCTCAAAATTTGCCCCATACAATTCAGCCCCTTGAAAATTCACCCCCTCGACATCCGCCCCCGTAAAATTTGCCATTGAAAGATCTGTCCTTGAGAAGTCCGCGTAGGCAAGGATAGACTCTGATAAATCACCCCCCCTCATTACTGAGCCTATTAAAATGGCATTCATTAGCGCTGCGCGCCTCATCTTCGCACCATTCAATATAACGAAGTAAAAAACAGCGTTCCTCAGATTTGCACCAGTAAAATCAGCATAACTAACATCATCCCTCTCAAAAATCGCCCGATGTAAATTTGCCTCTTTAAAATCTGCCCCAACAAAATTATCAAATGGAAACTCTAAAACCTCACCTGATTCAAACCTTATAGCAATCATTTATTACCCCAATCTAACGGAGAGATTTCTAGACTAGCGGTCGGTCTTTTCTTTTCAGCTTTATAGGGCGTCAACACCCCAGGTACTACATCAGACTCTCTACACAGTACTTTTGCCGCAATATATCGATGATTCCCGTCTACAATCACATTACCATCCATCTTAATCGCTGGAGCTATGTCCCCGTTTAGGAGTGTATCGACATATCGCTGAATTGCAGGTAGAGACACACCATCTTGCGCACTAATAGTTTTGTCTCCTTGGAGTGCTTTTTGAATAATTTCTGGGGTTACGTCTGATCCTTTAGACCCCCCCCTGAACTGCCCCTTTTGCATCGCTTAGAAGCTCATCTGCTGTACCACTCAGATTAGGAGTAGCGCCACCTTTCAAAGCAGAGGAGAGTTCTCCGGATAGTGCCTTACCCCCAACGTGCGCAGCTAGCAGTTCTGCCAGCGACTGAGCAGCCTAATAGCCGAGATCCCCGGTCGGGCTCGCTTCTCCGGGATACTGAGCAGGATCAAATGAAGCGAGAACTCGCTCTCCCTCTGCTGAGATATAAGGAGCGTTGGTCTGGTCGAAAGATTCAGCTGCGCTGGCAAACGCGAGAGTTCCCACTGAAAAAGGGGACGGATTTATTTAATAACTGAGCAAGCAAATAAATCCGCCCCCTTTTTCCCACATGAATTACTACTTAGGTATATAGATACAGAATTAGCAACGAAAACAAATGAAAATATTATGGAGGACCACATCCTCATATAAACGCATCTCAAATCTTAAGTCAGAAACTGAAACGGTCCTCAAATACTGTCTGCCCCCCTATTCTGACGACACATTGCCGTGCCACCTCGACGGGTACTACCTTGCCTAAAACCGGCATCATGGCCTTGTAGAACACCTTGTCACAGGCTTCATCTTTACTAAACGGTTGGGCTCTGCCCTCAGCGTCCGCAGTAATGTGGCAGCCCGCTACTAAATCAGCTGGCAGGTCTTTAAAGGCGACAGGCTTTTGAGTAGTGCCCGACTGCGCCTCGATCATTTCATTGCAACCACCGGTTACGGCCCCTTCCTTAACGGTTTTTACAAAAGCAACGCGCTCGTAATCGGTACCGCTGAAAACAGTCTGATCGTTGACGCTAACGCGATACTGCGAAGGCTGGAGCATGATGGATTTGATGCAAAACTGTGTTGTGACCGGCTGATTATTCACCGAGGTCGTTGCCGACTTGCAACCCGGGACTGCGTTGGCGAAGCCACCGTTTTGCGCGCTACCTACGACAGGAATACGCTCCTGAGGCTGCGTAATGTCATAGGTATGCAGTTCACAGCCTCCACCCACAAACTGGAGTTCCGCCAGATAAACCTTGCCTTTCTCCGGCGTGAAAATGGTGCTGATCGGACCGCAACGATAACCGCGGTTGATACTTTCGCCAGTGGCGTAACCCGATACCTCGAATGGCTGATCGGGATCAGCTTGCACTTCCAACTGAGGGAAATGCTTCAAGGTCGCGCTGTGGGCCGTTTCGTTGAGCTTGGCAATCCAGCCGAACACTTTGCCGCGACCGGAATCCACCACTGTCCCCTGCACATCCATACGCCGGTCTGGGTCCGTCGCTCGCCTGATTGCAAATTCCACAGGGACGACATTGCCCGTCGCTTTCATGATCACCTTGGCGTGCTGCGCATCGACGACAACCTTTTTCTGCTGGAATTGGATACCGTCGCGAAGCAGGTTAGGAGAAGAGTCCCGGACGTTGGATTTGCAGCCGGATAACGTCAGAATCAAGCCAAAAATTAGCAGCGTTGTTTTCTTCATGAATGCTCCAAGCGCATCATTGACGCTTAAAAAAAAAAATAGAAAAAAATCTTATGCATCAGCAAGATAAATAAACTCAGCTTATTGGTTCAGGGGGTTACTGACCCAGCCGACTCAGAAGACATAATTTTTGATGACCGAACCTAATACTTTTGCAGAGCATCAGGTCTCAACGCCTCACACTTCGCGACTGGCAAACAAAACAACGCCAAATGTACGTATAAATAGCAAAACAACAAATCTGCCGCCATTTTTTACCACCTTTTAATAACATACTACGACCTACCCTCACCATACTTCTCTACCAAACCTAGCAAATACTCTTCCATCACATCAAAACGAATTGCGGTTGCATATAAGCGTTTCGGGTCTTGCCGGGAGCCCCCCCTAATTAAAGTTGGGACATCGTCACTCAACCACAATTCCTTGCGAGGATAGATCGCATATAAATCCCCCTCAATATCCTCCACAACCATATGCCCTTGCCAAGGATCTTCATACAACTTCCCAGAAATCGATTTAACAAACAAAATAGCCTGCTCACCAACTTTAAGGGCTACATCCCCCCACGCACCACCAGATCGAATGAACTCAACTTCCGAATTAAGAAAACCGCGAACAACTCCTTCCCCTGTAGAATATATCCGCCCAATTTTCGCCCGCAAGACCTGCGGGCGTGGAGCGCCAGTCACATGAACCAAAACAAGATCATGCCTCAACACCTTATCAAGTAAAAAATCTGACTGCTTGTTCATTTCAATGGTCTCCACGGCGTCCCAAGCTGTTCCAGATGAGGTATATAAACTTTCATAACGCCAGAACTTTCCGGGATCGGTATTCCTAGAGCACTTGGGAACGTAGCACAATGAGAGTAGCAATTGAAAAAAGGGACGAAAAAAGGGACAGATTTATTTATCAACGTACAAACCAACAAGCCTGCTCACCTCATAAAATAAATCTGTCCCCTTTCGCATTGATCCTTTTGCACCCTACATATTTTTTACTTTAAGAATTCAACACTGCAAAGCTTACATCACCGGACCTCAAAAATTCTTGAAAACAAGAAATAACAATATCTATATTTCTTGTGATAAAACTTTCCGGATAGTAATCACCCAGAACATCAACCATTTTTGCTCCAGCCGACATATTATTAAGAGTACGCACAACATGCTCACCATCATCAAGGTATTGGTTCAGCATCAGAATATAATTTCCAGAATCAGCATAAAGATTGATTTCGTAAGGCCCGGTTTCAGGTGCCGGAAAAATAGACAACGAAGCGACGCCGCCGACTTTACTATATTCACATATAATGGACCTTACATCTTCCAAGGTCGGCTGATCAATAAGAGGGATTTGCGATCTGCCATGCTCAGGACTAAGGGTATAGCCTCCGATGATCATCTATTTTTTCTCCTTAATAGACTTCGAAAAAGGGGACAGATTTATTTAACACTAAAGCATGGGCATCGCTCTCCGCGCCTTAAATAAATCCGTCCCCTTTTTTTCGTCCCCTTTTTTTCAGCGAGTTGGCCACTCAATTTTGCCCAATCGCCTGTGCCTTTTGTACCATTAGCTCAAACCGCATGCCCTCAGGAAAAACAGCAGCGACATTTTCTGCTCACTATCCGCGTCTGAAGACAAGACATCCCCTAAAGTAACCGTGCCACACTCAAAGTCCAACACAACATCAAAACAGTTGAATTCAAAACTTCTTATGGCGACCTGCGCCCCTGGCCTTAAAGAGTCCTTCACTGCGGCCTCAAGCACCTCTCGAACAGAATCATTAAACTCCTGCTCCAAAAAGGCGCTAAGCAAATCATTACTCATAGCACAATCTCATTTGGGGAATGCCGTATTTATGATTCCATCCCTAATATTTACCTTAAGAACACTGGTTGGCTTTCCAGAAACATCCACGCCAATAGTCTTTCCAACGTTGTACTCAACCACATACCCACCCGGACCATTGGGAGTTACCTTCCCATATTGCAAAGCGCGATCAACATAGCTCGAAACATCTTTTACAGATGTCCCAGCAGCAAATTTACTTGTATTGGAGAACCCAGAGTCAGGGCCATGGCGATAGAAGACATGCTCAATGCCTGTCATCAGTCCGCCGGGCTTATAGGTGTTATTTGCCATACCCGTCATCAGCCCGCCTTGCTTATAGGTGTTAGAGCCCCACGACGCCTCAATTTGCCGGGGTGCCGGCAACGCTTTCAAGGGCTCAGTAGCTTTTGCCCCGCTTAGAAGCTCATCTGCTGTACCACCCAGATTGGGAGTAGCGCCACCTTTCAAAGCAGAGGAGAGTTCTCCGGATAGTGCCTTACCCCCAACGTGCGCGGCTAGCAGTTCTGCCAGCGACTGAGCAGCCTTATAGCCGAGATCCCCGGTCGGGCTCGCTTCTCCGGGGTACTGAGCAGGATCAAATGAAGCGAGAACTCGCTCACCCTCTGCTGAGATATAAGGAGCATTGGTCTGGTCGAAAGATTCAGCTGCGCTTGCAAACGCGAGAGTTCCCACCGATCCCAAGGCGAATGGTGCCGCGCAACCTACAACGCTTACGCAGGCAGGGGCGGAGCCGACCATACCCATATAAGAGAGCGTGCCCGCTCCCGCCTCCACGGCCGCACTCCCCGTCCACCCTAGGTCGTTAATTAACTCATCATGAGCACTGAGGGTGTCGTCTATCCGATCTCCAAAGCCATAATCAAACTGTCCTGTGCTTTTAAGTAGCGCGAGTTCCTCAGTAAACCCTTGCCCTAGCGTTTCTCGTTTCACGAGCTCATCGTAGTGTTTATCACTCGACGGAACGGACTTACTGCAGTGGGTCAATGCACATGCAGCTGCATCGAGGCGGGCCTTGTTATCGGGGTTGCGTCGACGTTGCTCATCCAATGCAACGGTTTGCATTTCATGCAACGAATGGTTGTACTGCGTGGCGTTCCTCGCCACCCAGGCACCTTTCTCTAGCTTGCTGGCATCTCCATCCGCCTGCGAAGCTGCCGCAAGCAACCCAACCATCTGGGAGCTCATGCTCAGCAGGTTTTGATCACCTTTAACCAGATCGTAGAGATGCCCAACTAGCGCCTCGTTAGCCCCCGCTGCCAAGGCTCCGATTTTGAAATCACTGCCAGTAGCTTCGGCGAGAAGCCCGCCCACCATTGCTTGAATCACAATTTTCCGTGGCGAGCCCGGGGCGTACACATTCTTCGTGTAGTCGCCCACCGCGTTGAAGCTTGCTGCCGCCAAGGTGTTGAACAGCGCGCTTTTCAACGCATCGCTAGCACTCCCTCCCTGTCCAAGCGCCTTGCTCAGTAACATGGAGGTTCCGTTCTGCAACGTTTGGTTGGCGGCAAATTGACCGACGCCTTTCCAAGTGCTCAGTGAGCTCGACGTGCTTACATTGTCGACTGCGGTATTCGTTTCAGTGCCAGTCCACCCATCAAAATATGCAGCCGTCAGCCCTGCTGTAACGCCAGCGATGGCATACCCCTTCATGGCATCTGAAGAAGTCACGTCCTTGAACACGGCGCCAAGATTGCCGCGATTATTGACAACGCTGACGGTCGCGTTTGTTGCAGCTCCCGCTGCCACGGCGCCGGCCGCGGCTGAAATACCAGCAGCCGTCTCCGCCGTAATTGTTCCGGCGGCGACCATCCCTCCAGTCGCGGTTCCCATTGCGCCTGCCGCTAACGGTCCAACGACCGCTGCCATCAAAATCGCAATGATGATCTGCGAAGCCGGCCCCAAGCCGGAGTTGCTGTACTTGAAGCTGTCGTGGATCTCTTTGACTTGACGCCAGTCCACATCACCGCGTTTTTCCGCGTCCTTGAGCCATGCCAATTGCGGATCAGCCTTGACCATCGCATCGATGGATTGGCTGACGGTTTGCTGATTGACCTGGTTGATATCGATCTTCAAACCGTTGACGGCTTTGATCGCAACATTGCCCTCAGCAATAAACTGGCTTTGGCGCAAGGTTTCGTCGGTCTTGCCCTTACCCTTGGACGAGACCCAGAACGCATTGTTGTCAGTCTTCTCGTGGCTCTCCTGATGTAGATCCTTCACGCCTTCGAAGGTAATGGAACCGCTACTGTCCAGCGTGATGTCCTTGCCGCTCTGCAGTTTCGCCACCTGATACAGCTGGTCGCCGCCGCTGACCAATCGCAGGTCGCCCCCGGTAGTGATTTCACTGCCGATGTTTTTCACATCGGTCACTTCATCCCGCTGAGTCTTCTTACTCCCCCAACCACCTTTCTTCTTCATGTCATACAGCGAATAGTCGCGGTTCTGCGCAGCCAGCAGCTCAAGCTTGCCACCCGCCACGAAGTAGGCCTGGTTTGCAGCGTTGACCTTGCTGGCGATCATCGCCAAATCCTGCCCCGCGCTCATTACAACGTTGCGCCCCGCATTAACCGTCGAGGCCACCTGACTGACGTGGTCCTCTTGGCGGGTGACCTTCTTGCTCTTGCTGTAGGAATGCTGCTCATCCGCCGCCGAGGCGAAGGTCAAGTTTCCTTGAGCAGCCATGGCAACGTCGCGCTTGGCATCGATCTGAGTGCCGACAACGGTGAGGTTGCGACCAGCGTTGACGGTCAGGTCGCGGCCGCTGTCGAGGCTGGAGCCGTATTGCTTGATGTCTTGGTCGCGATGCCGGCCGCGAGTGCCGCTGGTGATGCGTTCGGCGGCGATGAGATTGACATCGCGCGTGGCGTTTAGGGTGGTGTCGGCGCCACTTTTCAGCACGCCGCCGACGCTGTTGATGTCACGCCCTGCGCTGATGATCAGGTTGTTGCCGGCTTCGATACGTGCGGCGCTGTCGATGAAGTCGGTGCGTTCGCTGCGGTAGCCGCTGTCGCTTTCGTGGGTGGTAACGGTACGCTCGTTAGTCACGTCGCCAGTCAGAGCAACAACACTGACATCCCGCCCAGCAATAACCCCACCCGCCCTGTTAGTCAGGTTATTACTCGCCAACGCATCCAGCCGACCACCCGCTTCCATCAACCCACTGTTGACCAGGCTGTCGCCCGCCGTCGCCCTCAGGTTGCTGGACGCACGCAAGGTGCCCGCATTGTTCAGATTCTTACCAGCAATCAGGCTGACGTCTGAGCCCTGAATCAGCGCACCATTCGGCGCCAGACGATTGTTGGCTTGAGCCAGGTAAAGCACCGGCACCAGCACCTGTTGATTATTCACCGTCCGGTTTTCCATCCAGACGATGTCATGGGTCAGGGCCGCAACCTGTTCGGCGGTCAAGCTGACGCCCAGGGACAGGTTGAGACTGTCCTTGCTGGCGATGGCATTGTTCATCAGGTACTTGAACATGCCGTCGTCGGAGTTCTGGCCGTCGAGGAAGCGTTGGCCGGTGCGGGCGATCACCGCCTGTTGGATCAGGCGTTGTTCGTAGAAGCCATCGCCCAAACGCTTGGCGGCCACGTCGGGGTCGTAACCCAGGTTTGTCAGCAGGTAGTCCGAGCTCATGAACCGACGCATGTCGGTCAGCGCCGGATTGGTCTCGATCAGGTACTTTTGCGGGTTGGCCTGGAACGAACGGTCCGGCAGGCCACGCACTTGCGTCAGGCCCGTGCTCTGGGTTGGCGTGGCCGAGCCGTCGCCGCTCATGCGGAACAGGCCGTTTTGCCCGGTGGGCAAGTCAAAACCCGGCAAGGTCAGCGGATCGACTTGTTGCTGGGTCAGGCTCGGGGGTAGCTGCCGATTGACGCTGATGCGGGTCGAGAAGGCGTTGTCGGCCTGGGTGTCGGTACGCGGGCCGGCGCCAACGTAGTTGTAGCCGCCTCGCACGACGCCGCTGTTGAGGTCGCCCTGGGTAGGAATGTCGACGGCACCACCGGCCTGGATAATCGCGGCATAGGTCTGGTTATCGGTAGTACTGGTCTGGGTGCGAAACTGCAGAAACTCAGTCTCGGTCATGCCGATGAAGCGGCTCATCGCTGCTTCAAGGCCACCCAGGTCGTTGGCGTTGTAGTCCGGACTCTGCAACCAGTATTTGTTGGTGAAGTCATTCGCGGCGGTGCGCCAGCCACTCGGGTGGCGCGTGCGTTGGGATCTGAAGGTGCGCGAGGTTTCGGTCTCGCCAGTCTCGATGCCGATGTTATTCAGGCTGACGAGGTTGGCGGTCAATGCACCGCCGACGCCGATGCTGCTGCTCCGGTTGGTCAGGGTGTCGCCCTGGATATTCAGGTTGCCGCCGGTGGTGATGCTGGAGGCGGCGCTGGCCGCGGTGACTTCGAACTTGTCGCGCTGGATGATCTGCCAGACGTGGTTTTGCTTGGGACCGTCGCAATCACCTGGGATGCAGGCCACTTCCCTGATCGAGGCGGTGTAGATGCCTGCATCGTGGGTGGTCAAGATCTCGCGGACGTTGTCGATCGTGCTGGCCGCGAGGCGCATGTTGCCGTCGCTCTGCAGCGAGCCGGAGCTGTTGAGAATGCGGCTGGCACGCGTGCCGAGGCCGTCGCGATCGATGCTCAGATCACCCAGGCTGTAGATATCGGCATAGCGGTTGGTCAGGCTATTGACGCGCAGGCTGGTATTGCCGCCGCTGAAGATCAATCCGTGCTCGTTGAGCAGGTCGCCGGTCGATACGCCGAGCGCGCCGGCACTGCCCAACGTGCCGTAGTTGTTGATCGTGGCGGCCGTGACGCTCAGGTCCGCCGCCGAGGTCAGCCGACCGTAGCTGTTGAGGACGCCATCGACCACGACGGTTGTGTTACCACCGCCAGCGATACTGCCGTTTTGCTCCAGACTGATCAGCGCGGCCTTGAGGCCCAAGGTGCCGAGACTGCTCAAGCGGCCGTTGCCTGTATAGGCGCCGGTCAGTTGCAGGTCGATCGCCCCATCGCTGCCGATCAGGCCGTCGACGCGCCAGTTGCTGCCGCGGCCCACCATGCTGTCGGTACTGAGCAGTTGGCCGGTGGCGGTCTGGGTCAACTGGTCGACATTCACGACCAGGTGCCCGGCCTGGATCGCCGTGTTGTTGGTCCAGCGATCAGCCGTCACCGTCAGGTTGCCGTAGGTCACCAGCTGACCGCCCGCCTGGCCCAGGTTGGCTTGGCTGATGCCGAACAATCCCAGGCCAGTGTGCAGCAGCTTGCCACCCACGTTCTGGACGCTGCCGGTGTTGAAGCCCACGTCATTACTGGCGGTTTCCAGGGTGCCGTCGTTGTTATCGAACAGGCCACCGATCTTGAACACCGTGGTGCTGTTCTGGCCCAGGGTGCGCAGTTGGCCTTTCTGGTTGCTCAGGCTGGCGGCCAGAATGTCCAGGCTGTCCTGGCTTTCGATGACGCCGGCGTTGTTGTTCAGCGCACCCGAAAGGTCAAAGTCGATGCGACTGGCGCTGACCTGCCCGCCGCCGCTGTTGTCCATGCCCCGGCCAGTGACCCAGACCTTGCCCGTGGCGTATATCCCGCCGTTGCGATTGTTGATATCCGCCACCGCGTTGGTGACCACGACATCGCCGGCTTGCGCAGCGATGCGTCCGCCGTCGTTGAACAGCCCAGCCAAGGCTCGGATGCTGAGTCCTTGAGCCTGGATCGTGCCGCCCTGACGGTTCACGTCATAGCCGTTTTTCAGCACGCCGGTGGTTCGTGCCTCCAGCGCGGCCTTGACGCTGGACAGCACGCCGCCACGGTTGTCCAGGTTGGTGGCGAAGACATTCAGCTTGGCGTCCTTGGCGATGATGCTGCCGCCCTGGTTATCGATGTCGCCGGATACATCCACGGTGACCAGGCCCTCGCCTTGCAGCGTGCCCTTGGCGTTATTCAGACTGGCAGCATCGAGCTCGACCTCGGCAGCACGGCTAGCGAGCAGGCCTTTTTCGGCGTTGTTGACCGCGCCGGTGGCGCTGACCAGCAACTTGCCATTGGCGGCGACGGTGCCTTTGTTGCTGTTGTCCAGGCTGGCGGTGTGCACGGTCATGACACCTTGGCTGGACAGTTCGCCGCCCCGGTTATTGATCGCGCCGGTGTTAGTGATGTCGAGATTTTTGCCGGCCATGACCAGGCCGGTCAGGTTGTCCAGGCTGTCGAGGACCAGGGTCGCGCTGTTCAGGCTCGACAGTTCACCTGCATTGTTTTCCAGATGGCCCAGGTTGGCCGTCAGCAGGCCCTGGCTATTGATCAGGCCGCCCTGGCTGTTGAGGACTTGATCGGCGCTCAGGTGCAGTTCGGTGTTACCCAGGATCCGACCTTTATTGCGGTTATCCACAACGTTGCCGGTGACGGTGGTCTTGCCCTGCCCACTGAGCGTGCCGCCCTGGTTGTTCAGCGCTGCGGTAGTCGTGACATTCAGGTCGTGGCTGGCGATGACGGTTTTGCCGGCGTTGTTCAACTGCTTGGCGGTGAGGGTGACATCACCCGTGGTATTGCGGCTGTTATCGGCGTTGACCCCGGCTTCGATAATGCCGTTGTTGCTCAGTGTGCCACCGCTGTCCAGATGAACGTTGTTGCGGGCTACCAGGTTGCTCTGGCTGGTCAGGTCGCCCTGGGTCTTCACGTCCAGGCGGCTACCGGCGTACACCTGGCCACGGGTTTCCAGGCTTTTGGCGTCGATGACGATGGCACCGGCAGCAGCCGTCTGCGCCATGCTCAAATGACCATTGGCATCCAGCTGAATATCCCCCCCACTGGCAACCATCTTGCCGTCCAGCTTCACACCAACCCCGGCCTCGGTGCCCACCAGCTTGATCGCGCCGGCGTACATACCACCCAACGCCGACGAGTCGATAGCCAGTTCTGGTTTCGCACTGCCGTCATCGGCACGGGCAGTGGCGTTCAGGGTATTGGCGTTGACGTCATTGCGCCCAGCCACGATGGTCAGGTTCTTGGCCTGGATCTCGGCATTGATCTTGGCGCTGCGGGTGATGATTTCGAAGCGGTCGACGTTGTTCACGTTGAGGCCCGCGCCTTCAATGGCGACGCTGCCCTGGTCCACCTGATAGCGGCCCACCTGGCCGTTTTCGATGATCGGCTTGCCCGTGGTCAGGGTCGCCTTCGGGGTGTTGATAAACCCGCAGCCATTGCAGGTGATGCCATAGGGGTTGGCGACGATGACGTGGGCCGACTGCCCCGCCACTTCGGTGTAGCCGCGCAACTGGCTCGGGTTGCCGCCGTTGACTTCGTTGAGGATGACCTTCGCGGCCGTGCCCTGGAGGTTCGGGTTGCCGAGGATGATCCCACCCAGTTGCGTGGACTGGGCGGGGTTGGTGGCGTTGTTGAGGATTACGCCGTTGCTGCCGACGTTGTAGTCCTTGAACTGGTTGTGGGACAGGCCGCTGCCGTTGGGCTTGGCGATGTTGACCACCGGCACGCCGTTACCGGCCTGGCCGAGGCTGGTGCCCGGCGCGCTGACCACGATGCCGCCCGCCTGGGCCCACATCGGCTGCCAGAACATGACGTTGGCCAGCAGGAACGCCAGGCCGCGCTTGGGCATGCCCCAGAAGGCGTCGCGGGTTTGCAGGGCAGCAGAAGGCTGGCGGGCCAGGAAGGCGTAAGCGAGTGTTAGCGGAGAACGGCACAGCAGCGCCAGGCATAACCTCACCCAATGGGCGGGTAAGAACATGTTCGATCCCTCGATATGCAAATGACAGCAAGCTCGTGAGCGGACGAACAGCCAAAAACCGGCTTCCCTCCTAAAACACTCACGTTGCTGATGCGCAAACCACGCGCACACAAGACTCTGCATATCGCTTTCGGTTCAAGAGAGCGGGGATTTTCCATGCAAAAAAGAGATGCGTCCCACAGGACGTGTCGAAAAACACAACAAAAACGACGTATCAGATCCCTCAGGAACAGACCACGGCTCGAAGAAGCACTGTCACCTTCTCTCGGACAAACGTGGCCTATCCCTGTCAGTTTCAAGCGCTTATCTAGGGTCGATGACATCCAGTGCACGGTTTGCCAATAGCTGACTCAGCTCGATCAACTGTTGCAGCCCTAATGCAAAATTCCGTCGAGAATCCTCCAGGTCGAACGCCAGATCGCTGGCCATGGCATTGGCGGAGGCCAAGGTTTCGCTGAGATTGGCCAACAGGCTTTCAGCATCGACGCCCTCCACGACAGTGAACAACTGGTCCGGAGGCGGCTTCTTGTCAGGCTGGGCGGGTTTGGGGTTCAGATAGGAATCGATGACACGTTCGGCGTTGGCGTCGGCAGCGATGTCCAGATGCAGCGGTGGAACGGGTGGGTCGGGGATGAGTTTGTCCATATGGACCTCCTAACGTCAGTCGGATCCGCCACTATTCGCGACTAAACGAAGTGGGGTGGCGGCTGTGCGCAGGTTAGTCGACCGGGACGTTAGGAAACCGGCGCACCCGAAAGTGCCCTGCGCACAGCCACCATAAAATCGGCGAGAAAACGCAGCCTGACTTCAAGGAGACCTTGCGCCTAACGAAATACCGAGCGACTAAACCCGACCGCTGAATTGGCAGCGGTGGACAAAGACTAGGCACCGAAATCAGCAGGCGCAAGAGGCTGGAATTTTCTAGGAAATGTCCTGCAAGTCAATGGGGAATATTCGTTCCGTCGATTCCTACGACAAGTCTGTTTAACGATTCCATAAAGGCACAAATTGCGTATAGTCCCGCCCGCCGCCCTTGCGGCAATCAGTTTTGGCAGCCCACAACCTCTGATGGAGCATGAGTTTTGTACAAGAAATTTACAGGGATCGTTTTTCTGCTATTGAGCGGCTGCTCACTGCATCCGTATACCAAGGACGAACTGCTGAACACTGGCGTAACCAGCCCCGAGTACTGCCTGTCGCAAGAGCGGGCGGTGGTCGAAGAGCGGGTGCAAGGCTACCTGAACCACTGCTTTCACCCACAAGTGACCGAGCTCACGACGGGTGGGAGACTCGTCAATACCATCCAATTGAAAGTCGACAGCAATGCCGACAGAAGCGACATGGTGCTATGGGCACCAACGATCTACGGCAGCCAGTTCTATATGAACGTGATCGTCTCGGAAAAGAACCCCGCTTGCAAAACCACCATGACTGCCGTGGCCTCAGGCTGGGGATTTGGACGAAATTTTCCGAAGATCCTGGAAAGCGCGAATGGGGGAGACCCGTGGTGTCCGCTGTAACCACAAAAGAAGGGGATAGCAAAATAAAACTGCGCCATGGGCGAGCGATCAACAATCCGGCTTCTGTGGCGAGGGAGCTTGCTCCCGCTGGGCTGCGAAGCAACCCTCGCTATTCATCGCCAACGGCTACGCCAACCGACAGAGAGCAAACGCCCTTTACACGATAATATTATTGGACCGCCTGCCCGGCTGATTCAGAAGGCGTCGTTGTGACCGCCGGCTCTATAACTTTCGCGGAACGCCCTGTCTCGACATCACGAACTTCGTAATACCACCATTTCATCGAAGAAACGCCATAAAGCCCATAGGTACGGCCACCGACCAAATCCACGGTCATTTCAATTGGACGTGAGTATCCGGTTCCAATAGCGTACTGCACGGAAAGTTTATGCCGTCCTGCTCCGACTCGATACTCGGTTTGGCGGGCTAGCCAATATAGCGACGTATCGTCATCGATCTCGTCTATCGACAGATGCTTGTCGAACTGCCGAATTGTCGCGACCTCGTCCCAGGGTTTTCCTTCTGCGCTTTTATGTTCGTAATGAATGCACCCGGTCAGCGTGAAGCAGAATAAAGTCATCACTACAAAGCGTAAAACAACATCGTGTCGCATCAATGGCCCTCCAAGGCACGCTTTTATCTCGACTCAGAGAAAAGAAGGAGAGAAAAGGGACAGATCTATTTATAAACCAAGAAAAGCAATGAGCCTGACCCTCTGCGCCTCACAAAATAAATCTGTCCCCTTTTCAGTCTCATTACCCAGTTGCTTTTGCACCAGCTAATCAAGCGAGAATGATGAGAAGTAGAACGACAATTTTTTATCCTCAAGATCACTCAATTGATAACGCATCCTATCAAAGCCGGAATCCAGCTTATTAACGTTCATGTGCATCAACTGAGTTAATCCGCCGCCAAAATCATGGGACGTAAATTGGCAAATATCAATGAATCTGATATTCACGACATCAGCCCCTACCTTTTCAGAGGCCGAAATCGATAGAGATAAATCATAAGCCATCCCGTCAACATTCAACTGAATACTAATTGCATGCAAGCAGTTGTGAGCAACAAGCAATTCATTCAACTCTGGAAGACTAATCATTATTGATCCTCGTCTCTTTCCCATTGGAACCATAGCCTGGACCATATTCATAGGTATGCGTGTGGGGGTCGGAATGATATTCCGCAGGCTTTTCTTGGTTCCCATATCCGTGATTAGTGTAATCCGTTCTTTTAACCTGCCGGCCATACTGGTCGTACTCGATCACAGATTTTTCCAGTTTCCCAGTCGCGGGGTTGTACCTCTCCTGTGTCACACTCCTCTATTCCAGGAGTCGTCTGATGCGGTTTCTTCCCGGTAAATACCTTAAAGAAAGGGGACCAAGAAAGGGGACAGATTTATTTATAACCCGAGCAAAACCAAAAAATCTGTCCCTCTGCGCTTCACAAAATAAATCCGCCCCTTTTTGTTCGGGTGAAACGGTATAGTCTGACGCAATATCCTCGAGGGAACACTCGGCCAGTCTTTTTTCATTTTTTATAGGTATATCCGTTGACTAACCGTTACGTAAGTGCAATTTAAATCGACCCACCTTTTGAATGAGCACAGCAATATCCCTCGACACAAGTTAAATAAGCTCGAACACCTGCGACTACTCATCCACCAGAACAGCCAAAGCCATTACAACTTGGTTCGAATTATCTTCCAAACTCACACCATACCCGGAAACCTCCAGACCACTATAATCACCCATAGCAACATACCACTCCTCTTCGGCATCAAACTCTAGCTCAGCGCAACGCTGAAGATCACTTAACAGGTCACCCAAACCTACACCACAAGCCAACTTACCCTTGTATGAATTTACTGGCCTGCCGCCGCCCCTGTACTTTTCAAACATCAAAACCTTAACCGCATAAATCTTCCAAGAGCGGACAACAACATATAGCGCCCGAGGATCAGCACCCGCATGTTCTGGACTATTAAAAAACAAACGCCAATTTGTCAAATCCCTATCAAAAACAGAGAAACCATATCCCCCATTACCATCCGAGTCGAGACCCTTTACCATGGAAAGAACTGGCGAACCTTCAAACTGATAAAGAGCTTTACCTTCATCGACCAAATAACGACCAAGCACCCTTTCGAATTCAGCCACTGATATTAACAGAGGAATTCCGGCTAAAGATTTGGCAGGCACTACAGGTGCATGCCAAGAGATTTCAATGTTTACATCGTAGCTCATTCCGGAACCCACCTATTTCTAGACGAGTCGAATATAACTTTAACGCCCTGAGGATTCAAATATTTAAAGGAAAGGGGACAGATTTATTTATAACCCAAGAAAAGTAATGAGCCTATCCCTCTGCCCTCACAAAATAAATCTGCCCCTTTTTTTGAGCACTTTTTCGCCCTAAACACTTAACACCAATGAACTTACATCACCAAAACTTAAAAACTCCTGAAAACAAGAAACAACGAACCCTATATCTCTTGTAATTAAATTCGCTTGATAGCAATCACCCAATACGTCAATCAGCTTTGTTCCAGCTGACGTATTATTAAGGGTACGCACAACGTGTTCCCCATCATCCAAGTACTGATTCAACATCAAAAGATAATTTCCAGAATCAGCATAAAGATTGATTTCGTAAGGCCCAACGTCAGGTACAGGGGTAATAGACAACGAAGTGACACCATCGAATCTACCACATTCATATATAATGGATTTAACATCTTCCATGGTCGGCTGATGAACAAGAGGGATTTGCAATCTACCGCACTCAGGACTAAGCGTATACCCTCCGATTACCATCTATTTTTTCTCCTTAATGGACTTCATACCTGACTCCCAGTAATAATTTTTCGGCAGTCCTGTTTTATCATCTATAGCTCTTACGATTCAAGATTTCAACTCAGCCTTTTCCGCGGCAGCGGCTATGTCGCCTTTGCAGAATCCGCATACATCCTTTCCTGCGACTGTCATGGACATGTCCGCTCCGGTGGTTTTACCAGCGCTATATGCTTGCTGAATCACACCGATCTCAGCGTGGGCATCTTTCATATTTCCGTTTGGATAAAGCTTGCCAGGATTCGAAGCGGCTTTATCTGCAATTCTATTCGTGATCAACGAAGGTATTTTTGGATCTGCCTCGTTGAGCGGACGAGAGGTTTGATTGACGTCTTGAAAGGTCTGTCCTCCTACCTTTCCCTCTGCCGCCACTTTTGGTGCAGCTCCCTTAGCCGTTCCTTCTATTACATTTCTCTCGACCAGCGCAGCGGCTTCCAGATCCGTAAGCATGCTTGTTGCATTCGCATTCTTGGACGCAGCGCCTTTTGCACCTGCACTACCATTGACACGTCCAGAGGAACCGATCTTTGGAATCCCAAGGCTCGCAGCATTCATGGCGCCGACCACGATATTGCCGATGCCATTCCATGTATCACCGTCGTAGACTTGGCCTGCACCGTGGCCTGCCTGGAGTACACCATTGGCCGCTGCAGCGACTCGAATCGTAGTGCCGAGGTTACCCGTCAGAAAATAAAAGGAAAGGGGACAGATCTATTTATAAACCAAAAAAAGCAATGAGCCTGACCCTCTGCGCCTCACAAAATAAATCTGTCCCCTTTTCAGTCTTACTCTTTTCATACGGCAAGCGACCTTTACCAATCTTTGTTCCCAGCTTTGTATTGAGATTAGCCGATTGTGATGCAAAGAAGTCATCTACTTCGCCAAAACCTGGAACCTTCTCTGTCCCTTTTGAGCCAACAGTTCAATCACAAAATAATTGAGTCCAAAATAAACTGTAGTTTCACAGGATCCGCAGCATTCCCAAAATAATATTCATTCCCTCCATCACCGACCAGTTCAGGGGGTGTCGACTTCCAATATAGCACGAAATATTTTTCGTCCAACAAATCCTCTAGTGCGCCTGCATCATCATATGTTGAAACTCTAATGAACGGCCCATACTCCGAATGAATAGACACCATCACTCTCTCTCCGATTTTCGAATCAATCATAGCCCGCCTACCACTTAATGCTGTTAAACCAGTCCAGCTCCTGCTGAGTAGGAGCTCGTTTGATGCCTTTATTATCTAGAGCGTCTTCATATCTAATCGGACGTGTTGCTCCAGGTACATAAGGGTTGGCTTCTGTTTCTTTAACTCGAGTACTAGTCATATCGAATTCCGTACCATCTTTATAGGTTATTTTTACTCCCGGCTCACCAGCCTCACCACCCAGTCGAGTGGTGTTCTTTGTTGTTCTGGTAGTAATCGTTCCAATTTCTTTTGCACCCCCTCCCACAACCCCAACCTTAACCCCGGTTGTACCACCCTTACCCCCAGCCGTCGACGAGAACAGCCCCCGGTCCTGATTCAATCCATCCGACGCAAGCTCCGCCAGTAATGCAGCACCCTCGCCTTTTTCGGTGCGCGTATTCTCGATGATGCCGGTATTGATGGCCCGCTCGTTACCTCGGGTAATTACCCAAAGCGCTGCCGAACGATCGAACCCCGCGCTCCTGCCGTCATGCAGCATCTTCTCATTAGCCGGAATCTCATCCACCAACTGCTTCGTCACTTGCAAACAGCTCGCCGGGTTATTCCGGCAGTACTGTCCGAACTCGTTGTTCCGAGTCGTATCAAGGTTGTTGTAATGGTCCCTAACGGCTTGGCAAGCCGCCGGGGAGGCGCACGTATTGAGCTTCTGTTCTCTTTCGACCAGTTCGGCATGGAACAGATAGTTGAATTCCGTCGCTTTCTTGGCGATCGTCGAACCTGTATTCAGGTCGCCATCGACCGCAGCCGCTGCCAGAAGCCCCGTCAGTTGCGACAGCATCAGTTGCAGATCTTTGTTTTCACCCGCCACCTTGGCCATGCCGGGAATCAGCGCTTCATTCAAACCGGCGGCAACCGCACCGGTCTTGAAGTCGCTGCCCGTCAGCTCAGCCAGCAGGCCACCCATGATCGCGTGGGCAACAATTTTCTGTGGGCCGCCATCGGGGAACTTGATGGTATCGCCCACCCAGTTGAAGCCGGTCGCCATCGCCACATTGCCGGCCTCTCCCAACAGGGCAGCATTGAAATTGCTGCCAAAGCTGCCACCACCGATCGCGGTGGAGATACCGCTGGAGATCACTGCTTGCCCGGTTGTGCGGATTGCAGTGTCAGTCGCGGTGTTCCAACGGAAGATATCCTTGGAGGAGTTACTCGCGCTCGATGCCGAACCTGCCGACCCCGCCGAACCCGTCGACGGCTCGACGCCTTGAGTGGTCGTGCTGGAGCTGTCGGTACTACTAAACCATTCTTGGTCCGCGTATGCGGATGCATAGGCAGTAAAACCGGCAATCGCCGCACTCTTCAAGCTATCGGCGCTGACTGTTTCCTTCAGCGCGAGTCCCAGGTTGCCTTTGTTCTCAATGGTGCTGGTGACCGCCGTGGTGCTCAGGCTGGTGGCGACCGCAAGATTGGTGCCCGACAGTCCGAAACCTGCCGGCCCCATGATGAACGACATCAAAATCGCGATGGCAATCTTGGCCCCGGCCCCCAGACCGGAGTTGTCATACTTGAAGCTGTCGTGGATTTCCTTCACCTGGCGCCAGTCAATGTCGCCCCGGGCCTGGGCCTCTTTCATCCAGGCCAGGTCTGGTTCAGCCTTCACCATTGCATCGATGGTTTGGCTGACACTCTGCTGATCCACTTGTTTGACATCGATGCGCAGCCCATCGACGGCCTTGATCACCAACTTTCCTTGGGCAACCAGAGCGCTCTGGCGCAAGGTTTCGTCGGTCCGTCCCTCGCCTTTCATCTTGTACCAGGCCAGGTCGCTTTTGCTCTTGGTATGGCTCTCGTCGTGGAAGTCCTTGACCCCTTCGAAGGTGATGCGCCCGCCGCTGTCGATGATCAGGTCGTTGCCGCTTTGCAGCTTCGCCACTTGGTAGGTCTGATCGCCACCGCTGACCAACATCAGGTCGCCCCCGGTGCTGATCTCGCTTCCGATATGGGTGAGTTGCGTCACCTCATCCCGTCGTGCGGCTTTACTGCCCCAGCTCCCCTTCTTCTTCATGTCATACAGCGAGTAATCACGGTTCTGCTCAGCCAGCAGACTCAGCTGCTTACCCGCCACCAGATACGCCTCGTTACCCGCCGCAATCTTGCTCGCGACCATCAACAGATCATTGCGCGCAGCAACCCTTACATCCCCCCCGGCATCGAGGGTGGTCGCCTGCTGCGAGACATGGTCTTCTTCCTTGTTGATCTTCTTGCCGCTGCGCTTGTAGCGGTACTCGCTGGAGTTCTCGTTCGCCGCCGAGATCAGGGCGACATCCTTACCGCTCAGGTTGATATCGCCTTTGGCTTGGAGATGGCTGGCGACTACGGTCAGGTTGTTGCCGGCGGTGACGTTCAGGTTACCGCCCGCCTTGACTTCACTGGCGTGCTGAACGGTCTGGCTCTGCTCCCAGAAGTGGCGTTTGTCCTGACGCATCGAGCCGCTTTCTTCGCGAGCCGCGGAGATGACGACGTCTTTGCCCGCACTCAAGTCCGCGTTGTTGCCCGCAGTGATCGCGCCGCCCACGTTGAGCAAATCGCCCGCTGCACGCATGGTGAGGTTGTTACCGGCCTCGATGCGCGCGGCGTTGTCGACAACGGAGGTTTTCGAACTGAAGCCCTTGCCGCTGTTCTCGATGGTGGTGATGGTCCGGTCGTTGCGGATGTCGCCGGTCAAGGTCGAGAGCTCGACGTCCTTGCCTTTGAGGATGCCGCCTTGCATGTTGACCAGGTCTTTGCCCGCGACCAACTTGAGCCGCTCGCCAGCCTCGGCCAGGCGCGTGTTGATCAGGTTGTTCCCGGCTGCCGCCGAGAGGTTCTCACTGGCACGCAGCGTCCCGGCGTTCTTCAGGTCGGTGCCCGCAATCAGGGTGAGGTTCTTGCCCTGGATCAACGCGCCATCGGCCATCAGCCGGTTGTTGGCCTGTGCCAGGTAAAGCACCGGCACCAGGACATGTTGGCCATTGACGACCTGGTCTTCCATCCAGACGATGTCGTGGGTCAGCGCGGCGACTTGTTGCGAAGTCAGGGTCACGCCAAGGGCCAGGTTCAGTTGTTCCTTGCTGGCGATGGCATTGTTCATCAGGTACTTGAACATGCCTTCGTCGCTGGTCTGTCCGGCAATGAAACGCTGCCCAGTGCGAGCCAGCACCGCCTGTTGGATCAGGCGTTGTTCGTACAAACCATCGCCCAGGCGCTTCCAGCTGGTATCGGGGTCATAACCCAGGTTACCCAGCAAGTAGTCCGAGCTCATGAACTTCCTGAGGTCGGTCAACGCGGGGTTGGTTTCAATCAGATATTTGGGGCCGCTGATGACCCGGCTGGCGTCTGAGCCCTGGACAGCGGCCCGACTCTGGTCGTGGCTGTCTTGCGCTGCGGCCGCGCTGTCGACGACACGGAACAAACCATTCTCGCCAGTCGGCAAGGTGAACCCGGGCATGGTGGTCGGGTTGACTTGTTGTTGGGCCAGATCCGGCGGCAACTGCGGGTTGAGTACCACAACCGCCGGCTGTGCGGCGTTGGTCACATCGGTGGCCGCTGACTTGGTTGCGCCCGCCAACGGTGCCCGGAACTGCACGACACTGTTGTTCTCCAGGCGCTGCGTAGCCTGGATGCTGATGTTACCGCCCGATTGAACGACCGCCGGTGCCAGCGACTCCCCTGGCGTCACAGTGGTGATGTCACTCTCCTGACGGAAGTTGTTGAGCGCATCGACGGGCACTTGTTTCGGGTTGGCCTGGGCGTTGTAGGGGACGATGATCCTGCGGCGGAAACGTTCGTCGGTACCATCGGTGACCCGGCCGGTGTTCCAGGTGCGCGTCCTGACGCTGGTGCCGGAAGCAGCACCAACGTTGGCGAAGTTGTCGGCGGTAATCAGCAGGTCGGCGGCCGAGGCCATCACGCTGTATTGGTTGGTCACCGCAGAGCCATCAACGGTCAGTTTCGCCCCACTCATCAGGGTGGCACTGACCGAGTCTTCAAGCACTACGCTTTGGTAGGTCTCCCGGGCGATATAGTCGACGTTGTGGTAGTCACCACCGCAGTCATAGCATTTGACGCTGATGGAGCCCGACACCAGCTCATCGGTGGTGGAGAAGACGTCCTTGCGATTGATCAGGGTGTCGCTGCGCAGCGACATGTCCTTTGCCGACTCAAGGGTGCCGGAGATGTTCTCCAGCAACACGCTGCGAGCGACGCCATCTCGGGCCGCGACATTCAGTGCCCCCAGGCTGTAGACGTCCGCACGATAGTTGGTGAAGCGATTGAAACGCAGGGCCATGTCCGCGCCGCTGAAGATCAGGCCGCGATCGTTACGTGCCTCGTTGGCAAGCAGTTCGACGGTTTCGGCGCCACCCAGCGTGCCCGTATTGACCAGGCTCGTGGCGGCCAGGGAGAACTTGCCCCCGCCGGTGATCCGGCCGGCATTATTCAGCGCACCGAGACTGGTGATGGTGGTCATGCCACCGCCAGCCAGGCGCGAGCCGCTGGAGAGATCGAGGCTGGCGGTGCTCAGATCGAATTGATCGACACTGCTGAGGCGGCTGTTTTCGGTACCGACATAAGCGCCGGTCAGCTTCAGATCCAAATCAACGTCGCTGCTGATGATGCCCGCGTTGTTCCAGGTGCCGCCCGTAGCCAACAGGCTTTGTACCGCGACCAACTTGCCGCTACTGGTCTGATTGAGCTGGCCCACCTTCAGGTTCAGGACATTGGCTTGGATATCCGAGCTGTTGTCCCAACGCGCCGCGTCGACGGTCAGGGTGCCTGAGGTCATCAGGCTGCCGCCGATGTTGCTGAACCTGGCGAGGTCCACGCCTAACGTGCCGGTGCCCACATGACGAACATTGCCGCCAGCATTTTTGAAGCCTGCCATCTGCAAGGACAGGTCCTGGGTGGCCGCTTCAATGACGCCGCCCTGGTTGTCCAGCAGTTGATCAACCGTTAGCGTCGCGGTCCCCAGCTTGCCCACCGAGCGCAACTTGCCGCCCTGGTTATCAACTGACGCAGCACGGATCAGCAGGCCATTGGAGCCTTCCACCAGACCGCGCTGGTTGTTCAGAGCCCCGGTCAGACCGAAATCAATGGCGTTTGCCGCTGCGCGTCCATCGCTGTTGTCCAGATTCTGAGCACGGACAGTCAAGGCCTGTTTGGCTAGCACTGCACCGTTGCGGTTTTCAAGCGTGGCGGTGGTGATATCAACGTCACCGGACAAAGCCGAAACCTGCCCGCCATTGTTGAGCACCGCTTGTTTCGCATCGAGATCGACGGACTGTGCCTGGATCAACCCAACTGCGTCGGCCGAGGTGAGCGACTCGCCGTTATCCAACACCGTGTCCAGCGTGGCTTTCAGCCAACCGCCGACACTGGCAAGGACACCGCCACGGTTATCGAGACTGCTCGCCTCGATATCCACGTTCCCGGCCTGGGTGATGGCGCTGCCATCCTGGTTGAGGAAATCCCCAGTGATATCGACCTTCAGGTCACCTTGGCTGAGCAGGCTGCCTTTGGTGTTATCGAGACCGCCGCCGCTGATCGTCAGCCCCTGCTCAGTGCTGATGATTGCCTCGCCGTTATTGAGCAGTTGCTGGTAAGCGGTCAGGCTCATCGCCTTGACCGAGGCGATATAACCATCGTCGCTGTTGTTGATACGGTCTGCGGTCAGGGTCAGTTTCCCCTGGCTGACCAACTTGCCATCCTGCTGGTTGAAGCTTTTCAGCGTGGCAACGAGATCACCCTGGCTGGTGATTTGTCCTGCGCTATTTTCAACATTGCCGCCCCTAAGGGTCAGTGCCGCGTCGGAGGCAATCTTGCCACCGCTATTATCCAGGGTTTTCGCTTCGAGCTTCAGGAGGCTGTTACTGCTGATGACGCCTGCGCTGTTCTTCAGCGTCCCGGCGACCAGGGTCTGCTCGCCGTTGCTGGCGATGATCCCTTTATCACGGTTATCCAACGCCCCAGTGGCCGATGCTTGAATTTTGCCTTGGCTGACCAGCGTGCCGGCGCGGTTATCGATGTCCTTGCTGTCGAGCGTCAGGGTCTTGCCGGCGGAAAAAGTGCCGCCGCGATTGTCGAGGGTCTGCGTGGTCGTGGCTTTCAAGTCGCGACTGGCGATGACGCTCTGCCCGCGGTTGTCGATATTCGCCGCGGTCAGCACGACATCGCCAATCTGGTTGCGGGTGTTATCGACGTTGACGCCCGCTTCGATGATGCCGAGGTTGTTGAGCTGGCCGTCGGTGGTCAGCGTGACCTTCTCGCGCGCCGCGATGGCGCGCTGGTTGCTGAGAGCGCCCTTGGTCGTCGCCTGAACATGGCTGCCGGCATAGATCGTCCCTTGGGCGTCCAGACTTTGAGCCTTGATCTCGACGGCGCCTGCCGCCGTGGTTTGCGCCAAACTCAAATGCCCGTTGGCGTCGAGTTGGATGTCGCCACCACTGGCAACCATCTTGCCATCCAGCTTCACCCCAACCCCGGCCTCAGTCCCCACCAGCTTGATCGCACCGGCGTACATCCCACCCAACGCCGACGAGTCGATAGCCAGCTCCGGTTTCGCACTGCCGTCATCGGCCCGGGCAGTGGCGTTGAGGGTATTGGCATTGACGTCATTGCGCCCAGCCACGATGGTCAGGTTCTTCGCCTGGATCTCGGCATTGATCTTGGCGCTGCGGGTGATGATTTCGAAGCGGTCGACGTTGTTCACGTTGAGGCCCGCGCCTTCAATGGCGACGCTGCCCTGGTCCACCTGATAGCGACCCACCTGGCCGTTTTCGATGATCGGCTTGCCCGTGGTCAGGGTCGCCTTTGGGGTATTGATAAACCCGCAGCCATTGCAGGTGATGCCATAGGGGTTGGCGACGATGACATGGGCCGACTGCCCCGCCACTTCGGTGTAGCCGCGCAACTGGCTGGGGTTGCCGCCGTTGACTTCGTTGAGGATGACCTTCGCGGCCGTACCCTGGAGGTTCGGGTTGCCGAGGATGATCCCACCCAGTTGCGTGGACTGGGCGGGATTGGTGGCGTTGTTGAGGATCACGCCGTTGCTGCCGACGTTGTAGTCCTTGAACTGGTTGTGGGACAGGCCGCTGCCGTTGGGCTTGGCGATGTTGACCACCGGCACGCCATTGCCGGCCTGGCCGAGGCTGGTGCCCGGGGCGCTGACCACGATACCGCCCGCCTGGGCCCACATCGGCTGCCAGAACATGACGTTGGCCAGCAGGAACGCCAGGCCGCGCTTGGGCATACCCCAGAAGGCGTCGCGGGTTTGCAGGGCAGCAGAAGGCTGGCGGGCCAGGAAGGCGTATTGGCGGTCGTCCATGATCAGGTCTCGTTGCAGCAAAAATTAGATAGATACATCCACGCGGAAGTAGATCGGCGCTTCGCGCTCGGTCAGGGCATCCGGACGTTCCAGGGAATGGGCGAAAGTGACGCTGGCGCTCAGGTGCTCACCGCGGGCGAACAACTCCAGCGAGTTGCTCGACATGCGCCCGTGCTGATCGCCGTTGTAGCGATTACCGCTAATCACGCCCTGGTCGTAACCGAGGCTGGTGCCGTACTCGGCGAACACCGGGCGCAGCCATTCCACGGTCACCGGACGGCTCCAACGCAAGTCGTTGCGCCAGTAGCCGCCGCTGTCGCCGGACAATGTCTGGTCCTTGTAGCCACGAATCGACGACAGGCCGCCCAGGCTCATGCGCTGCGGGCTGAACAGCACGTCTTCGCTGCGCTGGCCGGTCATCAGGCTGCTGAAGCTGAAGGATTCGCCACCCAGTTCAAAGGGTTGCAGGTAGCTGAGGGTGGCGGTGTATTTGCGATAGCGCGCATCCGGCACTCCAGGGCCCGGCTCATGATCGCCCTGGGCATCGAGGGCGCCGATACCTTGTTGCAGGCCCAGATCGAGGTTGACGAAGGCATTGCCGACCCGTCGGCCATGGTTGATGCCGAACTGCGCCTCGCTGATGCGATTGCTGCTCTCGGCGAGCTTGCTGTCTTCGATGAAGTTGTTGGTGCGCAGGTACGCAAGGCCAGTGCTGAGTGAGGTCTTGCTCACCGCGTCGCGATGGACCACACGTTCCAGGCGCACCTGATGGTTCTGGCTGTCGCCGCTCTGCTTGAAATTGAAGCCGTTGGCCTGGCCCACGGCGCGGTACTCGCTTTGGCTGTAGGTGTAGCTCAGGTTCCACCAGCCAAACGGCAGGTTGTAATAGAGCATGCCGTTGCGCGAGGTTTTCTGGTGATCGCTGACGGCATCGTGGCCGCCGCGCAAGGCCAGTTGGTCAGCCAGGCCCAGGGGGCTGTCCCAGTCCAGGGAGGCGCCCCATTGCTGCTCGCCCGTGCTTTTTTGGCCGTCGTTATGGCGTGACAGGCCGGCGCGCCAAGGTTTTTGCGGGGTGTTATTGACCCGCACTTCGCTGCCACCGATGTTCTGCCCCGGCGTCAGTTCCATTTGTGCACGGTTGGACGGCAAACGGTTCAGCTGATCGACCATCTGCTCCATTTCGCGCAGGTTGAGCAGTTCGCCGGTCTTGCCGGGAAACGCCATCGCCAACTCGCGATCCGACAGCTTACTGTTCTCGGCACCCTTCAAACCTTCCAGCCGCCCCTCGACCACCAGCACTTGCAGGTGACCGCTGGACAGGTCCTGTTGCGGCAAGTAGGCGCGACTGGTGACCAGGCCTTTGTCGAGATAATGGTCAGTAATGACTTTGAGCAGCTCGTTGAGCTGCGGCACGCCCAGGCATTGGCCGATGTAAGGCTTGAGCAGGCGTTCGCGCTCCGCATCGGACAAAGCATCGGCGCCCTTGAGCTCGATGGTCTTGATCGGGAAGCAACGGGTATCGACAGGTGCCGTCGGCTGGGCCGGCTTAGCTTCCTTGCCGGGCAGGTCCTTGAGCTCTTCAAGGCGTCGGCGCTGCTCTTGGAGCAGGCGATCCTGACGTTCACGGATCAGGTCCGTGTCGCCGGGGGTTGGCGCAGCGACAGCAATGTTCATCGCCAGAAAACACAGCGACGCAACAACTAGCCTCGTCCCTAAGGCAAATACGGACATGTTCGATCCCTCGATACAGAAATGACAGCAGGCGTGCATAGCACTGCGCGCACACCAGACCCTGCATATCGCTTTCGGTTCAAGGGAGAGGAGATTTTCTACGTAAAAAAGAGACGCGTCTCACAGACGGCGTCGACAATCACAGCGAAAAAACACTTCTGTAACGCCCGAGCCGGCCAGTAACGCAGTTCACTCAGGCAGTCGTAAATCCGTGGCGAGGGAGCTTGCTCCCTCGCCACAGGTTCATCGTTTTCCTAAGTGAGCGCGCCTTTGCCGCTTCCCGCTCGCGAATCAAGGCCTTTAACCCCGTTGCCAAGCAAGGTGGGCGACTGCCCAGTGATCTCGCCCAGCAGCGTCGTCACGACGTTGCCTTCGACCATGCCTCGCGCCTGAAGAAGGTCCGCCACCGCACACACAGCCGGCCAATAACGGTGCACCAGGCAACTGCAACGCGCGATCGCCCGGGATTGGGCGTCGAGCAGTTTGCGCGGTGGCAGCAGGCTGATCAATTCGTGCCCCCGGTCCAGGTCACCGCGGCCGCTGCCCCTGATCAACCGATCGGACCGGCGATGCCGGTAGACCGCTTCGGCCACCGGCCCCGCGAAGCAATGGAGCAGGTCACGCTCAATGGCATCGACCATCGAGGGCAGGAATTCAGCGATCCCCGGGGCGTCGAAGGCCGGGCGCGCGACCAGGTAGTCAGCTTCCACCAACCCTTCTGCGTATTGCGGGTTGCCGCGCAGGTCGAACAGAGGTCCCGTGCAGGCTTCAGCCTTGGTACGCACGGTGATGCGTTTAATCGGTTGGCCGTTCCACCAAAAGGCCAGGGCATGACCCGCTTCGTGGAAGGCCGTGCTGCGCGGGCATTTGTTCATTATTGGGTCCGTCACGGCAGGCGCCATTCATATCATCTGCCTCGCCGCTTGGCTTCGATAAAAGATTATCCCTATCGACCGTTAACACTGCGCCTATTAGCTATCTGGCAAAGGAGGACTAGCCTGAATTCAGGCTGGTGTAATCCGGCCCGTGAAACCTGACAAAGAGATACGAAGCGTTCAGAAACGTACTGGGCTTGCCGTGGGCCACCATTGGTAACTAGACCTCTCGTGTGTTGCCGTGTGGCCGCACACGATCAGTTGAGCGAACTGTGAGCCCTGCGCCCTGTGTCATTTATTTCGCCTGTCGCTATCCAGAGCCCGGCCGGGCTGGATAGCTGGATGAATACGACCAAAGGTAGCTTCTCATGGCAAACGAATCGAAATGCCCGTTCAATCACGCCGCTGGCGGTGGTACGACGAACCGCGACTGGTGGCCGAACCAGCTGAATCTGAAGATCCTGCACCAGCACTCCTCGCTGTCCGATCCCATGGGCGAGGATTTCAACTATGCCCAAGCGTTCAAGCGCCTGGACTTCCAGGCCTTGAAACAGGACCTGAATGCACTGATGACCGACTCGCAAGACTGGTGGCCGGCAGACTTCGGCCACTATGGACCGCTCTTTGTCCGCATGGCCTGGCACAGTGCAGGCACCTACCGCACCGGTGACGGGCGCGGTGGGGCGGGTTCCGGCCAGCAGCGGTTTGCACCGCTCAACAGTTGGCCAGACAACGTCAGCCTCGATAAGGCACGTCGGCTGCTGTGGCCGATCAAGCAGAAGTATGGTCGCAATATCTCCTGGGCTGACCTGATCGTCCTCACCGGCAACGTCGCGCTGGAGTCCATGGGCTTCAAGACCTTCGGTTTTTCCGGAGGCCGCGCCGATGTCTGGGAGCCGGATGAAGACGTCTACTGGGGTTCCGAAAACAAATGGCTGGGGGGCGATGTTCGCTACGCCAAGCCCGACAAAGCCGCCATGCAAGACCCCGGCGAAGGCCAATTGGTGGCCGAGCCTGGCAACGAAGAAAGCCGCACTGACGAGGGGCGCAACCTGGAGAACCCGCTGGCCGCCGTGCAAATGGGGCTGATCTACGTCAACCCGGAAGGTCCCGAGGGCCAGCCGGACCCGGTCGCCGCCGGGGTGGACATCCGCGAAACCTTCGCCCGCATGGCGATGAACGACGAAGAAACCGTGGCATTGATTGCCGGCGGCCACGCCTTCGGCAAGACCCACGGCGCAGGCCCTGCGGACAATGTCGGCGCCGAGCCCGAGGCCGCTGGCCTGGAGCTGCAAGGCCTGGGCTGGAAGAGCACCTTCGGCACCGGCAAGGGGCCCGACACCATCACCAGTGGCCTGGAAGTCACCTGGACCACCACCCCCACCCGCTGGAGCAATAACTACCTGGAGAACCTGTTCGGCTTCGAGTGGGAACTGACCAAGAGCCCGGCCGGCGCGCACCAATGGACGCCGAAAAACGGTGCAGGCGCGGGCATCATCCCCGATGCCCACGACCCGTCCAAACGGCGTAACCCCACGATGCTGACCACCGACCTGGCGCTGCGCTTCGACCCGATCTACGAAAAAATCTCCCGGCGCTTCCTGGCCAACCCCGACCAGTTGTCCGACGCCTTTGCCCGCGCCTGGTTCAAGCTGATCCACCGCGACATGGGCCCGCTCTCACGCTACCTCGGCCCGGAACTGCCCAACGAAGAACTGCTGTGGCAAGACCCCATCCCGGCGGTCGACCATCCGCTGGTCAACGACAGCGACATCGCCGCCCTCAAAGGCAAGCTACTGGCCTCGGGCCTGTCGGTTTCACAGCTTGTGTCTACGGCATGGGCCGCGGCTTCCACCTTCCGTGGCTCCGACAAACGCGGCGGCGCCAACGGTGGCCGCCTGCGCCTGGCCCCGCAGAAAGATTGGCCGGCCAACCAGCCCGAACAACTGGCCAAGGTGCTGGCGACCCTCGAAGGGGTCCGGAATGAGTTCAACGCAGCCCAGTCCGGCGGCAAGAAAATCTCCCTGGCAGACCTGATCGTGCTGGCCGGCAGCGCCGGTATTGAACAAGCCGCGAAAAATGCCGGGCTCAGCGTGACGGTACCGTTCGCGCCGGGACGCATGGACGCGAGTCAGGAGCAGACGGACGTCGAGTCGTTCGGTTTTCTCGAACCTATCGCCGATGGCTTTCGTAACTACCTCAAGGGCCGGTACCGCGTGTCTGCCG
This sequence comes from Pseudomonas sp. P9_35, assembly GCF_034008205.1. Taxonomy (NCBI): domain Bacteria; kingdom Pseudomonadati; phylum Pseudomonadota; class Gammaproteobacteria; order Pseudomonadales; family Pseudomonadaceae; genus Pseudomonas; species Pseudomonas sp. P9_35. The sequence goes on along the minus strand of NZ_CP125373.1, from coordinate 1,114,040 downwards.
AGGCGTTGCTGATCGACAAGGCCCAACTGCTGACCCTCAGCGCCCCGCAAATGACGGCATTGATCGGCGGTCTGCGGGTGCTGGACACCAACGTCGGCCACACGGCGCACGGTGTCTTTACCCAACGACCCGGGACGTTGACCAACGACTTTTTCGTCAACCTGCTCGACATGGGCGTGGAGTGGAAAGCCCTTTCCGACACCCAGGAAACCTTCGAGGCTCGCGACCGCAAGACCGGCCAGGTCAAATGGACCGGCACCCGTGTCGACCTGGTCTTCGGCTCCAACGCCCAGCTACGGGCCTTGGCCGAAGTCTATGCCAGCCCGGATGCGCAAGAGCAGTTCGTCAAGGACTTCATCGCGGCGTGGGTCAAGGTGATGAATCTGGATCGGTTTGATCTCAGGTGAGAAGAACCCGCGGGAATGAGGTCGTGCAAGGAGGCGGCCTCATGAACTTTTCTTCACCCCACGCCCCCGCGTGATTGGGTACAGTCGCCTCGCTCATTCAAGAAACTAAGGTTTTAGCCCGCTCTCCCAGCGGGCTTTTTTTTGCCTGGCTTTCAGGCTGACGAATGTGCGTTACCCGACGCCGGCACGACAGCCGCCTGCGCCGCTCGCTGTGGTTTCAACACAGGCTGCTCCAAGGCCTCGCGTCCATAAAACAGCAACGCCATCAGCCAACAACTCAACCAGACAAAAATCCCCGCCCAGAACGTGTGGGACATGTAATGCCAGCCCTGCAGGACCCGCGTCGTGCCGTAGACAAAGCCCAGCACCAACGCCCCGTGCATCAAGGCTTTCGAATGACGCCAGCGGTAACGGCGGGCAACGAAATACAGCGCCAGCATCGTAAAGCCGCCGGACGCATGACCGCCGGGCCAGCAGCGACCGTCACCGGCGACTTTCAGCAGGTCGAAATTCTGGAACCATTCCTTGTGCTCGATCTTGCCGGCGTATTGGGTGGTTTCCACCGGACAGTACACGCTGGTGTGACCCTTGAGGTAATGGATCACCCCGGTGCTGAGGGAAAAGGCGAAGACCACGTAGAGAAAGTCGCGCCGATGCTTGTGGGCAAAACGCAACGGCGTGGCCAAGCGGGCTTTCTCCAACAGGCGAAGCAATCTCGGGCGCTTATGTGGCTTGAAGATCGGCCAGACAAACGACAGCAGCGCCCCGATGATCGCCGCCTCGCCGGTCCAGTTCGGAATGATCCTGGCCCACTTATGGGTGATTTTCTCGAACAGCCGCACGTGCTCCAACGGAAAGACCTGGTGCAACGGGTCGTAGAATAAATTGCTGAAAGCGATGTCGATGCGGGTCAAGTCGAACAGCAAGAACACCACCACGGCGCAGACCAGGGGAATTCCAAGATTGAGCCCGTAGAAACGGGCGCGAGCAGACGTCAGCATGGGCGGTCCTAATCGTGGGAAAGGTTACTGAAAGCCACCGAGCGCCAGTCAGAGGCTTCGATAAAACCGAGCAACTGCGGTGCTTGTGGCTGGGCGGCGGAGACGAACAGCGAAGCACCGTAGCCAAACGTCGAGGTGGGCCGGTGGAGCTCGGTTTCCAATGCCTGCATGCATTCGCTGTGGGTGACCAGGATCAGGTTGCGCCCGGCGACTTTGTGGGCCAGGGCATTGCGCAGAAGGTCGTGGCGGCAATTGATCAGCCAGTCGTCGCCAGCACTCACCTTGTTGAACATGTAGCCCGCCGTCTGGGCCGCACGGACCAGGGGGCTGTTGTAGAGGTCGGTGTTATCCAGGCCCAGTTGCTCGAACCGCGCCCCCAGGCCCACCGCAACGGCACGGGCCCGGTCAGTGATGCCTTCGCGATCATTCAGGCACGCAGCCTTGGCGTGGTCGCAGCGCTCGACATGACGCACCAGCACGATCATCTCACCCTTGGCCCAGCCATCGGCCAAGGCCCGGGCGCCGGCGACGTTGCCGTGGGCCAGGTCCGGTATCGTCGCCGGGCTGAGCAGCCAGAGGGTCAACGGAATGACCAGCAGCGCCGAGGCCAGCACGACCACAGCGTTTTGGTAGCGGGCAAAGCGCCGCGTATTGATCGAGCGCCTCAGGCCGAAAAGGCTCAGTTTCAGTTCCACATCAAGCCGCCCCGACGGCATCACCCAGTCATTCAATGGCGCGACAGTAGAGAGGCCGACGTAGGCAGGCGGTGAAACAGATGTGAAAAAAAGCTTGGGATGGGAGCAAAGCTTGCTCCCACAGATACCGGAAAAAAACTTACAGATCTTGCCCCCCCGGCCGATACAGCCCTGTTACATGCTCTTGCTGGCTCTTAACAACAACAATCTTCCAGCGTACCGACGATCAAGCAGCACAACGTTCCTGGAGGAATTTGATGAACAGCTGGTTTGGCAACATTAGCGTCAACATGAAATTGGGCCTGGGCTTCGGCCTGGTGCTGGTACTGACCTGCCTGCTGGCCCTGACCAGTTGGACCAGCCTGGGCGGGCTGATCGACCGCAGCAACTGGATGAGCGACATCACCCAGCTCAACGCCAGCCTGACCAAGCTTCGGGTCACGCGCCTGCAATACATGCTGACCAACGGTGACGAGACCGCCGCCCAAAACGTGCAGACCACGCTCGATAGTTTCGTGACACAACAGAACGCCCTGCTCAGCAGCTTCAAGAGCCCGGAAAACGTCAAGTTGCTCAAGGAGCAGAGCGCAGTCATCAGCGCCTACCAGGTGTCCCTGAACAAAATGCGCAGCGCCTACCGCACGGGCAACACCGCCCGCGATGCCATGGGCGCTAACGCCGAGATCGCCTACAAGCTGATCGAGACCCTGGATTCGGACGTGCGGAAAATGGGCGCCGGCGACGAGCGTTTCGCCCAGTTCCAGGCCATCACCCAGGCCAAGCAGGACTTCATGCTGGCCCGCTATGAAGTGCGCGGCTACACCACCAACAGCAACGCCGACACCGAACGCAAGGCCGTCACCCAGCTGGACGCCGCCATCGCCTCGCTCAAGCCGCTGAACGAGCATTTCTCCAGCACCCGCCAGGATGAACTGCGCCAACTGGAAAACGCCCTGGCCCAATACCGCAGCGCCGTGCAGGCCTTCAAGCTGGCCACCGCCGACGCGGTACAGGCACGCAAGGAAATGACCGACCAGGGCGCGTCAATCGTGACGCTGAGCGAACAGCTGTACCAGATCCAACTCGACCGCCGCGACGCCGAAAGTGCCGAGGCTCGCACCCTGCAACTGATCAGCACCCTGCTGGCGTTGCTGGTCGGCGTCATTGCCGCCGTCATCATCACGCGCCAGATCACCGGCCCGCTGCGCGATACCCTGGCCGTGGTCGAGCGCATTGCCGGTGGCGACCTGTCGCACACGGTCAACGTCACTCGCCGCGATGAACTCGGCGTGCTGCAACAAGGCATCGCGCGCATGGGCGTGACCCTGCGCGACCTGATCAGCGGCATCCGCGATGGCGTGACCCAGATCGCCAGCGCCGCCGAAGAACTGTCCGCCGTGACCGAGCAGACCAGCGCCGGGGTCAACAGCCAGAAAGTCGAGACCGATCAGGTCGCGACCGCCATGCACGAAATGACCGCCACGGTGCAGGAAGTGGCCCGCAACGCCGAAGAGGCCTCCCAGGCCGCGGCCGCCGCCGACGGCGAAGCCCGCGCCGGTGACAAGGTAGTCAGCGAAGCCATCGCCCAGATCGAGCGCCTGGCCAGCGAAGTGGCGCGCTCCACCGACGCCATGACCGTGCTGCAACAGGAAAGCGACAAGATCGGCAGCGTCATGGACGTGATCAAGGCCGTGGCCGAGCAGACCAACCTGCTGGCGCTCAACGCGGCGATCGAAGCGGCACGCGCCGGTGAAGCCGGGCGTGGTTTCGCCGTGGTGGCCGACGAGGTCCGTGGCCTGGCCCAGCGCACGCAGAAATCCACCGAAGAAATCGAAGGCCTGGTGGCCGGCCTGCAGAACGGCACGCAACAAGTAGCGGCCGTGATGAACAACAGCCGCAGCCTCACCGACAGCAGTGTGGCCCTGACCCGCAAGGCCGGCGCGTCACTGGGGAACATCACCCGCACGGTGTCGAACATCCAGTCGATGAACCAGCAGATCGCCGCTGCCGCCGAGCAGCAAAGCGCCGTGGCCGAGGAGATCAGCCGCAGCATCATCAACGTGCGCGACGTGTCCGAACAGACCGCCGCCGCCAGCGAAGAAACCGCCGCCTCCAGCGTCGAACTGGCGCGGTTGGGGAATCAGTTGCAGATGATGGTCAGCCACTTCCGCGTCTAACGCCCTACGCACTGTGGGAGCGAGCTTGCTCGCGAAGACGGTGGTTCAGTCAACTTCAATGCTGACTGATCCGACGCCATCGCGAGCAAGCTCGCTCCCACAGGGTTTGCATCAGCGCAGCCCCACGAATCGCTCTTTCGTACACATCTCCCGCCCACGTCCTACCGTCTTTTTTTGCGTACTGCTGTACGGTTTTCTCCTGACAAGAACATTCCGTTCGAACAGGAGAGGCACCTACATGGATGCAGACAACGGCTCTCTGTTGCACAAGCTCGTTGCCCCGCCAATGGACGAGGGCATTGCCAAAACCGATTTCAAGACCGCCCTGCAACGAATGGGGCTGACATCGGTATTCGACATCCTGCACCTGGGCAAGACGCAGTTCGCCCAGGCGCTCGCCAGGCACTGCGATGCAGATGCCGGGCAGGCCTACGACAATGCGTCGAGCCACGCCCGGCAGATCAGCCGCTTGTACCTGGAGCATCAACTCAGCTCCAGCGACACCAAGCCCCGTGTGCGACGCAGCCTGGACTCAGACTCGACATCCGGGCCGATCAGCTATCAAGCATTGTTCCAGGAAAACCGGGATCAGTTTTGCAAGGACGGTGACATCGCCGCGATCGACTCGCCCGTGGCCTACCTGCGTGCGCTGTACCTGTTTGCCAGGCAGTTGGAAAACAGCTCCACCCACCCCCGCAAGATCCTCCTGGAGAAACGTCGACCGGACCTCGACACGCTGATGCTCGACCCACACAGTGCCTTGGTTGCGCGCCCGATGCTCAACATCGTCAACGACACGTTGTGCAGCCATATCGAGGCCAGTCTCGATGACGGCACAACCGTCCATCAGGCCTTGGCCGACGCACACTATCCCTTTTCACTGCCCTATGATCTTCACCACCATCAATGCCTGCTTGGCTTGGGCGCAGGTAAACCCGCCCTGGGTGAAGTCAATTACCGGATCAGCCTGAAACTGCCGTTTTGCCAGGACGGCTCAACGTATGGACACGTTTCGCAATCGCCTGTCGAAGCGCAAAAACTGCTTTCAGGGCTCAGTCCGGCTCAGCAGGCACTCTTGCTCGCACCGCTCGCTTCGGGTTCCGATTTCGAGGCCTTGAAAAAAGCCTACGGCACTCAAGATGTCGGGCGCCTGGGTGATTTCACATTTTTCAAGGAGCGCACCGGGCTGTCGACGGAACAGGTTGAGCAACTACTGGGGCATGGCAGATACAGGCCTCGCTCCTCGACCCATATCCCGCCCTCGACTCGTAACCGCCAGAGTCCTGCTTACATCAATGGTCCCGACACTTCTTCCCCCGCCCTGGTGCTTGAAACCCAAACGGCCCGGCAAGGGTTCAGTCACAAGTCCTACGAGCGCTTCGACCGCATGCAGCGAATGGTCCGATTGCAGCAATGGACCGGCATTCCCTTTGCCGAACTGGATACGTTGCTCATCAATAGCATGCATTCGGAAGGCAACACCCTGATGACGCTCAGCGCCAATACCTTGCGCGCGCTTGGGGTCTATCAGTACATGAAGCGGCGCCGTGGCATCACACCAGAAGAGTTTGCCTCGCTCATGAGCGACATGCCGACCTGTGCTAGCGCAGAGCGTGTTTCGTTGTACGACCAGGTATTCAATCGCAGCGGTCTTCTTCAAAGCCCTGCGTGGGGGAAGCAGGCGACAGGCCTTGATACCGCAGACTTCAAGACACTCAGTTACCTCGGTGCTGGCCTGGGGCTTGCCCTCACAGAGGACGCGCTGTTGCTGCTTGTGAAACAGACTAAAAAGTACCTGCCGCTGAAAAACGATTTGCCGACGATCTCTTCGCTCTACCGCCAGGCCCGTATCGCCCGGATGTTTGGCCTGTCGCCTCTTGAGTGCACGGAGCTGGCTCGGCTACTGGGTGGGGATACGTTCTGCCGGGCATTGGTGACGGGAGCACTGGACACCGCGCACCCCGACATTCTCGACGTATTGATGGCAATGGATTGGGCGGTGGACTGGCTCAAGCAAAACCATCTCGATGTGCTGCAGTGGTGTCGCCTGTTCGAATCTATCGGACCCGATTTGCCGTTGAATCAGAAACTGGAAGAGCGGTTGGCCGTACTGCGAGAGCACGCCCGGTCCACCAGCGACTATCAACGCCTGGTAGGAACACTGCTGCACGATTCGGCTGACGTGTCCGCCGAATACCTTCCCAGCGTGATGAAAATGGCCGGCACGAATGCCAAAGACATGGTCGAGGCCATCATCGCCACTGTCGACAAAACTCCGCCATTGCTGGCACACGTGCTTCGCACCGCGCAAGCCTGCCAGAAATTGCATCTGAGCAGCAGCACGCTACAGGTGTTGATGGACCATCCCACGTGGTTAGCCTCGAACAGTTCAGGAACGCTTACACCTCAAACGCTGTATTTGCTCGAACGGTTCAATCATTGCGCGCGCCATCAGGCGCAGTCAGAAGAAAACCTGTTGCATTACTTGCAGCTCGCCAACCAAGACCTACCGCAACATTCAGCAGGGACAGTCAACGGCCTGCTGGCCCACCTGCTGGGCTGGAGCCCCGAGCAAGTGGGCTGCCTGACAGCGCTGCTGACGCCCAAACGCGCCACCACGATGCAAGCCGTGGATTGGGTCATGCGTTGCCAGGCGTGTTGCTTGAGCACGGGCCTGTCGGCAAGCCAACTGCTCATGGCCGCCACACTCAATAACGACAGCCTGACGCAGGCCTGGAAAATCGTCGGTGAAGGACTGATCGCTGCGTGCCATTGAGGCGAACATTTTTTTATTCAAGGATTGAATATGACTGTTGCCATGAAAAAGCAGCTGGATGAAAGCCTGCGCGATGCGCAGTTGGCGTTCTACCTGGACAAGGTCGTGCCCGACAATGACCTGACCGGGACGGCTCGGCTCAAGACGGCCCAGGACCTCTACGAATATTGGCTGCTGGACGTGCTGGTCAGCCAGGATGTGCCCACCACGCCTGTGGCGTGCGCCATCGCCAGTCTTCAGCAATACATCAACCGTATCCTGATGAATATGGAGCCCGGCTACGATCGGGCAAGCATCACGCCGGAGCACCTGCAAACGTGGCGCAACGAGATGCATCAATACGCTATCTGGGCGGCTAATCAAAAGCTGCTTTATTTTCCCGCAAGTTATCTGGACCCCGTCCTGAGGAACAACAAGAGCGACAATTTCCAGCAGTTGGAAAACGACCTCAACCAGAACCGGATCCAGGCCGACGCTGTTCAATCGGCGGTCATGGCCTACCTGACTCGATTCGAAGAAATGGCCAACCTGAATATTCTCAACGGCTACATCGATGGAGAAGACTTCGCCCACAGCACCTACTATTTCATTGCCAAGTCACGTACCGAAAACACCTACTTCTGGCGCTCGTTGGACATGGGGCAACGTCCGCTTGACGGTCCGCCACCACGGCCCCCTGCCATCGCCGCCAAACTGGACCAACCTGATCCGTACGCCTGGTCCGACTGGGAAAAAGCCGATGTGCCCATTCCAGAAGGCGCCGTCGAACACTCGATTCGTCCTGTCTGGTTCAACAATCGTCTGTTCGTTGTCTGGGCAGAATGCATCCATCAGGATCCGTCAGCCTCCAGTGCCCCATCGAGCAACGCCGCCGAGCAACCGAGTACGCGTCATCCGCTTTTACGCTTGAGCTTCTGCTTCAAAAAGCAGGATGGGAAATGGAGCACGCCGCGAATTGCCCTGCAGGGTTATTGCAACGACGAAATGCTTCGTGGCAGGGATCTTGATGCCATTAAAGCATCGGTAGGTACTGTAGCTGAGCAACACAACGACGGTGCCCACGGTTCATTGTTTATCGCCCTGTGTGCACGAAAACCCAAAACCGACTCGTCCCAAGGGATCGGTAACGACTTCGCGCTCATTAGAACGATTTGTATCGACAGTCATCTCGCCACTCATAGCCCAACCATCACCGAGAAAGGGCTCATAGGCGCTGTCAACCAACGCATTCAAACAAAAATACTTTCAAAAATCGAAATTGCTGACGCTCCTCTCCCGACGGGCATGAGCATTCTCATGTCCGATTTCGAAAGCCTGCAGGATCGGATAAACATCAGACCGAACAATGACCGAACCGGCCCCACGCTGACGCTAAGCATGACTGCAAGCGTCTATTTCGACGGGCTGGGTTTATACACACCCCCTGGAAAAATCAGGTTGAGACTTACAACCAGGCCCGATCGATCCCCGAGACTTCAACTTGACTTGGTACTTCCTGCCCGCAGCCTGCCAGACGCATCCTACGTGGCACTGGATGCGGGTTCACAACTTACGATCACCAACCACACCTCGTTATCTCCTGCCCCTTACCAACTATCGATCGACCGCATGGTTGATGTACTCAAAGACTCTGAACATTCGCGCGGTGTCACGCTGCATGCAGATACAAATCTTCAGGGAAAAGTTATTTCTACAGAGGCAGTGCGTCATCTGATCAAGGAAAGTAGACGGGAAAATAACAGCTCAATTTCCGGAAATGTACGGAAAGTAACGATGCAAGCCAGCAACGCCACGGCTCTCGACCTTGGTCAGGCAGTCGTCAATCTTGATGAACGGTTTAACCTTCAATATGTAATTTTCCGTCAGCCAACCACCCTGGCAACTCAAGCGCCGTCATTTGAAAACCTGACGGTGGTAGCGCAGTCCACCCCCGCGTCTACGCTGACGGAGCTCTTCGAGTTCACTTGGCACAGCAAGGATCTCAGCCGTGACGGCGATACATTTTTTTGTGGGGTCGCCTTTGTCTACCCCAATGAACCGGAAACGAAGCTCTATTGCGCCCTTAAAGGCATCAAGCTGAACGTCATCCCTACGCGCCTCCAGGCCCCAGGCATTACCCCCTCATCGACGGCCGGACTGGGCACCACCCAATTTATCGATTTCACCCATAGCGCCATCAAGACCAGCGATGCCGGGGACCAACTCCGCCAGCCGATCAGGTTGAACACCGCCTTCGCCGCAGAACTGATCCGCCGTACAGAAAACGGTCTGGATGAGCTGTTCGACTGGACGACACAACACTTGTCTGAGCCCGTCATACCCGACGCCCCCAACAACAATATGGATTTCCATGGTCCCTACGGCCGTTACTTCACCGAGCTGTTCCTCTACTTACCTTGGTTGGTCGCCCATCGCTTGAACGCCGAACAGCGTTATGAAGAGGCCGAACGCTGGTTGCGCCGCCTCTTCGATCCAGGTCGCGGCAAAGAAAACTGCTGGAGGGCCCTTCCCTTACTCGATAGCAGCACGCCTTCGTACGCCGACCAGGCGCCCCACGACCCTCATCAGATCGCGCTCAGTCATCCGGCGCACTTTCGCAAGGCGCTGTACTTCCTGTACCTCGACATCCTGATCAATCGAGGTGACGCCGCCTACCGCGAGCTGACCCCCGACGGCCTCAGCGAGGCAAAGCTGTGGTACGTGCGGGTACTGGATCTGTTGGGGCCACGCCCGACCGTTCAATCAGTCGATCATTGGGTAAACATCAACCTGAAAACGTTGGGCGAAACGACCAGTGACGACTTACGCACATTTGAACGATCACTCGCCCGCTCCCTGCCCTCATTGCCCATTCGCGGGGGCAGTCTGCACGCGTCCTGGCCAGCCATCGACAGCCCGCACTTGCGCCTGCCGTTCAACCCGCAGTTGCTCCAGCGCTGGGACATTGCTGAAAGCCGCCTGTACAACTTGCGGCACAACCTCGACATCGCCGGCAAGCCGCTGCATCTGCCGGTATTTGCCGTGCCGCTGGACCCTCGCGTATTGCTCAGCCCCGCTGTATTGAATACTTCGAACAATACGGTTCGAGGATTGCCAACCACATCTATCCCGCACTATCGGTTCTCGGTCATGCACAGCCAGGCCTCGAGCGCAGTGGAAAGCCTCAGCCAATTTGGCGCCACGCTGCTGTCGCTGGTCGAGCGCAAGGAGCAGGCACAGTTACAAGAGCTACAGCAGCAGCAAGCCTGGAACCTGGCGAAAATCTCGGTCGACCTGCAACGCCAGGCCTTGAATATCGATCGTCAGAACCGCCAGGCGCTGCTCGCAAGCCAAGCAATTGCTCAAAACCGCTCAACCCATTACAAAAAACTGTTGGACGATGGCCTAAGCAACAAGGAAATAAGCGTCAGTTGGTTCAACGTATCCAGCGGCACGATGGAGGCCGCTGCAATGGCCTTCCAAGTCGCAGCTGCTGGGCTGATGCTGGTTCCAAACGTCGCGGGCTTCAGCTTTGGCGGCAGCCGTTGGGAGGGGCCGGCGCTCGCGGCCTCTGCGGCCGCCCATAGCAGCGCGATCATAACCCGCACGATAGCGGCCGACCTCGACCGTCAGGCCATATTCGATCGCCGTCGGGAAGATTGGCAACACGCCTATGATCAATCACAGCTCGAGCTGACCCAGATTGACGCACAACTGGCGCAATCCACCGAGCAGGAAATCGCCACTCGCCTGCAACTGCGCCTGGCCGAATCAACCCTGAGCCAAACCAAGACCCATTACGACTTTCTCAGCAAGCGCTTTACCAAAGCACAGCTGTACCAATGGCTAAATAGTCAGTTTGCAGTGCTCTATCACCAGGCCTACGACACGACACTCAGCCTGTGCCTGGCCGCCGAAGCTTGCTGGCAATACGAAATCGCCGATTTCGACAAACGATTCATTCAGCCCGGCGCTTGGAATACCACCTATCGAGGACTTGGAGCAGGCGAGCAATTGAAACTCAGCCTGTTGAACATGCGGGCCGGATATCTACGCCGTAGCGAGCGAGAACTGGAGATCCGCAAGACGATTTCATTGCGTCAATTGAAGGACCAGACCGCAACCTCGACGATCAACGAGCCATGGCTGGACATGCATGCCGCACTGAAGAAAGGTCAATGCGACTTCGAGCTGCCCCACGACCTGTTCGAGAATGATTACACGGGTCAGAAGCACTACTTGCGGCGGATCAAAACCATCAGCGTGTCCTTGCCGGCCATTGTTGGTCCTTACGAAAACATCCGGGCCACGCTGACCCAGACCTCTAGCAAGGTGTACATGTCCGCCGACGCCAAGGGGCGGGTCATGGAGAACCTGCGCGCCAACCAACAGATCGCCCTGTCCACCGGCGTCGACGACAACGGTCTGTTCACCCTGACCTTCAACGATGAGCGCTACCTGCCATTTGAATACACCGGTGCGGTTTCCAAATGGCAACTGACATTCCCGAACCCCGAGGCACAAAGGGACATGCTCGAGTCGCTGACCGACATCATCGTACACGTGAGCTATACCGCCAGGGCCGGGGGTGCGCAATGAACGAGCAACCCGCATTGCCGGTTACCGCGCCGGCCCTGCCCAAAGGCGGCGGTGCCATCCAGAGCATTGGTAAGGGGTGGGGAAACGTCGGTGCCCACGGCACAGCTTCCTATGAAGTTGCATTGCCGATTTCCCCCGGACGCGGCTTTGCTCCGGCCTTGTCCCTGAGCTATAGCAGTTCAGCCGGCAACGGCGTGTTCGGTATCGGCTGGGGGCTGTCGCTGTCTTGCGTGGCGCGACGCACCAGCAAGGGCGTGCCTGCCTATAACGACGACGATGAAATCGTCGGCCCCAGCGGTGTGGTCTGGTTGCCCGAGCACGGCCCCCGTCCAACCCGAGTCAATCGCTACAACGGCCTGGACCTGGGCACGACCTACACGGTGACGCGTCACCTGCCAAGAATCGAAAGCAGCTTCGACCGGATTGAACATTGGTCGTCGGATGGAGATACACCGGGTTTCTGGCTCGTGCACGGGGCCGATGGCAGCCTGCATGTCTACGGGAAAAATCCCGAGTCGCGACGAACCGATCCCCAGGACGCAAGCCGGGTAGGTGAGTGGCTGCAGGAGGAAAGCCTGAATGCACATGGTGAGCACATTCAATATGTGTACGCGGGAAATGGCGGAGCCCAACGCTATTTGAGCCATGTGCGTTACGGCAATGTGAAGGCCGACACCCGCCTTTACGCTTGGAAAACAGATCCGCCCACACAGGGCCAATGGCACTTCGAGTTGGTGTTCGACTACGGTGAGCGAAGCACCGAATACGAGAAAAAACCACGCCATGAAGGACTGCAACCGCAAAAACGTAGCGATGGGTTTTCCACCTTTGCCTACGGTTTCGAACTGCGTACCGATCGCCTATGTCGCCAGGTGTTGATGTTCCATCACTTTCCCGAAGCGCTGGGCGCCGATCCTGTTCTCGTGCGACGTCTGCTGCTTGATTACCGCCAGACGCTCCTGGGCTATAGCTTCTTGAGCGCAGCGCATGACCAAGCGTTCGGCGACGGAACAGCTCCCCAAAGCCGTCCTCCCATGGAGTTCCACTACAGCGGATTCAAAGGCCTGTTCGATAAGCCCGCCTGGAAACACGTTGAGAACATGGCAGGGTTCAGCGACGAACAAGGTTTCCAATGGGTGGATTTGTACGGCGAAGGTTTGCCCGGCCTGCTCCATCGAAGCGATGCAGGCTGGTGTTACCGTGAGCCCATGCGAGCTAAAGCCAAGACGGATGAAGTGGCTTACGACCAGTGGAAAGCGCTGCCTGAGATTCCCGTCGCCGACACCGCGAAGACACTGCACCAAACGCTCAGTGATCTCACAGGTGACGGTCGACTGGACTGGATCATCGCCCAACCGGGGCTTAGCGGCTTTTTTTCCCTGGGCGCAGATAGGAAATGGTCGAACTTCGCGACATTCCAGGCGTTTCCGACAGAGTTCTTCAACTCAAAAGGGCATCTGGCCGACTTGATGGGCGAAGGCCTCACCGACCTTGCCCTGATCGGTCCCCGCAGCGTTCGCTTGTATGCCAACCAGCGCGAGCGGGGGTTCGCTGCCGCCCGAGAAGTTCCTCGCCACGACAATGACGATGCCCTGCCGGTATTCAACAGGTCGCCTTGCGAACTGGTGGCTTTCAGCGATCTGCTCGGTAGCGGCCAGCAGCATCTGGTGCGCATTCGCCACGACGAAGTGAAGTGCTGGCCAAACCTTGGCCACGGGCGATTCGGCAAAGGCATCGTGATGGATTTTCCGGGCCTCGCCTACCCCACCTTCGATGCCTCGCGCATCCGTCTCGCAGACCTGGATGGTTCCGGTGCCACCGACCTGATCTATCTGCAAGCGGATCGAGCGCTGATCTTCATGAACCGCTGCGGCAATGGCTTCGCTCCCGCGATTACGCTGCTCTGGCCAACTGGCCTGCGCTACGACAACTTATGCCAGGTGAGCATCGTCGACCTGCTAGGGCTGGGTTGCTCCAGCCTGGTGTTGAGCGTGCCGCATCTAACCCCGGCGCAACATTGGCGCTACGACTTTGTCGAGGAAAAGCCGTATCTGCTCACCGGCACCAACAACAACATGGGCGCCGCCAGCCGCATTGCTTATCGCAGCTCGGCCCAGGAATGGCTGGACGAGAAAGCCTCAAGGGTCATAGCCAAGGAGTCCCTTGCCTGCCATGTACCGTTGCCCCTGCACTTGGTGTCGCGCCAGGTCCAGCGGGATGAGATCACCGGTAATCGCCTGACCCAGTGTTTTTCCTATCGTCAAGGTTATTACGACGGCGTCGAACGGGAATTCCGTGGCTTCGGTTTGCTGATACAAACCGACAATGAAACCTACCCCAACGATGCCGATTCGCCAGGCTTCACAGAGCCTTGTTTGAAAAAAACCTGGTTTCATACCGGCCAGGCAGTGGACATGGACCGAAGCGACTATCACGGCACCGATTCGCAAGCCAAGGCGTTGGGTAAAGCCTTACTGTGCCGATACAAAGATGACAATAGCGAGGACGAACTGATTGGGGCGACAGACGAAGCGACCAGGCTTGAAATGTGCCGCGTCCTGAGCGGTCATCTACTGCGCAGCGAGACATACGCAGGGGGCAACGACAAGACGCTGTATTCGGTTCAGGAACACCGTTATCGGATCCGTCTACAACAGGCGCCCCAGGGCCCGCGGCGCTATGCCGCCCTGTTGCCGCTGCCGCTGGAATCCATCAGCTACCAATACGACGGCCTGGACGACGACCCCCGGTGCCAGCACACGATCAACTTGCAGCACGATCGGTACGGTGCCGTGATCCACAGCGTGATCATCCATTACGCCCGACGCAAAACGCCAGAAGATACCGCACCGTTCAGCGATCCAGACCCACAACAATGGTGGCGGGATGCTCATGACCCGGCGCAACAGTTCTACTACCTGACGCAAACTCGCGCCGAATTCATCAACCTGCAAACGCCTCAAGAATGGCGCCTGGGTTTACCTTATCGCCAACGGACCAACGCGTTGAAACGACCCAAGGTGCCTGAAGACGGAGGGCTGGCACCGGAGGATATTAATTATGAAAAGCTCACCGAACGCGTCGGGAAACCCAGTTGGGCGAGCCAAGCCGTTCTCACCGACCTTTCTATAACACGCTACAAAAAAGCTTCTGCCAACGAAACGCTGCCGGACGGCAACGCCAGCTTCGAAGCCCTGGTCGACCATCTGGAAACCGCCGAGCTGGACGAAACCGCCCTGCAAGCCTTCCATCTATTGCCGTCCACATCTCAACCCGACGACAAAATGCTCACGGAGCTTGGCTATCACTCCATGGCTGAGTTCCTGGCCACAGGCACGCCAGCCGGCAAGCTCTGGTCAGTCAAGAGTGGCTTCGCGACCTACGCCGGTTTGGAAGGTTTCTACAAAACCAAGACCGTGCAGCCGAGCGACAGCCACGGCGTGACCAAGATCAGCTACGACCCATACACGTGCTTCGTTACCGGGTTCGAACTGCCCGATGGCGCTATGACCAAGGCGCAATACAATTACCGTAGCTTCCTGCCCCAATGGGTCAAAGACCCCAACGGTAACGTGCAGGAAGGTCTTGCCGATGCCTTCGGCCAGGTACTGGCCAGCACCTTTTACGGCGACGAGAACAACAACCCTGTCGGTTTCAAACCGATCGCAGCGTTCAACCCATCGCCTAAAAGTCCGGCAGAAGCGATCGCACAGAGCAAGGATGCTTTGCAGGACGCCGCCACCGCGACCTATTACGCGCCATTCAGTTGGATGGGAAACGTATCGGCGGCAGCCTTGCAGGACACCGACTGGCTAGAGCGCTGTGTGAGCAACGGTGACGTACTGCCAACCGGGCATATTCGCGCTTCGGCTCGCGCCCGGCTGTCGAAACTCGAGGTAGTTCCTGTCGACGATAGAAAACTGAAGCGCGAAATTCGTACGTCTAAACGTGAGCCGATTCACATCGCCACACTGGTCGCCGATCGTTACCCCGATGACGAGCAGAAACAAATCCGCATCGCCATGACGTGCTTCGATGGCTTTGGTCGCCAGTTGCAAAGTAAGCAGCAGGTCGAATCAGGCATGGCTTACATCGTGGATGCCAAGGGTGAACTGACACTCGAGGGCGACAAGCCGCAGGAACAGATCACCGCAACGCGCTGGCGTGTCAGCGAACGGGTGGAATACAACAGCAAGGGATTGGCGATCCGGATCTACCGCCCCTATTTTGCCGATCAACACCGCTACATCAACGACAAGTCCTTTCGGCAGTTCGGCCATTGCGACCAGCAGTTTTACGATGCGCTGGGTCGCTCGAGCCACAGTCGTCTCGCCAAACAGAATGGTCTTTCCTGGATGCGTCGGCAGACCCGTCATCCTTGGTATACCGTGGAGGAGGACGAAAACGACACGCTGGAAGAAGTCATGGCCGAACATGCCTCGACAGCGGGAGGTGAGGCATGAGCGCACGCCTTCATCGCAAGACTCCCACCCTCAACGTTATCGACGGCCGAGGCCTGCCGGTGCGCCAGGTGGCTTACTGCCGAGGCAAGGAAGGCGAAAAAGCCCAGACGCGCGCAAACCGGCAAGAGTACAACGTTGCCGGACGGTTGATCGCCCAGCGCGACCCTCGGTTTGCCAACGCAACTGACGCCAATCTTGCGAGCGTCTACAGCCTGTCCGGCAAACCATTGCGAGTAAAAAGCGTCGACGCCGGATGGCGCCTGAACCTGCCCGGCGACGCCGGACAGATCCTGCACAGTTGGGATCAACGAGGAAGTCACTGGCAATCGACCTACGACAACCAACTGAGACTGACCACCGTCGAGGAACAAGCCGCAGGCCAAGCACTGCGCAAAGTAGAGTGCCTGGGCTACGGCGACAGTTCGCAGGAATCGACGAGGCTCAATCGTTGCGGCGCGCTCATCCGCCACGATGACAGCGCGGGCACGCTGATCGTTGACGAATATGCGTTATGCGGTAAACCGCGCAGCCAGACAAGGCACTTTCTGATCGAGGCGGCACAACCTGACTGGCCAACCGACGTGAAAGATCGCAATGGTCTGCTTGAAGAGGGAGAAGGCTACAAAACGAGTTGGTCCTACGACGCTCTAGGGCAAATTATCCAGCAGACCGACGCCGCCCGACACGAACAGCACCACGCCTTCGATGTCGCGGGCCAACTCAAATCCGCGAGCCTGAAAATCAAAGGCACCGGGGCCAAAAAAACCATCGTCAAAGACCTCGTCTACAACGCATTCGGCCAGGTCGAGTCGCAAACCGCCGGCAATGGCGTGACGAGCCGCGCGGTGTTCGATCCGGCCAGCGGGCGGCTGACCTCGCTCAGCGCATCGGTGCCTGGCAAAACCTTGCAAGACCTCCACTACACCTACGACGCCATGGGGAACGTGACTCAAATTAGCGACAACGTCCAACCTGAGCGATTCAACAGCAATCAACGGGTTAAACCTGTCAGCACCTTCACCTACGACAGCCTCTACCAGTTGACCAGCGCCACGGGGCGTGAGGCCGCCGGGCTGGCGGCGCCCCCCGGTCTTCCCACCGCCGGTACGACTTCATTCGACCCCACGCAACTGTTCAATTTTGCCGAGCAATACACGTACGACGACGGCGGCAACCTGACCGAACTGCGTCATGTACGCGAAGGGAATAACTACACCCGCACCTTGAATGTCGCCACCGCCAGCAATCGCCTCGTGTCTTGGAGCCAGGGCGACGACACCACGACCAGAATAACGATGAGCTGCGATGCCAACGGCAACCTTCAGGCCCTATGCCCGGGCCAGGCACTGGAATGGAATAGCCGCAACCAGCTCGACAGTGTGGTGCTGGTCCAGCGCGAAAACGGTTCTGACGACATCGAACGTTACACCTACGACAGCAGCGGCCAACGCGTGCGCAAGGTCAAGACAACCCATGCCACGGCAATGAACCACACTGAGGAAGTCCGCTACTTGCCAGGCCTCGAAATCCGCACCCGTCATAACGAGCACCTGGAGGTCATCACCCTGCAAGCCGGACGCTGCAGCGTGCGTTATCTGCATTGGACCAAAGGTCGACCGTCCAAGATCGCGGCCGATCAACTGCGCTACAGCCTCAATGACCATTTGGGCTCCAGCTCACTGGAGCTCGACGATCAGGCCGACCTGATCAGCCAGGAAAGTTACCTGCCCTACGGAGGAACCGCGTGGGTGGCATCCCGTTCGGCCGTGGAAGCCGACTACCGGACCATTCGCTACTCCGACAAAGAACGCGATGCCAGCGGGTTGTATTACTACGGGCATCGGTATTACGCACCGTGGTTGCAACGCTGGATCAGTTCCGACCCGGCGGGGGCGGTTGATGGGTTGAACTTGTATTGCATGGTCGGGAACAACCCGATGAGGTATGTCGATCACCAGGGGTTGGTACTCACTGATGCTCAGGGGAAGGAAATCGACCCTGTCGAATGGACGAAACAGGATGGGGAGGAACGCTCGAAAAAAATGCTGACGCCACCATCTCCAGCGAAGAAGGGCAAACAAGGCCCTGAAGAAGACCCCGATGCCAGCCCCGGCTTTAGCAAGACAAAACGCAACAACGTTATTGTTGTTCACTCCTATGGCGTTATTAAAGATCACGCGGGCGGCAACGATATGGCCATCATGGAGCATTACAATCTTCCCAAGCCAAAATCCGGCGCAACGGGATATCGCGGGGTAGACCCGTATTATGATGGCTCCGCTACCAGCGAGGATTTCTACCTGAATTTCGGAAGCTACAAAATCAGTAATACGGCTGATTACATGGAAAACTTGGCCGAGAATTACCGAGACAGGAAAAAAGACCCACACTATCAGTTTAAAGTAGATACCGATGCGCTGAGGCTCGACCCAACGCTAAGCAGAACAATTGACGAGCTGTACGAACTTCAACAGCCAACCCGAGAATTTATCGAGAGACATATCGAGGCTTCCAATGGAATCATTCCAATACTAACCGGAGGACCAGGGGCTCATGGAGAAGTTGGAGCGTTTAACACCATTGTTGCGCTCTATCCGGGAAAGCGTGAAAGAGTGCTTGCGGATACGACGCTGTTCACCGAAAAATTACAGAACGTGACGCAACCGGAGCCATTTATCGCCTGTTTCAACTGCAGCGCAATCATTCCACCAAACGTTAGTATCCCAACAGGCCGCCAACTGAGGACGCCACGTTTATATAATGTCCACGTAGCGTCGATCAATGAGTATCGTCAGTAAAGCTCAGCGCGGGTAAAGACCAACCGATTGCCAAACGGATCGACCACCGCCATGTCCTGGCTACCCCAGGGCATGGCCTGGATCTGTGGACGGGCGTAGCGGTATTGCTTGGCGAGCAATTGCTGCTGGAAGGCTTCCAGCTCATCGGTCTCGATCCGCAACGCCGAGCCCGGTGTGCAGTCGCCGTGGTGCTCGGACAGGTGCAGCACGCAGTCGCCGCGGGAGACTTGCAGGTACAGCGGGAAGTCGTCACCGAAGCGATGTTGCCAATCGACGGTAAAGCCCAGGAAGTCGACATAGAACGCCAACGCCTTGGCTTCATCGAAGATCCGCAGGATTGGGGTGGTTTTACCGAAGCTCATGGGTTGCTCCCTGGCTGAAAAGACCCAGTGTAGATGGGTTGACCCCATTGCTTCGGCCTTGAACCGTGGTTCTTTAGTGTCGCAGTGCCGTTGTTGTGACGCCAATTAACACAATATCAGCCACTTACACGCCATTCGATAGACTAAATCCCCTGCGCAGATCGCCCTCGCGCGCCAGGAATCGACCTTCCCGACGCCCGTTTGCCTGCCCTTCGCGATAGCTCAAGACACCATTGACCCACACGCCATCAATCCCTTCGGCAGCTCGTTGAGGTTCGTTGAAATCGGCCACGTCGCGAATGGTTTGGGGATTGAACAACACCAGGTCCGCCCAATGGCCTTCACGAATTTCGCCCCGATGCTTGAGGCCGAAACGCGCCGCTGAAAGGCCGGTCATTTTGTGCACGGCGGTGTGCAACGGAAAAAGCCCGACGTCACGACTGAAATGTCCCAGCACCCGTGGGAAAGCGCCCCACAAGCGCGGATGGGGAAACGGGTCTTCGGGCAAACCGTCGGAGCCGACCATGGACAACGGATGGGCGAGAATCCGTCGTACGTCGCCTTCATCCATGCCGTAGTACACCGCGCCGGCCGGTTGCAGGCGCCGCGCCGCCTCCAGCAGCGACAGCTCCCATTCGCCAGCGATGTCGACCAAGTCGCGACCGCCCATATGCGGATGCGGTGTCGACCAGGTGATGGTGATGCGATGGGCATCGGTCACCTGCTTGAGATCCAGGGTCGAGGAGCTGGCCGCATAGGGGTAGCAATCACAGCCGACCGGGTGGGTCTGCGCCGCGCTTTCCAACGCCGCGAGCACCTGCGGGCTTCGTCCCCAATTACCGGCGCCCGCGCATTTGAGGTGGGAAATGATCACCGGGCTTTGAGCGTGTCGACCAATCTGGAAGGCCTCGTCCATGGCTTCGAGTACCGGTTCGAATTCGCTGCGCAGGTGGGTGGTGTAGACCGCACCGAACGCGGCCAATTCTTCGCTCAGTTGCATGACTTCGTCGGTGGACGCCGAAAACGCGTTGGCGTAGGCCAGGCCGGTGGACAACCCCAGGGCACCGGCCTCCAGGCTCTCGCGCAATTGCCGACGCATGGCGGCGATTTCTCCCGCTGAGGCGGTGCGCAACAAATCGTCCATGTGATTGCTGCGCAACGCCGTGTGCCCGACCAGCGCCGCTACGTTGACCGCCGGTGTGGCGGCCTCTACGGCTGCGCGATAATCCGTAAAGCGCGGGTAGGCGAACGCCTGGGCCGTGCCGAGCAGGTTCATCGGATCCGGTGGATCGCCCCGCAGGCTCACCGGCGAAGCGCTGATGCCGCAGTTGCCGACGATGACGGTGGTCACCCCCTGGCTGAGCTTGGGCAGCATCTGCGGTTGGCGGATGACCACCGTGTCGTCATGGGTGTGCACATCGACGAAGCCAGGCGCGAGCACGCGGCCGGCGGCATCGATGTCTTCAACCGCGCGGGCATCGCGCAAGTCGCCGACGCGTTCGATGCGACCGGCGCGAATGGCGACGTCGGCGTGGTAGCCGGGCGTGTCGCTGCCATCGATGACCAGTGCATTACGGATAAGCGTGTCGTACAGCATGTCAGTCTCCCAGCGGCAAGTGATCGTCGCCGCCGCGGTAATCGTCCAGGGCGAGTTTGACCCGCCGCAGGCGCTCTTGATTGTCTTCGGGGTGGGTCAGCGCCAGCTCGGTGGCGAGCACGTCGATGGCCAGCAGCATGCCGTAGCGCGCCGCCGTGGGTTTGTAGATGAACGAGGTTTCGGCGCCTTGCAGGGGCAGCACGCAGTCGGCCAGTTGGGCCAGTGGCGAGTCGGCACGCGTGATGGCCAGGATCGCCGCGCCGTAGCTGCGAGCAAGTTCGACCGCGCTCAACAGCTCCGGCGTGATACCGGTCAGTGAACAGGCGATGACCAGATGCTGGTCGCTCAGCGAAGTGGCGGTGATGCGCATCATCACCGGGTCGCGACAGGCGGCAATCGGGTAGCCGAAACGCACCAGCCGTACTTGCAACTCCTCGCTGCACAGCGCCGACCAACCACCGAGGCCGAACGCATGGATCATCCGCGCCTTGCCGATCATCCGCACCGCATCGCCGAACCGCGACTCTTCGAACGCCGACAGATGCTGGCGCAGGGTCGCTTCGATATCACCAACGATCTGTCCATAAAACGCCGATTGCTCCGGCGCGCCAGCCGGGTCGAGGAAGCGGCTGCCGACACCGCTGGCCTGAGCTAGTTGCAGGCGCAAGTCCCGCAGGTCGCGGCACCCAACGGTGCGGGCGAAGCGCGACAGCGTAGCGCTGCTGACTTCCGCCCGTTGGGCCAGTTCATCGAGGCTGGCGGAGGCGGCAAAGCCCACGTCGTCGAGCATCAGCCGAGCGATTCGGCCTTCGCCGGCGCTGAAGGAATCCTGCCGGGAGCGGATCTGGTAGAGGATGTCCATGGCGGCTCCTGTTGGGTGGCGTTGCGCTCAAAGCAAGCGTGAAAGCCCGAGGGTCAAGGCGAACGCGACCACGGAGATCAGCGTTTCGAGCACGGTCCAGGTCTTGAAGGTTTGCGTGACGGTCATATTGAAGTATTCCTTGATCAGCCAGAAGCCGCCGTCGTTGACGTGGGAAAAGATAACCGACCCGGCGCCGGTCGCCAGCACCAGCAGCTCGGGGTGTGGATAACCCAGGCCAATCGCCACGGGAGCGACGATGCCCGAGGCGGTGGTCATTGCCACGGTGGCCGACCCCGTGGCGACGCGCATCAGTGCGGCGAACAGCCAGCCCATGACCAGCGGTGACAGCTGGAATTCCTGGGCCAGGCCGACGATCTGTTGCGTGACCCCGGCGTCCACCAGGATCCGGTTCAAACCGCCGCCGGCGCCCACCAGCAAAGTGATGCTGGCGGTCGGTGCCAGGCATTCGTTGGTGAACTTGAGGATCGACTCACGGTTGAAACCCTGGGCCAGGCCGAGGGTCCAGAAGCTGAGGATGGTCGCCAGCAGCAGGGCAATCACCGAATTGCCGATGAACAGCAGGAATTGATTGAAACCGCTGCCCGGCGTGGAAATCAGGTTGGCCCAGCCGCCGATCAGCATCAGGATCACCGGCAGCAGAATGGTCCCCAGGGTCACGCCGAAACCCGGCAGGTTCGCGCGCGGCTCACGGTCGAGGAATTGTCGCTCCAACGGGTTTTCAGCCGGCAGCTGGATGCGCGGCACGATGAATTTGGCGTACAGCGGGCCGGCGATGATCGCGGTGGGAATGCCAATAAGGATCGCGTACAGCAAGGTCTGCCCCACCGAAGCCTGGAAGGCCTGCACCGCCAGCATCGCCGCCGGATGCGGCGGCACCAACGCATGCACCACCGACAGCCCGGCGACCATCGGCAGCCCCACCATCAGGATCGACACGCCCACACGCCGGGCGATGGTGAAGGCGATGGGCACCAGCAGCACAAACCCGACTTCGAAGAACAACGGCAGCCCGACCAGGAAGGCAATGCACACCATCGCCCAGTGGGCGTTGCGCTCGCCGAAACGCTCGATCAGCGTCTGCGCCATGCGCTCGGCCCCGCCGGACTCGGCCATCATCTTGCCGAGCATGGTGCCCAAGGCCACCACCAGCGCAATGTGCCCCAGCGTCTTGCCGACACCCGCCTCGTACGCCCCCACCACACCCGAGGGCGGCATCCCGGCCAGCAGCGCCAGGCCAATGGACACCAGGGTAATCACAATGAACGGATTGAGCCGATAACGGGCGATCAGCACGATCAGCGCAATGATCGCGATGGCCGCGTAGACCAGTAGCCAATAACCGAAAGCAGGTGCCATGCGTTACTCCTCGAATGGGGTCACGTCGATGTGTTGTGAAACTCATAAATCATTTCGCCAACGAATCTTCAAACCCACTGAAAGTAATTTTCGCGCACAGATAAAACTTGTCGCTGACGGACATCGCGAGACGGCGTTGATGAAAATTCAGCGCAAGACTTTCATCGCCCTAGCTTTTGATCGTTCCCACGCTCCCGCGTGGGAACGATCAACACAACCGACCAACGGCTGGCCGCCCCGCACTCAATTCCGTACCATCCGCCCCTGTTTTTTGCACCACTCCCCGGCAGCCGACTCTCCACCGGCGCCCAGTCAGGTAAATCATGAAATCAGCACGTCTTCGCGCCGACGCCCTCGCCGGCCTCACCACTTCTTTCGCCTTGCTCCCCGAATGCATCGCCTTCGCCCTGGTAGCCCACCTCAACCCCCTGATGGGGCTCTACGGCGCGTTCATCATCTGCACGCTGACCGCATTGTTCGGCGGTCGGCCAGGCATGGTGTCGGGGGCGGCGGGGTCGATGGCCGTGGTCATCATCGCGCTGGTGGTGCAGCACGGCGTGCAATACCTGTTGGCCACCGTGCTGCTGGGCGGGCTGATCATGATGGCCTTCGGGCTGTTGCGGTTGGGCAAGCTGGTGCGCATGGTCCCGCACCCGGTGATGCTCGGCTTCGTCAACGGCCTGGCGATTGTCATTGCGCTGGCCCAACTGGAGCATTTCAAGCAGGGTGAAACCTGGCTCAACGGCGATCCGCTGTATCTGATGGCCGGCCTGGTGGCGCTGACCATGGCCATCGTCTACCTGCTGCCACGCCTGACCCGTAGCGTACCGCCGGCCCTGGTGGCGATCCTCGGTGTCGGCCTGGCGGTCTACCTGCTCGGCCTGCCCACCCGAACGCTGGGTGACATGGCCCATATCGCCGGCGGCTTGCCCGCCTTCGCCTGGCCCGATCTTCCCTGGAACCTGGAGACCCTGCAGATCGTCGTGCCCTACGCGGTGATCATGGCAATGGTCGGTTTGCTGGAAACCCTGCTGACCCTGAACCTGACCGACGAAATCACCCAGAGCCGCGGTTATCCGGACCGTGAATGCGTGGCGTTGGGCGCTGCCAACATCGCCTCCGGGCTGTTCGGCGGCATGGGCGGCTGCGCCATGATCGGCCAGACGGTGATCAACCTCAGCTCGGGTGGGCGCGGACGGTTATCGGGCGTGGTGGCCGGGGTGATGGTGTTGCTATTCGTGTTGTTCCTGTCGCCGTTGATCGAGCGCATCCCGCTGGCCGCGCTGGTGGGCGTGATGTTCGTGGTTGCGCAGCAAACCTTCGCCTGGGCCTCGCTGCGGGTGATCCACAAGGTGCCGAAGAGTGATGTGTTGGTGATCATCGCGGTGACCATCATTACGGTGTTCACCGACCTGGCGGTGGCCGTGCTCTGCGGTATCGTCATCGCGGCGCTCAACTTCGCCTGGCAACAGGCCCGGGAGCTGTACGCCGACACGCACCAGGAAGCCGACGGCAGCAAACTCTATCGCCTGCACGGCACGCTGTTCTTCGCTTCGACGACGCCGTTTCTCAACCAGTTCGACCCGGCCAACGACCCGGCCCAGGTCACCCTCGATTGCCGCCACTTGCGCTTCGTCGACTACTCGGCCGTCGCCGCACTCAAGACCCTGCGCGAACGCTACAGCAAAGCCGGCAAGCACCTGCGTGTGTTCCACCTGTCCGAGCGCTGCAAGCAAATGCTCAAGCGCGCGGGCGTGAACCACGACTGACGACATGCCAACACACACCCTGTGGGAGCGAGCTTGAACTCGCGATAGCGGTGGATCAGCCAACTTCAACGCTGACTGACCTGACGCCATCGCGAGCAAGCTCGCTCCCACAGGGGTTATTGGGCTGAAGAAGATAGAGTGATCGTCTGTGATCAAATGTGGGAGCGAGCTTGCTCGCGATAGCGGCGTCACTCACACCATCTCATCAAGAATCCACGCCACCACCGACGTCCGCTTCGGCGTCCACCCCAGCAGCTCACGGGCGTTCTTGCCCCGCACCCGGCTGTTGGAACCCAGGCCATAGTTGGCCATTTCGTAGCCCCACTCCGCTTCGGCATCGGCCAATGGCCAGTCCTGCGGTTCGCCCAGGTTCAACGCCCGGGCCATGGCGGTGGTCATGTCGATGAACGAGGCTTCGCCGCTTTCGACGAAGTAGAAGGTGCCCGACTGGTTGCGGGTCAGGGCCAGTTTGTACAACTCGACCACGTCCTCGATGTGCACATTGGACCAGATGTTCTGCCCCCGCCCGACATGCCGAACCACGCCACTTTTACCTGCCTGCTTGAGCAGGCGCGGCAGTTGCACGCTGTCGCGCTTGACGCCCAGGCTGTGGCCGTAGATCAAGGTGTTGCAGATCACCGCCGAGTTCACGCCTTGCTTCGCCGCATCCAGGACCAGGTTGTCGATGGCGACACGGGCAGCCTTGTCGGCGGTAGGTGCCGGCAGGTCATTTTCGTAGTAGATGGCATCGCTGGAACGACCGCCCGACGCGTCGCCGACGATGCTCGAACCGCTGGTGTGCAGCAGCACTTTGTTCGAGCCCTTGAGCCCTTCGATCAACGCTTCGACCGCACCGCGGTGGTCGCTGCTGGCGGCATTGATCACCGCATCGGCGGCACGGGCCTGCTCGGTCAGCAGCGCGCTGTCTTCGAGGGTGCCGATAACCGGCTCGATGCCCAGCGCCGTCAGTTCGTTCGCCTGTTCGGCGCTGCGCACCAGACCGGTGACGTGGTGCCCGGCGCGTACCAGGCCAGTGGCGATGGAACCGCCGATAAAACCGGCAGCGCCGGTGACGAATACGTTCATGGACAAACTCCTTGGCCAGATCAGTGATGGCGCAAGTATCGAGGCCCCGTCCCTGACGAAACAGTCCACATTGCCCAAATCACTCTTGCCTTGAAGTCACGAATCAGCCTTTGAACTCCCGCGAGGCGTAGCCAGCGAGCTTGCCCTGGATGAAGTCCAGGAAGCACTGGATCCGCAAGGCCAGTTGCGAGTTGCGGTAGTACACGGCATTGATCGGCTGGCGATATCCGCTGTTGGCATCGGCCAGCAGCACCTTCAGCCGACCGGCACGGATGTCTTCGCGGGTCATGAAGTCCGACAGGCAGGCAATGCCCTGCCCCTGCAGCGCCAAGTGGCGCACGGTCTCGCCGCTGGACGCGCTGATGACGGGCTGGATCGGCCAACGATCACCGTGTACGTGGCGCAGCGGCCACTGGTTGAGGCCCTCGTTCTGGGCAAACCCCAGCAGCGCATGACCTGCCAGCTCGGCGACGCTAGACGGTGTGCCGTGCCGCTTCAGATAAGCGGGGCTGGCCAGGATGTGCAACGGGCTGCAACCCAGGGCGCGGGCGTGGAGCGTCGAGTCGGTGAGGGTGCCGATGCGGATGGCGATGTCGGTGCTTTGCTCCAGCAGGTCGATGATCAGATCGTTGCTGTTGAGTTCGAGCTGGATGTCCGGGTAGAGCCTGCGGAACTCGTCGATGTGCGGGACGATGGCATGCAGCATGAACGGCGAGGCCGCGTTGATGCGCAACCGGCCTGCAGGGTTCTTCTGGCGGGAGGACAGGCGCTCCTCCAGCTCATCCATCTGGTCGAGGATGCCTTTGGCCTGCTCGAAGAAATACTTGCCCTCCTCGGTCAGGTCCATACGCCGCGTGGTGCGGTTGATCAGCGTGGTGTCGAGCTTGGCCTCCAGCCGCGACAACGTTCGGCTGACCGCCGACGGCGTCTGCCCGACCTGCTCGGCGGCGGCGGAGATGGATCCGCACTCGATCACGCAGACGAAAATCTGCAATTCGTCGGATCTGGCTTTCACGTATCCCCCTGTCGACTGATCTCTCTTGTGGCGAGGGGATTTATCCTCGCGATGTGGGAGCAAAGCTTGCTCGCGATGAAGGCGCCGCGGTCTTTCGGGGATCGAGGGGTCTGTTTCGCGAGCAAGCTTTGCTCCCACAGCGCAGGTTTACCCACCCGCCACAGAATAGTATCGGGATGTGAGGTAAAAGACAGGTCACGCCTTCAGGCCGAACACCTCGCGCAAATGCTGTTCATACCGCGCCACATCCCCTTCGATGTTCGGGCGTTTCATCACGTCCACGCACAGGAAAGTCGGCAGGCCGGTCATGCCGAGGAACTGATTGGCCTTGTGGAACGGGAAGTACACCGCGTCCACGCCCTTGGCCTCGAAGAAGTCGCTCGGGTCGTCGAAGGCTTGCTGCGGGGCGTTCCAGGTCAGCGATAACATGTACTGCTTGCCCTGGACCAGGCCACCGCTGCCGTATTTCTGCGAGGCATCGGAACGGGTCCGGCCGTCGCTGGCGTAGAGGCTGCCGTGGCCTTCGGTGAAGACTTCGTCGATGTATTTCTTCACGGTCCAGGGCGCGCCCATCCACCAACCCGGCATCTGGTAAATGATCACGTCGGCCCAAAGGAACTTGGCGACTTCCTCCTTGATGTCGTAGCCGCCGTCGATGAAAGTGGTTTTCACATCAAGACCGCCACGGTCCAACACGCTGAGCGCCGTGTCGTGAAGGGTGGCGTTGTAGCGACCGTCGGAGTGAGCGAATTGTTTGCCGCCATTGAGCAACAGGACTTTTTTCATGGGGAGTCTCATCGGGTTCCACGGCATGGGCCGTCAAAGGCCGCCGCATGGAAAGGTTGAAAGTGATGGCGGCAGAATAACGATGAGCTTCATGGGGAATAAGCCGTCCAACGGCAAAAGTGATTTGACCTATACGCACGAATGAATGGTCGATTATTGCCTTAGACTTCGAGACCTCTTTTATCCCAGGAGCCACCTCGATGAGCGAACTGCACGGTTTCATCCTGCACGCCAAGACCCGTCCGGAAAAAGCCGAAGCCTTCGAAGCGCTGTTCCGCGCCTACGTCGAACCAAGCCGCGCCGAGCCCGGCTGCATCGAATATCACATGCTGCGGGACCAGCAGGATCCGACGCTGTTTATCTTCTATGAGATTTGGGCATCCCAGGCGCACCTGGAGGTGCACTCGAACCTGCCGCACATGCAGCAGTTCTTCGAGCAACGCATGGATTATCTGGAGCGCGACTTCGAAATCCGTCGCGTCGACATGCTCAGCCCGTCCTCGGCTAGCCGCTGATCAGCAGATGACCGCCGAGCACGCCGAGGCCGACAAAAAACACCCGCTTGAACAACACGGCGCTGATCCGCTGACGCAACCATTGCCCCAGCCACATCCCCAGCAGCGCCGGAGCCAGCGCCAGCAACGAAGCGCTCAACTCGCCCCCGCCCAGTGCGCCGCGCCACAACAGGCCGGCGGCCAGGGCCAGGGTAGAAACGCTGAATGACAGGCCCAAGGCCTGTACCAGTTCGTCCTTGCTCAGGCCCAGCGCTTGCAGATAGGGCACCGCCGGAATGACGAATACGCCAGTGGCGGATGTGATGAGGCCAGTGAGCAGCCCGCAGAGCGGAGCGATCCACGGCTCGGCACAGGCGCCGACCCGCAGCGTTGGCAGCAACAGCCCGCTCAGCGCATACAGCACGAGCGCCCCACCCAAGGCCCGCACCACCCAGGCCCCACCCGTCATGCCAAGCCACAGCGTACCGAGCCCGGTGCCAATGAAAATCGCCAGCAGCAGCGGCCACAGGCGCCGGAGCAGGGCTTGCAGATGACCGCCAAACGCCAATTGCCAGAGATTGGTCAGGGTCGCCGGGATGATGAGCAGCGCCGCAGCCTGCGCCGGGGCCATAGCCAACCCAAGCAAGCCCATGGAGATGGTCGGCAAACCGAGGCCGATCACACCCTTGATGGTGCCGGCCAGCAGGAAGGTGCCGATGACCAGCAGGGAAAGGGCTAGACCGAGGTTTTGATAGAAAGTAATGAGTGTGTCCATGGGGGGTATCGTGCGCCCCGGGGCTTGGCTTGAAAATCTGCCATATACTGAGGGTGCCTCTCTTGCGGCAAGAGGCTGTGAATTCGCTGATGCGGCCGACGCCATCGCGAGCAAGCTCGCTCCCACATGGGATTGCATTTCAACTGTGGGAGCGAGCTTGCTCGCGATGACGATAAACCAGGCGCCACAGCACTTGAGACAGGATCCCCACCCATGCACTTCGACCTCACCGACCTGCGCCTCTACCTGAACATCCTCGACACCGGCAACATCACCGCCGGTGCGGCTCGCAGCCATTTGTCCCTGGCCGCGGCCAGCGCACGAGTGCGAGCCATGGAAGCGTCCCTGGGCATCGACCTGCTTGAACGCGGGCGGCGTGGCGTAACGCCCACTCCCGCGGGCAAAGCCCTGGCCGAGCACGCCCGGATCCTGCTGCAACAGGCCGAACGCCTGCAACAGGACCTGGCCGAATACGCCAAAGGCGTCAAAGGCCGGGTGCGGCTGCTGTGCAACACCAGCGCCATGACCGAATACCTGCCCGAGTTGCTGGCCGGTTTTCTCCAGGCCCATCCCAACCTCGACATTGACCTGCAGGAGTTGCCCAGCTCACGGATCACCCATGCGCTGCGCCAAGGCGCGGCAGACCTCGGGATCGTTTCCGACGCAGTGGACACCGAGGGCCTTCAGACCTGGCCTTTTCGCGACGATCCGCTGGTATTGATCCTACCGACCGGACACCCCCTGGCTGACGGTCGCGCCGTACGTTTCAGTGAGACCCTCAGCCACGATTATGTCGGTCTGAACGCCTCCAGCGCCCTGGCGATCCACCTGGAAGAGCAGGCCCTGCACATCGGCTCACGCATGCAAGTGCGCATTCGCGCCGAGGGTTTCGACGGGATGATTCGCATGGTGGCCCATGGTGCAGGCATTGCCATCGTGCCGAAGGCTGCCATCGACCGGCGCCCACCCGAGCCTTCGTATCAATGCGTCCCGCTGCAAGAGGCTTGGGCATACCGGGCCTTGCTGTTGTGCGCCCGCAACTTCGACGGTTTGCCTGCCTACGCCACGGCCCTGGCTCGGCATCTGGCCGATTGATGCGCGCTTCTGGATAGCCCGGTGTCGACCACAGACATCTACCCGCTCATGCCGCGCGTTAGGGTGCCTGTTCTCTTCTGCCCCTTTCGGAGCTCACATGACCGCACCCATCACCGTCCTGCGCGACACCCATCCGCTGCCCGTACTCGACGCCTGCAAATGGGAAAAACTCGAAGGCGACCCGCACACCGTCAACCTCAACGCCTACACCAGCGAAGACGGCAGCAAGATCATGGGCACCTGGATCTGCACACCCGGCAAATGGCGTGTGGATTACGTGAAGTGGGAGTACTGCCATTTCCAGGAAGGCTACTGCATCATCACCCCGGACGGCATGGCGCCGATCCATCTGCGGGCCGGTGACATCTTTGTCGTCGAGCCAGGCATGAAGGGCACCTGGGAAGTGGTCGAGACCGTGCGCAAATATTTCGTCTTTGCCTGAAACAAAAAACCGAGAGACCACCCGACATGGTCTCTCGGAAAACAACTTTGTAGATTGCGCAGCCTCTGTGGCGACGGAGCAATCTGTGGGAGCAAGGCTTGCCCGCGATGCAGGCACCTCGTTCTCTCAGAGACCGCATCGCCTGTAATCACGGGCAAGCCTTGCTCCCACAGACAATTGCCCTTGCCACAAAAGCCCGTCGATATCGCCGCTCTTACTGCGGCTTGCGATAGCTGTTCACAATCGCCGAAAAGTCCTTGCCGCCCTCGCCCCGCTGGCTCATCGCCTGGTACAACTGCTGCGCCACCGCCCCCAGCACCACCGGCTGACGGGCCTGCCGCGCGGCTTCGGTCGCCAGGCCCAGGTCCTTGAGCATCAGGTCGGCGCCAAAGCCCCCCGTGTAGCCCCGGGACGCCGGTGCCGTTTCGATCACGCCCGGCCATGGGTTGTAGGTGTCCGAACTCCAGCAACGGCCCGTTGAACTGTTGATGATGCCGGCCAACACCTGGGTGTCGATCCCCAAGGCATCGCCCAACGCCATGGCTTCGCTGACACCGACCATGGAAATCCCCAGCAGCAGGTTGTTGCAGATCTTGGCGATCTGCCCGGTGCCGACTTCGCCACAGTGCACGATGTTACGGCCCATTTGCGCCAGCACCGGTTGCAAGGTGGCGAACAACTCGGCCGTGGCACCGACCATGAAGGTCAACGTGCCCGCCGCCGCACCACCGGTGCCACCCGAGACCGGCGCATCGGCCATCGCCACCCCTTGTTTCGCCGCGGCAGCCGCCACGTCGCGGGCGGTTTGTGGATCGATGGTGCTGCAATCCACCGCTGGCGTACCGGCAGCGATGCCGGCCAGCACACCGTCTTCACCCAGCCAGACACTGCGCACATGGGCGGCGGCCGGCAGCATGGTGATCACCAGGGCAGCGCCCTGGGCCGCGTCGCGCGGCGAGGCGCTGATCGTGCCGCCCAATGCTGCCAGTTCAGCCAGCACCGTCTGGTTCAGGTCGAACAGGTTCAGCGAATGGCCAGCCTTGAGCAGGTTGCGCGCCATGGGGGCGCCCATGTTGCCCAGGCCGATAAATGCGATGTTCATGTCCGGCTCCTTAACGCAAATTGATGGTGGTGTTCACACCGTCATTGACGCTGTCATCATCGAACCAGCGCGCGGTCACGGTCTTGGTCTGAGTGTAGAACTGCACCACTTGTTTGCCGTACGGACCAAGGTCGCCGAGTTTCGAACCGCGGGAACCGGTAAAGCTGAAGAACGGCACCGGCACCGGAATCGGAATGTTGATGCCCACCTGGCCGACGTCGATTTCGCTCTGGAATTTGCGCGCCGCCGCACCGCTCTGGGTGAACAGGCCAGTGCCGTTGCCAAACGGGTTGGCATTGACCAGGGCAATTGCCTGATCCAGGGTGTCGACTTCCAGCACCACCAGCACCGGGCCGAAGATTTCCTCGGTGTAGATACGCATGTCGGTGGTCACGCCGGAAAACAGGGTCGGGCCAACGAAATTGCCCTGCTCGAAACCCGGCACGCTGATACCACGACCATCGAGCTCCAGCTTCGCCCCTTGCTGCACGCCACTCTCGATCAATTCGAGGATCCGTGCCTTGGCGCGCTTGGAAATCACCGGGCCGACGTCAGTGCCCGGCTCGCTGCCAGCATTGACCTTGAGCTTCTGTGCCAGGGCCTTGAGCTCCGGCAACCACTGCTTGGCCGCGCCCACCAGCACCACCACGGAAGTGGCCATGCAACGCTGGCCCGCCGCGCCGAAACCGGCGCCGACCAAGGCGTTGAGGGTCTGTTCACGATTGGCATCAGGCAACACCACCGCGTGGTTCTTGGCGCCCATCATCGACTGCACGCGCTTGCCGTGACGACCCGCCAGGTCATACACGTGGGTGCCAACTGCCGTCGAACCGACGAACGAAACCGCCTTGATGTCCTTGTGGGTGCAGAGCGCATCCACCACGTCCTTGCCGCCATGCACCACGTTGAGCACGCCCGCCGGCACGCCGGCCTCGATGGCCAGTTCCACCAGGAGCATGGTCGACAGCGGGTCCTGTTCCGATGGCTTGAGCACAAAGGTGTTACCGCAGGCGATGGCCATCGGGAACATCCACAGCGGAATCATCGCCGGGAAGTTGAACGGGGTAATGCCCGCGCACACACCAATCGGTTGGCGCAGGGTGTAGGTGTCAACGCCACCGGCGACGTTCTCGGCAAATTCGCCCATCTGCAGGGTGCCGATGGAACAGGCGTGCTCGACCACTTCCAGGCCACGGAAAATATCGCCTTCGGCATCAGCGATGGTCTTGCCCTGTTCGGCGCTGAGCACCGCGGCGATGCGCTTGGAATGCTCGCGGATCAACGCCTGGAGCTTGAGCATGATGCGCATCCGCGCGCCGATGGGGGTCAGTTTCCAGGTCTGGAAAGCACGCTGGGCAGCGGCGATGGCGGCATCGACTTCCGAGGCCGTGGCGAACGGAACCTTCGCCAACACCTGCTGGGTGGCCGGGTTGACGATGTCGTGCCATTCACTGGATTGGGATTCAACCCACTCGCCATCGATCAGCAGTCTGACGGTTTGCAGGGTGGTGTCGCTGGGCGTAAGGGAAACGTTCATGCTGGCCTCCGGGATTGTTCTTATAGAGAGCGTTGGTTCAGCAAAAACCAAGGTGCACGGGACACGCTTGGTGATGGGACTGTTTTTGGAGTATAGATGTGCAAACTTCTAATAAGAATGCACATAAAAGCCGGTCCAACATGCAAAAAAACATCACCTCCCTGGGGTCGCTGAATTGGGACGACCTCAAGTTTTTCCTCGAAGTGGCCCGCACCCGCAAGGCCAGCACGGCCGCCAAGCGCCTGGCTGTCGACTACACCACGGTGTCGCGACGCATCAGCTCGCTGGAAGCCTCGTTGGGCACGCTGCTGTTCGAGAAATCCCGGACCAACGGTTTTGTCCTGACGGCCGAAGGCCAGCGCCTGCTGGGTTACGCCGAATCGATCGAAAGCACCCTGCACATGGCCTGCGAACAGGTCTCAGGCTCCGGCGTCGCGCTGTCCGGCCACGTGCGCATGGGCTGCACCGAAGGCTTCGGCAGCTTCTTCATCACCCCGCAACTGAGCCACTTCGTCGACGCCTACCCGGCCATTTCGGTAGACATTCTCCCGCTGCCGCACTTCATCAGCCTCTCCAAGCGCGAAGCCGACATCGTCATCGCCCTCGAACGCCCCGAACATGGCCCGTATGTGTGCTGCAAATTGTGCGACTACCGACTGCAGCTCTACGCCACTCAGTCCTACCTGGACAACCACCCACCCATCCAGCGCCCGGCCGACCTGGGCAAGCACTCGTTCATCAGCTACGTGGATGACCTGGCGTTCAGTTCCGAATTGCTCTACCTGGCCAACGTACTGCCCGGCGCCAATGCCCACCTGCGCAGCACCAGCGTGATCGCGCAATTCGTGGCAGCGCAGCAAGGCCGTTCGCTGGCCATCCTGCCCTGTTTCCTCGCCGCCCAGGACCCACGGCTGTTGCCGGTGTTGCCGGAGGACATCACCGTCACCCGGCAGTTCTGGATGTACTGCCGTGAGGACTTGAGGAAGCTGAAGCGGATTACGTTGTTGTGGGATTACATTCGCGAGGTGACTGAACAGAACCAGCCACTGCTGATGGGCGACAGCCGGGAGATGGTGTTCGCCGACTAGTCGGCGCTGACCACGATGGCGACACGGCGGTTTTCGGTGCGGCCGCTGGCGGTGTCGTTGGAGGCGACCGGTTTGCTACTGCCCAGGCCGCGCAATTGGACGTTCTCTTCGTGCATGCCAACGCTTGTCAGCACCTTGCTCACGCTGGCGGCCCGCCGCTTCGACAGTTGTTCGTTGTAGGCCTGTGAGCCCGATGCGTCGGTATGGCCATCGACACGTACCCGCTGGATTCCCGCCCCCAGCAGTGCCTTGCCGATACGCTCGACGATTTCGGTACTGGCCGGGTTGAGGTTTTCCACATCGCTGCCAAACAACACCTTGCCCGACAAACCGAAGGCCCAGCCATCGTCAGTCAGCTCGAAACCTTGTTGCTTGAGTACGGCAATTTGCGCCGGGGTCAGGCCTTTCGGCGGTGCTGTCTGGCAACCGCTCAGGACCACGACGGCAAGCAGGAAAAGCGTCGCGAACCAGCGCAGGGAAAATTGAAGGGATGAACGCACGAGTCAGCTCCTGGTTTGAAGATCAGCGACGGAGTGATCCGACTCCGCCGTATGTTGACCGCCTCGGGCGAGGCGTTTGGCTTGATACATGGCCGCATCGGCGGCGTGGAGCAGGGTGCCCGGTGTGGCACCATCATCCGGGTAAACGGCAATGCCGATACTGAGGGAGGTCAACACGGAGGCGTTGCCGGGCAATTGAATCGGCATTTCCATGCTGGCGATGATTTTTTCAGCGATCCGCTCGGCGTCCTCGGCGTTGTGCAGGGGCGCCAGCAGCACGGCGAATTCATCGCCGCCCAGGCGTGCGACCAGGTCGTCTTCACGCAACTGTGCCCGGACCCGGGTCGCCACGGCCGTCAGCACCGCGTCACCGGCAGCGTGGCCGAAATTGTCATTGATGCCCTTGAACCGGTCGCTGTCCAGGTACAACACGGCCACTTGCTCGTTGAGCTTGCTGGCGTTGCGCAAGGCGCGGATCAGCCGGCCCTCGAAAAACGCCCGGTTCGGCAAGCCGGTCAAACTGTCGTGACTGGCCTGGTGGGCCAGGGTTTCGTTTTCGCTTTGCAGGTGGGTCTGCCAGGACTCCAGTTCGTCGAGCAGTGCATTGAAGTCATTGGCCAGATTATCCAGTTCGGCGATGGCGGCCGGCGGCACCCGCCGGTCCAGGGCCCGCTCGCTGCGTGCCGCGTGAGCCACTTCGGCCAGGCTGCGCAATGGTCCGGTGATCGCCCGCAACTGGCGCCGCGCCAGATAAAGCGCCACCCAGGCACTCACCGCCGTGCATAAGATAATCCCCGTCAGGCCGCTGAGCAGAAAGCGCAACAGGCTGCCGCCATGCCCCGCCAGCACGATGCGGCCGATGTTCTGTCCTTGGTGAACGATTGGCAGGCTGATGGGCTTCTCCAGGAATGCCTTGGCAATGTGCACTTCCAGCCCCGACAACAGGCCTGTTTCCGGTCGCTGCCAACGCGCCAACAGACGGCCATGTTCATTGAGCACCTGGGCATCGGCGACCTCTTCGGTGGAGGCGATCAAGGCCAGCGCCTCGGTGGCCGCCGCCGCGTCATCGAATACCACGGCGGCTTCCACGGTGTAGTTGATCGAACGGGCGATCAGGTGCAGGTTGTGATCGGCGTAGACCCGCAACGCAAGCACCCCCAGCAACGTCAGGGAAACACTGGCCATGGTGATCGCCACCAACGCGACAATCAGGTGGCCGCGCCCGATGACCGAGCCCAGGGTGGGAAGGATCCGCGATTTGGACAGGCTCATGGTACTGCCGGCCTGCGACGGGAAAGCTGCAGAACGCTCGGATGGATACGCACGCCACTGCGCGCTACCGAGTCGAGGTTGACCTCGAACGATACCTGCTCATCACCGACCCGCAGACAGAACAGGCTCCCCACGGTGCACTGGTCACCGCCTTCGCTGATGCTCAACACGGGTTTGCCGATCAGGGAGTCAAACAGACGGGTGCGCTCGTCGCTGGTCAGCCTGCCGATGTAGACGGCGTTGCAATCCGTAGCGATGTTGGGGTGATCGGCCAGCAATCGCTGTACGGCCACCGGTCGACCGGTGGCCTGGGTGGTGCCTTTGACCAGATCGTCGGTGTATTGGGTCGGGCCGACGATGCACAGTTGCAACTGCGCAGGCTCTACTGGCCAGCGTGCGTAGCTGAGAATGCCCAAGACGACTTGAGTGACCGATTCGGCCCGCTGTTCAGCCCGGCTCGTGGAGGGCGGATCTTCGGCAAGCACCATAGGCGACAGCAACCACAGAAGACCGGCAAGCAGATAATGCCCCCAGTCCTTGCTGCGCACCGCCTCCCGAACCGCCACTTTCATGGAAAATCTCTTGGTCATACGATAAGTGTCGGAACGATAGCACAGTGCCAAAAAGCCAGCGAGCCGGCGCCCTACGGACATATCTGACAGAAAACAGTCAAAATCGTGACTCCGGCATCGAATCACGAAAGCTGATCATTCAGTCATCCCCCTCCAACTCCAACATGAGCCCGCTCAAACGCTTGACCTTGCGCCGCACCGCCTCCTCGAACACCCCCGCTCGTGGCTCTATCAGGCTGAACCATTGCTTGCCCCGGGTAATGGCGGTGTACACCAACTCCTTGGTCAATACCGGGTTCAGCGCATCCGGGAGGATCAACGCGGTATGGGTGAATTCCGAGCCCTGGGATTTATGCACCGTCATGGCATACACGGTTTCCACATCATTCAGGCGGCTGGGCAGGACGAAACGCACACCGCCCTGGCCATCGTTGCGCGGGAAAGCGACCCGCAGAACCTGTTTACCGGCATCGGGGCCGTCACGCTCGGGCAACTTGAGGGCGATACCGATATCGCCGTTCATCAGCCCCAGCCCATAGTCATTGCGGGTCATCAACACCGGGCGCCCTTCGTACCACTGGTGATCGCTATCGATAAGGCGGGCCTTGAGCAAGGCGGCGGTGATTCGCAGGTTCAGTCCTTCGACGCCCCACGGACCTTTGCGCACCGCGCAAAGCAATTGGAATTCGTCGAAGGCCGCCAGGACTTCCCGGGCCCAATCGGCCCAGCAACGGTCTTCCAGCGGGCGAGAAATGGCCGGGCGTCGCTGCCGTAGCAGGCTCAGGTAATGCCGATATCCCTGGGGCCCATCTGGCTTGCCGTCGAGCAGCAGCTTTTCCAGTTTCGTGTCGTGTTCACTCGCCAATTTCAGGGAAGACAGATCGGCATGCTGCCCTTGCTCCAGCAACTGACGGGCTTTTTCAGGCTGCTGCTGGTTGACCCAGCGAGCCAGTTGACCGATCCCGCTGCCCTCGCCAAAGCGCCGGGAATGCCTGAGCATGACCACTTGCTGTGCCAGGGGATGAGTGCCGTCGAGGTCCTGTTGCAGGTCACTGGCCGCCAGGTTTTCACCACTGGCCGACTCAAGCCAGGTTCGGGTCCGGGGGCTGTACCAGCCCTCCTCGGCGTCTCGACACAAATCCCCCAGCACCGCACCGGCTTCAACGGAGGCCAACTGGTCCTTGTCCCCCAGCAACACCAACCGTGCATGGGCCGGCAGGGCATCCAGCAGATTGGCCATCATCTCCAGGTCGATCATCGACGCTTCATCGACCACCAGCACATCCAGTGGCAAGCGATTGCCTGCATGGTGGCGAAAATGCCGGGTGCCCGGGCGGCTGCCCAGCAAACGATGGACTGTCGTGACGTCGCAGGGAATCCGTTCGCGCACCGCGTCGTCCACATCCAGGGTCCGGACCTGCTGGCTGATGGACTCGGTCAGGCGCGCCGCCGCCTTGCCGGTTGGCGCAGCCAGGCGAATCCGCAGCGGCTTCCCGGCCTCGACGGCCGGAGCCTGCAGAAGGGCCAGCAGGCGCACAACGGTCGTGGTCTTGCCGGTGCCCGGGCCGCCGGTCACGATGCTGAAGGCCCCTCGTGTCGCCAGCGCGCAGGCCAGTTTCTGCCAGTCGATCGGGCCGCTGGCATTGGCCGGCCCGAACAACCCGTCCAAACGCTCGCGCAGGTCACCGGGCGCCGCTTCATGCTCGATAAGCCGTTGACGCAACGCTTCATCGATTCGCCGTTCATAACCCCAGTAGCGGCGCAGATAAAGACGTTTGCCGGACAGCACCAACGGGCGTTGCTGCGCCTCTTCGCTCCCATCCACGGCCAGGGCCACCAGACGACTGGACGCCAGGGCCTTGCACCAATGGACGCCGTCCAGTGTCGCCAATATTTGCGATGGCAACAGCATCACGCCCGTCTGCAGGTCACCCTCGGGAGGCAGCGACAGCGCAAAATCCGGTTCCTTGAGGGTCTCGAACACATCCAGGCAAACATGGCCGTGGCCCAGTTGATGGCTGGTCAATGCAGCGGCGAGCAGAACCAAAGGATCATCGTCGGGCGCCAGTTCATGGAGGAACGCCACGAATGCCTTGTCCAGGGCGCGCAACCAGCCGCGCTCGACCCAGCGCGTCAATAACAACAGCAGGTCCTGCGCACGGCTCAAGGGCGCCAACTCCACCAGGCTTTCGTCATCGGACGATTTGGGCAGCAGGTCGGCAAAAGAACGACTCATAGCAACTCTCCCTGTACCCACGCCGGTTCAGCCTTGGGTTCGGGCGCCCCCTGGAACAGGCGATCCAGTTGTTCGATCAATGCCCGTGGCGGCTTGGTGAAATACACGCCCTGACTGGCTGAGCGGGTTCCGCGAAGGAACAGGTACAACGCGCCGCCGACATGCCGGTCGTAGTCGTAATCGGGGAGCCGTGCCTTGAGCTGGCGATGCAGGGCCAACAGGTACAGCACGTATTGCAGGTCGTAGCGATGGTCCAGGATCGACTGTTCCATGGCCGGTACGGTGTAGGCCATGTCATCGACACCCAGCCAGTTGGATTTGTAATCGGCCACGTAGTACCGGCCGTCGTGCTCGAACGTCAGATCGATGAAGCCCTTGAACATGCCGTTGAGCAGCACCGGTTCTGCCGCGACGCGGGCCACACCACCATGGGTGAACCGGCAAACCAGTTGGTCGAGCTTTTGCACATCGACCTTGTGGCTGGCGAACCAGAACTCCATCTCGACCTGGAATCGGCTCAGCTGTTCGAGCACCACTGGCGCCTGGTCGTCGCCGACGTGCATGGGCATCTTGATCAGGTGCTGCAGCCAATCGCTCAGCGTGGTGATCCAGCCTTTCCAGCCTCGGCGATTGCAGCGTCGGGCAATGGCATCCTCGATATCCGTTGGCGCCGATGAAAAGCCCTCCCCTGCGGCCCACTCCAGCAGGCCATGCAGGAAAGTGCCGGGGTTGGGGCCACGGGGAAAGCGGTGGATGTCGCCACCGACAGCGACGGTCTCCCTGGGCGCGTCCGGGTCCAGTCGTTCATCGTCGAACAGTTTCTGGGCCTGGGGACTCTCTGGCGCGGTATCGCTGCCTTCGCTCAGGCTTTCGCTGATGCGCAAGGCACTGTAGGACGCGATCCACCAGTTCTCGCTGGCTTTTCGCAAGGGTACCAAGGGTTCAAGCAACACGGCTTCGTTGCGCGGGGGCCGGTAGTGCTCGTCGGTGGCCTCAGGCATTGGCTGGTAGCTCACCGCGTCACTGCCTTGTTGCAGGTCTTCCAGCCAACGCCTCAACTCCACCGATTCGGCCAGCGGCGCACCACCACCCAACAAGTACCCCAGCGCGGACACATGGAGGATCGAGCGGTTGTTGCTGCCCCGCTTGAGATCCGCGACACCAAGCCAGCAGGCGTGTTGTGCGCGGGTCAGTGCCACGTAGAGAAGCCGCAGATCCTCGGCCAGACGCTCGTCATCGGCCTTGGCGATCAATTCGGCAGTGGGCTTGAGGCTGATCTGCGCCTTGTTGGCCTCGTCGTGGTAGTGCAATGGCAATCGACTGCCGTCCACCGGTTTCGTCGAACAGATAAAGGGCAAGAAGACCAACGGATATTCGAGGCCCTTGGACTTGTGGATCGTGACCACCTTGACCAGTTGCTCATCGCTTTCCAGGCGCAGGATCTGCTCTTCTCCCGCTTGCCCGGACAAAGCCAGGTGCTCGGACAAATGCCGGATCAAGGCTTGTTCGCCATCCAGTTCACCGGCGGCCTGCTGCAACAGTTCGCAAAGGTGCAACAAGTTGGTCAGCACCCGCTCGCCATCGCTGCGCACCATCAAGGCCTGGGGCAGTTCGAAATCATGCAGCAGGCGTCGCAACATCGGCAGCACGCCCTGGCTGCGCCAGACCGTACGATAACTGCGGAACTGCATGACCCGTGCTTCCCAGGCCAGCTCATCCTGGTTGAGACGTTCCAGTTCCGTCAGCGACAGATTCAACGTGATGCTGGCCAGGGCTGCCCGTAGCGGTCGTTCGGCATCCGGCTCGGCACAGGCCCTGAGCCAGATCAGCAAGTCCCGCGCTTCCTGCGAGGCAAAGACCGAATCCTTGTCGGACAGATACACGCTGCGCACGCCTCGCGCGGACAACGCGTCTCGCACCGCCTGCGCTTCTTTACCATCGCGCACCAGGATGGCGATATCTGCCGGGCGCACGCCTCGCAGCACTTTTCCATCGACCGTGAAGCCGTCGCGCCCCGACTGGCCGCCGTTGAGCAACGCCGTGATTTCACTGGCGCAGGCGGCCGCCATGGATTGTCGATACACCGCACCGGAAAGTGGCTGGTCCGACGACAGGTGCCAGATGTTCAGCGCCGCGACCGCCTGCCCAGCAACCTGCAAGGACTCCTTGCGCCCCTGGGACTCGACGGACAGGAACGGCACCGGGTTCTCGCCCGAAGGCTCACGGAACAGAAAAGCCCCACGCCCCTTCGGGCGGGACTCGGCATTCTGGAAAACATGGTTTACCGCGCCGACCATGGCATGGCTGGAACGGAAGTTCGTGCCCAGCGTGTGCAGCCTGCCAGCAGTGGCTTCGCGAGCGCGCAGGTAGGTATAGATGTCGGCGCCGCGAAAAGCGTAGATCGCCTGCTTCGGATCGCCGATCAGGAAAAGTCCGGTCCCGGGGTCGTTGTCTTCGATGCGGTAGATGCTTTCGAAGATCCGGTACTGAACCGGGTCGGTGTCCTGGAACTCATCGATCAGCGCCACCGGAAACTGTTCGCGGATCAGGCTCGCCAGACGCTCGCCTCCGTCGGCCTGCAGGGCTGCATCGAGACGCAGCAGCATGTCATCGAAGCCCATCTCGGCGCGGCGACGTTTCTCTGCCTCGAAGCGCGCCCCGACCCATTGCGCGGCATGCTGCAACACGGCGGCATCTGGCGTGGGCAACGCATCCAGGCTGGCCTTGAGACTGGCCATGGCGTCCAGCCCGGGATGGTTGGGCACTTCACCTTTCCAGGCTTCGGCCATGCCCTCGGGCGTCAACCGCGTGAATCCGGTACCGATGTCCAACAGCTCGAGGCTTTCGTCATCGACCCAGGCAGTGATTTTCTGAAACCATGGCTCGAAGTAACGCGCCTGCATCTTGCGCCCGTCGACAGCCTTGCTGGCCACGCCTTGCTGGCAGATCTCCAACAGTTCCACCGCCCATTGCCGCCACGGCGCCTTGAGATCGAGCAAGGCGGCACTGCGCTCCTGCAAGGCCGCGGCGATGAGTTCGGCAGGCTCAAGCCCGTCGCCGTCGCCGCGCTCGCTGGAAAACAAACCTCGCACCCGCGGCAACAGCGCAGCAGGCCCTCCCCAATGAGTACGTACCCAGTTCAGCGCCTCGCCTTGCATCGAATAGCAGAACAACCGCCAATAATCGCGCAGCACCTCGCCCAGCAATTCGCTGTGGTCGGTTTCCAGAGTCTGGGTGAACAGGCTACCGCTGTCGAAGGCATGCTCACGCAACATGCGCTGGCACCAACTGTGGATGGTCGAGACGGCCGCTTCGTCCATCCACTGCGCAGCGATGTCCAGCCGGTTCGCGCAGCCAGGCCATTGGTCAGCGTTGAACTCATCGCGCAACGCAGCGATCAGCGAGTCCTGGGCGGGAATTTCGTCACGGAAGAAACGCGCCGCTTCGGCCAGACGGGTGCGAATTCGTTCACGCAACTCTTTGGTGGCAGCGTCCGTGAAGGTCACCACCAGGATTTGCGGTGGAAGCAACTCGCGGCCGAAGCCGGATGCCGAACCGCCATGCCCCAGCACCAGACGCAGGTACAGCGCCGAAATGGTGAAGGTCTTGCCGGTACCGGCGCTGGCCTCGATCAGTTGGCTGCCCCGCAGCGGGAAAGCCAGGGCCAATGGTGCCTGCTGACTCATGAACGGGCCTCCTCGCTGACCAATGAACGCCATGGGGCTTCGA
Organism: Pseudomonas sp. P9_35; assembly: GCF_034008205.1. NCBI lineage: Bacteria > Pseudomonadati > Pseudomonadota > Gammaproteobacteria > Pseudomonadales > Pseudomonadaceae > Pseudomonas > Pseudomonas sp. P9_35. Next base: position 1,071,449 of record NZ_CP125373.1, on the reverse strand, counting down.
GCAATGGTCGGTAGAGTGCATCGCACCAATCGGGGAATGTTTCGTCAGCCATCAAGGCATCGAAATCAGCAAACTGTCGAGCCAACGCCGGACTTTCCCGCCGCTCGCCTTCAAACGTCTGTCCATCGCCCTCATAGGCTTTGCGAGCCGCCGCTTCGGCCTTGCCCGGATCAGTCTGGCCGAGCCAGGCGAAAGCCGTCTTAACCGCAATCGGTAGCGGCTGGCGCATACCGGTCTGCCAGGCCAGCAGCATGTCGCCCAGTAGCCTTTGTGCGACAGTCTCTTCAAAAGGTGCCAGCAGCAAGCTGTCATCACTGGCCACCAGTGCCGTCGTCAACGACAAGCCATTAGCGCAGGCCACGAGATGGTTGACCCAAGGTCGTATCAGGCGATGCCACTTACGGGTTTTGGTGGAGCCGATGCTGTTGGGTATGGCCGTGATGGCGAGGACCGCACCGTCGGAACGCTGGTGCAAACCACTGAGCCAGCCCTCGACATTCACTCCCTGCAATTGCAGGCTGACTGGCACAGCGCTGACCGACGGTGTCGGCCATAACGCCAGAAGCTGTTGGTACCGCTGGAGCAGATCCGGCAGAGGTTCGATCAATTCACGCTGCATGCATTCACCGAAACCGGCCATGGGTAACAGGCCGCTGTTCTGCAGTCTTTTGGCGTGAGCGGTAAGGGCAAGATCCGGTTGGTCCAGGCGTACCAGGGCGGCCTCGAGCAAGCTGTCACTCAGGCTGTAGCGTTGCAGCGCATCGAGCACGAAAGGTTCGTCATCGGCCAGAGGCGCTTCGATGGCCTCGAAGAACACTTTCAGCCGCTGGCTGAAGAAATGGCGAACAGGATTGCGCAGGAAGTCCTGCAACTGACCGAGGCCCAAGGGTTCTTCCTGAACGTAAGGCTCCAGCACCTGGGTTGTGTCGGCGTCATCGGAGATGTCGTGGAGCATTCGCCATTCGCTGGCGTAACTGAACAGCGCATCGCCTTGATGGAAATAACGCGCACTGAACGGTTGCAGCGGATGCTCCTGGGTCAGGGCATCGAGAAGAGGCTTGCTGTCATCTGCCAACCGCCAGCCACCGGCGAGATGATCGCGCAGTTGGCCGATCAACACCGATGCCGGGCGCTCACTGTTGTCGCGAATACTGCGCCCCACCCAACTGATGTACAGCTTTTCCCGGGCAGAAAGCAGCGCTTCCAACAGCAGGTAACGGTCGTCCTCACGGCGGGAACGATCGCCCGGACGATAATCGCCACCCATCAGGTCGAAGTCCAAAGGCGGCTGGGCTCTCGGGTAATCACCATCATTCATCCCCAGCAGGCACACCAGCTTGAAGGGGATCGCGCGCATCGGCATCAAGGTACAGAAGTTGACTGCGCCGGCCAGGAAGCGCTGGGACAGTCGCCCCTGATCCAGTCCGGCCAACCACGCCTCGCGTACCACCGTCAGCGGCAATTCATCGTGCAGCCCCACCGACTCACAGGTTTCCAGCCAGGTTTCACGCAAGTCTTCGAGTTGGGCCAGCAAATAGTCGTCATGCTCGTTGCTTGCCTGGAAAAACAGCTGCATCAGATCTTGCAGGCGTGAACCCCATTGCTGCGGCGATGCCGGCCGGGTGAGTTCATGATGGGCGACTTCCAGGGCATCCAGCAAAGCAACCAGGGGACCGATCAACGCCGCATCCAGGCCACCGATCTCGTCATAAGGCTCAATGCCCTCATAAGCGTTCGAACTGCCGACGGCATACCCCAGCAACATGCGACGCAAGCCGAAATGCCAGCTGTTCTGCTCAAGCTCGGCAGGCAGGCCCAAGCCGGCACGGTGCTCGGCACTCATCCCCCAACGAATGCCTGCCCCTTCGATCCAGCGGTGCAGTGTCGGCAGGTCGGCCTCATCGATGCCAAACCGTTCGCGCAACGCCGGGACATCCAGCAGATCGAGGATTTCGCTGACCGGAAAACGACTGTCCGGCAGCTTGAGCAAATGCTCGACGGCGATCAGCAGTGGATCACGTCCACGCTGGCCCTGGTCGGTCAACGTGAAGGGGATGAACCGCGGGTCGCTCCTGTCGAGCTGGCCGAACACTGCGCGAATGTGCGGTGCATAACTGTCGATGTCCGGGACCATGACGATGATATCCCGTGGGCGCAGGGTCGGATCCGCACTGAAGTGGGCCAGCAATTGGTCGTGGAGAATTTCAACCTCGCGCTGGGCGCCATGCGCCACATGAAAACGGATCGAGCCGTCTCGCTCCGGATCGACGACAGGCCAGTGTTCCCGGGTTTCATTCAGGGGGCGCAGCTCCAGGATGTCATCCTGCAACTGGCTGAGAAGGGTCGTGGGGGTCCCATCAGTGAACAGGTCGATTCGCCCATCGCGAAATACCGAGCGATAGCTGTTGGGGTCATCGTAGCTGTCGAGCAGGTTGATATAGTCGCGCCCTTGCTTGCCCCAGGCGGCCAATAACGGATGGGCATGCTGATGCAGGGTTTGCGGATCGAGGACGACGGGCATGCCAGCCTTGCGTGCCTGGCGCTTGTATTGGTGACGCAACAAATCCTTGTCGGCGACGATGTCCGCCCAATGATGGCGACACGGGTTATGCACGCAGAGCAGAACCTGGCTGAACCGGGAAAGGCCGGCGAGCGCCTCCAGGACCTGGGCAGGCAACGAAGAAATACCAAACACGATGACCCGTGCGGGCAGGCCTTTCGGAGCGGTTTCCAGGCTGTTGATACGTTCGATATAGCGCTGATGAACGCCGGCACGGCTTTGCGCCATGCCTTGCTCCCCCACATCCAGCAACAAGGCTCGCCACAGTTCCGCTTGCCAGCAATTTGCCGGCGCGAGCGGCTTTATTTCACCTCGGACATTTCTGGTCTGGTGTCGACCTTCGGCCCAATCCTCAAGCCAGTCGGCCCGGTAGACCTGGTACTGGTCGAACAGATCGGCAAGACGCTCGGACAGTTGATAGCGCTTGCGCAAGTCGGTGTCGTGGGTAAGGAATCGTCGCAGAGGTTCGAAATGAGGCTGCTCGATCAACTGCGGCAGCAGACGCATCAGGCGCCAGGTTAACGGAGCCTTATCCAGCAGGGACTTGGCCGGAATTTCATCGCGTCCCAGGACTGTTCGATAAAGTTGCCACATGAAACTGCCCGGCAGTTGCACATCAATGGCAGCCGCAATACCGCAACCGCCGGAATCATCGTCTTCCGGGTCTTCAGCCAGTGCGAGCTTGAGCCATTGGGCAATGCCATTGCTCTGTACCAGAGCGATTTCATTTTCAAGGGGGGACAGCGGATAGCGCCGCATCAAGCTGATTACCAAGCTGCGCAACTCATCAAGGCGGTTCCCGTGAACCACCATGAAAGCTGGGCTGAGGGACGTTGCGTCCGGCATGAAAGGCATCCTTGAAAATGCAAAAGCTAGGGGCAGAACCTTAGCACTGTCGGGGGGTTGTGACAGCCGGGAGCTATCCGCGCTTGTCGTAAGAACTTTCCTGCGGGCAAAACAAAACCCCTACCTGCATCAGCAGATAGGGGTTTCGGAATTTAATCTTGACGATGACCTACTCTCACATGGGGAAACCCCACACTACCATCGGCGATGCATCGTTTCACTGCTGAGTTCGGGATGGGATCAGGTGGTTCCAATGCTCTATGGTCGTCAAGAAATTCGGGTACTGAGTCGTGGCCAGTTGGCCTCGCTTCAGCAAATTGGGTATGTGATAGCGTCGGTGTTTTGTGAGATTCGAACTTTCGGTTCGTTTCGTCTTCACACACCGCAATCTGGCCTCTTTCGAGTTCACAAATTGCTTGGGTGTTATATGGTCAAGCCTCACGGGCAATTAGTACAGGTTAGCTCAACGCCTCACAGCGCTTACACACCCTGCCTATCAACGTCGTAGTCTTCGACGGCCCTTCAGGGGACTCAAGGTCCCAGTGAGATCTCATCTTGAGGCAAGTTTCCCGCTTAGATGCTTTCAGCGGTTATCTTTTCCGAACATAGCTACCCGGCAATGCCACTGGCGTGACAACCGGAACACCAGAGGTTCGTCCACTCCGGTCCTCTCGTACTAGGAGCAGCCCCTCTCAAATCTCAAACGTCCACGGCAGATAGGGACCGAACTGTCTCACGACGTTCTAAACCCAGCTCGCGTACCACTTTAAATGGCGAACAGCCATACCCTTGGGACCGGCTTCAGCCCCAGGATGTGATGAGCCGACATCGAGGTGCCAAACACCGCCGTCGATATGAACTCTTGGGCGGTATCAGCCTGTTATCCCCGGAGTACCTTTTATCCGTTGAGCGATGGCCCTTCCATACAGAACCACCGGATCACTAAGACCTACTTTCGTACCTGCTCGACGTGTCTGTCTCGCAGTCAAGCGCGCTTTTGCCTTTATACTCTACGACCGATTTCCGACCGGTCTGAGCGCACCTTCGTACTCCTCCGTTACTCTTTAGGAGGAGACCGCCCCAGTCAAACTACCCACCATACACTGTCCTCGATCCGGATAACGGACCTGAGTTAGAACCTCAAAGTTGCCAGGGTGGTATTTCAAGGATGGCTCCACGCGAACTGGCGTCCACGCTTCAAAGCCTCCCACCTATCCTACACAAGCAAATTCAAAGTCCAGTGCAAAGCTATAGTAAAGGTTCACGGGGTCTTTCCGTCTAGCCGCGGATACACTGCATCTTCACAGCGATTTCAATTTCACTGAGTCTCGGGTGGAGACAGCGCCGCCATCGTTACGCCATTCGTGCAGGTCGGAACTTACCCGACAAGGAATTTCGCTACCTTAGGACCGTTATAGTTACGGCCGCCGTTTACCGGGGCTTCGATCAAGAGCTTCGCGTTAGCTAACCCCATCAATTAACCTTCCGGCACCGGGCAGGCGTCACACCCTATACGTCCACTTTCGTGTTTGCAGAGTGCTGTGTTTTTAATAAACAGTCGCAGCGGCCTGGTATCTTCGACCGGCGTGGGCTTACGCAGCAAGTGCTTCACCCTCACCGGCGCACCTTCTCCCGAAGTTACGGTGCCATTTTGCCTAGTTCCTTCACCCGAGTTCTCTCAAGCGCCTTGGTATTCTCTACCCAACCACCTGTGTCGGTTTGGGGTACGGTTCCTGGTTACCTGAAGCTTAGAAGCTTTTCTTGGAAGCATGGCATCAACCACTTCGTCACCCAAAGGGTAACTCGTCATCAGCTCTCGGCCTTAGAATCCCGGATTTACCTAAGATTCCAGCCTACCACCTTAAACTTGGACAACCAACGCCAAGCTGGCCTAGCCTTCTCCGTCCCTCCATCGCAATAACCAGAAGTACAGGAATATTAACCTGTTTTCCATCGACTACGCTTTTCAGCCTCGCCTTAGGGACCGACTAACCCTGCGTCGATTAACGTTGCGCAGGAAACCTTGGTCTTTCGGCGTGGGTGTTTTTCACACCCATTGTCGTTACTCATGTCAGCATTCGCACTTCTGATACCTCCAGCAAGCTTCTCAACTCACCTTCACAGGCTTACAGAACGCTCCTCTACCGCATCACTTACGTGATACCCGTAGCTTCGGTGTATGGTTTGAGCCCCGTTACATCTTCCGCGCAGGCCGACTCGACTAGTGAGCTATTACGCTTTCTTTAAAGGGTGGCTGCTTCTAAGCCAACCTCCTAGCTGTCTAAGCCTTCCCACATCGTTTCCCACTTAACCATAACTTTGGGACCTTAGCTGACGGTCTGGGTTGTTTCCCTTTTCACGACGGACGTTAGCACCCGCCGTGTGTCTCCCATGCTCGGCACTTGTAGGTATTCGGAGTTTGCATCGGTTTGGTAAGTCGGGATGACCCCCTAGCCGAAACAGTGCTCTACCCCCTACAGTGATACATGAGGCGCTACCTAAATAGCTTTCGAGGAGAACCAGCTATCTCCGAGCTTGATTAGCCTTTCACTCCGATCCACAGGTCATCCGCTAACTTTTCAACGGTAGTCGGTTCGGTCCTCCAGTTAGTGTTACCCAACCTTCAACCTGCCCATGGATAGATCGCCCGGTTTCGGGTCTATTCCCAGCGACTAGACGCCCTATTAAGACTCGCTTTCGCTACGCCTCCCCTATTCGGTTAAGCTCGCCACTGAAAATAAGTCGCTGACCCATTATACAAAAGGTACGCAGTCACCCAACAAAGTGGGCTCCCACTGCTTGTACGCATACGGTTTCAGGATCTATTTCACTCCCCTCTCCGGGGTTCTTTTCGCCTTTCCCTCACGGTACTAGTTCACTATCGGTCAGTCAGTAGTATTTAGCCTTGGAGGATGGTCCCCCCATATTCAGACAAAGTTTCTCGTGCTCCGTCCTACTCGATTTCACTTCTAAGATCCTTTCGCGTACAGGGCTATCACCCACTATGGCCGCACTTTCCAGAGCGTTCCGCTAAAATCAAAGAAGCTTAAGGGCTAGTCCCCGTTCGCTCGCCACTACTAAGGGAATCTCGGTTGATTTCTTTTCCTCAGGGTACTTAGATGTTTCAGTTCCCCTGGTTCGCCTCTTGCACCTATGTATTCAGTACAAGATAACCATCTTATGATGGCTGGGTTCCCCCATTCAGACATCTCCGGATCAAAGTCTGTTTGCCGACTCCCCGAAGCTTTTCGCAGGCTACCACGTCTTTCATCGCCTCTGACTGCCAAGGCATCCACCGTATGCGCTTCTTCACTTGACCATATAACCCCAAGCAATCTGGTTATACTGTGAAGACGACATTCGCCGAAAATTCGATCTTGCTCATGAGAGCAACTCACAAATTTTACCTTAGCCTGATCCGTTACCAGTGAAAGTAACGTTCAGTCTATCTTTCTATCACATACCCAAATTTTTAAAGAACGATCTAATCAAAAGACTAGAAATCAACATTCACCATCACCTTGATGGAATGCTCATTTCTAAGCTTTCAGAAGCAGTTTATGGTGGAGCCAAGCGGGATCGAACCGCTGACCTCCTGCGTGCAAGGCAGGCGCTCTCCCAGCTGAGCTATGGCCCCATTACAAAATTGGTGGGTCTGGGCAGATTCGAACTGCCGACCTCACCCTTATCAGGGGTGCGCTCTAACCAACTGAGCTACAGACCCAATTTCGAGCTTGTAACTGTTAGCTGTGAGCTATCAGCTTGGAGCTTAAAGCTGCTTCTATCGTCTTCTTCAATGAATCAAGCAATTCGTGTGGGAGCTCATGAAGCAGCTGCGGTCGTCGATTAAGGAGGTGATCCAGCCGCAGGTTCCCCTACGGCTACCTTGTTACGACTTCACCCCAGTCATGAATCACACCGTGGTAACCGTCCCCCCGAAGGTTAGACTAGCTACTTCTGGTGCAACCCACTCCCATGGTGTGACGGGCGGTGTGTACAAGGCCCGGGAACGTATTCACCGCGACATTCTGATTCGCGATTACTAGCGATTCCGACTTCACGCAGTCGAGTTGCAGACTGCGATCCGGACTACGATCGGTTTTGTGGGATTAGCTCCACCTCGCGGCTTGGCAACCCTCTGTACCGACCATTGTAGCACGTGTGTAGCCCAGGCCGTAAGGGCCATGATGACTTGACGTCATCCCCACCTTCCTCCGGTTTGTCACCGGCAGTCTCCTTAGAGTGCCCACCATTACGTGCTGGTAACTAAGGACAAGGGTTGCGCTCGTTACGGGACTTAACCCAACATCTCACGACACGAGCTGACGACAGCCATGCAGCACCTGTCTCAATGTTCCCGAAGGCACCAATCCATCTCTGGAAAGTTCATTGGATGTCAAGGCCTGGTAAGGTTCTTCGCGTTGCTTCGAATTAAACCACATGCTCCACCGCTTGTGCGGGCCCCCGTCAATTCATTTGAGTTTTAACCTTGCGGCCGTACTCCCCAGGCGGTCAACTTAATGCGTTAGCTGCGCCACTAAGAGCTCAAGGCTCCCAACGGCTAGTTGACATCGTTTACGGCGTGGACTACCAGGGTATCTAATCCTGTTTGCTCCCCACGCTTTCGCACCTCAGTGTCAGTATCAGTCCAGGTGGTCGCCTTCGCCACTGGTGTTCCTTCCTATATCTACGCATTTCACCGCTACACAGGAAATTCCACCACCCTCTACCATACTCTAGCTCGACAGTTTTGAATGCAGTTCCCAGGTTGAGCCCGGGGATTTCACATCCAACTTAACGAACCACCTACGCGCGCTTTACGCCCAGTAATTCCGATTAACGCTTGCACCCTCTGTATTACCGCGGCTGCTGGCACAGAGTTAGCCGGTGCTTATTCTGTCGGTAACGTCAAAACACTAACGTATTAGGTTAATGCCCTTCCTCCCAACTTAAAGTGCTTTACAATCCGAAGACCTTCTTCACACACGCGGCATGGCTGGATCAGGCTTTCGCCCATTGTCCAATATTCCCCACTGCTGCCTCCCGTAGGAGTCTGGACCGTGTCTCAGTTCCAGTGTGACTGATCATCCTCTCAGACCAGTTACGGATCGTCGCCTTGGTGAGCCATTACCCCACCAACTAGCTAATCCGACCTAGGCTCATCTGATAGCGCAAGGCCCGAAGGTCCCCTGCTTTCTCCCGTAGGACGTATGCGGTATTAGCGTCCGTTTCCGAGCGTTATCCCCCACTACCAGGCAGATTCCTAGGCATTACTCACCCGTCCGCCGCTCTCAAGAGGTGCAAGCACCTCTCTACCGCTCGACTTGCATGTGTTAGGCCTGCCGCCAGCGTTCAATCTGAGCCATGATCAAACTCTTCAGTTCAAACATCTTTGGGTTTTGAGAAAACCCTAAACTTGGCTCAGCAATCGTTGGTTACATCTTTGATTTCTCGCGGAGTAACTTGTGATGCTGATAATCTGTTGACTAGCAGTCTGACTCCACAAGCACCCACACGAATTGCTTGATTCAGTTGTTAAAGAGCGGTTGGCTGAGTCTTTCGTCTCAACCGAGGCGCGCATTCTACAGCGCCCCGTGTATCTGTCAAGCGGTTATTTTCAGAAGCTTTCAAAGTTTCCTTTGCAACTTCAACCACTTGCGCTTCCGATCTCTCGTTAGCGGGAGGCGAATTCTACAGCGTTACTCGCTGCTGTCAACACCTCTTTTTCACCGCTTTCGACCGAGAAGATCGAACCGCCGATAGAGCCAAACAACACCGCTCTACCTGCTCCTTCCGGGCCTCGATGAACTGAAGCCCAACACCTTCGAAACCTACTTAACTCATTGAATCTCAAGGAGTTTTCCGTTTCGACTGCGCCGGAAGTGGGGCGAATTATAGACTTCCAGAATCTGCCGTCAACACCTTTTTTCACAATTCTGTCACATCAGTCAAAAAGCACCGCAAACACACAGGCCGGCGCCCAAGGGCGCCGGCCTCTTCACTTACCGGTTACAAGCTGGGGAACGCAAACTGCGAAGCCTCATGGCTGGCACGCTGCGGCCAACGCTGGGTAATAGCTTTGCGACGGGTATAGAAACGCACGCCGTCCGGGCCGTAGGCGTGCAAGTCACCGAACAGCGAGCGCTTCCAGCCGCCAAAGCTGTGATAGGCAACCGGCACCGGCAATGGAACGTTGACGCCCACCATGCCGACTTCGATCTCATCGCAGAACAACCGCGCAGCCTCGCCATCGCGAGTGAAGATGCAGGTACCGTTGCCATACTCGTGATCGTTGATCAATTGCATCGCCTCTTCCAGGCTATTGACCCTGACGATACACAGTACCGGCCCAAAGATCTCTTCCTTATAGATGCGCATCTCAGGTGTCACGCGATCAAACAGGCAGCCACCCAGGAAGAAACCTTCCTCATGCCCCGTCACACTCAAGCCACGGCCGTCGACCACCAGCGAAGCACCCGCCGCCACACCGTCTTCTATATAGCCGCTGACCTTGTCCCGATGCTGCCCCGTCACCAACGGCCCCATGTCCAGCCCACAGGATGTACCTGCACCAATCTTCAGCGCCTTGATCTGCGGCACCAGCTTGGTCACCAGCGCATCCGCCACCTGGTCGCCGACACACACCGCCACCGAAATCGCCATGCAGCGTTCACCACACGAACCGTACGCCGCGCCCATCAGCGCGCTGACGGCATTGTCCAGGTCCGCATCCGGCATCAGCACCGCATGGTTCTTCGCCCCACCCAGCGCCTGGACACGTTTGCCGCGCCGAGTGCCCTCGGCATAGATGTATTCGGCAATCGGCGTTGAACCAACAAAACTCAGCGCCTTCACTTCCGGCGCTTCGATCAGCGCGTCCACCGCAGCCTTGTCGCCGTGCACCACGCTCAATACGCCCTTGGGCAAACCGGCTTCCAACAACAACTGGGCGATCAGCAACGTCGAACTCGGGTCACGCTCGGACGGCTTGAGAATAAAGCAGTTACCGCAAACGATCGCCAGCGGATACATCCACAGCGGCACCATCGCCGGAAAGTTGAACGGCGTGATGCCCGCCACCACGCCCAGAGGCTGGAAGTCTGACCAGGCGTCGATGTTCGGTCCTACGTTACGGCTGTATTCGCCTTTCAGGATTTCTGGTGCCGCACAGGCGAACTCGACGTTTTCGATGCCACGCTTGAGCTCACCGGCCGCGTCTTCCAACGTCTTGCCGTGTTCTTCACTGATCAACTGCGCGATGCGCGACTCGTTCTGCTCCAGCAGTTGCTTGAAACGAAACATCACCTGCGCGCGCTTGGCCGCCGGTGTATTGCGCCAGGCCGGGAAAGCCGCCTTCGCGGCGTCGATGGCCTGCTGGATGGTCGCGCGATCAGCCAACGGTACTTTATGGATGGCCTGGCCAGTGGACGGGTTGAACACATCGGCGGTGCGAGCGCTGTCGCTCAGCAGTTCGCCATTGATCAAATGCGGGATGAGGCTCATGGGGGACTCCAGAATTATCCACAGGCGCCCGTGACCGGACGCCCGTTATCGAAAGCTATATAGAAGGACGTATCAGTCGAGCTTGTTCAGCACTTCACCGACCGCATCGAACAGGCGATCCAGGTCCTGCGGCTTGCTGTTGAACGTTGGCCCGAACTGCAGGGTGTCGCCGCCGAAGCGCACATAGAACCCGGCTTTCCACAACGCCATGCCGGCCTCGAACGGACGCACGATGGCATCGCCGTCGCGCCCGGCGATCTGGATCGCGCCGGCCAGGCCATAGTTGCGAATGTCGATGACGTTCTTCGCGCCCTTCAAGCCGTGCAATGCATTCTCGAAATGCGGGGCGATCTCGGCCACGCTCTGTACCAGGTTTTCCTTCTGCAGCAGGTCCAGCGCCGCCAGGCCAGCCGCGCAGGCCACCGGGTGGGCCGAGTAGGTGTAGCCGTGGGGAAATTCCACCGCGTACTCGGGTGTCGGCTGGTTCATGAACGTCTGGTAGATCTCGGAGCTGGCAATCACCGCCCCCATGGGGATCGCGCCATTGGTGACTTGCTTGGCGATGCACATCAGGTCCGGGATCACGCCAAAGCTGTCGGCACCGAACATCGAACCGGTGCGGCCGAAACCGGTGATCACTTCGTCGAACACCAGGAGAATGCTGTGCTGGTCGCAGATTTCCCGCAGGCGCTTGAGGTAACCCTCAGGCGGCACCAGCACGCCGGCCGAACCCGCCATCGGTTCGACGAACACCGCAGCGATGTTGGACGCATCGTGCAGTTCGATCAGCTTCAGCAACTCATCGGCCAAGGCGATGCCACCCTCTTTTGGCATGCCACGGGAATAGGCATTGCTGGCCAGCAAGGTGTGAGGCAAGTGGTCGACGTCCATCATGGCCTGGCCGAACAGTTTGCGGTTGCCGTTGACACCGCCGAGGCTGGTGCCGGCGATGTTCACGCCGTGATAGCCACGGGCACGACCAATCATCTTGGTCTTGGTCGCCTGGCCCTTGAGACGCCAGTAGGCGCGGACCATCTTCACCGCGGTATCGGCGCACTCGGAGCCGGAGTCGGTAAAGAACACATGATTGAGATTGCCCGGGGTCAGGCTGGTGATTTTTTCCGCCAGTTGGAACGACAGCGGATGGCCGTACTGGAACCCCGGCGAATAATCGAGGGTGCCCAGTTGCTTGGCGACCGCTTCCTGGATTTCCTTGCGGGTGTGCCCGGCACCGCATGTCCACAGGCCCGACAGCGAGTCGTACACCTTGCGCCCCTTGTCATCCACCAGCCAACTGCCTTCGGCAGCGACGATCAGGCGCGGATCGCGCTGGAAATTGCGGTTGGCGGTGTAAGGCATCCAGTGGGCATCCAGCTTGAGCTGGCTGGCCAGGGAACCGGCAGCGTGTTCGGGCATGTTCATCGACAAAACCTCGCAGATCATAAGCGACAGGGAATCGAAAGCGTTCTTGCAGCTAAGTTGCCACGGCGATAAAGTCGGTGAAATCCAACTTTTGTAACCTTCAGTCGGCGGATCACTAAACTATGAGCGTTCGTCGTCCCGATCCACTGGCCCAGGTCAGCGACTTTGATATTCGCCTGCTGCGCATCTTCCGCAGCGTAGTGGAATGTGGTGGATTTTCCGCCGCTGAAACCGTGCTTGGCATCGGCCGCTCGGCCATCAGCCAGCAGATGAGCGATCTCGAGCAACGTCTCGGCCTGCGTCTGTGCCAGCGTGGGCGCGCGGGCTTTTCCCTGACCGAGGAAGGTCGCGAGGTGTATCAATCGGCGTTGCAGCTATTGAGCGCACTGGAAAGCTTTCGCACCGAGGTCAACGGTCTGCACCAGCATTTGCGCGGTGAGTTGACCATCGGTCTGACCGACAACCTGGTCACCCTGCCCCACATGCGCATCACCCACGCCTTGGCGCAATTGAAAGAACGCGGGCCCGACGTGCAGATCCAGATTCGCATGATCGCCCCCAATGAAGTCGAGCAAGGCGTGCTCGACGGGCGCTTGCATGTTGGCGTAGTTCCCCAGGCCAGTGCCCTGTCCGGGCTGGAATATCAACCGCTGTATAGCGAACGATCGCTGCTGTACTGCGCGGTCGGGCATCCACTGTTTTATGTCGATGACCAGCAACTCGAGGACGCTCGCCTCAACAGCCAGGACGCCATCGCGCCGACCTTCCGCCTGCCAGCCGAAATACAGGCCCATTACCAGGCGCTCAATTGCACCGCGAGCGCATCGGACCGCGAAGGCATGGCGTTCCTGATCCTCACCGGACGCTACATCGGTTACCTGCCCGATCACTACGCCAGCCTCTGGGTCCAGCAAGGTCGGCTGCGCGCCTTGAAGCCCTCCGCACGGTTCTATGACCTGAGCCTGGCGTCGGTCACGCGCAAGGGGCGTCGGCCTCACCTGGTGCTGGAGAGTTTTCTCGAAAGCCTCGCCGCCACCCGCTGATCCCCTTTGCTCCCACAGGTGTTTAGTCGGGCTTTTAGTGTGATGGCACTTGTCGGATTGATGCCGGTGCGCTATCAACGCATTTGCTTGCCCACAGACCCAGCCCGGAAACGCCCATGACCTTTGAAGTCCCTGCCCACGGTGGCAAACCCACCAGTCGCATTCGTCAAAAGAATGAAGAGACGATCCTCAAGGCTGCCGAAGATGAATTCGCCCGTCACGGGTTCAAAGGCACCAGCATGAATGCCATCGCCCTCAAGGCCGGGCTGCCCAAGGCGAACCTGCATTACTACTTCACCAACAAGCTCGGCTTGTACGTGGCGGTGCTGAGCAACATCATCGAATTGTGGGACAGCACCTTCAATACCCTCACCACCGAGGATGATCCGGCCGAAGCCTTGACCCGCTATATCCGCGCCAAGATGGAATTCTCTCGTCGCCAACCCCAGGCGTCGCGGTTGTTTGCCATGGAAGTGATCAGCGGTGGCGAATGCCTGAGCGAGTATTTCAACCAGGATTATCGCGCCTGGTTCAATGGTCGGGCGGCCGTATTCCAGGCCTGGATCGATGCCGGCAAGATGGACCCGATCGACCCGGTTCACCTGATTTTCCTGTTGTGGGGCAGTACCCAGCATTACGCCGACTTCGCCACCCAGATCTGTCGCGTGACCGGGCGCAGCAAGTTGACCAAGCAGGACATGGTCGAGGCTGGCGACAACCTGATCCGCATCATTCTCAAGGGCTGCGGCCTGACACCTGCCCTCTAAGATCGCCATGCCCTTTACCCTTGCCGGCTTTTGCGAATACCGCGAAGAAATTCGCAAAAGCCGCTTCATCACGTTCGCCGCGCCCATCACCAGCCCCGCCGACGCCCAGGCCTTTATCGACCAGCACAGCGACCTGAATGCCTCGCACAATTGCTGGGCCTGGAAACTCGGCGACCAATACCGCAGCAACGACGATGGCGAGCCGGGAGGCACCGCCGGGCGGCCGATCCTGGCCGCGATCGAAGCACAAGCCTGCGACCAGGTCGCGGTGCTGGTGATCCGTTGGTACGGCGGGATTCAACTGGGCACGGGCGGGCTGGCCCGGGCTTATGGCGGCGGCGCGAACAAATGCCTGCAAAACGCCGAGAAAATCGAATTGATCAGTCGCGTGGCGTTGCGCTGTTCCTGTGGATTCGCCGAACTGGCCCTGGTGAAACTGCGCGTCGCCGAATGCGGCGGGTTGGTCAATGAAGAACGCTTTACGGCCAATGGCGTCGACCTTCAACTGGCCGTGGGCGAAGCGCAGATCGAAACATTGCAAACGCACCTCGCCGACCTGAGCCGTGGCCGGATCCTGCTGGCACGTTGAGACAACCTGCGACCTTTCAGGGCGCCCCGCAATCGTTCAACTTGCCCACATCCACTGTGTACCCGACTGTGGATAACCTGAGCACATCCCTCTGTAACCCTTCTGTCATGCGGGTTTCAGAGAGTTGCTCATTTTTCAGCCAAAGTCTCGCCGAACCGACAAATCCATCCATAAAACAAACGCTTGCGGCGGTTTATCACCTTTAGAAGAAAGCCCCGCAGTGCTTATGCCCGAGTTTCCGGCTTGCACACAATAACTGTGGAGCAACCTGTGGATAACCCGTTCATGGCTCCTGCCACCCCAAGAAGGGCATGGCTCGCAGCCGCTTGCTCAATTTTTAACCACCCATTTCAGAGCAAACCGATGCCTGCGCAAAACTCGTGCGCTCCAAGCCGGTGCAGAATTTTCCTGCGGCAGATGCCCAGGCGACATGCAGAGAGCCTTGGCGACGCGGGCCGAGGCAATTTCCTGACCTGATGGCCAGGAAATTGCTTTATCCACAGGCATTCCTGTCCATCGGCCCGAGCCTGTCATGTCCAACCCCGATTCCATCGCGCGCCTGCAATTGCGCAACATCAGCAAACGCTACCCCGGTTGCCTGGCCAACGACGCCATCGACCTGAGCATCCAACCCGGGGAGATCCACGCCCTGCTCGGGGAAAACGGTGCGGGTAAAAGTACCCTGATGAAGATTATCTACGGCGTCACCCCTGCCGATTCGGGCGAGGTGATCTGGCAAGGCCAGCGCGTCAACCTGCGCAACCCGGCCCAGGCCCGCAGCCTGGGAATCGGCATGGTGTTCCAGCATTTCTCGCTGTTCGAAACCCTCACCGTTGCGCAAAACATTGCCCTGGCTATGGGCGCGGCAGCCGGTACGCCGGCGCAGCTGGAACCCCGGATCCGCGAGGTTTCCAGGCGCTACGGCATGGCGCTGGAGCCGCAGCGGCTGGTCCACAGCTTGTCGATTGGCGAGCGGCAGCGGGTGGAGATCATTCGCTGCCTGATGCAGGACATTCGCCTGCTGATTCTCGACGAACCGACTTCGGTGCTCACGCCCGTGGAAGCCGAAGAATTGTTCGTGACCCTGCGCCGCCTGGCGAGCGAGGGCTGCAGCATCCTGTTTATCAGCCACAAGCTTGGGGAAGTGCGAGCGTTGTGCCACAGCGCCACGGTGCTGCGCGGCGGGCGGGTGTCGGGGCATTGCACGCCGGCGCACTGCTCGGACCGGGAGTTGGCGCAACTGATGGTCGGCGAAGCGGCCGGGCTGATCACGGATTATCCCAAGGTCAGCGCAGACAAAGCCTTCCTGCAGATCAACAAGCTGTCCTGGCACAACCCGGACCCGTTCGGCTGCTCGTTGCGGGACATTGACCTTGAGGTCTGCAGCGGCGAAATCGTCGGCATCGCCGGGGTGGCGGGCAACGGTCAGGATGAATGGCTGGCGTTGCTCAGCGGAGAAACGCCGCTTGCCCGCCAGCAAGGCGAAACGATCCGATTCGACGGGCAACCCGTGGCTCATCTACGCCCCGACGCCCGTCGCCGGCTCGGGCTGGCCTTTGTCCCCGCCGAGCGCCTGGGCCATGGCGCCGTGCCGCAGTTGAGCCTGGCGGATAACGCCTTGCTCAGCGCTTTCCAACAGGGCCTGGTCAGCCACGGACTGATTCGCCGCAGCAAGGTCGAACACCTGGCCGAGGAGATCATCCGTCGCTTTGGCGTGAAGACACCCGACACCAAAACCCCAGCGCGCAGCCTCTCGGGAGGCAACCTGCAGAAATTCATTCTCGGCCGGGAAATCCTGCAACAGCCGAAGCTGCTGGTGGCCGCTCACCCGACCTGGGGCGTGGACGTCGGCGCGGCGGCGACCATCCATCGCGCCCTGATTGCCCTGCGCGATGCAGGCGCGGCGATTCTGGTGATCTCCGAAGACCTGGACGAACTGTTCCAGATCAGCGACCGCCTCGGCGCCTTGTGCGGCGGGCGTCTGTCGGCCTTGAGGCCCACCGTCGAGACCCGGCTCAGTGACGTCGGCGGCTGGATGGCCGGCCAGTTCGACGCCCCTCAATCCCCTGCCCGCGCGCCGGTTTAACGGAGTTCTACATGCTGCTTTCTCTCGAACCTCGCGGCCAGCAATCGCGCCTGATGCTCTGGTGCTCGCCGCTCTTGGCCGCCGTGCTGACCCTGGCCTGCGGCTCACTGCTGTTCATCGCCCTCGGGCATGACCCGCTGCAAACGCTGTACACCTTGTTGATCGCCCCGATCAGCGACCTGTACGGCGTGTCCGAATGGCTGGTCAAGACCTTGCCGATCCTGCTGTGTGCCCTCGGCCTGGCAGTGGCCTATCAGGCGCGAATCTGGAACATCGGCGCTGAAGGCCAGCTGTTGCTGGGCGCCCTGGCCGGCAGTGCCTTGGCAGTGAACATCATCGACATGCAAAGCCGCTGGGCACTGGTGCTGATCCTGCTGACCGGCACCCTGGCCGGTGCCGCCTGGGCCGGGCTCACGGCGTGGCTGCGCACGCGCTTCAACGCCAACGAGATCCTGACCAGCATCATGCTCAATTACATCGCCCTGAACCTGCTGCTGTTTTGCGTTCACGGGCCGTTGAAAGACCCGGAGGGTTTCAACTTCCCGGAGTCGGCGATGTTCGGCGCGGCCAGTCGCCTGCCGTTGCTGCTGGAAGATGGGCGGGTCCATGCCGGGCTGTATTTCGCCCTGCTGGCGCTGGTGGCGGTGTGGGTGTTGCTGCAGAAAAGCTTCGTCGGCTTTCAGATCAAGGTGCTGGGCCTCGATGCCCGCGCCGCCGGGTTCGCCGGTTTTCGCCAGAAGCCGTTGGTGTGGCTGACGCTGTTGATCAGCGGGGCACTGGCCGGGCTGGCCGGCGTCTGCGAAGTGACCGGGCCGATCGGTCAGCTGGTGCCGCAGGTGTCGCCGGGCTACGGCTATGCAGCAATTACCGTGGCGTTCCTGGGTCGCCTCAATCCCATCGGCATTCTGTTTTCCAGCCTGTTGATGGCATTGCTGTACATCGGCGGCGAGAGCGCGCAGATGTCGCTGAACCTGCCCCAGGCAATCACCCAACTGTTCCAAGGGATGATGCTGTTTTTCCTGTTGGCCTGCGACGTGCTGATTCTGTACCGGCCACGCCTCAACCTGCGCTGGGCCCGACGTACCCGAACCACCGCCGTACAGGCAGGAGCGCTGTGATGGATATCGACCTGTTGAGCAATATTTTCTACGCCATGGTCCGCTGCGGTACGCCATTGCTGCTGGTAGCCTTGGGTGAATTGGTCTGCGAAAAAAGCGGCGTCCTCAACCTGGGCCAGGAAGGCATGATGCTGTTCGGCGCGGTGATCGGTTTTATCGTCGCGTTCAACAGCGGCAACCTCTGGCTCGGCGTGCTGCTGGCGATGGCTGCCGGCATGCTGTTGTCGGCGTTGTTCGCGCTGGTGGCGCTGGTGTTCAACGCCAATCAGGTCGCCACCGGGCTGGCGCTGACGATTTTCGGCGTGGGCCTGTCGAGCTTTGTCGGCGCGGCCTGGGTCGGCAAGCCGTTGGCCGGGTTCGAGCCGCTGGCGATTCCTTACTTGAGTGACATTCCACTGATCGGGCGGATGCTGTTTGCCCAGGATCTGCTGGTTTACCTGTCCTTCGCGCTGTTTGCCCTGGTGGCGTGGATGATTGTGAAAAGTCGCGTCGGGTTGATCATCCAGGCCGTCGGGGAAAACCCCGATGCCGCCAGTGCCATGGGCCTGCCGGTGCTGCGGGTGCGAACCCTGGCGGTCTTGTTTGGCGGCGCCATGGCCGGGTTGGCCGGCGCCTATCTGTCGCTGGCCTACACGCCGATGTGGGCCGAGAACATGAGCGCCGGGCGCGGCTGGATCGCCCTGGCGCTGGTGGTGTTCGCCAGTTGGCGGGTGTGGCGCCTGCTGCTGGGCGCCTACCTGTTCGGCCTCGCCAGCATCCTGCACCTGGTGGCCCAGGGGCTGGGCCTGGCGATTCCATCGAGTCTACTGGCGATGCTGCCGTATGCCGCGACCATTGTGGTGCTGGTGCTGTTATCCCGGGACGCCGTGCGCACCCGGCTGTATGCGCCGGTGTCCCTGGGGCAGCCTTGGCAGGCGGGGCATTGAGATAGACCGTGGCGTGCCTATCGCGAGCAAGCTCGCTCCCACACACGGCCGGCAGTTCCGACTCAGGCCCCCTGTGGGAGCGAGCTTGCTCGCGATGAGTCCCGAACAGGCAACACCTGAACCAAACCCCACACCACCTCGAAAACCAGGAAAACCCACAACACCGCGCTGGCCCCATGAAGCAGTGCATACAGCATCCAGGCTGCAAACAGAAACCGCCCCGTCGCGTCATAACGCCCGTACAGCGGCTGCGGATCCCGAATCCGCAGCACCGCCCACACGCAGACAATCGAGCCGAGCAGATTCACCATCAGCACATGCGCCGGCGCAAACGGCGGTAGTTCTCCAGGCAGGTCGAATAGCTGAGTCAGGCTCATCAACACACCATGCAGCGCCGCAAAGCTCCACGGCGTGACCAGCGCGGCCGACACGATCAGGTCGTACCAGGCGCTGCCAAGCACCACCCGGCGGTATTGCATCGAAGTCCACATACACTTTGCTCCAGATAATTGGGGAGCGAAGAGGCTAAAGCCTGGGGTATGCTCCAAGGTCAAGTCCTCCGGAGTTCCACAATGCGCATCGGTGAATTAGCCCAGGCCTGCGCCGTCAGTCGAGACACGCTGCGCTTCTACGAGCAGCGGGGCCTGATCGCAGCGTCGCGTAGCGCCAATGGCTATCGCGACTATCCCGCCGACATAGTGCAACTGGTGCTCTATATCAAGACCGCCCAGCGCCTGGGCTTTACCCTGGGCGAGATCAGCGCCAGCGTTGGCGCCCTGTGGAACGCCCCCGATCCGGACTGCGCGGTGACGCAATTGCTGCAAGACAAACTGAACCTGATCGAAACCCGCATCACCGAACTCGATGCGTTGCGTCACGAGCTGAAACAACGGCTCGGGCAACGCTGTCCATTAAATCCATGACCTCTTTCTTTCAAGGATGCCTCTCATGAATTCGGCAAGAAACGCATTGATCATCGGCGCCTCCCGGGGCCTGGGCCTTGGTCTGGTGAAGACGTTGCTCAGCGATGGCTGGAACGTGACCGCCACCGTGCGCAACCCGCAGAACGCAGAGGCTTTGAAGACGCTGGGCCCGGTGCGGATCGAAAAACTCGACATGGACGACCAGCAAGCGGTCATCGCCCTGAGCCAACAGCTCAAGGGCGAGACCTTCGACCTGCTGTTCGTCAATGCCGGCGTCAAGGGCCCGGACAACCAGAACCCGGGCGGCGCGACGCTGGCCGAAGTCGGCCAGTTGTTCTTCACCAACGCCGTGGCGCCGATCAACCTGGCCCAACGCTTTGTCGGCCAGATCCGCGACGGCAGCGGCGTACTCGCCTTCATGAGTTCGGTGCTGGGCAGCGTGACCATGCCCGATGCGCCGGAACTGGCGCTGTACAAGGCCAGCAAGGCAGCGCTCAACTCCATGACCAATAGCTTTGTCAGCCAACTGGGCGAGCAGGCATTGACCGTGCTGTCGCTGCACCCGGGTTGGGTGAAGACTGACATGGGCGGCGAAGGCGCGGACATCGATGTCGAGACGAGCACTCGCGGGTTGATCGACCAAGTGAATGCGTTCGTCGGCAAAGGCGGGCATCACTTCGTCAACTACAGGGGCGAAACAATCCCTTGGTAACTCCGCTAATCCCCTGTGGGAGCGAGCTTGCTCGCGATAGCGGCCTCACATCCAACATCGATGTCGACTGACCTACCGCTATCGCGAGCAAGCTCGCTCCCACATTTTTGATCTCAGTGGGCACTGGAAATGTTTTCGGCAACCTGAGTAAACTCCGACCCTCGCCCCCCCACGGCGACCCTGGATCAGCAGACAGGGCATCACTGAGCTGGCTAACCTGAACCCACTTTCAGAGGAGCCGGCCACCATGCCTGCGACCCGTACCTGGTTAAAAAATCCCCTCGCCATTTTCACGGCCAACGACCTCGATGCCCGTGGCGGCCTCGTCCTGCAGGACGGTGTGATCGTCGAACTGCTGAGCGCCGGCCAGCAACCCGCCCAGCCCTGTGACGACATCTTCGACGCGCGCGAGCATGTGATCCTGCCGGGGTTGATCAACACCCACCATCACTTCTACCAGACCCTGACCCGCGCCTGGGCGCCGGTGGTGAACCAGCCGCTGTTCCCCTGGCTGAAGACCCTCTACCCGGTGTGGGCGCGGCTGACCCCGGAAAAACTCGCCCTGGCCAGCAAAGTGGCCTTGGCCGAGTTGCTGCTGTCGGGCTGCACCACGGCGGCCGACCACCATTACCTGTTTCCCGAAGGCCTGGAAAATGCCATCGACGTGCAAGTGCAAAGTGTTCGTGAACTGGGCATGCGCGCGATGCTGACCCGCGGTTCCATGAGCCTGGGCGAAGCCGACGGTGGCTTGCCGCCGCAGCAGACCGTGCAGCAGGGCCAGGTGATTCTCGACGACAGCCAGCGCTTGATCGGTCAGTACCACGAGCGCGGCGACGGCGCGCAGATCCAGATTACCCTGGCGCCCTGCTCGCCGTTTTCGGTCACGCCGCAGATCATGAGCGCCAGCGCCGAACTGGCGGAAAAACTCGACGTACGCCTGCATACGCACCTGGCCGAAACCCTCGATGAAGAAGCGTTTTGCCTGCAACGCTTCGGCCTGCGCACCGTGGACTACCTGGACAGCGTCGGCTGGCTTGGCCCGCGTACCTGGCTGGCCCACGGCATTCATTTCAACCCGGATGAAATCGCCCGTCTCGGCGCCGCCGGCACCGGCATCTGTCACTGCCCGAGTTCGAACATGCGCCTGGCCTCGGGCATTTGCCCGACCCTGGACCTGACCGCCGCCGGCGCTCCCGTGGGCCTGGGGGTAGACGGTTCGGCATCCAACGATGCCTCGAACATGATCCTCGAAACCCGCCAGGCGCTGTACATCCAGCGCCTGCGCTACGGTGCGCAAGCGATCACGCCGGAACGCGTGCTGGGCTGGGCGACCCGGGGCTCGGCGCAACTGCTCGGGCGCAGCGATATCGGTGAATTGGCGGTGGGCAAGCAGGCCGACCTGGCGCTGTTCAAGCTTGATGAGCTGCGCTTCTCCGGCAGCCACGATCCGATTTCCGCACTGCTGCTATGCGGTGCGGATCGGGCGGATCGGGTGATGATCGGTGGGCAATGGCGGGTCATCGACGGGCAGGTCGAGGGATTGGACTTGAAGGGCTTGATTGCCGATCACAGCCAGGCGGCGCGGGAACTGATCGCCGGCACCTGACCCAAACCAAATCCCCTGTGGGAGCGAGCTTGCTCGCGATGACGCCAGATCTTTCAACACTGATGTTGAATGTCAGGCCGCTATCGCGAGCAAGCTCGCTCCCACAATGGGTATTGTGTTGTGCTCAGAGGCCCAGCAACGACAACATGATGAACGTCGCAAACAACACAAAATGGGTCATGCCTTCGATGGCATTGGTCTCGCCATCGTTGAGATTGATCGCGCTGACAATCAGGGTGATGAAGATCATCACCGTCTGCACCGGGGTCATTGCCATCTGAAACGGCTGGCCGGTGTAGAGGGCCATGGCCTCCATCACCGGCACGGTCAGGATCACGGTGGACAGCGAAGCGCCCAGCGCGATATTCACCACCGACTGCATGCGATTGGCGAGAGCCGCGCGCAGGGCGGTGAGGATTTCCGGTGCGGCGGAGATAGCGGCCACCAGGATCGCCGTGACCACCGGCGGTGCACCCGAGCCTTCCAACCCCAGGTCGAGGGCCTTGGACATGACTTCGGCCAGGGCGCCGATCACCACCACGCCAAACACCAGCGCGCCGATGGAAAGCGTCAGGCTGATGGGTTGCGGTTCGTTTTCCACCGGTTCTTTCTTGCGGCGTTTTTCCGGATAGCTGTAGCTGAAAAAATAACTGTGAGGCCCGACCTGCATGCGCAGGAACAAGGTGTACAGCACGATCATCGCGCCGATGGTAAAGGCCGAATACATTTTCCAGCTCTCGCGGGGAATGAACTCCGGCACCACCATCGATACCCCCATGGCGGTGAGAATCATCACGCTGTAGGTGCGCGCCGAATCGTCGTTGTAGGCCTGCTCGCCATGCTTGATCCCGCCCATCAGCGCCGCGAGCCCGAGGATGCCGTTGATGTCGAGCATCACCGCCGAGTAGATCGTGTCCCGCACCAACGTCGACGAAGCCTCGTTGCTCATCATGATCGCCAGGATCACCACCTCCACCAGTACCGCCGACAGCGTCAGGATCATGGTGCCGTAAGGGTCTCCGACCTTTTCCGCCAGCAGTTCGGCGTGATGGGCCACACGCATGGACGCCGCGACGATGAAACCGATCAGGACCAGGCCGCCGGCCAACGCCACCACTTGCCCGCTGCCCAGCAGCCAGTGCTCCAGCGGATAGGCGATACACGCGGCGATCAGCGCCAGCAACAGTAGTTTTTCTTGCTTGAGCAAAGTGAGCATCGCGGGCCTGTCAGCGTGGGCGGGGTCATGAGTTACTGACTATAGGAGGCGGTGAACGTTTCGTTCGGTGTGATGCACCAGGGGGTGGCGCTTGCAGGCAGGGTGCACCTTTATTGTTCTCAAGGGCCTCATCGCGGGCAAGCCTTGCTCCCACAAGTATCGCGGCGCACTTGTGAAGCAAGCTTGCTCTCCCTTGAGGTTGGGCTGCCCATCTGTTGGGGCAAGGCCTGATTCCACATGGTTTGGCCTTGCACTTGTGGGAGCAAGGCTTGCCCGCGATGACGGCAACAAGGTATCGACTATTTGTTGTCTTGTTGGTCAGCATTTTGCATTGGTGCTGCACAGCCAACCTCACAACAAAATGGAGTTCGAGTTCATGCACCAACGCCCCTTGAAAAAGTTGCTTTGCGCCGTCGTCGCCGCCCTCGGCCTGGGCGCCGGCCTGAATGCCAGTGCCGCCGACCCGCTGAAGGTCGGCTTCGTCTACATCGGCCCGATCGGCGACCATGGCTGGACCTATCAGCATGAACAAGGGCGCAAGGAGCTGGCGGCGAAATTCGGCGAGCAGATCACCACCAACTACGTGGAAAACGTGCCGGAGGGTGCCGACGCCGAGCGGGTGATCCGCAACATGGCCAAGGATAAATACGACCTGATCTTCACCACCTCCTTCGGCTACATGAACCCGACACTGAAAGTCGCCAAGCAGTTTCCCAAGGTGACCTTCGAACACGCCACCGGCTACAAGCAGGACAAGAACCTGGGCACATACCTGGCTCGCACCTACGAGGGCCGCTACGTCGGTGGCTTCCTCGCGGCCAAGATGACCAAGACCAAAAAGATCGGCTACGTCGCGTCCTTCCCGATCCCGGAAGTCATCCGCGACATCAACGCCATCCAACTGGCCCTGAACAAGTACAACCCCGGCAGCGAGATCAAAGTGGTGTGGGTCAACTCCTGGTTCGACCCGGGCAAGGAAGCCGACGCCGCCAACGCGCTGATCGACCAGGGTGTGGACGTGGTGTTCCAGCACACCGACAGCCCGGCGCCGATCCAGGCTGCCGAGCGACGCGGCGTCTATGCAGTGGGCTACGCTTCGGACATGGCTCACTTCGGGCCCAAGGCGGTGCTGACGTCCATCGTCAATGACTGGGGCCCGCATTACATCCAGGCGACCCAGAGCGTGCTCGACCACAGCTGGAAATCCCAGGACTACTGGGGTGGCCTGAAGGAAGGCACGGTGAAACTGCCGATCAGCGACCTGGTGCCGGCAGCGGTCAAAAGCGAAGCCGAGCAGATCATCGCCGACATCGAGAGCGGCGCCTTCCACCCGTTCACCGGCCCGATCAAGGACCAGGCCGGCGTCGAGAAAATCCCGGCGGGCGTGAGCGCCACCAACGCGGAACTGGCGTCGATGAATTATTACGTGGAAGGCATGAAGGCTGAGATTCCGAAATAACCCCCAGCCCAAAAACCAACACAAAACCCATTGTGGGAGCGAGCTTGCTCGCGATAGCGGACTGACATTCAATATTTGTATTGACTGACCCACCGCTATCGCGAGCAAGCTCGCTCCCATATGGGGTGCCTATTTCAAGTCAGGAAAGCAGGATGAACAGCCTTCCCATCATCGACATCAGCCCACTCTACGGCGATGAACCCGACGCCTGGCAAACCGTCGCCGAGCAGATCGACCGCGCCTGCCGCCAATGGGGCTTTTTCTACATCAAGGGCCATCCCATCACTCCGGCGCGCATCGCCGAGGTACTGGGCAGTGCTCAACGCTTCTTTGGCCTGCCCGTCGAAGAAAAGCTCAAGATCGACATCACCCAGACCCGCCACCACCGTGGCTATGGCGCCGTCGCCACCGAACAACTGGACCCGACCAAGCCCAGCGACCTGAAGGAAACCTTCGACATGGGCCTGCACTTGCCGGCCGATCATCCCGACGTGCTGGCGGAAAAACCCTTGCGCGGCCCCAACCGGCATCCGCATCTGGGCGGTTGGGAAACCTTGATGGAGCAGCATTACCACGACATGCAGGCACTTGCCCAAACCCTGCTGCGGGCCATGACCCTGGCGCTGGGTATCGAACGGGACTTTTTCGACACGTGCTTCAACGAGCCGGTCAGCGTACTGCGCCTGATCCACTACCCGCCCCGCGACACCGCCAGTAGCGCCGAGCAGCAAGGTGCCGGCGCCCATACCGATTATGGTTGCATCACCCTGCTCTACCAGGACGCCGCCGGCGGCCTGCAAGTGCGCAACGTCGACGGCCAGTGGATCGACGCGCCGCCCATCGACGGCACCTTCGTGGTCAACCTCGGTGACATGATGGCGCGCTGGAGCAACGACCGTTACCTGTCCACGCCGCATCGGGTGATCAGCCCGCTGGGGGTGGACAGGTACTCGATGCCGTTCTTTGCCGAGCCGCACCCCGACACGCTGATCCAATGCCTGCCCGGTTGCCAGGATGACGCCCACCCGCCAAAGTACCCAACGACTACCTGCGCCGAATTCCTGCTGTCGCGCTTCGCCGACACCTATGCTTACCGGCGTGAGTCGCTCGCCGTGTAGTGGATCAGCCGGTCAGGTTTTACCCGACAGGGCGGCCAGCGTCTGTAGAATGCCCGCCATCGATTCGCTGATGAGAAAAGACCATGTACGACTGGCTGAACGCCCTGCCCAAGGCTGAACTGCACCTGCACCTGGAAGGCTCGCTGGAGCCCGAGTTGCTGTTCGCCCTGGCCGAACGCAACAAGATCGCCCTGCCGTGGAGCGACGTCGACACCCTGCGCAAGGCCTATGCCTTCAACAACCTGCAGGAATTCCTCGACCTGTATTACCAGGGCGCCGATGTGCTGCGCACCTCCCAGGATTTCTATGACCTGACCTGGGCCTACCTGTTGCGTTGCAAGGCGCAGAACGTGATCCACACCGAACCGTTCTTCGACCCGCAGACCCACACCGACCGTGGTATCCCGTTTGAAGTGGTGCTCAACGGCATCGCCGCCGCCCTCAAGGACGGCGAGCAGCAACTGGGCATCACCAGCGGCCTGATCCTGAGTTTCCTGCGCCACCTGAGCGAAGAACAAGCCGAGAAGACCCTCGACCAGGCGCTGCCGTTCCGCGAGGCATTCGTGGCCGTGGGCCTGGACAGTTCGGAAATGGGCCATCCACCGAGCAAGTTCCAGCGCGTATTCGACCGCGCACGCAACGAAGGCTTCCTGACCGTCGCCCACGCCGGTGAAGAAGGCCCGCCCGAGTACATCTGGGAAGCCCTGGACCTGCTGAAGATCCAGCGTATCGACCATGGCGTACGAGCAATTGAAGATGAGCGACTGATGCAGCGGATCATCGACGAGCAGATTCCGTTGACGGTGTGCCCATTGTCCAACACCAAGCTGTGCGTATTCGACGACATGTCGCAGCACAACATCCTCGACATGCTCGAGCGCGGCGTGAAAGTGACGGTGAACTCCGATGACCCGGCGTACTTCGGCGGCTACGTCACCGAGAACTTCCACGCGCTGTATACCCACCTGGGCATGACCCAGGACCAGGCCAAGCGCCTGGCCCAGAACAGCCTGGATGCGCGGTTGGTCAAGCCTTAAGCGTCACCGAAACCCCTGTGGGAGCGAGCTTGCTCGCGATAGCTTTGGATCAGCCAACATTAATGTCGACTGACACACCGCCTTCGCGAGCAAGCTCGCTCCCACAAGGGATAGTGTTTAGTCGGCGACGGTCGCTTCGCTCAACTCCTCCAACGTCTTGCCCCGCGTCTCCATCCCGAACAACCAGACCACCCCCGCCGCCACGGCGAAGCACAACGCGCCCAGGGCAAACACGCCACCCTGGCCGGTGATGGGGAATACCAGCCCGGTTACCAGCGGGCCGAGCAACGAACCGACGCGTCCCACCGCCGAAGCAAAGCCTGAGCCGGTGGCCCGGGCCGAGGTGGGGTACAGCTCCGGCGTGTAGGTGTAGAGCACCGCCCACATGCCGAACAGGAAAAACTGCATCAGCAACCCGGTGCCGATCAACAGGCCGACGTTGCCGCCAAACACCGCGCTCTGCCCATACAGAAACGCCATCGCCCCACCGCCCAACAGCGTGATGATGCACACCGGTTTGCGCCCCCAGCGCTCCACCAGCCAGGCCGCCATCAAGAAGCCGGGAATCCCGCCCAGGGAAATCAGCACGGTGTAATACACCGACTGGGTCACCGCAAACCCCGACTGCTGCAACAACGCACTGAGCCAGGAGGTCAGGCCGTAGAAACCGAGCAGGGCAAAGAACCAGACGCTCCAGATCATCATCGTGCGCTGGCGATACTGCGGTGACCAGATCTGCGCCAGGGCCGAAAAGAAATTGCCCGGCGTACTCTCAACCCTTGGCAAACGGATCGGCTCCGGCAGGTTCTGATGCCCCAGCGAGGCCCGGACCTTGTCTTCGATTCGCTTGAGCACCGCGTCCGCCTCGTCACCCCGACCGGCTTGCTCCAGCCAGCGTGGCGACTCGGGAATGAAGAAACGAATCGCCAGGACAAACACCGCCGGCACCGCCAGCACCAGAAAGATGTCGCGCCAGCCGACCACCGGCAGCAGGAAATACGACAGCACCCCCGCCGCCACGAAACCCAGCGGCCAGAAGCCATCCATCAAGGCGATGTAGCGGCCCCGACGCTTGGCCGGGATCAGCTCCGAAAGCATCGACTGGGCAATCGGAAATTCCATGCCCATGCCGATGCCCAGCAGGATGCGAAACAGCGTCAAGGTCTCGATGTCCTGGGCCGTGGAGCACAAGTAACTGGCAATGCCCCACAACACGATGCTCCACTGGAACACCGGCTTGCGCCCGAAATGATCGGCGAGCATGCCCGACAGCGACGCTCCCACCACCATGCCGAAGAAGCTGGAGCTGGCGAGCAAACCGGCCTGGGCGGTGCTCAGGCCGAACTCGGCTTTGATCGACCCCAACAGGAACGTCATCATCGCCAGGTCCATGGAGTCAAAGAAAAACGCCAGGGCGATGATAATGAAGATGACCCGGTGGTAACCGCTGATGGGTAACCGTTCCAGGCGTTCCGCCGCGCTGTAGCCGTGAGTGTCCATGCTGCCTCCCCCAATCCGATAATTCCCCGGAACGAGTGTGCGCGAACCTTGCAGGTGGCTATTGCTGAATACGACCTGCCGACAGCCCTGAGCGACGCATCAGGAGCGTTTCCTAGATTGCCATCTCCACCGTGTCCTGCCGGGCGAACCGGTGGATTTCCTGCTGGCCGAGCGTCGTCACCTGCAAGGCTCGCGAATCGTTGGGCAAGCTCAGCCAACCCGACTGCATGAACAGTTGCAGCAGGGCCGCCCCCAGCGCGCCCCCCAGGTGTGGACGACGCTCGCTCCAGTCGGGGCAGGCACAGGCGATGTGGGTGTTGCGATGGGCCAGGGCCTGGATGAACAGGCCACGTCCGGCCAGTTGATTGGCGCCCTTGTGGGTGACGATCACCCGCTGCTCGAACTGCTCGATCCACCCGGCATCCAGCAGGCGCTGGTAGAGGTCGGCCGCCAGGGTTCCTCCCAGGTGATCGTCGCAAAGCCTGGCGCGCATCAACGAAGCAGGGGCCGACGGCGCCTTGGTCGGCATGACCCGGCGCTTGAAGACGTCTGGAATCTGCCGCGGCGTACTGACCAGCGTCGCGCTGGCCAGCGCTTCGACGGCCGCGCCGATTTCAGGCGCGGCCAGGCGGAAAAACCGCTTGCGACCCCGGGCTTCGACTTTCAACAGGCCTCCGGCGGACAGGCGTCCCAGATGCGCGTTGGCCGAGGACGGCGACAACCCGGCGAGCAACGCCAACTCCTCGGCCTGGCGGGCCGTGCCGTCCATCAAGGCCCACATCATTGCGCTGCGCTTGGGGTCAGCCAGCAGCGTGGCGATCTGGCTGATGCAAGGTGCATGTTCCATGTATTCACTCCCTGTTGAATCATTCGTCTACTGCTCTGGCGCAGGCGGCCGCTAGTATAAGCGGGGCGCTCGAGCTTTCCTGTCCTCCGGAAACCTATGGAGGCGATTGTTCCTGAGGGAAAATTCTCTATTTGCCCGCGACTAATGACTGCCCCCCATCGAGAGCGGAAAACGCGCCGTCAACTCACCGCAGCGGGCCTGGAGCATGTCCCGCAAAAGGTTGATGGGCTTGCTCAATTGCGCCCGGTGGGCACACAGCAGATTGAGGGGCGCGCGTTCGCATTGCAGGTGCGGCAAGAGGATTCTCAAGCGCCCGGCCAGCACGTCGGTGGACACATCCAGCCACGATTTATAGGCAATCCCGGCACCCGCTACCGCCCAGCGCCGCACCACATCGGCGTCGTCACTGAAACGGTCGCCACTGACGGTGAGGCTCACTTCCCGTTTGCCGTCATGAAAACCCCATCGGTCATGGACCCGGCTGCCAAGCATGTACAACAGGCAGTTGTGCTGGGCCAGTTGCTCTAACTGATGGGGTTCACCCTGGCGAGCCAGATAGTCCGGCGATGCGCACAACACCCGGCGGTTATCCGCGGCAATGGGCAGGGCGACCAGGCTCGAATCTTCCGGCTCGCCATAACGCAAGGCGATGTCCACCGGCTGCTTGAACAGATCGGCCATGCGATCGCCCAGCAACAGCCGCACCGTCAGCCCGGGGTGCTCGCGCTGGAACGCGTCCAGCCAGGGCAGCAGCAGGTTGCGTCCCAGGTCCGACGGTGCAGACAACTGCAACACCCCACTGACCTGGTCCTGGCCGCTGGTCAATAACCGCCGGCCTTCGTCAAGGCTGCTCAATGCGGCCCGGGCATATTCGAGAAAGCCCTCGCCTTCGGCCGTCAGGCGCAGGCTACGGGTGGAACGGGCCAACAGCCGCGCGCCGAGGTGCTGCTCGATCCGTTTCAACGCGGCACTGGCCACCGCCGCCGACAGGTCCATGACCCTGGCCGCAGCCGAAAGACTGCCCAGGTCCGCCGCCCGGACAAACAACTGCAAGTCATCGAAGCGAAGCATGACGACTCCATTATCAAAAAATTATTGAAAGAGCCTGTTCTTTTAGCCGGTTTTATCTCGACGATAAATAGCTAAACATGGCTTTCATCGAACTCATCTCACGGAACCCCTTCATGAAAGCCATCGCCTACTACCACTCGTTGCCCATCACTGACCCGCAATCGCTCCAGGACATCGACCTACCGGAACCGGTCGCCGGTCCCAGGGACCTGCTGGTGGAAGTCAAGGCTATTTCGGTCAACCCGGTGGATACCAAAGTCCGCCAGAACGTCCAGCCCGAAGACGGCGCAGTCAAGGTGCTGGGCTGGGACGTGGCCGGTGTGGTCAAGGCGGTGGGCAGCGAGGTCACGCTGTTCAAGGCCGGGGACCAGGTGTTCTACGCCGGTTCCATCGCCCGGGCCGGCGGCAACAGCGAGCTGCACGTGGTGGATGAGCGCATCGTCGGCCACATGCCCAAGACCCTCGGTTTCGCCGAAGCGGCGGCGCTGCCGCTGACGGCCATTACCGCCTGGGAGTTATTGTTCGAGCGCCTGCAAATCCAGGAAGGCCAAAGCGACCTGGGCCAGAGCTTGTTGATCGTCGGCGCTGCGGGCGGCGTGGGATCGATCCTGACGCAACTGGCCAGCCAACTCACCGGGCTGAAGGTGATTGGCACCGCGTCCCGTGTGCAGACCCAGGATTGGGTGCGCAACCTGGGGGCCGACCTGGTGATTGACCACAGCCAGCCATTGAGCGAAGTGTTGAAAGAAGCGGGCCAGCCCCAGGTGACTCACGTCGCCAGCCTGACCCAGACCGACCAGCATCTGGACCAGTTGGTCGAAGCCCTCGCGCCCCAGGGCAAACTGGCGCTGATCGACGATCCCAAGGCGCTGGACGTGACCAAGCTCAAGCGCAAGAGCCTGTCGTTGCATTGGGAATTCATGTACACCCGCTCCCTGTTCGAGACGGCCGACATGCTTGAACAACACAAACTGCTCAACCGCGTGGCCGCCCTGATCGACGCTGGCACACTGAAGACCACGGTTGGCGAGCATTTCGGCACCATCAACGCCGAGAACCTGCGCCGGGCGCATGCCTTGCTGGAAAGCGGCAAGTCCAAGGGCAAGATTGTGCTTGAAGGTTTCTGACGGCACTGGGCAGTCGCCCTGCAAACAATCCTGTAGGAGCGAGCTTGCTCGCGATGGGGCCAGGTCAGGCAACATTGATGTCGGCGGGTCTACCGCTATCGCGAGCAAGCTCGCTCCCACAGGTGTTGCATCAACCTGGAACTGCACCGTCAGTCCGAGAATTGATCCTTGTCACAATTGCGATCGCATTCGGGTCTACACTCGAGGCCTTTGCAACGCAATCTTTTCGTGAGGAGGTCAGCAATGAAGATCCTGATAAAAGAAGTGGCAAAATCCCAATGGCAAGTGCGCCTTGACCAGCACGTCGTCACCTTCCGTACCGAGGCCGAGGCCCAGGCCTTCGCCAGCACCCTGCAAGCGCGGATCCTCGCGCCCCATCATTTCCCCGAACAACAACAGCGCGCGGCCGGCTGAGTCAGCCCTCGCGACTGGCCTGGGCCAGCGCCCGGGCATTTTGCAGGCGACGACTCAGCATCGTTGCGCTCACCACCAACAGCCCGCAAAGGCTGATGACCAGTGCCATGGGCACGGCGGTGCCGTCATGCAATGCCGCCACCAACGAGGCGGCCCCAGCGGCTACGGAAAACTGCAGGCATCCCAGCATCGCCGAAGCACTGCCGGCCCGGGCGCCCTGTCCATTCATGGCGCAGGCCGAGGCGTTGGGAAGGATACAACCCAGGCTGGCGATGCAGATAAACAGCGGGACCAGCAGCGGCCACAACTGCGCAGGTTGCAATGAACTGACGGCCAACAGGCTCAGCCCGGCCCCCAGGTAGACCCATACCGCGCGGCTCAGCAGGAACGCCGGGCCGCGCTTGGACAGCAGCCGGGCGTTGACCTGGGCAACCAGGATGAAGCCCGCCGCGTTGGTGCCGAACAGCCAACCGAAGTGTTCGGCCGGTACCCCGTAGAGCTTGATGAAGACGAAAGGCGAACCGGCGATGTAGGCAAACATCCCAGCGATAGCGATGCCCCCCGTCAGTGCATGGCCGAGGTAGACGGTGTCGGTCAATAACCGGCCATATTGGCGCAACGCCCCCGACAACGGTTGCCGAGGCACATGGTCCGGCAAGCTTTCCGGCAGCCACAAGGCCACCGCCATCGACGCCAATGCGCTGAACACGGTCAGGGCAATGAAGATTGACTGCCAGCCATGCAGGTTCACCAGCAACCCGCCGAGCATCGGCGCGAGAATCGGCGCCAGGCCCATCACCAGCATCAATTGCGAAAACACCTTGGCCGAACCCACCGCGTCGCATTTGTCGCTGACCACCGCCCGCGAGATCACCATCCCGGCGCATCCACCCAGGGCCTGGACGAAGCGGGCGCCGATCAGCCATTCCAGGCTCGGCGCGTAGGCGCAGGCCAGGGAGGCCAACGTGAACAAACCGACACCGGTCAGCAATGGAACTCGCCGTCCGAAGCGATCCGCCACCGGCCCATAAGCCAGTTGCCCGATGGATAAGCCGAGGAAATAAGCCGCCAGGGTCAACTGAATGTGTTTTTCGTCGGTACCGAAGGCCGTGGCCATCGCCGGAAAGGCAGGCAGGTAGAAGTCGATCGCCAAGGGACCGAAAGCGCTCAAGGCGCCAAGAATCAGAATGGTACGGAGGTTCATCGGGCGTCCAGCTCAGGCGTCGTTCGACAGCCTGACAGTCTAGCCGTGCCGGACGCTCTTGAACATTCCGGTAGGTCGCTAACGATTAAAAAACTTCAAGCAGCGCTGGCCTCATAGCCCTCCTCCTTGATGGCCGCGAGCACGGCATCGGCCGACAACGAACTCTGGACCTGGACAGTCTTGGCACCCAGGTCGATTTGCACGTCGGCCGCCGGGTCCTTGGCCTGGACAGCCTGGGTGATGGCCTTGACACAGTGACCGCAGGACATGCCCTGGACATTGAAAGTGTGCATGAGATGACTCCTTGGGATTGAGGTTGCCAGCAGTCTCAAGCTTGCCATCATGGCAAGGTCAAGTTCTGACAAAAACTGCCGGGCTGGCAATCGGCATCGCGCTCAGCCAAGCTGCACACATCAAGGATTTAACACCGGAGGTTCAGCCATGCGCTGGTCAGCGTTCAGCCTGTTTTGCATGCTCGGTTTTTCAGCGGTGGCGCCCCAGGCATCGGCCGCTGGCGAAGACTACGGCGTGTTGATCATTTCTCGCGAGCGCCTGGAAGTGGCGACCAATTGCGAAATCGGCATCTACATCCAGGATCAGCTCTCGGCCAGGCTGTTCCAAGAGCAAAGCACCTCGTTCAACCTGCCGCCGGGCCAGTTCTCCTTACGCCTGAAGTTGCTGCCAGGCCAGGCACCGGGGTGCAACCCGGGCATGCTCGCGCCAGGGTCGCAGAACATCACGCTCAGGGCCGGTGACATCCTGAAGTTCCGCATCGCCATGAATGAACAAGGCATGTACCTCAAGCAGGCTGGGCTCGGTTACTGACACACCTCTTGCCCCTTTGGGCAAGCTTTGTGGGAGCAAAGCTTGCTCGCGATCCAGGCGCCGCGGTCATTCAGAAAGCTGCGGTGCTTTCATCGCGGGCAAGCCTTGCTCCCACAGAGCCAGATCTCATATTAGGAGTCGGCAGCGCTTTTTGGATTGGCGCTTGACCTTGCCAGCATGGCAAGGTTGATCCTGTAGTCATTCACTACAGGGAGCCTGACCGATGTCCGAATCCACCACGTTCGATCTACCGATTGCCGGCATGACCTGCGCCAGCTGCGCCGGGCGAGTCGAGCGGGCCTTGAGCAAAGTCACCGGCACCCGCGCTGTCAGTGTGAACCTGGCCACTGAACTGGCGCGGGTGCAGGCCCCCGAAGGCAGCCTGCCGGCCTTGATGCAAGCCGTCGAACAGGCCGGCTATAGCGTCCCCGTGCAAACCCTGGAGCTGAACATCGACGGGATGACCTGCGCCTCCTGTGTCGGCCGGGTCGAACGCGCCCTGGGCAAGGTCGACGGTGTGAACAGTGTCAGCGTCAACCTTGCCAATGAGCGGGCCCACCTCGAACTGCTCGGCCAGGTGGATCCGCAAACCCTGATCGACGCGGTCAAGCGCGCCGGCTATGACGCCACTGTCTGGCAGGCCGAACAGCCCGCCGACACGCAGGCCAACCGTCTGAACCGTGAACGCCTGATATTGGTGCTGGCGATTGCGCTATCCGCGCCGCTGGTGTTGCCGATGCTGCTACAGCCGTTCGGCGTGCACTGGATGCTCCCAGCCTGGGTGCAGTTCGCCCTGGCGACGCCGGTGCAATTCATCTTCGGTGCGCGTTTCTACGTCGCCGCCTTCAAGGCCGTGCGTGCCGGTGCCGGGAACATGGACCTGCTGGTGGCCCTGGGCACCAGCGCCGGCTACGGCCTGAGCCTTTATGAATGGGTGATCGCCCGCCCTGGCGGCATGCCGCACCTGTATTTCGAAGCCTCGGCCGTCGTGATTGCCCTGGTACTGCTCGGCAAATACCTGGAAAGCCGCGCCAAGCGACAAACCGCCAGCGCCATCCGCGCCCTCGAGGCCTTGCGCCCGGAGCGGGCGATCCAGGTGATCGATGGCCAGGAGCGGGATGTTGCCATCAGTGCCCTGCGCTTGAATGACCGGGTGCTGGTCAAGCCCGGCGAACGCTTCCCGGTGGACGGCGAAGTACTGGAAGGCCAGAGCCACGCCGACGAAGCGCTGATCAGCGGCGAAAGCCTGCCGGTGCCCAAGCAGCCCGGCGACAAAGTTACCGGCGGCGCCATCAACGGCGAAGGCCGGCTGCTGGTACGCACGCTGGCCCTGGGTACCGAAACCGTTCTGGCGCGCATTATTCGCCTGGTAGAAGACGCCCAGGCCGCCAAGGCCCCGATCCAGAAACTGGTGGATAAAGTCAGCCAGGTGTTCGTACCGGTGGTGCTGGTGCTGGCCCTGGCGACGTTGATCGGCTGGTGGCTGTACGGTGCGCCACTGGAAACCGCGCTGATCAACGCCGTCGCCGTGCTGGTGATCGCCTGCCCCTGCGCCCTGGGCCTGGCGACGCCCACGGCGATCATGGCCGGCACCGGCGTGGCTGCACGCCACGGGATTCTGATCAAGGATGCCGAGGCCCTGGAGCGCGCCCATGAAGTCAACACCGTGGTGTTCGACAAGACCGGCACACTGACCTCCGGCACGCCGCGCATCGCGCACTTGACGGCTCTGGAGGGAGATGAAGACGCGCTGCTGAAAATGGCCGGCGCCCTGCAACGCGGCAGTGAGCACCCTCTTGCCAAAGCCGTGTTGGACACCTGCGCCGAGCGCGGCCTGGACGTGGCGGATGTCAGCGACAGTCAGTCCCTGGCTGGACGCGGTATCGCCGGCAGCCTCGACGGGCGCAGCCTGGCCCTGGGCAATCGACGCCTGCTGGACGAACTGGGCCTGGACCCCGGCTCGCTGGCCGAGTCGGCACAGGCCTGGGAGACCGAAGGCCGCACATTGTCCTGGCTGATCGAACAAGGCGCGACGCCTCGGGTGCTGGGCCTGTTCGCCTTCGGTGACACGCTCAAGCCCGGTGCCCTCGCCGCGGTACAGGCCTTGAATGAACAGCACATCGCCAGCCACTTGCTCACCGGCGACAATCAAGGCAGCGCCCGGGTCGTGGCCCAGGCGCTGGGGATATCCAATGTCCATGCCGAGGTTTTGCCAGCGGACAAATCCGCCATCGTCCAACAGTTGAAGGGCCATTCGGTGGTGGCGATGGTGGGTGACGGCATCAACGACGCTCCAGCCCTGGCCGCCGCCGACATCGGCATTGCCATGGGCGGCGGCACCGACGTGGCGATGCATGCCGCGGGCATCACCCTCATGCGCGGCGATCCGCGACTGGTGCCGGCGGCGCTGGACATCAGCCGCAAGACCTACGCCAAGATCCGCCAGAACCTGTTCTGGGCGTTCGTCTATAACTTGATCGGCATCCCCCTGGCGGCTTTCGGGTTTCTCAACCCGGTGCTGGCCGGCGCGGCCATGGCGCTGTCGAGCGTCAGCGTGGTAAGCAATGCATTATTGTTGAAGTTCTGGACACCCAAGCAGCTGGAGGACAAGCGATGAACATCGGCCAAGCGGCCCGCCAGAGCGGCCTGAGCGCGAAGATGATCCGCTATTACGAATCCATCGGCCTGCTCAAGGCCGCCCATCGTACCGACAGCGGCTATCGGATCTACGGCGCCGATGACCTGCACACCCTGGCCTTTATCAAGCGCTCTCGCGATTTGGGGTTTTCCCTGGAAGAGGTCGGCAAACTGCTGACCCTCTGGCAAGACCGCGAACGCGCCAGCGCCGACGTCAAGGCCCTCGCCCGCCAGCACATCGAAGAACTGAACCAGAAAATCCGAGAACTGGCCGAGCTTCGCGACACCCTCCAGGACCTGGTGGAACACTGCCACGGCGACCACCGCCCGGATTGCCCGATTCTCAAGGAACTGGCGTCGGGGTGTTGCCAGAATTGATGCCCACCGCCAATCCCTTGTGGGAGCGAGCTTGCTCGCGATGACGGCTGTAGATTCAACATCAATGCAAGCTGACCCACCGCTATCGCGAGCAAGCTCGCTCCCACGGGGGGCTGCGGTGGGTATGAGATTTTGGAGTGCCCACAAAAAAACCGGCCAGGGCCTAATGCTGTTCACTTAAGGCTGTGGATCTTCAGTTTCGACCCATTGGGGTAAGGGTGTATATCCATTTCTGCGGTAACGGCGGCTTAGGGTTCCGCCCTTACGGCGGGTCACTTTTGGAAGAGCGCCAAAAGTAACCAAAAGCGCTTTGCCCCACCACTCGGCACCTCGCCTAGGCTCGGTGTGCCCTCACTCCGGCATTGCTCCGTGGGCCGCCGCGAAGGACCATCCATGGCCCAGCGCGGCTATCCCGGCATCCATGCCGGGATGCCCACTCCACAATGCCTGCGTTCGGCCAGCGTGGTTTAACGGGGCGTTCAGATCAAGATCCAAAGCAAGAGCAAGAGCAAGAGCAAGAGCAAGAGCAAGAGCAAGAGCAAGAGCAGGGCACATGCCGGCATCTATGTGGCTGAGCCACCGCTATCGCGAGCAAGCTCGCTCCCACATTGGATCTTCAGCGAAGTACAAACTTCATGTGAACCTAGCCCCCTGTGGGAGCGAGCTTGCTCGCGATGAGGCAGGCACATACAACATCACCGCAAACTGACACATCGCCTTCGCGAGCAAGCTCGCTCCCACAGGAGAAACGCAGTCCCCATCAAGAACCAGGTCGGCTATCAGGCCGCCTCGCGGTGGACGTTGATCTCGGGCGCCCCGTTAACCACGATGGCTGAACGAAGGTGTTGCGCAGTGGGCACCTCGGCATGGATGCCGAGCCTAGGCGAGGCACCGAGTGGTGGGGCAAAAGCGCTTTGGTTACTTTCGCGCTTTTCGAAAGTGACCCGCTGTAAGAGCGGAACCATAAGCCGCCGTTACCACAAAAATGGATATACACACCAACCAAAAAAAACGGCGCCTTTCCATTTCTGAAAGAAGCGCCGTTTTTTCTAAGTTGAGCAGCATTACGGCCATTGGCCGGGTTTCTGTTCAACCGATCATTGCATCCACGGCGGCGGTGGTTCTTCGGTCTTGCCGGGCGGGGCATCGTCGGCGGCGCGTACGGCCTGGCGGCGTTCCTCGTCCAGGCGCGCGGCCTCGATCTCGCGCATGATCCCTCCGACATCCGCCAGTTCTTCCGGCTCGTCGAACTCGCCGGTCAGCATGCTGGCCGGGTGCAAGGTGCCGGCTTCGTACAGCGCCCACATTTCCTTCGCGTACTTGGTGCGCTTGAGCTCCGGGGCAAACCGACCGAAGTAGGACGCCATGTTGCCCACGTCCCGCTCCAGCATGCTGAAGGCATGATTGTTACCCGCAGCATCCACGGCCTGCGGCAGGTCGATGATCACCGGCCCGGTCGGCGTGAGCAGGACGTTGAACTCCGACAGGTCGCCGTGCACCAGACCGGTACACAACATCAGCACGATCTGGGAAATCAGATAGGCGTGATATTCACGGGCCTGGTCCGGCTCCAGCACCACATCGTTCAGACGCGGCGCTGCATCGCCGTACTCGTCGGCCACCAGTTCCATCAGCAGCACGCCTTCAAGGAAGTCGTACGGCTTGGGCACGCGCACACCCGCGCTAGCCAAGCGGAACAGCGCCGCTACTTCGGCATTCTGCCAGGCGTCCTCGGTTTCCTTGCGCCCGAACTTCGAGCCCTTGGCCATGGCCCGGGCCTGACGGCTGTTGCGGACCTTGCGGCCTTCCTGATATTCGGCCGCCTGACGAAAACTTCGCTTATTCGCCTCCTTGTAGACCTTCGCGCAACGTAGCTCGTTACCGCAGCGCACCACATAAACAGCTGCTTCTTTACCACTCATGAGTGGGCGCAGCACCTCGTCGACCAGACCGTCCTCGATCAGGGGTTCAATGCGTTTTGGAGTCTTCATCAGCTTTTATTGTGGGTCCTTTATTACCAAACACGCGAATGACAGTCGTTATACGGCAATCCTTCCTCCACGGGGAGGGGTTGCCGACCTATGAACCTGTGATGCACACAATGTGCCGGATCAATCGACCGAGCCGAATCATAGCCGAGACCGAACCTGGCATTGGTAACTGAATGCCCAGGCATTTGCGACAAGAGCTGACAGCCATGTCTACCGTCGGCTGTAGGAAGTGCGACAACTCAATGCTTGAACAACTCCCCCGGCGTAAACCCGAACATCCCCTTGAACGCCGCAATGAACGCGGACGTTGAATCATAACCGCAGGACAACGCGGCACTGGTGACGCTGTCGCCCTGCTCCAGCGAGCCCAGGGATGACAACAAGCGCATGCGCTGGCGCCAGGCGCGAAAGCTCAGGCCGGTCTCGCGCTGGAACAGGCGCATCAAGGTTTTTTCCGACGTGCCCAGGCGCTCCGCCCAGGCGTGCAAGGTGACGTTCTGCTCAGGCTGTTCGATCAACTCGTTACATAGCCCCAGCAGACGGGCATGTCGCGGCAGCGGCAGGGAGAACCCCACCTCCGGCAAAGTCGCCAACTGGTCCAGCAACACCTGCACCAACCGTTGCTCCTGAGTGTCGCCTTGCGGGTAATCGACCGGAAGCTGACAGAACACCTTGATCAACTCACGGGCCAGAGGCGTGACTTCCAGCACCCGACAGCGCTCATCGGCCCAGGGGCAGGCGTGGCGATGCACATACAAGCTGCGCATTTCCGCTCGGGTGGAGGTCACCACATGGTGTTCCAGGTCGGCCGGGATCCAGATGCCCCGTTGTGGCGGGGCAAAGAAACTACCCGCTGCGGTGTGTACGCCGAGGACGCCGCTGATGGCGTAGGAAAACTGCACCCAGTCATGACGATGGGCTTGCGTCCAGGAACCGGCGCTCAAACTTTCGACACGGGCGTACAGCGGCCTCGGCAATTGCGCCAGGTCGGGGATGCGGCGTTCGAGCTGTTGGTGTCCGTTAGGCGGCATTGATTGGCCTTATGTCGCAAGACGACTGGTAGGGACGACGTTAGGCTAAGTCGACTTTTCTTACAACTTGCGGTGCCCTATGCATATCCTCAGACACCTCAAACGCATGGTGACCGACTGGTTCCTGTGCGGCATGTTGCTCGCCACGCTGTTGGCGTACTTCTTTCCAACCTTTGGTGCCACGGGCGGCGCCATGCATGCCGAATGGGTGGTCAACATCGGCATCTTCGTGGTGTTCTTCCTGCACGGGGTCAACCTGTCCGGCGAACAGATCCGCCACGGTTTGAAGAACATCCGCCTGCACGTGATGGTGCAGGGTTTCACCTTTGGCGTGTTTCCGTTGATCTGGCTGATCAGCCACTGGCTCGTCGGCAGCCACGTGCCAGCGCTGCTGATGCTGGGGTTCTTCTACCTGTGCGCCCTGCCCTCGACCATTTCTTCCTCGGTGGCGCTGACCGGCAGTGCCGGCGGTAACGTGCCGGCGGCGATTCTCAACGCGAGCCTGTCCAGCGTACTGGGGATTTTCCTGACACCGCTGCTGGTCAGTTTCGTGGTCGGCAGCGGCGCCGGTGGCATCGACCTGGGGTCAACCTTGCTCGACCTGTGCATGATGTTGCTGCTGCCACTGGTGCTGGGGCAGTTCCTGCGGCGTTGGTTGGCTGGCTTTTTCGGCAGGTACAAGCGCTACACCAGCATCATCGACAAGCTGGTGATCCTGCTGCTGGTCTACGCGGCGTTCTGCAACTCGATGGTGTCCGGCATCTGGCAACAGCAAGGCCACGGCGTGCTATTGAGCGCAGTGCTTGGCAGTGCCGTACTGTTGGCGATCATCTTGTGGGCGACCACCCGCACTGCCCGCGCCCTGCAATTCAGTAGCGCCGATGAAGTCGCCGCGGTGTTCTGTGCCAGCAAGAAATCCCTCGCCGCCGGGGTGCCCATGGCCGCATTGATTTTTGGCAATCATCCCGGCCTGGGGCTGATCCTGCTGCCGATTATGATCTATCACCCGCTGCAGTTGATCGTCTGCTCGATCCTCGCCGAGCGCTACGCCAGCCATCACCGGGAACTGGCGTCCCGCCAGGACGGCGCCGTCCTCAACGCTCGATAATCGCCGTCACGCCCTGGCCCGCGGCGGCGCAGATGGAGATCAAGCCGCGACCTCGCCCGGCGGCATCAAGCAACTTGGCGAGGTTGGCGACAATGCGCCCGCCCGTGGCGGCAAACGGGTGCCCGGCGGCCAGGGAACTGCCCTTGACGTTCAACCGACTGCGGTCGATGGACCCTAGCGGCGCGTCGAGGCCCAGGCGGGTCTTGCAGTAGTCCGGGTCTTCCCAGGCCTTCAGTGTGCACAATACCTGGGCGGCGAACGCTTCATGGATCTCGTAGTAATCAAAGTCCTGCAAGGTCAAGCCGTTGCGCGCCAGCAATCGCGGCACGGCGTAGACCGGGGCCATCAACAGCCCTTCGGCGCCATTGACGAAGTCCACCGCCGCCGTTTCGCCGTCGCGCAGGTACGCCAGGATCGGCAGGCCTCGGGCCTTGGCCCACTCTTCGCTGCCCAGCAGCACCAACGAAGCGCCATCGGTCAGTGGCGTGGAATTACCCGCGGTCATCGTGCCCTTCGCGCTTTTTTCGAAGGCTGGCTTGAGGGAAGCGAGTTTTTCCGGGGTCAGGTCCGGGCGCAGGTTGTTGTCCCGGGTCAGGCCAAGAAACGATGTCATCAAATCGTTCTGCCAACCTTCGGCATAGGACGCGGCCATTTTCTGATGGCTTTCCAGGGCCAACTGGTCTTGCGCCTCCCGGGGGATCTGCCAGGTCTGGGCCATCAATTCGCAATGCTCGCCCATGTTCAGGCCGGTGCGCGGTTCGTTGATGCGCGGCAGATCGGGGACGAGGTGCTGGGGACGCAGTTGCAGGAAGGTCTTGATCTTGTCGGCGGTGGTCTTGGCGCGATTGGCTTGCAGCAGAATCCTGCGCAACCCTTCATTGACCGCGATCGGCGCATCCGAGGTGGTGTCGACGCCGCCGGCAATGCCGCTGTCGATCTGGCCCAGGGCAATCTTGTTGGCCACCAGCAGCACCGTTTCCAGCCCGGTGCCACAGGCCTGTTGTACGTCATAGGCCGGCGTCATCGGTGACAGCCGCGAGCCGAGCACGCATTCGCGGGTCATGTTCATATCCCGGGAGTGCTTGAGCACCGCACCGGCAGCCACCTCGCCAATGTGCAGGCCATGCAGGTTGTAGCGTTCGATCAGCCCCTCGAGGGCAGCCGTCAACATCGCCTTGTTGCTGGCGGTGGCATAGGCCCCGTTGGAGCGGGCGAACGGAATGCGGTTACCACCGATGATCGCGACGCGGCGTAGTTGTGTCATGAAGAACTCCCTGTGTAGGTCTGAATGTGCCCATCACCTTGTGAAACCCAACCGACCCCATGTGGGAGCGAGCTTGCTCGCGATGAACGATGACGCGATCTCCCTGAAAAACCGCAGTGCCTGCATCGCGAGCAAGCTCGCTCCCACAGGGATTCGGTGCCCTGGAAAAAGCGCTCCCGCTCAAGCTTAGGCTTTATCTCGCCAATCGAACGACTGATTGCCAATCATGGTCCACACTTGGAACCTCATCAGCCGGAGTGTGTTCCATGTCTGACCGTTATATCGACTTTGCCAACTCGCCCATTGGCCGGCGCATGGTCGGGTCCCTCGGCCTGCCATCGCCGGTGCGCCTGGAACGCTGGCAGGCCGGGCGCCTGCGGCCGATCGAAGGCGCACTGCTGCTGGGCGGTGGGCCGTTGACCGAACAGATCGGCACGTTTGCCAAGCGCCTGACCGACACCATCTTCATCTACGGCGGCGAGCCGACCCTGGCCACCGAGTGGATCCCCGGCCATGGCCCGAAAATCAAGGCGGTGGTGTACGACGCCAGCCATTTGGTGCAGGCCGACCAGCTCAAGCAGCTGCGGGAATTTTTCCAGCCGCTGATGAAAAACCTCGACCACAGCGCCCATGTCGTCATCCTCGGTCGCGCGCCGGAAAGTCTTGCCGACCCGTTCGCCGCCAGTGCCCAGCGAGCGCTGGAGGGTTTCAGCCGTTCCCTGGCCAAAGAGCTGCGCCACGGCGGGACGCTGCAACTGTTGTACGTCGGCGACGGCGCCGAAGCCCAGTTGGAAGGTGCACTGCGGTTTTTCCTGTCGCCCAAGAGCGCCTTCATCTCCGGGCAGGTCATTCGTCTCAACGCCTGTGATACCCAGGTCCAGGACTGGACCCGACCGCTCACGGGGCTCAAGGCGCTGGTCACTGGCGCCGCCCGCGGGATCGGCGCCTCCATCGCCGAAACCCTGGCCCGCGATGGCGCCGACGTGATCCTGCTGGATGTCCCGCAAGCCAAGACCGACCTCGACGCCCTGGCGGCACGCCTGAGCGGACGCAGCGTCACGCTGGATATCTGCGCCGAAGACGCCGCCACCCAGTTGATCGAACACCTTCCCGACGGCGTCGACATCGTGGTCCACAACGCCGGCATCACCCGGGACAAGACCCTCGCCAACATGACCCCGGAGTTCTGGGACGCGGTGCTGGCCGTCAACCTCAATGCCCCGCAAGTGCTGACCAATGCCCTGCTCGACAGCGGCACCCTGCGCGACAATGGTCGGGTGGTTCTGCTGGCGTCCATCAGCGGCATTGCCGGCAATCGTGGGCAGACCAACTATGCGGCGAGCAAGGCCGGGCTGATCGGCCTGGCCCAGGCCTGGGCGCCGCTACTGCAGCCACGCGGCATCAGCATCAACGCCGTGGCGCCGGGCTTCATTGAAACCCGCATGACCGCCGACATCCCCTTCGCCTTGCGCGAAGCCGGGCGACGCATGAGCTCCCTGGGCCAGGGCGGCCTGCCCCAGGATGTCGCCGAAGCCGTGGCCTGGCTCGCACAACCAGGCACGGGTGCCGTGACCGGTCAGGCCCTGCGGGTATGCGGGCAAAGCCTTCTGGGAGCGTGACCATGACGATCCAATGGCATGAAGTCAGCAGCCAGCCCTCCATGTCCGGGCTTTACTGGAAAGCGGCAACACGGCGCAAGGTCACCGGAACGACCTTGCCCGAGGAAGGCCTGCGTCAAGTGCTTCAGGTCGACCCGCAACGCCTGGCGGCCTATCGCAAAGTCTGCGGTTTCATCGATAACGGACTGCTGCCGCCGACCTATCCCCACGTCTTGGCGTTTGCCCTGCAAATGCAATTGCTCACCGCGCGGAGTTTTCCATTTCCGCTGTTGGGGCTGATCCACTTGAGCAATCGCATCCGCGTATTGCGGCCTATGGGCGGGGTTGCCCAGGTGCGGGCCAGCGTCCATGTCGAAAATCTGCAAGCCCACCCCAAGGGCGCGGTATTCGACCTGGTGACCCGCCTCGATGATCAGTTGGGGCCGCTATGGGAGGCCCAGAGCCAGATGCTTTGCAAAGGTGTCCAGCTCGACGGGACACTTGTGGAGGATTCACCGCAGGCCAGCCTGCCCTTGATTGAAGTCGCGCACTGGACCGCACCGGCGGACATCGGTCGGCAATACGCCAAAGTGTCCGGCGACTACAACCCGATTCACCTGAGTGGTATCAGTGCCCGGTTGTTCGGCTTCCCCACCGCCATCGCCCATGGCCTGTGGAACAAGGCCCGGACCCTGGCGGCGCTGGATGACCACCTGCCCGAGGCCAACATCGAGATCGATGTGACCTTCAAGAAACCGGTGCGCCTGCCCAGTGAGGTGACACTGCTGGCGAGTGCGGCGGGGTCCAGCGGGCAACTGCAACTGATGGGGGCTGGGGGTTTGGAGCATATGGTAGGAGAGTGGCGGCCGGTGGCCTGAGCAGAATGATGGGATG
This sequence comes from Pseudomonas sp. P9_35, assembly GCF_034008205.1. Lineage (NCBI taxonomy): Bacteria > Pseudomonadati > Pseudomonadota > Gammaproteobacteria > Pseudomonadales > Pseudomonadaceae > Pseudomonas > Pseudomonas sp. P9_35. The sequence continues at coordinate 1,026,629 of NZ_CP125373.1, read as the reverse complement.
GTCTCCACACCCATCCCTGTGGGAGCGAGCTTGCTCGCGATGGCGGTGGGTCAGCTCGCATCCATCTTGAATGCGCTGCGGTCAACGCGGCGGGTAGTTGGACAGGATCCGTCCCACCGTCTCGCGCACGGCCGTGTTGCGGTCAGTCGGGTTGGGCGAGTTGCTGAGCAGTTGTTCGTCACTGCCACGCCACACCAGCTTGCCGTCCTTGCCATCGAGCAGGTCGATTTGCACGGTGGCGACCTTGTAGCTGATGTTGCGGGTTTCGTTGTACATCGGCCCGCCCCAATAGCCATTCCAAGGGCCGCCCCAACCACCGCCGCCGTAGTTGGTGGTGACCTGCTGCTGGCGGTCCTCGACGATCAGATAGGCCTGCACCAGCACATCGCCGTGCCCACTCGCCGCCGGACGCAGGCCGCGCTGGTCGAGTTGATCGGCCACCGCCTGGCGGATCCGCTGTTCGGTCAGGTCGCTCTTGATGCGAGGGTCATCGGGGCGATATTGCAGCGCCGGGTCTTTCCAGCTCCAACTGCGATACGCCGCGAAATCGCGGCTGGTGTCGAAGTCATGGTTGACCTGGTTAGAGGCACAAGCGCCCAGCAACAGGGTGAAGGCCAGTAGAGCAAGACGGCGAAACATGGTTTTTCTCCGTTGCGTAATCAACTTGGAGGATACGCCGACATGGCTTTTTCCACCGCCGCACGAATGGCATCGGTGCGTTCGCTCTGGCTGCCCCGCTGGCCGGTCTCGGCGCTGGCGCTCCACACCGGTTGCCCCGTGCGGGCATCGAACAGATCCACCCGCACCACCACGACCTGCTCCTGGTACGTGCGCACCATCGGCACCGGATGGTACATGCCATAACCCGGACCATAGCGGTCATAACGGTTATAGCCGCCGTAGTAACCGGCATCATAGTCGTCCCGGACCTGGCGCACGCGGGTTTCCAGACGCAGGTCGGCGCTGACGAACAGGTCGGCGGGCCGGTTGTCATGCAGCGGGCGCAGGCCACGCTGGTCCAGGGCATTGCTCACCGCTTCGGCCACCTGGGCCGAATCCGCCCAGGCGGAACCCGACGGCAGGCGCCCGTCGCGCCAGGTCCAACTGCGATAGCGCCCATAGTCACGGGGCGGCGCAGGGTAAGCGCTGCGGTCGAACACCGTGGCGGCCTCGGGCGGCGCCGGCGGCAGCGGATTGGACGTGGCGACATAGGGGTTGCTGCCCTGGCAGGCCGCCAGTCCCAGGCACAGCATCAACAACCCTGAACGACCTTTCATTTCGCTCTCCGGTCACACTGGACGGCAGATCCAGTGCAGATAACGTCCCAACCCGGCAAACGCCGGATGGCGACGGTGGGCCAGTTCCATTTCCAGCAGCTGCGCAAGCTCCACGCGGCCCTGGAACTCCACCGGCATGTAGTCATGGAAAACCCGCACGCCACTCTGGTTTTCGACCTGCCACAGGTCTTCAAGTTGCGCCGCCAATTCTCGCGGATCAAGGGGTTGTTGCGGCGTCAGGCTCTGTTTTTCGCCGGCCATGTCATTTTTGCGCAACTTGCGAAAATGCCCCTTGAGCAGGTTGCGATAAACCAGCGCGTCGCGGTTGTAGAACGCCAGGGACAACCAACCGCCCGGGACCGTGAGTTGATGCAGCACCGGCAGGATCGCGTGAGGTTCGGCCAGCCATTCCAGCACCGCGTGACACAACACCAGGTCGTACGGCTCGGTGAGCTGGCCGAGCAGGTCCTGCCAAGGTGCCTGGATGAACGTGGCGCTCTGGCCCGCCTCGGCAAAACGCTGGCGGGCGCCTTCGAGCATGGGCTCGGCCGGCTCGGCCAGGGTCACCTGATGGCCCCGCTCGGCCAGCCACAACGACATGTGGCCCAGGCCGGCGCCGATGTCCAGCACACGCAACGGACGCTGTGGCAAGGTCTCCAGCAGATCGGCCTGAAGCACCGCCAGGCGGATCGCACCCTTGGCCCCACCGTAGATTTTTTCGGCAAAACGCGTGGCGAGCTGATCGAAATGACGGTCGCTCATTGGCCGAACCGCCGTTCGCTGTCGGCCAGCTTGCTGCGCACCACAGCGTCCATGTCCAGGCCCAGTTCGCTGCAAAGCAGCAACAGGTACAACACGATGTCACCGACCTCCTGCCCGGCGTGGGCCAGTTTGTCCGCCGGCAACTGGCGCGACTGGTCCTCGGTCAGCCATTGGAAAATCTCCACCAGTTCGGCCATTTCCACACTGGCGGCCATGGCGAGGTTTTTCGGGCTGTGGAATTGCCGCCAGTCGTTACGGTCACGAATGGCATGCAGGCGTTCGGTCAGTTCAACAAGGTTCATCGGGTTCTCCTGAATGCGCATAGCTTCAGGGGGATGACCAGGGAAGGCAAGAGTCTCGGTACGAAGCGACGGTTTGCCCCATAATCGAACCAACTCGGCCGCCACAGCTCCTACAATCAGGAGCCAACGGCTCAGCTCAGATCCCCTCCCATCAGGATGCACATATGCAGGCAGAAAGCTTTTTCGAATGGCTCGGCCAGGCGCTCGGTTCGGTGATCCGTTTCATCGTCGACCTGCTCAGCGGTCTCTTCAACACCCTGGCCAATGCCGGCGGCAATTTTGTCGATGGGCTGTCACGCACCCTGGGCATGGACACCTCGATCATCAGCATCATCGCGCTGATCCTCGGGCTGATGCTGCTCTACTCGGCCATCCGCGCGTTCATGCGGGCCTCGATCGTCATGGGCATCATCTGGCTGGTGCTGGGGTTGTGGTTGTTGAGTTGGATCATTCACTAGGGCTCAGAGCACTGGGTGGGAGCAAAGCTTGCTCGCGATACAGGCGCCTCGGTTCCCTGAAAGACCGCGTCATCTTCATCGCGGGCAAGCCTTGCTCCCACAGATTTTGCTCGTTTCCCACGCTCCGGCGTGGGAACGATCAGGCGAGAACCCGCTACAATCGCGCTCCATCAAGGAGCCCGCATGTCCAACCTGACCACCGACTGGCGCGACCGCCTTACCCATCGCCGGGTCTGGGCGCTGGCTGCGCCAATGATTCTCTCGAACATTTCCGTACCGCTGGTGGCCTTGGTGGACAGCACCGTCATCGGCCATTTGCCCCATGCTCATCAACTGGGCGCCGTGGCGGTCGGAGCGAGTTTGTATACGGTGCTGGCGTGGGCCATGGGTTTCCTGCGCATGGGCACCACCGGGTTCTCCGCCCAGGCTGCCGGGCGTGGCGATGGGGCGGCGTTGCGACAAGTGTTGCTGCAAGGGCTGTTGTTGGCGATGGGGTTGGCGGTACTGCTCGGTGCCGTCGGCGTGCCATTGAGCGACGTGGCGTTGCACTTCATGCAGCCGTCCGCCGAGCTCAACCAGTTGACCCGAGACTTCTTCCACACCCGGCTCTTCGGCTTGCCGGCGGCGCTGGCCAGCTATGCGTTGGTTGGCTGGTTCCTCGGTGCCCAGAATGCCCGGGCCCCGCTGGCGATCCTGCTGGTGACCAACCTGGTCAACATCGCCCTGAACCTGTGGTTCGTGATCGGCCTGGACTGGGGCGTGACCGGATCGGCCCGGGCGTCGGTCATTGCCGAATGGACCGGCGCGCTGGTCGGCCTGGCCCTGGCCCGCAACACACTGCGCGCCTGGCCCGGGCAGATCGCCTGGGCCGCCCTGGGGCTGTGGCACAGTTGGCGCCCGCTGCTGGCGGTGAACCGGGACATTTTCATCCGCAGCCTGGCGCTGCAAGCGGTGTTTTTCCTGATCACCGTGCAAGGCGCACGCCTGGGGGATGCGACCGTGGCGGCCAACGCCCTGCTCCTCAACGGCCTGTTGCTGACAGCCCATGCCCTGGACGGCCTGGCCCATGCCGTCGAAGCGCTGTGCGGCCATGCCATTGGCGCCCGCGACCGCCTGGCGCTGCGTCGCTCGCTGGTGGTGGCGTGCGGCTGGTCGTTGATTGCAAGCCTGGGTTTTGCACTGCTGTTCCTGCTCGCCGGCCACCTGTTCATCGACATGCAGACCGACATTCCCGACGTGCGCGCCACCGCTTATCACTACCTGCCTTACCTGGCCGCCTTGCCACTGATTGCGGTCTGGAGTTACTTGCTCGACGGGCTGTTCATCGGTGCCACCCGTGCCCGGGAAATGCGCAACGGCATGCTGCTGACCCTGCTGCTGGTGCTGCCAATCGCCTGGGCGCTGCAAGGGTTGGGCAACCATGGGCTGTGGATCACCTTCCTGCTGTTCATGGCCCTGCGCAGCCTGACCCTCGGTGCTTTTGCCTGGCACTTGCAGCGGCACGACCGCTGGCTCGGCGCATCAGCCCACTAACCTTCAATCCTGGCTGCCCTGCCAGCGCCGGCGCAGATGCTCGAGCCGCTCGCGCTGCGAACCACCCACCAGGCCAGGCACTGGCCGGGCATCGGGGTGTTGCAGGCGCAGCCACAGCCAGTCATCGAGCACCGCCCGCTCGGTAAACCCCAGCGCCAGGCCCTGCTGCAAATCCCCCCAGAGCCGCTGGTAATTACATCCGGTGGAGCGGGACCATTGCCAGGCGTGACGCTCCAGCAGGCATCGTTGCAACTGGTCCTGCTGGCGGTCGCTGAGGCCGTGCTCTTTCTCCAGCGCCGCCACCGGCAGCCCCGGGTTGGACAGTTGTTGCCAACCCTGGCTGCCGATCGCCCGGTCGGCCCAGGTGCCACCAAACCAGCGCAACAAACTGATCGGGCCCAGCCAGCAACTGAGTTCTTGAGGGTCGCAACCGTCGAAGAAATAGCTGGCGATGTGCGGGTTGTAATAGCTCAACAAGGCTTTGTGATGCAGACCCAGGGTCACCGTCAGCATGCGCCGCAGATGCGCCAGCAATTGCGCAGCGGGCGATGGACTGACCAACAACAGCCCCGGCCAGGAACGTGGGTCCAGGTGACAGAGGCTGACCAACGCAGGCGAGTGGCGCAGATCCACCAGCAGCGGACCGTGCTCTCGCAGCCCATGCAGCTCGGTGTTTTCAAACAAGGCAAAGCACCGGGCCTTGGCGAACTGCGCGTGCACAAGCCGCGCAGCGCCAGGCGCACTCGGTACGTCGAGCAACAGCCATTGCGGCGTTGATCCAGACAAGGCCGCGGCATTCATCGAGCAACACCCGCGCCGCGCCGCATGAGCATACGGCAGGTGCACAGTGGCTGGGCGCAGGGGCTGAAAGGCCCGCCTTCGGGCAGCAAGCACAACAAGACCAGCGGCTCGGCATCCCGGATTGCAGACAACAGGAGCGGATCGGCAACCGACGGCCCACGCGTTTCGCCTGTGGATGACCCATCCACAACCTCTACCGAGGCAGGCGCATCCAGAAATGCACTGATCATCGGCTGATCCGGATCGCCTTCGATAAAGCTCACCAGCACCTCGGTACCGTCACTCAAGGCACCCGCCACGCCCGGGGCCAGTTCGGGTGCCAAAGGCAGCCAGCAATGACTGGGGCTGGAACCTTCGCCCTGGTAGAGCCAGTCAAACTGCACCGCCACGCGCCCCACTCCCAGCTCCGACGGCTCGTCCACCGCCACGACCCAGCCACGTTGCCGGCTCACCATGCGCGGTTTTACCGGGACCTCGTCCGGCACGAACAGCACGCCCCGGGGAATGGCCTTGAAATGATTGCCGTACACCCCCGCCTCTGCGCGGTGCTCGACCTTCGTCAGCAGCCAGCGCCGGTTCCAGTCGGCAAACGGATGGGCCGTCAGCATCAACACCTGACCACCGTGCAGGTTCATCAAGTCGCTGCGGCCCTGGGCGACCTGCTCCCCCGACACATCGGTTCGCACACTGAAGAACCGCACCGCGGCAATCGGCTCGTCGTCCGCGTAGACCGCCTTACCGGCAGGGGGAAAACTGTGCGGATTATCAGCGAACACCAGGCAATGCCCGTCCCGGGTGTGTTCGAAATGAAAGTGGATACCCGCCTGGGCGCATACGCGCTGCAGGAACTGCAGGTCCGACTCTCGATACTGGGTACAGAAATCCTGCAGTGGATAATCGCCACCCAAATCCAGGCACAGGCTGCGGCCACTGATGCCATGGGCCTTGAGCACCTGGCGAATGATCTGCGGCACCGAGCGGGCGCTGAAGACTCGCTGGCTGAAACGCTGCGCCAGGCAGGCCAGCTTCGGCCCGATACGCACCCGGCAGCCAGCGCCATGACGGTGTTGGACCAATTCATGAAGCTGACCATGAATGCCCCGGCCCGGGGCCCCGAAACTCAACCAGACGCTGCGGTACAACAGGCCCGCCAGGTCCAGGTTCGCGTCGCGCAACGACAGCTGCGCTTCATAGACGAAAGGTTCGCTGATCGCTTCGCTACCCGTGAAGGTCACGACGTCAACAGGCTCGGGCAGACCGGCTATCTCCAGACGAAAGGCTGGCGCGCTGGCTGGATCGGACATCGGCGTTTCTCTACAGGAGGGGCGGTCGGGGATTCTCGCCGAGAGCCATGGCCGAGTAGAGGGGCCAAGTACAAGTTAGGAAAGGGACTACACGAAATAAGGACATCGCCGGTTAAATGCACCGACGTGCAGAAATAACAACGGCACAAACAAAAACGCCCTCCAGGACTGTCCGAAAAAACCCGCGGCGCGCGGTGCATTTTCTGACAGCCCCGGAGGGCGGTACCGATCAGCCAAGAGGTAGAGCTGATGTAACCCTGTGGCGAGGGGATTTATCCCCGCTGGGCTGCGCAGCAGCCCCCTTTTGATGAGTGCTTCGCACTCAAGCGGGAGCAAGCTCCCTCGCCACAATGAATCACGCCAACCTTAAGGGAGCATCTCCCGCCAAAGGGGCTCTATCAAGAAGACAGATAGGACGAACGCGTCAGCCCCAGGCGCAAGGCATCGAGGAACTGGGTACGTTCGGCGGCGCTGATACGGGCGCTGGCGCACTTGTCGCGGTAGTGAGTCATCAACTCCTCCGGCGACAAGTGCACGTAGCGCAACATGTCCTCGATGGTGTCGTGGGTTTCGATACCGGCGTGGTACACGCTGCCATCGGCGTTCTGGTAGATGTTCACCGAGTCGGTGTCACCAAACAGGTTGTGCATGTCACCGAGGATTTCCTGGTAGGCGCCCACCAGGAAGATGCCCAGCAGATAGTCTTCATCCGGCTTGAGAGCGTGAACCGGCAGGCTGGTCTCGATGCTCTGCTCGTCGACGTACTGCTTGATCTTGCCGTCGGAGTCGCAGGTCAGGTCTTGCAGCACGGCGCGGCGCAGCGGCTCTTCGTCCAGGCGATGCAGCGGCAGGATCGGCAACACCTGGCCGATGGCCCAGGTATCCGGCAGGCTCTGGAACACCGAGAAGTTGCAGATGTATTTGTCGGCCAACTTGTCGTTGAGCTCATCCAGCACCTGGCGGTGCGAGCGCTGGCGCGCCTTCAACGAGTTGTGCAGGCGACGGCACACCGCGAAGTAGCACTGCTCGGCCAAGGCTTTTTCGGCCAGGGTCAGCTTGCCGTCGGCATATTGGGTCGCCACATCGCTCATGTAGTGGGTGGCGCGCCAGTAAGTCTCGGTGACCATCTCGATATCGGTCGGGCCCAACAGGTCAACCAGCCATTGCACGGTTTCCGGCAGTTCCTGCTTGTTGTCGATCACCGGCACGTCGTCGTTGTGTTTCTCGACGTCGGTCACCTGCACCACCAGCATGGCGTGGTGAGCGGTCAGCGAGCGGCCGCTTTCGGAGAAGATGTTCGGATGCGGCAGGCTCTGGGCATCGCAGAACTCCTTGAGCATGCCGACCACGACACCGGCGTAATCGTCCATGTCGTAGTTGATCGAACTGGCATTGCGCGAGTGCGTGCCGTCGTAGTCCACGCCCAGGCCACCGCCGACGTCGATGTGATCCACCGGCAGGCCGAGGTTGCGCAGCTCGCCGTAGTAACGGATCGCTTCCTTGAAGCCGTGCTGGTAGTCCGCCAGGTTGGCGATCTGCGAACCCATGTGGAAGTGCAGCAGGCGAATGCCCTGGTCCAGGCCGGCAGCGCGGAAACGCTCGACCACCGACAGCAGTTGCGCGGCCGACAAGCCGAACTTGGACTTCTCGCCACCGGTATCGGCCCACTTGCTCGACGCCAGGGATGACAGGCGCACGCGCAAGCCGACCTGCGGCTTGACCTTGAGCGTTGCGGCCTCTTCGATCACCAGGCCGACTTCGGACTCTTTCTCGATGACGATGAAGACGTTGTGACCGAGCTTCTGGCCCATCAGCGCCAGGCGGATGAATTCGCGGTCCTTGTAGCCGTTGCAGACGATGGTCCCGCCCTTCGGCGCCAGGGCCAGGACTGCCAGCAGCTCTGGCTTGGAACCGGCTTCCAGGCCGATGGAGACGTTCTGGGTGGCGATGATGTTCTCGATCACCGCTTCCTGCTGGTTGACCTTGATCGGATAGAGCGCGGTGTACTTGCTCTGGTATTCCAGGCGCGCGATGTTGCTGTCGAAGGCGCCGGTGAGCTGGCGCACACGGTCTTGCAGGATATCGGGGAAGCGCACCAGCAAGGGCAGCGACAGGCCGCTCTGGCGCAACTGGTCGACTTGCTCGAACAGGTCGATGGGCGAGCTGTCGGGACCGTTCGGACGGACTTCGACGCGACCGGCTTCATTGATCGCGAAATACCCGGCCCCCCAATGGCGAATCCCGTAAACACTGCGGCTGTCCGCAACTGTCCATTGGCTGCCATCGTCTTTGCGTGTGCGTCGTACGGACATCGAAGTCCCCTATAAAGAAGTCAAAATGCACCATCCGGTCGGAGGCTGGGGCAGTCTAGAGAGTGAAAATGACGAATTGCCTGTTAGCAAGGTAGACCCTGCTCCCAGCGATGAGTTTAGAAACCCGTTCAGAACAGGCTCTGTGAAAACCATGCGGGCGACCTCGAACGTGGGGTGCGGGTCAAGCCGAGGGTGGTTTTCACAGAGGCTGCTAGCCGCCGGATTTCTTTGCCTTGAAACCGTGCTTGACCAGTTCCGCCAGCAGCAGCTCGACGTGATCGCCCTGGATCTCGATGATGCCGTCTTTCAACGCGCCACCGGTGCCACAGCGTTTCTTCAACGTGGTAGCCAGTTCCTTGAGCGCGTCTTCGGCCAACGGCACGCCAGTGATCGTGGTCACCGTCTTGCCGCCGCGACCTTTGCTTTCACGGCGCACGCGCGCAATGCCGTCACCGGCAGGGATGGCGGTCTGTTTGCAGATGCAGGCATCCACCGGCTGACGGCAATCAGGACAATGACGACCGGCGTCGGTAGAAAATACCAAGCCGCCCAGGGCGGCGAAGGATGCGGCTTTTTTGGCCACCGGCAATCCTCTTGGGAGGACAAAGACTGGTCGAGGGGGAACATGCCTCGACCGCGAAACCCCACTCAGGCAGGGGCAGCGCTACTGGACCGCAGACACGGTACAGCTTGAAAAGTCGCGCAGTGTAACGGCAAAAAGCCGACTTGCTAAGGGCCAATCAGCGCCAATTTATAGCTTCTTTGCGACGCTGCCGCCATGGACCCGCAAATAGCGTTCAAGCGCCGCCAGGGAGTCCGGGCAGTAAGGCTTTCGCTGGATTTCATCGAGCACCTGCTCGAGGGGCAGAAAACGCGCTTCGAGGACTTCTTCGGGCTGCAGGACCAACGGGCCGTCCCACACCGCCGAGAACGCCGAGCACCACAGGCGACTGCCAGGGTCTTCGAAATAAAAATGGTCGTGGGCGGTCAGTTCAACGCCGCTCACGCCCAGCTCTTCCGCCAACTCACGGGCTGCCGATTCGGCGTAGGTCTCATCGGCCTGCACCATGCCGCCCGCCGCCACGTCCCAGAAACCCGGGTAGATGGCCTTGCTCAGGGTGCGCCGATGAACACACAGCTCACCGGACGAATTGAACAGCATGATGTAGGTCCCGCGTCCGATCAGGCCACGCTCACGCAGCTCTGAACGCACCAGGCTGCCGAGCAGGTTGTCGTGCTCATCGACCCACGCAATCAGCTCGGCATCCGAGGCCACTCGATGAGCGACCTCCCGGGGGCTTTCGCTCATGAATCAACCCTGGTTCAGCAGTTGTCGCAAGTCGATGACCGCTGCGTTGGCTCGAGAAATGTAGTTGGCCATGACCAGCGAGTGGTTCGCCAATACACCGAAGCCGCTGCCGTTGAGGATCATCGGGCTCCAGACCGGTTCCTGGGACGCTTCCAGTTCACGAATGATCTGCCGCACGCTGACCGTAGCGTTCTTTTTCGCCAGGACATCGGCGAAGTCCACTTCGATGGCGCGCAGCAGGTGCGACAACGCCCACGCCTGGCCACGGGCCTCATAGAACACGTTATCGATTTGCAGCCACGGGGTCTCGACCACCTCTTCGTCCACCTGCGGCACCTGGCCCGGGGCCGGGACTTCGGTTTTCAGCGAGGTGTTGAGCTTGACCCGGCCAACGCTGGCCGACAGGCGCTGGGACAACGAACCCAGGCGAGTGCCGACATCCCCCAGCCAGTTGTTCAGGTTGTCGGCGCGGGCGTAGAACAGTGCGCTCTTCTGGCTTGGGTCGGACAGGCGCGCCTGGTAGCGGCTCAGGGAATTGATACCTTCCTGGTACTCAGATTCGCTGGAGGGCAGCACCCAACTGCGGTTGTCGAAGTTGAAGCGCGGCTCGGCCTTGGCCAGGTCGGCGTCCTCGGCGGACTGCGACTGGGAACGGGCGAAGTCCTTGCGCAGCGCACGGCTCAGGTCGCGGACCTGCACCAGCACGCCGTATTCCCAGCTCGGCATGTTGTCCATCCACAGGCCCGGCGGGAAGCGGTCGTTGGAGATGTAGCCACCCGGCTTGCTCAGCAGGGTCCCGGCCACCGTCTTGAGCGTTTCGACCGTGGTGTAGCCCACCACCATCTGCCGGCCATCTTTCTCGGCCGCGGCCTGGGCGTTCTGCTGCACAGGGAACAGCGCGGGCTCCTGGCTCCAATACCAGCCGACGGCAATGGTCACCAGCAGGTAAAGGCCGATCAGCGTCGCCAGTGCGCGGCTGAAAAAAAGCCCACCCAGGTAGCTGCGGGTGTCCGATTTCGGCTCGGCGGCACGTTCAGGCGCGCTGCCCGCGCGGTTTTTCCAGTCCAGCATGGTGATATCCCTTCAATCACTTGAGTTCTCGGTTCGACCACAACCCTACGCCATCGTGCCTGATTTGAAACGCGATAATGCGGCGCCAATCATGCCGGGCGCGACAGGGCAATCGAACAGCACTATAAAGGAAGCGCTGCCATCGGCCTACGAGACTGGTCAGTCACAAACTGAATTTCGCGACTGGACAGAATATTGACGTATGACACTCATCCAGAGGAAAAGAGGTGCTAGCATAGAGCCACCAGTCGATCTCAGCATGCACCCTAACTAGTAGTCAGGATATGACCGAGCCAGAAGACCCCAGCCGTGAGCGCCTCAAGCACCACTTTGCCCAGCGGGTAATTCATCAGGCTCGTCAGATCCTGGAGATTTGGCAGCGCCTGCAACGCAGTGAGTGGTCAAGCACCGACCTGTCGGAGCTCAGCGAAGCCAACCTGCGCCTGCTGCGCTTTGCCGAGCGCTTCGAACAGCCCGAGCACTCCCAGTTGGCCCAAGGCATCAGCCAATCGCTGCAAGCGGTGGACGCCAATCGTGGGCGCCTGAGCAGCCACCTGATCACCGAAATCAACCGCTTGATGCAGCGCTTGTCTCGTACCGGCCTGCGCCATGGCGACCAACTCGAACACACCTTCCTGCCGCCGCTGCGCAAACCCATCTACGTGTTGCTGCAGGACCATGACCGCGCCGAGCGCCTGGCCAAGCAGTTGGAGTTCTTCGGCCTCAGCGCCCAGGCGCTGGACAGCGTCGCAGCGTTCCGCGCCTCGATGGTCGAGCGCCTGCCGGCGGCGATTGTCATGGATGTGGATTTCAGCGGCCCCGGCGCCGGCCTGAAACTGGCCGCCGAAGCCCAGGAAGGCCTGGAGCAACCGCTGCCGCTGTTGTTCTTCAGTTTGTTGGAAACCGACACGCCGACACGCCTGGCCGCGGTGCGCGCCGGTGGGCAGGAATTTCTCACCGGCACCCTCGAAGCCTCGAGCCTGCTGGAAAAGATCGAAGTGCTGACCTGCGTCGCCCAGTACGATCCGTACAAAGTACTGATCATCGATGACTCCCGCGCCCAGGCCATGCATACCGAACGCCTGCTCAACAGCGCCGGCATCATCACCCGCACGCTGATCGAGCCGATCCAGGCCATGGCCGAGCTGGCGGACTTCCAGCCCGACCTGATCATCCTCGACATGTACATGCCGGCCTGCACCGGCACGGAACTGGCCAAGGTGATACGCCACAATGACCGCTACGTCAGCGTGCCGATCATCTACCTGTCCGCCGAAGACGACCTGGACAAGCAACTCGATGCCATGAGCGAAGGCGGCGACGACTTCCTGACCAAACCGATCAAGCCCCGGCACCTGATCACCACGGTGCGCAACCGTGCCGCCCGGGCGCGCAACCTCAAGGCGCGGATGGTGCGCGACAGCCTCACCGGCCTGTACAACCACACCCATATCCTGCAACTGCTCGAGGATTGCAGCTTCCGCGCTCGCCGCGAAGGCAAGCCCCTGAGCTTTGCCATGCTCGACATCGACCATTTCAAACGGGTCAATGACAGCCACGGCCACCCCATGGGCGACCGCGTGATCAAGAGCCTGGCGCTGTTTCTCAAGCAGCGCCTGCGCAAGACCGACTTCATCGGCCGTTACGGTGGCGAAGAGTTCGCCATCGTCATGCCCGACACCGACATCGACGCCGCCTGCAAGGTGCTGGATGAGATTCGCCAACGCTTTGCCGAAATCCACTACCCGGCCCAGCCCCATGATTTGTGGTGCACCTTCAGCGCCGGCGTGGTGGAAATGAGCCATGATTTCGACAGCCTGATGATGGCCAGCCAGGCGGACGAAGCGCTGTACCGCGCCAAGCATGCCGGGCGCAACCGGGTGCAGAGCGCCCGCCAATCAAAGCAAAGTGCCACCTTTTCATCGGAATCGACCGATTCGGTCATAAACTTGTAACGCAAACGCAATAACTTCAGGCACTTACGATTCTGCCCCTGGTAGACCCTTGATGCGCCTGAAGCTGCTGACCAATCTCAACACCCTTCTTTTAGTTGCCGTGTGCCTGGGCCTTGGGGCCACGCTGTGGTGGTCGCAAATTGCCCTGGAGCGACCCTATCTGCTGATGGAGCGCTACCTGGGATTGTCGCGGCAGTTCCAGGGCGAAGTGGCGCGCAACATCGAGGACTACCTGGCCAGCGGCGACGCCTTGCGCCTGAGTGCTGCCACCCAGGCCCTGGAGACCCTGCAAAAAGACCTCGATCAATTCCCCCCGACACTGGCCAAGCCCCTGCGCCCGAGCCTGTCGAACCTCGATGGCTTCAGCAAGACCGATCTGCTGGCCGCCGGTAAACTGGCCGGCGATCCGCAGGCCTTGCTGCTGCAGGCCGAGCGTGAACTGAGCGCCAGCCTCGACCAACTGGCCCAATACGCCAATGGCGCCCCGGCCTACTTGCCCGCGCTGTTTGCCGCGTCGCAGCACCTGGGCCGCTTATCCCTCACACGGGACAAACTGGTCAGCAGTGGCCGCAGCGAGTTGGCCGCCGACGTCGAGCGGGAACTGGCGAGCATCCGTGTCGAGGCCGAACGCCTCGACAGCCTGCCACTGCTGGGCGTCACCGCCAGCAGCGAATCAGGCAGCGATGATTTCGCCGCGCTGATGGGTTTGGAAACCCAGGAAAAAACCGCCGCCGAAGACGCTGGCATCGCCCTCAAGCGCGAACTCAACAGCCTGCTCGGTCGTTACCCGGCAGAATTGGCCCGCACCCGTGAACTGATCCAGAAACGCACCGAACTGAGCAGCGCCACGCACCTGAAAATCGCCGATGTGCAACAGGCAATCGATGCCATGGAGCCGGCGGTACGGGCCCAGCATGGGCAGATCCAGGGAGAGGTTCGCTTGATCCAGGGGGTGATGATTGGCCTGATCCTGCTGATCGCGCTGCTCATCGACACCTTGCAGCGGCGCCTGGCGCGCACCTTGACGCACCTGGCGCCAGCCCTGTCGACTTGGGCCGAGGGCGACTTCAGCCGTGATATCCACGTAGGCGCCAGTAACCGCGAATTGCAAGACATCGAGGCTTCGCTCAATCGTCTGCGCGCTTACCTGGTGGACCTGGTGGGCACCATTCGGGTGAACGCCGAACAGGTCGCGGGTAGCAGCCGGACCCTGGCCGAACTGAGCGGCGAGCTGCACAGTGGTGCGGAGGATCAGGCCGACGATACGGCGCTGATCCGCGACTCCCTCAGCGAACTGGAAGCGACGATCCAGCAAGTGGCCGGCGATGCCAGCCAGGCCGCAGACGCCAGCCGCAGCGCCGGGCATGCGGTGGAACAAGGGCAGAAAGTCATCGGCCTGAGCCTCACAGGCCTGCATGCGCTGGTGGGAGAAGTACAAGGCAACGCGCAGATGATCGAGCAACTGGCCGAGGAGTCGGCCACCATCGGTGGTGTGCTGACGGTGATTCGCTCGATTGCCGACCAGACCAATCTGCTGGCCCTCAACGCCGCCATCGAAGCCGCGCGCGCCGGGGAAATGGGCCGGGGATTCGCGGTGGTGGCCGAGGAAGTCCGCTCCCTGGCCCAACGCACGGCCGGCGCCACCGCCGAAATCCAGACGCTGATCGCCCGTCTGCAACAGGCCGCACGCCAATCGGTGGACGGCATGCGCGCCCAGGTCGAACACGCCGAAGCCACCGCCAACCAGGCGCAAGCGGCCGACGGCGCGCTGGATGAGATCGTCGGCGCCATCCAGACCATCGCCGACACGGCGGTACGCATTGCCGACGTCACCGCCCAACAAAGCGGCGCCGTCAGCGAAATCCGCGATCACAGCGAGCGGATTCACCAACTGGGCGGCGACAACCTGCTGCGCATCGGCCAGGGGCGCGAACAAGGCGACAACCTGTTGGTCCTCGGCGGGCGGTTGCATACGGCAGTACAGGCGTTTCGGGTTTAGACCTCAGATCCAGTGTGGGAGCGAGCTTGCTCGCGAAAGCGCCGGGTCAGCTTGCATCGATGTTGAATGTACCGCCGCCATCGCGAGCAGGCTCGCTCCCGCATTGATTCGGGGGGACTCGGGAACTGATGTTCACCGCAGATTCCCTGTGGGAGCGAGCTTGCTCGCGAAAGCGCCGGGTCAGCTTGCATCGATGTTGAATGTACCGCCGCCATCGCGAGCAGGCTCGCTCCCACACTGGATATTCAGTAGGCATAAATTGTGTGTTCACCACAAATCCCTGTGGGAGCGAGCTTGCTCGCGATAGCGCTGGGTCAGCTTGCATCGATGTTGAATGTACCGCCGTCTTCGCGAGCAAGCTCGCTCCCACAGGGGTTCGGCTCCAACCGTATGACTGGATCAGGGACCCGGGTCACAAATTTCGCGCAAACATCGGTCATCGTGCTGGCTATTGCAGAGAACTGGACAGTCACAAAGGCTTTGCGGCATAGTCGCCAGGTTCTGATACCTGCTCACAGATAACAAGGAACAGCAGATGGCGACCCTATTGGTCCTGCACGGACCCAACCTGAACCTGCTGGGCACCCGTGAACCGGGCGTCTACGGCGCCGTGACACTGGCGCAGATCAACCAGGACCTGGAGCAGCGGGCCCGCAACGCCGGCCATCATTTGCTCTATCTGCAAAGCAACGCCGAATATGAATTGATCGACCGTATCCATGCCGCGCGTGGCGAAGGCGTGGACTTCA
The DNA here is from genome assembly GCF_034008205.1 of Pseudomonas sp. P9_35. Taxonomy (NCBI): domain Bacteria; kingdom Pseudomonadati; phylum Pseudomonadota; class Gammaproteobacteria; order Pseudomonadales; family Pseudomonadaceae; genus Pseudomonas; species Pseudomonas sp. P9_35. The sequence continues at coordinate 1,010,797 of NZ_CP125373.1, read as the reverse complement.
TTTTGATCAATCCAGCAGCTTTTACACACACAAGCGTCGCATTACGTGACGCGCTGCTGGCGGTGAGCATCCCATTCATCGAAGTGCATTTGTCCAACGTGCACAAACGCGAACCTTTCCGCCATCACTCCTACTTCTCGGATGTAGCAGTGGGAGTGATCTGCGGCCTTGGCGCCAGCGGTTACCGGCTGGCCTTGGAGGCCGCCCTAGAGCAGCTTGAAAAACAGGCAACAGCTTGAAAACAAGCGTTAAGCGCCCCTGACCGACCCTTGGGAGTTGATGATTCATGGATATCCGTAAAGTTAAGAAATTGATCGAATTGCTGGAAGAGTCCGGCATCGACGAGCTTGAGATCAAGGAAGGCGAAGAGTCCGTACGCATCAGCCGCCACAGCAAGACCCCGGCCCAGCAGTTCTATGCACCGGCACCGATGCATGCTCCAGCCGCCGCGCCTGCTCCAGCAGCAGCGCCGGTTGCCGCAGCAGCGCCAGCCGCACCGGCTGCGCCAGTGCTCAACGGCACTGTCGCCCGTTCGCCAATGGTGGGCACGTTCTATCGCAAGTCTTCGCCATCCTCGCCGTCCTTCGTTGAAGTCGGCCAGACCGTGAAGAAAGGCGACACCCTGTGCATCGTCGAAGCCATGAAGATGATGAACCACATCGAAGCTGAAACCAGCGGTGTGATCGAATCCATCCTCGTCGAAGACGGCCAGCCGGTTGAGTACGACCAACCGCTGTTCACCATCGTTTGAACCGCGGAGAGCCTTTGATGACTGCGAAGTTGGAAAAAGTTCTGATCGCTAACCGCGGTGAGATCGCCCTGCGGATTCTGCGTGCCTGCAAAGAGATGGGCATCAAGACCGTCGCCGTTTACTCCAAGGCCGACAAAGAACTGATGCACCTGGGCCTGGCGGACGAATCCGTCTGCATCGGTCCGGCGTCGGCTGCGCACTCCTACCTGCACATCCCGGCGATCATCGCCGCTGCCGAAGTGACCGGCGCCACCGCCATTCACCCTGGCTACGGCTTCCTGGCGGAAAACGCCGACTTCGCCGAACAGGTCGAAAATTCCGGTTTTGCCTTCATTGGCCCGAAAGCCGACACCATCCGCCTGATGGGCGACAAGGTCTCGGCCAAGCACGCCATGATCGCGGCCGGTGTGCCGACCGTTCCGGGTTCCGACGGCCCGCTGCCTGAAGACGAAGAAACCGCTTTGCGCATCGGTCGCGAAGTTGGTTATCCGGTGATCATCAAGGCCGCTGGCGGCGGCGGTGGTCGCGGCATGCGCGTGGTACACAAGGAAGAAGACCTGATTTCCTCGGCGAAACTGACCCGCTCCGAAGCTGGCGCGGCGTTTGGCAACCCGATGGTCTACCTGGAAAAATTCCTGACCAACCCACGTCACGTCGAAGTCCAGGTGCTGTCCGACGGCCAGGGCCATGCGATCCATCTGGGCGACCGCGATTGCTCGCTGCAACGTCGTCACCAGAAAGTCCTCGAAGAAGCGCCGGCACCGGGCATCGACGAGCAGGCTCGCGAGGAAGTCCTGGCGCGTTGCGTCAAGGCCTGCATCGACATCGGCTATCGCGGCGCCGGTACCTTCGAGTTCCTGTACGAGAACGGTCGTTTCTACTTCATCGAAATGAACACCCGTGTTCAGGTGGAGCACCCGGTTTCGGAAATGGTCACCGGTATCGACATCGTCAAGGAGATGCTCAGCATCGCCGCCGGCAACAAGCTGTCGTTCACCCAGGATGACGTGGTCATCCGCGGTCACTCGCTGGAATGCCGGATCAACGCCGAAGACCCGAAAACCTTCATGCCAAGCCCAGGCACGGTCAAGCATTTCCATGCCCCGGGCGGCAATGGCGTTCGCGTCGATTCGCACCTGTACAGCGGTTATGCCGTTCCGCCGAACTACGATTCGTTGATCGGCAAGCTGATCACCTACGGGGCGACCCGTGATGAAGCCATGGCGCGCATGCGCAATGCGCTGGACGAAATCGTGGTAGACGGGATCAAGACCAACATCCCGCTGCACCGCGACCTCGTACGTGACGAAGGCTTCTGCAAAGGCGGCGTCAACATCCATTACCTGGAACACAAGCTGGGCAACCAGCACTGATGCTTCAAGTGATGTAAAAAGACCCCGGTCCATTGGCCGGGGTCTTTTTTTGCCTGTCGTTCACGATGCAGGCAACGGCATCAGCTCAGCATCACCGTAGAGAATTCCTGCAAGGCCAGTTGCGCCGCAGTCGCCGGCCGGCCCTGATGGGTGCGAACGGCACCGTTGGCATTGGCCACCAACGGTTCGCTGCGCAAGCGCGTCATGAACCCGCGCGCACGTATCGATACCGGATCAGAGCCCTGCTTCGCCCTCGCCAGTACCGGTATGTAATAGCGCTCGACTTGACTCTGCGAGGTCTTGAACACTGAGGTGACACCACTGCGCAGATCCAGCGCAACACCATAGTTATTCCCAAAGCAGGAAGAATACGACCAGTGATCCCAGGTGGGCTGCAGACCCTGGCGCCTCATCACCAACCGGACCGGCTCGCCAATGTCGGCCCCCGTCAGCCAGTCCCCACCCACCAGCGTGGCACGAATGTCCTTGGGCGATCCCCCCAGGCGCCGCGTCACATCGCGAACACTGCGCTCGATCAGCGTGCGGATGTTGTGATCAAAATGAATGACCGCCCCGACCTTGGTGGTCGGGTTGTACAACGAAGCGATCACGCACGTTTGCGCATTCAGCGAGAACAGATAATTGTCCGCCGCCTCGCTGAACCTCGCCACCACGGCTTCGCCCTGCAACGCCCCCCTCGTCACGTCCGGGAAGACATGCCCGGGAAACGCCTCCCGCAGCTCCCCCACTCGCCCGAGGTTGCGCACATGGTCGTTGCCGCCTCTCAAGCCAACCTTGTTATGGGTCCATTTGCCATTCGCCAGCCTGCGGATGGGCAGCTTGTACAACGCGCCGGGACGCCTGGCATCCACCAGGCATAACCCGCCAAAGTAGGGATCCTCCATCACCTGGTAGTACCGGCCCTTGCTCTGGATGTAGTGAGCGCCTCGCGGTTGCGTTGCGCTGGACGGGCTGCGATAGGCGCCAAAAAAAATCCCCTCCTCGGTCACCGGCTGCAAGTGCTCCGGTGTTCTGCTGACCGCCTGCTGCGGCTTCAGGCGTATGGGCGGGATCACCGGCCCAGCCTCTTTGGCGATGCCCGATGTCGCGCGCCTCAAGCGTTGAGCGGACAACGACAGCGGTTTCACCGCAAGCTTCAGGTTCCTGGCCGCGCGCCCTAGCAGCGTGGCCATGCTTGCGGCACCGAGCGTGGCGAACAGCGTCCCCCAGGTCGCGGCCAGCCAGTGGCCAAGCGCGCCTTCCGTGTCGCCCTGCCCATGCGCCTCGACCGCCTGCCCGGCGCTGACCGCCACCAAGCCAATGTCCAGCAACAAGGCAAACGGGGGGTAGACCATGCACACAGGAGCCGCCGCGAAGATCAGGCCCTTGAACACCTGATCCCTGATCATTTCGGCACGACTTGTGGTGATGTCCTCCACATCGGTGACAGCGCGCTCGATGCAGGCATCGAACTCAGCACTGATGTCCATGACCCGATTGAATTCGCGCACTGTATCGACGCGCGTGCTCCCGTTCGCCAGAGCCACCAGCGAACGTCCTGCAGCGGCACGCGCGCTCAGTGCGACCCGCTCCAGTAGGTAATGATGCAGTTGCGCGGCGATGCTCCCGGAGAAGTCCAGGTACTTGCGAAACAGGATCCCGTCCGGGGCGTCGGGTGTGTACAACCAGTAAAAAACCTTAGGGTCGAAGTAGGTGAAAACGTAGACCCCTTGCACGACGTGACCGCCGACGGTCAACTTGATCACGCCTTCGCGCGCCACGGCAGCGCCGGGGTGCGTGGCGCTGTTCACAGGCCTCCCATCGCTCAGCAGCGTGACTTGCCGGGTGAGCCACTGGAATTCGTCGGTGTTCAACATCGACTTGCCGTGGGCCACACGCAGGTCGCGATCCATCCGGGCCAACAGCATGTAGCGGTAAGCCTCGCGGCGTTTCGAATACTCAGGGTCCTTGGCATCGAGAAAGCTGGCGCGGATGTGCTTGGCATATCGTTCCCCCAGGTAAGCCACGCGGATGTGCGACGCCAGTTCGGCGCTGCGAACCTGCTTCAAATCCTGCCCGACAGAAGAACGCACGCCTCTTGCGGGGTCGTCGATATCCGAGTTGTGCTCGTATCCAAAAATGGCAAGGTCCAAGAGGCTGGCGGTTTTTTTCTCGGCTGCCAGCCCTGGGCTGTAGTCGATGAGCACAGTGGCCGGATCGACCGCTTCAAGCACGCCCTTGCTACGCAGGTACGGCGCAATCAAATGGGCGAAGGTGCGCTTGGCGAAGTCGATGAAGACTTCATAGTCGACCAGTTGGTCATCGAACACCTGCCGCTGAACCAGAAACTCCTGGTTCAAGCCGCTGATGTTGCGCCGGGACTCAAGCGGCAACGCCGAGTACCAGCGAGGCGACTCGTTCAGTTCCACTTGCGTCAGGTTATTGGCCAGGCCGGTCAAGACCGCGTTCTGAAGACCGGCCCTGAAACCGCTGACCGCCCCCCTGAGGTCTTTGCCCAGGTCCCACGAGGCTGGTTTTTCCGCCACGCCAGCAAAGTATTCCCGGGCCCGCCCATGATCGGTCGCAGAGAGTTGCTGCAGCAGATACTCGCGACCGGCTTCGTTTTGGGTCCAGGCACCGACCTCCCCGCTCAGCGCCCGAAGCGAGGTCAATTCGACCCATTCCTGGCCATCGGGTTTGCCGGGGGCATACAGCAGCAAGCCGCTGACGTCGTCGCCCAGGTCTTCGCGGTAGAACAGAAGAAGATCGGCACACTTCAGGCCATTGGGAAGCACCAGGCCGGCGACACGCCACACGCTGGCGGCTGGCGTCGCGACGTCACTCTCCCATAGGGCATGGAGAGCGTCATGGCCGGTCGCCGACAACTGGCCCGCACAACGCGCGATAAACGCACTGTGCTGCAGGCGCGCCAAAAACCAATCGAACATGGCCTCTTTCAGGTCAGCCCGTTCGTATCGGTCGGCCAGCGCTTGCAGGTACCCGGCAGGCGCATCGACGTTCGCCAGCAATCGGCCAATGAAGGCTGGCGAAAGGGACTGGTTACGCAGCATGCCGCCATTTTCCACCAGGAACACCGACACTGCGTCCGGCCGTACCGGGCCTGCCGCCACCAACTCACTCAGGTTGTAGGTGTGCACCGGCTGGCCCATCACCGTTCGCCACTGTAACTGCACGCGAATGCTGTCGGGTTCGACCAGCATGTCCAATTCATCCCTGGCATAGTCCCTGGCCAATTGCCGAGCGAAGGCCCGCAGCGAAACCAGGTCATCGACCAGTTCATCGACTTGTACCTGCGCCAGCGCGGCCTGGTTTTCAAGCGCCCGCAGCCGTTCACGATCCGGATTGCTCAAGCCCCGCAGCCAATGCGGCAATTGCAATCGCGCGAGCGCTCCAAGATCCCGCCGCTCGCGGGTTGTTGCCAACGCGGTCAAGCGACTCGCCTGGCGCCAGGCGTCCTGAAGCTCTTCGATCTGTTCTCGCAATTCATCGACGTCCAGGCCGGCCAGATGGTCAGGCTGGAAAAGCCCGTCGACCGCAACCCCATGCTCATCGAGTTTTTGCCTGAGCAACGCTTCGAGCGAGGCATCCTGCGACGCCATTCGCCAATGCCGTCGCAGATAATCCTTGTAGTGACTGACAAACCTCAGCGCCGCACTTTCCACCGCCTGGGCAACGCACTCGCGGCGCTCGGGGGCAAATCCCAGGTCCACCCCCTCGGGCCAACGGTAGGGCAAATCCTGCTCTTCGTCATAAACCACAGGCGCCTGGTCGATCATGCGCTGCAACACCGTGTCGAGCAGGGTGCCAATGAAGTGTGGATCGATGTTGCCTTGGTGATAATGGGTGCGCAGCTCGACCAGCAGGTACTCTTCCAGCACCTCCAGCAAGCTCATCTGGGTTTGCAGTCGCGCGTCGATAGCCACCTGCCAACGCGTCAATTTCTCCAGGGTCATTTGTGCAGTCGCCACCTGCGGGGAAGAGACCGGCCCCGTGCGCGCCATGTTGCTGTGCCGTTCGGCAGTGATGTCCATACACATTCCTCCCTGCTGTGTGGACCGGCACCTTATCCGCCCGGCGATACGCCCATGGCATACATATATATATCGAAACACCCACCCGGACGGCACGAGACTCGCTTATCCACTTTGGCGGCGACCTGGCGTACACTGCGCGCCTTTGCAGCCCTGCGCTGCCCCCTGTAGATTTTTTTCCAAAGGTGCCCGCCATGCCTTGGCTGCAAGTACGTCTGGCCATCAGCCCGGAACAAGCCGAAACCTACGAAGACGCGTTTCTTGAAGTAGGCGCCGTATCGGTAACCTTCATGGACGCCGAAGACCAGCCGATCTTCGAGCCGGAGCTCAACACCACCCCGCTGTGGTCCCACACCCACCTGCTGGCCCTGTTCGAAGGCGGTACCGAGGCGGCCAGCGTACTGGCCCATCTCGAGCTCCTGACCGGCAGCCCGCTGCCCGAGCATCACAGCGAAGTGATCGAGGACCAGGACTGGGAACGCAGCTGGATGGACAATTTCCAGCCAATGCGTTTCGGCCAGCGCCTGTGGATCGTCCCAAGCTGGCATGCCGCGCCAGAGCCTGACGCAGTCAACCTGCTGCTGGACCCGGGCCTGGCGTTCGGCACCGGCACCCACCCGACCACCGCACTGTGCCTGGAATGGCTTGACGGCCAGGACCTGAAGGGCTGCAACGTACTCGACTTCGGCTGCGGCTCGGGGATCCTGGCGATTGCCGCACTCCTGCTGGGTGCCAGGGAAGCAGTCGGCACCGACATCGACGTCCAGGCCCTGGAAGCCTCCCGCGACAACGCCGGGCGCAACAACATTGCCGAAGCCCTGTTCCCGCTGTACTTGCCGCAGGACTTGCCACAGGTCCAGGCCGACGTGCTGGTGGCCAACATCCTCGCCGGCCCGCTGGTGTCCCTGGCGCCGCAACTGTCGAGCCTGGTCAAGCCGGGCGGACGCCTGGCGCTGTCGGGCATCTTGGCCGAACAGGGTGAAGAAGTCGCCGCCGCTTATGCCGCGGACTTTGACCTGGACCCGATCGCCAATCGCGATGGCTGGGTGCGCATCACCGGACGTCGGCGCTAGAATGACCGCCTGTATCCACCGGATTGCCGCATGACTGACAGCTTCGTCACCCAGTGCCCGCATTGCCATACCCGTTTTCGCGTCAGCCATGCTCAATTGAGCGTGGCCCGCGGGGTGGTTCGTTGCGGCTCGTGCCTGCAGGTGTTCAATGCCGCACGACAGTTGCTGGAACAACGCACTGCCAAGCAAGCGGCACCTGCCGTCGCGCCGCCCACCAAACCTGCCGTCGAAGCCCCGCCCCGGGCGATCAGCCAGAAACAATGGAGCGCCGCCGAGCTGGATCTGGATGACCTGGACAAGGAACTGGCGCGCCTGGAGCGGCGCGACAATCGCGCGCCCGGAAATACCGGCCGGCGCCGGGAAGACAACCTGAGCGCGCAACGCGACTCGCTCTCCAGCGAACAGCAAGCCTGGGATGACAGCCTGTACAGCGAAACCCTGAGCGAACGCGCCGAAACCGTCCTCGATACCCCCTTCGAACCGTTCGAACCCCACGAACCGGTGCGGCCACCGCGTACCGAGCCGTCCCTGTCCCTGGCCCTCGAACCGCTGGAGCCGGACGACGAACCGGTCGCCCCGCTCCGCCTCGCGCCGGACGACGAGCCCGAGGAACACCTCGAACGCCTGTCCGCCACCGACGACCACGACGACGAACCCGAGCCACCGGTGCCACTGCGCAAGTCACGGGAACGCCAGGAGCCGGGAATACGCGCCGAAGCCCTCCACGACCTGGACGACGACCCGTTGCAACTGGACTGGCGCAAACGCCGCTCGCCCTGGGGCCGACGCTTGTTGTGGGGCCTGCTGATACTGCTCGCCAGCGCGGCCCTGGGCGGCCAGTACATCGCCTACCATTTCGAAGAGCTGGCCCGCCAGGACCAGTACCGGCCGTGGTTCCTGCAAATCTGTCCGACCATCGGCTGCGAAGTACCGTCCAAGGTCGACATCGCCAAGATCAAGAGCAGCAACCTGGTGGTGCGCAGCCATCCGGAGTTCAGCGGTGCCCTGGTGGTGGACGCGATCATCTACAACCGTGCGCCCTTCTCCCAACCTTTTCCGTTGCTGGAACTGCGCTTTGCCGACCTCAACGGACACCTGATCGCCAGCCGTCGCTTCAAGCCCGGCGAATACCTGGGTGGCGACCTCGAGGACCGCGGCGAAATGCCGCCCCAGACGCCCATTCACATCGCGCTGGATATCCTGGACCCTGGCCCCAAGGCGGTTAACTACAGTCTGAGCTTCCATTCCCCCGAATGAAGCCGGCCAGGGTCGGCCAATTGACGGCAGCTTTCTGACTGACCCTACCCAGACCAAACCGCTGGCGATAACAAAATAGCTGTTCAGATTTTATCCAATTCGATCTTTATCCAGTCATCGAGAGCGGGTATCATGCCAACCCTTTTTCGAAGTCTCATGATCCGGCCCCACTTCAGGGAAGTCCTATGTCGGCGGTACGCATCGGCCCATATACATTGCAGAACGGCCTGATTCTCGCCCCTATGGCGGGGGTCACCGACCAGCCCTTTCGTCAGTTGTGCAAACGACTGGGTGCAGGATTGGTGGTTTCGGAAATGGTCACCAGCGACATGAGTTTGTGGAACACCCGCAAATCGCGTCTGCGCATGATCCACGAAGGTGATCCCGAGCCCCGCTCGGTACAGATCGCCGGTGGCGACGCGCAGATGCTGGCGGAGGCGGCCCGGGCGAACGTCGAGCTGGGGGCGCAGATCATCGATATCAACATGGGTTGCCCGGCAAAGAAGGTCTGCAACAAGGCCGCAGGCTCGGCACTGTTGAAAGATGAAGCACTGGTCACCGAGATCCTGCAGGCGGTCGTCGCCGCGGTCGATGTGCCGGTGACCCTGAAGATCCGCACCGGCTGGGACCGGGAGAACAAGAATGGCCTGGTAGTGGCGAAGATCGCCGAACAGGCGGGCATCACGGCGCTGGCGGTCCACGGCCGCACCCGTGCCGACCTGTACACCGGCGAGGCCGAGTACGACACCATCGCCGCGATCAAGCAGGCGGTGTCGATTCCGGTGTTTGCCAATGGCGACATCGATTCGCCCGAGAAGGCCCGGTACGTGCTCGACGCGACCGGTGCCGATGGCCTGTTGATCGGCCGGGCCGCCCAGGGGCGGCCATGGATTTTTCGTGAGATCGAACACTTCCTGCGCACGGGCGAAAAGCTCGCGGCGCCGCAGTTGTCCGAGGTGGAACGTATTCTGCTAGAGCATCTGGCCGCGCTACATGCCTTCTACGGAGAAGTCATGGGTGTACGCATCGCTCGCAAGCATGTGGGCTGGTATCTCGCAACCCTGCCGGGCGCCAGGGAGTTTCGCGCCCGTTTCAATCGTTTGGATGGTACACAAGCACAATGCGCCGACGTTCAGGCGTTCTTCGCTGAGCGTTACAAGAGCCTGACAGGGGACGAAGGGGTGGCCGCATGACGATGATGACCGAGACTTTAGTGAGTGGAACAACACCCGTGAGCGACAACGTGAATTTGAAACAGCACCTCAATACGCCCAGCGAAGAAGGCCAGACCCTTCGCGGGAGTGTCGAGAAGGCGCTGCACAATTATTTCGCCCACCTTGAGGGCGCTGCCGTCACGGATGTGTACAACCTGGTGCTTTCCGAAGTCGAGGCGCCGCTGCTCGAAAGCGTGATGAACTACGTCAAGGGTAACCAGACCAAGGCCAGTGAGCTGCTGGGCCTGAACCGCGGCACCCTGCGCAAGAAACTCAAGCAGTACGATCTGCTGTAAGCATTCAATCAAACCAGAAAGGCGCCCGCGTAAAAAACGGTCGCCTTTTTTGCTGACTTCCCTTGCTTTTGATGGAAATTGAAATGACCGACCAGACCACCCGCCTGCCGATCCGCCGCGCCTTGATCAGCGTCTCCGACAAGACCGGGATCCTCGAATTCGCCCGCGAGCTGCAACAGCTGGGCGTCGAGATTCTCTCCACCGGCGGGACCTTCAAGCTGCTGCAGGACAACGGCGTCGCCGCAGTGGAAGTCGCGGACTACACCGGTTTTGCAGAAATGATGGACGGTCGGGTCAAGACCCTGCACCCGAAAATCCACGGCGGGATCCTGGGCCGTCGCGGCATCGACGACGCCATCATGAACGAACACGGCATCAAGCCGATCGACCTGGTAGCGGTCAACCTCTACCCGTTCGAAGCCACCATCAACAAGCCCGGCTGCGACCTGCCGACCGCCATCGAGAACATCGACATCGGCGGCCCGACCATGGTCCGCTCAGCGGCCAAGAACCACAAGGACGTGGCCATCGTGGTCAACGCCAGCGACTACGCCAGCGTGCTGGAAAACCTCAAGGCCGGAGGCCTGACCTACGCCCAGCGTTTCGACCTGATGCTCAAGGCCTTCGAACACACTGCCGCCTATGACGGCATGATCGCCAACTACATGGGCACTGTGAACCAGGCTGCTGAAACCCTGTCGACCGAAGGCCGCAGCGAATTCCCGCGCACCTTCAACACCCAGTTCGTCAAGGCCCAGGAAATGCGCTACGGCGAGAACCCGCACCAGAGCGCGGCGTTCTACGTGGAAGCCAAGCCTGCCGAAGTCGGCATTGCCACCGCCACCCAGCTGCAAGGCAAGGAACTGTCGTTCAACAACGTGGCCGACACCGACGCCGCGCTGGAATGCGTGAAAAGCTTCGTCAAGCCCGCCTGCGTGATCGTCAAGCACGCCAACCCGTGCGGCGTGGCGGTGAGCCCGGACGCCGAGGGCGGCATCCGCCAGGCCTACGAACTGGCCTACGCCACCGACACCGAATCGGCCTTCGGCGGCATCATCGCCTTCAACCGTGAGCTGGACGCCGAGACCGCCAAGGCCATCGTCGAGCGTCAGTTCGTCGAAGTGATCATCGCCCCTTCGGTCACTGAAGAAGCCCGCGCCATCGTTGCCGCCAAGGCCAACGTGCGCCTGCTGGCCTGCGGCCAATGGTCGGCCGACCGTGTGCCGGCCTGGGACTACAAGCGCGTCAATGGCGGGCTGCTGGTCCAGAGCCGCGACATCGGCATGATCGGCAGCGAAGACCTCAAGGTCGTGACCAAGCGCGCCCCGAGCGAGCAGGAAATCAACGACCTGATCTTCGCCTGGAAAGTCGCCAAGTACGTAAAATCCAACGCCATCGTCTACGCCAAGAACCGCCAGACCATCGGTGTCGGCGCCGGCCAGATGAGCCGCGTGAACTCGGCCCGCATCGCCGCCATCAAGGCTGAACACGCCGGCTTGCAGGTACAAGGCGCGGTCATGGCTTCCGATGCGTTCTTCCCGTTCCGCGACGGCATCGACAACGCGGCCAAGGTCGGCATCACCGCCGTGATCCAGCCGGGTGGTTCGATGCGTGACGCTGAAGTGATTGCTGCCGCCGACGAAGCCGGCATCGCCATGGTATTCACCGGCATGCGCCACTTCCGTCACTGATACACCGACCCACTGTGGGAGCTGGGTGGGTGTGGGAGCAAGGCTTGCCCGCGATGCAGGCAACTCGGTCCATCAGGCAAACCGAGGTGATGCTATCGCGGGCAAGCCTTGCTCCCACACAAGCCCAGCTCCCACAGAAAAGCATCTCTGCGATGCTCAACAGAATCAGCGTCATCCGAGGTTTTTGAAATGAATGTTTTGATCATTGGCAGCGGTGGCCGCGAACACGCCCTGGCCTGGAAAGTGGCTCAGGATCCACGCGTGCAGAAGGTTTTCGTGGCACCGGGCAATGCCGGCACCGCCATCGAAGCCAAATGCGAAAACGTCGCCATCGACGTGCTGGCCCTGGAACAACTGGCCGACTTCGCCGAGAAGAACGTCTCGCTGACCATCGTCGGCCCGGAAGTGCCGCTGGTCGCCGGTGTGGTCGATCTGTTCCGCGCCCGTGGCCTGGACTGCTTCGGCCCGACTGCCGGTGCCGCGCAGTTGGAAGGCTCGAAAGCGTTCACCAAGGATTTCCTGGCGCGTCACAAGATCCCGACCGCCGACTACCAGAACTTCACCGAAATCGAACCGGCCCTGGCGTACCTGCGCGAGAAAGGCGCACCGATCGTGATCAAGGCCGACGGCCTCGCTGCCGGTAAAGGCGTGATCGTTGCCATGACCCTGGCCGAAGCCGAAGACGCCGTGCGCGACATGCTCGCCGGCAATGCCTTCGGTGACGCCGGTTCCCGCGTGGTGATCGAAGAGTTCCTCGACGGCGAGGAAGCCAGCTTCATCGTCATGGTCGATGGCAAGAACGTCCTGCCAATGGCCACCAGCCAGGACCACAAGCGTGTCGGTGACGGCGACAGCGGCCCGAACACCGGCGGCATGGGTGCCTACTCCCCGGCCCCGGTGGTGACCGCCCAAGTACACCAGCGCGTCATGGACCTGGTGATCTGGCCAACGGTGCGCGGCATGGCCGAAGAAGGCAATGTCTACACCGGTTTCCTCTATGCTGGCCTGATGATCGACAAGGCTGGTAACCCAAAAGTCATCGAATTCAACTGCCGTTTCGGCGATCCTGAGACCCAGCCGGTGATGCTGCGCCTGCAGTCGAGCCTGGTCCTGCTGGTCGAGGCCGCACTGGCCCAGGCACTGGACAAGGTCGAAGCCCAGTGGGATCCGCGTCCAAGCGTCGGTGTCGTATTGGCGGCTGGCGGTTACCCGGGCGACTACGCCAAGGGTAGCGCGATCCAGGGCCTGGAGGCCGCGGCTCGCCTGGAAGGCAAGGTCTTCCATGCAGGCACGGCGTTGAAGGATGGGCAAGTGGTCACCGCCGGCGGTCGTGTGCTTTGCGCCACCGCCATGGGCGCCAGTGTCGACGAAGCTCAGCAGCAGGCCTACAAGCTTGCCGCCGAGATCGACTGGGAAGGTTGCTTCTACCGCAAGGACATTGGCTACCGCGCCATTGCCCGCGAGCGTGGCGAAAATCTGGAATAACCCAGCCATTCAGCCAGGCAAGGGTCTGCGGCCCTTGCCTGACTGTTCCGGCGCCGCGCATAGTTATAATCTGGCATCAACCTACGAAGGGATTTCGCCGTGCGCTGGCTCAGGATTGCCATAGGCCTTACCGTCACCTTGCTGACGCTGCTCTGCATGCTCCCGGCCCAGGCCGCGCCAGGCAGTGGCTGGGCGGTATTGCTCGACGAACAGGGCGACCTGACGCTGAGCGACATCCGTTCTGCCCGCTACACCAATCAATTCAGCCCCATCGACCTGGACCGCCTCAAGGCCGCCGAGCCCGGCGGGGCATTGTGGTTGCGTTTCCGCCTGGCCCCCGACCGGCATGAACAGATCCTGCGCATCTTCGCGCCCGACCTGTCGCGCCTGAACCTCTACGTGCTGGACGGCGACGCCCTGGTTGACCAGCAAGTCAGCGGCAATGCCACGCCGCACACCGAACCTGCGGTACCCAGCAGCGATTTCATGCTGCCCTTGCCGCGCAGCGACAAATCGCTGGACGTCTACCTGCGACTGTCCTCGCGCCATGAACTGCGCCCCTACATCACCTTGCAATCGGCAGTCATGGCCGCGGCCGATCAGAACCAGACACTGATCTATGGGTTGCTGTTCGGCTGCATCGCCATGCTGGTGCTGCACAACCTCACCCGCTATGCCTACACCCGTTCACGCAGTTGCCTGTGGCTGGCAGCCTGTGAAGGACTGCTGATGCTCAGCCTGGCGCTGTTGCTGAATCTGGCCGGACCCTGGCTGCCCGACTGGCCAGCCGTCCAGACGCCCGGAGCCTACCTGGCCTTGTTGCTGACTGCGCCCTGCGGCTTGATGTTCGCCTACCGTTTCTTCGCACCCCTGGGGCCGCACCCGTTGAATCGGCTGCTGCTGGGGGACATCGTGCTCGTCATGCTGTGCAGCCTGTTGCTGTTGTTCGTCAACACGCTGCCGCTCAATATCATGACCTACGCCCTCGTGGCCCTGGCCGGCCTGAGCATGCTGCTCGTCAGCGCCTGGCACTGGCAAAAGGGCTACCGCCCGGCCCGGCTGTTCGTCGCGGCCATGGTGGTCTTCAACCTGGGCACGCTGATTATCCTTCCGGCACTGCAAGGGCTCACGGAGGTTGCTCCCCAGGGCTTGATCATCACCCTGCTGATCTTCATCTGCATCAGCGGCCTGTTGATGAGTGTCGCCCTGGGCGAGCGCCAGCGCTCGATCAACGAAAGCCGGTTCAGCATCAGCCGCGACCTGGCGGCGAGCAATGCCGAGATCAATGCCAAGGCCGAGTTCCTGGCCAAGATCAGCCACGAGATCCGCACCCCGATGAACGGCGTGCTGGGCATGACCGAGCTGCTGCTGGGTACGCCGTTGTCGGTCAAGCAACGCGACTACGTGCAGACGATCCACAGCGCCGGCAATGAGCTGCTGACCCTGATCAACGAGATCCTCGACATCTCCCGGCTCGAATCCGGGCAGATCGAACTGGACGACGTGCAGTTCGACCTCAATGCACTGATCGAGGATTGCCTGAGTATCTTCCGTGCCAAGGCCGAACAGCAGAATGTCGAGCTGATCAGTTTCATCCAGCCCCAGGTACCGCGAGTGATCAGCGGTGACCCGACGCGGCTGCGCCAGGCGCTGCTGAGCCTGCTGGAAAACGCCCTGAAGAAAACCGACGAGGGCGAAGTGCTGATCGTCGTCGCCCTCGACGAGCGCAGCAATCAGCCGCGCCTGCGCATCGCCGTGCAGGACAGCGGGACGCCGATGGACGCCGAAGAGCGCGACACGCTGATGCACGCCGAACTGCACAGCAAGAACTTCCTGTCGGCCACGCGCCTGGGGGGCAACCTGGGCCTGGTCATCGCCCGTCAGTTGATCATCCTGATGCACGGGGAATTCGGCATCAAAAGCGGCAGCAACCAGGGCAGTACCTTGTGGCTGACCCTGCCGCTGGACCCGGATCGCCTCGAACATCCGACTTCCGACCTCGATGGCCCGCTGCAAGGGGCGCGGGTATTGATCGTCGACGACAACGACACCTGCCGCAAAGTACTGGTGCAACAGTGCAGCGCCTGGGGCCTGAACGTCAGCGCCGTGCCATCGGGCAAGGAAGCCCTGGCGCTGCTGCGCACCAAGGCGCACCTGCGCGATTATTTCGACGTGGTGTTGCTGGATCAGAACATGCCAGGCATGACCGGTATGCAACTGGCGGCCAAGATCAAGGAAGACCCGAGCCTGAACCACGACATCCTGTTGATCATGCTCACCGGTATCAGCAACGCGCCGAGCAAGATCGTGGCACGCAACAGCGGGGTCAAGCGCATCCTCGCCAAACCGGTGGCCGGCTATACCCTCAAGACCACCCTGGCGGACGAGCTGAACCAGCGCAACCGGGGCCAGGCGACGAATGTGCAGGTGAACGCCGGCCCTCCCCTACCGGTAAAGGTGCCGAGCGATTTCCGCATCCTGGTGGCCGAGGACAACAGCATTTCCACCAAGGTCATCCGTGGCATGCTCGGCAAGCTCAACCTGCAACCCGACACCGCCAGCAACGGCGAAGAAGCCCTCAAGGCCATGAAGGAGCAGCGTTACGACCTGGTCCTGATGGACTGCGAAATGCCGATCCTCGACGGGTTTTCCGCCACCCAGCAATTGCGCGCCTGGGAAATGGGCAACCAGCGGACCCGCACTCCCGTGGTGGCGCTCACCGCGCACATCCTGGCCGAGCACAAGGAACGCGCCCGCCAGGCCGGGATGGACGGCCACATGGCCAAGCCGGTGGAGCTGTCGCAGCTGCGTGAGCTGATCGAACACTGGGTGGCCCAGCGCGATCAGCAAAAACCGACTGCATCGACTTATTGAACCGAGCCAAGCCTGCGGGAGAGCACGCCTCAGAGTTCCAGGGCGCTGAGGTAGGTGGACGCTTGGGACATCACCGAACGTTTTACCTTTTCCCTGAAGGTGGCGTAGTACAGCGTATTGAAGTTGATGAAGGTCATTCGCTCGACACTGTTGCGCACCCAGTCGCCGCGCTCGATGAACAAGAATCGAGACGTCTGTCGACGCAGCTGGAACTGGCAGTGATAGACGCCCATTGCAATTCGATGGATGCCGTTCGGCACGCAGGGAATCATCTGGAAAATGCCTGTGTCGCGCGACAGGCTGGTTGATTCGAACAGCTCTAGCGCTTTGGGATTGCTCTCCAATGCCACCAACGCACCACTGGCCGGGGCGTGAAAAGCTTCGCCAAGACGAGCCTCGATATGTTGTGTCGCTCCCACCCCCATCGGACCTTCAATGGCCGGCAGCGTCTGCGGGCGCGGTACGTCCCAGCCCAGGAATCTGAGCTGATTGCAGTAATAGTCGAACCAGTGACCAGACAACCCGTCGCGATAGGCCGCCCAGGTGGCCCGTTGCGCATACATCGTGCTCAAGTACACATCTTCCCGATGGGAATCAGGTAGACCGGCAGCGAACGAAACGACACTGCCGCCAACGACTGCGGCAGATGGAATCGGCCCCCTCATCTGCAGACCTCTTCGGCAGGAAGAACACCTGCATCATCGATAGCCTTGGTGATATCGGCAATGGTGTCGCCGACGACAGCCGCAACCTTACGGGCGATAACCTCACGGGCAGGGGCGAACAATGTTTCGCTCAGTTGCACGCGGAAATAACGTGCCGTCACACAGCCGTCGATGTCTTTGCCAGCAAAGCACTGCCTCCAAGGATTGGCCTCGATCACTTTCACTGTGTCGAATTGCAAATAGACACCTGCCATCGAAACAGGGCTGTGCGCCACGATCACCAACAAGCGCACGGGGCTGGACGATGAAGGGCTCTGCGGCGGATCAGGTTCGTTGTGTTTTTGCATATGCTTGCGCAGGATACTCAGCGCTGGCAGCGAGCCGGGTAACGCTGCGACACGGTCCAACACCGCCATGATCTGCTGTTGCTGATCCGGACGATCGTCCAAGGGTATTGCTGCAACCCACTCCAATGGCGAGCTGGTCCCTTCTTGTTTCGGTAGCAGGTCCTTTCGCCGCTTGGCACCTGATATCCAGGCGACACCCAGGACGTCCATATAACTACCGTACCAATCAGCGCTTGGTAGGCGTTGCAGATTTTTGTTAGCCACCAATTGCGCGAGCAAGACCGAGTTCATCAGGTCGTCAATTGCCGCGTCCCGCACAATGGAGGGAACTAAAACAATCGCCGCCGCGTTAACAAAAACCGAATATGCCTTGTCCATGCTTTTATTCCTTTTGAAAAAAAGGCAACCGACCCTCCGGCTGCCTTATTGAAATGAAGCTTAGATTTCGTATTCTTCGATCTTGCTTACGGCATGATTACCCAACCTGCCAATAATGATGCCCCGGGTGCGCTCGACAATACTCGGAACTTTCCTGAAAACCGACTCACCTTTATACAACTTCACTTCGCGACTGCTCCAATCTGCAAACAGGACCTGGGTCGCGCTGTTGCGCCGGATAAAGCGCACGGTGCCAAGCAACATGCTGACTTCACCATCAATCTCGACACAGGTACCGGCCGCCATTCCGCCCACCCCATGCTCCAGCAAGTTTCGTTCAAAAAGAGTCAGCGTCTTTTCTTTCTTCTGCAAGGCAGTAATCGCACTGTCAGCGACCTTCAGCAGCAACGCCGAAGCCGCGCTTCCAAGGGCAATACCCGACACTACGGACGCGAGGATGTCCAACACCAGTTTGTCCATCCGCACGGTGTTACCGGTAATGCTCAGGTCATCATAGAACCGCTGGGTAGCGACCCAACCGGCATTCGTCATGACTTCAACAAACTTGTAGTACCACTCTCGTCCTTGGGATTCGAGAGGGTATTGCCTGTTGGCGACCAGGGAAGCAAAGAGAAAAGCATGCTGCGCGTCTTCTTGATGCTGGGGAGAAAGACCACCGGCGAAGGCCAGGATGCCTTCACCGACAACCGATCCCTTCGCAGGGGGCTCGATATCACCCGAATACAACGAGCGGGGACTGACATCGGGATAAATATCATAACTTTCCAGGCGCGCCACACAGGCGGCCACACTGCTATCACACACTTCAAAACTCATAAGTTACTCCTTAAGTTATAAAGCAAGTCACTCCATGACCTGCGACCCCACACTAACCAACTCAATCAGGCACAACAACACCTGACTTGTAACTTCAAAATAAAAGTCAACCCAGCAACATTAATAAAACAAACTCAAAACAACCCTTCGAATAAAAAACGCCCCGCCATTACATCCAATCAAATGCCGACAGTCGATTCAGAGGCTGATAGACTCCAGCGATGTCTTTCGCAATGAGTCTGAACCATGCTCCACGTGCTATTCAGCGTGTACCTCAAGATGCTGGTGCTCTATAGCCCCTTCTTCGTGCTGTCGTGTTTTATCGGGCTGACTCGCGGCTATTCGCGCAAGGAACAACGCCGCCTGGCCTGGAAGGTCGCGACCGCGACGCTGGTCTCCAGCGTGTTGCTGTATTTGTTCGGACGGGTGATTTTCAGCGTGTTCGGCATCACCGTGGATGCCTTCCGTATCGGCGCCGGCAGTGTGCTGTTCATTTCGGCACTGGGCATGGCCCAGGGCAAGTCGGCCGTGCAGACCGACAACGTGCAGCAGGACGTGACCATCGTCCCGCTGACCATTCCATTGACCGTCGGCCCCGGCACCATCGGTGCCCTGCTGGTAATGGGCGTGAGCCAGCCGCACTGGGACGACAAACTCATGGCCATCATCAGCATCGCCCTGGCGAGCTTCACCGTCGGCGTCGTGCTCTACCTGTCCAGCCGTATCGAACGAATCCTCGGCGACCAGGGCTTGCAGATCGTCAGCCGCCTGATGGGGCTGTTTGTCTGCGCCTTGGCGGCGCAGATCATTTTTACCGGGGTGAAGGGCTACCTGGTGCCGTAAAAGGAGGACGGTTTATTCTGCTACCGGTGTTGTCGCCAGCAGCTCCTGCAGGGTTGCACTGCCAGTCGCCCCCAGGTCCTTTAACCGCGCCACGAACGTCGACACCGGGCGAGATTGCGCGGCGTTGAAGCCCAGGCATATCTCACCGCGCAAGGCCGGATCGGTGGAGCACACGTCACGCAAGATCAAGCAGCGTTCACTGTCCGGATCGACAATGACCAGATGCGCCTGGACAATTTCGAACACGAGTTTTCCAGGCTCATCGAAAGCCCAGACCAACGTGCTTGCCGTGGCAGGTGGTTCATTCAGGGCATGTCGACAGTCGACAATGACCGACTCCAGCTTCAGCCACACTGCCCTTGTCAAATGGCAAGTCACCGCGCCTTGCCCCATGCGCAGGATCAACCGATTGACCTCGTCGGGAATCAGCGGCAAGAGATCGCGGCCGACCTTCTCCCCCTCGACCACCAGCACCTGCACGTTGCGCCGGACGTAATCGAACGGTCCGATGCTGCGTTTGTCCGGATAGATCAGCACCCGCCCATCCTGATGCTCGTGCAACAGCACGTTCACCTGCGCTTGCGTGCCCAGCAAAGTAAAGTCCCTGGGTAGGTTCCTGCCGGTGACCCGCAGCAGCCGGGCACTTTGCACGTCGTACCATTGCAGGCTTCCAGGTTCGGACTCCACCGACACGAACTCCGCATGTTGCACCGCGTCCAGCAACCGCTGGAGGGCTTCGATCAAGTGCTCACCTTGGGCGAGCACCCAGGCGTGGTTGACCCCGATGACGGTCGCCGTTTCCTGATGACCCAGCGCCAGCGACACGCCGTCCACGCTTGTCCCGCGCAATCCGCTACCTTCGGGCGTGACGTCGGCGAAGCGCCAGCCCGCCCACTCGCGCCGATAAGCCGGCAGACTGGCGCCTGGCAACAGTAGCGCGCCGGTGCCAAATGCCTGATCCAGTTGCAGTGGGTCGAAGAATGCCTGGCTCACGACTTCACCGCTCGATCGCTCGAACAGCCAGACCGACTGATTGTCGGGCGTCACGCCAAGCACGCGAACTTCCTTGTCGAGCCCTGGATCGCACAGCAGCAACCGGTGCTTCACGTACCAGGCACACAGGTTGCCGTCACCGGCGGCATTGCGCAGGCCGGCAATGGCGAAATCCTTGTCCGGATAGCGCTTGGCCAACGGCTCCAGCGCCTGCCACCACTGGGCACGGCCCTTGAGCCAGTGCTCACTCACGCCGGCAAACTGCAACGGTCCTTGTGCGGCCAGGTTGAAGAACCGTCCGTTTTCATCGAGCGCCACATAGCCTCCGTCGACGGCCAGGATCTGTTTGAGCCCCTCAGGCTGCACCCATTGCTGGGTCCACAGCGCTCTACCGTCGTACACGCTGCGTCGCAGTCGGCAGAGCGTCTGGTTGGAGATGACTCGTTGGTACACGAAGAACACATCGCTGTCGTCGGCCATCGGCAATAGCAGCAACCCGTCCAGGTTCTTGATCGAGTCATCCCAGCCACGGGGATGAGGCCTGGCGGGTTGCGCAAGGATCAGGCGTCGATCGCTGCTGCGAACCCACGCCATGTCTCGGGAATCGGGCGCAATCGTCCAGCAGATCGAAACGTACGAAGCCGGCTGCCAATCGACGGTCGGCGCCCCGTTATTCGAAGGCCCGGGGGGCAACCGCAAAAAGTCGCCCAGTACGGACGACCACTCGGGCAGGCTATCGCTGGTCAACAGCAGCGCCTGCAGTTGCGGCGCGGTGTCGTAAGTGACGGAACTCAACAGCAATTGCCCGTCATGAATCAGGTAGCGGTATTGCCGGGTGGTTTTATTCTCGAAGAGGTATTCCTGCACCACATGAATCACGCCCTGAGCATCCGCCTCGACGCTGCGAATGGTGCTTTGGCCGTCCTGGATGAGCAACAGGTAACGGCGCTTGAGTAGGCCCGTGGCGCAATCCGTTTGCCATATCTGCAATTGCTCGGGGTCGTAGAAATACGCAGCCCCCCCCAGGACCACCGACAACTGCGGCTCACCGAGCACTTCCAGGTCGTCGCGAATGTAGAGGAAGCGGTCTTCGTGGGCGTCATACCAGGCGGTGGTGTAGCGCGGTTGCCCGGGCTCCTCGAACGGGATCAGGAAACGCTGGACCGGCGTATACGGCAGCGCCAATCGATGCTCCCGCACCAGGTCCTTGTAGTGGTCAAGCAACGCCTGCTCATCAAGCCCCTCGGGCGCCGTCTGCTCGACCAGGTCCAGTTGCTGTTTACCCTGGGTGACGCTGAACAACTGGTTGGCCGTGCGGATCAGCACTTCCTGCCGGTCGCCGGAACGCCTGACATGGACGGAGCCGATGTACAGCTCGCCGGAAGGCTCGACTCGGATATCGCTTTCATTGGCCCAGGTTGCCTGCAATACCCAGCGGCAATACATCTGGTTCGGTGCGACAAGGCTGATATCAACCCCGGGATTGAGCGTCACGGTACAGCGCGCACCCGCGCCCCTGAGCCGATAGGACAACTTTCCGTGCCAGGCGTCTGGCAGCACGGGAATCACCAGCGTCCGCTCCAGCGCATCCAGGTTCACCCGGATGACCGTTTCGCCATACACCGGGTTCAGGCGATTGAGAATGTAGTCGGACGGAAACGAATAGAACGAGAACAAGAACAGCCAGGTGCCGTCCGCTTGCCTCTTCTCCAGCCGCCGGGCCGTGTCGAAGCCGCGATCATGGCGCAAGCGAGCAAAGGGCAGCGCCTTGTATTCATAGCCGTAAGTGGTTAGCGGCGTGCAGGGCAGCACGATGGGTTGTCCGCCGGGCGGGGTGAATCCGATCTGCCTGGGTAGCCCCAGCTCCCGGCGAATATCGATGGCCCGCGCGTCATCGGGATCGAAACCCGGCACACCGAAATGATCATGCAAGGGATACAGCCTTGGACTGTCGAGCTGCAACGTTCCGTCGTTCAGATCGATGCTTTTAATCAGCAGTGACGGACGTGCCACCCACGCGGCCAGCGTGTGATCGTAGCGGTAGGCGTCACCACGATAGGCCTGTTCCAGGTCGTCGAAAAACTGACCGACTTGCCGTGCCTCGCGAGCGATGGTGGCAAATCCCTGGGCCAGGGCGGCGACCCCTACCGCCACCCCACCCAGAATCACGCCCGCACCACCGAGCACCGCCGCAGCGGTCGATGCCCCGGCCAACCCCGCCCCGACACCGCCCGCCGTCAAGGCCAGGCTGGCAGAGTCGAATGTCAGCTGGGTACCGAATTGCGCTTTTTCGATGTCGTTTT
Organism: Pseudomonas sp. P9_35; assembly: GCF_034008205.1. Taxonomy (NCBI): domain Bacteria; kingdom Pseudomonadati; phylum Pseudomonadota; class Gammaproteobacteria; order Pseudomonadales; family Pseudomonadaceae; genus Pseudomonas; species Pseudomonas sp. P9_35. The sequence continues at coordinate 988,365 of NZ_CP125373.1, read as the reverse complement.
GCGCAGTCTTCAACTGGTAGATATCGAAGCCGACATTGGCCAGCCCCAACACCGCGCCGACGCCCTCGTTGGCCGCATGCCCCAGCGCCTGGCCAACGACCGGCGCACACGTGCGGGCAATGAGCCGTTCTTCCGCCAGGGCAGTGCGGACCAACTGCACCAGCCCCGCCACATCCACGACATTGCCGTGCACCAGCTGCGCGTAGTTGACGTAGGCATGCAAGCGCACGGCAGTGGTCAAGGTTCGGTCATCCCCTTCCCGCCCGCGCAAGGCGTTCATCAAGGCCTGGATGGTGAAACCGGCGTTGAGGGTATGGACACTGCCGGCCTCGGTCGGATCCAGGACGCCACCGCTCTGCACAGGTTGGCGGGCCAGGGTCGAAAACTGTTCCGACAGCCAGTTCTTGATCCGCAACAGGCGCTGATCGTCGCTGAGCACCTGAACCGACTGTTGCGGTTGCGCGGGGTCGATCAGGCTCACCCGGTATTTGCCCTCGGGGGTGATTTCCAGCGTTTCGAACAAGGGCACCAGCGGCGTCGCCGAACCATGCAAGTCCTGCAAATCGACTGTTGCCTGGGCGATCTGCTGGCCCCACCAGTGGCTGTCCAGCGCCAGCAAACTGCTGCCCAGGTGCGAGTTGTCGACCAGGGATTTTCCATAGGCCCTGTTCAAGCGCTGGCGAATCTCAAGCGCCGGTTTTCCTGGCAAGGGATCAGGCTTGAGCAGGTGCTCCACCGTGAAACCGTCAGACAGTTCCAAGGTCGAGATCTTTGCGCTGTGCAGGTCGATCAGATCAAATTGCGGTCGAGTTTCAGAACCATAGGCGACGTAATAGCGGGCCATGCCCTCGGTCTGGAAAAAGTGTTCCAGCGCACGTTGCAGCCCGTCCACATGATCAAATTTGCACAGGCCAAAGTTGGGGTCGAAAAAATGATAGCTGGCGCGTTCTCCGCTGGCGGTCTTGGCCACCAGCATCGAATGGTTGTCCGAGTTGAGCATCAGCGTACGGGGCGCGACGTGTCTTTCGAGTGCGGCAGTGACCTGGTCCAGGCTCGCCTGGCCAAGCCGCGTACCCACCTCGCCCAGCGACACGTCCCGCAGAGCTTCCAGGCTTTGCACAAAGGCCTGGGAGTCGGCTTGCCCGGGTTCGAGCACCGCCAGGAAGAAACGCTCGCGCAAGTGCCCGGAGGCGACGTCACCCTGGGCAAGCGCTGCACTCATCACCAACGCCAAGGGATAGCAGCGCCCACCAATCGCCTCGCCATCGCCGTTGAGCAGCAAATCCTGGGGGACCATTTGCACACCGGTGTGGCCGAATCCGTCCAGCACCTGCCCGGAGCGTTCGACCACTTGGAGGCGATGCTCAAGGGTTGCCACCTTCTGGATCCGTGCGACATGACGCCCCCACTGGAACAGCGTCCGCGCCTGTTTCAAAGCGGTTTTCTTCAGCTCCAGCGCGCTGTCGGACGACAGCGGCACATCCGCCAAATCGCTCGCCAGGCCGTTCATGAACCCTGGCGCCTTGCGCTTGAACAATTGCCGCTCGATGACTGCGTAACGGCCGGCCACAGCCTGTTCGGCAACGCTGTTGGCCAGGTTCTCCAGCGCGCTGGTAGCCGCGTTGAAATGCGGGTTATCCAGAGTCTCCAAGCCGAGCAGCACGCCCAGCGACAACCTTTGCACAGGGCTGGCCTCAATGACGCGCCGCAAGCCGCTGGCAATCTCGCCCAGTACGTCATCGATCCCCAGGCTTTGCATCTTTGCATCGCTCAGGAACACCGGAACCAGTGCATCGGCAGGCTGGTGCCGGATACGCTGGCGATCATCGAAGCTCAAGGGCAGCGGCTTGTCGAAGCGAATCTCACCATCGTGTCCCCGGCTCATCGCCTCGATGAACGGCTCACCGAGCCCCTCGACCAAACGCTCCAGCACATCGGTCAGCAGCACGGCGCGGCCTTCGATCAGCGGCCAGCCCTGCTGGAACTCAACAGTCGAATGCTTGAGCAACTGGGCGATATCGCCGCTGTAGCGCGTACGGTACTGACCTTCACGCCAGCGTGCCTGCTCGTCGCTGACCCATTTTTCGGGTTGGTTGCCATTTTCTTTCCAGGAGTGATCCTGCTCTTCTTCTGTGGCGCCATTGACCGTCAGGTGGGGGGCAATGCCCGCCTCCTTGTGTAACGTGCTGGCAACTTCCGCGCTCAAGTGTGTGTTCGCATAGTCGGCCATGCCGTCGCGCATGGCGCCGGGGCCCGTCAGATGGACGGTGCCTTCGCTCTCGAAGCGAATGCCGTCGCCGAAGTGGGTCGCTACTCCCGATATTCGCGCGATCGCCCTGAGCACTTCGCCCATCGGCAGGCGGCTCAGCGGTCCATTGGTTTTTTCGAAGACTTCTTCCACCAGAGCCAACATCCCGGCAACGTCGCTCAATGTCACATCGCGCTGGGCGGCCAGTTGTACCGACGCTTCAATCAACTCGTGATTGGCGCGCAGACGATCGATCACGCTTTCAAGCATCTCAGCGCCCGGATGGGCCATCAGGAAGGCATTGGATAACGACATTTCCATGCTCAAGGCCCGCAGCGCGAAAGGTCGGGCCAACCGCTCCGTCGGCAGCTCGAAGACCTCGCTCAAGCTTGGCCGGCTTCGCGCGTACGCTTGCAGTGCCGGCAGATGCTCGGCAGGAATATGCACGCGATAACGGGAGGAGGCCTGGCGGCTCGGCATCCATCCGGGGTTCTCGTTCAGCAGCAATTGCAGGGTGCCCAGGCGGGCATCCTGGCCAAACCCGCTGATGTCGACGCCGCCCAGGGTGGCCGATAACGGCGGAAGGTGGTCGATATCGGTATAACTGCCACCTTCGGCAAACAGGACTTCAGCGCGTACCACATCCGAGGCTGCCGCCATATTGCCGAGCAAGCGCATCTGCCGGTCATAGACCTCCTGCAATTGCAGCGAAACTGCGCCGGCGGCAAGATCGCGCAACTTGAAGCCGTCCATGTCCAGGACACTGCGCCGATTGCGTTCCAACTGTTGGCGCAGCACTTGCGTATCCTGACCGTAGGCGCGGGTCAGTAAATCGATCCGGGCCTCATCGGCGGATCCGCCATTCGTTACCGCGGTATTGATATGGGCCTGCATCTGTTGTTTCAGAACCAGGGCATGTTCGTTGTACAGTGCCCCCAACTCGATTTCACTAATACGCACATCTACGTCGTGTAAAAAAACATTGGCCTTGGCGGCCTCGACAATAAGCTTATTGGTTTGCCAGGCCAGCAGTGCATCGCTGTCATACCAAAAATTCAAGGTATAACCCTGCCGGGCCAACACCTGTCGCCATACATTGAGGTAATCGCGCTGAATGTCGCCAAGGCCACCGCCGAGCCAGACGAAGTGCAACGTCCTGGGCACCTCCGCGGGCAATTTTTTCATCTGCTCGGCACTGAACTGCAGGCGCGCTTCATGCTGTTCGACTTTGTCGTATATCTGCGGCAGGTCTATCCCCGCCCTGGCAGGGCCAGAGATATGTGTCTCCTGGCTGCGCTTGACCCTGCGCGCGCCCACCAGCCTGGCCAGCGTCTGCTTCAAGAGCCCCAGTGGCTCGAGCAGCCTGTGGGAATCCGGCATGCCGATACAGGCAAAGTAATAACGGATGACCACGTCGTAGTGCTCATTGTTCTTGTAGGGCAACAGTGCCCGTTCGAGGTCGGCCAGTTTGAAAAGGCTGATGAAGCCGAGCGCACTGTCGCCTGTCTTGATGTTTGCTTCCTGCATAAAAAGACACTCCTTGGCCTGTTCCATTAAAAAACAGGCCTATAACAACGCCGTCGCCAGCACGTGTTCTGGCGACCTATTTATTCAATTTAATATTTTGCAACCTGGCGACATCTAAAGCGTTTGCCAAGCACTGACAAGCGCACACCGACAACTTATCAGGCACGCAAACTAACGCTTGAAAACCAACAACTCAAATGGGAAGGCTTTCAATGCATTTCAAAGAAGGATCAAGACTGCAACGTGCTCTTTTATTTATACGGACGACAACTAAAGCGAAAGAATCGAATACACGGTCCTGGGGGCGATGTTTCTCTTTTGTGGCGAGGGAGCTTGCTCCCGCTGGGTTGCGCCGTAGGAGCTGACGAGTGCAACGAGGCTGCGATCTTTCCACTGACAATTGAGTCGAGAGCAAAAGATCAAAATCAAAAGATCGCAGGCTTCGCCAGCTCCTACAGAGCCCAGCGGGAGCAAGCTCCCTCGCCACAGTAACGCCCCCCACCACAGAACAGTGTCGCGGTTCAGGCCGGTTTAGCCCCATACCAGCGCGGCGTGTACACCCAGTTCCCGCCGGATGCGCGCGGGAACACGCAGGTGGTGGAGGAGCCGATCAGGACCATGGTGCGCATATCCACCTGCTCGGCCGTGAGTTGCCCCAACGTGGTGACACGCAGGGTCTGGCCCGGACGACCGATGTCACGCCCCAACACCACCGGCGTCTCCGGGGTGCGGTGCTGGGCGACGATCTCCAGCGCGCGCCCCAATTGCCACGGTCGCGCACGGGAAATCGGGTTGTAGAAAGCCAACGCCAGATCGGCTTCGGCCGCCAGGTCCAGGCGTTTTTCGATGATCGACCAAGGCTTGAGATTGTCCGACAGCGACATCACGCAGAAGTCATGCCCCAACGGCGCACCGGCCTGGGCGGCGGTGGCGAGGGAGGCGGACACACCGGGCAGGATTTCCAGGTCAACCTGGTGCCAGGCTGGGTCGCTGGATTCGTGCAACGCTTCAAGCACCGCCGCCGCCATGGCGAATACACCCGGGTCGCCGGACGACACCACGATCACCGAACGGCCTTGGGCGGCCAATTCGAAGGCGTGTCGGGCGCGCTGCATTTCTTCGCGATTGTCGGTGCAATGCAGCACTTGATCGTCGCGAAACGGGCCGGCCATGCGCACATAGGTTTCGTAGCCGAGCACATCGGTGGCCCGCGTCAGTTCGGCCTTCACCGCCGGCACCATCAGTTCGGCCGCGCCCGGCCCCAGGCCGATCACCGCCAGGCGTCCGCGTGGACGACCGATTTGGGCCACATCCAAGGGCTGCGCAGCAATGGCAATGGCCAGGTTGTCCGTCGCCGAAAGGATGTTCGCCGCCGGCATCGAACTGCGCGCCAAGGTGGCGGCATCGCCGGTCATCGCCACAAAGCGCAGCGCCACCCCGAGTTCCAGCGCCGCTTCACGCAAGGCCGTGCTGGCCATCAGCGTCTGCGCCGCCACCAGGCACGCCAGGCTCGGAAGCGCCACGTTGGCTTGCTGCAAAGCGGCACGAATGGCGCCCGGCAGATCAGCCACCTCGGCGCTCACCACCACCGCGACACTGCGCGGATAAATCAGCAGTTCATGGGCGCTCGCCTCACGCTCGGCATGGCCGACGTGGATCGTGCGTCGGGCTTGCGGGTCTTGCGGCAACTGCGCCTGATCCAGCCATGGCGCCGCGCCTTCGATGCGCACCGGCTCACCGGCCAACAGGTCGGAGACGAAGCGCTTGCCCTGCTCCAGGTCGCCGAGGCTGTAGCCGCTTGGCGGATTGAGCAGGCAGGTGCCAAAACGCAATTCGCCGCTGGTGGTAATCGCCGGCGCCACTTGCAGCGTTGCCGCGATCTCCCGGGCCATGACATTGACCCCGCCCAGGCCGCCCAGCAGCGGCACCACGGCGCTGCCATCCTCGGCCACCGCCAGCACCGGCGGCTCGACGCCTTTTTCCAGCAACAGCGGCACCAGGGTGCGGATGACAATGCCGGCCGCGCACAGGGCGATGATCGGTATGTTCTGTTGGTAGAGCTCACGCAACGTCGCGCCGAACTCGAGGTATTGGCGATCCGCGCCCTCGACCCTTGCGGCCAGGCCGTGGATCACGGCTTCAGGATAGCGTTGCTGGATCCGCCGGGCCGTTGCGAGGCTGCCCGGGCCGAGGATGACGATGGCCGGCGCGGTAGAAGTCATCAACCCTGCCACCGTTCGCCCGGGACAATGATCAGCGAGAAGTACGGCGAAGACATCGGCTCGACGTCATCCAACGGCACGATTTTCTGGTTGGCCATGGTCGCCCGCTCAACATACAGCGCCCGTCCGTCCATACCCAATTCCTGAAGCACTTGGCGAACCTTGGGAAAATTGCGCCCCAGCTTCATGATCACCGCCGCATCGGCGTCGGCCAGGCGACGCTTGAGATCGTCGTGGGGCAAGACGCCGGAGAGCACCGACAGGCTCTGGTTGCGATAGACCAGCGGCGCACCGAGCACCGAGGCCCCGCCCAGCATCGAGCACACGCCGGGAATGACTTGGGCTTCATAGCGCTCGGCCAGGCGATCGTGCAGGTACATGTAGGAGCCGTAGAAAAACGGATCGCCCTCACAGATCACGGCCACGTCGCGACCGGCATCCAGGTGCACGGCCAACTGCTCGGCGGCGGTGTCGTAGAAGTCGGCGATCACCTGTTCATAGGACAGCGGCGCCGGCAGCGCTTCGGTGGTGACCGGGTAGACCAGCGGCAGCAAGGTCTGCGCGTCCTGCAAATGGGCCTCGATGATGCCAAAGGCGTTGCCCTTCTTGCCCTTGGCGACGAAGTACGCCACCACCGGCGATTCGCGCAGCAGGCGCAGGGCCTTGACCGTAATCAGTTCCGGGTCACCGGGGCCCACGCCGAGGCCGATCAGACGTCCAGGCTGCTGCATCATTCAATCTCCGTAGCGAGGGCGTTGACGGCGGCGGCGGCCATGGCGCTACCGCCCAGGCGGCCTTGCATGATCACGAACGGCACGCCGCGGCTGTTGGCCGCCAGCATCGCCTTGGACTCGGCGGCGCCGACGAAGCCCACCGGGAAACCGAGGATCAGTGCCGGTTTCGGCGCGCCGGCATCGAGCATTTCCAACAGGTAGAACAGCGCGGTCGGCGCATTGCCGATGACCACGACGCTGCCTTCCAGGTACGGGCGCCACAGCTCCAGCGCCGCCGCCGAACGGGTGTTGCCCAGCTCCAGGGCCAATGCCGGCACACCCTCGTCGCGCAAGGTGCAGATCACCTGATTGTTGGCCGGCAGACGAGCCCGGGTCACGCCTTCGGAGACCATCCGCGCATCACACAGGATCGGCGCACCGGCGGCCAGCGCCTGGCGCCCGGCCGTGCCCGCGCCCTCGGAAAACTGCAAGCCATCGATGGCCTCGACCATGCCGCAGGCATGGATCACCCGTACCGCGAGTTTTTCCAGGTCGGCCGGAATGCGCGCCAGGTTGGCTTCGGCGCGGATGATCGCGAAGGAGTTGCGATAGATCTCCTGACCGTCGCGGATGTAATCAAGCATCAAGGGGGCTCCGGGGGCGAGCGTCGAGCCAGTGGCCGAGCGCTTCAATAGTCAGATTGTGTGCCTGCAACGCGCCGAAACCCGGCAGCGTGGCATCGCGAAAATACAGGTCATAACGACCGGGGGCGACCGCCAGCAAGGTGGCGGGCGCGATATGGGCCGCCGCGCAGGAACGCGGGCAGCCCGACAGATGGACTTTCAGGGTCTGGCCCTGGCGTTGCAGCAGCTCGGCCAGTTGGCGAGCGTCGGCCTTGGTGTCGGCCAGGGCTTTACTGCAGCCACTGGAGCCGGTGCAGGCGATGAGTTGTGCCAGGGGCTGATCGACCGAAACCAACAGGCCCAACCCCTCAAGCCGCGCCAGCACTTCGTCGGCGTCCCCGCGGCGCACGTTGGGCAGCAGCAGGCTTTGCCAAGGGGTGAAACGAAGGCTTGCGTCGCCCTTCTCCCGCGCCAATTGCGCCGCCTCCCGCAGCATGCCGGCGTCGAGTCGGCCAAGGGGCGCCGCCGCGCCGACGTAGACCCGGTCGTCGTGCTGGGGATGAACGCCGATGTGCAGTCCGTCGCTGGCCCCGTCCCGTTGCCAATCCAGGCAAGTTTGCAGCGGCACGCGGCGGGCCAATCGGCTCATGAATTCATCACTGGGGAGTTCAGCCAACAAGTGACGCATGCGGATCTGGTCCGGGCGCGCCAGGTCGAGGAACAGTTCCAGCACCGCCACCACCAAGGCATGCCCCTGGGCCAGGGGCACCCTGCCCGCCGGTTTATCCAATGGGCAACCGGCCAAGCCGAAGGCCAGCCAAGGCTCGCCATCACGGACCAGGGCCGACAACCACAGGTCGTGGTGATGTTCGAGCATCGCCAACGCTTCGCCACCGTCCAGTTGCACGGCGAACTTGGCCGACAACTCGGGGAAGCGTTCATGGGTTTGCAGGGTGAAGAGGATCTGCGCCGCCAACGGGCGGGTGTCGAACAGCATCTGCCGGTCGATCCCGGCCGAAGGGCTGAGCATCAGGTTGCGCACGTCATCGCCGGCCGCCTTGCGCGGACCAAGCCCGGCGGCCAGCAATGGCTGGATCAGCGCGTCGTGCCCAGGACCGATCCCGCGAATTTGCAGGTTGGCCCGGTTAGTCGCCTCGATCACGCCAGCGGCGAACCGCTCGGCCACCGACGCCACGACTTCGGCCTGATCCGCCTGGATGGCACCGCCATCGAGCTTGATCCGACAGATCCCACCGTCCAGCGCCTGGACGACACGCAGCAACCCCGGGCAACCGGAGGGGCGTACGACGTTGGAGGATGGACGTTCGTTCAAGGGAAAACCGACAAATAAGAAACGCCGCATCGGCGAAGGACCGCCATTATGCCTGCTTTGCCGGGGGTCATGAAAAGCTTGCCGGTCGGATTGCTGACGGCGGACACACAATTTCCGAACGTCCCCATTCCAAACTGGGGAGCGAGCCTGCTCGCGATAGCGGTCTGTCTGGAAAGATGATGTTGAATGGACCGCCGCCATCGCGAGCAAGCTCGCTCCCACAGAGGATTGGTGGCGGACCCGGTTTTGTGAACACCCTCAATCAAAACTGTGGGAGCGAGCCTGCTCGCGATAGCGGTCTGTCTGGAAAGATGATGTTGAATGGACCGCCGCCATCGCGAGCAGGCTCGCTCCCACAGAGGATTGGTGGCGGACCCGGTTTTGTGAACACACTCAATCAAAATTGTGGGAGCGAGCTTGCTCGCGATAGCGGTCTGGCGGTGATGGTGTTGCGCCAGGCGCCTGATCCGCCGGGGCACGGTATGATGGCGGCCCGGTTCGTGGGGAAACAGACCCGCCGATCAAACAGATCTATTCGAGGAACAGAGATGACACCCTGGCTGACCGTAGTGGGCATCGGCGAAGAGGGCTTCAAGGGCCTGGGCAAGGTTGCTCGCCGCGCGCTGCTCGGTGCCTCGCGTATCGTTGGCGCGCAGCGTCAGTTGGATCTGCTGCCGCTGTGCATCCGTGGCCAACGGGAGCGGTGGCCCAGCCCGTTTTCCCTGGAACCGCTGCTCGCTCGGCAGGGTGAACCGGTGTGCGTGCTGGCCAGCGGCGATCCGATGTTCTACGGCGTGGGCGCCAGCCTGGCGAAACAGGTGCCGAGTGATCAGATGCTGGTCATCCCCGCGCCCTCCTCCTGCTCGCTGGCCGCGGCGCGCATGGGCTGGCCGTTGCAAGAGGTGGTCACGCTGTCGTTGGTGGCGCGGCCCCTGGCGGCGCTCAATATTCACTTATCCACAGGTGTCAGGCTGTTGCTGCTGAGCAACGACCGCCACAGCCCCGCCGCCGTGGCAACGCTACTACGCGAGCGCGGCTTCGGCCCGAGCACCATGACCGTGCTGGAGCATCTGGGCGGTGCGTCGGAACGACGGATCGACGGTTGCGCCGCGCAATGGTCCGATGACACCGTCGCCGACCTGAACCTGATCGCCATCGAATGCCGGGCCGAACCGTCGACACCGCGCCTGTCACGCCTGGCCGGTTTGCCGGACACCGCCTTCGAGCATGACGGCCAGTTGACCAAACGCGACGTGCGCGCCATCACCCTCGCCCGCCTCGCCCCGACCCCCGGCGAGTTGCTCTGGGATGTCGGCGCCGGCAGCGGCTCCATCGGCATCGAATGGATGCGCGCCCACCCCAGTTGCCGGGCCCTGGCCATCGAAGCCGACGAAGGCCGCCAAGGCTTGATCGAACGCAACCGCGACACCCTCGGCGTGCCTGGCCTGCAACTGATTCGCGGCAAAGCCCCCCAGGCGCTGGAGAACCTGGAGCGGCCGGACGCGGTGTTCATCGGCGGCGGCGTCACCCGCGAAGGCGTGCTCGACGCCTGCTGGGCCCAACTCAAGCCCGGCGGCCGGCTGGTCGCCAACGCCGTGACCCTGCAAAGCGAAACGGCCCTGATGCACTGGCGCGAACGTCACGGCGGTGAACTGACCCGCATCCACATCGCCCAGGCCCAGCCGTTGGGCGAATTCGACACCTGGCGCCAGGCCTTGCCGATCACCTTGCTCGACCTGGTCAAACCTCTCGATGCGTGACGAAACCGCCGAACAACCCGCCCCCTTGCGCAGCGGCCTGACCACCGGCAGTTGCGCCACGGCCACCAGCCTGGCGGCCGCTCGATTACTGCTGCGCGGCACCGAAGCCGATGCCGTGGAAATCGTACTGCCCAAGGGCAAGCAGGTGCAGATGCGCCTGGAGTTCTGCCGGCTGACCGAACAAGGCGCCGAAGCCGGGACTATCAAGGACGCGGGCGACGACCCGGACGTGACCCACGGCGCCCTGTTGTTTTCCCAGGTGCGCTTGATCGCCGAGCCCGGCGTACGTTTCGTCGCGGGTCGCGGCGTCGGCACGGTGACGCGACCGGGGTTGGTGCTGAACGTCGGTGAACCGGCGATCAACCCGGTGCCGCGCAAAATGATCAACGACCACCTGGGTCGGCTGGCCGAGGAAAGCGGTTATGCCGGCGGCTTCGAAGTCACGGTCAATGTCGAGGGCGGCGAAGCCCTGGCGCTGAAAACCATGAATCCGCGCCTGGGGATTCTTGGCGGCCTGTCGATCCTCGGCACCAGTGGCATCGTCCGGCCGTTTTCCTGCGCGGCCTACATTGCCTCGATCCACCAGGGTATCGACGTGGCAAAAACCAACGGCTATCTGCACATCGCCGCCTGCACCGGCAACGCCAGCGAAGACACCATGCGCCGGGTCTACAACCTGCCGGAAATCGCCCTGATCGAAATGGGCGACTTTGTCGGTGCCGTGCTCAAGCATGTGCGCCAGGTGCCGGTGGAAAAGCTCAGCCTCTGCGGCGGCTTTGGCAAAATCAGCAAACTCGCCGCCGGCCACATGGACCTGCACAGCCGCCATTCGAGCATCGACCTGCCGCAACTCGCCGAATGGGCCGCCGCCATCGGTGCCGATGAGGCGTTGCAGCAAGGCATCCGCGCGGCCAACACCAGCCAACAGGCCCTGGCGATGGCCAGCGCCGCCGGCATCGCCCTCGGCGATGCGGTGTGCGAGCACGCGTGGGCCTTCGCCCGCAGCGTGGTGCCGGCCCAGGTCCAGGTCGAGGTTTTCGCCATCGACCGCCAAGGCGGGATCGTCGGCCACGCGGGAGTTTTGAAATGAAACGTATCCTGCTGCTGGGAGGCGTCACCGAAGCCCTGGCCATCGCCCGTACCCTCGGCCCCCAGCACATCTACAGCCTGGCCGGCATCGGCCGCGTCCCCACCGACCTGACCTGCCAGGTGCGCGTCGGCGGCTACGGCGGCGCCGAAGGGTTGGCACAGTTCATCCGCGCCGAGGGCATCGACCTGCTGCTGGACGCCACCCACCCCTACGCCGCCCAGATCAGCCACAACGCCGCCCACGCCGCCCGCGCCTGCGCCATCCCCTGCTGGGCCCTGCGCCGCCCGGCCTGGCAACCCCAAGCCGGCGATGACTGGCGCGAAGTGGCCGACTGGGCCGAGCTGATCCAAGCCCTGCAACCCTTCCACCGCCCCCTGTTCACCCTCGGTCGTGAGCCGCTGCAACATCTGCATGAAATTCCGCCAGAGCAATTCTGGACCCTGCGGGCCCTGGACGTTTACCCCGGCAATGAGCGCTGCGAAGTGATTGGAGCCCGTGGGCCGTTTCACATCGAGGACGAGCGTGAGCTGTTCGAACGGCGGCGGATCGATGTGCTGGTCAGCAAGAACAGCGGCAGCACGGCTACCGAGCCGAAGCTGGAGGTGGCGCGGGAGCGAGGGGTGCCGGTGTTGGTGTTGAAGCGGCCGGCGTTGATGGGGGTGGATCGGGAGTTTGGAGAGATCAATGAAATGCTGGACGCTTTATCCGTACAAAACGGGTTCTGAATTCAGCACATTCGCGCGACATTTCTGACAAGTTTTCAAGACGAAGCCGGCTGTTTCGTCCAAGACGTTCAATTCTATAGTTCCGCTCCTTAATACCCATCGCAGCACCTGGCAGTCATTAAGCATGAGCGACCCGTCTCGTGCCGAGGAAAGTGCTGCTTGCCAATGTGTATCCCAAGGAATACGATCCGAATGATCGAATTTGAACAGTCCCGAGTATTCTCAAGCTGGCTTAACGGGTTGAAGGACATTGCTGGGAAAGCTCGCATCATTGCCAGGCTCCGATCGGCAGAGCATGGAAATTTTGGTGATTGCGAACCGGTGGGTAACGCAGTGTATGAGATGCGTATTCACTCGGGTCCGGGCTACAGAGTGTACTTCTCCCGTCAAGGCTCCGTGCTTTATTTGCTGCTTGTGGGAGGTGACAAATCGACTCAGAAACGGGATATCGCACGCGCTGTTCAAATGGCGCAAACCATGGGTAATGAGGAGTGAATCATGACTGAAGAATTCACACGTTTCGATGCAGCCACTTACCTCAAGACGCCTGAGGAAATGGCCGCTTATCTGGATGCCTGTTTTGAAGAGGATGCGGGTGACGGCGTACTGGTTCGAGCAGCTCTTAACGATATTGCCAGGGCAAAGGGCATGACGCAGATTGCTCGTGATGCAGGCCTGGGGCGAGAGAGTCTTTACAAAGCACTGGGAAGTACGGGCAATCCGGAGTTCACAACTATCATGAAAGTCATGAAAGCTTTGGGCTTGAGGTTACATGCGACGGCCATTTGACAGAGGTTCCCTTCCCTCCTGTATTGGAGTGATTGAATACCGATTGATCAAAAACACACGACGAGGGAACTTGCTCCCTCGCCACAAAAGCACTCACTCGAAGATCTGTTGCTACTGTTAACACCAACCCTGCGACCCTACACCGCACGTGGCCTTTTTACTTCTCAACCCCGATCAGGCTAAATACCGCCACCTGATCGCCCATCGAGCGGATTGCCCCATGTCCCGACAACGGCTTGCATTTGCCTGGATCGCCTGCTTCGCAGTGCTGTTCAACATGCTTGCCATGCCGCTTTCCAACAGTGGCGGTGCAACCGCCAATTCGCCAGCCGAGCAAGTGCTGTGGGGCAGTTTCTGTTCCTCCAGCGGCACAAAGATGCTGGCGATTTCCCTGGGCAAACTCGAACAAGACACACCGCAGAAAGACAATCACTCGACGATGCAGCATTGCTGGTGCTGCTCAGGCTCAGCGCCGTTGGTGGCGCTCGCCGGGCATGTCCCGCAGTTGTACCTGGATGCACAGCTGGCCCATCGCAGTGCCGTCCACTCGACGCTCGACAGCCCCACGCCACGCCAGCAATGGCCCAGCCTCAACCCTCGCGCTTCGCCTCTGGCCTGATTCTTCCCGCATCAAACTGCGCCCCTGAATCGTTCCGGAGAATTGCCATGTTGAACAGACTTATCCTGCTGGCTGCCCTATTGCTTCCCGTCGGCTTCGCCCAAGCTCACCAGTACAAGGTGGGCGAACTTGAGATCGCCCATCCGTGGTCCCAGGAGTTGCCGCCCAATGCGCCGACCGTGGCCGCGTATTTCGTGATTCACAACGGCGGCACGACCGCCGACAAGCTGCTCAGCGTCGACTCGCCGATTGCCGGCAAGGCCGAGCTCCATGAGCATGTGATGCAAAACGACCTGATGAAAATGCAGCCGGTGCCCGTCGTCGATATCGCCCCCGGTGCGACCGTCACCTTCGCGCCGATGGCGTATCACGTGATGCTGCTGGACCTGAAGGACCGCAGCCTGCTCAGCGATGGCAAACGCTTTGCCATGACCCTGCATTTTGAAAAAGCCGGGGATGTCACGGTCGACGTCGCGGTGCAGAAAAAAGCACCCGACGGCACCAAGACGCACATGCACGCCCAGTAGTCGTAGCCGCCCGTGCAACCTCTTCGCGCCAGGCAGTCCATGCCCCGCCGTCAGCCCATGAGCCTGACACGCGGCAGCTGGATCAGCCTGTTCGCCATGCTGATGATCTTTATCGGCCCGCTGATTTCCCAGTCGATGCCGATGGGTCAGCGTATGTCCATGCCTGTGTCCATGGACATGAACATGGAGATGGGCATGGACATGTCGGCGCACGAAGCGCCGGCAGCCGAACACTGCCCGCCCCAGAGCGAGCATCATGCGCTTTGGGAAAAATGCGGCTATTGCAGCCTGCTGTTCAATTGCCCCGCACTGCCTGGCGGTCACACCTTCGCCGTTTTCGACACGCCACACACCACCCCCCACACCAGCCCTTCCCCACGCCTGGGCCATGCCCGGCCTGCGTTCTTCCCGGGTGCCCGCACCCGCGCACCGCCCCTCGACGCGTAAGCCGACACTTACCTCACTCGGTCGTACAAGACAGTCCCAAGCTGCCCGACCGTGTCGTCTACGTTTGTTCGATGGAATCATCATGTCCAGGTTTTCTGCTGGCACCGCGTTGGGCTCTGCCCAGGTTCGCTGCCCCCTGAACGAGCCACGAGTTCGTTTACGCCAAACCATCGCCGCCCTGTGCGGCCTGCTGCTCACCCCACTCGTACTTGCCGATGAGCACGAGCATCACGACAAGCAGGTCGAAGAACTGAGCCCGACGGTCATCACCGCCATCGCCCCCAGCTCGCCCCTGACCGTCGTCACCAATCCCAAGGACCCGCGTCAACCGGTGCCGGCCAGTGACGGCGGCGACTACCTCAAGACCATCCCCGGCTTCGCCCTGGTACGCAACGGTGGCACCAATGGCGACCCGGTGTTGCGCGGCATGTTCGGCTCACGGCTGAACATCCTCACCAACGGCAGCATGCTGTTGGGTGCTTGCCCAGGCCGGATGGACGCGCCGACGTCCTACATATCGCCGGAAACCTACGACAAGCTCACGGTTATCAAAGGGCCGCAAACCGTGCTCTGGGGCCCCGGTGCCTCGGCCGGGACCGTGCTGTTCGAGCGCGAGCCGGAACAGTTCGGCGAGCTGGGCACTCGGGTCAACGCCAGTGTTCTGGCAGGCTCCAACGGCCGTTTCGACAAAGTGGTGGATGCCGCCGCCGGTGGGCCGCTGGGGTATGTACGGGTGATCGGCAATACCGCGCATTCGGACGATTACCGCGATGGCAACAACGACAGCGTGCCGTCGCGCTATGACAAGTGGAATGGCGACGTCACCCTCGGCTGGACGCCGGACGCCGATACCCTGCTGGAATTGACCGCCGGCAAGGGCGACGGTGAAGCGCGCTACGCCGGGCGTGGCATGGACGGCTCGCAGTTCAAGCGCGAAAGCCTCGGACTGCGTTTCGAGCGCTCGAACATTGGCGAGGTGCTGGACAAGGTCGAGGCCCAGGTCTACTACAACTACGCCGACCACGTGATGGACAACTACACGCTGCGCACGCCGTCCGGCACCGGGATGATGGCTGGGCCCATGGCCTCCAACGTCGACCGCCGCACCCTCGGCGCCCGCATCAAGGCCACCTGGCGCTGGGCCGATGTACAGTTGATCAGCGGCCTCGACGCCCAGACCAACGAGCATCGCCAACGCAGCAGCATGGGTGTGGACACCTACAAGGACCTGCCGTACACCAAGGACGCCGACTTCCACAATTACGGCGTGTTCGGCGAGCTGACCTGGTACGCCGCCGACCGCGACAGGGTGATCACCGGCGCCCGGCTCGACCGTGCCTCGGCCAAGGACTACCGCCAGAGTATCGGTTCCGGCATGTCGGCCCGACCCAACCCCACCGCCGATGACACCCGTGCCGACACGCTGCCCAGCGGTTTCGTCCGCTACGAACACGACCTGGATGACAGCCCCACCACCCTTTATGCCGGTGTGGGTCACGCGCAACGCTTCCCGGACTACTGGGAGCTGTTCTCGGCGAATGTCGGCCCCAGCGGCTCGCTGAATGCCTTCGACGCGATCAAGCCGGAGAAAACCACCCAGCTCGACTTCGGCCTGCAGTACAAGACCGAAACCCTCGAAGCCTGGGCGTCGGGTTATATCGGCCAGGTGCGCGACTACATCCTGTTCGACTACACCCCCGGGATGATGGGCACCACCTCCCGGGCCGAGAACATCGATGCGCGGATCATGGGCGCTGAATTGGGTGCGGCCTACAAGCTGACCGAGCGCTGGAAAGCCGACGCCACCCTGGCCTATGCCTGGGGCAAGAACAGCAGCGACGACAGCGCCCTGGCGCAAATGCCGCCGCTGGACGCGCGCCTGGGCCTGACCTACAGCGAAGACCGCTGGAGCGCCGGCGCCCTGTGGCGGGTGGTGGCGGCGCAGCACCGGGTCGACGAGAACAAGGGCAATGTGGTCGGCAAGGACTACGGCAAGAGTTCGGGCTTCGGCGTGTTCTCACTCAACGGCGCCTACCGCATCAACCAGCACTGGAAGGTCAGCAGCGGCGTCGACAACCTGTTCGGCAAAGCCTACGCCGAGCACTTGAACCTGGCCGGCAACGCCGGGTTCGGCTACCCGGCGAGCGATCCCCAGGCCATCAACGAACCGGGGCGCACGCTCTGGACCAAGGTGGATATGAGTTTCTAACCAGCACCGGAGATCTGTCAGCAAGGACACCACTGTGGGAGCGAGCTTGCTCGCGATGGCGTTGTGTCAGTCGACATCAATGCCGCTGAACCACCGCTATCGCGAGCAAGCTCGCTCCCACAGTGGTTCGTTTCCACCTTGACTGACCGCACAACATAACAACCCAATTTGCCCTGCGGAGCGCTTTCTGATGAGCCAACCGAAACCCAATTTCTACAACCTGGCCTGGCGCTGGCATTTTTATGCCGGGCTGTTCGTGGCGCCCTTCATGGTGATGCTGGCCCTGACCGGGATCATTTACCTGTTCAAGCCGCAACTCGATCCACTGATGTACGGCAGCCTGTTGAACGTGCCGGCCGGGCATCACACCCTGGCGGCGGACGACCTGCTCAAGCAGATCCACCAGGCCTACCCCCAAGGCCAGGTCAAACAGTACCTGCCACCGGTCAACGCCGAGCGCAGCGCGCAATTCGTGGTGATCGACAAGGGCCGGGAACTGAATGTGTTCATCGACCCGTATCACGGCGATGTCCTCGGTGAGCAGGATGCGAAGAACAACCTGCAAGCCATGGCCCGGGCCATCCACGGCGAGTTGCTGATCGGCACGGTCGGTGACCGGCTGGTGGAAATGGCCGCCGGCTGGGGCGTGGTGCTGGTGGTCTCCGGACTGTACCTGTGGTGGCCGCGCGGGCAATCGTCAGCCGGCGTGCTGTGGCCGCGCTGGAGCGCGCGCGGTCGGCTGTTCTGGCGTGACCTGCACGTGGTCGTCGGTTTCTGGGGCGCAGCATTGCTGCTGGTGATGCTGCTCAGCGGCATGACCTGGACCGGCTTCTGGGGCAAGCAATACGCCAACCTCTGGAACCGCTTCCCGGCGGCGATGTGGAATGACGTGCCCAAGTCCGACGTCGAGGCCGGCAGCCTCAACAACGCCCATCGCCAGACCGTGCCGTGGGCGGTGGAAAACACGCCAATGCCGATGTCCGGCGACCATGCCGAGCACATGGGCCACGGCGGCATGCACGAAGGCCCCGCCGCCCCAACTGTCAGCCTGCAAGCGGTGCAGGACATCGCCACTGAACGCCAGGTCACGCCCGGCTACAGCATCACCCTGCCGACCACGTCCACTGGCGTGTTCACCGTCGCCGTGTTTGCCGACGACCCGCGCAACGATGCCACCCTGCACGTGGACCAATACACCGGCAAGGTCCTGGCCGATGTGCGCTGGGAGCACTACGGCGTCGTGGCCCGCGCCACCGAAACCGGGGTGATGCTGCACGAAGGCAAGATGTTCGGCCCGCTGAACCAGATCATCGTGCTGCTGATTTGCCTGATGATCCTGCTCAGCGCCGTGAGTGGTGTGGTGCTCTGGTGGAAACGCCGGCCAGAGGGCAAGTTCGGCGTACCGCCGCTGCGTCACGACCTGCCGACCTGGAAGACCGGGGTGTTCATCATGCTGGCCCTGGCGGTGGTGTTTCCGTTGGTGGGGGCGTCGCTGGTGGTGGTGTGGTTGCTGGATCGCCTCGTCACCCGCTTCAATCGCCAGCCTGAGATTGCCTCATCTTCAAACTGAAGACAGTGCGTTAACGGAAGGCGGCGCGAAACCTCTACAATCGCGCCCACCTTTCAAACGGTGAACACCATCCCTTGTGGGAGCGAGCTTGCTCGCGATTGCAGTCGGTCAGTCACATCTCTATCGGCTGACACACCGCTATCGCGAGCAAGCTCGCTCCCACAAGGGATTGGGGGGCCGATCCAATAACTTGAGTAAATGCATGACCTCCCTAACCCTCTCCCACCTCGCCTGGACGCCCCTGGGCCATGGCCACTGTCATCACCAGTTCCAGCTGCGTGACGTGACGTTGCAGGTGGCGGCCGGGGAGTTTGTCGGGTTGATCGGGCCCAACGGCAGTGGCAAGACCAGCCTGTTGCGCTGCGCCTATCGCTTCAGCCGGCCGGAACATGGCGAGGTGAAACTCGATCATCACAACGTCTGGAAACAGTCCTCGCGCTGGTGCGCCCAACGCATCGCCGTGGTCCTGCAAGAGTTTCCCGACGCCTTCGGCCTGACGGTGGAAGAAGTGGTCGCCATGGGCCGCACGCCCCACAAAGGTCTGTTCGACGGCGACAATCACGACGATCGTCGGCTAGTGCTCCAGGCACTGGAAGCGGCCGGGCTTGCAGGCTTTGGCGATCATGCATTCGCCACCCTCTCGGGCGGAGAGAAGCAACGGGTGATCCTTGCCCGGGCCCTGGCCCAGCAACCGCAGTTGTTGATCCTCGACGAGCCGACCAACCACCTCGACCCCCACTATCAATTGCAATTGCTGCAACTGATCAAGGGCCTGGGCATCGGCACCCTCGCCAGCCTCCACGACCTGAACCTGGCCGCCGCCTTCTGCGACCGCCTGTACGTGATCGAACACGGGCGCATCGTCGCCAGCGGCACGCCCAAGGACGTCCTCACCGTCGAGCTGTTGCGCGAGGTGTTCGGCATCGAAGCCCTGGTGGATGAACACCCGCTGTCCAGCTACCCACGAATCACCTGGATAACCCAACCATGACTTTGCGTTCCCTGCTGTTGCTGCCCTTGCTGCTAGGCAGCGCCCACGCCCTGGCCGAAGCCACCCACTACCCGTTGACGATACAAAGCTGCAATCGCCAGGTGGTGTTCAACGAGGCACCTCGGCACGCGGTCAGCCATGACATCAACATGACCCAGATGATGCTCACCCTGGGCCTCAAGCCGCGCATGGTCGGCTACAGCGGCATCAGCGGCTGGAAATCGGTGACGCCCGAGATGGCCAGGATCCTTGATGGCCTGCCGGAACTGGCCGCCAAATACCCATCGGTGGAAACTTTGCTCAATGCCAACGTCGATTTTTTCTTCGCCGGCTGGGACTACGGCATGCGCGTGGGCGGCGACCTGACCCCACAGACCCTGCAACCGCTGGGCATCAATGTCTACGAGTTGACCGAGTCCTGCGCATTCGTGATGAAACGTCCGGCGGCCTCCCTGGAGGACACCTACAACGACCTGCGCAACCTCGGCAAGATCTTCGACGTGCAGGATCGCGCCAACGCGTTGATCGCCACGATGCAGGCCCAGGTGGCCGAAGTGCGCAAGCACCTGCCCGCCCAGCAACCGCGTGTGTTCCTGTACGACAGCGGCGAAGACCGCGCCATGACCTCCGGGCGCCTGGGCATGCCCCAGGCCCTGATCGACGCGGCCGGTGGGCGCAACATCCTCGATGACGTGGAAACCAGTTGGACCCGGGTGAACTGGGAGAACGTGGTCGAGCGCAACCCGCAGGTCATCGTGATCGTCGACTACGGCGAAG
This sequence comes from Pseudomonas sp. P9_35, assembly GCF_034008205.1. Lineage (NCBI taxonomy): Bacteria > Pseudomonadati > Pseudomonadota > Gammaproteobacteria > Pseudomonadales > Pseudomonadaceae > Pseudomonas > Pseudomonas sp. P9_35. The sequence continues at coordinate 968,195 of NZ_CP125373.1, read as the reverse complement.
TCAGCGCCGAGCAGAAACAGCAATTCCTGATGAACAACCCGGCCCTGCAATCGGTGGAGGCGATCCAGCAACGGCGCTTCATTGTGATTCCCTACGTGCAGGCCACGCCGGGCATCGATAACGTGCTGGCGGTGCAAACCCTGGCGCGGGGTTTTCACGGCCAATGAACGGTCGTCGCTACGGCGCCCTGCTGATGGTCCTCGGCGCACTGCTGCTGGTATCGTGCGTGGTGTCCTTGGGTTTCGGGCCGGCGCGGGTGCCAGTGGCCGTGGTCTGGGACATCCTGCTGAACAAGGCCTTCGGAGTGGGTGACGTGCATTGGACGCCCGGCCAGGAGCATATCGTCTGGCTGATCCGCGTCCCGCGGCTGCTGCTCGGTGCCTTGGTCGGCGCCGGGCTGGCGTTGATCGGTGCGGTGCTGCAAGCCGTCACGCGCAACCCGCTGGCGGACCCGCACCTGCTGGGCGTCACTTCTGGCGCGACCCTGGGAGCGGTGATCGTGGTGCTGCATGTCGGCGAGATTGTCGGCCTGCTGACCCTGCCGCTGGCGGCGTTCATCGGTGCGCTGCTGAGCATGCTGCTGGTGCTGACCATCGCTGCCCGTCAGGGTCGTCTGGAAAGTGATCGCCTGTTGTTGTGCGGCGTGGCGGTGTCCTTCGTGATGATGGCGGCGGCCAACCTGTTGTTGTTCCTCGGTGACCATCGCGCCAGTTCGGCGGTGATGTTCTGGATGCTCGGCGGCCTGGGCCTGGCCCGCTGGGAACTGCTGGCGGTGCCGGCGGCCAGTGTGGTGCTGGGACTGGTGTTGCTGCTGGGCATGGCCCGCCCGCTGAACGCGCTGATGGCCGGCGAACAGACCGCAGTGACCCTGGGCCTGAACGCGGCGAAGGTGCGGTTGTGGATCTTCTTGATCGCCTCGCTGATGACCGGCGTGCTGGTGTCCATCAGCGGCTCGATTGGTTTTGTCGGGCTGATGGTGCCGCACATCGCCCGGCGCCTGGTGGGCGCCGAGCATCGTCGGTTGCTGCCGGCCTGCGTGCTGCTTGGCAGCCTGTTCCTGGTGTGGGTGGACGTGGCGGCACGGACGTTGATCGCGCCGGAAGACTTGCCGATTGGGGTCGCGACAGCCGCTATCGGCGGGCTGTTTTTCATTGGCCTGATGCGACGTCGCTGAGCGGCGTCTTTTCCTGAATCACAAAAATCACCTGTGGGAGCGAGCTTGCTCGCGATGGCGATGGATCAGTCGAATTAGAGGTGACTGACACACCGCTATCGCGAGCAAGCTCGCTCCCACAGGGGCATCGCAATTCCCTCGCCCCAATGTGGCGCACCTCCTCGCACCAGCCCCCGCATTGCGTTCACTCATGGTGCAACCGCTCGAACACGTCCCACGCCAACCCCGCATTTCAAAGCCTTCCCCCAACCGGGCACACCCCTTGCAAAAGCGCTTTCAGCGTTTGCATCTGCCCTCAAAAAAAATTCATAAGTCCACGGAGATCGCACAATGAAGCGTCGTAGCTTGATCAAGGCTTTTACACTCTCGGCAAGCATTGCCGCGATGGGCATGGCCTGGACCGTCCAGGCCGCCGAGACCATCAAGGTCGGCATCCTGCATTCGCTGTCCGGCACCATGGCGATCTCCGAGACGTCCCTCAAGGACATGGCGTTGATGACCATTGATGAGATCAACGCCAAGGGTGGTGTGAACGGCAAGAAGCTTGAAGCGGTGGTCGTGGACCCGGCGTCGAACTGGCCGCTGTTCGCCGAAAAGGGCCGTCAGTTGCTGACCCAGGACAAGGTCGCCGTGGTGTTCGGCTGCTGGACGTCGGTGTCGCGTAAATCCGTGTTGCCCGTGTTCGAAGAACTCAATGGGCTGCTGTTCTACCCGGTGCAATACGAAGGTGAAGAGATGTCGCCAAACGTGTTCTACACCGGCGCCGCGCCGAACCAGCAGGCGATTCCGGCGGTGGAATACCTGATGAGCGAAGAAGGCGGCAGCGCCAAGCGTTATTTCCTGCTGGGCACCGACTACGTCTACCCGCGCACCACCAACAAGATCCTGCGCTCGTTCCTGCACTCCAAAGGGGTGGCGGACAAGGACATCGAAGAGGTCTACACCCCGTTCGGCCACAGCGATTACCAGACCATCGTGGCCAACATCAAGAAGTTCTCGGCTGGCGGCAAGACCGCGGTTATCTCCACGGTCAACGGCGACTCCAACGTGCCGTTCTATAAAGAACTGGCGAACCAGGGCCTGAAAGCCACCGACGTACCGGTCGTGGCGTTCTCGGTGGGCGAAGAGGAACTGCGCGGCATCGACACCAAACCGTTGGTGGGTAACCTGGCGGCGTGGAACTACTTCGAATCCGTGGAGAATCCGGCGAACAAGAAATTCGTCGATTCCTGGAAAGCCTACGCCAAGGCCAAGAACCTGCCAGGCGCCGACAAAGCCGTGACCAACGACCCGATGGAAGCCACCTACGTCGGCATCCACATGTGGGCGCAAGCCGTGGAAAAAGCCAAGTCCACCGACGTCGACAAAGTCCGCGAAGCCCTGGCCGGCCAGACCTTCGCCGCACCATCGGGCTACACCCTGACCATGGACAAGACCAACCATCACCTGCACAAGCCAGTGATGATCGGCGAGATCCAGGCCGACGGTCAGTTCAACGTGGTATGGCAGACCGAAGGCCCGATCCGCGCGCAACCGTGGAGCCCGTTCATCGCCGGCAACGACAAGAAGCCTGACTATGCGGTGAAGAGCAACTGAGCCCATGGGTGTCGGCCCCCAATCCCCGGGTCGACACACAACCCCTGTGGGAGCGAGCTTGCTCGCGATAGCGGCGGATCAGCCAGAAGACATGTGACTGACACACCGCTATCGCGAGCAAGCTCGCTCCCACAAAAAAGCACCGCGCAAGGCCTAGCATATGCCCACCGCCCTTTACCGCCTCATCCTCGCCCTGGTGCTGCTGTTGCCACTGGAGGCCCACGCCGGTGACGCCGAAGACTTCGTCGCCGCCAACCCGACCCAGCAGGCCAAGCTCCTGGAGACCTGGGCCGCGCAGCCGGAGCCGGAACGCGTCGAACTGATCAACGCCCTGCAACAGGGCCAGTTGACCGTCGACGGCCAACCCAAGACCCTGCGCTTGAACAACCGCTTGCGCGGGCTGATCGAAACCGCCCTCGCCAGCCATCAATTGCTCGCCGTCGATGCCCGCGTACGCCTTGGCGCGGCGCAGCAACTGCAAAAAAGTGCCCGCCCGGCGCAACTGGCGTTTCTCGACCGGCAACTGGCCGGCGAGCAGGACGAAGATGTACACGCCGCCCTGAGCCTGGCCCTGGCGAACCTGCAACTGGTAGACGCCAACCCGGGCGTACGCCTGGCCGCCGTCCGCCTGCTGGGGGAAACCGGCGATCCATTGGCCCGCACACGCCTGGAAGGTTTGCTTGAGCCCGGCGTCGAAAGCGATGCCAGTGTGCGCACCGCTGCCGAAACCAGCCTCAGCCAGGTCAAACGCAAACTCCTGGTGGGCGAGTTGCTGGGCCAAGCCTTCAGCGGCATGTCCCTGGGTTCGATCCTGCTGCTCGCCGCCCTCGGCCTGGCCATCACCTTCGGCCTGCTGGGGGTGATCAACATGGCCCACGGCGAGATGCTGATGCTGGGTGCCTACTCCACTTATGTGGTGCAGATGCTGTTCCAGCGCTTCGCCCCGAACGCCATCGAGTTCTATCCGCTGATCGCCCTGCCGGTGGCCTTTTTCATTACCGCCGCGATCGGCATGGCCCTGGAGCGCACGGTGATTCGCCACCTCTACGGGCGGCCGCTGGAAACCCTGCTCGCCACCTGGGGCATCAGCCTGATGCTGATCCAACTGGTGCGCCTGGTGTTCGGCGCGCAGAACGTCGAAGTCGCCAACCCGGCCTGGCTCTCAGGCGGCATTCAGGTGTTGCCGAATCTGGTGCTGCCATACAACCGCATCGTGATCATCGCCTTTGCCTTGTTCGTGGTGGTGCTGACCTGGCTGTTGCTGAACAAGACGCGCCTGGGCCTTAACGTCCGCGCGGTGACGCAGAACCGCAACATGGCCGCCTGCTGCGGCGTGCCCACCGGGCGGGTGGACATGCTCGCCTTCGGCCTCGGCTCGGGCATCGCCGGGTTGGGCGGCGTGGCCCTGAGCCAGATCGGTAACGTCGGCCCGGACCTGGGCCAGAGCTACATCATCGACTCGTTCCTGGTGGTGGTGCTCGGCGGCGTCGGCCAGTTGGCCGGTAGCGTGTTCGCCGCGTTCGGCCTGGGCATCGCCAACAAGATCCTCGAACCGCAGATCGGCGCCGTGCTCGGCAAGATCCTGATCCTCGCGCTGATCATTCTGTTCATTCAGAAGCGTCCGCAAGGCCTCTTCGCGCTCAAAGGACGGGTAATCGACTGATGAACCAGCCCCTGATGCTCACGGCCACGCAAAAGGCCGGTCCCAAAATTACCCTCGTCGTCGGCATGTTGATCCTGGCCGTGCTGTTGAGCCTGCCGCTACTGTCACTGTTGGCGGCGGACAATCCGCTGCACGTCTCGGCGTATACCCTGACCCTGGTGGGCAAGATTCTCTGCTACGCCATCGTCGCCCTGGCCCTCGACCTGGTCTGGGGCTACGCCGGCTTGCTCTCCCTGGGCCACGGCCTGTTCTTCGCCCTGGGCGGCTACGCCATGGGCATGTACCTGATGCGCCAGGCCGCTGGCGATGGCTTGCCGGCGTTCATGACCTTCTTGTCGTGGACCGAGCTGCCCTGGTACTGGGCCGGCACCGACAGTTTCCTCTGGGCCATGTGCCTGGTGGTGCTGGCGCCGGGTTTGCTGGCGTTGGTGTTCGGTTTCTTCGCCTTCCGTTCGCGGATCAAGGGCGTGTATTTCTCGATCATGACCCAGGCCCTGACCTTCGCCGGGATGCTGTTGTTTTTCCGCAACGAAACCGGGTTTGGCGGCAACAACGGCTTCACCAATTTCCGCTCGATCCTGGGCTTTGGCATCACCGAGCCGGGCACCCGTGCGGTGCTGTTTTTCGCCACGGTGTTATTGCTGGTGGCGAGCCTGTTCATCGGCTGGCGCCTGGCCCGCAGCAAGTTCGGCCGGGTGCTGACGGCCCTGCGCGACGCGGAAAACCGCCTGATGTTCTGCGGTTACGATCCCCGTGGTTTCAAGCTGTTCGTCTGGGTGTTGAGCGCGGTGTTGTGCGGCCTGGCCGGGGCGTTGTACGTGCCGCAGGTGGGCATCATCAACCCCAGCGAAATGTCGCCGACCAACTCCATCGAGGCCGCCGTGTGGGTCGCCCTTGGCGGGCGCGGCACGCTGATCGGACCGCTGCTGGGTGCCGGCGTAGTCAACGGCATGATGAGCTGGTTCACCGTGGCGTTTCCTGAGTACTGGCTATTTTTCCTCGGTGCGCTGTTCATCGTCGTGACCCTGTATCTGCCCAAGGGCGTGATCGGTCTGCTGAAGAAAAGAGGTGAACAATGAGAATCACAGCGAGTGCCGAATTCATGCTCGAACCCGCCTTCTTCCCGCCGGAACCCAACCAGGACGCTGGCAGCAGCCGCGACGCCATCGGCCTCGGCCAAGCGGCCGGCGTGGGCCTGAACACCCGCCACGGCACCATCCTGACCCTGGAAGACATCAGCGTCAGTTTCGACGGTTTCAAGGCCTTGAACGATTTGAACCTGTACATCGGCGTCGGCGAGTTGCGCTGCATCATCGGCCCCAACGGCGCCGGCAAGACCACGCTGATGGACGTGATCACCGGCAAGACCTGCCCCAGCCATGGCAAGGCCTGGTTCGGCGAAACCCTGGACCTGACCAGCATGAGCGAAGTGGCGATCGCCCAGGCCGGCATCGGTCGCAAGTTCCAGAAACCCACGGTGTTCGAAGCGTTGAGCGTGTTCGAAAACCTGGAGCTGGCGCTCAAGACCGACAAATCGGTGTGGGCCAGCCTGCGGGCGAAACTCACTGGCGAGCAGCACGATCGCATCAGCGAAGTGCTCGAGACCATCCGCCTCACCACCTCGGTCAACCGCGCCGCCGGGTTGCTGTCCCACGGGCAGAAGCAGTTCCTGGAGATTGGCATGCTGCTGGTGCAAGACCCGCAATTGCTGCTGCTCGACGAACCGGTGGCGGGCATGACCGACGCCGAGACCGAGTTCACCGCCGAGCTGTTCAAGTCCTTGGCGGGCAAGCATTCGCTGATGGTGGTGGAGCACGACATGGGCTTCGTCGGCGCGATCGCCGACCACGTCACCGTGCTGCACCAGGGCAGCGTGCTGGCCGAAGGGTCGCTGGAACAGGTGCAGGAAAATGAGCGGGTGATCGAGGTGTATCTCGGTCGCTAGACCTGCAAACACTGTTCCCCTGTGGGAGCGAGCCTGTGGGAGCAAAGCTTCCTCGCGATAGCAGCGCCTCGGTCCATCGGAAGGACCGCGTTATCGTTCATCGCGAGCAAGCTTTGCTCCCACAGAAAGGTATTGCTTCTACAGAAAGCTATTGCTCCCACAGGGGATTTGAGGGGAATTCAAGACATGCTGCAAGTCGACAAACTGCACCAGTACTACGGCGGTAGCCACATCCTGCGGGGCCTGTCGTTCGACGCCAAGGTCGGCGAGGTGACCTGCCTGCTGGGGCGCAACGGCGTAGGCAAGACCACCCTGCTCAAATGCCTGATGGGCCTGTTGCCGGCCAAGGAAGGTGCGGTGAATTGGGAAGGCAAAGCCATCACTACGTTCAAGCCACACCAACGGGTGCATGCCGGCATCGCCTACGTGCCCCAGGGCCGGGAGATTTTCGGGCGGCTGACGGTGGAAGAAAACCTGCTGATGGGCCTGTCGCGCTTTCCCGGCTCCGAAGCCAAGGAAGTGCCGGCATTCATCTACGAATTGTTCCCGGTGCTGCTGCAAATGAAACAGCGTCGTGGCGGTGACCTGTCCGGCGGCCAGCAACAGCAGCTCGCCATTGGCCGGGCCCTGGCCAGCCGTCCGCGCCTGCTGATTCTCGACGAGCCCACCGAAGGCATCCAGCCCTCGGTGATCAAGGAGATCGGCGTGGTGATCAAGAAACTGGCGGCCCGGGGCGACATGGCGATTTTGCTGGTGGAGCAGTTCTACGACTTCGCCGCCGAGCTGGCCGATCAGTACCTGGTGATGTCCCGGGGCGAGATCGTGCAGCAGGGCCGTGGAGAAAATATGGAAACCGAGGGTGTGCGCGGGCTGGTTACGATCTAGCCTTAGCGTCCCGACGATCATTAGAAAATCATGAATCTACCTGTTTCGTCATCAGCCCTGTTCACCCCCAGCTGGCACGCCGAGCTGGACTTGGGTTATGCCCGATTCGGCGACTGCACACGTCCGGTACAGCGCCGCCACAAAGGTCCGCTGCGGGTGCAGAAGCACTTGTACGCCGAGGGCCCCGAAGTGTGCCAGCACATCATCGTCCACCCGCCCGGCGGGATTGCCGGCGGTGACCGCCTGGACATCTCGGCCCACGTCGGCCCGGGCGCCTGGGCGCAGTTGACCAGCCCGGGCGCGGCCAAGTGGTATCGCGCCGCCGGCCCTGCGTACCAGCAGTTGACCCTGAGCGTGGCCCCCGGCGCGACCCTGGAATGGCTGCCCCAGGAAACCATCGTCTTCAGCGCGGCCCAGGCCGAACTCAGCACGAGCATCGACTTGCAGGGCGACGGGCGCCTGTTCTACTGGGACATGGTTGCCCTCGGCCGACCGGCCAGCGGCGAGCGGTTTGACCTGGGGCACTTTCAATCACGGCTGGACATTCGCCGCGACGGCCAGTTGCTGTGGCACGAGCGCCAGCGCATTGTGGGCGGTGATGGGTTGCTCGACTCACCCATCGGGCTGGGCGGCGATCCGGTGTTCGCCACGTTGCTGGTGACCGGCGAGATCGACAGCGAATTGCTGGAACACTGCCGATCCCTGGGCCATGCCGTGCGCGGCGACCTGACCCAATTACCCGGCCTGGTCGTGGCCCGCTGCCTGGCGAGCGAGGCGTTGCTGGCGCGGGGGTGGTTGATTGAGTTGTGGCGTTTACTCAGGCCTGCATTGCTTGGCAGAGAGGCCGTGCCACCCCGAATCTGGAGCACATGAATCTGCTTTTCCTGTGGGAGCGAGCTTGCTCGCGATAGCGGTGTATCAGCCAACGGCTATGTTGAATGTTCGATTGCTATCGCGAGCAAGCTCGCTCCCACAGTGGAATGGGTTTACAGCGAAAATTTTTTATCTGCCCTTATGGATTGCACATGGACCTGACCCCACGCGAAAAAGACAAGCTGCTGATCTTCACCGCCGGCCTCGTCGCCGAACGACGGTTGGCCCGTGGCCTGAGGCTCAACTACCCGGAGGCCATGGCCTACATTTCCGCGGCCCTGCTCGAAGGCGCCCGTGACGGCCAGACCGTCGCCGAGCTGATGCACTACGGCACCACGCTGCTGAGCCGCGAGCAGGTGATGGAAGGCATTCCGGAAATGATCCCCGAGATCCAGGTCGAGGCGACGTTTCCCGACGGCACCAAACTGGTCACCGTCCACCAACCCATCGCCTGAGGCCACGCCATGACTTACCGCGTGCGTGACGCCCAACTGGCGGACCTGCCAGCGATCCGCGATATCTACAACGACGCGGTACTGAACACCACCGCGATCTGGAACGAACAGGCCGTGGACCTGGGCAATCGCCAGGCGTGGTTCAGCGCCCGACAATCCCAAGGCTATCCGGTGCTGGTGATGGTCGACGCCGAGGAGAACGTGCTCGGCTACGCTTCATTCGGCGACTGGCGGCCTTTCGACGGTTTCCGGCACACCGTGGAGCATTCGGTCTACGTCCGCCGCGACCAGCGCGGCAATGGCCTCGGCCCGTTGTTGATGAGCGCATTGATCGAGCGCGCCAGGGCCTGCGGCAAACACGTGATGGTCGCCGCCATCGAGAGCGGCAATACCGCCTCGATTCGCCTGCACGAGCGCGCAGGTTTCGTCACCACCGGGCAGATGCCCCAGGTGGGTACCAAGTTCGGCCGCTGGCTGGATCTGACTTTCATGCAGTTGGTCCTCAATCCCGGGGCGCAACCGCCCGTCTTCGACAAGGAGTGATGCCTATGAACCCCGCCCAGTTACGTCGTGTCCACGCTGAAAGCTTTGCGCATTATCGCCAGGGCCTGATCGATCTGTTGCTCGACGCCGTCGGATACGGCGCCAGCGTGGGGTTCCTGGCCGATCTCGATGCCGACCAGGCCCGCGCCTATTTCGACGAGGTCCAGGCCAGCCTCAACCAGGGCCACCTGCTGCTGTGGGTGGTGGTCAAGGATGAACAGGTGCAGGCCAGCGTCCAGCTTGCCCTGTGCCAGAAGCCCAACGGCCTCAACCGCGCCGAAGTGCAGAAGCTGCTGGTGCGCGGCGAGGCCCGCCGCCGTGGCCTGGGCCAGCAATTGATGAGTGCCCTGGAACTCGGCGCCCGCCAGCACAAGCGCGGCCTGCTGTACCTCGACACCCAGGCCGGCTCCGAGGCCGAGGCGTTCTACCGGGCCATGGGCTACACCCGCGTCGGCGAGCTGCCCGACTACTGCCAGAGCCCGGACGGGACGTATACCGCGACCACCATTTACTACAAGACTTTGGGGCAACCGCAATGATTCCAGGGCAATACCAGGTCCAGCCTGGCGACATCGAACTCAACGTCGGTCGCCGCACGCTCACGCTGAACGTCGCCAACAGCGGCGACCGGCCGATCCAGGTCGGTTCGCACTATCACTTTTTCGAAACCAACGACGCCCTGACCTTCGACCGCGCCGCCAGCCGCGGCATGCGCTTGAACATCCCGGCCGGCACCGCAGTGCGCTTCGAACCTGGCCAGAGCCGCGAGGTGGAACTGGTGGACCTGGCCGGGCATCGCCGGGTGTTCGGGTTTGCCGGGCGGGTCATGGGCGAATTGGACTAAGCGTCAGCTCGTTCCCACGCTCTGCGTGGGAATGCATCCCGTGACGCTCCGCGTCACACAAGCGGACGCAGAGCGTCCATGGCGGCATTCCCACGCAGAGCGTGGGAACGATCAGGAAAGCACATGAAGATTTCGAGACAAGCCTACGCCGACATGTTCGGCCCCACCGTCGGTGACAAGGTCCGCCTGGCCGACACCGAGTTGTGGATCGAAGTGGAAAAGGACTTCACCACCTACGGCGAAGAAGTGAAATTCGGCGGCGGCAAGGTGATTCGCGACGGCATGGGCCAAAGCCAGCTGCTGGCCGCCGAGGTCGTCGACACCTTGATCACCAACGCGCTGATCATCGACCACTGGGGCATCGTCAAGGCCGATGTCGGCCTCAAGGACGGCCGCATCGCGGCCATCGGCAAGGCCGGCAACCCGGACATCCAGCCCGACGTGACCATCGCCATCGGCGCCAGCACCGAAGTGATCGCCGGCGAAGGCATGATCCTCACCGCCGGCGGCATCGACACCCACATCCATTTCATCTGCCCCCAGCAGATCGAAGAAGCGCTGATGAGCGGCGTCACCACCATGATCGGTGGCGGCACCGGTCCCGCCACCGGGACCAACGCCACCACCTGTACCTCCGGCCCATGGCACCTTGCGCGCATGCTCCAGGCCGCCGATGCCTTCGCGATGAACATCGGTTTCACCGGCAAGGGCAACGCCAGCCTGCCGGAGCCGTTGATCGAACAGGTCAAGGCCGGCGCCATCGGACTGAAGCTGCACGAAGACTGGGGCACCACCCCGGCCGCCATCGACAACTGCTTGAGCGTGGCCGACCAGTACGACGTGCAGGTAGCGATCCACACCGACACCCTCAACGAATCGGGCTTCGTCGAAACCACCCTCGCCGCCTTCAAGGGCCGCACCATCCACACCTACCACACCGAAGGTGCCGGTGGCGGTCATGCGCCGGACATCATCAAGGCCTGCGGCTTCGCCAACGTGCTGCCCAGCTCCACCAACCCGACCCGGCCGTTCACCCGCAACACCATCGACGAACACCTGGACATGCTGATGGTCTGCCATCACCTGGACCCGAGCATTGCCGAAGACGTGGCCTTCGCCGAAAGCCGCATCCGCCGCGAGACCATCGCCGCCGAAGACATTCTCCATGACCTCGGTGCCTTCTCGATGATCAGCTCCGACAGCCAGGCCATGGGCCGCGTCGGCGAAGTCATCACGCGCACCTGGCAGACCGCCGACAAGATGAAGAAACAACGCGGCGCCCTGCCCGGCGACGGCGAAGGCAACGACAACTTCCGCATCAAGCGCTACATCGCCAAGTACACCATCAACCCGGCGATCACCCACGGCATCAGCCATGAAGTGGGCTCCATCGAAGTGGGCAAGTGGGCCGACCTGGTGCTGTGGCGCCCAGCGTTCTTCGGCGTCAAGCCGACGTTGATCCTCAAGGGCGGGGCGATTGCCGCCAGCCTGATGGGCGACGCCAACGCCTCGATCCCGACGCCGCAACCAGTGCACTACCGACCGATGTTCGCCAGCTTTGGCGGCTCGCGGCATGCCACCAGCCTGACCTTCATCAGCCAGGCCGCCGCCGAGGCCGGGTTGCCGGAACAGCTTGGGCTGAAGAAGAAAATCGCCGTGGTCAAAGGCTGCCGCGATGTACAGAAAACCGACCTGATCCACAACGATTACCTACCGAGCATCGACGTTGACCCACAGACCTACCAGGTCAAGGCCGACGGCGTATTGCTGTGGTGCGAGCCGGCCGAAGTGCTGCCGATGGCGCAGCGCTATTTCCTGTTTTGATCCTGTGGGAGCGAGCTTGCTCGCGATAGCGATGGTTCAGCTTGCATACGTGTTGAATGTGCCGCCGCCATCGCGAGCAAGCTCGCTCCCACATTTTTTCGGGGTCGTCTTATAGGTCCGTGCTTTCCACCAGCGCCTCCAGCTCCTCTTCGGTCAATAACTGGATCAGCTCCGCTTCCTTGACCTTGTGTTGCAAGCCCAGTGCCTCGGATTGGCTGACATAGTCGGGCTCCTCCAGGGTTCCGGCCGCTTTCGCCTCATCCAGCTCAAGCTGATCGGCGATGAGAGCATCATTCATCGCCTGGAAAAGGCTCGCGCGGTTTTGCTTCACGTAATCGATCCAAAAGTCCCGGCCAACCAGCGACTGCAATTGCTTCGGTGAATCATCCAGCGCGATGATCGCGGCTGCCGCCGCATTGAGCATCTCTGCCGTAACGCCGGCCACCTGGATAAATCGCCCACCCTTGGGCTGTCCGGGCAGTTCCAGTCGATCCTTGAGACCGACCCGGTAGGCCAGGCGCACCTCTACTTCTTCGATCTGCCTGATGAGCCGGTTCTTCTGCGCGGTGGTGAGATCCCGGCGGGCATTGATCGTGTCACGCCGCTGCTGGATATCTTGCAGGGCAATGCGCTCCACTTCGTCGAGGCGAAACAGCCCCTTGGCCAGCCGGATCAGCGCCACAGCCTCCTGTTCTCCCACCGTCAGGGCCTTGGCGTTGTGGATCATCAATTTGATTTCCAGGTAGCTGAAGGACAACGCGGCGCGATCCTCACACGCCGGCGCGCCAGCCAGGTCGAACAGTTCACGCCGCAACTCGGTGCAATCCCTGATCGCTTCAAGCATCTGCCAGACACGCGCCTGGAGGTCCGGATAATTTTCCACTTCCTGGTAGGAGCCGGCCAATCGGTTCAACAGCTGAAAAAACTCCCTGGATTGGGCTTCAGCCTTCAGGCTTTGCCACAACGCCTTTTTGTCCTGCAATTGCTCCGTGGGCAGGTCTCGCAACCACAGATCCACATTCGACAGCCTTTGCGCCGGGGCAGGCTCAAACGCACCGTGCAAACGCAAGGCCACCCATTCGGGATGCAATGGGAAAAGGTTCGTCCAGTAATCACGCAAGCGCTGCTGGGTCGCCTCGCTCAACGGATTACCTTGGATCAGGGTCACGCCATTGACACGTGCCGTGGCATGAGCACGCTCGGCTGGCGGGGAAGTCAGATCAGCCGGCACATCGGTCAGTTGGTTGTTGCGTAAATCAATCTGTTCCAGCGGCTGATCGCGCAAACCGGTAGGCCAGGTGTCAATTCCAGTGTCCCTCAGACTCAATCCGCGCAGGTTGGTCAGAGGGCTGAAGTCCGGTAACCGGCCCAGCGAATTATGATCCAGGTTGAGAATTTTCAGACTGGCACGCCCCTCCAGGATCTGAATGCCGCGGGGTGTCAACCTGATTTGATTCGACCGCAACTGCAGCCTGGTCAAACCATTCATCAACCCCAGCGATGCAGGAATATCGGTCAACCTGTTGCTGGACATGTCCAACCAGCGAAGCGAGGAGAAGCCCGTGAGGAATCTGTCGCAGGAGGATTCCGACAACCTCATGTCTCGAAGCTTTAGCGAGGCCACATGGCTAAAGTCGGCCGACAGGCCCGGCAACGTTCCTACGTCCTGCCCACTCAAATCAAGCTCATACCCGACCCTGCTGCCATCCACCGCCGTAACGACCGGCGTCTGGCGCCTCCAGCACCGTTTGATGCGCTCAGCCACCCCTTGCCTGACCGCTGGCGGCACCCGCCGGATACGGTCATTACCCACATCCAGCATCAGGGGGAGGCTGGCCCAGTGATCCAGCTCCCGGCGCAGCGTATCCAACTCGATTTTACGCCGCTTGAGTTCCGGAACGGCTTCATCACCCAAGGACCGCAGCAGGCTCTGGACTTGCTCGCTCGTATAGTCCGGGTACAAGTCCAGCACCCGACGTTCCCGCGACCGGCCCAGGCCCAGCCGGTCCCGTACCCCACTCATGGGATAGCCAACCTTGCCCGAAGCCAGGCGCATCGGCGACTTGAAGGAGGGTTTGAGCGGTGGCATTTTCAAGAGCTGCGCCAGCGCGACTTGGTCTAATGGTGTTGCACCAATAGCCGCTTGCAAGAGATTGCCCTGATGCATCGAAGGCCGGCCCATGGCCTGACGCTCGGCATCCGGGAGGGCATGTTGCAAGGCATCGTAGAGACTCCCCCAGTGGCTCAGGTCATTGCCTTTGTCGTCAAAGGCCTTGTAACGATCATCGTCCTTGACCACGATCTTGGTCTGCGTCGGGTCTTGTGGCCCGATACTCTCGATCACAACGCCTGAAACGTCATCTTCGCGCAGCTCGATGCGCACCGTATCACTCCAACCGGGCAAGGTTTTCAAGGTCGCCAACGCCAACCGAGGCGTGTCAGCCGTGGCCAGCGTTTCACGGTGTAAACCTTCGTATGCCCGGTTCAAACGCAGCGCTCGCTGGTAGTCACGCAGCTCCTCGGCGATGCGCAGTGGGATGGGTTTGGTCTGGGTGGCATCCGTGAAGTCCCAAGCGGCCATCTGCTGATGCTCGGTCGGGCTGGCAAACGCTACTATCTGGTCGATTGCCGCCGCCGGAACCGAGGGGAAACGGGATTTGATCAGCGTTGCACGCGGGTCGCTCGACACGTCACCTTTGGCGTAATGATCGTTGAACAGTTGCACCTTTTCGCGCGCCACCACGGCGACGAGTTTTTTGCGCAACTGCCGGACCCGAGCGTCCATATTCGTTTTCGCAATCGCCGGGGTCGTACCGACCAACAGGTCGCCCCCCGCAGCATCCACCGCCTGGATCAGATTCTTCAGCACCGAAGGCGTGCGGACTTTCCCCTCGGGGATGATGACATCTCGAAACGGGGCGCCCCCTTCCGATGGACGAGCATATTCCCAAAGCGTCTTGCCCGAGCCGTCGACCACCGTCAATCTCAGCCCCTTTGGCCAAGGACCGTAGCCAGCGAGTAGATGCAGCTGGGTCATCGGATCGGCTGCTTCATACCGCAGCGGGTCTTCGCTTTGCAGTTGCTCAATGAAACGGTCGACTTGTCGGCACAGGTCGAAGCGCTTGATCGTGTCGGCCAGCAAAGCAGGCATCGGCTCGCCCTCGACATGCAGCCGCCGCAGCACCTCCTCGCTCGTACCACTGGCCGTGCGGATCTGCTCCAGATCAGCGTCACTGAAATCCTTGACGCAACGGCCGAGTCGGCGCATCAACGTCGCCCCCTCCCAGCTTCGCGGCTGTTCCAGTTCATGGCTCCAGGCACCTCTGCCGTTGTCCGTCAGCCCGGGCTGATAAGCGTCCGGCCCCCGGGAAGGGTGACGAATGCGATAGCGCCGGGTCGTCGGATCCTGTTGCACCTCGTAATGCTGGCCGTCCAGCGGCACAACGTCCCGGCCATCGACCCGGTACAGCCCTTGAGCATCCGGAACCGAGGTCGCGGGTGGTTCCCGCACACTCTGATAAGGCGTCAGGTCGGGGCGCCAGAGGTGTGATTCACCGTTGGCCAGTTGGACCGGCTCCAACTGATCCACCGTGCTCGACCATTGAATGTGCGGCAACACCGCCGCGCCGGTGGCGACGAATGCCGTGTTGAGGGCCACGCTTGAGAAGTGCGCCCACATTTCCCTGGTCTCCCCGCGCTCGAACGCTTCGATGCCCTCGAACGCTTCGTTGAACATCTGCACGGCGCCTACCGTCAGCATCAGCGGCCCAAGCCCTGGCACCACGAACGCTGCCAGGTTGAAGACATCGATCACGGCATCCAGGTAACTGTCCAGACGCGCCAGACGGGCTTTTTTGTCTTCGTCACCGGTGGGCACCGCCACTGCGCGGGCATTGAGCTGGATCTTCTGGATTTGCCTGAGACGCAGCGATTCCCATAAAGGTTCGGGAAAGGCTGCCGTTGCCATGGGCAGATTCCGCAACGGCGATTTGAGAGGGAAATCGACCTGATCATCTGCCTCTGTGGAAGATTGATAGAGGTGGTTGAACCGCTCGAAAAAAGCGCCTTGCTGACGCAACGGCACAAAACGACTGAAGAATCGCCGGTAAGCGATACCGTGCAGGCGCCGCCGAAGATCGACCATGAATTCAGCGCTGGAGGCATATTCCTTGAGAGGCTGTTCGGGATCGCCCGGCATATAGGCCACGACCCGCTCCGCCCGGCGACTGCTTTCACGGTCGGGGCCGATCAGCACTGGACCAACCAGCTCGATACCGAAAATGCTCAATGAGGTGAACGTCACCGCCCGGCCATCAAGCAAGATCGCACGTTGGTCGCTGACCACTTGCTGCAACATTCGGTAGACGGCCACGCTGATGTCGCCCTTGGCCCTGGCCACCTCGACACACAACGCCAATCCCTCTTTGTGATGGTCGCGCAGTTGGCGATCCAACTGGCGGCGTACCTCGTGGTTGATCGGCCGTACGATGGCGTTGATGTGTTCTTGATACCGGCGTCCCAGGTCCAGTTTGCGGCACAGCCTGGCAAAGGCCTCGGGCACGATCGGCAACTCCCCGGCGCGAAAGGCGTTGATAGAAGGAATAACCTCGCCACCATAAAACGGACGCACCGTGGTAACGAGGCTGCAGTCGGTGCAGCCGGGTTTGTTCTCTTCGTCGGGCTCGAAATTGGCCAGCGCGGCCTCCAGCAGCGAAGTGCCGCGGTATTCGTAGCGATCGAAATGACTGCCCTCGTTATCGAGGACGAGCGCGCCGAAAAAATCATCGCGCATCTTGAGCCCGTACTTGCGGACGAAATACACCTGGTTGACGTTCAGTGTTTGCTTGAATTCAGTCTGGATCGCCTGGGTAAGCAGCGGCTCGGCAAAGGCGCGGATGTCCTGGATGTTGCCCAGCACATTGTCGATCTGGTTCAGGGTTTCGCGGTAGCGGGAGTGACTGTGCTTGAGGCTGGTCCTGGTTTCGTGGGAAGTCTTCACGTACCAGTCTGGAAGTTCCAGCTCATGGTCGCTCAACTCCTGCTGACGCTGCATGATAGCGCCGCTGTACCAGCCGGGAATACGGGCCTTGAGCAGGTCCAAGTGCAGGCCGCGGCCTTCGGGGCGCACGGGGGCAAGAATCGGTTCTGGCATATCGGGTCATCCTTGATGGTGGAAAACCCGAGCCTAACCAGCCTTTCAGCGGTGAGTGCGGTAACTATCTATCGCTCTTTCGATCCGAATGTCGTCCTGACCCGCACCATTCATTCCACCCAACGCCCCAGTTGCTGACGCAGCCGACGGTTCTCGGCCCGCAGTTGCTGGACTTCTTCCAGCAGGTCCAGCGCCAGGGCGACGCCTTCCCATTCCAGGTCCAGGTCGTGTCGCAGCTTCGCGGCACGCTTGGCCAGGAGCAGTTCGTAATCGGTGAAGCGCCAGTCTGTCGGCACCGTGCCTTCGGGCTCGAGGATCCCATGTTCGACGATTTCGATGACATGGACATCCGCCAACGCGGCGGCCTCGCAGAACTCCCTCAGGTTCAGTTCAATGATCGGGTTACTCATGGTCTGCTTCTCCCAATGCTGTAACTGTGTAGGAGCGTAGGAGCTGACGAGTGGAACGAGGCTGCGATCTTTCCACTACCCATTGAGTCTAGAGCGAAAGATCAAAAGATCGCAGCCTCGTTCCACTCGTCAGCTCCTACGGACGATGTTCAAAGACCGGCCGTGTTCAGAAGTTCTCCCGCGGATCGAACGCGGCTTTCTTCGCCAGTTCCGCCCACAACGCCTTGACCGCCTCGTCGCTGGCCTTGGGCATCACGGCCTTGAGCTGCACGAACAGGTAGCCGCGCTCGCCGGCCTTGTTGCGCAGGCCGTGGCCCTTGGCGCGCATGCGCTGGCCGTTCTGGCTGCCGGCCGGAACCTTGAGGTTGATCTTGCCGGTGAGGGTCGGCACCGCCACTTCGGTGCCCAGCGCCAGTTCCCACGGTGCCAGGGGCAAGGTGATGATCAGGTCCTGGCCTTCGACGTCGAACTTGGGGTGTGGCGCGAAGCGAATGGTCAGGTACAAATCGCCATTGGCGCCGCCACCGATACCTGGCGCACCCTGGCCCTTGAGGCGGATGCGTTCGCCGTCGGTCACGCCCAGTGGAATCTTCACGTTCAGGCTTTTGCTGGTGTTGCTCACGTGCTGGCCGGCCGCGTTGTACTGCGGCACCTGGAAGGTGACCTTCTTCGACTCGCTCGACAGGGTCTCTTCCAGGAAGATCGGTAATTCCATTTCCACGTCTTGCCCTCGACGGCCGGCGCTGCGACCTGACTGTCCGCCACCGAAACCCGGCCCGCGATTACCAAAAATAGAACTGAAGAAGTCCGAGAAGTCGCCGGTGTCCTGGCCGCCAAAACCACCACGGCTCTGCCAACCCGGCGGGCCCTGGAACGGCTGGCCGTGCTGGCCGTAGCGGCGCAGGTCGTCGTATTCGGCGCGCTTGTCGGCGCTTTTCAGCGCTTCATAGGCTTCGGAGACGTCCTTGAACTTGGTCTCGGCGTCCTTTTCCTTGCTTACATCCGGGTGGTACTTGCGCGCCAGTTTGCGATAGGCAGCCTTGATCGTGGCGTCGTCAGCCGTCGGCTCGACACCCAGGATCTTGTAATAATCTTTGAAGTCCATTGAAGGATCACCATCCGTTATCGATATAGCACCGCCATGCACAGCATGCTCGTGGTACAAGCCCCGGAGTTTGACCAATCTCAAGGTTTGTGACCGGACGGTGCGTCAGAAGTTTATCGGCAGCCGGTGGCGGTTCTTGTACCCGCCCTGTGCTACCAGGCCCATGCCAGCAAGTTTGGGGGTATAAGCCTGTCTTTCAAGGCCGGTGTTTGCGAATTAGCAGATAACCGGCCTTCGAATCCGCGCCGCACTGACATACACTGCGCGGCCGTTTTTTCAACTGGAACCCGAAAGACATGAAAAACGCATCCCCGGCCCGTGCCTGCGGCATCGACTTTGGCACGTCCAACTCCACTGTCGGCTGGCTGCGCCCCGGCATGGAAACGTTGATCGCGCTGGAGGACGACAAGATCACCCTGCCTTCGGTGGTTTTTTTCAATCTCGAGGAACGTCGCCCGGTGTATGGCCGCCTGGCCCTGCACGAATACCTGGAAGGCTACGAAGGCCGGCTGATGCGCTCGCTCAAGAGCCTGCTGGGCTCCAAGCTGATCAAGCACGACACCAGCGTGTTGGGCACGGCCATGCCGTTCAAGGATCTGCTGGGGCTGTTCATCGGCCAGTTGAAGAAACGCGCCGAAGCCACCGCCGGTCGGGAATTCGAAGAAGTGGTGCTGGGTCGCCCGGTGTTTTTCGTCGACGACGATGAAATGGCCGACCAGGAAGCGGAAAACACGTTGGTGGACGTCGCCCGCGCCATCGGTTTCAAGGAGGTTTCGTTCCAGTACGAACCTATCGCAGCGGCATTCGACTATGAATCGACCATCGAGAAAGAAGAGCTGGTGCTGATCGTCGACATCGGCGGCGGTACTTCGGACTTCTCCCTGGTGCGCCTGTCCCCCGAGCGCCGCACCCACGACAACCGCCACGACGACATCCTCGCCACCGGTGGCGTGCACATCGGCGGGACCGATTTCGACAAGCAACTCTCGCTGGCCGGCCTGATGCCGCTGTTCGGCTACGGCAGCCGCATGAAGAGTGGCGCCTACATGCCCACCAGTCACCACATGAACCTGGCGACCTGGCACACCATCAACGCGGTGTACTCGCAAAAATCCACCCTCGCCCTGGGCAGCATGCGCTACGACATCGAAGACACCGGCGGCATCGACCGGCTGTTCAAGCTGATCGAACAGCGCGCCGGGCACTGGCTGGCGATGGAAGTGGAAGAAACCAAGATCGAGCTGACCCACGCCGACCAGCGCCATTTGCTCCTGGACCGGATCGAGCCGGGCCTGAGCGTGGACCTGAGCCGGGCCTTGTTCGAGTCGGCCATCGACGGCTTGCTGGAGCGGGTACGCGGCAGCGTCACGCAGTTGCTCAACGATGCCAACGTGCGGGTCGATCAGGTCGACACGGTGTTCTTCACCGGCGGTTCCAGCGGCATCCCGGCGCTGCGCAACAGCGTCTCGGCGATGCTGCCCCAGGCGCGACATGTGGAAGGCAATATCTTCGGCAGTATCGGCAGCGGGTTGGCGATCGAGGCGATGAAGCGGTATGGGAGCCAGGTCTGATCCCAGACCGAGGCGTCTGAATCGCGAGCAAGCTCGCTCCCACAGTTGACCGCATTCACTCGGTTAACTGTGGGAGCGAGCTTGCTCGCGAAAGCGGTAGACCAGGCAATACAACTGCCCGATCAGACCATCCCCACCTGCTTCAACTCACTCTTGAGATACGCATAATAAATCGGCCCCGCCACCACCCCCGGCAGGCCGAATGCGGCTTCGAATACCAGCATCGCCATGAGCAACTCCCAGGACTTGGCGCTGATCTGCCCGCCGACGATGCGGGCATTGAGGAAGTACTCGAGCTTGTGGATCAGGATCAGGTAGCCCAGCGCCGCCACCGCCACCCAGATCGATATCGACAGGCCGACAATGGTGATCAGCGTGTTGGACATCAGGTTGCCAATGACCGGCAGCAGCCCCAACAGGAACGTCATCACGATCAGGGTCTTGGTCAGCGGTAGCTTGATGCCGAACAGCGGCAGCACCACCGCCAGGAAAATCCCGGTGAAGAAGGTGTTGAGCAAGGAAATCTTGATCTGGGCGAAGACGATGTTGCGAAACGCCTTGACCAGCAGGTTCAGGCGATCGAACAGCGCCGCGGCCAGGGGCTTGCGCTTGGTCAGGTCGGGGATGCGCTGCAGGGCAACGATGGCCCCCAGCACCATGCCGATGAGCAACGTCACGAACATGTGGGCCGCGTCCTTGCCCACCAGTTGCAGGTCGCTCAGGTGCTTGCTCACCCAGTCACCGATCGCCACCCGGAACTCGGCGGCGCTGGCCGGCAGGTAAGCGTCGATGAACGGCGGCAATTGCCCGCGGGCACGGTCGACCACGGTCATGAACTTGTCCAGGGACGCGCCTGGATTTTCCGCTTCATGCAACAGGAAACTGATGGCGCCGGCGAAGATCAGCGTCAGCACACTGACCACCAGCGTGCCCAGCAACGCCACCGCCAACCAACGGGCACGGCGGCCTTCGATCAGTCGCTGCAACTGCGGGGTGAGCATGTTGACCAGTTCGAACACCAGCAGCCCGGCCAGCAGGCTCGGCAACAGGCGCAGCGGCAGCACCAGCAACAGCCCACCAAAAATGATCACCCAACTGATCACCAACAACACATGACGCTGAGAAAACGTTGGCATACAGCCTCAGGACAAAACGGCGTGAAAGGATCGGCAGTCTGCCAGCCTTCCACTGGCAGCACTAGGGATTGTATCGGCCGACCTTAGTCGCAGTTCAGGGTTTTTTTTGCGGTGGCTGTGCCGGCCCCATGGGTTCAACGCTTATTTCTTCTTCAGGCAATCACTCATGAACGCTTTGCGGGCATCGCCCTTCAACGCCTGGGTGGTGGCGGTGGCGTTGCAGGTTTTCATACGTTCCTGCGGGGTGCTCGGTGCAGCGGTAGCCTTGAGACAGGTGCTCATGAACGCCTTGCGCTCGTCGCCCTTGAGCGTCTTGGCGGTGGCGTCGGCGTTGCAGGTGGTCATCTTGGTCTGCTGCGCCGTCGCGGCGAAGCCCTGGGAACACAGTAGCAAACCAATCATCAACAGAGGGACACGCAGCATCTTCATGATGTTTCTCCTGGCTGCCACACGAGGGTGTGGCGATGAGGTGCAGTGTAGACAAAGCCTGTTACACCTTCACCAGGTAGATTCTCTGGGCCTGATCTACCGCTTTCGCGAGCAAGCTCGCTCCCACAATGGACCTAGCAACACCAATCCACTGTGGGAGCGAGCTTGCTCGCGATGAACGATAATGCGGTCCTCCTAACGGGCTACACCCCGGCAGCCTTCAACCGCTCGGCATGCTCGACAAACAACCGGATCGGCTCGGCCCCCTTGCCCACCAGTCCCAGCGATTGGTTGACGACATCGAAGTGGTCCAGCGGATAGTCATCGCCGATGACCGTGCCCAGGTGCGAGCTGTAGCGTCCGACCATGCCGTCGCATTGCCCCGCTTCCCTCACAAACGTACGCGCAAATAAACGGCAGCTGCGGTTAGTGCCGTCGAACAGGTTGCGCCCTTTGTCGGTCTTGCCCGGCTGCAAGGTGCCGGACCACGAGTAATAACGCACGCCATTGACCTCTTCCGGTCCATTCCCGCCCCAGGTTGCCGGCAGGCCCTGTGGATAACGTTGATTGAACAGCGCCACCCCGGCGGTGGTCAGGGAGGCATGGGAGGCGTGAATATCCACCGGCAGCTTCGGCCCGCGATAGCCGGTTTCCAGCAGGCTCATCAGGGCGCTGATCAGGCGCAGCACGGCACTGAGCACGCGCCCCTTGGCACTGTCGGCGGGGTAATGGGCTTGCAAGTAATCCGCCAGTTCGGAGCCGTGGTTGGTGCCGGCCACCGAGGTGACCGACGCCACCAGGTCCGGGCGTTTGGCGGCCGCATAGCGGGCGGTGAGGCTGCCCTGGCTGTGGCCGATCAGGTTGACTTTCTGCGCACCGGTTTGCCGCAGTACCTCCTCGATCCGCGCCAGCAATTGCTCGCCGCGCACCTCGGAAGAATGCAGCGGCGAAACCTTCACTGCCACGACCACGGCCCCGCCGCGACGCAACGCCGAGACGATCCCATACCAGTACGGATACAACACCAGGCGGATGAACCCGAGCATGCCCGGGACCAGTACCAGCGGATAACGAGTGGCGCAGCGTTGCGACATGGCGACATCCTTGTGATCAAGAGCGATCAGCATCGGTATCGATGATGACCAGTCTATGACACCCAGATGAATCCGTGGCCAGAGCTTGCTCCCGTTGGGCTGTGCAGCAGCCCCTCTCAGAAGGACCGTGCCAGGGCCAGCAAACGCTCCTCGGCCTCGGCGCAGGACAACGCAAAGCTGCGCTCGGCCGATTCTTCGCCTTCCGCCGCCACCACCGTCACATCGGTGATGCCGATAAACCCCAGGACGGTGCGCAACAGCGTGTCGGCGTGGTTCATGCTCTCCAACGGGCCGCCAGGCCCGAAACCGAAATCGCCGCGACTGGTCACGATCAGGGCTTTCTTGCCCAGCAACAGCGGCTCGTAGTGCGACACGCCATTATCCAGGCTGTGGTTGAACGTCAGCCCGATGCGCACGATCTGGTCGATCCAGGCCTTCACGCCGCTGGGCACGCTGAAGTTGTGCATGGGCGCGGAGATCACCAGTCGGTCATGGGCTTGCAACTCCTCGACCAAGGTATCGCTCAGGGCCAGGTCCGCTTGCATGATCAACGGTCGAGCCTGGGGCTCAGGATAGAACGCTGCGGCGATGAACGCTTCGTTGACCGGCGCAATCACCGTCCGTCCAACTTCGCGACGGGTCAATTGGGATTGTGGATGGGCGACCTGCCACGCCGAAACAAAGGCCTCGGCCAGGCGCCGGGAATGAGAACGCTCGCCACGGGGGCTGCCATGCACCACAAGAATCTTGCTCATCTGAATCTCCTTTTATGCGGCTACAATAAACATTGCTTGTGCCTTGCAGCTTGAAGTCTGGCGTTGCTTCCAGACAAATGAGCGCAAGTTCATCTGGATGAGTTAATTTCATCCATCGCATTTCAGGAGAATTAGGATGTTCGCCAACCTGCCGCTCAACGCCCTGCGCGCCTTCGAGGCAGCCGCGCGACTGCTCAGTTTCAAGGCGGCCGCGGCGGAGCTGTCGGTGACGCCTACGGCGGTCTCCCATCAGATTCGATCCCTGGAGAGCTGGCTGGGGCTGGCACTGTTCGAACGCCTGCCACGCCAGGTGCGCCTCACCGAGGGCGGGCAACGCTTGTTCCACAGCCTGCACGGGGCGTTGCTGGAGGTAGCGCAAAGCGTCGACACCCTGCGCCCGCAACGCAGCACCAGCCACCTGACCCTGTCCACCACCGCAGCGTTTGCCGCCCTGTGGCTGGTGCCTCGCCTCGGGCGTTTTTATGCACGTCACCCGAACATCAACGTGCGCCTGGACACCCACTGCGAAGTGATCGACCTGCACCAGGACGCCAGCGTCGACCTGGTGGTGCGCTACAGCCTGGACGCCTACCCGAACCTGTACGGCATGTGCCTGTTCGATGAAAGCTTCGGGGTCTATGGCTCGCCTGAACAGGTGGCCCTGGCGACACGGCAGGTCCCGACGCTGATCAGCGTGCATTGGCACAACTCCAAGCTGTACGCCCACGGTTGGGATGCCTGGTGCACCCAGGCCGGGGAAACCTGGCTCACCCGGCAGCCGTGCATGCGCGAGTACGACGAGGAGCATTACGCCTTGCAAGCGGCGATTGCCGGGCAGGGCCTGGTGCTGGCGAGCAATATCCTGGCTTCCGAAAGCATCGCCAGCGGCTTGCTGGTGGGCTATCGCCCGGACGTCCAGGTCAATGGCGCCGGCTACAGCGCCCTGTGCGTCCCGGGCCGCGAACGCCATCCGCCGGTGCGGGCATTCTTCCAGTGGCTAGGGGAGGAAGCACGGCTGTCGGGGTTTCCCCCAGTGTTTGCTATGTCGCAGGCGTAGGAGCTGCCGAAGGCTCGGGCCGCGTTCGGACGATCTTTTGATTTTGCTCTTTCGGCGTTCGCTCATGACTCAATGGTCTGGGGCAAGATCGCAGCCTCGTTGCACTCGGCAGCTCCTACACGGGGTTATTTCATAAAACTTTTTGCCTCGCTCATCACTCCCACCTTAAGAAGTGATCGCGCCATCAGAGCGTGACGCCTCAACCGGATCAGCCTCCAGGAGAACGAGATGAGCGACATGCACTTATCCGATGTAACCACCCTGCGCGAACGGGCACGGCAGAACGTGCAGAACGGTGCAGTGACCGAAGGCTACGGTGCCGATCGGCAGGAAGTCATCCGCCTGCTCAACGAATCGCTGGCCACCGAACTGGTCTGCGTGCTGCGCTACAAGCGCCACTACTTCATGGCCACCGGCCTCAAGGCCAGCGTGGCGGCCAGCGAATTCCTCGAGCACGCGAACCAGGAAGCCGAACACGCCGACAAACTCGCCGAGCGCATCGTGCAGCTGGGCGGCGAGCCGGAGTTCAACCCCGACCTGTTGACCCGCAATTCCCACGCCCAGTACGTAGCGGGCAACACCCTCAAGGAAATGGTGTACGAGGACCTGGTGGCCGAACGGATCGCCATCGACAGCTATCGGGAAATCATCCAGTACATTGGCGAAAAAGACCCGACCACCCGGCGCATCTTCGAAGACATCCTGGCCCAGGAAGAAGAGCATGCCGATGACATGGCCGACATTCTGGCCGATCTCTAATACCGCCATCGCGAGCAAGCTCGCTCCCACAGGGGACCGCATTCTTTCTGGAAGAATGCGGTCAAAATGTGGGAGCGAGCTTGCTCGCGATGAGGCCCGTCGCCTCACCGCAAGCCTGGCTTATCGGGTGGGCTTGACCGTCACCGGCGCCTTGCCCGCCTTCATCTGCTCCAGCAGCGGCGCGCACTGGTTCGGCTCACCGCCGCTAGGCGCCACCAGCGCCAGCAACCCCGCCGCCGGCGCGGCGATCACACCCAACGCCACCATCCCGGCGCCGCGCAGCATCAGCGGCACCGCCTTGACCCCGGCGGCGGGCTTGGCGAACGGGCCCCGGACGTACAACGGCGAGCGCAGGGAAATCAGGCGCCAGCCCTTGGACTCGGGGGTAACGGTCAGGTCCAGCTGTTCATTCGCCATGTTCGCCGTGCCGTCGATGTAGATGATCGCGTTCTCGGTGTCGAACACGAACAGGCGCGTGGTGGCCAGGCCGGTCTTGATGTCGAAGTCCGCCGCCGCGCAGTTGATCTTCACTTCCTTGTCGCCAAAGATTTTCCCCACCACGTAGTTGCCGACGTTCAGCCCCGCCAACTCCATCAGCTCACGACTGATGGCGCCATCGTTGATGAGCATTTTCAACGTGCCATTGGAGGTGCCCAGCAACGTCGCCACCGAATTGCCGCGCCCGGTGATGTCGGCATCGCCATTCAGTTCGCCGAAGCTGGTTTTCATCGGCTCAAAACCCGGGAACAGCTGCTTGAGTTTGAAGCCACGCGCCGTCAATTTCGCCTGGCCTTCAAGGGGCTGGGCATGGCCGTTGAGGCGGATCTGCGCATCGAGGCGCCCACCGGCCACGCCAAAGCGCAGGGGCTCGAGGCTCAACTGCCCATCGTTGAGCACCAGATGGGTATACAGGTCGGTGAATGGCAACTGCTCGCTATGGACAATGCGCTTGCCGGTGAACTCCACATCAGCGTCCATCATGCTCCAACGCTCGGTGCGAAACTCTTCCACGGGCAAGACCTTGTCGGCTGGCTGCTTGCTGGCGCCGCCACGGGCCTTTTGCTCGGTATTGGAGTCAGCACCGATCAGCGGCGCCAGGTCGCTGAACAGCAGTTGGTTGGAGACCAGCGCGCCACTGAGTTTCGGCCGGGGCTGACTGGCGACATAAGCCAGGTCGCCATGGATATCGCTATCGCCGATCTTGCCGTTGAACGCCTCATAGCGAAACAGCGCCCCACCCGGCTCATGCAGCTTGGCAATCAAGTGGCCATCGGTGGCATAAGGCGGCGAATCCGGCAGGGTCACGCCGGTCAGCGGGTAGAGATGAGCCAGGCTTTTGCCGGCCAGCTTCAGGCGCAAGTCCAGGGCCCCGAGATTCATCGGGTCGGTGAGGGTGCCGGCCAGTTCGACGCGGGTCTCGGCGATCTTCGCCTGGGCCTGGAGCGGAAAGGGTCGTGACGCATCCTGCAAGGCCAGCAAACCACCAACCTTGCCGGAGCCGGCCAGGTTTTGCCCGTGATACTGCCCGTTGACCTTGAAGGCGAACGCGTAGTCCTGCGGCGTCGCGCCCTGGTCCTGGGCCTTTTTGGCAGCTTTGTCACCGACGATATCGCTGAACGGGATGGGTTTGCCCAACGGGTCGATCAACAGATCGAGCCGGGTCTTGAGCGTCTGGTCGTCAAGGGTCACGTGGCCCTTGTCGAAGCCGATGGCGCCGATGTCCACCACCCAGCTGGACGGCTCGGCGTCCGGCTCTTTCGGATCGAATTGGAAGGTCCAGTTGGCGCGCCCGTCAGCCAGGCGTTGCAGGTTGGCGTCGGGCTCCGTCAAGTCGATGCGCGGAATCGCCACCCGCCGGGCCAGCAGGGCCAAGGGCGATACGCGCAACTCAACACGTTTCAGCGTGACCATTTGCGGGTTTTTCGACCAATCCGGGTTGCCCAGGCTCAAGTCCTCGGCCACCACATGGGGCCACGGCATCCAGGCTCGCCAGCCCCCTTCCTCCGGCTCACGCTGCCAGGCAACCGCCAAATTGCCGTTGATGGCAAAGGGGCGATGCAACTCCTCGGAAACCTTGGCATTGAGCGTGGGCTTGATGCGGTTCCAGTCGAAGAAGGCGATGACCAGGACCAGCACGGCCAGCAGGACAACAAGGCTGGCAAAGCTCCAGGTGAGGATTTTCGAGGTGCGCGTCATGCACAAGGCTCCTGATGACAAGTCAGCGTTCGCAACCGCGACGCCGCTGGGAACACGACCCTGCAGTCGGTTCGTTATGAAGGGTTGGACTGATAAAGCAGCCCACAGGTGCCGATGAACGGCACAAAAAAATGCAATATTCCTGACCGATCAGACAACAAACTGTTACCGCGTCCGCACATTTGCGAGGCAGCGATGGGTACAAAATACCCACCTCGGTGCAAAACCACACCTCGGAAACGCCCGTTCTAGAGCCTTCGCCCAGAACAATCAATTCCGTTGATTATTACCATTGTCTTTATGAACTTTTATATCGACTTATCGAGAGTAGCATTGCCCTCGTACCCACTTTATCGCCCTCCCAAGGAGCAACGACCATGAAACGCCAATTACTGATGAGCCTGTCCCTTTCACTGCTGGCCTCCACGGCTTTCGCCCTGCCAGCCTCAGAACAAGCCACGCCACAGGTAAAGGACAGCCATTCTGTCTACAGCCAGACTGTTGCTGAAGGTGGTCGTGATCGCCTCGAAGAAAAAGGCTTGGTCGAGGGTGGTTCCGAGCGCACCCCACAAGGCCAGACCCTGGCAGCCGACGGTACCGAGCGCACTCCACAAGGCCAGACCCTGGCAGCTGACGGCACCGAGCGCACTCCACAAGGCCAGACCCTGGCAGCTGACGGCACCGAGCGCACTCCACAAGGCCAGACCCTGGCAGCTGACGGCACCGAGCGCACTCCACAAGGCCAGACCCTGGCAGCTGACGGTACCGAGCGCACTCCACAAGGCCAGACCCTGGCAGCCGACGGCACCGAGCGCACTCCACAAGGCCAGACCCTGGCAGCTGACGGCACCGAGCGCACTCCACAAGGCCAGACCCTGGCAGCTGACGGTGGTGACCGTGTGATCGAACGCAACAGTGCAGTGAGCTGAGCCCATGGTGGCCCAGAAAAAAGCCCGATTCCTCCAATCGGGCTTTTAACTTTTCAAACCCTTCGTTTTCCCCGCCTGATCCCTCTCTACCGTTCGACGTCGGCAAAGCCGATTTGCTAGAGTGCGTCGCTCCCGTGAATCAGAAGCCAGCCTTGCGATGCTGCCCCGCGCCGAACAGAAACAACAGACCCGAATTGCCCTGATGGACGCAGCCCGCCATTTGATGGAGTGCGGCCGGGGGTTCGGCAGCCTGAGCCTGCGGGAAGTCGCCCGGACAGCCGGCATCGTGCCCACCGGGTTCTACCGGCACTTTGACGACATGGACCAACTGGGCCTGGCACTGGTCAGCGAAGTCGGCCAGACCTTTCGCGAAACCATCCGCCTGGTACGCCACAACGAATTCGTCATGGGCGGCATTATCGACGCGTCGGTGCGGATCTTTCTCGATGTGGTGCAAGCCAACCGATCGCAGTTCCTGTTCCTGGCCCGCGAGCAATACGGCGGCTCCCTGCCGGTGCGCCAGGCCATCGCCCAACTGCGCGAAGACATCAGCTCGGACCTGGCAGCCGACCTGGCCTTGATGCCCAAGCTGCAGCACCTGGACCTGGCCGCCCTGGGCGTGATGGCCGACCTCATCGTCAAGAGCGTGTTCGCCACCCTGCCGGACATCATCGACCCACCCGCCCAAGCCCTCCCCGAACACCTCACGCCCCAGGCGAAGATTACCCAGCAACTGCGGTTCATCTTCATTGGCCTCAAGCATTGGCAAGGGTTGGGCAGCACCGAATAACTGTCAGCATGCGCTCTCTGTGGGAGCGAGCTTGCTCGCGATGGCGGCGTCTGAGCTCCTTGATTGCTCACCTGACACACCACCTCCCGAAAAACCACGCGACGGATGCTCTGTGATGTAAGAAAAGGTGCATCTCTCCATCAAACATTCAAATCAAAAAATCGCAGCTTTCGGCAGCCGCTAGGCAATTTCTGTAGGACCTGCCGACGGCTGCGATCTTTTGGTGCTTTTCCCCGCCAAACCCTCGGACATTTCCTTCAACACGCCGGGCTGTTCATGAACTAGGCAGCGCTCTCGAGCGCCGCTAACCTTTGTTCGTCATCGCAAAAAACGGTGATACGGACGTGCAAGTCCGATCTAGGAGCGTATTCGTTATGGCTATTCGCCGAGCATTTTTCTATGCTCGCTGATTATTATGGCGGCTGCGCGTGGGAGATCTTCGGGTCTGCCGGGTTCCTGGACCGGTCTTGCACACCTACGTACAGCTGCCACCCATTTTTCGACGTGCAATCGGAGGGTGCCGGCTCCACTTCCAGGATTTTCATTATGTTCAAAGCAACTCCGAATCCCCCGCCAAACAGCCACAAGTCCCGCGTCCAAGCGCAGGAAGAAAAGAAGCTCGATGACGCCGCCACCCGCGCCCTCGATTACTACCTCAAGCCCAAGCCCGCCTCACCGCCCGAACCTGACAAAAACCAGCTCTTCATCGTGCCCCCCCACATCGACACCGAAACCCTGCTTGCCAACGCCTCCGAAGACCTGCTCTCCATCAGCACCATCGCCGCCGACCTGGCTGACGACGTGGACGACTCACGCCGCTGCGTCGCCCTGGCCATCAGCCGGATGGCCGATGGGGTGCAATTGTTGGTTGAGCGGGCGTTGGATCATCTGGAAACCAAGGAGATGGCGGCGCCTGGTGCCAAGGTGTAGAGCGTTGCATTGATGCAGGCTGAACCGACGCTATCGCGAGCAGGCTCGCTCCCACAGGGTTGTGTGTAGAACCGAATCTCAAGTTCAACGCCAATCCACTGTGGGAGCGAGCTTGCTCGCGATAGCGGTCTGTCAGTGGCATTGATAGTGGCTGATCCACCGCTATCGCGAGCAAGCTCGCTCCCACAGGTTCTTTTTTGTGCCAGCCGCAAAATGGTGCGCAGCATCTCGATACGCACCAACATGGCACGCTATCCGCCCCACCCTGAAACGCCATCCCAGCTATTTCCTACACCTCTTTCGGTTGGCAAGCCCCTTGCTCTAAACACAGCACTGTTCATTGCTGGAAGCACTCCGATGCTGGTGATTCACCGCAGAATCGACACTCAACCGCGCTGGGACGCTGAGCTGCACCTGACCTTTGACGCCCGTAGCAAAAGCCGCCTGCGCTGTTTCAGTGCCGGGGGTGAAGACGTGGGGTTGTTCCTGGAACGAGGCCAACCGCCGCTGTACGACGGCGAATGCCTGCAAGCTGAAGACGGGCGCATCGTGCGCGTTTGCGCCCGCGCCGAACAATTGCTGCATGTCACCTGCGCCAACGCGTTTGAACTGACCCGCGCCGCCTATCACCTGGGCAATCGCCATGTCGCCTTGCAAGTAGGCGATGGCTGGTTGCGCCTGCTGGACGATTACGTGCTCAAGGCGATGCTCGAGCAACTGGGCGCCCGCGCCGAACCCATCGAAGCCCCGTTCCAGCCGGAACACGGCGCCTATGGCGGCGGTCACCATCACTCCCGGCACGGCGACGAAGATTTCAACTACGCGCCGCGCCTGCATCAGTTTGGCGTGCGCACATGAACCCGGCCTGGGCGCTGCTGCGTCTGGCCAGCCCGCAGTTGCCGATTGGCGGCTACAGCTATTCCCAGGGGCTGGAGATGGCAGTGGACAACGGCCTGGTCAAGAATTGCGACGACGCCCGGCGCTGGATCAGCGATCAACTGCTGCTGAACCTGGCGCGTTTCGAAGCGCCTTTGCTGCTGGCGCACTGCAGCGCAGCCGCCGCTGACGATTGGGACGCCCTGCTGCTGCATTGCGAAGAACACCGCGCCAGCCGGGAAACCCGTGAGCTGTATCAGGAAAGCCGGCAGATGGGCTACTCGTTGCAGCAACTGCTCGCCGGCCTGCCGGAACTCGACGGTGCCGCGCGCGGCTTTCTTGAACAGCTCAGTCTCCAACAACGCAGCGAGCCGCACCTGGCCTTGTGCTGGGCCCTGGCGGCGCGCGCCTGGCATATCGCCCCCCAGGACGCCCTCGCCGCCTGGCTGTGGAGCTGGCTGGAAAACCAACTGGCGGTGCTGATGAAAACCCTGCCCCTGGGCCAGCAAGCCGCCCAGTGCCTGACCAGCGAACTGCTGCCGCTGCTGCAACAGGCCCAGCACGACACCTCGAACATCGCCCCCAACCATTACGGCAGCGCCGCCTTTGGCCTGTCCCTGGCGTGCATGGCCCATGAGCGCCAGTACAGCCGTCTGTTCCGTTCCTAGGAGACACTCATGAATACACAACCTCTGCGCGTCGGTATCGGCGGCCCGGTAGGTTCCGGCAAGACCGCCCTGACCCTGGCCCTGTGC
The DNA here is from genome assembly GCF_034008205.1 of Pseudomonas sp. P9_35. Classification (NCBI taxonomy): domain Bacteria; kingdom Pseudomonadati; phylum Pseudomonadota; class Gammaproteobacteria; order Pseudomonadales; family Pseudomonadaceae; genus Pseudomonas; species Pseudomonas sp. P9_35. Next base: position 936,449 of record NZ_CP125373.1, on the reverse strand, counting down.
CTGGCTCTACGTGAACGCTACAACCTGGCAGTGGTCACCAACGACATCTACACCCGCGAAGACGCCGACTTCCTGGTGCGCAACGAGGCCTTGGCGCCGGAGCGGATCATCGGAGTGGAAACCGGCGGCTGCCCGCACACGGCGATTCGCGAAGACGCGTCGATCAACCTGGAGGCGGTGGACCAGTTGAACCGGCGCTTCCCGGGCCTGGACCTGATCCTGGTGGAATCGGGCGGCGATAACCTGTCGGCGACCTTCAGCCCGGAATTGTCGGACCTGACCATCTATGTGATCGACGTCTCGGCCGGTGACAAGCTGCCGCGCAAGGGCGGGCCGGGCATCTGCAAATCCGACCTGCTGGTGATCAATAAAATCGACCTGGCACCGCTGGTGGGTGCGTCCCTGGAAATGATGGACAGCGACACCCGGCGGATGCGCAACGGCAAGCCCTTCGTGTTCAGCAACCAGAAGACCGGCCAGGGCCTGGACGACATCATCGCCTTCATCGAGCGCCAGGGTCTGCTGACCGCCGCCTGATCTTTCCGACTGACCACAAGGAAGCTTATCCATGACCTTCAAACGCCTCCTCGGCGCCCTCGCCCTGCTGCTGACCCCGGCCCTGGCCTTCGCCCACCCAGGCCATGGCGACAATGGCCTGATCGCCGGCCTCGGCCACCCCATCGGCGGGCTCGACCACTTGCTGGCAATGCTGGCTGTCGGCTTGTGGGCCGCGCAACAACAAGGCGCCGCGCGCTGGGCGCTGCCTTGCACCTTCGTCGGTACGATGCTGCTCGGCGGCCTGCTGGGCTTTGAAGGCCTGGACCTGCCGGCGCTGGAAAGCGGGATCGCCGCCTCGGTGCTCGCCCTCGGCCTGGCGGTGGCATTGGCGGTGCGTCCGCCATTGAGCCTGGCAGTCGGTGCGACGGCACTGTTTGCGCTGTTCCATGGCGTAGCCCATGGCTTGGAACTGCCGGACATGTCGAGCCCATGGGCCTATGCGGCAGGATTCGTCGCAGCGACGGCGGCGTTGCATGGCGCCGGGTTTGCCCTGGTGCGGGTGTTGCCGCGAGCGGCGGCGCCGTTGGTCCGATTGGCCGGGGCGGCTTCGGCGGCGGCTGGGGTTTGGTTGCTGGCGGGTTGACTTTTTAGCGCCTGCCGGGCCGCTATCGCGAGCAAGCTCGCTCCCACAGTTTGATCGGATACACCAGCCCTTGTGGGAGCCAGCCTGCATCCACACTTTGATCGGTGTACACCGGCCCCTGTGGGAGCCAGCCTGCATCCACACTTTGATCGGTGTACACCAGCCCCTGTGGGAGCCAGCCTGCATCCACACTTTGATCGGTGTACACCATCCCCTGTGGGAGCCAGCCTGCATCCACACTTTGATCGGTGTACACCAGCCCCTGTGGGAGCCAGCCTGCATCCACACTTTGATCGGTGCACACCGGCCCCTGTGGGAGCGAGCTTGCTCGCGATGACGGACTTGCAGGTGCCATCTCTCTGGAGTCGGTCACTCTGCTACCATGTCGCGCAATCGCCCCCAGCCGTGACGACGTCCGCCAATGCCTCATGCTTCCCGCCCCGCTCCCCAGCCTGAATTGACCGCCCTGTTCGCAACGGTGCGTCAGCATTTTCACGACGTGATCGTGCCGATGTGGCAAGGCCCGGGCTGGAATGCCGAACTGGCGTTGCCCTATGAATCCCTGGATGCCGAACATGCGCCGCTGCCACCCCAGCGCTACCGCGCCATGGCCTGTGCGCGGCAGTTGTATGTGTTCGCCAGCCTGATCGGCGAAGTGCCCCAGGCCGAGGAACGGGCCAGTGCACTGTTTCGCTCGCTGCAGCGTCATTTCCACGATGCCGAACACGGCGGCTGGTTCTACAGCATCGACCCGCAAGGCGCGCCGCTGGACACCGGCAAAGACCTCTACACCCACGCCTTTATCCTGTTCGCCTGCGCCCATTACTGGGGCAAGGTCCGCGAACCGCTGGTGGAATCGGTGCTCAACGCGAGCCTGGAGGTCATTGCCCGGCGCTTTGCCAACGCAGACGGCCTCTACGAAGCCAGCCTCAAGCGCGACTGGTCAACGACCGGATCCGGCCCGTTGCAAAACCCCTTGATGCACCTGGCCGAAGCGTTCCTCGCCACCCTGTCGGTCCGCGAAGACGCCAACGTCCGCCAGGCGCTGCTGAGCCTTTGCGACGGGATGTCCAAGCAGTTCATCGAGCCGCAGCAACGCGTGATGATGGAGAAGCCGCTCAAGGCTGTGGATAACTGGTTCGAACCGGGGCACCAGTTCGAATGGTATTACTTGCTGGCCTCATCGCCCTTGTTGCGTAACGGCAAGTTGCACACAGCCCTGGCGCACAGCCTCGGCCATACCGAACAACGCGGCGTCGCGCCGGACTCCGGCGCGGTGTGTGCAATGCTGGCCTTGGGATCCCAGGCAGGCCCACGCGATGCCACCCAACGCATCTGGGCCCAGGCGGAATACTTGCGGGCACTCACCTTGCGCCCGGGCAACCAGGGGCTGCTGCTGCGTCAATTGCAGGCGCTGCAGCAACATTTCCTGCATGCCAAGGGCTGGAACGAATGCCTGGACGCCGACGGCATCGTCAGCCGCCGGGACATGCCGTCCACTACGCCGTATCACCTGCTGACCTGCTATCGCGGGCTGGCCGATTATCTGGCGTAACGCACCTTTGTGGCGAGGGAGCTTGCTCCCGCTCGGCCTGTAGGAGCTGTCGAGCGAAGCGAGGCTGCGATCTTTCCAAGATCAAAAGATCGCAGCCTTCGGCAGCTCCTACAGCGCGGCCCAGCGGGAGCAAGCTCCCTCGCCACAAAAGCTCATCCACACACCATTCCCTACGCCTTGTTGCGCTCAATGGCGAAACCGGCCCAGGTCTGGCTCACCGGCATCAGCTCCAGGCTGTTGATGTTGATGTGCGCTGGCGCATTGAGCACCCAGAAAATCGTATCGGCGATGTCCTGTGGCTGGATCGGCTCGGCGCCGGCATAGGTCGCGTTGTAGCGCTCCTGGTCGCCACCGAAGCGCACCAGGGAAAACTCGCTCTCGCACAGGCCCGGCTCAATATTGCTCACCCGCACGCCCGTGCCTTGCAGGTCGCAACGCAGGTTCAGGGAGAACTGTTTGACGAACGCCTTGCTCGCGCCATACACGTGGCTGCCCGGGTACGGGTAGTTGCCGGCGATGGAGCCCAGGTTGACGATCCCGGCCCCACGGCCGTGGGCGATCAGGCGCGGCAACAGCAGGCGAGTGCTGTAGAGCAGCCCTTTCACATTGGTGTCGACCATGGTGTCCCAGTCATCGAGGTCGCACTTGGGTGCCGGGTCGACGCCCAGGGCCAGGCCGGCGTTGTTGATCAGCCCGCGCAACTTGGCGAAGGATGGCGGCAGGTTGGCGATGGCCTCTTCCATGGCCTTGCGATCACGCACATCCAATACCAGGCCATGGACTTCAGTCTGCTTCGACAGCTCGGCACAGAGGGCATTGAGGCGTTCTTCACGACGACCGGTCAGCACCAGTTTCCAACCGGCCTCGGCAAAACGACGGGCACAGGCTTCACCAAAACCGGACGTCGCGCCGGTAATAAACAGGGTGTCAGACATCGTGTTCTCCTTGTTTGAACTTCAACAGCCATTAAATGGAAATCGGCCCACAGCATGCCCGCCCTGGCACGGTAGGGGCAAGGCTTGCACACGGCTTTTGCCCAACGACTGCTCATAAAACAACCAATCAACGCCAGGCCTTGTCAAACAAGGGCCGCAGCCGGTTGCCCGCACCTTATCCACAGGCACGTCCACAGTAATCGGGGGCAAGTGCAAAACCCGCAAGCCGCTGTGCATAAGGCTTTGCGGGGTATTTGGAAAATTTTTTCGCTTGACCCTGCAAGTGAGGTTGTGCAGCGCAAGTTATCTGCTATAAGCCAATGCGAGATGGGCGATGGCTCCAAGCCAGTGACGACGGTGCTCAGCGCAGTCTTTCCAGAGTTTAACCACAGACTTATCCACAGCCTTGTCCATCGACTTTCGAGCCCATTGCAGCGTGCATAAAAGTGTTGACAACAGCCACTCCCGCTTGACTAAAAACGCCTGATCAAAAAACGATCACAGCCCTGCAAGCCACGTATTCAAAGGCTTGCAGCCAGCTACTCCCACGTTACCCACAGCCAGCTCCACAGCAAACGGGGACAAGTCAAAACCGTGACAAAACAACTGTTTGCGGCGACTTTATGTCGCGGTTTCGCAGGGGCTCAGGATTGTTGTCCACAATTGCAAAAACGCATAAAAAACCTGTGGGAGCGAGCTTGCTCGCGAAGGCGGTGTATCAGACACATGGCGTGTCGACTGACCCACCGCTTTCGCGAGCAAGCTCGCTCCCACAGGGTTGGTGGTGTTTTGGAGAGATAAAAAAACCGGCGATCACTCGCCGGTTTTTTTCATTGCAACCGCCGCCTCAATGCCCGCCCAGGTACGCGTTGCGCACCTCCTCGTTGGCAAGCAGCTCCTTGCCCGTGCCGGTCAGGCGGATTTCGCCGTTGACCATCACATAGGCCCGGTCCGAGAGCTTGAGGGCGTGGTTGGCGTTCTGTTCCACCAGGAAGATGGTCATCCCGGTGGACGCCAGCTCACGCAAGGTGGCGAAGATCTGTTTCACCACGATTGGCGCCAGCCCCAGGCTCGGCTCATCAAGCAGCAACAACTTTGGCCGGCTCATCAATGCCCGGGCGATGGCGAGCATTTGCTGCTCGCCCCCGGACATGGTCATGGCCCGCTGGTTGCGGCGCTCCTTGAGCCGTGGAAACAGCTCGAACATGCGCTGCATGTCTTCGCTGGCGTACTTGTCACCGATGGGAATGGTGCCCATCAGCAGGTTCTCCTCGACGGTCATGTCCGGGAATACCCGCCGCCCTTCCGGCGACTGCGCGATGCCGTTGGAGGCAATGTAGTGCGACGACTTGTGGGTGATGTCCACACCCTGGTAGATGATCTGCCCGCCTGCTGCACGCGGCTGGCCGAAGATCGACATCAGCAACGTGGACTTGCCGGCACCGTTGGAGCCGATCAGGCTCACCGTTTCACCTTCGCCAATGTGCATCGAGACTTTTTTCAGGGCCTGGATCGGCCCGTAGAACACGTCCAGCTCCTTGAGCTCGAGGATAGGTCCACTCATACCAGTTCCTCTTCATCGGCACCCAGGTAGGCCGCGATCACCTTCGGATCGTTGCGAATCGCCTCGGGACCGCCCTCGGCGATCACGTTGCCGTGGTCCAGCACCACGATGTGGTCGGAAATGCTCATTACCATGCCCATGTCGTGTTCGATCAGCACCACGGTCAGATCATGCTCGTCGCGCAGCAGCCGGATCATCGCACTCAGCGCTTCGGTTTCCTGAGGGTTGAGGCCGGCGGCCGGTTCGTCGAGGCAGATGATCTGCGGGCGCGTGCACATGGCCCGGGCGATTTCCAGGCGCCGTTGCTGACCATAGGAAAGCTCGCCCGCCAGGCGGTTGGCGCAATCCACCAGGTCCACTACTTCCAGCCAATAGAAGGCATGGTCCAAGGCGTCGCTTTCGGCCTTGCGGTAGCCCTTGGTGTTGAGGATGCCCGCCACCATGCTGCGGTTGACCCACATGTGCTGGGCCACCAGCAGGTTTTCCAGCACCGACATTTCCTTGAACAGGCGAATGTTCTGGAAGGTGCGCGCCAGACCGGCGCGGTTCACCAGGTGAGTGCCGCCGAACATCTTGTAGTACAGCCGGCTGGCGAAGGCTTTCGGCGACACGAAATCAGTCGGGCGAAACGCCTCGCCCAACAGCTTGATGACGTTGGTTTGCTCGCCACGCACGTTGAGCTCGATCTTCCCGCCCGAAGCCTTGTAGAAACCGGTCAGGCAGTTGAACACCGTGGTCTTGCCCGCACCATTGGGGCCGATCAGGGCAAAGATCGAGTTGCGTTTGACTTGCAGGCTGACATCGCTGAGGGCCCTGATGCCACCGAACTGCATCATCAGGTTTTCAACTTTGAGTACGACTTCGCTCATGGCGCTACCCCCTTGCGCGGCGTCACCCCGGTACGGCTGATACGGATCAGGCCGCGTGGACGCCAGATCATCATCAACACCATCAATACGCCGAACAGCAACACCCGGTATTCAGAGAAGCTGCGCAGCAGCTCCGGCGCCACGGTGAGCACGAACGCGGCAATCACCACGCCGACCGTCGAGCCCATGCCGCCCAGCACCACGATGGCCAGGATCAGCGCCGACTCGAAGAAGGTGAACGAAGACGGGTTGACGAAGCCCTGGTAACTGGCAAAGAACACCCCTGCCAGGCCCGCCGTGGAGGCGCCAATGGTGAAGGCCGAGAGCTTGACCAGCACATGGTTCAGGCCCATGGAGCGGCAGGCGATTTCATCCTCGCGCAAGGCTTCCCAGGCACGCCCGACTGGCATGCGGGTCAGGCGATGCTTGATATAGAGCACCAGCAGTACAACGATGAACAGCACGATGTAGATGAACAGGAATTTCAGGTTCGGGTTGTAATCGATACCGAAGAACTCATGGAAGGGCACCCCGCCATCTTTCGCTCTTCGACCAAACTCCAGGCCGAAAAAGGTAGGCGACGGCACGGGCATGCCATTCGGCCCGCCGGTGAACGACAGCCAGTTGTTGAGTATCAAGCGAATGATCTCGCCAAAACCCAGAGTCACGATGGCCAGGTAGTCACCGTGCATTCGCAACACCGGGAAACCCAATATGCACCCCGCCATCGCCGCCGCGATGGCCGCCAGTGGCAGTACCGTCCAGAACCCCAGCCCCAGGTATTGATAGCCCAGCGCCAGGCCATAGGCACCGATGGCGTAGAACGCCACGTAACCCAGGTCGAGCAACCCCGCCAGGCCGACCACGATGTTCAGGCCCAGGCCCAACAGCACATAGATCAGCCCGAGGATGACCACCGTGAGTACGTATTTGTTGGCGAAGAACGGAAACACGATGGCAATCACGATCAACGCCGGGATGATCCAGCGCAGGCGCGACTTGTAGTCGGGCGGCAGCACATGCACACCGGAGCCGGTGCTCTCGAACCCCTGGAGAATCTTCAGCCCCTTGGGGGTTTGCAGGAACAGGCTCAAGGCAAAGCGCCCGATCATCACGATCGCCACCAGCCAGCCGACGCGGGCCGGTTGCAGGTTGAAGCTGTAGCCGTCGAGCACCACGCCGACGATCGGCCCGAACACGATCAGCGAGATCAGGCCGGCCAGGATCGCGTCGATGACGCTCTTTTTGATATCAAGCGGTTTATTGGCAGCAGACATACTTATACCTTCGCCACGAGTGGGCGACCCAGCAGGCCTTGGGGACGGAAAATCAGAATCAGCACCAGCAGCGAGAAACTGAACACGTCTTTGTAGTCAGAGTTGATCAGACCGGAGAACAGCGACTCGGAAATGCCGAGGATGATCCCGCCGAGCATCGCCCCAGGCAGGGAGCCAATGCCGCCGAGTACCGCCGCGGTGAACGCCTTGATGCCGATGATGAAGCCGGCATAGAAGTCGAACGTGCCGTAGTTCATGGTGATCAGCACGCCGGCCAGGGCCGCCATGGCCGCACCGATGATGAACACGTAGGAAATCACCCGGTCGGTGTTGATCCCCAGGATCGACGCCATCTTGCGGTCTTGCTGGGTGGCGCGGCACATGCGTCCGAGCTTGGTGTACTTGATGATGTAGGTCAGCAAGGCCATCCCGGCGAACGCGGCAATCAGAATGAAAATCTTGGTGTAGGTGAGCTGGACGAAACCGCTGCCGATGTCGACGCGCATGGCGCCTTCGAGCAGTGTCGGGACACCCTGTTGGCGGGCGCCCTGGCTGATCTGTGCGTAGTTCTGCAGGATCAGCGAGATGCCGATGGCACTGATCAGCGGTGCCAGGCGGGTCGAGTTGCGCAGGGGTTTGTAGGCGACGCGTTCGATGACCCAGCCATATACCCCGGTGACCACGACCGTGAACACGAGGGTGCCGAGAATCATAAGCGGAAAGGATTCAATACCGAAGTAAGCCAGCAGAGCCAGACTGATTGCCGCGAGGTAAGCGGAAATCATGTAAACCTCGCCGTGGGCGAAGTTGATCATGCCGATGATGCCGTAGACCATTGTGTAGCCGATGGCGATCAGACCATAGACCGACCCGAGGGTCAGGCCATTGATCAGTTGCTGCAGGAAAATACCATCCATAACGCAATCTCACGCAGTGAGAACCTGCACACCCAGGGGTGTGCGGTTCTTCTAAGGAAAATACAGATTTACGTCGGAGCAGTGTCAGGCAGGACCGTCGACGTGGCCTTGGAAACCAGGGCTTGCCCGGCTCTCAAGGAGACGTAAACGGTCGCTTCAGCCCTTACTTCTGTTTTTCCAACTGGTGGTATTTGCCGTCCTTGTCCCACTGGTAAACCACGTAGTCGGAGACTTTCAAGTCACCCTTGGTGTCCCATTCCTTCTTGCCCATTACGGTCTGGACCGAGTTGGCCTTGAGCCACTTGGCCGCGTCTTCGCCCTTATTGGACTTGGCGCCATTGAAACCGGCGGCCAGGGCCTGGACCGAAGCGTAGGCGTACAGGGTGTAGCCTTCAGGCTCGGTGCCGTTCTTGCGGAACTCTTCAACCACGGCCTTGCTGTCTGGCAGCAGGCGCGGGTCGGCGCCGAAGGTCATGTACACACCATCGACGTATTGCGCGCCGCCAGCGGTGGTGACCAGTTCGTCGGTGACGATGCCATCGTCGGACATGAACTTCACGTCCTTGAGCCCTTGCTCACGCAACTGGCGAACCAGCGGACCGGCTTCCGGGTGCAGGCCACCGAAATAAACCACGTCGGCACCGGCCGAACGGATCTTGGTCACCACGGCACTGAAGTCTTTCTCGCCGCGGGTCAGGCCTTCGTACAGCACCGCGTTCACGCCACGCTTGGCCAGTTGTGCCTTGGTGGCATCCGCCAGGCCTTGGCCGTAGGTGTCCTTGTCGTGCAGCACAGCCACTTTCTTGCCCTTGAGCACGTCGACGATGTAGTCGCCCGCCACGATGCCTTGTTGGTCGTCACGACCGCACATGCGGAACATCGCGCCCAAGCCGCGCTCGGTGACTGCCGGGTTGGTGGAGCCCGGGGTAATGGCGATGATGCCGGCTTCGTCGTAGACCTCCGAGGCTGGGATGGTGTTGGACGAGCAGAAGTGCCCGACCACGCCGATCACCTTGTCCTGGTCAACCAGGCGGTTGGCCACGGCCACGGCCTGTTTGGGTTCGCAGGCGTCGTCGCCAGCGACCAGTACGATCTTCTCACCGTTGACGCCACCTGCCTTGTTGATGGCATCGGCTGCCGCCTGGGCACCCTTCATGTACTGCTCGCCAAATGCAGCGTTGGCGCCGGTCATCGGCCCCGCCACACCAAATTTCACATCAGCTTGAGCAAACGCAGAAACACCCAGCGCAGTTGCCACTGCGAGGGCCAGGAAACCTTTCTTGTAAAACGTCTGGGACATGAGGTGGTGCTCCAAGGTTTTTTTTAGTTGGCACTGCGACTTCATTTCACTGAGAAGCTCAGAGCAAGTGCCGTGCCATCGGTTTTTTATTCTGAAAAAAGTCGCTGTTTTATTGTTATTTCGACTGTTTCGGGCCCTTTTTCATGGGGCGTGCAACCGTCTAAACCGCGCAAGGTGCAACCTTTTATTTAAATGGGTGAAACCCTCCATGAGCCATCATTGCAACCATCGCGCGAAACGGCGTGCAACCACTGTGTAACAACCCACGTCACCGAACTGCACACTGTCGGTGCGCGATTGCTACAACCCGCACCATAACAGGCTAGACGCTACGCCGGAAAACGCGGGTTCCAGCAACAATTTTCAACACTCAAATGACGATCCGCAGGCACTGGCCCGCGTGATACAGCGAGAAACCCGCCTCATACAGGCAACTGCGTAACCCCACCCCAGCCAGTGGCTGCATGGGTGCGAACGGGATCGGCAGGGCCTGGGCATTACCGTGACACAGGTAATCGGCGAACGCCTTGCCGACCACCGTGCCGGTGGTCACGCCCCGGCCGTTGTAGCCGGTAACGGCCACCAACCCGGGAGCCGGTTCGAACAGGCGCATCAAGTGATCGGGGGTAAAGGCAATACAACCGGTCCAGGTGCACTCCCATTCCACCGACTTGAGGTAAGGAAAATAGTGCTGCTGCACCCGGTCGGCCCAAGCCTTGAGGAACCAGGTCGGCTTGCGGTTGCCGTTGCCCAGGCTGCCCAGCAGCAAACGGCCGTCCTTGTCCCGGCGGATGCTGCTCAACACCTGGCGGGTATCCCATGAGCCCTGCCCGCCCGGCAGAATGCGTCGGGCGGCCTCGTCGGTCAGCGGGACCGAGGCGACCTGATAGTAATAACCGGGGAAGAAATTGCGCCGCAGTTCGGTCCAGTCGCCCTCGGTGTAGGCGTTGGAGGCGATCACCACCTGCTCGGCCAGCACCGAACCCTGGGCAGTCTGCACCGACCAGCGCTGGCCTTGGCGTTCCAGGCGCGTCACCGGCGAGTGGTCGAATAACTGGCCGCCAAGGTCGATGGCCGCCTTGGCCAACCCGCTGGTATAGGCCATCGGATTGAGCGTGCCGGCGCGACGGTCGAGCAGCGCCGCGGCGATTTTCGACGTGCCGGTGGCATCGACACAGGCCTGGCCGGTGAGTAATTCCACCGGGGCACCGCGGCGCTTCCATTGCGCTTCGCGACTGCGCAGGTCGGCCTCGCCCCGGGCGTTATGGGCCATGTGCAGGGTGCCTTCGCGGCGCAGTTGGCAATCGATGTTGTATTTATCGATGAGGCTGAACACCAGGGCCGGCGCAGCCCCCAGCATGCGGTTGAGCTGGCTGCCCACCGCCTCGCCGAATCCGGCCTCGATGTCATCCGGAGGGATCCACAGGCCGGCATTGACCAACCCGACGTTACGCCCCGATCCACCATGCCCGGCCCGATGAGCTTCCAGCACAACCACGCGCTTGCCTTGTTCGAGCAAATGCACCGCCGCCGACAGCCCGGTAAAGCCCGCGCCGATCACGCAGACGTCGGCCGTGACTTCGCCGGTGAGCGCGCTGTTTTCAGGCCTTTGCGGCGTCAGTTTTTCCCACAGACACTCTTCGCGTAACGGCATTGCCAGACTCCGAAAAAGAAACCCAACCACCACACCATTTCATTTGTGGGAGCGAGCTTGCTCGCGATGGCGGTTTATCTACCGATATTGATGTCGGCTGATTCGACGCTATCGCGAGCAAGCTCGCTCCCACAGGGGATTTCCGTTGACTCGACCTCAGTCGAAGGTAATCCCCTGCGCCAACGGCAACTCCAGCGAGTAGTTCACGGTGTTGGTCTGGCGGCGCATGTAGCCGCGCCAGGCGTCGGAGCCGGATTCGCGACCGCCGCCGGTTTCTTTTTCGCCACCGAATGCGCCGCCGATCTCGGCACCGCTCGGGCCAATGTTGACGTTGGCGATGCCGCAGTCGCTGCCCACGGCCGACATGAATTGCTCGGCTTCACGCACGTCGGTGGTGAAGATGCAGGACGACAGGCCCTGGGGCACGGAATTGTTCAGCTGCAAGGCCTCGGCAAAGTCCTTGTAGCCGACCACGTACAGAATCGGCGCGAAGGTTTCGTGGCGCACCACATCGCTCTGCTCGGGCATCTCGACGATGGCCGGCGAGACGTAATAGGCATTCGGGAACTGGTCTTCAAGCTGGCGCTTGCCCCCAAACACGCGCCCGCCTTCGCTCAAGGCCTGCTCCAGCGCATCCTGCATGTTGTCGAAGCTGTGCTTGTCGATCAGCGGCCCGACCAGGTTGCCTTCCAGCGGATGGCCGATCCGCACTTTCGAATAGGCGGCCTTGAGGCGGGTGACGATTTCTTCCTTCACCGATTCATGGGCAATCAGCCGGCGCAGGGTGGTGCAACGCTGGCCGGCGGTGCCGACGGCGCTGAACAGGATGGCGCGTACGGCCATGTCCAGGTCGGCGCTCGGTGCCAGGATCATGGCGTTGTTGCCGCCCAGTTCCAGAATGCTGCGGGCGAAACGCGCGGCGACTTTCGGTGCCACTTCACGGCCCATGCGGGTGCTGCCCGTGGCGCTGATCAACGCCACACGCGGGTCATCCACCAGCGCTTCACCGGCATCGCGACCGCCGATGATCACCTGGCTGAGGTATGGGGGAGCGTCGCTGAAATTCTTCAGCACGCGCTCGAACAACGCCTGGCACGCCAGGGCGGTGAGCGGGGTCTTTTCCGACGGTTTCCAGATCACCGCGTTGCCGCACACCAGGGCCAGCGTGGTGTTCCAGGCCCAGACCGCCACCGGGAAATTGAAGGCACTGATCACTCCGACCACGCCCAGCGGATGCCAGGACTCACGCATGTGGTGGCCCGGACGCTCGGAGGCGATGGTCAGGCCGTACAGCTGGCGGGACAGGCCGACGGCGAAGTCGCAGATGTCGATCATCTCTTGCACTTCACCCAGGCCTTCCTGGGTGATCTTGCCGGCTTCCCACGACACCAGTTCGCCAAGGTCGGCCTTGTATTCACGCAACAGGTCGCCAAATTGACGCACCAGCTCGCCGCGACGCGGCGCCGGCACCTGGCGCCACAGGTCGAAGGCGTGTTCGGCACGGCTGACCTGCTGCTCGACTTCAGCCGCGCCTTCCCAGTTCACAGCGCCGATCCGGCTGCCATCAATGGGCGAATGCACCGGTTGTGTGCCGTTCTGGTACAGGGCCGAGTCGACGCCCAAGCGATCAAGCAATGCAGCAACCATGGAAATTTCCTCACACGAAAGACAAATGAGTGGCAGCCGGACGAATGCGACTGATCAGACCTGTAGTTGTAGCTGGCTCGAGACTTGCCAACAAACGACCTTTAAGCGAGATATCATTCCGTTTATTCATGCTGGCCATGACCGGATAAGCAGAGCCACAAGAAATAAGGCCTCATATGCTCAATAAACGCTATTTGCCGTCGATCACGGCGCTGCAATGCTTCGAAGCGGTGACCCGCCACCTGAGCTTCACCCGTGCCGCCGAAGAGCTGAACCTGACCCAGAGCGCCGTCAGCAAACAAGTCGCGCAACTGGAGGAGTTGCTGCAGCACTTGCTGTTCCGGCGCGTGCGCCGACGCTTGCAGCTGACGCCTGCCGGTGATTTGTACCTGGGGGAAGTGCGAAAAATCCTCACGCAGGTGGAAATGTCTACCCATTACCTGCGCTCCTACGGCGGCGACACCGAAGTCCTGCGCGTTTCCACGCCTCCGACCTTCGGCGCTCGCTGGTTGGTCCCACGCTTGAAGGGTTGGCGATTGCGGCATCCGAAGATTCACCTGGACCTGTGCAGCGAGCAGGAGGCCGACGACTTGCTGCAAGGGCGCAGCGACCTGGCGTTCTATTTCGGCCAAGGCTCGCGACCTGGCACCGAATCCCTGAAGCTGTTTGGCGAAGAACTGGTACCGGTCTGCGCGCCCGGCAGCCTGCCTGACCAGCCCTTCACCGACCCGACCCAACTGGCCGAGCTGGTGCTGCTGCAAAACGCCTCGCGGCCCCAGGCCTGGCACGACTGGTTCGACCACCAGGGCTACCACACCGAACATAGCTACCACGGGCCGCGTTTCGAAACGTTCTACATGTGCATCCGCGCAGCCCAGGTCGGCTGCGGCGTCGCCCTGCTGCCGCGGTTTCTGGTGGAAGAAGAACTGGCCGACGGCAAACTGGTCATCCCCTGGCAACACGCGATGCCCAGCACCAACGCCTATTACCTGGCCTATCCGGAACATTCGGCGGAAGTGCCCAAGGTGCGGCTTTTCGTGGAGTGGATGCTGGAGCAGATCGACAACCCGGATGCACCGCAATAGCGGCAGCCAACACAAAACACTGGCAATACCCACCACGGTTATGCGCCACTAGCCCTTTCACTACAAACCGCCGAACCTCGCTGCCCACGGCTGCGGCCTGTCTGGAGAACCCTATGAGCGAGAGCGTATTTGCCGATCGTATCGTGCAGAACCTGCTCGACACCGACTTCTACAAACTGACGATGATGCAGGCGGTGTTGCACAACTACCCCAACGTCGAAGTCGAATGGGAATTTCGCTGCCGCAATAGCGAAGACCTGCGCCCGTACCTGGCGGAGATCCGCTTTCAGATCGAGCGCCTGGCCGAGTTGAGCCTGAGCGCCGACCAGTTGGGTTTCCTGGAGCGCATCAGCTTTCTGAAGCCGGACTTCCTGCGCTTCCTGGGCCTGTTTCGCTTCAACCTGCGCTACGTGCACACCGGTATCGAAAACGGCGAGCTGTTCATCCGCCTGCGCGGGCCGTGGCTGCACGTCATTCTGTTCGAAGTGCCGCTGCTGGCCATCGTCAGCGAGGTGCGCAATCGTTATCGCTATCGTGAAATCGTGCTGGAACAGACGCGGGAACAGCTTTATCGCAAGTTCGACTGGCTGAGCGCCAACGCCAGCTCCGAAGAACTGTCCGAACTGCAAGTCGCGGACTTCGGCACCCGTCGTCGGTTTTCCTTCCGTGTCCAGGAAGAAGTGGTCAACGTGCTCAAGCATGATTTTCCGGGGCGTTTCGTCGGCACCAGTAACGTGCACCTGTCCCGGGAACTGGACATGAAGCCCCTGGGCACCATGGCCCACGAGTGGATCATGGCCCACCAGCAACTGGGCCCGCGGCTGATCGACAGCCAGATCGCTGCCCTCGATTGCTGGGTGCGCGAGTACCGAGGCCTGCTGGGGATCGCCCTGACCGATTGCATCACCATGGACGCCTTCCTCAAGGATTTCGATCTGTTCTTCGCCAAGCTGTTCGACGGTTTGCGCCATGACTCGGGCGACCCGGTGATCTGGGCCGAAAAAGCCATTGCCCACTACCACAAGCTCGGCATCGACCCGATGAGCAAGACCCTGGTGTTCTCCGATAGCCTGACATTGCCCAAATGCCTGGAGATTTTTCGGGCATTGCGTGGTCGCATTAATGTCAGCTTCGGTATTGGCACCAACCTGACGTGTGACATTCCAGGTGTAGAGCCGATGAGCATCGTGCTTAAAATGATCAGCTGTGACGGGCAACCCGTGGCCAAGATTTCAGACGAGCCCGGCAAGACCCACTGCAAAGACCCGAATTTCGTCGCCTACATGCGACATGTTTTCCAAGTACCTGCCGCCCTTTCTGACACATCAAGCAAGGAGTGAATTCATGCAAGCCGTACAGCGTGAGATTGCTGAACAGCTCAAGGTCCAGCCGCCGTTCGCCGATGACGCCGCCCTCAAGGCCGAAATCGCCCGACGGGTGGGCTTTATCCAGGATTGCCTGGTCAACTCCGGCCTCAAGTCCCTCGTGCTGGGCATCAGCGGTGGCGTCGATTCGTTGACCGCCGGGCTGCTGGCCCAACGTGCCATGCGCGAACTGCGGGAGAAAACCGGTAACGCCGCCTACAAGTTCATCGCCGTGCGCCTGCCGTACGAAACCCAGTTCGACGAACATGAAGCGCAAGCCTGCGTGGACTTCATCGACCCGGACGAGCGCCATACCGTCAACATCGGTCCTGCGGTCAAGGCCTTGGCCGATCAAGTCGCGGCGTTCGAAGGCAAGGCAGCGGTATCCCGGGATTTCGTGCTGGGCAATACCAAGGCGCGGATGCGCATGGTGGCGCAATACACCATCGCGGGCACCGAGCACGGCCTGGTGATCGGTACCGACCATGCCGCCGAAGCGGTGATGGGTTTCTTCACCAAGTTCGGTGATGGCGCCTGCGACCTGGCGCCGTTGAGTGGCTTGGTGAAAAACCAGGTCCGGGCCATCGCCCGTGACTTTGGCGCGCCGGAGTCGCTGGTGGAAAAAATCCCCACCGCCGACCTTGAGGACCTGTCCCCAGGCAAGCCGGACGAAGCCTCCCACGGTGTGACCTATGCCGAGATCGATGCGTTCCTGCACGGCGAGCCTGTGCGGGACGAGGCGTTCAGGATCATTTGCGAGACCTATCGCAAGACTGAGCACAAGCGGGTGATGCCTTATGCCCCGTAACGGGTAATTCCTGTGGGAGCGGGCTTGCTCGCGATAGCGGTGTGTCAGCTTGCATTGATGTTGAGGTTTGGTGTGTATATCCGTTGTTGCGGTAACGGCTGCTGGCGGTTCCGCTCTTACAGCGGGTCACTTTTGGAAGAGCGCCAAAAGTAACCAAAAACGCTTTGCCCCACCACTCGGCACCTCGCTTAGGCTCGGTGTGCCCGAACGAAGGCATTGCTCCGTGGGCCCGCCGCGAAGGGCCATCCATGGCCCAGCGCGGCTATCCCGGCATCCATGCCGGGATGCCCACTGCGCAATGCCTGCGTTCGGCCAGCGTGGTTTAACGGGGCGTCCAGATCAAGATCCAAAACAAGAGCAAGAGCAAGAGCAAGAGCGGGGCTCATGCCGGCATCTGTGTGGCTGAGCCACCGCTATCGCGAGCAAGCTCGCTCCCACACTGGATCTTCCGTAGACACAATATTTATGTGCATCCAGAGCCCCCTGTGGGAGCGAGCCTGCTCGCGAAGAGGCCGGCACATCCAACATCTTCATTGACTGGGACACCGTCATCGCGAGCAAGCTTTGCTCCCACAGATCTAATGGGTGTACGACCGCAAGAGCCAGGTCGGCTACTAGGCCGCCTCGTGGAGGACGTTGATCTCGGGCGCCCCGTTAACCACGATGGCTGAACGAAGGTATTGCGCAGTGGGCAACCCGGCATGGATGCCGGGTTAGCCGCGCTGGGCCATGGATGGCCCTTCGCGGCGGCCCACGGAGCAATGCCTTCGTTCAGGCATGCCGAGCCTAGGCGAGGCACCGAGTGGTGGGGCAAAAGCGCTTTGGTTACTTTCGCGCTTTCGAAAGTGACCCGCTGTAAGAGCGGAACCATAAGTAGCCGTTACCTAAATAACGGATATACACACCAAAACAACCAGACACCGAAAAAAACCCAAAAAAAACGGCACTTCCCATTTCTGAAAGAAGTGCCGCTTTTTTGTGCCTGAAGCTGATTACTTCAGGGTAACGGTGCCTTTCATCATCGAGATGTGGCCCGGGAACGAGCAGAAGAAACCGTATGCCTCACCGGCAGCCAGTTTAGACACGTCGAAGGTCACCGAGTCTTTTTCCCCGGCGCCAATGACCTTGGTGTGGGCGATGATGCGAGTATCACCTTCTTTCAGGTAGTTCTTGTCGATGCCAGCGCCCACGCCATCGGTGGCGATCGACTGCATGTCAGCCTCTTTGCTCAGCACCCAGTTATGGCCCATGACGTTTTTCGGCAAGCTGCCCGAATGCGTCAGCTCAACGGTGAACGTCTTGCAGCTCTTGTCGATCTCGATGGCCTTGGTGTTGAAGGACATCTGGTCGGTCGAGTCGATGGTGGTCTTGCACTCCGCTGCCATCAGTTGGCTGCTGGCCAGCGTCAACAGGGATACTGCAACAAGTTTGGCAAACATCGTGAATCTCCAAGGCATGGTTAACAAAAATCCGTCAAAGGGGAAGACTGCCTGAATTTCAGACAAGTTCCTATGACCTGAATCAAAGATTGTATACAACTTAAGGCTATCAGCCTGATGGACACAATCAACCAGCCAGAGGGAGGACACCGCTCTATGATCAGCCTCACCACCTCTCGGGAGCGCCCATCATGAACGTCAACAGCCTGTTATGCAGCTTGCTCGCCGCCTACGCCTGCGGCGCCAGTGGCACCTACGAAAAACCCCAACGCGAGGTTTAATCGCTTTGCGCTACCAAGGCCAGGCTTTACTCTGGGTCGGTTACTGATCATGGAGTAAAGCATGTCCATCGCGTCTGTTTGTGTATTTTGCGGCGCCAGCACCGGCACCGATCCAGCGTATCGTGAAGCCGCGCAGGCCCTGGGCCGGGCATTGGCGGAACGAAAATTGACCCTGGTCTACGGCGGCGGTGCCGTCGGCCTGATGGGGATCGTTGCTGACGCGGCCCTGGCGGCCGGCGGCGAGGTCATCGGCATCATCCCGCAAAGCCTCAAGGACAAGGAAATCGGCCACAGCGGCCTGACCCGCCTGGAAGTGGTGGACGGCATGCACGCCCGCAAGGCACGCATGGCCGAACTCAGCGATGCCTTCATCGCCCTGCCCGGCGGCCTCGGCACGCTGGAGGAGTTGTTCGAGGTCTGGACCTGGGGCCAGCTCGGCTACCACGGCAAACCGCTGGGGCTGCTGGAAGTGAACGGCTTCTACAGCAAGCTCACCGCTTTTCTCGATCATATCGTCGGCGAAGGCTTCGTCCGCGCGCCCCATCGTGACATGCTGCAAGTGAGCGAATCAGCGCAGAACCTGCTCGATGCGCTGGACGAATGGCAACCGTCAGTGCAGCCAAAGTGGGCCGAGCAAAAACCCAGCTAACGGCTCGGCCCCGATACAGGGCAGAATATGCGCCGCTCAACCTCACCTTCGACCCCAGAGGATCGCCCATGGCCAAACCCAATTATTCCTTCGCCAAACGTCAAAGAGACTTGGCCAAGGAGCAGAAGAAAGAGGAAAAGCTGCAGCGCAAGAAAGCCACAGCTGAAGAAGAAACCGCACTGAGCCCGGATACCGAAGGCGAAGTGGCGGCAGAAGATGATGTTGATGCACCGAAAGATCAGGCGCCCGACGCCTGATACCCCCAGGGCCCGATGATCCGATCCGGCCCCCCGGTTCTGTGTCCAGGGCCGGCAGCCTCGCTGCCGGCCCTCACAATCCCAGCGCCTTGATAATCGACTGGCGATAACCCGCGGGCAGGTTCACCGGCAATTGGTCCGGCTCGAACAACCCGATCTGCTTGTGCTCATGGCTGATCATCGGCACGAAACCGCCCAGCAACTCATCCATATGACACACAACCTGTGGGAGCCGTACCCTGTGGGAGCCGAGCTTGCTCGCGATGAGGGCGACACGGTTCAACTGCAAAACCGCGTCATCGTTCATCGCGAGCAAGCTCGGCTCCCACAGGCTCGCTCCCACATTTTCCACACAGCGCTCATGACTCCAGCGGCATCACCGTCACCCGCACCTCGGGATCATGATTGCCGCCCCCCAGGATCACCCCCCGCAACGGCGACACATCGGAAAAATCCCGGCCCCAGGCCAGGGTGATGTGTTCCAGGGCCGGCTGGACGTTGTTGGTCGGGTCGAAGTCCACCCAACCCACCACCGGGCAATACACCGAGACCCAGGCATGGGACGCATCGGCGCCAATCAGCCGGGGTTGGCCGGGTGGCGGCTGGGTCAGCAGGTAGCCGCTGACGTAACGCGCCGCCAGCCCGCGCGAGCGCACGCAGGCCAGCATCAAGTGGGCGAAGTCCTGGCACACGCCCCGCCGCCGCTCCAGCACCTCCACCAGCGGCGTGGCCACCTGGGTCGCCTCGGCATCGAAGGTGAACTCCTCGAAAATCTTTTCCATCAGCGCCCGCACGCCCACCATCAAGGGTCGCCCCGGCGGGAAGCAGCTTTCGGAAAACTCGACGAAGCTGCGCTTGAGGTGCACATACGGTGACTCGAAACGAAAACGGCACGCTTCCAGCAATGGCGCCGCCAGGGGCCGGCCGCTGTAGGTCAGCGCGTTGCGGGTCGACTCCCAGGCCGGGGACAGGTTGAAGTCCAGCGCGGGGCGAGACAGCACCTCGACGCTCAGGCGAGCATTGACCAGCAGCTCGTCGTGGGGGCGTTCGAAGGCCAGGCGGGTCAGCGGGTTGCCGAACACGTCCAGCTCATCGCGACGAGTCGTCGGCTCCGGACTGATCAGCAACTGCTGTTCGGTGCAACGCTGCCAGTCACAGGCGCGCGGCCACAGATGGGCAAGCTGCTGGGCCAGGGACACCGGGCTGTCGTAGTGGTAATGGGTGTCGTGGAGGATCTGGTAACGAGCGCTCATCAGACGGACACCGTGCGTTGGCTGACGTCATCGACGTGGGCGAAATGACGCAAGGCCAGGCGATCGGACACCTGGCCACCGACATCGGCCACTTCCTGCAACAGTTCGGCCAGCCCATCAAGTGCTGCGCGCAGGCTGGCCTCACCAAACAGGGGATTTTCCAGGCAACGCAAGTCAAAGCGAGAAAGACGCGTCACCAATTCTGGCAAGGCCGTTTCCTTCGGTGCGCCAAAATCGTCGTTCAGGCGTTTGAGCGTGCGGGCCACCAGCTTTAACTGGAAAAGCACCGCGTGGGGGTTCTGTTCGTCCAGCACCAACAGGTCCAGCACCGGGATCAGTTGCGCCACCGCCAGGTAGCGCGAACGGTAGGTGATGCTGCTGTTGCCCAGTTCCAGCAACCACTCAAGCCCAGCCTGGTCGAACACCGCATCGCTACGCAAAAACGCCGCCAGGCTGCTGCTGAGGAACTGCAAGCGTTCCAGGCGCCGGCCAATCATCAAGAAGCGCCAGCCCTCGTCGCGGGTCATGTCGTCCAAGGCAAATCCGGACAACGCCGCCAGGGACATCACTAGCCGATTGAGGAAATCCAGCAACTCACCGAAATCCGGCTCCTCGGTTTCCAGCTCCATCGCTTCGCGTTGCAACTCCACCAGCGCCTGCCAGTTCTCCCGGGACAGCTTGCCGCGAACCTGCGACGCCGCCCACTGCAAGCGCTGCAGGTTGGAGCGCAGGCTGAACGACCAGTCGTCCCCCAACAGCGCCGCCAGCAAACGCTCGTGCAGCTCGCCCTCCTCAGGCAGCAGCATCAGGCTTTCGCCCAGGGACACCGCCGACTGCAGGGCCTGCGGGTCATCGCCATCGACATAACGCCCCAGCATGATCCGCAGCAACCGCGCGCTGTCGTCGCAGCGTTCGCAGTAACGGCCGAACCAGAACAGGTTTTCCACCACCCGCGAAGGCAGGTACGGATCGCGTCGAACCAGGTCGTGGACGCCTACGGTTCGCTGGGCCGTCCATTGTTCTCCACCGGGCGCCTGCTCGCCCAACACCCAAGTGTCCTTGCTGGCGCCGCCGCGCTGCATCGACACCACCTCGGCGTCGGCCTCGGCGGCCACGCGGGTCAGGCCACCCGACAGCACCCGATAATCATCCTTCCCGGACACGGCATACACACGCATGCCGATGGCCCGAGGCTGGATGTGCCCGCCTTCGGCCTGCCAGACCGGGGCCTGGGACAGTTGCGCCAACTCCTGGGCGACATAGGCATAGGGCCGAGCCTGCATGCGCGCCGCCAGTTGGCCGCGCTGCGCCTCGTTCAGGTCCCGGCCGAACACCGGGGTGAAGCTTTGGGAAGGAAACGCCGGCTTGATCAACAGCTGCGGCAGCTTTTCCAGGGCCTGGGCCAGCACCGGCGGCTCACCGCACCACCAGGTGGCGATGGACGGCAGTATCAATTCCTCGCCGAACAGATACTGGTTGATCTTCGGTAGGAACCCCAACAGGCCCGGTGACTCCAGCACGCCGCTGCCCAGGGCATTGGCCACCAGCACCCGGCCCTGCCGCACCGCTTCCAGCAGTCCCGGCACGCCGAGGGCTGAATCGGTGCGCAGCTCCAGGGGGTCGCAGAAATCGTCGTCGAGCCGGCGCATGATGGCGTGGACCCGGCGCAGGCCGCTGAGGGTCTTGAGGTAGACCGTGGCGTCGCGCACGGTCAGGTCGCCCCCCTCCACCAGCGGATAGCCAAGCTGGCGCGCCAGATAAAGATGCTCGAAATAACTTTCGTTGAACCGCCCCGGCGTCAACAGCACCACCAGTGGCGACTCACCGTCACTGGGTGCCTGGCGTGCCAGGGTTTCCTGCAAGGTGCGGAAGAACCCGGACAGGTGTCGCACCCTCAAGTCGCGATACAGCTCGGGGAACGCGCGGGAAACGATCATGCGATTTTCCAGCGCATAACCGGCCCCCGAAGGCGCCTGGGTCCGATCCGCCGTGACCCACCAACGGCCATCGGGGGTGCGCGCCAGATCCACCGCATACAAGTGCAGGAAGCTGCCGTCCGGCGGCGCGATGCCCTGGCAGGGCCAAAGGAAATTGTTGTGCCCGAACACCAACTCTGCCGGCAACAGCCCTTCGCTGATCAGCCGCTGTGGCCCATACAGGTCGGCCAGAACCGCATTGAGCAGCCGCGCACGCTGGGCGATCCCGGCCGACAGATGTTTCCATTCCTGCGGGTCGATCACGTGGGGCAGCAGGTCCAGCTCCCACGGCCGGTCGGCGCCCTTCGGATCGGCGTAGACGTTATAGGTGACACCGTTTTCCTGGATCTGCCGAGCCAGCAGCGCCTGACGCTGGATCAGGTGAGCCGGCGTGCTGCGCTGCAACTGATCGAACAACCGCCGCCAGTGCGGACGCACCGCACCGTTGTCGTCCAACAGTTCGTGATAGGTGCCCGTCGTCAGCGGGTAACGGTCAAGCAGGTCAGGCATGGAAAGCTCGGCAGACGGCAATAAAAGGTGAGACTAGCGCAAGCGCATGACGCCCGGATAGGTGGAAGAGTGTGACCAGACGCTGGGTCGTGCCCTGTGGGAGCTGCCGGAGGCTGCGATCTTTTGATCTTGATCTTGATCTTGATCTTGATCTTTCATCTTTCATCTTTCACTCCAGACTCAATTGGCAGGGGAAAGATCGCAGCCTCGTTGCACTCGACAGCTCCTACACAGCTCCTACATTGAAGCCCCTGGAAAGCGTCGCAGATCGAGCGTGAGCGGAAACTCGTCATCCATGGCCAGGCTGGGTATCGGAAGTTTCCCAGGCGTGTGTCCGATACGGAAGAAACGCGCCATCCGCCGGCTTTCGGCCTCGTTGGCATTCACCGGCAGGCTGTCGTAGTTGCGCCCGCCCGGATGGGCCACGTGATACTGGCAGCCGCCCACGGAACGTTGCATCCAGGTGTCGAGCAAGTCGAAGACCAGCGGCGCATGCACCGGAATGGTCGGTTGCAGGCAGTTGGCCGGTTGCCAGGCGCGGAAACGCACCCCGGCGACGAACTCACCGACCCGACCGGTGGGTTGCAACGGCACCGGCACGCCATTGCAGGTCAGCAGGTAGCGTTGCGGCGCCAGGCCGCTGAGCTTGACCTGCAAGCGCTCCAGGGAGGAGTCCACATAACGCACGGTGCCGCCCACCGCGCCCTCTTCCCCCAGCACATGCCAAGGCTCGAGGGCTTGGCGCAATTGCAGCTCGATACCGCTGACCGCGTAATCGCCCACCTTGGGGAAGCGGAACTCCAGGTGCGCGGCGAACCACTCGGCCCGCAGCGGGTAGCCGGCTGCGTTCAGCTCATGGATGACGTCGGCAAAATCCTGCTCGATAAAGTGCGGCAACAGGAAGCGGTCATGCAGCTCGGTTCCCCAGCGCGCCAGTTTCGCCGGTGCATAAGGCTCACGCCAGAACCGCGCCACCAGCGCCCGCAGCAGTAATTGCTGGGCCAGGCTCATGCGGGCGTGGGGTGGCATCTCGAAAGCACGCAACTCCAACAGGCCGAGACGCCCGGTGGCGCCGTCCGGTGAATAGAGCTTGTCGACGCAGAATTCGGCACGGTGCGTATTGCCGGTCACGTCGATCAACAGGTTGCGCAACAGGCGATCGACCAACCACGGAGGGCATTCCTCGCCGGGCTGTGGCATTTGCGCGAAAGCGATTTCCAGTTCGTACAACGCGTCGTTGCGCGCCTCGTCCACGCGAGGCGCCTGGGAGGTCGGGCCGATGAACAATCCGGAAAACAGGTAGGACAACGACGGGTGGTTATGCCAGTAACTGATCAGGCTGCGCAGCAGGTCGGGACGCCGCAGAAACGGTGAGTCAGCCGGTGTCGCGCCACCCAGTACGAAATGGTTACCACCGCCGGTGCCCGTGTGCCGGCCATCGATCATGAATTTCTCGGTGGTCAGTCGGGTCTGTCGCGCCTCTTCGTATAAAAATTCAGTGCGCTCGACCAACTCATCCCAGGTCGCCGAGGGTTGTACGTTGACCTCGATCACACCCGGGTCGGGGGTGATGCGGAAATTGCCCAGGCGCGGGTCGCTCGGCGGCTCGTAGCCCTCCAACAGCACCGGACAGTGCAGCTCCTCAGCCGTCGCCTCGATGGCGCTGACCAGTTCCAGGTAATCCTCGACCCGCTCCAGTGGCGGCATGAACAGGTACAGCCGGCCATCGCGAGCCTCGGCACAGAAGGCGGTGCGGGTCAGCCAGTCGGCGGATTTGTCGATCTCCGGGACACGCTCCTGCTCGGCCGCCGGCTCGCCGTGACGCGCCAGTTGCTCGGTGCCGGGCAGCTCGGGCAAGTCCTGGTTCGGGTCGGTGGGGTGGATGAACGGGTACTCGGCCGCCGTCACCCAAGGCTGGGACGCCAGTGGCAAGCGATAGCCCAGGGGCGAATCCCCCGGCACCAGGCGGCAGTGACTGTCACGCAGGTACCAGCGACCGCTTTGCCATTGATCGCCCTTGGCGGTGCGGGCCAGCGGCAGGACCTGGCCAATGACCTTGTCCAGGCCCTGGTTGAAGACCTTGCGCAACCGTGCACGCTCCAGGGCGTCCTCCAGGCGTGGGTCCTCGGCCGTGACATTCGAAGGCAATGCACCTTCGCGCCAGAGGTAATAGAAGTTGTCTTCGTAGGCCGGAAACACGAACCGCGCAGGAATTTTCAAACGCTCGGCAACGCTCGCCAGGAAACGCCCGGCCAGTTCGCCATCGGCGCCATAGTCCTCCTGCTCATCGGCGATCAACGCGCTGTTGTGCCAGATCGGCACCCCGTCGCGCCGCCAATAGCAGTTGAGCGACCAGCGCGGCAATTGCTCGCCGGGGTACCACTTGCCCTGGCCGAAATGCACCAGCCCCTTGGGCGCATAGTGATTGCGCATGCGCTGGAACAGCTCGGCGGAGAGCCGGCGCTTGTCCGGCCCGAGCGCCGCGGTGTTCCACTCGGCACCGTCCGGGTCATCGATGGAGACAAAGGTCGGTTCGCCACCCATGGTCAGGCGCACGTCGCCCTCCAACAGGTCGGCATCGATCTGGCGCCCCAGCGCCTGGATCGCCAGCCACTGTGCGTCGGTGTAAGGCTTGGTCACCCGCGGCGCTTCCCAGACCCGCTCGACGGACATTTCGTGGCTGAACTCACACTCGCAAGGCTCCACCAAGCCGCTGATCGGGGCCGCCGAGGACGGATCGGGACTGCACGCCAACGGGATGTGGCCTTCACCGGCGAACAACCCGGACGTCGCATCCAGGCCGATCCAGCCGGCACCGGGCAGGTAGACCTCGCACCAGGCATGCAGGTCGGTGAAGTCCACGTCGGTGCCGGACGGGCCATCGAGGCTTTTCACATCGGCGGTCAACTGGATCAGGTAACCGGAAACGAAACGCGCGGCCAAGCCAAGGTTGCGCAACAGCTGCACCAACAACCAGGCCGAGTCGCGGCAAGAGCCGGACGCATGCTCGAGGGTATGCTCCGGGGTCTGCACGCCCGGCTCCATGCGAATCAGGTAGTTGATGTCTTCGCTCAGGCGCTGGTTGAGCGCCACCAGAAAATCCACCGCTGGCAACGGCGTGCGGTCGATGCCGTCCAGATAGGACTGGAATTTCGGCGTCAGCGGCAGGGTTTCCAGATAAGGCGCCAACTCCTTGCGCTCGTCGGCCGCGTAGGCGAACGGAATCTTTTCGGCGTAGGGCTCGAGGAAGAAGTCGAACGGATTGAACACTGCCATTTCCGCCAGCAGATCGACTTCGATCCGCATCTCCCGGGTTTTCTCGGGAAACACCAGCCGCGCCAGGTAGTTGCCCTGGGGGTCTTGCTGCCAGTTGATGAAGTGCTGCTCAGGCGAAACCTTCAGCGCATAGGAAAGAATGCGCGTGCGGCTATGGGCCGCCGGGCGCAGGCGAACGATCTGCGGGCCGAGTTCGACGGCGCGGTCGTAGCGGTAATGCGTGACGTGATGCAATGCGACATGGATCGACACGACGTGCCTCCTGCGAGCCTGGGCGTTATCGAAAGCGGCGCAAGACTTATGCCATGCAGGCAGGTCGGACACTTTCTTTATCTACTCAAGGCAGTAGAGCACTAAAAACGCGCGCTGCCCGAATTCATCTGCAAAGCAATGCACATAAATGCGGCGCCGGCAGCGCGAGTCGAATCAGCGACGCGGGCGTGAGGCCTTCTTCGGGACCTCCTTCAGCGCTGCCTTTAGCGATTCGCGCTGCCGACGAATCTCGACGAGCTTGCTGCGCATCTCGCGATGGCGCTTGCTGTTGAGCAACAGCAAACCCAATAGCGGAAACAGCAAGGCCAACGCATAGATGACCTTATGCGGACGATCCTCGATGGTCGGTAGTACGGCCAGCAGGCATAACACCAGCACCCCGACCAAACCCCATACCCATTGAGGCCTGCCGCGCACCACCATGAAATTGCAGTGCACCACGACCATGGTGACCGCCATGCCCCCCAGCATCGACCAGGTGACTTGCTCGTCGAGTGAGGCCCCGGCGAAATAGGACGCCGAGACCAAGGGAATAGCACAGGCCAATGAGAATAGCGCCGCGAAAATGCCGCCCATGAATGTCGGGAAATAACGCGCCAGAAAACGCGGAAGGCTGAGATCGTCCATCTACTCCTCCAGCTCTTCATACAAGCCAACGGCGATGGTTTTGACATTGCCCGACAAGCTGCTGCCGGTGAAGCCAATTGCCGCGCCCAGGGAGTCCTTGATCTGGGTGACCGTAGCGTGCTGCAGCTGGGTCGGAGTGAAGCGCTTGGGCAGTTCGCCGGCCAGTTGCTTGAGCTTGAGCATCTTCGGCGTCAACCGGGGATCGTTGATGCTCAGCAACTCTTTGGTCAACTTCGACCGTTCCTGGCGATTCAGCCCACGTAAGACTTCACGCAGACTTTTACCGGTAGTGGCCTTGGCCACCTTTACCAGTTTTATGGTGGTCAAGGTGGAAGCCCCTACGCCCAACAGAGAGGCCGCATCCAGACCGATCGAGGCATATTGGTACCACTCCTCACTGTCCAGCTTGTCGTTGAATTGCGGATTGACCACTTCTGCTGCCGTACGGATACCGCCGGCAAAACACTGCACCGTACTGGCGGCCGCAGCGGTATAGCCCAGGGCCACGACCACGGTACTGGCCCCGGCGCTGAAGGGAACCGCAACCGACCCACTGAGCACGACAATCCAACCCAATACCGCGCCAGCGCAGGACAAGGTGGTATTGATCGCCTCTCCGACCAGGCGCGATTGCCGAGGATTGTCTTGCACCTGTTGGGCAAATTGCGCCGGAGCGATGTACTTCTGCGCCTCGTGCAAAATGATTCGCTTGGGCTTGATGCTGCAAATCGGCTTGAATTCGCGCAGGACCACTACGTTGAACTCAGCATCGAT
The DNA here is from genome assembly GCF_034008205.1 of Pseudomonas sp. P9_35. Lineage (NCBI taxonomy): Bacteria > Pseudomonadati > Pseudomonadota > Gammaproteobacteria > Pseudomonadales > Pseudomonadaceae > Pseudomonas > Pseudomonas sp. P9_35. Next base: position 909,018 of record NZ_CP125373.1, on the reverse strand, counting down.
GTACACCACGCCCGCACCGACAATGCCCGGATCGGCGTCAATGGCAGCAAACAGGCGCGGCAGGTTGAGTTGGCTTTCGATACGGCGACGGGCCATCAACTGGGAGATGCTGTTGTCCATGCCGATGCCGGGTAACGGAGTGCTCATATGAATCGTCCTTGAGAATCGGAGGGTGAGACTTTATCCACATTGAACCCTGTGGCGAGGGAGCTTGCTCCCGCTGGGCTGCGAAGCAGCCCCAAACAAACCCATGCAGTTTTCCCAGACAGACCGTGCCAGCCGGTTTACGACGGCTTCGCCGCCGAGCGGGAGCAAGCTCCCTCGCCACATGAGCGATGTGTCCGGCGTTGTTGTGCCTATTGACGGGAATTGGCGGGCGCCACGATAACAAACGGCCAGCATCGCCGCTAGAAAGCAAAACGCCAGCACTTAGGCTGGCGTTTTACGAGGTGGCTAGGCGATCAGCGCGGCACGACAGGCTTGCGCGCCGGTTTCGGGCCTTTGCCCTTGGCGGCGTCCTTGCGTTCCTTGGCGGCCTGCTGGTTGCGGGCGAATGCCGCGGCCTTGGCTTGCTCGCGCTTGTCCCATGCGTTGCCACCATCGCTGGCACGCGGCGGCAGGCCGGTGTGCTGGGTCAGGATCTTGGTGGTTTCCTTGCCCACCTTGTGGCTGCCGGCTGGCGTCGAGTTCTTGCGACGGGCGCTCTGGTAGCTGTCGGTGGCCGGCTGGTGCAACGGAATCAATTGGTTCTTGCCCGGCCCGATCAGGTCGGCGCGGCCCATGCGGGTCAGCGCTTCGCGCAGCATCGGCCAGCCCTTGGGGTCGTGATAACGCAGGAAGGCCTTGTGCAGGCGGCGCTGCTCCTCGCTCTTGACGATGGTCACCGCGTCGCTCTTGTAGGTGACCTTGCGCAGCGGGTTCTTGCCCGAGTGGTACATCGCCGTGGCCGTAGCCATTGGCGACGGATAGAACGCCTGCACCTGGTCGGCGCGGAAGCCGTTGCCCTTGAGCCACAGCGCCAGGTTCATCATGTCTTCATCGGTGGTGCCCGGGTGGGCGGCGATGAAGTACGGAATCAGGTACTGCTCTTTCCCGGCTTCCTTGGTGTACTTCTCGAACATCCGCTTGAATTTGTCATAGCTGCCGATGCCCGGCTTCATCATCTGGTTGAGCGGGCCTTCCTCGGTATGCTCCGGAGCGATCTTCAGGTAACCGCCGACGTGGTGGGTCACCAGCTCCTTGACGTATTCCGGCGACTCGACCGCCAGGTCGTAACGCAGGCCAGAGGCAATCAGGATCTTCTTCACCCCAGGCAAGGCCCGGGCGCTGCGGTACAGCTGGATCAGCGAAGAATGGTCGGTGTTCAGGTTCGGGCAGATGCCGGGGAACACGCACGACGGCTTGCGGCACGCGGATTCGATTTCCGGGCTCTTGCAGGCAATGCGATACATGTTCGCGGTCGGGCCGCCGAGGTCGGAAATGACCCCGGTGAAACCCGGGACCTTGTCGCGGATCTCCTCGATCTCGCGAATGATCGACTCTTCGGAACGGTTCTGGATGATCCGGCCTTCGTGCTCGGTGATCGAGCAGAACGTGCAGCCGCCAAAGCAGCCACGCATGATGTTCACCGAGAAACGGATCATCTCGTAGGCCGGGATCTTCTCCTTGCCGTACGCCGGATGGGGGACGCGTGCGTAAGGCATGCCAAACACGTAGTCCATTTCTTCGGTGGTCATCGGAATGGGCGGCGGGTTGAACCAGACGTCGACTTCGCCGTGCTTCTGCACCAGGGCGCGGGCATTGCCTGGATTGGTTTCCAGGTGAAGCACGCGGTTGGCGTGGGCGTAGAGCACCGCGTCGCCACGAACCTTTTCCACCGACGGCAGGCGAATCACGGTCTTGTCGCGGGTCATTTTCGGGCTCGCCAGGATCTGCACGACCTTGGCTTCGCTCGGGTCCTCGACCGGCCCCTTCTCCTGCTCGATGGCGCAGGCTTGCGTGTCCTGGGTGTTCACATACGGGTTGATGATCTTGTCGATCTTGCCCGGACGGTCGATGCGCGTGGAGTCGACTTCGTACCAGTCTTTCGGCGTATCACGACGGATGAAGGCCGTGCCGCGCACGTCGGTGATGTCTTCGATCTTGTGGCCGTAGGACAGGCGCTGGGCGACTTCGACAATCGCCCGCTCGGCATTGCCGTAGAGCAGGATGTCGGCGCAGGCGTCGATCAGGATCGAGTTGCGGACACGGTCCTGCCAGTAATCGTAGTGAGCGATACGGCGCAGCGACGCTTCGATACCACCCAGCACGATCGGCACATGTTTGTAGGCTTCCTTGCAGCGCTGGCTGTAGACCAGGCTCGCACGGTCCGGCCGTTTACCCGCCATGCCGCCCGGGGTGTAGGCGTCATCGGAGCGAATTTTCTTGTCGGCGGTGTAGCGGTTGATCATCGAGTCCATGTTACCGGCCGCGACACCGAAAAACAGGTTGGGCTCGCCAAGCTTCATGAAGTCGTCTTTGGACTGCCAGTTCGGCTGGGCAATGATCCCGACGCGAAAGCCCTGGGCTTCCAGCAAACGGCCAATGATCGCCATGCCGAACGACGGGTGATCGACGTAGGCATCACCGGTCACGATGATGATGTCGCACGAATCCCAGCCGAGCTGATCCATCTCCTCCCTGCTCATGGGCAGGAACGGCGCCGGGCCGAAACACTCGGCCCAGTACTTGGGATAGTCAAATAACGGCTTGGCTGCTTGCATGTCGATAACCGGTATAAAAGATGAAAAATCGCGGGCGCGGAATATAGCACAAAAAATAACCAATTCCGACGGCTATGGTCGGAAATTGGTCGCACACCGCAAACCCAATGTGGGAGCGAGCTTGCTCGCGAAGAGGTCTGCACATTCAACACATGTTCTGACAGTTACACCGCTATCGCGAGCAAGCTCGCTCCCACAGGAAAAATACAACCTCCTGGAAAGGGGTTGCCTCAAGAGATGCTGAACAGGTTATTCGTCGTCATCAAAATTGTAGCTACCCGGCGCCAGGTTCTCGAACCGGGTGTACTTGCCGATGAACGCCAGGCGGATAAAGCCGATCGGGCCGTTCCGCTGCTTGCCGATGATGATTTCGGCGATGCCCTTGTGCTCCGTCTCGGGGTGATACACCTCGTCGCGGTACACGAACATGATGACGTCGGCGTCCTGCTCGATCGCTCCGGATTCCCGCAAGTCGGAGTTCACCGGACGCTTGTTGGGGCGCTGTTCCAGGGAACGGTTCAACTGGGAAAGAGCCACCACCGGGCAGTTGAATTCCTTGGCCAGGGCCTTGAGGGAACGGGAGATTTCGGAAATCTCGTTGGTCCGGTTGTCGCCGCTGGAACCGGGGATCTGCATCAGTTGCAGGTAGTCGATCATGATCAACCCGACCTCACCGTGCTCACGCACCAGACGGCGGGTCCGGGCGCGCATTTCCGATGGGCTGATACCAGCCGTATCGTCGATGAACAGCTTGCGGTCGTTGAGCAGGTTGACCGCCGAGGTGAGGCGCGGCCAGTCGTCGTCTTCCAGTTGGCCGGAACGAACCTTGGTCTGGTCGATACGCCCCAGGGACGAGAGCATACGCATGATCAGCGATTCGCCTGGCATCTCGAGGGAGTACACCAGGACCGCCTTTTCGCTGCGCAGCACGGCGTTTTCCACCAGGTTCATCGCAAAGGTGGTTTTCCCCATGGACGGACGGCCGGCGACGATAATCAGGTCGGACGGCTGCAGGCCGCTGGTCTTCTCGTCGAGGTCGGTGTAGCCGGTGGACAGGCCGGTAATGGCGTTGTCAGTATTGAACAAGGTGTCGATACGGTCGATCGCCTTGGTCAACAGGTCGTTGACACTGACCGGGCCGCCGGTTTTCGGTCGGGCCTCGGCGATCTGGAAGATCTGCCGTTCGGCTTCGTCGAGGATCTCGGCGGCGGTGCGGCCTTCCGGGTTGAAGGCGCTGTCGGCAATTTCGGTGCTGATGCCGATCAATTGGCGCAAGGTCGCCCGCTCGCGCACGATCTGCGCGTAAGCCTTGATGTTGGCGACCGACGGCGTGTTTTTCGCCAGTTCGCCCAGGTAACCGAGGCCACCGACCTGAGACGTCTGCCCTTCCTTGTCCAATTGCTCGGCCAGGGTCACGACGTCGATCGGCATGTTCTGATCGGCCAGCTTGGCGATCGCACGGAAAATCAGCCGGTGGTCATGCCGGTAGAAATCGCCATCGGAGACTTGATCGAGCACGCGTTCCCAGGCGTTGTTGTCCAGCATCAGACCACCGAGCACGGCCTGTTCGGCCTCGATGGAATGCGGAGGCACCTTCAGGGCAGCGGTTTGCAGATCGTATTGCTCGGGAGCGGTGATTTCGTTCATGGCCACTTCTGGTTATGAAAATCAGGAATTGCAGAAAGACAAAGGGCACGACCTGTAAACAGGATCGTGCCCGATGTTACCGGCAAGCACCCGAGGGTGCCAGCCGACAGGTGTTGCTTAAGCTGCTACCACGACAACGCGTACGGTGGCTTCAACTTCGGCGTGCAGGTGCACGGCTACGTCGAATTCGCCTACGTTGCGGATGGTGCCGTTCGGCAGACGAACTTCGCTTTTCGCAACTTCAACGCCGGAGGCGGTCAGTGCGTCAGCGATGTCGTGAGTACCGATCGAACCGAACAGCTTGCCTTCGTCGCCAGCGGTGGCAGTGATGGTCACTTCCAGCTCGGCCAGTTGGGCAGCACGGCTTTCAGCCGAGGTTTTACGGTCTGCAGCAGCTTTTTCCAGCTCAGCACGACGCTCTTCGAACGCAGCCAGGTTGGCAGCGGTCGCAGCGGTGGCTTTGCCGTAAGGCAGCAGGTAGTTACGACCGTAACCGGCCTTAACGTTTACTTTGTCACCCAGGTTGCCCAGGTTGGTGACTTTTTCCAGAAGGATCAGTTGCATGTGAAAATCCTCTAACTTTTAACCTTCACCGTTCGCGTTGTCGGCGTCTTTCGGCGCCATACGACCGCGAAAATCAATCAGGCTGTCGACGATGGCCATGACCACGAGCAACGGACCGAGCAAGTGCATGAAAGGCAACAACGTCACGTACATCCCCACCAGCCAGAACGTGGCCAGTCGTTTCTGCGCCACCAGCCCATGAATCAGGGCCAGGCCGGCGAAGACCAGCGGTACACTGCACAGCGGCGACAGGATCAGTGCATGCAGCCCGAAAAACGGAGCCACACACATGACGGCCAGCAGTGACAGCGCCACGCTTTTGGGGAATCGGATAGCGCGAAATTCGCGACCGAAACCACCGGGGTTATACAACGACGCCTGCCAATAGCGCCCAAGAATCAGGCACAGCACGCTAAAGATCTGCGACGACAACGCTATCGAAATGATCAGCAGCGGAGCGCTCATAGCGGTGAAAAGCGCCTTCTGGTCTGCCGAGAATGTCTCGTAGACCCCACCCATCGCCAGCGGTAGGACGTCTTCGAACGTCTGCGCCAGTGATTCGATGAAGGAACTGAAGACAGTTCCCAGGCTCACCGCACACAACAACCCCACGGCCACGCTGCACAGCAGCACGCGGTTCCAGGTATGGCCGGCGCGCAGAACCAACGCCAGGCCACCAGCCCCGAGCAACACCAGGAGTGTTGTCGGGTCCTTCAGGAAATACCAGCTCACCAACGCTGACAATAACCCGATACCCAGGACGCTCAAGGCGTCCGAACCGCGCCGCAGGAGCACAAGGCACCCAGCGGCGGCACTCAACCAGAACAACAGCGGCAATGCCGCGGATCCGGCCACAACCAACGTGGCCTGCACACGTCCCCGCATGATGAAGTCAGCTAAGGCGCGCATGCATTCAATCCCTTACTACTCGTCGACTGCCCGGTCTCAGCGGCCGTGGCTGTCGGTGTAGGCCAGCAGGGCCAGGAAGCGGGCGCGCTTGATAGCGGTGGCCAGCTGACGCTGATAACGAGCTTTGGTACCGGTGATACGGCTTGGAACGATTTTGCCGGTCTCGGATACGTAGGCTTTCAGAGTGTTGAGATCTTTGTAATCGATCTCTTTCACGTCTTCAGCGGTGAAGCGGCAGAATTTACGACGACGGAAGAAACGTGCCATGTGATTGGCTCCTTAAAAGGTCCGTGGATTACTCGTCAGCGTTATCGCTGTTGTCGCTGTCGCTATCGCTGTCATCGCCATCGGCGCTGTCAGAGTGCTCAGGACGGTCGCGACGCTCACGGCGCTCACTGCGGTTTTCTTCAGCCTTGAGCATCTCGGATTGGCCGGTGACGGCTTCTTCGCGACGGATGACCAGGTTACGGATCACTGCATCGTTGTAGCGGAAGTTGTCTTCCAGCTCGGCCAGGGCCTTGCCAGTGCACTCAACGTTCAGCATCACGTAGTGAGCCTTGTGAACATTGTTGATTGCGTAGGCCAGTTGACGACGGCCCCAATCTTCCAGACGGTGGATTTTGCCGCCGTCTTCTTCGATCAGCTTGGTGTAACGCTCAACCATGCCGCCGACTTGCTCGCTTTGATCCGGGTGGACCAAAAAGATGATTTCGTAATGACGCATGAATGCTCCTTACGGGTTGTAGCCTGCCGCTCAAAAACGGTCAGACAAGGAGTGAATGACACTTATGGACTTGTGGACGCTAGACACATGAGTGCCTGCCATCACAGCAAGGGGCGCAATTGTAGAGAAGGGCCGAGGGAGGTGCAAGGCAATTGGCGATTATTTGAACAATCACCGATCCTTGCCCTGCACAAAACACTGTGGGAGCGAGCTTGCTCGCGATAGCGGCGTGCCAGTCGACATTTCTGGCACTGATACACCGTCATCGCGAGCAAGCTCGCTCCCACATGGCTCAGGACTTTTTGGCGGAAGGCTTGACGCTGCGCTGGCGCAGCGCTTCGAACAGACACACGCCGGTCGCGACCGAAACGTTGAGGCTGCTGACGCTGCCGGCCATCGGCAGCTTGACCAGGTAATCGCAGTGCTCGCGGGTCAGGCGGCGCATGCCCTTGCCTTCGGCACCCATGATCAGGATCGTCGGGCCCGTCAGGTCCTGGTCATAAATGCTGACCTCGGCCTCACCCGCCGTGCCGACCACCCACAAGCCGCGCTGCTGGAGTTTTTCCAGGGTACGCGCCAGGTTGGTCACCGCCACCAGCGGAATCACTTCCGCCGCGCCGCAGGCGACCTTACGCACAGCCGGCGTCAAGGTTGCCGACTTGTCTTTAGGCACGATGACCGCCAACGCACCGGCCGCATCCGCCGAACGCAGGCAAGCGCCGAGGTTATGCGGGTCGGTCACGCCGTCCAGCACCAGCAGCAAGGGCGCGCCTTCGGTGCGATCGAGCAGCTCGTCGAGCATCGCCTCGCCCCAGACCTGGCTCGGGCTTACGTCCGCAACCACACCTTGGTGAACGCCTTCGACCCACACGTCCATTTCACGACGCTCGGCCTGGCCAATGGCAACCTTGTTTTGGGTGGCCAGTTCGACCAGCGCCTGCACGCGCGGCTCGCTGCGACCTTCTGCCAACCACACTTGCTTGACACGCTTAGGGTGGTGACGCAGCAGTGCTTCTACGGCATGCACGCCGTAGATTTTTTCCAGACTCATGACTTGGCCTTAGGTTTGCGCGACCCACCGCTTTTCGCGGGGGCCGAACCCGCTTTTGGCGGGCCTTTACGGTGTTTACTTGGCTTGCTCGACGGCTTTTCCGCCCCGTGGGACTTTCCCCCAGACGCCGCTTTACCACCGCTCTTGGCTTCGTTGAGCAACTGCTGCTTCAACTCGCGGCTCTTGCGCAGCTCGGCGTTTTTCGCCGCTGCGTCGCTGGGACGGTAGGCTTCGGGAGCCTTGTCCTTGGCAGACGAACGGCGACCGGCCTTGGCTGGCTCAGGCTCTGCGGTCTTGGCAGGAGCACCTTTACCTCTGCCTTTGGTCGCAGGCGCTGCGGTTTCGTTGCCACGTTTTTTGCGGCCAGTCGGTGCTTCGGCGGGCTTGTCAGACATTCCGAAGTCGATCTTGCGCTCATCGAGGTCGACGCGCATGACCTGCACTTCCACGGTGTCGCCCAGACGGAAGCTGCGACCGGTGCGCTCGCCCGCCAGGCGGTGGTGCACAGGATCGAAGTGGTAGTAATCACCCGGCAAGGCGGTGACGTGCACCAAGCCCTCGACGTAGATGTCGGTCAGTTCGACAAACAAACCAAAGCCTGTCACTGCAGTGATCACGCCTGGGAACGACTCGCCCACGCGGTCTTTCATGAACTCGCACTTGAGCCAGTTCACCACGTCACGAGTGGCTTCGTCGGCGCGCCGCTCGCTCATGGAGCACTGCTCGCCCAACTGTTCCAGGGCCGCTTCGTCGTACGGATAGATCCGTGCCTTCGGAATGGTCATGGCACCGGCGCGCTTGACGTGCGGGGTGTTCTGCTTGGAATGGATCACGCTGCGGATCGCGCGGTGCGTGAGCAGGTCCGGGTAACGGCGAATCGGCGAGGTGAAGTGGGTGTACGCCTCGTAGTTCAGACCAAAGTGGCCCTGGTTGTCGGCGCTGTACACCGCCTGGCTCAGGGAGCGCAGCATCACGGTCTGGATCACATGGTAATCCGGACGGTCCTTGATGCTGGCCAGCAGTGCCTGGTAGTCCTTCGGCGTCGGGCCGTCCTTGCCTTTGTGCAGGGACAGACCGAGCTCGCCGAGGAAGGCACGCAGTTTTTCCAGACGCTCCGGCGGCGGACCGTCGTGCACGCGGTACAACGCAGGAATCTCGTGCTTCTTGAGGAATTCCGCGGTGGCCACGTTCGCCGCCAGCATGCACTCTTCGATCAGCTTGTGCGCATCGTTACGGGTCGTCGGGGTGATTGCGGCGATCTTGCGCTCGGAACCGAAGACAATCCGGGTTTCCTGGGTCTCGAAATCGATCGCGCCACGCACGTGACGGGCACCCAGCAACACCTTGTACAGCGAGTACAGCTGCTTGAGGTGCGGCACCACGCCGGCGTATTCGGTGCGCAGGGCCTTGGCTTCACTGGTCTTCGGCGTTTCCAGGATGGTGCTGACCTTGTTGTAGGTCAGGCGCGCCTGGGAGTGGATCACCGCTTCGTAGAACTGGTAGTCGGTCATTTCGCCGGTTTTGGAGATGGTCATCTCGCACACCATGGCCAAACGGTCGACTTTCGGGTTCAGTGAGCACAGCCCGTTGGACAACTGCTCAGGCAGCATCGGGATCACGCGCTCAGGGAAATACACGGAGTTGCCGCGCACCTGGGCTTCGTTATCCAGGGCCGAACCGATCTTCACGTAGCTGGACACGTCAGCAATCGCGACGAACAACTTCCAGCCGCCGGAGAACAGGCGCAGCTTGCCAGGCTTGGCTTCGCAGTAGACCGCATCGTCGAAGTCGCGAGCGTCTTCACCGTCGATGGTGACGAACGGCAGATGGCGCAGGTCGATGCGTTTTTCTTTATCTTTCTCTTCAACTTCCGGCTTGAGCTTGGCGGCTTCCTTGAGCACAGCCTCGGGCCAGACGTGGGGAATGTCGTAGGTACGCAGCGCGACGTCGATCTCCATGCCCGGCGCCATGTAGTTGCCGACCACTTCAACGATATCGCCCTGTGGCTGGAAGCGCGCAGTTGGCCAGTGGGTGATTTTCACCTCGACGAACTGACCCACCTTGGCGGCGCCATTACGGCCCGGGGTAATCAGCACTTCCTGCTGGACCTTCGGGTTATCCGGCACAACAAAACCGATACCGCCTTCTTCGAAGTAACGGCCGACGATGGACTCGTGGGCACGGGACACCACTTCGACGATCACGCCTTCACGGCGACCACGACGGTCCAGGCCAGACACGCGGGCCAGGGCCCGATCACCATCGAACACCAGGCGCATTTGCCCCGGGCTCATGAACAGGTCGTCGCTGCCGTCGTCCGGGATCAGGAAACCGAAGCCGTCACGGTGACCGGCGATGCGGCCCAGGATCAGGTCGAGTTTGTCCACCGGCGCGTAGGTGCCACGCCGGGTGTAGATCAGTTGAGCGTCGCGCTCCATGGCGCGCAGACGGCGGCGCAGGGCTTCGAGTTGGTCCTCGGTGGTCAGACCGAACTCTTCGACCAACTGCTCGCGGCTAGCAGGCGAACCCCGATCGGCGAGATGCGCCAGGATCAGTTCGCGGCTAGGAATAGGGTTTTCATATTTTTCCGCTTCACGAGCGGCCTCGGGATCGAGGGACTGCCAATCGGCCATTAGAGAGTTTTCACCTTGTCTATATGCGGGTTAGTTTGGCATAGGCTTAATGAAACGGGAAATTTCAAGCATCCGATCGCTTTTCTAAAGCCATTTGGCCTGCCTTGGAAGCCCGGAAAAGCACCGCTCGTGAAATTTAGCGGTTTTTTTCTCAGGAGGGGTTTACAGTTAAAAAGACGCTCCGTATAGTGCGCGCCATCGACGACGTACACACGATGTCGATATTGCCCAGATGGTGAAATTGGTAGACACGCCAGCTTCAGGTGCTGGTGACCGCAAGGTCGTGGAAGTTCGAGTCTTCTTCTGGGCACCAATTTCGAGCAACAGGTCGATGACCTGCAAGCTCAACAAAAACCCGCGAAAGCGGGTTTTTGCATTTTTGCCCCCTGCAATTGCGTTTGGCAATTACTAAAACAAAAACAGGGGTTTACAGATCAAAATGCGCTCCGTATAGTGCGCCACATCAACAGCGGCAACGCTGAAGATGCTGCCCAGATGGTGAAATTGGTAGACACGCCAGCTTCAGGTGCTGGTGACCGCAAGGTCGTGGAAGTTCGAGTCTTCTTCTGGGCACCAATTCAAGCTTCAAGGTTACGGCCTTGAATCTCACAGAAACCCGCGAAAGCGGGTTTTTGCGTTTCTGCACACCTAAAATTGCCCCCCCTGTGGCGAGGGAGCTTGCTGTGGCGCCCGCCTACGCGCTGGTGTTCCTGGATGCAATGGAGGAACTGACCACCCCGCTGCCGAGCCAGACCGGGCTCAATACGCTGGCAACGCTGTTTGGGCCCATACCTCGAATGTGGAGTTCGCGGCCGCGCCTTATGCGGCGCTGTTGATTCTGGTATCGGGGTTGCCGGTTTATTTGCTGACGACGCGGATGTACCTGAGCCGCCGAGACCGCCATCGCGAGCAAGCTCGCTCCCACAATTGGATCGGGGCACGGCCGGAGAGACTGGTTGGCTGTTAGGCCGCCTTCGCGGGCAGGCCCGCTCCCACAATTGGATCGGAGTATGACTGGAGAGCCAGGTCGGCTATCAGGGCGCCTCGCGAGCAAGCTTTGCTCCCACAGATCTGATGTGGTGTACGACTGGGAGAACCAGGTTGGCTGTTAGGCCGCCTTCGCGGGCAGGCCCGCTCCCACAATTGGATCGGGGCATGACCGGAGAATCAGGTCGGCTATCAGGGCGCCTCGCGAGCAAGCTTTGCTCCCACATACATATACGACCATGAGAGCCAGGTCGGCTGTCAGGCCGCCTCGCGAGCAAGCTTTGCTCCCACAGGACCTGCTCAAACAAGTCTGATGGGTGTACGACCGTGAGAGCCAGGTCGGCTACTAGGCCGCCTCGCGGTGGACGTTGATCTCGGGCGCCCCGTTAACCACGATGGCCGAACGCAGGTATTGCGCAGTGGGTATCCCGGCATGGATGCCGGGATAGCCGCGCTGGGCCATGGATGGCCCTTCGCGGCGGGCCCACGGAGCGATGCCTTCGTTCGGGCATGCCGAGCCTAGGCGAGGCACCGAGTGGTGGGGCATGAGCGTTTTGGTTACTTTTGCGCTTCTCAAAAGTGACCCGCTGTAAGAGCGGAACCATAAGCGGCCGTTACCACAGCAATGGATATGTACTCAGTCAAGCCGCCATCGCGAGCAAGCTCGCTCCCACAGAGGTACCCATCACCCGATCAGGCCCGGAACTGCCCCAAACTCGCCTTCAACTGCGCCGCCAGACCATCGAGCACCTTGCCGCTGGCCGTGGTCTCGACCACGGCCTGGGCCGCCTTCTCGGCCTGGGCATGGATGGTTTCCACCCGCCCGCGCACCGCTTGCGCGCCCTGGGCCTGATGAGCCGCGGCCTGAGTCGCCAGGCCGATGGCCGCATGCACCTGCTCTACGGACGCCTGCACCGACTGCTGCAACCGCGCGCTGTCTCGCAGCACCAACAGGCCTTCGCTGGCCTGGCGCCCGGCCTGGCCGATAGCGGCCACCGCCTCGCGAGCGCCCTGCTGCAAGGCCACGATATGCGCCTGGATATCGCCCGTTGAGCTTTGGGTCTTGCTCGCCAGGGCCCGCACCTCATCCGCCACCACCGCAAACCCGCGCCCGGTTTCCCCGGCCCGCGCCGCCTCGATGGCCGCGTTCAAGGCCAACAAGTTGGTCTGCTCGGCGATGCCGTGAATCACCGTCAGCACCACTTCGATCTGCTCGCTCTGCTGCGCCAGCCGCTCGATCACTTTCGCCCCAGTGTCTACCTGCCCGGCCAACGCCTCGATCAAGCCACTGACCTTGGCCGAAGTGCGGGTGTTTTCATCGGTGGCCTGACGGATCTCCACGACCTGCCGCAAAGCCGCCTGCATCGCCTGGCTTTCCGATTGAGCCTCATCCGCCATTTGCGACAGCGCACGCAGGCTCTCGGCCACCTCATCACGCTGCATCCCGGCCGCCGCATCGGCACCGGAGTTACGCAAAGTCATCGCACCGATTTCCACACCGGTACGCTGGGCCACATCGCCCGCCTCGCGCACGATGGGTTGCAACTTATCCACAAAGCGATTGACCGCTGACGCCATGTCGCCGATTTCGTCCTTGCTGTTGATTTGCACGCGCTTGGTCAGGTCACCCTCGCCTGCCGCCAGGTCGTTCATGGCCGCAATAAGCAACTTCAAGCGATTGACCACCCGACGCCCCAGCACCACGGCCAGCAGCACCAGCACGCCGAAGCCCACCAGCGCCAGGCCCAGGCCAATGCGCCAGCGCAATGTGCCGGCAGCTTCCTGCACGGTGCTAGAGGTATTGGTCTGCATCTGCGTGGCGGTGGCCTGGGCCGATTCCAGACGACCGCGCATGGCGGTGGCACTGTCGGCCGCCGCCCCCTTGAGGCTGTCACCGACCAACTGGTCGCTGCTGGCGATCAAGGCCGAGAAGCGCTGGTCCAACGCCTTCAGGTCAGCTTCAACTGAAGCCGTGGAAACGCCCATCAATACTTTACCAATCTCTACGCCGTTGGGGCTGATCGAGGCTTCGAGGTAATACACCGAGGGGTCGCTCTTCGCCGCATCCAGCACTTTGTCCAACGCCCGCTCGCCCTTGCCTTTTTCCAGCAGCGCCTTGTTGATCGGGTTTTCCCGGTTCAGGTAGCGAGTCAGGTGCTCACCACTGGCGTCGTCATAAATAACGAACAACACATTAGGGTTGCGCTGGGCCCGGCGGGCGAATTCGGAAAGGGTCGGTATGTCGCTGTCCCACATGGCGCGGGGCGCGACCGAGGCCAGGAGTTGCGCCATATCGTTGGCGGAATCCTTGAGCGATTTCTCGAGTGTCGTGCGCAACTGCGCCTGCTCGTCCTTCAGGCGCGTCGATAAACCGGCGGTGAGGCGCTGACGAGTGCTGGCAGACAAACTGTCCAGGCTTGAGGTGACCTCGCGCCCGGCCTGCTCCAGCTCGCCAGATAATTTCTGACTATCACCCCCCAGCCGGGCCCCTAGCTCGGCCTCCAGCGCGGTGACCGTGCTTCGGGTCAGCGCGACGGCCACGAGCACCTGCACCAAAAGGGCGATACCCAGGGTAACGAAAACAGGCCGCAGTAGACGGCTTTGTAACAGTGAGAGAACGGCCGACACAGGGGAATCCCTCTACTAAACGCCATTAAATTGATGGCACTTCAAAGAAGCACTTATTGTTAACGATGCATAGCAAAGGTCGTGCCGTTCGGCAGGCAGATACGACAAAGGCCCCAAACGAGGGGCCTTTGTTTTTTACATCAACGACTTATCAGGCAAATGGGTGACGCAGAACGATGGTTTCGTTGCGGTCCGGCCCCGTCGAAATAATGTCGATCGGCGCACCGACCAACTCTTCGACACGCTTGATGTAGTTGCGGGCCGCCACTGGCAGCTCTTCCAGGGTCTTGGCGCCCACGGTCGATTCGGTCCAGCCTGGCATCTGCTCGTACACCGGCTCCAGGCCGATGTAGCTGTCGGCGTCGGTCGGTGCGTCGATGACGGCGCCGTCCTGGTTCTTGTAGCCCACGCAGATGTTGATGGTTTCCAGGCCGTCCAGCACGTCCAACTTGGTCAGGCACAGGCCCGAGATGCTGTTGACGTCGATGGCGCGACGCAGGATGACGGCATCGAACCAACCGCAACGACGGGCACGACCGGTGGTAGCGCCGAATTCGTGGCCGCGCTTGGCCAGGAAGGCACCGACGTCGTCGAACAGCTCAGTCGGGAACGGACCCGAACCCACGCGAGTGGTGTAAGCCTTGGTGATACCCAGGATGTAGTCCAGGTACATCGGACCGAAGCCCGAACCCGTGGCGATGCCGCCGGCGGTGGTGTTGGAGCTGGTGACGTACGGGTAGGTCCCGTGGTCGATGTCCAGCAGCGAACCCTGGGCACCTTCGAACATGATGTCCTTGCCAGCGCGACGCAGCTCGTGCAGCTCGGCAGTGACGTCGAGCATCATCGGCTTGAGCAGCTCGGCGTACTCCATGCACTCGTCCAGGGTTTTCTGGAAGTCGATGGCCGGCTCTTTGTAGTAATTGACCAGGACAAAGTTGTGGTAGTCCAGCAACTCGCCCAGCTTGGCGGCGAAACGCTCACGGTGGAACAGGTCACCGATGCGCAGGCCACGACGGGCAACTTTATCTTCGTAGGCCGGGCCGATACCGCGACCGGTGGTGCCGATCTTCAGCTCGCCACGGGCCTTTTCACGGGCCTGGTCCAGCGCGACGTGATAGGACAGGATCAGCGGGCAGGACGGGCTGATACGCAGGCGCTCGCGCACCGGTACGCCTTTTTCTTCCAGCTTGATGATTTCCCGCAGCAAGGCGTCGGGAGCAACCACCACACCGTTGCCGATCAGGCACTGGACGCCTTCGCGCAGCACGCCCGACGGAATCAGGTGCAGGACGGTTTTTTCACCGTCGATCACCAAGGTGTGACCTGCGTTGTGGCCACCCTGGTAGCGCACTACGGCGGCAGCATGTTCGGTCAGCAGATCAACGATCTTGCCTTTGCCCTCATCACCCCACTGGGTGCCCAGGACTACGACATTCTTACCCATAACACTTGTCCTCATTCGCGCAAACTTGGTGCCGGCCGCAGCCGGCAGGAAAACTCAAGAAGCCAGCGGCAATACTTGCCAAAGCCCGTTCTGCTGAATCAATTGCCGGTCGCAGTCCGCTTCACGGGCGGCGGCCAAAGGTTGCCCAGGCAAAGCCTGGACGACACGCTGACCCTCACTGCGCAACTGGCAGACTGCTTGCCAGAGTGCCGCATCCGTACTGTCAGGCATCCAGATACCGCCAGACGGTAGCTCGACTTCAGCACGCCCCAGGGTCACCAGGGTTTTCAAATCGGTAGAGAAACCGGTCGCCGGACGAGCACGACCAAAGTCGGCACCGATGTCGTCATAACGGCCGCCCTGGGCGATGGATTGGCCCACGCCCGGGACGAACACGGCAAAGACGACACCCGTGTGGTAGTGATAACCGCGCAATTCACCCAGGTCGAAATACAGCGGCAACTCGGGGAAACGCACCGACAGACGCTCGGCAATCGCCAACAAGTCGTCCAGCGCCGCCAACACAGGCGCCGGCGCGTGAGCCAGGCGTTCACGGGCAGCGGCCAATACTTCACGTCCGCCACACAGGCCCACCAGCGCCCGCAGCATCTCCGACAGATCGGCCGGCAGGCCCTCGGTCAGGCTGATGACTTCGTCGATGGCCTTGCGTTGCAGGGCATCGAACAGCTGTTGCTCCACTTCGCCGGACAAACCGGCCGCACGGGCCAGGCCGCGATAGATGCCGACATGCCCCAGATCCATATGGACATCCGGCACGTCAGCCAGTTGCAGCATGGCCAACATCAGGCTGATGACTTCTACGTCGCTGCTCGGGCTGGCGTCGCCATACAACTCGGCGCCCAGCTGGATCGGGCTGCGCGAAGACGACAAGGCACGCGGCTGGGCATGCAGCACACTGCCGGCGTAGCACAGGCGGCTCGGACCTTCACGGCGCAGGGTGTGGGCGTCGATGCGCGCCACTTGCGGCGTGATGTCGGCACGAAAGCCCATCTGCCGGCCCGACTGCGGGTCGATAACCTTGAAGGTGCGCAGGTCCAGGTCCTGGCCCGCGCCGGTGAGCAGGGATTCCAGGTACTCGATATGCGGGGTAACGACGAACTCGTAACCCCAACTCTGGAACAGATCCAACACCTGCCGACGCGCTACTTCGATACGCGCAGCTTCCGGTGGCAGTACTTCTTCGATGCCATCTGGCAGCAGCCAGCGGTCTACCGTTGCCATTACGCCATTCCCCTATGGTCCGGGCGGCCAGCTTTCGGGCTGGCCTTGAGTGAAGCAGAAAATGCCTGCGCCAGGCGCGCATCCTGGGCGAAAAGCGCGCAAGAGCGACGTGACGAATGGCCCGCAATCGGCCTCGCCCAGCACTTCCCTCGAAAAACCTGTCGAGTCGTTCAACCCGACGCCTGCACCTGTGAACCGCAATCGAACGTGCAGACGCAAAAAAGCCGGGAATTTCCCGGCTGCCGCATCATACACACGTTTTCCCAAAGGATCACCCCGCCCGACGCTTTAGCCGCCGGGCGGAGTGCCTCAGGTCAACGTCGCATCAAGGCTTGGCCTTTTCCAGGTAGCGGAAGAAGTCACTGCTTGGGTCCAGGACCATGACGTCGGATTTGTTCGCGAAGCTTTCACGGTAGGCACGCAGGCTACGGTAGAACGCGTAGAACTCCTGATCCTGACCATAAGCCTTGGAGTAGATCGCAGCGGACTGGGCATCACCATCACCACGGACCTCTTCCGATTCACGATAGGCTTCGGCCAGCAACACACGGCGTTGACGATCGGCGTCGGCACGAATGCCCTCGGCCAGCTCGTTACCCTTGGCGCGGTGCTCGCGGGCTTCACGCTCACGCTCGGTGCTCATCCGCTCGAACACGCTGCGGTTCACTTCCTTCGGCAGGTCGATGGCCTTGACCCGGACATCGACCACTTCGATACCCAGCTCTTTTTCCGCCATCGTGTTCAGCGAACGGGTGATGTCGGCCATGAGCGCATCACGCTCACCGGACACCACTTCATGCAGCGTGCGCTTACCGAACTGGTCACGCAGGCCCGATTCCAGACGACGGGACAGACGCTCGTCGGCGATCTGC
This sequence comes from Pseudomonas sp. P9_35, assembly GCF_034008205.1. Classification (NCBI taxonomy): domain Bacteria; kingdom Pseudomonadati; phylum Pseudomonadota; class Gammaproteobacteria; order Pseudomonadales; family Pseudomonadaceae; genus Pseudomonas; species Pseudomonas sp. P9_35. The sequence continues at coordinate 891,555 of NZ_CP125373.1, read as the reverse complement.
TTCAGGCCCGAGGTCGCGGTGTAGAAGCGCTCGGCATCCTTCACGCGCCACTTGGCATAGGCATCCACCATCACGGCTTTCTTTTCCAGCGTCAGGAAGCGTTGCGTCGGCGCATCCAGCGTCATCAGGCGGCCGTCGAACTTGCGCACCTTGTTGACGTACGGCACCTTCACATGCAGACCCGGCTGGACATCAGGCTGAACCACGCGACCGAATTGCAGCAACACCGCGCGCTCGGTCTGAGCCACGATGTAGAAGCAGTTCCAGGCAGCGATCGCCACGACGACACCGACAATAAGGGCGATCAGCGATTTATTGCTCATCAGCGACTCTCCCTGGTACGTGCTTGCTGTTGCTGCAGGTCCGCCGCCGCACGAGCATTGGTTTCATTGCTGGCGGCCGCCGAACTGGTCGCCGGCGTGCTGGTGTTGCGCCCGCTCTCGACCATCTTGTCCAGCGGCAGGTACAGCAGATTGCTCTGGCCGTTCTTGTTGCCGGTCACGAGGACCTTGCTGGTGTTGCTGAAGACTTCCTGCATGGTGTCCAGGTACAGACGCTCACGGGTGACTTCTGGAGCCTTGCGATATTCAGCCACCAGCTTGGTGAAGCGATCGGCCTCACCCTTGGCGCGGGAGACCACTTCGTCACGGTAACCGTTGGCATCCTCGATGATGCGCTGGGCCTGACCACGGGCTTCCGGTACAACGCCGTTGGCATAGGTTTCGGCCTGGTTGCGCGAACGCTGCTCGTCTTCACGGGCACGGATCACGTCGTCGAAGGCCTCCTGGACCTCACGCGGGGCTGCCGCGCTCTGGACGTTGACCTGGGTGACGGTGATACCGGTGCGATAGGTGTCGAGGAACCGCTGCAGGCGCTCCTTGATTTCGCTGGCCATCAGTTCACGACCTTCGGTCAGCACCTGGTCCATGGCGGTGGAACCCACCACATGGCGCAAGGCACTTTCGGTCGCGTGCTGCAGGCTGGTTTCCGGCTGGTCGACGTTCAGCACGAAGTCCTGCAGGTTGGTGATCTTGTATTGCACGGTCAGCGGCACTTCGACGATGTTCTCGTCTTCGGTCAGCATCTGGCCCTGCTTGGTGTACGCCCGCTCACGCGTGACGTTTTCCAGGTACTTCTGGTCGATCGGCGGGAAATAGATATTCAGGCCCGGCCCAACCGTCTCGTAGTACTTGCCGAAGCGCAGCACCACGGCCTGCTCCTGCTCGTCCACGACATAGACCGCGCTGTACAGCCAGACAGCCGCCAGCACGACCAGACCGATGCCGAGCAGGCCGAAACCGCCGCCCTTGCCCGGACGACCGCCACCCTCGTCACCGCGTTTTTTACCACCACCGAACAAACCGTTCAGGCTTTCCTGCAGCTTTCGGAAGGCCTCGTCGAGATCCGGCGGCCCCTTGCGGTCGCCGTTGTTACGACGCTTGCCACCCCAAGGATCCTGATTATTCGAGTTGCCACCCGGCTCATTCCAAGCCATAGCGCTCTCCATCTGATAAAGCAAAGACGCACCCACGGCGCGCCGACCAATGCTACAGAATGCCTGACACAGCTTTCTCAGGCTTTTATTGCAAAGTGTGTTGCTCGATGAATTCCATCGGTTGCAGCCCTTCGCGGCTGACCAGCCGATTGAGCTCCGCCCGAGGCAGGCGAACCGCCAGCAGGCAGACGCCTTCGTCGTCGTGTTCTTCTTTTTGCACGGCCCCCAGCTCAAAGAACTGGGCTCGCAGCCGGGCGAAACGTTGCGGCAACTTCAGGGTGCCCACAAACAGATCGTTGCCCAACAGCTCGGCCACAGCCTGCTTGAGCAGGTCCAGGCCGGTGCCATCACGGGCCGACAGCCAGACCCGTTGCGGCTTGCCGTCGGCATCGCGCTGGATCTGCGGCTCCACGCCTTCGAGCAAATCGAGTTTGTTGTATACCTCGAGGATCGGCAAGTCCTGGGCTCCGATCTCGCCCAGCACCACCATCACCTGCTCGATCTGCAGCATCCGGTCCGGCTCGGCGGCATCGATCACGTGCAGCAGCAGGTCGGAGTTGCTCGACTCTTCGAGCGTAGCCCGGAAAGCCTCGACCAGTTTATGCGGCAGGTGACGGATGAAGCCCACGGTGTCGGCCAGCACGATCGGCCCGAGGTCGTCCAGGTCGAGCCGACGCAGGGTCGGGTCGAGCGTGGCGAACAATTGGTCGGCGGCGTAGACGTCGGATTGGGTGACGTTATTGAACAGGGTCGATTTGCCGGCGTTGGTATAACCCACCAGTGAAACCGTCGGGATATCCGCACGCTTGCGGCCGCGTCGCGACTGCTCGCGCTGGCTGCGGACCTTTTCCAACCGCCCCTTGATCTGGCGCAGGCGCACCCGCAACAGGCGCCGGTCGGTTTCCAACTGGGTTTCACCCGGGCCGCGCAGGCCGATACCGCCCTTCTGCCGCTCAAGGTGAGTCCAGCCGCGAACCAGCCGCGTACTCATGTGCTCAAGCTGGGCCAGTTCGACCTGGAGCTTGCCTTCATGGGTGCGGGCGCGCTGGGCGAAAATATCGAGAATCAGCCCCGTACGGTCGATCACGCGACACTCGAAGACACGTTCGAGGTTACGCTCCTGACTGGGCGTGAGGATGTGATTGAAAATCACCAGATCGACCTGTTCGGCCTTGACCAGGTCGCGCAACTCCTCGACCTTGCCACTGCCGATCAGGAACTTGGCGGTTGGCCGATGACGCGGCACGTTGAAAAACGCGACGGTCTCGGCGCCGGCCGAAAGTGCCAATTCCTGAAACTCCTGCGGATCTTCGCGCGCCTCAGGGTCCTGTCCATCCAAGTGAACGAGAATGGCCCGTTCACCACCACCGTGGCGCTCAAAGAACAAAGGAGGCTCCTATCAGGCGTTACCCGGTTCAGCGTCACCGCCTTCGGATTCGGTTGCGCTAGGCAGACGAATCGGACGAACTGGCACGACTGTCGAGATCGCGTGCTTGTAGACCATTTGGCTGACGGTGTTTTTCAGAAGGATGACGAACTGGTCGAAAGACTCGATCGTGCCTTGCAGTTTGATCCCGTTGACCAGATAGATGGACACCCCAACTTTCTCTTTACGTAAAGTGTTCAAGTAAGGGTCTTGTAGCGAATGCCCTTTTGACATGTGCCGCACTCCTTTAAGGATCAATAATAAAAATCGGAATCAGATGGCTTGGGCCGTCACACCCCCAAGGATAGACGGCAATTGCAAGGACTCAGCTCAATATGGAGATGGTCCCAAGGTATTTCAAGGCGCGTGGCAGATTGTCGCAATCGAGACTGTCGAGCCAATGCAAGTCAGTCCAGCTGCGCAGCCAGGTGAACTGGCGTTTCGCCAATTGGCGCGTGGCAATGATCCCACGCTCCTGCATCTCGGCTGACGTCAGCTTGCCGTCCAGGTAATCCCAGACTTGTCGATAACCTACCGCACGTATAGACGGCAACCCGGCATGCAGGTCACTTCGCTCACGCAGGGCTACGACCTCGTCTATGAACCCCTGTTCCAACATTAATGTGAATCTTTGTTCAATTCGCCGATGCAGCACTTGCCGGTTCGCCGGAGCGATGGCCAGATTCGCGACAGTATAGGGCAATTGTTGCAGTCCCGAAGCGGCTGCTTCAGTACTTTGCGCAGATTGTCGCTGGCGCAGGGCCGTCATGCTCTGGCCGCTGACCCGATAAACCTCCAGGGCCCGACTGAGCCGCTGCGGGTCATTGGGGTGAATACGCGCCGCCGATTCCGGATCGATGATCGCCAATTGCTCGTGCAGGGCTTGCCAGCCAAGGCGCGCGGCCTCTTCTTCAATCTGCGCACGCACCTCGGGATCGGCTGCCGGCATGTCCGCCAACCCATCGACCAAGGCCTTGTAATACAGCATTGTGCCGCCCACCAGCAGCGGGATCTTGCCCCGCGCGGTGATCTCGGCCATGGCCTGGAGCGCGTCACGCCGGAAATCGGCCGCCGAATAAGCCTCGGCCGGGTCGAGGATGTCGATCAGGCGATGGGGAAATTCGGCCAGCAGTTGTTTCGACGGCTTGGCGGTGCCGATGTCCATGCCCCGGTAGACCAGGGCCGAATCGACGCTGATCAACTCGCAGGGCAGGACCTTGGTCAACTCGATGGCCAGGTCGGTCTTGCCGGCGGCGGTCGGCCCCATCAGGAAAATCGCGGGTGGCAACTGGCTCATCAACGACCGCGCAGGAACAGTTTGTCCAGGTCGTCCAGGCCCAATTGGGTCCAGGTCGGCCGGCCATGGTTGCATTGACCGCTGCGCTCGGTGTTTTCCATGTCCCGCAGCAGGCCGTTCATTTCCGGCAGGGCCAGGCGCCGGTTGGCGCGGATCGCGCCGTGGCAGGCCATGGTGCCGAGCAATTCGTTCAGGTGCGCCTGGATGCGGTCGCTGGTGCCGTATTCCATCAAGTCCGCCAGCACGTCGCTGACCAGGCGATTGGCCTCGGCCTGCTTCAACAAGGCCGGGATCTGACGGATCGCCAGGGTTTCCGGGCCCAGGCGCTGCAGTTCGAAGCCCAGGCGCTGGAACCAGGCCACATGCTCTTCGGCGCAATCGGCTTCGCGCTGGCTGACGGCCAGGGATTCGGGCACCAACAGCGGCTGGCCGCTCAAGCCTTCGCTGGCCATGGCGATTTTCAGCCGCTCGTACATGATCCGCTCATGGGCGGCGTGCATGTCCACCAGGACCAGGCCCTGGGCATTTTCCGAGAGGATATAAATGCCTTTGAGTTGCGCCAGGGCATAGCCCAGCGGCGGGATATCGCCTTGGCCGTCGGGCATCGCCGCCGCTCCGGCGTCCGGCAAGGGCTTGAAGAACTCGCGATAGGCCGCCTGGGCCTCGGCTGCCGGCACGTTGGATTGCGGGCGCGGAGTGTATTGATATTGATAGCCGCTGCCGGCACCGCTCCCGGCGGTGTTGTAGCTCGGCTGAGGCTGGGGCTGCTCCAGCAGTGCATTGGCCGCCAGGCGCATTTCGCCCTGCGGCCCGAATTCGCCAGCGTCCAACCCCGTTGGCCGAACCATGCCGCCTACCGCCGCCGGTGCCGCCAGTTGATCTTCCGGACGCACATCGCCCAAGGCGCGGTGCAGGGTGCCGTAGAGGAAATCGTGGACCATGCGCCCGTCACGGAAACGCACCTCATGCTTGGTCGGGTGCACGTTGACGTCGACCACGGCCGGATCGACTTCGAAAAACAGCACGAAGGTCGGATGCCGGCCATTGAACAGCACATCGCGATAAGCCTGGCGCACCGCGTGGGCCACCAGTTTGTCGCGCACCGCCCGGCCGTTCACGTAGAAATACTGCAAGTCCGCCTGGCTGCGGGAAAAGGTCGGCAACCCGACCCAACCCCACAGGTGCAGGCCATTGCGCTCCACCTCGATGGGCAAGGCCTGCTCCAGGAAACCTGCGCCGCACACTGCGCCGACACGGCGGGCGCGGGCCGCATCATCGTGGGCCTCGTGCAGGCTGAGGATGGTCTTGCCGTTGTGGCGCAAATGGAACGCCACATCAAAGCGTGCCAGGGCCAGGCGCTTGATGACTTCTTGCAGATGATCGAATTCAGTCTTCTCGGCCTTGAGGAACTTGCGCCGGGCCGGGGTGTTGAAGAACAAGTCGCGCACTTCCACCGAGGTGCCCACCGGATGGGCCGCAGGCTGCACGCGGGAGGCCATGTCCCGGCCCTCGGTCTCGACCTGCCAGGCCTGCTCGGCGTCGCGGGTGCGGGAGGTAAGGGTCAGGCGCGACACCGAACTGATGGATGCCAGCGCCTCGCCCCGAAACCCCAGGCTCATGACCCGCTCGAGGTCTTCCAGGTCGCGGATCTTGCTGGTGGCGTGACGCGCCAGGGCCAGCGGCAGGTCGTCGGAAGAAATACCACCACCGTCATCGCGGACCCGCAGCAGCTTGACGCCGCCCTGCTCGACATCCACGTCGATGCGCTTGGCCCCGGAATCAAGGCTGTTTTCCAGCAGTTCCTTGATGACCGACGCCGGGCGCTCGACCACTTCACCGGCGGCGATCTGGTTCGCCAGCCGGGGGCTGAGCAGTTCGATGCGAGCGTTGCTGCCGATCACTTCATCACTCATTGCTGGACCGCCACGTCATTACCGGGAATGGTCAGGGTCTGGCCGATCTTGAGCTCGTCGCTCTTGAGGTTGTTGGCGCTGCGCAAGGTCGCGGGCGACACCTGGTAACGCACGGCGATCATCGCCAGGGTTTCGCCGGGGCTGACCCGATGATCCCGCGGACCTTGGGCGATCTTGCCGGAGTCGCGCAGCCAGGCAATATAGGTGCCTGGCGGTGGGTTCTGCTGGAAGAACTGCCGCACGCCGCTGCTGATGGAACGGGCCAGCGCCTGCTGGTGGTTGGAAGACGACAGCTTGGACGCTTCGTTGGCGTTGGAGATGAAGCCGGTTTCCACCAGGATCGACGGGATATCCGGCGACTTGAGTACCATGAACCCGGCCTGCTCGACGCGCTGCTTGTGCAGCGGCGTGACGCGACCGATGTTGCTCAGGACTTTCTGGCCGACGTTCAGGCTGGAGGTCAACGAGGCCGTCATCGACAAATCGAGCAATACACCGGCGAGCATCCGGTCCTTGTCATCGAGGCTGACGTTGCCGGCACCGCCGATCAGGTCGGAACGGTTTTCGCTGTCGGCCAGCCAACGGGCGGTCTCGGACGTGGCACCGCGGTCGGACAGGGCAAACACCGAGGCCCCGAACGCAGCCGCCGAAGGCGCGGCGTCGGCGTGGATGGAGACGAACAGGTCGGCGCCTTTCTTGCGGGCGATCTCGGTACGCCCACGCAAGGGAATGAAGTAGTCGCCGGTACGGGTCAGTTCGGCGCGGAAGCCTTTCATGCCGTTGACCTGGCGCTGCAATTCGCGGGCGATGGACAGCACCACGTCTTTTTCACGCTGCCCGCGCGAGCCCGAGGCGCCTGGGTCTTCGCCGCCATGACCGGCGTCGATCACCACGATGATGTCGCGCTTGCCAGCCGGGGCCGGTGGCAGCTTGAGCGCAGGTTCGGTCGGGGTCACCGGCACCGCTGGCACCGTGGCTACATTGGTCGGCGGCGGCGGAGGTGGCGCCGCATCGGCCGGGTTGTCGAACAGGTCCACCACCAGCCGGTTGCCGTATTGGGCATTCGGGGCCAGGGTGAAGCTTTTCGGGGTCACGGCTTTTTTCAGGTCGATGACCACCCGCAGGTCGGTCGGCGTACGCTGGGCCGAACGCATCGCGGTAATCGGCGTGTTGGCCGTCGCCACGTTCAATGGCGCGCCCAGGGACGCACCGTTGATGTCGATCACCAGGCGATCCGGGGCGGTCAGGGTGAATACGCTGTGCTGCACCGGGCCCGTCAGGTCGAACACCAGCCGTGTGTTGTCCGGCGCCCGCCAGAGGCGAACGCTGTTGACCTTTGTCTCAGCCACAGCATCGACGGCCAGTGCCGTAAGCAACAGTCCTACGACAGCAACCACCGCGCGAAAGCGCATACCAAACCCCATCATCAATTAGTTTTCCAATGCCAAAGCGGCACACCACGACTCGCCACGCGAGCCTTGCGGCGTCAGTTTCAGCGAACGCCCGCCGTTCTGCGCGCCAATGGTAATGGTCAGGTCGGGCTTTGGCAAAAAGCCTGCACCCATCTGGGGCCATTCGATCAGGCACAAGGCGTCATCTTCGAAATAATCGCGAATACCGAGAAATTCCAGCTCCTCAGGATCCACCAGTCGATACAGGTCGAAATGGAAGGCGCGAATGTCGCCGATCTCGTAGGGCTCGACCAGGGTGAACGTAGGGCTCTTGACGGAGCCGACGTGCCCGAGGCCGCGAATGATGCCACGGGACAGGGTGGTTTTCCCCGCACCGAGGTCGCCTTCGAGAAAAATCAGGCCGTGGCCGGCGGTGATCTGCGCGATGCGGGCGCCAAATTGTGTCATGGCTTGTTCGTCCGCCACGTACAGGGTTACTTCAGACACGGTGAATGCTCCTCCAACAACTGACGAATGACCGGAATCAGATCGGTGGCCGCCACCCCACGACCCGAGCGACCGGCCTGGGCACCGGCATTGGCATGCAGCCAGACCGCCAGGCAGGCGGCCTCGAACCCCTCCATGCCCTGGGCCAGCAAGGCGCCGACCACACCGGCCAGCACATCCCCCAGGCCTGCCGTGGCCATGGCCGGATGGCCCTGGCTGCAAACCGCCAGGCGACCGTCCGGGCTGGCAATCAGGCTGCCGGCGCCCTTGAGGATCACCGTGGCGGTGTATTTCTGGCTCAATGCATGGGCCGCCGCCGGACGGTCGGCCTGCACCTGGGCTGTGGATAACTCCAACAACCGCGCCGCCTCGCCCGGGTGCGGGGTGATGACACACTGTTCAGGCAGGCGAACCTCGCCGCTGCTCAACAAGTTCAACGCATCCGCATCCCACACTTGCGGCAGCGGCGCATTGGCCGCCGCCGACAACAGGCTGCGCCCCCACGCGGCCTGGCCCAAGCCCGGCCCGACCACCAGCACGCTGGCCTGCTGGAGCAAGCCCATCAATTGGTTCGCCGAATGGGTGCCTTGCACCATCACTTCCGGCAAACGCGTCAGCGCGGCGGCTACGTGCTCGCTGCGGGTCGCCATCGAAACCATCCCCGCACCGCAGCGCAGGGCGCTTTCGGCGCTCATCTGGATAGCGCCGCCAAAGCCCCGGTCGCCACCGATCAACAGCACCTGACCGAACTTGCCTTTGTGGGACGTGGCGGCGCGAGGCGTCAGACGTGGCAGATTATGGGGTGAGAGCAATCGGGCACTGGCCGGTGCCGCGTCAACAATATCTGGATCGGCGTGCAGGTCATTGAACACCAGTTCACCGACCCGGTCCGCCGCTTCGCCGGTAAACAGGCCCAGCTTCAAGCCAATAAAGGTCACGGTGAGGTCGGCCACCACCGCCGTGCCCAGCACCCGGCCGGTATCGGCGCACAAGCCCGAGGGGATATCCACCGCCGCGACCGGCAGACCGCTGACGTTGATCGTATCGATAGCCCGCACATAAGGCTCGCGCACATCACCACTCAAGCCCGTGCCGAGCAGCGCATCCAGCAACACGCCGCGCAACTCGACCTCATCCGACCACGGCTCCATCGGCACGCCCACCGCCACCGCCTCGGCGTGGGCATTGGCGGCGTCGCCCTGCAAGCGCCGGGGCTCGCCCACTGTCAGTACCCGCACCGACCAGCCGGCGCGCCGGGCCAGGGTCGCGACCAGGTAGCCATCGCCAGCGTTGTTGCCATGCCCGGCCAGCACCGTCAGCTCATGGGCGTCAGGCCAGCGCCGGACGATCGCTCGCCAGGTGGCGCGGGCGGCGCGCTGCATCAATTCGAAACCGGCGGTGCCGGCCGCGATCAGTTGTGCGTCGAGGGCCCGGACCTGCGCGGCGCTGTACAGCGCGTCGGGAAAATCATCTTTAGTGTGCGGCATGCGTCTTCGGGCTCCGATGTCTGGCAGAATTATACGCATCTCAGCTCTGGTTTCTCTCGCCTCATGCCTGCCATTCCCACAGACCTCCCCGCCCTCGCCCAATCCATCAAGGAGTGGGGCCGCGAGCTGGGCTTCCAGCAGGTCGGCATCAGCGGCCTGGACCTTGCCGAGCATGAGCAGCACCTGCAACGCTGGCTCGATGCCGGGTACCACGGCGAAATGGACTACATGGGCGCCCACGGCAGTAAACGCTCGCACCCCGAGGAACTGGTGCCGGGTACGCTACGGGTGGTTTCCCTGCGCATGGACTACCTGTCGGGCGACACGCACATGGCGCAGATGCTCGGCCAACCGGAGAAAGCCTACGTCTCGCGTTATGCATTGGGCCGCGATTACCACAAATTGATCCGTAAACGTGTGCAGCAACTGGCAGAAAAAATTCAGGCGGTGATCGGCCCCTTCGGTTATCGCGCCTTCGTCGACAGTGCTCCAGTCCTGGAAAAAGCCATCGCTGAACAGGCCGGCCTGGGCTGGATCGGTAAAAACACCCTGGTGTTGAACCGCAAGGCCGGCAGCTATTTCTTCCTGAGCGAGCTGTTTGTCGACCTGCCGCTGCCGGTGGACCCGCCCCATGCCAGCGAACATTGCGGAAAATGCACCGCGTGCCTGGACATATGTCCTACGAATGCCTTCGTCGGGCCCTACGTGCTCGATGCTCGCCGCTGCATTTCCTACCTGACCATCGAACTGAAAAGCGCCATCCCTGAGGAACTGCGGCCGTTGATCGGCAACCGGGTGTTCGGCTGCGATGACTGCCAGATCGTCTGTCCATGGAACCGCTTCGCCCGGTCGTCCGGGGAAAGCGACTTCAAGCCACGGCACAACCTGGACAATGCCGGGCTGGCCGAGCTGTTCATGTGGGACGAGGACAAATTTCTCAGCAGCACCGAAGGCTCGCCGCTGCGCCGCGCCGGTTACGAGCGTTGGCTGCGCAACCTGGCAGTGGGCCTGGGTAATGCGCCGTCAACGATTCCCGTGCTGCAAGCGCTGGAGGCGCGACGCGACTACCCGTCGGAGCTGGTGCGCGAGCACGTGGAGTGGGCGTTGCGGCAACATGCCGAGCGTCAAACCTCGTCGTTGTAGACGAACTTCGGCATTTCCCAGTGAAAACGAATCGCCAGGAGCCGCAGCAGGAAACCACCGAACAAGGTAATGAGGATCGCCTGCTCACTCGGCAGCTGCAGGAAGACGCACAGCAGATAGCACCACGCCGCGGCAAACGAAACGCTGGCGTAGAGCTCCCGACGGAAGATCAGCGGAATATCGTTGCAGAAGATGTCCCGCAGAATACCGCCGAACACCCCAGTGATCACCCCGCTGACCGAAGCCACCAGCATGCCATGGCCCATTTCCAGGGCCGTCATGCAGCCGATCAGGGTGAACGCCACCAGCCCCGCGGCGTCGAGCACCAGGAACAATGAACGCAAATGGCGCATCCAGCGCGCCAGGAACACCGTCAACATCGCTGCGGTAGTGGTCAGCACCAGGTATTCGGGGTGTTTGACCCACGTGAGCGGGTAATGACCGAGCAGCACATCACGCACCGAGCCGCCACCCAGCGCCGTGACACAGGCGATCAGCACCACGCCGAACCAGTCCATGCCCCGACGCCCGGCAGACAAGGCGCCGGTCATGGCTTCAGCGGTGATGGCGATCAGATAAAGCATCAGCAACATGATGGCGGTCCTTACGAAAAGGCGCGCAGTCTAGCCATTTCGGGCAGGCACCAAAAGAGGGCGCGCCAACGTCTCTGCCTGAGCGCCATGCCACCAGGTTCAAACGCCCCCCTGTGGCGAGGGAGCAAGCTCCCTCGCCACAAGAACGCCGTGCGCTTCAATCAGAACTTGATGAAGTGCTTACGGTAATGCTGCAACTCGGCAATGGACTCGCGGATGTCGTCCAAGGCCAGGTGGCTGCCGCCCTTCTGGAAGCTGTCGCGTACTTCTGGCGCCCAGCGGGCGGCCAGTTCCTTGAGGGTGGAGACGTCCAGGTTGCGGTAATGGAAGTAGCTTTCCAGGGCTTTCATGTGGGTGTACAGGAAGCGACGGTCCTGGCAGATGCTGTTGCCGCAGATCGGCGACTTGCCCTTGGGCACCCACTGTTCCAGGAAGGCGAGGGTCTGGGCTTCGGCCTCGGCCATGCTGATCTTGCTCTCGCGCACCCGCTGGGTCAGGCCCGAGCCGCCGTGCTGGCGAGTGTTCCACTCGTCCATGCCGGCCAGGATCTCGTCGCTGTGATGGATCGCGATCACCGGGCCTTCGGCCAGGGTGTTGAGGTCGCTGTCGGTGACGATGGTGGCCATTTCGATGATGACGTCGGTGTCTGGGTTCAGACCGGTCATTTCCAGGTCGATCCAGATCAGGTTCTGCGGGTTTTGCATAGGGAAGCTCCTCGGCGTAGCCACGCAGTTTAGCCTAGGCCGCCCCTTGGGCGTGCTAAACTCGCGGCCGTTTTACCCTATTCGCTGCATTTCTTCATACGGAACACCCATGGCCAAACGCCAACTCAATCGTCGTCAGAACTGGCGCATCGAAAAGATCCAGGGCGAGCGCGCCGCCCGCGCCGCCAAACGCGAATCCAGTGCTGTCGAAGCCCTGGAGGGTGGTGACCTGGGCCCTGAACAGACCGGCCTGGTCATTGCCCACTTCGGCGTGCAGGTCGAGGTCGAGGCCCGGGAAGGCGAACTGGCCGGCCAGGTGTTCCGCTGCCACTTGCGCGCCAATCTGCCGGCGCTGGTGACGGGCGACCAGGTCGTCTGGCGTGCCGGCAACCAGGGCATCGGCGTGATCGTCGCGCAATTGCCGCGCCACACCGAACTGTGCCGTCCGGACAGCCGGGGCCAGCTCAAGCCCGTGGCCGCCAACGTCGACATGATCGTCATCGTGTTCGCCCCGCTGCCCGAACCCCACGCCAACCTGATCGACCGTTATCTGGTGGCCGCCGAACACGCGGGCATCCGTCCGTTGTTGCTGCTCAACAAATTCGACCTGATCGACGAGCACAACGCCCCGGCGCTGAACGCCCTGCTGTCGGTCTATCGGGATTTGGGTTACCCGGTGCTGGAAGTCTCGGCCCATCACGGCAACGGCATGGAGCAATTGCAACAGCAACTGGACGGGCGCATCAGCGTGTTCGTCGGCCAGTCCGGCGTCGGCAAGTCATCGCTGGTCAACAGCCTGCTGCCGGAAGTCGAGACACGCGTCGGGCCTTTGTCCGAGCTGTCCGGCCAGGGCACCCACACCACCACCACCGCGCGGCTGTTCCACTTCCCCGGTGGCGGTGAATTGATCGACTCACCGGGCATCCGCGAGTTCGGCCTGGGCCACGTCAGCCGGGCCGATGTGGAGGCCGGGTTCATTGAGTTCAACGAGCTGATCGGCACCTGCCGCTTCCGTGACTGCAAGCACGACCGCGAACCCGGTTGCGCGCTGCTCAAGGCCCTGGAAGAAGGTCGGGTGCATCAGCAACGGATGAACAGCTACCGCTCGATCATCGCCAGCTTGCCGGAAAGCAGTTACTGAGTTGGCCGGACGCCTTTGTGGCGAGGGAGCTTGCTCCCGCTTGAGTGCGAAACACTCACCTTGGATGGGGCTGCTTCACAGCCCAGCGGGAGCAAGCTCCCTCGCCACAAAGGCAAGCAAGCCTCAAGTGAACAGTGGCCCACAAAAAAGCCGACAATGATGTCGGCTTTTTTATTGGGTCACTGCGCCGGCGGCGTGGCCGGTTTTGGCGCGGCGTCGTCGAACAGGTTCAGCCGTTCGCGCAGTTCGTGGGCCGGCACGGGTTGCTGGTCCGCCGGCAAGGCGCTTGGATCAACCGCAGCCCCAGGCGTGGCCGGCACTTCACCCGGCGCGCCCTCGCCCTGGGCCGGATCCGGCGCCGGGTCATCGGTTTGCGAACCTTCGATGGCCTGCTGGGCCTTCTTGGTCAACACCACGATATCGATACGCCGGTTGACCGGGTTGAACGGGTCCTTGCGGTCGAACAGCGCCGAGGAGGCATAACCGACCACCCGCGCCACCTGCTCATCCGGATAACTGCCAGCCACCAGGGCGCGACGGGCCGCGTTGGCGCGGTTGGCGGACAGCTCCCAGTTACCGAAATCGCCTTTGCCAATGAAGGGCTTGGCATCGGTATGGCCGCTGATGCTGATCTTGTTCGGCACCGCCTTGATGGTGTCGGCCATGGCCAACAGGATGTCTTCGAAATAAGGCTTCAGGCGCGCGCTGCCAGAGTCGAACATCGGCCGGTTCTCGGCGTCCATGATCTGGATGCGCAAGCCGTTCGGCGTGATTTCGAACAGGATCTGGTCTTTGAATTTCTGCAGTTGCGGGTTCTCTTCGACCTTGTTCTGCAATTCCTGCAGCAACAATTCCAGGCGTTCGCGCTCGATCTGCTCGGCCATGCCTTCGACCTGCTCGGTGTCCGTCGTCACCTTGTCGGGCTGGGGCTGGGATTTGACTTCGGGGTTGAGGGTCGTATCCGGCGCCAGGGTCGGTGAGCCGCCCAGGTCGATGATGTACGGCGTGCCGCTTTCAGTAAAACCCACCGGGTCCTTGAAGTAACCGGCGATGGCGATCTTCTGTTCCGGCGTCGCGGTGGACAGCAGCCACAGCACCAGGAAGAACGCCATCATCGCCGTCGCGAAGTCGGCGAAGGCGATTTTCCAGGCGCCCCCGTGATGCCCCGCGGCGATGCGCTTGACGCGCTTGATGATAATCGGCTGGTTATTTTCCATGACCTAGGTGCTCTGCTTCACAAATACTGTTCCATTTTGACGGTGCCTGTTGCTGCCATACGACGTTGCCGCTCCTCGCCATAGCGGGCTATGACTCGTCGCGGCGCCTTGTCTGGCAGCAACAGTCACTCGCCAAAAAAGGAACGTATTTGCAAAGCAAAGCACTAACGACCGCGAACCGCTTGTTCCAGCTCGGCGAAGCTTGGACGGTGCGCCGGGTAGAGGACCTTGCGACCGAACTCCACCGCCAGCGATGGCGGCATGCCTGAGGCCGAGGCCACCAGGGAAGCCTTGATGGCTTCGTAGACGTTGAGCTCTTCCTTGGCGTCATGGGCCAGGGAAGTGGCCAACGGACCAAAGAAACCGTACGCGGCCAAAATACCGAAGAAGGTACCCACCAGTGCCGCACCAACGTGCAAGCCGATGGATTTCTGGTCGCCGTCGCCCAGGGACGCCATGGTCACCACGATGCCCAATACCGCCGCGACGATACCGAAGCCAGGCATGGCGTCGGCGACGCCGGTGACCGCGTGGGATGGATGTTCCAGGTCTTCCTTGAGGCTGTACAGCTCCATGTCGAAGAGGCCTTCGAGCTCATGGGGTGCCATGTTGCCGGACGACATGATGCGCAGGTAATCACAGATGAACGCCGTCATGCGAGCGTCCTTGAGTACCGCAGGGTACTTGGCGAAAATCGGGCTGGCGGCAGCGTCTTCGATATCGCCTTCGATCGCCATCATGCCTTCACGGCGGCTCTTGTTGAGGATTTCGTAGATCAGGCCCAGCACTTCAAGGTAGAAGGTGTGGCTGAAGCGCGAACTGAACATGCCCAGGGATTTCTTGAGCACGTGCATCGTCATGTAGCCGGGGTTGGCCTGCAGGAATGCACCGAGGGCCGCGCCACCGATGATCATGACCTCGAAAGGTTGGATCAGGGCGGCAATCTTGCCATGGGAAAGCACGTATCCGCCGAGCACGCTCGCGAACACGACGATGATGCCGATAATTTTAGCCATAGATAGAAAGTACTTATTTAAGTCGGGTTCAAGGTCATATTCGGAAGCTGAAAAATCTCTTCTTCTACTTATCGGCAAAACTGCGCCAGACTATAGGCTGTTCTGGCGAAAAGCCAATTTGCCCCGTTCCGGGCGTAGAGAATTCATACGATGATCACGTCCAGCCATGACTAACGACACGAAGGTTCCAACGCCACGACCGACCACCCTCGAAGGCTGGGTGAAGCTGCTCGATGGCGTGCATCTGCCGGTGCCCCAGGCCAGCCATGACCTGGTCTGCAAGGCCATTGCCGACAGCCGCCGCTCGTTACGTGACATCGCCGAACTGATGCAGGACAGCCCCGCCCTGGCCCTCAGCGTCATCCGCGAGGCCAATCATCACACCCATGGCAGCCTTGCAGAACCTGCGGAAAATCTCGAAGTGGCCATCAACCGCCTCGGCCTCAAGCGTACCGAAGAACTGCTCGCTCGCCTGCCGTCGTTGCCGGGGCTCGAAATCCCCATCGCCTTGCGCCAGCTGCAATTGATCAGCCAACACGCCACGCAACAGGCCAATGGCTTTTTTGCCAGCCGCCTGGCGCGGCTGTGGCAGGACATTCACTGGGGCAGCCTGCTGTTTCTCTCACCGCTCTGGCCACTGGCCTTGACTCACCCGCGGTTACTGGGGGAGTGGGAATTGCGGGTCGTCCACAAACGCGAGCCCGCGCGCAAGGTAGAGCGCGAATTGTTCGGCGTCAGCCTGCTGAAAATCTGCCTGGCGCTGGTGGAGACCTGGCGCCTGCCGATCTGGGTGATGCAAGGTTATCGCCTGCTGCTCAACGAACGCCGCGAGCTGGTGCAGGTTCTGCGCATCGCCCGGGACAGCGAGCACCCGCTGCGCCAGCAGAATCGCCTGGACGACGACCCAACCCTGCGGCGCTGGCTCAATCAACCGGCCAACACCGTGTTGCTGGCCAACGGCCTGGCACTTTCGGCGCAACAGGCCTGGGATGGCCCCCACAGTGCCCGCTGGCAATACCTCACCAGTTTGTACCTGCAGATGCCGATGGATGAGGTCCAGCAACAGCTGCACCAACAAGCCGTCACCAGCGCCCGTCATGACGCCATGCCAGACCTCTGGCATCCGGCCGTGGCGTTGCTCTGGCCCTGGGGCAGCCGTCGCATCCACCCCGGTTTGCTGCCCGCCCCCACACCCAGCGCCGAGGACCTGAGCCAGTGGCGCAAGCAATGCTCCGCGCTGCTGGTGGAACCGAGCCCCTTCAGCAATGCCATGCACCTGACCACCTCGGCACGGGACGTCTTGGTGGCCTGTGGCATGCGCCGGGTGATGATCCTGATGGCCGACCGCAACCAGACCAGCGTGCGCGTACACCAGACCGCCGGCCTGCCCAAAGAAGCCGCGGCCATGAGCTTTACCATCAGCCAGAGCAAAATAGTGCAACGGTTGCTGGCCCAGCAGGCCCAGGTTCGCCTGAACCCGGACAACAACGCGCAGTTTTCGGCGCTGCTGCCACCGGGCCTACGCAGCCTGTTCCGCGGGGAGCACCTGCTGCTGCGCTCGCTGACCTGCAATGGCCGGGTGATCATGCTGGTGGTGGTGGACCAGGGCGGCGGGCCGTTCTCGGATGTGACCGTGCAAGCCTTCGGCAAAACCGTGCAATGCATCGAAAGGGCCCTGCATACCTTTACCAACCGCGGCCGCTGAACTTGCTACAATCTTTTCCCTTTGCGCCCCTGGAGACCTCACATGCCTGACTTCTCTGGCTTGCCGCTGGTGATCGAGCCGAGCGAGCTGCTGCCGCGCCTCGACGCCCGCGAACTGATTCTGGTGGACCTGACCAGCGCCGCCCGCTACAGCATCGGCCATATCCCTGGCGCACGCTTCGTCGACCCCAAGCGTACCCAGCTCGGCCAACCGCCGGCGCCGGGCCTGCTGCCGGCCAAGGCCGACCTCGAAGCCCTGTTCGGTGAGCTCGGGCACAACCCGGATGCGGTCTACGTGGTCTATGACGATGAAGGCGGCGGCTGGGCCGGGCGGTTTATCTGGCTGCTGGACGTGATCGGCCACTCGAACTACCACTACCTCGACGGCGGCTTGCTGTCGTGGCTGGACGAAGGCCTGCCGGTGTCCGTCGAAGTGCCTGCGCCCGTCGCAGGCCCGGTCAGCCTGACACTGCACGAAGCCCCCACCGCCACCCGCGAGTACCTGCAAAGCCGCCTCGGCGCAGCCGACCTGGCAATCTGGGACGCTCGCGGCCCGCTGGAATATTCCGGCGAGAAAGTCGTCGCAGCCCGAGGCGGGCACATTCCCGGCGCGGTCAATTTCGAATGGACTGCCGGCATGGACCAGGCGCGCAACCTGCGCATCCGCAAGGACATGCCGCAAATCCTCGAACAATTGGGCATCACGCCTGACAAAGAAATCATCACCCACTGCCAGACTCACCACCGCTCCGGCTTCACCTACCTGGTGGCCAAGGCGCTCGGTTATCCAAGGGTCAAAGGCTATGCCGGTTCCTGGGGCGAATGGGGCAACCACCCCGACACCCCCATCGAGCTTTAAAGGTTCTTAAGGACAGTTAATGAAAAACCGTTTGTTCATCCTCACTCAATACCTGCTGCCACACCACCTGCTCTCGCGGCTGGCCGGCTGCATTGCCGAATGCCGCGTGCGCTGGTTCAAGAACGCCTTCACCGCGTGGTTTGCCAAGCGCTATCAAGTGGACATGTCCCAGGCACTGGTAGAAGACCTGACTGCCTACGAGCACTTCAACGCCTTCTTCACCCGCGCCCTGAAAGACGGCGCACGCCCGCTGGACGACACCCCGGGCGCGATCCTCAGCCCCGCCGACGGTGCCGTCAGCCAGCTCGGCCCGATCGAGCACGGCCGGGTCTTCCAGGCCAAGGGCCACAGCTTCAGCGTGCTGGAACTGCTGGGCGGTGATGCGGCCAACGCGGCGCCGTTCATGGGCGGCGATTTCGCCACCATCTACCTGTCCCCCAAGGACTACCACCGCGTGCACATGCCACTGGCCGGTACCCTGCGGGAGATGGTCTACATTCCTGGACGGATTTTCTCGGTCAACCAGACCACCGCCGAAAACGTTCCGGAGCTGTTCGCCCGCAACGAGCGCGTGGCGTGCATTTTCGACACCGAACGCGGGCCGATGGCCGTGGTGCTGGTGGGCGCGATGATCGTGGCGTCCATCGAAACCGTCTGGGCCGGGCTGGTGACGCCGCCCAAGCGCGAGCTGAAAACCTTCCGTTATGACGAAGCCGCCCGCGCGCCGATTCATCTGGAAAAAGGCGCCGAACTGGGGCGCTTCAAGCTGGGTTCGACGGCCATCGTGCTGTTTGGGCCGGACCAGGTGAACTGGGCCGAAGGCCTGGTGGCCGGTTCGCCGGTGCAGATGGGCCAAGGCCTGGCGCTGCCGAAAGCCTGAGTAAAGAATCACCCCCTGTGGGAGCGAGCTTGCTCGCGATAGCGATGTGACTGATCCATCGTCATCGCGAGCAAGCTCGCTCCCACAGAGTATCCCGCAGAGACAGAGCACTTCTTTCGGCTACAGCTGCTAGAGTAGGAAACAACACGTTTATTTCCCGCCGGAGCCCGTACACGGCATGAATGAGACCAGCCCTCTCCAGCTATTGCGCGTCCTGACCCCGACACAATCACGCCTGTCGTTCTGCGATGCTACGCCCCGGGACCTCAAGCGCTGGATCGCCAACCTGCCCAAGGCCAACATCGGCGAAACAGCCCGCCTTTTGTACCAAGCACTTGGCGAACTCAACCAACTGCTCACGCCCAGCGACAATCGCCTGCAACTGCTCGAGCTGCTGCGGCCCGAGGTGTATTACGTCTGCAAGCACCTGGAGCGGCACTTCCTGCAACAGGCCATCGTGCTGGATGAGCGGTCGCGCAAGATCGTCAACCTGTGCCAGGCCCTGCAAACCCAGCTGGCGATGGGCTACAAACAGATCGTGGCGCGTATTGCGTCGAAATACACCAAGGACCGGGCCCGCCTGCTGAGCACCGCGCTGCAACGGGCGACGCACGCCCTCAACGGCCCGCTGTTGCGTGCCAGTCAGCTGTACAGCCCAGTGCCTGAGGGGCTGTGGCTCGATTTGCATCAGCTATACCGGATCGCCTGCCAGCACCGGTTGCAGCACCTGAGCGTGAGTGACGAACTGGCCTGCCAGGTTCATCAATTGAACACCGAGCAAACCTATGTCGTCGCCCTGTTGCTGGGCGCCTCACGCAGCAATCAGCTGCGCCAGAGCC
This sequence comes from Pseudomonas sp. P9_35, assembly GCF_034008205.1. Lineage (NCBI taxonomy): Bacteria > Pseudomonadati > Pseudomonadota > Gammaproteobacteria > Pseudomonadales > Pseudomonadaceae > Pseudomonas > Pseudomonas sp. P9_35. The sequence continues at coordinate 871,943 of NZ_CP125373.1, read as the reverse complement.
AAATCGGACGGCTGACCGAAGTGCTCGAATCCTGGAGCCAGTGGGTCAAGCTGGACCCCGCCACCAGCGCTACCAGCCTGTTCGCGGTCGCTCCGGAGCTGGATGTCGGGCCACGCTACCGTTCCAAGTTCCGCGCCGAACAGCAGCCGACCTTGCAGGGGTTCGATCCACAGCCCCTGGTGCGCGTAATCGCCACTCACCTGGAACAACCTGCCGAGCAAAGTCTGCCAGTACCAAGTGGCATGAGCATCGACACCCTGCATCACCTGCATGCAGCCTGGGGCGAAGCAGCCGAACGCAGTTTCCAGCGCACCGAGGGCAACGGCACGCTGACGCTGTGCGTGGGCATGAGTGCGCTGCACTACTACCTCGGCGGCGAGCGCTCTTTCAACGAAATACTGAAAAGCCCCACCACCCGCAAGGCCCGCTTCGAAGCCTCGCCGAGCAAGACAAACGACACCTGGGGCCAAGCCTTCGACGCCGCCCCCGCCGGCGACAGCGACCTGCTGCCCTACGAAGAAATCGAGTACCCGGTCAACCCGGCCGATGACGATGGCACCAGCTCCGACAACCAGCATCACTTCCCCACCTACGACCTGCCGATCATCAACCACAGCCCTGGCGGCTATTGCCTCGGCTGGCCCAAGGAAGTGCCGGAACAACTGCAAGCCGGGGAAATGATCGGCATCCGGGACACCAGCGACCAAGCCTGGAGCGTTGCCGTGGTGCGCTGGATCCGGCAAGTGCGCAACGGGGCCATGCAAATGGGCATCGAGCTGGTCGCACCGCACGCCCAGCCTTGCGGGCTGCAACTGGTCCGGGAAAAAAATGAGCACGGTCACTATCTGCGCGGGCTGTTGCTTCCCGAGATCAGTGCCATTGACCTGCCCCCGACCATGATCGCCCCACGCCTGCCCTTCGAGGAAGGCCAACACGTGTTGATCAATACCAACGGCCAGGAACGCCGCGCCGGCCTGGACCGCCGAGTGACCAGCACCCACAGTTTCAACCAGTTTGCTTATCACCCGGAAGACTCGACCGCCAACGGGGATGGTAGCGAGCAAGAAGGGAATTTTGATTCGTTGTGGAAGTCGCTGTAGGAGCTGCCGAGCGAAGCGAGGCTGCGATCTTTCCAAGACCAATTGAGTCTCAAGCGAAGATCAAGATCAAAAGATCGCAGCCTTCGGCAGCTCCTACACAGGCCAGCGGGAGCAAGCTCCCTCGCCACAAAAGCATGCACTCCAAAACCGGCGTGTTACTTAGAGCTGCCCGTCACGATCCCTGAAGCCCAACAGGTACAACACCCCATCCAGTCCCAGGGTGGAAATCGCCTGCCTGGCCGACTGCTTGACCAGTGGCTTGGCGCGGAACGCCACGCCCAGGCCCGCTATCGCCAGCATCGGCAAGTCGTTGGCACCGTCACCCACGGCGATGGTCTGCTCCAGGCGCAGGCCTTCTTTTTCAGCCAGTTCACGCAGCAGGTCCGCCTTGCGCTGGGCATCGACGATCGGCTCGACGGCCACGCCGGTCACCTTGCCATCCACCACTTCCAGTTCGTTGGCGAACACGTAGTCGATGCCGAGCTTGGCCTGCAGCTGCTTGGCGAAATAGGTGAAGCCGCCGGACAGGATGGCGGTCTTGTAGCCCAGGCGCTTGAGTTCGGCGAACAGCGTCTCGGCGCCTTCGGTCAGGCGCAGGGAAGCGCCAATGGAGTCCAGCACGCTGACGTCCAGCCCCTTGAGCAGCGCCAGGCGCTCCTTGAAGCTGGCACGGAAATCCAATTCGCCAGCCATGGCTCGCTCGGTGATGGCCGAGACCTTGTCGCCCACGCCGGCCGCCTTGGCCAGTTCGTCGATGACTTCGGCTTCGATCAGCGTCGAGTCCATGTCGAACACCGCCAGGCGGCGGTTACGGCGGAACAGCGAATCTTCCTGGAAGGCGATGTCGACGTTCAGTTCCTGGGCCACGCTGAGGAACTCGGCACGCAACGCCTGGGGATCGGCCGGCTCGCCGCGCACCGAAAACTCGATGCAGCCCTTGCCCTTGTCGTCCGGGGTATCCAGCGGCATGCGCCCGGACAATCGGTCGATGTGGTCGATGTTCAGGTCATATTTGGCGGTGATCGAACTGACACGCTGCAACTGCTCGGCGGTAACCTTGCGGGTCAACAAAGTAACGATGTGGCGCTTCTTGCCCTGGCCGGCCACCCAATGCCGGTAATCGTCCTCGGACACCGGGGTGAAGCGCACCTGTTGGTCGAGCTTGTAGGCGGTGAACAGGATGTCCTTGAGCACCGACTTGCCTTGTTCGGCGTCCGGAATTTCAACCAGAATACCGAACGACAGCGTGTCGTGGATCACCGCCTGACCGATGTCGAGAATGTTCACACCACCCTGGGCCAGAACGCCGGTAATGGCCGCAGTCAGACCCGGACGGTCGCTGCCAGTGATGTTTATCAGGACGATTTCGCGCAAGGCGCACCCCCGCAGGTGGAAAAAAAACGCATTCTACCCACATTCAGTGACCATCGGGCACCGCCAGTGCTTTGCCGGTCATGGGGCTGTCGCTATACTGCGCGTCAATTTCACGGACAAAGAGCCGAGCTCAGTGAACCGGCCCACGCCAGTCAAAACCGACAACTTCTTCCTGCTGATCTTCCGTGCACTGCGTCACCGTCGTGTGCCGATTGCATTGCGCATTGCCAGCCATAACGTGATCCTGGTCGCCCTGGCCCTGGTTATCTATGCCTGCGTGATGGGTTTGCAATTCAAGCAGGCGATGCACGAGCAGGCCGATGCCCTGGGTGAAAGCCTGACCACCCAGACCGCCACGTCCGCCACCGAGCTGCTGGTGTCCAACGACATCCTCAGCCTCAACGTGCTGCTCAACAACCTGACCAAGAACAAGCTGGTGGCCCACGCCGCCATCTACAGCGTGGACAACCGCATCCTCGCCGAGGCCGGCCAGCGTCCCAAGCCGGGCCTGCTGGGCGAGTCCGGCGGCATGTACCAGAGCAAGATCACCTTCCAGGACGTGACCGCCGGGCAGCTGCGCATCAGCCTGGACATGGACCAGTTCCAGCAACCGATGACCATCAGCCTGCAAAGCATGGGTATCCTCAGCGCGATCCTGCTGGCACTGGCACTGGCCTTGAGCCTGCGCCTGGGGCGACACATCTCTACGCCGCTGTTGCAATTGCGCGTCTGGCTGCGGGACATCGACGAACACACGCCGGCCACCCAGCGCCAGGACGAAATCGGCGATCTGGCCCGGCAACTGCACGCCAGCTTCGCGCCGGAGCCTGAGCCCGTGCCGGAACCTGAAGACATCGACTACGTGGACGACGACGATGCCGAGCCGGGCTTCGAAGTGCGTAACCTGCGCGACCCGGGCTTCGATGAAAGCCAGCCAATGCCTGCTTCCAAACCGGCTCCACGCCACGTGGTACGCACGGTAGAGGACGAGGAAGACGACGACGCGTTCGCCGACCTGCGGGACGAATCAGTCGATGGAGCCCCTCAACCGGTCGCCAGGCCCGTCGCCTCGAACCTGCCCCAGCACAGCGCCGTACTGGCCGTGCAACTGGGCGCCCAGGAGCAACTGCGCCGCTTGCCCCAGGCGCGCCTGAAGGAATTGCTCGAGCGCTACCGCGACTGCCTCGACCAGGCCGCATCGCTCTATCAGGGCGAACTGCACACCCTGAACGATGGCAGCACGCTGATGCTGTTCCACACCGAAGACAGCGGTGACGACTACCTGACCAACGCCATTTGCTGCGGTGAGTTGCTGCGCGCCTTGGGCCACCAGTTGCAGATCGAAGTCGCCGACAGCGGCATCACCCTGCAACTGCAATTGGGCCTGACCCTGGGCGATGGCTTGTTTGGCCTGAGCCAGATCGACCTGTTGCTGACCGAAACCGCCCAGGACGCCCTGGCGCTGTCGCAACACAGCCGCAACCTGCTGCTGGTGGAGCGCAAGATCAACGACGACGCCCTGATCCGCCAGCGCGCCCGTATCCGCCCCATCGCCAGCCCCGAAGGCGCGTGCTGCGTGGAACGCTTGATGGAGCCTTATCCATCGATGCTGGAGCGGCAGTTGGCGCGGATGCACGAACGCCAGGCCTGAGTCTCAGGACTTGAAATGACGAAGCCCGCAGATGAGTGATTATCTGCGGGCTTTTTTGTTGCCTTCAGCGCCGTCATCGCGAGCAAGCTCGCTCCCACACCCACAGGCCCAATGTGGGAGCGAGCTTGCTCGCGATGGCGTCAGGACAGACAGCGAAAAACCAGACTACAGAGTCGCGTCCACCCCACACACTTCAGCTCTCAGGCTCAAACGAATACTCAAATGACACTTGTGCCGGCCCACCATGGCCAGCCACGTAGCTGCCAGTCCCACTCAAATTGACCAGATCCCCAGTACCGGCGCCCTCTACGACACTCCACGTACTGCGCGCCTTGCCTTCGGAAAACGACCCCGAATGCCGGGCAACAAAGGTTCCGCGCTTACCTGCCACCACCGCACAAACCCGCTCAAAACCCACAAAGCACGCTGTGCCGTCAGCGCTATAGGACATCAGGTATTCGACGCTACTGGTGCCCTCGATAGCGCCGGAATAGGACTGCGTGATGTTGGCATGCGAGAGCTTTGGAGCGTTTTCAAGAATTTGAGACGGCTTCTCGTCCCAGCTGCTGATCTGAAATGTGCAACTGGCAGTTGTTTTCATGGGAATTTAACTCGTCCTTGTCGTTATTGGCGGGAGGTCTGATGCGCCGGGCCCTCATCTTGCCTGACATCCCCCAGGAATAAGAACCCAGGAAACGACAAAGCCCGCACTTAATGCGGGCTTTGTCTTGTAATCCAGTCCTGGCGTCAGAACCTGAACACTTCCATGTCCGTACGAATCGGCAAGGCCATGGGGATCTTGTCCTTGTCCTTTTCCACCGGTTTGGCCGGGGCGGGAGCGGCCTTGCGTGGGACTTCTGCAATAGGTGGCTGGTTGGCCAGGGGCTTGAGCGACACGGACAACTGTTCGGCCAGGCGTTGCAGGAGCACGCCCTGGGCCTGGACCTGTGCCGCCGTGGTGCCGGCATGCTGCTCTTGCAGATGAACGATGCGGTTCTCACGCACCTTGCCACGACGGTCGATCAATCGCCATTGGGCATCGAGCACTGCCGGCTGGGCTTTACCCGAATCCAGGCGGGTAATCGACAGCAGCACCTGTACATCCGGGGTGAAACCTTGGGTCGCGGGTGCCAGCACTACGCGCTGGCTGTCCAGATGCCCGGCGACCTGGCGCAACAGCAACTGATCGATGTCAGAAGACAGGCTGCCAGCCCAACGACCGTCAGTGGCGGCCTGCAGGCTGCCGTCCGGTTGGCGTTGCAATAAGGTTTCACGTTGCAGGTAGTCGGCGATCAGGACCGGCCCCAGCAATACTGCCATGCCTGTGCTTTGCGCAGGCTGGGCCGGGGTTCCGCTGTCCAGTTGGTACAGCGACACCGGCTGGTTCATGCTGCAGCCCGCCAGGCCAAGCAGGCCGGCGAGCCACAAAATAGGGAGGCGCAGAGCAGTCATCGTTCCGTCCAGGTGGCAGCCACAAGGCTTACCACAGTGAAAAAATACTCGGTCATTATGAAGAACGCTCGGCCACGCCGGCGCTTGAAAGGGCCTATCATCCGTGAATATGCGCGCCGACTCCAGCGCGAAAGTATCGATCTGCGGCATTTAATCGCAGACCGAGCCCTCTACTACGCCTAATTGAGGTTTTCGACGAGCAGCGCATCGACTCGCTGAAACCCCCTTGGAAGCTTGTTGCCGCGCCGACCACGTTCACCCTTGTAATGCTCAAGATCGTCCGCTTTCAACGAAAGCGTGCGCTTGCCTGCCTGCAGCACAAGCGTGGCGCCTTCCGGCAACACTGCAATATCCGTGACATATTCCTCACGGCTGGCGACCCGTTCGCCGGAAATACCAATAATCTTGTTGCCCTTGCCTTTACCCAGCTGTGGCAGGTCGCTGATCTTGAACACCAGTAACCGGCCTTCAGTGGTGACCGAGGCCAGCCAGTTGTTCTCCCGATCAGCCACCGGCCGTGGCGCAATCACCTTGGCGTTGTTCGGCAGGCTCAACAACGCCTTGCCCGCCTTGTTCTTGGCTTGCAGATCCTCACCCTTGACCACGAACCCGTAACCCGCGTCCGATGCAATTACGTACAGTCCATCATCATCTGGCATCAGCACGCATTCAAAAGTTGCACCCGGCGGCGGCGTTAAACGACCGGTCAGCGGTTCGCCCTGGCCACGAGCCGACGGCAGGGTGTGGGCTGGCACCGAATAGCTGCGCCCGGTGGAGTCGACGAACACCGCAAACTGGTTGGAACGCCCGGCCGCCAAGGCCTTGAAGCCGTCCCCGGCCTTGTAGGAAAGCCCCGTCGCGTCAATATCATGACCTTTGGCGGAGCGTACCCAACCTTTTTCTGACAGCACGACGGTGACTTTCTCGTTCGGCAACAGATAGTGTTCGGTCAGCGCCTTGGCTTCGGCACGCTCGACGATTGGCGAGCGACGGTCGTCGCCGTAGGTCTCGGCGTCCTTGAGCAGTTCGGTGCGCACCAGCTTCTTGAGCTTGGCTTCGCTGCCCAGCAGGGCTTGCAGCTTGGCCTGCTCCTTGAGCAGTTCATCCTGTTCGGCGCGCAGCTTCATCTCTTCCAACCGCGCCAACTGCCGCAGGCGGGTGTCAAGGATGTAGTCGGCCTGGATTTCACTCAGGGCAAAACGGGCGATCAGGCTGGCCTTGGGGTGCTCCTCGGTGCGGATGATGTGGATCACTTCATCCAGGTTGAGGTAGGCAATCAGCAAACCGTCCAACAGGTGCAGGCGACGCTCGACCTTGTCCAGGCGGAATTGCAGGCGCCGGCGCACGGTCTTGACCCGGAACTCCAGCCACTCCACCAGCAATGCCCGCAGGTTCTTCAACTGCGGCTTGCCGTCCAGGCCGATGATGTTGATGTTGACCCGGTAGCTGGACTCCAGGTCGGTGCTGGCGAACAGGTGCTGCATCAGCGCGTCGTGGTCGACTCGGCTGTTGACCGGGATGATCACGATGCGGCACGGGTTTTCGTGGTCGGATTCGTCGCGCAAGTCAGCCACTTGCGGCGCTTTCGACGGTTTTGCCTGCATCATCGCGGCAATTTGTTCCAGGACCTTGGCCCCGGAAACCTGATGCGGCAGCGCCGTGACAATGATGTCGCCGTCTTCGATGTGGTACACGGCGCGCATGCGCACCGAACCGCGGCCGGTCTCGTAGATTTTCAGCAGGTCGGCGCGCGGCGTGATGACTTCCGCTTCGGTCGGATAGTCCGGGCCCTGGATGTGTTCGCAGAGCTGTTCCACCGTGGCTTTCGGCTCGTCCAGCAAGCGCACGCACGCCGTGGCCACTTCCCGCAGGTTGTGGGGCGGCACGTCGGTAGCCATGCCCACGGCGATGCCGGTGGTGCCATTGAGAAGGATATTCGGCAAACGTGCCGGCAAAACCAGGGGTTCGTCGAGAGTGCCGTCGAAGTTCGGCCCCCAGTCCGCGGTGCCCTGGCCCAGCTCGCTGAGCAGCACTTCGGAATAGCGCGACAACCGCGCCTCGGTGTAACGCATGGCCGCGAAGGACTTGGGATCGTCCGGCGCACCCCAGTTGCCCTGCCCGTCCACCAGCGTGTAGCGATAGCTGAATGGCTGGGCCATCAGCACCATGGCTTCATAGCAGGCCGAGTCGCCGTGGGGGTGGAACTTACCGAGCACGTCACCGACGGTACGCGCCGATTTCTTGTGCTTGGAATCCGCATCCAGCCCCAGCTCACTCATGGCATAGATGATCCGCCGCTGAACCGGCTTCAAACCGTCGCCGATGTGCGGCAAGGCGCGGTCCATGATCACGTACATGGAGTAATTGAGGTAGGCATTTTCGGTGAAGTCAGCCAGCGATCGGCGTTCTACGCCGTCTAAGCTGTCTGCAAGAATGTCGCTCATGCGGGCCTCATCAGTTCGTTGTCTGGCGCAGCAGCATGGTGCCGTCGCGCTGGGTAAATTCAAGTTTGTTCAGGGCGCTCATGCCCAGCAGCACTTGCGTGCCACCCAGGCCTGGCGCCACCAGGGCACGGACATCGCGCAATACGATGTCACCCAATTGCAGCCGGTCGATGCGGGTGCGATAGCCCTCGCTCAAACCGTTGGCGGTACTCAATGTCACGCCGAAACCTTTTTCCAGCTTGAGGCGCTCGGCCAACTCCACCGGAATCGCCACGTCGGTGGCGCCCGTGTCGAGCATGAAATCCACCGGTTGGCCGTTGATCTGGCCGCTGGCGACGAAATGCCCCTGCCTATTGCCGACCAACTTCACCTCGATAAACCCTTCGCCTTTTTGCGAATACACCTGGGCATTGGGGTTTTGCTCGCGCTGTTCCCATTGGGCAAAAAACCGCGTTGCCAGGAACAGCGCCGCGCACCAGGCCAATATCATCAACACCCGGCCAGCACGCTTGCCCGGCGGCTGACTCATGGCGAGGCGCCCCAGCCACCGTCCGGCGCGGCGAAGCGCCAGATGATCGGTCGCGTTTCCCCGTCGGCGCGGGCACCGTCGTTGTTGTCCAGGCCGATCCAGGCGCCCTCGGCGTCCACGACCAGCGCTTCGGCCAGCCCATAATCCTGGGAATAACGTCGACTGTCCTGCAATGCCTCGGCGGCGAACGACCAGCACCGCTCCACTTGGGCGGTCTGCGGGTCACGCCGACAGATCTGAAAGGCGTTGCGTTCCAGGGTAAACAGCTTGCCATTGAACAATGACAGATCAGCGAAGTCCCGCGAAACCGCCTTGGCCTTGGGGAACTGCGCCGGCTGCATCTCCAGCCCCGCTTCGCTCAGCAGCACGCAATTACCCTCGCAGTCCCACACCGTTTGCTGGCGCTTGACCAACAAAAGACCGCGACGCTCACGCTCGGCCGCCAACCACAGTTGGTCACCGGCCGGGTTGACCGCCAAGCCTTCGAACAACGCATTGAAATGCAGCAACATGCCACTGGCGCGGGCCTGGCGGATCATTGTTGGTGCGATTTTCAACCAGGACGCCGGCCCCGCAGGCGGTACCTGCAACACGGCGGCTTGGGACTCGCTGACCACATAGCGATTGCCAGCGCTGTCGCAGCTGATGCCTTCGAAATCCAGCTCGCCACCGCGCAGGAACGACGCTGCCCAGGTTCGGGACTTCAAGCCCCAGGGCAAACCACTGTCCGGTACCTCGGGCACCTCGATTTCAACCACTTCGGCTTGCCAGACCGGCGCATCGACGGGCTTGAGGCGGTAGATCCGGTCATCGTCGCGATCGGATACCGTCCACATTTCGCTGCCGCACAGCGCCAGCCCCGACAGATTGCCGCCGCGCATGCCATCGACAGCATGCTCGGACAGCAACTTCAGTTCCGGTGCAGGCCCTGCGACCACAACCCCCGCCCACAGCAACAACGCCAGGGCGAAACCGTTGCGCATCAGGCCAGCACCTCGGCCAGGTCCCCTTTGGATTCGAGCCAGGACTTGCGATCGCCGGCACGTTTTTTCGCCAGCAGCATGTCCATCATTTCCGAGGTCGCTTCGAAATCATCCAGGGTCAACTGCACCAGACGGCGGGTGTTCGGGTCCATGGTGGTTTCACGCAGTTGCGGCGGGTTCATCTCGCCCAGGCCTTTGAATCGAGTGACCTGCGGCTTGCCGCGCTTCTTCTCGGCCACCAGGCGATCCAGAATGCCGTCGCGCTCGGCTTCGTCCAGGGCGTAGTAGATTTCCTTGCCCAGGTCGATGCGGTACAGGGGCGGCATCGCCACATAGACGTGACCGGCGTCCACCAGCGGGCGGAAATGCTGGACGAACAAGGCGCAGAGCAACGTGGCGATGTGCAGGCCGTCGGAGTCGGCGTCGGCGAGGATGCAGATCTTGCCGTAGCGCAGCTGGCTCATGTCGGCGGCGCCTGGATCGACACCGATGGCCACGGCGATGTTGTGCACTTCCTGGCTGGCCAGCACTTCGCTGCCGTCCACTTCCCAGGTGTTGAGGATCTTGCCCCGCAGCGGCAGGATCGCCTGGAACTCCTTGTCCCGCGCCTGCTTGGCCGAGCCACCGGCGGAGTCACCTTCCACCAGGAACAGCTCGGAACGCATCGGGTCCTGCCCGGCGCAATCGGCGAGCTTGCCCGGCAATGCCGGCCCCTGGGTGATGCGCTTGCGCTCGACTTTCTTGCTGGCCTTGAGACGACGGCCGGCGTTGTTGATCGCCAGCTCTGCCAGCGCCAAACCGGTTTCCGGGTTGGCGTTGAGCCACAGGCTGAACGCGTCCTTGACCACCCCGGAGACAAACGCCGCCGCTTCGCGGGACGACAGGCGCTCCTTGGTCTGGCCGGAGAATTGCGGTTCCTGCATTTTCATCGACAGTACGAAGGCGATGCGTTCCCAGACGTCTTCCGGCGCCAGCTTCACGCCACGGGGCAACAGGTTGCGGAACTCGCAGAATTCGCGCATCGCGTCGAGCAAACCCTGGCGCAAGCCGTTGACGTGGGTACCGCCCTGGGCCGTGGGGATCAGGTTGACGTAGCTTTCCTGGACGCTTTCGCCGCCTTCGGGCAGCCACAACAGCGCCCAGTCCACGGCTTCCTTGTTACCGGCCAGGCTGCCGCAGAACGGCTCGTTGGGCAGGCGCTCGAAATCGTTGACCGCGTCCACCAGGTAAGAACGCAGGCCGTCTTCGTAATGCCATTCGACTTTCTCGCCGGTGGCCTTGTCCTCGAAACTGACCAGCAACCCCGGGCACAACACGGCCTTGGCCTTGAGCACGTGCTTGAGGCGGCTGACGGAAAACTTCGGTGAATCGAAATACTTCGGATCCGGGGCGAAATACACGCTGGTCCCGGTATTGCGCTTGCCGACGGTGCCGACCACTTCCAGCTCGGTGGCCTTGTAGCCGTCGGCGAAGGTCATCTGGTATTCGTTGCCGTCACGCTTGACCCGCACCCGCACCTGGGTCGACAAGGCGTTGACCACGGAAATACCCACCCCGTGCAGACCGCCGGAGAACTGGTAGTTCTTGTTGGAAAACTTGCCGCCGGCGTGGAGCTTGGTGAGGATCAGCTCGACGCCCGACACACCCTCTTCGGGGTGAATGTCCACCGGCATGCCGCGGCCATCATCGCTGACTTCCAGCGAGTGATCGGCGTGCAGGATGACCTGCACCGAACGAGCGTGCCCGGCCAAGGCTTCGTCGACACTGTTGTCGATGACTTCCTGGGCGAGGTGGTTCGGCCGACTGGTGTCGGTGTACATGCCGGGGCGCTTGCGCACCGGGTCGAGGCCCGAGAGGACTTCGATGGCGTCTGCGTTATAAGAGCTAGCGCTGGGAGTGGCCATGGGGTCTCGTCGTCAGTGTTCAATGAAAAGGGGCGATGGGCTCACAGCGACGTGAAGTCGATCGCCTGGTACAAATCGGCGCCAATGCCGGCAAAACTCAACAGCGCCGGCAACTGCTGGGCAAACCCTTGGAAACTGTGGTCGCCGCCGGCCTGGATGCGCAAGGCACAGGCGCGGTAATACTGCTGGGCGTGGCGATAATCCAGCGTTTCGTCACCGGTTTGCAACCATACCTGAAACCGCTGCGGATCCCGGGGCGCCGGTACTTGCAGTTCGGCCAGGGCCGTGACGTGGTCGCGGGTCAATTCCCAGGTTTCGTCGGTGTACAAATTCTTCTGCGTGCCCAGGTAGCCGTCGAACAGCCGATGCGGGCTGACGGCAGGGTTGATCAACAGGGCCTTGAGGCCGTGGCGCTCGGCCAAGTGAGTCGCATAGTAGCCGCCGAGCGAGCTGCCGACCAGCAGCGGGCGCCCCAGTTCTGTAATCGCCTGTTCCAACTGACCGATGGCCTGGCGGGGGTGGTGATGCAAGGCGGGCACCTGTAACTGGTCGCTCAGGCCCAGGCGCGTCATCACTTGCGTCAACTGGCTGGCCTTGGTCGACGCCGGGGCGCTGTTGAGGCCATGGATATAAAGGATCGAACCCGACATTGCCGACTCCCTGGGTGTTGGGCAAAAGCCGGAGTTTACAGGGAGATTGCGGTGGTTGGGGGGGATTTGACCGTGTTGTTGCCTCCTATGACCCGTCGTTCACAACACCTGTGGGAGCAAAGCTTGCTCGCGAGGCGGCCTTGTAGCCGACCTGTTTCTCCCGGTTGTACTTCGATCAAACTGTGGGAGCGAGCCTGCTCGCGATGACGGCCTGACAGCCGGCCTGGTTCTCCCAGTCGTACTCCTATCCCATTGTGGGAGCGAGCTTGCTCGCGATGGCGGTCTGATTGAGTACATATCCATTTCTGCGGTAACGACGGCTTAGGGTTCCGCCCTGACGGCGGCTCACTTTTGAGAAGCGCAAAAGTAAGCAAAACGCTCCTGCCCCACCACTTGGTGCCTCGCCTAGGCTCGGCATGCCCTCACTCCGGCATTGCTCCGTGGGCCCGCCGCGAAGGGCCATCCATGGCCCAGCGCGGCTAACCCGGCATCCATGCCGGGTTGCCCACTCCACAATGCCTGCGTTCGGCCAGCGTGGTTAACGGGGCGTCCGAGATCAACGTCCACCGCGAGGCGGCCTAGTAGCCGACCTGGCTCTCCCGGTCGTACACCCGTCAGACTTGTTTGAGCAGGACCTGTGGGAGCAAAGCTTGCTCGCGAGGCGGCCTGACAGCCGACCTGGCTCTCCCGGTCGCACTCAGATCCCATTGTGGGAGCGATCTTGCTCGCTTCTGCGCGCGGTGTGGTCAGGGTTGTGTATTGACGTTGTCCAGCATCCGATTCGCCAATAAAGCGCCCAGCTCGATCAGTTGCTGAATGCCAAGGGCAACATGGCGTCGCGAGCCTTTCAGGTCGAAGGCAAGGTCGCTGACCATGGCATCGGCTGAGGCCAGGGTTTCGCTGAGGTTGGCCAGCAGGCTTTCGGTGTCGACGCCGTCCACGACGGTGAACAGTTGACCTGAGGGCTTTTTCTTTTTGGCTTGAGGTTTGGGGTCAAGATAATGGTCGATGGCTCGCTTGGCGGCTTCATCGAGTTCTTGGGGATCGGTTTCGGGGGGATTGGGTGTGGCTTTGAACATGATGCGTATCCTTCGTTTGCGTAGTGGAACCGCCATCTCCCGTTTCCAGGCGAGAGGGTGGCAGCTATGCGCGGGCTGGAAACCAAGGTCGAAGGAAACCCGGCAGACTTGAAAGTCTCCCGCGCACAGCCGCCATAACGCAGCACTGAACGCTCAAAGCGCCGCAGTATCTCACGTGACTCGCTGATCTGCCTTCGTACTCATCGGGTTTCCAGGCCCGGCCGCTGAATTTGCAGCGACGGGAAAAGACTAGCGACAGCCCTTCCCACCCGGCAACCGCCAGAGCTCGTCGGAAAAATCTGCTGCAGCCCGGAGGATTGTCCGACCATTCCCACAATCCTGGTCGGCTGTCAGGCCGCCATCGCGAGCAAGCTCGCTCCCACACAGGTTTTGGGTCGTTTATAAGATCCGTGTCCACCGCCGATCCCTGTGGGAGCCGAGCTTGCTCGCGATAGCGGTGGGTCTGCTTGCATCAATGCTGAATGTGCCGCCGTCTTCGCGAGCAGGCTCGCTCCCACAATGGGATAGGAGTACGACCGGAAGAGCTAGGTCGGCTATCAGGCCGCCTCGCGAGCAAGCTTTGCTCCCACAGGTCCTGCTCAAACAAGTCTGATGGGTGTACGACCGGGAGAGCCAGGTCGGCTGTTAGGCCGCCTCGGCGTGGACGTTGATCTCGGACGCCCCGTTAACCACGATGGCCGAACGCAGGCGTTGTGGAGTGGGCATCCCGGCATGGATGCCGGGATAGCCGCGCTGGGCCATGGATGGCCCTTCGCGGCGGGCCCACGCCGGAGGGGGAGAACCGAGAGACTAAAGCAGGCACCCAGTGGTGGGGCACTGAGCGTTTTGCTTACTTTTGCGCTTCTCAAAAGTGAGCCGCTGTAAGAGCGGAACCCTAAGCCGTCGTTACCGCAGCAATGGATATGTACTCAATCAGACCGCCATCGCGAGCAGGCTCGCTCCCACAATGGGATAGGAGTACGACCGGAAGAGCTAGGTCGGCTATCAGGCGCGCCTCGCGAGCAAGCTTTGCTCCCACAGGTCCTGCTCAAACAAGTCTGATGGGTGTACGACCGGAAGAGCCAGGTCGGCTACTAGGCCGCCTCGGCGTGGACGTTGATCTCGGGCGCCCCGTTAACCACGATGGCCGAACGCAGGCATTGCGCAGTGGGCATCCCGGCATGGATGCCGGGTTAGCCGCGCTGGGCCATGGATGGCCCTTCGCGGCGGGCCCACGGAGCAATGCCGGAGTGAGGGCACACCGAGCCTTAGCGAGGTGCCGAGTGGTGGGGCAGGAGCGTTTTGGTTACTTTTGCGCTTTTCAAAAGTGACCCGCCGTCAGGGCGGAACCCTAAGCGGCCGTTACCGCAGCAATGGATATGTACTCAGTCAGGCCGCCATCGCGAGCAAGCTTTGCTCCCACAGATCTGAAAGATGTACAACCGGGAGAGACAGGCCGGCTGTCAGGCCGCCTCGTCCTCAGTACCCGTTGGAGCCATAGTCGGGGGTAAACGCAAACCCAACCACCCGCTCGACCCCCGTCTCCAACCGCCCATCCGGCAAAAGCCGCAACCACCGATACCCCGGCGCCTGCGAGCCCACCGCAAAATCCTCACTCCCCGGCTCAAACTGAATACAGGTCGAAGGCGAAGCCAATAAACGAACCCCCTCGCGCACCCGGTCAACCTCCTGATGCACATGCCCCCACAACACCGCCCGAACCTGAGGAAACCGATCCAACACCGCAAACAGCGCCTCAGGATTACGCAACCCAATCGGCTCCATCCACGCACACCCAATCGACACCGGATGATGATGCAGGCACACCAAGTGATGCCGCTCCGGCGCCTCGCTCAAGGCATTGGCCAACAGAATCAACTGCTCCTCGGCCAAAAAACCCGGCACCGAACCAGGCACCGCGGAGTCCAGCATCGTCACGCGCCAGTTGCCAATGTCCACCACCGGATCGAGCAACGCACTCTTGACCGTCGCCTTGAGCATCACCTGCGGCTCATCATGGTTACCCGGAATCCACCGCGCCGGCGCATCGATTCGCGCAGTCAATTGCCGAAACGCCGCGTAGGATTCCAACGTGCCGTCCTGGGACAAATCCCCCGTGGCAAGCATCAGGTCAATGTCCGGCTGCTGCTTGAGCACCAAGTCAATGACCGCCCGCAAACTGTCACGGGTATTCATGCCCAGCAACGAGGCATCGGCCTCGGCGAACAAATGGCTGTCAGACAGTTGGACCAGCAACGCCGCATCGGCAGTGGTCAAGCTGGATACGCTCGGCAAATCGCTCTCTCCCAGGCGCAGTCACGCCGTTGCATGAAGCCGCAATTATGCTGGGGGATGATCGAAAGAGGAAACCCGCGAACCGGAACCGGTTCACAACTACCGAACGACTTCGAACTCATGGCCCAGCGCCAGGCAATGACTCAGCCACTCGCCCAGGAACAGGTTCAACTGGGCTTTTTCATCCGGCTGGTGCATTGACGCATTGGGGTAAGGATAGATGCCGCGAAAGCGTCGTGCATGTTCGGCGCTGACGACTTCGGCCATGCGCGCATCGTGATAGACCTGGACCTCCAGCTGCGGCACCGGCAGCCAGGGCAGGCTGTGCTCCTGGCGCACTTGCAGCGTGGTGGTGTAGGGGCAGGTCTGCAGCACTTCCAGCGCCAACACACCCAGCATCTGGTCGCCGTGGGTCACGGCGATACGCCGCGGCGCCGGATCGTTGCGCATGTCCGGCAACAAGCGCATCAGGCGAGCGTAGTTGGCCTCGCAGGCGGCCTGCAACCCCACCAGATCGACGCGATAGCGATCGCGCAGCTTGTTCAGGACCATAGCCCCCTCACTTCATCGCGATTCAAGGCCAGCCATTGCAAGGCAATGATGCTGGCCGCGTTGCAGATACGCCCGTCGCGCACGGCTTGCAAGGCATCTTCGAAAGCCCAGACCTTCACACGAATGTCTTCGGCTTCTTCCTCCAAGCCATGCAGGCCACCGGCCCCCACGCTGTCGCAACGCCCCAGGTACAAATGCACGAATTCATCGCTGCCGCCCGGCGATGGAAAATATTTGGTCATCGGCCAAAGCGCAGCGAAGGCAAGCCCAGCTTCCTCCTGCGCTTCACGATGAGCAACTTCTTCCGGTTGTTCGTCCTTGTCGATCAGGCCGGCCACCAATTCCACCAGCCAAGGGTTGGCGCCCTTGTCCATGGCACCGACGCGAAACTGCTCGATCAACACCACTTCATCGCGCTGCGGGTCGTAGGGCAACACGCACACCGCGTCATGGCGCACGAACAATTCACGGCTGATTTCGCGGCTCATGCCACCGGCAAACAATTCGTGACGCAAGTGCACACGGTCGAGTTTGTAGAAACCCTGGAAGCAGCTCTCGCGCTTGACGATGTCCACGGTGCTCGGTGCGGCGTTGGCGAAATCGGTCATGACAATCCTCGTGTGCAATGGATCAATACGAGGTTCCAACCTCGGCTTCGCGCCATCCTAACGCGCCCGTACCCTTTGATGCAGCCCCTTTCCACTCATCGGGATGGACGGCAGAAGGTGAAAGAACTCTAATGAGCTTAGTGGCGAACTGATTGTCCTGCTGGCAGTCGAAGCGGGTAACTTTTCGCCTTTCCCTGTTTCATGAAGGACGCCCATGTCGCTTTTCAAAACTGCCTCCGTGGCCGCCATTGCCCTGACCCTGGGCGCTTGCCAAAGCCTGTTCCAACCCAATTACCGCGCACCGCTGGAAACCACCCGCGACGCGTCGGAACAACTGCAACAAGGTTGCGCCAGTGCCGACTGCCCGTTGGTGAACATCGATACCCTGCACTTTCCCTCCGAGCCGGCCCTGGACGGCATCGTCGAAAAACGCCTGCTGCAAATGACCCGCACCGCCCCGGACGCCCCGGCGGCGCCGACGCTTGCCGCCTATCGCGAGCAGTTCCTGCGCAACGCCGCGCCCCGCAACAGCAGCTATTTGCAGGCCAAGGTACGTGAGCAACATGACGGCCTGGTGATCATCGAATTGTCCAGCTACCTGGACACCGGCGGCGCCCACGGCACGCCGGGCCGCGGCTTCATCAACTATTCGCGCCAGGAACACAAGGTGCTGACCTTGTCGGACATGCTGCTACCGGGCCAGGAAGAAGCATTCTGGAAAGCTGCCCAGGTCGCCCACAACAGTTGGCTGATCAGCACCAAGCTGGATCAGGAACCCGAGTTCCTGAAACAGTGGTCCTTCCAGAAAACCCCACACGTGGCGCTGACCTACGGCGGGGTGATCCTCAAGTACGAAGTAAGCACCATCGCGCCATACGCCTTGGGCCACATCGAATTGAAGATCGCTTACCCACGCCTCAATGGCATCCTCAAGCCCGAGCTGTTCCCCGGCCGTAGCTGAAAGCCCGACCCAGCAACAGTTGCAGCAACCCTGCCAGAATCAGCGACGGCAGGGTTGCGCCGATGTCCGGATAGAAGTTGGCCAGCAAGTGATAAGTGCTCACCCCGCCCAACCAGGCCAACAGGGCCGGCCAGCGCAACGCGGCTGATACCACTTGGCTGCTGCGTTTGCGCAGGATGAAGTGGTCCACCAGCACCACGCCGAACAGCGGTGCGAACACCGAGCCGATCAGCAACAGGAAGTTCTGGTATTGCGCCAACGGCGCGAAGCAGGCGATCAAGGTGCAGATGACGCCAATCGCCAAGGCCAAGTGCTCGACCTTCAGCCCCGACAGCATGCCCGTCGACACCGCCGCCGAGTGAATGTCGGCGAAGGCGTTTTCCGACTCATCCAGCAGAATCAGCAGCAGCGGAATGCCCAACCCGGCGCCAGCCAGGGCCAGCAGCAACGCGTTGACTTCACCGCTCGGCGCGAACGCCAGGGTGTAGGCCACGCCCAGGCTCA
The DNA here is from genome assembly GCF_034008205.1 of Pseudomonas sp. P9_35. Lineage (NCBI taxonomy): Bacteria > Pseudomonadati > Pseudomonadota > Gammaproteobacteria > Pseudomonadales > Pseudomonadaceae > Pseudomonas > Pseudomonas sp. P9_35. The sequence goes on along the minus strand of NZ_CP125373.1, from coordinate 853,857 downwards.
TCAGCCAGACGTTACCGATGAAGAACCCCACGGCAGTACCGCCGAAGACATTCTTGGCGCGTTTGCCGAAACGCGAGTAGTCGGCGATCAGCGGCAACCACGACAGCGGCATCGCAATGGCGATATCAAAGCCCACCGCCAGCGGCATCGAGCCGTCGCCCGCCTGGGCCCACAGCGCAACCAGATCAGCCTTGGCGAACAGGTTCCAGGTCAGCCAGATACACGCCGCCAGCAGCAACCAGATGCCCCACTTGCGCAGGACCTTGCGCACGAACGTCAACGGCCCGCTGACCGCGAGCAGGGTCGCCAGGGCACCGAAGAACAGCGTCCACAGCAGAGGGTTGGCGCCCAGGCTGCCTTCGCTGAAGGCCCGGGCACCGAGCAGGCTGGCGGCATCACGCATGACGATGATTTCGAACGAGCCCCAGCCAATCAGCTGCAGCAGGTTCAACACCGCCGGCACGCTCGCGCCCTTGCCGCCGAGACTGAGCTTGAGGGCGGCCATGGCCGACAGGCCGGTGTCGCTGCCGATCACCCCGACGGCCGCCAGCAGCAGGACGCCCACCAGCGTGCCGAGGAAAATCGCCAGCAACGAGCCACTCAAGCCCAGGCCCGGCGCGAGCAAGGCGCCGACCTGCAAGACCATCAGGCCGATGCCCAGGGAGAACCACAGGGAAAACAGATCGCGAGCGCCGAAGACGCGTTTGTCCAGGGGGACGGCGGTGTCTGGGGAGTAGGTGCTGGGTTGGATGTTCAAGGGAGTTATCTCAGAGGGATATTTGTTTTTTTTTTGGCCGCTATCGCGAGCAAGCTCGCTCCCACAGGGGGCCTGCTGCGTACACAAATCTTGTGAACAACAGAAACCCACTGTGGGAGCGAGCTTGCTCGCGATGAGGGCAGTGAAAACACCGCCCCCTTCAGCTCAAATCAGACTTTCTTGTAAAGCTGACTACCTTCCTTCTTGAACCGCTCAGCCTGCTCCGCCAGGCCCTGGGCGACATCGACATCCACCGCCTCGATGCGTTGGTTGGCCGCGTACTCGCGCACTTCCTGGGTGATTTTCATCGAGCAGAATTTCGGCCCGCACATCGAGCAGAAATGCGCCACCTTGGCCGAGTCCTTCGGCAGGGTTTCGTCGTGGTACGAGCGGGCGGTATCCGGGTCCAGGCCGAGGTTGAACTGGTCTTCCCAGCGGAACTCGAAACGCGCCTTGCTCAAGGCGTTGTCGCGGATCTGCGCGCCCGGGTGGCCCTTGGCAAGGTCGGCTGCGTGCGCGGCGATCTTGTAGGTGATGATCCCGGTCTTCACGTCATCCTTGTTCGGCAAGCCGAGGTGTTCCTTCGGCGTGACGTAGCAGAGCATGGCGCAACCGAACCAGCCGATCATCGCCGCACCGATGCCGGAGGTGATGTGGTCGTAGCCCGGCGCGATGTCGGTGGTCAGTGGGCCGAGGGTGTAGAACGGCGCCTCGTCGCAGCACTCGAGCTGCTTGTCCATGTTCTCTTTGATCAGTTGCATCGGCACGTGGCCGGGGCCTTCGATCATGCATTGCACATCGTGCTTCCAGGCGATCTTGGTCAGCTCGCCGAGGGTTTCCAGCTCACCGAACTGCGCTTCGTCGTTGGCGTCGGCAATCGAGCCCGGACGCAGGCCATCACCCAGCGAGAAGCTGACGTCGTAGGCCTTCATGATTTCGCAGATGTCTTCGAAGTGGGTGTAGAGGAAGTTCTCTTTGTGGTGCGCCAGGCACCACTTGGCCATGATCGAACCGCCACGGCTGACGATACCGGTGACGCGCTTGGCGGTCATCGGCACATAGCGCAGCAACACGCCGGCGTGGATGGTGAAGTAGTCGACGCCCTGCTCGGCCTGTTCGATCAGCGTGTCGCGGAACAGCTCCCAGGTCAGGTCTTCAGCCACGCCGCCGACTTTTTCCAGGGCCTGGTAGATCGGCACGGTGCCAATCGGCACTGGCGAGTTGCGGATGATCCACTCACGGGTTTCATGGATGTGCTTGCCGGTGGACAGGTCCATGACCGTGTCCGAACCCCAGCGGATGCCCCAGGTCAGCTTCGCCACTTCTTCTTCGATGGACGAACCCAGCGCACTGTTGCCGATGTTGCCGTTGATCTTCACCAGGAAGTTACGGCCGATGATCATCGGTTCCAGTTCGGTGTGGTTGATGTTGGCCGGGATGATCGCGCGACCACGGGCGATTTCGTCACGCACGAATTCCGGGGTGATGACTTTCGGCACGCTGGCGCCGAAGCTGTGGCCGGCGTGCTGCTGGTCCAGCAGGCCAGCGGCGCGGGCGACTTCCAGCTTCATGTTTTCGCGGATGGCGACGTATTCCATCTCGGCGGTGATGATGCCTTTGCGCGCGTAGTGCATCTGGCTGACGTTGGCACCCGGCTTGGCGCGACGCGGGTTGTTCACGTGGGCGAAACGCAGCTTGGTCAGCTCGGGATCAGCCAGGCGTTCCTGGCCGAAGTTGGAGCTCAGGCCGGCAAGACGCTCGGTGTCGCCACGGGCTTCGATCCACGAAGAGCGCACGTCGGCCAGGCCTTTGCGCACGTCGATGATCACGTTCGGGTCGGTGTAGGGGCCCGAGGTGTCGTACACCACAACCGGCGCGTTGATTTCGCCGCCGAAGTCGGTGGGGGTCACGTCGAGGCTGATTTCGCGCATGGGCACGCGGATATCCGGGCGGCTGCCCTGGACATAGATTTTTTGCGAGCGGGTAAAGGGCTGAACCGATTGCTGATCGACCTGGGCCGATTCACTTAGGTTGGTCGCGTTTTTTGATTTTGTCGTCATCACGGGCTCTCCAGACACACATCCAGGCAGTGGATTTTTGTCGGAGCGAACCTGTAACGAATGGACGCGTCCCTGCACGAAAATGCGGACGCTGTGCTTGCTGCTCGAGCATGCTCGAAAATCGAAAATCGATGGTCGAACAACATCCCGGACGAAGCACAAGAGGACTCGCCGGGTGACGAGAAATCTTGTTCCCTACGCAGGCGCTAACCTGATCAGGTTCAACGGGATCCGAAATTATTCGATCTCAGCCTCATAGCAAGGCACCCCGACAAGAACCCGGCCAGTCTAGACACAACCACGAGAGAACGCCATCGCCAGGGCAAAAGGCGTGATGAATGGCGCATATACAGGATTGTTGCCGTGCCCAGGCGCAACTACACTCGCTACGCCGCGCGCCACTTAAGCGCACTCTCATTGTGAACTAGGGATAGCCTCATGCTGCGCAAACTTTCACTGGCCTTGGCCGTGTCTTGTGCGTCCAACGCAATGGCATGGGCCGCCGAAGCGCCCTTGACCAACAAAACCGATCTGGTGAGCGTGTATCAGGAAGCGGTGGACAACAACGCCGACCTGGCCGCTGCCCGCGCCCAGTATGGCGCCCAGAAGGAAGTGGTGCCCCAGGCTCGCGCCGGGTTGTTGCCGAACCTGTCCGGCGGTGCGGAAGTCGCCAATGTGCGCACCGACATCGACCAGCCTTCCGCGGTCGCCAACCGCAGCGCCCGCTCCTACCAGGCCACGCTGTCCCAGCCCTTGTTCCGTGCCGATCGCTGGTTCCAGTTCCAGGCCGCCAAGTCGGTGAATGAACAGGCCTCGCTGCAACTGTCGGCTACCGAGCAGAACATGATCCTGCAAAGCGCCGAGAGTTACTTCAACGTGCTGCGCAGCCAGGACAACCTCGCCTCGACCAAAGCCGAGGAAGCCGCGTTCAAGCGCCAACTCGACCAGTCCAACGAACGTTTTGACGTAGGCTTGTCGGACAAGACCGATGTGCTGCAATCCCAGGCCAGCTACGACACCGCACGGGCCAACCGGATCCTCGCCCAGCGCCAGGTCGACGATGCCTTCGAGGCGTTGATCACCCTGACCAACCGCCAGTACAACTCGCTCCAGGGCATCGTCCACACCCTGCCGATCCTGCCGCCGACGCCGAACGACGCCAAGGCCTGGGTCGACACCGCCGCCAAGCAGAACCTCAACCTGCTGGCCAGCAACTACGCCGTCGATGCCGCCGAAGACACTTTACGCCAACGCAAGGCCGGTCACGCGCCGACCCTGGACGCCGTGGCGAAATACGAAAAAGGCGACAACGACGCCCTGGGTTTCAGCAATCCGAACGCCTTTGGTCGCACCTACAGCGGCGACGTCGATCAGCGCACGCTGGCCTTGCAACTGAACATTCCGATTTTCAGTGGCGGGCTGACCAGCTCCCAGGTGCGCGAATCCTACTCGCAACTCACCCAGACCGAGCAGCAACGCGAAGCCCTGCGCCGGCAGGTGGTGGAAAACACCCGCAACCTGCACCGCGCAGTGAACACCGACGTGGAGCAGGTCCAGGCCCGGCGTCAGTCGATCATCTCCAACCAGAGCGCGGTGGAGGCCACGGAAATCGGTTACCAGGTGGGCACCCGCAACATCGTCGATGTGCTCGACGCCCAGCGCCAGCTGTACACCTCGGTGCGCAACTACAACAACGCCCGCTACGACTACATCCTCGACAACCTGCGTCTCAAGCAGGCGGCCGGGACGTTGAGCCCGGCGGATCTGCAGGACTTGTCGCGCTACCTCAAGCCCGACTACAACCCGGACCGCGACTTCCTGCCGCCGGACCTGGCCCAGGCGGCAGCGGCGCAATTGCGCTCACGGCCGGCGCAGTAGGAGCTGTCGAGTGCAACGAGGCTGCGATCTTTTCCCAGACACTTGAATCCCAAGCGAAAGATCAAAAGATCGCAGCCTTCGGCAGCTCCTACGGGCCAGGCCAGCGATTAGCCTCCGGCTAGCAACCGCCCCAACCCATCCAGCAAGCGCTGCAACGCGCCCTGGTTGGTGCGCATCACCGCAAGCCCCGCCTCGGCCATGCGCTGGGCATCGCGGGGCAGTTCGAACAGGCGCTGCACTGCCAGGGCCAGGCTTTCGGCATCGTCCACTTCCGCCAGCGCACCGGCAGCGCGCAGTTGCGCGGCGATTTCGAGGAAGTTGAACAAATGCGGCCCGCTGAGCACCGGTTTCGCCAGCGCCGCCGGCTCGAGCAGGTTGTGTCCACCGTTGGGCACCAGGCTACCACCGACGAACGCGCTGTCGGCCAACGCGTAGAGAAACAGCAGTTCACCCATGGTATCGCCGAGCAACACCGACGTCTGGGCGGTGACCGGTTGTGCGCTGGAGCGCCGGGCCGTGGCAAAGCCTTCGCTTTCGCACAACTGGTGTACTGAATCGAAACGCTCAGGATGACGCGGCACCAGGATCAGCAACGCATCGGGATAACTGTCTAGCAAGCGACAGTGGGCGGCCAGCACCACTTCGTCCTCACCTTCATGGGTACTGGCGGCGATCCACACCGGGCGCTCGGTTGCCTGCCACTGACGACGCAAGGCGCTGGCGTCTTCGAGCAGTTGCGGGGCGATGGTCAGGTCGAACTTGATGGAGCCGGTGACTTCGACGGTTTCCGCCCGCGCGCCCAACTGGCGAAAACGCTCGGCTTCGGCTTCGGTCTGCACGGCGAACAGGCTCATCTCGGCGAGCATCGGCCGGGTGAGCTTGGGAAAACGCCCATAGCCCCGCGCCGAACGCTCCGAGAGCCGTGCGTTGGCCAGGGCCACGGGAATGCCGCGCCTGGCGCATTGGTGAATGTGGTTGGGCCACAGCTCGGTTTCCATGATCACCGCCAGGGACGGCCGGACCCGGTCGAGAAAACGCTTGGCGGCGCAAGGCAAGTCGTAAGGCAAATAGCAATGCTGGATGCGCGGCTCGTTGGCGAACAACGCCTGGATCCGCTCCGAACCGGTGGGCGTCATGCACGTGACGGTGATCGGCAGCTGTGGATAACGTTGCAGCAAGGCGCGGATCATTGGCGCGGCGGCGATGCTCTCGCCCACCGACACCGCGTGGACCCAGATGCCCCCCGGCGCCATGACCGGCAACCCCCAGGAGAACCGCTCGCCAATGCGCCGGGCATAAGCCGGCGCCTTGCGGGCCCGTAACCACAGCCGAATCGCTACCAGTGGCAGCCCCAGGTAAAACAACGCGCTATAGAGAGTTCTGTTCATGGCGGCGGAGTTTATCGGTTTTTCAGCCAATCGCCTGCAACTGCACGGCAAAACGTTCCGCCAGCCAACGCGCGGCCGGGCCCAGGGGTTCATCGCGGCGCCAGACCAGTTCCACCACCAGGGCCGGCGGGGTCCATTCGCTGCTGAGCTCGACCATGTCGCCCAGGTAGGCCGGGTACTGCACCACATGCCGAGGCAACCAGGCCCAGCCCAGGCCACTCCTCAGCCATTCGGCCAACACATAGAAACTGTCGGCCCGCCAGACCTGCGGGCTGGCCTGTTCACTGCCGGGATAGACACTGGACTGGGTGGCCATCAACAACTGGCGGTGCCGGGCCATTTCCCGGCAGGTCACATAATCATGGTTCGCCAGTGGATGGCCCCTGCCGCACACCGTCACCATCTCGACGCTGCCCAGCACCCGGCGCTCCAGCGCCTCGGGGATCTGGTCGTGATAGAACAGCAAGCCGAGGTCGGCGCGGCGCTCCACCAGTTTGCGCGCCACCTCGCCTTGGGCGGCGCTGGCCAGTTGCACTTCGAGGGTGGGAAATTGCTCGGCCAGGGCCGCCAGGCTGTCGATGACCGGTTGATAGGGCATGGCTTCGTCCTGGGCCAGGCGCAGCGACGCTTCCTGCCCGCGCATCAGGGCCAGGGCCCGGCCATTGAGGCGCTCGCACTGGCGCAGCACTTCCCGGGCCTCTTCGAGCAGGGCTTCGCCCGCGTCGGTGAGCCTGGGCTGACGGCCGCTGCTGCGCTCGAACAAGCTCACACCCAAATCCGTCTCCAACAACGCAATTGCACTGCTGATGGCCGATTGGGCCTTGCGCTGATCCCGGGCCACAGCCGAAAACGAACGTTTCTCGGCGACCCCGACAAACAGCCGCAGTTGCTCCAGGTTCCACTGCACGTTCATGGCTCAACCTATCTTGATTCCAGATAGGTAATGACTTTACCGCATCTGACCCATCTCTAGAATGGCCCCATCGAAAGACGCAACCGTCGAAGAGGAACCGCCCATGAACGCCTACTACTACCTGGCCATCGCCATCTGTGCCGAAGTCATCGCCACCGTTTCGATGAAAGCGATCAAGGGCCTGAGCACGCCTCTGCCTTTGCTGCTGGTCATCGTCGGCTACGGCACCGCGTTCTGGATGCTGACGCTGGTGGTGCGCACCGTACCGGTGGGCGTGGCTTATGCGGTCTGGGCCGGGCTGGGGATCGTCATGGTCAGTGTCGCGGCGTTGTTCATTTATGGGCAGAAACTGGACGTGCCGGCGATGCTGGGGATGGCGTTGATTGTGCTTGGGGTTGTCGTGATCCAACTCTTTTCCAAGACTGCAGGCCACTGAAAACACGGATTAAAAGGACTGAAAACACATGTTCGGCAAGGGGAAGTCTGTGGGAGCAAGGCTTGCCCGCGATGAAAACGACGCGGCCTCTCTGGAACCGAGGCGCCCGTATCGCGAGCAAGCTTTGCTCCCACAGGTTGACCGCCAACAAATTCCCTCTGCATTGAGTCTGTATACTGCGCCCTCGTCTTGAACACTGAGGTCGCTCATGCCATCCGTTATTTCCACCGACATTCTGATTGTCGGCGCAGGCGTCGCCGGCCTCTGGCTGAATGCACGCCTGCGTCGCCAGGGTTTTTCGACCGTGCTGGTGGAAAGCGCCAGCCTCGGCGGCGGGCAGAGCGTCAAATCCCAGGGCATCATCCATGGCGGCGCCAAGTACGCCTTGCATGGCGCCCTGAGCGGTGCCTCGGAAGCCATCGCCGACATGCCGCGTCGCTGGCGCGAAGCCCTGAAAGGTGAAGGTGAGCTGGACCTGTCCGGCGTGCGCATGCTGTCCGATGCCCATTACCTCTGGTCCCCCGGCACCCTGGCCGGCAACCTCACCAGTTTCTTTGCCAGCAAGGCCGTGCGAGGGCGGGTCGACCAGGTCAAGGGCGACCAGTTGCCGCCGGCCCTGCAAGACAAGCGCTTCAAGGGCAAGGTCTATCGCCTGGCCGAGCTGGTGGTGGACGTGCCGAGCGTGATCGCGCGCCTGGCGGAACTGGCCGGCGACAGCTTGCTGGCCGGGCAGCACATCGAACCGCTGCGCGAAGGGGGCGAGCTGATCGGACTCAAGGTCGATGGCCGCGAGATTCGCGCCCAGCGTATTGTCCTCAGCGCCGGGGGCGGCACCGCCGACCTGCTCAACGCCTTGGGCCTGGACCAACCAGCCATGCAGCGCCGACCGTTGCACATGGTCCTGGTCAAGGGCCCCAGCCTCAAGCCGCTCTACGCCCATTGCCTGGGCGGCGGACCGAAGCCGCGCGTCACCGTGACCACTCATCCGGCGGCCGATGGCCAATGGGTCTGGTACGTGGGTGGCGATCTGGCCGAAGGTGATGGCGTGACCCGCGAGCCTGCCGCGCAGATCGCCGCCGCCCAGAAAGAACTCGGCCAATTGTTGCCTTGGATTGACCTGAGCACCGCGCAATGGGCCACGCTGCGGGTTGACCGCGCCGAACCGTTGCAGTCGGGCCTGACCCGCCCGGATAACGCCTTCCTCGCCGAACAGGATCGCTTGCTGGTGGGCTGGCCGACCAAACTGGCCCTGGCCCCGGACTTCGCCGATCGGGTGGTCAACGCCCTGCAACGCGATGGCATCCAGCCAAGCCACCCGGCCCCACTGCCGGACCTGCCGAAGCCGCCGATGGGCGTCCCTGCCTGGGAGCAATTGCTGCCATGAGCCAACCGACCCTGCATGACCTCTATCGCCCCCTGGGCCATGACGGCCCGCGGGTCTCCCCCCTGGGCCTGGGTACCGTCAAGCTCGGTCGCGACCAAGGCGTCAAATACCCCAACGGCTTTCAGATCCCCGATGACGACGAAGCGCGCATGTTGCTCAAACTGGCGCGCGACCTGGGTATCAACCTGATCGACACCGCGCCGGCCTATGGCCGCAGCGAAGAGCGCCTCGGCCCGCTGCTGCGCGGCCAACGCCAGGACTGGGTGATTGTCAGCAAGGTCGGCGAAGAGTTCAGCGACGGCCAGTCACGCCACGACTTCAGCGCCGCCCATACCCGGTTCTCGGTGGAACGCAGCCTCAAGCGCCTGGAAACCGACTATATCGACCTGGTCCTGGTACATTCGGATGGCAACGACCTGGCGATCCTCAACGACAGCGAGGTCTACCCGACCCTGGCGGCGCTCAAGCGCGAGGGCAAGATCGGCGGCTTCGGTTTTTCCGGCAAGACCGTCGACGGTGGCTTGAAAGCCTTGGAACAAGGCGATTGTGCGATGGTCACCTACAATCTGAACGAACGAAACGAAAAGGCTGTCATTGACTACGCCAACGAACACGGCAAGGCGATCCTGGTGAAAAAGGCCCTGGCCAGCGGCCACGTCTGCCTGAGCCCCGGGGTAGACCCGGTTCGCGCCAGCTTCGAACTGTTGTTTGAGCATCCTGGGGTCGCCAGTGCTATTGTCGGCACCATCAATCCGCTGCACCTCGCCCATAACGTCGCGACCGTAGCCCAGGTCCTGCGTAAAAACTGACGCCGCCCTACGCGGCCTTAAGGAAGGAGCCGACATGCCGCGTACGCTCATCAGAAAGAATCCCAGCAACTTCAAGACCCTGCCCCTGTTCGTCGAAGCGACACCCGAAGGCCTGACTTACCAGAGCGTCGGGATGCCGCTGAATTTCGCCCAGACCTTGCAGCGCCGCCGCCCGGTAGCCGTGGCCGATGCCGAGCGCTTTTCCCTGGAGTTGGCAAACCTGGGCGTTTCTGTGCGCCTGACCCTGCATTGGCAGAACCGCGACTATTGGGTACTGGTGCGCCAGCGCCGGCAGGATCGCGGCGATGTGGTGCTCAAGCTGATTTCCGGCTACGTCCCGGCCCACGAGTTGAACCTGCCACTGCTTACCGCCATCAGCGAAATTGCCGAAGAATGCCTGCTGGAAACCCCGGAAGGCTGGCTTGGCGGGCGTTTCAACGACACCTGGCTGCCGGCCCCCTACGCCACCGCCCTGCATTACCGCGAAGCCTTGCCGTTTCGGCTGACTCCCCTGTCGGGCTCGGCCCGCCCGGTGCGCAGCGCCAACCTGCAACTGATCGAGCGACCACGGGCCTACGTGCACCTGCCGACGGCATCGCTGCAACTGATCTATGACTTGCGTTTGGATGTGCCCAAGGAAGCCAAGTCCCTGAGCCTGTTTCACGTCGATGAGCGTCTGGAAGGCGACCAGTTGGTCGCGCGCCTGGACCGCAAGCGGCCGGACCTGTACCTGATGCCGCTACAGGACGGCCAACCCATGCCCGAGCTGTATACCTTGAAAAAGGACCAGCTGTACCCGGCCAGCACCCGTGGGCTGTACCTGGCGGAGAGCTTTGCCAAGCAGGACGGCTGGCTGGTGCGAGACGAGCGGATTCGCTGGAAGGACTGGCTGCGCCAACAAGGGCTGACGCCACCGGGCAAGGAGTCAGGCCTGACCCGACTCAAGGGCAAGGCCCGGCAATTGCTCAAGAAGATCGTGCCGCGCAAGGCGGCTCGTTAGGACTGATGCCCCTTTTCTAGCTGGACAACGGCCCCCTGTGGGAGCGAGCTTGCTCGCTCCCACAACATCAGTTGTTGCGAATTTTTTCCACAATCGCCGTCGTCGAGCTGTTTTCCACCAGCCCCAACACCTTCACGGTGCCGCCGTAGGCGGTGACGATGTCCGCACCCACGACCTGGTCGATCCCGTAGTCCCCGCCCTTGACCAGCACATCCGGCTTGACCTGGCGCAGCAGGTTTTCCGGCGTACCCTCGCTGAAGCTGATCACCCAGTCCACCGCACCCAGGCCGGCCAGGACCGCCATGCGCCGGTCGACGCTGTTGATCGGACGACCAGGCCCTTTGAGACGGCTCACGGACGCATCGTCATTGACCGCGACGATCAGGCGGTCACCTTGCGCCCTGGCCTGCTCGAGGTAGGTCACATGGCCCGCGTGCAGAATGTCGAAGCAGCCGTTGGTGAAGACGATTCGTTCGTTGTGGGCACGGGCGTCGTCAACGGCCAACAGCAGTTGCTCCAGGCCCAGAACGCCTCTCTCGGAGCCTTCCTCGCGCTGAATGGCGCGGCGCAGCTCGGGGGCGCTGATGGCTGCCGTGCCAAGCTTGCCGACGACAATGCCTGCCGCCAGGTTCGCCAGGGCGACCGCATGGGGCAATTCCTCGCCGGCAGCGATCGCCGCGGCCAGGGTGGAAATCACGGTGTCGCCGGCACCCGTCACGTCGAACACTTCCCGGGCACGGGCCGGCAGGTGCAACGCCGGGTGATCGGGGCGCAGCAGGGTCATGCCATGCTCGCCACGGGTCACCAGCAAGGCGCCAAGGTCGAGGTCTTGCATCAGCTGCGCGCCTTTGCTCACCAGTTCGTGTTCATCGACGCAACCGCCGACGATGGTTTCGAATTCGCTGAGGTTCGGCGTGATCAGGCTGGCGCCACGGTAAATGGAAAAATCCTTGCCCTTGGGATCGGCCAGGACCGGAATGCCACGGGCACGCGCGGCCTGGATCAGCGCCTGGTGGTTTTTCAACGCGCCTTTGCCGTAGTCCGACAACACCAGGACCTTGATGCCTTCGAGCAGGTTGTCGACCTCGGCACCGAGGGCCAGCGGATCGGTGGCGAAAGGTTCTTCGAAGTCGATGCGCAGCAGTTGTTGGTGACGGCTCATGACCCGCAGCTTGACGATGGTCGGCTGGTGCGCAATGCGTTGGAATATCGCACGTACGCCCGCGCCCTTGAGGCTGTTGGTCAGGCTGTCGGCAGCCTCGTCGTCGCCGGTCACGCCCACCAGGGAAGCCGGCGCGCCGAGGGCGGCGATGTTCAGGGCAACGTTGGCGGCACCACCGGGGCGATCCTCGATGTGCTCGACCTTGACCACCGGTACCGGCGCCTCAGGGGAAATCCGTGAGGTACCGCCATGCCAATAGCGGTCGAGCATGACATCGCCGACCACCAATACAGGGGCTTGATCGAATCGCGGCATGGACAACTTCATGGAGCATCCCACATACAAAATGAACAGGGCCGCGATATTAGCACAGGGTTGGCGAAGGCTTGTCCATGGCAGCAACGCGAAGCCAGGATGGGGACTCGATCAGATTTGCAGCAACGCCGATAGTCGCGCACAAGCCTGGGCCAGCTCCACCTCGCTGGTGTTGATCTCACAGTCCGGCGCAAGCGGCGCCTCGTAGGGACTGTCGAGCCCGGTGAAGTTCTTGATCCGCCCGGCACGGGCCTCGCGGTACAACCCCTTTGGATCACGCTGGGCACAGACGTCAAAAGGGGTACTCACATAAACCTCCACGAAGGTGCCCTCGGGGAACAGATGTCGGGCCGCTTCCCGGTCAGCGCGAAACGGTGAGATGGCCGCAACGATGACGATCAGGCCGGCATCGACCATCAAGCGCGCCACCTCGGCAATGCGGCGGATATTTTCCTTGCGGGCCTCGGCATCCATGCCCAGGCCCCGGCACAACCCCTGGCGCAGGTTGTCGCCATCGAGCAGGGCCGTGTGCAGGCCCATCTGGTTGAGCTGCACTTCCAGGGCATTGGCCAGCGTCGACTTGCCCGCCCCCGACAGCCCTGTCAGCCAGATGCAGCGGGGGCGCTGGGCTTTGATGGCGGCCCGATCCTCGGGCGTGAGCGCCTGGGCAAAAGGACGAATCTGCACCTGTTGCATCGATACCTTTGACGTTTCATTCATAACCAAGCATCTCGTAGTCACGTTGGTACACCCGCCGTACCAGCCGACGGGTCCGTACCGAGCAAATTTCCCTTACCGGCACCGCAGCGCGCTGCCGGGTGCGGTTCACATGGGGCAACGTCGCAGCCAGTCCCAGATGCTCGCACACCCGCTGATAGTCCCTGCCCAGGTATTCCTGATAACCGATGAAGTCCATCGCCAGGTGGCCGAGGGAATCGGTGAGGAAATCTGTCTGGGCAGCGAAATGCAATTGCCGGGTGATGTTCTCCGGGTGCAGCCAGCGCGCGACGAAATCATCGAAGTCGCGGTATTGGCCGACCAGTTTCTGAGCCGCATGATCGCGCGGCCCCAACGTGTTGCCCCGCAGGAAAGCATAGGCCGAATATGCACGTTCCAGCGGATCACGAACAAAGGCAAACTTGAAACTGGCGGCGTACTGCTGCGCGAACTGCTCTTCGTACCAATACAACGGCAGGTGGCCCGGGGTGTAGCCATCGAAAAGCCCCACGCAAATACTGCTACCGGCGCATTTGGGCACATGGATGAACAGGCAGCCGCGCTGGGCGAAAGCTTCGGGGAAACGGCAATTGGCCGACATCGATTTGTTCACGACCTGCCGATCGACAACCGACAGGCGCCCCAACAGAAAGGAGCGCTGCGATTTGGGCAGTAACTTCCACAGATAGCGTTGCAGCATGCACGTCCACGCGCGAGAGGGATGGCCCCCTCGATGACTGAAGTTGGTCCAGGAAAATCCTGTGGCCAGACCTTAGCAGTCACGGGTCGCAGATTTATTGTGGGTTGGTCAAGGCAGGTAAGGATTCCGATACAAACCTGTGGGAGCAAGCCTGCTCGCGATGGCATGGCACATTCAACATCACCGCCCCAGACACACCGCTATCGTCGGAACGCCGCCCGGAGCAAGCTCGCTCCCACATTGGCACTGAGGCGCGCACAACATCTGTGTCCGACGCCGGACCTGTGGGAGCGAGCTTGCTCGCGATGGCACCGGCACATTCAAGATCACCGGCCCAGGCACGCCGCTATCGTCGGAACGCCGCCCGGAGCAAGCTCGCCCCCACAGTTGATCGAAGCCGCTATCCCAGCCAGGGATCCGAACTCAGGCGATATTCTGGGCAGGGGCGTCCAGTCCCATGGCATGAAGACGCGAGTAGTAGCCATTCTGCGCCAGGAGCTCGCCATGGGTACCCCGTTCGACGATACGGCCCTGGTCCATTACCAGGATCATGTCGGCTTTTTCGATGGTTGACAGACGATGCGCGATGACCAGGGTCGTACGGCCTTTCATGACCTGGTCCAGCGCGGCCTGGATATGCCGTTCGGACTCGGTGTCCAGCGCCGAAGTGGCCTCGTCGAGGATCAGCAGCGGCGCGTTCTTCAACAACGCCCTTGCAATGGCCAGGCGCTGGCGCTGGCCGCCGGACAGCAGCACGCCGTTTTCACCCACCTCGGTGTCCAGGCCATTGGGCAACTGCTCAATGAAGTCCATGGCATAGGCATCCCGGGCCGCCTTTTCAATATCCGCCCGTGGCGCACCGGCCAGGTCGCCGTAGGCGATATTGTTGGCCACCGTGTCATTGAACAGCGTGACATGCTGGGTCACCTGGGCGACATGACGACGCAGGTTGCGCAGGCGGTAGTCTTCGATTTCCACGTCGTCGAGCAGGATCTGGCCGAGCTCATGGTGATAGAAGCGCGGAATAAGGCTCGCCAGGGTCGACTTGCCGCTGCCCGAACGGCCCACCAGTGCAATCATCTGCCCGGGTGCCGCGGTGAAGCTGATGTCCTTGAGCACCTCGCGATCAGCGCCGGGGTAGGTAAAGCTCAGGTTGCGCACATCGAGACGACCGCTGACCCGCTCCTGCTCGACCGTACCCCTGTCGACCTCCGGCTCGACATCCAGTTGCTCGAAGATGCTCTCGGCACCGGCCACGCCTTTCTGGATGGTGGAGCTGACTTCCGAGAGCTGCCGAATCGGCTTGGGCAGCAAACCCGCGGCCGTGATGTAGGCCACCAGGTCACCCGCCGTCGCGTCGCCACGCAGGAACAGCACCAGGAACATCAGGGCCGCCATGGCGGTGTAGATCACCAGTTGCAGCATTGGCGTATAGACCGCGCCGGTGCGAGTCATGCGCAATTGCTTGTCGGTATTGCCCTGGCTGGCGTTGGTAAAGCGCTGCTCTTCGTAGGCCTCGCCGCCGAAGCTGCGCACCACGCGGTAACCCTGGATGGTCTCGGAAGCAACGTGGGTCACGTCGCCCATGGCCACCTGGATCTTTTTGCTCTGCTTGCGGAATTTCTTGCTGGTGCTGCTGACCATGACCGCGATCAGCGGCAGGATCGCCAACATCACCAGGGTCAGCTTCCAGTTCATCCATACAAGGTAGGCAAAGAGGAAGACCACGGAGAGACCTTCGCGGATCACCACCTTGATGGCATCGGTCGCGGCACCGGTGACCATGGTCACGTTGAAGGTGATCCGGGAGATCAGGTGCCCGGAATTGTGGGTGTCGAAATAGCGATTGGGCAGCACCAGCAATTTCTTGAACAACTCGACCCGCAGGTCGTGCACCAGCCCCAGGGAAACCTTGGCCAGGTAATAGTTGCCCAGGAACGACCCCAGGCCCTGCCAGGCCGCGATCAGGACGATCAGCAGCGGCACTGCCATCAGCAGTTTCAAGTCCTTGAGATACGGCACGTTGGGAAAGAGCACCGCATCGGGGTTGCTCAAGCCGTCGACGAAATATTTGAGAATCCCGGCCAACATGGGCTGGGTCGAAGCAAATATCACGAAACCCACGATACTCAGCAGGAAAATGCCCGCGTAGGGTTTGACGTATCCCAGCAACCGAAAATAGATCTTCAGGCTGGAATCCTGTTCCGCTTTGGGCGGTGCGTCACTCATCGTCGGGCTCACTGGTTAGGAAGAACGCGGAATTTTATCACAGCCACCGGAATTGGCCCGCGCCCAGGTCAAAACGCCGGCCAGGCCAATCGGCAACCAGGTAATGAACCATTCGGCGCGGGGGGTTCCGGTCAGGCTCGCAGCGTCGAACTGCATCGCCAGGAACGAAAACACCCACATACCAAGCACACCCCGCCCCAACAGGCTTTCCCGGGCGCGCCAGGCTTCGCGCAACACGGTGAACCAGACGATGCACCACAACAACAACCCTGGCAGCCCGAGTTGGATGGTGACGTGGCTGAACAGATTGTGGGCATGATCAAACTTGATGCCGTGACTGGTAATCCGGTAGTCGGCCGCCAAGCCAAGACCGCCCCACGGGCGCTCGGCAATCATGTGCAGGCTCGACATGAAAATCTCGGGGCGATAGGAAGCACCGCGCGCCATGACCAATGGCTCGAGCAGCCAGAAGGTCAGCATCGCCAGCACCAGGGCCGTAGCGGCGATAATCCGGGCACGCTGGTCCCGACAGTAAATTGGCATGGCCAGTACGCTAAGCAGCAAGGCCAGTGCAGCGCCGCGGCTCTGGCTCGCGACCACGAAGACGGCCAACACGCCCAGGGCTACCGCCCAAAGCACTTGCAGCCCGATATGACGTGGCACCCAGTGCAGCAACCAGATAGCCGCCAATCCGATCACGTAGCCGCCGAGGATCGGATGGGACAATTCCCCCAGCCCTTCCAGGCGAGCATCCCAGCGATGGTTCGTGTACCCGTAGAAATGGACGATGGCCATCAAGGCCGTCAGCGCGAGCCCCAGGCCACCCCATTGCATGATACGAATCACACGCTCGGGCTGGCCGTTGGCAAAAATCGGAAAAAACACCAGGAACGCCAGGATGTAGAGCAGTCGCTTGGCTTCACGGACAGGCTCTGCCACCTCGGCCCACAACAATGTGACCAACGCCCAGAGCATCAACGCCAGCAATGCCGTGTAGATCACCCTTTGGGCGCGCCACAACTCCACCAGCCGATGGCGGGCGGGCCAGGCGAAGACGATTACCGGCAACCAGACGAATGCAACCAACCCTTGCTGATAGATTTTGTTGGTCGGTGCCAGGGCTATCGCCAGCAAAAACCATAACAAGCCAAAGGCCATCCAGCCCTGCGCCCAACGTGTCGCCTGCATCTATCGCTCCTAAACGGTCTACCAACCAAGCCGGCATGGTGAAAACAAAAACTTTTGGGCATCATGGCCCGCCACGGCACCGGTTCTTTCAACAAGGTTTCCCTACGATGCAATCCTCACGGCTTCCCCAAGCCGCTTTGAATCAATTGATTGAAGGCGCCAGCATTCTGGAGGCCGACAGCTACGGCCCAAAAGTCTATCTGCTACAGGATGGCAATATCCTCAAGCTGTTTCGCCGCAAGCGTTTTTTTTCTTCGGCCCTTCTAAGGCCCTATTCAACGCGATTCATCAATAATGCAGCCCGCCTGCAGAAGCTCGGTGTACCGACCCTCGAAGTGCTGGCCTTCTACAAATTGCAAAAACCCGGCATGACCGCGGTACTGTATCGGCCTCTCCCGGGAAAAACCCTGCGTCAATTATCGAATCAGGAAAATTTCAGCTGGCAGCATACCCTTCCTGCGCTGGTCGAGTTGATCCGCAGCCTGCACGCCAGCGGTATTTATTTCCGCTCGCTGCACCTGGGCAACATCGTCGTCACGCCGGAAAACAAACTGGGACTGATTGATGTGGCAGACATGCGCTTCCTGCGCTCGCCGCTGCCACGCTACCTGGCGCGCCGAAACTTGCAACATTTCGCTCGTTATATTGCCCGGGAGAACCTGAACGGGAGCTTTCCAATGCAGGCATTGGAAAGTGCCCTATTGGCTGCCTGAGATCAACTGCCGGGCGGTCTGGCTGAAACTCGACCAGGCCTCGTCAGGTGCCAGCGCCTGATACTGGACCGCCGCGACCGCGCTGGCCGGAGTCTGTGCCGCCCGCCTGATCGCCTCGCTCCAGCCCTCTTCGTCATTGAGCGGCGCGTACCAGCCGGTGTCGCCCAACTGCTCACGAAAGACCGCAAGTTCGCTGGCAAGCACCGGGACACCAGCCAGGACAGCCTCCTGGAGGATCAGCCCAAGGCCCTCGTCCAAGGACGGGATCAGCACCCAATCAAACGCCCTGTAGAGCGTCGCGACATCTTCCAGATGCCCTGTCAGCAAGACCTTGTCGACCAGATCCGGCTGGGCGATTCGCGCTTGCAGCGTCTCGCGCCGAGGCCCTTCACCGACAATCACCAGGCGCCAATCGGGATGGTTGGCCGCCGCCCGGCCAAACGCCTCCAGCAGACTGGCGAACCCCTTGTTGTCCACCAGCCGTCCTACGGCGCCAAATACCCGCCCCCCTGCGCCAGGCAACCCCAGCCGGGCACGCGCCTCTTCGCGAGACAGCAGTGCAGACTGGAAGGCCGCCGGATCGAACGCGCTACGCAGCGCAGTCACCTGGATGCCCAACTCGTCCTGGAGCGACATCGCGAGGGTTTCGGAGACCGCGGCCAGGGTCAGGCGTGAGGCAGGGAAGCCACGCAACAGTTCACGGCCCGCGGGATTGAGCCGTGTCGCACCATGGAAAATCACCACCACGCGGATTTGCGGCAGATCCTTGAGGACCGGCAACAAGGTACGCGCCACGCCAACGCCATCAAGCAACACCACACGAGCATCGCTGTCGAGAAATTCCTGGCGGAAACGGCTGTGCATCAAGGGCTTGAGCAGGCGCCAGACATGTCGTCCCTTGAGCTGGGCCGAGGTCATATTCCACTCAAGCGCCGCCCCGACATCCACCCGACAGGCAGCCGCCGCCCCCTGCAAGAGCCACGTCTTGACAGGCATCGCAGGCTCCATCCGCGAGAGGATCTGATTATGGACCTTGTGTACCGAAGCGAACGGCGAACCGCCCGCCCACATGACATTGATAACGCTCATCGAGCAGCAAACCTTTTATCGCGGACCAGGATCCGTGCTTGGCGGGATTAATAGCTGATAAGCCAGCCGATGCAGACTCCGAGCAAGAAAACCAAGGACAACTTGACGTGCTCGCGGCGCTTGCGGCGCTCCTTGCGCCGGCGCTCCACGGGCACTTCCACATGAACCCCGAATCCGGTGTGCAAAATAGCATCTCCTTCGAGCGTAACCGCCGTCAAGTTCAGCTGGGCATAGCGCATAGACAGAGCCTTTTCGCCACCGAAACTGGCAAAGGGTGCGCAGAGGCCATACTCCTTCAACCGTCGCAGGCCTGGGTTGAGCGAGAAGCTTTGCCATTCGGGCTTGTCTGAAATCAATGGATAACAGGGCACGCCACCAACGACTTCACGTTCGCCCAAGTGAATGTAGGGGCTATGTACGCACAAGTCGTAGACATAGTTGCGCAACCACACTTGGAGAATATCCGGCCGCAGCTCCAGGATCGTGCGCGAATCCTCGACGAAGGCCGGGCGATAGAACTCCCAGTCATCCTCGCAGTGAAAGACATAAGGCGTCTTGACATGCTCGTACGCCAGATCGATCGAGGCCAGTTGCCCCAGCTTCGGCCGATTGACGAAGACCCTCGTGCGGTCCTTCCAGTGAGCGGGGATGGCGGCATGTACACCTTCGTCACCGGCATCTTCGGTAATGAAGACTTCACGAATCGGCGCGGTATTGAAGCGGTCGAAGCTCTCCAGGGTCCGCTTGAGCAGATCGCACCGGCCGCAACTGGTTACCACAAGGGTAATATCACTCTCGTCGGAAAACTGCACTGCAATACCATCTAGTCAAACGCCACCCCTGAATCGGATGACTGAACGGTTCGTGTCAAACGCCCAGCCTCAGGCGCAATGTCTCCAGCAAACTCAGCGGAGCCCGAGGCCGCAAGGGCGGCTCCAGTGCTTCAACAATCTTCTGCCCGATGCGCGCGAAACTGAACTGCTCCAGCGCCAGCTCCTGGCCGTTGCGCGCCACACTGCGCGCCAGCTCGGGGTCGGCGCGCAACCGGGAAAGCTTTTCCTGGAGCTGCGCAATGTCACGGTACAACACCACGTTGTGCATGTCCTGCAACCCCAACGCACGCGCCTCGTCGACGCCCTGATCGAACGCCAGCAGCACACAACCGCAGGCCATGGCCTCGAAATTCTTGATCATGAATTCGCCCATGCCCACGTCGGCACTGACGAAAAAGCGGATACGGTTGAGGGTCTCGCAATACTCTTCGCCGGACTTGGTCCGGGTCACGACCAGCGGCTCAACGCGTCCCAGCTCATCCAGCAGCGCCTTGCGACCGCTGTAGGCAACACTGTTGGTGCTACCAACGAAGGCCAACTCGATGTCCCGCTCACGGCCCTGATCCTGCAATAACGACTGATCGTAGCCCTTGGGCACGAAAACCGCATCGAAACCTTCGCCACGCAGACGTTCGGTCACCATGAAGCCGGAACTGATCACCCGCACCCACGGCAGGCGACGGTAATGCGCACTGAACTTGCCGGTGTATTTGCACGGAATGTAATTCTGGTAGGCATCGTGCTCGAGGATCACCAGGTTGGGGATCGTGCGGATGAAGCCGGCCTGGCGGATCTCCTGCTTGAAGCGCAGGAAAAATACGATCCGGTCATAACGCGAGACGTCCACATGGCGGCGGAAATATCCCCGCAGGTTGCGTTGTTCCTTGCTGTCGAGCCAGCGCAAGTCGCACTCGCAATGAGCGGCCACGCCTTCGTAGAGCCGGTCCAGAATGGCCCGCTGTTCTTTCTGCACCAGAAATAGAACTTTCATCGTCTTCCTTGCGGCACCGAACGACTTGATAAATAACCGGGGGCCTTTTTGCGCCGCAGCGCAAAGACGCCCCGCCTTGGGCCTTTACAGCCGCCAGAACAATTCATGGCGACGTACAGCCTTGCGAAAAAATTCGTTCTCGCCATACGCCGAGCCGGCGCGCCCGGCCAGCAGGCGCTGGAGGCCACGGCGCAGGCGACGCTTGAACGGCGCGCGCGGTTGCAGATCGTGCATCATGCCCAGCGCCATGGCCTTGTCACGCTGTCCAGGCACTGCCAGCGGCAGGCTGACAGGATGCATTGGCAGGGCCGGATCGAAATACGGCGGCAACGCAATGCCCGTGCCCGTATTCCCCATGGGCCAACGGTCGTTGTCGTGCAAATGATTGGCGTAGCCCAACAGCGTGGTCGGCTGCCACTCCAGGCCTTCGAGGGCTTGCAGGACAGCATGATGGGCGCAGAGATGGTCCGGGTGCGGATCAAGGGTCGGATGCGGCAACACAATGACCTCGGGGCGCGCCTTGAGCAGCAGTTCGCGCAGGTCCGCCAACAGGTTGTTCCAGGTCGGCGCGCCGTCGGCATCGCCAGGCAGCAGGAACGGGTTCAACTGACGGAACAGCCGGGTATCGCTCAGGTCAGCCTCGCGAGAACCTTGGGGGTGGCTCGGCGCCGCTTGCATGGCCGCCAGTTGCAGGCAGAAGTAACCCAACTGCACACAATGCGCTTCAGGCACCCCGGCCCAACGCGGTACGGCGATGCTGTCCCAGGCGCGCAAACGGCCCTTGAGCCGCGCCGCTTCAACGCGATCCAAGCCCATCTGTCGATAATGTTCGGCTTCGATTTCACCGGCGGTCAGCGTGACGATCCAGGCTTCGTCAGCCTGGCTGTACAAGCCGTAGGCGGCCAGCTCCGCATCGTCGGCATGGGGAGCGATGACCATCACCCGCTGGTGCTGCACTTGCGGCGGCGTGAAGGACCATAGCGTCGGCTCGCCCAGCAAACGGCAATGGCGCCCGCGCAGGCGCAGCTCGCCTCGGGACAATGCCGGGCCCTGCTCGCTGAGATTGAGATAGCGCAGGCCGTTGACCCCGCGCTCGAAAGTTTGCAGGTCCCGTTCGCCGCCCAACAATTCGACAACCGGGTCGATGAAGCGCCCCAGCCAGGTGCTCTTGACCCGCAACGCGAGAATCAGCGTCGCGCCATCGTCCAGAATCACGCCTTCGTCCAGCCGCAGCCGCCCGGCATTGAGGTGCACCTTGGGTTGCTGGGTGAACGGCGGGAAGCTGTACTGGTAATCATCCCTCGGCGAATAGAACAGATGATCGGCGAACCACGCCTCATGGGCGATCCAACCCAGCACCGCCAGCACCAGGGGCAACCACCAGGCCACCGCCACCCCCAGCAAGACCAGCGCGATGAGGGCGAGCAGCAGTCCCACGCGCTTGTTGCGACGGTGGCGCTTGAGCAACTGTTGCTTGCGACTGATCGGTGGGTTCATACGGTAAACACCGGCACGGGGTTGCACCAACGGTCCTTGTATTCCCGGTCCGCTCGGCCGAACGAAAAACGCAACGGCTTGCCGGCGGCACGGGCATGTTCCCAGGCGCTTTGGGTGTTGAGAAAGCTCAACACGCTGCCGGGGCTGAATTCGCGAGTCTGTGGGTCGACACCACCGTTGATGTACTCGACGCTGATCCATTCGGGCGCTTCGACGCGATACACCAATTGGATGGCAATCGGCGCATCGTTGAGGAAGATCACCGAACCGATCAGCCATTCGCGCAGCAACTCGATCACCTCGCCCATGCGCTCGGCACCGGTGGCCGCAAAGCCCCAGCGCCGCAGGAACAGGTCGCAGTAGATCGAGGCCAGCTCGGCGCTGGAAAACTCGCCGACCGGCCGTACCACCCCGCCCGCCTCTTCCAGCAAGCGCAGCTCACGGCGCTGGTTGTAGCGAAACTTCTTGGACAGTTCTTCCGGCGTGCGAGCCATGGCCAGTTGCTCCTGCTGCAACTTCAAGCCACTGAAGCGCCCCTCGTTGAGGGCCGACAGGTAACGCCCGAGATGACGCAACGGCGCTTGTGCATCGGGCGCCGCCGGCAGGATCAGTTCGGCATTGCCCAGGTCGAACAAGCCCTTCTTGCCGCTGCGCTTGAGCACGTCCTTGGACAACGCCAGGTCGCGGCCCCAAGTGGGTATGGCCGCCTTGAGTTCACCGTTCTGCTCGAACGCCAGATAACGCACGGGAATCCCGGCCAGGGCCGCCAGGCGCTCGACCACCAGGGGATGGGTCGCCACACTGCCACCAAAACGCTGCCAGGCCTGGGCATAAATCGACGCGTCTACGGCTGTCCAGCCGCGCTCACGCCAGCCTTGGAATCGATTGAACATTCAGGCCCTCGGCGCCAGTTCGGTGACTTGGGGCAAACGCCAGAATGCCTCGCGTACGGCGCGATCCGAGAAGCGCTCGCGCAAGCGGTCGAGCATCAGCTCGGCGCATTGGCGACGCTGCAGATCGTCCATGGCCGCCAGGTGTTGCAGCCCCTGGGCCATGTGCTCGGCGTCGCCCAGCGGAAACAGGATGCCCACACCTTCGACCACTTCCTTGGCCCCCCCGCAGGCCGTGGCCAGCAACGGTACACCGGCGGCCATGGCTTCGAGCAGCACCATGCCGAACGGCTCATGGTCGGAACTCAGGGCAAACACATCGAACGCGCGGAAATAACGGCGCGCCTCGGGCACCTGGCCGAGCAACAGCACGCGATCGGCGATGCCCAATTCCAGCGCCAATGCCCGGAGGTCCTGCTCCAGGCGGCCCTTGCCAAGAATCGCCAGCTGACTGTTGGCCGGCAAATACTTCAGCGCCGCAGCAAAGCCGCGCAGCAGCGTGGCCTGGTCCTTGTCCGGGTGCAGGCGACCGACATTACCGACAATCCAGGCCTGCGCATCCAGCCCCAGGGTCTGTCGTGCCTCCTCGCGGGAGACCAGGCTGGCCTGCGTGGCATTGAGGTCGATACGGTTGTAGAGCGTCTGGATCCGCGTGGCCGGCCACTTCGGCAGGCAGCGGCGCATGTCGTCACGCACCGCATCGGAAACCCCGAGCAGACTCAGGCGTTTACGAAAAACCTGGGCGAACAGCCGGCGGGTACGCCGTTGGTAGTCACCGAAGGCATGATGCACGCCGATCACCGGCAAGCGGGTACCGAGCAGGGCGATGTAGATCGGCTTGAAGCGATGGGCAATGCAGAAACTGAAATTGCGTGAGGCGGCAATCTTGCGCAGATCGCCGATGGCACCCAGCTTCAGGCCACGAATGGCACTGGAGCTGTACTCCATGAACAGCACCTCGTCCGAGGCACAAGCGGCGGCGACTTGTGCATCCGCCGCCCCGGTGAGAAACACCGTGGTCACGCGATAGCCAGTGCCCGTGAACAGGCTGGCGTACTGACGGGCGCAGTCCAGGAACGGCCCGTCATAACCGTGGCAGAACTGCAGCACATGTCGCTCAGCCGAGCGTGTCATAAGCGTCCACGCCGTCTTTGACCACCAGGATGTCTTCCATGATCAGGTACTGCAGGTCGGAACCGAAGAACATGTTCAGCGCGTCGGTCGGCGAGCAGATCATCGGTTCGCCACGACGGTTGAGCGAGGTATTCAGCGACACGCCATTGCCGGTCAGGACTTCCAGGGCCTTCATCATGTCGTAGTAGCGCGGGTTGTATTCGCGCTTGAGCACCTGGGCCCGGGACGTGCCGTCTTCATGGACGACTTCCGGCACGCGGGTTTTCCATTCTTCGGCCACTTCGAAGGTGAAGGTCATGAATGGCGCCGGGTGGTCAACCTTGATCATCTGCGGCGCTACGGTGTCGAGCATCGACGGGCAGAAAGGCCTCCAGCGCTCGCGGAACTTGATCTGTTCGTTGATGCGATCGGCCACGCCGCTGGCGCTTGGGCAACCGATGATCGAACGACCGCCCAAGGCACGCGGACCAAACTCCATGCGCCCCTGGAACCAGGCCACCGGGTTGCCGTCGACCATGATCTTGGCGATGCGCTCGGGGGTGTTGTCGATCTTGCGCCACGCAGGCTTGCTCGGATGACGGGCGCATGCAGCGATCACATCTTCGTTGCTGTAGGCCGGGCCGAGGTAGACGTGTTCCATCTTCTCTACTGGCACGCCACGAGCGTGGGACACATAAGCCGCCGCACCCACGGCCGTACCGGCGTCGCCGGAAGCCGGTTGCACGAACAGCTCCTTGACGTCGTCACGGGCGATGATTTTCTGGTTCAGCTTGACGTTCAACGCGCAGCCACCAGCGAAGGCCAGCTTGCCGGTTTCCTTGAGCACGTCGCCCAGGTAGTGGTCGATCATTTGCAGCGCGAGCTTCTCGAACAGCGCTTGCATGCTCGCCGCGTAGTGAATGTACGGCTCGTCGGCGATGTCGCCTTCACGTTTCGGGCCGAGCCATTCGATCAGCTTCGGCGAGAAGTAGAAGCCCTTGCCCTTCTCTTTATAACGACGCAGGCCGATCACGTTGGCGTAGTCGGTGTTGATCACCAGCTCGCCGTTTTCAAAAGAAGCCAGGCGCGAGAAATCGTACTTGGTGGCATCGCCGTAGGGCGCCATGCCCATGACCTTGAACTCACCGTCGAGCATTTCAAAGCCCAGGAACTCGGTGATCGCGCCGTACAGGCCGCCCAGGGAGTCCGGGTCGAAGAATTCCTTGATCTTGTGGATCTTGCCGTTTTCGCCGTAGCCAAAGAAGGTCGTGGCGTATTCGCCCTTGCCGTCGATGCCCAGGATTGCGGTTTTCTCCTGGAAGCCCGAGCAGTGGTAAGCGCTTGAGGCGTGGGCCAGGTGATGCTCGACCGGCTCGATCTTGATCTTTTTCGGATCGAAGCCCAGTTGCTCCAGGCACCAGACGATCTTGCGGCGATAGCGTTTGTAGCGACGGTTGCCCATCAGGATCGCGTCGAGGGCCCGGTCCGGGGCGTACCAGTAGCGCTTGGCGTAGTGCCAGCGCGCCTCGCCGAACAGGCTGATCGGGGCGAAGGGGATCGCCACTACATCGACGTCGGAAGGCTTGATGCCGGCCTGCTCCAGGCAGAACTTCGCCGACTCGTAGGGCATGCGGTTCTTTGCATGTTTATCGCGTACGAAGCGCTCTTCCTCGGCCGCCGCGATCAGCTTGCCGTCAATGTACAGCGCAGCGGAAGGATCATGGCTAAGGGCGCCGGACAGGCCAAGAATCGTCAATGCCACAGGGTCTAGCCTCTTATGTCTGCATACGGGCGACAAGCGCCTCGAAAAATTGATGTGCCGCGCGCCCAGGGCACGGGGCAGCTAAAGGGCGGGATTATAGCTTAAAAGCGGCCTTAAGCCTCTAGCGGTGAGTGGCGGGCTTGTGGGTTTTGCCGCTCGGGCGTTCATTGACAGTCCATGGCCACCAACATAGGCTTCGTGCAAATGGACTGGGAGATCCCGGTCGGCGTCTAAGCCTCGGTGAGTTTCATCGGGGCTTTTCGCTTTCTGGAGCGCAGATCCCCCCCAAACCTTCCTCCCCGTAGTGCGGTCAGCATCCCTGTAGCTGAACCACCGCTATCGCGAGCAAGCTCGCTCCCACATGGTTTTGCGGATGCTCACAATGTTTGCAGACGATACAAAAACCTGTGGGAGCGAGCTTGCTCGCGATAGCAGCGGTGCGTTTCACGTCCGGTCTAAAGGGTGTACACGGTCCGTGGCGAGGGAGCTTGCTCCCTCGCCACGGTGACCGGTTACAAGACAGATGGCGCGCTATCGACGCCCTTGGGCACCCGCAGATCAATCACCCGATACAACGCACTGTCCTGCGGCCAATTGCGCATGAACCGCGCGCGATCCCGGGCGTAGGCCGGGGCGAAGCTGGCGTGGGTGCGGTGTTGGCACATGGAGTCGAGGTCGATCAGCGCCCAGCGGTCGTGCTGCCAGAACAGGTTGTGGCCCTTGAAGTCGCCATGGCTGATGCGCTCGCGGATGAGGTCGGCGAACAAACGATCCAGCGCCAGCAATTCCGTCTCGGGGGCTTCACCGCTCTCCACGTAAGGGCCGAAGCGCTCGATGATGTCCGGCCCCGCCAGGTGTTCGGTGACCAGGTAAGCGCCGCGGCGCAGCCACAGGAAACGCTTTTCCAGCAGCGCCAGGGGCTTGGGCGTGGCGATGCCGAGAAAGGCCAGGCGATGGCCTTCGCGCCAGGAATGCCAGGCGCGACTCGGACGCCAGAAGCGCTTGAGCCAATGGGCGAAGTTCTTGATGTTGTAGCGCTTGATCACCAAGGTACGACCATTCACCTCGACTTTGCCGACACTGGCCGCGCCGCCGGTCTTGTACAGGTGGCCCTGGTCGAGCAATGCATCGGCCTGCTCCAGCACCGGTGTCATGGCCGCTTCTTCATCGCGGCGGATCGCCCGCAGGCCAAACGCCCCGCGTTGCACGCTGAACAGGCTGCACTCGCGCCCGACTTTCGCGAGGAAATCCTTCAGGCGCCAGGCTTGCACCTTGTCGATCTGTTTTTGCAACGCTTCCATGGGCAGCGCGTGTTCGGCGTTGCCCAGCAGGTAATGCACCAACAGCTCTTCATTGAACGGCTGGAGGGCTTTGGGAAGCTGGGCGAAAAACACTCCCAGGTTCTCCAGGACTTTCTGCCGCGACAACGGTTGGCCTGGAGTTTCAGCGCGGATGCCGGCGCCGTCGATCAAGTAGAGCTTGCCGTCGTGACGCAGCAGATTGTCCAGGTGCAGGTCTTCCTGCCACAGGCCTTTGCCGTGCAATTGCGCGATAGCGCCCAGGGCTTCGGCCAGCACCGCCGCCTGTTCGTCGGCCAGCAATGGCAGGTGTTCGACCTGTTTCCAGGCATCCCCCAGGCTCTCGGCGCCTTCGAGCAATTCGAACAACAGCCAACCACCTTCCCCCTCTTTCAGGCCATCGGCCAGCAACAACGGCGTGGTCAACCCCTGCTCCGCCAGCAGGCGCACGCCTTGCAGTTCCCGCTGGAAATGCCGGGCGGCCTTGCTGCCCACCAATAATTTGGCCAATACCGGCCGGCCACGCCAGACGCCCGCGCCGACGTAACGTTGCCCCGGCAACACCCGCAACAGCGAAAGCAGTTGCAACGTAGCCGGGCCGGCGGCATCGGCCAGTTCCAGGCTCAGGGGCAGGCTGGGGCTGCGGCCGGCATTTTTCAATTCGGACAGATGCATCAACGGGCTTCCTTGTGGCTGCGCCGAGCGTCCAGACGGATCATCCAGCGGTCGACCAGTCCACTGTCGAGCGGCTGGTCCAGATAACTGGACAGTAACTGGCGCACATCGGCCTCACTCCAGACAGAGGCGCGACGCAGCAAAGGCTCCAGGTCCTTGACCCGATCACGCAGGCCGAACAATAGCGGCCGGGTCTTTTCCAGGTCGATCAATTGCGCCTGATAGCCGTCGGCGCTGGCTTGCAGGAAGATGTGTTTTGGATAGAAGCAACCGTGCACCTGATGCATGCCGTGCAGGCGCCGCGCCAGCAAACCACAGGCATTGAGGATGGTGGTGCGCTGCGCCGCCGTCAGGCTCGACCAGCGCTGCACCAGTGAATCCAGGTCATCCCAGCCGTCCAGGGCACGAGTCAGCAGGATCGCCCGCACCTCACCGTTCACCTTGCGCTGACCATAGAACACCGCTTGCAGGGCCGGAATGCCCAGCTGGCGATAACGGCTGATGTTGCGAAACTCCCGGGAGAAACTTGGCTCGCCAAACGGGTGGGACAAGGTCCGGGTCAGGTAATTGCTCTGGCGCTTGAGGTAATAACCCTGCCCCTCCAGGTCCAGCCGGAACACACTGCTCCAGCCGTCACCCGCGGTATTGGGTTCGTCCACCGCATCCAGTTGCCGTGCCCACAAGGCCTCGAAGCTGTCCAGGCCATGACGTTGCAACAACGCCCGGTCTTCAGCGGCCAGAAAATCAGTCATTCACGCCCCTCGAAAAATCTCACCACGTGACGGATGCGTTTCTTGTCGCACGCATCGAGCCGGTCGCGCTGGCGGTATTGCAGGTAAAACCGCAAGCGCTGCGTGGCCGACAAGTGATACTTGGCCACTTTGTCCAGGCATGCCAAATCCTTGGTGATACGGTACTTGAGCCAGAAACCGCGCCAGAAGTCGCCGTTCGGGCAGTCGATCAGGAACAGTTTCGCCTGGTCATCGACCAGCAGGTTGCGCCATTTCAGATCATTATGGGTGAAGCGCTGCTCGTGCATGGTCCGTGTGTAACCGGCCAGTTGCCGGCTCACGCCTTCGACCCAGGCGCGGTCGGCCAGCCTCGGATCGCGACGCTCGGCCAGAGCCGAGAGGTCTTCGGTTTGCGGCAGTTCGCGGGTGATCATCGCGCCACGGGCATAGGTCGCACCGCTTCGCTCCAAGCCCCAGCCCACGACTTCGGCGGTGGGAATGCCCCATTTGGCGAAGCGCTTGAGGTTCTGCCATTCGGACTTGACCCGCGGCTTGCCCAGGTAACGCCGCAAGCCTTTGCCGGCTCCGACATAGCGCTTGACGTAGTAATTCACGCCGTTGCGCTGCACCCGGATCACCTCTGACAACGGATCACGGGTCAAACGCTCCCCTTGCAACGCGAACACTGCCTCGAGGCTGCCGAAATCCTGCGCCAGATCGGCGTAGGCCGGTTCCAGTTTCCAACCTGACATCAGAGCGCGTCCCCGTATCGCTGCTTGCGGGCATACAGCTTGTTGGCCTTGCCTTCGAGCCAGGCCAGCAACGACGCTTCTTCGACGAGGATCCGGCGCAGTGGCTGCTGGAAATAGCCCTTGAGGAAACGCAGTTTGTCGCGCCGGGTCAGGCCGATGTCCAGCGCCGAGAAATACAGCGCCGCCAGGTCCTTGTTGCGCCAGCGAGTGGTAATGGCTGGACGGGTCTGGGCACGGTGCAGGTCGATCACCGAAAGCTTGAAATCGGCAGGTGTCACCGACTTGTCGGTGTGCAGCAGGAAGTGGCAGATGTAGCAGTCGCGATGGTTGACCCCGGCGCGGTGCATCATGCCGGTCATGCGCGCCACTTCGGCGATCAGGGCACGCTTGAGTGCCGGTTGCGGCGGCTGCTTGACCCAGTCGATGCTGAAGTCTTCGAGGCTGACGGTCGGCGCCAGCTCTTGGGTGACGATGAACGAGTGCTGGTCTGCCGGGTTGCTACCCTTCTCGCCGTACGCGACAGCGGTCATGGTCGGCACGCCGACTTCCTGCAAACGCTGGATCGCTTTCCATTCCTGCCCTGCGCCGAGTACCGGCAACTTGGCGGTGAACAGGTTCTTGAAGATCTCGCCCCAACCGATGCCGCGGTGGATCTTCACGAAAAAACCACGACCGTCCACCTCCGTGCGCAAGGTGCGCCGGGCTTCCAGTTCGCGATAGACCTCGCCCTTGAGCGCCTCGACTTCGGCGAACGCATCGCGCCCGGCCCAAAGGCTCTTGAACGGTTCGGCCAGCATCAACTTCATTGTGCGTGCTCCGCCAAAATCACATCGGCCGCGTGCTGCGGCATGCTGTAGAGGTCGGCCGTCTCGGCGAAGGCCAGACCGTTGCGGCTCCAGGCCGCCCGGGCATCGGCATCGTTCAACATGCGACCCAGGTACTCGGTGAGCTGTGCTTGCTCGAACGGCTCGTCCAGCACCAGGCCACTGTCGGCCTCGGCGATGTAATGGGCGTACCCACACACCGCGCTGACCAGCACCGGCAACCCGGCCACCAGCGCCTCGAGCAGAACGGTGCCGGTGTTCTCGTTGTACGCCGGATGGATCAACAGGTCGGCACCCAGCAGGAAACGCGGGATGTCGCTGCGCCCCTTGAGGAACCGCACATTGTCACCGAGCCCCAGTGCGGCGCTCTGCAGTTGGAATACCTTGGGGTCGTCCTGGCCGATTACAAACAGCCGGGTGCGTTTTCGCAGTTCGGCGGGCAGCGCGGCCAGGGCCTTGAGGCTGCGATCCACGCCCTTGGTCTTGAACCCGGAACCGATCTGCACCAGCAGCAGGTCGTCATCGGCCAGTTCGAATTCGGCCCGGAACGCCGCGCGGATCTCGTCGGCATCGGCGGGCCGACGGCGGTCCTGGGCGATGCCCGGCGGCAGCAGGTGAAAGCGCTCAAGCGGCGTGCCGTAGTGTTTGATGAACAGTGGCTGCTGGACTTCGGAAATCATCAGCACGTCGGTCTTGGCGTCCTTGGCGAACACGGCCCGCTCGTACTCGGCGAAATGCCGGTAGCGGCCCCAGCGCCGGTACAGCGAATTGCGCAGGTTCTGCGCCTTGTCTTCGAAGCAGCCGTCGGCGGCGTAGTACACGTCCAGGCCGGGCATTTTGTTGAAGCCGATCAAACGGTCCACCGGGCGCTTGGCCAGGTCGGCCTCCATCCAGGCACTGAGCTTCTCGTTGCGGCGATGGTTGAACAGCGCCTTGACCGGCGCTACCAGCACTTCGAAGCCGGGCGGCACGTCACCCTCCCAGATCAGCGTGTAGACGCGGATCTGGTGACCGCGTCGCTGGCACTCCAGGGCGATGCGCATGAAGTCACGCTGCAGGCCACCGAAGGGGAAGTACTTATAAAGGACAAAAGCCAATTGCATCAGCGCGGCTCCTCAGCCAATAACGTGCTCAGGTGGCTGGCAACACGCTCGGGGTTCAGACGCGTGAAGCACAGGGGCTGCTCGCGTTTCAGATCAAACCGCCGGGCATCTTCGGCGGTCGGCGGGTAAGTGCAGTGTTTCTGCATGCACGGCGCGCAAGGGAAATCACTGGCGAGGTGAATCTGGCCCTTGCCGTAGGCGCCGGTCAGCACCGGATTGGTCGGGCCGAGCAGCGAAATGGTCGGTACGTCCAGGGCCGCGGCCAGATGACCGAGACCGGTGTCCACGGCCACACAGGCCTGGGCACCGGCAAGCACCTTGCCCATCCCGCCGAGGTTCAGCTTCGGCAGCACCAAGGCGTTGCGCAGCCCGCTGGCGATGCGTTCGGCCCGGGCCTTCTCGGCCGGGTTGCCCCACGGCAATTTGACCACTACGCCGAACTGCCCCATGCGCTCGGTGAGCTGGCGCCAGTAGAGTTCGGGCCAGTGCTTGGACTCCCAGGTCGTGCCGTGCAGGAACACCACATAGGGATAGGGGCGTGGCAATTCCACCAATCGGTCGATGTCGAGACCATAGCTGCCCTGGGTCTGCGGCAAGTCATAACCCAGCGCCAGGGCAAATAGCTGTCGTACGCGCTCGACCGCATGCTGACCGCGAGCCACCGCCAGGCGCCGGGAATAAAAGCGCGCCGCCAGGGGCTCTCGCGCCGAATTTTTATCCAGGCCGGCCACCGGGGCCTTGACGTAGCGGGTCAGCCAGGCGCTTTTCAGCAGGCCTTGGGCGTCGATGACCAGGTCGTACTTTTCGGCGCGCACGCTCTGCTTGAAGCGTCGCCATTCGCCACTCTTGATGGTTTGCCAGAGGTTCTTGCGCCAGCGACGGATCGCTACCGGAATGACTTTGCCCACGGCCGGGTGCCAGGTGGGGATTTCGGCGAAGCCTTCTTCCACCACCCAATCGAACTTGACGCCAGGAATCGCCCGCGCCGCGTCGGTCAGCGCCGGCAGGGTGTGGACCACATCCCCCAGCGAAGAGGTCTTGATCAGCAATACCCGCAAGTTACCGAACCTCCACGGGTGTGCCCTGCAGACGCTCCAGGGCCTCGTTCACCGACGACGGCATGAGCTGGCGCAGGCAATTGTAATGACCGAAGCGACAGGTGCGGTCGAAGCACGGACTGCATTCGATACCCAGGCGCACGACTTCGACCTTGTCGGCCAGCGGTGGCGTAAAGCCCGGCGAGGTGGAACCGTAGACCGCCACCAATGGGCGGTTCAGGGCCGCAGCCACGTGCATCAGGCCGGAGTCGTTGGAGACCACCGAATCGGCGCAGGACAGCAGGTCGATGGCCTCGGCCAGAGAGGTGTCGCCACTGAGGTTCACCGACTCTTCCCGAAGCCCCGGGATCAACCGCGAGCGGATGTCTTCACCCACCGGATGATCTTTTTTCGAGCCGAACAGCCAGACCTGCCAGCCTTCGCGAATCTTCGCCTCGGCAACCTGGGCGTAATGCTCGGCCGGCCAGCGCTTGGACTCACCGAACTCGGCCCCCGGACACAGGGCCAATACCGGACGGTCCAGGCTCAGGCCGAACTTGGCCAGCGCCGCTTCGCGGGTGACCGGGTCGATCTGCAGGCTCGGTCGTGGATACGGCTTGGGCAACTCGGTCCCAGGCTCGTAGGCCAGGGCCATGAAGCGCTCGATCATCAGCGGATAACGCTCTTTGTCCAGCGTGCGCACGTCGTTGAGCAGGCCGTAGCGAAACTCGCCACGCCAGCCGGTGCGCTTGGGGATGCCGGCGAAGAACGGCACCAGTGCCGATTTCAACGAATTGGGCAACAGGATCGCCTGGTCGTACTGACCGGCCAGGGATTTGCCAATGCGCCGACGGGTCGCCAACTCCAGCACGCCGTGGCCGAGCGGGAAGCTCAAGGCCTTGCGTACCTCTGGCATGCGCTCAAGGATCGGCCGGCTCCACTCTGGGGCCAGGACGTCGATTTCGCACTGCGGATGACGCTGCTTCAGACACTGGAACAGTGTCTGCGCCATCACCATGTCACCGACCCAGCTGGGCCCAACGATCAGAATATTCATGTGCTTTCCAAAAACGATACGGGGAGGCCTACGCCTCCCCGCCTCGAGAATCACTGTGGCTTAGGTCGTTGCCTGTTGCCCTAATCTACAACACACCACCCATCTCCTGTGGGAGCGGGCTTGCTCGCGAAGAGGCCGGCACATCCAACATCAATGTCGCCTGACACTCCGCCATCGCGAGCAAGCTCGCTCCCACAGGGTTTCTGCATAGGTTTCAAGTACCGTGCAACACCACAAATCCACTGTGGGAGCAGGCTTGCTCGCGAAGAGGTCGGCACATCCAACATCAATGTTGCCTGACACTCCGCCATCGCGAGCAGGCTCGCTCCCACAGGGGTTCTGCATAGGTTTCAAGTACCGTGCAACACCACAAATTCACTGTGGGAGCGGGCTTGCTCGCGAAGAGGTCGGCACATCCAACATCAATGTTGCCTGACACTCCGCCATCGCGAGCAAGCTCGCTCCCACAGGGGTTCTGCATAGGTTTCAAGTACCGTGCAACACCACAAATTCACTGTGGGAGCGGGCTTGCTCGCGATGAGGCCGGCACATCCAACATCAATGTCGCCTGACACTCCGCTATCGCGAGCAAGCTCGCTCCCACAAGGGTCCTGCATAGGTTTCAACTACCGTGCAGCACCGCCAATCCACTGTGGGAGCGAGCTTGCTCGCGATGAGGCCGGCACATCCAACATCAATGCTGCCTGACACTCCGTCATCGCGAGCAAGCTCGCTCCCACATTTAAATCTTCAGCTCAGGCCCAGCTCCCGCCAGATCCGCAGTACCTGCTGGCGTTCATCCACGAACTGGTCGCCTGCGATCACCCCGGCATCTTTCTGCAAGGCCTGGCGGTGAGCGGCGGAGCGGTAGGCTTTGTAGGCTTCGCGCAACAGCGTGGCATCTTCGGCCGGCATCAGCCCGACCTCCTGCAACCCGTCCAGAATGCGGATGTTATCGGTGTAGCGCACCAGCGACGGATGTTCCTCGGACCACGCCAGGGCCGCGTATTGCACCATAAATTCAATATCGACGATACCTCCGGCATCCTGCTTGAGGTCGAAGGGCGCCGTGGCCTCGAAGGCATTCGGCGCGGTCCCGGCGGCAGTGGCCTTGCTGCCAAGGTTGTCGCGCATCTTGGCGCGCATCTCGCTGACCTCCTGGCGCAGCGTCGGCAAGTCACGCTTGCGTCCCAACACCTGGACGCGGACCTTCTCGAACGCCTGGCCCACGTCCTGGCTGCCCACCAGCACCCGCGCCCGCACCAACGCCTGATGCTCCCAGGTCCAGGCTTCGCTCTCCTGGTAACGGGCAAAAGCCCCGAGTGAACTGACCAGCAACCCCGACGCCCCGGATGGCCGCAGGCGCATATCCACTTCATACAGCTGCCCGGAGTTGGTCTGGGCAGTCAGCAGGTGAATGATCCGCTGGCCCAGCCGGGTGAAGAACTGCGCACCGTCGATGGGTTTGGGGCCGTCGGTTTCCGCGTGCGGGTCGCCATCGTGGATGAACACCAGGTCCAGGTCGGAACCATGCCCCAATTCCAGGCCGCCGACTTTCCCATAACCGACAATAATGAAGCCCGGATCGCACAGGCTGCCATCGGTGCGCAATGGCACGCCGTGCTTGGCGGCCGTCTGGCGCCAGGCCAGGGCCAGCACTTGTTCGAGAATCGCCTCGGCCAGCCAGGTCAGGTAATCGCTGACTTTCATCAGCGGCAGGCTGCCGGAGATTTCCGAGGCGGCCACCCGCAGGCGGTGCGCCAGCTTGAAATGCCGCAGCGCCTCCATTTGTTGCTCAAGGTCATCCTCGGGGATGCGCGTCAGGCGCTCACGCAACTCCGCCGCCAACTCCGGCGCCAAGGGCGGCTTGAACAGCCGGCCCTCATTGAGCAACTCATCGAGCAGCAAGGGGAAACGGGTGATTTGTTCAGCAATCCACGGGCTCGCTGCGCACAACGTCAGCAAACGACGCAGGGCGCCGGGGTTTTCCGTCAACAGCACCAGGTAGGCCGAACGGCGGGCCACGGCCTCGACCAAGGGCAGCACCCGCTCCAGCACCAGGTCCGGATCGGCATGCTCCACGGCCTGGGCCAGCAGGCGTGGAATAAAGGCATCCAGACGCTCGCGCCCCAGGCGCTGCATGGCGCGCAGTTGCGGGCTGCCGCGCAGGGCGGCCAAGGCCTTGAGGGCTTTGGGTGCGTCGACGAAGCCGCCCTCCTCCAACTGACGACACGCCGCCTCTTCATCCTGGCTGTCTTCCCACAACGGCAACCATTCGCCGCCCACCACCACTTCGCTTTCGCCACCCGCCTCTTCGTCCGGGTCGGCGATGACCTGGCCGAAATGCCAGGCCACACGCCCGCGCCAGTACATCAATTGCTCGTGAAAGGCCGACCAGTCGGCAAAACCCAGCATGAACGCAATGCGCGCCTGGTCCTGCGGGTTGTCCGGCAACATCTGGGTCTGGCGGTCAGCGATGGCCTGGATCGCATGTTCGGTATAACGCAGGAATTCGTAGCCTTGGCGCAGCTCGTCGATCACCTTGGCCGGCAGATAGCCCTGGCCTTCCAGGGTCCCCAACACCTTGAGCAGCGGACGCTGCTGCAAGCTCAGGTCGCGACCGCCGTGGATCAGTTGGAACGCCTGGGCAATGAACTCCACCTCACGAATGCCGCCCGAGCCCAGCTTGATGTTGTCGGCCATGCCCTTGCGCCGCACCTCCTGCTGGATCAACTGCTTCATGGTGCGCAGCGCTTCGATGGCGGAAAAATCCAGGTAACGGCGATAGACGAACGGGCGCAGCATGTCGAGCAATTGCGCGCCCGCCACCTGGTCGCCCGCCACCACGCGCGCCTTGATCATGGCGTAGCGTTCCCAGTCGCGGCCCTGGTCCTGGTAATACTGCTCCAGGGCATTGAAGCTCAGCACCAGCGCCCCGGCCGAGCCGTAGGGGCGCAGGCGCATGTCAACGCGGAAGACAAAACCGTCGACGGTCATCGGATCCAGGGCCTTGATCAAGCGCTGGCCGACACGGATGAAAAATTCCTGGTTATCCAGCGGTCGCTTGACGCCCACGGTTTCGCCACCCTCGGGGTAGGCGAAGATCAGGTCGATGTCCGACGACAGGTTCAGCTCCACGGCACCCAGCTTGCCCATGCCCAGGATGACCATCTGCTGCGGCTCGCCGCTGCGTCGTCCGGTGGGTACGCCGAATTGCTGGCTGAGGCGCTGGTACAACCATTGATAGGCCTGGTCGATGCAGGTGTCGGCCATGTCCGAGAGGTCGCGGCAGGTCTGGACCAGGTCGGCCTGGCGGGTCAGGTCGCGCCAGATGATCCGTACCTGCTGGCGGGTGCGCTGGCGGCGCAGGACGCGGCCCAGCTCTTCTTCAGTCTCGGCGGCCTGCACGGCGGCACCGATCTGCGCGCACATTTCACCGGGCGCCAGGCTGCGGTCCAGCTCGCCGCTGCGCACCAGCTCCAGCAGCATCACCGGGTCGCGGACACTCTGCTCGATGAAAAAGTCGCTGGCGGCGGCAATACGGTTGAACGCCCCCCAACGCTGCGGGGTCCAGGCCGACAGCCCGTGGTCGTCGTCGAACAAGGCGACCACCGCACGGAACGACTGCTCGGCACGACTGACCAATGACTGGAGAATGGCCGGTACCGTTTGCGGTATTGGGGCAAGCGAGGGCAGGCTCATGGTCTATCCTTGATCGGCGCGGGAGAGGCTGGATGTAGTGTTTTTTCAGAAGACACTACCTGATCGACTGTCGAACAAAGATGATAAATAGCTGAAAATCTGATTTTATTGGCAGCCGGCATCAAGTTTTTACCTGTTCGAGTTGGCTAAAGACCAACAGTAAC
Organism: Pseudomonas sp. P9_35; assembly: GCF_034008205.1. Classification (NCBI taxonomy): domain Bacteria; kingdom Pseudomonadati; phylum Pseudomonadota; class Gammaproteobacteria; order Pseudomonadales; family Pseudomonadaceae; genus Pseudomonas; species Pseudomonas sp. P9_35. The sequence goes on along the minus strand of NZ_CP125373.1, from coordinate 816,690 downwards.
GATTATTCTCACAACGAAACGAGGGGCCATAAGCCGCTCATGTGTAGTTTTACTACTCGTCTATACATTCGAAAGGCTGAAACGGCCGACGATTTGTAGTAAAACTACACGCCGCCGAAACAACCTTCGGCAATCCAAGAATTTATATCGTCTGCCCACAAGGCCAGTCGCAAACTCAGGCAACCGATTCTGGTAGCCTTTCCGCCCTGGAGCAAGCCATGCAAGACCTCGATCCCGTCGAAACCCAGGAATGGCTGGACGCCCTGGAATCGGTTCTCGACAAAGAAGGCGAAGACCGTGCTCATTATCTGATGACCCGTATGGGCGAACTCGCAACCCGCAGCGGTTCGCAACTGCCTTACGCCATCACCACGCCGTACCGCAACACAATCCCCGTCACCCACGAAGCACGCATGCCTGGCGACCTGTTCATGGAACGCCGCATTCGCTCGTTGGTACGCTGGAACGCGATGGCCATGGTGATGCGTACGAACCTGAAAGATTCTGACCTGGGCGGTCACATCTCCAGCTTCGCCTCCAGCGCAACCCTGTACGACATCGGCTTCAACTACTTCTTCCAGGCCCCGACCGACGAACATGGCGGTGACCTGATCTACTTCCAGGGCCACACCTCCCCAGGCGTCTACGCCCGTGCGTTCATGGAAGGCCGCATCACCGAAGAGCAGATGAACAACTTCCGCCAGGAAGTGGACGGTCAGGGCCTGTCGTCCTACCCGCACCCTTGGCTGATGCCCGACTTCTGGCAGTTCCCGACTGTATCCATGGGCCTGGGCCCGATCCAGGCGATCTACCAGGCACGTTTCATGAAGTACCTGGAAGCCCGTGGCTTCATCCCGGAAGGCAAGCAGAAAGTCTGGTGCTTCCTGGGCGATGGCGAGTGCGACGAGCCGGAATCCCTCGGTGCGATCTCCCTGGCCGGCCGCGAGAAGCTCGACAACCTGATCTTCGTCATCAACTGCAACCTGCAGCGCCTCGACGGCCCGGTTCGCGGCAACGGCAAGATCATCCAGGAGCTCGAAGGCGTATTCCGCGGTGCCCAGTGGAACGTGACCAAAGTCATCTGGGGCCGTTTCTGGGACCCACTGCTGGCCAAGGACGTCGACGGTATCCTGCAACGTCGCATGGACGAAGTCATCGACGGCGAGTACCAGAACTACAAAGCCAAAGACGGCGCGTTCGTGCGTGAACACTTCTTCAACACGCCTGAACTCAAGGCAATGGTTGCAGACCTGTCCGACGACGAGATCTGGAAACTCAACCGTGGCGGCCACGACCCGTACAAGGTCTACGCGGCGTACCACGAAGCGGTCAACCACAAAGAACAACCTACCGTCATCCTGGCCAAGACCATCAAGGGTTATGGCACCGGTGCCGGCGAAGCGAAGAACACTGCGCACAACACCAAGAAAGTCGATGTCGACAGCTTGAAGTTGTTCCGTGATCGCTTCGACATTCCGGTCAAAGACGACGAGCTGGAGAACCTGCCGTTCTTCAAGCCAGAGCCAAACAGCGCCGAAGCCCGCTACCTGAGCGAGCGCCGCACTGCACTGGGCGGTTTCGTGCCGCAGCGCCGCGCGCAAAGCTTCAGCGTGCCGACCCCATCGCTGGATACCCTCAAGGCTATCCTCGACGGCTCGGGCGACCGTGAAATCTCCACCACCATGGCCTTCGTGCGGATCCTCGCGCAACTGGTCAAGGACAAGGAAATCGGCCCGCGCATCGTCCCGATCATTCCGGACGAAGCCCGTACCTTCGGTATGGAAGGCATGTTCCGTCAGTTGGGCATCTACTCCTCCGTCGGCCAGCTCTACGAGCCAGTCGATAAAGACCAGGTGATGTTCTACAAGGAAGACAAGAAGGGCCAGATCCTCGAAGAAGGCATCAACGAAGCAGGTGCCATGAGCTCCTTCATCGCTGCCGGCACTTCGTACTCCAGCCACAACCAGCCGATGCTGCCGTTCTACATCTTCTACTCGATGTTCGGCTTCCAGCGTATCGGTGACCTGGCCTGGGCCGCTGGCGACAGCCGCACCCGTGGCTTCCTGATCGGCGGCACCGCTGGCCGGACCACACTGAACGGCGAAGGCCTGCAACACGAAGACGGTCACAGCCACATCCTGGCTGCCACCATCCCGAACTGCCGCACCTTTGATCCAACCTACGGCTACGAGCTGGCGGTGATCATCCAGGACGGCATGAAGAAGATGACCGAAGAGCAACAGGACGTCTTCTACTACATCACCGTGATGAACGAGTCCTACCAGCAGCCAGCCATGCCGGCCGGCGCCCCGGAAGGCATCATCAAGGGCATGTACCTGCTCGAAGAAGACACCCGCGAAGCGGCGCACCACGTCCAGTTGATGGGCTCCGGCACCATCCTGCGCGAAGTGCGTGAGGCAGCGAAGATCCTGCGTGAAGAATTCAACGTCGGTGCCGACGTCTGGAGTGTCACCAGCTTCAACGAACTGCGTCGCGACGGCCTGGCCGTAGAACGCAGCAACCGCCTGCACCCTGGCCAGAAGCCAAAGCTGAGCTACGTCGAAGAATGCCTGAACGGCCGCAAAGGTCCGGTCATCGCCTCTACCGACTACATGAAGCTGTTCGCCGAGCAGATCCGCCAGTGGGTTCCTTCCAAGGAATTCAAAGTGCTGGGCACCGACGGTTTCGGCCGTAGCGACAGCCGCAAGAAACTGCGTCACTTCTTCGAAGTCGACCGTAAGTTCGTTGTGTTGGCAGCCCTGGAAGCCCTGGCTGACCGTGGCGATATCGAACCCAAGGTGGTGGCCGAGGCCATCGTCAAGTTCGGCATCGATCCAGAAAAACGCAACCCACTGGACTGCTGAGGAGAATTTTCGTGAGCGAACTCATTCGCGTACCTGACATCGGCAGCGGTGAAGGTGAAGTAATTGAACTGTTTGTGAAGGTCGGCGACCGTATCGAAGCCGACCAGAGCATCCTGACGCTTGAATCGGACAAGGCCAGCATGGAAGTGCCTGCGCCGAAGGCCGGTGTCATCAAGAGCCTGAAAGTGAAGCTGGGCGACCGCCTGAAAGAAGGCGACGAACTGCTGGAGCTGGAAGTCGAAGGCGCCGCTGCGGCACCTGAAGCGGCTGCTCCGACTGCTGCACCGGCGGCGGCTGAAAAACCTGCCGCTGCACCGGCTGCTGCGGCAGCTCCAGCTCCGGCTGCAGCGCCTGCCGCTGCCACGGTCCAGGACATTCATGTCCCGGACATCGGCTCGTCGGGCAAGGCCAAGATCATCGAAGTGCTGGTCAAGGTGGGCGACACCGTCGAAGCCGACCAGTCGCTGATCACCCTGGAATCCGACAAGGCCAGCATGGAAATCCCATCGCCGGCTGCCGGCGTGGTGGAAAGCATCGCGGTCAAGCTGGAAGATGAAGTGGGCACAGGCGATTTCATCCTCAAGCTGAAAGTAGCCGGTGCCGCCGCACCTGCCGCGCCAGCCCAAGCCGCTGCGCCTGCCGCCAAAGCTGAAGCCGCTCCGGCTCCGGCTCCGGCTGCCGCGCCAGCCGCCAAGGCCGAGGCTGCTCCGGTTGCCGCCGCGCCTGCGCCAAGCGGTGCCAAGGTGCACGCCGGCCCTGCGGTGCGTCAGCTGGCTCGTGAATTCGGTGTCGAGCTGTCCGCCGTCGGCCCAAGCGGCCCTCACGGTCGTGTGCTGAAAGAAGACGTGCAAGCCTACGTCAAGGCCATGATGCAGAAGGCCAAGAACGCACCGGCCGAAGGCGCCACCGGCGGCGCGGGTATCCCGCCGATTCCGGCGGTGGACTTCAGCCGCTTCGGCGAAACCGAAGAAGTGGCCATGACTCGCCTGATGCAGATCGGCGCGTCGAGCCTGCACCGCAGCTGGCTGAACATCCCGCACGTGACTCAGTTCGACCAGGCTGATATCACCGAGCTGGAAGCCTTCCGCGTCGCGCAGAAAGCCGTGGCGGAAAAGGCCGGCGTGAAGCTGACCGTACTGCCGCTGCTGCTCAAGGCCTGTGCGCACCTGCTCAAGGAACTGCCGGACTTCAACGCCTCCCTGGCCCCAAGCGGCAAGGCTGTGATCCGCAAGAAATACGTGCACATCGGCTTTGCCGTCGACACCCCGGAAGGCCTGCTGGTACCGGTCATCCGCAACGTCGACCAGAAGAGCCTGCTGCAACTGGCTGCCGAAGCCGCTGCCCTGGCCGAAAAAGCCCGGAACAAGAAGCTCACCGCCGACGACATGCAAGGCGCCTGCTTCACCATTTCCAGTCTCGGCCACATTGGCGGCACCGGCTTCACGCCGATCGTCAACGCGCCGGAAGTGGCGATCCTGGGTGTTTCCAAGGCCACCATCCAGCCTGTCTGGGACGGTAAAGCCTTCCAGCCGAAGCTGATGCTGCCACTGTCGCTGTCCTACGATCACCGTGTGATCAACGGCGCCGCCGCTGCACGCTTCACCAAGCGTCTGAGCGACCTGTTGGGCGACATCCGCACCATCCTGCTGTAACACCGGGCGGCCCTCCCTTGCGGAGGGCCATTCGGAGCACTGTTTTCCGAGCGCCACGCTCGTACCTCAACCCCGCCCGTTTGGCGGGGCTTTTTTTGCCTGGAATTCCAGCCTGGATGCTGGATGTGCCGGCCTCATCGCGAGCAAGCTCGCTCCCACAGGAGCAGCACAAGTCCTTTGTGGGAGCGAGCTTGCTCGCGATGACGGAAGGTCAGGCGGCGCGGCAACTTTCCTACCCCGCAAGTTTGAAATGACTACGCCCCCTGTTAGTCATTACCCACAACTTGCGCCCTCTCCTCGATCAATATTTATCCCGCATCGAGCTTTAGCATCAGAGCCTCATGGCAACTTGATGCTTGCCCCCACTACTGAAACTTCGAATGGATTCGAATATGTTCAAACCTACCGTTGGCCCCATTGTCGGCCACACGACAACGGACCACGCCCGGATATTCCTGCGGGGCGATCGCGGCAACAACCGGGTATTCGCCGGTATTCGCCACCGGCGCCAAGGCGATACACGCTGGTCGAAAGGGCACTTTGTCCAATTGAAGGCCTACCGCGACATGTCCGATGTCATCGTGTTGAAAGGCCTTCAACCCGACACCGCCTACGAGTACCAGGCCGGCTGGTTCAGCCCCCTGAGCCCGACCCATACCGTGGAAACCGTCCAGGAACTGCCGCTGCAATGGCCCAGGAACACCTACTGCCTACGCACGCCGGCCAGCAAAACCGATGCGCCACGCGCTTACATCGTGGGCTCTTGTCGCTACTTGCGAATCGCCGCCGGCACCCCATTGCTACCGGGGCTTGGGGACCGCACCTTTGCCGGTATCAACCGCATCGTGGCGCAGGCCGACCCACCGATCAGCGCGGTATTGATGACCGGCGATCAGGTTTATCTGGATGACCTGAATGTCATCGGACCGGACCGAACCTATCAGAACATCCTTTTCAGATACCGATCGGTATTTAGCCAGCCACATATCCGCAAACTGATGTCTGGCACCCCTACCTACATGATCCTTGACGACCATGAGATCGAAGACAACTGGCCCGCCAGGAAAACCGTCAACGACGATGTTCTATACGCCAATGCCATGGGCGCTTATGGGCTTTATCAGGCCAGCCACGGGCCCGCCCATGAACTGTCGAGCGACGGAACATTACACAAGTCGTTAACCCGCTACTGGTACACCTTCACCCACGGCGATATCCAATGGTTCGTCACCGACAGTCGGACGCAACGCAACCTGTCGGCGCACGATCGGCGCATTCTCGACGAGGAACAGGAACAGTCCCTGCTCCAATGGCTCATCGACAGCCCCGCCCGGGTCAAACTCGTCGTGACCAGCGTCATGTTCTTCCCTGACAGCAGGCACGATGACGGCGACGCCTGGCAGGCCTTCCCGGAACAACGCCTGCGCCTGCTGGAAACCATACGCCGCCATCGGATCAAAAACGTGATTTTCGTCTCGGGCGATGTCCACGGCTCCATGACCAGCCGCCTGCGTCACAGCGCGGATTCTGATTTCGAGGTCAATACCGTCGTTTCCTCACCGTTCTACAACAGTAAATTGCTGCCTTTTGCAAAAGCCTCGGATTTTATTTTCCACAGCCCCATGGCCCGCACCAAAAGCGGTCAGTACCACTATGAACTGACCAGCAAAGTGGTGAGCCAGGACAACTTCGCCTGCCTGCATGTCACGGCCCAGAGCCTTCAAGTCACCTTCCACGACCGGGACGGCAACCCCTTGCAGGCGGTCGATATCCCACTGCAATGATCTTCCTTGCCCTCTGATCGGTCGGCGACTGGAGAAATCCTCTTGTCGGCCGATAAAGGGTTTATAGCACTTGGCCTTCATCTCTCTTGTCAGCCAGTGCCGCAATGATGCAACCTTGCGCCAATCCGTAATAACGAGGGCGTCAGCCCGGCGCGATCAGCATTTTCGAAGCGAGTTTCCCCATGAAAAGCCAACCCGATGCCGCCAGCCGTATGGCGGCCGAGGTAGTGACGCAGTTACCGGTGCCCTCGCGGCTCGGTATGCTGCGTTTCGAACGGCTGAATGAAGCAAGCTGGGCGCTGTTGTTCCTCGATCCCAACTGCGAGCGATACTTCGGCCTGCCGGCGGTAGAGCTGTGCTCGCTGGTCAGTGCGCCTTACGCCAGCTTGATGGAGCCCGAAGCACGCTACCAGTTGCACGACGCCATCCAGCAACAATTGGCCCAGGCCACGCATTACCAGATTCGCTACACGCTCCACACCGCCAAGGGTCCGATGAATGTGCTGGAGACGGGTGAGGCCTATAAGCAACACAATCGTCATCTGCTGCGCGGTTACCTGCTGGCGGTGGACGATTTGCTGCAAGGCGAACCCTCCGTGCCGGCCCTGGACCTGGAAACCCAGAATTCACGCCTGCAGATCGCCCTGGAACTGAACCAGCGCGCCCAGCAAGAGCAACTCCAGCACCTGGACCGGGTACGCGCCCAACAGGACTTGATCCTGCTGCTGACCCGTCAACGCTACAGCGCCAACAACTCCCTGCTCGAAGCCGCCGAACTGATCACCCGCAGCGCCTGCGACATCTACCAGATCGACTGCGCCAGCCTCTGGAATCTGGACGATGGCAAACTGGTTCCGATTTCCGCCTACAACCGCGCGTCCCAGGATTATTTCCTGCCGGCGGTGATCGACGCCAACGACTTTCCCGACTACATGGAAGCGCTGCAGACCAGCCGCGCCATTGACGCCCACAATGCGATACGCGACCCGCGCACCCGGGAAATGGCCGAGAGCCTGCGCGCCCGTGACGTCAATGCCATTCTCGACGCCAGCGTGCGTATCGACGGCCAGGTGGTGGGCGTGCTGTGCCTGGAGCAAGTAGGCGCCACCCGCGCCTGGCAGTCGGATGAAATCGCCTTTGCCGGCGAGCTCGCGGACCAGTTCGCCCAGGTCATCAACAACCATAATCGACGCATCGCCACCAGCGCCCTGCACTTGTTCCAGCGCGCCGTGGAGCAGAGCGCCAACGCGTTCCTGCTGGTCAATTGCGACGGCGTGGTGGAGTACGTCAACCCGAGCTTCACCGCGATCACCCAGTACACCACCGAAGAAGTCCACGGCCAACGCCTCTCGGAACTGCCGGCCCTGGAGAACCTCAGCGAACTGCTGTTCGACGCACCCTCGGCGCTGGCCCAGAGCAACAGTTGGCAGGGTGAGTTCAAGAGTCGGCGCAAGAACCTGGAGCCCTACTGGGGCCAGTTGTCGATTTCCAAGGTCTACGGCGACAACCGTGAGCTGACCCATTACATCGGCATCTACGAAGACATCACCCAGACCAAGCTGGCCCAGCAGCGCATCGAGCGCCTGGCGTACACCGACAACCTGACTAACCTGGGCAACCGTCCGGCGTTCATTCGCAACCTCGATGAACGCTTCGCCCGAGACAGTGATTCGCCCATCAGCCTGCTGCTGGTGGACATCGACAACTTCAAGCGCATCAACGACAGCCTCGGCCACCAGACCGGTGACAAACTGCTGATCAGCCTGGCCCGGCGCCTGCGCAACAGCTTGAGCCCCAGCGGCAGCCTGGCGCGATTTGCCAGTAACGAATTCGCGGTCCTGCTGGACGACACGAGCCTGGAGGCCGGGCAACAGATCGCCAGCCAGTTGCTGATGACCCTCGACAAACCCATGTTCGTCGATAACCAGTTGATCAGCGTGACCGGCTCCGTGGGCCTGGCCTGCGCGCCGCTGCACGGCCGCGATCCACAGACCCTGATGCGCAACGCCGGCCTCGCCCTGCACAAGGCCAAGGCCAACGGTAAGCACCAGGTCCAGGTGTTCACCGAAGCACTGAATGCCGAGGCCAGCTACAAGCTGTTCGTGGAAAACAACCTGCGTCGCGCCTTGACCCAGAACGAACTGGACGTGTTCTACCAGCCCAAGTTGTGCCTGCGCAGCGGCCGCCTGCTGGGCATGGAAGCGCTGCTGCGCTGGAACCATCCGGAAAAGGGCATGATCCGCCCGGACCAGTTCATCAGCGTGGCCGAAGAAACCGGCCTGATCATTCCCATCGGCAAATGGATCGCCCGCCAGGCTTGCCGCATGAGCAAACAGCTGACCGCAGCCGGCCTGGGTAACCTGCAAGTGGCGATCAATCTGTCACCCAAGCAGTTTTCCGACCCGGACCTGGTCGCCTCCATCGCCAGCATCCTCAAGGAGGAACAACTGCCGGCCCGGCTGCTGGAACTGGAGCTGACCGAAGGCCTGTTGCTGGAAGCCACCGAAGACACCCACTTGCAGCTCGACCAGCTCAAGCGCCTGGGGCTGACCCTGGCCATGGACGACTTCGGCACCGGTTATTCGTCCTTGAGCTACCTGAAGAAATTCCCGATCGACATCATCAAGATCGATCGCAGCTTCATCCACGAAATCCCGGACAACCAGGACGACATGGAAATCACCTCGGCGGTGATCGCCATGGCCCACAACCTGAAACTCAAGGTCGTGGCCGAAGGCATCGAAACCGCCCAGCAACTGGCGTTTCTGCGGCGCCACCGCTGCGACGTCGGCCAGGGCTACCTGTTCGACCGGCCAATCCCCGGCGCCGAGCTGGTCGAAAAGCTCAAGCGCTACCCGCGCGGGCCTCTGGTCTGACAGCTGCGTATAGCTTGCTGCGGCTTTTCTGAGGCACACTGACGGTCTATTTCGCTCAACTCAATCTGACTGAGAGGACTGATAAATGGTCTTGCGCTCGGAAATCCTGGTGAACAAAAACGTGCTCCCTACTCAAGAACAAGCCCTGCCTGGCCGTGAAACGCCGATGACCGTGCCGGAAAAACACTTCGTCCACGACGCGCCCCTGCTCGGCCCGTTTGCCATGGACGTGGATTTCGCGATCTTCGGCCTCGGCTGCTTCTGGGGCGCGGAGCGCAAGTTCTGGCAGCGCGAAGGCGTGGTCAGTACAGCGGTGGGTTACGCCGGCGGCTTCACGCCGAACCCGACGTATGAAGAAGTCTGTTCGGGTCTGACCGGCCACAGTGAAGTGGTACTGGTGGTCTATGAGCCGGCCAAAGTCAGCTACGAGCAGCTTCTGAAAATGTTCTGGGAACTGCACAACCCGACCCAGGGCATGCGCCAGGGGAATGACATCGGCACCCAGTACCGCTCGGTGATCTATGCCACCAACCCGGCTCAACTGGCGGCGGCCAAACACAGCGAGCAAGTATTCCAGGCCGAGTTGACCAAGGCAGGCAAAGGCACCATCACGACCGAAATCGAAGAAGCACCGACGGTCTACTTCGCCGAGGCTTACCACCAGCAGTACCTGGCGAAAAATCCTGAAGGCTATTGCGGGATTGGCGGTACGGGCGTGACCTGCCCGATCTGACTTTTAAACCCCAGACCCAGTGTGGAAGCTGAGCTTGTGGGAGCAAGGCTTGCCCGCGACGCGGCGGCACATTCAGCGTCGATGCAGCTGAACCACCGTCATCGCGAGCAAGCTCAGCTCCCACAGGGATTTGTGTCAATTGCAGTTCTGTGAACACCTCACATCCCATGTGGGAGCGAGCTTGCTCGCGATAGCGCCCTTCCAGACGCCAGCAAAACTCAGCTTTCAGCGATCAACCAATCCATCTGCCACCCACCCTGGGTCTGCCCCAGCTTTTTCGACAGCCACGGCAGCAGTTCACGCAACTCTTCCTCCAGCCCCCACGGCGGATTGGCAATCGCCAGGCCGGAGCCGTTCAGGCTGTTGGGCGTCGCCAGTGGATGCACCAGCAGCTCCACCCGCAACAGCTTCGGCGCGCCCGTGCCGGCCAGGTCCTGGTAGAAGCGGCGCAACATCCGCTGGTCCTTAACCGGGTACCAGATCGCGGCCACCGTCTGGCGCATCCGGCCAATGGCTTCCTTGAGGGAGGCGGCGCAGCGCTGCATCTCGTCCAGCTGTTCGAAGGGCGGATCGATCAGCATCAGGGCACGCTTCTCTGCCACCGGCAGCAGCGCCCGCGGCACATGCCAACCCTCACCCAGGTGGACCGCCACGCGACGGTCGCCTTTCATGTTGTCCTTGAGCAACACGCCGTCTTCAGGGTGTTTCTCATTGAGCAGCACACGGTCCTGCGAACGGGTCAGGCGCCGCGCCAACTCCGGCGAGCCCGGGTAGTAGCGCAACTGCCCGTCCGGGTTCATCTCGTGCAGCACCTTCATGTAATCGGCGGTCAGCGGCGGCAGATCGCTCTCGCCCCACAACCGCGCAATGCCTTCCAGGTACTCACCGGTACGGTTGGCCTGGTCACCCTGCAAGTCGTACAACCCGATGCCCGCGTGGGTATCGAGGTAGGCGAAGGGCTGCTCCTTGCGCGACATCAAGGCAATGAGGCGGGTCAAGGTCAGGTGTTTGAATACATCGGCGTGATTGCCGGCGTGGAAGGCGTGGCGATAATTCATGGCGGCTCCTGCGAAGGGCGACGAGTTTACCTCGAAGCGCGTCGGACGTCAGGGGTTCGCAGCCCGGCGGACAGGCCACCATCAGACCAGCTCTCGCAGCAAATACGCCTGCAATGGCGCCTTTTGCGCCTCAGTCGGCTCCGATCGCTCAAGAAAGTGGGCAATCTTGCAGCGCAGGACGCTGCCGTCGACCCGCTCGAACACATGCGGATGCTCTTCACCCAGCCAAGTGAGCACGTTGTCCAGCAGACAGTCCGTCGGGCCCTCGGTCATTGCGTCCAACAGTGCGACGGGCACTTGCCACCAGGGAAAAGCCTGGGCCGGCCGCTGGGCATTTCCCACGACCTCAAGGGATTGCCCATTGATCAGACAGCGCTTGATGACCGGCAAGACTTGCCCGGCCTCCACCGCCGTCGATTGCAGGATCGGCCGCATGAAGCGCCCATCCCAAAAACGCAGGAAGACCGGCTTGCCACCGGGCAACAGCACCTGCGTGAGCCCGCGCAAGTGTTCGACAAGGATTTCCTGGCTCACGCACGAAACCGCCAGCCAACCCCAATCGAGGGAGTCGGTGGCGGCTATCCAATCAACAAACCCACTGTCTGCGCTGACCAGCCCTACATAGGGCATGACCGCTTCCCACTCGGCGTACGGCGTGTCGGCCCAGATCGGGCTGGCGACCGAGTTCATCGAGCGCCTCCAGGCCGACAACGCCCCGGCGCTACTGGCATTGCTGAAAATGGCGAAAAGTTGCTCGGAGGCCTGCAAGGGGTGGTCCTCAAGCCAGGCGCGGGGAGATTGATCGCTGTTCATGGACGCCCCCGGACATCGATAGATTTGTGAACGACCGGCGGCACTGCACAAGCGCCACTCCTGCAACGCTCGCACTCCTCGCAGAACGGCGCCGAACCTTGGAAACTGAGGATCTGCGCAAGGGAAAGCGCGGGCGCCGCCGCAGCGACCAGCTTCTCGGCGCTGCCTGGAGAGCCGGATGCCGCGCTCATGACCGCCATCGGCGCCCCACCGACCTCGAGGGGTACGCTGCTGGAAATCCCCCCGGCACCGATGTTGATCCAATGGCCGCCGGCCTGAAGGGTCACGCTCGCGCCCCCGTCCAAGACTACCTGCTGGCCGGCGCTGACATGAAACTGCTGGCTGGCATTCAGGACCTGGCTGGTGACACGAATATGCCGCTCGCCGCTCACCAGCAGATGATCGTCCTGCCGCACTTCTGTCCGGCGTTGACCGTGGGTAAGGCGCTGCTCATCGGCCTTGAGCTCGTGCCGTGCCGCACCGGCGACAACGATGCTGCGCTCGTGATCGACCTGCACCCGCTGGTCATGCAGCACATGCTGGGTCCAGTTGCGCTGGGCCCGCAGGTAGATCTCCTCGGCGCCCTTGCGATCCTCGATGCGCAATTCGTTGTAGCCTGCCCCGCCGGGGCTGCTCTGGCTGCGCCACACGCTGCGGGTCTTGTCCGCAGGCAGGTCCAGCGGCACCGGGTTGGCGCCGTTGGGCAGACACCCGACGACCAACGGCTTGTCCACGTCGCCATCGATGAACCCCACCAGGACTTCCATCCCGACCCGGGGGATCATCACTGCGCCATAGCGATCGTGAGCCCAACCAGAGGCCACGCGCAGCCAGCAGCTGGAATGCTCGTCGCATTGACCGTCGCGATCCCAGACCAGTTGCACTTTGACCCGTCCGAACTCATCGCAATGGATCTCGCTGTCCACCGGCCCGGTCACCACCGCCGACTGATAACCATGGGCGCGGGGCTTTTCGTGATCCAAAGGTGGCCGAAAGAACACGTCCCATGGCGTGGCAAGAAAGGTATTTTTGTAGCCCTGGAACTCATCCGGGCCGGCGGCTGTTTCTTCCAGCACCTGCGGTTGACGGCCATGATGGTCGATCTGCGTCAGGAGCCAGAGATCATTCCACGGTTCCCGGGGATGCTCCTTGATGCGCATGAAATGTCCGCTGACCAGGGCGCTTTCATTGCTGCCGCCTTCTGCCACGCAGTGGTCGGCGCCGTGGCGCTCAAGGGCGCGTCGGGTCAGATGCTTGCCGTCGTCACGGGCGCAGAAACCACCGGGATAGTGATAGTCCTCGAGCACAGGGCGCTGTCGATTGTCGAGTTGGGTTTGCAGTAACAAACCGGGCCTGCGGAAGTCGTAGTCGCGCAACGTCACGGCAGTGGTACGGGTCTGGAGCCGCACTGCCAGGCGCTTGATGGCCGGCTCGTCGGCGGCCATGCCGCTGTCCGGCAGGTATAGCGTCGACTCAGGCAGGCGGTGAAACACCGTCTGGTCGTCACCGAATACCAGCAGATGACCGTCAGGGCGGTGCCTGAAGTGATAATGGATGCCGACTTCGGCGCAGATCCGCTCGATGAAGGCCAGGTCGCTTTCGCCATACTGCACACAATACTCGCGCTCGGGGTATTGCCCGCCCAGCGTGAACTGGCAGGCATCCGCCAGGATCCCGTGATCCTTCAACACCCGGGCAACGATATCGGGCACGTTCAGGTGCTGGAAAACTCGCTGGTTGATGCGATGGCGCAAGTAGGCCAGGCGGGGCACCAGGCTGATCTGATAACGGGTCAGGCGTTTGCCCGAATCCCCCTGGGCCACGCTATAGACCTGACCGTGTATGCCACGGTCCCAATCATCGAACCCCAGAAATGCCTGGCGATGCAGGAGCTCTTCCAGCGCCAGGTCAGACCGCTCGCTGACCAGTTCCAGGTCAAAGCGATAGGGCTGGCTGATGGCTTCCTTGCCCTTGAACTCAAGCACCTTGAGTTCATTCGGCCCGCTGTCGAGCGTCAGCGTGAAACGTGGTTGGTTGGCAGGCGGGAACATCCAATGTGCCTCTGCTGAGTGGAGGCGGGCGATTCTGCACGAGCGATAGGGGGAGTGGATTGGAGGTCAGGAAAAACAGATTTGCCTTACAGCCAATGAGCTAAAAGCGGCAAGACGTGATGCATTTTCCGATAGACATTCGTGGCATCGCGGCCAACCGCAACCATCCCACGAATGAATCAGCCGTTTCCTGCAACACGGCGGATCTCGGCGCCGTAACAGCCGTGATAACGTGTGCTGGTCGCAAAAAAAGCAAAGGATGCACGGCATGACGACACGTTACGCAAAGATCGCAATGACCCTGGCGCTCGCCGCATTCGCCTTCCTGACGGTGTTCAATAACATCACGGACTACAGCTCCAACTTCAATTTCGTCCATCACGTACTGAGTATGGATACCACCTTTCCCGACAACGCCGCCCGGTATCGGGCCATCGATCAACCGTGGATGTGGCACGGGGCCTATTGGCTGATTATTCTCGGCGAAGCGATGACGGCAGGGTTGCTGGGCTACGGCGCACTGGAACTGTGGCTGGCACGCCAAGCCGAGGCCGCGGTTTTCGCCCGTGCCAAGCGCTGGGCCGTTGCCGGCCTGACGGTGGGTTTCTTCGTCTGGTTCTTTGGTTTCATGGTGGTCGGTGGCGAGTGGTTCCTGATGTGGCAATCAGAAATCTGGAATGGCCAGGACGCTGCGTTCAGGTTCTATATGGCGATTTTGGGGGTGTTGATCTTTCTCAACCAACCTGACGCCAATCCGGACTGAGCCCCATGAAAAAACGGCCCGCCTCCATTGGAGACGGGCCGTTTTTATGCAAGTCGTCCTGCGAGCCATCAAGGCCCCGCCGAAGGCCTTACTGGTTCAGGCGAAAATCTTTTTCCGCCGCGTCGAAGCGCTGCAGCATACCGGCGGTAGGCGAGCCCGCCTTGCTGACCAGGTAGATAGCCAGGCTGGCGAAGATGAAGCCTGGGATGATTTCGTACAGCCCCAGCAACGCGAAATGCTTCCAGACGATCACGGTGATCGCACCCACCAGGATGCCGGCGAGCGCGCCATTGCGGGTCATGTTCTTCCAGATCACGGAGATCAGGACAACCGGGCCGAAGGCGGCACCAAAACCGGCCCAGGCGTAGCTCACCAGGCCCAGTACACGGTTTTCCGGGTTGGCGGCCAGGGCGATGGCGACCAAGGCCACCAGCAGCACCATGGCGCGGCCGACCCAGACCAGTTCCAGCTGGGAAGCGCCCTTGCGCAGGAAGGTTTTGTAGAAGTCTTCGGTCAGGGCACTGGAGCACACCAGCAACTGGCAGCTCAGGGTACTCATCACCGCCGCCAGGATGGCCGACAGCAACACACCGGCAACCCATGGGTTGAACAGTATTTTCGCCAGCTCGATGAACACCCGCTCAGGGTTCTCGGTCACGGGACCGGCCACGTCAGGGTGCGCCGAGAAGTAAGCGATACCGAAGAAGCCCACGGCCACGGTGCCGCCCAGGCAGAGGATCATCCAAGTCATGGAAATGCGACGAGCCTTGGCGATCGACTTGACCGAATCCGCCGCCATGAAGCGCGCCAGGATGTGCGGTTGGCCGAAGTAGCCCAGGCCCCAGCCCATCAGCGAGATGATGCCGATGAAGGTGGTGTTTTTCAGCATGTCGAACGACGTAGGATCTTTTGCTTCGATAGCCAGGAACGTGGTGTCCACACCACCGGTAGCCAGCAGCACGATGATCGGCGTGAGGATCAGCGCAAAGATCATCAGGGTGGCTTGTACGGTGTCGGTCCAGCTCACGGCCAGGAAACCACCGACGAAGGTGTAGGCGATGGTCGCCGCAGCACCGGCCCATAGCGCCGTCTCGTAGGACATGCCGAAGGTGCTTTCGAACAGACGGGCGCCGGCAACGATGCCGGAAGCGCAATAGATGGTGAAGAACACCAGGATCACCACCGCAGAGATGATCCGCAGCACACCGCTCTTGTCTTCGAAACGGCTGGAGAAGTAGTCCGGCAGCGTCAGTGCGTCACCGTTGTGCTCGGTCTGTACCCGCAGGCGACCGGCCACGAACAACCAGTTCAGGTAGGCACCGGCGATCAGGCCGATGGCGATCCAGCTTTCCGACAGGCCGGACATGTAGATCGCACCAGGCAAACCCATCAACAACCAGCCGCTCATGTCGGAAGCGCCGGCAGACAGTGCCGTCACGACGCTGCCCAGGCTACGACCGCCCAGGATGTAATCGGAAAGGTTATTGGTGGAGCGGTAAGCCATCAGACCGATCAGGACCATGGCTGCGATATAGATCACGAAAGTGATCAAGGTGGGATTACTAACACTCATGAGTTACGCCCTGGCTTTGTTTTTATGTAGCGGTGGCAGTTTAAAGCGTCGACAACACAGACGTTGTAGCGACGATTTACAGTCCCGCGAATTTATGACTGATGTTTCCCCAGGAAAGCCATCAGCCGATGCCCCTCGGCTTTTGAACCGGTTGCACCTTGGCCGCGAATGCTATTCAACAAATCAAATAAGGTGCAACCAGTTTCGTTCGAATAAGTTGCACCTGATCGATTTTATCGCCAAATCTGTGTTTTTTGCTCCCTTTTAGTGCAGTTCCCAGCACCCAGCTAGAAGCCAAAGCACTAAGCCAGTGCAGGATCAACCGGGCAATATTTGCTTCCGGATGAGCTGCCTGTCATTTCGAGAAAAAAAGGGTTGCACCCGGTTGCACCTCAATCATCGCGCAGCTAATCTTGCCGCCAGCTGATGCCACGCGATACGTGGTAAACATGAGGATAAAAATATGGCTACCACCACCCTTGGGGTCAAACTCGACGACCCGACCCGCGAACGCCTCAAGGCGGCCGCAACCTCGATTGATCGCACGCCGCACTGGCTGATCAAGCAGGCAATTTTCAATTACCTGGAAAAACTCGAGGGTGGTGCAACCCTGACCGAGCTGAACGGCTCACCTCGCACCGACAGCGACGATGCTGGCGATGTGCAGGTCGACCATGCTCACCAATGCTTCCTCGAATTTGCCGAGAGCATCCTGCCGCAATCGGTCCTGCGCGCCTCCATCACGGCCGCTTACCGTCGCCCAGAGCCGGAAGTGGTGCCGATGCTGATCGAGCAGGCCCGCCTGCCGGCACAAATGGCCGAAGCCACCAACAAACTGGCTGCTTCGATTGCTGAAAAACTGCGCAACCAGAAAAGTGCCGGCGGCCGTGCCGGTATCGTTCAGGGTTTGCTGCAGGAATTTTCCCTGTCGTCCCAGGAAGGCGTAGCACTGATGTGCCTGGCCGAGGCGCTGCTGCGCATCCCGGACAAAGGCACCCGTGACGCGCTGATCCGCGACAAGATCAGCACCGGCAACTGGCAGCCACACTTGGGCAACAGCCCGTCGCTGTTCGTCAACGCCGCCACGTGGGGCCTGCTGCTGACCGGCAAGCTGGTCGCTACCCATAACGAAGCGGGCCTGACCTCTTCCCTGAGCCGCATCATCGGCAAGAGCGGCGAGCCGATGATCCGCAAGGGCGTCGACATGGCCATGCGCCTGATGGGCGAGCAGTTCGTCACCGGCGAAACCATCGCCGAGGCCCTGGCCAACGCCAGCAAGTTCGAAGCCAAAGGCTTCCGCTATTCCTACGACATGCTGGGTGAAGCCGCACTCACCGAACATGATGCGCAGAAGTACCTGGCCTCGTACGAACAAGCCATTCATTCGATCGGCAAAGCGTCCCATGGCCGTGGGATTTATGAAGGCCCAGGCATTTCCATCAAGCTGTCCGCCCTGCACCCACGTTACAGTCGCGCCCAGTACGAGCGCGTCATGGACGAGCTGTACCCACGCCTGCTGTCGCTGACCCTGCTGGCCAAGCAATACGACATCGGCCTGAACATCGACGCCGAAGAGGCCGACCGCCTCGAACTGTCGCTGGATCTGCTGGAGCGCCTGTGCTTCGAGCCGCAACTGACCGGCTGGAACGGCATCGGCTTCGTGATCCAGGCCTACCAGAAGCGTTGCCCGTACGTGATCGACTACGTCATCGACCTGGCACGCCGTAGCCGCCACCGGTTGATGATTCGCCTGGTAAAAGGCGCGTACTGGGACAGCGAAATCAAGCGCGCCCAAGTCGAAGGCCTGGAAGGCTATCCGGTCTATACCCGCAAGGTGTACACCGACGTGTCCTACATCGCTTGCGCCCGCAAGCTGCTGTCGGTGCCGGAAGTCATCTACCCGCAGTTCGCCACGCACAACGCCCATACCCTGGCAGCCATCTACCACATCGCCGGTCAGAATTATTACCCGGGCCAGTACGAATTCCAGTGCCTACATGGCATGGGTGAACCGCTGTACGAACAGGTTGTAGGCAAGGTTTCCGAAGGCAAGCTGAACCGTCCGTGCCGTGTGTACGCTCCGGTCGGCACCCACGAGACACTGCTGGCGTACCTGGTACGTCGCCTGCTGGAAAACGGCGCGAACACTTCGTTCGTCAACCGTATCGCCGACCAGTCCATCTCGATTCAGGAGCTGGTGGCCGATCCAGTGGCCAGCATCGAGCAGATGGCGACGCTGGAAGGCGGTTTCGGCCTGCCGCACCCGCGCATCCCACTGCCGCGCGACCTGTATGGCAGCGACCGCGCCAACTCCAGCGGCATCGACCTGGCCAACGAACATCGTTTGGCGTCGCTGTCCTGCGCCCTGCTTGCCACTGCCCATAACGATTGGACAGCCGTGCCGATGCTCGGCTGTGCCGCCAGCGAAGAAGCCCCGGCCCCGGTACTGAACCCGTCCGATCACCGCGACGTGGTTGGTCATGTACAGGAAGCCACGGTCGTCGACGTCGACAACGCCATCCAGTGCGCCCTCAACGCCGCACCGATCTGGCAAGCCACGCCGCCAGCCGAGCGCGCCGCGATCCTCGAACGTGCCGCCGACCTGATGGAAGGCGAGATCCAGCCGCTGATGGGCCTGTTGGCCCGCGAAGCCGGCAAGACCTTCGCCAACGCCATCGCTGAAGTGCGTGAGGCCGTGGACTTCCTGCGCTACTACGCGGTACAGGCGCGCAACGATTTCACCAACGATGCCCACCGCCCACTGGGTCCGGTGGTCTGCATCAGCCCGTGGAACTTCCCGCTGGCGATTTTCAGCGGCCAGGTCGCCGCTGCCCTGGCCGCCGGCAACCCGGTATTGGCCAAGCCCGCCGAGCAGACGCCATTGGTGGCTGCCCAGGCTGTGCGCCTGATGCTCGAAGCCGGCATTCCGGAAGGCGTGCTGCAACTGCTGCCGGGGCGCGGCGAAACCGTCGGCGCCCGCCTGGTGGGTGACGAGCGGGTCAAAGGCGTGATGTTCACCGGCTCCACCGAAGTCGCTCGCCTGCTGCAACGCAACATCGCCGGTCGCCTGGACAACCAGGGCCGGCCGATCCCGCTGATCGCCGAAACCGGCGGCCAGAACGCCATGATCGTCGATTCCTCGGCGCTGACCGAACAAGTAGTCATCGACGTGGTGTCGTCGGCCTTCGACAGTGCCGGCCAGCGTTGCTCGGCCCTGCGGGTCCTGTGCCTGCAGGAAGATTCCGCCGACCGTGTCATCGAAATGCTCAAGGGCGCCATGGCCGAATCGCGCCTCGGCAACCCCGAGCGCCTGTCCGTGGACATCGGCCCGGTGATCGACGCCGAAGCCAAGGCCGGCATCGAGAAACACATCCAGGCCATGCGCGACAAAGGTCGCACCGTGTACCAGATGGCAATCGCCGACAGCGACGAGTGCAAGCGCGGCACCTTTGTCATGCCAACCCTGATCGAACTGGAAAGCTTCGACGAACTGCAGCGCGAGATCTTCGGCCCGGTGTTGCACGTGGTCCGCTACAAGCGCAAGGAACTGGATCAGTTGATCAACCAGATCAACGCTTCCGGCTACGGCCTGACCCTGGGCGTGCACACGCGCATCGACGAGACCATCGCCAAGGTCATCGACAACGTGCATGCGGGCAACGTCTACGTGAACCGCAACATTGTCGGTGCTGTGGTCGGCGTGCAGCCGTTTGGCGGCGAAGGCCTGTCGGGGACCGGTCCCAAGGCCGGTGGTCCGCTGTACCTGTACCGCCTGCTGTCGACACGTCCTACCGATGCGATCCAGCAATCCTTCGTCCGTGGCGATGCCCTGGTGGCGCCGGACCTGCGTTTGCGCGAGGCCATGGGTAAACCGCTGGCCGCGCTGCAAGCCTGGGCCGACAGCCAGAAGCTCGCCGAACTGAGTGCCGTGTGCGTGCAATTCGCAGCCCAGTCGCAAAGCGGTATTACCCGGACCCTGACCGGCCCGACCGGCGAGCGCAACAGCTACGCCATCCTGCCGCGCGAGCACGTGTTGTGCCTGGCCGACGTGGAGGGCGACCTGCTGACGCAACTGGCGGCCGTACTGGCCGTGGGCGGCTCGGCCGTGTGGCCGGAAACCGACACCAGCAAGGCGTTGTTTGCACGCTTGCCGAAAGACCTGCAGGCACGCATCCAGCGGGTGGCCGACTGGACCAAGGACGAGGTGCTGTTCGACGCGGTCCTGCACCACGGCGATTCGGATCAACTGCGCGGCGTTTGCCAACAGGTAGCCAAGCGCGCCGGCGCCATCGTCGGGGTCCATGGCCTGTCCCAGGGCGAAACCAGCGTGGCGCTGGAGCGCCTGGTGATCGAGCGGGCCTTGAGCGTCAACACCGCGGCGGCGGGTGGTAACGCCAGCTTGATGACTATCGGCTAAACCGCTGTAGACCAGGCACCTGCAACGGGTGCCTGGCAATCCAATCCCTGTGTGAGAGCCTTGCTCCCACAAAGCCTGATCCCACAGAGCTCGCTCCCACATTGGGATTAGTGTCGCCCTCACCTCTGCATCACTATCATCAATCATCCTGTTCAGCCTTTATCAGCACGCCTAGACTCGGCCCATCCCAAAAAAAGGTAAGCCGCCATGTCCGAGACGCTGCTCAGTTCCCGCAATCTGGCTTTCGAGCTGTATGAAGTCCTCGATGCCGAGGGTCTGACCCAGCGCGAGCGGTTTGCCGAGCACAATCGCGAAACCTTCGACGCTGCCATCGGTACGGCCCGCAGCATCGCCGAGAAATTTTTCGCACCCCACAACCGCAAGAATGATGAAAACGAACCGCGCTACGAGAACGGCGAGGCGATTCTGATTCCCGAGGTAAAACCGGCGGTGGACGCCTTCCTCGAGGCGGGGTTTCTCAACGCCGCACGCAGCTTCGAGGCAGGCGGCATGCAACTGCCGACGTTGCTGTCCCAGGCCTGCTTCGCGCACTTCCAGTCGGCCAACGCCGCTTCGACCTCTTATCCGTTCCTGACCATGGGTGCGGCGAACCTGATCGAGAGTTTCGGCAGCGAGGAGCAGAAGCAACGCTTCCTGCAACCGATGATCGACGGTCGTTTCTTCGGCACCATGGCCCTGACCGAGCCCCATGCAGGCTCTTCGCTGTCGGATATTCGTACGCGCGCGGAGCCTGCATCCGACGGCACCTATCGACTCAAAGGCAACAAGATCTTCATTTCCGGCGGTGATCATCCGTTGTCGGAAAACATCGTGCACATGGTCCTGGCGAAACTGCCGGACGCGCCGCCGGGCGTGAAAGGCATTTCGCTGTTTATCGTGCCCAAGTTCCTGGTCAACGACGACGGCAGCCTCGGCCAGCGTAACGACGTGCTGTTGGCCGGGCTATTCCACAAGATGGGCTGGCGCGGCACTACCTCCACCGCGCTGAACTTCGGCGACAACGGCGAATGTGTCGGTTACCTCGTAGGCAAACCGCACCACGGCCTGAGCTACATGTTCCAGATGATGAACGAGGCGCGGATCGGCGTCGGCATGGGCGCGGTGATGCTGGGTTACGCCGGCTACCTGTATTCCCTGGAATACGCCCGCGAACGCCCGCAGGGCCGGGTGCCCGACAGCAAGGACCCGACCACCGCCCCCGTGGCGATCATCCAGCACGCCGACGTGCGCCGCATGCTGCTGACCCAGAAGGCCTACGTCGAAGGGTCGTTTGACCTGGGCCTGTACGCGGCGCGCTTGTTCGACGACACCACCACCCTGGACAGCGAAGCCGAACGTCGGCGCGCCCATGAGTTGCTGGACCTGCTGACCCCGATCGTCAAATCCTGGCCCTCTGAGTTCTGCCTGAAGGCCAACGAGCTGGCGATCCAGATTCTGGGGGGCCACGGCTACACCCGCGAATACCCGGTAGAGCAGTATTACCGCGACAACCGCCTGAACCCGATCCATGAAGGCACCCACGGCATCCAGTCCCTGGACCTGCTGGGGCGCAAACTGGCGCAGAACGGCGGTGCCGGGCTCAAGCAATTGATCCGGCTGGTGGCCGACACCACCGAACGCGCCCAGGCGCACGCTTCACTGACGCCGTTGCGCCAGCCGCTGGAAGCGCTGGTGGCGCGCCTGCAAACAGTCACCCTCGGCCTGCTGACGGACCTGGGCCAAGGCAAGGTCAACACCAGCCTCGCCAACTCGGCGCTGTACCTGAAGGTGTTTGGGCACATGGTGATCGGTTGGCGCTGGCTGGAACAGGCGATTCGTGCCGAAGAAGGCCTGGCCAAGGGCAATGCCGCAGACAGCGATTTCTATAAAGGCAAGCTGCAAGCGGCGCGCTACTTCCTGACTTGGGAAGTGCCGGGTTGTCATCATGAGCTGGCGATTCTCGAGGCGCGGGATGATACGTGCCTGGGGATGCGGGATGAGTGGTTCTGAGCCCGCGTTTGTGGTGCGGCTGACGTCCAATCGCGAGCAAGCTCGCTCCCACAGGGGGGCCACGTGGACGCGAAATCTGCGTTCACCACCAATCCACTGTGGGAGCGAGCTTGCTCGCGATAGCGGTGTTTCAGCCAACACACGGGTAACTGTGCTGACGCCTTCGCGAGCAAGCTCGCTCCCACAGTCAACCCTTGCTGGCGGTTTCAGGCCTGCTGGATCGTCTTGGCAATCACATCGACCGTGGCGCTGACTTGCTCTTGGTAACGGTCGAGTTCCGCTTGATGTTGCTTCTGCATTTCCATCTGCTGCGAACACAGGTTCATGGCCGCCAGCACCAGCAGGCGATCACCGATCAGCGTCGGGTATTTCCTTTTCGTGTCGGCCAGTGCGGCCTTGAGCATCGAAGCGGCGTCCAACAGGGCCTGTTCCTGCCCGGCCGGCGCTTTGATTGAATAGTCTTCTCCCAGGATCGAGATGACTGTCACCCCATCGGCGCCGTGCTTCATGCGCTGACAGGCCCGGCGCTGGCGCGCTCGATCAGGGCCTGGATGCGGGCGGCGGTAGCGCCGTGCAGTTCTTCCTGCTCCATCAGGCTCAGTTGCAGGCTTTCGTTTTCATCCTTGGCCTTGGCAAGTTCCGCGCCCAGGGTTTCGTTCAGGCCGGTGAGGTGACGGTTCTGTTGCACCAGGTCGTTGACCAGTTGCTCGAGCTGGCTGAGGGATGTTTCCAACATATTGATTTCCAGGCGTTTTCAAGGGGCGCGTACGATAAAGAAAAGTCACCATCAATGCCACGGTTTACGGGGCGGCGGTGCGTTTCCGGCGAGTTTTAGAGACTGCGATTCGGGAATCTGGTTCCTACCCTTCGTCGCATCGCACGTGATGCCCTGCGAACAAAAGCACGCGTCGCTCTCAAGACTTTAGTCGTATGACCGATAAGTCAGGGCACAGCAGTTTCAGCCCCGCACGGACGCGGCTACTTCCGGTACTTTCCATGTCTCTACGTAATATGAACATCGCGCCTCGAGCATTCCTTGGGTTTGCCCTGATCGGCGCCCTGATGCTCGCCCTCGGGGTGTTTGCCCTGACCCAGATGAGCAAAATCCGTGATTCGGGCGAAAGCATCGCCCAGAACAGCGTACCCAGCATCAAGGCCCTGAACGAGTTCACCCAACTGACCCTGCGCCTGCGCGTGCTGTCCTATCGCTTGCTGGTCAACCGCGAATCGGACCTCCAGCAGAAAACACTGGACCTGTTCGAGCAGCGCAACCAGCAGATCCGCGCGGCCCAGGCCGCCTATGAAAAGCTTATCAGCGCCCCGGAAGAACGGGCCGCCTACGACCAGTATGGGCAATTGCTGGGGCAGTACCGCCAGCTCGAAGATCAGATGAAAAGCCTGTCGCGCAACAATCAGGTTGATGAACTGCGGACGCTGATCAACACCAAGGTGTTAAGCAACTCCGATGCGATCAACGCTGTGCTCGACCGCCTGATAGACATCAACAACCAGCAAGCCGAGACCCTCAACCAGGGCGCGGCGCAACAATATTCAACCGCCTTCAATTGGGTTGTCACACTGCTGGTCATCGCCACCGGCCTGACCCTGCTGTTCGCCTGGCTGCTGACCAACAGCATTACCAAGCCGATTGCTAACGCCCTGGACGCCGCCGAGGAAATCGCCAAGGGCAACCTGACCCGTCCGATTGCCGTCGATGGCAGCGACGAAGCCGGTCGCCTGCTGCGGGCAATGTCGACCATGCAGGACAAACTGCGCGACACCTTGCAGCGGATCTCCGGCTCGGCCACGCAACTGGCCTCCGCGGCCGAAGAACTCAACAGTGTCACCGACGAAAGTGCCCGTGGCCTGACCCAGCAGAACAACGAAATCGAGCAGGCCGCCACCGCGGTCAACGAGATGACCAGCGCCGTGGAAGAGGTCGCGCGCAATGCGGTGAGCACCTCCGAAGCGTCGAAAAACGCCACCACCTCCGCAGGTGACGGCCGTGATCTGGTACAGGAAACCGTCAGCGCCATCGAACGCATGAGCGCCGATGTGCAAAGCACTGCCACGTTGATCGGCAACCTGGCCAATGAGTCCCGCGACATCGGCAAGGTGCTGGACGTGATCCGCGGCCTGGCCGACCAGACCAACCTGCTGGCGTTGAACGCCGCCATCGAAGCCGCCCGTGCCGGTGAGGCCGGTCGTGGTTTTGCCGTGGTCGCCGACGAAGTCCGCGCCCTGGCCCACCGCACCCAACAGTCGACCAGCGAGATCGAACGCATGATCGGCAGCATCCAGAGCGGCACCGAACACGCTGTGGATTCGATGCGCAACAGCACCGAACGCGCGGAGTCGACGCTGAACATCGCCCGCGGCGCCGGCATGTCCCTGGACACGATCAACACCGCCATCGTCGAGATCAACGAACGCAACCTGGTGATCGCCAGCGCCGCCGAAGAGCAGGCCCAAGTGGCCCGTGAAGTGGACCGCAACCTGGTGAACATCCGCGACCTGTCGGTGCAATCGGCCACCGGCGCCAACCAGACCAGCGCCGCCAGTGCCGAACTGTCGCGCCTGGCCGTGGACCTCAACAGCATGGTTGGGCGGTTCAGCCTTTAACGTCTCACCGCCGCTCGTTCCCACGCTCTGCGTGGGAACGAGCGGAGCGTCCGTCGAGGCATCCCCACGCGGAGCGTGGGAACGATCAGCTCCATCCATTCCAACCTTTTTTGACAGCATCACATTTCAACAGGTTAGAATCGCTGGCACGCAGACTGCATGGTCAATCTGCGCCCGTCCCCCAGTTTTCCCGGAGTAACGCCTTTGACTGCGACGACCATCAACAGCCTGTTCTTGATCGGCGCGTTGCTGGTAGGTGCGAGCATCCTGGTGAGTTCTCTTTCGTCCCGCCTGGGCATCCCGATCCTGGTGATCATCCTGGCCGTGGGCATGGTGGCCGGTGTCGACGGCGCCGGTATTCTTTTCGATAACTACGCCACGGCTTATCTGGTTGGTAACCTCGCATTGGCGGTCATCCTGTTGGACGGTGGTTTGCGCACGCGGGTGTCGAGCTTTCGCGTCGCACTGTGGCCGGCGTTGTCGCTGGCCACGGTCGGTGTATTGATCACCACCGGTCTGACCGGCCTGGCGGCGGCGTGGCTGTTCAACCTGAACCTGATCCAGGGCCTGCTGATCGGCGCCATTGTCGGTTCCACCGATGCCGCGGCGGTGTTCTCGCTGCTGGGCGGCAAGGGCCTGAACGAACGGGTCAGCGCCACCCTCGAGATCGAGTCCGGCAGCAACGACCCCATGGCAGTGTTCCTGACCGTGACCCTGATCGGCATGCTCGCCAGTGGCGAAACCGGCCTGCATTGGAGCCTGCTGGGGCATCTGATACGCGAGTTTGGTATCGGCGCGGTGCTTGGCCTGGGCGGTGGCTGGCTGATGTTGCAACTGGTCAATCGCATCAACCTGGCCAACGGCCTTTACCCGATCCTGGTCATCAGCGGCGGCCTGGCGGTATTCGCCTTGACCAACGCCCTGCACGGCAGCGGCTTCCTCGCGGTGTATCTGTGCGGCCTGGTGATCGGCAACCGCCCGGTGCGCAGTCGCCACGGCATCCTGCATATGCTCGATGGCATGGCCTGGCTGGCACAGATCGGCATGTTCCTGGTGTTGGGGTTGCTGGTCACGCCCCACGACCTGCTGCCCATCGCCCTGCCCGCCCTGGGCCTGGCGTTGTGGATGATTCTGTTTGCACGTCCGCTGTCGGTCGTGGTCGGCCTGCTGCCATTCAAGGCATTCCACGGTCGTGAAAAAGCGTTTATCTCCTGGGTCGGCCTGCGCGGCGCGGTGCCGATCATCCTCGCGGTGTTCCCGTTGATGGCCGGCCTGCCTCACGCCCAGCTCTATTTCAACCTGGCGTTCTTTATCGTGCTGGTCTCGCTGTTGGTGCAGGGCACCAGCCTGCCGTGGGTCGCCAAGTTGCTGCACGTGACCGTCCCGCCCGAGCCGCTGCCGATTTCCCGGGCGGCGCTGGAAGTCCACGTCACCAGCGAGTGGGAGTTGTTCATCTATCGCCTGGGCGCGGAAAAATGGTGCATCGGCTCGCCCCTGCGGGACCTGAAAATGCCCGAAGGCACACGCATCGCCGCCCTGTTTCGTGGCCAGCAACTGCTCCATCCGTCGGGTAGTACCGTGCTGGAAGTCAATGATTTGCTGTGTGTTATCGGCCATGAACACGACTTGCCGGCCCTTGGAAAACTGTTCAGCCAAGCGCCGCAACGGGGCCTGGATCTGCGTTTCTTCGGCGACTTCGTACTCGAAGGAGACGCCCAGCTGGCAGCGGTTGCGGCGCTGTACGGACTGAAACTGGACGGCATCGATCCCGACATGTCCCTGGGCCGCTTCATTGCCCAGAAAGTCGGTGGCGCGCCGGTGGTCGGCGACCAGGTGGATTGGAACAACACCCTGTGGACCGTCGCGGTCATGGACGGGAACAAGATCGCCAAAGTGGGCGTCAGATTCCCCGAAGGAAGTCGCCCGGGTCCCGGCTTGTTCCTCTAAACTGCTCCCACTCTCACTTGCTCGACCGGTCTTTATGCCTACCCTGCGCTCCTTTTTCGCCATCGCCCTGCTGGGCCTGAGTCTCTCCGTCTGCACACTGCAAGCCGCTGACCTTCCCGCCAGCGCTTCAGTGCAGTCCAGCCTGGACAAGATCGCCGACCGCAAACTGCCGGAAGCCGAGCAGAAAGCCCTGCAGGCGATCTTGCAGAACACGCTGACCCTGCTCAGCAACAAGGCCGACTACGAGCAGAAGCTGCAGGCGCTCAAACAGCAACTGGCCACTGCGCCCAAGCAGAACATCGAGAACCAGCGCGAACTGGCGCGGCTCAAGGGCACCACGGCGGTGCCGGTGGCGCAACGCTACGCCAACCTGCCGATTCCCCAGCTCGAGCAAATGCTCACGGATCGCTCCACCCAGCAGGGTGACCTGCAAAAAGCCCTGGCCGACGCCAACAGTCTGGTCATTACCGCCCAGACCCGCCCCGAGCGGGCCCAGGCGGAAATTTCCAACAGCCAGAGCCGCATCCAACAGATCAACGCCACCCTCAAGGCCGGCAGGGACGCTGGCAAAACCCTGAGCGCCGAGCAGCGCGACCAGCTCAACGCCGAGCTGGCGGCGCTCAATGCGCTGATTCCACTGCGTCGCCAGGAGCTGGCCGGCAACAGCCAACTGCAGGACCTGGGCAACAGCCAGCACGATTTGCTGATGGAAAAAATCGCCCGCATGGAGCAGGAAATCCAGGACCTGCAAAACCTGATCAACCAGAAGCGCCTGGCCCAGTCCCAGGAGACGGTGACCCAGCAATCCATCGAAGCCCAGAAGGCCGGTGGCAGCAGCCTGCTGGCGACCGAAAGCACGGCCAACCTGAAGCTCTCCGACTACCTGCTCAAGAGCACCGACCGCCTCAATGAGGTCACCCAGCAGAACCTGCAGACCAAGCAATTGTTGGACAGTGTCACCCAGACCGACGCCGCCCTGGACGAGCAGATCAGCGTGCTCAAGGGCAGCCTGCTGCTCTCCAAGATCCTCTACAAGCAACGCCAGACCCTGCCGCGCCTGAAGATGGACCAGAACCTGGCCGACCAGATCGCCGACATCCGCCTGTACCAGTTCGAAGTCAGCCAACAGCGCGAGCTGCTGAACAATCCCAGCGCCTATGTCGACAGCCTGCTGGCCTCCCAGCCGTCGGAGCAAGCCACACCGCAACTGCGCAAGACCTTGCTGGAACTGGCACTGACCCGCGTCGACCTGCTGGAACGCCTGAACCGCGAATTGAGCGCAGTGCTCAACGAATCCATCACCCTGCAACTCAACCAGAAACAACTGCTCAGCACCGCCCAGAACCTGCGGGCGACCCTTGAAGAACAGATGTTCTGGATCCCCAGCAACAAACCGCTGGATTTCGACTGGATGCGCGGCGTGCCGATGCGCCTGGAGAAACAGGTCGACTCACTGCCCTGGGCTTCGAGCCTAAGTGAGCTGGCTGATGGCCTGACCCAACGGCCGTTGCTGTTCCTGCCCCTGGCACTGCTGATCGGCGCGCTGCTGTGGCGGCGCAAGAGTCTCTATGCCCGACTGAACAAGGTTCACCAGGACGTTGGCCACTTCAAGCGCGACAGCCAATGGCACACGCCCCAGGCGATCCTGATCAATATCCTCCTGGCGATGCCGTTGGCGTTGGCGCTGGCCCTGTGCGGCTACGCCCTGCAGATCGACGCTCGCGGCCAGAACGCCAACCTCGGCGCGGCGCTGCTGCAGATCGGCCAAGCCTGGCTAGTGTTCTACACAGCCTATCGAGTGCTGGCCCCCGGCGGCGTGGCCGAATTGCATTTCCGCTGGGAGAAACCCCAGGTCGAATTCCTCCAGGGCTGGATCCGTCGCCTCGGGCTGGTGGTGCTGGCGCTGGTTGCCGTGGTGGCCGTCGCCGAACTGCAACCCTCGGCCCTGGCCGACGACGTGCTGGGCATGCCGGTGGTGCTGACCTGCTACGCGTTGATGGCGTGGTTGCTCAGCCGCTTGCTGCTGAGCAGCCCGACACACAAGAACACTTCGCTGTTCCGCAAGGCGGTCGGGGTGCTGTTCACCGCCCTGCCGATCGCGCTGTTCGTCGCGGTGTGCTTCGGCTACTACTACACCGCGCTGAAGCTCAGCGACCGGTTGATCAACACCCTGTACCTGCTGATGTTCTGGCTGGTGATCGAAGCCACCTTCGTCCGCGGCCTGTCGGTCGCGGCGCGGCGCCTGGCCTACCAGCGTGCCCTGGCCAAGCGCCAGGCCGCCAAGGAAGCCGGCGACGGCGAAGCGGTGGTCGAGGAACCGACCCTGGATATCGAGAAGGTCAACGAGCAGTCCCTGCGCCTGATTCGCCTGGCGCTGCTGGGCGGTTTCATCGCCGCGCTGTACTGGGTCTGGTCGGACCTGATCAGCGTGTTCTCGTACCTGGACAACATCACCCTCTACGAATACACCAGCGGCACTGGCGCCAACATGAGCATGGTGCCCATCAGCATTGGCGACATGCTCGGGGCGCTGATCATCATCGGCATCACCTTCGCCCTGGCGCGCAACCTCCCGGGCCTGCTGGAAGTGTTCGTGCTGTCGAAACTGAACCTGGCCCAGGGCAGTGCCTATGCCACCACCACGCTGCTGTCCTATGTGATCGCCGGCGTCGGTTTCGTCACCACCCTGTCCACCCTGGGCGTGAGCTGGGACAAACTGCAATGGCTGGTGGCCGCGCTGTCGGTGGGCCTGGGCTTCGGCATGCAGGAGATCTTCGCCAACTTCATCTCCGGCATCATGATCCTGTTCGAGCGTCCGGTGCGCATCGGCGACACCATCACCATCGGCAACCTGTCGGGCACGGTCAGCAAGATCCGCATTCGGGCGACCACCATCACCGACTTCGACCGCAAGGACATCATCGTCCCGAACAAGACCTTCATCACCGGGCAACTGATCAACTGGTCGCTGACCGACACCGTCACCCGGGTGACCCTGAAGCTGGGCGTGGACTACGGTTCGGACCTGGACCGGGTGCGTGAACTGCTGCTCAAGGCCGCCCGCGAGAATCCACGTGTGCTGAAGGAACCGGAACCGATCGTGTACTTCCTCAACTTCGGTGAAAGCACCCTGGACCATGAGCTGCGCATGCACGTACGCGACCTTGGTGACCGCAACCCGGTACTGGACGAGATCAACCGGTTCATCAACCGTGAGTTCAAGAAGGAGCACATCAACATCTCCTTCCGGCAGATGGAAATCTATCTGAAGAACCTTCAGGGCCAGGAGTACAAGTTGGTGCCCGCCGAGCCCGAGCACAAAACCCTCGGCCCCGTACCCTCGACCGTAGCCAGCATCAAACCGGTGCCAGAGCCGCCGCAAGACACACTCGACTGATGCGTGCTGCCTGAAGGCGGCGCGCCGGAGACGGCCATGAAAACGCTGGAAACCTTGACCTTCGATAACCGCTTCGCCCGCCTGGGCGACGGTTTATCGACCCACGTGCTGCCCGAGCCCATCGACAATCCGCGACTGGTCGTCGCCAGCCCGGCCGCCATGGCGCTGCTGGACCTGGACCCGGCGCAAGCCCAGGCACCGCTGTTTGCCGAGATCTTTGGCGGCCACAAGCTGTGGGCCGAAACCGAGCCCCGGGCGATGGTGTATTCCGGGCATCAGTTCGGTCACTACAACCCGCAATTGGGCGACGGCCGCGGGCTGCTGCTGGGCGAGGTGTACAACGAGGCCGGCGAGCACTGGGACCTGCATCTCAAGGGCGCCGGCCAGACGCCGTTCTCACGGATGGGCGACGGGCGCGCGGTGCTGCGCTCCTCGATCCGCGAATTCCTCGCCTCCGAAGCCCTGCACGCCCTGGGCATCCCCACCACCCGCGCCTTGTGCGTGATCGGCTCCGACACCCCGGTGTGGCGCGAAAAGCAGGAGCGCGCCGCCATGGTGCTGCGCCTGGCGCCCAGCCACGTGCGCTTCGGGCATTTCGAATATTTCTACTACACCAAGAAACCCGAGCTGCATGCGGCCCTCGCCGAGCACGTGTTGAACCTGCACTTTGCCGAGTGCCGTGAGCAGCCGGAACCGTACCTGGCGATGTTCCGCGAAATCGTCGAGCGCAACGCCGAGCTGATTGCCAAATGGCAGGCCTACGGTTTCTGCCACGGTGTGATGAACACCGACAACATGTCGATCCTGGGCATCACCTTCGACTTCGGGCCGTTCGCCTTCCTCGACGACTTCGACGCCAACTTCATCTGCAACCACTCCGATGACCAGGGCCGTTACTCCTTCAGCAACCAGGTGCCCATCGGCCAGTGGAACCTCAGCGCGCTGGCCCAGGCCCTGACGCCGTTCATCAGTGTCGAAGCCCTGCGTGAGACCCTCGGCTTGTACTTGCCGCTGTACCAGGCCCACTACCTGGACCTGATGCGCCGCCGCCTCGGCCTGACCAGCGCCGAGGAAGATGACCAGAAGCTGCTGGAACGCCTGCTGCAATTGATGCAGAACAGCGGCGTCGACTACAGCCTGTTCTTCCGCCGCCTGGGCGACCAAGCCCCCGAGCAGGCCGTCGCCACCCTGCGCGATGACTTCGTCGACCTCAAGGGTTTCGATGCCTGGGGCGAGCTTTACATCGCCCGCGTCAACCGCGACGGCGCTGTCGATCAAGACCAACGCCGCGCCCGCATGCACGCGGTGAACCCACTGTATGTGCTGCGCAACTACCTGGCGCAGAAAGCCATCGACGCCGCCGAATCCGGCGACTACGAAGAAGTCCGCCGCCTGCACACGGTGCTGAGCAAGCCGTTCGAGGAACAACCGGGCATGGACAGCTACGCGCTACGTCCGCCGGAGTGGGGCAAGCATCTGGAGATCAGTTGCTCGTCGTAATCTCCTTCGCCACGGGTTCAGGGTTGTCTGGGCGAAAGTCATCGCGAGCAAGCTCGCTCCCACAGGGGTTGGGTGTTGCCGCACATATCGCAGTCACACAGCTCCCAATGTGGGAGCGAGCTTGCTCGCGATGGCGATCTTCAGCTCATCACAGCCTCTGAGCCCAATGCTGAAGCCCCGTGAGCATCAGCGCGTTTATTTCGATGTAGGACCATTCAGGAGCAGGCTACGCCGCCTTGCGCCATTGCCTACAACTACGCCAGAATCCGCCGGCTTGTGCGCCTTGGGGTCGGGTTTTATCGTTTCCCCGTCGCTGAAAATCAGCGATCGGGTTTAGCGATCCGACTCAACACAGACGCAACAATGCCCAGTCTCGATTGCAGTCTTTTATGTCTGCAACTCGCTTAATGGTGGCTGTGCGTGGGAGACCTTCTGGTCTACCCGGGGTTTCTGTGACCCGGATCGCTAACCTGCGTACAGCCGTCACCTTTACTTGTTTAGCGATAGGTCGTGGTGGCTCAACCAATCACGGAGATTCACCATGTTCAAAGCAACCCCCAACCCACCCGATACCGATCCAGCCCACCCAAACTCAAAAGAATTCGACGAAACGGCTGACCGCGTCCTCGACTACTACCTCAACCCAAAACCCAGCAAACCCGAGGCCGATCCAGGCCAACTGTTCAGCGTCGTCAATGGCATCGACACCGAAACCCTGCTCGCCAACCTCAGCGAAAACCTGGCCTCGGCCAACGCCATGATCAGTGACCTGGCATTCGATCTGAAAGGCTCCAGGCGACAAGTCGCCCTGGGCATTCAGTAATTGATCGAACTAAGCGTTTTACTGGCGAACCGGGCACTGGACAACGTCGAACCCCGCCAGTCGACATAGCGCATCCCCCTGTGGCGAGGGAGCTTGCTCCCGCTGGGCTGCGTTGTAGGAGCTGTCGAGTGCAACGAGGCTGCGATCTTTCCCCAGACACTTGAGTCTAAAGCGAAAGATCAAAAGATCGCAGCCTTCGGCAGCTCCTACAGAACCGAGCGGGAGCAAGCTCCCTCGCCACGGATTCAGGTTGCCTGAACGACAGTCATCGCGAGCAAGCTAGCTCCCACAGGGGCGGGCTGTTGTCGCAAATATCGCGATCACACAGCCCCATGTGGGAGCGAGCTTGCTCGCGATGGCGAGCTTGAATTCATCGCCGCTTGCTCATCCAACCTTATCGTTCCCCTGCTCAGGCGTCTCGATTCCCGGCTCTGCCTCTCCACCCCCCTTCTCCTTGGGTTTGGCCTCTGGTTTTTTCTCGGGATAGCCGGGCATGCCGCGGGCGTCTTCAGGGGTCAGTTCATCCCGGTCGTGACGGCGGTCGATGGCGTAGGACGGGGCGGCGTTGGGGTCTTCATCGCGGCCGGCGGTGCCGAGGACGAAGCCGTCGTCGTTGGGGTTGTCCACTGCCTGGGGAGTGGCTGGGTCTTGAGGATGGCTCATGGGACCTCCTGGGATTGCAAACAGGTACGTGGTTTTTTTATGAGGTCGCGACACCTTTTCAGTGCGATGCACCTGATGAATGGCAGCCTTGAGTGCAAGCCCCACAATGGGATTGGGGGAGAGCCAGGCCGGCTATCAGGCCGCCTCGCGAGCAAGCTTTGCTCCCACAGGTCCAGCTCAAACAGATCTGACGGGTGTACGACCGGGAGAGCCAGGTCGGCTACTAGGCCGCCTCGCGGTGGACGTTGATCTCGGGCGCCCCGTTAACCACGATGGCCGAACGCAGGCATTGCGCAGTGGGCATCCCGGCATGGATGCCGGGATAGCCGCGCTGGGCCATGGATGGCCCTTCGCGGCGGGCCCACGGAGCAATGCCGGAGTGAGGGCATGCCGAGCCTAAGCGAGGCACCGAGTGGTGGGGCAGAAGCGCTTTGGTTACTTTCGACTGGGCCGGCTTCCGGGCTTTTCGAAAGTGACCCGCTGTAAGAGCGGAACCATAAGCCGCCGTTACCGCAACAATGGATATGTACCCAGTCAAAAACCCCGACCAACTATCAGGCCACCATCCCAAGCAAACCCACACAAGGGAATACGCTGGCATAGCGGCCTCCACGCTACGCCATATCACTCTGGCTGAATTCCTCGGCCAGAAAGTCAATCAGCGTACGCACCGACGGCAGCAACCCGCGTCGTGAAGCAAAGATCGCATGGACGATCCCGCACTTGGGCGTCCAGCCCGGCACCAGTTCCACCAGCCGGCCGGCCGCTATGTCTTCGCGCACCACCACGGTGGGCAGGTGGGCGATGCCAATGCCGGCCAACACGGCGTGACGCAGGGCCAGCAGATCGTCGGTGACCATGCGCGGTTCATGGCGGATCAGTGCGCGGGTGCCGTCCGGGCCGAACAACTCCCACTGGTATTCACGCTGCGCCGCCCCCCAGTGCACGCTGGGCAAGCCGTTGAGGTCTGCCGGGGAAGCCGGGGAAGACAAGCGCTCCAGGAACGCCGGGCTGCCCACCAGGCACTGGGTGCTGTTGCTCAGCACTTTCATGACCATGTCGGTGTTTTCCAGCGGCGGAAAGCGTACCCGCAAGGCGATATCGAACCCTTCATGGATCAGGTCCACCCGGCGGTTGGTGCTCTCGATGAACAACTCCACCCGCGGGTACTTGAGCATGTAGCGGGTCAGCATCGGCCCGACCCAACTGTTGAGCAGCGCCGTCGGGCAACTGATGCGCACCAGCCCCTGGGGCTCGGAACGGTTGCGCTCGATCACCTCTGCCGCGCTCTCGGCCTCGACCCGCATCGCCAGGCAACGCTGGTAATAGGCCTGGCCGATCTCCGTCAACGTGCAGTGGCGACTGGTGCGATGGAGCAAGCGTACCCCGAGCCGATCTTCCAACTGGGCGATACGCCGGCTGAGCTTGGACTTTGGCATGTCCAGCGCTCGGCCCGCAGCGGCGAAACCGCGGTGCTCGACCACCTGGGTGAAGTAGTAAAGCGTGTTGAGGTCTTCGATGATCGTTCTCCAAATAGAACGCTAAGGCGGATTTTTGCAGTCTAGCGCATCAAAGGTGCCAGTTTTAATCTACACCCATCGAAACGCAACACGGATTCAAACCGGCGCTTCGGCCAGATGAGTCACCGAATAATCGCAACACCGACATTAAAAACCTTAACCACGCCGAAACCTTCGGCAACCAAAACTTAATGAGGGCTACGCCATGACCACTTCCTACAACCGTCTCGACAAAGATAACGCCGCCGTCCTGCTGGTGGACCACCAAGCCGGCCTGCTGTCCCTGGTACGCGACATCGACCCGGACCGCTTCAAGAACAACGTGCTGGCCCTGGCTGACCTGGCGAAGTACTTCCAACTGCCGACCATCCTCACAACCAGCTTCGAAACCGGCCCCAACGGCCCCTTGATGCCCGAGCTCAAGAGCCTGTTCCCGGACGCGCCGTACATCGCTCGCCCTGGCCAGATCAATGCCTGGGACAACGAAGATTTCGTCAAGGCGATCAAGGCCACCGGCAAGAAGCAACTGATCATCGCTGGTGTGGTGACTGAAGTCTGCGTGGCCTTCCCGGCACTGTCGGCCCTGGCCGAAGGCTTCGAAGTGTTCGTAGTCACCGATGCGTCCGGCACGTTCAACGAGCTGACCCGTCAATCGGCCTGGGACCGCATGTCGTCCTCCGGCGCGCAGCTGATGACCTGGTTCGGCCTGGCTTGTGAACTGCACCGCGACTGGCGCAACGACGTGGAAGGGCTGGCGACCTTGTTCTCCAACCACATCCCGGACTACCGCAACCTGATGACCAGCTACAACACGCTGACCAACGCCAAATAATCAGCAACGCGTAACCCCTGTGGGAGCGAGCTCGCTCGCGATAGCGACATGACAGTCGATGCAGCATTGACTGGTCCACCGCCATCGCGAGCAAGCTCGCTCCCACAGGTTTTTGTGGTGGTTTCTATATAGTGTTCAATCTGTGCCAATGATTTTCTGGAGACTGACCTGATGCTGATCCCCTGCCCCCATTGCAACGGGCTCAATCGCATACCCGCCGAACGCCTGGGCGACCAGCCCAAGTGCGGGCGCTGCAAGGCCCAGGTGTTATTGAGCAAGCCGTTCGAACTCAAGCAAGGCGACTACGCCAGCCAGATCAAAGGCGACCTGCCATTGCTGGTGGATGTATGGGCCGATTGGTGTGGGCCGTGCAAGTCCTTCGCGCCCGTGTTCGAACAAGCCGCCGCGCAACTGGCGGGCAAATGCCGGTTGGCCAAGCTCGACAGCGAGGCCAACCAGCAATTATCGGCGCAGTTGGGGATCCGCTCGATTCCTAGCCTGATCCTGTTCAAGAACGGCCGGGAAGTGGCGCGCCAGAGTGGGGCGCTGCCGTTGCCGCAGTTGATGGCTTGGTTGCGCAGCGAGGGGATTTGAAGCCATGAGATAACTGTGGGAGCAAAGCTTGCTCGCGATACAGACGCCGCCGTCCTCAAGAGACCGCGGCGTTTTCATCGCGGGCAAGCCCTGCTCCCACACAGTTGCTCCCACATTGGTTTTGCACAGGTCAGATTCAGGCGCTTTCCAGCAGGCTATGCAGCTCCATGAACTGCAGGGTCAGCTT
Organism: Pseudomonas sp. P9_35; assembly: GCF_034008205.1. Lineage (NCBI taxonomy): Bacteria > Pseudomonadati > Pseudomonadota > Gammaproteobacteria > Pseudomonadales > Pseudomonadaceae > Pseudomonas > Pseudomonas sp. P9_35. The sequence continues at coordinate 780,011 of NZ_CP125373.1, read as the reverse complement.
GTGCCGTGGGTCGAGGTGGATCAGCGGCAGGCTGGCCTGGTGGGATTCGCGCATGCGCACCGAACTGCTCAGGTACACCGGCAATACCGGCAGCCCTTCGGCGATCAGTTCGTCGAGAATCTGCTGTGGCAGGCTGGCCCGGGCCTGAAACTGGTTGACCACGATGCCTTCGACTTCCAGGCCTTCGTTATGGTCGTCCTTGAGCTCTTCGATTTCCGCCAGCAGTCCATACAACGCCTGTCTGGAGAAGCTGTCGCAGTCGAAGGGGATCAGCACCCGATCGGCGGCGATCAATGCTGAAACCGCATAGAAATTCAGTGCTGGCGGGGTGTCCAGGTAAATCCGGTCGTAATCTTCCTCCAGCTCTTCCAGCAGTTTGCGCAGCTTGTTGATCTTGTGCTTGGCCTCAAGCTTGGGCTGCAGATCCGTCAGTTCCGCCGTGGCGGTGATTACGTGCAGGTTGTCGAACGGCGTTTCGTAGATATCCACCTTGTTCTTTTTCGAGAACGGCCCGGACGACAGGGTTTGCTTGAAGAAATCGGCAATGCCCATGGGAATGTCATCGCCGGTCAAGCCAGTCAGGTATTGAGTGGAGTTGGCCTGGGCATCCAGGTCTACCAACAGCGTGCGATAGCCCTCGCTGGCGCTGACTGCCGCCAGATTGCAGGCGATGCTGGACTTGCCCACGCCACCTTTCTGATTGAACACCACACGCCGCATGTCAAAACCTCCGTGTATCAAAGATTCCCGAGTGTAGTAGGCAGCGACACCGCTTAGCTACCTTCTGCGTAGATGGACTACAGCAACAGTGGCTTTTCCAACGATTCAGGCGTCAATTCGCCCAGACCGTGACAGAAACAACCGACAGACAGGCTCATGATGATCGCGACAATGGTCAAAGCCTGGCCTTGAGCGGACCAACTCGTACATTTCGCTGGGCAAAATGTAACCAGTATTTGCTACAAGCCAATCGCACCGGGATAATGCGCGCCACTTGGGTCGCAAGGCCATGCAGGGTTGGACGCGGGTCAAACCACTGAACCGTGACAATAAAAGCCCGCAGGGGTGGGGTGAAGTTTGTGATCAATTTCAATATCGCCCAATGGCGCGCATGGGCCCCTGGGCTCGAAAGCGTGGACGATTGGCAGGCATGGAGCCGACAGCCGGTCGTATTGCCGGCCAGCGATGCCGCCCCTGACGTTTCGTTCCTGCCGGCCATGCAGCGCCGGCGCCTCAGCCGCCTGGCGCGGATGGCCTTCAGTGTTGGCTGGCCGTTGGCCGAGGGCCGGCCGGACCTACCGTTGGTCTTTATTTCCCGCCACGGCGAAACCCCGCGCACTTTTGAGATTCTCAAGGACCTGGCAGCCGACCAGCCCTTGTCGCCGACCCAATTCAGCCTGTCGGTGCACAACGCGGTGATTGGCCTGTGGTCGATCATGCGCGGCGAAACCAGCGAAATGACCGCCCTGGCCGCTACCGGCGACGGGTTGGAACACGGCGTGCTGGAGGCCGTCGCGCTGTTGAACGAAGGATCGCCTGCGGTGCTGCTGGTGATCACCGAAGAGCAACCTCCGCAAGTCTATGCACCATGGGTCGATGACGTGCCGTTTCCCTATGCCATGGGCCTGCTGCTGACCCCGGGCGATGACTGGCAATTGGATCTGTGCGCGCAGGCCGGCCAATCGCCTGGCAGCGACTGGCCCCATGCCCTGGATCTATTGCGTACGCTGCTGGACGACAAAACCACCTGCCAACATGCCTGGAAGAATCGTGTATGGACCTGGCAACGCAACCGGTGACGGGTAAACATCGCGACGCCTATTACTGGCGCCTGATCGCGACCGCCGCAAGCTTCGTCCTGTTCGGGCTGGGCGGGCTGTGCCTGCGTTTGCTGGTGTTCCCGTTGCTGGCCTGGTGGCCCGGCGATGCCCAGGCCCACCGCCAAAGGGCGCGCCGCACGGTCGGGCGGTTGTTCTGGTTCTTTATTCGGTTCATGGCCCGTACCGGCGTGCTCACCTATCAGATCGATGGCGCCGAACGACTCGGCCGCCCCGGGCAGATGATCATTGCCAACCACCCGTCGCTGATCGACGTGGTGTTCCTGATCGGGCTGGTGCGCGACGCCAACTGCGTGGTCAAGCAAAGCCTCTGGGACAACCCCTTTACCCGGGGCCCACTGCATTCGACCCAATACATCAGCAACGACGGCAGCATGGACATGCTCGATGCCGCCAGCGACGCCTTGCAAGAGGGCCAGACGTTGATCGTCTTCCCCGAAGGGACGCGCACCCAGCCAGGCCAGGTGCCGGCCTTTCATCGGGGGGCGGCGGCCATCGCCCTGCGGGGTGCGAAAATCCTCACACCCGTCACGATCAAGGTCTGCCCCACGACCCTGACCAAGGCTGAACCCTGGTATCGCATCCCCCAACGCCGTGTGCACTTCAGTTTTCATGTCGGGGCCGATATAGACCCACAGGCGTTCGCCGCGCTCGGCCCGCCTCCCCAGGCTTCGCGCAGGCTCAACGATTTTTTGCATCACTATTACATCAAGGAGCTCGCCGAAGATGAGCGATCTGCACCGTGACATCAAACAGCTGATCATCGACGCCCTCGGCCTGGAAGACATCGGCATCGACGACATTGGCGACCACCAGACTCTGTTCGGCGAAGGCCTGGGCCTGGACTCGGTGGATGCCCTGGAGCTAGGCCTGGCGATCCAGAAGGAGTACGGCATCAAGATAGATGCCGACGCCAAGGACACCCGTAACCATTTCAGCAATGTGGCAAGCCTTGCGGCCTTCGTCACTGCAAAACGCCCCTGAGACCGGATCATGCAAACTCGTGACGATATTTTCCACACCCTGCGCGATGCTCTGGTCGAGCTTTTCGAGCTGGACCCTGAGTCTGTGACGCTGGAATCGAACCTGTACCAGGACCTGGAAATCGACAGCATCGATGCGGTCGACCTGATCGACCATATCAAGCGTCAGACCGGCAAGAAAATCGCCGCCGAAGAATTCAAGTCGGTGCGCACCGTCAATGACGTGGTCGAGGCGGTTTATCGACTGGTCCAACCGGCCGCATGACCCGGCTGATTGGCCTCGGCCTGCTGCTGGCGGGCCTGCTCTACCCCTTTGCGGTGTATTTCGGCATGGAGCACTTTGCCCCGTGGCAGTTCGGGCTGCTGCTGGGCAGCCTGTGGCTGGCCCGGGCGTTGCTTGGCAAAGGTGGGGCCGGCAGCCGCTGGATGGCGGCCACGGCAATCGTGTTTTGCATATTGCTCGCGCTGTTCGACAGCCCGCTCCTGCTGCGCTGGTACCCGGTGCTGATCAGCGTGTTCATGCTCGGGCTGTTCGTGCTGAGCCTGAAATACGGCCCGCCGATGGTCGAACGCCTGGCCCGCCTGCGCGAACCGCAGTTGCCGGCCAAGGCGGTGGTGTATACGCGCCAGGTCACGGTGGCCTGGAGTGTGTTTTTCCTATGTAACGGTTTGCTCGCCGCCGCCCTGACCCTCTGGGCGCCGCTGAGCTGGTGGATGTTGTACACCGGCCTGATTTCCTACGGATTGATGGGGCTGCTGTTTGCCATTGAATGGCTCATACGACAACGGGTAAGAGGCCGCCCATGAATTGGATAACACTTGAGCAGATGCTGCTCAAGACTCAACCGGAACGCACCGTTGCGGTCGATCCGGCGCTGAATCACTCGCAACTGCGGGACGCGGCGTTGCGCCTGGCGGCCGGCCTGCAAGCCCGGGGCGTGCGGCATGTGGCGGTGCACCTGGAAGATGCCGCCGACCTGGCCGTCGCCCTGCTCGGGGCCTGGCGCGCCGGAGTCCGGGTCCTGCTTCCCGCCGACCTGCAAGCGCAGACACGCCAGCGCTGGGCGGCGGACGTGGACCTGTGGCTGACCGATCAGCCCGGCGATACGCATCCCGGCGACCTGCAACAAGCGCCGATGGACGCCGCCGAACTGGACCTCGATCACTGCTGGCTGAGCCTGTGCACCTCCGGCTCCAGCGGCGAGCCCAAACGCATCGAGAAAACCCTGCGCCAGTTAAGCAACGAGGTCCAGGCCCTGGAACACCTGTGGGGCGCCGACCTGGGCCCGGCCTGCATGATCGGCAGCGTTGCGACCCAGCACATCTACGGGTTGCTGTTCCGGGTGCTGTGGCCGCTGTGCGCAGGGCGTGCGTTCGTGCGTCGGCAATTGGCCTTCCCGGAAGACCTGCAACGTGCCAGCCGCGAGCAACCGGCCTTCGCCTGGGTCGCCAGCCCGGCGCTGCTCAAGCGCATGGGCGATAACCTCGATTGGCCGGCCTTGAGCTGCGTGCGCCGGGTGTTCTCCTCTGGCGGCGCCTTGCCCCCCGAAGCTGCGCAAAGCTTGCAGCAGCGCCTGGGGCAATGGCCGACGGAAATTTTCGGCAGTTCGGAAACCGGCGGCATTGCCTGGCGCCAGGATGGCGGATTGTGGCAACCCTTTGCCGACGTCGAGCTGAGCCAGGACAGCGACGGCGCCTTGCTGATCGCTTCGCCCTATCTGCCGGCCGGGCATGTGGAACACACCGCCGACGCGGCACGAATCGCCGAAGATGGGCGCTTTGAGCTCCTCGGGCGACTGGACCGTATCGTCAAGCTCGAAGAAAAACGCATCTCCCTGCCGATGCTCGAACAAGCGCTGGTGGCCCACGACTGGGTCAGCGAAGCGCGGCTGGGGGTGGTGCAGGAGAATCGTGCCTCCCTCGGCGCGCTGCTGGTGCTGAGCGACGCGGGCCTGCGTGCCTTGCGCAACCAGGGCCGGCGCGCCGTTACCGAGGGCCTGCGTCGGCACCTGAGCGAACATTGCGAAACCCTCGCCCTGCCACGGCGCTGGCGCTGGCTGCGGCAGTTGCCGCTCAACGCCCAGGGCAAGCTGCCCCAGGCCGAGGTCGAGGCGCTACTTATGGCGCCACGGCCCAAGGCTCCCGAAGTGTTGGAACACGTCGAAACCGACGGTGAGTGGAGCCTGCAACTGGTGGTGCCGCCAGACCTGGTGTACTTCAGCGGCCACTTCCCCACCGCGCCGGTACTGCCGGGCGTGGTGCAGGTCGATTGGGCCTTGAGCCTGGGCCGGCAATTGCTGGACCTGCCGCCCCGGTTCGTCGGCATGGAAGTGCTCAAGTTCCAGCAACTGGTGCGCCCCGGCGATGAAATCCAACTGCACCTGCGCTTCGACCGCGAGCGCGGCAAGCTGTACTTCGCCTACCGCAATGACACGGCGGCCTGCTCCAGTGGGCGGATTGTGTTGGGGGAAAACAATGCCTAGACATCTGCACAGATCACTGTGGCGAGGGAGCTTGCTCCCGCTGGGCTGCATAGGAGCTGTCGAGTGCAACGAGGCTGCGATCTTGTCCCTAGCAATTGAGTCCAAAGCGAAAGATCAAAAGATCGCAGCCTCCGGCAGCTCCTACGGCGGGAGCAAGCTCCCTCGCCACAATGGATTTGTGGAGGGCAGAAAACATGCATAACCCCTGCGCCGTCATTCCGGTCTACAACCACGAAACCGCCATCTCGGCGGTGGTCCAGGCGTTGCTCGCCAACGGACTGCCCTGCGTGCTGGTGGATGACGCCAGCAACCCGGCGTGTGCCGCCGTGCTCGATCGACTGGCCGAGGGCGAGCGGGTTCATCTGGTCAGGCTGGCGGTCAACCAGGGCAAGGGCGGCGCGGTGATGACTGGCCTGCGCGAGGCTTCGCGCCTGGGTTTCAGCCACGCCTTGCAGGTGGACGCCGACGGGCAGCACGATCTTGGCGACGTGAAAGCCTTCATCGAACAATCCCGTGCCCACCCGGACGCGGTGATCTGTGGTTATCCGCGCTACGACGCCAGTGTGCCGAAAGGTCGTCTGTACGCGCGCTACCTGACCCACGTGATGGTCTGGATCAACAGCCTGTCCCTGCAAATCCGCGATTCCATGTGCGGCTTTCGGGTCTATCCCCTGGCACCGACCCTGGCGCTGATCGACTCGGCCAATATCGGCAAGCGCATGGATTTCGATTCGGACATCCTCGTGCGCCTGGCCTGGCGCAATCAGCCAATGCACTGGTTGCACACCCGGGTGCATTACCCCCTGGACGGGGTCTCGCACTTTCGCCTGTTCCACGACAACGTGCTGATTTCCAGCATGCACACCCGGCTATTCTTCGGCATGCTCGTGCGTTTCCCCCTGATTCTCTGGCGACGGTGGCGGGCATGAGCCTTCAGGAAGACAAGCAACATTGGGCCGACCGCCAGGAGCGCGGCAGTTTCTGGCTGATGAAACTCACCGCAGTCGCCGCCAAGGTGCTCGGCCGGCGCTTGCTGACCCCGGTGCTGTACGGCATCGTCCTGTACTTCTTCATTTTCGGCCGCAGTGCCCGCCAGGCGGCCTGGCAATATCAGCAACGCCTGGCCGACTGGAGCGCACGTCCCGAGCTGCGCCCAACCCGCTGGCGGGTGTTCGGCCAATTCATGGCGTTTGCCGACTCCCTGCTGGACAAACTCGACGTCTGGAACGGCAAGCTGAGCATCGACCAGATCGAAATCGTCGATAAGGCGCTGCTGCGCAATCACTTGCGAGACACCCGCGGGCAAATGCTGGTGGGCGCTCACCTGGGCAACCTGGAAATGTGCCGGGCCCTGGCCGAGCTGGGTGAGAAAGTCACCATGAACGTGCTGGTGCACACCAAGCACGCCGAGCAGTTCAATCGCTTGCTGGGCGAAGCCGGTGCCACGCACCTGCGGCTGATCCAGGTCAGCGAGCTGAACCCGGTGATCATGTTGCAGTTGAGCGAGCGCCTGGAGCGCGGCGAGTGGCTGGCGATTGCCGGCGACCGCGTACCGCTGCACGGCGGACGCAGCGTGACCGTGGACTTCATGGGGCTTGCGGCCGCATTCCCCCAAGGCCCCTGGCTGCTGGCCGGCCTGCTGAAATGCCCAGTCAACCTGCTGATGTGCCTCAAGCACGAGGGGCGCTATCGCATCACCCTCGAACCCTTCGCCGATGCCGTGGTGTGGAAACGCAACGACCGCGAGCAAGTGATCGCCCACTGGGCTGGCCGCTACGCCGAGCGCCTGGCGCAGTACTGCCTCCAGGGCCCCCAACAGTGGTTCAACTTTTACCCTTTCTGGAAGACCGATGACGATGCCCACTCTTGAGCCGGTAACCTTCGGCGAACGCCCCTTGCGCATCGAAGATGTGCTGGCCCTGGCCAACCGTCAGGCACCGACGCAGTTGCAGGATGACCCGGCGTTCCGCCAGCGCATCGCCAAGGGTGCGCAATTCCTCGATTCCTTGCTGGACAAGGAAGGCGTTATCTACGGCGTGACCACCGGTTACGGCGACTCCTGCGTGGTGGCCGTGCCGTTGCACCACGTCGAGGCCCTGCCGCGTCACCTGTACACGTTCCATGGCTGCGGCCTGGGCAAGCTGCTCGACGCCCAGGCCACCCGTGCGGTGCTGGCGGCGCGTCTGCAGTCGCTGTGCCACGGCGTGTCCGGGGTGCGGGTGGAACTGCTGGAACGCCTCCAGGCCTTTCTCGAACACGACATCCTGCCGCTGATTCCGGAAGAAGGCTCGGTGGGCGCCAGTGGCGACCTGACGCCGCTGTCCTACGTCGCCGCCACGCTGTCCGGCGAACGGGAAGTGATGTTCCGCGGCGAACAACGATTGGCCGCTGATGTGCACCGCGAACTGGGCTGGACTCCGCTGGTGCTGCGGCCCAAGGAGGCCCTGGCGCTGATGAACGGCACCGCCGTGATGACCGGCCTGGCCTGCCTGGCCTTCGCCCGCGCCGACTACCTGCTGCAACTGGCGACGCGCATCACCGCGCTGAACGTCGTCGCCCTGCAGGGCAACCCGGAACACTTCGACGAACGCCTGTTCGCCGCCAAGCCGCACCCGGGGCAGATGCAAGTCGCCGCGTGGCTGCGCAAGGACCTGGCGATCGACGCCCCAACCGCGCCGCTGCATCGCCTCCAGGATCGCTATTCCCTGCGCTGCGCGCCCCATGTGCTTGGGGTATTGGCCGACAGCCTGGGCTGGCTGCGCGCGTTCATCGAAACCGAACTCAACAGTGCCAACGACAACCCGATCATCGACGCCGAAGCCGAGCGCGTGCTGCACGGTGGGCATTTCTACGGCGGGCATATCGCCTTCGCCATGGACAGCCTGAAGAACCTGGTGGCCAACGTCGCCGACTTGCTGGATCGCCAGCTCGCGCTGCTGGTGGACGAGCGCTACAACCATGGCCTGCCAAGCAACCTGTCCGGCGCCAGCGCCGAGCGGGCGATGCTCAACCATGGTTTCAAGGCCGTGCAGATCGGCACCAGTGCCTGGACCGCCGAAGCCCTGAAAAACACCATGCCGGCCAGCGTGTTCTCGCGCTCCACCGAGTGCCACAACCAGGACAAGGTGAGCATGGGCACCATCGCCGCCCGCGATGCGATCCGCGTACTGGAGCTGACCGAACAAGTCGCCGCCGCCACCTTGCTGGCCGCCAATCAGGGCGTGTGGCTGCGCAGCCGTGCCGAAGACGCCCGCCCACTGCCGCCGGCCCTGGCCGCCATGCACGAGCAACTGGCCGAGGATTTCCCGCCGGTGATCGAGGACCGCGCCCTGGAAGGCGAACTGCGCCTGTGCCTGCAACGCATCGCCGACCAACATTGGAGGCTGCATGCGTAACCAAGGTGTTTTGCACGTCGACACGCAGATCGTGGTGCCATTTTTCGATGTCGATTCGATGAACGTGGTCTGGCACGGCCACTACGTCAAATATCTGGAAGTGGCCCGCTGCGCCTTGCTCGATCTGATCGGCCACAACTACAACGACATGCTCGAATCCGGCCACGCATGGCCGATCATCGACCTGCAACTGCGCTACGTGCGCAGCGCCGTGTTCGGCCAGGCCCTGACCGTGCGCGCGAGCCTGGTGGAGTGGGAAAACCGGCTGAAGATCAATTACCTGATCAGCGACGCAACCACGGGCGAGCGCTTGACCCGTGCCAGTTCGGTGCAAGTGGCCGTGGACCTCGCCAGTCGCGAAATGCTGCTGGCCTCGCCCCGGGTCTTTGTTCAAGCCGTGGAAAGGAAACTGCCATGAAGCGCCTGTCAGTCTGGCTGTTGCTGTGCTGCCTGGCGCCCCTGGCCCAGGCGTTCGACTTGCAACAGTTGAGCGACCAACTGGCCCGCCCGGAGGTGATCCACGGGCAGTTCATCCAGGAAAAACACCTGCGCGCCCTGCCCCAGCCCCTCACCAGCAAGGGACGCTTCGTGCTGGCGAAAAACCACGGGCTGCTGTGGCTGCTGCAAACCCCGCTGCAACAGGATTACCGCATCACCGCCCAGGGCATCGCCCGACGGGATGGCAACGCCTGGCAGATGCTGCCGAACAAGAGCGCCGGCGCCGAACAGAACCGCTTGTTCCTGGCGGTATTGCAGGGCGACAGCACAGGCCTGCAACGGGATTTCGAACTGAGCCTGTCGGGCGAGCCGCAACAATGGAAGCTCACCCTGACCCCGCGCTCGGTGCTGCTCAAACAGGTTTTCAACCAGATCAACATCGACGGCGGCGAACTGGTGCAGCGCATCGAACTGCTGGAAACCCAAGGCGACAGTACCGTGCTGCGCATGCAGGACAGCAACAGCGCACAACCCTTGAGCGAAGCGGAGCAACATGATTTTGCCGAGTGAACGGATGCTGCCCCGGCTGTTCCTGATCCTGCTGCTGGCAGTGCTCGCGCTCGCCGGTTGGCAATGGCGCAATGGCGCGCCGCTGTCGGCCAATCTCATGGAGCTGGTGCCGGGCACGTCGCCCGATGCCCTGGAGCTCGTCGCCGAACAACGCATGCAGGAGCCGCTCAATCGCGAGGTGCTGGTGCTGGTCGGTCACACCGATCGCCAGCAGGCCATCGCCCTGGCGCAAACCCTCGGCGAGCAATGGCAGGCCAGCGGTCTGTTCGACAAGGTGCAGTGGACGTTGCAGGCCGACTTGCCGGCGCTGCGCGCGCAATTGCTCAACGGGCGGCTGGCGATGCTCTCGGCGGCGGACCGGCAGCAATTGATCGAGCAGCCCCAGGCGTACATCCAACAACGGGTGCAGGCCCTGTTCGACCCGTTCAGCGGCTTCAGCCTGGTGCCGAACCAGGACGACTGGCTGGGCCTGACCGGGCGCATCCAGAACAGCCAGCCACAACGCGGCGCGATAAAGTTCGACATCGGCAGCGGTGCACTGGTCGCCGATGCCGACGGTAAAAGCTGGGTGATGCTGCGGGCCCGCGCCCAGGGCAACGCCTTCGACATGAACCTGCCGCTGCAAGTGGCCGAGCTGCTGCAACGCAGCCGCGACCAGGCGAGCCAGGCCCAAGGTCAACTGCTGGCGGCCAGCGGCCTGCTGTACGCCGCCAGCGGCCAGCAACAGGCGTCGCGGGAAATTACCTGGGTCGGCGGTGGCGCGACCGTCGGCATCTTGCTGCTGCTGTTGCTGGCCTTCCGGCGCCTGCGCGTATGGCTGGCGTTCGTGCCGGTGCTGGTGGGCGTGCTGTTTGGCGCGGTGGCCTGCGTGGCCTTGTTTGGCCGCATGCATGTCATGACCCTCGTCCTGGGTTCCAGCCTGATTGGCGTGGCCGTGGATTACCCGTTGCACTACCTGTCCAAGAGCTGGAGCCTGAAGCCATGGCGCAGCTGGCCGGCCTTGCGCCTGACCCTGCCAGGGCTGAGCCTGAGCCTTGTGACCACCTGCATCGGCTACCTGGCGCTGGCCTGGACGCCCTTCCCGGCCCTGACCCAGATCGCGATATTTTCCGCCGCTGGGCTGGTCGGTGCCTACCTGAGCGCCGTCTGCCTGCTACCGGCGCTGCTCAAGGGCGCAGAGTTGCGTCCCGCCCAATGGCCGCTCCAGGTCTGCCAATACCTGCTCAACGCCCGCGAAGCCCTGCTGAAACGGGTACGCACGCCGGCCCTGCTGATGTTGTTGCTGACGTTCTGCGCGGGTGGGCTCTGGCACCTGACCACGAAAAACGATATCCGCCAGTGGATCGGCACGCCCCAGCACCTTACCGACGAAGCCCGCGACATCGCGCGCATCACCGGTTTCCAGCCCACCAGCCAGTTCTTCCTGATCCGCGCCGACGATCAGTCCCAACTGCTGGAGCGCCAGACCGCCCTCAACGAGCGGCTGGATCAGTTGATCGGCCTGGAAAAGCTCCAGGGCTACCTGTCGCTGAACCAACTGGTCAGCCCGCCCGCCGAACAACAGAAAGTGCGTGAGGCCCTGGCCCGCTTGCCAGCCTTCTGGCAACCACTGCTGGACCTGGGCGTCCCGGTCGCTGCGCTGCAAGCAGAGCTGGCGCAACTACAGGCCCTGCCAGTGACCGACATTGACGCCGCGCTGGTCGGTCCGTTGTCCGAGCCGTATCGCACACTCTGGCTCGGATCAACAGCGCAAGGCGTCGCAGCGGTGGTCAGCTTGCAAGGTTTGAATGATGCGACGCTGCTGCGGGTACAGGCGGTGGATCTGCCAGGCGTACAACTGGTGGATCGCCTGGGCGACCTCAACCAAGTCTTCGCCGCCACGCAGGTCAGCGCCGCCGAGTTGAAACTGGCCTCCTGCGTGCTGATTGTGCTGGTGCTGATCTGGCCGTTTGGCGTCGGCGGCGCCTTGCGCATCGTGGCATTGCCGTTGCTGGCCGCACTGTGCAGCCTGGCGAGTCTCGGCTGGCTGGGGCAGCCACTGACCTTGTTCAGCCTGTTCGGCCTGTTGCTGGTGACGGCCATCGGCGTCGACTACGCGATCCTGATGCGCGAGCAGATCGGCGGCGCGGCCGTGAGCCTGCTGGGCACGTTCCTGGCGGCGGTCACCACCTGGCTGTCGTTCGGCCTGCTGGCGCTGTCCAGCACACCGGCGGTGAGTAACTTCGGCCTGGCGGTGAGCCTGGGGCTGGCCTTCAGCTTCCTGTTGGCGCCGTGGGCCGGACATCAAGCCCACGCGGCGACGGTCGCGGAGCCCGCCCAATGATGCCCCTGCTGTTCTGGCTCATGGCCCTGGGGCTGTTCGCAGTCGCCACACGCCTGGGTGCTCGCGTCGGGTTGATCCCGATTGTCAGCCAGTTGTTGCTGGCGACCTTCGGCCTGCCGCTGCTGATGTATTTCTGGATCGAGCCGGGCTGGCAGCTCAGCGGCGCGCAACTGGTGTCGCCGGTGTGGCTGAAGAACCTCTACAGCCTCGCGTTCGCGCTGTTGCTGGGGCACATCCTCAGCGACGTGATCGACCTGCGCCTGGACCGCCAGAGCGTGAAAATCGCCCTGCCAAGCTTCGCCGTTCCGTTCGCCTGCGGCCTGGCGACAGCGTTCTGGCTGCTGCCGCCCCAGCCCTGGATCAGCTCCCTGGCGGTGGGACTGCTGTTTGCGATCACGGCGATCCCGGTGCTGTACCTGTACCTGCGTCACATCGATTACCCACCCGCCGCCACTCGGCGACTGGTGCAAACGGCGATCCTGATCGACCTGGCCTGCTGGAGCCTGTTCGGCCTGGCCCAGGGCAGTCTCCACCTGGGCAGCCTGCTGTTGCCGTTGGCCGGCGCCTGCGTGCCGCTGCTGTTGCGCCTGGTTGGCCTGCGCCAACCGTTGCTGTACAGCGGTGTGTTTTTTGCCCTGCTGGTGGTGGCCGAGCACTATCGGCTCAATGCACTGATCGTCGGCATTGGTTATCTGCTGTGCATGGCCGCGCTCAAAGTGCCCTTGCGGCTGCCGCTCAATATCGCCTGGATGCAGGGCTTGCAGACGTACCTGGCGATCCCGCTGATCCTCACGTTCGGCATTGTGCAGATCGACGTCCACAGCGCCATGAGCAGCCTCGACTGGGTGCAATTGACTGCGTTGCTGCTGTTGCCCATTGCCAGCAAACTGCTGGGCAACTGGCTGGGCCTGGGTTGGGCCGCCGCGTCATTCGCAGGCGCCAGTCGCTGGCGCGAAAGTATCCTGCTGAACATTCGCGGCTTGAGTGAAATCGTCTTCCTCAATCTGCTCTTGCAACAACAGCTCATCAGCCCCGCGTTGTATTTCACGCTGATGCTGATGGGGCTGATCGCCACATTGCTGCCGGCCGTGACCGGTTTCCACCGTATTCCCTCGATTGCCGTCCCGGCCAGGAGCTCCAGTGCCAACAGTTGAAATGGAACATCGACAGGTCGTCATCATCGGCGCAGGCCCTTCCGGCGCCATCGCCGCCGCGCTGCTCAAGCGCAAGGGCCACGATGTGCTGGTCATCGAGCGCCAGCATTTCCCCCGGTTCTCCATCGGTGAGAGCCTGTTGTCCCATTGCCTGGATTTCGTCGAAGAAGCCGGCATGCTCGACGCGGTGAATGCCGCCGGGTTCCAGCGCAAGAACGGCGCCGCCTTTGCCTGGGGCGAGCGCTACAGCGCCTTCGATTTCGGCGATACCTTCAGCAACGGCAAGCCCACGACCTTCCAGGTACAACGCGCCGACTTCGACAAGTTGCTGGCCGACCAGGCCGCCTTGCAAGGCGTGGAAATCCGCTACGGCCAGGCGATCACCCGCGCCGACTTCAGCCTCGCCAAACCACAACTGGGCGTGCAGCGCGAAGATGGCAGCGAGTACTGTGTCGAGGCCGACTTCGTGCTCGATGCCAGCGGCTATGGCCGAGTCCTGCCGCGCCTGCTGGACCTTGAAGCCCCGTCGAATTTCCCGGTGCGCCAGGCGGTGTTCACGCACATCGAGGATCGCATCGACGCCCCGGCGTTCGATCGAGAAAAGATTCTGATCACCACCCACCCGAGCAAACGCGACGTGTGGTTCTGGACCATTCCGTTCAGCGGCGGGCGCTGCTCGGTGGGCGTGGTCGCGGCGGCGGAACATTTCGCCGGCCGCACCGACGATCTCGATGCCTGCCTGCGCGGTTTCATCGATGAAACCCAAAGCCTGGCCGGCGTGCTGCAGAACGCCGTGTGGGACACCCCGGCGCGGACCATCGGCGGCTACTCGGCCAACGTCAAGACCCTGCACGGCCCAGGCTTCGCCCTGCTGGGCAACGCCGCGGAATTCCTCGACCCGGTGTTCTCTTCCGGCGTGACCATTGCCATGCGTTCGGCGAGCATGGCCGCCGACGTGCTCCACCGTCAGTTGCAAGGTGAAAGCGTGGATTGGCAAAGCGAGTTTGCCGAGCCGCTCAAGCGCGGCGTCGACACCTTCCGCTGCTATGTCGAGGGCTGGTACGCCGGCACCTTCCAGGACGTGATTTTCTACACCGAAGGCTCGGACGACATCCGCCGCATGATCAGCTCGATCCTGGCCGGCTACGCCTGGGATCAGCGCAACCCGTTTGTCAGCGAACCCAAGCGGCGCCTGCGCATGCTCTCGGAAATCTGCGCGAGCCCGACGTCATGAGTCAGCAACCATGAGCTACCTGAGCGACGACTACGTCGAAGAAACCCGCTTCGGTTTCTGGTTCCTGCGCAGCCACACCTGGCAGCACCATGTGTTGCGCGTGGCGATCAACGACCTGCGCAGTCTGTTCAGCACCGCGCCGCCGGCCAACCCGGTGCTGCTCGACGCTGGCTGCGGCCAGGGCAAATCATTCCAGTACCTGCGCCAGGTGTTCGCGCCACAACGCCTGATCGGGGTGGATGCCGACCCCCACAGCCTGGACCTGAGCCGGGAGGAAGCCACGCGCCAGGACATGGCCGTGGAACTGATCGGCAGCGACTGCGCGACCTTGGCGGTGCCCGATGCCAGCGTCGACCTGCTGTTCTGCCACCAGACCTTCCATCACCTGGTGGAGCAGGAAAAAGCCCTCGCCGAGTTCTACCGCGTCCTCAAGCCCGGTGGTTACCTGATGTTCGCCGAATCCACCGAGGCCTACATCGATACCTGGGTGATCCGCTGGCTGTTCCGTCATCCCATGCACGTGCAGAAAAGTGCCGCGCAGTATCTGGAGATGATCCGTGGGCAGGGTTTCCAGTTCGAAGCCCGCAACGTCTCCTACCCGTACCTGTGGTGGAGCCGCGCCAAGGACTTCGGCTTGCTGGAGCGTTTTGGCCTGCGCCGTGCCAAACCGTTCGGCGAGCGAGAGGAAACCCTGGTCAATGTGGTGGCTCGCAAGCCCGTCGAAGGGGCCATCGGATGATTCGTGCCCTGCTTATCGGCGGCCTGTTGCTGCTCAGTGCCTGCGCCAGCCATGCGCCGCTGCCCGAGCGCACGCCAACCCTGGCCTTGCCGATGCAACTGCACATCGAGCGGACAATGGCCGGCCAACGCCAGGACTGGCTGCTGGTGATCCAGCGCGAAGACGCCGGCATCCGTTGGTCGATGATGGACCCGCTGGGCATTCCCGTGGCCCGCCAGCGCCTGGTCGCGGGCCAGTGGCAGGCTGACGGCCTGCTGCCGCCCAATGCCGAGGCCCGGGAATTGTTCGCCGCGCTGTTGTTCGCCCTGACCCCCGAAGCCGAACTGCCCGACAACTACCCGGCCGCCCGGCAACAGGCGTCGCAACGGACCCTCGATAGTCGCTGGCAGGTGCGCTATACGCAGCCGCTGGACTTTGAAATGAGCCTGCCCCAAGGCCCCCGCTACCGCATCACACCGTTGACCGAGAACGCCCCATGACCGCCTATTTGAATGCCCTCGGGGTGATCTGTGCCCTGGGCCGCGACAAGCACAGCGTCGCGCGCAACCTGTTTGCCGGCGACTGCTCGGGCGTGCGTATCAAGGACGGCTGGGTCGCCGAACGTACGTTGCCGGTTGCCGCGGTGCCGGGTGAACTCGCTCCCATCCCCCCAACCCTGTTGGCGCACCGCAGCCGCAACAATCAACTGCTGCTGGAAGCCGGGCTGCAGATTCGCGCCGAGATCGACCAGGCCATCCAGACCTACGGTCGCGCCCGCATCGGCATCGTGTTGGGCACCAGCACTTCGGGGATCGATGAGGCCAGCCAGGGCATTGCCCATTACCTGCGCGAGCAACACTTCCCCGACGGCTACGACTACCAGCAACAGGAACTCAGCGCGCCGGCCAACTTTCTTTCCGACTGGCTCGGCCTGAGCGGCCCGTCCTACGTGATTTCCACGGCCTGCACCTCCAGCGCCCGCGCCTTGATGAGCGCCCGGCGCCTGCTCGACCTGGGCCTGTGCGATGCCGTGCTGTGCGGTGGCGTGGACAGCCTGTGCAAACTGACCCTCAACGGTTTTTCCGCACTGGAAGCGGTGTCGAACGAACGCTGCAATCCGTTTTCGGTGAACCGCAGCGGCATCAACATTGGCGAAGCAGCCGTGCTGTTCCTCATGACCAAGACGCCAGGCGACGGGACACCGATTGCCTTGCTCGGCGACGGTGCCAGTTCCGATGCCCACCATATTTCCGCACCTGAACCCAGTGGTCGCGGCGCTCGCCAGGCCATGGAAAAGGCCCTGCGTTGCGCCGGCCTCGAGGCCAGCCAGATCGACTACCTGAACCTGCACGGCACCGCCACGCAACACAATGACGCCATGGAAAGCCAAGCGGTGGCCGGGCTGTTTCCGGCGGGCGTGCCCTGCTCGTCCACCAAGCCCATGACCGGCCATACCCTCGGCGCGGCTGGGGCACTGGAAGCGGCGTTCTGCTGGCTGGCCCTGAGCGCAGAAAACACTGCCCTGGCCCTGCCGCCGCATGTCTGGGACGGCCAGGCCGATCCGGCGCTGCCGGCGCTGGACTGGGTCACCGCCACCACCCGCCTGAACCCGGCCACCCCGCGCCGCCTGATGAGCAATTCATTTGCCTTCGGCGGCAACAACGCCAGCCTGATTATCGGAGACGCCCCATGATTGACTGGCCGCTCGCCGAACTGCTGCCCCATGCCGGCGACATGATCCTCATCGACCGGATCCTGTCGTTCGATGACGAACAGATCCATACCCATGTCACCGTCAAGCCCGGCGGTTTGTTCAACCGCGACGATGGCGCGCTGCCGGCTTGGGTCGGCATCGAGCTGATGGCCCAAAGCGTCGCCGCCTTTGCCGGTTGCCATGCACGCCAACGGGGTGATGCCGTGGCCCTGGGCTTTTTGCTCGGCACCCGCAAGTTCGAATGCAACGTCGAGTGTTTTCCCGCCGGCACCGAACTGACCATCCATGGCGTGCGCTCCCTGGAAGACGACAACGGCATGGGCGTGTTCGAATGCCACATCCACGCCCCCGGCATCCATGCCACGGCCCGGCTCAACGTATTCCGTCCGCCCCAGGCCGCCCATTACCTTCATGAACCGTCCGCAACAGGAAACCCGTCATGACTGAATCCGTACTGGTCACCGGCTCCAGCCGTGGCATCGGCCGCGCCATCGCCCTGCGCCTGGCCCAGGCCGGGCACGACATCGTGCTGCACTGCCGCAGCGGCCGCGCCGAGGCCGAGACGGTCCAGGCGCAAATCCAGGCCCTGGGCCGCAACGCCCGGGTGCTGCAATTCGACGTGGCCGACCGTGCCGCGTGCAAGGCCATTCTCGAAGCCGATGTCGAAACCCACGGCGCCTATTACGGCGTGGTGCTCAACGCCGGCCTGACCCGCGACGGTGCCTTCCCGGCCCTGAGCGAAGACGACTGGGATGTGGTGATGCGCACCAACCTCGACGGTTTCTACAACGTGCTGCATCCGGTGATGATGCCGATGATCCGTCGTCGCGCCGCTGGACGGATCGTCTGCATCACCTCGGTTTCCGGACTGATCGGCAATCGCGGCCAGGTCAACTACAGCGCCTCGAAGGCCGGTTTGATCGGCGCGGCCAAGGCGTTGGCAATCGAGCTGGGCAAGCGCAAGATCACCGTCAATTGCGTCGCGCCAGGCCTGATCGACACCGCCATGCTCGATGAAAACGTACCCGTGGAAGAACTGATGAAGATGATCCCCGCCCAGCGCATGGGCACCCCGGAAGAAGTGGCGGGTGCGGTGAATTTCCTGATGTCCGCCGAAGCCGGCTACATCACCCGGCAGGTCTTGGCCGTCAACGGAGGCTTGTGCTGATGAAGCGCGTCGTCGTCACCGGCATGGCCGGTATCACCTCCATAGGCAGCGACTGGGAGACCATCGCCGCCAACTTCGCCGCCAACCGCAGCGGCATCCGGCGCATGGATGAGTGGGACCGTTTCACCGAACTGAACACCCGCCTGGCCGGGCCCATCGACGACTTCCAGGTCCCGGCCCACTGGACCCGCAAGCAACTGCGCAGCATGGGCCGGGTTTCGCGCCTGGCGGTCGCGTCGGCGGAACGGGCCCTGACCGACGCCGGCCTGCTGGGCGACGAGTCGATCAAGGACGGGCGCATGGGCGTGTCCTGCGGTTCGTCCACCGGCAGCACCGACGAGATCAAGGCCTTTGGCAACATGCTGCTCAACAGCGTGGCCGAAGGGCTGAACGCCAACTCCTACGTGCGGATGATGCCCCACACCACGGCGGCCAATATCAGCATCTTCTTCGGCCTGACCGGGCGCCTGATCCCCACCTCCAGTGCCTGCACCAGCGGCAGCCATGGCATCGGCTATGCCTACGAGGCCATCAAGTTCGGGCGCCTGCCGTTGATGCTCGCCGGTGGCGCCGAAGAGCTGTGCCCGACCGAAGCGATGGTCTTCGATGCGCTCTACGCCACCAGCCTGAAAAACGAAGCACCGCAAACCAGCCCGCGCCCCTACGACAAGGACCGCGACGGTTTGGTGATCGGTGAAGGCGCCGGCATGCTCGTGCTTGAAGAACTGGAACACGCCCTGGCCCGTGGCGCACGGATCCATGCCGAGATCGTCGGCTTTGGCAGCAACGCCGACGGCCAGCACGCCACCCGCCCCGAACTGCTCACCATGCGCCGGGCCATGGAACTGGCCCTGGAAGATGCCGGCCTCGAACCTTCGGCCATCGGATACGTCAACGGCCACGGCACCGCCACCGAACAGGGCGACATTGCCGAAACCCTGGCCACCAGCAGCCTGTTCGGCGAACACATGCCCATCAGCTCACAGAAGAGTTTCCTCGGCCACACCCTGGGTGCCTGCGGGGCGCTGGAGTCCTGGTTCAGCATCGAAATGATGAACCGCGACCTCTACGTGCACACCTTCAACCTCGATCAGGTTGATCCCCAATGTGGCAAGCTCGATTACCTGCGTAACGAGTTCAGGTCGATGAGCAACGAATACGTGATGAACAACAACTTCGCCTTTGGTGGGGTCAACACCTCGCTGATTTTCCGCCGCTGGCACTGAATCGGATTCAAAACCCTGCTGCCCCTCGTCAAGGAGACCATGATGTCGTTGAAAAAAATCGCTGTGACCGCCGCCCTGTTGCTCAGCACCCTGCCAAGCCTCAGCCAGGCCCGTGATACCGCGCTGTTCCTGCCGTTCGACAAAGTCGTCGCCGAAGCCATCCGCACCGGCAAAATCGACGGCAGCGTGAAGTTCTACCTGGCCGGCAACAAACCAGCCGGCAACGTCACCGTGGTCAGCCCTGGCGCGGTGACCAACAAGAAAACCAACGCCTTCAACAAATCCGATGAAGTAGCCTGCGAATGGGTCCTGCAATCAGCCCTGATCAGCCTGCACCAGGCCGCCAAGAACGCCGGCGCCAACGCCGTCACCAACATCGTCAGCTTCTACAAGAGCAACGAACGCAAGGACTCCACCACCTACGAATGCCACGCCGGCGCGATCATGGCGGGTGTTGCGTTGAAAGGGGATTTGGCGAAGGTGCAATAAAAAAAGCGCCTGTTGAGCCATTAGAGATGCCTGACGACTAATGCCAGGCCATCAAACACCCTCATGTGGGAGCTGAGCTTGTGGGAGCAAGGCTTGCCCGCGATGCAAACACCTCGGTCTAGCGGATAGACCCAGGCGATGCCATCGCGAGCAAGCTCAGCTCCCACTGGGCTTGATGGTGTACCCAGATATTGCAAACACCAAAGATCCACTGTGGGAGCGAGCTTGCTCGCGATAGCGGTGGGTCAGCGCCGATGATGTTGGCTGTGCCGCCGTCATCGCGAGCAAGCTCAGCTCCCACAGGGCTTGATGGTGTACCCAGATATTGCAAACACCAAAGATCCATTGTGGGAGCGAGCCTGCTCGCGATAGCGGTGGGTCAGCGCCGGTGATGTTGGCTGTGCCGCCGTCATCGCGAGCAAGCTCGGCTCCCACAGGGTTGGGTGGTGTACCCAGATATTACAAACACCAACGATCCACTGTGGGAGCGAGCTTGCTCGCGATAGCGGTGGGTCAGTGCCGGTGATGTTGGCTGTGCCGCCGTCATCGCGAGCAAGCTCAGCTCCCACAGGGTTGGGTGGTGTACCCAGATATTGCAAACACCAAAGATCCACTGTGGGAGCGAGCCTGCTCGCGATAGCGGTGGGTCAGCGCCGATGATGCTGGCTGTGCCGCCGTCATCGCGAGCAAGCTCGGCTCCCACAGGGTCGTTAAGCCAGTTGAGCGGCTCGGCTGGCTTGCGGTGCGGGGTCGGCATTTTTGTAGGTGCCCCAGAATACCGAGGGGATCAGTCGCGCGTTGCAGGGGCAGGTACTGCGGCTATCCAGGGTGCCGGCCATATGCCTGCCATGGCTGACCATGTGCCCGATACCGCCCCTGATCTGATAGGTGTTCCCGTCCTGCCCACAAGAGACGCGGTCACCTTCGCGGGCATGCTACAGGTCAAACATGTTCACCTTGCCGTCGCCATCCAGCACTTTCCCACCGCAAGTGGTCTTGTCGCCCTGACCAATGAAGTAACCCTCGTTCATTGGATGTTCTCCTTCATCGCATTCGAGTGCAGGCGATGAACCTCCGCCAACCTAAGCCCAGGCAAAAAATCCTCCGCCATCGGCACCCCCTCCCGCACGATAATCATGAAACGCCTCTGAAGCGTATTAATGATCTCATCGCCATTGCTCAGGCGACTGCCCACCAATGCAATGTTGCTATTGTTTTTCCCTGCGCCAGTGATGATCCGTGCCGTGCTGCCATCGGCGTACACCACCTCATCGCCTTTCTGCGCGGCGCGTACTTTCCAGCCATTGTCCAAGGTGAACGTCAACGACGATGACACTTGCTGGATCGTTCCGCCGTCACGCGTCTGGCTGCCCTCGGTGGCCACTCGGTAGATGGCAATTGGCGGATGAGCTTCGACGAAGGCTTTTTGTCGACTCATGAATGCCGCGACTTCTTCGCCGTAACCCTCCAGTTGGCGTGGCTCCAAGTACAAGTCATCCAAATGACGAAGAGCTTCATGGGAGATTTCGTTGGTGTAGGGCGCATCCAAAGATGAGTGCATTTCCAGGGGCCTTATTCATGGGCTTCAGGCTGCGTCCCTTGCCGCTGGGAAGGAGCACTGAGCCGGACGATTCGGAATGATGAATAAGACGTTGCAGCGCTGGCGAGTCGCAACCCCAGCGGAGTGGTATCTGGAACGAATAGGAAGTGTCGTAACCAGAAATGCGCGTTTTCCTACAGCCCAAAGGAGCCTGATGCAACGCCCACCACCCGCCCTTCTTCTACGGTCCTCAATCGAAGCAGCACTTTTTCCCTGTTGTCGGAACTGTCAACTCTGACAGTAGCGAAAGTGCTCGGGATAGCTTCAGTCTTCCAGACGTCGACGTTCGATCAAACCGTTCGACCTCATGAGCTGTGATTCGCAGCCCATAAAATTAATTTGGCTCCAAACATGGATAAAAAATTGATGAGCACAATAGCCTGGTCGGGCCGCACAGCCATATCTCGCAAACACCCCGCCACATCACCTTCTACGGAACAAGACAGCGTCGTTGTCGACGGCGCGACATTTACACATGCCTATGCATGCGTGAACGGTATTCGCCTTCACTACCTCATGGGCGGTGATGGTGAACGCCCAATTTTGCTGGTGCATGGGTTTCCGGGCAGTTGGCGTAGCTGGGAGCCGTTGATGGGCGCATTGGTGCGTGCCGGTTATACACCCATCGTTCCTGATTACCGCGGCGCTGGCGAAACGGATATTTCAGTCGGTGGCTACGACAAAAAAAGCATGGCCCATGATCTGCACGAACTGGTCACGCTCTTGAACATCAAGCAGGTCGATATCATTGGCCATGACATCGGCTTGATCATTGCCTACGCCTACGGAGCGCTTTATCCGGCGGAAACCGGGCGCATTGTGTTGATGGACGGATTTATTCCGGGCATTCCCGGATGGGAAGCTGCCTACAACGGGAATGCTGCAACCGGCATAACCAGCAAATGGCATTTTCACTTCTTTGGTAAAGCGGCCCTCACCCTGATTGAAGGACAAGAGAAAACCTACCTGGACATGTTCTTCGATGACTTCGTACTCGCGCGCAACGCTAAAGTCAGTAACACGGTGCGACAGGCGCTGGTGCACGACTACTCCCGGCCTGGACGCATGGAAGCGGCCTTCAAGCTCTATTCAACCTGGGTAGAACAGGATGCGCATGACAACCTGGAATTTTCCAAAAACAAATTGACTGCTCCACTGCTCACCATCGGCGGGGACCACTCGAGAGGAAAGACCTTGGCCGAACAGGCCTTGTACATTGCGACGCAACCGCACTCATTGATATTGGTAGATACCGGGCATTGGGTGCTGGAGGAACAAACACAGGCGACTCGCGAAGCGATTTTGGCGTTTTTAACAATCACTCAATGACCCAAGTCAGTTAAGCGCAATCGCTGTGGGCGGCAGCCCAGGCAACCCAAAACCTGTGGCGAGGGAGCAAGCTGAACTGGCCTAATAATTCCGGACACCTCTTAAGGGCGATATGATTTCGCCAATTTGGAGGTTCCATGAAAGAAAGAAGAGTCTTTTCCCGCGAGTTCAAACATCGTGCGGCCAGCATGGTGATTGATGACAACTGTTCAGTACAGGAAGTCTGCGCGTCGCTGGACATCAGTGCTACCGCGTTACGACGGTGGGTGGACCAGGTTCGCAAGGAACAAAAAGGTCAGCCAGTTCAAGGCACCAAGGCCATTACTGAGGATCAACGGCAGATTCAGGATCTGAAAGCCAAGATCAAACGCATGGAAATGGAAGCCGAAATCTTAAAAAAGGCTACCGCTCTCTTGATGTCGGATCCCGATCGTTTTCGATGATCGCGGAGCTAAGAGAGTCATTCCCGACCGCCATCCTGTGTCGCGTTTTCGATGTGAAGCGCAGCAGCTTTTACGAATGGCTACAGCGGCTCTCGCGGCCTAAGATCGAGCGCGAAGAACTCAAGGGGAAGGTGGTTGAACTGCACAGCGAAAGCCGGGAAGCCATGGGGTCCAGAACGATCAGCAAGCATCTGAAGGCCCAAAACATAGCGGTCGGCAGAAGCCTTGTTAGAACACTGATGAGGGAAGCCAACATTGTCAGTAAACAACGCCAGCCTCATCCATTCAGGTCCAAAGGAGTTGAAGCATTTGTCGCACCCAATCTGCTCAAGCGTAATTTCAAGCCGACCGTGGTCAATCAGGTCTGGTGTGGCGACGTTACAAGCTTGATGGTGGGTAAACGCTGGGTTCATCTGGCCATCGTGATCGACTTGTTTGCTCGCCGGGTCATTGGTTGGGCATTTTCGCTGGTCAATGACGCCAACCTGGTCAGCAAGGCGTTACGCATGGCGATAGAGCTTCGAACATGCCCACCTGGATTGATGTTTCATTCGGATCAGGGCTGTCAGTACACCAGCCGCAAGTTTCAAGAAGAGTTGATGCGCAATGGCATTTTGCAAAGCATGAGTCATCGCGGGCAGTGCTGGGACAATGCTCCAACAGAACGTTTTTTCGGCACCCTGAAGTCAGAATGGGTCCCTCGCAACGGTTACAGCACGAGCGAGGAAGCACAAACCGATATGGTGCGCTTCTTCATGTACTACAACCGCACCAGGCTCCACAGCTACAACGACTACCTATCGCCAATAGCCATGGAGCAAAAAGCAGCATAAACACCGTAACTGGTGTCCGGATTTACTTGACCAGTTCAAGCTCGCTCCCACAGGCGTTTTCCCACTTAACCCGCTACTCGGTATTGCCAGTCAACAACGCCACAAACGCCTTCGCCATCGGCGAACGCTGGTCCTTGCGCTGTACCAGCCACACCGCCGACACCGCCGCTGGATCGAGCAGCGGTCGATAGACCACCCCATCGATACGCATGCGCTGGTAAGACGCTGGCAATACCGAGACACCCAGCCCCGCCGCCACCAAGCCGATGATGGTCATGGCTTCGCCGGCTTCCTGGGCGAAGTGCGGGCTGAAGCCGGCGTCGCGGGCCAGGTTCAGGAGTTGGGCGTAGAGGCCGCTGCCGTAGCTGCGGGGGAAGAACACGAACGGCTCCTGGGCCAAGGCCGAGAGGAACAGGCCGTCTTCATTGCCTTGGGCCAGGGGGTGCTTGGCACTGAGCACGGCTACCAGCGGTTCGCGGCTGAGCTCGATTTCCGCCAGGGAGTCAGGCAACGGCAACGGTCGCATGATGCCCACCTCGATCTCTTCGTCCACCAGTGCGTCGGCCACTTGGGTACTGCTCATTTCCCGCAGGTTCAGGTGCACCGCCGGGAAGCGTTGCCGGAATGAAAAAATCGCCTGGGGGATGGTGGAATTGAACGGCGCCGAGGAGGTGAAGCCGATCTTCAGTTCGCCCAATTCCCCCAGTTGGGCACGGCGGGCGACGTCGGCGGCTTTGTCGACCTGGACCAATACCCGTCGCGCCTCTTCAAGGAACAACCGGCCGGCCTCGCTCAATTCGACCCGACGATTGGTGCGTTCGAACAGCCGCGCGCCAATCTCCTGCTCCAGCGCCTGGATCTGCTGGCTCAAGGGCGGCTGGGAGATGCCCAAGGCCAGCGCGGCACGGCCGAAATGCAGTTCTTCGGCAACGGCGATGAAGTAACGCAGGTGACGCAGTTCCATGGGCCATCCAATAGGTCGTTAAACGTCTTAAACAGGTCGAACAATATATTGGATAGAAACATTAGCCGGCTATATGCTTTTTTCATTGCCTGCCTGATCGTGCCCTTGCGAGGTCCACCGTGAAAACTGCTGTCGCTCCACTGGCCCATGAAATCCCACCGCGTGTGCAGGATGATGTCGTCGCCGAACTCAAGGACATCTACATCGAGAAGGGCACGCCGATGTTCATGCGCACGGTGCTGGCGCTGTTCAGTGGTGGCTTTGCGACCTTTGCCCTGCTGTATTGCGTGCAACCGATGATGCCGCTGTTGTCCCGGGAGTTTTCCATCAACGCGGCGCAGAGCAGCCTGATCCTGTCGGTGGCGACCGGCCTGCTCGCCATCGGCCTGTTGATCACCGGCCCGATTTCCGACCGCATCGGGCGCAAGCCGGTGATGGTCGCGGCGCTGTTCGCCGCCTCGGTGTGCACGATTGCCAGCGCCATGATGCCGACCTGGCAGGGTGTATTGCTGCTGCGTGCCTTGGTGGGGCTGTCGTTGAGCGGGTTGGCAGCCGTTGCGATGACGTATTTGAGCGAAGAAATCCATCCCAAGCACATCGGCCTGGCGATGGGGCTGTACATCGCCGGCAACGCCATCGGCGGCATGTGCGGACGCCTGATCACCGGGGTCTTGATCGATTTTGTCAGCTGGCACACGGCTATGCTGGTGATTGGCGGCCTGGCGCTGATCGCGGCGGCGGTGTTCTGGAGAATCCTGCCCGAGTCACGCAACTTCCGTCCCCGTTCGTTGCACCCGCGTAGCCTGCTGGACGGCTTCACCATGCACTTTCGCGACGCCGGCCTGCCGCTGCTGTTTCTTGAAGCCTTCGTGTTGATGGGCGCATTCGTGACGCTGTTCAACTACATCGGCTACCGCCTGCTGGCCGAGCCTTATCACTTGGACCAGGCCTTTGTCGGGTTGCTGTCGGTGGTGTACCTGTCGGGCATCTACAGCTCGGCAAAAGTCGGTGCACTGGCGGACAGACTCGGCCGGCGCAAAATGCTCTGGGCAACCATTGCGCTGATGCTGGCCGGCCTCGCGTTGACCATGACCACGCCGCTGTGGCTAGTCGTGCTGGGCATGCTGGTGTTCACCTTCGGTTTCTTCGGCGCCCACTCGGTCGCCAGCAGCTGGATCGGCCGCCGCGCCCTCAAGGCCAAGGGCCAGGCTTCGTCACTTTACCTGTTCAGCTATTACGCCGGATCCAGCGTTGCGGGTACGGCGGGCGGCGTGGCCTGGCACCTGGGGGGGTGGAATGGTGTCGGCCTGTTCATCGGTGGTTTGCTGGTGATCGCATTGTGGGTGGCGGTGAAGCTGGCGAAATTGCCGTTGCTGCCGGGGAATGTGCAGGTTTAGCCATCACGAGAGCCCTCTCCAACCCCGGGACAGAGCGAACACTTTGTGGCGAGGGAGCTTGCTCCCGCTCGGCTGCGCAGCAGTCGCAAACTGGTTGGCGGGGTTCACCTGTTGCACCGCGGCGTCTGGTTTTGGGGCGGCTGCGCCACCCAGCGGGAGCAAGCTCCCTCGCCACAAAACCTCATACTCCTGGTCAAAATTGCTACGTCTTCAACCCGTCATTGACGCAACACCACCCGCGCACCCAGCAAGCCATTCTCAGCTTCCAGAGTGAGCGATTGCAGCACGGCACCCTCCCGCTCTTGTTGATCCAGCCAACGAAGCAACGAATTGGCCTCGCCACTGACGGCGAGTCGCAACGAATCGCCGTCGACCTCCATTTGCGCTATGTCCAACCCCGCCGCTGTCGCATCCTCGTTGACGCGCACCGACAAGGGCCGCGTGGCGGCAGTCGCCTCCCGGGTGGGTTCGGCGCGCTGGATCCGGGCACTCAGTTCGGCCTGTTGGCGATGCTGTCGTTCAGCAACCTCCAGCCGTTGCCGAGTCGGTTGCCAAATCGCGGTATAGGCCAGCGCCACCAGCACCAACCCGGCAAGTCCCAGCAACAGTCCTTGCTCACGGCGCGATGTTCTCCCCCAGGCCTGTTTCAAAGCCAGCCATCCCTTGACGTTCATCAACTGTTCTCCAGCGTGAGAATGGCCTGCACGCGATTGTTCTGTTTGCTCGCGCTGCCCAGGGTGACGGGCAATCCGTTCTGCTGCCCGCGCTCACGCAGTTGCTCAAGTTCGACGAAGCTGTTGGCCGTCAGTTGGATCTTCCAACCCTCGCCTTCACGAAAATCGATGCGCTGCACCTCGACGCTGCTGGCGCCAATGACCTGCTCGGTCAGACGAGCCAGACGCGCGACCTGGGTGTCCTGACGTTGTCCACGACGACTCTGCAATGCCTGGAACTGCGCCGTCAGGTCGACGATCCGCTCCTGCCCGGGATACAACGACCTGAATCGCTGTTCGCTTTGGGCATAGAGAAGCCGGGTTTCGTTTTCAAGAAAACGTAGGCGGGCTTCACTGAAGGCCCAGGTGAGCACCAACGCGCCCAGCACAGCCGCCGAAGCGCCGCGCCATGGCAGCGGTTGGCGGCGCCGACGAAACTCGCCCTGCAACAGGTCGATGGGCTGTCCGCCAGCGCTCAACAACCACTCATCGATGCCCTGGCGATCACGTTCCTCGTCCAGCCAGTGGATGTCTTCGGGCAGGCCAGGCTTGAGCGTCGCCAAGCCTCGGGCCGACAACGACATCCGCGCCGACAGCCCTGCGCCCAAGAGCCAGCGCCCGAACCAGCGCACGCCAAACGCCTGCTCATCGGCAAGCAGATCGGCATCGACATGCACCGCACGCACCTCAATGCCTTGTGCCGCCAGCAACGCCAGCAGCGCCCGGAACCGGGTCCGCTCCGTCACCATCATCGGATAGCGGTGCTGACGGTCGCGCGGGCCGATGCTGATGTGCAGCGCCTCCAGGTTTTCACTCAGTTGTTCTTCGATGGCGAATGCCAGGGCCTGAGGCCGGGGCTGGCGTCGAGAGGGCCATGGATCGCTGCGCAACCAGCTGCACATTTCCATTGGCAACAGCACATCGACGGGCCGTCCGCTCAAGTCGCCTGCCGCCTCGTGCAACGGCAGGCGACGACGCTCGCCGGTGGACGACCACACGCAGCATGGCCAGTTGGCGCAAGGCGCGCCCAGGCCTTCGGCCGTCAGGTAAAGCCAGGTTTTCATCAGGGAAGCTCGCTGGTGCTCAAGGGTAGGAAACGACGCTGACGAACAGTCCAGCGCCCGCTAACGGAATCACGTTCGATATCCGAGGCCAGGCGTAGACGACTGTCGGCGTGGGTCACACTCACGGTGATCCGGAACCAGCGACTGCCCACCCCCAGACCGTGGCTGTTGAGGCCCAGCCCGGACAACACCGGGTCGTTGGTAAACGCCTGCACGCTGGCGTAGGGCGCGTGGCGACGCTGGTTGACCAACACGTTGGCCGGCCCGCCCTCCATGCCGTCCAGGGTCATCAGCAATAGCAGCGGTGCGGTATTGATATTCAGCCGCGCGTCCTTGGGCAGCAACACCACCCACGGTTCCAGGCGCCGCAGTGTCTGGCCATCGATGCCCGGCAACAGACGCAGTTGACTCAGCTCCTGCACCGGCCCGACTTGGGGCAACGACAGCGGCGGCAGATCCAGCAAGGCCAGCAAGCGAGTCCAGCGGCCGAGGGTGACCTGATCGATTTGACCCAAGGCCAGCAGCGCGTTGAGATTCAGGCGCCCGGACAAATCCTCGATATCGATGTGCAGCTCGGCGCCGTCAACTTCCAAGACGGGCCCGAGCCGGGCCCAATCCTGGCTCAGGTCAACAGGCCCGGACGGCGTTATCCCACTGTTTTCCAACACCACCCGCGCCCAGTCCTCCCCTGCCAATCCCAATTGCCGCAACTGGACCTGTTGCAGTTGCTGCGCACTGCTGTGCAACAACAGGCGATGACTGCGCAACAGGCCACCGACCAGCAGCAAGGCCAGGCTCAGCACCAGCAGCACGCTGATCAGCGCCACACCGCGTTGTCGGCTCATGGCAACGCCCCCGGCAACAGCAACACCCGACGGACCTGTTCGAAACGCCCCGCCGACACGATCAACTCCAACGCCAGCGGCGCAATGTCGCCCGCGGTTTCGCTGTGCCAGCCCCGCTGCGGGTCGAACACACGCCAGCTCAGGCCGTGTACGTCGTCGAGCAGCTTCTGCTGCTGCACAAGGGACGTGCCTTCGCCGACACCGTCGCGCCACAACGCGGCACCCTCGAGTCGATAGCTCACCGTCTGCCGTTCGCTGCGCGGCTGGTCCAGCGGATTGCGCCAATGGCTGCGCTGCAGTTGCAAACGCCCCGGCGCGAGCACGACCGAGCCGGCAACCGCCTGCCACACATCCCGCTCGATCACACCGACGGCACGCTGCAAGGCCCGGATGTCGCGCTCATGCTGACCGGTCCCCTGCTGGGTGCGCACGACGCCGTCGAACAGCCGCCAACTGGCCAGGCCGAGCAAGGCAAAAATGCCGATGGCGATGACCAGCTCCAACAAGGTGAACCCCGACTGCTTATTCATCACGGCTGCGGATCCATCCGGTGGTGCGGTGCACGACCGTCGCGCTGTCGACACGGCTGACCTGAATCTCGACCTGCAGCAAGCGCCCATCAGCGGCCGGGGCGATACGTTGTTGCAAGAGCCAGTCGCGACGATCCAGGTGCCGGCTCAGCCGCTGTTGCCCTGGTGGCGTAGCGGCTTGCAGGCGCAGTTCGTTCAACTGATTGTCCGCCAGCCAGGCGCCGAACAGACGCTCCTCGAGCCCGGCGCTTTGCTTGAGCACGAACTGACTGGCCGAGAGCACGGCCGCCGCCAGCGTCGCGAAAATCGCCAGGGCGATCACGACTTCCAACAGCGTGAAGCCCCGGCAACTGGCAGCCGGCCTGCGAGCGTCAGTCATCGATCAGCGGCTCCGCCAGGCCATCGCTCGACACCCGGGAAATCGTCTGCCCGGCGACTTTGATGAGCAGCCTGAAGGGGCTGATCTCGTCGCTGCTGAGCATCAGCAACTGCGGTGGACCTTGAACATCATCGAGCCTGAGGACATGACCGTCCTGCTCCAACCCGAGCGTCAGCCCCTCAGGCAATCGATGCAACGCCGACACCGCCGTCCAGCCCTGGGCCTCAAGGCGCAAGGCCTGGTAACCAAGAGGCTGCACGCGCACACCGTATTCCTGCCCATCCAATACCGCCCGCTCGCGCAACTGCTGGACCACACGCACGAAATCTTGGGCTTGCTGCCGAGCCTCACGTGTCGGGCTCGACCCCGTGGCGAAGCTGACCATGCCCGCCAGTACCCCGATCAGCACGATGACAACCATCAGTTCCAGCAAGGTGAAGCCCCGGCAATGACGACCCATGTTCACTCGGCCCAATTGCCGATGTCAGCCGCCATGCCTTCGCCGCCCGACACGCCATCGGCGCCCAGCGAATAAAGGTCATAGCCACCGTTGAGGGACTTATGCCCAGGATTGAGGTACTGGTAGGGCGTACCCCAGGGATCGACCGGCAGGCTTTTCAGATATCCCTGGGGGTTCCAGTTCCTGGCTGCGGGCGTACCGGACGGGCGTTTGCTCAACGCCTCCAGGCCTTGTTGGGTCGATGGGTACTGGAAGTTGTCGAGGCGGTACATTTCCAGGGCCGTGGCGATCGCCTGGATATCGGTGCGGGCGGCCGTAGCCTTGGCTTGATCGGGTCGGCTCATGAACTGCGGCACCACGATGGCGCCCAGCACGCCAATGATGACCACCACCACCATGATTTCGATCAGGGTGAAGCCGCGTTGAGGGCGTGCAGGTCGTTTGCTTTGAAATTTCATCGGTTAATTCACCAATTGGTTGAGGCTCAGGATCGGTAGGAGGATGGCCATGACGATCAGCAGCACGACGCCGCCCATCAACACCAACATGGCCGGTTCGAACAGGCTCACCACCAGCGCGATACGCGCCGCGAGGCTGGCTTCCTGTTGTTCGGCGGCCCGGGCCAGCATGCTGTCGAGCTCGCCGGCCCGTTCGCCGCTGGCGATCATGTGCAGCATCAGCGGCGGGATATCGCCGCCCTGCTCCAGGCCGCGGGTCAGGGTCCCGCCTTCGCGGACCGAACGGGCGACGTCGGCCATGCGGGCGCGGATCGTCAGGTTGCCGATCACCTGCGCGGCGATGTGCAAGGCATCCACTAGAGGCACGGCGCTTTTGCTCAGGATCGCCAGGGTGCTGGCGAATCGGGCCGCCTCCATCGCCCGCAGCACTTCGCTCAACACCGGCAGCCGCAGCAACACACGGTGCCAGCGCAGGCGCCACGCCGGTTGGCGCAGGCTCCAACGCCACAGCCCGAGCAGCCCGGCCAGCGCACCGAGCAGCAGCAAGCCATAGCGGCGCAAGCCATCGCTCACGGCGATCAACGCCTGGGTCAGCCAGGGCAACGGCTGGCCGCTGTCGATGAAAATCTTCACCACATCCGGTACCACGTAGCCCAACAGGAAACCAACAATCGCGACACAGGCCAGCATCAGGATCAGCGGGTACACCAACGCCAGCTGAATACGCTGGCGCGAGGCCTGGCGCGCCTGGGTGTAGCTCGCCAGCTGCTCCAACACTTGCCCCAGGTGCCCGGATTGCTCGCCCGCCGCGACCGTGGCGCAGAACAGCTCGGGGAACGCCTGGGGAAAGGCCCTAAGTGCCGTCGCCAACGCATGGCCTTCCATCACCCGGCTGCGCACCGCCGCCAGCAGGTGGGCGACGCGGCGTTTCTGGCTCTGTTGCGCCACCGCTCCCAGGGACTCTTCGAGGGGCAGGCCGGCCTGGATCAAGGTGGACAGCTGCAATGTCAGCAACGCCAGATCTGCCGGGCTCAAACGCGTTCCGGCATGCCGCCCGCCCAGGGTTCGCGGTTCCTTGGCTTCAGCCAGTTCGCTGGGCAGCAAGCCGCGCTCGCGCAGCAACTGGCGAGCATGGCGCGGGCTGTCGGCTTCCACACGACCCTTGCAGCGGCGGCCCTGGGCGTCTTCGGCCCGATAGTCGAAGGTCGGCACGGTGCTAATCCTCCTGGGTGATGCGCAGCAGTTCGTCGACGCTGGTCAGACCTTGCAGCACCCGCTGGCGGCCGTCCTGAAACAGGCTGCGGGAGGTCTTGCGCGCCTCGGCGGCCAGCGCCTGCTCGGTGGCGCCCTGATGAATCAACTGCGACAGGGCGGCGCTGACATTCACCAGCTCATAGATGCCGAAGCGTCCGCGATAACCCTTCTGGCAGTGCTCGCAGCCCTGGGCCTTGAACAATCGGGGCGCGGCATCGGCGTCGAGGCCCAGACGCCGACACGTAGCGGCGTCGGCCACATAAGGCGTCTTGCAGGACGGGCACAGGCTGCGCAATAAGCGCTGGGCGACGACGCCGGCCAGGGACGACGCCAGCAGATAGGCATCCACGCCCATGTCCACCAGCCGCGTGACCGCGCCGACGGCAGTGTTGGTGTGCAGGGTCGAGAGCACCAGGTGCCCGGTCAGCGACGCCTGGACGGCGATTTCGGCGGTGTCGCGATCACGTATTTCGCCGACCATCACCACGTCTGGGTCCTGGCGCAAAATGGCCCGCAAACCACGGGCGAAGGTCATGTCGACTTTCGGGTTGACCGGCATCTGGCCGATGCCCGGCAGGTGATATTCGATCGGATCTTCGACGGTGAGGATGTTGCGGCTCTGGTCGTTGATGCTGCTCAACGCCGCGTACAGGCTGGTGGTTTTCCCCGACCCCGTGGGCCCGGTGACCAACACGATGCCGTGGGGCTTGCCAAGCAACTGGCGCAGGCCGGCCAGGGTGTCGTCGGGCAGGCCCAGGCGCTGTAGCTCCAAGCGCCCGGCCTGCTTGTCGAGCAGGCGCAGCACCACGCGCTCGCCATGGGCCGAAGGCAGCGTCGAGACCCGCACATCGACTTCGTGCCCGGCCAGGCGCAAGGCCATTCGGCCGTCCTGGGGCACGCGTTTCTCGGCGATGTCCAGGCGCGCCATGACCTTGATTCGCGACACCAGCAGACTCGCCAGTTCCCGACGCGGACGGAGCATTTCCTGCAACTGACCGTCGATGCGCATGCGCACCGACAGGTACTGTTCGAACGTTTCCAGGTGCACGTCCGACGCGTGTTCGCGGACGGCCTCGCTGAGCAAGGCATTGATCAGCCGGATGATCGGCGCATCGCCCTGCTGCTCCAGCAGGTCGGTGGTCTGCGGCATCTGGTCGGCGAGGCTGAGCAGGTCCAGTTCCTCGTCCAGGCCTTGGGCGACCTGTTCGGCGGCGCTCTGGCCCTGGCGATAGACGCAGGCCAGGCGCGCGGCGAACGCCGCCGGCTCCAGTACCTGGATAGGTAAATCCCGACCGCACAGACGTTGCACTTCGGCCACGGCGGTCAAGGGTGTATCGCGGCGCATGACCAGGCTCAAGGTCGGCCCCTCGCCTTCCAGCAGCACGCCCAGGCGCCTGGCGAAACCAAAGGGCAACGGCTCGCTCACAGTTCACCGGAGCGCTGTGGGCGCGGGTCGGCAGACGGCGCTTGCGGGGAGGATTCGAACAACTGGCGAGCGTCCCGCGGCAGCAGCAGCGAATTGTTTTTCCGCGAGCCCGGCTTGCTCAGGTCCCGGAGCGCGTCATAACGCTGGCGGCTCACCTCGGCGAGGTCTTCGTTGCTGCGCACGATGGTCGGGCGCAGGAATACCATCAGGTTGCTTTTGGTCTGGGTGTCGCGGTTCCAGCGAAACAGCGCGCCCAGGTACGGAATACTGCGCAGCAACGGCACACCGCTTTGCTGGGTACGGACACTGTCGCGGATCAGGCCGCCGATCACGATGATCTCGCCATCGTCCGCCAGGATCGTGCTCTTCAAGGCCCGCTTGTTGGTGATCAGGTCCGAGGAGTCCACACCGGAGACCGACGGCGCGATGTCCGAGACTTCCTGCTCGACCTCAAGGCGCAAGGTCGAGCCATCGTTGATGTACGGCTTGACCTTGAGGCTGATGCCGACGTCCTTGCGTTCGACGGTGGTGAACGGATTGTCCGCACCGTTACCGCTGGTGGCGTAGGAGCCGGTCTTGAACGGGACGTTCTGGCCCACGATGATTTCCGCCTCCTGGTTATCCAGGGTCAGCAGGCTGGGTGTGGACAGCAGGTTGCTGTGGGTATTGCTCGCCAACGCCGAGATCAGCGCACTGAAGCGGTCGCCGCCCAGCCGCAGGATCGCGCCTTCCGGTCCTTTATCAAGTTCGCTGAGGTTCAGGTTGCCGATGATCGGGATGTCGGTTCCCGGGAAGTTGATGAACCCGGTCGCGCTGCCTCTGTCGAGGCCCCACTGCACGCCCAAGGCTTCGGTAATGTCCCCGGAAACCTCCACGATGGCCGCGTGGATAAGCACCTGGGCCCGAGGTTGATCGAGTTCACGGACGATGTTTTCGATGGTGCGGACCTGGGCCGGATCGGCGATCAGCACCAGGGCATTCTGGCTTTCATCGGCCTTGATCATGAACGGGCGGGTGGCGGCAATGTCCCGCTGGCCGGCCAGGGTCGGCGTGGTTTTTTTATCCTGCCCGACGCCTTCCAGCACCTCGGCCAATTGCTTGGCATCGCTATGGCGCAGACGGATGACCCGGGCGTTGTCCTGGGATACGACGGCAGGGACGTCGAGGGTCCGAGCCAGGTCGACCAAGCGCTGACGCACCGCCGGTGCGCCGATGACCACCAGGCGATTGCTGCGGGCATCGGCGATCACCAGGCCCGCCATATCGCCCTCGCGCTTGCCACCGGAGGCTTCCATCAACGGTGCGATATCCCCGGCCTGGGCATGCCGCAACCGCACCACCACATGATTGCGGTTGCGCCCTGAGTCCAACTGCCGAACCACGTCGGCAATGCGCTGGGCATTGGCAGCCGTGTCGGTGACCACCAGCGCGTTGGACGATACCGAAGGGCCGACGTAACCATTGGCCGATACCAAGGGCCGGACCAGCCCGGCGATGTCGGCGGCAATGCTCGATTGCAGATCGATGACCCGGGTGACGAACTGCGACGGTGTGGTGCTCTTCGCATCAGTGATTCCAGCGCGCGTCTTGGCCTCGCTGACCGGGGTGATCAGGATCCGCTCGCCCTCGTCGATCACAGTGAAGTTGTGTGCATCGAGTACCGAATAAAACAACCGACGCACGCCTTCGCGGTCCAGCGCCTGGCGGGACATCACCGTAATGCGCCCGGACACCCGCGGATCAAGCACCACGGTCTTGCCCAGGATCGCCGAGAACTCCTCGACCACGTCGCGCAGTTCCGCATTGTTCATCGCCAGTTGCCATTGGGTCTCCTCGGCCTGCAGCGAACCGGAGAACGCCACTGGGCAGGACACGGCCAGGCAGAACAGGACGCGCGAAACACCGCCCCGGATAAAGCTGTTCATGAATTCGATCACTCTGATTGCCCGGCCACCGGGCGTAGGTATTGCGAGGAATGCAGCGCGGCATGGCGCCCGTCTTCGAGCTCCAACCGGCGTAGCAAGGGCTTGACCGCGTGTTGCAGGGCCAACCGTTCTTCACGTCCGTTGCGCCACAACGTCACATGGCTGGCCTCGACCCGGCGCAGCACGCTGCCACCGGGCAAGCGCTCACCCACCTGATAAATGCGCGGGCCGGCAGCGTCCGCGAGCAATGCCCGGGACAAGCCTTGGTCGGCGACAAAGCTGGCTTGCAACGTAATCGGTTCGGCGCTCGGGGCGTGGGCACCTTCAGGTGCCAGGCCTAGCACCGTGGCCACGGCTTGGACGTTGGGCAGGTCGCGAACAGGAGCCACCGGTGGGTTGGTCAGCACGGGCACATCACGGCCCAATGCCTGGCGAAAGCGCCACTCTTGCCCGGCCAGGAAGATCCCGTACAGCAGCGGCAGGAGCACCAGCAGCAGCTTCGGCAGACGGCTGCCGACCCGAAAAGACAGGCTCACCGTTGTGCGCTCTGGATCGTGCCCGCAGGCTTGGCGAAGGACATTCGCCGTACCACCCGGCGTCCGGAAAACTCATGCCAGAGCACAGCGCACAGATGCAGCGCGACCAGCACCGAAAGCCCCGCACAAGACAAGGTGTGGAGAGTGTTGGCGAGTTCGATCAGTGCCGGATCGCCCAGTGGC
This sequence comes from Pseudomonas sp. P9_35, assembly GCF_034008205.1. Lineage (NCBI taxonomy): Bacteria > Pseudomonadati > Pseudomonadota > Gammaproteobacteria > Pseudomonadales > Pseudomonadaceae > Pseudomonas > Pseudomonas sp. P9_35. The sequence goes on along the minus strand of NZ_CP125373.1, from coordinate 743,939 downwards.
TGGGGGATGTGAACAATGCCGAAGATACTGATGGCGTTTTTCATCATCAGCACACCAGTCACCAGCACGATGCCAATGACCAGGTAGATCAGCGTGTGTACCGCCAGGGCTAGCCACTGTGTAAATGAAGACGCGGTTCCACGGGCTTCCAGCGCGCCGAAAAACAGGCAGGCCCGCCACACGAAAAATGGAATGAACAGCGTGGTCAGCGACACATTGAGTGAGCCGACCCACTGTTGGGTTGAAGCTGACACCGGGTTGAACGCCACATAAAAACCGGACACCAACGCCCATAAGATAATGGCCGCCGACACCCAGTGCAGCAGCACCCGTCGCCTGGAGTAATTGATAGACATCACTACGCGCTCGTATGAAGGCCCCAGGCAACCCGTGCGGATCGCCTGGGGCCATGCCTGTCAGGACTTACAGCTTGTCCCAGGCGCTCTGCCAGGACGCACCGACTCCCGGCTCGAAACCGTTCGCTGTCGGGCTGTACTGCTTGCAGAAGCCGGACGCCGGGAACGGCTTGCACTCGAAGACTTCGTCAGTCTTGGGTTGCAGCACTTTCGTACCGGCGGTGTAGTCGGTGATGCCTTCTGGGAAGACGAAGTCGTACTCGATGCCTGCGCCTTCACCGGCCAGGGTGACCGCTTGGGTGTCCTGGCGCGTGGTGCGGCCGTCTTCGGTGGTCCCCACCAGCGTCAGGGTATGGGCGCCTGGGGCGCTGCGCACGTCCAGGTTCAGGCCGGTGCTGCCTTCACCCACGGTCTGACTAACGACACCGACCTGCTTGTTCTTCTCATCGAACAGCGTGGCTTCGAGGTTCATCCTGCGGTTCGTCTGCGCGGTGAAGGCCATGCTGACCCGACCTTTGTCGAGTACGTATTCTGGCTGCAGGGAAGAAATCTCCATGCTGGCGCCAGCGTCTTCCTTCATGTCCAGTTGCACTTCATAGCGCTTCACGCCGCTTTCGTCCTGGGCGTACAGGCTGTTGGCGCCATTGACCGGCGTGATATTGCCCTCCTCGTCACGAACACCTGCACGAATCAATGTATGGGCCTTGTTGATGGCTTCGGCCAGTTTGAACGACCAGTTCTCAGGCTTGCCTTCCTCGGCGTTGTCGATGCTGATTTCTACGCTGTATTCGGCACTTTCACCGGTCGCGGAGAACGCCCGGGCCTTGACCTTGTCACCCACCAGCAATGGGGTCGATGGCGCAATGCTGCCCACCGACTGCCAGCCGCCCGGCAATGCGGCTTCGGCGAGAATGTTCACATCCGCCGGGGCGTAGAATGCATTGTCGGTATCACCAACCGTCCAGACCGCCAGGATGACGTGATGGCCCGACTTGCTGTCGGGAATGACGCAGTTGTGCTTGGCACCACCGACCGGGACTTGATTACCGCCGTCCACCGTACAGAACGGCGCGCTATCGAACGAGGCACGCTTGAGCGCTTCGTTTGGATTCCACCCATCGCGGGTAATGAAGTATTCGTGTTTGGTCGCAGGGTGCGCGGCGGAGTATTGCCATTGAAAGGCAAAGTTGCGGTCCCTGATTTCAGTCAGGTGCCAGCGTGTGGCCGACTGCGCATCAAGTGCAGAAAACCGGGCAATGCCGCCGCTGGCGATTTTGCCGTCGATAGGACCCTGCAGCGGCGCACCGCCTACACCATTAGGGAAACCCTTGAAGGTTTCACCGGTACTCTGTGGCTCGTATTGCGCGCCGCCGCAGTTTTGGTTGACGCCTTGCTGGCACAACAACGCACGGGAAGGCGGTACTTCGACGAAACCGTGGGCAAGCGCGCCTTGGGATGCCGCCATGGCCGACAGCAGAACTAATGAGGACGCACACCCCGTTAATAGATTGCTCTTGTTGAAGTTATTCTTCATATAAGTTCCAGACTAGTCATCAAAATGAAAGACGGGATCACCGTCCTCTTGAAAGGTGCGCCAGAACGCTCAGCGCACACCCTTGCAAGTGACCGGAACCTTATAGAAAGTCGAACACTCCCTATGTAGGATAAATCTCTCAACATAGAAGGAATGATCTCTGAATCGATTTCCCCTACATAACTAGAGAAACATCTTACGAACAGAAATAACTATCAACCAAAGACAAACAAACACACCCAAAAGAAGCAATTGGCTGCTTTAGGTCGGATCGTTAAACAAGCGCGCATAAAAAAGCCTGTCCGGCACAGGTCCGGACAGGCTGGGTGACAGGGGCCGCAATCAGACGTGATATTGCGCCGACAACTCATGCACCGCCCGCAGGAAGGCGCCGGCGTGTTCTGGGTCGACTTCCGGGGTGATGCCATGGCCGAGGTTGAACACATGGCCGCTGCCACTGCCGTAGCTGGCCAGGATGCGCCCAACTTCAGCACGAATGGCTTCAGGCTTGGCGTAGAGCACGGTCGGGTCCATGTTGCCTTGCAGGGCGACCTTGTGACCGACGCGCTCACGAGCGTTGCCGATGTCGCAGGTCCAATCCAGGCCCAGGGCGTCGGCGCCGACATCGGCGATGCTTTCCAGCCACAGGCCGCCGTTCTTGGTGAACAGGATCACCGGGACTTTGCGTCCCTCGTGCTCGCGGATCAGGCCGCTGACGATCTTGCGCATGTAGGCCAGGGAGAATTCCTGGTACGCCGCCGCCGACAGGTTGCCGCCCCAGGTGTCGAAGATCTGTACCGCTTGCGCACCGGCCAGGATCTGGCCGTTGAGGTAGGACGTGACCGACTGGGCCAGTTTGTCCAGCAACAGGTGCATGGCCTGCGGGTTGTCGTAGAGCATTGCCTTGGTCTTGCGAAAGTCCTTCGACGAGCCGCCTTCGACCATGTAGGTGGCCAGGGTCCATGGGCTGCCAGAGAAACCGATCAGCGGCACACGACCATTGAGCTCGCGGCGAATGGTGCTGACCGCGTCCATGACGTAGCCCAGGTCTTTCTGTGGATCGGGAATCGGCAGGGCCTCGATGTCGGCCAGGGTGCTGATGACTTTCTTGAAGCGCGGGCCTTCGCCGGTCTCGAAGTACAGGCCTTGGCCCATGGCATCGGGAATGGTCAGGATGTCGGAGAACAGGATGGCCGCGTCCAGCTGCGGATACCGATCCAGCGGCTGCATCGTCACTTCGCAGGCGAACTGTGGGTTCATGCACAGGCTCATGAAGTCACCGGCCTTGGCGCGGCTGGCACGGTATTCCGGCAGGTAGCGACCGGCCTGGCGCATCATCCATACGGGGGTGACGTCCACGGGTTGCTTGAGCAGGGCGCGAAGGAAACGGTCGTTCTTCAGGGCAGTCATGTCGGCATCCGGAAAAAAAGTGCGGGCATTTTCTCAGAGCGCGACGCAAAAGGCACGGCAAGAGCCGTGCCTTTTATCTATCGGGGCAATTTGTCGCGGGGCAGCACAACTTTCGCAACACCACAAAACACCTGTGGGAGCTTTTTTTGTGGGAGCAAGGCTTGCCCGCGATGAAAACACCGCGGTCTCTTGAGGACCGAGGCGTCTGGATCGCGAGCAAGCTTTGCTCCCACAAAGCTCGCTCCCACAGGGGGTTGTGTCGCCTGGTCAGACTTGCAGGTAATCCAGGATCCCTTCCGCCGCATTGCGGCCTTCGAAGATCGCCGTCACCACCAGGTCGGAACCGCGGACCATGTCGCCACCGGCGAAGATCTTCGGGTTGCTGGTCTGGTGTTTGTACTGGCCCTGTTCCGGTGCCACGACGCGGCCCTGGCTGTCGGTCTGGATGCTGAACTGCTCGAACCACGGCGCCGGGCTCGGGCGGAAGCCAAAGGCGATGACCACGGCGTCGGCCGGGATGATCTCTTCGGAACCGGGGATCGGCTCGGGGCTGCGACGACCGCGGGCGTCCGGTTCGCCGAGACGGGTCTCGACCACTTTCACGCCCTCGACCTTGTCTTCACCGACAATGGCGATCGGCTGGCGGTTGTAGAGGAACTTCACGCCTTCTTCCTTGGCGTTCTTCACCTCTTTGCGCGAACCGGGCATGTTGGCTTCGTCACGACGGTAGGCACAGGTCACCGACTTGGCGCCCTGGCGAATCGATGTACGGTTGCAGTCCATCGCCGTGTCGCCACCGCCGAGCACCACAACCTTCTTGCCTTTCATGTCGACGAAATCTTCCGGCGACTTTTCAAAGCCCAGGTTGCGGTTGACGTTGGCGATCAGGAAGTCGAGTGCGTCGTAGACGCCTGGCAGGTCCTCACCGGCAAAGCCGCCCTTCATGTAGGTGTAGGTGCCCATGCCCATGAATACCGCATCGTATTCTTCGAGCAGTTGCTCCATGGTCACGTCCTTGCCTACCTCGGTGTTCAGGCGGAACTCGATGCCCATGCCGGTGAAGACTTCGCGACGATTGCTCAGCACCGTCTTTTCCAGCTTGAACTCGGGGATGCCGAAGGTCAGCAGACCGCCGATTTCCGGGTTCTTGTCGAACACCACCGGGGTCACGCCACCACGCACCAGCACGTCGGCACAGCCCAGGCCCGCCGGGCCGGCACCAATGATCGCCACGCGCTTGCCGGTCGGCTTGACCTTGGACATGTCCGGACGCCAGCCCATGGCGAACGCGGTGTCGGTGATGTACTTCTCCACCGAACCGATGGTCACCGCGCCAAAACCGTCGTTGAGGGTGCACGCACCTTCGCACAGGCGATCCTGCGGGCACACCCGGCCACAGACTTCCGGCAGGGTGTTGGTCTGGTGGGACAGCTCGGCGGCCTGGAGGATGTTGCCCTCGGCCACCAGTTTCAGCCAGTTGGGAATGAAGTTGTGCACCGGGCACTTCCATTCGCAATACGGGTTACCGCAGCCCAGGCAGCGGTGGGCCTGGTCGGCCGACTGCTGGGGTTTGAAAGGCTCGTAGATTTCCACGAACTCTTTCTTGCGTTGACGCAACAGTTTCTTCTTCGGATCCTTGCGCCCGACATCGATGAACTGGAAGTCGTTATTCAGACGTTCAGCCATTGTTAAAACCTCATCAAACTCTTCAGGCGCATATCACTGCGGGTTGGCACGAGTGCTGGAAAGCAACGATTTCAGGTTGGCAGCCTTGGGCTTGACCAGCCAGAAACGGCGCAAGTAGTCATCGAGGTTCTCGGCGAGTTCACGACCCCACTCGCTGTCGGTTTCCGCGACGTACTCGTTCAGCACGTTTTGCAGGTGGCTGCGATAGGCTTCCATCGCCTCGCCGCTGATCCGCTGGATTTCCACCAGTTCGTGGTTGACCCGGTCAACGAAGGTGTTGTCCTGGTCGAGCACGTAGGCGAAACCGCCGGTCATGCCTGAGCCGAAGTTATAACCGGTCTTGCCCAGCACGCAGACAAAACCACCGGTCATGTACTCACAGCAGTGATCGCCGGTGCCTTCCACCACAGTGTGGGCCCCGGAGTTACGCACGGCAAAACGCTCGCCCGCGGTGCCGGCGGCGAACAGCTTGCCGCCCGTGGCGCCGTAGAGGCAGGTGTTGCCGATAATGGCACTGTCCTGGGTCTTGTAGACGCTGCCCTTGGGCGGAACGATGACCAGCTTGCCGCCGGTCATGCCCTTGCCCACGTAGTCGTTGGCATCGCCTTCCAGGTACATGTTCAGGCCGCCGGCGTTCCAGACGCCGAAGCTCTGGCCTGCGGTGCCCTTGAAGCGGAAGGTGACCGGCGCCTTGGCCATGCCCTGGTTGCCGTGCTTGCGCGCGATTTCGCCGGAGATCCGTGCGCCGATGGAACGGTCGCAGTTGCAGATATCCAGGTCGAACTCGGCACCGCTCAGGTCGTTGATCGCCGCAGCGGCCATGTCGACCATCTTCTCGGCCAGCTCACCCTTGTCGAATGGCGGGTTGCGCTCGACCTGGCAGAACTGTGGCTTGTCTGCCGGAATGTAATCGCTGCCCAGCAATGGGGTCAGGTCCAGGTGATGCTGCTTGGCGGTCTGGCCTTCGATCACTTCCAGCAGATCGGTACGGCCGATCAGCTCTTCAAGCGAGCGTACGCCCAGCTTCGCCAGCCACTCACGGGTCTCTTCGGCCACGTAGGTGAAGAAATTCACCACCATGTCGACGGTACCGATGTAGTGGTCCTTGCGCAGCTTGTCGTTCTGGGTCGCCACGCCGGTGGCGCAGTTGTTCAAGTGGCAGATGCGCAGGTATTTGCAGCCCAGGGCGATCATCGGCGCGGTACCGAAGCCGAAGCTCTCGGCGCCGAGGATGGCAGCCTTGATCACGTCCAGGCCGGTTTTCAGGCCACCGTCGGTCTGCACCCGGACCTTGCCGCGCAAATCGTTGCCGCGCAGGGTCTGGTGGGTTTCGGCCAGGCCCAGTTCCCACGGCGCACCCGCGTACTTGATCGAGGTCAGCGGCGATGCGCCGGTGCCGCCGTCGTAGCCGGAGATGGTGATCAGATCGGCATAGGCCTTGGCCACGCCCGCCGCGATGGTGCCAACGCCGGCTTCCGCCACCAGTTTCACCGAGACCAGCGCCTTCGGGTTCACCTGCTTGAGGTCGAAGATCAGTTGCGACAAGTCTTCGATCGAGTAGATGTCGTGGTGCGGTGGCGGCGAGATCAGGGTCACGCCGGGTACCGCGTAGCGCAGCTTGGCGATCAGGCCGTTGACTTTGCCGCCGGGCAGCTGGCCGCCTTCGCCGGGCTTGGCGCCCTGGGCAACCTTGATCTGCAGCACTTCAGCGTTGACCAGGTATTCCGGCGTCACACCGAAGCGGCCGGTCGCCACCTGCTTGATTTTCGAGCTCTTGATGGTGCCGTAGCGCGCCGGGTCTTCGCCGCCTTCACCGGAGTTGGAACGCGCACCGAGGCGGTTCATGGCTTCGGCCAGGGCTTCGTGGGCTTCCGGGGACAAGGCGCCCAGGGAAATACCCGCCGAATCGAAGCGCTTGAGCACCGATTCCAGCGGCTCTATTTCACTGATGTCCAGCGGCGTGTCGAGGGTCTTGACCTTGAGCAGGTCGCGGATCATCGACACCGGACGGTTGTCCACCAACGAGGTGTATTCCTTGAACTTGCTGTAGTCGCCCTGCTGCACGGCGGCTTGCAAGGTGCTGACCACGTCCGGGTTGTAGGCGTGGTATTCGCCACCATGGACGAACTTCAGCAAACCGCCCTGCTGGATCGGCTTGCGCGGGCTCCAGGCTTCGGCCGCCAGGGCTTTCTGTTCGGCTTCGATGTCGACGAAACGCGCACCTTTGATGCGGCTCGGCACGCCACGGAAGCTCAGCTCGCAGACTTCTTCGGACAGGCCGATGGCCTCGAACAGTTGCGCGCCACGGTACGAGGCGATGGTCGAGATACCCATCTTCGACAGGATCTTGAGCAGGCCCTTGGTGATGCCCTTGCGGTAGTTCTTGAACACCTCATAGAGGTCGCCCAGCACTTCACCGGTACGGATGAGGTCGCCCAGCACTTCATAGGCCAGGAACGGATACACCGCCGAGGCACCGAAACCGATCAGCACCGCGAAGTGATGCGGATCGCGGGCGGTGGCGGTCTCTACCAGGATGTTGGAGTCGCAGCGCAGGCCTTTTTCGGTCAGGCGATGGTGCACCGCGCCGGTGGCCAGCGAGGCGTGGATCGGCAGCTTGCCCGGCGCGATATGACGGTCGCTCAGCACGATCTGGGTACGACCGGCGCGCGCGGCTTCTTCAGCCTGATCGGCAACGTTGCGGATCGCCGCTTCCAGGCCGACGCTTTCGTCGTAGTTCAGGTCGATGACCTGGCGCGCAAAGCCCGGGCGATCGAGGTTGGTCAACGAGCGCCACTTGGCCGGGGAAATGACCGGCGAGCTGAGGATCACCCGCGAGGCGTGTTCCGGCGACTCCTGGAAAATGTTGCGCTCGGCACCGAGGCAGATTTCCAGGGACATCACGATCGCTTCGCGCAGCGGGTCGATCGGTGGGTTGGTCACCTGGGCGAACTGCTGGCGGAAATAGTCGTACGGCGTGCGCACGCGCTGCGATAGCACGGCCATCGGCGTGTCGTCACCCATGGAGCCGACCGCTTCGTAGCCTTGCTCGCCCAGCGGACGCAGCACCTGGTCACGCTCTTCGAACGTCACCTGGTACATCTTCATGTACTGCTTGAGCTGGTCGACGTCGTAGAACGCCGAGCCGTGGTCGTTGTCTTCCATGGTCGCCTGGATGCGCAGGGCATTCTTGCGCAGCCATTGCTTGTACGGATGACGGGACTTGAGGCGGTTGTCGATGGCGTCGGTGTCGAGGATCTGGCCGGTCTCGGTGTCCACGGCAAAGATCTGGCCCGGGCCTACGCGGCCCTTGGCGATGACGTCTTCAGGCTGATAGTTCCAGACGCCGATTTCCGACGCCAGGGTGATGAACCCGTTGGTGGTGGTGACCCAACGCGCCGGACGCAGGCCGTTACGGTCCAGCAGGCATACGGCGTAGCGACCGTCGGTCATGACGATGCCGGCCGGGCCATCCCACGGCTCCATGTGCATGGAGTTGTATTCGTAGAAGGCGCGCAGGTCCGGGTCCATGGTCTCGACGTTCTGCCACGCCGGCGGCACGAGCATGCGCACGCCACGGAACAGGTCGATACCACCGGTCACCATCAGTTCCAGCATGTTGTCCATGCTCGAGGAGTCCGAGCCCACGCGGTTGACCAGCGGGCCGAGTTCTTCGAGGTCGGGCATCAGGTCGTTGGCGAACTTGGTGCGACGGGCCACGGCCCAGTTGCGGTTGCCGGTGATGGTGTTGATCTCGCCGTTGTGGGCGAGGAAGCGGAATGGCTGGGCCAGCGGCCATTTCGGCAGGGTGTTGGTGGAGAAGCGCTGGTGGAACACGCAGATCGCGGTTTTCAGGCGCTCGTCGCTCAGGTCCGGATAGAAGGCGGTGAGGTCCGCCGGCATCATCAGGCCTTTGTAGATAATGGTCTTGTGGGAAAAGCTGCAGATGTAGTGATCGGTGTCGGCGGCATTGGCCACGGACGAACGACGACGGGAGCTGAACAGCTTGATCGACATGTCCTGGTCGCTCAGGCCTTCGCCAGCGATGAACACCTGTTCGATCTGCGGCAGGCGCTCGAGCGCCAGGCGGCCGAGGACACTGGTGTCGATCGGCACTTTGCGCCAGCCGACCAGTTGCAGGCCAGCGGCCAGGATCTCGCGATTCATGTTCTCGCGAGCCGCTTGCGCCTTCACCGGGTCCTGATTGAAGAACACCATGCCCACGGCGTACTGCTTGGGCAGGGTCACGCCAAACGTTTCCTGGGCTATGGCACGCAGGAACTCGTCGGGTTTTTGAATCAGCAAGCCACAACCGTCGCCGGTCTTGCCGTCGGCGTTGATCCCACCACGGTGGGTCATGCAGGTCAGGGCCTCAATGGCCGTTTGCAAAAGGGTGTGGCTGGGCTCGCCCTGCATATGAGCTATCAGGCCGAAACCGCAGTTATCCTTGAATTCATCTGGTTGGTACAGACCTGCTTTCATAGACACTTTCTCACCAGGCTGCCTCTAATCGAGGCAAATTCTTTTCAATTCAACCAGTTGCATACCGCGCCGAACGTACGCCAGCTTTGCGGGGGCAAAAGGGAGGTCATTGTACACACCGACACAGAGGCTCACAAATTTGACGACGAACTGTCGCAAATCCATGTCGCATTTATGAAAGGTTTAAAGCTATATGCTGTGCTAGTCAAAACTTTTTTGGGTTCGACCGCTACGACTCAAACACTACTGTGACGCAGACACCACAAGGCGCGCGGCCTGAAAGGTCGCCCGCCCCTGCGGAAATTTTGAGGTTGCCGGGAGAGGCGGCCTGGGTAAGGCCGCCGAATCTTCAGCGAGTTGCTGCCAGTTCCTGTTGGACGCTGGCGACAGTGCGAGGCCAAGGTTTACCAGCCTGAACCTTCGCTGGCAAGGCCTTGATGGCGGAAACGGCTGCATCACGGTTGGCAAAGCTGCCGTAGGTGATGACATACAGCGGCTTGCCGTTGAGGACTTTCTTGAAATAGCGGTACTCGCCGCCCTGCTCCTTGACGAAGCTCTGTGCCGCGGCTTCGGAGCTGGTGCCGAGGATCTGCACTACGTAGTTGCCCGGTGCCTGGCCAGCGTACCAGCTACCGCCCGTGGCCTTGGCCGGGGCAGCAGCAGGCTTGGCTGCGGGTGCTGGCGCCGCCGGCTTGGTGGCAGGCGCTGGAACCGGGGCAGGCTTGGCAGTGGCCAGCTGGGTCGGCGCCGGAGTCGGCTTGGCAGCCGGGGCAGGTGTCGGGGCAGGACCGGCCGGCACGCCCACAGGCGGTGCGGTGGTGGTCACGGTCGGCGGCACGTCGCTGCTGTCATCGACCGGTGGCGCAGCGCCGTCGTCGCCTTCGGTGATGCCACCGGCCGCTTCAGCCAGAGGACCGCGCATGACCGGTTGCGACTGGCCGACCAGCGGCAGTGGCATCGGCTGGGTGTTGCCGGCGAATTCCACTGCCGGCGCACCACCGTTGGGTTGCGGCGTCCCTTGGCCGAGAGGCAGTTGCGCCTGTTCGTTGGCAGGGGCACCCGTGGTGGGTGCCTTGGTGCGACCCGGCATCAGCCAGGCGGCGGCAACCGCGACCACGACGACGGCGGAAATAGCCAATACGTGTTTCTTCGGCATGTTGAACCCCATACTTGGACGCTTCACCGCTGAGCGGCTGGCAATCATGACTTCGATCAGAGCATCGCGGGCGACCTGGTTGATGTTGCCAGGCCAACCGTCGGCGCTTTCGTGAATCTCAGAGATCTGATCGGCGGTGAAAAGTTCGATACCCCGGCCCGCACCCTCAAGACGCTGGGCCAGGTATTCGCGCGTTTCTTCCTCGGTGTAGGGCGCCAGCTCGATGACGTGGAAGCGCTCTTCCTCAAGGTTCAATTGGTCCAGATCAGCGATCAGCGACGACTCACCGAACAGGAACACATGAGGGCGACCCTCCGGCGCCCCGGCCGCCAAGGCCAGCAGGGCCTCGAGGGCCGACTCGTCGAGTTGCTCGGCATCGTCCACCAGCAGATAGACTTCCTGCCCGGTCAGCGCCAGTTGCACGATCTGATCGAGAATTGCACCGACTTCGGCCTGCGCGACGTTCAGCGCCTGGGCCACCTGACGCAATATACCGGCTGCATCGCCGGCGCCACGGGCCGACACCACCACGCTTTGCACGGACTGCTTGTTGGTGCTGGCCACCAGCGCCTGGCGCAGCAAGGTCTTGCCGCTGCCCTGGGGACCGGTGACCACCAGCAGCAATTGACTGTAGCGCGCCAGGTGATGCAACTGGCCCAGCACCGGCTTGCGCTGTGCAGGAAAGAACTTGAAGCCCGGGACCCGCGGTGCGAAAGGGTCATGACTCAATTGGAAATGGCCGAGGAAAGCCTCGTCGGCATGCAAACTAGTCATCGGATCTTATTAACCTTTAAGCTGAGCCAGGGCGCGGTAGTCCGCTCCCAGCGTGGCCTGTAGAACTTCTTTCGGATAATCGTCGGTCACCACCGCTTCGCCCATGTGGCGCAGCAGCACCAGACGCAGACGACCGTCGATCACTTTTTTGTCGATTGCCATGTGTTCAAGAAAATCCGCCTCGCTCATTTCCTCGGGCGGAACCACCGGCAGCCCGGCGCGCTGGAACAGACGAATACCGCGATCACGCTCCTGTTCGCTGATCCAGGCCAGGCGCGCAGACATCTCCAGGGCCATGACCGTACCGGCCGCAACCGCTTCACCGTGCAGCCAGACACCATAGCCCATGTGGGTTTCGATGGCATGGCCAAAGGTGTGACCCAGATTGAGGGTGGCGCGCACCCCCGACTCACGCTCATCGGCACCGACCACGGCAGCCTTGGCGGCACAGGAGCGTTCGATGGCGTAGGTCAGGGCTGCTTGATCGAGTGCGCGCAGGCGGTCGACGTTATCCTCGAGCCAGCCCAGGAACGGCTCGTCGCAGATCAGCCCGTACTTGATGACTTCCGCCAGCCCCGCAGACAGTTCGCGGGCCGGCAAGGTATTGAGGGTGGCGGTGTCGATCAGCACCACGTTGGGCTGATAGAACGCGCCGACCATGTTCTTGCCCAGCGGATGGTTGATCCCGGTCTTGCCGCCCACCGACGAGTCGACCTGCGACAGCAGCGTGGTGGGGATCTGGATGAAATCGACGCCGCGTTGATAGCAGGCGGCAGCAAAACCGGCCATGTCGCCGATCACACCGCCACCCAAGGCAACCACCGTGGTGCGACGATCGTGGCGCGCAGTCAGCAGGCCGTCGAAAATAAGTTGCAGGGTTTCCCAGGTCTTGAAGGCTTCGCCGTCGGGCAATACCACGGAAATGACCGAGAAGGCCGACAGGCTGCGGGTCAGGCGTTCCAGATACAGGGGCGCAACGGTTTCATTGGAAATGATCGCCACTTGCCGCCCGGCGATATGCGGCGCCAGCAGTTCGGGCTGGTCCAGCAAGCCTTCGCCAATATGAATCGGGTAGCTGCGCTCGCCCAGGTCGACCTTAAGTGTCTGCATGTGTCCCCACAGTGAAGATGGAATCAGGCGTCCTGCCTGCAATTAACGAAAGTCCACGGAGCTTGTTCTGACGCCAGTTAATGGCCATCCGCCACGCCCCAGGCGGGCCATGACGGGACGTCGAGGATAGCGCATTTCGCCAAGCGCATTAACGGGGAGGCAGTTGCTGAAGGCGATCGAGAATGTCCAGCACCACCATCCGCGGCGGCCGCTCGTCGGTTTCCACCACCAGGTCGGCGATCTCCCGATACAGCGGATCACGCAGCGCCAGGAGGTCGCGCAGGGTCTTGGCCGGGTCGGCGGTGCGCAACAGCGGGCGGTTGCGATCCCGAGCAGTGCGCCCCACCTGCTGCTCGACAGAAGCATGCAGATAGACCACTCGTCCCCCAGCATGCAGCGCCCGACGATTGGCTTCGCGCATCACCGCGCCGCCACCGGTGGCGAGCACCACGCCATCGAACGCGCACAGCTCGGCGATCATCGCCTGCTCACGGTCACGAAAGCCCGGTTCGCCTTCCTTGTCGAAAATCCATGGGATATTGGCGCCCGTGCGCAATTCAATTTCCTTGTCGGAATCTTTGAACGGCAGGCGCAGCTCTTTGGCCAGCAAACGGCCGATGGTGCTTTTTCCAGCACCCATCGGCCCAACAAGAATCAAATTTCGCACAGAATCAACGACTCACAGCAATCGCCTGGTTATTCATGATACGCGGAGTGAGGAACACCAGCAGCTCGGATTTTTTCTCCGAAACCACATCACGCCGGAAAAGGCGGCCAAGATACGGCACATCGCCAAGAAATGGCACCTTATCTACAACCTTGCTCTGAGTATTTGAGAAAACCCCACCAATCACAATGGTCTCGCCGTCATTGACCAGGACCTTGGCATTGACTTCGTTTTTCTTGATCGGCGGCACATCATTCACCTTGTTCAGGTAGTCCGGCTCATCCTTGGTGACCTTGACCTCCATGATGATCCGGTTGTCCGGGGTGATCTGCGGGGTCACCTCCAGCGACAGCGAAGCCTCCTTGAACGACACCGAGGTGGCGCCACTGGAGCTGGCTTCCTGATAAGGAATTTCCGTGCCCTTGAGGATCTTTGCCGTCTCCTTGTCGGACGTCACCACCTTGGGCTGGGAGACGATTTCGCCGTTGCCGGTTTTCTCCATGGCCGTCAGCTCAAGGTCCAACAATACGTTGTCGGTGATGAACGCGATGCCGATGCCCGAGGTGTTGCCCGAGGTGCCCATGTCGACGAACGGTTGGTTGGTGCCGGTACTGCCCGGGGTGCCGATGGTGGTGGAAGTGCCGTTGGTGACCCCGGAGGAATTCCAGTTGCCCTGGTTCTGTACCGAACCACCCCAGCGCACGCCCAGGCTTTTGTCGTAGTCGACGTTGGCTTCGACAATCCGCGCTTCGATCATCACCTGGCGCACCGGAATATCCAGTTGCGCCACGATCCGGCGCAGTTCGTCGAGGCGGTCCTGGGTCTGGTAGGCAATGATGTTGTTGGTTCGCTCATCGACCGTGATCGAGCCGCGCTCATCGGCTTTGGCCTCGGCACTGGTCACCGACTGGAACAACTTGGCGATGTCCGCCGCCTTCGCATAGTTGACCTGCAACAGCTCACGCCGCAGCGGCGCCAGGTCGGCAATCTGCTTCTGCGACTCCAGCTCCTGGCGTTCACGCGCGGCAATTTCATCGGCCGGAGCCACCAACAGCACATTGCCGACCTTGCGCTTGTCCAACCCCTTGGTCTTGAGCACCAGGTCGAGCGCCTGGTCCCAGGGCACATTCTGCAACCGCAAGGTGATGCCACCCTGCACCGTGTCGCTGGCCACGAGGTTCAGGTTGGTAAAATCGGCAATCAGCTGCAGGACCGAACGCACCTCGATGTCCTGGAAGTTGAGCGAGAGCTTCTCGCCACTGTAGGCCGCGCGGTCGGCGTTGCGTTTTTGCAGGTCGTCGACGGTCATGGGCCGGACGCTGACAGTGAGCTTGTTATCGGTCTGGTAGGTCGAGTAGTCGAAGGTCCCGCTGGGTTCGATGCTGATGGTCGCCCGGTCGCTGCCGGCGCTGGCATTGACGAATTGCACCGGGGTGGCGAAGTCCTTGACGTCCAGGCGCACGCGCAGCGGCTCAGGCAACTGGGTCCTGGCGAAATTGAGGATGATCTTGCCTTCGCGCTCCTGGATATCCGGGGCGATGGACGGATCAGACAGGTCGATCACGACGTTGCCTTCGCCCTGGGTCCCGCGCTGGAAATCCACTCCTCGGATCGCCTTGCCCGCCGGCGCACTGGCCCTCGCAGGCGCAGCGCTGGCAACCGCCGGGCGCGGGGGCTGGGTGGTGGAGTTCTTCGGGGCGACGGTCTTCGGGGCGACGCCCTTGCCAACCACCACGAACAGGTTGTTACCTTCGATCCGGGTGTCATACGGCGCCAGCTGGGTAAGGCCGATGATCAACCGAGTACGATCCCCAGCCTCGACCACCGTGGCGCTGCGTGCATTGCCCCCGCCCAGGTCGCGGCGCTTGCTGGAAAGTTGATTGGTCACGCCCGGCAGGTCCAGCGCAATCCGCGCCGGTTGTTCGGTGGTGTAGCCCCGGGGCGGCGGCGGCGGCCCGTCGAAGGAGAGCTTCAACTCGACACGGTCCCCCGGCAACGCCGCCACATCCAACGTCTTCAGGCTTGCCCCGAGAACCATCGGCGACAACAGCGCTATCCATAGCGAAATACCGAGGGCTGAAAAAAACCTGTTCATTGTTCGAGTTCCACTATGAATGCTCTTTCAAAGGAATGGTCCGTGGTCGCTCCAGCCAGGCACCCTCGCCATCGGGAACGATTTCGACCACATCGACCTGGGTGGCACTGATGTTGACGATCCGCCCGTCGTTGCGCCCCAGATAGTCACCGACCTTGAGCCGATGCACCCCGCCCGCGCCCCGCAGGAGCGCGAAGGAGCCACTGGCGTTGGAGATCGTACCGACCATTTCAAACTGCTCGATGTTGAAGCCTTCCAGGTACTGTTTGACCCGGTTCGGGTCGGGCCGGACATTGCGCGAGCCCCGCTGCCGTTCAGCCTGGTCCACGCGGACCTGCCGGGAAAACGGGCTGCGCAGGTTGGCGGCACTGTAGGTAAAGGTTTCGTAGGGCCTGAACGTCGGCGTCGGCTCGATCTTGCCGGGTGGCCGCAGGCGCACTTCGTTCATGTAGGCGTCCAGGTCGCTGAAACCATTGTCGTTACCGCAGCCCGCCAGCGCGACCAGGCCTGCCAGCAGGCAGATGCGCCACACCGGCCTCATGGTTGCGCCTCCTGCTCGTTGTACCGGTAGGTCTTGGCCTGGATGCTCATTCGCAGCTTCGCGCCGGCCTCGGGCTCCATCGGTGCGATCTCGAAATCATGCAGCGTGACAATCCGGGGCAGCCCCGCCACCCCACTGACGAACGTCGCCAGGTCGTGGTAGCCGCCGGTCACGGTGATCTGGATCGGCAACTCGATGTAGAACGGCTGGGTGACCTCCGGTAGCAGCTTGATTTCCTCGAACTCCAGGCCGCTGCCCAGGCCGGTGCGAGTAATGTCCTCCAGCAGGCCCGGCACTTCGGTATCGCTGGGCAATTGCCGCAACAGCACACCAAAAGACGTTTCCATCTGCTTCATCTGCTCGGTGTAGCGCTCCAGGTTCGCGGCCATGTGGGCCTTGCCCGCGAATTGCGCCTTGAGGGTGTTTTCTTCCTCGCGCACCTGCTGCAACTGGTTCTCCAGGTCACTCAAGGCAAAGTTATAGCCCAGCCCCAGCACCAGGACCACCAGCAGGACACCCGCCAGCCACTTGATCGGCGCGGGCCAGGAACCGATGTTGTTGGTGTCCAGGTCACTGAGATCGATCTTGCGCAGTGCGTCGAGCCACTCCCCAGGCTTCATTGGGCGTCCTCCGCATCGGCCGGGCGAGTCTGGCGAACCGTCAGCTGGAAGACGTTGGCCTGGTCGAGCTGCCCAGCGGTGGTGGCCTTGACCTCCGTCAGGCTGGGCGTGTCGAACAGGTCCGACGAGTCCAGGTTGCGCATCAGGTCCGAGACCCGGTTGTTCGATTCCGCGGCCCCCTTGATCGAGAGCGTCCCGTCTTCCATCTTCACCTCAGTGAAATACACCCCGTCCGGCAGGGTTCGCACCAATTGGTCGAAGATGCGCCCGCTGACCGGCCGGTTGCCTTGCAAGTCCTGGATGATGCGCATGCGCTCCAACAATTGCTGGCGACGGGCCTTCAATTCGCTGATCTGCTTGATGCGTTCGTCCAGCACGGCGATCTGCTCGGAGAGATGGCTATTGCGAGCGACCTGATGGTCGATGGCGCTGTCGAAGTACCGGGCCGCGACCAGGACCATGCCAACCGCACCGACCAGCGCCCCCACCAAGGCCAGCAAAAAGCGTTTACGCCGTTCTTCACGCAGCTCTTCGCGCCAGGGAAGCAGGTTGATCCGCGCCATCAGTCGAAACTCCTGAGGGCCAGCCCACAGGCAATCATCAGTGCCGGCGCATCACCGGCCAGGGCGCCGGCATTGACCTTGCTGCTCAGGGCCATGTTGGTAAACGGGTTGGCCACCTGGGTCGGCGTGCCCAGGCGCTGCTCGATCAGCCGATCCAGGCCGGCGACAGAAGCCGAGCCCCCGGCCAGCAGAATGTGATCCACCGCACTGTACTGGCCCGAGGCGAAGAAGAACTGCAAGGACCGCGAGACCTGCTGTACCAGGGCCTCGCGAAAAGGTTGCAGCACCTCACTGAGATAATCGTCCGGCAGGCCACCCTGCTTCTTTGCCAGGCCGGCCTGCTCGGGTGTCAGACCATAGCGGCGCTGAATTTCCTCGGTCAGTTGGCGACCGCCGAACAATTGTTCGCGGGTATAGATGATGCGCCCGTTGTGCAGCACGCTGAGGGTGGTCATGGTGGCGCCGATGTCTACAACCGCCACAGTCAGCCGTTCCTGGGAGGCAGCCAGTTGGGTGGCGAGCAGGCCGAAAGCACGCTCCAGCGCATAAGCCTCCACATCGACCACCCGGGCCGTCAGCCCGGCGAGCGCCAACGCGGCCTCGCGGACCTCGACGTTTTCCTTGCGGCACGCCGCCAGCAGCACTTCGACGCGCTCGGCACTGCGTGGCGAAACACCTATCACTTCGAAATCAATGGCCACCTCATCCAGGGGATAGGGGATGTATTGATCGGCCTCGATCTTGAGCTGGTTTTCCATGTCATCGTCGGACAGCCCGGCGTCCATCTCGATGGTCTTGGTGATCACCGCCGAACCCGCCACGGCCACTGCCACGCTACGCAAGGGCGTCCTGGCCTTGGCCAACAGGCGCGACAACGCCTGCCCCACCCCTTCGAGCTCGGCGATGTTCTTCTCGACCACGGCGTTGGCTGGCAACGGTTCGACCGCGTAGGACTCGACGCGGTATCGATCACCCTGGCGGCTCAACTCCAGCAGCTTCACCGACGTCGAACTGATGTCGATCCCCAGAAGCGCATGGGCTTTTTTATTGAAGAGTCGTAGCACTACCAATTCCCTATGACTATCCGTGAGTTACGGACTCTCTAATATGCATTGCGTTCAATTACACCGGTCCGACGGACGTCCGGATGGCATTCCCGACGAAAAAAAATGCTTATAATGCCCAGCGTTTTTTTCGCTTTGTTGCAAGCACGGGTCCATCCCTGCACCTGGCGCCTTTTTCATTCTTTGCCTGGATATCCAAAAGCCTTGATTCGTCTGCTGAAATTTTTCGGATGGTCCATCGTCGCCGTTTTCTGCGGACTGCTCTTGGGCCTGAGCGGTGCCTTTCTTTACCTTAGTCCGGGATTGCCGTCCGTGGAGGCGCTGAGAAGTATTCAGTTGCAGATTCCTTTGCGGGTGTACAGCAGCGACAACAAGTTGATCGCCGAATTTGGCGAAATGCGCCGCACGCCGATCCGTTTCGCCGACATTCCCCCCAATTTCATCAATGCGTTACTAAGTGCTGAAGACGATAACTTCGCCAATCACTACGGCGTCGACCCGGGCAGCCTGATGCGCGCCGCCAGCCAGTTGGTCAAGAGCGGGCACATCCAGTCCGGCGGCAGCACCATCACCATGCAGGTGGCCAAGAACTTCTTCCTGACCAGCGAGCGCAGCTTCTCGCGCAAGACCACCGAGATCCTCCTGGCCCTGCAAATCGAGCGGCAACTGACCAAGGATGAAATCCTCGAGCTGTACGTGAACAAGATTTACCTGGGCAACCGCGCCTACGGCATCGAGGCGGCGGCGCAGGTGTATTACGGCAAGTCGATCCGCGACGTGAGCCTGGCACAGATGGCGATGATTGCCGGCCTGCCCAAGGCACCCTCGCGCTTCAACCCGCTGGCCAACCCGGCACGCAGCAAGGAACGTCGCGACTGGATCCTGGGGCGTATGTACAAGCTCGGCAAGATCAGCGAAGCCGACTATACCGCCGCGATCAATGAACCGCTGAACGCCAGCTATCACGTACCGACCCCGGAAGTGAATGCCCCGTATATCGCCGAGATGGCCCGTGCCGAGATGGTTGGGCGCTATGGCAGCGACGCTTACACCGAAGGCTTCCGCGTGACCACCACGGTGCCGAGCAACTTGCAGGAAATGGCCAACACCGCGCTGCACGAAGGCTTGATGACCTACGACCAGCGCCACGGCTACCGTGGCCCTGAATCGCGCCTGCCAGGCAAGACCAAGGAAGCCTGGGCCCTGGAGCTGACCAAGCAGCGCACCATCAGCAGCCTGGAGCCGGCGATTGTCACGTCGGTGGACAAGGACGGCATCAAGGTGCTGACCCGTAACGGCGAGCAGGAAGAACACGTGGCCTGGGACACCATGAAGTGGGCCCGGCCGTTCCTCAACACCAACAGCATGGGCGCCAACCCACGGCAATCGTCCGACGTTGCCCAGGTCGGCGACCTGATCCGCGTCCAGCGCCAGGCGGACAACACTCTCAAGTTCAGCCAGATCCCGGCCGCCCAGGGCGCCCTGGTGTCCCTCGACCCGCAGGACGGTGCCATCCGTTCGTTGGTCGGTGGCTTCGCCTTCGAGCAAAGCAACTACAACCGCGCGTTGCAGGCCAAGCGCCAGCCGGGCTCGAGCTTCAAGCCATTCGTCTACAGCGCCGCCCTGGATAACGGCTACACCGCCGCCAGCCTGGTGAACGACGCACCGATCGTGTTCGTCGATGAATACCTGGACAAGGTCTGGCGACCGAAGAACGACACCAATACGTTCCTCGGCCCGATTCGTTTGCGCGAGGCGCTGTACAAATCCCGCAACCTGGTCTCGATCCGCCTGCTGCAGGCATTGGGCGTGGACCGCACCATCGACTACATCAGCAAGTTCGGCTTCAACAAGCAGGATCTGCCGCGCAACCTGTCCCTGGCCCTGGGCACCGCGACCTTGACGCCGATGGAAATCGCCACCGGCTGGAGTACATTCGCCAACGGCGGGTACAAGATCACCCCGTACATCATCGACAAGATCGAAAGCCGCAACGGCGATACGCTGTTCGTCGCCAACCCGCCACGCGTCCCAACGGGTGAGCAGGCCAGCAATGGCGTCGCCGCACCGTCCACCGAGACGTTTACGGTCAATGCGACACCGGGCGAAGCCACCACGGCCCCAGGCCTGCCCCAGGCGCCCGCCATCGCGGAACGCATTGTCGATGGCCGTACCACCTACATCCTCAACAGCATGCTGCAGGACGTGATCAAGCTCGGCACCGGCCGTCGCGCCCTGGCCCTGGGCCGCACCGACCTGGCGGGCAAGACCGGTACCACCAACGAATCCAAGGACGCCTGGTTCTCGGGCTACAACGCCGATTACGTGACCACCGTCTGGACCGGTTTCGACCAACCCGAAAGCTTGGGTCGCCGTGAGTTCGGCGGCACCGTGGCGTTGCCGATCTGGATGAGCTACATGGGCGCCGCCCTCAAGGACAAACCGCCTCACATCCAGCCGGAGCCAGAAGGCATCCTCAGCCTGCGGGTCGATCCAGTCAGTGGCCGCGCCGCCACACCGGGCACCCCGGGTGCGTACTTCGAACTGTTCAAGAGCGAAGACACCCCTCCGTCAGCCAACGAACTGGGCAACGGCGTCGCACCGGGCAGCCCATTGCCTGCGGACGAAGCGGCGCCGATCGATCTGTTCTGACCGGGCACCACCCAAAAGCCCCGCCTTCGAAAGAAGCGCGGGGCTTTTTTGGGCCGCAACATTCTGTAGGAGCCACAATCAAAGCCCACCACCGATCAAATGTGGGAGCCGAGCTTGCTCGCGATGGCGGCAGGTCAGCTAGCATCGATGTTGAATGCCAGACTGCAATCGCGAGCAAGCTCGCTCCCACAGGGATTTGCGGTGGCCACAATCAAAGTCCATCACCGATCAAATGTGGGAGCCGAGCTTGCTCGCGATGGCGGCGGGTCAGCTTGCATCGATGTTGAATGCCAGACTGCAATCGCGAGCAAGCTCGCTCCCACAGGGATTTGCGGTGGCCACAATCAAAGTCCATCACCGACCAAATGTGGGAGCCGAGCTTGCTCGCGATGGCGGCAGGTCAGCCTGCATCGATGTTGAATGCCAGACTGCAATCGCGAGCAAGCTCGCTCCCACAGGGGACTTGCGGCGGCTACACGAAACCGCAAGCAACAAAAAGCCCCGACTCACAGGAGCCGGGGCTTTTTGTTGAAGCGCTACAACGGCTTAGCCGTTGAACACATCATCCACGCTCTTGAGCGGGTAGTTCTTCGGATACGGCAGGGTGGCCACGCCAGTCTCGATGGCGGCCTTGGCCACGGCGTCGGAGATCAGGGTGATCAGGCGGGCGTCCATTGGTTTCGGGATGATGTACTCACGACCGAATTCCAGCTTGATGCCGCCGTAGGCGTCGCACACTTCCTGAGGCACTGGCAGCTTGGCCAGTTCGCGCAGGGCATTGGCGGCCGCGACTTTCATTTCTTCGTTGATGCGCTTGGCGCGAACGTCCAGGGCACCGCGGAAGATGAACGGGAAGCCCAGTACGTTGTTGACCTGGTTCGGGTAGTCCGAACGGCCGGTGGCCATGATCACGTCGTTACGAGTTGCGTGAGCCAGTTCCGGGGCGATTTCCGGGTCCGGGTTCGAGCACGCGAACACGATTGGGTTCGGCGCCATGCGCAGCAGGTTTTCCGCGCTCAGCAGGTTCGGACCGGACAGGCCAACGAACACGTCGGCACCGTCCAGCGCGTCCGCCAGGGAGCGCTTCTCGGTCGCGTGGGCGAACACAGCCTTGTACTGGTTCAGGTCGTCACGGCCGGAGTGGATCACACCGGTACGGTCGACCATGAAGATGTTTTCGATATTGGCGCCCATGCTCACCAGCAACTTCATGCAGGAGATGGCCGCAGCGCCGGCGCCGAGGCAGACGATCTTGGCTTGCGGCAGGGTCTTGCCGGCGATTTCCAGGGCGTTGATCATGCCAGCCGCAGTAACGATCGCGGTGCCATGCTGGTCATCGTGGAATACTGGAATGTCGCACTGTTCGATCAGGGCGCGCTCGATCTCGAAGCACTCAGGTGCCTTGATGTCTTCCAGGTTGATGCCACCGAAGGTGATGGAGATGCGCTTGACGGTGTCGATGAAGGCTTGCGGGCTCTCGGAGTCGACTTCGATGTCGAATACGTCGATACCGGCGAAGCGCTTGAACAGCACGCCCTTGCCTTCCATGACTGGCTTGGAAGCCAATGGGCCGAGGTTACCCAGGCCGAGAATCGCGGTGCCATCGGAAATGACTGCAACCAGGTTGCCTTTACCGGTGTATTTGTAGGCCAGTTCAGGGTCGCGAGCGATTTCGCGGACTGGTTCGGCTACGCCGGGGCTGTAGGCCAGCGACAAGTCGCGAGCAGTAGCGGTGGCCTTGGTGAGCTCGACACTCAGCTTCCCTGGACGAGGATTAGCGTGATATTCGAGAGCGGCAGTTTTCAGATCAGACATGTGGGCATTCCGCTTTTTACTGTGTTGGACAGACGGACCGCCGAGGATACGCGCCTCGCAAAGTCCCCACAAGACTGACCAGTCACTGCTGTCAAGCGCCCTACCCTACGACTTTGGACCAAGAGCCGCGAAACACAAGGGCCATATGCATACAATCGTCCTGTAAAATGTCTACAATTCTTTTCTTACAAAACCGCTTGCAGCATGGCAGGATCGGTCAGCGGCAACATCCATCGCGCCTGCCCAGCCTTGTGGCCGCCGCGTCGGGCGCGATCGACGACCCAGCCACGGGCCTCGATTTTTCGGCCCTTTAGCCGCTTCAGGGCCGAGGCGTCGAAGCGTCTTTGCACGCCGGGCGCAATGTGCAAGACAACCGACCCCTGCAATTCAATCCAGATGCCCCCGCGATTGCGCTGGACGTTTTCGACACGTCCGCTCGTCAGCACAAAACCGGGCGCATTGATTTGCTCCGCTCGCACGACGGGCGATTTTTTCCAGAGACCGGATCCGGCTTGCCGCGCATGACGTTCGGCCATTTGCTGGCAACTGACCAGGTCGACGTTCGGCGCGACCGCCACCAGAAACCCCAGCCCCTCGGCAATCAACCGTTCCTCGAGGTTCTCGCCCTGGGCGTTGTAGACATGGGCCAGCGTGCGGCCGTAATCATCCCGCTCATCCTTGCCAGGCAACACGCCCACCCGTCCATCGCTGGCGGCTACCAGGGCTTCGAGTCGCTGACGCGCCGCCACGGCGAACGGTTCGTCGGCGCGGCCTCGCTTGCCCAGCTCAGGACTGTTGAGCCCAATCATCCGAATGCGTCGGCCATCCTCCAAGTACAAGGTGTCGCCATCCACCACCCGCTGCACCGCCACCTGGGGCAGGTTGCCCGGCGACGGACAAGACGCCTGGGCACCACCGAGCCAAATCGCAGACACAAAAAAGGCGCCCACAAGGGGCGCCTTTTTCATCAGTCTGGAGCGGTCGAGACGACCATCCAAAATGATCAGCCTCAGGCTTTTGGAGTAACTTTGCCGAAAGCACCGAAACGATCGGCGAACTTCTGAACACGGCCGCCGGTATCCAGAGTCTTTTGCTTGCCGGTGTAGAACGGGTGGCATTCGTTGCAAACGTCGATCGCCAGGGCTTTGCCGTAGGTCGAACGCGTTTCGAACTTGTTGCCGCAGCTGCAGGTTACGGCAATTACTGGGTATTCCGGATGGATATCGGTTTTCATGCTGTTTTCCTCAGGCTAGCGTGCCGCCATCCAACACTATTGTTGAATACCGCACGTAATTAGGCCGCGGATTCTACCAGACAACATCAATCACGCAAGCTATGACTTGTACCAACCGTCTGCTAGGCTCGCGACCTCAAGCACAATCCCTGCGGGAGCGAGCTTGCTCGCGAAAGCGGTGGGTCAGTTGCAGTGATACTGGCTGTGCCGCAGCCATCGCGAGCAAGCTCGCTCCCACATTGAATCGTGCCCAGCCTTGCGAACTTGTCCGCCTATCGAGATCCCCCGCGTGCCCGACGCCATCCTGCGCCTCGCCTTGCCTTCGCCCCTGCGCCGCCTGTTCGACTACCGCGCCCCGGCCGGGGTCCTGCGCGCCCAGTTGCAGCCGGGCATGCGCCTGCGGGTGCCGTTCGGCCGGCGGGAGATGATCGGCATCCTGGTGGAGGTCACCGACCACAGCGAGGTCCCGGTCGACAAGCTCAAACCAGCCCTGGCCCTGCTCGATGCCACGCCACCACTGCCCGCCGCGCTGTTCAAGTTGTGCCTGTGGACGTCCCAGTATTACCAGCACAGCCTCGGCGACACCCTGAGTTGGGCGCTGCCGGTGCTGCTGCGCCAGGGCGAACCGGCCGAGGCGCGCCAGGAGCGGTTCTGGTCGGTGGCGCCCGGCGCCTCGCTGGGCGATCCACGCATCGCCCGCGCCCCGCGCCAGCGTGAGGCCTTGGCGACCCTGGCCCAACATCCCCACGGCGTGGCGCATCAATTGTTGAGCAAACTGATGCTCAGCAAGGACAGCCTCGACCTGTTGCTGGCCAAGGACCTGGTCCAGGTGGAAGTACGCAGGCACGCCCCCGGCGCCCGCCATGAACATTGGCTGGCCCAGCCGGAACTGCCGCTCAACGCCGAACAGCGGGCCGCTTGCGAAGCGATTCGCGCAGGTTTCGACAGTTATCACGCCTTTCTACTGGCAGGTGTCACCGGCAGCGGCAAGACCGAGGTCTACCTGCAACTGATCCGCCAGACCCTGGAGGCCGGCAAGCAGGCGCTGGTACTGATTCCGGAAATCAACCTCGGCCCGCAAACCCTGGCGCGCTTCGAACAACGCTTCAACGCCCGGATCGCCCTGGTGCACTCGGCGGTCAACGACCGCGAACGCCTGGAGGCCTGGCTCGCCGCCCGTGACGGCGAGGCCGATATCATCATCGGCACCCGTTCGGCCCTGTTCACACCGATGAAGAACCCTGGCCTGATCATCATCGACGAAGAACACGACGGCTCTTATAAACAGCAAGAAGGCCTGCGCTACCACGCCCGCGACCTGGCGCTGGTGCGCGCCCGCCAGGAAAACATCCCGATCGTCCTCGGCTCGGCCACGCCATCGCTGGAAAGCCTGCACAACGCCTACACCGGCCGCTACGGCCTGCTGCGCCTCAACGAGCGGGCCGGCGGCGCCAAGCAACCGCGCTTCCTGCGCCTGGACGTGAAAAGTCGCCCGCTGGACAGCGGTATTTCCGGGCCGATGCAGCAAGCCATCGGCCAGACCCTGGCTGCCGGGCAACAGGTCCTGGTGTTCCTCAATCGCCGCGGGTTTGCCCCGACGCTGTTGTGCCACGACTGCGGCTGGATGTCTGGCTGTGAGCGCTGCGATGCGCGGATGACCGTGCATCAACGCCATGGCGAGTTGCGTTGCCACCACTGCGGCCACGTCGAGCGCGTGCCAAGGCATTGCCCGCAGTGCGGCAAAGTGGACTTGCGCCCGGTCGGCGCCGGCACCGAGCGTGCCGAAGAACGACTGGGCATCCTGTTCCCCGATTACCCGGTACTGCGGGTGGATCGCGACAGCACCTCGCGCAAAGACGCGATGAACCAGTTGTTCGCCACGATCCAGAAGGGCCAGCCGTGCATTCTGGTGGGCACGCAGATGCTCGCCAAGGGGCACCACTTTCCGCGGGTCACGCTGGTATCGATCCTCGACGCCGATGGCGGACTGTTTTCCGGTGATTTCCGCGCCAGCGAGCGCATGGCGCAGTTGATCGTCCAGGTCGCCGGCCGGGCCGGGCGGGCCGAGGAGCCGGGTAAAGTGATCATCCAGACCCACCTGGCCGATCATCCGCTGTTGATCCAACTGACCGAGCAAGGTTATTTCGCCTTCGCCGAACAGGCCTTGAGCGAACGCCGCAGCGCCGGCCTGCCGCCTTTTGCCCACCTGGCGCTGTTGCGGGCCGAAGCCCACAAGCCGGGGCAGGCCGAAGGCTTTCTCGATGAGGCCTGCAGCGAGGCAGAACGCTTGCTGGCGGAGCAGAACCTCGCCGGCATCGAACTCTTGGGGCCGGTGCCGGCGCCGATGGAACGGCGGGCCGGGCGCTATCGCGCGCAGCTTCTATTACAGGCCAATGCCCGGGCACCGCTGCATCGACTGCTGAGCGCCTGGCTGCTGGTGCTGGAACAAATGCCTAGCGGGCGGGCGGTGCGCTGGTCGCTGGATGTGGATCCGGTGGATTTGTATTGATTCAGACATCGTCATCGCGAGCAGGCTCGCTCCCACAGGGAATCGCATTCCAATGTGGGAGCGAGCCTGCTCGCGATGACGCTCGAATAGTCACCACACATCCCCAACCGACCCGCTACAGTTGGCAAGCCCGCCTTCGCCACGGATAATGCCCAGTTTTTCCACCAGCGCATCGAAGCGCCGCCGCGCCTGCGGTTGAAAGAGAAGACCATGAAAGACACCATTCGCCAGCTCATCCAGCAAGCCATCGCCCAACTCGTCACTGAAGGTGTGCTGCCAGAAGGCCTGTCGCCGGCGATTCAGGTCGAAAACACCCGCGACAAGACCCACGGCGACTTCGCCAGCAACATCGCGATGATGCTCGCCAAGCCGGCTGGCATGAAGCCACGGGACCTGGCGGAGAAAATCATCAATGCCCTGCCGGCCGACGAGAACGTCAGCAAGGCCGACATTGCCGGCCCCGGGTTCATCAATTTCTTCCAGAACACCCAGGCCCTGGCTTCGCGCCTTGACGCGGCCCTGGCTGACGAGCGCATTGGCGTGCGCAAGGCCGGCCCGTTGCAGCGCACCGTGGTCGACCTCTCGGCCCCCAACCTGGCCAAGGAAATGCACGTCGGCCACCTGCGCTCGACCATCATCGGCGACGGCGTGGCCCGGGTCCTGGAGTTTCTCGGCGACACCGTGATCCGCCAGAACCACGTGGGCGACTGGGGCACCCAGTTCGGCATGCTGATGGCCTACCTGCAGGAAAATCCCATTACCAGCGACGAACTGTCGGACCTGGAGAACTTCTACCGCGCCGCCAAGCAACGCTTCGACGAGTCGCCCGAGTTCGCCGACCGTGCCCGGGGCCTGGTGGTCAAGCTGCAGGCCGGCGATGCCGAGTGCCTGGCGCTGTGGAGCAAGTTCAAGGACATCTCCCTGTCCCACTGCCAGAAAATCTACGAGTTGCTGAACGTCAAATTGACCATGGCCGACGTGATGGGCGAAAGCGCCTACAACGACGACCTGATCAACGTGGTCAACGACCTCAAGGCCAAGGGCATGCTGGTGGAAAGCAACGGCGCCCAGTGCGTGTTCCTCGACCAGTTCAAGACCGCCGATGGCGAGCCGCTGCCGGTGATCATCGTCAAGGCCGACGGTGGCTACCTCTACGCCACCACCGACCTGGCAGCCGTGCGCTACCGTAACAGCGTGCTCAAGGCCGATCGGGTGCTGTACTTCGTCGACCAGCGCCAGGCCCTGCACTTCCAGCAAGTGTTCGAAGTCGCACGCCTGGCCGGTTTCGTGACCCATCCGATGGAGATGGAGCACATGGGCTTCGGCACCATGAACGGCGCCGATGGCCGCCCGTTCAAGACTCGCGACGGCGGCACGGTGAAGCTGATCGACCTGCTGACCGAAGCCCAGGACCGCGCCTACACCCTGGTCAAGGGCAAGAACCCCGAGCTGGCCGAAGACGAACTGCGCAAGATCGCCAAGGTCGTGGGCATCGACGCGGTGAAATACGCCGACCTGTCCAAGCACCGCACCAGCGACTACAGCTTCAACTTCGACCTGATGCTCAACTTCGAAGGCAACACCGCGCCGTACCTGCTGTACGCCTACACCCGCGTGGCGGGGGTGTTCCGCAAGCTCGGCAAAAACTTCAATGAAGTGGACGGCCAGATTGTGCTCCAGGCCCCTCACGAACAGGAGCTGGCGGCGAAGCTGGCGCAGTTCGGTGAAGTGTTGAACAACGTCGCCGACAAGGGCACGCCGCACACCCTGTGCGCCTACCTGTACGATGTCGCCGGCCTGTTCTCCAGCTTCTACGAGAACTGCCCGATCCTCAACGCGCAAACCCCAGAGCAAATGCAGAGCCGCCTGCGCCTCGCCGCGCTGACCGGGCGCACGCTCAAGCAAGGCCTGGAACTGCTGGGCCTGGAAACCCTGGAGCGCATGTAAGTTGGCCGCCAAGAAAAAACCTGCACCCAAACGCGGCGCCAGTCGTTACCAGCCTCCGGCCAAAAAACCGATTCCGGGCTGGTTGTGGATGGCCATCGGCCTGACCGTCGGCGCTTTCATTGTGTTTCTGATGAAGCTGGATCCGGGCCAGGGCGATGACGTCAAGCGCGTCCGCCAAGAGCAGCAGAAAGCCACGCGCATCGCCGAGGCCAACAAGACCCCGCCGAGCCCGACGCAACCGGTGAAGCCGAAGTACGACTTCTACACCTTGCTGCCGGAATCGGAAGTCATCGTGCCGCCCGATGCCGTGCCGGAGAAAACCCTGCCGACGCCGCAAGTGCCCACCACACCGGTGACCCCAGCCGAAGCGGCGAAGATCGACACCGCTCGCGCCCAGGCGGCCCTGGCCGGCATCACGCCGCCACCGGCCCCACCGGTGCAGAAAGCCGCGCCGGTGACGAAGTTCTTCCTCCAGGCCGGTTCGTTCCGCAAGGAAGCCGACGCCGACAAGGTCCGGGCGCAGATCATTCTGCTGGGCCAGTCCGTGGCGGTGGAGTCCGGCACCGTGAAGGACGAAACCTGGTACCGGGTATTGGTCGGGCCTTTTAGCAACCGTGAAGAACTGACCAAGGCGCAGAAGCAACTGGCTGGCAGCGGCTTCAGCAATCTGTTGTTACAACAACGCCAGAGCCGCTGATTCTAACGAAGGCATCTGTGGCTGCGGGGCTTTCGTGGCGAGGGAGCTTGCTCCCGCTGGGCCTGTAGGAGCTGTCGAGCGGAGCGAGGCTGCGATCTTTTGATCTTGATCTTGATCTTTCGCTTGAGACTCAATGGTCTGGGGAAAGATCGCAGCCTCGTTGCACTCGACAGCTCCTACGTGACTCGCACCACTCGTCCCCCGCAGTTGAAAAACCCCGCGCCACCCCCATATGAGTTCCATCCGGGCATTTTCGCCCCGCTGCGTGGAGACTCTCCCTTGACCACCATCGTTTCAGTCCGCCGTCATGGCAAAGTCGTCATGGGCGGCGACGGCCAGGTTTCACTGGGCAACACCGTGATGAAAGGCAACGCGAAGAAAGTCCGCCGCCTGTATCACGGCGAAGTCATCGCCGGTTTCGCCGGGGCCACTGCCGACGCCTTCACCTTGTTCGAACGTTTCGAAGGCCAGCTTGAGAAACACCAGGGCCACTTGGTCCGTGCCGCCGTGGAGCTGGCCAAGGAATGGCGCACCGACCGTTCCCTGAGCCGCCTCGAAGCCATGCTCGCGGTCGCCAACAAGGATGCCTCCCTGATCATCACCGGCAACGGCGACGTCGTTGAGCCCGAAGACGGCCTGATCGCCATGGGTTCCGGCGGTGCCTACGCCCAGGCTGCGGCCAGCGCCCTGCTGAAAAAAACCGACCTGTCGGCTCGTGAGATCGTCGAGACTGCCTTGGGCATTGCCGGCGACATCTGTGTCTTCACCAACCACACCCAGACCATTGAGGAGCAGGACCTCGCGGAATAAGCCTGTCCAGGCGAACCACGCCACGGCCCATTCTTGCTTGAGGACCACCCATTATTATGTCCATGACTCCCCGCGAAATCGTCCACGAACTCAACCGCCATATCATCGGCCAGGACGATGCCAAGCGCGCCGTCGCCATCGCCCTGCGTAACCGCTGGCGCCGGATGCAACTGCCCGAAGAACTGCGCGTCGAAGTGACCCCCAAGAACATCCTGATGATCGGCCCGACCGGTGTCGGTAAAACCGAAATCGCCCGTCGCCTGGCCAAACTCGCCAACGCGCCGTTCATCAAGGTCGAAGCCACCAAGTTCACCGAAGTCGGCTATGTCGGTCGCGACGTCGAGTCAATCATCCGTGACCTGGCCGATGCCGCCATCAAGCTGCTGCGCGAACAGGAAATCACCAAGGTCCGCCACCGCGCCGAAGACGCCGCCGAAGAGCGCATCCTCGACGCCCTGCTGCCACCGGCGCGCATGGGCTTCAACGCCGACACCGCCGCGACCCAGGATTCCAACACCCGCCAACTGTTCCGCAAGCGCCTGCGCGAAGGCCAGCTGGACGACAAGGAAATCGAGATCGAAGTCGCCGAAATGGCCGGCGTCGATATTTCCGCGCCGCCCGGCATGGAAGAGATGACCAACCAGTTGCAGAGCCTGTTTGCCAACATGGGCAAGGGCAAGAAGAAAAACCGCAAGCTCAAGGTCAAGGAAGCGCTGAAACTGGTGCGCGATGAGGAAGCCGGCCGCCTGGTCAACGAAGAAGAGTTGAAGGCCAAGGCGCTGGAGGCGGTCGAACAGCATGGCATCGTGTTCATCGACGAAATCGACAAGGTCGCCAAGCGCGGCAATGTCGGCGGTGCTGATGTGTCCCGCGAAGGTGTACAACGCGACCTGCTGCCGCTGATCGAAGGCTGCACGGTCAACACCAAGCTGGGCATGGTCAAGACCGACCACATCCTGTTCATCGCTTCCGGCGCGTTCCACCTGAGCAAGCCGAGCGACCTGGTGCCGGAGCTGCAGGGTCGCCTGCCGATCCGTGTCGAGCTCAAGGCGCTGACGCCGGAAGACTTCGAACGCATCCTCAGCGAGCCCCACGCGTCCCTGACCGAACAGTATTGCGCGCTGCTCAAGACCGAAGGCCTGAACATCGAGTTCACGCCAGAAGGCATCAAGCGCCTGGCCCAGATCGCCTGGCAGGTCAACGAGAAGACCGAGAACATCGGTGCCCGTCGCCTGCACACGCTGCTCGAACGCCTGCTCGAGGAAGTTTCGTTCAGCGCCGGCGACCTGGCGAGCGCCCACAACGAAGCGCCGATCCTCATCGACGCCGAGTACGTCAACAGCCACCTGGGTGAGCTGGCGCAGAACGAAGACCTGTCGCGGTATATCCTGTAACCCACTGACAGGTTTCCCGGGACCTGTGGGAGCGAGCTTGCTCGCGATGGCGGCATAACATTCAACCCATGTGCTGACTGTCGGACCGCTATCGCGAGCAAGCTCGCTCCCACATGGACCGTGTCGTTTTTGCAGATCAAGGCTCCCTTCAGAGACGGATCACAGGCCATGACCAAACTCCCCACCGCCATCAACCTGCACAAAGCCTCCAGGACCCTGACGCTCAAATATGCGCCGGACGAGGAGTATCACCTGCCCGCCGAATTCCTGCGGGTGCACTCGCCTTCCGCCGAGGTCCAGGGCCACGGCAAACCCATCCTGCAATACGGCAAGCTCAACGTTGCCCTGACCAAGGTCGAACCGGCCGGCCAATACGCACTGAAACTGACCTTCGACGACGGCCACGACAGCGGACTGTTCACGTGGGACTATCTCTATCAGTTGGCGGTGCGTCAGGAAGACTTGTGGAACGATTATCTTGGCGAACTCAAGGCCGCCGGAAAAACCCGCGACCCGGACGAATCCGTCGTCAAGCTGATGCTCTAACTCAAGGGCTGGCGCTTTAGGGCGAATTTTCTAGACTCATCTGCTTGAATGCCCGCGCGGCAACGTCAATGACTGGCCTGCTTGCGAAAAAAATTAAACTCGGGTAACCAATGGAGCTGGCAAGTTCCCTGCAAAGGAACCGACGAGTTCCTGGCATACGTTTCCTCATTGGCCCTCGATGCGGAATTAACGGTCACCCGAGCAGCGTACCTGGTATCGGCTGTGTAGCTTGCGGCACACGATCCGGGTACTCGTCTGAAGGACAATGGAGCGTCGTAGATGAGCAACAAGAACAACGATGACCTGAAGTATCAAGCCTCGGAAAATACCCTGGGGTTGAATCCCGTCGTCGGCTTGCGCAGAAAAGATCTGCTGGCCTCTGCCCGCATGGTGCTGACCCAGGCCATCAAACAACCGCTGCACAGCGTCAAGCACGTCGCCCATTTCGGCGTCGAACTCAAGAATGTCCTGTTCGGCAAATCCGAACTGCAACCGGCCGGCGACGACCGTCGCTTCGCTGACCCGGCGTGGAGCCAGAACCCACTCTACAAACGCTACCTGCAAACCTACCTGGCGTGGCGCAAGGAGCTGCACGCCTGGATCGACGACAGCAACCTCTCGCCCGCGGACATCAGCCGCGGGCATTTCGTGATCAACCTGATGACCGAAGCCATGGCCCCGACCAACTCGGCGGCCAACCCGGCAGCAGTCAAGCGCTTCTTCGAAACCGGCGGCAAGAGCCTGCTCGATGGCCTGTCCCACCTGGCCAAGGACCTGGTGCACAACGGCGGGATGCCGAGCCAGGTCAACATGGGCGCGTTCGAGGTCGGCAAGAGCCTGGGCGTGACCGAAGGCGCCGTGGTATTTCGCAACGACGTGCTGGAGCTGATCCAGTACCGGCCCATCACCGAGCAGGTCCACGAGCGACCGCTGCTGGTGGTACCGCCACAGATCAACAAGTTCTATGTATTCGACCTGAGCCCGGACAAGAGCCTGGCGCGCTTCTGCCTGCGCAGCAACGTGCAGACCTTCATCGTCAGTTGGCGCAACCCCACCAAGGAACAGCGCGAGTGGGGCCTGTCGACCTACATCGAGGCGCTCAAGGAAGCGGTGGACGTGGTCACGGCCATCACCGGCAGCAAGGACGTGAACATGCTCGGCGCCTGCTCGGGCGGTATCACCTGCACCGCGCTGCTGGGCCATTACGCCGCCCTCGGCGAGAAAAAGGTCAATGCCCTGACCCTGCTGGTCAGCGTGCTCGACACCACCCTGGACACCGACGTGGCGTTGTTCGTCGACGAACAGACCCTGGAAGCGGCCAAGCGCCATTCCTACCAGGCCGGTGTACTCGAAGGTCGCGACATGGCCAAGGTGTTCGCCTGGATGCGCCCCAACGACTTGATCTGGAACTACTGGGTCAACAATTACCTGTTGGGCAACGAGCCGCCCGTGTTCGACATCCTGTTCTGGAACAACGACACCACGAGGCTGCCGGCGGCGTTCC
The DNA here is from genome assembly GCF_034008205.1 of Pseudomonas sp. P9_35. NCBI lineage: Bacteria > Pseudomonadati > Pseudomonadota > Gammaproteobacteria > Pseudomonadales > Pseudomonadaceae > Pseudomonas > Pseudomonas sp. P9_35. Next base: position 710,773 of record NZ_CP125373.1, on the reverse strand, counting down.
ACGGCGACCTCATCGAAATGTTCAAGAACAATCCACTGATCCGTCCCAATGCACTGGAAGTGTGCGGCACGCCCATCGACCTCAAGCAGGTCACCGCCGACATCTTCTCCCTGGCCGGCACCAACGACCACATCACGCCGTGGAAATCCTGCTACAAGTCGGCACAGCTGTTTGGCGGCAAGGTGGAGTTCGTGCTGTCGAGCAGCGGCCATATCCAGAGCATCCTCAACCCGCCAGGCAACCCCAAGTCGCGCTACATGACCAGTGATGACATGCCGGCCAAGGCCGAGGACTGGCAGGAGAATTCAACCAAGCACACCGACTCCTGGTGGTTGCATTGGCAGGCCTGGCAGGCCGAGCGCTCGGGCAAACTGAAAAAAGCCCCGACCGTGCTGGGCAACAAGACCCACCCGGCCGGTGAAGCGGCGCCCGGCACTTATGTGCATGAGCGGTAATGGATGCAACTCGTCTGGCGCGGGAGTGGGCTTGCTCACGAATACATCCCGCCAGCCGACACTGAATGCAAGGCCCACACCGCTGGCGAACATGAAACTCATGTTCACAGCGGATCCAATGTGGGAGCGAGCTTGCTCCGGGCGGCGATCCGACGATGACGGCGGCACATCCAACAGCAATGTAGGCTGACACACCGCAATCACGAGCAAGCTCGCTCCCACAGGGGATCGGGGGAAAAATGAAAGACAGCGACCCAACCCACAGGGCTTGAAGCATGCCGCAACCGTACATCTTCCGTACCGTCGATCTGGATGGCCAGACCTTGCGCACCGCGGTACGTCCCGGCAAGCCTCACTTGACGCCGCTGCTGATTTTCAACGGCATCGGCGCCAACCTCGAGCTGGTGTTCCCGTTCATCCAGGCCCTGGACCCGGACCTGGAAGTCATCGCCTTTGACGTACCCGGTGTCGGCGGCTCATCGACGCCCAACCGGCCGTATCGCTTTCCTGGCCTGGCCAAACTCACCGCGCGAATGCTCGATTACCTGGACTACGGACAGGTCAATGTGATCGGCGTGTCCTGGGGAGGCGCCCTGGCCCAGCAGTTCGCCTATGACTACCCCGAGCGCTGCAAGAAGCTGGTGCTGGCGGCCACTGCGGCCGGGGCGGTGATGGTGCCGGGCAAACCGAAGGTGCTGTGGATGATGGCCAGCCCCCGGCGCTACATTCAACCGTCCCATGTGATGCGTATCGCCCCGCTGATCTACGGCGGTTCGTTCCGCCGCGACCCGAGCCTGGCAGCCAGCCATGCGGCCAAGGTTCGTTCGGCGGGCAAGCTCGGTTATTACTGGCAACTGTTCGCCGGCCTGGGCTGGACCAGCATCCACTGGCTGCACAAGATCCACCAGCCGACCCTGGTGCTGGCCGGCGACGACGACCCGCTGATCCCGCTGATCAACATGCGCATGCTGGCCTGGCGCATTCCCAACGCCCAATTGCACATCATCGATGATGGCCATCTATTCCTGATCACCCGGGCCGAGGCGGTGGCGCCGATCATCATGAAATTCCTCGAGGAAGAACGTCAGCGTGCAGTGATGCATCCGCATCCCTCGCCGCTGGGCGGCGGCTGAAACCGCCCATTAGCGCCTGGCAGGACGCCGGACCGCGCAGCGACCCGAAACAGCGACTATGTTGTCTGGTTCGGTGTGTTTGTTTTTAGCCTGATGACGAAGGAGTTGACTCATGCGCGACAAACCGGCGAAGGGTTCCATGCCCGCCCCTGCCAGCTTCATCAACGCACAAAGTGCGGTCACCGGCCTGCGTGGCAGGGACCTGCTGTCCACCTTGCGTAGCGTTGCCGTACACGGCTTGCGCAACCCGGTGCACAGTGCCCGGCATGCGTTGAAGCTGGGCGGTCAACTGGGCCGAGTGCTGCTGGGCGAGACCCTGCATCCCACCAACCCCAACGACCAGCGTTTCGCCGACCCCACCTGGCAGCTCAATCCGTTCTACCGCCGCAGCCTGCAGGCCTACCTGAGTTGGCAGAAACAGGTGACGAGCTGGATCGACGACAGCACCATGAGCCAGGATGACCGCGCCCGCGCCCACTTCGCCTTCGCCCTGCTCAACGACGCCGTTTCGCCGTCCAACACCTTGCTCAACCCGCTGGCGGTCAAGGAGCTGTTCAACTCCGGCGGCACCAGCCTGGTTCGAGGCCTCAGCCATCTGGTGGATGACCTGCTGCACAACGACGGGTTGCCGCGACAAACCACGCCCCATGCCTTTGAAGTCGGCAAGACCCTGGCGACCACTCCCGGCGCGGTGGTGTTTCGCAACGAATTGCTCGAGCTGATCCAGTACCGGTCCATGAGCGAAAAGCAATACGCCAAGCCGTTGCTGATCGTGCCGCCGCAGATCAACAAGTTCTACATTTTCGACCTGAGCCCTTCCAACAGCTTCGTCCAGTACGCCCTGAAAAACGGTTTGCAGGTCTTCATCATCAGTTGGCGCAACCCCGACGTACGCCACCGTGAATGGGGCCTGTCCAGCTATGTCGAGGCCGTGGAAGAGGCCATGAACGTCTGCCGGGCGATCACCGGCGCCCGCGAGGTCAACCTGATGGGCGCCTGCGCCGGGGGCCTGACCATCGCCGCCCTGCAGGGCCACCTGCAAGCCAAGCGCCAGCTACGCCGGGTCGCCAGTGCCACGTACCTGGTGAGCCTGCTGGACAGCCAGATCGACAGCCAGGCCACGTTGTTCATCGACGAACAGACCCTCGAAGCCGCCAAGCGTCGCTCCTACCAGAAAGGCATCCTCGATGGCCGCGACCTGGCCCGGGTGTTCGCCTGGATGCGCCCCAACGATCTGATCTGGACTTACTTCATCAACAACTACCTGCTGGGCAAGGAGCCACCGGCCTTCGACATCCTCTATTGGAACAACGACTGCACCCGCCTGCCGGCGGCTTACCACGGCGACCTGCTGGACTTCTTCAAGCACAACCCACTGACCCATCCCGGCGGCCTGGAAGTGTGCGGCACGCCCATCGACCTGCAGAAAGTGACGGTGGACAGCTTCAGTGTGGGCGGCATCAATGACCACATCACGCCGTGGGACGCGGTGTATCGCTCGACCCTGTTGCTCGGTGGCGAAAAACGCTTCGTGCTTTCCAACAGCGGCCATGTCCAGAGCATCCTCAACCCGCCGGGCAACCCCAAGGCCAACTTCATCGAAAGCGCAAAATTGAGCAGCGACCCACGGGCCTGGTACTACGACGCCAAGCACGTCGAAGGCAGTTGGTGGACCCAATGGCTGGGCTGGATCCAGGAGCGTTCCGGTGCCCAGCACGAAACCCAGATGACCTTGGGCAATGCGAACTACCCGCCTCTGGACGCGGCTCCCGGCACCTATGTTCGCGTGCGCTGAAGGCCTTACCCCACGGCCAGGCGATTGGCCGTGGCATGACTTGATCATTAAGAAGACCGGATGAAAACCCGCGACCGCATCCTTGAATGTGCCCTGCAATTGTTCAACGAAAAGGGCGAACCGAACGTCTCCACCATGGAAGTTGCCAACGAAATGGGCATCAGCCCGGGCAACCTCTACTACCACTTTCATGGCAAGGAACCGCTGATCCTCGGGCTGTTCGAGCGATTCCAGGGCGAACTGGCGCCGCTGCTGGACCCTCCGGCGGACGTGCAGTTGGCGCCGGAAGACTACTGGCTGTTCCTGCACTTGATCGTCGAGCGCCTGGCCCAGTACCGGTTTCTGTTCCAAGACCTGTCGAACCTGGCCGGGCGCCTGCCGAAGCTGGCCAAGGGTATCCGCCAATTGCTCAATGCCCTGAAGCGCACCCTTGCCTCACTGCTGGCGCAGCTCAAGGCCCAGGGATTGCTGATCAGCGATACCCAGGCCCTGGGGCAGCTGGTGGAGCAGATCACCATGACCTTGCTGTTCTCCCTGGACTACCAGCGGATCCTCGACCGCGAAGGCGAGGTTCGGCTGGTGGTCTACCAGATCATGATGCTGGTGGCCCCGCACCTGCCGCCCGCGACGAAGGTGGCGACTGAGCAACTGGCGTTGCGCTACCTGGAAGAACACGACTAACCACCGACAGTGGCAGATCCATTGTGGGAGCGAGCTTGTGGGAGCAAAGCTTGCTCGCGATCCAGGCGCTGCGGTCCTCAAGAGACCGCGGCGTTTTCATCGCGGGCAAGCCTTGCTCCCACAAAGCTCGCTCCCACAGGTTGACCTGCATACAAACAAAAACGCCCGACCTTCACAGGCCGGGCGTTTTTGCATGTCCCGCAGAATCAGGACTGGGTGGTAGGCGTCGATGGAGCCGGCGCTGGAGTTGGCGTCGCGACCGGCGTCGGAGCGGCGGCGGAGTTCGCCGTGCTCGTTGGGGTCGCTGGTTTGGCGGCCGCGGTCGGCGCCTTCGGTGCAGCGGCTTTCGGCGCGGCCGGTTTTTTCACGGCCGGTTTTTTCGCCGCAGCAGGTTTGGCCGCCGCTTTTGCCGCAGGCTTGGCGGCGGGTTTCGCTGCCGGTTTGGCCGCTGCCGTTTTAGCCGCGGGTTTGGCCGCAGGCTTGGCTGCCGCTTTGGCCGCAGGTTTGGCCGCTACCGGTTTGGCCGCCGCCTTGGCAGCAGGCTTGGCCGCAGCAGTTTTAGCCGCAGGTTTGGCCGCTGCTTTCGCCGCAGGTTTGGCGGCGGGTTTTGCCGCAGCCTTGACCAATGGCTTGGCCGCCGTTTTAGCGGCCGGCTTGGCCGCCGCAGTCTTGGTCGCCACGGGTGCGACTTTGGCGCCGGTGAGTTTTTCGATCTGCTTGGTCAGGGTGTCGACCTTGCTGTGCAGTGCCTTGACTTCATTACGGCTCGGCACACCCAGGCGCGAGATCGCACTGTTCAGGCGCTTGTCGAAAGCCCCTTCCAGTTCGTCCCATTTGCCCAGTGCACGATCCTTCACGCCGCCGATTCGCGACTTGGCGGACTCGGCAGAGTCCTTGGCGGCATCGACTTGTTTGCCGACTGCCGTCTTGGTGAGTTTTTCGGCCTTTTCGCCGTCCTTAACCAGGGACTCGAAGAGCTTGCTGCCGTCAGTGTCGATCTTCGAGTACACGCCTAAACCAGCAAGCCAGATTTTGCGGGAATACTTTTCAATCTTCCCGGCCCACGAGCTGCCCTCTTTTTCTGTGATTTTTTTGCCAGCCATCCCGTTCTCCTTAATGTTTACGCGCGACACGTTCGAGCAATGCTGTCAGCTCATCGAGCTTAGCAGAGAGTGTCTCAACGTCATGTTTAGACGGAATGCCGATACGATTCAAGGCACTTGCAACACGGGCATCAAATACCTTCTCGACTTTATCGAGTTGTACTTCAACCCGGGCCTTGAAAGTATTGACGTCGCTCTTGGCTTCAATCAATTCACTGTTGGCCGCTTCAAGTTTTCCGGCAATTTTCTTTTTGCCTTTGGTTTCAATAACTTCGCCAGCCTTTACCAACTCCTGAAAGTACTCGCTGCCTTCCTGGCCGACCTTCGTGTAGGCGCCCAGGCCCGCCAGCCAGATCTTGCGCGCGTACGTTTTCACGTCGCTGAGCGTGGAAGATTCAACGTCGGTTTTTTTCTTCAGAATAACTTTGGCCATGGTGCACCTCACTCGAAAATGGTTTGAGGAACTGCCCGCACACGGTCGGGCTCAGGCACAAAGTAGTGACAATAATTAGAAAGGGCACCCTAACAACTGACACAAAACCTGAGGGTGATGACTTCCCCTGTGGGAGCGAGCTTGCTCGCGATGGCGGAGTGTCAGCCAACTTTGATGTGACTGAACCAATGCCATCGCGAGCAAGCTCGCTCCCACAGGAGGATTGGTGGTGAACTTGAGTGCTGCATCCTCCTTTCGATCAATCAGGCCAACGCCTTATCCAGTGCCTTTTCGATTTCGCTCTTGATCGTGCCGCTCATGGCCGACATCAACATGCCCAGCTCCACGTCGACGCGGATCGAGTCCTCGCCCACATGCACTTCGCCCTTGACCCCGGAACGCTTGAGTTTCAGGGTGTCGCCCTCCCACTGCGGCTCCAGGCCATAGCTGTCGGACAACTTCTGCGCCAGCTTGTCGGCCTTCTCTCGCGCCGCTTCCTTGCCCAGGCCATGGGCACGCTCAACAGTTATACGGGCCATCGGGTGACTCCTGTTTTATCGGGACTTGCCTGAACGTTTCAGACCCTGGCTGCGTCAAAACGTCCCGGCGGTAGCCCATCTTACCTTCAGCCTTGCCAAGACAAAGCCCTCCACCGGGATTAGAATGTCCCGCATTCTTTTTTGGTGACCGCGATATGACTGATCAGCGCAAAGGCAGCGATGCCGAACCCACCACTCACTTCGGCTTCAAGAACGTGCCGGAAAGCCAGAAAGCGGAAAAAGTCGCTGAGGTTTTCCACTCCGTAGCCGCCAAGTATGACTTGATGAACGACCTGCTCTCGGGCGGCATGCACCGCCTGTGGAAGCGTTTCGCGATCGAACTGTCGGGCGTGCGCAGCGGCAATCGCGTACTGGACATCGCCGGCGGCACGGGCGACCTGACGAAGAAGTTTTCCCACATCGTCGGGCCGACCGGCCAGGTGGTCCTGGCCGACATCAACGAATCCATGCTCAAGGTCGGTCGCGACCGCCTGCTGGACCTGGGTGTGGCCGGCAACGTCGAGTTCGTCCAGGCCGACGCTGAAAAGCTGCCGTTCCCCGACAACCATTTCGACTGCGTGACCATCGCCTTCGGCCTGCGCAACGTCACCCACAAGGAAGATGCCCTGCGCTCGATGCTGCGCGTGCTCAAGCCCGGTGGCCGCCTGCTGGTGCTGGAGTTCTCCAAGCCGACCAACGCGCTGATGTCCAAGGCCTATGACGCCTACTCGTTCGCCTTCATGCCGCTGATGGGCAAGCTGATCACCAACGACTCGGAAAGCTATCGCTACCTGGCCGAATCGATCCGCATGCACCCGAACCAGGAAACCCTGAAGTCGATGATGGTCGAGGCCGGTTTCGACCGCGTGACCTACCACAACATGACCGCAGGCATCGTCGCCCTGCACCGCGGCATCAAGCCCTGATGCTGCTCACCGGCCTGCTCGCCAGCGTCGAACTCGGCCTCAACCGGGTGCTGCGCCTGGACAGCACGGCGCTCGCGCGCCTGGCGCACTTGAGCGGCAAGGTGATCGCCGTGGACTGCCGCAGCCCGGCGTTGCAGTTGTTCATCCTGCCCAGCGACGAAGGCCTGCTGCTCGCTGCGCACTGGGAGGCCGAAGCCGACTGCACGCTGCGCGCCCCGGCGTCGAGCCTGCTGAACCTGGCCCTGGGCAAGGACAAGACCGCGGTGCTGCACCGCCCCGACGTGGAGCTCGACGGCGACAGCGGCGTACTGCTGGAGCTGGCGGCGATTCTCCAGGACCTGGAACTGGACTGGGAATACGAAGTGTCTCGCTGGATCGGTCCGGTGGCGACCCAACTGCTCAGCGGCCATCTGCGCAGCCGCAGCCGCTGGTATCGGCAGGGGTTCGCCAGCCTGGGGCAGAATCTGAGTGAATACCTGGCCGAAGAATCGCGTACCCTCGTAGGCCAACGCGAAGCACAAGCCCGTTTTAATGAACTGGACCAGATCAAACTTGACCTGGAACGTCTCGAGGCGCGTTTCGAGCGCCTTTCCCGATCCCTTGAAACCAAGCGATAACGCATGAAGCTGCTTGCCGTCCGCCGTTTGTTGCGCATCCAGCGCGTCGTGATCCGCTACCGCCTCGATGACCTGCTGTTCGCCCTGCCGCTGCCCTGGTTTCTCCTGGCCCTGCGCTTCGTGCTGCCGTGGCGCTGGTTTCCCCGGCGAACGCTGGACCTGAGTCGCGGTGCGCGCTTGCGCCTGGCGCTGCAGGACCTGGGGCCGATTTTCATCAAGTTCGGGCAGATACTTTCGACCCGTCGCGACCTGTTGCCCGAAGACATCGCCGATGAACTGATGCGCCTGCAAGACCGCGTGCCGCCGTTCGACTCCAAGGTGTCGGTGGCGCTGATCGAGGAACAACTGGGCAAGAAGATCAGCGAAGTCTTCAGCCGTTTCGACGTCGAGCCCCTGGCCTCGGCCTCCGTGGCCCAGGTTCACGCCGCGCAACTCAAGAGCGGTGAAGAAGTAGTGGTCAAGGTCATCCGCCCGGGCCTCAAGCCGATCATTGCCCAGGACCTCGCGTGGCTGTTCATCCTCGCCCGCGCCGCCGAGCGGTTGTCAGCCGATGCCCGCCTGCTGCACCCGGTGGACGTGGTCCAGGACTACGAAAAAACCATTTACGACGAACTCGACCTGCTGCGCGAGGCGGCCAACGCCAGCCAGCTGCGTCGCAACTTCGAAGGCTCGCCGCTGCTCTATGTGCCGCAAGTCTACTGGGACTGGTGCCGGCCGAAAGTATTGGTGATGGAGCGCATCTACGGCATCCAGGTCACCGACCTGGCGACCCTGGCCGACCAGCGCACCGACATGAAGATGCTCGCCGAACGCGGCGTGGAAATCTTCTTCACACAGGTGTTTCGCGACAGCTTCTTCCACGCCGACATGCACCCGGGCAACATCTTCGTCAGCACGGTGCAGCCGTGGAGCCCGCAGTACATTGCCATCGACTGCGGCATCGTCGGCAGCCTGACCCCGGAAGACCAGGACTACCTGGCGCGCAACCTGTTTGCCTTCTTCAAGCGTGACTACCGTCGCGTCGCCCAGCTGCACATCGATTCGGGCTGGGTGCCGGCCGAGACCAAGCTCAACGAATTCGAAGCGGCGATCCGTACCGTGTGCGAACCGATCTTCGAAAAACCGTTAAAAGATATTTCCTTCGGTCAGGTACTGATGCGCCTGTTCCAGACCGCGCGACGCTTCAACATGGAAGTCCAGCCACAGTTGGTGCTGTTGCAGAAAACCCTGCTGAACATCGAAGGCCTCGGCCGTCAGTTGTACCCGGACCTCGACCTGTGGAACACCGCCCAGCCGTTCCTCGAACGCTGGATGCGCGAGCGCGTCAGCCCCAAGACCTTGCTGGGCAACGTGCAAAGCCAGTTCGAGCAGCTCCCGCACCTGGCCAACATGACCCGCGACCTGCTCGAACGCATGTCACAGCCCCACGCACACGACCCGGCGCCCCCGTGGCACCGACGCAAGGACGACTGGCTGTTGCGCCTGCTGGGCGCGGCTCACCTGGGAGGTGGCGCAATGCTGGCGGCTGGTGGACCGTTGAGCGAATTGGGCCATTGGCCCGCCGGAATCATGGTGATCGTTGGTTTGTATCTGGTCGTTCGCCGATAGCCAGCACCGGTTCGCGCTGGCACACTGTTTCAACGCTGGGCCCGCCGACGTCAGGTGCGTGGTCCATGGTCGGAGTCAAAGATGAAAAACTGGCAGGACGAGATCAAATGGGACGCTGACGGCCTGGTGCCGGCCATCGCCCAGGACCACAAGACCGGGCGCGTATTGATGATGGCCTGGATGAACCGCGAAGCGCTGGCCCTGACCGCCGCCGAGAACCGTGCCATCTATTGGTCACGTTCCCGCGGCAAGCTGTGGCGCAAAGGTGAAGAGTCCGGGCACGTGCAGCACCTGCATGAGATGCGCCTGGACTGCGACGGCGACGTCATCATCCTGATGGTCGAGCAAGTCGGTGAGATTGCCTGCCACACCGGCCGTCAAAGCTGCTTCTATCGCGTCTTCGAGAACGGCGACTGGAAAACCGTCGACCCGGTGCTCAAGGACCCGCACGCCATTTATTCAGGACATACCCATGAGTGACACCCTGACCCGCCTGGCCCAGGTGCTGGAAGAGCGCAAGGGCGCCGCGGCCGACAGTTCCTATGTCGCCAGCCTGTACCACAAGGGCTTGAACAAGATTCTGGAGAAAGTCGGCGAAGAGTCGGTCGAGACCATCATCGCCGCCAAGGACGCCGCCATCAGTGGCGATTGCAGCGACGTGATCTATGAGACCGCCGACCTGTGGTTCCACAGCCTGGTCATGCTGGCCCAACTGGGGCAGCATCCGCAGGCCGTACTGGATGAACTGGACCGTCGCTTCGGTCTGTCCGGGCACGTCGAGAAAGCCTCGCGCCCGTCCGCCTGATCAACTTTTGAGAGGAATAGCTCCATGGGTATTTTTGACTGGAAACACTGGATCGTCATCCTGGTCGTCGTGGTGCTGGTGTTCGGTACCAAGAAACTGAAAAACCTCGGCACCGATGTCGGCGAGTCGATCAAGGGCTTTCGCAAGGCCATGAACGACGACGAAAAACCGGCCGACCCGTCGGCGGCGGCTGGCCAACCGGCGCAGCCGACCCAACCGGTACACCCCCAGGCCAGCCAGCCTGTAAATGCGCCGCACACCATCGACGTGCAGGCACAGAAAGTCGAAGAGCCCGTCCGCAAAGACTCGTGAGCACTGACTAATGTTTGGGATCAGCTTCACTGAACTGCTGCTCGTCGGCCTCGTCGCCCTGCTGGTGCTGGGCCCCGAGCGCCTGCCGGGTGCTGCGCGCACCGCCGGTCTGTGGATCGGCCGCCTGAAGCGCAGCTTCAATGCGATCAAACAGGAAGTTGAACGTGAAATCGGTGCCGACGACATCCGTCGGCAACTTCACAACGAACATATTCTGTCCCTGGAGCAGGAAGCGCGGAAAATCTTCACGCCGACCCAACAGGAACCGACGCCGGTTCAGCCCGTGGCCGAACCGACGATTGCGCCCCAGGCGCCGGTGGATGGTGCGGGGCCGGTGGCTGAACCGGCGCCAGTGACACCGACGGCAGCGGATACAGCACCTCCTGCTGTCCCTGCGCCTAACGACCCTACTTTGCCGCCGCGAGCCCCATGAGCGATATCCCTGAAAACGACCAGCCGATGCCGCTGGTATCGCACCTCACCGAGTTGCGCACCCGCCTGCTGCGTTGCGTCGCGGCGGTTTTCATCATCTTCGCCGGGCTGTTTTCCTTCACCCAGCAGATCTACACCTTCGTCTCCACGCCGCTGCGCCAGTACCTGCCGGTAGGGGCGACAATGATCGCCACCGACGTGTCGTCGCCGTTCCTGACGCCGCTGAAGCTGACGATGATGGTCTCGCTGTTCCTGGCGATCCCGGTGATCCTGCACCAGATCTGGGGCTTCATTGCGCCGGGCCTGTACAAGCATGAAAAACGCATCGCCGTGCCGCTGCTGGTGTCCAGCATCCTGCTGTTCTACACCGGCATGGCCTTCGCCTATTACCTGGTGTTCCCGCTGATCTTCAAGTTCTTCGCCGCCGCCACCCCGGCGGGCGTGGAAATGATGACCGACATCAGCAGCTACCTGGATTTCGTCATGACGCTGTTCTTCGCCTTCGGCGTGGCGTTCGAAATCCCGGTGGCCGTGGTGCTGCTGGTGTGGATTGGCGTGGTCGACGTGGCCTATTTGAAGAAAATCCGCCCCTACGTGGTCATCGGCTGCTTCGTGGTCGGCATGATCCTGACCCCGCCGGACATCTTCTCCCAGACCCTGCTCGCGGTGCCTATGTGGCTGCTGTTCGAGATCGGCATCCTGTTCGGTGGCCTGGTGCGCAAGCGTCGGGAAGAAGAGCCCGAGGAACAACCGGTCGATGACCACAACGACCAGCCGCCAGCGACCCAAGCGTGAACCTGCTGCTGCTCGAAGAGGCCGACTTCATCGGGCCCGACCGCGTAATCCTGAGCGATCGCCGGTTGACCCACATGCAGGAAGTCCATCGCAGCGCCGTCGGTGACAGCCTGCGCGTCGGACGCATCGGCGGGCTGATGGGCACCGCCCAGGTGCTGCGCCTGGAAGCCCGCGAGGCCGAACTGCAAGTGACCCTCGACCAGCCTCCACCGGCCAAGTTGCCGCTGACGCTGGTGCTGGCCCTGCCGCGGCCGAAAATGCTTCGGCGGGTGTTCCAGACCGTCGCCACCATGGGCGTGCCGCGCGTGGTGCTGGTCAACAGTTATCGCGTGGAAAAGAGCTTTTGGCAGACGCCGTTCCTCGAGCCCGAGGCCATCCGCGAGCAACTGATCCTGGGCCTGGAACAAGCCCGGGACAGCGTGCTGCCGGAAATCGTCATCGAAAAACGCTTCAAGCCCTTCGTCGAAGACCGCCTGCCGGCCATGACCGACGGCACCTTGGGCCTGGTCGGTCACCCCGGCAACTACCCGCCCTGCCCTCGTGCGCTGACAGAACCGGTGACACTGGCCATCGGCCCGGAAGGCGGCTGGATTCCCTACGAGATCGACCTGTTGGCCAAGGCCGGCCTGCAACCGGTGCAACTGGGCGAGCGGATCCTGCGGGTCGAGACCGCGGTTACAGCGCTGCTCGCACGACTGTTCTGATCCTCTGTCGCTTGCCACCGCGTTCCAAGCTCATTTAGCTCATTTCTCCAGTTCCTCCCACAATCTGTCGATACAGCTACTATGAAAGGCAGTTCCGCCCTTCAAGGGAGTATCAGCATGTTCCGATGGCTAGGTAACGTAGGCGTCAATCGCAAACTCGGCTTTGGTTTCGGCTTGGTACTCTTCTTGACAGTAATGATCGCCTTCACCGGCTGGACCGGCCTGCGTAAGGTGATTGCCCACGGCGACACGCTGGGGCTCATCGCCAGCCTGAATGACGTGACCAAGGACCTGCGTTCCGCGCGCATGGATTACGACGCGACCCGCGGCGAAAAAGGCCCAGGTGACCTCAACGATCTCCTCGGTAAATTGGAGCCCGGGCTACGGACCGCGCGCCAATCGATCGAGCAACCGGCCGACGTGGCGATCATCGACAAGCAACTGGCGGCCGTCGCCGAGTACAGGACTGCCGTCGCCGATTTGATCCGCGCCACCGCCAGTCGTGAGGATGCCCGCAGCAAATTGGGCGCCAGCGCCGATAACGCCGTGACCCGTGTCTCCGACATTGAAAGCGCCCTATTGCAAGGCGATAGCGTGACACAATTCAACAGTGTGGTGACCTTGGGCAAGGCCATCCAGCAGGCCCGTTATCAGGTTCGCGGCTACACCTACAGTGGCCAGGCCGACGCCGAGCAACCCGCGCAGGATGCCATCGATAACGCTTTGAAAATTCTCGACAGGATTGCGGCCCAACTGCCAGAAGAACACGCCGCCAAGCTGCACCAGGCCGGCGAATCGTTCAAGACCTATCGTGCAACCGTCAGCCAGTTCCGTGACGCCCAGACCGCAAACGCTGCCGCCATCAAGCGCATGTCCGACCTGGGGGTCGTGCTACGCGAGGCCAGCAGAAATCTCACAGTGTCCCAGACGACCGTGCGCAATCAGGAAGCTGCCCAGGCCGAGACTATCCTGGGATTGGCCGCCGCACTGGCCCTTCTGCTCGGTTTGATCGCGGCCCTGGCGATCACCCGGCAGATCGTCGACCCGCTGGACCAGACTCTCAAGGTTGCCGAATACGTGGCCGCTGGCGACTTGACCCACAACCTCACCTCCGAGCGCCGCGACGAATTGGGCCAGCTACAGCGCGCCATGCAAAGCATGACCGTGGGCCTGCGGCAATTGATCGGCGGCATCAGCGACAGTGTCACGCAAATCGCCAGTGCCGCTGAACAGCTCTCGGCCGTCACCGAGCAGACCAGCGCCGGGGTCAACAAACAGAAAGAGGAAACCGACCAGGTCGCCACCGCCATGCACGAAATGACCGCCACGGTGCAGGAAGTGGCACGTAATGCCGAGGAGGCCTGCGAAGCGACGGTCGCCGCCGACCAGCAGGCTCGCGAAGGCGAAAAAGTCGTGGGTGAAGCCATCGCCCAAATCGAACGCCTGTCCAAGGAAATGGGCAATTCCACCGAAGCCATGGGCCATCTCAAGCGCGAGAGTGACAAGATCGGCAGCGTGCTGGACGTGATCAAGTCCGTGGCCCAGCAAACCAACCTGCTGGCCCTCAACGCGGCCATCGAGGCAGCCCGGGCCGGTGAAGCCGGGCGTGGTTTCGCCGTCGTGGCCGACGAGGTTCGTGGCCTGGCCCAGCGTACCCAGAAATCCACCGAAGAAATCGAAGCACTGATCGGCAACCTGCAATCGGGCACCGAACAGGTCGCGACCACCCTGGACAACAGCCGCAACCTGACCGACAGCAGCGTCGAACTGACCCGCCGTGCCGGTGGCTCACTGGAAAACATCACCCGCACGGTCTCGGCGATCCAGTCGATGAACCAGCAGATCGCCGCTGCGGCCGAGCAGCAGAGCGCCGTGGCCGAAGAGATCAACCGCAGCGTCGTGAATGTTCGCGATGTCTCCGAACAAACCGCCTCCTCCAGTGAGGAAACCGCCGCCTCCAGCGCCGAACTGGCCCGGCTGGGGGGGCATTTGCAGACACTGGTGGGACGCTTCAAAGTCTGATCAAAAGGGCAGGCATAAAACCTGTGGCGAGGGAGCTTGCTCCTGTAGGAGCTGGCGAAGGCTCGGGCCGCGTTCGGACGATCTTTTGATCTTGATCTTTCGCTCGAGATTCAAGTGCCTGGGGAAAGATCGCAGCCTCGTTGCACTCGACAGCTCCTACACAGCTCCTACACAGCTCCTACAAGACGCACCCAGCGGGAGCAAGCTTCCTCGCCACAAAAAATCCCAGCGCATCTATTTTCTACAGATCCCCATCACATGGTCGATACTCTTTTCATAAGACCTAATAAAAGGTTCCAGGAGTATCAGCATGTTCAGTTGGCTAACCGAAAAGCTGGGAAACGTAAGTGTCAATCGCAAACTGGGTTTCGGTTTTGGCCTGGTGCTGCTCATGACCGTCCTGAGCACGTTCGCGGGCTGGAACAGCCTGAGCAGCGTGATCAGCCGCGCAGATAAACAGGCGTCCATCGCCAGCCTCAATGAGTTGGCCAAGGATTTGCGAGTCGCCAGTCTCGACTATGAGATGCGGCGCGGCGAACAAGGGCCAGCAGCGGTCAATGAATTCGTGGGCAAGCTTCAAGAAAACATACAAGCGGCCCTCAAACGGTTTGTACGTCCGGCAGACCAGGAGTTGCTCAATCAGCAGCTGGCTATCCTCGATGAGTACAAACGCGCCTTTGCCGACCTGACCCAGGCGACGCAGAACCGCGAATCGGCCCGCTCCAAGCTGGGCGCCAACGCCGACAATGCCGTAGCCAAGGTGAAAGAGGTCGAAAATGCCTTGCGCCAAGGCGACAGTGTGGCGCAATTCGACAGTGTGGTTGAGCTGAGCAGACTGCTCCAGCAAGCCCGCTACCAAGTTCGCGGCTACACCTACAGCGGCAAGGCCGATGCCGAGCAACCGGCTCTGGATGCCATCGATAGCGTGTTGAAAAACCTTGAAAGCCTGACGGGCAAACTGCCGGAACACGCCACCAACCTGCAACAAGCCTCTGAATCGATGAAGGCTTATCGCGCTGCCGTCAGCCAGTTCCGCGACTCACAGGTCGCCAGCGCCTCGGCCCTCAAGAAAATGGCCGACCAAGACACCCGCTTGAACGGCCTGGATAATCAATTGACGACTTCGCAGATCGAGAAACGCGACCAGGAAACGGCTCAAGCGAAAGAAACGCTGATCATCGTCACCATCCTGGCATTAGCGTTTGGCCTGCTGGCCGCATGGATCATTACCCGGCAGATCGTCGCGCCACTGCAACAGACCCTGGTGGCCGTCGAACGTGTCGCCTCCGGCGACTTGAGCCATAACCTGGTGGTCACTCGCCGCGACGACATGGGTCAACTACAAGGCAGCCTGCAGCGAATGGTCATCAGCCTGCGGCAACTGATCGGGGGTATCAGCGACGGCGTCACGCAAATCGCCAGCGCCGCCGAACAGCTCTCGGCCGTTACCGAGCAGACCAGCGCCGGGGTCAACAGCCAGAAAGTGGAAACCGACCAGGTTGCCACCGCCATGCATGAAATGACCGCCACCGTGCAGGAAGTGGCGCGCAATGCCGAGGAAGCCTCCGAAGCGGCAGTAGCCGCTGACCAGCAAGCTCGCGAAGGCGAAAAAGTGGTCGGCGAAGCCATCGCCCAGATCGAACGCCTGTCCAAGGAAGTGGGCAATTCCACCGAAGCCATGGGCCATCTCAAGCGCGAGAGTGACAAGATCGGCAGCGTGCTGGACGTGATCAAGTCTGTCGCCCAGCAAACCAACCTGCTGGCCCTCAACGCCGCCATCGAAGCGGCCCGGGCCGGTGAAGCCGGACGTGGTTTCGCGGTGGTGGCCGACGAGGTGCGCAGCCTGGCCCAGCGCACCCAGAAGTCCACCGAAGAAATCGAAGAACTGATCCTTGGTCTGCAATCGGGCACCGAACAGGTCGCGACCACCCTGGACAACAGCCGCAACCTGACCGACAGCAGCGTCGAACTGACCCGCCGTGCCGGTGGCTCACTGGAAAACATCACCCGCACGGTCTCGGCGATCCAGTCGATGAACCAACAGATCGCCGCCGCCGCAGAGCAGCAGAGCGCCGTGGCCGAAGAGATCAACCGCAGCGTCGTGAACGTTCGCGATGTCTCCGAACAAACCGCTTCCTCCAGCGAAGAAACCGCCGCCTCCAGCGCCGAACTGGCACGGTTGGGGGTTCATTTGCAGACGCTGGTAGGTCGCTTCAAGGTCTAACCAGAGGGCAGGTATAAAACCCGTGGCCAGGGATTGCTCGCGCTGGGGCGCGAAGCGGCCACTACTGTGACATCTATTCTCTACAGATCCCTTCCAACCGGTCGATATAGCTCCCAGCACATAAACTCAGCGCTGCAGGGAGTAACAGCATGTTCCGATGGCTAGGTAATGTAGGCGTTAATCGCAAACTCGGTTTCGGCTTCGGCCTGGTGCTGTTCCTGACCGTGATAATCGCCTTCACGGGCTGGACCGGCCTGGGTAACGTCATCAGCCGTGGCGACAAGCTGGGGTTCATTGCCAGCCTGAACGATTTGACCAAGGACTTGCGCCTGGCACGCATGAACTACGACACCTCGCGGGGCGAGAACGGCCCCCAGCAAGTCAACGACCTGATTGGCAAACTCGACGCCGGGCTGAAAACCGCCCGCCAACTGATCGAGCAACCGGCCGATGTCGCACTGATCGATAAACAATTGGCCGCCGTGGCCGAGTACAAAAAAGCCTTCGCCGAGATGACCCGCGCTACCGCCAGCCGAGAAGATGCCCGCAGCAAGCTCGGTGCCAGTGCAGACAATGCCGTGGCTCGCGTCGCTGAAGTAGAGAAGTCATTGCTGCAAGACGACAGCGTTGCCCAGTTCAACAGTGTTGTGACCCTGAGCAAGGCGGTCCAGCAAGCGCGCTATCAAGTTCGCGGCTACACCTACAGCGGCAAGAGCGAGGCCCAGCAACCAGCCCTCGAGGCCGTCGACAATGTCCTCAAACTGCTCGCACGCTTGCCAGAGCAATTGCCCGAAGAACATGCCGCCAACCTGCAACAGGCCAGCGACTCGATCAATGCCTATCGCACAGCCGTCAGCCAGTTCCGCGACTCCCAGATCGACAACGCCGCGGCACTCAAGCGCATGGCAGATCAAGGTGACGTATTGATCGACGCCAGCCAAAAGCTGACCGTCTCCCAGACCGCCGTGCGCGACCATGATGCCGCCGAGGCCAAGACCTTCCTGGTCTCGGCTGCCGTACTGGCTCTGTTGTTCGGTGTCATCGCCGCCCTGGTCATCACCCGGCAGATCGTCGGCCCTCTGGGCCAGACCCTCAAGATCGCCGAACGCGTGGCTGCCGGCGACCTGACCCACAACCTCACTTCCGAGCGCCGCGACGAACTGGGCCAGTTACAGCGCGCCATGCAGAACATGACCGTGGGCCTGCGGCAATTGATCGGCGGCATCAGCGAAGGCGTCACGCAAATCGCCAGCGCCGCCGAACAACTGTCGGCCGTTACCGAACAGACCAGCGCCGGAGTCAACAGCCAGAAAGTGGAAACCGACCAGGTCGCCACCGCCATGCACGAAATGACCGCCACAGTGCAGGAAGTGGCCAGCAATGCCGAAGAGGCCTCCGAAGCGGCCGCAGCCGCCGATGCCCAGGCACGCGAAGGCGATAAAGTCGTCGGCGAAGCGATTGCCCAGATCGAGCGCCTGGCACTCGAAGTGGGTAATTCCACTACCGCCATGGGCGAGCTGAAGCGAGAAAGCGACAAGATCGGCAGCGTGCTGGATGTGATCAAGTCCGTCGCCCAGCAAACCAACCTGCTGGCCCTCAACGCCGCCATCGAGGCAGCCCGGGCCGGTGAAGCCGGGCGTGGGTTTGCGGTGGTCGCCGACGAGGTTCGCAGCCTGGCCCAGCGTACCCAGAAGTCCACCGAAGAAATCGAAGAGCTGATCCTTGGGCTGCAATCAGGCACTGAGCAGGTCGCGGCGACCCTGGACAACAGCCGCAACCTGACCGACAGCAGCGTCGAGCTGACCCGCCGTGCCGGTGGGTCGCTGGAAAACATCACCCGTACCGTCTCGGCGATCCAGGCGATGAACCAGCAGATCGCCGCGGCGGCTGAACAGCAGAGTGCGGTGGCCGAGGAGATTAATCGTAGTGTGCTGAATGTGCGTGATGTGTCGGAGCAGACGGCGTCGTCCAGTGAGGAGACTGCCGCTTCGAGCGCTGAGTTGGCGCGGTTGGGGGGGCATTTGCAGACGTTGGTGGGGCGGTTTCGGGTTTGATGCCTTGCGGCTGGCTCACTTAGATTTGTGTGTATATCCGTTTTTTTGGTAATGGCTGTTTAGGGTTCCGCCCTGACGGCGGCTCACTTTTGAGAAGCCCGGGAGCCGGCCCAGTCAAAAGTAAGCAAAACGCTTTTGCCCCACCACTCGGTGCCTCGCTTAGGCTCGGCATGCCTGAACGAAGGCATTGCTCCGTGGGCCGCCGCGAAGGGCCATCCATGGCCCAGCGCGGCTACCTCGGCATCCATGCCGAGGTGCCCACGGATCAATGCCTGCGTTCGGCCATCGTGGTTAACGGGGCGCCCGAGATCAACGTCCACCACGAGGCGGCCTGGTAGCCGACCTGGCTCTGGGTGAGACCGCGTTTCTCCTGTGGGAACGGGCTTGCTCGCGAAAGCTCAGTCAGTTTGCGGTGATGTTGGATATCCACAAGGGTTTTGGGAACGGCACGGTCCTGTGGCCAGAGATTGCTCCCGCTGGGGCGCGCAGCGGCCCCAAAAAAGCGATGAGCGCTGCGCACTCAAGCGGGAGCAAGCTCCCTCGCCACAAAAGCTTCCCAGCCATCACGCCACAGATTGTTCAACGGTAAATGCTGTGGGAGCGAGCTTGCTCGCGATGGCGGCGCTTCAGCCACATGGATGCTGGGATTGCCGGCCTCTTCGCGAGCAAGCTCGCTCCCACAGGAGTTCTGTGTTGGATATAAATTTTGTGTTCACTGAAGATCGAAATGTGGGAGCGAGCTTGCTCGCGATGGCGGTGCTTCAGCCACATGGATGCTGGGCTTGCTGGCCCCTTCGCGAGCAAGCTCGCTCCCACAGAGGAAACGCGGTCCCCATCAAGAACCAGCTCGGCTACTAGGCCGCCTTCGCGAGCAGGCTCGCTCCCACAGGGGAAACGCGGTTCCACCCAGAACCAGGTCGGCTACTAGGCCGCCTCGGAAAGGACGTTGATCTCGGCGCCCCGTTAACCACGATGGCCGAACGCAGGTATTGCGCAGTGGGCACCTCGGCATGGATGCCGAGGTAGCCGCGCTGGGCCATGGATGGCCCTTCGCGGCGGGCCCACGGAGCAATGCCGGAGTGAGGGCATGCCGAGCCCTAGCGAGGCACCGAGTGGTGGGGCAAAAGCGTTTTGCTTACTTTTGACTGGGCCGGCTCCCGGGCTTCTCAAAAGTGAGCCGCTGTAAGAGCGGAACCGTCAGCAGCCGTCACCTAAATAACGGATATACATACAAAAATACCTGCCTCCCACAATCCGTCATCCCAAGGCTACACAGCCTTGCGCCATTGCCTACAACTACGCCAGAATCCGCCGGCTTGTGCGCCTTGGCCCTGGGCTCTAACGTTTGCAGGTCGCTGTCAGTTCAGCGATCGGGTTTAGCAGCCTGGACAATCCTAGACGTACGCTCTCCACATTCGTGAGCAGGCTTCAGCGCCTGCACATCTATGTCATGGCGGTTGTGCGTGGGAGACCTTCGGGTCTGCCGGGTTCTAGGGTCCCGGTCTGCTAACCCGCGTACAGTCGCCACCCTTCTCGTTTAGCAGCGATATCTGGCGGCTCCATTACCCTAGGAGCGTCAACCATGCACAAGGTCACACCCAACCCACCAGAACCAGAAACCGACCCCAAGAAACTCCAGGAAGCCACCGACCGCGCACTCGATTACTACCTGAAGCCCAAACAACCCAAACCCGAAGAAAAACAGCCGCCGGGCCAGCTCTTCACCGTCGTCGACGGTATCGACACTGAAAGCCTGTTGGCCAACCTCAGCGAAAACCTGGCCTCAGCCGATGCCATGGTCAGCGACCTTGCGTTCGACCTGAAAGGCTCGCGACGCCATGTTGCCTTCGGCATTCAGCAACTGATCGAACTGAGTAGGTTATTGGCAAACCGGATGTTGGATACCATCAATCCACAACACTGACCGCACCACAAAATCGGGGGCGGCTGCGCCATCCAGCGGGAGCAAGCTCCCTCGCCACAAAGGCGATCCGCAGATAGAAAGTACGCTTAACAAAAAGCCCCGCTTCCTTTCAGAAGCGGGGCTTTTTGCGTATCAGGCCACTTGAGGCTGTGCGCTCAACGGCTGAAGCGGTAACAACGGTGCATGAGGATCAGCGTTGATCGATTCGCGCCACGCCGCCAGCCACTCGGGATGACCCTCGCTCCAGACCTGCTCATGCAGGCGGGACAAGGCCACCGGGTCGCTCAGCAGAGCCAGTCGCTCGGCGTTGCTGAGACCGGCCGGGCCGGCCTTCAAGGCGTGACGAACACGTTCGACCCGCAGCCATTCGATCGGCTCGGCCTTGCCGTGACGCGAGGTTGCCAACGCATACGCCAAGGCGTTCTGTTGCGGATCGACCACCGCCCGGATGAAACCGTCTTTGAGCGCATGCCAACGGTTTTCATGGGTGTACTGGTCCGTCGACAGCAGTTCCTGTGGCGGCGCGTATTCCTCAGGGATCAGGAACAGGCTTTCATCACGGGACTTCAAGCCCAGGCCCACGCGGCTGGAAATCACCGATACCGGAATCGACAGCATCAACGAACCGACAATCGGCACCAGCCACCACAGGAAGCTCGGGTTCAGCCAGATCACCAGCAAGGCCCAGAAGAAGCCCAGCAAGGTTTGCGGGCCGTGGCGCTTGACCGCTTCGCTCCATGGCGTGGAGTCGTCGTCACGTTGTGGCGAGTTCCAGGTTGCAGCCCAGCCCAGGAATGCGGCGAGCACGAAACGGGTGTGGAAAATCATCCGCACCGGCGCCAGCAGCATGGAGAACAGCATCTCCAGGAGCATCGACAGCGTCACCTTGAACTTGCCACCGAACTCCTTCGCACCCTTGGCCCAGATCAGCACGATACTCAGCAACTTGGGCAGGAACAGCAGCACGATGGTGGTCGAGAACAGGGCGATGGCTTTTTCCGGGTGCCATTGTGGCCACAACGGATAGAGCTGACGCGGTTCAAGGAAGTACTGCGGCTCCATCAGCGTGTTCACCGCCAACAACGCAGTGGACAGCACCAGGAAGAAGAACCACAGCGGCGCCGACAGGTAGGACATCACGCCGGTCAGGAACACCGCACGGTGCACCGGGTGCATGCCCTTGACCAGGAACAGCCGGAAGTTCATCAGGTTGCCGTGGCACCAGCGACGGTCACGCTTGAGTTCGTCCAGCAGGTTCGGCGGCAGCTCTTCGTAGCTGCCCGGCAGGTCATAGGCAATCCACACGCCCCAGCCGGCACGGCGCATCAGCGCCGCTTCGACGAAGTCGTGGGACAGGATGGCACCGGCGAACGCGCCTTTACCGGGCAGCGGCGCCAAGGCGCAGTGCTCGATGAACGGCTTCATGCGAATGATCGCGTTGTGGCCCCAGTAGTGGGATTCACCCAACTGCCAGAAGTGCAGGCCGGCGGTGAACAGCGGACCGTACACCCGGGTGGCGAACTGCTGCATGCGCGCATACAGCGTGTCCATGCCCGAGGCACGTGGCGCGGTCTGGATGATGCCGGCGTCCGGCGTGGCTTCCATCAGGCGCACCAGGCTGGTCAGGCACGTACCGCTCATGACGCTGTCGGCGTCGAGCACGACCATGTACTTGTAGTCGCTGCCCCAACGACGGCAGAAGTCGTCGAGGTTGCCGCTCTTGCGCTTCACGCGACGGCGACGGCGACGATAGAAGATCTTGCCGAAGCCCCCGGCTTCACGGCAGACGTCCAGCCAGGCCTGTTGTTCGGCCACGCAGATATCGGTTTCGTTACTGTCGCTGAGCACGAAGAAGTCGAAACGATCCAGGTCACCGGTGGCGGCCACCGACTCGAAGGTTGCGCGCAAACCGGCGAATACCCGCGGCACATCTTCGTTGCAGATCGGCATCACCAGCGCGGTGCGGGCGTCCTTGGGAATCGGCTCGTTGCCGGCGCTGGCACCGGAGATGCGGTACTTGTCGTGACCGGTGAGCAATTCGAGAAAGCCCATCAGCGCCGTCCAGAAACCCGCCGAGACCCAGCAGAACAGGATCCCGAACAGAATCAGGATGCTGGTTTGCAGCGCATACGGCAGTACTTGCGTGGCGGTCTGCAACAGCGGTTGGTGCAGGACTTCTTCCAGGTCCACGAACGACCAGCCCTGGTACGGCATGATGCCTTTCATGTACCAGCCGGCGACGATAGTCTGGCCGAGCATCAAGATCAGCAGGATGTAGCGACGGGTCGAGCCCACGGTACGCCAGCGTGCATGTGGCAGCACGCGCTCATCCTTGGGCGGCTTCGGCGGGTTGGTACGACCGGTCAGGCGCCGCCAGCCACGCACCAGGATATTGGTGCGCCACGGCTCCGGCACGACCTTGGTCCGACGAATCGGCGGCGTGGCTTTCAGGCATACCCGGCCGCTGGCGTCGAGCCCCAGCATTTCGGCGTCCTCGAGCTCCTCGGCAGTGTTCAGGGTCAGCCGGCGGCCCACCGAGGCTTGCGCCGCCTCGGCGGGCTCGTCGAAGGTCGATGACGACAGGCGTTCGTGCAATTCGCTGAAGGACTTGCAGCCCGCCAGCTCGGCGCGCTGCTC
The DNA here is from genome assembly GCF_034008205.1 of Pseudomonas sp. P9_35. Classification (NCBI taxonomy): domain Bacteria; kingdom Pseudomonadati; phylum Pseudomonadota; class Gammaproteobacteria; order Pseudomonadales; family Pseudomonadaceae; genus Pseudomonas; species Pseudomonas sp. P9_35. The sequence continues at coordinate 687,574 of NZ_CP125373.1, read as the reverse complement.
GTCGGTCATGGGCAAATGGGCCAGGTACTCGCTGAGCGTCTCTGGCTGTACTGAAGTATTACTCATCGGCTGGCAACTGATTGCTCCAGGTCTCGGTCAAGACTTGTTCAGTCGGTTCCGATTCCTGCTGGGTTGGGGTCGGTTCAACAGCGGCGTCTGCCGCCTTGACGGCCTTGGCTTCGTCTTTCGCTTTTTCGCTCGCGAGTTCTTTTTCGGTCTGCTGGCGAGCGACTTTGTCGGCCTTGGCCAGGGTCGTGGTCACGGAGTGCGCGGTGGCCGGGGCTTCTACAGGCGTCAATGGACGGACCAGCGCCGCACGCATTTCGGTGGCCTGTTTCGAATCCTTGATCTTCAACCGCAGGGTCAAGCGCCAGCCCTTGGTTTCAGGGTTGTAGCGCACGCTATTCTCGACGATCTCGCCGTTTTCGCCGACGCTCACCTGGCTACGCACATCGGCGTCTTCCGGCAGGGCTTGCAGGGACGGACCTTCGAAGTCCACCAGGTAGGCCACGCTGCCGTCCGGCTGACGAATCAGGTTGGACTGTTTCACGTCACCGGTGGAGCGCAAGGTCTGCTGGACCCAGGCGCTGTCCGGCGAGTGCAGGCTGGATTCGTCGAGAGTCCAGTGCAGGCGGTAGCTGAAGTCCAGCGGCTGGCCTGGCTCAGGCAGCTTTTCCGGGCTCCAGAAGGCAACGATATTGTCGTTGGTTTCATCGGCGGTCGGAATTTCTACCAGGTCGACGGAGCCCTTGCCCCAATCGCCTTTCGGTTCGATCCAGGCACTTGGACGCTTGTCGTAGCGGTCGTCCAGGTCTTCGTAATGGCTGAAGTCACGCCCCCGTTGCAACAGGCCGAAACCACGCGGGTTTTCTACCGAGAAGTTGCTCACGGCCAGGTGTTTCGGGTTGTTCAGCGGGCGCCAGATCCACTCGCCGTTACCGGCATGGATCGACAGGCCACTGGAATCGTGCAGTTCGCGACGGTAGTTCAGCACTTTGGACGGTTGGTTGGCGCCGAACAGGTACATGCTGGTCAATGGGGCCACGCCCAGCTTGGTCACGCGGTCACGCAGGAACATGCGCGACTTCACGTCGACCACGGTGTCGGTGCCCGGACGCAAGGTCAGGCGATAAGCGCCAGTGGCGCGTGGCGAATCCAGCAGGGCAAAGATCACCAGGTGCTTGTCGGTCGGCTTCGGACGTTGGATCCAGAACTCGCGAAAGCGCGGGAATTCTTCACCCGATGGCAACGCGGTGTCGATGGCCATGCCGCGGGCGGACAGACCGTAGGTCTGGCCCTTGCCGATGACGCGGAAATAACTCGCGCCCAGCATGGTCATGATCTCGTCCTGCTTGTCAGCCTTGTTGATCGGGTACAACACGCGAAAACCCGCGTAACCCAGCTGTTCGGTGGCCTTGGGATCGAATTTCACATCGTCGAAGTCAAAGCGCGACGGGTCGTACTTGATCTCTTCGACGGTGGTCGCGGTGATTTCGTTGATCTTCACCGGCGTGTCGAAATGCATACCCTGGTGATAGAAGGACAGCCTGAACGGTGTCTTCTGGTCGGCCCATTCGGCTTTTTCGGTACGGAAACGGATTTTTTGATAGTCAGCGAATTTCATTTCGCGGAATTCGTTCGGCAGATTACTGCGCGGGGCTTCGTATTTTTGCCCAGCCAGTTCTTGAGCCTTCGCCGATACATCATCCAGGCTGAATGCCCACAGTTGGCCCGCGCCGAACAGGCACAGCAGGGCCGAGCCCGCTACCAGGGCGTTTCTAAACCGTTTGGCAGTCATTTTTGGTGCATTACAGGGACTAACAATCACGAGCAACCCTCGCCGAAAACTGATCAAAAAACCAACGGCCAGATAAAGTATCTGCACGGTAACGGCATTGAAAAACCGTTCCTGCGGACCACTCTTGCCAAGTTGGCGAGCATTGTTCCGACTCCGATGGGACAAAATGATTCCCCAAACGGTCCAGGACAAGTCTCTACCTAAGTCAAATGGACCAGCGAACGCTGATCCCCCGTAGCGCGCGATTATCTAGTAGCCCGCGTGACAACGCATCAGGGGTAGCAAAGTATTTATCGAGAAAACTCCCAGTTTTGCCTCGAAACAGGCCCGAAAAGATGTTTCAAACGCTTTCAGACCTGTAACAGGAACGTTACCGGACCATCATTGACCAAATGCACCTGCATGTCGGCGCCGAATCTACCTGATGCCACAGTGCCATGCACCTGTTTTGCCTGGGTGAGCAAATAGTTGAACAACTCTTCTCCCAGGGCCGGAGGTGCGGCTGTCGAAAAACCCGGGCGCAAACCACTTTTGGTGTCGGCCGCCAAGGTGAACTGCGACACCAGCAGCAACCCACCACCGACGTCCGCCAGGGACAGGTTCATCTTGCCGTCGGCGTCGCTGAATACTCGATAGTTAAGCAGCTTATGCAGGAGTTTGTCGGCGCTGGCCCGAGTATCCCCGGGCTCGACGGCCACCAACACCAGCAAGCCCTGATCCACGGCGCCGACGATCTCGCCTGATACTTCGACCCGCGCTCCGCGAACTCGTTGCAACAGCCCCTTCATGCTTCTTCAGGCGGCAGGTCGAGCAGGCGCCGGGCCATTTGCGCAGCGGCGCGAACCAGTGCGTCGGTGATCCCCGGCTCCGAAGCGGCGTGACCCGCGTCGCGAATCACCTGCAGTTCGCTGTTGGGCCAGTTCTGATGCAGCTCCCAGGCATTGTCCAGCGGGCAGATGACGTCGTAGCGGCCATGCACGATGACGCCCGGCAAATGGGCGATCTTGCCCATGTCGCGAATCAACTGGTTGGGTTCGAGGAAAGCGTTGTTGGTGAAGTAGTGGCATTCGATCCGGGCGATCGACAGCGCCCGCTGCGGCTCGGAGAAGCGATCGACCACCAGCGGGTTCGGACGCAGGGTCGCGGTGCGACCTTCCCAGGTGGACCAGGCCTTGGCCGCGTGCATCTGGGCGATCTGGTCGTTACCGGTCAGGCGCTTGTGGAAAGCGCTGAGCAGGTCGTCGCGCTCGTCCAACGGGATCGGTGCGATGTAGTCCTGCCAGTAGTCGGGGAACAGGCGACTGGCGCCGGCCTGGTAGAACCATTCGATTTCCTGCGGCCGGCAGAGAAAGATCCCACGCAGGATCAGGCCGTGTACGCGCTCGGGATGAGTCTGGGCATAGGCCAGGGCCAGGGTCGAGCCCCAGGAACCGCCAAACAGCACCCACTTCTCGATGCCCAGGTGCTTGCGGATGCGCTCCAGGTCTTCGACCAGATCCCAGGTGGTGTTGTTCTCAAGGCTGGCATGGGGGGTGGACCGACCGCAGCCGCGCTGGTCGAAAGTAACGATGCGGTACAGGTTCGGATCGAAGTAGCGGCGGCTCTGTGCATCGCAGCCAGCACCCGGGCCGCCGTGAATGAACACCACCGGCAGGCCTTCCGGGGAACCGCTTTCATCGACATAGAGCGTGTGGGTGTCATCGACAGCCAGATCGTGCCGGGCATGGGGTTTGATCTGCGGGTACAAAGTCTGCATTGCGCGCTCCGTAAGGGGTCGAGTCATCCCTGTGGGGACGTCTATTTAGTCTGCCGTACGGCATCATAAACCCGAATTACCTTAATGAGCATGTCCCCTGCGCAGTCAAAGCATGTCAGCCAGGTACGCCAGCAGCGTGCGATACATCCGATCGACCTCCGGCACCTGCCCCCGACCGCGCAGGCAACCGTGGACCAACCCTTCGCCCATGTACAACACAGACGCTACGCCTGCGGCGTTCAGCCGCTCGCTATAAAGGATGCCATCGTCGCGCAGAGGGTCCCATTGCGCCACGGCGATCAACGCCGGCGGCAAGCCGCTCAGGTGATCGGCGAGCAACGGCATGGCGAGAGGGGACGGTTGAGCGCCGTTCAGGTAGAGGGTGTGATAACTGTCCAGATCGTTGCTGCTCAACAGCGGCGCATCGGCACATTCGTGGCGCGAGGGTAGCGTTGCCGGGCCACCGAGCGCCGGATAGATCAGCACCTGGGCCCGGGGCAACGCTTGCCCGGCATCGCGCAAGGCCAGGCATAACGCAGCGGCGAGATTACCGCCGGCACTGTCACCGACCACCAGCCGACGACGCGGGTCGATGGCAAAGGGCGCGGCTGCCAGATGACGCCACACGGCGAGGCAATCGTCCAACCCGGCTGGAAACGGATGCTCTGGCGCCAGCCGATAATCCACCGCCACCACCAGCGCACCAAGGGCAGCCGCCAGCTCCAGGCAGATGAAATCATGGGAGTCCAGGTCCCCCACCACCCAGCCACCACCGTGGAGATAGAGGATGCACGGCCAGCCGACGGGTGGCGCGGCACCCCGTGGGTGATAGGCGCGCACAGCCACAGCGGCCAGCTCGAAATCCTCGATGGCCAGTGTTGGCGGGCATGCCGGGGTGAACGCCCGGCACATTTGGCTGTAGGCCTGGCGCGAACCGGCGAGGCTGTCGTCCGGGCTGGTGAAGCTCAGGGTTTTGTCGATGAAGGCTGACATCTGCTCTGAGAGTGGATATGAGGCCATGAAGAACACCACCTATTGAAATGTGGGAGCAAGGCTTGCCCGCGATGGCAGTGGTACATCCAATCGTTATGTCGACTGACACATCGCTATCGCGGGCAAGCCTTGCTCCCACAGATAAATCACTCCACCACAGATAAATCACCCCGCCACAGCCAAGCAGGTCAATTCTTGAGACTGGCCTGCACCGTCGCCACGCCATCCTTGCCGTCGAAGCTCGTGACTGCGGCCAGCCACTTCTGCAAATCCTCGGGATGATCGCGCAACCATTGCCGGGCGACGTCCTGGGGCGTCTTGCGTTCCATGATCGGCACCATCAACTGACTCTCCTGGGCGGCGGTGAAGGTGAGGTTTTCCAACAACCGGTTCACGTTCGGGCAGCGCTGGGCGTAGTCCGGCGCAGTCACGGTGGAGACCGTTGCGGCGCCTTCGTTCGGGCCATAGACATCTTCACTGCCGGTCAGGTAGGTGATGTTCATGTTGATGTTCATCGGGTGCGGGGTCCAGCCGACGAAGACCACGAACTCCTTGCGATTCACCGCCCGCTGCACCGCGGCCAGCATGCCCGCTTCACCGGATTCGATCAGCTTGAAGTCCTTCAGGCCAAAGTGGTTGGTTTCAATCAGGGTCTTGATGGTGGTGTTGGCCCCGCTGCCCGGCTCGATCCCGTAGATCTTGCCACCGAGCTGGTCCTTGAACCGGGCGATGTCGGCAAAGGTCTTGAGCCCCGCCGCCGCCACGTAGTCTGGAACAGCCAGGGTGGCCTGGGCGTCGGCCAGACTTGGCGTGTCCAATACCTTCACTTGGTTGGCCGCCAGGAATGGCGCGATGTTCTTGTCCATCGCCGGCTTCCAGTAGCCCAGGAAAATGTCGAGACGCTTGTCGCGGATGCCGGCGAAGATGATCTGCTGCACGGCGCTGGTCTGCTTGCTGTCGTAGCCCAGCCCGGTGAGCAACACATCGGCCATGCCGCTGGTGGCGATCACGTCGGTCCAGTTGACCACGCCCATGCGCACGGTCTGGCACGACGCAGGCTCGGCGGCCATCGCCCCGGCGCTCAAGAGGGTGGTACCGCAGAGGATCGACAGACAGCGCTTGAACAGTCTTTTCATCGGGAAGGTCTCGTGCGGCAGCGGATTATTGTAGGTCGGTGTCTTGCTGCACCGTGCCCAAAACATTACGCAGCGCCGAGGGGCTGAAGATGAACTGTGGCGACTCGGTTTTGCACGGTGGCGACAGTTGCTCCCGAGACTCAAGGACAAAAACAAACCTGTGGCAAGGGGATTCTGTGGGAGCAAGGCTTGCCCGCGATGAAAACAACGCGGTCTCTCTGAAACAGCGGCGCCTGTATCGCGAGCAAGCTTTGCTCCCACAGATAAGTCCCCTCGCTACAGGAGTATTGGTAGGTGTTTATTTCTTGTAAGCCTGCTGCCCCCACGCCAGGAAGCCTTCCAGCAGTTCCTTGAGCACCACCTGAGTCGGCGCCGCCAGGTCAGCGCGGTAGTTGAACGGTTCGAACTCTTCCATGTAGGTGCTCTGGCACAGTTCCAGTTGCACCGCGTGGATGTCTTCGGCCGGGTTGCCGTAGTGCCGGGTGATGTGTCCGCCCTTGAACCGCCCGTTGAGCACGTGGGTGAATTCACCGTGGCGAGCGCAGATGGCTTCGAGCTGGCCGGCCAGGGTCGGGTCGCAACTGGCACCGTTGAAGGTGCCGAGGTTGAAGTCCGGCAACTTGCCGTCGAACAGGTGTGGGATCACCGAACGGATCGAATGGGCATCGAACAGCAACGCATAGCCGAACTCGGCCTTGAGCCGCGCCAGTTCCTGCCGCAGCGCCTGGTGGTAAGGCATCCAGACCTGTTGCAGATACGTCGCCCGCTCCTCGGCCGATGGCTCCAGCCCTTCGCGAAACAACGGCACGCCATCGAACAGCGTCGCCGGGTACAAACCGGTGGTGGCGCCGACGTACATCGGCTTGTCATCGGAGGGACGGTTGAGGTCGACGACGAACCGCGAGTACTCGGCGGCCAGGGTGCTGGCGCCCAGCTCGGCGGCAAATTCGTAGAGCCTTGGGATGTGCCAGTCGGTGTCTGGCAGGCTTTGGGCCTCGGGGATCAACCCGGCCTGTACCGCCGGGGTCAGGCGCAGGCCGGCGTGGGGCATGCTGATCAACAGCGGCACGCGCCCTTGCTTGAAATTCAGGACCTTCTCCACAACCGTTCTCCTCAATCGATTTCCACGCCGTGACGCACGACGCACTTTTCCAGATCGCCACCGAGCCAGTACGCCAGGTCGGCCGGGCGGTCGATGTGCCAGGCGACAAAGTCGGCGACTTTACCGACTTCCAGCGAACCGTGGGTCTCAGCCATGCCCAAGGCCTGGGCGGCATGAATCGTCGCCCCCGCCAGGGCTTCTTCCGGGGTCATCCGGAAACAGGTGCAGGCCATGTTCAACATCAGGCGCAGCGACAGCGCCGGCGAGGTGCCAGGGTTGAGGTCGCTGGCCACGGCGATTTTCACACCGTGCTTGCGCAGGGCCTCCATGGGCGGCAGTTGGGTTTCGCGCAGGAAATAAAACGCGCCCGGCAACAGCACCGCCACGGTGCCGGATTCGGCCATGGCCTTGGCATCGTCCTCGGTCATGAATTCCAGGTGATCGGCCGACAGCGCCTGGTAACGTGCCGCCAGGCTTGAACCGTGCAGGGATGACAGTTGCTCGGCGTGCAGCTTCACTGGCAGCCCCAGTTGTTGCGCGGTGATAAACACCCGCTCGACCTGCGCCGGGGAAAACGCCAGGTATTCGCAAAAGGCATCCACCGCATCCACCAGTCCTTCGGCTGCCAGGGCCGGAAGCATCTCGGTGCAGATGTGCTCGATGTAATCGTCGGCGCGATCCTTGTATTCCGGCGGCAAGGCGTGGGCCGCCAGGCAGGTGCTGCGCACGCTGACCGGCAACTCGGCGCCAAGGCGGCGGATGACCCGCAGGATCTTGCGCTCGCTGGCCAGGTCCAGGCCGTAGCCGGATTTGATTTCCACCGTGGTCACACCGTCGCGCATCAGGCTTGCCAGGCGTTTGGCGGCGCTGGCGAACAGCTCGTCTTCACTGGCGGCGCGGGTGGCGCGCACGGTGCTGGCGATGCCGCCACCGGCGGCGGCGATCTCGGCGTAGCTGACGCCTTGCAGGCGCTGCTCGAACTCACCGCTGCGGTTGCCGCCAAATACCGCGTGGGTGTGACAGTCGATCAGCCCCGGCGTGACCCAGGCCCCCTTGAGGTCGTTGACCGCCGGGTAGTCACCCGTCGGCAATTCGGCACGCGGGCCGATCCATTGGATGTGCTCGCCCTGGGTAACGATGGCGGCGTCTTCGATGATCGAGTAGACGCCCTGGGCCATGGTGGCGGCGTGGCAGTTTTGCCAGAGGGTTTTCATCCCGGTTTCCTCGTCGCATTCAAAATCGAATCGCGAGCAAGCTCGCTCCCACAGGGATCAAGGTGTACCCAAAATCCCCTGTGGGAACGAGCTTGCTCGCGATGAGGCCCTTACAGGCTCGGCAACAACTGCGCCGTGACCAGCTCGTTCAGGCACCGGCTCGCCAGCAATTCACTGGCCGCATTGATGTCCGGCGCAAAGAAGCGATCCTTCTCGTAAAACGGCACTTGCGCACGCAACAGCCCCCGCGCCCGTTCCAACTTCGTGGAGGTCTTCAAACCGCCGCGCAGGTCCAGCCCCTGGCAAGCCGCGAGCCATTCCACCGCGAGGATCCCACGGGTGTTCTCGGCCATTTCCCACAGACGCTTGCCAGCGGCCGGGGCCATGGAGACGTGGTCTTCCTGGTTGGCCGAGGTCGGCAGACTGTCCACCGAATGGGGATGGGACAGCGCCTTGTTTTCACTGGCCAGGGCCGCCGCGGTGACCTGGGCGATCATGAAGCCGGAGTTCACCCCGCCATTGGCGACAAGGAACGGCGGCAGTTGCGACATGTGCTTGTCCATCATCAACGAAATGCGGCGCTCGCTCAGGGAGCCGATTTCGGCAATCGCCAAGGCCATGTTGTCGGCCGCCATCGCCACCGGTTCGGCGTGGAAGTTGCCACCGGAAATGACGTCGCCCTCGGCGGCGAACACCAGCGGGTTATCCGACACCGCGTTGGCCTCGATCACCAGCACCTCGGCGGCCTGGCGGAACTGGGTCAGGCAGGCGCCCATCACTTGCGGTTGGCAGCGCAGGGAGTACGGGTCCTGAACCTTGTCGCAGTTCTGGTGCGAATCGGAAACTTCGCTGCGCTCGCCCAGCAGATCGCGGTAGGCAGCGGCGGCGTCGATCTGGCCTTTCTGGCCACGGGCGGCATGGATGCGTGCATCGAATGGCGAACGCGAGCCGAGCACCGCTTCCACCGTGAGGCCGCCCAGGGCCAGGGCACCGGCAAACAGGTCTTCGCCTTCGAACAGGCCACGCAGGGCAAACGCGGTGGACACCTGGGTGCCGTTGAGCAGCGCCAGGCCTTCCTTGGCGGCCAGGGTCAGCGGCGCGAGGCCAGCCACTTTCAGCGCGTCGACGGCCGGCAGCCATTCGCCCTTGTAGCGGGCCTTGCCTTCGCCCAGCAGCACCAGGGACATGTGGGCCAGCGGCGCCAGGTCACCGGACGCACCGACCGAACCCTTGAGCGGAATGTGCGGGTAGACCTCGGCATTGATCAGCGCAATCAGCGCATCGATCACCTGCCGACGGATGCCGGAAAAACCGCGGCTCAGGCTGTTGACCTTGAGCACCATGACCAGCCGCACCAGCGCATCGCTGATCGGCTCGCCCACGCCGGCGGCATGGGACAGCACCAGGGAGCGCTGCAGGTTTTCCAGGTCTTCGCTGGCGATGCGGGTCGAGGCCAGCAGGCCGAAACCGGTGTTGATGCCGTAGGCGGTGCGGTTCTCGGCAAGGATCTGTTCAACGCAGGCGACACTGGCCTCGATCTGCGCCGACGCGCTGGCGTCGAGGCTCAAGATCACGGGTTGCTGATAGATGTCACGCAATTGAGCCAGGCTCAATTGGCCGGGAATCAGGTTTAAGGCAGTCATGTATTGCTCCTTTTGAGAGTTTTGTTTTTACCCGCCAGTCGCTCCGGAATGTTCCGTTATCCGTCACCTTCGCCTTTTGGGCGATGCTTTATGGGCAATAGGTGCCTTGGCACGCTGGCGCTTTTTTGATCAATTCAAATTCGGTAATACGCTGTGCAGCACGCTCGGGTCTTTAAGCAGGCCGGCGGCACTGGCGATGTCCGGCGCCAGCCAGCGATCCTGGTCGTAGGCCGGCACGCGCTCGCGCAACAGTTTCCAGGCGATGTCGGTGCCGGCGCCGAAGCGCTGAGCCTTGAGAAACTCAAAGGCCTGGGCCGCCAGCAGGTATTCGATGGCGAGTATCTGCGTGCAGTTTTCCAGCGCCCGGTGCAGCTTCAGGGCGGCGTTGGTGCCCATGCTCAAATGGTCTTCCTGCAACCCGGAGGTGACGAAATTATCGAGCACCGCCGGTTGCGCCAGTTGCTTGTTCTCCGCGCACAACGACGCGGCGACGTATTGCACGATCATCATCCCCGAGTTCACCCCGGGGTTGGCCACCAGGAAGGCCGGCAGACCGCTGACGTGGGGGTTGATCAAGCGGTCGAGGCGACGCTCGGCGATGGAGCCGATCTCAGCCATGGCAATCGCCAGCAGATCCGCCGCCAAGGCGACTGACTGGCCGTGGGGATTGGCCTGGGACATGACCCGGAAGTTCTCCGGCGTCCCCAGCAGCAGCGGATTATCGGTCACTGCGTTGAGTTCGGTTTCGATCTGTTGCCGGGCGTGGGCCAACTGGTCGCGAGCCGCGCCGTGCACCTGGGGAATCGAGCGGATACTCAAGGCGTCCTGGGTGCGAATGCCCAGGCTCGCGGCGATGACTTCGCTGCCGTCGAGCAACGCCCGCAAATTGCTCCCGACCTTCTGCATGCCCGGGTGCGGCTTGAGTGCAATGACGTCGGCATCGAACGCGGCAATCTGCCCGCGCAGTGCCTCGAAACTCATCGCGCCGATGACGTCGGCCCATTGCACCAACCGCGTCGCATCGGCCAGGGCCAGGCAGCTCAGACCGGTCATGCACGGTGTGCCGTTGACCAGGCACAAGCCGTCCTTGGCACCCAGTTGCACCGGTTGCAAACCCTCTGCGGCCAGGGCCTGTTGCGCCGGGACTATTTGCCCGTGATAGCTGACCTGGCCGACGCCCAGCAGCGCGATGCCGATGTGGGCCATGTGGGTCAGGTAACCCACCGAACCCTGGGACGGCACTTGCGGTGTGATGCCGCGATTGAGCAGCGCCAGCAGCGCTTCGACCACCCGGCGATGGATGCCGGACTTGCCCTGGCTGTAGTTGTGAATGGCGGCGCAGATAATCGCCCGGGTCTGTTCATCGGAAAGCGGCGCACCGACGCCACAGGCATGGCTGAGCAAGGTGTTGCGCGACAGTTGGCTGAGTTGTTCGTCCTCGAGCGAAACATTGCACAAGGCCCCCAGGCCGGTGTTGACGCCATAGGCGCGCTCGCCGGTTGCGACGATGCGCTGGACGATGGCCTGGGCATTGTCGATCCGCGCCCACGTCTCAGTCGATAACTCGAGCACAGCACCAAAGCGCGCGACGGCGACGACGTCCTGCCAACGCAACGGAGCGCCGGTGATTACAATTTTTTCAGCCTGGGACATCTTCAACCTCATGAAAAATTCATTTCAGCATCACATCTGGCTTAAGGCATAGCCTTTGTGGCGAGGGAGCTTGCTCCCGCTGGACTGCGCAGCAGGCCCAAAAGAAGCGGCCGCTGCGCGCCCGAGCGGGAGCAAGCTCCCTCGCCACAAAAGCGCGCCGACCACCACAAATCCCTCAAACCACCGCCGCCCGCCGTTGCACAAACCGATCGACATACTCATCCGCCGGCGAGTGCAGGATCTCGCGCGGCGTGCCGACCTGGATCAGCTTGCCGTCCTTGAGAATCGCGATGCGGTTGCCAATGCGCACGGCCTCGTCGAGGTCGTGGGTGATGAAGACGATGGTCTTGTGCAGGGTCTTTTGCAGCTCCAGCAACTGGTCCTGCATTTCCGCGCGGATCAGCGGGTCGAGGGCGCTGAAGGCTTCGTCCATCAGGATGATGTCGGTATCCGCCGCCAAGGCCCGGGCCAGGCCGACGCGCTGGCGCATGCCGCCGGAGAGCTGGTGCGGGTATTTGTTCTCATAGCCCTTCAGGCCCACGGTATCGATCCAGTGCAACGCCCGCTCGGCGCACACCTGCTTGCTCTCGCCGCGCACTTTCAAGCCATAGGCGACGTTGTCCAGCACGCTCTTGTGGGGCAGCAGGCCGAAGCTCTGGAACACCATGCTGATCTTGTGCCGGCGAAATTCGCGCAGGGCGTCCATGTCCAGTTGCAGGATGTCTTCGCCGTCCACCAGGATCGCGCCGCTGGTAGGGTCGATCAGCCGGTTGAAATGGCGCACCAACGTGGACTTGCCGGAACCGGACAGGCCCATGATCACGAAGATCTCGCCAGTGCCGATACTCAGCGACAGGTCGTTCACGCCGACCACGCAACCGGTTTCGGCCAGCACCTGGTCCTTGGTCTTGTTCTGGCGGATCAGCTCCAGGGCTTCCTTGGAGCGATTGCCGAAAATCTTGAAGACATTCTTGACTTCGATCTTGCTGATGGCTGCGTTGCTCATTTGCTCACCTCGTGCCGAGGACGACCATAGGCCTGGGTAATGCGGTCGATGACCACGGCGAGAATCACGATCGCCAGCCCGGCTTCCAGGCCGCGTCCGACGTTGAGGGTCTGGATGCCCACCAGCACGTCTTCACCCAGGCCACGGGCGCCGATCATCGAGGCGATGACCACCATCGACAGGGCCATCATGGTGGTCTGGTTGATCCCGGCCATGATGCTCGGCAGGGCCAGGGGCAGTTGCACGCCGAACAGCTGTTGCCAGCGGTTGGCGCCAAAGGCGTTGATGGCTTCCATCACTTCGCCGTCCACCTGGCGGATGCCCAGGTCGGTCAGGCGAATCAGCGGCGGCGCGGCGTAGATCACCGTGGCGAAAATCGCCGGGACCTTGCCCAGGCCAAACAGCATCAACACCGGAATCAGGTACACGAAGCTCGGCATGGTCTGCATGATGTCCAGCAGCGGCATCAGCACCGAACGCAGGCGATTGCTGCGTGCCGAGAGAATGCCCAGCGGAATGCCGATCAACACCGAGATCAGCGTCGCCACCAGCATCAGGGCGAGGGTCTGCATCAGTTTGTCCCACAGGCCCACCGCACCCACCAGGAACAACAGGCCGACGATCACCGCCGTGGCGACGACCTTGCGGGTGGCGTGCCAGGCAATGCCGCCGACGATGGCAAGCATCAGCCACCAGGGCGCCATGCGCAGCAGGCCTTCGAGGTTGACGATGGCCCACAGCAGGGTGTCGGAGATCTGCCGGAACACATCGCCATAGTTGGTCACCAGGGCGTCGACCCAACCGTTGACCCAGTCGGCGATGGAGAAGGTAAAGCTTTCGGGAAACATAAGAGACTCTCGATCAAGTGGATGCGGTGAACGTCCCGGCCAGCCCTACGGTTGGCCGGGAAGTATTCGACCTACAGAGCCGCGTCGATTTTCTTGGCAGCGTCTTCGCTTACCCAGGCGTGCCAGACTTCAGGATGTTCCTTCAGGAAGATCTTCGCCAGTTTCGGCGACTCGATTCGTTCCTTGGCCATGCGCCCGAGGTTCTGGTTCAGGATATCGATCGGCAGGTTGACCTTTTCCAGCACCGTCACCAATTCAGGTGCCTCGTCGTGGAAGGTCTTGGACAGGCCGACCTTGATGCTCACGCTTTTATCCACGCCCGGTTTTTCTTCCAGTTTCACCAGGTCCACCTGGCCCATCAGCGGCGTTGGCGACCAGTAGTAGAACAGGATCGGCTCGCCACGCTTGTAGCTCGACAGCACCGCGGCATCCAGCGCTGGGCCGGTGCCTGGGCGGAAGTTGGTGTAGGTTTTTTCCAGGCCATAGCTTTTCAGCATTTCGCTGTTGTCCAGCTCGCAGGTCCAACCGGCCGGGCAGTTGTAGAAACGGCCCTTGGACGGCTCTTCCGGGTCCTTGAACACGGCGGCGTACTGGCCCAGGTCAGCGATGTTCTTCAGGCCTGGCGCCTTGGCTTCGAGTTTGCGCTTGGCGTCGCCTTCAACCACGTAGCGCGGCACGTACCAGCCTTCGATGGCGCCCACGACCGGGGCACCGACGCCGACTACCTTGCCGGCCTTCTCGGCCTTGTTCCAGACTTCACTGCGGCCGACCCACTCTTCGGCAAACACCTGGATGTCGTTGCTGCTCAGGGCATTCTCCATGGTGATGGAGTTGCCTGGCAGGCTGTCGGTCTTGCAGTCGTAGCCTTTTTCCAGCACCACTTGCAGGACGTCGGTCAGCAGCATGGCGCTTTCCCAGTTCAGGCCGGCGAACTTCACCGGTTTGCCCGACTCGCACCAACCCGCCGCTTGTGTGGCGCCGGCGCTGGCCAGCAGGCCCATGGAAAGCAATGTGGTCAGCAGGGTCTTGTTCGACTTCATTATGTGACGCTCCTAATCAGTTGGATTGGCTTACGGCAGTCAAGAGGCATCCAGCCCTGTCAACGTCCCATCAGACCGCTTGGATGCGGCCCGCCCTGCTCGGTTGTGCGTCAACCGTGTCCCGCTCGAGCGGCAGGATCAATTGATCGGGTACAGCGCTGTGCCACTTCTTGGCGACGACGTAATACAGCGCCGCCGGAACCACCAGACCGATGATCCAGGAAATATCCACACCGCCCATGGCCGCCACCAGCGGACCGGTATAGAACTTGGTAGCGATAAACGGCAGTTGAACCAGGACACCGAAGACATACACGCTGAGGCCGAGGGCGTTCCAACGACCGTAGCGACCGTTCGGGTCGGCCAGTGCCGGCACGTCATAGCGCTCGCGAGTGATGCAGTAGTAGTCCACCAGGTTGATCGCGCTCCAAGGCGTAAAGAACGCCAGCAAGAACAGGATGAAAGACTTGAACGCACCGAGGAACGAGTGCTGGCCGAGCAGCGCGATCAGCGTCGCAGCGCCGACGATGACCAGCACGAAGACCAGGCGCTGCAGGCGCGTTACGTTCAGGTGACCACGAAAACCGCTGATGATGGTCGCGATGCACATGAAGCTGCCGTAGGAGTTCAGCGTGGAGATGGTGACCTTGCCGAATGCGATGCTGAAATACAGCAGCGCAGCGGTGGCGCCGGTCCCCCCCAGGCCCACGATGTAGGCCACTTCATGACCCGCGAACTGCCCATTGGCCGAGGCCGCGGCAAACACGCCGAGGATCATCGCCACCTGTGCGCCGATGACTGAACCGGCGCCTGCGGCAAAAAAGGTTTTCACCGAAGAGGTCTTGCTCGGCAGGTAACGCGAATAGTCCGCCACGTAGGGGCCGAAGGCGATCTGCCAGGATGCCGCGAGCGACACCGCAAGCAGGAAACTGCTCCAGCTGAAATGGCGGATTTGCAGGAGTGCGCCAACGTCCGTCTGACTCATCAGCCGAGCGAACAGGTAAACAAAGGCGATCACACCAATGATGCTGGCGACACGGCCAATGAAGTGAATCACCCGATAACCGAGCACCGTGACCAGCACGATGACACTGGCGAAAATGAGGATGCCGACACTGTCGCTGACGCCAAACAACTGGCCCAGCGCCTGGCCGGAAAGCACTGTTCCCGTTGCGGTGAAACCCAGGTACATCAGGCACACCAGCACGATCGGGATGGCCGCGCCATACACACCAAACTGCACCCGGCTGGAGATCATCTGCGGCAGGCCCAGCTTGGGCCCTTGCGCGGCATGCAACGCCATGACGCCACCGCCGAGCAGTTGGCCGATCAGCAAACCGATCAACGACCAGAACACATCACCGCCAAGCACCACCGCCAATGCACCGGTGACAATTGCAGTGATTTGCAGGTTGGCCCCCATCCAGAGGGTGAACTGGCTCAACAATCGGCCGTGTCTCTCAGTTTCCGGGATGTAGTCGATCGAACGTTTCTCGATCAACGGCTTGCTGCTTGCACGTGTGCTGGTGACAGCCATGGTTCAACCTCTGTGGATTGTTCTGCAATTCAATTGCGCCGCGCCCCTGTGGGAGCGAGCTTGCTCGCGATGAGGGCGTGTCAGTAGACGGAACCGGTACTGATCCACCGCTATCGCGAGCAAGCTCGCTCCCACAAGGGATCCGGGATTATTTGCCGGTAATCATCGGCAGGTTCAGCCCCTGTTCCTTGGCGCAATCAATGGCGATCTGGTAACCGGCATCGGCATGACGCATCACGCCAGTCGCCGGATCGTTGTGCAGCACGCGGGCAATGCGCTCGGCCGCTTCGTCGGTGCCGTCGCAGACGATCACCATGCCCGAGTGCTGGGAGAAGCCCATGCCGACGCCGCCACCGTGGTGCAGCGACACCCAGGTCGCGCCGCTGGCGGTGTTGAGCAAGGCGTTGAGCAACGGCCAGTCGGAGACCGCATCGGAACCGTCCTGCATGGATTCGGTTTCACGGTTGGGGCTGGCCACGGAACCGGAGTCGAGGTGATCGCGACCGATGACGATCGGCGCCGACAATTCGCCGCTACGGACCATCTCGTTGAAGGCCAGGCCCAGCTTGGCGCGCTGGCCCAGGCCAACCCAGCAGATACGTGCCGGCAAGCCCTGGAAGCTGATGCGCTCGCGGGCCATGTCCAACCAGTTGTGCAGGTGAGCGTCGTCAGGAATCAGTTCCTTGACCTTGGCGTCGGTCTTGTAGATGTCCTGCGGATCACCGGACAGCGCGGCCCAGCGGAACGGGCCGATACCGCGGCAGAACAGCGGACGGATATAGGCCGGTACGAAGCCTGGGAAGTCGAAGGCATTTTCGACGCCCTCTTCCTGGGCCATCTGGCGGATGTTGTTGCCGTAGTCGAAGGTCGGCACGCCCATTTTCTGGAAGGCCAGCATGGCTTTGACGTGGACGGCCATCGATTGCTTGGCGGCCTTCACCACAGCGGCGGGTTCGGTCTTGGCGCGGGCACGGTACTCGTCCCAGGTCCAGCCGGCCGGCAGGTAGCCATTGAGTGGGTCGTGGGCGCTGGTCTGGTCGGTGACCATGTCCGGGCGCACACCACGACGGACCATTTCCGGCAGGATTTCGGCAGCGTTCCCACACAGCGCGATGGAAATCGCCTTGCCTTCGGCGGTGTATTTCTCGATGCGCGCCAGGGCGTCGTCGAGGTCGGTGGCTTGCTCGTCGACATAGCGGGTTTTCAGGCGGAAATCGATGCTCACCTGCTGGCACTCGATGTTCAGCGAGCACGCACCGGCCAGGGTCGCGGCCAAGGGTTGCGCACCGCCCATGCCGCCCAGGCCGGCGGTCAGGACCCAACGGCCCTTGAGGTTGGAGTCGTAGTGCTGGCGACCGGCCTCGACGAAGGTTTCATAAGTGCCTTGCACGATGCCCTGGCTGCCGATGTAGATCCAGCTGCCGGCGGTCATCTGGCCGTACATGGCCAGGCCCTTGGCGTCGAGTTCGTTGAAGTGCTCCCAACTGGCCCAGTGCGGCACCAGGTTGGAGTTGGCGATCAGTACGCGAGGGGCGTTGCTGTGGGTCTTGAACACGCCCACCGGCTTGCCGGATTGCACCAGCAGGGTTTCGTCGTCATTCAGGTTGGTCAGGCTTTCGACGATCTTGTCGTAGCACTCCCAGTTGCGCGCCGCGCGGCCAATGCCACCGTAGACCACCAGTTCCTTGGGGTTCTCGGCCACTTCCGGGTCGAGGTTGTTCATCAACATGCGCAGCGGCGCTTCAGTCAGCCAGCTCTTGGCGGTCAGCGTGTTACCGCGAGGGGCACGGATTTCAACGTCACGGTATTTTTCAGGTTTGCGGGTAGCGTCGGTCACAGCAAAAACTCCTCAGCGATCAATCCAGACCAGCCCGGGCAGTGGGCAGCGATTTAGCGAACGTTGCGTTGAATATCGGTGACTCATACGCATACGTCTTTACTTGTATGTACAAGCATATGCAATCAAGCGGCCAACTTGTTGAAGGCGATGTTCAGGAACGGTTGGGGAATTGGCTGAAAGCCTTGTGATTTATGGGCTGCTGAGCTGTATGAAATTTTTGAAGAGGGTTTTCGAGGGGGAAATCGGAGGGGCACAGAAGCGTGGTATTGCGCCACGTTGGGGCGTTCGGTAACAAGTTGGTGCGCGGGTAGGGAACAATGAGCGCGCTTTTTGTGGCGAGGGAGCTTGCTCCCGCTGGGCTTTTGTAGGAGCTGGCGAAGCCTGCGATCTTTTGATCTTTCGCTTGGGATTCAAGTGTCTTTGGAAAGATCGCAGCCTCGTTGCACTCGACAGCTCCTACACAGCTCCTACAGGCCCAGCGGGAGCATGCTCCCTCGCCACAAAAGCTCTTTTGCAGGGCGGCTTAGTGGGCCGTCAGCTCAATCACGCAGCATTGACCGTGAGTGGAGACATCCACCAACCCGCTGTTACCGCTCAGTTGCAAACAGTCGTAGAGGCCCAGGTCCACAGCGGACTCACCGATCTTGATAGCCAGTCCCGGAGCGGCACTGAACACCAGCACCGTTTGCGCGTCACTGAAAAACCGCTGCTGGCCGCCCAACCACTGCAACCGCGCACGGTAACGTTGCGGCGCGTAGATCAGGTTGAAGTCGCGAATCGGTCCGCCCAGCAGTGTGCAAAACACATGGCTCTCGCCGCTGAACGTAAAAGGGTCCAGCGGATGCAAAGCCCGCGTGACTTGGCCATCGACGTTCAGTGTCATGCCGCTCCCTTGCAAGACACTGATGACCCGCTCGTAACCGGCGAAGGTGGAGAAACCGCCCGACTCACCGATGTCGGCAATCGACAGGCGCCAGCCGAAACCTTCCAGGCCGGCGCCGGCATCGCGAGTGATTTCCTCAGTGCTGCCGCCACCGTTTTTCCACGGCATGCGCGGGTAGTCTGCCGCACGTAAAACCTTCAAATGGCTCATTTATGAAAGCGCCCTTCCAGACTGTGACGGGAACCCGGATGGATCAGGCGTGCGGCGGTCACCGGCTGGCGTCCGGACCAGGTACGACGGCGGATCAACAGGCACGGCTCGCCCTTTTCGATCTGCAGCAACTTGCATTCGCTCGGCTCGGCCAGGATCGCCTCGACCACATGCTCGCCTTCGGTCAGCGGCGCGACCTGGTTGAGATAGGCGTAGGGCGTTTGCACGGTGAAGTCCTGCTTGAGGTATTCAGGCGCCACCAGTGCGTTGACGAAGCGGTCCTCGATTTGCACGGGGATGTCGTTCTCGAAATGCACGATCAGCGAATGGAACACTTTCTGGCCTTCGCGCATATCCAGGGCCAGGGCCCGCTCGGAACCGGCCGCCTCTTCTTCCAGGGTGATGACCTTGCAAGTGTGCCGATGACCACGGGAGGCAATTTCGTCGGCGATGTTATGCACTTCGAACAACGCGGACTGGCTCTTGGGCTCGGCCACGAAGGTGCCGACACCCTGCATGCGCACCAACAGGCCGTCGGCGGTCATTTCCCGCAGCGCACGGTTGATGGTCATGCGACTGAAGCCCAGTTGGCTGACCAGTTCGCTTTCCGACGGCACGCGGTAATGCGGCGGCCAGTTTCCACTGTCGATCTGCTGGGTGATCATCTGTTTGACGCGGGCGTACAGGGGGGCTGGACTGTCACCCATGTTTGCGGCCAGCGGCGGTTTGGCAGGCGGAGTCGACACGGCGGTTCCTTGTTCTGCGGATAAGAATGCTAGCTTGCCGGAGTTTACCGGCCAGGCAAACGTCTGTATATGTATATACAAATTACGCACGATGAGGTTGAACCATGTCCGCCTTCTTTGCCGAACGCGCGCTGCTGCCTAGTGGATGGGCCCATGACGTACGTCTTGAGGTCGATGCCGAAGGCGTCCTGACCCATATCCAGGCCGGCTCCCACGCAGACGGCGCCGAACGGCTGGGCGGTCCGCTGTTGCCGGGTATGCCGAACCTGCACTCCCATGCCTTCCAACGGGCCATGGCCGGGCTGGCGGAAGTGGCGGGCAATCCCAACGACAGTTTCTGGACCTGGCGCGACTTGATGTACCGCCTCGTCGGAAAAAT
The DNA here is from genome assembly GCF_034008205.1 of Pseudomonas sp. P9_35. NCBI lineage: Bacteria > Pseudomonadati > Pseudomonadota > Gammaproteobacteria > Pseudomonadales > Pseudomonadaceae > Pseudomonas > Pseudomonas sp. P9_35. The sequence continues at coordinate 667,790 of NZ_CP125373.1, read as the reverse complement.
CAGCCCCGACCAACTCGGTATCATTGCCCGCCAGCTGTACATCGAAATGCTCAAGGCCGGCTACACCTCGGTCGCCGAATTCCACTATGTGCACCACGACACCGATGGCGCGCCCTACGCCGACCCGGCGGAGCTGGCCCTGCGCATCAGCCACGCCGCCAGCGCTGCTGGCATCGGCCTGACGCTGCTGCCGGTGCTTTACAGCCACTCCGGTTTTGGCGGCCAGGCCCCCAACGACGGGCAACGCCGGTTCATCAACAGCACCGAAAACTACTTGAAGCTTCAGTCGCGCTTGCAGCCGATCCTGGCCGGGCTGCCGTCCCAGGCGGTGGGTCTGTGCTTCCACTCGCTGCGTGCCGTGACGCCCGAGCAGATCCAGGATGTGCTGGCCGCCAGTGACCGCGAGTGCCCGGTGCACATTCACATTGCCGAGCAGCAGAAGGAAGTCGACGACTGTCTGAGCTGGAGCGGCGCCCGTCCGCTGCAATGGCTGTACGAAAACACCGAAGTCGACCAGCGCTGGTGCCTGGTCCACGCTACCCACGCCAACGCCCAGGAAATCAGCCTCATGGCCAGGAGCCGGGCGATTGCCGGCCTGTGCCTGACCACCGAAGCCAACCTGGGGGACGGGATTTTCCCGGCCGTGGATTTCCTCGCCGAGGGCGGGCGCCTGGGGATCGGCTCTGACAGCCATGTGTCATTGAGCGTGGTCGAAGAATTGCGTTGGCTGGAATATGGCCAGCGCCTGCGGGATCAACGGCGCAACCGCTTGTATCGAACGGATCAGCCGATGGTCGGCCGCACCTTGTTCGATGCGGCGCTGGAAGGCGGTGCCCAGGCCCTGGGGCAACCGATCGGCGCCCTCGAAATCGGCAAGCGCGCCGACTGGCTGGTGCTCGATGGCAGCGACCCATATCTGGCCACGGCCCAGGGCGACGGGATCCTCAATCGCTGGCTGTTTGCCGGCGGCGATCGCCAGGTACGCGATGTGATGGTCGGCGGCCGGTGGGTGGTGCGCGATGGGCGGCATGCGGGCGAAGAGCAAAGCGCCCGGGCGTTTACCCAGGTCCTGCGCGACCTTCTGGGCTGACCCAATCAACCCTGTGGGAGCGAGCTTGCTCGCGATAGGGCCATTACCTTCAACCTACAGGTTGACTGAAAGTCCGCTATCGCGAGCAAGCTCGCTCCCACATTGGCTTTCGGGTGGCAGTTAGTCCGAGGTTTTGGCCATCTGTCGATCCGACGCGCGCCAGATCAGGCGTGTGGTGTCGTAACCCTGCTGGCGTGCCTTGCTCAGCAGCTCCTCGCGCACGACGCTATTGACGGTCGGCGTACGGGACAGCAGCCACATGTAGCGACGGCTTGGGTCGCCGACGATGGCGGTCTTGTAGTCATCGCTGACGTACAACACCCAGTATTGCCCTTTCGCCACGCCCGGCACGATCCGCGAAAACCAGTTATCGAACTCGACCCAGAGCTTGTCGGTCTTGCCCGGCACCTGCGGCGTGGCGGTGCCCCTGGCTTCTTCCCACTGCCAGTCCGAGGTCAGGCAGCGATTGAGCACTCCCACACTGCCGTCTGGCTTGAGGGTGTAGTGAGCTTCCGATTGCGCGCAATTGCGCTGGAAATACATGGGCAGGCGGGCCAACTCATACCAGGTCCCTTGGTAGCGCTTGAGATTGACGCTGTTGACCGTCTTGGGTGACAGCGGATCTTCGCCAGAAGTGGCACAGCCAGCCAAAATCAGGCCAGCCAAAAGCACAAAAACTAACCGCATCATTATTTTTCTCCCGCGGGCACGTGGCCCCGGTTTACTTCAGGCCTTGGCCGGAAAACATCAACACTTTGTCACCGGCGTACTGCACGCTGATAAAGCTTTTCTGGTCGCCCCAGGTACAGCTGGACATGCCGAGCGCGCCCGAACAATCGGTCGGTTTCCCCAGTAACGTTTCGACTTCGGACTTGGGCATGCCAGCCGACAGCTTCGAGTAGTTTTCCTGGTTGACCTTGCTGCATGCAGTCAATACGACACACACAAACAACAAGGCGATAGATCGCAGCGACATGGTGTAACTCCTGGAACGGAAGGGGGCTGGCAGGTGCCAACCAGAAGCTTAGAAGAGAAAACCCCTATCTGGTTCCCCGACGCCCCCGGTATTTATTGGGCCTGGGCAGGTGTTTCATCGATGAAACACCTACTTTGTGACGGCGTCGTGCATTTCGTCGGAATTGAACCGCTACCGGCTGATGGGATGGTCTGGCGCGCCGATAAAAAGAAACAGCGCAAACTACTGCGTTATGGCAAATTGACATCCAGTCCTGACCCGTCCCTCCGCGGTAGTGTTATTAATGACCAGAAACATGAAATTCAGCCATAAAATCCTGTTGGCTGCCGCCCTCGTGGTGGCCGTCGCATTCGCCTGTTTCATCCTGTTCAACGACTATCGTCAACGCCAGAGCTTGAACGCCAGCACCGAAACCTCCATGCAGGAGCTCGGCAGCCTGACCAGCCGCAACATCCAGACGTGGGTCGACGGCCGCATCCAGTTGCTGCAATCGCTGGCCCAGCAGATTGCCGTGGACGGCAGCAGTGCCGACAGCCTCAAGCGCACCGTGGGCCTGCCGGCCTACACCAGCAATTTCCAGCTCAGTTATTTTGGTGGCACCGACGGCGTGATGTTCTCGGTACCAGCCGGCAATCGCGCCGCCGATTACGACCCGCGCGCCCGCGGCTGGTACAAGGCCGCCAACAGCGCACAGCAAACCATCGTCACCGAACCCTACATCGCCGCCTCGTCGGGCAAGCTGGTGATCACCGTCGCCACCCCAGTGCAGCACCAGAACCAGATGATCGGCGTGGCCGGCGCGGACATCGACCTGTCCAGCGTCAGTGCCATCATCAACTCGCTGAACTTCGGCGGCCACGGCCACGCGTTCATCGTCAGTGCCGACGGCAAGATCCTGATCCATCCGGACAGCAAGCGCGTGCTCAAGACCCTGGCCGAGGCCTACCCTAACGGCGCGCCTCAAATCAGCCCGGGCGTGAAAGAAGTCGATCTCGACGGCAAGACCCAATTCATCTCCTTCACCCACGTCAACGGCGTGCCAGGAGCCGACTGGTACGTGGCACTGGTGCTCGACAAGGACACCGCGCTGGCGATGCTCAGTGAGTTCCGTACGTCGGCGCTGATCGCCATGGTCATCGCCGTGGTGTTCATCATCGCCCTGCTCGGCATGTTGATCCGCGTGCTGATGCAACCGCTGCTGACCATGGGCCGCGCCATGCATGACATCGCCGAAGGCGAAGGCGACCTGACCCGGCGCCTGGTCATCCACGGCCAGGACGAATTCGGCGCGCTGGGGACTTCGTTCAACCGCTTTGTCGAGCGCATTCATACCTCGATCCGTGAAGTGGCCTCGGCCACCGGCCAGGTCAACGAAGTCGCCCTGCGCGTGGTCAGCGCGTCCAACTCGTCGATGTTCAACTCCGACCAGCAGGCTTCGCGCACCAGCAGCGTGGCCGCGGCCATCAACCAGCTCGGTGCCGCCGCCCAGGAAATCGCCCAGAACGCCGCCCTCGCCTCGCAACATTCCAGCGATGCGCGCAGCCTGGCTGAAGATGGCCAACAAGTGGTGGATAAAACCATCGCGGCCATGCAGCAGTTGTCGGCCAAGATCAGCGATTCGTGCGGCAACATCGAAACCTTGAACAGCAACACCGTGAACATCGGCCAGATTCTTGAGGTGATCACCAGCATTTCCCAGCAGACCAACCTGCTCGCCCTCAACGCCGCCATCGAAGCGGCCCGTGCCGGTGAAGCCGGACGCGGCTTCGCCGTGGTGGCCGATGAAGTGCGCAACCTGGCCCACCGCACCCAGGATTCGGCGCAGCAAGTGCAGAAGATGATCGAAGAACTGCAAGTTGGCGCCCGGGAAGCGGTACTGACCATGACCGACAGCCAGCGCCAGAGCGAAAGCAGCGTCGGCATCGCCAACCAGGCCGGCGAACGCCTGGGCAGCGTGACCCAGCGTATTGGTGAAATCGACGGCATGAACCAGTCCGTGGCGACCGCCACCGAAGAACAGACCGCCGTGGTGGAGTCAATCAACGTCGACATCACCGAGATCAACACCCTGAACCAGGAAGGCGTGGAAAACCTGCAAGCCACCTTGCGGGCCTGTGCCGACCTGGAGCAGCAGGCGGCACGGTTGAAGCAGTTGGTGGGTAGCTTCCGGATCTAGTCCGGAAGGGCCCCATCGCGAGCAAGCTCGCTCCCACACTGGATTTCCATTCGCTGAAAGTCCTGTGGGAGCGAGCTTGCTCGCGATAGCGGCATCAGCCTCACAGCAAAATCAGAACCTGGACCCAGGCCTGCTCAAAAACTCCAGTTCATCAGCCGTGGACTCGCGCCCCAACACCGCATTGCGATGGGGAAAGCGGCCAAACCGGGCAATGATCTTCTGATGCCGTTCAGCATAATCCAGGTTGTCTTCAAACACTGCCCGCTGCGCCTCCGGCTGGTCTCGCACCAGGTCGATAAACCGCGACACGGCCTCGTTCTGCACCGCGAGGTTTTCGCAGTGTTCGAGCACGAGGTAGATGAATACGCGTTGGATCGGTTTGAGTTGCCGGTCGAAATCCGCTGCCATGCCCTGGGCCACCAGCGCTTGGGCACGCAGGTCACCGGAGAAGGCCTTAGGGGTGTCGCGAAAGATCATTCGCGGGAGTTGGTCGAGTAGCAGCACCAGGGCCAGCCAGCCTTCCGGGCGTTGCGCCCAGTCGGTCAATTCGCCGGCCAGTGCCAGCTCGACCTGATCGCCAAAGCGCTCGTTGGCCTGGCGATCATGGCGTTTGCCGAACCACAGCTTGCCTCTGTCAGCCGATATCTCGTCCGGTGTCTTGGCTGAACCAAACCACCAATCGAGCAACGGCTGCCAGGGCTCGGCCATGATTTATTCCTTGTGGTAGGCCGTGGCGCGCGCCACTTCTTCTTTCGAGCCAAGGAACACGGCCACGCGCTGGTGCAGGCCTTCAGGCTTGATATCGAGGATACGCTGGTGGCCGTCGGTGGAAGCGCCGCCCGCCTGTTCCACCAGGAACGACATCGGGTTGGCTTCGTACATCAGGCGCAGTTTGCCCGGCTTGGACGGCTCACGGCTGTCGCGCGGGTACATGAACAGACCGCCACGGGTCAGGATACGGTGCACATCGGCAACCATCGCGGCGACCCAGCGCATGTTGTAGTTCTTTTTCAGCGGGCCTTCTTCGCCCGCCAGCAACTCTTCAACGTAGCGTTTTACCGGGGCTTCCCAGTGACGCTGGTTGGACATGTTGATGGCGAATTCCTGGGTGGTTTCAGGAATGGTGATGTCTTCGTGGGTCAGTACGAAGCTGCCCATTTCGCGGTCCAGGGTGAAGCCCTTGACGCCGTCGCCCAGGGTCAGCACCAGCATGGTCTGAGGGCCGTAGATGGCATAGCCGGCGGCGACCTGCTCGGTGCCTGGCTGCAGGAAGGCCTTTTCATTCAAGGCTTCGTTCTGGCTCAGGTATTCATTCGGGCAACGCAGTACCGAGAAGATGGTGCCAACCGGCGCGTTGATGTCGATGTTCGACGAACCGTCCAGTGGGTCAAACACCAGCAGGTAGGCACCCTTGGGGTATTTGCCCGGGATCTGGTAGGCATTGTCCATTTCCTCGGACGCCATGCCGGCCAGGTGACCGCCCCATTCGTTGGCTTCGAGCAGGATTTCGTTGGACAGCACGTCGAGCTTCTTCTGCACTTCGCCCTGCACGTTTTCAGTGCCCATGCTGCCCAGGACACCACCCAGCGCGCCTTTGGAGACGGCGTGGCTGATTTCCTTGCACGCACGCGCCACCACTTCGATCAAAAAGCGCAGATCGGCAGGGGTGTTGTTGCTGCGGGTCTGCTCAATCAAATAGCGACTCAAGGTAACGCGGGACATGGACGGCTCCGAAGAATAGGGGACGGAAAAACCAGCGCAGTTTAGCGCGAGTCGGGACTTAATTCCTCCTATGAGACGGGATATGGAGGATTGAGTTCACGGGGTGGGGCTCGCTTGGGTAATTCTGTTGGTTGAGAGGGCGCCATCGCGAGCAAGCTCGCTCCCACAGTTGACCGAGTTGTTCTATTGTGGGAGCGAGCTTGCTCGCGATGAATCACCTCAACTCTTGACCGGCGGCTTGCGCAACAGGCTGAACGCCATCGCCGCGAGGAACAGCACGCTGAGCAGCAGCACCGCCCACAAGCCGATTTTCTTCCAGTTGGTCTCGACCGTCGCAGGCGTGGTTACCGTGGCCGCAGCCGGGGTCGACGTGGCTGCGCCGTTCACGGTCGCCGTACCCAGCGTCGCCAGCCGTGACGGCTTGTAATCGGGCACCAGCGTGGTCAAGGGCAAGCTGGCCGCTTTCACAGTTGCGCTGCCCAGGGCCAGGCTGTAGGGCCCTTCGCCGCGCGCCAGGAACACCACCTGGGTCGGACGCACGGCAAAGCGCAGGGCCGGGGCTTCGCTACCCAGGCCGCCGCCACGCTCGTCCACGGTCAATTTCAATTGCTGCACGGTCTGGCCGGACAGTTGCAATTGGTTTTGCAGCACATCCTGGCCGTTCTGGGTCAGGCGATAGAGCAAGCCACTGCCCAGCGGTTGCCACGGATGGCTGCTTTCACGGCGACCGGCCAGGGTCACCGGCGCCAGGCTGTTGGCCTGGCTCAGCTCGACCTGCACCTGCTCGATGTTCAGCCCCATGGGCAACTGCCAGGTGTATTCACCGGCCTTCGTGGTGCTGCCGGCCAATGGCTGCGACCATGCCAACGGCAACGGCAGGCTTTCGCGACTGGCGCTTTGCAGCTGGGCCGAAGTCAGGATCGGCGCGGAGGACGGCGAATCCCACAACAATCGCAGGTAACGCGCCGATTGCCCCGGCAAGCTCACTTCATGCTGCTCGACCCGCTCATCGGCAAAGGTCAAGCGCGCCACCTGGCCTTCGCCCCACGACTGCCAGTGTTGCAAGTCGTCACTGGCTTCGATGGTGAACCGCTGGAAACCGTCGCGCTCACTGGTCCAGTCGAGCACCAACTGCTGCAACGGCGCCTTGAGCGCGCTGGCATCCAACAACCAGCCACGCAACTCCTCCTCCCCTGCTTCGAGCCGGCTGGAGGGTTGGACTTCCACCAAGGTACCGTTGGCGTTCGATTGCACCCGCACACTCGGCGCGCGCTCATCGTCATCGGCGGCGTTGTACAGCGGGAACCACTTCACGTCGGTGAGGGTGCGGTTTTCCCGGCTCTGGGCCGACTCACGCACCAGGGCATAGGCCTGGGCCTGGCCGGCCGCGTTGAAGACCCGCAGATCGCTCAGGTCGGTCTGGCGCGCCTGCAACTGCACGTCCAGCGGCAACGGCAGGCGATACCACGGCCCCTCGCCGCTCAAGGCCAACGGCACCTGATGGGAGAAATCCGCCGGTTGCTCCTGGGCTACGGCCGACAATGCCGTCCATAACCCCACCACACCCAGCCCGATTCGACTCAACTTGCGACTCAAGATGACACTCCCTCACTGACAGGCATAGGCGGCTCATCCTGCGCGACCGTCTCCGGGCGCTTGGGCGGCAGCGGCGCAAAATAGCCCACTACCAGCAGCAACACGCCTACACCGATAAACGAAACAATCCGCGCCAGACCGCCACGGTTACTCAATTCGACAAAGAACAGCTTGGCCACGACCACGGCGATCAACGCCGCACCGATCAGCCACACTTCACGACGGTGGCGCACATGCCCACCGATCATCAGCCCCAGGGCGATCAGGGTCCAGACAATGGACAACCCGGCCTGCACGAACATCGACTCGAGCAGCGCGTCCAGCTCGTACGGGACATCCATCCACTGGTGGGCAGTGCGCATCACCAGGGCGGTGAAGAACGCGAACAACGACACACCGGCGATCAACTGGGCGATGCGCCCGACGCGATTCCAACGGTTCGTCGATTGCTCCACGGCGTTACGGGCCCACACATAGATGCCGAACAAGGCGAACAGCAGGCCCAGCTCCAAGGGATTGAGCAACGGCACATAAGGCAGTGGCTCTGAGTTGCCATCGCTGAAGGTGTTGGTCAGCCAGAACCAACCGAGCATCAATAGCGCCATCGGCGCCGCTGCGTAGACACGGTACTCGCGCGGTTGGGCCGATACCGGCCACGGCAAGGTACGCGGCGTGGCCATCAGCACCAGGTACAGGCCTGGCAGGATCGCCCAGGCCAGCCAGCGCCAGGCGTTGTACTGCTCGGACAGCAACAGCAGGCCGTAACGCAACTCCAGCATCAACACCGCCATCAGCAACCAGCAACCGAGCACGTGGGCCGTACTGCGCGCCGGGGCCGGCAGCATCGGCGCCAGGCGCTTGAGAGAAAGGAAATGCACGGCAAATACCGCCAGCCAGGCCAGCCAGCCGAAATTCGCGGCCGGGTGATAGTGGCTGTGCCCCGTTGCCACCAGCACGCAGCCCGCCGCCGGAATCAGCAAGGTGCACAGCAGCCCCAGCGCCGGCCATTTCAGCCGCTGCGCCAAGACCGTCCACACCGCCACGCTGATCGCCGCGACCAGCAGCAGCCAGCTGCCTTGCAGGTTCGCCGGGGCAAAGCGCAAGACTTCGCTGACCCACGCCAGCGCCCACCAACCGGCGCCCCAGATCAGCAGCAACTCGGACAAGCGCTGCAAGCTCAAGGCCTCGAGTTCCCGCGCCGCGTGCGCCCGTTGCAGGCGCCATGCGCCCACCAGGGCTGCCAGCCCCAGCACCAGCGGCGTCCAGAAGCCGCTATGGGCCAGCGGTCGCAGATCCTCGGCGTTGAGCGGCCCCAACAGCGCCGGCCCCGCGGTCAGGAACGCCGCACCGCCCAGCAGTTGCAGCAGCAGGCCGAAGACAAAACTCACGCGCTGTTTCAGGTACAGGCTCAGCCAGATGATCAACAGGCCGCTGGCCGCCCACACACCGCTCGCCGTTTGCCACGGCAGGACGAACAGCACCGCAAGGTTGATCAGCACCAACCCCGCCAGCAACACCACCGACAAGCCGCGCAGCAACCGGACATCGTTGCGCACCATGTCGTCACGTGCCGCCAGCAACATGCCGCCAATCAACGCCAGGCCGATCAGCGAGGCACTGAGCAAACCGCTCCAGCCCGCGCTGAACACCGCCGCCGAATCCCCCTCGGCGCCTTGCAAGCGCAGCAGGAACAGCGCGCCGCCCAGCAATTGCACCCCAAATGCGCTGAACAGGAAGCTGCGCGACTGCAGGCGCAGGCCAACAAACAGCGTTGCCAATCCAGCCAGGGCCCAGGCGATGGCGGTGCCGTGGGTGAAGAAGAACAGTGGTGCCAGCAGATAGAGGAAACTCAACCCCAGCACAGCCAGCACCGGCAGGCCTTGGCGCTCCCAATTGGCGCTGTGTCCGGGCTCAGCCTTGTGCAGTTGGTAGAAGGTGAACAGCAAGGCGCCGCCGAGCATCAACGCGCCCAGCGCAGACCCATCGAGCAGGCTGCCGTCGCCGATACGCAATTCGCTGACGAACGCCAGTGCCGAGCCCAACTGCAGCAACAAGGCAAAAGCCCGGGCGAATGGGCGCTGCTGGCGCAGGCCCAGCCAGAAGATCCCCGCGCCCTCCACGGCCCACGCCGCTGCGGTCCAGCGGGCGTCGAGCCCCAAAGGGATCGCCAGGCTGGCAAAAATCACCCCCAGGGCAAGGCAGGTTTCCGCCAGCAGCAGGGCGCGACCGCCCATCAATACCCGCGCCAGGCCCATGTAGATCATGCCCAGGGCCAGGGCGCTGAACGCAGCGGCGAACTCGAAATGCTGCACCAATGCGAACTGCAAGCCGAAGCCCACCAGCGGCGGGCCGAACAGCATGGTGCCGTCCACGTAATCGCCCTTGCGCGCCGACCAGTGCAACAGCGCATCGCGGCTGGCGTCTTCGGGAGCATCGCTCATTTCCAGCAACTTGCGCCGGGTGAACAGCAAGCCAATCGCCAGGTAGATGAGGAAGAACAGAATCAGGAAAGGTTCGGTGCTCCAGAGCAGTTCCGGTGTGTAGGAACGCATGCCCCAGGCGAAACCGATGCCGAAGGTGCCGACAAAACCGATCAGGTTGAGCAGGCGCCAGGCCTTGAACCAGGCAATCGCAAGGATGCCGGCGTTGAGCAGGATGAAATAGCTGAACAGCGCGACGTGGTTGCCACTGCCGGTGGAGGTCAGGATCGGCGCGGCAAACCCGCCCAGCGCCGCAGCCGCAGCCAGGCCCAGGGCGTTCTGGGTAATCGCCAGGATTGCCGAGAACACCGTCACCGCGACCAGCAAGCCCAAGGCCGCCTTGGAATCGAGCAACGGATGCAGGCGCATGGCCGCGAACACCGTCAGGTACAGCACCGCGATCCCGGTGCCCTGGAGCATAAGCGCATAGTTGCTGTTGCGTTGGCGCAACCACCAGCCCAGGCCCAACAGGCCCAACGCACTGGCCGCGACGCCGGCGTAACGCAACTCGATCGGCACCACCATGCCTTCAGTGGCGTAGCGCAGCAAAAACGCCAGGCCGAGGAACAACAGCACCACGCCGACCCGCAGCACCGTGTTGCCACCGAACAGCCAGTTGCGCGCGCCAATCACGGCGCGGTCGAACAGATTCGGGCCGCGAGGGGCCGCGGGTTTCGAAACCCTCGGTTCCAGGGGCATCGGTTCCAGGGGCAGCGGCGCGAAGTCGCGGTCGGCATGCCGACTGGTCGTGGTCGGCGCGGTTTTCCAAACGTCATCGGGCAACGGCTGGCTGGCTTGGGAGGCCATCGTGGGAACGGGCTCGAGATCTGGCGGCAACTCCCAGACCAGCCCTGGCTCGGTGCGCGCTTCGGGCTTCGCGGCCTGGGGCACGACAACCTCGGGCGCTGGCGCAGGCTCACTCGACGCGGCAACGGCCCCGCGCTCGAACACTGCCAGGCGTGCCTCCAACGTGAGTAAGCTCTGCTGGGCCTCCTGCAACAAGATCTGTTGCTTGGCCGCCTGGATACCCAGGCGCCCCAATCGAAACGACTGGGCGATGCCAAGCCCCACCAAGGCGCCTATCAGCGCATCGGCGAACGACTCGTCCACCACCCAGCCGAGTGCCAGGCCCAACAGCGTCAAGATCCATTGCATGGTCGATATCCCTAAGCGGCCCGTTGCGGGCGTAACCGGGGTGATGCGGTGCCTGGATCAGCCTAGTGGAAACCCCCAAACCCTGTGGGAGCGAGCTGTGTGGGAGCAAGGCTTGCTCGCGATCCAGGCGCTGCGGTCCTCAAGAGACCGCGGCGTTTTCATCGCGGGCAAGCTTTGCTCCCACACAGCTCGCTCCCACATTGGATTGTTGGCACTTCCAGTGCTGAGCCCGGCCACATAGCCCGGCGAAACTGGCGCCTAGTATATCGACGAAGCCCAACCGCCGTTGGGCTTCGCTCACATTTCTTACAGCAAATGCTACTCCAGGGCTTTCCAGATGTCGGTGGCATACTCGCGGATGGTCCGGTCCGAAGAGAACCAGCCCATGCGCGCGGTGTTGAGCACCGCCGAACGCCACCATTGCTTGGAGTCGTGCCAACGCTCTTCGACCTTGGCCTGGGCGTTCCAGTACGAGTCGAAGTCGGCGCAGACCAGGAAGCGGTCGTAGTCCACCAACGAGTCCACGAGCCCGGCGTAGCGCATCGGATCATCCGGCGAGAACACGCCGCCGCGAATCGCCTGCAACACGTCGTTGAGCCGATGGGACGCGGCGATGTCCGGCGCGGCGCTGAACTCGCCGTTTTGCTTGCGGGCCTCCACCTGCTCGGCGGTCAGGCCGAAGATGAACATGTGCTCACCGCCGACGCGCTCATGCATCTCCACGTTGGCGCCGTCCATGGTGCCGATGGTCAGTGCGCCGTTGAGGCCGAACTTCATGTTGCTGGTGCCCGACGCTTCGAAACCGGCCGTGGAGATCTGCTCCGACAGGTCCGCCGCCGGAATGATGCTTTCGGCCAGGCTGACGTTGTAGTTGGGCAGGAACACCACTTTGAGCAAACCACGCACGGTCGGGTCGTTGTTCACCACCCGGGCGATGTCGTTGGTCAGCTTGATGATCAGCTTGGCCTGGTGATAACTGGCGGCGGCCTTGCCGGCGAAGATCTTCACCCGCGGTACCCAGTCCACCTCCGGCTCGGCGCGGATCGCCTGGTACAGCGCCACGGTGTGCATCAGGTTGAGCAACTGGCGCTTGTACTCGTGGATCCGCTTGACCTGCACGTCGAACATCGCCGCCGGGTTCACGGCGATGCCCAGGCGCTCGTGGATCAGATAAGCCAGGGCCTTCTTGCTGTGCAAGCGCTGCTCGGCGAACAGTTTGCGAAACGCTGGCTTGTCGGCAAACGGCTCCAATTCGATCAAGCGCTCCTCGGGGTTGTCGAGCACGCTCGGGCCGAGGGCGTCGACCATCATCGAGGTCAATTCGGCGTTGGCCTGGAACAACCAGCGGCGGAAGGTGATGCCGTTGGTCTTGTTGTTGATCCGATCCGGATAGAGCTTGTGCAGCTCGGAAAACACCGTGCTGCGCATCAGTTGGGTATGCAACCCGGACACGCCGTTGACGCTGTGGGAACCGAGGAATGCCAGGTTGCCCATGCGCACCCGGCGACCGTTGTCCTCTTCGATCAGCGAAACCGAACGCAGCACATCGAAATCGTGCACGCCCTTGGCTCGCAGCGAATCGATGTGCTGGGCGTTGATCAGGTAGATGATCTGCATGTGCCGGGGCAACATGCGCTCCATCAGCCCCACCGGCCAGGTTTCCAGGGCTTCGGGCAGCAACGTGTGGTTGGTGTAGGACAGTGTGTCCTGGGTGATCTGCCAGGCCGCGTCCCACGCCACGTCGTAGACGTCCACCAGTTGCCGCATCAGCTCGGCCACGGCAATGGATGGGTGAGTGTCGTTGAGCTGGATCGCCGCGTGGTCGCCCAGGGTCAGCACCGAGGTGTGCATGTTGCGATGACGGCGCAGCAGGTCTTGCAGCGAGGCGGCCACGAAGAAGTATTCCTGGCGCAGGCGCAGTTCCTGGCCAGCCTCGGTGCTGTCGGCCGGGTACAGCACGCGGGAAATACTTTCGGCTCGGGCCACTTCGGCTACCGCGCCCAAGTGGTCGCCGGCGTTGAAGCGTTCCAGGTGCAGGTCTTCCACGGCTCGGGCGCGCCACAGGCGCAGGGTATTGACGCTGGCACCGCGCCAGCCTACTACCGGCGTGTCATAGGCAATGGCCCGCACGGTTTCGGCCGGGGACCAGACTTGGCGGGTTTTACCCGCCTCATCGGTTACGGTCTCGACGCTACCGCCAAAGCCGATCGGGTAGACCACCTCCGGCCGCTCGAACTCCCAAGGGTTGCCGAAATCCAGCCAATGCTCGGTCTGCTCCTGCTGCCAGCCGTCGACGATCGCCTGGCGAAACAGGCCGTGTTCATAACGGATGCCGTAGCCATGGCCGGCAATACCCAGGGTCGACATGCTTTCCATGAAACACGCGGCCAAGCGGCCAAGACCACCGTTGCCCAACGCCGCATCCGGCTCGAGCAGACGAATGCGCTCCAGGTCCACGCCCAGCTCGGTCAGCGCCTCGCGCGCCGTGTCCAGCAGACCGAGGTTGCTCAGGCTGTCGTAGAGCAAACGACCGATGAGGAATTCCAGGGAGAGGTAATAGACGCGCTTCTGGCCCTTGCGGTAGATCTGTCGCGTGTGGTCCATCCAGTGATCGACCATGTGGTCGCGGGCGGCGAGGGCGATGGCTTCGAACCAATCGTGATCAAACGCATGATCCGGGTCCTTGCCAACGGCATAAGTGAGTTTGGTCAACACTGCGTCGCGAAATGCGGCAACTTCGGCTTCGCGAACAAGTGGTTCTTGAGTCATTGATAAGACCTCGAACGAGCATGGAATTGTCTGAGCCTAGACGGTCTGACAGACGGCATAGGCTCTTGGTTCGGTGGATTTCCCCGAGTCTCGGAGAATCGTCGCCATGGAATTGCCGGATGGTCGAATGAATGCAGGGGCCGTGCCGATCCGGGCGGGTTTGGCCGGGATGAAAAAAAACTGGCGGATGGTCGTTCAAAATTTCACCAGTCCCGGTATGATCGCGCGCCCTGATGCATGCTGGTAAACCGTGATGATGAAGCCCAACCTGATCGCCGCCGCGGAGATCGACCGACTCGATACCTGGGCCAAGTACTCCGCCCCGATGTGCGGTTCCTGCGTGTCGAGCTGCTGCACGCTGCCGGTGGAGGTCAAGATCAAGGACCTGATCCGCATCGGTATCGTCGACGAGTTCGAACTGGGCGACCCGCCGAAGAACATCGCCAAGCGCCTGCAAAAGGAAGGGATCGTCGAGCGTTACAACCAGAAGTCCGAGATCTTCACGCTCCAGCGCATGAGCAACAACGATTGCCTTTATCTGGACCGCAAAAGCCGGTTGTGCACCATTTACGAGAAACGCCCGGACACCTGCCGCAACCATCCGCGGGTCGGGCCACGGCCGGGGTATTGTGCCTACAAGCCCAAGGAAGTGGAGCGCGAGCGTAATCCGCGGACGTTGGACAAATTTTGATCGACTGATGGTTCAGCTGTGTCTGAACCTCCGTTATCGCGAGCAAGCTCGCTCCCACACAAATCTGTATCCACTGAAGATCCACTGTGGGAGCGAGCTTGAACTGGTCAAGTAAATCCGGACACCAGTTACGGTGTTTATGCTGCTTTTTGCTCCATGGCTATTGGCGATAGGTAGTCGTTGTAGCTGTGGAGCCTGGTGCGGTTGTAGTACATGAAGAAGCGCACCATATCGGTTTGTGCTTCCTCGCTCGTGCTGTAACCGTTGCGAGGGACCCATTCTGACTTCAGGGTGCCGAAAAAACGTTCTGTTGGAGCATTGTCCCAGCACTGCCCGCGATGACTCATGCTTTGCAAAATGCCATTGCGCATCAACTCTTCTTGAAACTTGCGGCTGGTGTACTGACAGCCCTGATCCGAATGAAACATCAATCCAGGTGGGCATGTTCGAAGCTCTATCGCCATGCGTAACGCCTTGCTGACCAGGTTGGCGTCATTGACCAGCGAAAATGCCCAACCAATGACCCGGCGAGCAAACAAGTCGATAACGATGGCCAGATGAACCCAGCGTTTACCCACCATCAAGCTTGTAACGTCGCCACACCAGACCTGATTGACCACGGTCGGCTTGAAATTACGCTTGAGCAGATTGGGTGCGACAAATGCTTCAACTCCTTTGGACCTGAATGGGTGAGGCTGGCGTTGTTTACTGACAATGTTGGCTTCCCTCATCAGTGTTCTAACAAGGCTTCTGCCGACCGCTATGTTTTGGGCCTTCAGATGCTTGCTGATCGTTCTGGACCCCATGGCTTCCCGGCTTTCGCTGTGCAGTTCAACCACCTTCCCCTTGAGTTCTTCGCGCTCGATCTTAGGCCGCGAGAGCCGCTGTAGCCATTCGTAAAAGCTGCTGCGCTTCACATCGAAAACGCGACACAGGATGGCGGTCGGGAATGACTCTCTTAGCTCCGCGATCATCGAAAACGATCGGGATCCGACATCAAGAGAGCGGTAGCCTTTTTTAAGATTTCGGCTTCCATTTCCATGCGTTTGATCTTGGCTTTCAGATCCTGAATCTGCCGTTGATCCTCAGTAATGGCCTTGGTGCCTTGAACTGGCTGACCTTTTTGTTCCTTGCGAACCTGGTCCACCCACCGTCGTAACGCGGTAGCACTGATGTCCAGCGACGCGCAGACTTCCTGTACTGAACAGTTGTCATCAATCACCATGCTGGCCGCACGATGTTTGAACTCGCGGGAAAAGACTCTTCTTTCTTTCATGGAACCTCCAAATTGGCGAAATCATATCGCCCTTAAGAGGTGTCCGGAATTATTAGGCCAGTTCAGCTTGCTCGCGATAGGGCCTGACAGCCGCCACACAAACTCCAGGCATAAAAAAACGCCCCTGATTTCACAATCAGGGGCGTTTTTTTTAGCTGCTAACTAAGTCGAAACTCAGTTGCCGCTTTTCTTGGCAGCGCGGGTACGCTCGCTTTCGCCCAGGATCTTCTTGCGAAGACGGATGGACTTAGGAGTGACTTCACACAGCTCGTCTTCCTGCACGAACTCCAGAGCTTGCTCCAGGGTGAACTTGACCGGCGGAACCAGGGCGATGGTTTCGTCCTTGCCCGAAGCACGCATGTTGTCGAGCTTCTTGCCTTTGGTTGGGTTCACGCCCAAGTCGTTGTCGCGGCTGTTCAGGCCGACGATTTGACCTTCGTAGATATCCTGGCCGTGCTCGACGAACAGCTTGCCGCGCGCTTGCAGGGTTTCCAGCGAGTAGGTCAGTGCCTTGCCGGTCGCAACCGATACCAGGACACCGTTCTGACGGCCGGACATGTCGCCGGACTTCATCACGTCGTAACGATCGAAGATCGAAGTCAGGATGCCGCCACCGGAGGTCAGGGTCAGGAACTCGTTACGGAAACCGATCAGGCCACGAGCCGGGATGTTGTACTCAAGGCGCACACGGCCCTTGCCATCCGGAACCATGTTGGTCAGGTCGCCTTTACGCAGGCCCATTTGCTCCATGATCGCGCCCTGGGATTCTTCCGGCAGGTCGATGGTCACGTTTTCGTACGGTTCGTGCTTGACGCCATCAACCATGCGGATGATTACTTCAGGACGGCCCACGCCCATTTCGAAGCCTTCGCGACGCATGGTTTCGATCAGTACCGAGAGGTGCAGCTCACCACGGCCGGAGACCTTGAACTTGTCGGCCGAGTCGCCTTCTTCAACGCGCAGTGCCACGTTGTAGAGCAGCTCTTTGTCCAGGCGTTCCTTGATGTTACGGCTGGTCACGAACTTGCCTTCTTTACCGCAGAATGGCGAGTCGTTGACCTGGAAGGTCATGGAAACGGTTGGCTCGTCGACGGTCAACGGCTTCATCGCTTCGACATTCAGTGGGTCGCACAGGGTGTCGGAGATGAACAGTTGCTCGAAGCCGCTGATGCAGACGATGTCGCCGGCAGCTGCTTCTTCAACGTCGATGCGGTGCAGGCCGTGGTGACCCATCAGCTTGAGGATACGACCGTTGCGCTTCTTGCCGTCGGCGTCGATGGCAACCACCGGGGTGTTCGGCTTGATGCGACCACGGGCGATACGGCCAACACCGATAACACCCAGGAAGCTGTTGTAGTCCAGTGCCGAGATCTGCATCTGGAACGGACCGTCACGGTCGACTTTCGGCGCTGGTACGTCGTCGACGATCGACTGGTACAGCGGGGTCATGTCTTCAGCCATGGCGGTGTGGTCCAGACCGGCAATGCCGTTCAGGGCCGAGGCGTAGACGACTTTGAAGTCCAGCTGTTCTTCGGTGGCACCCAGGTTGTCGAACAGGTCGAAGATCTGGTCCAGGACCCAGTCCGGACGCGCGCCTGGACGGTCAACCTTGTTGATGACCACGATCGGACGCAGGCCGGCTTCGAAAGCCTTCTTGGTCACGAAACGGGTTTGCGGCATAGGACCGTCTTGAGCGTCAACCAGCAGCAGCACGGAGTCGACCATCGACATCACGCGCTCTACTTCACCACCGAAGTCGGCGTGGCCCGGGGTGTCCACGATGTTGATGTGGTAGCCATTCCAGTTGATGGCGGTGTTTTTCGCCAGGATGGTAATACCGCGCTCTTTTTCCTGGTCGTTGGAGTCCATCACGCGCTCGTCGTTGAGCTCGTTGCGCTCCAGGGTGCCGGATTGACGCAAGAGTTTGTCTACCAGGGTGGTTTTACCATGGTCAACGTGAGCAATGATGGCGATGTTGCGTAGATTTTCGATCACTTGTGTATCTCGATCAGAGGATTCGGTGTGCTGACAGGTCGTGGCAGCGATTTACGTTGAGTCCGACAAGGCCGTTACAGCCTGTCGGCGGCGTCGGGGGGCCGGTGACGCAGGCCACAGGCAAACAGCCCCGGGCACTTAGCTCGGTCGATAAACGCGCACATTGGCATGCCCCTCACTGAGCAAATGGTGGGCATGCAGGCGACTCATCACGCCTTTGTCGCAATAGAGCAGGTACTGGCGAGTAGGGTCCAGTTCCTTGAAACGCGCGTTCACTGCATAGAACGGCATCGTTTTTACCTCGATGCCGGCGATGCTCAGCGGGTCGTCTTCAGCGTCGTCCGGGTGACGGATGTCGATGATGATCTGACCGGCCAGCGCTTCGCCGACTTCTTCAATCTGAATGTCCTGGCCCAACTCATCGATGACTCGATCGATTGGCACCAGCCTGGCGTTTTCGAGCGCACGCTCGAGCACCGCCATGTCGAATTCTTTCTCTTCGTGTTCCACCCGCCCGCGCTTGGCCGCCGTCTTCGGATTGACCGAGATGACGCCGCAGTACTCCGGCATGTGCCGGGCAAACTCGGCGGTGCCGATTTCATTGGCCTGGTCGATGATGTCCTGCTTGTGGCTGGCAATCAGCGGCCGCAAGACCAGCTTCTCGGTCACGCAGTCGATCACCGACAGGTTCGGCAGCGTCTGGCTCGACACCTGGGAGATCGCCTCGCCGGTCACCAGCGCATCGATTTGCAGGCGGTCGGCAATTCGTGAAGCGGCGCGCAACATCATACGCTTCAAAATGACGCCCATATGACTGTTATCGACTTTGCCGAGAATCTCGCCCAAGACTTCTTCGAACGGCACACTCACAAATAACACGCGTTGGGAGCTGCCGTACTTCTTCCAGATGAAGTGCGCCACTTCCATCACGCCCAGTTCATGGGCACGCCCGCCGAGGTTGAAGAAGCAGAAATGGCTCATCAACCCGCGACGCATGATCTGGTAGGCGGCCACCGTGGAGTCGAAACCGCCGGACATCAGCACCAGGGTCTGCTCCAGCGAACCCAGCGGGTAACCGCCGATGCTGTTGTGCTGGCTGTGGATCACGAACAGCCGCTGGTCGCGAATTTCGATGCGCACTTCGATCTGCGGGTCTTTCAGCGAAATACCGGCCGCGCCGCACTGTCGGCGCAACTGGCTGCCGACGTACTTCTCCACATCCATCGAACTGAACGGGTGCTTGCCGGCACGCTTGCAGCGCACCGAAAAAATCTTGCCGGCCAGGGCATCACCATAATGGAGCATGCACTTGGCGAGGATGTCGTCGAAATCCCCCAGTGGGTATTCATCGACTTGCAGGAAATGCGCGATGCCCGGCATGCAGCTCAGGCGCTCGGTCATTTCCTTCAGGACCTTGGGTTCGCTGACACGGGTTTCCAGCTCGAGGTTGTCCCACACGCCATTCACCACCGCGGCCGGGTCCAGGTCTCGGAGCACGGCACGGATGTTCTTGGCCAACTGGCGGATGAAACGCATCCGTACCGGGCGGCTCTTGATGGTGATCTCGGGAAAGACTTTTACGATTAGTTTCATGAAAACAGCGCGCGAACGGCCAGCCGAAAAAGGGGGGCGCGGATTATAGCGGAAATTGCTCAAGGTTTAACCAGTTTATGTGCAGATGGTTTTACACGCACCAAAACGGGTCATTATTGATTGACGGCGCCACATTGCAGTGCGTTATTGTCTGACAATCTTTGATTTACGCCATTAAAAGCGTGGATTTGGTGCAAAAAACCCATGGTGGGGCACTGGCATGCAATTTGCTCCCTTGTGAGGCAGGTTGCCATGGCAGAGTATTCGCGCCGGCATCACCCATATCTAAGGGCACTCCACTACCCGCCCGAAGCCACCCGGAGGACATATGTCGAAGTCGGTTCAACTCATCAAAGATCATGACGTCAAGTGGATTGATCTGCGCTTCACTGACACCAAAGGTACTCAACATCACGTGACCATGCCGGCCCGTGATGCGCTGGACGACGAATTCTTTGAAATCGGCAAAATGTTCGACGGTTCCTCCATCTCCGGCTGGAAAGGCATCGAAGCCTCCGACATGATCCTGATGCCGGACGACGAAACTGCCGTCCTGGACCCGTTCACCGAAGAGCCGACCCTGATCCTGGTCTGCGACATCATCGAACCTTCGACCATGCAAGGCTATGACCGCGACCCACGCGCCATCGCCCACCGCGCCGAGGAATACCTGAAGTCCACCGGTATCGGCGACACCGCTTTCTTCGGCCCTGAGCCTGAGTTCTTCATTTTCGACGAAGTCAAATTCAAGTCCGATATCTCCGGCTCCATGTTCAAGATCTTCTCCGAACAAGGTTCGTGGATGTCCGACCAGGACGTGGAAGGCGGCAACAAAGGCCACCGTCCAGGCGTCAAAGGCGGCTACTTCCCGGTTCCACCGTTCGACCACGACCACGAAATCCGTACCTCCATGTGCAACGCACTGGAAGAAATGGGCCAGACCGTCGAAGTTCACCACCACGAAGTGGCAACTGCCGGCCAGAACGAAATCGGCGTGAAGTTCAACACGCTGGTCAAGAAGGCTGACGAAGTCCAGACCCTGAAGTACTGCGTCCACAACGTTGCCGACGCCTACGGCCGCACCGCGACCTTCATGCCGAAGCCACTGTACGGCGACAACGGTTCGGGCATGCACGTTCACATGTCGATCTCCAAAGACGGCAAGAACACCTTCGCAGGCGAAGGCTATGCCGGCCTGTCGGACACCGCCCTGTACTTCATCGGCGGCATCATCAAGCACGGTAAGGCCCTGAACGGCTTCACCAACCCGTCGACCAACTCCTACAAGCGTCTGGTACCTGGCTTCGAAGCCCCGGTCATGCTGGCCTACTCGGCTCGCAACCGTTCCGCCTCGATCCGTATTCCTTACGTGAACAGCCCTAAAGCCCGCCGTATCGAAGCGCGCTTCCCGGATCCGGCTGCCAACCCGTACCTGGCCTTCGCTGCACTGATGATGGCCGGCCTGGACGGTATCCAGAACAAGATCCACCCTGGCGATGCCGCTGACAAAAACCTGTATGACCTGCCGCCTGAAGAGGCCAAGGAAATCCCACAGGTGTGTGGCAGCTTGAAAGAAGCCCTGGAAGAGCTGGACAAGGGCCGTGCCTTCCTGACCAAGGGCGGCGTATTCAGCGATGACTTCATCGACGCTTACATCGCACTGAAAAGCGAAGAAGAAATCAAGGTTCGCACCTTCGTACACCCACTGGAATATGAGCTGTACTACAGCTGCTAATCCAGTAAGCGCCGCCACGCACGGCGTGCAATAAAGAAAGGCCTCCTTCGGGAGGCCTTTTTTATGGGCGCAGGTTACGTGCATGATGCCTCGTCGTTCCCCCTTAGAAGACGAGACTGCCCATGACTTTGCGTTTCAAGCTCTGCCTTGCCCTGTCTGCCGCGCTGCTGGCCACAACCGCCGAAGCCGCCTCGACTCACGCCCCCGAGGCCCTGACCCCGCTGCTTAACGCCATTGGCGAACGCCTGGCCCTTGGCGATCAAGTGGCGTTGAGCAAATGGGACAGCCATAAACCGGTAGAAGACCGTCAGCGCGAGCGTGAAGTCATTGCCGCCGCCGTTGCCCAGGCACCGGCCTACAAGCTGAGTGGCGAAACCGTGGAAGCGTTTTTCGCCGCCCAGATAGAGGCCAACAAAATGGTGCAGTACATCAACCTGTCCGACTGGGCCCTGGAAGGCAAGGCCCCGGACCTCCCGCGCCCGGACCTGGTGGGACAGATCCGCCCGCAACTCGACCGCCTGCAAAAACGCCTGCTGCAACAACTGGCCGACTTCGCCCCCTACCGCACCGACCCGCAGTGCCCGCAATGGCTGGCCCGAGCCACCCACCACAACAAGCAGCACCCGGTGCACCGCCTCGCCCTGATCCGAGCGACCGGAGAGCTGTGTATCCCCACAAAATCCTGAGACAACACCCCTTCCCCTGTGGGAGCGAGCCTGCTCGCGATGAGGCCGGCACAGCCAACATCTCAGCGACTGACATCCCGCTATCGCGAGCAGGCTCGCTCCCACAGCGTTCTGCATCGGGCACAAGATTTGTGTTCACAGCCGATCCCCTGTGGGAGCGGGCTTGCTCGCGAAGGGGCCGGCACAGCCAACATCTCAGCGACTGACACACCGCTTTCGCGAGCAAGCTCGCTCCCACAGGGGTTATGTGCAACAACTTGGGTCAATCACCCTCCCTGACCTATGCTGCAACCCATCACTTTTCGTTTTCGGTCGATTTTCCATGGGTCGTGGTTTTTCAATCCTCCTGTTGTTGCTGTTGGCACTGCCTGCCGCCGCGCAGATCTACAAGTACACCGACGCCGACGGCAACACCGCCTATAGCAACCAGCCGCCCCAAGGCGTGCCGGCCCAGACGGTGGAGCTGCCGCCGCTCAACAGCATCGAACGCCAATCCCCGGCCAGCCCGGACACACCGCCAGCCCCCGCCAACAGCGACGAGCCGCGCAATGCCTACGAAATATTGGAACTGACGGACATCCCCACCGACGAGGCCCTGCGCGCCAACAATGGCACCTTCACCATTGGCGTCCGGGCGCAACCGCGCTTGCAGAGCCCGCATCTGTTCCGGCTGTTGCTGGACGGCCAACCCTACGGCCAGCCGTCCAATGTGCCGCGCCTGCAATTGGTGAACATCGATCGGGGCGAGCACAGCCTGGCGGTTCAAGTCATCGACGGGGACACCCTCGTGCAACAAAGCGAAACCGTCACGTTCACCGTGCAACGAGTGCACCAGCCATGATCCGCTGGCTGCTCGCGCTTAGCCTGGCGCTGGCGGCGCTGCCAGGGATGGCGCAGGTCTACACCTACATCGATGCCCAGGGTAATCGCGTCTTCACCGATCAGCCGCGCCCCGGCAATGCGAAGAAAGTCCAGCTGCCACCCGGCAACCGGATGCCGACGCCGCCCCCGGGCACAACCTCGACGCCCACGGCCGAAGCCCGGCCCGAGCCCCTGTTTCATTACGAAATGCTCCGACTGTTGATACCCGAGCCGGAGGCGACGATACGCAGCACCGCAGGCGAACTGATCGTCAGCGTCACCAGCGAACCCGGCCTGAAAAAAGGCCACCGCTATCGCCTGCTGCTCGACGGCCAGCCAACAGGCGCGCCGGGGCCGAGCCCGGTGTTTGCCCTGAGCAACATCGATCGAGGCACCCATCAACTGGCAGTAGAAATCCTCGATGAGCAGGACCGCATCGTCGAACGCACCGCCAACCAGCCCTTCCATATGCAACGCATGTCCCTGGCGCAAAAGCGCCGCATCAAACCCTGCGTCACGGCCGATTACGGTCAACGCCCCGAGTGCCCCCTCGCCGAAAAGCCTGAAGAAGAAAAAAGCAGCATCCTGCCGTTCTTCTAACATCACTCAGGGCTGCGCACTATATTGGTGCGCTCCATTGCCCACTACTCAGATCCCAAACCCATTTTGGTTCGAAAGTACCCGTAAAAGCTGGCTGAATGCCACGCAACCGGGCGAAAAACACCTTTTTGAGGCTCTAAACGCTTCTTTTCGGAGCCTTGGTTTGGTTTTTGCATTTTCCTTGTAACAGCGCATTAATCGCGCGCGCAATTTGGGACCGGTCCCGAGTTGCTACGCTCCAAAAGAGGTCCTGATGACCATTAGCGACGCACTACACCGCTTGCTGCTCGACAACCTCACCACCGCGACCATCCTGCTCGACGCCGAACTGCGCCTCGAGTACATGAACCCGGCGGCAGAGATGCTCCTGGCTGTCAGTGGCCAGCGCAGCCACGGGCAGTTCATCAGCGAGTTGTTCACCGAATCCGCCGAAGCGCTCAACTCCTTGCGCCAGGCGGTGGAACAGGCCCATCCGTTCACCAAGCGCGAAGCGATGCTCACCGCGCTGACCGGCCAGACCCTGACCGTGGACTACGCGGTTACGCCGATCCTGAACAACGGCGCCACCCTGCTGTTGCTGGAAGTCCACCCGCGTGATCGCTTGCTGCGTATCACCAAGGAAGAAGCGCAATTGTCCAAGCAGGAAACCAGCAAGATGCTGGTGCGCGGCCTGGCCCACGAGATCAAGAACCCCCTCGGCGGGATTCGTGGCGCGGCGCAATTGCTCGCCCGCGAACTGCCGGAAGAAAGCCTCAAGGACTACACCAACGTCATCATCGAGGAAGCCGACCGCCTGCGGAACCTGGTGGACCGCATGCTCGGCTCGAACAAGCTGCCATCGCTGGCGATGTGCAACGTGCATGAGGTGCTGGAGCGGGTCAGCAGCCTGGTGGAAGCCGAAAGCCAGGGTTGCATCACGTTGGTGCGCGACTATGACCCGAGCATTCCCGATGTCTTGATCGATCGCGAGCAGATGATCCAGGCCGTGTTGAACATCGTGCGCAACGCGATGCAAGCCATCAGCAGCCAGAACGAGCTGCGCCTGGGCCGCATCAGCCTGCGTACCCGCGCCATGCGCCAGTTCACTATCGGCCATGTGCGTCATCGCCTGGTGACCAAGATCGAAATCATCGACAACGGCCCGGGCATCCCTGCCGAGCTGCAGGAAACCATCTTTTTTCCCATGGTCAGCGGCCGTCCGGACGGTACCGGGCTGGGCCTGGCCATTACCCAGAACATCATCAGTCAGCATCAGGGCTTGATCGAGTGTGAAAGCCACCCCGGCCACACCACCTTCTCGATCTTCCTGCCACTGGAACAAGGAGCCACATCGACATGAGCCGTAGTGAAACCGTGTGGATCGTCGATGACGACCGTTCTATCCGTTGGGTCCTGGAAAAAGCCTTGCAACAGGAAGGCATGACCACCCAGAGCTTCGACAGCGCCGATGGGGTGATGAGTCGCCTGGCGCGTCAGCAACCGGACGTCATCATCTCCGACATCCGCATGCCTGGCGCCAGCGGCCTGGACCTGCTGGCGCGGATTCGCGAACAGCATCCGCGGCTGCCGGTGATCATCATGACCGCCCATTCCGACCTGGACAGCGCCGTGGCGTCCTACCAGGGTGGCGCTTTCGAATACCTGCCCAAGCCATTCGACGTCGATGAAGCCGTGTCGCTGGTCAAGCGCGCCAATCAACATGCCCAGGAACAACAGGGCATGGAAGAGGTACCGGCCCTGGCTCGCACCCCGGAAATCATCGGTGAAGCGCCGGCGATGCAGGAAGTGTTTCGCGCCATCGGGCGCCTGAGCCACTCCAACATCACCGTGCTGATCAACGGCGAGTCGGGCACCGGTAAAGAACTGGTGGCCCACGCCCTGCACCGTCACAGTCCACGGGCGGCATCGCCGTTCATCGCGCTGAACATGGCCGCGATTCCCAAGGACTTGATGGAGTCCGAGTTGTTCGGCCACGAAAAAGGTGCGTTCACCGGCGCGGCCAACCTGCGGCGCGGGCGTTTCGAGCAAGCCGACGGCGGCACGTTGTTCCTCGATGAAATCGGCGACATGCCGGCGGACACCCAGACCCGCTTGCTGCGCGTACTGGCCGATGGCGAGTTCTATCGGGTGGGCGGGCATACGCCAGTCAAGGTGGACGTGCGCATCATCGCCGCGACCCACCAGAACCTGGAAACCCTGGTTCACGCCGGCAAATTCCGTGAGGACTTGTTCCACCGCCTGAACGTGATCCGCATTCATATCCCGCGCCTGGCGGATCGTCGCGAAGACATCCCGACCCTGGCCCGGCACTTCCTCAGCCGCGCGGCCCAGGAGTTGGCGGTCGAGCCTAAGCTGCTCAAGAGCGAAACCGAGGAATACCTCAAGAACCTGCCGTGGCCGGGCAACGTGCGTCAGCTGGAGAACACCTGCCGCTGGATCACGGTGATGGCTTCGGGTCGCGAAGTGCACATCAGCGACCTGCCGCCGGAACTGTTGAGCCTGCCGCAGGATTCGGCTCCGGTGACCAACTGGGAACAAGCCCTGCGCCAGTGGGCCGACCAGGCCCTGTCCCGTGGCCAGTCGAGCCTGCTGGACAGCGCGGTGCCGAGTTTCGAGCGGATCATGATCGAGACCGCCCTCAAGCACACCGCTGGCCGCCGCCGCGACGCCGCCGTGCTGCTGGGTTGGGGCCGCAATACCTTGACCCGCAAGATCAAGGAATTGGGGATGAAGGTCGACGGTGGGGATGATGATGACGGGGATGAGGGCTGATCGGCCTTTAACCCCTTCGCTGAATTTGAAGGCCAATCGCGAGCAAGCTCGCTCCCACAGGGGAACGCAAACTTCTGTGGGAGCGAGCTTGCTCGCGATGCTTTTTAAAGGACTGTGTGCACCGCTTCAATGCACTGCGAACCGCAATTGCGCATGCACAACGAGCCAAAACCCATCGACCCAGTTCGAAAAAAACCGCACAAATAAAAACAAAAGCCCCGGAATACGGGGCTTTTCGCATCACCAGCAGTTTTTTTGTGACAAGCCATTTAAAACTGGCACGCCCCCTGCAATAGCTAGATCACTACCCAGTTTCGGGGACCTTGGTACAGGCAGGCCGGGGATTCCCCATTTTATACCGGGCTCATCGAGCCCACTGTTTTGGGGGCCTTGATACAGGCAGGTCAAGGTTTCCCTTCTTTACACCAGGGCTGGACCTTCGCGGTAAGCCCTCCCGTTTTGGGGACCTTGGTACAGGCAGGCCGGGGATTCCCTCTTTTATTGCTCCTGGAGACGGACCTCCAGCCGCCAGCGGTCATCGACCTCGCTGGCGGTCCACGCCCCGCGCAACGGACGCGCCGCCACCAGCGTCAGTAGCAACCCCTTGTCACTCAACCGCACCCGCCAGTTCACGTCCTTGCCGTTGAGCTTTAACTGGCCGTTCTGCGATCGCCCTTCTGCTTCGAACAACAGCGCCACCGAGCCGTCGACGACTTCCCCGTGCAGCTTGGGTTCGGTGTTGAACCAGGCCACCACCCCACCGTCAATCACCTCGACCTGCTGCAGCACGCTCGGTTCGGGCGTGGTCAGGCGTCCGATCATCAATCCGACCATCATGCCGAAGATCGCCAACGAGCCCATCACCCGAGGCATTAGCTTCGAACGTCGGTCGGTTTGCAGCGTAGAATGCTGCTCATCTTCATCTGCGGAGCCGTGCATGTTTCACGTCATCCTTTTTCAACCGGAAATTCCGCCGAATACCGGCAATGTCATCAGGCTGTGCGCCAACAGCGGCTGCCACCTGCATTTGATCGAACCGTTGGGCTTCGACATGGACGACAAGCGCCTGCGCCGTGCCGGTCTCGACTACCACGAGTATGCCACCTTGCAGCGTCACGCCGACCTTGCCAGCTGTCTGGAAAGCCTCGGGCATCCGCGCCTGTTCGCTTTTACCACCAAGGGTTCGCGGCCATTCCATGACGCCAGCTTCGTCGCCGGTGATGCGTTCCTGTTCGGTCCGGAAAGCCGTGGCCTGCCGGCCGAGGTGCTGGACGCCCTGCCCGCCGACCAGCGCCTGCGCCTGCCGATGCGCGAAGGCTGCCGCAGCCTGAACCTGTCCAATACCGTGGCGGTGGCGGTTTATGAGGCGTGGCGGCAGAACGGCTTCGCCTGAGCCTTGCCTGTCAGCCAGAAACACCTGTGGGAGCGAGCCTGTGGGAGCCGAGCTTGCTCGCGATGAGGTCGACACGGTTCAACTGCAAAACCGCGTCATCGTTCATCGCGAGCAAGCTCGGCTCCCACAGGGCTCGCTCCCACAGGTTTTGTGCCGGACTGGCAGCGCCGCTTACTGAACGGTCGCGCCGCCTTCTTGCTGCATGCGCTGCAGTTCTTGCGCATACAGGGCATCGAAGTTCACCGGAGCCAGCATCAGGGCCGGGAACGAACCGCGGGTCACCAGGCTGTCCAGGGTTTCGCGGGCGTAAGGGAACAGGATGTTCGGGCAGAATGCACCGAGGGTGTGGCTCATCGAAGCGGCATCCAGGTTCTTGATCAGGAAGATCCCGGCCTGTTGCACTTCGGCGATGAACGCCACTTCGTCACCATTCTTCACGGTAACCGACAGGGTCAGCACCACTTCGTGGAAGTCGTCTTCCAGGGCTTTCTGGCGAGTGTTCAGGTCCAGGCCTACGCTCGGCTCCCACTGCTGGCGAAAGATCGCCGGGCTTTTCGGGGCTTCGAAGGACAGGTCACGTACATAAATGCGCTGCAAGGAGAATTGCGGTGCGGCTTCTTCTTCGCTGGCAGCTGTGTTCTGTTGGTCAGTCATCGCAGATCCTTCTTACTTTCAGGTTCTTTCAGTGGGAAATTCAGGCGTTGAGCAGTGCGTCGAGCTTGCCGGCGCGCTCCAGGGCGAACAGATCATCGCAACCGCCTACGTGGGTGCTGCCGATCCAGATCTGCGGCACGGACGTGCGCCCGGCCTTCTGGGCCATTTGGGCGCGCAGTTGCGGCTTGCCGTCGACCTTGATCTCTTCGAAGGCCACACCTTTGTTCTGGAGCAGGAACTTGGCTCGGGAACAATAGGGGCAGTAATCGCTGGAATAGACAACGACGTGGGACATTTCACTTCACCAGGGGCAGATTGTCGGCTTTCCAGCTCGCAACACCACCGGACAGCTTGGCGGCGGTGAAACCGGATTTCATCAGCTCGCGGGCGTGGGTGCCGGCGTGCTGGCCTTGGGCATCTACCAGGATCAGTGTCTTGGCCTTGTGTTTTTCCAGCTCGCCGATACGGGCGATCAGTTTGTCCTGGGGAATATTCACCGCCCCGACAATGTGGCCGGCGGCGTAATCCTTGCTCGGGCGGATGTCCACCACCACGCCGGCATCCTTGTTGACCAGCGCCGTCAGCTCGGCAGTACTGAGGCTGCGACCGCCACCCTGCATCGTATGGGCTACCAGCAACGCCAGCAGTACGACGAAGATACCGACGAGAATGTAGTGGGTAGTGGCAAATTCAATCAGGTGAGCAACCATCGAAGGAGGTTCCAGGGCGTTAAAATGTCGGCCAGTATACACAGCACACAAGGCCGGCCAAACCCCGCCCGGCGGTGACGCCGTCGGAACTTACCTTTAAACTGCCCGTCCCTTTTCCATCGTCTTCTTTTAACCTGCCACGAGTGGATTCCATGACTACCACGCCTAAACCTTTGGTCCTGATGATTCTCGACGGCTTCGGTCACAGTGACAGCCACGAATCCAACGCCGTGTATTCGGCCAACAAGCCTGTGCTGGACCGTTTGTGGGCCACCGTGCCCAACGGCCTGATCTCCGGCAGCGGCATGGACGTCGGCCTGCCCGACGGGCAGATGGGCAACTCCGAAGTCGGCCACATGAACCTCGGCGCAGGCCGAGTGGTGTATCAGGATTTCACCCGCGTAACCAAATCGATCCGCGACGGCGAGTTCTTCGAAAACCCGACCCTCTGCGCCGCCGTGGATAAAGCCGTGGCCGCCGGCAAGGCCGTGCACTTCATGGGCCTGCTGTCCGACGGTGGCGTGCACAGCCATCAGGACCACCTGATTGCCATGGCCGAACTGGCCTTCAAGCGCGGTGCCGAGCAGATCTACCTGCACGCGTTCCTCGATGGCCGCGACACCCCGCCGAAAAGCGCCACATCGTCGATCGAACTGCTGGACGCAGCGTTCCAGGCACTCGGCAAGGGACGCATCGCCAGCCTCATTGGCCGCTATTACGCCATGGACCGTGACAACCGTTGGGACCGCGTGTCCCAGGCCTACAACCTGATCGTCGACGGCAACGGCGAATTCAACGCCGCCACCGCCCAGGAAGGCCTGCAGGCCGCCTACGAGCGCGGCGAAAGCGACGAATTCGTCAAGGCCACCACCATTGGCGAGCCGGTCAAGGTTGAAGACGGCGACGCCGTGGTGTTCATGAACTTCCGCGCCGACCGCGCTCGCGAACTGACCCGCGTGTTTGTCGAAGACGACTTCAAGGCGTTCGAACGCGCTCGCCAGCCAAAACTGGCCGGTTTCGTGATGCTGACCCAATACGCCGCCAGCATTCCTGCGCCATCGGCCTTCGCCGCCGGCAGCCTGGAAAACGTGCTGGGCGACTACCTGGCGAAGAACGGCAAGACCCAACTGCGCATCGCCGAGACCGAAAAGTACGCCCACGTGACGTTCTTTTTCTCCGGCGGCCGTGAAGAACCCTTCCCGGGCGAAGAACGCATCCTGATCCCCTCGCCAAAAGTCGCCACCTACGACCTGCAACCGGAAATGAGCGCGCCGGAAGTGACCGACCGCATCGTCGAGGCTATTGAAAACCAGCGTTACGACGTGATCGTGGTCAACTACGCCAACGGCGACATGGTGGGCCACAGCGGCGTGTTCGACGCAGCGGTCAAGGCCGTGGAATGCCTGGACACCTGCGTTGGCCGCATCGTCGAAGCCCTGGAAAAGGTCGACGGCGAAGCACTGATCACGGCCGACCACGGCAACGTCGAGCAGATGTCCGACGAATCCACCGGCCAGGCCCACACCGCCCACACCACCGAGCCGGTGCCGTTCATCTATGTCGGCAAGCGTGATTTCAAGGTCCGCGACGGTGGCGTGCTGGCTGACGTGGCACCGACCATGCTGATGCTGCTGGGCATGGAGAAACCGGCGGAGATGACCGGGACGTCGATCCTGGTCTGATTGATCCATCAATCACCGCAAACCCTGTGGGAGCGAGCTTGCTCGCGATAGCGCCGGATCAGCCACCCTTGATGTTGACTGATACACCGCCATCGCGAGCAAGCTCGCTCCCACATTGGTTTTGGGTGTTTTTTGGGCCAGTTATCACACAGCCCCAAATGGGCGTTTTTTTTGCAGCGTGGGGCGGGCATACTAGGCCGTCCCTTTCCCTGGTGTCGCCCGCCTCTATGCTTCGCGTCCTGATAGCCCTCGCTCTGACCTGCCTGCTCCAACCGGCCTTTGCCGACGAGCGCGCGCAAACCCAACAACAGTTGGAAGCCACGCGCCAGGACATTGCCGAGCTGAAAAAGCTGCTGGGCAAGTTGCAGGAAGAGAAATCCAGCGTGCAGAAAGACCTGCGCGGCACCGAGACCGAGATGGGCAATCTGGAGAAACAGGTCGACGCGCTGCAAAAAGAGCTGAAGAAAAGCGAATCCGAGCTGCAACGACTCGATGGAGAGAAAAAAAAACTCCAGAGCGCGCGCACTGAACAGCAAAAGCTGATCGCCATCCAGGCTCGGGCCGCCTACCAGAACGGTCGCCAGGAATACCTCAAGCTGCTGCTAAACCAGCAGAACCCCGAGAAATTCGCCCGCACCCTGACTTATTACGACTACCTGAGCCAGGCACGCCTGGAACAGCTCAAGAGCTTCAACGAAACCCTGCGCCAACTGGCCAACGTCGAAAAAGATATCGAACTGCAGCAAGCCCAGTTGCTGGTGCAGAAAAGCAGCCTCGACACCCAGCGCGAAGAACTCGATAAGGTTCGCAAGGAGCGCCAGGTGGCCCTGGCCAAGCTCAATGACGATGTGAAGGCTCGCGACAGCAAGCTCAAGGCCCGCGAGCAGGACCAGGCCGAACTGGCCAATGTGTTGAAAACCATCGAAGAAACCCTCGCCCGCCAGGCCCGAGAGGCAGAAGAAGCGCGCCAGAAAGCGCTGATCGCCCAGCAGGAAGCCGAAAAAAAGCGTTTGCGTGAAGCCCAGGCCGACGCGGACGCCGGCGACGCGCCGCGCAAGCCGGTGAAATCAAGCCCCGGTGCACTGGTTTCCAGTGATGGCGAAACCTTCGGCGGTGCTTTTGCTTCGGCGCGGGGCAAACTTCCATGGCCGGTCAATGGTCGACTGCTTGCGCGCTTCGGTGAAACCCGCGGCGACGACACCCGCACCAAGTGGGACGGCGTGATGATCAGCGCCTCCGCTGGCAGCCAGGTGCATGCCGTGCATGGCGGGCGCGTGGTCTTCGCCGACTGGTTGCGCGGCGCCGGCCTGCTGGTGATCCTGGATCACGGCAACGGTTATTTGAGCCTGTACGGCCACAACCAGACCCTGCTCAAGTCCGCGGGGGATGTGGTCAAGGCCGGTGAGTCCATCTCCACGGTCGGCAACAGTGGCGGACAGGATACGCCAGCGCTGTATTTCGCTATTCGTCAGCAGGGTCGCCCCAGTGACCCGGCCCAATGGTGCCGTGCGCAAGGATAAGCGCGCCCATCCTATTAAGGAGTTCGTTCGACATGCTGCATTTGTCCCGCCTTACCTCGCTGGCCCTGACGATCGCCCTGGTGATCGGTGCGCCCCTGGCTTTCGCCGCCGAACCGGCCCCGTCGGCACCCGCCGCCACAGCCGCGACCACCAAGGCCCCGCTGCCGCTGGACGAACTGCGCACCTTTGCCGAGGTCATGGACCGGATCAAGGCCGCCTATGTCGAACCGGTAGACGACAAAGTACTGCTGGAGAACGCCATCAAAGGCATGCTCAGCAACCTAGACCCACACTCGGCCTACCTGGGGCCGGACGACTTTGCCGAACTGCAGGAAAGCACCAGCGGCGAATTCGGCGGCCTGGGCATCGAGGTCGGCAGCGAAGACGGTTTCGTCAAAGTGGTTTCGCCGATCGACGACACCCCTGCTTCCAAGGCCGGCATCCAGGCCGGCGACTTCATCGTCAAGATCAATGGCCAGCCGACGCGCGGCCAGAGCATGACCGAAGCCGTGGACAAGATGCGCGGCAAGATCGGCCAGAAGATCACCCTGACCCTGGTGCGCGACGGTGGCACGCCGTTCGACGTGACCCTCACGCGAGCGGTCATCCAGGTCAAGAGTGTGAAGAGCCAACTGCTGGAGTCAGGCTACGGTTACATCCGCATCACCCAATTCCAGGTCAAGACCGGCGAAGAAGTCGCCAAGGCCCTGGCCAAGATGCGCAAGGACAACGGCAAGAAGCTCAACGGCCTGGTCCTGGACCTGCGCAACAACCCCGGTGGCGTGCTGCAATCGGCAGTGGAAGTGGTGGATCACTTCATTACCAAGGGCCTGATCGTCTACACCAAGGGCCGCATCGCCAATTCCGAGCTGCGCTTCTCGGCCACCGGCAACGACCTGAGCGAAGCCGTGCCATTGGTAGTGCTGATCAACGGCGGCAGCGCCTCGGCATCGGAGATCGTCGCCGGCGCCCTGCAGGACCAGAAGCGCGGTGTGGTCATGGGCACCACCAGTTTCGGCAAGGGCTCGGTGCAGACCGTCTTGCCACTGAACAACGACCGCGCCCTGAAAATCACCACCGCGCTGTACTTCACGCCCAATGGTCGCTCGATCCAGGCCCAGGGCATCGTCCCGGACATCGAGGTGCGCAAGGCCAAGATCACCAACGAGCAGGACAGCGAATACTTCAAGGAAGCCGACCTGCAAGGTCACCTGGGCAATGGCAACGGCGGCGCCGACAAACCGACCGGTTCAGGCGGCAAGGCCAAGCCAATGCCGCAGGATGACGACTACCAGTTGGCCCAGGCCCTGAGCCTGCTCAAAGGGTTGAACATCACGTCCGGCCGCTGAGATGGGCCTGCGTTTCACCTTCGTCCTGCTGTGCCTGCTGGCGGGAGCCGTTAACGCGGCGCCCGCCACGCCCTCTTCGCCGCACAAGGCCTACCTGAGCCTGATCATCGACGACCTGGGGCAAAACCTGCCCCGGGATCGCCGGGTACTGGCCCTCCCCGGCCCGGTCACCACCGCGATCATGCCTGACACACCCCACGCCGCCGAATTCGCCCGCGAAGCCCATCGCGCCGGCAAACTGGTCATGCTGCACATGCCCATGGACCCGGCCACCGGGCCGTTCGCCTGGCATCCGGAGCTGCCCATCGAAGAACTGGGCAAGCGCCTCGACGCCGCGTTCGCTGCCGTGCCTTATACCAGCGGGATCAACAACCACATGGGCAGCCGCATGACCGCCCAGCCCCAGGCCATGGCGTGGCTGATGGCGAACTTGCAGCAGCGACACAAGTTCTTCGTCGACAGCCGCACCAGCGCCCAGACCGTCGCCGCCGCCGAGGCGCAGAAGATCGGCCTCGCCAGCGTGTCGCGGGACGTGTTCCTGGACGACGAGCGCACCGAAGGGGCCATCGCCCACCAGCTCCAGACCGCCATTGACCTGGCCCGCCGGCAAGGCTCGGCCGTGATGATCGGCCACCCCTACCCACAGACCCTGGCAGTGCTCGAACGCGAGCTACCCAAGCTCAAGGCCCAGGGCATCGACTGGATCGACATCAAGTCGATGATCAGCCTGCGCAGCAATCGGGCGATGGGCGGGCATGGGAAGGATGGGGTTTATCGGTAGCGGCTCGTCGCCTTCATCGCGAGCAAGCTCGCTCCCACAGTGGTTCTGCATCGGGCACAAGATTTGTATTCACAGCAGATCCCTTGTGGGAGCGAGCCTGCTCGCGATGAAGGCTGCACATTCAACATCTCTGCAAGCTGATCCACCGCATTCGCGAGCAGGCTCGCTCCCACATTTTGATCTGTGGTGAGGGCAGTATCCATGAACGCCCGGATACCTGTGGGAGCGAGCTTGCTCCGGGCGGCGATCCGACGATGGCGGCGGCACAGCCTGCACAGCGCTCAGAGATACCGCGCCATAATCGCATCCACCGTGCCTTCCTTGCGCAGTTCATCCAGGGCCTTTTGAAGCCGGGCAACCACGTCGTCAGGCACGTCTTTGTTCAAGGCCAGGTACAGCTCGGCACTGTTGAAGCGCAGCACGGTCTTGAGATCGTTCACCCCTTCCTGACGCGCCAGGTAACGCCCGGCAGGGTCGCCAGTGGCCCACAGGTCGATCTGACCGTTGACCAATTTCCGGGCGTTGTCCTGATCGCGCAACACGACAATCGGGTTCAGCCCCTGCTTGGCCAATGTCTCGGCAATCGCGTCGCCCTTGTAGGCTCCGACCTTGTATTGGCGCGCCTGCTCCAGCGAGCCTAGGGCGATCTTGCTGTCGGCCTTGGCGAGCATGATCCAATCATCCGGACCGATGGGGCCAACCCATTTGAAAAGCTTTTCACGCTCCGGCAACCGCGCCATGACAAACACACCGTAGCCAGGGTTTTCCAGGGCGAGTTTGTAGATCCGTTCCCAGGGGAAACGCAGCGTCAGGCTGTAGGAGATATCGGCACGCTTGAAGACTTCGCGGACGATGTCCACGGCAATGCCATGGATGTTCTCGTCCTGGGCGAAGTTCTTGCCGTTCTTGGCCATGTTGTACGGTGGGAAGTTTTCCGTCAGCAACACCAGCGATGTATCAGCGGCGCGGACGGTGCCTGCGAGCAACAGCGTGGCACCGGCAAAGGCAAGAACGAGGCGTTTGAGCATGTCGGGCTACCGCAATCCATGGTGTGCCCAAGAGTGCCTTGGGCCCGCCATGGTGTCCAGCGATCAGCGAATGCAGATACCGCGATGCGCCATGTAGGCCTTGGCTTCCGGCACGGTGTATTCGCCAAAGTGGAAAATGCTCGCCGCCAGCACCGCGCTGGCATGGCCTTCCAGGATGCCGTCGGCCAGGTGCTGCAGGTTGCCGACGCCGCCGGAAGCGATCACCGGAATGCCCAGGGCATCGCTGATGGCGCGAGTGACGCCGAGGTCGAAGCCATTCTTCATGCCGTCCTGGTCCATGCTGGTCAGCAGGATTTCCCCGGCACCCAGGCCTTCCATCTTCTTCGCCCACTCGACGGCGTCCAGGCCCGTAGGCTTGCGCCCACCGTGGGTGAAGATTTCCCAGCGCGGGGTTTCGCCCGGGCCGGAGACCTTCTTCGCATCGATGGCCACGACGATGCACTGCGAACCGAAGTGCTGGGCCGCCTCACCGACGAACTCCGGGTTGAACACCGCCGCGGTGTTGATCGACACCTTGTCGGCACCGGCATTGAGCAGGTTGCGGATGTCCTGCACGGTGCGCACGCCACCGCCCACGGTCAGCGGGATGAACACCTGGCTGGCCATGCGCTCGACGGTATGGAGCGTGGTATCGCGGCCATCGACGCTGGCCGTGATGTCGAGGAAAGTAATCTCGTCCGCACCCTGTTCGTCGTAGCGACGGGCGATTTCCACCGGGTCGCCGGCATCACGGATGTTCTCGAACTTGACACCCTTGACCACCCGGCCGTTGTCCACGTCCAGGCAAGGGATGATGCGTTTGGCCAGCGCCATGGTGAGTCCTCAGCCTTTATAGGTATCGCAGAAGGCCTGGGCCTCGGCGACATCCAGGGTGCCTTCGTAGATCGCGCGACCGGTGATCGCACCGATGATGCCCGGCGCCTTGGCGTCGAGCAGTGCCTTGATGTCACCCAGGTTGTGGATGCCACCGGAAGCAATGACCGGGATCTTCGTCGCGGCAGCCAGGGCGGCGGTGAACGGGACATTGCAGCCCTGCATCATGCCGTCTTTGGCGATGTCGGTGTAGACGATGGCAGACACGCCGTCGGCTTCGAAACGCTTGGCCAGGTCGATCACCTGTACGGTACTGACTTCAGCCCAACCGTCGGTGGCGACGAAACCGTCTTTTGCGTCCAGGCCAACGATGACCTTGCCCGGGAAGGCGCGGCACGCTTCAGCAACGAACTCGGGCTCTTTCACGGCCTTGGTGCCGATGATCACGTAGCTCACGCCGGCCTTGA
Organism: Pseudomonas sp. P9_35; assembly: GCF_034008205.1. Classification (NCBI taxonomy): domain Bacteria; kingdom Pseudomonadati; phylum Pseudomonadota; class Gammaproteobacteria; order Pseudomonadales; family Pseudomonadaceae; genus Pseudomonas; species Pseudomonas sp. P9_35. The sequence goes on along the minus strand of NZ_CP125373.1, from coordinate 631,199 downwards.
CGTAATGTTCGATGGTTTCCAGCGAGCGAATGCCGCCGCCGATCTGGATCGGCAGGTTCGGGTAGCGCTTGGCAATGGCCGTGACCACTTCGCCATTGACCGGTTGCCCTTCGAAGGCGCCGTTCAGATCGACCAGATGCAGGCGACGGCAGCCGCCCTCCACCCACTTGGCGGCCATGCTCACCGGGTCATCGGAAAACACCGTGGAGTCTTCCATGCGGCCCTGACGCAGACGTACGCAAGCGCCGTCCTTGAGATCGATAGCGGGGATAATCAGCATCTGGCAAACCTTCAAATACGAATATTCAGCTTGGCTCGAAAATCAGTTTTTCTCGAGCGCCCACAAGTCGCTTTCAATGCTTTCGAACCTTTCTTTAAGGTGCGTCTGCACATCGAAAATCGCCCTGTTGTAATAGTGCGGAGCAATTTCGCGGGTAAACAGGTCAAGAATTTCCGCCGCTTCGAACGAACCCAGGTCCAGCTCGAAACGGTCCTCCATGAACCGCTGGATCTTGCGGTTCGCTTCACTCTCCTGCTCGGGCGTGAGGGTGAGGATCGGCGGCTTCTTGCGGGCCATTACCAGCGCCCGTCCCACGCGGCGAAGTTCTGCAACAGCTGCAGGCCATGGGTATGGCTCTTCTCCGGGTGGAACTGCACGGCGAAGCGCGAACCATCGGCCAGGGCGGCGGCGAAATCGACGCCATAGTGACCGCCACCCACCACCTGCCGCGCATTGCCGGCGGCGATGTAGTAGCTGTGCACGAAGTAGAAGCGCGCCAGGTCCGGAATGTTGTGCCACAGCGGGTGATCCACCGTCTGCTTCACTTCGTTCCAGCCCATGTGCGGGACTTTCAGGTGCTCGCCGTCTTCATGCAGGCCCTTGCCGAAAAACTTCACCTGGCCTGGAAACATGGAGATGCAATCGACGCCGTCGTTCTCTTCGCTGCGCTCGAGCAAGGCTTGCATGCCCACGCAGATGCCAAGGAACGGACGGTCCTGGCTGACTTCGTGCACCAGCTTGTCGAAGCCCAGGCGACGGATCTCGGCCATGCAATCGCGAATCGCACCGACGCCGGGGAACACCACCCGGTCAGCTTCGCGAATCACGTCGGCATCGCTGGTGATCAGCACCTTGCCAGCGCCCACGTGCTCGAGGGCCTTGGCCACCGAGTGCAGGTTGCCCATGCCGTAGTCGATTACCGCGACCGTCTGCATTACAGGACGCCCTTGGTGGAAGGCATCTGGCCGGCCATGCGGTCATCGAGCTCGACAGCCATGCGCAGGGCACGGCCGAAAGCCTTGAACACGGTTTCGATCTGGTGGTGGGTGTTGTGCCCGCGCAGGTTGTCGATGTGCAAGGTCACGTTGGCGTGGTTGACGAAGCCCTGGAAGAATTCCTGGAACAGGTCAACGTCGAAGCCGCCGACGGTGGCACGGGTATACGGCACATGCATCTGCAGGCCCGGACGGCCGGAGAAGTCGATGACCACACGCGACAGCGCCTCATCGAGCGGCACGTAGGCATGGCCGTAGCGACGGATGCCCTTCTTGTCGCCGATGGCTTTGGTAAAGGCCTGGCCCAAGGTGATACCGACGTCTTCCACCGTGTGGTGGTCGTCGATATGCAGGTCGCCCTTGCTGACGATGTCCAGGTCGATCAGCCCGTGACGGGCGATCTGGTCCAGCATGTGCTCAAGAAAAGGCACGCCGATATCAAACCGGGCCTTTCCGGTGCCATCCAGGTTGATCGAGGCTTTGATCTGGGTTTCCAGAGTGTCGCGCTCGACAGACGCCTTACGTTCGGCCATCACCAGCTCCGCAAAATCATTGGGCGAAAAAGGCAGCCATTATAGGGGCGCGAGCGGCAAACAGAAACACAAGAGGTGACATCACTGACGGGCTGAATCCCGGGCTGTCGGTGATAGACATGTCCATACAAGTCTTTGCCATCACCCAAAACGACTGTGGGAGCGAGCTCGCTCGCGATAGCGGTGGGCCAGCCGACCATGATGTCGACTGACACACCCTCATCGCGAGCAAGCTCGCTCCCACAAAGGTTGCCCTACCGGATGGTCAGGGCAACGGTCTTAATGAAACAACACCGCCGTCTTCTGCAGGGTCACCCACACACCCCACGCCAACGGAATGCCCACCACCAGCCAGGCGGCGATCGCCAGGGGCTTGGTGCCCGGCGCGGCTTTCCACTCCAGCGAAGTGGTGCTGTCGGCGCCCTTGTCATGGCCCAGCGCCTGTTCGGCGGCCAGTTCGGCGTCGGTCATGAAGTACTTGTCGGCGACCGGGCGGACCAGCAGATTGCACAGGAAGCCCAGCACCAGCAGGCCGGCGAGGATATACAAGGTGATGTCATAGGCCGCGGCACGTTCAACGCCGATGCTCAGCTGATATTCACGCAGGTAGTTCACCAGTACCGGACCCAGCACGCCTGCCGCCGCCCATGCGGTCAACAGGCGACCGTGGATCGCGCCGACCATTTGCGTACCGAACAGGTCCGCCAGGTAGGCCGGCACGGTGGCGAAACCGCCGCCGTACATCGACAGGATGATGCAGAACGCCGCCACGAACAGCGCGACACTGCCCAGGTGACCCAGGTTCGGGATCAGTGCGTACAGGGCAAAGCCCAGGGCGAAGAACACGAAATAGGTGTTTTTGCGACCCAGGTAATCCGAGAAGGATGCCCAGAAGAACCGGCCGCCGATGTTGAACAGGCTCAGCAGACCGGTGAAACCAGCCGCGATGGCTGCGATCTGGCCCAGTTGCGCGGCATCCAGTTGACCGAAAGGCAGGTCATTGCCGAGCAACTTGCCGCCGAACACTTCCTGCAACAGTGGCGAAGCCATGCCCAGGATGCCGATACCGGCGGATACGTTCAGGCACAGCACCAGCCATACCAGACGGAACTGCGGGGTTTTCCAGGCCACGTTCACGTGAACGTGGCGATGGGTGATCATCGCGTTCGCGGCTTTCTTCGGTGCCGGGGTCCAGCCTTCAGGCTTCCAGCCGGTTGGCGGAACGCGATACGACAGAGCGCCACCGATCATGAACACGAAGTAGATCGCGGCCATGACCAGGAAGCTCTGCCATACGCCCACGCCGGTTGGCGAAGCGAAATGGCTCATCAGCGCCGCAGCCAGTGGAGCACCGACCATCGCACCACCGCCGAACCCCATGATCGCCATGCCGGTGGCCATGCCGCGCTTGTCCGGGAACCACTTGATCAGGGTCGACACCGGGGAGATATAGCCCAGCCCCAGGCCGATACCGCCGATCACGCCAGAACCGAGCCACATCAGCCAGATCTGGTGGGTATAGATACCCAGCGCGGAAATCACCAGGCCACCGCACCAGCACAACGCCGATACAACACCGGCCTTGCGTGGCCCGGCGTGTTCCAGCCAGCCGCCCCAGATGGCTGCCGAGCAACCCAGGAAGATGAAGAACAGGGTGTAGATCCAACCGAGCATCGAGATCGGCCAGTCGCATTGGGACGAAAAGACTTGCGAGATGAAGCTCATATCCGGTGCACAGGCCACAGGCTTGGTGATACCCAAGGCTTTGGACAGTGGCAGCCAGAACACCGAGAAGCCGTAGGCCATGCCGATGCAGAGGTGAATAGCCAGTGCGGCCGGCGGAACCAGCCACCGGTTGAAACCGGGCTTGGCGATGATGCGCTCCTTGGAGAGGAACGCAGGCTGGTCGGCGACGCCGCCGGCCGTGATGCTCGTGCTCATTTGTGTATCCCCCAGTTATTAGAATGGTTCGCCAGTCACGCATCACCGTCAGCCTTCATTGCACGCAGGCATGACTGTATTTTCTGGTAAAGCTCCATATTAGTGCGACATTACGCCGCAGAAAGACGGGCGAACGGGCAAAGGTTACCATTTGATCGTTACAGAAAAGTCAAAGTGATATCACCTTTTTCGTTTCATCTGTCTTATCGCGCCATTGCTGACTTTCTATAGGGCGTGAACCGTTTATTTTTCAGGAATCTGTATGCCCATCGTCGTCGAGCACCTGAACGAAGCCACCTGCCAAGACCAGCAGGACCTGCAGAAAATCTACCGGGATGCCCCGGCCTGGCTATTCGAACCGTTTAGCGATGCCACGCAACTGATCGAGCAATGCCTCGAGGAAGGCTCGCTGATCGCGGCACGCTTCAATGACCGACTGCTCGGTGCAGCACGCCTGCAACGGCACCAGAACGCCTGGCGCTTGTCCCACCTGTGCGTACGAAACGTTACCCGTCGCCGTGGCGTGGCTGAACGGCTGGTGAGCGAAGCCCGACGAATGGCCGCGCTAAACGATGCCGAGCTGCACTTGTTGGCCCCGACCGGGCATCTGCAAGCCCAGGCGCTGGCGGCCAAGCTGGGACTGATGCTGGTCCAGGATTAGAAACCACTGTGGGAGCGAGCTTGCTCGCGATGGCGGTCGCACACTCGACACCTTCATGGACTGTCACACCGTTATCGCGAGCAAGCTCGCTCCCACAGTGGATTTGCGGTCCCAACGCACCACCACCAACCCACAGCGTTATACTCCCGGTTAAATTTTGAACTCAACCTACAAGGATTCGCCCATGAAAGCGTTCGGCAAAATCCTGGGTCTGGTACTTCTCGGGCTGTTGCTGATCATTGTGGCCCTGGGCTTTGCCCTGACCCACCTGTTCGATCCCAACGACTACAAAGAAGAGATCCGCCAGATAGCCCGCGACAAGGCCCACATCGAGCTGACCCTCAATGGCGACATCGGCTGGAGCCTGTTTCCGTGGCTGGGCCTTGAGTTGCACGACGCCAGCGTCGCTACCTTGGCCAGTCCGACCCAGCCTTTCGCTGACCTGCAGATGCTCGGCCTTTCGGTCCGGGTGATACCGCTGCTGCGCCGGGAAGTACAAATGAGCGATGTGCGGGTCGAAGGCCTGAACCTGCGGCTCAATCGTGACAAGAACGGGCACGGCAACTGGGAAGACATCGGCAAGGTGCCGGCCTCTGCGTCGACGGCGAACGCGCCGGCCACCGTGCCGGCCGAACAACCGACCCCGCCCGTCAGCACCCCGGCAGAAAAACCTGCCCAGCCGACCCGACTGGATATCGACAGCCTGACCGTGAACAACGCCCGGGTCGAATACACCGACGAGCAGACCGGCAAGCTGTTCACGGCCGAGAGCATCCAACTGAGCACCGGCCCGGTCCACGACTCCACCAACATTCCGGTCACCCTGACCGCATTCCTGTCCAGTAACCAGCCAGCCGTACGCGTACGCACCGAAGTGACGGGGGAACTGCGCTTCGAACGTGCCTTGAAGCGCTACAAGTTCGAAGACCTGAAACTGTCCGGCGAAGCCACTGGCGACCCCTTGCAGGGCAAGACCCTGAACTTCGCCGCCCAAGGCCAATTGTTCCTGGACAAAGCCGCAAACGTCGCCGAATGGACCGGCATCAAACTGTCGCTCAATCAACTGCGAGCCCTGGGTGAACTGAAGGTCAACGACCTCGACAAGACCCCGCAATTGAATGGCGGCGTGTCCATCGCCCAGTTCGACTTGGCGAAGTTCGTCGACAGCGTCGGCCAGAAACTCCCCGCCATGGCCGAAGACAGCCTGAGCAAGGTCGAGCTGTCCAGCCGCATTGCCGGTACGCCAACGAGTGTCGAGTTCAACGACATCAACCTGAAAGTGGACGACAGCAACTTCAGCGGTCGCATCGCCGTGGAAGACTTCGCCAAGCAATCCCTGCGCGCGCAGCTCAAGGCCGACACGTTCAACGTCGACCGCTACCTGGCGCCAAAGTCCGCCGAAGCCGACAGTTCCAAGGCGGCCCGTGAGGCCGAAGTCAGCAACACCGAAGCCAGCGCCATGGCCGGTGCCGGCAGTACACCGCTGCCAAGCGCCCCGACCCAGGGCGCCTGGAGTAACGATCGACTGTTTCCAGTGGAACGCCTGAGCAAGCTGGACCTCGATGCTGACCTGACCTTCGGGCAACTGACCCTCGATAAACTGCCAATCCAGAACGCTGCGCTCAAGGCCACCGGCCGAGGCGGCCTGCTGACCCTGGAGAACCTGCGAGGCGACCTGTACAGCGGCAACTTCGAAACCAAGGGCACCCTGGACGTGCGCCAGCCCACGCCACAGTTGAGCCTGCAAACGCGCATCAATCGGGTCCCTGCCGAGAAGATCATCGAAAGCCAAGGCAAGAATCCGCCGGTCACAGGCCTGGTCACCGTCAACAGCGCGATCACCGCCAGCGGCAATAGCCAGAAAGCCCTGATCGACAGCCTCAACGGCACCGCCGGGTTCGTCATCAACGATGGCGTGCTGCTCAACGCCAACCTCGAACAGCAATTGTGCAAAGGCATCGCCACCCTCAATCGCAAGACCCTCAGCGGCGAACCCCGGGGCAAGGACACGCCGTTCCAGCAACTCAACGGCAATCTGACCTTCAACAATGGCGTCGCCAACAACCCGGACCTGAAAGTCCGCATCCCCGGCATGATCGCCAACGGCAACGGCGACATCGACCTGCGAGTGTTGGGCATGGACTATCGCGTCGGCATCATCGTCGAAGGCGACAAGAGCGATATGCCCGACCCGGCCTGCCAGGTCAACGAGCGCTACGTCGACATCGAATGGCCATTGCGCTGCCGCGGCCCGCTCGAACTGGGCGCCAAGGCCTGCCGCCTGGACAACGATGGGCTGGGCAAGGTCGCGGCGAAACTGGCCGGCGACCGTCTCGGCGACAAGATCGATGAGAAGCTGGGCGACAAGGTCAGCCCCGAACTCAAAGATGCGCTCAAGGGGCTGTTCAAGCGATGAGAGCCGAACAGTTTTCCACCGCCGTACTGGACTGGTTCGACCGCCACGGGCGCCACGATTTGCCCTGGCAACAAGCCATCTCGCCCTATCGGGTGTGGGTCTCGGAAATCATGTTGCAGCAGACCCAGGTCAGTACCGTGCTCAACTACTTCGACCGGTTCATGGCCTCGCTGCCCACCGTTCAAGCCCTGGCCGCCGCGCCGGAAGACGAAGTGCTGCATCTGTGGACCGGGCTGGGCTATTACACCCGTGCGCGCAACTTGCAGAAAACCGCGAAAATCGTCGTAGAACAGTACGGCGGCGAATTTCCCCGGGACGTGGAAAAACTCACCGAGTTGCCGGGGATCGGCCTGTCCACCGCCGGCGCCATTGCCAGCATCAGCATGGGCCTGCGGGCGCCGATCCTCGATGGCAACGTCAAGCGGGTACTGGCGCGCTTCACCGCCCAGGAAGGCTACCCAGGCGAACCCAAGGTTGCGAAACAGCTGTGGGCCACCGCCGAGCGCTTCACGCCACAGGACCGCGTCAACGCCTACACCCAAGCGATGATGGACCTGGGCGCCACGCTCTGTACCCGCAGCAAGCCCAGTTGCCTGCTCTGCCCGCTGAAGCAAGGCTGCGAGGCCCACATGCTGGGCCTGGAAACCCGCTACCCGATTCCCAAGCCTCGCAAGGAAGTGCCCAAGAAGCGCACCTTGATGCCGATGCTGGCGAACCACGAGGGCGCGATCCTGCTTTACCGTCGCCCTTCCACGGGGCTGTGGGGCGGTCTGTGGAGCCTGCCGGAACTCGACGACCTCGACGATCTGCAGCATCTGGCCCTGCAACACTCGCTGGAATTGGGCAGCCAACAAGAAATGCCAAGCCTGGTGCACACCTTCAGCCACTTCCAGTTGGCGATCGAACCCTGGCTGGTCCGGGTCCGGGAAACCGGCCATCACGTGGCCGAGGCCGACTGGCTCTGGTATAACCTCGCCACCCCGCCGCGCCTGGGCCTTGCCGCCCCGGTCAAAACCTTGCTCGAACGCGCGGCCGCCGTAATGAACGCAGGAGAGTTGCAATGACCCGCACCATCATGTGCCGCAAGTACAAAGAAGAACTGGAAGGCCTGGAACGTGCACCGTTCCCGGGTGCCAAGGGCCAGGACATCTACGATCACGTCTCGGCCAAGGCCTGGGCCGACTGGCAGAAACACCAGACCCTGCTGATCAATGAAAAACGCCTGAACATGATGAACGCTGAAGATCGCAAATACCTTCAGGGCGAGATGGACAAGTACTTTTCCGGCGAGGATTACGCCAAGGCCGAAGGCTACGTACCGCCGTCCGAATAAGCTGTTCCGCGTGGGGGCGGATCGTAAGCGACGGTAATAATTAAATATTTTTTGAAAACGTGCTTGACGCCCCCCTGAAAAACCCGTTTAATGCGCCCCGTTGCCCAGATAGCTCAGTCGGTAGAGCAGGGGATTGAAAATCCCCGTGTCGGCGGTTCGATTCCGTCTCTGGGCACCAAATACCGAAAACCCCGATCAAGAAATTGATCGGGGTTTTTTATTGCCCGGGATTTCCTTCCTCCATCTTGGAGACTCAGCTACATTCGTCCGCTCCCCTCCAGCAAACGAGTCGACATGGACATCACCGGCATCCCTTTTGGCACCACCGATTGGTCAACCATCGAGCCCACCGAACACAAAGGTGTCACTGGAACCGCGTATTGGCGCACCCAGCAGTTTGGGAGCATTCGCGTGCGGATGGTGGAATATACGCCGGGGTACCTGGCCGACCATTGGTGCACCAAGGGCCACATCCTGCTTTGCCTCAAGGGCGAGCTCAATACTGAACTCGAAGATGGCCGGCAATTCTTGCTCAAGCCCGGCATGAGCTACCAGGTCGCCGACCAGGCAGAGCCCCATCGCTCCTCCACTTCATCGGGGGCTACGCTCTTCATAGTGGATTGAGATTCGAAGCGTGCGCGTTGAAGCTGTAGGATAGATGGCCTTATCCATCAGGAATCCGACCATGTCATCGGCGAACAAACAGCAGAAGCGCAGCCAGCGCGCCAAGGCGAAAGCCAAGCAGAACCGTACTAAGCGTGCTGCTGCGCCGAACGATTTCCTCGACCCGAACGACGAGCGCATCGACCTGGAAACCGTGGACCTATCGGACATGTTCCGACTCATGGGCGCAGCCGAAAAGATCAGCCAGCAGGCCATGTGCATCGCCTTCCTGGGGCATCCACTGCTGGAGTTGGTGCTAGAGCAGGAAGGTGAGGAAGAAGCGACCGACTTCATCTTTACCGCATTGATCGAATACCGCCGCTTGACCACCGGTGTGGATGAGCAGACCGCGCTGGATTGGGTAGAAAGTAAGCAATTCCAGGCCGATTATGTGGCTGCATCCCAGGCACTGGCGCAAGGTAAGGTCTGACTGTCACCCGCCAAGCGCTTTGTGGCGAAGGGCTTCGCCGTGACTGACAGGCTGCGGGAGTAGTTCCTACAGGCCAAGGTCAACCAACATGGGGCGGCGTCATACCCGTCCTGCGTCAATCAGCCATTTTTCCTCCCAAGCAATCAGCCCCGTCCGGCATCATCGAAACGTCGCCTGAAGCATCCTTGCGGTCTGCCCCCTCTCAATGGCTGGATACTGCGATGACGCCACTGCTGCCTCAAGACGACCCACAGCTCGCCCCCTTGATCAACGAACTCGGCGAGCTGATTCGCCAGGCACGGCAGAAGGTCCTGCGTGCCGTCGATACGCTCCAGGTACAAACCTGCTGGCAGATCGGCCGGCATATCATCGAGTTCGAACAGGGCGGCGCCGAGCGGGCGGCCTATGGGGCACGGCTGCTGCCGTCGCTGGCCAAAGTGCTGACGGCACGGTTTGGGAAAGGGTTTGATGCTTCAAATTTGCGCTACATGCGTCTCTTTTATCAGGCGTTTCCAATCTGTGACGCACTGCGTCACGAATTGAGCTGGACTCACTATCGAACGCTGCTACGCGTCGAAAATGCGAATGCACGCCGTTGGTACATGAACGAAGCCGTCACTCAAAACTGGTCCACCCGCGCCTTGGAACGACAGATCGGCACGTTCTATTACGAACGTCTCCTGGCAAGCCGCGACCAGCCTGCGGTAGAGCAGGAAGCGGCCGCCAATCTTGAGAAGCTGGATTTCGGTCCCAGGGACATCGTCAGGGATCCGGTGGTCCTTGAGTTCCTAGGACTGCCCAATACCGGCACGCTGCTGGAAACCGACCTTGAACAGGCCTTGATCGACCAGCTACAAGGCTTCCTTCTGGAACTGGGGAAAGGTTTCGCCTTTGTCGCGCGCCAACAACGCATCAGCACCGAAAGCAAAGACTTCTACATCGACCTGGTCTTCTACAACTACCTGCTCAAGTGCTTTGTGATCGTCGACCTCAAGCGCGGCGAACTGAGCCACCAGGACATCGGGCAAATGGATATGTATGTGCGCCTCTACGACGAGCTGAAACGCGGCCCCGATGACAAACCTACCGTCGGCATCATTCTCTGCGCGCGCAAAGACGATTCGGTGGTGCGTTATTCCGTGTTGCAGGGCAATGAACAGTTGTTCGCCAGCCAATACCAATTGCTGCTGCCCACGGAGGAAGAGCTGCGCAACGAGCTGGATCGCGAACGGGCGCGACTTGAGGAGGCGCGATCAGGCGCAGCGACTTGAAGAAATGAAAGCCGACCGCAACCCGAACGGCACCGGGCTGGGGTTGTACATTTTCAAGGGGATTGTCCAGGCTCATGGCGGTAAACTGCACGCCGAAAGCCAACCAGGCCGGGCAGCGAATTCCGCTTTACCGTGTCGAAAGTCGACTGAGCCGGGCACCGTCCCCTAACGAATTGGAAACCGAAGCCCAATGGCCTCACTGAACAAACAGCAAAAACGCGCCAAGCGCGCCAAAGACAAAGCCAAGCAGATCCGCATGACCGGGCGCAAATCGATCCCGATGTATGGCGACCCGGCCCACGCCACCGCCCAGCCGCCGGTCTACGTGCTGGAACTGTTCGCCAAGCTGCGCGACGCCGAGGCCGTCAGCCGCAATGAAATGCTCGATACGCTGCTCACGTCCCTGAGCGAGATGATCATCGAACGCCCAGGCCTGCTCGACCTGAAAAACGCCGAAAACGAAAGCATGGCGGCGACCAACCTGGCCGCCGACATGCTGGTGGACTACCGCATGTGGGTCGATGAAATGGACCGCGAGACCGCCCAGCGCTGGCTCAGTACACCGGAGTTCATCAAGGACTTCAGCGAGGCGCTGGACCGTTACCGCCAGACCCTGGAAGAACCCGCCAGCGAATAAACCGGTCGGCTATTCGTCACTGTTCCAATGGAACACCAGGTTGCGCGCGGCCCCACTGCCTACCTCAGCAGTGTCGCGCCGCGCCTCACCATTGCGCGTCGCCACCACGCTGTACTTGCCCGGCGGCAGTTGCACATAAACCAGCGGCCCGGCCTCAGTCAGCGTCAGCAGTGTTTGCCCCGACGCCTTCTGGATGACGACCTCCACATCCGGGATGTATTTGTTTTCCGGACCAACCGAGAATGTCATGTGCAAGTTGTAACCCTGGGCCTGTCCAATGGCCCGTGCTTCGTCCTCGCCGATACCGCCGGACAGGTAGGTGATGCCGTTCTGCTGTAGTGGCTGGACCTGAACACCTGTGTTGTCGATGGGCGCGAGGTTGGTGGCGTTGAGCACAACGGGAAACAGCAGGACGCTGATGGCAACGAAGGGCAATACAAAGTAATGAATGAGCTTCATGGCGAGGACTCCAGGTTCTGGAAACAACTCACATGAGTTCTTTTTAGAGCGCAGTTGCGCATTGTGGTTTAGATCGATTGGAATTAAGGAATAGGACGAGATCGGTATATCTATGGACCTATCTCTCACTAATCCTATGCTTCCATCTCGAATTCACCCTTGATGCCAACCCCCGGACTGCGCATCGAGGATTGGACCACTGTGACGACGCCGGGGTTGTAACTTCAGTGGCTTGAAGTTAAAAAAAGCTCCATCGAGCCCCTGTGGGAGTGAGCTTGCTCACGATGAGGCCATCAACTTCACATCTGCGTTGGCTTCTCTACCGCTATCGCGAGCAAGCTCGCTCCCACAGGTTTCATGGCTACTTTTTTCAACGAATAACGGAACCACACCCATGGCCTCCGCGAACAAGCAACAAAAACGCGCCAAGCGTGCAAAAGCAAAAGCCAAGCAACTGCGCGTCAGTCGTACAAAGCCTGCTGCCGTCACGTTTGATCTTCCCGAGTACGACGATCCGTACTTCCTGGATGCCTTGCAAGACGAATTCGCAGAACCTCCCAGAGACTTCTTGTCGCTGTTTTATGAGATGCAAGACGCCGAAGAAGAGACGGGACGCATCGACATGATGGTCACGATGCTCGGATTACTCCTTGCGATGACGAATGAACAGCCCGAGCTTCTGGATAGCGAAAATGCCGAAAGCGAAGCCATGGCAGCCCAAAGACTAGCCGAAAATACGCTGATCGCTTACCGAAGATGGGCTGACGATATCGATCAGGAAGCAGCGGAACATTGGCTTCACAGCCCTGAAGTGCAGGCGGATTTCGAAACTGCACGAGCCAGCTTCAAAGAGGTTCTCAAAATACTGTGGGATCTCGAGGACGCTCCCGAATAACCCAACAGACTTTTGATTGCCGCAACGCTCATCCGGTTAACCCTTCCAACCCCCGCCCAAAGCTGGCACCATCGCGCCTTTTTTTACGCGACTCCCCGGACTTTTTACCGGTAAACCAGGTTCAAACGGCCGTTCGGTTGTTGATGGCGCGACAGACTGCTGTGCCGATGCGACAACCTGCCGCACATCACCGGTTTACCGCCCGTAGCGCTGTTGGCGGCCATTCGGACGCATGCTAGCTTGGCCGCCTCGCCAAGGAAGGCAGCCAACAGCAAGGGAGCACATACCATGAGGACCGCACATGGCCCAGGCCACGCCCGCGCTTGAAATCCGCAACCTGCACAAACGCTACGGACAGCTGGAGGTGCTCAAAGGCGTCTCGCTGACCGCCCGCGACGGCGATGTGATCTCGATCCTCGGATCCTCCGGGTCCGGCAAATCCACATTCCTGCGCTGCATCAACCTGCTGGAAAACCCCAACCAGGGACAGATCCTGGTGGCCGGCGAAGAGCTCAGGCTCAAGGCCGCAAAGAACGGTGAACTGGTGGCCGCCGACGGCAAACAGATCAACCGCCTGCGCAGCGAGATCGGTTTTGTCTTCCAGAACTTCAACCTTTGGCCGCACATGAGCGTGCTCGATAACATCATCGAAGCGCCGCGCCGGGTGCTTGGCCAAAGCAAGGCCGAAGCCGTCGAAGTGGCCGAAGCCCTGCTGGCCAAGGTCGGTATCGCCGACAAGCGCCACGCCTACCCGGCCGAACTGTCTGGCGGCCAGCAACAACGCGCCGCCATCGCCCGCACACTGGCGATGCAGCCCAAGGTGATTTTGTTCGACGAACCCACCTCCGCCCTTGACCCGGAAATGGTTCAGGAAGTACTTAGTGTGATCCGCGCCCTGGCCGAAGAAGGTCGCACCATGCTGCTGGTCACCCATGAAATGGGCTTCGCCCGTCAGGTTTCCAGCGAAGTCGTGTTTCTTCATCAAGGCCTGGTCGAGGAGCAAGGATCGCCACAGCAGGTCTTCGAGAACCCGCTTTCGGCGCGCTGCAAACAATTCATGTCCAGCAACCGCTAACGGAGCAGTACAGATGCAGACCTACAAGAAATTCCTCCTGGCCGCAGTTGCCGGCCTGGTCTTTTCGGCCAATGCCATGGCGGCGGAAAAGCTGAAGATGGGCATCGAAGCGGCCTATCCGCCGTTCAACAACAAGGACGCCAGCGGCCAGGTCGTAGGATTCGATAAAGACATCGGCGACGCCCTGTGCGCCAAGATGAAAGTCGAGTGCGAAGTGGTCACTTCAGACTGGGACGGCATCATTCCCGCCCTGTTGGCCCAGAAGTTCGACTTCCTGATTTCTTCACTGTCGGTCAATGACGAGCGCAAGCAAGCCGTGGACTTCACCGACCCGTACTACTCCAACAAATTGCAATTCATCGCACCGAAAAACGTCGATTTCAAAGTCGATAAAGAGTCTCTCAAGGGCAAGGTCATCGGGGCACAGCGCTCTACCCTCGCCGGCACCTGGCTGGAAGACGAACTGGGCAGCGATATCACCGCCAAGCTCTACGACACCCAGGAAAACGCCTACCTGGACCTGACCTCCGGTCGCGTCGACGCGATCCTGGCGGACAAATACGTGAACTACGACTGGCTGAAAACCGACGCTGGCCGTGCTTACGAATTCAAGGGCGACCCGGTGGTGGAAGGCGACAAGATCGCCATGGCGGTGCGCAAGGGTAACGACGAACTGCGCAACAAGCTGAACGCCGCCCTCAAGGAAATCATTGCCGACGGCACCTATAAAAAGATCAACGACAAGTACTTCCCGTTCAGCATCTATTGATACTGACGTGCCTGGCCGGCGCTGTTCCCTGGCAGCGCCGGCCCTTAGCAAAGCCTGCCGCGATATGAACTCTTACCCATGATGATCGATCTCTACGGATTCGGCCCGGCGCTTGCCGCCGGCGCGCTGATGACCGTCAAACTGGCGCTCACGGCCCTCTGCCTGGGACTGGTGCTCGGCCTGCTCGGCGCCTTGGCCAAGACCTCGCCGTACAAGCCGCTGCAATGGCTGGGCGGCACTTATTCAACACTGGTTCGCGGCATCCCGGAATTGCTCTGGGTGCTATTGATCTATTTCGGCACCGTTAACCTGATGCGGGCCTTGGGTGAGTACTTCGGCAATCCCGACCTTGCCCTCAACGCCTTCGCCGCCGGGGTCATTGCCCTGGGCCTGTGCTTTGGCGCCTACGCCACGGAAGTGTTTCGCGGCGCGATCCTGGCGATTCCCAAGGGCCATCGCGAGGCCGGCGTCGCCCTGGGCCTGTCGAAGTGGCGGATCTTCACCCGGTTGATCATGCCGCAGATGTGGCGCATTGCCCTGCCCGGCCTGGGCAACCTGTTCATGATCCTGATGAAGGACACCGCGCTGGTCTCGGTGATCGGCCTGGAAGAGATCATGCGCCATGCGCAAATCGGCGTGACCGTGTCCAAGCAACCGTTCACCTTCTATATGGTCGCAGCCTTCATGTACCTGGGGCTGACGGTGTTCGCCATGATCGGCATGCACCTGCTGGAACGACGCGCCGCCCGTGGATTTACCAGGAGCACCCAATGAACTGGGACGTCATCATCAAATGGCTGCCGAAGCTGGCCCAGGGCGCAACACTGACCCTGGAGCTGGTGGCCATCGCCGTGATCGCCGGGCTGCTGCTGGCGATTCCGCTGGGCATCGCCCGTTCTTCACGTCTGTGGCAAGTGCGGGCATTGCCCTATGCCTACATCTTCTTTTTCCGTGGCACGCCGCTGTTGGTCCAACTGTTCTTGGTCTACTACGGCCTGGCGCAATTCGATGCCGTGCGCAGCAGCGCGATGTGGCCGTACCTGCGGGATCCGTTCTGGTGCGCCACGGCCACCATGACCCTGCACACCGCCGCCTACATCGCCGAGATTCTGCGCGGCGCGATCCAGGCCATCCCAAAGGGCGAGATCGAAGCCGCACGGGCCCTGGGCATGTCGCGGCCCAAGGCGCTGCTCTACATCATGCTGCCCCGCGCCGCACGCATCGGCCTGCCGGCCTACAGCAACGAAGTGATCCTGATGCTCAAGGCCAGTGCCCTGGCGAGTACCGTGACCTTGCTGGAACTCACCGGCATGGCCCGCACCATCATTGCCCGGACCTATATGCCGGTGGAGATCTTCTTCGCGGCCGGCATGTTCTACCTATTGATGTCCTTCGTCCTGGTGCAAGGTTTCAAGCAACTGGAACGCTGGTTGCGCGTCGATGCCTGCCAAGGTCGCTGACAGCGACATTCTGACGGGCGAGGCACTGCTCGCCCGCTTCACGGCGCTGGACGTTTTTCTCACAGCGCACCAGGCACTGTGGAAACCGCGTCCGTTCACCCACCTGCAATTGCCTTGGGAAACGTCCCACCCGGAATTGGCCCGATGGCTACGCCAGCGTTCGCTGGAAGCTGCGGAAAACGACCATCATCAGCCGTGGTTGATGGAAGACGCGCCAGCGCCATTCCCGGAATTGGTCGCTATCTCCCGTGCATTGAGCGTTATCGCAGAATTGCCGGCCAGCACACTCCAGGCACCAAACCATCGCCTCAACGTCGACGTGCCCGGACGCAAATGGCAGCAGATCGAAGCCTTCGCCAGCCGCTTGCACTTCACCACCCAGCCGACTCACTGGCTCGATTGGTGCGCCGGCAAAGGCCACCTCGGTCGACGCCTGCTGCACGGTGAGCAGCAACTGACCTGCCTGGAATACGACCCCGCACTGGTCGCCAGCGGCCAACAACTGAGCCTGCGCCATCACCTGCCCGCCACGCACCTGCAACAAGACGTGCTGGCGGCGGACGCAACCCAGGCACTTCATCCCGAACACACCCCCGTAGCTTTGCACGCCTGCGGCGACCTGCATGTACGCTTGATGCAGCTCGCCAGCGCCGTTGGTTGTGCACAACTGGCTATCGCGCCGTGCTGTTACAACCGCATCAGCAGCGAGCGTTATCAGGCACTGTCCGACGCCGCCAAGGGATCTGCCCTACAGCTGTCGCTCGACGATCTCAGCCTGCCGCAGACCGAAACCGTCACTGCTGGCGCCCGCGTCAGAAGACAACGGGACCACTCCATGGCCTGGCGCCTGGGCTTCGATTTGCTGCAACGGCAAATCAGAGGGTGCGACGACTACTTGCCCACGCCATCATTGCCTACCGTTTGGTTGGAAAAATCCTTCGCCCAGTACTGCATCGATCTGGCGGCCCTGAAAGACTTATCCACAGTCGGCACGCCTGATTGGGTTGCCTTGGAAGCAGCGGGCCATCAACGCTTGGCCGAAGTGCGCAACCTGGAGTTGTTGCGAGGCCTTTTCCGGCGACCGCTGGAGCTTTGGCTGGTACTGGATCGGGCGCTTTTCCTCACGCAAAAGGGCTACGAAGTTCGCCTCGGCACCTTCTGCGAAACGCCACTGACGCCACGCAATCTGCTGTTGCTGGCAGAGCGTTACTGAGACGAAACAGCCTGTGGATAACTCTGTTGATGAAATAAACTCGAATTCAAGAAAACCGTGATTTCCTGACCGAATGAGCATTGGTCATTTTTTGTTCACATGGATAAAAAACCATGAAAACAGGCATTTGCGACGAAACGCGACCGCGGTCACAAAATCGCGAAGTAACCTGCGTCTCATCCTGTCCGTTGTGCATAAGCGTCTAAGCAAAACGACATAACCGCCGAATTCAGTGCTGCCCCGCGCCAGTAATTGCGTCCACCGCGCCCGTGCTATACAACAGCCCCACGTATCGTGATTGACACAATGCCGACACACTCAAGGACTGGCCGTGACGTTCATTTCCTACGCACAAAACTTCGAAGACATACGCCTGTGGCGCGCCCTTCAATCGGTAGAAAACGGCTTTTACCTCGACGTCGGCGCCAACCATCCGACCGATGATTCGGTCACCCGCGCCTTTTACGACCGCGGCTGGCGCGGCATCAACATCGAACCGGTGCCGGCCTACTACGACGCCCTCTGCCAACAACGCCCCTACGACACCAACCTGCAATGCGTGGCCGGCGAAAACGCCGAGAGCCTGACCTTCTACACCATCGCCGACACAGGCCTGTCCACGGTGGAAGCCAGCGTCGCCCAACAACACCGCGACGCCGGCATGGACGTGCGCAACCAGACCGTCCAATCCCGCACCCTGGCCTCCATCTGCGAGCAATACGCCCAGGATCGTCCCATCCACTTCCTGAAAATCGACGTCGAAGGCCACGAAGAAACCGTGCTGCGCGGCATGGACTTAAGCCGCTGGCGCCCCTGGATCATCCTCGTCGAAACCCCGTGGGCCCGCGACCAAACCTGGGAAACCCTCATCACTGATGCCGGCTACCAATCCATCCTGTTCGACGGCATCAACACCTACTACCTCGCCGAAGAACACCTGGCCCTCAAACCCGCCTTCGACATCCCCCCGTGCAACCTCGACGGCTTCCAACTCTGCAAAGGCCACAAATTCAGCCACCCCATCGACGACGCAGACCAACAGCTCAGCGCCGCCCTGCAACGCGCCGAACAGGCCGAAGCCCAACTCCACGCCATGCAAAACAGCCGCACCTGGCGCGCCCTGAACAAACTGCGCAACCTGCTGCACCGCGCTTGAGCCGGACCTGCGCAAAAATAGTCAGAATTCAGGGGTTTACAGAACGCACCCAATCGCTATAATCGTCGCCCACACGCCGGTATAGCTCAGTTGGTAGAGCAACTGACTTGTAATCAGTAGGTCCCGGGTTCGACTCCTGGTGCCGGCACCATACAAAACGAAGCCCTCGCAGAAATGCGAGGGCTTTGTTGTTTCTGGGGTGTTCACTTTTCCTCCACACCCTGAAAAACCTGTGGGAGCGAGCTTGCTCGCGATGAGGCCGCCAAACCCACCGACAATCTTTCAGCCCAGACAACGGGCAGCCTTTCTTTTAACGCCACGACTGAAGCAACCTCAACCAAACAGCATCCTTTGCCTCAGGAAAATAAATTCGTCCCATTTCTTCGCGGCAGATTTAGAAATATTTTGGTCATGACAACCTCAATGATGAAGGTTTTCGGGCTTGCTTGCTTTTCAACGTTTGTGACGATATGAGCAAGCACTGTTTCACGATTACTTCCTGCTGCGCCATCTCTACCCGTCCACCCAACTCTGGGGCTATAGATCATCCATTGAAACTTTAACTCGCTGTGGAGCAGCAAGCCGCTCTCGCGCCTTATGGATCAAGGCCACATCATCCTCGTTCATCAGTACCACCTTGGAAGGTAATTGGCTCTGACTGACCACAACCTGCATGTTTTCTCCCGCTGTCATTTGAAGCACAGATTCGAGCAAATCCTGTTGAAACTGCTCGTATTCATCACCCATTGGAATCGCCTCCAAACACTTGTGTGCCCGTGCGTCGCACAGTCGACGCCATTGGCCACGACGCGAATTATTGCCCAGCCATAAAACTACCTAAACCTCACCCGCCAGCATCGCGCCACGATTGCAGCCTCCACAATCGCCCGCTACTCTCCAACTGTCGCTGCCAATTCAGCGACCGGGCCTGAGAACCCGAGTAAGATGCAGGCGCTACAGCGCCCGAACCACGTTTTGCGGCGTTTTTTTATGTCCGCATTCCGTGCAATGGCGGCTGTGCGTGGGAGACCTTCGGGTCTGCCGGGTTCCTGTATCTCCGGTTTCTCAGCCTGCGCACAGCTGTCACCCATTCGCCTGAGAACGAACTTGGCAGCTCTCACCCAAAGACCTCAAAACCCCAGGCCTAACCCCCTTCTGCTACCACTCCGACCGCCCCCTATTCCGCGTCAACAGCGGCATCCCCATCGGCGAAGCCCTGTCCCACGCCTCCGACCTGCTCCACGTCGCCAAGGTCCTGGCCGAGGACGCGGCGATGATTCGCAGCACGGATCGATATGCCTGGGCGTCGTGTTATCTACAGGATATGAGCAAGGCCGTCATCGATGATGTGGTGAAGGTGCTGGAGGCGCCGGGGAGTAATCCTGCTTAACCGGCGTTGGCGCAATGCTGCTCACTGAGCGGGGCAGCATTGGGTTTAGTCTGCCGGGGCAGTTAAAGAAGGGCTGCTTCGCAGCCCAGCGGGAGCAAGCTCCCTCGCCACAGGTTCACCCTGTCCCTGGCCCAAACAATTTGCGGCATATTCATCTAATCATTTCCCCCGCCGATAGCCTCGAATAAGAGCCTGGCCTGTCCCAAGGCTCGGCTGGCGCTCGACTACACTTTCCCAGAATTCCCCGCTCCAGGAGCAGTAAGCGATGAAGATCCGCACCAAGATCATAGGCTCGGGGTTGGTCAGTCTTTCTTTTGCGCTGTTGCTCGGCGGTATCGGGTTGTGGGGTTATCACTCCATGACCGAGGCCCTGGTGCAGAACGAGACCAGTATTTCGGCCATGCGCAAGCACATGGAAGCGGACATGATGCACGACGCCATTCGTGCCGATGTGCTCGCCGCTCTGCTGGTGAAGCCGGGGGATGCCCAGGGGTCGAAGGAGGTGCTGGAGGCGTTCGATGAGCATACGCAGCGGATGCGCAAGGTTATCGCCGAAAACGCCGAGGCCAAGTTGCCAGGGGATGTCGCCAAGGCGATTGGCGAGCTCAAACCACAGGTCGAAACCTACATCGACAAAGCCAAGCAAATAATCGGCAAGGCACTGAGTGGCTCCCAGGATGGCCATGCGTTGCGCGCAGAGTTCGACAAGGCGTTTTCAGCGCTGGAGGAACGCAACGAAGCAGTGAGCGAGTTGATCGAGAACCAGGCGCAGTCGTCCCGCGAACATCAGGACAGCAGCATTCAAACGTCGCAAAACTGGATGATCGTTACTTTGTTGGCCACTTGTGTGGCACTGGCATTGTTGTCGTGGAGCCTGCTCAAGGCAGTGCTGACGCCGCTGAACAAGATCATCCTCAATACCCAGGCGATTTCCGAAGGGGATCTGCAGCGCTCGATGGGGGCTAAGAGCAAGGATGAGCTGGGTCAGTTGCAAGGTGTGATCGAGCAGATGCAGACCAATCTGCGGCAGATGATCGCCACGATCCGCGGCCAGAGCGATGAGTTGCACGGCACGTCCCGGCACCTGGGCGATACGGCGCGGCAGATTGTGTCCAGCGCCGATCAGCAGGCCCAGAGCGCGACCAGCATGGCGGCGAGCATGGAGCAGATGATGGCGAATATCAGCCAGATCCATCAGCACGCCGACAGCGCCCGGACGATTTCCGCGCAGTCCGAGCATTTGGCGAGCAGCGGTGGCCAGGTGATTCTCGGCGTGGTGGAGGGCATGAGCCGGATCGCCGAGGTGGTCAACCAGTCGTCCAGCAAGATCACCGCGCTGGACGCTTCGTCCGAAGACATTCATTCGATCATCCAGGTGATCAAGAGCATCGCCGAACAGACCAACTTGCTGGCCCTCAACGCCGCCATCGAAGCCGCCCGCGCCGGTGAGGCGGGGCGTGGTTTTGCGGTGGTGGCCGACGAGGTGCGCAACCTGGCGGCGCGCACCACGCAGTCCACTCAGGAAATCACCGCGATGATCGAGCGCATCCAGTCCAGCGCACGGGACGCGGTGGCGAACATGCAAGCTTGCGTCAGCCGCGTGGACGAAGGCGTCAACCTGGCCCAGCAGGCCGGGGTGTCCATCAGCGAAATCCGCACCGGCGCCCGGCATGCGGCCGAAGTAGTGGAGGAAATTTCCCAGACCATTGCCGAGCAATCCAAGGCCAGCGATGAGATGGCCCAGCGGGTGGAGTCGATTGCCGAGCAGTCCCGCGAGAACACCCGTTCGATTCACACCCTGACGCAAACGGCGGATCAATTGAACAATGCGGCGGGGTCGATGCAGGCTTCGGTGCAGCAGTTCAAGATTTGATCAATCGGCGCTTTTGTGGCGAGGGAGCTTGCTCCCGCTGGGCTGCACAGCAGCCT
Organism: Pseudomonas sp. P9_35; assembly: GCF_034008205.1. Classification (NCBI taxonomy): domain Bacteria; kingdom Pseudomonadati; phylum Pseudomonadota; class Gammaproteobacteria; order Pseudomonadales; family Pseudomonadaceae; genus Pseudomonas; species Pseudomonas sp. P9_35. The sequence continues at coordinate 609,693 of NZ_CP125373.1, read as the reverse complement.
CTGCTTTCAATAATCGCCAATTATTGAACATTATGGCTGGGCAATAATTATTGCCCAGCCATAAAACACCCTAAAAGCCCTGGCTCACACCTGACTCACCTCAAACACAAACGAAATCTCCCGTTTCTGGGCATTCCAGACATACCGAATGTGCTTGCCCTGCGTCGGAATCGAAACCGCCGGTGGGCGAAACGCGGCCACGCATTCGTGGCCGGGCAGGCGGACGCTGTTGTACAGCAGCCCCCACGACAGGGTTTCACGCAGCTGCCGGGCAAACACTTGGGACGGGCCGTAGGCGGTAGGGTCCGGGTTGTGGAGGTGGGGGTAGTCGTGGCGGATGTCGTGCAGAGGTTTGACGACCTTGTTGACGTAGGTGCGCATGGTCAACTCCAGGTCCGGCTCGTTGGTCGCGCCAAGAAATCGCGCCTGGTGGTAGCAGGTCTCGGCAATGGCGGCTTCCTGGCTGCTGGCAGCGTAGTAGACGCCGAATGTGCCGTCGCTGAAGCGGCTGCTTTTGCCGATGTGGGTAAACGCCGCCATCACCGGTGAGGAGCCGGGCCCGGAAATGCGGTCCTCGGGACGTACCCGGGAGAGCACGCCGGCTTGTTCCATCAGCCGATCGTTGGTCAACGCTTCCAGGGCGTAGGCCGTGGGCAGGTCTTCGGGGTCGAGTACGTCTTCAAACAGCGAAATCGGCGGGAAGCTGCTGTTGACGATCCGATAGGCCCGTTTCCATTGCGGGTCCGCCAGTGGTGGCACCATTAACCGCGCACTCCGTCGAGGTATCGCCGCACATCGGCGATGTCCACCACCCGCCCGGTCAGCATGTAGGACAGCGCCGACTGGCCGTTGAACGGTGCCGCGGTGTTCGGGCTGCTGACCCATTGATAAGCACGGTCCCGGCTATTGCTGAAGATAATGCTCAGCGCCTTGTGGATACCCATGAGGTAGGAAATGCGCTCGAGCGTATCGCGAGGCAGCTTCACGTTTTCCGGCAATTGTTTGTATTTGTAGAAGGTCGTGTTTCCGACCTTGCCCAGCAATGTGCGCTGCTGCTCGACGCTGCAGCCCCAGAGCGCCATGAGGTTGAAGAAAAACTTCAACGCGACTCGACCCGCGTCCGGGGAGTCCAATTGTTGCTGTGCGTTGAGCGTGATGGAGGAAGTCGCCATGGGTTTGGGCTCCTTTGTCGCGGGGTGGTGCTTAGAGGATAGTACAGATATGGATTATTTTTAAGTTTTTATTCGCAAGCGAACAAGCAAGTCTGAGTGGATAATTTTTCAGGCTTCTCCCCTGTTACATTTCTGACTTGAAGAAGATCGCGGCACGGATTGACATAAACCTTAGCCATACCAGAAAATCGACTTCAAGAGCGCGAAACCGACTGCCTTCAGGTGGCGATAGTCGGCGTTAGGAACCCCGTTGATAACCTGAACATCAGCGCTCGGGTGAGACCTCTTCTCCCCTGCTTGAGGGAGCACAATATCAAGCGACTCTTCAAGAAAAGCAGCCCCTGGGCTGCTTTTTTCATTCTTGGGGGCCCAAGCATCGCTGATAAACCAAATGGCCATGCCTGTGTTTGTTGAGTGCTTTCTTATCGCAATTCATGAAATTCCAGAGTACGTACCCTTCACGGAATTTGCAGTGGATACGGTGCGCAACCCTTTGGAGATTTGGCGGGTTTTCTACTCTGATGGGTCGTCCATATCTTCCTGCAGCCCAAAACCCAAGGCTACCTGCTTCAGGGCACTGTCGAAGTCAACGGCACCGGGTAACTCATGCACTGGGGAGGCTGTTGGTGCAACCGAAATATCTCGAATATCAGGCAAGCCAAGATCTTTCCAGCTTGTTTGCCCAGACACCTCCTTCGTCCCAGGAAGATTCATGCAAGTGACCTTCAGCAACCACTTGCATGTTTCGTAGACGCCGGCAATTACCTTTATCCAACCGATCCAGACGTGGCGATGCTTCTCTAATGTAAGCGCCACATTTCAACCGTTCGAACAACACACGGATATCAGCCAGAGTCTTTTCTTTCCTGGGAAATTTCTGACACGGTTGCAGGCAAAGCGTTAACCAGACGGACGATACAAGCCTATTCACGCCAAACCGGCAAAATCCCCAAATCCCGCATAAGCTCCAACCATCGCCACCCGGCGTTTTTCGGCACAAAATCGCGACAATCGTGGCAAGGTGCATGATGATAGCCGGCATGCACTGCCTGGCCCGGCCCAGGTGCACAACAATAGCGAGCCCACTTAAGCAGAGGGCATTACCTCATGGATAGCAGAACCCTACGCAACCTCATGCGTATCGTGCAGACCGGCTCGTTGTCGGCAGCGGCCGAGCATTCGTGCCTCACGGTGCAGGCGTTGGCGGCGCAGTTGAACAAGGTCGAGGAACAGTTCGGTTTCCGGTTGTTCCGGCGCTCGAACAAGGGCCTGACGTTGACGAGCCAAGGCTCGGAACTGACCCCCTTCATGGATCAGGTGCTGGTTGCCACCCGGCAGTTGGAGGAGAAAGTCGCGGCGCTCAAGACCCCGCGACAGCGCACCCTCAGAGTGGCGCTCAATACCACCCTGCCGGCGGAGTTCAACCGGCGAATGATCGACCGGTTGATCGCTGTGTTCCCCCAGTATCAGCTGGAATTCAGCTACGCCGAGTCGATGGAGAACCTGAGCAAACTCAGGAATGAAGATTTTGACCTGGCGATCCTGATCGGCCAGCAACAGGGCGGTTTTACCAGCATCACCATGCCCGATGTGCAGGTGCGGGTCGTCGGCGCCCATTGTGGCGATGCTGACGATTCCCTTGGCCTGCTCGGTGACAAGTTTCAGGTGCGTCCGGCAGAAGAATGCCCGTACTCCCGCAGCTTCCTGCGCTTTCTCGACGCCGGTCTGGGTGAATACGGGTCAAGCCAGCGCATGGTGTATTCCTGCAGTGAGACGCTGACGTTGTCATTGATCACACAGCTCGATGGCTTGGGGCTGGTGTCCCGGGAAGCCGCGTTGCGCAACGGCCTGGCGATTTTCCCGGATTTCGAGGACTTCCTTGAAGTCCGCCTGGCGGTGAACAATCCGGAGTTGTCCGGCCAGGCACTGCACGATGTGGTGGACCTGACGCTACAGGAACGAACCGAGCGCGATGTACGCCGCCGTGCCCACCGCCACACTGAGAAACAGGTTGCGGCTGAAATACGCACATAACAGCGTCGGAATCGCGGCATAAAACTCAGGGCGGTCGAGTTGTATCCGCTGATCCTTGATCAACAAGGGCGTCAGGCTGATGGCAGCGACGATCGCCACTGGCAGGTATTCCAGGGCGCGGGCAATAAAGGGCGGCCAGTGTTCGGTATTGATCTGCAACGGCAGGGCGCGCGGCAGGAAGGTCACGGCCATCATCAGGACCACGACCAGGATCAGGAACGTTTGGTCAGGCATACGCCCACCCCGCAGCCAACGAACGTGGCAATGAAGACATTGAATGGCGAGCTGCCCAGCAGGCTCAGCCCGCCCATGCAGACGACAGCAGCCAGGGCTGCGATCAGTTTGTTGCGGGTGTTGCACAACGAAACCAGCACATAGAGCATCATCGCGGTCAGGGCATAGTCGAGCTGGTATTTGATGAGGTGCGCCGCGTATTGCGCACATATGGCGCCCAGCAAGCCACCCAGCACCCAGGATGTGTGGCAGAACAGGTTGAAGCCGACCAGGTAGCGCACGCTCACCGGCGCCCCGCTGCCGAGCTTGACGCTGTGGAACGCAAACGACTCGTCCGTCAGCCCCGCCGCGTAGCACCAGCGCTCGAAACGACTGAGCCCCAGCGCACGCAGGGCCTTGGCCATGTAGACCGACATCAGCATGTGCCGGGCATTGATCAGGAACGTGGTAAGCACGATGGTGGTCAGCGACGCACCGCTGGAAATCAACGCCAGCGCGGCGAATTGCGCAGCGCCCGCATAAACGAACAGGCACATCGCCACCGGCAACCACAGGGGCAACCCGGCGTTGACCGCCATCAGACCGAACACAAACGAAACCGTGAAATAACCCGCTACCACCGGACTGGCTTCAGCAAAGGTACGCGAGGCTTGTGGTTCGACCGCCAGCGGCTGGCTGGAAGTCTTGTTCATAAATCCCTCTCGAAGGTGGTTTCACCCCGGGGCTCACAGAAGCCCTGGGCCGCCCAGAAGCGCTTGCCGGCCAGATTAGCATCGTCGACGAAAAGGAACATGCGCAGCACGCCGACCCGTTTCATGTCAGCCGACGCGGCTTCGACCAGGCGCTGGCCCAGGCCTTTGGTGCGATGCTGCGGGTTGACCGCCAAGTGATTGATCGTGCCACGGGTACCGAGCATACCGCCGATCACCGCGCCCACCACGTCACCGCTCGCATCGATGGCCAGGTACGCGGTGGTGGTGTCCTGCAACAACACACCGCGCAAGAATCGGGCATCCTGCCATTCGCAGAACGACACTTCGTCGAAAGCGCGAAAGAACCGCTCCAGTCGCTCGGCGTCCCGGACCATGGTCCGACGCAACAGGACCTGCTGCGTCGGGTCGTCCATGGGTTCGAGCCGTTCAGCGAACAATGTCGAAAGCGGTCCCGGGCCGCGAGAAGGAAATGGCCAGGATCTGCCGATACGCCATGTCATGGCTATGGGTGTTGCGCGCCGGGGTCACGTAATGGCGCATGTCGCGATCAAGGAAGAACGTGGTGTCGAGGATGTCCTCGTAGGTCGTCGCCGCCAGCTGTTCTTCCTGGGCGCTGTACAAGCGGCTTTCCGCACCGGCCACATTCTGACGGCCCCAGAAGTGCACGCCGCTGAACGGATAGCCGTCGCAGTGAATCCCTTCGGGGGTGATTTCCAGCTGTTTGCCCGGCTTGATCTCGATGCGGATCTGATGGATCTGGCACTGCCAGATTTCATCGTGCAGCTCCTGTGGCAGGACGTTCTTGTAGACCTCGAAGTCCGTGTCGATCAGGCTGCGCATCACCGGCGAATTGATCACTTCGTTGGAGAAGTCCTCAAAGTGCCGCTCCAGTCCGCCGACATAACTGTTGTTGGCCTTGGACTGAACGTAGGCCCGGTGTTCGAGCTGCGTGAGCGCGCGGGTCGTAGGGTTGTATTCGAAGTCGCTGTAGCGGCGAAAACGCATGCCTGACTCGGCCTGGCCGTAGTAACTGTCGGGCTCCATGTTTTCCCAGCTTTTGGTCAGCCGGACAAAATCGCCGAAATGACCGTAGAGGTTGAAGTCCCCACCGCGAACGTTGACGTATTTGTCACGTCTTAGCGCTTCGCCCACTTCCCTGTTCAAAACGATCATTTTTCATAGGTCTCCGCTGCATTGAGCGGCCTAATCTAGTAGGTGCAGGATTTACGTCCATGAGAAAGTATTTGAAGCATTTCAAGCGGAGCTTGAAACGGCGGGCAAAGTTGCATTAGTACGACTTTTGCTCGGGGAAACAGGCCTTTGAAGATGATTTTTTGGCCATTAACAACCAAAAGGCATTTTCCCCTGAGGGCATCACGATACTTCAAACAGGCACGGTGCCTCCTACACATCAGCTGGCAAGACTTGCACGCGGTTGATTGCAATCTTATCGACCACCCCCTCTGAAAGCCTCTAACTTTGAAGCCTCCAGTCAAGTGCACAACAATTAGTGCGGCATGGTTGTATTTCTTGCACGTTTTTTTGCCTAAACGTCCCACGCGCCCGTCCCAAGTTGTCCAAAAACCGCTCAGAAACCCCGCCGTAACGGACGTTCAAAAAACCTGGCTCACTCCTTGATAGAGGTGCGGCACTCACCGGGACGGCAACCTCCCGGGCACTCGCACTTTTTTCGGCAAGGAGAGCCTCCATGGCAACACTGGCGCACATTCCCCTCAGCCCCAAGGTATGGCTGGCGCAACAGCCGCTGCAGAAACACGAGCGCCTGTACTTGATCATCAGCGCGGCGAGCGATGCCGATGCGCTGAAAAGCCTTCGCATGTCTGACCCCACCCACTCGCTGATGCCGATCTGGAGCGACACCCCCTACGCCACTTGGCAGCCGGTGATGCCTTACGTCACCGAGCTTCAATCCAACTCGGCGTTCCTGTCGTGGATCGCTGAAACCGAGGCCCTCGACTGGGGCTGGCTGGCCGTGTCGCGCAGCGAACCTAACGAGGTACTGGAGCATCTGCGCAGCCTCACCCAGGTGAAGATGCCGGGTGGAGGCAACGTATTTTTCCGATTTTGGGATGGACGACATATCCATCCGATCCTTGAAGGGCTTGGGGACGCGGCTGGAAATATGTTGCCGGTGTTCGAGCGGTACCTGATCAACGGACAGTGCTTGGAAGTCAGCCCTGGGAGAATGTCGCCGGTGAGGGATTGGCCGTGGTGGGAAGTGCCGAAGGACTTGCTCGATAGTCTGGCGAAACAAGACCCGTCCACATTGATTGGCAGCCTGATGCAGTGGCTGGAAGAAGAACGGCTGGACATCTACACCGCTTGGCCCGAGAGCAACCTGAGGCTGAAGATCGCCCGTTTCGTAAGACGCGCAAACGCGTCGGACAACCTTCATGAAACGCTGCTGAACGACCTGATGCTGGAGCAAGGTTGATGTCCGCAAAAAACCGTATTGCCTTCATCGACCAGGAGCTGACGGAATTCAAAGACAGTTTGAGGCGCTACCAGGAGCATACCCATGCCTGGTACGCACAGCGCGCCGACGATTTCAGCCGACACAACGACCTGCCTTCCTTCATGGGCATGGAGCGCATCATCAAGGCCGGTGATAGCCAAAAATCAGTGAGCGTAACCGACGGCGATTTTTTCTCGAACGTGGCTCGATGTCCGCTGGAGGGGCCGTTGCTGATCGAGAGCAAATTCGAGTCGGTCTATGACATCCCGATCGGCGATATCGACGTCGAAATTGTCGACGTAGAGAGCGGTGAGATCAGTACTATCAAACTGGATGCCCACGGAAAGGCCAGTTGGACCGAGGGTGTTCCGGGCAAGTACTACCAGATTCGTGTACACGGCGAGGTGACACCGGATCAGATCGACGAATTATTCAGCACCTATGATGGGCTGACAGGCGAGCTGGAGCAATTCCTGCGCAATAAGTGGGACGGCCCGACGGGGTATAGACAGCAGTGGTCGAGCGTTTCTCTTTCGGGCACTGCCCTGGCGATCGGCACCGGCATCCTTGAGGGCGGCTGGGAAGCCATCAAAGGCGTGTGGGACGGCATCAGCCTGGTGCTCGATATTCTGCAGGATCCGGGAAAATTCATCGAACAGCTAGGTGAAGGCGCAGATCGACTCATCGATGTGGCCAAGCAAACGCCCGACGTCATGAAAAGGGCCATGCTGCTGGCCAGCGACGAGGCCGCACTCTTCCTGATGATGCGTTGTGCATTGATCTGGCTGGCGAGCTTGCCCCCGATGCAAACGGTCGGCGACGCCGCGAAGATGACCACGGCCGCGATCATGGGGATTGCAATTGATATCGTGATCGCGATCGTCCTGACGGTTGTCGCAGAAGGCACCGGCATCATCTATCTCGCGGCACGGTTGAAGAAGTACGGCGAAATCATCCTCAAAGCCGTGATTGGTTTTGTTGAATCCATTTTCGCCATCATCAATGGCTTCATGGCGTATGTCGCCAAATACGTCCCTGTAGCGGTGCGCGGAACGGCAACGCCTATGAAAAGGGGTGAAGTCGAGTTACGTATCGACGGCAAGAGGAACGCCAGGCTGGTCAGCGGCAAGACTGGCGATGACGCATCCAGGCAAGCGACGACACCCACCGGCAAGAGCACGGAACCCGCCGCACGTACTTGCACCGACAAATGCCCGGTCTCGATGGTAACCGGCGAAGAGTTGTTGACGCTGAACGACGGCCAACTTGATGGCCTGCTGCCCTTTGAGTGGACCCGTTTATACAGGACCAGCGCGGTAGAAATCGACTGCGGACTGGGTTTCGGCTGGAGCCATGCGCTGAGCCATCGGCTCGAAATCAATGGCAATGAAGTCATCTGGACCGATCATGAAAATCGCTCGACGCCCTTTCCGCTGCCCAGCCAGCAACGCCCGACAATCACTAACAGCCTCTCTCGGGCGGCCATTTACCTAGGTGACGACCCCTGCGAGCTGATTGTGGCTCAGGCGGGTGAGCGTCCATCCTTCTACCACTTTCACTTCAACAGCGAATTCGCAACGTTGACTACCGTCAGCGACCGCTACGGTAATCGGCTGCACATCGCCCGCGACATCCTCGGGCAGATCAAGCGCTTGGACAACGGCGCGGGGCGTGCCCTGCTTTTGCGCTACCACGGCAAACACATTATCGCCGTCGACTACCAACAGTTCCGGCCGGCGGACACGTTGGAACAGGCCTGGAGCACCGTCCAGACACTGGTTACGTACGGCTATGACGACCAGCATCGTCTGGTTGAAGCTAAAAATGCCGCTGGGGAAACCGAACATTATCGCTACAACGAGCAGCACGCCATCGTGGAGCGACAGCTAGCCGGTGGCACCAGTTTTTTCTGGGAATGGGAGAACGAAGGCAAACTGGCGCGCTGCATTCATCACTGGGCCAGTTTCTCGCAAATGCAAGCCCGTTACGCCTGGGACGACAAGGGCAGCGTCACCGTAATCAATGCTGACGGTAGCGAGGAGGTCTACACCCACGACGACAAAGCACGGCTGGTCAGCAAGACCGATCCGGACGGTGCGAAACATCGCAAGGCCTATAACGAAAAAGGCCAGTTGATCGCGGAAAAAGACCCGCTGGGCGCCGTGACCCAATACCGCTACGACGAAGACGGCTTGCTGATAGCCGTCATCCCGCCGGAAGAAGAAGCGACGACTTATGAGCACATCAACGGGTTCGTGAGCGATGTCCATCGCGGCAAAGCCAGCTGGAAATACCGCCGAAATCGACAAGGCGATATCACCCGGCAGATCGATCCCGATGGAAACATCACCTATTACCACTACAGCGATCAAGGTCGTCTGACGCGGACAACCTATCCCGACGCAAGTTTTCATTTATTGGGCTGGAATCGCCTGGGCCAGTTGCTGGAAGAATGCCTGCCTGATGGTAGCCGTCTTCAATATACCTACGACGTGCTCGGCCGGCAGATCAGCCGCAAAGACGAAACCGGCGCCATCACTCAATATCAATGGGATGCCGTAGGCCGGTTGCTCCAGCTCACCTTGCCAACCGGCGCGACCCGCGCCTGGAGCTATAACGCCTACGGCAAGATCACGGCCGAGCAGGACGAACTGGGGCGTATAACCCGCTACGAATACGCCAATGGCTTGCACCTGGTCAGTCGACGGCTCAACCCCGATGGTAGCCAGTTGCGCTACCACTACGACAACTCACGCCTGCTGCTTACCCAGATAGAAAACGAACGCGGCGAGCACTACCACCTCGATTACTACCCCAACGGCCTGGTCCGCGAGGAAGTCGGCTTCGACGGCCAGCGTACCGCCTACGCCTACGACCTCAACGGGCACCTACTGGAAAAAACCGAATTTGGCGCCGATGGCAGCCAGCGGCTCACTGCCTATCAACGCGATGCCGCCGGCCGTTTGCTACGCAAAAAACTGCCGGACGGCGAAACGGTTGATTACCGCTACGACGCTCTCGGGCGCCTGGTCAGCGTCGATGACGGCCACTGGCCGCTGGCCTACGAATACGACCACCAGGATCGCCTCGCCACTGAACACCAGGGCTGGGGCACCCTGCGCTATGAGTACGACGCTGTCGGCCAGTTGAAGCGCTGTCGCCTTCCCGACCGCAGTACGCTCGACTATCACCACGCTGCGGGCGGTGCGTTGTTAGCCATCGACCTCAACGGCACACGCCTGACCGAGCATCGGTTCCGCGGTGGGCGCGAACGGCAACGCCGGCAAGGCCGACTTCTCAGCGACTACGAGTACGACGAACAGGGCCGCCTCAAGGCCCAGACGGTGTGGCAGAACCAACAGCAACAAATGCTCTGGCGCGATTATGCCTACAGCCCCAACGGCAACCTGAAAACCCTTTCCGATAACCGAAACCGACGCCATTACCAGTACGACCCGCTGGATCGTCTGGTTCGCATCGACTTTTCCCACAGCGAGCCACCGGAACACTTCTGTCACGACCCGGCCGGCAACCTGATGATGCAGGACCGCCCCGGCCCGACCACCCTCAAGGGCAATCGCCTGCTGATGGAGGGTGATCGTCACTACGACTACGACGCCTTCGGCAACCTGATCCGCGAACGCCGCGGCACCGGACAAAAACTCATCAGCGAATACCGCTATGACTGCCAGCACCGCCTGATCGGTGTCACCACGCCGGACGGGCGCGAAGCGTCCTACCGCTACGACGCCTTCGGCCGACGCATCAGCAAAACCGTGGACGGCCAAACCACTGAATTTATCTGGCAAGGTGACCGGGTCGTCGCCGAAAGCGGCGACCACCACTACCGCAGCTACCTCTACGAACCCGGCACCTTTCGCCCGCTCGTCTTGCTCAAGGGTGAAGGCCCCCTCAAGGCAACGCCGTTCTATTACCACCTCGACCACCTTGGCACCCCGCAGGACCTGACCAACTACAGCGGCGAAGTGGTCTGGTCAGCTCGCTACAACGGCTATGGCAAACTCACCGGGCTTGAGCACGGCGGCGGTGAGCAACTGGAACAACCCCTGCGTTTCCAGGGGCAATACCATGACCTTGAAAGTGGACTGCACTACAACCGACATCGCTACTACAATCCGGAAACGGGTCGCTACTTGACGCCGGATCCGATCAAGCTGGCGGGTGGGTTGAACGCCTACCAGTATGTGCCTAACCCTACGGGGTGGGTGGATCCGTTGGGGTTGAATGGGTGTCCAGGACAGCAGAAATGGACCCGTACCGATAAAGTAATGGGCTCACGGAGAGCTGCGTTTCGAGAAGCAAAACGCGACGCAAAAATTCCTACCACAGCCGACCCTATAGATGTAAATCATGTTCCACTCACCAAAGCTGGTGAAAATGGCATAGGGAAGCAAAACGTGTTGGATACAGAGGGCAATATTGTTTACACCCGAGAGTATAACTACCAAAATATTGACAATGAACGGGTCGTAATCCAAGAGCATTCCTGGGGTCATCAGGACTACCCAAGCGATCACTCATCACACAAGCCACACTTTAACGTCAGAGAATATGATCCTGATACAGGAAATGGACATCGAAACAAAACACTCCACCTTAGAAGTGTCTCAGGGCACTACGTTTTCGAGTGAAGCCTAATCATGTGGACAGCCTTTATTGCAAACAACAAAAAATGGACATCTATATTTGGGGATAACTACACCCCGAAAAATCTCAACATCTCTTATGCAATCTTAAAAGACCACTCAATAACATTAAAATTAAACAGCCCATTAGAAAACGACAAAGCCCCCCTAAAATGGATAAAAAATGGGTGCAATGAATTTGAATTCGACCTATTACTAAACCATATTAACTCAATAGAAATTAGCAAGTTTAGTTTTTACGGACCTATCTGCATAACGATTGAGAAAAAATCAACAGAGCACGAAATATGTATAAAAAACTTAAAAGACAACATATTAAAATGCACCGCAAATAGCGTATTTATTTCCAACGTAAATGCCTATCACAATGATCACTCAGAGTAGCCCCACCCAAATAAACTCAAATAATAAGCGACACCCGCCAGAGTCTAAAACCCATAAAATAAATACAGTAAAATACAGCTCACCACAACAAACCCCACCAATAACAAAACAGCGAACAACTATTTTCGGTGGTGGTGTGTGTGGGGGGGGGGGGCAAGTATTGAACCGTAAAAAACCCGAGCCGAAGCTCAGGTTTTTTTAAAGGGTTACTTACCCACTCAGCAATCAGAAGACGTTGATCGGATAATCCACAAACACCCGCAGCTCATTACCGCTGACGTTGTACTCGCTGGATTTCTGCGACACCCGCAGCACGGAACTGCGCAACCTTACGCTCAAGTCCTTGGCCGGGCCGCTCTGGACCACGTACTTGAACTGGTTGAAGATCTCGCGCTCGGTACCGCCTTCGCTGGTGGACGTGGTGATGTTATCGCCACGCACATAAGCGACGTTATAGGTCAGGCCCGGTACGCCGAAGGTGGTGAAGTCCAGGCCATAGCCCAACTGCCAGCTGCGTTCGTCTTCAGCGTTGAAGTCGGACCAGTAGGAGTTGGCCAGGTAGATCGTGTTACCGCCATCACCCACCCGATTCTGCCCGCGCTGATAGCCGCCGTAGGCGTAGCCCAGGTTGCTGTCGCCGGTGCTGCGCTGATGGGCGAGCGTGAAGCTGTGCGGGCCCGTGGCGAAGGTGGCAGCCAGGCTCCAGATCTTGTTGTCATCGCCGGTGACGTTGTTTTCACGAACGTAGCTGTTGTCCAGCTTGGTGCGATAACCGTTGAAATCCAGGGTCAGGGACTGATCCTTGGCCAGCGGGAACACATAGTTGGCGTTCACGTATTGCTTCTTCAATACGTCTTCGACATCCGAAGCGTAGAGCGAAGCCTTGAACTGCTCGGTGAACTGATAGCTGCCGCCCAAGACGTTGATCGACTTCAGGCCACCGCTGTCACGACCTTCAGCGCTCTTGCGCGATTCAGCGGTGAAGCGGCCGGCATTGAGTTCCAGGCCCTTGATCTCCTTGGAGGTGATCAACGTGCCGGTGTAGCTTTCCGGCAACAGGCGCGAGTTGTCATAGTTGAGCACCGGCAGGGCCGGCATCTGGTCGCCGTAGGCCAGCACGGTGTTGGAGACGCGGAACTTGACCGCTGCCCCGAACTTGGACAGGTCATCGGCCGCGTTGCCGCTGTCGCCTTGCTTGAAGAAGTCGATGCCGCCCGCACCGCTGCGGCCTTTGCCGCCGTCCAGACGCAGCGCGTACAGGCCGAACGCATCCACACCGACACCCACGGTGCCCTGGGTGAAGCCGGACGAGAAGGTACCGATGGCCGCTTGGCCCCATTCGGCCTTGTCTTCGTTGCCATCTTTGTAGTCGCGGTTGATATAAGCGTTGCGCAACAGCACTTTCAAGCTGCTGTCTTCAACGAACCCCTTGGACTGCGCCTGGTCGTTGGCCATGGCGTGTGTCGTGCTCAAGATCCCCAGTGCGATCAAACTAATGCGTTTGTTCAACATGTTTATTTTCCTTGTACGGGTTGATACGCACTGTGGCGGGCAACCGAAATGGCGCTTTTGCGCTCTTTTTCGAACTCTTGCTCCTGGAAATAATGAAAAGGCCCGCCCACGAGTGATCGTGTCGGGCCTTTTTATTATTTAAGAGTCATGGTTGTTAGCCACAGGCGTAGGCGAATCCTAGTCGCGCCCTCAACGGTGTGTCAATTTCGTGAAACGTCTGTAATCAGGCAAAAAATGTCTACGAACTGCTCACCGCGAACAACCGTCAAGACCGCAGGCCGCTGATGACGTGGAGGCCTGAACCGGCAAGGCTTGCATCAGCCATTGGGCGAACGCCTCGGGTTTGCCGAGCCAGGGGCCGATGTCGATCAGCGTGAACTGGCCGTCCTGCTCCAGGGCCAAGGTCGGAAAACCCTGGCCGCCGACCTGAGCCAGCAAGGTACGACTGGCCTTGATATGCCCCTGCACGTCAACCGCAGGCAATGCCGCCAGGAACGCCTGGGCTGGCAGGCCAATGGATTGAGCGAGTTCCAGCAGGACAGCTTCGTCAGAGATACGCCGGCCCTCGACGTAGTGTGCGGTTTGCAGGCGTCCGAGCAATTCCAGGCCGTGGCCGTCGAGCTGTTCGGCAGCGAGGATGGCGGCGGTCGGCGGCGCCGAATCGAACACGGCGCTGTGGTCACGCAGCAAACCTTCGAAATAGGCCTCGCCAAACGGTTGCCCGGAATATTCGGCGATGCGCCGGTCGTGGGGCATCACGTAATCGCGCAATTGCGGCGAAACCTGCTGGCGATTGGCACCGGTCATCATGCCGCCGCCATGAGCAATCACCGGCAATACGCTTCGAGCGGCCTGCACCAACGGCTTGGCGCCGTAGCACCAGCCGCACAGCGGGTCGTAGATATAATGAAGAGTGGTCATGGGGACTCCGCTAACCATGGGGATTGGATGGCAGCAGGGTAGTCTCTGGAGCGCTGCGGAAAAACGCTGGAACGGTTTTCAGTGTGTTTCGTGGATCGGTCGAATGCCCATTGAATTTGAACACTACCCCCTGTGGGAGCGAGCTTGCTCGCGATGGCAGTGTGTCAGTCGACATCCGTGTTATTGAACCACCGCGATCGCGAGCAAGCTCGCTCCCACAGGGTTCTGTGCGGATTTGAAGTCCGGCGGACACAAAAAAAGCGCTGCCATCCCGGCCAGCGCTTTTTATCAATCCGTCGAATTCTATCCTTGCATCACATCCCACAACGCTTCCAGCTCCGCCTCGCTGAACAGGCCAACGGGGTAACGCTCAACGATTACCTGGCGCGGATCAGGTTCTCTGATCTGACGCGTTCCGTTGGATTTCAACCACTGCGCCAAGGCTTGAAGCGACTCACCATTAACGGCCAAGGGATGGCATGTGCGCTCGCTTATCATATTCATTCCAGCGCCCTCTCCTGGTTGATGAGCGGCCAATTTATCCAAGGTTCATGACAAAACAACTCAGCTCTCTCCCCAGAACTGCCAAAGCACAGATACAAGAGCTATGCCAATGTATCCGCCACGCCAATAAACAGGCACAAAAAAACCCGCGACCCAATCGGGCCGCGGGCTTGCAAGGATGGATCCAAAACAGCCGACCTAGAGCCGGCGCGGTCGATATCACCCAGCTGTTACATCGCCACTCATTTTGCCCGCGGTGCAGGTTGCTGTTGAGTAAGGCAATGGATATTCCCGCCCCCCAGTAACAGTTCGCGCCCTGGCACCATAACCACTTCGTGCTGCGGGAACAGGTTCTGCAGGATGTCCCTGGCCGGCGCGTCCAGCGGATCGTCAAAACTTGGGGCGATGATGCCACCGTTGACGATCAGGAAATTCACATAGGAACCGGCCAGCCGCACGGTTGGGTTGCGCTCTTGGGACCCCTCCACCGCATCGACGCCGGCACATTCTTCCTCGGTGGCGTACAACGGCCCCGGAATCGGCATTTTGTGCACTGTGAACGGGCGTCCCTTGGCGTCAGTGCTGTTTTGCAGCACCTTCATCGCCGCATGGCAGCGGGTGTAGTTCGGGTCTTGCGGGTCGTCGGTCCAGGCAAGCAGGACTTCACCTGGCCGCACGTAGCAGCAGAAGTTATCCACATGGCCGTCGGTTTCGTCATTGAACAGACCGTCCGGCAGCCAGATGATCTTGTCCACCGCCAACTGCGCGCTGAGCACTGCCTCGATCTCTTCACGGCTCAAGTGCGGGTTGCGATTGCGGTTGAGCAGGCACTCTTCGGTGGTGATCAGGGTGCCTTCACCATCCACATGGATCGAGCCGCCCTCGAGCACAAAACCTTCGGTGCGATAACGCGGGCTGCGCTCGATCTCAAGGATCTTGTCGGCCACTTGCGCATCACGGTTCCACGGTGCATACAGGCCGCCGTCGAAACCGCCCCAGGCGTTGAAATCCCAATCGACACCGCGCACTTCGCCGTTGTCATTGATGACGAACGTCGGCCCTGTGTCGCGAACCCAGGCGTCGTCGCTGGACATTTCCACCAGGCGGATATTCGGCACATCGAGACGCGCCCGGGCATTTTCGTACTGGGCCGCAGACACCGCCACGGTCACCGGTTCAAAACGGGCGATAGCCTTGGCGACCGCTACGTGGGCGGCCTGCGCGGGCTTGCCGCCCAGGCGCCAGTTGTCCGGGCGCTCGGGCCAGATCATCCAGACCTGGGTCTGGGTCGCCCACTCGGCAGGCATGTGGAAACCATCCGCGCGGGGGGTGCTGTGCAACGTTGTCATGGGTCATCTCCTGGGCGATGGGCAGTGGCAACCTTATAAACGATAAATATCGACCAATAAAGTCAGAAAAACTAACACCCATCAAAAAATAGCGCCAAACATCGACAAAAATCGATTTTATAGAATTAGCGCGAAACTCTGTGGGAGTGAGCTTGCTCACGATAGCGGTGGGTCAGCCAAATCAATATTGGCTTGGACACCGTCATCGCGAGCAAGCTCGCTCCCACGGGGAACAGCTTGGCGTTCCAGATTAGTTACAGCCCCTCGTCCAAGACCTTCACCAACATATCGACGAAGAAATCCACGCTCTGGCGCGTGGTCACCATCGGCGGTTTGATCTTGAGGATGTTCAGGTAATCGCCGGTCGGTTGCATGAAGATCCCCAACGCTCGCAGGCGGTTGCACAACGCCGTGGTTTCTTCAGTGGCCGGCTCCAGGGTGTCGCGGTCGCGGATCAGTTCCACGCCCAGGTAGAACCCGGAGCCATGCACCGCGCCGACCAATGGATAGCGGTCGATCAAGGCCACCAGCCGGGCCTTGAAGTGCCCACCCACCACCCGGGCGTTTTCCCAGAGGTTCTCTTCTTCCATGACATCCAGCACCGCCATGCCGATCTGGCAGCTGACCGGGCTGCCACCGGCCGACGAAAAGAAATACCCCTCGGCTTCCAGCGCCTCGGCGATCTCTCGACGGGTAATGACCGCACCCAGTGGCTGGCCGTTGCCCATGCCCTTGGCCATGGTGATGATGTCCGGCACCACGCCTTGCTCTTCGAAGCCCCAGAAAAACTCGCCCATGCGCCCGTAACCGACCTGTACTTCGTCGGCGATGCAGACCCCACCGCGCTCGCGCACCATCGCGTAGACCTGCTTCAGGTAACCGGGCGGCAGCGCGATCCCACCGGCGTTGCCGTACACCGGTTCGCAGATGAAACCAGCGAGCTGGCGCTTGTTTTCAGCGATTTTCGCCAGGTTGTGTTCGACGCTGCGCACGTAGTCCGGCGCAGTGTCGGGGCCACGGAATTCGCCGCGATAGGTGTTCGGTGCGGTCACCGGATGCACCCAGTCCGGGCGGCTGCTCAGCGCCTGGGGATTGTCGGCGATGGAGGTCGAGACCGCATCGGCGGCCACCGACCAGCCGTGATAGGCCTCCAATACGCTGAGCATGTCCCGCCCGCCGCTGTAGGCCCAGGCCAGGCGGATCGCCAGGTCGTTGGCCTCGGTGCCGCTGTTGACCAGGAACACCCGGTCCATGTTGGACGGCGCCAACGCCAGCAGGCGTTCGGAAAATTCGGCGATCGCCGCATAGTGGAAACGCGAGTTGGTATTGAGCAGCGACCACTGCCGGGCAGCCACTGCCGCCATGCGTGGATGACCATGGCCCAGCACCGCGACATTGTTGAGCATGTCCAGGTACGAGCGACCCTGCATGTCGATCAGGTGATTGCGCCAGCCGCGCTCGATGCGCGGCGGATCCACGTAATAGTGCTTCTGCGAACGGGCAAAGCTCGCATCGCGACGGGCCAGCAGCACCTCGGGATCGATCTCCGACTCGGCATCGCAAGCCAGCCCCAGCAGCACCGCCGGCGAAGGGCATAGCGCCTGCCAGGCCAATGCCCTGGAAGGTGTGCAGAACAGTGGTGGATCCACCTGGGCGCCCCGACACAACTGGACCCGCAACGACCCCGTCACTTCGCCCAGCACCTGCCCCTTGACCAGTGCCGCGCCGGAATGCAGCGGCGACGTCACGCCCCACAGCCGCACGCTCAACTGCGCGCTGTCCAGCTGCAACAGGCCGTCGGCCGTCTTGTGCACGACCCCAGCGAACGGGGACTCGAGCGGCGTCCCCCGAGGAACGCTCAACTCCACGTGCAGTGGATAAGTATCGGGTTCGACGGCGCTATCCGGCCGAGTGCGGGATAACCGGTATTGCCCGTAGCGGCTGGCGGCCAGGCCATGAAGGCCCGCGGCCTCGCTCAACAAGCGCTGGTCGATCCCCGGTTGCTCCCAATTGCCGGCCTCGAAATGCGGGCTCAGTACACCCAGGTCAATCAGCGCGAACTCACGCCCCACCAAGGTCGGCAACAGCGGCGCAAAGCCTTCGCTGGCGATGGGCGGCAGGCTGTGGCCGACGGCGGTGAGAATCGCCGCTTCCATCAGTTCGAAGGGCACCGAGTGCGCGACCCGGAAAATCTCCCACTCATGGGCCAGGTTGTCGCGGCTGTATTGGTTGTCCGGGTCAATGGAAACCTGCTGCTCACCGCTGAGCACCAGTACCGCGGCGCGTGCCACGATCAGTGGCCACAGCGCCAACAGTTCTTCGCGTTGCAAGGGGTTGACTGCCTGGTAGGCCTTGATCGCCGGCAAGATGAAGAATGGATCGCCGTCGGCGTGGTGCAGCAGGGCCGCACACGTCACCGACAAGTCGGTGATGCGCCAGGTGCGGATCAGGTCGCCGAAATCGATGACGCCCTGCAATTGCCATTGGCGCTGGGCATCGCGCTGCCAGACCACGTTGTCATCGGTGATGTCCATGTGGATCGCCTGCACCGGCAGGCTGGCCTTGAGCGGCTGCAAGCGCCGCTCGGCCTGTTGCGCGACCTCGGCGATCAGTTGCCGCCGCTGATCGTCGTCGATGACAGGCAACAGATGATCGACCAGGGCGGGAGCGTGGCGCGCGTCCCATTGCAGGGTGCGATCCAGGCCTGGGTGGTCGAATGTCGCCAGGGCCAGGTCCATTTCCGCGCACAGGCGGCCCAGGCCGGTCACCAACTCAGGCGGCAGGTGTTTGAGCTGCGTGAGGGACTGGCCGTCGATGTACTCCAGCAGTCGCATATGGACCGCTTGGCCGTCGACGTCCAATGTCAGCAGGTCCTGGCCGTTGCTGGCGGTAATCACCCGCGGCACCTTCACCGCGCCGTGCCCGGCCAACTGCTTGAGGGCAGCGTGTTGGGCCTGGAGTTCCTGGACAGCGTAGTCGCCGTGGCAAATTTTCAACACAAAGCGCCCGCGCTCGCTGTCGACTCGGTAATTGAGGTCCTGGTTGCTGCCAAGGGGTCGCAGGTCGCCGCTGAGTCCGTAATTCAAGCGCAACAGCACCAACGCCTGCTCGGCGCTGATCTGTGGGCTTGGCAAACTGGCACGGTGAACCAACGTAGTGAGCGGCATACAACGACCCCTGAGGTGGTTTTGTTCGGATGACTATCACGCCACTGAGTCGGGGGATAAGCAACCCCTCCTGTTCAAAAATATGCACAACCCTCCTGGGAAGCTGTGTGGGGAGGATGTATCCATGAGATATTCGCTTGCACCGCCCCAGCCATGCCGACAAGCTATGCTTCTATACTTTGTCGTTCCATGGAAAAAGGCTTAACTGGATGCGCATTCTCATCACTGGCGGTGCTGGCTTCATCGGCTCGGCGCTCATACGGCACTTGATTCTTGATACCGGACACCAGGTCCTGAACCTCGACAAGCTGACCTATGCTGGCAATCTCGAATCGCTGAGCAGCATCGATCACGACAGCCGCTACGAATTCGTCCAGGCCGATATCGTCGATCAATCTACCGTCAGTGCAGTGCTGGCGCGATTCAAGCCTGACGCCATCATGCATCTGGCGGCCGAGTCCCATGTAGACCGCTCCATTGATGGCCCGGCGGACTTCATCCAGACCAATATCGTGGGCACCTACAGCCTGCTGGAAGCCACTCGAGCCTATTGGCAGGCCCTGCCCGAGCCGCAGAAAAGCGCGTTTCGATTCCACCACATTTCCACCGACGAAGTGTATGGCGACCTGCACGGTGTGGATGACCTGTTCACCGAGACCACCGCCTATGCCCCAAGCTCACCGTACTCGGCGAGCAAGGCAGCGTCCGACCACCTGGTCCGCGCCTGGCAGCGCACCTACGGTTTGCCCGTGCTGTTGACCAACTGCTCCAATAACTACGGGCCGTTTCACTTCCCCGAGAAGCTCATACCACTGGTGATTCTCAACGCGCTGGCCGGCAAGCCGTTGCCGGTCTATGGCGACGGCCAGCAAGTGCGCGACTGGCTGTTTGTCGAAGATCATGCCCGTGCACTGCTCAAGGTCGTCACAGAAGGCATGGTCGGCGAGACTTACAACATTGGCGGGCACAACGAGCAGAAAAACATCGACGTAGTGCGCAGCATCTGCGCGCTGCTCGAAGAACTGGCGCCACGCAAGCCCGAAGGGGTCGAGCACTATGCCGACCTGATCAGCTTCGTCCAGGATCGCCCAGGCCACGACCTGCGCTACGCCATCGACGCCAGCAAGATCGAACGGGAACTGGGCTGGACACCACGGGAAACCTTTGAGACCGGGCTGCGCAAGACCGTGCAGTGGTACCTCGAAAACCTGCTGTGGTGCCAACGTGTCCAGGACGGCAGCTATCAAGGCGAGCGCCTGGGCTCGCTCGACAACAAGGATGCAATGGCATGATGAAAGGCATTGTTCTGGCCGGCGGTTCCGGCACACGCTTGCACCCGATCACCCTTGGGGTTTCCAAGCAACTCTTGCCGGTTTATGACAAACCGATGATTTATTACCCGATCTCGGTGCTGATGCTCGCCGGCATCAAGGAAATATTGGTGATTTCCACCCCGCAGGATCTGCCGCAATACCGCGCCCTCTTGGGCGACGGTCATCAGTTTGGCGTGCAGTTCAGCTACGCCGAGCAGCCGACCCCCGATGGCCTGGCCCAGGCGTTCCTGATTGGCGAACAATTCATTGGCAGCGACTCGGTGTGCCTGATCCTGGGCGACAACATTTTCCACGGTCAGCATTTTGGCGAGCAATTGCAGACCGCCGTCAACCGGCAGAGTGGCGCGACGGTGTTCGGCTACTGGGTCAAGGACCCTGAGCGTTTTGGCGTGATCGACTTCGATACCGAAGGACGGGCGATGTCCATCGAAGAAAAACCCACCACGCCCAAATCCAGCTACGCGGTGACCGGCCTGTATTTCTACGATAACGACGTGATCGAGATCGCCAAGGGCATCAAGCCGTCCAAGCGCGGCGAACTGGAAATCACCGACGTAAACAATGTCTACCTGCAACGCGGCGACCTGCACGTCGAGCGCTTCGGCCGTGGTTTCGCCTGGCTGGACACCGGCACTCACGACAGCCTGCTGGAAGCCTCGCAATACGTGCAGACCATCGAACATCGCCAAGGCCTGAAAGTGGCGTGCCTGGAAGAAATTGCCTACCAGCAAGGTTGGGTCAGCCGCGAACACGTCCTTGAACGCGCCCAGTATTTTGGCAAGACCGGCTACGGTCAGTACTTGTTCAATATCGCCGGAGAAACACGATGAATGTCATCCCCACCCGTTTGCCAGAAGTCTTGATCATCGAACCAAAGGTCTTCGGCGACGACCGGGGATTTTTCTACGAAAGTTTCAATGCCCAAGCGTTTGCCAAGGCGACCGGCTCTACCCTGCAGTTCGTCCAGGATAACCACTCACGCTCGACCAGGGGCGTGCTGCGTGGCCTGCACTATCAAATCGAACAAGCTCAAGGGAAACTGGTACGGGTCACTGCGGGGGAGGTGCTGGATGTGGCAGTAGATATCCGCCGCAGCTCTCCTAACTTCGGTCAATGGACCGCCATGCGTCTCTCGGCGCAGATTCCGCGACAACTATGGATTCCGCCAGGGTTTGCCCACGGTTTCGTCGTACTGAGCGAATCAGCGGACTTCCTCTACAAGACCACTGATTACTACGCACCCTCGGCCGAGCGCTGCATTCGCTGGGACGATCCGCAGTTGGCCATCGATTGGGAGTTCGAAGGCGCGCCGATCCTCTCGGCCAAGGACCTGAATGGCAAAGCCCTGCACGAGGCCGACCTGTTCCCATGAGTGCCCCCTTGCGTATCCTGATCATCGGCCAGAATGGCCAGGTTTCCCGGGCGCTCCAATCGCGCCTGAGCGGCCTGGGCGAGTTGACTGTACGCGGCAGCGACCAGCTCGACCTGGCACAACCGGATTCCCTGCGTGCCCCCATCGAAGCCCTCAAGCCCGGCCTGATCATCAATGCCGCCGCCCACACGGCCGTCGATCAGGCCGAAAGTGAACCGGAGCGGGCGTTCGCCATCAATGCCACGGCGCCGGGCATCCTGGCCCAGGCAGCGGTTGCGCTGGGCGTCCCGCTGATTCATTACTCCACCGACTACGTCTTCGATGGCCTCAAACCTGCCCCCTACACCGAGGACGACACGCCCAACCCACTGAGTGTCTACGGACGCAGCAAGCTGGCCGGCGAAAATGCCATCCGCCAGGTTGGTGGCCAGCACCTGATTCTGCGCACCAGTTGGGTGTACTCCACCGAGGGCCGCAACTTCCTGTTGACCATGCAACGCCTGTTACAGGAAAAACCGCAGCTGCGGGTGGTCGCCGACCAGGTCGGCGCACCGACCTGGGCCGGCACCATTGCCGACAGCACCGCGAAATTGATCGAGCGCTGGCAGGCCGGCCAACCCGGCGCCTGGGGCACCTATCACCTGACAGCCCGGGGCGAGACGTCCTGGTTCGGTTTCGCCCAGGCCATCGGCGAAAACCTGCTCGATCGGCACAAACCGTGTGCGCAGCTGGAGCCCATTGAATCCAGCGCCTATCCGACTCCAGCCCCGCGGCCACTTAACTCCCGCCTGGATTGCACGCGCCTGCTCAAGGAGTGGGGAGTGAGCCAACCGGACTGGCAAAGCGCGTTGCAGCAGTGCCTTGCCGGACAAGCCTAGTACTGCCTTACAAATAGTATTTGCAAGGCAACTAGGCATAATACGCCTGTCACCACAGGCGTCCGAGGCTCATGAATTCCACCCTTCCCCGCAGACCCCGTTGGCGCAGCCTGGCCTTGCTCGCGCTGTGCCTGGCGCCCTTGCTGTGGCCGTTGGAACACCTGGCCGAACGTTATTACCGCAGCGAGCTGGCCGGGCAGAACCGCCAGACCCTGGACCTCTACGTCGCCAACCTGTTGGGCACGCTGCACCGTTATGAGGTGCTGCCACAGATTCTCGGCGACCTGCCGGCCTTGCGCGCCGCCTTGTCGGCACCGGACGATGGCGTGACCCAAGGCAATGCCAACCGGCTGCTGAAAAACATCAGCGCCCAGACCGGCGCCGAAGTCATGTACCTGATGGACCCTTCCGGCAAGACCCTGGCCGCGTCGAACTGGGACAAACACGACAGTTTCGTCGGACGCAATTTCGCCTTCCGGCCGTACTTCATCGAAGCCATGGCCGGACACCTGGGCCGCTTCTTCGGCCTCGGCACGACATCGGCCAAACGCGGTTATTTCTTTGCCGCCGCCGTGCGCGACCGCGAAAAAGTCATCGGCGTGCTGGTGGTCAAGGTCGACCTCGACCACACCGAAAGCCTGTGGGGCAAGACTCCCGAACAATTACTGGTGACCGACCACAACGGCGTGGTCATCCTCACGTCGCGACAGGAATGGCGATTTCGCGCGACCCGGCCTTTGAATGACGCCGAGCGCGAGGCCATCAGCGCGGTACAGCCGTATCCGACCCGCGAGCCCAAGCCGCTGAACCTGAACGCCAACGCCTGGCTGACCCAGACCCAGTCCATCGAGGAAACCGGCTGGAGCGTAAGCATTCTCGCCCCGCGCACGTTGATTGATCGTCCAGTGCGCACCGTGGTCGCCATCGGTGGCGCGGCCTTGCTGGTCTTGATGCTGTTGCTCGGGCTGATGATGCAACGCAGGCGCCACTACCTGGATCGAATCGCCTTCGAAGCCAAGGCCCGTCACGAATTGGAAGGCCGAGTGGCCGAGCGCACCAGCGACCTGGAAGGACTGAACCGACGGTTGAAGCAGGAAGTGCTGGAGCGCGAACAGGCTCAGCAAGAGTTGGTCCGTGCCCAGGATGACCTGGTACAGGCCGGCAAGCTGTCGGCCCTGGGCACCATGTCGGCGAGTATCAGCCACGAACTCAACCAACCGCTGGCAGCGATTCGCAGTTACGCGGAAAACGCCGAGATTTTGCTCGATCACCAACGCACCGAAGACGCCCGGGGCAACCTCAAGCTGATCAGCGAACTGACCGGGCGCATGGCCTCGATCATCGCCCACCTGCGCGCCTTCGCCCGCCGCGATCGACATGCGCCGGAAAGCGTCGCTCTGCAACCGGCGCTGGACGACGCCCTGGCGCTGCTCGCCAAACGCCGGCGCAGCATGGAAGTGGAACTGATCCGCGACTTGCCGGCCGCCACGCTGTGGGTGGAGGCCGGCGAAACCCGCTTGCGCCAGGTACTCGGCAACCTGCTGGCCAACGCCCTCGATGCGCTCACCGAGAAAGGCCCACCGCGCAAACTCTGGCTCAGTGCCCAGGCCACCGAAACCGGCGTCAACCTGTACATCCGCGATAACGGCCCGGGGTTTTGCATGGAAGCCCTGGGCCGCGCCGGCGAACCCTTCTACACCACCAAGACCCGCACCCAGGGCCTTGGCCTGGGGCTGGCGATCTGCGACACCCTGATGCGCGCCTTTGGCGGCGAACTGTCGTTCGCCAACCACAAGGAAGGCGGCGCCCTGATCACCCTGAAACTGCGCGCTGGAGCCCCCGGGGTGAGCCTGCAACCGTCCGAGGACCGAAGTGTATGACCATCGACAACCGGATTGAGGTGGTGCTGATCGACGACGATCCCCATTTGCGTCAGGCCCTGAGCCAGACCCTCGACCTGGCGGGCCTGAAAATCCTGCCGCTGGCCGAAGCCAAGGGTGTGGCCGCGCAACTGCCCCGTGACTGGCCGGGCGTGGTGGTCAGCGATATTCGCATGCCAGGCATGGATGGTCTCGAACTGCTGGGCGAACTCCACGCCCAGGACTCAGAGCTGCCGGTGCTGCTGATCACCGGCCACGGCGACGTGCCACTGGCGGTGCAGGCAATGCGCGCCGGAGCCTATGACTTCCTGGAAAAACCTTTCGCCAGCGATCATTTGCTCGACAGCGTACGCCGCGCCCTGGCCTTGCGCCGGCTGGTGCTGGACAACCGCAGCCTGCGCCTGGCCCTGAGCGATCGCCATGAACTCAGCGCCCGCCTGGTCGGCCAATCGACACCCATGTTGCGCCTGCGCGAGCAGATCGGTGCATTGGCCGCCACCCGCGCCGACGTGCTGATCCTCGGTGAAACCGGAGCCGGCAAGGAAGTGGTCGCCCGTGCATTGCACGATCTTTCAGGCCGGCGCAACGGCCCCTTCGTGGCGATCAACGCCGGGGCCCTGGCCGAGTCGGTGGTGGAAAGCGAGCTGTTCGGCCACGAACCCGGCGCTTTTACCGGCGCGCAGAAGCGTCGTATCGGCAAATTCGAATTCGCCAACGGCGGTACGCTGTTCCTGGATGAAATCGAAAGCATGAGCCTGGATGTCCAGGTCAAGCTGCTGCGCCTGCTGCAAGAGCGCGTAGTGGAGCGGCTGGGGGGCAA
The DNA here is from genome assembly GCF_034008205.1 of Pseudomonas sp. P9_35. Lineage (NCBI taxonomy): Bacteria > Pseudomonadati > Pseudomonadota > Gammaproteobacteria > Pseudomonadales > Pseudomonadaceae > Pseudomonas > Pseudomonas sp. P9_35. Next base: position 584,276 of record NZ_CP125373.1, on the reverse strand, counting down.
TCAACAGATCCCGCTGGATATCCGCGTGATCGCCGCCACCAAGGAAGACCTGCGCCAGGCCGCCGACCAGGGGCGTTTTCGCGCCGACCTGTATTACCGCCTGAACGTCGCGCCGCTGCGCATACCGCCCTTGCGTGAACGGGGTGAAGATGCGCTGATGCTGTTCCAGCATTTCGCCGACGAAGCCAGCGCTCGCCACGGGCTGCCGTCCCATGAATTGCAACCGGCACAACGGGCGCTGCTGCTGCGCCACAGTTGGCCGGGCAATGTGCGGGAACTGCAGAACGCCGCCGAACGTTTTGCCCTGGGCCTGGAACTGGCCCTGGATAACGCCGCGCCCGACGGCAGCCCCGGCGCACCGGTGGAAGTGGTCAGTGGCGGCTTGAGCGAGCAGGTGGAAAACTTCGAGAAAACCCTGATCGCCGCCGAACTGGCCCGCCCCCACAGCTCGGTGCGCAGCCTGGCCGAAGCCTTGGGCATTCCACGCAAGACCTTGCACGACAAGTTACGCAAACATGGGCTGCACTTCGGCGACAGCAGCCATGGTTCGGCCGATGAGTCCGATTGAGTTATCGTCATTTCCCGTTCAAGCAAAAGGCCCCGCAATGAACCGCGACAGTCGTTACCTGGAATCGATCCTGCACCACGACATCCCCTTGACCCGGGACATGGGCCTCAAGGTGCTCGATTGGCAGGCCCGACAACTGCGCCTGTCCTTGCCGCTTGCAGCCAACGTCAACCACAAGAGCACCATGTTCGGTGGCAGCCTGTATTGCGGCGCGGTGCTCGGCGGCTGGGGCTGGCTGCACCTGGCCCTGCGCGAGGAAAGCATCGAAGACGGGCATATCGTGATTCAGGAAGGGCAAATCAGTTATCCGCTGCCGGTGACCCGCGATGCGACCGTCGTCTGCAAAGCCCCCGAGGAAAAGGTCTGGAAGCGCTTCCTGGCCACCTACCGGCGTTACGGACGGGCGCGGCTGGCGTTGCAGACGCGGGTGATGAATACCGGCAGCGAGGACGTGGCGGTGCAGTTCGAGGGGCAGTACGTGTTGCACCGCTAAAACACTGCATACCCCTGTGGCGAGGTATCGCTGTGTGGGAGCAAGGCTTGCCCGCGATGGATGCGCTGCGGTCTTTCAGAGATCGAGGCGCCTGTATCGCGAGCAAGCTTTGCTCCCACAATCCCCTTGCCACAAAGGATCGAGCCAAGCTTAAGAGCGAGCAAGCTCCAGCAGTTTTGCACGCCACGCCGCTTTCGCCGGCAACGCCAGGAACGATGTATTCAACAGCGACTCACGCGGTGGATAACAGAACGGTTCGCCGCTCAAGTCCAACACCTCGCCACCCGCACCTTCCAATACACCCTGGGCGGCAGCGGTGTCCCACTGGGAGGTCGGCGCCAGCCGTGGATAACAATCCGCCGCGCCTTCAGCCACCAGGCAAAACTTCAACGAACTGCCAATACTGGTCAGTTGCAGCTCACCCAGGCTCCCGCTCAAGCCATCCAGCAGGCGTTCCTGCTCCGGGCTGGTGTGCCGACGACTGGCGACCACGGTAAAAACTTCACCTGGGGCCAGGACGTCACGAACCGCGATAGGCAAAGGTACGCCGCCCTTGTCGCCACGCCAGGCACCCAGCCCTGCGCCACCGACGTAAAAGCGTCCATTGGTGGGCATCGATACCACGCCGAACACCACACGGCCCTGCTCCACCAACGCGATGTTGACGGTGAACTCCTCGCTGCCGGAAATGAACTCCTTGGTACCATCCAGCGGGTCTACCAACCACCAGCGATGCCAGCCGGCGCGCACGCTTTGGGCAATATCGGCGTCTTCTTCGGAGAGGATCGGAATATCCGGGGCCAGCGCCATCAGCCCGGCCACGATCACATCATGAGCGGCCATGTCTGCGGCGGTCACCGGCGACTCGTCGGCCTTGTGGTTGACCTGCACGTTGGCGCGCCAGAACGGCAGGATCGCTTCACCGGCCTGGAGCGCCAGCTCGACTACAGGGGCCATCAACGGATGAGGGAAAGTCATGACAGGAACGCTCCACGCTGGGTCAGCAGGTCACGGGCCAGGTACAGCGCCGCCAAGGCCCGACCCTCGGTGAACTGCGGGTTCTGTGCCAGGGCCGACAGCTCACGCAGGTTGACCTTGTCCACGCGCATCGGCTCGGGCTCGTCACCCTCCAGCCGTTCTTCATACAGATCGGTTGCCAGCACCACCTGGATCTTCTGGCTCATGTAGCCGGGGGACAGCGACAGTTCGGTCAGGTGTTCCAACTGACGCGCACCGAAACCGGCCTCTTCCTTGAGCTCCCGTTCGGCCGCCGCCAGCACATCTTCACCTGGCTCGATCAAGCCCTTGGGCAGGGACAGTTCGTAGGCGTCGGTACCCCCGCAATACTCTTCCACCAACACAGCGTGGTCGGCATCGAGCATCGCCACGATCATCACCGCGCCATAGCCCGCCCCCTTGCTCGCCAGACGTTCATAGGTGCGCTCAACACCGTTGGAAAACCGCAATTTCAGTTCTTCCACGCAAAACAGGCGGCTGGTAGCGACGATCTGGCGATCGAGTATGGTGGGTTTCTGGCGCATAAACGGCTCCCTGGGCGATAGCGGGCTACTATACCCGGCCTATTCTGATTGTTTGTGTCGGATATCCGATTACCGCTGGAGAAGTTTTATGGCTTTGCTGCCCTGGCATGAGATCGATACGGTTCTGCTGGACATGGACGGCACCCTGCTGGACCTGCATTACGACAACCATTTCTGGCTCGAACACCTGCCCCAGCGCTACGCCGAACTGCATGGCGTGAGCCGGGCGATGGCCGAGATGGAGCTGCAGCCGCTGTTCGAGCGCAACGCCGGCCAGTTGCAATGGTATTGCCTGGATTTCTGGAGCGCCGAGCTGAAACTGCCGGTACGCGAACTGAAGCTGGAAACCGCGCACCTGATCGCCTTGCGCCCGGACGCCGATACCTTCCTGGCAGCGATCCAGCGGGCCGGCAAGCGCGTGGTGATGATCACCAACGCCCACCGCGATTCATTGTCCCTGAAGCTGGAGCGCATCGAACTGGCCCCTTACTTCGACCGCCTGATCAGCTCCCACGACTACGGCTTCCCCAAGGAAAACCCGCAATTCTGGGACGCGCTGCAAGCCGACTTGAATTTCGACCCGGCCCGCAGCCTGTTCATCGACGACACCCTGCCGGTGCTGCGCAGCGCCCGGGACTTCGGCGTGGCGCACTTGCTGGCCGTGAGCGAGCCGGATAGCCGCAAAGGGCCGAAGGACACAGGGGAGTTTGACGCGTTGGGGGATTATCGGGACTTGATTGCCGGGCTTTGAACCGCGCGGTATTCATCGCGAGCAAGCTCGCTCCCACAGTTGGATCGGGGCACGGCCGGAGAAATAGGCCGGCTGTCAGGCCGCCTCGCGAGCAAGCTCGCTCCCACAGGTCCTGCTCAAACAGAGCTGATGGGTGTACGACCGGGAGAATCAGGTCGGCTGTTAGGCCGCCTCGGCGTGGACGTTGATCTCGGCGCCCCGTTAACCACGCTGGCCGAACGCAGGTATTGCGCAGTGGGCATCCCGGCATGGATGCCGGGATAGCCGCGCTGGGCCATGGATGGCCCTTCGCGGCGGGCCCACGGAGCAATGCCGGAGTGAGGGCATGCCGAGCCTAAGCGAGGCACCGAGTGGTGGGGCAAAAGCGTTTTGCTTACTTTTGCGCTCTTCAAAAGTGAGCCGCCGTAAGGGCGGAACCCTAAGCGGCCGTTACCGCAGCAATGGATATGTACCCGATCAACAAAATCCCAGCCAGCTATCAGGCCGCCATCGCGAGCAAGCTCGCTCCCACAGGGGGATCTTTGTTCGCCACAGATCCAGTGTGGGAGCGAGCTTGCTCGCGATGAAGGCACCACAGGCCTGAAGGTTACTCGGGGATACGCAACACCTGCCCCGGATAGATCTTGTCCGGATGCGACAGCATCGGCTTGTTGGCCTCGAAGATCTTGTTGTACTTGTTCGCGTCGCCGTACTCGGCCTTGGAGATGGCGCTGAGTGTGTCGCCCTTCTTCACGGTCACGAAACGCGCCGCCTGTGCTACCGGGCCAGTCACCGTGATCTGGTCGTCGACACTGCCGACACCGGCGATATTGCCCACCGCCAACAGGATCTTTTCCTTTTCTTCCTGGCTCGCGACTTCACCGGTGACGATGACTTTGTCGCCGTCGATGGTCGCCTGGACATTCGGATTACCCAGGCCGACCTTTTCAATATGCGCTTTCAGTTGTTCGCCGGCATTGGCATTGCCGGGGGTCAGCAGATCGATCAGCTTTTCACCGGCTTCCTTCACAAAGCTAAAGATACTCATGGCACACGCTCCTTGATTTAAGTGTCCAGACGCAAAGACTAGACCAGGCGAAACGAACCCGGTTCCCAACCGACCAATGACCCCGCCACGCGCAAGCGCTAGAATCCGAACCTTCCTGCGCCCTGGAGCGAAGATGGACATCAAGCAGCTGAAATTTCTCATCGCGCTCGACGAAACCCGCCACTTCGGCCAAGCCGCCGCACGCTGCCACATCACCCAGCCGACCCTGTCGATGCGCCTGCGCAGCCTTGAAGAAGAACTCGACCTGCCACTGGTCAATCGCGGCCAGCGCTTTGAAGGTTTTACCGCGCCGGGGGAACGGGTACTGGCCTGGGCGCGCACGGTGCTGGCGGCCTATGACGGGCTGCAGGCCGAAGCGGCGGCCTGTCGTGGCAACCTGGTGGGTACGCTGCGCCTGGGCGTGGTGCCGTTGTCGGACTTCGACCCGCTGGCGATGATGCAGCGCTTGCACGCCGAGCACCCCAGCCTGCGTTTCGAATTGTCGTCCCTGAGCTCCGAACGCATCCTCGAACAGTTGGCGAACAACCGTATCGACCTGGGTATTTCCTACCTGGAACGCCTGGACAACGAACGCTTCGAAGCCCTGCCCTTCAGCCACACCCGCATGGGCCTGCTCTACGACCAGCGCTTTTTCTTTTTCGGCGAACAACCGCTGAGCTGGGAAGCGCTGATCGAACTGCCCCTGGGCATGCTCACCAGCGGCATGCATTTTCGCCAATCCATCGACCACAACTTCCACAGCCGGGGCCTCACGCCTCAACCGCTGTTGCAAACCGACGCGGTGCACCAATTGTTACAAGCTGTGCACGGCGGACTGTGTTGCGCGGTGATGCCCTTGGACAGCGGCCTGAATGTGCTGACCGAAGATTTGCGCATCCAGCCTATCGAAAGCGCGCAGACCTTAGTCCCGCTGGGCCTGATCATGCGGCGCGGCGCCCCACGTTCGGCCTTGGCAGAGGCCTGTTTTGCCCTTTACCAGAAATCATCGACGACTTCTTGATCGACGTCATCTATTGAGAGATCAGTAATAGCGATTAGACGTGGCAGATTGCCGCATTTAGTCTTAACACTATTCCTACTTTCAGTGATGCCTATGAACGACAAGCCTCCGGTCAGTCCAGCGCCAGCGATGGAAACATCCGCGCCGGCCGCCAGCCAGAGCTATCGCTACTGCAATCTGGACCACTCCCAATCGGACAGCACCGCGCTGGCCGAGGAAGTGGCGCTGGCGATTGCCTATAACGGCATCAGCCAGGCGGTCATGCTGGTCACCCCCACCGACCTTGAAGACTTCATCGTCGGCTTCAGCCTCGGCAGCGGCATCATTGAAGACGCATCGGACATCTATGACCTGCAACTGAGCGGCACCGGTGCGGCGCACCATGCCGAGGTGACCATCGCCAACCGCGCCTTCTGGAACCTCAAGCAGCAACGCCGGCAATTGACGGGCACCAGTGGCTGCGGCTTGTGCGGCGTGGAAGCAGTGGAACAGGCATTGCCCAACCTCAAGGTGCTGCCCGGCGCAGCGCTGCCACCGGCCCAATGGCTCGATGGCCTGCGTGACCGTATCAGCCAGTTCCAGCCCCTGGGCCAATACTGCGGCGCAGTCCACGCCGCGTTGTTCATGAACGCCCAAGGCGAATTGCTGCTGGGTCGCGAAGACATTGGCCGGCACAACGCCCTCGACAAACTGATCGGCGCGCTGGTCCGGCAGCAAATCCCGGTGGCCGGCGGCGTGGCGATCGTCACCAGCCGTTGCAGCCTCGAACTGATCCAGAAAGTCCTGCGGGCCGGCATCCAGACCCTGGTCAGCCTGTCGTCGCCCACGGGCCTGGCGGTGCAGTGGGCCCGCCAACACAACCTCAACCTCATCCACCTGCCGCAAAAAAGTGCGCCACGGGTCTACAGCCCTGCGATGGAGAAACAAGCGTGAGCAATCATCAACAAGCCGACCAGAAACCCGTACCGCGCTACAAGCCCTACAAGGGCCCAGCCGGTGGCTGGGGTGCGCTGATCAGCGTCGCTCAGGCCTGGCTGACCAGCGACAATGCGCTGAAAAACATCCGCATGATGCTCAAGACCAACCAGAATGGCGGTTTTGACTGCCCAGGCTGTGCCTGGGGTGACTCGCCGGAAAGCGGCGTGGTCAAGTTCTGCGAGAACGGCGCCAAGGCCGTGAACTGGGAAGCCACCAAGCGCCGCGTCGATGGTGCATTTTTCGCCAAGCACAGCGTGAGCTCGCTGCTGGAGCAGAGCGACTACTGGCTCGAGTACCAGGGTCGCCTGACCGAGCCCATGCGCTACGACGCCGAAACCGACCGCTACAAACCCGTCAGTTGGGAAGCGGCGTTCGACCTGATCGGCAAGCACCTGCAAGGGCTGTCCAGCCCGAACCAGGCCGAGTTCTACACCTCGGGCCGAGCCAGCAACGAAGCGGCCTACTTGTATCAGCTATTCGTGCGCGCCTATGGCACCAACAACTTCCCCGACTGCTCGAACATGTGCCACGAGGCCAGCGGCGTAGCGTTGTCCCAGAGCGTGGGCGTGGGCAAGGGCACAGTGACCTTCGACGATTTCGAACACGCCGACGCGATTTTCGTCTGGGGCCAGAACCCCGGTACCAACCATCCGCGGATGCTCGAACCACTGCGCGAGGCAGTGAAACGCGGCGCCCAAGTGGTCTGCATCAACCCGCTCAAGGAGCGTGGCCTGGAGCGCTTCCAGCATCCGCAGAACCCGATCGAAATGCTCACCAACGGCAATAAGCCGACCAACACCGCCTATTTCCGCCCAGCCCTGGGCGGCGACATGGCGATCTTGCGCGGCATGGCGAAGTTCCTGCTGCAGTGGGAGCGCGAAGCGCAGAATACCGGCGCTGCGGCGGTGTTCGACCACGCCTTCCTCAATGAGCACAGCACCAACGTGCTGGATTACCTGGCGGCGGTCGACGACACGCCGTGGGAACAGATCGTCGAGCAATCGGGCATGACCCTGGTCGAGATCGAGCAAGCGGCGCGCATGTACGCCAAAAGCGAGAACGTGATCATGTGCTGGGCGATGGGTATCACCCAGCATCGCCATTCGGTGGCGACCATCCAGGAAATCGCCAACGTGATGATGCTGCGCGGCAACATCGGCCGGCCAGGCGCAGGCCTGTGCCCGGTACGCGGCCACAGCAACGTCCAGGGTGACCGGACCATGGGCATCAACGAGCGTCCGCCAGCGGCGTTCCTCGATTCACTGGAGCGGCGCTTCCAATTCAAGGTACCGCGTGAAAACGGCCACAACGTGGTCGAGGCGATCCACGCCATGGCCGACGGCCAGGCGAAGGTGTTCATTGCCCTGGGCGGCAACTTCGCCCAAGCCACACCGGACAGCCATCGAACGTTCCAGGCCTTGGCCAATTGCGACCTGACGGTGCAGATCAGCACCAAGCTCAACCGCAGCCATCTGGCTCACGGCAAGGAAGCGCTGATCCTGCCGTGCCTGGGCCGCACCGACATCGATCTGCAAACCGAAGGTGCGCAAGCGGTGACCGTGGAAGACTCCTTCAGCATGGTGCATGCCTCCATGGGCCAGCTGCAGCCGCTGTCGAACCAGATGCGCTCCGAACCGTGGATCATCGCCGGCATCGCCGCCGCCACGCTGGGTAGCCGTCCGGTGGACTGGAACTGGCTGGTGGCCGACTACCGTCGCATCCGCGACCTGATCGCCGACACCGTACCTGGCTTCAAGGACTTCAACGAAAAGCTGAAGAACCCTGGCGGGTTCTACCTCGGCAATAGCGCCGGTTCACGGCGCTGGAACACCCCGTCGGGTCGCGCCAACTTCAAGCCCAACCGGTTGCCGACCGATCTTGTGCATGAACGCACCCGGGCCACCGGCCAGTTGCCCGACCTGATCATGCAGTCCATGCGCTCCCACGATCAGTACAACACCACCATCTATGGCCTCGATGACCGCTATCGCGGTGTGAAGGGTCAGCGTGACGTGTTGTTTGCCAACGAAGCGGACATCATTCGCCTGGGCTTCAAGCCGGGGCAGAAAGCCGACATCGTCTCGCTCTGGGATGACGGCCGCGAACGGCGGGTCAAGGGCTTTACCCTGCTGGCATTCGACATTCCTGCCGGGCAGGCTGCGGCCTATTACCCTGAAGTGAACCCGCTGGTGCCACTGGAAAGCACGGGCGATGGCAGCCACACCCCAACGTCGAAATTCGTCGCGATCCGCCTGGAAGCGGCGAGCGAGAATGGACTGATCCTGGCCAAGTCGGCCTGATATAACGTGCGAGTAGATTAGGTTGTGTGGGAGCAAGGCTTGCCCGCGATGAAAGCAGTGCGGTCTTTCAGAAATAGAGTCGCCTGTGTCGCGAGCAAGCTTTGCTCCCACACAGCTTTGCTCTCACAATCCTATTTTTCGAACGCCCACAAAAAAGGCCGTTTTCCATAGAAAACGGCCTGTCCGAAGTAGCTACAGACCGACCAATTTGCCTTAAGTTCCCACCGAAAAACAATAACTTAGAGAACTGTGCACAAGTCGTGTTACTCGTCGGATTTCTATTGTAACCAAGCGAAGCCAGCCTCAGGATCGCGCCGTCATCCCTTTGAGGCTCCTCTATGAAGTTCTCCTCCATTCTCTTGTTGTCCCTTAGCCTGGCCAGTGGCATCGCTTCTGCCGGTGGTACTGCCGAAGCAGGTGTGGGCGGCGCATTGGGCGGGGTTTTGGGTTCGGTCGTCGGCCAGTCCCTGGGCGGCAACACCGGCTCCACTATCGGCGCGGCGCTGGGCGGTGCGGGCGGTAGTGCAGTCGGCGCAGACAAACACAGCCGCGGCGAAGCGGCGATCGGCGGCGCGTTGGGCGCAGCCGGCGGCAACGTGGTCGGCCGTAGCGTCGGCGGCAGCACCGGCAGCCTGATCGGTGCGGCAGCGGGCGGCGGCGCTGGCGGTGCCCTGGGTAACTACATGGGCAAGGACGATGACGATGACCGTCGCTATGACGATCGCCGTGGTGATCGCCGCTACTACCGTGATGGCCACCCGGGTCGCGGCCATGCCTACGGGCACCGCAAAAAACATCATCGCTACTACCGTGACTAACGGCTGATCGTCACTAGCCGTTGAAGATCGCAGCCTCCGACAGCGCCCAGCGCTGACAGGAGGCTGCGATTTTTCGTTTCAGACCACCAACCGCTCCAAAGCCCCACGTAGGCGGTCCGGAATCGCCACCGGTCGATTCGACGCCCGGTCCACAAATACGTGAACAAAACGCCCCGCCGCGCACGCCTCCTCCTCGCCAACCTTGAACACCGCCAGCTCGTACTGCACCGAACTGCTGCCCAGCTTCCCGACCCGCAGGCCGATTTCAATCCGGTCAGGAAAGGCGATCGAGGCAAAGTAGTCACAGGCTGAACTCACCACGAACCCCACCACCTCTCCGTCATGGATATCCAGGCCACCGACTTCGATCAGGTAGGTATTCACTGCGCTATCGAAAAAGCTGTAATAGGTGACGTTATTGATGTGACCGTAGACATCGTTGTCGTGCCAGCGCGTGGTAATGGGTTGCAAGTGTCGGTATTCGTTGCGTTGGGGCATCAGGTGTCCTTTACGGTTGTTCACTGATATTGACGTGGCCCGGCCTCAGGCCTGCGCGAATCCCTTGCCCTGCGCGACCAAATCGCCGATCAGGCGCGCAGGTTTCCATTGGTCGCCCTGCTTCGTTTCGAGCTCCAGCAGGCGTGCGTGAATATCTTCCAACCCCTGCCCGTCGGCCCAGGCCATAGGCCCGCCTTTGTCCGCAGGGAAGCCATAGCCGTTGAGATAGACCAGGTCGATGTCGTGGGCAGACTCGGCAATGCCCTCCTCCAGGATTTTCGCCCCCTCGTTGACCAGCGCCAGCAAGCACCGCTCGAGGATTTCCTCCGGGCCAATCTCGCGCCGTTGAAAACCCAGCGCTTCACTGACCTGTAGCACCAGCGCATCGACCTCGACATCATGCTCGGCCTGTCGACTGCCCGGCTCGTAGTGATAATACCCATTGCCGCTTTTCTGGCCGAACCGTCCCAGCTCGCACAACCGGTTATCCACCTGCACCTCGGGCGCATCCTGGCCCTTGCCCGCCAGCTCACGGGCGCGCCACTCCAGATCGATGCCAACGACGTCGTACATACGGAACGGCCCCATGGCGAAGCCAAAGCCTTGCAACGCCGCATCCACCTGATAGGGGAATGCCCCCTCCAGCAGCATCTTGCGCGCTTCCAGCACATACGGATGAAGCATCCGGTTGCCAATGAATCCATGGCAATTGCCTGATACAACGCTGACCTTGCCCATGCGCTTGCCCAGCATCAACGCCGCGTCCAGAACCGCTGTGGAGGTGTGTGCACCGCGAACGATTTCCAGCAACTTCATGATGTGCGCCGGGCTGAAGAAATGCAGGCCCAGGACCTGGGCCGGCCTGCGGGTGGCAGCGGCAATGGCATCGATGTCCAGCGCCGAAGTGTTGCTCGCCAGGATGGCCTCGGGCTTGAGCAGGCCGTCCAGCTCACGAAAAATGTTCTGTTTGAGTTCGAGGTTTTCGTAAACCGCTTCGATCACCAGGTCCACATTGCGGATCGCCGCGTAATCATCCGCCCGTGTCACCCGGGCGATCCGCGCGTCAGCCTCGCCCTGATCGAAACGGCCCTGACGCACGCCATGGGCATAGGTCTCGGCCACGGCCACCAGTGCCTGCGCGAGCATCTGTGGATTGTTGTCGACCCACTGTACCGCCACGCCCGCGTTGGCCAGGCACATCACGATGCCCCGCCCCATGGTGCCTGCACCGACCACCGCGGCACGCTGAATATCGAAAGGTGTCTGGCTCATGTTTGCTCTCTTGTTGGCGATCCAAAGACAGCCTTCACCTTAGTCAGCCACCGAATGTTTTTGAAATTTATTCGTGTGATGCAGGGCATTCAGCGAATGGATACAGCTCACAGGTGCGCTTGAGCCCACTGACGAACTTCAGCGTATGGATACGCTTCCAATGCGGCATACCCACGGATCTTCCGCGCCTTCAATCGGGTGAACAGCGGCACGCTGATTCCGCACAGGAAGCGGGTAAGGCGCTCGGCAGACGGCACGCTGCCGCTGTGCTGCTCATGCTTGTGGATAAAGTCGCCACACAGCGCCTCGAAGTTTTTATCCACAAGCGCCGGCAAAGCAGGCGGCTCCGGCAGGCAAGCGACATGACCATGGCACACCGAGCAATGGCCACACTGGCGTGGCGCATTGTCATCGCCGAAATACTGCGCCAGGCGATAACCCAGGCAACGGTCGGTGGCGAACAATTCAAGCATGGCGTGGATCCGCGCGATTTCACCTTGTTCGTGTCGGGTGAAATAGGCGTGTAGCTCGGCACTCAAGACCTGCGTATCCAGGTCCGTTTGCAGCACGCTGTACACCTCGGTCATCTGTTTGCTTTCCAGCTCGATCCAGCCCTTTTCCTGGAAATAATCCAGCGCCTTGACCACGCGATTACGCTCAGCATGATATTGCTGGTACATCCCATCGAAATTTACCGTGGCCCAGGCCCGGGCGCGACTGGAGGTCTGGATGATGGCCGAGACGAAGTCCCTTCGCTCGCCTTCGAAGCGCTCCAGCAGTTCTTGCGGCTCCGTCAGAAACTTGAAGCGGTACTCCGCGAAATAGGCATAGCGCGGCGCGATCAGCCGACGTAGCTCCAATTGGACCAACAGCGTCTTGAGTGGCAGCTGCCGGATGTTGCTCTGGTCAGCCAGGGGGCCCAGCAGAAACTCCCATTGCCCATCGGCGGCAGCGGCCTTCAGCTCATCGAGCACGCAACGAATGCCGGCAAGTTCCGGCGTATCGCCATACACAAAGTTTTCCAGCACGTTGAGGCTGTCGCGGTTGGCCAGTACCAGGCAATCGGAAGGTTGCCCGTCCCGCCCTGCCCGGCCGATCTCCTGGCTGTAGTTTTCGATGGACTTGGGCAGGTCGAAATGCACGACATTGCGGATATCGCTCTTGTCGATGCCCATGCCGAAAGCGATGGTCGCGACGATGCAATTGGATTGCCCGCCCATGAACCGCCGCTGGATATCTTCGCGTTGTTCATGGGGCAAACCGGCGTGATAGGCCTCGGCCTCGATACCGTGCCGGCCCAGGTGTTCGGCAATCTGCTCGGCGGTTCGCTGCAAGGTCACGTAGACGATGCTCGGCTGCCCGGCACGCTCGCCCAGCCATTGCACCAGCCGTGCGCGCTTGTCGGCACCCAGCACGGGCTCGACCAGCAGATTGAGGTTCGAGCGGTAGAAACCGGTCGTCACCACATCCGTGGCAGCGATGGCGAATTTCGCCTGCATATCGGCGATGACATTGGGTGTAGCGGTGGCCGTCAGCAGCAATACCTGAGGAATATTGAACTCACGCTGGTAATCGGGAAGCTTGAGGTAGTCAGGTCGAAAGTTATGCCCCCATTCGGAAATACAGTGGGCCTCGTCCACCACCAGCAACGAGATCGGCACCTGCTGCAGGAAATTGCGAAAGCGCTCGTTCTTCAGGCGCTCCACGGAAATCATCAGGATCTTCAACTCGCCCGACCGGGCCCGCGCCATGGCGTCGTTGGCTTCGTCACGGCCCTGGGCCGAATCGATACTCGCCGCCGCGATGCCGTGGCGCTTGAGGAACGCCAACTGGTCCTGCATCAGCGCTAGCAACGGTGAGACCACCAGGGTCAGGTGCGGCACTAGCAGGGCCGACAATTGATAACACAGGGACTTGCCCGAGCCGGTGGGAAAAATGGCCGCCGCCGACCGACCGGCCAGCACGGCGCCGATGGCCGCCTCCTGCCCGGGACGAAACTGTGGATAACCGAAAACCTGTTCCAGGGTGCTGTGCATGCGCGGTCGCTCCTTTGACTGCTGCGAAGCCCAAAGCCTAGCGCGGCAACGCGGCGAGTCGAGAAAAGGTCGGGGGCAAAAACAATACGGGATGATACAGCCTGGTGCCAAAAACTTGGTTCAGGAAATAACCATGGGAAATCCAAAGGGATCTACCGCCTAACGGCGTTGGCGGTTGGACTCAAGCGTGATAATTACCAAACCTCCCGATAATCAAAAGACACCTGATAGTCATACACCGACAAGTCCAAAACATGTTTGAAATGTGGTTGCAACATTCCAACCCATTCAGTACTCACGTCAAAATTTCCGTTATTGATATCGTTTTTTACCGAACGACCAAGATTGTCAATAATCACAAAATCATCTTCAAAATCCTTGGAATATTCTTTTTCAACCAGAACCTCCGTCTCTTTATCAAACCATCTCAATCTGACTTTTAATCCCATAGCATCCTCAAAGAAATTTTTTGATATTACGTTTCGGATTGGCTTTTTTCTTCTGCTCACCCGTAAGGTGATCAAATGAACCTAGATGGCTGCCATCGCTCGATCGATATACCTCTAACTCCGCGTGCCTGGAATCCCATTCATAAATCTTCCTCCCTTTAGCGTCCGTCCATCGCTCTCGAAAACCACCGCCGCCTTGACGTGGAGTCTTGGCCTTAACTTCGATCAAGTCATCAAAACCAGCTATTTCATATGTTTTTGGTGCCGGATGATAATCATGCTCAGCCTCCGGCAGGCCTTTGCGCCGAATGTTGAAAACAACATACAACGGCGAAACCCCAGAATCCGCCGGAAACACAAGAATGAAATCCTTGTACTCCGGCGGATAGATCGGGTTGACGATGATGCTGTCCGCCGCAGGCGTCGGCGGGAAAATCCAGATGTGCGGGGCCTGTGGCGCGGCCTCCAATGCCGGGATGCCCTGCGTGGCGGATGGATCGACCGCCGGCGTCCAGATCAACTCGACCCCATCGCCAAAGTCCGCCACTTGCTGCTCGCCGCGGGCCTGGAACGTCACCACAGGAATCATTTCCCAGTCACGTCGTGCCTGGGTGTTGTAGCCGTACCCCTTGAGCGTGCCATCGGCCTGAGTTTCGACATGCAACCGCACCCGCGTACGTGCCTGCTCCAGGGAGCGCAGTTGCTCTTCGGTGTACAACGAACCGTCACCCAGGTTCGAGGGCATCAGCAACCCCACCAGACCGATCAGTACACCCGCCGCCACAGGAGCGCTGACCGCGCCAGCAGCCCCCGCCGCCACGCCAAGGGAGGCCGGCATCGTCCGACCCAAGGCAAACGTACCGAAGCTTGCCGGTAACGACCCACTGATACTCTTAAGCTGAATGCGCCCTGACTCGTCAGCTTGACGGCCACCCAACAAGGTAAATTGGCCGTACTCCCTCAGGGCTTCAGTCGGGATGTAGCCGCTCGGGTTGTGATAGTCGATAACCGAATCAGGCAGCTTGCAGGACTTGGCAAATACGCTGCCCTTCACGTCGAAAGGTGATGCCTCGCGGACCTGGGCCAGACGCTCCCTCATGTACGCCGTCTGCCTGGCGAGCATGGCCTCATAGGCGTGTTGATCGGCATCTCTTTTTGCCAGTTCGCTGGGGGTCATGGCCCGCAGGATCCTGTAGCCTCGATCGCCACCGTAATGCTCCCAGACCTGCGGAACACTGGTCTTTCCTTTCGTCATGCTTCATCCCTGCTCGGTCGCCGTTACCCCATTGAAAGGGCGTGGCGAACCTTACCGAGCGGCCAGGGAAATACTCAGCAGACGGTTCCGAGACTACTGTGAGACCTTTCTTCTTTTTCCAATGGCCAGCGATTCCCCCTAAACTTTCCCTCCAGACAGACGCACGCCAACGCCCCGGAAACCTCACCATGCACCTCGCCCCAGACTTCCCCGACGATCACGCCATGCGCCAGCTCATGGAGCTGCTCCACGAAGAAATCGGCCTGCCTGAACGCAAGACGATCCGGCTGGACACCGCGATCAATCTCGACCTGGGTTGCGATGGCGCGGATGCCCGGCACCTGATGGAGGCACTGGAGGAGCGCTTCGCCATCGAGCTCATCGACTATGACGCCTACCGCTATTTTCAGCCTGAAGGGTTCGATGTGTTTCAAAAGCGCAGGGCCAAGGGCCGGGGGAACAAGATGCCACTGACCATCGGCATGCTTTACAAGGCGATCAAGGCGCAACGATGGGATACGCGGGAAGTGGAAGAGGCCTAGCGGATCGGGGCGCCTCAAATAGTCGCCCATAAAAAAACCGCCCATGAAGGGCGGCTTTTTCATTCGCTAACCAAGTTTTACAGCTGTGGACCGGCAGCCTTGATCGCGTCGCTCACGTCGAACTTCTTGAAGTTCTCGGTGAACAGACCGGCCAATGCCTTGGCCGCTTCGTCGTAGGCAGCTTTGTCGGCCCAGGTGTTGCGTGGGTTCAACAGGACAGTCTCGACGCCTGGAACAGCCAGCGGCACGTCCAGGTTGATGATGTCCAGGTGTTCGGTTTCAGCACCGATCAGCGCGCCGCTCTGGATCGCCGCGATCACCGCACGGGTGGTCGGGATGTTGAAGCGCTTGCCAACGCCGTAGCCGCCGCCGGTCCAGCCGGTGTTGACCAGGTAGACCTTGGAGCCGAAACCACGGATGCGCTTGATCAGCAGCTCAGCGTACTCACCGGCTGGACGCGGGAAGAACGGGGCGCCGAAGCAGGTGGAGAAGGTCGACTTGATGCCACTGCCCGAACCCATTTCAGTCGAGCCCACCAGTGCGGTGTAGCCGGACAGGAAGTGGTAGGCGGCTTGCTCTTCGCTGAGGATCGACACTGGCGGCAGTACACCGGTCAGGTCGCAGGTCAGGAAGATCACGGCGTTTGGCTCGCCACCGAGGTTTTTCGGTGCGCGTTTTTCGATCAGCTCACGCGGGTAAGCGGCGCGGCTGTTCTGGGTCAGGCTGTCGTCGGCGTAGTCGGCTTTCTTGGTGACCGGGTCCAGTACGACGTTTTCCAGTACGGCGCCGTGCTGGATGGCTTTCCAGATAACTGGCTCGTTCTTCTCGGACAGGTCGATGCACTTGGCGTAGCAGCCGCCTTCGATGTTGAAGACCACGCCCACGCCCCAGCCGTGCTCGTCGTCACCGATCAGGTAACGGCTTTCATCGGCGGACAGGGTGGTCTTGCCAGTGCCCGACAGGCCGAAGAACAGGGTCACATCGCCTTCTTCGCCCATGTTCGCGGCGCAGTGCATCGGCAGCACGTCAACGGCCGGCAGCAGGAAGTTCTGCACGGAGAACAGGGCTTTCTTCATTTCACCGGCGTAGCGCATGCCGGCGATCAGCACTTTCTTGGCCGCGAAGTTGATGATCACGGTGCCGTCGGAGTTGGTGCCGTCACGCTCAGGCTCGCAGACGAAGTTCGGCGCGTTGAGGATCTGCCACTCGTCCTTGCCACCGGCGTTGTATTGCTCGGGGTTGATGAACAGGCAACGGCCAAACAGGTTGTGCCACGCGGTCTCGGTGGTCATCTTGACTGGCAGGTAGTGCGCAGGATCGGAGCCTACATGCACGTGGGATACGAAACGCTCGCGCTCGCCCAGATAGGCTTCGACGCGGCTCCACAGGGCATCGAACTTGTCGGCCGGGAACTTGCGGTTGATCGGGCCCCAGGCGATGGCGGCCTGGGTGGTTGGCTCTTCCACGATGAAACGGTCGACTGGCGAGCGACCGGTACGATGACCGGTACGAACAACCAGCGCGCCAGTATCGGCAAGCTCGCCTTCACCGCGATTCAGGGCTTCTTTGACCAGATCATCGACACTCAGATCGGTGTACACGGCGTTATTGGCTTGCGTCATGAGATTCCCCGTCGGCCCGTGGCCGAGTGCTCCAAACGTTTTGTAGTAGGAAGTCGCGCACTACTACCCGAAAAAAGTGGGCCGGATTATGCCAGAAAACCCCAAAAAGAGTAGGGCCCTCCCGTCAGTACGGCGTAAATCCGGCACTTGCCAGGAGATTTACCTGCGCTGAAACGTTTTAGTGACGAGTATCTGACGGTGTGTCGACACCCGCACCCGCGAACAATTGAGCGATGTCCGCCGCGTCGAACAGGTAGCGCTCGTTGCAAAACTGGCAATCGACCTCGATGGCACCGCCATGCTCGATCACCAGTTGCTGCGCATCTTCCAGACCCAGACTGACCAGCGCATTGGCGGAACGTTCACGAGAGCAACTGCATTGGAAGCGCAACGGCTGTCCGTCGAACAAGCGTACCTGCTCCTCGTGATAGAGGCGATGCAGCACGGTTTCGTTGTCCAGGCTCAACAGCTCATCGGCGCTCAGAGTGCTGGCCAGAGCGGTGACGTGCTGCCAACTGGCGTCGCGTTCTTCCGGGTCGCGCAGGCGATCGGCAGGCAGTTGCTGCAGCAGTAAACCGCGAGCCCGCCGCCCGTCGGCGTAGAGCCAGAAGCGGGTATTGGTCTGCTGGGACATGACAAAGTAGTTGGTGAAGCAATCGGCCAGGGTTGCCCCGTCCAGATCGACAATTCCCTGGTAACGCTGGCCTTGGGTCGGATCGACCGTGAGGGCCAGCACGCCATTGGGCATCATATCGGCCAGCGTTGCGTCAGGCCCGATCTGCTCGGCGTCATAACGGGCCAGGCCACGGATTTCGCGCTCACTGGAGCACTCGATCATCAGCAACGGCACCGGACCATCGGAACGCGCCTGGAGAATCAGCAAGCCATCGAACTTCAAGGTGCCCACCAACAACGCCGCAGCCGCCATCAACTCGCCGAGCATTTGTGCGACCGGCTCCGGGTAGGGGTGCTTGGCCAGGACTTCGGCGTAGCTACGCTCCAACGCCACCAGCTCGCCACGGGCGTCGCTGTCATCGAAGATGAAACGTTGGGTGTAGTCGGTATCCGGTAAATCAGTCATAGGGTCTGGTATCTGAGGTGATGACAAATGATGGCAGGCATTTTATGAGCATTCAGGGTGGGTTCCAAGCAAGGCTTGGGTTTGCCTGACGGGAAGGTACTGCCCACCTACCTGTAGACGCTGCGTAGGAGCTGTGTAGGAGCTGTGTAGGAGCTGTGTAGGAGCTGTCGAGTGCAACGAGGCTGCGATCTTTCCCCAGACAATTGAGTCGCGAGCGAATGATCAAGATCAAAAGATCGCAGGCTTCGCCAGCTCCTACAGAGCCCAGCGGGAGCAAGCTCCCTCGCCACGGATAGCCTCGAATGACCGATGTTTTATTCGCTATTGCTGCCATGAAACTTGAACAGGTCCCGGCGCTGCTTCTTGCTCGGCTTGCCGTCGGTGCTGACCCCCAGGGCGCCGGCCTTGCGTTGCGCGGCGGCGGTTTCACGCTTGGCGATACTGGCTTCGGTTTCGCGATACAGCGCCTGCGCTTCAGGCGCGCCGCGACGCACGATCGACAAGGCTTCGACCACCACGGTCTTTTCATCGAAGCCGGTGCGGATGACAAATTCATCGCCAACGCGTGGCTCCTTGCCGGGCTTGCAACGCTCTCCCCGGTGATGAACCTTGCCGCTTTCGATGGCGGTCTTGGCCAGGGCCCGCGTCTTGTAGAATCGCGCCGCCCACAACCATTTATCGAGACGGACCTTGTCGTCCTCTTCCTTTTTTTGTGCCACTGCCATTCCTCTTTTCTGCCAATAGCCGGAACTGTACTACCGTTTTTGTCGGGCGCACGAATCCGGCCCGACGGATAGAATGCCCACCAAATCGCCTCCACATGCATGGCTTGGCTCGAAATCGGTTACAAGCACAAACAAGCGCGTAGATAACTGTCGCCATTTTGTGATTATTCTGCGTGAATACCGCGATTCGCGGAGTCCACGATCCGATGTACTGATCGCAGGTTTTTTTATTGAAGACTTTTGACCATTTGACCGTTGTCGGTCTGCGCGAGTGGGTGGCGCTCCCGGATCTGGGAGTCGTGGGCCTGCGGGCAAAAATCGACACCGGCGCCAGCACCTCCAGCCTGCATGCCACCGACATCGAGCCATTCGAGCGCGATGGCGAAAAGTGGGTGCGCTTCACTGCGCACCTCGGTACGGTGGTGCAGTTGCGCCATCGCCGCTGCGAAGCCCCGCTGGTGGCCCGCAAGACAATAAAAAGCTCCAACGGCCACGCTCAGGTCCGCTACGTGATCAGCACCACGTTGGCACTGGGTGATCGGATCTGGCGGGTCGAGTTCACCCTTGCCTGCCGCAAGTCCATGCGATACCGCCTGTTACTGGGTTCCAAAGCCTTGATCGACGGCCAACTGGTGGTCAATCCGGGTATCAAATACGTTCAAGACAAGCCGGCATTCCCGGTGTCCACTACCTCTGCCACAGGTGTTGCATGAAGATCGCTGTGCTGTCGCGTAATCCGCGTCTGTATTCCACTCGTCGCCTGGTTGAAGCCGGGACCGAACGAGGCCATGAAATGGTGGTGATCGATACCCTGCGCGCCTACATGAACATCGCCAGCCACAAGCCGCAGATCCATTACCGTGGCAAACCGCTGGAAGGGTTCGACGCGGTGATCCCGCGCATCGGCGCATCGGTGACGTTCTATGGCTGCGCCGTGTTGCGTCAGTTCGAAATGATGGGGGTGTTTCCCCTCAACGAGTCGGTGGCCATCGCCCGCTCCCGGGACAAGTTGCGCTCGCTGCAGTTGCTGTCACGGCGCGGAATAGGCCTGCCGGTCACCGGTTTTGCCCACTCCCCCGACGACATTCCCGACCTGATTGCGATGGTCAACGGCGCACCGCTGGTGATCAAGGTGCTGGAAGGCACCCAGGGCATCGGCGTGGTCCTGTGTGAAACCGCGACAGCGGCGGAATCGGTGATCGAGGCGTTCATGGGCCTGAAGCAGAACATCATGGTCCAGGAGTACATCAAGGAAGCCGGTGGCGCGGACATTCGCTGCTTCGTGGTCGGCGACAAGGTGATTGCCTCGATGAAACGCCAGGCCAAGCCCGGAGAGTTCCGCTCCAACCTGCATCGCGGCGGCAGTGCCAGCCTGATCAAGATCACCCCGGAAGAACGCATGACCGCCCTGCGGGCCGCGAAAGTCATGGGCCTGGCCGTGGCGGGCGTGGACATCCTGCGCTCCAACCACGGACCGCTGGTGATGGAGGTCAACTCCTCGCCAGGCCTGGAAGGGATCGAGACCACCACGAGCAAGAACGTGGCCGGGATCATCATCGAGCATTTGGAAAAGAATGGCGGGCCGAACATGACCCGAACCAAGGGTAAGGGCTGACTCAACACAAAACCCTTTGGGAGAGAGCCTTTGTGGGAGCCGAGCTTGCTCGCGATGAAGGCGCCTCGGTCTACTGGAAGACCCTGTTATCGTTCATCGCGAGCAAGCTCGGCTCCCACAGGGCTCGCTCCCACAGGTTCTCTGTCTTACTTGAGAAAAGCCGCTACACCGCATCCCGAGGCAGCATCAAGCCCAACGGCAAGCGCACCCGAGCTTCCAGCCCACCACCGACACGGTTACGCAGCTCGACATTGCCGCCGTGCATCGAGGCAATGCGCTTGACGATGGCCAGGCCCAGCCCCGTGCCCTTCCCACCCCGAGCGCGATCACCGCGAGTGAACGGATTGAAAATGGCTTCCAGCTCAGAGGGATCGATGCCGGCGCCACGGTCCATGACGCTCAGCACCACATAAGGCGCGCTGGTGTCACCGGAGACATAGGCCGCGACTTCGACACCGGTGCCTGCGTGGTTCAGCGCATTGCCGATCAGGTTGTTCAGCAAGCGCTTCATCGACACGCGGCGCAACGGAAACGGTTGGATCGGCTCCAGGCGCAGGTGCAATTTCTCATCGTTCTGGTTATAGGGCGCGGCCACCTCCCGCACCAATTCACTGAGGTCCACCTCTTCCACCGACTCGTCACGACCGTCGCGAATGAACGCCAGGAACTGGTCGAGAATCGCGTCCATGTCCTCGATGTCGCGGACCATCTCGTCGGTCAGGTCGGTGTGCTCACCCATCAACTCCAGCGACAACCGCAGCCGGGTCAGCGGCGTGCGCAGGTCATGGGAGACACCAGCGAGCATCAACTCACGCTCGCGCCCGGCCTGTTCGACATCCTCGGCCATCTGGTTGAAGGCACGGTAGACCTCGGTCATTTCGCTGGGCGTATCGCTGATGGGCAGCCGCACGCTGCGCCCCTGGCCCAGTTGGCGGGCGGCGTAGACCAGGCGTTTCAAAGGTTGGTTGAGCTGGCTGACGAAGATCCACGCCGATGCCGTCGACAGCAGGCCGATGGCCAGGAACCAGCCGAGTACGTTCCAGATTTTCTGGCCGCGCAGCGGATGCGGGTACAACGGCACCTTCAGCCAGCCATCCCCCAGGCTCGGGGCTCGCACCCACAGCGCCGGCGGCGAATGCATGCGCAATCGCACCTCGGTATCGGCGCCCAGTTCGGCCTGCATCTGGCGTTGATAGATCTCGCTGTAGGGCCAGTGCTGCTCGCCCTCCGGCACGCCGGCACCGACAACGCGGATCAGCGTCGCCGCCTCGGCAATTTTCGCCCGGTTGGTTTCGTCCGCCGCCCAATAGGCCCGCAGGGTCAAGGCAACACCATGGCTGTATTGCCGGTCCACGAGAACGTCTTCGTTCATCAGCAGGTACACCAGCGTCAGTGCCTTGGAGAAGAGCACGACGATCAGCACCAGCCAGAGGGTGCGGGAGAAGAAACTCTGGGGGAACCAAACGGGGGTTTTCATGAATAACCGCTACACACTTGCAGGAGCGAGCGATGCTCGCACAATGACAGACCGCGAGTCGCCTGGAAGAAGACATTTCAACCGGCCAGGCCACCCGCTCCTACAAATCGCCGATCACTTGCTGGCGGCGCCATCCGGCACGAACACATAACCCACGCCCCAGACGGTCTGGATGTACCGCGGCTTGGAAGGATCAGGTTCGATCATCCGGCGCAGACGGGAAATCTGCACGTCAATGGAGCGCTCCAGCGCATCCCATTCACGACCACGGGCCAGGTTCATCAGTTTGTCCCGGGTCAGCGGCTGGCGGGCGTTCATCACCAGCGCCTTGAGCACCGCGAACTCGCCGGTGGTGAGCATATGGACCTCATCACCGCGCTTGAGCTCACGAGTGGCCAGGGACAGCTCATAATCGCCGAAGGTCACGCTTTCATCTTCGCTGCCTGGCGCGCCAGGTACCGGCGCCGACTGGCGACGCAGCACCGCCTTGACGCGGGCCATCAGCTCGTCGGGGTTGAACGGCTTGGCCAGGTAATCGTCGGCGCCCAGTTCAAGGCCCTTGATACGGCTCAGCTCGTCGCCCTTGGCGGTGAGCATGATGATCGGGATCTGGTTGTTGGCGCCGCGCAGGCGGCGGCAGGCTGTCAGGCCGTCTTCACCGGGCAGCATCAGGTCGAGCACCACCAGGTTGAAAACCTCACGGGCCAGCAGTCGATCCATTTGCTCGGTGTTCGGTACGGTACGGGCGCGGTAGCCCTTGCTGACGAAAAAGCGTTCCAGCAAGCTGCTCAGCCCCGGATCGTCGTCAACAATAAGAATTTTTTCGCCTTCAGCAGTTTGTGCAGTGCTGCTCATAGGAAGCTCCTTTGATCTCGGCGCGCATTATGGCCTAGCTGCCGTTATACGCACCGTGTGCATTGTTAGCAGATTTTTCCTCTATCACCACAAATCCGGGTATCAAGCCTACAGACCATGTCCCCCCCTCAGGACAGAACGCTGGTTATAATGCGCGGCCTTTTGTGCCAGGGAATGCCGGATCGTGACCCGGCGTGCCATTTTTTTCCCCTTGGCCAGGCAGCACTTTTTGAATTTCGCGGGTCAACAGGCAGCCTTTTGACCCAGGCAGCGGCGCATGCCAGGCCGCTCAACCAGTCTCGCCGAGCCCTGCTTCTGCGGTGGCGAGCCTGATTTCACAATTTGTCAGGTGGTTTTATGGACAGCATCAACAGCCGCATCGCCGAGGAACTCGGTGTACGCCCACAACAGGTCGAAGCGGCCGTCGCGCTACTCGATGAAGGCTCCACGGTGCCTTTCATCGCCCGTTACCGGAAAGAAGTGACCGGCAGCCTCGATGACACCCAATTGCGGCATCTGGAAGAACGCCTGCGCTACCTGCGAGAACTCGACGAACGGCGCATCAGCATCCTGGCCAGCATCCAGGAGCAGGGCAAGCTGACCCCGCAACTTGAGCGCGACATCAAGCTGGCAGACACCAAGACCCGCCTCGAAGACTTGTACCTGCCCTACAAGCAAAAGCGCCGCACCAAGGGCCAGATCGCCCTGGAAGCCGGCCTCGGCGAGCTGGCCGACGGCCTGTTCAACGACCCGACCCTGGCCCCGGAAGCCGAAGCCGCGCGTTTCGTCGATGCCGACAAAGGCGTGGCGGACGTGAAAGCGGCGCTGGAAGGCGCCAAGTACATCCTCATGGAGCGTTTCGCCGAAGACGCCAACCTGCTGGAAAAACTGCGTAGCTACCTCAAGCAGGAAGCCACCCTCAGCGCCCGGGTGATCGCCGGCAAGGAAGAGGAAGGCGCGAAGTTTCGCGACTACTTCGAACACGACGAACCGCTCAAGAGCATGCCGTCCCACCGCGCCCTGGCGATTTTCCGTGGTCGCAACGAAGGCATCCTCAGCTCCGCACTGAAAGTCGGTGAAGAATTGCCCGGCACCATGCACCCGTGCGAAGGCATGATCGGCCAGCAGTTCGGCATCCAGAACCAGAATCGCGCCGCCGACAAATGGCTGGCCGAGGTGGTGCGCTGGACCTGGAAGGTCAAGCTCTACACCCACCTGGAAACCGACCTGCTGGGCGAGTTGCGCGATAATGCCGAGACCGAGGCGATCAACGTGTTCGCCCACAACCTGCATGACCTGCTGCTGGCCGCACCGGCCGGCCCGCGCGCTACCCTGGGCCTGGACCCGGGCCTGCGCACCGGTTGCAAGGTGGCCGTGGTGGATTCCACCGGCAAACTGCTGGACCACGCCACGGTCTATCCGCACGTGCCACACAACAAGTGGGACCAGACCCTCGCCGTGCTCGCCGCCCTGTGCGCCAAGCATTCGGTGGACCTGATCGCCATCGGCAACGGCACCGCCAGCCGCGAGACCGACAAGCTGGCCGCCGAGCTGATCAAGAAATACCCAGCCATGAAGATGACCAAGGTCATGGTCTCCGAGGCCGGCGCTTCGGTTTACTCGGCGTCGGAACTGGCCTCCAAGGAATTCCCGGACCTGGACGTATCGATCCGTGGCGCGGTGTCCATCGCCCGTCGCCTGCAGGATCCACTGGCGGAACTGGTCAAGATCGACCCGAAATCCATCGGTGTCGGCCAGTACCAGCACGACGTTTCCCAACTGAAACTGGCCCGCGGCCTGGACGCGGTGGTGGAGGATTGCGTGAACGCCGTGGGCGTGGACGTGAACACCGCTTCGGTGGCGCTGTTGGCGCGTATCTCCGGCCTGAACGCCACCCTGGCGCAGAACATCGTCACCCACCGTGACGAACACGGCGCGTTCAAGACCCGCGCCGCGTTGAAGAAAGTCCCGCGCCTGGGTGAAAAGACCTTCGAACAGGCCGCCGGCTTCCTGCGGGTGATGAACGGCGATAACCCGCTGGACTCCTCCGCTGTCCACCCTGAAGCCTACCCGCTGGTGCAACGCATCGCCGCCCAGACCGACCGCGACATCCGTTCGCTGATCGGTGACGCCGGGTTCCTCAAGCGCCTGGATCCGAAGAAATTCACCGACGAAACCTTCGGCCTGCCCACCGTCACCGACATCCTCCAGGAACTGGAGAAACCGGGCCGGGATCCGCGCCCCGAGTTCAAGACCGCCGAGTTCCAGGACGGCGTCGAAGACCTCAAGGACCTGCAGCCGGGCATGATCCTCGAAGGCGTGGTGACCAACGTCACCAACTTCGGTGCCTTCGTCGACATCGGCGTGCACCAGGACGGTCTGGTACATATCTCGGCCTTGTCCGAGAAGTTCATCAAGGACCCGCGCGAAGCGGTGAAGGCCGGTGATGTGGTGAAAGTGAAGGTCATGGAAGTCGACATCCCGCGTAAACGCGTCGGCCTGTCGATGCGCATGAGCGACACGCCGGGCGAGAAAGTCGACGGTGCCCGTGGTGCGCGTCCTGGCTCGACGCCACGCCAGTCGCAAAACACCGCGCCGCGCAAGGAAACCGCCACCGCAGCTCCGTCCAACAACGCCATGGCTTCGTTGTTCGCCAACGCCAAGCAGTTGAAGAAACGCTGATGGAGGTGCCAGCCGGGTTGGTGGAGAGCGCGTTCTTCAAGCTGCTCGGCTGCCGTCTGCACAGCCTTGGAGACGGGGTGGCGCAAGTCGCCCTGAGCCTTGAGCCGCCGCTGCGCAATCGCGGCGGCAAGCTGCACGGCGGCGCGCTGTTCAGCCTGGTGGACATCGCCATGGGACTGGCCTGCTCCAGTGTCCATGGCTTTGACCAGCAGAGCGCGACCATCGAATGCAAGATCAACTACATTCGCGCCGTGTCCGACGGCGACGTGTTGTGCACCGCCCGGGTCATCCACCCCGGCCGGCGCACGCTGGTGGTCGAAGCCGAGGTGATGCAAGGCGACAAACTGGTCGCAAAAGCGCAAGGCACGTTCGCTGTCCTATAGCTCCCTGTCATCGATTTGAGTTAATTTCGATGCCATGAATGCGGTGTCGAGCTTTCCTGTGGGAGCGAGCTTGCTCGCGATAGCGGATGGTCAGTCAGCATCAACGCTGCTGATCCACCGCTATCGCGAGCAAGCTCGCTCCCACAGGGGGCGGCGGCGATCAGCCTTAGGCCACACAAAAACCAGGCGAAAACGCCAGTTTTAACTTCACCCTTGTAGACCGTCTTGCCCACCCCCATATTGGGGCGACTGACGCGTG
The DNA here is from genome assembly GCF_034008205.1 of Pseudomonas sp. P9_35. NCBI lineage: Bacteria > Pseudomonadati > Pseudomonadota > Gammaproteobacteria > Pseudomonadales > Pseudomonadaceae > Pseudomonas > Pseudomonas sp. P9_35. The sequence goes on along the minus strand of NZ_CP125373.1, from coordinate 558,028 downwards.
AAGGAATTCAACTTGAGCGACCTTTTAAACCGCCGCCTGGCCCTGCTCGGCGAGCGCGCCAACCTCTCCCTGCTCGAGCAGTGCCTGCACGGCATCGAGCGCGAATGCCTGCGCGTCACTGGCGATGGGCACTTGACGCAGACCGCGCATCCCAAGGCCCTGGGTTCGGCGTTGACCAACGAACAGATCACTACCGACTATTCCGAGTCGCTGTTGGAGTTCATCACGCCAGCCCTGGCCAACCCGGCCGATACCCTGCGCAGCCTCGACAAGATCCACCGGTTTGCCTACAGCAAACTCGGCGACGAGTACCTGTGGAGCCCTTCGATGCCGTGCCCACTGCCGGCGGAGGAGGACATCCCGATCGCGTATTACGGCACCTCGAACATCGGTCGTCTCAAGTACGTCTATCGCAAGGGCCTGGCCCTGCGCTACGGCAAGACCATGCAATGCATTGCCGGGATCCACTACAACTTTTCCCTGCCGGAAAAACTCTGGCCCCTGCTTCGGCAGGCCGAAGGCGTCGAGACCAGCGACCGTGATTTCCAGTCGTCGGCCTACATCGCGCTGATCCGCAATTTCCGCCGCTACAGCTGGTTGCTGATGTACCTGTTCGGTGCCTCGCCGGCCCTGGACGCCGGTTTCCTGCGGGGTCGCCCGCACCAGTTGGAACAACTGGACCCGGACACCCTGTACCTGCCCTACGCCACCAGCCTGCGCATGAGCGACCTGGGTTACCAGAGCAACGCCCAGGCCGGCCTCACGCCTTGCTACAACGACCTGGCCAGCTACACCGACAGCCTGCGCAAAGCGGTGGCGACGCCTTATGCGCCGTACGTCGAAGTCGGCACTCACCAGAACGGCGAGTGGGTGCAGCTCAACACCAACATCCTGCAGATCGAAAACGAGTACTACTCCAACATCCGCCCCAAGCGCGTAACCTACACCGGCGAGCGGCCGATCCAGGCCTTGATGGCCCGGGGTATCCAGTACGTCGAAGTGCGTTGCCTGGACATCAACCCGTTCCTGCCAATGGGCATCGACCTCACCGAGTCGCGATTCCTCGATGCGTTCCTGCTGTATTGCGGCCTCAATGACAGCCCGCAGCTGGAAAACAACGAATGCGGCAACGCCACGAGCAACTTCCTGACCGTGGTCAAGGAAGGCCGCAAGCCTGGCCTGCAATTGCAGCGCCAGGGTCAATCGGTGGACATGCAGGCCTGGGCCGTCGAATTGCTGGAAAAAATCGCACCGTTGGCCTCGCTGCTCGACCAGAGCCAAGGTGGCGATGCCCACCGCCAGGCGCTGGACGCGCAATTGGCGAAAGTCCGCGACCCGTCCCTGACGCCCTCCGCCCAGGTGCTGGCCGCCATGGCCGAACATCAGGAAAGCTTCGCCCAGTTCTCCCTGCGCCAAAGCAAGGCTCACGCCGAGTTCTTCCGCGCCGAACCTTTGCCTGCCCAAGAACAGGCTGCATTCGAAGAAACCGCCCGGGAATCACTGGTCCAACAGGCCGATCTGGAGCAGAACGAGGTCGGGGATTTCGACGTGTTCGTGGGTTCGTATCAGGCGAGCATCCTGGCGATCAGTAACTGAATCCCTGCGTGCGATAACGCTTTTTGTGGCGAGGGAACTTGCTCCCGCTGGACTGCGCTGTAGGAGCTGCCGAAGGCTGCGATCTTTTGATCTTTTGATCTTTCCCTTGAGACTCAAGTAGCAGCGGAAAGATCGCAGCCTCGCTTCGCTCGACAGCTCCTACAAGCCGAGCGGGAGCAAGCTCCCTCGCCACAAGGGTTCTCAGTCGAGCTTTATAGATTTTTTCGAAAATAAGCTCATTCGAAAAAGTTATTTATTTTCCAATTCTTAGATCATTTAGTCTCCTCCAACGCCGAACATCCGGCGGCCTGTTGAGGAGCTTTCCCATGTCTTTGAGTTTCCCCCTTCGCCTTCTCGCGGCCGCCTCCCTGGCTGCAACGAGTCTTTTTGTCCAGGCGGCCGACCTGACCGTCGCTTACCAGACCACCGTCGACCCGGCCAAAGTCGCCCAGGCCGATGGCGCCTATGAAAAGGCCACCCAAACCAAGATCGACTGGCGCAAGTTCGACAACGGCGCCGATGTCATCACCGCCATCGCCTCAGGCGACGTGCAGATCGGCTACCTCGGTTCCAGCCCGTTGACGGCGGCCATCACCCGCAAGGTCCCGGTGGAAACCTTCCTCATCGCCACCCAGATCGGCGCCGCCGAAGCCTTGGTGGTTCGTGACGGTTCAGGCATCCACTCCCCACAAGACCTGATCGGCAAGAAGATCGCCGTGCCATTCGTGTCCACCGGGCACTACAGCCTGCTCGCCGCGTTGAAGCACTGGAACATCGACCCGTCGAAAGTCACCGTACTCAACCTGGCGCCACCGGCCATCATCGCCGCCTGGAAGCGCGGAGACATCGATGCCACCTACGTCTGGGACCCGGCCCTGGGCGTGGCCAAGGAAAACGGCAAGGTCCTGATCACCTCGGCGGAACTGGCCAAGTTCGGCGCCCCGACCTTCGACGCCTGGATCGTGCGCAAGGACTTCGCCCAGAAACATCCTGAAATTGTCACAGCGTTCGCCAAAGTGACCCTGGATGCCTACGCCCAATACCGCAAGGACCCACAAGCCTGGCTGGCCGATACGTCCAACGTCGACAAACTGGTGAAGCTCTCTGGCGCCAAGGCCAGCGATATCCCGCTGTTGCTGCAAGGCAACGTCTTTCCCCTGGCGGCCGATCAGGTCGTGAGCCTCGGCGCACCGACCACCCAAGCCATCACCGACACCGCAGCGTTCCTCAAGGAGCAAGGCAAGGTCGAAGCCGTGCTGCCGGACTACGCGCCTTACGTCAGCGCCAAATACATCACTCGTTGAGCGAAAAAAGGGAGACACGCGATGGCCTTGCTACAGCTGGAGCGCATCAGCGCACAGTACCCCGGCGCGGCGGAACCTGTGCTGGCGGATATTTCACTGACCCTGGGGCCCCAGCAATTGCTGGTGGCCCTCGGCCCGTCCGGCAGTGGCAAGACATCGCTGTTGAACCTGATTGCCGGGTTCGTCGAGCCCAGCGACGGGCAGATCACCCTCGACGGCACGCCGGTCAAGGGCCCGAGCGCCGAGCGCGGCGTGGTGTTCCAGGACGATGCACTGCTGCCTTGGCAGGACGTGCTGGCAAACGTTGGGTTCGGCCTGGAACTGGCTGGGGTCGACAAGCAAAAGCGCGAAGCCCGGGCCCGGGAAATGCTTGCCCTGGTGGACCTGGCCGGTTTCGAGCAACGCCGTGTCTGGCAGCTCTCCGGCGGCCAGAAGCAACGCGTCGGCCTGGCCCGGGCACTGGCGGCCGACCCGCGCGTGCTGTTGATGGACGAACCTTTCGGGGCGCTGGACGCCTTCACCCGCGAGCAGATGCAGGAACTGTTGCTGCAGGTCTGGCAGCGCACCGCCAAGCCGGTGTTCCTGATCACCCATGACATTGAAGAAGCCGTGTTCCTCGCCACTGACTTGATTCTGTTGGCACCAAACCCTGGGCAGATCGTCGAGCGCCTGAGCCTGGATTTCGGCCAGCGCTACGGGGCCGGGGAGTCGGCGCGGTCGATCAAGTCCGACCCGCGCTTTATCGAAACCCGCGAGCATGTGCTCGCCAAGGTGTTCTCCCAACGCAGCGCCACTCGGCCACAGGAGCGCGCATGAGCAGCTACGAAATTCCAGCCGTCGTCAGTGAAACGACGAGCAAGCGCCCGGCCGGCGGCTTGAGGCCCAGCCTGAGTACGCGCTGGATCAGCGGCTTGACCCTGATCGCACTGCTGGCGGCCTGGTGGGCCGTCACCGCCAGCGGCCTGATCGAACCGCTGTTCCTGCCCTCGCCGTCTGCCGTGCTGCAAAAAGGTTGGCTGCTGGCAACCAGCGGCTACATGGACTCGACCCTCTGGCAGCACCTGGCCGCCAGCCTTGAACGCATCGGCCTGGGCTTGTTGTTCGCGGTGCTGACGGCGGTGCCGGTGGGCATCGCCATTGGTGCCAACCGCATCGCTCGCGGCGTGCTCGACCCGTTGATCGAGTTCTACCGGCCGATTCCGCCGTTGGCGTACTTGCCGTTGATCGTGATCTGGTGCGGCATCGGCGAGTTGTCGAAGGTGCTGTTGATCTACCTGGCGATCTTCGCCCCGATTGCCATTGCCACCGCCACCGGTGTGCGCACCGTCGACCGGGCCAAGCTACGCGCGGCGCAATCGTTGGGCGCCACGCGGGCCCAGTTGATTCGCCATGTGATCGTGCCCAGTGCCCTGCCGGACATTCTCACCGGCATTCGCATTGGCCTGGGCGTGGGTTGGTCGACGCTGGTGGCCGCCGAGTTGATCGCCGCCACCAGCGGCCTGGGGTTCATGGTGCAGTCAGCGGCGCAGTTCCTGGTCACCGACGTGGTGGTACTGGGGATCCTGGTGATCGCACTGATCGCCTTCGCCATGGAAATGGGCCTGCGCGCCCTGCAACGCAAACTGGTGCCATGGCACGGCCAGGCCCATTGATAGCCAATGACCACGCCGACCATTTGGCGCCCCAATCCGAGAACACGACGATGAACCGCCCGACCATTACTCCCTTGAGCACAGCCCTCGGCGCGCAGATCAGTGGGATCGATATCAGCCAGCCGCTGAGCCCGGAACATCGCGAGGCCATAGAGCAGGCCTTGCTCAAGCATCAGGTGCTGTTCTTTCGCGACCAGCCGATCGAGCCGACGCAACAAGCGCGTTTCGCCGCGTATTTTGGCGACCTGCACATTCACCCGATCTACCCCAACGTACCGGAGCAGCCCGAAGTATTGGTGCTCGACACCGCCGTCACCGATGTCCGCGACAACGCCGTGTGGCACACCGACGTGACTTTTTTACCGACGCCGGCCATGGGCGCGGTGCTCAGCGCCAAGCTACTGCCGGCGTTTGGCGGCGACACGTTGTGGGCCAGCGGCATCGCGGCCTACGAAGCGCTGTCAGCCCCTTTGAAACGCTTGCTGGAAGGCCTCACAGCGACCCACGATTTCACCCGGTCCTTTCCATTGGAACGGTTTGGCAACACCGCCGAAGACCTGGCGCGCTGGGAAGCCGCACGGCGGAAAAACCCACCACTGTCCCATCCGGTGATCCGCACTCATCCGGTGAGCGGGCGACGGTCGCTGTTCGTCAATGAAGGCTTCACGACACGGATCAACGAGCTGTCGGAAACCGAAAGCGAGGTGATCCTGAAACTGCTCTTCGCCCACGCCACCCGCCCGGAGTTCACCCTTCGCTGGCGCTGGCAGGTCAACGACGTAGCGTTCTGGGACAACCGCGTCACCCAGCACTTTGCCGTCGATGACTACCGCCCCGCCCGCCGGGTGATGCATCGGGCGACGGTGTTGGGGGATGTGCCGTTTTTCAGGTGAGTGTCTTGCTTAAATGGTTTTCCGGGGTACGCATATCGCCGTGGCGAGGGAGCTTGCTCCCGCTCGACTGCGCCGTAGGAGCTGCCGAAGGCTCGGGCCGCGTTCGGACGATTTTTTGATCTTTCGCTTGGGACTCAAGCGTCAGGGGAAAGATCGCAGCCTCGCTTCGCTCGACAGCTCCTATAGACCCAGCGGGAGCAAGCTCCCTCGCCACAGGGTGTTCGGTGTTACTCAGCCGACGAAGGCTTCTCCCAAAGATTGATCCCGCCCTCCAAGGCAAACCGATCGATCTGCGCCAGTTCTTCAGCGCTGAAGCTCAGGTTCTTCAACGCCCCGACGTTCTCGATAATCTGCTCCGGCCGGCTGGCGCCGATCAGCGCGCTGGTCACGCGGGGATCGCGCAGGGTCCAGGCCAGGGCCATTTGCGCCAGGCTTTGGCCGCGCCGCTGGGCGATCTCATTGAGGGCGCGTACATGGGCGATGTTTTCCTCCGACAGGTGCGAAGCCTGCAACGAGCCGCCGCCCGGACGGTTCACCCGCGCATCGGCCGGAATACCCTTGAGGTACTTGTCGGTCAACAGGCCCTGGGCCAGTGGCGTAAAAGCGATCACACCGGTACCCAGTTCGTCGGTGGCGTCCAGCAGGTCTTTCTCCACCCAGCGGTTGAGCAGGTTGTAGGCCGGCTGGTGAATCAGCAGCGGGACTTTCCATTCTTTGAGCAGCGCCGCCATTTCCCGGGTCTTCACCCCGGAATACGAGGAAATGCCGATGTACAGCGCCTTGCCCTGCTGTACGGCAGTGGCCAGTGCGCTGGCGGTTTCTTCCAGTGGGGTGTCGGGGTCGAAGCGGTGGGAATAAAAGATATCCACATAGTCCAGCCCCAGGCGTTGCAGGCTCTGGTCGAGGCTGGCGAGCACGTATTTGCGCGAGCCACCGCCCTGGCCGTAAGGACCCGGCCACATGTCCCAACCGGCCTTGCTGGAGATGATCAACTCATCGCGGTACTGCTTGAAATCTTCGCGCAGCAACCGGCCGAAATTGATCTCGGCGCTGCCGTAGGGAGGGCCATAGTTGTTTGCCAGGTCGAAGTGGTTGATGCCCAGGTCAAACGCCGTACGCAGCAAGGCGCGCTGGGTATCGATAGGCGTGCTGTCGCCAAAGTTGTGCCACAACCCCAGCGACAGCGCCGGCAGCACCAGCCCGCTGCGACCGACGCGGCGATAAGGAATGGACTCGTAGCGGTTTTGCGCAGCGGTGTAGGTCATCGAAAGGCTCTCTGTTCGGACGCTGGTGGCAGAAGCTAACACTTCACAGACGCATCGGTCAGGCTGAAAGTTCGCGCAAGGCCGCCGCTGCCAGGAAACCCGAACGCGAGCTATAACGCTGATCCCGTCGCACGGTTTGGTCGATGCGCTCAAGCAATTGCTCGGGCAGCGTGGCGTTGAACCGCACTGATTTCCCGAAATAGGGCGTGACATCAAACTCAACCACCCCCCATATCCCACCGGCGTATTGCGGATCGTCGAGATGATCGTCAATTTCATGGATCTGCGGCAGCGGCTCGCCGTCGGCTATCAAGCCTTCATAGTGCAACGAGAGCGCTTCTTTCACATTTTCGAATGCCTGGCTCACGGTACTGCCGGCGGAGAAACAACCCGGTACATCCGGGACCGTCACTCCGTATTCGGAATCGGCATCCTTGTGCAGAACGACCGGAAATTTCATGTGGGCGAATCCTTCCTCCAGATCCGGCAACCGCAGCAACCGGTCTGATAACAATGCATCCCCATCGGGGATTTCGTAATCGGTCATGGGCTTCATTTCAGGCCCGCCTGTTTCAATATGCTATTGATCGTGCCTCTGGGCAGATCGGCGTCAGGGTGTTTGATCGTCACCCTCCCAGCCTTGAAGGAGTGTTTGTACTGGTGATGGCTACCCTTGATTGCCACTAGATACCAACCATCCTCTTCGATCTTCCTGATCATTTCCCGACTTCGCATCACCTTTGCCTTATTCGACAGCTCTGCCGGAAAACTCTAGCTGCGAAAGATGATTTCGATACACACAATACACACCCTGAAAAAATTTTAGCTCAACTCTCCAGCCAATGCACCGCCATCACCACTCGGTCATCGCGCCTGTGCAAACACCTCCGCCACCCAATCCACGAATACACGAACCCGCGGCGACATGAGTCGGTTCTGCGGATAGAGCACCGACACCGGCATGGACGGTGGTGGGGTGGCGGTGAGGACTTCCTGCATCAGGCCCTGCCGGATCGGCTCTTGCATCCGGTAATGCGGGCATTGGATCAGGCCCAGGCCGGCGATGGCCGAGGCGGCATAGATTTCGGCGCCGGACACCGACAGCGAGCCCTCGATCGGCACCTCCTTGAGTTCGCCATCGACCATGAACTCAAACGGATACAGTTTGGCGGTGGTCCGCGAGACGTAATTCACCGCCTTGTGATGTTTCAAGTCATCGAGGCACTTCGGCTCGCCGTACTGGCGCAGGTAACCGGGACTGGCACAGGTAATCTGCCGAAGATTGGCAACACGCCGACCGATCAATGACGAATCCGCCAGCTCACCGGAGCGCAGCACGCAATCGACGCCTTCGGCGATAAGATCGACAAAACGATCGGCCTCGCTGATGAACAGTTCTATTTCGGGATAACGGGCCATGAATTGCGGCAACGCCGGAATCACGAAATACCGTGCCTGGGTTCCGTGCAAGTCCACCCTCAACTTGCCTTTGGGCGCCACGCCGCGAAACGCCAGTTCGGCTTCTTCAAGTTCCGCCAGCAATTGCACGCAGCGTGGGTAATAGGCTTCGCCATCGAGGGTCGGGCGCACCTTGCGAGTGCTGCGCTCCAACAAGCGAACGCCCAGCCAGGCTTCGAATTGATTGAGGGTGTGGGTCAGCGTGGCCCGTGGCATGTTCAAGTCCTCAGCGGCCAGGGTGAAGCTGCTTCGCTCGTAGATGCGCACGAACACCTTCATCGCTCTGACTTGATCCATCTGAATCCGGCGCCTTTATTGTTAGTGATTGTTGAACAGTCAAGGCAACTTTCGGGCATTTATCGCCGAGAGTAAACATGTGAACCTGGCCTCACCCACTTCAAGAGGACTCAAGCATGCCGACTCAAACGTCCAAAGTTGCCATTATCACCGGTGCTTCCCGCGGCATCGGCGCCGAAATCGCCAAGCAACTGGCCAGCGAGGGTTTCGCCGTCGTCATCAACTACGCCAACAGCGCCAGCGAGGCGTCCAAGTTGGTGGTGCAACTGCGCCAGGCCGGCCACCAAGCCATAGCGGTGAAGGCAGACGTGTCCTCTGCCGCCGATGTTCGCCGGATGTTCGATGAAACCGAAGCGCAACTGGGTAAGGTCGACGTGTTGATCAACAACGCTGGCATCCTCCAGGTGATGCCCCTGGCGCAGCACAGCGACGAGCTGTTCGACCAGACGTTCGCCATCAACACCCGTGGCACCTTCAATACCCTGCGCGAGGCCGCGACCCGTTTGAATGACGGTGGCCGAATCGTGAATTTTTCCAGCAGCACCGTGGGCCTGAACCTGCCCGGCTATTCGGTGTACATCGCCAGCAAGGCCGCAGTGGAATCCCTGACCCAGGTGTTCGCCAAGGAACTGCGCGGTCGGCAGATCACGGTCAATGCCGTGGCCCCCGGCCCCGTCGCGACCGAACTGTTCATGCACGGCAAGAGTGAGGAGCAGGTGCAGCACTACGCCAAGATGCCGCCCCTGGAACGCCTCGGCCAGCCGCAAGACATTGCCAGCATCATCGCGTTCCTGGTGAGCCCGGCCGCAGGATGGGTGAACGGGCAGATCCTGCGGGCCAATGGTGGACTCGTCTGAGGCGTTGCGCTCCATTGCCTCCCAAACCGCTATCGTCGGATCGCCGCCCGGAGCAAGCTCGCTCCCACAAGGAAATCACTAACCTTACAGGAGGGAACCACTTACCCCTATGGGAGCGAGCTTGCTCGCGATGAGGCCAGTGACGATGGAAGGCCTAGCGCCTCGATCAGCGCACCAAATGCAGGAACTGCAGGTGCCGCTCGTACTGGTCGAGGATGTCGTTGATGACTTGCTCCTTGGTATAGCCCACCAGATCGTAATCCTGGCTGCCTTCGCTCAGGTGCACCTCGGCACGGTAGTAACGACGGTTGTTGAGTTCCTTCGAGCCCATGCCGCCGCGGGCGAAGGACGGCGTGAAGTAGCCGCGCATCTGCACCTGATAGATGAACGGATGCTGCTCGCCGTGACCGATCTCCAGGCTGACGCTGTCGTTGGCCGGATCGGGCTGGGTCACCACCGTCAGGCCCTTTTCGACGAACACCGCCGTCACTTCTTCAATGGCCGGGCGCACCGTGGTGTCGAGGAAACGGTACACCTCATCACGGGACGGAAAATGCACCGCCTGGCTCAAGCGTTGGCGCCAGCCGCCCGTGCCCCGACGTGAACCCGACACCGGCGCCAGGGAGTGCAGTTGCGCGATCTGCTTCTGCGACTCCAGGTAGAACGCCTTGTGCAGGCCCCACATCATCAGCAGTAGAATCAATGAGAACGGCAAGGACGTCAGCACCACCGCCGACTTCAAGGCATCGATGCTGCCGGAGAACAGCAACGCGCTGGTCACCAGGGCCGTCATCGCGCCCCAGAACACCCGCAGCCATTTCGGCCCGTCCTCATCAGGGTTGCCGCCCTTGGCCGACAACGTCGACAGCACCACGGTGCCGGAGTCGGCGGACGTGACGAAGAACACGAAGCTGATGAACACCGTGACGGCGATGACGGTCTTGCTCCAGGGGTAGGTTTCCAGCAGCAGGTAAAGGCTCATCGATGGGTTTTCCAGGGCGGACATGCCCAGGGCACTCATGCCGTGGTTCAGCACTTGGTCGATGGCGCTGTTGCCGAAGATCGACATCCACGCCAGGGTGAAACCCAGGGGAATCAGCAGCACGCCAAACACGAATTCACGGATGGTGCGCCCACGGGAAATCCGTGCGATGAACAACCCCACGAACGGCGACCACGCGATCCACCAGGCCCAGTAAAACACCGTCCAGCCGCCCAGCCAGTCGCTAGGTTCGTTGTAGGCGTACAGGTCGAAGCTCTTCATCGGCAGGGCGCCGAGGTAATCGCCGATGTTCTGGATCAAGGTGTTGAGCAGATGCTGGGTGGGTCCGGCAAACAGCACGAACAGCAACAATGCGCAGGCCAGCAGCATGTTGATGTCGGACATGACCCGCACGCCCTTGTCGACACCGGCCACCGCCACAATGATCGCCGCGCCCATCATCAGCACGATCAGGCCGACCTGAATCCACTGGGTGTGGGCGATGCCGAACAGGTAGTCGAGCCCGGAATTGAGGTGCAGCACACCAAAGCCCATGTCCGCGCCAAGGCCGAACACCGTGGCGATAATGCCGAAGCCGTCCACGGCGTAGCCGATGGGGCCGTTGATGCGCTTGCCGATCAGCGGGTACAGCGCCGAGCGCAGGGCCAGCGGCAAATTGTGCCGATAGGCGAAGTACGCCAGGGCCATGCCGACGAACGCGAAAACGCCCCAGCCGTGCAGCCCCCAGTGCAAGAACAGGATCTGCATGGCCTGGCGCGCCGCCTCGGCGGTACCGGCCTCGCCCTGGGGCGGCTGCACCATATGGGTCAGCGGCTCGGACACGCAGAAGAAAAACAGCGTGATGCTGATGCCGGCGGCGAACAGCATGCCGGCCCAGGACAGATAACTGAATTCGGGCTCGTCGTGGTCGGCACCGAGCTTGATCTTGCCGTAGCCAGACAAAGCGGTGACCACCACGAAGACCAGATACAGCGTCATCGCCAGCATGTAGTACCAGCCGACCGTATTGGCCGCCCAGTTCTGCGCGGCCAGCAACCAGGCGCCGGCCTGCGCGGGCATGGCAATCACCACCAGGCCGAACAGCAGGATGAAGGTCGCGGCGAAGTAAAAGACCGGCGGGTTCATGCGGACCAGGCCGCTGGGTGGAAGGGACGAGGCACTCATGAAACAAGCGCCTCGGGAGAAAAAAACATGACGGTCGAAAACGGACTCGGCAAAGGCAAGCCTCCTGTTGTGAGCGGGCAGCAAACCGACGGTTTAACTTGAATGAACGTTCAAGTTAAACATGAATAGGTAGCTAAGGACTAATCGCAGGGCTCGACGGCACGCTTCCTACACTAGCCTACGGGAGGGTATGACGTTGCCAGGAGAGCATTCGTTCAGCGTTCAACGGCATATCCCCTTGCAAATACAGACCCTGTGGGAGCGAGCTTGCTCGCGATGGCGGCCTGACATTCAACATCTTCATTGACTGTCACACCGCTATCGCGAGCAAGCTCGCTCCCACAGGTCAAGTGCAGGGCAAACCGACGACGGTGTCGCCAGATCCAAGCTCGAATAAAAACATGCCGGTTGCCCATGAATATCGGCGTGCCTATAGTCCAGACATCGCCTACAACCAGTACGGACCCATGATCAAAGAACAGCTGTCTCGCTTTAACCGTCTCGACCTGCTCGGCCATCCGACACCGCTGGAAAAACTCGACCGCCTCTCCACCTGGCTCGGCCGGGACATCTATATCAAGCGTGACGACCTGACCCCCCTGGCCATGGGCGGCAACAAACTGCGCAAGCTCGAATACCTGGCCGCCGATGCCATCGCCCAAGGCGCCGATACCCTCATCACCGCCGGGGCGATCCAGTCCAACCATGTACGCCAGACCGCCGCCCTCGCCGCGAAGCTGGGCCTGGGTTGCGTGGCCTTGCTGGAAAACCCCATCGGCACCGAAGACAGCAATTACCTGGGCAACGGCAACCGGCTGCTGCTGGAATTGTTCGACGCCAAGGTCGAGCTGGTGGACAACCTGGACAACGCCGATGAGCAGCTACAGGCCCTGGCCGGTCGCCTGCGCAGCAACGGGAAAAAACCCTACCTGGTGCCGATTGGTGGTTCGAACGCCTTGGGCGCGCTGGGTTATGTGCGCGCCGGCCTGGAACTGGCCGAGCAGATCAAGGACACCGGGATTGAATTCGCCGCCGTGGTACTGGCCTCGGGCAGTGCCGGCACCCACAGTGGCCTGGCGCTGGCGCTGAGCGAAGCCCTGCCGGCGCTGCCTGTCATCGGCGTCACGGTCTCGCGCAGCGAGGAGGACCAGTTTCCGAAGGTCCAGGGCCTGGCCGAGCGCACGGCAGCGTTGCTCGACGTCGCCCTTCCAGAAGCGTTCAAAGTGAACCTGTGGGACGAATATTTCGCCCCCCGCTACGGCGAACCCAACGCCGGGACACTGGCGGCGGTCAAGCTGCTGGCCAGCCAGGAAGGGCTGCTGCTCGATCCGGTCTACACCGGCAAGGCCATGGCCGGCCTGCTCGACGGCATGGGTCGCGACCGTTTCGACGAAGGCCCGATCATCTTCCTGCACACCGGCGGCGCACCGGCGTTGTTTGCCTATGACGCGGCGTTCCAGGCTTAGTGGAGACTTCTGTGGGAGCGAGCTTGCTCGCGATAGCGGTAGATCAGCCCAAATTTATTTAGCTGACACACCGTCATCGAGAGCAAGCTCGCTCCCACAAACAGTCATTCCAAATAGACATATGCGCTTGATTTAATATTATTTTCCAATCTATAAAAGCCATCCTATAGTCTCGCCGCAGGCGCATTTGCCGCGAGACGCCCAAGCTGCTTTAAGGCAGGATGTGGCAATCTTTTCGGATCGCGGCTACGCCTTATCTCAGCCAAAATAACCTCTTCAGAAGAAAACACAGGGGCTTGTCATGAATTTTTCCGCATTACGTCGCAACCTGTTGGTAGGTTCGCTGGGCCTGGCATTGAGCGCCGGCTTGTTGGGGCAAGCGGTTGCCGGTGAGCAACTGCAGAAGATCAAGGACGCCGGCGAAATCAAGATCGGCTTGGAAGGCACTTATCCACCGTTCAGTTTCGTTGATGAGAGCGGCAAACTGACCGGCTTCGAAGTGGAGTTCTCCGAAGCCCTGGCCAAGGAGCTGGGTGTGAAGGTCAAGCTGCAGACGACCCCATGGGCCGGCATTCTCGCGGCCCTGGAATCCAAGCGTCTGGACGCAGTGGTCAACCAGGTGACCATCTCCGAGGAGCGTAAGAAAAAGTACGATTTCTCCGAGCCGTACACCGTTTCCGGGATTCAAGCGCTGGTCCTGACCAAGAAAGCCGCCGAGCTGAACATCAAGAAGGCCGCCGACCTGGACGGTAAAAAAGTCGGCGTGGGCCTGGGCACCAACTACGAACAGTGGGTCAAGGCAGAAGTACCGGGCGCCCAAGTCAAAACCTACGATGACGACCCAACCAAGTTCCAGGACCTGCGCGTCGGCCGTATCGATACCATCCTGATCGACCGCCTGGCCGCGCTGGAATACGCCAAGAAAGCCAAGGACACCTCCGTCACCAGCGAAGCCTTTTCGCGCCAGGAGTCCGGTATTGCCCTGCGCAAAGGCGAGCCTGAGCTGCTGGCAGCCGTGAACAAGGCCATCGAAAAACTGCGCGCCGACGGTACGCTGAAAAAGCTTTCGGAAAAATACTTCAGCGCTGACGTTACCCAATAATGGAAGCAGCTCTTCAACTCGCACTGGACTCCGCGCCCTTCCTGCTCAAGGGCGCGTATTACACGGTTTTCCTCAGCCTGGGCGGCATGTTTTTCGGCTTGCTGCTGGGGTTCGGCCTGGCGCTGATGCGCCTGTCGCGCTTCAAACTGGTGAACTGGATCGCCCGCATCTACGTGTCGTTCTTTCGCGGCACGCCGTTGCTGGTGCAGTTGTTCGTGATCTATTACGGGTTGCCGCAACTGGGCATCGAGCTGGATCCGCTACCGGCGGCCCTGATCGGTTTCTCGCTGAACATGGCCGCCTACGCGTGTGAAATCCTGCGGGCCGCCATCAGCTCCATCGAGCGCGGCCAGTGGGAAGCGGCGGCAAGCATCGGCATGACCCGCGCCCAGACCCTGCGCCGGGCCATCCTGCCGCAAGCGGCACGCACGGCCCTGCCGCCGTTGGGCAACAGCTTCATTTCCCTGGTCAAGGACACCGCGCTGGCGGCGACCATCCAGGTACCGGAGCTGTTCCGCCAGGCGCAGTTGATCACCGCGCGAACCTTCGAAATCTTCACCATGTACCTTGCCGCCGCGCTGATCTATTGGGTTCTGGCCAGCGTGCTCTCGCACCTGCAGAACGTTCTGGAAGCCCGGGTCAATCGGCATGACCAGGAGTCCTGACCCATGATTGTCGTGGAAAAACTGACAAAGCAGTTCAAGGGCCAGGTGGTGCTCAACGGCATCGACCTGAAGATCGAAGAAGGCGAAGTGGTTGCGATCATCGGCCCCAGCGGCTCGGGCAAGACCACGTTCCTGCGCTGCTTGAACTTCCTCGAAGAGCCTAGCAGTGGCCGGATCAAGGTCGGCGACATCGAGATCGATGGCAGCCGTCCGTTGAACCAGCAGCAGAATCTGGTGCGTCGCTTGCGTCAGCAGGTGGGCTTCGTGTTCCAGAACTTCAATCTGTTTCCCCATCGCACCGCGCTGGAGAACGTGATCGAAGGTCCGCTGGTGGTGAAAAAGACGCCACGTGCAGAAGCCGAAGCCCTGGGGCGCAAGCTCTTGGCCAAGGTCGGGCTGGCCGGCAAGGAGGACGCCTACCCACGGCGCCTTTCCGGCGGCCAGCAACAACGCGTGGCGATTGCCAGGGCGTTGGCGATGGAACCGGCGGTGATCCTGTTCGACGAGCCGACCTCGGCCCTCGATCCGGAACTGGTGGGCGAGGTGCTGGCAACCATTCGCGGCTTGGCCGAAGAAAAACGCACCATGGTCATCGTGACCCACGAAATGGGCTTCGCCCGGGACGTGGCCAACCGCGTGGTGTTTTTCGACAAAGGCGTGATCGTCGAACAAGGTGAAGCCAAGGCCTTGTTTGCAGCCCCCAAGGAAGAACGCACTCGACAGTTCCTCAGCAAGATCCTCTCCGCCGGGCACGGCGCTCAGTAAGTTATAGGCAGTGTCATCACTTCCAGGGATGGAAGTGAGGCAGTTGCAACACTCTCAAGACACTACCGCCATAACTTTGCCATAAAAAAACAACTTGCAAGTTGCGCCCTACTCAACATCCTCGACCGTTTCATGTGCGGCATGGATCTACCTCTCGTAACACTTCCCCTCAGCCCAAGCACTCCTCCTTTTTAGTCTTAAGACACTCTTTAGAGCATTTTTCAGAAACCTGCGAGCCTAGGAAAAGGGCTTGTGATGCCGCGCATTATTAACATGGGTGCGTAGGAGATTTCTGAAGCCTTTCACAATGAATTATTAAGCAAGTGCCTCTATTGACACTGAAACTATTGAGCCCTTATCTAGTAACCAACAGGCGATGCACATTATTTATGTTCTGCACAGTGACCAGACGCAGCCAGCCTATATGGCTGCACACATAAAATATGTCGCAATTAGTCATCGCCGTTGATCTTCCCGAAACGGACTTAGTTTTCAAGCATCAAGGAGAACACCATGACATGTAAGTCGAAGAGTCCTGAACTGGCCGCCCCCACCCTGGCCAACGCCCACCCTACCGGCATCAATATCGCCAACGCCGCTCACCTGGAGGTTGCCATTGCGCCCTACCCTGGCATGGACGCAGGTGACCTGATCGAACTGTTCTGGGACAACTGCTACGTCGGCTCGCGCTTGTTGTCGCAGGCCGATGTGCAAGACAGCGTCACCCTGCGAGTCCCGGAGAGTTTCATCGTCGATGGAACCTCGCGCATCCACTATCGGGTGATGCAGGTCGGGCGTGGGCCGGCGCTATCCGCCAGGCAACGGGTACACGCGAAGCTCGATTGCCCCGGCGGGCAGCCGTCAGCCCTGAGCGGCGATGAAAACCAGGGCCTGGCGCCTGTGCGCATTCCCGGCACTATCCGACGTCAAGGGGTAAATCCCAACCAGATCAAGCGCGGCGTACCGCTGACCATCGAACCCTACCTGAACATGGCCGCCGGCGATGCCGTGACCCTGCGCTGGGGTGATGTACGCATGGACTTGCCAGCGGTCACCGCCAGCGAGGTCGGCCAGCCAATCAATATCTGGGTCCCGCCGCAGGTCATCCTGGAGGCAGGAGAAGACCTGCGCCTGGAAGTGACCTACTGCATCCTCGACCGTGTGGGCAACAACTCCCTCTGGGCACCGCCACGGACGTTGAAGATCGGTTGTGCCAATCCGTATCTGAACACTGCACCGAAACCGCCGCTCATGGCCGCCGAAACGCGCCGCCGAATGTGAACACCCTGAAAAAGCTTTTGTGGCGAGGGAGCTTGCTCCCGCTATGTGGGAGCAAGGCTTGCCCGCGATGGACGCGATGCGGTCTTGCAGAATCGAGGCGCCTGTTTCGCGAGCAAGCATTGCTCCCACAGCCCAAGCGGGAGCAAGCTCCCTCGCCACCAAAAGCTGCGTCCCCCCAGGTGAGCGTACTGCCTTCAATTTAAAACCAACCTATATATATTCCTAAAAGTTAGTTCAAAAATAATTTATACACGCTTAGGGTATATACACCGGACCACCGGACATTCTTGATTTTCGCTCGCCGCATTCATCGCGGCGTTTCTTGAGATGTGAGGTGGGTATGGAACGAAACACAATCACCCCAGTGCAATACGCCAAGGCACTGCCTGCAGCCACGGAGTGGCTGTAATGTCGGATCTGGCGCAAGCAAAAGTCCAGAGCGACCTGGACATCGCACCGTTGTTGTTGCCCGCACAGGTGTTGCGCAACGATGCCGAGGCCATCAAAGCCGCCCATGAACTGGCGCAGGTCGCCCGTCAGCAGGCCGCGCGTCGTGATCAGCAACGCAAGCTGCCCTGGGCAGAAATCGAGCAATTCACCCGCAGCGGGCTGGGCAGCATCGCCATTCCCCGGGAATACGGCGGCCCACAGGTTTCGTTCGTCACCCTGGCCGACGTGTTCGCGATCATTTCCGCCGCTGACCCGGCCCTCGGGCAGATCCCGCAAAACCAGTTCGGCGTGCTCCAGCTGATACTCGGCACCGGCACCGAACGGCAGAAAAAAATCCTCTTGCAGAGCGTGCTCGAAGGCTGGCGCATCGGCAACGCCGGGCCGGAACGCGGTACTCGCAATACCCTTGAGCTCAAGGCGCGGATCACCGCTGACGGTGACGGCTTTGTCATCAATGGTCAGAAGTTCTATTCCACCGGCGCACTGTTTGCCCATTGGGTCGCGGTCAAGGCGCTGAATGACGAAGGCCGCCAGGTGCTGGCGTTCGTGCGGCGCGGCACCCCGGGCCTGCGGATCGTCGACGACTGGTCAGGGTTCGGCCAGCGCACCACCGCCAGCGGCACCGTGCTGCTGAACAATGTCCGGGTGGAGGCCGACTTGGTCCTGGATAACTGGCGCATCAACGAAACACCCGGCGTGCAAGGTGCGATTTCCCAACTGATCCAGGCCGCCATCGATGCGGGTATCGCCCGTGGCGCCATCGACGATGCCATCGCCTTTGTGCGTGAACGGGCCCGGCCCTGGATCGACGCCAAGGTCGACCGAGCCAGTGACGACCTCTACGTGATCGCCGACATTGGCAAACTGAAAATCGAACTGCACGCCGCCGAAGCCTTGCTGCGCAAGGCCGGACAGGTGCTGGACCAGGTCAGTGCCGCCCCCATCACGGCGCAATCGTCCGCCCGCGCCTCGATTGCCGTGGCCGAGGCCAAAGTGCTCACCACCGAGATCGCCCTGCAAGCCAGCGAAAAACTCTTCGAGCTGGCCGGCAGCCGCGCCACCCTCGCCGAATTCAACCTCGATCGCCATTGGCGCAACGCACGGGTCCACACCCTGCACGACCCGGTGCGCTGGAAGTATCACGCGGTAGGCGCCTACCACCTGAACGGCACCTTGCCGGCCCGCCATTCCTGGATCTGACGACCCGACCTCTGGAGCAGTACATGACGTTTTCTCAACACGTCGCGGTGATCACCAGCGATGAACAAGCCCTGATCGTGGCCAGCGACCTGGCCGATGACTTCAAGCGCGACAGCGCCCTGCGCGACCGCGAGCGACGCTTGCCGTACCCGGAACTGGAGGCCTTCTCCCGCTCTGGCCTGTGGGGCATCAGCGTGCCCAAGGCCTATGGCGGTGCCGGTGTTTCCAACGTCACCTTGGCCAAAGTCATCGCGCTGATTTCGCAGGCCGACGGCTCGCTGGGGCAGATCCCGCAAAATCATTTCTACGCCCTGGAAGTGCTGCGGGTAAACGGCACTGAAGCGCAAAAACAACGCCTATACGCCGAAGTGCTCGCCGGCCAGCGCTTTGGTAACGCCCTGGCCGAACTTGGCACCAAGACTGCCCATGACCGCATCACCCAACTGCGCCGCGACGACGAGGGCTATCGCATCAACGGTCGCAAGTTCTACGCCACGGGCGCGATCTACGCCCAGCGCATCCCCACCTCGGTGGTGGACGAAAACGGCGTGCAACAACTGGCGTTCGTCCCTCGCAACAGCCAAGGCCTGACGGTGATCGACGACTGGAGCGGTTTTGGCCAGCGCACCACGGGCAGTGGTTCGGTGGTGTTCGAAGACGTGTATGTCGCCGCCGCCGACATCGTGCCCTTCCAGAGCGCCTTCGAACGTCCCACACCGGTTGGGCCGCTGGCGCAGATTCTTCACGCCGCCATCGACACCGGCATCGCCCGCGCCGCCTATGAAGACGCCCTGCATTTTGTCCGCAATAAAACCCGCCCCTGGATCGACGCCACCAGCGACGTCGCCACCGAAGACCCGCACACTATCAAGAGTTTCGGTCAACTGAGCATCCGCCTGCACGCCGCCGAAGCCCTGTTGGAACGTGCCGGTGAGTTTCTCGACCGGGCCCAGGCCGACACCCGGGCCGACACGGTCGCCGCCGCCTCGATTGCCGTGGCCGAAGCCCGTGCCATCAGCACCGAAATTTCCCTGGCCGCCAGCAGCACGCTGTTCGAATTGGCCGGCAGCCAGGCGACCCTGGCCGAACATGGCCTCGACCGTCACTGGCGCAACGCCCGGGTGCACACCCTGCATGACCCGGTGCGCTGGAAATACCACGCGATAGGCAACTTCTACCTCAATGATGAAAAACCGCCGCTGCGGGGGACCATCTGATGGCGGCTGGCAAGAAAAAGATCCTGCTCAACGCGTTCAACATGAACTGCATCGGGCACATCAATCACGGCCTGTGGACCCATCCCCAGGACACCTCGACCCAGTTCAACACGATCGAATACTGGACCGCCCTGGCGCAATTGCTCGAACGCGGACTGTTCGACGGGCTGTTCATCGCCGACATCGTCGGGGTCTACGACGTGTACCAACAGTCGGTGGACGTCACGCTCAAGGAGTCGATCCAACTGCCGGTCAACGACCCGTTGCTGCTGGTGTCCGCGATGGCCGCCGTGACGAAAAACCTCGGCTTCGGCCTCACCGCCAACCTGACCTACGAACCGCCCTACCTGTTCGCCCGACGCATGAGCACCCTCGACCACCTGAGTCGCGGTCGGGTCGGCTGGAACATCGTCACCGGCTACCTGGACAGCGCCGCCAAGGCCATGGGCCTGACCGCGCAGGTCGAGCACGACCGCCGCTACGACCAGGCCGACGAATACCTGCAAGTGCTCTACAAACTGTGGGAAGGCAGTTGGGAAAACGACGCGGTGCTCAACGACCGCGAGCAGCGGATCTATGCCCGGCCAGAAAAAGTGCACAAGGTCCGGCACCAGGGCGAGTTCTACCAGGTCGAGGGTTATCACCTGTGCGAGCCGTCGCCCCAGCGCACGCCGGTGCTGTTCCAGGCCGGCAGTTCCGAGCGCGGCCTGCTGTTCGCCGGGCGGCATGCCGAGTGCGTGTTCATCAGCGGCCAGAACAAACCGGCGACCAAGGCCCAGGTGGACAAGGTCCGCGCCAGCGCCGTAGAGGCCGGGCGCAACCCCGGGGACATCAAGGTGTTCATGGGCCTGAACGTGATCGTCGGCGAGACCGAGGCGGCCGCCTGGGCCAAGCATGCCGAGTACCTGAGCTATGCCAGCGCCGAGGCCGGCGTGGCGCATTTCTCCGCGTCGACGGGCATCGATTTTTCCCAGTACGAACTGGACGAACCGATCCAGTATGTCAAGAGCAACGCCATCCAGTCCGCCACCAAGACCTTGCAGAACAACGACTGGACCCGGCGCAAATTGCTCGAGCAACACGCCCTGGGCGGTCGCTATATCACGGTGGTCGGCTCGCCCGAACAGGTGGCCGATGAGCTGGAGTCCTGGATCGGCGAAACCGGCCTCGATGGCTTCAACCTGACCCGCATCGTCACGCCGCAAAGCTACGTGGACTTCATCGACCTGGTGATCCCCGAGTTGCAGCGACGCGGCTCGTACAAGACCGAATACGACAACGGCACCCTGCGCGAAAAACTGTTTCACGCAGAGGCCCATCTACCCAAGCAACACACCGGTTCGACTTACCGGCACTGACCCTGGGGCTACCGACAATGTCCCTGTGGGAACAAGGCACTGTGGGAGCAAAGCTTGCTCGCGATGCAGACACCTCGTTTTCTGAGAGACCGCATCAATTTCATCGCGGGCAAGCCTTGCTCCCACATAGCTCTGTTCGCCAAAAAATATGCACCTCCCCCTAAATGACTGGAATACCCGACATGACCAAGCACTTCCTGACTCTGCCAGTCAAAACCCTGGCCCTGGCCCTCGGCCTGTTCAGCTCGGCGCTGTTTGCCGCCGACGCACCGTTGAAAATCGGCACCACCGCGGCGTTCGCCATTCCCCTGGAGGCCGCAGTGGAAGAGGCCAGCAAGCAAGGCTTGAAGGTCGAGTTGGTAGAGTTCAGCGACTGGATCGCGCCCAACGTCAGCCTGGCCTCCGGCGATATCGACGTGAATTACTTCCAGCACATCCCGTTCCTGGAAAATGCCAAGGCCGCCGCCGGGTTCGATCTGGTGCCGTTTGCGCCGGGGATCATCAACAACGTCGGCCTCTATTCGAAAAAATACAAAAGCTTCGACGAACTGCCAGAAGGCGCCAGCGTCGCCATTGCCAACGACCCGATCAACAGCGGTCGCGGCCTGCAACTGTTGGCCAAGGCCGGGCTGATCAGCCTCAAGCCAGGCGTCGGCTACAAGGCCACCGAAGACGACATCGTCGCCAACCCGAAGAAGCTCAAGATCCTGCAGGTCGAAGCCGTGCAGTTGGTGCGCGCTTATGAAGACGCCGACCTGGTGCAGGGTTATCCCGCCTACATCCGCCTGGCCAAGACCTTCGATGCCAGCTCCGCCTTGCTGTTCGACGGCCTCGATCACAAGGAATACGTGATTCAGTTCGTGATCCAGCCCAAGAGCAAGAACGATCCACGGCTGATCAAGTTCGTCGACATCTACCAACACTCGCCAGCCGTGCGCGCCGCCCTGGACAAGGCCCATGGCAAGCTCTACCAAGCCGGCTGGGAAAGCTGACATGAACGCCGTCAACGCTCGACTTCGACAAGAAGTCCCCACGCTCCAGAGCGCCGACCAGACCGAACTGCATCCGGAGCTCAACCGTGCCCATGTGCGCTTCATCGGCCTGGGCAAGACCTACAACGGCGCCCAGGGTCCGGTGGCCGCGCTGCAAGGCATCGACCTGGCGATCCAGCGCGGCAAGGTGTTCGGCATCATCGGCCGCAGCGGCGCCGGCAAGTCGTCGCTGATCCGCACCATCAACCGCCTCGAACAACCCACCAGTGGCCGGGTGTTGATCGATCAGATAGACATCGGCGAGTTCGATGAAGACCGCCTGGTGGAACTGCGCCGGCGCATCGGCATGATCTTCCAGCACTTCAACCTGATGTCGGCCAAGACCGTGTGGCAGAACGTTGAACTGCCGCTGAAAGTCGCCGGCGTGCCCAAGGAGCAGCGTCAGCAGAAAGTTCGCGAGCTGCTGGAACTGGTGGGCCTGCAAGGCAAGCACAAGGCCTATCCGGCGCAACTTTCGGGCGGGCAGAAACAGCGGGTGGGGATTGCCCGGGCGCTGGTGCATGACCCGCAGATTTTGTTGTGCGATGAAGCCACTTCGGCCCTGGACCCGGAAACCACCCAATCGATCCTCGGTTTGCTGCGTGAGATCAATCAGCGCCTGGGCCTGACCATCGTGTTGATCACCCATGAAATGGCGGTGATTCGCGAAGTCTGCGACCGGGTGGTGGTGCTCGAACAGGGGCGGATCGTCGAACAGGGGCCGGTCTGGGAAGTGTTTGGCAACCCGCAACACGAGGTCAGTCGAACACTGCTGGCACCGTTGCAACACGCGATACCGGAAGAACTGCAAAACCGCTTGCAGGTGCAGCCGGCATCGGCGGATGCCGCCACTGTGCTACGCCTGCAATTCACCGGCATAGATCGTGAAGAGCCGGATCTCGCCGCTTTGTTCAGCGCCCTCGGTGGACGGGTGCGGCTGCTGCACGGCGGCATCGAGCGAATTCAGGGCCACGGGCTGGGGCAATTGCTACTGGCCGTGAGCGGTTCGTCGTGGGGCGCCGAGGAGCTGCGGCAACGGGCGGGCAATTGGGCCCAAAGTGTGGAGGTGCTGGGTTATGTGGTTTGATCGGTTGTTGCAGGGTTTCATCGACACGTTCCTGATGGTCGGCGTGTCGTCGCTGATCGCGCTGTTGGCGGGCATCCCGCTGGCGGTGATCCTGGTGACCAGCGGCAAGGGCGGGATCTATGAAGCGCCGGTCTTGAACCGGGCCCTGGGCGCCTTCGTGAACCTGTTCCGCTCGATACCGTTCCTGATTCTGATGGTGGCGTTGATCCCGTTCACCCGGCTGATCGTCGGCACCACCTATGGCGTCTGGGCCGCGGTAGTACCACTGACCATCGCCGCCACGCCGTTCTTTGCCCGCATCGCCGAAGTCAGCCTGCGGGAGGTCGACCATGGCCTGATCGAAGCGGCCCAGGCCATGGGTTGCCGGCGCAGGCACATTGTCTGGCATGTGTTGCTGCCCGAAGCGCTGCCGGGCATCGTCGGCGGTTTTACCATCACCTTGGTGACCATGATCAACTCTTCGGCCATGGCCGGAGCGATCGGCGCCGGCGGCCTGGGCGACATCGCCTACCGGTACGGCTACCAGCGATTCGACAGCCAGATCATGCTCACGGTGATCGTGCTGCTGGTGGCGTTGGTGGCGGTGATCCAGTTGGGCGGCGACCGCTTGTCACGCGGCTTGAACAAGCGCTGACCGGGGGAGCAGTTGACCTGTGGGAGAAGTTGATCTGTGGGAGAAGTTGATCTGTGGGAGCAAAGCTTGCTCGCGATAGCAGTACTCCATCCAACATGGATGCCAACTGGACGACCGCAATCGCGAGCAAGCTTTGCTCCCACAGGCAGATCAGCGGGCTTGCGGTATAGTCACCTGACGCTCCCCACTCAAGCCCCCAATCATGAAACACACCACCGAAGACCTGCACGCCATCACCGCCACGACCCTGGGCCATTACAACGCCGTGGCAGAAAGCTTTCGCGAAGGTACCCGCGATCACGATGTCAGCCAGAACATCGACGCCTTGCTGCGCCATATCCAGGGCCAGGCACCGCTGCACATCCTGGATTTGGGCTGCGGTCCGGGGCGCGACCTGCGCACATTCACGGCCATGGGCCATGTCGCGGTCGGCCTCGACGGTTCAGAAGCGTTTGCCCGGATGGCGCGCCAGGACAGCGGCTGTGAGGTGTGGCAACAGGACTTCCTGGAACTCGACCTGCCGGCCGAGCGTTTTGACGGGATTTTCGCCAACGCGGTGCTGTTTCATGTGCCTGTCCAGGAACTGCCTCGGGTGCTCAAGCAACTGCACGCCACGCTCAAGCCCGGCGGCGTGCTGTTCAGCTCAAACCCACGGGGCGAAAACCAGGAGGGCTGGAACGGCCAGCGCTTCGGCGCCTACCACGACCTCGCGGCCTGGCGCACGCTGCTTGGCGACGCCGGCTTCGTCGAACTGGAGCATTACTACCGACCGGCTGGGCTGCCGCGGGAACAACAGCCTTGGTTGGCGAGTGTCTGGCGTAAACCTTGAAGACCAATCCCTCGTAGGAGCTGGCGAAGCCTGCGATCTTTTGATCTTCGCTTGAGATTCAAGCGTCCTTGGAAAGATCGCAGCCTCGTTGCACTCGTCAGCTCCTACCGACCCAACCACTTCTGCGACAACTTCTCCAACCGTCCGTCATCCTTGATACGCGTCAGGGCGTTGTCCAGGCTGGCCTTGAACGCCGGATTGCCCTTCTGGAACGGAATCACCAGGCTCGGCGCCGGTTCGCTCTTTTTTTCTGGCTGGAATGACTGCGCCATGACCAGCGGGCGTGGCGTCTCATCCTTGCTCGCCAGCAGTTGTGCATCCGGATGGCTGTAAACGGCGCTGGTGTCGAAACGTTCCGCCAGTTCCGGGGTCATTGCTATGTGGTTGATGGCGACGTCGTACTTGCCGCTCTCCACACCGCTCATCAGGTCCCCGGCATCGGTGACCACGAAGTCGGGGCGTACATCGAGCTCACCGGCAAGCATTTCGCCCAGTTCCACTTCGAAACCGGTGAGTTTGCCGTCTTCCTTGAAGTTGAAGGGCGCGGTGTTGGCCTCGAGGGCAATGCGCAGTTCGCCACGGTCATTGATGTCATCGATCAGTTCGGCATGAGCCAGGGGACTCAAAAGGGGTAGCAGGCAAATCAGGCCAGGCAGAAAGCGCATGGTCACTCCTTTGTATTTATACAAGCGACGCTCGTTTCAGGCTCGCTTTGCTATGGTTGTTGCAGGCTTCGACAACGATTGGTCATGAAGTTGTCATGGCCAGGCGGATTTCATGGAAAAACTGGAGAAAAAAATGAAAAGCTTTATGTCTCGTGCTGCGTTGGCCGGCCTGTTACTGGGCGCTTCAATGCTGGCAAGCGCCGCGACGCCTGCGCCCGAAGGTGCAGAAGTGTTCATCGTTTCCCCCGCAGACGGCGCCACCGTCGCCCAGGAATTCACGGTCAAGTTCGGCGTCAAGGATATCGCCCTGGCCCCGGCCGGCGATGTGACCAAGAATACCGGCCATCACCATTTGCTCATCGATGTCGACAAACTGCCTGCCGCTGGCGCGCCGATTCCAAACGACGCCAACCACATGCACTTCGGCAAGGCACAAACCCAGGCCGATATTAAACTGGCCCCAGGCAAGCACACCTTGCAATTGATCCTGGGTGACAGCGGCCACATGCCGTTCGATCCGTCGATCGTGTCCGAGAAAATCACGGTGAATGTGAAATAACACGTACCGGCTGACGCAACACAAACACCCACAAAATTCATGTTTGTCAGGCAAAAAAAAACGGGAGCCCCTTGCGAGGCTCCCGTTTTTTTATTGCAAGCCAGGCTAGCTTAGAACAACACGCGGCAACGAATGGTGCCGTTGATGTGCTGCAGCTTCTCTTGCGCCAGGTCCGAGTATTCGGCGTCGACGTCGATCACGACGTAGCCGACTTTCTCGTTGGTCTGCAGGAACTGACCGGAAATGTTGATACCGTTTTCGGCGAAGACCTTGTTGATCTCGCTCATCACACCCGGGATGTTTTCGTGGATGTGCAGCAAACGGTGCTTGCCAGGGTGTGCCGGCAGAGCCACTTCCGGGAAGTTCACGGACGATACCGAAGTACCGTTGTCGCTGTACTTGACCAGTTTTTCCGCCACTTCCAGACCGATGTTGGCCTGGGCTTCAGCGGTGGAACCGCCGATGTGCGGGGTCAGGATCACGTTGTCCAGGCCACGCAGCGGGCTTTCGAAGATGTCGTCGTTGGAGCGTGGCTCCACCGGGAACACGTCGATGGCGGCGCCGATCAGGTGCTTGTCCTTGATCGCGTCGGCCAGGGCGTCGAGCTTGACCACGGTGCCACGCGCGGCGTTGATCAGGATCCCGCCCTTCTTGATGGCACGGATTTCCTTCTCGCCGATCATCCACTGGGTGGCAGCGGTTTCCGGCACGTGAAGGGTCACGATGTCGGACATGCCCAGCAACTCGTGCAGGTTGTTGACCTGGGTAGCGTTGCCCAGGGGCAGTTTGGTCACGGTGTCGTAGAAGAACACCTGCATGCCAAGGCCTTCAGCCAGTACCGACAATTGGGTGCCGATCGAGCCGTAACCGACGATACCCAGCTTCTTGCCGCGGATTTCGAAGGAGTTGGCCGCGCTCTTGATCCAGCCGCCACGGTGGCAGGAAGCGTTCTTCTCAGGGATGCCGCGCAGCAGCAGGATCGCTTCGGCCAGCACCAGTTCGGCAACGGAACGGGTGTTGGAGTACGGCGCGTTGAACACCGCGATGCCGCGCTCGCGCGCCGCATTGAGGTCAACCTGGTTGGTGCCGATGCAGAAGCAGCCGACCGCCACCAGTTTCTTGGCGTGGTCGAAGATCTCTTCGGTCAATTGAGTACGGGAGCGAATGCCGATGAAGTGAGCATCGGCGATCTTTTCCTTGAGCTGGGCTTCCGGCAGAGAACTGGTGATGTACTCGATGCTGGTGTAGCCCGCCGACTTGAGGACGTCGACAGCCGATTGGTGGACGCCTTCGAGAAGAAGGAACTTGATCTTGCTCTTATCGAGAGAAGTCTTGCTCATCTGCGTAAACCTGTGTCCCGGAGAAAAATGGCAGGGAATCGGACAGCGCATGCTGGCCCGACCGGCGTGACAGCCGTCGCCGCAGAACAGCCGTTGGGCACTACGCTGCGGGGTCGGTATGCTAGCATATGCACCCCGCTAAACACTCATTCCTGCGACGTGAAGCGTTCTCAGGATGACCATGAATTGTTCGAGAGTTCTGTCGATGACCAATCCTGCCGTGATAGATGAGCTGAAGACCCTGGTTGAGCCTGGCAAGGTCTTGACCGATGCCGACTCCCTGAACGCTTACGGCAAGGATTGGACCAAGCATTTTGCCCCTGCGCCTTCGGCCATCGTCTTTCCCAAGACCACCGAGCAAGTCCAGGCCATCGTGCGCTGGGCCAACGCGCACAAAATCGCGCTGGTGCCATCGGGCGGACGTACCGGGCTTTCCGCCGCAGCCGTGGCGGCCAACGGCGAAGTGGTCGTGTCGTTCGACTACATGAACCAGGTGCTCGACGTGAACCTCACCGACCGCACCGCGGTCTGCCAGCCTGGCGTGGTCACCAAACAACTGCAGAACAAGGCCGAAGAACATGGCCTGTACTATCCGGTAGACTTCGCTTCGGCCGGTTCCAGCCAGATTGGCGGCAATATCGGCACCAATGCCGGCGGGATCAAGGTCATTCGCTACGGCATGACCCGCAACTGGGTAGCGGGCATGAAGGTTGTCACCGGCAAGGGTGACCTGCTGGAGCTGAACAAGGACCTGATCAAGAACGCCACCGGCTACGACTTGCGGCAGCTGTTCATCGGCGCCGAGGGCACCCTGGGCTTCGTGGTCGAGGCCACCATGCGCCTGGACCGTGCGCCGAAAAACCTCACCGCCATGGTGCTCGGCACACCGGACTTCGATTCGATCATGCCGGTGCTGCACGCCTTCCAGGGCAAGCTGGACCTGACCGCCTTCGAATTTTTCTCCGACAAGGCCCTGGCCAAGATCCTCGGTCGCGGCGACGTGCCGGCACCGTTCGAAACCGAGTGCCCGTTCTACGCGCTGCTGGAATTCGAAGCCACCACTGAAGAAGTCGCCAATCACGCCCTGGAAACCTTCGAGCATTGCGTGGAGCAAGGCTGGGTGCTGGACGGCGTGATGAGCCAGAGCGAAACCCAACTGCAGAACCTGTGGAAGCTGCGCGAATACATCTCCGAAACCATCTCCCACTGGACGCCGTACAAGAACGACATCTCGGTGACTGTCTCCAAGGTTCCGGGTTTCTTGCGGGAAATCGACGCGATCGTCGGCGAACACTACCCGGACTTCGAAATCGTCTGGTTCGGCCACATCGGCGACGGCAACCTGCACCTGAACATCCTCAAGCCGGAAAACCTGAGCAAGGATGAGTTCTTCGCCAAGTGCGCGACCGTGAACAAATGGGTCTTTGAAACCGTCGAGAAGTACAACGGCTCGATTTCCGCCGAACACGGCGTGGGCATGACCAAGCGCGACTACCTGACCTATAGTCGTTCACCTGTGGAAATCGAGTACATGAAAGCGGTGAAGGCGGTATTCGACCCGAACGGCATCATGAACCCGGGCAAGATTTTCGCGATTTGACGCCTAAAAACACCTGATGAATCCCAGAAGCAGGAGTCGGTAATGAGCTATCAGCACCAGTATGTCGACGGTACGCGTATTCATTTCCCGGTAGGGAAAGTGGTGTGCATTGGCCGCAACTACGCCGAACATGCAAAGGAACTGGATAACCCGGTACCCACCGAACCCTTGCTGTTCATCAAGCCGGGCAGTTGCGTGGTGCCGCTGGAAGGCGGTTTCAGCATTCCTGCCGACCGTGGCTCGGTGCACTACGAGGCGGAAATCGCCGTGCTGATCGGCAAGCCGCTGTCCACCAAGCCCAGCGTTGAAGAAGTACTGGACGCGATCTCCGGCTTCGCCCCGGCCCTGGACCTGACCCTGCGGGACAAGCAGGCCGAGCTCAAGGCCAAGGGCCTGCCGTGGGAAGTGGCCAAGTCCTTCGACGGCGCGGCGGTGCTCGCACCGTTCGTGTCGAGCGGCACCTTTGCCGACCTGACCGACATCCCCGTTCGCCTGACCATCAACGGTGAAGTGCGCCAGGACGGCAACAGCAGCCTGATGCTCAACCCCATCGTGCCGATGATCCAGTACATGGCCGGCTGCTTCTCGCTGCAGGCCGGCGACGTGATCCTCAGCGGCACCCCGGCAGGCGTCGGGCCGCTGAATGCAGGCGATGAGCTGGTACTGGAGTTGCCGGGGGCGAGCCGCTTCGAAAGCAGCGTTCGTTAACGGTTAAACCTGTGCTCCCCTGTGGGAGCGAGCTTGCTCGCGATGAGGCCATCACATCCAACATTGATGTTGGCTGACACACCGCTATCGCGAGCAAGCTCGCTCCCACAGGGGACGGATGGAGGCCTGTCCCGCCATTTACCGTTTTTTTCACATGCCATCCGGATAATTCCGGGGAATGCGGCATCTGAGCCAGCCACTCCCCTAGCCGAATTTTCTGGAACGCATTCCCCGATGGCCAAAACCCAAGCACTGTCTGCCGCCAAACCCGCCCGCCGCTCCCGCTTCGCCCTGCCCTGGTATGCCTGGTCGCTGCTGGCGGTGGCCGCCGCCTATGGCCTGGCGTTTGCGATGCATTGGGACGACCGCGGCCTGCTTTGGCTATCGGAACACTTCCAGAGCCCAGCCGAGCGCCAGGCGAGCATCTGGCTGCCGGACTACCAAGCCGTGATCGACGCCAAGCCGCTACCCGGCATGGAGAAGGACGAGGCGTCCGATGTGACCTACAACCCGCAGACCAAGACGCTGTTCGCCGTCATGGGCAAGAACCCGTTCCTGGTGGAACTGACCCTGCAAGGCGATGCGCTGCGCAAAATGCCGTTGGTGGGTTGGAGCAACCCCGAGGGCGTGGCTTATATGGAAAACGGCCTGCTGGCTATCACCGACGAACGCAATCACACGTTGACCATCGTCCACGTTGGTGCCGATACCCGCGAACTTAACAACGCCGACTTCCCCCACTATGACCTCGGCCCATCCAAGAACCAGAACAAAGGCTTCGAAGCGATCGTCTGGGACCCGCGCAACCAGCAACTGGTGCTTGGGGAGGAACGCCCGCCGGCGCTGTTCACCTGGAAAAGCGATGGTAGCCAATTGCTCAAGGGCGACAAGCAAATCCATGTCAACAATGAACTGGACCTGCGCAACCTCTCGGCACTGGCGATCGATCCCCGCACCGGTCACATGCTGGTGCTTTCGGCCGACTCCCATCTGCTGCTGGAACTGGACGAAAAAGGCGAGCAGGTCAGCTTCATGACCTTGCTGGGCGGCTTCAACGGCTTGAAAGACACAATCCCTCGTGCCGAAGGCGTCACCGTCGATGAGGCCGGCAATCTGTACATGGTCAGCGAACCGAATCTGTTCTATCGTTTCGAAAAACAGCGCTGACAGTACTAACTCTGTAGGATAAATCCTCCTTCGTTGTAGGGTGTGGCACACAGCCATTAAGCTTCAGTTCAGGCAGCCGTGGTATTTCCACGCACCTGTTCTTATCCGAGCCCACCCCAACATGCGTCGACTCGCCCGCCCCAAACCCTTGATCCTGATACTGCTGACGCTGGTGCTGATCTTCCTGATTGCCGCCGGCCAGCATCTGCGCCTGTTCGAACGCGCCTGGTTCAACCTCAACACCCTCTGGCGAACCACCAGCGAACAGGCCATCGCCCTGGACCAATACCGAGTCACGGTCGAGGCGCAGGTAATCGACGGCCTGGACGATGACGTTTCAGCGCTGACGTTCGATCCCATCCGCAAAAGCCTGTTCACCGTCACCAATAAAAATGCCGAGCTGGTCGAGTTGTCGCTGGATGGCAAGATTTTGCGGCGCATCGCCCTGATCGGCTTTGGCGATCCGGAGGCGGTGGAATTCATCAGCGAAGACATCTACGTCATCACCGACGAGCGCCAGCAGCGCCTGATCAAGATTCGCCTGGAAGACGACACCCAATTCCTCGACGCCGCCGAAGCCGAACAGATGACCCTGGGCGTGCACATGAGCGGCAACAAGGGTTTCGAAGGGCTGGCCTACGATTCGGTGGGCAAACGCCTGTTCGTGGCGAAGGAACGCGACCCGATGCTGATTTATGAAGTGCATGGGTTTCCCCATCACAATCCGGAAAAGTCCTATGCAGTCCATGTGATCAACAACCCCAAGCGCGATGCCGGGCTGTTCGTACGCGACCTCTCAAGCCTGCAATATGACGAACGCAGCGGCCATTTGCTGGCGCTGTCCGAGGAGTCGCGGCTGATTATCGAATTGGATATCGACGGCCGGCCGTTGAGCACGCTGTCGTTGAGCAAGGGCCGCCAGGGCCTGCAAAAAACCGTGCCCCAGGCCGAAGGCCTCGCCATGGACGACGATGGCAACCTGTATCTGGTGAGCGAGCCGAATCTGTTCTACGTGTTCAAGAAGTCACAACCTTGATCCACTTACCCTGAACTACCACAAAAACCCAATGTGGGAGCGAGCTTGCTCGCGATAGCGGTGTATCAGCCATGAAGGTATCGACTGACATACCGCCATCGCGAGCAAGCTCGCTCCCACAGGGTCCGGTGTTGAATCCAATAACTGATCGCCCGGTTTATTCAGCCCGCAGGGTCTTCACCCCTTCAGGGGTCCCCAGCAGCAGCACATCAGCCGGACGTGCCGCGAACAAGCCGTTGGTGACCACGCCCACGATGGCGTTGATCTGGCTTTCCAGTTCCACCGGGTTGGTGATCTGCAGGTTGTGCACATCGAGGATGATGTTGCCGTTATCGGTCAACACGCCTTCGCGATACACCGGGTCGCCGCCCAGTTTCACCAGTTCGCGGGCCACATGACTGCGGGCCATCGGGATGACTTCCACTGGCAATGGGAACGCGCCAAGCACCGGCACCAGTTTGCTGGCGTCGGCGATGCAGATGAAGGTCTTGGCCACGGCCGCGACGATCTTCTCGCGAGTCAGGGCGGCGCCGCCGCCCTTGATCAGATTCAGGTGCGCGTCGCTTTCATCGGCGCCGTCGATGTAGAACTCCAGGTCGCTCACGGTGTTGAGCTCGTACACCGCAATTCCGTGGCCCTTGAGGCGCGCGGCGGTTGCTTCGGAGCTGGCGACCGCGCCGTCGAACGCGCCCTTGTGTTGCGCCAGCGCGTCGATGAAGCAATTGGCCGTAGAGCCGGTGCCAACCCCGACGACGCTCTTGTCATCCAGCTTCGGGAGGATGAGGTCGACGGCGGCCTGGGCCACGGCCTGTTTGAGTTGATCCTGGGTCATGCGGGCTCCGAAAGCGGGCAGGAAGTAAAGAGGGGCGCGAGTATAACCCAACAAAACCTTGGGATTCGTGTGGTCGCCCAGCTAAAAGCCGGGTTAGACTCCTTGGCCCTGCCCAACCCGCTCAGTGATGCTTTCCGATGCTCGAACAGTACGTCAAAAAGATCCTCACCTCGCGCGTTTACGACGTTGCCGTAGAAACCCCGCTGCAGACCGCTCGCCAGCTCTCCGAGCGGCTGGGCAACAGCATTTTGCTCAAGCGCGAAGACTTGCAGCCGGTGTTCTCGTTCAAGATTCGCGGGGCCTACAACAAGCTGACCCAGCTCAGCGACGAAGAGCGCGCACGCGGCGTGGTCACGGCTTCGGCGGGCAACCACGCCCAGGGCCTGGCCCTGGCGGCCAAGGTACTGGGCGTCAAGGCCACCATCGTGATGCCCAAGACCACCCCGGAAATCAAGGTCGAAGGCGTGCGCTCGCGTGGCGGCAAGGTGGTGCTGCACGGTGACTCGTTCCCCGAAGCCCTGGCCTATTCGCTGAAACTGGTCGACGAAAAAGGCTACGTCTACATCCACCCGTATGACGATCCCCACACCATTGCCGGGCAGGGCACCGTGGCGATGGAAATCCTGCGCCAGCACCCAGGGCGCCTGGATGCGATCTTCGTCCCGGTGGGCGGTGGCGGGCTGATTGCCGGGATCGCGGCCTACGTGAAATACCTGCGCCCGGACATCAAGATCATCGGCGTCGAGCCGGACGATTCCAATTGCCTGCAAGCGGCCATGGCCGCTGGCGAGCGCGTGGTCCTGCCGACCGTTGGGCTGTTCGCCGACGGCGTCGCCGTGGCACAGATCGGCCAGCACACCTTCGACATCTGCAAGCACTACGTGGACGAAGTGATCACCGTCAGCACCGACGAGATCTGCGCTGCGATCAAGGATATCTACGACGATACCCGCTCGATCACCGAACCTGCCGGCGCCCTTGGCGTGGCTGGGATCAAGAAATACGTCGAGTCGCGGGGTGTCAGCGGCCAGACCCTGGTGGCCATCGACTCCGGTGCCAACGTCAACTTCGACCGCTTGCGCCACGTTGCCGAACGCGCCGAACTGGGCGAGGGCCGCGAAGCGATCATCGCCGTGACCATCCCCGAGAAGCCGGGCAGCTTCAAGGCGTTCTGCGAAGCCGTCGGCAAGCGCCAGATCACCGAATTCAACTATCGCTACAACACCGGCAGTGAAGCGCACATCTTCGTCGGCGTGCAGACCCACCCGGAAAACGACCCGCGCAGCGCGCTGATCGCCAGCCTGACCGAACAAGGCTTCCCGGTGCTGGACCTGACCGACAATGAACTGGCCAAGTTGCACATTCGCCACATGGTCGGCGGGCATGCGGCCCATGTCATCGACGAAGTGGTGCTGCGTTTCGAATTCCCGGAACGCCCGGGTGCGCTGTTCAACTTCCTCAACAAGCTGGGCGGGCGCTGGAACATCTCGATGTTCCACTACCGCAACCATGGCGCGGCGGATGGTCGTGTGGTCGCCGGGCTACAGGTGCCGCACGACGAGCGCCACCTGGTGCCGGCTGCCCTGGAAGAAATCGGCTACCCATACTGGGATGAAAGCGATAACCCGGCCTATCAACTGTTCCTGGGTTGATAAAGCCGGGCTAGGCTGTGAGCAAGACTTGAGGAAAATCCAACAATGGAAACATTGACTGCGCTGAAGATCGCTCACGTCGTCGCCACCGTACTGCTGCTGGCGGGTGCCCTGGGGCTGGCCGCCTGGGTCTGGCGCACACGCCGCAACGGCGATGCCACGGCGGCGGCACGCACGCTGCAACGTCCGCGGCTGTTCATCTGGCTGGTGATGATCCTGGCCCTGGCAAGCCTGCCCTTCACGGGCTGGTGGATGGTGCATCAGGTTGGCTGGTCGCTGGGGCAGACCTGGCTGCTGGCTTCCAGCGTGCTCTACACCGTGGCGGCGCTGGCGGGGTTCTGGCTGGTGGTGCGACTGAACAAATTGCGCAAGACGCCGGGAGGTAGCGGGAAGTTTACCTTTGCCTTGGCGCTGTTCAGTGTTGTCTGCTTTATCGCCATTGCGGGGTTGATGGGGGCCAAGCCGGTTTAAGGCTTTGGACCGCGGCGGCCCCATCGCGAGCAAGCTCGCTCCCACAGAGATTGTGTGATCGACGCAAATCCCCTGTGGGAGCGAGCCTGCTCGCGATAGCTATTTCAGCCGCGCAACGAAATCACCGGCCAACCCCGCTTCTGGGCCTCGGCCCGAAGATTCGGATCCGGATCCACCGCCACCGGATGCGTCACCACCTCCAGCAGCGCC
Organism: Pseudomonas sp. P9_35; assembly: GCF_034008205.1. Taxonomy (NCBI): domain Bacteria; kingdom Pseudomonadati; phylum Pseudomonadota; class Gammaproteobacteria; order Pseudomonadales; family Pseudomonadaceae; genus Pseudomonas; species Pseudomonas sp. P9_35. The sequence continues at coordinate 523,214 of NZ_CP125373.1, read as the reverse complement.
AGGTCATTCATCGAGTCGCTGTAGAAATAGCTGCCGTCAAGCGAATGCCCGGTCTCTTCCAGCCAACGGTTCAGCCGGGTCACCTTGCCCTCGCGAAAGCACGGGACATCCGTGCTGCGTCCGCTGTAGCGCCCGTCGATCATCTCGCACTCGGTGGCGATCAGGGTCTCGACGCCCAGGCGCTCGGCAATCGGCCCGGTGACAAAGCGGTTGGTGGCGGTGATGATCACCAGCTTGTCGCCAGCGTCACGGTGTTTTTTCAGCAATTCGACGGCCTGGGGCAACACGATAGGCTCGATGCAGTCGCGCATGTAGTCCAGGTGCCACTGGGCCAGCACGTCCATTTCGGTACGGCCGAGGATTTCCAGGCAAAAATTCAGGTACTCGGCGTTGTCGAGCTTGCCGGCCAGGTAATCCTGGTAGAACTCGTCGTTGCGTGCCTTGTAGGTGACAGCGTCCAGGAAACCGCGCTCGCACAGGTAATCGCCCCACGCGTGGTCGCTGTCGCCGCCCAGCAATGTGTTATCCAAGTCGAATAAAGCCAGCCGCATTGCAGTTACTCGCTGAAAAATCTGAAGAAAGGCGTCCAGAATACGGACTTTTCACAAGAGTGCACATAAGCTAGGCGGGCTCGTTGCTGCTTTCACAACCTTTGTGGAACAATGCGGCGACATGCGTTTGCGAGGTTGTTGCCGTGATCGACCCCGATGGTTTCCGCCCCAATGTGGGGATCATTCTTACGAATGATGCAGGGCAGGTGCTATGGGCTCGCCGTATCAATCAAGACGCCTGGCAGTTTCCTCAGGGCGGGATCAACCCCCAGGAGACGCCGGAAGAGGCCTTGTACCGCGAGTTGAACGAAGAAGTGGGGCTTGAGCGAGAAGATGTCGAAATACTCGCCTGCACCCGCGGCTGGTTGCGCTATCGTTTGCCGCAACGCCTGGTCAGGACGCACAGCCAACCGCTGTGCATCGGCCAGAAGCAGAAATGGTTTCTCCTGCGCCTGATCTCCAACGAGCAGCGGGTGCGGATGGATTTGACCGGTAAACCGGAGTTCGATGGCTGGCGCTGGGTCAGCTATTGGTATCCGTTGGGCCAGGTGGTGACATTCAAGCGCGAAGTGTACCGACGCGCTCTCAAAGAGCTTGCCCCGCGCCTGCTGACGCGCGACTGACGACGGAGTTCGACCCCGAGCCATGCTCAATACGCTGCGCAAGATCGTCCAGGAAGTTAACTCCGCCAAGGATCTCAAGGCGGCGTTGGGGATTATTGTATTGCGTGTCAAAGAGGCCATGGGCAGCCAGGTCTGCTCGGTCTACCTGCTGGATCCCGAGACCAATCGTTTTGTGTTGATGGCCACCGAGGGCTTGAACAAGCGCTCCATCGGCAAAGTCAGCATGGCCCCCAATGAAGGCCTGGTCGGTCTGGTCGGCACACGCGAAGAACCCCTGAACCTCGAAAACGCCGCGGATCACCCGCGCTACCGCTACTTTGCCGAAACCGGCGAAGAACGCTACGCCTCGTTCCTCGGGGCACCGATCATCCACCACCGCCGCGTCGTCGGCGTGTTGGTCATCCAGCAAAAAGAGCGCCGCCAGTTCGACGAAGGTGAAGAAGCCTTCCTCGTGACCATGAGCGCGCAACTGGCCGGGGTTATCGCCCACGCCGAGGCCACCGGCTCGATTAGCGGCCTGGGTCGCCAGGGCAAGGGCATCCAGGAAGCCAAGTTCGTCGGCGTACCGGGTTCACCCGGCGCGGCGGTGGGCACGGCGGTGGTCATGTTGCCGCCCGCCGACCTGGACGTGGTGCCGGACAAGGCCATCGCCGATATCGACGCCGAGCTGGGCTTGTTCAAGACCGCCATCGAAGGCGTACGCGCCGACATGCGCGCCCTGTCGGCCAAGCTGGCGACGCAGCTGCGCCCTGAAGAGCGCGCGCTGTTCGACGTTTACCTGATGATGCTCGACGATGCCTCCCTGGGCAGCGAAGTGACCACCGTCATCAAGACCGGTCAGTGGGCCCAGGGCGCGCTGCGCCAGGTGGTGACCGACCACGTCAACCGTTTCGAACTGATGGACGACGCCTACCTGCGCGAGCGGGCCTCGGACGTCAAGGACCTGGGCCGCCGGTTGCTGGCCTACTTGCAGCAAGAGCGCCAACAGACCCTGGTCTACCCCGACAACACCATCCTGGTCAGTGAAGAGCTGACCCCGGCCATGCTCGGCGAAGTGCCCGAAGGCAAGCTGGCGGGGCTGGTCTCGGTATTGGGTTCGGGCAACTCCCACGTGGCGATCCTGGCCCGGGCCATGGGCATCCCGACGGTGATGGGCCTGGTGGACCTGCCGTACTCCAAGGTCGACGGCATCCAGATGATCGTCGACGGCTACCACGGCGAGGTCTACACCAACCCCAGCGACGTGCTGCGCAAGCAGTTTGCCGATGTGGTCGAGGAAGAAAAGCAACTGTCCCTGGGCCTGGATGCGCTGCGGGACCTGCCGTGCGTGACGCTCGACGGCCACCGCATGCCACTGTGGGTCAACACCGGCCTGCTGGCCGACGTGGCCCGGGCGCAGAAACGTGGCGCCGAGGGTGTGGGCCTGTACCGCACCGAAGTGCCGTTCATGATCAACCAGCGCTTCCCCAGCGAAAAGGAACAGCTGGCGATCTACCGCGAACAACTGGCCGCGTTCCACCCGCAACCGGTGACCATGCGCAGCCTGGACATTGGCGGCGACAAATCCCTGTCCTACTTCCCGATCAAGGAAGACAACCCGTTCCTCGGCTGGCGCGGTATTCGCGTGACGCTCGACCACCCGGAAATCTTCCTGGTCCAGGCCCGCGCCATGCTCAAGGCCAGCGAAGGCCTGAACAACCTGCGCATCCTGCTGCCGATGATTTCTGGCACCCATGAACTGGAAGAAGCCCTGCACCTGATCCACCGGGCTTGGGGCGAAGTACGCGACGAAGGCACCGATGTACCGATGCCGCCAGTGGGCGTGATGATCGAAATTCCGGCGGCGGTGTACCAGACCAAGGAACTGGCACGGCAGGTGGACTTCCTGTCGGTGGGCTCGAACGACCTGACCCAGTACCTGCTGGCCGTGGACCGCAACAACCCGCGGGTCGCGGATCTGTACGACTACCTGCACCCGGCGGTGCTACAAGCCTTGCAGAACGTGGTGCGTGACGCCCATGCCGAAGGCAAGCCGGTGAGCATCTGCGGCGAAATGGCCGGCGACCCGGCCGCCGCAGTACTGCTGATGGCGATGGGGTTCGACAGCTTGTCGATGAACGCCACCAACCTGCCGAAAGTGAAATGGATGCTGCGCCAGATCAACCTCAGCAAGGCCCAGGAATTGCTCGCGGAGGTGATGACCATCGACAACCCGCAAGTGATCCACAGCTCCTTGCAACTGGCGCTGAAGAACCTTGGGTTGGCGCGGATGATCAATCCGGCTTCGAACAAGACTCTCTAGGCACGAGCACCTGTGGCGAGGGAGCTTGCTTCCGCTGGGCTCTGTAGGAGCTGGCGAAGCCTGCGATCTTTTGATCTTTTGATCTTTCGCTTGAGATTCAAGTGTCTGGGGAAAGATCGCAGCCTCGCTTCGCTCGTCAGCTCCTACACAGCTCCTACAAGCTCCTACAGGGCTGAATCAAATGTGCAGCGCCACCTCCCCCAAATGCCCCCCATGCGGCCCGAAACTGCGCTCGACCATCTGCCGCGTCCCATCGGCATGGACAATCAGCGCCGTACTCGCCCGCGTCCCGTAGGCCGGGCTGGCGATGAACACACTCGATAGCAGCATCTCGGTCGCCACGCCCACCCCGGTATCCGGCAGCTCAGCCACCGGAGCAGGTTGCGGGTCGTTCAGCAGCGTAAGCAATGCCTCGGGCTGCGGATCGTCCAGCACCTCGCCCAGCGCCGCGCGGGCCTTGAGCAACTTGGGCCATGGCGTGTTCAACCCAGCGTTCGACAAGCCATAGAGCCCCTCGCCCAACCGCTGCGGCTGGGCATCGCGGGCGTTGTGGTGCCACAGCTCGACGCCATCGCCGAGCAGCAGGTTGAACCCGCCATACTCGCTGGCGCGGGGCACGATTTCGCTCAAATACTCGGCAATCGAAAGATTGCCGGTCAGGAACCGCGCCACCAGTTCGCCGCGCGACTTGAATGCCGGCAACTGGCCCGGGTCACGGATGTTGGTCAGCGCCGCAAAGCGCCCTTCGGCGCCAATGCCAAGCCAGGTGCCACCAGCCTCCAGGTCGCGACCAGCATGCACATGGGGCGCATCAGGCCACTGGGCCAGGGGCAAGGTCGGCCGGGCATAGAACTCGTCGCGGTTGGCCGCCACGATCAGCGGCCGGGCATGGCCGGGGCGCCAGGCAAATACGATCAGGCACATCAGGTTGTCCCGTTAACAATGCCAATCCATTGAAAGAATAAAGCCGAACACTGCTTTTGTGGCGAGAGAGCTTGCTCCCGCTGGACTCTGTAGGAGCTGGCGAAGCCTGCGATCTTTTGATCTTGATCTTTCGCTTGCGACTCAATTGCCAGTGGAGAGATCGCAGCCTCGTTGCACTCGACAGCTCCTACACAGCTCCTACAACGGGAGCAAGCTCCCTCGCCACAAAAACCACGCGTTGCACCTACTCTACCCATACCTCCATCATGCATCCATCGCCGTCAGTAGAGCCCAAGCCCCTCGATCCGTTACCATGCCGCTCTTATTTCAGGGATGGACGGGGAGACGCTGGTGGAATTTTTGCTCTATCTGCTGCTCGGCGCCTGCGCCGGCGTGTTGGCCGGGTTGTTCGGCGTGGGGGGCGGGATGATCATCGTCCCGGTGCTGGTGTTCAGTTTCACCCTGCAGGGTTTCGACCCGCAGGTGTTGACGCACCTGGCCGTCGGCACCTCGCTGGCATCGATCATCTTTACCTCGGTCAATGCCGTGCGTGAGCACCAGCGCAAAGGCGCGGTGCGCTGGCCGATTTTCGCCTGGATGACCGTTGGAATCCTGATCGGTGCCGGTTTCGGCGCCGTCACCGCCGAAGCGATTTCCGGCCCGCACCTGCAAAAGATCATTGGTGTATTCGCCATGATCGTCTCCGTGCAACTGGCCCTGGACTTCAAGCCCAAGGCCAGCCGCACGGTGCCCGGCAAAGTCGGACTGACCTTGGCAGGCACGGTGATCGGCTGGGCCTCGGCGATTTTCGGCATTGGCGGCGGTTCGTTGACCGTCCCCTTCCTGACCTGGCGCAGCGTGCCGATGCAGCAAGCGGTGGCGACCTCATCGGCCTGCGGTTTGCCGATCGCCCTGGCCAGTGCTTTAAGTTTCATGATTCTGGGCTGGCACGATCCGCTGCTGCCGGCCCATAGTCTCGGTTTTGTGTATTTGCCGGCGCTGCTGGGCATCGCCCTGACCAGCATGGTCTTCGCCCGCTTCGGTGCGCGGCTGGCCCATCGCCTGTCGCCGCGCTTGCTCAAGCGGCTGTTCGCCGCCCTGCTATTCTGCGTCGGCTTGAGTTTCCTGTTCTGACGCAATCCTGGCTTAATCCCGAGGTGGCAGCGTCGCCCGGGTATTTTTGACGTTTACGAGGAATATCAATGCTGCCTTACCCGCAGATCGATCCGGTGGCCCTGGCCATCGGCCCGCTGAAAATCCACTGGTACGGCCTGATGTACCTGGTCGGCATCGGCGGCGCCTGGTTGCTGGCGTCGCGTCGGCTCAACCGTTTCGACCCGACCTGGAACAAGGAAAAGCTCTCCGACCTGGTGTTCTGGCTGTCCATGGGCGTGATCGTCGGCGGGCGCCTGGGCTATGTGCTGTTCTACGACTTGAGTGCGTACCTGGCCAACCCGACGCTGATCTTTGAAGTCTGGAAAGGCGGCATGTCGTTCCACGGCGGGTTCATCGGCGTGATGCTCGCGGCGTTGTGGTTCGGCAAGCGCAACAACAAATCGTTTTTCGAGCTGATGGACTTCGTCGCGCCGATGGTGCCGATCGGCCTGGGCGCCGGGCGCATCGGCAACTTCATCAATGCCGAGCTGTGGGGCAAGCCGACCGACGCGCCGTGGGCGATGATCTTCCCGCCGTTCAGCGACCCGGCGCAGTTGCCGCGCCACCCGTCGCAGCTGTACCAGTTCGCCCTCGAGGGTGTGGCACTGTTCCTGATCCTCTGGCTGTTCTCGCGCAAGCCGCGGCCAACCATGGCGGTGTCGGGTATGTTCGCCCTTTTTTACGGTATCTTCCGCTTCATCGTTGAGTTCGTCCGCGTCCCGGACGCCCAGCTCGGCTATCTGGCGTGGAACTGGCTGACCATGGGCCAGGTGCTGTGCTTGCCGATGATCGTCGGCGGCCTGGCGTTGATCTGGCTGGCTTATCATCGTGCGCCAGCTGCGGCGGCCAAGGTTTAAAATTCGAACCCCGGGGCGCTGGCCCCGGGTTCAAGGACACAGGTAACCCATGAAGCAATATCTCGATCTGGTGGCCCACGTCATCAAGAACGGCACCAAGCAAGCCAACCGCACCGGTGTGAACACCATCAGCTTCCCCGGCGCCATGCTGCGCTATGACTTGAAAGACGGTTTCCCGGCCATCACCACCCGCAAAATGGCCTTCAAATCGGCCATCGGCGAGATGTGCGGCTTTCTGCGCGGCGTGAACAATGCCGCCGAATTCCGTGCCCTGGGCTGCAAGGTCTGGGACCAGAACGCCAACGAAAACGCCCAGTGGCTGGCCAACCCGTTCCGCCAGGGCGAAGACGACCTGGGCGAGATCTACGGCGTGCAATGGCGCAAATGGCCGGCCTACAAACAGATCCCCCTGAGCAACCCGGCGGCCATCGAGCAGACACTGGCCCAGGGTTACCGGCAGATCGCCGAAGGCGAAGAAAACGGCCAGGCCTACGTGGTGCTGTACAAGGCCATCGACCAGGTTCGCCAGTGCGTCGACACCATCATCAAGGACCCGGGCAGCCGGCGCATCCTGTTCCACGGCTGGAACTGCGCCCAGCTCGATGAGATGGCCCTGCCGCCGTGCCACCTGCTCTACCAGTTCCACCCGAATGTCGAGACCAAGGAAATCTCCCTGACCCTCTACATCCGCTCCAACGACCTGGGCCTGGGCACGCCGTTCAACCTCACCGAAGGCGCCGCGCTGCTGAGCCTGATCGGCCGCCTGACCGGCTACACGCCGCGCTGGTTCACCTATTTCATCGGCGATGCCCATGTCTATGAAAATCATCTGGACATGCTTAAGGAACAGCTCAGGCGCGAGCCGTTCCCGATGCCCAAGCTGGTGATTTCCGAGCGTGTGCCGGAGTTTGCCAAGACCGGTGTGTACCAGCCTGAGTGGCTGGAGCTGGTGGAACCAAGCGACTTCTCCCTCGAAGGCTACCAGCACCACGCGCCGATGACCGCGCCGATGGCGGTCTAAAAGGATCCCACCATCACCCCTGTGTGCAGGCCTATGGGAGCAAAGCTTTGCTCCCATAGGCGACTCTGTGTATTGGGGATTGGTGGCAAGGGCTCAATGCCCGTGACTACGCCCCACATGCGAATGCTCCACCTCCGGCGCCACCGCGCCACTCACCTCCAACCGCTGCAAGATCCCGCATTGATCCAGGTCCGGCCCTTCGCCACAACGATGGCGCAGGTCGATCAGTTGCGTCTGCAAGGCCAGCAGGCCGTCGATGCGGGCCTTGACGTGTTGGATGTGCTCGTCGATCAGCGCGTTGACGCTTTCGCACTGGTCCTGGGGGCTGTCACGCAGAGCCAGGAGGCTGCGGATTTCTTCCAGGGTCATGTCCAAGGTGCGGCAATTGCGGATGAACGTCAGCCGCTCGGCATGGGCCTGGGTGTAGACGCGGTAATTGCCGTCGCTACGGGCCGGTTCCGGCAGCAAGCCTTCGCGCTCGTAGTAGCGGATGGTTTCGACCTGGCAGTCGGTGATTTTCGCCAGTTCTCCGATCTTCATGCTGCGACCTCCCAAATAGGTGCTTGACCCTATAGTGGCTATAGGGTCTTTACTGTGCAACAGGCACTTTTCACGGACGTCACCCGATGAGCGATTCCCTTCACATCCACAAACCCGACCACGGCCATGACCACGGGCATTCCTGCTGCGCATCGAAAGCAGCCCCGTCGCAGGTCATCCTCGGCAAAACGCCGACGGACGGTGCGCGGCTGAGCAGTTTCCGCATCGAAGCCATGGACTGCCCCACCGAACAGACGCTGATCCAGAACAAGCTCGGCAAGCTCGAAGGCGTGCAGCAACTGGATTTCAACCTGATCAACCGCGTGCTGGGCGTAACCCACGATTTGCCGAGCGACGCGCCGATCATCAAGGCCATCGAATCCTTAGGGATGCGGGCCGAGCCGATGACTCCAGGCAAAGAGAAAGCCACCCCTGACTTGCCCGCCCCGGCCAAGCCCTGGTGGCCGCTGGCGCTGTCCGGCGTGACAGCCCTGGGCGCCGAGGTGATCCACTTCACCAACGCCGCGCCAAACTGGGTGGTCGCAGTGGTGGCATTGGTGTCGATCCTCAGCGGTGGCCTGGGTACCTACAAAAAGGGCTGGATCGCCCTGAAAAACCGCAACCTGAACATCAATGCGTTGATGAGCATCGCCGTGACCGGCGCCGTGCTGATCGGCCAATGGCCGGAAGCGGCGATGGTGATGTTCCTGTTCACCGTGGCCGAGCTGATCGAAGCCAAATCCCTGGACCGGGCGCGCAACGCCATCAGCGGCCTGATGCAGATGGCCCCGGAACAGGCCACCGTGCAACAGGCCGATGGCAGCTGGCAGGCACAAGACGTAAAAGTCATCGCACTCGGTGCGCGGGTACGGGTTCGCCCGGGCGAAAGGGTTGGCCTGGACGGCGACGTGGTCGCCGGTCGTTCGACCATTGACCAGGCACCGATCACGGGCGAGAGCCTGCCGGTGGAAAAAACCATCGGCGACAAGGTGTTCGCCGGCACCATCAACCAGGCCGGCGAATTGGAATACACCGTGACCGCGGCGGCCGATCACTCCACGCTAGCGCGAATCATCCACGCCGTGGAACAGGCCCAGGGCTCCCGCGCGCCGACTCAGCGCTTCGTCGACCAGTTCTCGAAAATCTACACCCCGGCGGTGTTTGTCCTGGCCCTGGCTGTAGCCATCATCCCACCGCTGTTCATGGGTGCGGCGTGGTTCGACTGGATCTACCGGGCGCTGGTGCTGCTGGTGGTCGCTTGCCCCTGCGCACTGGTGATTTCCACCCCCGTGACCATTGTCAGCGGCCTCGCCGCCGCCGCGCGCAAAGGCATCCTGGTCAAAGGCGGCGTGTACCTGGAGGGCGGCTACAAGCTCGACTACCTGGCCCTGGACAAGACCGGCACGATCACCCACGGCAAGCCGGTGCAAACCGACTATGTGGCGCTGGCCCCGAGCATGGAAACCACCGCTCCGGCCCTCGCCGCCAGCCTCGCGGCCCGCTCCGACCACCCGGTTTCCCGGGCGATTGCCAACGCGGCTGTGGATAAGCAACTGGCACAGCAGGTTGTGGATAACTTTGCGGCGCTTGCCGGGCGCGGCGTGCGCGGCGACATCGGCGGGCAGACTTATCACCTGGGTAATCACCGCCTCGTGGAAGACCTTGGCCTGTGCTCCCCCGAACTGGAAGAGAAACTCTTCGCCTTGGAAAAACAAGGCAAGTCCGTGGTGCTGCTGCTCGACGCTACCGGCCCCTTGGCGCTGTTTGCCGTGGCCGACACCGTGAAGGATTCCAGCCGCGAAGCCATCCGGCAACTGCATGACCTGGGCATCAAGACCCTGATGCTCACCGGCGATAACGCCCACACCGCCGACGCAATTGCCGCGCAGGTGGGCATGGACCAGGCGCGGGGCGACCTGTTGCCCGAAGACAAGCTGCAAGCCATCGAAGCGTTGTACGCCCAGGGTCACCGCGTCGGCATGGTCGGTGACGGTATCAATGACGCCCCGGCCCTGGCCCGTTCGGAAATCGGTTTCGCCATGGCGGCGGCCGGCACCGACACGGCCATCGAAACCGCCGATGTCGCCTTGATGGACGATGATCTGCGCAAGATCCCGGCGTTCATTCGCCTGTCGCGGCAGACTTCAAGCATCCTGAAACAGAACATTGCCTTGGCGTTGGTGATCAAGGCGATTTTCCTCGGGTTCACCTTCGCCGGGTTCGCCACCATGTGGATGGCGGTGTTTGCCGACATGGGGGTGAGTTTGCTGGTGGTGTTCAATGGGTTGCGGTTGTTGCGCAAATAAGAAGTCCTCGGTGGCTGGACGGGCCCTATCGCGAGCAAGCTTTGCTCCCACAGCAGATCTACAGTGAGTTCAAAATCCTGAACTCGCAACGATCCACTGTGGGAGCAAAGCTTGCTCGCGATGGGCTGCACAGCAGCCCCCATGATTCAAGGCCAACTCAATCACGCTTCGGCTCGCGGATCTTGTACCAGGCCACATACAGCGCCGGCAGGAACAGCAGCGTCAACAGGGTGGCGATGATGATCCCGCCGATCATCGCGTAGGCCATCGGCCCCCAGAACACTTCCCGGGCAATCGGAATCATCCCCAGGCTCGCCGCAGCCGCCGTGAGCAGGATCGGTCGGCGCCGGTGCTCGGTGGCTTCCACCACCGCATCCCAGGGCTCGTAGCCGTCACGTTCGTATTCATCGATCTGGGTCACCAGGATCACCGAGTTACGGATGATGATGCCAATCAACGCGAGGATCCCGAGGATCGCCACGAAGCCCATGGGCGTGCCCGTTGGCACCAGCGCCAGCACCACGCCGATCAACCCGAGGGGCGCGACGCTCGCCACCAGGAACAGTTTCTGCACGCTGTGCAGCTGGATCATCAGGAAGGTCGCCATCAAGAACAGCATCAGAGGCACGACACTGGCGATCGGCCCTTGGGCCTTGCTGCTCTCTTCCACCGTACCGCCCGTGGCGACCTTGTAGCCCACTGGCAGGCCGGCGGCGAACTTGTCGATGGCCGGTTGCAGTTGCTTGACCAGGTCGGTGGGCTGGATCTCGTCACGCACCGCGGCCTTGATGGTGATGGTCGGCTTGCGGTCACGACGCCACACCAAGGGCTGTTCCAGTTCATAGCGCACCGTGGCGAACGCCAGCAACGGAATCGAGTTGCCGCCCGGGGTGACGATTTGCAGGTTCTGCAGGGTTTCCGGCGAACCACGCTCGGCATCTTCGGCACGGCCAACCACGTCGATCAGGTAAATATCGTCGTTGACCTGGGTCACGGGCGAGCCGCTGACGATGCTGTTCATCAGCCTGGCCACATCATCGGAAGACAAGCCCAACTGCCGCGCCTTGTCCTGGGCGATGTCGATGCGCAGCACCTTGCCCGGTTCGTTCCAGTCGTAAATGATTTCGCCAATGTGCGAGTTCTTGTCCAGCTCGGTGGCCAGCTCGATCGCATGCTTGCGCACCTGGTCGATGTCCTTGCCGCTGACCCGGTACTGGATCGGCCGGCCCACCGGCGGGCCCATTTCCAGGGCCTGCACGTAGCTGCCAATCCCGACGAAATCCTCACGCAGACGCTTTTGCAGGCGCTCGGTGAGGGCCGTGCGCGACTCCAGGCCCTTGCTGACAATCACCAGTTGCGCGTAGTACGGGTTCTGCAGTTGCTGGTCCAGCGGCAGGTAAAAGCGAATCGCGCCTTCGCCGATGTAGGTGCTCCAGCGCTCGATGTCCGGGTCGCCCTTGAGGGTCGCTTCCAGGCGATCGACCGCCCGGCGGGTCTCGTCCATCGAGGCGTTTTGCGGCAGGTTGAGGTCCACCAGGATTTCCGGCCGGTCCGAGGACGGGAAGAACTGGTTCTGCACAAAACGCATGCAAAACACCGACAGCACGAACAGCAGCACGGTGATGCCGATGGCCCACCAGCGATTGCGCATCGCCCACAGCAGGCCACCGTTGAACGCCCGGCCGATCCGCCCCGGCTCGGCGCTGTGGGGTTTCACGTTGGTGCTGAGGATGTGCACGCCGATCACCGGGGCAAACAACACCGCGACGATCCATGACACCAGCATCGCCACGGCGATGACCGCGAACAGGGTGAAGGTGTACTCACCGGCGGAACTGGCGTTCAGGCCGATGGGCACGAAACCGGCCACGGTCACCAGGGTCCCGGTGAGCATCGGGAACGCTGTCGAGGTATAGGCGAACGTCGCGGCCTGGTCCTTGGTGTCGCCTTTTTCCAGGCGCGTGACCATCATTTCCACGGTGATCATTGCGTCGTCCACCAGCAGGCCGAGGGCGATGATCAACGCGCCGAGGGAAATCCGCTGCATGGTGATGCCGCTGTATTCCATGAACAGGAAGACCATCGCCAGCACCAGCGGAATCGAACAGGCCACCACCAGCCCGGCCCGTACGCCAAGGCTGATGAAGCTGACGACCAATACAATGATCACCGCCTCGAACAAGGCGCTGGTAAAACCGCCGACTGCCTCTTCCACCACCTCGGCCTGGTCCGACACGGTGTGCACGCCAACGCCCACCGGCAGGTCGGCGGTCAGTTCAGTCATGCGCGCATGCAGCGCCTTGCCGAAGTCCTGGATGTTGCCGCCCTTCTTCATTGCGATGGCGAGGCCGATGGCCGGTGTACCGTTGAAACGGAACATCGGCGTGGCAGGGTCAACGTAACCGCGGCTGATATCGGCGATGTCGGCCAGTCGATAGAAGCGGTCATTGAGCCGCAGGTTGACGTTGGCCAGGTCTTTTTCCGACTGGAACTGCCCGGACGTGCGCACGGAAATCCGCTCGGGCCCGGCGTCGATGACCCCGGCCGGGGTCACGGCGTTCTGGGTTTGCAGGCTTTGCACGACTTGGCGCTGGTCGATCCCCAGGGCGGCAAGTTTGCGTGTGGAGAAGTTCAGGTAGAGCACTTCGTCCTGCTCGCCCACCATCTCGACCTTGCCCAGGCCCGGGACGTCATGGATCTCGGCGCGCACCTGTTCGACGTAGTCGCGCAACTGGCGCATCGACAGGCCATCGCCGGTGAAGGCGTACACCGAACCGTAGACATCGCCGAACTCGTCGTTGAACCCGGGCCCTTGCAGGCCGTCAGGAAAATCGCCGCGAATGTCGTTGATCTTCTTGCGCACCTGGTACCAGATCTCGGGGATTTCCTTGGCCCCGGTGGTGTCGAGCAGGTACACGAACACCGTCGACTCCCCCGGTCGGGTGTAGCTTTTGACGTAGTCGAGGGAATCGAGCTCTTCGAGTTTTTTCTCGATGCGGTCGGTGACCTGCCTGAGGGTTTCTTCCTGGGTCGCGCCAGGCCAACGGGTCTGGATGACCATGGTCTTGATGGTGAACGATGGGTCTTCTTCGCGCCCCAGGTTCATGTACGAAAACACGCCCATCAACAATGCCACGAACATCAGGTACCAGACGAACGACTGATGCCGCAGGGCCCATTCGGACAGATTGAAAGGCCCTTTCATCGTGCTTCCTCGTCGAGTTTCACTTTCTGCCCCGGCTGGAGACTGTTCACCCCGGCGCTGACCACGCGATCGCCGGCCTTGATGCCGTTGGCCACCAGCACCGAGTTGGCCGAACGTTCGAGAATCCGTACGTCACGGGGCGAGACGGTCTGGGTTTGCGGGTCGACCAGCCAGATCCGCGCCTTGCCGTCGATCTCTTGCAACGCGCTGAGTGGCAGCTCGATGCGCGGTTCGATGGTCGAGCTCAGGGTCACGCTGATGGCCGTGCCCAGGCGAAAACCTGGCGGTGTATCGGCCAACGTCAGGCGCGCGCGGCGGGTACGGGTGGCGCTCTGGGCCTGGGGTTCGATCTCGCGCACGGTAGCGGTGGTGTGGATGCTCGGGTCCAACTGCGCGGCGACCTCGAACACCACGTCCGTGGGCAGGCGCTCGACCAGCCCGGCCGGCAGGTCGATCACCGCCTCCTTGATGTCCGGGCGGGCCAGGGTCACCACTTGCTGGCCGGCGGTGACCACCTGCCCGGCTTCGGCATTCCAGGCCGTGACGACGGCGTCGTGGTCAGTGTGCAGTTCGCTGTAGTTGAGCTGGTCGCGGGCCTGCTCCACCGAGGCCTTGGCCTGTTCGAGAGAGGCGCCAGTGGTTTTCAGGTCGGTCTGGGCGATGTCCAGTTGCGCCTGGGCACCGACGCCACGGTCGAACAATTGCTGCTGGCGGCGGGCATTGGCCTGGGCATTGATGTACTGCGCCTCGATCCGCGCCAGATCGCCCTCGGCGGCACGCAACTGGTTCTGCTGGTCGGTAGGGTCGAGCGTGGCGAGCAGGTCGCCCTTCTTCACCTCCGCGCCGACGTCGACATTGCGACTGGCGATCCGTCCTGGCACGCGGAAACCCACGTTGCTCTCGTAGCGGGCCTGGATATTCCCGGCGAACCGCCCAAGCGCCTGCTGGTCGAGGGCCCTGACTTCAACGGACAACACCGGGCGCACCGGTTCGGGTGGCGCTTCTTCCTTGGAGCAGGCGGCCAGCAAGAGGCCGGCCGAAACCATCCATAAACGCTTCATGGCTGGGCTCCCGGCGTGGTTTTTCCAGAGGTGTTTTCAGCGATCTCGACGCGCACGCCCGGGTGGAGCAATTGCCCGCCTGCGGTGATGATTTTCTCACCGCCCTTGAGGCCATCGCTGATGATGACTTTGCCGGTCAGGTAGCGGCCGACGGTCACCGTCTGCAACTGCGCCTTGCCCTCGCCGTCCACCAGCCACACGGCCGGGTCACTGAGGTTCTTGGTCAGGGCCGACCAGGGCAGCTCGAAGGCGGTCTTGCCGGCGGATTTGGCCGTGGCACTGACCACCGAGCCCAGGTGCATGCCTTCGGGTAAATCATCGAGGGTGACCTTGACCTGCACGGTGCCGGTCTGGGCAGACACCGCCGGGGTGATCTCGCGCACCGTGCCGGTGGTCTTGATGGCGGGGTTATCCAGCAGACTGATGGTGATCGCAGGGTCCGACGGCGGTTCGCTCAACAGCGATTCGTAGATGTTGAACACCGCGTCACGTTCGCCATCCCGGGCCAGGCTGAAGATCGGCTCCGTGGCCTGCACCACCTGGCCGACTTCCGCCTGGCGTGCGGTGATGATGCCCGGGGCCTCGGCAATCAGTGCGGTGTAGCTCAGTTGTTCGCGGGCGTTGGCCAGTTGGGCCTGGGCGGCGGTCAGCGCACTCTGGCTGCTGCGCAGTTGAGCCTGGGCGGCGTCGTATTCGCTCTGGCTGGTGTAGCCCTTGGGCAAGAGTTTCTGCTGGCGCACGAACGCCGCCGCACTCTGCTTGACCCGCGCCTGCTCGGCGGCCACCTGGGCCTCGGCGGAGTCGACGTTGGTCTGCAGGTCCCGCGGATCGAGCCGGGCCAGCACTTGCCGGGCCGAAACCCGGGCGCCGACATCGACCTTGCGCTCGATGATCTTGCCGCCCACACGAAACGACAGGTCGGCCTGCACCCGCGCCTGGACATCGCCGGTCAAGGTCACCGAAGCGGCGTATTCGCTGGGCACGGCTTGCTGCACGAAAACCCGCGGCAGGGCTTTTTCTTCGGGCTTCTTATCACCGCACCCCGTCAACAACACGCACACGCCCAAACCAATCATCAATTTGATTCCGGGACCAGCCATGCAGACTCCTTTGCGTTGTACGGACGTACCAGTGACGATACGACTGTGAGCTTAGAACAGGGTTCCACGAATACAACGGGTGCAGCAAATCAGGCAAACTGATCGCCGCCTGTAGGAGCTGCCGAGCGAAGCGAGGCTGCGATCTTTTGATCTTTCACTTGAGAATCAATGGGGTTCGGAAAGATCGCAGCCTCGCTTCGCTCGCCAGCTCCTACGAACCCATGCTGCAGGAGGCTACCCATGCTCAAGACCCTGGCGGTGGCCAATTACCGATCCATCAACAAGCTGGTCATCCCCCTGGGCCGGCTTAACCTGATCACCGGTCCCAACGGCAGCGGCAAGTCCAATCTGTACCGCGCCCTGCGCCTGTTGGCAGAGACGGCCCAGGGCGGGGTGGTCAACGCCCTGGCCCGCGAAGGCGGACTGGACTCGACCTTCTGGGCCGGGCCGGAAGAAATCAGCCGGCGCATGCGTAACGGCGAAGTGCCGGTCCAGGCGATTGTGCGCCAGGGCACCAAGCGCCTGCGCCTGGGCTTCGCCGGTGAAGAGTTCAGCTATTGCATCGCCCTGGGCTTGCCGGAGCCCAGTCGTTCGGCGTTTGCACTGGACCCTGAAATCAAGCGCGAATGCATCTGGGCCGGCCCGGTGTTTCGGCCGGCCAGCCTGCTGGTGGACCGCAACGGGCCGATGATCCGTGCCCGCGAAGGCCGCTCCTGGGATGTGCTGGCCCAGCACACGCCGACCTTCGACAGCCTGTTCGACCAGGTCGGCAGCCTGCGCACTTCGCCAGAGGTCTTGCAGATGCGCGAGTTCATTCGTCGCTGGCGCTTCTACGATCATTTTCGCAGCGATGCCGACGCCCCGGTGCGCCAACCGCAATTGGGCACCCGCACGCCGGTGCTGCACCACGACGGACGCGATCTGGCCGCCGCGTTGCAGACCATCCTTGAGATCGGTGACGTCGAGGCCTTGCACGCCGCCATCGGCGACGCATTCCCCGGTGCCCAACTGCACATCGAGAAACTGCAAGGCGGACGTTTCGCCATCGCGTTCCAACAGCATGGCCTGCTGCGGCCGCTGTCCGCCGCCGAACTGTCGGACGGGACCCTGCGCTATCTGTTGCTGGTGGCCGCCCTGCTCACACCACGACCGCCCTCGCTGATGGTGCTCAACGAACCGGAAACCAGCCTGCACCCCGATCTGTTGCCGGCCTTGGCGCGGCTGATCATCCGGGCTTCAGTCAATTGCCAGGTCTGGGTGGTGTCCCACGCCACGCGCCTGATCGCCGCCCTGGAGCAGGATGAAGACTGCAATTGCATCGTGCTGGAAAAAGAGCTTGGGCAGACCGGGATTGTCGGGCAACGGGTGTTGGATGAGCCGGCGTGGCATTGGCCAGATTGAGTGGCGCCTGATCAACCGAATCGCGAGCAAGCTCGCTCCCACAGGGGGAATTGCGGTCGAACACTATTCCCCCTGTGGGAGCGAGCTTGCTCGCGATAGCTATCGGAAGGCCTAAACAAAGTCAGCGAATCACCCCTGCCACTTGCCCCCCTCGACGATCACGCTCTCAGGCTTGGTGTCATCGCTCAATTCCTTGCGCACGTACTGATCGTACAACTTGAGCAAATACTTCTCTTCACCCAGCTTCGCCAACTCGGCGTTGACCCAATCACGCAGCTCGATATTGCCCTTCTTCACCGCCGGTGCGATCGGCGCTTCGGCGCCCAGCGTCTGCTCCAGCACGCGATAGCCGGGGTTCTGCTTGGCCCAACTGAACAACACCAGATTGTCCTGGGCATAAGCATCGCCACGACCGTTGGCCAATGCTTGCAGGGACTCGGAGTTTTTCTCGAACTTGAGCAGTTTCCAGTCCGGGTGATTCCTGGTCAGCCAGATATCCGCCGTGGTGCCGGTGGTGACGATGGTGGTACGGGTCGCCAGGTCATCGAGGCTTTTCACCGAGCTGGCTTGTGGCACCAGCGCCTGCACCGCGACTTTCAGATTCGGGTTGGTGAACTCCACCGCTTCCTTGCGCTCCGGGGTCACGGTCATGTTGGCCAGGATCAGGTCGACCTTGTCGCTTTGCAGGAACGGAATCCGGCTCGCCGGCTCGACCGCGACGAACTCGACCTTGTTTTCATCGCCGAGCAGGTCCTTGGCAAAGCGACGGCCGATATCGGTATCGAAGCCGACATACCGCCCCGCCTCATTGACGAAGCCAAACGGTGGCTTGTCAGTGAAGACGCCGACGATCAACTTGTCCCGCGCCTTGATTTTGTCCAGGTAGCCGGCCGGCGCGGTGCTTTGGCCGGCGACGTTCGGCTTCGGCGGTTCTTCGGTTTTGTTGCAGCCGGCCAGCAGGAAGGCGGCGAGCAACGGCAGTAGCAGCAGAGAAGACTTGGCAGTTTTCATGACAGTTCCAGTTCCTTTGTTTGAGTCGTTTTGGGTAGTGCGGCGACGTAGGAGAACTTCTCCAGGAACTGCTGCGCTCGTGCGGTTTGCGGGTTCGTAAAGAAAATCTCGGGAGGGTTCTGTTCAAGGATTCGCCCGGCATCCATGAACACGATGCGGTCAGCCACGGCGCGGGCGAAGGCCATTTCGTGGGTGACGATCAACAGCGTCATGCCGTCGCGGGCCAAGCCCTGGATGACTTCCAGCACCTCCTTGACCATTTCCGGGTCGAGAGCGGCGGTGACCTCATCGAACAACATGACCTTGGGGTTCATGCACAGCGAACGCACGATGGCGATGCGTTGCTGCTGGCCGCCGGAGAGCTGGCGTGGAAAGGCATCGCGCTTGTCCAGCAGGCCCACTCGGGCCAGCAAGGCTTCGGCCTGGCCGCACGCCTCGCGGCGGTTGCGTTTTTGCACTTTGACCGGGCCAAGCAGCAAGTTATCGAGCACGCTCATGTGCGGGAACAGGTGGTAGCTCTGGAACACCATGCCGATCTGCTGCCGCACTTCGCGCCAGTCGGTGCCCTTGTCCAGCAACTCGCGACCGGCGAATGTCAGGTTGCCGCTGTGGGCCACTTCCAGCCCGTTGAGGCAACGCAGCAAGGTGCTTTTGCCGCAGCCACTGGGGCCGAGGATGACGATCACTTCGCCTGGCTGTACTTGCAGGTCGATGCCGTCCAGCACCTGTTGCTCGCCGAAAAACTTGTTGAAACCCTTGAACTCGATCAATGCGCTCATGCTTGCGTCCAGCGCCGCTCCAGCACGCGCGAGGCGGCCGAGAGCGGGTAGCAAATGAAAAAGAAAAACAGGAACAACGCGCCGTAGATCAGCACGGATTCGTAGGTGCGTTCGATGATCTGCTGGCCGACCTTGATGACGTCCACCACGCCGATCAGCACGGCCAGGGAGCTGGTCTTGATGATGCGCGTATAGACATTGATGGTCGGCGGCGTCATGCGTCTCAGCGCTTGCGGCAGCAGTACATGGCCGTAGAGTTGCGGACCGTTCAGCCCGATCGACAAGCCTGCCTCCCGTTGGCCGCGCGGCAACGAATGCAAGGCGCCGCGCACTACTTCGCCGACTTCACTGGCGCCCCACAACGACAACACCAGGACCGCGCACCAGAAACTTGGAATGCTCAGGCCAAAAAATATCGGCACGCCGAAGAACAGCAAGTACAACCAGACCAGCACCGGGATCGCCCGAAACAGCTCCAGGTAGATCCGCAGGACGGTGTCCAACCACCTCACGCCCAGCGTACGCAACACGCCGTAAAGCACGCCGCCAATGGTGCTGATGGCGATGCTCAGGAAGGAAATCGACAGGGTTTGCGCAGCGCCCTTGCCCAGTTGCGGCAACGACACCCACAGCAACTCAAGACCCGAACTGGCCATGCTGGAGCCTCCTTTCCAGACGGCCGAGCAGCAGCGACAGCGGCAAAAACAGCAGCACGCAAATCAGCGTCAGCACGGCGAGCATTTCGTAGGTCTTGTAGTAGAGGGCGATGTAGCTTTTGGTGGTGTAGAGAATCTCCGGCACCGCCACGGCCGAGACCACCGTGGTCTCCTTCAGCAGGAAAATGAAGTTGGCGAACAGCGACGGCAGGCTGAGGATCCCGGCCTGCGGCAAGATCACGTAGCGCAACAATTGGCCGTGGGACAGCCCGATGGAGCGACCGGATTCCAACTGCGCCTGGGGCACCGCATCCACGCCCGCACGCAGCACTTCCGTGAGGTAGGCACCGCCCAGGAATGTCATGGTGATGATCGCCGCCGCAAACCCCGACACCTTGATGCCCAGCGCCGGCAATGCGAAGTAGACGAAGAACAGCTGGATGAGCAGCGGCGTGTTGCGCGCCAGTTCCACGTACAGCCCCACCAGGCGTTGCAGGTACGGCGTGCGCAACACCAGGATCGTCGCGTTGACCAGCGCCACCAGCAGCGATGTGGCGATGGCGATAAAGCCGACCTGCAGCGTCACGCCCACAGCCTTGAGAAACGCCGGGAGGGTGCTGAGGATAAAAGCGTAATCGAAGTTCATTGAACATCCTGGACGCCGCTCGGTAAGCGGCGGTAGTGCGGTCCATGGGCAGCGGATAGCTACTCGGCAGGCACTGACTTTAATGGCATAAGAAGCGTAATTTAAATACCGTTAAAGCATATTGATATCACGCAAAAAACTATCCCCCGGATTTGCCGCAACGGGTAAAGACGACTATTTTTCTTGCGCCGCAGGGAGGATCTTTTTTCGACATCTCCCTCACCATTACAAGGAAGAAAACATGGCTGACGTAAAAGTGCCGCAGCGACTGGAACCGCGGGAAATAGTGAAATTGTTGGTGGCGTTGCGCCGGGCGTTGAAGAGCGGGGTGGCCTGATCTACCCCCTGTGGGAGCGAGCTTGCTCGCGATAGCGGCCTGTCAGTCACATCAGCGTTACTGATCAGCCGCCATCGCGAGCAAGCTCGCTCCCACAATAAAAAACGCCGACGCTGTATCAGCCGTCGGCGTTTGAAACCGTGAAAGGGTTTACCGCGCGAATCAGAACGCCGGCAGTACCGCACCGCTGTATTTTTTCTCGATGAATGCCTTCACTTCAGGGCTGGTCAGGGCCTTGGCCAGTTTCTGGATGGCCGGGCTGTCCTTGTTGTCAGGACGGGCCACCAGGAAGTTGACGTAAGGCGAATCCGCGCCTTCGATCACCAGTGCATCCTTGGCCGGGTTAAGACCCGCTTCCAGGGCATAGTTGGTGTTGATCAGGTCCAGGTCGACCTGGTCCAGCACGCGCGGCAGCATGGCCGACTCCAGTTCCTTGAACTTGAAGTTGTGCGGATTCTTGGCGATATCTTTCGGCGTCGCCAAAGCGTTTTTCGGGTCTTTCAACTCGATCAGGCCAGCCTTCTGCAGCAGGATCAGGGCACGGCCGCTGTTGCTGCCTTCGTTAGGCAGCGCGATGGTTGCGCCGTTTGGCAGATCAGCCAATTTTTTGTACTTCTTCGAATAGCCGCCGAACGGTTCGACGTGAACGCCGACCACGGTCACCAGATGGGTGCCTTTGCCTTCGTTGAAGTTCGTCAGGTACGGCAGGGTCTGGAAGTAGTTGGCGTCCAGGCGCTTCTGATCAACCTGTACGTTGGGTTGGACGTAGTCGGTGAAGACCTTGATTTCCAGGTCCACGCCTTCTTTGGCCAGGGCCGGCTTGATCAGCTCGAGGATTTCAGCGTGGGGCACCGGGGTGGCAGCCACCACCAGTTTCTCCGCGGCCTGGGTCAGGCCAGAGGTCAGGGCTGCCGCCAATGCGGTGAACAACAGAACCTTTTTCATGCAGTGTCCTTATCGAAAATCACTGTCGTCATGGACGACGGCCAAATGTGGAGTGCCAGTGAAGTGCTATCGCTGGCGTGAAGCGGACAATACCGATATTTTTTATTCCTTAACAATATCTTTTATTCAAGTTCATATTCATTTTACTCATATAGAAAAACACCGTTTTTGTGGCAAGGGAGCTTGCTCCCGCTCTGTGTAGGAGCTGGCGAAGCCTGCGATCTTTTGATCTTGATCTTGATCTTTCGCTTGCGACTCAATTGTCTGGGGAAGGATCGCAGCCTCGTTGCACTCGACAGCTCCTACACAGCTCCTACACAGCTCCTGCAGGCCAAGCGAGGTGTGATCTATAGCGTTTGCTCCAAGCGATTGAGCAGCGCCTTGAGGGCTTCGCGCTCGGCATGCGAACCCTGGGCAATGACCTGCGCCACCTGCTGATCAATCAGCTCCAGGGCTGAAGGCTGGGACGGCAGATTCAAGTGCTCCGGCAAAATCTCATCCCCCGTGCTCACCAGCAATGCGAAGTGAATGACGTTTTCCAGCTCGCGGGTGTTGCCCGGCCAACTGTGCCGCTCGAGAGCGGACTGCGCCGCGTCACTGATCAGCGGCACGCTGAGGCCGAGTCGCTGGCTGTAGATGCCCAGGAAATATTCGGCCAGGGACAGGATATCGCCCACCCGCTCACGCAGGGCCGGCAGTTCCAGTTGGCCTTCGCCAAGGTAATGGTAGAGCCGTTCGTGGAATTTCCCGGCCGCCACCGCTTGCGCCAGGTCGATGCTGGTCGCTGCCACCAGGCGGACATCCACCGGGCTGGGCTGATGCGCACCCACACGGGTGACTTCATGGTTTTCCAGGGCCGCCAGCAATTTGATCTGGATCGGCAGCGGCAAA
This sequence comes from Pseudomonas sp. P9_35, assembly GCF_034008205.1. NCBI lineage: Bacteria > Pseudomonadati > Pseudomonadota > Gammaproteobacteria > Pseudomonadales > Pseudomonadaceae > Pseudomonas > Pseudomonas sp. P9_35. The sequence continues at coordinate 500,903 of NZ_CP125373.1, read as the reverse complement.
TCACCGATTTCATCCAGGTAAAGGGTTCCGCCGTTGGCCGAGCCAAACCAACCGGCCCGGCTGCTGGCCGAACCGCTGTAGCTGCCGGCGGCATAGCCGAACAGTTCGGCGTCGGCGTAGGTCGGGCTGATGGCGCCGCAGTTGACCGACACAAACAACCCACCGCGATCACTTTCGCGGTGGATATGCCGGGCCAGCAGTTCCTTGCCGCTACCGGTTTCACCGCGTATCAGCACCGAGACCGCACGCGGCGCCAGTTGCTCCAACGCCTGGCGCAACTGCCGCGAACGAGGGTCGACGAACACCAGCGCCTTGGCGCGAATGCTCAGGGGGCTTTTTTCCGCATCGGGAAAGGTCAGCAAGGGCTGACCGAAGGTTTCATGCAAACTCATGGCAGGCTCCCGCCCCAGACCGCCGGGAGACGGGGGGCGCTAAAAATTCAGGCGCGACGCAGGGCGTGATGCTCCATGCGGTTTTGCAGGCGATAGAGGTAAGCGAAACCCTGCTCCCAACGCTGGTGACCGGACTTCACGTTGATATGCCCCGCCCCGGACAGAATCCCGGCCTCGGCGCCCCAGTTACGGGCCAGTTCCAGGGCGCGCGGGGCGCTCACGGCGGCGTCGTTGTCGGAGCTGACCACTTGGCTTGGGAACGGCAACAGATCAGTGGGAATCGGCGCGAAGTTGCGCAGCGCCGGAACGCAGGCCGGCCGCTCGACATCCGCCGGCGCCACCAGCAACGCCCCACGCACCTGCCGCAGGAACTGCACCGGCGCGGTGGCGGCCCAATGGGCCACCGTGATGCAGCCCAGGCTATGGGCAATCAGGATCACTGGCGTGCTGTCGGCGGCCACGGCCTCGGCCAGCGCCGCGACCCAGTCTTCACGCCGGGGCGTGACCCAGTCGGCCTGCTCGACCCTGGCACTGTTGGGCAGGCTGTTCTGCCAGTGGGTTTGCCAATGATTTTCCGGCGATCCTTGCCAGCCCGGCACAATCAGGTAGCGAATCGATTCGTTGCGCATGGGTGCTCTCCTGCGTGTCTGTTCCCGGACGAGTATAGGGAGGAGAGCTATATTATTTAAGGAATAAGAAGCTATTTGTTAAGACCTGAAAAGAATAAACGCTCCACCCTGTGGGAGCGAGCTTGCTCGCGATAGCGAACGGTCAGTCGACATCGATGTAACAGACATACCGCTATCGCGAGCAAGCTCGCTCCCACAGGTATTGCGTCGGTCTCACTCGCTACGCCCCTTGCGCAACAACACATCCAACTGGTCGATCACTTCCGCCCAGTCCGCATCCTCGAGGATCTCGTCGCGCAGCATTTGCCGCTGGCCCTCGCTCCAGAAAAACGCATCGGCCAGGTGCAGCCCAGGCTTGAGGGGCGAATGACTGGTTATAAATTGATCAATGCCCTGAGCGTCATCGGGCAAGCCCAGTTGCTTGAATAATGCGGAAAGAGGGTGAATTGGGGTTTCCATACGGGCCTCCTGAACATAATGGAGATGGCGGGGTGTTTCTCCGCAGTCTAGCCCCTCGACGACCGCCAGACTGATCAAAATTCAATCAACCCTCGACTCGACTAGACTTTGAATAACATCCCGACGAATACACGTTGCGGAGGGTGCTGTGAACATTCACTGGTTGACGGTTGCGCTGCTGGCGATCAGCGGGCCCGCGTTCGGCGCCGATGGCCTCGTGCTGCCAGGCACCGATTCCCTGGGTTTCTGGCTGGTTGCCGTTGGCGTGGCCTTGCTGGTCTTCGAGGCGGCCCTGCCCAATTATGGTGTCGCGGGGCTGGGTGGCATTGTCCTGTGTGTGATTGGCGCGGTCATCCTGACCAACGCCGATGTCCCGGTTCCGCTGATGCTCGGCCTGGGCCTGGTCAGCGCCTTGCTGCTGATCGTCCTGTTGGTCCGTGCGTTGAAAACACGACCGCGCCAGCCTGTCAGCGGCGATGCGGCGCTGTTGGGCAGCGTCACGATGGTGACTGCGTTGCAGGCCGGCAATCATCATCATGGCTGGGTCCAGTTGGAAGGCGAACGCTGGCAGGTGGCAAGCGCAACGCCGCTGCGGCCTGGGCAAGCGGTGCGAGTCATCACCCGCAAGGGTTTGCTGCTGGAAGTGGCCCCCGCTGATTCACAAGGAGTCTGAGATGGGCATGCAAATCGGTTTTGTGCTGCTGTTGTTACTGTTGATTGCACTGGCAGGTGCGACGTTCCGGATCCTGCGCGAATACGAACGAGCGGTGGTGTTCCAGCTCGGTCGGTTCTGGCAGGTCAAGGGGCCGGGGTTGATCCTGCTGATTCCGGTGGTACAGCAGATGATCCGCGTCGACCTGCGCACCATTGTCCTCGACGTGCCGCCCCAGGACGTGATCACCCGCGACAACGTCTCGGTGAAGGTCAATGCGGTGCTGTATTTCCGCGTGCTCGATCCGCAGAAAGCCATCATCCAGGTCGAAAACTTCCTCATGGCCACCAGCCAACTGGCTCAGACCACCTTGCGCGCGGTCCTCGGCAAGCATGACCTGGACCAACTGCTGGCCGAGCGCGAGCAATTGAACGGCGATATCCAGCAGGTGCTCGACGCCCAGACCGATGCCTGGGGCATCAAGGTGGCAAATGTCGAGATCAAGCACGTGGACCTCAACGAATCGATGATCCGCGCCATCGCCCGCCAAGCCGAAGCCGAGCGCGAACGCCGGGCCAAGGTGATCCACGCCGAAGGCGAGCTGCAGGCCTCGGAAAAACTCATGCAGGCCGCCGAAATGCTCGGCCGCCAGCCAGGCGCCATGCAACTGCGCTACATGCAGACGCTGGGCTCGATTGCCGGGGATAAAAGCTCCACCATCGTCTTCCCCTTGCCGATTGAATTGCTCAAGGGGATGGCGGAGTTGTCGCCTAACAAGTCCTGATGCGCCGTGCGAGCATTTCCCTGTGGCGAGGGAGCTTGCTCCCGCTGGGCTGCGCAGTGGCCCCAAGCTTTTGCGGTTGCTGCGCAACCGAGCGGGAGCAAGCTCCCTCGCCACAAAAACGGGTTCCCGCTACAGGGGCAGTGACTTCAACGCTTCATAGGGCCCCTGCGCCCAGCGCATGACCCGCTCACGCAACAACGCCGAAGCCTCCCGGCGCTTGTCCTCGCTATCGCCAACAAACGCCTGCGCCGGCTGCTTGGCATGCTGCCCCACCGCGGCGAACACTCGCCTGCCTTGCTCCTCATCGAGCCGGAAAAACGCCGCCAGCCGGCCCGTCATCGCCTCGGGCAGTTCGGTGTAGTTGACCGCCATTGCACCCAATACCTGACAGTGTTCCAAGCCTCTCGCCAACAATCGTCCCACCCGGCGCGAGATGAAGTCTTCCGGGCTACTGAACGGCAACCCATCGTCCAGGACACTCGTCCCGATCATCCCCGGCACCATGTGCATGCCAGGACGGCGCAGATGGGAGACGGCGATTTCCAAGGGATCGCGGTACAGGAACAACCAAGGTGTGTCGGGAAAGCACTCACGCAGCAGCGCCAGCTCACCGATGTTCCAGGCGTCGAGCTTGACCACCAGGCGTTGCTCCACGCCTCGGCGGCGCTGCCCGTACGCCGACATCAAGCCCTTGAGCGCCACGCACCGCTCGGCAAGCGGCAGATCACTGCGCAGCAGCGTATCCAGGGGCGGTGGTTCCGAAATGACGATGTGATCGTCCAGTTGGGCAAGCATCTGGCTGATCAATGTCGAGCCACAACGGGAGGCATGGAAAATGAACGCACTGGGCACCAGGCCCGGGCTTTGTCGTTGCCACTGACCGAGCACGTCCAAGGGTGTCTGGCGGCGGAACGCCTGGTTGAAGGGCAAGCGCAGGGCGTCTTCCACGGCGTCGCCGAAGAACGGTTGCGCCAGTCGCGCGTCGCCAAACCAGCACCAATCGACCCGCCACAGCCCGGCCTCTTGCCATACGCGGATCGGCAACCAGCCCTGCAGATTCAGGTCTTCCACTGGTTTCTCCACTGCTGGCGACCGGTGCGCATCGCCGCCCGCAATTCTTCCCGGGTGAAATGAAGCCCTTGTTCGGCCCCCAGCGCCAGGGCGGAGTCAATGAAAGCTTCCAGCTCATGCAGGTTCTGCAAGGTTCGGGCGAGATAAGGATCCGTTTCCACGCGCTGCTGAAAACGGACAAAGTCGCTTGGCCCGACGCCCGCGGCGGGTGTGGTGGGCAGCCCATCGGCAATCTGCTGGGCCAGCCACGACCCGGGGCGACAATCGAGCACCAGGTGAACCCGCGAATGAGCACTTCGATTCACAACGCGATGAGGTCGCGCCAAGTCGAGGAACCAGCACTCGCCCGCCGTCATCGGAATGATTTGCCCATCCAGGAAGAAGTCCACGCCAGGCGAACTGAGCAACGGCACGTGCAGGCGCCGGTCGGCGTCCGGCCCACCCAGGTCATAGTCGCGATGTTCGTGGATGCACCCGCCGGGGCCGAGCCGCAGCAGCCGGGCCGAGACGATCTCCAGGGGCCAGTCGCGCAACGCCTCATGCCAGCGGCCGTCCGTTGACCACGGAGCGCGGTGCAGGGGCTGGCCGTACCCGGGCGAGAGCTCGGTGACGGCATCGGCCGCCGAAATCAGCGCCACACCGCTCCAGTCGCCGCTGTAATAGGCACTGTTGAAATGCCCCTGCCAGCGCTCCTCTTCAATGGCGGCCAGTGCCTGCAACAGCAACGGCAGATTCACCGCCACCGGCAGCCGGGAATACGCCGGGCGCGTCATGCCAGCGCCCGGTTATTGAGTCACCGCGGCCGTCGTCGGCACCGTGATGTCGCCCTGGGCCCAGGCCGCTTCACGGTTAGCCAGCGCCGTGGCAATCGACTGGACTGCGGTCGATTGCACTTGGTTTGGCAGTGGGTCGAGACCGGCGCTGGCGAAGATCTGCCCATAAGCGTTGCGCAGATCGGCGTAGGCCAGGTCCCGGCGCAGATCGGCCTGCAGGGTGTTCAGTTCACCCTGGATCAGGTCCAGCTCGCCAATGCCGGCAGCCTCATGACGGTTGCGCAGTTGACCGACAATCTGCCCGTCGATATCCGCCAGTTGCTGGCTGGTCTTGAACTGGCGCAGCGCTTCGCGATAGTTGGCATTGGCCACGTACAACTGCGCCAACACGGCAATCGACATCGCCTGACGCCGCGCCGATGCCACTTCTTCACCGGCCTTGGCCACGTCGATGGCCGCCGGGGCGGAAATCACGTTGAACAGGTTCCAGGTGACTTTCACGCCATAGTCGGCCCAGCCCTGTTCCACCAGGAACGAGTTGCTGTCGTAATGCCCGCCGGCGGAAAACTCCAGCCCCGGCAGCAGGCGCAGCATGGCCTTGCGGGTTTCGGCGGCGGTGATGCGGGTCTGGTAATCCTGCTCGCGCAGTTCCGGACGGCTGGCCAGGGCTTCCTGTTCGAGACGGGCCAGGTCGACCTTGAGTTCCGGGATGGCGTATTCATCCTGGGTCGCCAGGGTCAGCTCGGTACCCAAGGGCAAGTTGATCAGGGTCGCCAGTTCGGTCTTGGCCAGGGACAGCGCCCGACGCTGCTCTTCCAGTTGACGGGTAGCCTGGATCAGCGAGCGCTGGTAACCCAGGGCCTGCACCGGGTCACCGATGCGCTGCTCGCTCATGCTCTGGCTGTTGTCCCGCGCCGTCTCGACCCGGGCCATCAGGCTGTCGATCTGCTTGAGCAAACGCTCGGCGGCCATGGCGCGCCAGTAGGCCGAACGCACGTCCTGGACGATGGTGTTGATCACCTTGCGCCGGCGCTCCTGCACGATCAGGCGCTGGTCTCCGGCCTGCTTGGCGCTGATGTAGCTGACGCCGAAATCGAGCACGTTCCAGACCATGGTCAGGTCCGCCACCTCGCGGTCGCGGTCCTGGGAGGTCGACGGTTCCAGGGACTGGGTACCGGTTTCCACGCTCTGGCTGCTGGAGGCATTGACGTTGTTGCGGCCCACATAACCGGCGTCCAGGGCCATGCGCGGCAGCATGTCGAAACTGGCCAGGTCCAACTGACGCTTGGCCAGGGCTTCCTCCATGATCTTCAAGCGGCCTTCGAGGTTGTACTTCACTGCCCGGGCCATGGCCTGGTGCAGGGTCAGCGGGCCGCTGAGCGGCTCCTGATCCTTGTACATATTCTGCAGGTCGGTTCGAGCGCGCTGTTCGCTGACGCTACGCTCGATCGGATCGCTGGTGACCGCACATCCACTCACCACCAACGCCAGCAAACTCATACCGAATAACTTCTGACTTCTATTCATTCCCTGGATTGCCCCTGGCTGCCCCAATATTTTTAGAATTCAGGCCTGCACTTGGCTGATGCCGACCTGTCGTAACGCGGTTGCCAGGCTGTCCACCTGACGCTGTTCAGTGTCCTTGAGATGTTGCAGCTGTTGACCCAGGGTTGGCGCCCCGAACATTCCGCGCAGCCCTTGGGACACATCGCCGCCCTGCATCGACTGGCTGTCGAAGGCGTCCATCGATTCGCCCTCGGAGCCGGAGTCCTGGTTGAACAGGGTCGACAGCGTGCTGCTGCCAAACACCCCGCCATCGCCACCACCAAAACCCAGGAACCCCTGGCCGCTACCGTCGCCAGCGGCGTCAGTGCTGAATACCTGGGCGATATAACTCGGCGCCAGCGCACCATGGTTGATGAAAATATCCCCAATCGGTCGCAGGCCACCGCCCACGTCCCGTTGCTCGAACAGCGGTGGGAAGCCCAGTGGCGACCCCAGGTTGCCGGTCGGTGGCGTAAAGACGATCGGTTGCAACGGCACCTCGGACGGCGGGATAACCGTGACCGGGTCGGCGGTCAGGAACTCCGGCGGCGGCTTCACATCGTTGGGCACCACGGTGTCGATCGCATAGTTGTTGGACACCGCCACGCCGGCCCCGGCGTTGCCCGACAGGTCGCTGACGTTGCTGGTGTCCAGGGCAATGAAGTTGCTCGGATCAGTGAGGTTCACCGTCGGTGTAAACGTCGCGGTCCAGGTCTTGCCACCATCGCTGGTGGTCAGGTTGGTCAGTTCACCGTTGGTGACGCTGAGATCCGACAGGTCAAAATCCGTCACCGCTTCGCTGAAGGTGAAGGTCACCTGGGTCGTCTCGCCCACCGTCAGGTTCGGGTCGGCGACCACGATGGTTGCCGTCGGCCGGGTGGCGTCGAGTGCGTAGTTGGCGGAAATCGCGATGCCCACGCCGGCGTTGCCGGCCAGGTCCTGCACATTGCTGGCGTCGAGCAGGATCAGGTTGGTGGCATCGTTGACGCCGGCAGTCGGCGTCAGGGTCGCGGTCCAGGTCAGGCCGCCGTCACTGCTGGCAAGGTTGGACAACACGCCATTGGCGACACTCATATCCGACAAGTCGAAACCGGACACCGCCTCGCTGAAACTGATGGTCACGGTGGTGCTCTGGCCGATGCCCAGGGTGGTGTCGCCCACGGTGATGGTGGCACCAGGGCGAACCGTGTCGATCGCGTAGTTGTTGGAGTTCACCACGCCGACACCGCTGTTGCCCGAGGCGTTGACCACGCCGCTGGTGTCCAGGCTGATCAGGTTGCTGGTGTCGGTGATGCTGGCGCTCGGCGTGAACGTGGCCGTCCAGGTGACGCCGCCGTCGGTGGACGACACATTGCTGAGCGTGCCGTTGCTGATGGTCAGGTCGCTGTTATCGAAACCGCTCACCGCTTCCGAGAACGTAATGGTGACCTGCGAGGTTTCTCCTATGCGCAGCGCACTGTCGGCCACCACGATCGTGGCCGTCGGCACCTGCGTCTCGACCGCATAGTTGGCCGAATCGGTAGTACCTGTCCCGGTATTTCCGGCCGCGTCGCTCACGCCGGTATTGTCCAGGGTGATCAGGTTGCTGGCGTCGGTCACACCCAGGGTCGGCGTGAAGGTCGCGGTCCAGGTCAGGCCGCCATCGCTGCTGCTGACGGCGCTCAAGGTACCGTTGGCGACGCTCAGGTCAGCGTTGCTGAAGCCGGTCACTGCCTCGGAGAAGGTGATGGTCACCTGCGCGGTTTCACCCGGTTTCAACACCGAATCGCTCAGCACGATGGTGGCGGTCGGACGCTGGCTGTCGACGCTGTAGTTGTTCGAATCGGTGGTGCCGCTGCCCGCATTGCCCGCCAGGTCGGCGACGCCGCTGTTGGCAAGGGTGATGACGTTGCTGGTGTCCGTGACGCCGCTGGTCGGAGTGAAAGTCGCGGTCCAGGTGATGCCGCCGTCACTGCTGCTCAACCCGCTGAGCGTACCGTTGGCGACGCTCAGGTCGGCGTCGGTGAAGCCCGTCACGGCCTCGTTGAAGGTGATGGTCACCAGCGAGGTCTCGCCGGCGGCAATGGCGGTGTCGGCGACGACGATGGTTGCCGTTGGGCGCACGGTGTCGATGGCGTAGTTGTTCGAATCGGTGGTGCCGACGCCAGCGTTGCCTGAGACGTTGACGACACCGGTATTGTCCAGGGTGATCAGGTTGCTGGTATCGGAAATGCTCGCGCTCGGCGTGAACGTGGCCGTCCAGGTGACGCCGCCATCGGAGGACGACACGTTGCTCAGCGTGCCGTTGCTGATGGTCAGGTCGCTGTTGTCGAAACCGCTCACCGCTTCGTTGAAGGTGATGGTTACCTGGCTGGTTTCACCGATGCTCAGGGACGTATCGGCCACCACGATGGTCGCCGTCGGCACCTGCGTGTCGATCGCGTAATTGGCCGAGTTGGTCGTGCCGGTTCCGGTATTGCCCGCCGCGTCACTCACCCCGGTATTGTTCAGGATGATCAGGTTGGAGGTATCCCGCACGCCGAGGGTCGGCGTGAAGGTCGCAGTCCAGGTCAGGCCGCCATCGCTGCTGCTGACGGCACTGAGGGTGCCGTTGGCAATGCTCAGGTCCGAATTGTCGAAACCGCTGACCGCCTCGCTGAAGGTGATGGTCACCAACGAAGTTTCGCCGACACTGAGGTTGGAATCGGCCAGCACGATCGTTGCGGTCGGACGTTCGGTGTCCAGCGCGTAGTTGTTGGAGTCGGTGGTGCCGACATTGGCGTTGCCTGCCAAATCAACGATGCCGCCACTGTTGAGCGAAATGACGTTGCTGGTGTCCGTGACGCCAGCGGTCGGCGTGAAGGTCGCGGTCCAGGTGATGCCGCCGTCGCTGCTGCTCAGCCCGGAGATCACGCCGCTGGCGACCGTCAAGTCAGCACTGGTGAACGCCGTCACGGCCTCGCTGAAGGTGATGGTCACCAGCGAGGTCTCGCCAGCGGCAATCGCGGTGTCGGCCACGACGATGGTCGCGGTTGGACGCACCGTATCGACGGCGTAGTTGTTGGAGTCGGTGGTGCCCACACCGGCGTTGCCCGCGCCGTTGATCAAGCCGGTATTGTCCAGGGTGATCACGTTGCTGGTATCGGAAATGCTCGCGCTCGGCGTGAACGTGGCCGTCCAGGTGACGCCACCGTCGGTGCTGCTCATGGTGCTCAGGGTGCCGTTGCTGATGGTCAGGTCGCTGTTGTCGAAGCCGCTCACCGCCTCGTTGAAGGTGACGGTCACCACGGTGGTTTCACCGATGCTCAGGGACGTATCGGCCACCACGATGGTCGCCGTCGGCACGTTGGTGTCGATGGCATAGTTGTTGGAATTGGTCGTGCCGGTGCCAGTGTTGCCCGCCCCATCGTTGACCCCGGTGTTGTTCAGGACAATGAGGTTGGACGCGTCGGTGACCCCGAGGTTGGGCGTGAAAGTGGCGGTCCAGGTGATGCCGCCATCACTGCTGCTGACCGCACTCAACGTGCCGTTGGCGATGCTCAGGTCCGAATTGTCGAAACCGCTGACCGCCTCGGAGAACGTAATGGTCACCAGCGAGGTTTCGCCAACGCTCAGATCGTTGTCGGCCACCACGATGGTGGCGGTCGGGCGCAGCGTGTCGACGACGTAGTTGTTGGAGTCGGTGGTACCGCTGCCGACGTTGCCCGCACCATCCACCACGCCCGTGTTATTGAGCGTGATCAGGTTGGTGGTATCGCTGATGCCAGCGCTCGGCGTGAAGGTCGCAGTGTAGGTGATGTTGTCGCTGGTGCTCAGGCCGCTCAGGTTGCCGTTGGCGACGGTCAGGTCCGCCAGGGTGAAACCCGTCACGGGCTCGCTGAAGGTGATCGTCACCACCGATGTCTCGCCAACGGCGATGGCCGTGTCGGCGACCACGATGGTGGCGGTCGGACGCACGGTGTCGATGGCGTAATTGTTGGAATCGGTGGTGCCGCTGCCAGCGTTGCCGGCCGAGTCCGTCACGCCGGTGTTATCCAGGGTGATCAGGTTGGTGGTGTCGCTGGTGCTGGCGCTTGGCGTGAGCGTCCCGGTCCAGGTAATGCCGCCGTCGCCACTGCTCAGGCCGGTGACCGTGCCGTTGGCGACCGTCAGGTCGGCGGTGGTAAAACCTGTTACCGCTTCGTTGAAGGTGATGGTCACCAGCGAGGTTTCGCCGACGCTCAGGGCATTGTCGGCCACGACGATAGTCGCCGTCGGACGCTGGGTGTCGACGGCATAGTTGTTCGAACTGGTGGTGCCGCTGCCGGCGTTGCCCGCCGCATCCGCCACACCGGTATTGGCCAGGATGATCAGGTTGGTGGCGTCGGTGATGCTGGCGCTCGGAGTGAGCGTCGCGGTCCAGGTGATGCCGCCGTCGCCGCTGCTCAATCCGCTCAAGGAGCCGTTGGCCACGGTCATGTCCGCCAGGGTGAAACCGGTCACCGCCTCGCTGAAGGTAATCGTCACCAGCGAGGTTTCGCCGATGTTCAGCGCGGTATCGGCCACCACGATGGTGGCGGTCGGGCGCTGGGTATCGACGGCGTAGTTGTTGGAGTCGGTGGTCCCGCTGCCGGCGTTCCCGGACAGGTCGGCAATGCCGGTGTTATCCAGGGTGACCAGGTTGGTGGTGTCGCTGACGCTGGCACTTGGTGTGAGCGTCCCGGTCCAGGTGATACCTCCGTCGCCGCTGCTCAGGCCGGTGACCGTGCCATTGGCGACCGTCAGGTCGGCGGTAGTGAAACCACTCACCGCCTCGCTGAACGTTATGGTTACCAGCGAAGTTTCGCCGACACTCAACGCGGTGTCGGCCACCACGATGGTGGCGGTCGGGCGTTGCGTGTCGATAGCGTAGTTGTTGGAGTTGGTCGTCCCCACGCCGGCGTTGCCATTGAGGTCCGCCACGCCCGTGTTGTTCAGGACAATGAGATTGGAGGTATCGGTGATCGTCGCATCCGGTGTCAGGGTGGCTGTCCAGGTGATGCCACCGTCGCTGGTGCTAAGCCCACTGAGCGAGCCGTTGGCCACCGTCATGTCGGCCGTGGTAAAGCCGGAGACGGCCTCGGAGAAGGTGATGGTGACCGTGGAGGTCTCGCCAATCCTGAGGGCCGTGTCGCTCACCACGATGGACGCCGTGGGTGCCACGGTGTCGTTGACGATGTAATTGTTCGAGTCGGTGGTGCCCACGCCGGCATTGCCGGCCAAGTCGGCCACGCCAGCGTTGTTCAGGGTGATGATGTTGGTGGTGTCGGCGATGTTGCTGGCCGCGGTCAACGTACCGGTCCAGGTGATGCCACCGTTGCTACTGGTCAAGGTGCCGACGGTGCCGTTCTGCACCGTCAGGTCTGCCGCGGTGAGGCCGGTCACGGCCTCGGAGAAGGTAATGGTCACCGTCGACGTGCCACCGGAGTTCAGGTTGGTATTGGCCACCACGACGGTCGCGGTGGGCGGCGTCTCGTCTGGCACATAGTTGGTGTTGATGGTGCCGCCATCGCCGTAGACGTTGGCCACCGACGCCGGCGAAACACCCGCGCTGCCAGCGCTTGTCCCACCGACGCCGCTGCCGCCGACGTTGCCGGCCAGGGCGGCAAAGTTGGCGGCGGTGATCAGGATCGAGCCTTTGTTCCAGATGGCGCCGACACCGACACCACCCGCACCACCCGCCTGGAGATAGCTACCGCCAGCCCCGCCGCCGCCACCGCCACCGCCGGCGCCGACGTTGTTGGAAATGGTCGAGTTGCCGATGATCCGCAGGGTTGCGCCGGTATCGTTGTAGATACCCCCCACCGCACCGCCGCCGTCGCCGCCGAAGTTGTCATACCCGTCACCGCCGCCGCCACCGCCGATGGACAAGCTACCGCTGGTGGCCGTGCCCCCGGCCGAACCGGTGCTGTAGCCCGGATAAGCCGCACCGCCAGCGCCCCCCGTGGTGGAGCCGCCACGCCCGCCAATGTTGAAGAAGCCGCCACCGGCGCCGCCCTGTCCGGCCGTGCCGTTGGAGCCCGTGGAGTTAAGCGTGTCGCCACCCTTGCCGCCGGTACCGCCGGTGATCGCGCCACCGCCACCCCCGCCGCCACCGGCGTACTGCGGCGTCACACCGCCGCCGCCACCGCCGCCTGAAGCGGCGTTCGCGGTGACCGTAACGTTGCGCAGGGTCAAGGTGCCGGCGTTGTAGATACCACCACCCTGGGACACCAGGGCATCGTCGCCGCCGTTACCACCGTTACCGGCCGTCATGCCTCGGGTGATTACCAGGCCATCGAGGGTAGCCGTGGTGCCGGACGTCACGTTGATGACCTGGGTGCGGTATTGCCCGTCCAGGGTCACGTCGGCCACGTTGTCATTGTTGAGATCGCCGTCGATGGTGACGTTCTTGCTGACCACCAGCACCGAGGTCAGCCCGACGGTCATGCTGGTGTTGAAGGTGACGATGTCGCCGTTCTGCGCGGACGCCAGGGCGGCGCGCAGGGAGCCCACGCCGGTATTGAGATTGTTGGTGGCGGTCCAGGTGGCCAGGCCCCACTGGTACTCGCTCATGGCATTGGCCGACAGCACGTTGGCACTTTCGATATTGCCGGTGGCGATTTCCAGGTCCCAGTCGCCGCCCAGGCCGGTGCGGTCGTTGGACGCCGCCACGTCGCGACCGGTCAACTGCGCCAACGAATCAACCAGGCTCAGGCCACGCTCGCCTTCGGCGGTGTAGCAGCCATAGATCAGGATATCGCCACCGGCGTTCATGTCCTGGCCGATCTGCGCCAGCACTTCGCTGCGGGCCTGGACGTTATCCGCCGACAGGTAGCTGTTGCCCAGCCACAAATCACCGGCGTTACCGTGGGCGATGATCTGCACCGAGCTGATGCCCTGGTGGGTGTCCAGGTAATCGGCGATCTGTTGCAGGCCGTCCTTGGTGGCATCCAGTTGCACGACCTGGGTACCGGGCGCCACGCCTTCGAGCAGGCTGGCGGAATCCTTGACCCGGGAATCGACGAACACCACAGACTTGCCCGGCACGGCAGCCTCGGTGGCATCGACCTGGCCCTGGGGTGCATGGGTGTCGGCCGGCTGGTCCGCCGTGGGCGTCTTGGCCGCCTCGGCCGTCGGATGCGCATCCGGTTGAGCAGCGTCGGCCACGGTGGCCGCCACCGCGCCGTCGAATAGCATTCGCGGCTCCAGGGACATGATCATTGGCGATGCCAGGGCCTGTGTGCCCTCGGTTACCCGCGATTTGCCTTTGCTCCACCACATGACGATCACCTGGACTCGAACTTCTTGAACACGCAAATGAAAAAAACCGCAATCAGCTGATGGCGGCGTCGGTTTTCATACGAATGACATTGGCGGCGCTTGCGGACCCATCGCGCCAGAACGACAACTCGGCATACTTTTCAAACAGATCCGGCGGCAGCAAGGTCCGCCGGGGTTGCGGCGCGACCTTGGGCTTGACCTTGTGCAGGCCGGCAACGCCCAGGGCCTGGTCGAAGGCCGGCGCGTCGTAGGTCAAGTGATTGAAATCGTGCTCGAACCAGGGCTCGCCGATGAACTCGTACACCAGGCGCATCACCCGCTCCGGGGCCTGGCTCAACAAATCGTAATCAACGATCAGCAGCGACTCGGCGTTCTCACCGTAGTAGGCCTCTTTGAGCGCGGTCCAGGCGAACCCCACCAGGCGGTTGCGCTGGGCCAGGGTTTCGCAGCGGCTGTAGACGGTGTTGCGCTCGTCATCGTCGTTGAACAGCTTGGTGTTTTCGAACGGATTGGCACGGTAGAGCCGCTCCAGGCTGTCGAGCACCCAGGCGACGTTGCGCACACAGGCGATGGTCTTGGCTTGGGGAAACAGATCCTGCAAGGCAGGCAAGCGGGCGCACCACTGACGGTTGGTGTCGAAGATGACCGGCTTGTCGGATTTGTCGGCGTAGTAGGAATCGAAGAGGCCGCGTAGCAGGCGGCGGCGCAGGTCGGTGTCGATCACCGAACCGAACTCGCTGCCGGCGCTGCATTGCTGCAGGACGCTGCTGAACAGCGAACCGACGGGACTGGTCATGCCGGCATGAAAGCGCGGGTTCTGCAACAAAATGGCAGAAAGCAGGGTCGAGCCTGAGCGCGGTAGACCGGAAATGAAGTGAAACTGCGGCAATCCATTCACCTTGTTTGTAGTCCCTTTGTAGCCGAAGCGTAGCCGAGGAAACAATCTTCGCCTAGTAGTACTTTGATATCAGATTCATCCCAAGCCATAAAAGAAGATGGACGGTAGAGACGCTCGGGAACCTGAATCGATTAAGCCGTGTCGCGACATTTTTCCGCCTGCTTCGTTCGGCAGAATCAAACATCCCGGTCTACGCTCAGCCGTGCGTGACCAGGCCAGGGATTAAGGAGTAGGGCTGATCGCATTTCTCGTCCCACGAGCCCTGCCGGCATGCCATACCAACAATCTGAAGGGATGAGGAATCTATGGAAGTATTCATCGGCACTATCCAGTCATTCGCCTTTAACTTTGCACCCAGGGATTGGGCCCTGTGCAACGGTCAGACGCTTTCCCTTTCTCAATACCAGACCTTGTTCGCCCTGATCGGCGTGACGTACGGAGGCAACGGCCAGACCACCTTCATGCTGCCCAACCTGCAAGGTCGCCTGCCCTTGGGCCAAGGCAATGGCCTGGGCCTGACCCCGCGCGTCATCGGTGAAATCTCCGGCACCGAAAACGTCAGCGCCACGCTCAACAATCTACCCAACCACACCCACACGCTCACGGGCATCACCGCCTCGACCACCCTGCAGTTGGCCAACCCGGCCAGCAATCCGGTGAACACCCCGACGGCCACCAACTCGTTCATCGGTACCTCGGGCACCGGGCCGGGCTCGGCGGCGATCTATTCCGACCAGATAGGCGCTTCGCCAGTGCCGCTGCAAGGCGTGACCACCGCCGTCAGCGGTTCGGTTTCCGCCACGGGCAACGGCATGCCCATGGAGGTCATGAACCCGTTCCTGGCCATCAACTTCAGCATCGCCCTTCAGGGCTATTTTCCGTCCCGTAACTGATGAACCGCCGGAGGGCTGCGGCCCTCCGGCCTTTTGGAGTGTCGACATGCTGCAACAGGTTCATAGCCGCCATTTCCAACCGCTGCTGGGCCAGACCGGCAACCTGACCCTGCCCGACGGCAGTTGCCTGCCGGTGCTCTTCGAAACCCTTGACGAAACACCTCGGGCAAAGCTGCCGAACACCGAGCGCATGCCCTTCAGCGTGGAATTCAACAGCCTGGAAAGTACGGCGTTCGTCGACGGGCTCTGTGGGTTGGAAGTGCCGGAACTGGGCAAGATCGAGGGGGTGTTCGTGTCACGGATGCCGCCCATGGGACGGGATCCGGCGCTGGGGTATTTCTACATCGCGTTTAACTGATCGCCAAAACCTGAGGCCATAACAAATCTATTGTGGGAGCAACTGTGTGGGAGCAAAGCTTGCTCGCGATCCAGGCGCTGCGGTCCTCAAGAGACCGCGGCGTTTTCATCGCGGGCAAGCCTTGCTCCCACACAGCTCGCTCCCACAGGGGTACGGCGTCATTCAGTCGCCTTTCGGATACCAGACCAACCGCTCCGCCGCCGGGCTGCGCTCTTGTACTTCGAAGCCCAGGGCCAGGTAGTGCCGACGGGCGTGGGGGTTGCTGGCCCAGACCACGGTGGCCACCGGGCAACGGATCTGTTGCGCGGCTTTCTGCACCCCTTGCAGCACCGTCCGACCATACCCCTGCCCACGTGCCTGGGGGATGAAGGCCAGGTACAGCACGCGAATTTCATTGGGGCCGAAATCCGTGCTCAAGGCGCCGATAGCGGTGCCGAGTTTTTCCACGACGTAATGCATGGCATTGGGGAAGTTCTCGCCCAACCCTTGCTCCTGCACCTGGAACTGCTGGGCAATCACCTGCTGCACCTGCTCAGGCTCGCCATCGATCCATTGCAGGTCCGGTCGCGCCGCCTGGTACAGGCCCTGCAAAAACGGTCCATCGCTGACCCGCGATGGACGCACCACCAATCCCTCTGCCGCCACTGAATCCATGCTTGCTCCTTAGAACCCGCTTTCCCTGACACCCAACGCCGCCAACCGACGCCAGGCCGCTCCCAACACCGACTCGCCCTTGCCCTGCAACACCGCCACGCCACGCAGCGGTTGCACTGGGGCGGACGTGTCGTCCACCGCACTCAGGCGCACGCCGTATTGCGCCTGCACCGGCTCGGCCCGTTGCTGCGAGTCGCGGCGCACCGCAATCGGCCCGTGATGGTCAGACGTCAACGCTTGCTGTTCGACCCAAGCCACGCCATTGGTGTCGATTTCATTCAACTGCACAGCAATCGAGGTGTGCATCGGATCGTCCGCAATGAACCGCCCCGTGGCCCCCGGCTCGACCCGCCAAAGCTCGGCTTCGGTCAAGTAGCCGCGCAATCGCGAGTCGGTCTGCACCACCCGCGCCAGCGCTTGCGTGGGCGACAACCAACGCCCGACCGACAGTTGCGGCAACAAGTCGCGCACCTGGCCGGCGTGGGGTGCACGCAACAACAGGCGTTCACGCTGGGCGACCAGTCCCCGGTATTCGGCCACCGCTTCGGCCAGTTGCTGTTCGATGATGCCGGCATCGGCAGCGGTTTCGCTGCGCCCGGCCTGACGGCGCATCTGCAACTGCTGGATCTCGATTTCCCGGCGCACGATGGTCAGGCGCGACGCCATGTCCGGCGACTCCAGCTCGATCAACACATCACCCTGGGCCACGGCCTGGCCGTCGCGCACATTCACCTGCTTGACCCGCGCCGCCACCGGCGCGTGCAAGGCACTGGCCCGCCCGGCCTCGAGCATGGCCGGCACTTCCACCGCGCTGCGCCAGGGCAGCAACAGCACCAACAGCAACGCCAGCACCACCAGGCTGCTCAGGAGCACCCGAACGCCGTGGGCCTGCTCACGGCGACTCCACCATTGCCGCCATTCATTCACGATGGGCATAAAAATGAACCACACCAATTCCACCATCATCAGAAAAATGCCCAACACCTTGAAGAACAGGTGATAGACCGCCAGGGCAATCCCGAAAAACAACAACGCCCGCCACAACCAGGAGCCATACCCCCACATCAGCAAACGCCGGCGCATCTTCGGCGACCAGGGTTCCGGCGCCGCCGCGCCATAACCGAACAAGGCTTCGCGCAGGCGCCAGCGGCACAGGGCGAACGCACGCCCTTGAAGGTTATCCACCGCCCAGAAATCACTGAGCAGGAAATACCCATCGAAGCGCATGAAGGGGTTCAGGTTGATGACCAGCGTGGTGATCCAGGTGGCGCTGGCCAGCATGAACGCCGCGGTGCGCGCCGGCCCGTCGGGCAGCAGCGACCAGGCCAGCAAAGCGATGCACGCCAGCAGCAGCTCGGCCAGAACCCCGCCGGCACCGATCAGCAGGCGCGCGCGGCGATCATTGATTCGCCAGGCGTCGCTGACGTCGGTGTAGAACATCGGCAACAGCACCATGAATGCCACGCCCATGCTTTGCACACGGCAGCCCGCGCGCTTGGCCATGAAAGCATGGCCGAATTCGTGGCACAACTTGGCGAAGAACAACGCCGTCCCGAACGCCAGCGCCCCACCCAGGCTGAACAAGTGCGGAAACGTTGCGATGAAGCGCTGCCAGTCCCGCGATACCAGGAAGATGCCCACGCCCAGGGTCAGCGGCAGGCCATAGCGCAGGATCCCGGGGCCAAACCGCGCCAACCAGGGCCAGGCACGATTGAGAAAAGCGTCCGGGCGCCACAGCGGAATGCGGAAAAACAGGTATTGATGCAGCAGGATCTGCCACAGGCTCTGGCGCTGTGCGGCGGTCTTGGAGAGATAGCTGTCGCGCTGTTGCGGGTCCATCGCGCTGATCAGGTCATGGCCGCGCAAGAAGCCCAGCAATTGCTCCAGCGATTCGCCATTGAGCGGCAGGCCCGGCTCGCGGTTCGCCGCCTGCAACACCTGTTCCGGATCGCCCAGGGACCAGTGCCGCAACATGCGCATCGCCGCCGCGCCCAGCTTGAAATAGCGCCCGCGCACCGGATCGGCCAAGGTCCACTGCGGCGAACCGTCCGGGTCCGGCGCCGCCGGGGACAGTTGCAGGTCCGGCCGCAGGCTCGGCAGGTCCATGCTACAGGCCTACGCTCTGGCGCAGGCCGGCCAGTGGCCGACGCAACAGGTACAACGCCAGCGGCGCGCGGTCGCCGAAGACCTTCGCCGTACCTCGCAGGCCGATACGCGGCGCTTGAGCATCGAAACGCGCATCCAACCGATACGCCAGTTGCCCGGCGGCGGTCGGCTGCGCTTCATACGCCGAGCGTTCGAGCCAGGCCAGGTGCCGCTGCAACGGGTCGCTGTCGAGAAACAACGCCACTTGCGCACCGGGCTCCAGGGCAATCGCGTCGCCCACCGCCAACTCAATACGCAACTCGGCCTGGTTCGGATCGGCGATTTCCATCAGCCGCTCGCCGGTCTGCACGGGCTTGCCAAGCCAGCGCTCGGCGTCGGCAAATACCGCGATGCCGTCGCGCTCGGCGCGGACTTCGCTGCGCTTGAGCAGCTCAAGCGCGTAGTTGCGCTCGGCGCGCTTCTGTTCGACGCGGGCGGCCAGCAGATCGATCTTCGAACTCGACTCCGCGTCGGCAAACGAGCGCTGGGAATTGGCCTTGAGTTCCGCCTCGGCCACGCCCAACGCACGCTCGGCCACGTCGGCCTGAGCCTTGAGGCTGGTGCTTTCGAAACGCAGCAGCAGGTCACCGTTCTTGACGGTCTGGTTAGGCTTGACCAGGAACTCGGCGATCACCCCATCCAACGGCGCCGCCACCACCTGCCCGCCCAGCGGCACCACTTCGGCCGGGGCCAACACGGACTGGCGCACAGGGATCAGCAAGCCCAGCAGCAACACCGCCACCAGGGCGACCTGGCGCTTGCGTGTCCAGCGCAGGCGCCACGGCTTGCGCGGTTGCAGCGCCAACCACGCATGGCTGTAGGTGTCGCCCAGTTGCGACAGCAGCACTTGTTCGGGTGGGGTCCACGGCAGGTCGCGGGCCAGCCACAAACCGCCGAACACCTGGCCCTGATGATCGATCAACGGCAGCCAGAACACTTGTCCGGCCGACAGGCTTCGCCAGTCTGCCCGGATGGACTCGCTCACCCCATCGGCGGCAATCACCCGGGCCTGCTTCAGCACCCCCTGCTTGAACAACTGCGCCACGGCCTGCTCGACGAACGCCACGAACGGCGCATTCGGTTCCACGGTGCTGACGCCGGTCACCGCCTGGACCTTGCCGGCAATCAATAACGCGGCGTGGCGAAACCCGAACAGGGCCTGGCCGTCGTTGACCAGGCTGTAGCTCAATTGCGCCGGGGTACGCGCGGCCCGCGTCTGGCGCTCCAGGTCGAGGAAGCGGGCAAACACCTGCTCGGCGCTGCCCGTGATCGGCGCGTTCACTTGGGCTCCGCGAAACGCGCCGTGCCACTCATGCCCGACAGCAAGCCGCTGGCATCCGGCACGCTCGCCACCAGCAGCAGGGTCTGGCTGCCCTCATCGATGCGCGCGCCCAGGCGCTTGACCGTCGCTTGCAACGGCTTGCCGGTTTCATCGGGGATAAACGTGAAGGGTTGACCGGGCTTGAGCCTGTCCATCCAACGTGAAGGCACCAGCAAATGGATCTCCAGGGTGCGGTTGTCGACCACATCCAGCAACGGCGCGCCGGCCGCGACGCTTTCATAACGCTGGACCTTGCGCGCCACCACTTGCCCGTCGAAGGGTGCGATCACGCTGCAGCGCTTGACCTGGACCTGGTACACCTGGGACTGCGCCTGGGTCTCGCTGAGCCGGGCCTCGGCCCGCGACACCTCGAAACGCCCGACGGATTTCAATTCCGCCAATTGCCGGTTATGCGCCAGTTCCTCACTCGCGCCACGGCTGGCCGCCTGGGCCGCATTGAGCTGGGCCTGATAGGCCGAGCAATCGAAACGCGCCAGGGTGTCGCCCTTCTTGAACGACTCGCCCTCACTGAACGGCAACTCGACGATACGCCCGGCCAACTCGCTGGCCAGCACCGCCTGATCCCGCGCCCGAAGCACCCCTCGCGCCTCGTTGCCAGACGCACTGGCCGAAGCATTGCTCTCCAGCAACGGATCGTCGGAAGCCGACGTTTGCGCCTGAACCCCGCACGTTACAAAGGCCAATCCCACAACCCAACTGCATAAACGTCGCATGACCGTTACTCCCTGACGGATGGGCGGAGTCTACGACAGCGGTGGGGGGCGTCAAGGGAGTAACCGTGAAGAGAGGGAAATCTCTGTGGCGAGGAAGCTTGCTCCCGCTGGACTGCGCAGCAGTCCCAAACCCTGGCGCCTCGGTGTGTCAGGCAGATCCCATTCAAATTGCTTGGGGTCGCTGCGCAACCCAGCGGGAGCAAGCTCCCTCGCCACAGGGCTCGGCGTTATGCAGGGTGAGTAAGATGGCCATCGCGAGCAAGCTCGCTCCCACAAGGGGCTTGTGTCGAATGAAGTAGCAAGGCCAACACCGACCTACTGTGGGAGCGAGCTTGCTCGCGATGACTTTCGCCCAGACATCCCAAACCTGACAGGTCGAGACTGGCTACTCCACCAACCTCAACACCCCATCGCAATACACCACCTCATGCCCCAACCAAGCCACATCCACCTGAGGCAACACCGCCGAAGGTTTGCGCAACTCACGCAGCAGCGTCGAGCCATGAGACAGACGTCCGCCCATGCGTGCAATCACAGCCCGGGCGCGTTGATAGTGGGCGTGGCGGCCAGGGTCCAGGGTGTCTTCCAGCAGGATGTCCTCGCCCAAAATACCTTGGGCCTGACCCGGGTAGATCAAGAACCCACTCGCCTGCTCGGTGCCTTCACGACCGTCCTGCCAGAAGCTGCCGTCGCGGCTACGAATGTCCGAGTGCGGGGTGAACCAATGCGCCCGGTCCACCGCCGGCATGGCGTGATGCAAGCGAAAAAAAATCCGCATCAGGTTGTCGCGATACCATTCGCGCACTTGCAAGTAGTAACCGCGCAAGCCTGGCAGACCGGTCGAATGGGCCAGGCGAATCGTCAGGGGCCATTGTGGGAAGGCCTGCAACGGCAGCTCGGTCGGTGCCGGGCGTGGCGTCGCTGGGTCGGTTTCCCAGGGCAGCCGATGCGGGCTGTGTTCAAGATTGTCGTAGGCGGTCGGTGGCCGACCCAGCCAGTCGCCGCCACTGCTGGCCAAGGCGCTGGCGATGCACAGGTTGCCTTGCACCACGAACACGTAGAAACGGGTAAACCAGTCGGCCAGTTGCTGGCCGTCTGCGCCTTGTCCGGTCAGTTCGTGCAGCTCTCGATCAAAACGTCGCAAGCCGTTTTCCAGCGTCAGCAAATGCCCGCGGGCGATGCGTTGCATGCGCAGGAACAACGGCAGCGAACGCAGCAGGCGCAGGGGCCGCCAAGGCAGGTGCGGAGTCGCGCCGCCGACCTCGCCGGCGTAGCTGCTGGCGCTGATGCCCCAGTCGGCCAGCCGGGCGAGAAACAAATCATTGTTGATATACGAAGCGCCGCCAAACACCGCCGTGAAAGGCTCGTTGTCTTGCAACACCCGCGAATCCCAACGCGCCATGATCGCCGGAATGCTCGCCGCCGCGCGGCGCTGGACGTACTCCACCAACACGCTGGGTTGCGGCGGCAGGATCTCGGCGATGTTGGCGGCGGTCAGGTGGCGGCGCCAGCCGTAGTCGCTGATCGGCCGGTATTGCAGCAGCCAGAGTTGCCTGCCGTCCCAGGCCCATTCAACGTCGCCGGGTACGTAGTGGAAGACCCGCAGCACGCCTTGCAGGAAACGCCACAGCAGGTCTTCAGTCAGGCCATGGGCGGGCTTGAAGGTGTCGCTGTTCCACGACGCGCCGAGGCGGGAAATGATCGCGCGCTCGGGGCTCACGTGACCGTCGGCCAAGGACTCCAAGTGACCTTCGACCCATTCCAGTTCGACGGACAGGTGACGCACGAATGCGATGCCGGACAGCCGTGGTGTGATGAAGCGCTGCACCACCACTTCCTCGACACCTGCCGCACTCAACTCGGCAATGCGCGCCGGCACGTTATGCGTCGGTTCGCGCAGGAATGTGGTGCTCAAGCCGGCATTGGCCGCATCGGCCTGATCCTCACCGTAACTGGAGGAACGCACGGCCCAGATAGCGTCCGGCTGGCTCTTCAGAAAGCTTGCCAAGCGCGGGTCAGCGCAATCGTTGAGCGACAGCGCCGCAGGCACCGGCTGCCCAGCCAACGCCGCCAGACGCAAGCGGCCGCCTTTGGTATGCGCGACGAAACCACGTTCGCCCGATTCCAGCCACGCCGCGAACTCAGCGGGTGAGTCGATCCACGGGTAGTGACCCCAGCCGGGCTTCACGCTGATGGTCAAATCGGCACGGGCCAGAATGGCCGACCAGGCCGCCGCTTGGGCGACGCCCAGTACCTTGTCCTGATCGCCCCACACCAGTTCGACTGGGTCGGTGATCCACTCCAGCAATGGCAAGGCGGTGTCGGCACGCACCAAGTCCCAGTGCGGCACAAAGGCGCGGCAGCGAGCATAGCCAGCGCCCATGCGCTGGTACTGTGCAGGCGTCCAGGCCTGGCTGGAAAACTTGTGGGCAAACAGCGTCGGTTTGTTCGCCAGCAGCCAGTGAATGGTCTTGCGAATCGGCAGCGGCGACATCAACGCCGGCAGCCGTCGTTGCCACAAAAACGCACCCACCGGCGCCAACAACACACTGCGACAAAAATGCCCCGGCTGACGTTGCAAGGCATGCAGCACCAGCAAGGCGTTGACCCCGACCGCCATGATCGCGCTGCCCTTGTCCGTTGCCGCCAGCAACGCCTGGGCGTAGGCCGCCAGGTCTTCGCAGGGAGCTTGAGGGTTGCTGCCAAAACCAGGCAGCTCCAGCGGCACCACGTCGTGGTGTTGAAAGTACGGCAACGCGTCGTCCCACCAATCGGCGGCGCTGCCGTTGCCGGCCAGCAGGTACATCCGGGGCTTGCTCATGGGCGCTCCTCAGGCCAGGTCGCGCAGGGCAGCATCAAGCGTCGGGTAACGGAACGTATAGCCCGCCTCGACGAGACGACTTGGCAGCACACGTTGGCCGTCGAAAAACAACTGGGCCATTTCGCCTGCCAAGGCACGCACCGGCGCGGCGGGAATGTGGAACCACACCGGGCGCTTGAGCACCTTGCCAACGCTTTCAGCGAACAGCGCCTGACTGACCGTTTCTGGCGCCACCAGGTTGTAGGTGCCGCTCAGGCTTTCGTCATCGAAGGCCCGGGCGATCACTTGGATCACGTCGTCGCGATGCACCCAACTCATGATTTGCCGACCGTCACCCATCCGCCCGCCAAACCCCAGGCGAAATGGAATCAGCAACGGCAACAAAGCACCGCCCGGACCAAACACCACGCCCAGGCGCATCACCACCTGCCGCACACCCAATTCAGTGGCAGGCCGGGCCGAGGCTTCCCAACGCACACAGAGTTCAGCCATGAAGCCATCGCCCTGGGTGGCGCTTTCATCGAGGCTTTCGCTGGCGTCACGCACGCCGTAAAAACCGACAGCCGACGCCTGAATCCACAACGCCGGTTTATGCCGGGCGTTTTTCAACCAAGTCATCAAGGCTTCGGTGGTATTGACCCGGCTGGCGATGAGTTGCGCCTGGCGCGCGGGGCTCCAGCGCGGACCGGCGACCGGCGCGCCCGCCAGGTTGATCACCACATCGAAGGTTTCGTCATGACCCAGCTTGCCCAGCGAGCGCAGGCAACGGGCGCGGCCATCAAACAGATAGGCCGCTTTCAATGGATCGCGAGCCAGCACGCTGACTGTGTGCCCGGCGTCGAGCAATTGATTGACCAGCGTCTCGCCGATAAACCCGGTGCCGCCGGTCACCAGCACGCGCTTGTAGGCACCACCGGCAAACGGGTTGGCCGGCTTGCCCGCGCGCTGCATGCGCAAGGCCGCCAAGCCGTCGCGAATCCCCGAGGCCGTAACCCCGATGGCGAACAAGGTCAGCAGCCAACCGCGCCAGCCGAGGTCGATCGCGCTCAGGCCGGTGGGCAAACTCGCCCACTGCGCCAGTTGCACGCCGTACAGCGCGAAGAAGGCCCCGCCGTTGACCGCCAGCACCGTGTGCATGATGCGCTCGATGGCGGGCAGCTTGCGGCTACGGTCCTCGACCACGAAGTCCCAGAGCGTCAGGCCGATCTCCAGTGCGAACAGCAGCGCGATGACGATCGCCCACGTCCCCTCGAAGGCCAAGTGCGCCATGCCCAGGAACAGGATCCCGTAGAAGCACGAGCGCAGGGCATGGATAGAGAGCTCCAGCCGGGCACTGTGGCGATAGGGCAAGGCGACAGTGAGTTCGTGGTGATACAGGGTATCCAGCGCACCTAGGATCGCTTGGGCAATCAGCAGGGTGATGGCCCAGTCCAGCAGTGAAAAGTCAGGCATGGTTTGAATCACTCGACGCGTTGTCAGTCAGGGAGGTGCGGCGGTCGTGGCGATAGAGCCAGAACAGCGGCGGCAATAAAACGAGCAGTGCCAGGCTGTCGAACCACAGGTGCGACCAGACTTGGGCCTGGGCGGAAATCAGCATGTCCTGGGGCGCCCAGAGCAGGATGCCGGCGATTAACCATCCCCAAGGCATGGCGCTCTTCAGGCGATTGCCGATATGGACCAGAGCGAGCATGTACAGCGCATAGCTTTGCAACGTGGCGCCGAACAAGGCCAGCCACCAGACTTGTTGCGCGCGGGCCGTGGCGGGCACGACATTGACGCCCCAGAAAGCCTGTTCGATGGTGTTCAGGTAGTTATCGAGCAAGCCGGAATGACCGGCCCAAGTCAGCGTGAGGCCGGCGAGCAGGTGCATCAGGGCCGCCGCGTACAACCAAACGACCAGGGCTTTGCGAAGGGGGCTGTGAGGGGTTGGCATTCCATGTCCTGAAGGCTTGCTTGAGGGCGGCCAGTCTAAAGGAAATGGGAGGGGCTTTACTTGGCTAATGGGCCGGGCAGCGATAAATAAAATCGGCCTCGAACGGGGCCTGCTTCGCAGGCCAGCGGGAGCAAGCTCCCTCGCCACAGGTTTGGTGTGCTGCTTGCGTACAGCAACGTCCTAGGAGATTTCCTTCAAGTTGCGGCGATGTTGGTGAACTTGTCCGGCTTGGGGCTCACCGCTAGTCTGGGTTTGTCATTGAAAAAACGGTGACACGGACGTGCAAGTCCGGGTAAAAGACGACGCACATTGCTATCCGCCTTGATCGAGAGGCGCTTTATGGCAGTTGTGCGTGGGAGATTTTTCCGCAAGGAGGAGTCTGCCGGGGTTCCGTCTGCCCGGTCTTGCACACCTACGTACAACTGCCACCTCATTTGCGTGCAAGCGAATGGTGTCGGTTCCACTTCTACAGATGGAGCTTCACGACATGTTCAAAGTAACTCCAAATCCGCCAGGAAGCCCTGGCAACACCGCCGACAAATCCTCGAAAGCCAAAAAACTCGACGAAGCCGCCGAGCGCGTCCTCGACTACTACCTCAATCCCAAACCCACCGATGAAGCCTCGGGCAAAACCCAAACCGCCCAACTCTTCATGGTCGCCCCTGGTATCGACACCGAAACCCTGTTGGCCAATGCCTCCGAAGACCTGCTGTCCATCAGCGCCATCGCCGCCGACCTGGCCGATGATGTCGACGGTTCGCGCCGCAGCGTCATCCTGGCAATCAGCCGGATGGCTGATGGGGTGCATTTGTTGGTGGAAAGGGCGATGGATCGGCTGGAGGTTCAAGCAGCTGGCTGACAGGCCTGTGGTGAATTGAGGATTGCCATCGCGAGCAAGCTCGCTCCCACACTGGATCTGTGTCGAACCGAAATATCGAGATCAACGCCGATCAACTGTGGGAGCGAGCTTGCTCGCGATGACGTCAGCCCAGACAACCCATAACCCGTGGCCAGAGATTGCTCCCGCTGGCCTGCGTGTAGGAGCTGTCGAGTGCAACGAGGCTGCGATCTTTCCCCAGACACTTGAGTCCCAAGCGAAAGATCAAAAGATCGCAGCCTTCGGCAGCTCCTACAGGGCGCAGCCGAGCGGGAGCAAGCTCCCTCGCCACAAAGGTGTACTACCGAATCACCGCTGCATCCCCCAGCGCTTCACCGTCACCCGCTCCAGACTGTCGAACACCAGATTCTCCACCAGCAACCCGATCAGAATCACCACCGCCAACCCGGCAAAGACCTTGTCGGTGTACAGCTCGTTGCGGTTCTGGAAGATGTACCAGCCCAGGCCGCCCTTGCCGCTGGTGGCGCCGAACACCAGTTCGGCGGCGATCAGCGTGCGCCAGGCGAAGGCCCAGCCGATTTTCAGCCCGGCGAGGATCGACGGCAGCGCCGCCGGGATCAGGATGAACAGCACAAAACGCAGGCCCTTGAGCCCGTAGTTGCGCCCGGCCATGCGCAGCGTTTCCGACACGCCGAGAAACCCCGCATACATGTTCAACGCCAGCGCCCACAGCACCGAATGCACCAGCACGAAAATCAGGCTGTTCTGCCCCAGGCCGAACCACAGCAGCGCCAACGGCAACAGGGCGATGGCCGGCAACGGATTGAACATCGACGTCAGGGTGCTGAGCAAGTCGCGACCGAACTGGGTCGACACGGCCAGCGTGGTCAAGCCAAACGCCAGGACGATCCCCAGCAAATAGCCCTTGAGCAGCACCACCAGGGAAATCCACACTTTGCCCAGCAGCTCGCCGCTGAGCAAACCGTCGTACAACGCACTGGCGGTTTGCAGGAAACTCGGCAGCAGCAGGTCGTTGTTCTGGTAACGCGCCACGCCCTCCCACACCAGCGCCAGCAGCAACAGGATCAGGCTTTTGCGCAGCCAACCCTGTTGCCAGAGGCGCTGGCCCAAGGGCAACTCGCGCTCCAATGGCACGTGGGTCAGGGGTTGCAGATCGACTTCGTATTCTTCGCGCGCAGGCGATAACTGGCTCATAGACTCTCTCTTTTTCAGAACCTGGCACCGCCCCGTAGGAGCTGCCGAGCGAAGCGAGGCTGCGATCTTGTCCCTGTTGCTTGAGTCTCAAGCGAAGGATCAAAAGATCGCAGCCTCGTTGCACTCGACAGCTCCTACAGGGTCAGTAGGCGATACGGATGTCGGCGAAATCCAGCTCACGCTCGGTGTCCGGCGACTGGTTTTCATCGAACAGCAACCGATGAATCCGCCGCGCAGTGTGCTGGAAGCCCACGCCGCCGAGGCTGTGCAGATCGTATTGGTGGCTGTGGATTTCCGCCCGTACCCTTCCTGGGTGCGGTGACAGCAGCAGGATGCGATTGCCCACCACCAGTGCTTCTTCGATGGAGTGGGTGACGAACAGCAGGGTGAAACGCACCTCTTCCCAGAGCAGCAGCAATTCTTCCTGCATCTTGCGTCGGGTCAGGGCATCGAGGGCGGCGAAGGGCTCGTCCATCAGCAGGATCTTCGGCTGCATCGCCAACGCCCGGGCAATGGCGACGCGGGCCTTCATCCCACCAGACAAGGTGTGTGGGTAGGCATCGGCAAACGCCGCCAGACCGACTTTGTCGAGGTAATGCAACGCCCGCTCCTCGGCCTCGCGACGCTTGAGCGTGCCGGATGCCAGCAGCGCGAACATCACGTTCTGCTTCACGGTTTTCCAGGGCGGCAGTTGATCGAACTCCTGGAATACCACGATCCGGTCCGGACCCGGCGCGCTGACAGTCTGGCCTTGCAGGCGAATCTCGCCTTCGCACGGCGTGATGAAGCCGCCAATGGCCTTGAGCAAGGTCGACTTGCCGCAGCCCGATGGGCCGAGCAGTACAAAACGGTCCGCCGGATCGACTTCGAAACTGACCTGGTGGGTGGCCCGCACCACCCGCTGCGGGGTGCGGTACTCCAGGCTGACGTTATCCACCGACAACAACGCGGTGCCGGTGGAAGTGGGGTTGCTGGCCGCGTGGCCTTGCAAAAGCGCATTCATGACAATCAGCTCCCCTGCAGCGGTTTGGCGTCCTGGAAGAAATAATCTTCCCACGACGCCGGTTTGTTCTTGATCGCGCCGACGCGGTAGAGAAATTCGGCCAGCGGGTAGGTATTTTTCGGGCTGACGGTGAATTCGATCTGCGGGTTGTCGATGATCTTCAGCAACGTCGCCCGGTCGATCTTGGCCTTGGTCACCCGCAGGTAGGTGTCCGCCGCCGCGCCTTTGTCCTTCTGGGCGAATTCGGCGGCTTCGGTCAGCGCCTCCACGAATGCCTTGTAGGTCTTCGGGTTTTCATCGCGGAATTTCTCAGTGGCGAACAACACCGTGGGCGAATTCGGCCCGAGCACGTCATAGGAGTTGAGCACCACGTGGACGTTGGGGTTTTGCAGGGCCTGGTCCTGGAACGGTGGGTTGGAAAAATGCCCGGTCAACTCGGTGCCACCGGCAATCAACGCGGCTGTGGCGTCTGGATGCGGAACCGCCAGGGTGTACTTGTCGAGGCGATTGAAGTCCTTGTCGCCCCACTGTTTCGCGGCGGCGTATTGCAGGAAACGCGACTGCACCGAAACGCCCACCGCCGGCACCGCGATGCGGTCCTTCTCGGTGAAGTCGGCGATGGTCTTGACGTTCGGGTTGTTGCTCAGCAGGTAATAAGGGAAGTTGCCCAGGGAAGCCACGGCCTTGACGTTCTGCTTGCCACGGGTGCGGTCCCAGACCGTCAACAACGGCCCGACACCGGCCCCGGCAATGTCGATGGAGCCCGACAGCAACGCATCGTTGACCGCCGCGCCGCCCGACAGTTGGGTCCAGTCGACCTTGATCTCGATGCCTTCCTGCTTGCCGTACTTCTCGATCAATTGTTGATCGCGAACCACGTTCAACAGCAGGTAAACGATGCCGAACTGCTCGGCGATGCGAATCTCGCCCTCGGCGTGGGCACTGGCCGGCGCGACCAGGCTGCCGGCCAGCAAACTGAACCCCAGGCCGATGGCGGCGGCCAGCGGTGCAAAAGCAATGCGTTTGGACATGGTGATTCTCCGGGCTCTTTGCGCGGGGCGCAGCCGATCAGAAAGGGGCGTCGCCCTGGATGGTGGTGCGATACAGCTTGCGGCGCAGATGGCTCGGGCAACCGGCGGCCAAGTGGATCAGCGAGCGGTTGTCCCAGAACACCAGGTCATGGGACTGCCATTGATGGCGATAGATGTTCTGCGGCAGCACGCTGTGGGCATACAGCTCGGCCAGCAGCGCTGTGCTTTCGTCCTCCGGCAGACCGACGATGCGGGTGGTGAACCCTTCGCTGACGAACAACGCCTTGCGCCCGGTTTCCGGGTGGGTGCGCACGATCGGATGCACCACTTCGGCGACCTGGGCCAGTTGCTCCGGCGTAAGCGTCGGGCGCCAGTTGCCTTCGAATTTGGTTTCGCTGTAGCGCGCCGTATAGGAATGCGCCGCCGAACGGCCTTCCACGGCTTTACGCAGCGCTTCGGGCAAACCGTCCCAGGCTTTGTGCATGTCGGCGAACAGCGTGTCGCCGCCTTCGCTCGGCAGCTCCTGGGCGTGGAGCATCGAGCCGAGGCTGGGCAGTTCTTTATAGGAGAGGTCCGAATGCCAGAATTTGCCGGCATCACCGAGGCCGATGGATTGGCCGTTTTCGATGATATTGGAGACGATGAGGATTTCCGGATGCCCAGCTAACAGGAACTGCTTGAGCACATGGATCTGCAGCACGCCAAAACGGCGGCTGAAGGCGATCTGTTGTTCAGGG
This sequence comes from Pseudomonas sp. P9_35, assembly GCF_034008205.1. NCBI lineage: Bacteria > Pseudomonadati > Pseudomonadota > Gammaproteobacteria > Pseudomonadales > Pseudomonadaceae > Pseudomonas > Pseudomonas sp. P9_35. Next base: position 470,757 of record NZ_CP125373.1, on the reverse strand, counting down.
GTGATGCGTTGGTCGCGGAACACCACGACGTGATAGTCCAGGTGTGCGCGGTGGATGCGGGCGAAATCCTGGTCGCTGATCGGTCGGGACAGGTCCAGCCCGACGATTTCGGCGCCTACGGCATCGCGGAACGGGCGGATGTCGAACGACTGCGGGGCATTGTTCGCGATAGGTGAATCTGGAGAATAAGAGACGGCTGGCATACATCACTCCCACGCACAGCGCGCTTGAACAGGCGCGCAATCGATCAAAACTCACGGCGTTACCGTGTTGGTTTGTGTCGTGCGGCGCGCCGATTGGTCGGCAGGTACGCAGGGGGATGACTTTAAAGGTATAAGAAAGTTAATTTAAATATTATAAATGCATAACTATATGGCAGAACCTGTGGGAGCGAGCTTGCTCGCGATGGCGGTGGGCCAGACTTTTATTTAACACCGACACACCGTCATCGCGAGCAAGCTCGCTCCCACAAGGGTTTTGGGAACGCCACGGTCCTGTGGCCAGAGATTGCTCCCGCTGGGGCGCGCAGCGGCCCCAAAAAAGCGATGAGCGCTTCGCACTCAAGCGGGAGCAAGCTCCCTCGCCACAAAGGCCTCAAGCCCTCAAGCCCTCAAGCCATAAATCGGCAGTCTGGGGAGTCAGCTCTGAGGTGTTAGCGCTCGTGCAGCGCCTCGGACCGGGCCTTGATGATGGGTTTGAGCAGGTAGCTGAGCACGGTTTTCTTGCCGGTGATGATGTCCACCGACGCCACCATGCCCGGAATGATCAGCAGGGGTTTGTCATCGGTGCCCAGGTGGCTGCGTTCGGTGCGCAGCTTGATGATGTAGTAGGTGGTTTTCTTGTCTTCATCGGTGATGGTGTCGGCGCCGATCTGTTCCAGCTTGGCTTTCATCCCGCCGTAGATGGTGTAGTCGTACGCGGTGAATTTCACCGTGGCGTCCTGGCCGGGGTGCAGGAAGGCGATGTCCTGGGGACGGATTTTCGCTTCCACAAGGATGGTGTCGTCCAGCGGCACGATTTCCACCAGGTCGCTGCCGGGCTGGATCACGCCGCCGATGGTGTTCACCAGCAACTTGTTGACGATGCCGCGCACGGGCGACGTCACCAGGGTCCGGCTCACCCGGTCTTCCAGGGCTTTGCCGGTGGCCTGGGCCTTGTTCAGGTCGGTGCGAGCTTCGTTGAGCTGGGTCAGGGCTTCGCTGCGGAACTTGCCGCGGGTCTCATCGATCTTTCGCTGCACTTCCTTGATCGCCGATTCGGCACGCGGGATCGCCAGCGTCGTGGCGTCCAGTTGCCCACGGGTCTCGACCTCGGCGCGCTTGAGCCGCAGCACTTCCACCGGCGATACCGCGCCCTGGGCCACCAGCGGCTCGGACATGTTGATTTCCTGGCGTTGCAGCGCCAGGCCGGAGCGGTACTGCGCCTGCTTGGACACGAATTCGCGCAGTTCCTGCTGGCGCTGGATCAACTGCTCCTGCAAGCCGCCGATTTCATCGTGCAACTGCTGGCGGCGGCTAATGTACAGCGACTCCTCGCTGGCGGCCTGGCCCGGTACTGCCTTGAGCACATCGGCCGGGAAGTTCAGCGGCCGGTCATCGACCTCGGCACTCAAGCGCTCGACCCGCAACAGCATGGACTGGCGGTCAGCCTCGGTTTCGCCGACATTGGAGACAAACCGGGTGTCGTCCAGGCGAATCAACGGCGCGCCGGCGTCGACGATCTGCCCTTCCTTGACGAACAGCTCAGCGACGATGCCGCCTTCCAGGTTCTGGATTTTCTGGATCTTGGACGAGGGAATCGCCTTGCCGTCGCCCTTGGTCACTTCGTCGATCACGGCGAAGTTGGCCCACAACATCAGGAACACAAAGAAGCCGATGATGCCCCAGATCGTCAGCCGCACCACCCGGGGAGCGTCCTCGATCAGCGCCTTGTTGACTTCGGGCAGCGGTTGGCCGTGCAGCGAGTCGGAACCTTTGAAATAGCGACCCACCGCGCCCTTTAAACCGGATTTAAGCAACACTGATCTGCCCCTTCTTCAACGCTTCCATGACAGCGGCTTTCGGGCCGTCGGCGAGGATCTGTCCACGGTCGATCACCAACAGGCGGTCCACCAGCGACAGCAAGGATGCCCGGTGCGTCACCAGCAGCACGGTCTTGTTTTCCACCACGGCAGCCAAGCGCTGTTTCAAGCGTTCTTCACCGGTGTTGTCCATGGCGCTGGTGGGTTCGTCCAGTAACAGGATGGGCGGGTTGAGCAGCAGCGCGCGGGCCAGGGCAACGTTCTGGCGCTGACCACCGGACAGGTTCTGTCCGCGCTCACCGACTTGCAGTTCATAGCCTTGCGGATGCAGGCGGGCAAACTCATGCACGCCTGCCAGTTCGGCGGCCTGGAGCACCAGTTCATCTTCGACGTAACGGGCGCCGGAGGTCAGGTTGTCGCGCAGGGTACCGGCCAGCAGCTGGATGTCCTGGGGCACGTAGCCAATGTTGTAGCGCAACTCGCTGACGTCGATCTGGCGGATGTCCACGCCGTCCACCAGCAAGGCGCCGTCATCGGGTTGGTAAAGCCCCACCAGCAACTTGGCCAGGGAACTCTTGCCCGAGCCGCTGCGGCCGATGATGCCGATTTTCTCGCCCGGCTTGATCACCAGGTTAATGTTCTTCAGCGCGGGGTTCTGCTGGTTCGGATAAGTGAAGTTCAACTGACGGCATTCAATGGCGCCCTGCAGGACCTTGCGGCTCAGCGGGCGCTCGTCGAAATTGCGCTCTTGGGGCAGCTCCATCATCTGGTCGACGGACGTCATGGTCACCCGCGCCTGTTGGTAGCGGGTCAGCAGGCCCGACAGCGAAGCCAACGGGCTGAGGGCGCGGCCGCTGAGCATGTAGCAGGCGACCAGCCCACCCATGCTCAGGTTGCCGGCGATGATCAGGTAAACGCCGAAGACGATCATGACCACGCCGGCCAGTTGCTGGATCAGCAAAGTGATGTTCATCGCCAGGCCGGACAGCATTTTCACCCGCAGCTCGAGGCGGCTGAGGGTGCCGATGGTCTGTTCCCACTGGTACTGGCGTTCGCTCTCGGCGTTGTTGACCTTCACCGCATCCAGGCCGGCCAGGGTTTCGATCAGGCTGGATTGGCGCTCGGCACCCAGGGCCATGGTGCGCTCCATGGTTGCCACCAAAGGCTTCTGCAAGGCGTAGCCGATCAGCAGGGCAATCGGGAACGCCAGCACCGGAATCCACACCAGGTGCCCGCCGATAATCGCGATGACCATGAAAATCAGCAGGGTGAACGGCAGGTCGATCAGGCTGGTGAGGGTCAGCGAAGCGAGGAAGTCCCGCAGGCTCTGGAACTCATGGATGTTCTGGGCAAAGCTGCCGACCCGCGCCGGGCGGTATTTCATGGACATGCCGACGATGCGTTCGAACAGCGTCGCCGAGATGATCAGGTCGGTTTTCTTGCCGGCCAGGTCCAGGCACAGGCTGCGCAGCATCTTGAGGATCAGGTCGAAGACATAGGCGCCGGTGATACCAACGGCCAATACCCACAGGGTCGATTCGGCCTGGTTCGGCACCACGCGGTCGTAGACGTTCATCACGAACAGTGGCGCGGCCATGGCAATGATGTTGATCAGCAGGCTCGCGGCAATGGCATCGGCATACAGCCAGCGGGACCGTTTGAGGGTGTCGCGAAACCACGAACGCGCCCGAGGGATCAGCGTGCCGTGGTTAACGTCAAATTTATGCTGCGGCTGGGCGAAGAACACCTTGCCGCTGTAGTCATCGGCCAGCAGTTCGCGGCTGATGGTCACCTCACCGCCGTCGCTTTCGCTGAGCAGCAACCGCGCCTGGTCGTCACCGACCCAGCCCAGCAGCACGGCACTGCGGCCGTCCTTGAGCAACAACAGCGCTGGCATGGCGATGGTCGGGATCTGCTCGAGCTTGCGTTGCAGCACCCGACCTTGCAGACCGGCACGGGCCGCCGCGCGCGACAATAATTCGACGCTCAGCCGCTGCTTGGGCAGCGGCAGGCCGGTGGTGAGCATCGCCGCGCTGGCCGGCTTCTGATGCAGCATGCAGAGCGCCAGCAAGCCGTCCAACAGCGGGTCGTCGTGCAGCGTGCGCGGGTCATGAACTAGTTCGACTGGACGGACTTCTGATTCCACGCTCGGCACTCTGACTGATTAAAACGGGTGGTAGGACTCAATTCATCCCAGGCAACTGAACCTTGGGCTTCATGTCGTTCTGCACAACCGATGCCAACGGTGCGACCACACCCTGGCTTTTCAACAGCTGGCCCATGGTTGCCTTGATCCGGTACTGGGTGAACAGCTGCACATTCTTGATTTCCGCCAGGCGACGGGAAGCGCTGAACAGCTCGTTTTCGCTGTCGAGCAAGTCGAGCAGGGTCCGCTCGCCGAGGCTGAACTGCTTCTGGTAGGCGGTGCGCACGTTGGCGCTGCGATCCACGTATTGCTGGGCGACCGGCACCTGGGCATTGGCGTTGTTCAAGGCGTTCCAGGCCAGGCCCAGCTCTTCGTTCAACTGGCGCAGCGCGTTGTTGCGAATGTCCAGGGCCTGGTTGGACAGGTACGACTTGGATTCCAGGTCCGCCTTGTTGCTGCCGCCGGCATACAGGTTGAAACGCATGCGCAGCATGGCTTGCCATTCATTGTTGTGACCGTTCTGGCCGTCCAGGTCGTTGTCGGCAGTGCGGCCCAGTTCGGCGTCGAAACGTGGGTAAAAGCTCGATTTGGCGGCTTCGTACTGTTGCTCGGTCGCGGCGATGTCGGCTTCGGCCGAACGCAGCACCGGGCTGTTTTCCAGCATCTGGGCGCGGGCTTCGGTCAGGTTGGCCGGCAGCAGCGCCAGGAAATCGGCTGGACGCTCCAGTTGATCAGGCAGTTGGCCGACGGCGCTGAGGTAGTTGGTCTCGGCATCGGCCAGGTTGGTTTGTTCGGTGATCAGGTTGTTGCGGGCCTGGGCCATGCGCGCTTCGGCCTGGTCCAGGTCGGCGCCGCTGCCCACGCCGCGGGAAGTGCGCAGCTTGATCTGGTCGAAGATGCGCTCGTGGCTCTTGAGGTTTTCCTCGGCCAGGCGCACGAACTCGCGACGGGTCAGCACGTCCAGGTAGACCTGGGCCACCGTCAGACCGGTGCGCTCGGATGTGTCCAGCAACGAATAGGCACGGGCATTGACGGTGGCTTGTTGACGCCCAACTTCGCTGGACGTCGCAAAACCGTCAAAAACCATTTGCGACAGGCGCAGGCTCGACTCGCTGCGGTTCAGGGTTTCCCAATGATTGGTCCCGCCCGACCGGGTGGTGACGCTGTCGGTGCCTTCACGGCCGTATCCGGCTGCAAGGTCCACTCTAGGCAGGTAGCCGCCCTTGGCCGCCTTGAGTTGGTAATCCGCCGCGAGGCGACTGTTCACGCCGGCCTGGATTTCAGGATGGACATCCAGCGCCTGTTGCATGGCCTGCGGCAAGGTTTGTGCTTGTACGAAACTGGCGGCGAGGGCAAAGGGTAAAGCCTTGAACAGGTGCAGACGCATGGTGGATTTCTTCCTGAAACACTTGTCTTGGATCACAGCGAAACGTGGCGCTGCATCGGATGATGGCAACCGGAATGACCGTATGTCGGAAAGTTCAAAACAGGAGCTGGAACACGCACCGAAAGAACAGGTCGCCGCTTAAATATCAATGTGACATTACGCCAATGATTGTTTAGGATGGCCGGCTTAAGGTCAATAGTTTGGCACAAACAAAATGTTTGAAAAATCACAGTCAAAATATTGACACGCAAAAGCGTCAAATAACCTTACTTTGTGAAACATGAACGTCCAGACCGCTGCTGCCTACACGCTGCCGGGTCCATGGAAGTCTACTGAGCGTGGCACCCGGAGAGTCTTCAATGAGCAGTGTTATTGCCGTTGTCAAAAGCATTGTTGGTCAGGTTTTCGTCGTATCCCCAGAGGGCATCCGGCGCGTACTCATTGAAGGTGATCGCCTGTACACGGGCGATCAGTTGGACACTGGCCCTTCTGGCGCCGTCACATTGGATCTGGCCGATGGCCGCACCTTGGACCTGGGCCGCGATACCCAGTGGAGCGCCAATGCCCCGGACTCGTCCACCGATCTTGAACAGGCCACAGCCCAGGCCGCGCCGTCAGTAGAAGAGCTGCAACAAGCCATCGCCGCGGGCGTCGACCCGACGACCGCCCTGGAAGCCACCGCCGCCGGCGCAACTGCCGCAGGTACGGGTGGTGCCGCCGGTGGCGGCCACAGCTTTGTGGTGCTGGATGCCACCGCTGGTAGCGTCGACCCTACTGTCGGTTTCCCAACGGAAGGCCTTGCTGCGGCTGCCGCCACCGGTAACAACACCCTGGGTGGCGATACCACGGCCAATACGACCGCCAACGCCGTGCTCAATGCGACGATGACCCTGAGCGCCACGCCGACCCTGACCGAGGCCGGCGGCGTGTTGGTCTACACCGCGACCGTGACCCAGGCTCCGCAGACCAACCTGACCGTGACCTTGTCCAACGGCGCGGTGATCGTGATCCCGGCGGGTCAACTGACCGGCAGCGTCAACGTTCCACTCGCGCCGAATGACACGGTCTACAACGACCCAAGCCAGATCAGTGTGACCGTCACTGGCACCACCGGTGGCACTGGCATTGCCGTGACCGTGCCCACCACGCCGGCCGTGACCCAGATCACCGACACCATCGACACCACCACCGTCACCCTGACGGCGGGCAACACCGTGACCGAAGGCGGCCAGATCACCTACACCGCCACCCTGACCAACCCGGCCCAGACGCCGGTGACAGTGACCTTGAGCAACGGCTCGGTCATCACCATCGCCGCCGGCCAGACCACTGGCACCGTCAACGTCGATACCCCGGCCAATGACGTCTACAACAACGGCAGCACCGTCAGCACCACCATTACCGGTGCGACCGGTGGCAACTTCGAAAACCTGGTGCCGAGCACTGCGCCTGCGGTCACCACGATTACCGATTCGGCGGATACCACTGGCCTGACCCTGACGGCCAGCAACACCATCACCGAAGGCGGCCAGATTACCTACACCGCGACCCTGACCAACCCGGCCCAGACGCCGGTGACCGTGACCTTGAGCAATGGCTCGGTCATCACCATCGCTGCTGGCCAGACCACTGGCACCGTTAACGTCGAGACGCCAGCTAATGACGTTTACAACAACGGCAGCACGGTCAGCACTACGATTACCGGCGCAACCGGCGGTAACTTCGAAAACCTGGTCCCAAGCACTGCGCCTGCGGTCACCACGATTACTGATTCGGCGGATACCACTGGCCTGACACTGACGGCCAGCGAAACCATCACCGAAGGCGGTTCGATTGTTTACACCGCGACGCTGACCAACCCGGCCCAGACTCCGGTGACAGTGACCTTGAGCAATGGCTCGGTCATCACCATCGCTGCAGGCCAGACTACCGGGACCGTCAACGTCGAGACGCCGGCTAATGACGTCTACAACAACGGCAGCACCGTCAGCACCACCATCACCGGTGCGACCGGTGGCAACTTCGAGAGTCTGGTGCCGAGCACCGCACCTGCCGTTACTACGATTACCGATTCGACCGACACCACCGGCCTGACACTGAGCGCCAGCGAAACCATCACCGAAGGCGGCCAGATCACCTACACCGCGACTCTGACCAACCCTGCCCAGACTCCGGTGACCGTGACCTTGAGCAATGGCTCGGTCATCACCATCGCTGCAGGCCAGACTACCGGGACCGTCAACGTCGAGACGCCGGCTAATGACGTCTACAACAATGGCAGCACCGTCAGCACCACCATTACCGGCGCAACCAGTGGCAACTTCGAAAACCTGGTCCCAAGCACTGCGCCTGCGGTCACCACGATTACTGATTCGGCGGATACCACTGGCCTGACACTGACGGCCAGCGAATCCATCACCGAAGGCGGTTCGATTGTTTACACCGCGACGCTGACCAACCCTGCTCAGACGCCGGTGACCGTGACCTTGAGCAATGGCTCGGTCATCACCATCGCTGCAGGCCAGACCACTGGCACCGTCAACGTCGAGACACCGGCTAATGACGTCTACAACAACGGCAGCACCGTCAGCACTACGATTACCGGCGCAACCGGCGGTAACTTCGAAAACCTGGTGCCGAGCACTGCGCCTGCGGTCACCACGATTACCGATTCGGCGGATACCACTGGCCTGACACTGACGGCCAGCGAATCCATCACCGAAGGCGGTTCGATTGTTTACACCGCAACGCTGACCAACCCGGCCCAGACGCCGGTGACCGTGACCTTGAGCAATGGCTCGGTCATCACCATCGCTGCAGGCCAGACTACCGGGACCGTCAACGTCGAGACGCCGGCCAATGACGTCTACAACAACGGCAGCACTGTCAGCACCACCATCACCGGTGCGACCGGTGGCAACTTCGAAAACCTGGTCCCAAGCACTGCGCCTGCGGTCACCACGATTACTGATTCGGCGGATACCACTGGCCTGACACTGACGGCCAGCAACACCATCACCGAAGGCGGTTCGATTGTTTACACCGCAACGCTGACCAACCCGGCTCAGACGCCGGTGACCGTGACCTTGAGCAATGGCTCGGTCATCACCATCGCTGCAGGCCAGACCACTGGCACCGTTAACGTCGAGACGCCAGCTAATGACGTCTACAACAACGGCAGCACCGTCAGCACCACCATTACCGGTGCGACCGGTGGCAACTTCGAAAACCTGGTCCCAAGCACCGCGCCTGCGGTCACCACGATTACCGATTCGACCGACACCACCGGCCTGACACTGAGCGCCAGCGAAACCATCACCGAAGGCGGCCAGATCACCTACACCGCGACTCTGACCAACCCTGCTCAGACGCCGGTGACCGTGACCTTGAGCAATGGCTCGGTCATCACCATCGCTGCAGGCCAGACCACTGGCACCGTCAACGTCGAGACGCCGGCTAATGACGTCTACAACAACGGCAGCACCGTCAGCACCACCATCACCGGTGCGACCGGTGGCAACTTCGAGAGTCTGGTGCCGAGCACTGTGCCTGCGGTCACCACGATTACCGATTCGGTGGACACCACTGGCCTGAGCCTGTCCGCGTCTACCGAAGTGGCCGAAGGCGGTTCCATCGTTTACACCGCCACCCTGACCAACGCCGCTGGCTCTCCAGTGACCGTCACCCTGAGCAACGGCGCCGTCATCAACATCGCAGCAGGCGCCACCACTGGCACGGTGACTGTCGACGCACCAACAGACGATGTCTACAAAGACGCCGGCAAAGTCGAAGTCAGCATCGACAACGCCACTGGCGGTAACTTCGAGAACCTGGTTCCGAGCACTACCCCAGCGGTGACTGACGTCACTGACACTATCGACACCAGCACCGTTTCGCTCACCGCGACTTCAACTGTGGCCGAAGGTGGGACTGTCGTTTACACCGCGTCGGTCAACGCACCAGTCACTGATGCCCCGCTCGTCGTGACGTTGAGCAACGGCCAGACCATCACCATTCCAGTCGGTGCCAGCTCCGCTTCGGTGAACTTCGTTACACCAAACGACGCCCTCGCGGGCGGCGACAACCTGAGCGTGAAGATCGACGACGCCCAGGGCGGTAACTACGAAAAACTGGACATCGACGCCACTCCGGCCGACACCACCGTTACCGATGTGCAGGACACTACCGGCCTGACCTTGAGTGCAACCGATAGCGTCGCCGAAGGCGGCTCGATCGTTTACACCGCAACATTGACCAACGCCGCCGGCTCGCCAGTGACCGTCACCTTGAGCAACGGCGCGGTGATCAACATCGCTGCTGGCGCCACTACCGGCACCGTGACTGTCGACGCACCAAAAGACGACGTCTACAAAGATGCCGGCAAAGTTGAAGTCAGCATCGACAACACCACTGGCGGTAATTTCGAGAACCTGGTTCCGAGCACTACGCCGGCGGTGACTGATGTCACTGACACCATCGACACCAGCACCGTTTCGCTCACCGCGACTTCGACGGTGGCCGAAGGCGGCACCGTGGTTTACACCGCCTCGGTCAATGCACCCGTGACCGAAGCCCCGTTGGTTATCACCCTGTCGAACGGCCAGACCATCACCATCCCAGTCGGCGCCAGCTCCGCTTCGGTGAACTTCGTTACACCAAACGACGCCCTCGCGGGCGGCGACAACCTGAGCGTGAAGATCGACGGCGCCCAGGGCGGCAACTACGAAAAACTGGACATCGACGGCAAGCCTGCCGACACCACCGTCACGGACACTCAGGACACCACTGGCCTGACACTCTCGGCAACTGACACTGTGGCCGAAGGCGGCTCGATCGTTTACACCGCAACATTGACCAACGCCGCCGGCTCGCCAGTGACTGTCACCCTGAGCAACGGCGCGGTGATCAACATCGCAGCAGGCGCCACCACCGGCACCGTGACCGTCGACGCACCAAAAGACGACGTCTACAAAGACGCCGGCAAAGTTGAAGTCAGCATCGACAACACCACTGGCGGTAACTTCGAGAACCTGGTTCCGAGCACTACGCCGGCGGTGACTGATGTCACTGACACCATCGACACCAGCACCGTTTCGCTCACATCGACTTCGACGGTGGCCGAAGGCGGCACCGTGGTGTACACCGCCTCGGTCAATGCACCCGTGACCGAAGCTCCGTTGGTTATCACCCTGTCGAACGGCCAGACCATCACCATCCCGGTCGGTGCCAGTTCCGCTTCGGTAAACTTCGTTACACCAACCGACGCCCTCGCGGGCGGCGACAACCTGAGCGTGAAGATCGACGACGCCCAGGGCGGCAATTACGAAAAACTGGACATCGACGCCACTCCGGCCGACACCACCGTTACCGATGTGCAGGACACTACCGGCCTGACGCTCTCGGCAACTGACTCTGTGGCCGAAGGCGGCTCGATCGTCTACACCGCCACTCTGACCAACGCCGCTGGCTCGCCTGTCACTGTGACTTTGAGCAACGGCGCCGTCATCAACATCGCGGCAGGCGCCACCACTGGCACCGTGACCGTCGACGCACCAAAAGACGACGTCTACAAAGACGCTGGCAAAGTTGAAGTCAGCATCGATAAGGCCACTGGCGGTAACTTCGAGAACCTGGTTCCGAGCACTACCCCAGCGGTGACTGATGTCACTGACACCATCGACACCAGCACCGTTTCGCTCACATCGACTTCGACGGTGGCCGAAGGCGGCACCGTGGTGTACACCGCCTCGGTCAATGCACCCGTGACCGAAGCTCCGTTGGTTATCACCCTGTCGAACGGCCAGACCATCACCATCCCAGTCGGCGCCAGCTCCGCTTCGGTAAACTTCGTTACGCCAAACGACGCCCTCGCTGGCGGCGACAACCTGAGCGTGAAGATCGACGACGCCCAGGGCGGCAACTACGAAAAACTGGACATCGACGGCAAGCCTGCCGACACCACCGTCACGGACACTCAGGACACCACTGGCCTGACACTCTCGGCAACTGACACTGTGGCCGAAGGCGGCTCGATCGTTTACACCGCAACATTGACCAACGCCGCCGGCTCGCCAGTGACTGTCACCCTGAGCAACGGCGCGGTGATCAACATCGCAGCAGGCGCCACCACCGGCACCGTGACCGTCGACGCACCAAAAGACGATGTCTACAAAGACGCCGGCAAAGTCGAAGTCAGCATCGACAACGCCACTGGCGGTAACTTCGAGAACCTGGTTCCGAGCACTACCCCAGCGGTGACTGACGTCACTGACACTATCGACACCAGCACCGTTTCGCTCACCGCGACTTCAACTGTGGCCGAAGGTGGGACTGTCGTTTACACCGCTTCGGTCAACGCACCAGTCACTGATGCCCCGCTCGTCGTGACGTTGAGCAACGGCCAGACCATCACCATCGCGGTCGGCGCCAGCAGTGGTAGCGTGAACTTCGTTACGCCAAACGACGCCCTCGCCGGCGGCGACAACCTGAGCGTGAAGATTGATGACGCCAAGGGCGGCAACTACGAAAAACTGGACATCGACGGCAAGCCTGCCGACACCACCGTCACAGACACCCAGGACACCACTGGCCTGACGCTCTCGGCAACTGACACTGTGGCCGAAGGCGGCTCGATCGTTTACACCGCAACATTGACCAACGCCGCCGGCTCGCCAGTGACCGTCACCTTGAGCAACGGCGCGGTGATCAACATCGCTGCTGGCGCCACTACCGGCACCGTGACCGTCGATGCTCCAAAAGACGACGTCTACAAAGACGCCGGCAAAGTCGAAGTCAGCATCGATAAGGCCACTGGCGGTAACTTCGAGAACCTGGTTCCGAGCACTACCCCAGCGGTGACTGACGTCACTGACACTATCGACACCAGCACCGTTTCGCTCACCGCGACTTCAACTGTGGCCGAAGGTGGGACTGTCGTTTACACCGCTTCGGTCAACGCACCAGTCACTGATGCCCCGCTCGTCGTGACGTTGAGCAACGGCCAGACCATCACCATCGCGGTCGGCGCCAGCAGTGGTAGCGTGAACTTCGTTACGCCAAACGACGCCCTCGCCGGCGGCGACAACCTGAGCGTGAAGATTGATGACGCCAAGGGCGGCAACTACGAAAAACTGGACATCGACGGCAAGCCTGCCGACACCACCGTCACAGACACCCAGGACACCACTGGCCTGACGCTCTCGGCAACTGACACTGTGGCCGAAGGCGGCTCGATCGTTTACACCGCAACATTGACCAACGCCGCCGGCTCGCCAGTGACCGTCACCTTGAGCAACGGCGCGGTGATCAACATCGCTGCTGGCGCCACTACCGGCACCGTGACCGTCGATGCTCCAAAAGACGACGTCTACAAAGACGCCGGCAAAGTCGAAGTCAGCATCGACAACGCTACTGGCGGTAACTTCGAGAACCTGGTTCCGAGCACTACGCCGGCGGTGACTGACGTCACTGACACCATCGATACCAGCACCGTTTCGCTCACAGCGACTTCGACGGTGGCCGAAGGCGGGACTGTCGTTTACACCGCGTCGGTCAACGCACCAGTCACTGATGCCCCGCTCGTCGTGACGTTGAGCAACGGCCAGACCATCACCATCCCAGTCGGCGCCAGCTCCGCTTCGGTGAACTTCGTTACACCAACCGACGCCCTCGCTGGCGGCGACAACCTGAGCGTGAAGATCGACGACGCCCAGGGCGGCAACTACGAAAAACTGGACATCGACGGCAAGCCTGCCGACACCACCGTTACCGATGTACAGGACACTACCGGCCTGACCTTGAGTGCAACCGATAGCGTTGCTGAAGGCGGCTCCATCGTTTACACCGCCACCCTGACCAACGCCGCTGGCTCACCTGTCACTGTGACCCTGAGCAACGGCGCCGTCATCAACATCGCTGCGGGCGCCACCACCGGCACCGTCACTGTCGATGCGCCAAAAGACGACGTCTACAAAGACGCTGGCAAAGTTGAAGTCAGCATCGATAAAGCCACTGGCGGCAACTTCGAGAACCTGGTTCCGAGCACCACGCCTGCGGTGACTGACGTTACCGATACCATCGACACCTCGACCGTGAGCCTGACCGCAACGTCCACCGTCGCGGAAGGCGGCACCGTGGTGTACACCGCCTCGGTCAATGCACCGGTCACTGATGCCCCGCTCGTCGTGACGTTGAGCAACGGCCAGACCATCACCATTCCGGTTGGCGCCAGCAGCGGCACCGTGAACTTCGTGACACCAAACGACGCCCTCGCTGGCGGCGACAACCTGAGCGTGAAGATCGACGACGCCCAGGGCGGCAACTACGAAAAACTGGACATCGACGGCAAGCCTGCCGACACCACCGTCACGGACACCCAGGACACCACTGGCCTGACACTCTCGGCAACTGACACTGTGGCCGAAGGCGGCTCCATCGTTTACACCGCTACCCTGACCAACGCCGCTGACTCGCCTGTCACTGTGACCTTGAGCAACGGCGCCGTCATCAACATCGCCGCCGGCGCCACCACTGGCACCGTGACCGTCGATGCGCCAAAAGACGATGTCTACAAAGACGCTGGCAAAGTTGAAGTCAGCATCGACAAGGCTACTGGCGGCAACTTCGAGAACCTGGTTCCGAGCACCACGCCTGCGGTGACCGATGTTACCGACACCATCGACAACACCACCGTCAGCATCACCGGCAGCACGTCGGTCACCGAAGGCCAGGCGGCCACCTATACCGTCAGCCTGACGAACCCGGCGCAAACCGAGGTGACGCTCAAGATCGTCTACAGCGGCACCGCCGCCGATGGCACGGACTTCACCGGTGTCTACACCGTGAAGATCCCGGCCAACGCCACCAGCGCCACCTTCAACGTGGCAACGCTGGACGACAAGATCACCGAAGGCACCGAAAACTTCGTGGTCAAGATCGACTCGGCCACCGGTGGCAACTTCGAGCACCTGGCGGTCAGCGGCACCAATGGCAGCGTCAGCACCTCGATCATCGACAACGATGCGCCACCGGCACTCGACCTGGACGCCAACAACTCCAGCGGCAAGACCGGCGCCGATTACCAGGTGACCTTCACCGAAGGCACCACCGGCCCGGGCGTGTCCATCGCCGACACCGACCTGAGCATCACTGACCCGGACAGCACCATGCTGACCGGCGCGACCATCGTGCTGACCAACCGTCAGCCTGGCGATGCGCTGAACCTGGGCAACAGCGTCAACGGCATCAGCATCAACGCCAACAGCACCGACGGCAAGGTCGTCCTGACGCTGACGGGCAATGCGACGCTGGCCGACTACATGCAGCAGATCAAGAACATCAGCTTCATCAACAACAGCGAAGATCCGAGCACCGTACCGCGCATCATCACCGTGACGGTGACCGACGGCGCAAGCTACTCCAACACCGCCACCACCACCGTGAACGTGGTCGGGGTCAACGACGCGCCAGTGGCCACTGGCGGCGCGGTGACCGGTACCGAAGACACTTCACTGCTCCTCGGCTGGTCGACGTTCGGCATCAGCGACGTGGACAGTTCCGCCACCAGCCTGGGTGTGAAAATCACCGAGCTGCCGGCCGATGGCAAGTTGCAGTATCTGGACGGTGCAACCTGGAAAGACGTGGCCAACAACCAGACCTTCACCAAGGCTGACATCGACGCCGGCAAGCTGCGCTTCACTCCGGACGCCAACGAATCCGGCGCCAATGGTTATGTTGGCAGCAGCACGGGCAACAACCAGGCCGACTACGCACAGGTCAAGTTCCAGCCAACCGACGGCCAGGCACTGGGCAATACCAGCACCGTGAAGATCGACATCACGCCAGTCGCCGACGCACCGACCCTCAACGTGGCCGGCAACAACGTGACCTCCACCGGTTTGATCAAGGAAGTCTGGACCGGCCTGTCGGGCCTGGGCACCGATGGCAGCGGCGCGCCGTCCGGCACGCTCAAGTCGGTGATCGATGCCGCCGGCACGCCGAACAGCAGCACCAACGTGACCAACGTGCAGTCCGACGGTAACGTGAACGTGGGCACTGCGTCGAAAACCTCGGGCCTGATTTTCCTCGAAGCCGGCAAGACCTACACCTTCAGCGGCACGGGCGATGACAGCCTGCTGGTCACCATCGGCGGCAAAACCGCCGCGGCAACCACTTGGGGTGCGGGCGGCCAGTTGAACGGTTCGTTCACCCCGACCACCAGCGGCTACTACACCCTGGACATCTACCACCACAATCAGCACGGTGTCGGTAGCTATGACGTGAACCTGTCGGTCAACGGCGGCACGCCTGTAGACCTGAGCAGTGCCGGCGTGCCGCTCTACACCGGCGTGACCGACCTGGCGAATGCTGGCGTGACCGTCTCCGACCTGCACGGCACCAACGGCGAAGGCTACTACGACGGCTTCAAGCTCAACGAAGGCGCCGAAGGCACCAGCGTGCACCTGTCGAAAATCACCACCGCCCTGACCGACACCGACGGCTCCGAAAGCCTGAGCGTGAAGATTGGCGGCATGCCGGAAGGGAGTGTGCTGAGCGACGGCGTGGGCCACTTCGCGACCGTGGGCAGCAACGGCGAAGCATCGGTCAGTGGCTGGAACCTGGGCAGCCTGACCCTGACGCCGCCGGCCTATTACAACGGCCAGCTCAATCTGACCGTGACCTCCACCTCCACCGAAGCCCTCGGAGGATCGGCAACCACCACGGCGCAGATCCCAGTCACCGTGTACCCGGCGACCTACAACGCCATCACCGCCACGGCGGGCAGTGACAACGTCACCGGCACCGACGGCAACGACATCGTCGTCGCCGACATTGGTGGGCTGACCGTAGTGCCGGGCGTCAACTACAACATCGCCTTCATGGTCGACAGCTCCGGCAGCATGAGCGACTCGTCCATCGCCGCGGCCAAGGCCTCGCTGACCTCGGTGTTCAACACCCTCAAGCAAAGCATGGGCAGCAACGCCGGGACGGTGAACATCTTCCTGGCGGACTTTGATAACCAGGTGAACAAGACGGTCGCGGTCAACCTCAACGACCCGAACGCCTTGACCCTGCTCAAAGGCGTGCTCGACTCGATGGTGTCGGGTGGCGGTACCAACTACGAAGACGTGTTCAAGACCACGGCGAACTTCTTCAACAGCACCCAGGCCTTGAACAATACCGGCGCGAAAAACCTGACGTATTTCATTACCGACGGCAAACCGACCTTCTACCAGACCGGTGAACAGACCAACCCGACCTTGTACGGCACCGTCAAGCTCGATGATGTGCTGAGCGCAACCAACTACACCGTCGGCAAGTACTACACCCAGACGATCGACGGCACGCACAAGTACACCATCTACGAAAACGGTGAGATGTACCTGTCGACCAAAAGCGGAAAGAATTGGACCGACAGTTATGTGGGCACGGTGCATGCCGAGGGCAATGGCACTTTCGAGCTGTCGAACCTGGGTGGCAACGGTTATTCCGATTACTGGAACTACCTCGACGCGGCAGCTGGCTCATCCGCCAGCTTCACGCTGCTCAAAGGCTTGAGTACCGTCGAAGCCATCGGCCTGAACAGCGATGTGACCCTGAACGACCTCAAGCCCTACGATTCGGACTCGACGCCGCAGACCAACATCGACCCGAACAACCTGGCCAACTCGATCATCGGCCACACCGAAGCGACCCTGCCGGGCTCCGACACGGTCAACGGCGGCAGCGGCAACGACATCCTGTTCGGCGACCTGGTGAGCTTCAACGGCGTTACCGGCGAGGGCTACCAGGCCCTCCAGGCTTTCGTCGCCCAACAGAACGGCGTGGACGTCAGCAAGGTCACCACCAGCAACGTGCACCAGTACATCACCGAACACTACACCGCGTTCGATGTGTCCGGTGCCCACGATGGCAATGACACCCTGCTGGGCGGCGCCGGCAACGACATCATTTTCGGCCAGGGCGGCAACGACACGCTCGACGGTGGCAAGGGCAATGACATCCTGCTCGGTGGCACAGGTAACGACACACTGATCGGCGGCCAGGGCAATGACACCCTGATCGGCGGCCTGGGCGGCGATACCTTTGTCTGGAAGTCCGGCGACACCGGCACCGACGTCATCAAGAACTTCAACGCCGGCGAAGGTGACCGGATCGACCTGCGGGATCTGTTGCAGGGCGAAAGCGGCAGCACCATCGACCACTTCCTGAAAATCAGTACGGTCGATGGCGTGTCGTCACTGCAGGTCAGCACTTCCGGCCAGTTCAATGCGGCCAACGGTGCCGCAGCGACGCCGGACGTGACGATCAAGCTCGAAGGCAACAACTGGTCGAACGTGAACCTGAACTCGTTGATCGCCGGCAGCGACCCGACCATCAAGGTCGATCACAACAACAGCTGATCGGGCCCTCACGGCCGCCCTTCACAGGGCGGTCGTGCATGGCTGCTCCCAGGATGACGATTTCGTCTCCACCCTCCATACTCCCCCACAGTTGGCCTATGCTGCCCAGCATGACGCCGCTTCATACATGAGGGATGCCCGATGTTTTATGTGCAACGCGATGCACAAGGCCTGCTGGTGCGCGTAGAAGCCACCGCTTATGCCGAGGCCACCGAAACCTTGCCGGCCGACAACCACGAGATCCAGGACTGGTTCGCCAACCAGGCAGTGGAAAACAGCCTCAAGCAGCTCAAGCAGAGCGACCTGGAGATGATCCGGGTACTCGATGACTTGATCCAGGTGCTGACCAGCAAAGGCGTCATCCGTGTCACCGACCTGCCAGCCGCAGCCCAGGCCAAGCTGATGGACCGCACCCAGGCCCGGGAAGCCTTGGGCGGGTTGAGCCGGTTGATCGATGATGATGAGAAGGGGTTGATCTAGGCCTGGTTTCATCGGTGTCGGAACGGCCCTCATCGCGAGCAAGCTCGCTCCCACAATGTTTGCCGTTGATCAAACTGTGGCGAGATGGCTGGAAAGCTTTTGTGGCGAGGGAGCTTGCTCCCGCTTGAGTGCGCAGCGCTCATCGCTTTTTTGGGGCCGCTGCGCGACCCAGCGGGAGCAAGCTCCCTCGCCACAGGTTCGTGCAGTACCCAAAAACCTTGTGGGTATCCAACATCACCGCAAACTGACCCTCCGCCATCGCGAGCAGGCTCGCTCCCACAGTTGATTGGTGTTGATCTCGATATTCGGTTCGACACAGATCCAATGTGGGAGCGAGCCTGCTCGCGATGGCAATGGTCAATCCACCGCAGGCCTGTCAGCCCGCCGCTTGAACCTCCAGCCGATCCATCGCCCGCTCTACCAACAAATGCACCCCATCGGCCATTCGGCTGATCGCCAGGATCACGCTGCGGCGTGAGCCGTCGACGTCATCAGCCAGGTCGGCGGCGATGGCGCTGATGGACAGCAAGTCTTCGGAGGCATTGGCCAGGAGGGTTTCGGTGTCGATGTCTGGGGAGACCATGAAGAGTTGGGCGGTTTGGGTTTTTCCCGAGGCTTCATCGGTTGGTTTGGGATTGAGGTAGTAGTCGAGAACGCGTTCAGCGGCTTCGTCGAGTTTTTTGGATTTCGAGGATTTTTCAGAGCCGTTGCCAGGGCTTCCTGGCGGATTTGGTGTGACCTTGAACATGAGAAATACCCTAAACAGTAATTAGTTGGGAACCGTCACCGTTCGCTTGCACGCGAATTAGGGTGGCGGCCGTACGCAGGTGTGCAAGACCGGGCCTGTTTAGGACACCCAGCAGATCCAAGGATCTCCTGCGTGCAGCCGCCATAAAGCCAGTGGGCAGAAGAAAGCCCCTGAGCGATGTAGCGTCGCATCCTAAACAGTTTCTTCGGACTTGCACGTCCGTGTCACCGTTTTTTCAGTGACAAACCCAGACTAGCCACGAGGCTGACGCCGGACAAGTTCACCAAGTTCGCTACAACTCGAAGGAAATCTCCTAGGACGTTACTTTTAGAGGGGGTGTATATCCGTTTTTGCGGTAACGGCCACTTAGGGTTCCGCCCTGACGGCGGGTCACTTTCGAAAAGCGCGAAAGTAACCAAAGCGCTCATGCCCCACCACTTGGCACCTCGCTTAGGCTCGGTGTGCCCTCACTCCGGCATTGCTCCGTGGGCCGCCGCGAAGGGCCATCCATGGCCCAGCGCGGCTACCTCGGCATCCATGCCGAGGTGCCCACTGCGCAATGCCTGCGTTCGGCCATCGTGGTTAATGGGGCGCCCGAGATCAACGTCCTCTCCGAGGCGGCCTGATAGCCGACCTGGCTATGGGTGGGATCGCATTTCTCCTGTGGGAGCAAGCTTGCTCGCGATGACGGTGTGTCAGCGACAGATTACGTGTCTGACCTGACGCTATCGCGAGCAAGCTCGCTCCCACACAGGTTTTTGGTCGTTTAGAAGATCCGTAATCCACCGCCGGTCCCTGTGGGAGCCGAGCTTGCTCGCGATGGCGGTGGGTCTGCTTGCACTAATGCTGAATGTACCGCCGCCTTCGCGAGCAGGCTCGCTCCCACAATAGGATCGAAGTACGGCCGAAAGAACCAGGTCGGCTATCAGGCCGCCTCGCGAGCAAGCTTTGCTCCCACAGATCCTGCTCAAACAGTCCTGATGGATGTACGACCGGGAGAATCAGGCCGGCTGTAAGGCCGCCTCGCGAACAAGCTTTGCTCCCACAGGTCCTGCTCAAACAGATCTGATGGATGTACGACCAGGAGAGCCAGGTCGGCTACTAGGCCGCCTCGCGGTGGACGTTGATCTCGGCGCCCCGTTAACCACGCTGGCCGAACGCAGGCATTGTGGAGTGGGCATCCCGGCATGGATGCCGGGATAGCCGCGCTGGGCCATGGATGGCCCTTCGCGGCGGCCCACGGAGCAATGCCGGAGTGAGGGCATGCCGAGCCTAAGCGAGGCACCGAGTGGTGGGGCAAAGCGCTTTTGGTTACTTTTGGCGCTCTTCCAAAAGTGACCCGCCGTAAGGGCGGAACCCTAAGCAGCCGTTACCGCAGAAACGGATATGTACTCGCGCAAAAGTCTCAATCCCAACGCTTAGGCTCACCCACCAACTGCCCCTGAACCCCAAACAACCCCATCTCCCGAATCACCGCCAACTCCCCCTCCGTCTCAACCCGCTCAGCAATCAACGGCAGGTCAATACTGTGAGCCGCCCGCTGAATCGCCTCGATGAACAAGCGCTTATCGCTCTCCTGATCAATCGCACGAATGTAGCTGCCATCGATCTTCAGGTAAGCCAACCCCAACCGCGACAAGTTGCCAATCATGCTGAATCGCCCACCAAAACGCTGCAGGCTCAAGGAGAAGCCCAACTCACGCAGACGCCGGGTCAACTGCTCCAGCACCGCTTGCTCCGGCAGTTGCTCTTCACCAATCTCCAGGGTCAGGCGCGACCCAAGGTTGGAATGCGCCCGCAGGATCTCAAAGATCTTGTTCAGCGCCTGCGGATCGGCCAAGGTCGCCGAAGACAGGTTCAACGCCAGGGACTGCTCATGCCCGGCCATTTGCCTGAGCACTTGCTCAAGCATCAAGCGGTCCAGGCGCGCAGTCCAGCCGAAGCGCTCCAACCAAGGCAGGAAGCGCCCGGCGGGAATGGTCTGGCCCTGCTCGTCGAGCAACCGCGACAGCACTTTGTAATGCAGCACCACCTGGGTGTCCTGGGTGGCCACCACCGGCTGGAAGTACAGCTCGAAGCGCTGATGATTCAAGGCCTGGTCGAGCAGCGTGTGCCAGGCATGGTGATCATCACCGACACTGGCCGACGCGCTGTGGTCCAGGCAAGCCCAACCCGGTTCGCCCTGGCTTTCGGCCTGGGCCAGGGCCTGGTCGCCGAGTTGCAGCACAGCTTGCGGCGAGTCGCCATGGACGAACGGCGCCAGCCCGATGGAGGCCACCGACGCCACATCCGTCGCACCGGTCGCATGCAGGCTCGTCAATGCAGCCTCAAGGTTCTGCGCCAGTTGCAGCGCTTCCTCGCGTACCAGCCCAGGCGCCAGCACCGCGAATTCCCCGCCGCGAATACGCGTGACCAGGTTGTGGGTTTCCGGATACCGCGCGCACTCACGCAGCAATTGCTCACCCACGGCCTGGAGCAACTGGTCGGTGCGCTGCCCGCCCAACCGCTGGTTCAAACCGGCCAGGTCCTTGACCCGCAACAACAGCAGATAACCGGAACTGGCCTGCTCCGGGTTGCTCACCCGGGCATTGAGCTGCATTTCAAAATAGCGCCGGTTGGCCAGGCCCGTGAGGTTGTCCTGATAGGACTCGACCCGCAGTTTCTCGCTGCGCTCGGCCTGCTCCTGGAACAACGCCTTGAGCTTCTCGACCATCTGGTTCATCGCCTGCACCACGCGGCGCAGTTCAGGCGTGCGCGGCAGCTCTGGCAGGCTCAGGAACTCGCGACGGGCGATGGCATGGGACTGATGCACCATGTAGTCCAGCGGCTTGAGCTGGCGCCGCAGCAGCAAGGCCCCCAGCACCGCGCTCACGGCGCCACACAGCAAAAGCCAACCCAGGCTGCCCAACGCGCTCTGCCACAGCTTGGCGAGGGCGAACATCGGGTGGCTGACCACTTCAACCCGCGCCGCCTGCTCCCAGCCGCGGCTGACGATGGCATCGCCACCGGCCGGTTCCAGGCCGATCAGCTTGACGAACCATTGCGGCACGCTGCCGGCGTCCGGCGTGCCGGTGCGCTCGACGAGGGTCTTGTCGGTGGCCACGTCGACCACGCGGATGCTGGCGTAGTAGCCGCTGTCGAATATCGAGCTGACCATCAGCTCCACCATCGCCGGGTCGTCGATGTTCGGCGTCAGCGACAGGGCCAGCGCCGTGGCAGCGTCCTGGGCGTGGGAGCGCAACTGGTTGACGTACTGGGTCCGCGAGCTCTCCAGGCTGACCATGAAGCTGCCGCTGAAGGCAACCACCAGGAACAGACAGATAGCGATCAACAGCTGTTTGAACAAGGACATCTGAGCGCGCGCTCCTAGTTAGTCGTCTCGACCGGAAAACCTTCGGCCTGCATTTTCTTCAACACATCCTGCCACCGGGACAGGCGCTTGGTATCACTCACTTTCTTGTTGCCCTTGGCGCCCGGCAGCCACAGCCCTTCGGCATTGAAAGAGTAGACCGGGAGCAAGTCGGTTCGCTGGCTGGCCGGCAGGATGCCGTCGATCAGGCTGTCGAGTACCAGCGGCATCGCCTCGGGCGTGGCGTAGTAGGTGAGCACCATGTGCGCACGGTTCTGCCGCAAGGCCTTGACGTAGGTGATGCGCAGCTTGTCACTGGACACCCCGAGATGACGCAGGCTGAAATACTTGGCGATGGCGTAGTCCTCACAATCGCCAGCGCCCTTCCACAGGGCCTGGATCGGGGTCTCCCAGTAGTCGACCTCGCGCCACAGGTCGATGTCTTCCACGTAGCGCACCTGTTTGTTGAAAAACAGGTTCACCACCTTGAGCTGTTCCAGTTCCGGGATCTGTTTCTGGGTCGCCAGCAATTGCTGCCAAGCGTCGATCCGTTGCTGCCCTTCGCCCAGCGGCCCATATAACGCTTGCGCCCGCCGACTGATCTGCGCAAAGTCCCAGTCAGCCTGCAAGCCACCCAGCATCAGGCCCGCCAGCAACAATGCCGAACACAGCCAGCGCAAGGACCTGAGGACAGGGAACGGTGCAGCCAAGGGAAATACGTCCGAAAAGGGTCGTTGGAAATTCGTTGGATGGTGACGCCTGGCCCACTAAAAGACAATGGCAAGGTGCAATCACCGCATGCAGACTAAACTTTAGTTCAGGAACCTCCGGTCGAGAGACTTTGACGGTTCGCTAACCTGTAACTACCGTGTGCCTGGATCCAATTTTTACTACCAATCAGGGTACGTTGTCGTGACACAGAAGCCCAAACCACTCAGCACGATCCAGGTCAACGGCCCCATCCCGGCCGACCAGGCACGCTCGATCATCGAAGAGTCTCTGCGCGAGGCCATCCTCGATGGACGCCTGCCTTGCGGTACTGCCCTGCGCCAGCAGGAACTGGCCGACCTGTTCGGCGTGAGCCGCATGCCGGTGCGCGAGGCATTGCGCCAGCTCGAAGCACAGTCACTGCTCAATGTGGTTCAGCACAAGGGCGCCGTAGTGGCACCGTTGATCACCAACAACGCGGTAGAAACCTACGCCCTGCGCTCGGTCCTGGAATCGTTCGCCTTGCGCCTGTCCATTCCGCTGCTCGATGACAACGACCTGGCACTGGCCGCCCAGTACATCGAACAGCTGGAAACGGAAACGGATCACGCCCAGATCGGCAAGCTCAACCGCCTGTTCCACATGTCGCTTTATCACAAGGCACCCAACAGCAAGCTGCTGGACCTGATCGAGCGCGAGCTCAATGAAGAAGAGCGCTTCCTGCGCTTTCATCTGTCATCCATGGGGCTGGGCAAGTTGAGCCAGGACGATCATCGCGCGCTGCTCGATGCCGCGTGTGCCAAGGACATCGATAAAGCCGTCGTATTGCTGGAGCGGCACCTGGAAAAAGCCTCTGTCACCATGCGCCGGTATCTGGAACAGTCGTCGAATCCTTGATCCCGCCTCGACGGTCCAGCTGGCGTAAAAACTTCTTACATATCCTTCCGACTCACTTGTCGCCTGCGCGGCGCGGCCTGGCCGTGGCCGCGACTCGTCGTCCCATCAGTTCAATGGCACTGCCATCGATTTGGGCTCACTCTTGCGCTTGTCGATTCAAAACAGACCTGAAGAAGTCAACGCCTGGCTGAGGCCAGACGAATCGAAGCCAATACGCAAGGAGCGTCGTCCAACCGGCGGGATGATCGGATGTCCGACCGACGTCCTGCCCATAACATAAAATTTCTTAACTCCCCGATCCCTGAAGTGCTCCGAGTGAGGCATTCACTCGAACTATTCGATTCTGATACTCGTAAATCGGAAGGAGCTTCTTCGCCCAAATAAAACTTATATAAAAAGTTTTAAAAGCCCTCTTCGCGCCCAATAAAACACCAACTTTAAATAATTAAAAAAGATACTTGCCACTTACTTGCTCGGTGTATTAGTTTTTTATGCGCCGCGTTACTTGCGGCCCTTTCGACTTGCGACAAGCCAAGCAAATACGGGCCTCGAAAGCCGAAATCACGATTAAAAGAGAATGCTTAAGCCCCTTGGGCAATTCATGGATTCCGGTTCAGGCACCCGCTCGCCTTAATTAAATAACGAGCAACCTTCCGGACAAAATATCATTGATGAGGACGTTCCGATGCAGCCATCCAAAGAACAACTATCTCTAAAAAAACACGAACTTGGCCAACACCCGGTTTTTTCCGAGATTACATCAATCGATCTGTTACGCCGCTTTATGGAAAGCCATGTCTTTGCCGTCTGGGACTTCATGTCGCTGACCAAGCGGCTGCAACGCGAACTCACCTGCGTCCACCTGCCCTGGCTGCCGCCGGCCGACCCGCAAGCGGCTCGCTTGATCAATGAAATCGTACTGGGAGAAGAGTCGGATGAGCGCCCCGGCGCAGGCTATTGCAGCCACTTCGAACTGTACCTGGACGCCATGCGGGAAATCGGTGCCGATACCCGCGCGATCGAGCAATTCATCACCCTGCAGCAGGAGGGCGTCAGCCCCGAGACCGCGCTCGACAGCGTCGAGGTCGAACCAGCGGCGGCAAGGTTTGTCCGCCAGACCTTGCACACCGCTCTGCACGCCCCGGCCCACAGTGTGGCAGCAGCCTTCGTGCACGGTCGCGAGAGTGTGATCCCGCAGATGTTCCAGCGCATGCTCGACGCTTGGGGCATTGGCCTGGATCAGGCGCCGACCTTTCGTTATTACCTGCAACGGCACATCGAAGTCGATTCCGAAGACCATGGCCCAGCGGCAGAAAAGTTGTTGGCCCGACTGATCGATGGCGACCCGCAGCGCGAAAGCGAAGTACTGGTCGCCGCGCTTGCCGCTGTCCACAGCCGCGCGGCCTTGTGGGATGGCTTGCGCCAGAGCATGGCCCAACCGGTTGCACAGGTGACGCCATGAACGCTGTCGAATACCAATCCTTCGCCGACGCCTGGGAAAGCCGCGCCACGATCCGTACCCGGCCACGGCGCCGGGTCGAAGACGACGACAAGCTGATCTTCCCCATGAGCCGCCAGCCACTGGTGCACAGCCAGACCTTCCTCAGCCACTGTCCGCAATTGCGCGACTTTGTGCTGGTGCAGAGCCTCTACAAGTTCATCAACGACGTGGTGATTTTCGAGACCGAACTGGTGGACCACACCGCCCGCCGCATCGCCAAGAACCGCTTCGGCATCGAATTCCCGTTCGCTTGCCGCTACGACGCGATGACCGTGGTGGTGGACGAGGATTATCACGCGCTGGTGGCGATGGACTTCATGCAGCAGACCATCGACATGACCGGCATCGCACCGATCCCGTTGCCGGGGCAGATCGAACTCAGCCGCGCGATACCGGCAACCTTGGCTCAGGCGCCGGAACATCTGCTCAGCGCCGTGGAGCTGATCTGCATCGCCATCGCCGAGAACACCGTGACCAATGAAGTGGCGGCCTTCGCCCGGGACGACTCGGTCAAGGCCTCGATCAAGGGGCTGATGGCCGATCACTTGCTCGACGAGGGTCGCCACTCGGGTTTCTGGACGCGACTGGTGCAGATCTACTGGCGCACCGCGCCCGAAGAGGACCGCGCGGCGATTGCGCGCTTGATGCCCGGGTTCATCGTCCAGTACCTGGCAAGCGACCTGCAGCAAGCGTTCGACTTCGAGCTGATCGCGCACCTGCCCGTCGACGAATCGGTACGCCAGGCGCTGCGTGAAGACGCCAGTGCGCTGGCCTACCCCATCAATCGTTTTCACCCGTTGGTGGGCAACATCACGCGCTTTTTCCGCAGCAGCTCGATGCTCGCGTCCCCCTGCGTACGCGACGCCCTCGCTGATTACCTGACTCCATGAGGACCTTTCGATGAAACGCCTCGAAATTGCAGTGCCTGGCACCAGCCAGGCCATGGCCGAACTGGCCCGGGAACTGGAGCTGCACGGCCACGGCATCGTGGATCGGCAATCGCCGGCCAACCTCGGTGTGGTCGACCTGTTGATCGACGACGGTACGACACCGCGAGCCATTGAAGCCCGCGCATGCCTCCAGGTCCGCGTGGCGCTGCGCACGCTACCCGGCGAGGTATTGCCGCAACCGGTGGTGATATTTCGCGACGGCGCGCAGCGGCTGTTGTGCCAGGAGGTGATTGCGCCGCAAAGCGATGGCAACGGTCAGTCCCTGCGGTTGCGTACCCTGGCGACAGTGGTCGAGGCCGGCGCACGGCTGGTCAGCCAGTTATCCCGGGATGACACCTGCTTCGATCACTGGCCGACGGTACACGCTGACGCTGTCGAGCAACCCCTGCTCGGGCTCGATGCGCTGGAGCCGCTGGCGTTCGAGCACGGCCTCAATCGGCCGCCAATACCCTGGCTGCTCGCCGCCGCCGACATGCCGGTGATGCACAGCATCGAACAGCGCATGCTCGACGACGCGGCGCAACCGGCCCTGTGGGTCGATGGACAACTCATCGACTACAAATCCTTGCGCCGCCTGGCGCTGAGGTTGCAAGAGCCGATGTTGCAAATGCTACGGAGCTCCGAACCTGCAGGAACATGGAGAGCAGGACCTGTGGGAGCAAGGCTTGCCCGCGATGAAGACACCGACGCTCTCAAGCAAACCGCGTCATCGTTCATCGGGGGCAAGCCTGCCTCCCACAAGGTGATCGGTGTCTGCCTGCCCAAATCCGCACACCTGTACGCAGCGATCCTGGCGGTGCTGGGTTGTGGCGCGGTGTACCTGCCGCTGGACCCGCAGCACCCGGCGCAACGTCGGCGCTTCATCCTGGAAAATGCCCAGGCGGACCTGCTGCTGCACGACGGCGACAGCGACCTGGGCGACCTGGCATTGCCAACGCTCAATGTCCATCAACTGCCATCGCCCAAGCCCGGTATCCCGGTTTCGTTGATCCGCCACACAGTGGACAGCGACGCTCCGGCCGTGGCGATCTACACCTCCGGCACCACCGGCCAGCCCAAGGGCGTGTTGCTCAGCCACCGCAACCTCAGTCACTTCTGTGCCTGGTACGGCGACTACGTCGGGTTGCAGCGCGACAGCCGGGCGTTGCAGTTTTCCACCATCAACTTCGACGCATCGCTGCTGGATATCCTCCCGACCTTCATCCACGGCGCCCTGCTGGTGGTGCCCAGCGAAGACCAGCGCCGCGATCCGCAGCAATTGGTCGCGTTGATTCACCAGCAGCACATCAGCCATGCCTTCCTGCCGCCTGCGCTGCTGAGCGTCATGCCCCTTAATACACCGTTGGGCCTGGCGCACCTGATCACCGGTGGCGATGTCTGCGAACCGTTCGTGATCGAACAGCTCGCGCCACAATGCCAGTTCCACAACATCTACGGCCCGACCGAAACCACGGTGCTGGCGACCACACGACAGTTCGGCGTCGGCGACAACAACCGCAACCTCGGCGTGCCCATCGCCAATGGCCGGGTGCTGATCCTGGACGAACAGTTGCAGCCGGTTCCCCAGGGTGTTCCCGGCGAGCTGTACATCGCCGGCCCGGGCGTCGGGCTGGGTTATCTGAACGACCCGACGCTGACCGCGACACGTTACCTCGACCTGGCGCTGCCCACCGGGCAAACGCTACGGGTCTATCGCACGGGTGATATCGGCCAGTGGACCGACAACGGCATCGAACTGTGTGGCCGGCGCGATAATCAGGTGAAGATCCGCGGTTTTCGGGTCGAGCCCGAGGAAATCGAGCACTGCCTGCGCGATAGCCAGTTGTTTCGCCAAGTGGCGGTGGGGGTCGATGAACGGCGGCGGATCCTGGCGTTCCTGGTTCATCCCGAGCACTCCGGCGACGCCCTCCAGGCGTTGCGCGAGCATGTGCAGAACAGCTTGCCCAGCTACATGCACCCGGCCGCCTACGTCGAATTGCCGAGCCTGCCGTACACCAGCAATGGCAAGGTCGATCGTCGGGCCTTGCTCGCCATGGCGGTGCAGGTGCAGGTCGACGGCCAGCGCCGGCAGCCACAGAACGCCCTGGAGGCACAACTGCAGCAACTGTGGGCCGAGCTGCTTGAACTGCCCGTCGAGGACATCGCCACCGACGAAAGCTTCTTCAACCTCGGCGGGCATTCGATCCTGCTGTCGCGACTGTTGTTGAGCATCCGCCAGACGTTCGGTCGCAGCCTGTCGATCAATCGCTTCATCGAAGCGCCGACGCTGATGACCTTGGCCAAGTTGCTGGACGATCCTGATCAAAACAGTGCATCGGTCCTCAGCCCCCAGGCCTTCATCGATGCCGAGGCCGAACTCAACCTCGATCCGCTGCCCATCAGCCAATGCGGCGATGTGCACAAGGTGGTGGTGACCGGCGCCAACAGTTTTCTCGGGGTGCACATCGTCGAGGCACTGCTGGCCTGGGGCGCCACCGAAGTCGCATGCCTGGTGCGTGCGAGCGCTGAACAAAGCGCTGCCGAGCGCTTCTCCCAGGCCCTCCAGGACAATCACCTGACCCACCTGGACCTGGACCGCGTCAGTGTGTACGCCGCCGACATCACCCAACCGCAATTGGGTCTGCCAGACGACGTCTACACCCGCATCGACCGCACCTTCGGCGCGCTGGTGCACAACGCTGCCCACGTCAACCATGTGCTCGACTACGAGTCCCTGGCGCTGGACAACGTGGAGCCGATCTTCGAATGCCTGCGCCTGTGTGAAGGGCGCAGCAAGAAGATCTTCAACTTCGTCTCCACGCTTTCCGCCTCCAGTGCCCTGGACGCCGACGGCCAGGTGCTGGAACAGCCTGCCGCCGAGACGCCGCCGATCTACATCAAGAACGGCTACAACCTGTCCAAATGGGTCGGTGAACGGATCCTGCAGCGGGCCCGGGATCGCGGGGTGTGGGTCAATCTGTTCCGTCCCGGCAACATCAGTTTCAACAGCCTGACCGGGGTCTGCCAGCCCCACAAAAATCGGTTGATGCTGATGCTCAAAGGCTCGATCCAACTCGGTCAGGTGCCGGAGCTGTCACTCAACTTCGACCTGATGCCGGTGGATTTCCTGGCCCGTTTCATCGCCTTCCACGCCAGCCGTTACCAGCCGACGCAAGCGGTGTTCAACCTGCATAACCCACAGCCTTTGAGCTGGGATGCTTATGTCGCGTCGTTCCGCGACAGCGGCCGGGAGTTTTCGTTGGTCAGCGTTGCCGAGTGGCAACGGCAATTGGCTCGGGTCGATGCCGACAACGCGTTGTTTGGCGTGCTGGGTTTCTACCTCAACGGCTTCGAAGAAGACATCGGGGATATCTCGCTGATCAGCCATGACAACGCCCGCGCCGGCGTGCGGCAGATGGGCGCCAGCTACCCGGAAAAGTCCCCGGCCCTGCTGCGTCGCGGCGCCGAGTACCTCAAGGCCATCGACTTCATCTGAAACACCCTCAACCCAAAGCAAGGAGCAAGACCATGAGTGCATTTCAACCCGACACCCTGATCAGAAACCCCCAAGCCTGCCAGGTCGAAACCTCGGTGGAGGTCGCGGCCGACGCGGCGCGTGTCTGGGACGTGGTGGGTGATTTTGGCGGATTCAACCGTTTCATCCCGGCGCTGGAGCACATCGAAATGACCGGCGAGGGCGTGAGGTCCCTGCGCAAGAAATTCTTCCGCGATGGGCAGAACCTGGTGGTGGAACAGCTCAATAGCCGTGACGACCAGGCCATGCACATGACCTGGACGCTGATCTACAACACCTTGGGTATCGACAACCTGTGGGCGGCCATGCGCGTCGAGCCCCTGGCGGACAACCGCTGCCGCGCCACCTGGACCATCATCGCCGACCACACCGACGCCCACACGCCGTCGGGCTTCAGGGATTTCCTCCAGGGCTTCGCCGATGAGGCGATGGGGAATGTGCAGGGGATGTTCAAGTAAGCGCCACTCCCTTGTGGGAGCGGGCTTGCCCGCGAAAGCGGTGGGTCTGTGCCGATGATGTTGACTGGATGGCCGCCATCGCGAGCAAGCTCGCTCCCACAGTTTTGGTTCCGCGGTGAATGCAAAATACCGCCCCACCGCCAGTCCCTTGTGGGAGCGAGCTTGCTCGCGATGGCGGTGGGTCGGCTTGCGACTGGGTCAGATCTTGAAGCTATCCACCAGTTGCTTCAGTCGATTGGCCTGTTGCGACAAGGCATCGCAATCCTTCAGGGTTTCATTGAGGTTGGCCACGCTTTGCTGGTTCAGCAGGTTGATGTGGCTGACGTCCATGTTGAGGGTTTCAACTACAGCGGTCTGTTCTTCGGTCGCAGCTGCTACCGACTGGTTCATGCCGTCGATCTCACCGATACGCTGCGTCACGCTGACCAGTCGCAGGCCGGCCTGGTTGGCCACTTCCACGCTTTCTTCGCTGGACGTCTGGCTGGCGTTCATCGTGGTCACCGCTTCACGAGAGCCGACCTGCAGCGAGGTGATCATCTTGTGGATTTCTTCCGCCGACTCCTGGGTGCGGTGCGCCAGGTTGCGCACTTCATCGGCCACCACCGCAAAACCACGGCCGGCTTCACCGGCACGGGCCGCTTCGATGGCCGCGTTCAGCGCCAGCAGGTTGGTTTGCTGGGAGATGCCCTTGATCACGTCCAGGATGTGGCCGATGTTGTCGGTGCTGGCGTTCAGGGTTTCGATCTGGGTGCACGAGAGGCTGATCTTCTGCGACAGCTCGGTCATGGCCTGGATGGTTTTCTCCACCACTTGGCGACCGTCATCGGCCTGTTCGCTGGCACCGCTGGCATGTTGCGAGGCATCGGCGGCATTGCGGGCGATTTCCTGGGTCGCGGCGCCCAACTCGTTGATGGCCGCGGCCACACTGTTGGTGCGGGCGCTCTGCTCGTCCGAACCGACGAGGGACGCATTGGATGAGGTCATCACCCGCTGCGACAGGTCATGCACCTGGCGAGTGGCGGAAGACACTTCCGAGATCGACGCGTGAATCCGCTCCACGAACTGGTTGAACGAACCACCCAGCACCGCGAACTCATCCTTGCCCTGCACAACCAGGCGCCGGGTCAGGTCGCCTTCGCCCTGGGCGATGTCCTGCATGGCGCGGCCCATGGTGGTCAGCGGACGCATCAGCACCTGGATCAGCAGGCTCAGCAGCAACGCAATGGCCGCCACCGCGACAAACATCGCAATCAGCGCAGACGTACGGAACTGGCTCAACGGCGCGTAGGCCTTGGCCTTGTCGATCGACAGGCCGATGTACCACTCGGCGTTCGGCAGGCCAGTCACTGGAGTGAACGAAAGGATACGGTCCTGCCCGTTCAGCTCAACGTCCTGGATACCCTTGCCAATGCGCACCGGAGTGCCTGGGTAGATGTCCTTGAGGTTCTTCATCACCTGGTCTTTTTCCGGGCTGACGATCACCTGACCGTCGCCGCTGACCAGGAACGCATGGCCGATACCGCCGAAGTCCACGGAGTTGATGATCTTCACCAGGGTTTCCAGGCTCAGGTCGCCGCCCACCACACCGAGCAGTTCGCCGTTGTGCTTCACCGGCAGGGCAACGGTCACCACCAGGCCACCCACGGCCGCCAGGTAAGGCGGGGTCAGCATGGTTTTATCGGCGGTCACCGCCTGTTTGTACCAAGGGCGCTGACGCGGGTCGTAACCGTCAGGCATTTTGGCGTCCGGGCGCTGGGTGAAGACGCCGTTGGCCTGGCCCACATAAGTGAACTGGAAGTTCGACGTCAGCGCGGGCTGATCGACCAGCCCTGGCAGATCGGCAGCAGCACCCTGGTGCGCGATGTTTTGCGCCAGGTTTTCCAGCACCAGTATCCGGCCACTCATCCAGTTCTGGATGCTGCTGGCCGTCAGGTCGCCGGATTGCTCGATGGACGACTCAAGGCTGCTGCCGATGGTGGTTCGCTGCAAATAATCGTTGTAGAGCGTGAACAGGGCAAAAGCCAGGACCACCACACCAGAGGCGGCAAGAAGGATTTTGTGACTGAACTTTAGATTCATGGATGAGACTTCTTATGCAAGGAGTGGGGAGTGCATTCCAGGTTTGCAACGTTCTATGTAGCAGTGCGAGCGGTTATCAATCCGCGCCACTTTGGTGCACACGTACAAGTCTGTCGGCAAACCTGTACAAATAATTAGGGAATCGAAGAAATAGGCGACGAGAGGACACAGCGGGTGGACCGTGGTTGCACATTCGCCGGCGGCTGATGACAGTGCGACTGATGATCATTTGTGACATCCAGGCCGTTGCGTCCATGTCATCTCCCGAGCTTGCAGTACAGGCGCTCTACAGCCGTCATCACGGCTGGCTCAATACTTGGCTGCGCCCCCGCCTGGGCAGCGCCGCCGATGCCGCGGACCATCGACCATTGGCAGCGAGAAGAAATCGAACGCGCCTACCTCCAAACCATAGCTCACCTGCCGGAAGCCGAAACCCCTGGCGCCGAAGAAAGGCTCCACTCCTTCATCGTCGACAACATGCTGCAAGCCGAATTTTTACCGGCGCGACCAAGCACACCGTACTGATGGGCGCCGACTATCTGTCGGCTACAGCTGGGCCGATGCCTCGGTGACGGTGAGTTATCAGTTCTAACCTGTTCCCGGCCTTAACTCATTCTCTGTGGCGAGGGCGCTTGCTCCCGCTGGGCTGCGCAGCAGCCCCAAAAAACCAGGGCCGCCTCGCGCCCCAGCGGGAGCAAGCTCCCTCGCCACAGGTTTCGCACCTGTATCGGTCAAACCCGCAGTGCATCCCCTTCCTCCCGCACCACACCCTCTTCCCGCACAAACCGGTTCGCCCGCCCAAACGTACCGAAATCATTGAACCGTACACCCATTTCCCGCATCACTTGGTGGGCCACCGGCACCGTCAGTTGGCGAATGTAGAACGGCTCCTTCACCACGAAATGATGAACGCCATGGCTGCTGCCGAAGTTGAAGCAGAACGCCTGCAACGGCCACAACCACCAAGGGTTGAGCACCTGGGTCTGCTGGATGACATTGCCCGGCTCGATGTCGCCGTAGTAGTGCATGTTCGAGCTGACAAAATGCAGGCAAAAGGTGCGCAACACGTTCGGCCCGATGATCACCACCGCGGCGATGTCGATTACCTGCATCGTCGCCAGCGTGGTGGCCGACCAGTCAATTGAAGTGCCCAGCAGACCGGCGATGCCGTTGGCCCCGTGGAAACCGAGAAACACATACCAGGCGCCCCAATGCAGCAACGCCAGCGGGAAATACACCTTCAGCGTGCGCTTGAGAATGCTGCGCTTGTGCGTCCAGGTCTTGGCCCGCAGCAGGCGGATGAACGCCGACATCACGTTATCGCCGACCATCAGCAACCGCGCCAGTCCCCAGGGTTCGCCGTTGGTGATGGCCCGTTCCTCCATGTCGGCTTCGCTGCCGGACACCTTGTGATGGTTGAGGTGCAGGTGGCGACGGATCCACGGGTTGATGGTGCTCGGCCGCGCCAGCCACACCAGGCCCATCATCAAGTTGTGGGGCAGGCGCTGCTTGCGAAAATACATGCTGTGGATCAGGTCGTGCTCCAGCTCGTGGGTCAGGGACGCGAAAAACGCGTTGAGCAACAGGCACGCCCACCCGGCCAGGTAACCGTTGATGTAGAGCAGCGCCGAACCGATCATCCCGACCAGGGCGAACGCCAGGATCCCCGCGCCCAACGCGTCCTGGTGGCGCAGGATCGGATAGCGCTGGCGCAATTCTTCGCCCCGGGCCAGGACCACCTGGCGAATATGGGCCGATCGTTGTTGTGCATTCAATCGCTCGGGGCTTGCGCAAGTGCCGTGCATGGCTTACATCCTCTGTTAGAGATGTGCTCATCCTGCCGGGCGTTGTTCCCTGGGATGGTAGCCGTAAACGCCAACCTGTTGA
Organism: Pseudomonas sp. P9_35; assembly: GCF_034008205.1. Lineage (NCBI taxonomy): Bacteria > Pseudomonadati > Pseudomonadota > Gammaproteobacteria > Pseudomonadales > Pseudomonadaceae > Pseudomonas > Pseudomonas sp. P9_35. Next base: position 436,232 of record NZ_CP125373.1, on the reverse strand, counting down.
CCGCAAGCGCCAATCGTCATGACTGAACCGACTTCCCTCGCCAGCTGGACCCGCGCCCTGCGCAAACAGCTCGATGCGCTGGGCCTGGACAGCCATGCCTTGTGCGTAGAAGCCGGCCTCGACCCGCAGTGGATGGACGAGCCGAACGCCCGTTACCCGCTCTCAGCCACCACCCGTCTGTGGGCATTGGCCGTGCAGGCCAGCGGCGACCCGGCCATCGGCCTGCGGGTGTCGCGCTTTGTCAGCCCCACCACATTTCACGCACTGGGTTATGCCCTGGTGGCCAGCGGCAGCCTGCGGGAAGTGTTCGAGCGGATCGTGCGCTATCACCCGGTGGTCAGCGATGCGCTGACCCTGCAATTGAACCGGGGCGAAGACCGCTACCGTTTCAGTCTCGAGGTGCCGCCGGGCCGACCGGCGCCAGCCTTCGAAGCCATCGACGCGTTCACGGCGATTTACGTGCGCACCTGTCGCAACCGCCTCGGCCGTGATTACGCACCGCTGGCGGTGTACCTGCGGCGCCCGGAACCGGCGGACCCCAGCCCCTGGCACAAGGTGTTCCGTTCGCCGGTGCATTTCGGCGCCGACCAGGATTGCCTGGAGTTCAACCTCAGCGACTTCGACAGCCACCTGGACGACGCCAACCCGGAACTGGCCGAACACAACGAAACGGTGCTCGAACGCACCCTCGCCCAACTCAAGCCGCTGACCTGGGAGCGCAAGGTACGCGCGGCCATCGAGGCCCAACTGCCCGAAGGCGAGCCCAGCGCCGAACGCATCGCCCAGGCCATGCACCTGAGCCTGCGCAGCCTGCAACGGCACCTGGCCGACGAAGGCTGCCGCTTCGACGCACTGCTCAACGAGTGCCGGGAGAATCTGGCGCTGCTGCACCTGCGGGATCCGAATTGCTCGCTGAGCGAAGTCAGCTACCTGCTGGGCTTTGCCGATGCCAGCAGCTTCAGCCGCGCCTTCAAGCGCTGGACCGGGATGACGCCGGGGCAGTTTCGGGATGGGTTGCGCTAGGGATTTGGGTTGGTTGCACTGGCCCTATCGCGAGCAGGCTCGCTCCCACATTTTATCCGGGGTGCACACAAATCCTGTGGGAGCGAGCTTGCTCGCGATGGCGGTGTATCAGTCAATATCGATGTCGACTGACCTGACGCCTTCGCGAGCAAGCTCGCTCCCACAGGGTTCTGGTCGGTTTCAGGTTGTGGTCAGGGCTCGCAGCCGCTCGATGTCGAGGATTTCGATCTCGCCGTAACCCAGGTGCAGGATGCCCTGGGCCTGCAGGTCCTTGAGGATCTGGTTGGTGGTCTGGCGTGACAGCGCGAGCATCAGCGCCAGTTGTTCCTGGGGCAGTTGCAGGACCCGTCGGGCCGGTTCGATTTCACCGTAGCCTTCGGCGATCAGCAGCAGGCGGTGGGCCACGCGGGCCGGGGCGGGCATCAGGCTCAGGTGTTCGAGGTTGATGAAGGTCAGGCGCAGTTTGTGGCTCATCAACAATGCGAGATGCCGCCAATAGATCGGCTGCTCTTGCAGGAATGCCAGCAACGGCGCCTGGGGCACGTGCAGCAGCGTACATTGACCGACCACCACCGCATCATGAGTGCGCGGCTGGCCATCGAACAGGCAGATTTCCCCGAACCAATGGGGCGCTTCCACCACGCTCAGCAACGCCTCCTTGCCCTGCTCGTTCACCGCACCGACGCGCACCGCGCCTTCCAGCACGGCATACAGCCCGCACGGTGGATCGCCGCGCTGGAACAGCCGATGACCCGGCGGCAGGCGGCGCACCCGCGCCATGCCCAGCAGACTATTCTGTAACTCAGCAGGCAGATGGCTGTACCAGTGGCTGGCCATCAGGTGTGAGTGCCAGGGATGCGAATTCATGGAAACTCCGGGACAAGTGTCGGCTAACTGACAGAACGCCTTGTGGTACCTGGGCATCATGCAGGTATCACCTCAGGAGGAACAACAATGAAAAGCCTCGTCGATCATCTCAGTCAATACGCCGCCTATCACCGCGACCCGCGCAACATCGCCAGCCATTTCATCGGTATCCCGCTGATCTTCGTCGCCGTCGCCGTGCTGCTGTCACGCCCAGGTTGGCCAGTGGGCGCGGTCCTGGTGTCGCCAGCGCTGCTGGTGGCCGTGGCCAGTGCCTGGTTCTACCTGCGCCTGGAGTTGCGCCTGGGGGTGTTGATGACGGTGCTGCTGAGCCTGGCGGTCTGGCTGGGCCAGATACTCGCCGCGCAAAGCACCCTGGTGTGGCTGGGCAGTGGCCTGGGGATGTTCGTGGTGGGCTGGGTGATCCAGTTTGTCGGTCACTATTACGAAGGCCGCAAGCCGGCGTTCGTCGACGATCTCACCGGGCTGATTATCGGGCCGCTGTTTGTGGTGGTGGAAGCGGGCTTTTTGCTGGGGCTTCGCGGCGAACTGAAGCGGGCCATCGAAGAGCGCGTCGGGCCCGTAGCCTTGCGCAACCAGCGTTCGACGGTCTGAAAACACCCCTCTGTGGGAGCGAGTCTGTGGGAGCAAGGCTTGCCCGCGATGCAAACACCTCGGTGTAGCTGATCGACCGAGGCGATGCCATCGCGGGCAAGCCTTGCTCCCACAAGCTCGCTCCCACAAGAGTTGGGCCTTACCGCTCAAGCGTTACAGCGCACCAAACTCGACCCGTACCGTCAGCGCGCCGGTGTTATCTTTCAAGCCAGACCCGTGCTGCCCGGTCAGGTCATCGTTGATGCACAGTTGCAGTTCCCCTTGCTGGTCGCCCGGAACCTGCCCCAGATCACCCACCAGGAACGGCTTGCCACCATCGCCCACGCGACCGATCAAGGCACCTTCGGCGGCACCGGGCAAGGCATAGCTGCTGTAGTCGATGTGCCTCGAACCGCCATTTCCATCGACATTGCCGCCCTGCGGACTGGCACACCATAGCCCACTGACGTAGCGCACCAGGCGCGGCACCAACCCGTTGACCTGCACGCCGGTGCCCTGCCAGGCAATGTTGGATTGAACCTGCATCGTCACCGCCCGCAGGTCATTGGCCAGTGTATCCCCGGCCTGGAACGACAGCGCCGCAATCGTCAGGCTCGGGTTCGAGGTGCCGGTGCTGGGGAAGACACCGTCGCCCACCAGGAACAGGTTCTTGTGGTCCCAACTGCGCTGGTATTTATCCACGACCGACTTTTTGGGGTCATCGCCCATGCGGTAAGTCCCCATCAGGTGACCGGCGCCCTGGAAGCTGTAGGGCACCTTGTCGTAAGTAAAACATCCAGGTGCGATGATGTCCGTCAACTCCTGGGCACCGAGCAGGTCCTCGATGATGTGCGTCGCCAGTATTTTCGCCTGCTGGAAACCCTTCATGGTGTACTCGGACAGGTCGTAGTGGATTTCCGGCCGAGGGATACCGAGCCGGTCCGTGTATTCGGTCGAGGGCACGATGTAGCATTTCGCGTGGTCGGGGTCGTCCTCGACCTGCTCGACCAGGAAACCGATCCGGAACTGGCGGGTGAAGACGTCGTTGAGCTTATGTACCAACGCCGTTCCGGATAGCAATTTATTGCTCGGGTTGGCGCCGCCATTGTTCTTCCCATCGATAAAGTCGGCGACCGTGGTGTAGGGATCACCGGCCGGCCAGTTCCAACCTTCGTTGCCAATCTCGATACGCCACGCCGCACGATCGCTGCGAAAGGCACCGTCGCGCAGGCTTTCGATGCCGGCCGTCGATAGCGGTCCCCGGTAGGGGAAAATCGCCTTGCCCTCGGGCATCAACCCCCACGCCAGATAAATGGGATGGTCAGCCAGGCCGCGCCCCACTTGCCCGCTGCTGTTGGCCACGCCGGAGTGCAGTAGCAGCTTCGGTGTTTCGATCGCATGGGCGGCGATCACATAACGTTTTCCTATTGCCACACCGGTCCCAGTGACGGGGCCATCTTCCAATTGGTACTGCTTGAACTCGATGCCATTGATATTGCTGTCAGTGCCAACGGTTACTTTGCTGGCCACGGTTCGATAAAGCACTCGAACCTTGCCAGTGTTCAACGCCTTGTTCATGGTCACGGTGGCGTCGTACTTGGCCTGGATCGGGCAGATCGGCGTGCAGTTGGTATTGCCGGCGCATACCCGGCGACCGGCATAAGGTTGAGAGTTGCGCCCGGCCGGCGTCGGGCTGACCACCAGCGGCAAGCTATCGAACGTCTTCCCCGTGACAGCCGTGACAAAGCTGCCATCGACCAGCGACAACGGAATGCTGCGCATCGGGAATGCATAACCCTCAGGAAAGGTCATGCCCAGATAGGCTTGGTCGGCGACGTTGGCCGACACACCGATTTCCGCTTCCGCCCGGCAATAGGCGCTTTGCAGATCGTCATACCCTATTGGCCAGTCAACCCCGACGCCATACTTGGACCGCAGGCGAAAATCGTTCGGCACCATGCGCAGGCAGGTTCCGACCCAATGCCATGTCGTGCCGCCACCCACCCGTTCGTAAGTGCTCGTAAAGGGCAGCGGGCCTTTTTGGACCAAGTAGCTGACCGCCGGGTTGTTCCAGTTGCCATTGAGCAGATCGGCAATGGTCGCCCGTGGCGCGTTCAGTTCGGCCGGCCCCTTGAGATGTGGGTCCAGTGTCGTGCTTGGGGGATAAGGGGACTCAGGGGTTTTCAGCGTCGCGGTATAGAAACGCTCCAGATACTGGGCACGATTGACCGGTATCTCCGGCCCCGATTCGAGTACCAGCACATCAATCCCGGCCATGCCCAATTGATAGGCAATGATGCTACCGGCCAGACCTGCGCCAACGATCACCACTTCGGCTTGTTCGGTACTCATGACAACGCTCCTTGCTGTCCGTTAGCGGATACGCCGGTCAAATCTTCAAGGCTGGAGGGCGCGCTGTTCCAATACCCAAAAAACGATTCGCTGTAGCCCATCGGGTGAGCCTGGGCGATTTTCCAGGCCCAGCTGTTGATGTAGGCCTGATCGGACACCACCGCCGAATCATCTTTCTTGAAAGGCGCCATATCGAACGGTTGATACCAGACGCCCAACAACCACAGCTTCATGATCGAGCGCGCGGCGAGTACCGTATGTGGAATCGTCGGTTGCATGTTGAACTTCAGTATCTGCTGGGCGATCTGGTCGGACGGTACATGGTCCGCCGCCAGCGTGGCGTATTGAGTCAAGAGCGCGTTGAGGACGTCGGAAGGAACTCGCGCAGTGACGTAATCGAGAAAGATCGGCGGCAAACCGACCTGGTCGATCTGCGGTGCCAGACGATCGGCCGAGATGCCAATCAGGGCCGATGACAGGCCTACGAAGTTATCCAGATTGCTGCTCATTGCTTGGCTCCTTGTCCACTGGTGGACTGTGCGCGTTCGAGCAAATAGGTGAAATCCGCGAAGCTGGTGCGTGGCGATTCGGTGACATGGGTGGCCGCATTGCCGTGGCACGCCATGCAACTGGAAGACGCCTGGGGCACGGTGCCCTGGATGTAGGTCTCCAGCGTGGCGTTGGCCAGGAACAGGGGTGCAGGACTGCCCAGCGGGTTGGCGGCCGATATCTGGCAGTTCTTGGGCGGGTCTGACGGCCACTGGGTACTGATCAGCTGATAGTTCGCCCAGACGCTCTGCGGGTCCACCTTACGCAACAGCTCTTGATACGTAGCGTTCAGTTTTCTGGTGGCATCGGTGAGCGGCACGTCGCGCACGATCTGCGAGGGCGTAGCCTTGACCGCCGGGTTCCATGGCCGTGGCGGCGGTTGGTTGATGTCGCTTGTGCTGGCAGCGTTGTAGAACAGATACGGTCCCGTCCGCTGGGCAACGGGCGTGGTTTTTTCCGGCACGTTTTTTACATGCTCGAAGGTTGACCAGACCCATTGCGCCGCGCTGGTGGTCTTATGGACCATGTGCAATCCCACCAACCCGACCGGCTCGGACACGCACGACTCCGCGACAATCGGCCCATGGCTGGGGTCGTTGTTCCCCGGGGTGTAGACCAGCGCATCGACGGTGTGAAAGTCCTGCCGCTTGTCGTTGGGGCCCAGCACTTTCCACGACGCCTTCACCATCACCGCACCGACCTGTTTGGTCTCGGTGGAACCACAACTGAACGCCACGGCATTGGTCGGGTTCGCGGCGAAGAACTTCTGCTGGCCTTCGATGCTGTACAGACCGTTATCGACGATCCCGTTGAACATCGATTGGTTGACCACGATTTCGTTGCGCGTGTAGGTGCCGTTCTGGTCCACCAGCGGGCCGCTCTCGAAGGGCTGGATAAATTCATCCAGCACATCGGGCACCTTGCCCATTTGCTGCAACAGGCGACCGGGCTTGAGCGACTTGCACGCTTCGGGCAGGGTCGCCGGGGCATTCCAGGGCAGCGGGGCCTGGCCCTTGGCGCGGAAAATCTGGTAGCTCTCTTTCCAGCTTTCCCACACGGTGGCGCCATCCTGCTTGCCGATGGAAGTGCCGGTATTGGGGTCGCCGTTATCCAGCGCCGGCCAGTTCAGGGCAATGAAGGTCTGCCACGACAGCTCATCGAAATTGGCTTGCAGGCTGACCAGTGAAACGGGCTTGGTCACCGTGACATCGAAGGGTATCTGGGGGGACAGCGAGGGGGCGGCGCTGGCGGCCGGAGCCAACAAGACGCCTAACAATGCACAGCCAAGCGGGCCATGCCGACTGACTTCCACTCTCATGTTTTCTCTCCTTGGCATCAGGGCACCAGGAGAGATAACACCGGTCCGTCATGGACTCTCACTTGCCTCCTGGCCTGTCAGAGTCTAGGTAGGGTTTGGACGGGGAAAAGGCGTTGGCGTAGAACCAATCGAAGCAAGGTTGGGTGGGGTTATTCAGATTCGGATCGGGGCGTCAGTGGGGACGCCATCGCGAGCAAGCTCGCTCCCACAATGGATCTGCGTCACACACAAATCCCCCCGTGGGAGCGAGCTTGCTCCGGGCGGCGTTCCGACGATGTTTTTGATCTTAAAGGTTGGCGACTTTCTGCCAGACCTTGGGCTTGAAGAACAGCGTCTCGCCCTTCGCCAGCCCCACCAGGCTGTCGTGATCCTTCACCACTTCCGCTTCGATCAGTTCGCTCTGACCTTCCACCTTCAAGGTCACCCGAGTGGTAGCGCCGAGCGGGCGAATGTCGCGCACTTCGGCGGCGTGGTGGTCTTCCAGCTCCGAGCGCGACAGCGAGACTTCGTGAGGGCGGAACAGCACATGCCGGTCCTCACCCAAGTGCAGGCGGTTCGAGTCGCCGAGGAAGTGATACACAAAGTCGCTGGCCGGGTTTTCGTAGACGTCGCCCGGCGAGCCGATCTGCTCGATCACGCCTTTGTTCATCACCACGATACGGTCGGCGACTTCCATGGCCTCTTCCTGGTCATGGGTCACGAACACCGAGGTCAGATTGATGTCCTCGTGCAGCCGCGCCAACCAGCGGCGCAGTTCCTTGCGGACCTTGGCGTCGAGGGCGCCGAAGGGTTCGTCCAGCAGCAATACCTTGGGCTCCACCGCCAAGGCGCGGGCCAGGGCGATACGCTGGCGCTGGCCGCCGGACAACTGCTCCGGGTAGCGGTCGGCGAGCCAGTCCAGTTGCACCATGTTCAACAGCTCATGAACCTTGGTCGCGATCTGGCTTTCGTTCGGACGCTGGTGCTTGGGCTTCATGCGCAAGCCGAAGGCAACGTTGTCGAACACCGTCATGTGGCGGAACAAGGCGTAGTGCTGGAACACGAAACCGACGTTGCGATCACGCACGTCGTGGCCGGACACGTCCTCGCCGTGGAACACGATGCTGCCTTGGTCCGGGGTTTCGAGGCCGGCGATGATCCGCAGCAGAGTGGTCTTGCCGCAGCCCGACGGGCCCAGCAGCGCCACCAGCTCGCCGCTCTGGATATCCAGGCTGATCTCGTCCAGGGCCCTGAACGCGTTGAAATTCTTGCTGACGTTACGGACTTCGATCGACATGACTTATTCCTCCGCGGCGCTGGCGCGCAGGCGGTTGATTCGGTTTTCGCTCCACTGCTTGAGCAGCAGGATGAAGAGCGCCAGGATCAGCAACAGGCTCGCCACAGCGAACGCGGCCACGTGGTTGTATTCGTTGTAGAGGATCTCGACGTGCAGCGGCAGGGTGTTGGTCACCCCGCGAATGTGCCCGGAGACCACCGACACCGCGCCGAACTCACCCATGGCCCGGGCGGTACACAGCACCACGCCATAGATCAGGCCCCACTTGATGTTCGGCACAGTGACATGCCAGAACATCTGCCAGCCATTGGCGCCCAGCAGGCGCGCAGCCTCTTCTTCCTGGGTGCCTTGTTCCTGCATCAGCGGGATCAGCTCCCGGGCCACGAACGGTACGGTGACGAAGATGGTCGCCAGGACGATGCCCGGCAGCGCAAACACGATCTGGATGTCGTGATCCGACAGCCACGGCCCGAACAGGCCCTGGGCGCCGAACATCAGCACGTAGACCAGGCCCGCGATCACCGGCGACACCGAGAACGGCAGGTCGATCAGCGTCACCAGCATGCTCTTGCCACGGAATGAATATTTGCTCACGCACCACGCGGCACTGACGCCGAACACCAGGTTCAGCGGCACCGAGATCAGCACCGCAATCACTGTGAGTTTCAACGCCGACAGCGCGTCGGGTTCGAAGATCGCCATAAAGAACGCCCCCAGCCCGAGCTTCAGGCCCTGGGACACCACGATGAACAGCGGCAACAGCAGAAACAGCGCAAAAATCAGCCAACCAAGGCCGATCAACACGCGCCGCGACGTCGCACTGCCGCGGCGAGCGGCGTTGGTGGAGGCTGCGGAAATAGACGATTGGGACATGTTCGCGCCTCCTTATGGGGTTTCGATGCGCCGCTGCAACAGGTTGATCAGCAGCAACAGGACGAAGGAAACCACCAGCATCAGCACGCCGATGGAGGTGGCGCCGGTGTAGTCGTATTGGTCGAGCTTGACCATGATCAGCAGCGGCAGGATCTCGGTTTTCATCGGCATGTTGCCGGCGATGAAAATCACCGAACCGTACTCGCCCACGCCACGGGCAAAGGCCAGGGCGAAACCGGTCAACCAGGCCGGCAACAACGCCGGTACGAGGATGTGGCGGAACACCTGCCATGGCTTGGCGCCGAGGCAAGCGGCGGCTTCTTCGACTTCACGGGGAATATCGGCCAGCACCGGCTGCACCGTGCGCACCACGAACGGCAGCGTCACGAAGGTCAGCGCCAGAGTGATGCCCAGCGGCGTGTAGGCGATCTTGAAGCCCAGGTCGGTGGCGAACTGGCCGACCAGGCCGGTCGGCGCATACAAGGCCGTCAGGGCAATACCGGCCACGGCGGTGGGCAGGGCGAACGGCAGGTCGATCATCGCGTCGATGATCTTGCGACCGGGGAAGGTGTAGCGCACCAGCACCCAGGCCAGCAACGTACCGATCACGCCGTTGATGATGGCGGCGTACAGCGCGGTGCCGAAACTGAGTTTCAAGGCCGCCAGCACCCGCGGCGCCGAAATGATCGCCCAGAACTGTTCCCAGGTGAGCTGGGCGGCATGCACGAACATCGCCGCCAGGGGTATGAGCACAATCAGACTGAGGTACACCAGGGTGTAGCCCAGCGTCAGCCCGAAGCCGGGTATGACGGGGGATATGCGACGCGACATAAAGGTCCTTGGTTGTGTGGCGAGGAAGCTTGCTCCTGCTGTGTTCTGTAGGAGCTGGCGAAGCCTGCGATCTTTTGATCCTGATCTTTCACTCTCGATTCAATTGGCAGTCGAAAGATCGCAGCCTCGTTGCACTCGTCAGCTCCTACAGGGTTGAGCCCGGCAGGAGTTGATGACGGCGTTTACGGCCAGCTTACTGCGCCTGATAGATCTGGTCGAACACGCCGCCATCATTGAAGAATTTCGGTTGCGCGCTTTTCCAGCCGCCGAAGTCCTTGTCGATGCTCACCAGGTCCAGTTTCGGGAACTGCCGGGCGTACTTGGCGGCCACATCCTTGTCCCGTGGACGATAGAAGTTTTTCGCGGCGATCTCCTGGCCGGCCGGGCTGTACAAGTGCTTGAGGTAGGCTTCGGCGATCTCCAGGTTGCCCTTTTTCTCGGCGTTCTTGTCCACCACCGCCACGGGCGGTTCGGCGAGGATCGACAGCGACGGCACGACAATGTCGAACTTGTCCGCGCCACCGTCCTCTTTCAGCGCCAGGAAGGCTTCGTTTTCCCAGGCCAGCAACACGTCGCCCTGACCGTTGTTGACGAAGGTAATCGTCGAGCCACGGGCGCCGGTGTCGAGGATCGGCACGTGCTTGAACAGCGCCTGCACGTATTCCTTGGCCTTGGCTTCGTCACCCCCGTTGGCCTTCAGGCCGTAGGCCCAGGCGGCCAGGAAGTTCCAGCGCGCACCGCCGGAAGTCTTCGGGTTCGGGGTGATGACCGACACGTCGTTCTTGATCAGGTCGCCCCAATCCTTGATGCCTTTGGGGTTGCCCTTGCGCACCAGGAACACGATGGTGGACGTGTAGGGCGTGCTGGCTTCCGGCAGGCGTGTTTGCCAGTCCGCCGGCAGGGACTTGCCCAGCTTGGCGATTTCATCGATATCGCCGGCCAGGGCCAGGGTCACCACGTCGGCCCGCAGACCATCGATCACCGCCCGACCTTGCTTGCCCGAACCACCGTGGGACTGCTGGATCTTCACGCTGTCGTCCGGGTGCGCTTTCTTCCAGAAACTGGCGAATTCGGCGTTGTAATCCTGGTAAAGCTCGCGCGTCGGGTCGTAGGACACGTTGAGCAACTCGTAATCCTTGGCGACGGCGGAACCGGCAAAAACAGCACTGGCCAGCGCGGCCAGGGCATAACGACGAATGGACGACATGGTGAAAGCTCCTGGAATTCTGGTTTTCTTATGGCTTCTGGAAATTCGTTTGGCTTGTAGAAAAAGATCGCAGCCTTCGGCAGCTCCTACACTCAGCCCCCCGTAGGCACTGCCGAAGGCTGCGATCTTTTGTCTTTTTTCAAGACGGCTTATGACTCGGTTGCTGCAGGCGGAATTTTTCCTTGCGTTCGATCTGGACCACCTGGGCGTTGTGCACGGTGATTTCCACTGCCCCAAAGCGTAGATCGCGCAACGCGCTCTGGATCTCGCGCAAGATGGTTGCTTCGTCCTGGCCGTCAACGCTACGTAGAGATGCGCTCATGCTGCTGCTCCTTTGAATGAATGCCTGGCAGTGGGCGGCACTGCTTGCGGCGTGGAGCAATAGTAGATAAAGGCGGATATTCTTAAAAAGACTATTTAAGAATTTTTATATAACCAAAATTACAGAAAGTAGCCGACGTCCTACGGCAGGGGTGACTGGGGGCTTTTTCCCTGCCAAACCCTCGGATATTTCCTTCGAAACGCAGGGCTGTTCATGAACTAGGCAGCGCTCTATGGCGCGGATAACCTCTGTTCGTCATCGCAAAAAACGGTGACACGGACGTGCAAGTCCGGGTAAAACACCAACCCTTAATGCTTCTAGCCATTCGTGGCGCATTCGCGCCCGTGTTTTATGGCGGCTGTGTTCGGGAGATCTTCGGATCTGCCGAGTTTTGGGTAAGGTTGCTCGGTCTTGCACACTCGCACACAGCTGCCACCCTTCATTGCGTGCAAGCGATCCAGGGCGGTTCTCTATAGGAAACCTACCCATGTTCAAACCTACGCCGAATCCTCCGCAAAACGGCCACAAATCCCGCGTCCAAGCGCAAGAAGAAAAAAAGCTCGATGACGCCGCCACCCGCGCCCTCGACTACTACCTCAACCCCAAGCCCGCCTCGCCGCCCGAACCCGACAGCACCAAGCTGTTCATCGTCGCCCCCCACATCGACACCGAAACCCTGCTGGCCAACGCCTCCGAAGACCTGCTCTCCATCAGCACCATCGCCGCCGACCTGGCTGACGACGTGGACGACTCACGCCGCTGTGTTGCCCTGGCGATCAGCCGTATGGCCGATGGGGTGCAGTTGTTGGTCGAGCGGGCGTTGGATCATTTGGAAGCCAAGGAGATGGCGGCACACAGCGCCAAGGGATAGCGCCTACATTGAGGCAAGCTGAGCCGGCGCCATCGCGAGCAAGCTCGCTCCCACAGGGTTCTGTGTCGAACCGAATCTCAAGTTCAACACCATTCCACTGTGGGAGCGAGCTTGCTCGCGATAGCGGAGTGTCAGGCAACAATGATGCAAGCTGAACCGACGCCTTCGCGAGCAGGCTCGCTCCCACAGTTGGATTGGGGTACGGCTGGAGAGACAGGTCGGCTGTCAGGCCGCCTCGCGAGCAAGCTTTGCTCCCACAGCTCCTGCTCAAACAGATCTGACGGGTATACGACCGGGAGAACCAGGTCGGCTGTCAGGCCGCCTCGCGAGCAAGCTTTGCTCCCACAGGCCCTGCTCAAACAGATCTGACGGATGTACGACCGGGAGAGCCAGGTCGGCTGTCAGGCCGCCTCGCGAGCAAGCTTTGCTCCCACAGGCCCTGCTCAAACAGATCTGAGGGGTGTACGACCGGGAGAGCCAGGTCGGCTACTAGGCCGCCTCGTGGTGGACGTTGATCTCGGGCGCCCCGTTAACCACGCTGGCCGAACGCAGGCATTGTGGAGTGGGCATCCCGGCATGGATGCCGGGATAGCCGCGCTGGGCCATGGATGGCCCTTCGCGGCGGGCCCACGGAGCAATGCCGGAGTGAGGGCACACCGAGCCTAAGCGAGGTGCCGAGTGGTGGGGCATGAGCGCTTTGGTTACTTTCGCGCTTTTCGAAAGTGACCCGCTGTAAAAGCGGAACCATAAGCCGCCGTTACCGCAGAAATGGATATGTACCCGATCACAAAATCCTGGCCAGCTGTCTGGCCGCCATCAATCCCCCTGACGATCAAGCAATAACCGGCGCCCGCCCCCAATCCAACAGCGCCGCCGCCACGGGCCGACCAAACCAGTAACCCTGCCCCAACTCACACGCCTGTCCAAGCAAAAACACCGCCTGCTCACGCTGCTCGATGCCCTCGGCGTGCACCTGCATCCCCATGCTATGGGCCAGGGCAATGATCACCCGGACGATCGCGGCATCGTCCTCATCCCAAGGCAACCCCGCGACAAAACCCTGATCGATCTTGAGCTTCTGCACCGGCAAACGCTTGAGCCGCAGCAGCGACGAATAGCCCGTGCCAAAATCGTCGATGGCCAGGCGCACGCCCAACTCCCGCAGGCGATGCATCTGCTCCAGCGCCACCTCCGGGTCTTCCATGACCGCGCTTTCCGTCACTTCCAGTTCCAGGCAACCCGGATCCAGGCCCGTGTCATGCAAGACCTGGGCGACCTGGTCATACAACTCACGACGGGCAAACAACCGACTCGATACGTTGACAGCGACAAACGACAGCGCCACGCCGGCCTGCTGCCACTGGCACATCTGCCGGCAGGCCTGGTCCATGACCCAGGCATCGACCTGGGCAATCAGGCCGGTACGTTCAGCGATGGGAATGAACTCGGCCGGCGACACCAATCCACGCGTGGGATGCTCCCATCGCACCAGCGCCTCGACACCGATCAGACAACTGGTCGCCAGGTCGTGGACCGGCTGGTAGTGAACGCGCAACTCCTGTTGCTGCAGCGCGCGCCGCAGTTCGAAGGCAATCTCGACCCGCTGCTGGGCGTGGGCGGTAAGTTCTTCGGTGTACAAGGCGTAGCCGTCGCGCCCGGCGCTCTTGGCCTTGAACAACGCCGAATCGGCATTGCGCAGCAGCTGCCCGGCGCTCAGGGCATCGCCGGGAAACAGGCTGATGCCGATGCTGGCATTGATGAACAATGCGTGGTCATCAAACCGCAGGGGCTCTTTCAAGGCATCCAGGATGCGCCGGGCCAGCGCCGCTGCCTGGCCCGGTTGCGAGCAGTTCTCCACCAGCACCGCAAATTCGTCGCCCCCCAGCCGGGCCAGGGTCACGCCCGGCGCAAAAAGCCCGCAGAACCGCTCGGCCACGCCTTTGAGCAATTCATCGCCCACGTTGTGACCCAGGCTGTCATTGATGTTCTTGAAGTGATCCAGGTCCAGCAGCAACAGGGCACAGCCACGCTTGTGCAACTGCGCCGACGCCAGGGCCTGCTCGGTACGATCGGAAAACAGCAGGCGGTTGGGCAAACCTGTCAGCGGGTCGTGATGGGCCAGGTAGGCCAGTTCGTGCTCGGAATCCTTGATGGCGCTGATGTCGGAAAACACCGCGACATAATGGCTGACCTCGCCGCTGTCGTCGCGAATGACGCGGATCGTCTGCCATTGCGGGTAGATCTCACCGCTTTTACGCCGATTCCAGATCTCGCCGCTCCACTCCCCCAGGCTGTCCAGGGAGGTAAACATGTCGCGATAGAACTCCGGCCCATGGCGACCGGACTTGAACAGGGTGGGGCGCTGGCCCAACACTTCATCCCGCACATAACCGGTGATCGCCATGAAGGCCCGGTTCACGTGCACGATCAGGCCGTTGCGGTCAGTCACCAACACCCCTTCGCGGGTGCAATCGAAGACGGCGGCAGCCTGGCGCAGGCGCTCTCGATCAACACCGTGCTCGCCCTTGGCGAAAAATCGCGAGATCCGCGCCCGCGCCAGGAAGATCAACCCGGCGCTGAGCAGGACCCAGGCATAGCCGTTGATCAGCAGCCAGCGTTGCCTGTCAGCGAATTGATCGAAGAAACTGCTCAATAAATAACCAATCAGTTGCAGCCAGACGACTGACAACACAAGGTAAAGCAGCGCTACGCGCATGGCACTGCGTTGATGGGCAGGCATTCGGCCATCCATGTCCCTACAGAGAGGTGGGGATTATAGAGGAAGAAACATTCAGCCACTCTTATCTGAAAGGCCGACTGGTTTTATCTGTACGGCCGGTGATAATGCAACGGCTGTTTCTATTTTTATCGAGGGCCCTACAGCCTATGTGGTACGAAGGTTTTCTTGGCTTGTCGGCCTGGTCACTGGTGGCAGTCACCCTGCTGATGACCCACGTCACGATCATTGCCGTCACGGTCTACCTGCACCGTTATTCGGCGCACCGCTCCCTGGAGCTCAACGCCGGCCTCAAACACTTCTTCCGTTTCTGGCTGTGGCTGACCACGGCGCAGAACACCCGCGAGTGGACCGCCATCCACCGCAAGCACCACGCCAAATGCGAAACCGTCGACGACCCGCACAGCCCGGTCATAAAAGGCTTGTCCACCGTGCTGCGCAAAGGCGCCGAGCTGTATCGGGCCGAGGCGGAAAACCCGGAAACCCTGCGCATCTACGGCAAGAACTGCCCCGACGACTGGATCGAGCGCAACCTCTACAGCCGCTTCCCGCTGCTGGGCGTGGCGATCATGGGCATCATCGACCTGCTGTTGTTCGGCACCATCGGCATCACCATCTGGGCCATCCAGATGATGTGGATTCCCGTGTGGGCCGCCGGCGTGGTCAATGGCCTGGGCCATGCCGTGGGCTACCGCAACTTCGAATGCCGCGACGCGGCGACCAACCTGGTGCCCTGGGGCATCCTGATCGGCGGCGAAGAGCTGCACAACAACCACCATACCTACCCCAACTCGGCCAAGCTGTCGGTACGCAAATGGGAGTTCGACCTGGGCTGGGCCTGGATCCGGGTGTTCAGTTTCCTGCGCCTGGCCAAGGTCCAGCGGGTTGCGCCGATCGCCCACCGGGTCGAAGGCAAGGGCCACCTGGACATGGACACGGCCATGGCGATCCTCAACAACCGTTTCCAGATCATGGCGCAGTACCGCCGGCTGGTCATCGCGCCGCTGGTCAAGCAGGAACTGGAAAAGGTCGATCACTCGGTGCGTCACCAGTTCCACCGGGCCAAACGCCTGCTGTCGCGGGAAACCAGCCTGCTGGACGACCGTCACCACGTGCGCATCCAGAACATGCTCGAACACAGCCAGGCGCTGAAGGTGATCTACGAGAAACGCCTGGCCCTACAGCAGATCTGGGTCAAGACCAGCAGCAACGGCCACGACATGCTCGCCGCCATCAAGGAATGGGTCCACGAAGCCGAGGCCAGCGGCATCCAGTCCCTGCGGGACTTCGCCGACCAGCTCAAGACCTACTCGCTACGGCCTGCCACGGCCTGACAAAACCACTGTGGCGAGGGAGCAAGCTCCCTCGCCACAGGTTCAACA
Source organism: Pseudomonas sp. P9_35 (assembly GCF_034008205.1). Classification (NCBI taxonomy): domain Bacteria; kingdom Pseudomonadati; phylum Pseudomonadota; class Gammaproteobacteria; order Pseudomonadales; family Pseudomonadaceae; genus Pseudomonas; species Pseudomonas sp. P9_35. The sequence continues at coordinate 420,033 of NZ_CP125373.1, read as the reverse complement.
CTTGGCATCTGACTCGCTAAATCCCCCGCCCTTCGTCGCCTGAAAAGGAACTTCGCCCCAAATCCCCTATCTCAAGGAGCACTTCGCCATCCAGGCGGGTTTTGGAGAAAGCGCGTGCGAACCAACAGCAGTGCATGCTCTTTGAGATTTGTGCCGATGGTCGACAAGAACCTACAGGATTACTCCCTACCTCAATGGCCCGAGGCAGCCCAGACGCTCATGGCGCTGATGCATGCCCAGGGTGAAGTGGCGCGCCTGAGCGAGCGTGAGCAGCTGTTCAGCTCGTTGCTGGTCAGCGTCAATGCCGTGCTGTGGGCGTTCAACTGGGAAACCCGGCAGGTGCTGTATGTCAGCCCCGCCTACGAGCGGATCTTCGGCCGCCCCGCCGGCCTGGTCCTGGCTGACTTCAACGAATGGCGCGACGCAATCTACCCCGACGACCTGGAGTACGCCGAGCGCAGCCTGGCCGAGGTATTGGTCAAAGGCGCCGTCGAAGACCGTGAATACCGCATCATCGCCGGCAACGGCCAGATCCGCTGGCTGAGCGACAAATGCTTTATCAACCGCAAGGCCGAGCCAGGGCAACCGGTGATTGTGGTGGGCATTGCCGAAGACATCACCGAAAAGAAGCTGCTGGAAAGCGAACTGCAGCGCCTGGCGACCACCGACGTGCTGACCCAAAGCAGCAATCGCCGGCATTTCTTCGAATGTGCCCACCGTGAGTTCGAGCAGGCACGGCTACAAGGCATGCCCATGGCGTTCCTGTTGCTGGACATCGATGACTTCAAGGTGATCAACGACACCTACGGCCATCAGGAAGGCGATACCGTGTTGCAGAGAATCGCCGAAAGCGGGCGGTCCGTGCTCCGGCGCGGTGACCTGTTCGGGCGGATCGGCGGCGAAGAGTTCGCCGCGGTGTTCCCCGGCTGCCCCCCGGACATGGCGATGCAAGTAGCCGAGCGGTTGCAACGGGAAATCCAGCGCTTGAATTTTCGCTGCGGCGAGCAGAGCTTCGGCATCACCGTGAGCCAGGGCCTGACCACCATTACCCCCGAAGACCAGTCCCTCGACAGCCTGTTCGCCCGCGCCGACGCGGCCATGTACGAAGCCAAGCGCAAGGGTAAGAACCGTATCATCGCTGCTTGAGTGAGTTGTCCCGCCACTGATCAACTGTGGGAGCAAGGCTTGCCCGCGATAGCAGCGCCTCGGTGTCCACTTGAACCCGAGTTGCCTGCATCGCGAGCAAGCTTTGCTCCCACAGGGGTTAGGCGGTGGTCTTACTTACGGCGCAACCGCATCAACTCCGGCAAGCCGATCTTCAGCAACCGCGCCGTTCGGCTACGGGCCAGTTCTTCGAGGCCCTCATGCGCGGGCAGGTGCGCCATCTGCGCCGCCATGTTCATCACCAAGGCCTCACGGGAATACACCCCGCCCCCCAAGCTATAGACCGCCGCGATCAACTCCCGCAACTCCAACGGCAGACGCCAGCGGGCACGTAACGCCGAGCCGAAACTGGCGCCGAACATGTCCAGCGAGTCGCCGACTTCCTCCGGCTCGTCCAGCTCGCCACCGGCCTGTTTCCACTCTTCCAGGCAGCGCAGCAACGCCAGGTCGCCCAGGCGATGCAACAACCCGGCGCAATAGCAGCGCTCCTGCTCCAGGTCCAGCAAGCGTGCCATCGTCCGGGCGTATTCGGCCGTGTGCAGCGACAGCTCCCAGTAACGCTCGGCATAGTCCGCCAGGCATGGGACGCTGAGCCGGGCGCAGCGTTTGAGGGTCAGGGCGAGGATCAGGTTCATGCTTGGTCCGGAACCCAGCTGGTGCAGCGCCTGGGCCACGGTCTGCACCGGGCCACCGCCCTGATGCTGGGCAGCGCTGTTGGCCGCCGCGATCAGCACCGCGGTGATCTGCGGGTCGGTGCGGATCTCTTCTTCGAGCAGTTTCAGGTCCAGGCCGCCGGGGTTGAGGCTGCGCTTGACCGCCACTTGCACATCAGTCATCAAGGGTGCGCCCTCGGACAGGTCACGCCGACGTTCCAGGAAGGTGAGCAAGGTCAACGCCGGCCCCGGAACCGGCGCATCGTTGGAGGTTTCTTCACCGCCACCCACTAGCAACCCCTGCAAACGCTGGGTCAGGTTTTCCCGGTTCAAGGGCTTGGTCAGATACGCGATCGGCGCCAGCGGCAAGACCTCGCGCACGCTGGCGCTGTCGTTGCGCCGGCTCATCAGGATGAACGGCAACGGCGGCGTGCGATGCTGCTGGCGAAGGCCACGCAGAATCGCCAGGCCATCAACCCCCGGCAGCTCCCAATCGGCGATCACCAGGTCGTAGGGATGCTTCGCCAGCAAATCCAAAGCCTCTTTGCCGTCGCCACAAGTGTCCACCCGAGCATCGCAGCGCACACCCGACAACACCTGCTCAAGCAGCTCGCGGGACGCCGGATCGGCCTCGGCGATCAACACACGGGGTACAGCGGGTAAATCCACAGCAGTCATGCAGCATGCTCCCTTGCCATACTTGCACCTTAGACGTTGGTGGTCGTTCCAGACAGCTCAAAATCCACCAGGCAGCTTCGCGGACATGAAAAAACCCGCCAGAAGGCGGGTTTTTGTGGATCAGCGCACAACCGTCACTCAGAGTTCGGAGAAGCACTCTTCGATGATCGCCAGGCCTTTGTCCATTTGCTCGTCCGGCGCGGTCAGCGGCACCAGCACCCGCAGTACGTTGCCGTAGGTGCCGCAGGACAGCAGGATCAGCCCCTTGTCGCGCGCCTTGGCCACGACTTGGGCTACCGCTGCGGCGTTCGGCTTGTGGGAGTCGCCGTTTTCGAACAGCTCCACGGCGATCATCGCGCCCAGGGCACGCACTTCACCGATGACCGGGTACTTCTTCTGGATCGCCTTGAGGCCGGTCACCAGACGCTCGCCCACAGCCTTGCAGCGGTCCAGCAGGTGTTCTTCTTCGAACACTTCCATCACCGCCAGCGCTGCCGCACAAGCGATCGGGCTACCGGCGTAGGTGCCGCCCAGGCCACCCGGCGCGATGGCATCCATGTATTCGGCCTTGCCGCAGACACCGGCCAACGGGAAGCCGCCAGCGATGGACTTGGCAAAGGTGGTCAGGTCGGCGGCAACGCCCATCTGCTCCATGGCGAAGAAAGTGCCGGTACGGCCGGCACCGGTCTGCACTTCGTCAGCGATCAGCAGAATGCCGTGCTGGTCGCACAAAGCGCGCAGGCGCTTCATGAATTCCTTGGGCGCTACGTAGAAACCACCTTCGCCCTGTACCGGCTCGATGATGATTGCCGCGATGTCACGCGGCTCGGCGTCGTTCTTGAAGATACGCTCGATGCTGGCGATGGAGTCGTCGATGCTCACGCCGTGCAGTTCGTTCGGGTACAGCGCACGGAAGATGCCGCCTGGCATCAAGCCCATGCCGGCCGAGTACGGCACGACTTTACCGGTCAGGCCCAGGGTCATCATGGTGCGACCGTGGTAAGCGCCGGTGAAGGCGATCACACCGGCACGGCCCGTGGCGGCGCGGGCGATTTTCACGGCGTTTTCCACCGCTTCCGAACCGGTGGTCACCAGCAGGGTTTTCTTGGCGAAATCTCCCGGCACCTTGGCGTTGATTTTTTCGCACAGTTCCACGTACGGCTCGTAGGCCAGGACCTGGAAGCAGGTGTGGGTCAACTTGTTCAACTGTGCAGTCACGGCGGCGATGATTTTCGGGTGCACGTGACCGGTGTTCAGCACGGCGATGCCGCCGGCGAAGTCGATGAACTCACGACCTTCAACGTCGGTTACCGTGGCGTTCTTCGCCGATTCGGCAAAGATCGGGTGAATCTGGCCAACACCGCGTGGAACAGCGGCGGTACGGCGGGCCATCAGGTCTGCGTTGGTCTTGCTCATTAAAATGTCCTCATTCGCAGCTCAGGGCGGCGTCGTTCAAGGAGTACATGGCGGGGAGGCAACTGCGACAGCATGCGATGATCGACTGCCGCAGCGTTCCGGCCACAAGAAACAGAACGGGTGAAACGCGCAAAGGGACAGCGCTCTCGTGCCCTTTGCGCTTGCAGCAGATCAGATACCCAGGCAGAGGTATTTGATTTCCAGGTAATCCTCGATGCCGTACTTGGAGCCTTCACGGCCCAGGCCCGAAGCCTTGATGCCGCCGAATGGCGCGACTTCGTTGGAAATTAACCCGGTGTTGACGCCGACCATGCCGTATTCCAGGGCTTCGGCCACACGGAACACACGGCCCAGGTCGCGGGCATAGAAGTACGAGGCCAGGCCGAACTCGGTGTCGTTGGACATCGCGATCACTTCGGCTTCGTCTTTGAAACGGAACAGCGGCGCCAGCGGGCCGAAGGTTTCTTCCTTCGCCACGGCGGCGTTGTTCGGTACGTTGGTCAGGATGGTCGGCTCGAAGAAGTTGCCTTCCATCGCCTTGCCGCCCGACAGCACGGTCGCGCCTTTGCTGACGGCATCGGCAATGTGCTCTTGCACCTTGGCAACCGCTTTGCCGTCGATCAACGGACCGGTGGTGGTGCCATCGTCCAGGCCGTTGCCGATCTTGAGCTTGGCGACCGCCACTTTCAGTTTTTCGGCAAACGCGTCGTACACCGAATCCTGGATGTACAGGCGGTTGGCGCAGACGCAGGTCTGGCCGTTGTTGCGGTATTTGGAAATGATCGCGCCTTCGACGGCCTTATCCAGGTCCGCGTCGTCGAACACGATGAACGGCGCGTTGCCGCCCAGTTCCAGGGAGACTTTCTTGATGTCCTTGGCACATTCGGCCATCAACTGGCGACCGATCTCGGTCGAGCCGGTGAAGGACAGCTTACGCACGATCGGGTTGCTGGTCAGCTCGCCACCGATGTCGCCGGCGCTGCCGGTAACGACGCTCAACACGCCTTGCGGGATGCCAGCACGGTGCGCCAGTTCCACCAGGGCCAGGGCCGAGAACGGGGTTTGCGAAGCCGGCTTGATGACCATGGTGCAACCGGCAGCCAGGGCCGGGCCGGCCTTGCGGGTGATCATCGCGGCCGGGAAGTTCCACGGGGTAATGGCCGCGGTCACGCCGATCGGCTGCTTGATCACGATCAGGCGCTTGTCGGGCTGGTGGCCGGGAATCACGTCACCGTAGATGCGCTTGGCTTCTTCGGCGAACCATTCGATGAACGAGGCGGCGTAGACGATTTCACCCTTGGCTTCGGCCAGCGGCTTGCCTTGTTCCAGGGTCATCAGGCGACCGAGGTCGTCCTGGTTTTCGATCAGCAATTCGTACCAGCGGCGCAGCTTGTTGGCGCGCTCCTTGGCCGTCAGCGCACGCCAGGCCGGCAGCGCCTTGTCGGCGGCTTCAATCGCACGACGGGTTTCGGCGGCGCCCATCTTCGGCACGGTGCCCAACACTTCGCCCGTCGCCGGGTTGGTGACCTTGATTGTCTGACCATTGTCCGCATCGATCCAAGCGCCATTGATGAAGGCTTGCTGGCGGAACAACTGGGTGTCTTTAAGCTGCATGTCGGCTTTCCTTAACAGCACCGCGCACGCGCGGAGCGAATTAGATTTGTAGAAAGGCGCCTCGGGGGCTGCCGTCAGGGAAATCATTCACCGGGCTGAAGCACAGAAATAACGCACAAAAGCACAGACGTGCGGTTCAGCACCCAGACAAGAGCGTTTGAAATCTCAAACGAATCCTAGGGCCGATAGGGGTGAAGGACAATAGGCTGTTCGAAAAAAAGAACGAAAAAGCCGAATTTGCCCGCTTTTTCTGATCAGCGTAGCCAAGAGCCGTCGAGCCGCCCGAAAACGCAGGCGATTCAGTAGCATGGACGCCTGCCACGCATATGAGTATCATGGCGCCCGCGTCGCACCAGTAGCTCAGCTGGATAGAGTACTGCCCTCCGAAGGCAGGGGTCGTGGGTTCGAATCCCGCCTGGTGCACCATACATGGAAAATCAAAAGCCCCAGTCCTAACGGATTGGGGCTTTTTTTATGGAGCGTCGACCCCATAGGAGCCTGCAAGTAAGCAATTCAGGCATTAAAAAACCCCTGAGCGGTATCAGCGCCGCAGCGCATCAACCGACAGGGGCCGTGTTGCAAATAACTAAAGAGGCCTGGTTTCCATCACCAACCGACTCGGGCAGCACTCAGTGGTCGAGATCGGCCTCGAGTTGCTCAGGAGCCGGCTCAATATCTCCTAAGGACTTCACCACAAGTCCGCATTTCTGAGCTTTGGAGTAAAGACCCACATCATGAGTCCAGACTTCATCAGCGTTGGTTGCGAGAGCAGTAGCAATTATCTGGCGATCAAAACGTAACTTGGCTTTCGTTGCTGCCGGGTCAAGCACCTTCAGCTCATTGTCATCGACCATACGAGCACATTCGACCGCAGCGATCTGATCGAACGATATGATTTCAAAACACGAAAAGCCGTTTATGACATCCAGATGGCTCTGGTGAAAATTCCGATCAAACGATACCGTCCTTTGCATTTCCCAAGGCTTGGACGAGAACGTTGGTATCGAGAACTATGCGCACCTCATCCCCTTAGGTTCTGAATCGTTCCATGGGGATCATCCATCTCGCTCCAGGTGATACCACCCAGTTCCTTGAGCTGGGTAACCGCACTGCGCAAAGAGGTTTTTTCAAGTCTCTCGTAGGATTGAATGAACATTTTTCTCAACCGCCAGCCGCCATGCGGTCGACTTTCCCACTCACCCTTTCCATGAACGCGAACATACTTGAACAAGAGCTTGCCCAGTTGTTCAACCAATACCGTATCGGCTTCACAAAGAAGAGTTTCGCCACCAGCGCCCTCAAGCCGAACAGGAACCGTCTCGTCCTTTCCACCAACGACATACAGGCGCCCTTGAACGCTACCTTGCTTGATGACGACCATGGGAGGGGGAGCGGTCTTGGCTTTGGGGAATTGAAGGATGTTCGCATCTGCAGCTTGCAAGACACCATCCACTCGATCTTGCTCCATCAATGCAGAGAGTTGCAGGTACGCCTTTCTTGCACGCTTGGGCCCAACTCCCTGAGCGGCCTTACGCACCCTGTTCAGGACGTGGGGGTACTTGTCGTCTTCCACCCAAGTATTCAGGCAAACACAACCTTCGGTGACAGAGTCGAAATGAACATTATCTTGCGAGCCGAAAAGCTCTGCGAGCTCGCACAGATAATCCGTCAAGCGAGCCATAGAGAGCTTGCTTGGGTCGGTTCCGTCGAGTTCGAGCATCAGCTTTTTCATGCTGGCGAGCATAGTTCCGCTCAAGTGATCCTGCTATGCCTGCATTTGTAACGCGACTCCCGAGTGTCGTCCGCCTGGCAAGTACCCCTTCAACTTTTGGAATCAGTGACGCTCCAATACCCGCCTTTATGACCGGGAGTTTTTTTACGCGTTGGTTTCGCTCAACGCTTGCGCAACACCTCCAACCGCGCCGGCAAGTCCTCCTCGGGAAAGCGCTTATGCAACGCCAGCAGCTTTTCATCCGCAGCCTTGCTCTCACCCGCCTCGCGCAAACGCAGGATTTCCATCAGGCCCTGCTCCAGCGATGGCAGTGCAGCGGGCGCGGATTTGCTCATTTTCGCCGCTGACTTTTCCGCCAAGGCTTGCACAGGGCTTGCCGGCGCCCGGGACAGTTCACCCTGGGGCGCCATGCGGGTGATCGGTGCGGGGGCAGGCATGGCCGGCGGTGGTGCGGCGGCAACGGCGGGCTCCTGCCGATCGGCGGAAAACTCCATCGAGGCAGGTGAGGCCAGCTCGTCGTGGGGCACGGGCGAACGCAGCACCAGGCCGATCATCAGCGCCACACCGGCGACCGTGGCGAATGCCATTTGCCAGCGCGGCCGTTGGCAGGCCTGTAGCCAGCGCTGCCACAGGCTTGGCGTGGGCGTCGGGGCTTCACGGCGGGCGGCGGCCAGGATGAAGGCGTCCAGGGAGGCCGGCGGCTCGCCGCTGGCATGTTGGCGGAAATGCTCGACCAGCATTTCGTCGTCGGGATCCGGGGTGTGTTTGGGGTCGATCATGCGGGTACCTCCTCGGCCAGCAGTCGCTGCAATTTCTGCTGGGCGTAACGCAAGCGGCTCTTGACCGTTTCCAGTGGGACGCCGGTCAAAGCGGCAATCTGCGGCAGTTCCAGGTCGCCGTGCAGGCGCAGCAGGAAAACTTCCCGCTGATCCTCGGGCAAGGCCTGCAACGCAGCATCGAGACGCGCCTGGTCGCGACTCAGGCTCAACTGCCGCTCGGGGCTGCTGGTGTCGTCGGGCTGGACGTGAAGCTGCTCGTCGTAACTGTCGTGCAACGGGTTGTGGACGCCATGCTTGCGCCAGTGATCGATCAAGCGGTTGCGGGCAATCTGGAACAGCCAGGTGCGAAAGCTCGCCCGGCCTTGTGGCTGGGTGGTGCTGCGAATCAGGCTGAGCCAGGTGTCCTGGAAGACTTCCTCGGCCAGTTCGGCCTTGTTGCTCAAGGACACGAGGAAACGGTAGAGCCCTTGCCGATGGCGGGCGTACAGGACTTCGAAAGAAGCCCCATCGCCGTTGCGGTAGCGGGCCAGCAGCGATTCGTCGCTGGGAGAATCAAGCGCAGCGGGCATGTCGGTGACGAACTCCTTTCCGGTCATTGCAACACAGTCCTGGCAGACAACAAGGAGACCCTGTGGGAGCAAGCTCGCTCCCACATTTTTGATCCCCGTTGCGCTCGGGATCAGCGCTTGGCCGCAGGCTCGAGGCTCTGGGCAAGCTCCACCAACTGCACAAACTCGGCACGCAGCCCAAACGGGTCATCACCACGGGCCGAGCGCGCCAATTGTGCGGTGTCCTTCAAGCTCATCGTCCCAGTGTAACGCCCATCACCCTTGAGCTGCTGGGCGAAGGCCGCCACGGCGGCAGAGAAACGCAGGTCATCGCTGGCCTTCTGTTCGTCCTGCACGCCCGCAATCGGATGCTCGATCAATCGACTGCTACCGCCCTCAACGGGTTTGTAGCGTACGCGCAACATCGCCAATTCGCCTGACCTACCCTCCGGCTGGGGTGTACTGGCATAGCGCAGCGGCTCCAACCAGCCCGGCTGGCCCTTCGGGACAATTTCATACAAGGCCGTCACCGTATGCCCGGCACCGATCTCGCCCGCATCGACCTTGTCGTTGTTGAAATCCTCACGCTTCAACGCGCGGTTCTCATAACCGAGCAGGCGATACTCACTGACCTGGGCAGGGTTGAACTCCACCTGCAACTTCACATCCCGCGCCACCACCGCCAGGGTAGAGCTGAGCTGGTCGACCAAGACTTTGCGCGCTTCGAGCAGGTTGTCGATGTAGGCGTAGTTACCGTCACCAGCGTCAGCCAACTGCTCCATCAGATGTTCGTTGTAGTTATCCACACCGAAGCCCAACGTCGTCAGGGATACGCCGCTTTTACGCTGGTCCACCGCCATCTGCTTGAGGCTGTCGAAATCACTGATGCCGACGTTGAAGTCACCATCGGTGGCCAGCAGGATGCGGTTGATGCCCTTGTCGATAAAACTCTCGCGAGCCATCTGATAGGCCAGTTCGATACCCGAGGCGCCCGCGGTGGAACCACCGGCGTCGAGCTGATCGATGGCGTTGCGGATTGTCACCTTGTCGCGCCCCGAGGTGGGCTTGAGCACCACCCGGGATTCACCGGCATAGACCACCAGGGACACCCGATCCTGATCGCGCAACTGATCCACCAGCAGTTTCAGCGTGCTCTTGACCAGCGGCAGGCCTTCGCGACGGTCCATGGAGCCGGAAACATCCACCAGGAAGACCAGGTTGGCCGGCGCCAGATCCGCTACGGCGCGGTCGCTGGCCTTGATGCCGATGCGCAGCAAGCGGCTGTGGGGATTCCACGGCGATGGGGCCACCTCGGTGGTCACGCCGAAGGGTGAACCGTCGGTGGGCAGGGCGTAGCTATACGGAAAATAATTGACCATTTCCTCCAGCCGCACAGCACCTTCGGGTGGCAGGCTGCCTTGGTTGAGCAAACGTCGCACATTGGCGTAGCTGCCGGTGTCGACATCCACGCTGAAGGTCGAGACCGGCGTTTCGGCCACGCTGTGGATGGGGTTGTCCGGCAGTTTTTCGTACTGTTCACGCGGCTCGGCGCGGTAACCCGCGGCGATGGCATCGTTCGCCACCCTTGGGGCGGGCATCAATGTCGGCGTCATGGCCATACGCTTGACCGCCGAGGGGTGCATTTCGACGATCTCGCCTTGCGGTACAACGCTGGGCGCCACGGCTACCGGTTCGGACGGCTTGGCAGCCTCACGGGAAGACACCCCACAACCGGCCAACGCCACCAGCAAAGTCACGGCGAAGCCTTGGGCAGCAGGACGCATAAAGGGAAGTGGACGGAACATGGGCTGAACCTCGTGAATGAATGATTCGTACACAAGCTCAGACGCAAGGCACACGAGGTTCGGGTTAACGACCAAAAACTTTTTTTAGCGCGCTGAAAAAACCGGGCTGGGCACCCCCAAAGTGGCCAGGCCGTTACCGCGATCGGACCAAGCGCCAGCCCGTTGCAGCAGGCATTGTTAGCGGGACGGAATGCCCCGCAGATCATCGGCGATGAATCCGCTCAAATGGCCGGTGTAATAGTCTTCGACATCGGAGTTGCCTCTGTTCGTCAGGGCGCCCGCGATGCCTCTCATGGCCTCAAGTTGCCCGATCGCCCCACCTGGCATCAGCCCCTGGCGGGCCTGGGCAAAGTGCAGCACTTCGGCACCGGCCTTCTTCACCTTGACCTGATAATTGAAATCGACACTAGCCAGATACGTACCGTCGGCGACGATTTTGTTCATGAGACCACCTTGAGTGTCTTGAATACGGCGCGCATAGACAGCGTTGACGTCCAGCAGATAGTCAGCGGTTTCCTTGCTGGAGGCATAGCGATTGCCGTCGAGCAGGCGGACGATCAGGTCGGTGTGCAACTGGTCACGGACTTTTTCGTCGGGCAGGAAGCGTTCGTTTTTGCCGACGACTTCAACGTTGAACGTGTCGATCCAATAGGTGGCGGTCTCGGGGATCGCCACCGGCGCAGGGGAAATGTAGTAGTCGGGCTTCGAAGCGCAACCTGCCATAAGGCAGAGGGCCAGCAACAGGGTAAAAACTCGCATGTTTGAATTCGTCCTTGAGAGGTAGCGGCATAGTGGCGGCCGCATTCTACGGGGTTTGAATGAGCGCTCAAGTTGTTTGGCCCTGACGGAATGCGGCCCCGTCTCACTCGATCCCAATGTCCACTACCGTTTTCCCCGCCCCACGCCCCTCGGCTACCTGGGCAAAGGCCTCATTGACTTGCTCCAGGCCAAACCGGCGCTGATCCAGCTTGATCCGCAGTTGCCCTGACTCAACCAGAGCGGCGGCCTCCCGCAAGATCTGACCATGATGCTCGCGCCCCTTGCCCGTCAGCAGCGGCATCAACGTAAACACCCCGGAATAGCTCGCCCCTCGGAACGACAACGGCGCGAGGCTGTGCTGGCCCCAGCCGAGGCAACTGAGCACATGGCCGGTGTAGGTCTTTACCGCGTTGAAAGACGCATCCAGGGTCGGGCCGCCAACGGTGTCGTAGACGATGTCGAAGCCTTCGCCATCGGTGTACTGGCGCACGTAGCTGTCGGTGTCCTGGGTCCGGTAATCGATGGCTGACGCGCCCAGTTCGCGGATGAAACCCTGGCTGTCGGCCGAGCCCGTGGCGTAGACCTCGGCGCCCCGGGCCTTGGCGATTTGCACGGCCATTTGACCGACGCCACCCGCCCCACCATGTATCAACACCTGTTGCCCGGCCCGAACGTTGGCGCGATCGACCAAGCCTTCCCAGGCCGTGATGAATGCCAGCGGCAAGGCGGCCGCTTCGCGCATGCTCAGTGAGCGGGGCTTGGGCGCAATCAAGCGGGCATCGACCGCGATGTATTCGGCCAGCGCGCCTTGGGCCCCGCCGATCCCGCCGGCCATGCCGAACACCTCGTCGCCAGGCGCAAAGTCATTCACGCCCTCTCCCCGTTCAACCACCGTCCCGGCCAGGTCGATCCCCAATACGGCAGGCAGCGGCTGGCGCGCGTGGGCCCCGCCTCCCGCCGCGATCTTGGTGTCCAGCGGGTTGATTCCGGCGGCATGCACCTTGATCAATACCTGGCCTTTACCGGGAATGGGTCGGGAGATGGAACGGACAATCAGCGCAGCCTGAGCGGTTTCGGCAACGGCGGCGGACATGGTGTTGTTCATGACGGTAAACCTCCAATGAGTGGTAGGTTCATCATGCGAGCGAAGACGCATTCCGATAAGTGAGCAACAATGGATAGGATTTATTCCAGGCAGAGGCCAAATCCTGATGGATCTGTTCGACGCAATGCAGGTGTTCGTGCGGGTGGTGGAGCGCGGCTCGTTTTCGGCCGTCGCCAGGGAACTGAACCTGGGCCAACCGGCGGTGAGCAAGCAGATCCGCGCCTTGGAGCAACACCTTGGCGGGGCGCTGTTTGCCCGTAGCACCCGCCACCTCGCGTTGACCGACCAGGGCCAGCGCTTCTACGCCGAAAGCAAGGACATACTCGCCAGCCTGGACACGGCACGCCTCAGTTTCGCCAGTGGGCAAGAACAGATCGCCGGCCTCCTGCGCGTGGCGGCGCCCGTCAGTTTCGGCCGGTTGTGTATTGCGCCGTTGGTGGGCGAATTCCTCGCACGTCACCCACAGCTTCGGATCGACTTGAGGCTAAGCGATCAGAACGAGGATGTGTTGAAGGAAAACATCGACCTGGCCATTCGCATCGGCGTGGTGAACAGCGAAGGGCTGGTGGCGATTTCTCTCGGCGACAGCCCGCGCCGGGTGTACGCCTCCCCCGCCTATCTGCAACAGCATGGCACGCCTCTCGCACCGGCTGACCTGGCCCGCCATAACTGTTTGGCCTTCACGCTGCTGGAGCATTACGACGTCTGGCGGTTCGACCAGGATGGCCGACAGCACAGCGTAACGATCAAGGGCAACGTCACCTGCAACAGCAGCGAGGCGATCCGGGAAATGGTGCTGTCGGGCCTGGGTGTTTCGCTGTCACCGCAGTGGTTGTTCGCGGCCGATATTCGCCAGGCAACCGTCTGCACCGTGCTTGCCGATTACCAGCCGCTGGCGCTGCCCATCAGCGCCGTGTTCAGTCAAGACCGACGTCGCTCGGCACGGACTCGGGCCTTTGTGGATTTTTTGCGCGAGCGGCTTTGAACAGCCGGATCAGGATTCACAGGCCAATGACGGCTGCGCAGCCTTCCCATGCCGCCCGGGAAAATACGCCGCCGCAGCCACGCCCACCACGCCCATCACACCGCAATAGGCTACGCACACCCACGGGCTCCACGGCACCAGCGCAATCAGCATCAACGGGGTCATGCTGGCCCATAGCGCATAAGCGATGTTGTAGGTGAGCGAGATGCCGGACACGCGGATCTTCGGCGGGAACAGGCTGACCATCACCGAAGGCACCGCACCAACCACGCCGCAACCCAGGCCCGCCACAGCGTAGGCCAGGCCCAGCCAGGCGCTGCCGCTGATCAGGCTGGCGTAGAGCACGGCGATGCCCACAGGCAGCAGCAGGCTGTAGAGCATGACGGTGCGCCAGGCACCGATGCGGTCAACGATGAGACCGGCCAGGATGCAGCCGATGTTCAGGAAGACGATGCCCAGGCTGCTCAGGGCGAAGGTGTGGCTGGGGGTCATGCCGAAGCTTTTCTGCATCACGGTCGGAGTGATGACCACAAACACCACCACGGCAGAGGTCAGCACACAGGTCAGGATGGCGGCGGGCAGCAAAGCCTGGCGGTGGTCGCGCAAGACCGTGCGCAACGGCAGTTCCGCAGCGCCTTCGCGATTGGCTTGCAGGGCCATGAAGATCGGCGTTTCGCTCAGCCAGCGACGCAGCCAGACGCCGATCACGCCGAATACGCCCCCCAGCAGGAACGGCAGGCGCCAGGCGTAATCGAGAATCTCTGCCGGTGTGTAGATCCGCGCCAGCGCTGTTGCGGTCAAGGCGCCCAGCAAGTAGCCGAAAGTCAGGCCGGCCTGGAGGAAACCCAGGGCATAGCCGCGATGATGCAGCGGCGCATGTTCAGCCACGAATACCCAGGCGCTGGGCACCTCGCCGCCCACCGCCGCACCCTGCAGGATACGCAGCGCCAGCAACAGCAACGGTGCGAAATAACCGATTTGCGCGTAGGTCGGCATCACGCCGATGAGCAGGCACGGCAAGGCCATCATCAGGATGCTCAGGCTGAACACCCGCTTGCGCCCCAGGCGATCGGCGAAGTGCGCCATGAGAATGCCGCCCAGGGGCCGGGCCAGGTAGCCGGTGGCGAAAATCCCGAAGCTTTGCAGCAAGCGCAGCCAATCGGGCATTTCCGGCGGGAAGAACAACTGGCTGAGGGTCAGGGCGAAGAAGACGAAGATGATGAAATCGTAGATTTCCAGCGCGCCTCCCAAGGCGGCCAGGCCCAGGGTCTTGTAATCGGATCGGCGGAATCGGTCACCGGGTAGAACAGTGGTGGCAGTCATAGGCAGATTTGAACAATAAGTTTGAGAGAGGGCGACGGCTCAGTCGTCGCGATCATGGTCCACCGGTTGAACCGGTGGCTGGCCTGGCTCGGCGTCTTCGGCCTCGTCGGCAGGCAGGAAATCCTTGCGGCTCTGGGCGATGGCCCGGCGCATCTCGTCGCCCTTGGTGGGGCAGTTCAGGAGGCGGGCGATGCCGTCGGGTTTCTGCGTCATCGCCATCCTCCGGCATGAGTGAACAGGGCTCGATAGTGCTCGCTTTTGGCGCGTGATGCCAATGTTGTGTCAGGGCGTCAGCGCCACTGTGGGGGGCTGCTTCGCAGCCCAGCGGGAGCAAGCTCCCTCGCCACAGGGGTTTTGTGCTGTTCGAGTCAGCGGTGGTAGCGGCGCACTACGCTGCTGTTGCGCAGGACGTGGCCTTTGATTTTTTCCATCAGTTGGGCACGCGTGAGGTCGGCGGGCAGGGCTTCCGGCGGCAGGTCCAGGGCGAAAAGCTGGATCAGGTAGTGGTGAGCGCTGTCGCCGACAGGCGGGCAAGGACCGATATAGCCGTGGGTGTTCTTGCTGTTGATACCGCTCATGCCTTCCAACGAGGGCTTGGTGCCGGCGCCCGCCGGAATCTGCCGCGTGGTGGCCTTGATGCCGTAGTGGATCCAGTGGTCGACACCTTGGCCCCTTTGGCCGTCCGGGTCCAACATGACGATGGCGTAGCTGAGGGTGCCGGGCGGGCCGGCGTTCCAGCTCAAGGCCGGAGAAATGTTCTTGCCACCACAGGTGTTGGCATCACTGGCTGCTGCCGCCGTGAAGAGGCGGTCGTCCGACACACCGGGAATGCTGAGGGTAAAACGCTCCTCGGCCTGGACAGCCCCTTGTGCGCACAGCACCAGGGCGACGGCCGCCAGCCAAGGGGAGAGAGAGTTCAATCGGGTCATACCGGGGCACCTTGTGCGTGTCTGGCCATGGACGGCTTGCGAACTATAGCCGCAGCTTCGCCAAGGTTGCAGTGACAATTATGCTGAAACTCGTTCCGGCCCTGGGACTCCAAAGGGAAACGCCTGCCGGAGAATGACCATGTCTCTGCATCAAGTCGCCCGTTTCGCCGACGTTCGTGAAGACCGCGGCCTCGAAGTCAAAATCGACGACACGTCCATCCTGCTGTTGCGCTCCGGTGATCAAGTGCGCGCCTTCCAAGGCAAATGCCCGCATGCCGGCGCACCACTGGCCAAGGGCGCGGTGTGCCACGGACGGCTGATTTGCCCCTGGCACAAGGCCGCGTTCCGAGCTGAAGACGGCGCCCTGTGCGAACCGCCGGCCCTCGACAGCCTGGCGCGCTATCACGTCGAGGTCCGGGACGGTGACGTCTGGGTCGACGATCAACCATTGCCAACCGATAAAGTCCCGCCGGCCGATGACCCGCGCACGTTTGTCATCATCGGCGCCGGTGCCGCCGGCACGGCTTGCGCGGCGGCGTTGCGCGAGAAGGGTTTTGGCGGGCGAATCCTGATGATCGACCGCGAAGCCGAAGCCGGCTACGACCGTACAGTGCTGAGCAAGTATGTGTTGGCCGGTGACATGGCAGTCAACGAGACAGCACCGCTGCGCGATGAAACTTACTTCACCCGGCAACGCATCGAAAGGCTCCATGGCGAGGTCACCCATTTGGCCCCCGATACTCGGCAAATCCAACTCGCCGATGGCCGGCGCCTGGACTACGACGCCGCGCTCATCGCCACCGGCGGAGTACCCAAGATGCCAGCGCTGCCCGGCATCGATTTGCCGCAAGTCTTCGTGCTGCGTTCGATCGCCAACGCCCGGCAGATTCTCGACACGGCCCGGCCAGGGCAACAGGCGGTGATCATCGGCGACAGTTTCATCGCCATGGAAGTCGCCTCGTCCCTGCGCAAGCGCGAGCTCAACGTCACCGTCCTGGCCCGGCATCCGGTGCCGTTCGCGGCACAGTTGGGTGAGAGCGTTGGCCAGGCCATTCTGGCCCGACACCGGGCCAATGGTGTGGTGTACCGCACCGACAGTGAAGCGGCGCAGATCGAGGGCGCCGGCAAGGTCGAAGCCGTGGTGCTGGATGACGGCCAGCGCGTTGCCGCGGACCTGGTGATCATCGGCGTCGGCGTGCGCCCGGCCACCGAGCCCTTCGCCGCATTGCCACGGGAACAGGACCAGTCACTGTCCGTCGACGCGGGCATGCGAGTGACTGATGGCTTATGGGCCGTCGGTGATATCGCGACCTTCCCGCTGAACGGCCAGCCCCAGCGCATCGAGCACTGGCGCCTGGCCCAGCAACAGGCGCGCATTGCCGCTGCGAACATGCTCGGCGGCGACGAGCACTATCTGGACGTGCCGTTTTTCTGGACCTATCACTTTGGCAAACGCTACGACTATCTTGGCCACGCCGAGCACTGGGACGAAGTGGAATTCAAGGGCACGCCCGAGCATCCGCCCTTTATTGCCCTGCTGGGCAAGGACGGCCTCGTTGCCGCCGCAGTGGCCTGTGATGAAGGCCGGGCCATGGCAGCGCTGGCCCAGCGCATGAAACAACCGTTACCGGTGGACGAGGCATGGCGGCTGATCCGGGATTTTTCATCCTAGGCCCAAATCCCCCGTGGGAGCGGGCTCGCTCGCGATAGCGGTGGTTCAGTCGACTTCACTATGGCTGACCCGACGCCATCGCGAGCAAGCTCGCTCCCACAGTTTTGTCTTGTGTTGACCGAAATATCCGCCCCCGATCCCCTGTGGGAGCGAGCTTGCTCGCGATGGCATCAATGTACGGAGTGATCGGCCGGCAGGTGAATCACGCCGGGTCGCTCCAGTGGCGCCAGGGGCGGCGGCTGCAAGTCGGGGCTGAGCAAGTGGAAGTGCGGCACGACGTGGCTGATGTCGCCGTCCAGATTGTTGTGAATAGTCTTCGAGCCGGGCTGGCGCAGCGTGTCCAGGCGCTCGTCGGTCAACTTGAAACTGGCGCTCAAGCCCTGGTCATTCACTACCGGGGCCGGCGACCGGCGCTGGGCGAAGCTGCGGCTTTTGCGCTGTTGGTAACGCGCCCAGGTAATCAACAGCACCGCGTTGACCAAGGCGATCCATCCATAGACCTGCAAGGTCCCCAGGGTATCGAACAGAGACCCTCCCGGGCGCGGACCGGCCTGGCTCGCGAACAGCGGCCACAGCCCATTGACCAGCAAGTACAACAACCCCACCCACGCCAGCACGGTAAAAAACGCATCGATGAGCACCAGAAAAGGCCGTTGCCGGGTCCTGATAATTTTCATCGGATCACTTCCTCTTCCTGATCATCGAACGGTTTGATACCGCGATCCGGACTGATCCAGCGCGCACGCTTCTGATGCTGCCCGAACAGCACTTTTGGAAAGCTCACCAGGGTGGTAAAGAGGCTGATCAGCCAGAACACCAACGGGTACCAGACCACCCAGAACATGATGTGCCACAGGCCTTTTTCGTAACGCCGATCGATCAGGATGCTCACCGCGAATTGCAGCAGGCATATCACCGCCAGCAACAGCCCGGTGAAGGCGGGTGGCATGAGGTGATCGACCGCGATGGCCGCTGGCATTTCGACGAATTTGCCGACGCCCCAGAAAATCACCGACAGCAGGAACGTGAACGCCCAACCGGTGGACAGGCAATATTCGAACAACAGCGGCCACAGGTAGCGGTGGCGGTACTGCCAGATGCCCCGGATGTTCTTGAACAACACCTCGGCGCCACCCTGGGCCCAGCGCAGCCGTTGCCGCCACAGGCCACGCAGGGTTTCGGGCATGAGGATCCAGCACAGCGCGCGCGGCTCGTAGAAGATGCTCCAGTGATCCAGTTGCAGCTTCCAACTGATGTCGATGTCTTCGGTGATCATGTCCGGGCTCCAGTAGCCAACCCGGTGCAGGGCGGAGCGACGGAACGCGACGATCACGCCAGACACGGTGAAGATCCGCCCGAACACCCGTTGAGTACGCTTGATCAGGCCGATGATCGAGGAGAACTCGCCAACCTGGACTCGGCCCACCAGAGTCGAGCGGGTGCGGATGCGCGGGTTGCCGGTCACCGCGCCGAGTCGGGCGTTGTCCAGCATCGGCGCCACCAGGTAGGCACAGGTGTTCGGCGCCAGCAGCGCGTCACCGTCGATGCACACCAGGTATTCGCTGCGCGCCGCGATGGCACCCATGCGCAGGGCCACGGCCTTGCCCTGGTTTTCCGCCAGGTGCAACACGCGCAGGCGCGGGTCTTCAGCCGCCAGTCGATCGAGCATCTGGGCGGTGTTGTCCTTGGAGCCGTCGTTGATGGCGATGACTTCGATGTTCGGGTAATGCTGGCCCAGCGCCGCGTGAATGGTGTCGGCGACGTTGTCGCCTTCGTTGAAGCACGGGATCAGGATGCTGATCAACGGCTCGCCGGCCAGGGGCGGTGGCAGGGTGTCGTCCTTCCACGGCCAGTGGCGTTCCCAGTGCAGCCAGAAATACAGGCCGCCGGCGATCCACAGCCCGGACATGAACAGCGGGTAAAAAAACACGAAGTCCATCAGGAATTGCCCGGTGACCAGGAAGATCAGGCCCAGGGGCACCCCGAGGACGATCGCCAGCACCAGCAGAGCGAGCAGTCTGTCGAGCATGTCAAGGATTCCACTTGTTGGAGAGCGCAGGCCGCACGGTTTTCAAAGCGGGCTGGTCTTCGATGAAGTTGTCCGGGTAGTAACCGAAACTGGTCACGCCTTTGCGCTTGAGGCGCCCCATCCAGTCGGCCAATTGTTTACCGCTGACGTCGCTGACCGGCTTGCTGTTCCAGTCCCGGGCCTGCAATTCGAACACCGTGCGCTTGAGCGCGCCGGGGCGGGCCTTGACGGTGTCCACCAGACGATCGAGCCAGGGGCCGGATTGCTGGAGGGTCTGGTTTTCCATCAGCGGCATGGCCATCGGCGCCGTCCAGTCATAGGCGCCGAGGAAATCGTCGAGGTTCTGCGCGAACCAGGCTTCGCTGTCAGGAGTGAGCATCGGTTCGGCAAAGATATTGCGCGCGGTGCGCACCTGCGGGCCACGAATCGCCCGGACCTTGGCGGTCAGTTCATGGGTGAAATCGATCAGGTAGCGGCTCTTGAAGCGGGTCCAGCGTTGCATCGCTGCAGGATCGGCCCGCAGGGCGGCAATGGACGTCGGCAGGCCGTTGGCGGCATAGACTTTCAGGGCTGCGGGGCTGGCATCCTCGAAGTCGGAGAACACTGCATCGTCATGGTACAAAACGCCGTCCAACGAGCTCATCCGCGCCAGGTCTTGGTAAATCTCGCCGATGACCTTGCGCACGTTCGGGTCGAACGGCGACAGGCGCACGTATTGGTCAGGGGCGACGCCGGTCTTGCCGGTTTTCGGATCCCAGCGCTGTACCCGCGAAAGCTTCGCGTCCAGGGCGAAACTGAGCACCGGCATCCAGGCATAGACCTTGGCATTGGCCCGGGTGCGCAACTGCCATGCAACCCGGTCGAACAGGTCGGCGCGCACCGGCAAGTGACGATTGGGGAAGTACAACGAATGCACGAGGCCGTCGCCTTTCGGGTCAGCGAAGGCTTGCAGGAACACCGTATTGGCGCCCAGGTCGGAAATGCGCTGGACCAACTGGCCAACATTGGCTTCCTGCTGCACCGGGTCCGGATCGTAGACGTAATCCAGGTCGACATGCACCACGCGCATCGGGTCAATCGTCTGCACCGACACGATACTTTCGGCGAAATGGGCACCATCCGGATCGGACGCCACCAGGAAGCGTGGGCCGCTCATCAGGTTATCCAGGCTGTCGAGACCGTCTTCCAAAGTCAGGGCCAGTCGATAACCCTCGCTGCCAATCACCTGCAACGCCGTGCCGTCGGCTTCACCGTAAGGCCAGACCCAGACGCGCGGGCTGTAGCCGGTGACCTTGCGAATTTTCTCGGAAATGGCCGCCACGTCCTTGCGCAAGCGAGCCTGAAAATCGGCCTCGGCCTCGTAACCACCGGTGACGGAGTCGTAGCGCCGGGTGGTCGCGGCGGGTTGCTGGTTGCCTTGCGGGTTGGCGAGGATGCCTTTGTGATTGGCATCGGTGTGGGCGGCGATTTCCACCAGGCCCGATTTGGAAACCTCGCGAATCTGCTCCCAGGTCAGGAACTCGGAACGCTTGCGCGGCACCCCGGCGAAATCCACCGTCTGGTTCAGCGGCGTATCCACCCAACTGCCGACCGGGGCGAGGATCGCCGGCCAGTTATAGGCGCGCAGGATGGGCATGACGCGGGTGTAGAAGCTTGCGTAGCCGTCGTCGAAACTCAGCAGCACCGCACGCGCTGGCAGTTCCGGGCCGCCATTGCGGGCCGTGATGATCTGATCCACTGTGACCGGCTGGTAGTTGTTTTCCCGCAGCCACGCCAGTTGTTCGATCAGGCGTTCGGTACGCACGGCCACCAGCGCCTGGTCCGGGTCACGGTCGTCGACATCGTGGTAGGCGATGCCGAGCACATGGTTCTTTGGCCATGGGGCATCATTGGCCGCCAGCGGGCGCTGCGAGGGCGGCGTGAACGCCGGGGCTTGCTGGGCACACGCACTGATCAGCAAGACCCCCAGCAGAAGGATGAGTCGCGAAATAACAGGCATCTTCAAACTCTTCTAGAAGCGATAAGTGAGGTCGACAAGCAGGCGCAGATCGCTTTCGCGATCGCCGTCGTAGGGGCGGTTGAGCCAGCTCAGCGCGGCGCCGGCCTCCAGCACGTCGTTCCAGATGAAACGCTGGCCGTAGCCGAGCAATCCCACGGCCGCGGTGTTGTAGTCGCGCTGGCTGTAGGTACCGGCACCGACCTGGAACTGCTGGCTCCACGTGGTCTCGTAGCGGCGGTGCAACACGTGATTGACGCTCACGGTCGGCATGACGCTGAAGTCCGATTTCGGATTGAAATAAGGCACTTCGTTGGAACCGCTGTTGCGGCTGGCAGCCACTTCCAGCCCCAGCTCCACTTGCACACGCGGTGTGCTGTAGATGCCTTCGCGACCGGTCAGTTGGGTTTCGAGGCGGTTGTTGCCATCGCTGAAATGGGACGGGCTGACAGCCAGTCGCCACTCGCGGCTTTCATTGGCCCGCCAGCGTACGAAACCGCTACCGCCGTTAGCGCGAATGCCACTGTTGAGCGCCCGCAACGGGGTATTGGCCGAGAGATAATCCAGGCTGCCGCCGTACTGCCAGTGGTCGTCGATGTCCCGCGCCACGGCCAGGCGCGCGCCTTGCTTGTCGCCGGAGCCATAGGAATGATTGGAGACCTCGGCCTCCAGTGTCATGTCCCGGATACGACGCTCCACGCCCAGGCGCTGCCAGCGGTGGTGGCCGGTGCCTTCCTCGAAATCGCCGGTGGCGTAGCCGGCACCGCCGAACAGCCGCCAGTCTTCATCGATGGGCGGGCTGTAGAGCAGCGTCTCGATACCAAAGTCCCGACTGCCAGTGACGGCACCGGCGTCACCGTTGCCACCGCCATAGCTCTTGCCGGTGTAGGCCTCGATGCGCAGTTCAGCCATGTCGTGTACGTCGCGCTGGCGTTGCAGGCGTTTGACATGGGCGTTTTCCGGATAGCGGGCGACCACGTCGTCGGTCAGTGCATCCATCTGCCGCCATTCCTGCAAATCCATGGCTGCGCGGGCCTGGGCGATTTCCAGGTCACGGTTGCGCGGGATCGTGGCCTCGACTTCCTTGAGGAGGTTTTCCGAACGGCGCGGCCAGTCACGGGCCTGGTACAGATCGGCCTGGGCCAGCTGCATGCCGGTGTTGCCGGGGCCTTGGTTGACCAGGGTGTCGAGACGCGCTTCGGCAGAAGGCAGGTCGGCGCCGTAAGTGCCGGCCTGGGCGGCGAGTTGTTGGGCATCCATCCATTCATCGTTGGGGTTGCCGATCGGCAGGCCCTTGAGCTCGACGCGTGGAGGCTGGGCTTTCGCCATGTCTTCGGCCAGTGCGCGGGCCTCTTCGGATTTTTCACTTTCCAGCAGCGCGTAGTAGAGCGCGGTGCTGTCTTCAAAGCGCTCCGCAGGATCGGCATCCGGCGCCGCCAGTACCTGGCGGTACAGCTCGACGGCGACTTCCGGTTCACGCTGCTCCAGATAGGAAGAGGCCACCCAACGCAGGGCATACGTGGGAATGCTCACGCCCTCGGCGATCAGCTTCTGGTACTCGGCAATCACTTCAGCCCGACGGACACGGGCATTTAGAGCGCCCATGCGATCGATGCGCCAACGGAGTACGTCGTCATGGGCCTCGGCCACCGGAGTCCAGGTGGCGAGCAGCTTGTCGTAGTCGGCCAGGGCGCGGTCGGCAATGACGAAGCGCTCCTGTTCACTGCGACTGGTCATGTCCGCCAGGCGCACCCGTTCGGCTGCCACGTCACCCTCCAGGCGACGCTGCACACCTCGGTCGATCAGCCCCGGCTGCAGACGCGCCAGGCGCAGCGCCGGTTCGGGCAGCCGCGCGCGTTGCAGGGCGTAGATGTATTCGCGTGCAATCTCTGGGCTGTTGCCCGCGCGGGTGAAGGCCTGGTCGTATTCGAACAGCGCTTCGTGAGGGTTGTTGGCGCGGGTCTGGGCATAACCCAGCGCCAGTCGACGCATCGGATCTGTCGGTTTGGCGGCGACCATGGCCTTTGCGCGGGTGACGGCTTCGTCGGGCTGACCGCCGTCGGCCTGGGTCAAGGCCAGGCCGAGTTGCAGGTCGGGGTTCTGGGGGTCCATCACCAAGGCCTGGCGGTACAGCTCTTGCGCCGAATCCCAACGCTTGAGGTTTCGATAGGCGCGAGCCGTAGCGGTGAGCGCCTGGACAGGCAGCGCTCGATGGCGGCCCTGGGTCTCATAGACCGTCACCACCTCGACGTCGAGGCCGGCCCAACTGGCGATCTGCAGGTGGTCGCTGATTTGCGCAGCGCTGGCCTGGCCAGCCGGCACCTGGCGCAACGCGGTCAGCGCAGGCGTGTAATGGCCTGCACGGGCGTCGAGCACCATTTGGTCATAGGCGGTATCGGCAAACGCCAGTATCGGCCAGCACAATTGGCTGCACAGCGCGACGCGAAACAACGGGCGCAAACCACGTTGAATAAAAGGACCCACAGTACGCGGCATTCGTCAGCATCCTTACATGGCCAGCCGGGTCGCAGTGCCCCCTTGCCCATCAAACAGGAAGCCGGATCAAAGGAATCCAGCCAAGCTCTAATGGGTTTAGTTTTGCACTCTCGGGCGGGTCATCTTCTGGAACGCCACAATTCTTCAGAATCGCTACAGATTTCAGCGCAGAGCTGATCGATAGGCGTAAAAAAACCCGGCCCATGCATCATGCACGGGCCGGGTTTGGGGTGTTGACCGAACGCGTTACTGGACGGCGACGCCACCACCCAGCTTGCTCATCACGAATGCCGTGAATTGCTCAACGGTCATCTTCTGGCCGTTGAAATCGACCTGATTGTTGGCGTAGTGCAGCTTGGTGACAACATCGCTGCCTTCAAGCATTGCCAGTTCCGAACCGACCGCCATGGCGCTGAACATATCGCTGGTGGCAGTGGCCTGATCGGCGATCAACTTGGCATCCGTCTGGCCTTCCATCTGTGCCTGCACGGTCATCAGGTCAACCAGCATCGGCTTGGAAACCTTGATGTTGAAATCCAGCAGGGCGAGCAACTGACGGCCCAACTCATCCGGTGGCAGATCCATGGACTGCGGCTTGGCCAGATCAACGATCAGGTTGGCGCGGCTTTCACCATTGGCGGTGCTGAACGACAGGTTTTCCAACGCCACTTGCGGGGCGCCGGCCAGGAGTTTCTCCAGATCAGCCTTGACCTGCGCTTCTTCAGCTTCGGTCAGGCTCAGCTCTGGGGCCGGCTCACCGGCTGCAGTGGCCTCGGCTGCCGCTTTTTCGTAGGGTTGCAGCTTGGTTTGGTAAATCTGCATCAGCGACATGGTGGCCGGGATGTCCAGGTTCTTCAGGCTGACTGCCATCTGCGCCGAACCAATGGTCTTGTCGTTGAACGACAACTCACCGATCTTGTAATCGGCACGCCCCGAAGCGCTGGTGCCGCTCTCGGTGCTGCTGTTCTTCATCTCGAAGTTCTTCAGGCCCAGCACCGACTTCGGCTCACCAAAGGTGGCCTTGGTGTTGCTCAGCAGCAGGGTGTTGTCACCCATGTAGTAACCGTAGGAGCTTTTGCTCAGGTTGCTCGCCAATGTCAGGCCGCTCAGCTCAACCTGCACGGGAGTCTGGTCTTCGGCAACGGTGGTCAGCTTGAAGCTGTCCATGTAGCCGTCGGCCTTGATCTTCTGGCCTTGGGCGCTGGCGGCCACGTCAAATTTCAGGCCGGAGAAAGTGAGCTGGGATTGCTCATCCAGCTTGGTATCCACGGGCAGCAGCTCGTAGGTGCCATTGATGGATTGGTCGTAACCCAGGTTGACCACACCTTTGAGCGGCGATTGGTCCTTGGTGGCAGCGAACCACTTGTCAGTCAGCGGATTGCGCTCAAGCGCGGTGTGACTGGTGGCCATGACCGGCAGCCATTTGAGTGTTATCAAGCGCGAAAATGGCAGTGGGCCATGTTCGATCTGGTCGACGAAGAGCAGCTCAACCGGCTCGCTACCGAAGATCTCGCCCTCGCCCTTGAGACGGTAGTGGGCGGTGCTGCTGAACGTACCACGGTCCATGGAGACCAGCTCCAGGGTGGCAGTGCTGTTAGACCCGGCCAAGGCTGTCTGCATCTGCTTGTTGCTATCGGCAATAGCGTTCGTCAACACGCCTTCGAGCTTGGTCCCGGTGTACCAGGCGCCGCCCGCGCTGACAGCACCGACAGCCACAACGATTCCCAGGAGTATGCTTGCTGATTTATTCATGAGTGACCCGATCGATATCCATGGTTGAACAAAGCCGTCGTCTTCCCTGACCCGCAAAGGGTGTGGCTCGACGCCGTAAAAGAGGAGGGGAGATTACCATCAGGCACCCCTTCGGGCCCAATGTTTAAAGGGGTAAAAACGTTTTCTTGCGAGGTGGTCTACGAATATTGGACTTCGATCTCGTCGAGCTGGTGGTCGAAAGTCTTGAGGCGGGCCGTCCAGGTGTACACCAGCACTTCGAAATCGCGATTGATTACTGCCGCGCCCGATGATGAGTCTGCGCGTGAATCGCAGAAGTCCAGTTGATAGCGCTCACGGGCCATGGCATTAGCCACGTCACACAACTCTCGGGCGTTGTTGAGCCAATGCCAGCCGTCCTGGGTGACTTGCTTGTCCAAGGCAGCGCATTGAGTTTTCAGGGCTTCCAGGCTCTTTTCCAGCGGGGTGCCGGTGAGTTCTCCCATAACTTCCTGGAACGTGCGGCCAGGCTGCCAATAACTGCCCCAGAAATAACGGTCAAACACCGTTTCGACACGTCGCAGCGCAACCTTGGTGTCCCAAATCAGCACCAATGTCTTGCCTTGTTCGAGGTGTTTTTTCTTGATGCGCTGCCCCTGAAGCGATGCCCAGGCCACGATTGCGATGGATATCACGCCGATCAACGCCGCCGCGCTATCGAGGAACAACAGTGCTTTGTCGATCTGGTGAGTGAGCATGACGCCATAGAAATAAGTGGCCGAAAGCAGTATCAAAGCCGCAATGGCGCACCAGAAGCCGGGAGCATAAGGGTTTTTCATTATTGGAATCCCCATGACCAGTGACGTCGCGGGCCCTTGGTCGCCAAAGCCCGACTATCACAGCATAGCAACGGCATTGGGGGTTTGCCGGGGCATCAGGGGCTTGATCCGATTACCGGCCCAAAACGACAAAACCCCTGGCTGCTGATGCAGACAGGGGTTCTGGGAATTCAATCTTGACGATGACCTACTCTCACATGGGGAAACCCCACACTACCATCGGCGATGCATCGTTT
This sequence comes from Pseudomonas sp. P9_35, assembly GCF_034008205.1. Classification (NCBI taxonomy): domain Bacteria; kingdom Pseudomonadati; phylum Pseudomonadota; class Gammaproteobacteria; order Pseudomonadales; family Pseudomonadaceae; genus Pseudomonas; species Pseudomonas sp. P9_35. The sequence goes on along the minus strand of NZ_CP125373.1, from coordinate 393,565 downwards.
CACTGCTGAGTTCGGGATGGGATCAGGTGGTTCCAATGCTCTATGGTCGTCAAGAAATTCTGTGACCAACCCGTTCAACAGCAACGTGTCGGTAAAATCGATGACTTCTACTAAAAACAAAACCCCTACCTGCATCAGCAGATAGGGGTTTCGGAATTTAATCTTGACGATGACCTACTCTCACATGGGGAAACCCCACACTACCATCGGCGATGCATCGTTTCACTGCTGAGTTCGGGATGGGATCAGGTGGTTCCAATGCTCTATGGTCGTCAAGAAATTCGGGTACTGAGTCGCGGCCATTTGGCCTCGCTTCAGCAAATTGGGTATGTGATAGTTTCGGTGTTTTGTGAGATTCGAACTTTCGGTTCGTTTCGTCTTCACACACCGCAATCTGGCCTCTTTCGAGTTCACAAATTGCTTGGGTGTTATATGGTCAAGCCTCACGGGCAATTAGTACAGGTTAGCTCAACGCCTCACAGCGCTTACACACCCTGCCTATCAACGTCGTAGTCTTCGACGGCCCTTCAGGGGACTCAAGGTCCCAGTGAGATCTCATCTTGAGGCAAGTTTCCCGCTTAGATGCTTTCAGCGGTTATCTTTTCCGAACATAGCTACCCGGCAATGCCACTGGCGTGACAACCGGAACACCAGAGGTTCGTCCACTCCGGTCCTCTCGTACTAGGAGCAGCCCCTCTCAAATCTCAAACGTCCACGGCAGATAGGGACCGAACTGTCTCACGACGTTCTAAACCCAGCTCGCGTACCACTTTAAATGGCGAACAGCCATACCCTTGGGACCGGCTTCAGCCCCAGGATGTGATGAGCCGACATCGAGGTGCCAAACACCGCCGTCGATATGAACTCTTGGGCGGTATCAGCCTGTTATCCCCGGAGTACCTTTTATCCGTTGAGCGATGGCCCTTCCATACAGAACCACCGGATCACTAAGACCTACTTTCGTACCTGCTCGACGTGTCTGTCTCGCAGTCAAGCGCGCTTTTGCCTTTATACTCTACGACCGATTTCCGACCGGTCTGAGCGCACCTTCGTACTCCTCCGTTACTCTTTAGGAGGAGACCGCCCCAGTCAAACTACCCACCATACACTGTCCTCGATCCGGATAACGGACCTGAGTTAGAACCTCAAAGTTGCCAGGGTGGTATTTCAAGGATGGCTCCACGCGAACTGGCGTCCACGCTTCAAAGCCTCCCACCTATCCTACACAAGCAAATTCAAAGTCCAGTGCAAAGCTATAGTAAAGGTTCACGGGGTCTTTCCGTCTAGCCGCGGATACACTGCATCTTCACAGCGATTTCAATTTCACTGAGTCTCGGGTGGAGACAGCGCCGCCATCGTTACGCCATTCGTGCAGGTCGGAACTTACCCGACAAGGAATTTCGCTACCTTAGGACCGTTATAGTTACGGCCGCCGTTTACCGGGGCTTCGATCAAGAGCTTCGCGTTAGCTAACCCCATCAATTAACCTTCCGGCACCGGGCAGGCGTCACACCCTATACGTCCACTTTCGTGTTTGCAGAGTGCTGTGTTTTTAATAAACAGTCGCAGCGGCCTGGTATCTTCGACCGGCGTGGGCTTACGCAGCAAGTGCTTCACCCTCACCGGCGCACCTTCTCCCGAAGTTACGGTGCCATTTTGCCTAGTTCCTTCACCCGAGTTCTCTCAAGCGCCTTGGTATTCTCTACCCAACCACCTGTGTCGGTTTGGGGTACGGTTCCTGGTTACCTGAAGCTTAGAAGCTTTTCTTGGAAGCATGGCATCAACCACTTCGTCACCCAAAGGGTAACTCGTCATCAGCTCTCGGCCTTAGAATCCCGGATTTACCTAAGATTCCAGCCTACCACCTTAAACTTGGACAACCAACGCCAAGCTGGCCTAGCCTTCTCCGTCCCTCCATCGCAATAACCAGAAGTACAGGAATATTAACCTGTTTTCCATCGACTACGCTTTTCAGCCTCGCCTTAGGGACCGACTAACCCTGCGTCGATTAACGTTGCGCAGGAAACCTTGGTCTTTCGGCGTGGGTGTTTTTCACACCCATTGTCGTTACTCATGTCAGCATTCGCACTTCTGATACCTCCAGCAAGCTTCTCAACTCACCTTCACAGGCTTACAGAACGCTCCTCTACCGCATCACTTACGTGATACCCGTAGCTTCGGTGTATGGTTTGAGCCCCGTTACATCTTCCGCGCAGGCCGACTCGACTAGTGAGCTATTACGCTTTCTTTAAAGGGTGGCTGCTTCTAAGCCAACCTCCTAGCTGTCTAAGCCTTCCCACATCGTTTCCCACTTAACCATAACTTTGGGACCTTAGCTGACGGTCTGGGTTGTTTCCCTTTTCACGACGGACGTTAGCACCCGCCGTGTGTCTCCCATGCTCGGCACTTGTAGGTATTCGGAGTTTGCATCGGTTTGGTAAGTCGGGATGACCCCCTAGCCGAAACAGTGCTCTACCCCCTACAGTGATACATGAGGCGCTACCTAAATAGCTTTCGAGGAGAACCAGCTATCTCCGAGCTTGATTAGCCTTTCACTCCGATCCACAGGTCATCCGCTAACTTTTCAACGGTAGTCGGTTCGGTCCTCCAGTTAGTGTTACCCAACCTTCAACCTGCCCATGGATAGATCGCCCGGTTTCGGGTCTATTCCCAGCGACTAGACGCCCTATTAAGACTCGCTTTCGCTACGCCTCCCCTATTCGGTTAAGCTCGCCACTGAAAATAAGTCGCTGACCCATTATACAAAAGGTACGCAGTCACCCAACAAAGTGGGCTCCCACTGCTTGTACGCATACGGTTTCAGGATCTATTTCACTCCCCTCTCCGGGGTTCTTTTCGCCTTTCCCTCACGGTACTAGTTCACTATCGGTCAGTCAGTAGTATTTAGCCTTGGAGGATGGTCCCCCCATATTCAGACAAAGTTTCTCGTGCTCCGTCCTACTCGATTTCACTTCTAAGATCCTTTCGCGTACAGGGCTATCACCCACTATGGCCGCACTTTCCAGAGCGTTCCGCTAAAATCAAAGAAGCTTAAGGGCTAGTCCCCGTTCGCTCGCCACTACTAAGGGAATCTCGGTTGATTTCTTTTCCTCAGGGTACTTAGATGTTTCAGTTCCCCTGGTTCGCCTCTTGCACCTATGTATTCAGTACAAGATAACCATCTTATGATGGCTGGGTTCCCCCATTCAGACATCTCCGGATCAAAGTCTGTTTGCCGACTCCCCGAAGCTTTTCGCAGGCTACCACGTCTTTCATCGCCTCTGACTGCCAAGGCATCCACCGTATGCGCTTCTTCACTTGACCATATAACCCCAAGCAATCTGGTTATACTGTGAAGACGACATTCGCCGAAAATTCGATCTTGCTCATGAGAGCAACTCACAAATTTTACCTTAGCCTGATCCGTTACCAGTGAAAGTAACGTTCAGTCTATCTTTCTATCACATACCCAAATTTTTAAAGAACGAACTAGTCAAAGACTAGAAATCAACATTCACCATCGTACTGATGGAATGCTCATTTCTAAGCTTTATACAATCGAAGCAGTAGTGGTGGAGCCAAGCGGGATCGAACCGCTGACCTCCTGCGTGCAAGGCAGGCGCTCTCCCAGCTGAGCTATGGCCCCGTATTTCTACAGGCGTTTCCCACACAAAATTGGTGGGTCTGGGCAGATTCGAACTGCCGACCTCACCCTTATCAGGGGTGCGCTCTAACCAACTGAGCTACAGACCCAATTTCGGGCTGCTTCTTTCGTCTTCTTCAATGAATCAAGCAATTCGTGTGGGAGCTCATGAAGCAGCTGCGGTCGTCGATTAAGGAGGTGATCCAGCCGCAGGTTCCCCTACGGCTACCTTGTTACGACTTCACCCCAGTCATGAATCACACCGTGGTAACCGTCCCCCCGAAGGTTAGACTAGCTACTTCTGGTGCAACCCACTCCCATGGTGTGACGGGCGGTGTGTACAAGGCCCGGGAACGTATTCACCGCGACATTCTGATTCGCGATTACTAGCGATTCCGACTTCACGCAGTCGAGTTGCAGACTGCGATCCGGACTACGATCGGTTTTGTGGGATTAGCTCCACCTCGCGGCTTGGCAACCCTCTGTACCGACCATTGTAGCACGTGTGTAGCCCAGGCCGTAAGGGCCATGATGACTTGACGTCATCCCCACCTTCCTCCGGTTTGTCACCGGCAGTCTCCTTAGAGTGCCCACCATTACGTGCTGGTAACTAAGGACAAGGGTTGCGCTCGTTACGGGACTTAACCCAACATCTCACGACACGAGCTGACGACAGCCATGCAGCACCTGTCTCAATGTTCCCGAAGGCACCAATCCATCTCTGGAAAGTTCATTGGATGTCAAGGCCTGGTAAGGTTCTTCGCGTTGCTTCGAATTAAACCACATGCTCCACCGCTTGTGCGGGCCCCCGTCAATTCATTTGAGTTTTAACCTTGCGGCCGTACTCCCCAGGCGGTCAACTTAATGCGTTAGCTGCGCCACTAAGAGCTCAAGGCTCCCAACGGCTAGTTGACATCGTTTACGGCGTGGACTACCAGGGTATCTAATCCTGTTTGCTCCCCACGCTTTCGCACCTCAGTGTCAGTATCAGTCCAGGTGGTCGCCTTCGCCACTGGTGTTCCTTCCTATATCTACGCATTTCACCGCTACACAGGAAATTCCACCACCCTCTACCATACTCTAGCTCGACAGTTTTGAATGCAGTTCCCAGGTTGAGCCCGGGGATTTCACATCCAACTTAACGAACCACCTACGCGCGCTTTACGCCCAGTAATTCCGATTAACGCTTGCACCCTCTGTATTACCGCGGCTGCTGGCACAGAGTTAGCCGGTGCTTATTCTGTCGGTAACGTCAAAACACTAACGTATTAGGTTAATGCCCTTCCTCCCAACTTAAAGTGCTTTACAATCCGAAGACCTTCTTCACACACGCGGCATGGCTGGATCAGGCTTTCGCCCATTGTCCAATATTCCCCACTGCTGCCTCCCGTAGGAGTCTGGACCGTGTCTCAGTTCCAGTGTGACTGATCATCCTCTCAGACCAGTTACGGATCGTCGCCTTGGTGAGCCATTACCCCACCAACTAGCTAATCCGACCTAGGCTCATCTGATAGCGCAAGGCCCGAAGGTCCCCTGCTTTCTCCCGTAGGACGTATGCGGTATTAGCGTCCGTTTCCGAGCGTTATCCCCCACTACCAGGCAGATTCCTAGGCATTACTCACCCGTCCGCCGCTCTCAAGAGGTGCAAGCACCTCTCTACCGCTCGACTTGCATGTGTTAGGCCTGCCGCCAGCGTTCAATCTGAGCCATGATCAAACTCTTCAGTTCAAACATCTTTGGGTTTTGAGAAAACCCTAAACTTGGCTCAGCAATCGTTGGTTACATCTTTGATTTCTCGCGGAGTAACTTGTGATGCTGATAATCTGTTGACTAGCAGTCTGACTCCACAAGCACCCACACGAATTGCTTGATTCAGTTGTTAAAGAGCGGTTGGCTGAGTCTTTCGTCTCAACCGAGGCGCGCATTCTACAGCGCCCCGTGTATCTGTCAAGCGGTTATTTTCAGAAGTTTTCAAAGTTTCCTTTGCAACTTCAACCACTTGCGCTTCCGATCTCTCGTTAGCGGGAGGCGAATTCTACAGCGTTACTCGCTGCTGTCAACACCTCTTTTTCACCGCTTTCGACCGAGAAGATCGAACCGCCGATAGAGCCAAACAACACCGCTCTACCTGCTCCTTCCGGGCCTCGATGAACTGAAGCCCAACACCTTCGAAACTTACTTAACTCATTGAATCTCAAGGAGTTTTCCGTTTCGACTGCGCCGGAAGTGGGGCGAATTATAGACTTCCAGAATCTGCCGTCAACACCTTTTTTAGCTTTTCTATCAATAAGTTGCGCAACACTGGTAAACCCGCTGCTTTCGCCCTTAAGAACCGCCCTCTATATAGAAGAGAAGACTCAAAGAACCCCCGCCTCCCTGAACGCCATCACCGCGGCTTCGTCCAGCCCCAACACTCGCTGCAACACCTCCAACGTATGCTCCCCCAATAAAGGGGGCGCATTGCGATATTCCACCGGCGTCTCGGAGAGTCGAATCGGACTGGCCACCTGCGGCACGCTACCTGCCAGTACGTGAGGTAATTCCATCGCCAATCCACGCGCCTGCACCTGAGGATCGGCAAACACCTGGGCAAGGTCGTTGATTGGCCCACACGGCACGCCCGCCTGCTCCAATTGAGTCACCCACTCGGCAGTGGTCTTGAACACCGTCGCCTGGCGAATCAACGGAATCAACACCGCCCGATTCGCCACCCGCAGTTTGTTTGTGGCAAAACGCGGGTCGTCAGCCCACTGCGGTTGACCGGCAACCTCAGCGAACTTTCGGAACTGGCCGTCATTACCCACCGTAAGGATGAAATCGCCATCGGCGGTAGGAAAATCCTGATAGGGCACGATGTTCGGATGAGCATTGCCCAACCGCTTAGGCGCATTACCTGTGGTCAGGTAATTCATCGCCTGATTGGCCAGGCAAGCCACTTGAACATCCAGCAAGGCCATATCGATGTGCTGGCCGCCGCCGGCATGATCCCGATGAGCCAGCGCCGCCAAAATAGCAGCAATCGAATACAGCCCCGTGAGGATATCCGTCAGCGCGACCCCCACCTTCACCGGTCCCGCCCCGTCATCGCCCTCAGGGCGGCCAGTCAGGCTCATCAGCCCCCCCAGCCCCTGAATCATGAAGTCATACCCGGCACGCTTGGCATAAGGGCCCGTCTGGCCAAACCCAGTGATCGAGCAATAGATCAATTGCGGATTGATCGCCTTTAGCGACTCATAGTCCAGACCATAAGCCGCGAGCCCGCCAACCTTGAAGTTCTCGATCAGGATGTCGGACTTGGCCGCCAGCTCTCGCACCAGCCGCTGCCCCTCTGGACGCGTGAAATCGATGGTCACCGACTGCTTGTTGCGATTGGCCGACAGATAATAAGCAGCCTCGGTCGTGTTCTCGCCTCGGGCATCCTTCAGGAAAGGCGGCCCCCAGGCGCGCGTGTCGTCACCATTGCCGGGACGCTCGACCTTGATGACATCAGCCCCCAGGTCCGCCAGGATCTGTCCGGCCCACGGCCCGGCCAGGACCCTCGATAAATCCAATACCCGCAGATGCGAAAGCGCGCCCATGAGCGTTCCCCTATTAATAGAACGCCTGGATACCGGTTTGCGCACGCCCCAGGATCAGAGCATGAACGTCGTGCGTACCTTCGTAGGTGTTTACGACTTCCAGGTTCACGAGATGACGAGCGATGCCGAACTCATCGGAAATACCGTTGCCGCCCAGCATGTCCCTCGCCATGCGAGCGATATCCAGGGATTTGCCGCACGAGTTGCGCTTCATGATCGAAGTGATCTCGACCGCCGCGGTACCCTCATCTTTCATACGCCCCAGGCGCAAGCATCCCTGCAGGGCCAGCGTGATTTCGGTCTGCATGTCGGCCAGCTTCTTCTGAATCAACTGATTGGCAGCCAGCGGACGCCCAAACTGCTGGCGGTCCAGCGTGTACTGGCGAGCGGTATGCCAGCAGAACTCAGCGGCTCCCAAGGCCCCCCAGGAGATGCCATAACGCGCCGAGTTCAGGCAGGTAAACGGGCCCTTCAGGCCACGGACATCCGGGAAGATGTTCTCTTCCGGAACGAATACGTTGTCCATCACGATTTCGCCAGTAATGGAGGCGCGCAGGCCGACCTTGCCATGAATAGCTGGCGCACTCAGCCCCTTCCAGCCCTTCTCAAGGACGAAGCCGCGGATGTCGCCAGCGTCGTCCTTACCCCAGACGACAAAGACGTCGGCGATCGGACTGTTGGTAATCCACATTTTGCTACCCGTCAGGCTGTAGCCACCTTCCACTTTGCGCGCACGAGTAATCATCGCGCCCGGGTCGGAACCATGGTTCGGCTCGGTCAGACCAAAGCAACCGATCCATTCACCAGACGCCAGCTTCGGCAGATACTTCTGTTTTTGCGCCTCGGTACCGAATTCATTGATCGGCACCATGACCAGCGAGGACTGCACACTCATCATCGAGCGATAACCGGAGTCGACGCGCTCGACTTCACGAGCGATCAGGCCATAGCTGACGTAATTCAGCCCGCTGCCGCCGTACTGTTCAGGAATGGTTGCCCCCAGCAGGCCGACTTCACCCATCTCGCGGAAAATCGCCGGGTCGGTCTTTTCATGGCGGAACGCTTCCAGCACCCGCGGCGCGAGCTTCTGCTGGGCGAACTGCTCAGCAGTGTCGCGGATCATGCGTTCTTCTTCGGTGAGCTGCTGATCCAGCAACAATGGATCGATCCAGTTGAAGCTCGCTTTACCGGCCATGAAAGAGTCCTCGCCAATTAAATGAAAATCGTGGATTGATCCTAGGCGCGGTTTCCTACAAGGGCAAACGAGGATTGCGCACTATCTTGTGCTAGTTTCTCACTCCGTAAACGCCATAAACCCCGTTTATGTCGATATTGAGTGAGGCTTGCGTACATGCGCCGTAAAATCCCCAGCACCACCGCCCTGATCAGTTTCGAAGCAGCTGCACGCCATGAGAGCTTCACCAAGGCGGCGCACGAGCTTTCTCTTACGCAAGGCGCTATCTGCCGACAGATCGCCAGCCTGGAAGACTTCCTCAGCGTGGAGCTTTTCCGCCGCTCACGTCGAGGCGTCAAACTGACCGAAGCCGGCCTTTCCTACAGCCGTCGAGTTGCCACCCAACTGGACGCCGTCGAGCGCGACGCTCTTTCAGTGATGGGGCATACCGGTGCGAACGTGATCGAACTGGCCGTGGTTCCAACCTTCGGCACTCAATGGCTGCTACCACGCCTCAAGGATTTCCAGCAGCAGCATCCGGAAGTCACCGTCAACCTGACCAACCGCACACGGCCCTTTCTCTTCGCGGACACAGAGTTTGATGCCGCCATCTATTTTGGTGATGCGGACTGGTCCGGTACCGAATCCCACAAGCTGATGGGAGAAAATCCGATGCCAGTATGCAGCCCTACCTTACTGGGCGGCCGGACGAGCCTGACACCTGAGGCCATCGCCGAATTGCCCTTGCTCCAGCAGACCACTCGCCCGTATGCGTGGCGCCAGTGGTTCAACGCCCAGAACCTGAACATTGCACGAGACCTGACAGGCCCGCGTTATGAACTATTCTCCATGCTTGCCCAGGCGGCCATGCACGACATGGGCATTGCGCTGATTCCGCCCTTCTTGATCCAGCGCGAGCTTGCAGAGAAACGACTGGTCGTAGCCAACCGCAGCGCGCTATCGAGCATCAAGGCCTACTACCTGATGATTCCAGAACGAAAGGTCGAATCCGCCTCTCTCCGAGCTTTTCGTGACTGGCTCGTGAAGCAGGCCACTGGCTATCTACTTGATTAAAAAGGAAAAACCCAAAGCTTACTTAGGTAGTCAACTAACAAAGGTCGCTACAGATATAAGTTTATGTCGCATTCAGTCAATCTGTTATGAAGCCCGTGCAGTAGTCTCCAAAGCGTTTAAATACATGGCTTTGAGCCATATTGCGCAACACATCAGGGCCTATTCATCTGGCCGATGGGAAAAGTTGTCAATTTGAACCTGAATCCTTGGAAAGCACGGCCCACAAGGGATGCCGATCGATAATTGCGACATTCGGTCACAGGGTGACTTGTAGTTAATTTTCCGTCACCCGTCATAATCCCTTGAAGGGCTGAATTTTCGCCTGCAAAATGCCGCGCCCCGCCTGGTTTGGCGGGATCGTGCTGATCGGCCGCCCCAGCCGCACCATCCGAAGTGCCTGGGTTTACTCAATAAGATCACGCAGGAGATTTGACGTGCACATTGGTGTTCCCCTCGAAACCCAAACGGGTGAAACACGGGTTGCTGCTACCCCGGAAACCATCAAGAAGTTGATCGGCCAAGGCCATAAAGTCACTGTTCAAAGCGGCGCCGGCATCAAGGCCAGCGTTATCGACAGTGCCTATGAGGCAGCGGGCGCAAGCATTGGCAGTGCCAGTGATGCACTCGGGGCCGAGCTGATCCTCAAGGTGGTTGCCCCCAGCGACAGCGAACTGGCGCTGATCAAGAGCGGCACCGTTCTGGTGGGCATGCTCAATCCGTTCAACAACGAAACCATCGCCAAGCTGGCCGAACGCGGTATTACCGCTTTCGCCCTTGAGGCCGCGCCACGTACCTCCCGTGCCCAAAGCCTGGATGTGCTGTCGTCTCAAGCGAACATTGCCGGCTATAAAGCCGTGCTGCTGGCCGCCCACCACTACCCGCGCTTCATGCCGATGCTGATGACCGCCGCAGGCACCGTGAAAGCGGCGCGCGTGCTGATTCTCGGGGCAGGCGTGGCCGGGTTGCAGGCGATAGCCACGGCCAAGCGCCTGGGTGCGGTGATTGAAGCCTCGGATGTGCGTCCGGCGGTCAAGGAACAAATCGAATCCCTCGGTGCCAAGTTCGTCGACGTGCCTTACGAAACCGACGAAGAGCGTGAATGCGCCGTCGGCGTCGGCGGTTACGCCCGGCCGATGCCGGCCAGCTGGATGCAGCGCCAGGCCCAGGCCGTGCACGAGCGCGCCAAGCAGGCGGACATCGTCATCACCACCGCACTGATTCCGGGCCGCAAGGCACCGACGCTGCTGAGTGCCGAAACTGTCGCGCAGATGAAACCCGGCTCGGTGGTCATCGACCTCGCGGCAGCCCAGGGCGGTAACTGCCCGCTGACCGTGGCCGACCAGGTCGTGATCGAGAATGGCGTGACCATTTGCGGTCCGACCAACCTGGCCGGTGAAGTCGCGGCAGACGCCTCGGCGCTGTACGCCCGCAACCTGCTGGACTTCCTGAAGCTGGTCTTCACCAAGGAAGGTCAGTTCGACGTGAACCTGGAAGACGACATCGTTGCCGCGTGCCTGATGTGCCGCGACGGCCAAGTCATCCGCAAAAACGCCTAAGCAGGGATTCAGACAATGGAAGAGCTTATCTCCCCCGGTATCTACAACCTGATCATCTTTGTGCTGGCAATTTATGTCGGTTATCACGTGGTCTGGAACGTAACACCCGCGCTGCACACGCCGTTGATGGCGGTAACCAACGCCATTTCGGCGATCGTGATCGTCGGCGCCATGCTCGCTGCCGCGCTGACCGTAACGCCTCTGGGCAAGACCATGGGAACCCTCGCCGTGGCCCTGGCCGCGGTCAACGTATTCGGTGGCTTCCTGGTGACGCGCCGCATGCTTGAGATGTTCAAGAAAAAAGCCCCGAAAGCCGTAAAAGAAGAGGCGCCCAAGTAATGAGCATGAACCTGGTAACGACGCTCTACCTGATCGCGTCGATCTGCTTCATCCAGGCCCTCAAAGGCCTGTCGCACCCCACCACCTCACGCCGTGGCAACCTGTTCGGCATGCTCGGCATGGCGCTGGCGGTGCTCACCACTGTGGGCCTCATCTATAAGCTCGGTGCCGAGCTGGCAACTGCCGGCATCGGCTACGTCGTCGTCGGCCTGCTGATCGGCGGCACCGCCGGCTCAGTCATGGCCAAGCGCGTCGAGATGACCAAGATGCCGGAGCTGGTGGCATTCATGCACAGCATGATCGGCCTGGCGGCGGTGTTCATTGCTGTCGCAGCAGTCGTCGAGCCGCAATCCCTGGGCATCGTCAAGCAACTGGGTGATTCGATTCCGGCCGGTAACCGCCTGGAACTGTTCCTCGGCGCAGCCATTGGTGCAATTACCTTCTCCGGTTCGGTGATCGCCTTTGGCAAGCTCTCGGGCAAGTACAAGTTCCGTCTGTTCCAGGGCGCACCGGTACAGTTTGGTGGCCAGCACAAGCTCAACCTGATCCTGGGCCTGGCAACGCTGGGCCTGGGCCTGACCTTCATGTTCACTGGCAACCTCGGCGCGTTCGCCTTGATGCTGGCCCTGGCGTTTGTACTGGGCGTGCTGATCATCATCCCGATCGGCGGCGCGGACATGCCGGTGGTGGTCTCGATGCTCAACAGCTATTCCGGCTGGGCCGCAGCGGGCATTGGCTTCTCGCTGAACAACTCGATGCTGATCATCGCCGGTTCGCTGGTAGGTTCGAGCGGTGCGATCCTGTCGTACATCATGTGCAAGGCGATGAACCGTTCGTTCTTCAACGTGTTGCTCGGCGGTTTCGGCAACACAGCAGATGCTGCTGGCCCGGCTGGCTCCAAAGAAGCCCGCCCAGTGAAATCTGGCTCGGCTGACGACGCGACCTTCCTGCTGACCAACGCCGACACGGTGATCATCGTCCCGGGCTACGGCCTGGCGGTGGCACGGGCGCAGCACGCGCTGAAAGAACTGACCGAGAAGCTGACCCACCACGGCGTAACCGTCAAATACGCGATCCACCCGGTGGCCGGTCGCATGCCTGGGCACATGAACGTGCTGCTGGCCGAGGCCGAAGTGCCTTACGACCAGGTCTTCGAGATGGAGGACATCAACTCCGAGTTCGGCCAGGCCGATGTGGTGCTGGTGTTGGGCGCCAACGACGTGGTCAACCCGGCGGCGAAGAACGATCCGAAGTCGCCGATTGCCGGCATGCCGATCCTCGAGGCCTTCAAGGCCAAGACCATCATCGTCAACAAGCGCTCGATGGCCAGCGGCTATGCGGGCCTGGACAACGAGCTGTTCTATCTCGACAAGACCATGATGGTGTTCGGTGACGCCAAGAAGGTCATCGAGGACATGGTCAAAGCAGTGGAATAACGCTCACGGCTTCGCCATCAACGCCCCGACTCGTCGGGGCGTTTTGATTTGTATCAAGGCCTAACGTTACCGATCCGGTAATAATGTTTTGCCTGAAACGCCCGTAATAGAGGCCCTAAATGCGACCTTTGTAGCGGGTCGGGCACCGCGCGAATTCACTAGACTGCGCATCTTGCTTTCCAGCCCGAGATAACAACCTATGTACCGTGATCGCATCCGCTTGCCTTCGTTATTGAATAAAGTGATGGGTGCTGCCGAAGCAGCCTTGTTGATTCAGGACGGCATGACCGTCGGCATGAGCGGCTTTACCCGCGCCGGAGAAGCGAAAGCAGTGCCCCACGCCCTGGCTGAGCGCGCCAAAGTCACTCCGCTGAAAATCAGCCTGATGACGGGTGCGAGCCTGGGTAACGACCTCGACAAGGAACTCACCGAGGCCGGCGTGCTGGCTCGACGCATGCCATTCCAGGTCGACAGCACGTTGCGCAAAGCGATCAACGCAGGCGAGGTGATGTTCATCGACCAGCATCTCTCGGAAACCGTTGAACAACTGCGCAACGGCCAACTCAAGCTGCCCGACATTGCCGTGATCGAAGCGGTGGCCATCACCGAGCAAGGGCATATCGTACCGACCACATCGGTAGGTAACTCGGCCAGTTTCGCCATCTTCGCTCGGCAAGTGATCATCGAGATCAACATGGCCCACAACCCGAACCTGGAAGGGCTGCACGACATCTATATCCCGACTTATCGCCCGACCCGCACCCCCATCCCCCTGGTGAAAGTCGACGACCGTATTGGCAGCCCCGCCATCCCGATCCCGCCGGAAAAAATTGCCGCCATTGTCATCACCAACCAAGGGGACTCGCCTTCGACCGTCGCGCCTCCAGACAGCGACACCCAGACCATCGCCGATCACCTGATCGACTTCTTCAAACAGGAAGTTGCAGCCGGGCGCATGACCAACAAGCTTGGACCGTTGCAGGCCGGGATTGGCAACATCGCCAACGCCGTGATGTGCGGGCTGATCGATTCCCCGTTCGAAGACCTGACCATGTATTCCGAGGTCCTGCAGGACTCGACATTTGACTTGATCGACGCTGGCAAGCTGAGCTTCGCCTCCGGCAGCTCTATCACGCTGTCGAGTCGACGCAACGCCGATGTATTCGGAAACCTGGAAAGATATAAGGACAAACTGGTCCTGCGCCCGCAGGAAATCTCCAACCATCCCGAAGTCGTACGCCGCCTCGGCATCATTGGTATCAACACCGCGCTGGAGTTCGACCTCTACGGCAACGTCAACTCCACCCACATCTGCGGCACTCGGATGATGAATGGCATTGGCGGTTCGGGGGATTTCGCCCGCAACGCCCACTTGGCGATTTTCGTCACCAAGTCGATTGCCAAGGGCGGCGCCATTTCCAGTGTCGTGCCAATGGTCAGCCATGTGGACCATACCGAACACGATGTCGACATCCTGGTGACCGAGATCGGCCTGGCCGACCTGCGTGGCCTGGCGCCAAGGGAGCGGGCACGGGTGGTCATCGACAACTGCGTGCACCCGTCCTACCGCCAAGCGTTGAATGATTATTTCGAAGCCGCGTGCGCCCTGGGTGGGCATACCCCGCATATCCTGCGCGATGCACTGAGTTGGCACGTCAACCTCGAAGAAACCGGGCGCATGTTGGCCGTCTGATACAGCTGGATCACCGCTATCGCAAATACAGTTTTGATTGAAGGCCGTCACTCGAGCCTGATGCGACAAAAACTGTACTGCTGTACCGGTGTTTTCTTACAGTCTTTTCCCACAAAACATCGGACACTCACCTAAAACGCACCAATATCGTGCAGACAAGTACAGTTGCTTCAATATTGACCAGTACACCGCTCTTTAACAGTTAACTGGTCTCTCACAATACAGGTGAACTGTATCTAGAGAGACTGGCCAAACGAGAGGATCATGGGCACCAGTTAAACCACTACCTAATCCCGCCACAAGCGGAAGGATGTCAACCATGGAACGTACACTCAGTTCCGAGCTGTTTTTCGAAGACAAAGCTGAAAAAAACCAGGCTTCCCTGCCTCTTCGTGTTATCGCTAACCTGATGTTGTGGCAGCGCCGCATCGCCAGCCGCCACCAACTGGCTCGTCTGGATTCGCGCCTGCTGGCTGACGCCGGTATCAGCGAAGCACAACGTTACGAAGAGCTGAGCAAGCCGTTCTGGCGCTAACTCAGCGTCGCTGGCCCTGACCCACCGGGTCCACCGCCAGCACCGAATTGAACAAACAAGACCCGTCGCGGGAAACCGCGACGGGTCTTGTCGTTTCCGGGCCCGTTTTTTTGGAAGACCGGAGAGAGATAACAGTTTCGTATAATTCAAAAACATACCAGTACAGTTCATCTTGAGCCGCCGCACCCAATGCGGGCATCATGCTGCCGATGACCATCGCAAAGGCTGTCAGCCAACGCGTTCTGTCCTAATATCGATGCGAACGTGGCGAAGCGAGTCGAGCATGCGTCTCTTCTTCCAGCTACACGCACCGGCATCACCTCATCCTTCAAGGAGTTTCCTCATGATCCGTCTTCGCCTGCTCAGCGCAGTTGCCCTGCTGGCCGTAGCCGCCCACTCCAACGCCAGCAGCTTTATCGTCACCACTGACTCCATTGTCGGCGCACTCAAGGCCTCGTCCGACGCGACCTCCGATGCAACCTCGTCATTGCGGGACAACAAGATCGTTCAAGCCGCCCGTGATGACGCTGCCAGCTTCGTGGCCAGCGAAGGCGCCATCCGTGGTGTGAAACTGGAAAGTGCCCTGGATTACATCCGCCAGCAGGCACCACAGCTCAACGCCACCGATGCACAACTGGCCCAGGCCATCCTGGTGATCTGATGCAACATGAAACATCGGGCACCAAATGGTGTTCCGATGTTTCAACGCTGGCTCTGGTCCGCAGGTTTGCGCTAGCCTTCGGGCTCGCCATCAACCGTCGAGTCCCATGCGTTTTTACTCAGATCTGTTCATCGCGTCTTTCTTCGTAGTTTTTTGCTGGTCTGTTCCGGCCCATGCTTTCGATGTGTCCACCCAGCAAGTGGTGCTCAGCGGCTATGCCACGAGCATGGTGACCTCTGCGCCCTTCGACCATAAACTGATCGTCGCCGCTCACGATGACGCTGCGGCCTTCATTGCCAGCGACGGGCAGTTGCGAGGTGCACAACTGGAATCGGCCCTGGATTACCTGCGCCGGACCCAGCCAAAACTTCACGTCAGCGACCTTGAACTGGCACAAGCAATTCTCGTCCAATAGTTATCCTTATTTCTCCGGAGTCGTTCCATGCGTAGCCCGCTGATTGCTGCCGCCCTAGGCCTGCTGGTGTTGGCCGATGTGGCCCAGGCACATACCCTGGTAGCCACCAGTAACATCATCGTTCGCGCTTCCCAGCGCACGATTGATTTCACTTCCGACACCACCACCTCCATCCGTGATTCGAAAATCGTCCGCGAAGCCCACGACGATGCGGCCAGTTTTGTCGCCAGCAATGGTGAAATTCGTGGCGCTCATCTCGAGGCCGCCTTCGACACCTTGCGCACCCGCGTGCCGGAAGCCCGCGACGCCAGTGACCAGGTTCTCGCCGAAGCCATCCTCGCATTGTGAGGCGGTTCGCCGCCTGGCTGGCGGCCGGGGTCTTGCTGCTCACGGGCAGCATGGCCCAGGCCGGCCTGCAACTGCACCTCAACACCGAAGGGCTGAGCCCGGCGCAACAGCAGGCCAGCCAGGCGCTGCTCGATGAAGCCATGCAGGCGCTGCCGCCGCGCTTCATCGAGCAGCTGGACCGACGCATCAACGTCGGCTGGACCGACCAGATGCCGGCCAACGCCTACGGCCAGGCCTCGCTGGTGTCGCAACTGGACCTCAACAGCAACCTGCTCGACAGCCTTGTCGACGGTAGCGCCGCGACGCAAAAGACCCATCGCCCCCACGGCACCGTGCGACGGGAAATGCTCGCCACCGTCCTGCACGAACTGACCCACATTTATGACCGCTCGCGTCTATGGCCAGATGCCGAGCGTGCGCTGATCCAGCGTTGCACTCGACGCAACAGCAGCGCCGGCTTGATCGGCCTTCCCGATGAATGCCGGGGCCAGAACGACCGCCGCTTCACCCTCAGCGATGATCCTCGGTTGCTGGACCTCGCCGGCTGGCCACAATACGTCGGCCGGCGCGGTGAGCGGGAACAGCACAACCGCCAAGTCGCCCGCAGCCCGGATCTCTATGAAACGAGCAGCCCCAAAGAGTTCGTCGCGGTCAACATGGAGTACTTTCTCCTCGACCCGAGCTACGCCTGCCGACGCCCCGCCCTGTATCGCTATTACCAGGAACACTTCGGCTGGGCACCCGCCGCCAAGGACTCCTGCGCCAAATCGTTCGCGTTCCTCAACGCCGGCAACGACTTCGCCAAGACGCCACTGGGCAAGGTCGATCCCGAGCGGGTCTATGCCATTGATTACCTGCTGGCCGAAGCCAACCAGAACTGGGTGAGCCGCTGGGGCCACAGCATGCTCCGGCTGGTGATCTGCGCACCGGGTCGCCCACGTGGCCCGGACTGCCGACTGGATCTGGACCAACACCTGGTGCTGTCGTACCGCGCCTTCGTCGGCGATGTGCAGCTGTCGAGTTGGGACGGGCTGGTCGGCAAATACCCGTCGCGCCTGTTCGTATTGCCGTTGGCCCAGGTGATCGATGAATACACCAAGACCGAGCTGCGCAGCCTGGCATCGGTGCCGCTGAACCTGTCGCGCACCGAGATCGAGGAGACAGTCGAGCACGCCGCCGAAATGCATTGGAGCTACGACGGCAACTACTACTTCCTGTCCAATAACTGCGCCGTGGAAAGCTTGAAGCTGCTGCGCAGCGGCAGCAATAACGCGCAGCTCAACGGCCTGGACAGCATCATGCCCAACGGCTTGCTGGAAGTCCTCAAGGGCCGGGGCCTGGCGGATACCAGCGTGCTGGATGATCCCAAGGAAGCCTTGCGCCTGGGCTACCGATTCGACTCATTCCGCGAGCGGTACCAGGCGATGTTCGATGTGCTGAGGAAGTATCTGCCGATCAAGCAGCAAACGGTGGAAGACTGGCTGGCCCTGGACGCCGCCGAACGCCGCGCCTGGTTCGAACAGGCCGACCTGCGCACCAGCGCGGCGCTGTTGCTGCTGGAACAGGCCAGTTATCGTCGGCAACTGCTGTTGGCGCAGGATGAAGTCAAACAGCGTTATCTCGGAGCCCGTGAATTGCAGAATGGCGGCATGGAAAGGGCTAACGCGACGCTGCAGCAGATCCTCGCCAACAGCGGCTTCCTGAGCCGTCCGGCAGAACTGCTGGGCAGCAGCGGCTACGGCTTGCCGCAACCCAGCGAGTGGCAACGCTTGGAATCGGAAAGCAGCTTGCGTCAGAAACAGCTTCAAACGCTGACAGGCGACCTGGACAAGGAAGTCCGGGCATTGCTTGAGCCGAGTCGCGCCGCTGAAATTGCTGCCAGCGAGGCCAATGTGAAAGCGGTCGGCGAGCATTTGCGCAAACTGCACAAGGCCGGGGGCGGGTTGGAGTTGCCCTGATCCCATTGTGACGAGGGTGCTTGCTCCCGCTGGGTCTGTAGGAGCTGACGAGCGAAGCGAGGCTGCGATCTTTTCACTGCCCATTGAGTCTGGAGCGGAAGATCAAAAGATCGCAGGCTTCGCCAGCTCCTACTGAGCCGAACCAGGAATCAGCCTAGACGCGCCTTGCGCACACCATCAGCCAGGGCGGCACACAAGCTCAACACGCCATCAATCGCCTGTTCCGACGTATCGGCATTGGCGATATGGTCGATCAGCGCCGAGCCAACCACCACCCCATCAGCCAATCGTGCGATGGCCGCAGCCTGCTCCGGCGTACGAATGCCGAAACCAATGCTGATCGGCAAATCGGTGTGGCGACGCAGGCGCGCCACAGCTTCTTCCACATGCTCCAGCGTCGCGGCACCGGCACCGGTCACACCCGCCACCGACACGTAATATACAAAGCCCGAACTGCCGTTGAGCACCGTCGGCAAACGTACATCGTCGGTGGTTGGCGTGGTCAGGCGGATGAAGTCCAGGCCAGCCGCCTGGGCCGGTTCGCACAGTTCGCTGTTGTGCTCGGGCGGCATGTCCACAACGATCAGGCCATCCACGCCAGATTCCAGTGCCTCGCCAATGAAACGCTGCACGCCATAACGGTGGATCGGGTTGAAGTACCCCATCAGCACCAGCGGAGTCTCGCTGTTGTCTTTGCGGAACTCACGAACCATCTGCAGGGTTTTCGCCAGGTTCTGCTGGGCGCCCAACGCACGAATATTCGCCAGTTGGATCGCCGGGCCGTCGGCCATCGGGTCGGTGAACGGCATGCCCAGCTCGATGACATCGGCACCGGCCGCTGGCAGGCCCTTGAGGATTGCCAGCGAGGTGTCGTAGTCCGGGTCGCCAGCCGTGACAAAAGTCACCAGGGCGGCGCGGTTCTGTTCCTTGAGTTCGGCAAAACGGGTTTGCAGGCGGCTCATCAGTGTTTCTCCTGCTGGGACTGTTCCATGTGGTGCATCACGGTTTGCATGTCTTTGTCGCCACGGCCGGACAGGTTGACCACCATCAGGTGATCTTTCGGCAGGTTGGGTGCGCGTTTGAACACTTCCGCCAGGGCATGGGCGCTTTCCAATGCAGGAATGATCCCTTCCAGTCGGCAGCATTTGTGAAAGGCTTCCAGGGCTTCGGCGTCGGTCACCGAGGTGTACTGGACGCGGCCAATGTCGTGCAACCAGGCGTGTTCCGGACCGATACCGGGGTAGTCGAGACCTGCGGAAATCGAATGGGCGTCGATGATCTGACCGTCGTCATCCTGCAACAGGAAGGTGCGGTTACCGTGCAGTACACCGGGGACGCCGCCGTTCAGGCTCGCTGCATGCTTACCGGTCTCGATGCCATAACCGGCGGCTTCGACGCCGATGATCTCGACACTCTTGTCGTCCAAGAACGGGTGGAACAGGCCCATGGCGTTGGAGCCGCCGCCGATGCACGCCACCAGGCTGTCCGGCAGGCGGCCTTCCTGGGCTTGCAGTTGATCGCGGGTTTCCTTGCCGATCACGGCCTGGAAGTCACGCACCATCGCTGGATACGGATGCGGGCCAGCCACGGTGCCGATCAGGTAGAACGTGCTGTCGACGTTGGTGACCCAGTCGCGCAGTGCCTCGTTCATTGCATCTTTCAGGGTACCGGTGCCAGCGACCACCGGGATCACTTCAGCGCCCAGCAGCTTCATGCGGAACACGTTGGCCTGCTGGCGCTCGATGTCGGTGGTGCCCATGTAGATCACGCAATCGAGGCCAAAACGCGCGGCCACGGTGGCGGTCGCCACGCCGTGCATGCCGGCGCCGGTTTCGGCGATGATGCGTTTCTTGCCCATGCGCCGCGCCAGCAGGATCTGGCCGATGCAGTTGTTGATCTTGTGCGCGCCGGTGTGGTTCAGCTCTTCACGCTTGAGATAGATCTTGGCACCGCCACAGTATTCGGTCAGGCGCTCGGCGAAATAGAGCGGGCTTGGACGACCGACGTAGTCGCGCTGGAAGTAGGCCAATTCCTCAATGAAGGCAGGATCTTCCTTCGCCACTTCATATTCGCGGGCCAGATCAAGGATCAGCGGCATCAGGGTTTCGGCCACATAGCGGCCACCGAACGCACCAAACAGGCCGTTGGCATCGGGACCGCTGCGCAGGTTGAAAGGGGTCGTGGACTGGGTCATCGGGCGCTCCAAGCAAATGCGTTGAAAGACAATGAGGTTCACTCTACCCCTGACATCCCCCACTGAAAACCGATAAGATCGCCATAACCTGTCAGAAAAACTCACAGATAACATGCGCCACGACCTTCCCCCCCTCAATGCCTTGCGCGCCTTCGAGGCCACCGCCCGCCTGAACAGCGTAAGCCAGGCCGCCGAACAGCTGCACGTCACCCATGGCGCTGTAAGTCGACAGCTGAAGGTGCTGGAAGAGCATTTAGGCGTCAGCCTGTTCATCAAGGATGGACGCGGCTTGAAACTCACAGATGCCGGCATGCGCCTGCGGGATGTCAGCGCCGATGCTTTCGAGCGACTGCGTGGTGTTTGTGCGGAGCTGACGCAAAGTACAGCCGATGCCCCGTTCGTCCTGGGCTGCTCGGGAAGCTTGCTGGCACGCTGGTTTATTCCCCGCCTGGGCAGGCTCAATGCCGACCTGCCGGATTTGCGCCTGCACCTGTCCGCTGGCGAGGGCGACCTGGACCCCAGGCGACCGGGACTGGACGCCTTGCTGGTATTCGCCGAACCACCCTGGCCGGCCGACATGCAGGTGTATGAACTGGTGAGCGAGCGGATCGGCCCCGTAATGAGCCCGCACTACGCCGGATTCGCCCGCCTGCAGACCGCACCGGCCAGCGCGCTGCTGGACGAATCATTGCTGCACACTACCTCCCGCCCACAGGCCTGGCCGACCTGGGCACAGCAAAACGACCTTGATCCCCGGGCATTGAAGTTCGGGCAAGGATTCGAGCATCTGTATTATTTGCTGGAGGCCGCCGTAGCGGGGCTCGGCGTGGCGATCGCGCCCGAGCCGCTGGTGGCTGAGGATGTGCGCGCCGGTCGCCTGGTCGCGCCGTGGGGTTTCGATGAAACGGCGGCGCGACTGGCGTTGTGGCTACCCAAGCGCGCCGCAGATGGACGCGCTCGGCAATTGGCCCAGTGGCTCAGGCATGAGCTGAGCCAACCGACTCAGTCACCGCGTTTGCACAGCAAGTAAGCAGCCAGTAAACCAAGCGCACCGACCGCGACGCCGGCCGTGGTCCATGGATGTTCCTGCGCGTAGTCGCGTGTGGCGATCCCGGTTTCACGGGTTTTCACCTTGACCTCTTCATACGCGTCGCTGAGCAAATGGCGAGAATGTTTCAGGGCGTTCTCGGCATTGGCCTTGAGCGACTTGAGGGTCTTACGCGACTCGTCCGAAGCATCGTCCTTCAGGCTTTCCAACGACTTGAGCAGACTCTCGATCTCCGCTTCCATGCTTTGCAACGAGGCTTTGCGTAACGAATTGCTGGCCATGGTGGCTCTCTCCTGCAGTGGTTGAGTGGCGTGTGTGAATTGGGACTGCGGTCGTTTCTGAAAGTGCAGTAAATCTGAACTTCAGCGCGCAAACGGCGACACACGTATGACGAAAAATCGCTGCTAGGCTGTTAAAAACAACCAAGGAGAACCTCATGAGTGATCATCACACTTACAAAAAAGTCGAGCTGGTCGGCTCGTCTCCCACCAGCATTGAAGACGCCATCAATAACGCCCTGGCCGAGGCCAGCAAAAGCCTCAAGCACTTGGAGTGGTTCGAAGTCACGGAAACCCGCGGACACATCGAAAACGGCCGGGCCGCGCACTTTCAGGTCACCCTCAAAGTCGGGTTCCGGATTGTGAATAGCTGAGGAACGATGAACTTGCACGCTGGCGGAGTGCCATAGGGAATGGCGATGCGCTATGGTATGCGCATTCTGTTTTTCCAATACCTGCCCTATTGATCCGACCAAGGAGTGCGAGCGATGAACAAGTTGATGGTAGCCCTGGGTTTGCTGAGCCTTGCCGGTGGTGCGTTTGCGGCCGGCAAGCCCTGCGAAGAGCTGAAAAGCGAAATCGCGGCGAAGCTGGATGCCAAGGCCGTGTCAGGTTATTCGCTGGAAATCGTCGATAAAGGCGCAGCGACCGACGGAAAAGTCGTAGGCACCTGTGAGGGCGGTACGAAAGAAATCGTCTATAAAAAGTGATTCTTTTCGACCGTCAAAGCCGACGCAGTGCGTCGGCTTTTTTATGCGCGTCATTCAGCCTTTCATGACCTGCGCCAGCAACTCGTATGAGTGCAGGCGATCGGCGTGTTCATACAGGTCGCTGGTGAAAATCAGTTCATCTGCCTGGGTTTGCTCGATCAGCACGTCGAGCTTGGCGCGAATCTTCTGCGGACCGCCGACCATGGCCAGTCCCAGGAAATCACCAACCGCTTCTTTTTCATGGGGCAACCAGAGGCCGTTCATGGTTTCGACCGGCGGACGCTGCACCAGGCTCTGGCCGCGCATCAGCGCCAGGATCCGCTGGTACACTGACGTCGCCAGGTAATCGGCCTGTTCATCCGTGTCCGCCGCCACCAGCGGCACACCGAGCATCACATAAGGCTTGTCGAGCACTGCCGACGGCTTGAAATGGTTGCGGTAGATACGAATCGCCTCGTGCATGTAGCGCGGTGCGAAATG
The DNA here is from genome assembly GCF_034008205.1 of Pseudomonas sp. P9_35. Classification (NCBI taxonomy): domain Bacteria; kingdom Pseudomonadati; phylum Pseudomonadota; class Gammaproteobacteria; order Pseudomonadales; family Pseudomonadaceae; genus Pseudomonas; species Pseudomonas sp. P9_35. The sequence goes on along the minus strand of NZ_CP125373.1, from coordinate 370,445 downwards.
GGAGGCGAACGCGTAGGGCAAACCGCGCTCACCGGCCAATTGCGCACTGAACAGGCTCGACCCCAGCAGCCATACCGGCACGTTGGTCCCGGTGCCAGGCATGGCGATGATGCGTTGGTCCGGGGTGCGTGGGCCCAGATAACGCATCAGCTCGGCCACGTCTTCGGGGAAATCGTCCGCGCTGCCGGAGCGCTCACGACGCAGCGCCCGGGCGGTCATCTGGTCGGAACCGGGCGCACGCCCCAACCCCAGGTCGATTCGACCCGGGTAGAGGCTTTCCAGCGTGCCGAACTGTTCGGCGATGATCAACGGCGCGTGATTGGGCAACATGACGCCGCCGGAGCCGACACGAATGGTCGAAGTGCCCCCCGCCAGATAACCCAGCAGCACCGCCGTCGCGGAGCTGGCGATACCGTCCATGTTGTGGTGTTCGGCCACCCAGAAGCGGGTATAACCGTATTTTTCCACGTGCTGCGCCAAGTCCAGCGAGTTGCGCAAGGACTGGGCGGCATTGCCATCGGCGCGCACAGGCACCAGGTCGAGGGTTGAGAATTTCACTTCGGACAGCTGTTTCATGGGCCGGGATCTCCAACGGCGTTCCGGGCTTTCCCCGAGGGCAAAGGCCTGCCGTTTCTAAAGGTGTGTTCCATGCAATGTGGGCATATACCCGAGTTTCAATAGCCGCGAAGAATTTTCCTACTAAATTCGTCGGCTAATCGACAAGGTGAACTTTTCCGGGCGGTCTATCCTCACAACCCAGACAGTTAAAAAAATACCCAGGCGCGTCTCTCGCGCCGGATCTTCAGGAGGCAGACATGGCTATCATCAAGAAAGCATCGGCTCATTGGGAAGGTGACCTGAAAACCGGTATCGGCTCCATCTCCACGGAAACCGGTGTGCTGCGCGAAGCGCCCTATGGCTTCAAGGCACGCTTCGAAGGCGGCAAGGGCACCAACCCAGAGGAATTGATCGGCGCGGCCCATGCCGGCTGCTTTTCCATGGCCTTTTCGATGATCCTCGGCGATGCCGGGCTCAAGGCCGACAGCATCGACACCAACGCCGAAGTGACCCTGGACCAGGTCGATGGCGGTTTCGCGATCACGGCAGTCAAGTTGGTGCTCAAGGCGAAAATCCCCGGTGCCAGCCAGGCGCAATTCGACGAACTGAGCAAGAAGGCCAAGGAAGGGTGCCCGGTTTCCAAGGTACTGAACGCCCAGATCACCCTGGATGCGACGCTGGTGAACTGACGCATGGAGGGGTCGCAGCCTTCGCAGGCGCTGCCGAGGGCTGCGACTTCTTGAATACAGCCGAGCTGTTTACCCTGGCGCAATTATGATCGAATGAAGCCTGCAGTTTCAGCGCACAGGCAGTGCGCGCTGCCATGAGGAATTCGAACATGAAACGATTAGCCCTGGTGGTCATCGGTTGCGCATTCGCTGCATCAGCCCTTGCAGCCCCCAAATCCTGCGAAGAGCTGAAAGCGGAAATCGAAGCGAAGATCCAGGCCAATAACGTGTCGTCCTACACGTTGGAAATCGTCACCAACGACGAAGTCCACGACCAGAACATGGTGGTGGGCACTTGCGAAAACGGCACGAAGAAAATCATTTACCAGAAGAACGACCGCTAGGACGCCCTATGGCATGCAACGGGCTTGTCGATCTTCGGCAACGATTTCTCGCTTGGCGTCATAGAGCCGGGCGCTTGGGGTGTGCGCCAGGTTACGCGCCTCCAGGCGATAGCGCTGGCCGGCCTCGAAATGATCGTATCGCACGGTCAGGTAGCACAGCCGTTCTTGCGGCTCGGTCATCAAACCCAGCCCTGCGCCACCAAACACCTCGAAGTCGAAGCGCACTTCCAATTCATGGCTGCCCGGCGAAACCTGGAAGAAGCGCCCGTCTCGCAGTCGCTGGCCGTCCAGTTTTTCAGCCATCAGCACCTTGCCACCCGGCGTAGGCGTCGCGAAATCGACCCAGGCCATGTTCGGATCGACCGATGGCAACGGGGTCGCTGTGCAACCGCTCATGGCAACGAAGGCCGGTAACAGCATGTGAAGACGCATGGTGAGCTTCCTGAAAAATCAGGTCTTGAGCATAGCGCCGATCAACTTTGCTGGCAGCCCGCCGGCGTACCTTGCACCACCACTTTACGTTGCTGATCGTAAAGCTTGGCCCATGGCCGGAAACCGATGCTTCCGGCCTGCAACTGGTAACGTTGGCCCGCGTTGAAGTCCTTGAATTTCACGTTCAACCGGCAATCACGCCACAGCGGCTCGGCATCCGGGCCGATGTTGCCGGGCTCGACGGCAAATTGATAACGCACCGTCAGCTCATGGCTGCCGGGTTGCACTTCGAAATAGCGCCGGTCGGTGGACGTCTTGTCATCGACTTTTAGCGCTTGCAGCGCGGTGTCCTGCTGGTTTCCCAGGTCGATCCAGGCTTGGGATGGATCAGGATCAGGCAAACCGGCGCAACCGGTCAGCAGCAACAGGCCGCTCGTCAGCATCAACACGCGCATAGCGAAGCTCCAGGCAAGCGAGATAGTCTTGTGGGCAGACTTCCCAGGGTGAATCCAATTGATCAGGCCGCGTTCAAGCCATCGGTTACTCGACCGTGTTTTCCGGATTTTGTTTCCAGGCCTCCTGCTTTTGTTACTGAACGGTTGCACAAGCGCCGGTTATTACAGCCAGCTCGTCGGTGGGCAACTGCGGTTGTTGCAGGCCCGGGAGCCTATCGACCAGGTCATTGCCGACCCTGCTCGCGATGCTCAACTGAAGGCGCACCTGACCCAGGCGCGTGAGGCACGGACGTTCGCCAGTGATCATCTGCATTTGCCGGACAATAAAAGCTATCGCCTGTATGCGGACATTGGCCGGCCATTCGTCGTCTGGAATGTCTTCGCCACGCCGGAGTTTTCCCTGGCGCCGCTAAATCATTGCTTCCCCATTGCCGGTTGCGTGGCTTATCGCGGTTACTACAGCCAGGGAGCCGCCCGTGGCGAGGCCGCATTGCAGCGTTTGCAGGGCATGGACGTGTCGATCGGTGGTGTAGAGGCCTACTCGACACTAGGCTGGTTCAACGATCCGATCCTGAGTTCGATGATGCATTGGGGCGACGAACGCCTGGCGACGCTGATCTTCCATGAACTGGCGCACCAGCGGTTTTATGTAAAGGACGACACCGAATTCAATGAGTCCTTCGCCACCTTCGTCGAGCAGGAAGGCAGCCGGCAATGGCGCGCCAGTCGCGGGCTGGCGCCGGATAACGGCAAGCAGGTGCGCCAGCGCGACCAATTCATCCAATTGATCCTCGACACCCGCCAGCGCCTGGAAGAGCTCTACACCCAACCCCTACCGACCGAACAGATGCGCCAACGCAAGGCACAGGCATTCGAACGCCTGCGCACCGACTATGAGCAGTTGCGCGACACTCAATGGGCCGGCGACAAACGCTACGATGCCTGGGTCTATGCCCCACTGAACAATGCACGGTTGCTGCCGTTCGGGCTGTATGACCAGTGGGTGCCGGCGTTTGCGGCGCTGTTCAGGCGGGAGGGCGGGGACTGGATCAGGTTTTACGCAGCGGTGGAAAAGCTCGGAAAATTGCCGATCGACGAACGCAAGGCGGCTTTGAAAGCGTTGGCAGCGCCGAAAACGTCTGCTGACTAGGCGGACGTCATCGCGAGCAAGCTCGCTCCCACAGGGACATCTCCAAATCCTGGGGCGAGGGAGCTTGCTCCCTCGCCACGGCCAACCCAGCACAAAAAAGGGCATACCGATTCATCGGTATGCCCTTTTGATTGCCGCTTTCTTCCCCCTGGCTGAGGTACTTGCAGCAATTACGGGTTGACGCTGTCTTTCAAGAATTTGCCTGGTTTGAAGGCAACGGTGTTGCTGGCCTTGATCTTCACCGGCTCACCGGTCTGTGGGTTTTTGCCAGTGCGGGCGCCGCGGTGGCGTTGCAGGAAAGTGCCGAAGCCCACCAGGGTGACGCTGTCCTTGCGGTGCAGGGCGCCGGTAATTTCTTCGAGGACGGCGTTGAGGACGCGGTTGGCTTGTTCTTTGGTGAGGTCTGCTTTTTCCGCGATGGCGGCGGCGAGTTCTGGTTTACGCATGAATGAAGCCCCTTTGACGGTTTTTTTGTTGTTATGTCCGTGCCGTTCTCTTTGGAACGGCCCCTAAGGCGCCGCAGGCTCTACTCTGCGGCAGACGGAAGTGAGGATGGCACGGTGCCGAAAACCGCGCCAGTGGCCGGGCGACCTTTGTGGGACCAAAAGTAGGGTTTTTGCGACAGAACGACCAGTATTTACGCCAGCAGGGGTGGAAGCGCCTTGTTCAGTGCCAGTTTCTCCATCACCGCCGTGCCTGTCAGGGCGTAGCCCAGCAGATTGCCTTGAGCGTCGCGGCATAGCGCCTTGATGTCCGCGCCCTGCCCTTCGACGCTCCACACGCCCTCGCTACCTCGCGGTGGTGGCGACACCACCAGTGGGCACACCGGGGTTTTTACAGTAATCGGCATGGCGCCGTAGCTGACGGCCGTCGGGTTGCCGGCCAGGGTCTGGGCCAGGGCCCGGGCGCAGCTCATCAGCGGCATGACATACAGCAGGTTCAAGCCATCGACCTCGGCGCAGTCACCCAGGGCGTAGATGTTGGCGTGAGAGGTCTTCAGGTGGCGGTCGACCACGACACCGCGGTTGACCACCAGGCCTGCCGCGGCTGCCAGATCGATGCGTGGGCGCAGGCCGATGGCCGAGACCACCAGGTCGCAGGCAATCACCTGGCCGTCGGACAGGTGCGCCTCCAGCCCATCTGCGACCTTCTGCAAGCGGTTGAGCACCGGGCCCAGGTGGAAACGCGCGCCAAGGCTTTCCAGCCCAGCCTGGACCGCTGCGGCAGCGGCCGGGTGCAACAGCGTCGGCATCACTTGCTCGCACGGTGCCACCAGCTGCACTTCGTAGCCTCCCAGGCTCAGGTCGTTGGCGAACTCGCAGCCGATCAGGCCAGCGCCGAGCAACAACACCCGGCGCTTGCCGGCGGCCGCGGCCCTGAAGCGTGCGTAGTCTTCCAGGTCGTTGATCGGGAAGATCAGCTCCGCCGCATCGCCCTGCACCGGTACGCGCACGGTTTCGGCGCCCCACGCCAGGATCAGGTCACGGTAGTTCACCGCTTCTTCGCCGATCCACAGCCGTTTGTGGCCCGGATCGATGCCACTGATACGGGTGTGGGTACGTACTTCGGCCTTGAGTTGCTCGGCCATCGCGCCCGGTTCGGCCATGCTCAGGCCGTCGGCATCCTTGTTTTTACCAAAGCCTGTGGAGAGCATCGGCTTGGAATACGAGCGACCGTCGTCCGCGGTGATCAGCAGCAGCGGGGTTTCGCCGTCGAGCTTGCGAAACTCCCGGGCCAGGTTGTAACCGGCCAGGCCTGTACCGACGATGACGACAGGTGCACTCATGTTGCTCTCCATTTGATGCTCTCCATGCAGGTGAGGAACGATCAGTTGATTTCGATCATTTCGAAATCCATTTTGCCGACACCGCAGTCCGGGCACAGCCAGTCTGCCGGTACGTCCTCCCAGCGAGTGCCGGGCGCGATGCCATCGTCAGGCCAGCCGTCAGCTTCGTTGTAGATCAGGCCGCAGACGATACATTGCCACTTCTTCATTCCAATACTTCCTCAAGATGTCAGGCCTTGGCCGGTATTTTCCGGCTCAGGGCCGTTTTGTACTGATCGGTTGCGACAGATGCAAGCACGATCAGCCGGGCAGCCGGCCGGGCCAGTCAAAATCACCGACCGACATGGTAAGCTCGCGCCCTCATTTGCTGCCATTCAAGACCTCTGTGCCGCATACAAATTCGATATTTCCAACACTCCAATGGCTGCCCCAGCCCCTGCTGTCGCCTCGCCCCGATGCGGGTGTCCTCGACTGGCTGTTCGACGAAGGCTCCCTGACCCGGCGCCTCACACGCCTGTCGGACGGCCATTTCAGCGTGACACCACTGTTCGAAGGCTGGCAGCCATTGCGCGCCGACGAATGCGCCGCCCTGGACCTGGCCGAGGGCAGCGAGGGCTGGGTACGCGAGGTGTATCTGCGCGGCCATGACCAGCCGTGGGTGTTCGCCCGCAGTGTGGCGGCGCGCAGCGCCTTGCAGGGTGACGGCTTGCAGATGGACGAACTGGGTAGCCGTTCCCTGGGGGAATTGCTGTTTTGCGACCAGGCGTTCCAGCGCCGAGCCATCGAAGTGTGCCATTACCCCGATGCCGGGTTGCCGGAAGAAGTGCGCGCCAGCGGGCTGTGGGGTCGCCGCTCACGTTTCGACCGCGGCGCGTTGAGCGTGCTGGTGGCGGAAATTTTCCTGCCGCGCCTGTGGACCGTCGCCCGCGCCTATTCGGAGAACTTCTGATGTACGTGCAACTGCTCAAATCCTTGAACCGCCTGAACCCGCGGGCCTGGGACTTCGTGCAACTGACCCGCATGGACAAGCCCATCGGCATCTACCTGCTGCTGTGGCCGACGTTGTGGGCGCTGTGGATTGCCGGTGAAGGCTCGCCGTCCATCGCCAACGTGGTGATCTTCGTCCTCGGCGTGGTGCTGACCCGCGCCGGCGGCTGTGTGATCAATGACTGGGCCGACCGCAAGGTGGACGGTCACGTCAAGCGCACCGAGCAGCGCCCGCTGGTGAGCGGCAAGATCAGTTCGAAAGAGGCGCTGGTGTTCTTCGCCGTGCTGATGAGCGTGAGTTTCCTGCTGGTGCTGTGCACCAACGCCCCGACCATCCTGCTCTCCCTCGGTGGCTTGGCGCTGGCGTTCAGCTACCCGTTCATGAAACGCTATACCTACTACCCGCAAGTGGTCCTGGGCGCGGCGTTCTCCTGGGGCATGCCGATGGCGTTCACCGCCGAAACCGGTCATCTGCCGGCCGCCGCCTGGTTGCTGTACATCGCCAACCTGCTGTGGACGGTGGGCTACGACACCTATTACGCGATGACCGACCGGGACGATGACCTGCGCATTGGCGTGAAGTCCACGGCGATCCTGTTTGGCGATGCCGACCGGGTGATCATCCTGACGTTGCAAGGCCTGGCCTTGGGCTGCCTGCTGCTGGCCGGGTCAAAATTCCAACTGGGCGGCTGGTTCCACCTGGGGCTGGTGGCCGCTGCCGCATGCTTCGCCTGGGAGTTCTGGTACACCCGCGGCCGGGACCGGATGCGCTGCTTCAAGGCGTTCCTGCACAACCATTGGGCCGGGTTGGCGATTTTCGTGGGGATTGTGCTGGATTACGCGTTGCGCTGAGGCTGCTGATCCAGCGGTGAACCTTGGGTCATGAAGGCCTTTGTGGCGAGGGAGCTTGCTCCCGCTCGGTTGCGCAGCGACCGCTAAATCTTGGGGCTGCTTCGCAGCCCAGCGGGAGCAAGCTCCCTCGCCACAAAAAGCATCTTGGCTGGGCTCGTCAATCGGGCTTGGCGACCTTCCAGGCGCCGTCCATCAAGCCATCACCCGTCATGTCTCCAGCTTTAGTGTCCTTCACAAAGGTGTACAGCGGCTTCCCATCGTAGGCCCACTGCTTCGTACCGTCATCACGGTTGATCACCGTCCATTCGCCCATGGACTTGTCGCCGCCTTCAGCCTTGAGCGGTGGCCAATTGGCAGCGCATTTGTCGTTGCACATCGACTTGCCACCTGAGTCTTTGGCAAACGTGTACAACGTCATGCCTTTGTGATCAGTGAACATGCCGTCTTTTTCCATCGCCGGTTCAGCCGCGAACGCCAATGTTGGCAGCGCCAGGGCAGCCGTTACCGCCAGTACCTTGATGGATTGGGTGAAGTAATTCATGGAAACCTTCTTGTGTGGTTGTCAGGATTCGGACTGAAAAGCTTAGTCCAGGATCCCTTTCACCGCCGCCCCCCGAAATAACTGTCACACGACTGCAATAATTCCGTTATCTAATGCGGCGCAAGACAGTTAAATGACAAGAGGATTACCCCATGGTTGGCAGGAGCATTCTGATCGTCGACGACGAGGCGCCCATCCGCGAGATGATCGCCGTTGCGTTGGAGATGGCCGGCTATGACTGCATGGAAGCAGAAAACTCTCAACAGGCCCACGCCATCATCGTCGACCGCAAACCCGACCTGATCCTGCTGGACTGGATGTTGCCCGGCACGTCAGGCATCGAACTGGCGCGACGCCTCAAGCGCGACGAGCTGACCGGTGATATTCCGATCATCATGCTCACCGCCAAGGGCGAAGAGGACAACAAGATCCAGGGCCTGGAAGTCGGCGCCGACGACTACATCACCAAGCCATTTTCCCCACGGGAGTTGGTGGCGCGCCTGAAGGCCGTGCTGCGACGCGCCGGGCCGACCGATGGCGAAGCCCCCATCGAAGTCGGTGGCCTGCTGCTCGACCCGATCAGCCACCGCGTGACCATTGATGGCAAACCCGCCGAGATGGGCCCGACCGAATACCGCCTGCTGCAGTTTTTCATGACTCACCAGGAACGTGCCTACACCCGCGGCCAACTGCTGGACCAGGTCTGGGGCGGCAACGTCTATGTCGAGGAGCGCACCGTGGACGTGCACATCCGGCGCCTGCGCAAGGCCCTCGGCGATGCCTATGAAAATCTGGTACAAACCGTGCGCGGCACCGGTTATCGTTTTTCGACCAAGGCCTGATCCGAGCCCTTACCGCCCGACAAAGCTGACAAGGACGCGCGTCACGTGAACCAAAACTGGCATGGCACCCTGATTCGCCACATGTTGTTGCTGGTGACCGGCTGTTTGCTGATCGGCCTGATCAGTGGTTATTACGGTTGGAGCCTGGCCGCGGGCCTGGGGCTTTACCTGGCCTGGACACTCAAGCAATTGCTGCGCCTGCATGAATGGCTGCGCCTGCACCAACCCGACGAAGCCCCGCCCGACGGCTATGGCCTGTGGGGTGAGGTGTTCGACAGCATCTACCACCTGCAACGGCGCGACCAGCGCGTTCGCGGGCGCCTGCAAGCGGTGATCGACCGGGTCCAGGAGTCCACCGCCGCGCTGAAAGACGCGGTGATCATGCTCGACAGCGACGGCAACCTGGAGTGGTGGAACCGCGCCGCCGAGACCCTGCTGGGCCTCAAGACGCCACAGGACAGCGGCCAGCCGGTGACCAACCTGGTGCGTCATCCGCGCTTCAAGGAATATTTCGAGCAGGCCAGTTACGCCGAGCCGCTGGAGATTCCTTCGCCCACCAATGATCGGCTACGCATCCAGCTGTACATCACCCGCTATGGCAACAATGAGCATTTGATGCTGGTGCGCGACGTCACGCGCATCCATCAGTTGGAACAGATGCGCAAGGACTTCATCGCCAACGTTTCCCACGAACTGCGCACGCCGTTGACGGTGATCTGTGGTTACCTGGAAACCCTGCTCGACAACGTCGAGGAAGTGAACCCGCGCTGGAGCCGGGCCTTGCAGCAGATGCACCAGCAAAGCGGGCGCATGCAGACCCTGCTCAACGACTTGTTGCTGCTGGCGAAGCTGGAAGCCACCGATTACCCGTCGGACAACCAGCCAGTGCCCATCGACGACCTGCTGCAAACCATTGTCGAAGATGCGCAGGAACTGTCCGGCTCCAAGCAGCAGACCATCACCCTGGAAGCCGACGCGGCCGTGCAGCTCAAAGGCAGCGAGGCGGAACTGCGCAGTGCGTTTTCCAACCTGGTGTTCAACGCGGTCAAATACACGCGTGAGCAAGGCCGGATCCATGTGCGCTGGTGGGGCGATGAGCAAGGCGCGCACCTGAGCGTGCGCGATTCGGGCATTGGCATCGACAGCAAACACCTGCCGCGCCTGACCGAACGCTTCTACCGTGTCGACTCCAGCCGCAACTCCAATACCGGCGGCACCGGGCTGGGCCTGGCCATCGTCAAACACGTCCTGCTGCGCCATCGCGCCCGCATGGAAATCAGCAGCGTACCCGGCCATGGCAGCACCTTTACCTGCCATTTCGCTCCGACCCAGGTGGTTCGTGCACGCCTCGCTCGCCCCGCTGATTAAGCCCGCCCCCTAGGCAATCGCCGAGTCAGTCGCTACATTGACTGACTTGCGCCTGCCTTTTCAGGCGCTCACTTTCAATTCCTACGACTATACGGAACCCGCAAAACTCCATCATGGACCCTTCCCCTGGCTTGTCCCTCCTCACACTCTTCGCCGAATTCGGCATGATTCTTTTTGCTCTGATCCTGGTTTTGCTCAACGGTTTTTTCGTTGCGGCCGAATTCGCCATGGTCAAGTTGCGCTCGACCCGGGTCGAAGCCATTGCCGAGCAGAACGGCTGGCGCGGGCACATCCTGCGCACCGTTCACAGCCAGCTCGACGCTTACCTGTCGGCGTGCCAGTTGGGTATCACCCTGGCCTCGCTGGGCCTGGGCTGGGTCGGTGAGCCGGCGTTCGCCCATATCCTCGAGCCGTTGCTGGGCGCGGTCGGCGTACAGTCGCCGGAAGTGATCAAGGGCGTGTCGTTCTTCACCGCGTTCTTCATCATTTCGTACCTGCACATCGTGGTCGGTGAACTGGCGCCCAAATCCTGGGCCATTCGCAAACCCGAGCTGCTGTCGCTGTGGACCGCCGTGCCGCTGTACCTGTTCTACTGGGCCATGTACCCGGCGATCTACCTGCTCAACGCCAGCGCCAACGCCATCCTGCGCATCGCCGGCCAAGGCGAGCCCGGCCCGCATCACGAACACCATTACAGCCGCGAAGAACTGAAACTGATCCTGCACTCCAGCCGTGGCCAGGACCCGAGCGACCAGGGCATGCGCGTGCTGGCCTCGGCCGTGGAAATGGGCGAGCTGGAAGTGGTGGACTGGGCCAACTCCCGGGAAGACCTGGTGACGCTGGAGTTCAACGCGCCGCTCAAGGAAATCCTGGCGATGTTCCGTCGCCACAAGTTCAGCCGTTACCCGGTGTATGACAGCGAGCGCCAGGAGTTCGTCGGCCTGCTGCACATCAAGGACCTGCTGCTGGAACTGGCGGCCCTGGATCACATTCCCGAGTCGTTCAACCTGGCCGAACTGACCCGGCCACTGGAGCGCGTGTCGCGGCACATGCCGCTGTCGCAATTGCTGGAGCAGTTCCGCAAGGGCGGCTCGCACTTCGCCTTGGTCGAGGAAGCCGACGGCAACATCATCGGCTACCTGACCATGGAAGACGTGCTGGAAGTGCTGGTGGGTGACATCCAGGACGAACACCGCAAGGCCGAACGCGGCATCCTGGCCTACCAGCCGGGCAAACTGCTGGTACGCGGTGATACGCCGCTGTTCAAGGTCGAGCGTCTGCTGGGGATCGACCTGGACCACATCGAAGCCGAAACCCTGGCTGGGTTGGTCTATGAAACCCTCAAGCGCGTGCCGGAAGAGGAAGAAGTGCTGGAAGTCGAAGGCCTGCGGATCATCATCAAGAAGATGAAAGGGCCGAAGATCATTCTGGCGAAGGTGTTGATGCTCGATTGAGTCTGTAGGAGCTGACGAGCGAAGCGAGGCTGCGATCTTTCCCCTGACACTTGAATCTCAAGCGAAAGATCAAAAGATCGCAGGCTTCGCCAGCTCCTACAGAGCAGAAAGACCGAGTCGCTTTCATCGCGGGCAAGCCTTGCTCCCACAGATAAATCCCTCCACCACAAAAGCCCCTCGAATCTCCAGTGCTATTGCTTGCCCAACGCAAAGTTGGGCAGGTCGCCCACCGGTTGATTGAACTGGTAGGGAATCGACACCAGCCCCAGGCCGGTATTGCGCTGCACCACGAAATGCAGGTGCGGGCCTGAGCTGTTGCCGGTATTGCCCGACAACGCCAACGGCGCGCCCACCCCGACCCGCTGCCCTTCCCGTACGCTCACCGAACCTTTCTGCAAGTGCAGGTAGACGCCCATGGTCCCGTCATCGTGCAGCACCCGCACGAAGTTGCCCGAAGGGTCGTCCCCGCGGCCGGTCTGCTCGTTTTCGGTCTTGATGACCACGCCGCCCCGCGCCGCGATGATCGGCGTGCCCACGGGCATGGCAATGTCCATGGCGTAGCGGTTCTTCGGGCCGTAATGGCTATACTGGCCGTTGGCACCCTGGCTCAGCCGGAACGGCCCGCCACGCCACGGCAACGGGTACTGATAGGCCTGTGCCGCGCCTGCGGGGTCGCCCAGGGAATATTCGAACCTTGGGGTGTAGACCAGCGGCCTCCCGGGCGCAGTGGCCGTGAGCAGCGCCAGGCGCAGGTTGCTGCGCGCCGGCAGCACCCGGCGAATCGGCCGGCTCGGTGCCCCGCTGACGTTGCGAAGCCCGGCGAAACTCAACTCGATCTCCACCGGCGCATACAGGTCGTTGCGCACGAACACCGCGTCCGCGCCGTTCTGTTTCTTGATATCGAGGAATACCTGTCGCTCCAGGCGCTCGACCATGCGGTCGCGGAACACGAACACCTGGGCGCCCTTGCTGGGGCGGTCGCTATAGGACACCACGCCATTGGCGTCGGTGGATTTGTAGATCGTCATGGCCATGGCCGAGGTGGAGGCCAGGACAAGACCACAGGCAAACAGCAGGGGAGCGAGCATGGGCAAAGGTTCTGTCGAAAAATGAAGGCCTGCACAGCAGCCTAGCAGCTGGGATGGACCAGCGTAGTCGACGGATGTTTCAAAATTGGATCAACGCTCGGTGTTGGATCTTATGGCCCCATCGCGAGCAAGCTCGCTCCCACAGGGATCTTCAGTGTTCACTGAACCGAGTGTGGGAGCGAGCTTGCTCGCGATAGCGGACTCAAGGGCGCCGCCGAATCAAGCGCCAGGTACGAAGTGCTTCTGCGCGGTGCCGCGGGCGATCAGGCGGGAGATGTAGTCGAGTTTCTGCGGGTCTTTGTCGACGAAGCGGAACGTCAGTTGCAGCCATTCGCTGTCGGGCGTCTGTTCATGGGCGACGATGGCGTGCAGGTAGCCGTTGAGACGAGCGGTCTCGGCGTTGTCGCCCTGCTCCATGTCCAGCACGGCGCTTTCGAGCACTTGTGGCAGGGTGTCGGTGCGCTTGACCACCAGCAGCGCTTCCTTGAGGCTCAGGGCCTTGATCACGCATTGCTGGGTGCCGCTGGACAGGCGCAACTGGCCCTGGCCGCGGTTGGCCGACGAAGCGGTGGCGGCTACCGGCGCCTTGACCGGTGGGCTGTTGAGCAAGCCACGGGCCGGGGCAGCAGCGGCGGCGGCGGGAGCAGCGACCGGCTTGGCAAAAGGATTCACGACAGGGGCCGAAGCCACAGCGGCAACCGGAGCCTTGCCGCCCGTCAGGGCGCTCAGGGAGTCATTGCCGAACGCCGAGTTCATCTTGGTCGGGGCGCTGTTCATCAGCGTGTCGAGCTTGCCGACCTTATGCAGGGCCTGCTTGACCTTGGTCAGTAGCTGCTCGTTGGTGAACGGCTTGCTGACGTAGCCGGAAACGCCGGCCTGGATCGCCTGGACCACGTTTTCCTTGTCGCCGCGGCTGGTGACCATCACGAACGGCATGCCCTTGAGGTTGTCCTGCTGGCGACACCAGGTCAGCAGTTCCAGGCCGGACATTTCCGGCATTTCCCAATCGCACAACACCAGGTCGAACGCTTCGCGAGCCAGCAGGGCTTGGGCTTTCTTGCCGTTCACCGCGTCTTCGATGCGCACGCCCGGGAAGTAGTTGCGCAGGCACTTCTTCACCAGGTCACGAATGAACGAAGCATCGTCCACGACCAACACACTGACCTTACTCATCCAGATACACCTCTAAAAAATCCCGGCAAGCATACCGCTTTTACTGATGGCACATTGCCAAAAACCTTCAGTCACGCCGGGACTTTTCGTTCGCGGGGTGCTGCTTTCGATTAAAAAAAACCCAAAAAAAAGCCCGACCAGAAGGCCGGGCACTTTTCCTGGCAATCTTACTTATCGTCAGTTTCGCTCGGAACATTAGCAGTTTCGGACGAGGTGCCCTCAACTTCTTCCTTCATGCGCTTGAGTCCCAGATGCCGGACATCGGTGCCGCGCACCAGGTAGATGACAAGTTCCGAGATGTTGCGCGCATGATCGCCGATACGCTCCAGAGAACGCAGCACCCAGATGATGCTCAACACCCGGGAGATGGAGCGCGGGTCTTCCATCATGTAAGTCGCCAGCTCGCGCAGGGCGGTCTTGTATTCGCGGTCGATGATCTTGTCGTACTGGGCCACCGACAACGCCAGGTCGGCGTCGAAGCGGGCAAAGGCGTCCAGTGCATCGCGCACCATGTTGCGCACCTGGTCGCCAATGTGGCGAACCTCGACGTAACCGCGCGGCGCCTCGCCTTCTTCGCACAACTGAATGGCACGACGGGCGATCTTGGTGGCTTCGTCGCCGATCCGCTCAAGATCGATCACCGACTTGGAGATACTGATGATCAGGCGCAGGTCGGAAGCCGCCGGCTGACGACGGGCCAGGATACGCAGGCACTCCTCGTCAATGTTGCGCTCCATCTGGTTGATCTGGTCATCGATTTCACGCACCTGCTGAGCCAGGCCGGAGTCGGCCTCGATCAGCGCGGTCACCGCATCGTTGACCTGCTTTTCCACCAGCCCGCCCATGGCCAGCAAGTGACTGCGCACTTCCTCAAGCTCAGCGTTGAACTGTGCGGAAATGTGGTGAGTAAGGCCTTCCTTCGAAATCATCTTGTTCGCTCCGCGAAAGTTGCAAGCTTCAAGCTGCAAGCTTCAAGCAGTTAAATGTTGATCCTGATAGCGCAGTGCGGCTATGCAGCTGCCTCGACTAGCCGTAGCGACCGGTGATGTAGTCCTCGGTCTGCTTCTTGGCCGGATTGGTGAACAGCGTATCGGTATCGCCGAATTCCACCAGTTTGCCCATGTACATGAACGCGGTGTAGTCGGAAACCCGCGCCGCCTGTTGCATGTTGTGGGTCACGATGACGATGGTGAACTTGGACTTGAGCTCGTAGATCAGTTCTTCGACTTTCAGCGTCGAGATCGGGTCCAGGGCCGAGCAGGGTTCGTCGAGCAGCAGCACTTCCGGCTCCACGGCGATGGTGCGGGCGATCACCAGACGCTGCTGTTGACCGCCGGACAGGCCCAGGGCCGACTCATGCAGGCGGTCCTTGACCTCATCCCACAGCGCCGCGCCCTTGAGCGCCCATTCCACGGCTTCGTCGAGGATGCGCTTCTTGTTGATGCCCTGGATGCGCAAGCCGTAGACCACGTTCTCGTAGATGGTTTTCGGGAACGGGTTGGGCTTCTGGAACACCATGCCCACGCGACGACGCAGCTCGGCCACGTCTTCGCCCTTGCGGTAGATGTTGTTGCCGTAGAGGTTGATTTCCCCTTCGACGCGGCAGCCGTCCACCAGGTCGTTCATGCGGTTGAAGGTGCGCAGCAAGGTCGACTTGCCGCAGCCCGACGGGCCGATGAACGCGGTGACGCGCTGTTTCGGGATGTTCAGGCTGACGTCATACAGCGCCTGCTTCTCGCCGTAGAACAGGTTCAGGCCGGGCACTTCGATGGCGACGGTTTCCTGGGCCAGGTCCAGGCTCTGCTTGTCGCGGCCCAGGGCCGACATGTTGATGCCGTGTGTATGTGCTTCGTGTTGCATGGGAGGCTCCCTGTGCTAACAAATTCGGTTCGGAACGCCTTTGTGGCGGCCCCATAAAATTTCGGTGAACGCCGATCAGTGTGGGAGCGAGCTTGCTCGCGAAGGGGCCCTCGAGGCCGCCAGAAGCTTCGCGAGCAAGCTCGCTCCCACAGACCATCAGCTATCCAGTGCTTTGTACTTCTCGCGCAGGTGGTTACGGATCCACACCGCCGACAGGTTGAGCGTGGCGATCACCAGCACCAGCAGCAGCGCCGTGGCGTACACCAGCGGTCGCGCCGCTTCGACGTTCGGGCTCTGGAAGCCCACGTCATAGATATGGAAGCCCAGGTGCATGATCTTCTGGTCCAGGTGCAGGTACGGGTAGTTGCCGTCCAGCGGCAGCGACGGGGCCAGTTTCACCACGCCTACCAGCATCAATGGCGCCACTTCACCGGCGGCACGGGCCACGGCGAGGATCATGCCGGTCATCATCGCCGGGCTCGCCATGGGCAGGACGATTTTCCACAGGGTCTCGGCCTTGGTCGCGCCGAGGGCCAGGGAGCCTTCGCGCACGGTACGCGGAATCCGCGCCAGGCCTTCCTCGGTGGCCACGATCACCACCGGCACCGCCAGCAGCGCCAGGGTCAGGGACGCCCAGAGCAGACCCGGGGTGCCGAAGGTCGGCGCCGGCAAGGCCTCGGGGAAGAACAAGCGGTCGACCGAACCACCCAGCACGTAGACGAAGAAGCCCAGGCCAAACACACCGTAGACGATGGCCGGAACGCCCGCGAGGTTGTTCACCGCGATGCGGATCAGGCGGGTCATCGGGCCCTGACGGGCATATTCACGCAGATAGACCGCCGCCAGCACACCGAACGGCGTCACAATCATCGCCATGATCAGCGTCATCATCACGGTGCCGAAAATCGCCGGGAAGATGCCGCCTTCGGTGTTGGCTTCACGAGGGTCGTCGCTAAGGAATTCCCAGACCTTGCTGAAATAGAAACCGAGCTTGGTAAAGGTGCCCATGCCGTTCGGTTGATAAGCGTGTACTACCTTGCCGATACCGATTTCCACTTCCTTGCCGTTGGCATCGCGGGCAGTCAGGCTGTCGCGGTTGAATTGTGCATGCAGGTCGGACAGGCGCGCTTCGATATCCTTGTAACGGGCATTGAGTTCGGCGCGCTCGCTTTCCAGGTCGGCTTGGGCGGCGGCGTCGAGCTTGCCGTCCAGCTCCAGTTTGCGACCGTGCAGGCGGATGCGCTCCAGGCCAGCGTTGATTGCACCGATGTCGACTTTTTCCAGGGTCTTGAGCTCGGCGGCCAACTGGTTGACCCGCTGTACGCGAGCCTGCAGTTGCGGCCAGGCGGCCTCGCCTTCGGCGATGACCTTGCCGTCTTCCTTGACGTTGACCAGGTAGCCGTAGAAGTTGCCCCACTCACGGCGCTCGATCGCCATCAGTTCCGGCGGCGTGGTCTGGTTGGTCAGCCACTCGCCGACAATCCAGGTGAAGTCAGTACCGTTCAGGTCCCGGTTACCCACCTTGATCAGTTCGCGGGTCATGAACTCCGGGCCTTCGTCCGGCACCGGCAGGCCGGCACTTTTCAGGCGCTCGCGCGGCACTTCTTCTTTCTGTACGACTTCGCCGACCACCAGGTGCGCAGGCATGCCCGGCACGTTGTAGTTGGCATGGACCAGGTCCGCCGGCCAGAAGTGGCCCAGGCCGCGCACGGCGATCACCGCCAGCAGGCCAATGGTCATGATGACCGCGATGGACACCGCGCCACCGCTGATCCAGACGCCGGGGGCGCCGCTCTTGAACCATCCTTTCAGGGAGTTCTGTTTCACAGACTTCTACCTTTCTTAAAGCGACGAATATTTCTTGCGCAGACGCTGACGGATCAGCTCGGCGAGGGTGTTCATGACGAAGGTGAACAACAACAGCACCAGGGCCGACAGGAACAGCACGCGGTAATGGCTGCCGCCGACTTCCGACTCGGGCATCTCCACCGCCACGTTGGCCGCCAGGGTGCGCAAGCCTTCGAACAGGTTCATTTCCATGACCGGCGTGTTACCGGTGGCCATCAACACGATCATGGTCTCGCCCACCGCACGGCCCATGCCGATCATCAGCGCCGAGAAGATACCGGGGCTGGCGGTGAGGATGACCACGCGGGTCATGGTCTGCCACGGCGTGGCACCGAGGGCCAGGGAGCCCAGGGTCAGGCCGCGCGGCACGCTGAACACGGCGTCTTCGGCGATGGAGTAGATGTTCGGGATCACCGCGAAGCCCATCGCCAGACCGACCACCAGAGCGTTGCGCTGGTCGTAGGTGATGCCCAGGTCATGGGAGATCCACATGCGCATGTCGCCGCCGAAGAACCAGGCTTCCATGTACGGGCTCATGTACAGCGAGAGCCAGCCCACGAACAGGATCACCGGGATCAACAGGGCGCTTTCCCAGCCATCCGGCACTCTCAGGCGAATGGATTCCGGCAGGCGGCTGAAGACGAAACCGGCGACCAGGATGCCGATTGGCAGCAACATCAGCAGGCTGAAAATACCTGGCAGATGCCCTTCGACGTACGGCGCCAGGAACAGGCCGGCGAAGAAGCCGAGGATCACCGTCGGCATGGCTTCCATCAGTTCGATCACCGGCTTGACCTTGCGGCGCATGCCCGGGGCCATGAAATAGGCGGTGTAGATCGCCGCGGCGACCGCCAGCGGCGCGGCCAGCAGCATCGCGTAGAACGCCGCTTTCAGGGTACCGAAGGTCAGCGGCGAGAGGCTCAGCTTGGGTTCGAAGTCGGTATTGGCGGCGGTCGATTGCCAGACGTACTTGGGTTCGTCGTAGTTTTCATACCAGACCTTGCTCCACAGCGCGCTCCACGAAACTTCCGGGTGCGGGTTGTCCAGCGTCAGCGGTTGCAGCTTGCCGCCCTGTTCAACGATCAGGCGGTTGGCCCGTGGCGACATGCCGAACAGGCCTTGGCCATCGACCACCTGGTCCACCAACAAGGTGCGGTGGGCGGTGCTGTGGAACACACCAAGCTTGCCGGCCGCGTCGAGCGCAACGAAGCCCTTGCGACGCTCTTCGGCGCTGATTTCAACAATCGGCGTGCTGCCCATCTGGAACGTACGAATCTGTTTGAAGCGCAACTCGCCGTCCGGATCGCGGGCCATGAACCACTGGGCCAGGCCACCCTTGGAGTCGCCGATGATCAGCGAGATCCCGCCCACCAGCTGGGTGGCGGCGGTGACTTGGGCGTCGGCGTTCTCGAGCAGTTTGTAGCGGCCGTTGAGGCTCTTGTCCCGCAGGCTGAACACGTCGGCCTGGGCACGCCCGTTGACCACATACAGCCATTGCTGACGCGGGTCGACGAAGATGTTCTTCACCGGCTCGGTCATCTGCGGCAGGTCGATGCGGGTCTGCTCGCTGGTGACCTCACCGGTCATCATGTTTTCTTCGCTGGTGAGCGACAGCACTTGCAGCTGGGCACCGCTGGAGCCGGCCAGCAGCAGGGTCGAATCGGTGGCGTTGAGGCTGACATGTTCCAGGGCCGCGCCCTGTTCGTTCAATGCGATGGGCGTCTCGCCGTAAGGGTATTCGACGGCAGGCGAGATGGTTTTCTTGCCATCCGGGTAGCTGACCTTATAGGTGTGGCGGAATACCAGGGCCTGGCCGTTGGACAGACCGATTGCCACCAGCGGGCTGCCGGGCTGGTCTTCGCCAATGGCGGTCACGCTGGCGCCGGCCGGAATCGGCAGGTCGACGCGGCGCAGTTCGGCGCCACTGCTGAGGTCGAAGAACAGCGCCTGGCCCTTGTCGGAAATCCGCATGGCGACCTGGTTCTGTTCTTCGATGGAGATCATCAAGGGTTTGCCGGCGTCTTGCATCCAGGCCGGGGTGATCGAGTCCTTGGCGGTCAGGTCCGCGCCCTGGAACAGGGGCAGCACCACGTAGGCCAGGAAGAAGAAGATCAACGTAATGGCAGCCAGGACAGCGAGGCCGCCGACCAGCACGTACCAGCGGGTCAGGCGATCCTTGAGCGCGCGAATACGGCGCTTGCGTTGCAGCTCAGGCGTATTGAAGTCAATGCGCTTGGGAGGGGAAGTCGTAGTCATTGTGGAATTGGCCAGATCATTCATGCGCACACCCTAGCGATCCTGTATGACAGAAAGATGACAATGCAGTGACGCAACAAATCCGCCGCCGAGGGAACCGGCAGCGGACAGGAATTTGGGGTTGTGGGACAGCTTGCTCGCAAAGTCAGTCAACATCCCTGTTGAATGCACTGACCTCTTCGCGAGCAAGCCCGCTCCCACAGGAGTCCGGACTTCGGCCCGGGCTCAGGTATTACTTCTTGGCGACGCTGCCGCCTTCCGACAGACCCAGGTCAGCCAGTGCCTTGGCGGCTACTTTGGCTGGCAACGGGATGTAACCGTCCTTGACTACAACTTCCTGGCCTTGCTTGGACAGGACCAGCTTCACGAACTCGGCTTCCAGCGGGGCCAGAGGCTTGTTCGGTGCCTTGTTGACGTAAACGTAGAGGAAGCGCGACAGCGGGTACTTGCCGTTCAGGGCGTTTTCTTCGGTGTCTTCGATGAACTCAGTGCTGCCTTTCTTGGCCAGGGCCACGGTCTTCACGCTGGCGGTCTTGTAGCCGATGCCCGAGTAACCAACGCCGTTCAGCGAAGAGCTGATCGACTGCACGACCGAAGCCGAGCCTGGTTGTTCGTTGACGTTTGGCTTGTAGTCGCCTTTGCACAGGGCTTCTTCCTTGAAATAGCCGTAGGTGCCGGATACCGAGTTACGACCGAACAGTTGCACTGGCTTGTTGGCCAGGTCGCCGGTCACACCCAGGTCGCCCCAGGTTTTCACGTCGGCTTTCGCGCCGCACAGGCGAGTCGACGAGAAGATCGCATCGACCTGTTCCATGGTCAGGTGCTGGATCGGGTTGTCCTTGTGTACGAATACTGCCAGGGCGTCCACGGCAACCGGGATAGCGGTTGGCTTGTAGCCGTACTTCTGTTCGAAGGCTTGCAGCTCGTTGTCCTTCATCTTGCGGCTCATCGGGCCCAGGTTGGAGGTGCCTTCGGTGAGCGCAGGTGGCGCGGTGGAGGAACCGGCGGCCTGAATCTGGATGTTTACGTTCGGGTATTCTTTCTTGTAGTTCTCGGCCCACAAGGTCATCAGGTTGGCCAGGGTATCGGAGCCGACGCTGGACAGGTTGCCCGATACACCAGTGGTCTTGGTGTAGCTCGGGATCGCAGGGTCAACAGCGGCAACCGCGTTGGCAGTCGCAACGCCAGCAGCGACAAAAGTCATTGCCGCCATCAAACGCTTCAGTTTCATGCCTTACTCCTAGCAGATAGGGTGTGTTAAGTCGGCCAAGTATCGGTAAGCCGTGTGAACACTCTATGGCTGAAATATGACAATTGGATGAAAGGCCAGTATCGAGTTTTGCAGGATGATTCTGTGGCGTTCCCCATCGCGAGCAAGCTCGCTCCCACAGGGGCTTTGCGGTGAACGCAGAACCCTTGTGGGAGCGAGCTTGCTCGCGATCAGGCCAGACCTAGCGCCCCTTCTTCCAGAGATAACCGCCCACCACAACCCCGATCCCACAGATGGCCGCCACGTAATACGCCGGCCCCATCGAGCTCTCTTTCAACAGCAGGGTCACGATCATCGGCGTCAATCCGCCGAAGATTGCATAGGCCAGGTTGTAGGAGAACGACAAGCCGCTGAAACGCACCACGGCCGGGAAAGCATTGACCATGACATAAGGCACCGCGCCGATGGTACCTACCAGCAAGCCACTCAAGGCATACAGCGGAAACAGCCATTCGGGGTGATCGAACAGGCAGTGGTAGAAGGTCCAGAACGTGATCAACAGCAAACCGCTGCCGAAGACAAACACCCGGCCAGCACCAAAACGATCGGCCAGCACACCCGCACCGATGCAACCGAGACTCAGGAACACGATCGCCAGGCTGTTGGCCTGCAACGCAGTGGTCGGACTGAAGTGGTACACCGTCTGCAGCACGGTCGGTGTCATCAGGATGACCACAATGACGCCGGCCGACAGCAGCCAGGTCAACAGCATGGAAATGGCGATGGCGCCGCGGTGATCACGCAACACGGCCCGCAGCGGCACTTCCTCGGCCAGGGCCTTGCGCAGTTGCAGCTCGGCGAACACCGGGGTTTCGTGCAACCAGCGGCGCAGGTACACCGAAAACAACCCGAACACGCCACCCAGCAGGAACGGGATCCGCCAGGCGTAATCGGCCACTTCCACCGGTGTATAAATGCTGTTGATCGCCGTGGCGACCAGCGAACCCAACAAAATCCCCGCCGTCAGGCCGCAGGTCAGCGTGCCGCAGGCATAGCCGATGTGGCGCGCCGGAACGTGTTCGGAAACGAATACCCAGGCACCCGGCACTTCCCCGCCGATGGCCGCGCCCTGGATCACCCGCATCAGCAACAGCAGGATGGGCGCCCACATGCCGATCTGTGCATAAGTGGGCAGCAGGCCCATGATCAGGGTCGGCACCGCCATCATGAAAATGCTCAGGGTGAACATCTTCTTGCGCCCCAGCAGGTCACCGAAGTGAGCCATGACGATCCCGCCCAGCGGCCGGGCCAGGTAACCGGCGGCAAAAATGCCGAACGTCTGCATCAAGCGCAGCCACTCGGGCATTTCGGCAGGGAAGAACAATTTGCCGACCACGGTGGCAAAGAACACGAAAATGATGAAATCGTAGAACTCCAGCGCACCGCCCAAGGCAGAAAGCGACAGGGTCTTGTAATCGTTGCGGGTCAATGGACGTGCCGGTTGTGCGGGCGTCGCCGTGCTCGAAGGCGCAGTGGTCATGGCAAGGACTTCTCTTATAGTTGGTTCTGCAACCCTGTTGACACGGGTTGGGGGCCTGGGCAGGTCCGGCACGATAGCAAATTGTTCGAAAAAGCACATAGAGGTGCGTATTTGATAGTCAAAATCAGAACCGAGTGGTCGTCTCGACGTCTATCGCCCGATATACTCGCAACCTTGCAGTACTCTGTAAGGGGTTGCTGTGCGAAAACGTCGTTGGTGGTGTAGTACCAAAACCAGCCGGTTTCGCAGAGTTTCCCTTTGGCACGCCTTTACGAAAAACGTGACGAACGCAGTATGTTCGGGCTGAATCGTTTTTTACAAAGACGGCTATTCACCTGAAGTACAAGACAGCGTTACGGGTCAGAGGCCCCCCCGGCATGATAGAGCTCGAACAAGAAGATCCAATCCCGCAAGGCGACCTGGCCCTGCAAATCACCGCGCTCCCTCGCGAGACCAACGGCTTCGGCGATATTTTCGGCGGCTGGCTGGTGTCCCAGATGGACCTGGCCGGCACCGCCATGGCCAGCAAAGTGGCCGGCGGACGCGTGGCCACCGTGGCGATCGATCGCATGGCGTTCCTCGTGCCGGTGGCAGTGGGGGCGCAGCTTTCCTTTTATACCCAGGCGCTGGAAATCGGCCGCAGTTCGATCCAGATGATGGTCGAAGTCTGGAGCGACGACCCGCTGTCCAGTGAATGGCGCAAGGTGACCGAGGCGGTATTTGTCTTCGTCGCCATCGACGGCAGCGGTCGCACCCGCTCGGTTCCGCCGCGCGCCCGTTAAACACGGCGGCCGTTTTGCGGTCCATTGCAGTCCCTGTTCCCGAGCGAGATTTGCAACATGCCTACGCCCAACGTCGAAGCCGTCAAACTGGATGAACTGAACGCCTGGCGCATCCGCCACGGCCAGGCCGAGTTGCTGGTGGCCCAACAAGGCGCGCATATCCTCAGTTATCAAGTGGACGGCCAGCCGCCGCTGATCTGGCTTAACGACCAGGCCACGTTCAAGGCCGGCAAGAGCATCCGCGCGGGCGTGCCGGTGTGCTGGCCGTGGTTCGGCAACCTGACGCGCAACCCCGACAGCGTACAGGCCATGCGCGTGAGCAACGATCCGGCCACCGCCCACGGCCTGGTGCGAACGATGGATTGGGAGTTGAAGGGCATCGAAGCCGAAGGCGCAAGCCTCAAGGTGGAATTCGTGCTGCCCTACCCCGAGAACGGCCTTGCGGGCTGGCCTCACCAGGTCGACCTGACGCTGGCCATCGTGATGGACGAGCAACTGCATATCCGCCTCACCAGCCATAACCGTGGCAGCGAAACCGTCAGCCTCAGCCAGGCGCTGCACAGCTACTTTGCCGTGAGCGACGTGCGCAACGTGCAGGTCGAAGGGGTCGATGGCTTGAGCTACATCGAGACCCTGGACGACTGGAAAACCGTCACCCAGGCCGGCAACCTGCACTTTGCTGGCGAGACCGACCGCATCTACCTCGATACCCCGCCAAAGCTGAGCATCATCGACCCACAGTGGGAACGCCGGATCGAGCTGACGAGCAGCGGCTCACGCTCGGCGGTGATCTGGAACCCCTGGACCGAACGCGCCAAGGCCTTCAGCGACATGGCCGACGACGGCTGGCAGCGCATGCTGTGCATCGAGACGGCGAACGTGATGGACGATGTGGTGACGTTGTTGCCGCAGGCCAGCCATACCCTGGGCGTGAGCATCGGCAGCAAGCCGCTCTAAACCACACCAAAAAAAACCTGTGGGAGCGAGCTTGCTCGCGATAGCGCCATGACAGTCAACATCAGCGTCGACTGACACACCGCCATCGCGAGCAAGCTCGCTCCCACATTGGGATTTGTGTCAGGCCAACAGGCCTATTACAAATCCGCCTCCTGCACCACCCGCACCTTCTCCGCCTCCAGCGCATACGCCGCACTCGCCAGATCGTTGTCGACTTTTTCGATCTTCAGCGTGCCGGTCACCCACAGCGGTGTATAGATGTCATCCAGCTTCAGGCCCTTGGGATAGCGCACCAGCACCAACTGATTTGGCGGTGGCGGTGGGACGTGGATGCAGGCGCCAGGGTAAGGCACCAGGAAAAACAGCGTGCTGCGGCCCTTGGCGTCGGTTTCCAGCGGCACCGGGTAACCACCGATGCGGATATGCTTGTCGTTCATCGACGCCACGGTCTTGGTCGAATACATCACCGCCGGCAAGCCTTTGCTTTGCTTCAGGCCACCTTTTTCGGTGAAGGTGCCATTGGCTTCGGGGGAGTCGTGGTCGATCTCGGGCATGGCCTCGAGGGCTTTCTGGTCCGACTTGGGCATCAGTTCGAGCCAGTCGGTTTCCGGCAGCTCGGCAGCATGGGCCAGGCCACTGCCCAGCAGAAGAAGGGTCAACACTAGACGGCGCATGAAAGGGCTCGGCAATGAGAGGAAAGTGAAACGCCGAGCATTCTAGCCCCCTCTGCGCGCCAGGCAGAGAGGGCTTTGTCGCATTTGAATCAGTTTCTTTTGATCAGGCCGTAGATCACCAGCAATACCACCGCGCCCACCAGGGCCCCGATGAAACCAGCACCTTGGCCGGCCTGGTAGATACCCAGGGCCTGGCCGCCGTACGTGGCCGCCAACGAACCGCCGATACCGAGCAGGATGGTCATGATCCAGCCCATGCTGTCATCGCCCGGTTTCAGGAAGCGTGCCAGCAGGCCAACGATCAAGCCGATAAAAATGGTTCCGATGATTCCCATGGCATTGCCCTCTGGTTGGATAGCTATGCCAAAGCCTAGACAGACTTTGGCACTTAGCCATGAGAGAGATTAGCCGACGAATGGTTCCACCGATGTTGCAGATTATTGCTCGGCGATCAGCGTCTCGACCTTGATGATCTGCTGCGCCAACGTCGCCCGGTCCGCGCAACGCAGGTTGGCGTGACCGACCTTGCGCCCGGCCTTGAACGCCTTGCCATAGTGATGCAAATGGCAGTCAGCGATCGACAGGACTTTCTCGCTGTCCGGCACCTTGCCGATGAAGTTGAGCATCGCGCTCTCACCGACCTTGGCGGTCGACCCCAGCGGCAGCCCGGCCACCGCCCGCAGGTGGTTTTCGAACTGGCTGCACTCGGCGCCTTCGGTGGTCCAGTGCCCGGAGTTGTGTACCCGAGGGGCGATTTCGTTGGCCTTGAGGCCGCCGTCCACTTCAAAGAACTCGAACGCCATCACGCCGACATAATCGAGCTGCTTGAGCACCCGGCTGGAATAGTCTTCGGCCAGGGCCTGCAACGGATGATCGGTGCTGGCGACGGACAGCTTGAGGATGCCGTCCTTGTGGGTGTTGTGCACCAGCGGATAGAAACGGATTTCACCGTCACGGGCACGCACGGCGATCAGCGAGACTTCCCCGGTGAACGGCACGAAGCCTTCCAGCAGGCAGGCCACGCTGCCGAGTTCGGCGAACGTACCGACCACGTCTTCAGGCTTGCGCAGGACTTTCTGGCCCTTGCCGTCGTAACCCAGGGTACGGGTCTTGAGCACGGCAGGCAGGCCGATGGCAGCGACGGCGGCGTCCAGGTCGGCCTGGGACTGAATGTCGGCAAAAGCCGGCGTGGGAATGCCCAGGTCCTTGAACATGTTCTTTTCGAACCAGCGGTCGCGGGCGATCCGCAAGGCTTCGGCGCTCGGGTAGACCGGGACGAACTGGGACAGGAAAGCCACGGTCTCGGCCGGGACGCTTTCGAACTCGAAGGTCACCAGGTCAACTTCATCAGCCAATTGACGCAGGTGATCCTGGTCGCCGTAGTCGGCCCGCAGGTGCTCACCCAACGCGCTAGCACAGGCGTCCGGCGCCGGGTCCAGGAAAGCGAAGTTCATCCCCAGCGGCGTACCTGCCAGGGCCAACATGCGACCCAACTGGCCGCCACCGATTACACCGATCTTCATTCGTCAACAACCTCAGGCAATGCGTGGGTCTGGATTGTCCAGGACGCTGTCTGTCTGCTCAGCGCGGAATTTTTTCAGCACGGTATGAAATTGTGGATGCTTGGCGCCCAGGATGCTCGCCGACAACAGGGCCGCGTTGATCGCGCCAGCCTTGCCGATGGCCAGGGTCGCGACCGGGATGCCGGCTGGCATCTGCACGATCGACAGCAACGAATCGACGCCCGAAAGCATCGCAGACTGGACCGGCACGCCCAGCACCGGCAGGTGGGTCTTGGCCGCACACATGCCTGGCAAATGGGCGGCGCCACCGGCACCGGCGATGATCACCTCGATGCCACGCGCCTCGGCCTCTTCGGCGTACTGGAACAGCAGGTCCGGGGTACGGTGGGCGGAGACCACTTTCACCTCGTAAGGGATGCCGAGCTTTTCCAGCATATCGGCGGTGTGGCTAAGGGTGGACCAATCGGACTTGGAGCCCATGATCACGCCAACCAGTGCACTCATCGTCGTGCCTCTTCTCTCTGGGCGCCCGCAGGCGCGTCAAAAAACAACAAGCCACGCAGGAAACCGGCGTGGCTTGTTGTACGAATTATGGCCGGGCAAGCCGACCGAAGGCCGGGCAGTATACCGAAAATGGTGCGTTAAACGCACTTTCGCCGACCATCTGTCATTTGCGATGAAGTGGCGGTTTTATTGACTCTCAGGTCAGCGTCGGAACACCACAAATCCCCTGTGGGAGCGAGCTTGCTCGCGATAGCGATAGGTCAGTCAATGCAACTGTGAATGTCAGTCCGTCATCGCGAGCAAGCTCGCTCCCACAAGGGCTCGGTGGTGCCCCTGATATCAGTGACATCCCACAAAGGGGACTGCGTTGGATTCAAGATCCAATAGCACCCTGCGCCACGCCGCCTTCGAGCTTGCGCCACAACAACCGCACATTGGCCTTGCGCACCAGGGCGCAGCGGTACAAGCGGATCTCCAACGGCACGTGCCATTGCGGGCCGCCGCAGATCACCAGTTCGCCCCGGGCCAGTTCGGCGCGTACGCTCAGGTGCGGCACCCAGGCGATACCCAGGCCTTCCAGGGCCATGCTCTTGAGGCTGTCGGCCATGGCCGTCTCGTAGATCGTGGTGAATCGCAGCGCCCGCTGGCGCAACAACTGGTTGACCGAACGCCCGAGGAAGGCCCCGGCGCTGTAGGCCAGCAGCGGCACGCTGGCCTCGCCTTCAGGGTCGAACAGCGGCTTGCCATCGGCATCGGCGGCGCACACCGGGAGCATCTCGGTCTGGCCCAGGTGCAGCGACGGGAAAATCTCCGGGTCCATCTGCATGGCCGAATCCGGATCGTAGAAGGCCAGCATCAGGTCGCAGCCCCCTTCACGCAAGGCGTGGACAGCATCGCCGACGTTGGTCGCCACCAGCCGCGTGGCGATGTTCATCCCTTCGTTGCGCAACTGGGCGATCCAGCGCGGGAAGAAACCCAGCGCCAGGGAGTGGGCGGCGGCCACTTGTATGACTTCGCCCTGTCCGCCCTCCAGGTGATGCAAATGGCGCAACACTTCACCCAGTTGCTCGACCACCGTGCGCGCCGTCACCAGGAACAACTGCCCCGCCGCCGTCAGCTCGACGGGCGTGCGCGAACGGTTGACCAGGGTCAGCCCCAGCGCCGCCTCGAGGCTGCGGATTCGCCGGCTGAAGGCCGGTTGCGTCACGAAACGCCGCTCGGCCGCCTGGGAGAAACTGCGGGTAGCGGCCAGGGCACTGAAGTCCTCAAGCCATTTGCTTTCAAGATTCATCACGCCTCCCTTAAACGCACCAAAACAGGTCACACGTTCGTCGCACCGCCGACGTCACACCGACATTATGCCGAATATGCATAGGCCAGTGCTTAACAGCATTGGCCCTATTTTTTTCCAGAGCCTAGGATTCGCAGCGTTCCGGCTCAGACCGGGTCCTTATCGAGATGATTTCCATCATGTCCTCCGCTGCATCATTCCGCACAGAAAAAGACCTGCTTGGCGTACTCGAAGTACCAGCACAAGCGTATTACGGCATCCAGACCCTGCGAGCGGTAAACAACTTCCGTCTCTCCGGCGTCCCGATCTCGCATTACCCCAAGCTGGTGGTCGGTCTGGCAATGGTCAAGCAGGCCGCCGCTGACGCCAACCGCGAACTGGGCCAGCTCAGCGAAGCCAAGCACGCAGCCATCAGTGAAGCCTGTGCACGATTGATCCGCGGCGATTTCCACGAAGAATTCGTGGTGGACATGATTCAGGGCGGCGCCGGCACGTCGACCAACATGAATGCCAACGAAGTCATCGCCAACATCGCACTGGAGGCCATGGGCCACCAGAAAGGCGAGTACCAGTACCTGCACCCCAACAACGACGTGAACATGGCGCAGTCCACCAACGACGCCTACCCAACCGCGATCCGCCTGGGTCTGCTGCTGGGCCACGACGCGTTGCTGGCCAGCCTCGACAGCCTGATCCAGGCGTTCGCGGCCAAAGGTGAAGAATTCAGCCACGTCCTGAAAATGGGCCGCACCCAGCTGCAAGACGCCGTGCCGATGACCCTCGGCCAGGAATTCCGCGCCTTCGCCACCACCCTGAGCGAAGACCTGGCGCGCCTGAAAACCCTGGCGCCTGAACTGCTCACTGAAGTGAACCTTGGCGGCACCGCCATCGGCACCGGCATCAACGCCGACCCGCGCTACCAGGCCCTGGCCGTACAGCGCCTGGCAACCATCAGCGGCCAGCCGCTGGTTCCGGCCGCCGACCTGATCGAAGCCACCTCCGACATGGGCGCCTTCGTGCTGTTCTCCGGCATGCTCAAGCGCACTGCGGTCAAGCTGTCGAAGATCTGCAACGACCTGCGCCTGCTGTCCAGCGGCCCGCGCACCGGCATCAACGAAATCAACCTGCCGGCTCGCCAGCCAGGCAGCTCGATCATGCCCGGCAAGGTCAACCCGGTGATCCCGGAAGCGGTCAACCAGGTGGCATTCCAGATCATCGGCAACGACCTGGCCCTGACCATCGCGGCCGAAGGCGGCCAACTGCAACTGAACGTGATGGAACCGCTGATCGCCTTCAAGATCTTCGACTCGATCCGCCTGCTGCAACGGGCCATGGACATGCTGCGCGAGCACTGCATCGTCGGCATCACCGCCAACGAAGCGCGCTGCCGTGAACTGGTCGAGCACTCGATCGGCCTGGTCACCGCCCTGAACCCGTACATCGGCTATGAAAACGCCACCCGCATCGCCCGTATTGCCCTGGAAAGTGGCCGCGGCGTGCTGGAACTGGTGCGCGAAGAAGGCTTGCTCGACGACGCCATGCTCGACGACATCCTGCGCCCGGAAAACATGATTGCTCCGCGTCTGGTCCCGCTCAAGGCGTGATCGACACGACACCGCTCACCAGGTCGAGGGACTAGACACCTCTCACCTTTTGAGGGCTTGGGGATCTTCCCCAAGCCCTTTTTTTAATTGATAGCAGCAAAGGATGACTGAACCTGTGGGAAGGAACCTGCTCGCGATAAACGACGACGTGCTGCCCGTAGTAAACCGCGTCGCCAGCCAACGCGAGCAGGCTCTCGCCCATAAAAACCTGACCGAAAGGCCAGGTGTTTCAAAGGATTCGTTTCGTCGGACGCACCACAACTGTGCAGACGGGCACCGCGCTGATAGGTATAGTGCCGCCCCTCTTCGCATGAGTGATCGTCTGCAGCGAGATCCTTAAACATGCGAAAACCGAACTAATAACAACCCGCAAAAATGGACCGGGACGAAACATTGCCTCACCTGTCGCGCTGCGCGCCGACCGATGTAACGCGATATTTCAAATGGCCAGCATTTGCTTAAACAAAAAACAGCGAGGAATACTCATGCTCGAAGTCATCAACGACTTCCTTTCAGGGAAAGTGCTGATCCTGCTCATTGTCGGGCTCGGTGGCTACTTCACGATCCGCTCGCGTTTCGTCCAGTTCCGTCATTTCTTTCACATGTTCACGGTGTTCCGTGACAGTCTGAAAAGCAGCACTGACCAGCTCAGTTCCTTCCAGGCCCTGATGCTCAGCCTGGCTGGCCGTGTCGGCGCGGGCAACATCGCCGGTGTCGGCATCGCCGTGACCCTGGGTGGTCCTGGTGCGGTGTTCTGGATGTGGGTGACTGCCCTGGTCGGTATGTCCAGCAGCTTCTTCGAATGCTCCCTCGGCCAGCTCTACAAGCGCTGCGACTCCGAAGGCCAGTTCCGTGGCGGCCCGTCCTACTACATCCAGCACGGCCTGCAGAAACGCTGGTTGGGCATGATCATGGCGTTCCTGCTGCTGATCACCTTCGGCTTCGCCTTCAACGGCCTGCAAGCCCACGCGGTCACGCACTCCCTGAACAACGCCTTCGGCCTCGACACCACCTACACCGGCCTGGGCCTGGCGGTGCTGCTGGGTCTGGTGTTCATCGGTGGGATCAAGCGTATCGCCAAGGTTGCCGACCTGCTGGTACCGGTCAAGACCCTGGTGTACATCGGTGTGACCATCTACGTGATCGTGCTGCAATTCGACCACGTACCGGCCATGCTGGCGACCATCGTCAGAAGCGCCTTCGGCCTGGACCAGGCCTTTGGCGGCCTGATCGGCAGTGCCATCGTCATGGGCGTCAAGCGTGGCGTGTTCGCCAACGAAGCCGGCCTGGGCAGTGCGCCTAACGTAGCCGCCGTCGCGTCGGTCGAGCACCCGGTAGCACAGGGTGTGGTACAGGCGTTCAGCGTGTTCCTGGACACCTTCGTGATCTGCACCTGCACCGCGCTGCTGATCCTGCTGTCGGGCTTCTACACCCCAGGCTTCGAAGGCGACGGCATTGCCCTGACCCAGAACTCCCTGGCGGCCGTCGTGGGTGACTGGGGCCGGATGTTCATCTCCGTGGCCCTGGCGCTGTTTGTCTTCACCTCGATCCTCTACAACTACTATCTGGGCGAGAACAACCTGCGCTTCATGCTGGGTGAGAACCGCAAGGCCCTGATCGCCTACCGCGCACTGGTCCTGGTCCTGATTTTCTGGGGCGCCATCGAAAACCTCAGCACCGTGTTCGCCTTCGCCGACATCACCATGACCCTGCTGGCGTTCGTGAACCTGATCGCGCTGTTCCTGCTGTTCAAGGTCGGCATGCGCATCCTGCGTGACTACGATGACCAACGTGCGGCCGGCATCAAGACCCCTGTCTTCGATTCCAGCAAGTTCCCGGACCTGGATCTGGACCGCAATGCTTGGCCGGCCAACCCATCGGCGCCGGTCACCAAGCCTGACGCCGCTGTTGCTGGCGTGACCGCAGCGCAACGCTGATCGGTAGAAGCTGTTTGGAAAAAACCGGGCGCATCCCCTGCGCCCGGCGTGACACAGCCTAAGGTCGGCGTCATGCTCGACCTTATGTTGTGGCAGCTAACCCAAGCTGCCGTTTTCGTCCTCGGAGAACAACCCCATGAATGGCTCGACCTACCCTGCCGCCCAGCACGTCATGGTGCTCTATACCGGCGGCACCATCGGCATGCAGGCCAGCGCCCACGGCCTGGCCCCGGCATCCGGTTTCGAAGCGCGGATGCGCGATTACCTGCACAGCCAGCCTGAACTCGTCGTCCCGCAATGGCGCTTCCGGGAAATGTCGCCGCTGATCGACAGCGCCAACATGACCCCAGCCTATTGGCAACAACTGCGCGAAGCGGTGGTCGATGCCGTGGATGTGCAGGGCTGCGACAGCGTGCTGATCCTGCACGGCACCGACACCCTGGCCTACAGCGCCGCGGCGATGAGCTTCCAACTGCTGGGCCTGCATGCGCGGGTCTGCTTCACCGGTTCCATGCTGCCCGCCGGCGTGACCGACAGCGACGCCTGGGAAAACCTCAGCGGCGCGCTGGTCGCTCTAGGCCAGGGTCTGGCGCCGGGCGTGCACCTGTACTTCCACGGTGAGCTGCTGGCGCCAACCCGTTGCGCGAAGGTGCGCAGCTTCGGTCGTCACCCGTTCAAGCGCCTCGAACGCCAGGGCGGCGGCGTCAAAGCCTCCTCGCTGCCGGCGCAGTTGAATTACAACCAGCCCAAGCAACTGGCGAACATCGCGGCGCTGCCGCTGTTTCCCGGCATCAGCGCCGAGATCCTGGACGGCCTGCTGGGCAGCGGCATCCAGGGCCTGGTGCTGGAATGCTACGGCAGCGGCACCGGGCCGAGCGACAACCCGGCCTTCCTCGCCAGCCTCGAGCGGGCGCGGGACAGCGGCGTGGTAGTCGTGGCAGTGACCCAATGCCATGAAGGTGGCGTCGAGCTGGACGTTTACGAAGCTGGCAGTCGCTTGCGTGGCGTTGGCGTGCTGTCCGGCGGCGGCATGACCCGCGAAGCCGCGTTCGGCAAGTTGCACGCCTTGATTGGCGCAGGGCTGCCGGTGGAAGAGGTTCGGCGGCTGGTAGAGCTGGACCTGTGTGGCGAGCTGAGCTGAGCTTAGACGCTGCAAAACCTGTGGAGCAAAGCTTGCTCGCGATGCAGGCGACACAGATCAACTGTAAGGTCGCGTCATCGTTCTTCGCGAGCAAGCTTTGCTCCCACAGGTCTACTCCCACATTAGAGGTTGTGTTGAACCTTCGATTTTCACCCGGCATATAACTTGCTCCGTTTCCAACCTTCCCCAGGCTGGAAACGGACATGCTTCATTCCCACCTCACCACCCTCAACGCCGTCTCCCTGGTGCTGAGCACCTTCAAGAACCAAGGGCTGTCCAGTGAGGCATTGCTGGCCGGCAGCGGCATCAGCGCGGCGGACCTGAGCCGGGCCGATACGCGCATCACCACCAACCAGGAGATGCAGGTCTGCGCCAACGCCGTGGCGCTCAAGCGCGACATCGGCCTGGAGCTGGGCCTGCGCATGCACGTTTCGTCCTACGGCATGCTCGGCTATGCCCTGCTCACCAGTGCCACCTTAGGTGACGCCTTGCGCCTGGCGCTGCGCTATCCGGCGCTATTGGGAACACTCTTCGAACTGAACCTGGACGATGACGGCCAGTACATCTGGTTCAGCGCCAGCGATTATCGGGAGAACCCGGCCCTGGCGGTGTTCAATGCCGAGTTCTGCATGGTTTCGCTGAGGGTCATCTGTAACGACCTCCTTGGTCATGCACTGCCCTTGCGTGCGGCACGCTTCGAACATCCGGCGCCCGATTACCAGGCGCGCTACGCCGCGCTCTTCGATTGCCCGGTACGCTTCGACAGCGTCGATAACGCGTTCGCCTTCGAGCGCCACTGGCTCGACCAACCCCTGCCCCTGGCCGACCCCATCACCCATCACGCCATGGCCGAACGTTGCCGCCGGCAGAACACCGAATTCACCGGGCGCCAGGCCTGGCTGGGACGGATCCGCCAGTTGCTCGACGCCCAACTGAACGCCGCCCCCGGGCTGGAAGGCCTGGCCGAGCAGATGAACTGCTCGGCGCGCACCTTGCGCCGCCACCTCAAGGACCTGGGCTGCAGCTACCAGGAACTGCTGGACGAACTGCGCTTCGAACGGGCCAAGCAGATGCTTTGCGAGGACCAATTGCCGATCTATCGAATCGCCGAACGACTGGGCTTCAGCGAAACCGCCAGCTTCCGCCACGCCTTCGTGCGCTGGAGCGGCGTGGCGCCAAGCCAGTTCAGGGCCTGAATCGCCGCTTTCATATACAACACCCACCCCTGCCGGGACCGGAACATGGTTACACCTGTGGCGAGGGAGCTTGCTCCCGCTCGGCGGCGCAGCCGTCGTAAACCGGCTGACGCAGTTTGTCTGGAGAAGTGCGTCAACCTGCTTGGGGCGGCTTCGCCACCCAGCGGGAGCAAGCTCCCTCGCCACAAGTGTGTGCCTTGAGGCAGGGGGCGTCTGCGCGGCCGCTATCGCGAGCAAGCTCGCTCCCACATTGTTCCGCGGTGCTCACAGTATGGGTATCCACCGCCCATCCCCTGTGGGAGCGAGCTTGCTCGCGATGGCAATCCAGTCAGCGCCGCAAAAACGCCTGATGCAACGCATCCACCGTCTCGAAGTGATACGCCGGGCCCTCGGCGCTGAGTTCTTCATGGCTGCCAAACCCATACCCCACCGCCGCCGCATCCAGGCCGTTGCTGCGGGCGCCGATCAGGTCGTGTTTGCGGTCGCCGATCATCAGGGTGGTGGCCGGGTCGAGGCCTTCTTCGGCCAGCAGGTGGGCGATCAGCTCGATTTTGTTGGTGCGGGTGCCGTCCAGTTCGCTGCCGTAGATCACTTTGAAGTGCCGGGCGAAGTCGAAGTGGCGGGCGATTTCCCGGGCGAACACCCAAGGTTTGGAGGTGGCGATGTACAACTGGCGCCCCTGGCCGCCCAAGGTTTCCAGCAGTGGCATCACGCCGTCGAAGACGCGATTTTCGTATAGGCCGGTGACCTTGAAGCGTTCGCGATAGAAATTCACCGCCTCCCAGGCCTTCGCTTCATCGAAGTCGTAAAACTGCATGAAGGCCTGCAACAGCGGCGGACCGATGAAATGCTCGAGGCGGGTCAGGTCGGGCTCGTCGATGCCCAGTTTGCTCAAGGCGAACTGGATCGAACGGGTGATGCCCTCGCGGGGGTCGGTGAGGGTGCCGTCGAGGTCGAAGAGTACAGTCTGGTAGTGCATGGCTGTTCCTGGGCAATATCACTGAATTGTGAGTGCTTCGCACTCAAGCGGGAGCAAGCTCCCTCGCCACGATGAACCTCATCAGGGCTGGTCGTAGCCTTCAGCCAGGTGCAGGTCCTTGAGCTTCACGTAGTTCGCCGCGCTGTAGGTGAAGAAGGCGCGCTCCTTGTCCGTCAGCGGCCTGGCCTGCTTCACCGGGCTGCCCACATATAAAAAGCCGCTTTCCAGGCGCTTGCCCGGCGGTACCAGGCTGCCGGCACCGATGATCACATCATCTTCGACCACCGCGCCGTCCATGACGATGCTGCCCATGCCGATCAGGATCCGGCTGCCCACGGAGCAGCCATGGAGCATGACCTTGTGGGCGATGGTCACGTCATCGCCGATCAGCAACGGGAAACCCTCGGGATTGAACGGCCCGGCGTGGGTGATGTGCAGCACGCAACCATCCTGGACACTGGTACGCGCACCGATGCGGATGCGGTGCATGTCGCCGCGAATGACCGTCAGCGGCCAGACGGAGCTGTCTTCGCCGATTTCGACGTCGCCGATCACCACCGCGGTGCTGTCGACAAAAGCGCCCCGGGCTAGCCGCGGGCTGTGGTTCTGGTACGTGCGAAGGGTCACGATAGGCTCTCTCTTATCCGGTGATAGGCGCTGCTAGCTGCGGTGAACGTCGATTGTAATTAAGATGGGCCCATGTTTCTTCCAGCCAAGGTGTCGACCGTGAGCGTGAACAACCCTCTTTTGCAGCCCTATGACCTGCCGCCATTCTCGGCGATCCGTGCCGAGCACGTGCAACCGGCCATCGAGCAGATCCTGGCCGACAACCGTGCCGCCATCGCCGAGCTCCTCAAGACCCAAGTCCAGCAGCCTACCTGGGCCGGCCTGGTATTGGCGATGGACGAGCTCAATGATCGCCTGGGCGCCGCCTGGAGCCCGGTCAGCCATTTGAACGCCGTGCGCAACAGCCCTGAACTGCGCGAAGCCTACGAGGCCTGCCTGCCGGCATTGAGTGCCTACTCCACCGAGCTGGGCCAGAACCGCGAGCTGTTCCAGGCCTTCGAAGCCCTGGCGAGCAGCCCTGAAGCCGCGGGTTTCGACGTGGCGCAGAAAACCATCCTGGAACATTCCCTGCGTGACTTCCGCCTGTCGGGTATCGACCTGCCGCCGGAGCAGCAGAAGCGCTACGCCGAAGTGCAGAGCAAACTGTCCGAGCTGGGCAGCCGCTTCTCCAATCAATTGCTGGACGCGACCCAGGCCTGGACCAAGCACGTCACCCTTGAGGCCACCCTCGCCGGCCTGACCGACTCGGCCAAGGCGCAAATGGCCGCGGCCGCCCAGGCCAAGGAGCTGGACGGCTGGCTGATCAACCTGGAATTCCCCAGCTATTACGCGGTGATGACCTACGCCGAAGACCGCGCCCTGCGTGAAGAAGTCTACGCCGCCTACTGCACCCGCGCGTCGGACCAGGGCCCGAATGCCGGCCAGAACGACAACGGCCCGGTGATGGAACAGATCCTCGACCTGCGTCAGGAACTGGCCCAATTGCTCGGTTTCGCCAACTTCGCCGAGTTGAGCCTGGCGACCAAGATGGCCGAATCCAGCGATCAGGTCCTCAGTTTCCTGCGGGACCTGGCCAAGCGCAGCAAACCGTTCGCCGCCCTGGACCTGGAACAGCTCAAAGCCTTCGCCGCCGAACAGGGCTGCCCCGACCTGCAAAGCTGGGACAGCGGTTTCTACGGTGAAAAACTGCGCCAGCAGCGTTACAGCGTGGCCCAGGAAGCCCTGCGTGCGTACTTCCCGATCGACAAGGTACTGGGCGGCCTGTTCGCCATCGTGCAACGCCTCTACGGCATCGAGATCGCCGAACTGAAAGGCTTCGACACCTGGCACCCGGACGTGCGCCTGTTCGAAATCAAGGAAAACGGCCAACACGTCGGCCGCTTCTTCTTCGACCTCTACGCCCGCGCCAACAAGCGCGGCGGGGCCTGGATGGATGGCGCCCGCGACCGTCGTCGCACCTTCGAAGGCGTCCTGCAAAGCCCGGTCGCCAACCTGGTGTGCAACTTCACCCCGGCCGACAGCGGCAAGCCGGCGCTGCTGACCCACGATGAAGTCACCACCCTGTTCCACGAATTCGGCCATGGCCTGCACCACCTGCTGACCCGTGTCGAACATGCTGGCGTGTCCGGCATCAACGGCGTGGCCTGGGATGCCGTGGAGCTGCCGAGCCAGTTCATGGAAAACTGGTGCTGGGAGCCCGAAGGCCTGGCGCTGATTTCCGGCCACTACGAAACCGGCGAGCCCCTGCCCCAGGACCTGCTGGAGAAAATGCTCGCGGCGAAAAACTTCCAGTCCGGCCTGATGATGGTCCGCCAGTTGGAGTTCTCGCTGTTCGACTTCGAGCTGCACGCCACCCACGGCGATGGCCGCAGTGTGCTGCAAGTGCTCGAAGGCGTGCGCGACGAAGTCTCGGTCATGCGTCCACCGGCCTACAACCGCTTCCCCAACAGCTTCGCCCACATCTTCGCCGGCGGTTATGCGGCGGGCTACTACAGCTACAAATGGGCGGAAGTGTTGTCGGCCGACGCGTTCTCCAAGTTCGAAGAAGACGGCGTGCTCAACGCCGACACCGGGCGTGCCTTCCGTGAAGCCATCCTGGCCCGTGGCGGCTCGCAGGAGCCGATGGTGCTGTTCGTCGACTTCCGTGGCCGTGAGCCGTCGATTGACGCACTCTTGCGCCACAGCGGCCTGACCGAGGACGCGGCAGCATGAGTGAGGGACCTGTGATTACCAAGCGACGCTTTATCGCCGGGGCGGTCTGCCCGGCCTGCAGCGAGCCGGACAAATTGATGATGTGGAACGAAGACGGCGTGCCCCACCGTGAATGCGTGGCCTGCGGTTATTCCGACACACTCAACGAGCAAGGCCTGTCGGTGCCCAAGGAATTGGGTACCCGGGTCAATACCTCGGCGCTCAAGGCGCCGGACGCCAAGGTCCAGGCGGTGCAGTTTTTCCCCAACCCGAAGCTGAAGAAAAAAACCGACTGACATCTTTGGCATCACCTTCCGGGCCGCCCGGCCCGGAAGCGTTACATATGTACCGCAGCGCCTCATGCATTCCTCATCAGACTGGCCTGACACGTCCAGACTGACAGGAAGCCTCCATGTACCGCCCTTATGCTCCCCTCTTGCAGGCCTATGTCCTGCCACCTTTTTCAAACATCCGCGTCGAACACTTCTCTCCCGCGCTAGACCAGATCATTGCCGAAAGCCGTGCCAAAGTCGCCGAGATCATCAAGACCCAGACACCGTACCCTACGTGGGATGACCTGGTGTTGGCGATGGATGAAATCCACGCACGCCTGAAAAGCTTCGGCTTTGTATTGGAACTCATGGCGTCGACCAGGATTGATGATGCCTGGGGACAGGTTTCGGACGATTGCCAACAACGGCTGCAAGATTTCCAGCGATCGCTGATGCAACATCCCGAACTGTTTCAGCTTTACCAACGCTTGGCGAACAGCCAGATCGCCCTGCATTTCTCCCCCGTGCGAAAACGAACGCTGGCAAAAATCCTGCGGCGGTTGCGCCAGAATGGAATGGGATCGCCGTCACCGGAGAAGCTCAATGACCTGAAGCTACGTATCCAAGGCGCCCAGACCTTGTTCCTTGAGCACTTGCACGCAGCGAACAAAGCGTGGAGCAAAATACTCCATGATGAAGCCCAACTGAGTGGCCTGCCGTCATCCTTCAAGCAGCTCATGGCCGAGCAAGCCCGTGAAAAGGGCGGCACAGGCTGGCTGCTGACCCTCAACGACGAGTCGTTTCGCATCGTCACCCGTTACGCCGACGATCCTGTCTTGCGCAAGCAAATGTACGCTGCCTATAGCACCCGTGCATCGGATCAAGGGCCGCAGGCCGGGGTTTACGACAACGGCGAAGTGCTGCGCCAATTGCTCAGGGATCGGTATGCACTCGCCAAACTGCTGGGCTATTCAAGCTATGCGCAGATGGCAGTCGAGCCAGAGCAAGCGCAGTCGCCAGAAGACGTCATGACGTTCTTGCAAGGGCAGCTAGACCAACAGGAAACCGTGTTTGCCGAAGATGCGAAGCAACTGGAGGCGTTTGCCAAGACGCAACATGTCAACGAATTAACGCCCTGGAATGTGCAGTACCTGGCCGAAAAACTTCGTCGGCAAACGGCCGGTATCTCGGAGCAGGACGTCAGCGCCTGGTTCGCACTGGAACCGACTTTTGCCCAGCTGCTGCTGATCGCCACGGATCTGTTTGGCGTGGACTTCATCGAACGCCAGGACGTGACGAGCTGGCATCCGCAGGTGCGTCTTTTCGAAGTCCGGGAGGGGGGCGAAACCCTCGGCTACTTTTATTTCGATCCCTTCGAATATGCGGATCAGAATGGCTTTCCCAATACCACTACCCTGCGAAACCGCCGCATCACCGCCGAGGGCCGGCCGCGTTATCCCATCGCGGTGCTGCATGGCTGGTTGCCGCGCGGTTCCAGCACCACCCCCCTGTTGCTGGATTATCGGCAACTGCGAGTGCTCTTCCACGAATTAGGGCACTGTCTGCACCATGTGTTAAGCCGGGTTGAATACCGCGACGTCTCGGGCATCACCGCGCTCAGCCGGGACGCGGCCGAATTCGCTGGCGTGTTGTTCGAACAGTGGTGCACCGCCAAAGAATTCCTCATCCGGATATCGAAGCACCACCAAACCGGAGCACCGTTGCCGGACAAAGTCGGCGATCAGTTGAGGGTCTATCTACAGACCCAAACCAGTTGGGGCATTGCGGGGCAGATACGCGATGCGTTATTCGACATGGAACTGCACCACAGCCACGGTGACGGTCGTACCGCCCAGCAAGTATTCGAGCAAGTGCGTGCAAAAGTAGGCCACTTACCGATGTTCATGCACGAACGCTGGCCCAATGGCCTGGATTACATGGTCACAGGCTACGCCGCCGGGATTTATACCTACCTTTGGTCCACGAGCCTGGCCAGGGCCGTATTCGAACGATTCAAGCGCAACGGCTTATTCGATAGGGAAACCGGCAGGGCGTTGCGTGAAACGATATTCGAGCGGGGCGATTCACGACCGCTGTCCGAATCCATCGAGGCTTTTTTACACGCAACCGATCACCGTGCTGGAACCAGCGCTTGAGGGTCAAGGTGACGCGCCGGGGTCGTTGAATTGACCCAGCTTTCCAGGGAGCAAAGGGCAAAGACGCTGGTGCTGCAATCGCCATTCGCCAGCGCCACGCGGAGTTTGTCGACATCGGCCTGCATCATGTAACGCACCCCGTCCTTGAAGTGATGACTGTCACCGAAGCCCCCTTCGGTCATTTCGTTCAAGGCATCTTCTTTGCTCCACCCCTGCACCACCACCCGGTACATGGCGGCGACCAGGCCGGTGCGGTCCGAGCCGTGCTTGCAGTGCATCAGCACCGGCCCCTTGGCTTCGGCCGCCTGGACGGCGCGCAAAGCCCTGAGGATATCGCTGTCATCGACATGATTGGTGCGATAGGGCAACTGCACTTGCTCGATGCCGGGGGTGGACAGCCAACGCTTGTCCGACTCCGGCAGGAAGGTGATGACCGTGCCGATCCTGAGTTTGCTCAACAAGGGCAACGCTCCGCCATCCGGCAGGGAGCTGCGATAGAGCGTCGGTGACATCTGGTAGAGGTTGTAGTCCTTTTCCACCGGCTGCGCCCATTCCGCGGGCCTCGCGTCAGGGGCATCGGCCGCTTGGGCGGGGATCTCGGCCAGCCCGATGAGCAAGGCCAGGCACAGCAGTGAACGGGAACAGAGCTTGAGCATGCACGGACGACCGAAAATGGAGAGATACAAGAGGCTCAGTGTCGGCTCGCTGCGGTTAAAAGCCTGTGAGGAGAATGTCAAAGCGTTGTGAACGATGATCGAGGATTCGGGCTGCTGAATGGCACTGGCCTTAATCGAAGGCAACGAATACTGTATGCACATACAGCTTTCGGAGTACTCCCATGTCAGCTTCTCTTCCGCCTCGCGGCCGCGGCACCGCGACCAACCCGCACAACCGCTTCGCCCCGAGTCGCTCGGTGGCCGAAGATGACGGCTGGTATCAGGAAGTCCCGCCGACCCAGGGCACCGAAGTTCGCATCGAAATGGCCAAGACCATCATTACCCGCAACACCTCGTCCGATATCCCCTTCGATCGCTCGATCAACCCGTACCGAGGCTGCGAACACGGCTGCATCTACTGCTATGCGCGGCCCAGCCATGCCTATTGGGACATGTCGCCGGGGCTGGATTTCGAAACGAAGCTGATCGCCAAGACCAATGCCGCCGATGTGCTGGAAGAGCAATTGTCCCGGCGCGGCTATCAATGCGCGCCAATCGCACTGGGGTCCAACACCGATCCCTATCAACCTATCGAACGCGAACAGCGGATCACCCGCAGGATTCTCGAGGTGCTGCTGCGCTATCGGCATCCGGTGACCATCGTCACCAAGGGATCGCTGATCCTGCGCGACCTGGACCTGCTGACCGAGCTGGCGCAACAACGCCTGGTGCACGTGATGATCAGCCTCACCACCCTGGACGATGAGCTCAAGCGTATTCTCGAACCCCGCGCGGCGGCGCCCAAGGCGCGGTTGCGGGCGATCAAGGTCATGCGCGAGGCGGGCATTGCCGTGGGGGTGCTGTGTGCACCGATGATCCCGATGATCAATGACAGCGAGATCGAGAGCCTGCTGACCGAAGCCCACGCCGCCGGCGCGCAGAATGCCGCCTACGTCATGCTGCGCCTGCCGCTGGAAGTCGCGCCGCTGTTCGAGGAGTGGTTGCAGGCGCACTACCCGCAGCGCGCCGCCCACGTGCTGAGCCTGGTGCGCCAGAGCCGCGGCGGCGAACTGTATG
Organism: Pseudomonas sp. P9_35; assembly: GCF_034008205.1. Lineage (NCBI taxonomy): Bacteria > Pseudomonadati > Pseudomonadota > Gammaproteobacteria > Pseudomonadales > Pseudomonadaceae > Pseudomonas > Pseudomonas sp. P9_35. The sequence goes on along the minus strand of NZ_CP125373.1, from coordinate 328,467 downwards.
ACAGCCGCTTCGGTGCGCGGATGCGCGGTGAAGGCCCGTTCGCCGACCTGCTGGCCCAGCGTTTCGCCAAGGCCCTCAAGCGCTTGGGGCTTGAGCGTCGCGACGGATACAATCTTGATTGCGATGCCTTCTGTCCGCCGGGCCGACAGATGTCCTTGATTTGATTAAAGTTGACCTTGGAACAGCGCTGGGCATGAGCTGCGCCAGTGTTTTGCCACCCCTGTAATCATTGTTCTAGAGCCTTCGATTTCAGTTTGAGTTAAGTTTCGGCCGCTACCTTGTTCAGCGAGTGACTGATGGGTCGGACATGTCGACCTGGATGTTTTTAACCAGCCACTGGCGTCATACCGTCAAAAAGAGGATGAATCATGAGTGACAAGGATAAACAGCCGTTGGCTGCGTCGGCTTCAGCCCAACCCCAGGCGGAAACCGCCGATGCAGCGCTGCAGCATATTGTTGACGGCTTTTTGCATTTCCATCACGAGATCTTTCCGCAACAGGAAGAACTCTTCAAGAAACTCGCCACCGCCCAGACGCCCCGGGCGATGTTCATCACCTGCGCCGATTCGCGCATCGTGCCCGAGTTGATCACCCATAGTTCCCCCGGCGACCTGTTCGTGACCCGTAACGTCGGCAACGTCGTTCCACCTTATGGGCAAATGAACGGCGGCGTCTCCACCGCCATCGAATACGCCGTACTGGCCCTCGGCGTGCAGCACATCATCGTCTGCGGCCATTCCGATTGCGGCGCCATGCGTGCCGTGCTCAACCCGGACACCCTGGAAAAAATGCCCACGGTCAAGGCCTGGCTGCGCCACGCCGAAGTGGCCAAGACCATGGTCCACGACAACTGTCCGTGTGGCGACGAAAAACAGACCATGTCGATCCTCACCGAAGAGAACGTAATCGCGCAGTTGCAGCATTTGCGAACGCATCCCTCGGTCGCATCGCGCATGGCCAATGGTCAGTTGTTCATCCATGGCTGGGTGTACAACATCGAGACCAGCGAGATCAAAGCCTATGACGCGGACCAGGGACGCTTCCTGCCGCTCGATGGCAGCCATCCGATACCGGTGGCGACGCCCAAAGCGCGCTTCTAACCACTCCTAAACTTGTGTGGTTCAAGCCTTGCCGGCATTTGCGCGGTAGGGCCTTGCCATGCCTGAAGAAAACTTCGGGAGAGTCGCCATGCGTGCTCAATTAAAAGCTGTTCTGCCACGGGAGCTATTGGCTTCGGTGGTGGTGTTTCTGGTGGCGCTGCCCTTGTGCATGGGCATTGCCATCGCGTCCGGCCTGCCACCGGCCAAAGGCCTGATCACCGGCATCATCGGTGGCCTGGTGGTGGGTTTCCTGGCCGGTTCCAAGCTGCAAGTCAGTGGCCCGGCCGCCGGGTTGGCGGTGCTGGTCTTCGAATTGGTGCGCGAGCATGGCGTGGCCATGCTCGGGCCGATCCTGTTGCTGGCCGGTCTGCTGCAATTGTTGGCCGGGCGCTTTCGCCTCGGCTGCTGGTTCCGGGTCACCGCGCCGGCGGTGGTGTACGGGATGCTCGCGGGTATTGGCGTGCTGATCGTGTTGTCCCAGGTCCATGTGATGCTCGACGCGGCGCCCAAGCCGTCAGGGCTGGATAACCTCGCGGCGTTCCCCGCGGCGGTGGCCCAGGCCTTGCCGTCCTTCGGCTGGCAGGCCGGCTTGCTCGGTTTGTCGACGATTGCGGTGATGTGGTTGTGGGAGAAGTTTCGTCCCCACAGCCTGCGCTTCGTTCCCGGCGCCTTGCTGGGCGTGGGCCTGACGACCGTCGCCAGCCTGCTGCTGGCCTTGCAGGTCAAGCGCGTGGAAGTCCCGGAGAACCTCGCCGAAGCGATTGATTGGCTGCGTCCGGCGGACCTGCTGAACCTGGCCGACCCGACGCTGCTGGTCGCCGCGTTCGCGGTCGCCTTCATTGCCAGCGCCGAAACCCTGTTGTCGGCGGCCGCCGTGGACCGCATGCACAGCGGTGATCGTGCGGACTTCGACCGGGAACTGTCGGCGCAAGGTATCGGCAACATGCTCTGCGGCCTGCTCGGCGCCCTGCCGATGACTGGGGTGATCGTGCGCAGTTCGGCCAACGTCCAGGCCGGGGCCACCACCCGGATGTCGACGATTTTCCACGGCCTGTGGTTGTTGCTCTTCGTGCTATTGCTGTCCAGCGTGCTGCAAAGCATTCCGGTGGCGAGCCTGGCGGGGGTGTTGGTGTACACCGGTTTCAAACTGGTGGACCTCAAGGCGTTTCGCAGCCTGGGCCGCTATGGCCGGATGCCGATGTTCACCTACGCCGCAACGGCGTTGGCGATCATCTTCACCGACCTGCTGACCGGTGTGCTGATCGGCTTCGGCCTGACCCTGGCGAAACTGGCCTGGAAAGCCTCACGGCTGAAAATCAGCCTGATCGACCTGCCCCAGGAAGGCGAGATGGAACTGCGACTGGTCGGGGCCGCGACCTTCCTCAAGGTGCCGGCGCTGACCCAGGTGCTGGGCAGCATACCGACAGGCGCGACCGTGCATGTGCCGCTCAATAACCTGAGCTACATCGATCACTCGTGCCTGGAGCTACTGGAAGAATGGGGCCGGGCGAATGCCAGCAAGGGTTCGAAGCTGCTGATCGAATCCCGCGGGCTCAAGCGCCGGCTGGAAGGGCGCTTGCGTACCACGGTAGGGGTTGGTGCCGCCTCAGCCTGACACCTCAAGTCCAAATGTGGGAGCGAGCTTGCTCGCGATAGCGGTGTATCAGCCACCTGCGATGTGGCTGATCCAATGCAATCGCGAGCAAGCTCGCTCCCACAGGGGTGGGGGTTGATCAAGCCGCTGGCTGATCCAGCTCCAACCCAACGCCCAGCTGGCGCGACAGGCACGGCCAGCGCTTCCAGGCAGCGCCCGTGTCCGGGCTGCCGAGTTTCTCCCGGTAAGACTCCACCGACTCCAGCGCAAAGCTGTCTTCGTTGAGCATTTCGTCCACGGCGTGATGCACGGCTTCATCCAGCTGGTTGGCGAACGGTTCGCCGATCAAATGGTGAGCGATCAGGTTGGCGACCGTCATGTCCAGCGGGATCAGCGGTTGGCTGAAATGCTTGATGTACAGGTCGTTGACCTCCTCCACCAGCCGATGGGCCAGGTAGGCTTCATCCAACAGGCTGTCCAGACCGACGTGGCCTTCCATCAGCTTGGGTGGCTGGAGGAAAAACTGTTCGGCGATTTTCAGTACCGGCTTGATCTGCGATTCGATCCCGGCTTCGCGGGCCACTTCGTTGGCGGCGTCCAGCAGGTCTGGCACTTGTTCGATGTAAGCGGTGACAAAACGGGTCATGACGCCCTTCGCGTCGATGTCTGGCAATTGGATCGCGGCGTGCAGATGCGGTAACTGGGCCTCCAGCTGGCGGGTCAATTGGCCGGTCTCGGCCTCGTGTTGTTGGGCTTTTTGGATCTGCTCGCGCAATGCGGCGGTGTTCATGAAAACTCCAGGAAACAAAGGCAATGAAATAGGGAAGACATAACTTAGCTGGCGCAAAAACACTCCTAAGACCTAATTTTCATAACCGCCCCTTCCTTGCTACAGCACAGTTATATCGGTTTGCCATCACTCAGGTTCGCATCCTTCTCCATTCGTGGGCTCTAGCGCAAGCCCCGGCTGTTTCAAACGATTTACGCCATCGCGTTGCGAGGTTGCAGGTGCTGTCTATACTCGGGTTGGAATGGAGTTAGCTGATGACACCCGATTGCATGTGCAGCAAGGCGCGGCGAGTCAATTAAGCAGTCTGAATAGCCGATCCCTTGCCGCAGGCTTTACGCCTACGGGATAACAAGAACGATAAGGGGAACCCGCAATGACGCGACATCCACACGTATGGATGGGCCTCCTGTTGTGGTCGATTTTCAGTCAGGCACAAGCGGCCTGGACTGTGAATATGGCGCCTGGAGCGACACAGATCAGCAATGCAGTGTTCGACCTGCACATGACCATTTTCTGGATCTGTGTGGTCATCGGCATCATTGTCTTCGGCGCCATGTTCTGGTCGATGATGATGCACCGCCGCTCAACCGGCCAAAATGCCGCGCATTTCCACGAAAACACCCGCGTCGAAATCCTCTGGACCATCGTGCCCTTCGTGATCCTGGTGCTGATGGCGATTCCTGCCACCGCCACCCTGATCAAGATGTACGACTCCAGCGAGTCGGACATCGATATCCAGGTCACTGGCTATCAATGGAAGTGGCACTACAAGTACCTGGGCCAGGACGTCGAGTTCTTCAGCAACCTGGCGACCCCCGCCGAACAAATTCATAACCAGAGCGCCAAGGGCGAGCACTACCTGCTGGAGGTCGACAAGCCGCTGGTGCTGCCGGTCGATGCCAAGGTGCGCTTTCTGGTGACCTCCGCCGACGTGATCCACTCCTGGTGGGTGCCGGCCTTCGCGGTCAAGCGCGATGCGATCCCAGGGTTCGTCAACGAAGCCTGGACCCGCGTCGACAAGCCCGGCCTGTACCGTGGCCAGTGCGCCGAGCTGTGCGGCAAGGACCACGGTTTCATGCCGATCGTGGTGGAGGTCAAGAGCAAGCCCGACTACGAAAAGTGGCTGGGCGAACGCAAGGCCGAAGCCGCGCAGCTTAAAGAGCTGACCAGCAAGGAATGGACCCTGGACGAGCTCAAGGAACGTGGCGACAAGATCTACCACACCACCTGCGTGGCCTGTCACCAGGCCGAAGGCCAGGGCTTGCCGCCGATGTTCCCGGCCCTCAAGGGCTCGAAAATCGCCACCGGGCCCAAGGCTGATCACCTGAGCCTCGTCTACCACGGCAAACCCGGCACCGCCATGGCCGCGTTCGGCAAACAGTTGTCGGAAGTCGATATCGCCGCAGTCGTGACCTATGAACGCAACGCCTGGGGCAACAACAAGGGCGACATGGTTACGCCTAAAGAAGTGCTGGAACTCAAACAGGCAGAAAGCAAATGAGCCGGCCTGACGTTCGTTCCCGCAACCGGTCGGGGCTCACCGCCCCGGGCCGTCCAGCCCACTCGTTCGAAGGAGACAGGACATGAGTGCTGTGATCGATGACCACGGTCATGCCGGCGCCGACCACGCCCATGGCCCCGCCAAGGGCCTGATGCGCTGGGTACTGACCACCAACCACAAGGATATCGGCACGCTGTACCTGTGGTTCGCGTTCTCCATGTTCCTGTTGGGCGGCTCGTTCGCCATGGTGATCCGCGCCGAGCTGTTCCAGCCCGGCCTGCAGATCGTGGAGCCGGCGTTCTTCAACCAGATGACCACCATGCATGGCCTGGTGATGGTCTTCGGCGCGGTGATGCCGGCGTTCGTCGGCCTGGCCAACTGGATGATCCCGTTGATGATCGGCGCGCCGGACATGGCCCTGCCGCGCATGAACAACTTCAGCTTCTGGCTGTTGCCGGCCGCGTTCCTGCTGCTGGTGTCGACGTTGTTCACAGCCGGTGGCGGGCCCAACTTCGGTTGGACCTTCTACGCCCCGCTGTCCACCACCTATGCGCCGGAAAGCGTGACGTTCTTCATCTTCGCCATCCACCTGATGGGCATCAGCTCGATCATGGGCGCGATCAACGTGATCGCCACCATCCTCAACCTGCGTGCCCCCGGCATGACCCTGATGAAAATGCCGCTGTTCGTCTGGACCTGGCTGATCACCGCGTTCCTGCTGATCGCGGTGATGCCGGTGCTGGCCGGCTGCGTGACGATGATGCTGATGGACATCCACTTCGGCACCAGCTTCTTCAGTGCCGCCGGCGGCGGTGACCCGGTGCTGTTCCAGCACGTGTTCTGGTTCTTCGGCCACCCCGAGGTGTACATCATGATCCTGCCGGCCTTCGGTGCCGTCAGCTCGATCATCCCGGCGTTCTCGCGCAAGCCGTTGTTCGGCTACACCTCGATGGTCTACGCCACGGCGGCCATTGCGTTCCTGTCGTTCATCGTCTGGGCGCACCACATGTTCGTGGTCGGCATTCCGCTGGTGGGCGAGTTGTTCTTCATGTACGCGACCCTGCTGATCGCCGTGCCCACCGGGGTGAAGGTGTTCAACTGGGCCAGCACCATGTGGCAAGGCTCGCTGACCTTCGAGACGCCGATGCTGTTTGCCGTGGCCTTCGTGATCCTGTTTTCCATCGGTGGTTTCTCCGGGCTGATGCTGGCCATCGCCCCGGCGGACTTCCAGTACCAGGACACCTACTTCGTGGTCGCGCACTTCCACTACGTGCTGGTGCCCGGCGCGATCTTCGGGATCTTCGCCTCGGCCTACTACTGGCTGCCGAAATGGACCGGCCACATGTATGACGAAACCCTCGGCAAGCTGCACTTCTGGCTGTCGTTCGTCGGGATGAACATGGCGTTCTTCCCGATGCACTTCGTCGGCCTGGCGGGCATGCCCCGGCGGATTCCCGACTACAACCTGCAGTTCGCCGACTTCAACATGGTCTCGTCCATCGGCGCGTTCATGTTCGGCACCACGCAGATCTTCTTCCTGTTCATCGTGATCAAGACCATCCGTGGCGGCCCGCCCGCACCGGCCAAGCCGTGGGATGGTGCCGAAGGGTTGGAGTGGAGCGTGCCTTCGCCGGCGCCGTATCACACCTTCACTACGCCGCCGGAAGTGAAATAGATGACACATGGCGCCTGTGTGGGAGCGAGCTTGCTCGCGATAGCGGTGTCTCTGACACACCGAGTCGTCGCTATCGCGAGCAAGCTCGCTCCCACAGGGTTCTGGGTAGGGACTGGAAATCATGGCTGATTCGATTTCGATGAAGAAACTGGTCACCCGCCTGCTGCTGGTGGTGGTGGCCATGTTCATCTTCGGGTTTGCCCTGGTGCCGATCTACGACGTGATGTGCAAGGCGTTCGGCATCAACGGCAAGACCGGCGGGCAGTACGAGGGCGAGCAGACCGTCGATGAGTCCCGCCAGGTGCGGGTGCAGTTCCTGTCGACCAACGCGGTGGACATGGTCTGGGATTTCTACCCCAAGGGCGACCAACTGGTGGTCAAGCCGGGGGCGGTGAACGAGATGGTGTTCGTCGCCCACAACCCCACCAACCGGCCAATGAGCGCCCAGGCGGTTCCGAGTATCTCGCCCAGCACTGCCGCGGCGTATTTCCACAAGACCGAATGTTTTTGTTTTACCCAGCAAGTGCTGCAACCCGGCGAACGCATCGAAATGCCCATGCGCTTCATCGTCGACCGGGACATGCCCAAGGAAGTGAAGCACCTGACGCTGTCCTACACGCTGTTCGATATCACCGCTCGTCATCCACCGGTGGCTCTAAACACTGACCGATAGCGTGCCCGATAAGGAGAACAATAAATGGCAACTCACGAACACTATTACGTTCCGGCCCAGAGCAAATGGCCGATCATCGCCACGGTCGGGATGTTCGTCACGGTGTATGGCCTGGCGACCTGGTTCAACGACCTGAAGGCGGCGCGCCCGGAATCCCATGGCCCGCTGATCTTTTTCGTTGGCGGCCTGCTGGTGGCCTACATGCTGTTCGGCTGGTTCGGTGCGGTGGTCAAGGAAAGCCGCGCCGGGCTGTACAGCGCACAACTCGACCGCTCGTTCCGCTGGGGCATGAGCTGGTTCATCTTTTCCGAAGTGATGTTCTTCATCGCCTTCTTCGGTGCGCTGTTCTATGTGCGCAACATCTCGGCGCCAGGCCTGGCGGGTGAAGGTACCAAGGGCCTGTCACACATGCTCTGGCCGAGCTTCGAGTTCGCCTGGCCGTTGCTGAACAACCCCGACCCGAAACTCTTCCCGGCGCCCAAGGAAGTCATCAGCCCCTGGGGCTTACCGTTGCTCAATACCGTGCTGCTGGTCAGTTCCAGCGTCACCGTCACCATCGCCCACCATGCCCTGAAAAAAGGCCATCGCGGCGCGCTGAAACTCTGGCTGGCGATCACCGTGCTGCTGGGTTGCGCCTTCCTGGGCTTCCAGGCCGAAGAATACATGCACGCCTACAAGGAACTGGGCCTGACCCTGGGCTCCGGCGTCTATGGCGCGACCTTCTTCATGCTCACCGGTTTCCACGGCGCCCACGTCACCATCGGCACGATCATCCTGTTCGTCATGCTGATGCGGATCATGCGCGGGCACTTCGACAACGAGCATCAGTTCGGCTTCGAGGCGGCGAGCTGGTACTGGCACTTCGTCGATGTGGTGTGGATCGGCTTGTTCGTCTTCGTCTACGTGCTCTGAGGCAAACGCTACCAGGGCGCGTGGGACACCAACTGGCCGCTGAAAAAACCCCAGGCGATCAAGCCGACGGTGACGGCGGCCAGGCTGACCCGGATCGCCAGGGCGATGACCAGGCGATTGGAATTGCTGTCGTCCTTGACCAGAAAAAACAGACCGCTGAACAGGCTGACAACCGTGGCAATCAGCATCAGGACGATGGCTGCTTTTAGCATTAGGGACACTCCGGGGGGACGCGATGCACGTGAGTATAGCTATCCCGTTCGACGGCTTTCGGACGGCGCCATGAAAGGCTTCCGGCCAGGCCTCGTGCCGTCACTGGTGGTGGCCGTGCTGGTGCCCGTGATGGTGTGCCTGGGGTTCTGGCAATTGAGCCGCGGCGAACAGAAGCGCGTGCTCATGGAAAATTACGCCGAGCGCCGCGTGGCGCCGCCGATGGACAGCACTGAGCTTGCGCACACCGCCGATCCGGCCTTTCGACCGGTCACGCTGCAAGGCCAGTTCGACGCCGAGCACAGCATCCTGCTGGATAACCGCCAGCACGACGGCAAGGTCGGCATCGAGTTGCTGCAACCGTTCCTCGACCACCGCACCGGTCTGTGGCTGCTGGTCAATCGCGGCTGGTTGCCCTGGCCTGACCGGCGCACCCCGCCGGTCTTCAACACGCCGGAACAACCGGTGAGCCTCCAGGCCTGGGTCTACGTCGCCCCGGGCGCGACCTTCCAGCTTCACGCCGACCCGGCCGGCGCCCCGTGGCCGCGACTGGTCACCACCATCGAACCGGACAAGCTCTGGGCCGAACTGGGCCGCAGCGGCTTCACCTATGAATTACGCCAACAAAGCGGCCCCGACGCCTACCGGACCGATTGGCCGGTGGTCGCCATGGGTCCGGAAAAACACCTCGGCTATGCCGTGCAGTGGTTCGCCATGGCGGCGGCACTGTTCGGCCTGTTCCTTTATCTCGGATGGCACAACGCAGGGAGACACCATGGGAAACACCATGAATCCAACCAACACGTCTGAGGCGCCCGTAGCGCCCAACCGTCGCAAGGGACGCCTGCAACTGCTGCTGATCGTGCTCGGGGTGGTCGGCCCGATGATCCTGGCCACCGGCATGTACAAATTCCAGTTCTGGGTGCCCGACAGCCGCAGCTACCACGGCGAACTGATCGGCAACGGCCAGACCCGCGCCGAGATTGGCGTACAGGCCGATGAACAGCGCTGGCAGATCCTCGTCACCGCACCGCAGGAATGCTCGGTGGATTGCCGGCAACTGGTGTACCTCGCCCGGCAGGTGCAGATCGGCCTTGGCCGCGACGCCTCCCGCGCCAGCCACGCCTTGGCTATCGCGCAACCGCTGGACGCTGAATATGACGGACAATTGCAGCGCGAATACCCGCAATTGCAACGCTACCCACTGGACCTGCCGGCCTATCAGAAAGGCGCCCAAGGCTCCGGCGGCGCGCAACTGTGGATCATCGATCCCCACAGCAACCTGGTGCTGCGCTACGACGCCCGGGTCAAGGGCAAGGACCTGCTCAACGACCTGCGTCACCTGCTGAAACTGTCGAACATCGGATGAGGGCATCGACATGGCCAAACCTGGATTTCGCCTCGCGCTGTTTGCCACGCTGCTGGCGTTGATCGTCGTCCTGCTGGGCGCCTACACCCGGCTCACCCACGCCGGCCTCGGCTGCCCGGACTGGCCCGGTTGCTACGGTTTCATCAGCGTGCCCAAGAGCGAAGCCCAACTGGCCCATGCCGAGCTGCATTTTCCCGACACCCCGGTGGAGGCCCATAAAGGCTGGAACGAGATGGTCCATCGCTACTTTGCCGGGACCCTGGGGCTGTTGATTACCCTGTTGGCCGCCCGGGCCTGGATGAACCGCCGTCACCCTGGCCTGCCGTTGAAACTGCCGCTGTTCCTGCTGGCCGTGGTGTTCGCCCAGGCGGCGTTCGGCATGTGGACCGTGACCCTCAAGCTCTGGCCGCAGGTGGTGACCGGGCATTTGCTCGGCGGCTTCGCGACGTTGAGCCTGTTGTTTCTGCTCACCTTGCGCTTGTCCGGCGTATTGCCGGCGCTGACCGTGCCCAAGCGCCTGCAACACTGGGCCACGGCCGGGCTGCTGCTGGTGATCGGCCAGATCGCCCTGGGCGGTTGGGTCAGTTCCAACTACGCCGCCGTGGCCTGCATCGATTTCCCCACCTGCCACGGCCAATGGTTGCCACCGGCCGATTTTGCCAACGGCTTCCACCTGACCCAGCACATCGGCCCGAACTACCTGGGCGGGCAACTGGACAGCGACGCCCGCACCGCCATCCACCTGACCCACCGCATCGGCGCGTTGCTGGTGACCGTGGTGTTGCTGGGGCTGGCCTGGCAATTGAAGAGCGTCGGCATGACCCGGCTGGCCGGGCTGGTGCTGGCCGCACTGGCGGCGCAGATCACCCTGGGCATCAGCAACGTGCTGTTCCATCTGCCGTTGCCGGTGGCCGTCGCCCACAACGCCGGGGGCGCGGCACTGTTGCTGACCCTGGTGCTGGTCAACTATCACGCCCGTACCAGCCTGGTCCGGGTCAAGCATCAAGTCCCGCTGCGCTGGCGGTTCAACCCGCCTAAACACGGCGCCAGCCCCATAACAATAAAAGGAGAGATGCCATGGCAACCTTGACCGGTGAACGCCACAGCCAAGCGATATGGCGCGATTACCTGGAGCTGACCAAACCCAAAGTGGTGGTGCTGATGCTGATCACCTCGCTGGTCGGCATGTTCCTCGCCACCCGTGCCGGCGTGCCGTGGACGGTCCTGGTGTTCGGCAACCTGGGCATCGCCCTGTGTGCCGGCGGCGCGGCGGCGGTCAACCATGTGGTGGACCGGCGCATCGACGCGGTGATGGCCCGCACCCACAAACGGCCATTGGCCGAGGGCCGAGTCTCCCCGGCCGCCGCCCTGACCTTCGCCCTGGCACTGGCCGTGATTGGCCAGGCCTTGCTGCTGGCGTTCACCAACCCGCTGACAGCCTGGCTGACCCTGGCCTCGTTGCTCGGTTATGCGGTGGTCTATACCGGTTTCCTGAAACGGGCGACGCCGCAGAACATCGTCATCGGCGGCCTGGCTGGCGCGGCACCACCGCTGCTGGGCTGGGTCGCGGCCACCGGTCATGTCAGCGCCGAACCGCTGCTGCTGGTGCTGATCATCTTCGCCTGGACCCCGCCGCATTTCTGGGCCCTGGCGATTCACCGCAAGGAGGAATACGCCAAGGCCGACATCCCGATGCTGCCGGTGACCCACGGCGAGCACTACACCAAGATCCATATCCTGCTGTACACCCTGGTGCTGCTGGCGGTGAGCCTGATGCCGTTCGTGATCCATATGAGCGGGATGCTGTACCTGGTTTGCGCGCTGGTGCTGGGCGCCAGGTTTCTGCAATGGGCCGTGGTGTTGTACCGTGGCAGTCGGCCGCACGCGGCGATCAACACCTTCAAGTACTCTATTTATTACTTGTTCCTGCTGTTCATCGCCCTGCTTGTAGATCATTACTTACTGTTGAGCCTATGACTCGAACCCAGAAAACCGTCTTCATCCTCGTGGCCGTGATCGCGCTGATCCTCGGCCTGACCATCAACAAGGTGCTGTCCGGCAAAGGCCAGGGCGACCCGACGGCGCTGATCGATGCCGGCATCATCCTGTTGCCCCAGAGCCGCAACCTGCCGGACGTGAAGATGACCGACCAGGACGGCCAGCCCGTGGCGATGGACGGGTTGAAAGACAAATGGAGCCTGCTGTTCTTCGGCTACACCTTCTGCCCGGACATCTGCCCGACCACCCTCGCCCAACTGCGCCAGATCAAAAGCGAACTGCCGCCCGAGGCTGTGGCCAAGTTGCAGATCGTACTGGTCAGCGTCGACCCCAACCGCGACACGCCCAAGCAGCTCAAGCAGTACCTGGGTTACTTCGATCCGCAGTTCATAGGCCTGACCGCCGCCTCGGTGGAAGACCTGCAGAAACTGGCGAATGCGGTGAGCATCCCGTTCATCCCAGCGGACACCAGCAAACCCAACTACACGGTTGATCACAGCGGCAACCTCGCGGTGATTGGCCCGGACGGTACCCAGCGTGGGTTTATTCGGGCGCCGTTGAATAATCAGAAGTTGGTGGCGCAGTTGCCGGAGATGCTCAAGCGTAAATAACGGCGCAACCTTTGTAGCGGGGACTCGCTCCACCTGTAGGAGCTGTGAAGAGCTGTGTAGGAGCTGTCGAGTGAAACGAGGCTGCGATCTTGCCCCAGACAATTGAGTCATGAGTGAAAGATCAAAATCAAAAGATCGCAGCCTCGTTTCACTCGACAGCTCCTACCAGTTCCTACCAACCCAGTTTTTTCAGGAACACCGTCATTTCCGCTAGATAGCTATCGCGAGCAAGCTCGCTCCCACAGCGGACGGTGATGAACACAACATCTGCAACACCCCCGCCCCCTGTGGGAGCGAGCTCGCTCGCGATGACGCCAGCCCAGCCCCCCCGTGGCGAGGGAGCTTGCTCCCGCTCGGCTGCGCAGCAGCCGCAAAACCAGACAATGCAGTTTGCCTGGAAAAATGCAGGGGCCTGCTACGCAGGCCAGCGGGAGCAAGCTCCCTTGCCACAGAGGTTAGTGTCGAGCCGAATATCCAGCTGCCGGCAGCAGACCGTCAACTATGGAGGGTAACGCCCAGGGTGTATCGGCCAAGGCCAGGGCCCCACTGTTTTTCAACTCGTCGACGGCACCATAGCCCCACAGTGCGCCCACCGGGATTACTGCATTTCGCTGCGCTGCCTGCATGTCATCACGTTTATCGCCAATCATGAACACGCTGGATGGCGGCTTCGCAAGGGATGCCAGCAGCGTCTTTACCAGATCAGCCTTGTCATCCAGTTTACCGTCAGGCGAAGTACCGCAGATCGAATGGAAAGCATCGAACAATCCGTTGTAGGTAAGCATTTTTTCAGCAAACTCTTGTCGTTTCGAAGTCGCAATAAAGAGCGAGTAATTACGGTCCGAAAAATAACGGAGCGCATTGCTTATGCCTGTGTACGGAAGGCTTTTGTAGAGCCCTTGCTCCCTGTAGTGGGAGCGGTACAAGTGGACGCACTCGTCGACTCGATCGTCTGCAAAAGGCGCCAGGAGTTTTGCGACGATTTGGTTCATCGGGGGGCCAAATAGCTTCTGCGTCTCAGCGCCAGGAATAAAATCATGGCCCAGTTGACGGATGGCATACGTCAAACTCTCAAGGATTCCGGGAGCCGAGTCGAGGACAGTACCGTCCATATCGAAAATTATGACGTTGGAATCGGTCACGTGTTGGACCTCCTGGTAGCGAAGGAGCTTCCTCCAAGGGTCTGACGCCTGAGAAACGGGCGAATAATCCCTAAGTGTCCTCGAGATCTTTTCACGAATATCCCCGTCATCGTCCTTCCTAGCGATAGGCCACAAACGGCCAAAAGCGGTAAGTCTCTAGGGCACGCGGCTGAGTATGTTCAATACACCATCATAGAATTGCAGAAATGCTCAACGCTTTATTCCGCGAGTAACGTTTATGCAATCCAATAGCAAGTCATCCAGAAATGGATTGATTTCCTGCGAGTCCATTAGATCCAGCAGCTCTGCGGCGGCCGCCCTGATCGGTCGCCACTCGTCATGATCAAATATCAGCCGATCATGACAGTGAAATGCAGCCTCAGTAAGGCTATTGCATCGCTCCCAAATGTCTTGCAGCCGTGTCTTGATTTCCTCCGGTAGCGCGCTGCCACAGATTGAAAGAACCTCGCTCAACGGAAGGATCATCCCTGACCAGGCTTCACATGCTGGGCAATCCGGGATGGTTCTCTGCTGCATGTCCGAGGTCAGTGCCAGGAACTCAAGAGCCGGGATTGCCTCGCACACCGCGATAACTCGTTTGTATTCATCTTGGCCGTACCACTCCCACAGCGTTGTGGAGAACCCCATCATCAAGCTCCAAAAACAATCCGGTCAACCAATTACCATCAGTGGGTAGATTCAACTCTATCAGTACGCTGTTACGCAGGTCGAACGGCTGCTTTGGGTCGATTCTGTTGAAGAAGTAATGAATAAGGGGCCGGATTAATTTTCAGATTCAATCTGCCCTTTTCTTCCTTTCATCAACCTCCTCAAACCGCCGCCGCTTCATGAACAACCCCATCCCTATCGCAACGGCAAAAGCCGACAGCAACCCCAGATCAAACCCCAACAAGCGGTTCTGACCTGCCACAAAGCAGCCAACCGCACCCGCCACCACCAACGCCACACCTAGCCACTTGCGTAGCAGATACGGCTTGAGGAATCGATCAAGCAGAAAGGACACCACCAAGGCAATGACCAGTTGAGTAATTTCGGACATGTACGTCTCCGGTCAGGTCTTGATGATCAATGTCGAGAGGGTGCGTTGCGGGCCGATACCGCCGTTGACCTGCGCCTCGATGCTAACCAGTACGTCGCCCGCATGGTAGGTGGGCAGGATTTCATTGGCATACATGCGCACACCGGCCCCTACAGACGCCGCCACGTAATAGGGGGCCACGGCCTTGGCGGCGGCAGTCGAGGCCGTGGTTGCAAGGTTGGCGATCGTGGTGCGCTGGGCGTTGAGGGCGTCGCCCTGTTGCCGGGTGAGCGGCTTGGAGATCCCGATCATCATCACGCAAGGCAGGCCCTTGGCCTGCATCTTGTCGTATACCTCGACGACCTTGCTGTTGACTTCATAGTGGGCGCTTTTTGCCTCGCCAAAATGCAGCTCACGCAAGCGCCCACGTTCGCTGTCGGTGAGGGTGATCTGCGAGACGTTGAAGACGATCCCGTGATTGCCCATGTATTGAAAGTCCCTTCGAACTTCATCGCCCGTATCCTTTTGGGGTAAAGGTGGCAATTCTCTGCAACGGGCGGATCGGATTCAAATCATTTCATCTTGCTGGATCGGGGAGCGGTGAATGCCGGTCAGTTAAGCAGGCACCCTTGGCGAGCATTTTTTCCAGGGAGTCGAGCATAGCGGCGTCCTTATCAGTTGAGTCAGTGATTGACTGGTGCAGCGATGAGAAGAGCTGCTGGATTCCTAGAAACCTATGGTGCCTCAGGTCCCTGCATCATAGGGCTCAGCGCTGTATCCTGACTGGGTTTTGTCGCTACCAAGGATCCAGGTATGTCGCTTCCCGGCAAGAACAATGCTTTTTCCGATACAGATCGCTTTTTCATGAGCCAAGCTATTGATCAAGGCAGACGCGCAATACCTGATTGCCTGCCGAATCCACCTGTAGGGTGTGTCATCGTGCGTCACGGCTCCATTATCGCCAACGGCTACACGCAATCGCCGGGACAACATCACGCGGAAGCGATGGCGCTTTCGCAACTGGAGCAAGGCCTCGACGACATGACGGCCTACGTCACCCTGGAACCTTGCTCATTTGCCGGTCGGACGCCTTCATGCGCCCTGGCGTTGATCAGCGTGGGGGTTACACGCGTGCATGTCTCGATGCTGGATCCAGACCCACGCAATGCCGGAGCAGGTATCGCCATTCTTCGACAAGCGGGGATAGAGGTCACCGTGGGCTTGCTCGGAGGCCAGGCTCGCCGGGATATGGGGCCTTATTTGCACCGCAGGCAGCCGGAACACCAGCAAAAGACCATGAAAGCCTTATCAATTGTTCGGCCTAATGGAAGCAAGATCGCTTCCGGAGAGAAAACGCTAGAAGTCCGCCGCTGGCATCCCCAACTGAATCCTTACGAAGATCTTTTGGTTGTTGAAAATGGGCGATTTCTTCACACCGATGGTGATGAAGACGAAGGTATTGCTGTTGCAATCGTGCGTGTAAAAACAGTTCGCCCATTCGAAGTCGCAGATGTGCAAGCCGCATGCGCAAGCCGTTTTTCGGAGGGCTGGCTCGCATGGGAGTTAAGCGATGTGCGGCCCATCACACAGCCGTTCGCGGTGCGAGCGGCACGAGGTATCTACGAGGCAGATTTCCCGTTCTTTTATAGCCCTCATTAACGGGAATAAGGGAGCGGATTATTCTGATCAATGCCTTTCGCTCAGACCTTGTACTTGATTCATGAAATTTTGATTTGAGAACCGACAGATGTTATCCGCACAACAGGCCAGTGCAATCGTCCTCGACCTCCATAAAGAGTCGGTCAGAGACGGCGGTCCGGAACGATTTGTTATCCAGTCTTGCGAGCTTTCTCCGAATGGCGACTACTGGATAATTCGCTGCAACACCGAGGACTGTGTGGTGCATGGTAAGACCGAGTATTGCTATGTAGGCGTCAATGCCCACTTGGTAGAGGTCAGATCCGGTGCGCTTGAGACGGTAGCTAGTTGCTTCAGCATTGAGGAGTATCTGCGAGACAAAGACGACCTTCGTGCAGCAGCAGGTGAAAGTTATGTACTGATGCCGGCATTTTCTAGAGAGAGCAAAGCGGCACTGATCAACCTTCGGCAGAAACTGGAGTGTTCCTACCCGGACAGCTTTTCGCTTCTTTCGGTGGCCGGCCGACGGTGGTTTACAGGCAAACGCAGGCACCTTGAGGATGTGCAGCGACTGCTCAACATCGAAGGCATCGCGACAGACATCAAGCTACAAGCAGACCCGCAAGGTGCCATTACTATCGGACCGGAAACCTGGCACATTGATGCGGTACTAAAGGCGCTTCACAAAAAGCGACGCCAGCTCGGCGATTCAGATCAATAGCGGTAAGGGTTGCCTATTTTTCTGACTCAGGCACCTCGGGATGAGCCCTCTCGCCCCAGAGTTTTGTGTGTGCTGGCTGCTTGGCGGACTGGTATTGAAAACGCGGTGGGCTTTTTTATGAGTGCTTCGCACTCAAGCGAGAGACCGCCAGATAGCTATCGCGAGCAAGCTCGCTCCCACACCCGGGCGGTGTAAAACACAACATCCGCAACACCCCCAACCCCCTGTGGGAGCGAGCCTGCTCGCGATGAAATCGCCCCAGTTCCAGCGCAGAACACCCCACCCGCATCACCAAAAAACCTCCCTCCTACAGCCCTCCCCTACACCCGCTATCAAGCTACGCATCCTTGCGCCTTTGCCTACAACTACGCCAGAATCCGCCCGCTTGTGCGCCTTGTCCCGGGGTTCTATTGTCTTCCTGCCACTGCCCATCAGTGGTCGGGTTTAGTAGCCCAGATGACATATCGGCTGCATGAGTCTCATCAGTTAGGCATTTGCCTGCACTCGATGGTGGCTGTGCGCATGGCGCCCTCGGGCGCGCCGGTTTTAGGTATGTCACCGGTCTACTAACCTGCGCACAGCCGCCACCCTATCGTTTAGTAGCGAAATGGTTCCGGCCTAACTGAGAAGACATACCTATGTTCAAAATTACCCCGAATCCGCCAGAAGCAGATTCCACCTCTACATCCGCAAAATCCAAAGCCAAGCAGCAAGACGAAACCACCAAACGCGTGCTCGATCATTACTTGCTACCAAAACCGGATAAATCCCAAGACGCCCCCAAACCGGGGCAGTTGTACACCGTCGTGAAAGGCCTCGATAACGAATGCCTGCTCGCCAATCTCACTGAGACGCTGGCTTCGGCTGATGCGATGGTGAGTGATCTAGCGTTTGATCTGGAGGGATCGAGGCGTCATGTGGCGCAGGGGATTCAGCAGTTGATTGAGCTGAGTTCGTTGTTGGCGAATCGGGTGTTGGATAACGTGGAGCCGCGGCAGTAGGATTTATTCCTCAACGAAAAAACCCGGCGTTTTTGCGTCGGGTTTCTTTTTGCCTCCGCCTTCCGAGAGTGGCCGAAAACGACCAAGAGCGGACACTCACAGATGGGAGCGCTTATTCTATACCCGACCATAGACACACTACCCAACGATTACGTAGTCTCGGAGTAGATTTCGTCGCTTCTGCTCCGTCCGCAGCATTAGATTTTTTGATTTATGAAAGCTACGATAGAAAGGCTTAACAAGTGGTTAAAGCCACTAGCTTCGTCCGTTCGGGATCGCTCCGCGGCCCCTTAAAAGGAAATTCCCGTGGAAAATATTATCCGCACTTCTGAAATGCTTTCAGCAGTGAAGTGGTATTTTGAACTAAAAAACCTCTCACTACGCAACGCCCTAGCTTTGCGATGCCCCCTTTCTGTCAATAGCCAGAAAGATCTGCGGCAATATTATTCTCAATATTTTTCAGGCCTGCTATCTGCAACTGAGCTGTTTTTGGAGAAAGAGTACCCCAACAACACCAGCTTCAAGAATTTACTTTATAAAAAACTAAGTTTTGAAAATTTTCCGGATGGTGAAAAAAACTATTCTTATCTCCGAGAGCTACGAAACAGCATAATACATAGAGGTCTCGATATTAGTTCAGAAGCGCATGTCAACGATGGCTTCCCGCTTATTATATCCCCGTCTCCTGTAACTAACCGTAGCGGTGCGGCGTCCCATAATGCATTTGGTTACTATTTAATCGAAATAATTGAGAAATGCGAATACGTTATGAGGGATGTCTTCCTTGAGCACTTCGATGAATTTGGCTTAATGGCTAGGAGCCTCCCACAAGAGGCTGTCATTGACCTAATTGAGAAATTTATTTCCAACTCCACAGCCATGCCAGACTGGGTAAAAAAGTCAGCACTAGCCCATATTAAAGATATCAATCACGAAGAAGTCCATCAGGCATCAATGAACAGCCTAATCGAAACATTGAAAACCGATGTGCTATCCCAATGCGTCATCTAACAGAGGGCAAACGGGGACACACGGCAAACGGGGACAGACCACGATTATGAGACGGACCGATTACAGGTGAACCCAAATCGTGGTCTATCCCCAGCTTCCCGATTTTCCTATTTACCAGCTTACTCAGCCAAGCGTTCCAGTCGTCCGTATTAATTTCTGTTGTATCCAAAAGTACCCCGCGTGTGGAGAGCTTCCTTCCAAAAATTTTCTCGTCGGATGACGACCTCATCATCAGTGCGCATTGAGCGATACTCGAGCAGGGTCAGACTGAAATATTCACGAGCGTACTCAATTCCTTCGGTCGAAATCAGTTTGGTTAGCTCATCGCTATGCCCACCGTGCCCCGTCAGAAGATAGGCCTGCCAGCGAGACCAAAGGCCATCTTTGCCATAGGCAGCTCCAACGTATTTTTTTCCATTTTTCTTATCGGTAATCAGGTAGACACCTTTGGTGTTTTCCAAGGCTGTTTTCCAGTCGAGGCGTTGGGTCAAAAAGATTGTCTCCATTGAAGAAAAGCTTAGCGATAAATTGTCAAAGCCTGGAAAACGTTCGCCGGTGTAGACTTCCTTAAACAGCTCTACGATAGACATGTCATCGGCATATGCTTCCATCAGACATCGCCGAGCGCGGCCTATGGCCGGTGCTTCGATTTTGAGCTTACCAATCAGATGTTCATGCTCTTCAAGTAAGCTCAGATTATAGGCGGTTGAATCTGGAATATTGGTAGAACTGAGAACCTCCCAAATTCCTCCAAATAGCCATGTATTTGCCTTCGGCTCTGGATAAAAATCAATTAGCGAGAAAATATATCGCCGATTGAAGTCATCCCGCTTTCCCCTCCAGGCGTTCCAGTCTTGCCATTCTTTATGAGATCGAATGAAGACATCTAAAGGCTGACTATGCTGATTCCAGCAGGCAAAGTGGATCTTGTGTTCTTTGTAATTTAGGCTTGGGAAAAACGTACGGAGTGGGATAGTCATATGCTGCTCAGTGAATGCCATGTGCCATGGCTAAAAAGAAAAGGAATGGTATCTGACCAAACAACAACCTAGCTTTCAGCATATTAGCAAGAAAGGGAAACGGGGACAGACCACGATTATGAGAGAGTCCGATTACAGGTGAGCCCAAATCGTGGTCTGTCCCCGGTTTTCCTTTATTAGGTTCCGGTATATCAGACATACCGCGTTGACTGTTTGGGACTGCTACGCAGCCCAGCGGGGATAAATCCCCTCGCCACAGAGATTTGTGTTTGGCTGCTTGTACTGACTGGCAATACGGGATGCGGCGGGCTTTTTTATGAGTGCTTCGCACTCAAGCGGGAGCAAGCTCCCTCGCCACCAAAGCGGTTCTGTGCGAAGTCAGCGCTAGCGATCCAAACGGAAAAAGGGGACACCCAGATTTATTTCCAGCAATAGATTTACCCCTTCCATAGCATTCGCATGGATGCTTGCTCCTGCCTCTCCACCTTCCGTGGGCCAAGCCAGGACCTGACCACCGCACCTCCAAGCCACGTATCCTCGCGCCTTTGCCTACAACTGCATCAGAATCCGCCGGCTTTGCAGCCTTGCCCTCGGGCTCTATCGTTTCCTCCCACTGGCCGAGCCGGTATCGATGACACTCTGGGAAAGTCATTGGCCTGGGAAGTGGGAGGAGGTCCACTCTCTTATCCGTGAAGGACGCTAATGTGGTCTAGCTCGGGCAAAGAAGCGCTGCTATCTACTCTCGTACACTGGCAATCTGCGGTCTTAATATTTGAAGTAAAAGGAGGTTTACATCGCCATGGAAATCCAGGAAATCAAGCAACGCCTGGCCCGCCCCGCCGTGAAGCTCATTGCCGGCGGCTTTCGTCCTGCGGGCACCGATGAAGAAAGCTGGCTGGGCAATGTCTTCCTGTTCCGACCGGATGAAGAGGTGCCCACTAATCAGGCGGGGCAACAGTTGCTCCCCTATGCGCAGTTTTACCTGCCCGCCCTGCCCATCAACAGCCCTCTGCTAGCAGGGGTTCGTGTGCTGACGGTGTTCATTTCAAACCCGTTCCCCGAGCACTTTGAGCCGATGGGGGATAATTGGGTTATCCGCGAGTACGGGCCGGATGATGTGTTGGTGCGCAAGTCTCTGTCGGTGGCAGGTACATTCCTCAAACCCTTCCCACTGACGGCGCAAGCGGTGCCAGAGGACTTTCCATTGTGGGATGGCGGTGGTGTCCCGGAAGACCTTGAGCAAGCAATCCTCACGCTGGAACGCGCGGGCAAGATCCAGAGCTATTACGACTTGGTCACCCACACCTACGAACACAAGATCGGTGGTTACCCTTCGTTCTGCCAGTCGGGTGTTGATCCGGGTGAAGGCTTCGAGTTTGTGTTCCAGATCTCATCGGACTCGAAGATCAATCTGAACGTGGTCGACAGTGGGAGCCTGATGTTCTGGAAGCACAACAAAACTGGGGAGTGGGCGCTTTATTACGACTTTTACTAGGCGTCGGGGGGCGGATTTATTTTCAGGTTCAATCAGCCCCTTTCTTCCCTACACCAACCTCCTCAAACCGCCGCCGCTTCATGAACAACCCCATCCCTATCGGCACGGCAAAAACCGACAGCAACCCCAGATCAAACCCCAACAAGCGGGTCTGAGCGGCCAAAACGCAGCCGACCGCACCCGCCACCACCAGCGCCACCCCTAGCCACTTGCGTAGCAGATAGGGTTTGAGGAATCGATCGAGCAGAAAGGACAACACCAAGGCAATAACCAATTGAGTAATTTCGGACATGTACGGTTCCAGTCAGGTCTTGGTGATCAGTATCGAGAGAGTGCGTTGGGGGCCGATGCCGCCGTTTACCTGCGCCTCGATGCTGACTAGCGCGTCACTACAGCGAGCGGATTGGGTTCAGATTGTTTCATTTTACTGGACCGGGGAGCGGGGAATGTCGGTCAGTTCAGCCGCAAACCCTGTGGGAGCAAAGCTTGCTCGCGATTGGGGTAGGTCAGTCGATAACTGTTTTGGCTGGTCTATCGCTATCGCGAGCAAGCTTTGCTCCCACAGATTTTGCGCCGGCTGAGCTTTTAGCGGATTGGGGGGGGGTGAGTGCTTCGCACTCAAGCGGGAGCAAGCTCCCTCGCCACAAAAGCGGTTTTGTGTGAATTCAGGGGTGGCGGTCCAGTTTTTTGAGGAACACGGTCATTTCTTTTTCGGCTTGTTTGTCGCCGTGGGCTCGGGCGGCTTCCAGGCCTTGTTCCCAGGCTTGGCGGGCTGCAGCGGCGTCGCCTTGGCCTTGGTGGGCCTTGCCTAGTAGTTTCCAGGCGGCTGAGTATTTGGGGTCGAATTCGACGCAGCGTTGGAGGTGTTCGGCGGCGCGGGGGAATTCGCCTAGGTCTAGGTAGCCTTTGCCGAGGCCGAAGCGCAGGAGGGCGTTGTCCATGCCCTTGGCTAGCATTTTTTCCAGGGAGTCGAGCATTTTAAAAACTCCTCATGACTAAGATCGTTCCCACGCTCTGCGTGGGAATGCAGCCCGGGACGCTCTGCGTCCCCTCAAGAGCCGAACGCAGAGCGTCCGTAGAGGCATTCCCACGCAGAGCGTGGGAACGATCCGTGGTGGTCAGAAGAAACTCAACCCCACATGGAACAGCTTCTCGACGTCGCGAATGTGCTTCTTGTCCACCAGGAACAGGATCACGTGGTCGCCGGTCTGGATCATGGTGTCGTCGTGGGCGATCAGCACTTGTTCGTCGCGGATGATCGCGCCGATGGTGGTGCCCGGCGGCAGGCCGATGTCGCGGATGGCTTTGCCGATCACTTTGCTGGATTTGGCATCGCCGTGGGCGATGGCCTCGATGGCTTCGGCCGCGCCGCGGCGCAGGGAGTGGACGCTGACGATGTCGCCGCGGCGCACGTGGGCCAGCAAGGTGCCGATGGTTGCCAGTTGCGGGCTGATGGCGATGTCGATGTCGCCGCCCTGGATCAGGTCGACGTAGGCCGGGTTGTTGATGATGGTCATGACCTTCTTCGCCCCCAGGCGCTTGGCCAATAGCGACGACATGATGTTGGCTTCGTCGTCGTTGGTCAGGGCCAGGAAGATGTCGGCGTCGGCGATGTTTTCTTCCAGCAGCAGGTCGCGGTCCGAAGCACTGCCTTGCAGCACCACGGTGCTGTCGAGGGTGTCGGAGAGGTAGCGGCAGCGCGCCGGGTTCATCTCGATGATCTTGACCTGGTAGCGGCTTTCGATGGCTTCGGCCAGGCGCTCGCCGATCTGCCCGCCGCCAGCGATGACGATGCGCTTGTAGTTCTCGTCCAGGCGGCGCATTTCGCTCATGACCGCGCGAATGTTCGCCTTGGCGGCGATGAAGAAGACTTCGTCGTCGGCTTCGATCACTGTGTCGCCCTGGGGCAGGATCGGCCGGTCACGGCGGAAGATCGCCGCAACGCGGGTTTCCACATTCGGCATGTGCTCACGCAACTGGCGCAGTTGCTGGCCCACCAGCGGCCCGCCGTAGTAGGCCTTGACCGCCACCAGTTGCGCCTTGCCTTCGGCAAAGTCGATCACCTGCAAGGCACCGGGGTGTTCGATCAGGCGCTTGATGTAGTTGGTCACCACTTGCTCGGGGCTGATCAGCACATCCACCGGGATCGCTTCGTTGTCGAACAGGTCGGCGCGGGTCAGGTAGGCCGCTTCGCGCACCCGGGCGATCTTGGTCGGGGTGTGGAACAACGTGTGGGCAACCTGGCAGGCGACCATGTTGGTTTCATCGCTGTTGGTCACGGCGACGAGCATGTCGGCATCGTCGGCACCGGCCTGGCGCAGCACCGTCGGCAACGAGCCGCGACCTTGCACGGTGCGGATGTCGAGACGGTCGCCGAGGTCGCGCAGGCGTTCACTGTCGGTGTCGACCACAGTGATGTCGTTGGCCTCGCTGGCCAGATGTTCCGCCAGCGAACCGCCGACTTGTCCTGCGCCGAGGATGATGATTTTCATCCAGTCACTCCTATCGAATCGGTCTTAACCGCGTGCGGCGGCGATCTTGATCAGCTTGGCGTAGTAGAACCCGTCGTGACCACCTTCCTGGGCCAGCAACTGCCGGCCGTGAGGCTGCTTGAGGCCGGCCTGGCTGGCAATGTCCAGTTCCCGGGCGCCTGGGGTGCGGGCGAGGAAGGCTTCGATCACTTCGGTGTTCTCGGTCGGCAAGGTCGAGCAGGTGGCGTAGAGCAGCATGCCGCCCACTTCCAGGGTCGGCCACAGGGCATCGAGCAGTTCGCCCTGCAACACGGCCAGCGCGGCAATGTCGTCCGGCTGGCGGGTGAGCTTGATGTCCGGATGGCGGCGAATCACGCCGGTGGCCGAGCATGGCGCGTCGAGGAGGATGCGCTGGAACGGCTTGCCGTCCCACCAGGTCGCGGTGTCGCGGCCATCGGCGGCGATCAGCTCGGCCTCCAGGCCCAGACGCTCGAGGTTTTCCTTCACGCGCACCAGGCGCTTGGCTTCCAGGTCCACCGCCACCACGCCGGCCAGCTTCGGCTCGACCTCGAGGATGTGACAGGTCTTGCCACCCGGCGCGCAGCAGGCGTCCAGCACCCGTTGGCCGGGCGCCAGTTCCAGCAGGTCGGCGGCCAGTTGGGCGGCTTCGTCCTGGACGCTGATCCAGCCCTCGGCAAAGCCCGGCAAGGCGCGCACATCGCCGGGGGTTTCCAGGACGATGCCGTCGCGGCTGTACTGGCACGGGATGGCCGGGATGCCCGCCTCGCCCAGCAACGCCAGGTAGGCGTCGCGGGTATGGTGGCGACGGTTGACCCGCAGGATCATCGGCGGATGGGCATTGTTGGCGGCGCAGATGGCTTCCCATTGCTCAGGCCAGAAGGCCTTGAGGGATTTCTGCAGCCAGCGCGGGTGCGCGGTGCGGACTACCGGGTCGTGCTCCAGCTCGGCCAGCAGGGCTTCGCTTTCCCGCTGGGCGCGGCGCAACACGGCATTGATCAGGGCCTTGGCCCAGGGCTTCTTCAGCTTGTCGGCGCAGCCCACGGTTTCGCCGATGGCGGCGTGGGCCGGGACGCGGGTGTAGAGCAGTTGATAGAGCCCCACCAGCAGCAGCGCCTCGACGTCGGCATCGGCGGCCTTGAACGGCTTCTGCAACAGCTTCGCCGCGAGGGCCGACAGCCGCGGCTGCCAACGGGCGGTGCCGAACGCCAGGTCTTGGGTGAAACCGCGATCACGGTCTTCGACCTTGTCCAATTGGGTCGGCAGAGAACTGTTGAGGGAGGCTTTGCCGCTGAGGACGGCGGCAAGTGCCTTGGCGGCGGCCAGACGTGGGTTCATGAGGCGTCCGCCGCTTGGCCGAGGACGGTGCCGAGGGCAAATTTCTCACGGCGGCTGTTGAACAGGTCGCTGAAATTCAGTGCCTTGCCACCGGGCAGTTGCAGGCGCGTCAGGCACAGCGCCTGCTCGCCGCAGGCCACGATCAGGCCGTCCTTGCTGGCGCTGAGGATTTCACCCGGTGCGCCCTTCCCTTCGGCGCAGCTGGCCGCCAGCACTTTCAGGGCTTCGCCGTTCAAGGTGCTGTGGCAGATCGGCCAAGGGTTGAAGGCCCGCACCAGGCGCTCCAGTTCGATGGCTGGGCGGCTCCAGTCGATGCGGGCTTCGTCCTTGTTCAGTTTGTGCGCGTAGGTGGCGAGGCTGTCATCCTGCACTTCGCCCTCCAACGTACCAGCGGCCAGGCCGGCAATCGCCTGGACCACCGCTGGCGGGCCGATCAGCGCGAGGCGGTCGTGCAGGCTGCCACCGGTGTCGTCGGCGCTGATGGACGTGCCGACCTTGAGCAGCATCGGCCCGGTGTCCAGGCCGGCTTCCATGCGCATCACGGTCACGCCACTCTCGGCATCGCCCGCTTCCACGGCGCGCTGGATCGGCGCGGCACCGCGCCAGCGCGGCAGCAGCGAAGCGTGGCTGTTGATGCAACCCAGGCGCGGGATGTCCAGCACCACTTGCGGCAGGATCAGGCCGTAGGCGACCACCACCATCAAGTCCGGCTTCAGCGCCGCCAGTTCGGCCTGGGCTTGCGCATCGCGCAGGGTCGGCGGCTGCAACACCTCGATGCCGTGCTCCAGGGCCAGTTGCTTGACCGGGCTGGGCATCAGTTTTTGCCCGCGACCGGCCGGTCGGTCCGGCTGGGTGTAGACCGCGACGATGTCGTGGGGGCTGGCCAGCAGGGCCTTGAGGTGTTCGGCGGCAAATTCGGGAGTGCCGGCAAAGACGATGCGCAGTGGCTCAGTCATGGGTAGCTCTCAATTACAAAGCAGTCGCAAAAAGAAAAAGGCTTGCCGCGGCAAGCCTTTGAAGGGGGGCATCAAGCATTCTGGCGATGAAGTTTTTCCAGTTTTTTCTTGATGCGGTCGCGCTTGAGGGTAGACAAGTAATCCACGAACAACTTGCCGTTGAGGTGGTCACACTCGTGCTGGATGCACACCGCCAGCAAACCTTCGGCGATCAGTTCGTAAGGCTGGCCGTCACGGTCCAGGGCCTTGATCTTGACCTTCTGTGGGCGGTCGACGTTTTCGTAGAAGCCCGGTACCGAGAGGCAGCCTTCCTGGTATTGGTCCATCTCGTCGGTCAGGGTTTCGAACTCGGGGTTGATGAACACCCGCGGTTCGCTGCGGTCTTCGGAGAGGTCCATGACGACGATACGCTTGTGCACGTTGACCTGGGTCGCGGCGAGGCCGATGCCTGGCGCTTCATACATTGTTTCAAACATGTCATCGACCAACTGACGCACTTCGTCGTCCACTACGGCCACTGGTTTGGCGATAGTGCGCAGGCGCGGGTCCGGAAATTCGAGAATGTTCAAAATGGCCATAAGCTTGATAAATGCACGTGTGAGGTAAAGTCGGGTGGCTCGCCTGGCGTGTCTTGGGATGCAGGCTACCGTTGTAAAACGATGCGCTTGTGGAGAATAGCTCCTTAAGCAGCGAGCCACGGGGGCTCTGGCGTTTTACGCGAACGCACATAATAAAGGGATTCACCGCATGAGGAAATCACTACTCGCCCTGCTGCTCCTGGCCTCGGCCGGTATCGCGCATGGGCAAGTGCAACTTCGGGAAGGTTTTCCCCAGCAATACACGGTGGTGACGGGGGACACACTGTGGGACATTTCCGGCAAGTACCTGCGCGAGCCGTGGAAATGGCCCGAGCTGTGGCAGGCCAACCCGCAGATCGAAAACCCCAACCTGATCTATCCGGGCGACACCCTGTCGCTGGTCTACGTCAACGGCCAGCCGCGCCTGACTCTCAATCGCGGCGCCTCGCGCGGCACCATCAAGCTGTCGCCGCGCATTCGCAGTTCGCCAGTGGCCGACGCCATTCCGAGCATTCCGCTGCAAGCCATCAACAGCTTCCTGCTGAGCAACCGCATCGTCGACACGCCTGAGGATTTCAACAAGGCCCCCTACGTCGTCGCCGGCAATGCCGAACGAGTGCTCAGTGGCATGGGGGATCGGGTCTTCGCCCGTGGCTCGTTCGATGCGAACCAGACGGCGTACGGCATCTTCCGCCAGGGCAAGGTCTACACCGACCCCGAGACCAAGGAATTCCTGGGCATCAACGCCGACGACATCGGCGGCGGCGAGGTGGTCGCCACCGAAGGCGACGTCACCACCCTGGTCCTGCAACGCACCACCCAGGAAGTGCGCCTGGGTGATCGCCTGTTCAGCGGCGAAGAGCGCTCGATCAATTCGACCTTCATGCCCAGCGCGCCGAAATCGGACATCCACGGGTTGATCCTGGACGTGCCGCGGGGCGTGACACAGATCGGCGCGCTGGACGTGGTCACCCTGAACAAGGGCCGGCGCGACGGGCTGGTCGAAGGCAATGTGCTGGCGGTGATGAAGACCGGTGAAACCGTACGCGACCGCATCACGGGCGAGCGGGTGAAGATCCCCGACGAGCAGGCCGGCCTGCTGATGGTTTTCCGCACCTACGACAAGCTCAGCTATGGCCTGGTGCTGTACGCATCGCGCTCGTTGGCAGTGCTCGACAAGGTCCGTAATCCGTAACGGGTCTCACAAGTTACCAACAGAGTTATCCACAGCTTGTTCCCGTTTGTACGGGGCTTATAACGATCAAGGATTGATCACATGCCACTGCCTGAATCTGCGCCGGTTTCCCCTGCGGAACTGGAGGCCCGGCTACGCCTTCACCGCTTGCCGGAGCTGGGACCCAAACGTTTCATGACGCTGATGGAGGCCTTCGGCTCGGCCTCCAAGGCCATCAGTGCACCGGCCAGCGCCTGGCGCGCGCTGGGCTTGCCGCTGGCCTGTGCCGAGGCGCGGCGCAACCCGGATGTGCGTGACGGTGCTGCCCACGCACTGGCCTGGCTGGAGCCTGCGGGCCAGCATTTACTGATGTGGGACCAACCCGACTACCCGGCGCTGTTGGCGCAGATCAGCGACGCGCCGCCGCTGCTGTTCGTCGCTGGCGACACTTCGATCCTGGAAAAACCCCAGCTGGCGATGGTCGGCAGTCGGCGGGCATCGCGGCCGGGCATGGACACTGCGGCGGCGTTTTCCCGAAGCTTGGCCGGGGCCGGTTTTGTCATCACCAGCGGCCTGGCCCTGGGCATCGATGCGGCAGCCCATCAGGCGGCATTGGATGTTGGCGGGCGCACCGTCGGCGTGTTGGGCACCGGCCTGGAAAATTTTTATCCACAGCGCAATCGTCGGCTGGCGGACGCGATGATTGCCCAGGGCAGCGCGGTGTTGTCGGAGTTCCCGTTGGACGCAGCGCCCCACGCCAGCAACTTTCCGCGGCGCAACCGGATCATCAGCGGCTTGTCCCTCGGTGTGCTGGTGGTCGAAGCCAGTGTCGCCAGCGGTTCGCTGATCACCGCGCGACTGGCGGCGGAGCAGGGCCGCGAGGTGTACGCCATTCCCGGATCGATCCATCACCCTGGGGCCCGGGGCTGTCATCAGTTGATCCGCGACGGTGCGGCGCTGGTAGAAACCGTCGAGCACATCCTCGAAGCGCTGCGCGGTTGGCAGCGGTTGTCGCCGGCCTCGGAGCCCGTGCCCGTGACCCATCCGTTGCTGCGCCTGCTGCATGCCGCGCCGCTGAGCAGTGAGGCGCTGGCCGACGCCAGTGGCTGGGGCTTGCCCAAAGTGCTGGCGGCGCTGACCGAACTGGAGATGGAAGGCCGCGCCACCTGTGACAACGGACGCTGGTTTGCGCGCTAGGTTTTATGGGGAAGATCGGTAAACTGCCCACAGCCTTATTTGCGTTGCGGGAGAATCTTTCATGGTCAACAGTTGGCGTGTGCAACAAGCCGCGCGAGAAATTCGCGCCGGGGCGGTGATTGCCTATCCAACCGAAGCGGTCTGGGGCCTGGGTTGTGACCCGTGGAACGAGGAGGCGGTGGAACGCCTGCTGGCGATCAAGTCGCGGCTGCCCGACAAAGGCCTGATCCTGGTGGCTGACAACATCCACCAGTTCGACTTCCTGTTCGAAGACTTCCCCGAAACCTGGATGGACCGCATGGCCAGCACCTGGCCGGGGCCCAATACCTGGCTGGTGCCGCACCAGAACCTGCTGCCGGAATGGATCACCGGGGTGCACGACACCGTCGCCCTGCGGGTCAGCGATCATCCCACCGTGCGCGACTTGTGCTCGTTGGTCGGGCCGCTGGTGTCCACCTCGGCCAACCCCCAAGGACGCCCGGCGGCGCGCACGCGGATTCGCGTCGAGCAGTATTTCCGCGGGCAGATCGACCTGGTGCTGGGCGGCAACCTGGGCGGACGCAGGAACCCCAGCGTGATTCGCGACCTGGCGACTGGCAAGGTCGTGCGCCCGGACTGACTTTTTGCCAGTGCACAACCCACTGTGGGAGCGAGCTCGCTCGCGATGGCGTCAGGTCAGCCAGCATTGATGTTGACTGATACACCGCTATCGCGAGCAAGCTCGCTCCCACAGGGTTTTGTGTTGCCCACAGTATTTTTGAACACCATGGACCGAATGTGGGAGCGAGCTTGCTCGCGAAGGCGTCGGGTCAGTTGGCAGTGATGCTGACTGATCCACCGCTATCGCGAGCAGGCTCGCTCCCACAGGGTTTTGTGTTGCCCACAGTATTTTTGAACACCATGGACCGAATGTGGGAGCGAGCTTGCTCGCGAAGGCGTCGGGTCAGTTGGCAGTGATGTTGGCTGATACGCCGCTATCGCGAGCAAGCTCGCTCCCACAGGGTTTTGTGTTGCCCACAGTATTTTTGAACACCATGGACCGAATGTGGGAGCGAGCCTGCTCGCGATGGCGCCGGGTCAGTTGGCTTTGATGCTGACTGATACACCGCTATCGCGAGCAAGCTCGCCCCACAGGGTTTTGTGTTGCCCACAGTATTTTTGAACACCATGGACCGAATGTGGGAGCGAGCTTGCTCGCGATGGCGTCAGGTCAGTTGGCATTGATGTTGGCTGATCCACCGCTATCGCGAGCAAGCTCGCTCCCACAGGGTTTTGTGTTGCCCACAGTATTTTTGAACACCATGGACTGAATGTGGGAGATTCTATGTTGCAGGGCAACCCTGCAACATAGGCTTCGGCTGGTATTCGCTCTGATTTTTCATCAAGGCAAATGCCACCCGGCAGAGCTTGCGAGCAAGCACCACCAATGCCTGGGTTTTTGAGAAACCTCTGACCAGGTACGACTCATAAAACGGTTTCCATCTAGGCGAGCGACATGCCGTCATTGCAGCGATATGAGCTAAGCGGCGTATTTCTGGATCCCCCTTTTTGCTCAGGTACCGGGGACCGTTCTTTTTTCCAGAATCATCGACCCGCAGGTCCATCCCTAAAAACGCGATAAATGCATCGCTGTCCGCAAAATCACCTCGCATAAAACTCGTCGCCAACCCAGTTGCGACCAGTTCACCAACGCCTTCGATGGCTTTGCAGCGGTCGATATTCGCCTCAATTCCCGACTCTTTGCTGACTTTTTGTAGCAACTTCTGGATGGCCTGAATCGCCTCTTTAAACGCTTTTTGCTGAGCAATCAGCGCTTTTTTTAACAAGGGTTCGTCGGCCCAGCTCAACATAAGACCCGCGTGATTCTTGACCAGCGTCGCGCGCCGATGAAGCAGGCTTTTTAATGTCGTGTAGGCCTTCGGTGGCGGGTTCCAGAGCCGCAGCTCGTGCTGTTCATTGGTCAAATACCGCGCCAGCAGACGGGCATCACAAGGATCGTTCTTAGCTCTTTGGCCGATGCCGCGACGATAGTTGCTCACCCGGTAAGCATCCACGACATAGACCTGATGACCCATCGCGTGAGCCAGCTCGACGGTATCCAGGTGATAGATATTGGTGGCTTCAACGGCAAGAGCGCTTTGGGCGGGCAACGTTTTTAGCCAGCGTTTGAGGGCTGTTCGATCATTCTTGATAGTGTCGATGGTTTGCAGATCAGAGCGATAAACAACAATTTCGGCCTTGGCTATATCGATACCAACAACCGTCTGCGAGGTAAGGATTGTCATGACGAATCCTCGGAGCTAGGGTTTAGGTGCTTGTTGGGGTCTACCTTTGCGCTGGCTTGTCTCTATCGTCGGTTTTACCGATGAATTCCTTATTGGCGCTTTGGGTAGAAAGGGCGGGACGAGAAGTCTCCCACGGTCCGTACTGGCTAGAGTCGGAATCGAGCTTTTAGTCCCGCCCACCCCTTCAAGTCTAAACATACAAGCGAGCTTGCTCGCGATGGCGTCGGGTCAGTTGGCTTTGATGTTGGCTGATCCACCGCTATCGCGAGCAGGCTCACTCCCACAGGGTTTTGTGTTGCACACAGTATTTTTGAACACCATGGACCGAATGTGGGAGCGAGCTTGCTCGCGATGGCGTCAGGTCAGTTGGCATTGATGTTGGCTGATCCACCGCTATCGCGGGCAAGCCCGCTCCCACAGGCTTTTGTGTTGCCCACAGTATTTTTGAACACCATGGACCGAATGTGGGAGCGAGCCTGCTCGCGATGGCGTCAGGTCAGTTGGCTTTGATGCTGACTGATACACCGCTATCGCGAGCAAGCTCGCTCCCACAGGGTTTTGTGTTGCCCACAGTATTTTTGAACACCATGGACCGAATGTGGGAGCGAGCTTGCTCGCGATGGCGTCGGGTCAGTTGGCTTTGATGCTGACTGATACACCGCTATCGCGAGCAAGCTCGCTCCCACAGGTTCTTCAGCGACCTTTAAATCAGGGCAGGAGAACGGTCGACCCCGTCGTGCGCCGCGCCGATAACTCGGTATGGGCCTTGGCCGCTTCCGCCAATGGGTAACGCTGGTTGATGTCCACCGTGAGTTTGCCGCTGGTGATCATTGCGAACAGTTCATCGGCCATGCGCTGCAGGTTTTCGGCGTTGTTGGCGTAAGTCGCCAAGGTCGGGCGGGTGACGTAGAGCGAGCCCTTGGCCGAGAGAATCCCCAGGTTCACACCGTCCACCGCACCCGAGGCGTTGCCGAAGCTCACCACCAGGCCACGGGGGGCGACGCTGTCCAGCGACGTCAACCAAGTGTCCTTGCCAACCCCGTCGTACACCACGGGCACCTTTTTGCCGTCAGTCAGTTCCAGCACCCGCTGTGCGACGTTTTCCTTGCTGTAGTCGATGGTTTCCCAAGCACCGTGGGATTTGGCGATGGCGGCTTTTTCCGGCGAGCTGACGGTACCGATCAGCTTCACGCCCAAGGCCTTGGCCCATTGGCAGGCCAAGGAGCCCACACCACCAGCGGCGGCGTGGAACAGGATGGTTTCGCCGCCCTTGAGTTCATAGGTCTGGCGCAGCAGGTACTGCACGGTCAGGCCCTTGAGCATCACGCCGGCCGCCTGCTCGAAACTGATGGATTCGGGCAGATGCACCAGGTTGGCCTCAGGCAAGACATGCACATCGCTGTAGGCCCCCAGCGGGCCGCTGCCATACGCCACCCGGTCGCCGACCTTGAACCGCGTGACGTGCGAGCCGATCGCCTCGACCACGCCCGCGCCCTCGGCGCCCAGGCCCGATGGCAACGCCGGTGGCGGATAAAGGCCGCTGCGGTAGTAGGTGTCGATGAAATTCAGACCGATCGCCTTATTGCTGACGCGCACCTGCTGCGGGCCGGGCTCGGCAGGCGAGTAATCGACGTACTCGAGCACTTCGGGACCGCCGTGGGAACTGAACTGGATACGTTTGGCCATCTTCACTTTCTCCTTGTCGCATGACTTTTACCAAGCCTGCTATCGGACTCCTAAGCTTGACCGTCGTCAACTGTGGTGTGGGCAAGTGCGGTGGTATCCTGTGCGCCCATTTGCCACCGGCCCGCCATACGCCGCGTAGCGTAGCCCTGATCAAGGTGATGTCATGTCCACTCGCACCGAGGCCGTGAAAGCCTACCTGCTCGACCTGCAAGACCGTATTTGCGCCGCCCTGGAAACCGAAGACGGCGGCACGCGCTTCGTCGAAGATGCCTGGACCCGGCCGGCCGGTGGCGGCGGTCGCACGCGGGTGATCGAAAACGGCACGGTGATCGAAAAGGGCGGCGTCAACTTTTCCCACGTCTTCGGCAGCGGCCTGCCACCCTCGGCCAGTGCCCATCGGCCAGAACTGGCCGGACGCGGCTTCGAAGCCTTGGGCGTGTCGCTGGTGATCCACCCGCACAACCCGCACGTGCCGACCTCCCACGCCAACGTGCGCTTTTTCATCGCCGAAAAGGAAGGCGAAGAGCCGGTCTGGTGGTTTGGCGGCGGCTTCGACCTGACGCCTTACTACGGCGTCGAGGAAGACTGCGTCCATTGGCACCGTGTCGCCGAGCAGGCCTGCGCGCCGTTCGGCCCCGAGGTGTACCCGCGCTACAAAGCCTGGTGCGACAGCTATTTCCACCTCAAGCATCGCAACGAGCCCCGGGGCATCGGCGGCCTGTTTTTCGACGACCTGAACGCGTGGGATTTCGACACCTGCTTCGCCTTCATCCGCGCCATCGGCGACGCCTACATCGATGCCTACCTGCCGATCGTGCGCCGCCGCAAGCACGACGCGTTCACCGCCAAACAGCGGGAATTCCAGGAGTTTCGCCGCGGGCGCTACGTGGAATTCAACCTGGTCTACGACCGCGGCACCCTGTTCGGGCTGCAATCGGGTGGACGTACCGAGTCGATCCTGATGTCCCTGCCACCGCAAGTGCGCTGGGGCTACGACTGGAAAGCCGAGCCGGGCAGCGAAGAAGCGCGGCTGACCGAGTACTTCCTGCAGGATCGCGATTGGCTGGCGACGGCCTGAACGAGGATTGTCCATGGACCACTACGTTGTAATGGGTAACCCGATCGGCCACAGCAAGTCGCCGTTGATCCATCGCCTGTTTGCCGAACAGACCGGGCAAACCCTGGACTACAGCACGCTGCTGGCGCCCTTGGAGGATTTTGCCGGTTGCGCCCGAGAATTTTTCCGCCAGGGACGTGGGGCGAACGTCACGGTGCCGTTCAAGGAAGACGCCTTCCGCCTGGCCGACAGCCTGACCGAGCGGGCCCAGCGGGCCGGGGCGGTCAATACGTTGAGCAAACTGGCCGACGGTCGTCTGCTGGGTGACAACACCGACGGCGCCGGGCTGGTCCGGGACCTGACCGTCAATGCCGGCTTCAGCCTCAAGGGCAAGCGCATCCTGCTGCTGGGGGCTGGCGGCGCGGTGCGCGGTGCCCTGGAACCGCTGCTGGCCGAAGCGCCGGCCTCGGTGATCATCGCCAATCGCACGGTGGAAAAGGCCGAATTGCTGGCCGAGTTGTTCGCCGACCTGGGCCCGGTCTCAGCCAGTGGGTTCGACTGGCTGCAAGAGCCGGTGGACCTGATCATCAACGCCACCTCCGCGAGCCTGTCGGGGGATGTACCGCCGATTGCCGCCAGCCTGATCGAGCCCGGCAAGACGGTTTGCTACGACATGATGTATGGCAAGGAACCGACCTCGTTCTGCCGTTGGGCCAAGGAACACGGCGCGGCGGTGGCGATGGATGGCCTGGGCATGCTCGCCGAACAGGCGGGCGAAGCGTTCTACCTGTGGCGCGGGGTACGCCCGGACACCGCGCCAGTGCTCGCCGAGCTGCGCCGCCAGTTGGCGCTGTAGGACCTATGTAGGAGCTGTGTAGGAGCTGTCGAGTGCAACGAGGCTGCGATCTTTCCCCAGACACTTGAATCTCAAGCGAAAGATCAAAATCAAAAGATCGCAGCCTTCGGCAGCTCCTACAGGGGTTGATTCAATTCAGTCTTCGAAGTGAATCGGGCACTTCTGCGCCCCCTCCAGCTTCAACAACTCCTCCACCACCTGCGGCCGGGCCATGCGCAAGGTCAGGCTACGGCCCTGGCTGCGCAGGCGCCGGGCTTCCTGGTGGAGCATTTCCACCCCGGAATAATCGATGAAATTGATCTGCTGGGCATCGATGACCACCCGCTGCGCCTGCAACCGTTGCAGACGTGCTTGCAGGTAATGGCTGGCGCCGAAAAAGATCGAGCCGCCGACCCGCAGGATTTCCGCCTCCCCTTCGCGAAAATGCTGCACCCGCGGCTGTGAAGTGCGCTTGAGGTAAAAGAACAGCGAAGCCAGTACGCCGGCGTAGATGGCGGTTTGCAGCTCCAGCAGCAACGTGGCCAGGCAGGTCAGGCCCATCACCACGAATTCGGCGCGGCTCACGCGGTACAACGCCCGGATACCGCGATGGTCCACCAGCCCCCAGGCGATCAGCAGAATGCTGCCGGCCATGGCCGGAATCGGGATGTGCGCGATCAGGTTCGCCCCGGCGACCGCAAACAACGCCACCCACAAGGCCGAGAACACCCCGGCCAGGGGCGAGCAGGCCCCGGCTTCATAGCTGAGGCCGGAACGGGTAAAGGAACCGGCCGACAATGATCCGGAGAAAAATCCGCCAACGATGTTGGAAAGCCCCTGCGCCCTCACCTCCTGGTTCGCATCGAGCAATTGCCCGGAACGTACCGACAGCGAGCGGGCGATGGACAGGCTGGTGACCAGCCCGAGCATGCCCACCGCAACCGCCCCGGGCAGCAGGCGCAGGATCAGCTCCAGGTCCAACGGCAACAGCGTGAGCGGCGGCAGGCGCCCGGCAAAGGCACTGACCAGCGCCACATGCGCGAACATCGCCGGCCACAACCAGACCACCAGGCTGCTGATGACTAAAGTTATCAACAGGCTCGGCCAGCGCGGCAGCAAGCGCTTGAGCACCACGCCCAGGACCAGGGTCCCCAACCCCAACAGCAGCGACGGCTTATCCACAGCCCCGATGTGGTCGACCAGCATCAGCAGCCCCCTCAACGCCGTGGCTTCGTTCGGCAGGTCGAGGCCCAGCAGGTTCGGCAACTGCCCCAGGGCGATGACCACCGCCGCGCCCAGGGTGAAACCCAGCACCACCGAATGCGAGACGAAATTCACCAGCGCCCCGAAACGCAGCAACCCCAGCAACCATTGGAAAATGCCTGCCAACACCGTCAGCAGCAGGATCAAGGTGATGTAGTCCTGGCTGGCGGGGACGGCCAGCGGACTGACGGTGGCGTACAAGACGATGGAAATCGCCGCCGTGGGCCCGCAGATCAGGTGCCACGACGAACCCCACAGGCAGGCGATCAGCACCGGCACGATCGCCGCATACAAGCCGTATTCCGGTGGCAGACCGGCAATCAGGGCGTAGGCAATGGACTGCGGCAACGCGAGAATCGCGCCGCTCAGGCCGACGATCAGGTCACGGCCGACACTGGCGCGGGTCTGCCGAGGCAGCCAGCTCAGGAAAGGCAAGAGTGAACGGCGCGTGGGGATTGCCATGGGGCCTCAAGGATGGGGTTTGGCGCAAGAGTATCAGGTGAACCCATGTGGCGAGGGAGCTTGCTCCCGCTGAGCCTGTAGGAGCTGTCGAGTGCAACGAGGCTGCGATCTTTCCCCAGACACTTGAGTTTCAAGCGAAAGATCAAAAGATCGCAGGCTTCGCCAGCTCCTACAGAGCCCAGCGGGAGCAAGCTCCCTCGCCACAAGAGCGGCTCGCCACACCATTATGCCTAGAGCTTGGCCTTCACCGCCGCCAGCGCATCCTTGCCATCGAGGGTCTTCACGCCGTCCAGCCATTTATCCAGGACCGCCGGGTTGGCCTTGATCCAGGCCTTGGCCGCATTGGCGTTGCTGACCTTGTTGTTCACCACCTCAGACATGATGCTGTTTTCCATGTCCTGGGTGAAGCTCAGGTTGGTCAGCAGCTTGCCCACATTCGGGCAGGCCTGTGCATAACCTTTGCGGGTCAGGGTGTAGACGCTGCCGGTGTCGCCGAAGTATTTCTCGCCGCCCTTGAGGTAGTGCATTTTCAATTGCACGTTCATCGGGTGCGGGGTCCAGCCGAGGAAGGTCACGAACTTCTGTTTCTTCACCGCCCGGGAGACTTCCGCCAGCATCGCCTGCTCGCTGGATTCCACCAGTTTCCACTCGCCCATGCCGAAGTCATTGGTCTTGATCATTTCTTTCAGGGAAAGGTTGGCCGGGGCACCGGAGCCGATGCCGTAGATCTTCTTGTCGAACTTGTCGGCGAATTTGTTCAGGTCGGCAAAGTTATGCACACCGGCATCCCAGACGTAGTCCGGGACCGCCAGGGTGAACTCGGTACCGTCCAGGTTCTTGGCCAGTTGCGTGACGTCGCCATTGGCGACGAACTTGTCATAGAAACCCTGCTGCGCCGGCATCCAATTACCCAAAAACACATCCACCTGGCCATCCTTGAGGCCACCGAAGGTGATCGGCACCGCGAGGGTGTCGACCTTGGCCTTGTAGCCCATCCCATCCAGCAGGAAACCGGTGATGGCATTGGTGGCGGCGATATCGCTCCAACCCGGGTCGGCCATCTTCACGGTTTCGCAGCTTTGCTCGGCCCAGGCCGAAACACTGCTCAACGCCAACAGCCCAGCGGTCAGTACTGTGGATAACTTTTGCATGGCTTGCCCCTTACGTTATTGGTTTTAGCAGGGTTGTGGATAACGGGCCTTGCGCTCCAGATCGTCGAGGTCGATGTGGTTACGCATGTACTGCTGGCTGGCGTCCACCAGCGGCTGGTGATCCCAGCTCTTGAGTTTGCCCAGGGTCAGCGCCTGGGCGACGAAACGGCGGCGCCGCTGGCTGGCGAGCACCTGTTGATGAATGGTCGGGATGTCCCACTTGGCACGCGCCTCGGCGAGAAATTCGGCGAACAAGGATTGATGCTCAGGGGATTGGCTGAGATTTTCCAGTTCCTTGGGATCGTTGCGCAGGTCGAACAGCAGGCACGGGTCATCTTCGCTGTAGATGAATTTCCACTGGCCGCGACGGATCATCATCAAGGGACTGATGGTGCCTTCGGCCATGTATTCACCGAAGACTTCGTCATGCCCGCCCTGCCCTTGCAGATGCGGCACCAGCGAACGGCCATCCAGCGGCAAGCCCGGTTCCAGCGTGCCGCCGGCCAGCTCGACCAGGGTCGGCAGCAAATCGGCGGTGGACACGGCCGCGCTCACCCGGCCGCTGGCGAACTGCCCCGGGGCACTGATCAATAGCGGTACGCGGGCGGCCATTTCGAACCAGTGCATTTTGTACCAGAGGCCCTTTTCGCCGAGCATGTCCCCGTGATCGCCGGAGAACACGATGATCGTATCGTCCAGCAAACCGGTGTCTTCCAGGGTTTGCAGGAGCTTGCCGACGTTGCTGTCAATGTAGCTGCACGCGCCGAAATAGGCGCGGCGGGCATCCCGAATCTTATCCACAGGCATTGGCTTGTCCCACAGGTCATAGACCTTCAGCAGCCGCTGGGAATGGGGGTCGAGCGTCGTTTGCGCCGGGGTCTGCGGCAAAGGGATGTCGCTGTCGTCATACAAATCCCAGAACGCCTTGGGAATCGTGTACGGGTCGTGTGGGTGGGTCATCGATACGGTGAGGCAAAACGGCTGGTCACCGTCCTCGCGAATGTGATCGAACAAGTACTGCTGGGCCTTGAATACCACTTCTTCATCGAAATCCAGCTGGTTGGTGCGCACGCACGGCCCGGCCTGCAACACCGACGACATGTTGTGGTACCAACTCGGCCGCACGTTCGGCTCGTCCCAGTTCACCGCCCAGCCGTAATCGGCCGGGTAGATGTCGCTGGTCAGGCGCTCCTCGTAGCCGTGCAGCTGGTCGGGCCCGCAAAAGTGCATCTTGCCGGACAGCGCCGTGCGGTAGCCGAGGCGACGCAGGTAATGGGCGTAGGTCGGCACGTCCGCCGGGAAATCCGCCGCGTTGTCGTACGCACCGATCTTGCTCGGCAACTGGCCGCTCACCAGGGTGAAACGCGACGGTGCGCACAGCGGGCTGTTGCAATAGGCGGCATCGAACACCACGCCCTCAGAGGCGAGGCGCGACAGGTTCGGCAGCTTGATCGGCGAAGGACCGTAGATCGGCAACATTGGCGCGGCCATTTGATCGGCCATGATGAAAAGAATGTTCTTGCGCTTCATGTATTCGCGGCATTCCATAGTAGGCAGTTATGCGATATTGCTGCGATTGAGCATGTAGCCCCCGAGTTTTGGGGTAAAGCCCATGCAGGATAATGACTAGGATAAGCACAGCTTATGTATGACGCCCTGGGTGACCTGTCCCTGGAACTGTTCCGTGCCTTTGAAGCCGCAGCACGCCAACAAAGCTTTACGGCGGCGGCGATTGAGCTGGGCACCACGCAACCGGCCATCAGCCAGCAGATCAAGCGCCTGGAAGAGCAACTGGGTACGCGGTTGTTCGACCGCATCTACCGCGGCATCGAACTGACCGAGGCCGGGACGATCCTGTTCGAGCAGGTCCAGGCCGGCTTGCAAAGCATCGATGCCGGGCTGAGTGCGATCACTGCCCAGCATCAGCATGAGGTGCTGCAAGTCGCCACGGACTTCGCCTTCGCCGCCTATTGGCTGATGCCGCGCTTGCATCGCTTCCACGCCGCCAATCCGCAGGTGGACGTCAGCCTGGTGACCAGCGAACGCAACCACAACATGCTGCGCACTGATATCGACGTTGCCGTGCTGTTCGGCGACGGTCGCTTCAAACAAGGTGAAAGTCGTTGGTTGTTCAGCGAAGAAGTCTTTCCGGTGTGCAGTCCGCTGCTGCTCAAGGAACGTCCCCTGCCCTTGTCCGCCCAGGCCTTGGCTGAGTTTCCATTGCTGCACCTGCGCGCGGGCAACAGCAACAGCTGGTTCGACTGGAGCGGCGTATTCCGCGAGCTGGGCATCACCTCGCCGCCGGCACCCGGGCAACTGCGCTTCGACAACTACACACTGCTCATCCAGGCGGCGATTGGCGGCCAGGGCGTCGCCATCGGCTGGCGGCACCTTGTGGATAACTTATTGGCGCAAGGGCTGCTGTGTCGCCCGATCGCTGAAACGGTGCTGTCGCGGCTGGGGTATTACGTGGTCTTGCCCCAGCGTAAACGCCGCGGTGTGTTGATCAGGCAATTCGTCGATTGGCTGATGGAAGAACAGGCCAACAGTGCCGAATCGCTCACGGGGCTGCCGTTGCCGTCGATTGCTGTTTGAGTATGTGGCCGTTTTTTTGGGGCTGCTTCGCCCGAAGCGTCGGACCGGCCCAGCGGGAGCAAGCTCCCTCGCCACGGGAATGTGTGTCCACAGCTAGTTGGCGGCGACGAAGCTGACGTGCTCACCCACGTGCAGGTTCAGGCGCAGCTCATCGGCGATGCCGACCGCCACCCGGTTGAGTCGCTCCAAGGATTCGGCCATGCCGGGTTCGAGGCTGGTGCTGACCTGGCTGAAATGTTCGATGCCCAGGCCAGGCGCGGCATAGGGTGCGTTGATCAAGGTCCACTGCAAGGTGCTGTTCTTCAGGGCATCGAGCACTTCTTCGGCGGCATGGCGCTGCAAATCGTCGTCCGTCGGCTCCTCGTCGAGCATCGCAAAGTCGCCCACCAGAAACAGCCGGGGAATATTCACCGCCTGCATGCCGGCGATCAGTGCATCCACGGCCAATACTTGCTCCACCGGGCCGGGAATCAGTGTGCGCTCCACTTGTTCGCTGTTCATCGGCAACCCCGGCGCGTTGAGCAGACACACCACGGCGCTGGCACCGGCAACACTTTGCTTGACCCGCTCGGGATCGAAAAGATCACCGGTCTTGGTCCGCAGGCCCGGGCGTGGAGCCAGGGCAGTAAGATCGTCGAGAATGGCGATGACTTCGTGCTGGCGCCGCAGCATTTCAGCCATCAACGCACTGCCGAGGCTGCTCATGGCACCATAGAGCACCACTTTGATGACCGGGGTTTCGGCGTTTTTCATGGCTGCTTTCCTCTTTATCCCGCGTGTAAAGGCTCTGACCCGCGGCAAACGGCGAGGGTTCGGCCTCTTTTCAAGGAGTGACAGATGCAGCGGATCAAGGGCTACCACGTCCACGTGTATTTCGACGCCAGCACCCTCGACCAGGCGCGGGCCTTGTGTGAGGAAGCGGCGCAACTGTTTCCGCTGAAAATGGGCCGCGTCCATCAACGCCCAGTCGGCCCGCACCCGGACTGGAGCTGTCAGCTGGCCTTCGATCCACAGTACATCGGCGTGGTCCTGCCGTGGCTGGCGCTCAATCGCAAGGGCCTGGTGATTTTCCTGCACCCGGAGACCGGCGATGACCTGACGGACCACACCGAGCATGCGATCTGGATGGGCGCGGTGCGGCCGTTGAATCTTTCAGCATTCAAAGCAAGCACCTGACGGCTTTTGTGGCGAGGGAGCTTGCTCCCGCTGGGCTGCGAAGCGGCCCCAGGATTTTGCGGTCGCTGCGCAACCGAGCGGGAGCAAGCTCCCTCGCCACAAAAGCTGGACCAACCAATATCACCGGCGAAAGCTTGCTGAAAGCTAGCGCGATTAGGATCACCCCCACTACCGGCAAAAGACCGGTCGGCCAAAGCGAGTTTTCAAGGCTCGTTCGGCCCTTTTAACAACAACAATGGTGATTCTGATGTCCGCTGCTACCCGTCCCGCTGCACCCACTCCATCCGTCCGTCCCGTGCCCTGCATCTCGCGCTGACCTGTCCGGTTCGCCTTTGCCCGCCGCGCCACGCCTGGAGTATTTCCTATGCTGACTTTCCTTGGCTTCGCCATGGTCATCACGTTCATGTTCCTGATCATGACCAAGCGCCTGTCCGCGCTGATCGCCCTGATCATCATCCCGATCCTGTTCGCCCTGTTCGGTGGCTTTGCGCCGAAGATCGGCCCGATGATGCTCGAAGGCATCACCAAGCTCGCCCCGACCGGGGTGATGCTGATGTTCGCGATTCTGTATTTTGCCCTGATGATCGACTCCGGCCTGTTCGACCCGGCCGTGCGCAAGATCCTCAAGCTGGTCAAGGGCGACCCGTTGAAAGTTTCGGTCGGTACCGCCGTTCTGGCGCTCGTCGTTTCCCTTGATGGTGACGGCGCGACCACTTACATGATCTGCGTGGCCGCGATGCTGCCGCTCTACAGCCGCATCGGCATGAGCCCACGCATCATGGCTGGCCTGATCATCCTCGCCGGCGGCGTGATGAACATGACCCCGTGGGGCGGCCCGACGGCCCGTGCGGCCAGTGCCCTGCACGTGGACCCGTCCGACATCTTCGTGCCGATGATTCCGGCGATGGCCGCCGGTGTGGTGGCGATCCTGCTGATTGCCTACATGTACGGCAAGCGCGAGCGCGCACGCCTGGGTGAATTGCATCTGGTCGGTGATGAAATCGACCACAGCGAAATCAGCGTTTCCCAGTTCCCGGACGCCCGTCGTCCGAAGCTGATCTGGTTCAACGGCGCGTTGACCCTGGGCCTGATGGGCACCCTGATCGCCGGCCTGTTGCCGCTGCCGGTGCTGTTCATGGTGGCCTTCAGTATCGCGATGATCGTCAACTACCCTTGCCTGCAACAGCAGAAAGACCGCGTTGCGGCCCACGCCGGCAGCGTGTTAGCGGTGGTCGGGCTGATTTTCGCAGCCGGTATCTTTACCGGTATCCTGTCCGGCACCGGCATGGTCGACGCCATGTCCAAGAGCCTGCTGGCAGTGATCCCGGACTTCCTCGGCCCGTACCTGGCAGTGATTACCGCGCTGGTGAGCATGCCGTTCACGTTCTTCATGTCGAACGATGCATTTTATTACGGGGTGTTACCAGTTCTCGCCGAGGCAGCCAGCCATTACGGCATCACTGCCGTTGAAATGGCCCGTGCCTCCATCGTCGGCCAGCCCGTCCACCTGTTAAGCCCGCTGGTTCCGTCGACCTACCTGCTGGTAGCCCTGGCCGGGATCGAATTCGGTGATCACCAGCGCTTCACCCTGAAGTGGGCAGTACTGGTTTGCCTGTGCATAATGTTCGCCGCCTTGCTGATGGGGATCTTTCCGCTGTTCAGCACTCTATAAAAGCAATGCCCGCTGCGCCGCCATCGGCGGCGCGGCCTAACACTCGCTCAAAGGAACTCACATGGAATGGCTGACCAACCCGGAAATCTGGGTTGCCTTCTTTACCCTGACCGCCCTGGAAATTGTCCTGGGCATCGACAACATCATCATGATCTCGATCCTGGTCAGCCGCATGCCCAAGCACATGCAGGCGCGCACCCGGATCTTCGGCCTGGCTCTGGCCATGGTCACGCGGATCCTGTTGCTGCTGTCCATCACCTGGGTCATGCGCCTGACCGCCGATTTGTTCGAAGTGTTCGGCCAGGGCATCTCCGGTCGTGACCTGATCCTGTTCTTCGGTGGCCTGTTCCTGCTGTGGAAAAGCTCCCAGGAGATGTACCACGCGCTGGAAGGCGAAGATGAAACCAACGACGAACCTTCGGGCAAGGGCGGCAAATTCATCTACACCATCGTCCAGATCGCGATCATCGACATCGTGTTCTCCCTGGACTCGGTCATTACCGCCGTCGGCATGGTCTCCCATGTACCGGTGATGGTGGCAGCGATCATCGTCGCCGTGCTGGTGATGATGCTGGCCTCGGCCACTATCAGTGAGTTCATCGACAAGCACCCGTCGCTGAAGATGCTGGCGCTGTCGTTCCTGCTGGTGGTCGGTACCGTGCTGATCGCCGAGTCGTTCGACGTGCATGTGCCAAAAGGCTACGTCTACTTCGCCATGGCGTTCTCCCTGGCGGTGGAAGCCATCAACATCAAGATGCGCACCGCGATTGCACGCAAGCGCAAGCAGCAGGACCCGGTGAAACTGCGCAAGGACGTTCCTGGTCAGTAACTGTACAGGGCAATGAATGAAGGGGCTCTTGGAGCCCCTTTTTCATGCCCGCGAAAAAGTGGCCGAATGCAAAACCTGTGGGAGCGAGCTTGCTCGCGAAAGCGGTG
This sequence comes from Pseudomonas sp. P9_35, assembly GCF_034008205.1. NCBI lineage: Bacteria > Pseudomonadati > Pseudomonadota > Gammaproteobacteria > Pseudomonadales > Pseudomonadaceae > Pseudomonas > Pseudomonas sp. P9_35. The sequence goes on along the minus strand of NZ_CP125373.1, from coordinate 284,157 downwards.
GATCAGACAGCATTAATGTGACTGACCTACCGCTATCGCGAGCAAGCTCGCTCCCACAGGGGGTTTGGTGGTTTCGAGGGATGTATTTTTATGACAGTTTTGTTTCAAACGATTCTTTAGCTGTGCAATGCTGGCGCCCGAACCGTTCGCCAACTACAGCTTAAGTACAAGAAAGAAGAATGTGGCATCGCCAATTTGTCCCTTTGGGACGCTAACAGGGGGCTCCTCATGCTGACCCTGCTGAATTTGCTCTCCGCCGTCGCCCTGCTGATCTGGGGCACGCATATCGTGCGTACCGGGATCTTGCGGGTCTATGGCTCGAACCTGCGCCATGTCATCGGCCAGAACATGTCCCGGCGCTGGCTGGCGTTTGTCGCCGGCATCATGGTCACGGCCATGGTCCAGAGCAGCAACGCCACGGCCATGCTCGTCACCTCGTTCGTCGGCCAGGGCCTGATGGCGCTGACCCCGGCCCTGGCGACCATGCTCGGCGCCGACGTCGGCACCGCGCTGATGGCACGGGTGCTGACCCTCGACCTGTCGTGGCTGTCGCCGCTGCTGATTTTCCTCGGGGTGATTTTTTTCCTCTCGCGCAAACAGACCCGCGTCGGGCAAATGGGTCGGGTCGGCATCGGCCTGGGCCTGATCATCCTGGCCCTGCAATTGATCGTCGAAGCCGCGGCGCCCATCACCCACGCCCAGGGCGTGAAAGTGATCTTCGCCTCGCTGACCGGCGACATCCTGCTCGATGCCTTGGTCGGCGCGTTGTTCGCGATGATCTCCTATTCCAGCCTGGCCGCCGTGCTGTTGACCGCGACGCTGGCCGGCGCCGCGGTGATCAGCCTGCCGGTGGCCATCGGCCTGGTGATCGGCGCCAACATCGGCAGCGGCATACTGGCGTTCCTCAGCACCAGCATGCAGAACACCGCCGGGCGCCAGGTGGCACTGGGCAGCCTGCTGTACAAGCTGATCGGGCTGTTGTTGATCATTCCAGTGCTCGACCCGCTGGTGGGCTGGCTCGACAGCCTGGATTTCAGCCCCCAGGAAACGGTGATTGGGTTCCATCTGCTCTACAACACCGTGCGTTGCCTGGTGCTGCTGCCCAGCGTCGCCCCCATGGCGCGGCTCTGTGCCTGGTTGCTGCCGGAACGTCCGGACACCAACGGCACGGCCAAGCCGCGACATCTGGACCCTACCGCCCTCGTCACCCCAAGCCTGGCGCTGGCGAACGCGGCCCGGGAAACCTTGCGCATCGGCGATCTGATCGAAAGCATGCTCGAAGCCATGCTGGACGTGCTGCGGGGTACGCAGACGGCGGTGACCCAGGACGTGCGGCGCATGAGTGACGACGTCGAAGCGTTGTGCAGCGCAATCAAGTTGTACATGGCGCAAATGCCCCGCGAGGACCTCAGCGAACAGGACAGCCGCCGCTGGGCGGAAATCATCGAGCTGGCGATCAATCTGAAACTGGCCAGCGACCTGATCGAGCGCATGTTGCGCAAGGTCCAGCAGCAGAAGACCTCGCAACGTCGCTCCTTTTCCGAGGTAGGCCTGGAGGAATTGGCGGGGCTGCACAGCCACCTGATCGCCAACCTGCGGCTGGGGCTGTCGGTATTTCTCAGTGCCGACCGGGAAAGCGCCCGTCAGTTGCTGCGTGAGAAACGTCGCTTTCGGGCGCAGGAACGGCGCATGGCCCATGCCCATGTCAGCCGCCTGCAGCGCAAGGTCGTGCAAAGCCTGGAGACCAGTTCCCTGCACCTGGAGCTGATCGCCGACATGAGGCGCCTCAATTCGCTGTTTTGCGGCAGTGCCTATGTGGTCCTGGAGACCGCCGAGATCGGCGCGCTGGCGGCGGATGAAATTAGCGACATTACCCATTCGCCGTGAACGACTGGCGCATTGGTCAGTCAGTAACAATGGCTCGGGCCTGAAACCGTTCGCTGGCCCGCCTGCTCCCGTTGTCATGAACACCGCATAGATTCGATAGGGGGAGCGAGCCAACTCCGGGCGACGATCCGCCGATGACGGCCTGCCCGGCACCATGGACCTCCACTCAGCCGCCAGGAAGCCCTTATGCGTTGTCTGTTGTTCGCCTTTCTTTTGCTCGGTTCACTGCCCGTGTTCGCCCTGGACCGGTTCCAGGTCGAAGGCTATACGTTGCCCAACGGCCTGCAGCTGATGCTCAAACCGGGCAGCGAGCGCGGGCATGTGGCGATCCGCTTGGTGGTCGGCGTGGGCCTGGACGACTTCAGTTGCGCCGACAAGGAACTGCCGCATCTGCTCGAACACCTGCTGTTCAGCGGCGTCGATGAGGGCGGTGAAGGCGGCCTGGAAGAGCGCATGCAGGCCTTGGGTGGCGAGTGGAATGCCTTCACGAGCAACGCCGACACCACGTTCGTGATCGAGGCGCCAGCGCGCAATCAACGCAAGATCCTGGACCTGCTGCTGGCGCTGTTGACCCGCACCCGTATCGATGAAAAAGCCCTGGAGGCGGCCAAGCGGGTGGTGGAACGCGAGGACGGTGGCCACTACACCCACCTGCAACGCTGGCTCGATCATCAGGACCTGGGCCACAAGGCCAGCAACCAGCTGGCGGTTGAGCTGGGCCTGCGGTGCGCGGAACGGGCCGAGGTCGAGCGCCATACCCTCGCCCGCCTCGAACAGGTGCGCAAGGACTGGTATGCACCGAACAATATGACCCTGATCGTGGTCGGCGACCTTGACCGACTGCTGCCGGCCTACCTGGAGCGCGCCTTTGGCGAACTCGAGCCGGTGGAGCCCAGCCCACACGAGGCGCTGCCGCAGATTCGCTACAAGGCGGTCACCAAGCGCAACCTGATCCATGGCCTGGTCGGCAACAGCGCCAAGCTTCACTGGCTGTTCCCGGAGCCGGTGCTGGACGAGCAGCATGACGAAACCTTCGACCTGCTCAAGGATTACCTGGACTGGGCGCTCTACCGTCAATTGCGCCTGGCCCGTGGCTTGTCCTACGGACCGTGGACCGAGCGCGAGGTGTTCGGCGGCGTTGGCTTCTTCAGCCTGAACGCCGACCTGTCCCGCGAAGACTTGCCCGAAGCCGAACAGGCGCTGGAAGAACTGCGCAAGAGATTGCTCAAGGACGGCCTGGACCCCGCCGATTTCGTGCGCATCAAGCGCGCGGCCATTGCCCATCAGTCCTGGGCGGTTCAAGGCAACAGCGCACTGGCCGATTACTACTGGGGTGCCCTGGGCGATTATGAAGACGGCCGTTTCGCCAACCCGGCCCTGCGCCTGCAGGAGGTAAGCCTGGAACAGGCCAACGTGGCCCTGCGCGAACTGCTCAAGGACCCGGGTTACCTGCGCATCGAGAAACCGTTGCTCAGTGACGATGAGCTCGTCTGGGGGCTGAGCGGTCTGCTGGGGTTGTTGTTGCTCGCAATGGTGATGTGGCAGGTACGCCGCCGACGTAGGAGCTGACGAGTGCAACGAGGCTGCGATCTTTCCCCTGGCGCTTGAATCTCAAGTGAAAGATCAAGATCAAAAGATCGCAGCCTTCGGCAGCTCCTACAGGGCGGTGCCAAGCCACAACAATGCTCGTCACATCGATGTCCTGACGATACTCTGTCAGGGATATTTCCTACGACTTACTGTGAAACCACTGAATGCAAAACCTGACTCTCTACATCCAGCGCATCCTTGAACTGATGAAGCGCTATCCAGGGGTCATCGCGCTCGGTGGTTTCATTTCCGGGGTCGGCAGTTTCATGCTGGTGGACCGCCAGCAGGGCCTGGCGACGTGGATCGCCATCATGATGCTGGTGAGCTGGCTCTGGCTGATGGTCGAGAACAGCATGACCCGGCTGTTCGCGCGGATTTTCAAACGGGAAATCCCCCAGCCGCTGTTGCGCTACGCCACGCAGATGATTCACCAGGAAAGCCTGTTTTTCGTCCTGCCGTTTTTCTTCATTACCACCACCTGGAACAGCAGCCAGCTGATTTTCACCGGCCTGCTGACGATCGCGGCGCTGATTTCGATCACCGACCCGCTGTACTACAAATGGCTGGCGCCCCGGCGCTGGGCGTTCCTGGCGTTGCACACGCTGACGCTGTTCGCCGCCCTGCTCACTGCGCTGCCGGTGATCCTGCACCTGACCACCGACCAGAGCTTCAAGCTGGCGCTGGGCATTGCCATGCTGCTGTCGTTTCCCAGCCTGGCCTCGATCTTCCCGATCCGCACCGTGCGCAACGCCCTGGCGATCCTGTGCATCACCCTGGGGATTGGCGCCGCCGGCTGGGTGCTGCGCTCCTGGGTGCCACCGGCCACGCTGTGGATGACCGAAGTGGCGATCAGCACCCAACTGGAAGATCGCACACCGGGCGCCAGCCTCAAGGAAGTCAGCGCGGCCCAGATTCGCGGCAACGGCCTGTACGCCTACACCGCCATCAACGCGCCGCGAGGGCTTGATGAGCGGATTTATCACGTCTGGCAGTTCAACGGTAAAGAAGTCGACCGCATCGCCCTGGACATCCACGGCGGGCGCAAGGAAGGCTATCGCGCCTGGACCCACAAGCAGAACTTCCCGCAAGACCCGACGGGCAAATGGCAAGTGCGGGTGCTGACGGAAAATGGCCAGATGATCGGCGTGCTGCGTTTCAACGTGAGCGCTGACGCACCCGAGGCAAAATAACGGCGGTCGTGCTATTAGGTAGCGCTGTTCAAGTCGAACGAGCATGGAGCTTATGACCCCCGGATCCCACACCGGCACAGCCCGGCTGGACACGTCTCGCTCTCCGGCGCAGCTCTGGGTCGGCGGCGACTGGACGCTGGCCCATTACGCGCAGCTCAAGCGCTTGAGCGAATCCTTGCGCGGCCAATACGACGAGAACACCCTGATCGACCTCAACGGCCTCGGCGCCCTCGACACCGCCGGGGCTTCGTTGCTGGTGGAACTGCTGGGGTCCGAGCGGCTGGGCAAGACCGCCGAGCACCCCGATTGCAGCTTGCCGGCCGCCGAGCGGGCGCTGTTGCAGACGGTCTATTGCTCGCTGACGGACTTCTGTGTGCCGGTGAAAGAGCCGCAGGTCAGCGTGCTGACACAACTGCTGACGCGTATTGGCCGCGCCGTGGAAAAAGTCTGGCAAGACACCCTGCAACTGCTGGGTTTTGTCGGCCTGATCCTGGAAACCCTGGCCCGCAACCTGTTTCGCCCCAGGCGTTGGCGCATGACGCCGATGGTCGTTCACATCGAACAGACCGGCCTGGACGCAGCCCCCATCGTCGCCCTGCTGACGTTTTTGGTGGGCGCGGTGGTGGCCTTTCTCGGCGCAACGGTGCTGGCCGATTTCGGCGCCAGCATCTTTACCGTGGACCTGGTGGCGTTCTCGTTCCTGCGTGAGTTCGGCGTGTTGCTGACGGCGATCCTCATGGCGGGCCGCACCGCCAGCGCGTTCACCGCGCAGATCGGCTCGATGAAGGCCAACGAAGAAATCGACGCGATCCGCACCCTGGGCCTCGATCCGGTCGAGTTGCTGGTGATCCCACGGGTGCTGGCGCTGTTGGTGGCGCTGCCGATGCTGACCTTCCTGGCCATGCTCTCGGGCATTATCGGCGGCGGTGTCGTGTGTGCCCTGTCGCTGGGTATTTCCCCGGCCATGTTCCTGACGCTGTTGCAGTCGGACATTGGTGTGCAGCATTTCCTGGTGGGGATGGTCAAGGCGCCGATCTTTGCCTTCCTGATCGCCGCCGTGGGCTGCCTGGAAGGTTTCAAGGTCAGTGGCAGCGCCGAATCGGTCGGTGCTCACACCACGTCCAGCGTGGTGCAGTCGATTTTCGTGGTGATTGTGCTCGATGCCGTGGCCGCGCTGTTTTTCATGGAGATGAACTGGTGAGCCAACCCTTGCGACCACCCACCGAGGCGGTGATTCAGGTGCGCGGCCTGTGCAATCGCTTTGGCCGCCAGAGCGTGCATGAAAACCTCGACCTGGACGTGTACAAGGGCGAGATCCTTGCCGTGGTCGGCGGCTCCGGCAGCGGCAAATCGGTGCTGCTGCGCAGCATCGTCGGCCTGAACCGGCCCAGCGAAGGTTCCGTACGGGTGTTCGGCGAGGACTTGCCGAGCCTGCCCCCGGAACAACGTTCGCGGGTGGAACGGCGCTTTGGCGTGTTGTTCCAGAAAGGCGCGCTGTTCTCGTCACTGACCGTGACAGAAAACGTCGCCCTGCCACTGATCGAACACGCCGGGCTCAGCCGGGCCGACGCCGAGCACCTGGCGGCGGTGAAGCTGGCCTTGGCCGGCCTGCCGTTATCGGCCGCCGACAAGTACCCCGCCTCGCTGTCCGGCGGCATGATCAAGCGTGCCGCCCTGGCCCGTGCTCTGGCCCTGGACCCGGACATCCTGTTTCTCGACGAACCCACCGCCGGCCTCGATCCCATCGGTGCGGCGGCGTTCGACCAGTTGATCCTGACACTGCGCGATGCCCTGGGCCTCAGCGTGTTCCTGGTCACCCACGACCTGGACACTCTCTACACCATCACCGACCGGGTGGCGGTGCTGGCGCAGAAAAAAGTACTGGTGGCCGATGTTATCGACAAGGTGTCGGAAACCGACGACGCCTGGATTCACGAATACTTCCATGGCCCTCGCGGCCGCGCGGCGTTATCGGCCGCTACACAATCCAACGAGGTTTGACATGGAAACCCGAGCCCATCATGTGCTGATCGGCCTGTTCACCGTCATAGTAGTGGCTGGCGCCCTGCTGTTTGGCCTGTGGCTGGCCAAGTCCAACGTGGACAGCGAATTCAAGTATTACGAAGTGGTGTTCAACGAGGCGGTCAGCGGGTTGTCCCGGGGCAGCTCGGTGGAGTACAGCGGGATCAAGGTCGGCGACGTCGTCAACCTGCGCCTGGACCCGAACGACCCGCGTCGGGTGCTGGCGCGGGTGCGCTTGAGCGGGGAAACACCGGTCAAGCAAGACACCCAGGCCAAGCTGGCACTGACCGGCATCACCGGCACCTCGATTATCCAGCTCAGTGGCGGCACGCCCCAGAGCCCGGCACTGACCGGGCACGACGGGGAACCGCCGGTGATCATCGCTGCGCCCTCGCCTATTGCCCGCCTGCTCAACAACAGCGATGACTTGATGACCAGCATCAACCTGCTGCTGCACAACGCCAATGAGGTGTTTTCCTCGGACAACGTCCAAAGCCTGGGCAAGACCCTCGAGCATCTGGAACAAACCACCGGGGTCATTGCCGAGCAGCGCGGCGATATTCGCCAGGCCATGCAGCAACTGGCGTCCATCGGCAAACAGGCCAGCGCCACGCTGGAACAGACCACGGCGTTGATGCGCAACGCCAATGGCTTGCTCAACGACCAGGGCAAACAGGCGTTCGGCAACGCCGGCCAGGCCATGCAGTCCCTGGCTCGCAGCACCGCGACCCTCGACAAGCTGCTGGACGACAACCGCGATTCGTTGAATAACGGCATGCAGGGCCTCAATGCCCTGGCGCCAGCCGTGCGTGAACTGCGCGAAACCCTGAGCGCCCTGCGGGGCATCTCCCGGCGCCTGGATGCCAACCCCAGCGGCTATTTGCTGGGCAATGACAAGGACAAGGAGTTCACGCCATGAAGCCGTCCAACCGGTTTATCCGCCCTCTTCTCTTGCTGGCAGGATTTGTCCTGGTGGGCGGTTGCTCGATTTTGCCCAAGGCCGAACCTTCGGATGTGTATCGCTTGCCCGCCACCCAGGCCCCGGCGTCTGCGGGCACGGCGGTGAGCTGGTCGCTGCGCCTGGCCAACCCCCAGGCCAGCGAAGTGCTCAACAGCCCGAAAATCGCGGTGATCCCCCAGGGCAATCTGTTCAGCAGCTACGCCGCCTCGCGCTGGAGCGACCCAGCCCCGGTGCTGTTGCGCAACCGCCTGCTCGATGGCTTCGCCCAGGATGGACGCGTCAGGTTGTTGAGCGTTGCCGACAGCAACCTGCAAGCGGACCTGGAGCTGGGCGGGCAATTGCAGGCGTTCCAGACCGAATACCAGGGCACTGCGGCCAGCGTGGTGATTCGCCTGGACGCGCTGCTGGTGCGCGGCTTCGACCAGCGCATCCTGGCCAGTCGCCGTTTTGAAGTGCGCCAGCCGCTGAGCGATGTGAAAGTGCCGGCGGTGGTAGACGGCTTCGGTCGGGCCGGTGACCGACTGACGGCCGACGTGGTGGCCTGGACAGTGGAGCAAGGCCAGCGTTTCGCAACGCCGACCCAACCCTAGGGTCCGCCGGGCGACTCAGGTCAACCGAAGAACCAGTAGCAAACGCCAATCGCCGCCACGACCCCGGCCAACTCCGCCAGCAGCGCGCACCCCACGGCATGGCGCGCCCGCTGGATGCCCACGGCGCCGAAATAGACCGCCAGCACGTAGAACGTGGTCTCGGTGCTGCCCTGGATGGTCGCCGCCACCAAGGCCGGGAAGCTGTCCACGCCGGAAGTCTTCATGGTCTCGATCAGCATCGCCCGGGCGGCGCTGCCGGAGAACGGCTTGACCATGGCGGTCGGCAGGGCATCGACGAAGCGCGTGTCCCAGCCGGCCCACTGCACCAGGTGCCGGATGCCGTCGAGGCCGAAATCCAGCGCCCCCGAAGCCCGCAGCACGCCGACGGCGCAGAGCATCGCTACCAGATATGGCAGCAACGTCTTGGCGACGTCGAAGCCCTCCTTGGCGCCTTCGATGAAGGCTTCGTACACCTTGACCTTGCGCAGGGCACCCACCACCAGGAACAGGATGATCAGGCCAAACAGCGTCAGGTTACCGAGGATCGACGACAGCCCCGCCAGCGCCGTGGCCGAGAGCGTTGCCAGCAGCGCCATGAAACCGCCCAGCACCAGCGCGCCTGGGATCAGATAAGCCAGCACCACCGGGTCCCACAAGCGCAGGCGCTGCATGAACGCCACCGACAGCAGCCCCATCAGCGTCGAGGCGCTGGTGGCGAGCAGGATCGGCAGGAACACCAGGGTCGGGTCCGGCGCGCCTTGCTGGGCGCGGTACATGAAGATCGTCACCGGCAGCAGCGTCAGCGACGAGGCGTTGAGCACCAGGAACAGGATCTGCGCATTGCTGGCGATAGTCGGGCTGGGGTTGAGGTCTTGCAGGGCGCGCATGGCCTTGAGGCCGATGGGGGTGGCCGCGTTGTCCAGTCCCAGGCCGTTGGCGGCGAAGTTGAGGGTGATCAGGCCGATCGCCGGGTGGCCGGCAGGCACTTCCGGCATCAAGCGCAAGAACAACGGCCCGAGGGCCTTGGCCAGCCAGTCGACGATGCCGGCCTTTTCAGCGATGCGCAGGAAGCCCAGCCACAGGGTCAAGGTGCCGAACAGCAGGACCATCACCTCCACCGACAGCTTGGCCATGGCGAAAATACTTTCCACCATGGCCGCGAAGATCCCGGCGTTGCCGCCGACCAACCACTGCGCCAGCGCCGACACGGCAGCCACGATAAAGAAGCCAAGCCACAGGCCATTGAGCATCAGTCAAATCCCCCGGAAGATGCCGCGAATGATAGCGGGGCTGGCAGAAACGACAAACCCCGGATTTCTCCGGGGTTTGCTTGGCACCGCGCAGGGCCTACAAAAAGTCCTATGGCAGATCCTGTGGGAGCCGGGTTGTTCAGAATCTTTGCGCCCGGCACAAATTCCTGTGGGAGCCGAGCTTGCTCGCGATGGCGTCGGATCAGTCAGCATTGATGCTGGCTGACACACCGCTATCGCGAGCAAGCTCGCTCCCACAATGACCGGGGTGGTTCAGGCTCTTTGCTGCTGGCCCAAACTCCCACAATGGATCTCAACGGCTGGAAGTTTCCCCCGCCGGCAGCGGCTCTTTGCTGCGCCAGTGCGGCAGGGAGTTCCAGTAGCGCTGGCCCTTGGCATCGTCGTACATGCCTTCCCAGCGGGAGATGACCAGCACGGCCAGGGCGTTGCCGATGACGTTCAGCGCGGTACGAGCCATGTCCATGATGCGGTCGGCGCCGGCGATGAAGGCCAGGCCTTCCAGCGGAATGCCCACGCTGCCCAGGGTCGCCAGCAACACCACGAACGACACGCCCGGCACACCGGCGATGCCTTTGGAGGTGACCATCAAGGTCAGCACCAGCAGCAATTGCTGGCTGATGGACAGGTCGATGCCGTACAGCTGGGCGATGAAAATCGCCGCGATGCTCTGGTACAGGGTCGAACCGTCGAGGTTGAACGAATAACCGGTGGGCACCACGAAGCTGCAGATGGCTTTCGGCGCGCCGTAGGCTTCCATCTTCTCGATCACGCGCGGCAGCACGGTTTCGGAACTGGCGGTGGAATAGGCCAGCACCAGCTCATCCTTGAAGATGCGCATCAGCTTGAGCACCGAGAAGCCGAACAGGCGGGCGATCAGGCCCATCACCACAAAGGCGAAGAAAGCGATGGCGACGTAAACCAGGATCACCAGTTTCGCCAGCGGCAGCAGCGACGCGAAACCGAAGTTGGCGACGGTCACCGCGATCAGGGCGAACACGCCGATCGGGGCGTATTGCATGATCATGTGGGTGACCTTGAACATGCTTTCCGACACGCCCTGGAACATCTTCACCAGCGGCTCGCGCAGGTCCGATTGCAGGCTGGACAGGCCCAGGCCGAACAAGACGGAGAAGAAAATGATCGGCAGCATCTCGCCACGGGCGACGGCGGCAAAGATGTTCGACGGGATCAGGTTGAGGATGGTCTCGATGAACGCGTGTTCATGCCGGACTTCCGCCGCCGTGGCCTGGTACTTGGAAATATCCACCGTACCCAGGGTGCTCATGTCGATGCCGCTGCCCGGCTGGAAGAAGTTGGCCAGCAGCAGGCCGACGACGATGGCGATGGTGGTGACGACTTCGAAGTAAAGGATGGTCTTGAGACCGATGCGCCCGAGCTTCTTGGCATCACCAACCCCGGCAATGCCGACGATCAGCGAGGAAATCACGATCGGGATCACGATCATCTTGATCAGACGGATAAAGATATCGCCCGCCGGTTGCAGCACATTGCTGATCCACCAGGCCTTCTCGGCACTGAAATGGTTGAGCAGCGCGCCCAATGCAATCCCGAGCACCAGACCGATGAGGATCTGCCAGGCGAGGCTTAGTCGTGCCTTCTTCATATCGTTACCCTTACTTCAGTTGGACTCGGGCAGTGGCGCGAATGGATCGTCGATGACGAAAAACATTCGCGCCCCTGCCCCCGTATAAGGTCACCCCGAGCGCGTTAGCGGCTTACTGGCAGGCGAAAAAAGGCGCAACTATTGCGATGCAAGGGGGGCTCGTCTAATGCCGTAAACGCCTACCCTATGCCGAATCGGCATGAGATTTTTCAAACGAAACCCGCCTTCCAAGCGGCTCGAATACGACATTTATGCAGGCATAAGTGCCGTGAACCGGCCATTTCAGCGTAGCTGGGCTTTCTCTCGCAAGTGTGGGGAATCGATGAAACGGCAGCGAATCAAGACGCGGCCCATGGGAGAAATTGCCTCGGCATTCTCCGATATACGGTCAGCAAGTGGGGGATAAATCGGCGGGAGGAGACAAAATGCCGCATCGCGGAGCGAATGGCCGCGGCCAATCCACCAACCGCTCTGGCCCAAGCATTGTGCGTCACGAAGCTCTACGCAAGTTCGCCAAGCCGTGATGGCTTTGCGAACTTGCGTCGCAGCTTTTACCTGACCCGGCCCTTTCGCAGGCACCCCTTGTGCCCGTAGGTCACTCCGACGCTCATCCGTCAGAACGTCCCAGCCCCCTGGTCATGCACCGGCCCTCCTCGGGCTGTGCAGCAGAGAAAAGCAGGGCTGCTTTTCCCATTTTCAGAATCAGTACCAGTTCGGATCTTTCTTGAGTTGTTCCATTAACAGTTTCTGCATACCTTCATCGGGCTTGCCGAGGAATCGGTAGTCGGCATGCCGCGTCGGGGACTTGTCGGCCGGCAGCCCCGCAGGGACTTCCACCAACATGGCATAGGCTTCGTCCTTGTCGAAACTGAAGGCGACGATCAGGCGCTTGCTGCGACACGTTGCCTGGGTTTCACACAGCGGTCCCACCAAATACTTGTCGCCATCTTCCTCGACAGCATTCATCTGGTCCGAATCGCCCGACAGGTTCATCACCCATTCGGGCAGGCGTTCTTCTTTTTTCACGACGTGCTGCCAGGTCTGGCGGTATTGCGGGTCGGACTCCAGCAACTGGTTGACGCGCATCTGCCCGTCATTGGCAGCCATTGCCATGGCACTGCCGCCCAGCAACAGGGCGGCGGCCAGTCCTTTGAATGAAACGCTCATGGTCAGCCTCGGCCACGACGGCCAAAGAAGAAGGAAGCAATGAACATCACCAGGAACACGACAAAGAGAATCTTGGCGATGCCCGTGGCGGTGCCTGCGATACCACCGAAGCCCAGTACGGCGGCGATGATGGCAATGATCAGGAAGGTAATTGCCCAGCTCAACATGATGATTCTCCTTACGCTTTTCTATTTAGTGAAGGTCTTGCGGTGATGGTTCCGGCGCAATGGACGACCGGTTCATCGGGTTAAAACACCCAGCGCTCTTCACGCGGCATGGCGCTCAATGGCTGGGTCTGGTCGACATCCATCATGCGCATTGGAGCGGACGCTTCTTCAAGGCTGCTGACGGCGCTGAAATGGGTTTGTGGGGCACGGTGAATCGACACCTGCGGCGCCTCGGGCTGTTGGCTTTCCTGCCAGAACAACCATTGCTGGCCCGTTACGAGGGTGACCAGCAGCGCCAAGGCAGCCCATGCGCCCTGCTGGACGTGCAGGGACGAGAGGCGCAATTGGGCGGCACTTTTAAAGTGGGCGGGGCCGAATTGAGCGACACTTTGACGATTCATCCTGGAATTCCTCCCCACCCGAGGTGCGGTGATCTGGTTGAGGCGCACTAACGCCACGTTGATCAGAGCATTGCAGTCGCCGTGCCAGGATTTTTTGTTGGGTAAACACCTTTAAAATCAATAAGTTAATAAATAAATGCAACGTGCCGGGAGCGCATCCTGCACGATGGCGCAGGCGCCGGTCGTGCGTATTGCACGAATCAGGAGGAAAAGACGTTAGATTGTTTTTGAATTGGCTGTCAGACACAGCTGTCGGAATGAGCGATGTGAACCGTCCGAACCGGACGAATCATAAAAAAAGGAACTCAAATCAGGCTTTTAGGAGTCACACGTCCACAGGGTCATTCTCGGTGAGTAATATCCCCTCAGAATCGACCATGCAACTTGCCCGATTTTTCTGACACTAACCAACATCATTCATTAAAGGAGCGTAGGAAAAATGGAATCCGCCACTGAGCACCAAGGCCGCATTCTGCTGGTAGACGACGAGTCCGCCATCCTGCGTACGTTCCGATACTGCCTGGAAGACGAAGGCTATAGCGTCGCCACCGCCAACAGCGCCGCCCAGGCCGACGCACTGCTGCAACGCCAGGTGTTCGACCTGTGTTTCCTCGACCTGCGCCTGGGGGAGGACAACGGCCTGGATGTCCTGGCACAAATGCGGATCCAGGCACCCTGGATGCGCGTGGTCATCGTCACCGCCCACTCGGCAGTCGATACCGCGGTCGATGCGATCCAGGCCGGGGCGGCCGACTATCTGGTCAAACCGTGCAGCCCCGATCAATTGCGCCTGGCGACCGCCAAGCAATTGGAAGTACGCCAGCTGTCGGCCAGGCTCGAAGCCCTTGAAGGGGAAGTGCGCAAACCCAAGGACGGCCTCGACTCCCACAGCCCGGCAATGAAAGTCGTCCTGGAAACCGCGCGCCAGGTCGCCAGCACCGATGCCAACATCCTGATCCTCGGCGAGTCCGGCACCGGTAAAGGCGAGTTGGCCCGCGCGATCCATGCCTGGAGCAAGCGGGCGAAAAAATCCTGCGTCACCATCAATTGCCCGTCGCTGACCGCTGAACTGATGGAAAGCGAATTGTTCGGCCATAGCCGTGGGGCTTTCACCGGCGCCAGCGAGAGTACCTTGGGTCGGGTCAACCAGGCCGACGGCGGTACGCTGTTTCTCGACGAGATCGGCGATTTTCCCCTGACGTTACAGCCAAAGTTATTGCGTTTCATCCAGGACAAGGAATATGAACGGGTAGGGGACCCAGTCACCCGTCGCGCCGACGTGCGGATTCTCGCCGCGACCAACCTCAACCTCGAAGACATGGTGCGCGACGGACGCTTTCGCGAAGACCTGCTGTATCGCCTGAACGTCATCACCCTGCACCTGCCGCCATTGCGAGAGCGCGCCGAAGACATCCTGACCCTGGCCGACCGCTTCCTGGCTCGCTTCGTCAAGGAATACGCGCGTCCGGCCCGGGGCTTCAGCGACGAAGCCCGCGAAGCGCTGCTAGGCTATCGCTGGCCGGGCAACATCCGGGAACTGCGCAACGTGGTCGAGCGCGCCAGCATCATCTGCCCTCAGGAAAAAGTCGAAATCAGTCACTTGGGCATGGCCGAGCAACCGGTCAACAATGCGCCACGCATCGGCGCCGCACTGAGCCTCGACGAATTGGAAAAAGCCCACATCGGCGCGGTGCTGGCCACGGCCGACACCCTCGACCAGGCGGCCAAGACCCTGGGTATCGATGCCTCCACGCTGTACCGCAAACGCAAGCAGTACAACCTGTGAGCGACACCTTATGAAACTGGCGATGAAGCTGCGCACACGACTGTTTCTCAGCATCTCGGCCCTGATCACCGTGGCCTTGCTGGGATTGGTGCTTGGCCTGGTCAGCGTGATGCAAATGGCCAATACCCAGGAGCAATCGGTACGCGACAACTTCATCCTGCTGGACCTGGGCCTCAAGCTGCGCCAGACCCTCGGCGATCAGTTGATGATCATGCTCGACGACAAGCCCGACCTGGCGGCGCTGGAGGCCTCCAAGCAGCAATACCTGGCGCTGATCGACGAGGGCATCGCCCACGAACAGGGGCTGGACGAAGCGGCAGTCAGCTTCAGCAGGGCCAAGACCGATTACATTGAGTTTTTTGAAGCCTTCACTGCATCTCGCCAGCAGCCGAGCCAGCTCACGAACCTCAAGGACCTCACCGAAAAATTCAACGTGCTGCGCAATGGACTGATCGAGGGCTATCGCCAGGCCCTGACCAACATCAGTGAAACCCAGGACCGCGCCCGTGAACGCGCGATGTGGATTTCCGGACTGCTGGGGTTGGTGGGGTTTGCGGTGCTGATCATCGGGTTTATCACGGCCCATGGCATTGCCCGGCGTTTCGGCGTGCCGATCGAGGCACTGGCCGCAGCGGCGGACGACATCGGCCAAGGCAATTTCGAGGTCACGCTACCCGTTTCCTCGGCCGCTGAGTTGAATCTCCTGACCCGTCGTTTCGGGGTCATGGCCGAGGCGCTGCGTGAGCATCAGGCCACCAACGTCGATGAGCTGCTCGCCGGCCAGCAACGTTTGCAAGCGGTGCTCGACAGCATCGACGACGGCTTGCTGATGATCGACCGCCAAGGCCAGCTGGAGCACCTCAACCCGGTGGCCCAGCGTCAATTGGGCTGGGATGAGGAACGCCTTGGCCAAGGACTGGGCGAGGCGCTGGGACGCCTTGAACTGGATGAAGAATTGCACCTGGTCCTGCGCGGTGGAAGCCTGGAGCGCGCGCCGGAAGACCTGAGCATCGAAGTGGATGGCGAGTCGCGGGTGCTCACCTACAGCCTCACCCCGGTCAGCCATACCCAGGGCCACATTCTCGGCGCGGTCATGGTGCTGCATGACGTCACCGAACAACGCGCCTTCGAACGGGTGCGCAGCGAGTTCGTCTTGCGTGCCTCCCATGAGCTGCGCACGCCCGTGACGGGCATGCACATGGCCTTCGGCCTGTTACAGGAGCGCCTGCATTTTTCAGAAAAGTCGCGCGAAGCCGACCTGCTCAACACCGTCACGGAAGAAATGCAGCGACTGATGCAGCTCATCAATGACCTGCTGAACTTCTCTCGCTACCAGAACGGCCTGCAGAAGCTGACCTTGGCGCCTTGTTCCATCGACGATCTACTGGAAGCGGCCCGGCTGCGGTTTTCCGAGCAGGCCCAAACCAAGGGTATCGAGCTGCTCGTGGCGATCCAGGGCCCGCTCCCGCGCCTGCATGCCGATGCTGCGCAACTGGATCGCGTGCTCGATAACCTGATCGACAACGCCATGCGTCACACCGGCGAAAACGGCCAGATTCGCCTGCAGGCCCGGCGCCATGGCGAGCGGGTGATCATCAGCGTCGAAGACAACGGTGAAGGCATTGCCTACGGCCAGCAGGGACGGATCTTCGAACCTTTCGTCCAGGTCGGACGCAAGAAGGGTGGTGCCGGCCTCGGCCTGGCGCTGTGCAAGGAGATCGTCCAGCTCCACGGCGGGCGCATGGGCGTTTATTCAAGGCCGGGGCAGGGCACGCAGTTCTACATGGCGCTGGCGGTCTGAGCTCATGGCCTGAGGAGACTCAGGCTTCGTCATCGAGGCGCCGGCCACGCAGGCGCCGGCCACGGGTAATCAGTTCAATGAGCTGCACCGCGCTGAGGGCATGGGCGAACAGCCAACCCTGGCCGAACTTCACCCCTTCGCTGCTCAAATAGGAAGCCTGGGCTTCATGCTCGATGCCTTCGGCGATCACCTTGAGTTCCAGCGCATGGGCCATGCGAATGATATGCGGGGCCACGCCGCTGCTGGCGGCATCGTGGCCCAAGGCGTCGATGAAGGCCTTGTCGATTTTCAAGCAGTCCACCGGCAGGGTTTGCAGGTAGGCCAGGCTGCAATAACCGGTGCCGAAATCGTCGATCAACACCTGGTGCCCGACGTCGCGCAGCGATTGCAGGTTATCCCGGGCGACCAACACATCGACCAACCCACGCTCGGTCACTTCGAAGGCAATCTGGTGCGCCGACACACGATGCAACGCCAGCAGGCGGGCGATCACTTCGCCAATACGCGGCACCATCACATCGCAGGCCGCCAGATTCACCGAGATATACAGCTGCGGATTGGCCCGCAACACTTGGCCCAATTGATCGAACAGCCGCTGCAGCACGAAATCGGTGATCTGGCGGATCTGCCCGGTGTTCTCGGCCATCGGGATAAACAGGTCCGGGCTGGTCAGGGTGCCGTCCGGTCGTCGCCAGCGCAGCAAGGCCTCCGCCCCGACACAGTTGCGGCTGCTCAGGTCGAAAATCGGCTGGTAAAGCACCTGCAATTCACCACGCCGGATGGCCCCGTGCAGTTCGGCGTCCATGGACTGGCGCTGACGCGCCAGCAGAAACACCTGGAAACCAATCCCCAGGCCCAGCATCAGGCTGATGGGCAGCATCCACCAGGCATTGGCCGGAACCTTGAAACCGTTGCGCTGGGCGATCAGCACCAGTTGATAGACCGGGCTATCGGTCGGCATTCGATAGATCAACCGATTCTGCGTCACTTGCAAGGCATTGTGGCTTTTCGGTGGCCAAGGCTCGACCGGCGGCCAGTGTTGGTCCGTCCCGAGCACGGGAATGGCCCGTTTACCGTTATCCAGGACGACCAGCAGGCTGCTGCCCGGTGGTAAATCGACCACATCGGTCAAATGCCCGCGGGACGTGGCCACCCGAAAGTTGCCGCGGCCCAGCATCAATGCGGCGCGGTCTTCGTCGGGCTCTGTGGTGGTGTTGAGCCAGTAATTGTAGGTCGGCCCGCGGATGTCGGGCGGGCGGGTCACTGACAAGCCGCCCTGGCGTGGACGATTGGAGCAGACGCCGCTGCCATCGATATACGCCGCCTCGTAGACAAAACGGTAGTTGAAGCTGACCTGCCGCAATGTGGCGATCATGTCGTCGTTGCATCCGCGCAACGGCTGGTTTTGCAGGTCGTCGAGGCTTTCACGCAGCTGCCCGAAAAGCTGTTCCAGGCGCTGCAGGAAGCGTTCGCCCTGGGCGTTCATCTGGTCGCTTTCGCGCTGCTGGATCTGCTGCACGACCACGAGCAGACTCCCCGCCAGCAACAGGACGGTACTTAGGGCAGTTGCCACCAGCGCCAGGAAAACGGGGCGATGGAGCCAGCTATGTAGAGTTTCGCGGGCAGCCGTCATCATGGGTAATCCGAAAGTTACCAATGAGTTATAGCTTCTGATTTGGATTTGGCCCGATTCGTCGGACGGGCGTCATTATTTTGTCTGGTTGAGCACCTGCAGGATCGCCGCGCTTTGCGCATCCGGCATGCCATCGAAGCGAGTCGGTCGGTAGTGCATCTGGAAGGCGGCCAGCACATGGTGGGTGGCCACGTCCCACTCGCCGGTCTGCGGCGTCGGGTAGCCCAGGCGGGCCAGCTCGGCCTGGAACCAACTGGCAGGCGGCAGCTGCGGCGCGAAGACGGCCTGCTGGCGGGCGACGGCCTGTTCGTCTGGCCAGACTCCTAAACCAGCTTGCGCCAGGCGCTTCCAAGGGAACAGCGGGCCTGGGTCGAGCTTGCGCAGGGGCGCGATGTCGCTGTGGCCGATGATGCTGCGCGGGTTGATGCCGTTGCGCTGGATGATGTCCTTGAGCAATACGATCAAGGCCTGGACCTGGGCTTCGCTGTAGGGATACCAGAGGCGGCCGGTGGGCGTGTCGACAAAACCCGGATTGACGATTTCGATGCCAATGGAACTGGAGTTGAGCCAGGTCCGGCCTTCCCATTCACTTTCCCCGGCGTGCCAGGCGCGTCGGCTTTCATCCACCAGTTTGTAGATGGTGGCGCCTTTATCGTCGCCGATCAGGTAATGGGAACTGACTTCGCCGTGGGTCAGCAGGGCCAGTGAGCGCTCCAGGGAGGCCGAGGTGTAATGCACCACCACGAATTGGATACGGTTGTCATGGTTGACGGAAGGATGACTGGTGTCGAGCCGCGGGCCGCTGGCGCAGCCGGCCAAGATAAATAAAGAAACAATGAGCGAGAAATATTTCATGGCGGAAGGCAATACGCACTGGGAGTAATGCAACAGTGTAACGTATCGCCTCGCGATGATCCGGTGCGCGCGGCGATATTAAACAAATTGGAACAATTAGGCCCCTAGCCCAATTCCACATGGTTGCGCCCGGAATTTTTTGCCCGATAAAGCGCCTTATCGGCTCTTTTAAGCACCAAGTCGCTGTGTTCGCCAGGTTTGAAGGCGGTCAGGCCAATGGATACCGTCACCGTCACCGGCTCGCCCTTGAAATGAAACGGACAGGCTTCGATGGCCAGGCGCAGCGCCTCGGCCAGCTTGGCGCCGGCCGCCAGGGAGGTATTGGGCACCAGCAGCACAAACTCCTCGCCACCAAAACGCGCAATGAAATCGCCGCCACGCAGGCGTTTACGCAGGACCGAGGCAATGAGTTTCAACACCCGGTCACCGGCCAGATGGCCATAGTTGTCATTGATGCGCTTGAAATGATCGAGATCGAGCATGGCCAGCAGCAAGCTGTTGCCGTGTTGTTGCCACTGGGCGACTTCATGCTCCAGGCGCTCGGACCAGGCGGCGCGGTTGGGCAGCCCGGTGAGCGGATCGATCAGGGCTTTTTGCCGCTGCTCCTCGAGATTCTCCCGCACGACCTGGGCATCCTGCTCCATCAGCGCGACGCGATCGGCCAGGCTTTTCAGGCGAACCGAGACCTCCTGCTCGCGTTGATCACGTTGCTGGCGGTGGTGGTCCATCGTCCCGAGCAAGCCTTCGAGGTGATTCTCGAGCACCTGCTTGAGGCCTTCCAGGTCATCGGCTTCCTTCACGCTGCTTTGCAGGCCGTCCACCTGCTCACGAATCTGGGTGTCCATTTCCCTGGAGGCCGACAGGTTTTCGGCGTGGTCTTCACTGGCGGCCTGCAGGCTGCTCTGGAATGACTCGAGCCGATCGTTGAGGCGCTGCAGGTACGCTTCGAATTCATGCTGGCCGGTGTCCGTGATGGCCAGCATCAGCACGGCCAGATCATCGAGGATCGGCAGCAATTCATACCAGTTCAAGCCATTGCGCAGACGCTCACACATGGCTTCGGCTTGGGGTCGATGACGCTCGGGCAAGGTCAGGTCGCCCAAGAGGCCCAACAGCGTGTCTTCGATATGCTTGGCGACCGAGCTGTAGGACGGCTCCGGCGAGTCGGGCAGGGCGTACTGGGCGTCAGCCACATCGGCGCCTTCCAGAGGCTCGTCGAGCTCCGCAGTCGGCAGCGAGGGGGCGGGCAGGGCCTGGCTAGGCTCCTCGGGCATCAGCTCGTCGGGATTCTCGAGTGCGGGCGCCACAACCGGGGGTTCTTCGGCGACCGGCGTCGGCAGCGGCGCGGGCTCGGTTGCTTGGTCGTCCGGCTCAATGGCGGGCTGAGCCAATTCGGCTGCAGGTGTTGGAGCGGGCGCTGGAGCGATCTCGAGCTGCGGCGCAGTCAGGGCAACCGGTTCAGGCGTCGTCTCCAACGCTGGCGCTTGCTCCGCCACCGAGGGCTGCGGTGCTGGTGCTGGTGCTGGTGCTGGTGCTGGTGCTGGTGCGACGGATTCTGCGGCCGTTGCCGGCGCCACGGCTACGGGCAGGGCCATTTCCGACGCAGGTGCCACGCTGGCCTGGGTAGGCTCGTGGGGCTGGGGCGCCACGTCCTCATGGCCTTGGCCACCAAACAGCCGTTGCAGCAGGCCGGGGCGACTCGGTTCGACAGGGGCATCCAGGGCATTGAGTGCCTTGCCTTGCAAGCCGCTCAATTCGCTGAGCAGCAGCGGAATCTCCCGAGCCTGGCCGGCCCGATCCTCCAGTTGCTTGGCAAACTTCTTCAGCGGCCGACTGACTTCCTTGGGCAGCGGCAGGCTCTGCAACTGGGCAACCAGGGCGGCCAACGCGGCGCTCGTCTGCTCGACCCGGGTCTCGCGGCGCTGCTCGGAATCGAGTACGGCTTTCTCCAGGCGCGGCAGCAGGGCGGCGAGGCCGGCATCCATGTCATCGGTGCGCACCACATCGCGCATCTCTTTCATGCATTGATCGACAGCCCTGTCAGTGCCCTCAGCGGCCAGGGTGCTGCGCACCAGGCCACGACGCAGCAAGTCGAGCCGAGCCTCCCAACGGCGCTCAAGCTTTTCCTGCTGTTCGATACTCTTGAGGTACTTCTCTCTCCAGCGTTCGGCGTCGTCGCTCATTCATCGGATCCGCGAGGGGCAGGACTCAGCGCGGGGAATGCATCGGCCGTGAGCGAACCAGGCAAACGAATTTCTACCGCGACCGGCAGGTGATCGGAAATGGGTTGGGCCAGCACCTCGACGCGTTCGAGGGTCAGGGTCGGGCTCAACAGAATATGGTCCAGGCAGCGCTGGGGGCGCCAGCTGGGGAATGTCGCTTCCAGTTGTGGCGCAAGCAGACCGAGATCGCGCAGGGGCGAAGTCTGCAGCAAATCGGTGGCATGGGTGTTCATGTCGCCCATCAGCACCTGGTGCTTGTAGCCACCGATCAACTCGCGAATGTACGCCAGCTGCATCGTCCGGGTACGCGCCCCGAGCGCCAGGTGCATCATGACCACGACCAGCGCCTCGGGACCTTCGCCGAAACGCGCGAGGATCGCCCCGCGACCCTTGGGTCCCGGCAACGGATGGTCTTCGATCGCCCACGGGCGCAAGCGACTCAACACACCATTGCTGTGCTGGCCGAGACGGCCGAGGTTGCGATTGAGTTGCTGATACCAGTAGGGAAAGGCGCCCAATTGGGCCAGGTGTTCCACCTGGTTGACGTAGCCTGAGCGCAAGCTTCCGCCGTCGGCTTCTTGCAGGGCCACCAGGTCGAAGTCCTTGAGCAGGTCGCCGATTTTCTGCAGGTTACCGGCACGCCCGGTGTGCGGCAGCAAATGTTGCCAGCCGCGAGTCAGGTAATGCCGGTAGCGCTCGGTGCTGATGCCCACCTGGATATTGAAGCTGAGCAGCCGCAAGCGGCTGTCGCCAGGCAGGCCCGTGGACATGACATGATGCTCGTTGACCCGCGGTTCATGCAGGCCAACGATGCGTTCGGTGCTCCAGCGGGCCATGGGCGTGGGCCGCGCTTAGTTGGCAGCAGCCTTGGTGGCCGCTCGCTCTTTGGCGATCAGCTGGTCGGCCAGTTGCAGGGCTTCATTTGCGCCACCGGCGGAGCCGATGTCAAAGCGGTATTTGCCGTTGACGATCATGGTCGGTACGCCCGTGATTTCGTATTTCTTCGCCAGCTCGCGGGCCTTCTTGATCTGGCCCTGGATGGCAAAGGAGTCGAACGTGGCGAGGAACTTGTCCTTGTCGACGCCCTGGGTGGCGAGGAAATCGGCCATCTCTTCTTTCTTGACCAGCTTCTTGCCTTCTTTCTGGATCGCGTTGAATACCGCGGCGTGAACCTGGTGCTCGACGCCCATGGCTTCGAGGGTCAGGAACATCTGGCCGTGGGCGTCCCATGGGCCGCCGAACATGGCGGGAATGCGCACGAAGTTAACGTCCGAAGGCAGTTTCTCGACCCATGGGTTGATAACCGGTTCAAAAGCGTAGCAATGCGGGCAGCCGTACCAGAACAGCTCCACGACTTCGATCTTACCAGGCGCCGCCACCGGAACGGGGTTGGTCAATTCGACATAAGGTGCGGCTGGCTTTTCAGCCGCTTGGGCAGTGACGCCGAACAGGCTGGCGGCGACGAGCGCGGCGCTGATGATCAGATTACGCATGCTTTACTCCTGGACAATGAGGGGGCCTCGCGAGGCCTGTTTCTAAGACAGGCCGTGGCGGGTTCAAGTTCTCTAGTGTAACGGCAGCGGCCACAAAAAAGGGCGGCCAAAGCCACCCTTTTGATGCTCGCATCGACAGATTAATCGAGCGTTAACGTTGCAAGGGATGTACGCCCCTTGCAACGCCAGCCAAAGGCCTCAGTGCAGGCCCTGGATGTAGCTGGATACCGCGGCGATATCTTCGTCGCTCAGCTTCTTCGCAATGCTCTGCATCGGCTTGGTATCGCCGTCGTTGGTCCGGCCACCGTCTTCTTTGCGGAAGTCGGTCAGCTGCTTGCCCACGTACTGGGCATGCTGGCCGCCCAAGTGTGGGAAGCCGGCTGCGGCGTTGCCTTTGCCGTCAGGCGAGTGGCAGCCGGTGCAGGCTGGAAGCCCTTTGTCCAGGTTGCCACCGCGAAAGAGCGCTTCACCACGGGCCACGAGCTTCGGATCGGCGGCGCCGACGCTGCCCTTCTGGCTGGCGAAATATGCCGCGATGTCCTCCAGGTCCTGATCGCTCAGGTTGGTCAGCAGGCCGGTCATTTCCAGCACCGTGCGCTTGCCGGACTTGATGTCGTGCAGTTGCTTGGTCAGGTAACGTTCGCCCTGGCCCGCCAGTTTCGGAAAGTTGGGCGCCATGCTATTGCCATCCGGGCCGTGGCAGGCTCCGCATACGGCCGCCTTCGCCTGACCGGCAGTGGCATTGCCAGCGGCGTGGGCTACGCCGGATATCCCCAAGGTCAACAGCAGACTCACGATCAGTTTGTTCATCAGCTAATCCAACTACGGCTAAGGGTTAAAGAGTTATGGACCGGGTTCACTCGCTCATCCACTGGATGATGGCTCGGTAATCCTCGGCACTGCAGTCCATGCACAAACCACGCGGCGGCATCGCCTTGAAACCCTGGGTCACGTGTTGCACCAGCGTCTCCATACCTTTCGCCAACCTCGGCGTCCAAGCTTCCTGATCGCCCTTGCGGGGCGCCGTGGGGAGTTGGCCGGAATGACAGGCACCACAAACACGGTTGTACACAGCTTCCGGATCCTGTGTAGCCTGAGCGCTGTAAAGCGGCATCAAGACACCGGCAGCTAGCAGCCATTTCGTCATAAAACGACCTTTTCAGGGTTGGGAACGAGCTGCGTTCTAACGCGCAATTTCGGTCGGTCGCTCCCGTGAACTTCATCCTACGCTGGGACAAAGCGCACACAAAATCTGCGGCATTATATACTGGCGTCACTGAAACGGAAACGACACAGCTTGCCGCGTCCATTCCCGACGCCGCCCACATCGGAAATCCCATGCAACTGAAGAACCCCATCCTCGGCCTGTGCCAACAGTCCACCTTCATGCTCAGCGCCGCCAAAGTCGATCAATGCCCAGACGACGAAGGCTTCGAAGTGGCTTTTGCCGGGCGTTCCAATGCCGGCAAATCCAGCGCACTGAACACCTTGACCCATGCGAGCCTGGCACGCACCTCGAAAACCCCGGGTCGCACGCAGCTCTTGAACTTCTTCAAGCTAGACGATGAACGGCGTTTGGTCGACCTGCCCGGCTACGGCTACGCCAAGGTACCGATCCCGCTCAAGCAACACTGGCAGCGTCACCTGGAAGCCTACCTGGGCAGCCGCGAGAGTTTGAAAGGCCTGATCCTGATGATGGACATTCGCCATCCGATGACCGACTTCGACCTGTTGATGCTTGATTGGGCGGTCGCCAGCGGTATGCCGATGCACATCCTGTTGACCAAGGCTGACAAGCTCACCTACGGCGCGGCGAAAAATACCTTGCTCAAAGTGCAGTCGGAAATTCGCAAGGGCTGGGGTGACGCGATCACCATCCAGCTGTTCTCGGCGCCCAAGCGCATGGGCCTGGAAGAAGCCTACACGGTGCTGGCCGACTGGATGGAATTGGCGGACAAGGGCAGCGAAGAGGCCGAATAAGCCAAATCGCAGGCAAAAAAAACCCCGGACTTCTTATGGGGAGGGGGAAGTTCGGGGTCCAAGTTCCGGACCGCTAGGGCGGGGTCCAGATATCTGCCAACACTTAACACAACATAGGAGCATTGAAGGGCTTCACCAGCCATTCAAAATCTCTGAGTGGCGATTCACGGGTTTAGTTCAGATTATTTTTGGAAATAACCGTAGGAATCTTCAGAGCTAATGAGGCTGCGCCTGGGTTTTCGGTGAGTCGATGTGGTGAGGACGCTTGCTCCTGCTGAGGCTCAAAGCGACCCCGTAGGAGCTGTCGAGTGCAACGAGGCTGCGATCTTTCCCCTGACGCTTGAATCTCAAGTGAAGGATCAAGATCAAAAGATCGCAGCCTTCGGCAGCTCCTACAGGGCGCAGGCCAGCGGGAGCAAGCTCCCTCGCCACAAAGGCCCGAAGCCTCAGGACGAAAGGATCAGTGCGCCTCGTCCCAGTTATTACCCACGCCCACTTCCACCAGCAGCGGCACGTCCAGCTTGGCGGCGGCGCTCATGTGCTGGCGGATTTCCTCACGGACTTGATCGACCAGGTCTTCACGCACTTCCAGCACCAGTTCGTCGTGTACCTGCAGGATGACCTTCGCATCCAGCCCGGACGTCGTCAGCCAGCGATCCACAGCCACCATGGCTTTCTTGATGATGTCAGCCGC
This sequence comes from Pseudomonas sp. P9_35, assembly GCF_034008205.1. Classification (NCBI taxonomy): domain Bacteria; kingdom Pseudomonadati; phylum Pseudomonadota; class Gammaproteobacteria; order Pseudomonadales; family Pseudomonadaceae; genus Pseudomonas; species Pseudomonas sp. P9_35. Next base: position 258,823 of record NZ_CP125373.1, on the reverse strand, counting down.
CGTGCCCTGCATCGGCGCGTTGATGGCGGTGCGCTCGGCACCTTTGCGCAGGGCCGGGTTTTTCGCGTTGATGTCCGGCAGGTACAGCCGGCGACCGAAAATGGTTTCGACAAAACCTTGCTCGGCCGCCTGGGCGCGGGTGCGCTCCATGTACGCCAGCACACCCGGGTAGCGGGCGAAGTAGCGGTCGATGTAAGCCTGGGACTGCTTGCGATCGACGCCGATCTGCTTGGCCAGGCCGAACGCGCTCATGCCATAGATCAAACCGAAGTTGATCGCCTTGGCGCTGCGGCGCTGGTCCTGGGTGACGGCCTCCAGCTCGACGCCGAAAACCTCGGCAGCAGTGGCCCGGTGCACATCCAGGTTGTGGCGAAACGCATAGAGCAAGCCTTCGTCCTTGGCCAGGTGCGCCATGATCCGCAGTTCGATCTGCGAGTAGTCCGCCGCCAGCAGCTTGTAGCCTTTCGGCGCGACAAACGCCTGGCGGATGCGTCGGCCTTCGGCCGTGCGGATCGGAATGTTCTGCAGGTTCGGGTCGATGGACGACAGGCGCCCGGTCGCGGCGACGGCCTGTTGATAATTGGTATGGACGCGGCCCGTGCGGCTGTTGATCTGTTCCGGCAGGCGATCGGTGTAGGTGCTCTTGAGCTTGCTCAGCGAGCGGTACTGCATCAGCACCTTGGGCAGCGGGTAATCCTGCTCTGCCAGCTCGGCGAGCACTGCTTCGGCGGTAGACGCCTGGCCCTTGGCGGTTTTGCTGAGCACCGGCAAGCCGAGCTTTTCGTACAAGATCACGCCCAATTGCTTCGGCGAGCCCAGGTTGAATTCCTCGCCGGCGATGGCAAACGCCTCACGCTCCAGCGCCACCAGTTTCTCGCCCAACTCGACACTTTGTACGCCCAGCAGGTTGGCATCGACCAACGCCCCTTGGCGCTCGATGCGCGCCAGGACCGGCATCAGCGGCATTTCGATGTCGTTGAGCACCGTGCCCAGGCTTGGCGTGGCGGCCAGTTTTTCCTGCAGTGCCTGATGCAGGCGGAAGGTCACGTCGGCGTCTTCGGCGGCGTAGGGGCCGGCCAGTTCCAGGGAGATCTGGTCGAAGGTCAGTTGCTTGACCCCTTTGCCCGCGATGTCCTGGAAATCGGTCTTGCTCTGGCCCAGGTACTTGAGCGCCAGGCTGTCCATGTCGTGGCGGGTCGCGGTGGAGTCCAGCACGTAGGACTCAAGCATGGTGTCGAAGGCGATGCCCTGGACCAGGATGCCGTTGTTCTGATCGCCACCAATGGCGCAGTTGGCCAGGATGTTGGTTTCGAACTTGGCGTGCTGGCCGACCTTGAGCTTGTTCGGGTTTTCCAGCAGCGGCTTGAGTGCCTTGAGCACCATGTCGCGGTCCAGTTGCTCCGGCACGCCCATGTAGGAGTGGGTCAGCGGGATGTAGGCCGCCTCGAAAGGGGCCACGGCGAACGACAAGCCGACGAGTTGCGAATGCTGGGCATCGCCGCCATTGGTTTCGGTGACGAAGGCAAACAACGGCGCCTTGTCCAGCTTGGCCAGCCACGCGTCGAAGCGCGCCTGATCGAGGATGACCTCGTACTTGGCCTCGGCAGCGCCGGGCTGTTCTTCGGCAACTTCGACGATCTCCTGGCCGGCACGCTTGGCGTCCCGCTGGTTGTCTTCGAACCAGCTCTTGAATTCCAACAGCGTGTACAGCTCGGCGAGCTTCTCGTGATCCGGTTGGCCCATTTGCAGGTCGTCGAGGCCGACATCCAGCGGTACGTCGGTCTTGATGGTCGCCAGCTCGTAGGAAAGCAACGCCATTTCCTTGTGCTCTTCGAGCTTGGCGGCCAGGGTCTTGGCGCCACGGATCGGCAAGGTGGCGACGATGTCCAGTTGCGCATACAGCTCGGTCAGGCCGCCATTGACGCCCACCAGCAGGCCGGAAGCAGTCTTCGGTCCGATACCCGGGACGCCCGGGATGTTGTCGGACGAATCGCCCATCAACGCCAGGTAATCGATGATCTGCTCGGGAGCGACGCCAAACTTCTCCTTCACGCCAGCCACGTCCAGGGCGCTACCGGTCATGGTATTGACCAAGGTAATGTGCCCATCGACCAATTGCGCCATGTCTTTGTCGCCGGTGGAGATCACCACCGGACGGTCGGCCGCCGCGCTGCTGCGGGCCAGGGTGCCGATCACGTCATCGGCCTCGACGTTGTCCACGCACAGCAGCGGGAAGCCCAGGGCCTTGACGCTGGCGTGCAACGGCTCGATCTGCACGCGCATGTCGTCGGGCATGCTCGGGCGGTTGGCCTTGTATTCGGCGTACAGCTCATCGCGAAACGTCCCACCCTTGGCGTCGAAGACCACGGCAAACGGGCTGTCCGGATACTGCTTGCGCAGGCTCTTGAGCATGTTCAGCACGCCCTTGACCGCACCGGTCGGCAGGCCTTTGGACGTGGTCAGCGGTGGCAGCGCATGAAAGGCGCGGTACAGATAAGAAGAACCGTCCACCAGGACGAGGGGGGCTTGGCTCATGAGCAGGATCAACCTTTTCGGCGGGTCCGGGGCTAGAATAGCGGGACCGTTGACGACAAAGGGACAAGGTTATCATGCGTACACTAAATCGCCTGTTACTGGCTGGCTTGTTTGCAATCACCCCGTTGGCCGTCATGGCGGCGGATGACGCCCCCTCGGCGGACCCGGACGTCACCATCCGGACCGAAGGAGATAAAACCATTCAGGAGTATCGGCAAAACGGATTTTTGTACGCGATCAAGGTCACGCCCAAGAATGGCAAGCCTTATTTCCTGGTACGCGCCGACGGTACCGATGCAAACTTCATCCGCTCGGACCAGCCGGATATGCTGATCCCTTCGTGGAAAATCTTTGAGTGGTAGTACCGCTCTGCACTTCAACCGGCGCCCGCTGAAGGGCGCCCGTACTGGCAGTTTTAACCATGTCTGTGTTCACGCCCCTGGCTCGGCCCGAGCTGGAAACCTTTCTCGCCCCTTATGGGCTTGGCCGCCTGCTTGATTTCCAGGGGATCGCCGCCGGCAGCGAAAACACCAATTTCTTTATCAGCCTGGAGCAGGGCGAATTCGTCCTGACCCTGGTCGAGCGCGGTCCGGTGCAGGAAATGCCGTTCTTCATCGAACTGCTGGACGTGCTGCATGACGCCGACCTGCCGGTGCCTTACGCCTTGCGCACCACCGACGGCGTCGCGCTGCGGGAACTGGCGGGCAAGCCGGCGCTGCTGCAACCGCGCCTGGCCGGCAAGCACATCAAGCAGGCCAACGCCCAGCACTGCGCCCAGGTCGGCGAGTTGCTGGCGCATCTGCATCTGGCAACCCGCGACAACATGATCAAGCGCAAGACCGATCGCGGCCTGGACTGGATGCAGGAGGAGGGCGCCAAGCTGCTCTCGCACCTCGACGCCGAGCCGCGTCGGCTGCTCGAGGCGGCGCTGGATGAGATCTCGTTGCAGAAAGTCGGCATCCTGGCGCTGCCGCGCGCCAACATCCATGCCGATCTGTTCCGCGACAATGCGATGTTCGAAGGCACGCACCTGACCGGGCTGATCGACTTCTACAACGCCTGCTCCGGGCCGATGCTGTATGACGTCGCCATTGCCTTGAACGACTGGTGCTCGGACGACGACGGCGTGCTCGATGGCGCCAGGGCGCGGGCGTTGCTGGGCGCCTATGCGGCGCTGCGACCGTTCACTGCCGCCGAAGCGGAGTTATGGCCAACCATGCTGCGCGTGGCGTGCGTGCGGTTCTGGCTGTCACGGTTGATCGCCGCTGAATCCTTTGCCGGGCAGGACGTGTTGATTCACGATCCGACGGAGTTCCAGCAGCGCTTGGCGCAGCGGCAGACGGTTCACACGGTGTTGCCTTTCGCCCTGTAACAACTGGCAAGCGCGCGCGAAGGCTTTTGTGGCGAGGGAGCTTGCTCCCGCTCGGTTGCGCAGCGACCGCAAGATTTCAGGGTCGCTTCGCGGCCCAGCGGGAGCAAGCTCCCTCGCCACAAGAGCAGCCGGGGTTACAACGACTCCAGGCACCCCGCCAGATCATTGCCCAACTTCTCCAGCAACTGCTCATACCCCTGCGCCGTCGCCGGGGTATAGCCGCCCAGTGCATCGAGCTCCGCCAGCTTCACCGGCAGCCCGGCCACCAGGGTTTCGGCCAGGCGCGGGCGCAGGGGCGGTTCGCTGAAGACGCAGGTCTTGCCCACGGCCTGCAAGCGCGTGCGCATTGCCGCCACATGCTGGGCACCGGGCTGGACTTCGGCGGCCACGGCGAACACCCCGGCGTGCTTGAGGCCGTAGTTGTCTTCGAAATAGTCGAACGCCTCGTGGAAGACGAAATACGGCTTGCCCGCGACCCCGGCCAGACGCGCCTTGAGGCGTATGTCCAAGGCATCGAGACGCTGGTTGAAGCCCTTGAGGTTGCTTTGATAGCGGGCCGCATTGGCCGGATCCGCCGCACTCAGGTCAGCCGCCATCTTGGCGGCGATCACCCGCGCATTGAGCGGCGAGAGCCACAGGTGGGCATCCACTGTGCCGGGGCGATGGTCGTGATCGTGTTCATCGCCGTCATGGTCATCATCCTCGTGGGACGCGCTGTCCTGGGCAAAATGACGCAACTTGAGCCCCGGCAAATCCTGGATGGCGACGGAAGGCAGCGTGCGACCGTTGAGCACGCGCGGTAGAAAGCCTTCCATATCGGGGCCGATCCAATACAGCAGGTCCACCGACTGCACCTTGCGTACATCCGATGGCCGCAACGCATAGTGATGCGGCGAAGCCCCTGGCGGCAGCAACACCTCTGGCACGGCCACGCCGTCCTGCACGGCGGCAGCAATCAGTTGCAGCGGCTTGATGCTGGTGAGCACCTTGACGTCGGCCTGGGCCGAGCCAATCAGTAGAGAACTTGCGACAAAAGCGACAAAGAGCGAAAAAAATCGGGACACGATGACCACTCGTAGAGGCGAGAACGGGTAACATAATAACGTCTCTCACTAAACTCGTCGCTGCCCATGCCTATTACACCCCTTGCCAGTCGCCCCCACGATCACTCCCACTGCGTGCACAGCGCACTGTCCGAGGCCGACGCCATCTGCGCGCGCCAAGGGTTGCGCCTGACCGCCCTGCGTCGGCGCGTGCTGGAATTGGTCTGGCAAAGCCACAAGCCACTGGGCGCCTACGACATCCTCGCCGTGCTCAGCGAGCAGGACGGCCGCCGCGCCGCACCGCCGACGGTCTACCGGGCGCTGGATTTCCTCTTGGAAAACGGCCTGGTGCATCGCATTTCGTCGCTGAACGCCTTCGTCGGCTGCAACCATCCGGAGCACGCCCACCAAGGCCAGTTCCTGATCTGCCGCGAATGCCACGCCGCCATCGAGCTGGAACAGAAGTCCATCAGCGATGCCATCATCGCCAGCGCCAAGGACGTCGGCTTCGTGGTCGACACCCAGACCGTCGAGGTGGTCGGTCTCTGCTCCGGCTGCCAGGGGGCCTGATGAGCAATGCGTTGATCCGCCTCGAACAGGTGGCCGTGACGTTCGCCGGGCAGAGCGTGCTGGACAACATCCACCTGAGCGTCGAACCGGGGCAGATCGTGACCTTGATCGGCCCCAACGGCGCCGGCAAGACCACCCTGGTGCGCGCCGTGCTGGGTTTGCTCAAGCCCGACAGCGGCAGCGTCTGGCGCAAGCCCAGGTTGCGCGTCGGCTACATGCCGCAAAAACTCCACGTAGACCCGACGCTGCCGCTGTCGGTGCTGCGCTTCCTGCGCCTGGTGCCAGGCGTGGACCGCGCACGCGCCTTGGCCGCGCTCAAGGAAGTCGGCGCCGAACAGGTGATCGACAGCCCGGTGCAAAGCGTGTCCGGGGGCGAGATGCAACGCGTATTGCTGGCTCGCGCCCTGCTGCGTGAGCCTGAGCTGCTGGTGCTCGACGAGCCGGTGCAAGGGGTCGATGTGGCGGGGCAGGCCGAGCTGTACAGCCTGATCACGCGCCTGCGCGACCGCCACGGCTGCGGCGTGCTGATGGTCTCCCACGACTTGCACCTGGTGATGAGCACCACCGACCAGGTGGTCTGCCTCAATCGCCACGTCTGCTGTTCCGGGCATCCCGAGCAAGTCAGCGGCGATCCGGCTTTCGTCGAGCTGTTCGGAAAAAACGCACAAAGCCTGGCGATTTATCACCACCACCATGACCACGCCCATGACCTGCATGGTTCGGTGGTCAGCGCCCCTTCTGCTTCCAATCATGTTCATGGAGATGGCTGCAAGCATGGCTGATTTTCTGTTGTACGCCCTGCTCGCAGGCTTGGCACTTGCCCTGGTAGCCGGTCCCTTGGGTTCGTTCGTGGTCTGGCGGCGCATGGCCTATTTCGGCGACACCTTGTCCCACGCAGCGTTGCTCGGCGTGGCCTTGGGGTTTCTGTTAGACGTCAGCCCGGCGGTGGCGGTGACCGTTGGCTGCCTGTTGCTGGCGGTGGTACTGGTGACCTTGCAACACCGCCAACCGCTGGCGTCCGACACGCTGCTGGGTATTTTGGCGCCGAGCACCCTGTCCCTCGGGCTGGTGGTACTAAGCTTCATGCATGACGTGCGGATTGACCTGATGGCCTATCTGTTCGGCGACCTGTTGGCGATCAGTCCTACAGACCTGTCGTGGATCCTCGGCGGTAGCGCCGCGGTGCTGCTGTTGCTGGTGGCGCTCTGGCGTCCCTTGCTGGCCGTCACCGTGCACGAGGAGCTGGCCCGGGTCGAAGGCCTGCCCGTGCTGGGCTTGCGCCTGGCGCTGATGCTGCTGATTGCGGTGGTCATCGCGGTGGCGATGAAAATCGTCGGGGTGTTGCTGATCACGTCATTGCTGATCATCCCGGCGGCTGCGGCACAGCGTCACGCCCGCTCACCCGAGCAGATGGCCCTGGGCGCGAGCCTGCTGGGCATGCTCGCGGTGTGTGGCGGCCTGGCACTTTCCTGGTTCAAGGACACCCCGGCCGGCCCGTCGATCGTGGTCAGCGCCGCCGCGCTGTTTCTGCTGAGTTTTGTCCTGCCTCGTCGAGGGGTGTAGACTTGCTCGCTTTTTGCGCAAATAGAGAGTCGCAGGAATGAAGCCGTTCGCCTCCCGTTATCTGCTCCTTGTCGCATTTTCCCTGCTGCTGGGCGCCTGCCAGAGTACACCGCCGGTCACCCAGGCCCCCGATACGCGGGGCCCGGCCATCGCGCAGCTCGAGCAAAGCCTTGCCAGCAATGAGCTGGCCACCGCCGAAGACCAGTTGGCCGCCTTGCAAGCCCAGTCGCCCGAAGACCGGTCGCTGGAACCCTATCAGCGGCAACTGGCCGAGGCGTATTTGCGCCGCAGTCAGATCGATCTGCAAAAAGGCGACGTCAACGCCGCCGCCACCGCCCTGAGCCGTGCCCGAGCCTTGATGCCCAAGGCCCCAGCGCTCACCGGCGAGGTCAACAGCGCCATTGCCGAAGCCCGCAAGGCCGACCTGGATAAAGCCGAGGCCGACCTCAAGGCCGCCGAAGCCAAACCGGTCGCCAAAGTGATCGACCCGAGCGCCCCCAGCACCACGGTTGCACTCAACCTCGCCGATATACAGCAAATGCGTCGACAACTGGATGCCATCGCCGCCGACGTGGTGAATTATCAGTGTGACGTCAGCATCCAGGCGCCGCGTACTGATGATTATCCTTGGTTGGAGACGTTGCTGACCAAGCGGGTCAAGAAACTGGACCCGGGGTTTGATTTGAAACTGCAGAAGCAGATCTTGCGCAGTGTGCCGGCGCAGATGGTGCTGACTCCGCGTAAGCCTTAAAAGCATCGCGAGCAAGCTCGCTCCCACAGGGTTAGGTGTCGATCACTAAACCCCATGTGGGAGCGAGCTTGCTCGCGATAGCGCCCTACCAGACAACAAATCTCTTTAGGCCGGAACCGCCTTGGCCCTCGGCTCCCGCGCCCAAACCCGATGCTGGGCAATCGCCGCAAAAAACCGCGAAAAACCGCTCGCATCCGCGTCTTCGATCAACCCCGCATCCACCTCCAGCTTCAACTCCACCAACAACTGCCGGGCCTCGCCATGAAGCCCAATGGCTTTCAGATGCTTGTAGGCCTCCAGCACGTAATGCAACGCCACGCCGTCGCGACTCAAGGCCTTGATCGACTCCGCGCCACCGGGCACGAACACCGCGTCAAAGGCAATCGACGGCAACCCTTCCATGGACGCATCCACCGCCAGCGTTTTCCCATCGGCCGTGGTCACCGGTGCGGAGGTCGGCCCCAGCACTTTGGCGTGGGCGCCCTCGGCCTTCAGGGCCTTCTTGAGCGCATCGATGATCGCCCCATCGACACCGTTAGCCACCAACACCGCCACTTTTCGCGTCTTGATGTCGCCGGACAGCAGGTTCGCCTGGCTCAAGGCCGGTGACTGCTGCAGCGATGGCGTTGGCACATCGACGGTGCCCGCGGTAGGCGCCGGCAACCCGAGGTTTTTCGCCACTCGCCCGGCCAGTTCCAGGTCGATATTGGCGAGGATCTCATTGACCTGCCGCGCCCGGATGAACTCACGCTCCACCTTGCCCAGCTCGAAGCTGTAGGCAGCAACGATGTGCTCCTGCTCATGAGGGCTCATGCTCTTGTAGAACAACCGCGCCTGGGAGAAATGATCACCGAACGAATCGCTGCGTTGGCGGATCTTGTAGGCGTCGATGCGCTCTGGATAACTTTCGAAGCCGCCATCTTCCGGGCCGGACGGGGTTTCCTTCGGCCAGCCGCCATCGATTGAATTCGGTTCGTAGGAAGCACGCCCCTTGTCGATGGTGGTGCGGTGCATGGCGTCACGCTGGCCGTTGTGTACCGGCGTGATCGCCCGGTTGATCGGCAGCTCATGAAAATTCGGCCCACCGAGTCGGCTGATCTGCGTATCGGTGTAGGAAAACAGCCGCCCTTGCAGCAACGGGTCATTGGAAAAGTCGATGCCCGGCACGATGTGCCCGGGGCAGAACGCAACTTGCTCGACCTCGGCGAAGAAATTGTCCGGGTTGCGGTTCAGCACCATCTTGCCCAGGGGCGTGATGGGCACCAGCTCTTCAGGGATGATCTTGGTCGGGTCGAGCAGGTCGAAGTCGAATTTGTGCTCGTCTTCCTCGGCGACAACCTGCACGCCGAACTCCCATTCCGGGTAGTCGCCCATCTCGATCGACTCCCAGAGATCGCGACGGTGGTAGTCCGTATCTTTACCCGCCAGTTTCTGCGCTTCGTCCCATACCAACGAGCAGGTGCCGACGGTAGGGCGCCAGTGGAATTTGACGAAGCTGCTTTTGCCTTCGGCGTTGATCATGCGGAAGGTGTGCACACCAAAACCCTGCATCGCACGTAGGCTTTTTGGAATGGCCCGGTCAGACATCGCCCAGATCACCATGTGAGCCGATTCCGGCACCAGCGAGACAAAATCCCAGAACGTGTCGTGGGCCGAGCCGCCTGTAGGCATTTCGTTATGGGGCTCGGGTTTTACCGCGTGGACAAAGTCCGGAAACTTCACCGCGTCCTGAATGAAAAACACCGGCATGTTGTTGCCCACCAGGTCGAAGTTGCCTTCGTCGGTGAAGAACTTCACCGCAAAGCCACGCACGTCCCGCACGGTGTCGCCGGAGCCGCGTGGGCCTTGCACAGTGGAAAAACGCACGAACACCGGAGTTTTCTTGCTCGGATCTTGTAGGAAACCGGCCTTGGTCAATGCCGAATGCGCGTCATAGCTCTGAAAATAGCCATGGGCGCCGGTCCCGCGGGCGTGGACGATGCGTTCCGGAATGCGTTCATGGTCAAAGTGCGTGATTTTTTCACGCATGATGAAGTCTTCCAGCAACGAAGGGCCGCGGGGGCCGGCGCGCAGGGTGTTCTGGTTATCGGCGATCTTCACGCCCTGGTTGGTGCGCAACGCCTGTTCGGTGGCGTCGGAGCGAAACTGTTCCAGGCTCTCGAGCTTGGCGTTGGTGTTGCCGCGATCCAGCGTGTCGGTCCCGGCCAGTTGGCTCTTGTTGACCGTGGGCTTCTTGGTACTCATCAGGCATGACTCCTCTTTGCAATCCCCGCCATGGCCGGGACTCTTGAGTTCGATACCGCAGGTTCGGCACCTGGGCATTTTCGAGTGGCTTAATGAGTGACCGATGCCGTTTGGCCGTGTTCCTTTTTTATGGCCTTTGATCGCGTTATTGCCAAATGAAAGGTCTGATCGCAAATAAATGCTAAGAACCTCTATACGGACAGGCTAAAATGCGCGCCCGGCTAACCGCTGACCCTTTTCCAACGCGCCCCACAAGGTTCGCTACGTGATCGAGTTTCAAGACGTCCATAAAACCTACCGGGTCGCCGGTAAGGATATCCCCGCCCTGCACCCGACCAGTCTGACGATTGAGAACGGTCAGGTCTTCGGCCTGATTGGCCATTCCGGTGCGGGAAAAAGTACCCTGCTGCGCCTGATCAATCGCCTGGAAGATTCCACGGGCGGCAAGATCATCGTCGACGGCGAGGAAGTCACCGCCCTGGACGCCAGCGGCCTGCGCCGCTTCCGCCAGCAAGTCGGGATGATTTTCCAGCACTTCAACCTGCTGGCGTCCAAGACCGTCGCCGACAACGTGGCGCTGCCGCTGACGCTGGCCGGCGAATTGTCCCGCAGCGAAATCGACCAGCGCGTCGCCGAGTTGCTGGCGCGGGTGGGCCTGTCCGACCACGCCAAGAAATACCCGGCGCAATTGTCCGGCGGCCAGAAGCAGCGCGTCGGCATCGCCCGCGCCCTGGCGACCAAACCCAAGATCCTGCTGTGCGACGAGGCCACCAGCGCCCTCGACCCACAGACCACCGCCTCGGTGCTGCAACTATTGGCGGAGATCAACCGCGAACTGAAGCTGACCATCGTGCTGATTACCCATGAAATGGACGTGATCCGCCGCGTTTGCGATCAAGTGGCGGTGATGGACGCCGGCGTGATCGTCGAGCAAGGCCCGGTGGCCCAGGTGTTCCTGCACCCCAAGCACCCGACCACCAAGCGTTTCGTCCAGGAAGACGAGCAGATCGACGAAAGCGAACAGCGCGACGATTTCGCTCACGTCCCAGGGCGCATCGTGCGTCTGACGTTCCAGGGCGACGCGACCTACGCGCCATTGCTCGGCACCATCGCCCGGGAAACCGGCGTGGACTACAGCATCCTGGCCGGTCGTATCGACCGCATCAAAGACACCCCCTACGGGCAACTGACCCTCGCCATCACCGGCGGTGACATGGAGGCGGCGTTTGCCCGCTTCACCGCGGCCGATGTCCACATGGAGGTGCTGCGCTAATGGAACTGTTGAGTTCGTTCTTCTCCAACATCGACTGGCTGGAAATCTGGCTGGCCACCGGCGACACCTTCCTGATGCTGTTCGGTTCGCTGTTGTTCACCGTGCTGCTCGGCCTGCCCCTGGGCGTGCTGCTGTTCCTGTGCAGCCCGCGCCAGTTGCTCGAAGCCCGGGGTGTTTATGCGCTGCTGTCGCTGATCGTGAACATCCTGCGTTCGCTGCCGTTCATCATCCTGTTGATCGTGATGATCCCGTTCACGGTATTGATCACCGGCACCTCCCTGGGCGTGGCCGGCGCGATCCCACCGCTGGTGGTCGGCGCCACACCGTTCTTCGCCCGCCTGGTGGAAACCGCCCTGCGCGAAGTCGACCGCGGCATCATCGAAGCGACCCAAGCCATGGGCGCAACGACGCGGCAGATCATCGTCAACGCCTTGCTGCCGGAAGCCCGCCCAGGCATTTTTGCAGCGATTACGGTGACAGCAATTACGCTGGTGTCCTACACGGCCATGGCCGGTGTAGTCGGCGCCGGTGGTTTGGGCGACTTGGCAATCCGGTTCGGTTACCAGCGTTTCCAGACCGATGTGATGGTGGTCACGGTGGTGTTGCTGCTGGTGCTGGTGCAGGTCCTGCAGACCGTAGGCGACAAACTGGTTGTGCATTTTTCTAGAAAATAAGGCCTCGCGGCCAATAAACCATGAGCCGGCCATTCGCTGGCAGGCGCCAAGAGCAGGCGCCCCACAAGGAGTTAGCTGAATGAAGAAACTACTGGTTGCCTTCGCTGCCGCCGCAGCGTTTTCCGCCCACGCCGCCGACACCCTGACCGTCGCGGCCACCCCGGTCCCGCACGCGGAAATCCTCGAATTCGTCAAACCGGCATTGGCCAAAGAAGGCGTGGACCTCAAGGTCAAAGTCTTCACCGACTACATCCAGCCGAACGTACAAGTTGCGGAAAAGCGCCTGGACGCCAACTTCTTCCAGCACCAGCCGTACCTGGATGAGTTCAACAAGGCCAAGGGCACGCACCTGGTGAGCGTGGCCGGTGTGCACCTGGAACCACTGGGCGCGTACTCCAGCAAGTACAAGGCACTGACAGAACTGCCGGGCGGCGCCAACGTGGTGATCCCGAACGACGCCACCAACGGCGGCCGTGCGCTGTTGCTGCTGGCGAAGGCTGGGGTGATCAAGCTGAAGGATTCGAACAACATCCTGTCGACGACCAAGGACATTGTTGAGAACCCGAAGGATCTGAAATTCCGTGAACTGGAAGCAGCGACCATTCCGCGGGTGCTGACCCAGGTGGATCTGGCGTTGATCAATACCAACTATGCGTTGGAAGCCAAGCTTGATCCTTCCAAGGATGCGCTGGTCATCGAAGGTAACGACTCGCCTTATGTGAACATCCTGGTGGCTCGTGAGGATGATAAGGACAGTGAGGCGATGAAGAAGCTGGTGGCGGCGTTGCATAGCCCGGAAGTGAAGGCTTTTATTCTTGAGAAGTACAAAGGCGCGGTTTTGCCGGCGTTTTGATCTGATCGGGTGGTGAAAAAAACGGGGCTGCGTGGGAATGCAGGCCCGTTTTTTTATGCTTGGAATGTTGATTAATCCGTAGAGAAGGAACTTGCTTCTGTTCAGTGGCGAAGGGTAAATCGGTCGTGCTTTCTCCTATTTCCATTGTTTTAACGCAGCCTGTGCAATCGGTAAAAAGTGGTCACTTTTTGAAAAGCAACAGGATCAGGATCCGAGGAGCACCATCGCAAGACCGCCTCGTTCCTATCGTATTTGATCAGGATAAAAGTTCGATACTGAGGTAATCCAATTGATTTCTCGTAGCCTCAATCTTGCCGATGATGAGTTCGAGCGAGTCTTTGGTGAACTGGCCAAGTTCGTGCTCAACTTACGAGCAGCGATAGATCGCTCAGAGTCCAGGAAAATACGCCAGGTAGCTGTCCTCCTTGGCTCGAAATCAGCTGATCGTGACTGATTCCTACCGGCCAGAAGCAGGCACTCGAAAGGTCTTCTAAACTAAGGGAAGTTTTACTCAGTAACTTCATCATAGCGAGAAAACGTCATGACCGATGAAAGCCAGAGTCTTCTTGATCCGCGGTTGGAGAACGCCCGATGGCCATCAGACCTTTCCGGACAGCAACTGTTTATCAAAGGGGAAGACTGGCAGAACAACGCCATACTAAATTGGTCGCATTCCGAGTAGATCTCTACGCTTTCGTGTACAAGACGCTGCAGACGGTTTGGTGGAGGCGATGGCAAACCGCGATATCCCGCTAGCTAGCGGTATCTATCCCTTGTTGTTTCTATACCGCCATGTCCTTGAGCTACAGTTGAAACTCATGCTATCAACAGCCCCGTAACTTAGCAGGCTTAGAGCCCAAGAACTATGACAAGCATTCATTAATACCAATATGGTCGGAGTTACGCAAGCTGCTAAAAGAGCTTCACCCAAACCAACCAGAGACTGAACTCATCGCGGCTCATGACTTTATTCGCCAATTAGACAATATTGATCCAGATTCCATGGCATTCCGCTACGCGACGACCAGATATGGGAAAAATCATCTTCCTGGCGTCACATACATCAAAATTCGGCACTTACGAGATGTGCTCTATAGCATTTTTCTTTGGCTTAAGGGAACGTATGATTGGCTCGGATAAGTAGAAGACAATCAGCCGGACTATTAACCAACTGGTGGCCTGGAGGGTTGTCGATTAGTCTCCATCAAGGGATCAATATAGAATAGACAAATTTCTAAAGTGGTCTGTCCTTGAGTCCTTTGACTACAACCTTGCTCTCCACTTCTATGTAAAATCGAGATACTCGGGAGGGATGAGCGAAATATCTATCTCATCAATGCATACGGCTTGACTTGCGACGATATTATTCTAGGTAGGAAGCGAAGAGAACTAATATTTTCGCCTTACTTCTGAATAGCATCAGAGTCAAGCGTGAAAATTTAACTGATCACTATCTCCCACGGAACGCTGAAGCAGCGAAACTTCACCTTGCTGAATCCCTTTCAACAATTTAATCCCCGACAAGGCATCCAGATTTAGCGGTTCCACCTGCAACCAAAAATTCAACTTACCTATCAATGATTCAATATAATAAGGATTTCGAATTTTCATTTTAGAGATATGAGAGCTATACCCGTACTTTTTAATGAAGTGAAGCTCCAGCTTTAGATCCCTTTTAAAGGCTCTTGGCACTGCTAACGTGCTGCCTGTCACAGAGAGACCAGTCACAATTCTTTGATTCGAACCAATCTGAAGCCTGGTTTTCTTATCATTTACAGCTAACCCATACTGAACAATTATTTCCGTCACAATACCGATCAACTTGTGCGGAATATACTCGCCAGAAAAAGTCAAATCATCAGCGTATCGAGTAAAATTCAAACCATAGGATTTTGCAAGTAACGAAATTCGCTCATCCAGATGTTTCAATAAAATATTTGTAAGGTAGGGGCTAGTTGATGAGCCTTGAACCAAGCGACCTTCACTACAACATAGAGCAGACAAGTAAAAAGAAATATTGTCAGCATATCCCAAGCTTATAAAATAGTTCACGACCCAGTTAATAGGAATAGACGGGAAAAAATCCTTTAAGTCCATTTTCATTAAACACTTCGAATTCAAGTGCGCCGAAGCATTGCTAAAAATAGATCGACCAGGCACAAATCCGTGCGCAGCTGAGTGCACCGGTTTATTGATAAGAATGTTTTTATATATCCAATCTTGGCACATCAACATTGATGGATAGGGGGCGTAAATTCTACGTAAACCACCGGAGCGCTTCTTTATTTGAAACGAGCGATAAAATGCATGAGGTGCGTTAACCATCTTGCGCAACTCATGTTGCTCAACACCAATTAGGAGCGATAAATGCTCAAACTCAAAAACAACCGGAGAGGACGTTTCGCAAAGCTTCCGTATGTATGGCAGATAAGATTCTATTAACGCATGCGAGATCCCGCGCCGTTCAAAATGCTTACGCCAAGTTTTAATAACGGCTTCATTCATAAAAACCTACAGAGGCTACCTTCTATACTTTAGCATGGTCAGATAATCTCCAGTGATAATTGCGCGAAGCGGAATTCTCGCTGGAGATTACTGCGTCAAAACGCGAAGCGTTTTGTAAGCATCATGCGCTCAGCATGCTTCACCGCTGAGTGCATGATTCTTGGTTATCGGGAACCTGACCCGGGGAGCGACTACACTCCTACGTACTAGCCTCTGCAGGCATCACAATTATACATAAAAAAATCAACCTGGAAAGGTACTAATACTTAATAGTTCAAGATTTGGGATATAAAGTTCACCATCCCGTAGGCGTGTCCCAATGAATCTCTCCGGGACCTCACGCCATTGCTTTTTCACATTGCCCATCCGAGGTAAATTATACTTTATCAAATTTCTACCTGCGGCAGTAAGCCTTGCTACGCCGTCTTCTTCAATAACAAATGACAAGTTTAAGAGCTTTGAGTAGCGCTCAAAAAACAATCTCAATCCAAATTTACTTCGCTTAAAAATGGTAAATGAATCAAGAGCTCCAGACGAAGATAATAGTATGCCAAGTATCTTCAAGTCCGTAATTGTTGGGCAGTAAGTATCAGTGCGATCACTACTCATGCATCCCCCATGGCCCTAACAAGAATAACTTTCCGCTCAGCCCCATCTGCCTTGAATGGCCACCAAAATATAGGGAATACGCTATTTGGGGTATTGGTATTCTCTCGACAGTACACAGCTTGAGCCCCATTATAACCCAAGCTTGGCATTTCCCTTTCCTCTCCTCCGAATATATAGCGGGGAGACAGCAATGATTCTATAGCCAGCATCCGAGCCCTATGCTCAGCAGCGGTGGGGGCGTCATAAAAATCATCGATACCTTTTTTTATTATTTTTTGAGCTGTAATATGAACTCCTGCTGCAATAAGATTATCCAACCCAGCTTGAGTAGAAGACAGAACTTTAACCCTAATTGTATAATCAGTAATCCCAGAGCCATCAAACTGAGCTTTGATTGTCTTGATCCGACCAAGTACTGTTTGACCAGAACCAACAAAATCATCAACCAGAATAATATTATTTTGCCCTTTAGCATTATATGTCTTTAGCGCATGGGTATATCGATTGACGAGAGAGTACTTTCTCCAACCATGCCCTTCCATCAATGGCTTCAGATTATAAATAATCTCCAGCGAGCTATCTGCATTCCAGTCCGCAGACATCGCCACAATTTGGGTGTTTTCATCGCTGATACCTGGCTCTGATACAATTTCAAGAGCCAGATCAAGCATGTGCGCATGATGCATAGCTGTATCAACATACAAAAACCTATCTAATAACTCATAAATCAAGTTTCTCGACAGGTCTTCTGAGCAGTCTAAATACAAAATATCATAAAGATCGTCCAGCTTAGGTATCAACCAAGGCTGCTTAAGCACAAGCTTTGACACTAAAACAAACGAGTCTTTATTCATAATATTTTCACACTACCTGCCCTGTGAAGCGAAGATTAAATCCGACTATCAACCTACCTACTTTAAAAACCTTGAAAAAAAGCAGTGGCAATACGCTATATTAGAATTGACGTACAACGCAACCAGATTTTCACCGACTCACTGAGAGTCAAGGCGCGGTGCGCTACAGGTGAACGGGTCTGAGGGGTGCTGCATATTGCTCAGAGGCTCAAGGCGGGCTTTTTTTGCAATATGAACAATTAGTTAGAGCTGAGTCCATTTGAATCGGTGCATAAACGCTTCGAGGTGGTTTGGCACGACGTAGTACAGCGTGACCGGGTCGCCGTTGACCTTTTTTGGAGGACCGACTTTTTCAACAGAATCGGCCGCAAGCTGCCTCTCATAATCCTCGATCTTCATAGATCACTGTTTCTTCATGCGACGGTTGAGAGGAGCGACAGTGAGGCGAAATAAAACAAACCCGACACATGTGCCGGGCTTGTTTTATTAGACGGATGTTTACCTGCTATCGCGGATCGACGTTATCCAACACTCGGTTCGCCAGCAATGAACTCAGCTCAATCAGTTGCTGGACGCCTAGAAGGATGTGACGGCGAGGGCCTTCCAGGTCGAAGGCCAGGTTGCTGACCATCGCATCAGCTGCCGCCAGGGTTTCGCTGAGGTTGACGAGGAGGGATTCGTTGTCGGCGTTTTTTGCGACGGTGAAGAGTTGGCCCGGTTGGGACGCATCTTCGGACTTTTCCGGTTTCGGTAGCAGGTAGTGATCCAAGGCGCGTTTGGCGGCTTCGTCGTGCTTTTTGGCTTTGGATTTGGTGTGCGGGGAAGCTTGGTCCGTTTCCGGAGGGTTTGGAGTTATTTTGAACATAAGCTGGAATCCTCGAGTTAGGCCGCGACCTCTTCCCTACTAAAAGAAGGGTGGCGGCTGTACGCAGGTTAGTAGACCGGGGATTCCAGCATTGCCGGCGCGCCGAAGCGCCCTGCGCACAGCCACCATCAAGGACAGGAACTGGAACACCTGCCTGAGTGGAGAGCTCATGCATCTTGCGGAAAACCTCGGGCTACTAAACCCGACCACTGATGGGCAGTGGCAGGAAAACGATAGAGCCCAGGGGCAAGGCGCACAAGCGGGCGGATTCTGGCGTAGTTGTAGGTAATGGCGCAAGGATGTGTAGCTTGATGGAAGGATCACGCCAGTAGAATAAACAGGGCTTGTTTTAACCCGTAAATTGGGGCCAGACGGGTTCGCGGTTAGGGTTTGAAGTGGATGATGCGGCTTAGTCTGTAGGCATTTTTCGGGGAGGGTGGGGGGCTGCTTTGCTGCCCAGCGGGAGCAAGCTCTCATGGAACAAATTGCAACCATGTGATTTTTAAGGCTGGAAATACATGTCGATCGTTCCCACGCTCCTGCGTGGGAATGTCGCCAGGGACGCTCCGCGTTCCGCTTCTGGAAGGTGACGCAGAGCGTCACGGGATGCATTCCCACGCAGAGCGTGGGAACGATCAAATATGTCGGGTTTGCTTTTGGGAAGGATGTTTATCTGCTATCGCGGATCAACGTTATCCAACACCCGATTCGCCAGCAATGAACTCAATTCGATCAATTGCTGGATACCGAGAAGGATGTGACGACGCGGTCCTTCCAGGTCGAAAGCCAGGTTGCTGACCATCGCGTCGGCTGCTGCCAGGGTTTCGCTGAGGTTCGCGAGGAGGGATTCGTTGTCGGCGTTTTTTGCGACGGTGAAGAGTTGGTCCGGTTGGGACGTATCTTCGGACTTTTCCGGTTTTGGTAGAAGGTAGTAATCCAAGGCGCGATTGGTGGCTTCGTCGTGTTTCTTGGCTTTGGATTTGGCGTGGCCTGTCTCTGGTGGGTTCGGAGTAGGTTTGAACATTGGGACTTTCCTATAGTAGGGCCGCCACCATCTCGCTACTAAACGAAAGGAGGCAGCTGTGCGCAAGTTAGTAGACCGGTAAAGTCACCAAACCCGGCGCGCCCGAAGGCGCCTTGCGCACAGCCACCATCAAGTGCAGGCAAACGCCTGACTGGATGACACTCATGCAACCGTAGATGACTAACCGAGCTACTAAACCCGACCACTGATGGGCAGTGGCAGGAAGACAATAGAACCCAGGGACAAGGCGCACAAGCGGGCGGATTCTGGCGTAGTTGTAGGTAATGGCGCAAGGATGTGTAGCTTGAGGGAAGGATCACGCCAGCGGAATAAACAGGGCTTGGTTTTGGCCCGTAAATTGGGGCTAGACGGGTTTGCGGCTGGGTTTTGAAGTGGGTGATGCGGTTTTGTCTGTAGGCATTTTTCGGGGTGGATGGGGGCTGCTTTGCAGCCCAGCGGGAGCAAGCTCTCACGGAACAAATTGCAACCCTGTGGTTTTTAAGGCTGAAAATACATATCGATCGTTCCCACGCTCCTGCGTGGGAATGTCGCCAGGGACGCTCCGCGTTCCGCTTCTGGAAGGTGACGCAGAGCGTCACGGGATGCATTCCCACGCAGAGCGTGGGAACGATCAAAAACGAATGTTTGGCCGGCTTGGGCATGCACCGCTCGATACTTGATGGTTGCTTGTCTTTCGGTCCGAAAAGGGGGGGCGGAGGGCAGAATAAACTTGCCCCTTTTTATCCGAATGCACTCATGAATTCATTACGCGAAGACAATCGAAAGCGCTTGATACGACTCATCGACCAGATCCCTGTTGATGAGAACCCCGAGGGTTGGACCCATGTTGCTTCGATAGCCGTCGGCGGGCTGCTATCGGTAGGGTTTTCGCAAAAAGGTCCCTACTTGCTGGTCGTCTCAAGCTCGGGTCGGAGTGTGGTGCACTGCGACACAGGCGAAAAAATTGACCGCGACTATGAAGAATATGCGGGCTTGAGCGAGCTTGGGTTGCATTGCCAGGGCATTGGCGTGATCGCCGATGAAGTCATATCGCTGTGTGGCATACAGGGCGGTGGCTTGCCAACCGGCAACATTGCCGGAGAAGGACTGGAGTTGGTTTCCCCGGATTGGCCTGAAAACAGCCTTATCCTGAGCAAACCCTTCAAAAATGCGCTGATTAAGGGTCACCAAGCAGATTGCACGGTGATCTACAGGGACCACGTGCGGGCGTTCGGATTCTCCTGGTGTGGGAACTACATCGTTGCGGCGTGCGGCAGCGACCTCGATCTCTGGTCGAGAAAGTCAAAGTTGTAACGAAAGGCCGTCGCCGGCAGCGCGGCGGTCGAGGGCGTTGCAGTTGTGCTTCATTGTTCTACAACCCCCATGATAAATTCCCAGCCGCGACCTCTAATCAATAGAGGGCATTCAGGGAGAGAAGTAAGTGATCAAGTCTTTGTTGGTTGGGGCATTGCTGGCAATGGCATCAGCATCGGCATCTGCGATGAGTTGCGATAACCCTAGAAACGCCTATGACAGAACCTATTGCGCGTCGCTGAAAATGGTTCAGTCGGATCAGGACATCAATGATCAATACAAGAAGACGATGAGTGCGCTGAACCCGGATCAAAAGAAAAAAGTGAAAGCCGCTCAAATCCAGTGGATCAAAAATCGTGACAGCGCCTGTTCCAACGATGGCCTGCTCTACCTGGACTGTGCCAACGAGAAGACCGAGGCGCGTATCGTCATACTCAAAGCTGTCGAGCGCGAGTGCCGTGCTGCCGGTTGCGATGACGCCAAGCTGTCGCAAGTCGAGTAACCCGTAACAACTTGCCCTCGCTGAAAAACCCGACGTAACGCGTCGGGTTTTTCTTTGGCGGGTTCACCCGCTACCGCAGCTCGACGCTTCGCAGCCCGGCGGGAGCAAGCTCCCTCGCCACGGGGGTTGTGTCCCTGCATAACGTTTGGGGATAAATCCCCTCGTCACAGTAATTCAGTTGTTTACGGTAATGGCAGGGTGCCACAATCGTTTTTTGTCGCGTCATAACCAGGTGGTTCAAATGTATGGCCCAAGATTGCGCAATGGCCAGGATTTTGTAATAGCCGAGCAGGTGCGCACCGACCGATTGCAGCAGCTGTTTCGCCAATCCGTTTCTGCGGTTTTTGGTAGCTACCTTGCCGCCATCATGCTGAGTTGGCTGTGTTGGGATCGTTTTGAGCACGGCGCTATTTTTTGGTGGATGGCCATCCTGACCGCATCGACGCTGTTGCGTATCGCGATGTTCGTTGCCTATTTCCGCAGCGACGAAAGTCAGCGCACGCCTCAACAGTGGGAGCGCAAATACTGGGTCACGCTGGTGCTATCCGCCAGCATCTGGGGCGGCGGCGCGTTCGTTCTCATGCCAGCGGACGATCTGTTGTCGCAGGCGTTGGTCATGCTCTTTACGGTCGGCATGTCGGTCAGCGCGGTGTCCTGCTACTCGGCCTATCGCGATATGACACTGGTCTCCATTGGCGTGGTGCTGTTGCCGTGCACGATCTGGCTGCTGTTTCAACCGTCCCCGACTCAAGTCGGCATGGCCCTTTCGATTCTGGTGTTCGCGGCATTTGCGGCCCGCGCCACGAACAAAATGTCCCAGGCACTGGAAATCGCCTTTCGACTCACCCGTGAAATGGAACAGGCGAACAGCATTTCAACCCGCGCCGCTCAAACCGATGAACTGACCGGCCTGAAGAGTCGACGGGCGTTTTTCGAGCATGCCCAGCAGCTTTACAACGAATGTAAGGCCAACCGGTTGGGGTTGTGCGCGGTCATGTTGGACATGGATCACTTCAAGCACATCAACGACACCTACGGCCATCAGGTCGGCGATCAGGTTTTGCGCCAGATGGGGGCGGTCATCAGTTCGTCGTTTCGGGCAACGGATATCCACGGTCGGCTCGGTGGCGAAGAGTTCGCTATTTTGCTTCCGGACACGTCCATTGAGGTTGCCACCCAGATTGCAGAACTGCTCGTCGATACGATTGCGGGTTTGATGATCGAGCCTGTCCACTGCATAACCGCCAGCCTCGGCGTGGCATCGACAGAGGCCTGCAACAAGGATCTTCACAGCTTGATGAACGATGCGGATAAAGCCCTGTATCGGGCGAAGGCGTTGGGGCGTAATCGAGTGGCTGTTGCTTAGTCGGGTTGGCTTTGCCCAGCGCGAAACCAAAAAACCGCCAATTTGGCGGTCTTTAGTACTTTTCCCTGATCCCGCGTTTGCTACAAGGCCTGCCTTTGTCGATCTCAGCTACGCGGATCGAACTTCGGCTCTAGATAGATCTACGCAAGCTCTGATGGCATCAATTGCGTCTTGAGCGAGCGCCAGAACTGTCGTTGTACTGATTTCAATCCGATTGATAATGTCTTCTCTCGGGCCCTGTTTCCAGGCAGCGCTTGCGTAAAAAGCCTCTTGAGATACTTGGCGATGGCTCTCGCTTTCATAGGAGCGAATCAGGTGATAGCTGTCACTATCGTGTAATGAGCAGCCATACGAAACAACGTCTATGCCCGCTTCCAGGTGAAGCGGAACACTTACATTCTGCATTATTTGATGAAAGTCCAATCCCGATCCTGGCTTTAAGGTGTACATCAGGATTTCAATAATTCGAGTCATTCCAAGTCTTCCATGTGGAGTTCCAACGTGAGTAAGCCATAGCCTGAAGACGCATGCGATTTGTGGCGAGGGAGCTTGCTCCCGCTCGGCGGCGCAGCCGTCGTCAATCGGCCGGCGCGGTTTTCCCGGAAGCAGGCTCCCACTTGTAGCAATGCACTCCGCTAAATGATGCTATCCACCACCCCACCATCAACCCGCAGCGCCGCGCCAGTGGTGGCCGAGGCCTGTTCCGAGCTGGCGTAGATGATCATGTTGGCGACTTCCTCGACGCGTGCCGCGCGCTGGATGATCGAGGTGCTGCGGTGCTGATTGACGAAGTCTGCCGCGACCTTTTCCAGGCTGTCCCCGGTGCGCTCGACGTCTGCCTGGAGCATCTGGGCAACGCCCTCGGAAAGTGTGGGCCCAGGCAGCACCGAGTTTACCGTCACGCCGGTGCCGGCGAGGCGCTTGGCCAGGCCGCGAGCGATGGACAGTTGCGCGGTTTTGGTGAAGCCGTAGTGGATCATGTCTGCGGGAATGTTTACGCCGGATTCCGACGAGACAAACACGATCCGCCCCCAACCGCGCTCGACCATCCCGGGCGCGTAGGCCCTGGAAACACGCACGCCGGACATCACGTTGGTTTCGAAGAAGCGCTGCCATTCGCTGTCCGGCGTCTCGAAAAAGTCTTCCAGTTTGAAAATGCCCAGGTTGTTGATGACGATGTCGAAGCGTGGGTATTTGGCGATCAGTGCCTGGCAGCCCGGCGCGTTGCTCAGATCGCCAACGAAGCCATCAGCCCTTGAAGCGAGGGCGCCCAAGCGCTGCAGCGCATCCTCCACGCTGCTCCCGCTGCGACCGTTGATAACGACGTGGGCGCCGGCTTCCAGGAAGCCTTTGGCTGTCGCGAAACCGATACCGCTGGTGGATCCAGTGACCAACACGTGACGGCCGGTGAAGTCGATGTTCATGAGGGGACTCCTTGATTAATGAACCAGAGGAAGTGCGATATTGCTGACTGGACGGTAGTCCGACGGATTTAGAGATGGCTTTGCATCCCGACATCGCCGATATCGCAGGCCCTTAATCATGGACACGATTGAGGCTTTGCGCCTCCTCGTGATCAATCAACCATCAGGAAGGCGACCACACCGCCAGCTCATAGCCATCCGGATCGATAAAGTGAAAACGTCGGCCCCCCGGGAACGCGAACACTTCACGGCTGATGGTCGCTCCTGTGGCCTTGAGCCTGAGTTGGGTAGCCTCAAGGTCATCCGCGTACAAGATGATCAACGGGCCGCCCGGGCGCACCGGTTCACCGGTCGTGAAGCCACCGGTCAGGCGACCGTCGCTGAATTCGGTATAAGTCGGGCCGTACTCGACGAAATTCCAGCCGAATACGCTTGCATAGAAGGCTTTGCTGCGGGCGATGTCGCTGACATTGAACTCGATGTTATCGATCTGACGGTCTTTACCTTGAATGCCCATTGACGCTTCCTTGGCTGATTTGGGAGTAAGCGAGCTTAGGCCATTCAACCCTCACTAAGCTTGGAAAAAACGATTTGGGCGGCAGGGGTTGAGGGCAGGGCAAGCCTTGTCGCCGACGATCTCTTCACTGGCCAGACGACCCACGATCGCGGCCAGGGTTACGCCGGGGTGCATGACGCACACGTATACGCCGCCAACCTGCGGAAGATAACCAATGATGGGGACGTCATCGGCAGGCATGGGTCTGTATCCGACACGAGCCGATTGCAGATCCAGGGAGACAACGCCGTGGAGTTCGCTTTTGATGGCGTTGGCGGTGCGCAGCGCGATCCCCGATGGTTGGTTCTCCAGGGCGTCGTCCAGGTAATCTTCGGCCGCCAGCAACGCACCCTCCGGGGTTTGCCTCACTTCCATTTCAGGGCTGGAGATGAGGGTGCGTACCAGGTTGGGTGGCGAGGTGTAGCGGATGAAAATTGCTGGGGAGGCGTCTATGGGCAGGCAGACTTCAAGCAGGTTGGTCAGCTTCGTGATGCCTGTACCGGCGGCCAATACGACGATATCGGCTTCGATGACGCCCGCGGCGGTTTCGACGCCCAATACGGTGGAACCCCGGGTTTTAAAGCCGAGAACCGGCGTTTGAGTGAGCACTTTCGCGCCATTCGCTTGAGCACCGGCGATCAGCGCATGGGTTGCCGCTACCGCGTCCAGTGCTCCTTGATCTGCCGCATACGAAGCCTGTTGAGGAGGGTTCTTGAGGTTTGGCTCAAGTTCACGGATCTGTGATTGGGATATTCGGTTTGCCGTAGCTGTTGAACTCGCGCCGTAAGAGAGGGCGCCAGTCCATTGGATCTTCAGGCCGGGCAGCTGTGTTTCGAGTCGGCGGTATTCCTGGATGGCAGCACCGCGCAATGGCGCAATGGGGTCGGGTTCGTCATGGGAGGTGTTGATCCAGGCGAATGAGCTGCCGGTCACGCCTGACGCGATGCCTTCGGCCTCGACTACCGTGACTTTCGCGCCTTGGGTCGCCAGATGGTAGGCCAGGGATGCGCCTACGATGCCCGCACCAATGACGACGACGCGTTTGCCTGGAGCGCTATCCATTCGGCCTCCGTTGGGTTTGCCTGGGGGAATACGTTAGCCCGGTTGGGGCTGCTGCGCAGCCCAGCGGGAGCAAGCTCCCTCGCCACTGGAGGGTCGGGTCAGTTAGTTAGGCTGCGGCTGTCAGGGCGCCATCGCGAGCAAGCTCGGCTCCCACAGGGATTGGGGGGGGCGCGGGCCGGCGGAAGGCCCGGGGGGGGGGGGGCTCCTCCCCGCAACAGTGGGCCTCCTTCTTTCGTTTTGTTGGACCGCCCCCCCCCTCGCCACACTCTCTCCCCCTGGGGTGGGAGGTGGTGGCGATGGTAGACCCAGACCCGTAGGGCTTTATTACTCATATTGCCTCGGGTTTACTTTATCTACCTCATTTTTCCACGTTCCCCCGTAAAGCACAACCCCCCCCCCTGGGTTATGGGGGGATGGGTGGGAAACAAACCCAAGACCCATATGGCTTTGGCTTTGCTCTCCGCTGGGGGGGGGCCCTTTTCACCTATATTTAATATGCCCCCCCTTCCGAAAAACTCCCCCAGTGGGATGGATGCGATGGCTGTGAACAGACCCGGAAAAACTGTGGGAGCTGAGCTTGCTCGCGATAGCGGTGGGTCTGCTTGCATCGATGTTGGATGTGCCGCCGCCATCGCGAGCAGGCTCGCTCCCACAGGGATTTGTGGTGGATGCAAGGTCTGTGAACAACCCGAAAAAACTGTGGGAGCGAGCTTGCTCGCGATAGCGGTGGGTCTGCTTGCATCGATGTTGAATGTGCCGCCGTCATCGCGAGCAAGCTCGCTCCCACAGGGGTTCTTGGGTGTTCACAGATCCTGCATTCACCAACAATCCCACTCATAGGAGGCAAAAGGCCTTCAGTACCACCGCGCCTCGCCCGGCGGGCGTTTCTTGAAGCGTTTCATGCTCCACATGTATTGGCTCGGGTAGGCCCGCACGTAGCGTTCCACCACTTGGCTCATGGCGGCGCACGAAGTTTCGGTGTCGGTGCTGTACATCGCGTCCGGGGCGGCTTCGAGGATGACTTTGTAGCCGGAGCCATCCGGTAGGCGCAGGGCGTGAAGGAAGACGCCGACCGCTTTGCCGCCGGCGAGCATGTTCGGCACGAACTTGCTGGTCAGGGCCTGGGTGGCGAAGAAGGGCACGAAGATACCGGCGGATTCGGCCGGTTCCGGGTCGGCGGGGATGCCCACCTGGCCGCCCTTGCGTACTTCCTTGATGACACTGAGGATGCCTTCCTTGGTCGATGCGGCGACTTTGTTGCCCAGTTGCACGCGCTGTTTGCGCAGCAATTCATCCACCGCCTTTAGCTTGGGCGGACGGTAGAAAATGATCGGTTTGCACTGGCTGCAATAGAAGTGGTTGAGCACTTCCCAGTTGCCCAGGTGGCTGGTGATGCCGACCACGCCTTTGCCGGAGGCCAGCGCTTGCTTCAGCACCTCCAGGCCTTCGACTTCACGTACCAAATCGATGGAACGCTGGGCCGGCCAGATCCAGGCGCAGGCGCTTTCGGTCAGGGATTTGCCGATGTCCTTGAGGCTCTGGCCCACCAGGCGTTCGCGCTCGGCCGGGTCCATCTCGGGAAAACATTTGGCGAGATTGATCCGCACCACGTCGCGGGAGCGGTTGGGCAGCTTCCACATGAACCAGCCAATGGCCGAGCCCACCGCTTGCACCGCCCGCCAGGGCAGCAACGCAAACAACCGCAGAGCGCCGACCAGCAAGGCGCCTTTCAACTTATCCACAGGTCACTCCTGAATGTATGGGCCGTGTTGCGAGCCGGCTATTCTAACCGCCGTTTATCAACTCGGCGTAGCGGTCGCAATCCTGGGTGTGGTCCATGACCATGCCCGAGGCTTGCATCAAGGCATAGCAAATGGTCGGCCCGACGAAGGTGAACCCGGCTTTTTTCAAGCCTTTGCTCATCGCCAGCGCCTCGGGCGTGATGGCCGGCACTTCGGTGCGGTCCTTGAAATGATTGATGATGGGTTTGTCGCCCACGAACGACCAGAGAAATGCCACCGGGTCTTCCAACGCCAGCCAGGCCTGGGCATTGCGGCGGGCGGCCTTGAGCTTGAGGCGGTTGCGAATGATGCCGGGGTCGAGCATCAGTTCATCGATTTCGGCGTCGCTCATCTGCGCCACCCGCTGCACATCGAAGCCGTACAGCACCTCCCGGTAGCGCTCGCGTTTGCGCAAAACGGTGATCCAGGACAACCCGGCCTGGAACCCTTCGAGCAAAAGCAACTCGAACAAACCCTGCGCATCGCGCAGCGGCGTGCCCCACTCCTGATCGTGATAAGCCATGTACAACGGATCGTCAGAACACCAAAAGCAGCGTGGCATAAGGCTCCAGGGGGCGTGCGCACGAACGAATCGGGTATACTCCCGCTCTTTAAATCGCAGCCCAAGAAACAGGTGAATTTCGTGAGCCAGCCTACGCCAGCCGTGCGTACCTTCCAAGACTTGATCCTCGCCCTCCAGCAATACTGGGCCGAGCAAGGTTGCGTGGTACTTCAGCCCTACGATATGGAAGTAGGCGCCGGCACTTTCCACACTGCCACGTTTCTGCGTGCCATCGGCCCGGAAACCTGGAACGCCGCTTATGTGCAGCCCAGCCGCCGCCCGACTGACGGCCGCTACGGCGAAAACCCGAACCGTCTGCAGCACTACTACCAGTTCCAGGTCGTGCTGAAGCCGAACCCGGAAAACTTCCAGGAGCTGTACCTGGGCTCGCTCAAGCACGTGGGCCTCGACCCGCTGGTGCACGACATTCGTTTCGTCGAAGACAACTGGGAGTCGCCAACCCTGGGCGCCTGGGGCCTGGGCTGGGAAGTCTGGCTCAATGGCATGGAAGTGACCCAGTTCACCTACTTCCAGCAGGCGGGCGGCATCGAGTGCTACCCGGTCACCGGCGAAATCACCTACGGCCTCGAACGCCTGGCCATGTACCTGCAGGGTGTGGACTCGGTCTACGACCTGGTGTGGGCCGACGGTCCGTTCGGCAAAGTGACCTACGGCGACGTGTTCCACCAGAACGAAGTGGAACAGTCGACCTACAACTTCGAACACGCCAACGTCGAGAAGCTGTTCGAGCTGTTCGATTTCTACGAAAGCGAAGCCAAGCGCCTGATCGAGCTGGACCAGCCGCTGCCGTTGCCGAGCTATGAAATGGTGTTGAAGGCGTCCCATACCTTCAACCTGCTGGATGCACGCCGGGCGATTTCCGTGACCGCGCGCCAGCAATACATCCTGCGTGTGCGCACCCTGGCGCGTTCCGTTGCGCAAGCCTACCTGCTGGCCCGTGCCAAGCTGGGCTTCCCGATGGCGACCCCGGACCTGTGTGATGAAGTGTTGGCTAAGCTGGAGGCTGCACAATGAGTGCTCAAGATTTTCTGGTTGAACTGGGCACCGAAGAACTGCCACCCAAAGCCCTGAACACCCTGGCCGATGCGTTCCTGGCCGGTATCGACAAAGGCCTGCAAGCCGCCGGCCTGGGCTACGAAGCCAAACAGGTGTACGCCGCACCGCGCCGCCTGGCCGTGCTGATCACCGCCCTGGCGACCCAGCAGCCAGACCGCAGCATCAACCTCGACGGCCCGCCACGCCAGGCCGCGTTCGATGCCGACGGCAACCCGACCCAAGCCGCCCTGGGCTTCGCCAAGAAGTGCGGCGTGGACCTGAGCGAAATCGACCAGAGCGGCCCGAAGCTGCGCTACAGCCAGAGCATCAAGGGCAAGCCGACCGCCAGCCTGTTGCCGACCATCGTCGAAGACTCCCTCAATGACTTGCCGATCCCCAAGCGCATGCGCTGGGCCGCGCGCAAGGAAGAGTTCGTGCGTCCAACCCAATGGCTGGTGATGTTGCTCGGTGACCAGGTCATCGATTGCACGATCCTGGCCCAGAAGGCCGGTCGCGATTCCCGCGGTCACCGCTTCCATCACCCACAGAGCGTGCGCATCACCTCGCCGGCCAACTACCTGGCCGACCTGCGTGCCGCCTACGTGCTGGCCGACGCCAACGAGCGCCGCGAACTGATCAGCAAGCGCACCGAAGAGCTGGCCACCCTGCAGGAAGGCACCGCCATCGTGCCGGCCAACCTGCTGGACGAAGTGACCGCGTTGGTGGAATGGCCGGTGCCGCTGGTGTGCTCGTTCGAGGAACGTTTCCTTGAAGTGCCGCAGGAAGCGCTGATCACCACCATGCAGGACAACCAGAAGTACTTCTGCCTGCTGGACGCCGAAGGCAAGTTGCTGCCGCGCTTCATCACGGTCGCCAACATCGAAAGCAAGGACCCGCAGCAGATCATCGCCGGTAACGAAAAAGTCGTTCGCCCGCGCCTGACCGATGCCGAGTTCTTCTTCAAGCAAGACAAGAAGCAGTCGCTGGAAAGCTTCAACGAGCGCCTGCGCAACGTGGTGTTCCAGGAAAAACTCGGCAGCGTCTACGACAAGGCCGAGCGCGTGTCGAAACTGGCGGCGTTCATCGCCCCACGCATCGGCGGCGACGCCCAGCGCGCGGCCCGTGCTGGCATCCTGTCCAAGTGCGACCTGTCCACCGAGATGGTCGGTGAGTTCCCGGAGATGCAAGGCGTCGCCGGTTACTACTACGCCCTCAACGATGGCGAGCCGCAAGACGTGGCCCTGGCACTGAACGAGCAGTACATGCCGCGCGGTGCTGGTGCTGAGCTGCCGACCACCCTGACCGGTGCGGCCGTGGCGATCGCTGACAAGCTCGACACCCTGGTCGGCATCTTCGGTATCGGCATGCTGCCTACCGGCAGCAAAGACCCTTATGCCTTGCGTCGTGCGGCGCTGGGCGTGTTGCGGATCCTGATCGACAAGCAACTGGACCTGGACCTGAACGACGCCGTGGCGTTCGCCGTCAATGCGTTCGGCAGCAAGGTCAAGGCTGCCGGCCTGGCCGATGCCGTGCTGGAATTCATCTTCGACCGCCTGCGTGCGCGTTATGAAGACGAAGGTGTCGAAGTCGCGACCTACCTGTCGGTGCGTGCCCTGAAACCAGGTTCGGCCCTGGACTTCGACCAGCGTGTACAAGCGGTGCAAGCGTTCCGTAAATTGCCGGAAGCGGCAGCGCTGGCGTCGGTGAACAAGCGTGTGTCGAACCTGCTGAGCAAGGCCGAGCCTTCCGTCAAAGCCGTTGAAGCACGTTACTTTGATAATGCCGCCGAGTTTTCGCTCAACTCGGCGATTCAACAGGCGTATGCGTCGGTGCAACCGCTCATGGAAAAACGCGATTATGCCGAGGCACTGGCGCGCCTGGCGGCATTGCGCGAGCCGGTCGATGCGTTCTTTGAAGCCGTGATGGTGAATGCGGACAACGAAGACGTTCGCAAGAATCGTTATGCATTGCTGGCACGCCTGCGCAGCCTGTTCCTCAATATTGCCGATATTTCCGTGCTGGGTTGAGGAGCTGCTGTTGAAACTGCTGATTCTCGATCGGGACGGGGTGATCAATCACGACTCCGACGCTTACATCAAATCGGTGGAGGAGTGGTTGCCGCTACCCGGTTCAATCGAAGCCATCGCGCAGTTGAGCAAGGCCGGCTGGACGGTGGCGGTTGCCACCAACCAGTCGGGCATTGCCCGCGGTTATTATGACCTCGCCATGCTCGAAGCCATGCACGAGCACCTGCGTGCATTGGTGGCGGAGCAGGGCGGGGAAGTCGGGCTGATCGTCTATTGCCCGCACGGGCCGGACGAAGGTTGCGATTGCCGCAAGCCCAAGCCGGGCATGTTGAAAACCATTGCCGCGCATTACGGCGTGGCGCTGGCGGGTGTGTGGTTCGTCGGCGACAGCCTCGGTGACCTGGAGGCGGCCAAAGCCGTCGATTGTCAGCCAGTTTTGGTAAAGACCGGGAAAGGCGAGAAGACTCTGGGCAAGACCCTACCGGTGGGCACCTTGATTTTTGACGACTTGGCGGCGATTGCCGCTGAACTTATCCACAATTAGAGCTCCCAAGACAACCTGATCAAGGATTGTTCGGGAAGCGCTTGAACAGGCGGGCATTGCCCGCAACGGTAAATGCCGCTATGTCTATATTGCAGGCCATCAGCGCCTTTCTCTTTTACCTGCTGTTGGGCACCAGTTCCTTGCTGTGGTGTTCCTTGAGTTTTTTTATCGCGCCTTTCTTGCCGTTCAAGGCGCGCTACCGTTTCATCAACGTGTACTGGTGCCGCTGCGCCCTGTGGTTGAGCAAGGTGTTCCTGGGCATCAGCTATGAAATCAAAGGCGCCGAGAATGTGCCTGACCGGCCCTGTGTGATCCAGTCCAACCACCAGAGCACCTGGGAGACGTTCTTTCTCTCGGCCTATTTCGAACCGTTGAGCCAAGTGCTCAAGCGTGAACTGTTGTTCGTGCCGTTCTTCGGCTGGGCCATGGCGATGCTGCGCCCGATCGCTATCGATCGCGACAACCCCAAGGCAGCCCTCAAGCAGGTCGCGAAGAAGGGCGACGAACTGCTCAAGGATAACGTTTGGGTGCTGATCTTCCCCGAGGGCACCCGTGTTCCTTATGGAACCGTCGGCAAATTCTCCCGCAGCGGTTCGGCATTGGCCGTGAACGCCGATCTACCCGTGCTGCCGATTGCACACAATGCCGGCAAATTCTGGCCCAAGGCTGGCTGGATCAGGAAACCAGGCGTCATCACTGTGGTGATCGGCGCGCCGATGTATGCCGAAGGCACTGGGCCGCGCGCCATCGCCGAGCTCAATGACCGAGTCCAAGCCTGGAATGAACAGACACAACGGGAAATGGGCTCGCTGCCTCCGACCCCGACAACACCGGCCACCACCGACCAGCTCGCTGTTTGAGATCTGTGGATAACCTGTGTACCGTTTTTTCGAAATCCGTTGTTTTTATGCTGTAGGTCTATGTTTTTAATACATATTTCCTAAACACATAAAACCCGCGGTTAGGTGCATAAGTTTTTTATAGCACCAAAAAATCGCGGCCTTCGGCAGCTCCTACAGCCGAAAGCCGCGATCTTTTTCAATCTTCCAATAACGGGAAACGCAGGCTGAACGTCGTGCCTTTACCCACCACGCTACGGCACTCGATTTTCCCCTCGTGATGGTCAACCACGGCCTTGACCATCGACAGCCCCAAGCCAATTCCATCGACCCCGTGAGCCGAGGAAAACCGTCGGTACTGACTGAACAGGTCGGGTAGTTCTTCGGCGCTGATGCCTTTGCCCTGGTCGGCGACATTGCAGATCAACCAGCCCGGGGTGCAATGAACCTGCAGCGAAATGCAGGCGTCGGGCGCACTGTACTTGATGGCGTTTTCCAGCAGATTGAACAGGGCACGGGTCAGCAACGGTTGATCCGCCCTCACCATCGCCTCTTCATCCGCTATTTCATGAATCAACTGGATGCGTTTTGCCTGGGCGATGGGCAGCGCCTGGTCGAGCACATCCAGCACCAGCATGGCGAACAGCGTCGGCTGGAATTGATACGCCTCGGATTCGGCCTTGGCCAATTGCACGAAGCCCTCGGTCAGGTCCAGGGCGCGACGTACCTGACGCTCGATCTGGTCGAACAGCGGATTATCCCCACCGACCTGATGCCGCTGCACATCGAGCAATGCAAGGATCGCCGAGTGCGGGGCGCGCAAGTCGTGGGAGAGAAAACGCAGCATGACGCTGCGCTGTTCTTCAGCCTCACGTTCGGCACTCAGGTCCGTGAGGCTCAACAACCAGCCAATCGGCGCATCGCCATCAACCGGCAATAACGCCGCCCGTTCCAGGCGCAAGCTGCGCTCGCGAATGTCGCGAAACTCCACCAAGGGCAATGTGGATAACCGATGATGCGCCCCATGCTCCAACCCTGGATAACCCAATTGCCCGAGATGCTCCAGCACGTCGCCGCCCGCCAGGCCATGGCCGAACAACTCGCGCGCCTTGCGATTGCCAAGCAACAGCTTGCCTTGAGGATCACTGATCATGGTCGCCACCGGCAGGTATTCCAGGCCGTCGGCAATGAAGCGCCGGGTGTCGCGGGTTCGACTCATGGCTTGTTCCAGGGCCATGATCTGCCCCTGCAAGCGGTCGCTGCCGGTGTAGGAGGCGCGGCGACGCTCCGGGAAAACCTTGGGCTCCGCGTCCAGGCGTGCCAGCTCCCAGCCGAAATAGGCCAGCACCACGCTCAGGCGCCGCCAATTCCAGATCAGGTAGCCGAACAGCATGCCCAGCACACTTGCCATGGGCGACCACCACCAGCCTCGCGCGCCCAGCACTGCACTGATCAACAGGGCCAGGCTCATGCCGCCCACTGTTGTCCACAAGGCCAGGCGCGGGCGCAACAGCAACAGGCCCAATACACAGGCCACCAGACACACCGACAACAACACAGCGCCTAGATGGTTACCCGTCGATTGGCTGCTCAATGACAGCAAGGCCGTCAGCGGCAACAGCAACAAACTTATCCACAACCACTCCCGCACCAACTGACGAAACAACTGCTGGACCTGGGTTGGCTCACGACTTTCACGGCGACGCTGGTTACTCATAGGCCTCCTGGCCAACCTCAAGGACTGGGGATTTCTTTACGGGCCTGCAAAGCCCATGACTATAACGGGACTCGATGGGTGACGCGCTGCTGCCTTTCCCTCTGTGCCGCGAGCCGGTATTGTCGCAGCCAGCGACAGGTCAATGACAACGAATCAGCCACCGGCTGCGTTTCATTGCCACCTGAAGATGTCCGTTACTCTCGAGATCAAGGAATCGCATTCCATGCGTGTCGCCATACTGGACGATGAACCGGCCGAGCTACGCCGGGTAGAACAGACCCTGCAACAAATCCCCGGCAGGGGCGAGCAAGCCTGGACCCTGCACAGCTTTGAGCGAGGCGACGACTTGTTGCGGCAACTGCGCCGGGAAACCTTCGACCTGTTGATCCTCGACTGGCAACTGCCGGACATCAGCGGGCTTTCATTGCTGCGCTGGACCCGCGAGCACATGGATTCGCCACCGGCCGCCATCATGCTGACCAGCCGAGACGGCGAACACGACATCGTCCAGGCCCTCAACGCCGGTGCTGACGACTATGTGAGCAAACCCTTCCGGCCCAACGAGCTCAAGGCCCGGGTCACCGCTGTGTTGCGCCGTCACAACCTGCAACGCGCGCCCGCCAGCGATGTGCTGGTGTTCAACGACCTGGCGTTCGACGACGCCGAGCTGACCATTACCCGCGCCGGCATACCCATCAGCCTGACCGAGCGGGAATACCGCCTGGCCCGGTGCCTGTTCGCCAACCTGGGCCGGCCGCTGTCTCGGGAGTATTTCTATGAACGCTTCTGGACCCACGAGGAAATGACCTCGTCCCGCCCGCTCGACACCCACATCTATCGCCTGCGCAACAAGCTCGGCCTGACGGCAGACCGGGGTTGGCAATTGCTGACGATTTATGGGTATGGGTATCGGCTGGAGAGCGTGACGGCGGGGAGCGAAGCGTCTGTCGCGAGTTAGTTATTTGATTACATCCGTGGCGAGGGGATAAATCCCCTCGCCACAATGGATATCAACCGATCGTCTGCACCAGGCTTCCTGCCTTAGCGATCCGGCGGCGCTGTATCAGCAAACCGGACACCACCACCAAAACACTCAGCAGCCCCGTCGCCAGGATCTCCACACGATGGGCTTCCTGGAACAGCATGATGGTCAAGGCTCCCACGATGAAGACAATCACCGCGTAGGTCAGGCCGGGGAACAGCCACATGCTGAAGGCGACTTTTTCACCACGCGCCATGCGTTGTTTGCGCATGCGCAGCTGCGAAATCGCGATGACCAGGTACACCAGCAACGCAATGGCGCCGGAGCTGGCCAGGAGGAAATCAAACACAGCAGCCGGCGCCACGTAGTTGGCGAATACCGCCAGGAAGGCCGCCACGGTCGACAGCATCACCGCCCAGTAAGGTGTACCGCTCTTGTTGGTGCGCTGGGAAACGGCCGGCGCATCACCACGCTTGCCCAACGAGAACATCATCCGCGAAGCCGTATACAGCGCCGAGTTCAGGCAGCTCGTAACTGCCACCAGAACGACGATATCGACGATCAGTTTGGCATTGGGGATGCCCATGCGCTCCAACACCGTCTGGTAGGAACCGACGCTGGCCAGGAGCGGATCGTTCCACGGCACCAGGGCGACAACGATGAAGATAGAGACAAGATAGAACAAGCCAATCCGCCAGATAACCGAGTTGGTCGCCTTGGAAATCTGCTGGCCAGGGTTCTTCGATTCGGCCGCCGCGATGGTCACGATCTCGGTGCCCATGAACGAAAACATGGTGGTCAGGATTGCCCCCAACACCGCGCCCATACCGTTGGGCAGGAAGCCCTGGGTGTCGAACAGGTGCGAAACACCGCTGACCTGGCTGGTGGGCAGCACGCCGAAGATCGCCATCACACCAAGACCGATGAAGCCGATGATCGCCACTACCTTGACCAAGGCGAACCAGAATTCGAACTCCCCGTAATTCTTCACGCTGAACAGGTTGGTGACCGTCAGCAGCAGGGTGATGACCAAGGTGAAGGCCCAGATCGCCACGTTCGGAAACCAGGCATGCAGGATCGTCGCGGCGGCGTTGGCCTCCAGCGGAATAACCAGCACCCAGAACCACCAGTAGAGCCAGCCGATGGTGAAACCGGCCCAATGACCAATCGCACGGTCAGCATAGGTGGAGAAGGAACCGGTGTCGGGCGAGGCCACCGCCATTTCGCCCAGCATCCGCATCACCAGCACCACCAGGGCACCCGCGGCAGCGTAAGCCAGCAGCACGGCTGGACCGGCCGCCGCGATGGCGTGGCCGGAGCCAACGAAAAGGCCAGCGCCGATGACGCCGGCGATGGATAGCATCGTCACATGCCGGGGTTTGAGCCCTTGCTCCAGATGATTGGAAGTTTGCGTACCGCTCATTGAGACTACCCTTGGTGTTGGATTTATTCGTGTCACCTCGTACCCACCGCTCCCCTGTCAATTTAAAGAAACGATGTGTAATTTATTCAACACGCAAGTTCTGCGCCAGAAAATCTGAGGCCCCGTTATCCGGGGCTCTCACTCAATTCCTAACCTATTGAGCATGAAGGCTTTGTGCCAAGGTGTTACCGAGTTACCCCGTTTTTTATCCACAGGCCTGAAAAGGGTGCACGTTTTTCAAACGTAAAAAAAAGCCAACGCATAAGCGTTGGCTTTTTTTTGGAGCGGTGCTGCTGAAGGGATCAGAAATCCAGGTTGGATACCGCCAGCGCATTGCTCTCGATGAAGTCACGACGAGGCTCGACCGCATCACCCATCAGGGTGTTGAAGATCTGGTCCGCGCCAATGGCGTCTTCGATGGTGACTTTCAGCATCCGGCGCGAGCCTGGGTCCATGGTGGTTTCCCACAGCTGATCCGGGTTCATCTCACCCAGACCTTTGTATCGCTGGATGGTGTGGCGCTTGGTGCTTTCGGCCATCAGCCATTCAAGGGCTTCCTTGAACTCGGTCACGGCTTTCTTGCGCTCACCCCGTTGGATGTACGCACCGTCGTCCAGCAGCGTGCTCAGTTGCGCGCCGAGGGATACGACGGTCTTGTAGTCGTTGCTGCCGAAGAAGTCGCGGTTGAAGGTGACGTAGTTCGACAGGCCGTGGGAGATCAGCTCGACCTCCGGCAGCCAGACGTTACGTTCACGGTCTTCACGCAGGCTGGCTTTGTAGACCAGGCCGGATTTTTCCACGGTGCGCAGGCGTACTTCGTACTGGGCCAGCCAATCCTGCATCGCTGCGTGATCGGACAGTTGCTCCAGGCTTACGGCGGGCAGGTAGATGAAGTGCTCGGTCAGTTCCTGTGGGTACAGGCGCGACAGACGCTTGAGGGTCTTCATCACCAGGCGGAAGTCATTCACCAGGCGCTCGAGGGCTTCACCGGAAATGCCTGGGGCATCTTCGTTCAGGTGCAGGCTCGCGTCTTCCAGGGCCGACTGCGTCATGTACTCTTCCATGGCGTCGTCGTCTTTGATGTATTGCTCTTGCTTGCCTTTCTTGACCTTGTACAGCGGCGGCTGGGCGATGTAGATGTAGCCGCGCTCGATCAGCTCCGGCAACTGACGGAAGAAGAACGTCAGCAGCAGGGTACGGATGTGCGAACCGTCGACGTCAGCATCGGTCATGATGATGATGTTGTGATAGCGCAGCTTGTCGATGTTGTACTCTTCGCGGCCAATGCCGCAGCCCAACGCCGTGATCAAGGTGCCGACTTCCTGGGAGGAAATCATCTTGTCGAAGCGCGCCTTCTCGACGTTGAGAATCTTGCCCTTGAGCGGCAGGATGGCCTGGGTACGGCGGTTGCGGCCCTGCTTGGCGGAACCGCCAGCAGAGTCACCTTCCACCAGGTACAGCTCGGACAGGGCAGGGTCCTTTTCCTGGCAGTCAGCCAGTTTGCCCGGCAGGCCGGCGATGTCCAGCGCGCCTTTGCGGCGGGTCATCTCACGGGCCTTGCGCGCCGCTTCACGGGCACGAGCGGCGTCGATCATCTTGCCGACCACCAGCTTGGCTTCGTTCGGGTTTTCCAGCAGGAAGTCGGAGAAGTACTTGCCCATCTCCTGTTCGACCGCGGTCTTCACTTCGGAAGACACCAACTTGTCCTTGGTCTGGGAGCTGAACTTCGGATCCGGCACTTTCACCGAGATGATCGCGGTCAGGCCTTCACGGGCATCGTCACCGGTGGTGGCGACTTTGTGCTTCTTCGCCAGGCCTTCCTGTTCGATGTAGGTGTTCAGGTTGCGGGTCAGCGCCGAACGGAAGCCCACCAGGTGAGTACCGCCGTCGCGCTGCGGGATGTTGTTGGTGAAGCACAACAGGTTCTCGTTGAAGCTGTCGTTCCACTGCAGGGCGATTTCCACGCCGATGCCGTCTTCACGCTGGACGTTGAAGTGGAACACCTGGTTGACCGGGGTCTTGTTGGTGTTCAGATACTCAACGAACGCACGCAGGCCACCTTCGTACTTGAACAGCTCTTCCTTGCCACTGCGCTCGTCCTTGAGGACGATGCCGACACCGGAGTTGAGGAAGGACAGTTCACGAATCCGCTTGGCCAGGATGTCCCAGCTGAAGTGGATGTTCTTGAAGGTTTCGCTCGAGGCCTTGAAGTGAATCTGGGTGCCGGTGCTTTCGCTGTCACCAACGATCGCCATGGGTGCCTGGGGCACGCCGTGGATGTAGGTCTGCTCCCAGATCTTGCCGCTGCGGCGAACGGTCAGGACCAGCTCTTCCGACAGTGCGTTCACTACCGAAACACCTACGCCGTGCAGGCCGCCAGAGACCTTGTAGGAGTTGTCGTCGAACTTACCGCCTGCGTGGAGGACGGTCATGATGACCTCGGCGGCGGAAACGCCTTCCTCTTTATGCACGTCTACCGGGATGCCACGGCCGTTGTCGCGAACGGTGATGGACTCATCCGGGTGGATGATGATGCTGATGTCGTCGCAATGGCCGGCGAGGGCTTCGTCGATGGAGTTGTCGACCACCTCGAACACCATGTGGTGCAGGCCGCTACCATCGTCGGTGTCACCAATGTACATACCGGGACGTTTGCGTACGGCATCCAGGCCTTTCAGCACTTTAATGCTCGTTGAGTCGTACGTATTTTCTTCGCTCAATGCCTTCACTCCCGATGGTCGTGGGTCTGGGTGATACGGCCCTGTTCCACGTGGAACAGAGCGACTGGCGTTTCCGTCTGCCAGCCTTCCCTCAATAATTCGTGATCTACACAGGTGATGAAAACCTGGCAGCGTAAGTCTTCCAGCAAGCGGCATAGTGCGCGGCGGTGGGCTTCGTCCAGCTCGGACGGCAAGTCATCCACCAGATAAATACACTGACCGCGGCGGGCCTGGCTGACCAGATGCCCCTGGGCGATACGCAAGGCACACACCACCAACTTCTGCTGCCCCCGGGACAAGATGTCCGCGGCGTTATGTGCGCCCAATCTGAGGCGCAAGTCAGCACGTTGTGGTCCGGCCTGGGTATGGCCCATCTGCTGGTCGCGCTGCAGCGAGCC
Source organism: Pseudomonas sp. P9_35 (assembly GCF_034008205.1). Taxonomy (NCBI): domain Bacteria; kingdom Pseudomonadati; phylum Pseudomonadota; class Gammaproteobacteria; order Pseudomonadales; family Pseudomonadaceae; genus Pseudomonas; species Pseudomonas sp. P9_35. Next base: position 219,815 of record NZ_CP125373.1, on the reverse strand, counting down.
AGCCAACACGGTGCTCAGTTCCCGGTCCTTGTCCCAGCCTCGGTAATAGCTGAGCGTCAGGCCCTCAAGCTCAACCAGTTCGCTCAAGGTCTGCTCGAAGACCGGTTTCAAGGCTTTGATGTAAGCGCGGCGGTATTCATCGATTTCAGCGCTGGCCTGGCACAGTTCCCTGTCCCAAACCGCTTGCGAAACGGCGTCAAGTGTACCATGTCGCAGCCAAGAGTTTCGCTGGCGCAGCGCCTTCTGCAGGCGTTGCCAAGTGGTCATGAAGCGCGGTTCCACGTGGAACACGCCCCAGTCGAGAAATTGCCGGCGAATCTTCGGTGCGCCCTCCAACAGACGGAAGCTGTCCGGGTTGATCAACTGCAATGGCAGGATCTCTGCCAGCTGAGCAGCGCTGCGAGCGTTCTGCCCATCGATGCGGATCTGGAACTCGCCTTGCCTGTCCCGCGATATCCCCAGGGCGCTGTGGCCGCCTTCAGCCAGTTCCACCTGCCCGAACACCGTGCATGCCAGTTGATCGTACTGGATGACCGGTAACAGGCGGGTGCTGCGAAACGAACGGGCAAGCCCGAGCAGGTGCACGGCTTCCAGGACGCTGGTTTTGCCGCTGCCGTTGGCGCCGTAAAGGATATTGATGCGGGGGGAAGGGGAGAAGGTCACCGGGTGCAGATTGCGCACCGCGGTGACCGAGACGCGACTTAAGGACATCTAGCTGGTTACAGACGCATCGGCATGACAACGTAAGCCGAATCGTCGTTATCGGACTCCTGCACCAGCGCACTGCTGTTGGAGTCGGACAGGATCAGACGCACTTGCTCGGTGGTCATCACGCCCAGCACGTCGAGCAGGTAGCTGACGTTGAAGCCGATTTCCAGGGAGCCGCCGTTGTACTCAACGCCTACTTCTTCTTCCGCTTCTTCCTGCTCCGGGTTGTTCGCCTGGATCTTCAGCTGACCATTGGCCAGTTGCAGGCGGATGCCACGGTACTTCTCGTTGGACAGGATCGCGGTACGGCTGAAAGCTTCGCGCAGCGCCTGGCGATCGCCCAGGACCAGCTTGTCGCCACCTTTTGGTAGCACGCGCTCGTAGTCAGGGAACTTGCCGTCCACCAGCTTCGACGTGAAGGTGAACTCGCCAGTGGTGGCGCGGATGTGGTGCTGGCCCAGCACGATGCTGACGTTGCCGTCCGGCTCGGTCAGCAGGCGGGCCAACTCCAGGATACCTTTGCGCGGCACGATCACCTGGTGGCGATCCGGCTGACCGATATCGGCCTGCATCGAGCACATGGCCAGGCGGTGGCCGTCGGTGGCGACGGCGCGGATGACGCCGGCCGACACTTCCAGGAGCATGCCGTTGAGGTAATAACGCACGTCCTGCTGGGCCATGGCGAAACTGGTGCGTTCGATCAGGCGACGCAATTTGCTCTGGTCCAGGCTGCAGGTCAGCGAACCCGGGCCTTCTTCAACGGTCGGGAAATCGTTGGCTGGCAGCGTGGACAAGGTGAAGCGGCTGCGGCCGGCCTTGACCACGAGCTTCTGCTCATCGACCTTGATGTCGATCAGCGCGTCGTTGGGCAGGCTCTTGCAGATGTCCATCAGCTTGCGCGCCGGCACGGTGATGGAACCCGGATCGGCCGGTTCTTCAAGTTGCACACGACCGACCAGCTCGACTTCCAGGTCGGTACCGGTCAGCGACAATTGCTGGCCTTCGACAACCAGCAGCACGTTGGAAAGTACCGGCAAGGTCTGGCGGCGTTCGACGACGCCTGCGACCAGTTGCAGGGGTTTCAACAGGGCTTCGCGTTGAATGGTGAAATGCATGGTCTAGTCCCTTGCCTTAATAAGCTGCGCTGGTGGTCATCAAGTGGTCAGTGTACGCAGCAGGTTCTTGTAGTCCTCGCGGATGTCCGCGTCGGATTCCTTAAGTTCGTTGATCTTGCGGCAGGCGTGCAGCACGGTGGTGTGGTCGCGTCCGCCAAACACATCGCCGATTTCCGGCAGGCTGTGGTTGGTCAATTCCTTGGACAAGGCCATGGCCACCTGACGCGGACGTGCTACCGAACGCGAACGGCGTTTGGACAGCAGGTCGGAAATCTTGATTTTGTAGTATTCCGCAACGGTTCGCTGAATGTTATCCACAGAGACCAGTTTGTCCTGAAGCGCCAACAGGTCCTTCAAGGATTCGCGAATCAACTCGATGGTGATGTCACGGCCCATGAAGTGCGAGTGAGCGATCACCCGCTTGAGGGCACCTTCGAGCTCACGCACGTTGGAGCGGATACGCTGGGCGATGAAGAACGCGGCATCGTGAGGCAGCTCGACCTTGGCCTGGTCGGCTTTCTTCATCAGGATCGCGACCCGGGTTTCCAGCTCGGGCGGCTCGACGGCCACCGTCAGGCCCCAGCCGAAACGCGACTTTAGGCGCTCTTCAAGGCCTTCGATTTCTTTCGGGTAGCGGTCACTGGTGAGAATGACCTGCTGCCCGCCTTCAAGCAATGCGTTGAAGGTGTGGAAAAACTCTTCCTGGGAACGTTCCTTGCGGGCGAAGAACTGAATATCGTCGATCAGCAAAGCGTCCACCGAACGGTAGAAACGCTTGAACTCGTTGATCGCGTTCAGTTGCAGCGCCTTGACCATGTCGGCCACGAAACGCTCGGAATGCAGGTACACGACCTTGGCATTCGGGTTCTTCTTTAATAGGTGGTTGCCCACCGCATGCATCAAGTGGGTCTTACCCAAGCCTACGCCGCCATAAAGGAACAGCGGGTTATAGCCATGCTTGGGGTTGTCCGCGACCTGCCAGGCCGCAGCGCGAGCCAGTTGGTTGGATTTACCTTCGACGAAATTCTCGAAGGTAAAGGTCCGGTTCAGGTAGCTGGTGTGCTTGAGCGCACCTTCGACCTGGACGGTGCGCTGTTCGGCACGCACCGGAGCCTGCTGGGAGCTGGCACCGGCCATCGGGTCGAAGCTGTCCCGGGAGGGCTCTTCGCTGACCTCGGCGACCTTTTGTGCGTTGCGTTTGCTCGGGGCAGGCGCGGGTGCCGGGGCAACATGGTTGTTAACCGGTGCCGTTGCAGCCTGCTGGGCCTGTGACGCTGCGGCGGCCAGCGGCGCGTTGGGTGCGGCGCGCGGTGCCGAGCTGCGCTTGCTGCCTATTAATAAGGACAACGCAGGCGCCATGCCATTGCCATGCTCGTCGAGCAGTTCCATGACCCGGCCCAGGTACTTTTCGTTGACCCAGTCGAGAACGAAACGGTTCGGTGCATAGACACGCAACTCGTCGCCTTCGGCTTCGACCTGTAGTGGACGGATCCAAGTGTTGAATTGTTGGGCAGGCAGCTCATCGCGCAAAAGCTCCACGCACTGCTGCCAAAGTTCCACTGACACGGATATCCCCTAAGTTGAAAGCCGGTGAGGCAAAAACAAGCGGCCATTGTAGCGAGCAGACGCCCACTTATCCACATGCAGCTTGCTGATCGCCCATGATTTATCAATGCGTTAACCGCAAGAAAGACGACGGGCGGTCAGTGGATAAGCTCTGTGGATAACCGGGCCTGAGGTCGTTGCACAAGTGGGGGCGAAAGTCGGTGGATAACCGCCCTGTGGATAACATGGCATTCCACACACAGCTTATCCGACAGCGCAGCACAGGCTGGCCACTGCTTTCCCCTGTAGTTGTCATTCTCTGTACATGGCGGATTACAAGGCCTGCGCATGGTTATCCACAGACAGGTGGCTGCCTTGCTTTTATAAGCTTTACAGAAAAGCCTTAAATAATTCCCTTCTTTATTTCTATATCTAGCGTCGTGTGATGAATCCGCCCAAGCGTCCGGATATCTATTTAAAGGAAACGCTGGTTGGAAATTGACCTAGAGGCTTGCTTTCTCTAGAATCCCCGGTCTCTTAAAACGGGGGCCATTCCGGCCCGTTGTGGACGAACCAGGTAACACGACATGAAACGTACTTTCCAACCAAGCACTATCAAACGCGCTCGTACCCACGGTTTCCGTGCTCGCATGGCTACCAAGAACGGTCGTGCCGTCCTGTCGCGTCGTCGCGCCAAAGGTCGTGCGCGTCTGGCAGTTTGATAATCCGGCACTGGAGGTGAGTCAGGACTTCAGTCGGGAAAAGCGTCTGCTTACACCCCGGCATTTCAAGGCAGTCTTTGACTCCCCTACCGGCAAGGTTCCGGGGAAAAATCTCCTGCTCCTTGCGCGCAGTAACGATCTCGATCACCCCCGACTAGGGCTGGTTATCGGGAAAAAGAGCGTCAAGCTCTCTGTTCAGCGCAATCGCCTCAAACGTCTGATGCGCGAATCGTTTCGCCTGAACCAGGATTCACTGGTTGGATGGGACATTGTTATCGTCGCGCGCAAAGGTTTGGGTGACGTAGAAAACCCCGAATTGATTCAGCATTTCGGCAAGCTCTGGAAGCGTCTGGCCCGCAACAAGCCAGTACCAGCAGTCAACACCGAAACTGTAGGGGTAGACAGTCCCGATGCGTAAACTGGCACTCGTTCCGATCCAGTTTTACCGCTATGCCATTAGTCCTTTGATGGCCAGTCACTGTCGTTTCTACCCCAGTTGTTCCTGCTACGCGTACGAAGCCATAGAAAATCATGGCCTACTGCGCGGTGGCTGGCTGACCTTTCGTCGTTTAGGTCGCTGTCATCCGTGGAATCCCGGCGGTTATGACCCGGTTCCGCCTATCCCTACCTCCCGTTCTTCTTCGATGGCCGAGTAATCATGGATATCAAACGCACGATCCTGATCGTCGCCCTGGCAATCGTGTCCTACGTCATGGTCCTTAAATGGAACCAGGACTATGGCCAGGCTGCCCTGCCGACTCAGAATGTTGCAGCCAGCAATACCGCACCGAGCCTGCCGGATGCCCCAGTTGGCAACAATGCTGCCAGCAATGACGACATCCCGCGCGCGGCAAGCGATACCAGCGCTCCCGCCGAAGCCCCCGTGGCCGTAAGCAAAGATCTCATCCAGATCAAGACGGACGTGCTCGAGCTGGCAATCGATCCACAAGGTGGTGACGTCGCCCAGCTGAAGCTGCCGCTGTATCCGCGTCGCCAGGATCATCCGGAAATCCCGTTCCAGTTGTTCGACAACGGTAACGAGCGCACCTATCTGGCCCAAAGTGGCCTGATCGGTACCAACGGCCCGGATTCGAGCCCGGCCGGTCGCCCGGTCTACTCCGCCGAGAAGAAGACTTATCAACTGGCTGACGGTCAGGACCAACTGGTCGTGGACCTGAAGTTCAGCAAGGATGGCGTCAACTACATCAAGCGTTTCACCTTGAAACGTGGCTTGTATGACGTAACCGTCTCTTACCTGATCGACAACCAGAGCGCACAGCCCTGGTCCGGTGCGATGTTCGCGCAATTGAAGCGTGACGCCAGCTCCGATCCGTCTTCGAGCACTGCCACCGGCACCGCGACTTACCTGGGCGCCGCCCTGTGGACAAGTTCGGAGCCGTACAAGAAAGTCTCCATGAAGGACATGGACAAGGGCCCGCTCAAGGAAACCGTCCAAGGTGGCTGGGTTGCCTGGCTGCAGCACTACTTTGTAACAGCCTGGATCCCGCAAAAAGGCGACAGCAACGTCGTCCAGACGCGTAAAGACAGCAAAGGCAACTTCATCATCGGCTACACCGGCCCGACATTGACTGCCGCACCAGGTGCGAAAGCCGAAACCAGCGCCATTCTGTATGCCGGCCCTAAAAGCCAGGCCGTGCTGAAAGAGTTGTCCCCAGGCCTGGAACTGACCGTGGACTACGGTTTCCTGTGGTTCATTGCCCAGCCGATCTTCTGGCTGCTACAACATATCCACAGCATCGTCGGTAACTGGGGCTGGTCGATCATTTTCCTGACCATGCTGATCAAGGGTCTGTTCTTCCCATTGTCGGCCGCCAGCTACAAATCCATGGCTCGCATGCGCGCTGTGGCGCCGAAACTGGCCGCGCTGAAAGAGCAACATGGCGATGACCGGCAGAAAATGTCCCAGGCCATGATGGAGTTGTACAAGAAAGAGAAGATCAACCCGCTGGGTGGATGCTTGCCGATTCTTGTACAGATGCCCGTGTTCCTGTCGCTGTACTGGGTCTTGCTGGAAAGCGTGGAGATGCGTCAGGCACCGTTCATGCTGTGGATTACCGACCTGTCGATCAAGGATCCGTTCTTCATCCTGCCGATCATCATGGGCGCGACCATGTTCATCCAGCAGCAGCTGAACCCAACGCCTCCGGATCCGATGCAGGCGAAGGTCATGAAAATGATGCCAATCATCTTCACCTTCTTCTTCCTGTGGTTCCCGGCTGGTCTTGTGCTGTACTGGGTTGTGAACAACGTGTTGTCCATCACTCAGCAGTGGTACATCACGCGTAAGATCGAAGCGGCTACGAAAAAAGCCGAGGCGTAACTTGCTCTGTGGATAACCACACAAAACGCCCCCTAGTGGGGCGTTTTGCTATCTGTCACTTTTGTCTGGATACCGGTTTATGAGCGCTCCGCGTGAAACCATCGCCGCCGTTGCCACCGCCCAAGGTCGCGGCGGTGTCGGCATCGTCCGTATTTCGGGGCCCTTGGCCAGTGTCGCGGCCAAGGCTATCAGCGGTCGTGAACTCAAACCGCGGTTTGCTCATTACGGCCCGTTTTTCAGTGATGACCAGCAGGTCCTCGACGAGGGGCTGGCGTTATATTTCCCGGGGCCGAATTCGTTCACCGGCGAAGACGTACTGGAACTGCAAGGGCATGGCGGCCCCATCGTGCTGGACATGCTGCTCAAGCGTTGCCTGGAACTGGGCTGCCGCCTGGCCCGGCCGGGTGAGTTCAGTGAACGGGCATTCCTCAACGACAAGCTCGACCTGGCCCAGGCCGAGGCGATCGCCGATTTGATCGAAGCCAGTTCGGCACAAGCGGCACGCAACGCATTGCGGTCCTTGCAGGGTGCGTTTTCCCTGCGTGTGCATAACCTCACCGAACAATTGATTGGCCTGCGGATTTACGTCGAGGCGGCGATTGATTTCCCGGAAGAGGAAATCGACTTCCTGGCCGATGGTCACGTGCTGAGCATGCTGGATAAAGTGCGCGATGAGTTATCCACAGTACTGCGCGAAGCCGGGCAGGGCGCCTTGCTGCGCGATGGGATGACCGTGGTGATCGCTGGGCGGCCGAATGCCGGCAAGTCGAGCCTGTTGAATGCCCTGGCCGGGCGCGAGGCGGCGATTGTCACCGAGATCGCCGGCACCACCCGGGACATATTGCGTGAACATATCCACATCGATGGCATGCCACTGCACGTAGTGGATACCGCAGGTTTGCGCGACACTGATGACCAGGTGGAAAAAATCGGCGTTGAGCGGGCGCTCAAGGCCATCGGTGAAGCCGATCGGGTCCTGCTGGTGGTGGATGCCACCGCACCGGAAGCGGACGATCCATTTGCCTTGTGGCCTGAATTCCTCGAAGTCCGCCCGGATCCAGCGAAAGTCACCTTGATCCGCAACAAGGCCGACCTGACCGGGGAAGCGATTGTCCTTGAGGTCAGCAACGACGGCCATGTGACCATCAGCCTGAGCGCGAAGGCGGCGGGCGAAGGCCTGGAGTTGCTGCGTGAACACCTCAAGGCCTGCATGGGCTATGAGCAGACCTCGGAAAGCAGCTTCAGCGCCCGCCGGCGGCATCTTGAAGCCTTGCGCCATGCCAGCGCCGCCCTGGAACACGGTCGTGCGCAGCTGACCTTGGCGGGGGCGGGTGAGTTGTTGGCCGAAGACCTTCGCCAGACCCAACATTCCCTTGGGGAAATTACCGGCGCCTTCAGCTCCGATGACCTGTTGGGGCGGATCTTTTCCAGCTTCTGCATCGGTAAATAACCCCGACTTTCAAACCGGGTTTGTCCTCGAAGCCTCTCGAGTCCAACACAAACCCGGTTCCTCCCCTCTATTTTTGAAACGATTGCCCTTGATGGCGGCTTGCCTGTGGACGCTGCGACGGTCCATTGCGGCGGTTTTCTGTGGATTAAGCCCTGTGAATAACTGCCATTGAGGTCGGTTGATAAACCCCCTTCAAAACTGAAGATAACCGCCTCTGTGGATAACAGGCCCATTCATCCACAGGCTTACACCGGTTATCCAAGCCCCTCATTGCCACCTGATCACAGGGTTTTGAATCTCTGTACACACTGTAAATAAAGGCCTGTGTAACGTTATCCACAGATAAGTGGCTCAGTAAGAATAAACATAAAAACAAAGGTTTTATAAATTTCTTTCTTTTTAATTTCTTTAACCGCGACTTTTCCACAGCTGGTTAAATTTTGTGCAAAGGGTTCTTTAGGAAAGGGGAAGTCCCTATACTTGCCGACCTGGCTCGAAAAACGCTCTGGCCAGGCTCAAGACCTATTTCCGAATTACCTGAATTAAGCAGGCACGAGGTGCGTGGTGGATTTCCCTTCCCGTTTTGAAGTGATCGTCATCGGCGGCGGTCATGCCGGTACCGAGGCAGCACTTGCATCAGCACGCATGGGGGTAAAAACCCTGTTGCTGACGCATAACGTGGAAACCCTCGGTGCCATGAGTTGCAACCCTGCCATTGGTGGGATCGGCAAAAGCCACCTGGTCAAGGAAATCGATGCCCTGGGCGGCGCGATGGCCATGGCCACCGATAAGGGTGGTATCCAGTTTCGCGTATTGAACAGCCGCAAAGGCCCAGCCGTGCGCGCCACTCGCGCCCAGGCCGACCGAGTCCTGTACAAGGCCGCTGTCCGTGAAATCCTGGAAAACCAGCCGAACCTGTGGATATTTCAACAAGCGGCCGATGACCTGATCGTCGAGCAGGACCAGGTACGCGGTGTCGTCACGCAAATGGGCCTGCGGTTCTTCGCCGATTCCGTGGTGTTGACCACCGGGACCTTCCTTGGCGGACTTATCCACATCGGTTTACAGAATTTTTCCGGCGGTCGCGCCGGTGATCCGCCGTCGATTGCTCTGGCTCGCCGTCTGCGTGAGTTGCCATTGCGTGTCGGGCGCCTGAAAACCGGTACGCCACCTCGCATCGACGGCAAGTCCGTGGATTTCTCGGTGATGACCGAGCAGCCTGGCGATACGCCGATCCCGGTGATGTCGTTCATGGGCAACAAGGAACAGCATCCACGGCAAGTCAGTTGCTGGATCACCCACACCAACGCCCGCACCCACGAAATCATTGCGGCGAACCTCGATCGTTCGCCGATGTATTCCGCTGCCGGTGAAATCGAAGGTGTCGGCCCGCGCTATTGCCCGTCGATTGAAGACAAGATCCATCGCTTTGCCGACAAGGAAAGCCATCAGGTGTTCATCGAACCGGAAGGTTTGACCACCCATGAGTTGTATCCGAACGGGATATCCACAAGTCTGCCGTTCGACGTGCAATTGCAGATCGTGCAATCGATCCGTGGCATGGAGAACGCGCACATCGTGCGTCCGGGTTATGCGATCGAGTACGACTACTTCGATCCGCGTGATCTGAAGTACAGCCTGGAAACCAAAGCTATCGGCGGTCTGTTCTTCGCCGGGCAGATCAACGGCACCACCGGCTACGAAGAAGCGGGTGCCCAGGGTTTGCTCGCCGGAGCCAACGCCGCACTGCTCGCCAAGGGCAAAGAAGCCTGGTGCCCGCGTCGTGACGAGGCGTACATCGGTGTGCTGGTGGATGACCTGATTACCCTGGGCACCCAGGAACCGTATCGGATGTTCACATCCCGCGCCGAATACCGCCTGATCCTGCGTGAAGACAACGCCGACCTGCGCTTGACCGAGAAAGGTCGCGAACTGGGGTTGGTGGACGACGTGCGTTGGGCCGCGTTCTGCAAGAAACGCGAGAGCATCGAGCTGGAAGAGCAGCGCCTGAAAAGCACCTGGGTTCGTCCCGGTACCGAGCAGGGCGATGCCATTGCTGCGAAATTCGGCACGCCACTGACCCACGAATACAACCTGTTGAACCTCTTGAGCCGTCCGGAAATCGACTATGCCGGGCTGGTGGAAGTGACCGGCCAGGGTGCGGAAGATCCGCAAGTGGCCGAACAGGTCGAGATCAAGACCAAATACGCCGGTTACATCGACCGCCAGCAAGACGAAATCGCCCGTCTGCGCGCCAGTGAAGACACCAAGCTGCCTGTGGATATCGATTACACCGGCATTTCCGGGCTGTCGAAAGAAATCCAGAGCAAGCTCGGTGCGACCCGTCCAGAAACCCTGGGCCAGGCCTCGCGTATTCCAGGCGTTACGCCAGCGGCGATTTCCCTGTTGATGATTCATTTGAAAAAACGCGGCGCCGGCCGCCAGTTGGAGCAAAGCGCTTGAGTTCGATGGTCACCTCGCAACACGCTGAAGAGTTATCCACAGGTGCCCGTCAGCTCGGCGTCAACTTGACCGAAGCCCAGCACGCGCAATTGCTGGGTTATCTGGCGTTGTTGATCAAATGGAACAAGGCCTACAACCTGACCGCCGTGCGCGATCCGGATGAAATGGTCTCGCGCCATTTGCTCGACAGCCTCAGCGTCATGTCCTTCATCGAAAACGGTCGCTGGCTGGATGTCGGCAGTGGCGGGGGCATGCCGGGAATCCCGCTGGCGATCCTGTTTCCCGACTCGCAAGTGACCTGCCTGGACAGCAACGGCAAGAAAACCCGCTTCCTGACCCAGGTCAAACTCGAACTCAAACTGGATAACCTGCAAGTTATCCACAGCCGCGTCGAAGCGTTCCAGCCTGCCGAGCCGTTCAACGGGATCATCTCCCGGGCGTTCAGCAGCATGGAGAACTTCAGCAACTGGACTCGCCACCTGGGCGACGCCGATACGCGCTGGCTGGCAATGAAGGGCGTTCATCCAGCCGATGAGCTGGTAGCATTGCCGGCAGACTTCCACCTCGATAGCGAACACGCCTTGGCCGTACCCGGTTGCCAAGGCCAACGCCATCTGCTGATACTGCGCCGCACGGCATGATTGGGAACACAAGCAAGAATGGCTAAGGTATTCGCGATAGCGAACCAGAAGGGTGGTGTGGGCAAGACCACCACCTGTATCAACCTCGCAGCATCCCTGGTCGCGACCAAGCGCCGGGTGCTGTTGATCGATCTCGATCCACAGGGCAACGCCACCATGGGTAGCGGTGTGGATAAGCATGGCCTGGAAAACTCCATCTACGACGTCCTGATCGGCGAATGCGATCTGGGCCAGGCCATGCACTTCTCCGAACACGGCGGTTATCAACTGCTGCCGGCCAACCGTGACCTGACGGCGGCCGAAGTGGTGCTGCTGGAAATGCAGATGAAGGAAAGCCGTCTGCGCAGCGCCTTGGCGCCGATCCGGGAAAACTACGATTACATCCTGATCGACTGCCCGCCGTCGCTGTCGATGCTGACCCTCAACGCCCTGGTGGCGGCCGATGGGGTCATTATCCCCATGCAGTGCGAATACTTCGCATTGGAAGGCTTGAGCGACCTTGTGGATAACATCAAGCGCATCGCCGAACTGCTGAACCCGGACCTGAAGGTCGAAGGCCTGCTGCGGACCATGTACGACCCGCGCCTGAGCCTGATGAACGATGTTTCGGCCCAGCTCAAGGAACACTTCGGCGAGCAGCTCTACGACACGGTCATCCCGCGTAACATCCGTCTGGCCGAAGCGCCGAGCTACGGCATGCCGGCCCTGGCCTACGACAAACAATCCCGTGGTGCGCTGGCTTACCTGGCCCTGGCGGGCGAGATGGTTCGCCGTCAGCGCCGCAATCCACGCACCGCTGCAGCCCAGCCAACTTAAGGAAACCCCATGGCCGTCAAGAAACGAGGTCTCGGACGTGGACTGGATGCACTGCTCAGCGGTCCCACTGTCAGCTCGCTGGAAGAACAGGCCGTCCAGGTCGATCAGCGTGAGTTGCAGCATTTGCCGCTGGACCTGATCCAGCGCGGCAAATATCAGCCGCGTCGGGACATGGATCCGCAGGCGCTGGAAGAATTGGCCCAGTCGATCAAGAGCCAGGGCGTGATGCAGCCGATCGTGGTCCGGCCGATCGCCAATGGGCGCTTCGAGATCATTGCCGGCGAACGTCGCTGGCGCGCCAGCCAGCAGGCCGGCCAGGAAACCATCCCGGCAATGGTCCGCGATGTGCCGGATGAAACGGCCATCGCCATGGCGCTGATCGAGAACATCCAGCGTGAAGACCTCAACCCGATCGAGGAAGCCGTGGCCCTGCAGCGCTTGCAGCAGGAATTCCAGCTGACCCAGCAACAAGTTGCCGAGGCGGTGGGCAAGTCCCGCGTGACCGTGGCCAACCTGCTGCGCCTGATTGCGTTGCCGGAAGTCATCAAGACCATGCTGTCCCATGGCGACCTGGAAATGGGTCATGCCCGGGCGTTGCTCGGTTTGCCGGAAAATCAACAGGTTGAAGGGGCGCGACATGTTGTCGCACGCGGTCTGACTGTGCGCCAAACCGAGGCACTGGTTCGCCAGTGGCTGAGCGGCAAACCGGCCCCTGTCGAGGCACCCAAAACCGATCCTGATATCGCTCGCCTGGAACAACGCCTGGCCGAGCGCCTGGGCTCTGCGGTGCAGATCCGCCACGGAAAGAAGGGCAAAGGGCAATTGGTGATTGGTTACAACTCCCTCGATGAGCTGCAAGGTGTCCTTGCACACATTCGCTGAAACAATTGCTCTTGTAGCGCGCAGTCGGAAATCACTACCCGACAGTTGAATAGGGGCAGAACCGCCCCTATACTCTGCGCGCATTTTGTCGGCACAAATTATGCCAAGTTATTGAATTATGGCGGCCGACTATTGGAGAGCAAAAGCGATGGAAACCCGCACGCCAAACCGCTTGCCGTTCCATCGTCTGGCAGTTTTCCCGGTTTTGATGGCCCAATTCACCGTTGTACTGATCGCCGCATTGGCGCTTTGGCAATGGAAAGGAGTCGTCGCCGGATACTCAGGGCTTTGCGGAGGCCTGATAGCCTTGCTTCCCAATATTTACTTCGCTCACAGGGCCTTTCGGTTTTCCGGCGCCCGAGCAGCCCAGGCTATCGTCCGGTCTTTTTATGCCGGCGAGGCGGGGAAACTGATTTTGACGGCAGTGCTGTTTGCATTGACGTTCGCAGGTGTGAAGCCACTGGCGCCGCTGGCTGTATTCAGCGTCTTCGTGCTGACCCAACTGGTTAGCTGGTTCGCTCCCCTGCTAATGAGAACAAGACTTTCGAGACCTTAGGGCGTTTGAGGCAACCATGGCAGAGACAACCGCTTCGGGCTATATCCAGCACCACTTGCAGAACCTGACCTTCGGTCAGCTACCCAACGGCGGCTGGGGCTTTGCCCACTCCGCAGCAGAAGCCAAGGAAATGGGCTTCTGGGCTTTCCACGTCGATACCCTCGGCTGGTCGGTCGCATTGGGCCTGATCTTCGTTCTTCTTTTCCGCATGGCGGCAAAGAAGGCGACTTCCGGTCAGCCTGGTGCACTGCAGAACTTCGTTGAAGTACTGGTCGAATTCGTCGATGGCAGCGTGAAAGACAGCTTCCATGGCCGTAGCCCGGTGATCGCACCGCTGGCACTGACCATCTTCGTCTGGGTGTTCCTGATGAACGCCGTCGACCTGGTACCGGTCGACTGGATTCCTCAGCTGGCCATCCTGATCACCGGCGACCACCACATCCCATTCCGCGCCGTGTCGACCACCGACCCGAACGCAACCCTGGGCATGGCCTTCTCGGTCTTCGCACTGATCATTTTCTATAGCATCAAGGTCAAGGGCATCGGCGGCTTCATCGGCGAACTGACCCTGCACCCGTTCGGCAGCAAGAACATCCTGGTTCAAGCCCTGCTGATCCCGGTGAACTTCCTGCTCGAATTCGTGACCCTGATCGCCAAACCGATTTCTCTGGCACTGCGTCTGTTCGGCAACATGTATGCCGGCGAACTGGTGTTCATCCTGATCGCTGTGATGTTCGGCAGCGGCCTGCTGTGGCTCAGCGGCCTGGGTGTAGTCCTGCAATGGGCGTGGGCTGTGTTCCACATCCTGATCATCACCCTGCAGGCGTTCATCTTCATGATGCTGACCATCGTCTACCTGTCGATGGCGCACGAAGAAAACCATTAAGGCCAGTCTCGACTAGTCTGATGTCCTTCCCGGTCAAACGGGAAGGAGCCCGAACCGGGCTGAGAAACGATTTGTTTTACCGCTTTAATCTAAAAAACCTAAACCATACGACGTAAAAGTCGGGAGGAAAGATGGAAACTGTAGTTGGTCTAACCGCTATCGCTGTTGCACTGTTGATCGGCCTGGGCGCACTGGGTACCGCAATTGGTTTCGGCCTGTTGGGCGGCAAGTTCCTGGAAGGCGCAGCGCGTCAGCCAGAAATGGTTCCAATGCTGCAAGTCAAAATGTTCATCGTGGCCGGTCTGCTCGACGCCGTGACCATGATCGGTGTTGGTATCGCGCTGTTCTTCACCTTTGCGAACCCGTTCGTTGGTCAAATCGCTGGCTAATTACTCGGATGTCTCGAGTAGATTGGTGTGATGGACAACGTAACTGCGAGGTGTTGGCGTGAACATTAATGCGACCCTGATTGGCCAGTCCGTTGCGTTCCTGATTTTTGTACTGTTCTGCATGAAGTTCGTATGGCCTCCGGTCATTGCGGCATTGCACGAACGTCAAAAGAAGATCGCTGATGGTCTGGACGCTGCCAGCCGTGCAGCTCGCGACCTGGAGTTGGCCCATGAGAAAGTGGGTCAGCAACTGCGCGAAGCGAAGGCTCAGGCAGCTGAAATCATCGAGCAAGCCAAGAAACGCGGTACCCAGATTGTCGACGAAGCCCGTGAACAGGCTCGCGTCGAAGCTGACCGTGTGAAGGCTCAGGCTCAAGCCGAGATCGAACAGGAACTCAATAGTGTCAAAGACGCGCTGCGTGCCCAAGTGGGTGCCCTGGCCGTTGGCGGTGCTTCGAAGATCCTGGGTGCCACAATCGATCAAAACGCGCACGCAGAGCTGGTTAACCAACTGGCTGCTGAAATCTAAGCGAGGGCGATCATGGCAGAACTGACCACGTTGGCCCGACCTTACGCTAAGGCGGCCTTCGAGCACGCTCAGGCCCACCAGCAACTGGCCAATTGGTCAGCCATGCTCGGCCTGGCTGCAGCGGTGTCGCAAGACGACACCATGCAGCGCGTGCTCAAGGCCCCGCGACTGACGAGCGCAGAAAAGGCCGCCACGTTCATTGACGTGTGCGGCGACAAGTTCGATGCCAAGGCACAGAATTTCATTCACGTCGTTGCCGAAAACGACCGTCTCCTGCTTCTGCCGGAGATCGCCACTCTTTTTGACCTGTACAAGGCCGAGCAAGAGAAGTCGGTAGACGTGGAAGTGACCAGTGCTTTCGCATTGAACCAAGAACAGCAAGACAAACTCGCCAAGGTTCTCAGTGCACGACTCAACCGGGAAGTGCGCCTGCAAGTCGAGGAAGACAAGTCCCTGATAGGGGGCGTTGTAATCCGCGCCGGCGACCTGGTTATCGATGGCTCGATTCGCGGCAAAATCGCGAAACTTGCCGAAGCATTGAAATCTTGAGTTTGAAGGGGCAGCAGAGCAATGCAGCAACTCAATCCTTCCGAAATAAGTGAAATTATCAAGGGCCGCATCGACAAGCTCGATGTGACCTCCCAAGCCCGTAACGAAGGCACTGTCGTCAGCGTATCTGACGGTATCGTGCGGATTCACGGTCTGGCCGACGTCATGTACGGCGAGATGATCGAGTTTCCGGGCGGCGTCTACGGTATGGCCCTCAACCTGGAGCAAGACTCCGTAGGTGCCGTTGTACTGGGTTCCTACCAGTCGCTGGCCGAAGGCATGAGCGCCAAGTGCACCGGCCGCATCCTCGAAGTTCCGGTTGGTAAGGAACTGCTGGGTCGCGTCGTCGACGCACTGGGCAACCCTGTCGACGGTAAAGGTCCGCTGAACAACACCGAGACCGACGCGGTCGAGAAAGTTGCTCCTGGCGTGATCTGGCGTAAGTCGGTAGACCAGCCTGTACAGACTGGCTACAAGGCTGTCGATGCCATGATCCCTGTCGGCCGTGGCCAGCGTGAGCTGATCATCGGTGACCGTCAGATCGGTAAGACCGCTCTGGCGATCGACGCGATCATCAACCAGAAGAACAGCGGCATTTTCTGCGTCTACGTAGCCATCGGTCAGAAGCAATCGACCATCGCCAACGTGGTTCGCAAGCTGGAAGAAAACGGCGCCCTGGCCAACACGATCATCGTGGCGGCGAGCGCATCGGAATCTCCTGCGCTGCAGTTCCTGGCACCGTACTCCGGTTGCACCATGGGCGAATACTTCCGCGACCGCGGTGAAGACGCGCTGATCGTTTATGACGATCTGTCCAAGCAGGCAGTGGCTTACCGCCAGATCTCCCTGCTGCTGCGCCGTCCACCAGGCCGTGAAGCCTACCCAGGCGACGTGTTCTATCTCCACTCCCGTCTGCTGGAGCGCGCATCCCGCGTTTCGGAAGAGTACGTAGAGAAGTTCACCAACGGCGCAGTGACCGGCAAGACCGGCTCCCTGACCGCTCTGCCGATCATCGAAACCCAGGCTGGCGACGTTTCCGCGTTCGTTCCGACCAACGTGATTTCCATCACCGACGGTCAGATCTTCCTGGAATCGGCCATGTTCAACTCCGGGATCCGTCCTGCTGTGAACGCCGGTGTTTCGGTATCCCGTGTGGGTGGTGCCGCTCAGACCAAGATCATCAAGAAGCTGTCCGGTGGTATCCGTACCGCCCTGGCCCAGTACCGTGAACTGGCGGCATTCGCCCAGTTCGCTTCTGACCTGGACGAAGCGACCCGTAAGCAACTTGAGCATGGTCAGCGCGTTACCGAGCTGATGAAGCAGAAGCAATACGCACCAATGTCGATCGCTGACATGGCGCTGTCGCTGTATGCCGCTGAGCGTGGGTTCCTGACTGACGTTGAAATCGCCAAGGTCGGCAGCTTTGAACAAGCGCTGATTGCTTACTTCAACCGCGATCACGCCGACTTGTTGGCCAAGATCAACGTGAAGGGTGACTTCAATGACGAAATCGACGCTGGCATGAAAGCCGGTATCGAGAAGTTCAAGGCCACCCAAACCTGGTAAGCCGCAGCGGGAGTCGCAAGGCTCCCGCTTGCTAACCTGATAGGTGTTACATGGCAGGCGCAAAAGAGATTCGCAGTAAGATTGCGAGCATCAAAAGCACGCAAAAAATTACCAGCGCCATGGAAAAAGTGGCGGTCAGCAAAATGCGCAAGGCACAAATGCGCATGGCTGCTAGCCGCCCTTATGCGGAGCGCATCCGCCAGGTTATTGGTCATCTGGCCAACGCCAACCCGGAATATCGCCACCCGTTCATGATCGACCGTGCTATCAAGCGCGTCGGTTACGTCGTGGTGAGCAGTGACCGTGGTCTGTGTGGTGGCTTGAACACCAACCTGTTCAAGGCCCTGGTCAAGGACATGGCTGTAAACCGCGAACAAGGCGTCGAGATCGATCTGTGCGTGATTGGTAGCAAGGGTGCGGCTTTCTTCCGCAACTTCGGCGGCAACGTCGTCGCTGCTATCAGCCACCTGGGTGAAGAACCGTCGATCAATGACCTGATCGGCAGTGTCAAGGTGATGCTGGATGCTTACCTGGAAGGCCGGATTGACCGCCTGTCCGTGGTATCCAACAAGTTCATCAACACCATGACGCAACAGCCAACCGTGGAGCAATTGATCCCACTGGTGGCGACCCCGGAACAGGAACTCAAGCACCACTGGGACTATCTCTACGAACCGGATGCCAAGGAGCTGCTTGACGGCTTGATGGTCCGCTACGTGGAGTCGCAGGTCTACCAGGCGGTGGTCGAGAACAACGCAGCTGAACAAGCAGCGCGGATGATCGCGATGAAGAACGCTACCGACAACGCCGGTGATTTGATCAGCGATTTGCAGCTGATCTACAACAAGGCGCGTCAGGCTGCGATCACCCAAGAGATCTCGGAAATCGTCGGCGGCGCTGCCGCGGTTTAACGGTTCAAATATTCAGAGGATCCAGCTATGAGTAGCGGACGTATCGTTCAAATCATCGGCGCCGTTATCGACGTGGAATTTCCACGCGACAGCGTACCGAGCATCTACAACGCGCTGAAAGTACAAGGCGCGGAAACTACCCTGGAAGTTCAGCAGCAGCTGGGCGACGGCATCGTTCGTACCATTGCGATGGGTTCTACCGAAGGCTTGAAGCGCGGTCTGGACGTAATCGACTCTGGCGCTGCCATCTCCGTACCGGTCGGTAAAGCGACCCTGGGCCGGATCATGGACGTACTGGGTAACCCGATCGACGAAGCGGGTCCGATCGACACCGAAGAGCGCTGGGGCATTCACCGTCCTGCGCCATCCTTCGCTGAACAGGCAGGCGGCAACGACCTGCTGGAAACCGGCATCAAGGTTATCGACCTGGTTTGCCCGTTCGCCAAGGGCGGTAAAGTGGGTCTGTTCGGTGGTGCCGGTGTAGGCAAGACCGTAAACATGATGGAACTGATCCGTAACATCGCCATCGAGCACAGCGGTTATTCCGTGTTCGCCGGTGTGGGTGAGCGTACTCGTGAGGGTAACGACTTCTACCACGAGATGAAGGATTCCAACGTTCTGGACAAAGTGGCACTGGTCTATGGCCAGATGAACGAGCCGCCGGGAAACCGTCTGCGCGTAGCCCTGACCGGCCTGACCATGGCCGAGAAGTTCCGTGACGAAGGTAACGACGTTCTGCTGTTCGTCGACAACATCTACCGTTACACCCTGGCCGGTACCGAAGTATCCGCACTGCTGGGCCGTATGCCTTCGGCAGTAGGTTACCAGCCGACCCTGGCTGAAGAGATGGGCGTTCTGCAAGAACGTATCACTTCGACCAAGGAAGGTTCGATCACTTCGATCCAAGCGGTATACGTACCTGCGGATGACTTGACCGACCCGTCGCCAGCGACCACCTTCGCCCACTTGGACGCCACCGTCGTTCTGTCCCGTGACATCGCTTCCCTGGGTATCTACCCAGCGGTTGACCCACTGGACTCGACTTCGCGCCAGCTGGACCCGAACGTGATCGGCCAGGAGCACTACGACACCGCTCGCGGCGTCCAGTACGTGCTGCAGCGCTACAAAGAGCTGAAGGACATCATTGCGATCCTGGGTATGGACGAGCTGTCGGAAGCCGACAAGCAGTTGGTATCCCGCGCTCGTAAGATCCAGCGCTTCTTGTCGCAGCCGTTCTTCGTGGCTGAAGTCTTCACCGGTGCCTCGGGTAAATACGTTTCCCTGAAAGACACCATTGCTGGCTTCAAAGGCATCCTCAACGGTGACTACGACCACCTGCCAGAACAAGCGTTCTACATGGTCGGCGGCATCGAAGAAGCGATCGAGAAAGCCAAGAAACTGTAATCCCGGCGCCCGGCAACGGGCGCTAATTTAGGTTGAGGCAATCAGATGGCTATGACAGTCCATTGCGATATCGTCAGTGCGGAAGGGGAAATCTTCTCCGGTCTGGTCGAGATGGTGATTGCGCATGGTGAGCTGGGTGATCTTGGTATCGCTCTGGGTCACGCACCGCTGATCACTAATCTGAAACCGGGTCCGATCCGCTTGATCAAGCAGGGCGGGGAAGCCGAGGTGTATTACATCTCCGGTGGTTTCCTCGAGGTTCAGCCGAACATGGTCAAGGTCCTTGCCGACACTGTGCAACGTGCTGCCGACCTGGACGAAGCCTCCGCTCAGGAAGCCGTCAAGGCTGCCGAGAAGGCCCTGCACGAGCGAGGCGCGGAGTTCGATTACGGTTCTGCTGCTGCACGTCTGGCCGAGGCCGCAGCCCAGCTGCGCACCGTCCAGCAGATCCGCAAGAAGTTCGGCGGCTAAGCCGTCTGCTTTCTGTGCGATTGATTAAAAAGGGTAGCCTCGGCTACCCTTTTTTCTTTTCCCGACACTCATCATCTGGTCGCAGCCGCTGACCACCCAGGATTGGTAGCCAGTCATGTCTCTCGAAATCGTTATCCTCGCGGCCGGTCAAGGCACCCGCATGCGTTCGGCGCTGCCCAAGGTCTTGCACCCTGTAGCCGGCAATTCCATGCTCGGCCATGTTATCCACAGCGCCCGGCAACTTGATCCACAGCGCATTCACGTGGTGATCGGCCACGGTGCCGATGCAGTGCGCGAACGCCTGGCCGCCGATGACCTGAATTTCGTCCTGCAGGACAAACAACTGGGCACCGGCCATGCGGTGGCCCAGGCTGTGCCGTTCATCACGGCGGATACGGTGCTGATTCTCTACGGCGATGTGCCGCTGATCGAAGTCGACACCTTGCAACGCCTGCTCAAGCATGTCGCGCCACAACAGTTGGGCCTGTTGACCGTCGAGCTGGACGACCCCAGCGGTTATGGCCGCATCGTGCGTAACGTCGACGGCCAGGTGACCGCCATCGTCGAGCAGAAGGACGCCAACGAAGCCCAGCGCGCGATCACTGAAGGCAACACCGGGATTCTGGCCGTACCGGCTGAGCGCCTGGGTGACTGGATGAGTCGTCTGTCGAACAACAACGCCCAGGGCGAGTACTACCTGACCGACGTGATCGCCATGGCGGTCAGCGACGGGCTGGTGGTCGCCACCGAGCAGCCGCTGGACGCCATGGAAGTGCAGGGCGCCAATGATCGCCGGCAATTGGCCGAACTGGAGCGCCACTATCAATTGCGCGCCGCCCGCCGCTTGATGGCCCAAGGCGTGACCCTGCGCGATCCGGCCCGTTTCGACGTGCGCGGTGAAGTCAGCGTGGGTCGCGATGTGGTCATCGATATCAACGTCATCCTCGAAGGCAAGGTTGTCATCGAAGACGACGTGGTCATCGGCCCGAACTGCGTGATCAAGGACAGCACCCTGCGCAAAGGCGTGGTGATCAAGGCCAACAGCCATCTCGACGGTGCGGTCATGGGGGAGGGCAGCGATGCTGGCCCGTTTGCCCGCCTGCGCCCAGGCTCTGTGCTGGAAGCCCGTGCCCATGTGGGTAACTTTGTTGAACTGAAGAATGCTCACCTGGGCGAAGGCGCCAAGGCCGGGCACCTGACCTACCTCGGTGACGCTGAAGTCGGCGCCCGCACCAACATCGGTGCTGGGACCATCACCTGCAACTACGATGGCGCCAACAAGTGGAAAACCGTGTTGGGCGAAGATGTGTTCATCGGCTCGAACAACTCCTTGGTAGCACCTGTGGATATCTCCAGCGGTGCGACCACGGCAGCCGGTTCGACCCTTACCCAGAATGTGGATAAAGGCCAATTGGCAGTCGGACGCGCCCGCCAACGCAATATCGACGGCTGGAAGCGGCCGGAGAAAATCAAGAAGCCCTAAAGTTATCCACAACCCCCCCTGTGGGAGCGAGCTTGCTCGCGATAGCGGTATATCAGGTAAAGCAGCATTGCCTGACCCGGCCCCTTCGCGAGCAAGCTCGCTCCCACAGTGATTTAGGGACTTTCTGAATTTTTCTTCTGCTGTCTTGACGATATCGCTTCAATAGGTTTTGATTGCTTACGTTATCTTTCGAATCGAAACTTATACCGCCATGTCGAAACGCAACACACCACAACGCCGTCACAACATCCTTGCCTTGCTCCAGGAGCAGGGTGAGGTCAGTGTGGATGAGTTGGCCAAGCGCTTCGAAACCTCGGAAGTTACGATTCGCAAGGATCTCGCCGCCCTGGAAACCAACGGCCTGCTGCTGCGTCGCTACGGTGGCGCGGTCCCGATGCCGCAGGAGTTGGTGGCCGATAACGGGCAAACCGTCTCCAAGTACAAACTGGCCATTGCCCGGGCCGCCGTGAAGCGGATCCGCGAGCACGCGCGCATCATCATCGACAGCGGCAGCACCACGGCGGCCATGATTCCGCAACTCGGCCAACAGCCGGGCCTGGTGGTGATGACCAATTCCCTGCACGTCGCCAACGCCTTGAGCGAACTGGAGCACGAGCCGGTGCTGTTGATGACCGGCGGTACCTGGGATCCTCACTCCGAGTCGTTCCAGGGCCAGGTGGCCGAGCAGGTCCTGCGTTCCTATGACTTCGACCAGCTGTTCATCGGCGCCGACGGCATCGATCTGGTTCGAGGTACCACCACCTTCAACGAACTGCTGGGCTTGAGCCGTGTGATGGCTGAGGTTGCCCGGGAAGTGATCGTAATGGTGGAGGCCGACAAGATCGGCCGCAAGATCCCTAACCTGGAACTGCCGTGGAGCAGCGTCCATACCCTCATTACCGATGATCGCCTGCCCGTAGAGGCCCGCGATCAGATTCAGGCCCGCGGCATCACCGTGATCTGCGCGCCTGTCAGCCAGGAGAAATAGCATGTGTGGAATTGTCGGCGCCGTTGCTGAACGCAACATCACAGCAATCTTGCTCGAAGGCCTCAAGCGCCTGGAATACCGCGGTTATGACAGCGCCGGTGTGGCGGTGTTTACCAACGACGAGAAGCTCGAACGCATGCGTCGTCCGGGCAAGGTCAGCGAGCTTGCGCAGGCGCTGGAAGCCGAACCGCTGCTCGGTCGCCTGGGCATCGCCCACACGCGTTGGGCCACCCATGGCGCGCCGTGCGAGCGTAACGCTCACCCGCATTTTTCCGGCGACCTGGCGGTGGTGCACAACGGCATCATCGAAAACCACGAAGCCCTGCGTGAACAGCTCAAGGCGCTCGGCTATGTGTTCACCTCGGACACCGACACCGAAGTCATCGCCCATCTGCTCAACCACAAGCTCAAGGACCTGGTGGACCTGACCGTCGCCCTCAAGGCCACCGTCAAGGAACTGCACGGTGCCTATGGCCTGGCGGTCATCAGCGCGAAACAACCTGATCGCCTGGTGGCGGCCCGCAGCGGCAGCCCATTGGTTATCGGCCTGGGCCTGGGGGAAAACTTCCTGGCGTCCGATCAGTTGGCGCTGCGCCAGGTCACCGACCGCTTCATGTACCTGGAAGAAGGCGATATCGCCGAAATTCGCCGCGACAGCGTGCAGATCTGGGACCTCGACGGCAAAGACGTGGTACGTGAAACCGTCCAGTACCGCGACGGTGCCGAAGCCGCCGACAAGGGCGAGTTCCGCCACTTCATGCTCAAGGAAATCCACGAACAACCGGCCGTGGTCCAACGCACCCTGGAAGGCCGCATGAGCCAGAGCCAGGTGCTGGTCCAGGCGTTCGGTCCACAGGCGGCCGAGTTGTTCGCCAAGGTCCGCAACGTACAGATCGTGGCCTGCGGCACCAGTTATCACGCCGGCATGGTCGCCCGTTACTGGCTGGAAGAACTGGCCGGTATTCCGTGCCAGGTCGAAGTGGCCAGCGAGTTCCGCTATCGCAAAGTGGTGGTGCAACCCGATTCGCTGTTCGTCACCATCTCCCAGTCTGGCGAAACCGCCGACACCCTGGCCGCCCTGCGCAACGCCAAGGAACTGGGTTTCCTCGCCAGCCTGGCGATCTGCAACGTCGGCATCAGCTCGCTGGTGCGCGAATCCGACCTGACCCTGCTGACCCAGGCCGGCCGCGAAATCGGCGTGGCGTCGACCAAGGCGTTTACCACGCAGCTGGTGGGCCTGCTGTTGCTGACCCTGTCCCTGGGCCAGGTGCGCGGTACCCTGGGCAAAGGGGTCGAGGCAACATTGGTCGAAGAGCTGCGCCGCCTGCCGGCCCGCCTGGGCGAAGCCCTGGCCATGGACGGTACTGTGGAAAAAATCGCCGAACTGTTCGCCGAGAAGAACCACACCCTGTTCCTGGGCCGTGGCGCGCAATTCCCGGTGGCGATGGAAGGGGCCTTGAAGCTCAAGGAAATCTCCTACATCCACGCCGAGGCCTACCCGGCTGGCGAGCTCAAGCACGGCCCGCTCGCGCTTGTGGATAACGACATGCCGGTGGTCACCGTCGCGCCGAACAACGAGCTGCTGGAAAAGCTCAAGTCCAACCTGCAGGAAGTGCGCGCCCGTGGCGGCCAGTTGATTGTCTTTGCTGACGAAAAGGCTGGCATGACCAATGGCGAAGGCACCCACGTGGTGCACATGCCGCACATCCACGACATCCTGTCGCCGATCCTCTACACCATCCCGCTGCAGCTGCTGTCGTACTACGTCGCTGTGCTCAAGGGTACCGATGTGGACCAGCCGCGTAACCTGGCAAAATCGGTAACGGTTGAGTAAGGACGTCGCGCGTAGGAACAGCCTCCCAGCTCGACGGTT
Source organism: Pseudomonas sp. P9_35 (assembly GCF_034008205.1). Classification (NCBI taxonomy): domain Bacteria; kingdom Pseudomonadati; phylum Pseudomonadota; class Gammaproteobacteria; order Pseudomonadales; family Pseudomonadaceae; genus Pseudomonas; species Pseudomonas sp. P9_35. The sequence continues at coordinate 195,527 of NZ_CP125373.1, read as the reverse complement.
TGTGGCTAGCTTCCTGGCCAAACTAACCCCCTGAATCCAGGGGGTTTTTTATGGGCGCAGCTAAACGCTCTGGCGATTTGGATCAGCGCGCGCGCTGGACCCGGCGGGGCAGATGAATCCTGGCAAGGTCTTTACTGCGGGCTGGAGTGACTGAAGGGATTTCTCGATTATTCCCGCAATTATGAAAAAATACTTTCATATGATGATCTGACCGACATTCACCGAGAGCTGGAAAGCGCTAGAAAACAACAGCATTCATTGCAACTGGTGGCCGATGGCTGGCAGCGTTACGAGGCCTTGCAAGAGCAATTACATGAATGAAGTAACAGCGCTGCAAGTGTCAACAGCTTTAGAATCATAAAAGACTGGCGCTGGGCAGGGATATCGACTTGACCACCGCGCTCGCGGCGCTTTCGGATGAGTCGAAGAAGATCATCGTCCTGATGATCGACGAAGCTCAACATGCGATCACCACGGATGAAGGCGTTGCGGCGCTTTTCGCACTGAAAGCGGCAAGGGACGAGCTAAACAGTTCGAAGCACCACGGTCTTCGCATCGTCTGCACCGGATCTAACCGGGACAAGCTCGCCATGCTCCGCAATAGTAAGGACCAAGCTTTCTTTGGGGCCTCCATGGTTCAATTTCCAACCCTGGATCAGAATTTCATAAACTGGTTCTGCGCGAATATCGATCTCGGCTATCCGCTCGATCCCTCTAATGTGTTCGAGTTGTTCAAGGAGAGTGGTTATCGCCCTGAGTTGCTAGGGGCCGCCGCCGATGAGATCAGGTTCGATTTTGCGCTGGATCCTGCAACCATCCCCGAGCGATTCGCAACGTTGGTTCGGGCGCAAGCTGACGAGCTCAACGCAAACCTCAAGAAAGTTATTCATAGCCTGACCCCTATCCAGTCCGCCGTTATCCGCGTCATGAGTGCCAAAGGCGATAACTATGCGCCCTTCGAGGCACCCACCATGGAGCTCTATGCGAAAGCGATGGAGCAGGCCGGTATCGCAGAGCACGATATAAAGGTCGAAGTGCCGGGTGTTCAGCAAGCGCTCATCGCCCTTCAAGAAAAGAAGCTGGTCTGGAAAGCCTCTCGTGGTGTCTACGCGGTTGACGAGCATGTCATCGTGGACTTGCTGGGCGAAGCCGGATTGCTCGAAGGACTCTCCTAAGCTGTTCTTTGATCTAGCAGAGACCCCATGGCCTTTGATATCGGGGCCAGGAAGGTGTGCTGGCCGTACGCACAAATCACTCCAGAAAACACCGATCAAAAAGATAAACGCTGTCCGGTTTGAGATTCTCCACCGTGCGTTGTGGGCGGCCGCCGTCGCCGCTTTTTTTGCGACCGGTTTCCTGCAAATAACCCGCCTCGGTCATCTTCAGCAAACGCTGGCGCATGCTGGTCTTGAGCACCGGGCGATCGAGCGCCACGGAGAAAATGTCCACCGCTTCCGGCGCGCTGAATTCCGGGCCCAGGAACATCAGCGGCAGGCTGCTATAGAGGGCCTTGGACAGCAATCGCTCCTGGACCGCAGCCACCAGGCTGTTGTGGTCGAAAGGGAGTTTGATCGAGGCGTCAGCGACGTCCTTGAGGGGAAAAAATCCCTGGTGTTCGGCGAGCTGGACCGCCTCGCTGACAATCGCCAGGTAGAACGTCGAGGACGACCAGCAGCGCGGATCGCGGAACGCGTCGCCGACGGTGCCGACCTGTTCGATCCAGGCCAGCGGCATGCCCACCTTGTTTGAATTGCGCAGGCGCTCCACGGCGTCGTTCAGCGTGAGATCTTCGACGTCACCATTGACCACGATCCCGGGCAGCGCCCAATGGCCGGCGAACGGCTCGGCTTCCCGTCGGTTCAGGAGGATTTCCAGTGCGTGGGTTTCCCGGCAGAAGCGCAGCACACAGAGGTCGATGGTGTGCAGATAACCGCGCGCGGGGGCTGTGCTAGTGGGCATGTCGATTTCCGTGGGGAGCGTAAAGACCATAGTTTAACGGGTTCATGCCGGGTGCTATCCAGTCGCTGGGAAGCGGCTTGCCCAAGGCCAGTCGTTCGCGAACCACCGTGCTGCGCACGTGGATCTTTTCCTCCACGCAAAGGATGGAAAAACGCTCCAGCAATTCCTGGCCGCGGTAGAAGGTCGGCAGCCGATCCGCAACATCCTGGCCCACCACCAACGCAATCCGCTTGCCGTCCAGGGCCAGGCTGTCGGCGAGGTGGGCGAGCAGGGTGTAGCTGTAGATTGCGCCTTCAACGCCACGGGCCACGACCTGTTCCGCCCGGCTTGCACGCACTTCGGCGCAGCACAGTGGCTGCACCTTTTCGACGATCGATTCCAGCCAGTTCAGGCGAACCTCATAGTCGACCATTTGCTTGCCGTAGGGATGCCGCAAGCTGGGGACCACCAGCACGCGTCTGGCCAGGCGTGAGGCCTCGATCATCACCTGGGCGTGACCGGCGTGCGGGGGATTGAAGGCGCCGCCATAAAGGGCAATCTCGAACATGGCACATCCTCTTTTGGTACATGACATGTACTCTATCAGCAAAATCTTTTTAGTGAAAACCTGCTTTGTGTTGATTCATAGCCACTAATTAAAGAGTAATCATCAAAAATATTCTCTGCGAGTGGCTTGTTATGAAAGTACATCTTATGTACTCTCGTGACCATGAAGAGGAGAAACCCAGCATGAACAGCCTGACCCGGAAAACAGCTTCCTTCGATGTCGATGCGCAAAAGAGCTTTACGCCGCTATGCCCCGATGAGCTTCCGGTGCCGGGCGGTGACCAGATTGGCGGTGAGCTGAATTTCATCGCGTCCCTGGCCAGCCTCCGCATCGGCAGCAAGGACGCCCATTCGCCCCTGGCTCCGTGGGTGGTCGCCGATCACGCACAGATGTTCGTGCCGACCGGGCTCGAGCATGCCGACATCACCTGGGTCAGCCACTGCGTTCCCGGCACCGAAGGTTTCGCCCTGCTGGATCAACTGCCGACTCCCTACGACTACGACTATTTCGTCTGGAAGGGCGTCGAGCCGGATTTGCACCCGTACGGCGCCTGCTACCACGACCTGCACGGCAAGCTGTCCACCGGGGTGATCGAGTACCTGAACGGCCTGGGTGTGCAGCAGGTGATTGTTGGCGGGCTGGCGCTGGATTTCTGCGTCAAGACCACCGCTCTGCAACTGGCCGCCGCCGGCTTCAAGGTGATCATTCACCTCCCGGCTTGCCGGGCCATCAGTGAAGAGGGGGCCATTCAAGCCATTCAAGACATGCGGCAAGCGGGCGTCTCGGTTGCCGCGACGCGCGAAGAAACCCTCCAGCTGGCGAACGCATAAGGAAGAGCCATGGACAGTGCATTCGATTCAAACAGCGGCACCATCCAGAGTCTTCTGGATACCGACTACTACACCTTCACCATGATGCAGGCGGTCTTGCACCAGCACCCGAATGTCGAGGTGGAATACCAGTTCATCGTGCGCTCCAAGGAGCGGCTCGGTCACCTGATCCCGGATATTCGTGTGGAGCTGGAGAGGCTCGCGGGGTTGCAGCTGCGCGAAGGGGAGCAGCGGTTTCTGTTCAACAAGCGTTTCCGCGAATACCTGACACCGGACTTCGAACAGTTTCTCGGCCTGTTTCGCTTCAATTTGCGCTACATACACGTTTCGGAAGTCGACGGCCAACTGCACATCCGCGTCCGGGGGCCGATGCTGCACTGCATCATGTTCGAGCAACCGGTATTGGCCATGGTCAGTGAACTGCGCAACCGCGAGAAGTACCCCGAAGTCGAGTTGGCCGACGTCACCCGCAAGCTGTACCAGAAGTTCGAATGGCTGGAGAAAAACGCCAGCCGTGAAGAACTCGCCGAGTTTCGCGTTTCAGACTTCTCCACCCGGCGGCGGCTGTCGTTCAGGGCCCAGCGTGAAGTGGTGAATATCATGCGCAGCGATTTTCCTGGGGTCTTTGTCGGCACCAGTAACGCTCACTTGGCTTACGAGTTCGATCTGCCCCTGATCGGCACCATGGCTCACCAATGGCTGATGGTGCATCAACAACTCGGGCGCTTGCGCGAGAGCCAGAACGCGGCGTTGGAAAACTGGGTGCGCGAGTATCGCGGCCGCCTCGGTATCGCCCTGACGGACTGCATCAGCACCGATTTCTTCCTCAAGGATTTCGACCTGTACTTTGCCAAGCTCTATGACGGCCTGCGCCAGGATTCCGGTGACCCGATCGTCTGGGCCGACAAGGTGCTGGGGCGTTATCAGGAGCTGGGCATCGACCCGCGGACCAAGGACCTGATGTTCTCCGATGGCCTCAATTTCGAAAAATGCCTGCCGATCCTGCGGCATGTTCGCGGCAAGGCCAAATTCGGTTTCGGCATGGGCACCAGCCTGGCCTGCGATGTCGACGGTGTCGAACCACTGAGCATCGTCATGAAGCTGGTGCGGGTCCACGGCGAGCCGGTCGTGAAGTTCTCCGACGACCCGATCAAGAACGTCTGCGAGGATGCCTCGTTTCTGCGGTACGCCGCCCAAGTGTTCAACGTCGCCCTGATCAATCCACAGCTGGGAGCCTGATATGACTTCGCTTGTGCAAGAACGCATTGCCCGGGAACTGGGCATCGATCGTCAACTCACACGGGGTGGCGAAGCCACCGAGATTGCCCGCCGCATCGAATTCATCAAGCAGATCTTGCGCGAGTCCGGTTGCAAGTCCCTGGTCCTGGGGATCAGTGGAGGCGTCGACTCGCTCACCGCCGGCCGCCTATGCCAGTTGGCGGTGGAGCAATTGCGGGAGGCAGACTACGAGGCGCGTTTTATCGCCGTCCGGTTGCCCTATAAGGCTCAGGCAGATGAGCAAGACGCCCAGGCGTCCCTGGACTTCATCCGGCCGGACGTGATCACCACCAGCAACATCGCCGCTTGTGTCGACGGGCTGATGGGCAGTATCGCCATCGACGGCTTGCAGCCTGGCGCCGAGCTCATCGACTTTGCCAAAGGCAACGCCAAGGCCCGGGCACGGATGCTGGCGCAATACGCCATTGCCAATCTGAGCAATGGGTTGGTGGTTGGCACCGATCATGGGGCGGAGGCGGTCATGGGTTTTTTCACCAAGTTCGGCGACGGCGCGTGCGACCTGGCCCCGCTGTCCGGGTTGACGAAGACTCAGGTGAGATTGTTGGCCGATGCGATGGGCGCCCCCGCGTACCTGGTGCGCAAGGCACCGACCGCCGATTTGGAAGACCTGGCACCCGGCAAGCTCGATGAAGTGGCGTATGGCTGCAGCTACGAGCAAATCGATGGGTATCTGATGGGCGAAGCGGTGTCGCCGCAGGCGCGACAGATCATTGAGCGCGCCTACCTCAAGACGGCCCACAAACGAGCACTGCCCCGCGTCCCGCCTACCCGGTCTGAATGACCCTTAGATCTTGAAGGTGTTGACCATTTGTTGCAGGCGGCGTGACTGGTTTTCCAGTTCTGTGCAGGCCTGCAAGGTGGATTGCAAATTGCCGACCATTTCCTGGTTCAGGTCATTGATGTGGCTGATGTCGCGATCCAGATTGTCCACCACTGAGGTTTGTTCTTCGGTGGCGGTGGCTACCGACAGGTTGATCTCGTCGATCTCGCCGATGCCCAGCAGCACACGGTTGAGTCGCTCGCCCGCGAGCCTGGCGGTAGTGACGTTGTCGTCGCTGTGACGCTGGCTTTCGAGCATGGCGCTCACGGCGCTGCCGGCACCTGCTTGCAGTTCCTCGATCATGCTGTGGATTTCCTGAGCGGACTGTTGGGTGCGATGGGCGAGCGTACGGACTTCGTCCGAGACCACAGCAAAACCGCGCCCGGCATCTCCGGCGCGGGCGGCCTCGATGGCAGCGTTAAGGGCCAGCAAGTTGGTCTGGTCGGAGATGCCTTTGATGACGTCGAGAATACGTCCGATTTTCAGCGTTTTCTCATTCAGGCTTTCGATGTCCTGGCGGGTATTGACCACCTGCGACGAGAGTTGCGACATGGCGCTGATACTGCGCTGCACCACCGCCTGGCCTTCTTGGGTCTGATCCCTGGTATCAGAGGCGCGGCTTGAGGCATGAGCGGCGCTGCGGGCGATTTCCTGGGCTGCGGCCCCAAGCTCGTTGATAGCCGTGGCGACGTTATGGGTCAGCGCGGCTTGCGTGTCAGAGCTTTTCAGGGATGCGTTTGACGCCTGGCTGACCTGTGCCGCCAAGTGGGTGAGCTGGACACTGGACGCCAGGACTTCCCGGATCGACTGCTGGATACGTTCGACGAAGCGGTTGAACCCGCCGGCCATCATGCCGAACTCGTCCCGGGACAGGCTGTGCAGGCGCTGGGTCAGGTCGCCTTCGCCATCGGCTATGGATTGCATGGCCGAGCCCATGCTGCGTAGTGGTCGCATCAGGGCATTGATCAACAGGCCGAGCAAACCGACCGTCACCAGCATGGCGATCAATGTGGCGACCAACGCCGAAGTGCGAAACTCGTGGAGTGCGGCGTAGGCCTTGTCTTTATCCACTGAAAGTCCGATGGACCAGTGCAGCGAGGGCAGGCCGTTGATCGGGGTAAACGTGACGATCCGCGTCCGGCCGTTTTCCTGCACTTCATTCAAGGCGCTGTTGATGCTCGGCGGGCCTTCGGGGAACGCTTGGGCGAGAGTCTTGGTCACTCGTGTGTTGTCCGGGTGCACCAGGATCTTGCCGTCGTCGCTGACCAGGAAGGCGTAGCCTATGCCGTTGAGGTCCACGGCATTGATGATTTTCGCGAGTTGCTCCAGGCTCAGGCTCGCACCCAGCACACCCACAGCCTTGCCATCGACCTTGATCGGCGCCGCTTGGGTCATGATCAGGTAATCAATACCAGCACCGATATAGGGTTCGGTCAGCACCGGTTCAAGGCTGCGAGCCGCGTCTTTGTACCAGGCGCGCTGGCGAACATCATACCCGTCGGGCATTACCCGTTCGGGATGGATAAAGAAACGACTGTCTTCAAGGCCGACGTAGCTGGCGATGAAGGTCCTTGTAATGATGTCCTGGGAGAGAATGGCACCGATGGTCTGCGAAGTGGGATTGGCGGCGATGGTTTCGGCGGCACCTTCGATCAACAGGATCCGGCCGGCCAGCCAGCTGTCGAGGTTCGCGCCCAGCAACTGGCCGGTGGCCTGTAGGTTGCGGTGCAGTGCTTCGCGGGTGCTGGCTTGCTGGCGATGGTCGTTGAACAACGAGAAAGACAGGAATACCGCCATCACGATGAGGCAGGCACCCAGAAGAATCTTGTGGCCGAATTTCAGATTGATGCCCATGAGGAATGCTCGTCTGGTTTCTTTTTTATTGATCGAATCCCCGCAGGCTCAGGGCTGGTCGAAGATTTAATGAGCGGGCAGATTTTGTCGAACTAGAAAAAACGATGGGCCATCGTGAGTTTTCTTGTGGGCATGGAAGAGGTGCGAATGGAGTTTTCAAAGGGGACCTCGGGTCCCGAACGGAGTGGGCAAATGACACAGGCAATCGGCATCAAGGATCGCGTACGCATCAAGCACGTCGAAGTCCTCTCGGATGATTGGTACGTGCTGCGCAAGACCACCTACGACTACCTCGGTCGCAACGGCCAATGGCGCGAGCTGACGCGCGAGACCTACGACCGTGGCAACGGTGCCACGATCCTGCTGTACAGCAAGGCCAAGCAGACCGTGGTGTTGACCCGGCAATTCCGCTTCCCGGCCTTCGTCAACGGGCACGACGACTTGTTGATAGAAACCTGCGCTGGCCTGCTGGACAACGACGACCCGCACACCTGCATCCGCAAGGAAACCCAGGAAGAAACCGGCTATATCATCCAGGACGTGCGCAAGGTGTTCGACGCCTTCATGAGCCCGGGCTCGGTGACGGAACGGGTGCATTTTTTCGTCGGCGAGTACTTCGATGAAGACAAGCAGCACGCAGGCGGCGGCCTGGAAGCCGAGGGCGAAGAGATCGAAGTGCTGGAGCTACCCCTCGACCAGGCCTTGGGCATGATCGAGACCGGGGAGATTTGCGACGGCAAGACCATCATGCTGTTGCAGTACGCCAAGCTGCATCGGTTGCTGGATTAGCCGCGTTTTTCGTTCAGCTGGATTGGGCCTCGCTGTCGTCCTGCATATCGTCCAGATATTCCGGCTTGTCGGTCTGGTCCGGCAGTTCGGTCACGACGCTGAAGTCGCTGATCTCGATGGCGCCGACGCCATGACCGAGCAGATGGAAGGAAAACGCCTTGCGCTGCTGCGGGTTGTCGAAACGGAGGTTCATCACCAGCGGCTGGTCGGGTGTCACCGCCACGTCTGTCGGCAGGTCCATCGACACATCCTGTTCGAACTCCTTGGCCTTGAGGGAAATGTAGGCGGCGTGGTCAGCCTCCACGGCGCGGATGGTCAGGCTGACGCGGGTCTGTGAACCCTTGGGCATTTCCAGGTATTGGGCACCGATCAGGTTGTCGGTCCAGTCGTTGGTGACCTGGGCCGGCAGCGGGATTTTATCCGCACTGCCGAATTGATAATGCTGGTTCAAGGGCGTGCGCAACAGGGTCTGGTCCAGGGCCGTGGCCCGGGCGCCGATCAGCCTGGCGCGCTGGCCGCTGTATTGCCCGCCATAGGTGGCGCGGTCGGCGATGAAGCCGTCGCTGGCGTAGTCACGGCAATGCTGGAGGAAGTCGCACTCGGTAAAGGTGCCCTTGCCATCGTGATAGCGAAGCTTGCCGTTGGTGAACGACATGATTTCCCGACCCGTCGGGTAGTCCCTGAACATCGAGCGGCCGGACAATGACGTGGGCACCGCAAAGCCGAAGTAATCGAGGATCGAGGCGGTCAAGTCGACGTGGCCGTAGGTGCCTGACTTGATCCGGGGCAACGGCTCCGGCGCCAGCGTCAGGTTGAACCCCCAGGAGGAGGCCAGTCGCACGTCGTCGATGCCATGGGATTCGTCCGAGGTGATGACCACCAGGGTGTTGTCCAGGATGCCCTGGCGTTCCAGGCCCGCGAGGAAGTTTTCCAGGGCGTCGTCCAGGTAACCCACTGCTGCCTGCTTGGCGGTGTCGTAGCGTTGCAGGTAGTCATCCGGTGCCGAGTAGGGCTGGTGCGTGCCGACGGTCAGCAGGGTCAGCATCCAGGGTTTGTCCGCTTGTTGCAGTTGCCCGACGTAGTCCAGCGCGCCTTCGAAGAAAGTCTTGTCGTCCATGCCCCAAGGGAATTCCAGGTAGGCGGGGCGAGTGAACCACTCCATGCCCAAGGTCGTGTCGAAGCCGATGTGCGGCATGATCCGGTCCTTGGCCATGAACCGCAGGCCCGCGCCCTGCAGGAAATGCGTGGAAAAGCCGTTCTGGCGCAACTGGGCCGGCAGGCAGGCCTGGTTGCGCTGGGTCTGGTTGAGCATTTCGACGCCTTTGGGCGTGCCGTTGTCGAGCTTGTCGTAGTCGCCACACAGCATCGCGTAGAGGCCACGAATGGTCTGGTGGCTGTGCAGGACGTAATCGGGGGTGTTCATGCCGCGCTCGGCCCAGGCACTGAGGTGCGGCATCAGGTTCTCCTGATAGCTGCTTTTCAAGGCCTGGCGGTTGGCGCCCACGTAGGCACCGGGAATGCCCTCCAGGGCGATGACCAGGACGTTGCGCGCACGGCCCGGTTCGGCCAGCAGTCTGTTGCCATCGAGGTCCAGGCGGGTCAGCCCCTCCATCGGCGGGGGCGGGTCCACCGCATCGCCGTCGAGCCATTGTCGGGCCTGGTCCTGCCCGGCGGCGATACTTGCGGTGACGAGTTGGTGAGGCAGGTTGAACACATTCCATTGGTCCGCCTCGCTGGGACGCCAGGCTTGCAGCGCGCCGTGGCCCAACAGGAGCAACACGGGCACGGCCCAGGCGTGGCGCGGCAAGCGTGGCGCCTGGCGTGGGCGGCTGGTCCATTGAGTAACCAGCCAGAACACCAGCGCGGACAACTGGAGCGCGGCCAGCCAGGGATGGGCGAAGCCGCCGCTGGTGGAATTTTCAACGAACTGCGGGTCGGTCAGGTAATGCACGTCCGAAGGATTGGGCATCCGCCCGACCGCGCTGACCAACTCGATGCTGGCCAGCGTCAACGCGCTCCAGGCCAGCAATACCGGGAACGCCAGCCACCCGGGACGGCGATGGAGCAGCACGATCAGCAACCCGCCGATACCCAGGTCCGAGAGATAACCCAGCGGGTCGGACCAGCCCAGGGCGAGACGCAGGCCCATGGGGACGAGTAGTACGCAGCCAATCAGGGCTATGAGGGCGGCGCGCGGATGGGTTGAAGCGCGATAAAGAACGTTCACAAAAGCAGGCCTTTCGGTTGAAACCAATCTACTGAACGGACACGACCCCTGTGGGAGCGAGCTTGCTCGCGATAGCGTCGGATCAGTTGAATTCATATCGACTGACACACCGCCATCGCGAGCAAGCTCGCTCCCACAGAAGGTTCTTCCTTCGGTCATGAAATTGTCATGGGGAGGGATGGTACCAAGGGCAATCGCCCCTGGCCGAGCCAATGTCCCGGTGTCTGGCTGCGCTACGCTGTGGTTCACTGGCCCAGGCCTCTACAATGGCCGCGTAGCGCTGCTTTGAGACGCGCAGAAAACTTGTATCAGGATTTCTCATCGGGGGATGGATGGACAGGTTCCAGGAAATGCAGGTTTTCCTCGCCGTGGCCCAGGAGTCGGGTTTTTCGGCGGCAGCGCGGCGCTTGGGGATGTCGGCGGCCAGCGTCACGCGGGCGGTGGCGGCGTTGGAGCAACGCATCGGCACGCCATTGCTGGTGCGCACCACCCGCAACGTGTACTTGAGCGAAGCCGGCCAGCGCTTTCTCGAGGACTGTCGCCGGATCCTGAGCGATTTGCAGGAAGCCGAGGATTCGGCGGCCGGCAGCCACGTCCAGCCCCGAGGGCAGCTGACGATTACCGCGCCGGTGCTGTTCGGTCAGTTATTCGTCACGCCGCTGCTGGTGGATTACTTGCACCGGTTCCCCGAGGTCTGCATCAACGCCTTGTTGTTGGACCGCACGGTCAGCCTGGTGGAGGAGGGCATCGATGTTGCCCTGCGCATTGGCGAGTTGCCGGACAGCAACCTGCACGCCGTGCGAGTCGGTGAAGTGCGGCGGGTGGTGTGCGGCGCCCCTGGTTTCTTCGCGCGCCACGGGCGGCCCCGGCATCCGGAGGATTTGGAGCGAATGCCCGTGGTGGCATCATCGGCCATTGGCCAGGTCAAAAGCTGGACCTTCCTCGATTCAGGCCAACCGTTGGCCGTCCGGCCCGTGCCTCGGCTGGTGGTGACGGCCAACCAGGCCGCGATCACGGCGGCCTGCCAGGGGTTGGGGATGACGCGGGTCCTGTCTTACCAAGTGGCAGGCAACGTGGCGGCCGGGGAACTGGAAATCGTCCTGGCCGATTTCGAATTGCCGCCTCTGCCGATCCATGTGGTGTACCAGGGCGGGCGAAATGCGCCGGCGCGGGTCCGCAGTTTTGTCGATTTCGTCGTCGGTGCACTGCGCGAACATCCGGCCTTGAGCGGTTGAAGCATTGTTTCGCTGGCTGAAACAATGGATTGCATTTCTGGGTGATTCTCTTGGTTCTGCCTGGAGCGGAAGATGACCCCATCGACGCCGTTGTGCTGATGGCGTCACTTGCAGCGGAGTCGACCATGAACCCTATCAAGCACTATCATTTCCCGCTTTCCGGCCATTCCCATCGCGTTCAACTAATGCTTTCGTTGCTCGGGCTACCCGTCGAAGAAGTCTTCGTCGACTTGGCCAAGGGCGCGCACAAACAGGCGGACTTCCTGGCGCTCAATGCGTTTGGCCAGGTGCCGGTCATTGACGATGGCGGCGTGGTGCTGGCGGACTCCAACGCGATCCTGGTGTACCTGGCGCACAAATATGGCAAGGGCCGCTGGCTGCCGACCGATCCGATCGGCGCCGCCCGGGTGCAGCGCTGGTTGTCGGCGGCGGCTGGGCCGATCCATGCGGGCCCGGCCACGGCGCGACTGATCACGGTGTTTGGCGCGGCCTACAACGCTGAGGACGTGATTGCCCGTTCCCACAACGTGCTGAAAGTCATTGATCAGGAATTGAGCAACCGTGCTTATCTGGCGGGTGACGCTGCGACCGTCGCGGACATCGCCGGCTACAGCTACATCGCCCACGCACCGGAAGGCAATGTGTCGTTGGAGGACTATGCCAATGTGCGGGCCTGGCTGGCGCGGATCGAAGCCTTGCCCGGGTTCGTGGGCATGCCGCGTACGGCTGTCGGGTTGCAAAAGCACGCCTGAAACGGAGCTCGGTGGCGAGGGGATTTATCTTCACTGTGGGAGCAAGGCTGGCCCGCGATGAAGGCACTGCGGTCTTTCAGAGATCGAGGCGCCTGTTTCGCGAGCAAGCTTTGCTCCCACATGGCAGAGATAGGTCCCTTACCACAGCAATTGCATCGTTCCAGTAGACCTAGGCGTAGGAAAGCGCCTTTTCCTCCAGCAGTTCCTCGTATAGCCGCACCCACTTGCGGCCCATCTCTTCAGACGTGAACAACTGTCGGTAGCGAGCTTCGGCCCTGGCGCCCATGGCCTGGGCTTGTGCCGGGTTTTCCCACAGGGTGCGCATCGCCTCGCGAAAAGCTTCGGGATTGCTCGGTGGCACCACCAGGCCGGTTTCTTCGTGGACATTGATGTAGCTGGTGCCGGTGCCGATTTCGCTGGAGATCATCGGCTTGCCGAACATCGCGCCTTCGAGCAGCGAGATGCCAAAGGCTTCGGAGCGCAAGTGCGAAGGGAACACGATGGCATAACTCAATTCCAGCAGCGCGACCTTGTCCTCGTCCCCCAGGCGTCCGAGGAAATGCAGGTTGCGCAGGCCCAGTGCCGCCGCCTGGGCATGCAGTTGTTTTTCCAGCGGGCCGGCACCCACGATGACCACGGGGTAATCCACGCCTTTGAGGGCGTCGAGCAGAATGTGCAGGCCTTTGTAGTAACGCATCACCCCCACGAACAAAAAGAAACGCTCGCCCAGTTTTGCCTTCCACCCCGCCATGCGCTCGGCGTCAGGCTGTGGATAACTGGTCTTGTTCAGGCCGTAGGTGATGATCCGGGTCTTGGCGGGGTATTCCTTGAGCACATCGCTGGTATGAACATAGTTCGGCGACGCCGCGACGATACGCTCGGCGCCGTCGAGAAAGCGCCGCATCAAGGGGCGATAGAGCTTGAGCAGGTGCCGCTGGCGAACGATGTCCGAATGGTAGGTCACGACGTAGGGTTTTTTCACGGAGGTGCAAAAATGCACCAGGTCCATGAACGGCCAGGGGAAGTGGTAGTTGATCACGTCCGCTTCGGCGGCCAGCTCACGGAATTTCTTGAACACGCTGTAGGAGAAGCCGGTGGACGCCAGTTGGAAGTCCATTCGCGCCTGATGAACGACATGCTGTCGGATCTTGATCGGTGCGGGCGCCGGCTGCCTGCTCAGGGCCAGCACGGTGTTATCGATACCCAACCGGTCAGTGCTGTCGCACAGCTGGAAGATGACCTGTTCGATGCCCCCCATGGAGTCTGGCAAATAGGTTTTGTAAAAGTGCAGGACTCGCATTCAACCTCCCAAGACCTGGCGATACGCTTGGGCGGTGACCTTCGCACAGCGTTCCCAGGAAAAAAGCGCCGCTTGTTGCAGCCCCGCTTCGCGACACGCTTGCCAGTGCTGGGGATCTTCCATCAACCGGCCCATGGCTTCGCGCATGCCTTGCGGATCGTCCGGCTCGCAGTAATTGCCGGCTGGCCCCGCCACCTCGGGCATCGCCGAGCAGCTGGTGGTAATTACCGGTGTGCCACTGGCCATGGCTTCAAGCACCGGCAGGCCAAAGCCTTCGTAATAAGACGGGAAAATCAGCGCCCGTGCCCCCGCCAATAGCTGGGCGACCTGTTCGTCAGGCAGGTAACCCGCCAGACAAACATGACCGCCAGCCAGGGCGCCTTTCAACTCATCATTGAGCTGTGCCTGTTGCCATCCGCTCATTCCTACGATGAACAAAGGAAAGGTCTGACGTACGGATTCAGGAAGCCCGGCATGGGCGCGCAGGGCCAGTGACAGGTTCTTGCGTGGCTCCAGGGTGCCGACACATAGAAAGTAACGGCCGGGCTCCAGGCCATGGGCCTTGAGTACGGCGTCGATGGCTGCGGGTTCGCGCGGATGGAAACGCGCCGCCACCCCCAGCGGCGCGACCCGCAGGCGCTCGGCGGGGAGGCCGAAATGCTGTTGGACCTCATCGGCGATGAACTGCGAGTCGGTCAGAATCAGTTGCGCCAGCTCCACCGCACGGTCGAGCCGTCGCTCGATTTCCTTCAGGCGTGCCGGTGGTTGCGTTTCTGGGTAGCGCAGGTGCGTGAGGTCATGGAGGGTGATCACCGTCGGCCCCTCGAAGGCCAGCGGCCAAAGGCTGGGTTCGTGATACAGGTCGATGGCCTTTGAACGGCCTTGATCGAAGCGTTTCTGCTCCAGCCAGCGCCGCGCCTGATAGGCTCCCGGAACCCGCCGAAGCCAGGGGCTTAGCTTTGAATAGCCAGGCGCGGCCGTTTGCGGCAATTGCGAACTCCAACCCCAGCCATGAAACAGCGACAACTGCACGTCCGGCTCCCGGGCCAGGGCAGTGGCCAGCTCCGCTACGTAATGGCCGATGCCAGTGCGAGGGGCCTGGAGGATGCGCGCGTTGAGGGCTATCCGCATGCTGTTTCCCGGTCGACGATGACTTCGTTAACGTGGCCCTCGATCCGCTCCACCAATTGCGCACTGGCCTGGCGCCAGCTCAGCCATTGCCAGTGATCCAGGTTGCGCTTGGCCGGGAATACCCCGGTGTGCTCCATGTCGGTGACCAGGTCCGCCAGGCTTTGGGGTTCGTCGAGATCGAAATAGGCCATGAAATCACCGCCGATTTCCCGAAACACTTCAATGTCGCTGCCCATTGCCGGCAAGCCGCGCTGCATGGCTTCCACCAGCGGCAGGCCGAAACCTTCCACATAGGACGGGAACACCAGCGCAGTGGCGTTTCGATAGGCGTGTTCCAGGCTTTGATCCGCGAGGTTGTTGAACATGAACAGGCGGCTATCGAGTTGCGGATGACGTCGGATACGTTCGATCAACGCCTCGCATTTCCAGCCGATCTTCCCGACGATGCACAGCCGCGCTTGGGAGCCGGCGGCCCAGGCCCGCTCGAATGCGTCGAGCAGGTAAGCGTGGTTTTTGCGCGGCTCGATGGTGCTGACCATCAGGAACACCGGCTCGGGGCGCTTGAACAGCCGCAGCAAATTCGGATCGACAGCCTGGGTGGGATCAATCTGGTCCAGTTCGCTGCCCAGGTAGAAATAGTCGAACCAGCGTTCTCGTACCTGCTGCTCGCCAATGCGCCGAACCATTTCCTGGCGAAGCTGGTCCCGGATGGTGGTGGAGATGGCGATGTAGCCGTCGGCGGTGCGGGCAATCCAATCGAACCAGCGGTTGAACACCTTGACCAGCCCGGCGTCGCAGAATTGTGGATGGGTCAGGGGAATCAGGTCGTAGACCACTGAGATAATCCCGACGCCGTCACGCTTGAGTTGTTCAGCCAAAGGGAAGAAATCCGCATGCCAGGAGGAGTCCAGCAACACCAATTGGTCACCGGCGCGGTGTTCCAGCGGCATGATGCGCGGCGCAACCTGTCGGCGTCTGAGAAGCAGGTTGAGCAGACGAATCGGGATACTCAGACAGCCAAAGACAAACAGCCGACAGCCGATGTACAAGAGGCGGCGAGCCCAGGCCGACTGGCTGAAAGGGCGCCGCGATTCCAGCGTCCGGTGCCTGAGCCAGAACAGATTGGCCGCTTGCTCCAGCCGTGCGCGCAAGCTGACCAGGTCCCATGCTTTCTCGGGTGGTGGAACCAGGCTTTTAACCTCGTAGAGCTTGCCTCGCAGCATCGCCACGGGAATGTATTCGCGCTCCAGGTCCTCGGTCGGCAGCTCGTGGATGACATTGCGCACGACCCTCTGAATCCCGGAGTTTGCCTTTGGGTTTTCATAGACATAGGTGCACTCCACCAGTAGACGGGTCATTGCAACTCCTTTTGCGGCAGCACGTCGAGGGTTGGCTGGCTCGAACGCCGGATGCAGGTCTCGGCCTGGAGCCAGGAACAGCCGACGAAATCTTCCTGGCGATTATTGATCACGTGAAACACCAACCCGTAGTCGCGCCATTCGAAATTACGGTCCAGGTGCGAGTCCAGCCGCGACAGGCTGAGCGCAACGGAGTAATTGCCCTTGCCCAGGCGCATGTCGAAGCTGAAGCGGAAGGTGATCTGTTCGCCGGCCTTGAGGTCGGTCACGGCTTTGTCCTGGCGATGAGTGTTGATGCCGTACATGGGCTGGCCAAGACGGTCCTTGATCAGGAAGCCCAGCACCAGCCGCTCGATGTCCTGGCGGATTTCAACCCGCACTTGCAACACCATCGGCTGGCCGATCTCGGCCACTTCCACCGGCTGTTCCTGACTGTTGAGCAGTTGTACATCGATGATGCCGGCTTCGCCGGTGCCGGAAATCGTGCGCACCTGGCCGTTGGCGAGCATTTCCTGGCGGACCACCTGGCCTTCGCGCTGGGCCAGCATCGCATTGTAATAGTCCATCACTTCTTCGGGCTTGCCGCGCATGGCCATGCGTCCGTGTTCCAGCAGGATGGCGGTGTCGCAGATCGACTGGATCGCCGAGCGATCATGGGACACGATCAGCAGCGTGGTGCCGGCCTTGCGGAAGCTGCGGATGCGCTCGAAGCTCTTGTGTTGGAAGTAGGCGTCGCCCACCGACAGCGCTTCGTCGACGATCAGGATGTCCGGGCGCCGGGCGGTGGCGACGCTGAAGGCCAGGCGCATCTGCATGCCGCTGGAATAGGTACGTACCGGCTGGTCGATGGCCTCGCCGATTTCGGCGAACCCTTCGATCTCGGGCATCAAGGCTTCGATTTCCTCCACCTGCATGCCCAGCAACTGACCGGCCATGAACGCGTTCTGGCGACCGGTGAAGTCCGGATGAAAGCCCATGCCCAATTCCAGCAGCGCGGCGACACGACCTTGCAACTGGATGTGGCCGCAGGTGGGTTGGGTGGTACCGGTGATCATCTTGAGCAATGTGCTTTTGCCGGCACCGTTGACCCCGACGATGCCGACGGCTTCCCCGGGCTGGATCTCGAAATCCACTCCTTGCAGGATCCAATGCAACTGATGACGCTGGCGAGAAAAGGGGATCAACCATTCGAACAGCCGGCTCCAGCGGTTCGGATACTGTTTGTAGGCCTTGCCCAGGCCACTGACGCGCAAATGTCCCATCAGAGTTCGTCCACCATTTCACCGCCGCGCCGACGAAACATGCGCAAGCCCAAGGTGCATAACAGCAGGCCGACCACCAGCAACGGCACCAGCGAGCTCCAGACCGGCCATTGGTTGTAGAGAAACAGGTTCTGGTAGCTCTGCATCAGGGCGGTCATGGGATTGAAGGCGAGCAGTTGCTGGATCGGCGGCGGCAGGATCGTCATCGGGTAAACGATCGGTGTGAGCCAGAACCAGAATTGCAGGCAAATGCCGAACAACTGCCCGACATCACGGAAAAACACATTGAGGATCCCCAGCAGCATGCCCAACCCGGCGGCGAACATCACTTGCAGGGCCAGCAGCGGCACCAATGCCAGCAAGGTAATGCCCGGCCAGCGCCCGGTGATCAACAGGAAACCGAGGAACAGCCCGAGGATGATCGCGAAGTTGATCCCGGCGTTGAACAGCACGATCACCGGCAGGCAGATCCGGGGGAAGCTGATCTTCTTCAGCAGGTTGGCGTTTTCCAGGAACATGCCCTGGCTGCGGGTGGTGATTTCCGCGAACAACCCCCAGGTCAGCAGCCCGGCGCAGAGATAGACGCTGTAGGCCATGCCGTCTTCCACCCCGGGCAGGCGGGCACGCATGATGTGGGAAAAAATTACCGTGTAGACGAGGATCATCGACAGCGGGTTGAGCACCGTCCAAAGCGCGCCGAACAACGAGTTGCGATACCGCGCCTGGAACTCGCGCTTGACGCTGCCAAGGACGAAGCCGCGGTAGCTCCACAGTGTGCGTTGCAAGGCCAGCAGCATCAGACGGCCCTGCCATAGTGATCTTCGAAGCGGACGATGTCGTCTTCCCCCAGGTATTCGCCGCTTTGCACTTCGATAATCACCAGATCGATCACGCCGGGATTCTCCAGGCGGTGCTTGTGGCCGGCGGGGATAAAGGTCGATTCGTTCTTGGCGACCAGGTGCGAACCCGAGCCGTTGTTGGTGACCTTGGCCATGCCTTCGACCACCACCCAGTGTTCGTTGCGATGATGGTGCATTTGCAGCGACAGCGAAGCGCCAGGCTTGACCACGATACGCTTGATCTTGAAGCGTGGACCCTCTTCGAGCACGGTATAACTGCCCCATGGGCGGCTGACCGTACGGTGCAGGCGATAGGCTTCGTGATCCTTGTCCTTGAGTTGCCGGGCGACGCGACGAACATCCTGGGCGCGGTCGGCATGGGCCACCAGTACGGCATCGGCGGTGTCGATAATGATCAGGTTTTCCACGCCCAGGGCGGCCACCAGGCGGCCGTCGCTCTGGACGAAGTTGTTCTGGCTGTCGATAAACAGGGCCTCGCCGGTGGCGCGGTTGTTTTGCCCGTCGGCGGGCACCAGGCCGGCGACGGCGGTCCAGGAGCCGATATCGCTCCAGTCGAATGCCGCGGGAATCACCACGACATTGGCGGAGCGCTCCATCAGGGCATAGTCGATGGAGATGTCTGGCATTTCGGCGAAATGTGCCGCGGACAGTTCCTGCTGCACACACCCTGAAGTTTCCACCGCCGTACTGGCCGTGACACAGGCGCGTGCCTGTTCCAGCAGCTCGGGGGCGTGGGCTTGCAGCTCCGCCAGCAGGGTCTTGACCGAGAAGCAGAACATCCCCGAATTCCACAGGAAGCGGCCGCTTTCCAGATATTGCGTGGCGGTCTGCAGGTCGGGTTTTTCGACGAAGCGCACAACCTTGGCCGCACCCTTGGTATCCAGGGGCTTGCCCCGTTCGATATAGCCGAAGCCGGTTTCCGGCGCCGAGGGCAATACGCCGAAGGTCACCAGGTGGCCGTTTTTGGCCAGTTCCACGGCGTGCGCCACGGAGGCCTGGAAGGCGGCCTCGTCCTGGATCAGGTGGTCGGCAGGCATGACCACCAGGATCGCGTCGTCACCGTGCAGGGCCTGCACCGCGAGCGCGGCGCTAGCAATGGCCGGCGCGGTGTTGCGGCCCGTCGGTTCGAGCACGAAGTGACCGCGATGACGCTCCAGGTGGGCGCTTTGATAGTGGTCGCGGCTCTGGAAGTAGTACTCGCGATTGGTGACGGTGACGATATCGCCCCGGCCGTCGAACAACCCCGCGGCACGCCGATAGGTCTTGCCCAGCAGCGACTGGCCATCGGGCAAGAGCATGAAGGGCTTGGGGTGGTCTTCGCGGGACACCGGCCACAACCTCGTCCCGGCTCCGCCGGAGAGAATCACGGGAATGAGCATGGCCTACTCCTTGGCGACGCGTTTCATGTCCGCATCCATCATCATGCGGATCAGGGTGTCGAGGTCGGTCCTGGGCTTCCAGCCCAGGACGCGTTGTGCCTTGGCCGGGTTGCCGAGTAGCACTTCGACTTCGGCCGGGCGGAAAAACGCCGGGTCGATCTTGACGAAGTCACGGTAGTCCAGGCCCACGTGTTCGAAGGCAATCCTGCACATCTCGCGCACAGTGGTGGTGACGCCGGTAGCCACTACGTAATCGTCGGGGGTGTCCTGTTGCAACATCAGCCACATGGCCTCGACGTAATCGCCGGCAAAGCCCCAGTCGCGCTTGGTGTCGATATTGCCCAGGCGCAACTCCTGCTGCTTGCCCTGCTTGATGCGCGCAGCGGCATCGGTGACCTTGCGGGTGACGAACTCGATGCCACGCAGCGGTGATTCGTGGTTGAACAGGATGCCGCTGTTGGCATGCAGGCCGAAGCTTTCCCGGTAGTTGACGGTGATCCAGTGGCCGTACAGTTTCGCCACGCCATAGGGGCTGCGTGGGTAAAACGGGGTGTGCTCGTCCTGCTGCTCGGCCTGGATCAGGCCGAACATTTCGCTGGTGGAGGCCTGGTAGAAGCGCGTATGCATGCTGAACTGGCGAATGGCTTCGAGCAGGTGGGTGACCCCCAGCCCATCGACGATGCCGGTGGTCACCGGCTGGTCCCAGGAGGCCGCGACGAAACTTTGCGCGGCCAGGTTGTACACCTCGTCCGGCGCCGACTTGATCACGGCCCGTTGCACCGAGCAGGCATCGGCCATGTCACCGTCCAGGTAAACGATGTCCTGTTCGATGCCCATCTCTCGCAGCCGCCAGCGCGAGTCGCTGCTTCGTCGCGCCACCAGGCCGTGGACCTTGTAACCCTTGTCGAGCAGCAACTTGGCCAGATACGCGCCGTCTTGACCGGTGATCCCTGTGATCAATGCACTTTTCATTCTTGTTGTACCCGTATCTCCCAGTCGGACAGGATCGCCCGCAAGGATTGTTGTGTTGTTGTTTCAGGCGTCCATCCGGTGGCCTGTCGTAGCTTGGCTGGGCTACCACAGACGCGACGCTGTTCTGCGCGGCGAAGGCGCGCAGGGTCCTGGATCAGTTGCACGTCGACCTGGGCGATATCGCCCAGTTGTTCGATCAGGCTGCGAATGCTCTGCTCGCGGCCCGAGCAGATGTTGTAGACCTGTCCCGGGGCACCGTTGTCCAGCAGGGCCAGGTAGGCCGAAATCACATCGCCGACATCGAGGAAGTCGCGGGTCACGTCGATATCGCCCACTTGCAGCCGAGCCGGTTGCAGGCCCAGCTTGATCCGGCTGATTTGCCGGGCGGCGCTGGCAATGACGAAGCTGTCCTTCTGCCCGGGACCGACGTGATTGAACGGGCGGGCCACCAGCACCGGCCAGCCTTCGCTCATGCCCCATTGCAGGCTCAGCAGTTCGGCCGACAGCTTGCTCACCGCATACGGGTTGCGCGGGGAGGGCAGTTGCAGTTCGGTAATCGGCAGGTGGTCTTCGCTGACCTGGCCATAGACATCACCGGAGCTGACATACAGGAATGTCCCGGTGAAACCCCGGGCCTTGAGGGCCTGGAGCAGGTTCAAGGTGCCCAGCAGGTTGATGTGCAGGGTGCGTGCCGGATCGCGGAAGGCTTCGGGGACAAAGGTCTGGCCCGCCAGGTGGATCACGGCGTCGGGAATCTCGGGCCAGAGGCCTTCCAGGGTCTTGGCATCCATCAGGTCGTAGCGGGCAGCGACAGGCATCACCTGCCACGCCGAATCATGACCGTTCAGTCGAGATTTGAGGTGACGTCCAACGAAACCGCTGAGGCCCGTAACGAACAGACGTTTTTTCAAGCACCAGCCCCCTTTGACGGTTGCTTCGTCTAGTGCGAACCGAGTGGGAAATTTCCGTAAGATCGGGGAAAAATCACGCAACGATCAGCTTGGAGAAGCATTTGTTGTAGTTGTTTGGTTGCCAATCTGGGCCAATTTCAACGCAATTTCAACAGCGCAAACCGTGACCGGTCAGTTCTCATATTTATAGCTGGTTTATTCACGTCGAGCGGTTCACGAACCCTTGGTGGATGTGTTTAGAATGCCCCTCGTCACACTGTCCCAGGTTTCGATCTTCGAGATGAGCCCAGGGGCGGGACCACAAAAAAACAAGAACGAGACGGGTAGCAAGACGAACGACGCGTGGCGGCCCCGGGCCGGCTCGATGCGTGACTCGACCGTCATGAAGTGGGGCTGCCGGGACGGCGGTGCCATGATGGGATCCCATGAATTTCATTCTTTACTCGGACGTAAACGATCACTCCATCAGCCAGAGCCTCGGTCGCCCTGAGTACAGCTATTACTTCGTGCTCAAGGCCTATCGTCCCGTGCTGGAAAGCCTGGGGCCGGTGCATGTGGTGTCGTCGGTCGCCGAGGTCGATCCGCTTTACCAAACGTTGCAGGCGGCCGGGCAGGACTGCTTGTTTCTTTCGTTCTCACCTCCGCACAAGACGCCGCTGGGCCTGCTTTGTCCGATGGTCTGCGTGGTGGCCTGGGAGTTCGATTCGATCCCGGCCGAGCACTGGGACGACGACCTGCGCCATGACTGGAGCCGCACGCTGGCCCGTCATGGTCGGGTGATTACGCTGTCCAGCCACACGGCCGAGGCGATCCGTCGAACTTTGGGCGAAGACTTCCCGGTGTTGGTATTGCCCACGCCGCTGTGGGAGCGTTTCGCGGCGGTTCGTGAGCAACACCCAAGCTTGCCGGTGAACCCGGGAACGACCTTGCAGATCAAGGGCTGCATCATCGACAGCCGGCCTCTCGGGCTTTCGGCGGACGGCTTGATCGCGCCGATCTTCGAAGAGGCGTCGGAGCCCGAACCGGAGCCCGAACCCGAACCAATCATCGAGCCGCCGCCCCTGACTTGGCGGCGGCGGGCATTCATTTCCCGCCATTACCTGCGTGAAATGATTCGCGCGTTTACCGGCAAGAACGAGCAGGGCCCTGTGTGGCTGTTCAAGCACAACCTGGTGTGCTGGTATCGCGAAGCGGTCCGCGACTTGATACCGGTGCCGATACGCGTTGCGGTCAGCAGGATCCTGAGGGGGCCGGCACCGCCGCCGGTGATCGTAGAGACCACTCCAGAGCCTGTTCCAGAACCCATTCCAGAGCCAGCCTCACCGGAACATCCCCAGGCCGTCCTGCCGGACACCAGCCAGGTGGTGGAGACCGACGTCAGCGGGGTGGTGTACGTCAGCGTGTTCAACCCCGATGACGGTCGCAAGAACTGGCATCACTTGATCACCGCGTTCTGTTGGGCCCTGCGCGACGTCGAGGACGCCACGCTGGTACTGAAAATGACTCAGAACGACCTGTCGACCTACTACGTCGAGCTGCTGACGCTGCTGTCCCAGCTGTCGCCGTTCAGTTGCCGGGTGGTGGTGATGCACGGTTACCTGGAGGACGAACAATTCGCCCGGCTGTATGGCGCGGCGAGTTTCTACGTCAATGCGTCCCGCTGCGAAGGCCTGTGCCTGCCGTTGATGGAGTTCATGTCCTGCGCCCGCCCAGTCATCGCACCGGACCACACGGCGATGCGCGACTACATCGACGCCGAGGTGGCCTTCATCGTCAAGTCCAGCCGCGAACCGACCATCTGGCCGGAAGACTCGCGCATCTTGTACCGCACCCTGCGCCATCGGCCCGACTGGGGCTCATTGAAACTCGCCTACCAGCAGAGCTACGCCACGGCGAAGCACCAGCCGCAGGCCTACCAGGCCATGGCCGTTGCCGCGAACGAGCGGATGCGCCGCTATTGCGCGTTCACCCCGGTGCAGCAGCGCCTGGCGGATTTCCTGGCTGTGCCCGGTTGTGACGAAGGGCTGCCGCTGGTGCTCCAGGCAGGTACCGCCTCATGTTGATCATCATTTATTCGGAAACCAACCAGAGCAACATTCTGGAAAACCTCGGCAAGCCCGAGTACAGCTATTACTTCGTGCTCAAGGAGTTTCGCCCGGTGTTGGAGCGGCTGGGGCGGGTCGTCGAAGTGACTCGGCCTGACGACGAGGTCGATCAGCTGTACGCCGATTGCCTGGGGCGTGGCGAGGATTGCGTATTCCTGTCGTTCTCACCCCCTCATCGTACTGCTGCCCACTACGCTTGCCCGACAGTTGCGGTGTTCGCCTGGGAGTTCAGCACCATTCCTACCGAAAGCTGGCAGGGCGAGCCGCGGCACGACTGGCGGGTGGTCCTGGGCGCAACCGGCATGGCGATTACCCACTCCAGCTTCACCGTTAAAACCGTTCGTGAAGTGATGGGAGAGGACTTCCCCATCACTGCCATCGCGGCGCCG
Source organism: Pseudomonas sp. P9_35 (assembly GCF_034008205.1). NCBI lineage: Bacteria > Pseudomonadati > Pseudomonadota > Gammaproteobacteria > Pseudomonadales > Pseudomonadaceae > Pseudomonas > Pseudomonas sp. P9_35. Next base: position 171,548 of record NZ_CP125373.1, on the reverse strand, counting down.
GTGTGGGACCGCTTTGCGGCGCGCGGCGCGGTGCTGGCCCAGCGGCCGACGGTGGAGCACATGCGCCTGCAATTGCGTGGCCTGTTGATCGACAGCCGCACCACCGACCTGCGGCCTTATGGTCCGCCGGCGCATCAGGCGGGTACGCCGCTGGTGCTGGACGGCCCGGCGCAGGATTGCGAGTTGCTCCTGGACGGTGTGATCTATACCTCCGTGTTCAATCCTTATGACGGCCGCAAGAACTGGAAGGACATGATCAGCGCATTTTGCGCGACGTTCCGCGACGTTTCCGACGCGACTCTAGTGCTCAAGCTGACGCATCACGACGTCACTGCCGCGCTCACCGACATGCTCCATCACGTTTACAAGAACCAGTCGTACCGCTGCCGCATCGTGCTGATACATGGATACCTGGCGGACGCGGATTACGAGCGGCTGGTGGAAGCCACCCGATACGTGGTCAACAGTTCCTATGGCGAAGGGCAGTGCCTGCCGTTGATGGAGTTCATGTCCTGCGGCCGTCCGGCGATTGCGCCGCTGAACACGGCGATGGCCGACTACATCGACCACGACAATGCGTTTGTGGTGGAGTCGACCGAGGAGTTGACCGCCTGGCCCCACGACCCCCGTGCCGCGTACCGGACCCTGCGTTATGTCACCGATTGGGACTCGCTGTGTTCGGCCTACCGCGCCAGTTATGACGTGGCCAAAAACGACCCCGAGCGTTATCGCCGCATGTCGGCCCACGCCGTGCGCAGCCTGGAGAAGTTCTGCAGCCAGGCCAACGCCGAGCAGCGTTTGCGGGTTTTTTTCGAAGCCATACCTGAGCGGCGCCGGAACGCGCAGGAGTCATGATCCGCCGATGGCTGGCCGGGCTCAGGCCTGCGGTGGAGCCTTCGCCACCGCCGGTGGTGGCCGTTTCGCCCCGGGATGCCGGCCTCTACGACGCGCTGCTCGACGGCTGGTTTTGCAGTGAAACCGGTGAATTGCTCAAAGGCTTTGCCATCACGGCCGACGACACCTTGCTGGATGTCGGCTGCGGCGAAGGCGTGGCGACCCTGTTTGCAATGCGCCAGGGTGCCTCCGTGATCTTTACCGACAGCGAACAAGACAAGGTGCGCGACCTGGCCCGCCAGGTCGAGGCCCAGGCCGGTGCGCCTTTCCTGGGCCTGGTCAGCAACAGCCTGCCGCTGCCCCTGGCCGATGGCTGTGCGAACAAGATCGTCTGCATGGAGGTGCTCGAGCATATCCATGAGCCGGAGCCGTTCATGGCTGAACTGGTGCGCATGGGCCGGCCAGGGGCGCAGTATTTGCTCAGCGTGCCGGCATCGGTGGGCGAGCATTTGCAGCAAGGCATCGCGCCGCCGGGCTACTTTCAAGCACCCAACCATGTGCAGATTTTCAGTGCCGAACGATTTGCCGCGCTGGTTGAGGAGGCCGGGCTGGTAATCGAGCATCGCCAGGCCAGCGGATTTTTCTGGGTCATGGGCATGATTTTCTTCTGGGCCAGCGAGCAGGCGGCTGGCCGGGACCTGGAAGGTGCGGTGCGCGACCGCATCCAGGCGCCGTATCCTGCGTTGATGGAGCGTTGGGCGAGCCTCTGGCAGGACCTGCTGACGCAACCTGACGGCCTGGCGATCAAGCAGGTGCTGGACCGGTTCATGCCCAAGAGCCAGGTCATCATCGCGCGTAAACCCGATCCTTTCTCCGGGAGCACTTCATGAGCAGCAAGCGGATCATGGACATCGAGCTGCTGCGCGCCGTTGCGGTGATGGGCGTGTTGTTCCATCACCTGCAAGGCATGCCGTTTCCTGGCGGATGGCCGGGCCTGGCAGCCCTGGCCGACAGCTTCCAACTGTGGTGGGGCGTGGATCTGTTCTTCGCGATATCCGGGTTCGTCATCGGACGCAGCCTGATCCCGCAATTGCGTCGCTGCGACAGCCCTCGGCAATTCTGGATCGTCACCCGGGATTTCTGGATTCGCCGGGCGTTTCGCCTGTTGCCGTCGGCTTGGCTCTGGCTGCTGCTGGTGCTGTTCGCGGTGTTCTTCCTGAACCGCTCCGGGGCGTTCGGCAGCGTGCAGGCCAACCTGCAGGCGACCCTGGCCGGTTTCCTGCAGTTCGCCAACCTGCGTTTTGCCGATGCGTTCATGCACTATGAATACGGCGCAAGCTTCGTGTACTGGACGCTTTCCTTGGAAGAGCAGTTCTATTTGATCCTGCCGCTGCTGGTGTTTGTCTCGCGCCGCTATCTGGTCTGGGTGCTATTGGCGGTGGTGCTGGTGCAGTTTTTCACCTGGCGGGCGCTGTGGCTGTCGGTGATCCGTACCGATGCCTTGGCGCTGGGTGTGTTGTTGTCGATCTGGAGCCTGCGGTCCAGCTACTGGCGGTTCGAGCCCACATGGTTGCGCCGCCCGCCCTTGGGGGTGCTGTTGGTGGTGGGCCTGGGCAGCGTGATGGCCTGGATCGCGACCGAGCACTTCAATTTGTCGTTCTACCGTCTCGGGGTCATTGCAGTGCTCAGTGCCGTGCTGGTCTGGGTGGCCTCGTATGATCGGGATTACCTGTTGCCTCGCAGCCGTTTTAAAACGGCGCTGACCTGGATGGGCAGTCGTTCCTATGGGATCTACCTGATCCACATCCCGGTGTTTTTCCTGTTGCGCGAGTTGTGGTTTCGTTTCGCCCCCTTGGGCTCGCCGGACCCGGCAAGCCATCCCTGGCTGGCCCTGGCTTGTGCCTTGTCGCTGATCGGGCTGTTGAGCGAACTCAACTACCGCTGGGTCGAAATGCCCATGCGCAATCGTGGCGCCCAACTGGTTGAACGCCTGGCCGCCGCCCGAACCGTCCTTCCTGTCTCTGGAGCCCCGTCATGCTGAGCCTTTTGAAGAAACTCACCACGGGCACGCCCGCGCCCGCTGAGCCGGTCGCCGACAAGGTCGACCCGTATATGCTCGGGCTGCACGATGCGATGCTCAGCGGCTGGTTCAACCAGCAAACCGGCGAACTGTTCACCGGGTTCCCGGTGACCCCTGAAGACACGCTGCTGGACGTGGGGTGCGGCGACGGCGGCAACGTGCATTTCTGTGCGATGCGCGGGGCGAAGATCATCATCGCCGACATCGACGCGGCCAAGGTCGAGGCCACTCGCCAGCGCTTGAGCGACACCCCCGCGCGCGAAGTCGAGTGCCACGTGACCGACTGCAACCCGCTGCCCATTGCCGACGCCACGGCCACGCGGGTGGTGTCCACCGAAGTCATCGAGCATGTCGACGACCCGGCGCAGTTCCTTGCCGAACTGGTACGGGTCGGCCAGCCCGGTGCGCTGTACCTGTTGAGCGTGCCGCACCCCAGCTCCGAAGACCTGCAAAAGGACATCGCCGCGCCGGAGTACTTCCGCAAGCCCAACCACATTCGCATCATCAGCGAAGAGCAGTTCAAGGCGATGGTCAGCGAGGCCGGGCTTACGGTGTTGAGCCACAGCCAATACGGTTTCTACTGGTCGATGTGGATGTTGTTGTTCTGGGAGGCCAAGGTCGATTTCAGCAACCCCGACCACCCATTGCTCAATCATTGGGCCGACACCTGGCAAACCGTGCTGAATTCACCGCGCGGTGCGCAAATCAAGCAGGCGCTGGACGCGGTGGTGGCCAAGAGTCAGGTGATTATTGCGCGTAAGCCTTGATGACGTTGGTAGACCTCAACCCTGAGGGAGCGAGCTTGCTCGCGATAGCATTGGTTCAGCCGCCTATAGATTGACTGATACACCGCTATCGCGAGCGAGCTCGCTCCCACAATGACGTGCACGGCGTTAATCTGCACATCTTTTGCGCGCGGTAAGGCTTCATGACTTTTCTTTTCCGGCTCTCCCTGGCCCTCGCCGTGTTGCTTTTGGCGGGCTGCGAACAACCGCCGCCCCCAGCCCTGGATCAACAGTTGTATATCTGGCAGCGTCAATGGACAAAGGCCCACGAGCCGGCGCTGCGCCAGAGCCAGGGCGATTTCTCCAGCCTGCGGGTGCTGGCGTTGCAGGCTTTTCCCGGAGCGGGCTGGAGCCGTGCGCGGATCGATCCGGCTTTGCTCAAGGCTGATGGCCGTCCGCTGATCGCTGTGATTCGCCTGGACGGGCAGCTCAAGGCTTTGGACCAGGACGAGGTGATCGCGCAGATCCAGCAGGTGCTGGGCGATTGGCAAGCCCAAGGCCTGACCCCGGTAGGGGTAGAAATCGACCACGATGCCGGTAACGCACGGTTGCCGGCTTATGAAAAGTTCCTCGGCCAACTGCGGCAAGCCCTGCCGGCCAATGTGCGGCTAAGTATTACCGCGCTACCGGCCTGGCTCGACAGCCCCGCCTTGCCGGGGTTGCTGGAAAGGGTGGACAGCAGCGTGCTGCAGGTCCACGCGGTGAGCGACCCAAGGCAGGGATTGTTCGATCCGAAACAGGCCCGGCACTGGGCGCAACGTTGGAGCGACGTCACCACACGGCCGTTTTATCTGGCCCTGCCGGCGTACGGCGTGGCGCTGCTGACCCAGGAGAGTGGCGTGCCGGTGGTGGAAAGCGAAGTGCCGATCGATCGCGGTGGCGAGCGTCGGGAGTTGCTGGCCGATCCGCAACAAGTGGCCGGGCTTGCGGCAGATTTGCGTGCCGATCCGCCGAAGCATCTCGCTGGGTTGATCTGGTTTCGCCTGCCGCTGGCCGGCGACCGACGGGCGTGGAGCCTGACCACGCTCGGCGCCGTCGCCCGGGGAGACAGCCTGGACAGTCGCCTGGCGTTGCAGTGGGGGGAACAGGGTGGTTTGTACGATATCCGCCTGGTTAACCAAGGCAATCTCGACAGCCCCTGGCCCCAGCGCCTGACGCTGGCTGTCGGCGCGTGTGACGGCGTCGATGCCTTGGCCGGTTATACGTTGCAACAAACCCCCGGACTGCTTACCTTCACCCGCATTCAGGAAGGCCGCTTGGCTGCTGGCAGCCAACGGGCAATCGGCTGGGCGCGCTGTACGAAAATTGACCAAGGAGGTTTCAATGTTTACCCGTAAGTGGCCTCGTCACCTACTGTGTCTGAGCCTTTGCCTGCCGCTGGGCCCAGCGCTGGCCTGCGGGCCGGATTTCCCGATGCGCCTGCTGGATAACCGCGCCCAGTCACTGGCCGAATTACCCGAAGGCAGCTTTCGCTTCGAGGTCAGCCGTCTCGGTCAGGCGATTGCCGGGCTCAAGCCGGCCACCGACGCGACACGCAATCCGGACTACAGCTATGACGACCCGCCGTCCTACGTTGAACAACGCAACCAGGCCGAGCAGATCGGCCTGACCCCGCCGCAGCAAGCGGTGGTGGAGCGCCTGCGGGCCCTGACCGATGTCGACCAGGTGGCAGCCGAAGCGGCCAACCTGCCTGATGAGCTGCGCCTGTATGCGATTGGCGCGGCGGCTTTCAACATCGGTGAGCATCAGCGCGCTGTGGAAGCGTTCCAGCAATTGCTGGCGTTACCGGCCGACCAACGTCGGTTGCGCAGCACATGGGCCGCGTATTCCCTCGGCCGGGCGTTGTTCGCCGTGAGCACCGAGGCCGGCAGCGGCGACCCTGTAGTCTTGCAGGACCAGGCGCGAGCGGCGTTTCGCCAGGCCCGCGAGTTGAGCATTGCCGGCTTCAGCGATCCGCTGGAACTGGGCATCGCCAGCCTTGGCGAAGAAGCCCGGGTGGCCTACACCGCTGACGATTGGGACAGTGCCATCGGCCTGTATGCGATCCAGAACCTGCAAGGCTCCCCGGTGGGCTACAGCTCGTTGCTGCAATTGGCCGGTGATTTGAGTGCCCAACCGGATGAGCGCTTGAGCGAGCTGCTCAAGTCCAAGGCGGTGCAGCGATTGGTCACCGCCTACCTGCTCAGCCGCGTCGGCTGGTGGGACGGTGAAGAACCCTCTGGCGAGAAAAGGCTGTTCGAACTGTTGCAAGCCAACGCCCGGGACAACCTGGACGATGCCGACCGTTTGGCGGCGGTGAGTTACCAGCACGGCGATTACGCCAGTGCCCAGGCTTTTGTGCAAAAGGCTGCCGACACCGGCCTGGCCTGGTGGGTGCGTGCCAAGCTGGCCTTGCGCGACGGCGACAAAGTGGCCGCAGCGGCGGCTTATGCCAAGGCTGCCCAGGCTTTCCCGAACGATGAATCCTGGGGCAGCCGGCGGACACCGGATTGGAACTTCGAGTCGGTGCAGCCCAAGTGCCGGGTCGAAGGTGAAAGCGCGATCCTGGCCTTGCAGCGCGGCGATTACCTGCAAGCCTTCGATCAGCTCTATCGCGGCCAGAGCAATTATTGGTACGACGCCGCCGCAGTCGCCGAGCGTGTGCTGACGGTGGATGAGCTCAAGCAGTACGTCGACGCCCAAGTCCCGGCACCACCGGCGTTGAGCCAGGAGGATCGGGACAACTACGTGCCGCTGCCGGTGGCTGCGAGCCTGCGCAATCTGCTGGGTCGTCGGTTGTTGAGGGAAGGGCGCTTTGATGAGGCACCGGCTTATTTCGATAACGCGGACCTGCAGAACAAGGCCCGCGCCTATGGGCAATTGCGCCAGGACGCGGAGTCCAAATGGTGGCCAACCCGACGGGCCGAGGCCTATTTCAATGCGTCCTGGATGGCGCGCAAATGGGGCATGGAGTTGCTCGGCTATGAGATGGCGCCGGATTACGCCAGCCTGGGCGGCAACTACAGCCTGGAACCGGTTGAGCTGAAGGTCGGGCCGCTGGTGGCCGAAGGCGAAGTGCAACGCCAGCAGGCCAGCGCGGCGCAGCCGGACGTGCGTTATCACTATCGGTTTGTCGCCACGGCGCTGGCGAGCCAGGCGGCGGATCATTTGCCGCATACCAGCCAGGCGTTTGCGGCGGTGTTGTGCAAAGCGGTGGGGTACAACTCCAGCCTTGAGGAGCAAAGCGCGCTGTATCAACGCTATGTGAAGGAAGGTCCGTATGTGGATTGGGCCGGGGATTTCGGTCATCAATGCCAGGAACCGGACTTCAGCAACGCGAACAAGCGCTACGTGACCCAGGCCTTGGACCCGATACGCTCGACGCTGCGACCTTACAAGGGTTGGCTGGAAGTGAGCGGGGCCGTGCTGCTGGTAGCGGTGGCGTTGGGGCTGATCAGCCGGCGCCGGCGCAAGGCGCGGATATCGGCCAGCTAAGCTGAATAACCCATTGTGGGAGCGAGCTTGCTCGCGATGAGGCCATTACATACGCCTTTGTAGCGTCTGCAATGCAGCCATCGCGAGCAAGCTCGCTCCCACAGGTGGGGGTGTTATCGCCAGTGGGGCGTGTCCCTACATCTGCGTCGCCATCCCCTCCACATTCATCGCCGCCTGGCGCAACGCCTCCGAGCGGGTAGGGTGTGGGTGGCAGGTCAGGGCGATGTCCTCGGCCGAGGCGCTGAACTCCATGGCCACGCAGTATTCACCGATCATCTCACTGACGCTCGGGCCTACCAGGTGCACGCCAAGGATCTCATCGGTGCGTTCATCGGCCAGGACCTTGGCGAACCCTTCGGTCTCATGGTTGATCTTGGCTCGGCTGTTGGCGGTGAAGGGGAACTTGCCGACCTTGTAGGCACGGCCTTCGGCCTTGAGCTGTTCCTCGGTCTTGCCGACGCTGGCCAGTTCCGGACGGGTGTAGATGACGCTGGGAATCAGCGCATAGTTGACCTCGGCGGCCTTGCCGGCGATCTGTTCGATGCAGACCATGGCTTCGTCCTCGGCCTTGTGGGCCAGCATCGGTCCGGACGTCACATCACCGATGACCCAGACGCCGGGCGCTTCGGTCCGGTGATGCTGGTTGGCGAGCATGCCGCGTTTGTCGGTGCTCAGCCCGACGTTCTCCAGCCCCAACCCTTGCGTGTAAGGCCGACGACCGATGGCGACCAGTACGTAATCGGCGTCCAGGGTCTGTGCTTCGCCGCCCGCCGCCGGCTCTATCTGCAGTTGCACGCCGCTGGCCGAGGGAATGGCTCCGGTGACCTTCGAACTCAACTTGAACTGGATGCCCTGTTTACCCAGGGCCCGTTGCAGGGTCTTGCCCGCTTCGCCGTCCACCCCCGGGCAGATGCGATCGAGGTATTCCACCACGGTCACCTGGGCACCCAGGCGCCGCCAGACCGAACCCAATTCGAGGCCGATGACGCCGGCGCCAATCACCACCAGATGCCGGGGCACCTCACTCAGGGACAAGGCGCCGGTGGAATCGAGGATGCGCTGGTTATCGATGGTCACGCCTGGCAGGGGCATGGGTTCCGAGCCGGTGGCGATGACGATGTCCTTGGCGCTGAGTTCGGTCTTGGCGCCATCGTCGCCGGTAACGGTCACCTTGCCGGGCCCGTCGATGTGGCCCCAGCCTTTGATCCAGTCGACCTTGTTCTTGCGAAACAGGAACTCGATGCCCTTGGTCAGGCCGGCCACGCTTTCGTCCTTCTGCTTCATCATTTGCGCAAGGTTGAGGGTGGGGCTGACTTCAATGCCCAGGTTGGCGAATTCCGCTCCCGTGGCGGCTTCGTACAGCTCCGAGGCATGCAGCAAGGCCTTGGAGGGCATGCAGCCGACGTTCAGACAGGTGCCGCCCAGGGTGGCTCGGCCTTCGACACAGGCGGCTTTCAACCCCAACTGCCCGGCCCGAATCGCCGCGTTATACCCGCCGGGCCCGCCGCCCAGAATGATCACGTCGTAGTTGCTCATTGCTGTTCTCCCGCTTGGCCTGATAAAAAATTATGTACGTAATATGAGCGTTTCCAGAGATTTCGGTCAAGGCTTAAGTCAAGAGGCCGGCGCAGGCCTTGGCATGAAGAATTCAAAACGGAAATTTCACAGGAATCGTTATAAGGTAACGGCATATAACGAAGCGTCGGTGGCATCTGTCCACGGGCCCAGATTTTGATCGCCACGAGTGCTGGGGTGGTATGCAAGTCGATCTTGATGTCGAGGGGGCACAGGTGGCCGAATGGCCGCGTTTTCAGCGCGCGTCGTTTCAGGGGCGCCGTTTGAAGCAGATCGCCTTCGGCCTGGGAAGCGCGGCGGGCTTGGGCTTGGTATTGGCGTTTTTTATCGGGGTGTTTTCGCCACACTCGCTATGGCCGGTTTTGCTGGTCAGCCAAGGCGCGGGACTCTTGGTGCTGGTGGCGGGTTTGCAATCGGCCTGGTGGGTCACGCAATGGCGTAGCAGCGCGCTGCTGCCAGCTGTGGATAACCTGCCTGCGGAAAACGAGCCTATTGATAACCTGGGTTGGTATGAGCGGCTGCTGGAGCGAATTGGCGCTCGCGGAGTCGGCCTGCTGAAACAGATCGGTGCGCCTGCGTTGTGGTTGGCCGGGTGGTCAGTGCTGGTATTGCTGGGCCTGGAGCAAGCCTGGAATTTGCAACTGCCGGCTGCGGCCCTCGGTGTCTCGGCCAGTGTGGGGGCGGTGTTGTCGTTGTTGTTGGCGTTCGGGCTACTGGTATTCGAGCGGCAATTGGCCCAGCAATCTCCCGTGGAATGGCCGGAAGCGCCGTCGCTGGCGCAACTGACGCGGGTGACGATCATCGTGCTGGTGCTCGGCGCCTTGTGCTTGTTGTTCGCCGCAGAAACGTCCATCTGGCCGATGCGCCTGGCCGTGCTGATGGGGCTGTTGCCGGGCGTGGTGGCGGCCGAGTTTTTGCTGCGTGCGGTGCTGTCGTTATTCATCCCGCGCCGGGACGCCCTGGAACCGACGCTGCTGGGCCGCAGTGTCATCGCCGATCTGCTGCGCTGGCCGCCGCAACCGTTGCTGGCCTTGCAACATGAACTGCACAACCGTTTTGGCATCGACCTGCGCCAGATCTGGGCCTTCAGCTACATGCGCCGGGCTTTTTTGCCGGTGTTGGCACTGGTGGTGCTGGTGGGCTGGTTGTTGACGGGCGTGCACGAAGTGCCGCTGCAGGGGCGTGGCATCTATGAGCGCTTTGGCAAACCGGTGGAGGTGTTCGGCCCTGGCTTGCATGTCGCGTTGCCTTGGCCGTGGGGCAGGGTGCTCAACGTCGAGAATGGTGTTGTGCATGAACTGGCGACTAGCGTCGCGGAGAGTCGGGCAGTGGTCGAGGCTGAACCGGCGGAGGGACCGGCGCCGGCAATCGCCAATCGGTTGTGGGACGCCAGCCATGTGAACGACAAGTCCCAGGTCATTGCCAGTCGTCGTGCCGACCAGCAGAGCTTCCAGATCGTCAACATGGACGTGCGCTTTGTCTACCGCATCGGCCTGACCGACGCCGCGGCGTTGGCGGCGACCTACAACAGCGCCGATGTGCCGACGCTGATCCGCAGCACCGCCAGCCGCATCCTGGTGCATGAGTTTGCGTCGCGCACGCTGGATGGTTTGCTGGGCGCGGACCGTGTCAGCCTCGCCGACGAAATCGGTCGCGCCGTCCAGGCTGATTTGCAATCGCTCGATAGCGGTGTGGAAATCCTGGCGACGGTTGTGGAGGCGATTCATCCACCGGCTGGTGCGGCCAATGCCTACCACGGCGTGCAGGCGGCGCAGATCGGCGCGCAGGCATTGATCGCCCGAGAGCGCGGCGCGGCGGCGGAACAGACCAACCAGGCGCAATTGCAAGCCAGCGTCGCCCATGACCAAGCCACGGCCACCGCCCGGGAAATCAACGCGACTGCCCAGGCCGCTGACCTGCGCTTCAGTGCCGACCGCAAAGCCTACGCCACGGCGGGGCACGCTTTTGTGCTGGAGCATTACCTGGGTCAACTCAGCCAGGGCCTCGCCAATGCCCGGTTGCTGATTCTCGATCATCGCCTGGGCGGCAGCGGCAACGCGCCGACCATCGATTTGCGTACCTTCACGCTGCCGGCAGACCCCGCGTCGCCGCGTAACCCTGTCCCGCCAGGAGCTGCCCATTGAGCCAGTCCTCTTCACACGATCACCACGACCACGCCGGTCACGATCACGGCCATGCCGGTCATCACCATGGTCATCATCACCACCATCATGGCGATCCGCAGCAGGCCGGTCCGTTCCCGTGGCGGCGGATGGGTTGGGCGGCGTTGCTGGTGGCGTTTGCCATTGCGGCCGCAAGCCTGGTGCAAGTGCGCTCGGGGGAGGCCACGGTCATCACTCGTTTCGGTAATCCGGCGCGGGTGCTGCTGCAACCTGGCTTGGGTTGGCGCTGGCCGGCGCCGTTCGAGGCGGCGATCCCGGTGGACCTGCGGTTGCGCACCACGTCCAGCGGCTTGCAGGATGTCGGCACCCGTGATGGCCTGCGGATCATCGTCCAGGCCTACGTGGCGTGGCAGGTGCAGGGTGACCCGGAAAACGTGCAGCGTTTCATGCGCGCGGTGCAGAACCAACCGGACGAAGCCGCACGGCAGATTCGCACCTTCGTCGGCTCGGCGCTGGAAACCACCGCCGCCAGTTTTGACCTGGCGAACCTGGTCAACACCGACGCCAGCCAAGTGCGCATCGCCGATTTCGAAGCTCAGCTGCGTCAGCAGATCGATCAACAGTTGCTCACCACTTATGGCGTGCGCGTGTTGCAAGTTGGCGTTGAGCGCCTGACCTTGCCCTCGGTGACGCTGACGGCGACGGTGGATCGCATGCGTGCCGAGCGTGAGACCATCGCCACCGAACGCACCGCCATCGGCAAGCGCGAAGCGGCACAGATTCGTTCCGCCGCAGAACGTGATGCGCGAGTCTTGCAAGCCGATGCCACGGTGAAAGCTGCGGATATCGAAGCACAGTCGCGGGTAGAAGCGGCCGAGATCTATGGCCGGGCATACGCGGGCTCCCCGCAGCTCTACAACCTGCTCCGTTCGTTGGACACCTTGGGCACCATTGTCAGCCCAGGTACGAAGCTGATTTTGCGCACCGATGCGGCGCCATTCCGTGTCCTGGTGGACGGTCCAATTTCCGTGGACGGCAAAGGTGGAACACAGCCATGAGTTTGGTTCCACGTGGAACAAACGAGTTATCCAGTCCGTGGATCCAGGCCGGACGCCTGGCGTTTCTTGCGCTTTACGCCGTCACGGTGCTGGCGGCGTTGGCCTGGGTCTTTTCCAACGTGCGGCAGATCGATCCGCAGAATCGTGCGGTGGTGCTGCACTTTGGCGCCTTGGATCGCATTCAGAATGCCGGCCTCTTGTTGGCGTGGCCTCGTCCTGTGGAACAAGTGGTCTTGCTGCCCGCTGCGGATCGGGTGCTTGAGCGGCGTGTGGAAAATCTGCTGCGCTCGGATGAGGCCCTGCAAGCCGATCGTGTTGCCAGTTTCGCCACGCCGGTCAGCGATGCGTTGGCCGGCTCTGGTTATTTATTGACCGGTGATGCCGGCGTGGTGCAACTGGATGTACGGGTGTTCTACAAAGTCACCGACCCTTATTCCTTCGTCTTGCAAGGTGAACATGTCCTGCCGGCATTGGACCGGTTGGCGACCCGCAGTGCCGTGGCCCTGACTGCAGCCCGGGACCTGGACACCATTCTGGTGGCTCGCCCCGAACTGATGGGCAGCGACAACCAGGCGGCCGAACGCCGCGAACGCTTGCGTGGCGATCTGGTGCAGGGGCTTAACCGACGCCTGGCTGACCTGGCAGCGACGGGGCAGGGGTTGGGCATCGAAGTGGTGCGGGTCGATGTGCAATCGAGTTTGCCGGGACCGGCGGTCAGTGCCTTCAACGCGGTGCTGACGGCCAGCCAGCAGGCCGATAAAGCCGTGGCCAACGCGCGCACCGAAGCCGAAAAGCTCACCCAGGCCGCCCGCCAAGACGCCGACCGTGCCGTGCAAGTCGCCCATGCCCAGGCCAGCGAACGACTCGCCAAGGCTTCGGCCGACACGGCCACGGTGCTCGGCTTGGCGAAGACCCAAGGCAGCGATCCGCAAATGTTGCTGCGCCTGTATCGCGAACGCATGCCTGCCATCCTTCGCCAGGCCGGTTCAGTGACCACGGTAGATCCGAAAGACGATTCCCGCCTGATCATCCAGGGAGCCGGACAATGACCGCCCAAACCAGCGCTGCACCGATGTTGTCCTCGACGGAACAACGCATCGCCGCCCGACAACTGACCTTGGCGATGCTCGCCCTCGGCTTGCTCGCGTTGGGCCTGGTATGGCGCGGTTGGTCGCCGGAGCAGAGCGGTGTCAGCCAACTGCTGTTGGGGTTCGCCTCGCTGTTGGTGGCGGTGCCGGTGATGCGTTCGGCCTGGTACAGCTTGCGTTACCCAAGCCTGCACGGGATTACCGACCAACTCATCGCCCTGGCGATGCTCGGTGCCTGGGCCACCGGCGATCTGCTGACGGCAGCGTTGTTGCCGATCATCATGATCTTCGGGCATGTGCTGGAAGAGCGCAGCGTCATTGGCTCCCAGGAGGCGATCCATGCCCTTGGCCAACTGACCCGCAGCCAAGGTCGCAAGGTGCAGGCCGACGGTTCGATCATCGATGTCGACAACGCGACACTCCAGCCCGGCGATGTCGTGGAGGTGCGCGCTGGCGATCGGGTGCCGGCCGATGGTCGGGTGTTATCCGGCCAGGCCAGCCTCGACACCGCGCCCATCACGGGTGAGTCGGTGCCGTTGGAGGCTGTGGTCGGTACTGATGTCTTTGGTGGCGCGATCAACCTGGATGGCCTGCTGCGCCTGGAAGTGACCCGGACCGGCGAAGAATCAACCCTGGGCAAAGTCATCGCCCTGATGCAAAACGCCGAACGCTCCAAGCCACCCATCACTCGCCTGCTGGAACGCTACGCCGGCAGTTACCTGGTACTGGTGTTGTTGCTGGCGGCGGTGACTTGGTTCGTGACCAACGATGCCCAGGCGATGCTGGCGGTATTGGTCGCCGCCTGCCCTTGTGCGTTGGTGCTGTCGGCGCCGGCCACCGCCATTGCCGGGATCGCGGTGGCGGCGCGCCACGGGATCCTGATCCGCAGCTCGGCCTTCCTGGAAGAACTGGCGGACCTGACGTCGTTGGTTGTCGATAAGACCGGTACTCTGACGTACGGCGTCCTGCGTCTGCAATCCATCGAACATGCCCAGGATGCTCATGCATCGTTCCTGCTGCCTTTGGCTGCCAGCCTCGGTTCGGCCAGCAGTCATCCGGTCAGTCGTGCGTTGGCGGGGCTGGTGGAACAGGAAGATTGCCTGGCGCTGACGGACATCCATGAGCGCCAGGGGTTGGGGGTGGTCGCGATGACCGCCCAGGGCGAAGCGGCGCTCGGGCGGCCGGAGTTGTTTGCACAACTGGGCATTCAAACGTCAGCGGTCCCGGAGCACGACGGCCCGATTGCCGGCCTGGCCCTGGACGGGCAGTTCCTCGCCTGGCTGTTGCTGGCCGACAGCGTCAAGCCGGAGGCGCGGGTTGCCATGGCCGAGCTGCGCGAGCTGGGCCTGGGACGTCAGTTGCTGTTGACCGGCGACCGCCAGAGCGTGGCCACGACGCTGGCCCGGGATGTCGGCATCGGCGACTTGCAAGCCCAGGCCCTCCCTGAAGACAAACTCAAACGGGTCATGGCCGAAATCGACCATGGGTTCCGCCCCATGGTGGTGGGCGATGGCATCAACGACTCCCTGGCGCTCAAGGCCGGGGTGGTCGGCGTTGCAATGGGCGCAGGCGGTGCCGACATCGCCCTGGCGTCGGCAGACATCGTGCTGATCGGCAGTGACCTGCGCCGCCTTGGCACCTGCGTGCGCTTGAGCCGCCAATGCAGGCGCACATTGCAGGTCAACGTGATCATTGGCCTGGGCTGGACGCTGGCAATCGTCGCCTTTGCCGCCTTCGGCTGGCTCGGCGCGGCGGGGGCGATGATCGCCGCGCTGCTGCACAATCTCAGTACCCTGCTAGTGTTAGGTAATGCAGGGCGATTGCTGCGGTTCCAGGAGCCACTCCTGAAAATCCAAGCGAAGGGAACCGTTGGATAACCCTTGGCGAACTGTGCGTCACCCTTGCAGTCTCTGTTGAAGAGGGCGCACCCATACTGGCAGTACCCGGCACAAGGAGTGAATTTGGGACGGTGATAGAGAAAGGCTATAAATTCGATAGCCTGCTATTTTTCTATGATGGTCTACCCTCATTTTCAGACGTCTGAAATAAGGGGGATTTTTCATGCTCGCGCAACTTCCACCGGCCTTACAGAATCTGCATCTACCGCTTCGGCTGCGGCTCTGGGATGGCCATGAATTTTCACTGGGTGACGACCCCAGTGTCACGATCGTGGTCAAGGACCCACAAATGGTCGCGCAATTCACCCATCCCAGCCTGGATGCGCTAGGAGCGGCCTTCGTCGAAGGCAAACTGGAACTCGAAGGTTCGATTCACGAAGTCATTCGTGTCTGCGATGAATGGAGCCAGGCCTTGATCGAGGATGACGCCGACAACCAGCCGGTTCGCTCGCTCCACGACAAGGAAACCGACGCCAAGGCGATTTCCTATCACTACGATCTTTCCAACGCGTTCTATCAGCTGTGGCTCGACAGCGACATGGCCTATTCCTGTGCCTATTTCGAGACGGGCAGTGAAACCCTCGAACAGGCCCAGCAAGCAAAATTCCGCCACTTGTGCCGCAAGCTGCGATTGCAGCCGGGTGACTATTTGCTGGATGTCGGTTGCGGGTGGGGCGGTCTGGCGCGTTACGCCGCGCGGGAGTTTGGTGCCAAAGTCTTCGGGATTACCCTGAGCAAGGCGCAGCTGGCACTGGCTCGGGAACGGGTCAAGGCCGAAGGCCTGGAGGATCTGGTCGAGTTGCAATTGCTGGACTACCGCGACCTGCCCCAGGACGGTCGCTTCGACAAAGTGGTCAGCGTCGGCATGTTCGAGCATGTTGGCCACGCCAACCTCGAGCAGTACTGCAAGACGTTGTTCGGCGCGGTGCGGGAGGGCGGGTTGGTGATGAACCATGGCATCACCGCCAAGCACACCGACGGTCGTCCGGTCGGTCGTGGCGCCGGTGAATTCATCGAGAAGTATGTATTCCCCAACGGCGAGCTGCCGCACCTGTCGATGATCTCTGCCGAGATCAGCGAAGCGGGGCTGGAGATCGTCGACGTGGAAAGCCTGCGCCTGCATTACGCGCGCACGCTCGATCACTGGAGTGAACGCTTGGAGGACAATCTCGAGGCCGCCGCGAAGGAAGTACCGGAACAGGCGTTGCGGATCTGGCGTCTGTACCTGGCCGGCTGTGCCTACGCGTTCGCCAAGGGCTGGATCAATTTGCACCAGATCCTGGCGGTGAAGGCCCACGCCGACGGTAGCCATGAGTTGCCCTGGACCCGCGACGACATCTACACGCCTTAGAGAATCGGGGAAATAAGCCGGGCGATCCGCATGCCGATCTTCTGCAGGCGGTGGGTCTCCCGGCTTTCCTGTTTGTCGATTTCCACGGCTTGGGCGAAGTCCTGCTCAAGCATCTGCTCGACCTCGGTGGCAAACGGGATATCCACCGTGAGCAGCATGACTTCGAAATTCAGGCGGAACGAACGGTTGTCCAGGTTCGCACTGCCGATGGCGCTGATTTCCCGGTCGATCAGCACCACTTTCTGATGCAGGAAACCCGGCGCGTAACGGAACATCCGCACACCGGCCCGCACCGCTTCAAACGCATACAGGCTGGACGCGGCGTAGACGATCTTGTGGTCCGGCCGCGAGGGCAGCAGGATGCGCACGTCCACCCCGCGCAGCACCGCCAGGCGCAAGGCCGCGAACACCGCTTCGTCAGGGATGAAGTAAGGCGTTGTGATCCAGACTCGCTCGCTGGCCGCATGGATAGCTTCGACGAAAAACAGCGAACAGGTTTCGTAGGCATCGGCCGGGCCGCTGGTCAGCAACTGGCAGAGCACACCGTCGTCCGGGTAGGTGTCTGGCAGGATCAGCGGTGGCAGCGAACGGGCCGCCCAGAACCAGTCCTCGGCAAACGACTCTTGCATACTCCCCACCACCGGGCCGCAGACTTCGACATGGGTGTCGCGCCACGGCGCCAGGGGCGGCTTTTCGCCCATGTATTCATCGCCCACGTTGTGCCCGCCAACGAAGCCTAGAACGCCATCCACCGCCACGATCTTGCGGTGGTTGCGAAAGTTGACCTGGAACCGATTGAGCCAGCCGCTGCGGGTGGCGAAGGCTTTCACGTGGACACCACCGTCGCGCAGCGCCTGGACGTAGCGGTGGGGCAGGGAGTGGCTGCCAATGCGGTCGTAAAGCAGATACACCGCCACGCCTTCGGCGGCTTTTTTCAGAAGCAGTGTCTGCAGGCGTAGGCCGAGGCGGTCGTCGTGGATGATGAAAAATTGAATCAGCACGGCCTGCCGTGCGTTATCAATGGCCTGGAAGATTGCCTCGAACGTGGCCTGCCCATTGACGAGCAAACGCACCTGATTGTTCGCCAGGCACGGTGTGCGCCCCAGCTTGGGCATGGCCCGTAGCGAGTCGTAGGCCTGGGAGGCACGGGCGGTCAAAGCTTCTTCAACCCACGGCCGCCAGTTCAGCTCGGAGATCGCCTTGCGCATCTCTTCGTTGGCTTGTCGGCGCGCCTTGATGTAGCCATCAAAGGTGCTGCGCCCGAAAACCAGGTAAGGGATCAACGTCAGGTAGGGAATGAACAGCAGCGACAGGGCCCAGGCAATCGAGCCTTGGGCCGTGCGCACCGTCAATACAGCGTGGACGGCGGCAATGGAACCCAGGGTGTGGAGCAGCGCGATCAGGTAACCGAAAACATGCGGGCCGAAATAATCCATGGGGCATTCTTGCTCCGGAAGTTTCAATGCTTAACAGACCATGTTCCATGGCGAATGTCGCTATTTAATTCACTCGTCCCGGGCCTGAACCGAAGCCTGTGGGCGGCGTCTAACGGCCACTTGTCCTCTGGAGTTTATGCAATGAATGTTCGTCTGCTGGGTGTGGCCTTGGCAATGGGGTTGTCGGTTCCGATGGCGGCTCAGGCGCAGATGCTCCAGCCGGGTTTATGGGAGCTGACCACCAGCAACATGAAGGTCGATAACCAGAACCTGCCGGACCTGCAACTGATCCTGGGCCAGGTGCAGAACCAGATGACGCCGGAGCAACGGGCGATGCTGGAAAAGCAGGGCATCACCATGGGCGGTAAAGGCATCCGTGTCTGCCTGACCCCGGCTCAGGTGCAAACCAATGACATTCCGCTGCAAGACCCGCAATCGGGTTGCAAGCAGCAGATCACCGAGCGTACCGGCAATCAGTGGAAGTTTCGCTTCAGTTGCCCGAAAGCCCAGGGCAATGGCGTCGCGACGTTCCAGAGCGATCGTGAATTCACCACCAAGGTCAACGGCACGTTCAATGCCACCGGCATCCAGCAGAACGGCAGCCTCGACACGCGCGCGGTATGGCTGGGGCAGGAGTGCGGGACGGTCAAGCCGAGGGCTTGAATCGGGTATGAGGTAATCTCTTGGTGAACCTGTGGGAGCAAAGCTTGCTCGCGATGCGGGCAACTTGGTCAACCGCCAAGCGCGTTATCGTTCATCGCGGGCAAGCCTTGCTCCCACAAGTGCTCGATCAGGGCAAGCCTTGCCACAAGTGCTTGATCAAGGCCGACTCAGCGCCTCATACAACGTATTGAGGTTGTATTCGAAAAGACCAGTAAAAGTGCTGGCCGGTCCGCTAGTGGCGAGTGCATCGGAGTACAGCGTACCGCCGATGTGCGCGCCGCTCTCGTCGGCGATCTGCTTGAGCAGGCGTGCGTCCTTGATGTTTTCCATGAACACCGCTTTGACCTTCGCCTGACGGATCTGGGTAATCAGTGCCGCGACTTCTGCCGCCGACGGTTCACGCTCTGTGGATAAGCCCTGGGGCGCCATGAACTCGATGCCATAGGCTTGGCCCAGGTAACCGAATGCATCGTGGGAGGTCACGATCTTGCGATTGCCGGCAGGCAATGCACCGAGCTTGGCCCTGGCTTCGGCGAGCAGGGCATAGATTTTCTTCAGGTACGCCTGGCTGTTGCGTTCGTAGTCGGCCTTGTTGGCCGGGTCGGCAGCTTCCAATGCCTTGGTGATGTTGCTGACATACAGCTCGGCGTTCGCCAGGTTGTGCCAGGCGTGCGGGTCGGGGATGGTCTCGCCATCCTCATCCAGTGAACGCGGAATGACGCCGCGGCTGGCGCTGACCACCGGGGCAGTGGTTTCAGTGCTGGTCACCAGGCGATCCAACCATGGCTCGAAGCCCAGTCCGTTCTTGATGATCAGTTTTGCCTTGAGCAATGCCTTGGCGTCGTCTGGCGTGGGTTCGTAAGTGTGTGCGTCGGCGTCCGGCCCGACCATGTTGGTGATTTCGATATGCTCACCGCCGACCTGTCGGGTCATGTCGGCGAGGATGCTGAAGCTGGTCACCACCTGGAGCTTTTCGGCGGCGGACAGGGACATGGACAGCATCAGACTGAATAGCACGAGCAGTACGCGCATCGGGAAACACCTCATTGGGATGTGAGCAAAGGCGGGCGGCGCAGCAAGCCGTGCACCGGCCCGAATACCACCGACAGCAGGTACAACGCGCCCGCCACCAGTACGATGGACGGCCCGCTGGGCAGTGAGTAATAGAAGGACAACAACAGGCCAAACCACACCGAGAGGCAACCAAGCAGCGCCGCGATCAGCATCAGCAGTGGCAGGCGACGGCTCCAGAATCGCGACGTGGCGGCTGGCAACATCATCAGGCCGACCACCATCAGCGCACCGATGGCCTGGAAGCCGATCACCAGGTTCAACACCACCAGGGTCAGGAATACGCCATGGGCCAACGGGCCGAGACGACTGACGGTTTGCAGGAACAGCGGGTCCAAGGTGTCTAGCAGCAACGGGCGGTAAATCAAGGTCATCGCCAACAGGCTTGCGCCGGACACCCAGAGCATGCCGGTGAGTGTTGGGCCGTCTACCGCCAGCGCCGAGCCGAACAGCAAGTGAAGCAAGTCCAGGCGTTTACCGGCCATGCCGAGGATCAACACACCGGCCGCCAGGGAAATGGGATAAATCGCCGCGAGGCTGGCGTCCTCCCTTAGACCGGTACGTCGGGTAATCCAGGCGGCGAGCCCGGCCATGCTCAGGCCCGCGCCCAGGCCGCCAATGGTCAGGGCGGGCAGGCTCAGCCCGGCAAACCAGAAACCCAGGGCGGCGCCAGGCAGAATGCCGTGCGCGACGGCGTCACCAATCAGGCTCATGCGCCGAAGAATCAGGAACACGCCCAACGGCGCTGTGCTGCACGCCAGCACCAGGCCGCCAAGCAAGGCCCGGCGCATGAAGACAAACTCTTGAAACGGTTGCCAGAGATGAGCGGCCGCAAGCATCAGGCCACCCACGTGTGGGGTTGTTGAGCGATCAAGTCGACGCTGCGGCCCAGCACGCAGCCGGTGTTGCTGATCAGCAACGTATGGGGGATATGTTGGCGCACCGCTGCCAGATCATGGCATACCACCACGACGGTTCGGCCCTGGGCATGCCAGTGATGGAGGTGTTTCCACAACAGCGCCTGGCCCTGTTCGTCGAGGGCGGCGTGGGGTTCGTCGAGCAACAGCAGCGGCGCTTCGGCCAGGCTCAGGCGAGCGAGCAGGGCGCGTTGCAGCTCGCCTCCAGACAGCGCCATTAGCGGACGATGTTCGAGGCCGGTCAGCGCCCAGTCGGCCAGTACGGTCTGGAGCAACTGCCTGCGCATGGCCGGCGTGTGTCGATTGCCCCAGGAACCGGCGGCCACCAACTCTTGCAAACTGATGGGGAATTGCCGATCCAGATGTTGCTGCTGGGGCATGAACGAAACCCCACCACGGCGTGGAACATCCAAGGTGACTTTGCCGGAGAGCGGTTTCTGTAATCCCGCGAGCACTTTCAACAGACTGCTTTTTCCCGAACCGTTGGCACCGATGATGGCGGTGAGACTGCCGGCCGGTCGCTGCATCGCGAGCGGCGGGGTGAGAGGGTGTCCGGGTGCGCCCCAGCGCAGCGCTTGGCAGTTGATCATGATGCCTCCCGGGTCCAGCGGCTTTGCGCCACGGCGTCATGGGCATGCAGGCTTTCGGCGTGAACGACGCGCACATTCAGCGCAACAATGTCGGGTGACCGGCTCAGGGCCGTGCTTAATCGCCGCGCGGCGTCTTCGCAGAACATCAGGTTTTGGCCGTTGGCCAGGGCGAAGGCCTGTTCATCGGCGCGCTTGACGGCGGTTTGCACAGCGGTGCCGAGGGCTGCTTCGGCTTCGTTGATGAAAGACTGCAGCGGCAAATCGTCGGCATTGGCATTCAGGCGCAGGGTCAGGATCGCCGTACTGCGTTGGCTATGAGGGGTGGCAACGATGCCGTTTGATGAACCTAGCCAGGCCAGGATCTCGGCGTGCTCAAGTTTCTTGTTAGCAAAGTCGTCGACGAATTGCTGTTGGATCAACTGCCGGGCAAGTGCGGCCGAACAAGGGCAGGTGGATGAATAGGGAATCTGGATGTTCAGTTCCACGTGGAACATTGCGTTTTTCAAGTGGGCTTCGATGCTCACCGGATAGCGTTTCCAACCCATCAGCGGGCTGATAAGTGCCGGACGCTTGAGCAGAAGATCGGCATGCACACTGAGCGATGCTGCGTGGGACAAGCCTTCGTGGCTGTCGAGAAATTGCTGGAGGATTCGGCGCAATAAGGCTGGCGAAAGCGTCGTCTCTTCGAGCAACTCCAGCGCCAGGTATAAACGTGACATGTGAATGCCGCGCGCCTCACCGTCATCAAGGCTGACACCTGCGTCGGCCGTTGCACTGAGACGTTGGCCGTCAATCAACACCGGCGTTGCGATGCCACACATGCCCACCCAATCAAGGGGCAGGGTTTGACGTGAAGCCTGCGCAGCGATGTCGGGCAGGGTTAACGCGTTCATGGTCAAGGTCCATCGAAGGTTCAAAATTAGATGTTATAGTATAACAACTGATTTAAAGAAACCTTTTCCATGAAAGGAGTTTCATCTCCCCAAACGTTCACGTTCCACGTGAAACATCAGCGCGATGAATCCTGGCAACCGTTCATGCGTCCGCATACAAATGTGCCAGTGCTACCGCCCGAACTCGAGAAACGATTGAGGGTCGTCCAGCCCACTCGCCGGGTGTATCCGACCCAGCTTTCTCCATCCGACGCCACGCCAGTAAAGAAGGTGAGCTGACCGTAGCGGCTGTTTGTTTGCGCCCAATAACGACGACTGGCGGCTTCAAAACCTCGTAAATAAATGGTGTTTCCCGCCGTTGCGACGCTGTAGGCATTGCCCTGGATGTCCACGCACGCCAGCAGATTTGCACTGCGGGTGCAGTTCGCCAGGAGAGAGGTTTGGGCCGAAGCGCTTAACACCCACAGCAACAACGGGCTCGCCAATACGAATTTCAGATGATTGCGCATGGAGTGATCTCAGGCCAATGAGGGACGCGGGGGCTGGTTGAATTGCGTTGTTATACTATAACATAAATAACTATGCCCCTGAATCTAGCCAAACCCTGGAAACGAGCCGTAGTCGAAGCGGCCGCCCGATGAGGATATACCTGATGCCCAATCGTCTTCCTGTAACCGTGCTTTCCGGATTCCTCGGTGCCGGTAAAAGCACACTGCTCAACCACGTCTTGCGTAATCGCGACAATCTGCGAGTGGCGGTGATCGTCAACGATATGAGCGAGATCAACCTCGATGGCAGCGAAGTCCAGCGAGATGTCACCCTGAGTCGTTCTGAAGAAAAACTGGTGGAAATGAGCAACGGCTGTATCTGCTGCACGTTGCGCGAGGACTTGCTCGAAGAGGTCGGGCAACTCGCCAGGGAAGGGCGTTTCGATTATCTGTTGATCGAATCCACAGGCATTTCCGAACCGTTGCCGGTGGCAGAAACCTTCACGTTTCGTGATGAAGAAGGCCGAAGCCTGGCCGATGTGGCCCGACTCGACACTATGGTGACGGTGGTCGATGGGGTGAATTTCCTG
Organism: Pseudomonas sp. P9_35; assembly: GCF_034008205.1. Lineage (NCBI taxonomy): Bacteria > Pseudomonadati > Pseudomonadota > Gammaproteobacteria > Pseudomonadales > Pseudomonadaceae > Pseudomonas > Pseudomonas sp. P9_35. The sequence goes on along the minus strand of NZ_CP125373.1, from coordinate 148,634 downwards.
TTGGATTACCAGGCCGCTGAAAGCCTTGCGTCACGGGGTGAAACCCTGGGTGAGGACGATGAACGCTCGATCACCGACCTGCTGATCGAACAGATCGAGTTTGCCGACGTGATTCTGATCAGCAAGATCGACCTGATCAGCCAGCATGAATGGGAAGAGTTGACCGCGATTCTGCAGCGCCTCAACGCCCAGGCGCAGATCCTCCCCATGGTCATGGGGCAGGTGCCGCTGGGCCGGATCCTCGACACAGGCCTTTTTGACTTCGAACGCGCCGCCCAGGCCCCTGGCTGGCTGCAGGAGCTGCGTGGCGAGCACGTGCCAGAAACCGAGGAATATGGCATCGCCTCGACCGCCTATCGGGCTCGCCGACCGTTTCATCCCGAGCGCTTTTTCAGTTTCATCGACCGTCCATGGCCCAACGGCAAACTCCTGCGCTCCAAGGGGTTCTTCTGGCTGGCCAGCAAACCTGAGGAGGCGGGCAGTTGGTCCCAGGCCGGGGGCTTGATGCGGCATGGTTTCGCCGGGCGCTGGTGGCGGTTCGTGCCGAAAAACCAATGGCCGCAGGATGAAGAGAGCACAGCGGCGATCATGAAGAACTGGCTCGCTGCCACAGGCGATTGCCGTCAGGAGCTGGTGTTCATTGGTCAGGACATCGACTTCAGCCAGCTCACCGCCGAACTGGACGCTTGCTTGCTCACCGACGCGGAAATGGCCCTCGGTGTTGAAAGTTGGCGGCTGTTGCCGGATCCGTTCGGCACGTGGCATGACGAGGTCGCGGCGTGATGCTGGCGCCCACTCTGAAAAGGGCTACGCAGGCACGACAGGCCCAAGGTGATACGCCAGGGGTATTCACGCAGATCCTGGACGACGGCACCAACCTGGCGGTCTGGCAGCGTCAGCTTCCTGCACACATCAGCGATTTTGCGGCCATGGTGCTGGCGATGGACCCGTCGCTGGCCGAATCACGCGTGCTCGAGTTGCCGGAGGAAGACACGCAGCCGGCGCTGCGAGGGCTCGCGGCAGGTTTCAGCGACCTGCAAGGCTATGAAGGCTTTATCGCCGATGTCTCCTGGCTGGTCAGTGCATTTGCCTGCCTATTGGGTGCCCAACGTGTCGGCCTGCGCCTGCGCACGCTGGACAAGGCGATGTGCCCGCGCTTTCACGTTGACCACGTGCCGGTGCGGCTGCTGACCACCTATGCGGGCGTCGGCAGCCAGTGGCTTGAGGAAGGTGCCATGGACCGTCGACGACTTGCCGAGCCTGAGGCTGAGCCCAGTGATCCGCGCGTGATCCAGCAGTTTCGTCGCGGTGATGTGGGTTTGCTTAAAGGCGAAAAATGGCACGGCAACGAAGGCCTTGGCCTGATCCATCGATCACCGGAGCTCGCGCCGGGAGAGCGTCGATTGATTCTCACGCTGGATTGGCTGGCTTAAGGCTTGAGCCAGGTGCCTTGGCTCTGCCCTTCGCAAAAGGGCTGCAGATAAGCGGCATCGGTCGCCACGCCGTAATAGTGAATATCCTGGCGGTAAGGCATATTGGCGACCTGAGCGTTGCTGCAAACGCCGAACGCGCCGCCAGGGCATTGATCGACGTATTGCACCTCGACCTTCTGGCCGGCAAGGTTTGGCTGGCAAAAACCATCGGCAAACAGCTTCTGCGGGATGTTGCGGTTCTGCTGGCAGACTTTCACATCGAGCCGCTCCGCCTGGCTGTGGACCACACAAGCCTGGGCCAATGCCTGGTTCGAAGTCAGTGCCAGTAACAACCAGCCGATCATTCGCATATTCACCTCCATCGAAAGCCGTCGATTATGTTGCAGCACATTCCCACCCATGTCATCGCCGGTCCCTTGGGCGCCGGCAAGACCAGCCTGATCAGGCATCTGCTGGCTCAGCGCCCGGCCAATGAGCGCTGGGCGGTGCTGATCAATGAGTTCGGCCAGATCGGCCTGGATGCCGCGTTGCTGACCCAGGCGGGCGATGGTATCGCACTGGGCGAAGTGGCCGGTGGCTGCTTGTGCTGCGTCAACGGCGCGCCGTTTCAGATCGGTCTTGGGCGTTTGCTGCGCAAGGCCCGGCCAGATCGGCTGTTCATCGAACCCTCGGGCCTGGGTCATCCGGCGCAGTTGCTGCGCCAGCTGAGCGAAGCGCCATGGCTCGGTGTGCTGGCGGTGCAACCCTGTGTGCTGGTGTTGGACGCCCGGGCGATGGCGGACGGCAAGCCCTTGCCCGACGCGCAGCAACAAACCCTGGCGGATGCCGGACTGCTGGTGCTGAACAAGTCCGAGGCCCTCACACAAGCCGATCGCGAACGGCTGACGGCGCAACTGCCAGGGCGTGCGTTGTACTGGACGCAACAGGCTGCGCTGCCGATCGATCGATTACCAGGCCTTGCGGCTCGGGGCAGTGGGGCTGTGGATAACTTGAATCTACCGAAGAGCCTGGGCCAGATACCGGCCATTTGGTCCGACCCGACGCTGCCGATCTGCTTGTATCAGCAGCAGGAAGGCGGCTGGAGTATTGGTTGGCGCTGGCACCCCAGCCAGCAATTCGACGCAGCGGCGCTGACGCAATGGCTGCAAGGCCAGGACTGGAAACGGGCGAAGATGGTTATCCACAGCGTCGGTGGTTGGGTTTCAGCCAATGCGCTGGAGGGGGCGGTGCTGGGTTGGCAAGCCAGTGAGTGGCGCCAGGATTCTCGGATCGAGCTGATTTTCGATCAGGTGCAAGACGTTGATCGCCTGCAAGCCGGGCTGGTGAATTGTCGGTGTGCTTGAGTCAGCCCTGTTTCAAGGCTTCCATTTGTTGTGTTCCTGGCGCCATTGGCTCAACTCGATGACTTCAGCCCTGGGCCTGGTCTGGACCGGTTCAATAGGCGTTGGCGGTGTTTCTTCGAAGGGCATCGGGTAGGGCGCCAGCTCTATTTGTGCGCTGTGGGCACCAAACTGAGTGATGGTGCCCGAATGACGGCTTTCGCCGGTGACGGTGAACTCGAAGGTGTAGACGCGAGCCAGCCGTCGTCGTCCGCTGGCGTCTTTCACGAAACCGATCTTTTTCAGCGCCACGTTGCCGTCCAGCAGCTCGATCTTGAGGTTGGCGCAATGCTGCATGACCCTCGCCAACGCCCGTTCGCGCAAGCCATGGTTGTGCCACAGCCAGGCGCCGCCGGTAGCCAGCAGCATCAGCACGAAAATGTTTCCAAGGGTCAGCATGAACAAAGTGCTCCAACAAGTTGCTGCCAGCTTAACTGTCTCGCCGGTCTGTCGTACAGGCTGCGTTTAGTCGCATACTGCGCGGCTTGAATTTCAATCGTTTTACGGAAACTTCCCGCATGAAACGTACGCCTCATCTGCTTGCCATTCAGTCCCACGTGGTGTTCGGACACGCCGGCAATAGCGCCGCAGTGTTTCCGATGCAGCGGGTTGGCGTGAACGTTTGGCCGCTCAACACCGTGCAGTTTTCCAATCACACCCAGTATGGCCAATGGACCGGGGAGGTGCTGGCCCCAGAGCAGATACCGGCACTGGTAGAAGGCATTGCGGCCATCGGTGAGCTGGGTCACTGCGATGCGGTGTTGTCCGGTTACCTGGGCAGCGCGGCTCAGGGGCGGGCGATTCTGACGGGCGTGGCGCGGATCAAGGCCGCCAATCCGAAGGCGCTGTACCTGTGTGACCCGGTCATGGGGCATCCAGAGAAGGGCTGTATCGTGGCGCCCGAGGTGAGCGAGTTTCTCCTGGAAGAAGCTGCTGCCGTGGCGGACCTCATGTGCCCGAACCAACTGGAGCTGGACAGTTTTTCGGGACGCAAGGCGCAATCTTTGCTCGATTGCCTGGCCATGGCCCGGGCGTTGCTGGCCCGTGGCCCGAAGGCGGTGCTGGTCAAGCACCTGGCCTACCCTGGCAAGCCGGATGACAGCTTCGAAATGCTGCTGGTGACCGCTGATGGCAGTTGGCACCTGCGCCGTCCGCTGTTGGCTTTCCCGCGTCAGCCGGTGGGCGTGGGTGACCTGACGTCAGGGTTGTTCCTGGCGCGGATACTGTTGGGGGACAGTCTGGTGGCGGCGCTCGAATTCACTGCCGCAGCGGTGCATGAAGTGCTGCTGGAAACCCAGGCCTGCACAAGCTATGAGCTGGAACTGGTCCGCGCCCAGGACCGGATCGCCCATCCACGGGTGCGGTTCGAGGCAGTGCCGATCAGCCTCTGATCGCACCCGTGAAAATGCTGCAAAATTCCTGTGGGAGCGAGCTTGCTCGCGATAGCGGTGTGTCAGTCAGCATCAATATTGACTGATCGACCGCCATCGCGAGCAAGCGCGCTCCCACATGTCGGTTAAGGCCCGTCTGCCTTGATGTCCTGATAACGCTTTTCCAGCTCCTGGCGAATCTGCCGGCGTTGCTGGGCTTGTTCGTAGCGGCGTTTTTCTTCGCTGTTTTGCGGCTGCAAGGGCGGCACGGCTGCGGGTTTACGCAGGTCATCCACCGCAACCATGGTGAAGAAGCAACTGTTGGTGTGGCGCACCGAGCGTTCGCGAATATTTTCGGTCACGACTTTGATGCCCACTTCCATCGACGTGTTGCCGGTGTAGTTCACCGATGCCAGGAAGGTCACCAGTTCGCCGACATGAATCGGCTCACGAAAGATGACCTGGTCAACCGACAGGGTCACCACGTAGCGCCCGGCGTAGCGGCTGGCGCAGGCGTAGGCGACTTCGTCGAGGTATTTGAGCAAGGTGCCGCCATGGACATTGCCAGAGAAGTTGGCCATATCGGGGGTCATCAACACCGTCATCGACAGCTGGGCGTTTCCGGGTTCCATAACGTACTCACGGTTCAAGGCAGCAATTCGGGAGTGCACCTCTGCGGGTGCTGGTGGGTGGCCTGCCAACAGGTCACCAGGTTTTAAAAACCACCGATATCGGGACGCTGCGCCTGTGGTTGCCGTCACGCGCCGATGGATCTGTTTCCATATATTGCACCGTCTTTTTGTCGGAAGTCGCGGTGTTACCCTTCAAAAGCCCGTTGTGAGGGCAATTCCTACAGAGGAAATGGATTTCTCCAGCTCTGCGATGAGTCATTTGAACAGGGAGCTCCGACATGCATGCCATCAGTTTCATTCAAGACTTGGCAATCATCATGATGGCAGCGGGGCTGGTGACCGTGCTCTTTCATCGTTTCAAGCAACCGGTGGTATTGGGCTACATCGTAGCCGGCTTCATCATCGGCCCGCATACGCCGCCGTTCGGTTTTATCCACGACGAAGACACGATCAAGACCCTGGCCGAGCTCGGGGTGATCTTCCTGATGTTTTGCCTGGGCCTGGAGTTCAGCCTGCGCAAACTGTTCAAGGTTGGGGCCACGGCCTTCATCGCGGCGTTCCTCGAAATCGTGCTGATGATCTGGATCGGTTATGAAATCGGCCGCTGGTTCGAGTGGAGCACCATGGACTCGCTGTTCCTCGGCGCGATCCTGGCCATTTCCTCCACCACCATCATCGTCAAGGCCCTCAACGACCTGAAGATGAAGAACGAGCGCTTCGCGCAGCTGATTTTCGGGGTGTTGATCGTCGAGGACATCCTGGGCATTGGCATCATCGCCTTGCTATCGAGCATTGCGGTCAGCGGCACCGTGAGCTCCGGCGAGGTATTTTCCACAGTCGGCAAGTTGTCGTTGTTCATGATCGTCGCGTTGGTCATCGGCATTCTGCTGGTGCCGAGGGTGCTGGCCTACGTGGCGAAGTTCGACAGCAACGAAATGCTGCTGATTACCGTGTTGGGTCTGTGTTTCGGCTTCTGCCTGCTGGTGGTGAAGCTGGAATACAGCATGGTGCTTGGGGCGTTCCTGATCGGTGCGATCATGGCTGAGTCCCGGCAACTGCTGAAAATCGAGCGGCTGGTGGAGCCGGTGCGTGATCTGTTCAGCGCGATCTTCTTTGTCGCCATCGGGCTGATGCTCGATCCGGCGATATTGCTGCAGTACGCCTGGCCGATTGCGGTGATCACGGGCGCAGTGGTGCTCGGCAAGATGTTGTCCTGCGGCCTCGGTGCCTTTATCGCCGGCAACGACGGACGCACCTCGCTGCGCGTTGGGATGGGCCTTTCGCAGATCGGCGAATTCTCCTTCATCATCGCGTCGTTGGGGATGACCCTGCAGGTCACCAGCGATTTCCTCTATCCGGTTGCGGTCGCCGTCTCGGTGTTGACCACTCTGCTGACGCCGTACCTGATCCGGGCCGCCGACCCACTGTCCGTCAAGTTGGCGACGGTCATGCCGCAACGGCTGACGCGGGTGCTGGGGATGTATGGCGAATGGCTGCGCAGCATCCAGCCCCATGGTGAAGGGGCGATGGTGGCATCGATGATCCGGCGGATCTTGCTGCAGGTCGGCGTCAACCTGGCGCTGGTCATTGCGATTTTTGTCTCGGGCGGATATTTCGCCGAGCGGATGTCGGCTTACCTGCAAGCGTGGATCAGCGACCCGAGCTGGCAGAAAGCCTTGATTTGGGGCGGGGCGTTGTTGCTGTCGCTACCGTTCCTGATCGCCGCCTATCGCAAGCTCAAGGCGCTGTCGATGCTGTTGGCGGAGATGGGCGTGAAGCCGGAGATGGCTGGCCGCCACACCCAGCGCGTGCGTCGGGTGATCGCCGAAGTGATCCCGATTCTCTCGCTGCTGGTGATTTTCCTGCTATTGGCAGCCTTGTCGGCCAGCATTCTGCCGACCAACAAGTTGCTCGTACTGATCGCCGTAGTGGCGACCGCCGTGGCGGCACTGCTCTGGCGCTGGTTCATCCGCCTGCATACACGGATGCAGGTGGCCTTGCTTGAAACCCTGGACAATCACAAGGACTCGTCCGGGCATTGACCGGCCATGGGGCTCAGCTTTCCAGCCAGACGTCCCGCGCCCAGTGCCAGACCGATTCCCAGGTTTCTTCGGCGACCAGCTCTTCCTCGGCCTGCCACAGCACCACAGTGCCGTCTTCTTCGACGCAATAGTAATCGTCGCCGTCCTGGCAGATCGGGATCAGGCTGCGGTCGACTCCGGCATCCCAGGCATTGGCGGCCACATCCGGCAGGTAGGTGTGGGATTGTGGATCGGTGACGGTCACCGGCTCCAGGCTGCCATAGACGACATCGCTGACGGTCAGCAAAAACTCCCTGAAGACGAATGGGATATCGATGAACAGCTGCTCTTCGATCTCTACCAGCAAGTCTTCGTCGGGCAACTCCAGCGGGACCGGTACGGGCTCGTTGGCTTCACGCAATTGTTCGATGATTTCTTCCACGTCCGGGGATCCTCTTTCTCGATGGCGCGGTTTTATATGGAGCGGTTTATACAGTAGCTCGCTATAGATGCAACTGCGAAATAGAAAACCCCGGCCTGAGCCGGGGTTCTTTTATTTCAACATGCAAAACGGGTAAAGGTTCAACCGTTCTGGCGGATACCGGCTACCAGCCAAGGCTGGTCATCGCCCTGGGCACGTTCCATGTTCCAGCTTTCGCTGAACGCTTCGCCCTTGTCGAAGCGAGAATCCTTCGACACACCGCTGAAGGTCAGGGTGGCGATGGTCTTGTCGGCGCGATCGTCGACGCCGTCCAGTTGCACGTGCAGATTGTCGATGTAGGTGGACTGGAAGCCATCGCCTAGTTCGGCCCGCTCGCGCTTGAGGAACTCCAGCAGTTGCGGGGTCACGAATTCGGCAATCTTGTCCATTTCGTTCGCGTCCCAATGTTGCTGCAGGGACATGAAGTGGCTGCGTGCCGCTTCGATGAAGCGTTGCTCGTTGAACCAGGCCGGCGCATTGATGACCGGACGAGCGGCCACCGGCGCTGCCGAACCACCGAAGATCGAACCGCTGGCGGGCTGCTGGTTGAACACTTCACGCTGCATCGGCGCATGGCCGGCTGGTGCGAATTGCTCCTGCTGCTTGCGACGACGGGCGGCAATGAAGCGGAAGACCAGGAAGGCGATGACCGCCATGATCAGGATGTCGAAGATCTGCATGCCCTGGAAGCCGTCGCCCATGAACATGGAGGCGAGCAGGCCACCGGCGGCGATGCCGGCCAGGGGGCCGAGCCAGCGCGAAGCACCGCTGGCCTTGGTGGCCGCGCCCGCGGCACCGGCAGCACCTGCGGTGGCAGCGGTAGAACCGGCGGCAGAGGACGGTGCCATCTGGCTGGTTTGGTGAGTCGGGGCGGCGCCCGAGCTTTTACCACCGCCAAAGCGCTTGGCGGCATTGGCGTCGATGGCCATCGTCAGGCCAATGCACAGCGCCATGGCGATGCTAAGAAAACGTTTCATATAAAGGCATTCCCATTTGTGGATAGCACGCGCGCCATGTTGCACAGCTGAACTGTTGCTGGCTAGCGACAGAGTGTTTCTGGCTTTTGCGTGACAGCTTAGGTTCAGCTTGGGCTGTGCAAGAAGGCTTGTTCGCTTTGGGCTGTAGGAAAGGGGGATGAGTTCTATCGGAGATACTTCGGCGCCCAACGAACAAATTGTGGGAGCGAGCTTGCTCGCGATAGCGGAGTGTCAGTCAGCATCAACATTGACAGATCCAACGCTATCGCGAGCAAGCTCGCTCCCACAGGGTTCTATGCAAATCTTTAGATTGCTTCCAGCTTGGCATACCCCAGCATCAGCCACTTGCTGCCTTCGCTGAAGTTCACCTGCACCCGCGCCTGGGCGCCAGCGCCCTCGAAGTTGAGGATCACGCCGTCGCCGAATACCGAATGCCGTACGGTCTGGCCGAGGCTGAAGCCGGTTTCCGGGATGTCGCTGCCGCCGAACAGGCTGCTGGTGCTTTGCTGCTGGCCGCCACCGAACGGACGGCTGACACTGTTGGACAACCGCACTTCCTGAATCAGGCCTTTCGGTACTTCGCGTACGAAGCGCGACACCTTGTTGTAGGTCTCGCTGCCATATAGACGTCGGGTTTCGGCGTAGGTCAGCACCAGATTCTGCATGGCGCGGGTGATGCCAACATAGGCCAGGCGCCGTTCCTCCTCCAGGCGTCCCGGTTCCTCCAGGCTCATCTTGTGAGGGAACAGGCCTTCTTCCATACCCACGAGGAACACGTAGGGAAATTCCAGGCCCTTGGCGCTGTGCAGGGTCATCAGCTGGATGCTGTCTTCATGTTCGTCGGCCTGGGTGTCGCCGGCCTCCAGGGAGGCATGACCCAGGAAGGCCGACAGCGGCGTCAGGTCTTCGTCTTCTTCGGTGCTTTCGAAGTTGCGCGCGGCGCTGACCAGTTCCTCAAGGTTTTCCACCCGGGCCTGGCCTTTCTCGCCTTTTTCCGCTTCGTGGTAGGCGATCAGGCCGGACTGCTCGATGACGGTCTGGGTCATCAAGTGCAGAGGCATTTCCCCGCACTTGGCGGCCAGGTCTTCGATCAGGTCCATGAAGGCCTTCAGCGCACCGGCGGCGCGACCGGTCATGCCTTTGTTGGCGACCAGTTGGTGCATGGCTTCCCACATGGACACATGGCTGTGGCGCGCGTGATCGCGAATCGCCTCGACGGTTTTCTCGCCAATGCCCCGCGTCGGCACGTTGATCACCCGTTCCAGGGCCGCGTCGTTGCCGCGTCCTTCGATCAGGCGCAGGTAGGCCATGGCGTTCTTGATTTCAGCACGCTCGAAGAAGCGCTGGCCACCATAGATGCGGTAGGGGATTCGCTCGCGCAGCAAGGCCTCTTCCAGCACCCGCGACTGGGCGTTGGAACGGTACAGGATGGCGATGTCGCTGCGGGCCAGGCCGGTTTTCAGCGCGCTTTCGATGGTTTCCACCACGTAGCGGGCTTCATCGTGTTCGTTGAAGGCGGCGTAGAGGTTGATCGCTTCGCCTTCGCCGCCGTCGGTCCACAACTCCTTGCCCAGGCGCCCGGTGTTGTTGGCGATCAGGGCGTTGGCGGCCTTGAGGATGCCGGCGGTGGAGCGGTAGTTCTGTTCCAGGCGGATGACTTCGGCGTCCGGGAAGTCCGCCGAGTACTGGTGAATGTTCTCGATCTTGGCGCCGCGCCAGCCATAGATCGACTGGTCATCGTCACCCACCACCATCAGGCTGTCGCCGCCCTTGGCAAGCAGGCGCAACCAGGCGTATTGCACGGCGTTGGTGTCCTGGAATTCGTCCACCAGTACATGCCGGAAGCGCTTCTGGTAATGGGCCAGCAGGCCTGGGTGGTCGCGCCACAGGTCCAGTGCCCGTAGCAGCAGCTCGGAGAAGTCGATGACCCCGGCACGCTGGCACGCCGCCTCGTAGGCTTCGTAGATGCTGCGCATGGTCGCCAGGAACAGGTCGCCGCTGGCCTGGATGTGTTGCGGGCGTAGGCCTTCGTCTTTCTGGCCGTTGATGAACCATTGCGCCTGGCGGGCCGGCCAGCGCTGCTCGTCCAGGCCCAACTCGCGGATCACCCGCTTGATCAGGCGTTGCTGGTCGTCGCTGTCCAGGATCTGGAAGGTCTGGCTCAGCCCGGCCTCCTGCCAATGCGCCCGCAACAAGCGGTGCGCCAGGCCGTGGAACGTGCCGACCCACATGCCGGCAGGGTTGATGCCCATCAGTTGTTCGATGCGGTGGCGCATCTCGGCCGCGGCCTTGTTGGTGAACGTCACCGACAGGATCGAATGGGGCGAGGCGTTCTCGACCTGGATCAACCAGGCGATACGGTGCACCAGCACTCGGGTTTTACCGGAGCCGGCACCGGCCAGGACCAACTGACGACCCACGGAGGCAGCTACGGCCTGACGTTGGGCATCGTTGAGGGAGTTCAGCAGAAGGGAGAGATCATCGCGCATCGGGGCATTCTAGGGTGCGGCGCCACCCCGGGCAAACCGAGCTTTGCATCAGCCGATAAAAGACCGCTTGGTGATGACCGGTGGGTCATGGGCTACAGGCGTTGGCGGGACTCGCTCGAAAGGGTCGCCACCCAATGAAACAGCGACTTTTTTCCGTATTTTTATGAGCTGGGGCAGTGTGGGATGCCCCGTGGCTTGTGTATGCTCGGTGCTTGTTTCGGGTTCTCCACGCTCCACTGATATAAGAACAAGAACAGTGCCAATGACCCTCAATTCCGATCCGGCGGGCCCCTGTGTGGAGCCGCGGGTCATCTGCAAGCAGTACGCCATGGAGATGGCGGTCGAGCGCACACGTCTGTTGTATCAAGGCTCGCTGCTGCCTACGCTGTTCATGTTGCTCAATGGTCTGGTCTGCGCCGCGCTGTTATGGGAGCCGCAGCGCTATTTCCTGGTCAGCGTCTGGCTCGTCTGGTTGCTGTCACTGGTGGCCTTGCGGGTGATCCAGGTGGCGGCTTTCGATTCGGCGATGCCGAGCCGCCAGGCACACCCGATCTGGTTGCGTATGTTTTTGCTTGGCTCGGCGATGACCGGCCTGACGCTGGCTGGGGCCGGTATCGCGCTGGTCCCGGCTGACAGTTTCCAGCAGCAGGCATGGGTGTTCGGCCTGATTGGCGCGGCCGCCCTATCGGCCAGCGTGGCCTACGCGGTGAGCCTTCCCGCCTTCCTGTCCTTTACCTTGCCCTGCCTGTTACCGGCCATCGGCTATCTCTTCTGGGGCGGCGATGAGCAGCAACGCGGGTGGGGCTGGCTTGGGCTGATCGTGCTGGTCTCACTGAGCGTGGTCGCCTGGCAAGTCAACCGCTTGATCCAAAGCGGCCTGTTGCGACGCTTCCAGAACCAGGCGCTGATCGAGCATCTGCAGCAAGCACAAACCCGCAGCGCCCAGCTCAACGACGCGCTGGCCCGGGAGGTCGAGCAACGCCGTTCTGCGGAGGAAAAACTGCGGGCGGCCCAGGTTGGCCTGGAGGCGCGGGTCGCGCAGCGCAGTCTTGAACTGGAGGTCGCCAGCCAGGCCTTGAGCAAGAGTGAGGCGCGTCTGGCCCTGGCGCTCAAGGCCAGTGAGCTGGGGTTGTGGGACTGGAACCTGCAGACTGACGAAGTCCATCACACTCAGCTCAAGGAACTCTTCGGCCTGGAACCCGAATACATCACGGCGATGCTCACTCACCTCACCCCGCGCCTGCATCCCCAGGACCTGCCGGCGCTCAAGCGGGCCCTGGTCGAACACCTCAAGGGCCGCAGCGAGGATTACCAGATCGAATACCGTGTGCGCCATGGCGATGGCCACTGGGTCTGGATCGAAGACCGCGGCCGGGCCGTGGAGCGCAGCGCGAGCGGACGGGTGCTGCGTATGGTCGGCACCCGGCGAGACATCAGCGCCAGCAAGGAGCTCGAGCAGCAACGGCAACTGGCGGCCACAGTGTTCGAAGCCGCCAGCGAAGGTATCGTGATTTTCGACCCCCACTACGTGCTACTCGCTGCCAATCAGGCGTTCACGCGGGTCACCGGTTTCGACATCGCTGACATGCTCGGGCGCAACGTGGTGGACCTACCGTGCAGTCGCGACGCGCGCCGGCATTACCCCGTCATTCGCCAAGCGCTCAAGCAGCACGGCACCTGGCAGGGTGAGTTGGTGGAGGCGCGGGCCAACGGCGAGTTGTATCCGCAATGGCTGCAACTGAACGTCGTGCGTGATGCTCGGGGAAATGTCAGCCATATCGTGGGCTTCTTCGCCGATCTTTCGGCACGGCGTGAATCTGAAGAACGGATGCGCTACCTGACCCATTACGACGAATTGACCGGGCTGGCGAATCGTTCGTTGTTCCGCGAGCGCCTGAACGAAGCGCATCAGCGGGTGCGCCAGGGCGGACGGCGCAGCCTGGCGTTGCTGCATATCAACCTGGACCGGTTCAAGTTGCTCAACGACAGCCTCGGCCATGACATCGCCGACCAGTTGTTGCAGAAAATGGCACGACGCCTGATCAATGCGCTGCCCGAGGCGGATACCATCGCCCGGCTATCGGGCGATGAGTTTGCGGTGTTGTTCGATGCCTATGGCAACCTTTCGAGCCTGGCGCGGGTGGCGACTCGGCTGGCCGCCAAACTGCGTGTGCCACTGACCATAGAAGGCCATGAACTGGTGCTCAGTGCCTCGATCGGCATCAGCCTGTTGCCTGACAACACGCGAGAAGTTGCCATGCTGGTCAGCCAGGCGAACATGGCCATGCAACATGCCAAGCATTTGGGGGGCAACAATTTCCAGTTCTACACCGACAGCCTCCAGGCCAGCACGCTGGAGCGCCTGCAACTGGAGAATCAGCTGCGCAAGGCCTTGGAAGAGCAACAACTGAAGGTCTTTTATCAGCCAAAACTGTGCCTGGCGACCGGTCGCCTGAACGCCGCCGAGGCGTTGGTGCGTTGGGATCATCCGGCCATGGGCCGGGTACCACCGGGGGATTTCATTGGCCTGGCCGAAGAGACCGGGTTGATCGGGCCGATTGGCGAATTCGTATTGCGCCAGGCTTGTTGGCAGGCATGCGAATGGCAACGCCAGGGGCTCGCGCCGATCAGGGTGTCCGTCAATCTGTCGGTGCATCAACTGCGCCAGGGCAAGCTGGTCAGCCTGGTGCGGCAGGTGCTGGAGGAAACCGGTCTGGCCCCGCAATACCTGGAACTGGAGCTGACCGAGAGCCAGTTGCTCGACAGCGTTGAACACATCATCGCCACGTTCCAGCAATTGCGTGACCTTGGGGTCAAGCTGGCGATCGACGATTTCGGCACCGGCTACTCATCCCTGAGTTACCTCAAGCGCATCCCGGTGGATTACGTGAAGATCGACCAGGCGTTCATTCGCGGGCTGGGTGAGGGCAGCGTGGATGCGGCAATTACCCGGGCAATCATTGCAATGGCCCATGGGTTGTCGCTCAAGGTCGTGGCTGAAGGTGTTGAGCGGCAGGAGCAGCTCGAATTCCTCAGGAATGAACGTTGCGATGAGGTTCAAGGGTATCTGATCAGCCGGCCGGTGGAGGCTGAAGGGTTGGCTGGGTTGTTGCGGGCGCAACACCTGGCTGAATGAGCCTGAACCACGACGATAACTTCCCGTCAGGCAACGAAGTCGTCTGACGGGAAGTTATGGGGTCTACGCTTAGTTAGTGATTAGCACGTCATCGATGTGGTGCAGTAACTGGCCGTCGAAAAAGATACTGACGCCGGTGACATTGGAGTCGCCCAGCTCTTTGTATTCAACGAACTTGTCGGTCAGTACTTGCAGTGAAACTCCATCGGAATGTTCAAGTTTCAATTCCAGTCGCAGGTCAAAGGACTTGTCCTGTAGGTCGCTGCGTACCAGCGTCGGGGTGACGCCGCTATTGGCCACAGTGACGGTACCAAAGGTGCGGAAAGACGCGGCACCTGGCATGCGGTCGATTTGTGCGGTCCAATCTTTAGTGGTGATTTTCATGATAGTAACTCCTGTAGTTAAGTTGATTGCGTCCTGCGGGAGCCAATATATCTACTTTGACTTGAGAGTGTCTGCTCAATTGCGGTTGGGATTGTAAGGAGAAATGAGTTTCCGATGGTTTACTTGGTTCTGTTTTAAGATCTACTGTCTATTGTTACTGGGAGATATTGTTGAGGAGCGCAAGTTGTTTTAGGCGTTGGCTATTGACCGATAGACGATTTTTCCCGCGTTGAAAGCGCAGGACGGGCCTGGAAATCAGCGGATCGGCAGCGTTGAAGGTTTGCGCTACGGCACAAGCTGCTACATCGGCGGATCCTCGGCCAAAACAAAGGGGCAGCGAGGCAATCCAGTTACGTTTTGGACGGGCAAAAAGCCAATTCTTGTAGTATAACTACAAGCTTGCTACATCCCGGCATCTGCCCATAACAAGAGTCCAGCCCCTTGAACCTGTTGCAACACATCGCCCAGTCACGCCACTTGCTACGCAAGTCGGAGCTGAAAGTCGCCGATCACGTACTGCTTGATCCTGCGGCCGTGATGCATAGCTCCATGGCCGATCTTGCCCACAGCGTCGGCATCAGCGAACCGACCATCGTGCGTTTCTGCCGGGCCATCGGTTGCTCGGGTTTCCAGGACCTGAAACTCAAGCTGGCGCAAAGCCTGGCCGCCGGCGCGAGCTTCGGTCAGTTTGCGATCCACGAAGACGATTCAGTGGCGGACTACAGCCTGAAAATCTTCGACACGACCCTGCATACGCTGATGGAGGTTCGCGAGAAGCTCGACCCGGTGGCGTTGCAAAAAGCCGTCACGGCCATGTCCCAGGCCCAGCGGGTCGAGTTTTATGGCTTCGGCGCCTCGGGCGCGGTAGCAGCCGATGCCCAGCACAAGTTCTTCCGGTTGCTGCTGACGGCTGCGGCCTATTCCGACCCGCACATGCAGGCCATGTCAGCGGTGACCTTGAAACCCACCGATGTGGCGATCTGCATTTCCCAGTCGGGGCGTTCCAAGGACTTGCTGATCACCGCGAACCTGGTGCGCGAAAGCGGTGCCTCGCTGATCACCTTGTGTCCGAGCCAGACGCCATTGGCGGAACTGTCCACGGTGAACCTGGCCATCGACGTGCATGAAGACACCGAGATCTACACGCCGCTGACCTCGCGCATCGCCCACCTGGTGGTGATCGACGTATTGGCGATGGGCGTCGCCATGGCCCGTGGTCCAAGCCTGGTCAACCACCTCAAGAGCGTGAAGCGCAGCCTTCGCAGCCTGCGGCTGTCGCCCAAGTCGGTGAAGGCGCTGGACGACTGAATCCCAAGCCCTGAGGTCGAGGGGCTTTTGTGGCGAGGGAGCTTGCTCCCGCTGGGCTGCGAAGCGGCCCCCAACGATTTTTCCAGATACACCAGCATTGGCTGGTTTGCGACTGCTGCGCAGCCGAGCGGGAGCAAGCTCCCTCGCCACAGGGATCGTTTGCCCGAATTCATCGTTCTGTAACGCACGCGCCGCCAAACCGTCATCCCGCGCCGTCATCGTAAAACTCCCGTATACGTCTTGGGAGTCTCGACATGACCCAGTCCTACGAAGAACGCAGCGCCGTCAAAACCCGTCGTCAGCAGGAAGACCAGCGCCGCATGGCGTTCCGTCGTGCCATCGAAGACCGCTATGAACAGCGCCAGCTCCTGGCCGAAATCAGCGAATTTCCTGACGCAGTAGAGTTCAATTACTGGCAGGCAACGCCGGCGGCTTCCCGTCGAAGCGCTCAACCAGGCCGATGATCTGAGCGCGCTCACCGCGAACGAATGCCAGGAAGGCGTGAGCGACCGGTGACAGGCGTTTGGCCCTGGCCTGCACCAGGCACCAGCTGCGGTACAGCGGCAATTCCTCCACCGGCAACTCGATGAGTGCGCCGGACGACAATTCCCGGCTCACGGCGTGGCGCGTCAACAGCGCCACGCCCAGCCCGGCCACTACGCACTCGCGCTGGGCCTCCGCCGACGCCACCTCCAGTGTCTGGGTGAAATGCACCCGTTTCTCCTTGAAGTACTCCTCGCAGGCCAGTCGCGTGCCGGACCCCGGTTCGCGCAACAGCAGCGTATAGGGCTCCAGATCCTGCAAGCGCAGCGGGCCCATGTGGCACAACGGATGATCGGGCGGCGCCACGGCGACGATGGGGTTGTTGAGAAAGGGCAGGAATTCCAGGCCCATGTCCTGGGGCACCATGGACATGATCACCAAGTCGTCACGGTTATCCGAGAGCCGACGGATGACCTGGCCGCGATTGACCACCGTGAGGTTCAGGTTGACCTCCGGATGCTGGCGCTTGAACGCGGCGAACAGGTGCGGGACGAAGTACTTGGCGCTGGACTCCACCGCCAGCTTCAATTGGCCTTGCAGC
The DNA here is from genome assembly GCF_034008205.1 of Pseudomonas sp. P9_35. Classification (NCBI taxonomy): domain Bacteria; kingdom Pseudomonadati; phylum Pseudomonadota; class Gammaproteobacteria; order Pseudomonadales; family Pseudomonadaceae; genus Pseudomonas; species Pseudomonas sp. P9_35. The sequence continues at coordinate 131,940 of NZ_CP125373.1, read as the reverse complement.
GAACCCTGCATGTCCGAGAGCTGCATATCGAGGTTTTCCAGGCGTCCGAAGATGTCCCGGCTGGCACGTTGCAGGGCTTCGGCGGCTTCGGTCATGTAGAGTTTTTTGCCGACATACTCGAATAACGGCTGGCCAATCAGCTCTTCCAGAGAACGAATCTGTAGGCTAACGGCCGGTTGTGTGAGAGACATTTCATCAGCTGCACGGCTGTAGGACCTCAGGTCGCACACCTCGTTGAAAATCTGCAATTGACGCAATGTCATACGCATCAATGACTTACGCATCTTTCAAGCACCCTGGGCCGAGACGGATAGCGCAACTATAAGTCTTTGCTTATGCATGACCCAATAATTATTCATTTTTGTTAATCAACAGCCAGGACTAGTGTGGGGCTGCGACCAATTGTTACATCTGGTCACGCGTCGGCCTGGACCCCAGGCCGTGGTATCACCGGCTCAAGGGAACCTCCAATTGATAACAAAGATCCTGATCGCCAACCGTGGTGAGATTGCCGTCCGCATCGTGCGCGCTTGCGCCGAGATGGGCATTCGCTCGGTCGCGGTCTACTCCGACGCGGACCGCCATGCGCTGCACGTCAAGCGTGCGGACGAGGCCCACAGCATCGGCGCCGATCCGCTGGCCGGCTACCTCAACCCGCGCAAACTGGTGAACCTGGCGGTGGAAACCGGCTGTGATGCCTTGCACCCCGGCTACGGTTTTCTTTCGGAAAACGCCGAACTGGCAGACATCTGCGCTGAACGCGGAATCAAATTCATTGGCCCTTCGGCAGAAGTCATTCGCCGTATGGGCGACAAGACCGAAGCGCGCCGCAGCATGATCAAGGCCGGTGTGCCGGTCACGCCGGGCACCGAAGGCAACGTGGCGGGCATTGAAGAAGCGCTGACCGAAGGTGATCGCATCGGTTACCCGGTGATGCTCAAGGCCACGTCCGGCGGCGGCGGTCGTGGTATCCGTCGCTGCAACAGCCGCGAAGAACTCGAACAGGCCTTCCCGCGGGTCATTTCCGAAGCCACCAAGGCATTCGGCTCGGCGGAAGTGTTCCTGGAAAAGTGCATCGTCAATCCCAAGCACATCGAAGCGCAGATCCTGGGCGACAGTTTCGGCAACGTGGTGCACCTGTTCGAACGTGACTGCTCGATCCAGCGCCGCAACCAGAAGCTGATCGAAATTGCCCCGAGCCCGCAGCTGACCCCCGAGCAGCGCGCCTACATCGGCGACCTGTCGGTGCGTGCCGCCAAGGCCGTGGGCTACGAGAATGCCGGCACCGTGGAGTTCCTGCTCGCCGAAGGCGAGGTGTACTTCATGGAGATGAACACCCGGGTGCAGGTGGAACACACCATCACCGAAGAAATCACCGGTATCGACATCGTTCGCGAACAGATCCGCATCGCCTCCGGATTGCCGCTGTCGGTCAAGCAAGAAGACATCCAGCACCGTGGCTTTGCGTTGCAGTTCCGTATCAACGCCGAGGACCCGAAAAACAACTTCCTGCCCAGCTTCGGCAAGATCACCCGCTATTACGCCCCTGGCGGCCCGGGTGTGCGCACCGACACGGCGATCTACACCGGCTACACCATTCCGCCGTTCTACGATTCGATGTGCCTGAAACTGGTGGTCTGGGCATTGACCTGGGAAGAAGCGATGGACCGTGGCCTGCGGGCCCTGGATGACATGCGCCTGCAGGGGGTCAAGACCACCGCCGCGTATTACCAGGAGATTCTGCGCAATCCGGAATTCCGCAGCGGCCAGTTCAATACCAGCTTCGTTGAAAGCCACCCTGAACTGACCAACTACTCGATCAAGCGCAAACCCGAAGAGCTGGCCTTGGCCATCGCCGCCGCCATTGCCGCCCACGCAGGCCTGTAAGGAAGTATGACCATGTCCAAGAAGATCTTTGTTACCGACACAATCCTGCGCGACGCCCACCAATCGCTGCTCGCCACCCGCATGCGCACCGAAGACATGCTGCCGATCTGCGACAAGCTCGACAAAGTTGGCTATTGGTCGCTGGAAGTGTGGGGCGGCGCGACATTCGACGCTTGCGTGCGCTTCCTGAAAGAAGACCCGTGGGAACGCCTGCGCCAACTGCGCGCGGCGCTGCCCAACACCCGTCTGCAAATGCTCCTGCGCGGCCAGAACCTGCTGGGCTACCGCCATTACAGCGATGACGTGGTCAAGGCGTTCGTGGCCAAGGCTGCGGTCAACGGCATCGATGTGTTCCGTATTTTCGATGCGATGAACGATGTGCGTAACCTGAAGGTCGCCATCGAAGCGGTGAAGGCCGCCGGCAAGCACGCCCAGGGCACCATCGCCTACACCACCAGCCCGGTGCACACCATCGACGCGTTCGTGGCCCAGGCCAAGCAGATGGAAGCCATGGGTTGCGACTCGGTGGCGATCAAGGACATGGCCGGTCTGCTGACCCCATACGCCACTGGCGAGCTGGTGAAAGCGCTGAAGGCCGAGCAATCGTTGCCGGTGTTCATCCACTCCCACGACACCGCCGGCCTGGCCGCGATGTGCCAGCTCAAGGCCATCGAAAACGGCGCCGATCACATCGACACCGCGATCTCCAGCTTCGCCTGGGGCACCAGCCATCCGGGCACCGAGTCGATGGTCGCGGCCCTCAAGGGCAGTGAGTTCGACACCGGCCTGAGCCTGGAACTGCTCCAGGAAATCGGCCTGTACTTCTACGCCGTGCGCAAGAAGTACCACCAGTTCGAAAGCGAGTTCACCGCGGTGGACACCCGCGTCCAGGTCAACCAGGTGCCGGGCGGGATGATCTCCAACCTCGCCAACCAGTTGAAAGAGCAGGGCGCACTGAACCGCATGAACGAAGTGCTGGCGGAGATTCCGCGCGTGCGCGAAGACCTCGGCTTCCCGCCGCTGGTGACCCCGACTTCGCAGATCGTCGGTACCCAGGCGTTCTTCAACGTGTTGGCCGGTGAGCGCTACAAGACCATCACCAACGAAGTGAAGCTCTATCTGCAGGGCGGTTACGGCAAGGCGCCAGGCTCGGTGAGCGAGAAGCTGCGTCGCCAGGCCATCGGCAGCGAAGAGGTGATCGACGTGCGTCCGGCCGATTTGCTCAAGCCGGAAATGACCAAGCTGCGCGGTGAAATCGGTGCGCTGGCCAAGTCCGAAGAGGACGTACTGACCTACGCCATGTTCCCGGACATCGGTCGCAAGTTCCTCGAAGAACGCGACGCCGGCACCCTGACCCCGGAAGTGCTGCTGCCAATCCCCGAAGCGGGCAGCGTGAGCTCGGCGGGCGGCGAAGGCGTGCCGACCGAGTTCGTCATCGACGTTCACGGCGAAACCTACCGCGTCGACATCACCGGTGTGGGCGTCAAGGCCGAAGGCAAGCGTCACTTCTACCTGTCCATCGATGGCATGCCGGAAGAGGTCGTGTTCGAACCGCTCAATGAGTTTGTCAGCGGCGGCAGCAGCAAGCGCAAGCAAGCCACTGCACCGGGCCATGTCAGCACCACCATGCCGGGCAACATCGTTGATGTGCTGGTCAAGGAAGGCGACGTGGTGAAGGCCGGTCAAGCAGTGCTGATCACCGAAGCCATGAAGATGGAAACCGAAGTACAGGCGGCCATCGCCGGCAAGGTCACCGCGATTCATGTAGCCAAGGGCGACCGGGTCAACCCGGGCGAGATCCTGATCGAGATCGAAGGCTGAATAAACAGCCTCGATACAACGCTTTAACCTCGGGGGGGCATGTGCTCCCCTTTTTTTTGCCTATCAGAACATCATTCGCCATTGCCCCATGAGTGCACCGTTGCGGTTGTCCTGGCCTGTTTCGCCGTTGTAGCTCAATCCCAGGGTATGACGCGGTGATACGGCCAGGTCCAGCCCGGCTTCCAGGAGCAGGCTGTCACGGTCCAACTCGATACCTTCGACGGTATAGATTCCACTTCCGCTAGCCATACGCTGATGTGAGGTGCCCCTTACGTCGCCATACAGGTGCTTCCAGCCGAGATCCAGTCGCGGCGTCAACCGTATGCCTCGGTCGAAAATCAAAGGGCGGGCGAGGCGCAGGCCGAGGTCGCTGCTGTAGTGTTCCTGTGCCTGGCCGTTGTACTGCAATGCGGCGTCCCCACCTTTTTCGGCATAGGCATCGCGTTGATAGCGCTGGTAACCCACTTGGACATAGGGTTCGATATCGAAATGTCCAACATCCAGGTTGTAGCCGATCTGTCCAAAGACCTGCTGTGTCGTGGCATCGTAACGACCCTTCAAGCGATCCCTGAATCCGTTGAAGGCAACGTGGCGCTTGGTGCTGCCGTCATGACTGCCATAGACAGCACCCAGGCGCAGTGCCAGCGGCCCGTCCTGGTGCAAGGCGTAAGCGCCTGCGAGCCAACTGTCCAGGGCACCGTCGAACTGATAACTGTCCATCCGCGTCTGGGTCTTGCTGCCGATGATGCCCAGCCGCCAATCGGGGCTGACAGCCCAATCAGTTCCCAGCATCAAACCTTTTGTCGAATGCTTGAGAGCAAAGTTTCCCAATTGCTTGGCGAGGCTGCCGCTATTGCCGATGGCCTGGACCCAGACTTGGCCGTTGTCGTACCCATCCGCCGGACTTCTCCGGCTCATGGCCGAGAGCATTCCCGTGCTGATCGGCGCGACACTGCTCAGGGTGGCGTTGCCCAGGTCGGCGGTGTCATAACCGCCCAGTTGGTTGATGGCATCGGCAGCGGTGGTCAGGTTGGTGCCGAGCAGGGCATTGATGGCAGCGTTGGGTTTGGGCACAGGTTGGGTGGCTGACGATTGAGCCGCAGGTGTTGGTGCGGTGCTGGCAATTTTTGGTGGTTCGGTGAGTTTTGACGTTGGGCGAGTGGCTTGCGGCTTGGCGGCTGGGGATGGTACTGGCGCTGAAGTGCCGCTAGGTGCTGGCGGCGTTGGTTCGGCTGACTGCGGCGTCGGGATAGCGCTTACAAATTCTTGGCCGTTGGGATTTGCCGTGGCTTTCTCAAGGGGCACCTCGTTGCGAGCGAGGACCAGTCCCACTTGTTTCTCCGTGGTGTAGTCCGGTGTAGCCGTCATGAAAGCGAGTTCATTGATGATCTTCCCAAACTTACCATCGATCTTGTCCGCCTTGATCACCACGTGCTTGCCGGCTTCGGTGGATTCGCCCGACACAGCGATGATTTTCAGCGTCGCATTACCCAAGGTGGCTGTACCGCCAACCTTGATCGCGGCGCTGCCTTTCTCTGCGTCGATCCCATAAACCAGCGTTGCGCTCCTGGAAAACTTGAGATCGTTGATAACCGAAGGGGCACCCAGTTCTGGTCCGACTTCCATCAGGCCCGTGACATCCAGCGTGTCGACCGTCCCGTTACCGACGAACGTACCCTTCTTCCCGACAAGCACAGGTCCGGCCACGGTACCGCGGTTATCGAATACGCCGAGAACGTGCACCGCGCCCGTAATCTGGCCGGTGTTGGTCAGCCTGGCCTTCGAATCGACCAGGCTTCCTCCGTTGAAAGCACCGCCGTTTGACCATTCACCTTGCTTGAAATACGAATCCTGGAAGTTGCGTGTTTCGCCTAATGCGCCTCCCCCGGCGGTATCCAATAGCAAGACATTGGTACCTCCGCCACCGTCGGTGAGCCCGAAAAGTTTGCCTTGCTTGCTTACGATCACCAGATCATTGCTGTTGTCCTTCAACAAGGGTGTTTCGCGGGCATTAGTGACATTTTCACGTTTCGTATCCGCTGAAGGATCCATGAACGTCTTGAGGCGGGCTTGCATTTGGGCGGTTGTTTCAACGGGGCGGGCTTCCCCGGCAACTGACTGGGCCATCGAAACCTCGGCACAGCCAAGCGCCAAGGCTATTGCCAGCGCGAGATGTTGAGGCAGGAATGAATGTTGGGTTCGCATCGAATGTGACCTCTCATGAAGGAGGTCGCACTTTAAAAATTTCACCCTGGGCGGCGATGCCAGCCATCTCCTCGCCGTGGGAAAGATTCGGCGGATGAAATTTGTAGGCTGCTCGTGCTGCGATCAGCGTGTTGGTTCGTTGGCTTTCATGGTTCGAGGCTTTGCCTTACAGCCCGCACGGACCTTTCTGTTTGACCAGTATTTGACGGGGCAATCACTGCCGGCGGATGCCTTGTTTAAACTGTTGGGATGAAGACTTGAGGTTGTCCGGCAGCGCTCATTCGAAAGCGCAACTGACCAACTGCTCGATACAGATTGGGTTCGCGATGGTAGGCTTCCGGCCGATCAAAATTGAGCTTTGTAAACCCATTCTGTGTTTCGCGTAGGATGGTTCCGAGATACGGAAAATCAGCGTTGTATCGTTAGGGCCTCGCCTATAGTTCTCTCGTCACCGACAAATCGGTGATCGATCTTAGCCGGTCGAACAAGAGTGCACGAGCGCCCCCAATGGCGGCGCTTTTTGCTGCCTGTGTTTTACATTTATGGCGGCTGTGCGGGGGACATCTTCGGGTGTGCCGGATTCTCTTGTCCGGTCGGCTAACCCGCGTACAGCTGCCACCCACATTCGTTTAGCCGCGAGCGGTGGTAGCTCCCAACTCAAGAGAGCAACCCGATGATCAAGTACCATCCCCTTCAAGCCAATACCAGCGTCGGCGCCACACTGTTTATCGACACAGAGGCTGGTGCCTCCGATCTTTTGGAAACTGCTGCACATCGCATCAAAGCCGCTCGAGACTTACTCAACAGCGTCTCCTGTCTATGCCTGAAAAACGCCGAGGGTTATGACCTGGAGCACTTCGCCAACGCCGCGCATCTGTTGTTGCAGGACGGTTGCGATGCGCTGGAAGTGTTGGGGTGGAGCATCGGTGGGTGTGATCTCCAAACTGCACCTGCTAGCGATTCGGCTGCACCTCAGACGGATTTTCCTGTTTAGCCGTTGAGCTGGGTGGGATTTTGGGGGCGGGGTGTATATCCGTTTCTGCGGTAACGGCCACTTAGGGTTCCGCCCTGACGGCGGCTCACTTTTGAGAAGCGCAAAAGTAAGCAAAACGCTTTTGCCCCACCACTCGGCACCTCGCCTAGGCTCGGTGTGCCCTCACTCCGGCATTGCTCCGTGGGCCGCCGCGAAGGGCCATCCATGGCCCAGCGCGGCTAACCCGGCATCCATGCCGGGTTGCCCACTACGCAATGCCTGCGTTCGGCCATCGTGGTTAACGGGGCGCTGAGATCAACGTCCACCGCGAGGCGGCCTGATAGCCGACCTGGTTCTTGATGGGATCGCGTTTCTCCTGTGGGAGCGAGCTTGCTCGCGATGGCGATAGCTCAGTCACATGGATATTGGGCTTGCTGGCCTCATCGCGAGCAAGCTCGCTCCCACAGGAGGTCTGTGTTGGATATGAATTTTGTGTCCGCTGAAGATTGAATGTGGGAGCGAGCTTGCTCGCGATGGCGGTGGTTCAGTCACATGGATGCTGGGCTTGCTGGCCTCATCGCGAGCAAGCTCGCTCCCACAAGGGGTCTGGGTTGGATATGAATTTTGTGTCCGCTGAAGATTGAATGTGGGAGCGAGCCTGCTCGCGATGGCGGTGGTTCAGTCACAGGGATGTTGGGTTTGCCGGCTTCTTCGCGAGCAAGCTTGAACTGGCCTAATAATTCCGGACACCTCTTAAGGGCGATATGATTTCGCCAATTTGGAGGTTCCATGAAAGAAAGAAGAGTCTTTTCCCGCGAGTTCAAACATCGTGCGGCCAGCATGGTGATTGATGACAACTGTTCAGTACAGGAAGTCTGCGCGTCGCTGGACATCAGTGCTACCGCGTTACGACGGTGGGTGGACCAGGTTCGCAAGGAACAAAAAGGTCAGCCAGTTCAAGGCACCAAGGCCATTACTGAGGATCAACGGCAGATTCAGGATCTGAAAGCCAAGATCAAACGCATGGAAATGGAAGCCGAAATCTTAAAAAAGGCTACCGCTCTCTTGATGTCGGATCCCGATCGTTTTCGATGATCGCGGAGCTAAGAGAGTCATTCCCGACCGCCATCCTGTGTCGCGTTTTCGATGTGAAGCGCAGCAGCTTTTACGAATGGCTACAGCGGCTCTCGCGGCCTAAGATCGAGCGCGAAGAACTCAAGGGGAAGGTGGTTGAACTGCACAGCGAAAGCCGGGAAGCCATGGGGTCCAGAACGATCAGCAAGCATCTGAAGGCCCAAAACATAGCGGTCGGCAGAAGCCTTGTTAGAACACTGATGAGGGAAGCCAACATTGTCAGTAAACAACGCCAGCCTCATCCATTCAGGTCCAAAGGAGTTGAAGCATTTGTCGCACCCAATCTGCTCAAGCGTAATTTCAAGCCGACCGTGGTCAATCAGGTCTGGTGTGGCGACGTTACAAGCTTGATGGTGGGTAAACGCTGGGTTCATCTGGCCATCGTGATCGACTTGTTTGCTCGCCGGGTCATTGGTTGGGCATTTTCGCTGGTCAATGACGCCAACCTGGTCAGCAAGGCGTTACGCATGGCGATAGAGCTTCGAACATGCCCACCTGGATTGATGTTTCATTCGGATCAGGGCTGTCAGTACACCAGCCGCAAGTTTCAAGAAGAGTTGATGCGCAATGGCATTTTGCAAAGCATGAGTCATCGCGGGCAGTGCTGGGACAATGCTCCAACAGAACGTTTTTTCGGCACCCTGAAGTCAGAATGGGTCCCTCGCAACGGTTACAGCACGAGCGAGGAAGCACAAACCGATATGGTGCGCTTCTTCATGTACTACAACCGCACCAGGCTCCACAGCTACAACGACTACCTATCGCCAATAGCCATGGAGCAAAAAGCAGCATAAACACCGTAACTGGTGTCCGGATTTACTTGACCAGTTCAGCTTTGCTCCCACAGATCTGATGGGTGTACGACCGGGAGAGCCAGGTCGGCTACCAGGCCGCCTCGCGGTGGACGTTGATCTCGGTGCCCCGTTAACCACGCTGGCCGAACGCAGGCATTGTGGAGTGGGCATCCCGGCATGGATGCCGGGATAGCCGCGCTGGGCCATGGATGGCCCTTCGCGGCGGGCCCACGGAGCAATGCCGGAGTGAGGGCATGCCGAGCCTAAGCGAGGCACCGAGTGGTGGGGCAGAAGCGCTTTGGTTACTTTCGACTGGGCCGGCTTCCGGGCTTTTCGAAAGTGACTCGCCGTAAGGGCGAAACCGCCAGCCGCCGTTACCACAGCAACGGATATACACACCAACCTTAAAACCCCACCCCAACTCAACGATTATTCAAATAAGCCTTCCCATAATGCCGCTCCATCCGCGCCTGAATCAGCTCCAACGCAATGGACATCAACCAGTAAATAATCGCCGCCGTAGTCAGCATCTCAATATAGCGATAACTGGAACGCCCATAAGACTGCGCCAGAAACATCACCTCCCAAACCCCCATCACCGAAATCAGCGAAGAGTCCTTGAGCATGGAGATGAATTGGTTGGTGGTCGGCGGGATGATGGTGCGCATGGCCTGGGGCAGGGTGACGCGCCAGAAGATCACGGTTTCGCTCAGGCCCAGAGCAAGGGAGGCTTCGCGTTGGCCGTTGGGGACGCCCAGGATACCGGCGCGGAAGATCTCGCTCAGGTAGGCGCCGTAGTTCAGCGACAGGGCGATGATCCCGGCGGCGATGGCACCCGGGACTACGCCCAGTTGGGGCAGGCCCAGGTAGATCAGCAGGATCTGGATCAGCAGCGGCGTGCCGCGAAAGAACGACGCATAGAAACTGGCGATACCGAACGCCACCGCACTGCTGGACAGCCGCGCCAGGGCGGTGATGAAGCCCAGCAATGACGAAGCGACGATCGAGCACAAGCACAGGAACAGTGTCAGCACCGCGCCTTGCAAAAAGCCATTGGGCGCCAGATGCACACCCAGCAGGTTCGGCAATTTGTCGAGGATGATGGAGAACTTCAGGTCGAAGCTCAGGAAGAAACTCGCGAACAGCACCAGCATGGCCGCCCAGGTCAGGTACAGCCGGGTGCGAAAACCGAAGATTTTTTGCAAGCGTGACTCAGCCACCGGTGGCGGTGGCTGAGGGGGTGGAAAAGAAGTCATTGGGTAATGTCGGCGCCGATCCATTTCTGCGAGAGTTTGCTCAAGGTGCCGTCCTGTTTCAACTGGGCAAAGACTTCACGCACCTTGTTGTCCCACTGGGCGTCGCCCTTTTCGATGGCCACCGAGTTCGGCTCGGAGTAGAGCGCCTCGCCGGCCAGCTTGAAGCGCTTGTCTTCGGTCAGGCGCGGCTGTGCGGTCACCAGGTTGGTCAGCACCGCGTCCAGGCGCACCCCGGCGCCCAGGCCCAGGTCCTGGAAGGCCACGTTGTCGGTGTCGTACGGGGCGATCTGCACGTCTTCGAATGGATAGCTCAGTTGAGTATCCTCGGCGCCTTCGATCACCAGGTTCTTGTTCAGGTAGCTCTCGTAGCTGGAGGCGCTGGTCAGGCCGACCTTCTTGCCGCTCAAGTCCTTGGCGCCGTGGATACGGTCGTCCTTGGCGTTGACTACAATCACCGCCGGCGAAGCGTAGTACTGGACCGGGAAATTGAACACTTCGGCGCGTGCCTTGCTTGGCGTCATGGAGCAAATGCAGATGTCATAGCGCCCGCTCCAGTGGCCGGCCGCGATCACGTCCCAGGAAGGGGTTTCCAGGCGCAGCTTCACGCCCAGTTTCTGCGCCACGGCCTTGGCGACGTCCACGTCAAAACCGTCGAGCTGGTTCTGATCGTTGAGGAACGAGAAGGGCGGATAGCTTTCCATCAACACGCCGACCAGTTCTTTTTTCTGTTCGATGCGATCCAGCGTGGCACCGGCGAACGCTTGCGAAGAGGCAGCCAGCAGAGTCAGGCCCAGGGCCAGCAGTGGTTGTAGTTTCATGTGAGGCCCCTGATAGAAAAATAAGTTGTAGTTCACCGAATGGTGCGTATTAAATAGTTATAAGAACAACTCCGGTAGTGAGTATTTTTCATAAGCTTATGAGTGAATCGCATATGGGCTCAGCAACGACAGTCATTCTCGATGGCGGCATGGGCCGCGAACTGCAACGCCGGGGCGCCCCGTTCCGACAGCCCGAGTGGTCGGCGCTGGCCTTGAGCGAAGCGCCCCAGGCGGTAGAGGCCGTGCACGCGGCCTATATTGCCAGCGGCGCCAACGTAATCACCAGCAACAGCTATGCCGTGGTGCCGTTTCATATTGGCGAGGCGCGTTTCGCCGAAGAAGGCCAGGCCCTGGCCGCGCTGGCGGGTGAGTTGGCGCAGCGGGCAGTGCACGCTTCGGGCAAAGCAGTGCGGGTGGCCGGGTCGCTGCCGCCACTGTTCGGTTCCTATCGGCCGGATCTGTTCGACGCTTCCCGCGCCAGTGAATTGCTCGCGCCCCTGGTGAACGGCCTGGCGCCCCACGTCGACGTGTGGCTGGCCGAGACCCAAAGCTCCACGGTCGAAGCGCGGGCGATTCACGCCGGGTTGCCGAAGGACGGCAAGCCGTTCTGGCTGTCGTTCACCCTGAAAGACGAAGACACCGATGAAGTGCCACGCCTGCGTTCCGGTGAACCGGTGGCGGACGCCGCTGCGGTGGCGGCTGAGCTGGGTGTCGAGGTGTTGCTGTTCAACTGCAGCCAGCCGGAAGTGATCGGTGCGGCCATCGATGCCGCGCGGGACACCTTCGCGCGCCTGGGCGTGAAGATCCACATCGGTGCCTACGCCAACGCCTTCCCGCCGCAACCGAAGGAAGCGACGGCCAACGACGGATTGGACCCGCTACGCGAAGACCTCGACCCACCGGGTTATCTGCAATGGGCGGCGGACTGGCAAAAACGCGGTGCCAGCCATCTGGGAGGCTGCTGCGGGATCGGGCCGGAGCATATTGCGGTGTTGGCGCAAAAGCTGGTCTAAGGGTTTGGCGGTCGGAGGGTAATAAATACATTGGCTGTTCGACCGCCATCGCGAGCAAGCTCGCTCCCACAATGATCTTCGGTGAATGCAGAACCTGTGGGAGCGAGCTTGCTCGCGATAGCTAACGCTCAGCCGCCGCATCCTTTCAAGCGTGCAACCCCGCCGCCGCAAACATCGGCTTACGCTTTCCCCGAAGCCCGTAGCCACGCCTATACATATGTACGTCATCCCCGCTGAAACGGCGCGATAGGGTCCCAGTCCTACTCATCACCGGGACACCTGAATGACTGCCTTCCCTGAAAATGCACCTGGCGTGACGCCGCATGCTGCCGGCGTACAGCTAAAACCCATCAGCCTGTTACCCCACGGTATTCGATTTCAACCTCATGAATTTGCCGATCAATGGCTAAATCAATGGGGCCTTATCGGCGATACGCGCGTACAAGTCACCTATCAAGAGGTCGAGACAGTCGATTCGGCCGCTCAAAGAAAAACCTCATCGGTGCCGCTGCGTGACGCTGTGACAAGAGGCTTTTTGATCGCCCATCAAAGCAGGGCGACCGCTGAGCCTTCTCCGCGCGAGGGTTGGGTTTATCCCCACCGAAGTCATATGTCCCTGGACTTCTCGTCACTGCGGGTCAACGGTAAAGGTCTTTCACCAGATGTCTTGCAGCAACTGCAAGTTGGCATTGCGCCCGGCTACCAGGGCATTGGGCAGCCGGTCATTACTGAGGTGAACGCCCAAGGCAATCTGCTCAGCCCCCGTGAAAAAGAACAAATCAGGCAACTGGGGCACTTGGATGCCAATCAGGTGAAGCTGGCGCGTCTGTTCGCCGCTTTGCCAACGTTCGACACAGTGCTCAAGCGTCTGCTGGTCAGCCGCATCGAGGCCAAGATCCCTGGGCGCAAATTCCACACTTCACTGCTCCAGGGTATCGACCCGGATCACTGGTACGTGAACCACTTTAGCGTGGACTCATTCGGTGGCCGTTCATTGACAGCCTCACAGTGCTTTACCGACGTGATGTTGGGCTGTTTAGCGACGGATACACCGCCCACTTACTCGCGCGGTGGCGTGGGCTTCTACACCCGTCCGGATTCGGTGGAAGAGGTCGACAGCGTATTCGTCAGCCCGCTGGGCGCGAAAATTCCAGCGATCATGGAGTCCGTGTTCTATATCGCCGAGCCCGCGACCAATGACAGCTTGAAGCAGCAGTTCCGTGACGATCTCAGCGCCTTTCGCCATGACAGAAGCGATGCACAGGCGCTCGACACGTCGACCACTGACGCGGCACTTGCTCATCTGCTGTCCCGACGATTCCTGCATCTTTTCGACTTGTACAAAGTCGACCGGTATCCGTCCACCCCGTTAACCCAAAGTGCGCGAACCCTGCAGGATGAGGAAGATCGCCTGCTGGATCTGATCACCACCCACCCGTCCATGGCGGACAGAAGCCGTTTGCTGCGAGCGCCCATTCCCCATGTCTATGCCGTCATGCTCGACATGGGAGCCGCGAAGCCACAGAAATGGCCTGCCGCGATGGTGATCAAACGAACCGATCAAGCACCACTGTTCCTCTATTCCATGGAACGCGGCATTCAACGGTTCGATTCTTTTCAAGACATGGTCAAAAAAGTACAGGTCGTCCATGCAGGGCATCAGCGCACGATACGGGAGATTTCGACTGAGCTGTCCGGGGATGTGTTCGAAGTGGCGGCATCGGAACTGCTTCAACTGCAAAGCAACGCGCTCGAAGCCGTCCTGAATGCGCCAGAAAACGAAACGGTGGCCCTGAGGACTTTTGCCCAACGGACCGAAGATGCATTGCGCCTGCCTACGTTATCTCTTGCCGGTGCATTGGCGACTCGTCAGCAAACCTTGATTGAAAACAACCGTCCTCATTTCTATAAAACCGCAACGCTTTCAGAACAGACTCGTTATCGTCGCTTGGAGCAAGATGTCCTCCAAGCTGTTTCAGATTTGGGTGACGGTATCCGGACGCTGCATCAATTTACCCGCCAGAAGATCCAGCAATACCTGCAGCGAACCCTGCATCACGCGATAAAGCCCGATCCAGACAAAACGATGGTGACGCTTGCTTTCGCAAAGGGTGCCAACCCGAGGCAGTCTCGTATTACCAGCCTGACCCAGCTGATACTCGATAACTTGCGCCCGCGGCAGTACCCCAATGCAATGCGAGAGGTCATGGCTGTTCACCTTGTCGATAAAGATGGCAAGCGGATACGACATCCGGTGAGTGGCTTGCTGATGACATTGAAAGGGCGCGAACTCGCCACGATGGCGACAAGCATCGACGCTGGCGCACGTTATGAAACCCTGCTCAGGGCACAGATGAACAAGCCGGATTACAAAGCTGCCTGGCAAAAAGCGTATACGGCCAGTATGAAATTCAAAGGTTACGAGACCGCGCTCAGGGGGGATGAAATATTCAAGGTCACCCGACTCGATAAAGCCTTCGAGCCACCTAAAGTCAAAAAACTGGTCACGCTCTGGCTAGACGCTGTGCTGCAATCGCCAGAGGCAAAAACGCGTCCACGGGTCATGGGAAAAAACGTGCAGGTACATGGCCTTTTGCTGGGTGGCAGTGTAGGGGCTGGAGGCCAGCACGGGACGATGGGTAACGCAGTCAGCGTTGACGGCGCCTTGATTTTTTCCGATCAGGACGGGCCGGATATTAAGGGAACCGTAGGTGTTTATTTTCCAGACAGTCCCGACGGAGAAGATTTTCACGAATTTGCCAATCTGGCCGATGGTGTCGGGGGGCTTCTACGACAAGAGCCATGGCAGGACTACTTCCGTTCACGCATTTGCGCGGTCAATCCCGAAGAAATAAAACGTGTACTGGGGCCGCACCGTGGTCTTCCCTTGATTCGCGCAAGCGTTATCACAGGCGATCTGCTTGAAGCGCTTCACCGAGCGCACGTTGATTTCCATAGCGCTTATGCGGACCACCGCTCCAACAGCAACGCGGATATACGTCGTGAAACAGCAGTAAGGATGGTCATGGTAGCCATGGAAGTGTTCATGGACTTGGCCGGCATGCTGTTGATACCCGGTTTCCAAATACTCAGGCGTGCTGTCAAGACGGGCCTGCTCGTGGCCAGGACCGGCGCTGTTCCGATGGACCTGGACACCCTGGCATTTGTCTACAGAGTGGCTAACCATGGCGGACGGGAACTTGCCGCAGGGGCCACGGTTCCGGTCCGAGGCCAGTCGTCTTTCCTGGCGGTTACGGCGCGCCAGAGCCAGAGTGATGCACTGGCCGGGTTGCCCCTGGAAGCGGCACTCTATAACCGTTATACGGTGACCGACACTTCACTGTTGCGAGGGTTGGCTGCAGATGCCCAGGGCTTCTATCGCCCCACGCTCAACTCTGCTGCTGGGGACAGTTCCCGACCCGTCTACATACAGCAACCCGACGGGACCGTATTCCGGGTTCATGACCATACGAGATTGAATGCAACCGAAGCCACCCTTGTCGACCCTGGCACCGGGTCGAGTATCCGCTCCAGTGGCGTGATGCGAAGTACCGTTGCCCGGATGCCCGACGGAGAGTGGCGTGCGGTTGGATTTGGTCAGGGCGGCGGGAAACGCCCGGCAGGTAGCTCTACACAACCAGGCCCTTGCGAACCCAAAGTGCCTGCTCTGTCGCCTCGTGCCTCCGAATGGGTACGGACCGCTGGTCATTGGGACAACGACATCATGGATCTGGTCCCCTCTGTCATGACTCGTCTTCCGAGCTGGCCGCAGAACCGGAGCTTGCTGATCATGGACGAAATAACCGCAGGGAGTAGTTGGTCAGTACGCTTCACGCCGGGGCAATACGAGCGTTTCTATCCGATGAGTCAGCACCCCGATAGATCACCCACGGATATCGTCTTGAGGCGAACGGCTGAAAATCACTACAGCTTGATCTTGGGTAGGCGGGTCGTTGGGATTCCCGCCGATGGCGATTGTTTTTTCAATGCCGTCGCCCGTGGGCTCAATGAAGGGCAGGCGCAGGAAGCCTTCACGATGCAAGGGCTGCGTAATGCAGCTGCCGATTACATCGATGGGCATCCGCAAATCAGCCACTTCATGATGCCGCCGGCCTCCGGCTTGCAATTGGCGCTCTCCGACATCGCGCCTTGGTTACAAGAGCTCTTGGAGGAGGCAGCGCTCTCTGATCTCACTCGGATTGTCTACAACGCCACCAACCCACATCGCTTGTTCCAGCCGGTTCTGGATTACCTTGACCGTCACGCCAACAGCTTGGGCCGAAGGACGCTGGACGCAGCGCGGGACGCCATCCTGCCGCCGGAGGTGTTGCAGGAGATCGGGCATCATCTATCGGTTCGGTCTCCGGAGCGCCTGATGCCAAGTAGCGCTCCCTTTTACACTCAGGAAACGGAGTCATTGCGCAGGTTCTTCGAAGACGTGCTGCTGGGTCCCATCGATGATTTGCATCTGACCGAACTGCTCAATAACGAATACCTTCAACTTTCGCAGGATGTGATCCATATCATGCTTGAGTATGGTGTCAGGGCTCGACAGTTGACCGACCATCATCCAAGGAATGAGCTGGCCTACGTAAAATACAATGAGACCCTGCACGGCCATTTGGACGATGATCAACAGGATGATTTACTGGATGATTTACTGGAAGGTGCTGAGCTGGTGGATCAGGCCGATCTGAATGAAGTAAAGCAAAGGTATCAACGTGAGTCGGGCGTCACCATTAATGACGATGCCAAGTTAATGAATCAGTTCATGTATTACGATCGCGTAGAAGACACCATCGATCTGCTCAGCGTTGCCCTCGAACGGTTTCCCGATTTGCAGCGACGGGCTAATCTGCTGCTTCGCTCAACGGTGATTTCCTCGAACCTCGGTGGCGCGCTACCGGTCAATGTCCTTGCCAGGTGGCTACGTGATCCGAAGCTGTCTGAGGCGCGGCTAGGGATCATTGCGGAATATGCCAATACCCGCTACACCGAAGTGATTGACGACGGCACGATAAGTATTGACTGGATGCAGTCGTTCGATGATCAGAATCTGAACAGTATTGTCCAGCAGCAAGACAGCCTGACGAGATTTGTAGAGTTTCTGGGGTGGGTACAATTCGAACGCCGAAACGCCAGCAGTGGTAGGTTTGTTTAGCAGTTCGGGACAAACTGTTTCTAATACCAGGGTTTCGATTTTATTAAATACGCCGAATATTTTTAATTTGCTCCAACGCTTCCCGAGGAATCACGCTATACAAATATGGGAGGACCTCGTTGGGCCGTATTTCAGCGATGCCACTGTTCGAGCCGCGCTCAGGCAACCTGGCTCGCTTCGTTCAGAGTTGGATATTGCAAGGGCGTTAAGAGTTGGGCTTGGCGTGGACGGGGCGCGCGCGAACCAAATCGTTAGAGATGCATTCGGTCTTGGCCAGCGGCAGGCTCAACAATATCTCTACAATTTCGAGTTCCCAGCCAATCGTTTGGGCCACAGGCTTTTGGACTTTGCATTGTATTTGGAAAGCCACATGGCGGTGCCCGATTGGGCCTGGCGATACCTGAGGCAGGGCGTCACGCGCGAAACGCTCAAGCCATTTGGAGCCAAAAAGAAACCTTGATCGCTTAGTCGCGGGCTACTTACAGCTCTGATGCAAGTCGCCCCATCGCCATTCCCCGCAAGGATTGGCGGTGGGGTCGTCAACTACGTGATGGACGCCGAGCCTACTCGCCGAAACGGGCCATCAGCCACCGACAGCGGATGTCCGACACTCTACTAGCCCGCGCACTTGCCCACTTTCGCTCTGATTCTCCTCACTCAACCACTGCTCGAATCCTGCCGCGATCACCGGCCATTCCGAATCCAGTATTGAGTACCACGCCGTATCTCGGTTCTGGCCCTTGACCACCATGTGCTGGCGGAACACCCCTTCAAACGTGAACCCCAACCGCTCGGCCGCGTATTTGGAGCGGGCATTGCCGTTGTTGCACTTCCATTCCAGCCGGCGATAACCCAGGGCGAAAGACTCCTTGGCCAGCAGATAAACCGCCTCGGTGCTTTTCGGCGAACGCTGCATCGGCGCGCCGAAGGTCACGTGGCCAATCTCGATGCGGCCCTGGGCCGGGACGATGGACATCAGGCTGAGAATGCCCTGCACCTCGCCACTGGCGCGGTCGATCACGCTGAAGAAATACGGGTCGGTGTTGGCTGCATGGTTGTTCAGCCAGGCATCGAACGCGCCGCGATCCGTGAACGGACCATAGGGCAAGTAATCCCAGAGCTTCGGGTCGGCGCCGGGGCCTTCAAGGGCTTGCCAGAGGCCATCGGCATGCCGCGCCGGGTCGAGCTTTTCCAGGTGGATGAAACGCCCTTCGAGCACCTGTGCAGAGGGTGCCGGGACACCTTTCCAATCGGCGAGTGAAGTCGACATGCTGCGCTCCTTAAAGGGCTTTGCGAAATTGAATGAAGCCTGGGCGCTCGGCGATGCGCTCGTACAGCTGGATCGCCGTGGCGTTGGTTTCGTGGGTCAACCAGTGCACCTTGCAGCAACCATCGGCCTTGGCGGTGGCGTAGACGAATTCGATGAGCTGGCGACCCACCCCGGTGCCACGACTCTGTTCCGTTACCAGCAGGTCTTGCAGGTAGCAGGAATTCTCGATGCTCCAGTTCGAACGGTGATAGATAAAGTGCACCAGGCCCACCGCCGTGTCGCCATCCCAGGCGAGGGCAGCATGGGTCGGTTCATGCTCATCGAGCAAGCGTTGCCAGGTGCTTTGGCTGACGGCGTCCGGCAATTCGGTTTTATAGAACCGCAGGTAGGCTTGCCACAGCGGCAGCCAGGCGGCGTGATCGTCGGCGCTGACGAGGCGGATTTCAGGTTGGCTCATGTTCACTCCTTGGACAATTGTTCAGGCATCAGGTGGGCGAGCGCCCGGTCCTGCGGGTCGTGGCTGGCGGCGAGGCCGTTGCGTACGCCAGCGACATCCGCGGGGCTACGGTTCTGGCTGAGCTTGCGCTTGCCCTCCAGGCGCTGGATGGGCAGGGCGAAGCCGACGATGGCCTTGAGCATGCTGTCGATGTACTCGGGCGGCGCATCATCGATCTTCCACGGCTGCTCGCGACCGGTTTCGTGGCGGTCGGTGAGGGCGCCCACCAGGTTGCGCAGGCGATGGGCGTCGCTGAATACCTCGGCGCTGCCGTAGGCGTGTACGGCCACGAAGTTCCAGGTCGGCACGACTTTGCCGTGTTCGGCCTTGCTGGCGTACAACCCTGGGCTGACGTAGGCATCGGCCCCGGCGAATATCACCAGGGCCTCGGCGCCGGCTTCCAGGTCGCGCCATTGTGGATTGGCCCGGGCCATGTGGCCGTAGAGGCTGCCGTTCGGCCCTTGTTGGGTGTCCAGCAACAGCGGCAAATGGCTGGCCTGCAAACCGTGTTCACCCTGGGTGACCAATACGGCCAGGCGGCAATCGCCGATCATCTGGTGCAGTTCGGGCAGGTCTTCGACGGCAAAGGCTTTTGGGTTGTACATGATGATTTTCCTTGGCGAATGCGAACATCCTAGGCAGGCTATTGGTCTGTTGTAAGAGCCACTTCCGACCAATTCGATAGGTCCATTCGCGAGGGCTGTCATGCACAACACCGCGCCGCCATTGTCGTTCAACCCCGCTGGCATCGAGCTGGACCGCCGCCAGGGGCTCAGCCGCCAGCTCTACCAGGCGTTGCGTACCCGGGTGCTCGATGGACGCCTGGCCAGCGGCACGCGCTTGCCGGCCAGCCGTGACCTGGCGGCGGCCTTGTCGATTTCGCGCAACAGCGTGGTGCGGGCCTATGACCAGCTCTACGCCGAGGGTTTCATCGAAGGGCGGGTCGGTGACGGCACTTATGTGGCAAAACTGTCCTCAACGACGTTGCCGCTGAAAAACATATCCACAAAAGTATCCACAGGGTTTTCAACAGGCTTACCCACAGCCTTATCCACAGATTGGCTCGATTTACCTGTGGGTCCATCCAGTAAAGTTATCCACAGCGATGCGCTAAACCGCGTCGAAAAACACCATTTGGCCCAACCGCCCAGCGGCCCGCCGCGAGCGTTTCGGGTCGGTGTACCGGCTTTCGATCTGTTCCCTTTCGACGTCTGGGCCAAGCTGAATGCGGCTTTCTGGCGCAAGCCGGACTTGCAGCAGCTGTGTTATGGCGATTCCCAGGGCGATGCGCGCTTGCGCGGGTTGATCGCGGCGTACTTGCGCAGCTCCCGGGGGCTGCACTGCACGGCTGAACAAATTGTGATCACCAGTGGCGCACAGCAGGGCATCAGCCTTTGTGCACAGCTGTTGGTCGACCCGGGCGACGTCGTGGCGGTGGAAAATCCCGGCTATCGCGCGGCCGGGCATGCGTTCGCCGTTGCCGGGGCCGATGTCAGGGGCGTGCCGGTGGATGGCGACGGCTTGGATTGCGCCGCGCTGGGCGCGTTGAGCCACTGTCGGCTGGCCTACGTCACCCCGTCCCATCAATACCCGACCGGGGTAGTCATGAGCCTGCCACGGCGGCTGGAGTTGCTGGCCTGGGCCGAGCGCAACGACGGCTGGATCGTCGAGGATGACTACGATGGCGAGTACCGCTACAGCGGCGCGCCGCTGGCGCCCTTGGCTGCTCTGGATCGCCAGGGGCGGGTGCTTTACGTCGGCACGTTCGGCAAAGTGGCGTTCCCGGCCCTGCGTCTGGGCTACCTGGTGCTGCCGCCAGGCCTGGTCAACGCCTTTGCCCGACGGCGCGCCGTGGACGTGCGCCACTCCGAAGTCAGCACCCAGGCGGTGATGGCCGAGTTCATGGCTGCGGGGCATTTCCAACGGCATATCCGGCGTATGCGCAGGGCCGCCCTGGCTCGGCGTGATGCGTTGCTGGCGGGCTGGCCCAAGGCTGTTGCGGGTGTCGGTGCCCTACCTACTGTCGTGGCCGGGCTGCATCTCACGGTTCCTGTGGAGAGCATCGAGCGCGAGCGCGAACTGATCGCCCAAGCGACGAATGTGGGTGTGGAGATCAATGGCCTGAGCAGCTATTGGTTACCCACCACGCCGTCGCAGGTGCGCGCCGGGCTGGTGCTGGGGTTTGCGGCGGTCCCGCCAGCGGCGATAGCCATCGCACTGGCGAACCTGGCAACCGCCTGGAAAATCTGAAAAGTGCAGTGCCAGGGCATCAGTGGATGCCCTGGTTGCTTGCCGTCATGACACTTGTTTTGGAAAAAACACTTCCTTGGCCTGATCCACGGCAATTTCGCTGCGGTAATGCTCGATCAGTTGCCGTTGATTAAGCGTCTGGGTGGACTCGACGGCTGCTCCTTGACTGACCTGCTCAGGTGTCCGCAGGCGTGCAGACAGGAATGCATGAGGCGGCACCCAGTTCCTCGAGTAATGGAAATCGGCAAACCAGAGAGTCTTATTGGTTGACAGGTCCTTGATCTCATACCGGTCCAGATAGCTATGGAGAGGCGCCTTGATGCGTTGCCGATTTTTTTGCTTGGTAATGGAAATCTGGTTTCGGCTCTTAAGCCAGAGGACGTCGCTCATGGTCGGTGGGCGTTGCTTGATGACGTTCAGTACGGTTTCGAAGCTTTCGTCATGAAGGGTTTTCGAAGCCTTCTTGAGAGCCGTGCGCGTGGATTGCGCCAGACGTTGTTGCTCGGCCGAAATGCCAACCGTTTCGTTTGACGCATTGTCCAGGCCCTTGGTGATCGCGATAGCGACTTTCTCCATTCGGTTGGCGTGTGCGTTCAGAAGCAGGCCGATACCGGTGGGCGACCGCTCTGGCTTCTTCGTGTATTGCTCGATCTGCGCCTTGAATGCCGCCAATCCGTCGAGCAGCGCCTTGCCCTTGGTGAGGCTGGTTGCCAGCACCGGGACGGCCAGCGGCGTGTTGGTATTCACATGTGGCAGCCACTCGCCGGTTTCCTTGCGATGGAAGGTGGCGATGACTCGATCCGTGAGCGGATGCTTGACATCGACCCAATCGGTTTCTTCCAGGGTCTTGGTTAAACGCGGTTCCCCGCTGACCAAGCCCCAAAAACGCGCCCGGATGAATTTCTTCTTGGGCCTTGGGCGTTCCCGATAAGGGCCGGCTTCGCTTCGCTGGTTGCTTCGTTCATCAAGGGCGCGCGCCAGATGATGCAACGCCCTTTTTTTAAGATTGCCGACCTGCTTGCCCAGTCGATTGAGTTCTGTCGTGCGAACGCTGTCCTTGTATTCGTCGCCCAGGTATTGGATGTGTTCTTCAATGGCCGTGAACTGTTCCGTCAGGCTGCCGAATGCATCGATCTGCTCGTCCAGGCGGATCACGCTGCGCTCATCGATAGCGTCGTGCAGGCTTTGAAACGCGACCGTGGTGTTATCGACCAGTTGGTTCATGTCGGCCCAGCCTTCGGGGATGTCGTTGACGCTTTCCAGTGACAGGCAGAGGTGGCGATACATGTCCAACTGGATAAGTCGAATCGCATCGCTCTTGTAGGCCGGCATCTTCCCCCGGTGTTGCCGCAGCAGTTCAACGCCTTCGCGCCCAACCTTTCTCAGCCTGGAGAAGCGCGTCTCCATGTAATCCAGGCGCTCGATCATGTCGTCTCCGATCCTGATCATGCGGTCGGCTGCGTCAACGTGCTCTTGCTCCACGCTCTCGATGTTCGAGGTGGTCATGTCCACGGCTGTTCTCAGGGCCGGGACGAATCGCTCCTGCAAGGTGTCTATCTCTTCGAACGTGAAGTTGATTTGCGCATTCAGGTAACCGAGCCTGGCTTGAGGCGCGTCGGGCCTCGATTGGAAGACGGGCCACTGGATCAAAATCTCCAACGCTTCTTCGTAGCTTTCCCGCTGCGTTCTCAAGGTGCTCAAATAGACGTTGTGCCTGGCCTCCCTGGACGAGCCTGACGCCTGGTTCATCTCCTTGGCGTTCATGGTCAGCAGCTTCTGGTTTTGTGTTTTCCTTTCCTCGAACCGGTTCAGTTCGGCGAGCAGTTGGGTGCTGAGGCGTTTCGCATCCGCGATGATTTTCTGCCTGA
The DNA here is from genome assembly GCF_034008205.1 of Pseudomonas sp. P9_35. NCBI lineage: Bacteria > Pseudomonadati > Pseudomonadota > Gammaproteobacteria > Pseudomonadales > Pseudomonadaceae > Pseudomonas > Pseudomonas sp. P9_35. The sequence goes on along the minus strand of NZ_CP125373.1, from coordinate 108,994 downwards.
CACCTTTTGACCCGCTGCCGCGCAAACGCAGGCGAGGGTCGACACGCCATTCGCCTGCTGCGTCGTTAATCAGGGGCGGGCCGGTGCGTGCGGGGTCGTTCTCATCGACGATGGACACATGCTCGCCCTCCGCCGTCACGTTGAACCACTGGTCGGCGATTTTTGCGTACCAGTTCCCGCCCTGCTGGTAGAGCCCTTTGAGCGCGCCTTCGATCATGGGCTGTTCGGCGTTTTCAGGTTCGTTCACGCTGAAGGATTCAAGCAGCTTGGCGCGCTTTGCGGGTTGGCCTGTCAAGGCACCGCTGGCGCGGATAGCGTCATAGTGCTCGGGTGAGGGTTTCTTGTGCGCTAACGGGGCGAGCCTCTCGATCACGAGCTCAGGTTTTGTCGGGCTTTCCAATTCATGCACGACCGCTGGCGCCTCGGGTCGACGGCTGTTCGCGCTTTCCCTGGCGCGGTCGATGGCGTGAGTCGTAATCGCCATGGACATGTTCAACAGCAGGTCGACGAAGGTTTCCCAGGTGGCTTGGCGGTTGGAGGTTTCGTCGCTCTGGGTCAACGTTTCAAGGTCGTCCAGAATTTGCCAGAGCCAGGCCGCGGTGCCCACGGCGGTGCCCAGGTAAGGCAGCGCCAGGTTGAAAATCAACCAGCCGGCTTGTTTGAAAGTGGCCCAGCGATTTTCGCTGTTGGACACCGATTGCCGATCGGCCAGCTCGACCAGGGCATCGGCGTTGGCTTTGAACAGCTGCGGCAGGAAATCAGCCCCCAGGGTTTTCTCGCTCAAGCCGATGGGCGTGCTATTGAGCCAAGACGACACAGGGTCGACCGCAAACTCCACCATGGCCCAGGGTGACGGCAGCGGGCCCGGAAAAACGAACCGGCTGTAAGTGGCGCGTACCCCATCGGGCAGCCACGCCAGTACCGATTGGCGCAAGGAGGCGGTTTGCCGGATGGCGTAGATCAAGTTGCTGAACGACGGATACTGACACAGCTGCGGCTCAAGCAACGGTTGATACAGCAGGCAGGGGCCGGCATCGGGATCTTTCGGGCCGATCACGAACATGTTGGTGACCACGTCTGCCGAGGTGCTCAGCGCGTGCTTGGATTCGAACGCCAATGGGCGCAAGACGATGGTTTGCCCATCGACCTGGCGCTCGGACGCCTTGGGCTCCATCAGCGCGGCGACATAGCGGTAACCCCGTTCATCGATGCCCCCCAGGCCACGGATTTTGCTCTCCAACGCGAGCAGCGGTAACTGGATGCGTAACTGAGCGGCGTAGAGGTTTTCGCGGCGGCTGGATTCGGCCGGATCGTCGAGGAGTTTGTTCTTGATCAGGTTGGGATAAACGCGACCGATGTCGATTTGGGTGACCAGGTTTTCGACGTAATCGGCGGTCATCCATTTGGGCAATGCATGGCCGTCGACCGACCTGACTATTTTGTCCCCCAAGGGCAGCGCAATCAGGTTTTGCAAGGCCAGTTCAACGAGGCTGAACCGCGTGGTCTGGATTTTTCCGGGGACCACGAACGTCCCCCAGACCACCGGGCTGCGTATCTGGACCTCGATACTTTCCAGGTGAAGGGTCGAGGCGTCGGCATGGTCCGACAACATTTTCTGCTTGAGGCTGTTCAACGTGTACTGCTTGATGGAAGGAATACCCTCCATGTAGGTCTTGCCGGCATGGGCGCTGCCCAGCGCCGAAAGATTCTTCAGGTGTTGGGCGAACAGGAACTGGTCGGATGTCGGCGCGTCCTGCAACCAACCGGGAATCTGCTTCTGAAACCAGTCCTCGGCAGGTTCGTTATCCCGGCCCGCTCCCTCGTTATCCGCCTGTTCGCGATCGTCGGCGATCAGGCCTTCCAGGAACCCGGGATCGCCGATGACTTTGACCTGCATGGCGATCAGCCCGCAGGCCTTGTGATCGAACACATTGCCGTCGGGCTCATACAGCCGCCACTGGATTCGTGTGCGCTTGGCGCTGTTCAGATGAGTCGGCAGCGATTGACCCAACGCGTCTTGTGAAGCGAACTTCTCATACCCGTTGCGCAGCGAGTACGTCAGGATAACTTCCTTGCGGTCGATCGTTGCGCTCAAGGCCACGATCGAGTTTTCGTTCACACGATTGACCGTATCGCCGTCCACTTCATCGATATCGATCAAATAGGCATGGCTGTCATAGCGGTCATGGCGCTTGCGGTCCTGCAGGTCCGGGTAAAGGAACAACTGCCTGGCCATGTCGCATTCAGTCGCTGTCCAGCCCGGGACCTGGCTGACGTTCCAGATCTTGCGCAGGTTGCTGGAGAGCTCATGCCAGCGAGGGCCGGCCGTGCCGAGTGGCGTGTTCCAGTACACCAGTTGTTGTTCCTGGAAAGCGGACGCCATGGCGGGGGCCAGTTCGTTGATCAGCAGTCCGATCAGGCTGATACGCACCGGCAGATGCACCGGTGGAAAAGTGAGGGGCAGTTTGGTCAAGAAATGCAGCCCTTCGATCAGCAAGGTCGACTCGCTCTCGCCCACGCGCTCGGCCAACAGATCGCTGAGGGATGTATAGCGGGTGGGAAGCTCCACGATGTTGCCGTCGACGACGTCCCAATTCGGTTCGCCGACTACCGTGTTGTGTGGATCGAGGTCCAGCGTCGAGTACATTTTCTTGAGCGCTTTGCGCAGGAGCAGGCTGGCAACCTCCGGGGAGGTGGGCCCTGCGAGCATTTGATTGAGCAGCGCCTCTCTGAGGCTGACTTCGGAGGTAGGCGTCGTGGTGGCTGTGACGGTTTCTGTCATCTGGCTTTCCCTGTCTGGTGATACGTGGAGTCCCCGAAACCGAGTGCTTCGGGGGTTCCATGCTAGGCAGGGGCATGACAGCGAAGGTGGTAACTATGTATACGCAGCCGTACGGCGTCCTGGTCACCCGTATTTTTTTTGGAAGAACACCTCCCTAGCTTGGTCCGTGGCAATTTCGCTGCGGTAGTGGTCGATCAATTGCCGCTGGTTGAACGCCTTGGTGGGGACGAGCGAGGAGGTCTTCTGGTCGATTTGCTCAAGGGTTTTCAAGCGCCCGGAAAGAAATGCGTAGGCGGGCACCCAGTTGGTCGAGTAACGGAAATCGGCGAACCACAGCGTCTTATTGGTTTTCAGGTCCTTGATCTCATACCGGTCGAGGTAGCCATAGGGTGGGGTCTTGATGCGTTGCCGGGCCTTTTGTTTGGTGATGGAGATCTGATTGCGGCTTTTCAGCCAGATGACACCACTCATGGTCGGTGGGCGGCGCTTGATGACGTTCAATACGGTTTCAAACCCCAGCACATACAGGCTGCTCGCCTCCTTCTCCAATTGCTGGCGCAAGGCCTCGGCCGAGCGTCGTTGTACGGCGGGAAGCTCCGCGGTCTCGTTTGACTCGACGCCTTGTGCCTGGTCGAGGGCTTTTTTTATGGCCGCGCTGACTTTTTCCATCCTGCCGGCATGGGCGTTGAGGATCATCCCGATGCCGGCGGGCGTTTGGTGCGTCTGCTCTACGGTGTCCTCGATCTGTGCCTTGAACGCCGCCAGGCCGTTGATCAGGTCGGTGCCCTTATTGATGCTGGTGGCCAATGCCGGGACGGCGACCGGCGGGGCGTCGGGCTTGACGTGAGGAATCCATTCGCCGGTTTCCTTGCGGTGGAATGTGACGATGATCTCTCCCGAAAACGGGTTCTTCACGTCGACCCAATCGGTTTCCTCCAGGTTTTTCGATAAGCGCGGTTCACCACTGACGAGCCCCCAGAAGCGCGCCCGGATGAATTTTTTCCGGGGTCTGGGGCGCAGCTCGTAAGACCTGCTTTCGACGCGCCGGTTGCTTCGTTCATCGAGGGCCGCCGCCAAATGACTCAACGTGCGTTTCTTGGCGAGGCCGATCCCGGTCCGCAATCGAGTGAGTTGTATCGGGTGGATGCTGGTCTTGTATTCATTGGCCAGGTACTGGAGATGTTCATCGATGGCCGTGAACTGTTCGATCAGGCTGCCGAAGGCGTCGATCTGCTCGTCCAGGCGGATCACACTGCGCTCATCGATCGCGTCGCGCAGGCTTTGGTACGCCACCGTGGCGTTATCGACGATCAGGTTGATGGCCTCCCAGCCTTCGGGCATCGACTCGACGCTTTCAAGGGACAGGCAGAGGTGGCGAAACATGTCGATCTTGATCAGTTGCAGGTCGTCACTCGTGTACAGCGGCATCTTCCGGCGGTGTTGCCGGACAAACTCGAAGCCTTCGTGGCCCACCTCCTTCAGTTCGGTGAAGCGGGTCTGCATGTAGTCCAGGCGCTCGATCACGTCGTCACCGACGCGAACCATGTTTTCGGCGGTGTCTATATGCGCTTGCTCCAGCACCTTGACCCCGGAGGTGATCATGGCCTTGGCCTTGCTCATGACCGGGGTGAAACGTTCGTTCAGCGCCTCCATCTCCACGAAGGTGAAATTGACCTGCGCGTTCAAGTAGCCAAGCCGGGTGCGAGGGTAGTCGGGCCGTGACTGGAACACCGGCCATTCCAAGAGGGTCTTCAAGGCTTGTTCGTAGTTTTCCCGCTGCGCTTTCAAGGTACTGACGTAGGTGTCGCGCTTGGTCTCCTTGGCGGCGCCCGTCGCCTCGTTCATTTCCTGGGCCTGCATGGTCAACAGCTTCTGGTGCTGCGGCTTCTTGGCTTCGAACTGGTTCAGTTCGAGCAACAGTTCGACTCGGCGGCGTGTCGCCTGGGCGATGACTTTCTGCCTGACCCCTTGCGACCCGCTGCCGCGCAGGCGCAGACGCGTATCCACGTGCCACTTGCCCTGTGCATCGCCCATCAGGGGAGGGCCTGTTCGCGCAGGGTCTTTCTCATCGATGATCGACACCTGTTCGCCTTCCACCAGCACCTTGAACCATTTGCCGGCCAGGTTGGCGTACCAGTCGCCGGCCTGCTCATAGAGCCCTTTGAGCGCGCCCTCGGTCTGGCGTTGGCCTGGGTCTTGCGGCGCGTCGAGGCTGAAGCTGTCGAGCAGCTTGGCGCTCTCCCTCGACTGGCCCATCAAGGCGCCGCTGGAACGAATGGTCTCGTAGTGCTCGGTCGGCAACGCCGTGCTGGCAAGCGGCGCCCGTTGCTCTATCACGAGCTCAGGTTTTGGCTTGGGCAGATTTTCCAGTTCGCGCACCACTTCCGGTGCCTCTGGCCGGCGCGGACGCCGGGCGGCCCTGGCGCGGTCGATGGTGTGGGTAATGATCGCCAAGGCGATGTTCAACAACAGGTCGGTGAGGGTCTCCCACTTGGCCTGGCTGTCGGCCCCTTCGCGGTTCTGTGTCAGCTGTTCCATATCGTCGAGAATTTGCCAGAGCCACGTTGCGGTGCCGACAGCCGTTCCCAGGTAAGGCAAGGCCAGGTTCAGGATCAGCCAGCCGGCACGCTTAAACGTTTGCCAGCGACTCTCGTGGTTGGAGATCGATTCGCGGTCGGCCAATTCGACCAAGGCATCGGCGTTGGCTTTGAACAATCGCGGCAGGAAATCCGCACCCAGGGTCTTGTCGGTCAAGCCGATGGGGCCGCTATTGGCCAGGGACGTCAACGGCGCGGCCACGAATGCCACGATGCTCCAAGGAGAGGGCAGCAGGTCCGGGAACACGTATCGGCCGTAATCGTCACGCACCCCATCGGGCAACCAGGCCAGCACCGATTGGCGCAAGGCAGGCGTTTGCCTGATCGCATACAGCAGGTTGCTGAACGACGGGTATTGGCACAACTGTGGTTCGAGCATCGGTCGATACAACAGGCAGGGCCCAGCGTTCGAATCCTGCGGGCCGATGACGAACATATTGGTGACCACGTCCTCCGAGCTGCCCAGTTGCAGTTCAGGGACGAAGGCCAGTTGGCGCAGGACGATGAGGTTGCCGTCCACCTTGCGATCGGCTTCTTCAGGCTCCATCAGGGCGACGACGTACCGGTAGCCCTTTTCGTCCAGGTCACCCTGGCCACGGATCTTGCTTTCCAGGGCCAGCATCGGCAACTGAATACGTAACTGGTCGGTGTAGAGTTTTTCGCGGCGGGCCGACTCCGTTGGATCGTCGAGCAACTTGCTCTTGACCCGTTCAGGATAAACGCGACCGATATCGATTTGGGTGATGAGGTTTTCGAGATAGTCGACGGTCATCCATTCGGGCAGCTCACTGTCGTCCAGCGACCTGACGGTTTTGTTGCCCAGGGGCAGCGCGATCAGGTTTTGCAAGGCCAGCTCCACCAGGCTGAACCGGGCCGTGTCGACCCTGCCGGGCACCACGAAGCTCCCCCAGATGACCGGGCTGCGCACCTCGATCTCGATGGCTTCCAGATCGAGCTTCGCGGCCTCGGCATGGTCGGCGGTCATCTGGGTTTTCAGCGCGTTCAATGCAAAGGCCTTGATGGCGGGAATATCGTCCAGATAGGTTTTGCCGGCGTGGGTGTGGCTCAAGATCGACAGGTTCTTCATGTGCTGGGCAAACAGCACCTGATCGGACGGCGACGCCGCCTGCAACCAGTAGGGCATCTGTTTTTGAAACCAGCCCTCCATCAGGTCGTCAGTCGTATCCTGGCTGGAGGCCTGGCTGTTTTCATGGAACGTCAACATGTCCGGGGCGTTGGAGATGCCGATGATCTTGACCTGCTCGGCAATCATCCCGCAGGCCTTGTAATCGAAGATATTGCCGTCGGGCTCATACAGCCGCCATTGGATTTTCCGGTAGCTGTCCGGGCCCAAGTGGGCGCGGAGCGATTGCCCGAGTGCCTGTTGGGAATCGAACCGTTCATAGCCGTTGAAGACCGAGTACTTGAGGACGACCTCCTGGTTGTCGATCTTGCCGATCAGCACCACGATGGTGTTGTCACTCATGCGTTGCACTTGATCGCCCTCGATGCCGTCGATGTCGATCAGATAGGCGTGGGCGTCATAGAGGTTATTGTCCTGGCGGCCTTGCCGGTCGGGATAACGGAACAGATGCCTGGCCATGGCGCATTCAGCCTCGCTCCAACCCTTGACCCGTGTGACGTCCCAGGCCGAGCGCAGCGCACTGGAGAGTTCATGCCAGCGCGGGCCGGCGTCGCCGATGGAGGCATTCCAATAGGCCAATTGCTGCTCCTGGCAGGCCGTCAGCATGGCCGGTTGCAGCTCGTTGATCAGCCGCCCGATCTGGTCGATGCGCACCGGCAAGTGCACATCAGGCGTGGTGAGGGGGAGCTGGGTCAAAAAGTGCAACCCTTCGATCAGCAGCATCGGGCTACTGTCGTTCAACAGCCCGGCGAGCATGTCACTGAGGGTTTCATAACGCGTCGGGCGCTCGACGATTTCGTCGTCGACGATGCCCCAGTGCGGCTCGCCGACCACGGTGGTGTGGGGGTCGAGGTTGAGCGTGGGGTAGAGCTTCTTGAGGCCGTCCCGCAGGAGGATGGCGGCCACCTCGGGGTAGGTGGGGCCGGCGAGCAACCGGTTGAGCACGGCATCCTTGGGGTCGGTTGCGGGGGTGAGGCGTGTGCTTGTAGAGCTTGGTGTCATCGGAGTCTCCCTGACTTGTGCGACGTGGAGTCCCGGAGCGAAACGCTGGGGGAATCCATGCTAGGGCGGCACAAGACAGGGAAGGTGGTAACTATGTATAGCGCACTTGGTGCATGCAAAACCCGTGGCGAGGGAGCTTGCTCGCGCTTGAGCGCGAAGCGCTCACAAAGCAGTCAACCTCACTGCCCAGATTTGATCCGCGTCCAGGCCCGCGTCCGCGCGCGCTCGGCATCCCTGGGCAACGGTTGCAAAGTGTAGAGCGTGGTCATGGCCGCAGCGGTCGGGTACAGGTTGGGATTGCCGCGGATCGCCGGGTCGACCATCTCGGTGGCGTCCTTGTTCGGGTTCGGGTAGCCGACAAAATCGCTGACCGGCGCGATCACCTGCGGTTGCAGCAAGTAGTTGATGAAGGTGTAGGCGTCGTCCGGGTTTTTCGCGCCTTTGGGGATGGCGAGCATGTCGAACCAGATCGGCGCGCCTTCCTTGGGCAGGCGCATGTCCACGGTCACGCCGTTCTTGGCTTCCTTGGCCCGGTTGGCGGCCTGGGAGAAGCTGCCGGAGTAACCCACCGCCACGCAGATCTCACCGTTGGCGATGTCGGCCATGTACTTGGACGAGTGGAAATAGGTGATGTACGGGCGCACCTTCATCATCAGCGCTTCAGCCTTGGCATAGTCCTCCGGCTTCTTGCTGTTGGGGTCCAGGCCCAGGTGCTGCAAGGCCAGGGGCAGGATCTCCGACGGCGAATCGAGCAGCGCCACGCCGCACTGCTTGAGCTTGCTGATGTTCTCTTCCTTGAAGATCAGGTCCCAGCTGTCCACGGGTGCGTTGTCGCCCAGGGCGGCCTTGACCTTGTCCGGGTTGAAGCCGATCAGGATGGTGCCGTACATGTACGGCACGGCGAACTTGTTGCCCGGGTCGTTGGCTTCGATCAGCTTCATCAGCTTGGGGTCGAGGTGGTTCCAGTTCGGCAGCTTGCTGCGGTCCAGGGGCTGGAACACCCCGGCTTCGATCTGCTTGGCCAGGAACACGTTGGATGGCACCACCACGTCATAGCCGGAGTTGCCCGTCAGCAGCTTGGCCTCCAGGGCCTCGTTGGTGTCGAAGATGTCGTAGACCAGCTTGACCTGGCTGTTCTGCGCCTTGAAATTCTCCAGGGCCTTGGGCGTGATGTAGTCGAACCAGTTGTAGACGCGCAAGGTGCGCTCCTCGGCCTGGACAGCGCCGCAAAGCAGCGCGGCGCACACGGCTGGAGCCATTAAACGCTTGAGTCTGTTCATGCTGTTATTCCTCATGGGGCGCTTTGGAAACCTTCAAGAACGTTCACGGCATTGATGCCGATTTCTGCCACCGCGTAGCCGCCCTCCATCACGAACAGGGTTGGCTTGCCGAGCGCCGCGATGCGCTTGCCCATCGCCAGGTAATCCGGGCTGTCGAGCTTGAATTGCGAGATGGGGTCGTCCTTGAACGTGTCCACGCCCAGGGACACGACAATGACATCGGCGTCGTAACCGCGGATTTGCCCGCAGGCCTGCTCCAGCGCCGCGCTCCAGGTGTCCCAGCCTGAGCCGGCCGGCAAAGGGTAGTTGAAGTTGAAGCCCTCACCGGCTCCCTCGCCACGCTCGTCGGCATAACCCAGGAAGAACGGAAACTCCGCCTCCGGATGGCCGTGGATCGACGCGAACAACACGTCGCTGCGCTCATAGAAAATCGATTGGGTGCCGTTGCCGTGGTGGTAATCCACATCGAGGATCGCGACCTTCTTATGGCCTTGGTCGAGAAAGGCCTGGGCGGCGATGGCAGCGTTGTTGAGGTAGCAATAACCGCCCATCAAATCGCCAGCGGCGTGGTGCCCCGGTGGGCGGCACAACGCAAAGGCACTGCGCGCACCGCGCTGGATATCCGCCTGGGCGGTGAGGGCCACTTGCGCGGCGCTGTAGGCCGCCTGCCAAGTGCCGGCGGTAATCGGCGCACCCGCGTCGAAACTGTAATAACCCAGTTGGCCGTGCAGGCTGGTGGGGATGACCGTGCGAAAGGTCCGCGCCGGCCAGGTGAAGGGCAACAAATCGCCGTCGCGGTTGTACTTGGCCCAACGGTCCCAGGCGCCTTTGAAAAATTCCAGGTACGCCGCGCTGTGGATACGCTGGATCGGCCCCAAGCCAAAATCCTGCGGCGCCTCCACCGGCCCCAGCCCCTGCGTCCTGACCCGCTCCAACACATGATCGGCCCGGGACGGCATCTCGAAACAGGGCATCAACTGCCCGTCCATCAACTCGCAGCGCCCGTGGTGCAGGTGGTGATCGTCCGAATAGATCGTCAGCATTTTTTTGTTCTCCGCAAGGCTGGTCGGTTTGAACACAGTCTTGCGGCGCGCGGCGTTTCAGAGAACGGCAGGAGAGGCCAAAAGGGGATCGAAATGGCCAATAACTTTGACCGTAAATCGCCCCTTGTTGGCGCGGGTGTGCGCGGGGTTGGGGCAGAAGGCCTCCTGTGGGAGCGAGCTTGCTCGCGATGGCGGCAGCACGTTACACACCAGATCTCAAAATACACTCGGTCCCCGTGGCGAGGGAGCTTGCTCCCGCTCGGCGGCGCAGCCGTCGTAAACCGGCTGATGCGGTTTATTTGAAGAATGCGTCAGCCTGTTTTGGGGCGGCTTCGCCACCCAGCGGGAGCAAGCTCCCTCGCCACGGGTGGTGTAGCGGCTAGCGCGGGTCGACGTTATCCAACACACGGCTGGCCAGCATTGAACTCAGTTCGATCAGTTGCTGGATGCCAAGGGCGATGTGGCGGCGGGGGCCTTCCAGGTCGAAGGCCAGGTTGCTGATCATCGCGTCGGCGGATGCCAGGTTTTCGCTGAGGTTGGCGAGCAGGCATTCGTTGTCGGCGTTTTTTTTCACGGTGAAGAGCTGGTCTGGTTTGGATGCTTCTTCGGACTTTTCCGGTTTGGGTAGCAGGTAGTGATCCAAGACGCGTTTGGTGGTTTCGTCGTGCTTTTTGTTTTTGCGACCGGAATGGGTAGACGTTGAGTCAGTTTCTGGAGGGTTCGGAGTTATCTTGAACATTTGTTACGTCCTTTGTTAGTAGGCCGCAACCATCTCGCTACTAAACGAAGGGGTGGCAGCTGTGCGCAAGTTAGTAGACCGGTAAAGGACAACGGAAACCCGGCGCGCCCGAAGGCGCCATGCGCACAGCCGCCATCAAGTGCAGGCTATGCCTGACTGATGAGACTCATGCAACCGTTGTCATTGCCGGGCTACTAAACCCGACCACTGATGGGCAGTGGCAGGGAAACGATAGAACCCATGGGCAAGGCGCACAAGCGGGCGGATTCTGGCGTAGTTGTAGGCAATGGCGCAAGGATTCGTAGCTTGGTGGAAGCGTTGCGGAGGGAGAATAAACAAGGCTCCGTAATGCCCAGGATTAGGGGCGAGGAAGCGTGTTCTCGCTCGGTGGCGCAGCGGTTTTTCTGTAGGAATGCGCCGGCCTTTTTGGGGCTGCTGCGCAACCCAGCGGGAGCAAGCTCCCTCGCCACAGGTTGAGCGTCGTTGACCATCCCGAGGTGAACACAGAATGAGCGCACACCGCCAATCCCCCTGTGAGAGCGAGCCTGCTCGCGATGGCGGCAGCACGTTACCTATCTAATCTGAAGGGTAAGCATCCGCACTACACCCGCCTACCACTCAGACCTTGATCCGCTTAAACCACTGGTTCACGCGTTCGCAATCAAAGAATGTCGGGTCGAAGATCTCCCCGTACCACTCCACCGTAGCGTCGTGCTCGGGATGTTCGGGGTTGGTCATGGCCTCTAAAAACACTTCGTAACCCGGCCCGCCGCCCACGTCTTCCGGTGGGCAAGCATTGGCGCCCTCAAGGCAGTACGGCACTTGAGGATAGGCAATAGCGGGTAAAGTTTTTTCGACCTTGATACGGTGATGCCAGTCATCACCGAAGTCGTAAAACTCCTGCTCCAAGGTCTCAAAGATCAAGGTATTACGTCGCGCAATAGTGGCTGTTTGAAGCTATGTCTTGACAGGTTTGATATCAACATGATATCGATGTGGCGTCGGGTCTAGGAGCACAATTTAACTTTCCACTGACTATATGCGGTGGCCAGATAAAGGGTTGCTTTGCCGTTACGCGCCGATGGTTACTATAAGGTTGGCGACTCATGTAAAAGAGAAAATAGCTCCTAGGCCCGATTTTAATGAATATCTTGGATGAGATTTTAAAAGACATGTTTGCCCCTGGTTTAAGCAGCCTCTCTGGGCTTTGTGACCTGCTAGGTGTTAAACAGGAAACGCTTCTTGATTTTTTGTACAAAAGAAAATCAAGCCATTATGTTAGCTTTCATATTCCCAAGAAAAGCGGTGCGACGAGATCTATAAAGGCACCGAAGCGAGTCATGAAACAGCTACAGCGAGAATTAGCTCCTCATCTAGAAAATTTTTTTTATCCAAAATCTTCAACTCACGGTTTTGTAAAGGGGCGAAATATAAAGTCAAATGCCCTGCCTCATGTGGATAAGAAGTTTGTATTTAATATAGATCTTAAGGATTTTTTTGAATCGATACATTTTGGTCGCGTTAAAAATCTCTTTATGGCTGAGCCATTCAATGCTCCGCATAACGTAGCGACTGTTATAGCTCATATTTGCTGTGATGAAGGGAGATTAGTTCAGGGTGCACCCACATCACCATTAATATCAAATATGATCTGTCGCAAATTGGACAGTCAACTACTAGTTTTAGCAAAATCAAAAAAATGCCACGTGACACGCTATGCTGACGATATAACTTTCTCCTTTACAAGCTCTCTTAAGTTCCTGCCCGTCGATCTGATAGAAATATCTGAGGACGGCAGGGTTATACCCGGAAGAGTGCTAGAGCAAGTCATTAATGCTAACGGATTTATCATAAATTCAGAAAAGACGCGGCTTCAGCATTGTACGCAACGTCAGATGGTTACTGGCTTAGTAGTTAATAAATTCCCTAATGTGCCTCGCGATTTTATTCGGCTAACCAGTTCAATGATTCACGCCTGGAAACGTTATGGGGCCGCGTTAGCTGAAGCTAAGTATCTTGAGATTATGAAGGGGGCCAAACAAACAATGCCCGCCCGGCAACACCAGAGAGTAAAGGACAGGGAAGGCGATTTTTTTATTAAGGTTGTAAAGGGGCGTTTGAATTATATTCAAATGATCCGTGGTAGGAGCGATAATGTCTACAGAAAGCTTGCATATGATTTTACCGTCGCCTTAGGTAAGGCGAATCCGGAATTCAGAAAGACGCCGGAAGAGATATTAGGCAACTCGATTTTTGTGGTGGAAAATCTTTCCGACTATAGTCAAGGTACCGCTTTTTTATTGGACGGTGTGGGGATCGTTACAAATCAGCATGTGGTTAGTGGAGTTTCCAAGACTATGGCGCCTCATATGTTGACTTTTACTCGTTCTGAGGATAAAACCAAAATAACCGCCGAGCTTATTTTGTCTGATGTGAAGGCGGATTTAGCAATATTTCATCCAGGGTCTCAACTCCAAAAAATTCCCAGGTTACGCAAGGCAGAAAAAGAAGTCATTCGGCCTATGGAACCAATATTGTCTATTGGATTTCCAAAGCATCGAGACGGCGCAGCACACTACATTACTCGAGGGAGCACAACTCAGCTTCGTAGGCATGTTGATTTAGATTTATGGTTAGTTGATGTGCCATTAATTGAAGGTAATAGTGGCGGACCAATCTTTAATGACTCAATGGAAGTCATCGGAGTGGCATCCAGAGGGGTCGCTCAGAACAATATACAAGCTGCGCTCTATGGATTCATTCCGATCGAGTCACTAAATCGCTTTACTTCAAGGGTGGAGTTTAAATTTTTACGCGCCTTATATGTAATGCTTAATGGTAACGCCCTTCGTCCACTCTCTGAGGTAAGTGGTAAATATGTCAGAAGGAGTCAGGCGCTATTTTAGTTTATGCTACATTCACCAAGTTTCAGAAGTGAAGTAGAAAACTGGTTGTGAATTATGCGGTTCGCGCCGAAATGGGGGGCGTTTGAGTGGTAATGTTTCACATGAGATTTTATAGCTTTACAAATTTCACTGGGAAGTTGAACTGGAGAATGCATGTTGCAGACCGAGGAGAACGTTGAGAATAGCAATTGGACATTGCCTGCTAATGAGTTAAAAAAAATTGTGGCAGAACTTAAAGCACGCTGTGAAATAGCAGATATTGGTTTTCGGGAGCTTCTAGACAGTGATGGAGACAACCTGTTCACGTTGGATTTTAAATGTGGCAGAGAGCGAAGAGAGATCGAAATCTGGGATCAGGCTGAGGTGCTTAATTTATTAAAGCATCCGTTTGAGAATTACTCTTATTTGGTTGGGTTGGAGTCCATATGCAGCTACAAAGATGGTGTTATTGAAACTGCTTTACAAGCTGTAGGCAACATTACTCCAGCTGACATGTACATGAGGTTGTTTGGCGTTCCATTCCGAGATGTATTATCTATTGATCCTAAATTGATAGTTCCGTCTATAGAGCTCGATGGTCCATCTATGCAAATCGGGCTCCCGAGCGCGCTATTTCAGAGTCTTAGCGACGTGGTTGGTAGCAGAGCATTAACATTAAAAATATGTGGGTTGAATATAAAAACTCACGATTCTGCTTTGGAATATCTAAATAAACTTTCTAGCTCCTTGCTCTTTCAGCTGGAATTGATTTGTAGTGTTGCGTTGACTTTGCGGCGGAAACGAGTACCGAGACGACTTCGTAACCAACAAAAATCATTTATCGAGCCTGATCTGAAGTTTCCTGTCAGGGAGTTCGATCAAGCCCCACTTTCGCTTTACTGGTACGGTAGAAGTGCTGCCGGGATGCCGCTATTACAATATCTTGCATTTTACCAAGTAATTGAATTTTATTTTCCTATATATTCACAATCTGAGGCCCATCGAAAACTGAAGTCTATCCTGCGAAACCCAGGATTTCGAGGCGATCGGGAAGCGGATATTGCTAAACTGTTGAGTGCAATACATGTAAGCCGTAACGGTGCTTTTGGCGATGAGCGCTCTCAACTCAGAGCTACGCTTGATGAGTGTGTTGATGTTGAAGAGCTGAGATTGTTTTTTTCCTGCGATGTTGAGAGAAGCAATTTTTTTTCGACAAAATCGAAATTGGGATTTCAAAAAATTAACCTTGTAAATGTGGAGAGTGAGCTTAGGGCAGATGTGGCGCGTCGAATCTATGATATTAGGTGTAAAATAGTTCACACTAAATCTGACTCAAGAGATGCAGAAGTGGAACTGTTATTACCTTTTTCTAAGGAAGCTGACCAGCTCCAGCTTGATATCGAGCTGATCCAGTTTATTGCGCAGCAAGTTCTAATAGCGGGCAGCCGGCCTATGTAGCGCTCTTCATCCGTTTAAAATTAGGAATTTCAATGTGCCTTTCTGCCGTCGAAACTATGCCCGACTATTTTTAACAGAGTCCACGGATTGCTTTTTTGGCTAGGAAAGAGTTTCGTTCGAAGAAAACGTAGCCTGTTTGAGGCTGCTTTGCCCCTCAGCAGGGAGCAAACTCCTCGCCACGGAGTTGGTGGTGTAGCGGTTAGCGCGGGTCGACGTTATCCGGCACTCGGTTCGCCGGCAATGAACTCGCATTTTCCGGCATAGCTAAGCGCGATCAATAAAGAAGCATCGAGACAGTTCTATCCCGACGCTTCGTTTCGTGTTCCTGTCCCTTGTCTACCCATGTGCACCGGGAAGTATCGACAGGCACGTAGTGCTCTAAACTGCATTGTCGATCAACGGAGAGGCCTGGATATACTGTATGTTCCTGGGCCTTTTCCCAATTGCTCAAGCGCTTTCTGAAGGTCATCAACCTTCTGGTTTGCTTCTTCTTTTTTTGCCGCGTTGGCTCCGCTTCGCAAAATTGCCCGTTCTTGTTCCAACTGGAAGACTTTGTCTTTCATCAAGGCATTTCGGGCGTCAGCCTGGGTATCCATGTCCTTGAGGCACCAAGCCGAGAATTTTGTCTGCTCATCACTCGGGTTTGGCACCAAAAGAGCCGACATGCACAATTGCTGTTGGTCATCGGCAAGCACAACGTTATTAACAATCCCTTCGACTGTTGCTGCTATTTGTTGTATGTGGGCATCTGATCGTTGGCTGCCCATGCCAGAGGTTTCTATTTTTACCTTTATCTCTCCATCTGCAATGACGCCTTTTGTTTCGGCTATTGCGCTGTCGATAACGGTTCTATCGTCTTTCAGGTTTTTAATTTTTTCCGCCAAGCCCGATGCGATTTGATCCATTTCCGACGTGTCAGCCTTGGCATCTGCTTTTTTTGCGTCACTGATTTTCTTGTCTACGGCCGTCTTTTCTGCTTCCAGGGCAGAAATTCTATCGCTGACCTTCTCTCTTTCGGCTCTTTGTTCGGAAAGCGATTTTGTCGCCTCAGCCCGCCCACTTGTCGTGAGGGCTATCGGAGAAGCTTTGACCGTTCCGGTCAGTTGCTCAATCGCCAAGAGGGCGACCGTGTTTTTCTGGAAGCGTCTCATGAGGAGGTCATATTGAGCGGCACTTATCGCACCAGACATGTAGCTCTCACACAAGCGATAGCCGAAATCACGGAGCAACTGGATGCTTTGAGTGCGAATGCCCGTGAATGCGGCCCCATCCTGCATGGCGAACGCCAATTCACCGCTTGCCTTCTCTGGATAACCCCCTTTTGCCGCCAACTCATAAGCAAGGGAGGCCATTGCATCGGGGCTTGGTTCTGCGCAGACAAACATTCCGTTCTTTTTGTGTTCCGTCGAAACGAGCTTTCCGTTCGCGTCGTATTTTTTGGTTATGTTCTCATTCGGGGCAACCAGTATGGCTCTCTGTCGAATATCGCTCATGGTGCTTTCCCCACGAGAAATATCAAATGTCCGATAGATACTGTTCAGGTTGGCGCAGCCGGCGATAGACATAATGATGAAAGCTAATAAGGTCCCCTTCATGGCGCATGGCTCCCTTTGCTTTGCGATGATGGCACTTTGGTATAGCTCATGGAATCAATGTTCGCGACCGAGCTGAGCAAAGAATTTTGGGAGGCCCACCCGTGACGTCTTTTTCTAACAAGCGGGGGCCGCTGCGCAGCCCAGCGGGAGCAAGCTCCCTCGCCACGGGATTTGCGCTTAACCTGCGCCTGGTCATTTGTTCGCATGCGTCAGGTCGGACTGCTTGCTTACAGATATTGATTTAGTCGCGGGAGCGCAGATGCATCGTTAGGTATCTACTGGCTGTACAAGATGTTGTAGAACGAGGCTTGCTCATCCTCGATCAAAGACAGATCGTGACCCGTGGGGATTTTTTCGAACAGCGCTTTATTGACCGCCATCCGACGCATGATGATCACCTCCAGCAATTGACCGAACAGCGCTTCATCACGGACGTATTTTTTCAGCTTTAGAATTTCGCGGGGCTTGTCTTTCAGGACGTGAAAGGCGTAATTCATCACAATCATATTGGAGACGAATAGGTTCTCCGTTGACTGAAGCGGATTGACCGCATCGATCAATGCATCAAATATTTTTTGCCTGTCCTGAGCATAGGTGGGCAAAAAAACGTCGGGGTACATAAGCTCGCTGTGGCGATCATTGATCGCGAAGCGGTACTGGGTATCGTGGGGCTCGGTGAGTAATCTGACTGTGCTTGTTTGAAACGTTTTCAGCGTACTGAGCAGTTCATGCTCTTTCCTGCTGTCGGCCTTGATCGCTTTGTAGACCAGATCAATCACATCCAGAAAAGCCATGGACCCCAGCCCATCGGTCGCCATCATTAGCTGATTGCCTTCGATGCTGAACCGACGATACGCCTCGTCATCAATGCTCAATTCGAAGAGGAGGAACCTGAGCATGTAGTTCCGAAGGCGCGCATCCGCATCCAGGGCGCTGTTCTTCAAGCTGATCAGCTGGATCAGGTAGAAGAAAATAAAGTAATCCTTGTTGGTTCGTTGCCGGTTGTCGATTTCAAGCAGGTAGCCAAAGCGCGACAAGACCAGGAGCAGGGCGTAGCAGTCGGGTTCCGTGAAGCCGTTTTTCAACATGGCTTTTTCGAAAGCGCTGGCGGAAAACAAATCATGCCAGCGGCTAACACTGAAGGGGGAACCGTTGTGTTTTCTCGCGACGACGGACAGCAGTGCAGGCTCGTCTGCTTCGTAAAAAACAGCACCCAACGCCTTTGGATACGGCCGGACGTTCAGGAAATTTTCAAGCTTGTATGAGAGCAGATCGAATATGTCCATCTGGCTTTATCCGCAGGTCTTCCATTTTCCGTTCGGGCCTTTCTTCTCGACACGAAATGACGTAATGGTTTTATTGAATTTATCCAATAATCGGAAACCGATGCCTCTGGCCTTGGGCTCATTCGTCTTGGACAGCACGCCATCTTTCAGGCCCGTCTCTTTATAGTCAACGGTAGAGATGTCCTTATGGTTATTGAGGATGCTGACCCCTTCGTTATTGACGGTGGCCACTACTCGATACTTTTCATTGCCTGGGTTGAATCCAGGGTTACTGTCCTGGTTGACCCAGACTGCTTTTTCTCCCCTGATATTCGGAACCAAGCCGCCTTTGCCTCCGTTGGCGGCCTTGGACGAGACGGTTTCGCTTTCGCCCATGTACCGAATAACCTCATTCTCTTTGAGCCCCAGCGGGTCGATCCAGGTAAATGGATTCGGTGCGTAGCGATAAAGATTCAGGCTTGCGGCCAGGCCCAACGGGTCGGGCGTGGTGAAGCGGCCTATGTCGGGATCATAGAAGCGGAAGGTGTTGTAGTGCAGGCCCGTTTCCCGGTCCAGGTATTGCCCCTGAAACCGCAGGTTCTGTTCTTCGATATAGTACGGCTCACGGACTTCATCAGCGGTGTTGCCCCACACCTGGTAGTGAGCGTGCCATAGCGGATGGCCGTCACTTTCCGTCAAGGCTTGTGGCAGGCCATTGGGGTCGTTGTGGTAATAGCGGATGCGTTGATGCGCACCGATGCCGTCGACCCGGGCCAAAGGCTCGTGACTGTCGCCGATGTAGAGGTATAGGCTGGTCAGGCTGTTTTTATGTTCCTTGAGTAATTGCAGGCCATCCCAGTCGAAACGCGTGCAGGTGATGAGCCGACCGTTGTTGTCGTGTTGGGTTTTCTCGATTCTTCGGCCCAACGGGTCGTAGCGCATCCTGACGACGTTTTCACCGTCGGATTTCTGGGTCCGAACTTCAACCAGCCGGTGATCCGAGTCATAACTGAAACGCTGCAGGCCGTGCCGCCTGCTGCGCTTTTCAATCATTCGGCCAAAACCATCGTAGCGATAGTGCTTATCCTGATAGCTCTTCAGCTGGTTGTGCGTAACCCCCCCACTTGTACCGGGTGAAGGGTCGAGGAGATTGGCGGCTGCATCAAAGGAAAATGTTTCATTTTGGCTTTGTCGAGTTCCCTGGCTTGCCAGGATCCGGCCTGTCACATCGTAGTGCAGCAGTTGGCGTTGTTGACCCTGTGGCGGCCGTTCAAGGCGCCCCACCAGGTGGTCGCCAGGATCAAACTCAAAATGGGTTTGATCTGCGCCAGGGATCAACGCCGGCTGGTGAGTGTGCCGGCGTTGGCGGCTGCGTAAGCGCCCGCTACGGTCATACTCACTGCGTGTGCTGATTTGACCTTGGGTGCGCAGCACCTCTCGATGCAGCCGGTCGCGTTCGAAGTCGCTGATGACGTGGCCGTCGAGGTTGATTTGGTGCAGATGACCACTGCCGTAGTACAGGCGGTTGACCCAACGGCCATCGGGCAGTTGGGTCTGGATCAGGTTGCCGAGTTCGTCGTAGTGATGCTTCAGAACGCCTGCTGAACTCTGCTCCTCAATCAGATAACCCAGCGCGTCATAAGCAAAGCCCAGTCGTTGTTCGTTGCCGTCGTTATCGATGACGATGGCTTCGATTAACTGATTCAACGGGCTATAGCTGTACCGGGACTGTCCATCAGGTGTGATTCGGGTGGTCAGCCGGCCAATGGCATCACGTTCCAGATGATGAACAATGGTCTTTTCACTGAGCTGATGATCACCTCGCGGCGCTGCGATAGTTTCGACTCGGTTTACGTTGTTGAGGGCGTCGTATGTATAGCCTTTGGCGCTGCCATCAAGGTTGCGCTGCTCGATCAACCGATCCCCGATATCCCAAGCAAACCGGTAGCTCTCGCCATTCTCGTTGGTCAGCGCTTGCAGTCGGCCGAAGCTGTCGTAGGCAAACTGCACCTGTCGGCCCTGGGCGTCGGTGCGCTGGCGGACCTGGCCGCGGCGGTTGTGTTGGTAAAGCGTGGTGTGCCCGGCCGGGTCGGTGTAGCCGGTGAGTTGGCCGGCGGTGTCGCGCTGGTAGTGTTCGGTGCGGCCGTCCGGCAATTGGCTGCTGAGCAGGCGCCCCTGGGCGTCGTAGCTGAATTGGGTGCGCTCGCCGAGGGCGTCGGTGATGGTTTGCAGGTAGCCCCGCTGGTCATAGCTGAAGCGCGTCGGATAACCCGAGCAATCGACGTGTTCCACCAATTGGCCGAACGGGTTCCAGCGCAGCTTTTTGCTTTTGCCGGTGGCGTCGATGATCTCCACGACTTGGCCATGGGTGTCGTAGCGGTAGCGGGTGATGTGGCCCAGCGGGTCGGTTTCCGCCGCGCAGTTGCCGCGTTGGTCGTAGCGGTATTTCCAGCTGTGGCCGGCGGAGTCGGTGTCCACCAGCGGCAGGGCCCAGTGTTCGAGCCAGAGGGTGGATTCGCTGCGGCCCAACGGGTCGGTTTCGCTGAGCAGGTTGCCGGCTTCGTCGTAGCTGAATGTGTACTGGCCGCCCTGCGGATCGGTGGCGCTAAGCAACTGGCGTTCGTCGTTCCATTCGAACAGCCACGTCTGGCCGAGGTTGTCAGTGAACTGGGTGATCTGGTGCTGGCTGTTCCAGTGCCGGGTGCTGACGCGTTGCAGGCTGTCGCTGATGCGGGTGATGCCGGCCTTGAGGTCATAGTCGAACTGGTAGGCGTCGCCTTCGTCGGTCCAGTGCCGGACCACGCGCCATTCCTGGTCGTCGATCAGGGCCCATTCGTAGAAGCAGTGCAGGCCGCTGGGCAACTGGTGCTCGACCATCCGTTGCCCGGCGTCGTAGCTGAAGCGCCGTTGCACCTGGCCGGTGGCGTCGCGCACTTCGGCGAGGGTGTTGGCCGCGTCGTAGGCGTAGCTGACCAGCACTTCCCGCGATTGGTCGGGGTAGAGGCGTTCGATGTGGGTGACGCGTTCGCCTGCGCGGATCAGCTCGACTTGCACCAGGTCGAAGGTGTCGCGCAGCCGCGCCAGGCGTCCGGCGTCGTCGTAGTCGAGGTGGATGCGGTTGTCGTTGCGGTCACCCAGTTGGCTCAGGCGCAGGTGTGATGGGTTGGCGGGCGAAGGTTCGAACAAACGGTACAGGCCGTCGTCGCTTTCGATCAGCAATTGCCCGTTCACATGGCGGCGCACGGCCAAGCCTTCGCCGGCACTGAACACCGCGCCGCCCAACGGGATGGAGCCCATGTCGATGGGCCGGCCTTGTTCGTCGGTGTAGACCAGGGTTTCGCCGCCGTCGGGGTGGGGCTGGATTTGCACTTGGACTTCGTAGGCCACGCTCCAGCCGGCACCGAACAGGCTGTCGCGGCGTTCGTCGCGGCTGTTGTAGACGCGTTGCCAGTCAATCGGCAGGATGCCGGGCAAGACGAAATCCAGTTCCTCGTCACCGCCCAATACTTTGGCGCCTGTGGCGGCATGCACCGGGTTCGACGAACCCAGGGCGGCGTTGGCGGCCGCGTTCGCCGCGCTGCTGGCGGCCATGGACACCGCGCCGCCCACCAGCATGCACGGCAGTTTGCTGAAGAATTTGCCCTTGCTGCCCTTGAGCATCAGCAGCGCGGTGACCGCCAGGCCTACGCCCGGGGTCTTGCCGCTGCGGATCTCGCGCACCACCACCGAACCGCCGCCAATGGTCACGTTGGGCGAAATCAACCCGGCCGACACCACCGTTGCATCACAGGTGCTGCGATCGCCGCTGCGCACGGCGGGCTGGCCGTTGATGGTGACCTTGTCCGAACCTTCGGCCATGAACTGCGGTGGCATCGGCGGATGCTTCATGCAGATGACCAGGTCTTCCGGCTTGGGCACGGCGCCGGGGGCGGGCGTTGCGACGGTGGGGCGCCACATTTGCGAGAAGAAATTCCCGGCCATGTCCAGGTAGCTGGGGTCTTCTTCAGGCTCCGACGCTTCAAGCTCGGTGCCGGCCGGGGCGACATGGGATTCAATCGCTCCGGCGGCGCGGGCCGCGGGGATATTGTTGGTGAGGGTGTCCTTGGAGCCGGTGAGGATGTTGGCCTGCACCGTGGGCGGAAAGAGGGCGTTGCCGATGCCCTCGCATATATTGCTCAGGCCTTTGTCGGCCCCGGTCTTGCTCATGGCCAGGCCGACGATGGTGCCCACCACCAGGCCCAGGACGAAGCAACCCAGGCCGCCGGTGACCACGGTGATGCCCGTGGCCGCGACCACGGCGGCGGTCGCCAGGGCGGTGATCGCGATGTTGGCCGCCACCTCCAATACGCCGCCGAGGATGTCGGCCATCATCGAGGTGTGGTTGAGTGCATCGCCCAGGCGGGCGGCCCAGAGCGCGTCAGACATGCAGGTCGCTCAGGTGGCTGATGAGAGTGTGTTCAAGCAATTTGATGCCTTCCATTGCGCCTGTTGTCCTTGTGGGTTACGGCATGCTCATTGATGCCATTTCTGGCGCTTGATCCGCTTCGGTTTGTCCCTGTGGGAGCGAGCCTGCTCACGATGACGTCTGACCAGTCAACATCACTAGCGTCTGACCCACCGCTATCGCGAGCAAGCTCGCTCCCACATTTTGATCGGTGATGCCTTCCACTTCCCGGTCACCACCAACCCCCTGTGGGAGCGAGCTTGCTCGCGATGAGGCCTTTTCAGTCAACACTCATCAGTGGCTGGGCCACCGCTATCGCGAGCAAGCTCGCTCCCACAAGGGTCAGGGTTGGGTGTCGAACAGCAGCGAACCCTTGATCGTCGCCCAATGCGCCGCTTCGGCATCGCCCAGTTTCTCGGCTTTCACATAGCTCAGGGCAAGCATCTTGCGGGTGCCGGGCAGTACCAGTGCGAGCTGATACTGGAAGACTTTTTCGTTGCCCTTGTTGAACTGGCTGCGCAATTCGATGGCTTCGACTTCCTGGTTGGCGCCCACGCGCACGGTGGCGCCCGGTTGGCAGCGCAGTTGCTGGACCTGTTTTTCCAGGCGCTTGAGCTGGTCGTCGAGGTTGCTTTGCAGGGTTTCGCCGTCAGCCAGCAGGCTGCGGCTGACGATCAAGGAGGTGCCCAACTCAGGGAACTTGAGGATGTTGATCGTCGCGTCCAGCAACTCGCTTGGCGGCAGCTGGAGCTGGAATTCATTGAGGCGGTAAGTCATGGCGCATAAATCTCGAAGTTAGCCCTTGGGGAACGCGGCGCTGATGTTGGCATCGATGCTGCCCTTGACGCCCTGGCCATCCGGCGTGGCTCCGGGGCCGCCACCATTGTTCAGGTGCAACACGCCGCCGGTGTTGAACTCGGCGTCGCCGCTGGCGTAGAAGCTGATCTGCACGCCGGTCAGGTTGATCTGGCCGCTGGCGTTGAGCTCCAGGATGCTTTCACCACACACCAGGCGCAGGTTCTCGCCCACTTCGATGACGTAGCTCTGGCTGATGCTGTCGGTCTTGCGCTGGCCCACCGAGAGGATGTCCTCCTGCTTGACGATGCGCAGGCGGTTGTTGCCGATGGTCACCGTCTCGTTGTGGCCGATGCTCTTGTTGCGGTCGTGACCCACCGAATGGCTCTCGTCCACTTCAACCACGATGTCCTGGTTGCGCTCGGCGTGGATGTACAGCTGTTCGGCGCCTTTTTGTCTTCCATGCGGATTTCGTTGAAGTTCGCCGGCGTGCCGCCCTTGCTCGAACGGCTTTTCATGCCGCTCTGGGTCGCGTTATCTGGCAGGTCGTAGGGCACGGTCTGTTCGGCGTTGTAGACGCGGCCAGTGATGATCGGCCTGTCGGGATCCCCTTCAAGGAAACTGACGATCACTTCTTGACCGATGCGCGGGATCTGCATCGACCCCCAGTTTTTCCCGGCCCAGGATTGCGACACCCGAATCCAGCACGAGCTGTTTTCGTTGGATTGGTCGTGACGGTCCCAGTAGAAATGCACCTTCACCCGGCCGAATTGATCGGTCCAGATTTCCTCACCTTTGGGGCCGACCACCAACGCGGTTTGCGGGCCTTTGACGATGGGGCGATGGGTAGTCGCCAGCGGACGATAACTCTGCTGGGCGTCGATGCAGGTCAGGCTGCTTTCGAACTGCGCGGTCGGCGCGCCACCGCCGGTTTCGCCGCTTTCCTGGGAAATGTAGTAGCGGGCGCCGACGATCAGGTATTCGCGGTTCTGGTCCTGGCGGCTGAAGCCAGTGAGGCTGAACAGATGCCCCGAGCCCAGGCCCCGGGCGTTACCCGCCAATTCCACCTGTTCATGCAGGCTCTGCAAGGCCTCGATGCGGGTGCGGGCGTAGTGTTCGCCGTCCTGGCTCTGCACGTAGGTACCGGGGTAGTCATACAGCGGATAGTCGCCGGCGGTGTGTGGACGCGGCATGGCCGAACGTACATCGATGCGCGCGCTAGGGCGCTGGAAATCGTAGTCGTTGAGCTCAAGCGAACCCGGCTGGACTTCCTGGGCCAGGTGCCAGTCGTGGATGTGGTCGCGCTCGCGCTGCTGCTCGTTCTTCGGGTAGTAGGGCACCGAGCCGTAGCCGGGGGCCGTGGTGTGGGCGCCATAGGCATCGGCCAGCACCAGCACATGGCGACCCTGCTCATGGCGGAAGAAATAGTAAATCCCTTCCTGTTCCATCAAGCGGCTGACGAAATCGAAACTGGTCTCGCGATACTGCACGCAGTATTCCCACTCGCGATAAGGCCGGCTCAGGGCGTCTTCGAAATCGGAAAAGCCCAGGTCGCGGAACACCTGCTTGATGATCTGCGGAATGGTGAGGTTCTGGAAAATCCGGCAATCGGAGGTGCGGGTCAGCAGCCACAACCACGGCCGAAGCGTGGCCTGGTAACTGGCGAACTGGCCCTGGTCGACGTTCTGGCTGCAACGGGCGACGATGCCATGGAAATAGCGCTCACCACCGCCATCGAGCTGCAGGCTCACGCACATGGGCTTGCCGAGCAACTGGTTGAGGTCGATGGCGTTGTCCAGCGAGTGCAACTGCAACTCGTAGTTGAACAGCCGCCCCAGCTCTTCGCCACCGCCCATGTCTTTGAGTAACAGCACCTCAGGTCCCAGGGGGCTGGTGACCTTGGCCAGGCGTGAGGCTTGGTTGAATAACATCAATTATCCCTTGTTGATGCCTTGCATTCCCGTAGGAGCTGTCGAGCAACGCGAGGCTGCGATCTTTGCCCAGACCCTTGAGTCTAAAGCGAAAGATCAAAAGATCGCAGCCTTCGGCAGCTCCTACGGGGCGCTTGATCGCTAGAGTAGTGACGCTGATCGCATAATGTAGTGCCTTACGTGAGGCAGAGGAACCCGGTTCTTGATTGTTACCAGGCATTACTTGAATATCTGCTCCTTCGCGCGTCACCTCACGTCCATGGAAAGCGATTACTGTGACCTCTTACCGCATTCAAGAAGCCGATCTCGAAATCCCCGATACCTGGCAGGACCAGAGCATCAATATTTTCAAGCTGCCGGCAGTCGGTCCTGCTAAAGAAGCCAGTTTCGTCATCAGCCGCGATGCCAGCCAGGGCGACGCTCCTTTTGCCGAGTACGTGGACCGCCAACTCAAAAGCGCGGAGCAGCAACTGCCGGGCTTCAAGCTGGTGCAGCGCTGGGACACGGTGCTGCAAGGGCATACCGCCACATTGCTGGATTACACCTGGCAACGCGAAGGGCGCGACTTGATGCTGCGCCAGGTGTTCATCGAGCGTAAGCCCTCGGTGCTGATCACCACCTTGACCACGACACCCAATGACTTCGCCTACCATGAGCCGGCCTGGAAGGTGGCGATGCATTCGTTCAAGCCACAGCCTCCGATCATCTGAGCATCGACACGTCCCACTGAGCAGTCATACGAATCAGTAAGGTAGATGCGCGTAATGGATGCACAGGCCGCGGCACGTCTGGGTGACGAAATAGCCCACGGGTTCGGATTGGCCGCGATGGTCGCCGGAGCCGTGGCCGGCGCCTTGATCGGCGCCGCGGTCGTTGCCGCGACTGTCGCCACGGGCGGCGTGGCCCTGGCGATCATGGCCGGCTCGATTGCGGCTGGCGGCTTGTCGATGTTCCAGATCGTCAAGGGCCTCTCCACCATCTTCAACCTGCCCGAGCCCACCACGGGGGCGTTGATAATGGGCAGCTTCAACGTCTACATCAACGACCGCAACGCCATGCGGGCGGGCGAAGACACGTCATCTTCCTGCACCGGGCTGCCGATGAACCACCCGATCTGGCCCTTCCCGGTGCTGATCGCCGAAGGCAGCGCCACGGTCTTCATCAACGGCAAACCGGCGGCGCGCTTGCACAGCAAAATGGTTTGCGGCGCCCACATCAAGAGCGGCAGCCCGAATACGTTCATCGGTGGGCCGACGGTGTCGGTGGCGTTTGTGCTCGACCTCGAAGGCTGGATGCACACCGGGTTGGAAGTGTTGGGGTTGTTGGCGGCAGGTGCGGCATTGGTCATGGCCGCCATGGCGGGTATCGCCGTGCTCGTCGAATTCGTGGTGGTGGGCGGATTGATCCTGGGGGGCATGGAGCTGCTAGGCGATTTAGGTGATCGTCTGGGGCCAGGCTATCGGGACTTGCTGCAAGGTGTCGCCGGCATGGCAATGCTGGGGCTGAGCCCGAAAATGGCGAAGGCGGCCAAGCCTGCCGAACTGCCGCCGCCCAAGTACAAGCCTGGCACGACCGAGGCCGATATCCTGGCAATGCCGAAAGGCTCGCGCCCCGATGCCGACACGTACTTGTCACCGCAGTATGTGAAAGAACATTTGGCCCAGTTCGAAAACGGCGCCTCCCGCTTCACCACAAAGGCCAATTTGGACAAGTACGGCATCGCCCAGCGCGACGGTACGACGTTCCTCATGCCCAAGGCTGAAGCCGATCAATTGATTGCCAATGCCAAGGGCGACAAGAGGGCATTGGAGAAGGCGCTTGGGCTTCCAGAAAACACCCTGGAAAGTAGTACCCTGGTGCGGGTCGATATCCCCGCGCCGAAAGACATGAACCTGCGGATTCCTTCAGGTAACGAGGCCGGCGCGAACGAATTCTGGATTCCTGGCGGCAAGCTGCCAACCGGTGCCAGCGAGGCGGTCATCGATGCCGGGGGCATTTTGCCCAAAGATTTCAGTTGGACGCCATTATGACGGTAGAGGTAGGCAAGTCATGAAATTTCAAGATGTTCTGGTCAGTCGCGAACACATGTTCTCCGTGGGTATCGAACAGGATTCGGGTCGATTCTATGTCTCCATACCGGTCAGCAACGGCATGGCCGACTACGAGGAATATTATGAAATCAATCAGGCGACCTTCGAGCTGTTCAAGCGTGACCCGGATGCGGCGCTGCCGTTTGTGGCGCGTTGCAGGAAGCGTGAACTGGACGAGCTATTGATTGTCCAGCCGGGAACGAACCGCGGCACGGCCATCTGATCGCCAATGAGCATTCTGGACGCTGCAATCGCCCTGGCTTCAAGGGTCCACGCGGGCCAGGTGGATAAGGCCGGCAAGCCCTACATCCTCCACCCGTTGCGCCTGATGATGAAGTTCGACGGGCTTGAAGAGCAACTGGTCAGCCTGTTGCATGATGTGGTCGAAGACGGCGATGTCACGCTGGATGAGCTGCGTGGGCTTGGCATTCCCGAGGTTGCAGTGACGGCGATCGACTGCCTGACCAAGCGCCAGGGCGAGTCCTATGAACAATTCATCGCCCGGATTCGTCCCAATCCACTGGCGACCAAAGTGAAAATAGCGGACATCCACGACAATCTTGATCTCACCCGGCTGCCCGTCGTGCGAGACAAGGACCTGGAACGCGCCGCGAAATATCATCGGGCATTGCGTTACCTGCAAGAGCAATGAATCATGTCGCCGCCGTCTGTTCGTTGAAGGACAACGCGGCAAGACCGGCGCTGCGTTCGCTCTGGCCGTACCCCGCGATCTCTGGTCATCGATAACTCCCCTGTGCAGTCACACCACCAGTAAGTTGGATTTTCGCAATGGATGCACAGGCAGCAGCACGTCTGGGGGATGAAATAGCCCATGGCTTCGGGTTTGCCGCGATGGTCGCCGGAGCCGTGGCCGGTGCCTTGATCGGCGCCGCGGTCGTTGCCGCGACTGTCGCCACGGGCGGCGTGGCCCTGGCGATCATGGCCGGCTCGATTGCGGCCGGCGGCTTGTCGATGTTCCAGATCGTCAAGGGCCTCTCCACCATCTTCAACTTGCCCGAGCCCACCACGGGGGCGTTGATAATGGGCAGCTTCAACGTCTACATCAACGACCGCAATGCCATGCGGGCGGGCGAAGACACGTCATCTTCCTGCACCGGGCTGCCGATGAACCATCCGATCTGGCCTTTCCCGGTGCTGATCGCCGAAGGCAGCGCCACGGTCTTCATCAACGGCAAACCGGCGGCGCGCTTGCACAGCAAAATGGTTTGCGGTGCCCACATCAAGAGCGGCAGCCCGAATACGTTCATCGGTGGGCCGACGGTGTCGGTGGCGTTTGTCCTGGACATCGAAGGCTGGATGCACACCGGGTTGGAAGCATTGGGATTACTGGCCATGGGGGGCGCGGCGATTCTCGCGGCCATGGCTGGCGTTGCCGCTCTAGTTGGTTTTGTGGTGATCGGCGGCACAATGATGGCTGGCATGGCGCTGCTGGGGGACTTGGGGGATCGCTTGGGGCCGGGTTACCGGGACCTGCTGCAGGGCGTCGCGGGAATGGCGCTTTTGGGCTTGGGCCCGAAAATGGCAAAAATCGGTACGGCGCCCAAGCCGCGCTCGGTGAGCTTCAAACCGGGCTACACGTCAGAGGATATCGCTGCGATACCCAAGTTAAGCCGGCCCAATCCTGCCGATTACCTTGAGGCCTCCTATATCGACAAGCACCTCAAAGTCTTTCAGGATGAAGGCGGTGCATTTCTGTTTACCCCCGATGACATTGCCAACCCCATGTATGGAACCTTTAGCGACACTAAGTACGTCATGGCCAAGTCAGACCTGCACGGTGTGGTCGCCGAATTTAAGAAAACCGGTGATCTTTCCATTCTGGAGACCGCTTTGGGTTATGAGCCGGGCAGCTTCACCGGCAAGGAGATTTACATGATGAACCTGGACAATCCCAAGGTTGTCATGCCCTCCGGTAACGAGCGCGGAGCGAACCCGTTATGGCGCCCTGGCGGCCTGACCCATCCCGGCGGTATGCGTGAGGCGGTATTGGATAAGGTGGCCATCCCACACAATAACGACATCAATTTCCTGCTCGCGAACCCGGATGTAGTGAGAATTCAATGAGTGCCAACCTGGATAACGTATTGCTGCTGGCCCTGGCCAATGACGAGCTGGATAAATTCCTCGTGGGCGAGCCGTTCTACTTTCAAGAAGCCAAGAATGACAATGAAGAACCGCAGAACATTGTCGCGGCTTTCGATTTACTGGTGCTGCGTTACTGGCAACAGACCCGCGACCCTCAGTTTCCTGGGCGCTTCGTGGCGGCTCTGCTCAAGATTCTCGCGACCTACCCTGATCGTAATCGGGCGATTTATGTCGCCGCGGTGTGGGTCTGGTACTACCGGTTTTGCCTGAGCAAAAAGCAGGCACAACCCGAGGGGCTCTATGCCGACCTGTTCGAGGTTGATATGGGGGCCGTGGCGCTGGCCCTCCAGCGCCAGCTTGAGCTCAACAAGGTTGAGCTCGTCCAGGACACGCGGTGGGCGGGCGGTACCTGGAACAGCCAGAACGGCCTGTGGGGGCCGCTGATGCGCACCGCCCTGGCCGTCCGGGATAAGCTGGGCGGCCCTGACTTCGTGCCGGCCAATCTCTGAGTGATTGATGGTGTGTTGAAGGCCTACGTGGAAAGAGCCGACGGTGACTCGATTGGTGTTCGAATCATGAATAACGCGCTGGATTCTTCCCTGCGCGCTATCGGGTTTTCGAATGCGGCAGAGAAAGATGTCTACGTTTTGCAGGTCGCGGATAACAAGCAGAAGGCTAAGGTCTTCGATGAGTTGCGTTCTTTGCGGGTGGCCTTTTCGGTGGGCAAGGAATGGTGTCCCTGCGAAGTGTTCGAATATCTTCGCGACGAGCAACTGCTGAGCGGCAAGTACTTGCGAGTCGCGTGGACGCAGCCTGGCCAATACATGCTTACGAACGCGTGATATTGCTTCCGCCGGGCTGCGTTGTAGGAGCTGTCGAGTGCAACGAGGCTGCGATCTTTCCCCAGATATTTGAGTCTCAAGGGAAAGATCAAAAGATCGCAGCCTTCGGCAGCTCCTACAATGGCCCTGCCGTGAACCTCAGTGTTTGCCCCTTGTCGGGAACAACGCTTTTACCGCCGCATCAATCACACCCTTGATGCCCTTGCCTTTGGCATCCACTTCGCTGGCGCCACCGGAGTTGAGGTCCAGACGGCCGCCGGTGTCGATGTTGCCATTGCCACTGGCGTAGATGTTGAACGCGGTGCCCGAGATGTTGATCTCGCCACTGGCATTGAACTCCAGCACGCTTTTGCCGCACACCAGTCGAATCTGCGAACCCGCCTCCATGAGGTACTGGGTCGCGACGCTGTCGCTCTTGGTTCCGCCGACGACCAGGGCATCGTTGCGCTGCACCGCCCGCAGTCGGTCTTGGCCAATTCGTGCGGTTTCGTTGTGGCCGATGCTTTTGTTGCGGTCGTGGCCCACCGAATGGCTCTCGTCCACTTCAACCACGATGTCCTGGTTGCGCTCGGCGTGGATGTACAGCTGTTCGGCGCCTTTCTTGTCTTCCATGCGGATTTCGTTGAAATTCGCTGGCGTGCCGCCCTTGCTCGAACGGCTTTTGGTGCCGCTCTGAGTGGCATTGGCGGGCAACGCATAGGGCACGGTCTGTTCAGCGTTGTACACGCGACCGGTGACGATCGGCCGGTCCGGGTCGCCTTCAAGGAAGCTGACGATCACTTCCTGGCCGATGCGCGGGATCTGCACCGAGCCCCAGTTCTTGCCGGCCCAAGCCTGCGACACACGAATCCAGCACGAGCTGTTTTCGTTGGATTGGTCGTGACGGTCCCAGTAGAAATGCACCTTCACCCGACCGAATTGGTCGGTCCAGATTTCCTCACCCTTGGGGCCGACCACCAACGCGGTTTGCGGGCCCTTGACGATGGGGCGGTGGGTAGTCGCCAGCGGGCGATAACTTTTCTGGGCGTCGAGGCAGGTGAGGCTGCTTTCGAACTGCGCCGAAGGCGCGCCGCCGCCGGTTTCGCCGCTTTCCTGGGAAATGTAGTAGCGGGCGCCGACGATCAGGTATTCGCGGTTCTGGTCCTGGCGGCTGAAGCCGGTGAGGCTGAACAGATGCCCCGACCCCAGGCCCCGGGCGTTGCCCGCCAGCTCGACCTGTTCATGCAGGGTTTGCAAGGCTTCGATGCGGGTGCGGGCGTAGTGTTCGCCGTCGGCGCTTTGCACATAAGTGCCGGGGTAGTCGTACAGCGGATAGTCGCCAGCGGTATGCGGACGCGGCATGGCCGCACGCACATCAATGTGCGCACTCGGGCGCTGGAAATCGTAGTCGTTGAGTTCCAGGGAGCCGGGCTGGACTTCCTGGGCCAAGTGCCAATCGTGAATATGATCGCGCTCGCGCTGCTGCTCATTTTTGGGGTAGTACGGCACTGAGCCGTAGCCGGGCGCTTGGGTGTGGGCGCCGTAGGCATCGGCCAGCACCAGCACATGCCGGCCCTGCTCATGGCGGAAGAAGTAGTAGATCCCTTCCTGTTCCATCAAGCGGCTGACGAAATCGAAGCTGGTCTCGCGATACTGCACGCAGTATTCCCACTCGCGATAAGGCCGGCTCAGGGCGTCTTCGAAATCGGAAAAGCCCAGGTCGCGGAACACCTGCTTGATGATCTGCGGAATGGTCAGGTTCTGGAAAATTCGGCAATCGGAGGTGCGGGTCAGCAGCCACAACCACGGCCGAAGCGTGGCCTGGTAGCTGGCGAATTGGCCCTGGTCGACGTTCTGGCTGCAACGGGCGACGATGCCATGGAAATAGCGCTCGCCCCCGCCATCGAGCTGCAGGCTCACGCACATGGGCTTGCCGAGCAGCTTGTTGAGGTCGATGGCGTTGTCCAGCGAGTGCAACTGCAACTCGTAGTTGAACAGCCGCCCCAATTCTTCACCGCCGCCCATGTCCTTGAGCAACAGCACCTCAGGTCCCAGGGGGCTGGTGATCTTGGCCAGGCGGGTGGCTTGGTTGAATAACATCGAGGGTCTCGTGCAGGTTGTAGTAACTGGCGGAACCGAATACCACTGTGGGAGCGAGCTTGCTCGCGAAGGCGGTGTGTCAGGCAACATCAATGGCACTGACAGATTGCATTCGCGAGCAAGCTCGCTCCCACAGGGTTGTGCGGTGTTCCTTCAGGTCAGGCCGCGTCGCTGAAATCGTACTGCAATTCGTTGTCCACGGCGCTGATTCGCACTCCGGCCAAAGCCTTGCCTTCGAGCATGCGGGTCAGGAACTCGCGGCTCATGTCCGGCAGCAGGCTGTTGGTCAGGATGGTGTCGATCATGCGCCCGCCGCTTTCGGTTTCGGTGCAACGCGAAACGATCAAATCGATCACCGCGTCGTCGTAGTCGAAGGCGACCTTGTGGGTGCTCTCCACGCGCTTCTTGATGCGGTTGAGTTGCAGGCGGGTGATGGCCTTGAGCATCTCGTCGCTGAGCGGGTAGTACGGGATCGTCACCAGGCGGCCCAGCAAGGCCGGCGGGAAAATCTCCAGCAGCGGTTGGCGCAGGGCCTTGGCGATTTCTTCCGGCTCGGGCACGTTCTGCGGGTCTTTGCAGACCTGGGCAATCAACTCGGTGCCGGCGTTGGTGGTCAGCAGGATCAAGGTGTTCTTGAAGTCGATCACCCGGCCTTCGCCGTCCTCCATCACGCCTTTGTCGAACACCTGGAAGAAGATCTCATGCACGTCCGGGTGGGCTTTTTCCACCTCGTCCAGCAACACCACGCTGTACGGTTTGCGCCGCACGGCTTCGGTCAGCACGCCGCCTTCGCCATAACCGATGTAGCCCGGTGGCGCGCCCTTGAGGGTCGACACGGTGTGGGCTTCCTGGAACTCGCTCATGTTGATGGTGATGACGTTCTGCTCGCCGCCGTACATGGCTTCGGCCAGGGCCAGGGCGGTTTCGGTCTTGCCCACGCCGGAGGTGCCGGCAAGCATGAACACACCAATCGGCTTGCTCGGGTTGTCGAGGCCGGCGCGGGAGGTCTGGATGCGCTTGGCGATCATCTGCAGGGCATGGTCCTGGCCGATGATGCGTTTCTTCAGGTGCTGGTCGAGGTTGAGCACGGTTTCCAGTTCGTTGCGGGCCATGCGGCCCACCGGGATACCGGTCCAGTCGGCGACCACCGAGGCCACGGCCTGGTAATCCACGGTCGGCAGGATCAGCGGGGTTTCGCCTTGCAGGGCGGTCAGGCGCTGTTGCAGGTCCACCAGTTTCTCGCGCAGTTGGTGGCTTTCGTTGTCAGAAGCTTCGCTGTTGTCTTCGCTATCCACCACGCCAACGCGCTCGCGCAGGGTGGCGCGGGTGGCGAGCAGTTCGTCCACCAGGGTTTTCTCTTCGGCCCAGCGGCCTTCCAGTTCGGCCAGGCGTTCACGCTCGGCGCTCAGCAGGCTTTCGCTGTGGGTCTGGCGAGTGCCGATGACCACGCCAATCGCGTGTTCACGGGCGATGATTTGCAGCTCGGTTTCCAGCGCTTCGATGCGCCGACGGCTGTCGTCCACTTCGGCCGGTACGGCGTGCAGGCTGATGGCGACGCGGGCGCAAGCGGTGTCCAGCAGACTCACGGATTTGTCCGGCAGCTGGCGTGCGGGAATGTAGCGGTGGGACAGCTTGACCGAGGCTTCCAGGGCTTCGTCGAGGATCTGCACCTGGTGGTGCTTTTCCATGGTCGAGGCCACGCCGCGCATCATCAGCAGGGCCTTGTCTTCCGACGGCTCGGCCACTTGCACCACTTGGAAACGGCGGGTCAGGGCCGGGTCTTTTTCGATGTGCTTCTTGTACTCGGCCCAGGTCGTGGCGGCCACGGTGCGCAAGGTGCCACGGGCCAACGCCGGTTTGAGCAGGTTGGCCGCGTCGCCCGTGCCGGCGGCGCCACCGGCACCCACCAGGGTGTGGGCTTCGTCGATGAACAGGATGATCGGCTTGGGCGAGGCCTGGACGTCTTCGATGACCTGGCGCAGGCGCTGTTCGAACTCGCCTTTCATGCTCGCGCCGGCCTGCAACAGGCCTACGTCGAGGCTGCGCAGTTCCACGTCCTTGAGGGCCGGCGGTACGTCGCCGGCGACGATGCGCAGGGCGAAGCCTTCGACCACGGCGGTCTTGCCCACGCCGGCTTCACCGGTAAGGATTGGGTTGTTCTGCCGGCGGCGCATGAGGATGTCCACCAGTTGGCGGATCTCTTCGTCACGGCCGACGATCGGGTCGAGCTTGCCGCTGCGGGCCTGCTCGGTGAGGTCGACGGTAAAGCGCTTGAGGGCTTCCTGCTTGCCCATGGCGGCTGGGGCCATGGCGCCGCTGGCTTCGCCCGGCACGGCACCGGCATTGAAGCCGTCGCTGGCGGTCAGGGCGTTTTCCGGCGAGTCGCCGACGTATTCGTCAAACCGTTCGCTCAGGGCTTCGACCTTGACCTTGTCGAACTCCGACGACAGGCCCAGCAGCGCGTGGCGCAGGCTCGGGGTCTTGAGGATGCCCAGCACCAGGTAACCGGTGCGCACCTGGCTTTCGCCGAACATCAGGCTGCCGTAGACCCAGCCGCGTTCCACGGCTTCTTCCACGTGGGACGACAGGTCGGTGATCGACGTCGAACCCCGTGGCAGGCGGTCCAATGCCTCGGTGAGGTCACGGGCCAGGCGCGCTGGCTCGATGTTGAACTGGCGGATGATGCGGTGCAGGTCCGAATCCTGCAGTTGCAGCAACTGGTGAAACCAGTGGGCCAGCTCCACATAAGGGTTACCGCGCAACTTGCAGAACACGGTGGCGGCTTCGATGGCTTTGTAGGCCACGCTGTTGAGTTTGCCGAACAACGCGGCGCGACTGATTTCACCCATGCTCATGGCTCCTTGAGGTCTGTGAGGTGTTGGCCTGTTCGGCGTAATGCCGGGCCAGTATTAAATCGTTGGCATCTGTTTCGGGGCGGCCCAGCCAGGTGTTGAAACCCAGGCGGAAACGCCCATTGAGTTGCAGTGCCGGGACTTCGGGCTGTTCCAGGACCAGGTTCAGGTCCCAGTCCAATTCATGGCCCAGGTATTCGGCGACCCAGGCCACCAGCTCGTTGAACGGTTGGCTGCCAGGCAGCATGCCCATGTAGTCAACGAGCTTGAGTGGCCCCAGGCGAATGCGGAATTTGTGCTGGCGATCCCACACGAAGCGGCCCAGGCAGAAGTCCACGCCCAGTTGGGCGTTGACACCGATTCGGCTGCGTTCAGGCAGTTCCAGCCATTGGCCGACGTATTCTTCGATCTCCACCGGCAGGCCGAAGTACTCGCCGAGAATTGCCTTCAAACCGTCCGGGTAGCGGGTTTGTGCCGCCAGGTGGCCACTGTAGTGCAGCTTCGCCGTGTCGGGGATCAGCCCCTGGTTGAGCAGGCTCGGCATGCCCCGGCCGCTGAGTGCGGCCAGGCGCGCCGACCAATAGTCATCGTCCGGGCGGTCGTGGCTGACCGTTGGCCGCGCTTCGGCCCAGGCCCGATAAAACAGGCTGAGCAGGCGATGGTGAAACACATCGAGGAAGCGCTTGCTGGTGCTGTCGGCGTTGTTGCGCTGGCGTTCGCGCACGTATTCGGTGATGTGCAGCGGCATCGGGCCGTTGGGGCCGCCGAGGCCGAAGAAAAATTGCTCCAGGCGTGCCGGCGCACCGTCGCTGCCCGGTTGCACCGAGGCGAGGGTGGCCGGGGCGAAGGTGCAGTCGGCCCGTTGCCCGAGGCGCAGCGGGTCATCGGCCAGGCGCAGGGAATGGCCCAGGCGCGGCAGCTCGGGGGATTCGCACTCGATGCGCCGCAACGCCTGGAAGAAATCGTATTCCCAGGGTTCCTGGTGCATCGCCTCCAGGGTACTCACAGGGTCGGACGACGTCCGGGCTTGGCTTTCCATCGCATGATCTCGCCGCGTTCGGTGGTACGGATCACCGTCTCGGTAAAACTGTTGATCGACACGTAGCGTGCCAGGAAGCGTTCGAACACCGCGCCGAGCAGGAACACCCCGGTGCCGCGAAACGCGTTTTCATCGAATTCCAGGGTGATTTCCAGGCCACGACCAAACACGATCGGGCCGGGCATCGGCAAGCGCCGGGTGCAGGCTTTGCTGCTGACTTCGCGCAGGCCTTCGATCTGCAATTGCAGCGCCGCGTCATTGCTATCGCCGTACAGGCGCAGCAGTTCGCGCAGGGCGGCCGCGCCTTGGCCCTGTTCGCTCAACGACAAGTAGTTCAGCGACAACTGGCTGATCAGCCGCCAGGCCTTGGCGTCGTGGGCATGGCTGGCCCGTGGGCGACTCGGACCTGCCACGCAGCGCACCGCGCCAACCGGCGCACTGTCGGCGAGGGTGAAGTCGGTCTTGCCGTTGCCCACGCCCATGAACAGCGGCAGGTCGCGGTTGGTGCACAGCGCGGTCACGCCCAGTTGGCGCAGGTCGTGGCGATAGGGCGCTTGCTGGCTGTCCACCAGGCTGACGAAGGTTTCGCTGCCGATGTAGGTCGAGCGCGGGCCGTTGCGCCGCTGGTCGCTGGACAACACGCGCGGTTCGCGCCGCACCGTGTAATAGGCCTGGTCGCGGCCATAACGAGACGGATCGCGCACGGCGTAGAACGGCAGGAACGGCTGCTCCGGCCCGGTGCCGTGGCCGGTGAGGCCGTTCAGCGAATGCACTTCGAAATCCATCGGCCGGGTACGGTCGGCGATCACGTGGTGTTCGTTGACCCGATCCGATAAGTGAATGCGATCCAGGCGCTTGGGGAACAGGTTGATGGCCGGGGTGCAGAACGGCAGGAACTGCGAAGCGCCGACGCTGCCTTCCAGGCTCGGATCGTGACGGTCGAACAGCACGATCAGCTCCAGTTCCTGGCCGTCGCAACGCTTGACCGCGCGGCTCAGCTGGGTGAAGTCGACGAACAGGAAGCGGTGGGGCAGGGCGAAGTATTCCTGCAACAGGCGATAGCCCTGGAAGGCACGCGGCACCACCGGCAGCGCGGCGTCGGCATCGTCGAAGCCGCGCGAGCGCAACGCATCCTGCGGCAGCCGCTCCACCCAGTTGCCGCCGGGCTTGCGGGCGAACACTGCGCAGGCGTTGCCCAGCAATTGTTCGTAGAGGCGGAAAGGCTGTTCGTCGGCACCGCTCAAGTACAGCGGCAGGTTGTCCAGGGCCAGGCTGTTGAACGGCAGTTCGGCACCGGTGCGCAGGGTCAGGCGCAGGCCGGCCTTGGCTTTCGGCTCGCTGGCGGCCAGGCGTCCGAGCACGGCGGACGGGTTGCCGAAGTATTCGGCCTGGCTGACCTGCAACGGCCACAACGTCACCGCGTGGGCGGTGCGGTACTCGCAGCAGGTCTGGGTTTCACGCCCCAGGGCGGCACGCAGGACGGTATCGCGCGGCAGCGGGAAACCACTGCTCAGCGAGCCTTCGTCCGGGTCGGCCTGCAATTGCACCACGGTCATCGACGGCGTTGGCGCCAGGTAATGCGGGTAGGCGATTTCCAGCAGGTTGTGGGTGAAGGTCGGGTACTCGGCGTCGAGCTTGAGCTGCACCCGCGCCGTCAGGTAGGCGAAGCCCTCCAGCAGGCGCTCGACATACGGGTCGGCGCAGTCCATGCCGGACAACGTCAGCCGACTGGCGATCTTCGGGTATTCCTTGGCGAACTCCGCCGCGCTTTCGCGCACGTGGTGCAGTTCCTGGTTGTACAGCTCCAGCAGGCGCGGGTTCATGGGCGTCTCCGCTGGTCGGCGTTGACCACGCGCACATGGCCGGTTTCCAGGTCCAGGTCGGTTTGCAGCATCAGGCGCAGCGGCACCGGCTGGGCCCAGAGATCGCCTTCGATCTCGAAACTCAACGCGTTGTGGTTCATCTCGGCCGTCGCCCGGGCCCGCACTCGCAAGCTGTGCCGCAGGATGCGCGGTTCGAAGGTGGCAATGGCCTGGTGGATCAAGGTTTCCAGGGCCGAGACATCGACGTTCGACGCGCTGTTGCCGGCCAGTGCCGGCAGGCCGAAATTCACCACCGAGGTGCCCGCCGGGGTATGCAGCGTGGCATCGGCGCTGAGCAATGACGTGGTGTTGAGCAGCCACGCCAGGTCACGCAGCACCGAGGCTTTTAATTGGGTCAAGGAGAGCACGCGCTTATCGGCGCTTTCCTTCGGGTTGGTCGGATCGTCGTCGGTCAACCGGTCCAATAGGGAGGGTTGGAGGCGATCACGGGTGGCGATTTCGGTTACCAAGTGAAAAGGCCTGTGTAATTCTTCTGGTCACCTGTGCCGCGCATGCAACTGGCGTTGCGCGCGATAACCGAGGGTTCGAGCTGCCCATTGATCTGGCGTACGGCGCGGTACTCGGAGCGACATTCCTGATTGTTATGGGGGCCAGCAGATACGTGGACAACGATGACAATAGGCACCCTACCGAAGGTCTCGACGTGGGGTTTGCCTTGTCGATCGACCGTGAACTGGCAGGGCCAAGCCAAGTCGAGTGGCATCAGGGTCTGGTCGGGCTTGCGCAACACGCAGCGCGCCTGGTCGTTTTCCAGCCTCAACGTTTGCCCGCCCATCGAGACGACCTGCTCTACCGCTACGGAGGCCGTTGTCGACGGGGATTGCTGTTGGGCACAGGCGGTCAGGCTGGTCAACAGGCAGCCTACCCATATCGCGCAGTGAGTCTTGATCATACGAGTTCCCAGAACCAGATCGCTCGGGATCGATAGCCCGGATCGTCATACCCGAGGGTTAGGCCACGGTTCCAGAGGTCGATATGATCGCCGGTGCGACCTTCCGAGGCCTCTCCCACTTGCTGGAAACAATCCTTGAAGAAAATCAGGCCGGTCTTGTCTTGCAGCTTGCGTCGGTCCGCGGCAGTTCCACCGAGGATCAACGGGCGACCCAGATGATGTTTCCACAGCCAATTTGCCAATGACTCGGCCCCTCGTGCATGCCCATGGGCGCACTTGGGTTCGGTGTAGGTGGACTTGTTGACTTTGACGGTCAGCTCGGTATTGAGCGTGATGCTCATGCGAATCGCGCATTGGTTTGCCCAAGGACCGTCGCAAGGTTTCGCGTCGGGATAGGTCACCAGCAAATCGGAATAGGCTTTCCACAAATTGATAAACGAAGGCTTGGCCATGGCTCAGACACCGGAAGGGAAAGGATTGGTTGCGAGCAAGCACCAAACACCCCCGGCGCGTGGCACCGGGGGCGTGTTCGATTACACCTTGACGTTCTGACGAATGTTCCAGCCGAACTTGACCGGACCGCCTTCCTTGGTGCCGTCGGCTTTCTGTGGTTGGTAGTCCACTAGCACCTTGGCGAAGTTCAGGGTGACGTTTTCGGTCAGGCGATCATCACCGCCCGAGCCGCCGGTGCTCAGGGACGTAACCAGCACTTCTTCCAGGTTGATGATCATGTACTCGACCTGGCTTTCACCGCCGGCCTTGCGCACGGTCAGCTTGACCTTGTCGATGTGCTTGCCGCTGGCGCAGTGCATCATCAGGTTCGGCGACGCCTTGTCGACGTACTTGGTCAGGGACAGGTCCTGGACGTTGACCTTGCCCGCACCACCGCCGCTGCCCACGTGCATGTTGCCGGACTGGGACATGCCCCAGCTCCAGTTCAGGACATCGATCTCGTCCTTGTGGGCCTTGTCCATGGACTCGCCCTTGATGTCGCCAATCTTGATGAAAATATCAACAGCCATGTTTTCTCCCTGTGTGGTCTCTACCACGTTGTTTGGTTGACGCTGACCTTGCGAAATTGCGTGTGCCGAA
This sequence comes from Pseudomonas sp. P9_35, assembly GCF_034008205.1. NCBI lineage: Bacteria > Pseudomonadati > Pseudomonadota > Gammaproteobacteria > Pseudomonadales > Pseudomonadaceae > Pseudomonas > Pseudomonas sp. P9_35. The sequence goes on along the minus strand of NZ_CP125373.1, from coordinate 69,159 downwards.
CGGATCCGATGATCTCCAACCCACCGGAGATCGCCTGTGGGAGCGAGCTTGCTCGCGATAGCGGAGTGTCAGACATACGCATGACAACTGATCCACCGCCATCGCGAGCGAGCTCGCTCCCACATTGGCCTTGCACCGTTCAGTAAATCTTTTTACGCGCCCTTGGCCGAAGGCAGTTTCGATACCAGGCGCAGCGACACGGTCAGCCCTTCGAGCTGATAGTGCGGGCGCAGGTAGAACTTGGAGTTGTAGTACCCCGGGTTGCCTTCGACTTCTTCGACGATCACTTCGGCTGCAGCCAACGGGTGCTGGGCCTTGGTGGTCTCGGTGGAGTGCGCCGGGTCACCGTCGACGTAGTTGAGGATCCAGTCCTGCAACCAGCGCTGCATCTCGTCCTTCTCTTTGAAGGAACCGATCTTGTCGCGCACGATGCACTTGAGGTAATGGGCGAAACGGCAAGTGGCGAACAGGTACGGCAGGCGCGCGGCCAGGTTGGCGTTGGCGGTGGCGTCCGGGTCGTCGTATTCGGCCGGTTTCTGCAACGACTGGGCGCCGATGAACGCGGCGAAGTCGGTGTTTTTCTTGTGCAGCAGCGGCATGAAACCGTTCTTCGCCAGCTCCGCTTCACGGCGGTCCGAGATGGCGATTTCGGTTGGGCACTTCATGTCCACGCCACCGTCGTCGGTCGGGAACGTGTGGGCTGGCAGGTTTTCCACTTCACCGCCGGACTCCACGCCACGGATGCGCGAGCACCAGCCGAAGTGTTTGAACGAACGGTTGATGTTAACCGCCATCGCGTAAGCGGCGTTGGCCCAGGTGTACTTGGAGCTGTCGGCACCGTCGGTGTTTTCTTCGAAGGCGAAGGCTTCCACTGGGTCGGTCTTGGCGCCGTATGGCAGGCGCGCCAGGAAGCGTGGCATGGTCAGGCCGATGTAGCGCGAGTCTTCCGACTCACGCAGCGAACGCCAGCCGGCGTATTCCGGGGTGGTGAAGATCTTGGTCAGGTCGCGCGGGTTCGACAGTTCCTGCCACGAGCCCATGCCCATCACGGTCGGCGATGCCGCAGCGATGAACGGGGAGTGCATGGCCGCGCAGACTTTCGACAGTTCGCCCAGCAGCTCGACATCCGGTGGCGACTGGTCGAAGTAGTAGTCGCCTACCAGGCAGCCGTAAGGCTCGCCGCCGAACTGGCCGTATTCTTCTTCGTACATCTTCTTGAAGATCGGGCTCTGGTCCCACGCGGTGCCCTTGAATTTCTTCAGGGTCTTGTGCAGGTCGGTCTTGGAGATGTTGAGCACACGGATCTTGAGCTGCTCATCGGACTCGGTGTTGTTGACCAGGTAGTGCAGGCCACGCCAGGCGCTTTCCAGTTGCTGGAAGTCGGGGTGGTGGATGACCTGGTTGACCTGGGCGGTGAGCTTGGCGTCGATGGCGGCGATGATCGATTCGATCGACTTGATGGCGTCGTTGGACACCAGGTCGGTCTGCGCCAGGGCCTGTTCGGCCAGGGTGCGTACGGCCGTTTCGACGGCTTCGCGGGCGCGCTCGGTCTTGGGTTTGAATTCTTGCAGCAGCAGGGACGCGAACTCGCTGGTTTCTTCGGTTGCGCCCAGGTTTTGCACGCCTTCGCGAGCTGTATTGTCAGTCATGATCATTGGTCCTGTGCTGGCTTCGGCGCGCTCGCCAGGGCCTGCAACAGCGCTGGGTCCTTGATCGCCTTCATGATGATTTCTTCGGCGCCGGTCTTGCCGTCCATGTAGGTCAGCAGGTTGGCCAATTGGGTGCGCGCTTCGAGCAGTTTGTTCAGCGAGTCGACCTTGCGGGCCACGGCCGCCGGGCTGAAGTCGTCCATGCTTTCGAACGTCAGGTCCAGGCTCAGGTTGCCTTCGCCGGTCAGTTCGTTAGGCACATGGAACGCCACGCGCGGCTGCATGGCCTTGAGGCGCGAGTCGAAGTTGTCGACGTCGATCTCGAGGAACTTGCGATCAGCCACCGCTGCCAGAGGCTCGGCGGGCTTGCCGGCGAGGTCGGCCATCACGCCCATGACGAAGGGCAACTGGACCTTTTTCTCGGCGCCGTAGAGCTCGACGTCGTACTCGATCTGCACTCGAGGCGCGCGGTTGCGCGCGATGAATTTCTGAGAACTTTGCTTCGCCACGTTGCTGCTCCTGGTCGCTTGAGCGACGGTGTTGGCGTCATCGGGGGTACCGGTGACGTGACTGCGTGATCCGTTCGCTTTTATTCGCTGTCTGGGCCGCGCAGGTTTTCAAATTGACTCATGCCGTCGGGAATCAGGTTGCGCACGATGGCCGCGAAGTCGGCGTGCACCAGATTCTTGGCCCGGTTCAACAGCACCGGCAGCGGGCTGGAGGGCTCATGACGGGTGTAGTAAGCGAGAATCCGATCCAGGCTGCGCAGCACGTCGTCGCGGTTGTTGATTTCGCCGCTGACGGTGCTCGTGCTGGTGTTGCGCGGTGTGCTTGGCGCGCTGGCATATTCAGTTGGCGCGGCGCTGTCGTCGCTGACCGGATCGGACAGGGCGCTGTCGCCGCTCTGCGGGGCGAACTGGCCGAGAATCTGCAGGGCCATCTTCAGCGGTTGCTTCAGCGGGCCAAGGTCCACGCCTTGGGCGGAACCGACCTGGTCACTGACCTGTTGTTCGATGGCTTCGGCGGCGCTGCGGGCTTCCAGCAGGGCGGCACGGGTGATTTCCAACTGCTCGGGGTCGCTGTCGAGCAGGGCCCCGGCGAGCTGTTCGGCGCCGAGGTTTTCATCCGGGAAACTTTGCAGGCCGCTGGCGTTGGCGGCGGCGCGCAGGCTGACGGCACCGAAGGTCCGCGAACGGGCCAGGATGCTCTCGCGCAGCAAGCGAATGGTGATGTCGGACGTCAGGCCGGCGAGGGCATTGATGCGCACAGTGGGATCGTTGTCGTCATCGGCGTCCAGGCGCGGATGCAACTCGGCCCAGTATTGCTTGAGCAGTTCGCTGATCAGCGTCAGCACACGGGCCATGCCCGGCAGGCCTTCGAGGGCCAGGGAGCTTTGCAACAGGAAATGAGTGATGCGCAGGTCTTTGCTGCGTTGCAGCAAGTCCAGGCTCTGCTGCTGGATACTGCGCCACTCAGGAGGTTCGGCAGGCAGGATCGAATCGCCCATGCTGCGTTCGGGCTGACCCCGGGAGTCGCGTTCCAGGCGCAAGAAATCCGCGTCATATTCCAGATCTTCACCGCAAGGCGAAGTCGCGGAAACGGCGGCGAGCAACAAAGGCACATCCACTTGGATCGATCTCCCTATCACCCGCTGAAGAAAGTCGGGCAGTTCACACGCAAGTTTCGGATGAATCTCACATGTTCCTTGACGGTAATGGCCCTTTAGACTTGCACTGATCTTAAAGTGCCATCATGTATATTCAAGAAGTTGTGCATTTTTGGTGTAGTACTTATCGCTTGTCAAGGTAAGCTATTTCACCAATGTATCCCCTCTGTAACAGTTGTGATGGGCTTAACAGCCTGCCCGACCCATCGGTCGAAGCGGCAACTGACGTGGGGTTTTTGTCACGCAAGCCGGTTATGATCAGCAATCATGCTGGCAAAAAGCCGTTTCACGGTTGTTGGTAAAGGTTGCCGGCGGGTAGTCAGGGCTCGAATCCTCACTCCCCCGCCCGCGCGCGAAGTATTCAGCAAGGAGGCAAGATGCCGCTGTGTTTGACTATCACTAGTTATCACAAGATCACCCCAGGCCAGTGTTCTGAAAAGTCCATGGATCAGGGAGTGATGGCAATTGGCCGTAATTCCGATAATGACTGGGTATTGCCGGACCCTGAGCGCCTGGTTTCCGGCAAACATTGCGTCATCCAATACAAAGAAGGGCGTTATTATTTAACTGATAACAGTACTAATGGTGTGGAATTGGTCAAGGCCGGTGTTCGCCTGCGCAAGGGCAACAGCGAACCCCTGCAAGACGGCGAAGTGATCCGCATCGGTGATTATGAGATCCAGGCGCGCGTCGATTTCAGCCTGCCAGTCACCGACAGCAACCCGTTCGCCGAATCGCCCAGCAGTTTCGAGGCCTTGATGGGGCGCCAGGGCGCCGCGGCGCATACACCGTCGCCGCTTCATACGCCATCGCCGATTCAAGTGTCTGCGCCTGCGCATTTCCAGGGCGGGTCGGCCATGGACACCCTGCCGGACCTGTTCGATTTCTTGACCCCAACCAGTGTCCCGCCGGCCACTCAGCCTGACCATGTGCCGGCCGAGCAGCACAACTTCCGCCCGCCGACGCCGATTCCCCGGCCGAGCCCGCCGCCCGTGGCCGAACCCGTGATACCGCCGTCTGCCTCGGTGATTCCGGATGACTGGGACCCGTTCAGCGACAAGCCCGCGCCAGTGGCGGTGGCCCCGCTGCCCGTGACCCCGCCGCCTGTGCCGCTACCGCCGGTGGTTGAGCCGGTCGCGACGCCAGCCCCGCAGGCTCTGCTCGTCGACATCTTTGCTGAGATCAGTGCACCGCCGCCGGCGCCCGTGCCTGAAGCGTCGGTCACCCGCGTCGAGCCCCCGGTCGCAGCTCCAGTTGCTCCAGTTGCTCCAGTTGCTCCAGTTGCTCCAGTTGCTCCGGTTGTGCCAGTCGCCCCGGTCGAGGCCAACCAACCCGACTTGCTGCAAGCGTTCCTGCGCGGTGCCGGGCTGGACCAGTTGCGCCTGGACAAGGCCAACGCCGAAGCACAGATGGAAAGCATCGGGCGCAGTTACCGGTTGATGGTCGAAGGCCTGATCGATGTCTTGCGCGCCCGCAGCAGCCTCAAGGGTGAGTTCCGTATCCAGCAGACGATGATCCAGCCGGTGGAAAACAACCCGCTGAAATTCGCCCCCAACGTGGATGAAGCCTTGCTGTTGCTGTTGCGCCACGGCAATCAGGCGTTCATGGCCCCGGACGCGGCGGTGCGTGACAGTTTCGATGACTTGCGGGCCCACCAACTGGCGGTGATGGCCGGTGTGGAAGCGGCCATCAAGCATTTGCTGACGCGCTTCGAGCCGGCGCAACTGGAAGAGCGCATGGCCAAGCCCGGTGGGCTCTCGGGTATTTTCAGCGGCTCGCGACAGGCCCAGTACTGGCAGCAGTTCACCGAGCTCTACGGCAACATTTCCCGGGAGGCCCAGGAAGATTTCCAGGACCTGTTCGGTCGCGAGTTCAGCCGCGCCTACGAAGAACACAGTACGCGACAGCGACGCCGCTAAGCGGCGCCGTCCCATAACAAGATTGATCGGCACACAACGGATAGCTCAAACGTCATTGAGGACGCAGGATGATTCCCAGGTTTTTACTCGCAGTCGCCACCGTGCTTCTGCTGACGGCGTGCGCCAAGGATGCGGCCAACCCCCAGCCCGAAGAAGCTGAGGCCGACACCGCCGCCATCGAGCTGCACTTTCACGCCATTGCCGGCCTCAACCCCGGCGCCACCGGCCAGCCGGCCCCGGTCCGGGTGCGCATTTTCGAACTGAAAAATGCCGCGACCTTCGGTCGTGCCGATTATTTCGCCCTGGCCGAACGGGCCCAGGCCACGCTGGGCGCCGACCTGATCGACCAGGACGAAGTGCTGGTCCAGCCCGGCCAGCAACTGAGCCTGCAACGCGACCTCGACCCGGCCACGCGGCACATCGGAATACTGGTGGGCTATCGCGAGCTGGACCAGTCGCTGTGGCGCACGGTGATGAATGTCCCGGCGCGCGAATACACCGAATACCAGATCAGCCTCGATGTGCGCGCCGTGCGCAGCGCCGTCGTCGTCCCCCCATCCAGCCCTGCCCAATAAGCAATCGGAGCCCCCATGTCCTGGAACAATCGCGTGGTCTGGTCGGAAGGCATGTTCATTGGAACGCAGCACTTCCAACAGCATGACCGTTACCTGGAAAACCTCATCGACGCACGCAGCCGCCCGTTGTCGGCCGGCGCCTGGGGTTTTTCCGAATTGCTGATCGACCAGGGCCTGCTGGCCCAGGGCAAGCTGGCGATCATCTCGGCGCGCGGCCTGTTGCCAGACGGTACGCCCTTCAACATTCCCCAGGACGACCTGGCGCCGATCCCATTGAACGTCGACGACAACCTGCGCGATGGCCTGGTGTACCTGGCCCTGCCGCTCAAGCGCGCCGGCGCCCGGGACACCGTGGACGAAGGTGAAGACCTCGGCGCTGCGCGTTATGTGAGCCAGGTGTGCGAAGTGCGCGACGACAACGCACCGTTCGAAAACCGCGCACCGGTGGCCCTCGGCTCGCGGGCGCTGCGGTTGTTGACCGAACAGGATGGCATCGGCGACTACGCCGCCATCGGCGTGGTGCGCATCAAGGAAAAACGCGCCGACCGTGCGTTGGTGCTCGACGATGCCTACATCCCGCCGCTGCTGGATGTGATCGCCTCCAAGCCGCTGGCGGCGTTCCGCAGTGAACTGCTGGGCCTGCTGCATCAACGCGGCGAAGCCCTGGCCGGGCGGGTGGTGGCGTCCGGCGCCGGTGGCGCCTCGGAAATTGCCGATTTCATGCTGTTGCAACTGGTCAACCGCGCCCAGCCGCTGATCCAGCACCTGAGCCAGTTGAGCCCGCTGCATCCCGAGCGTCTCTACAGCGAGCTGGTGAGCCTGGCCGGGGAGTTCTCCACGTTCACCGCGTCCGGGCGACGACCGCAGCAATACCCGCCTTACCAGCACGATGACCTGGCGCTCAGCTACGCGCCCGTGATGCAGGCCCTGCGCGAAGCCCTGTCGATGCTGATCGACAGCAAGGCGACACCGATTCCGATTGTCGAGAAAGCCTACGGCATCCACGTGGCGATGCTGGCCGACAAGACCCTGCTCGACAGCGCCAGCTTCATCCTGGTGGTGCGCGCCGACGTGCCGGCCGAGACCCTGCGCGGCCGCTTCGGCCAGCAGAGCAAGGTCGGTTCGGTGGAGCACATCCGCGACCTGGTCAACCTGCAACTGCCGGGCATTGGCCTGCTGCCGCTGCCGGTGGCGCCACGGCAGCTGCCGTACCACGCCGGCTCCACTTACTACGAGCTCGACCGGGGCAGCGATCACTGGCAGCAGTTGAGCAACTCCGGCGGCTTTGCGTTCCACATCGCCGGCCAGTTCCCAGGGCTGAACCTGGCCTTCTGGGCGATCCGAGGATAAACAGCGATGAGTAACGACGATCGTACCCAGTTCATGCCGACGCCCGGTGGCCGTGGTGGAGATCCCTTCCGCCCGGACGCTGGTCGGCCACAGCCGACGCCTGCGCCTGCACCGTTGGCGATGCCGGCCGCGCCGGTGCTGACCGGCAAGGCCGAGGGCCTCAACCCGCTGGAAAGCGCCGCCGGCCCGCTGCTGGCGCTGCTGACGCGCCTGCGCAACACCATTGCCCACCCGGCGCCGGCCAGTCTGCGCGCACAACTGCTGGCCTACCTGCGCCAGTTCGAAGAGCGCGCCGAGGCCGCCGGCGTGGTGCGCAACGATGTGTTGCTGGCCCGCTACGCCTTGTGCACCGCGCTGGACGAAGCGGTATTGAGCACACCGTGGGGCGGCACCAGCGATTGGGGCAAGCAAAGCCTGTTGATCACCGTGCATAACGAAGCCTGGGGCGGCGAGAAGGTCTTCCAGTTGCTGGAGCATTGCCTGCAAAGCCCGCGCGAGCGCCTGTACCTGCTGGAGCTTTTGTATCTGTGCATGTGCCTGGGTTTCGAAGGGCGCTACCGGGTGATGAACGACGGTCGCAGCCAACTGGAAGCGTTGCGTGAGCGCACCGCCGCCGTCATCCGCAGTGCCCGTGGCGACTACGAGCGCGAGCTGTCGCCGCACTGGCGCGGTGTCACTGTGGCCCGTGATCGGCTGGCGCAATTCATGCCGCCATGGATCGCCGTGGCCATCGGTGCAGCCCTGTTGCTGGCGCTGCTGTTCGGCCTGCGCATGAAACTGGCGTCCGATGCCGAGCCGGTGTTCAAGAACATTCATTTCCTCGGTGAAATCCCGGTGCAGACCATCGACCGCCCTGTGGTGCAGCCGAAAGTGATCGAGCGCCCACGCCTGGCCGGCTTCCTCGCCGATGAAATCCGCGCCAACCGGATTGCCGTGGAAGACGCCGTCGACCGCTCGGTGGTGACCATCCGTGGCGACGAACTGTTCGCCTCGGGCAGCGCCAGCATCAAGGACGATTTCCAGCCGCTGATGCTGCGCATCGCCGAGGCGGTGCGCAAGGTCAAGGGCCAGGTCCTGGTCACCGGGCACAGCGACAATCGCCCGATCGCTACTCTCCGGTTCCCGTCCAACTGGGCGTTGTCCGAAGCGCGGGCGCAATCGGTGCTGCAAATTCTCTCGGCCAAGACTGGCCAGCCCGAGCGCTTCAGCGCCGAAGGCCGCAGCGACACCGAGCCGTTGGCATCCAACGCCACCACAGAGGGGCGTGCGCGCAATCGTCGGGTTGAAATCACAGTATTGGCGGAGGGGGTCGAGTGAAGGCGTTTTTCAGTTTCATGACCCGCTGGGTCATTCCATTGCTGGGGCTGATCGCCCTGAGCCTGATCATCTGGTTCGTGGGCCCGCTGCTCGATTGGCTGGTGCCCGAAGGCCGCCGCTGGGCCTTGATCATCCTGGTGTTCGCGGTATGGATCGCCTACCGGGTGTTCCGCATCATCCAGGCGCGCCGTCAGGCCGCCGAAGTGATGCGCAGCCTGGCCGCGCAAACCCCACCGGACCCGACCAGCATCGCCACCGCCGAAGAGCTCGAAACCTTGCGCCAGCGCATGGACGAAGCCTTGGCCCTGCTCAAGAAAGCCAAGCTGGGCGGTGACGAGCGCCGCAACCTCTACGAGCTGCCGTGGTACGTGATCATCGGCCCACCGGGTTCGGGCAAGACCACCGCGCTGGTCAACTCCGGGCTGCATTTCCCGCTGGCCGCGCAACTGGGCGCCGGTGCGGTACGCGGTGTCGGCGGTACACGCAATTGCGATTGGTGGTTCACCGACCAGGCTGTCCTGCTCGACACCGCCGGCCGCTACACCACCCAGGACAGCGACGCGACCATCGACAAGGCCGCCTGGCTGGGCTTCCTGGGCCTGTTGAAAAAACAACGGGCCCGGCGCCCGATTGACGGGGCGTTCATCGCCATCAGCTTGTCCGACCTGCTGCTGGGCAGCGACGCCGAGCGCGCCGCCCACGCCGCCGCCATCCGGTTGCGGATCCAGGAGCTCTACACCCAACTGGGTGTGCGCTTCCCGATCTACCTGATGCTGACCAAGCTCGACCTCGTGCCGGGGTTCATGGAGTATTTCGATACCCTGAGCAAGGAAGAACGCGCCCAGGTCTGGGGCATGACCTTTGCCCTGGACGATGGCAAGAGCAGCGACAGCCCGCTGGCGCACCTGCAAAGCGAATTCACCGGCCTTGAGCAGCGCCTCAACGACCGCTTGGTGGAGCGCCTGCAACAAGAGCGCGACCCGGCGCGGCGCGATCTGATCTACGGCTTCCCGCAGCAGTTCGGCGCCTTGAAAGATTGCCTGCAAAGCTTCCTCGAAGGCGTGTTCAAACCCAACGCCTTCGAAGAGCGCGTGTTGCTGCGCGGCGTGTATTTCACCAGCGGCACCCAGGAAGGCAGCCCGATCGATCGCCTGATCGGCTCCATGGCCCAGAGCATGAACCTGGACCGTCAGCACCTGGCGCGCCAGACCGGCACCGGGCGCAGCTACTTCATCGAAAAACTCTTCACCGCCGTGGCCTTCGCCGAGCGCGGGCTGGTGGGCGTCGATCCGAAAGTCGAGCGGCGGCGCAAGTGGATCGCCCGCGGCGTATTGGCCTCCACCGTGGTGCTGGTGTTGGTGGTCAGCACATTGTGGTGGGTCAGCTACCGCGCCAACCAGGCCTACATCGCCCAGGTCGACCAGAAGGTCGCGCCGTTGGGGCAAACCGTGCAGAACCTCAGCCCGGCGCAACGCGACGTCCTCGCCGTGTTGCCGTTGCTCAACGCCGTGAAACACCTGGCTGGTGACGCACCGAGCTGGGCCGAAGGCCTGGGCCTGTACCAGGGCGACATGCTCGAAGCCGAGTCTGGCAGCGTCTATCGCAAGCTGCTGATCGCGGTGTTCGCGCCACGCTTGCTGACGCGCATCGAAGAGCAACTGCACAGCGGCGGCAATTCGGATTTCCTCTACGAAGGCCTGAAGGCCTACCTGATGCTCGCCGACACCGAGCATTACGATGCCGACTTCATCAAGGCCTGGATCGCCCTGGATTGGGACCGCAGCCTGCCGCGGGATTTGCCGGCCGAGCAGCGCCAGGCCCTGACCGCGCATTTGCAGGCGCTGTTCGAACGGCGTCCGCCCCTCGCGCGCCTCGACCCACGCCTGGTCGAAGACCTGCGCCGCCAGTTGCAGCAATTGCCGGTGGCCCAGCGGGTCTATGACCGGATCAAGCGCCAGAAGCTGCCCGAAGGCATCCCGGACTTCCGTATCAACGAAGCCGCCGGGCGTGACGCGGCGCTGGTGTTCAGCCGCAAGAGCGGCAAGCCATTGGGCGAGCCGCTGAGCGGGTTCTTCACCGTCAAGGGCTATCGCCAGGGCTTCTTGCTCACCAGCCTGAGCCAGACCGGCACCCTGGCCGAAGAGCAATGGGTGCTGGGCTCTGAGCAGGCCGATCAGCAGAACGTCGCCAGCCTGGCCGCCGATGTGCGTCGCCTGTACTTCCAGGACTACCTGCGCCAATGGGACGCCTTGCTGGCCGACATCGACTTTGTGCCGATCACCAGCGTGGCCCAGGCCGCCGATGTACTGCGGGTGATTTCCGGGCCGACCTCGCCGTTGAAAAAACTGCTGGTGGCGGTGGCGAAGGAAACCGACCTGCAACAGGATGAACGCCTGCTGGCCGCCCAAGGTGCGCCAGTGGAAGGTGGTGTGGACAAGCTCAAGGAACGCCTGGGCAGCTTGCTCGGCCAGGAGCAGGCGACGCAAAACGCACCGGCGCAAAGCGATGACCCGATCACCGCGCACTTCGCCGAGCTCAACAGCATCGTCAGCAAAAGCGAAGGCGAGCCGGCGGCCATCGATGGCTTGCTGGCGGACATGAACGCTTTGTACGTGCAGGTCAGCGCCATGGTCGGTGCCAGCGGCGACGCCTTGCTCGGCGAAGCCAAGAACCAGGCCACGGCCGCCGCTACGCGCGTCAGCCTCAACGCCGAACGCCAGCCGCCGCTGGTGCAGGGCCTGGTCAAGTCGGTGGTCAACTCCACCACCAACAGCATGATGGGCGGGGTGCGCAACCAACTGAACGCCGCCTGGACCAGCGAAGTGGTGAACATCTATCGCCAGTCCCTGGCCGGACGCTATCCGATGTCGCCAGGCAGTGCGCGGGACGCGACCCTGGATGACTTCGGCCAGTTCTTCGGCGTCGGCGGAGTGATGGACAACTACTTCCGCAAGTACCTGCAACCCTACGTCGACACCTCGACCCCGACCTGGCGCTGGCAGCCGGGTGCGGCGCAGAAGCTCGGCATCGCCCCTGGCGTGCTGCAGACCTTCCAGCGCGCGGCGACCATCCGCGATGCGTTCTTCCGTTCCGGTGGCACGCAGCCGATGGTGCGTTTCGAGCTCAAACCGGTGGCGATGGACTCGACCATCACCCAGTTCCTGCTCGACCTCGACGGCCAACAGTTGAGCTACGACCACGGCCCAAGCCGCCCGACCGCCATGCAGTGGCCGAACCCGGGCAGCATCGGCGTGGTGCGGATCTCGATCATGCCGCCGTCGTCCAGCGGTCGCTCCGGCATCACCCTGGACGGGCCGTGGGCCTGGTTCCGGCTGCTGGAACAATCGGACCTGACCGCCGGCAACTCGCCGGATCGCTTCAACCTGCGGCTGCGGGTCGATGGCGCCAGCGCCTCTTATGAGCTGCGGGCCAACAGCGCCTTCAACCCATTCAAGAGCCGGGTGCTCAGCGGCTTCAGCCTGCCGGAGCGGCTATGAGTACACCGGGCTTCTATGGAAAGTTGGCCAGCCGCGGCGATTTCGTCAGCCGTGGCTTGCCCCAGAGTTTTATCGGCCCGTGGGATTCGTGGTTGGCGGCGGGTTTGCTCGCCAGCCAGACCAGCCTCGGCGAGCGCTGGCTGGATGCCTATCTGGTCAGCCCGCTATGGCGCTTCATGGTCGCGCCGGGCGTTTGTGGCCCGGACGCCGCGGTCGGGGTGGTGATGCCGAGCATTGATCGGGTCGGCCGTTATTTCCCGCTGACTGTCGCGATGTTGCTGGAGCCCGACGCGGACCCGGCGTCGGTGGTGGGCGGTGCGGACGAGTGGTTTGAGCGAGTCGAGAACCTGTTGCTGAGCACACTGAGTGTGGAGGCCAGTTTCGAGGCGTTCAACGAACAGCTGGAGACCCTGGGCAGCCCGATGTACCTGCCGCGCACGCCGAGCAGCCGCTTTGCCAGCCTGCATCGCTTCGATGCCACCGACCCGCAGCGGCGCATGAGCGCCCTCGCCGAGGCGGCCTGCGAAGGCGCAAGCCTGTGGTGGGGCCAGGGATCGGAACGCATTGCCCCGGGTTTGATGCGCTGCCAGGGATTGCCGGCGGCGGCTGATTTTGCGCAATTTTTGCTCGGCCAAGAAGGTGTTGTGTAGATGCGTCCAAGTGCCGGAAAAGCAATCAAGTCTGCAAGCAAGAGCCATGTCGGGATGGTCCGCCAGGTCAACGAAGACGCCTGCCTGGACCTGCCGGAAAACGGCCTCTGGGTGGTGGCCGACGGCATGGGCGGGCACGCGGCGGGCGACTACGTCAGCAGCCTGATCGTCGACAGCCTGCGCGGCATTGCCGTGGGGCGTTCGCTGGACGAATACGTCGCGGCGCTGCAAAGCGACCTGCTGCGGGTCAACGCCGCCGTGCGCGAGGAAACCGCCAACCGTGGCGTGACGATGATGGGCAGCACCGTGGTGGTGTTGGTCGCCCGCGACCTGCGCGGCATGTGCCTGTGGGCCGGTGACAGTCGTTTGTACCGCTTGCGCGACGGCGTGCTCGAAGGCATCTCCCGGGACCACAGCTACGTCCAGGATCTGCAGGACAGCGGCCTGCTCAGCGAAGCCGAGGCGCGGGTGCATCCACGGGCCAACATTGTCACCCGGGCCATTGGCGTCGAGGGGCAACTGAACCTGGCGCTGACCGAGCTGCTGCTGGTGCCCGGCGACAGTTATCTGTTGTGCAGCGACGGGCTGACCAAGACCGTCGAGGACGATGAAATCCGCGAAGTGCTGAGCCACGACGAGCCCGGCGAAATCGCCAGCAGCCTGGTGTCCCTGGGCCTGATGCGCGGCGCGCCGGACAACATCACCGTGGTGGTCGTGAAGGTGCCGTCATGAGCTTGACCCTGAACATTGTCATCCCCGGCTACGACATCGAAGGGCCGATCGGCGAAGGCGCGATGGCCAGCGTGTACCTGGCGACCCAGCGTTCGCTGGAACGCAAGGTCGCGTTGAAAGTGATGGCCGCAGCCCTGGCCGCCGACCCGACCTTCTGCGAGCGTTTCCTGCGCGAAGGCAAGACCCTGGCGCGTCTGTCGCACCCGCACACCGTCACCATCCATGACATCGGCAACGTCGGTGAGCTGTATTACATGGCGATGGAGTACCTGCCCAACGGCACGCTCAAGGAACGCATTGCCGCGGGCCTGACGCCGGAGCAGGGCCTGACCTACATCCGCCAGATCGCCTCGGCCCTGGGTTATGCCCACGGGCTGGGCCTGGTCCACCGTGACGTCAAGCCGGCCAACATCCTGTTCCGCGCCGATGGCACGGCGGTGCTTTCGGACTTCGGCATCGCCAAGTCCCTGGACGACCGCACCCAGTTCACCCAGGCCGGCTTTGCCGTCGGCACGCCCAGCTACATGAGCCCGGAACAGGCCCGTGGCCAAGACATCGACGGCCGCGCCGACCTGTACGCCCTGGGCGTGGTGCTCTACGAAATCCTTGTCGGCAAACTGCCGTATACCGGCAACGACGCACTGTCCACGGCCCTGGCGCACCTGACCGAACCGTTGCCGGAATTGCCGGTGCACCACGGTCGTTACCAGGACGTGTTGCGCAAGCTGCTGGCGAAGGATCCGGCGGAGCGTTTCCCGGACGCGGCGGCGTTGCTGCGGGCGTTGGATAACCTGCCTGAGGAGTCGGCGGAAGCGACGTTGATCCGGCCGTTGTCGTTGCAACTGCCGCAGACGCCGAAACCGGTGGATGACTTGGCGGGTTTGACGCCCATGTCCATCGACATCCCCAGCGGCCCGGCTTACTCACCACCGCCGCCACAATCGCAGCCCAAGCCAGTGCCGCCGCCGATAAAACCGACGGTTCAATCCTCGGTGTCGGAGCAACGCAAGGGGCCGGTGTTCGCCCTGGCTGCCGTTGCGGTCGCCGTGGCGCTGGCGTTGGGTGGCGCGGGTTATTGGTGGTTGTCCGGTGATGACGGCAAAGACGTGAAGACGCCAGTGGCCACGACCACTTCGGTCAAGCCACCGGAAGTGAAGCCGCCGAAGACCCCCGAAGTGCCAGCGGTCAAGCCGCCCGTTGCCCCGCCGGCTCAGCCGCCCGTGGCGACCGAAGCCGACGGCGGCCAGCGTCCGCTGTTGATGGCCGGCAAGAAAACCCTGTTCCAGCGCGTGCTCAGCAAACCGGGGGCGAAGCTCGCCGATGCGCCGGGCGCCGCACCGGGCAAGGCACTGCCGGCGTTTTCCGTGCTGTACGTGTATCAGCGCAAGGACGTCGACGGCGGTTCGTGGGTGCGGGTCGGTGCGGCCACTGACGGGCGCAGCGACGGCTGGTTGCCCGCCGCCCAGGTCAGCGACTGGAAGCAAAGCCTGGTGCTCAAGTTCACCGAACGTTCCGGCCGTGCGCCGGTGATGTTCCTGCGTCAGGCCGGTGAAGTGGAAAAGCTCTTGGCTAACCCTTCGGCCGCCAAGAACGTGTTGCTCAAGGCCCAGCAGAGCCCGCAGGAGGACCAGCAAGTGCTGGCCCTGGAGCCGGCCGCCAGCGCGGTGCCGCAGAGCCAGTTCTACCTGTTGCCGATCTTCGATTCCCGCGAAAGCCTGGATGAAAACGGCCAGCCGGTGCAGTTGCTGAACGTGGCGTCCATCGACCCGGGTAACACCCCCAAGGCGTCGAGCAACACACCGATCACCACCGCCAACGCCGATGCGTTCCGCACGGCTGTGGTGCTGGTGGTGGACACTACCGTGTCGATGCAGCCCTACATCGACCAGGTCCGCGACGTGGTCCACGAACTGCAAACCCGCATCGCCGAGCGCGGCGAGTTGGACAGCGTCAGCTTCGGCATGGTGGGTTTCCGCAGCAGCATCAAGAAAACCCCGGGCCTGGAATACGTCGCCAAGACCTTGATCACCCTGGAGCAGGGCCGCGACCCGCAACGCTTCATGGAGCTGGCGCGGCAGGTCAAGGCATCGACGGTGTCGAGCCATTCGTTCAACGAAGATGCGTTTGCCGGGGTCATGGAAGCCGTCGAAGGCATGGACTGGTCCGGTTACGGCGGGCGTTTGATCCTGTTGGTCACCGACGCTGGGGCCCTGCGCAAGAACGATCCATTTGCCGCCACGCAAATGAACGAGGCCGAAGTGCGCCAGGCCGCACTGGGCAAGCAGATCAAGATCTACGCCTTGCACCTGCTCAGCGACGCCGGCAAGAAAACCCACGCCGGCGCCCAGAGCCAGTACCGCACCCTGACCGCCGACGCCAACCCGCAGATCGGCGACCTGTACATTCCGGTGCCGGGCGCCGACGTGCGCAAGTTTGGTGAGCGCGTCGACGAGATCGGTTCGGTGTTCGCCGACCTGGTGCATCAGGTGCGCAGCAACAAGGCGCAAAGCGTGCCGCTGTTGAGCGCCGCGCCGAGCCTGGCCGACAAGTCGGCCGCGGTCGGCTACGCGATGCACATGGACTTTTTGGGGCGTAAATCCGCCAGCCAGGCGCCGCAACTGGTCAGCGCCTGGACCGCCGACCGCGACCTAACCAACCCGGCACTGCCGGCGTTCCAGGTCTGCGTGATGCTGACCAAGCTGCAACTCAACGACCTGCAACAATCGCTGAAGCTGATCGTCGACGCGGCCCGCAAGACCCAGAGTTCGCCCAAGGACTTCTTCCAGGAAATCGCCAGCGCCAGTGCCTACATGAGCCGCGACCCGTCGGCCCTGCGCAAGGGCGGCAACCTGGCCGACGGCGGGATTCTCGGCGAGTACCTCGAAGGGCTGCCGTACCGCAGCAAGTCGCTGAACATGACCCAGGATCTGTGGCTGTCCTTGAGCGTGGCCGAGCAGGAAGACTTCATCGACGAGCTGGATTCGAAAATCCGTCTCTACGAAACCTTCCACAACGACCTCGCCAACTGGGTGCGCTTCGGCGATGCCGAGCCGGGTGACGCCTTGTACCGCGTTCCATTGTCGACGCTGCCGTGATGCTGACCCTGAACGCCGTGCATAAAAGCCGGGGCGCCGGCAGCCAGCGCTACAGCCTGGTGATTCCACGCCTGCATTTGCGCGGCGGTGAACAACTGGCGGTGGTCGGCCCCAGCGGCTGCGGCAAGAGCACCTTGCTGGACCTGCTGGCGCTGGTGCTGGCGCCGGATCAGGCCGGGCAGTTCGACTTCACGCCGGCCAACACGCCGCTGGACATCGCCAAATTGTGGCGTGCGTCGCAACAGGGCACCTTGGCCGAGCTGCGCAGTCGTTACCTGGGTTATGTTCTGCAAACCGGCGGCCTATTGGCCTTCCTGGACGTGCGCGGCAACATCGCGTTGTCGCGCAAATTGCTGGGCTTGAAGGATGACGCAAGCGTGACGCGCCTGGCTGGGCAGTTGGACATTGCCGATCAACTGGACAAGAAACCGGCGGACTTGTCTGTCGGCCAACGTCAGCGGGTCAGCTGTGCCCGGGCGTTGGCCCATGGGCCGCGTTTGCTGCTGGCCGATGAACCGACCGCCGCCCTCGACCCGCTGAACGCCGAGCGCGTCATGCAGTTGCTGGTGGCCCAGGCGCGTGAGCACGGCGTGTGCTGTGTGGTCGCGACCCACGACGAGGCGCTGGCCCGCGCCAGCGGCTTGCAGGTGCGGCGCATCAGTTGCCGTCGCGATGTCGACGGCGGTGTCACCGCCACCCTCGGGGAGGCTTGCTGATGCGCGGCGCACTGGTGGCTTCCCTGGCCTGGCAGGATTACCGCAACGATGCCTGGCTGTCGGCTTGCTCGGTGTTGGCGCTGGTGGCCGTGGTGGCGCCGTTGCTGGTGCTGTTCGGCCTGAAGTTCGGCCTGGTCAGCAGCCTCACCGAACGCTTGCAGAACGACCCGGCCACCCGGGAAATCATCCCCTTGGGCGGCGGGCGCTTCAGTGCCGAGTTCGTCGAACAATTGAGCCAGCGCAGCGACGTGGCCTTTGCTTTGCCGCGCACCCGGCAGATCGCCGCCACGGCGGATTTGAGCGGCGATGCGTCGGTCGTCACGGTCGAGATGATTCCCACCGCGGCCAGCGATCCCTTGTTCGATCATTTGCCGGTGCCGCAAGGCCTGGATCAAGTGGTGCTCAGCCAGACCGCCGCTGAAAAGCTCGGCGCCAGGGCCGGCGATTGGTTGCAGGCCAGTTTCGGTCGGCAGGTGGCCGGTCGCAGCGAGGCGCAGCGCACGCGCGTGCAGGTGCTGCACGTGTTGCCATTGGAAGCCTTCGCCCGCGACGGCCTGTTTGCCCCGCTGGCGTTGCTGGAGGCGGCGGAGGATTACCGCGATGGCCGTGCCGTGCCCGCGTTCGGCTGGCCGGGCGATGCGGTGGGCGTGGCCGGGCAACGGGTCTACCCGGCGTTTCGTTTGTATGCCCGCAGCCTCGGCGATGTCGAGCCGCTGCGCCAGTATTTCGCTGGGCAAAACCTGTTGGTATCGACCCAGGCCCAGACCATCGCACAAGTGCAATCGCTGAGCCGCAATCTGTCGATCGTGTTCTGGATCATCGCCGGGT
Organism: Pseudomonas sp. P9_35; assembly: GCF_034008205.1. NCBI lineage: Bacteria > Pseudomonadati > Pseudomonadota > Gammaproteobacteria > Pseudomonadales > Pseudomonadaceae > Pseudomonas > Pseudomonas sp. P9_35. The sequence continues at coordinate 51,165 of NZ_CP125373.1, read as the reverse complement.
TGGCCTTGGCCGGGGCGTTCGCGGCGATCTTTGCTGGTGCCCTGGCAGCAGTCGAGCGTAAGCGCCGGGAGCTGTCGGTGTTGCGCCTGCTGGGGGTTTCCACCGCGGCGCTGTTGTTGTTCGTGGTGTTGCAGGCGCTCTACAGCGCCACACTTGCGGCCCTGCTCAGTGCCGGCCTGTATGGCCTGGCGCAGTCGGGCCTGAATTATTTATTTGCGCAGATGCCCGGCGAGTACGCCAGCCATCTGCTGGTGCGTCACTACACCTTGGCCCTGGTGGCCGTGCTCGGCGTCAGCGCCGTCGCGGCGGCGTGTGGTGGCTGGCGGGTGGCGCGCATCCAGGCGTGTGAAGGAATTCGCGATGTATAAGTTATTGGGCGCCGCCGTGGCGCTGAGCCTCGCCGGTTTGGTCTGGGCTGATGAAGGCACGGACAAGCTGGACAACCCCAAGCCGTTGCCCGACGACGTCAGCCTGCCGCTGCCGTGCGAAGGCCAGATGGTGTTTCGCTACGTCTACATCCTCGCCCAGGGCACCCTGGACGACCGCGAGATCAGCCTCGGTTACCCGTTCAGCGAAGACGAGGCGGGCTATCAACAGTCGTTCATTTCCGGCTACCGGCGCGACTTCATCAACGGCCAGTTCACCCTCAAGGATCTGCCCGGGGATTGGAACAAGACCATCACGCCGTTGATGCCCAAGACCGACGCCAAGACGCCGCTCAAGCCGATGCTGTACTTCATCGGCAAGTACGAGGTCACGGCCCGGCAATACGCCCAGGTCATGGCCCAGGCGCAATCGCTGGCCAGCGGCGAAGCGGCGCCGGCCTGCGAAACCTTGCAAGCCGATTTGCCCCAAGGCGTGGCGGGGCGGTTGCCCAAGGTGAAACTGTCGAGGTTCGAGGCCGAGCGCTTCTCGGCGGTGTACAGCGCCTGGCTGATGAAATACCACAAGGACCTGCTGCCGGTGAGCGGTCGCGGGACTTCCGCCGAAGACGGCGGGCTGGGTTTTGTGCGCTTGCCGACGGAAGTCGAGTGGGAATTCGCCGCCCGTGGCGGGCAGGCCGTGAGTCGCCAGGACCTGGAAGGGCGCCTGTTTCCGCGGCGCCTGGAAGGCAGTGAAAGCGACGGGCCGCTGGCCGATTGGGCGGTGTTCAACCAGGTCGCCGGTGGCACAGGCCAGGCGGCGCGGCTGATGCCCATTGGCACCAAGTTGCCGAACCCGATTGGCCTGTTCGACGTGGTCGGCAACGCCGCCGAGATGGTCCAGGAATCCTTCCAATTGGTGCACGCCGGTCGCCGTCAGGGCGCCTATGGCGGCTTCGTGGTCAAGGGCGGCAACTACCTGGAAGGCGAGGGCACGCTGTTCACCGGCATGCGCCGCGAATACCCGTTGTTCGCCGCCGACGGCACCGAGCAAAGCAACGAAACCACCGGCTTTCGCGTGGCCGTCGGTGCGTTGTCGGCGCCGCGTTCGCGCTACAAGGAATTGTTTGTCCAATGGCAGAAAGAAGGTCGGCTCGCGTCGCTGACCGACGCCATCGATGATGCCGATGACCCGACCAAGCGCCTGGACAGCATCATCGCCGCCAGCGTCGACCCGCGCCTGCAAGCCGAACTGGGCCTGGTCAACGAAGAGCTCAAGCGCAACGTCTCGCTCATCGCCCAGCAGCGTGAAGAAGCGGCGGGCAACCTGATTCAGTCGTCGGCCTTGGTGGCCGAGACCGTCAACAACTACAACATTCGCCTGACCAATCTGCAGAACAGTCGGCAAGCCGCCCTGGACGCCAAGGATGAGGCCAGCGCCACGCTGTTCGCCACGGCCATCGATAACGGTCGCAGCGCGCTCGATGGCGCGGTGGCGATTTATATCGACAACCTGGCGACCGGCACGCGCTACACCGATGCCGTGATCCAGGCGCAGTTTCAACGCATCAAGGAAGAGTTGGAGCGCAAGCCGGTATTGGGCAAGAGCCTGGTGGCGCGCGCAACGTTATTCGTTCGTCATGTCGGGGATTATCGTCAGCAAAAACGAGCCGACCCGGCGGCGATATTGAAGGAATTGCTCGCATCGAACGCTCAGCGGTCTTGAGCGTTCGCTGTCAGCGAGCTTGGAAGGGACTCAGGCGGCGATAGGGCTGCGCTGAGCTGGTCAAAACTTAAAACGAGAACACAACTATGCTTTTCTCCCGTAAACCTTTTGCTTCGGGTTCCAAGCGTCACTTGCTGATGGTCGCTGTCGGCTTCAGCACCGTGCTGACCGGCTGCGCCACGTCGCCGACCTCCAAGGTCGCCTCGAGCACCAAAGTCGAGTACTACCCGAACTGCTACGAGCCGGTGCAGCACTTGCGCTCCACCGAAGGCAACATGACCAAGTCGGTAGTCACCGGCGCGGCCGTCGGCGCCGTCGGCGGTGCACTGCTGGGCGTCCTGACCGCCGATAAGGAAGACCGTGGCCGCAACGCCGCCATTGGTGCCGCGGGCGGCGCCCTGGCCGGTGGTGCAGCCGGTTACTACACCGAGCGCCAGAAGCAGATCGCCGATGACAACCAGCGCATCGCGTCCTACGCCGCCGACGTCAACAAAAGCGTCACCGACATCGACCGCAGCACGGCCTACGCCAAGACGTCGCAGCAGTGCTACCAGAACGCGTTCAGCAAACTGGTTGCCGACCGCAAGGCCAAGACTGTCAACGACACTGAAGGCCGCAAGCGCCTGGCAGAAATCGTCGCCGGCCTGAAAGAGTCGAACGACCTGATCGTCGCGGTCAACGGTAAAGCGTCCGAAGACCTGAACAACTACACCCAGGCTTACGAGAAAGATCTGCAGCAAGTGGGTGTGCAGCGTACTGACGTGGTGACCGTGGCCACTGCCGATACCACACCGGTCGTGGCTCAGACCACCACCAAGACCAAGAAGAAAGTGACGCCGGCGAAGAAGAAAGAACTGCCAACCGTGCCGAAAGAAGCGGTGACCACCGAGAAAACCCTGCAGACCGCCAAGGCCAAGCAGGATGAAAGCAAGCAGGTTGCCAGCGCGGGTACCACTCAGGTCAACAGCATGTGCAAAAACCCGGACCTGGGCGACTGGGCACCGGTTCCTTGCCCGAATGTTTGATTGAGTGATGGTTGCTGGTCATTGATCAGCAGCCAAAACCCAAAACCTTGTGGGAGCGAGCCTGCTCGCGATAGCGTCGGTTCAGTTGGCATTAATGTCGACTGAACCGGCGCCATCGCGAGCAAGCTCGCTCCCACTGTTGTTTTTGGGGGCATATCCGTTGTTGCGGTAACGGCTACTTAGGGTTCCGCTCTTACAGCGGGTCACTTTCGAAAAGCGCGAAAGTAACCAAAGCGCTTTATGCCCCACCACTTGGTGCCTCGCTTAGGCTCGGCATGCCCTCACTCCGGCATTGCTCCGTGGGCCCGCCGCGAAGGGGCCATCCATGGCCCAGCGCGGCTATTCCGGCATCCATGCCGGGATGCCCACTCCACAATGCCTGCGTTCGGCCAGCGTGGTTAACGGGGCGCCGAGATCAACGTCCACGCCGAGGCGGCCTAACAGCCGACCTGGCTCTCCCGGTCGTACACCCATCAGCTCTGTTTGAGCTGGACTTGTGGGAGTAAAGCTTGCTCGCGAGGCGGCCTGACAGCCGACCTGGCTCTCTCGGTCGTACATCCGTCAGATCTGTTTGAGCAGGACTTGTGGGAGTAAAACTTGCTCGCGAGGCGGCCTGACAGCCGACCTATCTCTCCCGGTCGTACCCCCGTCAGATCTGTTTGAGCAGGACCTGTGGGAGCAAAGCTTGCTCGCGAGGCGGCCTGACAGCCGACCTGGTTCTCCGGTTTACCCCAATTCAACTGTGGGAGCGAGCTTGCTCGCGATGGCGCCGGTTCAGCCTGCATCAATGCAAAGCTCTATACCTTGGCGCCGGGCGCCACCGCCTCCTTGGTTTCCAGATGATCCAACGCCCGCTCAACCAACAACTGCACCCCATCGGCCATGCGACTGATCGCCAGGGCGACACAGCGGCGCGAGTCATCCACGTCGTCAGCCAGGTCGGCGGCGATGGTGCTGATGGAGAGCAGGTCTTCGGAGGCGTTGGCCAGCAGGGTTTCGGTGTCGATGTGGGGGGCGACGATGAACAGTTTGGTGCTGTCGGGTTCTGGCGGTGAGGCGGGCTTTGGGTTGAGGTAGTAGTCGAGGGCGCGGGTGGCGGCGTCATCGAGCTTTTTTTCTTCCTGCGCTTGGACGCGGGATTTGTGGCCGTTTTACGGCGGATTGGGAGTGACCTTGAACATATTATTTTTCCGGTATTGGGGCTGACATCCTCTCGCTTGCATTCGAAAAGGGTGGCAACTGTGCGTAAGTGTGCAAGACCGGCCCGGAGTATCCGGCAGACCCGAAGGTCTCCCACGCACAGTTGCCATAACGGGGCGCGAGCATAAAAAAATGCTCGTCCAATAGCTATAACCAATTGTGCTCCAGGTCGGACTTGCACGTCCGTGTCACCGTTTTTTGGTGACGAACAGAGGTTAGCGGCCCACGCCCACCGCGCCTAGTTCATGAACAGCCCGGCGTGTTGAAGGAAATGTCCGAGGAACAGGAGAGCAAAAAGATCAAAAGATCGCAGCCTTCGGCAGCTCCTACGGAAATCGATGTAGGAGCTGCCGAAGGCTGCGATCTTTTGTTTTTGAGTTTTGTGACTTGGCAGTCATCTTTCGCGAAAACAAGCTTATCTTCCGCTAAAGCGATCCGATGATGGCGTTACGCCGAAGAATCGCTAAACTGCCAGCCAATCATCTTTCATCACGAGGCTGTGCCCATGAAATTTCGTTTTCTGCTGTGGATGCTGGGGTTGTTGATGGGCAAGGCCAGTCGGACCAATCCGGCGTTCCAGCAGCAGTTGGGCGACAAGGAATTGGTGTTTCAGCTGCAAACCCTGGACGGCAAGGTCGCCCGGCATTTCACGGTGAAAAACCAGCGGATCACTAGCCAGTCCGGCACTTACCCGGAGCCTGCGTTCGCCATCGCCTTCAAGGACGCCGCCTATGGCTTCGCCACGATGCAGGCGAAGAACAAGCAGCTGGCGTTCATGACGGGGATTCAGGACAAGTCGATCCAGATCAAGGGCAACCCGGCACTGGTGATCTGGTTCCAGGGGCTGACCAAGTATTTGAAGCCGAGGAAGCCTAAAGCCTAGTGATTCCCCTGTGGCGAGGGAGCTTGCTCCCGCTGGGCTGCGAAGCGGCCCCAAATGGATTGACGCGGTCCTCCAGGCGGATCGCGTCGGCAGGTTTTGCGTCTGCTGCGCAGCCGAGCGGGAGCAAGCTCCCTCGCCACAAAAGCTCAGCTGCCTGCGTCAGCAATCAATGGCTGAACTGCGAAGCCAGTTCCCGCAGCAGCACTTCCGCTTCCAGCACTTTGCTGACTACATCGTTGACCTTGTCCCGAGACAGGCCTACGCGCTCGAGCAATGCATCGGGAATTTCCTCGTCCGGGCCGGAGCCGATTCCTCGCGAGCGCAGCAGGCGTACGGCCAGGCATACCAGGTTCGGGTAGGCGGCGTATTCGCCGTCGTAGTGCGGGTCGTGCTGGAAACGCAGGGCGGTGGCCAGTTCGTCGGGCATGTCCCAGTAGCGCATCAGCCAGGCGCCGATCTGTTCGCGACTGATGCCCAGCAGGTGCTGTTCCACGTAGCTGTGGCACAGGTGCGGGTTGACCTCCAGGTGCCGGCAGATCAGCGAGAAGTGCGGCGGGAACACGTGGGCCAGCAGCAGATAACCGAAGTTGTGCAGCAGGCCGGACAGGTAGGTCAGGCCGCCTTCGGGACGCTGGGCGCGCGGCATGGCGCGGGTCAGGCCTTCGATGACGGCGGCGGTGTAGATCGACTGGTGCCAGTACGGCGTGGTGTGTTGCGGATGGTCCTTGGGCAGGCTCAGGGTCTTGCCCAGGGCCAGGCCCAGCGCCAGGTTGATCACCAAGTCGAAGCCCAGCACCCGCACGATGGCATCTTCCACCGAACGAATCTTGCCGGGTGATGCGTAGTAGGGCGAGGCGGCCCAGCTCACCACTTGCGCGGCCAGGGCCGGGTCGGTTTCCACCACGCCGGTGATGTCATCGATGGTCGCGTCGGGGTCGACCCGCAGCTTGATGATTTTCTGCGCGGTTTCGGCCAGCGGCGGGATCTCGATGGTTTCTTCCAGCCGTTGCTGGATACGCCGGGCGGTGAACGCCTGTACAGCCTGGGTGATTTCCTTGCGGTCGTCGTGCGGGCGGTCCAGGTTGGGGGTGATGTTGCTCACGGCTTCGCCGAACGTCGCGGCGCTGGCCTTGGTGAGCATGGTCTTGAATGCTTCGCTGGTGACTTCCAGCAACAGCCCCGGCTCACCGGAGTTGATCAGCAACTTCGGTTCGCGCAGCAGGCTTTCTTCGTACAGGCACGGTGAGCTGGTCAGCGCCGGCAGGCCGGGCAGCAGGCTCAGGCTATGTTTGCCGAGCATGCGCTCCAGGCGTTCGGTCGGCACCGCCGTGAGCTTGCGTCCGGTGAGTTCGGCCAGGCGGTTGAGGTCCAGCAGCTGACTTTGCGGAAACAGCACCATCAGCGCGCCAACGGCATCGTGCAGCAACACCGCCTGTACTTTGCGGGCTGGGTTCAGGCCGGGGCGTTCGAGTACTTCGTCATAGCCGATGCCCAATTTCTCGAGCAACAGCCGAATAACAGACGGAGCGTGCGGGGCTTCGGGGACGAGGGCAGCTTCTGTCATGGTCTGTATCCGTTTTCATACAAGTTGGTCAGTATAACCAGCTTGTCCGGCACGCGGGTCTTGAAAACTGAGCGCGTGCTCACACTTGGCCGTATTGCTGCCCATGACGCAGCCAGCGATCCAGCAGCGGGCTGACGTGGTCGGGCCAGCGTTCCAGCAGGGCCTGGGCGGCGTCGCGTACGGCGGGGAGCAGATCGGCGTCGCGCATCAGGTCGGCTACCTTGAATTGAAGCAGACCGGTCTGGCGTGTGCCGAGCATTTCACCGGGGCCGCGCAATTCGAGGTCTTTTTCGGCAATGACGAAACCGTCGTTGGTTTCGCGCATGATCCCCAGCCGCTGGCGGCCGATCTGCGACAACGGCGGGTGATAGAGCAGGACGCAATGGCTGGCGGCGCTGCCCCGGCCCACCCGGCCGCGCAGTTGGTGCAGCTGCGCCAGGCCCAGGCGCTCGGGGTTCTCGATGATCATCAGGCTGGCATTGGGCACGTCGACGCCCACCTCGATCACCGTGGTTGCGACCAGCAGTTGCAGGGCGCCGGCCTTGAACTCAGCCATGACGGCGGCTTTCTCGGCGGGCTTCATGCGGCCGTGGATCAGCCCGACCTTCAACTCGCCGAGGGCGGCGGTGAGGTCTTCATAGGTGGTTTCGGCCGCCTGGCAGGTCAGTTCTTCCGACTCTTCGATCAGCGTGCACACCCAATAAGCCTGCCGCCCTTCGGCGCAGGCGCTACGCACGCGCTCGATCACCTCCACTCGTCGGGTGTCGGTGACCAGCACGGTATTGACTGGTGTGCGGCCGGGCGGCAGTTCGTCGAGGATCGAGGTGTCGAGGTCGGCGTAGGCGCTCATCGCCAGGGTCCGCGGGATTGGCGTCGCGGTCATGATCAATTGATGAGGGCACATCCGCCCACCCACGCCTTTCTGCCGCAGGGCCAGGCGCTGTTGCACGCCGAAGCGGTGCTGTTCGTCGATGATCACCAGGGCCAGGTTCTTGAACTGCACTTCGTCCTGGAACAGCGCATGGGTGCCGACCACCATCGGTGCGCCTTCGGCGATCTGTGCCAGGGCGGCGACGCGGTTCTTGCCCTTGAGCTTGCCGGCCAGCCAGGCGACTTCGATGCCCAACGGTTCGAGCCAGCGCTGGAAGGTGATGAAATGTTGTTCGGCGAGGATCTCGGTGGGCGCCATCAGCGCCACCTGATAACCGGCCTCCAAGGCTTGCAGCGCCGCAAGGGCGGCGACCACGGTCTTGCCGGCGCCGACATCACCCTGGATCAGCCGCAGCATCGGCTCCGGCTGGCTCAGGTCGTAGGCAATTTCGTTGCCGACCCGTTGCTGGGCGCCCGTGGGGGCGAAACCGAGGTTGGCCAGGTAGCGGGCGGGCAGATCCCTGGCCTTGGGCATGGCCGGGGCGCGCAGGGAACGCAGGCTTTCGCGCAGGCGTTGCTGCGACAGTTGATGGGTCAGCAGTTCTTCGAACGCCAGGCGATGCTGGGCCCAGTGATGGCCGAGGGCGAGTTCGTCGACGTCGGCATCGGCGGGCGGATGGTGCAGGTAGCGGATCGCGTCGGCCAGGGGCGCCAGGTGGTAATCCCGGGCCAGTTCCGTGGGCAGCCAGTCGGGCAGGCTGCTGGGGCCGAGCAGGGTCAGGGTTTGTTGGCAGAGCTGGCGCAGACGTTGTTGGGTCAGGCCTTCGGTGAGCGGATAGACCGGGGTCAGGGTTTCATCCACGGGCGGCGGTTCGTCACCGGTAATGCTGCGGTATTCCGGGTGATAGATCTCCAGCCCCGACGCACCGGGCCGTGCCTCGCCGTAGCAGCGCACGCGGGTGCCCCGCTTGAGGCCTTCCTTTTGTGCATTGCTGAAATGATAGAAGCGCAGGCTGAGCCCGCCGGTGCCGTCCTGCAGGCGCACCACCAGGCTGCGCCGACGACCCATGACCACGTCGGCGCCGCTGACGGTGCCTTCGATCACCGCATCCTGGCCCGGGCGCAAATGGCCGATGGGCACCACGCGGGTGCGGTCCTGGTAACGCAGGGGCAGGTGGAACAGCACGTCCTGGAGGTTTTCCAGGCCGACCTTGGCCAGTTTTTCGGCCATGGCTTCACCGACACCCTTGAGTGTCGTGACCGGCACTTTCGACAGCTCCGTCATGGCCGTGGCTTACTTGCCAGCGGGCGGCTTGGCCACGGAGCACAGACGGATCGAGTCAGCGAGGATCTCGATGGCCTTGGGCCGCGGGAAACTGGCGCGCCAGGCGATGGCGACGGTGCGGAACGGCACGGGCGGCGTCAGCGGGCGGACTTCGATCACGCCCGGGGAGTAATGATGGCTGTCCACCGCCGACAGCGGCAGGATCGAAATGCCCAGGCCCGAGGCGACCATGTGGCGGATGGTTTCCAGGGAGCTGGACTCCACCGTGGTGTGCTTGGCGCCTTCGCTGCCCTTGGTCAGGGTTGGGCAGGCTTCGAGCACCTGGTCGCGGAAGCAGTGGCCTTCGCCGAGCAACAGCAGGCTCTTGTCGTTGAGCAGGGCGGCGTCGATGGTCTTTTTCTGGGTCCAGGGGTGCTGGGCCGGCATCAGGACGTAGAACGGTTCGTCGTAGAGCGGCAGGGTCAGGACGTCGGCTTCGTTGAACGGCAGGGCGATGATGATCGCGTCCAGCTCGCCGTTGCGCAGCTTGTCGCGCAGCACATGGGTGAAGTTTTCTTCGATGTACAACGGCATCTGCGGGGCGACCCGGTGCAGTTGCGGAATCAGGTGCGGGAACAGGTACGGGCCGACGGTGTAGATCGCGCCGACTTTCAGCGGGGCGGTCAGTTGGTTCTTGCCGGCCTGGGCGAGTTCGCGAATGCCCTGGGCCTGCTCCAGGACCTTTTGTGCCTGGGCCACGATGCCTTCGCCCACGGGGGTCAGGCGCACGGCGCTTTTGCTGCGCTCGAAAATCAGCACACCGAGTTCGTCTTCAAGCTTTTTCACGCCCACCGACAGCGTCGGCTGGCTGACGTGGCAACGCTCGGCCGCATGGCCGAAATGCTGCTCTTGGGCGAGGGTCACGATGTAGCGTAATTCTGTGAGGGTCATGGCGAGCGTCCGTGAAGTTGCGAGCCAAGCATACCGGCTGCAATCGATAGACGCACGTTATCAGACTGGGGGCGGGGTGTGACACTGTCCAATGTCTGTGTGGTCAGGGATTTATTTAAGAATGTGGAGTTGTCTGTGGGAGCAAGGCTTGCCCGCGATGAAGTTAACGCGGTGTTCGCTGGAACCGAGGTGCCTGTATCGCGAGCAAGCTTTGCTCCCACAGATGCCCTGGCTCCACAGATGGCTTTGCTCCCAATCCCCTGTGCTCCAAAACGCTTACCAGGAACAGCAAGCCCCTGTTACAGGGGCTGGTAATTGGGATCAGCGCCGGCGCTTGTCGATGGAGTACACAAACGGTGCCGTCAGTTCGATGGTGCCGTTGGTCAGCAGCTCGGCCGGTGGCTTGGGCAGCGGTTGGGCTTTGCGGATCATTTCCAGGGTGGCCTTGTCCAGCGAGTCCGTGCCGGAGCTGCCCACCAGTTCGAATGACAACACGTTGCCTTCGGCATCCACCACGAAACGCAGGCGGTTGGTGCCTTCCTTGTTCATCTGCTGGGCCCTGGGCGGGTACTTCTTGTACTTGCCCAGGTGCGCCAGCAGCGTGCCCTGCCAATTGGCCTTGGCAGCCGATTGTGCAGGCGACGGGCCAGGGGCCGGTTGCGCGGACTTCTCGGCCACTGACTGGGTTGGCGGGGTGTCGCTGGGCTTCTGCTCCGACGGCTGTTCCTTCGGCGGCTCGGGCTTTTTCTCCACCGGTTTGGGCTTGGGCGGTTGCGGCTTTGGCTTGGGCTTGACCGGCTTGGGCACGGAAATCTCCGGCTTCGGCGCTTCGGCAAGCTTGGGCAGCGGCAATTCTTCGACCGGCTCGGGAGGTTGCGGCGGTGTGACGACTTTGGGCGGTGCCGGTGGCGGCGGGGCTGGTACCGGCGCCAGCTCGACCATCATCGCCTGGGGAGGCAATTCGATGGGCGGGCGCGATGTCCAGTTCAGCGCCAGGGCGATGGCGAGCGCATGCACGCCCAGCACCACTGCCAGGCTACCGCTGTAACGCGTCAGCTTTTGGCGCGTCGTGATCATTTTTTGGGCGCCGTCTCGAGTCCGACCAAACCGACCTTCAGGTAGCCGGCGCCCCGCAGCGCGTCCATCACGCTCATCAGGTCGCCGTAGTCCACGCCTTTGTCGGCCTGGAAGAAGATCGTCGTGTCTTTCTTGCCTTGGGTCTTGGCGTCGAGGGTCGCGCCGAGGGTTTCGGCCTTGACCTCGTCTTCACCCAGGAACAGCCGCTGGTCAGCCTTGACGCTGAGGAACACCGGTTTCTCCGGCCGTGGCGAAGGCTTGGCCGTCGACGCTGGCAGGTCAACCTTGATGTCCACGGTGGCGAGCGGGGCGGCCACCATGAAGATGATCAACAGCACCAGCATCACGTCGATGAACGGCGTGACGTTGATTTCGTGGTTCTCGGCCAGATCGTCGTCTGCGCCTTCTTTCAAATGCAGGCCCATGGCCGATTACCCCACTTTCACCATGTGCGGTTGCGAGCTGCGCTCGGTCGGCTGGTGGTCGAGGTCACGGCTGACCAGCAGCAGGACTTCGGCCGAAGCATCGGAGACCTGGGCCTTGTAGCCGGCAATGGAGCGGGCGAAAACGTTGTAGATCACGACGGCCGGGATCGCTGCGACCAGGCCCAAGGCCGTTGCAAGCAAGGCTTCGGCGATGCCGGGTGCGACGACGGCGAGGTTGGTGGTCTGGGTCTTGGCGATGCCGATGAAGCTGTTCATGATGCCCCACACGGTGCCGAACAGGCCGACGAATGGCGCGGTAGAGCCGATGGTGGCGAGCACGCCGGTGCCGCTGCTCATGCTGCGACCACAGGCGGCAACCAGGCGCTCGAGGCGGAAGCTCACGCGCTCCTTGATGCCTTCTTTCTCGCGGCTGTTGGCCGACAGGCGCATCTCTTCGAGTGCGTCATGCACCAGCAGGTTGGCAAGAGTGCCTGCCTTCGCGGCGGTGGCGCTGGCTTCCTTGAGGGTGGTGGCTTTTTTCAGGGCGGCGATTTCACCACGCAAGCGACGCTTGGCACCCAGCAGCTCGAAGCCTTTGGCAATCCAGATGGTCCAGGTGATGATCGAGGCGATGGCCAGGCCGATCATCACGATTTTCACGATGATGTCGGCGTTCTTGTACATGCCCCATGGCGACAGGTCGTGAGCCATGCCCAGGGAGTTGTCGGCATTTTGCTGGTCTTGTTCCATCAGCTTCGCCGTTTCGCCGAGCTCGGACAATGCGTTTTGGACTTCTGGAGGAAGTGACGAGGTGTCCACGCTGCCGTCAGGGTTGCGCGGTACTTGCGGTGTGCTTGCAGCGGGTTCGCTAGTGGTTGCGGGAGCGGACGCTTGATCGGCGAATGCGGCGGCAGGTGCCAGCAGCAGGCTGAACAGCAGGGCAGCTACCGTGCCCCAGGCACGAGGTCGATTGGTTGGCGAAGCGGGGGATAGAGAGCGTTTCATGCTGGCCGGACCTGAGAGAAAAAAGAAGGTTGATGTTCTTCCAGGCCTCGGGGGCCGAGAACAAAAGTGGTGGGCATTATTGCAATTAATTCTTGTTAACAAAAGTAATACAGTTACTTTTTTTGTCCCATGGCTAGCCGCTCGTCCCCTGCGAAGGCTAGTCTGCGGCTTTGCCAGAGGAGTTCTTGATGTCCGCGCCTTCTGTTTTGATCGCCGGCTGCGGTGATATCGGCGGCCGCCTGGCCAGCCAGTTAGTGGCCGAACATTGGCAAGTCCATGGCCTGCGGCGCACGGTTTCGAACCTGCCGGCGGGCGTCATCGGGGTGGCGGGGGATTTGTTCAGCGAGCAATGCCCCGCCGCCTGGCCCACCGGGTCACTGGATTACCTGGTGTACAGCGCCGCGGCCACCGACCATGACGAAGCGGGTTATCGCACGGCTTATGTCGAGGGGTTGCAGCACGTGTTGAGCTGGTTGAAGCAGCATGGGCAGCAGCCCAAGCGTCTGCTGTTTGTGTCCAGCAGCAGTGTGTATGGGCAACAGCAGGGCGAATGGGTGGATGAAACTTCGCCAACCGTGGCCGGCGGGTATTCCGGTCGCCTGATGCTCGAAGCCGAGCAAGTGGCCTTGGACAGTGGCATCCCGGCCAGTCGCGTGCGCCTGACCGGCATCTATGGGCCGGGTCGGGAATGGTTGCTGAGCCAGGTGCGCCAAGGTTATCGCGTCGTGATCGACCCGCCGCTGTACGCCAATCGCATCCACGCCGATGATGCGGCCGGCTTGCTGGCGTTCCTGCTGGAGGCCGATCGCCAGGGCCAGGTGCTGGACGATTGCTACATCGGCGTCGACGACGCCCCTGCGCCGCTGGCCGAGGTGGTGGGCTGGTTGCGTGAATACATGGGCGTCACCCAGTGGGCCGAAGACGCCAGCGTGCGTCGTGCCGGCAGCAAGCGCTGCAGCAATGCCCGGGCGAAGGCCTTGGGATGGACGCCGCGGTATCCGAGTTTTCGCGAGGGGTATGCGGCGATTCTGGAAGGGCGCTGCTGACACGGGCCTGCTCGGCATGTGCTCGATGATGGGGTTCGGCGCCAAGGGCTAGTTCTCTATGGGCTCTTGCCGCCCTGAGTACCTTCCAGGTCTTGACTTGGTTCATCGAGCTCGCCGAGCATTAACCGCTGCTTGCCGAAGCCAAGAGTGATCTGCAGGCCACCCGCAACCGTTTCAGTCATCTTTTGCGTCGTCGGTGGGCCAACATCCTGTCGAACGACCTGACAGCGACAAGGACCGTCATCAATGCAAGCCAGTTTCAGCAAAGGCGTTATCTTTGCACTCTCCGCCGCCGCACTTAACGCCACGATAGGCGTGCTCAGCAAAGTGCTCATGAGCAATGGTTTCACCGCCAGCAGTGTCGCCGTCATAAAGACAGTCCTGGGTTGTCTGCTACTCTCGGCCTTGCTGCTGTTTATCAAGCGTCCGGCGACGACGGCCAAATGGACCCAGGCGGCGATCTGCGCGTTTCTCGGTATCTTTGTGCTGTTCCACTTCGAAACGGCTGCCTATCGGCATTACGCTGCGGCGGGTGTAGTCGTGATGCTGATGGCCAGTGCTTCCATTTCCTCGATTGTGCTCGGACGCATAATCCTCAAGGATCCGATCACCGCGAACGCCACTGTGGGTGCCGCCTTGGCGATCGCCGGAATCGCGGTGATCTTTGGCGCCGATCTGCAGCAGGGCTTCACGCTCCAGGGCGTTGCGCTCGCGTCCATGGCGGGCTGCGGCTATGGGGCGTTTTCGGTAGCCATGAAGCGGATGGGCGTGTCCGGTGGGCTGCACTTCACTCGTCAGTTGCTGTTCTTCGGCAGCCTGTACTTGCTGATGCCGGCTTCGGCCGACGGCTTTGTGATCGGTGAGCTGTCGCCCTGGGCGATTGGCGCACTGCTGGCGTTGGCCGCGCTGCCGACCATCCTCGGTTTTTTCTGCACCACCAAGGCAATCGAGTACCTCAAGCCATCCCAGGTGCAAGCCTTGGAGCTGACCGAGCCACTGTTCGCCGCACTGCTGGCATTTGTTGTGCTCAATGAGGTGCCGCGCGAAAGCCTGTACCCGGGCGCACTGCTGATCATCATTGGGCTGTGTTTCTCCAATGAGCTGATCCGCCTGGGTAGAAAAAAGCCAGTTCCGTCTCGCGCGTGAACCTTTGCCGGGAGGGGGCGCTCGTACAGTTACTTCAAGGCGCCCTGTCTCTTACTGCTTTTCCAGCAACCACTGCCGAGTGCCCGGCGTGAACGAAGGCATTTCATCGGCCAGCGCGGCGTTGACGGTCTGGAAGATCTCCAGCTTCTTGCCGTCGCGGGCAAAGATCCAGGTGTTGCCCTGGCCGTTCTGTTGCAGCCAGATGTTGTCGTTGCCACCGCTCATGGAGGCGCAATCGCCGGCCAGGCACAAGGCATAGCGATCGGCACCCGGAAGGCCGCTGACCTGGCCGTCGGGCTGGAATTGCACGGTGGCGCCCTGGCCGGGGCCGCTGGCGATGTTCCAGGTGCCGCCCAGGTAGGCGGCATACAGCGCACGCTCGAAACTGGCGCCGATGGGCGCGCCTTCCGGGACCTGGACTTGTGCGCGATCGAACACCTGCTGCGGTTCGTTCTCGGTGGCGGCCTGGCTCAACTGGTCGCCGTCGCGCTTGAGTTCGCTGGCGGAGCTGCCGTAGAAGTCGACTTTCCAGGCGCCGTCTTCTTCGCCCAGCAATTTGCCTTCGACGTTTTCAAAGCCGTTGGTGTAGCGCGCCTGGCCGGCCCGGGTGTTGACGTCCCATTCCAGGTTCGGGCCATAGCCCTGCAGCGCTTCGCGAAGCGGGCCGCCCTTGGCGGCAGCGTCGATGGCTGCCTGGTTGATCCAGGTGCCGCTGATGTCACGGTCGGCAGGGTCGCTGGCGCAGCCGCCCAGAAGCAGGGCAGCCAGCGAGAGAGCAAGCGCTTTGCGCATGGTGGAATCCTTTCAAGACGAAAACGGCGCAGCAGGGGAGGCCGCGCCGGCCTTATTACTCGATGACCAGGATGGCATCCATCTCAACCTGAGCGCCCTTGGGCAGGGCAGCCACGCCGATGGCGGCGCGGGCAGGGTAAGGCTGGTCGAAGTACTTGCCCATCACCTCGTTGACCTTGGCGAAGTGGCTCAGGTCGGTGAGGAAGATGTTCAGCTTGACGATGTCCTTGAACGAACCACCGGCGGCCTCGGCCACGGCCTTGAGGTTTTCGAACACCTGCACGGTCTGGGCTTCGAAGCCTTCCACCAGCTCCATGGTCTTGGGGTCCAGTGGAATCTGGCCCGACATGTACACGGTGTTGCCAGCCTTGATCGCCTGGGAATAAGTACCGATGGCGGCCGGGGCCTTGTCGCTGGTGATAACAGTCTTGGTCATGAATGACTCCTGATAACGAATGGGCTACGCGCGCATGCGGGTGATGCGGATAACGCCGGTCAGGGCGCGCAGTTTCTTGATCACGCGGGCCAGGTGCACACGGTCGTGT
The DNA here is from genome assembly GCF_034008205.1 of Pseudomonas sp. P9_35. Classification (NCBI taxonomy): domain Bacteria; kingdom Pseudomonadati; phylum Pseudomonadota; class Gammaproteobacteria; order Pseudomonadales; family Pseudomonadaceae; genus Pseudomonas; species Pseudomonas sp. P9_35. The sequence goes on along the minus strand of NZ_CP125373.1, from coordinate 35,284 downwards.
ACGCTGACCACCAATTGAACGACGCTGATGCGGCCATCGCGTTCATCCATGCTGATTTTTTCGATATTGCCGTCGGCGGCATTGACGCTGCTGGCCAGCAGGGCGATCAGGCCGCGCTGGTGCTCCAGCTCGACCCGCAGCTCGACGTTGAATTCGCCGGTGACATCCTTGGCCCAGGAGAGCTGGATGCATTTTTCCGGGTTGTGCCGGATTTCGCTGATGTTGCGGCAGTTGTCCAGGTGCACGACCATCCCTTTGCCGGCGGACAAATGGCCGACAATCGGGTCGCCCGGGATCGGCGTGCAACACTTGGCATAACTGAGCACCAGGCCCTCGGTGCCGCGAATCGCCAGCGGGCCTTCGGGGCTTGGCAACTGTTCGCCTTCGCCGAGCAGGCGACGGGCAACGACGTAGGCCATGCGATTGCCCAGGCCGATGTCTTCGAGCAGGTCTTCGATCAATTCGAGACGGTATTCGTGGAGCATCAGTTGCACGCGCTCGGCCGGGATCTTGTCCAGCGAGCTGTCGAAACCGTTCAGCACCTTGTTCAGCAGGCGTTCACCGAGGCTGATGGATTCGGAGCGGCGTTGCAGTTTCAAGGCATGGCGGATATGGGTGCGGGCCTTGCCGGTGACCACGAAATTGAGCCATGCCGGGTTGGGGCGTGCGCCCGGGGCGCTGACGATTTCAACCGTGGAGCCGCTTTGCAGCGGTTCGGACAACGGTGCCAGGCGGCGGTTGATCCGGCACGCGATGCAACTGTTGCCGACGTCGGTGTGCACCGCATAGGCAAAGTCCACGGCCGTGGAGCCTTTGGGCAGCTCCATGATCCGGCCCTTGGGCGTGAAGACGTAGACCTCGTCCGGAAACAGGTCGATCTTCACGCTCTCGATGAATTCCAGGGAGTTGCCGGCACGCTGCTGCATTTCCAGCACACCCTTGACCCATTGCCGGGCGCGAGCGTGGGTGCTCTTGGGTTGTTCGTCACCGCTGGATTTGTACAGCCAATGGGCGGCGATGCCGTTGTTGGCCATTTCTTCCATTTCACGGGTGCGGATCTGGATCTCGATCGGTACGCCGTGCATGCCGAACAGCGTGGTGTGCAGCGACTGATAGCCGTTGGCCTTGGGGATCGCGATGTAATCCTTGAAGCGCCCCGGCAACGGTTTGTACAAATTATGTACAGCGCCCAGCACGCGGTAGCAGGTATCGACCTTGTCGACGATGATCCGGAACGCGTAGACGTCCATGATCTCGTTGAAGGCCCGACGCTTGCCGCGCATTTTCTTGTAGATGCCGTAGAGGTGTTTCTGCCGCCCGCTGACTTCGCCTTCGATGCCGTCGATGGCCAGGCAGTGGCTCAGGGACTCTTCGATCTTGTTGACGATTTCCTTGCGGTTGCCCCGGGCGCGCTTGACGGCCTGGTTGATCCGCGCCGAACGCATCGGGTGCATGGCCTTGAAACCGAGGTCTTCGAACTCGATGCGGATCGCGTGCATGCCCAGGCGGTTGGCGATGGGGGCGTAGATTTCCAGGGTTTCCTTGGCGATGCGCCGGCGTTTTTCGCCGGACAGCACTTCCAGGGTGCGCATGTTGTGCAGGCGGTCGGCGAGCTTGACCAGGATCACGCGAATGTCGCGAGCCATGGCCATGGCCATTTTCTGGAAGTTTTCGGCCTGGGCCTCGGCCTTGGTCTCGAAGTTCATCTGGGTCAGCTTGCTGACCCCGTCGACCAGTTCGGCCACGGTTTCGCCGAACTGCGCTTGCAGCGCTTCCTTGGCAATGCCGGTGTCTTCGATCACGTCATGCAGCATCGCCGCCATCAGGCTCTGATGGTCCATGTGCATGTCGGCAAGAATATTCGCCACCGCAAGGGGATGCGTGACGTACGCCTCGCCGCTGCGGCGGCGCTGGCCGTCGTGGGCTTGTTCGGCGTAGAAATAGGCTCGGCGGACCAGGTTGACCTGGTCCGTGCCGAGGTAGGCCGATAAGCGATCGGCGAGGGCGTCTATGCTCGGCATGATGATGACTCCTGCCGTTTGCTGTGACCCCGCGCCGTGCTACGTCGACCAGGCATAGGCTTAGACCGCCTCGTTGGACTCGTCCTCGAACGCTGCGAACAGCGGTTCGTCTTCGACGATTTCAGCGTTGGCGATGAACTCGTAGCTCATCAGGCCTTCGGCGATTTCACGCAGCGCTACTACGGTAGGCTTGTCGTTTTCCCACTGGACCAACGGCTCTTTGCCACCGGTGGCCAGTTGACGGGCACGCTTGGTAGAGAGCATGACCAGCTCAAAGCGGTTTTCCACGTGTTCTAGGCAGTCTTCAACGGTTACGCGGGCCATGGTATTCCTCGGAGCGAATGCAATATGCGCGCTGCCCGGTTGGGCGAGCGGACTCGACAGTTTAAAAAAACACCAGCGTTTAGGGAAGCGCTGATTTTTTAACCAAACCCCTCGGCGCGCTGCGACTACCAATGTAAAGCCGTCGCAGCGGTTTTGGGAAGAGCTGTTCAGCCCAACAATTCGGCCAATAATTTGCCGAAACGTTGCTGCTGGCGTTTCTGCTGCAGCTGGCTGGCGCGGAAAATCGCCTTCAGGTCGTCCAGCGCGTGGGCGAAATCGTCGTTGATGATCAGGTAATCATAGTCGACGTAGTGACTCATCTCGCTGACCGCTTCGCGCATCCGGCCCTCGATGATGTCGTCGCTGTCCTGGCCACGGTTGGTCAGGCGCTGGCGCAGGGCCTGCTGGCTCGGCGGCAGGATGAAGATCGAACGGGCCTGGGGCATCAGCTTGCGCACCTGCTCGGCGCCTTGCCAGTCGATTTCCAGGATCAGGTCGTGACCTTCGTCCAGGGTCTGCTGCAAGTAGCTTTGCGAAGTGCCATAAAGGTTGCCGAAAACTTCGGCGCGCTCCAGGAAGTCGCCGTGTTCGGCCATCTTCACGAACTCTTCGCGGTCGACGAAGTGATAGTTCACACCATTCACTTCGCCCGGACGCATGGCGCGGGTGGTGTGCGAGACCGAGACGCGGATCTGCGGTTCGGCATCGATCAGTGCCTTGACCAGGCTGGTCTTGCCGGCGCCCGAGGGCGCGGAAATGATGTAGAGGGTGCCGGTGCTGTGGGTCATGTCGTTAGCCTTACTCAATGTTCTGCACTTGTTCGCGCATTTGTTCGATCAACACCTTGAGGTTGACCGCCGCCTGGGTGCTGCGCGGGTCGAAGGCCTTGGAGCCCAGTGTATTGGCCTCGCGGTTGAGCTCCTGCATCAGGAAGTCGAGGCGGCGACCGGCCGCACCGCCGGACTTGAGCACCCGGCGAACTTCGATGATGTGGGTGCTCAGGCGATCCAGTTCTTCGGCCACGTCGCTCTTTTGCGCGAGCATGACCATTTCCTGTTCCAGGCGTTGCGGGTCCAGCTCGGCCTTCATGTCGGTGAAGCGGTCGAGGACCTTCTGGCGCTGGGTGGCGAGCATCTGCGGGACCAGTTCGCGCAGGGTGCTGACGTCTTCTTCGATGGAGGTCAGGCGCTCGTTGATCAGCCGGGCCAGCTCCGCACCTTCGCGCTCGCGGCCGGCCTTGAGTTCCTTGAGTCCTTCATTGAACAGCGCCATCGCCTCGGCGTTCAGCGCCTGCGGGTCGCTCGCGTCACCCACCAGCACGCCGGGCCAGCCCAGGACTTCCAGTGGGTTCAGGGCGGCAGGGTGCTTGATCAGGCTGGCGACGGTTTCGGCGGCGGCGACCAGTTGCGCGGCGCGCTCGCGGTCCACCTGCAAGGCTTTGCCAGTGTTTTCTTCGGTGAAGCGCAGGGTGCATTCCAGCTTGCCCCGGGACAGGCCCTGGCGCAGCGCCTCGCGCACGCCGCCTTCGAGGTCGCGGAAAGACTCGGGCAGGCGCAGGTGCGGCTCCAGGTAGCGGCTGTTGACCGAGCGCAGTTCCCAGCTCAGCGTGCCTTGGGCCCCGGCTTTTTCGACGCGGGCGAAGGCGGTCATGCTGTGCACCATGGAGGATCCTCGCAATGCAGGCGGCCACAACGGGTGGTCGTGGGGCCTGGAATCTGTGAATAAAAGCCGAAGGGCAGCAAAGGCGCAGGATTGTAGCGCAGTGAAGCGCATGCCCCCAACCGCGCTTGCGACAAAGCGCAGCAGCCCGTCGGGCGGGCCTTTGCGCGGCCTCGCTCGCGCCGGCTTTTTAGAACCGAGCGACGTTTAACTGCCCTATGACGATTCACGGCTCTATAATGCTCGGCAGTTTTCCGTCCTCCGTACAGGTATTCCCTATGAAACGTCCAAGTGGTCGCGCTGCCGATCAGCTTCGCTCGATCCGCATTACCCGCAACTACACCAAACACGCCGAGGGATCTGTACTGGTCGAATTCGGTGATACCAAAGTCATCTGCACTGTCAGTGTCGAAAACGGCGTGCCACGGTTCCTCAAGGGTCAGGGCCAGGGCTGGTTGACGGCCGAATACGGCATGCTGCCGCGCGCCACCGGTGAGCGGAACCAGCGTGAGGCCAGCCGTGGCAAGCAAGGCGGCCGTACCCTGGAAATCCAACGCTTGATCGGCCGTTCGCTGCGTGCTGCCCTGGACATGTCCAAGTTGGGCGACGTAACGCTGTATGTCGATTGCGACGTGATCCAGGCCGACGGCGGTACCCGTACTGCCTCCATCACCGGGGCTATGGTCGCCCTGGTCGATGCCTTGAAAGTGATCAAGAAGCGCGGCGGCCTTAAGGGCGGCGACCCGCTCAAGCAAATGATCGCCGCTGTGTCCGTGGGCATGTACCAGGGCGAGCCGGTGCTGGACCTGGATTACCTGGAAGACTCCGCTGCCGAGACTGACCTGAACGTGGTCATGACCAGTGCCGGCGGTTTCATCGAAGTCCAGGGCACCGCCGAGGGCGCACCGTTCCAGCCGGAAGAATTGAACGCTATGCTGGAGTTGGCGAAGAAAGGCATGAACGAAATCTTCGAACTGCAAAAGGCCGCCTTGGCTGACTGATCGATTCCCGCTTCAAGACAAGGAGAGCGTCATGAGTGATGAGCAAATCCTACTGCCCCAGCCGAGCAAAGAGGCGCGTCAATGGGCAATGTTTTGTCACCTGTCCGCCTTGTTGGGGATCTGGATTCCGTTCGGCACGCTGATCGGGCCGCTGGTGCTCTGGCAGCTCAAGCGTGAGTCCGACCCGTTCATCGATGCCCAGGGCAAGGAAGCGCTGAACTTCCAGATCACCGTGGCGATTGCCTCGGCGATCAGCCTGCTGCTGATGGTCGTGGTGATCGGCTTCTTCCTGTTCGGCCTGGTGGCCATCGGTGCGCTGGTGCTGACGATCATTGGTGGCGTGAAGGCCAATGAAGGGCAGCCGTATCGGTATCCGTTTACCTGGCGCTTGGTCAAGTAACGATCAGCGCTGCGATTCAAGGACAATGCCCCGGCTTATCGGGGCATTGTCTTTTTTGAAGTCATGAATGTTTCTCTTTATGTGCAATCTTCCATTGCGTAGCGAGTGAGTGTGCGCATATTCCGCTCTTACACTTCTAGTCACAACTGCACAGTTTTAGTGCGGTCTCTATGCTTGGCAATAAGACACTTCGATTGATAGAGTTGCGCCAAGTTATATTCCTCCAGAAATATTTCGATATATTCAGACCATTGAAGGTCCTTGAATTCAAAGCCAATCAGTGTTGAGACAATCAACCTGTTCAAGAGGCGTGTCCAGGTAAAAAGTTCGCCCCTGAATATATGTTCAAAGAATAAACACTCATGTTTCAGCTCGATTTCTATGGAACACTTGTCGCCGCCTCTCTAGTGCTTTTGCTGGGGCGCGGACTTGTTACACGTGTTGGTTTTCTACGCGCCTACAATATCCCTGAGCCTGTAGCGGGCGGGCTGGTAGTTGCCCTGGTGCTCCTGGCTTTGCGGGGGCTTGAAGTTGAAGTTCGATTTGATACTTCATTGCAGACACCGTTGATGCTGGCATTTTTTGCCACGATTGGCCTGAGCGCAGACTTCGCGAGCCTGAAGAAAGGCGGGCGCGTAGTTGGGATTTTCCTGCTGGCGGTCGTCGGCCTGTTGGTGGTCCAGAATGCCATGGGCATCGGGCTCGCAAAAGCGCTGGGGCTCGATCCGTTAATGGGGTTGCTGACTGGCTCGATCAGCTTGGCGGGCGGTCACGGTACCGGCGCGGCGTGGGGGACGGTGTTCAGTGAGAAGTACGGTCTGGCTTCCGCCTCAGAACTTGCGATGGCTTCCGCGACGTTTGGTTTGGTGTTGGGTGGCTTGATCGGTGGACCGGTTGCGCGCCTGCTCATCAAGCGTGTCCAGTCACCCGGCGGCCTTGAATCAGAAAAGCCCCGGATACCCAAGGGCTTCGAACAGCCGAACAAAGAGCGCTCGATTACACCGTTTTCGTTTATCGAGACGCTGGCGCTGATTGCGGTCAGCCTGTTGGTCGGTACGCTCTTGAATGGGCAGCTCCACGACACCGCATTCGAGTTGCCGACATTCGTTTGTGTCTTGTTCGTGGGGGTGGTCCTGCGCAATGGACTTTCGGCACTCGGCTTGTATCAGGTCTTTGAGCGAGAAGTGTCCGTACTTGGCAATGTCAGCCTGTCACTGTTCCTGGCGATCGCCTTGATGTCACTCAAGTTGTGGGACCTGGCGTCGCTGGCCTTGCCGATATTCATTATCCTGGCGGCCCAGACATTGGTCATGGCGCTGTTTGCGATTTTCGTGACGTTCAGAATCATGGGCAGTCATTACGATGCAGCCGTCTTGGCGGCAGGGCATTGCGGTTTTGGGTTGGGCGCCACGCCGACGGCCATCGCCAACATGCAGGCAGTGACGCAGCGCTATGGGCCTTCACAGATAGCGTTTCTGGTGGTGCCGATGGTGGGAGCGTTCTTCATCGATATCATTAACGTCATCGTCATCAAGTTGTACCTTGCCCTGCCGTTTTTTGCCGTGGCTTGAGGTTCTGCGCGGTAGCGTTCGCCATAAAAAATGCCCGTATCTTGCGATACGGGCATTTTCTTTGGTCGGTCGACCTGGGGATGTCGCCGGGACGTTTAGATGGTCAGCGTCCAGTCGTAATCCACGATCAGCGGCGCATGCTGCGAGAACCGTGGCTGGCGCGGCAGGCGGGCGCTGCGTACGAAGCGGCGCAGCCCAGGTGTCAGCAACTGGTAGTCGAAGCGCCAGCCAAGGTTGAGCATCTCGGCCTGTTCGTTGTCCGGCCACCAGCTGTACTGGTCGCCTTCACGGCTGACTTCACGCAGGGCGTCGACATAACCCATGTTGCCAATGATCTCGTCCATCCAGGCCCGTTCCGGCGCCAGGAAACCAGGAGATTGCTGGCTGTCACGCCAGTTCTTGATATCCAGTTTCTGTTGCGCCACGTACAGCGAGCCACAATAGATGTACTCGCGACGTTTGCGCCGCTGTTTATCCAGATAACGGGCGAAGTCGTCCATCAACTTGAATTTCTGATTCAAATCTTCATCGCCGTTCTGCCCCGAAGGGAGCAGTAAGGTCGCGATGCTGACCTTGTCGAAATCGGCTTGCAGGTAGCGCCCGTAGCGGTCCGCCGTCTCGAAACCGAGACCGTTGATGACAGCCTTCGGTTGCAGCCGCGAGTACAAAGCCACGCCACCCTGGGCGGGGACTTCGGCATCGCAGGCATAAAGGAAGTAACCATCCAGTTGGAAGGCTGCATCGTCCAGTTCAAAGGCGGAGGCGCGGGTGTCCTGCAGGCAGATGACGTCGGCATTCTGTGCTTGCAGCCAACTGAGCAAACCACGCTCGACTGCAGCCTGAATACCATTGACGTTCACACTGATGATCCGCATAAATGGCCCCAAAAATCACGTGCGTGTATGATACACGCCGTGTACCTATTTAGCTAAATCCGCGGTATTTGAGGCTTTTTTTCATGCAGGCGTATCAGCGCGATTTCATTCGCTTTGCCATCGATCGCGGCGTTTTGCGCTTCGGTGAGTTCACCCTCAAGTCCGGGCGCACCAGCCCGTACTTCTTCAATGCCGGCCTGTTCAACACCGGTTCCGCCCTGGCGCAACTGGGTCGTTTCTATGCGGCGGCCATCGTTGAGAGCGGTATCCCGTTCGATGTGCTGTTCGGCCCGGCCTACAAAGGCATCCCGCTGGCCGCCACCACTGCCGTCGCCCTGGCCGAACACCACGGCCGCGACCTGCCTTGGTGCTTCAACCGCAAGGAAGCCAAGGCCCATGGCGAAGGCGGCAGCCTGGTGGGTGCAGCGCTGACCGGCGACGTGTTGATCATCGACGACGTCATCACTGCCGGTACTGCCATTCGCGAAGTGATGCAGATCATCGGTTCCCAGGAAGGCGCCAAGGCCGCTGGCGTGCTGATCGCCCTGAACCGCCAGGAGCGCGGCAACGGTGAGCTGTCGGCGATCCAGGAAGTGGAGCGCGACTTCGGTATTCCGGTGATCAGCATTGTGACGCTGAACCAAGTGCTGGAGTTTTTGGCCGACGATCCGCAGCTCAAGCAGCATTTGCCGGCGGTTGAGGCTTATCGGGCGCAGTTCGGCGTCTAAGAAGCCCGCTGATTTTGATCTTGTGGCGAGGGAGCTTGCCCCCGCTGGGCTGCGCAGCGGCCCCAACATTTTTGCGGTCGCTGCGCGACCGAGCGGGAGCAAGCTCCCTCGCCACAAAAAACATCATCTGAAAAAGAGGCGCAAAAAAAAGACCCCGCTCAGTCTGGCTGAGCGGGGTCTTTTTTTACCGGTATCGCTTAAGGACGCTTGCGATTGCTGATCAACGTACCCACGCCGGTGTCGGTGAAGATCTCCAGCAGGATCGCATTCGGTACCCGGCCGTCGATGATCAGCGAGCTGCCGACGCCGCCTTGTACCGCTTCCAGCGCGCAACGAATCTTCGGCAGCATGCCGCCGTAGATGGTGCCGTCGGCGATCAGGTCATCGACCTGCTGGGTCGACAGTCCGGTCAGGACTTTGCCCGACTTGTCCATCAAGCCGGCGATGTTGGTCAGCAGCATCAGCTTTTCAGCTTTCAGTGCCTCGGCAACCTTGCCCGCCACCAGGTCGGCGTTGATGTTGTACGACTCACCGTTGGCGCCCACGCCGATGGGCGCGATGACCGGGATGAAGTCGCCCTTGACCAGCAGGTTCAGCAGGTCGGTGTTGATGCCGACCACTTCGCCCACATGACCGATGTCGATGATTTCCGGCTGGGTCATCTCCGGTGTCTGGCGGGTAACGGTGAGTTTCTTCGCCCGGATCAGCTCGGCGTCCTTGCCTGTCAGGCCGATGGCGCTGCCGCCATGACGGTTGATCAGGTTGACGATGTCCTTGTTGACCTGGCCACCCAGGACCATTTCCACCACATCCATGGTCTGCGCGTCGGTCACGCGCATGCCATCGATGAAGTGGCTTTCGATCGACAGGCGCTTGAGCAGGTCACCGATCTGCGGGCCACCACCGTGTACCACCACCGGGTTGATGCCCACGGCCTTCATCAGCACGATGTCGCGGGCGAAGCCGGTCTTGAGCTCCTCGCTTTCCATCGCGTTGCCGCCGTATTTGATCACCAGGGTCTTGCCGACGTAGCGTCGGATATAAGGCAACGCTTCGGACAGGACCTTGGCGGTGTTGGCGGCGGCTTCGCGTTCGAGGGTCATTCAGGGCTCCGGTAGTGCTTCAAAAAATCAAAACGGTAGTTGGAGATCAGGTGCAACACGTTTGAGTTGGGTGTGGAACACATCCTTGATGCGCTGCAGTTCGGCCTCGTTGTCGGCCTCGAAACGCAGTACCAGCACCGGTGTGGTGTTGGATGCGCGAACCAGGCCCCAGCCGTGGGGATAGTCGACCCGCACACCATCGATGGTGGTCAGTTCGGCGCCTTCGCCCCATTGAGCGTCGTGCAGTGCATCAATGATGCTGAATTTGCTCTCTTCGGTCACATGGATATTGATTTCTGGCGTAGAAATATCGTTCGGGAAGGTTGCGAACAGCTCTTCGGCCGTGGATTTCTCCTTGCTGAGGATTTCCAGCAGGCGCGCGGCGCTGTAGATGCCGTCGTCAAAACCGAACCAGCGTTCCTTGAAGAAGATGTGGCCGCTCATTTCGCCGGCCAGCAGGGCGCCGCTTTGTTTCATTTTCTTCTTGATCAACGAATGACCGGTTTTCCACATCAGTGGGCGACCGCCATATTCCTTGATCAGCGGCACCAGGCGACGGGTGCATTTGACGTCGAAAATGATCTCGGCATTCGGGTTGCGCGCCACCACGTCCTTGGCAAACAGCATCAGCAGGCGGTCGGGGAACACCACGCTGCCGGTATTGGTCACCACGCCCACGCGGTCGCCGTCGCCGTCGAAGGCCAGGCCCAGGTCGGCGTTGGTTTCCTTGACCTTGGCGATCAGGTCTTCGAGGTTTTCCAGCTTGCCCGGATCCGGGTGGTGGTTAGGGAAGTTGCCGTCCACGTCGCAGAACAGCGGGATGACTTCGCAGTTCAGGGCTTCGATCAGTTGCGGGGCGATCACGCCAGCCGCGCCGTTGCCGCAATCGACCACCACTTTCAGGCGACGGGCGAGTTTCACGTCCTTGACGATCTCGTCGTTGTAGCGAGGAAGGATATCGACCTTGGTCACGCTGCCCTGGCCGCTGCTCAGGTCGTTGGTCTTGAGGCGGGTGTGCAGGGCCTGGATCTGCTCGTTGGCGAGGGTGTCGCCGGCGATGACGATCTTGAAGCCGTTGTAGTTCGATGGGTTGTGGCTGCCGGTGAGCATCACCCCGGACTTGCCGGCCAACACGTTGGCGGCGTAGTACAGCGCCGGGGTCGGCACCAGGCCTACGTCGCTGACGTGGCAGCCACTGTCGGCAACGCCTTTGATCAGTTGTTCGACCAGCTCGGGGCCCGACAAGCGGCCATCACGGCCGACGCTCACATTCGGTTCGCCCTGGGCCAGGCTTTGGGAGCCGATGGCGCGGCCGATCCAGTAGGCGGTTTCGGCGGTGAGGGTTTCCGGTACCACGCCACGGATGTCGTAGGCGCGGAAGATGCTGTCAGGGAAGATCGGGGCGATTGCGGCTGGGGTGTTCATGGGCGGGGCGCTCTATCAGGAAAGTGACTGGACAGGCCGACGGGTAGCGTCGGCAGGCTCAAGCTGAAGGGTATGACGGCGTTTTTGACAGAGAGTTCGTGGTGGGAAAGTGCCATGAGACAGCGTTACCCTGGCCTCGCTCGCCTAATACATTGATTCCGGGTGGGAAACCTAGCAGAAAGCCATTGCGCATTTTTTGTCCTGAAACACAAGCTTCACAAACGAGCCGGGCAGGACGCCCGGCCTGTAACCACCGGTCAATGGCTGCCGGAGTGCCCGAAACCACCCGCGCCGCGCTGGCTCTCGTCGAATTCCTCGACCAGTTCGAAGTGGGCCTGGACCACCGGCACCAGCACCAGCTGCGCGATGCGTTCGCCCACGACAATGTTGAAGGCTGTTTGGCCGCGGTTCCAGCACGACACCATCAGTTCGCCCTGGTAGTCAGAATCGATCAGGCCCACCAGGTTGCCCAGCACGATGCCGTGCTTATGGCCCAGGCCCGAGCGCGGCAGGATCAGCGCGGCCAGGCCCGGATCGCCGATGTACACCGACAGGCCGGTAGGAATCAGCAGGGTCTGGCCCGGCTCCAGGATCGTGTCCTGCTTGAGCATCGCCCGCAGGTCGAGGCCGGCGGAGCCCGGTGTGGCGTATTGCGGCAGCGGGAATTCGTTGCCGATGCGTGGGTCGAGGATCTTGGCTTGTAGGGCGTGCATGACATTAAACCTGGTTCAGACGTTCGGCGATAAAGGTGATCAGCTGACGGGCAATCTTGCTCTTGCTGGTCTGGGCGAAAAGTGTGGCGTGCAACTGGCGGTCGATCACGCTGCAGGCGTTTTCTTCGCTGTTGAAGCCGATGCTCGGGTTGGCCACGTCGTTGGCGACGATCAAGTCGAGGTTCTTGTCCTTGAGCTTGCGTGCGGCGTAATCGAGCAGGTGTTCGGTCTCGGCGGCAAAGCCGACACTGAACGGGCGGTCGGGGCGGGTGGCGATGCTGGCCAGGATGTCCGGGTTGCGCACCATTTGCAGTAGCAGGCCGTCGCCGCTTGTAGGGTCTTTCTTCAATTTTTGCGGGGCAACGACTTCGGGGCGGTAGTCCGCCACTGCCGCCGAGGCGATGAACAGGTCGCAGGGGATGGCTGCTTCACAGGCCGCGAGCATGTCCCGGGCGCTGACCACGTCGATGCGCGTGACCCGGTCCGGGGTCGGCAAGTGCACGGGACCGGTGATCAGCGTCACCCGGGCGCCGGCTTCCACGGCGGCTTCGGCCAGGGCGAAGCCCATTTTCCCGGAGCTGTGGTTGGTGATGTAGCGCACCGGGTCGATGTTTTCCTGGGTCGGTCCGGCGGTGATCAGCACGTGCTTGCCGGTCAGGGCCTGGCGCTGGAAGCAGTCGGCGGCGCACTGGGCGAGGTCGGTGGCTTCGAGCATGCGGCCCATGCCGACATCGCCGCAGGCCTGGCTTCCGGAGGCCGGGCCGAAGACTTTCAGGGCGCGGCTTTCCAGCAGTTGCAGGTTGGCCTGGGTGGCCGGGTCGCGCCACATGGCCTGGTTCATGGCCGGCGCCACGGCGACCACCGCGTCGGTGGCGAGTACCAGGGTGGTCAGCAGGTCGTCGGCGATGCCTTGGGCCAAGCGGGCGATCAGGTCGGCCGTGGCCGGGGCGATCAGCACCAGGTCGGCCCACTTGGCCAATTCGATATGACCCATGGCGGCTTCGGCCGCCGGGTCGAGCAAATCCAGGTGGACCGGGTGCCCGGACAGGGCTTGCATGGTCAGCGGGGTGATGAACTCGCTGCCACCGCGGGTCATGACGACCCGAACTTCCGCGCCCTGGTCGATAAGCCTGCGAACCAGCTCGGCGCTCTTGTAGGCGGCAATGCCGCCGCCGACGCCCAGAACGATGCGTTTCCGATACAGCCGCTGCATAGGCCTGCCTTTCGATTTCAGTGGTCAGTGCAGGGCGAACCCCTTGGCAGCCGCCTGCCAGGGTGCAAATCGCCTGCAAAAAAGATGGGCTACGATATCACAGCGACCGCTACGGAACAGCGGCGCCCACAATCAGGGAGATGCCATGAGTATTCGCGATTGGCCCGCGGCCGAGCGGCCACGGGAGCGGTTATTGGCGCTAGGGGCGGGGAGTCTATCGGACGCCGAGCTGCTGGCGATTTTTTTACGAACCGGCGTGTCGGGCAAAAGCGCGGTGGATCTGGCGCGACAACTATTGATTCAATTTGGCAGCCTGCGCGCGCTGCTTGAAGCCGATCAGATCACATTCAGTAATCATATGGGGCTCGGGCCGGCGAAGTTTGCCCAGCTGCAAGCGGCTCAGGAAATGAGTCGTCGGCATTTGGCTGAGCAGGCGCGGGAAAAAACGTCGCTGGAAAGCCCGTTCGCGGTGCGTGAGTACCTGAAGTCGATGCTGCGCCACGAACCCCACGAGGTTTTCGGTTGCCTGTTTCTCAATTCCAAGCACCAGGTGTTGACCTTCGAGGCGCTGTTCCGCGGCTCTATCGACAGCGCCAGTGTCCATCCCCGGCAGGTCGTCAAGCGCGCCCTGGCCCACAACGCCGCCGCGTTGATCCTGTGCCACAACCACCCCTCCGGCAACACCGAGCCCAGCCAGGCCGACCGGGTGCTCACTGAGCGGCTTCAGGAGGCGTTGGAGCTGATCGATGTGCGGGTGCTCGACCACTTCATCGTTGGCGATGGGGAGCCGTTGTCGATGGCGGAGCGTGGGTGGATGTAGGTCGTCGCTGACGAGTCTAGGCCCTGTGTGGGAGCGAGCTTGCTCGCGATAGCGGTCGGTCATTCAACATTGATGTTATCTGGCTAGCCGCCATCGCGAGCGCTCCCACAGGGGGCTGTGATTATTTGATGTTGACCTTGGAGTAATCCTGGCGCCCAAACGGGCTGACCGAATAACCCTGCACATCCTTGCGGGTCAGGGCGAACGCGGTCGGGTGCGCCAGGGGCAGCCACAGGGCCTGTTGCTGGATCTGGGCCTGGGCCTGCTCGTAGAGCTTGGCCCGCACGCCTTGTTCGCCGGTGGTCTTGCCGGCGCTGATCAGTTTGTCCAGGTCGGCGTTGCAGTAGCGGGCGAAGTTGGTGCCGGACTTGACCGCCGCGCAGGAAAACTGTGGCGTGAGGAAGTTGTCCGGGTCGCCGTTGTCGCCGGCCCAACCCATGAACAGCAAATCATGTTCGCCGGCCTTGGCGCGACGGATCAGTTCGCCCCATTCGATCACCCGGATCTCGGCCTGGATGCCGATCTGCGCCAGGTCGGACTGCAGCAGTTGTGCGCCAACGCTGGGGTTGGGGTTCAGCAGGCTGCCGGAAGGGCGGGTCCAGATGGTGGTCTGGAAGCCTTCCTTCAAGCCGGCCTTGGCCAACAGGTCGCGGGCCTTGGCCTGGTCATGGGCGTAGCCGGGCAGGCTTTTGGCGTAGCTCCAGGTGTTGGGCGGGTAGGGGCCATTGGCGGCTTCGGCAGTGCCTTCGAAGACGGTCTTCAGGTAGCTGGCCTTGTCGAAGGCCAGGTTGATGGCTTGGCGCACCTCAGGCTTGTCCAGCGGCGGATGCTGGCTGTTGATCGCCACGAACGCGGTCATGAACGCGTCGGTCTGCTCGACCTTCAGCGTAGGTTCTTGCTTGGCGGCTTGTACGTCCAGCGGCTTGGGCGACAGGGCGATCTGGCATTCGTTGCGACGCAATTTCTGCAGGCGTACGTTGGCGTCCGGCGTGATGGCGAAGACCAGCGGGTCCACTTGGGGCTTGCCGCCGAAATAGGTGTCGTTGGCCTTGTAGCGAATCGAGGCGTCCTTCTGGAACCGGCTGAAAATGAACGGGCCGGTGCCGATCGGCAGGCTGTTGAGCTTTTCCGGCGTGCCGGCCTTCATCAACTGATCGGCGTATTCGGCCGAATAAATGGAGGCAAAACCCATGCTCAACGTCGCCAGGAAGGTCGAGTCGGCGTGATCGAGGGTGAAGCGCACGGTCAGCGGGTCCAGTGCGTCGACTTTCTTGATCAGCGCTGGCAGTTGCATGGACTGGGCGTGGGGGAAGCCGCTTTGCGCCACCTTGTGCCAGGGGTTCGCCGGGTCGAGCATGCGCTCGAAGCTGAACTTCACGTCCTCGGCGGTCAGGTCGCGGCGTGGCGTGAAGTAGTCGGTGTGGTGGAACTTGACCTGTGGCCGCAGCTTGAACACGTAGGCCAGGCCATCGGTGGAGACTTCCCAGCGCTCGGCCAGGCTGGGGACCACTTTGCCGCTGGCGGTGTCGAAGTCCACCAGGCGGTTCATCAGCACGTCGGCGGAGGCGTTGGTGGTCGTCAGGGAGTTGTACTGGACGACATCGAACCCTTCCGGGCTGGCTTCGGTGCAGACGCTCAGGGCGGCGGCCAAGGCCTGCGGGGTGATCAGCAGAGGGGCGAGCAACAATGGTAGGGCAGCGAGGCGCATGGTCGGTTTCCTGTGCAAGTCGAAGGCCCATCTGCGAGTGCAGTCTGGAAAAGGCCTACCCTAGTGGGCTCGCCGCTAAATGACTATCCCCTTTTTGCATTTTCCGGCACTCTGCGCCGACGCGTTGAAGGACTAAAAATCGCCGCGGGAGAAAAAAACCTGCGTTCAGCGACGAGCGGTAAGGGGCTGCGCCAGCCTCTGCCCCCGCCGCCCGGGGCGGTTGGCCGATGATTCGCCATGAAGACAAATCACATCGGCTGTTGTTGCACTGTGGTCTTTCTGGTATAAAGCAGCGCTCTTTTCTAGGGGCCCGGTTCCTTCACTGTAGGTGTAGCCGGTAAGACCCTTAAAGAAACGCGGCGCCTGGCGCCAAATGACTGAGAGATTAAGCGGCCAACCCATGCCGGGTTGGGCATGTGGTTTTAGAGGGCTGAGGCATGTCGAGAGTCTGTCAAGTTACCGGTAAGGGTCCGGTGACTGGGAATAACATTTCCCACGCAAACAACAAAACCCGTCGTCGTTTCCTGCCGAACCTGCAGCATCACCGCTTCTGGGTTGAAGAAGAGAAACGTTTTGTGCGTCTGCGCGTATCTGCCAAGGGCATGCGTATCATCGACAAGCGTGGCATCAGTGTCGTGCTGGCCGAACTTCGTCGCGATGGCAAGGTTTAAGGGAGCTAATCATGCGTGAATTGATTCGTTTGATCTCGAGCGCCGGTACTGGTCACTTCTACACTACCGACAAGAACAAGCGTACTACCCCGGACAAAATCGAGATCAAGAAATATGATCCGGTTGTTCGCAAGCACGTGATCTACAAGGAAGGCAAAATCAAGTAATTGATTTTTCCCTTCTTACGAAAAAGGCCCGTATCGCGAGATACGGGCCTTTTTTGTTGCCCTGTGAGGGCCTCATCGCGAGCAAGCTCGCTCCCACACTGGACCTTATGACACCTCAGATTCCTGTGGGAGCGAGCTTGCTCGCGATGAGGCCCTCACAGGCCGCACAAGTCCTCAAGCCTTCTGTTCGAACACCACGTAAATCTTGCGGCACGGTTCCAACACTTCCCAAGTGCCCTTGAATCCCGCTGGAATCACGAAACGGTCGCCGGCTCGCAACGTCTTGGCATTGCCATCGTCGTCCCGCAGCACGGAAACGCCCTGGACGATCTCGCAATATTCATCCTCGGTGTAATTGACCGTCCACTGGCCGACGGCGCCTTCCCATACGCCCGCGTTCATTTGCCCGCAGGGGCTGCTGTAGTGGTTGAACACGGTTTGCTCGGGATCGCCCTTGAACACCTTGGCCGGGTCCGGGCGATAACGTTCGGCGGCGGTATTGGCCTGGCTGAAATCGACGATGTCCTGAATGCTCATGCGGGTGATCCCCAGTGATCGCTTGGAAGGCCTCGAGTCTATGTTTATTAAAACGAACATCGCAAGGTCGTTTGCCAGCGTTGTGTCAAATATATTGAAACATGACCAGCCGCTGGTTTAGGGTGGCGGGTGCCCTATGCCGAAAACGGCGCCGAAACCAGGCTGGTTGGGCAGAATTCTTTTGAGCGCTGCGCACCGCGCGGCGTTCGTACTCAATAAGAGGAGGACACACGCATGACCACCCTGACTCGTGCCGACTGGGAACAACGCGCCCGCGACCTGAAGATCGAAGGCCGCGCCTTCATCAACGGCGAGTACACCGATGCGGTGTCCGGCGAAACCTTCGATTGCCTCAGCCCGGTCGATGGCCGCCTGCTGGGCAAGATCGCCAGCTGTGACGTCGCCGACGCCCAGCGTGCGGTCGAAAACGCCCGCGCCACATTCAGTTCCGGCGTCTGGTCGCGCCTGGCACCCAGCAAGCGCAAAGCCACCATGATTCGTTTTGCCGGCCTGCTCAAGCAGCATGCCGAAGAACTGGCCCTGCTCGAAACCCTGGACATGGGCAAGCCGATCAGTGATTCCCTGAACATCGACGTTCCCGGCGCGGCGCAAGCCTTGAGCTGGAGCGGTGAAGCCATCGACAAGCTCTACGACGAAGTGGCGGCTACGCCGCACGATCAGTTGGGCCTGGTAACCCGTGAGCCGGTGGGTGTCGTGGGCGCTATCGTGCCTTGGAACTTTCCGTTGATGATGGCCTGCTGGAAGCTCGGCCCGGCGCTGTCCACCGGTAACTCGGTGGTGCTCAAACCGTCGGAAAAATCCCCGCTGACCGCTATCCGCATCGCCGCACTGGCGATCGAGGCCGGCATTCCGAAAGGCGTGCTGAACGTGCTGCCGGGCTATGGTCACACCGTCGGCAAGGCCCTGGCCCTGCATATGGACGTCGATACGCTGGTGTTCACCGGCTCTACCAAGATCGCCAAGCAACTGATGATTTACTCCGGCGAATCCAACATGAAGCGTATCTGGCTGGAAGCTGGCGGCAAGAGCCCGAACATCGTGTTCGCCGATGCCCCGGACCTGCAAGCCGCCGCGGAATCCGCCGCCAGCGCCATCGCCTTCAACCAGGGCGAGGTCTGCACCGCCGGCTCGCGGCTGTTGGTGGAGCGTTCCATCAAGGACACATTCCTGCCACTGGTGATCGAAGCCCTCAAGGGCTGGAAGCCGGGCAATCCCCTGGACCCGGCCACCAACGTCGGCGCCCTGGTCGATACCCAGCAGATGAACACCGTGCTGTCCTACATCGAGGCCGGGCACAGCGACGGCGCCAAACTGGTGGCCGGCGGCAAGCGCATCCTTGAGGAAACGGGCGGTACATACGTCGAGCCGACGATTTTCGATGGTGTGAGCAACGCGATGAAAATCGCCCAGGAAGAGATTTTCGGCCCGGTGTTGTCGGTCATTGCCTTCGACACCGCCGAGCAGGCCATCGAGATTGCCAACGACACGCCGTACGGCCTGGCCGCTGCGGTATGGACCAAGGACATCTCCAAGGCCCACCTGACCGCCAAGGCCCTGCGCGCCGGTAGCGTCTGGGTCAACCAGTACGACGGCGGCGACATGACCGCGCCGTTCGGTGGTTTCAAGCAGTCGGGCAACGGTCGCGACAAGTCGCTGCATGCGTTCGACAAGTACACCGAGCTGAAGTCGACCTGGATCAAGCTCTGAAGATGATGGCCCCGGATCCTGTCCGGGGCTTCAAACAGCGCTGATCCCCCCTGTGGGAGCGAGCTTGCTCGCGATAGCGGTATGACAGTCGACGACTTTGTTGAATGTTGCGCCGCTATCGCGAGCAAGCTCGCTCCCACAGTGTTTTTGGGGATGGCTGAGATTGATGACCCTCCACAGGAGCGTGGAAATGCGTTGGGCGACCTATTTCGCCGTATTGGCGTCTGTCCTGAGTGTCGGCCTGGCCCTGGGCGTGAGCATGCCGCTGGTGTCGCTGCGCCTGGAGGGCTGGGGCTATGGCTCGTTCGCCATTGGCGTGATGGCCGCCATGCCGGCCGTGGGGGTGTTGCTCGGGGCCAAGGTGTCCAGCCGGCTGGCGGCGCGGTTTGGCACGGCGGCGTTGATGCGTCTGTGCCTGTGGGGTGGCGCGGTGTCCATCGGGTTGCTGGCGCTGTTGCCCAGCTATCCGGTCTGGTTGCTGTTGCGCCTGGTGATTGGCGTGGTCCTGACCCTGGTGTTCATTCTGGGTGAAAGCTGGATCAATCAACTGGTCATTGAGAAATGGCGTGGGCGACTGGTGGCGCTGTACGGCAGCAGCTACGCCCTGAGCCAGTTATCCGGCCCGCTGCTGCTGGGCGCACTGGGGACCGATCATGACTACGGGTTCTGGGTGGGCGTCGGTTTGCTGCTGATCGCACCCTTGCTGTTGCTGGGCCGTAGCGGTGCGCCGAGCAGCGAGGCCGGCAGCGTTACGTTTGGCGACCTGTGGACGTTTTGCCGAGGCTTGCCGGCGATTGCCTGGGCGGTCTCGTTGTTCGCCGCGTTCGAGGCCATGATCCTCACGTTGCTTCCGGTGTATTGTCTGCGCCAGGGCTTCACCGCCGACATCGCGTTGGCGATGGTCAGCACCGTGGTGGTCGGTGATGCCCTGTTGCAGTTGCCCATCGGCGCCCTGGCCGATCGCGTGTCTCGCCGGGCGCTGTTGACGGGTTGCGCGGTGGCACTGACGTTGTCGAGCCTGGCGGTTCCGCTGTTGATCGATACCCTGTTGATCTGGCCGCTGTGGGTGCTGTTCGGCGCCAGTGCCGGCGGTTTGTTCACGTTGTCGCTGATCCTGATCGGCGAACGTTACCGCGACGATGCGCTGGTGCGGGCCAACGCCCACGTCGCGCAACTGTGGGGCCTTGGTTGCCTGATCGGCCCACTGGCCGCGGGAGCAGGCAGCCAGTGGGTCAGCGGGCATGCGCTGCCTTTGTTCATGGCCGCCGGGGCGTTCGGGCTGGTGATCCTGTTGTTGCGTCAAGGGGCGTTTGGGGCGACAGAACCCGCTTGAAAACCCCGAAACCCCTGTGGCGAGGGAGCTTGCTCCCGCTCGGTTGCGCAGCAACCGCAAAAGCCGGGACCGCTTCGCAGTCCAGCGGGAGCAAGCTCCCTCGCCACAAAAGCGGGCTGCCTCCAAAAGCGGGTTGCCATGAAAGCGGTCGCCCCCTAAAGCATCCGCTCCAGTCCGACGGTCGTGGCGAACCAGGCATTGAATCGGCGCCACCAGCTGCCCGGTTCGCGGTCCAGGTCGTGCGTCTGGCCGTTGTCTTCGGTGGTCCATACTAGCGTTCCATCCTCCAGCCTGGCCTGATAGCTCAGGGCTGGCGCCATGCCCTGCAAGGCCAGGTCGCGCACTTGGCCGGCGAGTTCAGGGCTGTCCACCAGCACGCCGACTTCGGTGTTCCACAGCACCGAGCGCGGGTCGAAATTGAACGAGCCGATGAACGATTTCTGCTGGTCGAAGATGATCGCCTTGCTGTGCAGGCTGGAGTCCGATTGGCCGTAGGACTTGCTGTAGAACAGGTGAGGGCTGCTGCCTTTGTCGCCCGGTTGTCGGCGAAGTTCGAACAGGCGTACGCCGTGTTGCAGCAGGGCTTTGCGGTACGGCGCATAGCCGCCGTGCACGGCGGGCACGTCGGTGGCTTCCAGGGAGTTGGTCAGCAGGCTCACCGACACGCCAGCATCGGCGCGACTGGTCAGATAGACCAAGCCTGGCTGACCGGGGACGAAGTAGGCGGAAATCATGATCAGTTCCTTGCTGACCCCGGTCAGTTCCGGCGCCAGTTGCGTGGTCAGCAATAGCTGCGGGTCCGGCTCGTCCTTGGCCAGCACCTTGCTGGGCGCGTCCCACAGCGCCTTGTTCCAGGCCCAGATCAACTGGTCGCGCCAGGTGTCCAGGCGCGGTTGGGTCTTGTAGGCGGTCAACTGCTGGTAGAGCGCGTGATTTTCCTTTTGGGTCTGCTCCATGGATTCTTGCAGGCGCAGGCGGCTGTTGGCCAGGTCCTTGGGCGTGGGGCGATGGGACAGGAACTGTTCGATGGGTTTGCTCAGGGCGCTGTTCCAGTACTGGTCGAAGCTGTGCCCCAATTGTTCGGCCACCGGGCCGACACTGAGCAGGTCGATGTCGGTGAAGTTCAGGTTGGGTTCGGCGTCGAAATACTCATCGCCCAGGTTGCGACCGCCGACGATGGCCATGCTGTTATCCGCCAGCCACAGCTTGTTGTGCATCCGGCGGTGTTGCTGCGACAGGTTGAGCAGGCGTCCGAGGCTGCGGGTCACGCCGGTGGCACGGCCCAGGTGCAGCGGGTTGAACAGGCGGATCTGTATCTGCGGATGAGCGGCGAGGGTCGCGATGATCTGATCCTGGCCATCGCTGGTGGTGTCGTCCAGCAGGATCCGTACGCGCACGCCCCGGTCGGCGGCCTTGAGCAATTCATCCACCAGCATCCGCGTGCTGATGCCGTCATGGACGATGTAGTACTGCAAATCCAGGCTGCCTTGGGCGTGGCGAATCAACTCGGCCCGGGCGATGAACGCGTCGGTGCTGTCCGACAGCAGCCGAAAGCCCGAGCGCCCTTCATGGGCGGCAGCCTGGGCCTGGACCGAGCGGCCGAACGAAGATTCGGCGGCCGGCAAGGCCTGGGAGGGCTCGCGGGTGACATCAAGACTGGCGCAGCCGCTCAGCAGTGAGGCGACTAACAGCAGCGCAGGCAGGATCGGTCTGGATCTCACGTAGGATCGTTCCGCTTGTTCACGTTGATCGGCTGTTGGGTGCTGCTTCTCTGGATAAAGTTCAGACGATGTCGCGCTGGGTTTCGTTCAACAACGCCATAGCGGCGGTTCCGACCTTGCGTACGGCCTCTTCGATCTGGGCCGTTGGCTTGGCAGCGTAGTTCATCCGCAGGCAGTTGCGGTACTTGCCCGATGCCGAAAAGATGCTGCCGACAGCGACCTGCACGCCTTGGTCCAGCAGGACCCGATTGAGCTTCAGCGTGTCGAAGCCTTCCGGCAATTCGACCCACAGCATGAAGCTGCCTCGCGGGCGACTGGCCCGGGTGCCTGGTGGGAAATAGCGGCTGATCCAATCGATCATCACGTCGCGATTGCGCTGGTATTGCGTACGCATCCGGCGCAAATGGGGTTCGAAATGGCCACCCTTGAGAAATTCGGCAATGGCGATCTGCGGTTGTGGCGCGGTGGAGCCGGTGCTGATGTATTTCATGTGCAGCGCCCGCTCCAGATACCGGCCCGGCGCGACCCAGCCAATGCGCAGCCCTGGCGCCAGGGTCTTGGAAAAAGAACTGCAGAGCAGGACGCGGCCGTCTTCATCAAAGGACTTGATGGTGCGCGGGCGAGGGTAGGTGTAGGCCAACTCGCCATACACATCATCTTCGATGATCGCCACGTCGAAGCGCTGTGCCAGGGTCAGCAGGGCGCGTTTATTAGCGTCGGGCATGATGTAGCCCAGGGGGTTGTTGCAGCTGGGGGTCAACTGTATGGCCTTGATCGGCCATTGCTCCAGCGCCAGTTCCAGGGCATCCAGGCTGATGCCGGTGAGCGGGTCGGTGGGGATCTCCAAAGCCTTCATGCCCAGGCCCTTGAGGGTTTGCATGGCCCCGTGAAAACTGGGTGAGTCCACCGCGACGATATCGCCTTGTTCGCAGGTGGCGCGGATGCTGACCGACAGGGCCTCATGGCAACCGGTGGTGACGATCAAATCGTTGGGCCCCAGCTGGCAGCCGGAGTCCAGCGACAGCCGGGCGATCTGTTCACGTAGCGCGAGGTTGCCGTAGATGTTGTCGTAATACAGGCCGGGCATGTCTTGTCGGCGGCTGATCTGCGCCAGGCTGCGCAGCAACGGTTTCATGGTCGGCGAATTGATATCCGGCATGCCGCGTCCCAGTTGCACCACGTCCGGGCGCGGTACGGCGCGGATCAGCTCCAGCACCTGGTCCCACTGGGAAATATCCACTGGGCGCTGGGCCGGACGGCCTACCACCGGCAGGTCCGGCAGTTCGCGGCCCACGGGGACGAAATAGCCGGACTTGGGTCTCGGCATCGCCAGCCCACTGTCTTCCAGCACGCGATAGGCCTGCTGCACCGTACTCAAGCTGACCCCATGTTCCGTGCTCAATGCCCGCACTGACGGCAGCCGGTCGCCGGGACGGTAGAAACCCTGTTCGATGCGGGTACCGAGCAATTCGGCGAGGTTCACGTAGAGGGTCATGGTGCGCTCCCGATGAGATGGACCACGGCAACCGATACAGTTGGGGTGGAAAATGACAATTCAGTGCCGGAAATACCGAATCTGTATGCTTATAAAAAAAATGAGTTGAATCTGTATTGCTTTTGACCGTCCGCGCATCATGAAACCTCTGGCTACCCAAGTAAACAGGAGCGATCAAAATGAACGGCTTGAGCGATGTGCGGCTGACGTTACACAGTCAGGAACTGGCGGCAGGGCAGGAGAGAGGGCTGCGTAGTGCGATGTTGCGCAAGCCGCCGTCCGGCCTGAGCCGTTGGGCCCTGTTCTGGCATCGTCTGCATACACGCCAAGCCTTGCTGGAACTTACACCCGAACAGTTGCGTGACATCGGGCTGAGTCGGGAGCAGGCGCGAGAGGAGGGCTTGAAGCCGTTCTGGCGGCTTTGACGCGGTGTGGGTTCTGAGATTGCTATCGCGGGCAAGCCTTGCTCCCACAGATTTGTTTGCTCCCACAGATTTGAAATTGACCTGTGGGAGCAAGGCTTGCCCGCGATAGCGTCATCCGTAGTGCTGAAGTTCTTTAGACCAGCTCTTTCAACCGATGCCACAACATCCCCAGCGCCAACAGCGGCGAGCGCAGGTGCTTGCCGCCAGGGAACGTCATGTGCGGGACCTGGGCGAACAGATCGAAACCGCTGCTGTGCTGCCCGCTGATGGCCTCGGCCAACAATTTGCCAGCCAGGTGCGTGGCATTCACCCCGTGGCCGGAATAGGCCTGGGCGTAATACACATTGGGCTGGTCCTTGAGCCGACCGATCTGTGGCAAGCGGTTGGCGCCGATACCAATCATCCCACCCCATTGATAATCGATTTTCACCTCCGCCAATTGCGGGAAGACCTTGAGCATCTTCGGCCGCATGTACGCGCCGATGTCCTGTGGGTCGCGGCCGGAATAGTGACAGGCCCCGCCAAACAGCAAGCGTCGATCCGCCGAAAGTCGGTAGTAATCCAGGGCCACGCGTTGATCGCAGACCGCCATGTTCTGTGGCAACAACGCCTGTGCCTGGGCCTGGCTCAAAGGTTCGGTGGCGATGATGTAGCTGCCGGCCGGCAGCACTTTGCCGCCTAGTTGCGGATTGAGTCCATTGAGGTAAGCGTTGCAGCCCAGCACCAGCGTCTTGGCGCGGACCGAGCCCTGCTGGGTGTGTACCTTCACTTCAGGGCCGTAGTCGATCCGTGTGACCGCCGATTGCTCGAACAGCCTGACCCCCAGTTGCTGCGCGGCGGCGGCTTCACCCAGGGCCAGGTTCAGCGGATGCAGATGCCCCGAGCCCATGTCGATCAACCCACCGACGTAGCGATCCGAACCCACGACGCTGTGCATTTCGTTGGCTTGCAGCAGTCGGGTCGGATGGCGATAACCCAGGCTGCGCAGTTCTTCGGCGTCTTCGGCGAAGCCCTCCAGGTCGCTGGGCTTGTTGGCGAGGTCGCAGTAACCCCAGGTGAGGTCGCACGGGATCTGGAAACGCTCGACGCGCTGTCGGACGATTTCCACGGCCTCAAGGCCCATGAGCTTCATCTGGCGCACGCCGTCGGCGCCGATGATCGGCGCAAACTGATCGAGGCCATGGCCGACGCCACGAATCAATTGGCCGCCGTTGCGCCCGCTGGCCCCCCAGCCGATCCGGTGCGCTTCCAGCAGCACCACGCTCATGCCGCGCTCGGCCAGTTCGATCGCCGTGTTCAACCCGGAGAACCCGCCGCCGACCACGCAGACATCCGCCAGCAATTCACCCTGCAGCAGCGGATGGTCCGGTTGCGGCAGGCTGCTGGCGGCGTAATAAGAGGCGGCGTGCGCGTGGCTCGGGACAGGTTGCTGAACACGGGCGTTCATGTGCGTAATCCTGATTTTTGTGTTTGAGAAATTTTACGGAGCATAAGCTGGCGATTCCTTACTGGGCAACACCGGTCGGCTGGCGCTGTCTGGTGCGCGGCTTTTAAGGCAGAATCCTGGACCGTCTCCTTCGGTAACCGCCTCGATGAGCTGCAACAGTCAAAAAATTCGCACGCTACGCCAGCAGATTCCCTCGTTCGAGTGCGTACCGGGCTGCCATGACTGCTGTGGTCCGGTGACCACCTCGCCGGAGGAAATGGCCCGCTTGCCCCGCAAGACCCGGGCCGAACAGGACGCGGCCATGGACGCACTCGACTGCGTGCACCTGGGGCCCGACGGTTGCACCGTCTACGACGAGCGCCCGCTGATCTGCCGGTTGTTCGGCACCACCGCGACCTTGCCGTGTCCCAATGGCCGGCGGCCGGTGGAATTGATCCATCCGCGGGTCGAGAAGCAGATTCATGAATACATGGCCAGCACTCGCCAGGTGTTGGTCTAGCAGGCAGGGATACCGAGTCGCGGCCTTCGCGAGCAAGCTCGCTCCCACAATGGATCTCCGTTGCTCACAAGAGTGTATCCACCTCTGACCGGTGTGGGAGCGAGCTTGCTCGCGATAGCGGCCGTCCAGACGACTCTTGCCTTGGAAGCTGTCTTCAATCCGGAATTGGCAGGTTCAAGCTCTCCTTCACCTCTTCCATCACGATGTAGCTCTTGGATTCGCGCACATGGGGCAGCTTGAGCAGGATGTCGCCCAGCAGCTTGCGGTACGAAGCCATCTCGGAAATCCGTGCTTTCACCAGATAGTCGAAGTCCCCTGACACCAGGTGACATTCCAGCACGTGAGGCAGTTTCAGCACGGCGCGTCGGAACTCTTCGAACGTGTCGCCGGATTTGTAGTCGAGACTGATCTCGACAAACACCAGCAGGCTACCCTTCAAGTGCTGCGGATTGAGCCGGGCGTTGTAGCCCATGATGATGCCTTCGCGCTCCAGGCGCCGTACCCGCTCGGTGCAGGGCGTGGTGGAGAGGCCGACCTTTTCCCCCAGCTCGGTGAAGGAGATGCGTCCGTCCGCCTGGAGAATGCGCAGGATATTGCGGTCGATCTTGTCCAGCTCACGTTTGGTCTGGGTGTTGGTACGCACAGGTGATGCGCCTCCGTGAAAAGGGTTTTTGCCGAGAATTCTCGCCAAATATAGGCGTTTATATAGTGAAAAGCACTGGCTGATCTTTTTTACACTGCGACCATCAAAGCTATGTACAACAAACGTCAGCGGTTATCCGCGATGAGGGCATCAACATGCGCGTTCTGGTCTTGGGTAGCGGCGTCATCGGCACCGTCAGTGCTTATTATCTGGCCCGTGCCGGGTTTGAAGTGGTGGTGGTCGACCGTCAGCCAGCGCCTGCCATGGAAACCAGTTTCGCCAACGCCGGCCAGGTGTCGCCGGGTTATGCCTCGCCGTGGGCCGCACCGGGTGTACCGCTCAAGGCCATCAAGTGGCTGCTGCAGCGCCACGCGCCGCTGGCGATCAAGGCCACTGCCGACATTGACCAATACCTGTGGATGGCACAGATGCTGCGCAACTGCACCGCCAGCCGCTATGCGATCAACAAGGAACGCATGGTGCGCCTGTCCGAGTACAGCCGTGACTGCCTCGACGAGCTGCGCGCCGAAACCGGCATTGCCTACGAAGGCCGTAGCCTGGGGACCACCCAGCTGTTCCGCACCCAGGCCCAGCTCGATGGCGCGGCAAAAGACATCGCCGTGCTGAAAGAGTCGGGTGTGCCGTTCGAAGTACTCGACCGCGAGGGCATTGCCCGGGTTGAGCCGGCCCTGGCAAATGTCACCGACATCCTGGCCGGCGCCCTGCGCCTGCCCAACGACCAGACCGGCGACTGTCAGATGTTTACCACGCGCCTGGCGGAAATGGCCGAGAAGCTTGGTGTGCAATTCCGCTTCGGCCAGGATATCCAGCGCCTGGACTTCGCCGGTGACCGCATCAACGGTGTCTGGATCGACGGCAAGCTGGAAACCGCCGACCGCTACGTCCTGGCCCTGGGCAGCTACTCGCCGCAACTGCTCAAGCCTCTCGGGATCCGTGCACCGGTGTATCCGCTCAAGGGCTACTCCCTGACCGTGCCGATCACCAACCCGGCGATGGCGCCGACTTCGACCATTCTCGACGAAACCTACAAGGTCGCGATCACCCGCTTCGACAACCGTATTCGGGTGGGCGGCATGGCGGAAATCGCCGGTTTTGACCTGTCCCTCAACCCACGTCGGCGTGAAACCCTGGAGATGATCGTCAACGACCTTTATCCTCAGGGCGGTGACCTGGCCCAGGCCAGTTTCTGGACCGGCTTGCGCCCGACCACCCCGGACGGAACGCCAATCGTGGGCGCCACGCCCTTCAAGAATCTGTTCCTGAACACCGGCCATGGCACCCTCGGATGGACCATGGCCTGCGGTTCCGGTCGCCTGTTGGCCGACCTGATGGCGAAGAAAAAGCCGCAGATCAGCGCCGAAGGCCTCGATATTTCCCGTTATGGCAGCAAACACCAGGAGTCTGCAAAACATGTCAATCCAGCGCCAGCTCACCAATGACCGCATGAGCCAGGTTGTCGTACACAACGGCACCGTTTACCTGGCCGGACAGGTCGGCGACGACATGAACGCCGGTATTGAACAGCAGACCCGCGAAAGCCTGGCCAATATCGAACGCTTGCTGGACCTGGCCGGAACCGACAAGAATCGTTTGCTATCGGTGACGATCTACTTGAAGGACATCGAGGCCCACTTCGAAGGCATGAACGCCGTCTGGGACAAATGGTTGCCCAAGGGCGTCGCCCCGGCCCGCGCCACCGTGGAAGCCAAGCTGTGCGAACCGGAGATCCTGGTGGAGCTGTCCATCGTGGCCGCGTTGCCTTAAATACCGGCCCAAACGATCCCTCTCCCGGTGCTGTTGGTGGTTCATGCTGTCAGCCAGCACCGGTTTTTTATTCATGACCGCCTAGAAGCCTGCCGCCATGCGTCCTGCCCGTGCCCTGATCGATCTCCAAGCCCTGCGTCACAACTACCAATTGGCCCGCGAAGTCACGGGGGCCAAGGCCCTTGCGGTGATCAAGGCCGACGCCTACGGGCACGGCGCGGTGCGTTGCGCCGAGGCGCTGCAGGACACGGCGGACGGGTTCGCCGTCGCCTGTATCGAAGAAGCCCTGGAGCTGCGGGCCGCCGGGATCCGTGGGCCGATCCTGCTGCTGGAGGGTTTTTTCGAGGCCAGTGAGCTGCCGTTGATCGTCGAGCACGATTTCTGGTGCGTAGTGCATTCGTTGTGGCAGCTCGAAGCGATTGAAAAAGCCGCGCTGAGCCAGCCGATCACGGTCTGGCTCAAGCTCGATTCCGGCATGCACCGGGTCGGCCTGCATCCGGCGGATTACCAGGCCGCCTACCGTCGCCTGCTCGCCAGCGGCAAGGTGGCGAAGATTGTCTTGATGAGCCACTTCGCCCGTGCCGATGAACTGCACGATCCCAGCAGCACCGAGCAACTGGCGATATTCGACAAGGCCCGCCAGGGCCTGGTGGCGCAGATCAGCCTGCGCAACTCGCCGGCCGTATTGGGCTGGCCGCAGATCCCCAGCGACTGGGTGCGCCCGGGCATCATGCTCTACGGGGCTACGCCCTTTGACGAGCCCAACGCCGTCGCCTCGCGCCTGCAACCGGTGATGACTCTGGAGTCGAAGATCATCAGCGTACGCGAATTGCCCGCTGGCGAACCGGTGGGCTACGGTGCCCGTTTTGTGACCTCGCAACCAACCCGGGTCGGCGTGGTCGCCATGGGGTATGCCGACGGCTACCCACGCCAGGCGCCCACCGGTACGCCGGTGCTGGTGGATGGGCAGCGCAGCCAACTGGTCGGACGGGTGTCGATGGACATGCTGTGTGTCGACTTGACCGATGTCCCCCAGGCCGGGCTCGGCTCGACCGTGGAGTTGTGGGGCAAGAACATCCTGGCCAGCGACGTTGCCAAGGCCGCCGACACGATCCCCTATCAGATTTTCTGCAACCTGCGGCGGGTGCCACGCCTCTATTCCGGGCATTGACGTACGGCGTCGGCTACCGAAAGTCGCTTCACCGCACAGGATTCGGGTCAAAGTGTTGTAAATACTGAACGCTGTCGCCATGATAACGCTCACTTTCCTCACAACCTGATTCCCTGGAGGCTCCTGCATTGGACGTCGGTGAACGACTGCAATCCATTCGTAAACTCAAAGGCCTTTCCCAGCGTGAGCTCGCCAAGCGTGCGGGCGTCACCAACAGCACTATTTCAATGATCGAGAAGAACAGCGTCAGCCCCTCGATCAGCTCGCTGCGTAAGGTCCTTGGCGGGATTCCCATGTCGATGGTCGAGTTTTTCTCCGAAGAAATCCTTCAGGAGAAGCCGACTCAGATCGTCTATAAAGCCAACGAACTGATCGACATCTCCGACGGCGCCGTGACCATGAAGCTGGTGGGCAGGGCACACCCGAGCCGGGCGATTGCCTTTCTCAACGAAATCTATCCGCCTGGCGCCGACACCGGTGAAGAGATGCTCACCCATGAGGGCGAGGAAACCGGGATCCTGGTGGAAGGGCGGCTGGAACTGGTGGTCGGTGTCGAAACCTTCGTGCTCGAAGCGGGCGACAGCTACTATTTCGAAAGCACCAAGCCCCACCGTTTCCGTAATCCGTTCGACGTGCCGGCGCGACTGATCAGCGCAGCCACACCGGCCAATTTCTAGAAAAAGCGGCGCCGGCCCATACGGCAAAGGCGCCCAGGGAAGGAACCGTCATTGCAAACAAGACCCTTGCGACTTTGGGGTTGTTTCAGTGTGACGGGCTTACCGCTATACTTGCGCCCGCCTGCAAACCGTGGCCGCAGGCGTGACTAGCCACCATTGAGGGTGTACGCGTGAACCTAATTATGAAAATGCTGGCTGCACCAGCAACCGTATTGGCCCTATGGGCAGTCAGTGCCCAAGCGGCGACCACCGACGAAATCGCCAAGCGCCTCGAACCCGTTGGCCAGGTCTGCGTCCAGGGGAAAGAATGCAAAGGCATGGAAGTTGCCACTGCCGCTGGCGGCGCGGGTGGTGCCAAGAAGCCGGCTGACGTGATTGCAAAGCATTGCAACGCTTGCCACGGTACAGGCCTGCTGGGTGCGCCGAAAATCGGTGACAAGGCAGCCTGGAAAGAGCGCGCCGATCACCAGGGCGGCCTCGACGGCATCCTGGCCAAGGCCATTACCGGCATCAACTCCATGCCGCCTAAAGGCACCTGCGCCGATTGCTCGGATGACGACCTCAAGGGCGCCATCAAAGAGATGTCCGGCCTGTAATACGCCGATATCTTGCGTAAAAAAGCCGCTTACGAGCGGCTTTTTTGTGCCTGGGGTTTCTCCAGGGCTGTTCATCGCAACCAAGACGCGGCAAGCTCGGTCCAACCCACATTCATGGAGTGTCCAGGAGGGTCCGATGGTGCAGTTGTGTTCAATCGAACAGGCGATGGATGACGTGCTCGAGCGCCTGCCCGCGCATATTCATCTCGGCATGCCACTGGGGCTAGGCAAACCCAATCTGTTCGCCAACGCGCTGTACCGGCGCATTGCACAACTGCCCGAGCGACAGTTGACCATCTACACGGCCCTGAGCCTGGGCCGACCGAAACTGGGTGATGGTCTGCAGAAGCGCTTCCTCGAGCCCTTTGTCGAACAGGTCTTCGGTGACTATCCCGAACTGGATTACCTGGCCGACCTGCATCAGGACAGCCTGCCACCCAACATACGGGTCGAGCAGTTCTTCATGCAGCCCGGCAGCCTGCTGCACAGCGCCTCGGCCCAGCAGAACTATGTCAGCAGCAACTACAGCCATGCTGCCCGGGACATCAATGCTGCCGGCTTGAACCTGGTGGCGCAGTTGGTGGCGAGCGATCCTGAGCATCCGGATCGCCTGAGCCTGAGCTGCAATCCGGACATCACCCTCGACCTGCTGCCGATGATCGCCAAGCGGCGGGCGGCCGGGGAGACCATCCTCCTGGTCGGCCAGGTGCACAGCGATTTGCCCTACATGCCCGGCGACGCGGAAGTCGGTATCGACGCTTTCGACCTGTTGATCGACGAGAAGGACAGCCACACGTTGTTTTCCACGCCGAACATGCCGGTGGGCTTCCAGGACCATCTGATTGGCCTGCACGCCAGTACCCTGGTGCGCGACGGCGGGACGCTGCAGATCGGCATCGGCGCCATGGGCGATGCGCTGGCGGCGGCGCTGCTCGCACGCCAGGCCGATAATGCCGGTTACCAGGCGCTGCTGGCGGACCTGAACCTTAGCCAGTGGGCGCAACTGATCGAGCGTGAAGGCGGGGTCGAACCGTTTGCCAAAGGGCTGTACGGTTGCAGTGAAATGTTCGTCAACGGTTTGCTGGTGCTGGCCGAGGCCGGAATCGTCCGGCGCAAGGTCTACCCCGACGTTCCGACCCAGGAACGGGCCAACGCCGGCACCCTCGACGAGGCGGCGCAACCCGACGGCATCTGCATACACGGCGGATTCTTCCTCGGGCCGCGCAGTTTTTATGAGCGCCTGCGCGAGTTGCCGCAAAGCCGTCTTCTCGAATTCAACATGACGCGCATCAGCTACATCAACGAGCTGTACGGCCAGGAACAGCTCAAGCGCCTGCAGCGCCTCGACGCCCGTTTCATCAACACGGTCTTCACCATGACCCTGATGGGGGCCGGGGTGGCCGATCAGTTGGAAGACGGGCGGGTGCTCAGCGGCGTGGGCGGGCAGTACAACTTCGTTGCCCAGGGTCATGCGCTGGAGGGCGGGCGTTCGATCCTGCTGCTGCGCAGTTGGCGTGAGGCCGGGGGCGAGATCAGCTCGAACATCGTCTGGGAATACGGCCATTGCACGATTCCCCGGCACTTGCGCGACATCGTGGTGACCGAGTACGGCATCGCCGACCTGCGAGGCAAGACCGACGCTGCGGTGATCGAGGCGTTGCTGAACATCAGCGATTCACGCTTCCAGCCCGGGTTGATCGAGCAGGCGCAAACCGCCGGCAAGTTGCCGAAGGATTTCCGCCTCGACCCGCGCTTCGCCGACAACACATCGGAACGCTTGCAGGCGATCCAGGCACGCCATCCGAACCTGTTTCCCGAGTACCCGCTGGGGTGTGATTTCGATGAGGTCGAGCGCGACCTGTTGCGGGCGCTGAACTGGCTCAAGAGCAAGTTCAAGCTCACCGAGATCCTGGAGTTGGGCAAAGCCGCGCTCGATGCGCCGCAGCCCTGGGAGTTTGCCGGGCATCTGGAGCGGATGCAGCTGGCCAGCCCTGAAGGACTGAAGGAGGAGTTGTTTCAGCGGTTGTTGCTGGCGGGGCTCAAGGCCACCGCGCCTTGGCGACCCACCTGAAACCCTTGTGGGGGCGAGCTTGCTCGCGATAGCGGTGCATCTGGTACACAAAATGTGTCTGACAGACCGCTATCGCGAGCAAGCTCGCTCCCACAGGAGGCACAGGGTTATTCGATGAAGGTCACGACCCCACCCGCCAGCGACTTCACCCGCGCCAACGACTCGACGCGATAACCCTGGGCATCCAGTTCCGCGCGGCCGCCCTGGAATGACTTCTCGATCACGATCCCCAGCCCGGCGACAGTCGCGCCGGCCTGCTTGATGATGGAGATCAGCGCCTGGGAGGCTTTGCCGTTGGCCAGGAAGTCATCGATGATCAGCACCCGGTCGCTGCTGGTCAGGTGACGCGGGCTGATGGCGACGGTGCTTTCGGTTTTCTTGGTGAACGAATACACGGTGGCCGACAGCAGGTTTTCCGTCAGGGTCAGGGACTGTTGCTTGCGGGCGAAGATCACCGGTACGCCCAGGTTCAGCCCGGTCATGATCGCCGGGGCAATCCCTGAGGCTTCGATGGTGACGATCTTGGTGATGCCCGAGTCCTTGAACAACGCGGCAAATTCGTCGCCGATCAGCTTCATCAACTGCGGGTCGATCTGATGGTTCAGGAACGCGTCGACTTTCAGGACCTGATCGGAAAGCACGATGCCTTGCTCGCGAATTTTCTGGTGCAGGGCTTCCATGAAGCCTCCTCTGGTGACGCCTTCAGCGTCTGGATTTAAAAAGCCTGGTGGAAAAAAGTAGTCGATTCTAACGCTTCAACATCGCGCGTATATCCGCCAGGGCACTGTTGCCGCGAACGACTTTGACTTCCGTCGGCGTGTCGTCGTTGCCTTCCCAGGCCAAGTCATCCGGCGGCAGTTCATCGAGAAAGCGGCTGGGGGCGCAGTCGATCACTTCGCCGTATTGCTTGCGCTTGGCGGCGAAGGTGAAGGCCAGCGTCTGGCGGGCGCGGGTAATCCCGACATAGGCCAGGCGCCGTTCTTCCTCGATGGTGTCGGCCTCGATGCTGGAGCGGTGCGGCAGGATTTCTTCTTCCATGCCCATGATGAACACGTAGGGGAATTCCAGGCCCTTGGAGGCATGCAGCGTCATCATCTGCACACCTTCGGCGCCGTCTTCCTCTTCCTGCTGGCGCTCGAGCATGTCGCGCAGCACGAGTTTGCCGATGGCGTCCTCGACCGTCATGTCGCCGTCTTCGTCTTTTTCCAGGGTGTTCTTCAGCGCCTCGATCAGGAACCAGACGTTGCTCATGCGGTAGTCG
Source organism: Pseudomonas sp. P9_35 (assembly GCF_034008205.1). Classification (NCBI taxonomy): domain Bacteria; kingdom Pseudomonadati; phylum Pseudomonadota; class Gammaproteobacteria; order Pseudomonadales; family Pseudomonadaceae; genus Pseudomonas; species Pseudomonas sp. P9_35. The sequence continues at coordinate 1,496 of NZ_CP125373.1, read as the reverse complement.
GCAGCCTTGTCGCTGGAGCTGTTGGTGCGCAGCCAGTTCTCGTAGTCGATGTCCATCACCATGCTGCGCAGTGCTGAAATCGGATCTTCCCCGGCGCACTGTTCGCGAACCTTGTCCATGAAGCGCTTGAAGCGCGCCAGGCGGTCGGTGAAGCGGCTGTCCAGATGTTCGCCCAGACCGATTTCATCGGTGGCGGCGTACATCGAGATCTTGCGCTCGGTGGCGTAGTTGCCGAGTTTTTCCAGGGTGGTCGAACCGATTTCCCGGCGCGGCACGTTGATCACCCGCAGGAAGGCGTTGTCGTCGTCCGGGTTCACGATCAGGCGGAAGTAGGCCATCAGGTCCTTCACTTCCTGGCGTCCGAAAAAGCTGTTGCCCCCCGACAGGCGATAAGGGATCTGGTGATGCTGCAGTTTCAGCTCGATCAGCTTGGCCTGGTAGTTGCCGCGGTACAGGATCGCAAAATCGCTGTACGGCCGGTCGGTGCGCAGGTGCAGGCTGAGGATTTCCATGGCCACGCGCTCGGCTTCGGCGTCTTCGTTGCGGCAACGGATCACGCGGATCTCGTCGCCGTGGCCCATCTCGCTCCACAGTTGTTTTTCGAACTCGTGGGGGTTGTTGGAAATCAGCACGTTGGCACAGCGCAGGATGCGGCTGGTGGAGCGGTAGTTCTGCTCCAGCATCACCACTTTGAGCGACGGGTAGTCTTCCTTGAGCAACATCAGGTTTTCCGGCCGCGCGCCGCGCCAGGCATAGATCGACTGGTCGTCGTCGCCTACCACGGTGAACTGGTTGCGCGTACCGATCAGCAGCTTCACCAGCAAGTACTGGCTGGCGTTGGTGTCCTGGTATTCGTCCACGAGCAGGTAGCGGACCTTGTTCTGCCATTTTTCGAGAATGTCGGCGTGGTCCTGGAACAGCTTGACCGGCAAGAGGATCAGGTCGTCGAAGTCCACCGCGTTGAACGCCTTGAGCGTGCGCTGGTAGTGGGTGTAGACGATGGCGGCGGTCTGCTCCTTGGGGTTGCGGGCGTTTTCCAGGGCCTCGGGCGGCAGGATCAGGTCGTTTTTCCAGGCGCCGATCATGTTCTTGATCTCATCCACGCCGTCGTCGCCCGAGTATTCCTTTTGCATGATGTCGGTCATCAGGGCCTTGACGTCGGTCTCGTCGAAAATCGAGAAGCCCGGTTTGTAGCCCAGCCGCGCGTGTTCCTTGCGGATGATGTTCAGGCCCAGGTTGTGGAAGGTGCAGACCGTCAGGCCGCGGCCTTCGCCGGCGCGCAGCAGGCCGCCAACCCGTTCCTTCATTTCCCGGGCGGCCTTGTTGGTGAAGGTCATGGCGACGATGTACTGGGCGCGGATGCCACAATTCTGGACCAGGTGCGCGATCTTGCGGGTGATTACGCTGGTCTTGCCGGAGCCTGCACCGGCGAGCACCAAAAGAGGGCCGCCGACATAGTTCACGGCTTCTTGCTGCCGGGGATTGAGTCGGGACAT